>FOLJ01000034.1 GCA_900112325.1 Micromonospora sediminimaris
CGACGTCCACGCCTACATCAACCAAGGCTGGACCGCCACCAACGTCTACCACGGCACCAACCAACGCATCGTCGCCCAAGGCTTCACCATCTGACGACATCGAGCCTTTGCCGCAGTTCAAGGATCGGGGGGTCGTCGCCGGAATGGACCTCCGGCGACGACACGAGGCAGAGGCCCACAGCGGTACGCCGTGCACGCCTCGGCCACCGCACCACACAAAATTGTCACAGCGAAAGGAAACACGTCGTGCGTTCTCCTATCAGCCGGAAGCGGAGGCGGGCGGTCAGCCTGCTGCTGCCAACGGCCCTGCTCGCGGGTATGGTCACCGCGTCACCAGCGGCGGCGCACCCGCCGGTCGGCCCGTCGCAGCTGGCCACACAGTCCACGCCCGGGGATCCGCCACTGCCCACTTACCCCGGGCTGCCGCCTGAGCCAAGCACCTTCGCGGCGGCCAGCACCACCCCGGTGCCCTGCGCCAACAACGGTGCCGACAAGCAGATGACGCGGGCGGATGCGGTCACTCGCGCGCGCAGCTGGCTACCCGGCGTCCCCTACAGCCAGTCACGGTGCTACCGCAACCAGTACGGCGACTACCGGACCGACTGTTCGGGTTTCGTCGCGATGGCCTGGGGGCTGGGCGGCTCCGGTAGCGCCTTCTGGACCGGCAACCTGCATACCCGCTCCCACACCATCGCCCGTAACGCGCTGGAGCCGGGCGATGCTCTACTCCGCCACACGGGTGATCAGAGCGAGAATCACGTGGCGCTTTTCGTACGGTGGGGCAACTCTGCCAAGACCACCCCGGTGGTCATCGAACAGACCGGTAGCAGCGACACCATCGAGAGAACGTGGACGGCATCCTACGCAGCTCTCTACACCCCGGTCCGCTACGACAACATCGTCGAGTCCCAGCCGCCGGCTGCTGATGACGGTTCGGTGCAGTTCGCGGATCTGACCGGTGATGGTCTCGACGAGATCATCTCCGTACGCCCGGACGGACGGGTCTACGC
>FOLJ01000032.1 GCA_900112325.1 Micromonospora sediminimaris
TCGTTGGCGGAGCCGGACGGCGGCGGGGTGGTCGGCGTCGGCGTCGGCGTGGGGGTCGGAGTCGGGGTCGGGGTGCCGGTCGGCGGCGGAGTGGTGGTGGGTGGGGTTGAACCGTCCAAGCCGAAGAACTGGATGGCGACCCGCGCCATGCCGCTGGAGGGCAGACTGTGCCCGGCACCCTGGATGGCGTACGCCTCGACCTGAGTGCCGAAGCGGCGGCGGTTCCAGTTGGCCTGCGGGGTGTCCGTGGACGTGGGCGTCTGGCTCAGGCCGTGCACATTGGTCCACTGCTCGATCGACTCCTGAAGCAGCGAGTACGGCACCAGGGTGTCGTTGGTGCCGTGCCACAGCTGGATCGGCGGGCGAGGGCCGGTGTAGCCCGGGTACGCCGCTCGGACCATGTCGCCCCACTGCTGCGGGGTCCGGTTCATCGAGCCGTTGGTGCATGGACCACCGGGAGGGTAGGCGGCCGCGTTGGCGAAGCAGTTGAAGGGCACACCCATGAAGGACGCACCCGCCTTGAACAGGTCGGGGTAGACCGCGAGCATGTGCTGAGTCATCATGCCGCCGGACGAACTGCCGGTGGCGTAGACCCGGTTGATGTCTCCGCCGTGCTGTGTCCGGGCGTAGTTCACCATCGACTCGATGGAGACCGGGTCGCTACCGCCACCACGCCGCTTGGACGCGTCCGACCAGGTGTCGAAGCACCTGCCGAACCCGGCCTCCTGCATGGCGCTCGGGTAGATGACAATGAACCCGTACTGGTTCGACAGCGAGGCGAATTCGCTGCCCGAGTAGAAGCCCGGACCCGACCCGCCGCAGCCGTGCATGGCGACCACGATCGCCGGGTTGGCGGGTCGGTTGTCGGGCACGTAGATGTGCATTCGCATGCCGCCCGGGTTGTTGCCGAAGTTGGTCACCTCGACCAGCGACGCGGCGGAAGCCGGCGACGACAGCGCCACAAAACCCAAGCTGAGGAGCAGGAAGCTGGCTAGGCCGGCCAGCGCCGCCCTGGTTTTCCTCATGGTACCTCCATCGATGGTGGTGGATACCTAACGTTAAGCACTTTGCTGACGACCGTCAATGAAGCGCCTAATGTCGTCGGGCCGGGAGGTCGATGGAGGGGGTGTCGGTGCGGTTCGGGCGGGCCCGGCATGATGCCGGACCCGCCCGATTAGTGCCGATTCGCAGGAGCCGGGGGAAGCTCTAGAGCCGGTAGAGCTTTCCGGCCTCGAACGGGTTGTTGGTTGGTTGGGTGGTGGTGGTTATGCGAGGGGTGCGAGTCGGAATTGTTGGTTGGTTTGTCCGTGGCAGTCGTAGAGCTGGATCTGTGCTCC
>FOLJ01000030.1 GCA_900112325.1 Micromonospora sediminimaris
CTTGTTGGGGTGTTGTTTGTTTGTTGTGAGTTACACAGTGGACGCGTAGCAACTTTGATAGTCAAGTCCTCGGCCTATTAGTACCGGTCAACTGAACCCGTTACCGGGCTTACATTTCCGGCCTATCAACCCAGTCGTCTAGCTGGGGGCCTTACCCCCACAAAGTGGGGTGGGATACCTCATCTTGAAGCAGGCTTCCCGCTTAGATGCTTTCAGCGGTTATCCCTTCCGAACGTAGCTAACCAGCCGTGCCCCTGGCGGGACAACTGGCACACCAGAGGTTCGTCCGTCCCGGTCCTCTCGTACTAGGGACAGCCCTTCTCAAGTATCCTACGCGCACGGCGGATAGGGACCGAACTGTCTCACGACGTTCTAAACCCAGCTCGCGTACCGCTTTAATGGGCGAACAGCCCAACCCTTGGGACCTGCTACAGCCCCAGGATGCGACGAGCCGACATCGAGGTGCCAAACCATCCCGTCGATATGGACTCTTGGGGAAGATCAGCCTGTTATCCCCGGGGTACCTTTTATCCGTTGAGCGACACCGCTTCCACACGCAAGTGCCGGATCACTAGTCCCGACTTTCGTCCCTGCTCGACCCGTCAGTCTCACAGTCAAGCTCCCTTGTGCACTTGCACTCAACACCTGATTGCCAACCAGGCTGAGGGAACCTTTGGGCGCCTCCGTTACCCTTTAGGAGGCAACCGCCCCAGTTAAACTACCCACCAGACACTGTCCCTGAACCGGATAACGGTCCGAAGTTAGATACCCGAATCAACCAGAGTGGTATTTCAAGATTGCCTCCACCCATACTGGCGTATGAGCTTCACCGGCTCCCACCTATCCTACACAAGCCGACTCAAATACCAATGTCAAGCTATAGTAAAGGTCCCGGGGTCTTTCCGTCCTGCCGCGCGTAACGAGCATCTTTACTCGTACTGCAATTTCGCCGGGCCTGTGGTTGAGACAGTGGGGAAGTCGTTACGCCATTCGTGCAGGTCGGAACTTACCCGACAAGGAATTTCGCTACCTTAGGATGGTTATAGTTACCACCGCCGTTTACTGGCGCTTAAGTTCTCCGCTTCGCCCCGAAGAGCTAACAGGTCCCCTTAACGTTCCAGCACCGGGCAGGCGTCAGTCCATATACATCGAATTACTTCTTCGCATGGACCTGTGTTTTTAGTAAACAGTCGCTTCCCCCTGCTCTCTGCGGCCATACAACGCTCCACCCGCGCGGGGCTTCACGTCTCCGGCCCCCCTTCTCCCTAAGTTACGGGGGCAATTTGCCGAGTTCCTTAACCACAGTTCGCCCGATCGCCTCGGTATTCTCTACCTGACCACCTGTGTCGGTTTGGGGTACGGGCCGCTCGGAACTCGCTAGAGGCTTTTCTCGGCAGCATAGGATCACTGACTTCACCTGAATCGGCTCGGCATCACGTCTCAGCCTTCATGACGTGCGGATTTGCCTACACGTCGGCCTACACGCTTACCCCGGCACAACCACCGGCCGGGCTCAGCTACCTTCCTGCGTCACCCCATCGCTTGACTACTACCCGCCAGGTTCCCACGCTCCCCCAGCTCGGTCCGAAGACCGCACCAGGCTCGGGTGGTTAGCACAACGAGGTTCATCAGGGACGCTCCTTCGCGGGTACGGGAATATCAACCCGTTGTCCATCGACTACGCCTCTCGGCCTCGCCTTAGGTCCCGACTCACCCAGGGCGGATTAACCTGGCCCTGGAACCCTTGGTCATCCGGCGGAAGGGTTTCTCACCCTTCTTTCGCTACTCATGCCTGCATTCTCACTCGTGCCGCGTCCACAACTAGGTCACCCCGCTGCTTCACCCCCGGCACGACGCTCCCCTACCCACCCACACACCTGCACGAAACCCCGAAGGACCTCGCGAAGTCATTGTGTGAGTGCCACAGCTTCGGCGGTGTGCTTGAGCCCCGCTACATTGTCGGCGCGGAACCACTTGACCAGTGAGCTATTACGCACTCTTTAAAGGGTGGCTGCTTCTAAGCCAACCTCCTGGTTGTCTATGCGACCCCACATCCTTTTCCACTTAGCACACGCTTAGGGGCCTTAGCTGGTGATCTGGGCTGTTTCCCTCTCGACTACGAAGCTTATCCCCCGCAGTCTCACTGCCGCGCTCTCACTTACCGGCATTCGGAGTTTGGCTGATTTCGGTAAGCTTGTAGGCCCCCTAGACCATCCAGTGCTCTACCTCCGGCAAGAAACACACGACGCTGCACCTAAATGCATTTCGGGGAGAACCAGCTATCACGGAGTTTGATTGGCCTTTCACCCCTAACCACAGGTCATCCCCCAACTTTTCAACGTTGGTGGGTTCGGCCCTCCACACGGTCTTACCCGCGCTTCAGCCTGCCCATGGCTAGATCACTCCGCTTCGGGTCTAGAACATGCGACTCAAACGCCCTCTTCAGACTCGCTTTCGCTACGGCTCCCCCACACGGGTTAACCTCGCCACATGCCACTAACTCGCAGGCTCATTCTTCAAAAGGCACGCCGTCACCCCGCAAGGCTCCGACGGATTGTAGGCGAACGGTTTCAGGTACTATTTCACTCCCCTCCCGGGGTACTTTTCACCATTCCCTCACGGTACTCGTCCGCTATCGGTCACCAGGAAGTATTTAGGCTTACCAGGTGGTCCTGGCAGATTCACGGCAGATTTCAGGAGTCCGCCGCTACTCGGGAACACCCACAGAAGACCAGCAGCTTTCACCTACCGGACTATCACCGTCTACGGTCGGCCTTTCCAGACCATTCAGCTAACCACTGGCTTTATCACTCCTCACACGAGTGTCAGCTCGTGTAGCAGGGTCCCACAACCCCGACCACGCAACCCCTGACAGGTATCACACGCAACCGGTTTAGCCTCAATCCGCTTTCGCTCGCCACTACTCACGGAATCACATGTTGTTTTCTCTTCCTACGGGTACTGAGATGTTTCACTTCCCCGCGTTCCCTCCACACACCCTATGAGTTCAGGTGCAGGTGACATCACATGACTGATGCCGGGTTACCCCATTCGGACACCCTGGGATCACAGCTCGGTTGACAGCTCCCCCAGGCCTATCGCGGCCTCCCACGTCCTTCATCGGCTCCTGGTGCCAAGGCATCCACCGTTCGCCCTTGACAACTTGACCACAAAGATGCTCGCGTCCACTGTG
>FOLJ01000027.1 GCA_900112325.1 Micromonospora sediminimaris
CGTCGAAGTGGTTGGCGGTGGTGATGGTCCCGCTGCTGCGCTTCTGCTGCCGGACGCTCCAGTACTGGTAGAACGTCTGGGTGCCGTCGATCGACGGGGCGTTGACCCGCTGGCTACGCAGGATGTCGTAGGTGCCGCCGTCGGTGGTGATGCTGCCCAGCCGGGTGGCCCCGCTGCTCGGGTTGTAGCTGCCGAAGTTCTCGACGATGTAGTACTCCACGAGCGGGTTACGGGTCCAGCCGTACAGGGCGAGGTAGCTGTTGTTGTTACCCGGGTTGTAGCTACCCGAGTAGCTGATCGTACGGCGGGTTCCCGGGTTCCAGCCCTTGCCACCAACCCAGTTGTTGGTGCTCCTGCTCCACGAGCTGGAGTAGCGGCCGTTCTCGCGCAACACCATGCAGGCGTCGCCGCTGTCCTTCCAGAACGAGAAGAAGAACCCGTTGTGGGTACCTTCCGTGTTCGAACAGACCTGCCGGTCGGCCTCGGCCTGGGCGGGGCTGGCCGAGATCGCGACGGTGCCGGTGGTGGCCAACACTGCGGCGAAGGCCGCGGCAGCCAGCATCCTGATGCGGCCGCGTCGGCGACTCTTACGGTGTGTGGGGATTTCGTTCATGGTGGTGTGTTTCTCCTTCGAAAGGCGGCGGGGTGCGTGCGGTCGAGGGGACGGTCACCGCACGTCGATGTCGCGCCATGGTTGTACGAATTGCCGAACTGTCGGTTGGGTGGGTGCTCCACTGCTGCTTCGCGTCGTCGCTGACCCCCCAGACTGAAGACGTAAGCCGACATCGATATTTTGATATCGTTATCGCAACTACGACGTCAGTCAAGAACCCTCGTCCGACCGGCCCCACCGACCAGCCAGGCGGGTACCACCGCCTGGTACGTGCGGACGACGCGGGGGAGCGTACGGCGGCTCAGCCGGCCGAGCGCTCCCAGTCGATGGTGGACAGGCCGGCGTCGGCGAGGGCCTTGTTGGCGGCGCTGAACGGCCGGCTGCCGAGGAAGCCACGCGGATTCATCGGGCTCGGATGGCCCGCCTCCAGCACCACGTGCTGTGGGTTGCCGACGAGCGCCGCCTTCTTGCGCGCGTACCCGCCCCAGAGGAGAAAGACCACTCGGGACTCCAGCGCGTCGAGTGCCCGGATGGTCGCGTCGGTGAACTCCTCCCAGCCCCGGTTGGCGTGCGACCCGGGGGTGCCCTGGCGCACGGTCAGCACCGAGTTGAGCAGCAGCACACCCTGCGCCGCCCAGCCGTCGAGGTTGCCGCTGCGCGGCTTCGGCATGCCCAGATCCTCGCCCAGCTCCTTGAAGACGTTGCGCAGCGACGGCGGCACCGACACCCCCTCGCGCACGCTGAAGCTGAGCCCGTGGGCCTGGCCGGCGCGGTGGTAGGGATCCTGCCCGAGGATCAACACCCGACAGGCCGACGGTGCACAGAGCCGATAGGCCGAGAACAGATCCTCGACCGGCGGGAAGACCGGGCCGGCGGCGTACTCCGCGGCGACGAACGCGCTCAACGCGGACACCCGGGCCGGGTCGAGATGAGGGGTCAGCACCGCCCGCCACTCGTCGGGGAGGAGCGCCAGCAAGTCGAGAGCAGGGGTGTCGTCGGGCATCGGCAACCTCTCACCGGTCGGATCGTCTCCGGGCACTGTAGGCAGCGGGTACGACAGCGCTCAGCCCAGGGCGGCGAGGGCCGCCAGGCGCTCCGCCCAGTCGCCGCCGACCGGCTCCAGCTCCGCCGTGCGGGTGTCGTCGTCGTGCCGGTGCAGACGGACCCGCAGGTGCGCGTCGGCCAGTTGCTCGACCAGTCCTTCGCCCCACTCGACCACGGTCACCGAGTCGTCGACCGAAGCATCCAGGTCGAGATCGTCGATCTCGGCTCGGGGGTCGCCCGCGTCACCCAACCGGTACGCGTCGGCGTGCACAAGCGACACACCTCGCCCGCTCGTCGGGTCCGGGCGGTGCACCCGGGCGATCACGAACGTCGGGGAGGTGATGTCACCGAGCACTCCCAGGCCGGCGCCGATCCCCCGGGTCAGCGCAGTCTTGCCGGCACCCAGCGGGCCGGTGAGCAGCACCAGATCGCCGGCGCGCAGCAGCCCGGCCAGCCGGCGTCCGAAGGCGTACGTGTCCGCGACCGTCGGCAGCACCACCTCGGTCACGAGTCGTCCCGCCCGCAGGTGTCGAGGAAGCGGAGCACCGCGGCGTTGACCTCGTCGGCGTGCTCCAGCATCACCACGTGACCGCTGTCGGGGATCCTGACGAACTCGGCGTGCGGCAGCCGACGGACGATCTCCTCCGAGTGGGTCAACGGTGTGATCATGTCCTTGTCTCCCACGATCACCAGCACCGGCGTGCCGGCCAACGCGGCCAGCGCCGGGAACCTGGAGTGGGTCGCCAGGGTACGCAGGTAACGGGTCACCGTGTCGGCGGAGGTGCGGGAGTTCATCTCCTCCACGTACGACACCAGGGCGGGGCTCGGCTGACGGGTGCCGAAGCCGTACCTGCGGGTCAGCAACCAGGCCACGTTCGTCGTCGAGCGGCGGGCCCGGTCGATGACCGCCCCGCCGTACCGGGTGACGTTGCCCGCCATGTAGAGCACCGGCGCACCCACCCGGCCGAGCAGGGCGGGCGCGACCAGTTTCGTCTCTGCCAGCAGCCCGCCCGACGTGGCCATCAGCACGGTCCCCACCACCCGGTCGCCGAACATCTCCGGGTACAGCTCGGCCAGGGCCATGATGGTCATGCCACCCATCGAGTGACCGACGAGCACCAGTGGCCCTTCCGGGGCCGCCTCGTCGATCACCCGGCGCAGCGTACGGCCGAGCGCGGTCAGGTCGTACTCGCCGGTCTCCAGCCGCCCCGACTGGCCGTGCCCCGGTTGGTCGTACGCGACGATCCGGTGCTCACCCCGCTCGGCGAGCAGTTTGCGCTGGAAGTGGAAGGTGCCCATGTCCAGGCAGAAGCCGTGCACCAGCAGCACGGTCGGGTTGCCGTCGACCGGGCGGGTCGGCTCGACCACCTCGACGTGGATGTCGGTGCCGTCCGGCATCTCCAGCCGGTACGCCTCGTCGTACCGCTGGTCACCGAAGACCTCGTCGGCGTACGGGTCGGTGGGGTCCGACTTCAGCCGGCGGACCAGGGCGCGTTCCGTGGCGACCCCGGCGGCCAGCCCGGCGGCGGCCACCCCCAGCGCCGCACCGACCAGACCGGCGGCCTTTCCGGCGGTGGTCCGGGGCCGCGGGATCTGCCAACCGGTCATGTCCGATCGCCGTCGTAGACGCGTGGGACCCGGGTGCTGCCGAACCGGGTGACGATCTCGTAGTTGATGGTGCCGACCGCCTCGGCCCAGTCGTCGGCCGTGGGCTCACCGTCGGACCCGCTGCCGAACAGGGTCGCCACGTCGCCGGCGGCCACCGGGTCGTCGCCGCAGTCGAGCACGAACTGGTCCATGCAGACCCGACCCGAAATGGTCCGGCGGACCCCGCCGAGCTGCACCGGTCCGCAGTTCGAGGCGTGCCGGGGCACCCCGTCGGCGTAGCCGAGCGGCACCACGGCCAGGTTGGCCTCGCGTTCGGTCGTGTAGGTGTGGCCGTAGGAGACGCCCGCACCGGCCGGCACCCGCTTGGTCAGCATCACCCGGGCGCGGGCGGTCATCGCCGGACGCAGCCCGTACGTCTCGCCCGCCACCGGGGAGAGGCCGTAGACGGCCAGCCCCGGACGGACCAGGTCGAAGTGGGTGTCCGGCCGGGTCAGTGTGGCCGCCGAGTTGGCCAGGTGCCGGTAGCGCGGGCGGAGCCCGGCCCGCTCGACCATGGCCAGCCCCTCGTGGAAAACCGCCACCTGCCGGTCCGTGGTCGGGTGACCGGGCAGGTCCGCGTAGACGAAGTGGCTCCACACCCCCACCACCTCGACAAGTCCGTCGGCCTGTGCCTTGGCGGCGGCGTCGAGCAGAGCCGGCCAGTCGGCGACCGTCGCGCCACCCCGGGCCAGCCCGGTGTCGATCTTCAGGTGCAGTCGGGCGGGTCGCCCGGCCGTCCGGCTCGCCGCCAGCATCTCGTCGAGCTGCGGCAGGCTGGCCACTCCCAGGTCGACGCCGGCGGTCACGCCGGTGTGCAGCGGCAGCCCGGGGGCGAGCAGCCAGGCCAGCACCGGGACGTCGATGCCGGCCGCGCGCAGCGTCAGCGCCTCGTCAAGGGTGCAGACGCCGAGCCAGTCCGCCCCCGCGTCGAGCGCGGCCCGGGCGGCCGGGACCATGCCGTGGCCGTAGCCGTCGCCCTTCACCACCGCCATCAGTTCCGCGCTGGTGCCGGCGCGCAGCCGGTCCACGTTCTCCCGGATCGCGTCTAGGTCGACACGTACCTCGGCCTGCCACATGTCCCCACCCTACTTTCCGGGCTGATCACCCCGGCGGGTACTCAGGGCAGACGGGCCAGCACGGGACGCAGCGCGACGGCGACGTCCGGCGCGGTCACCGGGCCGCTGCGGGCCGCTTCCCGGCCGGCCAGCCCGTGCAGGTACGCCGCCGCCGCGGCGGCCCGCTCGGCCGGCAGCCCGGCCGCGAGCAGCGAACCGAGCAGTCCGGCAAGCACATCGCCGGTGCCACCGGTGGCCAGCGCGGGGGTGCCGGTCGGATTGACGTACGCCCGCCCGTCCGGCGTGCCGACCACCGTGCGGTCCCCCTTGAGCAGCACCACCGCGTTCATCCAGGCGGCCAGTCGAAGCGTGGCGGCGATCCGGTCGTCGCCCGGCTCCTCCCCGCAGAGCCGGGCGAACTCCCGATCGTGCGGGGTGACCACGATCGGCGCGTCCCGTCCGCGCAGCTGATCGGCGAGGGAGCCGTCGACCAGCAGGGTCAACGCGTCCGCGTCCAGCACCACCGGCACCGGGGCGGCGAGCACGGTCCGTAGCTCGGTGGCCGCCCGCTCGTCGGTGCCCAGCCCCGACCCGCACACCCACGCCTGTACCCGACCGGCGTCGGACACCCGGCCGGTGGCGATCACCGAGGGATGCTGGCGGACCACCTCGTCGCGGGCACCCCCGGCGTAACGGACCAGGCCGGTCGGGCCGGCCAGCGCGCCGCCGACGGAGAGCACCGCAGCGCCCGGATACGTCGCGGAGCCGGTGGCCACCCCGACCACCCCTCGGGTGTACTTCTCCGAGCTGGGGCCGAGCCTCGGGTACCAGTCGGCCACGTCCGACCACTCCACGACGTGCAATGCGGGGCTGCCGCGCAGCCACGGCACCAGCCCGATGTCGACGAGTTCCACCTCGCCGGCCAACGCGGCGGCGGGACCGACCGCCAGGGCCGGCTTCAACGCGCCGAAGGTCACCGTCACGTCGGCCCGCACCGCGTTCGGACGGCCGGACGGCGTCAACGGCACCGCCCCGGTGTCCACCGCGACGCCGCTGGGCACATCCACCGCCACGACCGTCGCCCGCTCACCGTCCCGTCCCCGGTGCCGCAGCAGACTCGCCGCCAACTGCTCGGCGGTCTCCCGCAGGCCACCGCGACCGCCGATGCCGACGATCCCGTCGAGCACCACGTCGACCACGGTCGGCGGTCGCGACACGACCCGTCCCCCGGCGGCACGGAGCGCGGCCAGCCCTTCGCCGTGCACCCGATCCGGGGTGAGCAGCAACGCCGACACGGCGGCACCGCGCCGGGCCAGCCGGGCGCCCGCGTACAGGGTGTCACCGCCGTTGTCACCGGAGCCGACGAGCAGCAGCACCGGCGCGGCGTACACCCCGCCCCGCTCGGCGAGCAGCAGCGCGCAGCGGCGGGCCAGCCCGGCGGCGGCGCGTTGCATAAGCGTGCCGGGCGGCACCGTGGCCATCAGCGCGGCCTCCGCCGCGCGTACGTCCGCGACCCGCCAGACCGGTCTCATGCCGCACCCCGTTTCCCGATCACCCGGCCAACCCTACCGGCGTGGAGGCGGCAAGATAGCCGTCGGCGACGTGCCCGGCAACACCTGTGGACAAACCGGAGGTACGCCCACCGCCGGCTGTCCACAGGGCACGGCCACCGGCCCCACCACCGCCTAGCGTCTGCGTCGTGCTGACGTCAGGCGGGAGGAACGATGGCCGAGGAGAAGCTGGCCGTACGGCCGGAACTGCTGCACCGGGTCGGGCGGTCGCTGGGTGACACCGGCTACCGGCTGGCGCACGGGTTGGCCGCCGGGCGAGGGCTTGCCGCACCGGTCCGGGGGGAATGGTCGACGGCGGGGGCGCTCGCCGGCCTGGAGGCGGCCGTGCACGCCTGGTGCGGCCGGCTCGGTGCCCGGGTCGCGGAGACCGGCGACGGGGTGCGCGCCGCCGCCGGGGCGTACGAGTCGGTGGACGCCAGGGCCGCCGCCCGCCTCTCCGTCCTGCCCCGATGAGCGCACCGGAGCCTGCCGGTTACGCCCGGCTCTCCATGGTCGACCCGGCGGCGTGGCGGGCCACCGGATCGGCCTGGGCGAGTCTGGCCGGGGTGGCCGAGCGGCGGGCCGGTGAGCTCGTCGACGGCAGCGCCGCCCTGCGCACCGGCTGGTCCGGCAGTGCCGCCGAGTCGGCCGGTGCCCGGCTGACCGGGCTGCGCGACGAGCTGGTCGCGCTGGTGCCGGCCGCGATCGAGACCGATCAGGTGCTCGCCGAGTTCGCCACCCGGTTGGTGGCCGCCCGCGCTCGGCTGACGGCGGCCGTGACGTTGGCCGCCGCCAGCGGTGTGCTGATCGACCGCCGGGGTCGCGTACGGCCCGATCCCGCAAGGCTCCCGTCCGACCGCACCGGCGCGACGGTGGCCCAGGTGACCACGGCCCTGCGGGAGGCCCTCGACCTGGCCGCCACGGCCGACGGGGAGGCCACGACGCGCCTGGCGCGGCTGACCGAGGCCGCCGGTAGCGGTTGGACGGCCCGGCCACCGTCGTACCGGCCACCGCCGAACGCCGAGCCGGCTCTGGTGCGGCGCTGGTGGGCCGGGCTGACCCCGGCCGAGCGTCGCTGGTTGGTGGTGCACGAGCCGGAGCTGACCGGCCGGCTCGACGGGGTGCCGGCCGATGCCCGTGACCAGGCCAACCGGCTGCTGCTCGCGGCCCGGCGAGCGGCGCTTGTCGAACGGTGGGAGCAGTTGCTGGCCCGGGTGCCGCGCGGCCCGCTGGAAGTGGCCGGGCTGCGAAGCGCCGAGGCCGCGCTGTCCGGGCTGGACGCGCTCGTCGCCCGGCTGGAGTCCGCCCAGCAGCCACGGGCGTACCTGCTGGGCCTGGACGTCGGTGGCGAGGGGCGGGCGGTGGTGGCGCTGGGCAACCCCGACCGGGCCAGGGATGTGCTCACCTACGTACCCGGGATGACCGCCGGGCTCGACGACGCCACCGGCGAGTTGGGCCGGGCGGCCCGGGTGCTGGCCCGGGGTGCCGAGCTGGCACCGGCTGCGCAGACCTCGGCGGTGCTCTGGCTGGGTTACGACGCCCCGGATTTCCTGCACGAGGCGGCCTGGGACGGGCAGGCCCGCGCGGCCGGGGAGGCGCTGCACCGGTTCCAGGAGGGTCTCCGGGCCACCCACGACGGCCCGCCGGCCCGGCAGACCGTGCTCGGGCACAGCTACGGGTCGCTGGTGGTGGGCACCGCTGCTCGCGACCACGGCCTCGCCGCCGACGCGCTGGTCTTCGTCGGCTCACCCGGCGTCGGCGTGACGCACGCGGCCGACCTGGGGTTGCCACCCGGGCAGGTGTGGGCGAGCACCGCACCGGACGACGTGATCCGGCTGACCCGCCCGCCGGACGAACTGGCTCGGCGGGCGGTGCTCGGTGCCTCGCCGGTCGGCACCATCGCCGGCTGGCTGGCCGGGCCGAGCGACGAACTGTGGTTCGGGCACGACCCGGCCGAGCCGGGCTTCGGCGGCCGCACGTTCCCCAGCGGCCGGTACGGCCACACCGGCTACTGGCATCCGGACAATCCGGCGCTGGACGGCATGGCCCGGGTGATGCTGGGGCGCTGAGGTCGGTACCGGCGGCCGGGTCGACCGCCGGTTGCCGCCCGGCGGCTACTCCACGGTGACGGACTTGGCCAGGTTGCGCGGCTGGTCGACGTCGTGTCCCCGGGCAGCGGCGATCTCGGCCGCGAACACCTGCAACGGCACGGTGGTCACCAGCGGCGCGAGCAGCGTCGGCGTACGCGGCACGTGGATCAGGTGATCGGCGTAACGGACCACCGATTCGTCGCCCTCTTCGGCGATGACGATGGTGCGGGCGCCCCGCGCGCGTACCTCCTGGATGTTCGAGACGACCTTGTCGTGCAGCATGCCCCGGCCCACCGGAGAGGGGACGATGCAGATCACCGGGGTGCCCTTGTCGATGAGCGAGATCGGGCCGTGCTTCAGCTCCCCCGCGGCGAAGCCCTCGGCGTGCATGTACGCCAGCTCCTTGAGCTTCAGCGCGCCCTCCAGCGCCACCGGGTAGCCGACGTGCCGGCCGATGAACAGCACCGTCGACTCGGCACGCAGCTCGCGGGCCAGCTCGCGCACCGGCTCGATCCGCCCGAGCAGCTCGCGCAGCTTGTCCGGCACCCGGTGGAGCTGCTCGACCACAGCCGCCACCTCGTCGGCGTACTTGACGCCGCGCACCTGCGCCAGGTGCAGCCCGATCAGGTAGCAGGCGATCACCTGGGTGAGGAACGCCTTGGTGGAGGCGACGGCGATCTCCGGGCCGCCGTGGGTGTAGAGCACCGCGTCGGACTCCCGGGGGATGGTGGAGCCGTTGGTGTTGCAGATGGCCAGCACCCGGGCCTTCTGCTCCTTGGCGTGCCGCAGCGCCATCAGGGTGTCCATTGTCTCGCCGGACTGCGAGATCACCACGATCAGGGTGGACCGGTCCAGCACCGGGTCGCGGTAGCGGAACTCGCTGGCCAGCTCCACCTCGCAGGGGATCCGGGTCCAGTGCTCGATGGCGTACTTGGCCACCATCCCGGCGTGGTAGGAGGTGCCGCAGGCGACGATGAAGATCTTGTCGACGTCACGCAGATCCTGGTCGCTGAGGCGGACCTCGTCGAGCATGATCTCGCCGCTCTCGGTCAACCGTCCGAGCAGCGTGTCGGCGACGGCCTGCGGCTGCTCCTCGATCTCCTTGAGCATGAACCAGTCGTAGCCGCCCTTCTCGGCGGCCGAGGAGTCCCAGTCGATGTGGAAGTCCTTGCCGCTGGCCGGCTGCCCCTCGAAGTCGGTGATCTCGATGCTCTCGGCGGTGATCAGCACGATCTGGTCCTGACCCAGCTCGACCGCGTCCCGGGTGTGTTCGATGAACGCGGCGACGTCGCTGGCGAGGTAGTTCTCTCCGTCGCCGCGGCCCACGACCAGGGGTGAGTTGCGGCGTGCGCCGACCACCGCGCCGGGAATCGCCGAGTCGACGGCGAGCAGCGTGAAGGCGCCCTCCAGTCGCTGGCAGACCACCCGCATGGCCGCGGTCAGCAGTTGCGGCCCGTCCGGCTGGCCCGCCGCCCGCAGCTCGGTCAGGGCTGCGGAGAGCAGGTGGGCGGCGCACTCGGTGTCGGTGTCGCTGGTGAAGGTGACGCCCTCGTCCTCCAGCTCGGCTCGGAGCTTGGCGAAGTTCTCGATGATGCCGTTGTGGATCACCGCGACCCGCCCGTCGGGGGACAGGTGCGGGTGGGCGTTGCGGTCGGTGGGGCCGCCGTGGGTGGCCCATCGGGTGTGTCCGATGCCGGTGGTGCCGTCGCCGATGCCGATCGGGCTGGCGCCGCAGCCGGCCGGATCCTCGGCCGCCCGCTCGGAGAGCACCTTCTCCAGGTTGGCCAGCTTGCCGGCCTTCTTCTCGGTCAGCAGCGCCCCGTCGCAGACGACGGCGACGCCGGCCGAGTCGTAGCCGCGGTATTCCAGCCGCCGCAATCCGTCGAGCACGATGCCGAGCGCCGGTCGGGCGCCGGCGTAACCCACGATTCCACACATGGCTCGGAGCCTAACCAGTTTCGCTCACGTTGTCTGCTTGAAACCGGGGTAAACAATCACTGAATTTGAGCGATCTGGCGATGGTGGCGATCGGAGCGACAAAGCACGCGCTCGGGTGGCGGGTGGTTCGGCTCGTCGCACCCGTACCCTGACGGGCGTGACGAGCAGCGATGTCGACCCGCTGGTGGCCCGGATGCGCCCGTTCGGGACGACGATCTTCGCCGAGATGTCCGCCCTCGCGGTGCGTACCGGCGCGGTGAACCTCGGGCAGGGTTTCCCGGACACCGACGGCCCGCCCGAGATGCTCGCCGCCGCGGCGGAGGCCCTGGCCGCCGGCCGCAACCAGTACCCGCCCGGCCCTGGCGTCCCCGAACTACGGGCGGCGGTGGCCGCGCACCAGCGCCGCTTCTGGGGGCTGGAGTACGACCCGGACGGCGAGGTGGTGGTGACCGCCGGTGCCACCGAAGCCATCGCCGCGGCCATCCTCGCCCTCTGCGAACCCGGCGACGAGGTGGTCTGCTTCGAGCCCTACTACGACTCGTACGCCGCCTCGATCGCCCTGGCCGGTGCGATCCGGCGACCGGTGACACTCCGCCCCGACGCCGACGGGCGGTACGCCTTCGATCCGGCGGAGCTACGGGCCGCGTTCGGCGCGCGTACCCGGCTGGTGCTGCTGAACTCTCCGCACAACCCGACCGGCAAGGTGTTCACGTCGGACGAGCTGACCCTGATCGCGCAGCTGTGCCAGGAACACGACACGTACGCGGTCACCGACGAGGTGTACGAACACCTGGCCTTCACCGACGCCGCCAGCGGGCACGTGCCGCTGGCCACGCTGCCCGGGATGCGCGAGCGCACCCTGCGGATCTCCTCGGCCGGCAAGACCTTCTCCTGCACCGGCTGGAAGGTGGGTTGGGCCAGCGGGCCGGCGGCGCTGGTGTCGGCGCTGCTGCGGGTCAAGCAGTTCCTCACCTACGTCAACGCCGGGCCCCTGCAACCAGCGGTGGCGGTGGCGCTCGCGCTGCCCGACGACTACTTCGCCGCCTTCCGGGCCGACCTGCAGGCCCGCCGCGACCAACTGGTCGACGGGCTGACCGCGGCCGGGTTCGACGTGCTCACCCCCGAGGGCACGTACTTCGTCACCGCCGACATCACCGCCCTCGGCGGCACCGACGGGGTCGACTTCTGCCGTGCGCTGCCCGAGCGCTCCGGCGTGGTGGCGGTACCCACCCAGGTTTTCTACGACGATCCCGAGGCCGGCCGGCGGCTGATCCGGTTCGCCTTCTGCAAGCGCCAGGAGGTGCTGGCCGAGGCGGTGACCCGGCTGCGCCGGCTGCCCGAGTTCCGGTGACCGACCCGGCGTCAGCGCGGGGTGTGGGCAGTCCCGCTGTCGGCCGGCGCCGCGACGACCGGCGACCGCGCGGCCCGGGCCCGTCGCCGCGCCGCCGACCAGGCCAGCACCATCGCGACGAGGAAGAGTACGGGCGCGAGCTGAGCCAGCTCGGCGGCGGACCGGATGTCGTCGGTGACCGCGAGGAAGCGGGCCCGCTCGGCCGCGTCCTGCCAATCCTCAGGATCCAGCGCAAGAAAGTCGTGCACCAGGACGAGCCCGAAGGCCACCGGCACCGTCACCAGCAGCACCGGCAACCGGCCCCGGGTCGACCGGCGCAACACGGCCCACCAGGTCAGGGCGGCAAGTGCCAGGGTGCCGACCATGGTGAGCACCGACGCGGTGCCGAAGGTGGGCCACCAGACGTTGCGCCGGTCCAGTTCGTCAGCGGTCGCGCCGTACACGGTCAACCAGGGCAGAGCCAGGCCGGCGAGCAGCGCCAAGGAGCCGGCCGCAGCGGTGACGATCCGGCCGGAGCCCGGCCACCAACTGGTCAGCACCACGATGGCGAGGGCCGAGACGGCGAGCACCGCGAACGTCAGACCGGGACTGTCGTAGCCGTACGAGATGGACCCGTAGTCCCCGTCCAGCATCGGCGCCAGCCGGCGGACGACCTCGGCCCAGCGGGCAGCTGCCTCGTCCGGTCCTGAGGAGAGGTGGTAGGCGGCGCCGACCAGGACCGTCGACATGGCCAGCAGCGCGCCGCCCGCCGCGACAGCTGCGGCCCGCCCCGCGGTGCCCGGCAGCACCGCCGAGGCAACTGCCAGCAGCACCAGCGGCACCAGCACGAGCAGGTACGCCCATCCCCAACCGTCGATCTCGGTAACCGCGAGCCCGGCGGTCGAATCCTGATGGACGAGCGAGTCACCCCTGGTGCGGCCCAGCACCCTGAGGGTCACCTCGGACCACGGTGCCGCCACGGAGCCGACAGCCAGCCCCAGCGCCACCACGATCATGAGCAGGCGACCCCAGTGAGCCCCGATCCAGCTCTGTGGTGCGCTGGACGGGGCCTCGGCCAGCGGCTGGCCGGCGGGCTGCCCGAGGGAACCAGGAGAACCTGGGTGGGACACAGTCACCCCCGAAGATGTGGCGTCCGCCCGTACGGCGGCCGGCGGTCATCGTCCCACGGCACGCTACACAGTAGGGGGACGCGGGTGCGGCCTCGGCCGAGCCGATCGCAGCCGGCGGTGTGGGTCAGGCCGGACTGGCGGTACGGACGTGGTCGGCGATCCGCTCGGCGACCTCACGGGCCTTCTGCTCGGTGGCGGCCTCGACCATCACCCGGACCAGCGGCTCGGTACCCGACGGGCGCAGCAGCACGCGGCCGGTCTCACCCAGCTCGGCCTCGGCCCGCTCGACCTCGGCGCGTACCGCCGGTGCGGCGGCGCCTACGGTACGGTCGCCGACCGGCACGTTGATCAGCACCTGGGGAAGCTTGTTGACCACGCTGGCGAGGTCCGCCAGGGAGCGACCGGTGGCCGCCATCCGGGCCATCAGGTGCAGCCCGGTGAGGACCCCGTCACCTGTGGTCGCGTACGCCGGCATCACGATGTGTCCGCTCTGCTCGCCGCCGAGCGCCAGCCCGGAGGCGCGCAGCTCCTCCAGCACGTACCGGTCGCCGACCTTGGTCTCGACCAGCCGGATGCCTGCCGCGGACATGGCCAGGCGCAGACCGAGGTTGCTCATCACGGTGGCGACCAGGGTGTCCCCGGTCAGCGTGCCGGCCTCCCGCATGGCCAGCGCCAGGATCGCCATCACCTGGTCGCCGTCGACCTCGTCGCCGTCGGCGGTCACGGCTACGCACCTGTCGGCGTCGCCGTCGTGCGCGATGCCGAGTTGCGCCCCGTGCTCCACCACCGCCTGGCGCAGCGCCTCGATGTGGTTGGAGCCGCACTCGTCGTTGATGTTGAGCCCGTCCGGCTCGGCATTTATCGCGACGACCTCGGCACCGGCCTCGCGGTAGACCACCGGGGCCACCTCGGCGGCGGCGCCGTTGGCGCAGTCGACCACGACCTTGATCCCGTCGAGGCGGTGCGCCGCGGTGCCGGCGACGTGCTGCACGTAGTGGTTCGCGCCGTCGAGCAGGTCGTGCACCCGGCCCACGCCCGCGCCGACCGGGCGCTTCCAGGCGGTGGTGGCGTTGGCCTCGATCGCCGCCTCGATCCGCATCTCGATCTCGTCGGGCAACTTGTGCCCGCCAGCCGCGAACAGCTTGATCCCGTTGTCCGGCATCGGGTTGTGCGAGGCCGACAGCATCACTCCGAGATCCGCCTTGGCCTCTGCGGTGAGGAACGCCACCGCCGGAGTGGGCAGCACACCCACCCGGATCACCGTCGCACCCGCGCTGGTGAGCCCGGCCACCACGGCAGCCTCAAGCATCTCGCCGCTGGCCCGGGTGTCCCGGCCCACCACGGCCAGCGGGGCGCGACCACGGTCCGACTCGGCGAGGGTGTGGGCGGCCGCCACGGCCACCGAGAGCGCCAACTCCGGGGTGAGATCGGCGTTCGCCCGCCCGCGTACGCCGTCCGTGCCGAACAACCGGCCCATACCCACCAACCTCCGATGAACTGCCGATAGAGGAAAAACGCCTTGTCGTGAGGCGACGAAACGGCCGGCCCGCCTCCCCCTGTCGAGGGGAGGCGAACCGGCCGTCCGTCAGAAGTACAAGGTGCGGCTGGAGATCAGCGCTTCGAGTACTGGGGAGCCTTACGGGCCTTCTTGAGGCCGTACTTCTTGCTCTCCTTGACCCGGGCGTCCCGGGTCAGGAAGCCGGCCTTCTTCAGGGCCGGGCGGTCGTCGGGCTCGCTGACGATCAGCGCCCGAGCGATGGCCAGCCGCAGCGCACCGGCCTGGCCGGTGGTGCCACCGCCACGCAGGTTGGCGATGACGTCGAACGCCTCGGGCTTCTCGGCGGTCACCAGCGGATCCTTGATCAGCTGCTGGTGCACCTTGCTCGGGAAGTACGCCTCCAGGTCACGCCCGTTGCAGGTGATCTTGCCGGTGCCCGGCACGATGCGCACCCGGACGATGGCCTCCTTGCGCCGACCCACGGTCTGGATCGGGCGGTCACCACGAGGCGCGCGCGCGACGGGCGCCGGCGCCTCGGTGGCCTCAGGGGCGACCTCGGTGGCGGTGATGTCGGTCATGCTGCTTCCTTCGCCCGCGCTCACTGCGCGATCTGCTTGATCTCGAACGGCACCGGCTGCTGCGCGCCGTGCGGGTGCTCGGCACCGGCGTAGACCTTCAGCTTCTTGATCAGCTGACGGCCGAGCTTGTTGTGCGGGAGCATCCCCTTCACCGCCAGCTCGATGGCCCGCTCGGGGCGCTTGGCCAGCAGCTCCTCGTAGCCGACCTGCTTCAGGCCACCCGGATAACCGGAGTGCCGGTAAGCGATCTTCTGCTGGCGCTTGTTGCCGGTCAGCGCTACCTTGCCCGCGTTCACGACGACGACGAAGTCGCCCGTGTCGACGTGCGGCGCGAAAGTCGGCTTGTGCTTGCCCCGCAGCAGCGTGGCGGCGTGGGTGGCCAGGCGGCCCAGCACGACATCAGAGGCGTCGATGACGTGCCACTGACGCTCGATCTCACCCGGCTTCGGGCTGTACGTACGCACAGGTCTACCTTGTCTCGTCGTCGGTCTGGGGTAGCGCGCCGAGGTGACCAGGACATCCCAGCCGGACCAGCGCGCACGAACGACCAAGCGTACCTCAGGCGGCACGCCCACAGATGTCGTACAACAGCAGGCAACGATACCCGCAGCCCCGCCGGCCGGTCAAAACGGGGTCCGGCCGGCGGGGCTGAGCGGGTTCCTACATGACGGTCGTCACACCCCGGCGCGGGCCATCCGGCTGCCGGGACGCAGGTACGCCGCCCAGGTGACCACCAGCAGCACCAGGAAGAATCCCACGTAGAAGCGCAACGCCGGCTGGATGCCTCCGTAGGTCGACCGGGCCCAGGCGTAGCAGATCGGCACCAGGAATCCGCCGAAGGCGCCGACCGCGGAGATGATGCCCAGGGCACCGGCGGCCTGTCGGCGCATCGCCAGCATCACCTCCGGCGCACCGCCCCGTTCCTCACCCTTGATCTGGAAGATCCTGCTGATCATGCGGTAGGTCGAGCCGTTGCCGACGCCGGTGGCCACGAAGAGCAGCAGGAAGGCCACGAAGAACAGGCCCATGTTGCGCTGCTCGACCGACCAGAGCGCGCCCAGGGCACCGACCGCCATCAACACGAAGCTGGCCACCGTGACCCGGGCCCCACCGACGACGTCGGAGAGGCGGCCACCGAACGGCCGGCAGAGCGAGCCCACTCCCGCACCGAGGAACGCCCAGGCCAACGCGACGTCCGGCCGGCCGAACACCGAGTTGAGCAGGGTGGGAAAGGCAGCCGAGTAGCCGATGAACGAGCCGAAGGTGCCGATGTAGAGCAGCGACATGATCCAGGTGTCGCGGTGCCGCAGCGACGACCAGACCGGCCGCACGTCGGCCTTCGCCTCGACCAGGTTGTCCATGAACAGGTACGCGCAGA
The DNA here is from genome assembly GCA_900112325.1 of Micromonospora sediminimaris. Lineage (GTDB taxonomy): Bacteria > Actinomycetota > Actinomycetes > Mycobacteriales > Micromonosporaceae > Micromonospora > Micromonospora sediminimaris. The sequence goes on from FOLJ01000027.1 coordinate 15,852, forward strand.
CGGCGGCGATCACCGCCAGCGGGATGTACATCAGACCGGCCCGGGCCAGCGCGAGCCCGCCGCCCAACACGATCACCTGGGGCACCACGAACTGCACGACGGCCACCCCGATGTTGCCGCCGGCGGCATTGAGCCCCAACGCCCATCCCTTCTCCCGCTCCGGGTAGAAGAACGAGATGTTGGCCATGCTGGAGGCGAAGTTGCCGCCACCGAATCCGGCCGTGGCGGCTATCAGCAGCAGCGACACGAAGCCGATCTCCGGGTGCTCGACCGCCCAGGCCAGTCCGGCGCAGGGCACGATCAGCAGCAACGCCGAGATGACGGTCCAGTTGCGGCCGCCGAAAACCGGCACGGCGAAGGTGTACGGCAGTCGCAGCAGGGCGCCGACTCCGCTGGGCACGGCGGTCAACCAGAGCGCCTGGCTGGTGGTGAGCTGCCACCCGGAGTCGCCGAGCCGGACGACGACGATGCTCCAGAGCAGCCACACCGAGAAGCCGATGTGCTCGGCGAAGATCGACCAGATGAGGTTGCGCCGGGCGACGCCGCGGCCGGTCCGCTGCCAGAAGGCGGGATCCTCCGGTGCCCAGTGCCCGATCCACCGACCTGGTCGGCGATCCAGGCTCTCCTCTTCGATTACCGTCGGCTGCTCGCTCGTGGTGGTCATGCCGCAGAAGTTAGGGAGCCGCCGTTACCGCGGCGTTCGCCGTTCGGGTCAGATCGGCAACGTGGATCGCACCACTGATCGACGACGGCGGTGAGGAGCGCGTCGGCTCAGATTTGCTGAAGGATACGCAACGCCCGGTCCACCCGCCGCATCGTCTCCGCGTCGGCGACGTCCACGCACTCGGTGAACCACTTCTTCATCGGCGAGGAGATCCGGTCGGGCATCACCACCCGCTCCCCCATCGACACCGCCAGTGGCGAGTCGCGCAGCAGCGCCGCCCCCACCACCTCGGCCACGATCACGATGGGCACCGCCGTCGAGTTGTAGACATCGGAGCTGATCACCAGGCCGAGGCGTTCCCGGGCTCCCTCGATCCGCCAGACCTCGCCCCTACGCAGCACGCGGCGGACCGCCGAAGAGCAGGTCGTCGACCATGCCGACCTCCTGGGCATCGGCCAGCGAGGCGGATTCCAGATCCAGCCCGGCCCGCCCGACCGCGGCGGCGTGCGCGGCGAAGACCTCGCGCAGCGCCTTCTCCCGGGCCGCCTGGTCCATCCAGGCGGAGAGCGAGAGCCCCTCCTGCTTGGCGAACCGCCGGGCATCCGCGATCGTCTCGTCGGCGAACGACAGAGTCACCTTGGCTGTCATACCGGCAGACTACCCGGCGGTATGACTTCCAGTCATCCCCGACCACCGATCACGGCGAAACGCCACGCCTTGAAGAAGCAGTCGACGTCCGCCAGGCCCGCCTCGGTCAACCAGCGGCACTGTTCCGCCACCGGGGCGGGGCGGTCGTAGGCCATCCGCTGCTCGGCCGCGGCGATCTCGGCGGCGTCGGCGCCGAGCGCCGCGACCTGTGCCAGCCACACCTCGTGGTAGCGCCGGTCCAGCTCAGGAGTCGGGCCGGCTACCTGTTCGGCGTTGACGAAGACTCCGCCGGGCACCAGCGCCGCAGCCGCCCGGCGGTAGAGGTCGCGCTTGGCGGAGTCGTCGAGGTGGTGGATCGCCAACGCGCTGACCGCTGCGTCGTACCGGCCGGCGGGCAGCGGGTCAGCCAGGTCGGCCACCACCACCCGGTGCGCGACGCCCCGGCCGGTCAACTGCTCGGCGGCGACGGCCAGCATCTGCGGCGCGCCGTCCACCAGGGTCAGCCGCACGCCGGGTACGACCGCGGAGAGCAGCGACGACAGCAGGCCGGTCCCGGCGCCCAGATCGAGCACCTCGGCCGTACGCCCGGCCGCCAGGGCGGCGCGCAACGGCGGCGTGGCCACCTCGACGGCGGTGGTGTAGAACGCGTCGAAGCAGGGCACGAGCCTGCGGCGGGCGGCATCGTAGCCATCCGCCACCGCGTCGAACGCCTCGGCCACACCCATGACGGCCCTCCCATATTTCAGGATATGTGTTCCACATTGTAGACGGTGCGAGCTGGCCCTCTGCCGCGGTGCGGTGTGAGCGGCTCTTGACAGGACCGAAACAAACGGGACGCGGACCGGAAACTGCCCAACGGCACGCTTTGCCGACATGACAGACGGTGCACGGCCGGCGACGCGACCGGGGCGCGAGCCCCGGGAGGTGGCGACCCACTGCCCGTACTGCGCCCTCCAGTGCGGGATGGTCCTGCGCGAGGAGGACGACGCGGTAAGCGTGCTACCTCGCCAGTTCCCCACCAACCGGGGCGGCCTCTGCCAGAAGGGCTGGACCGCGCCGGAGCTGCTCAGCCACCCGGAACGGTTGACCACTCCCCTGCTCCGCGACCCGGCCACCGGCGAGCTGCGTCCGGCCACCTGGGAGGCCGCGCTGGACCGGATCACCACCGGGCTTCGCGAGGTGCAGGAGAAGCACGGCCGCGACGCGGTCGCTGTCTTCGGCGGGGGCGGGCTCACTAACGAAAAGGCGTACGCGCTGGGCCGGTTCGCGCGGGTGGCGCTGCGCACCCGGCACATCGACTACAACGGACGGTTCTGCATGTCCTCGGCCGCGGCCGCCGGCATGCGCGCCTTCGGCGTGGACCGGGGGCTGCCGTTCCCGCTGTCCGACCTGGGTCGGGCGGACACCCTGCTGCTGGTCGGCGCGAACCCGGCGGAGACCATGCCGCCGCTGGTGCGCTGGTTGACCGAGCAACGGGAGCGGGGCGGCAAGCTGATCGTGATCGACCCACGGGTGACCGCCACCACCCGGCAGGCCGATCTGCACCTGCAACCGCTGCCCGGCACCGACCTGGCGGTGGCCAGCGCGCTGCTGCACATCGCCCTGACCGAGGGGTACGTCGACGGTGACTACGTCGCCACCCGTACCACCGGATTCACCGCCGTGCGACGCACCGTGGCGGGCTGGTGGCCCGCGCGCGCCGAAGCGCTCTCCGGCGTGCCCGTGGCCGACCTGGAGGAGACCGCGCGGGCGCTCGGCACCGCCGAACGGGCGATCATCCTGACCGCCCGCGGCGCCGAACAGCACGCCAAGGGCGTCGACACCGTCACCGGCTTCGTCAACCTCGCCCTCGCGCTCGGACTGCCCGGTCGCCCCGGCTCCGGCTACGGCTGTCTGACCGGGCAGGGCAACGGGCAGGGTGGCCGGGAGCACGGGCAGAAGGCCGACCAACTCCCCGGGTATCGCAAGATCGACGACCTGGAGGCCCGGGCCCACGTCGCGCGGGTCTGGGGGGTGCCGGCCGACGAGCTGCCCGGGCCGGGCGTGCCGGCGTACCAGCTGCTCGACTCGCTCGGCACCGATCAGGGGCCACGGGCGCTGCTGGTGTTCGGCTCGAACCCGGTGGTCTCCGCACCTCGCGCCGCCCGGGTCGAGGGCCGCCTGCGCGACCTGGACCTGCTGGTCGTCGCCGACTTCCTGCTCTCCGAAACGGCGGCGCTGGCCGACGTGGTGCTGCCCACCGCCCAGTGGGCCGAGGAGGACGGCACGATGACAAACCTGGAAGGGCGGGTGCTGCGTCGACGGGCGCTCCGTCCGCCCCCGTCGGGTGTCCGCACCGACCTGGAGATCCTGGCCGCCCTCTCCGCCCGGCTACGAGGAACCCCTTCACTCCGCGCGCTGCCGGGAGACGGCCCCGGCTCGGCCCCGGGCACGCGCCCGAGCGAAGCGGCGGCATCGGACCCGCAGGTCGTCTTCACCGAGCTGCGCCGGGCCTCGGCCGGCGGAATCGCCGACTACGCCGGGATCAGCTGGGACCGGATCGACGCAGCGGACGGCGTCTTCTGGCCGTGCCCCGACGATGAGGGGCCCGACTCGCCCCGACTCTTCGCCGACCGCTTCGCCACTCCCGACGGGCTGGCCCGGTTCCACCCGGTGGAGCACCGGCCGGCGGCCGAGGAGGTCTGCGCCGACTATCCGCTGCACTTCACCACCGGCCGGGTGCTCGCCCAGTACCAGTCCGGCACCCAGACGCGCCGGGTGGCCGCGTTGCGTCGGGCTGCCCCCGAGGCTTTCGTGGAGCTGCATCCGGATCTCGCCGAGCGCCTGGGCGTCGCCGACGGCGAGCCGGTACGGGTGCTCTCCCGACGCGGCGAGTTCCAGGCACCGGCCCGGCTGAGCCCGGGCATCCGGCCGGACACCGTCTTCGCGCCGTTCCACTGGGGTGGGCGGGCACGGGCGAACTCCGTCACCAACGACGCCGTCGACCCGGTCTCCGGGATGCCGGAATTCAAGATCTGCGCGGTACGGGTGGAGAAGGCATGACCGGGCGCAGCGAGCGGATCGTGGTGGTCGGCAACGGCATGGCCGGCGCCCGGGTGGCGGCTGAACTGCACGCCCGGGGCGAGGACCTGAAGGTCACCGTGCTGGGTGCGGAACCGCATCCCGCGTACAACCGGATCATGCTGTCCACCCTGCTCACCGGCAAGATCGGCGAGTCGGAGGTGGAACTCGCGGAGGTCGCCGGGCGCGGCGTCGACCTGCGTACCGGGGTCACGGTCAGCGCGATCGACCGTGCCACCGGGCTGGTACGCACCGACGACGGCGACCGGATCCCCTACGACCACCTGGTTCTCGCCACCGGCAGCCGGGCGGTGGTGCCCGCCCTGCCCGGGCTCGACCCGGCACGCCTGCCGGAGCGGGTGATCCCGTTCCGCACCCTGGACGACTGTCGACGCATTGTCGCCCTCTCCGGTGCCGCCCGGCGCGCCCTGGTGCTCGGCGGCGGGCTGCTCGGCCTGGAGGCGGCCCGAGGGCTGGCGCTACGCGGACTCGACGTGGGCGTGGTGCACCGGGTGCCGTACCTGATGGACCGTCAGCTCGACCCGGCCGCCGGGGCGATGCTCGCCGGTACGCTCGCCGATCTCGGTGTGACCACCCACCTGGCGGTGGAGCCGACCGCGCTGCGCGCCGACGCCACCGGGGTGCGGCTGGAGCTGTCCGACGGTCGGTCGCTCGACGCCGACCTGCTGGTGCTCGCCTGCGGAGTACGCCCCGACACCGACCTCGCCGCGGCAGCCGGCCTGAAGGTGGAACGGGGTGTGCTGGTCGACGACCGGCTGCGCACCAGCGACCAGCGCATCTCCGCGATCGGCGACTGTGCCCAGCACGACGGCACGCTCACCGGGCTGGTGGCGCCGGCCTGGGCACAGGCCCGGGTGGTGGCCCAGGTGGTGACCGGGCAGGACCCGCAGGCCCGGTACCGGGCGCGACCGGTGGTCACCCGGCTCAAGGCGGCCGGCATCGATCTCGCCGCGATGGGCGACCCCACGGAGGGCCCCGGCGAGGAGCTGACCTTCGCCGACCCAGCCCGGGGGACGTACGCCCGGCTGCGGATTCACGACGATCGGTTGGCCGCCGCGATCCTGCTCGGCGACAACCCCTCGGTCGGCACCGTGATCCAACTGTTCGACCGCGGTCACCCGGTGCCCACCGACCGGCGGGCGCTGCTGCTCGGCCGGGCAGTGGGCGGGGCGGTCGCGGCACCGGCCGCGTCGCCGGCGCTGATGCCGGACGCGGCCACTGTCTGCCAGTGCAACACGGTGAGCAAGGGCGCCCTCGTGCGCTGCTGGCGGGACGGAGCCCGCACGGTCGACGCCGTGGTCGCGGGGACCCGGGCCGGCACCGGCTGCGGCAGCTGCCGCGACGCGGTCGCCGGCATCGTCGACTGGTTGTCCAGAACGGATCCCGTGGAGGTGGGGCGATGACCGGCGGCAACGTGGTCGTCATCGGCAACGGCATGGTCGGCCAGCGGTTCGTGGACGCGCTGCGGGCCCGCGACCCACAGGGGCGGTGGCGGGTCACGGTGCTCGCCGAGGAGAGCCGGCCGGCGTACGACCGGGTGCGGCTCTCGGCGTACTTCGACGGTGCCGACGAGGAGGACCTGAACCTGCACACCCCGCACGACGGGGTGCAGTTGCGCCTCGGCGAGCGGGCCACCGGCGTGGACCGGAGCCGCCGGGTGGTGACCACGACGTCCGGCGAGCACCCGTACGACGTCCTGGTGTTCGCGACCGGGTCGTACCCGTTCGTGCCACCGGTGCCGGGCGCGGACCTGACCGGCGTCTTCGTCTACCGGACCCTGGACGACCTCGCCGCCATCCGCCGGTACGCGAAGGACCGCCGCACCGGCGCGGTGATCGGCGGCGGGCTGCTCGGCCTGGAGGCGGCGAACGCGCTACGCCTGCTCGGGCTGACCACCAGCGTGGTGGAGTTCGCTCCGCGGCTGATGCCGGTGCAGGTGGACACCGCCGGTGGCGCGATGCTCCGGCGCTACGTCGAGGACCTGGACGTCGCCTGCCACCTGGGCGTGGCGACCACCGCGCTGCGGCCCGACGCGGACGGAGCGGTGGCCGCCCTGGAACTCGCCGACGGCGCGGTGCTCGACGCCGACCTGGTGGTGGTGGCCGCCGGCATCCGACCCCGCGACGAGTTGGCCCGGGCCGCCGGGCTCGACATCGGGCCACGTGGCGGTGTCCTGGTCGACGCCGCCTGCCGGAGCACGGACGAGCGGATCTACGCGGTCGGCGAGTGCGCGGCGGTCGACGGCACCTGCTACGGCCTGGTGGCCCCCGGCTACGCGATGGCCGAGGTGGTGGCCGACCGGCTGGTCGGCGGCGCCGCGACCTTCCCGGGCGCGGACACCGCCACCAAGCTCAAGCTGCTCGGCGTCGACGTCGCCTCGTTCGGCGACGCGCACGGTGCGACGCCCGGTTGCCTGGACGTCACCTGGACCGACCCGGCCGCCCGGGTGTACGCCAAACTGGTCCTCTCCGACGACGCGTCCACGCTGCTCGGCGGGGTGCTGGTCGGCGACGCCAGCGCGTACCCCACGTTGCGCGCCAGCGTCGGCGGGCCGCTGCCGGCCGCACCGCTGGCCCTGCTGGCCGGCGACGAAGCGGTGGGCGCCACGGCCGGCGCCCTGCCCGCGACCGCCCAGGTCTGCTCCTGCAACGCGGTCACCCGGGCGGACATCGACACGGCGATCGCGGACGGCTGCGCCGACGTGGCCTCCCTGAAGGCGTGCACCCGGGCCGGGACGAGCTGCGGCTCCTGCGTACCGATGCTCAAACAACTGCTCGACGCGGCCGGCGTCGTCCAGTCGAAGGCGCTCTGCGAGCACTTCGACGTCAGCCGGCAGGAGCTGTTCGACATCATCCGGGTACGCGGCATCCGGACGTTCTCCCGGCTGATCGCCGAGCACGGTCGGGGACAGGGCTGCGACATCTGCAAACCGGTCGTCGCCTCGATCCTCGCCTCGCTCGGCAACGGCCACATCCTCGACGGCGAGCAGGCTTCGTTGCAGGACACGAACGACCACTTCCTGGCGAACCTGCAACGCGACGGCAGCTACTCGGTGGTGCCCAGAATCCCGGGCGGGGAGATCACCCCGGAGAAGCTGATCGTCATCGGCGAGGTGGCTCGCGACTTCAACCTCTACACGAAGATCACCGGTGGGCAGCGGATCGACCTGTTCGGCGCCCGGGTCGACCAGCTACCGCAGATCTGGCGTCGGCTGGTGGACGCCGGGTTCGAGTCCGGGCACGCGTACGGCAAGGCGCTGCGCACGGTGAAGTCCTGCGTCGGCTCAACCTGGTGCCGCTACGGCGTGCAGGACTCGGTCGGCCTGGCCGTCGCCCTGGAGCTGCGTTACCGGGGACTCCGCGCCCCACACAAGATCAAATCGGCGGTCTCCGGCTGCGCCCGGGAATGTGCCGAGGCCCGCAGCAAGGACTTCGGTGTGATCGCCACGGAGACCGGCTGGAACCTCTACGTCGGCGGCAACGGCGGCTTCCGGCCCCGGCACGCCGATCTGTTCGCCACCGACCTGTCCACCGAGGCGCTGGTCACGCTGATCGACAGGTTCCTGATGTACTACATCCGTACCGCCGACCGGCTGCAACGCACCGCCGCCTGGATCGAGGCGATGGACGGGGGCCTGGACCACCTCCGGGCGGTGATCGTGGACGATTCGCTCGGCCTCTGCGAAGAACTCGACGCCGCGATGGCCCGGCACGTGGTGTCGTACTCGGACGAGTGGCGCGACGTCCTGTCCGACGCGGACCGGCTACGCCGGTTCACCTCGTTCGTCAACGCGCCGGAGGTCCCCGACCCGTCGATCACCTTCGTCACCGAACGCGGACAGCCGATACCCGTCGGCGGTCATCCGTCCGGCGCGCAGGGCCGCCAACCGGTCGCGCTCGGCCTGCCGGAGGTGCGTCGATGACCGCCGCGACGACACTGAGCTGGGTCACCGTCTGCCCGTTGGATCGCCTGGACCGGGACCGGGGCGTCGCCGCCCTGGTCGCCGGGGTGCAGGTGGCGATCTTCCGGACCGCGGACGGGCTGTACGCGATCGACAACCTCGACCCGGTCTCCGGGGCGTACGTCCTCTCCCGCGGCATCGTGGGCAGCCGGGGCGAGGTGCCGACGGTCGCGTCGCCGCTGCACAAGCAGGTGTACGACCTGCGCACGGGGGACTGTCTCGACCTGCCGGGCGTTTCGGTCGCTCGGCACCAGATCCGTTGCCACAACGGCATGGTCGAGGTGCGGCTGCGACAGGAGGGCTGATGCGCGAGGAACTGGCCGGCTTCACCATCGGGGTGACCGCCGACCGGCGGCGGGACGAGCTCGCCGCGCTGCTCCAACGGCGGGGTGCGCGGGTGGTGCTCGCTCCCGCTCTGCGGATCGTGCCGCTCGCAGACGACACCGAGCTGCGCGAGGCCACTCGTGCCTGCCTGGAACGGCCGCCCGACATCCTGATGGCCAACACCGGCATCGGGATGCGCGGTTGGCTGGAGGCAGCCGAGGGCTGGGGGCTCGCCGAGCCGCTGCGCGGGGTCCTCGGCGACGCGTACGTGGTGGCCCGGGGCCCCAAGGCCCGTGGGGCGATCCGCGCTGCCGGCCTGTTCGACCAGTGGTCGCCCGCCTCGGAGAGTTGCGACGAGGTGGTCGATCACCTGCGCCGGCGAGGCGTGTCGGGTCAGGTGATCGCCATGCAGCTGCACGGCGAGCGGCAACCCGAGTGCACCCGCGCGCTGGAGGAGGCCGGCGCCACGGTCATCGAGATCCCGGTCTACCGCTGGGCCCCACCGACCGACCCCGCGCCGCTGCACCGGCTGGTCGACCTGGTGGCGGGGCGGCTGGTCGACGCGGTCACCTTCACCTCGGCGCCGGCGGTGGAGGCGCTGCTGCGGGCCTCCGGCGATCGCACGGACGCGGTGCTGGACGCGCTGCGCAGCGACGTGCTGGCCAGCTGCGTCGGGCAGGTGACCGCCGAGCCGCTGCTCCGGCGCGGGGTGCCGGTGAGCGCGCCGGCCCGGGCCCGGCTCGGCGCGCTGGTCCGCACCATCGTCGACGAGTTGCCCCGCCGCACGGTGACCATCAAGGTCGCCGGCCACCTGCTCACCCTGCGCGGCCACGCCGCAGTGGTCGACGGCGAGTTGCGTCCGCTGGCCCCGGCACCGATGGCGGTGCTGCGGGCGTTGGCGCAGACGCCGGGCCGGGTGCTGTCGCGTACCGCCCTGTTGCGGACGCTGCCGCGGGGTGCCGACGAGCACGCGGTGGAGATGGCGGTGGCCCGGCTGCGGGCCGGCCTGAAGGCGCCACGCGTCGTGCAGACGGTGGTCAAACGGGGCTACCGCCTCCGCGTCGACTGAGCCCCGCCGGGCCGGCGGTCACCGGGCCGGCGGGACTTCGACACAGGGCCTAGCTTGATCTTTAACCTGTGCGGCGTGGCCGGGGATTGGTCGATTTCTTCTTCGAAGAGGTCGTCTTCCCGGTCGCGCTGCTGGTGACGAT
>FOLJ01000026.1 GCA_900112325.1 Micromonospora sediminimaris
AGCAGTTGCAGGTTGCAGGGATCCACGGTCATGGTCTGGTCGGCGTTCGACCGGATGAGCTCGCCGTGGCTGATGTCGTTGGTCCAGGTCGCGCCGCTGTTGGCCTTACCGGCGAACGGGTTGCTCTCGCTGGTGGCCTGCGGGGTCCAGTTGCCGCCCAGGCTGGTGGCCGTGAACGACCGGAAGTAACGGCCCTGCGAACCGATCGCCTCGACAAGCATCAGGTACCGCTGCTGGCCCTGGAGCTTGTACACCTGCACACCCTCGAACAGGTTGTTCGTGGTGTCGGTCATGATCGTGGTGTAGTTCGACCCGAAGCTGCCGGGGAAGTTCCCGATCGGCATGCTGGCCCGGTAGATGCGGCCGTTGTCCCCGGCGAAGAACAGGTACATGTTCTGGTCATCACCGATCAACGCCTGGTCGATCGGACCGGTACCCGAGTTCGAGATCGACCCGGTGAACAACGTCTGGTGCGCCGACCAGCTGTTCACGTTCGTCGGGTTCGTCGAGGTCCGGTACGAGAACGCCGGCCCACCCCACTGGTACGCCAACACCCAGACGTTACGCGGCGCGAAGTAGAACAACGACGGCGCGACGGCCGAGAACGGCATCGCGTTCTGGCTTGCCGAACCCATCTGGTTCCAGTTCGAGAACAGACCGAAGTTCATCGAACCCCACGACGTGCCGGTGTCATGCGTGGTGGCGTAAACCAGGTGCTGACCGTTGTACGGCGCGTGGGTGAAGTCCTTCAACGACACCCAACCCGACCGCGGCTGCGCCAGCGGCCCGGTCGACGACCAGCGGTAGCTCGACGGCAGGTTGCAGGTGCCCGACGGGGGCGGCGTGGTCGGCGTCGGGTTTCCGCCGCCATCGATCCGGACCAGCTGCCACTGTTGGTTGGCGCCGTTCCAGTCGTCGTACTGCACGATGTTCCCGCCGTCGGCGGTCGAGGCGCCCTGCACCTCCATCACCTTGTTGCTGTTCCGGTTGATCAACCGAACGTAACCGCCGTCGGAGTCGGCCAACCGGAACTGCTGGTTCGCCCCGTTGTGGTCGGACCACTGCACGATGGCGGCGCCGTTGGCGGTCGACCAGTTGTAGACGTCCAGCACCTTGTTGGACAGCCGCGACTTCAGCCGGTAGTAGCCACCGCCCGAGTCCACGAACTGCCACTGCTGCTGGTTGCCGTTGTTCCGCGACCACTGGGTGATCCGGGCGCCGTCGTTCGTGGCCAGGTTGTACACGTCGAGGGCCTTGCCGCTGTTGCGGTTGACCAACACGTACCACGCGTTCGTGTCGACAGTCGCGGCGGCGGCCGGTGTCGACACCGCCACGGCGGCGGCACTACCGGCGACGACCGCCGTGACACCCGCCGCAGCGGCCCGCAACAACCACCTACGTGGTCGCGAGGGCGGCGGGAGAGCGGGAGATCTACCAAAGGCAGACATGTTCCTCCTTCAATGACCGAGAGCCGAGCGGTCCGCCCGAGGATGGGCACACCGTCGAACATCTGCGCTGCTTTGTTAGCGCTAACATCAACGTTGACGCGTCCCCGCACACGCCTGGTTCACCGGCCGGACGAAGCAGGCTCGCCCGGTAAGCCGTAGGCATCGCCGTCCTTGACCATCGACTGTGGGCGATAACACGTCGTTCGTCAAGACGTAATGTTCCGGAATCACGAGGCCGTGACGTTCCGGAATTATCAGACACCTGACCTGCTATCGCCACGGCACCGCCACTCACCGCCCGCCTGCGACACCCACACCGCCCCGCTCGGCCGAACTTCCCACCGAGCACCCAACACCCGCCGGCATGGTGACGCTAACATTGATGTTCACCCATCTGTTCGGCGACGCGCAAGGGTGCGTACGCCAGCCGGTCGGGCACCCACCAGCACCCGGCCGGGCCGGGCGGGTTCGAGGCCAGGGAGGCGGCCGGGCGGGTTCGAGGCCAGGGAGGCGGCCGGGCGGGTTCGAGGCCAGGGAGGCGGCCGGGCGCGACCGGCACGGCCCTACGACGTGGTGCCCAACATCTTCCCCAGCAGGCCGGAAAGCTGGCGCCGCTCCTGGTCGGTGAGCAGCGCCAGCCGCTCGGCCGGGAACTCGAACGCGCCCCGGACGACGCGGCGCACGTCACGCCCGGCCGGGGTGATCGACACGCGCTTGATCCGCCGGTCGTCCGGGTCGGGCGCCCGCGTCACCAGGCCACGGGTCTCCATTCGGGAGACGAGCTGGGTGACGTTCGAGGCGTCGCACTGCAGCTCCGAGGCGAGTTCCCCCATCGGGCGACTGCCCCCGGAGAGGTGTTCGAGCAGGCACGCCTGTGCGGCGCTGAGCCCGGCAACCTGCGCCGCGCGGTCGTAGGCTGCGTCGTAGGCGAGGACGAGGTCCCATACCTGCTGGGCAAGGGCGTCCGCCACCTCGGTCATGAGCACAGATTAGTTGACTCCCTCAGGTAACGCTGCTTTAGTGGGTCGAGGAACTTTAGTGAATCAACCAAAGGGTGGTTCGACGTGAAGAGTCCGCGCTCGGTGGGGGCCGGCAGGCCCCGCGTACTGGTGACAGGGGTCCGTGGCAAGACCGGGATGCCGCTGGCCAGGCTGCTTGTCGCGCAGGAGGGCGTTGACGTGCTCGGCGGCAGCAGCAACCCGACCTCGGTCGACATCGACGGCGTCCGCCCGACCGCCTTCTCCTGGAACGACCCATCCGGGTGGAAGGCAGCGACCGAGGGTGTGGACGCCATGTACATCGTCCGACCGGACCGTGCGGACGCGCCGGACCTCATCGGCGCACTGCTTGACGAGACGCCCGCCGGGGCCCGGATCGTCCTGCTGTCCGAGCAGGACGCCGACTACATGGGCACCGACGGATGGGCGCCGCGTGCCGAGCAGGCGGTACGCGACAGTGGTCACGCGTGGACGATCCTGCGGCCCAGCTGGTTCATGCAGGTCTTCACCGACCCGCGTTTCTACCGTGACCAGATCACCGACGGGTTGTTGCCGTTCTCCAGCGGTGGCGCCAGCCTGGCCTGGATCGATGCCCGGGACATCGCCGCCGTGGCCGAGCGGGCGCTGCGCAACGAGGAGCACGCCGGCCGGGTGTACGAGCTCACCGGCCCGGAGGCACTCTCCCTGCCGCACACCGCAGAGCTGCTCTCCGCCGCGGCAGGTCGTACGGTGACCGTTCGCGAGCTGACCATTGACGAGGTCGTGGACGGGACCACCGGCTTCGAGCGGGAACTTTTCGCGCTGACCTTCGAACGCGTACGGGCAGGCAGCTTCGCGCAGGTCACCGACTCCGTCGAGCGGGTGACCGGACGGCCCGCGCGATCGTTGCGGGATTTCCTGGCCGACGCCGGGCCGCCGTTCCGACACGGGATCTGACGCCTCGGCAGGCAGGTGCTCTGCGGCGAGTGCGGATGGTCAGCGGCGAGGGCTCAAGGGTCCCGCCGTCATCTCGTCGGCAACCGCCGCCGGATCGCCGGCCGGTGGGTAGGGAGTGCCACGGAGTCCAGGTCGGCGACGACGGCGTCGAGCAGCCGGTTGATCCGTGGTTCCCCGGCAGCGGCGTTCCGCAGCTCGTCAATGATCATCGCCAGGTAGATGTCGTAGGTGGGACGCTTCGCCAGCACCCGCACCGTGCCGTCGTCGTCCCGCACGATCCCCACCGGATCGGGCCGGGTCGCCAGCCGGCGGAGCAGTTCGTGCGCCTCCTGGACGGCGCGAACCGCGGTGGTGACGTCGTTCGAGGCGGGAGAGAGCGCACGGGTGGCGATGTCCGCCAACTGGCGGAAACCGAATCCCACGTCCTGGCCCGGTGTGCGCTCGACGTCGATGGTGACCGAGTGGGCGACGCGCTCGACGGGCAGTGGGCGCGGTTCACCGCTGGGCAGCCGGTGGCAGCGCAGCAGCGGTGCTTCGGTGAACACGAAGTCTCCCGGCGCCGGCACGACTGTGATCGCGCAGTCGTGCTCGCGAGCCAGCCGGGCGAGCAGGGCGAGGTCGACGCTGGTGACCAGGCCCGCCGCTGCGGCCGGCACGACCTGCACCACCTCGCCCGTGACCTCGGCCGGCTCCTCGCGGTCCGGCACGTGCTGTTCGATGGTGCGTCGGGTCTGCGCGCCGATGGCGACGATGATGTGCGACACCCGCATCACCGTGGTGATGTGGTGCAGGTAGTAGATGAACATCGCGGTGCTGGCCAGCACGAGCGACATCGACACGGCGAGCGAGAGTTCGGGCAGCCGCTCGCTGTCGCGGGCCGGCAGCGCCGCCAGCACCACCATCGCGAACAGAAAAGTCGCCACGAACGTTCCGAGCGTCGACTGGATGACCCGATCCTGAAGGAACGTGCGCAGCACCCGCGGGGAGTACTGGCTGCTGGCCAGTTGCAGCGCGACGACCGTGATGGAGAAGACCAGCGCAGTGAACGAGATCATCGCCGTGATGATCGACGACAGCAGGGACCGGGCCCCGGCGGGCCCGCTCGGCAGGATGGTCTCGACCGGCAGCCGCAGCCGCAGCTCCAGTACCGACAGCCCGATGGCCACCACCACGGCACTCGCCGCGAAGAGCGCCGGGATGAGCCAGAAACTCTGCCGTATCTCGGCGAGTCGGGCGGCGGGAGTACGGGGCCGGCTCACGTCGCGGTGGCCTTACGCTCCCGGTCGGCACTCAGGAAGAAGGCGCCGAACGCCCCCGCAAGCGTGCCGAACACGACCACCGAGTAGATCGCGAGTACCAGTTCGACGACCTGGGCGAGCGGATCGTCGACGCCGAGTGGTTCACCAGTGATGGTGGTCATGGCGACTTCGTGCAGCGCCGGTCCGTACGACCGGTAGGTGCCGGTGACGACCAGCAGTTGGCCGACGCTGAGGACGACCGTCGCGGTGATGATTGCCAGCCATGCGATCCGGTCGGTCAGCAACCTACCGGCGGAGCGCGAGCCGCGGACGGCGGCGGTGATGACGCCACCGGCTCGGGCGGCACGCAGGGCGGAGGCGGCCCGGGCGAACCGGAGGAACGGCACGGCCAGGAAGATGAGCTGCCACCAGTTGCGTCGCCAGAACCGGCGGGCGTCATGGCGGGCCAGCCAGGCGCGCAGGGCGAACTCCCCCACGAACACCACCCACAGCACCCAGCCCAGCACGGTCAGGGCCGTGGACAGCGTGGGATGTCCGGCGAGCGCCTGCCCGAGGACGACCAGCACGAAGAGCACGCCAAGGGCACCCATCGGCTTGTCGAGCCGGCGGGCGACACCGTTCAGTACCGCGTCCTCCGGTGCCTGCTCGTCGGTGGGCCGGCTCATCGCTGCGCCGGCCTGGCGGACCGGCCGGGGACGAGTCCGGACGGCCCGATCCGATGTCGGTGGTCGGTGTCGCGACAGCCTGACCGGTGCCGCCCGTTCACAGGTACGTCACCCACGCGCGCTGGCTCGTGGTGCCGTTCGGGAGCGATCGGCGGGTCACGATGACGTCCTCCCGGCGGTCGTGCGGCCAAGCCGCGGTCGGCACCCTGGCTGGCCCGCTACCCGAAATCCACTGCCGCAAACGTCGAGCTGCCGATCTCCGCCGACCGTCACAGTCACGGGCAGAGACCGTCATCGGTTCGTCGTGTTGTCCGCCGTGACCGCCGGGTAGGGCAGTCGTAGCAGACGAATCCCCTGAAGGAGTCAGCCATGACCCACCCCTGGTTCTTTCCCCACGACCTGCCGCCGCTGTTCTACGCCGAGCCCACAAGCGAAGACACCCGACTGGCCTGTCAGCTGCTCGCGAGCATGCAGCAGGACTCACGCCTGCGTCAGGAGCGAATCTGCATCGAGGTGCAGAACCGGGTGGTGGTGCTCGACGGCACGGTGAGCACGGCCGAGATGAGTGCCGAGGCCCATGCCCTCGCCTGGCGTACACCGGGAGTGCACGACGTCAGCAATCGGCTCCGCCACCTCGGTGAATGACCTGAGTACCGCCGACCTGGTACGCCTGCTCGTGGTCGCGGCGATCATCTATCCGGCGCTCGTGGTGATCCTGCGGGTTTCCGGCAAGCGGACCCTGTCCAAGCTGAACGCCTTCGACTTCGTGGTCACGGTCGCGTTGGGCTCGACGCTGGCGACCATCCTGCTGTCGCGGGACGTGTCGCTGGTGGAGGGAATCCTCGCCCTGATCCTGCTGGTGGCGTTGCAGTACGCGGTCGCGCTGCTCGCCGTACGCTGGCCACCGTCACAGAAGGTGCTCAAGGCCCGGCCCACCATGCTGCTCCGGGACGGGCAGCTGCGAAGCGAGACGTTGCGGTCCACCCGGGTGGCGGAGAGTGAGATCCGGCAGGCCGCCCGCAGCCAGGGCGCGGGTGACCTCCACGACCTTGCCGCTGTCGTGCTGGAGACGGACGGCAGCCTGAGCATCATCACCCGCGACCAGCTCGGTGACGGCAGCACCCTCGTCGACGTACGCGACGAGGGACGGTAGCGGGCCGGTCAACGCATGGTTTCGTCGCACAGCCGGCGTCAGCCCTCGATCGGTGGACGGTCGATGTTGAGGTGGAATGCGCGCTCCTCGGCCTCCTGACGGGCGGCGACGAAGTCGCGCTGCCAGTCCTGGGCATCGTCCGGAATGCGGGCGACCACGTGCTCGCCGTGCACCCGCCCGTCCGCGTCGGTCAGGGTGACACCGACGACTGTGTGCCCACGCCCCGGTATGGCGTAGTGGCGCACCGCCCAGCGGGCGGACATCTGCGCGGCATGGCGTCGGCGTCGCGCACCGCCCGTCAGAACCACGGAAACCAGCAGGACGGCGATCAGCACGACGACGGAGATGGCCAGGAACGCGATGATCCGCACCCGCCCGAGGCTACCCCGCTGCCTGCCGGTGGTGCAGCGTACGAGAACCTCACCGGAGAATCGGGCAGGCCCGACCACCAGCTCCGACAGACCTCGGCTCCGACCCGTTCGTCCGGGCCGGAGCCGAGCTGCGCCTGGCGATCGGGTGGATCAGACGATGTTGATGTCGCTGCACCACATGTAGGTCTGGTCCATGTGCGACGCCTTCCAGATCACGAAGAGGACGTGCTGTCCTGAGCGTCCGGACGTCGAGACGTTGAACGAGATGTTCTGCGTCGGCGCGTAACGCCCGGTCTGCGTGATCAGATCGATGTTGCCCCAACCGACGCGCTGCGTGTTCGGATTGAACCCTTGCCGGGTGAGGTAGACCCGGAAGAAGTCAGCGCCGTGGCTGGCCTGGTCGTAGAACTGGAGCGTGAAGTTGCGGCTGACGGTGGTCGCCTTCCAGGCTCCCGGCTGGTTCAGCGCGTCGTTCCTGGAGAGCGCGTTGCTGCAGAGCTGTCCGTCGGGCGTACGGGCCTGGTACTGCCCGCCGAGGCCGTCCCGCAGCTGACTCATCCAGTTCCACATGGTGTCGGGGTTGGCCTGGAACGCCCGGTAGCACATGGGGTCCTGCGTCTGCAGCGCCGGATCCATGTGCCGGTGGCCCCAGTTCTGCCAACACTGGTAGGCGCGGGTCGCCGGGTTGATCACAGTGCCGTGGGCCTGGGCGGCACCCGTCCAGGGCAGCATGGCGGCCACCACTGTGAGTGCCAGGACCAGCGCCCGGACGGCGGGCCGGGATTGCCGGCCTGATTGGTGGGGATGGTGTGAACGCACGATGCATCCTCCATTTCTGACGCGCTCACCGGGACGGGTTTGGGAGCGCTTCCAGCGAGTATCACACCAATCGGACAAGATATCAATGATCGTCTATTGATATCGGTTGTTCAGATTTCGCCGGAGTCGTCGTCCTGATCAGCACGACTCCCGCCCCGGAATGTGCAGGTAGAGGCGGCAGACAATGATCAACAATTGGCGCGGTCATCGGGACCGGTCGTGCCGCGCCTCCACTGGCGCCCTTTGTCAGTGGGCCAACGCGGGGTCGGTGGTGCGCTGGGTCGCGTCGCGTACCTCGCCGACGAGCTTCTCCACCACGTCCTCCAGGGCGGCCAGGCCGAGAAGTTGGCCGGTCGAGTCGACGACGGTGGCGAGGTGGGCGCCCCGGTGTTGCATGACGGTGAGCGCGTCGCGCAACGGTCGTGCGGCGTCCAGCGTGACGAGCGGGCGGATCAGTTCCGGGTCGAGCGGCTCGTCATGCTGTTCCGCCGGCAGCCCGAGGATGTCCTTGACGTGGACGTACCCGGTGAGCCTGCCCTCCGGATCGGTAAGCGGAAAACGGGAGTATCCGGTTACCGCGCACTGGCGTTCCAGTTCCGCCACGGTGGTGTCCTGAGGCAGGGTGACCAGGGCTGCCAGCGGAAGCGCCACGGTAGCGGCGGCCTGGTCGTTGAAGGCCAGCGCGCCGGTGAGCAGGTCGTGCTCGTGCTGGTCGATCAGTCCCTCCTGCCGGGACTGGGCGATGAAACCGGCGATCTCCTCGTTGGTGAAGCTGGAGGCGACCTCGTCTCTCGGCGTGACCCGGAGCAGCCGCAGAACCGCGTTGGCGATCTGGTTCAGCAGCCAGATCAGCGGGCGGAGAACGGTGACGATGCCGTAGAGCACCGGCCCCAGGATCAGCGCGGAGCGTTCCGGACCGGCGAGAGCGATGTTCTTGGGCACCATTTCACCGAGCACCATGTGCAGAAACACGACGACGGCCAGGGCGATGGTGAACGCGATCGGGTGCAGCAGCGCCTCGGGCACTCCAACGGCGGCGAAAGGCTTCTCCAGCAGGTGCGCCACCGCGGGTTCACCGATCGCGCCGAGGCCGAGAGAGCAGACCGTGATGCCGAGTTGCGCGCCGGCCATCATCAGGGAGACGTTCTCCATCGCCCGCAGCGTCACCCGGGCGATGGAGGAGCCAGCCGCCGCACGAGGTTCGATCTGCGTACGACGGGCGGAGATCAGGGCGAACTCCGCCCCGACGAAGAAGGCGTTGCCGGCCAGCAACACCACGGCCAGCAGAATCGCGGTGACGTCACTCATGACCGGGCTTCCTCGCTGGGCTGGTGGACGGCGGAGGGACGCAGGGTGAGTCGGTCGACCCGGCGGCCGTCGAGCCGGATGACCGCAAGTTCCGCCGAAGCAGAGGTGGGCAGCCCGTCGGCGTCGGGGTGGTTCCGGTCGGCCACGGGCACGGTGATGGTGTCGCCGACCTGCGGGAAGCGACCGAGACGCTCGGTCACCAGCCCGCCGAGAGTGTCGGTGTCCCGCGCCTCTGGGAGATCGAGGCCGATCAGCCGGGACGCCTCGTCGGGACGCAGCAGACCGGAGAGCGTCCAGGTGCCGTCGGCGGCCCGGTGGTGGCGGCGGTGGGGAGCGTCCTGCTCGTCCGCGATCTCGCCGACGATCTCCTCGACGAGATCCTCCAGGGTGACGACACCGGCGGTGCCCCCGTACTCGTCGACGACGACCGCCACCTGCAACCCGTGCCCTCGCAGTACCGCCAGCAGCGGGTCGAGCGGCATGGTCTCGGGCACCTCGGGAAGGTCCGCGATGATCGCCCGGACCGGCCGGGTCTCCCGCTGTTCGGCGGGTACCGCCAGGGCGTGCTTGAAATGCACCACGCCGACGACGTCGTCCACGCCGGCACCGGTGACCGGGAATCGGGCGTGACCACTGCCGGCAGCGAGGCGCAGCACATCCCCTGCGGGCGCGTCGGCGGCGACGAACTGAACCCGGTTGCGCGGGGTCATGACATCGGCCGCGGTGCGCTCACCGAAATCGATCGAACGCGCGACGAGTTCCGCGGTCCGCGCATCGAGCGTGCCCTCCCGGCCGGACCGGGTGACCAGCGACGCGAGTTCCTGCGGAGAGCGGGCCGAGGCCAGCTCCTCGGTCGGTTCGATGCCCACCAGGCGCAGAATCCGGTTGGCCGTGCCGTTGAGGAACCGGATCAGCGGCCCGGCGGCGGTCGTGAAGCCACGCTGTGCTCCCGCCACGGCGCGGCCGACACGCAACGGTTCGGCGATCGCCCAGTTCTTCGGTACGAGTTCACCGAAGACCATCTGGAAACCGGTCGCCAGTGCCAGCGCCAGGGTCACCGACAGAGCGGTGACCGCAGAATCGGACAGACCTGCCAGCCCGAGCGGGCCACGCAGCAGCGTGGCCAGGGACGGTTCGGCCAGGAAGCCGACCACCAGACTGGTGACGGTGATGCCCAACTGCGCTCCGGAAAGCTGGGTGGACAACGTCCGTAGCCCCTTGAGCAGGCCGACGGCCCGGCGGTCGCCGGCCTCCGCTCCGCGCTCGACTGTGGCCCGGTCGACCGTCACGAAGGCGAACTCCGCAGCCACGAACAGCGCGTTCGCCGCGATCAGCAGGACCGCGACGGCCAGCAGTAGCCACTCAGTCACCAGCAGAACCCCTCTCGGCCTTCGGGCTGGTCAGGACTGGGAGGCTCACCGTCGCTGGACATGCCGGCCAGCGTAGGCAGGGATGCTGAGTCGTTGCTGTGTGCCCGACGCCACGCCGACCTGGTCATTGCCGGGGCTGCGGACCACCGACCGTCACCACCAGATTCATGGTTGGTAGCGGTCGCCCATGCCGGCTCGGTGATCAGGTGACGCGGTCAGGTGGGTGCGGTTCGAGTCGCCGCACCACCCCGGTCGGGCCGTGACCAGGAGCGACCGATCACTTAACACCGCGGCAACACCCTTGACACCCGAAGGTGAGCCCGGCCACACTACCGAAGCTAATTCGATTTAGCTTACGCCGTACCCAGCACGGGTCGTCCACATCGGGCCGGAACAAGCGCCCGGCCGCGCCGCGCACTCGGCGGGAGGTGAGGCGGGAAGTACCTCGGTCGCCAATGTCCGAAAAAGGCTGTAGATCCCGATGAGGCTGCGAGAGACCACAGAGGAGTAGTCCCAGATGAGGAAAGCGATCGGAAGACGCCGGCTCAGCCGTGCGATCTCGTTACTCGCGGTCATGTCGCTTGGCGCTGGTGCCAGCGCCACCCTCTCCGCACCAGCGGCCGTCGCCGGGAAGCGCCCGGTCGTGGAGGGCGCGACCGTCAAGCCGGACCACGGTTCACCCACGGGGTACACCGTCACGTTCGTCTACCACAACCCGAATGCGACACAGGTTCGCCTGGCCGGTGACCTGACGCTGCTCGACCTCGACACCGGCAACACCCGGTACCAGCCTGAAGAGTGGCAACCAGGGCGGTACCACGCCGGAGGCACCGAGTTCCTCCGGGACATGACCAGGGACTCAAAGGGATACTGGTCGGTCTCGCTGCCGCTGCACGCTGGTGGGATCAGCTACTGGTACCGGGTCTGGGATCCCACCCAGGGCTGGGAGAACAAGCGCATCTGGGATCCCGCCTCGACGAACCCTCGCCCTCCGGGTGAGTCGTCGTTCCGGGTCAGGAACAACGACGTCCTCGATGCGGTGTACGTGCCGTACGCCAAGAAGCAGAACGACCCGGTGCTGAAGGCGCGTGCGGAGTACGAACTCCCGATCGCGAACCGCAAGAAGCGTGGCACCGTCAACTACATCCCCTACACCACGATTCTCGGCGACAGCGGCCACTACCTCGGTGTCTACCTGCCCGCCAACTACGACCCGAAGCGGGCCGAGCCGTACAAGGTGGCGTACCTCGCCCACGGCATCTTCGGTGACGAGACCGACTTCATGGTCCCGGCGAACGTCCCCAACATCCTGGACAACATGACGGCCAAGGGCGAGATCGAGCCCACCGTGGTGGTCACCATGGGGAACCACTTCACCGGCACCAGCCTCGGCTTCGGTTCCTACAACCAGACGAACGCCGCCAACAACCTGGTCCAGACGATCCTTCCGCTCATCGAGGAGAAGTACAACGTCTCGACCGAGCGAGAAGGTCGCGCCTACGCCGGTTTCTCCTATGGCGGCATGACGGGCGCCCACGTCATCAGGGGCTACCCGACCACGTTCGCCTACTACGGGCACTTCTCCGGCAACCCGTCCCTGTCCGCTCAGGACTACGACAACGTCGCAGCCGCAGTCGGGGACGACGACCTCTTCGTGTTCCTCGGCAACGGTGTCTTCGAGGGCAACCTCAACGCCCAGAACGCCATCGCGGACAACTTCCGGGCTCGGGGATACGCCGCCAGGACGACCCAGGTCCCCGGTGCGCACGACGGCATGACGGCGAGCCAACTGTTCACGATCTTCGCCCGCGACCACCTCTGGTCGGAGGTCGGCACCGTGGGCACGGCGCAGACAGTGGTCAAGGCGAAGGCCACGCCGGCGTCGATCGCCAGTGGTGGCACCTTCAAGCTGCACGTCAACGTGCGGGCACAGACCCAGCACAAGAAGGCGCCGAAGGTGACAGGCGAAATCACTGTCACCTTCGGTGGCGGCACCCACGTGGTGCCACTGGACGGCGGCAAGGCCATGGTGAAGCTGCCGACCACCGGGCTCTCGGCAGGTGTGTACCCGGTCCACGTCGCCTACTCCGGTGACCGGAACTACGCGCCCGCCGCTGGGGTCCACCAGCAGCTACGGGTCCGGTAACACGCGACGTGGTGGGCCGGCGACTCCCGTCGTCGGCCCACCACGCGTGACCCGGGCCCCGCCGGAACGGGACGCTCGCGCTCAGGGGCGTAGCCACCACGGACTGGTGTACGCCACTCCGAAGTCGTTGCACGGGTGACCAGCCGGCCCGGGTGTGCCGTTGGGCAGCGACGGATCGGAGACGCGGAGCACCACCCAGTCGCCGTCGGCGACGTCGAGCGGCACCGTGAAGTCGGTGACCCGACCGTTGACCGTGTCGATGACATCGACGACGGTCGGCGCGGAGGTGCCGGGCCGCAGGACCTGGATCCGCAGCGGCTTGCCGTCCCAGACCGGCCCACGGTCGAGGTCCAACAGGAACCGCACGTCGCCGGAGGTCACGTTCAGCACGCCACCCATGCGTACGTCGTTGGCAGTGGCGTCCACCCGCAGGCCGGAGACGCGGGTCGCGAAGGATCGGCGGGCCGCCATCGCCTCGAAGACCGCGGCCCGGGTGTTCTCGGTGACCCACAGGCCGCTGCGCCCCTTGCCTTCGTGGAAACCCCAGGTGGTGCCGTGTTCGTCGGTGACGCCGGTGAGGCCGGGCCGCCACCCGGCGTTTAGGCAGGCCACCAGCGGCGACGTCATCCCGGACGACCAGCCTTCGAACAGGTAGTCGTCGGTACGGTTGAACATCTCCAACCCCACCAGTTGGTCACGGGCCGAGGCGTTGAACGAGAAGTTGTCGAACCGGCCCAGCTCACGGCCGGGGTGGTTGAAGCTGGCCAGCCCGCCCGGCCGACCCGTCAGCCAGCGGTACAGGCTGCCGGTGCTGCCGGCCCGCCACAGGTCGGCGAAGTCAGAGGTGTTCCACACGTTTATGTGACCCTGCAACGGATGGGACCACTCGAATCCACGGATCGCGGTGAACTGGCCCGGGTCGTTCGCGGCGTTGGCGAGGTCGCCGGTGGTCCGCCACTCGGACGAGCTGATCCCCTCGATGGCGAAGAGCGTGGCGTGGTCGGTGAGCGCGGCGACATCCAGACCGGCCTCGCGCATCGAGGCGAACGCGGCCTCGGGGCTGCCGTCACCGTCCGACACGACGGTGTGGTTGTGCATGTCGGCGTGGACCAGCATCGTGCCCTGGCTGACCAGGGAGGTCCGAGCGGCGCCCGCCGCCGTGGTTGCGGTTGGGGCGCTGGCCATCGTCGTGCTGGCCGCCTGGGCCGAGGCCGGCAGCGCGGCCAGCATTAGCGCGCCGCCGGCGCCGGCCAGCAGCGCCCGTCGGCGAAACATCGGCGGGACGTTGACCTGACCGTACGGCACCTCGTCGGCGGGTCGGTGGTCGTGATGACAGTGATGGAGGTGGTGTCCACTCATAGGCAAACATGAACATATCTCTACTGGACGATGCCACAAAGCTGGGTCATCGTTCAGGCGAACACCTGCCGTACAGAGCTTCCCCGGCCCTTACCGACGCCGGGGGTTCGCTAGCGGTCGGTCTTCGACAGTCGTCCGGGCAGCCGGCCGAGTACGGCGTCGATGTCGCGCAGTGCGGTGTCGCTGCCCAAATGCTCCCGCTCCTCGCCGAGCGACGCGTGCTCCCCGCAGAACCACACCGCACCTGCCGGATGCCCCACCCAGCCGGGTGGGGGGTTGACGGCGTCGGCGAAGTACACCAGCACGAAGTCGCTGCGCGCGTCGCCGAGCGGTGACTGAGCTGGTTCGAGGTGACAGACGTGACAGCGCGGGGGCAGCATGCGAGCAGTCTGGCAGCTCACGGCCAGGGGAGCCCGGCACCAGGTGGTGCCGGGCTCCCCGATGGGCGGTGGATACCGATCAGTTCGCGGTGCAGGACAGGGTCGGTACGCTGTTGCTGCCGTTCCAGCTGCCGAGGAATCCGAAGGTGGCACTGGCTCCGGCACCGAGTGACCCGTTGAAGGAGACGTTTGTCGCCGTCACCGCCGAACCGCTGGCGCTGATGGTCGCGTTCCACGCCTGACTGATCGTCTGGCCGTTGGCGAAGGTCCAGGACACCCGCCAACCGTTGATCGCGGACGAGCCGGCGGTGACCCGCACCTCACCCTGGAATCCGCCCTGCCACTGACCGGCGACGCTGTAGGTCGCCGTACAGCCCCCAGCGCTCGGTGGCGGGGTCGTCGGGTTCGGCGGCGGGGTGGTCGGGCTCGGGGGCGGGGTGGTGGGCGGCGGGGTGGTCGGCGGCGGCCAGCCCGGGCCGCCGGGGGGCCAGCCCACCAGGCCGCCGCGGTACTGGCCGGCGACGACGGTCATCAGTCGGGTGGCTCCCGCGATGCTGCCGCCACTGGTGGCCATGCCGCCAACCGTGGTGCCGGAGAGGCTACCGCCCAGGTAGACCTCGTAGGTCTGTCCGTGCTGGATCCGGTTGGAGGAGAAGACCACCTCCCGGAAGTTCTTGGGGGAGCGGTAGGAGGCGAGCACCTGCCCCCCGGAGACCAGGTGAAGCAGGGTGCCGGCCGGCTGGCTGCTGGACAACTGGGGAGCGACCCAACCCTGACCCGACGTCGGCGGCAGGCTCAGCACCGCCATCGAGGTCGAGCCCGCCCCGAGCATCGTGCCGCCGTTGAAGTGGACCGGGCCGTTCGAGTCGATCGCGCCCTCACCGGGGCTGCCGGTGCTCGGTCCGCTGACCACGACGGTGCCGGCGGCGAAGGTCACCGAACCGTTGGAGTCGATGCCGTCGATGCTGGAGTTGACCAGGGTGGTCCCGCCGGTGAACCGGACGAAGGCGTTCGGTGCCACATCAAAGTCGCCGTACCCCTCCTCGACCGCGTTGATCGCGTCATCGCGGGCGGTGACGTTGACGGTGCCGCCACTGATGGTGACCTGCCGACTCTCGATCGCCTCGTAGGAGTTGGTGACGGTGACGGCGCCGCCGGAGATGGCGACGGTGTTCTCGCCCTTGATGGCGTCGTCACCGGCGTTCACCCGCACGGTGCCGTTCGTGATGGCGAGTCGTCCCCGGTCCGCCTCGGTGTCGTCGGACTTGATGCCGTCGCCGCCAGCGGTGACGTCGAGGTTGCCTCCGGTGATGTCGAGGAAGTCCTTGCCCCGGATGCCGTCGTCGACCGCGTTCACCGTGATCGTGCCGGACTCGATGACCAGGCCGTCCTTGCTGGTGATGCCGTCGTACGCGTTGCCCCGCACGGTCAGCGCACCGGTTCCGGTGATCCGCAGGTCCGCCTTGCTGAACAGGGCGGCGTTCGGCTCGTCGGTGTTCGGGTCCGGATAGACGTAGCTGGTCGCGTCGGAGAGTCGGTTGGTGGTGCCGGCAGCGAGCGTGATCACGACCTGGTCGGCGTCGGCGACCTGCAACGGCGCGTTGCTGGAGTTGCTGATCGTGGCGCCGTTGAGGATCAGTTCGACGGCACCCGAGGCGGCGGTGTCGACGTTCAGATAGCCGTCGTTGAGGGTGCCGCTGATCTCGTAGGTGCCCGGCGCGGTGATCGTCACGGCCCGTCCGGCGATGGTGACGTCGGCGCTGGGGCTGGTGGCGCTGGCGCCGGTCAGCGTGATGGGTACGGTCGCCTGCGCGGTGGCCGGTGCCCCCAGTGGGCCGGCGATCAGTGCGATCGCGAGCCCGACGGGGAGAATGGCTCTCAGCGGGATGCGTTTCATGGCTCTGTCCTGACTCGGATGGATGGGACGGGATCCACGCGTTCGGTAAACTATAGATGAACGTCGATGGGTTTTCCCTGATCGCCCACAATGTGGCCACCGCATCCGTCGTCGGCTGGAAACGCCGACGGGCCGATGGCCATGAGAACGGCCATCGGCTCAGTGACGTACCGCAGGACGGGTGCCGGGTCGGCCGGCTCGGAGGCCGGCCTTCGACGGCCCGTCAGCGGCTCTTCTTCGCCGCCCGCTTACGGGGTGGCGTCAACAGGTCGGCGATCGCGGCGATCGCGGACGGCACCAGGCGGTAGTACGCCCAGACGCCACGCTTGTCCCGCTCCAGCAGGCCAGCCTCGGTCAGAATCCGCAGGTGATGACTCACGGTCGGCTGGGAAAGTCCGAGCGGCGCGGTGAGGTCACTCACGGACGCCTCCCCCGTCGGAGACGACTGGATGAGGCTGAGCAGCCGCAGCCGCGCCGGGTCGGCAAATGCCTTCAGCACTCCCGCGAGGCGCTCGGCATCGGCAGGTTTGATCGGCTCGCCGGTGAGGGGCGAGATGGCGGGCGTCGTAGTCTTCGCAGTTCCCACGCCTTGCATCGTTGCAGCAACAAGCACCGATCGGTGGTGAAACGAGGGCTGGATCACCGTGAGTTGTCCGAGAAAATGCTGATGACGACCTTGGCGCGGGCGTGTTCGGTCTCCACGTACCGGATCGCGTCGGGTACCTCGTCCAGCCGGTAGGTCCGGTCAATGACCGGGGTCAACTTGCCGGACTCGGCCAACTCCCGCAGCGTCGCGAGGTGCCCCCGACCGGCCGCCGCGAACGGCGCGACGATGCGGTGCTTGACGAAACGCCCCACCAACGGCCCCCGGATCAGCATGCTCATCGGCCCGAAGACACTGCCGCCGGTGAACACGCCGCCGCCGGACAGCAGCAGTGTCCCGTCGGTGGTCAGCACCCGCCGACAGTCGGTCAACGACCGGTTGCCGACCAGATCGAGCAGCACCTCGTAGCGGCGGCCGGCGCGGACGGCGTCGGTGCGGGTGAAATCCTCCCTGGTGTAGTCGACGACATGATCCGCACCGAGCGACCGGACCAGTTCGACGTTGCGGGTCCGGCACACCGCGGTCACCTGCGCGCCGTACGCCTTGGCCAACTGCACCGCGAAGGTGCCCACCCCGCCGGACGCCCCGTTGATCAGAACGTGCTGCCCGGCCCGGAGCTCGGCGGCGTCGCGTAGGCAGACCAGGGCGGTGGTGGCGGCCAGCGGGATCGCCGCCGCCTGCTCGAAGCTCAGGTTTGCCGGCTTCGCCGCCACCAGGTTCTCGGCCACGCACACGTACTCGGCGAACGCGCCACCGGCGGGCCCGGCCTCGCCGTACACCTCGTCGCCGGGCCGGAAGCGGGTCACCGCCCGGCCGACCGCCTCGACCCGACCGGCGAAGTCCTGGCCCCGGACCGGCGCGGTGGGCCGGCGGAGCCCGAACGTCAGCCGAGACAGGTACGGGTCGCCCCGCATGGCGTGCCAGTCGTACGCGTTAACCGAACTCGCCCGCACCCGGACCAGCACCTCGTCGTCGCCGGGCGTCGGTACGTCGACCTCACGCAGCCGCAGGACGTCGGGTGAACCGTACCGGTGCTGCACGATCGCCTTCATCGAAACTCCTCGCCGTCGCGTGTCGAATGCTCTGCCACTGAGCCTGTCGGCACGGGTCGGGCAATACGTCGGTGTGACGGCGGCACTGTTGCTACTCCCCGCGCGGCAGCGGGAGGGCCGTGCTACTCCCCGGGGAGTACGCCGCACTGCCACCGTCGGGGCTGCCGAGGTCGACGCCGATCGGCCTACAGTGCGAGCATGAGCCGGTCCAGCCCCGCTGCCGACATGGCGTTCCCCGGCGAGCGGCCGAAGTCGCGGCCCGGGCCGGGCCTGGCGGTGCTGACCGCGCTCGCGCAGCCGGTCGGCACCGCGATCGTCGCCGGCTGGCAGCATGCAAGTGTCGGGGTCATCGGGTACGTGCTGCTGGTGTTCAGTGGGCTGGCGCTGGCCGACCGGCACCGGTTCCCGCGGCGGAACTTCCTGATCGTCGTCGCCGCCACCCTGGCGTACCACCTGCTGGATCGGCCGGTCGGGGTGAGTTTGCTGGCACCGATGATCGGTGCGGCGGTGGCCATGGTCGCCGGCCACCGGTGGCTGGTGGCGGCGGCCTCCGCCGGGTCGTACGCAGTCTGGGTGCTGGTCAGTGGCGCCACCCTGAACCAGGCGTTGACGGCGTTGGCGCTGATCGCCGGTGCCGGCCTGGTCACCGAGATCGGCATCCTGGTCGCCGCCGAGGTCCAGAACGGCATCGCGGAGCAACGCCGGCTGTCCGAGGAGCGGCAACGCCGCCGAGCCAGTGAGCAGCGGCTGCTGATCGCCGCCGAACTGCACGACGTACTCGGTCACCACCTCTCGCTGATCAACATGAGGGCCGGCGTCGGTCTGCATCTGATGGATCGCGACCCGGAGCAGGCCCGGGCGGCGCTCGACGCGATAGCGCAGTCCAGCGCGGAGGCGCTACGCGAGGTGCAGGCGGTGCTCAACACGCTCTACCCGACCGGCGAGGCCGCCCCGCGAGCCCCCGCGCCCGGGCTGGACCGGCTCGCCGAGCTGACCGGAGACGCCGCGCTGCCGACCCGGACCGTGATCGACGGTACGGTCCAGCCGCTGCCCGCGGCCGTGGACCGGGCCGCGTACCGGATCGTGCAGGAGGGGTTGACAAATATCCGCCGGCACGCCGGGACGGGTGCCGCCGCCACCGTCACCATCGGATATCGGCAGGATGCGTTGGTGGTCGAGGTCGACGACGACGGTGGCGGTGTGCGGCAGCCGGCGCCGGCACCTGCGGGAAACGGCATCACGGGGATGCGGGAGCGAGCTGCCGCGTTGGGCGGTGAGCTGACCGCCGGGCCAGCCCCGGACGGCAGCGGCGGCTGGCGGGTACGCGCCACCCTGCCGCTGGGGCGTGACCAGACGCGGGAGGCGACATCATGATCCGGGTTCTGCTCGTCGATGATCAGGTGCTGGTCCGGGCCGGTTTTCGCGCGCTGCTGGACGCGGAGCCGGACATCACCGTCGTCGCCGAGGCCGGCGACGGTGCGCAGGCGGTCCGGCTGACCCGGCAGACCGTTCCGGACGTGGTCCTGATGGACATCCGGATGCCCGGGGTGGACGGGTTGGCCGCCACCCGGCAGATCACCGCCGACCCGGAGCTGTCCGAGGTACGGATCGTCGTGCTCACCACGTTCGAGCTGGACGAGTACGTCGGAGAGGCGCTACGCGCCGGTGCCGCCGGGTTCCTGGTCAAGAACACCCAACCGGCCGAGCTGATTCAGGGGGTACGGGTGGTGGCCGCCGGCGACGGGCTGCTGTCGCCGAGCGTGACCCGGCGGGTGATCGAGCAGTTCGCCGCCGGTACCGCCACGCCTGTCGCACCTCGGCGGCTGGCCGAGCTGACCGAACGGGAACGGGAGGTGGTGGCTCTGGTCGGCACCGGGCTGTCCAACGACGAGATCGCCGCGCGGCTGGTGGTCAGTCCGGCTACCGCCAAGACACACGTGTCCCGGGCGATGGTCAAGCTGGGTGCCCGGGACCGCGCCCAGCTGGTGGTGTTCGCGTACGAGGCCGGTCTGGTCCGGCCCGGCTGGCTGCCCTGACGTCAAACCCCGATCGACAGACCGACACCCGACAATGTCGATCGTTGTAGGCCCTCTGCGGCTCATCGAAGATTTCTCGCATGAGCATCGGTCGCCGCTCCACACCGCTCCACGAAGCGGGCGCGCGCCTTGACGGCGAGGCAGTGAGCCGTGGGGAAGGTGCCGGCCCCGACGCTGCCGCCGCGCCCGTACGCGGGCTCGTCGGCCGTCTGAGGCGGCGTTTCGTCGAGGCCCGGCAGGGCTGGATAGACGCTCGTGCCATGGCCACGCTGCCCGGCCTCGACCGGGCCCTCCGGTTCGTCGCCGTACTGTTGTTCGCCCAGCGCGCCAGCTACCTGCTGCCCGCCGCGTCGAGCCTGGGCTCCACCGGCGCCACCCACTACCGTAGCCCGGCGCTCAACCTGACGATGGTGACTGTGGTGGTGGCCTGGAACGCCATCCTGGCCGTCGCGGTCTGGCGGCGCGGCTGGTTCACCATCCGACACGTCGTCGTCGACATCGCCGTGACCTGCGTGCTGCTCTTCGTGGCGAACGCCAACCTACGGGACGGCTTCGAGCTGAGCGCTGCCAACTGGATGGCGAAATTCGCTCTCGGCACCGCGGCTCTGGCCGGTGCGGTGTTGAGCGTGTCCCGGATGCTCGTCGCGTTGGCGGTGCTGGTGCTGGCCGCCGTCGCCGCGATCGCCCTGCGCACCGGAGGGCTGCCACCGCTGGAGTCCGGCTTCCTCAACCACGTCAACTCCAGCCTCTGGTTCGCCCTGTTGCTGCATTTCATGCGCCGCTACCTCGCCGCCCAGGCGGACGCGGTGGACGCGGCCACCGCCCGGCGGATCACCGCCGAGACCGCGGCTGCGGCCAGCCAGGCCCGGTTCGCCGAACGACTCCGGCAGTTCCGCCACCTGCACGACACGGTGCTGGCCACCCTCACCGCGATCTCCCGTGGCGGTCTCGACCATCGCACCGAGGCGGTCCGGGCCCGGTGCGGTCGCGATGCCGACTATGTGCGGCGTCTGATCGCCGAGGAACGCCCGGAGCAGACCACCTCGCTCGGCGCCCGGCTGACCGAGGCGGCTGAGGCAGCCGACGCGCTCGGCCTGCGGGTGCACCTGCTCATCGGGGAACTGCCGGACGACATCCCCGACCGGATTGTCGACGGGATCGGCGACGCGACCCGGGAAGCCCTGAACAACGTCGCGCGGCATGCCGGGACCGGGCGGGCCTGGGTGTCCGCGGACTGGACCGACCGGACGCTGACCGTACGGATCGTCGACCGTGGGCTGGGCTTCACACCCGATCGTGCCACCTCCGGTTCCGGGCTGCGGCGCTCGATCAAGCAGCGGATGCGCGAGGTCGGTGGCTCAGCTCAGGTCTTCTCCGACCCCGGCGACGGCACCTGCGTCGAACTGGTGTGGGACGGGTGACCGGCTACCGGATCAGGTCGTCCTCCCGGGCACGGTTGGCCAGGTCCAGCTTCGTGTAGGTGGGTCGGCCGGCTTCGGCGTACTTCGCCTTCACCCGGTCCAGGTACCGCCGGGCGGTAGCCGGCTGGACGCCGACGCGCCGCGCCGCCGCGGTCAGCGTCATACCGGACGCGTACGCCACCAGGACGGCCTGTTCCTGCGGTGACAGTTTCGGCCGGTCGGGTCGGGAATCTTGTGACCAGGCGTACGCCAGTTCCGGCGAATGGGCGACCCGGCCCTGCGCGACGTCGCGGATCGCGGCGGCAAGGGTGGGCAGGTCATTGTCCTTGGTCAGGTAGCCGAGTGCGCCCGCCCGCAGCACGTCGACGCCATGGGTCACGTACGGAACAGCGCTGACGACCAGCACCTGCCGATCACGGACGGCCAGCCGACGCACGTTTTCGACCGGCTCGGTCCGGTCCGCGAGCAGCAGATCCAGCACGACCACGTCGGCCGGAGCCGGTTCAGCCGCGAAGAACTCGTCGACGGTCCCGGCGGTGCAGACCAGCCGCAGGTCGGGGGCCTCGGCCAGCCACGCCCTGATGCCGTCCAGCAGCATCCGGTCGTCGTCGATCACGGACACCGAGATCTCGGGACGCACGTGCGACACCGTCTCCCCGGTGCGACTGTCCTGTCAAGACGTCAATTTTGCCCTCTGGAACCGCATAGACACCCTGAGCAACCCTCTGCGCGTGGTCGGGGCGTCTCGCGGGAGTGGCCCGTTGCCCGGCCGCAGCAGCGAAAGGAGGGCCCACATGCTCAAGTGGGAGAAGCCCAGCATCCGTAAGGCCGAGTTCGCGGCGCAGCTCGGCTGCGCCTGCGCCTGCGGGGCGCTGGCCGGCGCGGGTTCCGGGCACGCCAACTAACAACACCCGACATCGGTGGCGGGGGCCACGCCTGCCGTGGCCCCCGCTCGGAACGCGGAAGGTGGATCCCGTCATGCAGCTGTCGGGGATGTGGTCAGAGCTGGTCGTCCCGGACGACCTCGTTTACTTTCAGTGCCGGGACCGCTATCTCGTGGAGAACCCCGGCATCGCCGCGTGGGCGGTCGTCGGCGACGGAGAAATTGACGTGCTCCGGGCGCTCGCGTCCGGCGTCGAGTCCCCGGCCGACCCGGCCACGACCGAGCGGGCGCTGGCGACGCTGGTCCTCAACTGGCTGGTCTACCTCCCCGGGCAGCAACCCCGGATTCGGCCGGCTGAGCCAGCGCTGCGCATGGTCTATTACGCGATCACCGACGGGTGCAACCTGCGGTGCCCGTACTGTTACGCCTCCTCCACCCGCAAGCTGCCCGGCGAGTTGGAGCCGCACGAGTCGCTCGACCTGGTCGACCAGATCGCCGACATGGGCGCAGAACTGCTCATCCTGACCGGCGGCGAGCCGATGCTGCGCCCGGACTTCTTCACAGTTGCCGACCACGCCCGATCGCGGGGGTTGCGGGTCAACTGCATCACCAACGGCACCCGCATCCCGGACGAGGCGACCGCCCGACGGATGGCGGACACCTTTGGCAAGATCACGGTCAGCCTGGACGGCGGTGTGGCGGAGGTCCATGAGCGGACCCGGGGCAAGGGCACCTTCGCGCGCACCGCCAACGCGCTCGCGCTGCTCAACGCCGCCGGCGTCAGACCCGACATCAACCACGTCGTGTCGCCGGACAACATCGGCGCCCTGGACCAGCTCATGACGTTCCTGGACGGCATCGACTTCGGCAACGTACGGCTGATGAACCACACCGGCATCGGCCGTGGTGCCGAGGACGGGGTGCATTTCGCCTGGGAGCACCATCGCGACGTGCAGCGGTTCACCTGGACCAACCCGGTGGCGCAGAAGATCCTCACCGAGGGCCCCAAGGCGGTCAAACCGTGCTCGATCCGGGGCAACTGCGGGCTCGGCGGCACCGAGATCTACATCAACTCGCTCGGCGATGTCTACCCATGCAAGCTGGTCACCGGTCCCCTGCACAAGGCCGGCAACGTGCGCGCGCAGCGCCTGGCCGACGTGTTCGCCAATCCGGCGCTGTCCCAGCTGCGCACCAACACCGTGTTCGAAGGCGAGAACCTGGCCGACTGCCGGCGCTGCTACATCCGGGCCGCGTGCGGCGGCGGTTGCCGCGCGTACCACGCGGCTGAATCCGGATCGATCACCCGCAACAGCCGGCACCACTGCCGGATCCTGCGACACTCGATGATCACCAACATCTGGCGCTCGAACGGTTTTACCGGCGTCGACCTGCTGGAGAACGAGTCCACCATGACGGTGCCCCGGCTGATCCGGGACGGCACGGTGCACCCGGTGTACGACGACTGGCGCACCGACACCGATCCCGCCGACGCGGTCCACCGCCGGGCCCTGCCGGTGCTGACCAACCGGACGGGGGCTTCGTCGTGCTCAGCGTGAATCCAGAAGTGGTGTGGGTGGACAACGACGACGAGGTGCGTATCTACCACCCTGGTACCGGAGAGTTCCAGACCTTGAACGCGACTGCCGCGCGGATCTGGCGCAAGCTCGCCAACGGTGCTCAGATCGACGACGTGGTGCGTGACCTGGCCACCGAGTTCGACGCGCAGGACGAGCACGACCGACGGCAGATCGACCGGGACGTCCGGGAGTTCGTCTCCGAGCTGGGCCAGCTGGGCATGCTCGGGCCCAGCCGGACTGCGGAGGCGGGCCGATGACGACGGCCGTCGCCGGGTTCGCCGACCTGATCGCACATGCTCTTTCCGCCGGCCGGACGGCTCGCATCCCGGTGACCGGTTCGAGCATGTGGCCAGCCATCGACCCGGGCTCGGTCGTGACTGTCGAACCGGCCGCCTGGCCGCAGATCCGGCCCGGCGACGTGGTCGCGTACCGGCATCAGGACACCGTCATCGTGCACCGGGTGATCGAGCGACGCGACGACCACCTGATCACGGCCGGCGACAACAAACCGCTGTTCGACCCACCGGTCGCCGCGGCAGCGTTGCTCGGCCGGGTCACCGGGGTCCCCGACCCGGTGGCACCGCCCGCGTCGACGTCGGCAGCCGCCGCCGAAGCGACCGTGTGGGTGGTCGGCGACCGGGCGGCGGTCGCGCCGCCTGGCGTACGCCTGCGCCAGATCGCGCCGGCCGAACTCGCCGCCGCGTTGCGCTCGGTAACCGGCACGATCGCCGGGGTGTCGGCTGCCGCCGTGCGACCGCTCACCGCCCTCCGCAGCGCCCCTCCCGGTCCGTTGACCGTGGTGATCGGGATCCGGTTCGGGCGCAGCGGTGCCAGCCGGACCGGGTACGACCCCGGTGGCCTGCCGGTACTGCCGCCGGACGCGGTCCACCTGCACGTGCGCGCCGGTGACCCACTCTCCGACGTGGGCCCGGACGACGCGGTCCGGGCCGTCGCCGAGACGCTCGGCCACAGCGAGGGGACGGTGCGGTGACCGAGGATGCAGTGACCGCGACCGCCCTGACCAAGACCTACCCGGGCGCGTCGACGCCGGCCGTGGACCGGATGACCTTCAGCGTGCCGTCCGGGCAGTCGATCGGGCTGCTCGGCCCGAACGGCGCCGGGAAGACCACCCTGCTGAAGCTCGTCTGCGGTGTCTCGCCGCCCACCTCCGGTCAGATACTTGTGCACGGTGCCGCCCCCGACGGCGCGGCGCAGCGCGACCTCGCCGTGGTCCACCAGAGCGGCCCCTTCGACATGATGCTCACCGTGCGGGACAACCTGCGGATCGCCGCCGGGTTCCGCGGGCTGAGCTGGCGCCGGGTGCGCACCCGCGCCGCCGCGTTGCTCGACGAGTTCGACCTCGCCGGCAAGAGCGACGACCTGGTCTTCACGCTCTCCGGTGGTCAGCGTCGCCGGCTCCAGGTGGTGCGCGCGCTGCTGCGGGTGCCCCGGCTGCTGTTGCTGGACGAGCCTTCCGCCGGGCTCGATGTGGAAGGCCGGCGTCGGGTCTGGGACCTGCTCGACGACCTGCGCCGGACGCACGGCCTGACGTTGGTTTGGACCAGCCACCACATGGACGAGTTGGAGCGCAACTGCGAGCGGATCCTGGTCGTGCAGCACGGCAGGATCCTGCGCGACGGCAGTTCCGAGCAGCTCAAGGACGAGGCGGGCCAGGTCACGGCCGAGCTGCGTACCGGCTCCCCGGACGACTGGGCGGCGGTGGCCGAGTGCGCCCGGCTCACCGGGCTTGCCCCCGAGTACCGCGGTGAACTCTTCGTGCTCACCGGCGATGACCTGCGCCGCCGGCTGCCCGCGCTGATCG
Organism: Micromonospora sediminimaris; assembly: GCA_900112325.1. Lineage (GTDB taxonomy): Bacteria > Actinomycetota > Actinomycetes > Mycobacteriales > Micromonosporaceae > Micromonospora > Micromonospora sediminimaris. The sequence goes on from FOLJ01000026.1 coordinate 25,505, forward strand.
CCGCGCTCACCGAGCGTCAGGTGGCGATCGAGAGCGTGGCGCTGACCAGTTCCTCGCTTGAGGACGCGTTCCTGGCCCTGACCCGCGCGGAGGTGTCGAACCGATGACCACGACCACTGGGCCGGCCGCACCCGCCTGGCACGGCACCGGCCTGACCGCGACCCTGCGCCGCGAGTTCCTGCTGCTCACCCGTAACCGCACCAACCTGTTGTTGGCGATCGTGCCGACAGCGGTCTACATCACGTTGTTCGCCACCTCCCTGACCGACCTGATCGGCTCGGTCACCTACCGGGGACAGCAGATCGGGTACGCCGACTTCGCGGTACCGGCGCTGATGTTCTCGTCCCTGCTCGCTGCCGCGACCACGTCCGGGACCGCGCTCTTCCAGGAACGGATGAGCGGCATGTCGCTGGAGCTGTGGTCCTATCCGCTGACCCGAGGCCAGTACGTGCTCGGCAAGCTGCTGGCTGGTTCGGCGCTGGTGCTCGCCCAGACACTCTCCGCGCTCGCGGTGACCGCGCTGCTGTTTCAGGGACGCTGGGCGGCCGACAGGTGGTTCGCGCTGCTGTGCGGCGCGCTGGTCGCGGCATGCGCCTTCAACGGGCTGTACCTGCTGCTGGCCACCCTGGTACAGGACTTTCAGCGGTTCACCGTGCTGATCAACGTCCTTGCGCCGGTGCTGCTCTTCGCCAGCCCGTCGTTCTACCCGATCGATGCGATGGGTACGCCGCAACGCTGGCTGGCCGCGATCAACCCGGTGACGTACGGAGTGACCGCGCTACGCGAGGCGCTGCTGTACGGTTTCGCGTCCGCGCTCCCGTACCTGCTGCTGCTCGCCGCAGCCGCCCTGGTCTCGATCGCCCTCGTCGGCAGGTCGCTGGCCCGGCAGGCCCGCGGTCTCTGAGCAGGCTGCGGCCAGACCTGGGCGGTGACCGGCGTGGGTCGGACGGATCAGGCCGCGAAAGCGTCGAGATGGGCCGAAGGCCAACTGGGCGGGCCGGTGCCGAGGGCACCGGTCCGCCCAGTTGACTGGTCTGCCGGGCTCAGTTCCCCGTGCAGGTGGCGGTGGCACCGCTGCCGTTACCGGTGCCCTGGAATCCGAAACTGGTGGTCTGACCGGCGGCCAGTCGTCCGTTGTAACTCTGGTTCGTGACGGTGATGGTGCCGCTGGTGCCGCTGTTCACACCGTTCCACATCGAGCTGACCGACGCTCCGTTCGGCAGGTTGAGGGTGACCCGCCAGCCGGTGAGTGCGGTGCTTCCAGCCGTGACGTTGACGTTGGCGACGAATCCACCGTTCCACTGGTCCTGCACCGCGTAGACGGCGGTACAGGCGGGGGTCCCGCCCGGCGGGGTGGTCGGCGGACTGCTGGGCGGGGTGGTCGGTGGGGTGGTGGGCGGCGGAGTGGTGGGCGGCGGGTCGCCGTCGAGGGTCAGGTTCTTCTGCTGGACGCTCCACTGGCTGCGGCACAGGCCGCAGTTGGACCCGACGAAGTTGGTACCGGCGGTGGTGTCGCCCTTCAGCCGCCATTTGAGGTAGAGCACCGCCACCCGCCCGAACTCGCCTCCGTTGGGCTGGTCGTAGGTGCCGCCGTGGCCGACGTTCAGGTTGCCCATGAAGGCGGGCAGCCCGGCCGGCAGCTTGCCCCAGTCGTCAATGGCGTTCGGGTAGGCGATGTCGCTGGGCCCGCCGATGAAGTATGCGATCGGCTTGGTCAGTCTCCGGAGCTGATAGTCGTCGGCATCATTCAACAAGCCGCTGCTGAAGATGCCGGTCGTGGTGACCCGGGGGTCGTTCGAGACGGCGTAGGCCTCCAACCCTCCGCAGGAGAAGCCCGCCACGGCGACCTTGGACGTGTCGAGTTTGCCGTAGTACTTGCTGCCCTGCCGGGAGTTCTCGGCGACGGCCCAGTCGATGGACTGGGTGAGCATCTGGGAGGTGGTGGAGCCGGATCCGTTCGGGGCGCCGTTGGCGATGGCGAGGAAGCCGTGGGAGGCGATCTCGCGGAGGAAGTTGCCCTGCGACAGGCCGTTTGCGGAGCAACCGCCGTTGCCCCAGACCAGGATGGGAAGGCGCTCGGCCGGCAGTGTCTGGGGCCGAAAGATGGTGTGATTGGCCAGGCTGGCCGAGGTCTCGTAATCGGCGGGATAGGGACCGGAACCACCGACCGCGGCACCGGCCGGTGACGCGCCCAGCGCCACGATCACGGCGGTGGCCGGGACGATCGCGGTTACCAGGCCGGCGTAGATCTTCGATCTCCTGCTCATGCACCCTCCAGCGGATGTCGGGACGGGCGCTCCCTGCGGTGGTGGTGGCGGTGGTTCATTCGCATCCCGACCCCGGTGACCAGCGCTGGCCACGGGTCAGGTCGATGCGCGCGCGGACCGCCCGGCCGCGGTCCCCACAGGCAATCCGATGGGAGCTGTGTGCAGTTACTATCACTCCCGCAACGAAAAGTGTCAATGTTCGGCCTCGTCACCCGGACCCCGGTCGCCGTCAGCCCCGCAGGGGGTGAGCTGCCGTACTTCCACCGGTCGGCTCCGGCCGGATGGGGTCGCGCGAGGCCTGGAAGTGTGTGATCCACGAGGCGGCGTCCGGCCAGTACGGCGTCGCCACCTGGACCAGACGCGCCTGGGCGAGCGCCCCGAGCGCGGAATGGATGTCGAGAAACGTGTCTCTGGCCTGCTGGCGAGGCCAGGGCGTGGGCAGCAGATGGTTCGGCAGATCCGGATCGATGTCCGGGAACTTCCGCCAGGAATCCATGGCGGAGGTTCGGGCGACCAGCGCCCGGGCGGCGTCCACCTCACCGTTACGCGCGGCTGCTCGCAGCTCCGCGTACTGCTCGATGAAAGCCGTGTAGGCAGCGGCGAGTGCGGTCAGGTCGTACGCGGAGGCCGGGCCGTGGGGCCCGGACTCCTCGTCGAAGCGTACGTGCATGATCGACCACCGGGCGTCCCCGACGGAGTGCAGCAGTTCGTTGAGCGTCTCCCGCACCGGCCCGGCCTCGCGTCCGGGCCGGATCCACACGCTGTCGTACAGGCCCACGAACCGCAGTGCGCTCAACGACCTGCGCACTGCGTGGCGAGCCGCCTGGCCGGAGCTTGGAATCGAGAAGGAGACCATCACCCATTCACCGGTCCACCGTGGCGGCTGGGCACCGAAGTTCAGGAAGTGCTGCATCCGGGAGCGATGCTTGGCGATCGCCTGCGAGGTGAGGTGATAGACCGGTGGTCGTCCGTTGCCTCGCGTCGCGATGAGACCGCGCTTGACCAGCCGGGACAACGCCGCCCGGGCACTGGCCTCGCTCACCCCGAACTCACGCAGCATCGCGATGACCGCCGTCGACGGCAGATCGGCATCCGAGGAGTCGAGATACTCGCCGAGCAGGGTGGTCAGCAGATGTTGCGGACTGGAACCGATCTGAGCCCGGGGAATTCGGACCTCGTCGGCGGGCTCCTGGGCGTTCACCTCAACAGCCTGCATCACCCCCTGGCTCATCAGCTCGCCGGCCGTGGGTGAACCGGCCGTGACGGCTACGCGCCCTGCCCCTGGTTCTGCATCAGGCCGCCGTCCATGAAGTACGTCGAGCCGGTCACGTAGTCGGCGTCGTCGCTGGCCAGGAAGACGGCGAGCTTGGCGATCTCCTCCGGCTGCGCGGCCCGCTTCCACGGGATCGACTGCACCTGTTCCTCCAGGAACTTCGGGTCGTCGATGGCTTGCTGGTTGAACGGGGTGAGCACCATGCCCGGCCCGATGTTGTTGACGTTCATGTGCATCGGAGCGACCTCCAGGGCGATGCTCTTGGCCAGTTCGAGCATGCCGCCCTTGCTGGCGTCATAGTCCGAGCCGCCGGCCCGGGCCACCTCCTGGTGTACCGAGGTGATGTTGATTATTTTGCCGTGTCCGCCCTGGTCGCGGCGGTGCCGAATGAAGCGCCGACAGCAGAAGAACATCCCGTACAGGTTGGTCCGGATCGCCCGGTCCCAGGTCTCGGTGTCCAGGTCGGCAACCGGGATACCGGAGGCGTCCACGCCCGCATCGTTCATCAGGATGTCCAGCCGGTCGAACTCCGCAAGGGCCTCGTCGAACATCGCCTCAACCTGATGCTCGACGCTGATGTCGCCCTGGACCACGACGGCCCGCCGACCAGCCTTCTCGATCTCGGCCTTCGTGTGGTTCGCGCCCGCGTGATCGTGCAGGTAGTGCACCACGACGTCAGCACCCTCGCGGCCGAACTCGATCGCGGTGGCCTGTCCGATTCCCGAGTCCGAGCCGGTGATCAAAGCGGTCCTGCCCGCCAGCCGTCCGGTCATCAGAACTCCCTCCCTCACTGCCGGTCGCGGCTTACCCGCCTGCCCCGGCCCTAACCGAGCGGGATGGCAGCCGGCGCACGGTGTTCCGTGCCGCCGTCCGGCCGCGGTGCGTCCCTACCGTGCGATCCCGGTCTCCACCTGGTCGATGACCCAGGCGGCGTTGATCAAGCCGATGTGGGACAACGCCTGGGGGAAGTTCCCGATCTGGCTACCGTCGCTGTGGTCGATCTCCTCCGACAGCAGGCCGAGATCGTTTGCCCGGGCGGTCACGCTGTCGAAGATCTGCCGGGCCGCGTCGATCCGCCCGGCCAGCGCCAACGCCTCGACCAACCAGTACGAGCAGACGATGAAGGCACCCTCATCTCCTGCTCCCGTCCAGCGCTGCACAAGACCGTCCCGGGTCAGGTCGCGTTCGATGGCCCGCACCGTGGCGAGGACCCGCTCGTCGTCGCCGGGCAGGAACCCGAGGATCGGCATGCCGAGCACGCTGGCATCGAGATGGTCGGACCCGAACGCGCCGGTGAAGGCCCCGCTCGCCGCGTGCCAACCCTCGTCGAGGATTGCCGCGCGTACCTCCTCCCTGGCCTTGGACCACCGGGGGATCGCCGCCTCGGCGTTGAGATCCCGCGCCAGTTTGACGGCCCGGTCCAGGGCCACCCAGCACGCCAGCTTCGAGGTCAGGTAGTGCCGCTCGCCCTCGCGCCCTTCCCAGATGCCGGCATCCGGCTGCCGCCACGTGTCGGCGGCCCGGTCGGCCAGTGACCGAAGCAGGTCCACGGCAGCGGGCGACAGGTCCGCGATCTGGTCCCGCAGGACCCACGCGCATTCCAGCACCTCACCGAGAACGTCGAGCTGCTTCTGCTGCCAGGCGTCGTTGCCGATCCGCACCGGCCGGCTGCCGCGGTGGCCCGCCAGGTGTTCCAGGGTGTGCTCGGTCAGATCACGCTCGCCGGCAGCGCCGAACATGATCGGTACGTGGTCGTCCCCGCTGACCGACCCCATCGACGCGGCCATCCAGTCGAAGAACCTGCGCGCCTCGTCGGGGCAGGCGGCGACCCACAGCGCCTTGAGCGTGAAGCTGCCGTCGCGTAGCCAGGCGAACCGGTAGTCCCAGTTCGCCGTGCCGCCGACCTCCTCCGGCAGCGAGGTGGTGGCCGCGGCGACCACGGCACCGGTCGGCTGGTAGGTCAACGCCTGCAACACCAGGGCGCTACGCCGGACCTGCTCGCGGTAGGGGCCCTGGTAGCCCTGGTGGATGCGATCCCACGACTGCCAGGCCTCGATGGTGTCACGTAGGGCGGCACGGCCGTCCAGTGGCACGATCTGCTCGTCGGCGGCGCGGCGGTGGTGCAGCGCGAGCAGCGCGCTGTCCCCCTCGGCCAGCGTGAATCGTCCGGTCACCACTGGGCCGTCGATGTCCAGCTCACGATCGCCGGTCAGGACCAGGCGGTCGGCTCCCCCGGATATCTCGATCCCCGCCGGCACCTCGGCGATCGAGGGACTTGTCAGCCCGTACTCCGGCCGGGCCGCGACCTCGATCACGACCTCCACCGTGCCGGAGATCGTCTCGAGTTGCCGCAGCAGGACGTGGGGGGACGTGAAGCCGATCCCGTGACCTCGTTCACCGAAGCCGAGACCGAGGGCGTCCGTGAGACGCAGGACACCGTCCTGGGTGTGGAACTCCGTACGGAGCACCATCGTCCCGTCCAGGTACTGCCGGACAGTCGTGTACGGTCCGGCCGGCCGGATCGACCAGTGGCCACCGGTAGCGCCGAGCAGACGCGCGAAGACGCTAGGCGCATCGAATCTGGGCGGACACCACCAGTCCACCGACCCGTCCGAGGAGACCAGCGCGCTGCCCTGACAGTCGCCGAGCAGCGCGTAGTCGCTGATCACAGCCACACCCCGCGCGTACCCGCGGTGATGCCCGACATGCCATCGGCGGCGCTACTCCGGGCGCTCGCCCGCGCTTTCCGTGCGCCCCCGAGCCGCGGGCGAGCCTACTGCGAACGGGTGGCGGAGCCGCCGCATCGCTTCTTCGCTGCCATCGACACGAGCGCCCGAAACGTCGGACTCGTCGAGGGTGGGTACGGCGAGAAACAGCGCCGAACCGGGCTTGCCCTTCGATGCCATGCAGATCCTTCTTTGGAGAGCGGAGCGCAGGTGCTGCGCGAGATGAACCGCCGGGGACGTCGTGACCTCCGACGTTCGTTACCAGCCTGACAGGCGGCCTCCCGGTCGCGGACGACTGTCCGCCAACACCGACAGTACCCGCCTCCGGCGTCCGCGATACCCCCTGGCCGGTTCCGAACCGGACCCCGCGTATCTGCTGTTGGCTTGGTCAGCGGCGGTCGAGGGCCGACTGTAGGCGTTGGATGAGCGTCTTGCGGCCCTTGCCTGCGCATTCCTCGCGTAGCGCCGCCCTGAGCTGACCGGTGTCGAGGTCGCGAACGTGCCGGGTCGCCTCGGCGACCGGCAGGTCGGTGAGCGACACGGACGACGCGGCGCTTCGACGCGCGCGCTTGGCCGGGCCGGTGTTGGCGACGTACTGCTTGCCGGACTTCGACGCCTTCCGCTTCTTCACGTCGGTCTCGCGTCGCTGCTCCGCGGAGAGCTGGTTCCAAGCCTGGTCAGGCAGGTAACGGTCGGTTTCGCCGTCGTGTCGCGCTCGCGTGCCGCCCTGCCTGGTCCGCCACTTCTGGTCCCCCCATTGCTGCAGGGACTTCTGCCGCTCGTCCTTCGGGCCCTGATAGCCGCCGCCGCGCTTCTGGTACTCCTTGGTGAGCAGCTGCGACTTGCGCGCCGACCACTGCCCCGGTCGGCCGCCCCGGTCGGACGCCTTGATCTCTTCCTTGAGCTGTTCGCGCAGCTCGGGCTTCGTGTACCGCGCCATGTGCGCCGGGTACCCGCGACCGCGCCCCGTACGCACCGGCGTCAGGTTCATCGGCACCTGACCCCGGACGAGCCCGCCCGAGCGCAGCCGCGCATCGGACGGGCTCGCGGAGGATCACCGCTTACTGGCCGTAGGCCTTCTCGGTCCAGCCGAGCGAACCGATCGGACCGCCCTTGATGTCCGTGCCGTCGCTGTCGGTCTTGTTGGCGTCGAAGTGCACGGAGACCGACCCGTTGGCCTTGATCCCGAGCAGCGGCCGACCGTTGGGGTGCTCCGCACAGTAGCCCGTGCTGAGGCTGGTGAAGGGCGCCCAACCAACCGACCGCAGCACCTTCGAGGTGATCGTCTTCGGGGTGGCCCGGTTGACACGCCACTCCTTCAGTTGTCCGTTGGTCTTGGTGCCGATCAGGACATCCACCGCAGCGTTGCCCGTGCCCCCGCTGCGCTCGTAGACCAGGGTGTTTACGGTGTTCCAGCCGGTGCTGGCGAGCTTCACCGGCGCGGAGAGCGTGAACTCACCATCCACGTAGGTCTCGGTGTAGCGGTAGAGCGACGTGCCCGCCACCCGGTACAGGTACGGGGACGCCGTCGCCAGGATGCGGGTGTCGGCGAACCCGCTCTTGAGGCGGGTGGCACTCTTCGCCGTGACTCGCCACTCGCCGTCGACCAGCTCACCCTGGCGTCGCACCAGGTAGAGCCAGCCGTCGGTCGGGTGGACGGCGTACTCGGTGCTGCGGAAGATGGTGTCGTCACCGGCGGCGCCGAGCTGCTGATGCGCCGACGGCACCCAGCCGAGAACGTCGTCGGTGTAGGCCTTGGTGCTGGTCTCGCCGCCCGAGTAGCCGTAGCTGAGGCGCTGCCCGTCGGAGCGGTACGCCGCAGTGAAGGCACTGCAGTCCGCCGGGACGTCACTGAGCGCCGCCTTCGCCGGCCGGGCTGGCCCGACGACTCCGGCCACGGCGAGACCGGTCGCGAGAACGGTCAACGCCGTCGCGGCAGCCGCGATGGTTTTGGGCATGAGGGACAGATCCTCCAGATGGTGCGTCGCAGGCGGGCACTCGGATAGGAAATCCGGACCGCCGAACCTTACGGCGGCGCCCGCACAATCCCCGCACATCTGGCGCATACGGCATCGCGCAACGGCCCGTTGCTACTGTGACCTCCGCACAGGTTGAGGATCAAGCTAAGGGCGGGCTCACGACCCGCGGACCGCCTCGATTATCGTCTCGGCGATCTCGCTCGGCTGGGACACCGCCATCGCGTGCGAGCCGCCGACGATCTCCCGCTGGCCCCGTGGTTCGGCCCGCTCGGCCATGAATCGGTGCGCGGCGACCGGGATGTTCCGGTCGGCGTCCCCGAAGATGAACCAGCTGGGCAGCGATCGCCAGGCGGGGGCTCCGGAGAGCCCGTCGCCCAGGGCCTGTTCGGTGATCGGCCGCTGGGTCCGGGCCATGAGCGCGGCAAGGTCGGGCGGCACATCGGCGGCGAACTGCGCGTGGTAGGCATCCTGGCCGATCGCCACCTCGTTGCCGCCGGTCGACACCGGGTACTGCACCAGCGTGCCGGCGAGCGTGCTGCCCGGGAACTTGCCGGACAGCGACAAGGCCGACTCACCGGTTTCCGGCGCGAATGCGTTGACGTACACGAGGGCGCGCACCGATGCCTCGTCAGCGGCAGCCTGCGTGATCACCATCCCGCCGTACGAGTGGCCGACCAGAATGACCGGCCCGCCGATCCCCCGTATCACGTCTCGCACGTACGCGGCGTCGCCCGCGACGCCCCGCAGCGGATTGGCGGCCGCCACCACGTCGTAGCCAGCGCCGAGCCGCTCGATCACGCCGTTCCAACTCGCCGACTCGGCGAACGCGCCGTGCACGAGGACGACAGTGGGCTGAGAATCGGGCATGACGCTGCGCTCCCTCACTCCGTGACGATGTTCACCGCCGGCCTCGACGGTGCGCCTGAATACCCGCCAGACAGGGGTGAAACCGGCCGGCAGGGCTCAGCAGGGCGACCGGGCGTCAGCACAGGGCTGGTGCGATGTCGACGGCGGTACCGGGATCGCGGCTCAAGGCGCGGTATCGGAATACGGCCGGGCGCCGGCGATGAACGTGTCGAGGGCCGGCCCGTGCAGCACGCCGCCGGGCAGCTGATCGCGCAGCGCCCGTACCACCAGGCGGGCAACGGGCAGTCGGCGCGGGCGCGCCGCCGCGGCGAGCACCACGTTGCCGTACCGCCGGCCGCGCAACATCCGCCGGTCGGCGACCACGCAGACGTCGGCGAAGACCGACCGCAGGTTGGCCGCCTGCACCCGGGTGAAGGACAGCGGCGGCAGGTCGGTGACATTGAGCAGGTAGATGCCGTCCGGCCGCAGCACCCGAGCCACCTGGGCGGCGAAGGCCACGGTGGCCACGTGCGGCGGCATCCGGGCCGCCCGGTAGATGTCGGCGAGCACCAGGTCGTACGCCCCGGCGGGCGCGGCGGCAACCGCCTCCTGAGCATCTGCGACGTGGAGCTCGACGCCGACCGGACGCGGCGGCAGGGCGCGTGCCACCAACTCGACCACAGCGGGATCCCGCTCCACCACCAGTTGCGCCGAGCCGGGCCGAGTCGCGGCGACAAAGCGCGGCAGCGTCAGCGCACCGCCGCCGAGATGCAGCACGTCCAGTGGATCACCGGCCGGCGCGGCGAGGTCGATCACGGCGGCCATCCGGCGGACGTACTCGAAGTGCAGGTACGTGGGATCGACGACATCCACGTACGACTGCTCGACACCGCCGGCCAGCAGCGTGCGCCCGGTCGGCCGGGCCGGATCGACGGCCAGTTCAAGGCGCTCCTCGGCCTCCATGCACACGCAGGCTAGTGGGCACGCGGCAGGCCGGCGAGGCTGGGTGGACGACGCCGGTCGACTGGTCTTCCGAGTCGGCCCACTGGTACGGATCCCCATACTCCACTACCATCAGCCATCGATACGTCACGATGAGTCGATCATCCGGCTGGTTTGCGGGTGATTCGGTCTGCTTTGGGGGTTGACCAATGCCAGACGTCACCGGGGTCACCGCGCGGCCGTACCCGTTCAGCCCTCCCGACCGACTCAACCTCGACCCCCTCTACGCCGAGTTGCGGCGGGTCGAACCGCTCACCCGGGTGCGCCTGCCGTTCGGCGAGGCGGCCTGGCTCGCCACCCGGTACGCCGACGTGCGGATGGTCCTCGGTGACGCAAGATTCAGTCGGGCGGCCAGCGTCGGCCGGGACGAGCCGCGACTCACCCCGAGGCAGATCGAGGGCGGCATCCTGTCCATGGATCCGCCGGAGCACACCCGGCTACGGCGACTGGTCGCCAAGGCTTTCACCGCGCGTCGGGTCGAGCAGCTCCGGCCCCGGACCCGGCAGATCGCCGACGAACTGGTCGACGCCATGGTGACGGCCGGGCCACCGGCCGATCTGGTCGAGCACTTCGCCACTCCGCTGCCGATCCAGGTGATCTGCGAGCTGCTCGGGGTGCCGTTCGCCGACCGGCACCTGTTCCACGTCTGGTCGGAGGCGATCGTCTCGACCACCTCGCTGTCGCCCGAGCAGATTCACGATTACCTCGACAACCTGTACGGCTACATCGGCGAACTCGTCCAGCAACGGCGCCGGGAGCCCACCGACGACCTGATCTGCGCGATGGTGCGGGCGCGCGACGAGCACCAGGACCGGTTCACCGAGCAGGAGGTCGTGCAGCTTGCCGCTGGGCTGCTCGCCGCCGGCCACGAGACCACCGTCACCCAACTGCCCAACTTTGCGTACGTCCTACTCACCCACCCGGACCAGCTGGCTTGGCTGCGGGCCGAGCCGGCCCGGTTACCGACCGCGATCGAGGAGCTGATGCGGTACGTCCCGCTCGGGGTGGCGTCCGCGTTCGCGCGGTACGCCACCGAGGACGTCGAGGTCGGCGGGGTGCTGGTGCGGGCCGGGGAGCCGGTGATCGGCTCTCTCTCGTCGGCGAACCGGGACGAGACCGTGTTCGTCGACCCCGATCGACTCGATCTCGGCCGCGCGACAAACCCGCACATCGGATTCGGGCACGGTGTCCACCACTGCCTGGGCGCCCAGCTCGCCCGGATGGAGCTACAGGTCGGGATCGGCACCCTGGTGGCTCGGTTGCCCGAGCTGCGGATCGCCGTGCCCGAGTCGGAGTTGACCTGGAAAAGCGGGATGATCGTCCGAGGTCTGGCGCGGATGCCGGTGACCTGGTGAGCACCGGCTGGCGGATCGAGGTCGACACCGATCGCTGCATCGGTTCGGGCAGCTGCGTGGGCATGGCACCGGCCCACTTCCGGATGGAGTCGGGACTGGCCGCCCCGGTATCGGCCACCGTCGAGGAGAACGAGGCGGTGATCGACGCTGCGGAGTCATGCCCGGTCGAGGCGATCGCCGTACGCGACGACGACGGCACGGTGATCGCACCGTCCTGACCCGACAGACGCTTGACCCTCTCTCCCTTCGCTCAGTAAGTTAGCTAACTAACTGAGTTAAGGGAGAGGTTGGTGAATCGTCAACCCGACAAACGCAGCCGGCTGATCGACGCCGCCGTCCGGATCGTGCATGAGCAGGGATTCGCGCGCACCACGCTGGCGGACATCGCCGGCGCGGCCGAGGTGCCGCTGGGCAACGTCTACTACTACTTCAAGACCAAGGACGCCATCGGCGAAGCTCTCGTCGCCCAACACGCTGGGCACTACGCCACGCTGCGTAAGCAGTGGACCCAGAGCGGTGATGCGCGGTCACGACTGGTGGCGTTCGTGCAGATGACGGTCGACAACCGCGCGGCGCTGGCCCGCAGCGGCTGCCCGGTCGGCACCCTCTGCGCCGAGCTGAACAAGGTCGGCGGCCCCCTGGCCGAGCAGACCGGCGCCATCTTCACCGAGTTGCTGGGCTGGCTGGAGGAGCAGTTCCGCGTGCTCGGTCGGGACGCCGACGCGGCCGACCTGGCCCTGCACCTGCTTTCCGCGTTGCAGGGCGTGTCGCTGATCGCCCACAGCCTCGGCGACCCCGACTACGTCAACCGGGAGACCTCCAGGCTTACCGCCTGGATCGAAAACCTGTAATCCCCTCGGCTACCGCAAGGAGCAACCGTGACTGTTTCACAGCCCGACCCGACCGGTGTCCTGGCGTCGGTCAGGATGGACATCGCCCTGCCGATCCGGCCGAGGTCGGCCGGCAGCCCGACCGAGGCGACGGCATGAGCCAACAACCGCGTACCACGCGAGTCCTGGTCACCGGCGCCACCGGATTCCTCGGCCGCAACATCCTCGCCGCGCTGGCCGCGCGGCCCGATGTCACCCTCATCGCCGCCTGCCGCACGCCCGATCGGCTTCCCGCGGCCTTCTCCGGCGAGACGCGGGTCGGCGACCTGCGCGACCCCGAGTACCGCAGAGCGGTCGTCGACAACGTGGACGTCGTCTGCCACGCCGGCACCTGGGGTGCCTTCTGGGGCCACGCCGAGCTGGAGCGCCGCCAGTTCTTCGAGCCCAATCGGGACCTCATCGACCAGGCGATCGACCGGGGCGTCCGCCGCTTCGTCCAGACCAGCACGATCGCGATGGCCGCGCGCCCCGCCGACGGCGGCCCGATCGACGACTTCACCCCGACCCGCCGCACCGGTTTCTGGCCCCACCTCGACCGACTCATCGACCTCGACGACCACATGCGCCGCCGCAGCGATCGTGGCACGCAGATGGTCACCATGCGCCTCGGGCACTTCGTCGGCGCCGGCAACGCCCTCGGTATGGTGCCGGCTCTCGTACCCCGGCTTCGCACCCGCCTCGTGCCCTGGCTCGCCGGGGGACGGGCTCGGCTCGCACTCGTCGGCGGCAGCGACCTGGGGGAGGCGTTCGCGCTGGCTGCGACCGCCGACGGGCTCGACGACTATGAATCGTTCAACATCTGCGGCCCGACCTCGCCCACCGCCCGCGAAGTCATCCAGTTCATCGCCGACGAGACCGGCTCCCCGCGCCCCTGGTTCAGCGTCCCGTACGCCGCCGGCTACGCCTTCGCCTGGCTGATGGAGAAGTTGCACCCCGTCCTGCCCGGCTCCGAACCCTTCCTGACCCGCTCTCTCGTGCACGTCTCCGAGGACTGGGACTGCCCCTCCGACCACGCCGCTCGCACACTCGGCTACACCCCGCGCGAGGACTGGCGGAACGCCGTCCGCGCATCCCTCAGCGAAGCCGGGGCCGCCGGTTACCCCTGGCCCCGCCTCGCTCAACCCGCGTAAGCGACGAAGGAGACGACACCGTCGTCATGGGAAAAATCCACAACGGACAGCTCCTGGCCCGGCTCGACCTCACCACCATAACCGGGGAACCGGTCCAGATTCCCGACCCGGATCACCTGGTCCACCTGCAATTCCGCCGCTTCGCCGGCTGCCCCATCTGCAACCTGCACCTGCGATCCATCACCCGACGACATGACGAGATCGTCGCCGCTGGCATCCGCGAGGTCGTCGTCTTCCACTCCACCGTCGCCGCCATGCAGCCGTACCAGGGCGACCTGCCGTTCGCCACCGTCGCCGATCCAGACCGTCGCCTCTACGTCCGCTTCGGCGTCGACACCTCCCCGTGGGCGGTGCTGCACCCACGAACCTGGATCGCAGCCCTGCGTGGGGTAGCCACCGGCAAGGCCGCACCCCCTGGGCGCGGGGAAAGTGCCCTCGGCCTGCCCGCCGACTTCCTCATCGGCACCGATGGCCGCGTCCTCGCCCACAAGTACGGCCACCATGCCGATGATCAATGGAGCGTCGACGACCTGCTCCACCTCGCCCACCGCCGGTCGTACCCGACGTCCTAGGACCGAGTGGCGGCCGTCAGCCCTTCGAAGCGTCGTGGCTGGCGGCACCGCCTCGGCACCGATCAACGGCCGAAAAACTACCGGTCGACCACCGAAACTACCGGTTGAAAACCATGGATTTATCTGCCAGCCTGAGAGCCATCGATCGATGTGATCGCTAACATGCCGCCCAGCCCCTTGGAGGCACCGCACTAGCACACCAGGCCCCCACCACCTGCCAGGTCACCACATCCACCACCTCAGGCCCAACGTCCGCCATCACCCCGGCGGCCGACCTGGCCAACTCATCGCACCCACCACCTACTGGTCAGGCGACCAGAGCCGACTCGCCTCCGGGCGGTCGTCGGACGTGAGTCCCGGCTCCGGCCGGCGGTCTCAGCATCGTGGTTGCCCGCCGTCCGAGCGGAGCCTGCCACCACACAGCGACCGAGTTTCGTATCCCATCACTGGAGGATCAGCATGATCTCCCGGACCCGTCCCTCCGGGCGTCGACTTCGAACGCTCTCTGTCTCCGGAAGTGCCGCGATAGTTGCGGCCCTCGTCGTATCGTTGCTGCCCAGCCTCGCCCACGCCGCCGAGACCACCCTGGCTGCGGCTGCGGGGCAGTCCGGCCGGTACTTCGGTGCCGCGGTAGCGGCGAACAAGCTCAGCGACGGCGCGTACACGACGATCCTGAACCGCGAGTTCAACAGCGTCACGCCCGAGAACGAAATGAAGATCGACGCGACCGAGCCGCAGCAGAACAACTTCACGTTCGGCAACGCGGACCGGATCGTCAACCACGCCCTCTCCCGGGGCTGGAAGGTCCGGGGTCACACCCTGGCCTGGCACTCGCAGCAGCCTGGCTGGATGCAGCAGATGGAAGGCTCGGCGCTGCGGTCGGCCATGCTCAACCATGTCACCCGGGTCGCGTCCTACTACCGCGGCAAGATCGACTCTTGGGACGTGGTCAACGAGGCGTTCGAGGACGGCAACAGCGGCGCACGCCGTAACTCGAACCTGCAGCGCACCGGCAACGACTGGATCGAGGCCGCGTTCCGGGCCGCCCGGGCCGCCGACCCGGACGCCAAGCTCTGCTACAACGACTACAACACCGACAACTGGACCTGGGCCAAGACCCAGGCCGTGTACCGGATGGTGCAGGACTTCAAGCAGCGTGGCGTGCCGATCGACTGCGTCGGGTTCCAGTCGCACTTCAACGCGCAGTCGGCGTACAACAGCAACTACCGCACCACGCTGTCCAGCTTCGCCGCGCTCGGGGTGGACGTGCAGATCACCGAGCTGGACATCGAAGGCTCCGGCACCCAGCAGGCCAACACCTACCGCAACGTGGTCAACGACTGCCTCGCGGTCCCGCGGTGCAACGGCATCACCGTGTGGGGCATCCGGGACAGCGACTCGTGGCGCTCGTACGGCACCCCGCTGCTGTTCGACAACAACGGCAACAAGAAGCAGGCGTACACGGCCACCCTGGACGCGTTGAACAGCGCCGGCCCCGGCCCCACTCCCACTCCCACCACGCCGGGTCCCACTCCCACCCCCACGACGCCGCCGCCCTCCGACTCCGCCAGCGAGATCGTCGGCAGCCAGTCGGGCCGCTGCATCGACGTACCCAACGCCTCCCGCGACAACGGCACCCGCGTCCAGCTCTACGACTGCAACAAGCAGACCAACCAGTCCTGGACCTACACCTCGAACAAGCAGCTACGCGTCTACGGCGACATGTGCCTGGACGCTGGCGGCTCCGGCAACGGCACCGCGATCCAGATCTACAGCTGCCACAGCGGGACCAACCAGCAGTGGAACGTCAACTCCAACGGCACCATCAGCGGCGTCCAGTCCGGGCGCTGCCTGGACGTGTGGAGCACCTCCAACGGCGCGCAGGTTCAGCTGTACGACTGCCACGGACAGAGCAACCAGCAGTTCCGGCTCGTCTCCCTCGGCGGTCCCACCACCCCGCCGACCACGCCGCCGCCGACCACCACGCCGCCGACCTCGCCACCGCCGACCGGTACCTGCAACCTGCCGTCGTCGTACCGCTGGTCGTCGACGGGTGCGCTGGCGCAGCCGCGGTCGGGTTGGGTGTCGTTGAAGGACTTCACCCACGCGCCGTACAACGGTCAGCACCTGGTCTACGGCACCACGCACGACACCGGCACCACCTGGGGCTCGATGAACTTCGGCCTGTTCTCGAACTGGAACCAGATGGGCTCGGCAAGCCAGAACCAGATGCCCTTCGCGGCCGTCGCGCCGTCGCTGTTCTACTTCGCTCCCCGCAACGTCTGGGTGCTGGCGTACCAGTGGGGCGGGCCGGCGTTCTCCTACCGGACCTCGACCGACCCCACCAACGTGAACAGCTGGTCGGCGCACCAGACGCTGTTCACCGGAAGCATCTCCAACTCCAACACCGGTCCGATCGACCAGGCGCTCATCGGTGACGACCAGAACATGTACCTGTTCTTCGCCGGGGACAACGGCCGCATCTACCGGGCCAGCATGCCGATCGGGAACTTCCCCGGCAGCTTCGGATCGAACTACACCACGATCATGACCGACACCACGAACAACCTGTTCGAAGGCGTCCAGGTCTACAAGCTCCAGGGCCAGCAGCGGTACCTGATGATCGTCGAGGCGATCGGCTCCCAGGGCCGCTACTTCCGGTCGTTCACCGCCACCAGCCTGGGCGGCAACTGGACCCCGCAGGCCACCAGCGAGAGCAACCCCTTCGCCGGTAAGGCCAACAGCGGCGCCACCTGGACCAACGACATCAGCCACGGCGAGCTCATCCGCACCAACGCCGACCAGACCATGACCATCGACCCCTGCAACCTGCAACTGCTCTACCAGGGCCGTTCACCCAACTCCGGCGGCGACTACGGCCTCCTGCCGTACCGGCCGGGAGTACTGACCCTGCAGCGCTGACGGCGTGCAGGTCCGGCTTGGGCACAGCCGGCGCGGGCGGGCTCGGCGTACGTCGGGCCCGCCCATCCCGCAGGACACCCCACCCCACCACCAGGAGGTATCGACAGTGCGAGGACACGCACCCCACCCCCCGCCCCCAGGGGAAGCCCATGCCGGCCGAGTGTCCCCCGGCATTCGGCGACGACTGTTCAAGCTCGCCACGGCTGGGATCGCAGCCGCCGTCGGGATGTTCACCGTGACGGTGGCCACCAGCTCGGCGTCGGCCGCCGACAATCCGTACCAGCGGGGCCCGGACCCCACCCGGGCGAGCGTCGCGGCCGTCAACGGCCCCTTCGTCAACACCTCGGTCAGTGTCCCGACCGGGTACGGCTTCAACGGCGGCAGGATCTACTACCCGACCGACACCAGCCAGGGCACCTTCGGTGCCATCGCCATCTCGCCGGGCTACACCGCGTTGTTCTCCGCGGAACTGGCCTGGATGGGCCCGTGGCTGGCGTCGCACGGGTTCGTCGTGATCGGCATCGAGACCAACAGCCGTAACGACTTCGACACGGCCCGAGGTACCCAGTTGCTCGCCGCGCTCGACTACCTGACGCAGCAGAGCCCGGTACGCGACCGGGTCGACCCGAACCGGTTGGCCGTCTCCGGTCACTCGATGGGCGGCGGCGGGGCGCTGAGCGCAGCCATCCGGCGCTCGTCGTTGAAGGCGGCGGTCGGTATCACGCCGTACTCGCCGTCGCAGAACCTGGCGAACGACCGGGTACCCACTATGGTCATCTCCGGGCAGGCGGACACGGTGGTCACCCCGTCCTACGCCCTCGGCCTGTACAACAGCCTCCCGGCCTCGACCGAGAGCGTCTACCTCGAGGTCGCCGGCGGGGACCACGGGTTCATGGTCGGGCGGTCGAACCCGGTGTTGATCCGGACCATGCTGCCGTTCCTGAAGATGTTCGTCGACAACGACTCTCGGTACAGCCAGTTCCTCTGCCCGCTGCTGGACAGCAGCGGCGTGGTCACCTACCGCAGCACCTGCCCGTTGCTGCCGACGAACCCGACCACGCCGCCGCCGACCGGCACGCCGACTCCGACCCCGACCTCAACCCCGACGCCGACGCCGACGCCGACCACCCCGCCGCCGTCCGGCTCCGCCAACGAAATCATCGGCACCCAGTCCGGCCGCTGCATCGACGTACCCAACGCCTCCCGCAACAACGGCACCCGCGTCCAGCTCTACGACTGCAACAAGCAGACCAACCAGTCCTGGACCTACAACACCACAAACAAACAACTACGCGTCTACGGCGACATGTGCCTCGACGCCGCAGGCTCCGGCAACGGCACCGCCATCCAGATCTACACCTGCCACAACGGCACCAACCAACAATGGAACATCAACTCCAACGGCACCATCACCGGCGTCCAATCCGGACGCTGCCTCGACGTCTGGAGCAGCAACAACGGAGCACAGATCCAGCTCTACGACTGCCACGGACAAACCAACCAACAAT
>FOLJ01000025.1 GCA_900112325.1 Micromonospora sediminimaris
ACCCCGCCACCCATTCCACCCCGAGCCCCCGACCGCCCAGCAATCTTGGTCCGAAACCGCCCACCCAAGGGCGAAATCGCACCAAGATCGCCAACAGGAACGGGCGAAACCGGACACACCCGGCACATTCGGACGGGGTCGCCCACGGGCGGGGTGTGGCCCGCCGTGTTCGGCGCAGGGATCAAGCCTGACCGCCCGGAGCCGGGCACGGCGGGCCACACCCCCAACCGCACGCACAGCGCAGCGCGACAGGCCACACCCCAACGACGCCTACAACGCGGACCCACGCCCAAAGCGGAACCGGCCGGAGATCAGATGATCTCCGGCCGCTCCGATCTGACCATTCGTTACTGCTTGAGCATGTTGTCCAGCAGCAGCGCGCAGCGGATCACCCCGAGGTGGCTGTACGCCTGCGGGTGGTTGCCCAGGCCGCGCTCGGCCAGCGGATCGTACTGCTCGGGCAACAAGCCGGTCGGACCCGCCGTGTCGATCATTTGCAGGAACAGTTCCTCGGCGTCGGTTCGCCGGCCGGTGCGCAGGTACGCCTCGATCAGCCATGCCGTGCAGATGTGGAAGCCGCCCTCGCGGCCGGGCAGGCCGTCGTCCCAGTGGTAGCGGTAGACGACCGGCCCGCTGCGCAGATCCGCCTCGATCTTCAACACGGTGGAGAGGAAGCGGGGGTCGTCGCCGGCCAGCAGCCCGGAGATCCCGATCCAGAGCGACGAGGCGTCCATGTCCTCGTCGCCGTAGGCGACGCTGTACGCCTCGGCGTGCTCGTGCCAGCCGTACTCCAGCACGTTGGCGCCGATCCGGTCGCGCAGCTCCACCCATTCCGGCCGATCCTCGCCGCCGTGCTGGCGTACCACGTGCAGCGCCCGGTCGACTGTCATCCAGCACATCACTTTGGAGAAGACGTGGTGCCGGGGTGGCAGGCGGGCCTCCCAGATGCCGTGATCCGGCTCGTGCCACCGGCGGCGGACCGCCTCGACCATGTTCTCCAGCACCCGCCACTCCTCGGCGCGTACCGAGCCGCGTACGTCGGCGGTGGCGGCGATCAGGTCGGCGATCGGGCCGAAGACGTCCAGTTGGAGCTGGTGGTTGGCGAGGTTGCCGACGCGTACCGGTCGGGATCCGGCGTAGCCGGGCAGGGTGTCGATGACCGCCTCGGCGCCCAGTTCGTAGCCGTCGACCGTGTAGAGGGGGTGCAGCCGCTCGGGGTGCCCGCCGGTGCGTTCCACGCAGCCGTCCACCCAGCGCAGGAATGCCTCGGCCTCGGTTATCGAGCCCAGGTCGACCAGGGCCCGGGCGGTCATCGCGGCATCACGCAGCCAGCAGTAGCGGTAGTCCCAGTTGCGGACTCCGCCCAGTTCCTCCGGCAGCGAGGTGGTGGCCGCCGCCAGGATCGAGCCGCTGGCCTCGTGGCAGAGGCCGCGCAGGGTCAGTGCGCTGCGGGCGACCAGGTCCCGGGCGGTGGTCGGCAGTCGCAGCGAGGCCACCCAGTCCTTCCAGGGTCGTTCGGCTGCGGCCTGCCGTTCGTGGATGGGCAGCCGGTGGTGTTCCAGGCTGTGCGTACCGAAACGCAGCTCCAGCACCACCTGACCACCGAGCGCGGCGAGGTCCACCACCGCCTTGGCGGTCTCGTACCCGCCGTCGTTGCCGACCTCCCACTGCACCCCGGGGGAGTAGAGCGCGACAGGTTCGTTGGAGCCGAGCACCAGCAGGCCGTCACCGAGCGGCTGAAGCTGCACGGCGACCTGGGCGAACTCCGGCCGGGGCGCGAACTCAAGGCGAACCCGACCGGTGCCGGTGAGTACCCGGACCAGGGTCGAGTCACCGGAGATGATGGCCGGGCCGTCCGGCGTGGCCTTGGGGTCCGGCTTGTCCAGCCAGTCGGTGACGGTGAGACCGGACCAGCGGGTCTCCACGGTCATCGTGCCGGAGCGGTAGCGCTGGCCCAGCGGAATGCCGCCGCGTTCGGGTGCGACGCTGAAGTGCCCGGCCGGGCTGCCGCCGACCAGGTCCGCGAAGATCGCCGCCGAGTCGGGCTTCGGGTTGCACAGCCAGCTCACCTTGGCGTCCGGCGTGAGCAGCGCGACCGTACGACCGTTGGCCAGCATCGAGTGCCGCTCGATCGGTACCGCCCGTTCACCGAACAGCCAGTGCCGTCGGGTCTCCAGCAGCAGCCCGAGTGCCCGGGCGGCCTCGATCGGCTCGGCCACCCGGTAACCGGCCTTGGTCTCGCCGGGGCCGATCTTGATGCCGACATCCGGACCGTGCAGGTTGCCGAAGGCGTTTTCGTCGGTCACGTCGTCGCCGATGAAGAGCACCGCACTGGCCGAGAGCTGGGTGCGCAGCTGGTCGACGGCGGTGCCCTTGTGGGTGGCCACGACGGAGAGCTCGATGACTTCCTTGCCCTGGGTGACGGTGACGTCCGGCCAGGTCGCGGGACCGCTGCGAACCGCGTCGATGGTGGCGGCGGCGATCTGGGGATCCACCCCACGGGTGTGCACGGCGACACTTGCCGGCTTGCGTTCCAGTCGGACGCCGGGGTGGGCCGCGGCGATGTCGCGCAGGGCGTCCCGCAGCCGGGTGCGTACGGCGATCAGCTCGGGGGAGAGCCGCTCGACGAAGCCGATGTCGAATTCGGAACCGTGGCTACCGACCAGGTGGACCTCGCTCGGCAGCCGGGAGAGGGCGGCCAGGTCGCGCAGCGCGCGGCCGGAGACGACCGCCACGGTGGTCTGTGGCAGCGCCGCCAGGGCCCGCACCGCGGCCACCGACTCCGGCAGCGGTACGGCCTTGCTGGGGTCCTCCACGATCGGTGCGAGCGTGCCGTCGTAGTCGCAGGCGACCAGGAGTTGGGGTACCCGGGCGATCCGCCCGATGGCGGCGCGTAGTTCCGGGTCCATCGGGCCCGCGACGGGCGTGACGTTCTCGGTGGACGCCGCGTTCACGCTGCCTCCATGTCGGGCACACCGAGTTCGGTGAGGAAGGACTTCGCCCAGTGCCCCACATCGTGGGTGCGCAGATGGCGTTGCATTGTCCGCATACGGCGACGAGCCTCCGGCTTCTCCACATGCACGGCCCGTAGCAGAGCGTCCTTGACCGCGTCGGGGTCGTGCGGGTTGCACAGGAACGCCTGACGCAGCTCGGTGGCGGCGCCGGCGAACTCACTGAGTACGAGTGCGCCCCCGTGGTCCGCCCTTGATGCGACGTACTCCTTGGCCACCAGGTTCATTCCGTCTCGGAGCGGAGTAACCATCATCACGTCGGCGGCGGCGTACATCGCAGCCAGTTCGGTCCGACTGTACGACTGATGCAGATAATGCACCGCCGGCACGCCAACCCGGCCGAATTCGCCATTAATCCGACCAACCTCGCGCTCAACCTTGACGCGAAGTGCCTGGTAGTGCTCCACCCGCTCGCGACTCGGTGTGGCGACCTGCACCATAACCGCGTCGGGGACTGTCAACTTTCCGTCAGCAAGCAACTCGCGGAAGGCCTTGAGGCGCAGTTCGATGCCCTTGGTGTAGTCGAGCCGGTCGACGCCGAGGATGATCGTCCGGGGGTTGCCCAGCTCCTCGCGGATCTCCTTGGCCCGCGCCTGGATCGCCGGGTCGGCGGCCAACCGCTCCATCTCCTGCGTGTCGATCGAGATGGGGAACGCGCCGGCCTTGACCTGACGGCCGTCCACCTGGATCATCTGGCCCTCGTACCGCAGCCCCAGCAGGTGCCGGGCGAGCCGGACGAAGTTCTGCGCGGCGAGCCGCTGCTGGAACCCGACCAGGTCGGCGCCGAGCAGGCCACGCAGGATCTCGGCGCGGAACGGCATCTGCATGAACAGCTCGATCGGCGGGAACGGGATGTGCAGGAAGAAGCCGATCCGCAGGTCGGGGCGCAGCTCCCGGAGCATCGCCGGTACCAGCTGTAGCTGGTAGTCCTGGACCCAGACCGTCGCCCCCTCGGCGGCGACCTCCGCAGCGGCCTCCGCGAACCGGGCGTTGACCAAGCGGTACGCCTCACGCCAGCGGCGCTTGTAGGCGGGCGTCTCGACGGCGTCGTGGTAGAGCGGCCAGATCGTCGCGTTCGACTGTCCCTCGTAGTAGCGCTCCAGTTCCTCCGCGCTCAGCGGCACCGGATGCAGCCGGATGCCCTCCAGGTCGAACGGTTCGGGGGCCGCGCCGGTGCCGCCTGCCCAGCCGACCCAGGTGCCCTGGTGTTCGGCGAGAACGGGATGCAGTGCGGTGACCAGCCCGCCAGGGCTGCGTCGCCACTGCCGTCCCTCGGGTGTGCTCACCTCGTCGACCGGCAGTCGGTTCGCCACTACGACAAAGGAGCTACGGACGGTCACGATCGGCCACCTCCGGGTGCTGACGGGTCCACCGCGATGAGCGTACTGAGCGTAGCTGCGGCGTCTGTTCCCCTGTGCCGGACTCACCTACCCGCCCCGAACTCGGCGAACCCTGGACGTGATCATGTTGACAGGTGAGCCGCCCCGACCGGCCCCCGGGGCGGTGACGGGCCCCGGTGGACCTGGTCTGGCGGGGCGATGTGGGCGCAGCCCGGCGTACCTGTCAGGATTGACAACGGCGTGCGCGCGGCCGGCTCCCGGCCGACGGCGACGGACGGCGGCCCTGGCCCGCGTCCGTGGCACGCGAAATCGGCGATCGAAAGCGACGGAGGAGCCCGCACCGTGGCCCAGTTCATCTACGTCCTGGACAAGGCGCGCAAGGCGCACGGCGACAAGGTCGTGCTCGACAACGTGACGCTGAACTTCCTGCCAGGCGCCAAGATCGGGGTGGTGGGTCCGAACGGCGCCGGCAAGTCCAGCCTGCTCAAGATCATGGCGGGTTGGGATCAGCCGAGCAACGGTGAGGCCCGTCTGATGCCCGGCTTCACCGTGGGAATGCTCGCGCAGGAGCCGCCACTCAACGACGCCAAGACCGTGCTCGGCAACGTCGAGGAGGCGGTCGCGGAGACGAAGGTCAAGCTGGAGCGGTTCAACAAGATCGCCGAGCAGATGGCCACCGACTACTCCGACGAGCTGATGGAGGAGATGGGCCGGCTCCAGGAGGAGCTGGACCACGCCGACGCGTGGGACATCGACTCCAAGCTCGAACTGGCCATGGACGCGCTGCGGTGCCCGCCGCCGGACGCCGACGTCACCCAGCTTTCCGGTGGTGAGCGCCGCCGGGTCGCGCTGTGCAAACTGCTGCTGGAGGCCCCCGACCTGCTGCTGCTCGACGAGCCCACGAACCACCTGGACGCCGAGAGCGTGCAGTGGCTGGAGCAGCACCTGGCCAAGTACGCCGGCACCGTCGTCGCCATCACCCACGACCGCTACTTCCTGGACAACGTGGCCAACTGGATCCTGGAGCTGGACCGCGGTCGCGCCTACCCGTACGAGGGCAACTACTCCACCTACCTGGAGAAGAAGGCGGCCCGGCTGGCGGTCGAGGGGCGCCGCGACGCGAAGATGAAGAAGCGCCTGGCCGACGAACTGGACTGGGTGCGCTCCAACGCCAAGGCTCGGCAGACCAAGTCCAAGGCTCGCCTCGACCGGTACGACGAGATGGCCGCCGAGGCGGAGAAGACCCGCAAGCTGGATTTCGAGGAGATCCAGATCCCGCCGGGTCCGCGTCTGGGCAACACCGTCATCGAGGCGAACAGCCTGACCAAGGGCTTCGGCGAGCGGGTGCTGATCGACAACCTCTCCTTCTCGCTGCCGCGCAACGGCATCGTCGGCATCATCGGCCCGAACGGCGTCGGCAAGACCACCCTGTTCAAGACCATCGTGGGGCTGGAGGAGCCGACCGGTGGCTCGGTCCGGGTCGGCGAGACCGTCTCGCTGTCCTACGTCGACCAGAACCGGCAGGGCCTCGACGGCGACAAGACCGTCTGGGAGGTCGTCTCCGACGGACTGGACCACCTCATGGTGGGCAAGGTCGAGATGCCCTCGCGGGCGTACATCGCGGCGTTCGGCTTCAAGGGCCCCGATCAGCAGAAGCCGACCAAGGTGCTCTCCGGCGGCGAGCGCAACCGGCTCAACCTGGCGCTGACGCTGAAGATCGGCGGAAACGTCATCCTGCTCGACGAGCCGACCAACGACCTGGACGTGGAAACCCTCTCCAGCCTGGAGAACGCGTTGCTGGAGTTCCCCGGCTGTGCGGTGGTGATCTCCCACGACCGGATGTTCCTGGACCGGGTCGCCACGCACATCCTGGCCTGGGAGGGCGACGACGAGGACCCGGCGAAGTGGTTCTGGTTCGAGGGCAACTTCGAGGCGTACGAGAAGAACAAGGTCGATCGCCTCGGCGCCGAGGCGGCCCGCCCGCACCGGGTGACGTACCGCAAGCTGACCCGCGACTGACCGGGCGGTCTGTCGTGGCTGACCGGTTCGTCTACCACTGCACCCTGCGCTGGTCGGACCTGGACGCGTACGGCCACGTCAACAACGCCCGCTTCCTCACCCTCTACGAGGAAGCCCGGGTGGCGTTGATGTTCGTCGGCGCCCGGGCGAACGGGGTGGGCTCGTTCGCCGAGGGCGTGGTGATCCGTCGGCACGAGGTCGACTACCTGCGCCCGGTGGACTACGCCCTCGATCGGGCCACCGTCGAGACCGCACCCACGGTGCGGATCGAGCTGTGGGTGGAACAGTTGCGCGCCGCGTCCTTCACCATCGGATACGAGATGTACGACGGCGAACTGCTCATCAGCCGGGCGCGTTCGGTGCTGGTGCCGTTCGACCTGGCCCGGCAGGTGCCCCGGCGGCTCAGCGAGCCGGAGCGGACGTTCCTGCTCGGCTACGCCCCGGGAGGTGCGTCGTGAGCGTCGGACACGGCATCGTCGACGTCGCCGACGCGGGGGCGTTCCTGGCCCGGCTCGTCCGGTTGGAGCGCGCCGCCCTGGTCCGACTGAGGCCGGCCGCTGTCGGCGCGCGTACCGCCCTCTGGGCGCGGCTGCCGTGGGAAGTGCTGGCCGTGCGTACGGTGGCCGGCGCGGGTCCTGGTGATGTGACGGTCGCCGCCGGGCAGTTGCTCGCCGAATTCGCGGCCGGCCGTGCGGACCTGCCGGCCCGCCGCGACGCGCAGTGGCGGTGGGCCTTGCCGCCGGCGGTGAGCCGGCGGGTAGAGACGATGCCGGGCGGGGAACTGCGCCGGCTGGCCGAGGCGGCGGCCGGTACCCTGCGCGAGGCGGCCGAGCACGGCGTCGGCGGCCGGGCGGTGGGGCAGCGGGTGCTCCGCGACGCCCTGCTGGACCACGTGGCGGTGGTGGTCACCCCCGACGACGAGCCTGACCGTCCGGTGGAGGTGACCCAGCGGATGGTGCAGGGTCTGGTTCGAATGGGTTTCCTCGGTGCCTCCGAGGATTCGGCAGCTGGTGACGGCGTGCAGGTACGTGCGGCTGGCCGATGGGTCGGATTGGTGGGACCGTACGGAGCCATCTGGTCGCAGAAGGCCACCGATCTTGTCGTGCGGCCATCCGTGACTCATCCGAACGGCTGACCGCTACCCATCCTTCCGGTTTGGTGCTGGCGTTGGGGGGGTGCTTCGTTCCGGCTGTCCGGGTACCGTCCATCCTCGGATCCACCCACTGTAGGCGACCGGATCCGCTGGGGAGTGAGGTGCGCGAGCGATGCCGTGGTGGTCATGGCGTCCAGGTCCCGCCAGTGGCGGTGACCCGGAAACTCGAAGCAGGATCATGGTGGAAGGTACGGTCCGGGTCGGCCCGCCGGCGCCCCGCCAACCGGGCGACGACTGCCCGGCTGCGGAGCGTCCGTTGATCGCCGACATGCCAGCCACCGTCGAACAGGTCACCCTGCGTCGGATCTGCGACGCGCTCGACCTGCTCGACGTGCGTTACCTGGCCGACGGCGACGGCAACCTGCTGGCCATGTGGGAGCGACACGCGGTGCTGGTCACCCTGGAGGGGCCGGAGGACGAGATCCTCGTTTTGCGTGTCCGGCCACACGCGACGGTGCCGCCGGACTGGGCGGACCGGGCCTACCGGGTGGTCAACGAGTGGAACCACACCCGACGTTTCTGCAAGGCGTACGTGGGTGATCCCACCGAGCGTGGCCAGTTGCCGATCTACGCCGAGTTGCAGGTCCCGCTGGCGGCCGGTGCCCACGACGCGCTCCTGGTCGAGCTGCTCGACTGTGGTGCCGCCGTGGCCACCAGCTTCGTCGACTGGCTGCACGACGAGGGCGCCCTGCTCTGAGCGGCGGCAGGCCGCCCCGCCGTGGTGGCGGGGCGGTGGAGGTCAGCCGTGGGCGGCCGGGTCCGCCATGTCGTTCACCATGAAGTACGCCGCCCGTTCGAGGTAGTTCCACAGCTCCGTGGCCAGGGCCGGAGGCAGGTCGAGGCTGTCGACCGCCCGGCGCATGTGTCGCAGCCAGGCGTCGCGTTCGGCCGCGCCGATCCGGAACGGGGCGTGGCGCATCCGCAGTCGGGGATGGCCCCGCTGCGCCGAGTAGGTGTTCGGGCCGCCCCAGTACTGCATGAGGAAGAGCTGCATCCGGTCGGCGGCCGGGCCCAGATCCTCCTCCGGATACATCGGGCGCAGCAGCGGATCGGCGGCGATGCCGGCGTAGAACTCCTCGACCAGCCTGCGGAACGTGGGCTCACCGCCGACGGCGTCGAAGAACGTGACCGCTTCGCCGTGGCCTTCGGACTCACCTGCGGGATTCACCGTTCCATCCTGCCAGGCCCGCCGGGGCGCTCGCCCGGTCGGCACCGGGTTAACGAGGGTGGCTCAGGTCACCGCGTGCCGAGGCCGGCCCGGACCCACGTGTCCGGGCCCGGGATCCTCGGCAGAGGTGTCCCCGGACGATCCGGCAGGGGCGGTGGCCTCGGCACTCGCGACGGAGGCGGCTCGGGCGGCGTCGACGGAGGCGGCCACGGTCTGCTGGTCGGGCCAGCGCAGGGCGACGATCGACATCAACAGCACCCCGGCGACGCTCCACACCCCCACCACGAGTGGAATGGGGAAGCGCTCGGCGAGCAGCCCGGTCACCAGCACGGCCGCACCCTGGATGACCTGCATGCCGGTCGCCATGACACCGAACGCCCGGGCCCGGAAGCCGTCCGGGAGGGCCTGGACGAAGAGCCCGTTGGCCGTCGGAATCAGCCCGGCGACGGCGAATCCGCAGATGGCGGCGAGCAGCGCCACCACCACCGGCGGCGGATCCAACAATGCGGGCACCAGCGCCAGCGGGGCGCCCACGGCCAACGGCCGTAACAGGCGCAGTCGGCGGGCGGGTGCGACGGTACGGCCGATGATCAGCCCGCCGAGGATGAAGCCGGCCGGGGTGGCTGCCATGATCACGGCCTGGGCCAGCCCGGGGTCCATGCTCTGGCCGGCGTGCTCGTTGGCCCAGGCGGCGGCCAGCCCCTCCGGCACGATGGAGAAGAGCATGGCGCTGAAGACCAGGACGGCGATAGCACGCAGCACCGGCGTCCTGAAGACGATCTGAAAGCCCGCGGCGGTCTCCCGCAGCAGGTGACTGCGGTGGGCGTTGGTCATCGCCGGTGGTCGGTCGTGCACCCCGAGCCGGACGATCACGGCGGACAGCGCGAAGGCGACCGCGTTCATCAACAGCGCGGCGGTGGGGTTGACAGTCGCGATGGCGGCGCCGAGCAGGTAACCGACCACCTGGGCGGCCTGCCCCACGCTGGCGTTGACGGACAGCCCGACGACGAGTCGGTCCCCGGGCAGGATCAGTGGCAGCAAGGCCGACCGGGCGGCCTGACTCGGTGGGTTCGCCAGCGTGGTGGCGAACAGCAGCACCAGGATCAACGGCACCGGCATCCCGGGGATGGCGACCAGCAGCATCAGCGACATCCGGATGAGGTCGCAGACCATCATCACCTGTCGGTACGAGTGCCGTTCGGCGATCGTGGCCAGCAACGGGCCGCCGACGAGCCACGGCAGATAGCTGACCGCGAAGGCGGCCGCCGACAGCGCCACGGACTCGGTTTCCCGGTAGACCAGGAGGGTGACGGCTGCCCTGGCGACGTAGTCACCGACCCAGGTCAGAGTGCTGGCCGCGAAGACGGCGCGGTACTCACGCTGGGCGAAAACCTCCCGGAAGGTGGCCGGCCCCTCCGGAGAAGGTCGCTCGTCGGACACCATCGCCTCCATCGTCCCGGTGTCTGGCCACTCGTGATGGCGGCCCGGGACCATCGTCAGGTCTGCGGATCAGCGAGGACGTGACACCGCTCGGTAAGCGCGTGCACCGGATTCTGCCCGATCGTCTGACAACTGGCTAGGGCGAACGGTTGGTTGGTCGCATCTCCGACTGAACGAACGGACGATACCCGAGGGGGCCGCTCAGTCGCGACCCCCGCCGGTCGGTTCAGGTGGCGCCGCCTTGACCGGTCTCGGAGTCCGGTCGAGTAGGTATGCCGGGGTAGAGGCGGCCCGCCGCGATCCTCGCCGTGATACCCGAGTTCTCCAGCGCCTCGGCCAGTCGGCGACGCAGCTCCCGGGCGACGGTGAACTGACCGTCGGCGGTCGTCTTCACCACC
Organism: Micromonospora sediminimaris; assembly: GCA_900112325.1. Lineage (GTDB taxonomy): Bacteria > Actinomycetota > Actinomycetes > Mycobacteriales > Micromonosporaceae > Micromonospora > Micromonospora sediminimaris. The sequence goes on from FOLJ01000025.1 coordinate 10,530, forward strand.
GTGCGCATCACCGTGCCCTCCACCGTGACCTGCTCGACGCCGAGGACCTCCGGCGGCTCGACGATCGAACTGGCCAGCTCCGGGTCCACCGCGATCGACGCGGCGGCGGTACGCAGCACGGCCGTCGCCTCCTCGGTGCCGGCGAAACCGATGGGCAGGTCAACCACCACCAGCGCCCACCCCTGGCTCTTGTTGCCTACCCGGATGATCTCGCCGTTGCGGATGTACCAGAGCACGCCCCGGGCGTCCCGGACGGTGGTGACCCGGAGCCCGACCGCCTCGACCACGCCGGTCGCCTCGCCGAGATCGACGTTGTCGCCCACCCCGTACTGATCCTCGATCAGCATGAACAGCCCCGCGATCAGGTCCTTGACCAGGCTCTGCGCGCCGAAGCCGAGGGCCACGCCGGCGATGCCCGCGCTGGCCAGCAGCGGTGCCAGGTCGAAGCTGAACTCCTTGAGCACCATCAGCAGGGCGATGCCGAAGATGAACGCGGTGCTCAGACTCCGTAGCACCGAACCGATGGCCTCGGCACGCTGCCGGCGACGCTCCGGAACGAACTCGCCAGGCTCGGTGGCGGCGGTCGGGATGCGCTCGCGCAGCGGGCGGAGCATGGTCGGCACACCGGCGTCGCTGGTGCTGCGGACGAGCCGACGGATCGTGCGGTGCACCAGCCATCGGGCAGCCAACGCCAGCAGCAGGATCAGGATGATCCGCAGTGGCTTGACGAGGATCCAGAAGCTGCCCTCGGCGAACCACACCGAGTCGGTCCAGTTCCAGACGATCTTGCACAGCGCCTCGTCCAGGCACTCCGGGCTCGGCGTTTCGGTCGGCTCCGGACTGGCCGGGGCGGGGGTGGGGCTGAGGCTGCTGACGGTCACCCTGTGTTCGTACCTCAACCGGTCGGCGGGTCCGCCGTCGACCCACCGGCCGGTGCCGCCCGGCCGGCCGAGCGCGGCCGGGGGAAGGCGCGGGCTACCCAGGATTAGTACGTGCATTCCCGGTTCCGATCAGGGACTATTGGCGCAGCGGACGTCGGTGATCCGGCCGGCGTCGACGTGGTGTGGGGCTGTGCCCGGCGCCGGTCGGCGGTGGCGAGTGGTAAGCCGCTTGACCGGGAGGGTGACGCGATGCCTGACATACGACCCACGGTGGGCTCCGGCGCGCTGGTCCTCAACGCCACCTACGAGCCGCTGTGTGTCGTGTCGGTACGTCGTGCCGCGATTCTCGTACTCTCCGCCAAAGCGGTATGTGTCGCCGACGGTGAGGGCATCCTGCACAGCGCGCGCAGCGCGCTGCCGGTGCCCTCGGTCGTCCGGCTCACCCGTTTCGTCCGGGTGCCGTACCGCACCCACGTGGGTCTGTCCCGCCGGGCGATCTTCGCCCGGGACGGCTGGCGGTGTGCCTACTGCCGGGGCCCGGCGGAGACCATCGACCACGTTTTCCCCCGCAGCCGGGGCGGCCGGCACGCCTGGGAGAACGTGGTCGCCGCCTGCGCCAGGTGCAACCACACCAAGGGCGACAAGACCCCGGCCGAGCTGGGTTGGCGGCTGCACGCGTTGCCCACCGCCCCGAAGGGGATCGCCTGGCGGGTGCTCGGCCACCGTGCCCCCGACCCGCGCTGGGCCGACTGGCTGGACCTCCGCGAACCCGAAGCCGCCTGACCTGTCAACGGCTCGCTTGTCCGCCCAGCTCAACCCCGCAAGATGCCCACCCGCGCTCGCGGACGACCCCGCGCCTCCCGCGCGGCGAGTACGCCGAACAGGTTTTCGGGGGAGCCCGACCCGCGCAGGGATCAAGCCTGACCGCCCGGAGCGGGTCGGGCTCCCCCGAAAACCCCCAACAGCAACACCTAACGAGCCTCGACCAGAGAAGCGAAGACCACCACGTTGTCCGCGTACCCGGTCTCCCCGCCGACCCAGCGCCCGCCGCAGGTGATCAGCCGCAGTTGGGGACGGCTGAAGTCACCGAAGACGTCGTCCGTCGGCAGTTGTTCCTTGTCGAACCGGTCGACCCGGTCGACCTCGAAGACCGCCACCGAGCCGTCCGAACGGGCAACCTCGACCCGGTCACCGGCCCGCAGCTGGGGCAGTTGATGGAAGACGGCCGGGCCCGTGGTGGTGTCGACGTGCCCCACGATGACGGCCGGTCCGTACTGACCGGGAGTGGGCCCCTGGTCGTACCAGCCGGCCTCCTGGGCCCGCTCGGCCGGCGGTGCGGCAATGCTGCCGTCGGGGGCGATGCCCACGTTGTGCACCGGTGCCGCCAGGTCGATCTTGTTGATCTCGATGCCGACCGGCTCACTCGCCGCCAGCAGCGGAAACTTCTTGGGTGGTTGCGCCAGCCCGGCGATGAAGCGGTCCGGTAGCAGGCTCAGCCCGGTCAGCCGTTCGACGCCGAGCATCGCGATGATCAGCAGCATCAGCGAACCGATCACCAGTACCGGTAGCCCCGGCCCGGAGCGACGACCGTGGTGTCCGGTCGCCACCGCCCAGGCCCGTGGCCGCCGGGGCGGTAGCGGCGCCGCCGCCGGATCGGGCGTGGCGACGCTTGCCGAACCCATCTGCGCCGCGACCCGGACCAGCCGGCCAGCCGCCGCGACCACCCTCCGCCGGACCCGCTGGCTCCGACGGGTGGTGGTTCGCCGTGGACCGGGGCCCGGTTCCGGCGCGGGTACGCGGAAGCCGGCCATGGCGACGGTGGGTCAGGAACCGGCTCGACGCCGGCTGCTCAGCAGTCCGAAGACCACCGCCGCGGCCACTGTGGCGACGCCGCCCAGCAGCAGCATCGAGCCGGTGCCCCGGTCGGCCGTACCGCCGCCACCGGTCGCCGGCCCCTTGGTGGGCTGTTCCATGTTCAGCACGGTCAGCGTGGTGCTGGCGGTCCGGTCGTTGTCACAGCGCAGGTGCACCGGATAGTCGCCGGCCGCCTTGTTGCCGGGCACGGTGACCGAACCGGTGAGGAAGCCGTTGTCCGGCCGGAGGAAGACCCGGTTGAAGGCGTCCGAGGTCACCTCGGCCTGGCGGTCGTTGGCGTTGTCGCAGCTGGCCCGGATGTGCACCCGGGAACCGGCCTGGACGCTGTTCGGCGTCACCTCGACGAAGGTGTTCTCATTCGCGCTGGCAGGTGCGGCACCGGGCAGGACCAGCCCGGCCAGAGCGAACGCCGCGATCAGGACGAACGCCCCGAACAGTCGGGCGATGGTCGACGGGGCGTGGTGGACGCCTCCGTACGGTTGCAGAGCTCGCATGATCCCCTCCCTCCCGGCACCGGCGTACCGGGCCTGTTGGGGCGACCCGGGTGGCTTTCCCCCTGCTCCGGCAGCTAACCCGCCTCCCGGCGACGGGGACGGCTGTCCGGAGGGGAACCTTCCCTCGGGGTGACGGGCTGCCAGGCGAGCGGGGTGGAGAGGACCATCGTGCTCGACGGCTGACCGTAGGGGGCCAGGCGGTCGATGACCGCCTCGAAATCGCCTATCGAACCGGCCGCGACCTTCAGCACGCTGCACGCGTCGCCGGTGATCCGGTGTATCTCCAGAATTTCCGGCCATCGCGCGACGTCGGGGTCGTGCAGGATGCAGCGGGCGCCGTAACAGGACATCCGGATCAGCGCGACCACGTTGCGGCCGGCCCGGGCCAGGTCGACGTGGGCGTGGTACCCACTGATCACGCCGGTTTCCTCCAGCCGGCGCACCCGCTCGGCGACCGCGGGTGGGGACAGGTGCACCCGCCGGGACAACTCGCTGAAGGACAACCGTGCGTCGGCCTGCAACTCGCGGAGCAGGGCCCAGTCCATCTCGTCCATGCCCGTGACCTTACGTCCGACAGGTCGAACCCGACGAGCGGCTTCCGTTTCATAGGTCGACCACGGAAAGCGCCGTTGAACAGGCATTCCGTCCGGCCAACCTCGCAGGAGATCATGACTGGACGGGCGAGCCGGAAGGAGCGGACGCATGGAGCAGACGGATCTGCGCCCCCGAACGGAGGTGCGTCCGGTCACCGCACGGCAGCGGGTGGCGCGCGCCGCCCGCAACGGCGGCGAGCCCACCCTGGAATTCGCCGAGCGGGTGCCGTACGACGCGTACGTGCAGGCCAGTACGCTGCATCGCCTGCAACAGCCGCTCAGCGCCGACCCGGGCGAGATGTCGTTCCTGATGGTCAGCCAGATCATGGAGTTGTACTTCGGCCTGACCTGTCACGAACTGCGGGAGACGTCCCGGCTGCTGCGCGCCGACCGGGTGTGGGAGGCGTTGGCCCCGCTGCGCCGCGCCGCGCTGCACCTGGAAGGGCTCAACGCGGCCTGGCGGGGACTGCGCTGGATGACCCCGGCCGACTTCAACCGCTTCCGCAACCTGCTCGGCGAGGGGTCGGGCTTCCAGTCGGCGATGTACCGCCACCTGGAGTTCCTGCTCGGGCTTCGCGACCCGGCACTGATCCGCCCGTTCCGGCGGCAGACCGAGGTGTACGCCGAGCTCACCGACGCTCTGGCCACCCCGAGCGTCTGGGACGAGGTGGTCGCCCTGCTCGCCCGGCACGGTCACGACCTGCCTGCTGACCTGCTGGAGCGGGACGTGGCCACCGAGCACGAGGCGCACCCCGCCGTCGAGGCGGCCTGGGTACGGATCTACGCCGACTCCGGCCCGGACAACCACCTGCGGCTGCTCGGCGAGGCGCTGACCGAGGTGGCCGAGCAGTTCGGTGACTGGCGGCACCACCACATCAAGGCGGTTCAGCGAACCATGGGCGCCAAGGTGGGCAGCGGCGGCTCCGCCGGGCTGGCGTGGCTGCAACGCAGCATGGCCCGGGTGGTCTTCCCGGAGCTGTGGTCGGCCCGGACGGCGATGTGAGGCGGTTGTGACGACGATGAGCAACGACACCGAGGCCGAGGCGCTCCGCCTCGACGCGGCCGAACCGGGGCATCGGCACCTGTTCCACGTGCCGCCGGCCGACGGTGGTCGCTATCCGGAGGCCGCCTACCTGGCGGGCAACTCGCTCGGCCTGCAACCGAGGGCCACCCGGGACGAACTCCTGGCCGATCTGGACGCCTGGAGCCGGCTCGGCGTGGAGGGGCATCTGGCGGCGGAACGGCCCTGGCTGCCGTACCACGAGCTGTTGACGGCGCCGGCCGCCCGACTGGTCGGCGCCCTGCCCACGGAGACCGTGGTGATGAACTCGCTGACGGTCAACCTGCACCTGCTGATGGTCAGTTTCTACCGACCGGCGGGCGAGCGGACCCGAATCGTCATCGAGGACGCCGCCTTCCCGTCGGACAGTTACGCGGTGCGCAGCCAGGCACGGTTCCACGGCCTCGACCCCGACAGCACGGTCGTCCGGCTCGCGCCGCGTCCCGGTGAGGACACCCTGCGCACCGAGGACATCACCGGCTACCTGGCGGCCGAGGGCCACACCGTGGCGCTGGTGCTGCTCGGCGGCGTCAACTACCTCACCGGCGAGCTGCTGGACATCCCGGCGATCACCGCGGCCGGCCGGGCCGCCGGCGCGGTCGTCGGGTGGGACCTGGCGCACGCGGCGGGCAACGTGCCGTTGTCGCTGCACGACTGGGACGTCGACTTCGCCGCCTGGTGCTCGTACAAGTACCTCAACTCGGGGCCCGGCGCGCTGGCCGGGGTCTTCGTGCACGAACGGCACCACGGCGACGACAGCCTGCCCCGCTTCGAGGGGTGGTGGAGCACGGCGGCGCAGACCCGGTTCGAGATGGCTCCGGTAAGCCGGCCACCGGCCACCGTCGAGGCGTGGCAGATCTCCAACCCACCGATCTTCGCGATGGGGCCGGTCCGCACCTCGCTGGAACTGTTCGACTCGGTTGGCATGCCGGCGCTGCGGGCGCGCAGCCTCCGGCTCACCGGCTACCTGGAGCGGCTGCTGGACGAGGTCACCGCCGGCCGGCCGCTCACCGTGATCACTCCGCGTGAGCCGCGCCGACGCGGTTGCCAGCTGTCGGTACGCATCGGCGCGGGCAGCGCCAACGAGCTGACCAAGCGACTGCGCCACGAGCACGGGGTGATCGCCGACGCCCGGGAACCGGATGTGGTCAGGTTCGCCCCGGTGCCGCTCTACTCGACGTTCCATGACTGCTGGCGAGTCGCGGACGCGCTGGCCGCGACGGTTTCGGAGGCGGCCCGGTGACCGGGGAACGCGACGAGATCGCGGTGGTCGGCGCCGGGCTGGCCGGTTGCCTGCTGGCCTGCTTCCTGGCGCGCCGGGGTCATCAGGTGGCGCTCTACGAGCGGCGCCCGGATCCGCGCAGCGGCACCCCCGAGCGGGGCCGGTCGATCAACCTGGCGCTCTCCGAGCGGGGGCTCGACGCGCTGCGTCGTATCGGGCTGGCCGAACAGGTGATGGCGGACGCGTTGCCGATGCGGGGCCGGATGATCCATCCGGTGGCCGGGGCACCGGGATTCCAGTCGTACAGCGTCTCCGGCGACCGGGCGATCAACTCGATCAGCCGGGGCGCGTTGAACAACGCCCTGCTGGAGGCCGCCGCCAAGCTGCCGGGGGTGCGCATCGCCTTCGAGCACCGGCTGGTCGGGCTCGACCCGGCCACCGCGACGATGACTTTCGAGACGCCGGGGGGCACGGTCACCGCGGGCGCGCGGGTGGTGCTCGGCACCGATGGCGCCGGTTCGGCGGTACGCGGGCAACTGCTCGCCCACGACCTGGTCACCGAGAGCGTCGACTTCCTCGACTACGGCTACAAGGAACTGACCATCCCGCCGCTGGGCGGCGACTTCGCCCTGGACCCGGGTGCGCTGCACATCTGGCCGCGTGGCACCTCGATGATGATCGCGTTGCCCAACCCGGACCGCTCCTTCACCTGCACCCTGTTCTGGCCCACCCACGGCACTGCCAGCTTCGCCTCGCTGGGCAGCGCGGCGGCGATCGAGCGGCATTTCGCGCAGCACTATCCGGACCTGCCGCCGATCGCTCCGAACCTGGTCGACGACTACCAGCACAACCCGGTCGGGGTGCTCGGCACGGTGCGGTGCGATCCGTGGCAGGTCGACGGGCGCGTCGCCCTGCTCGGCGACGCGGCGCACGCCATCGTGCCGTTCTACGGCCAGGGCGCGAACTGCGCCTTCGAGGACGTGGTGGAGCTGGACCGCTGCCTCGACGAGTGTGCCGGGGACTGGTCGGCGGCGCTGCCGCTGTTCCAGCGGCGCCGACAGGACAATGCCGAGGCGATCGCCCGGATGGCGCTTGCCAACTTCGTGGAGATGCGCGACAAGGTCGGTTCCCCGGTCTTCCGGACCCGGAAGCGCGTCGAGCACGCGTTGGAGCGTGCCCTGCCCGGCCGGTACGTCTCCCAGTACGAACTGGTGTCGTTCTCCACCGTTCCGTACGCGCAGGTGCGGCGTCGGGTCCGCCAGCAGTACCAGGTGGTCGGCCTGGCCGCGGCCGGCCTGGCGGCGGTGGTCGGCGCGGCGGTGGCGCTCGGGCTCAGGAGACGCGGATGACGCTCTGGGATCCCCGGCTGATGGCCGGACGGGCACCTGACGGTCCCGGTCTGCTGCGGAACTTCGTGGGCGGCGAGTTTGTCGCTGCCGGAACCCGGTTCACCAAGCGCAGCCCGGTGACCGGCGAGCCGGTGTTCGAGGTGGCCGAGGCTGACCGGTCCACGGTGGACGACGCGGTGACGGCGGCCCGGGCGGCATTGCGGGGCCCGTGGGGCCGGGCGGGGGAGCGGGAACGCGCCGAGGTGCTGCGCCGCGTCGCCGACGAGCTGGAGCGTCGCTTCGACGACCTGGTGGCCGCCGAGGTCGCCGACACCGGCAAGTCCATCTCGCAGGCCCGAACCCTGGACATCCCGCGGGGCGCGGCGAACTTCCGGGCCTTCGCGGAGATCGTGGCGACCGCGCCGACCGAGTCGTTCACCACTGTCACACCGACCGGTGGTCGGGCGCTCAACTACGCGGTGCGCAAGCCGGTCGGCGTGGTCGCGGTGATCGTGCCGTGGAACCTGCCGCTGCTGCTGCTCACCTGGAAGGTCGCCCCCGCTCTGGCCTGCGGCAACGCGGTGGTGGTCAAGCCGAGCGAGGAGACGCCCGCGTCGGCCACGCTGCTCGCCGAGGTGATGGCGGCGGCCGGGGTGCCGGACGGCGTGTTCAACCTGGTGCACGGCTTCGGGCCCGGATCGGCCGGCGAGTTCCTCACCCGCCACCCGGGCGTCGACGCGATCACCTTCACCGGTGAGTCGGCCACCGGCGGTGCCATCATGCGAGCCGCCGCCGACGGGGTGAAGGCGGTCAGCTTCGAGCTTGGCGGCAAGAACGCCGGGCTGGTATTCGCCGACGCAGACCTGGACGCGGCGGTGGCCGGCTCGGTCCGGTCGAGCTTCACCAACGGCGGTCAGGTGTGCCTCTGCACCGAACGGATCTACGTGCAGCGGCAGGTGTTCGAGGAGTTCACCGCGCGGCTGGCCGAGCGCGCCGGCGAGCTGGCGTACGGCTGGCCGGCCGACGAGGCGACGGTGAACATGCCGCTGATCTCCCACGGCCACCGGGACAAGGTGCTCGGGCACTACGACCTGGCGCGGGCCGAGGGCGCGCGGGTGCTCGCCGGCGGCGGCGTGCCCCGGTTCGACGACGCCCGCGACGGTGGCGCGTACGTGCAGCCGACGGTGCTGACCGGGCTCGGCCCGGACGCGCGGACCAACCGCGAGGAGATCTTCGGCCCGGTGGTGCACGTGGCGCCGTTCGACGACGAGGACGAGGCGTACGCCCTGGCCAATTCCACCGAGTACGGCCTGGCGGCGACGGTCTGGACCCGTGACGTGGGCCGGGCGCACCGGGCCGGTGCCTGGTTGGACGCCGGCATCGTCTGGGTCAACACCTGGTTCCTACGCGACCTGCGGACCCCGTTCGGCGGGGTGAAGGCCTCCGGCATCGGTCGCGAGGGTGGCGTGCACTCGCTGGATTTCTACTCCGAGCTGACGAACGTCTGCGTGGACCTGTCATGAGCGAACGGAGTGAGCGAATCATCGGGTTCAGCGCGGTGGTGCCTCATGACGGCACGCAGCGAAGCGGAGTGGCGTCATGAGCGATCTTGAATTGGCGGCCAGGGAACTGGCCGAGGCCCGCGACACGGGCAAGCCCTGCCCGCCGCTGCGCGGGCGACTTCTTCCACAGGGCGACGTCGGTGCCGCGTACCGGGTGCAGCAGCGCCAGGTGGGCGAGTGGCTGGCGTCCGGCCAGCGGCGGGTCGGCGCGAAGATCGGGCTGACCTCCCGGGCGGTCCAGGAGAGCCTCGGGGTGTACGAGCCGGACTTCGGGGTGCTCACCGACGCGATGGCGGTGCCCGACGGCATGGAGGTGACGATCGGCCGCCTGCTGCAACCCCGGGTGGAGGCGGAGGTCGCCTTCGTGCTCGGCGCTGACCTGCCCGACGACCGGGTCACCACCGCCGACCTGCTGCGCGCCGTCGACCATCTGCTCCCGGCCATCGAGATCGTCGACTCGCGGGTCGCCGGCTGGGACATCTCCATCGTGGACACGGTGGCCGACAACGCCTCCAGCGGCCTGTTCGTGCTCGGCACCACGCCCCGCCGGCCGGCCGAGGTCGACCTGCGGCTGTGCGGGATGGTCCTGGAACATGCCGGCGAGCCGGTGTCGGTGGGGGCCGGAGCGGCCTGCCTGGGCAATCCGTTGCACGCGCTGGCCTGGCTGGCCGGCACGATGGCCCGCGCCGGTGATCCGCTGCGCGCCGGTGACGTGGTGCTGTCCGGCGCGCTCGGCCCGATGGTGCCGGTGACGCCGGGTGCCGCGTACGAGGCCCGGATCTCCGGTCTCGGCTCGGTCCGGACCTGCTTCTCCTCCAGGGAGGTTGACGGATGACGGGTGTGGCGGTGATCGGGTCGGGCAACATCGGCACCGACCTGATGATCAAAGTTTTGCGGTTGTCGGAATCGCTGCGGATGGTGGCGATGGCGGGTATCGACCCGGCTTCCGACGGGCTGGCCCGGGCCCGCCGGCTCGGCGTGGCCACCACCGCGCAGGGTGTCGAGGGTCTGGTCGCGATGCCCGAGTTCGCCGACGTGGACCTGGTCTTCGACGCCACCTCGGCCGGTGCGCACCGGCACAACGACGCGGTGCTGCGCGCGCACGGGCGGACCGTGATCGACCTGACCCCGGCGGCGATCGGCCCGTACGTCGTACCGCCGGTGAACCTGGAGGAGCACCTGGGCGAAACCAACCTCAACATGGTCACCTGCGGTGGGCAGGCGACCGTGCCGATCGTCGCCGCGGTACGGCGGGTAACCCCGGTCGCGTACGGGGAGATCGTCGCGTCGATCGCCTCGCGGTCGGCCGGCCCGGGCACCCGGGCCAACATCGACGAGTTCACCGAGACCACGGCCCGGGCGATCGAGGTGGTCGGCGGCGCCGACCGAGGCAAGGCGATCATCGTGCTCAATCCCGCCGACCCGCCGCTGCTGATGCGCGACACCGTCTACTGCCTCTGCCCGGACCCCGACGCCGACCGCGCCGCCATCGCCGCCTCCGTCGGCGACATGGTGGCCACCGTGCAGGAGTACGTGCCCGGGTACCGACTCAAGCAGGACGTGCAGTTCGACCGCGTCGACAGCTACGTACCGTCGCTGGGACGGCAGCTCACCGGGTGGCAGGTATCGGTCTTCCTGGAGGTTTCCGGCGCCGGGCACTATCTGCCCGCGTACGCCGGGAACCTGGACATCATGACCTCGGCCGCGCTGCGCACCGCGCAGCGGCTGGTCGCCCTGCGGGCGGAGGTGCTGGCCAAGTGACAGAGTTGTACATTCAGGACGTCACGTTGCGCGACGGCATGCACGCCATCGCCCACCGTTACACCGTCGACCAGGTCCGCACCATCGCCGCCGCACTGGACGCCGCCGGGGTGGCCGCGATCGAGGTGGCCCACGGTGACGGTCTGGCCGGGTCCAGCGTCAACTACGGCCACGGCGCGGCAAGCGACGCCGACTGGATCGCGGCGGCGGCCGAGGTGATGACGAGGGCGAAGCTGACCACCCTGCTGCTACCTGGCATCGGCACCATCGCCGACCTGAAGGCCGCCCGCGCGCTCGGGGTGACGAGCGTCCGGATCGCCACCCACTGCACCGAGGCGGACATCTCCGCCCAGCACATCTCCTGGGCCCGGGAGAACGGCATGGACGTGGCCGGTTTCCTGATGATGTCGCACATGAACGACCCGGCCGGGCTGGCCGCCCAGGCGAAGCTGATGGAGTCGTACGGTGCGCACTGCGTCTACGTCACCGACTCCGGCGGCCGGCTGCTGATGTCCGACGTGGCGCAGCGCGTCGACGCGTACCGGCAGGTGCTTGAGCCGACCACGCAGATCGGCATCCACGCGCACCACAACCTTTCCCTCGGGGTGGCCAACAGCGTGATCGCCGTCGAACACGGCCGGATCGCCGGCGACGGCCCGTCCGGGTCGCCGGCCGGCCGGACGGTCCGGGTGGACGCCTCCCTCGCCGGCATGGGTGCCGGCGCCGGCAACGCACCGCTGGAGGTCTTCGTCGCGGTCGCCGAGCTGTACGGCTGGCAGCATGGCTGCGACGTCTTCGCATTGATGGACGCCGCCGACGACATCGTCCGCCCGTTGCAGGACCGGCCCGTCCAGGTCGATCGGGAAACCCTCTCCCTGGGGTACGCGGGGGTCTACTCCAGCTTCCTGCGCCATGCCGAACGGGCCTCGGCGCGCTACGGCGTGGACGTCCGATCGATTCTGGTGGAACTGGGCCGACGCCGGATGGTCGGCGGGCAGGAAGACATGATCGTCGACGTGGCGCTGGACCTGGCCGGCAAGGAGAAATCATGATCGGGCCGGACATCGCGGGGATAGCCGAGACGCTCGGTACGGCTGCCGACACGGCCACCGCCACCGCTCAACTCGCCGTCGAGACCGGGCTGGACGTCGACGCGGCGTACGCGGTGCAGACCGCCCTGGTGCAGCGCCGACTGGACCGGGGAGAACGGCTCGTCGGGTTGAAGATGGGGCTGACCAGCAAGGCGAAGATGGCCCAGGTCGGCGTGGACGAGGTGATCTGGGGCCGGCTCACCGATGCGATGCGGGTCCCCGACGGCGGCACTGTCGACGTGGCCGAGTTCATCCATCCCCGGGTCGAGCCGGAGGTGGCGTTCCTGCTGGACCGGCTTCCCGAGCCCGGTGAACCAATCGGTGACTTCACCGACGCGGTGCGGGCGGTCGCTCCGGCGATCGAGTTGATCGACTCCCGGTACGCGAACTTCACCTTCTCCCTGCCGGACGTCATCGCCGACAACACGTCGGCCGGCGCGTTCGTGATCGGCCCCTGGTCGCCGGTGCCGGACGGGCTGGACAACCTGGGCGTGTTGCTGGAGATCGATGGGCGGGTGGCACAGGTCGGCTCGACGGCGGCCATCCTCGGTGACCCGCGTCGGGCGCTCGACGAGGGCATCCGACTGGCGGGCCGACACGGCGTACGGCTGCGCTCGGGCTGGGTCTTTCTGGCCGGCGCGGCGACTGCTGCGGTGCCGTTGCGTGCTGGTGCTCATGTCCGGGCTGTTGTCGAGAAGCTCGGTACGGCTTCGTTGCGGGCCTCGTTGTGATCGCTGTGGGGGTTCCGGGCAGCCCGACCGGCTCCGGGCGGTCAGGCTTGATCCCTGCGCCGGTCGGGCTGCCCGGAAACCCGACGTGGTCGGGCTTCGCGCGCCGGTGCCAGGTGGGTGGTGGTCTGAGGTGGTCGGCGCCGGTGCTGGCTGTCCGTCCGGTCGTCGGGGGAGTCTGTCGTGAGTGGTGATGCTCGGGTTGTCGTGGGCAAGGCGGTTCCTCGGGGGGCGTTTCCGCATGTGAAGGTGGCGGGCGGGTTCGTTTTCGTGTCGGGGACGTCGTCCCGGCGGCCGGACAACACGTTCGCGGGTGTGTCGGTGGACGAGTTCGGCACGACCGACCTGGACATCCGGGCACAGACCCGGGCGGTGATCGAGAACATCGCGGACCTGCTGCGGTCGGTCGGTGCCGAGCTGACCGACCTGGTCCAGGTGACCAGCTATCTGGTCAACATGAATGACTTCGGGGGATACAACGAGGTGTGGGCGGAGTTCTTCGACGCGACCGGGCCGACCCGGACGACTGTCGCCGTGCACCAGTTGCCGCATCCGCACCTGCTGATCGAGATGCAGGCCGTCGCCCTGCTCCCAGAAGGAGGCCAGCCATGAGTGAGATCGCCGAGCCGTTCAGCTTCCCCGGCTGGATCGCCGAGAACCAGCACCTGCTGAAGCCGCCGGTGGGCAACAAGGAAATGCTGCCCGGCTCCGAGGACTTCATCGTGATGGTGGTCGGCGGCCCCAACCAGCGCACCGACTTTCACGTCGACCCGTACGAGGAGTTCTTCTACCAGGTCAAGGGCAACATGCACATCAACCTCATGCTGCCCGAGGGCCCGCGTACGGTGCACGTGCGCGAGGGCCAGATGTGGATGCTGCCCCGGAACACGCCGCACTCGCCGCAGCGACCGGAGGCCGGCTCGATCGGGATGGTGATCGAGCGGGTACGCGAGGAGGGGACGCTGGAGAAGTTCCAGTGGTACTGCCCCGAGTGCTCGCACAAGGTGCACGAGGTCGAATTGCAGGTGCGGGACATCGCCGCCGACCTGCCACCGGTCTTCGCCGCGTTCTACGGCGACGAGTCGGCGCGTACCTGCGACAACTGCGGCGCCCTGCACCCGGGCAAGGGCTGATGGTGTCTCCGGTGGTGGACGTGCACACGCACGTCGTACCGAAGGGCTGGCCGGACCTGGCCGCCGCGTGCGGCGGGTCCGGCTGGCCCTGGCTGCGGGTCGACTCGGAGCGCGCCGCCATGATCATGGTCGGCGAGACGCCGTTCCGCCCGGTCGGCGCGGAGTGCTGGGACGCCGACACCCGGCTGGCCGACATGAGCACCGACGGGGTCGACGTGCAGGTGGTCTCGCCCACCCCGGTCTTCTTCTGCTACGACCGGCCGGCCGACCAGGCGGTGAAGGTGGCCCGCATCTTCAACGACCTGACCCTGGAGGTCACCGCCGCGGGCGGGGATCGGCTGCTGCCGTTCTGCCAGGTGCCCTTGCAGGACCCGGACGCGGCCTGCGCCGAGGTGGACCGCTGCCTGGCGGCCGGCCACGTCGGCGTGGAGATCGGCAACCACGTCGGCGACCGGGACCTGGACGACGCCGGCATCGTGACCTTCCTGACCCACTGCGCCGAGGTCGGTGCGCCGGTCTTCGTCCACCCGTGGGACATGGCCGGCAGTCCCCGGCTGGACCGCTGGATGGCCCGGTGGCTCACCGGCATGCCCGCCGAGACCCACCTGTCGGTGCTGGCGATGATCCTCGGCGGGGTGTTCGACCGGGTGCCGGACACGTTGCGGATCTGCTTCGCCCACGGTGGCGGCAGTTTCCCGTTCTGGCTGGGGCGCGCCGACAACGCCTGGCATCGCCGCGGTGACCTGGTACGCGGCGCGTCCGCAGCGCCGCCCAGCTCCTACGTCGACAGGTTCTACGTCGACTCGGTGGTCTTCTCGACTCCCGCCCTGCGGCTCCTCGTGGACACCATGGGCGCGGAGCGGGTGCTGGTGGGCAGCGACTACCCGTACCCCCTGGGTGAACGCCCGGCCGGCGCGGTGGTCCGCCAGGCCGACTTCCTCACCGACGCCCAGCGCGTCGACCTGCTCTCCACAAACGCCCTCTGCTTCCTCGGGCGAGGCGATATATAAGGGTGGAATGCTCGTATATACTGGGACCATGAAGACTGTTATTGATCTTGATGATGAGCTGCTCGAACGGGCCCGTCGTGAGCTGGGCACCAAGAGCAAGAAGGACACCATTCACGCCGCGCTCCGGATGGTCGCCGAGCGCAGCGAGCGGATGGATGGGATCCGGGAGTTGCTCTCCATTGATCGGGACTGGACCGGCTTGCTGGAGGATGACAAGACACCCGGCGGCAGGCGGGACGCAGCGTGACCCCTCCGCCCGGCCTATACCTGATCGACACCTCGGCCTGGGGCCGCCTCCGCCAGCCGATCGTCGGAAAGCGGATCCTGGCGCTGCTCGAGGAGAGGCTGGCCGCGACCTGCCTACCGTTGGACCTGGAGGACGGGCGTAGCGCCCGCGACTTCAGGAATGCGATGACGATCCGCGCCCGGCGCGCCGAGCTGATGATCGACCTTCCGATCACCCCGGCCGTGGCGACGAGAGCGCGGGACCTGCAACTCGCGTTGACCGCCCGGGGACACCACCGGGCCGCGAGTCCGGTGGATCTCATGGTCGCCGCCTCTGCCGCCGAGTACGCGGCCACCGTTCTCCACTACGACCGGGATTTCGACCTGTTGGCGGAAGTCGGTGGACCACGGTCCGAGTGGGTGTCGCCACCCGGCACCCTTGCCTGACGGCCGTGACGCTCGTGTCGAGGCGGCAACGAGTGGCCTGAGCGGGCAGGATGGCGGCATGGCCGAGCCGCACGACCTGACCGCGCTGGAACAGGCCGCCGCGCTCGCCCGTGGCGAACTGTCCAGCCTGGACCTCGTCGAGCATCATCTGCGGCGGGTCGACGCGCTCGGCGACACGGTGGGCGCCTTCGTCACCGTCACCCCCGAGCTGGCACGCGAAGCCGCCCGCACCGCCGACGCGACGCCGGCCGCTCGGCGTGGGCCACTGCACGGGGTGCCGACCGCGATAAAGGATCTGACCCTGACGGCGGGCGTCCGCACCACGTTCGGTTCGGCCGCCTTCGCGGACTTCGTACCGCCCGTCGACGCCGACGTGGTGCGCTTCATGCAGGCTGCGGGCCTGGTCAGTCTCGGCAAGACCACCACCTCCGAGCTGGGCTGCTCGCTGTACTCCGAGACCCTGGTGGCGCCGCCGGCCCGCAATCCGTGGGCGTTGGCGTACACCGCCGGCGGCTCCAGCGGTGGCGCGGCGGCGGCCGTGGCGGCGGGCCTGGTGCCGGTGGCGCAGGGCTCCGACGGTGGAGGCTCCCTGCGGATTCCCGCCTCGCTGTGCGGGCTGATCGGCTACAAGCCCAGCCGCGGCGTGGTCTCCGGCGGTCCGCTCGGATTCGGCGCCTTCGGCCTGCCGACCAGCGGTCCGCTGGGCCGGACCGTCACCGACGTGGCCGCGCTGCTGGACGTGCTGGCCGAGCCGGTGCCCGGCGAGCCGTACCTGCCGCCGCCACCGCCGCCGGGCGGCTATCTCGCCGCGGCCCGGGCCGCCGAGCCCGGCCCGCTACGGGTCGGTCGGTTCACCGCCCCGATGCTCGCCGACGAGCCGGTCCACCCGGACTGCGTCGCCGCGGTGGACCGGGCCGCGGAGTTGCTCGTCGCCGCCGGGCACGAGGTCGTCGAGGTGCCGGCACCGCTCGGCCCGCAGGTCTGGCCGCTGTTCGAGATCGTCTGGTACGTCCTCGCGCTCGCCCCGGTGCCGCCCCAGCGGGAGTCCGAGCTGCTGCCGCTTACCCGTTTCCTGCGGACCCAGGCCGCCGGGATCTCCGCCGGCACGCTCACCGCGACCCTCGGCGAGATCCAGGCGCAGGTACGCCTCGGCGTCCGTCGTACCGCCGGCTGTGACCTGCTGCTCTGTCCCACCCTGGCGGCCCCGCAGGCGCCGGTTGGCTGGTTCACCCAGGGGCGTACCCCGGCGGAGGATTTCGACCGCCAACGCCGCTTCTCCCCGTACTGCGCGGTCTTCAACGTCACCGGTCAACCGTCGGTTTCGCTGCCGGTCGGCGTGACCGCCGAGGGGCTGCCGGTCGGCGTGCTGCTCACCGGCCGCTACGGCGACGACGCGAGGCTGATCGCGACCGCTGCGCAACTGGAAGCCTCCAGTGGCGGATGGGATCGGCACCCCGCAGTCTGGCGGAGCGTCGGCTCCGCTAACGTGAATGACAGCGGAGTCGGGAGGTCACCGCGGTGATCCGCCACCCGACCCGATCGAAGATCTCTCTTTCCGCCTGGGGGCGTTGGGATTGTCTGTAACCGACACGTTGCTGGTCTTCGTCGGCATCCCGGCAGTCATCGTGCTGGTGATCGCCGGCCTCGTCTACGCGGGCAGCCAGGGCGGTGGTGGCGGTGCCAAGCGTTACCGGCCGGGCCGGCCGTTCACCTTCACGCCGGTGTGGTTCCTCGGCCGCCCCGAGGAACTGGCCGACTCCGCGGGTACCGCGCTGTCGGTGGGGGCACAGGCGCCCGCGCTGACCAGCCGCACGCAGGAACAGGCCGGCGTCGAGGCGCCGACCGGTGGAACCGGAGGCGCAAGTGACCGTTGGTGAGAAGCAGCACGCGGCCGGGACGGAGAACCCGCCGGACGTGCTCGACGGGCCGTTCTCGACTCGCCAGCTGCTGCGCATCGACGAGGCGCTGCGGGTCGCCGACCGGACGACCGGCCTGGTCTTCTCCGTCTTCGTCGGCGGCCTCGACGAGCCGATCCGGGAGCACGCCGAGCGGTTGCACCGGCAGCTGGCCGAGCCCGACCGGTCGGTGCTGATCGCGATCTCACCCAACCAGCGTCAGCTGGAGATCGTCACCGGCCGGTACGCCCGCAAGCGCGTCCCGGACACGTACGCCAAGATCGCCGCGTTGTCGATGGTGGCCTCGTTCGGTGGCGGTGATCTCGCCGGCGGCATCATCCAGGGCCTCGACCAGCTCTCCCGCTACGCCGGCAAGGGCTGAGCCCGACCGGTACGACAAAAGCCCGGCCCGCGTCGCGCGCGGCCGGGCTTTTGCATGGCCAGGATTCCCAGCTTCACCTGGGCCAGGCGGACGGATCCAGCCGCATCGGCCACGGCTCGGTCACCTCGACCGGATCGTCGGGCCCGACCGTGCCGAGCAGGTTGTAGTGGACCTCTTTGACCAACTCGTAGCGGTACACCACCGGGCCGAAATCACCGCGCTCGACCCGCCAGTAGAACGGGATGCCGGCCTCGGCGTAGAGCGCGGGCTTGGCGAACCGGTCGTGTCGGCGGCTGTTGGGCGACTCGACCTCGACGACGAGCGCGACGTACGCCGGTTCCGCCCACATCCGGTCCTGCGGGGCTCCAACCTTGAGCACCGTGATATCTGGAATCAGGTTGCCGGCCGGCACCTGCACCCCGATCTCCCGGATAACCCGCCACCCCTCCGGGGCCGCCTGCCGCATCGCCATCCGAATGTCATCGGCCAACTCGTGATGATATGGACCGGCGGGTGGGGTCACGTGGAGGCTCCCGTCGATGATCTCGTAGCGGCTTCCATCCTCTGGCAGGTCGGAGAGATCCTGCTCCCGCCAGCTTCGCTCGGGTGGGCGCCGCTCGTGAATCGGCTGTGCCATCACGTCCACCTCCTTCCATCACCATAACCGGCGAAGCCGGCGCGGGCGCACACCCACGCCGGCTCCAGGCTCCCGCCTTGTCAGGCCGTCCGGGCGTCCCGGGCCTGCGCGGCGAGCGCGCGAACCACGCCGTCGCGGCCCTCGGCGACCAGCCGCCGCAACGGCCCGGGGTGGCCCTCCTGCGCCAGCCAGGCGTCGGTGGCCTCGACGGTGTCGTCCTGCACCAGGTACGCCGGGTACAGGAGCATGGCGAACTCCTGCGCCGGCTCGCTGTCCCGGGTCGCCCAGACCTGCCCGACCGCGGCGAAGAACCGGTCCCGGTACGGCGTGATCAGCTCCACCTGGGTGGGGTGGCTGAAGCCCTGCAACAGCGCCCGGTGCCGCCAGTTCGGCAGCGCCTCGGGGCCGGTCAACTGCGCCCAGACGGCGGCCTTGTTCGCCTCGGTCGGCACCAGCGCGTGCGCGTACGCGGCCTCCCGCTCACCGCTTGAGGTCTTGTCCCGGGCCAGCTCCGTCTCGATCTCCGACGCCCCGGCCACGCCGTTGGCCACCAGCGCCTGCAACACGCTCCACCGCAGCTCGGTGTCGATGGTCAACCCCGGGGTCACCTGGGTGCCCTCCAACCAGCCGCGCAGCACGGCCAGGTCCTCGCCGGAGCGGGCTGCGGAGACGTACGCCCGGGCCCAGGCCAGCTGGAAGCCGCTGCCCGGCTCGGCAGCGGCGAGCGCGGTCTTCGCGGTACGGGCCAGGTCGGCCCAGCCGGTCGGCGCCCAGGCCGGGTCGGCGTAGAAGGTGAGCGCGCTGCTGACCTGGCGCAGCGTCGCGGTGACCAGGTTGATGTCCGTCTCCGCCGGCAGCCCGGCCAGCACCAGGGCGACGTAGTCGCGGGTGGCCAACTCGGCATCGCGGGTCATGTCCCAGGCGGCGGTCCAGCACAGCGCCCGGGCCAGCGACGACTCGAGGCCGGCGATGTGCTGGACCACCGTCGCCATGGACCGCTCGTCCAGCCGCAGCTTGGTGTAGCTGAGGTCGTCGTCGTTGAGCAGCAGCACGTCGGCCGCGGGCACGCCGGTGAGTGCGCCGAGCTCGGTCAGCTCGCCGTCGACGTCGACCTCGTACCGCTCGCGGCGGACCAGCCGGCCGTCGGCCAGGTCGTAGAGCCCCACCCCGATCCGGTGGGTACGCAGGGTGGGGTAACCCTCCGGCGCCTCCTGACGGACCGCCACCCGCTGGTAGGTGCCGTCCGCGCCGATGGTCAGCTCCGGGCGCAGCGTGTTGACCTGGGCGGTTTCCAGCCACTGTGAGGCGAAGGTGGTCAACTTGCGACCGGAGGCGGTCTCCAACTCGGACAGCAGGTCGTCGAAGGTGGCGTTGCCCCAGGCATGCCGAGCGAAGTAGGCGCGCAGGCCGGCCAGGAACGGCCCCTCGCCCACGTAGGCGACCAACTGCTTGAGCACGCTGGCGCCCTTGGCGTACGTGATGCCGTCGAAGTTGACCTCGACGGCCTCCAGGTCGGGCATCTCGCAGTAGACCGGGTGGGTGGAGGAGAGCTGGTCCTGCCGGTAGCCCCAGTTCTTCCGGATGGACAGGAAGGTCGTCCACGCCTCGGTGAACCGGGTGGCGTGCGTGTTGCACCAGTGGCTGGCCCACTCGGCGAACGACTCGTTCAGCCACAGGTCGTTCCACCAGCGCATGGTGACCAGGTTGCCGAACCACATGTGCGCCAGCTCGTGCAGGACGGTGTTGGCCCGCTGCTCGTACTCGAAGTCGGTGACCTGCGAGCGGAACAGGTAGTGCGACTCGGCGTGGGTCACACAACCGAAGTTCTCCATCGCGCCGGCGTTGAAGTCCGGCACCCACAGCTGGTCGTACTTGGGCAGCGGGTACCGCACCCCGAACTGCTGGTGGAAGAAGTCGAAGCCCTGCGTGGTGACCAGGTTCAGCTCGTCGGAGTCCAGATACTGCGCCATGCTCGCCCGGCAGAAGTAGCCCAGGTCGATGCCGTCGTGGGTGTACCGGACCTCGTGGTACGGCCCGGCACACAGCGCGGTGATGTAGGTGCTCATCCGGGCGGAGGTGGCGAAGTGGACGGTCTTGTGGCCCTCGCCGGCCGCCTCCTCCCGCTCCACCGGCATGTTGGAGACCACCTTCCAGTGCTCCGGAACGGTGGCGTGCCAGGTGTAGACGCTCTTCAGGTCGGGCTGGTCGAAGCAGGCGAAGACCCGCTGCGCGTCGGCCGTCTCGAACTGGCTGTAGAGGTAGGTCTCACCGTCGACCGGGTCCACGCTGCGATGCAGCCCCTGACCGGAGTTGGAGAACGCGAAGTCCGCGTCGACGACCAACGTGTTCTCGCTGGCCAGCCCGGTCAGCGTGAGCCCTTTCTCGGCCGAGAAGTCGGCCAGGTCCACCGGGGCGCCGTTGAGCGTCGCCGAGCGTACCGAGTCGGCCGCCACCTCGATGAACGTGCTCGCCCCCGGTTCGGCGCAGCCGAACCGCACCTCGGTGGTCGACCGGAAGGTACGACCGTCAGCGGCGTGAACAGCACTGGACAGGTCCAGACTGATGTCGTACCCGGTCACGTCGAGCAGGCGGGCCCGCTCGGTCGCCTCGACCTGTGTCAGGTTGCGCACTCCCGGCACTGTTCGTCTCCATCCCACTCTCGCCGTCGTCACGGTCGCACGTTCCGTCGACCGCTCGTGACGGCCGGTCCGGGCCTGAGTCTTCCATGTACGGGTAGGCGGTGGTGGGCGAGGTCACGGCTCGATCCTCGGGCAGGTGGCAGGGGGCGGAGCAAAGATCGGAGGTACGCCGGTGCGCCGGCGAAATCATTGCGAAAGGAACTCGTCGTGAACGAGCGCGTCACCGTTGACATGTGGTTCGACCCTATTTGTCCCTGGGCGTGGCTCACGTCCAGATGGTTGCTGGAGGTGGAGCGGGTTCGTCCGGTCGACGTCCGCTTCCAGGTGATGAGCCTGTCGGTGCTCAACGAGGGTAGGGAGCTGTCCGACGACTACCGGGAGCTGATGCGGAACGGGTGGGGGCCGGTGCGGGTTTGCGTCGCCGTGCAGCAGCGGCACGGCGCTGACGCTGTGCGGGCGCTCTACACGGCCCTGGGTACGCGGATCCACCTCGGCAAGGAGCCACTCGGTCCGGAGCTGTACGTCGCCGCCCTGACCGAGGCCGGACTGGACCCGGCGCTGGCCGAGGCGGCCGGGGACAGCGACCTCGACGCGCCGCTGCGGGCCAGTCACGAGGCTGGTATGCGGCCGGTCGGCACCGACGTCGGCACCCCGGTCATCCACGCTCCCGGCCCCGGCGGCCGGCAGGTCGCCTTCTTCGGGCCGGTGGTCACTCCGGCGCCCAAGGGCGAGGCCGCGGGTCGTCTCTGGGACGGCGTCCTGCTGGTCGCCGGCACCCCCGGCTTCTTCGAACTCAAGCGCAGCCGCGACCTCGACCCCATCTTCGACTGAGGTGCGAGCAAGGCACCTTGGCGACGCTTGGTGACCCGCCGGCCCCGACGCCCGGCAGCGCCGCTGCCGTTGGGGCCCGGCGTCACCGGTGCGGTCACGGACTCGTTTGTCCCGATGTCCGCAGCCCACCGCTCGTGGAGGTGCCTGGTGGCCAAGCATCGTGCCCCGGTCGACGATCGCTGGAGTCGGGAGGAGGGCGTCGGCGGGGGAGTGCCACGGCCGGCGCCGATCCCGGGGAACGGTCGGGCGGGCGCCTGGTCCGCGCCCCGGCAGGATCGCAGCCCGAACGCGGCCGGCCGGTTCGGGCGCAACGGCGCGGTGGGCATCGCCTCGGTCCCCGCCACCTCGCGGTTGACCCCTCCCGGCCGCGAGATCCGGAACCAGGGGCCCCGGCCGGCGCTGCCGCGCCGTCCCATCGTGGTGCCAGCGCTCGCCGGCCGGCATCGACGGGCGGCCGAGGCGGAGCGTTGAGCTGGTGCCCCGGCTTTCATCTGGTGGGCTCGGGGCGGGTCCGGCGGCGGCACCCGACGCGTCGCCGGTAGCGTCAACTGTCATGACGGTCGTGCACCCGATCACCCGCGCCTGGATCACCACTGGTGGTACCGGTGCCCAGAACTACGACGAGTTCGCCGACGACGCGGAGATCACCGCGATCATCGAGGCGAATCCGCACAGCGCCCTCGGCATCGAGATGCCGCACAAGGCCCCGGAGAGCCTCGGCCGGTCGTTCGCCGACGCACTGCCGGACGCGGTGAGCCGGCTCGCGGAGGCGAAGGCCGACGGCAGCTACACACCGGCAGAACAGGTGGTGGTGCTGTACCGGATCAGCGCGCCGGGCGAGGAGCCGGCCTATGGGCTGTTCGCCATGGTCGACACCGACCAGATCTCCACCCGGGCCGACGAACCCGGCCTGGTCATCCGCAACGAGGACGTCTTCATCGCGAAGGTGCGCGAACGGGTCGCGTTGGCCGAGGCGTTGGGGCACCTGCTCTCACCCGTACTGCTGCTGCAGACCGGGCGCGGCGACGAGCTGCATGTGGCGCTCGCGGCGGCCACCGACGCGGCCGGGGTGCCCGCCGCCACCGACACCGACCAGGCCGGACGTACCCACGCCATTTGGCTGGTCGGCCCCGGCCCGCAGCAGGACGAGCTGACCGCCCTGGCCGGCGGGGGTGAGTTGGTCGTCGCCGATGGCAACCACCGCAGCCTGGCCGCGCAGACCGGCGGGATGTCCCGGTTCCTGGCGGTCGTCACCACTCCGGCCTCGGTGGCCATTCAGCCGTACAACCGCCTGGTGAGCGAGCTGACCACCACCCCCGGGGAGCTGCTGGAGCGGCTGGCCGCCGCCGGGGCGCGGATCGCCGAGCTGGATGGCCCGGCCGAGGTCCCGGCGACCGGCGGCAGCGTCGTGCTCCAGCTTCCCGATCAGGCGTACGCGGTGACGCTGCCGCACACCGGCGCGGGTCGCCTGGAGAATCTCGACCACGCCCTGGTCGAGCGGCTGCTGTTGCGCGACGCCCTCGGCCTGGATCCGGGTGACAAGCGGATCACCTACGTGGGCGGTGACTACCCGTCCACCTGGCTCACCGGCGAGGTCCGGGCCGGTCGGGCCGAGTTGGCCGTCCTCATCGCGCCGGTGACCGTCGACGATTTCGTCGCGGTGAACCTGGCCCGGGAGAAGATGCCCCGCAAGAGCACCTGGTTCACCCCGAAGGCACGCGGCGGCCTGGTGGTCGCCGAACTGCCCTGATCCGTTGCCCGTCCCACCGGGCGCCGCCCCGGCGGTGCCCGGTGGGACGGGCCTGACAGACTGCGCGTTATGCGCGTCTACCTGGGATCCGATCACGCCGGTTTCGAGTTGAAGGTGCACCTGGCCAACCACCTCGCCAAGCAGGGGTACGAGGTGGTCGACATCGGTCCGCACGCCTACGACCCGGAGGACGACTACCCGGCCTTCTGCCTGCACGCCGGCACCCGCGTGGTGGCCGACCCGGGCAGCCTGGGTGTGGTCATCGGTGGCTCCGGCAACGGCGAGCAGATCGCCTCGAACAAGGTGGCGGGGGTGCGGGCGGCGCTGGCGTGGAACGTCGAGACCGCCCAACTGGGCCGACAGCACAACGATGCAAACGTGGTCGCCGTCGGCGCCCGTCAGCACACTCTCGACGAGGCCACCGCCATCGTCGAGGCGTTCCTGACCACCTCGTTCTCGGGCAGTGACCGGCACGCTCGTCGGATCGCCCAGGTCGCCGAGTACGAGCGCACCCGGCAGCTGCCCGACCTGCCCTGATCCGCGACTCTGGGACGATCACGCCTGATCCGGGGTGGGGCAGACCACTCGACCCCGGATCAGGACGGGTCAGCGGCGGGGCAGTTCGTCGCGAGGGGTCCAGTTACGGCGGACGATGACGACCCGCTCCGCCGCCGCGGCGAGATCCTCGTCGGTGGGTCGGGCGGCGTCCCGCGCCCGCATCGCGGCGGTCACACTGACCTGCGACGACCCGGACCCGACCAGCCCGCGTAGCCCCCGTTCGCCTTCTTCGGGGGCACCGTTGCGTCGCCCGCGCGGGGCCTCACCGCCGTCGTGCACCCCGGCCGTGGTGGCCGCCGCCGCACCACCGTCGATCCCGCCTCCCGGGGCGCCGTGGTGCCGATGCCGTCGTCGTCGCCGTTCCCCGCCATCCGCCACCCCCCGACCGTACCCCCACCGCCGTCACCCGACCGCCTCGCTGATCAGGCCGTCAGAAGATCTCCATGGCGGAGGGGGCTCGGTGCCAGGTGAAGGCGGGGCCGGTGGCGGTGAGCGCGCCGGGGCGTAGCTCGCGCAGCCGGCCGGTCTCCGCCAGTGCGGCCGGGGTCACGCCGCCGAGGAACAGCTCGCCGAGGCAGCGTACGTCGCAGGCCAGGTCGGCCGGCCCGCTCGCCGGTGTGCAGGTGGCCTCGGTCGGACCGCCCCGCAGCCGCCACCGGCCGGTGTTCTCCGGCAGCAGGTGGTCGGTCACCTCGATGACCACGTCGATGTCGGTGGCGTAGCGCCGGGCGGCGAGCGCGGCCGGCACGTCCACCACCCGTACCCACAGCGCGTCGACCAGCCGGCAGTTGAGCCGGCGCGGTTCGTCGAGCAGCCGCAGCAGCGGCTCGTCCACCGCCGCCCGCATCCACGCCAGCCGTCGGGTCAGGTCGAGTGAGAGCAGCATCCGCCAGATCGCCAGATACCCCGCCGGGGTGCTCGCCACCACCTCGTCGACCGTGGTGAGACTGTTCGGGCCGCCGTCGTCCCACTCGGCCTTGGTGCGGAACAGCCCGTAGCCGTCGACACCGTCCGGTCCCTCGTGCAGCACCACCCGCCGCTCGGTGGCGCCACCACGGTGCGCCTGCGGGTCGACGAGCACGTACCGCCACCACCTGTCGTCGCGCGCCGACCAGCCGGGGCGATCGGCGCGTACGCGCTCGTACACCCGGGCCAGGTCGGCCTGTCGGTCGGTCGGGCGGTCCAGGCGCAGCCGGCCCTCGCCCGGCGTCGGTGCCGGTAGCCGCAGTTCGGTGGTCTCGCCGGAGACGTGGTACCGCTGGGAGGCCAGGCCGTAGCCGAAGCGCGGATAGATCCGGCCCTCGCTGGCCCAGAGCACCGCGACCGGCTCCCGGCGACTGTCGTAGATCTGACGCAGTTGGTGGTGCATCATCGCGGTGAGCAGGCCCCGCCGACGGTGGGTGGGCGCGACCCCGACCATGCTGACGTGTGCGGCGGCCAGGTCACCACCGGGCACGCCGAGCGTCCGGGTGAACGCGATGGCGGTGGCGACCAGGTCGGACCCGTCGCGGATCTGCAGGGCGCGTTCCGGTTCGAAGATCGGACGTTCGACTTCCTGGGCTTCGGTATCGAGCGTCTGATGGAACAGGGAACCGAGGAACCCGTTCATCTCGTCGAAGTCGTCGGCGGTGGCGGTCTCGATCGCCAGGGCGGAGGTGGTCACCGCTCGTGTCTAGCCGATCGGTGTGGGTGGGGCGACCGATTTGCGGGCTGGCTACCCTCGAAGTCTCCAGCAGCGTCCGGGGGCGCCGCCGGTGAAAGGGGGAG
Organism: Micromonospora sediminimaris; assembly: GCA_900112325.1. Lineage (GTDB taxonomy): Bacteria > Actinomycetota > Actinomycetes > Mycobacteriales > Micromonosporaceae > Micromonospora > Micromonospora sediminimaris. The sequence continues at coordinate 36,399 of FOLJ01000025.1, forward strand.
GGAACGACATGGCCGAGCAGACGCAGCCGTGGGCGGAGCGGACCGTCGAGGTGCCGCCGCAGCCCGATGGCGGGGTGCCGCCGCAGCGCGACCCGTACCGTCGGGGTGTGGCCCAGGTCGGTGCCCGGGCGCCGCGTACCGAGCCGTTCCCGACGGTGGAGCACGAGCAGACCGGCACCGGCTGGCCCGGCGAACCGGTGCCGCGTCAGCCGTTGAGTTGGCACGTGGCCCGGCTGAAGCGCGGCGGCGAGTGGAGCTTCGCGGGAGCGCTGTTCGCCTTCGTCTGCTGGGGGATCTGGGCGATCTCCGGCGGCGGCGACCTCGTCGGACCGGTGGTGATCTTCGTGCTGAGCCTGCTGGTCGCGGCCGGGTTGTTCACTCTGGCCCGGCTGCTCGGCCGAGTGGTGCTGGAACGGCAGTTGGGCCGGGTCCGGCGCACCGCCCGGGGAGCGCACCTGGTGACGGCGGTGTTCCTGACCGGCCTCGGTGTCGCGTTCCTGCAACAGACGCAGTGGATCATGGACGCCTGGACCTGGCTGACGACCTGAGTGGCCGTCACCGGGCGGGCCGGCTCGGCGGCCGACCCGCCCGGTTCGTGGTCGCGTCGCACCGCGACCGAGGTCGTCACTCCACCAGGACGGCCGCCTGCTTACCCCGCCCGACGCGATTCATCCCCGCCCGCCAGGCGGTGCGGGCGACACGCCCTAGGAATCCTCGGGCCGGTTGTCTGCCGCGGCCGGGTGGCCGTCGTCTCCGTCCGGCGTCGCCTCGTTGCTCGCCGCCTGCTCCATCGCGTACGCGCACAGTTCCTCGAAGGAGACGTTGTTCTCGAGCGCGATCGCGAACAGCTTCTCGAACGAGTCCATCACCTCCACCGGGACCGAGCCGCCGCGCACCCGGTGCAACCAGGCGGACTGCTGTTCCAGCGGGTGGGTGCCGACCGCCGGTTCACCGACGTACAGGGGAAACGGCACGCGCGCCGTGCCGAACCGGCACGGGATCATGAAGTACCTCACCGGACCGTCCCTCCATCGGCACGGATGTCCACCGCACCGATGCTGCCGGTATTGGCGATGTTGATGCCGCCGAGATTGTGTTGTTCGACCGCGCCGGTGCGCGGCGCCGGCTCGTGGCGCGGATGATCGTCGCCGTCGTTCACCTCGGCCGCGGGCGGTGTACCCCGCTCGGTGGACAGAGACGCAGCATCTGCCCGGGTCTGCCGTCGGGTACGGCTGGCGGCGACCACGGCGCTGACCACGGTGACCAGGAAAGCGCCCAGCCCGGCCCACCAGCTCGCGCGTTCGAGACCCTCGCTGGCCAGGAAGATCACGCCGATGACCAGCAACATGGCGCCGGCCAGCGCGTAGACCACGACCCAGCTGACGGCCCGCCAGTTACCCCACATGTCTCCATCGTGGCCCTTCACTTCCCGTGCCCCGTGGGCCGTTCGGTCAGTAATGGCCGCGCCACGTATGGTTGTGCGTCTTACCTGCGCCGGGTTTTCTGGTTCGGTGACACCGCCGCAGGATGACGTGCCATCCGTCAGTCGACCGCCACAGTCACCCGCTGATGCGCTTGCCGGGTTGCTCCGTGACCTGCCCGGCGGTGCGACCGGCGCCGCCGGGCAGGCCAACACGGGCGGTACGAACATCGCCAACAGCGGCGTCATCGAACGCCTCACGGTGGCGTTGTCGGCCGCACATCCACAACCATCGACCACCGCCTTCGTCAGCTACCCGGAGAGCGACCGGGACTGGGTGGAACAGTCGCTGCTGGCGGCCCTCGATCCGCTGCCCATGCAGCTCTTCTACTCCGGTGGCCAGCTGCACCAACCCGACGACTGGGAAATGGTGTACGCCGTCATGGACAAGGCGTCACTGCTCATCGTGGTGGGTCGGGACAGCTCGGTGGTGCGTGATCGGCGGGTCCGTGACCAGGTGGCCTATTGGCTCGACAACCATCCGGACCGCAGTGGTGTGGTGCTGGTCGGCCAGCCGGACAGCCGGCCCGAGGCGATCGATCGACGGCTCGCCGGCCTGCCCATGGTCGCGGTACCGGGCGGCGACGTGGCTGCGGTGGCCCGGGCCGCCGCGAACGACCGGCTGGTCCGGGTCATCCGCTTGACGCCGCGCGCCGAACCGGTCGCGACCCGGGACCGGGCGGCCGACGAGGACGCGCTCGCCCCGGTACGCGAGGCGTACCTGCGCTGGGTGTACCGGACGCACAGCGGTATCGACAGCGTGATCGCCGGGGTGTCGGTGACGATGCCGCTGGCCGAGTGCCCGCCACCGGGGCCGCTGGTTCGCGACGGTTCGACCGGCCGAGCGCGGACCACCGAACTCGATCATCTGCGTAGCCGGGCCCGTCAGGCGGCCGGGGGCGGCACAGTGCCGGCCAGCGAGGCCGAGTTTGCGGTGCTCGCCGATCGGCCGCTGCCGACGTACCTGTCTCCGGCACGATCGATCGACCGGCTCGACCTTTCCGGGTTGCCGAACCTGTCCCCCGGCCGACTGGCCGGCACCGTCTGGCGGGCGATCGTGCTCGGCGAGCCCGGCAGCGGAAAGAGCAGCATGGTGCGCCGGCTCGCACACGACACCGCCGCGCGGCAACTCGCCGACGACGGGGAGCATGATGAGGTGCGGCGGCTGCCGGTGCTCTGTCGGGCCGCCGATCTCGCTGTCGGGCTGGCCGGCACCGAGGAGTCGGCGGAAGGGCTGGCCGCCCTCGCCATCCAGCTCGGGTGGGCCGGTGCAGCCCCCACCGACCCGGCCAGCGGCGACCCGTTGCCGCCCGACGAACTGGCCAGGCTCGCCCGGGTGGCGCTGCGTAGCCGGCGGCTGGTGCTGATTGTCGACGGTCTCGACGAGGTGCCCTCGCTGACCGATCGCCGCTCCGTCGCCGCCGCACTGGATGTCTTCGCCGCCTCCGGCGGTGTCCGGCTGGACCATCCCGCGCGGGCCCGCGGAAACCAGACGATCATCACCAGCCGGATCGCGGGCTACTACGGGGCGGCGCTCAGCGACCGGTTCGAGCAGTTGCTGATCGGGCCACTCGACGGCGACGGGGTCGCAGCGGTAATCGATTACTGGCTCGGCGGTTACTTCGCCACCGTTCACGTCCCCGAGGCAAACCAGGCACAACGTCGTACCGAGATCGATCAGGTGATCACCGGTGGTGGCTCCGCCGTGTGGCAGCTCGCCGCCAACCCGTACCTGCTGGTGTCGCTGATCTCGGTGGTCCTCTCCGGACTCTCCGGTCGTCCCGGTAGCCGCGGTGACCGGTGGCTCCGGGCGGACCTCTACACCGCGATGGTCGAGCACGCGGTGCGACGAGGGGGGCTGCGTTTCCCCGACGCGTCGGTCGACACCCTGATCCGGCTTCAGGCCGCGGTCGCGTACCAGATACACGACGTGTCACGAAGCGGGCTCGTCGAACGCACCACGCTCACCACCCTGTGTCACCGGGCGCTGGACCTGCTCGGCGAGCCGGTGCCGCCAGTCGTCGCCGAGCAGGCGGAACTGGTGATCGCCAGCATCGACCTGCTCACCGATCGTGGGCAGGGTTTGTACGGGTTCCGGCACCTGACGGTGCAGGAGTACTTCGCGGGCCGGTGGCTCATCGACGCCGGCACCGTGGACGCGATCGTCACCGGGATCAGCGACCGGCTCGGCGACCCACGTTGGCTGGAGGCGGTCCGGCTCGCCCTCGGTCAGCTCAGTCGGGTCTCGGAGAACGTCTTCTCGTCGGTACTCGACGAGTTGCTCACCGGGCCCACCAGACGACTGGCCGCCGAGATGCTCAGCCACAGCCTGGCCGACATCGCCGGGCTGCGCCGGCAACACCTGCGTGCCCTGGTCCGGGTGGCGGTGGAGACCGAGGCCGAGCTGACCGGCGCCGTCGTCACGCTGTACCCGGACGGCGCCCGGATGCTGGAGCCGCTGCTGCGCTGGGGCGTCAGCGTGCAGGGCGACACCGCACCTCGACTGATCTGCGAAGCGCTCTGCGAGCACCTGCGCGATCCGTTCCCGGCGAGCATGGTCGCCGCTGCCCGGCTGATCGACGCACTACGCCTCGACGACCGATCGGTCGTGCAGGCGCTGCTGGAGGCCCAGCACCGGGACGGCGCGGACCACGGCTGGCAGGCCACCCGCGCGCTGCTCTCCGTGCTGCACCGACGGATGGCCGCGACCGGTGGCGGTGACCCCGAGGAGGTCAGGTCCAGGCTGGACGCCGAGCAGCAGGCGCTGCTGGCGGCGATGGCGAGTGCCGTACCGCCGACCGTCGGCGCGGGCAGCGGCCGACGTCGTGCCGGCATCCGCGGCACCACCACGATTGGCGTACGCAACCAGATGCGCATCGCCCTGACGACCGAAGCGGCGCTGCGTGACCGGGTCCGCGGCGACCTCGGGTGGCTCCGGGTGATCCTCTGCCTCTACGGTGGCATCCCCTTCCTCGACATGATCCACTGGCTGCGGCGGCGGGACGAGGCCATGTCGGTGTTCGCCGCGCCGACCAGCGGGCCGGCGGAACGCTACCGGGCCGCGGTCCTGCTCGACACCCTCATCCAACCGGCGATCGCAGCGCGTGGTCCGCACCCGGTGGCGCTTCGCCCGGAACAGATCGCGGTCGACAGCCCACTGACTGATCGACTGCTGACCTGGTTGCGTACCGCCGTGCCCGGTAGCGACCTGCCGGGCCTGCTCACCGACGTGCTCGCCGACCGGCGCCTCGATACCGACACACGCGGCGACGCCCTGGCGGCCTGGCTGGTGCTGGACACCGGTGAGCAGCAGCCGTCCGCGACAGCGCCGTTCGTCGGGCCGGCGGCCGAGCCGGACGACGACAGCGCGGCCGTGGAAGCGGTCCGGCAGCGGGCCCGGTGGCGGCTGGGCCGCACCGACATGCTGCTCGGCGACGCGCTCGCCGGCCTCAGCCCGCTGGCGGCCGGAGCCGGGCTCGCCGGGGACGCCTCCGCCGACCAGTCCCGGGACGTTTTCGCCGATGTCGTACGCGCACTCTGGGTCGTCGGGCATCCCCGACGGGGCGGCGACTCGTCGACCGACCGGCCGTTGTCCGAGGATCTGGCGCTCGCGGTCTGCGGGGCGAACGAGGACAAGGAGTACGACGTCGCCGTCATGCTCGACGTCAGCGGCCGGGACATGGTCAACGTCGCGGGCGGCCTGGCCACAGCGCTCGCCGGGGTAGCGCGGACCGAGTCCGTCGCCGCCGCCGGCACCGACGACTGGCTACTCGACCCGCTCTCGCCGCCCACCGACGACCTGGCGGAGGCACTCACCGTGCTCGCGGGTCTGCATGCCCGGTGGGGGTTCCTGCGGTGCTGGTTCCTGGATCGGCTGGCCGAGCAGATCATCGCTGCGGGATTCCGTACCGAGGCGGCCTGCCTCGCCTTGGAGGTGCTGATCACCGATCCGACCAGCGCCCGGCGTACCCTCGAACGACTCGGCACGGCTGGCGGTGCCCGGCCGTCCGGCGATGCTCCTGCCGAGGACTCCGACCAGCACGATGAGGCTGGTGACGTCGAGCAGGCGGCGGGCGATCCACCGCTCGTCGGGAGCGGGCTGCCAGGCGATCCGATGGCGCTGGCCGCCCTCGACCGGTCGGGTGGGCAGCCCCGGCCGACGTACGCTGATCTCCGTGGGCGGATCCGGCTCGCGGCGCTGCTCGGTGACCGCTGGACGCTGCCCGCTCTCGACCGGGCGCTCAGCGGCCTCACCGACGGACACCAGCGCCTGCGGGCGATCGAACTCGCCGTGCAGGAGCGCCTGATCGCACCGGGCCCCGACCTGCTGGAGCGGGCGGTGTCGGCGACCCGGCAGATCGACGACCCTGCGGCACGTGCCAGTGCGTTCGCCCGGGTGGCCCGGTGGGCTGACCCGGACACCGAGGAGGCCCTGCTGTGCGAAGCGCTCGTCGCGCTGCGGGGCGCACCGCCCGACGAGGTCGCCCGCGTGCTGTCGGTCCTGCCACCGCCGGCAAGCGACGAGACACGGGCCCGGCACGGACGGTGCGAGACGGTGCTGACCACACGCCGCCAGCGCAGCATCGCCCGGGGCGACGCGGCAGGTGCGCTGCTCAGCCATGACAGGGTCGGCCGGGACGCGGACACGACGCAAGCCTGGGCCGCGCTCACCACGGCCGTGCTCTGCCGTCGCGGCCTCGACCTGCTCCGGGATGCTGCCGGTCGGTTCACATCGGAACGCGCCGCCTGGTCCGCCCTGTCCGACGGCGAGCGACGCCCCGCCGCACTCGCTGCTCTGCGCGCGCGGGCGGCAGCCGGTGTGACCCCGCTTCGGCTGGAGAACCAGGCCGTGGCTGGCCTTGACGCGCTGCTCGCCGCAGAGCAGGTCGACGACGCCGTCGACCTGCTGGCATCCAGCCGGGCGACCGCACGGGTGCCGAGCCTGCCCCGGTGGCGTGCGCATCCCCGGGCGGAGTTTTCGGCCGTCGCGACGCTGCTGGCGATCGAGTCCGGGGAACTGGATCCAGCCGCCGTGGCTCGCCTTCCGGAACTGCTCCGCAGCGGTGACGACCGGATCCGGCTGCGGACGCGGACCGCCATCGCCACGGTGTCCCGAGGCGGGCAGGGTCCACCGAAACTGCGGGCCAGCGCACTCGGCGCGGCAACGATTGTCGAACTCGTACGGCTGGTCGGTGACGCCCACGAGCGTCATCCGCACCTCCACGGCGACCTGTCGTGGGCGCTGGCCGACGTCGTGCACGACGCACCCGGTGTCCTGCGAACGGCGCTGGAGACGCTCTCCCCGGAGCCGGGTACCCGGCAGCGACTGCTCGCCGGGCTCCATCACCTGCGCCTGCCGGTTCTCGACATGTTGCTCGCGGAACTGCCCCGCCTCTGCGACGAGGAGCAGGCGAAGGTGCTCTGGGCGCTGCGGAGGGTGGCCTGGTCGCCGAGCCGCTTCGGCATGGAGACCACCCGGCTGCGTCGGGCGGCCGGCGCAGCCCGACGATGTGTAAACGAAAGCGGCGACGGACCTGCGGCGCACGCATTGCGCCTGCTCGGACAGATCCTGCCCGTGACCGGCCTCTCCATCGAATCGCTGCTCGGCGAGGCGCTTTCCGGGGACGGGCTCGCCGTGGCTGCCTGCGACGGCGTCGGGTTCCTGCTGAACCGGGTGCGATGGGAGGCGCCGGATCTGGACACCACGGAGGCGATTGCCGAGTTGTGGCTGCTGGCTCGCGATCCGTACGAGCCGATCGCCGTCGCCGCGTTGACCGCGTTGACCCGTGCGGGAGCGACGATCGAGGACGACGCCTCCATCGCACCCGACCTCGTGCTGCGTGGCCTCGTCGGGGCGGTGGACCCGTTCCTGGCCGGCGACGAGTGGCTGGCCGGCCTACGGCGGGCCGCACGTTTCGTCCTGCACGGCGCCCCGGCCGGGCACAGCGCTGCGCCGAACCCGCTGCTCGCGCTACTGCTGGACGAGGTTGTCGAGGAGATCGTGGACCGCGACGAGGCAGCTGACCGGGTGCGGTGGGATGCCGAGACCGACTATCTGTCCGTGCTGTGGGCGGTGGCGACGAGGCAACCGGCCGCCCTGCGGGAGGCAGTGGCCGATCAACCACACGACCTGCCCGCCCTGCTGCTGACGCTGCTCGGACGAGAGCCGGCGTGGGCGATCCGCAGTGTCGCCGGTGCGTTGCTGGTCATCCTGAGCGACGGTGACGCGCCGTCGCTGCGAACTCTGCTGGACATGGCGTGGGACACCGACGCGGTCGGAGAACGGGTCCTGAGCTCCTTCCGGTGGCTCGACCGGGTCACGGCTGCGGGCCTGGCAGAACTAGTCCGGGCCACCGCCGACCCGTTCGTCGCCCGGGCCTACTTCGCCGTGCAGATGCTCGCCGCGCTCGCGAAGCAGGGGGTACTCGGGCCCGAGGAGCAACGGACCGCGCTGGCTGCGGTGGCCGGAGCGGTTCGTCGCCCGGACGCCACCCGACACGTCCTGCTCGAACGGGACGGTCGGATCAGCAGCCTGGGCACCCTGGCGGACGCCTGTCGGCAGGCCGTCGGCTGGCTCGAATCGGATCGGCGGTCGCGCGATTCGCAGGCCGCCCATGCCGGTGTGGTGCTTGCCGCCTCGGGCGTCGGTGGCGAGCCGGTTACCTTGCGGCTCACCGGCGACGTGCCGACCAACGAGCCGATCCGCTACCAGATCGAATATCTCCAGCAGACGGAGAACATCGAACTGCCGGGCGTCCTGACCCAGCAACTCGGCGCGGTCACCGCAGCCGCCGCCGGGGCTGCCGTACCGCTGCGTGCCCTGCTGCCGGCCACCGGCGGGCAGGTGTCGCCCGCAGTGGCCCGAGAATGGGTGCCGAGCCGACCGGCCGAGCCGGAAGCCGCGCCGAAGGTCGCGCGGGACGAGTCGTCGACGCACCCGCTGCTGCTGGTCCTCGGCGCGAACATGGTCGGTGAGGAGATCTACAGCTACCTACGGGTGCCGAAGCAGCAGATCGAGGACATTCGCTCGGCGCTCGCCTCCGGCGCCCCGTTCACTCCGGCCGACTTCGGAACGGTGATCTTCAGCGGTCGGGGCAAACCCAGCCCTGAGGTCACCGAACTCGTCGGCGTACCCGACTACCTGATCCAGTTCAACGCACCGCCTGCGGCGGCGCCCGTGAACAGCGAACCGTCCGACGAGGTGTCACCCACTGACGTACCCGGGGCCGGGTAGCGCAGGTCCGTACCGGGACGTCCAGGTCAGGCGTTCAGGTACGCCAGCACGGCCAGCACCCGGCGGTTGTGGTCGTCGGAGGGCGGCATGTCCAGCTTGGTGAGGATGTTGTTTATGTGTTTGCTCACCGCCTTCTCGGTGATCCGGAGCTTGCCGGCGATCGCGGCGTTGGAACGGCCCTCGGCCATCTCGCCGAGCACCTCCCGTTCCCGGACGGTGAGGGCTGCCAGCGGCTCCCGGCGGGCGAGGAGCTGTGTGATGACCTCGGGATCCATGGCACTGCCGCCCGCAGCGACGCGGCGCACCGCGTCGATGAACTCGCCGACGTTGGCGACCCGGTCCTTGAGCAGGTAACCGACGCCACCCTGCGGAGTGCTGAGCAGTTCCCGGGCGTACAACGGCTCGACGTGCTGGGAGAGCACCAGGATCGGCAGTCCGGGGATCCGGTTCCGGGCCGCGATCGCGGCCTGCAGGCCCTCGTCGGTGAACGTCGGTGGGAGCCGGACGTCGACCACCGCCACCTCGGGCTGGTGGGTGACCAGGGCGGGTAGCAGAGCCGGGCCGTTGTCGACGGACGCGACCACGTCGAATTCGAAGGCCTGCAAGATGCGGGTCAGTCCGTCACGAAGGAGTGCGTGGTCCTCGGCGATGACAACGCGCACGGCAGCTCCATGGTGACGACGGTGGGCCCACCGGGCGGGCTCGACAGCGCCATCGTGCCATCGAAGGCGGCGAGGCGACGCTCGATACCACGCAGACCGGTGCCGGCGGCGGAGTCGGCACCGCCGGCACCGTCGTCGGTCACCACCATCGTCAACAGTCCCTCGACGTGGCGCAGCGACACCCACGCGTGGTGCGCGCGACTGTGCCGGACCACGTTGGTCAGGGTCTCGGCCACGGCGAAGTACGCCGCCGACTCGACCGGCGTGTCGAGCCGGCCGGGAAGATCGGCGTCGACCGCGATCGGCACGGGCAGGCTGAGCGCCAGTGCCCGCACCGCGCCCTCCAGACCACGTTCCGCCAGTACGGGCGGATGGATGCCGCGGACCAGATGCCGCAGTTCGACAAGCGCCGTACCGCTCGACTCACGTGCCTCAGCGAGCATCTCGTGAGCCGCGGCCGGATTGCGGTCGATCAGTTCGTCGGCGAGCCCGATCATCATGCCCAGCGAGACGAGCCGCGCCTGGATGCCGTCGTGCAGGTCGCGTTCGATGCGGCGCAACTCGGCGGCCTGAGCGTCCACCGTGCCGGCCCGGGTCACGGTCAGCTGGGTGACGCGCAGCCGGAGCTCGGCGGCCCTGGTCGGCGCGAGGAGCAGCCGGTCGAACAAGGCGTCCACGCGACGCAGCCACGGTGCCGCCCACAGGCCGAGGGCCAGGATGGCAGCACCCTGCGGAACGCAGAGCAGGGCCTCACCCACCGAGTCGACGGACCAGACCGTGCCGTAGCCGTACCAGTCGGTGCCGAGCCAGATCCACACCGGCGTCAGCGTCAACCCCACCAGCCCGTACAGCGGTATGGCCAGCGCGACCACGCCGAGGACGACCCCGACCAGGGCACCCGGCACCAGCCAGGCGAGATCCCGCCAGGTTGCCGGGTCGGTGACGACCCACCGGAAGCGGCGCCACCCGCCGGGTACGGCCCGCTCCGGAGGCGGATGGTACGGACGGGCCACCAGGACACCGGACCGGGCGGCGACCCGCCGCTCAAGATCGGTGCGTTTCCTGACCAGCTTCGTCGTCCAGGGCACCAGCGCCATGCCGAGGAAGGGCACCGGCACCAGCGCCAACGCGACGATCGACAGGACGACCAGCGGGAAGTTCGTGAGCGCCAGGCCGATCGCGGCCACCCCGGCCAGCACCGAACGCACGCCCCGGCGGACCCACGGGGCAATCCGTTCACCAGCTCCGGCCACGTCCACAGGTCACATTCTGCCCACGGCGGCTGCCGATTGTCGGTGGTGCCAGCACCCCCTCCGCAGAGGAGGTAGAACTCCTGACGCGCAGATCGTGACGCGGTTTGCTGGTTCCATGACGACCACGACGACCGGCAGCGATTTCGCCGTACTCGCCCGCCGGATCACCGGAGCGGGCCTGATGCGGCGGCGGCCCGCGTACTACCTCGTCCGCCTCAGCGCCGTCGCGCTCATGTACGTCGGCGGTTGGACGGCCTTCTTCGTCATCGGTTCCTCCTGGTGGCAGATGATCACGGCCGTCTTTCTCGCCGTCACGTTCGCCCAGGTGGCACTGGTGGCGCACGACCTGGCGCACCGTCAGGTGTTCCGTACCAGACGACCCAGTGAACTCGCCGGACTGCTCGCCGGGAACCTCGGCGTCGGGATGAGCTACGGCTGGTGGATGGACAAGCACACCCGCCACCACAACAACCCCAACCACGACGACCTCGATCCGGACGTGGCACCCGAGGTGCTCATCTGGGCGGCCGAGGCAGCCGCCGGCCGGCGCGGGCTGAAGGGCTTCATCACCCGGCACCAGGCCGTACTCTTCTTTCCGCTCCTGACGCTGCTCTCCGTCAGCCTCAAGGTGTCAAGCGTCAAGGCCCTGCGCGACGGCACGGTGCGGCGTCGCGGTGCGGAGAGCGCCCTGCTGGTGCTGCACGCCGTCGGCTACCTCACGGCGCTCCTCGTGGTCCTCACGCCACTCCAGGCGGTCGCCTTCCTGCTGCTGCACCAGGCCCTGTTCGGCGTCTACCTCGGCATGACGTTCGCACCGAACCACAAGGGCATGCCACATCCGACCGGCGACGAGGACTTCCTGCGCAAGCAGGTGTTGACCTCCCGCAACGTCCGTGGCAACTGGCTCACCGACGTGGCGCTCGGCGGCCTGAACTATCAGATCGAACACCACCTGTTCCCCGGCATGCCGACGCCGAACCTGCGCAAGGCGCAACCGATCGTGCAGGCGTACTGCGCCGAGATCGGCGTGGCGTACGAACAGACCGGCCTCATCGACTCCTACCGCCAGGCCCTAAGACACCTGCACGAGGTCGGCGCCCCCGCCCGCGCCGAACACGCGGCCCGCTGAGCCAGTCGACGCCGTACGTGCCGGGTGCCAAGGTTCACTAGACATGGCCGCTCCAAGTCGTGGACGGTGGGAATCAGCGACCGCGCGCCAACTCCTCGACCTCGGCGAAGCTCACGACGCGGTCACACTCATCATCGGTCAGCTTGTTGATCAGAGCCTTGCCGGCCTGAGCCTGCCTGGTGCTGGGCAGGTCACCGGCAACAAGGTCCGGCAGCGCCAGTTCGTAGCCCACCCGAGCATTGGCCGAATACCGATGACGGGTACGCGCCACCGCACTCGCCACCCGCACGGCATGCTCATTGCCCGGCGGAACATGCCGACGGTCGACCTCACGGGCACCGAACCGCATCCGATGATGGAACTCGCACGTCTCGCACGCGGCCGGCCCCTGGGTCAGCCGTGACCCGCACGCCGGACAGCTCAACCGATCGATCGCCCCGTCGACGGTCCGCCAGTCGTACGCCGCCGGATCATCGGCCACCAGCCAGGCCAACTCGACCGCCTCGGAAGAATCAGGCTCGACATCGAGGCCGACGGCAAACCGCTCCCACGCCTGACGAATCTCCGACTCGATCTCCGCGATCACACGAGCCAGCAGCGCGCTACGCCAGGCGCGGGAATCACCGGTCACGGTGTCGCCAGTCACGGTGGCAATCGTGGCAGCACCACACGCACCGCGGCCACCACTCCTCGGTGCGACGGTCAGCCGCCTGCCAGACCCGAACAACCCGGGGTAGTCAGCGACGCGGCAGTCGATGATCCCGCCTCGTCGGTGTGCCCGAGTCCGCAATCGTCCCCTGGCCCTCTCGTCGGCAGCCACGATGCCAAGCGGTGCAGTGGGCTCCGATCGACTCAGCATGGGGACGGCGGCCACAGCTTCCCCGAACTATCGTGCCGCCCATGCTGTTCGACGCGTCCATCTCGCAGATGTTCTTTGCCTCGGTCTTATGGCTCGCTGGTCAGGTCGTCCTGTACGTCGTGATCCGGACAGCCGTGCGCCACGCCATCGAGGACGCGGATCGTCGCCGAGCCGCAGAGCAACGTGGGTGAGCCGTAGAGTCTCGCTTCGCCAGCAGGCCGAGTGACACGGACCGCACCGCGCGCTCGCGCCGTGCCTAGACGCCCGGACACCACCGAATCACAGGCGGTGCCGGCAGCCGCGCTGCTACGAGCGAATAGACCGCTCCGCAGGGGAGAGCTGCTGCGGCAGAACCGCAACCCGGGCCCGAGCCACGGCTACTGCCATGATCGGGAACGGCACCTGGCCGCGTCTTGGCTGGAAGTTGCTGGAGCGGGCGACGGGAATCGAACCCGCACCGTCAGTTTGGAAGATCGTTTCCGGCTGTCATGATCTGCCCGGATCGCCTGGTCAGTCGGGGTGTGGTCGGGCCCGATCATGACCCCTGCTGACCGTCTGGGACACCGGCTACTGGCACGTGGCTGGCACGGCTGCGCAGAGGCGCGCGGCTGTCCGGCGGTGTGCGGCTTACCGCCCCCGGCCTGTCGGGCCGGGGGCGGCTTTCCGTGCCGCCGGCTCTCCGCGCGGCCGAGTGACGCTGGTGTCGGTGGTGACCGTGCGACAATGGGCGGCGGTGTGTGATGGAGGAGGTGGGTCGTGATGTCGAGCAACGCCGAGCGGATGCCCGAGTGGCCGACCGCTGAGCACGTGCCGGCCGAGGAGTTGGCCCGCCGGCAGGGTGTGCGGCCGGTCGCCTCCGTTGACGACCTGGCCCGCCCGGATCTGTTCGAGTCCGACGAAGAGCTGGACGACTTCCTCGCCGACCTGTACGCCTCTCGGCGGGCCAGTGCCGCGTGAGCCTGGTCGTCCTGGACACCGACGTCGCGTCGGCGATCCTGCGGGGCCGCCTGCCTGACCGGCTTCGTGCCCGGCTGGCCGGTAAGACCCTGTGCATCACGTTCGTCACGCTCGGCGAGTTGACCAAGTGGACCGTGCTGCGGAGCTGGGGGCCGCGCAAGCTGGCTGACCTCGCGCAGTGGCGATCCGGGGTCGTGCTGCTGCCCTTCGACGAGGCGGTGGCGACCACCTGGGGCCAGCTCCAGGCGCGGGCGCAGCATCGGGGACGTCCCCGGCCGACGAACGACTCCTGGATCGCGGCCTGCTGCCTGGTTGACCGGCTTCCGCTGGCGACCTTCAACGGCAAGGACTACGCCGATTTCGCCGAGTACGACGGCCTACGCCTGTTCGACGTCTCGTAGCTTCACCTCCCGCCCGCCGCGACCGGACGGCGGCGATTAGTCCTGCCGGTCAGCGGCCAGCCGAACCCACACGCCCGGTGGCAAGCCGCGCAGCGGCGCGGCAGCCGATCGCCCCGACCTCGACGGTGGCCAACCGTCGTCGCGAATCGCCACGGCACCAGCCTCGGCCTGAGCCACCTCGTCGACGCGTAAATCGCTGTGAGAAGACGATGGCAGCCTCCTACCCTGGGGCTATGCGGCGTCGCCAGGATCGGATTCGACGTGAAATCGGGTCGTTCATGAAGGCGTACGGACGTGCGGCGGCCGGCAACGGCAGCGACCCCAACGACCGCCACTACAGCCGCAAGCTCGAAGCCGAGATCAAGCGGATGAGACCGGAAGACCTCGATCGCCTGCTACGCGACGAAGACGGTGACGACGACACCGAAGATGCCTGACCATCGCGGACCTCTCGCCCGCCGCGCCGGCCGATGCCTGCCGGAGGCCGCCAGCAGGCCGAGTGCGGCGGGCGGGCCGCGCTTGCGCGGCCCCTTGTTTTCACCGGGGACAAGGGGGCGGTGTTGCGTTCCGGCAACTTCCGGCGCGCGCTCGGCTGGGCGGCGGCGCTGCGGGCGGCTGGCATGCCAGACGGGTTCCACTTCCACGATCTGCGGCACACCGGCAACAACCTGGCGGCGGCGACCGGGGCCAGTACCCGTGACCTGATGCACCGGATGGGTCACGCCAGTATACGGGCGGCGCTGATCTATCAGCACGCCAACAGCGAGCGGGACCGGGAGATCGCCGACGCCATGGACCGCCGCATCACCAAGCAGACGAAGCGCGCGACGGCCAAGGCCAAGCAGAAGCCGACCAAGGGCAAGAAAGCCACGCGGCCGGCACGTAAGACCGCCTCCGACGGCACGGCCGGCGCTACTGGCACGCCAATGGCACGCAAGATCAAAGAGAGCTGAGACGAGAACGGCCCAGGTTCGGCGATCATGCCGTTCACCTGGGCCGGAGTTCGTGGAGCGGGCGACGGGAATCGAACCCGCACCGTCAGTTTGGAAGACTGAAGCTCTGCCATTGAGCTACGCCCGCGTACACCCGGAGGACCGGGTGCGCCCGACAGCCTACCCAATACCCGCGGCAGCCGCGCGGCCGTATCCCCGTGCCGCGCCTGCGCGTCGATCCTCGCAACATGCGGCATGTTGCGGTCTCACGAGGCCGAGAAACCGCAACATGCCGCAAACTGCGCCCGCCGACCCGCCGACCCGCCGACCCGCCG
>FOLJ01000033.1 GCA_900112325.1 Micromonospora sediminimaris
GCACGAACACACCGACGGTGACCTGCACGGCCACCGCCTGACCCCGGCCGGGGCCGCGCCACACTCCCTCTGGCGCGGCCCCGCCCGGCTCGGTGAGCGGCAGCCGGCAGGTCAGGCAGCGGCACCCGGTAGCCCGGCGGGGTGCCGGCACCTGGCTGGTGGTGGTGCCGGAGGCCCGCTCCGGAGAGCGCTTCTCGCGTTGACGTACGCCGATGCTCCGTGGCACGCTTCGCTCGGAGCCAACACCACAGGGGCAACGCAGATCGACCACGGGAGAGGCAA
This sequence comes from Micromonospora sediminimaris, assembly GCA_900112325.1. GTDB lineage: Bacteria > Actinomycetota > Actinomycetes > Mycobacteriales > Micromonosporaceae > Micromonospora > Micromonospora sediminimaris. Next base: position 283 of record FOLJ01000033.1, read on the forward strand.
CTCCCGAGCGTCCGGGCGCTTTCGCGAACTGACGATTCCCTTGGGGAGCTCCATGTCGAACGTACTCAGATCACCACGCGCTGCCTGGCTGCTGGCCGTCGCGGCCGTCGCCCTGTTGCTGCTCACCACCGCGCTGACAAACCCCGTCTCCGCGCACGGCGCCACGGTCAACCCCGGGTCCCGCGCCTACGGCTGCTGGGAACGCTGGGGCGGTGACCACATGAACCCGCGGATGGCCACCGAGGACCCGATGTGTTGGCAGGCCTGGCAGGCCAACCCGGCCGCCATGTGGAACTGGAACGGCCAACTCCGCGAGGGGGTGGGCGGCAACCACCAGGCGGCCGTGCCGAACGGCCAGCTCTGCTCGGGCGGGCGTGCCGAGGGCGGTCGCTACAACGCCCTCGACACCCTGGGTGCCTGGCGGACCACCCCGGTCCCCAACAGCTTCCAGTTGAAGTTCTTCGACCAGGCCAGCCACGGTGCCGACTACCTCCGGGTGTACGCCACCCGGCAGGGTGTGGACACGCTCACCAAGCCGCTGGCCTGGTCCGACCTGGAACTGGTCGGCCAGATCGGCTACACGCCGGCGTCGCAGTGGCAGCGGGAGGTCGACGGGGTGTCGATCCAGATTCCGGTGAACGCGCCCGGCCGCACCGGCCGGCACATCATCTTCACCGTCTGGCAGGCCAGCCACTTCGACCAGTCGTACTACCACTGCAGCGACGTGCAGTTCGGTGGCGGCACGACCCCGCCGACCACCACGCCGCCCACGACCACCCCGCCGACCACCACGCCACCCACCACCACTCCGCCGACCACTACCCCGCCCACCACCAACCCGCCGGTGACGGGGGCCTGCTCGGCGACGTACCGGGTCACCTCGACCTGGTCCGGCGGCTTCCAGGGTGAGGTGCAGGTGACCGCCGGCAACGCGGCCATCCGCGGCTG
>FOLJ01000024.1 GCA_900112325.1 Micromonospora sediminimaris
ATGCGTCCGCAAGTGAATATCCGGTATTAGCCCCGGTTTCCCGGGGTTATCCCAAAGCCTAGGGCAGGTTGCTCACGTGTTACTCACCCGTTCGCCGCTCGAGTACCCCGAAGGGCCTTTCCGCTCGACTTGCATGTGTTAAGCACGCCGCCAGCGTTCGTCCTGAGCCAGGATCAAACTCTCCAACAAAAACCTGAAGGAAAATCCATCCCAGCAACAAACAAAATTGTTGCCAAAGGAATCCAAACCAACCAGAAAAACTGGCCAGCCCGGGAATCAAACAAAAATTTGGCACTGGCATATCAAGCACCCTGTTGAGTTCTCAAAGAACAACCACACACCATCAGACAACCCCACAAAGGGCCACCATCCGGGGCACCACACCCGCCACAACCGCGCCGGGCACTTTTACTACGTTACCTCACCGTCTGCGGCGAGTCAAACCGGCTTGTCCCGGTCCGTCACGCTTCAGGTGGTTCGGCACCCGCGATCGAGCACAGCGGTCACCCGCTCGACTCGGTCATCGGATTTAGCAGGCCGGCCGCTGCGGTTGCCCGCACGCTCGCCCGGTTCCCTGCCGGTCGTAAACCTTACCCGGTCGGTTCCGCCCCACCAAATCCGCCCCTCGGCGGCCCGGTCGAGCCCCACCCGGCCGAGTCCACAGAGGACGATGTCCTCGCGAACCCGGTGCCAATCGGAATCCGACTCTCAGTGCTTTCGCCCTGTTTGCCCGTTCCGCGTTGGCAGAGAGAAAGTTACGCGCCCGGCGGAGTGATCGTCAAATCGGCGCGGAGCGGTCCCCGTCACACTCGTTGAAGCCTCGGCTTCGGTGCGTCCAGCCCACCCTCCACACGCCAACGGAGACAACCGAGCGGCGCGTGGACGGCGGCTCAAGGCGTACCGCGTCGGGACGCCCGCCAGCCGCGAAGGCCCAGCAGACCCACAGCCGTGCCGATAGCCAACGACGCCGCGATGAGCAGTGCGTGCACCCACAGGAACGCGGTCGCCGGCCAGGCCCCGGCAACCCCGCTCGCCCACGCCCTCGGGTCGTTCCAGATGGCTACCGCAAACCTTGGCCAGATCACCCAGGTCCATATCCCCACTCCGGTGAGGAACACCGCCCAGCCGCGTGACAGCACCATGGTCGGCGAGTATGCCAGCGGCCGGACCGGGACGTCGGCGGAAGCGTCCGATCGGTACGGTGGGTCGCATGAACCCCCTGCGGAGCCGCACCAACGCGGAGGCGCACCTCTACATGGATCTGCACCCGTGCGACTGCGGGGAGACGCGTTTCCCCCGGCAGAGCGCGGTGGTGGCCCTCGACGACGGTGACCTGGCCAGCCGGTACACGGGCGCCTGCGTCGGATGCGGCCAGGAACGGGAGTTCCTCTTTCGGCTACCGCCAGCGGCACCGCCGGCCGGCGGTGGTTTCCGCTATGGCGGGGACGAACCCTCCCAGTTACTCGACCCGGGGGAATGGCTGCTGGTCTCTGACGCGTACGCCGGTCAGGTGCCGGCCGACCCCGGGGGCGGTGAGGCCGGTCAGCGGGCGCGGGCCGCGCTGACCCGGGCCGTGGCCGCACTTGACGAGGTCGGCAAGTTCATCCCGCCAGATGGAGCCGTCGTCCCAGCGAACGCCTTCACCACGGACCGCGGCCGCCAGCTACACCAGCGCGAGCCCGGCCGGTTCCGGCGCGACCGCCTCACCGCCGTCCGCGACGCGTACGCGGGCATGCTCTCCCGGCTCAGCTGAACAGCACTGTTGTCCGGCTACTTCTGCTCGCCCTCGTCGTGGCTGAAGTTCGAAACAGCAGTGGGGGGTACGAGCCGTGCCGCCGGATGATCTACCTCATCCGTCGGTGTCAGCCGACCGATGAGCTCCCACATCGACCCGGCCACCTCAGCGAGGCTCCGTTCCCGGCCGGCCGAGGCGGCTGGCCCGGCAGGGCCGACCAGGTCCAACTCGTGCACGAAGTAGACCGACTCGTCGCCCCTTCTGCTGGCTGAGACCACGAGCAGCCCGCCCGACGGATTGGCGATCACCAACCAGTCCGGCGACAACCAGGGATCCCGGTGCACACGTTGGCCTTGTGCCAGGTCGATCGGGGGGCGTTCGGGGTGCACCCCGAACAGCGGGCGCTCCGGCAACAGGGTGAACGGCACGCCTGGGATGTGATGTTCCGTCTCAGGCTGTGCACCGTTGGTCCGGCCAAGCCAGTCGCGATAACTCGCTGGCAGCCGAGCGCCAAGGGCTGCCTCCAACGCCTGGAGTTGTGCTTCCTCAAGTTGGCCATAGGCCCGTAGCCGGGCCGGCCTCCAGAGCCGGCCCGTGGGCGGATCCAACACCTCGTTCTCGTCCACCCGACGGACGGTGACCTCCCACTCGTCCGCGCTGACCATGTCCAGATCTGCGAAGCGCCAAGTTTCCTCTCCCACCGGAAAGGTCCCGCCGAGGGTGACCTCGTGGGCGGAGTCATCTCCACCCGCAAAGGACATGACGATGATTTCGGCCCGCACCGACGACCCCACGTCGACCCAGCCAACCGCGAACCGGGCCAGGCCGACGCTCGTCGTCGTGTTGTTCCGGACGGTGGCCAGATGAGTGAACGAGCGCACCAGTTTCTCTCCCGGTTCCCTTAGATCAGGTGGCGCAACGAACGGCCGAGCCGCACCTTGCTCAGAGCTGCCCGTTCTCGTAGTTCGCGGGGTCCGTGAACGTCCCGGGCGGGTGGATCTCTGCGGGTGGAAGGTGGTCCAGCTCCATCGGGGTCAGCCGGCCGATGAACTCGTACATCGACCAGGCCACCGCCCTCAGCTTCCGTTCCCGCGCGGCCGCAGCGGTCGGGTCGGGTGGGCCGACCAGGTCAAGTTCGTTCACGAAGTAAACGCTCTCGTTCCCCAACTCTGCCGAGACGACCAGTAACCCAGCGGCCGTATTCGCGATGACGAGCCAGGCCGGCGAGAGCCACGGATCCCGGTGTCGACGCTGGGCATGCACCAGATCGAACGGGGGGTATTCGGGATGAACGCCGAACAGCGGACCCGACGGAAGCAGTGCGACAGGCATGCCGGGAATGTGGTGTGGCACCTCAGGTTGCGCACCGTTGTTCCGCGCCAGCCAGTGGCGGTACCCACGCGGTAACTGGGCACCGAGCGCGGCCTCCAAGGACTGGAGCTGGGCCTCGTCGAGCTGGCCATAGGGCCGCAGCCGTGCCCGCTTCCACAGCCGCCCGGTCGGCGGCTCCATCACCTCGTTCTCGTCCACCCGGCGGACGGTGACCTCCCAGTCGTCCGCACTGGCCATGTCCAGATCCGCGAAGCGCCAGGTCTCCTCGCCCACCGGGAAGGTCTCACCGAGCGTGACCTCGTGGGTGAAGCTTTCGTCCCGTTGGAACGGCATGACGATGATCTCGGCGCATACCGGCGGCCCCACATCGACCCAGCGCACCCCGAACCGCGCTAGCCCGACCTCCGTCGTCGCGTTGTTTTGAACGACGGCCACATGAGTAAACGAGCGCACCAGCTCTCTCCGGTTCCTCGGGCACGATCAGGTGTCAAGCATGTCGTACAGCGTCGGCTCGGCGGGAAGCACGAAACCGAGCACGTCGCGGGCGATCCGTTCGGCCTCCGCACGGTCCACCGGTGCCGGAGTAGCCTGCGCCGGCACCACGCCACCGGCTGTCCAGTGCAGCGAGCGTCCCGGGCCGCCGATCTCGGACACCATCAGGCCAGCCACGCTACCGTCCGAAGCAAGCAACGCGAAGTAACCGATCACGTACCGTTCGTCATCGAGGTGTGTGCGACCAAGGGTGCGCGGCGACGCGGGCTTAGCCGGCGGACCGGGCTGATCGATCAGCGGAGAGGCCGGGCTCGGAACGACCAGCGGACGGTCGACGAGCTGCTCGACGGACGATCGGGGCGACGGCACGGGTGGCTGGACGTTCGCTGCGGGCCCGCCGCCCGCCGAAGGCGACGGCAGGGCGGCAGCCGGTGACTGCTCCAGGTGCGCACACAACGGCTGCATCAGGTTCAGCATCTCTCGCACCGACATTAGCGACGGATGCTCCTTGTTCCAGGGGTTATGTAGCTGCACCTGGCCATCCCGCACCGTGAGGATCTCGTAGACGTGCTTCGCCTTCAGCCCATACGGCAATGTGCGCCCGGGATAGATTTCCTGCGGCCACGTCGCAATGGTGACCGGGCTGCCGGCCGCGAGCAGGGCAGCCAGTTGTCGCTCGACCTCCGCTTCTCGCCCCGGTGTGCCGTCCAGCGACGTCTGTCGAGCCGGCAGACCGGTGAGCTGGGTGAGCAGTTCGGCTTGCATCAGGGTGGTGCTGCCGACGTTGAGCCGCGCGTAGCCGACAGGTGCAGCGCGGTGTGGATCGTCCCTGCTCTCCCATCCGCGCCACTCACGTTGCCACTGCTCATGCCGTTCCTTGGTCCAGGTTCTGTCGACCGCCGCGAGCGCCTTCTCCAATAGGGACGCCCAACTCGTTCCGACAAGTGCCTGGTTCGCATACGCCGCCCACGAACTGCCGACGTGCACTGGAACATCGGGTCGCACGTTGATCCGAATGCGCCGGCCGGTGGCTGCCGTTTCGTCCCCGCGCAACACGCTCTCGTGCAGCAGAACATCCACCGTGCCGTCCGGTCTCGGCTCGAACAACCGAGGAATGATCTCCGGTCGATGCCCGGCGAGGGCCGCCATCGTGGCCAGCATCCCGCAGTCGCCAAGCAAACCCTGCTGCACCTGCGTCCGGCGAGGCTGGCCGTCGAAAAGCGGTGCCGGCTGATCCGTCGCCGGGAGCAAGGGGTGCCCGTACTCGATCGGATACTTGGGCTTCGGGTCGGGCAGGGTCACCCGGTCGGCGGCCACGGCGATCTCGTCGGTGGTCACGCTCGGGATGACCTCGGTCTCGACAGACGGCTCGGGCGGCATCATCGCCCGCAGGGCCTCGGTGAGCGCCGTCGGCACCAGGCCCATCCGCCGCGCGTCGGACAGGTAATGAAAGCTGTGCGTGGTGAGCACCGCGACGGCGGCGGGATTCGACCCGTACTCCACGTGGAAGGCGGCGTAGGTCCGCGTCCGGTCCTCGAGCAGCAGCGCGTTTCGGCCGGCCGGGGTGTTCAGATCGTACGCCGGCGCCGACCTCTCCAGGTTGAACTCGGGGGCACCGTCGAGGGTGTACGGACGCAGGTCGAAGCGGCCGGTCAGATCGACGTAGATGCCCTCGGTGGCGAGCCGGTCGGCGAGGCGTGGGTCGACTCGGCGGACCTGGTCAAGCAGGTTCGGCGGCAGAGCGATGAGCTGCCCGGCGAGGGCGGGCATCCGGGGCAGCGAGGATTGGCTCTGCTCCCCGTGTACGGCCAACTCGCGCAGCTTCGCGGCCAGGTCGGCGGCGGGTGGCGGTTGGAAGTCGGGAGCGAGCCGGCTGCGGTAATCGATCGCGCGGAAGCGCTCGACCATCGTCTGGTCGGGGTTGACGGCCAGGGCGCCGGCCACCGCCTCCGGCGTGATCACCGGCAGGCTCAGCTGCATCACCTGGGTCCACACCTCGGCGGGGAGGACCGCGAGCCGAGCCGCTGCGTCGGGCGTACCCCAGCGGAGGCCCAGCCGGTCGACCAGGGTGTCGATCTCGGCTCGCAGTGCCAGCCGGGATGCGGGATCAGCCTGCGCGTACCAGGCCGCCATCAGCCGCAACTCGGCCAGCCGGCCCCGGTCCCGGACCGAAAGGCCGGCGGGATCGATCGGCCCCTCCGCCGCGCCCTGATCGAAGAGCCCCACCTGGGCGGCGCCGGACTCGTGCCGGGCCAGCAGTTCGGCGGTCTCGTGAGCCACCGCGCGGTCGACCGCCAGGTCCGAGGCACGATCGGAGACCGTCAGGGTGAAGGTGCCGTCCAGGTTGCGGATGGTCTGCGCCACGACGCCGCTGGCGAGCGCGGCGGCGGTGACCCGCACGCGCAGCGGCTCCAGGCCGGGCGCACGCAGCTCGAACACGTCGGGGCCAACCGCCACGATCTGGTCCGCGCCGATCGTCTCCGCCAGGGCGGGTAGCACGCTTCGGGCCCGGTCCAGCACGGCCGGGGCGTCGGCGGCAGGACGGCCCTGACCGTGGAACTCCGAGCCGGGCAACGCGGCCACCGTGCTGCGTGCCGGCTCGACGTGGGCGTACCAGGGGCTCATCAGGTCGAGGAAGGCGCGCAGTGGCATCGGCGCCGGGTGGCGGGAGTTCCACGGGTTGCGCAGCTGCACCTCACCGTTCGACGCCGACACGATCTCGTACGCGTGCCCCGCGACAAGTCCGTACGGTGGCTTGCCGCCTGGCTGGGCAGCGTAGGCGCTGGCCGGCCGGGTGCCGGTGATCAGTGGGCTGCCGGCGGCGAGCAGGGCCGCCAGCCGGGTCTCGGCGTCGGCCTCCCGTCCCGGTGTCGGGTCCAGTTCACTGACTCCGGTCGGCAGGCCGGTGAGCTGGCTGAGCAGCTCCGCCTGCACCAGCCGGCTGCTGCCGTTGTCCAGCCGGGCGTAGCCGAGCGGTGCGGCCTGCGTGGCGTCCACGCCCGGTCGGGCCGTCCACTGCTGCTGCCACTGGTCGTGGCGCTGCTGGGTCCAGGTACGGTCGATCGCCGCGATCGCCTTCTCCAGCAGCGACGCCCAGGACGCCCCGACCACGGACTGGTCGGCGTACGCGCTGCGACCGTTCGAGTTCGGATGCAACGGCACGTCCGGGAAGACGGTCACCCGCAACTGTCGGCCGGTAGGTGTGATCGCGCGGTCGGGCCCACTGGTCTCGTGCAGCAGCACGTCGACCGAGCCGTCCGGGTTCGGGTGGAACATCTGCGCGACGACGTCCGGCAGTTGACCGGCGACCGAACCGATCACGGCGATCATGCCGCAGTCGCCGAGCGCCCCCTGCTGCACGTCTTCCCGCTTCGGCGCTCCGTCGAACAACGGCGGCGGTTGCCCGGTGCGGGCGTCCAACGCCGGCCCGTAGACCGGACCTGGCTGGCCTGCCGACTCCGGTGGCAGCGTCACCCGGTCGGCCACGACCCGGATCTCTCCGGTGGTCTCCTGCGTCGCGGAGCTCTCCACGGTGGCGGGGGTGGCCGTCGACGCCGGAGTGATGCTGCGCAGTGCCTCGGTCAGAACGTCCGGTACCAGCCCCATCCACCTGGCGGTTCCCTGGTAGTGGAAGTCGTGCCCGGTGAGCAGGGCCGCTGCCTGGTCGCTGCGGAGGCTGCGCAGTGCCGCTCGGGCCCGCTGCCGATCCTCGTGCAGTTGGGCGCGCCGCCCGGCCTCGGTGGTCAGGTCGAACGCCGGCCGTGCAGCGCCGAGGTCGACGGCGGGCACGTTCGACACCATGTACGGGCGCAGGTCGTAGCGCCCGGTCAGGTCGACATAGATGCCCTCGGTCGCGAGCCGGTCGGCGAGTTGCGGATCCACCGCCCGGATCCGGTCGAGCTGTGCCTGCGGGATACCGACGATCTGCCCGGCGAAGGCGGGCATCCGCGGCATGCCTGACTGTGCGTGTTCGGCCTCGGTCGCCAGTTCCCGCAGCCTCGCGTCCAGCTCCGCCTGTTGCGGAACCTGAAATTCCGGTGCCAGCCGGGCCCGGTAGTCGATCATCCTGATCCGCTCGACCTCGGTGAGGGCGGCGGCACCGGCCAGCACCGTGGAAACCGCGTCAGGCGTGATCGACGGCACGCTGAGCTGCATCAGGTGCGCCAGCACGTCCCGAGGTAGCAGCGCCCATCGCGACCGGACGTCCGGGTCGCCGACGCGCAGGCCAAGGTGACCGGCGAGAGCGTCGATCTCGGCGCGTACGGCCGGTCGGGCGGTCGGGTCGGCGGCGTACGTGGCGGCGAGCAGCCGGATCTCCGCCATCCGACCTCGGTCGTGGGCGGTCAGTCCGGCCGGATCGATCGGGCCGTGGATGTTGCCCGGGTCCAGCGGGCCGACAAGCGCCCGACCGGTCTCGTGCAGCGCCACCAACTCGGCGACCTCGTGCGCGAGCGCCCGTGCCACCACCTGGTCGGCGGCCCGGTCGGACACGGTGACGGTGAAGGCGCCGTCGGGGTCGCGGTGCGACCGGGCCACCAGGCCGTCGGTCAACGGGCCACTGGTCAGCCGTACGGTCAGCGGGTGCTGCCCGGCGGAGCGGATCTCGAACAGCTCCGGCCCGACCGCGACCACCGCGTCCACCTGGGCGTACGGCGCCACTTGCGGCAGCACGGACCGGGCCAGATCCAGCACCGCTGCCGAGTCGGCGACCGGGCGGCCCAGACCATGGAAGGTGGAGCCCGGAACGGCACCGGCAGTTATCGAGTCACCCGTCGATACGCTGGCGTCATGGCCACGTCCGCCGACCTCTACGCCGCCATCCTCGCCGACCCCGACGACCTCGACCTGCGGTGGCGTTACGCCGACGCCATCGAGGCCACCGACCCGGAACGCGCCGAGCTGATCCGTCTCTACCTGGCCAGGTCCTACGGCACCCGGGAGTCGGTGTACCTGCACCGGCGCATCCGCCCCCGGCTCGCCGAGCCGGTCACCCACCTGCTCAACACCTGGCAGTTGCGTAACGGCCTGATCGAGTCGGTCACCATGACCGCCCGCACCTTCGTCGACCACGGCGAGGAGGTCTGGGCCCACCATCCCGTCCGCCACCTGGTCCTGGTCGAGGCCGCCGGGCTCATGACCGAGGTCGCCCAGGTCGCCTGCCTCAACCGGCTGGTCGCCCTCGACCTGAGCGGGAACCCGATCGGCGACGACGGGCTCGCCACGCTTGTCGATTCCCCCCATCTGGGCCGGTTGCGCTGGCTGGGGCTGGCGGGTTGCGGCATCGGCGCGGCCGGGGCCGAGGCCCTGGCCGCCACCCGCAACCTGCCCGCCCTGCGCTACGTCGACCTGTCCGACAATCTCGTTCAGGTCACCGCTCAGGGCTACGGGCAGCACATCGACGGATCGCCCGTCTGGGTCGAGATGCCCGCGCTCGGGCAGGAGTTGATCGCCCGGTACGGACACCTGCCCTGGCTCGACGAGCAGTGGGGATGGAGACTGCTCGGCGTCGTCCGCTGGGACGAGGTCTGACGGTTCCAGCGGTGCGGTGTCGCCGTCGTCGGGCAACGGCACGGGCGGGACGCCACGGTTGGCCTCTGCGATCCGTTGGGCGTGGAAACGGATGCTGGGCGGGATACCCCGCGAGTCGTCTGGCAGCGCATTGGCCTGAAGTTGCACAGCCCGTCTGACGGCGGCACCGGTCTCAGCCAGAAGCGCACCGGCCACAGCGGCACCGCCGAGGACCCTGAGCTGGCCAGTGTTGTCTCGCAGGCCCAGCAGGTCGGGAACGGGTTTGTCCGCGTCGAGGGGCGGCCCCTCAAGCGCCGACAGCTCCACCTCGGACAGCATGGCGTGCACGCCGCCGGGAAGCCGGGGCTCCTGACCGATGGACAGCACCACCCGGTCATACATCTGCTCGGTGCCGTCGCTGAACCCGACGACGAAAGCTCCGTCCACGGTGTGTCGGATGCCGACGACGCTGCGCAACGACACGTCCGACACGCGCGCCTGGGCCGCGTCCGAGTACGCACCGAGGCCCGGCAGGTTGTTCCGCCGGTTGTCCCCGCCGCTGAAGCTGAACTCCAGTTGCGCCCGGGCATCGACATCGGGATCACCGGTCACCCGGTGCGCCGGTAGTGGCCTGGCCTGAGCCGACCAGTCGATGCGCCCCGCCGCGGAGGCCGCGGCCTGCTCGATGTCCCACGCGCCGGACGGACCCGCGCCGTAGACCAGCACCCGGTCGCCCGGCTGGTAGGTGTCGGCCAGGTTCTGTCCGCCGAAGTCGACAGGTGGCGCGGCCGGGCGAGGATCGCTGAACGAGCCGTCCGGGGCATGGCCTAGCCGGGCCGAGACCTCCAAGGGCAATGCCCGGGGGTCCACCGGGTTGCCCGCCTGGTCTTGAACCTGTCCGGTCAGGATGTTGACCGCGTGGCCGGAGGACGGGTCGACCACCAGCGGATCCGTCGGATTCCCGGTGAGGTCGGTGAGCAGCGGCAGGTCCGCGGCACCTGGGCCGCCGAGGACGGTTCGCACGGCCTGCGGAAGGCCATCCGGGTCGACGACCGCGCCGGTGGCGTCGCGGAACACCGGAGCCGCTCCGGACCGGTCCACGTGGTAGCCGGTGGTCGGGTCGACGTACTGACCATCGGTGGTGGCCGGCGCGCTCGGCACCCGGGCCGGGCCGGGACCTGCCGCGATGTCCAGCGATGCGGTGAAGAACTCGCGTCCGTTGACGGTCACCCGGAAGTTCGCGCCATCGGGCCACCCGGCGCCATCGGCCGGACGAGGCGTGACCGAGGTGGCCAAGCCCTGGTAGGTGGGCATGCCGCTGAGCGCCCGGGCCGCGCCCACGGTGTCGGCGAACACGTCGGACGGAGTGAACTGGGTGCCCGCCTCGGCCAGTTCGGACGGTTGGAACGGCAGCCCGGGAAGTTCCAGCTCCGTGGGGACCTGCCCCATGAGCAACGTCTGCCGTTCCGCCCACGGGTCATGTCCCTGCGAGACGCAGAGCACCGGCGGCAGGCCGGTCCCGGTGTCGGCCGGGGCTCCCAGGGTGACGAAGTCGGCGGTGGCGGCCCAGCCTCCACCGATCACCAGCCGGCCGAAGACGTGGTCCGGTGCTGCCTCCAGCGCGGAGTCCACTCGGGCAGTCAGCGCGAGATCGGCCTCGTTACGCAGGGCCGTGGCCTGCTGGGCCCAGGCCCGGGCTTCGGCGCGAATGGCCGACTGAGCCGCGCGCAGCTCTGCGACGAGCTGTTGCCCGTCGCTCTGCGCCAGCCCGATCAGGCTCTCGACCTGCGGGGCGAGGTCACCAAGCTGGTTCCGGATCAGATCGAGGCGGGCCTGGGCCGCCTTCGGCCCGACCACCGGCACATTGTCACCGTGTCCGTGCACCGGATGGAGGGGCTCCTGCTCCAGCAGACCGGAGGAGACGAGCAGGCTCAACGCCTCGGCCCGCAGTTGGCTGGCCCGGGCCGGATCGGTCGTGGCGGAGCTGTCACTCAGCACGACCCGCAGCTCGGCGAGGTGACCGACGTCCCGAGCGGTGACGATCCGGACGCCGCCGGCCTCCGGCCGGGCTCCCTCGGCGAGAGCCGTGGTCGCGTCGAGCCGCAGCCCGGCGGCTCGATCCTGCGCGACGGTGCCCACTTCGGCGAGAGTTGCGACCACCGCGCGGCGGACATGATCCGGGTGTGCGCCGGTCGACACCTGCACCACGGCGCCATCGACGGCGTACTGGATGGTGGCGACGGGCACGAGTGGCGCGTTCGCCGGAGGGTCGGTCAGCTCGATGCGTACCCGGTATGGGCCGTCGAGCGTATTCAGGGTGATGGTGCCGGCGCCCAGGTCGACACTCGCCCCGCTGGGCAACGGATCTGCCGTCAGTGCGGCTTCCACGGCGGACGAGGTACGCCCTGCGTCGGCGACGAGCAGCGCGCCGCCGAAGGTGGTACCGGCGGCAGCCCGCCGCAGATCGGGCCCGTCAGCAGCGGTCGCGGGGCCGGCAGCGCCCGGTCCCGGAGGGTCACCCGGGCCCGTGGGCCCGACGTCCCCAACCGCCCCGTCCGGTTGCGTCAGGCGGTCGGGTCCGCCTCGGGCCACACCTGCCGGCCCTTGATCCTGCCCTCGCGTCGCGCCTGCGCGTACTCCTCCATCACCCGACGCGGCGGCAGGCTGGAATGCACTGTGATCACTCCCGACCGGTCGATGATGTAGCTGCCCTGGCCCACGTGCATCCCCGAGGTCCGCTCCTGCTCCGAGAGTCTCTCCCGGGCCAGCCAGCCGAACTCGAACTCCCGAAGCACGATCGGATTCCCGGTTCGCAGCAGTCGGCTGATCAGCGTCAGCGCCTCGTCCTCGGTCAACTCGCCCCTCTCCGTCAGGCACCATCATCGCCCAGAGGGCGTGGGTTTCCCGCACATCGGCGGCCGGCATCTCCACCGACGTCGTCCCGGTCTGCGGATCCCACCACACCGGCGCGTCGGCGCCCGCCGGAAAGACGATCACGAAGGCGTGCGAGCTGTCGACCTCGGGCCGGCCAGCCTCGTCGAGCACGACGTTTCCGGCCGCATCGAGGAGCAGCCAGTCCGCCACCACCAGCGCCGACGCTCCCGGGCCGGCATTCGCCACCTGCCGGTAAAGGTCCGCGTACTGGGCGGCGACCGCGTCCGTACGGGCGGACGGGTCCATCGGCAGGCTGCCGGGACCGCCGATCCATTCCCCGCCGATCCACGCTTCGGCGCGCTCCGGTCCGCCCCGCTCGCCGGTGACGCGGTCGATCGAGCCGTCGTCGAACCGGTCCGCCCATCGCGGTACGGACACCTGCGGGTCGCCGTGGAAGCTGGCCAGTGCCGCCAGCGACGAGTCGATGCAGTTGTTGGCGCGGCCAGGCTGCTCCGGTCCGCCGTCGTTCACCAGTCGCCCGTACGGATGGGTCGACGGGTCCGCGAAGATCGCGTACCCCTGCGGGGTCTCAAGGCTCGCCGCGAGATCGTCCTGGAAGCGTGGATCCTCCAGCGGCGCCAGCTCACCAGGCCCGAACCGGCGGCTCTCCGGCAATGACGGGGCGGGGGTGGTGGTGAGCGCGCCATCCGTCGATACGCTGCCGTCATGGCCACGCCCGCCGACCTCTACGCCGCCATCCTCGCCCATCCCGACGACCTCGACCTGCGGCGACGCTACGCCGACGCCGTCGGCACCACCGACCCCGAGCACGCCGAGCTGATCCGCCTCGACCTCGACGGAATCCGCAACACCCGGGAGGTGATGCTCCTGCACCGGCGACTCCGCCAGCGGCTCGCCGCCGGCGTCACGCACCTGCTCGTCGACTGGCGGATCCGCAACGGCCTGATCGAATCGGTCACCATGACCGCCCGTGCCTTCATCGACCACAGCGAGCAGGTCTGGGCCCACCATCCCGTCCGCCATCTGGTCCTGGTCGAAGCCGCCGGCCTCATGACGGACGTCGCCCAGGTCGCCGGTCTCGACCGCCTGATCGCCCTCGATCTGCGGGGGAACCCGATCGGCGACGACGGGCTCGCCGCGCTCGTCGACTCCCCGCACCTGCGCCGACTTCGCTGGTTGGGCCTGGCCCGCTGCGGCATCGGACCGGCCGGGGCCGAGGCCCTCGCCGCCACCGGTAACCTGCCCGACCTGCGCTACGTCGACCTGCGACGCAACCCCGTCGAGGTCACCGCCCAGGGATACGGGCAGGACATCGACGGCAAGCCCATCTCGGTCGAGATGCCCCCGCTCGGGCGGGAACTGATCGCCCGGTACGGAGCCCTGCCCTGGCTGGACGTCCAATGGGGATGGCGCTGGCTCGGTGTCGGGTGGGAGGAGGTCTGAGGCGTCCGGCTCGGACGGGAAACCAGGGGTGGTCGGACCGTCACCTGGTGCGGCCGGCGGCGCCGGCCGGTTGGCCTCGGCGATCCGTTGAGCATGGAACCGGATGCTGGGCGCTATTCCCCGAGAGTCGGCCGGCAGCGCCCCGGCCTGACGGCGGATCGCCTCCCCCACCGTCTCGTCGACCCTGCCGAGCACCGGCCCAGCCACACTTGCCGCGCCCAGAATGCGTAGCTGACCACTGCCGTCGTGAAGTCCCAGCACATCGGCGACGCCTACCGGATCGGTCGCCGGCCCTTCGATAGGGGCGAGGTCGAGGTCGGGAAGCAGGCCGGCGACGCCGCCCGGGAAATCGGCCGCCTGCCCGATCGAGAGCACCACCCGGTCGTACGTCTGCCGGCTGCCGTCGGTGAACTCCACAAGGAAGCCACCGTCGACGGTGTGCCGGAGGCTGACGATCTCCCGCAGCGATCGATCGACCTGGCTCTGCACCGTCTCGGCGTAGGCACCGACGTCGGGCAGCGTGTTCCGCCGGTTGTAGCCACCGCCGAAGCTGTGCCGCAGGCGTGCCTCGGCGTCCTGATCCGGGTCACCGGTGAGCTGGTCGGGCGGCGGGTCCATGGCGCGGGCCGACCAGTCGACGCTCGCGGCGGGCGACGCCACTGCCTGCTCGATGTCCCACGCGCCGGAGGCACCCGCGCCGAAGACGAGTACCCGGTCACCGGGACGGTACGCGTCGGCGAGGTTCTGCCCACCGAAGTCGACAGGCGGCGCGGACGGCCGGGGATCACTGAACGATCCGTCCGGAGCGAAGCCCAGCCGGGCCCCGACCTCGGCCGGCACGGTACCGGCATCCACCGGCGTACCGTCGGGGTCGAGAACCTGACCGGTGGTGACGTCCACGGCGTAGCCGGACGTCGGGTCGACCACCAGTGGATCGGTGGGTCGCCCGGTCAGATCCGCGAGCAGCGGCAGATCCGACCGGCTGGCGCCGGGGCCACCGAGAACGGCTCGTACGGGCGGTGGCACGCTCTCCGGTGCGATCGGGTTGCCGTCCGGGTCCCGGAACAGCGGTGTGCTGCCGGAACGGTCGACCCGGTAGCCGGTGGTCGGGTCGACGTAGCTGCCGGTGGCGTCGGCCGGCACGCTCGGCACCCGCGACGGTCCCGGCCCGCTGGCGATGTCGACGGAGGTGGTGTAGATGTCCCGGCCGTTGACTGTCACCCGGAAGTTGGCGCCGTCGGGCCAGCCCGTGCCGTCGGCCGGTCGGGGCGTGATCGAGGTGGCGGTGCCCTGGTAGGTCGGCATGCCGGAGAGCGCCCGCGCCGCGCCCACCGCGTCGGCGAAAACGTCGGAGGGGGTGAACTGGGTGCCCTCCTCGGCCAGGTCGCCCGGCTGGAACGGCAGGCCAGGCAGCTCCAGCTCCGACGGGATCTGTCCCATCAGCAGCGCCTGGCGTTCCGCCCACGGGTCGTGTCCCTGCGAGATGCAGAGCACCGGCGGCAGGCCGTGGCCAGCGTCCGCAGCGGCGCCCATGGTGACGAAATCGGCGGTCGCGGCCCAGCCACCACCGATCACGAGCCGGTCGAAGACATGGTCAGGCGCCACACCCAGGGTGGCGTCCACCCTGGCGGTAAGTGTGAGGTCGGCCTGATCACGCAGCTCGGTGGCCTGTTGCGCCCAGGCACGCGCCTCGGCGCGGACAGCCGACTGGGCCGCCCGGATGTCCGCCACGAGCTGCTGCCCGTCGCTGTGCGCGAGCCCGATCAGGCTTTCCACCTCGGCGGCGAGCGGGCCCAGGTGATGGTGGATCAGGTCGAGGCGGGCGCGAGCCGCCTCCGGCCCCACGACCGGCGTGTTGCTGCCGAGCCCGTGCACGAGGTGCGCCGGTTCCTGTTCGAGGAGGCCGGAGGCGACGAGCAGGCTCAGCGCCTCGGCGCGGAGTTGCCCGGCGGTTCCCGGATCGTTGGCGGTGGAGCTGTCGGCGAGCACCACCCGCAGCTCAGCCAGCCGGCCGATGTCACGCGCGGTCAGCACGCGGGTGCCGTCGCCCTCCGGCCGGGCGCCCTCGGCGAGTGCGGTGGTGGCGTCGAACCGCAGTCCTTCGGCCCGTTGCTGGGCGAGCGTGTCCACTTCGGCGAGTGCCGCCGCCACCGCCCGCCGGACGTGATCCGGGTGGGCGCTCGTCGACACCTGTACGACGGCCCCGTCGCTGGTGTAGCGGATGGCGGCCACCGGCGCGACCGACGCGTCCGCTGCGGCCGGGGTCAACTCGACGCGTACCGGATAGGGGCCGTCGAGGGTGGCCAGGGTGACCGTGGCGGCGGCCGGGTCGGCACTGGCCCCGTCCGGCAGTGGCCCTGTGGTCAGGGCCGCCTCGACGGCGATTCTGGTACGCCCGGGGTCGGCGTCGAGCAGCGCGCCACCGAAGGTCGTACCGGCTGCCGCCTGCCGCAGGTCGGGGCCGTCTGGGTCGGCTGCGGGCCTGGAGTCGCCCGGTGGCGGCGGGCCGTCCACACCTGATGGCGCGGCGTCCCCGGCCGTTCCGACCGGCGGCGTCAGGCCGTCGGTTCCTCCGTCGGCCAGACCTGTCGACCCGTCATCCGGCCCTCTTGGCGGGCCTGCGTGTACTCCGTGATCAGCAGCGGTACCGGCAGACTCATCTGAACTGTGATCACTCCCGTCCGGTCGATGATGTAGCTCCCGTGGCCCAGTTGCCTGCCCTCCGCCCGTTCCTGTGGTGACAGCTGCTCCTTCGCCAGCCAGCCGAACTCGAACGGATGCAGCTCGATCTCGTTCGCCGTGCCCAGCAGGCGTCTGATCAGCGTCAGCGCCTCGTCCTCCGTCATCCGAAACCCTTTCCGCCATGGTCTCCATCGACCACAGCGCATACGTCTGCGACAGGTACGCGGCCGGGGGCTGCGGCCACGTCGTCCCTCGTTGCGGATCCCACCAGACCGGTCCGTCGGCGCCCTCCGGAAACACCACGACGAAGGCGTGCGAGTCCTGAAGCTGGACCTGGCCCCGGTCGAGGACGAGTTCCCCGGTGCGGGGATCTGTCCTGACCCATTCGGCCACGACGAGGGCCGCCGAGCCCGGACCGGCCGCCGCGACACGCTGATGAAGCTGCGCATACTGCTCGGCGACTGCCGCAGCGCGCTCGGCCGGGGTCGTGGGCAGCCCTTCCGATCCGCCGGACCAGTCGACGCCGAGCCATTCCTCGGCTCGGTCGAGCCCGCTCGCCTCGCCGGTGACGGTCTCGATCGAACCGTCCGGGCGGACGTCCGGCCAGCGGGGGAAGGACACCCGCGGGTCTCCGAAGAAGCTGGACAGCGCCGAGAGCGCGGAGTCCAGGCAGTTGTTGGCGCGCCCCGGCTGGCTCGGGCCACCGTCGTTGACCAACCGCCCGTACGGGTGGGTGGACGGGTCCGCGAACAGGACGTACCCGTCGGGCGTACGAAGGCTCTGCTCGACGTCCCACTGGTAACCCGGATCCTCCAACGGTGCCAGCTCACCCGGCCCGAGCCGCCGGGTCTGCGCCAACCCGTGATCGGTGTCGAGCGGCACCGACGACGGAACACTCGGCACATCCGGCGAACCCGGGCCAACGTCACCCAACGCTGCCGGGCCGCTCTGGGCACCTGGGACGGCCGCGGTCAGCCCCCCGAGCGGCAGATCTCCGTCAGCTCGTCCTCCGTCGGCAACGGCACCGTCGCGAAGTGCGCCACCTGGCGCTCGGCCGTCGCCCGGTCGACCTGCTGGATCTCGTGGCGTTCCGGATTCGCCCACAGGATCGCCGCTGCCACGTCCGGCCGGAACGTCCACGCTCGCTTCGGTCGATCCCAGATCACCGCCTGGGTCGGCCCGGTGCTGTCCGCCTCCACGATCAGGTTCACCGGCGGGCCGTCCGGATCCTCCGGTCTCCGGAGGAGGAAGTAGCCGAACGTCAGCGCTGCCATGCACGCCCCCCATCAGGTCAGGGTCCAGACCCGGCAGGTCGGACGCGGCCAATCCTCGCGCGGCGAGCACGTCGGCGAACGTCAGGCCCTGCTGCCCGAGCCAGTCGAGGTACGACTCCCGGATACTCGCCTGCCGGGGCGACGCCATCCACTTGGCGAAGCTGGTGTCCTTCGGCGTGTCGAACCGGGCGCTGTCCATGCCCCCCGGCATGCTCGCCGCGATGCCGTTGGCCTTGTTGACGGCCAGGATGTCGAGGAACGCGTGTACGCGGGCGGCCGGCGACTGCGCCGGGTCACGCATCACCTCGTACTGGTCATGGGTCTGTTTGCCGACGTTGTAGCTGGTGTCGGTCGGGAACTGCAGCTCGAAGGTACGCCCGGACGGTGCGGTGAGCGTGCAGTTCAGGCCGAAGAAGCGATTTCCGGGGTGCCAGAAGTTCTTCAGGTCGGTGACCTGGTAGCCCTGGGCCTCCAACGAGGTGAGGAGCGCATCCACCGCCGGCCCGTACGCCTCGGACTCCGGTCCCCGCACCGAGAACCGCACCACGTCGTTGACGGTGTCCAGCGCCGAACCGATGTCGTACCCGAGAGGCTCCAGCTCGGTGCGGAACTTGCGAGCCAAGGACTCGGCGCCCTTGACCCGGTGCTGCTCGCCGAGGGTGCTGAGCGCGTCGGCGCCGGTCAGTCCGAGCTGCGCGTTCACCTCGGCGTTGACGCTCTGCAGGTCGGCCAGGATCTGGTCGGCCTCAATCTGGGCCTCGGTCAGCGCGTCGAGCAGAGCGGCCTGGTCGGTGTCCGGCAGCCCGTCCAGGTAGGGACTGTCAGGTGCGGCGTCGGAGTCGTTCAGTCCGTCGGATCCGGGGCCGGCCAGACCTGCCGGCCGGTGATCCGGCCCTCCCGGCGGGCCGCCGCGTACCGTTTCATGATCAACGGTGGTGGCAGGCTGGGATGCACCGTCACTACTCCCGTCTGGTCGATGATGAAGACCCCCTGACCCAGTTGCCGGCCCTGCGTCCGCTGCTGCGGGGAGAGCGTCTCCTGGGCTGCCCAGCCGAACTCGAACGGGAACACCGCCACCGGGTTGTCCGTCCCCAGCAGCCTGGTCATCAGTTGCCGGGCTTCCTCCCTGCTCATCGGCATGGGCGGGCTGCACCTCCATCGACCACAGGTTGTGCGTCAGTCCAACATAGTCGCCGGGCAGCGGATCGGTGGTGGTGCTGCCGAACTGCGGATCCCACCACACCGGCCCGTCCGCGCCTTCCGGAAAGACAAGCAGGAAGACGTGCTCACCGGCGGGCTGCGTGTTGCCCTCGGCGTCGAGCAGCGGGTCCCCGGTGTTCTCGTCGAACTGGATCCAGTCGACGGCGATGACCGCTGCCGCGCCCGGGCCCGCGTCGAGAACCCGCTGGTACAGCTGCTCATACTGGTCGGCGAGTGCGGCCGAACGCTCGGCGGGCGTACCCGGTAGGGCGTCGTTGTCGCCGGTCCACTGGCCGCCGATCCAACTCTCGATCCGGCCGAAGCCGTTCAACTCACCGAGCGTGGTGTCGACCGTCCCGTCGTCGAGCCGGTCCGGCCAACGCGGATGAGAGACCTGCGGATCCCCGTAGAAGCTGGCCAGCGCCGCGAGGATCGTGTCGACACAGTTGTTGGCCCGGCCAGGCTGGTCCGGCCCGCCATCGTTGATCAACTGACCGTACGGGTGGGTCGAGGGGTCGGCGTAGACCTCGTACCCCTCCGGGGTCCGCAGGCTGTCCTCGACATCGTCCTGGTACTGCGGATCCTCAAGTGGCGCCAACTGGTCCGGCCCGAACTGGCGCGTGTCCGGCATAGGCCAGCCCTGCATGTCCGGCCAGACGGCCGGAGCGGGGTTCCCATCAACGTCCGGATCCGTGGTGCCCTCAAGGCCCGGGTCGGGATCACCCTCAGGATTCGGATCGCCCGGTGTCATGCCGGAGTCACGCGGGTCGGCCGGTGTCCCGGCGATGTCCGCGTCGGGCGGCGGTCCTTCCGGGCTGTTCGGGTCGATCGTCCCGTCGGAACTGTTCAGGTCGCCGCCCGGCGTACGGTCCGGGTTGTTCGGGTCGGCGACTGTGCCCGGCCGGCCGGTCGGGGAGTCATTCTGGTCCCGACCTCCCGTCGGCACGTCGGCGGTTGAGGCCGGCGGGACCGGCGCCGGCGTGCTGGCTTCGGGCACAGCGTTACTGATCGGATCGCCCTCGGCATCCAGCACGATCGACCAGACGCCGTCCACTCGGCCGGCGTGCAGTGGACCGCTGTCGGAGATCATCTGATTCTGACCGTCAAGCCAGATGATGGTGCCGTTGTGATTGACAGCATTCCAGGTGTGTGCGCCAGATCCGTCAGCCCAGCTGGTGACGATCAACGCCGCAGACCCCGGACCTGCCGCGCGGAGGGCCTCGGCGATCGCGTCCAGCCCAGATGTTCCGACACCCTGGTGGGCGAATGATGCTCCGAGTGCTCGCTCTTGCCGCCCGGTGCTGCCGGTCTCAACCGTCGTCGACGGCGCAGTTGCTGCGGCCACCTCTGGCCTACCGAACCAGGTAGACAGCACCGAAAGTCCGACGTCGGCGCAGTTGGTGTCCCGGCCAGGCACGGCTGGCCCACCGTCATTGATCAACCCGGTCCATTGGCCACGCGGATCCGGATGTACCAAAGGCCGCCCTGTCGCCTGATCGGCTGGAATGGCATCTTCCAGAGCCTGCTGGTCGATCGGGTCAGGCGGAACCAGGCCCTCGGGCTGCCCGTAGGGGCGGCTGTCGCTGAGCGGTGGGCCGACGCCAACCCCACCCGGTACAGGAGGTTGGTAAGCACTAACGTCCCGATCCGGGTCCGTTATGGGCTCGACGTTGAACTGCGGCAGAAAATGTGCGCAAGATCGGCACGGCGGTCGATAATGGCCGAGATCGTAGGTGACGCCGTCCGATCTAGCCTGTTTGACCTGGTGAGTAACGATCTTTGCGCCTTGCAGAGCATCCTGGGCGTACTGCTCGAAGGTGCCGGGCTCTCCGGCGTTCCGCCATTGCTGTTCCAGTAGGTAGAGCTGGTCGGAAACCAGGGCGACCTCGGCACACTTTCCGTGCCCGCCACCCACACCGTCGACAAGGGTCGCCGCGATGCGGTCCAGTGCGGCCTGGGCGAGCGGATGTACCCGGGGCTGTGTGGGCGGTTTCGTGCCTCGGTCGGTGGTCATGCTGGTGTGCGTGGTGATGCTGCCGTCGGGCATCAGCAGCGCACCGGCCATGCCGGGCTGCTTGCCCTTGGATATCGTTCCGGCCTTCACCTCTCGTCGGACAGTCTCGGCAAGCGTCCGTGACGCCTCGATCAGCGCGCGCTCGGCTTCGGGGCCGTTCGGATCACCGTCGACCGAGGTCGGAGCCAGTTGCCAGCTGTAGGTGCCGCGGCCGGTCGGCCCCTCGGACCGTTTGAGGGTCTGCGGGTCGACCGGGCCGGTCGCTGTCTCGGGACCGGGGTTTGTCGGCCCGCTCTGGAGGGTGCCGCTGCTGGTCGGCACCGGGATCACGACCGGCCCGTCGGTGCTCTGCTGCGCCTGGTCGGTCCGCTCAGGGTTCGGGTCCGCGGCCGTGTCCGTGCCGGCGGGGGGAGTGGCGTCGACAGGGGGCGTCGTCGGCTCGATGCCCGCGGTCTGTGCCGGCACCGTCGGGGTGAGCGGGTCTGCTGGCGCAGGTGTCGCGTCCGGCCGAGGCATGGACTGCGCCGGTTGGGCGGGCGTAGCCGGCTGTTGGGTAGGCCCGGCCTGCTGGGTGGGTCCGGCGGGCTGGGCCGGGTTCGTCGTGGTCGGGCCCGCAGCGGGCGCGAGGGAGATCGAGCCTGCCGTGTTCGCCGCTGTCGGATTGACCGCCGGCCCGACCGGCGTACCCCGGCCGGGTGTCGGTTGCGTGGTGTTGCCGGAGGGCTGCTGGGTGTTCGTGCCCGTGGTCGGTGTACTGCTCGTGGTCGGCGTCGAGGCGCTTGGGGTGTTCGCCACCTGCGGGCCGGTCGTGGCGGGTGTGCCGGTGGTGGGCGTCGGGTTCGTCGCGGTGGTCGGTCCCGTGGGCGCGGCCGTGCCGGGAGGAGTCCCTACCGCCGGGGCGGTTGGTGGCGCCGTCACCGGGGCTGTCGTACCCGGTAGGACGGTGGGTGGCGCATCCGGGGAGACGGACGGGCCAGCGGTGTCGACCGGCCCGGCGTCGGTGACGGCAGGCACCGGGCTGTCGGTCACCGTTGCACCGGTCCCGGTCGAGCTGTCGGCGGGCGGCGCGGCGGTCACGTCCGACGGTGCGCCCGTGACCAGCCCACCGTCGGCCCGGACCGTCGCCTCGCTCGTCGTCCGGTCGCTGACGCTGGTGTCGGTGTTCGTGCTGGTCCGGTCAGTGCCAGGTGATTCGGTGACCGGCGCACTCCGGCCGTCCGACCCGCCTCTCTGGTCGTTGGTGGCAGTGCCGCCGTCCCCGACGCTGTCGCTGACGGCCGGGGTGCCGTCCGGCGTCGTGGCCGCCACGTCGCCGGGCACTCCCACCGGGGTCCCGGTGGAGCCGTCGGTCAGCGACGGGTCGGCGACCGTCGCCGTGTCCCCGGTCGGCGCCCCGGCATCCGCTGCGGGTGCACCGGAACCATCGTTCGTCGGCGTCACCGAACCGTCCGCCGACGGAGGCGTGAGGCTGATCGAGCCCGCTCCGCTGTCGGGGACCGTGCCGGTGCCGTTCTGGCTCGTGCCGCCGCCCGTGTCGCTCGTCCCGGCACCGGAGGTACCGCCCGCGCCGTTGGAGGTGCCGGCACCGTCCGAGCCGGAGCCGCCGACACTCGTCCCGGCATTACCCCCGGAGGCGGCCGAACCGCCGTCCGACGCCGAGCCTGTGCCGCCACCGGTCGCGCCGGCACCCGACGTGGAGCCACTGCCGGTCGCGCCGGCACCGGCGCCGTTGGCGCCTCCACCGAGGTCACCCAGGCCACCGACGCCGCTTGCGTCTCCGACGCCGACGCCGGGACCGGTCCCGCCGACGGGGCCGGCATTCGGCGCGACGTCGAGCCCCATCCCGCCGAGGATCGCGTTCGTGCCCCGCGCCATCAGGTTGCCGGTGGCACCACCGGCGAGGGTCGCTCCGGTGCGGCCGGCACCGCTGGCGAAGCCGCCCAGGAACGCGTCCGCGCCCGGCATGGCCCACTGCCCGTTGATCGTGCCATTGGCGAGCACACTGGCGGCCGGCGAGATGATGGCGTTCTGGGCACCGGAGGCGAGGCTCGTGCTGCCCCAGCGGACCACGCCGCTGCCTCGGAAGGAGAGCTGGGAAGGGCTGAACGAGAACGGCATGCGGGGTGCCACTCGCCGGCCGGCCCAGTTCATGCCGGTGCCGAGTACCGCGCCGTAGGCGCCACCCACGCCAGCGGTGAGGGTCCGGTTGCCGTCCCACTGCCGCCGCGTGCCGGTGTGCATCTGGTACGCCTGGGCACCGACGTCGATGATCAGCTCCTCGCCGATCTCCTCCACCAACTCACGGCCGAGGCGATTGAGGCCCTGCCGGAATCCCTGGCTGGTGGCCATCTGGCCGAGCCGGGTGCCCGCCAGCCGCAGCGCGGCTCGCATTCCCGCCCGGGTCAACAGCTGCCGACCCATCTGAGCGATCAGTCGCCGGAAGGCGATCGTCACCGCCTGCCGGCCGCCAGCCAGGATGCCCGGGATGGCGCCGGCGGACACCCCGCCCAACCAGGCCATCAGGAGCGCGACGAAGACCGCGATGACTGTGATGATGACCGCGATCAGCACGGTCAGCTTCGCGTACTCGATCTCCAGAGCGGCCTGGTCGCAGCCGGCAGCGTACGCGGCGGAGATCTCCTGAATCAGTGGCAGGCCGGTGTTCGGGTCCACACCGATCTGGTTCCACAGTCCGCCGAACGCCTCGCCGGCGCCGCCGCCCCAGCTCTGCAGGATCCTCATGACCGCCGGATCGGCTTGGCCAAGTGTTTCGCTCACCGCGTCGGCCAACGCCTGCCACGCGTCGGCCAACTCCCGCATCCGGTCCTCGTCGCCGCTGGGCCAGGCCTCTCCGGCGCTCACCCAGCAGATGGCGTCCCAGACCCACGCGTACTCGCCCAGCGAGTTCCTGGGATTGGGTATCGCCACCCCTGAAGCCCCTCTGTCCGATGTCGACCCGTAGCGGGTGAGCTGCTACTTGTCGTCTCCGCCGAACAGCGTCTTGACCATGTCGTCGGTGTCGACCGTGCCCTCGACCGCCCCCTTGACGGTGGGCCCCAGCACCTCGACCAACGGCACCAGATCCGCGGCGAGGTCGAGCACCCGCTGCGCCGGCTGATCGTCACCACCGAGGTAGTTCTTGTTGAACTCGTTGCCCGGCTCGTCGTCACCCCAGGGACTCGGCCTGGCGGCGTTGAGAGTGTTGATCGTGGCGGCGACATTGCTCCAGGCCGCAGCCAACCGAGCACCGGCCGCGCCGAGCTCGTTGGCGCCCTCCAGGGCAGCGTCGGGCTTGACGAAGGTCTCGCGAAGGTCGCTCATCGTCTCTCCTCCCCGGGCAGATCGCTGTCCAACTGACGGAATATGCCGTCCAGATCATGATCGATGTACGCCTGGAACTGACTGTCCGGTACGAATGGACGGAGCAGCTTTTCGACCTCGGCCATGGCCTGCTCGGTAGCGCGCCGGATCGTCTCGGTGACCGTGGCGGAAAGCTCTTTCGAGTTGGGCCGGCGGTAGATACGCGGATCGAACTCGACCTTCGTCACCTGACCACGAGGACCGACCGTGACGGTCACCAGGCCGTCTTCGGAGGTGACGGTCGCCTTCACCGTCTTGATCTGCTGTTGCAGGTCGCCGACGCCGGAGCGCATCCGCTCGAACTGCGCCATCAGTTCGTCGGCACGGGCGCGCAGCGCCTGTACGTCCATGGCGTGTTCCTCCCCGCGCAGGTCCCATCCGCCGCCCACGCCCGGGCGTGACAACTCGACCATACTGAATGGGCACGACATCGGTGTGCCCGGTCTGGCGGCGGCCCGCCGCTAGGATGCAGCGGGACCGGTTGACGGGAGGCGTGCAGACATGTTCCGGGACCGTCCTGTCGCGACGTTTGCGCTGATGGGGACGCTGTTGACCACGGCTCTGACGATTCCCGTCGCGAGCCCGGCGGCTGCCGCACCGGCGATTTGCGATAATCCGAGCGATCCGGGAGAGGTCAACACCGAGACTCCCTGGCACCAGCGGTGGCTCGCCCCGCAGCGGGTGTGGCCGTTCAGCACCGGCACGGGAGTGCGGGTCGCGGTCGTCGACTCCGGCACGGACAGCAGTCACCCGCAGTTGGCCGGTCGGGTGGCCACCGGCTTCGACGCCCTGCGCGGCACGCCGGGGGGCGACGTGGACTGCGTGTCCCACGGCACCGCCGTGGCCAGCATCATCGCCGCTCGCCGCCAGGACGGAGTGGGCTTCCACGGTCTGGCGCCGGACGTCACGATCGTGCCGGTCCGGGTCAGTGAACGCAACGCGAACGAGGGCCCGGGCGCTGGCGGCGAGACCGTCACCGGGGCCGTCTTTGCGCAGGCCATCCGCCACGCGGTCGACGACGGTGCCGATGTCATCAACCTGTCGGTGACCTTGTACCAGCCGGATCCTGACGTTGAGCAGGCCGTCCGGTACGCGCTGGAGAAGGACGTCGTGCTGGTCGCCGCCGCCGGCAACCAGCACCAGGACGGTGCCCGCCCCGATCCGGTGCCCTACCCTGCGGCCTACGACGGCGTGATCGGCGTGGGCGCGATCGACCAGTATGGGGCCCGGATCCGGCAGTCCCAGATCGGGCCGTACGTGGACATCAGCGCTCCGGGCGGTGCGGTGGTGGCGGCGACCAGACTGGCCGGACACAACACCTACGACGGGACGAGTTTCGCCGCCCCGATGGTGAGTGCGACCGCCGCCCTGATCCGCGCGGCGGAGCCGAACCTGTCGGCCCGGGAAGTCACCAGACGCCTCCTGGCCACCGCCGATCCGGCCCGGGGCGACGCCACACGCGGCTACGGCAGCGGCGTGGTCAACCCGTACCGGGCGGTCACCGAACGACTGACCACCGGGGACCCGGTGGCCCAACCGCCCCTGCCCGAGGTGCCGTACGACGCAGCGGCGCAGGCCCGCGCGGACCGCTGGGCGGTCTTCGGCCGGCTGGCCCTCTGGATCGGCCTCGCGCTGGCCATGGTTGCGGTCGGTGTCGGGGTGCTGGCCACACTGCTACCGCGCGGCCGTCGCACCCGTTGGCGGCCCACCCGCCCGTCGGCACCGCCCCCGAGCGAGCCCGAGATCGACGAACCCGAGGAGGCTTTCTTCCGGGTACCCAATTCGATGCCGCGCGGTTGAGCGCGGCGTCGCCAGTCACCGGACGGCGAGTGCTTTCTTGCGGCGCAGACGGCGATGGCCCGGCGCGGGGCCGGGCCATCGGTGCTGCGATCTCGGTTCAGCCGCCGAACTTCGCGCGGTTCGCCGCCTCGCGGGCCTGCATCTTCGCGGCCGACTCACGAAGCGCCTTCTCGATCCGACCAAGCAGGTCACGAAGGTCGTTGGCGGCCGACTCCCACTCAGTCTGCCGCTGGAAGTACGCCTCCCGGGCGTCGCCGTCCCAGGTGGCCAGCAGCGGCGCGATGCCGGACTTGAGCCCGTCCAGCTCACCGGTCATGTTCCGGACCGCACCGCTGCAACTGTCGGCGGCGGCGTTCAGCCCGGCGAAGTTGTACCGAATCTCCGTCATGAGTCTTCTCCCCCGTCAGAGCTTCAGCGCCGCGGTGATCTGACCGGCGGTGGCACCCGCGCCATCCATGTCGGCCCGGATCTCCTCGTCGCTCACGTCGTAGTCCTTACCCGCAGACCCGACCGCCTCGGCGATCGCCCGCAGCGCGACGTTGAGGCGGGCCATGTCCTGGTCGAACCGCTCACGCACCTGCTGGAAGGAACCGGCACCAGCGCCCTTCCACTGGTCGTACAGCGGCGCGAGCTGGTCCATCAGCGAGTTGAGGTTGCCGGTGAGCCGATCGGCGACGGCATCGACGTCACCTTCGGTCTTCAGCATCAAGCCGGTGTCGGTGTTCATCGACATGGCGGAAGTCACCCCCGTCCTCAATTGATCGCCCCGACTCACCGGGGCGTCCTGTCAGTCGGTGCTCGCGCACCATCGTCGTACGAACGGTAACGGGTCGTGTCCAGCCCGCGCTAGACCGTTGCTCGACCCGCATTTCCATTGTGGCTGGTCAGGTCACTCCGGGTCGAGGGCGAGTTTCGCCGTCGTCGGGTCGAGTACCGGCCCGGCAGGCAGGCGGACCACCAAACTTGCAGGCAGCCGTACCGGCCGTACCTCCGAGTAGCCGAGAATGGCAGGTACGCCCTCGGACGCCAGTGGGTAACGGTGACCCAGGTCGGTGACCAGGTTCAGAGTTCCCGTCTCCTGGTCAGGGGAGGAGACCGCAGCGACCAGAACGCCGTGACCCGGCTCGATCACGACCCGGTCGGCGAGCGGGATCCCGTCACCCGTCTGCTCACCGGTGCGTACCGGCTCCCGAACCGGTTGGACCTGCGCGTCGAGCAGCAGTGTCGGTTCATCGGCGCCCGGTTGGTAGGCCGCGCAGATCGCCGGCTGGTCGCCGGCCAACCGAGCGATCTCCGGCCGCTGCTCCGGCGCGCGATGCCGCCCCTGGGCCGGCGCGGCTGCCTTGGGCGCCGAGGCGGCGGTACCGGCGGCCAGTTCGATCGGGTAGGGCCTCGCCTCTCCCGGGTACGCCAACTGGGTCTCCCCGTCGGCCATCACCACATCCGCCTGAAGTGGGGTGATCGGCGCCAGCCTCGTCCGTTCGGCGAGGTAGTACTGGCGGCTGCCGCCCTGGCTCTCCACCACGAAGACCTGGCCGACCCGGGCGTCCGGCAACGCCGTCGAGGGAGTCCCCCGGTCGGCCACCCGTCGAGGCGCGATCGGCTCTCCGGCCGGCAAGGCGTTCAGCCACGCCCCACCCACCTCCACCACTGGCTCGGCGCTCATGGTGAGACCCTCCAACACGATTTTCTCGCTGCGGATCTCGTACCGATGGTCACGCCAGACCAGATGCAGCCGATCAGTCTTGCGGTCGCGCACCAGCAGCGCGCTGTCACCCGGATCACGCCCGCCGCCGGGTGCCCGCCCGACGGTGAGCACGGTGGTGGCGACGATACCGCCGGCCGCGTTACGCGCCGGCTGGGTACAGAGGGTCCAGGGACCGTCCAGGATGCGGCCGGCCGGAGGCAGCGCGTCCGGAGCGAACGGGATGCCTATGCGCGGGCCACGCGGGGTGCCGACGAGCGAATTGCGCGAGACCGAGACGGTCGGTGCCGCTGTCTCCATGGCCAGCAGGGCAGACGCGTAGTTGAGCACCGGGTGCAGCCGTCCCTCCCGGTACAGATAGCGGGTACCGGTCTCCTTCTCCAGGATGACCGCACCGCCCTCCTTCCACTTGGTTGCGCCGCCGGGACGCAGCAGTCCGTACACTCCCACAGCGGCCAGGCAGAGCACGGCCACCATGATGCTGGCGAAGCCGGCACCACCGAGCCGGCGGAAAGGTGCCGCCTCCGGATCGGGCTCGCGCGCCACCAGCGCGGAGGTCATCCGCTGCACGAAGAACTGGTACGACTGAACCTGGTCCCGCCGCGACGGCATGGCACCCCTCCCCTGGCGTACGCCGGCACGGTCACGAACTCCGGACCGCGGTGCCTACCATAGGCACGGCGTCGAGCCGACCGGTGCCCGCATCCGGAGTCGGCCTGCGTAACCGACGACGGCAGCCCGAGGAGTCCTTCGATGATCAGCCGCGACGAGGCCCTGGCCATCGCCCGCGAATGGGCCGACGAGCGCCGGGTTGCATTCGACGTGACCCTGTTCGAGTTCGACCTCGGTTACGTCGCCTGCCTCGTCGAACCGGTCGCCGCCGCGACCGACGGTCCGCCCCTACCGCCCCCGGCCACCGGTTACCCCCGAGCCGTCATCGACCGAGAGAGCGGCGAGGTCTCCCAATGGCCCTCACTGCCGTGGCAGACCATCGCCGAGCGGTACGCGCAACGCCGCGCCGCCGAGGGGCGCTTCCCTCCCGACGTGCGGCACGTGCTGGAGCAGGCCGGTTGGTTTCCTGGCCGTGATGCCAGCGCGGCGGTCGACCACTGGATGGTCCGCTTCGCCGACGAACTCGCCGGACTGGAATGCCCACCCGTCGCACGTGCTGCGCTTGTGGAATTCGGCGGCCTACGGCTGCCTCAGTTCGGTCGGAGCGGCCGTCCGGGCGGCGGCTTCATGAGCTTCATCCACCCCACTCGTGGTGGGGTGGTCACGGACGCGGCCCGAGACTTCGCCGAGGAGTTCGACAACCCGGTCTACCCGATCGGCAACAACGAGGACGGACCGTCCGAACTGGTCGCCGACGCGCAGGGGCGGGTGTTCATGCTGCACTGGGCCGATTACTTCTTCGTCGGCCCGGATATCGACTCCGCCATCGTCAAGCTGATCCGGGGCGGCCCGATGGCTGAGGCCAGCGACCGCGACTGGTGACGGACCCGTCAGCCGTTGATGGCGCGCATGAACGCGTACAGGCCGAGCACGCTGCACGCGACCGGGACCACGGCCAGCTGGAGCAGGATGTCGAACGTGTCGCCGAGCCGGGCCAGTCGGGGAGACGGGGCACGCCGGCTGTAGGCGAGCCCGGCGGCGGCTGACAGCCCGGCCGCGACCAGGGCCACCGGCAGGACGGCCAGCACCCGGGCGCCGGTCGACGCGTCGGTCGCACCGACGAGGGGCAGCAGCCCCAGGCCCACCAGGCCGACGGCGAGCATCGGCACCCGGTGCCGGACCGTCGACACCAGTCGGGCGCGCAGCAGGTAACCCAGCGAGATGATGCTGGCGAGCAGCAGCGCGGAGAGCGTGCCGGTGGCGGTGAGCACGATCAGGCCGGCGATGGTGACGACGAACGCCCCGAAGATCATGCCGGTGAAGACCTCGTCGGCCCGGGCGGTGGCCTGGTAGATGACTTCCCGCTTCGGCTGCGGCTCGTCGCGCAGCAGGTCTGCGGCGGTACGCGGCAGCGCCGGCATAGGCATCTTCCCGAGCCGCACGGAGAGCAGCGGCATCGCCGGCAGCAGCAACGTGACCGCACCGACCACGATCGCACTGCCCTGCGCGGCATCCATGGAGCCGAGCGCGAGCAACCCGCCGGCCATGCCCCAGAAGCCGACGAAGACCGCCGCCACGAAGACCCGCGTCGCGTCGCCCACCCCGAGCAGCCCGAGCAGCCCGGAGAGCAGCAGCACGGCGGAGCCGAGCAGCACGTGCGGGGCGCCCAGCGCCCAGACCGACTCGCCGGTGCCGATCACCAGGACGCCGCCGACGAAGGCGTAGGGCAGGCCGGCGGCGGCAACGACCGCGCCGGCGAGGGAGTCGGCCATCGCCCGGGACAGCACGATCCCGCAGACCAGCAGCAGCCCGGCCGCGCCGAGGGCGACCGCACCACCGAGCCAGCCGGGCTCCTCGGATGTCACGATCACGACGAGGCCGAGCAGCAGCAGCACGCCGGCCACGATCAGACCGGTCAGCCGGGTCGCGAACGGGCTCCAGACCACCCCGCGTCGTCGGGCACCGTCGGCAACGGCCTCCATCAGGTCGTCGTACGCCAGCTCCGGCCACTCGGTGCGCCGCGGCACCAGGTGCAGCGTCTCGCCGTCGCGGACGTTCTGTGCGGCCAACGTACGGCTCAGGTCGACCGGGCTACCGTCGCTGCGCCGCAGCATCCAGCCGCCGTGGCTGGTGCCGTCCGACGGTTCCTCGTCGGCCTGCCGCAGCACGGCGGGTAGCAGCCCGACGAGCGGCAAATGCTCAGGTAGGGCGAGGTCCAACCGTCGGTTGGGGGCGATGACGGCGATGCGCGCGAGTCCGGTTCCGGCCTGGGTGACCACTAACGACCCCTCGGTACGAGGAGCGGGCCGACGGCCCGCGGCTGTCCTGACGGGCAAAGGCTACCTACCATGTGCCGGTGACGCGGGGGGCGGTTCACCGCGGCGCACCCAGACCCAGGAGAGGCGACGGAGGTCTGTCACGTGAGCACGGTGGTCGTCAAGCGACCCGCCCGCCAGCCGGAGCCGGAGTATCCCTCCGGCGAGGTGCTGCTGGACGCGCCGCCCGAGGTGCCCGCGCCGAGCGGTAAGGCGTGGGGGCAGATGCTGATGCTGCTGCCGATGCTCGCCGGCTCGTTCGCGATGGCCCTGATGTTCGCCGGTCGAGGCGGGTCGACTCTCGGCTACGTCACCGGTGGCCTGTTCGGACTCTCCGCCATCGGGATGCTCGCGTCGCAGTTGACCAACAACTCCGGCGGCCCGGGCAAGCAGGAGATGCTGCAGAAGCGCCGCGAGTACATGACGCATCTGTCCCGTCAGCGGCGTCGCGTACTCAAGACGATCCGTAAGCAGCGCGAGGCGGCGTTCTACCGGCACCCGGACCCGGATGTGCTCTGGTCCCTGCCGCTGGGGCCCCGGCTGTGGGAGCGGCGACGCGGCGACGTGGACTTCGCCACCGTACGCATCGGCCTCGGGCCGCAGGAACTGGCGACGCCGCTGGTGCCGCCACCGGCCACGTCGTTGGAGAAGCTGGAGCCGATGTGCGCGCTCGCGCTGCGCCGGTTCCTCACCACCTACGGCGAGGTACCGGACCTGCCGGTGACCATGGCGCTGAACGGATTTGCCCGGGTGCACCTGCGTGGCGACACCGAGGCGGCCCGGGGCATGGTCCGGGCGGTGCTCGCCCAGGCCACCGCGTTTCACGCGCCCGACGACATGCTCGTCGCGATCTGTGTCGCGCCGGACCGGCGGGCCGACTGGGAGTGGACGAAGTGGCTTCCGCACGCCCTGCACCCGTCGCGCACCGACGCGCTCGGCCAACTGCGCCTGGTGGCACCCTCGGTGACCGGCCTGGAGGCGATGCTCGACGACGTGCTGGCCAGCCGGCCCCGGTTCAACGCCAGTGGCGGTACGCCGCAGGTCGCCGGACCGCACGTGCTGGTGGTAATCGACGGTGGCGACACCGCCGGGTCGGATCACCTGATGACCGAGGGCGGGGTGGAGGGTGTCACCCTGCTCGACCTGTCCACGCCGGCACCGCGCCTGCTCGACCGGGCGCGGCTGGTGCTGGAGGTGTCGGCGGAGCGCCGGCTGCACAGCATCACGGTGGATGGTCCGGCCGAGATCGGCCGGGCCGACGAATGCCGGGTGGCCGAGCTTGAGGCGTTGGCCATGCAACTCGCCCCGCTACGGCTCTCCGCCGCCTCCCGGGGCAGCGGCGACACGCCACTCACCACGGAGCTGGGCCTGGCCGAGCTGCTCGACATCGGCGATCCCTACGAGTTCGACGTGGATCGGGCGTGGCAGCCACGACCCAACCGCGACAAGCTGCGGGTGCCGATCGGGGTGGGTGCCGACGGCGGGCCGGTGGAACTGGACCTGAAGGAGTCGGCGCAGGACGGCATGGGGCCGCACGGGCTGCTCATCGGCGCGACCGGCTCCGGCAAGTCGGAGCTGCTGCGCACCCTGGTGCTGGCGCTGGCGGCCACGCACTCCTCGGAGAGCCTCAACTTCGTGCTTGTCGACTTCAAGGGTGGTGCCACCTTCACCCGGCTGGACGGTCTGCCGCACACCAGCGCGGTGATCACCAACTTGGCCGACGAGCTGCCGCTGGTGGACCGGATGACCGACTCCATCAACGGTGAGCTGGTCCGTCGGCAGGAGTTGCTCCGCGCGGCCGGCAACTACGCCTCGCAGCGTGACTACGAGAAGGCCCGGGCGGCGGGCGCGCCGCTGTCTCCGCTACCGAGCCTGCTCATCATCTGCGACGAGTTCTCCGAGCTGCTGACCGCCAAGCCGGACTTCATCGACATGTTCGTGCAGATCGGCCGGGTCGGTCGCTCGCTCGGCGTGCACCTGCTGCTGGCCAGCCAGCGTCTGGAGGAGGGTCGGCTGCGGGGACTCGACACCCACCTGTCGTACCGGATCGGTCTGCGGACCTTCTCTGCGATGGAGTCCCGGGTGGTGCTGGGGGCCACCGACGCGTACGAGTTGCCCCGGTCGCCGGGGCACGGTTACCTGCGTTTCGGCACCGAGCCGCTGGTGCGGTTCAAGGCCGCGTACGTCTCCGGCACCTATCGCAGCAAGACCGCGGCGGCGGTCGCGGCCGGCGACGGTGAGGACCGGGTACGCGAGTACACCACGTCCTACGTCGCCCCGCCGGTGACCCGTACGCCCAAGGAGGAGACCGCACCCGAGCCGAACGACGGGATGGGCGAGAGTGTGCTCGACATCCTGGTCGGTCGACTCGCCGGGCGAGGCAAGCCCGCGCACCAGGTGTGGCTTCCGCCGCTGGCCGAGCCGCCGACGCTGGACCAGTTGCTGCCTCCGATGACCGCGGATCCCGCCCGTGGCATCACCGTCGCGCACGCCGGCCTGCTCGGCGAGTTGCAGGTCGCGGTCGGCATCGTCGACAAGCCCTTCGACCAGCGTCGGGACGTGCTCTGGTTCGACCTGGCCGGTTCGGCCGGTCACGCGGTGATCGTCGGCGGTCCGCAGAGCGGCAAGAGCACCCTGCTGCGGACGGTCGTCACCGCCCTGGCGCTGACCCACACTCCGCGTGAGGCCCAGGTCTACTGCCTCGATCTGGGCAGCAGCGCCTTGTCGTCGCTGCGTGACCTGCCGCATGTGGGCTCGGTGGCGACCCGCCTCGACTCCGGCCTGGTCCGGCGTACCGTGGCCGAGCTGCAACTGCTGATGGGCGAGCGGGAGCGGCGGTTCGCCGAGCGCGGGGTCGACTCGATGGCCGAGTACCGGCGGGCCCGGCGGCACGGCCAGCACGACGACGACCCGTTCGGCGACGTGTTCCTGGTGATCGACGGTTGGGCGACGTTGCGGGCGGAGTTCGAGGACCTGGAGCCAACGATCAACGACATCGCCAACCGGGGGCTGTCCTTCGGGATCCACCTGATCGTGACCGCGAGCCGTTGGATGGATCTGCGACCGGCCGTCCGGGACGTCTTCGGCACCCGGCTGGAGTTGCGGCTGGCCGACGCCAGCGACTCCAACCTGGACCGGCGGGCGGCGATGAACGTGCCGGAGAAGTCACCGGGCCGGGGCATCACCCCAGACGGGCAACAGTTCCTGGCGGCGCTACCCCGAGCGGACAGCGCGCAGGAGGCGGAGACCCTGCCCGAGGGCGCGCGGAAGCTGGTCACCGACCTGGCCGCCGCCTGGCAGGGGCCGGGAGCGCCGCCGATCCGGTTGCTGCCGCCCGTGGTGCCGTACGGCAGCCTGCCGAGCACCGGCCGCCCGGGAATTCCCATCGGCATCGCCGAGGTGGACCTCCAGCCGGTGCAGGTGGACTTCGCCGCCGACCCGCACTTCATCCTGTTCGGTGACGGCGAGTCGGGAAAGAGCACCTTCCTGCGGGCGCTGGCGCAGACCATCGTCGACCGCAACGAGTTGACCGAGGCTCGGCTGGTCATCGTCGACTACCGGCGCAGCCTGCTCGGCGACATCGACACGCCGCACCTGATCGGGTACGGGTCGACCGCGCAGGTCACCGAGAGCATCGTCGCCGAGGTGGCTGGGGTGATGCGCGACCGGCTGCCACCGCCGGACATCAACGCCGAACGGCTGCGGGCACGCGACTGGTGGAAGGGTCCCGACCTGTACGTGCTGGTCGACGACTACGACCTGGTGGCCGGCGCGGGCAGCAACCCGTTGACACCGCTGCTGGAATTCCTGCCGCAGGCTCGGGACATCGGCCTGCACGTGGTCATCGCCCGGCGTACCGGCGGTGCCAGTCGGGCGCTCTACGAGCCGGTACTGATGCGGCTGCGGGAGATCAGCACGCCGGGCATCGTGATGTCCGGCAACCGGGACGAGGGGGTGCTGCTCGGCACCGTCCGGCCCGGGCCGCTGCCACCGGGACGGGGCTGGCTGGTGTCCCGGCGTGGCGGTACCCGGTTGGTGCAACTGGTGCACCTTCCGCCACGCTCTTGAGCCCGGTACGGGGTTGCCCGATCAGGCTACTGTCGGCCAGAGTGGACTCACGGTGCGCGGCTACGGGCCCCAGGGGGCAGCAGCCGCGCCGGCATCGTGTGAGCTGACGGGGGAGGGAACATGGGCGACGAGTGGCTCGTCGACGAACAGATCGACGTCGACATCCAGCAGCTGAAGGACTTCGCGCTGGCCATCCAGCGGGAGATGGAGACCAACTTCCAGCCCAGCTTCGACAACGGCCTGCGCCCCATGCTCACGGTGCAGGCACCGTTCGGTGGCGGCGGGATGAAGGAAGCCGCGTTCTTCCGGGGCCGGCACGACGAGAGCCGGATGGCCATTTCCCATCTGATGGGCGACGTGATGAAGGGGCTCACCGCCCTGAGCATGGCCGCCATGTCCATCTCGGCCGAGTACCTGACCGGCGACGCGCTGGCCCAGGCCACCAACGAGGACGTCTACAACGCGTTCACCGCCGTCGACGGTCAGGACACGCTCAGCGGCCGGTGGCAGGAGGGCACGGAGAACCCGGCGGACTCGGTGCCGGAGTCGGCCCTGAACCCGGCGCCGATGAATCCCTACCACGGCCTGGACTCCTGCCCGACGGGTGAGCAGCGCGAGGAGACTCCGGCGTGGGCGCAGTCGGAGGTCGTCGGTGAGGGGGCCGGCGCGTACGTGATTCACGGTGACGGCGAACGCATGCACGGCGAAGATCTCCGGCTGGACCAGTCGGATCTCCGGTGACGGTGGCACAGGCGAGGCCTGAGGAGCGGGGATGAGCGACGACTACTACGGCTGGCAGCCGGTCAGCTACCCGATGTACGCCGGCGTGTCGGATGACTACGCGGCCGAGCGGGCCGCCGGGGCCACGCCGTACGAGCCCACGGCCTGGGATTCGGTGAACATCGAGCAGATGTGGGAGTACGTCCGCAAGGAGAGTGACGAGCGGACGACTGCCCTCGCCGACATGTGGCGGCGAGCGGCGAGCCTGCTGCAGACCACTCGGGACAATCTCAAGCGTCACGCCGACTCCCTGGATGCCCGCTGGCAGTCGCCCGCGGCACGGGTCTTCATGTCCCGCGTGGGCGCCACGCTGCACTCACTCGATGAGTGGAAAACCGTGGCCAGCGACAACGCCACCGGTCTGGACCAGCTCGCCAGCAAGATCGGCACTGCCCAGCGGGAGATGAAGACGCTCTGGGAGGAATACCGCGCCGAGCAGATCCGGCAGGGGGAGCGCCGGACCGATGACGCGGGCGTCCAGGCTGTCGACCTGGTCGAATGGGTCCCGGGTGTCACAGGCAACGACGGCAAGTCGTACGAGGACGTGCAGAACGAGTACCACCAGCGCGCCAAGAACATCGCCAAGCCGCTGGCCGACCTCTACATCGACGTCTACATCTCAAACATCTCGCGGGGCGGGAAGTTCAAGGGTCCGACGGACGCGGTTATCACCAATCCGTCAAACGTGCCCCGCCCTGGCGCTCCGGGGGCTCCCCCGCCCGGCGCACCCGTGAACGGGGCCGCCCCGAACCGTCCGGCCATGCCCGGCCGGCCGGATCTGCCGACCCGACCCGGTGGGGCCGACGCGCCGACCGACGCCGCGCCACCGCCGCCACCAAATCTTCCGGAGGGCGTCGGTCTGGCAGGTGGCGCCGCAGCGCCGGTCGCCCCACCGCCGACCGCACCGCCGGTGACCACCGCACCCACGGCACCCGTGACTCCCGGTCCGGTGGTGCCGCCGGTGGCCCCGCCCGGGCCGCGACCGGGCAACCCTGGGCTGAACGCACCGAACTCAGCGCGACCTAACGCACCGAGGACCACCCTGCCGGGTGCGGGCGGTCCCGGCGCGCCCGGTGGCCGTGGGCCGGGGCCCAACCGGCCCACCCTTCCTGGGGCCGGCGGCCCGGGTAGCGGCTCCGGGGCACCGGGTGGCCGGAAAAGTCCCGCGCCGAGCCGCCCGACCTTGCCCGGCAACACCGGCGCTGGCGCTCCCGGCGGTGGCCGCGGTCGGCCGGGTCTGGGCAACCGGCCGGGCGCTTCGGCCACTCCGCCGCCGTCGAGTCCGCGGCTGCCCGGCTCCACCGCCCGCCCGAGTCAGCGCGGTGCCGCCCCCGGACGGCCCGCCGCACCTCCGCCGAGCCTCGGCGGTCAAAGGAGTGCCGCGCCGGGCGGGCCGCCCAAGGCCAGCGCTCCACCGAGCGGCAGATCGGCCGCCGGTAAGCCGGTGACCGGCGGAGGCGCTGCCGGCGCCCGACCCGATCTGAGCGGACGTGCCGCTGCGGGCACCGGGCGACCTGCGCCGACGACGGGGCCGGCTCCGTCGCTGGGCGGTCGGCGCGGCGGCCCAACGACCCCGTCTCCACGCAAGGGTGCACCCCGCGACGCAGAGCAGGAGACCTGGGAGTACGGCGACGGTGACGACGAGTTGTGGGTCACCGAGTCGTCCGCCGCTGGTGTGGTGGAGGCCCCTGTCGAACACCGCCCCCGGGAGCAGGGCAGGACGCTCGGCCAGAGCTGACCGCAGTCGGGCCGGTCACCCAACCCTGGGTGGCCGGCCCGTACCATGCGGTGACCGTCCATTCGCAGTCGTCCCGTGGCGGCGCACAGAGGAAGGCTGACGGGCATGCGTGTCCTCACCCGATCGGCAGCCGCCGCGCTCACCACCGCGAGCGTTCTGGCGGCCGTCGCCCTGCCCGCCGCACCCGCCCACGCCGACTCCGTCCGCGACAGATCTTGGCACGTCAAGAGCTTGGAATTGGCCGAACTCCACGACATCACCACGGGTGAGGGCGTCACCGTGGCGGTGGTCGACACCGGGGTGGACGCGACACACCCGGATCTTCGCGGCAACGTCCTGCCCGGCGTCGACCTCTACGACGACAGCACCAAGGGCCGCCTCGACCGTCAGGGGCACGGCACCGGCATGGCCTCACTGATCGCCGGTCGCGGGCACGGCCCTGGCGGCCGTGACGGGGTGCTCGGCGTGGCACCGAAAGCCAAGATCCTTCCAGTGACGATCAAGAAGGACGGCGCCCCGTTGATCGCACCGACGGCCCTCGCCGCCGGCATCAACTGGGCGATCGACGCCGGTGCCGACGTGATCAACGTTTCTCTTTCCAGCAGCTTCAACGAGGAGCTGAACCGGGCGGTCGAGCGCGCCTACCAGAACAACGTGATCGTGGTCGCCGCGGCCGGTAACGACGACCAGATCCTGGTCGGCGCGCCGGCCTCGCATCCCGGCAGCATCGCCGTCAACGCTGTCGACCGTAAGGGCGTCATCAGCAAAAAAGGTTCGGTATCGGGAACCTTGGACCTACCGATCAGCATCGCCGCCCCCGGTCAGGAATTGACGATGGCTCGCCCCGGTGGTCGGTACATCACCGCGACCGGCAGCAGCAGCGCCACCGCGATCGTCTCCGGTGCGGTGGCCCTGATCAAGGCCGAGTACCCGGACCTGAGCGCGTACCAGACGTTCCAGCGGCTGCTTGAGACCACCAGAGACGCCGGTGAGCCGGGCCGCGACGAGTACTACGGCTGGGGCATCCTCGACCTGCGGGAGGCGTTGACCGGCGAACCCGACGGGCGGGGCAGCCGCACCGCGGCAACCGGCGAGCCGGAGATCGACGAAGCACTCGCTGCCGCGCGAGCAGCCGGAAGCGACGGTCCCGACTACGCGGAAATCGTGATCGTTGTGCTGGTCTGGGTGGTCTTCCTGGCCATGCTCGTCGGCGGAGTGGTGGCCATCGTCAAGCTTCGTCGCCGCTCGCGCCACCACCGAGACACCGGCCTGGCCGCAGAGCCCGCGCTCACCGGCAGTGGGCCTGCCGCGCCGGCAACGCCGGGCGGGACGGTCGGCGATCAGACCTGGTCTGATCCCGCTCGGGCTGGTGACGCCGCCTGGCGCCGCCCGTCGAATGAGTAGAAGGACGGACAGGTGCTGAACACGTCAGCGGAGTCCGGCTCCGCGTCCATGCCGACGCCACGCCGCCGACCTGTCGTCGTCACCATCGCCGCCCTGCTGATGGTGCCCTCGATCGTCATCTGGCTGATCGCCGGGGTCGCCTTCTTCCTGGCGATGCTGCGTACCGAGGGCGACGGGCTGGGCAAGTTCCTGGTGGTGGGCATCGGGGCCGGCGTACTCGCGATCGCCTTGCTGGTGGTGCTGCTCGCGACCATGGGGATCTTCATGGCCTGGACGGGCGACAACGCGGCCGGCCTGGCCGTGCCGGCCGGATTCACCTTCGGACTCTTCGTCGTGGTCATCGTCACGCTGCTGGCGCAGGGCAAGCTCAGCTATCACCCGACGATGGTCACGCCGCTGGTGGTGGGCGGGCTGGCCGGCGTGTCGCTCATCCTGATCAAGAGTCCACCGGCGCGGGCCTGGTTCGCCGGCCGCAGTGGCTAGCAGCTAAGCCGGAGACCAGCGGCGGGCGGAGGCGTCGAAGCGGGCCAGCAGCTCGTCCCGGCCGTCGGCGTGCAGGCAGTGCAGCTCGGTCCCGTCCGGTACGACAAGCGACTCCATTCGGGGCTGCCCCTGACCCCATTCCTCGGGCGTCGCCTCGCCGGGAGGCCAGCGCAGCACCGCCACCCATTCGTCCGACTCCTCGAACGGAGAGCCCTCACCGAGCAGCCCCAGCCGTCGGTACAGCCGGATCGGGGTGTCCCGTCCAGGTCCGTGCCAGGCGTGCACCAGCCCGGCCGCCCGGTCGTACCCGCCGTCCAGGTAGGACGTCAGATAGCGGTGCGGGATGACCAGTTGCAGTAGCAGCGGCGCGTTGGGGTCGGGCCCGTCGTCGGCGGTGGATTCCGGTGCCGGACGGGGTGCCGGTACGCCCACAGTCGACGGGTCGGCGTACCGGGCAGCGTCCCGTCGCTGCTGCTCCTGTTCGGCCGCCTCGTGGAGCACCTGTCGCAACTCGCCGAGCCAGTCGCGCAACGTCAGCAGCGCCTCCCCGGGCAGTGCCGCCGCCAGTGGCGTCTCCGGGTTGAGCAGCAACTGCCAGGAGAGGTCCGGCCAGTGTTCGGTGAGCTGCAGGCTGCTGACCAGCACCAGGTCCCGCTCACCTAGCGCCTGCCGCAGACGGCCTTCCGAGCTGAACACCGGCAGACTGGGCCGGCCCTGCTCGTCGGGAACGACCCACCACGGAAAGTCCGGATCGGACAGGTCCCGCGTCGCGGAACCCTCCGGATCCACCGGCAGCACCAGTTCGGCCCGGAGCAGGGTGGACATCAAGGCGTTCGGGTCCTGAAGCCGGATCGCCTCACGCAGCGGTCGCTCGGCCTCCATCACCGGCGCGCTCAGAGCTCGAAGCTCGTCAGCGGTCAGCCGTACGCCGATCGGCAACCCGGCGTCGATCGCCAGCATCCATTCGTCGTCGGGCCAGTCGACGGCGATGTCGACAAGTCCCGAGACCCGGTAGCTCACCGATTGACCGGGCATGCCGGCGGCGATCGCCGCCGGTGAGGTGTACGCGAGCACGTGGGTGACGCCCTCGTGCTGCGCAGTCGGCCACGCCATCGGCTCCCGTCCGGCCGCCGCAGCGGGCGACACGGGTAGGAGCAGCGGACCGGCGACGAGTTCGGTGAGGAAACCCTCCCGGTCGTCGGCCTCAGCGGCGGCCAGCAGCGCGCGTTCGGTGGCCGTGGTGGGCTGCCAGCCGGTCACCAGGTGCCGTCCGCGCGTACCCGCTGGGGGCGACGACCGAGCACCAGCGCGGTGAGCGCCTCGTCGATATCCGCGCCGAGGAACCAGTCCCCGGTGTGGTCCAGCACGAACACCCGACCGTGCTCATCGAGCGCCAGGATCCCGGCGCCGTCGCCCTCCTCGCCCAGCGGGCTCAGTGGCGCGCCGATCGCCTCGGCAAGCTCGGCGAGGGTCTCCACCGAATGCCGCACCAGGAACGGGTCGAGGTGGAACTCGCTCGGTACGACCTGTTCACCCTCCCCCTGCGGGCGCACCCGCAACCCGCCGAACTCGGCGTACGCCTCGATCGCCCGTGCCGTCACGGTGTGCTGGCGGCCGCCGGGCGTGGCGTGAGCGGCGATTCGCAGTCCCCACTCGCGGCCCCGGCTCTCGTCGGAGTGGTCGGGCGACCAGCCGGCGGCGGTGAGGGTCTGCGCCACCAGGGGCGGAAAGCGTTCGCTCATGTCAGCGCCTCCACGCCGAACCAGTCCAACAGGGCGGCGCAGGAGCGACAGGGCGGCTGAACCTCGCCGTGGCGCGGGTCGCCCTCCTCCCGTACCCGGGTGACCCGGACCTTCGCGCCCCAGAGCAGCGCGCGGGACCGGGCGGCGTCGAGTGGTGGCCCGCCGGCCTCGGCGGCATAGAGCCGGTCAGAGATCAGCACTGCCTCGGCGCACCAGCCGGCGTAGCGCTCGCGCTGCTCGACAGGCAGCCCGTGCAGGAAACGCCGGACGACCGGATGCAGGTCAGGGGTCAGATCGCCGCGTACCGAGGTGTGCGTGTGGACGGTGCCGTCGGCCAGCAGCGCACCAGCCGCCAGCGGCAGCATCCGTGGCTGCGCCATCCGTCCTCCCGGTTGTCGACAAGGGGTTCCCGGCGAGTTTTCGCCCGGCCCGCAAGCGAGCCTAACCGTCACCGTCCGTCCGACGGGGGTGGTGTCCGGGCACCAGTGGCATCGAGGGGCTCACATCGCGTCGACCGGCTGGGATATCGTCGGTCCCGCCCCCTCTTCGCCGTCCAGAGCCGGAGCCATGACGCGCACCCTTCTCGTCTCCCCGGATCAGCCCGGCGCCTACCCGTCCATCGGGGAGGCGCTGGCGGTGGCCAGCGACGACACGGTCGTCTCGGTCAGCCCCGGCACCTACCACGAGGCCCTGTTCATCAACGACCGCGGCATCAGTGTGGTCGCCGCGCAGGGCCCGGGCACGGTCACCATCGACGCGTCCTCCGGGACGTATCCGACGGTGTCCTGCAACTCCGGCCGGTTGGAGCTACGCGACCTGGTCCTGAAGGCCGGTGACGCGCCGGTCGTGGTGGCCGACCGAGCGAGGCTCACCATGACCGGGTGCGAGCTGAGCGCCGGCTTCGGCGCGGCGATCCAGGTGGCCGGCCGCTCGGAGTTCACGCTCACCCGCTGCCGGGTGACCGGCGGACGGTACGGCCTGGTGGTGGAGGATTCCGACGGCAACGTCGAAGGGTGCGAGTTCACCGATCTCAGCGAGGACGGCATCATCGTGCGGATCGGGGCGGCCCCGACCATCCGCACCAGCACGGTGACCCGCTGCGGCAACCGGGGCATCTACATCTACCAGTACGGCCGACCCACCATCGAGACCTGCGACATCTCGCAGACCGGGCAGGCCGGTGTGGCGGTGGTCCACCAGAGCGCTCCGGTGCTGCGTCGCTGCCGGATCCGCGACACCCGCGGGCCGGCGGTCTCCTTCGCCCGGGGCTGCCGCGGCAGCGTCGAGGAGTGCACCACGGAGAACACCGGCCAGCCGGCGATCGAGATCGCCGAGGGAGCCGACCCGACAATCGTCGAGGGCACCGTCAACCGTAAGGCCGCCTTCGGCGCCGACGCCGCCCGCGCCACCACCGGTCAGGACGCCGCCCGAGTGGAGAAGCTACTGGGCGAGCTGGCGGCCATGGTCGGCCTGGAATCGGTGAAGGAGGAGGTCCGCGCCCTCATCGACGAGATCCAGGTCAACGAATGGCGACGCAGCGCCGGGCTGCCCGTCGGCGCGGTCAGCCATCACCTGATCTTCGCGGGTGCCCCCGGCACCGGTAAGACCACTGTGGCACGCATCTACGGTGACCTGCTGGCGGCGCTGGGCGCACTGCCCGGCGGCGCCTTCCGCGAGGTCTCCCGACGTGACCTGGTCGGTCAGTACATCGGCCACACCGCCGAGAAGACCGCCGCCGCGTTCGAGCTGGCGCGCGGCGGCGTGCTCTTCATCGACGAGGCGTACACCCTCTCGCGGTCGTCGGGCACCGGCGGCGACTTCGGGCAGGAGGCCATCGACACGCTTGTCAAGCTCATGGAGGATCACCGCGACGAGATTGCGGTGATCGCGGCCGGCTACACCGGCGAGATGTTGCAGTTCCTCGACGCCAACCCCGGTCTGGCCTCCCGCTTCGCCAAGACTGTGGAGTTTGGCAACTACTCCCCGGAGCAGTTGGTGGTCATCGTGGAGCGGATGGCCGGCGGCGACGAATACCTCCTCGCCGATGGCGTCTCGGAGGTGCTCCGCGAGCACTTCGGCACCATCGAACGGGACCAGAACTTCGGCAACGCCCGGGAGGCGCGCAAGCTCTTCGAGGGTGTCCGCAAGGCGCAGGCGCAGCGGTTGCGCCAGTCTGGGCAACGTCCGAGCCTCGACGAGCTGCGGACCGTGACCGTGGCCGACGTACGCACCGCGATCGGGCGATGACGATGCCGCGCTGGTCAGGGAGGGACGTGCGGTGACGCATCCGGGTGC
The DNA here is from genome assembly GCA_900112325.1 of Micromonospora sediminimaris. Taxonomy (GTDB): domain Bacteria; phylum Actinomycetota; class Actinomycetes; order Mycobacteriales; family Micromonosporaceae; genus Micromonospora; species Micromonospora sediminimaris. Next base: position 42,878 of record FOLJ01000024.1, read on the forward strand.
GGCTCAGCCGGGCGAGCCGGGTTGGCAGCATCACCCGGGGGCGGCGGCACCGCCGCCACAGCAGCGCACGCCCCAGCAGGGCGCAGCGCCGGCACCGACGCTCGGCGGTACCGGGCCCGGCCACGCCTGGGCGACCCAGCGTGGGCAGGGGCGGGCCACGGTCGGCACCGCGTACACCAGTCGGGCCGCCGCTGCGGCATCGGCCGCTGTCGCCGCGCCCGCCGCCCGGGCACCGCAGAGCCGGGCCGGCGCGCAGGCCACGGCCGCCCCGACGGGACAGGCCGTCGCCGAAGGCGCGGCCGGGGACGCCGCGGCGATTCCGGTCGTACGCCCACACCGACGGCAGCCGCGCGTCGGTGGGATCCACGTGGCCCAACTCGTGGCCTGGCAGGCCGGTGCGGCGGCGGTGCTGGCGGCCACGCCGCACGGCCTGCCGCTGACCGTCGCCGTGGCCGCCGCCACGGTGCTGGTGCTCGCTCCGACGATGGTGCGCCACCAGGGCCGATGGCTTCACCAGTGGCTGGCGGTTTGGTGGGCGTACCGGGGGCGGAGCCGACGACTTGTCGGTGCCGGGTCCGACGGCCCATGGCAGCTGCTGAGCCACCTGGAGAGCACCGTCGAGCTGGATCAGGTCGAGATCGACGATCAGCCGGCCGTGTTGCTGACCCACCGGGGCGGGCTCAGCGCGGTGCTGGAGGTCGATCCGACCGAGGGCGCGCTGCTCATGGGGGCCCCGCAGGCCCTGCCCTCGCCGGTGGCGTTGCTACCGGCGGCCGACCCGAAGACGCCCGTCGTGACGGTGCAGGTGCTGATCCAGGTGACACCGGCGCCGCGCGCCCGTGCGGCGGCGGTCGACCGCGCGTACCGCGAACTGACGAACGGTGGCGTCCCGGCCAGCCGGCAGGCGTGGGTGGTGCTCCATGCGCCGCGTACCCCCGATTTTCACGCCGACCGCGACCTGCGGCCGGCGCTCACTGCGGCGATCCGCCGGACCCGGCGTCAGCTGCGGCAGGAACGGGCGACGGCTCGTCTGCTGAACCGGGACGAGGTGCTCGCCGCGGTCGCCCAGCTGACCCATCTCACCGGAGGCGCGACCGAAAGCACCGACCGCCCCTTGGCCCGGGAAAGCTGGCGCAGCTGGACGGTTCAGGGTGTACCCCAGAGCTGTCATCGACTGCTCGCCTGGCCCAGCCGGGCGTGGCAGATCGACCCGCTGCTGCGTGGCATACCCGCCGCGGCTGGCGTGGTCTCCATCTCGGTGGCTCGGGAGAACGACCGCCCTGGTGACGACGACGCTCTGGTGGAGGTGGCGTTCCGGCTCATCGGCACCGACCCGGCCGCACTTGCCACCGCCGATCGCGCACTCGACCAGGCGATCCGCGATCACGGTGGTCGCCTGCAGAGACTCGACGGCGAGCACGCCCACGGCGTGGCCGCCACCCTGCCGTTGGGAGGCTTCCTGCGATGAACGGTGTCGCCTTTCCCGGCAGTCGGATGGGGCTGCACGTCGCGGACGCTGCCTCCGTCGCTGGGCTACGGCTGGTCGCCGGTGGCGGCGGGCTGGTCGTCGGCCGGAACCGTCAGCAGGAGCCGGTGGGGCTGCGGGTGTTCCGGGCCGAGCCGACCCGGCTGATGCTCACCGGCGGGGTACGCGCCGCCGAACTGCTCGCCTTCCGGTCACTGGCGCTCGGCGCCCGGCTGTTCGTGCAGACCGCCCGGGAGCAGGAGTGGGACGCCTTCCTGCGACGCTGCGTGATCGGCCGGGAGATCGCCTCGTTCCTGCCGCCCGGTGTCGCTCCGCCGGTGCCGGCCACACCTACCGAACCACAGCTCGTGGTGATCGACACTGGTCCGGTGACCGGGCCGGACACCAATCTCAGCGCACCCTGGCGGGCCACCCTGGTGGTCCGCGACGACCTGGCCGGCTGGGACGTCGAGGTTCTGGTCCGCAGCGACATCGTGGTGCTTCAGCGGCTCACCGAGGCCGAAGCGGCCACCGCCGCGAACGCCCTCGGGCTGGCCAGCGTGCAGAGCTGGTTCACCCAGTTGCACCCGGAGATGGTCGGCCTGATCACCAAGGGCAAGGTGCAGTGGGTGATGCTCAGCATGACCGGCACCGAGCGGCAGCTGATCGGCCCGGTCGCCCGGGGCGGCTGAGCTACCCGGTCCGCCGCCCAGGGCGGTCGAGCTACCCGGTCCTGCCGCCCAGGGCGGCTGAGCTACCCGGTCTTTGCCGCATTGGTACACCTGGTGGCTCCCGCATGGACACCGGTGCCGCTTATCCTCCGACGGTCTACTCCCTTCGGAGGCCGCATACATGCAGCGCGCAAGAAGTACCCGACTACTCACAATCCCGGGCGTACTGGTCACCGCCACCACGCTCATCCTCTCCGGTGGCACCACCGCCTTCGCGGACCCGGCGCCCACCACGCCGTTCATCAGTGAGATCCACTACGACAACGTCGGCACGGACACCGGCGAGGCGATCGAGGTCGAGGGGCCGGTCGGCTTCGACCTGACCGGCTGGCAGATCGTCCTGTACAACGGCGCCAGCGGCGCGGCGTACGACACCAGGACGTTGACCGGCGTGGTGCCGGCCGCCGGTGTGATCGTCGAGACGTATCCGTCGAACGGTATCCAGAACGGCTCACCCGACGGTGTCGCGCTCGTCGCGCCCGACGGTGACGTCGCCGAGTTCCTGACCTACGAGGGCACCTTCACTGCGGTCGGCGGGCCAGCGGACGGCCGGGACGGCGTCGACGTCGGCGTGCAGGAGACCGCGTCGACCCCGACGGGCCACTCGCTCCAGAAGATCGAAGGCAGTTGGCAGGCACCCGCGGCGAGCACCTTCGGGGTGCGCAACGCCGCGTCGGACCCGGATCCGGATCCGACCGGCTGCACAGTCACCGTCGACCACACCATCGCCGAGGTGCAGGGCACCGGTGCGGCCACGCCGCTGGCCGGCAGCCGGGTGACCGTGGAGGGCATCGTCACCGCCGACCACCGCACCGGTGGTTACAACGGGGTGTACGTGCAGACGGCGGGCAGCGGCGCCGAGCGCCCGGTCGCCGCCGGAAGCGCCTCGGACGGCATCTTCGTCTACCTCACCACAAACACCGCGAACCACCCGACGGTCGCGATCGGCGACCGGGTCCGGGTCAGCGGTACGGCGAGCGAGTTCAACGGTCTCACCCAGCTGACCATCGCGGCCCGGACCGATGTCCAGGTCTGCGAGCAGGGCGCACCGCTGCCGGCACCGGTCCCGGTTGAGCTGCCGCTGGACGAGGCCGCTCGCGAGTCGGTCGAGTCGATGCTGGTGGCACCGGTCGGCGCGTACTCCGTCTCGGAGGTGTACAACACCAACCGGTACGGCGAGGTGGCGCTCGCCGCCGGCGACCAGCCGGCCCGGACGCCGACCGACGTGGCCCGTCCCGGCTCGGACACCGCGCAGGCCCTGGCCGCCGAGAACAAGCTGCGGCGCCTGCTGGTGGACGACGGCAGGACGACGAACCTGGCCACCGCCGGGCTGCTGCCGCCGTACGTCTCGCCGGCCAGCCCGTTGCGGGTCGGTGACCAGGTGGAGGCGTTCGGCCCGTCGGTGCTGTCGTACGGCTTCAACGAGTGGCGTCTACAACCGACCCGCCCGGTCGACGCGGACACCGCGCCGGCCGCCCGGACCACGTTCAAGACCACCAACCCGCGTACCGCCGGACCCGTCGACGTCGGCGGCGACCTGCGGGTGGCCAGCTTCAACGTGTTGAACTACTTCGTCCACTTCGGCGGCGACGCCCGGGGTGCGGCCGACGAGGCGGCGCTGGCCAAGCAGGAAGCGAAGATCGTTTCGGCGATCACCGCGCTGAACGCCGACGTGGTCGCGCTGGAGGAGATCGAGAACTCGGTTCGGTTCAACGCCGAGGATCCGCAACAGGCCCTCAAGCGCCTGGTCGCCGCCCTGAACGGCGAGGACGGCGCGGGCACCTGGGACTACGTCCGCACTCCGACCGAGCTGCCCGGCGCGACCGAGCAGGACGTCATCACCACCGCGATCATCTTCAAGCCGGCCAAGGCGCAGCCGAAGGGCCCGTCACGGTCGGTGAACGACGAGACGGTGTGGTCCAACGCACGCGAGCCGATCGCGCAGACGTTCACCGCCGGTTCGGTGGACTTCATCGTGGTGGCCAACCACTTCAAGTCCAAGAGTGGTGCCGGTAGCGGTGACAACGCCGACGCCGGGGACGGTCAGGGCGGTTGGAACGGCGACCGGGTCCGGCAGGCCGGGGCGCTGGCTGCCTTCGTGGAGCAGGTCAAGGCGGACAGCGAGACCGACAACGTGCTGCTCCTGGGTGACTTCAACGCGTACACCCAGGAGGACCCGATGCAGGTCCTCTACGACGAGGACTACCGGAACCTCAACGACACCGGGAAGACCAGCTACGTCTTCAACGGTGAGTCCGGCTCACTCGACCACGCCCTCGCCTCGCCGTCGCTGGCGTCGCGGGTCACCGGGGTCGACGTCTGGCAGATCAACGCGGTCGAGTCGTACGCGTTCCAGTACGACGGCCTGGCCGCGTTCTTCGCGCCGGACCCGTACCGGGCCAGCGACCACAACCCGCTGGTGGTTGGCATCGACACCGGTTCCGGCACCGGCCCGGTGGACCTCCAACTGCTGAGCATCAACGACTTCCACGGCCGGCTGGAGTCACCAGCCACCGTCGGAGGTCAGCCGGTCGGCGGTGCGGCTCAGGTCGCCGGTCTGGTGAATCAGTTGCGGGCAGAGAACCCGAACACCGCGTTCGTCTCCGCCGGTGACAACATCGGCGCCTCCACCTTCATCTCGGCGATCGACGACGACAACCCGACGATCGACGCGTTGAACCAGGCCGGCCTGCTCGTCTCGGCGGTGGGCAACCACGAGTTCGACAAGGGCATTGCGGACCTGACCGGCCGGGTGACCGACCGGGCCGACTTCCCGCACCTGGGCGCCAACGTGTACCGCGGTGACACCCGGGCGCTGCCGGCGTACTCGGTGGACACCATCGGCGGCGTCCGCGTCGGGTTCATCGGCGTGGTCACCGAGCAGACCGCCTCGCTGGTCAGCCCGGACGGCATCGCCGGCATCACCTTCCGCGACCCGGTCGCCGAGGCCAATCTGGTCGCCGGCCAACTCAAGGACGGCAACCCGGACAACGGCGAGGCGGAGGTGGTGGTGCTGCTCGCGCACGAGGGCGCCGCGACCGAGAACATCGACTCCCCGGAGGCGCTGGCGAACGACCCGGTCTTCGGCGATTTCACCCGTGCCGACGCCGCGATCGACGTCATCTTCAGCGGGCACACCCACCAGCCGTACGCCTTCGAGGTGCCGGTGCCCGGCACCGACAAGCTGCGGCCGATCGTGCAGGCCGAGGACTACGGCAAGCGTCTGGGCAAGGTCACCCTGACCTTCGACCCGGAGACGGGCTCGATCACCTCCACCGACGCGTCCCTGGTGGACGTCGTCGGCGCACCGCAGGACCCGGCGGTGGCGGAGATCGTGGCCGCGGCGAAGGTCCGGGCGCAGGAGTTGGGTCAGCGGAAGCTCGGTGAGATCACCGCCGACATCCGGCGGGCCTACACCGACGGCAACGAGGATCGGGGCAAGGAGTCGACGCTTGGCAACTTCATCGCCGACGTGCAGCTCGCCGGTACCCGTGACGCCGGTCGGGGCGGGGCGCAGATCGCGTTCATGAACCCCGGCGGTCTGCGGGCCGACCTGCTGTACGGCGAGGACGGCACGGTGACCTACGCCGAGGCCTTCGCCGTCCAGCCGTTCGCCAACGACGTGGTCACCAAGACCTACACCGGTGCCGAGATCAAGCAGGTGCTGGAGCAGCAGTGGCAGCCGGCGGGCGCGTCCCGCCCGGTGCTGTGGCTCGGTGTGTCGGAGGGCTTCAGCTACACCTACGACCCGGAGGCCGCACCGGGCTCGCGGATCACCTCGATGGAGCTGAGCGGCACGCCGATCGACCCGGCGGGCAGCTACCGGGTGACGGTGAACTCGTTCCTCGCCGCCGGCGGGGACAACTTCACCACCCTGGGTGGGGGCACCAACCTGGTGACCACCGGCGACAACGACCTCACCATGCTGGTGAGCTACTTCGCCGCCAACTCACCGGTGACGGCGGACACCGAACCACGGTCGTCGGTCGGTCAGGGCGGGCCGCAGTGCACCACCACGATCACCGGCAAGCACTCCCGGCCGCTGCTCGTGACCACCGGCCTGACCTGCGTGGAGAACGCCACGATCGCCGGCCCGGTGTCGATCGCCGCGGGGGCCTCGCTGCGGGTGACCGGCGGCACCATCAACGGCCCGGTCTCCGCCACCCGGCCGGTGCTGTTCGATCTGTCGGGCACGAAGGTCTCCGGTCCGGTCACGGTGGCCGGCGCCACCGGCGACCTGAAGATCAGCAAGGCCCGGATCAACGGGCCGCTGTCGCTGGTGGCCAACCTCGGCGGGGTACGGGTCGACGGGGTCACCGTCAGCGGCCCGGTGGTGGTGACGGGCAACTCCGGCAGCCAGCCGGTGGTCGTCGCCGCCAACACCATCAGCGGCCCGCTGGCCTGCTCCGGCAACACGCCCGCCCCGGTGAACGAGGGTCGGGCCAACACGGTGCGGGGCCCGGCGGCGGGTCAGTGCGCACGCCTGTGACCGCTGGGTGACAACGCCGGTCCGCGGTCGGAGCTGTTCCGGCCGCGGACCGGCCCCCGGTTCGCTCCGGCCAACCCGTCCGAGTGGGCGACACATACCCCCCGGGGTATAGTCGGAGACGGTTACCCCGATCGAGGCCGCATCTCCGCCGCCCGGTCGGGTAACCACCCGCTGAAGACGAGGAATCGAGGCGCTGGACATGACGGTGCAGGTGTCGGTCATCACGACGTCGTCCCTCGGCGACCGCAGCTACCTGGCGACCGACGGCCGGATCGCGGTCGTGGTGGACCCGCAGCGCGACATCGACCGGGTGCTGTACCTCGCCGGCGCGGCCGGCGTGCGGATCACCCACGTGGTCGAGACGCACCTGCACAACGACTACGTCTCCGGCGGGCTGGACCTGGCCCGGCTGACCGGGGCGCGCTACCTGGTGGCCGCCGCCGACGAGGTCGGTTTCGACCGGGTACCGGTCGACGACGGCGACGTCATCGAGGTGTCGGAGGCGCTGCGACTGCGGGCCGTGGCCACCCCGGGCCACACCTTCCACCACCTGTCGTACGTACTCGACGAGGCCACCGGGGCGGGCTGGACCCCGGCGGGGGTCTTCACCGGAGGATCGCTGCTGTTCGGCACCACCGGCCGCACCGACCTCCTCGGTGCCGAGCACGCACACGAGTTGGCCCAGCGTCAGCACACCTCGGCGAAGCGGCTCGCCGACCTGCTGCCCGACGGTGCGCAGGTGTGGCCCACCCACGGCTTCGGCAGCTTCTGCTCGGCCAGCCAGGCCGACGCCCCGGACTCGACAATCGGCCGGGAGAAGCAGGTCAATCCGGTCTTCCGGCTGGCCGCGACCGAGTTCGTCACCGAAACCCTGGCCGGTCTGGACGCCTACCCGGCGTACTACGCGCACATGGGGGTGGCCAACAGCGCCGGCCCGGCACCGGTGGACCTCACCCCGGTGGCCCGGGCCGACGCCGCGCAGCTACGGGAACGCATCGCCGCCGGGGAGTGGGTGGTCGACCTGCGACACCGCAAGGCGTACGCGGTCTCGCACCTGGCTGGCACGGTGAGCCTCGGTCTCGACGGCCCCATGTCGACCTGGCTCGGCTGGCTGATCGACTGGGGCACTCCGGTCACGCTGCTGGCCGAGACGCCGGAGCAGGTCGCCGACGCCCAGCGCGAGCTGGTCCGGATCGGCATCGACCGGCCCGCCGCCCAGGCGACCGGAACTCCGGGGCAGTGGGCCGACAAGCCCGCCGAGCTGCGGGAGCTGCTCGTCGCGGACTTCCCGGCGCTGGCTGCCGCGCAGGCCGGGAACCCGCCGGCCGGGCTGCCCGCCCCGCAGGTCGTCCTCGACGTGCGGCTGGGCAACGAGTGGCGGGACGGACACGTCGAGGGTGCCGTGCACGTACCGCTGCCCGAGCTGCCCCGCCGGATGGCCGACATCCCGGGCGGTTCCGTCTGGGTGCACTGCGGGTCCGGCTACCGGGCCGCCCTCGCCGCCTCCCTGCTAGCCAATGTCGGCCGCGACGTGGTGCTCGTCAACGACACCTTCGGCAACGCCGAGTCGGCCGGCGTACGACTCGACCGCAACGCCTGACCGCGGGCCGGGCTGGCCCGAACGCCGCCGTAGTGGTCGAGGTCCACCAGGTTGATCGCGTCGATCGCCGCTCCGGTGTCCGCGTACGCGGTAAGCAGCACCCGGCGCGCGGCGGGGAACAGGTCCATCGCGGCTTCCAGGAACTCGATGCCGGTCATCTCCGGCATCCGGTAGTCGGCCAGCAGCAGCGCCACCTGCTCGCCACGCAGCTTGACCTCGCGTAACGCCTCCAGTGCCTCCGGCCCGGAGGTGGCACGGACCACCCGGTACCGGTCGCCGTAGCGGCGCCGGATGTCCCGTGCGACCGCCCGGGAGACCGCCGGGTCGTCGTCGACGGAAAGGATCACCGGGTTCGCCATGGGCCCATGAACCACGCCGGTGTTTCCGTCGTCGTTGCCGCGACAGCCACGGCCGTCGGACGGTGTGCCACGCCGCAACCCCCGGTGACGAGGTCCGTCGCACTAGGTGCGGATGCCGCGCAGCAGGATGTCGATGTACAGCTCGGTGTCCCCCCCGACCTGCACCGTGCGCTGCAACCCGCAGAACAACGCCCGGACGTCATCGGCGGTGATCTCCGGCCGGATGGCCCCGGCCTCGCGGGCCCGCTCCAGCAGCCGGTCGACAGCCTCGGCGAGCGCTTGCACCAGCTCCGTCGTCTGCGGGTTGGCGGTGTCGGGGGTGGCCAGCACGACGGCTAGCGCCGGGTCGTCGCGCTGGTGTTCCAGCGCGGCTCGGAGCAGGCGGGCCAGGCCGGCGGCGACGTCGGGACAGGCCAGGGCCTGCTCGGCCGCCTGCACCAGCAGGGCGAACCGCTCGGCGGCCAGCGACTCCAGCAGCGCCTGCCGACTGGGGAAGTGCCGGTAGACGGTGCCGACGCCGACCCCGGCGGCCTTGGCGACCGCATTCATCGGCAGGTCCAGGTCGCCGGCGGCGACCCGGTCGCGGGCGGCCCGCAGCATCCGGGCACGCACCCTGGCCGAGTCCGCCCGGAGGGAATCGGTGTTGGTCCTCGGCCCACCCGTCACGGTACGAGGATAATCCATCCGGAAACTTAGCGGATGAACTATCCGCTGACATGCTACGGTCGCCACCTGAGATCGGATAAGTAATCCGCTCCTGACCCGACTGGAGGCGTGCCATGCCCGTTGCCTGGACGCTCGACGAGATACCCGACCAGACCGGCCGCACCGCCGTCGTCACCGGTGCCAGCAGCGGCCTCGGCCTGGTCGCCGCCGAACACCTCGCTGCCCACGGCGCAACCGTGATCATGGCGGTCCGCGACCCGGCCAAGGGTGAGTTGGCCCGCTCCGGAATGTCCGGCAACCTCAAGGTGCGGCGACTCGACCTCGCCGACCTCGACTCGGTCCGGGCCTTCGCCGCGCAGTTACGCGACGAGGGTCACGAGATCGACCTGCTGCTCAACAACGCCGGGGTCGGCGCCGTCCCGCACGCGCACTCCGCGCAGGGGTACGAGCGGGTCTTCGCCACCAATCACCTCGGTCACTTCGCCCTCACCGGCCTGCTCCTGGACCTCTTCCGGACGGATCGCGATCCACGGGTGGTGACCGTCAGTTCCGCCTACTACCGCCTGCTGCGCGGCGGGCCGGATCTGGACGACCTCGCCGGCGCCCCGGCAACCTCGCGGATCGAGCGGTACATCCACTCCAAGCAGGCGAACGTCCTGTTCGGCATGGAACTGGACCGTAGACTGCGCCACGCCGGCAGCCCGGTACGCAGCTTCCTGGCCCATCCCGGCATGGCCCGTACGTCGATGCCGGCCCAGGCCAGCGGTTGGGCCGAGCGTGCCGTGGTCAATTTCCAGGGTCTCCTGGTAGCCCGTAGTGCGGTGCGAGGCACCGTTCCGCTGCTCTACGCCGCCACGAGTCCGACCGCGCAGACCGGCGTCCTGCTCGGCCCCTCGCTGCGCAAGTGGGATGACCGGGTCCACGCCCGCCCGATCGTCGCACCCGGCAACGACAGTGGCCTCGCCAGCCGGCTCTGGCAGGTTTCCGAGGCCGCGACCGGAGTCCGCTACCTGAGCCCGTACGTCGAATTACGGTCCTGAGTGGCGTTGGTCGGGTGCCCGTTGACCGGACGAGCGCCTGGTGATCAGGGTCGACTCGCCAGCACGGCGCGGAACACGACTGTCACGCTGAATGTGCTCCCGTCCACCTGGTACGCGTAGCAGCCCGGCCCGTCCACGGTGGTGACGCCCGGCAGGTCGCTCTCCTGGCTGGTCAACACGGCGTGATGCCCGTCGTCGCGGGACTCGCCGGTGTAGGAGAACGCCGCCGTCGCGCCGCCTGGCGCGTCGATCCGCGCTGCCCTCACCAGCACCGGCCCGGTGTAGCCGGAACCGATCCACCGGACCTTCTTCGAGTACGTGCCGTCCGGTTCCTGGTCCTCGTCGCGCAGTTGCAGGGCACCGTCGGCGAAGTAGTCGGCGACCGGGTACAGCGGGCCGGGCCCGAGGACCCGGGACGCCTGGTCGGGGTTGGGCCAGGGTTGCGGCTCGGTGACCGGACAGGCGTCGCCGGGCCCGGCGTTGGGCAGCTGGAGCGGCGGTGCCGTCCACCCCCTGGGCGAGGTCGCCGGTGCCGGAGACACCGGCGACGCGTCCGGCGTCGCGGCGTCGCAGGCCGCGCTCGACGCGAGCAGAACGACGGCGCTCACCCTCGCCCACCGCGTCATCTCCGCAGTATCGACCGGTCAGGTCATCCGCGCAGCCCCCTTCACCCGGATCTTCCGGTTCCGCGGTTGCTACGAGGCGGGCCCGGACGTCCGACGCGCCCGTTTCAGCAGCGCCCTACGCTCGGCATCGCCGGACACCCGGTCCGCCGCCGCGCGGAACAGCTCCGCTGCCCGCTCCCGGTCGCCCTGTCGGGCGACGAGATCCGCCTCCACCGCCAGGGTCAACGGATAGCCGTCGAGCCCGCCACCGACGCGCGCCTCGGCGAGCAGGGCCAACCCGGTCGCCGGCCCGTACGCGTAACCGTGCGCGACGGCCCGGTTCAGGGCGACCACCGGGGTGGGCTGCACCTGGACGAGTTGGTCGTAGCACTCGGCGATCCGTCGCCAGTCGGTGGCGTCGGCGCTGGGCGCGGTGGCGTGGCACGCCGCGATCCGGGCCTGCCAGACGTACGGGCCGGACCCGGCGAGGCCGGTGAGCAGGCGGTCGGCCTCGGCGATCGCCGCGTGGTCCCACCGGGACCGGTCCTGTCGATCGAGCGGGATCAGCTCCCCGTCGGTGTCCCGCCGGGCGGTACGGCGGGAGTGTTGCAGCAGGCACAGCGCCAGCAACGCCGTCACCTCTTCCTGCTCCGGCATGAGCCGGACCAGCAACCGGGCCAACCGGATCGCCTCCTCGGCAAAGGCCGGCTCGCCGTCCGCGTCGTAGCCCTGGGTGAACAGCAGGTAGAGCACGCCCAGCACCCCGGGCAGCCGCTCGGTCAGGGCACGCCCACGCGGTACCCGGTACGGGATACCCGCCTCGGCGATCCTCGTCTTGGCCCGGGTGAGCCGCCGGGTCATGGTGGACTCGCTGATCAGGAAGGCGCGGGCGATGTCGGCGGTCGGCACCGCACAGATCGTCCGGAGGGTAAGCGCGACCCGTGCCTGCGGCGCGAGGGCCGGATGGCAGCAGGTGAAGATGAGCCGCAGCCGGTCGTCCACCACCTCCTCGTCCGGCATTGGTTCGGCGGTGGCGGCCGTGAGCGCCAGCACCGCCACGTCACGCAGCTTGCGCCGTTCGACCGAGGCCCGCCGCAGCACGTCGAGCAGCCGGTTACGGGCGACCGCCATCAGCCAGCCCGCCGGGTTGGTCGGCACCCCGTCCACCGGCCAGCGGTCCAGCGCCCGCTCCAGCGCCTCCTGCGTGCAGTCCTCGGCCAGCGTCCAGTCTCCGGTGATCCGGATCAGGGCAGCCACGATCCGCGGGTACGCCTCAACAGCGGTGGCCGCGACGGCTTGCGCCGCCGCGGCCCGACCGGCCGCCGTACCCCCGTTCCCGGCGCGCCGCTGCGCCGCCGCGCCGTCGTCGTCGGTCGACGCCCGCGGCACCGCGATCTCGGCGGCCGGATCCATCACTGCTCGAAGTCGGCGAACGGGCGGAGTTCGATCCGCCCGGCCCAGGCCATCGGATGTGCACGGGCCACTTCGATCGCCTCGTCCAGATCGGCGCACTCCAGCAGGTCGAAGCCGACGATCATCTCCTTGACCTCGGCGAACGGCCCGTCGGAGACCAGCAGTTGGCCTTTGCGTACCCGTACCGTGGTGGCGGCCGACGCCGGAGCCAGCTGGGCGCCCTGGAGGCGTCGGCCGGCCGCGTCGTTTTCCGCCACCCACACCTCGACGTCCGGGTGGTTGCTCGGCTCGGGGTCCGGCTCCGGATCGGTGCAGACCAGCATCATGTACTTCACGTAAGTGCCTTTCGTCGAATCGTCCCAGCGGTGGTTCCACCGACATGACGAACGGCGAACCCGGCTTCCGGACAACCGGAGGATTTCATCTTGCCCGGATTCGCCGTCAGGCGCGTTCGGTCGGCCTCGGGCGTCGCCTCGTCCGCACCGCCGGTCACGATTGCCGGTGTCGGCGCACGCGGTTGGCCAGCGTGTCGCCGTGCGCGATCAGGATCAGCAGTCCGGTGATGATCGCGGAGTTGACAAGCAACGACAGTTCGTGGCCCGCGACGGCGGCGATCAGAATGGCAACCATCCCGATCAGCCGTTGCCAGGAGAACTTGCCGTGCACGGCCAGTGCCAGCAGGATCCAGCCGGTGAGAAAGAGCGTCGGCCCGGCCGCCATCGTCACGACGGCGGCCAGCTCATGGGAGAACGGCTCCATGATCATCAACCGCGATCCGACCCCGGTCGCCAGGACGCCGGCGATCATCACCAGGTGCAGGTAGCCAGCGAGCAGGCCGAGCCGGCTGCCGGGCGGTCCCATGGCCTCGATCGCGGTGCCGAGCCGCATCCCGCCGGGCACCAGGTAGAGCCGACCGAGGCTGACGGCGTTGACGAACATCAGCGCGAACGCCGCGCTCCGGCCCAGGTCGAACCCGCTCTGGCTGAACGTGATGCCGGCGGTCAGGATCAACTCCCCCAGGGCGATGATGAAGATCTGCTGGTACCGCTCGGAGAGATGCTCCCCGATGATCTGAAGGTTCTCCCAACTGCTGCGCCCCAGTCTTGGTGTCGGCCACCGCAGTCGCGCCATCGAGTAGTCCAGCACCACCGCCGCCGTCCAGAGGAGCACCTGGGCCGGTCCGACGAACGCACCGGCGAGCCAGAGCACCCCGGAGACGGCGAACCAGATCGCCACCCGCAGGGTCCGCAGTTGCAGCGGATGCCCGCGCAGGGCCGGCAGCAACAGGGCGGCCCGCCCCAGATGGATCGCCACGTACGCACCGGCGAACACCAGCGCATGTCCGGCGTACGCGGTCGGCGCTGCGGCGGCCATCAGCATCCCGCCGAACATCACCCAGAGCAGCAGCCCGCTGATCAATGGCGTACGCGGTTCGAACCAGTCGGTCGACCAGGCGGTTACGAACCAGACCCACCAGATGGCGGCCAGCAGCAGCGCCGTGCGGTACGCCCCGCCCACGCCGAGGTCGTCCTCAAGAGCGCGGGACAACCGGTTCAGCGCGAGGATGAAGGCCAGGTCGAAGAAGAGTTCCAGGAACGACGGCCGCCGGGAGACCTCGCGCCGCCGCAGCAGCCGCGCCGGCAACCCACTGGACATCCTCGCCCTCCGCGCGTCGCCGGTGATCGCACCCCAGTCGTACCACCGAACGGTCCCACTCCGACCCCGAACAGCGAGGTCAGCGCGCTGCACCGAGCCCTCGGTCCGCGCCGGCCGGCGCGCACTAACCTCGGAGCGATGCAGCACACCCCCGACGGGCGGCCAACCCTCACCACGGCCGAACGCGCGATCGACGCCCGGTTCCGCGCCCGGCTGGCCCGGCTACCGCGTCACGGGCCGGGCGGGTGGTTTACCGAATTCGTGGTCTTCGGGCTCAAGCAGGCCTGGGCGTGCGTCTTCGGTGCCGCCATGCTGGCGATCATCTGTGCGGCACACCTCTGGTACCCGGACGACGCCGCGTTCGCCCGAAACGACGCCCTCACCGTCGCCGCCGTCGCCATCCAGGTCGCCATGGTCGCGGGAAGGCTGGAGAGCCTGCGCGAACTACGGGTGATCGTCCTGTTCCACCTCGTCGGCACGGTCATGGAGCTGTTCAAGACCCACGTCGGCTCGTGGACGTACGAGCCCGACGGGGTGCTCCGGCTAGGCGGGGTGCCCCTGTTCAGCGGCTTCATGTACGCCGCGGTCGGCTCCTATCTGGTCCGGGTGAACCGGCTGTTCGACCTGCGTTTCACGCGCTACCCGCCACGCTGGTTGACGGCCGTGGTGGCGGTCGCCATCTATCTCAACTTCTTCGCCAACCACTACCTGCCGGACGTGCGATGGCTGCTCATCACGGCAGTCGCACTCGTCTTCGGCCGCTGTGTCATGCACTTCCGGATATTCCGGGCACGATGGCGCATGCCGCTGCTGTTGGCCTTCGTCCTCGTCGCCTTCTTCATCTGGCTCGCGGAGAACATCGCCACCTGGTCGAACGCGTGGCTCTACCCGAGCCAGGTGGATGGTTGGCATCCGGTGTCACTGACGAAGCTGACGTCGTGGTTCCTCTTGATGATCATTTCGGTGGTGCTTGTCACCTGGATCTCGCCGCCGCAACCACCCGACGACGACCGGCAGCCACCCCGCGGCACCGACGAGACCGCAGATGGCGGGCTGCCGGTCGGCCAGCAGGAGCGGCGTCGGTCGCCTCTCGAACAGCAGGTCAGCCCTGGCGGCCCTTCCACTGCGGGTTCAGCCGGTTGACCACGACCACCCGACCGCGGCGGCGTACCACCGTCGAACCCGGCTTCCGGAGGGAACTACGTACCTTCATGTCCGTTTCTCCTCGGCTCGGGTCTCACGTCGTACGCATGCAGAAACGCCGACCCCTGAGGGTGGGATTCCCGGCGCCGGGCGCAGGTCCCCGTGCCACGACCTCCACCCGGGGACCTGCCGCCCTAACTGTCGGCTGGAGCGGTCGGTTCGACCGCGAGCAGGGCGGCGAGTTGTCGCAGAAGCTGGGGCCGGGCGCGGTAGTAGACCCAGGTTCCGCGCCGTTCGGAGTCGACCAGACCCGCCTCGCGCAGTGCCCGCAGGTGGTGCGAGATCGTCGGGCCGCTCAGGTCGAAGGCCGGGGTCAGGTCGCAGACGCACGCCTCTCCGCCCTCGGCCGAGGCGATCATCGACATCAGTTGCAGCCGAACCGGATCGCCGAGGGCCTTGAACGCGGGCGCCAGCAGCGCGGCGGTCTCACCTGACACCCGCTGCTGCGTCAGGGGCGGGCAGCAGGGGACGGCGGTCAGATCGAGGGAAAGCGGCACCGCCTGATTCGACATGCCTCTAGGTTGACACCTGTCTAATCAACGTGCAACTCTCTGATTCGAAGAACGTCGAGACAGCCGGTAGACGCCATCCCTGTCCGCACATGAGGGACCCGCACGACAAGCTGTTTCGACAACCATCAAACCTGAGGAGTCCTGATGAGCGACCTGGACCAGCTGCCCGTCGCTGTCATCGGTGCCGGGCCGGTCGGCCTCGCCGCCGCCGCGCACCTGCACGAGCGCGCCCTGCCCTACACCGTCCTTGAGGCGGGCGACGGCGCCGGTGCCGCCGTCCGCCAGTGGGCCCACGTCCGCGTCTTCTCGCCGTGGCGGTACAACATCGATCCGGCCGCCCGTCGGCTCCTCGACGAGGCCGGCTGGGTGGCACCCGACCTGGACGCCCTGCCGACCGGGGCGGACCTCGTCGAGAACTACCTTCAGCCCCTCGCGAACCTGCCGCAGCTCAAGCCGCATCTGCGCTACGGCGCGCGGGTGGCGGCGATCAGCCGACTCGGTTACGACCGGCTGCGCACCACCGGTCGGGAGTCCGCTCCCTTCCTGCTCCGCCTCACCGACGGACGGGAGATCCTCGCCCGGGCCGTGATCGACGCCTCCGGCACCTGGTACACCCCGAACGTCCTCGGCACCTCCGGCCTGCCCGCCCAGGGTGAAACCGACGCCGCCGCCTACCTGGAGCATGCCCTGCCCGACGTCCTCGGCACCGACCGGGCCCGCTTCGCAGGTCGGCACATCCTGGTCGTCGGTGCCGGCCACTCCGCCGCCAACACCCTGCTCTCGCTCGCCGAGCTCGCCGCCGCCGCAGCCGGCACCGAGGTGACGTGGGCCATCCGATCGCTGTCACCAACGCGTACCTACGGCGGCGGCGACGCCGACGCACTACCCGCTCGCGGCGCGCTCGGCACGCGGCTGCGGGCGCATGTCGACGCCGGCCGCATCCGCCTGCTGACCGGATTCTCCGTCCACGCGATCACCCCTACCGACGGTCGGGTCGCGGTGACCGTCCGGCGCGCCGACGACGCCCAGGAGCAGATCACGGTGGACCGGATCGTCGCCGCGACCGGCTTCCGGCCCGACCACTCGATCGCGGCCGAGCTGCGTCTGGATCTCGACCCGATCATGGGCGCCACCCGCGCTCTGGCTCCGCTCATCGACCCCAACGAACACTCCTGCGGCACCGTCCCGCCGCACGGCGTCGACGAACTCGCCCACCCGGAACCCGGCTACTACGCCGTCGGCATGAAGAGCTACGGCCGCGCGCCCACCTTCCTCATGGCCACCGGCTACGAGCAGACCCGGTCCGTGGTCGCCGCCCTCGCCGGCGATTGGCAGGCCGCCCGCGACGTACGACTCGAACTGCCCGAAACCGGTGTTTGCAGCAGCAACCCGGCCGACTCGGTCGCCGGTGACGACTGCTGTGGCCCAGCACCCGAGCGGACCGGCAAGGGCCTCGCCACAGGTATCAGCGGAGGTCTGCTCGCCGCACCGCTGAACCTGGTGAGCACCGAAGGGCCGGCTACCGACCGGGCCGGCGGCTGTTGCGGCAACTGAGGTCGGCCGACGAGTCGATCGCCCGGCGGACGATGTGCAGGGCCTGCTCCGCCGGGGGTAGGCCGGACTCGCTGACCACCCGGCCGTCCACGATGATCGCCGCGTATCCGGTGCCCCGAACCAGGTCTCGCAACAGGGCCCGCCAGGGCCGCCGGTGCCGGCGACCATCGCGCACGATCGCCGGCAGCAGGAACAGCGTGTTACGCGGATCGACGATCTCCACCTCGATCTCGGCTGGCAGACCGGCGCGGACCACCTGGTAGACCTCGCCCAACGGGCGCTGGTCGGCCCGTTGCCGCGCCGACGCGGGATCCTCGTGCCGGCCCTCGACGCAGATGTCGGCCGCGCCGGTGCAGCAGCCGGCGCCGGCACCGGGCGCATCCCACGGTCGGATCAGCAGGACCCGGTGCCGGGTCATCAGCGGCGTTCGTCGGTGGCACCGGCACCGGCTGCTGACTCGGCACCGACCGCCCGCTGCGACTGGTCGGCCGGCTCAGAGTCGGTGGCGGCAGCACCGTCGCTGTCCGGGCCGGGCCCGGAATCCGTTTCCGCCTCGACGGGCTGGCCGCTGGCGCGGCGCAGGGCGAGCACCGCCTCCACGATCAGCCAGAGGGCGAGGACGAAGATGATGGCGTCCAGGGGTGCCAGCACCCACTCGTCGGCCGCCACGAACTCGCGCAGTTGCACGATCAGCGCCCAGGTCGTCATCACCAGCAGGAAGACCAGCGGCACGATGACCGCGACCGGGTTGCGTCGGCGGCGCAGCACCCAGACCGCGATGACGGCCAGGGCGAGCCCGGCGGTGAGCTGGTTGGTGGTGCCGAAGAGTCGCCACAGCACCCCGAAGGTGTAGCCGGCGTCCCCGCCGCCCGGCAGCAGGGCGAGCGTCAGTGGTGCGGCGATCGCCAGCAGGCCGGCCAGGGTCAGGTGACGGGACAGCCGCCGCCAGCCGACCAACTCGGCGATCTCCTGCACGATGTAGCGCTGCAACCGGACACCGGTGTCCATGGTGGTGGCCGCGAACGAGATCACCACAACTGCCGCGAAGACGGTCGCGAGTTGGAACTCGATGCCGAGGTTTGTGGCGAAGCTGGCGATGCCGTTGACGAAGTTGCGGGTGGCGCCGCCCGACGCCTCGGCGTAGCTGGCGTACAGCCCCTCCCACTCGGCGCGCGTGGCGGCGACCCCGGCCGTGACCGCGATGATCGACCCGAGGGCGAGGCTGCCCTCGCCGATCGCCCCGGCGTAGCCGACGTACCGGGCGTCGGTCTCCTTGTCGAGCTGTTTGGAGGTGGTGCCGGAGGCCACCAGCGAGTGGAACCCGGATATCGCACCGCAGGCGACGGTGATGAACAGGAACGGGAAGATGCTCGGTGAGCCGGCCGGCACGTCGTTGAACATCGGCGCCACGATCCGGTCCATCCCGACCAGCACTCCGGCGAAGATCACCGCGATAGCGATGAACAGTTGGTGCGAGTTGATGTAGTCGCGCGGCTGCAACAGCAGCCACACGGGCAGCCGGGAGGCGATGAACGCGTAGACGAAGAGGATGATCACCCACAGGTCACGCGTCCGTTCGAAGCCCAGCGCGTCGGCCAAGCCGGTGATCTCGATGGGGTAGAGGTTGCCCACCCAGATCAGGAAGTAGAGCGCGGCCACGCCGATGAGCGACGGCACCAGCGCCGCGCTGCGGGTGCGGTAGATGTACTGGCCGATCGCGATGGCCAGGGGAATCTCCACGAAGATCGGTATGACCGCGCCCGGGTACGCCACGAGCAGGTTGCCGATCACCACCGCGAAGACCGCGTTCACAAGCGTGAGCAGGAAGAAGATGATCAGCAGGAAGAGCGTACGGGCCCGCTTGCTGATCACGTCCGCCGCGAGGGTGCCGATGTTGCGGGCACGGTGTCGCACCGAGACCGCGAGCGCCCCGAAGTCGTGTACGCCCGCCGCGAAGATGGTGCCGAACACCACCCAGGCCAACGCCGGTCCCCACCCCCAGAACACCGCGATCGCCGGGCCGACGATCGGAGCGGCTCCGGCGATCGAGGTGAAGTGGTGACCGAAGAGCACATGTTTGTTGGTGGGGACGAAGTCGACTCCGTCGGAGAACCGGTGCGCCGGGGTGACGTATGCCGGGTCCAACCCGTACACCCGGTCGGCGAGGTATCGCGAGTAGTACCGGTAGCCGATGGCGAACATCGCCATGACTGCGATGACGACGACGATGGCGGGCATACGGCTGCCTCCTTGCGGCCCGTGGGGGCGGGCGCTCGTGTGCAGATCCCGAAACCTGCCGGTAATGTAACGGGGATCACATTACAAGGTCAACCGAACGGCTCGATCACATGGACGTGGGTACGGATGTTCGGCGCGCGATCCAGGCCGCCACCGTCGGCGAGCTGGCCTGGCTCGACCGGGAGGGCCTGCCGCAGGCCCGGCCGGTCACGCCGCTGCTGCTCGACGACCGGCCCGCCGTCGCCTTCCCGTACGCCGAGGTCTCCTTCGCCCGCCGGCTGGCCGCCGCGCCGGTCGCGGCACTTGTCGTCTCCGACGACCGGCTCACCGGGCGTGGCTGGCGGCCGGTCGCGGCGACCGGCCGGCCCCGGCTGACCGAGGATCGCGACGGCACGCTCTTCGCGGAACAGTTGCTCAACCAGGAACTGCGCAAGTACCCGCCGGCCCGCGCGCTGATCGACTCGCCACTGCTGCGCCGGGAGCACTGGTGGTACCTGCCCCGACTGATAGTGGTGCTGGACGTCGTCACGACGATTGAGGTCGGCGCCCGCGTCGGCGGGGTCGGCGAGGTGCTGGCGGTCGCCCGCGACGATCAGCAGCTGTACGTGGACTCGGTGACGCGGCCCGACCGCGAGGGGAGCAAGGCGGTCCGGGTGGAGAGCCTCGCGGGTCGCGTACCCGCCAACGGCCCGGCGGTGCTGCTGGGGCACGACTTCGCCGCCCCCGACCTCGAACGGTGGACCCCGTGGACGACTCGGGGCGAGCTGACCGACGGCCTGCTTACCGTCACGGCGGCACCTACGCGTACCGCCGTGGCGCCGCCGCTCGGGTTGTGGCGACGGCTGACCCGCCAGCGTCGACTCGCCCGGGCCTGTCAGGACGCCCTCAACGGCTGACCCACCGACCCCTTCCGGAAAAGATTCACACGGGTGGATACGATGGGTACTATCGCGGTCGGGAGCCGCCAAGCCGTCGCAGGCAGCGTGATCACACGCCTGCCCTCTTGAGATCGTCATATCGATCGACGCATTCCTCCCGGGGTTTGGGCACCCCGGCGAGCGACACCGGCGTCGGCGGATCAACTGGAGCATCAATGAAACTCGCACGAACAGCACGTCGACTAGGACTCGGCGCGGCGTCCGTCCTCGTCGCCGCGTTCACCATGGTCGTGGTCAACCAGCCCGGCCCGGCCTCCGCGCACGGTTCGGTCACGAACCCGCCGTCCCGCAACTACGGCTGCTATGAGCGCTGGGGTGGCGACCACCTCAACCCGGCCATGGCCCAGAGCGACCCGATGTGCTGGCAGGCATTCCAGGCCAACCCGAACACCATGTGGAACTGGAACGGCCTGTACCGCGAGAACGTCGGCGGCAACCACCAGGCCGTCATCCCCGACGGGCAACTGTGCAGCGGCGGCCGTACCCAGGGTGGGCTGTACGCCTCGCTCGACACGGTCGGTGCCTGGACCGCCAAGCCGATGCCCAACAACTTCACCCTGACGCTTACCGACGGCGCCCGGCACGGTGCCGACTACATGCTCATCTACATCACCAAGCAGGGCTTCGATCCGACCACGCAGCCCCTCACCTGGAACAGTCTGGAACTGGTGCTCCGCACCGGCTCGTACCCCACCACCGGGCTCTACGAGGCGCAGGTCAACGCGGGCAACCGCACCGGCCGGCACGTGGTCTACACGATCTGGCAGGCGTCCCACCTCGACCAGCCGTACTACATCTGCAGCGACGTGACCTTCGGGGGAGGCAGCAACCCGCCGCCCACCACGCCCCCGCCGACCACTCCGCCGCCCACCACGCCCCCGCCCACGACCCCGCCGCCCACCACGCCGCCGCCGACCGGTAACGGTGCCTGCACCGCCACCTACCGCACGACCAGCGAGTGGCCCGGTGGCTTCGGCGGCGAGGTCACCGTCCGCGCCGGCAACGCCGCCATCTCCGGATGGACGGTGAACTGGACCTGGCCCAACGGCCAGAGCATCACGAACTCCTGGAACGCGTCGATCACCTCGAGCGGCGCCTCGGTCACCGCCTCGAACGTCGGCCACAACGGCTCGTTGAGCGCCAACAGCAGCGCCACCTTCGGATTCAACGGCTCCTGGAACGGCACCAACGGCACACCCACCCTCTCCTGCACCGCCCGGTAACAACCTCTCTACGGGGGGTGGCGCCGGTCGGCGCCACCCCCCGTCCGCACGTGCATAGCCGTCGCCCGACGACACCTTCCGGCTCGTCGCAGCGGTAACGGCGATCCGTCACGGGCGAGGCAGGTTCCTGAGGTCACCGCTTCCTGAGGTCACCGCGGGGCGATCTCCGTCCTCTTCTGCGATCCGTCCTCGCCGGGGACGTCACCCACGTACCGTCGAGGCAGGCCCGCCGTCGCACAGCCCCGAGGGTCGGACGGCGGCCGGATACCGGTCGGCCTGCCGCCACGGGGAAGGTGATGTCCTGTGCCAGGTCAGGTGCCAGCCGCCCCGTCCGGCGTGCGACCGTACGCGGTGGCCGGAGCACCGTTGCTCTGCAACGCCCGGGAACAGGGGCTGACCGGCGATGGCACCACCAACGACCAGCCGGCCCTGGCCGCGCTCGTGGATCTGCTCGGCGACGCGTTCGCCGCCGACGGACGGGCGCGAGTGATCTACTGCCCACCCGGGGTGTACGCGATCCGTGACGCCGGCACCGTCTGGCGCAGCGGGGTGTCTCTGATGGGTGCCGGGCCGGGCGCCACCCGCTTCGTCCTGAGCAACGAGGGCAACCGCTCCCAGGCGGTGCCGCTGGCCTTCTACACCGCCCAGTTGCACGGGGCCGATCCGGATCGGCCCCTGGCCTACTGCACATTCGCCGACTTCGAGATCGACGGCAAGGGCGTGGCGTCGGCACAGTACAACCCGTTGGCCAAGGGACTCGGGTTGCAGTTCGTCAGTGGTGGTCTGTTCCGGAACCTGTTCATCCACCACACCGCCGCAACCGGCTTCGGCTGCGACTTCCTCCAGGACACCCTGGTGGAGGCGGTCCGGGTGCTGGAATGCGGCCGGATGGACAACGGACTGGAGATGGGCGGGGCCGGCATCGGTGTCGGCATCGGGGGCTGGGGTCCGATGGAGCGGCTGGCCATCACCAACTGCGTCGCGGTCGGCAACGCGACAAACGGAATCTTCCTGGAGATGCAGTACCCCGACCGACCTCAGCCGCGCGGCATCCGGATCAGCGGCTGCCACGCGGAGAGCAACCGGTTCGGCATCTCCGACTGGGGTGCCGACGGGCTCATCGTCACCGGATGCACGATGACGGGAAACCTGGAGGCCGGCTTCCAGGTTTCGGCGAAGGGCACCACCGGCGTCCCCGGCAAGGGCGGCCTGCTCACCGACTGCGTCATCGACGGCAACCTGCGCGACGGGGTGAACATCGGCAACACCGTCGGCCCCTACACGGTGCGGGGTAACCGGATCACCGGAAACGGCCGGTACGGCTACCACCACCAGGATCTCGGCGACGGAGGCCGGGCGGCCGCCGAGGAAATCGTCATCGAGAGCAACGACATCTGGGGCAACAGTCGCGACGGTATCCGCTTCGACCGGCCACTGCGCGACGCCGTCATCATCAACAACCGGATCCGCAACAACGGCCGCCAGTGCGCCCCCGCCACCTCCGGGGGCGGCGAGTCTGTCCGCTACACCCGCAACACCGTCATCGACCAGGGCGCGGACTGGCCGGCCGACGGTCACCGCGGCAAGGTGGTCCGGGTCGGCCACCGGTACGCCGTGGTGGCCGCGAACAACGCCACCACCCTCACCCTCGCCCCGATCCGACCCGACGACGCCAGCAGTTGGAGCGCCGACACCCCGGCGCCCGGCACAGCGTACGAGTTGCCCCCCGCGCCCCTCACCCGGGCCGGCATCACCGTCAACGCCGCCGCCGACTCGGTCACGATCCGCGGCAACCTGATCCGGGACAGCGGCTCGGCCACCCAGACCCACGGGATCTGGGTCACGGACCGGGCCGACTGCGTCAACTGCCGGGTCGTGGAGAACGACCTCGACGGCAACCAGACCGTCATCCGGACCGACGGGTCCACCACGGGCGGTCGCTGGACCGACAACCAGGACCGCCGGTCGTAGGAGGTTCGGTCGGGTGCCACCGCCCGGTACCCGAACAGACGTGAGGAAGAGGGCATGACAGCGGAACGTGATGTGCGGCATCAGCGGTGAGGCGAGGTTCGACGGCACCACGCCCGACGCCGACGCGGTGACCCGAATGACCGAGGCGATGCGGTCCCGGGGCCCGGACGGCGAGGGCCTGTGGAGCGATGGCTGGGTGACCCTCGGGCACCGTCGGCTGACCGTCATCGACCTGTCCGACGCGGGCGGCCAGCCCATGGTGCGCGAGGATCTCGGCCTCGCCCTGGTCTTCAACGGGTGCGTCTACAACTACCCGGAGCTGCGCGAGGAGCTACGCGCCGCCGGGCACACCTTCCACTCCACCAGTGACACCGAGGTGATCCTGGTGGCGTACGCACAGTGGGGTGAGGAGTTCGTCGACCATCTGGTCGGCATGTTCGCCGTGGGCCTGATCGACCGCACCCGGCGTCGGCTCGTGCTGGCCCGGGACCGACTCGGCATCAAGCCCCTCTACCTCGCCGAGACGCCGGGCCGGCTGCGGTTCGCCTCGACGTTGCCGGCGCTGCTCCAGGCGGGCGACATCGACACCAGCGTGGACCCGGTGGCGCTGCACCACTACCTGTCCTGGCACTCGATCGTGCCGGCGCCCCGCACCATCCTGCGCGGCGTACGGAAGCTGCCACCGGCCACCGTGCGGGTCGTCGAGGCCGACGGCCGTAGCCGCGATCGCGTCTACTGGCGGCCGGACTACGTCCGGGATCCCGCCCACGCCGGTTGGGACGACCGGGACTGGCGGGCCGCGATCGGTGACGCGCTGCGTACCGCAGTGCGACGACGGCTCGTCGCCGACGTGCCGGTCGGCGTGCTGCTCTCCGGTGGGCTCGACTCGAGTCTCATCGTGGCTCTGCTCGCCGAGGCCGGTCAGCAGCACCTCCGCACCTTCAGCATCGGCTTCGACAGCCGGCACGGCGAGGCCGGCGACGAGTTCCACTACTCTGATCTGGTCGCCCGCGCGTACGACACCGACCATCTCCGCATCCAACTCGCCAACGACGACCTGGTACCGGCCGTCCGCCGGACGGTCGAGGCGATGACCGAGCCGATGGGCAGCCATGACGTGGTCGCCTTCCACCTGCTCTCCGAGCAGGTGGCCGCGCATGTCAAGGTGGCGCAGTCCGGGCAGGGCGCCGACGAGGTGTTCGCCGGATACGGCTACCACCAGCCCCTGACCCAGGTGCCGCGGTCCGAGGCGACGCGAACCTTCACCGCCGCTTTCTTCGACCGCGACCACGGCGAGCTGATCCGGGTGGTTGGTCCGGCACACGCCGTCGACGTCGACGCCAGCCGGGATCTGGTGACGGCGGAGTTGAACGCACCGGGCGCGGAGACCGCCCTGGACGCGGTGCTGCGGTTGGACACCCACCTGATGCTTCCCGACGATCCGGTCAAACGGGTCGACAGCATGAGCATGGCGTGGGGTTTGGAGGTGCGTACTCCGTTCCTCGACCAGGATCTGGTCGCGCTCGCGGCAGCCTGCCCGCCCCAGCACAAGGTTGCCCAAGGTGGCAAGGGCGTGCTCAAGGAGGTCGCCCGCGAGGTGCTGCCCGCCGAGGTGATCGACCGACCTAAGGGCTATTTTCCGGTGCCCGCGTTACGCAACGTCGACGGCCCGGTCCGCGACCTCGTGGTGGCGGCGCTGCGGGCGCCGGAAGCGCGCGAGCGTGGGCTGTTCCGGCCGGCGTACGTGGACGCGTTGCTCGCCGACCCCGAACAGGCGCAGGCCGCCGCGGGCAGTAACAAGCTGTGGCAGTTGGGCCTGCTCGAACTCTGGCTACAGACCCACGGCATCCGCTGAGCGTGCCGGCTGCCGGTTCAACCGGCGGTGGTCTCGGCGGCGAGGTGGTCGAGGACCGCCCGCACGTCCCCACCGGTGCGTGCGATGACCCGCCGCTGCCGGGCCGCGCCGGTGCCGTCGCGGCGCAACCGGGCCAGCTGCTGCTGGACGTACGACAAGTCGCCGTGCCGGATCAGCGCGGGAGTCACCGTGGTGAACAGCTCCTCCACGAGGTCCCACGCCGGACGCGCGCCGCCGCCGCGCAGATCGATCAGCCGGCCGTCCAACCCCTCGTGAGCAGCTCGCCAGTGGGCCGCCGCGAGCAGACAACTACGTAGGCGGGGTGCGGAAACGCCGGCACGCACCTGGCCGACCATGGTGGCGACCAGGGCTCGCACCAGAGCCGCGACCAACACCGTGTCGTCCACCCCCGGGCAGACGTCCCCGACCCGGATTTCCACGGTGGGGTAGGTGGCGGACGGTCTGGCGTACCAGTAGACCATCGCCGCGTCGAGCATGATGCCCGCGTCGACGAGTTCCGCCACCGTCGCGTCGTAGTCGGCGAACGAGGCGAAGTACGGGGTGGGCCCGATGCTCGGCCAGCGCTCCAGTTGCATGGAACGCCAGCTCGCATGGCCGGTGTCCACGCCGTCGTGCAGCGGCGAGTTGGCGGTGAGCGCCTGCACCACCGGCAACCACGGGCGCAGGTGGTTGCAGACCTGCACCGCCAGTTCCCGGTCCGGCAGGCCAACGTGCACGTGACAGCCGCACACGGCTGGATCGTGCGCAACCGGACCAAAACGGCGGGACATGGCGTGATAGCGAGGTTCATCCGGAACTGTCCGGTGCGACTCGTGCACCGGAGTGGCTCCCACCGCGACCAACTGCGCTCCCGCCGACCGCGCCGCCTCCGCCGCGGCCCGCCGCAAGGTGATCAGGTGCGCCCGAAGATCGGCCAGGTCGGCACAGACCGGGCTGACCATTTCCACCATGCTGTGTCGGAACTCCTGCCGGCTCTGCTTCCGGGCCGCACCGAGCAGGGCCGTCAACACCCGGTCGGCAACCGGCAGACTCTCCCCCGTCTCCGGGTCCAGCAGCAGGAACTCCTCCTCCACCCCGAGGGTGAGGCGCGCTGGCGCATCCACGGCACTCAGGGGCGGTGCGATGGACGGGTGGTTCGTCATCGTCGGCATCCCCTCCTGCCGGCGACGGTCACCGCCGCCGCACTCGCGGGACTTCCCCGCCAGGGGGCCGGCAAACGGCATCCACCGACTGACCGGGCGGGCTCGGTGTGGACCGAGCCCGCCCGTTCCGGCCCCACCCGATCGATCGCGGGGCGTGCCGGCGCTCATCCGATTCGGCGAGCGCCCTCATCCGCGACGATCAGGCATCTTTCGTGCCGGATCTGTGTCGTGTCGTCAGCGTTGCAGGGTGAGCAGGCCGGGACGGTAGGGCAGGCGACCGTAGTCGCCGCCGGAGTTGGGGTCACGGCCCTGGTACAGCAGTTGCAGGTTGCAGGGATCCACGGTCATGGTCTGGTCGGCGTTCGACCGGATGAGCTCGCCGTGGCTGATGTCGTTGGTCCAGGTCGCGCC
>FOLJ01000015.1 GCA_900112325.1 Micromonospora sediminimaris
CGGGTGTCGTCGACGCCGACTCCGGCGGAGGTCATGATGGCCTCGGTGGTCAGCGGCGTGATCTCCGAGACCGAGCCGACCAGCGTCGTCTTGCCGACGCCGAATCCACCGGCGATAACGATCTTCGCCGACGTCACGCGCCCGCTCGGGGCCGGCGGCCGGTGCGACATGTCAGAGCCTGCGAAGTCCACTCAGCACCCTCTCCAGCAATTCAGTGCCCACCGCGTCGTCCGAGTCGTCCAGGATGGTCGGCTCGTGGACCGCGACCAGGCCGTCCGTCGCCATGTCGGCGATGAGCACCCGGGCCACGCCGAGCGGAAGCTGCATCCGCGCCGCGATCTCCGCGAGCGACTGCACGCGTCCGTCACACAGCGCGGCGATGTACTGGTGCTCACGGCCTTGGCCACCATTGCCAGTGGCAGCGGCCCGACCGCGCACCGTCGTCTCGACAAGCGCCTCCAGGGCGATGTCGAGGCGGGGACGGGTACGACCGCGGGTCACGGCGTATGGACGGACCAGCGCGCCGGTCGGCTCGTCACGATCAGCCATGTTGCCGCTCACCTCCTTCGTACCCGGCACCGGTTGGACCGGTGCTACCCGTCGTATGCAATGTTGTCGCCCCGCCTGCCCCCACCGGCCGGCGCGACGATCAGCCCATCATCCCCACAGCCGTACGCGGCTGCGGGGTCAGGGCGTCGCCCACCCGGTCAACGAGCAGGGCCATTTCGTAACCGACCTGTCCCACGTCGCAACTACGCGCGGCGAGCACCGCGAACGACGAGCCGTCGGAAATCGACATCAGGAACAGGAAGCCATTGTCCATCTCGACCACCGTCTGCAGCACGGCGCCTCCCTCGAAGCAACGGGCCGCGCCCTGGGTCAGGCTGACCAGGCCGGAGGCGATCGCCGCCAGCTGGTCCGCCCGGTCCCGGGGGAGGTCTCGGGACGACGCCAGGAGCAGGCCGTCCGCGGAGACGGCGACCGCATGCGCGACACCGGGTACCCGATCGGCGAAGTTGGCCAGCAGCCAACCGAGATCCTGCGTACTAGTCATCCTTCTTGCTCCTTCTGCCCGCTCCCGGCCACCGGGCCAGAGCCAGACTGCGAGGATTGCTGCCCGCCCGGAGTTCCGTCCGGGCCGGTCGGGTTGCTGTCCGAGGGGTGACTACGTCCCCGTTGGACACCCCGGTGGTAGGCGGACAGCAGACCGCGTACCGATTCCGGGTTACGACGCTGCACCGAGGTGGTGGGCTTCTCCACCGCCCCCGGCACGAGCTGTGCCATCGGCGTACGCTTCGGCAGCCCGGTCTCGGTGGTGCCGGCCGCCGGCGCCTGGCTGGCGGCACTTGCCGCGCGCCAACCGTCGTCGGCCGCGGTCCGCCACATGTTCTCCTGAGGTGTCGGGCGGTGCGAGGGCGCGCTGTCGGCAGCGCCGGGCCGGGGCCCGCCACTCGCTGGCGCGCCGTTCCCGCCGGAAGCGCCCGCCCCCGTCGGAGTCTTTGGTGCCATCGGTGCGTTACCTGTCGTCCCGGTCTGGGTCTGCTGCTGGGCCGGCCGATTGACGACGTCGACCGTGGAGAGCTGCTGGGTCGTCGCGGCGGCCGTGGCGGACTGACGCGCGCCGGCCGACTCCTCCGGACCCGGCCGGCGGGTGCGGAACCACGCCGACTCCAGCTCCCGGAAGATCGGCAGTTCCATCGTCTCGTCGGCGTACCGCTGCCGGTTCTGGGCCTGCGGCGGCGTGGGTGCGGTCGGCTGGTGCTGCGCGGGAGCGGGCCGGGCTGCCGGGGTCTGACGCTGCACCCGGGGCAGTTCGGTGGTCATGTCCAGGGCGGCGGCCAGCCGCTCGGGCACGGGCGGTGCGGCCGGCTCTCCGGCGACCGGCGGCCAGGCCGGGGGTGCCGAGGGCGCACCCGCGCTGGGCGCCGCCGAGACGGGCCGCTGCGGCAGCGGACCACCGGGCGGAGTCGAGACGGGTGAGCCGGAGACGGGCGAAGCCGACACGGGGTGACCGGAGACCGGGGCCGCCGAGACCGGCGGGGCCGAGTACGGCGTGCCGGAGACGGGGGGCGACGACACCGGGGGCACCGGCGGCGCCGACACCGCCGGCGGAGCGTAGGAACCGGTCTCCGGGCTGCTCGGCAGCTGACGCGGGATGGCCGGTGGCTGACCGCTCGGCTCGTCGGTGGACCGGCGCTGCGGCAGCGGATCGATCGGGTGACCGTTCGAGGTGAGCGGCGCGAAGCCGTTGCCGTTGCCGTTGCTGGCGCCGCTGGCACCGGTCAGATCCGACCAGGCGGGCAGGTTGCCGCCGCTACCCACGGTGGTCGGCGTACCGGAGCCGTTACGGCTGGCCGGGTCGAAGGGCCGACCGCCGAGGGTCACCTGGTTGCCCGAGCTGCCCGGGGTACGCGCGGCGGGCGGGGCCGGTGGGTGAGCGCCGTTGCCGAGCGCGGCCAGCGCGCCGAACGCCGGAGTCGGCCCGGACGACGGGCCGGCCGCGGCCGGCAGTGCGGGAGGCTGCTGCCCCCGGCCGGACAGTGCCCGAGGCACCAGCACGGTGGGCGGCAGCGTGACCTCGGCGACGGTGCCCCGGTCGCCGCCGGGCCGCAGCTCGACCTTCACGCCGTGCCGGGAGGCCAGGCGGGCGACCACGACCAGGCCCATCATCCGGGAGACGGCGACGTCCACCTGCGGCGGCGTGGCCAGTCGCTCGTTCAGCTCGGCCAGCTGCTCGCCGCTGATGCCGATACCCCGGTCCTCGACGTACAGCGAGGCACGGTCGCCGACCCGGCGAGCCTCCACCAGCACCTGAGAGTCCGGTGGCGAGAAGGCTGTCGCGTTGTCGAACAGCTCGGCGACGAGGTGGACGAGATCGTTGACCGCGTGCGCGGCGACCTCGATGTCCCGGTCGATCACCCCGAACTCGATCCGGGTGTAGTGCTCGACCTCGGACTGGGCGGCCCGCAGCACGTCGATCAGTGCGGCCGGCTCGCGCTGCACGCGGGTCGAGTCGGCACCGGCGAGGACCAGCAGGTTCTCGTCGTTGCGGCGCATCCGGGTGGCGAGGTGGTCCAGCTGGAACAGCTCCGCCAGCCGGTCCGGGTCCTCCTCACCGCGTTCCAGCCGGTCGAGGTGGCCGATCAGCCGGTCGACCAGGATCTGCGACCGGCGAGCCAGGTTGACGAACATCGTCGCGACCGACGACCGCAGCGCGGCCTGCTCGGCCGCGGTACGGACCGCCTCCAGGTGGACCGCGTTGAACGCCTCGGTCACCTGGCCGAACTCGTCCTTGCTGCGTACCGGCAGCGGCTCGGCGATCTGGTTGGCCAGCTGCACCGGCGAGAGCTGTCCGGTGACCTGCGGGTCGCGCAGTCGGGCCACTGCCTGGGGCAGCCCGTACTGGGCGATGGAGAGCGCACCCTGACGCAGCTCACGCAGCGAGCGGGCCATCGAGCGGGCCACCAGGAACGCCAGGAAGATGGCCAGCAGCAGCATCGTGAGCAGCAGGCCGGTCTCCAGGAACACCGTGCGCTGCACCTCGGAGCGCAGCTCGCCGGCCTGCTCCACCACGTCGGAGTCGAACTTCGACTCGACCGAGCGGATCAGTTGGCCGTTGGCGACAAGCGCGGCGTCCCACTGCTCAGGGGTGAACGAGATGCCGGCGAGGTTCTGCGAGTTGTCGGCGTTGACCTGGCTGATGTAGATCGTTGCCTGCCGGCGGTCACCGCCGCCGATGGTCTGGGCGTGGAACTCGGCCTCCGCCTCGGTGGCCACCGCGTCGAAGCTCTGCTGCGCCTGCTGCTGACCGGTCTCGCTGGAGATGTAGTCGGTCCGCAGGGTCGAGCTCATGCCGCCCAGGATCAGCGCCCGGTGCACGACCACCCGGCGGACGGAGAGCCACTCCTTCTCCCGGGCCACCGCGGCGGCGGCCCGCATCCGGTCGCTCAGGTCGTTGTCACCGGCCAGCTGGCTGGCCGAGTCGCGAACGGTGAGCAGCTGATTGATCAGCTCGTCGTAGGACTGGATCGCGTCGGTGATCCGGAACTTGCCGTTCAACACCTGGCTGCGGGCGCCGGGCAGGTCACCGAGACCCTCGTCGATCTGTTCGAGCAGCCCGTTCAGGCTGACGGGCAGATCGCTGAGGTCGGACCGCTGCTGCGAGTAGGGGGCCTTCTCCTGGTCGACCCGCGACGAGACGTCGTTGTAGCGGGTGGCCGCCGCCTCCTTCTGCGCCGCGGTGGCCTTCTCCGGGTCCAGGCCCAGCAGCAGCACCGCCGCGGTCCGCTCGTCCTGCAAGCCGTCCACCAGGTCACCGGAGTGACTGATGAGTTCGGCGAGGTCGCCGGCCCGGTTGGCGTCGTTGAGCGCGTCCAGGTGGTCGACCAGACCGCTGGTACCCACGACGACCGTGGCGATGGTCGGCACGATCATGATGAGACCGAGCTTGGACCAGATCGGCATGTCGCGGAGCCGACCTGCCGGCCGGCGTAGACGCGACAGGAGAGAACCTGCCGTCTTCGGCCGTTTGCTCACGTCACCGCCCTCGTGATTGCAGCGTCCGCGTTGCCCCCGGACAACGCCCAGCAGCCGACCCGGCGGGTCGGACCATCCGAGATTCCATCACGCCGCCACGGAAAGAGAAAGCCCAGGTTGGCCGCAGCCGGAGGTGTGATGAGATGTTGATGCAATTTGATCGCGGTCCGTCTGTTCGGAGTTACTTGAAGTAATGAGCAACCCGCACCGAGTCGTCCTCCTCGCCGGCCCCTCCGGCTCCGGAAAGTCGTATATAGCGCAGCAATCCGGGCTGCCAGTGCTCTGTTTGGACGATTTCTACAAGGACGGCGATGACCCAACGTTACCGATACGGAACGGTCAGATCGATTGGGAGTCGCCCGATTCGTGGGACGCCGAGGCAGCGGTGGAGGTTATTGACCAATTGGTCCGACACGGCCGGGCGGACGTGCCGGTGTACGCCATCAATGAGGATCGCCGGGTAGCCACTCGGCGCTTCGAGCTGGCCAGTTCGCCACTTTTCGTAGCCGAAGGGATCTTCGCCGCCGAGATCGTCGGGGAGTGCCGGCGACGCGGGCTCCTCGCCGGGGCGTACGCCCTGCGCCGGCCGCGCAGCGCGACCTTCCTCCGTCGGCTCGCCCGGGATCTCGCCGAGCAGCGCAAGGGCCCACGGGTCCTGCTGCTGCGCGGCCTGGCGCTGCTGCGCGCGGAACCGGCCGTGCTGCGTCGGCAGACCGGTCTCGGTGCGGAGGCCGCCCGTGGCCGGGACGTGCTACGCCGGGTGGCCGGTCTGCTCGCCGCCGGCCACCCGCCGCAGATCGGCTGACCGCCGACCGGACGTCGGTCAGCCGAGCAGCTTCGCGTACGCCGGTTTGATCACCTCGTCGATGATCCGTAGCCGCTCGTCGAAGGGGATGAAGGCGGACTTCATCGCATTGATCGTGAACCACTGAAGCTCGCGCCAGCCGTAGCCGAACGCGTCGACCAGCAACGCCATCTCCCGGGACATCGAGGTGCCGCTCATCAACCGGTTGTCGGTGTTGACGGTCACCCGGAAACGCAGATCCCGCAGCAGCCCGATCGGATGCTCCGCGATGGACGCGGCGGCACCGGTCTGCACGTTCGACGACGGGCACAGTTCCAGCGGGATCCGCTTGTCCCGCACGTACGCGGCCAACCGGCCGAGCTGGGCCTGCGGGCCGGGGGTGATGTCGTCGACGATGCGGACTCCGTGGCCGAGGCGGTCGGCGCCGCACCACTGGATCGCCTGCCAGATGGAGGGCAGCCCGAACGCCTCGCCGGCGTGAATGGTGAAGTGGAAGTTCTCCCGCTGGAGGTATTCGAAGGCGTCCAGGTGCCGGGTGGGTGGAAAACCCGCCTCCGCACCGGCGATGTCGAAGCCCACCACGCCGTGGTCGCGGTGCCGTACGGCCAACTCGGCGATCTCCTGCGAACGAGCCGCGTGCCGCATCGCGGTGAGCAGCGTGCCCACCCGGATCGGCGTACCGGCCTCGGCCGCGAGCGTGCTGCCCTCCACGAAACCGGCCAGCACCGCCTCGACCACCTCGTCGAGGGTCAGGTCCTGCTCCAGGTGCTGCTCCGGAGCGAACCGGACCTCGGCGTAGACCACCCCGTCGGCGGCCAGGTCGAGGGCACACTCCCGGGCCACCCGGCGCAGCGCGGAGGCGGTCTGCATCACGGCGACGGTGTGCGCGAAGGTCTCCAGGTAGCGCTCCAGGGAGCCGGAGTCGGCCGCCGCCACGAACCAGCGCCCCAGCTCCGCCGGGTCGGTGGTGGGCAGTTCATGACCGATTTCCGCGGCCAGGTCGACGATCGTCGCGGGGCGCAGGCCGCCGTCCAGGTGATCGTGCAACAACGCCTTCGGCGCCCTGACGATGTCCTCGTACCCGATATCCGTGCTCATCGCCCCTCGCCCCGCTCACAGCCCATGCTCCCGACCCTAGTCCGCGCGTCCGGCCGAGTGCCCGCGCAGGGCGTGTGTCGAGGCCCTCCGTAGGCCAGGATGGCTCCGATGCCCGCCCTAGACTCGACGCGTGAGACAGCCGTGATGCCTTCCCGCGTCGTGGCGCGGCTGCGTTGCCCCGTCTGCCAGGACCCGCTCGCCGAGGTCGTCACCGGTGGATCCCGGGCGTTGCGGTGCCCGCGCCGACACAGCTTCGACATCGCCCGGCAGGGCTACGTCAACCTGCTCACCGGCCGCGCCCCGCACAGCGGTGACACCGCCGAGATGGTCAGCGCCCGGGCGGACTTCCTGTCCGCCGGTCACTACGACGTGATCTCCGCCGCCCTGGCGGACGCCGCCGACACCGCCCTCGCCGCCGACACCGCCCTCGCCGCCGACACCGCCCTCGCCGCCGCCGACCCGACTGCCCCCGGCGCGCACCCGCTGGTGGTGGACGCGGGCGCGGGTACCGGCCGGCACCTCGCCGCGGTGCTGGCGGCCGTGCCCGCGGCCGTCGGTCTCGCGCTGGACATCTCCAAACCGGCGCTCCGTCGGGCCGCCCGCGCCCACCCGCGGGTCACCGCCGCGCTGGCCGACACCTGGCAGCGATTACCGCTGGCGGACGCCTCGACGGCGCTGCTGCTCAACGTCTTCGCACCCCGGAACGGCGCCGAGTTCCGCCGGGTGCTCGCCCCGGGCGGGCGGCTGCTGGTGGTGACCCCGGCCGCCGACCACCTCACCGAACTGGTCGCCGCACTCGGCCTGCTGCGGGTCGACCCGGCCAAGGCGGACCGGGTGGCGGCCAGTCTGACCGGGCACTTCACCGAGGAGTCGACGACCGTGCACCGGCAGGAGCTGACGCTCTCCGGCCCGGAGGTGGCCACCCTGGTCGGCATGGGCCCGAGCGCCTGGCACACCGATCCGGCGGGGCTGGCCGCCCGGGTCGAAACCCTCGGCGAGCCGGTCCGGGTGACCGTCGCGGTGCGGCTCGGGACGTACCGACTTCAGGGCGCGTCTCCCGGAGACCCGGCCTAGGTGGAGAGGTCGACCTCTTCCCAACCCGGGGGCTCGTCGTGGTACGGCCCGCGCAGGATCACCGCCCACTCCAGCGCCCACCGCCGCTGACCTATCGCGTTGGCGTCCACCAGCCCCGGCAGGCTCCGGCCGGCGCGGCTCACCTCCAGGTACGACCAGTCCAGGCAGTAGTGCAGGTCGAGCAGGGCAGCCGCGTCCGCCGGATGCTGCGGCGCGGCCAGGATCCGGGACCGCCACTGCCGGAAGGTCTCCCCCTCGGCGATGTGCGGCAGCCGCTCCACCAGCCGGTCGTCGGCCGGCATTGTGGGATCCAGCTGCTTGGTCAGGCCGAGCACCCAGGCCAGCGAGAACAGCGCGTCATGGTGCAGCACGAAGGAGCGGTGGTCGCCCTTGGCCCCGGTGACGAAGTGGAACTCCGGCGGAGTGACCATCTCCACCAGGTGCGAGGCGAGCAGCCAGCTCATCGCGGCCTGGGGCGGCATGCCGAAACAGCGGGCCAGGATCAGGTGCAGCACCGCGATCCGCGCCTCGATCTCCGCCGTCGGCCGCAGCTCGATGTCATCGCCCGGCTCCCAGACCAGCGGAAACTGCGGCGGGGGCAACGGCAGCCGCAACCGGGACAGCTCGTCCAGGCTCGCCTCACGCACCTCACGGGGGTCGGGGGCAGGCACGATCACGGCAACATCCCTGTCTGATCACGATGTCTCGGCGCCGACGGTCCCCCCTGGCCTGCGAGAATAGCGGCCCTCACGCTCCGACACCATGGCCGGGACCGGGGTTTCGTCACTCGACGCGCTCGATGACGAGCGGCACCGCGACGGGTGGCCGGGCGGCGACGGTCACCGCCGGGGCGGCCTCCGCCAACGCCGCCGGGATCAGCTCCGCCCGTTCGGCCCGCAGCTCGTAGAGGGGTTCCCCGGCGCGTACCGGGTCGCCGGGACGCTTGTGCAGCAGCACGCCGGCCGGCACGCTGACCGGGTCCTCCTTGCGCGCCCGACCCGCGCCGAGCCGCCACGCGGCCACCCCCATGGCGTACGCGTCGACCGCCGCGACGTGACCGTCCGTGTCGGCGCGGACCACCTCGACCTCGGGTGCCCGGGGCATCGGAGCGTCCGGGTTCCCGCCCTGTGCCTGGATCATCGACCGCCAGACGTCCATCGCCCGCCCGTCGCGCAGAGCGGCGGCGGGGTCGGCATCGGGCAGCCCGGCCGCGTCGAGCATCTCCCGGGCCAGCGCCAGGGTCAGCTCCACCACGTCGGCCGGCCCGCCGCCGGCGAGCACCTCCACCGACTCGGTCACCTCGATGCCGTTGCCGATCGCCCGACCGAGCGGGGTGGACATGTCGGTGAGCAGGGCGACGGTCTTCACCCCGTGCGCGCCACCCAGCTCCACCATGGTGCGGGCCAACTCCCGGGCGTCGTCGACCGACTTCATGAACGCGCCGGAGCCCACCTTCACGTCCAGCACCAGCGCGCCGGTTCCCTCAGCGATCTTCTTGCTCATGATGGAGCTGGCGATCAGCGGAATGGCCTCGACGGTGCCGGTGACGTCACGCAGCGCGTAGAGCTTGCGGTCGGCCGGGGCGAGCCCGGAGCCGGCAGCGCAGATCACCGCACCGACGTCCCGCAGTTGAGCGGTGAACTCCTCGTTGCTCAGCGCCGCCCGCCAACCCGGGATCGACTCCAGTTTGTCCAGCGTGCCGCCGGTGTGGCCGAGACCGCGCCCGGACAGCTGCGGAACCGCCGCCCCGCAGGCGGCCACCAGCGGGGTGAGCGGCAGCGTGATCTTGTCACCGACCCCACCGGTCGAGTGCTTGTCGACGGTCGGCCGGGTCACCGAGGACAGGTCGAGCCGTTCGCCACTGGCGATCATCGCGGCCGTCCAGCGGGCGATCTCCGGGCCGGTCATCCCGTTCAGCAGGATCGCCATGGCCAGCGCCGACATCTGCTCGTCGGCGACCACCCCCCGGGTGTACGCGTCCACCACCCAGTCGATCTGCCCGTCCGACAACACCCCCCCGTCCCGCTTGACCCGAATCACATCAACCGCCGCAAAACCACTCATCAAAGGATCTTCCTAGTCGTCTGCAATGCAAGATTCGCGCACCGTGCCCACCGCCGGGCAAGCGCGCCGTGACCGTCGCACGGCCGGTGAACACGACGGGCCGGGGGCCTGCCGTGCCCGGCGGAGGGATCAAGCCTGACCGCCCGGAGCCGGGTACGGCAGGCCCCCGGCCCCAACCGCAACCGCGGTCGCACTGTCGGCCCCGGCCCCAAGCGCAACCAACGACAAGCTCAACCCCAGCGAACCGGGATCTCCGACGGCGGCTCGCCCTCACCAGCCCAGAAGATCGTGCCGGACGCGTCGACCACCACCACCCGGGGCGTACGCGCCAGCCCCCAGCCGATCGCCTCCGCCGGGTCGTCCCAGCTCGGCCCCTCCTCAAGCACCCCGGTCTCGGCACCCGCGTCGTCACCGGCCGAGCGCTCCCAGTAGGCCGTCCAGACCTGCTGGCCGTCCGACAGGTCCGGGTGCACGAAGACGGTGCCCCGGCCACGCCAGGCGGCCAACCGGTCGGGCACCACCGGCACCGGCCGCTCCCCGGTGACCGCCTCGATGTCGGCCACGTCGAAGGCGTGCGGCAGCAGTTCGGCCATCCGCAGCGGGCCGCCCTTGGCCTCGACGAGACATTCCGGCCCGCCCTGCTCCCAGAGCAACTGCCGGCAGCGCCCGCACGGCATCAGCGGTTCGCCGGTGGCGTCGACGCAGGACAGCGCGACGATCCGACCGCCGCCGGTGGCGTGCAGTGAGGAGACCACCCCGCACTCGGCGCAGAGCACAACGCCGTACGCCGCGTTCTCGACGTTGCAGCCGACCACGACCCGGCCGTCGTCGACGAGCGCCGCGGCACCGACCGGAAATTTCGAGTACGGCACGTACGCGTGCCGCATCACCTCGGTGGCGGCGGCCCGCAGCCGCTCCCAGTCGATCTCACTCATCCCGACATTCTGCCGCATGGCTGCTGACCAGCTTTAACGCGGCATCACCCACGGCAGCGGCACCGACCCTCCTGAACCGCGACGCCCGGAAGGCAAAAACCGCGACGCCCGGGAGGCAAAGGCCCAGCCCGATCACGCTCCCAAGATCCGCACAGATTCAGGGATACTGCTGCGCCAGCTCCGGCCGAGGCAGCAGTATCGGGGAAGTTGCGTGGATATTGGACGGCGGCACCTGACGACCTCGTCGAGGGAATAAGAGCACGGTCAGCCCTTGATGTACGGCTTGCCGTCGGCGGCCGGTGCCCGTACCCGACCGACCAGCCCGGCCACGGCCAGAATCGTCGCCAGGTAGGGCAGCATGGCCAGGAACTGTCCCGGGATCACACTGTTGATCGCGCCGAGGTAGGTGGCCAACTGGTCGGCGAAGCCGAAGAAGAGCGCGGCGAGCAGCGCACCGGTCGGGCTCCACCGGCCGAAGATCAGTGCCGCCAGGGCGATGAAGCCCTTGCCACCGATCATGTTCTTGGTGAACGAGAAGAGCGCCAGCGTGTAGGAGGCGCCACCGATGCCGGCGACGGCACCAGCCATGATCACGTTGCGGTAGCGCAGGCCGAGCACCCGCACACCCAGGGTGTCCGCCGCCGTCGGGTGCTCACCGACCGACCGGGTCCGCAGGCCCCACCGGGTCCGGAACAGCGCGATGTGGATCACGAGCACCAGGAGCAGGGCGAGGTAGAGGAAGATGTTGCCCCGGAACAGCGCCGGCCCGAGCAGTGGGATGTCCGACAGCAGCGGGATCTCCCAGTTGCTGAACCGCGGCGCGCTGTTGTATCGGGCGGCGTCGGTCTGCATCAGCCGCTCGTAGAGGAAGCCGGTGATGCCGAGCGCCAGCAGGTTCAGCACGATGCCCATGACCACCTGGTCGACCAGGTAACGAATGCTGAACACGGCCAACAGCAGCGAGATGAGCGAGCCGCCGATGGCGGCGGCGACGAGTCCCACCCAGACGCTGCCGGAGATGCTGCCGAACAGCGCGCCGCTGAAGGCACCCATCAGCAGCTGCCCTTCGATGGCGACGTTCACCACGCCGGAGCGCTCGCAGAGCACGCCGGCCAGCGAGCCGAAGATCAGCGGCAGGGCGAGCAGGAAGGTGCCCCGCACGATGTTGACAAGCGGCATGAAGTTCTGGCCGGTCGGTGCGGCGGAGACCTGCCAACACAGGAACGACAGCACGAAGGCGACCAGGCCGACGGCGAGCACCGGTACGAACCAGCGCTTCGGCAGCCCGGCGAGCATCGAGCCGCCGGCCGCGAGCGCGATCAGGCCGAAGACGATCGCACCGACGGTGCCGTTGATCTCCAACGCGGCGCCGGCGGCATCCTCGCTGAGCGTGAAGCGGGCCTGCTCGCCGGTGGCGAGCGCGCCGAACAGCACGGTGGCCAGCAGGCCCAGCGCCACCAGCACCAGGCCGACCTTGCGGGTACGGGTCCAGAAGCCTTCGTTTACCGACGCGACAGCGACGTCGGGAACAGCCGTGGTGGACATGCCTCACCAGCCCTTCGCGAGGCTCGTCTGCAACCGGGCGGCCCGCGCGGCCCGGAGCTGGAAGATCGCCTTCACCAGTGCCGGCGCGGCGATGAAGATGACGATCAGGGCCTGGAGCACGGTGACCAACTCCAGCGAGATCCCCGAGTACGACTGCATCCGGTTGCCGCCGGCCTGCAACGCGCCGAAGAGCAGCGCGGCCAGCGCCACCCCCCACGGTTTCACCCGGCCGAGTAGGGCGACCAGGATGCCGTCGAAGCCGATCTGGGCGACCACCAGGGGAGTCAGGGCCGCGGCGGTGGTGCCGAGCACCATCTGCGAGCCGCCGAGTCCGGCCAGCGCCCCGGCGAAGACCATGATCAAGACGTACGTCCGGGTGACGCTGATGCCGGCGGTGCGGGCGGCGTCCGGGTTGGCGCCCACCGCCCGCAGCTCGAAGCCGAGCGTGGAGCGGTTGAGCAGCCAGGCGACCGCCCAGGTGGCGAGCACGGCCAGGATGATGCCGGCGTGGGCCCGCAGCCCGTCACCGAAGAGTCGCGGCAGTTGCGCGGAGGCGTCCACCGGCCGGCTGATCGCATCGGTACGGTTCGGGTCCTGCACCCCGTTCTGGACGATGAGCCAGGTGAGGAAGTAGACCGCGATGTAGTTGAGCATGATCGTGTTGATCACCTCGTGGGCGCCGGTCCGTGCCTTGAGGATGCCCGGGATGAAGCCCCAGATGGCCCCGCCGAGCGCGCCGGCCAGGACGGCGACCAGCAGGTGCAGGCCCGGCGGCAGCGGCAGCAGGAAGCCGGCCAGCGCGGCCAGGATGACGCCCATCGTCGCCTGCCCCTGAGCGCCGATGTTGAACAGGCCGCCGCGGAAGGCCAGCGCCACCGAGAGACCGGTGAAGACCAGCGGCGCGGTGTAGGTGAGCGTCTCCGAGATGGGGCTCAACGCCGCGTTGAAGCTGCTCGCGGCCGGGTCGAAGACCGAGCCCTTGAACAGGTTCGCGTACGCCTCACTGACAAGCGTCCAACTGGCGTTTATCGCGTCCGAGGGACGGGCGGTGATGTAGCTGTAGGTGGCCAGCACCTCCGGGTCGGAGATGATCATCAGGACGGCGCCGACGACCATCGCCAGCACCAGCGAGAGCAGGGTCACCGTGAAGGTGTTGGCGGCCCACAGGTTCTCCAGGAAGAGCCGCCCCAGCGTGGGGCGGGGTCCCGGCCCACCGGTGGTGGTGGCCGCCTCCGCGCGTTCGGTGTTGCCGACCGCGGTCCGGGCGGCCTGGTCCTCACTCGCCGGTTCCTTGTCCGGGGAACCCGGCTGGGCGTTGGGGTCACTCATGCCGGCAACTCCGCTCCGCTCCGTGCCGCCGCAGGGCCGCCGTGCCTGATGGTTCGCTCGCTCATCGGTCCTTCTCGTCTTCGCTGCCTGGCCCCTCGGCCGACACCACGCCGTCGGTGGTGGCCGGGACGTCCCGGTCGGTGGTTGCCGGGGTACCCGCGTCGGACACGACGTCCGCGTCGGTGGTGGCCACCACGTCCGGGTCGGTGGTCGCGGTCGGCGCGGACCCGTCCTGCGGGGAACCACCCGTCGCGTCCGGGGTGATGCCGGCCATCAGCAGGCCGATCTCCTCGCGGGGGGTGTCCGGGCCGACCACGCCGATGATCCGCCCGCGGTACATCACCGCGATCCGGTCGGCCAGCCCGATCACCTCGTCGAGTTCGCTGGAGACCACCAGCACGGCGGTGCCGGCGTCGCGCTCGTGGACGACCCGGCTGTGGATGAACTCGATCGAGCCGACGTCCACCCCCCGGGTCGGCTGGGCGGCGATGAACAGCTTCAGCGGCCGGGACAGTTCCCGAGCCACGATCACCTTCTGCTGGTTGCCGCCGGAGAGAGTGCCGACCGGCGCATCGGCCGACGAGGTACGCACGTCGAACTGCTCGATCCGTTCCCGCGCCGACCTGTTGATCTCGTCCGGCCGCAGGGACAGTCCCCGGCCGAAGGGCGGCCGGTCGTACATGTCCAGCACCAGGTTCTCGGCGACGGTGAACTCCTTGACCAGGCCGTCGACGCTGCGGTCCTCCGGCACGTAGCCGACGCCCGCCCGGAGTACCTTCTTGGTGGACCAGCCGTCGATGCGCTGCCCGTTCAGGGTGATGGTGCCGGCGAGCACCGGACGCAGCCCCATGATCGCTTCGATCAGCTCGGTCTGTCCGTTGCCCTGCACACCCGCGACACCGAGCACCTCGCCCGCGCGTACGGTCAGGTCGACGCCGTCCACCGCCCGCACCTGACGGTCGTCGTCGACCACCAGGCCGGAGAGTTCCAGGACCGGCTCGCCCGGGGTGGCCGGGGCCTTGTCCACGGTGAGCCGGACGGTGCGGCCGACCATCAGCGCAGCCAGCTCGTCCCGGCTGGCCTCGGGCGAGGCCGTACCCACAGTCTTCCCGCGTCGGATCACCGTGATCCGGTCGGCGATCGCCTTGACCTCGCCGAGCTTGTGGGTGATGAAGACGATCGACTTGCCGGCGGCCTTGAGCGACCGCATCACGGTGAGCAGTTCCTCGGTCTCCTGCGGGGTGAGCACGGCGGTGGGCTCGTCCAGGATGAGCAGGTCGACGTCCCGGGTGAGCGCCTTGACGATCTCCACCCGCTGCTGGATGCCGACCGGCAGGTCCTCGATCACCGCGTCCGGGTCGACCCGCAGGTTGTACCGCTCGGACACCTCGGCGACCTCGCGCCGGGCGCGACGCCGGTCCAGGAAGCCGGCGATGCCGCCGCGTACCTGCTCGGCGCCGAGCATGATGTTCTCGGTGACGGTGAAGACGGGCACCAGCATGAAGTGCTGGTGCACCATGCCGATGCCGGCCGCGATCGCGTCGGAGGGGCCGCGCAGCCGCAGCGGCTTGCCGTCGACCAGGATCTCGCCCTCGTCGGGCTGGTAGAGCCCGTACAGCACGTTCATCAGGGTCGACTTGCCCGCGCCGTTCTCGCCGAGCAGGGCGTGGATCTCTCCAGGCTCCACCGTCAGGTCGATGTGGTCGTTGGCGACCAGATCACCGAACCGCTTGGTGATGCCGCGCAGTTCGAGTCTCAGCGCAACCTCCTGGAGTGCGAAGCGATGGTGCAGCGTAGCTGCTGGCGGGCGGGCCTGGCGTCGGCCGGACCGGTGGCGCGGATCGGCCGCTGCGGCACGGCGGGTCTCCCCCGTGCCGCAGCGGCCGGATCAGGTGTGGCTCTGCGCGCCGGCCGCCCTCGGTGATCGTCTCACCGGGGACGGCCGGCGACGGGTCACTTCGGCTGGGCGGCCGACTCGACCTTGACGGTGCCGGCGGCGATGTCCGCCTTCAGCTTGTCGACCTCGGCCTTCAGCTCGGCCGGGACCTTGCTGTCGAAGTCGTGGTACGGGGCGATCGAGACGCCGTCGTTGGCCAGGGTGCCGATGAAGCCCGGGTCCGCCTGGAGCTGCTCGCCACCGGCGGCCTTGAGCACGGCCTCCTTGACCGCGCCCGGGATGTTCTTCACCACGGTGGTGATGATCGCCGGGCAGTTCGGGGTGCTCTCGCAGCCATCGACGTCCACCCAGATGGTGTTGTACTTGCCGTTGGAGGCCTGGGCCGCACCGGTGGTGCCGAGGCCGGCGCCGCCGGCCACCGGCATGATGATGTCCGCGCCCTGGGCGACCAACGCGTCGCTGACCTTCTTGCCCTCGTCCTGCTTGACGAAGTCGTTGGTGAAGGAGCCGTTCTGGGTCTCCTTGTTCCAACCGAGGACCTGGACGTCCTTGCCCTTGGCCTCGTTGTAGTAGGCGACCCCGTCGGCGTAGCCGTCCATGAAGATGGTCACCGGCGGGATCTTCAGACCGCCGTAGGTGCCCACCTTGCCGCTCTCGCTCATGCCGGCGGCGACGTAGCCGGCCAGGAAGGCAGCCTGGGCGGTGTCGAACTGCATCGGGTAGACGTTGGCCACCCCCGGGTCGGCGTCGACGATGCCGAACTGCTGGTCCGGGTTCGCCTCGGCGATCGCCTTGGTCGCGTCGCCCATCAGGCCACCAACCGCCAGGATGAAGTCGCAGTCCTGGTTGACGTACTGGGTGAGGTTCGGCTCGTAGTCCGCCTCGGCCTTGGAAGCGACGTACTTGATGTCGATGTTGTCGTTCTCCGCCTTGGCGTCCTCCAGGCCCTTCCAGGCGGAGGCGTTGAACGACTTGTCGTCGATGCCGCCGACGTCGGTGACCATACAGGCGGTGTACGCCTCGCCGCCGGAGCCGGCGTTGTTGTCCTCATCCGGGGCCTCGCCACAGGCGGCGGCGCTCAGCACGAGCCCACCCGCCGCGATGATCGAGGCGATCCGCATCCCACGCACCGAGCGCAAGACGTCTCCTTCCCATTGCACACCGCGGGGTACGCGGTGGCAGCCCTTGAGCCGGCCTGCGCCTTGCCGCCGGCGTCCCACGTTACGGGAGCAGAGCGTACGCCCGCGCCCACCTGCCGACCGACAATCGTGCAGGACTGTTGGAGCCCTGTTACCCCTACGTAATGCTTGGGTGGGGCACATCACTCAGGGTGCCGGCAGGCGGGCGCACTCGCGCCGGAAAAGCCCTTTTTACCCGGCGGCCCGATGGTTCGCCGGCTATCGCCAGAAGACCGCAACGGCCGCGTTGGCCAGGGTCAATCCCACGATGGCGAGGAAGTGCCCCCGGTTGACCTCGGCCCGCTTACGGGAG
The DNA here is from genome assembly GCA_900112325.1 of Micromonospora sediminimaris. Classification (GTDB taxonomy): domain Bacteria; phylum Actinomycetota; class Actinomycetes; order Mycobacteriales; family Micromonosporaceae; genus Micromonospora; species Micromonospora sediminimaris. The sequence goes on from FOLJ01000015.1 coordinate 16,775, forward strand.
AAGAACACCATTACAAAGATCAACAGGGCGAGCACCAGCTTTGTCACAAGCTTCGCCGGTGCCGGCTCGTCACCGTCGCGCAGTGGCGCGCTCAGGCCGATGCCGGTCAGCAACTGGATCACCGAACCCCACAGCATGGCGGCGTTGATCCGGATCTTGCCAGTGAGATATTGGGCGATCGCGCCGCCGAGCAGCAACGCGAACCCGATCAGATGGACGTAGAGGAGGATGAGTCGAAGTGCTTCCACCCGACCCATCCTGCCCTATCAACGACGGTTCGTAGTAGAGGCATCTCGGCGAATCCGGGATGCCACCAGCACCAGCGCCAGTCCGACCACCGCGTAGCCCGCCAGTACGGCGATCGGGCGACCGGCGCCGGCACCGTCGAAGAACGCGACCGAGCGCAGCAGCGTGCCGCCAGCGCCCACCGGCAGCCACTGGCCGAGCGCGCCCCACGGCTGGGGCAGCAGCTCCGGCGCGGCGCCGACCGCGGAGAGCGGGTTGCCGATCAGGAAGACCAGCAGCGCGCCCAGTCCGATGCCGGGTCGCCCGAGGAGTGCACCGAGACCGGCCACCACCGCCGACGCGGCCAGGACGAACAGGCCGATGGCGGCAGCCTCGGCGAGCCAGTCCCCGGCGATGACGCCCAGCCAGCCATCCAGGACCACCACGCCCACCAGACCCGCCAGTACGCCGGTCGCCGCCAACCCGACCAGGCGCGCCAGGCCACCGGCGACCAGCAGGACGAGCAATGCACCGGCGAGCAGGCTCGTCATCGCCAGGGGCAGGAAACCGGCGGCGAAGCCGGCTCCCCGAGGATCGTCGGCGATGGTGGGCACCACCTCGACCACGGGCACCGGCCGCCCTCCGCCCAACTGGCCGGCCGCCTCGGTGAGCAGTGCGGCAACCGTGGGGCTGGCCGCCGACGCGGTGTGCAGGGTGACGCCGTCGGCTCCGATCACGAATGCGCCATAGACCTCCCGGTCGCGCAGCGCCCGGTCCGCCGCCTCCGCGTCGGGCAGCGTGGTCACCGAGAAGGCGCCGGGGCGCGCGGCGGCGAGCCGCCCGGCCGCCTCGGCCACGGCGGGCGCCGGGCCGGCGACGGCGACCGGCAGGTCGCGTGGGGCCAGGTTCGCCGCCGGAGCCGCGAACAGGGGTACGAGCAGTGCCTGCCCGGCGACCGCGAGGGCGGCGACGAGGACGGCTAGTAGCAGGGGTGACCGGTTCCTGGTCGACATCGCTCCACTCTCCAAAACGAATGCTCGTTCTTTTATGCGTCCCAGACTCCTCCCGCCCATCGATTCCTGTCAAGAACGAACGCTCGTCTTACGATGTAACCCGTGCCACGTGTCTCGGAGGAACACCTCGCCGCCCGTCGCCGTCAGATCGTCGAGGCGGCACGCCGTTGCTTCCTGCGTGAGGGTTTCCACCGCACGACGATGCAGGACGTGATTGCCGAGGCAGGGCTTTCGGTAGGCGCGGTCTACCGCTACTTCCCGAGCAAGGCGTCCCTGATCAGCGCGATCGCCGAGGAGACCATCGGCGGCGCCGAAGAGGTTCTCGACGAGTTGGCCCGGCAGGATCCGCCGCTACCGCTGGACAAGGCGCTGGAGTACGCGCTCGCGTACATGGAGAACCAGGCCGGCGACGAGGGGATGTTGCGGATCGCGATCCAGGTGTGGGGCGAGGCCCAACGGGATCCGGCACTTGGCGAGTTCGCGGCAAGCAGATACACCAAGCTTCGCGGTCACTTCGAGGTGCTGGTCAGAAGGGCTCAGGAAGCCGGCGAGTTACCCGCCGACGCCGACCCGGCGGCCGTGGCCGCGGCCCTGTTCGGCCTCTTGCCAGGCTGGTTCCTGCAGCGCATCATCACCGGCGGTCCAGATGTGGCGACCTATCTGTCCGGCGTCCGCGTCCTGTTCGGCCGGCAGCGCTGACGACCACCGTCGGCGCGGGTGGGCGCTGTCAACTGCGCCCACCCGCGCCCGGCCGGTCAGCCCTTCGTGCCGCCGGCGGTCAGCCCGGAGACCAGGTGCCGCTGGGCGATCATGAACACCACGCCCGCCGGCACGGTCACCAGGACCGCCGCCGCCGTCAGGTACTCCCACTGCGGGTTGAACTGCGGCACGAACTGCTGGAGCCCGTACGCCAGGGTGAACTTGTTGTCGGTCTGGATGAACGCCGACGCGTACATCACCTCGCCCCACGCGGTGAGGAAGGTGTAGAAGGCGGTGACCGCGATGGCCGGCCGGGCCAGCGGCAGCACCACCCGCCAGAAGATCGCGAACGGGCCGCAGCCGTCCAGCGCCGCCGCCTCGTCGAGCGAGGTGGGGATGGAGTCGAAGTAGCCCTTGAGCATCCAGGCGCAGAACGGCACCGCGATGGTCAGGTACGCGATGATCAGCGCCGGCAGCGTGTTGATCAGACCGAACCGCGCCATGATCGTGTAGATCGGCACGATCAGGATGGCCGCCGGGAACATCTGGGTGATCAGGAAGGTCATCATCAACGGGCGACGCCCGGGGAAGTTGAACCGGGAGACCGCGTACCCGGTGGTGGCCGACAGGAAGATGCCGATGAGCATCGTGAACGCCGCGACGATCACCGAGTTCAGCAGCCACTTCGGGAAGTTTGTGTCGAACAGCACGTAGCTGTAGTTGGCCAGGGTCGGGTCCTTGACCAGCGTCAGGTCGCTGCTCTGCACCGCGTACCCGGGCTTGAACGAGGACAGCAGCACCCAGACGATCGGGCCGAGCGCGATAAGCGAGGCGACGATCAGCGTGCCGTGCAGCAGCAGCGACTTCGCCGGGCTGCGCCGGCTGCGGCCGGGCCGCTTCGCGGTCTTCGCCGGGGCGGCCGGGACGGCGGCAGCCGGCGTCGCGGCTGCGGGAGTGGTCAGTTGGCTCATGTCACCACACCTCGCCTTGCTTGCGCAGCGCCCGCCGGTAGAACATCGAGAACACCAGCAGGATCGACAGGATCAGCACGCCGTACGTGGACGCGAGCGAGTAGTTGCGGATGCCCTCGAACGCCGCCCGGAAGGCACCGGTCACCAGGATCTCGGTTCCGCCTGCCGGCTGGCCCTCGGTCACCAGGAAGATGATCGGGAACATGTTGAACGTCCAGATCGTGCCGAGCAGGATCACCGTCATGCTGACCGGGCGCAGGCCCGGCAGGGTGATGTTGCGGAACCGCTGCCAGGCGGACGCGCCATCGATCTCGGCGGCCTCGTACAGCTCGCCGGGAATCGTCTGCATCCCGCCCAACAGGGCGACCATCATGAACGGCACGCCGAGCCAGATGTTGGTGATGATCGCGGTGAACAGCGACGTCCACTGGTTGGCGAACCAGTCGACCGGGTCGATGCCGAGCGAGGTGAGCAGCGAGTTGGCCAGGCCGAAGCGCTCGTTGAAGATGAACTTCCAGGCGAAGGCGCTGACGAAGGCCGGCACCGCCCAGGGCAGCACCAGCAGCACCCGGTAGAGGCCGCGGCCCCACATCGGGCGGTTGAGCATCACGGCCAGGCCGAGGCCCAGGCCGTAGTGGAACACGACGCATCCGAGGGTCCAGATCAGCGTGATGCCGGTCCACTGCCAGAAGTCGCCGACGTTGCCGCTGAGCACGTTCAGGTAGTTGTCGAGGCCGACGAACTCCCACCTGTTCGGGTTCTCGGCACAGACCTCACCACCGGTGATCGACCTGGTGCAGATCTCCGCGGCCTGGTTGGCCTCGGTGAGGTTGGTGAGGGAGAGCCAGATCCCGCGGAACAGCGGGTAGAAGATCAGAATCGCCAGGACGATGACGACGGGCAGCACCATCGCCCAGGCGTACCAGTGCTTCTCCCAGCTGCGGCGCAGCCGGGAGGGACGAGCGGATCGGCCGGACGGCGTCGAGGGAGGCGCCGGATCGGCTGTCACGGTGGTCATCAGCTGCGCTCCATGAGGGGAGGTCCGGCAGGGCCGCGCGATCGGGTACGGTCACGCGACCCTGCCGGGTGCCGAGAGGTCACCGGCGGAGAGCCGGCGGTGAGATCAGTTCTCGTAGGTGGGGACGACCTCGGCCTTGTACTTCTTGGCGACGGTGTCCAACGCGGCCTTCGGGTCCTTGTCCTGGATCAGGACCTCGGTGGCCATCTGGTCGAGCGGGCCGAAGAACTGACCGGCCTCGGGGATCCACGGCCGACCCACCCCGGCCTCCACGACCGGCTGGAACGCGGCCACGGTCGCGTTGTTCTTGACCGCGTCGAGGTCGTACGCCGAGGTGCGGGTCGGCAGCAGGCCCAGCTTCTCCGAGAGGAACGCCTGCGACTCGGCGGAGCTCATGAACTTGACGAACGCGACGGCGGCGTCGACCTTCTCCTGCGGCATGCCGGACCAGATCACGTAGTTGTGGCCGCCGACCGGGCCACCGGCCTTCACCGAGCCACCCGGCACCGGCGCGATACCCAGGTTCTCCAGGCCACCGAAGCCCGGTGCCTGCTGGACGTTGTTGACCTCCCACGGCCCGTTGATGATCATGGCGACCTTCTTCTCCTTGAAGAGGGTCATCATGGTGCCGTAGGCGTCGTTGGCGGACGGCTTGGCGGCCGCACCGCTGTCGATCAGGTCCTTGGCGATCGCCAGTCCGGCCGCGTTCTGCTCCGAGTTGATGACGATCTTCTTGCTCGCGGTGTCGACCAGGTCGCCACCCTCGCCGTACATGAACGGCAGCAGGAAGTAGCCGGCCGGGTTGATGTAGACACCCTCGGCGTCGGTCTTCTCCTTGATGGTCTGCGCCGCGGTCTTCAGCTCGGCCCAGGTCTTCGGGGGCGCACTGATGCCGGCCTGGCTCAGCAGTTCCTTGTTGTACATCAGCGCCAGGCTGTCGGTGACCTGGGGAACGCCGTAGGTCTTGCCGTCGAACTTGTTGGAGGCGAGCGGGGTCTCCAGGAAGTCGGACTCGTCGGCGAGCAGTTCGGAGCCGTCCAGCGCGTACAGGTAGCCCAGCGAAGCGAACTCGGGCACCCAGGCGACCTCGGCCCGCAGGATGTCCGGGGCACCGTTGTTGGCCTGGGCGGCGGTCTTGAACTTGTTCTGCGCCTCACCGAACGGGACCGACTGGTAGTTGATCTTCACGTTCGGGTAGGTCTGGTTGAACTTGGCGATCAGCTCCTGGAACGCCGGGCCCTCGTTCTTCGGGTCCGAGGTGTCCCACCAGGTCAGTTCTGCGGTGAGGGAAGCGGGGTCTACCGCCGGCTGCTCCTCGGCCGCCTTGTCGTCCCCTCCGCCGCACGCGGCGACGGAAAGGGCGAGAGTGGCAGCGGCGAGTACGGCGGTCCCCCTGGCTGTGCGGCGCATGTTCGCTCCTAAATTGCCTGCCGGGTAACGGCGGGGACAGTAGCAAGAACTTTCGTAACTAGAAACCCCTTGCGAACACCCCTGCAACAACCGTGCCCCATCCGCAACTTCAGCAGTTGACAACTGCCGCCATCTGGGCATTTTGCCCCCGACTGAGGTGACCGAACTCCCAACCAGCGTCACCTTGCGCATACCTTGCGACCACCCATCGTCCCGTCAGGGCTCGACCCGGGCCGACGCTATGGGAACGCTCCCGACGGACGCTGCTCGATTCTGCAAGTTCTTGCTGACTAATGCGCAAGAACTTGGCGGTGAGCTACAGTGCCGCCATGCGCGCTCGCCTGTCCGACATCGCCCAGCAGGCCGACGTCAGCGAGGCCACGGTGTCGCGGGTGCTCAACGACCGCCCCGGCGTGGCACCCGAGACTCGGCAGGCCGTCCTGACCGCCCTCGACGTGCTCGGGTACGAGCGTCCCGCCCGGCTGCGCAAGCGCAGCGCCGGACTGGTCGGTCTGGTGGTCCCGGAGCTGGACAATCCGATCTTCCCGGCGTTCGCCCAGATCATCGAGTCGGCCCTGGCCCCCACCGGCTACACCCCGGTGCTGTGCACCCAGACCCCCGGCGGCGTACGCGAGGACGAGTACGTGGAGATGCTGCTGGACCGGCAGGTCTCCGGGATCGTCTTCGTCTCCGGCCTGCACGCCGACACCGCCGCCGACCACGACCGGTACCGGACCCTGCTCGCCCGCCCGCTGCCGATCGTAATGATCAACGGGTACGCGCCGGGCATCCCGGCGCCCTTCGTCTCCTGTGACGACCGGGAGGCCGCCGAGCTGGCCGTGGCCCACCTGGTGGCCCTGGGCCACCGGCGGATCGGCCTGATCACCGGCCCCGACCGCTTCGTGCCGGTCCAGCGCAAGGTCAGCGGCTACAAGGCGGCGATGGAGCGCCTCGCCGGTGTCGACGACGACGAGTTGGCCGAGCTGACCGAGCTGTCGTTGTTCGGCGTCGAGGGCGGCGAGGCGGCGGCCGGTCGGTTGATCGAGCGCGGCGCCACCGGCATCGTCTGCGGCTCCGATCTGATGGCACTCGGCGCCATCCGGGCCGCCCGGCAGCGGGGCATGTCCGTACCGGAAGACCTCTCGGTGGTCGGCTACGACGACTCGCCACTGATGGCCTTCACCGATCCGCCGCTGACCACGATGCGGCAGCCGGTGGCCGCGATGGCGGTCGCCGCGGTGCGCGCCCTGGTCGACGAGATAAACGGACACGGCGCCCCGCACTCGGAGTACCTGTTCCGGCCGGAGCTGGTGGTGCGGGGGTCGACGGCGGTGGCCCGGCAGGACGCCGCGTCCACGCAGAGCGGCCCGGGCCGGCAGCGGCCGACGCCGTCCGCACTCGCCGTCCCGGCGTGACGTAGCCCGCAGCAACAGCATCACCAACCTTTCTTGCGCAAGAAATGCTTGACTCTTGCAGAGCTGGCGCGGCATTCTGCTCAGACACCCGTGCGTCCCCACCTCGCCAACGCCGGGTGACCGCCGTCCCGCGCCACAGAACGGGGAACACCCGATGACCGTCAGCACCCCCTCGCCGCTGACCTCCGACGCCGACTGGTGGCGATCCGCCGTCGTCTACCAGGTCTACGTCCGCAGCTTCGCCGACTCCGACGGCGACGGCATCGGTGACCTCCAGGGCATCCGGGAACGCCTGCCCTACCTGCGCGAGCTGGGCGTCGACGCGCTCTGGCTGACCCCCTTCTACACCTCGCCCATGGTCGACGGCGGCTACGACGTCGCCGACTACCGCGACGTGGACCCGATGTTCGGCAACCTCGCCGACTTCGAGGCGATGATCACCGACGCCCACGCGCTCGGCCTGCGGATCATCGTCGACATCGTGCCGAACCACACCTCCGACCAGCACCCCTGGTTCGCCGCGGCACTGGCCGCCGCCCCCGGGTCGCCGGAACGGGCGCGCTACCTCTTCGCCGACGGCAAGGGCGACGACGGCGAGCAGCCCCCCAACGACTGGGAGAGCATCTTCGGCGGCCCGGCCTGGACCCGCGTCCCCGACGGCCAGTGGTACCTGCACCTGTTCGACCCCGCCCAGCCCGACCTGAACTGGCGGCACCCCGAGGTACGCACCGAGTTCGAGGACATCCTCCGCTTCTGGCTGGACCGGGGCGTCGACGGATTCCGGATCGACGTGGCCCACGGCATGATCAAGGCCGAGGGCCTGCCGGACGTCGGGTTCAACTCGATGACCACCGGCCAGCGCCAGTCCGAACTGCTCGGCAAGGGTCGGCTGCCCTACTTCGACCAGGACGAGGTGCACGACATCTACCGCGCCTGGCGACCCATCCTGGACAGCTACCCGGGCGGCCGGATGGCCGTCGCCGAGGCGTGGGCCGAGACGCCGCAGCGGCTGGCGCGCTACATCGGCCCGGACGAACTGCACCAGGCTTTCAGCTTCGACTTCCTCGACGCCACCTGGTCGGCCGACTCGTTCCGCAAGGTGATCGACACGGCGTTGGCCGAGTCGACGATCGTCGGCGCCCCGACCACCTGGGTGCTGTCCAACCACGACCGGCAGCGGCACGTCACCCGCTACGGCGACGGCGAGATCGGGCTGCGCCGCGCCCGGGCCGCCGCGCTGCTGATGCTCGCCCTGCCCGGCTGCGCCTACCTCTACCAGGGTGAGGAACTGGGCCTGCCCGAGGTGCTCGACCTACCCGACGAGCTGCGACAGGATCCGGCCTTCCTGCGCACCGGCGAGAGCCGGGACGGCTGCCGGGTTCCGATCCCGTGGAGCGGCGACCTGGCGCCGTACGGCTTCGGGCCGGCCGGCAGCGAGTTGAGCTGGCTGCCCGCCCCGACGACCTGGCGTGCCCTCTCGGTGGGCGCGCAGACCGGCACGCCCGGTTCCACACTGGAGCTGTACCGCGCGGCGCTACGGATCCGCCACACCCATCCGGCGCTGGCCGGCCTCGGGGGCATCACCTGGCTGGAGTCCGGCCCGGGGGTGCTCGCCTTCCAACGCGAGGCCGGCGACACCGTACTGACCTGCGTGGTCAACATCAGCGACGCGCCGGTGGTGATCGACGGGTACGGCACGCCGCTCGTCGCCAGCGCGACGCTCACCGAACGCGACGGCGGCCACCTGCTGCCGGTCGACGCGGCGGTCTGGTTCGAGCGGAACTGACCGGGTAAGCCCGCCATCGACTCGGCCGTCCGGCGTGCTCCGCGCCGCCGGGCGGCTGGGCACGACCCCTTGTGGTGGGGGGTGCGACGGTGCCGGTGTCCTCGGGGCGATCCCCCGGGGCACCGGCACCTGTGTTTCGGCCACCTATCGACCGGTTCAGCCGCTGGTGAGCTGGGCCGCGATCCGGGCGAGCCCGGCACGCAGTTCGGCCGCGTCCGGCACCGCCAGCGGGCCGGCGGCCCGGTCGTGCTCGGCCGCCTCCAACTCCTCCTCGTCGATGGTGTCCTCGTAGTCGCCGTAGAGGTCGGCCTGGTCCACCCGCGCCACCTCGTCCTGCGCGGCGAGTTGCGCGGCGGCGATCTCGCCCCGGATCTGCTCCAGCGACACCGCCGGCACCAGCGGTTCCACCACCGCCATCAGCTGTTCGTCGGCGACCACCGCCTCGGCCAACGCCAACGCGTGCGGTCGCTCGTACGGGCCGCACACCACCGGCTCCCACTCGTCGGCGTCACTGAGCGGACCGAACGTGATGATCCACGGCAGCTCCAGCATCGGCGAGTCGGCCGGCAGGTCCAACGTCACGAGTGCCCCCACGATCCCCATCATCGTCGGTGTCCGGGCAGGTGGGGGTGGGTTCGGCGGAACGTTCAGCCGGCCGGATCAGCGGCTCAGCCCGCCCCGCCGGGTGTGCCGGGATCGGTGTCCACGTCAAGGTCGACCGGCGGACGTCGACCGGCCAGGTCCACCGTCCGCCCGCGCCGGCTCGTCGCCGCCAGCGCGGCGCCGAAGAGCACCAGCTGGTTGAGCAGGTAGAGATAGACCAGCAGCCCGACGGCGGTGGCCACCACCGTGTACGCGGGGTTGTGTTCTACCCGGCCCACCCAGAACCGGCCGACGGTGTTGAGCAGGGTGATGCCGACCGCGACGATCAGCACCACCGGCCGCAGCCGGGACCGACTCATCCGCACCCGAGGGACCGCAACCAGCAGCAGCGTGGCCAGTACCGCGTTGACCAGCACGCTGAGCAGCGCACTGACCGTGGTGAGCGCAAACGAGCCGGTGCTGCGCAACAGGAACCGCAGCAGCGTCTCCAACGCGTCCACGGCCGCCACCGAGAGGCCAAGCAGCACGAAGACGACCAACAGCACACCCAGGTCGACCAGGCGGCGCACGACCAGGTTGCCCGGGTGCTGGTTGAGCCCGTGGATCAGCCGCTGCGAGGAACGGATCGCCTCCACCCAGCCGATCCCGGTCAACACCAGGATCAACAGACCGACCACCCCGGCGGTGCCGCTGCTGTCGGCGACCTGGGCCGGATCGAGGAACGGCAGGTTCTCGCCGAGGAACTCCTCCGCCGCCGCGCTCACCTCGTAGTTGTCCTCCAGTATCGCGCCGAAGATCGCGTACGCGACCAGGGCCAGCGCGAAGACCGCGAAGAAGCCGTAGTAGGCGATCGCGGCGGCCAGCCGGCCGCCCTGGAGATCGGTGTAGAGCACCCCGGCACGCCACAGGTGACCGAAGGCAGGGGAGCGGCGGCGCGCGGCGGTCAGCCGACTGTCGACGGCCGCCTCGACCCGCCCCAGAACGTTCACGTCGTCATCCTCACCGATCCGTCGTCGCCGTGTCAGAGGTACCCGACGTGCCGGCCGGGGCGGTCAGCCGCCCAGTCGGAAGTCCCGGCGTGGCTGCCAGCGCGCCTGCCCGCTGTGCGAGAAGAGGGTGAAGTGGTCCACCTCGAACATCGCGGAGAAGTCCGCCAGGTCCTCGTACGCCTTGTCCAGGGCCTCCGGCGCGACGTCCTGAGCGACCGTCACATGCGGATGGTAGGGAAACCGAAGCTCCCGGCGTAGCTGCGGGGCGGCGTTGATCGCGGCGGCGAGCAGTTCGCATTCGCTGATGCCGGCGGCGACCGCGACGAACACCACCTGGGTCACCGGCCGGAAGGTACCGGTGCCGCGCAGATGCAGGCTGAACGGTAGATGAGCGGCGGCAACCCGGGCGAGGTGCCGCTCCACGGCCGGCAACCCGCTCACCGGGATCTCGGTCGGCCCGAGCAGGGTGACGTGGGCCGGCACCGCGTTCGGGTCACCGGCCTCCAGCCGACGCCGGGTCAGCAGACTGCCCCACGGCTCCGGAATGTCGACCGCGATGCCGATCTGGACGCTGTCACCGACCGCTGGCGCTTCGGTCCCCTGCTCCACGCTGCACGCCACCCCTCCGGCCATCGGCCCCTGCCCGCACCGCCGCCCCCGCTCGGACGCTCACTCGCCGCGTACGGGTGGAAAGAAACCGACCCGCTCGTACGCGGTCCGCAATGTCGGTGCCGCCACCGCGCGGGCCTTCTCCGCGCCGGCGGCGAGGAGCTTGTCCAACTGGGCGGGGTCGTCGAGATACGAACGGGTGCGCTGCTGGATCGGGCTGACGAATTCCCGGACCACCTCGGCGAGGTCCTTCTTCAGGTCGCCGTAGCCCTTACCGTCGTACGCCGCGACCAGGTCGTCGATGCCCCGACCGCTCAACGCCGAGAAGATGGTGAGCAGGTTTGAGATACCCGGCTTGGTGGCCTCGTCGAAGACGATCTCCCGGCCGGTGTCGGTGACCGCCGACCGGATCTTCTTCGCCGAACGCGCCGGGTCCTCAAGCAGGTCGACGATGCCGCCCGGCGAGGAGGAGGACTTCGACATCTTGGCGGTCGGGTCCTGCAAGTCGGTGATCTTCGCCGTGGCCTTGACGATGTGCGGTGCCGGGACCGTGAAAGTCCGGCCGAACAGCGAGTTGAACCGCTGCGCCAGATCCCGGGAAAGCTCCAGGTGCTGGCGCTGGTCCTCGCCGACCGGTACGGCGTTGGCCTGGTAGAGCAGGATGTCGGCGGCCTGCAGGATCGGGTAGGTGAACAGGCCGACGCTGGCCCGCTCGTTGCCCTGCTTCTGCGACTTGTCCTTGAACTGGGTCATCCGGCTGGCCTCGCCGAACCCGGTGATGCAGCCCAGCACCCATGCCAGCTGGGCGTGCTCGGGCACCTGGGACTGCACGAACAGGGTGCAGCGTTCCGGATCCAGGCCGACCGCGAGCAGCTGCGCGGCGGCCACCCGGGAACGCTGGTGCAGCACCTTCGGATCGTGCCCGGCGGTGATGGCGTGCAGGTCGACCACGCAGTAGAAAGCGTCGTGCGACTCCTGCAACGCCACCCAGTGCCGCACCGCGCCGAGGTAGTTGCCGAGATGGAACGAATCGGCCGTCGGCTGGATGCCGGAAAAGACGCGGGGGCGGACGGGAACGTCGGACATGCCGGCAATTCTGTCAGCTGGCCCGGCGTACGTCATGACGGGCCGGCGGGTCGGGCCCGGTCGGCCGCCGGGACCACCTCGCGCCGCTGCTCGGGCAGGCGCGCGACGGTGACCGCCAGCCGGGCCACCCGTCGACCCTCCAGGGTCAACACCCGGAGCAGCCAGCCGCCGGCCGACGTCTGCGCCGACTCGGCGGGGACCGGTATCTCGTCACCCGGCGCCGGCAGCCGTCCCAGCGCGGCCATCACGAACCCGCCCACCGTCTCGTACGGACCCGTCGGCAGGGCAACGCCCGTGCGTTCGGCGAAGTCGGCGAGATTGAGCCGACCGTCCACCACCGCCGGCAGCCCGGTGTACGCGGGCTCGGGGACGTCCGCGTACTCGTCATGGATCTCACCGACGAGTTCCTCGATCAGGTCCTCGCAGGTGACGATGCCGGCGGTGCCGCCATACTCGTCGACCACCACCGCCAGGTGATGCCCCTCCCGTCGCATCTCGGTCAACGCGGCGAGCACCCGTTTACTGGCCGGCAGCCGCTTGACCTCGCGAGCCAGTTGACCGACCGTGGTGCCCGGCGCCCGGTCCGGGCCGAGCAGCAGGTCTCGCAGATGCACCACACCGACCACGTCATCGTGGGTGCCGTCGACCACCGGGTAGCGGGTGTGCGGACCGGCCCGCACCAGCGGCTCCGCCTCGGCGATCGTCAGCGCCGCGGAGAGGAACACCACCTCGGTGCGGGGCATCATCACCTCGCGTACCAGGCTCGCACCGGCCACCAGCACGTCGTCGATGATGCGCTGCTCCACCGGATCCAGGACCGTGTTGGCGGCGACCAGGTCCCGCAGTTCCGCCATACTGATCCGTTCCCGGCCGGCGGTCGGGCCGGCACCGAGCAGGTCGGTGACGAGCCGCAGGGCACCGTCGGCGGCCCGGACCACGACCCGGGCGACCGCTCTGGCCACAGGTCCCGGCTGACGGCGGTGCGGGTCGTGGCCACGCCGTCGGGGTATGCGCCGACGCGAGGCCCGCATGGGAGTGATGGTAGCCAGCCCCGGGCCGTAGGGTGACCACCAAGGCCGCGACCGTGTTGGCCAGGCGGGAGGAACGACGTGAAACTGCTCGTCACCGGCGGGGCCGGTTTCATCGGCAGCGTGGTGACCCGGATGCTGCTCGACGCCGGGCACGAGGTGGTCGTGCTGGACGACCTGCGCACCGGTCACCGGGCCGCGCTCGCCCCCGACGCCACCCACGTCGAGGCCGGCATCCACGACGCGGCCAGGGTGCTCACCCCGCAGGCCGGCTTCGACGGGGTACTGCACTTCGCCGCGCTGATCGCCGCCGGCGAGTCGATGGTCGCCCCCGAGCGGTACTGGCACAACAACACCGTCGGCACCCTGGCGCTTATCGACGCGGTGCGGGCCGCCGGCGTGCCGCGGCTGGTGTTCTCGTCCACCGCCGCCGTCTACGGCAATCCCACCGAACTGCCCATCACGGAGACCGCCGTCAAGGCCCCCACCAACACGTACGGGGCGACGAAGCTCGCCGCCGACATGATGCTCACCGCCGAGGCGATCGGACACGGCCTGGCCGCCGTCTCGCTGCGCTACTTCAACGTCGCCGGTGCTCACCTCGACGGTGACGTGGTACTGGGCGAACGACACGACCCCGAGACCCACCTCATCCCGATCGCGCTGGAGGTGGCCGCCGACCGGCGGGACAAGCTGCAACTCTTCGGCGACGACTACCCCACCGTCGACGGCACCTGCGTCCGCGACTACATCCACGTCTCCGACCTGGCCCGGGCCCACCTGCTCGCCCTGGACGCGGCGACCGGCGGACAACACCGCATCTACAACCTCGGCAACGGCAACGGTTTCACCAACCGGCAGGTGGTCGAGGTCGTCCGCGAGGTCACCGGGCACCCGGTGCCGGTCGAGGTGGCGCCCCGCCGCGAGGGCGACCCGGCCGAACTGGTCGCCTCCTCCGCCCTGGCCCGCGCCGAACTGGGCTGGGAACCCCGCAAACCCACCCTGCACGACATGGTCACCGACGCCTGGGCCTTCTACCGCGCGCAGGTTCTGGACCGCCCGTGACCATCCACCCCGACGAGGTGGCCGACCGCGCCACCACCTGCTTCCAGCACGCGTACGGTCGGGCACCCGCCGGCCGCTGGGCGGCTCCCGGCCGGGTCAACCTGATCGGCGAGCACACCGACTACAACGACGGGTTCGTGCTGCCGTTCGCGCTCCCGATGCGTACCGTCGTCGCGGCTTCGCCGCAGCCGACCGGCAGCTGGACGGTCTGCTCCGAGCTGACCGGCGAGACGGTCAGCTTCGGCACCGACGAGGTGACCCGCCCCGGCGGAGTGACCGGCTGGGCGGCGTACGTGGCCGGCGTGGTGTGGGCGCTGCGGGAGGCGGGACACCCCGTGCCCGGCGCCCGGCTGGCCATCGCCTCCGACGTGCCGCTCGGCGCCGGGCTCTCCTCCTCGGCCGCACTTGAGGCTGCTGTGCTCGCGGCGCTTGTCGACCTGGGCGGGTTGGCGCTGCCGGCCGAACAGCAGCCCCGGCTGGCCCAGCGCGCCGAGAACCAGTACGTCGGCGCGCCCACCGGCATCATGGACCAGTCGGCGGTGATCCGCTGCCGGACCGGACACGCCCTCTTCCTCGACTGCCGCACCGAGCAGGTCGAACACATCCCGTTCGACCTCGACGGTGCCGGCCTCGCGATCCTGGTGATCGACAGTCGAGCCCCGCACCGGCACGCCGACGGCGAGTACGCGGCCCGCCGCGCCAGCTGTGAGAAGGCAGCCGCGCTGCTCGACGTACCCGCCCTGCGTGACGTGCCGCCCGCCAACCTCGACGACGCGCTCGCCCGGCTCCCCGACGACGAGACCCGCCGCCGGGTTCGTCACGTGGTCACCGAAAACCAGCGGGTACTCGACACCGTGGCGCTGCTGCGCGACGGGCAGGTCCGGCAGATCGGGCCGCTGCTCACCGCCTCGCACGCCTCCATGCGGGACGACTTCGCCATCACCGTCCCCGAGGTGGACGTCGCGGTCGAGGCCGCGCTGGCCGCCGGGGCGCTCGGCGCGCGGATGACCGGTGGTGGCTTCGGCGGCTGCGTGCTGGCCCTGGTCGAGGCCGACCAGTCCGACCGGGTCGCCGCCGCCATCACCGCCGCCTACGCCAACCGCGCCTTCACCACCCCCACCGTCACCCCCGCCACCCCCGCCTCCGGCGCCACCCGCCTGCACTGACCCCACTACGCGTTGATCAAGAAGTTTTGGTCGGGATCGCGCGCGATCCCGACCAAAATTTCTTGATCAACTAGAGAGTCACCGGGTTCGGGTCAGGGGGTTTCGACGATCATGCCGGCGCCGACGGTGCGGTTGGTGGCCTCGTCGATGACGATGAACCCGCCGGTGGTGCGGTTACGGCGGTACTCGTCGGCCAGCAGCGGGATGGTGGTCCGCAGGCGGACCCGACCGATCTCGTTGAGCCGCAACTCGTTGGCCGACTCGTCGCGGTGCAGCGAGTTGATGTCGAGACGGTAGTGCAGGCCCCGCACGATGGCGCGCGCCGCACGGGTCGTGTGCTTGATCGAGTACTTGCCGCCCACCTGCAACGGACGCGTCTCGTCCATCCAGCAGACCATCGCCTCGATGTCCTGCGCCACCGCCGGCGCGTTGTTCGGCCGGCAGATCATGTCACCACGCGAGATGTCGATCTCGTTCTCCAGGCGTACCGTCACCGACATCGGCGGGAACGCCTCCGCGACCGGCCCGTCGGCGGTCTCCACCGCGGCGATCCGGCTGGTGAAGCCCGAGGGCAGCACCATCACCTCGTCACCCGGCTTGAGCACCCCCGAGGCCACCTGACCCGCGTAACCCCGGTAATCGGTGACCGTGGTCGACTGCGGGCGGATGACGTATTGCACCGGGAAGCGGACGTCGACCAGGTTACGGTCGCTGGCGATGTGCACCCGCTCCAGGTGATGCAGCAATGCCGGGCCTTCGTACCAGGGCATGTTCTCCGAGCGGCTGACGATGTTGTCGCCCCGCAACGCGGAGATCGGCACCACCGTCAGATCCGGCACGTCCAGCTTCGCGGCGAACGCGGTGAACTCGTCGGCGATCCGCTCGAAGACCTCCTGCGAGTAGTCGACCAGATCCATCTTGTTGACGC
The DNA here is from genome assembly GCA_900112325.1 of Micromonospora sediminimaris. Lineage (GTDB taxonomy): Bacteria > Actinomycetota > Actinomycetes > Mycobacteriales > Micromonosporaceae > Micromonospora > Micromonospora sediminimaris. The sequence goes on from FOLJ01000015.1 coordinate 32,786, forward strand.
AGAGCACCAGGTGCGGCACCCGCAACAGCGAGCAGAGGAAGGCATGCCGGCGGGACTGCTCGACCAGCCCCTTGCGGGCATCCACCAGGATCAGCGCCAGGTCGGCGGTGGAGGCCCCGGTGACCATGTTCCGGGTGTACTGGATGTGCCCGGGGGTGTCGGCGATGATGAACTTGCGCCGAGGCGTGGCGAAGTAGCGGTACGCCACGTCGATGGTGATGCCCTGCTCCCGCTCGGCCCGCAGGCCGTCGGTGAGCAACGCCAGGTTGGTGTACTCGTCACCGCGGGCCGCGCTGACCGCCTCGACCGCCGCCAACTGGTCGGTGAACAGCGACTTCGTGTCGTAGAGCAGCCGACCGATCAGGGTCGACTTGCCGTCGTCCACACTCCCGGCCGTGGCGAAACGCAACAGATCCATCGGTCGGCCCTCGGCCACGGGAGCGGCGTCCAGGGTCTCGGTGCTCATCAGAAGTAGCCCTCCCGCTTGCGGTCCTCCATCGCGGCCTCGCTGACCCGGTCGTCACCCCGGGTCGCGCCACGCTCGGTGATCCGGGTCGCGGCGACCTCCTCGATGACCTTCTCGACCGTGTCCGCGTCCGAGCGCACCGCCGCCGTGCAGGAGGCGTCGCCCACCGTGCGGTACCGCACCCGGGCCTTGAACCGCTCCTCACCGGCCCGCGCCGGCAGGAACTCGTTCACCGCGTAGAGCATCCCGTCACGCTCGACCACCTCACGCTCGTGCGCGTAGTAGATCGACGGCAACTCGATCCGCTCGCGGGCGATGTAGTGCCACACGTCCAACTCCGTCCAGTTGGACAGCGGGAACACCCGGATCGACTCGCCCGGATGATGCCGGCCGTTGTAGAGCGCCCACAGCTCCGGCCGCTGGTTCTTCGGATCCCACTGGCCGAACTCGTCCCGGAAGCTGAACATCCGCTCCTTCGCCCGGGCCTTCTCCTCATCCCGCCGTGCCCCGCCGAAGAGGGCGTTGAACCGGTGCTTCTCCACCGCCTCCAGCAACACCGGCGTTTGGATCCGGTTACGCGTCCCGTCCGCGGACTCCCGGACCAGACCACTGGCCAGGGCCTCCGGCACGCTGGCCACCACCAGTTGCAGGCCCAGCTCGGCCACCCGCCGATCGCGGTAGTCGAGCACCTCCGGGAAGTTGTGACCCGTGTCGACGTGCATCACCGGGAACGGAATGTGACCCGGCGCGAACGCCTTCTGCGCCAGCCGGAGCATGACGATCGAGTCCTTGCCACCGGAGAAGAGCAGCACCGGCCGCTCCAACTCGGCGACCACCTCGCGCATCACGAAGATGCTCTCCGCCTCCAGCGCGTCGAGATGGGTGACCTGGTACGCAGCGCTGGTCATGACACCGGCTCGATTCGCTCGGTCATCCGCTTTCCAGACCTTTCCGGTCGGGGATGTCAGGAAGTAGCGACAGGCTACCCGCAATGCCGATGCAACGCCGCAAGTAACCGGCTGGCGAGATCCTTACGGCACACCAACAGGTCCGGCAGGCGCGGATCCGCCTCGTTGTATTTCAGCGCAGAACCATCGATCCGGGAAGCGTGCAGTCCGGTGGCCGTCGCCACAGCGACCGGCGCCGCCGAATCCCACTCGTACTGCCCGCCGGCATGGATGTACGCATCCACCTCACCTGTCACCACCGCCGCGATCTTCGCCCCGGCCGAGCCCATCGGCACCAACTGCGCCCCGACCTCCTCCGCGAGATCGGTCAGGAACACCGGCGGCCGACTGCGGCTGGCCGCCAACCGCAACCGCCCCGCACCGCCCGCCGTCGCCGCCTCCGGCGTCATCGGTGGATAGGCCGGGGGCAGATCCGTACCCAGCACCCGATGCTGCGCCGGCAGCCCGACCGCGCCGGCGACCAGACCATGCGAGGTGGTGGCGTTACGCGCCCAGAGCGCCACGTGCACCGCCCAGTCCGCGCGCCCCTCCTCGCTGAACTCCCGCGTACCGTCCAACGGGTCGATGATCCAGACCCGGTCGGCGGTCAACCGCGAAACCGCGCCGGTGTTCACCTCGGCCGCCCACGCCAGCCGGGAACCCTCGTCCTCCTCGGAGAGCACCGCGTCACCCGGGCGCCACTTCGCCAATTCGGTACGGATCAGGTCATGCGAGACCTTGTCTCCCGCCGACTTCAACGCACCGGCATCGGCGAACCCCATCTCCGCCCGCAGGCCCAGCAGCGCCTGCCCGGCACGATCCGCCAGCCACCGCGCGAACGCCCCGTCGATCATCGGTGGACCGCTCATGCTTCCGCTCCCGTCGCCACGATCCGCGTACGCCGAGCGGCCGGCCCCCGCCCCGACCGCCGAACCCGCAGACTACCGGGCCACCGGCGGACCCGACCGCCGCAGTTCGCCCCCGAAACGTGTGTCGGAACCTCCGTGACGCCGAGGCCGACGTCGAGCGAGCTCCCCGGCACCTGCGCTAGACCCCGTGATAGAGGTTCTGAGTCGGCTCCACACCCCGGCTGACCACGGATTCCACCACGTCCGCGGCGCGGTCCACCAGAAAGTCCAACTCCTTGCGTTCCGCCGTGCCGAAATCCGACAGCACATAGTCCGCCGGATCCTGCCGCCCCGGCGGTCGACCGATCCCGAACCGCACCCGCACGTAATCCTTCGTGCCCAACGACTTCGACATCGACCGCAGGCCGTTGTGCCCGCCCTCACCACCGCCGCACTTGACCCGCACCTGGCCGTAGCCGATGTCCAGCTCGTCGTGCACCGCGATCACCCGACCCGGCGGCACCTTGTAGAACTGCGCCAGGCTGGCCACCGGCCCGCCGGACAGATTCATGTAGGTCAGCGGCTTGGCCAGCACCAGCTTCGGCCCGCCCAACCCCAGCCGCCCCTCCGCGACCTCCGCCACCGCCCGCCGATGCCGGCCGAACTTCCCAGCCAGCCGACCAGCCAGCAGGTCTGCGACCATGAACCCGACGTTGTGCCGGTTGCCCGCGTACTCCCGACCCGGGTTACCCAGGCCGACCACCAGCCACGGCCCGGTCTCGTCCGTCACCGCCCGCCCCTCCCGCTCGCGCCGGCGGCCAACCACCGCCCACGCCGCCGATCATCCGATACGCCGACAGGCGCCCCCGAAGAACCCGGGGACGCCTGCCGCAGAACTGAGAGGCTGTCAGGCCTCGGTACGAGCCTCGGTGCCCGCCTCGCCCTCGGCGGACGGTGCCTCGGCAGCGCCCTCGGTGACCTCGCCGACCTCGGCCTCGGCCTCCTCGGTGGCCTCCTCGACCTCGGGCAGCGTCGACTCCAGCTGCTCGGCGGTCGGCGCGGCGGTGATCGAAGCGATCAACATCTGCGGGTCACCGGCCAGCTCCACACCCGCCGGCAGCGTCACGTCAGCGGCGGTGACCTGGGAACCCGGCTCGGCGCCCTCGATCGAAGCCTCCAGGTGATCCGGCACCTTGGTCGCGTCGGCGCTCACCGAGAGGGTGTCGTGGTCGTGCACGATCAGCGTGTCGCGCGCGGCCTCACCCGTGAGCTGGACCGGGACATCCACGGTGACCTTCTCGCCGCGACGCACCAGCAGCAGGTCGACGTGCTCGAAGGTGTCCTTGATCGGGTCCCGCTGGATCGCCTTCGGCAGCGCCAGCGCCTGCGTGCCGTCGCTGATGTCCAGCGCGAGGAGCTGGTTGGCACCACCGTTACGAATGGCCGCCGCGAACTCGCGGGCCGGCAATGCGATGTGCTTGGGCTTCTCGCCATGGCCGTACAGCACGGCGGGCACCATGCCGGCCCGGCGGGTACGGCGGGCACCACCCTTGCCGAACTCGGTGCGGGGCTCGGCGCTGATCTTTACCTCGGACACGGGGAAACTCCTGATGCTTCGCTGCGGCAGCTTGTCGTCTGGCGGTGCTGGGCGGGGGGCTCGCAGGGGCTCATGCGTCAGCAGACTGCCCGGAGCACCGCGTCGATCACGGTGCCTCCGTGCGGCGCTTCTCAGCAGCCCGCAGGGCACCCTCGCCGTGGCAACCGCACCAGTCTACCCGAGCGGTTTCCCGGGTTTCCGGCAGTCCCCGTACCCGCCCGGACACCCCGCCCAGCCGACTCAGTCGTGAATCGCGCTCAGCTCAGCCCACCGAAAAGCGTGGTCACCGAGCCGTCGTCGAAGACCTCGCGGATCGCCCGGGCCAGCAGCGGTGCGATCGACAGCACGGTGAGCTTGTCGAGCTGCTTCTCCGGCGGCAGCGGGAGCGTGTTGGTCACCACGACCTCGCTGATCGGGCTGTTCTTCAACCGCTCCGTCGCCGGGTCGGACAGCAACGCGTGGGTGGACGCCACGATCACGTCCGCCGCCCCCGACTCCTTCAGGATGTCCGCCGCCCGGCAGATCGTGCCACCCGTGTCGATCATGTCGTCGACGATCAGGCAGACCCGATCCTCGACCTCACCGACCACCCGGTTCGCCACCACCTGGTTCGGCTTCATCGGGTCCCGGGTCTTGTGGATGAACGCCAGCGGGCAACCACCCAGCCGGTCCGTCCACCGCTCGGCCACCCGTACCCGGCCCGAGTCCGGCGCGACCACCGTCATCGGCCGGCCCGCGTACTTGCGCTCCACATACTCGGCCAGGATGTCCATCGCGAAGAGGTGGTCCACCGGGCCGTCGAAGAAACCCTGGATCTGCGCGGTGTGCAGGTCCACGGTGAGGATGCGGTTCGCCCCGGCCGTCTTCAACAGGTCGGCGACCAGCCGCGCCGAGATCGGCTCCCGGCCGCGGTGCTTCTTGTCCTGGCGGGAGTACGGATAGAACGGCAGGACGACCGTGATCCGCTTGGCCGAACCACGCTTCAGCGCGTCCACCATGATCAGGGTCTCCATGACCCACGTGTTCACCCCGTGCGTGACCGACTGCACCACGAAGGCGTCCGAACCACGTACCGAGTCCTTGAACCGTACGAAGATCTCGCCGTTGGCGAACTCGTACGCGTCGGCCGGCGTCGGCGCGACGCCGAGCACCTCACCGATCTCCTTGGCCAACTCCGGAAAACCACGTCCGGAGAAGAGCATCAGGCTTTTGCGGTTTTCGGCGACGATGCTGCCCATGGGCCCGTCTGCTCCCGTATTCGGTCGGCGGTACCCGGCCTGCGGTGGTGGTCGGCCGGGGACTATTCGGTTGCAGTATCTCCCGGCCCGGGCGTACCGCCCACCGACTCGGCGGTGCCGTGGATTGCCTCACCTTCGCTTGCGGAGGGCGTCGCGGCCGGAGCACCCTGCCCACCCCGAAGGGCACGCTCGGCCGCCTCGGCGGAAGCAGTGCCCGCGCGCTTGCGCGCCACCCAGCCCTCGACGCTGCGCTGCGGCGCCCGGGTCAGCCCCAACGCCCCCGGCGGCACGTCCTTGCTGATCGCGCTACCCGCCGCCACGTACGCCCCGGCACCCACCTCGACCGGTGCGATCAGGCTCGTGTCGCAGCCCACGAACGCCGCCTCGCCGACCACGGTGCGGTGCTTGTTCACCCCGTCGTAGTTCACGAAGATCGTCGCCGCGCCGATGTTCGCCCGCGCTCCGATCGTGGCGTCACCCACGTACGACAGGTGCGGCACCTTTGCGCCGGCGCCCAGCTCGGAGTTCTTCACCTCGACGAAGGTGCCGACCTTCGACCGCTCCGCCAGCCGTGCGTCCGGCCGCAGGTACGCGTACGGCCCGACGCTGGCGCCCGGCCCCACCTCGGCACCGACCGCGTGGCTGCGCAGCACCGTCGCGCCGGGCCCGACCACCGTGTCGATCAACGTCACGTCCGGCCCGACCACCGCGCCGCTCCCGACCACCGAACCGCCACGTAGCTGGGTGTTCTGATCCACCACCGCGTCGCGGTCCAGGGCCACCGTCACGTCGATCCAGGTGGTGTCGGGGTCGAGCAGACTGACGCCGGCCCGCATCCACCGCTCGTTGACCCGGTCACGCAGCAGCCGGCGCAGCGCCGCCAGCTCCACCCGGTCGTTGCAGCCGAGCGTCTCGGTGTGGTCGACCGCCAGGTGCACCCCCACCGGCTCGCCGGCGGAGACCAGCATCTTGAAGACGTCGGTGAGGTACTCCTCGCCCTGGTCGTTGTCGGTCGACAGCTTGCCGAGCACGTCCCGCAGCCGGGTTGCGTCGAACGCGTAGATCCCGGCGTTGATCTCCCGGACAGCCAGCTGCGCGGGAGTGGCGTCACGCTGCTCGACGATCTGCTCCAACCGGCCCGCCGCGTCCCGCACGATGCGTCCGAGCCCGGTCGGGTCCGGCACCTCCGCCGCGAGCACGGTCGCCGCTGCGCCCTCGCTCTCGTGGGCCGCCACCAGCGCACCGACCGTCTCGGGTCGCAGCAACGGCACATCGCCGTTGAGCACCACCACCGTGCCGGTGACCTCCGGGGCGGCCTCCAGCGCGATCCGCACCGCGTGCCCGGTGCCGAGCTGCTCCGCCTGGTGCACCGCGGTGGCCTCGGGGGCGATCCCGGCGAGGTGGGCGCGGACCTGGTCGGCGCCGTGCCCGACCACCACCAGGGTGCGCGCCGCAGCCAGCGGATCGGCGGCGTTGAGCACGTGGCCCACCAGCGTCCGACCGAGCAGCGGATGCAGGACCTTGGGCAACGAGGACTTCATCCGCTTGCCCTCACCGGCGGCGAGTACGACGACGGTACGGGTGTGGGGCTCGGGCACGACGTGGCTCCCGTCGGAACGCGGACAGTCTCGCGGCCATGCTAACCAGACATCAGCCACAGATCAGCAAAAGCTCCCGGGAGAGGATTCGAACCCCTATAATCAGGACCAAAACCTGACGTCCTGCCATTAGACGACCCGGGACGGGCTAAAACGGACAAAAGCTGTCGCTAGCTGGACCCCTACACCTTAGCGTCCCGCCGTCCGGACGCCATCGGCCATGCCCTTCATGATCCCTTCGATCTTCCAATACAACCGGCGGGACCGAGGCACCTCGACACTCAGACAACCCCGATAGGACTCTCCCGTGTTGCGGCGCACGGTTGTCGGGCGATGTCGCTTCATGGTCGAGGGCTGGAACACCTCAGCCGACACACCGATCTGGTCGGCCCACCAGCCGACCGCCTCGGCGGCGTCGGCCGACTCGTGGATCGCGACCCGATAGCGCAGCGCCTCCCGCCGTTCGCCCAATGCCTCCACGAACTCAATGAACAGGGTGACCAACACGGGGTCGCTGTTCACGAAACGGACCCGGCAGTCGTGTGGCCGCCAGGGCTTGGCTTTGCTGCCCTCAGCCCAGTAGAGGGCCGCGCCGACCAGCACGAGGTCGCGGTAGCGCAGGTTCTTGACCCAAGCGGCGGCGGCGTCCACCGTCGCGGCCCGCGCGGCGTCGCGGGCCCGACGATGCTCATTCCACTGTGCATCAGTCATCAACTTCGAGTGGGCACGCCGGCGCTGGCGCTCCTCCTCGGGATCGCGTTCGAGCGGGAGGTGCCGGACCCAGAGGTAAGCCGTCGACCGGCTCACCCCGAGCTGCCGCGCGATCTCCGGCACCGGACGGCCCGACGAGCGCAGCGCCACCGCCTCCGCGCGCAGGTCGTCCTTTGCCCTGGGGCGTCGGACCCGGTCCGGCGCGGGGATGCCCCGCAGCATCTCGTAGATCCGGTTACGGCCGAGGCCGGTGCGAGCCCGGATCTCCCGGACCGACAGCTGCTCCTCGGTGCGCAGTCGGCGCACTTCGGTGGCGTCGAAACCAGTCATGGGGTGCAGGTTAGGACGAACGTACGACACATCAGGCATCCATTCGTGTCCCTGTCTGATGTGATCTACCGGGCCCTTAAGTTACGGTGACGTAGGCGTAGATTGCGAACCGATCGTCCCCTGCGAGGTGCCATGTCCGCCGCCGTTCTCGGCCCGCAGCCGACCAGTCCGAAGCCCCTCACCCAGGGCACCCAGTCACGCGGCATTCTGATCGCGCTGTGGTCCTTCGTGGTTATCCCGTTCGCGGCGCTGATCGCCGCCGTGCCGGTGGCCTGGGGTGGCTGGCTCAGCTGGGTCGACGTGGGCATCTCAGCCTTCTGGTACGTGCTGTCCGGCCTGGGCATCACGGTCGGCTACCACCGCTACTTCACCCATGGCTCGTTCAAGGCGAAGCGGTGGCTGCGCATCGCGATGGCCGCCTCGGGCTCACTCGCCGTGCAGGGCGAGATCATTCAGTGGGTGGCCGACCACCGGCGGCACCACGCCTTCTCCGACCTGGAGGGGGATCCGCACTCGCCGTGGCGGTTCGGCACCACCGTACGGGGTCTGATCAAGGGGTTGTTCCACGCGCACATGGGCTGGCTGTTCGGCCGGGAACTGTCCAACCGGGAGCGTTTCGCCCCGGACCTGCTGGCCGACCGGGACATCCGGCGGATGGACCGGTTCTTCCCGGTGCTGGTGATCGTGTCGGTGCTCGGGCCGGCGTTGATGGGCGGGTTGCTGACGTGGTCCTGGCAGGGCGCGTTGAGTGCGCTGTTCTGGGCCGGTCTGGTCCGCATCTCGTTGCTGCACCACGTCACCTGGTCGATCAACTCGGTGTGTCACGTGTACGGGGAGCGGCCGTTCATGATGCGCCACGGCGACCGGGCGGCGAACTTCTGGCCCCTCGCGCTGCTCTCCTTCGGGGAGAGCTGGCACAACCTGCACCATGCCGATCCGACGAGTGCCCGGCACGGTGTCCTGCGGGGGCAGATCGACATCTCGGCCCGGGTGATCTGGCTGTTCGAGAAGGTCGGGGCGGCGTGGGACGTGCGCTGGCCGAAGCCGGAACGGATCGCGGCGAAGCTGGCCAAGCCGGCGGCCTGAGACGCTCGCTTGGCGTTTGTGGTGGGCAGCGATCGTGACTTCCCACCACCACCCGGACGGTAACCGGGCGGCCAACCCGCAAGTTACCTGGCAGTATGTTCGGGTGACCGGGCGGAAAACAGGCAGCATCCCACGACAGGGCGTCACTGAGCGCCAGCGAGGTGACGAGATGGCCGAGACTTCCCACGTGGAGGGCGGCAAACGACGGCGGCCGGTGCCCGCCGCAGCGGCCAAGCCGACGTCCCGGGTACGCATGTCCGCCGCTCAGCGTCGCGAGCAGTTGATCTCGATTGGTCGGCAGATCTTCGCCGAGCGTGGCTTCGACGCCACCTCCATCGAGGAGGTGGCGTCGCGTGCGAAGGTTTCCAAGCCGGTGGTCTACGAGCACTTCGGCGGCAAGGAGGGGCTCTACGCGGTGGTGGTGGACCGGGAGGTCCGATCCCTGCTGGACCGGATCACCACGGCACTTACCGCAGGTCATCCGCGGGAGTTGCTGGAGCAGGCCGCGCTGGCCCTGCTCGGCTACATCGAGGAGGAGACCAGCGGGTTCCGGGTGCTGGTACGGGAGTCGCCGGTGCTCTCGGCGACCGGAAACTTCAGCAGCGTGATGAACGACGTGGCGCACCAGGTGGAGCACATTCTCGGCGCGGAGTTCTCCAGCCGCGGTTACGACCCGAAGCTAGCCGAGTTGTACGCGCAGGCGTTGGTGGGGATGGTCGCGTTGACCGGCCGATGGTGGCTGGAGGTGCGTAAGCCGCGCAAGGAGACGGTCGCCGCGCACCTGGTGAATCTTTCCTGGAACGGGTTGTCGCATCTGGAGGCCAAGCCGGGCCTGATCACCGCGTCCGGACGCTGACCGCCGGCGCACCCGTCAGCGGCGGTGGATCTCCGCGACGGGGTGGTTCCGGCGGTTCCGCTCGGCCTCGGCGTCCTCGTGCGGGCCGATCTTGTCGTAGAGGCCGGTGCCGAGCAGGATCAGCCCGAAGAGCATCGAGACGATCACCGTCGACATGGAGAAGTTCAGGAAGTTGGCGTCGGTCTGGAGCACCGACATCATCAGGATGCTGGTGACCAGGAAGACGGCTCCGGCGGTGAGATTCATGTAGTGACCGAGGTTGGTTCGCCGGGACGCGCCGATGATGAGCACGATCCCGAAGGCGATGGAGGCCAGTGAGAAGGCCAGGTTGGTGCGCAGGCCCAGAGCCCAGTTGCCGTTCCGACCGAACAGCGGGTCGCCCCAGGTGAGCGCGGTCCCCCAGACACCGAAGATCAGGATGTAGAGCCCGACCAGACCGGACAGCGCCCGGTAGAACGGCCGCGCCGGATGGTTGACCGGAAAGTGCGGCATCGGTTCCTCCACGCAAAGCGGAACAATAACGACATTGTCCCGCAACCACGCGGTTCGCGTCCCTCAAACGCCAACTCCGGCCGCGAGGCTGGCTGAGGCGCAACCAGCCTCAAGATCCCCCGCCCCGGCCGGGCCCTCCGGACGGATGCGCAACCCCGACAGGTCTTCGCCGGAGCCCGACCCGCGCAGGGATCAAGCCTGACCGCCCGGAGTGGGTCGGGCTCCGGCGAAGACCCCAACCGGAACCAAAAAGCGATACCTCAGAGCACGAGCCGAGCCTTCTGCCACGCCTCGTGCTCCTCGTCGCTACCGACCTTGCCGTACATGCCGGCCATCAGCAGCACCAGGCTGAGCACCATCTGGACGATCACCGTGGCGACGCTGAGGTTGAAGATGTTGGCCTCGGTCCGGATGAAGGCGAGGCCCGCCAGGCTCACCACCATGATCAGGTACGCCGACCACTGGTTGACCAGCACGTCGAGGTTGCGCCCGATCGCGGTGCCGGCCAGCACGATCGCGCCGACCACGATGTTGAACAGGGAGAAGCCGAGGTTCGTGCCCTGCCCCAGGATCTGGGTGTCGCCCTGGCTGAAGAAGGGCTCGCCGGTGCTGGTCAGGAGCCCGATCACACCGAAGGCCACCAGGTACAGACCGATCAGCCCGCCGATCGCCCGGTAGATCGGCCGCGCGGGGTGGTTGACGGGGGTGTGGGCCATGTCTGTGTCTCCAACGCCGTTGGGTGAGGGTCGACGGCGATTCTCCCGCATCCGACCCTGTGACGCCGCACACGGGGTACCACGAACGCCACGTCGAAGCAGCGTCGGCGGCGAGTGGGACGGTCTAGCTCGCGGGGATCTCGTCGGCCAGAGCGAGCCAGGCCTGCTCGACCTCCTCCCGCTCACCGCGTACCTGGGTGAGCTGGGCGTCCAGCTCGGCCACCCGGGTGTAGTCGGTGGCGTTGGCGGCGAGCTGGTCCAGCAGGGCGGCCTCCTTCTGTTCCAACTTGCCGACCTGCCGTTCGAGACGGGCCAGTTCCTTGCGGGCCTGCCGGGCCTCGGCGGCACTCATCCCGCCGTCGACGGGTGCGGTGGTTGGTGCCGAAGCTGCCGGCGTACGCCCGAGCCCCGGCCGGTCGTTGGCGCGGGAGAGGTACTCGTCGACACCACCGGGCAGGTGCACCAGCCGGCCGTCGCCGAACATGCCGTACGCCGAGTCGGTGACCCGCTCGATGAGGTAGCGGTCGTGGCTGGCCACCACGATCGTCCCGGGCCAGGAGTCGAGCAGGTCCTCCAGCGCGGCGAGGGTGTCGGTGTCGAGGTCGTTCGTGGGTTCGTCGAACAGCAGCACGTTCGGTTCGCCGGCCAGCAGGCGCAGCATCTGGAGCCGACGCCGCTCGCCGCCGGAGAGGTCACCGACCGGAGTCCAGAGGCGCCGGTCGTCGAAGCCGAACACCTCGGCGAGCTGGGCGGCGGAGATCTCCCGATCGCCGAGGCGGACCCGCCGGGCGACCTCCTCGACTGCTTCGAGAACGCGCAGGTCGCTGGGCAGCTCGGCGAGTTCCTGGGAGAGGAACGCGGGCCGTACGGTGCTGCCGGTGGCCATTCGTCCGCTGTCGGGGCGGGTGACGCCGGCCAGCATCCGTAGCAGGGTGGTCTTGCCGGCGCCGTTGGCGCCGAGGATGGCGACCCGGTCGCCGGGGCCGACCTGCCAGGTGACGTCGTCGAGGATGGTCTTGGGGCCGGCGTGCAGCCGGACGTTTTCCAGGTCGTAGACCTGCTTGCCGAGCCGGGCGGTGGCCAGTCGTTGCAGCGACATGGTGTCGCGCGGCGGCGGCACGTCGGCGATGAGGGCGTTGGCCGCGTCAATGCGGAACTTCGGCTTCGAGGTGCGGGCCGGGGGGCCACGGCGCAGCCAGGCGATCTCCTTGCGGAGCAGGTTCTGCCGGCGCGCCTCGGTGGCGGCGGCGATTCGTTCCCGCTCGGCGCGGGCGAGGATCCAGGCGGCGTAGCCACCCTCGTAGGCCCGCACGGTCTGGTCGGCGACCTCCCACGTGGTGGTGCAGACGGCGTCGAGGAACCAGCGGTCGTGGGTGACCACGACCAGAGCGCCTTTGCGGCTGAGCAGGTGCCGGGCCAGCCAGTCGACGCCACTGACGTCGAGGTGGTTGGTGGGCTCGTCGAGGATGAGCAGGTCGGCGTCGCGGACCAGCAGGGCGGCGAGCGCCACCCGGCGGCGCTCACCACCGGACATCGGCCCGACCGGGGCGTCGAGACCCAGGTGCGGCATGCCGAGCCCGTCGAGGATGGCGCGTACGCCGGCGTCGCCGGCCCATTCGTGCTCCGCGCCCATGCTCTCGGCGAGCCACTCGGTGCCGAGCACGACGTCCCGGACGGTGGCCTCGGGGCTGAGGGTGAGGTTCTGTGGCAGCCAGGCGACGCGCAGGTCGCGGCGGTGGGTGACCCGGCCGTCATCGGGCTGCTCGGTACGGGTCAGCAGTCGTAGCAGGGTGGACTTGCCGGCGCCGTTGAGCCCGACGACGCCGATCCGGTCGGCGTCCTCCAGGCCGAGCGAGACCTCGGTGAGCAGCGGCCCGGCCGCGCCGTAGCCCTTGGACACCCGGTCCAGGTTGACGATGTTGGCCACGTACCCACCTTTCATGATCAAGGCGTCCCGGGTGCCGGGGGCACCTGGGGACGCCTGTCGTTCCAGGGTACGCGGGCGGGTCGCCGGTGCTGCGGGTCGGCTATCCCGCGTCGGGCAGGCCGATCAGGTCGGCCATCTGCCGGGTCTGGTGGTCGAAGTACTCCTCCCGGGCCTCGATCACGCCGTTGAGCTGGCCGAAGAGTTCGAAGCTGACAGCTCCGAAGCAGTGGATCCAGGCGGTGGCACCCCGGGCCAGGAGCGCTTCGGGCAGGCCGGGGAAGAGCCGGTCGCGGACGGTGGCGAGGTCGGATCGGACGGGACCGGGCAGCTCTCCCGGGTCGGGACGGGCCAACGCGCCGGTGGCGAGCCCGTCGGCGAGGATGCCGATCAGGACGGCCGGGGTCCGGGCCGCCGCGGCGGTGGTTTCCTGCGGGGCCGCGTACCCGGGCACCGGGCTGCCGAAGAGCAGGGCGTACTCGGCGGGGTTGGACAGCGCCCAGCGGCGGATCGCCTGGCAGACGGCGAGCCACCGGCCCCGCAGGTCGGCCCGGTCGGCCACCTCGGTGTCGGCGGCTTCGGCGGCGTCGCCGAGGGCGTGGTAGCCGTCGACGATCAGCGCGGTGAGCAGTTCGTCCCGGCTTGGGAAGTACCTGTAGATCGCCGAGGAGACCATTCCCATCTCCCGGGCGACTGCGCGCAGGGACAGGTTTGCCCCCTCCGCCGCGAGGTGTCGGCGGGCGATCGTCTTGATCTCGTTGATCATTTCGGCCCGGGCCCGGGCCCGGATGGCGGCGGCGGGCATGCCAGCGATTGTCGCACACATTCGAGAGCACTGCTCTTGACGACGGGCACCCAAGTGAGTGAGCATTGGTCTCAACAGAGAGCGCCGCTCTCATTCAGGGGGTTTGTCATGGCCACACATCTGATCGTCGGTGCCGGGATGGTCGGTTCGACCACCGCGCGACAGCTAGCCGAGCGCGGTGAGCAGGTGGTGATCGTCAGCCGCTCCGGGCGTGGACCGGCCCACCCACGGGTCGAGCGGATCGCCGCCGACGCGAGCGACGCCGACCGGCTGGGTGAACTCGCCGAGGGTGTGACCGCCATCTACAACTGCCTCAACCCGGCTTATCACCGGTGGCTCACCGACTGGCCGCCGATGGCTGCCGCGCTGCTCACCGCCGCCGAACGCTCCGGCGCACCGCTGGTGATCGCCGGCTGCATCTACGGCTACGGCGAGATCACCGGCCCGATGACCGAGGAGAACCCGCTCGCCGCCACCCACCCGAAGCTGAAGATGCGCGCCGACATCTGGCGTGCCGCCCTCGCCGCCCAGCGTGCCGGTCGGATCCGCGCCGTGACGGAGGTACGCGGCAGCGACTACCTCCAGGCGCAGTCGATCTTCAGCTTCTTCATCGGTAAGCCGCTGCTCGCCGGCCGTCGCACCTTCGTCCCTGCTCCGCTCGACGTGCCGCACACCTGGACGTCGATCAACGACATGGCGGCGATGCTGGTCACCGCCGCAACCGACGAGCGGGCCTGGAACCGGCCCTGGCATGTGCCGAGCGCGTCACCGCTGACGGTTCGGGAACTCGCCACCCGCTTCACCGAGGTGGCCGGCGCGCCCGCCCCGAAGCTCACCACAATTCCCGGCGCACTCTTCCGCGCCGGTGGGCTGCTCTCCCCGATGCTTCGTGAGTTCCAGACCACGGCGTACCAGTTCGCCCGACCGTTCGTCATGGGCTCCACCGCCGCCACCGCCACCTTCGGTCTTCGTCCGCAGCCGCTGGACGAGGCGCTACGCGAGACGGCTGCGCTGCTCGGCGGCGTCCCGGGCAGCGGGCACCGGCGGACGCAACCGAGCATCACCTGACCCGCCCCGGGTCGGTGGGTGCCGTCAGGTGATCCGGGCGCCGTGTACCGGGCCGTGGGCGACGCGCGCCTGCCGGCACACCCCGGCCGCCGCCAACTCGGCGGCGACGCGTTCCGCGTCGGCGGCGTCGGCGGTGAGGAACACGCAGGTGGGCCCCGAGCCGGAGACGATGCCGGCCAGCGCCCCGGCGGCCTCGCCGGCCTTCAGGGTGTTCGCCAGCGACGGCCGCATGGCCAGGGCGGCGTCCTGAAGGTCGTTGCCGAGGGTCGGGGCGAGCACCCGGGGGTCGCGCTGCCGCAGCGCGGCGAGCAGCCCGTCGGTGCTGCCCAGGGGCGGCCCGGCGGCGCCGGTCTCGCGGAGCCGGTCGAGTTCCCGGTACGCCTGTGGGGTGGACAGGCCGCCGTCGGCGATGGCGACCACCCAGTGCCAGGAGGTGGGCCGGGCCAGCACCGGACTCACCGCCTCGCCCCGGCCGGTGCCCAACGCGGTGCCGCCGTGGATCAGGAAGGGCACGTCCGAGCCGAGGTCGGCGGCGATGCTCGCCAACTCGTCACGGGCCAGGCCGGTGCCCCACAGCGCGTCGCAGGCGACCAGGGCGGCCGCCGCGTCGGCGCTGCCGCCGGCGAGCCCACCGGCCAGCGGGATCTGCTTGCGCAGGTGCAGCCGGGCGTGCGGCATCACCCCGGCGTACCCGGCGAGGGCGTGCGCCGCCCGGATGATCAGGTTGGAGTCGTCGAGGGCGAGTTCCCCGGTGCCCTCGCCCTCCATGGTGAGGGTCAACGTGTCGCCGCGCCGCGCGGTCAGCTCGTCGTAGATCGAGATCGCGTGGTACACGGTGTTCAGCTCGTGGTAGCCGTCCCGGCGCAGCGGACCGACCCCCAGGTGCAGGTTGACTTTGGCGGGCACCCGTACCCGAACCGGACCGGTCGCCCCGCGCGGCTCGTCGTCGTCCGGTCGCCAGGCCTCGGTCACGGGGCGATGTCCCGGACGGGCAGCCGCACGTCGAACGGCTTGGTCACGATCAGCTCCTCGGCGGAGTCGGCGACCAGCTCGTAGCGGCCGTCGACAAGGTCGTACGCGTTCACGTGCACGGGATTCAGCACGTCCTCGATGGTGTAGTTGGCCAGGCGTTGCCGAAGCGGGTCCGGGCCCCACATGCCGGACACGTCGGGATCGATCGGCTGGGCGGTCACTGGTACACCTCCTCGGCGGGCACGGGCTCAGCCTACTGGGCTGCCGGCGTACGGCTCGGGGCCGACGCGGCCACCGCGGCGAACTGCGCGACGGTGAGTGACTCACCGCGCGCGCCGGGGTCGACGCCGGCGGCGGTGAGCGCGGCGGCGGCCCGGTCGGCGCCGCCGGCCCAGCCGGCCAAGGCCGCGCGCAGGGTCTTGCGCCGCTGCGCGAAAGCGGCGTCCACCACCGCGAAGACCTGGTCGCGGGGTACATCGGCGCGGGGCGGCTCGCGGCGGGTGAAGGCGACCAGACCGGAGTCGACGTTTGGCACCGGCCAGAACACGTTCGGCGGCACCTTCCCGGCGGCCCGGGCGTGGGCGTACCACGCCAGCTTGACCGACGGTATGCCGTACACCTTGGAGCCGGGACCGGCGACGAGCCGGTCGGCGACCTCCTTCTGCACCATCACCAGTCCGTGCCGGAGGCTGGGCAACGCGGCGAGCAGGTGCAGCACCACTGGTACGGCGACGTTGTAGGGCAGGTTCGCCACCAGCGCGGTGGGTGCCGGGTCGGCCAGGTCGGCGGCGGTGATCCGCAGGGCGTCCGCGTGGTGCACGGTGAGTCGGTCGGCGGCCGGGCCGGCATGCCGGGCGGCGGTGCCGGTGAGCGCGGCGGCCAGCGTGGCGTCGATCTCGACGGCGTGCACGTGGGTGGCAGCGGGCAGCAGGGCGAGGGTGAGCGAACCCAGTCCGGGGCCCACCTCCAACGCCACGTCATCGGGAGCGAGACCGGCGGTGGCGACGATCCGGCGGACCGTGTTGGGGTCGTGCACGAAGTTCTGGCCGAGCTTCTTGGTGGGTGCGACGCCGAGCCGGGCGGCGAGGTCCCGGATCTCCGCCGGGCCGAGCAGGTCTGCGGCCATAACCCGACAGAGTACGGGTCAGCCGCCGACGCCGGCCGGGTGCCAGGGACCGAAGGCCCGTTCCCCGGTGGCCGAGATGGCGGCGCAGAGCTCGTCGAGGTCGGCGCCGGTGGCGGCGGCCAGCGCCCGGACGGTCAGCGGAATCAGGTAGGAGGCGTTGGGCCGACCTCGGTACGGGACGGGAGTGAGGTACGGCGCGTCGGTCTCCACCAGGATCTGATCCAGCGGGGTCAGCGCGGCGGCCTCCCGCAGCGCCCCGGCGCTGGCGAAGGTGACCGTACCGGCGAAGCTGAGCAGGTAGCCCCGGCGGACGCACTCGGCGGCGAACTCGGCGTCGCCGGAGAAGCAGTGCATCACCACCGTGTCCGGTGCGCCCTCGTCGTCGAGGATGCGCAGCACGTCGGCGTGCGCGTCCCGATCGTGAATCACAAGCGTCCGGCCGTACCGCTTGGCGATGGCGATGTGCGCCCGGAAGCTCTCCTCCTGCGCGGCGCGGCCCTCGTCGCCGGTTCGGTAGCGGTCCATTCCGGTCTCACCGACACCACGGACCCGCTCCTGACCGGCCAGTGCCTCGATCTCGCGCAGAGCACCGTCGAGGTCGGCCAGCCGGGGCGCCTCGTTGGGGTGCAGCGCGACCGTGGCCAGCACCACCGGGTAGCTGCCGGCCACCTCGGCGCCCCAGCGGGAGGAGGCGACGTCCACCCCGACCTGCACCAGCCGGTCCACCCCCACGGCGGCGGCGACGTCGATGGCGGCGGCGACCGGGTCGGCGGGATCGCCGCCACCGGGTACCCCGGCCTCGCTTACGGTGATGTCGAGGTGGGTGTGGCTGTCCAGCACCGGTCGGGGCAGCGGCTCGGGTACGGGTGGGAACTCTCCGGCGCGGCGGGCGGCACGCTGGCTACGGGACTCGGTCGATTCGCTCATCTCCTCGACAGGATCACACACCTGACGAGTCCATCCGGAGGCCACCCGGAGTTCACCTCGGCTACGCCCCGCGCACCTACCGTCGCGACGTGGACGCGCGAAGCGAGCTTTTCCGGGCCGGAGGTGCGGTGCCGGAGCGGACCGGTCTGCGGGTGGCGTTCGGCGGCGCGGTGTACCCGGCGGAGGAGATCGCCCGGGGCGCGGCGTACGAGTTGTTCAGCGCCGACGAGGTGGCCGGTTTCGAGTGGGCGCCCCGGGTGAACTCGGCGCTGCCGTGGCGACGGTTCGTGCACGTCACCGAGGTCGGCACCGTGTACGGGGCGACCGAACAGGCCGAGGACCCGGAGACTCCCCTGCTGGTGCCGCTGCACCGCGAGCGGGGCTGGGCGGAGGTGCACCGGCTCGCCCAGCAGCCGGCCGCCGCGGACGATCCGCTGATCACGGCGGTACGCGCCTCGGCCGGCGTACGGCGTGGCACCCGGATGATGAAGATCCTCTCCGCTCGGCAGCTCGCCGGATACGTACGCGGCTGGCTGCCGCACGGTTTCTGCTACCGGGAACACGACGTGGCGCACCTGCGCACCCCGATGACGACGAGTGTGCTGCGTACCGACGGCGAGGACAGCCGGGACGGTGCGGACGTGACGTACGCGTTGCGCTGGCGTGCGGCCGACCCGGGCGACTACGACGTGCCGGCGGGCGCGGCGTACCGCGGGCTGACGGCGTTGGGCGCCCGGGACCGGTTGGGTCCGGCGGTGCTGGGTACCGGCTTCACGCCGAGCAGTCACCACCTGCTCCCCGAGTTCGTCACCCGGGACTTCGCCGACCTGCCGATGCCCGCGAACGCCACCCTGCTGGCCTACCCGGCGGAGGGCCTGGAGGTGGTGCTCTACGCCTACCAGGCCGAGCAGCGGGGCTGGCTGCGGATGGTCGGGCCGCAGTGGCGACACCTGCTCGCCGCGGTGCCGGGTCTGTCCCCGGATCAGGAGTACGTGCCGACCGGGGAGGCGCCACGGTCGACCCGCCTGGTGGGCACGTACGCGGGCGGGGAGTACGAGGCGGTCGCCGACCTGCCCGGTGATTTCCGGGTGCTGGCGCTGACCCGGGCCGCCCGGTACCCGGTCGACGGGGTGAGCCGACGGTTGCGCCTGGCCGCCTGGCGCGGGGTGCCGTGTCTGGTGCTGCGGGAGGAGGCGGGCTGGCTGCGGTTGCGGTTGCGACGCCCGGATCCGGACGCGGTCGCCGTGACCGGCGCACAGTGCCACGAACGGGGCGTCTACGAGACGTGGGCCCCGGGCGGTGAGGTCACCGACGACCAGGTGGTGGACCACCCGTATCTCCTCTGACCTGGTCCTGTCGGGCGGGGTGGGGCAGGAATATCGGATGCCCGCCGGGGAAGCCTCGGTTTCCCACCCTGACAGGAGGACGAGATGCCCTTCATCACCGTCGGCACGGAGAACTCCGCGCCCATCGACCTGTACTACGAGGACCATGGGTCGGGTCAGCCGATCGTGCTGATCCACGGCTTCCCGTTCAACGGGGCGACCTGGGAGAAGGTCTCCGGACCGCTGCTCGACGCCGGCTACCGGGTGATCACCTACGACCGGCGCGGCTACGGCAACTCGGCGCAACCGGCGTTCGGGTACGACTACGACACCTTCGCCGCCGACCTCGACGTGCTGATGACCGAGCTGGACCTGCGCAACACGATCCTGGTCGGCCACTCGATGGGTACCGGCGAGGTGACCCGCTACCTGGGCGCGTACGGCTCGGATCGGGTGGACCGGGCGGTGCTGCTGGCGCCGCTGGCGCCGTATCTGCGGCAGGCGCCGGACAACCCCGAAGGTGTCGAGGCGAGCCTCTTCGAGGGGTTCAAGCAGGCGATCACGCAGGACCGCTTCGCCTACCTCACGCAGTTCTGCAACAACTTCTTCAACTACGACGAGAACAAGGGCAAATTGGTCAGCGAGGAGGCGTACCGGGCGCACTGGAACATCGGGGCGATGGCCTCCGCCAAGGCCACGCACGACAGCGTGGACGCCTGGGGCACCGACTTCCGGGCCGACGTGTCCCGGATCGACGTGCCGGTGCTGATCGTGCAGGGCGACAAGGACAACGTGCTGCCGTACCCGAAGACGGGCCAGCGGTTGCAGCCGATGCTCGCCGACAGCCGGTTGGTCACCCTCAAGGGCGCGCCGCACGGCACCCCGTGGACCAACGCCGACGAGGTGAACAAGGCGATCATGGAGTTCATCGGCTCCCCGGCCATGGCCCGCGCCTGATGCGGGCCGGGCCGACGTCCGGCGCACGCCGCGCCGGACGGGCGGCCGGACACGTCACGCCACGGGCGCGACCCCGAACGGGTCGCGCCCGTCGCGGACGGCCGGAGCGTCAGCCTTCGAGCCGGGCCAGCTCCTCCTCGACGATCGAGGGATCGAGCTTGCGGAAGACCGGCTTGGGCGCGGCGAGCGCCCGGCCCACCACGAGTGGCACGGACTCCCATCGCGCGCCCTGGGTGTAGTCCCCGGTCAGCACCGGGTACGCGGGCCCGGCGTCGAGGTCGGCGACCTCCTCGATCACCGGCATCGGCGCGTGCACCCCGGTGCCGCCGAGCAGCTCGTGGATCTTCTGCGCGGAGTGCGGCAGGAACGGGGTGAGCAGCGTGTTGGCGTCGCTGACCACCTGGAGGGCGACGTGCAGGATGGTGCCCATCCGGGGCTTGGCGGCCTCGTCCTTGAGCTTCCACGGCGCCTGCTCGGAGAGGTACTTGTTGGCCTCGGCGACCACCTTCATCGCTTCGCCGATGGCCTGCTTCTGCCGGTGCCGGGCGATCAGGTCGCCGACGGTGCCGAAGCCGGCGCGCGCCACGGCCAGCAGCGCCTCGTCGGCCTCGGTGAGCCCGTCCGGGCCGATCGGTGGGATCTCGCCGAAGTTCTTCGCCGCCATCGAGATGGACCGGTTGACCAGGTTGCCCCAGCCGGCGACCAGTTCGTCGTTGTTGCGGCGCAGGAACTCGGCCCAGGTGAAGTCGGTGTCGTTGTTCTCCGGCCCGGCGACCGCGATGAAGTAGCGCAACGCGTCGGCGTCGTAGCGCTGGAGAAAGTCGCGCACGTAGATGACCACCCGACGCGAGGAGGAGAACTTGCGTCCCTCCATGGTCAGGAACTCGCTGGAGACCACCTCGGTGGGCAGGTTGAGCCGTCCGAGCCGACCCGGCTCACCGTCGCGATCGCCCTCGCCCGAGTAGCCGGCGAGCAGCGCGGGCCAGATCACCGAGTGGAAGACGATGTTGTCCTTGCCCATGAAGTAGTAGGCCTGCGAGTCCTTCCCCTCCCCGTCGGTGGACCACCACTTCCGCCAGGCCTCGGGGTCGCCGGTGCGGCGGGCCCACTCGATGGAGGCGGACAGGTAGCCGATGACGGCGTCGAACCACACGTAGATCCGCTTGTCGGTGCGGTCCCGCCAGCCGTCGAGCGGGATCGGTACCCCCCACTCCAGGTCCCGGGTGATGGCCCGGGGGTGCAGGTCGTCCAGCAGGTTCTTGGAGAAACGCAGGACGTTCGGGCGCCAGCCCTCCCGGGTGTCCAGCCACTGCCGCAGCACGTCGGCCAGGGCGGGCAGGTCGAGGAAGAAGTGCTCGGTCTCGACGAACTCCGGCGTCTCCCCGTTGATCTTCGACCGTGGGTTGATCAGGTCGATCGGGTCGAGCTGGTTGCCGCAGTTGTCGCACTGGTCGCCTCGGGCGCTGTCGTAGCCGCAGATCGGGCAGGTGCCCTCGATGTACCGGTCGGGCAGGGTCCGCCCGGTGGACGGCGAGATGGCCCCCATGGTGGTCTTCGGCACGATGTACCCGTTGCGGTACATCCCCTCGAACAACTCCTGCACGACGGCGTAGTGGTTGCCGGTGGTGGTGCGGGTGAACAGGTCGTAGGAGAGGCCGAGGCCGTGCAGATCCTCGACGATCACCCGGTTGTACCGGTCGGCCAGTTCCCGTGGCTTCAGTCCTTCGGCGTCGGCCTGCACCTGGATCGGGGTGCCGTGCTCGTCGGTGCCGGAGACCATGAGCACGTCGTGGCCGGCCATCCGCATGTACCGGGCGAAGACGTCGGAGGGAACGCCGAAACCGGAGACGTGGCCGATGTGGCGCGGGCCGTTGGCGTACGGCCAGGCCACTGCCGCGAGAACGTGACTCATGGACAGAAAGCCTAGTGACCCCCGGAAGGTGACCGCGAACCAATAGGGGTCCCTGGTCGGCACGATGGGCCAACGCCCCTCGGCAAATAGTCCGAATTGTCATCGACACGCTGCCTGAGCTGCCCGATCAACCCCGCTCGCCGGTGTCAAATGAAACGCGTGACTGGCAGCCGAGCCGCCCGAGACCACTCCGACGGCCCTTTTTCCGACCCGGGGGTGGATTCCACCGCGTCGCCGCGTACCCAGACGGTGGCACCTCAGCCCCGCGCGGTGCCCTCGGCGGCACCGGAGCTTGAGACCGGCGCGGCCGGTCCGGAGCGGGCCGACCCCGCCACGGTCGAGTCACCCACCGGAGTCGAGGTGGAGCCGACGACCGGCGCGCCGGTGGACACGCTGCCGCGACGGGTTCCGGTCCGGCCGCCCGGACGTCGGGGCCGTCGGGGCCGATCACCTGACGACGGTACGCCGGACGAGGACACCTTCTGGGCACCGATCGAGCAGGTGCACTGGGACGGCACGCCGGTGCGGCAGGAGGAGCCCGGCGACGTCGAGCCGTGGTGGCGGCGGTTCTGGCCGGTGCACCGGCGTCGGGAACGCAGCAGTCACCCGCCGGATCCCCTGGCGGGGTTGTCCGCGTTGATCGGGTTGAGCCTCGCGGCGGCCTTCTTCGCCTGGGTCAGCGCCGGTCCGCTCTGGCTCGCCGTCGGGCACGCCACCTCCGGCACGGTGGTTGTCACCAGGTGCACCGGCGACGGCCTGACCCAGCGGTGCCGAGGCATCTTCACGGCGGTGGAGGAGGAGTTCCGGATCCACGGCGTACGGGTCAGCGGGGTGTCCCGGGACCGCGCGGTGCCCGGCTCGGCCCTACCCGCCCGGGTGACCGGCCCGGACGGTCACGTCGCGTACGCCGACGGTGGGGTGGGTGCTCACCTGCGCTGGCTGCTCGGCGTGCTCGGGGTGCTCGGCTGCGCGGTGGGCATCGCCCGCTGGACCGGTGCGACCCGGCTACCCGATCCGACCGAGCGGCGTTGGGCGATCGCCGCCTCGCTGGGCGGCCCGCTGCTGACCGCCCTCGGTTTCCTGATCGCCGCCTGGTAGCACCCGCCCTCACTTGTGCACCAGCGCGTAGACGTCGCGCCGGCGCAACCCGTACTCGGCCGCCACGTCCGTGATCGCGTCCCGGCGGCTCCGGCCCGCCGCCTCCCGCTCGGCCACCGCGGCGCGCAACGCGTCGTCGTCGGGGCGGACGCCGGGCACGGCGGGCGCCCCGGCCACCACGAGAGTGATCTCGCCACGCGGGTCGCCGTCGGCGGCCCACCGGGCCAACTCGCCGAGCGGACGACGTAGCACCTCCTCGTACGTCTTGGTCAGTTCGCGGCAGACAGCGGCGGGCCGGTCGGCGCCGAACGTGTCGGCCAGGTCGGTCAGTGCGGCGGCGATCCGGTGCGGCGCTTCGAAGAGAACCAACGTCCGTTCCTCGGCGGCCAGGGCCCGCAGCCGGGCGCGCCGGGCACCGGGGGCACGCGGCAGGAACCCTTCGAAGCAGAACCGGTCGCTGGGCAGCCCGGACAGCGCCAGGGCGGTGGTGACGGCGCTGGGACCGGGCGCGGCGGTTACCGGCACCCCGGCGTCCAGGGCGGCGCGGACCAACCGGTAGCCGGGGTCGGAGACGCTTGGCATGCCGCCGTCGGTGACCAGCGCTACCACGTATCCCTCGGTGAGCACCTCGACCAGTTCCGGGGTGCGCCGCTCCTCGTTGCCCTCGAAGTACGAGACGATCCGGCCGGGGATGGTCACATCGAGGTCGCGGGCGAGCCGGTTCAGCCGGCGGGTGTCCTCGGCGGCGACCACGTCCACGGCGGCGAGAGTGTCCCGCAGCCGGGTGGAGGCGTCGGCGGGGTTGCCGAGCGGCGCGCCGAGCAGAATCAGGCGACCGGTTTCGGACATTCCACCCACAGCAGCGCGCTCCTTCATCGATGGGCGTACCGGATATGGGGACGACAGGCACCACCGACCCCCTTGGCAGCCTACGATCGCCGGGTGACGAGTGCGTCGACAGCACAGAGCGCGAGTTCCGACCAGCCCTCGGAGCCGGGAGCCACCACAGCCACCGCCCCCGGCCCGGCGGGGGGTGGCGTACCGGCGATGATCCGCCGCCGGCTGGCCACCGTCGAGGCCGGGCTGGACGACCGTTCGTGGCTGGCCACGGCGGTTGTCGTGGTCATCGCGGCGGTTCTCCGGTTCGCGAACCTCAGCCATCCGCCCGGCAAGATCTTCGACGAGGTCTACTACGCCCGGGACGGCTGGGGGCTGATCGACAAGGGCGTGGAGTGGAACTACACGAACAACGCCCCGTCGTACGTGGTCCACCCGCCGCTGGGCAAGTGGTTGATCGGCTTCGGTGAGTGGGCCTTCGGCTACAGCGACGCCGAGCACGGCATCTCGGTGCCCGGCCACCTGTTCACCACCGCGCCGGAGTTCGGCTGGCGCTTCTCGGCGGCGCTGCTGGGCACCCTGTCGGTGCTGCTGCTGGTCCGTATCGGCCGCCGGATGTTCCGCTCCACTGTGCTGGGCTGCGCCGCCGGCCTGCTGCTCGCGGTCGACGGATTCCACCTGGTGCTCTCCCGCACCGCGCTGCTCGACATCTTTCTGCTCTTCTTCATCCTGGCCGCCTTCGGCGCGCTGGTGCTGGATCGGGACGCGACTCGCCGCCGATGGGCCCGGGCGCTGGAGTCCGGGCTGGATCCGGCCGCCCGGGGGCGGGCCGGTCGCCCGCCCGGCGGCTGGCGGAACTGGCCCTGGTGGCGGCTGGCGACCGGGGTGCTGCTCGGTTGTGCCTTCGCGGTCAAGTGGAGCGCGCTGTTCTTCGTACCCGTCTTCGCCCTGCTGATGTTCCTCTGGGACGTCGGTGCCCGACGCTCAGCCGGGGTACCCCGGCCGTGGCGGGACACCCTGCTCGACGGCGTGCCGTGGATGGTGCTCGCCGGTCTGCTGATGGCGGTGACCTACGTCGGGACGTGGTCCGGTTGGTTGTTCAGCCAGGAGGGCTACTACCGGCTCGCCGAGCGGTACCCGGACGCCGGGCTCAGCGATGCGCCCGTCGTCGGCCCGCTGTGGAACCTGATCCAGTACCACCAGGCGGCGCTGGGCTTCCACAGCCAGCTCGACGATCCGCACAAGTACCAGTCGTGGCCGTGGCAGTGGCTGCTGCTGGGTCGGCCGGTGGCGTTCCACTGGACCGGCGAGGGCCCCTGTGGCGCGGCGAGCTGCGCCGAGGAGGTCCTGCTGCTGGGTACCCCGCTGCTGTGGTGGTCGTTCCTGCCAGCGCTGGTGGCGCTGGTCTGGCTCGGCCTGGCCCGGCGGGACTGGCGGGCCGGAGCGATCCTGCTCGCCGTGGCGGCGGGGCTGCTGCCCTGGTTCTGGTTCGCCCTCGACGGCCGGACGATGTTCTCCTTCTACGCCGCGCCCACGCTGCCGTTCCTGGTGCTCGCCGTGGTCTACGTGCTGGGCGCCATCGCCTCGCCGGCCGGGCCGAGTGGCACCCTGGCCGTGACCGGTGCTGACGAGGAGGCCAGCCGGGACCGCCGGCTGGTCGGCGGGGTGATCGCCGGTGCGTACGTGGCGCTTGTCGTCCTCTGCTTCGCGTACTTCTATCCGATCTTCGTGGGCTTGGTGCTGCCGTACGAGGACTGGTCCGCGCGGATGTGGTTGGACGGCCGCTGGATCTGACCCGAAGGAGGGCCCGTACGCCTCGGCGTACGGGCCCTCCTTCGGAAATAGGACGCGCCCCGATCGCCTGCCACGGGGGAAGCGGGCGATTGGGGCGCGCACCAGCAGCTTAACCACCCGCGACCGAGGGCACAACGGGGCGGCGTGGGTCAGATTTCCGACGAATGCTGAATGCGACAAGAAGTTGCGGCCACTGTTGCCACAGCGTGACTCGTCGCGGACTCTGCGCCGCCCGGAGCCACCGTCCGGCGGATGGCTGAACCGTTACGTCCAGCCACGCAGCTTCCCATGGCATAGCCCGACATCGAAGCCGGGTCCGGTCTGGACGATCGTCCGGACGAGCGAGTCAGTGTCGCCTCGGGCGCCGCGGCAACCAGCCGAAGAACCTGTCCTGCAACGACGTCGACCCGGCGAGATGCAGGTCCTCGGCGGCGGCGGCGAGACAGGCCCCCAGGTAGACACTGAGCATCGGTCGATCCACGCCGTACTCGGTCAGCAACTGCTCCCGTTTCCGGGCGCAGGGCCACTCGGCGCCACAGGTGCCACACGTCCATTCGGGGGTCACCGGGGCGTGCTCGCCCACCCGCCCGGGCGACGCGGCTCCGCCCGCCTCCGCCACGGTGACACCCGAGCGATCCGTAACACCCGTCATCGCGCTCCTCTCCGCCTCCACCGGTGACGGCGGGCCTGCCGCCCACCGCCGCTTCGAACGTGCCCGTGCTCAATTACAGCGTCCGGGAACGCTGCGGCGTTACGCCGTTGCGGTACGTTGACCAACCATGGCCGCCGCGACCCGCCCCAGGAACTGCATCAACCGTAGGTATCCATCGTCGCCGGTCGCTGGTACCGGCAACACTTGTCGAAAGCACTACCCCGGAGCCGCAGGTGCGTGATCTGCTCCCGCCCGCCGTCGCGGTGGCCGTGGCGGGTCCGGACGACTGGTCCGGACGGTTGCACGCGGCCGAGGCGGCCTGTCTCGGGGACCGCGCGGTGGAGAGCCGCCGCCGCGACTTCACCGCTGGCCGGATGTGCGCCCGCCGCGCCATGGCCGCACTCGGTCTGCCACCGGCCGCCGTACCGGCTGCCGCCGACCGCTCACCCGTGTGGCCGGCCGGGCTGGTCGGCACCATCACGCACACCCGGGGCTACTGCGCCGCGGCCGTCGCCCGCAGCGACGAGATCCGGGCAGTCGGCATGGATGCCGAGCAACACCGCGAGCTCAGTGCGGGGGTACGCCGACTGATCTGCCTGCCCGAGGAGGACGAGCAGGTCGCACAACTACCACCGGGCATCCACTGGCCGGCGGTGATCTTCAGTGCGAAGGAAACCGTCTACAAGGTGTGGCACCCGGTCGTCGGCAACTGGCTCGACTTCCACGACGCCCTGGTACGTCTCGATCCCGACGCCGGGACGTTCACCGCGCGAATCTCCCCCGCGCGGGTCGCCGAGGCTCCGGTCGACCACCCGCCCACGCTGATCAGCGGCCGTTTCGCTGTCGACACCGACCTCGTACGCACGGCCGCCACGCTCACCCCCCGGTAGCGAACGGCACGGCGGCACCGCTCGCACCGCGACCGGCGACCGGCGACCGGCGACCGGCTGATCTGTCCTGAGTGGACTTGTCTACACTCCGCTCGGTGATCAACAAGAGATGGTCGTCAGCCGCCCTCCTGGGGCTGCTGACGGCGACGACGCTGGCCGGCCCGGTGCCGGCACTCGCCGACGACCGAGCGGAACCGCCAAGCGAGCCACCCCGGGTCCAGCTCGTCCTGGATGTGAGTGGTTCGATGCGGGCCACCGACATCGACGGACGGAGCCGGATCTCGGTGGCCCAGCAGGCGTTCGGCGAGGTGGTGGACGCCCTACCCGACGAGACCCAGCTGGGCATCCGGGTGCTGGGCGCCACCTATCAGGGCAAGAACAAGCAGCAGGGCTGCCTGGACACCCAGCAGATCGTGCCGGTCGGCCCGGTCGACCGGACGCAGGCCAAGGCCGCCGTGGCGACCCTGCGCCCGACCGGCTTCACTCCGGTCGGGCTCGCCCTGCGCGAAGCCGCCAAGGATCTCGGTGCCGGCACCACCGCACGCCGGATCGTGCTGATCACCGACGGCGAGGACACCTGCGCCCCACCGGATCCCTGCCAGGTGGCCCGGGAACTGGCCGCCAAGGGCACCACGCTGGTGGTGGACACCCTCGGTCTCGCACCGGACGAGAAGGTGCGCCGGCAGTTGCTCTGCATCGCCGCCGCGACCGGCGGTACCTACACGGCCGCGCAGAGCGCCGAGGATCTGACCGACCGGCTGAAGCAACTGGTGGACCGGGCCCGCGACACGTACGCCACCACCCCGGCGAAGGTCGACGGGACGAACGCCTGCCCGGGTGCGCCCCTGCTCTCGCCCGGCGTCTACACCGACCGGGAGAGCTTCTCCGAGCATCGCTGGTACCGGGTGCCGGTACGGCCGGGACAGGAGCTGAGGGCCTCGGTCAGCATCGCGCTCGACCGCCCCGTCAACCCCGATCACGGCGTGCTGCTGCGGGCCACCACGGCGGACGGCCGGGAACTGGTCCGCGGGGTGGACGCCGGCAGCGGACGTACCGACGTGGTCTCCACCGGCCTGCGTTGGTCGGCCGGGGACGACGTCGAGCGGCCCGAGGCCAGCGACCCGACGCCGGAAGCCAGCGCGTCCTCGGCCGTCACCACCGTCTGCCTGGTGGTCAGCAACATGTTCTCACCCCGAGCGGATACCGCCGCGGACCCGGGCATGCCCGTCGAGTTGACCATCGACGTGGTCGCCGCATCGTCCGCTCCGGACGGGCCGGACCTGGGCCGCGGCTGGGTGCTGCTGCTCCTGCTGACCCTGGCCGGCCTGCTCACCGGGCTCGTCACCGGCCTGCTCACCCGTTGGTGGGTAGCCACCTGGAGGAACTGACAGATGCGTATCCGTTGGGCAACCGCCGCCGCCCTGATCGCCGCCGGTGTCGCCCTGACCCCCGGCACGGCGCTCGCCGCGCCCACCCCCACCCCTTCCCCCGGTGCCGTCACCGTCACCAGGGCCGGCACCTCGTACCTCACCGCCACCCCGGTCGCCGCCGGCCAACCCGTCCGGGTCGCCGCCTCGACGGGTGAACACCTCTACTGGTCGTTCCCAGCCGCCGCGGGTGAGGTCCACGAGATCACCGCGGCGGTCACCCTCGCGCAGAACCGCAACGGCCGATCCACCTGGACCGTGGAGGTCTTCGACGGGCTGCGCCGCCGGCAGGCGTGCACGGCCGGCGCGCAGACGCCGACCGCCGACGCCGCGGCGCGTACCGTCGGCATCAGCTGCACGATGCGGCGGGTGCGTCCCTGGGCCGAACCATGGTCCGGCGACCCGCTGCCCGGCACCTACTACGTGCGACTGGCCGTGGTCGACGTGCCCGAGCCCGACCTCGGCCTGCCGATCGACGTGGACCTGCTGGTCTCGACCACCGACGACGCCGGCAGCTCCGCCGACGACGGCAGACTGGAGGCGGCACTGGTGCCACCGACAAACGCCGGCACCGTTCTGGACGCCGAACCGACGGTCGCACCGGAGGGCGACGGGGACGACGGCTGGGACCTGAGCCTCACCGGCTGGCTGCCCGAGGCCGGCTCCCGCTGGATCTGGACCACCGGCGGCGGAATGCTGGCCGCGGTCGCGGGCGTGGTCGGATTCGCCCTCACTCGGCGTCCCGCCACCAGATGAGCCCCGCCGGCAGGTCGTGCTGAGGTGCCCACCCGACCTGCCGGCGGTCCCCGCGCATGCGGCCGTTGGCGGCAGCCGATCAGCGCCACCGGGTGCCCGGGCGGCGGGAGCGCCCGGGCACCGGTCGGTGTCAGAGCCGGGCGAGGATCTTCCTCATGGTGTCGATCTCGGCCTGCTGCGTGGTGACGATCCGCTGCGCCAACGCTCTGGCGTCCGGGTTGACACCCTGGGCTGTCTCCTCCTCGGCCATCGTGACGGCCCCCTCGTGATGATCGATCATCATGGTGAGGAACTGTCGATCGAACTCGGTGCCGGAGGCTGCCGCGAGGCGGGTCATGTCGGCCTCGGACATCATGCCCGGCATCTCGTGGTCCATCTCGGGCATGCCGTGGCCGTCGCCGTTGGCCATCGGCATCGGCGCCCCCCAGGACGTGAGCCAGGCCCGCAGTTGGGCTATCTCGGGCGCCTGAGCGTCCTTGATCTGCGTGGCGAGCTGCTTCACCTCCGGGTCGGACGCGCGGGTGGTGGCCAGGTCGGACATTTCGACCGCCTGCTCGTGGTGCGGAATCATCATCTGCGCGAACATCACGTCGGCCGCGTTGCTGGTGGCGGATTCGCCGCTGATCGCGCTGGCGGACGGGTTACCCGGCATGTCGTGGCCAGCGCCGGCCGGATGGTCGGAGCCGCAGCCGGCAAGAACGATCGCCACGCTGAGGCTCACGCCGGCCCAGACGGCACGGCGTGTACGGGTGCGATTCATGGTTGACAGGGCCTTTCGGAGTCGGTGGACAGAAGCGGGTCGGCGCGGCCACCCACCAGGGGTGACCGCTGGTCGCTCCTATATCCGCAGTACCGACACAGCGGCCGTGGTCAGGCCGATCAGGCGAAAGGCGGGCGGGGCACGGCCGCCCAGGGCTCGGGTGAGCCGACGATCCCGTGGCAGCACGCTCCGCGTTCGCCGGAGGAGGCGGACAGCGAGCGCGACGGCGAGCGCGAAGCCGGCGACGAGCGCCACGCAGACCGCCCAGCCTGAGGGGTGACCGTGCCCCGGCTCCTCGATGGGGTGAGCGGCCGGTGCCACGCACTGCTCGGTGTGGCAGCCATCGACGTGACTTGGCAAGGTCGGTGCGGCATGGCTGCCGTGGCCGGGCGCGCCGAGGGCGGGATCGTGGCCCAGGCTGTGCATCACGGCCAGCCCGAACAGGGTGCACGCCAGCAGCACGAACCGGAGCCATCGCCCGTTGGTTGCCGCCTCGCCGCGCACTCGATCACGATATCGCGCGGCAAACCACCAGCACCGCTTTCCCGGCGGCTACCCGGCCGGTCTGATCTGGCGGGTGATCGACACGTCCGTGATCTCGGCGTCCCTGGCCAGCAGCATCGCCTTGCTGAGGATGACCGCGAGCAGGCCGTCCCCCTCGAACGGCAGGAACTGCTGCTCCCCGGTCCGGCCCGCGCCCCGGTCCGGCACGATGCAGAGGTACTCGTCGTTCGGGCTCATCAGGATGTTGCCCGACCCCAGGTGGATCCGGTACGTGCGCAGGTCACCGTCGACCACCAGGAAGCGGCCGTCGATGCGGGCCCGCCGGCCCACCGCCAGTCGGGGCAGCAGCCGGGCCAGCAACTCGCGCCGGGTCTCGGCGGTGGCGGACAACTCCCCGAAGCTGTACGACGACCAGTAGTCCCGGAAACGGCCCTGCGGGCCGCCGTCCGACCAGGTCGGGTCGTTGCCGACACTGGCCACCCCGACGAAGAGATCGACGTCTCGCATGATCTCGCTGAACACCAGTGGCGGAATCCGGTCGAGCGGCAGCGGGTCCCCGGGTCGCGCGTCCGTCCACCGCTGCGCCGAGTAGCCGCCGCCGGAGGCATGCGACCAGTTCTGCGCGGCGGCGATCGGATAGAAGCGCACCTGGTCGGTGACGAGCCGCAGGTACGACCCGCTGTCGGTGGTGTCGGCCGTCCAGTCGTCGCCGATCCCCTCCACCCAGTACTCGGCCCGCAGCCCCCACCCGGGCAACTCCCGCGAGGTCGGCGGGTAGGAGTCGTCGACCATCAACCGCAGCCGGTCCGTCCAGCCCCGGACCGCGGCCAGGGCGTGGAACTGGTGCTGACGCAGGATGTGCCCGGCGAACCGGTTCGAGTACGTGCCGGCGGTCTCCTCGGCCGGCGTCAGCAGGTAGACCTCCCGATGTGCCTGCTTGAACGGCTGGACGATCCGGTGCCGTTCCAACCACTCCCGCCAACCGACCACCTCCGGCACCGGCCGACCGATCGGGTGCCAGATCCGCACCTCGGCGTCGTCGCCAGCGGACACCGGAGTGTCGTCCACGGTGCGCAGCGCACTGTCAGCCCAACCGCAGGGCACTCCGTCGACCTGCCAGAGCAACCGACGGGCCAGTGCGCCGACCAACGGATGATCGAGGTAGCGCTGCCGCCATACGGCCAGCGTCCAGCTGCGCTGGGCCAGGAAGAGCCGGTCCAGCCGGGCCACCTGGGCGGTCAGCATGCCGGTGATCTCCTTGGCCAGGCCCTTCAGGTCGGCCAACTCCGCCGCGTGGTCCCGGCGTACCGCCGCCGGTGGGCTCTTCACCTGCCGGCCGGCCTCCGTGTGCCAGACCAGAGCGACGCTTGTGGACGCGATCGACAGTTCGGCCCGGCAACCGCCCAGGAGCACCTCGTGCCGCCCCACCCCGGTCAGGCCGTAGTCCGGAACGGCCAGTTCCTCGATCTCGTCCCGGCTGATGCCGAGGGCTGCGGCACGAGCGTCGAGCGCCTTGTCGATCTCCTTGCGGGTGCCCTTGTAGGTGACCCGGGCCGAGAGCCGGGCGAGCTGCGCCAGCGCTGGCTCGCCGTCGAGCCGGCCGAGCACCCCGACCGCCGCGTTTGCCACCTTCGGGCAGGCCGGCCCGACGCCGGGCAGGCGACGCAGCATCGCCTCGACCAGACCGCCGACGCGGCGTACCTGTTCCGGTGTCGGTCCGGTCCGCTCGACCAGCCAGAGCAGGCCGCGCAGCAGGTCGGCGTTGACCGAGGTCGGCTGTTGGTGCGGGGCGCGGGCGGCGGTGGCCAGCCACCGGTCGAAGAGCTGCCCGGCCGCCCTCAGGTCGACCTCGGCGAGCAGTCGGGTCGCCTCGGCCGACCAGCCGGCCGACGGACGGGGCGTGGTGGCGGTGCTGGCGTGGGCGACCAGCTGCCGCCACGAGGTGTCGAGGGTGGGTAGCTCGCTGAGAATCTGCCGGGCCCAGGGATCGTCCGGGTCGAGACGTGGCCCGGCCACCTCGG
Source organism: Micromonospora sediminimaris (assembly GCA_900112325.1). GTDB lineage: Bacteria > Actinomycetota > Actinomycetes > Mycobacteriales > Micromonosporaceae > Micromonospora > Micromonospora sediminimaris. The sequence goes on from FOLJ01000015.1 coordinate 65,426, forward strand.
CGATGAACTGCCGCAGCCGCTGGCTCTCGTCGGAGCGGTCGACGAGCACCTCCATCAGGTCGGCGGAGATCGGGCCGGTGGCGGCCAGGCCCCGGGCCACCGTCTCCAGCGCGGTCGGTGACAACGCGTACGGCTCCTCGACGGCGAACGCGGCGAGCTCCTGAAGTTGCCCCGGCGCCAGCTCGGTGGGCAGCCGGCGGGCCAGCTGCCCGATCAGGTCGCGCGGCGGCCAGAAGTGCTTACCGTCCTGCCGCAGGCGGGCGGCCATGGCCAGCACGAGAGGCGCCACGTCCGCCCGGGACAGCGTGCGCAGCGCGGCGCGTACCTCGGGGTTGTCGCGGCAGAGTCGGGCATGCGCGTGCAGGTGCCCCGCCAGTTTGTCCAGGTCGTTCGCGGCAACCAGCTCGCGGGCCCGGTCGGCGTACCAGACGGGTTCGGTGGTGGTGGTCATCAGCCGCCCACCAGCGGGACGAGCTTGAGGAAGGTGACCTCGGTGTCGCGACGCAGATCGACCTCGTCGTCCAGTTCCTCGACCTGCCGGTCGCCGACCAGCACCACGAAACCGTTGCCGCGGAACGCCTGCTCGGCGAGGGCGATCTGCCGCTGCGGGTCGACGCGGCGTCGAGGCTGCTCGCCCCGGTCGCCGTTGAGGGCCCGTTCGGTCGAGGTTGGCTGCACCAGCAGCCGGCGCGGCTCCGGACTGGCCGCGTTGTGCTCGGCCACCTCCTGGTGGATCCGCCGGCGGATCAGCTCACGAAGCGTCAACCGCTCCTCGAAGATCTGCAAGGCCCACGCGGGAGTCCGAGCACCCGCGGTGCTCTCGTCCACAAAGGTCACCGTCGCCATGTCGCGAGAGTTTAGGTACGCCCTCCGACAGGAAGGCTCCGGCACGGGCCGCGACTGGCTACTCCAGGGCGAAGGTGGCCGACGCGCGTCCGGCCGCGTCCGGTACCGCCTCCAGGTAGAGCAGGCCGTCGCGGTGACGGACGTACTGGCCGGGGAAGTTCACCGACTCCAGGGACAGCTTCGTGGCGTCGGCGAGTCCGGCCCTCCGGGTGAAGGTGGCGTCCTGACGGAAGAGATTTGAGCCGTCGTTGCGTTCCACCCAGATCTGGTGGTTCCGGTGCCGTAGGAAGTAGCCGGGATAGTTGGTCGACTCCAGCGAGATCGCCGTGGAGTTCGACAGTCCGGCGACGATCCGGAACTGCGAGTCGGCCAGGTTTGTCACGTTCGGCTCCAGCCGGACCCGGAACTCCCAGTGCCGCAGGTAACGATCGGGCAGGTCGTGGGCGCGCAGCCGGACCGGGCTCAGTCCGTCCGGCACCGGCACTCCGAAGTTCGGGGTGCCGTCGGCGTTCCAGTAGACCCGCTGGATCCGGGTCCGCCGGTTCGGGTCATTGAGCGGATCGTAGCCGTTGCCGAGGTACCGCTCGTAGTTGCGGGAGTGGTAGACGATCACGTCGCTGCCGTCCTCGGCGACGGTGAACGAGTTGTGCCCCGGACCGTACTGGCCGGTCCGGCTGTCGCTGGCCAGCACCGGTGTGGCCCGTTTGGTCCAGGACGCCGGGTTCAGCAGGTCGCTGTTCGCGGAGGCGGTGAGCAGCCCGACGGCGTAGCTGGCGTCGGTGGCGCTCGCCGAGTAGGTCATGAAGACCCGGCCGTTGCGGATCAGCACCGCCGGTCCCTCGTTCACCCGGTACCCCCGGGTTTCCCAGGCGTACGTCGGGGTGGCGATCAGAGTCGGGGTGCCCGTGTACGTCCAGGGGTTGACGGCTCGGGCGAGGTAAATGTTCGAGTTGTTGCCGGCGTACTCCGCCCAGGCCAGGTAGCGCTGACCGTGGTGCACGAAGGTGGTGGCATCGAGGGAGAAGCTGCTGCGCGCCGGCTGGAGTTGGCCACGCTCTGTCCACGGGCCGTCGAGCGGGTTCGCGGCGCTGCTCTCCAACACGTACGGCCGGATGGCCCAGATGTCGTCGGTGCGGCCGGCGGCGAAGTAGACGTACCACCGGCCGTCGATGAAGTGGATCTCCGGTGCCCAGATGTGCGCGCCCATTTCGCCGCTGGCGTGCCGACGCCAGATCACCCGCTCGGTCGCGGTGGCGAGCCCCTGAAGGGTGGTGGCGCGGCGCAGCACGATCCGGTCGTACTCAGGCACCGTGGCGGTGAAGTAGTAGTAGCCGTCGGTGTGCCGGTAGATGTGCGGATCGGCACGCTGCTCGGCCAACGGGTTGGTGAATGTGACGGCGGCGGCCCGCGCCGGAACGGCCGGCCCCGCCAAGGAGCTGATCGCCGCCATCACCAGGGCGGCGGTCACCGCTAACCAGCTGCGGTACGTGAGCCTCCGACGCGCCATCGCCATCGCCCTCCCGCCGACCGCGGGCCGGTCATCCGGGACGGGCACGGTCCCCGTCCGACCGTGCCCGCCGTGCCCGCTACCCCATTGATAGCGTTAACATTTATCAACGTCAAGGCAATGACATGTTTCTGCATCCTGGCCGTAACGCATTGACGGCGGCAAACTCCGTCGCCCGTCCGACCGCGTCCAGGGGTTTGGGGATGCGCGGGGCAGGACGGCCGAGCGGTGCCGCCTACGCCGTGGCGGGGCGCCACCCAGCCCGTGACGGCAGGCCGCTCAGGCGGTCGCGCCGCCGTCGATGGCGATCGAAGCGCCGGTGATGTGCCGTCCGCCGTCGCCGACCAGGTGACTGACCGTGGCCGCCACGTCGGCCGGCGCCGCGTACCGACCGAGAGCGATGTGCGACCGCTGGGCGTACGCGCCGGCACTGTCCGCCGGGTTCATGTCGGTGTCGGTCGAGCCGGGCAGGATCAGGTTGACCGTGATCCCGCGCGGTCCGAGTTCCCGGGCCAGCGCCCGGGTCAGCCCGTTGACCGCACTCTTGGTCATCGCGTACGCGCTGACCCCGGGCGCCGGGACGCGGCTGGCGAAGCTGCTGCCGATGTTGACGATCCGGCCCCCGTCGCCCAGGTGGCGTACCGCCGCCTGGGTGGCCAGGTAGACCCCGCGCACGTTGACCGCGACAGCCCGATCGAGGTCGTCGAAGCTGACCGACTCGATCGGCCCGCCCGCGAACACCCCGGCGTTGTTCACCAGGATGTCCAGCCGCCCCAACTCGGCGACGGTCTGCTCCACGGCACCGACGACCGCTGCCGGATCCGCGCTGTCCGCACGGACCGGCAGGCCCGTACGCCCGTACGCCTCGATGTCGGCCAGCACGGATTGCGCGCTGTCCCCCGCGGTGCGGTAGGTGAATGCGACATCGATGCCGTCAGCGGCGAGCCGCCGCGCGACGGCGGCACCGATACCCCGGCTGCCACCCGTGACCAGCGCGACCCTGTTGCCACATTGGACCGTCATGCCGGCAATCCTGACAGTTCACTCAGGACAGCGGCGAGGTGGGGCCGTGCTCAGAACGGGTGAAACCGCTCGAAGGGCGGCTCCACCAGCGCCTCGGGCAGCCGGATGGCCCGGCAACGGGGCACCAGTTCCGCCGTCGGGTCGTCGCCGATGTGGCGCAGCGTTCCGTCGGCGAAAGCGTCGGGAATCGCGGTCCAGCCCAGGTTCTTCTCGTAGTACCGCACGGCGGTGCGCACCGACGGCGTCCAGTCGTCATCCAGCACGATCAGACCGCCCGGCCGGACGATCTTGCGCAGGAAGTAGAGATCCACGAAGACCTCGTGAAAACGGTGGCTGCCGTCCACGAACGCCGCATCGACGACCAGACCGTCGGTGACGAGTTCCGGAAGCGCGATCGAGGACCATTCGCGCATCAATTGCACGGTGGAGTCCAGACCGGCGGCACACAGCAGATCCCAGCCGACATTCGCGTACGCCGGCTCCTGAAAGGGATCGACAACGACGTGCCGGGGATGCGGCGGGTCAATCGTGACCAGCGCCTCCCCGATCGCGAGAGCGGAGCTGGCGTACGCGAGCCCGACCTCGACGAGAGCCTCGACCCGATCAGAGATCAACAGGTCACGGAGCAGGTCACAGTCCCGTTCCGGCAGGGTGACCGTCTCGAAGTCCCGCTCATGATCTCGCGTCCACGGCGGACCGTACTGCGCGAGCTGGCGGCGCACCCTGCGAACCCGTGCTGCCCGGTCGTCATCCTGCATCCCGCCAGTCTGAACCAGCTTGGGCTCCCCAGCCGTGATCAGCTGCCGGACAAAGACGAAGGGCAGGTGCTCGATTTCCGAGGACCCGCCCTTTGTCTACTGCTTCGGTGGTGGAGCTGAGGGGATTTGAACCCCTGACCCCCTCGATGCGAACGAGGTGCGCTACCGGTCTGCGCCACAGCCCCTCCGCCGGCCAACCGGCGTCGGTCCCACCCGGCTGTCACCGGGCGGGCCGGCGACAAGGCTAACAGGTCGAGCGCTTCCGCCGCGAACCACCCCGCCCACCCAGCCTCGCAAGATCCGCCACTGCTGTCCACGCTATCGCCGTCGGCGATCCGTCCATGCCATCAGCAGTTTCCCCGATAGTGCGGCCTTCGGCCCGGTTGAGGCAGCGTCTTCCCCGAACTTGTCGCCTCGCCCGATCGAGGGGTTCGCGCGTGGGGCGGGGTCAGGCGCTGTGGGAGCCGGGGCCGGCCTCGTAGGGGCGGCCCCGCAGGCCACCGGCACGACGGTAGGACACCGAGCCGCCGCCGTTGGCTGCCTGCGGGAGGTCGGCTGGGCGGTCCAGGCCCATCGCGCTGCGCCGGACGGACTCCCGCTGGGCCGCCAGGCGGCGCTGCGCCTCCCGGCGGGCAGCCGACCGGCGCGCCTGCTCCCGGCGTACCTCGGCCTGGCGGGCGGCCAGCCAGGCGGCCTCGCGGGCCAGGGCCCGGCGTCGGCGGCGGTCGGCCACCGCGCGGGCGCGCAGGTGGACGACGTACACGATCAGCAGGGTGGCGGTGACCGCGAAGCTGATCCAGAAGCCGGGGCCCACGACCAGCACGCCGACCAACTCGACGGCGTTGAGCAACACCAGCGCGGCCAGCACCCGGCGGCGACGGTAGATGGCCGGGGTGTGGTGGTGCCGCCGGTCGGGGCGGCGGCGGGACCGGCCCCCACCCGCCGGTACGGCGCGCAACCGGCTCGGCCGACCGGAACGTCGGGGCAGCGCGCGCCCGGCCGCCCCACCCCGCGCTGCCTCACCGGTGCGGCCATCACCTGCGTCATCAGCGGGACGTGAGCGCGGTACCCGGCCGGGCGCCGCACCCGCACGAGGCGGCGTGGGAACCGCGCGCCGCAGGGCGGGCGGGCCGGAGACCGGGGTGGCCAGCTCTCCCGAGTCGGGATCCTCGCTGAGCGTGATCACCAGGGCGCGGGACGGGTTGACCGGTCGCCGGCCGGGGACAGTGCGACGGCGTCGGCGGCGCTGGAGCACCCGCGCCGTCGACTGCGCCCGCTCCGCCACCAGCCGCTCGGCGGCGTCGTACCGGCGGACCAACGCCGGCGCGAGGGCGAGCAGCCCGGCGGCGGCGAGGACGGCGAGGAGCACCGAGGTCGGCACCCTCACCCCTCCCGTCACCAGATTCGGAGCAAGCGCCGACCGGCCGCAGGATCTTTCACCGATCGGCATCGGCGACGTGAATCGTGCGGGGCGGGCAGCGCCTGCCGCAGCTTGCAGTTACCTGAGGTTACGGGTCACCGTCGCCGGAACCGCCGCGCCGCGCCGATCCCGCACGTGGGACGGCTCACGGGGTGCGGGCGCGCAGCCGGTGCCACCGGGCCAGCAGGCCGCCCTCGGCGGCGATCTCCTCGCTGGTCATCGCGTAGCCGATGTGATCGCGCCAGGCACCGTCGATGTGCATGTAGCGCGCATGGTACGCCTCCTCGCGGAAGCCCAGCTTCTCCACCACCCGACGGGACGGGCGGTTCTCCGGGCGGATGTTGACCTCGATCCGGTGCAGACCGCCGGAGCCAAACGCGTGGTCGACGGCTAGCGCCAGCGCGGTGGGGATGACCCCTCGGCCGGCGACCCGCCGGTCCACCCAGTAGCCGACGTACCCGGAGCAGAAAGCCCGACGCACGATGTTGCCCACGTTGATGTGACCGACCAGCCGCTCCACGCCGTCCTCCTGCAGGCAGACCGCGAACGGCATCCCCTCGCCGGTACGCCCCGAGCGTCGCAGGTCGCGATAGACCCAGCGGAACGTCGCCGGGGAGTTCAGGTCGTCCCAGTCACCGGGTACCGACGACTCCCAGGGGGCCAGCCACTCCCGGTTGGCCCGGCGCACCTGCGACCAGGCCGCCGCGTCCGACCGCCGGTACGGCCGCAGCAGCACCGGGCCGTCGGAGAGCACGGCCGGCCAGCCAGGCGCCCGTCGGAACACCGAACCTCCACTCCCGAGCGTCACCGGCGGGTCACCGGCGGCGGTCCAGCAGCAACACGTCGACGGTGGAGCCGGCGGCGGCGGCGGTCACCCGCTCGCCGAGAACGAGAAGTCCGTTCGCCTCTGCCAGGCCGGAGAGCGTGAACGGGCCGCCATTGAGCGGCTGAACAGTGTAACCCCCACCACGCCGCTCAGCGACGTGCGCGGGCCGGAACTCGCGTAGCCCGGCCGGCGAGGAGACGGTCTCCAGCAGGTGCGCCCGTACGCTGGGACGGAAGACCGGCTCGGCGCCGGCCAGCAGGTTGATCGCGGGCCGGGCCAGCACCTCGAAGCCGATCATCGCGGCCCCCGGGTCGCCGGGCAGACACACCACCGGCACCTCCTCGGCACCGACAGTGCCGAACCCGAGGGCGGTACCGGGATAGAGCGCCACGTCGGTGAAGGTGACCGGACCGGCGCGGCTGCCCTCCCGGCGCGACAGGATCCGACGGACCATGTCGCCCGGCCCGGTGCCGGTGCCGCCGGTCGTGATGATCAGGTCGGCCCGCAGGGTCTGGTCCTCCAGCAGCCCACGCAGCCCCTCCGGGTCGTCGTCACAGATGCCCACCCGGTAGGCCAGCGCCCCCACCTCCGCCGCCGCGGCGGTCAGGGCGTGTGAGTTGGCGTCCACGACCTGGCCGGGCTGGCTGGCCCGACCCACGTCGACAAGCTCGTCGCCGGTGGCCACGATCACCACCCGCGGGCTCGGACGCACCACCACATGGCCGATGCCGGTCGCGGCGAGCACCGCCACCAGGGCCGGCGAGACGTAGGTCCCGGAGCGGGCGAGCAGCGCGCCGGCGGCCACCTCCTCGCCCGTCCGACGGACCCCGTACCCCCGCTTCGGAACCCGGAAGATCTCCACCGCCGCCATGCCCTGGTCGGTCCACTCCACCGGGACGACCACGTCGGCGCCGATCGGCAACGGCGCCCCGGCCGCCACCGAGAAACACGAACCCGGGGTGAGTCGGACCGGCCGCCAGCTCGCCGCGCCGAGATCACCTACGACATTGAGCCGTACGGTGCGACCGCCCGGCCGACTCGACTGGGCCGGGACGTACCCCACGCCCCGGCCCCCGCCCGAGATGTCCTCCCAGCGCGCGGCGTACCCGTCGACGGCCGCCTGGTCGAAGGCCGGGAACGAGTGCGGGGCGACGACGTCCTCGGCGAGGACGTTGCCGTACGCCTGGGTGAGGTCGAGGTCGAGCGGAGGCAGCGCGCGCAACCTGCGCAGCACGCTGCCCAGGTAGTCGGCGAGCGGCGTCAACCCGTTTTCGGCCGCCTCGGCGTCGGCCGTCGCGGTCATGTATTCGGACCGCCCGACGCGTCGGAGTTGACGAACTCGGCCAGCCACTTGCGGAACTCGCTACCCAGGTCCTCGCGGGCGGCGGCGATCTGGACCACGGTCTGCAGGTAGCCCAGCGGCATGCCGGTGTCGTAACGGATGCCGCGGTAGACGATCGCGTGCACCGGTGTGCCCTCGGTACGCAGGATCTCCATCGCATCGGTCAGTTGGATCTCACCGCCGCTGCCGGGCTGCGTCCGCCGGATGGCGTCGAAGATCTTGCCGGGCAGCACGTACCGGCCGAGCACGGCGAGGTTGCTCGGCGCGTCCTCCGGCTTCGGCTTCTCCACCATGCCGGTCACCTTCACGACCTCACCGATGTCGGTCAGCTCGGCCTCGGCCGGCTCGACGGAGGCGATCCCGTACCGCTTCGTCTCCGCCGGGTCGACCTCGAAGAAGGCGAGCACCACCCCGCCCGTACGCGCCTGGAGTTCCAGCATCGCCGGCAGCAGCGGCTCGCTGAGGTTTACGAACTCGTCGCCGAGCAGCACCGCGAAGGGCTCGTCGCCGACGTGCGACTCGGCGTACCCGACGGCGTGCCCGAGACCCAACTGCTCCGGCTGGCGGCAGGTGTAGATGGACGCCAGTTCCTCGGTGCGCTTGACGGCGGCGAGCAGGTCGGGCTTTTCCGCGAGCCGTTCCTCCAGGTCGGGGCGACGGTCGAAATGGTCCACCATCGACGTCTTGCCTCGGCCGGTGATCAGCAGCACGTCACCGATGCCGGCCTGGGCGGCTTCTTCGACGATGTACTGCAACACCGGACGGTCGACCACCGGCAGCAGTTCCTTGGGCACGGCCTTGGTGGCCGGCAGGAACCGGGTGGCCAGGCCGGCGGCCGGGATTACGGCCTTGACGGCACGGGGACGGCCGGTGGCGGTGGCCGCTGAGGGGTTCGCTGAGTGCTCCGACATGTCGCGAGACTATCGGCCATGGCCCTGCCTCGGCGGGTGAGGACCAGAAGACGCGCCGCCCGCCGGACCGGTTCTGCCGGTGCCGATGATCCCCCGGTCCGGCCGGCGGAGCGCCGGTGACCGGCCCCGCCCCGACCGATCTCAGGCCCAGCCGACGGATCGTCGCCGACAGGTGCGGGCCCGGCCCGAGTAACCGACGCCGACAGGTCCGGGCCCAGCCCGACGATCGTCGCCGGCAGTTCAGGACCCGGTCGACGGATCGCTGGCGGCGACCGGCATGTCGGGCCCCGCCCGGGGCAGTCCGTCGACGGGGCTGCGGGCCGCCGCCGGCACCGGTACCTCACGGGTCGGCGACGGCTCCCGGGCCGGTGCCAGTCGCCAGGTGTCCCGGCTGGCGGTCTTCGCGGCGTACAGCGCCTCGTCCGCCGCCGCCAACACCTGCGGGCCGGTGTCGGCGTGATCGGGGAAGACGCCGATGCCGATGGAGACGGTCACCGGGATCGATTCGCGGACACCGGCGTGCCCCACCGCCGTCACCGGGGTGTCGCGAACGGCCGCGCCGAGCCGTTCGGCGACGATTGTCGCGCCCCGGGCGTCGGTCTCCGGCAGCAGCACCACGAACTCCTCGCCGCCTCGGCGGAAGGCCAGGTCCACCTCGCGGATCTCACCGCGTACCCGCCGGGCGAACTCGGCAAGCACGGTGTCCCCGGCCGCGTGCCCGTACGTGTCGTTGACCCTCTTGAACCGGTCCAGGTCGAGGGCGAGCACGCTGACCATGCGGCCGAACCGGCTGGCCCGTTCCACTTCCCGGCGCAGCGACTCCCGCAGGTACCGGTAGTTCCACAGCCCGGTCAACGGATCGGTGAGCGACAGTCGTTGCGCCTCCTCGTGTACGCGTACGTTGTCCACGGCGACCGCGGCGTGCCGGGCGAAGGTGCGCAGGGTGGTCAGGTCGTCGTCGTCGAACTCCTCCCCGCCCAGGCGGTCGTAGAGGGCCAGCACACCCAGCACCACCTCCGCCGGTCGATCCGGCGCGTCGGCCACCGGGGCCACACCCGGTGCGTCGCCGGTCGCGTCGGGGGCGGCGAACGGCACCGCGATGTACGTCCGGCAGCGCGGCTCGTCCGGTGCGACGCCTGTCGATTCCAGCCGACCTCGCCGGGGCTGACCGGTCGCGGCGACCGCGCCGACCACCCCGCTGCCCAGCGGCACCCGCATCGGCGCGGCACCGGGCTCACTGTCGTCGAGTCCGGCGCTGCACCGGGCGACGAGTTGCTCACCCTGCTCGGTGAGCAGGACGGCACCGGCCCGGGCCCCGGTCGCGGCGAGCGCGCTGTGCAGGATCACCCGCAGGATCCGGGGCAGGTCATGGGTGCTGGCCAGGGTGTCGCCGAGTACGGCAAGGTGGCCGCGCAGCTGGTCCCGGCTGCTGGCCAACGCCGCCAGGTAGCCACCCGTCTCGCGGGTCATCCGATTGAAGGCGACGGCCAGCCGACCGATCTCGTCGCCGCTGCGTACCGGCACCCGGGCGGTGAGATCGCCGGTGGCGACCCGGTCCGCCGCACCGGCCAGTTCCACAAGCGGCCGGGTGGTGACCCGGGCCAGCCGCCAGGCCACGGCCACCCCCAGCAGGGCAGCCATCAGCACCACGGTGACCAGCACCGCGTGCAGGCCGGGCGGCTGGTCACTGGGCACCGAGAGCACCAGGGGCAGTGGCTGCCCCACGGTCGGGCCAGCACGGCGCACGTACCGACCGTCGGTGGTGCCGGTGACATGCTCGTCGCGCAGGGAGGCCGCAGCGGCGAGCACCGCGTCCCGACCGGTGCCGGACTCGGTGGTGTGGGCCACCTGGATGGGGGCGAGCCCGTCGAGCAGGGTCACCGCCACCCCGGTCGCCGCGGCGAGCCGCGCGACGAAGGCGGGATCGATCGGGAGGGCGGCGGCGACCGTACCCAGTGCCGAGCCGGCGGCGTCACGCAGCTGCACCCGCACCACGAGGGCACTCACCGGACCGCCGGGCGCGGCGCGCGCCGTGCAGTCCCGCCAGGGGGCCGGGGGCGGGTCGGGGGTGGCGTAGCTGACCCGGCCGGTCACGTCGGTGACGAGCACCGCGGCGGCCAGGCCACGACTCACCACCTGAGCAGCGGTTCCGGCGTGGTCGGCGGTGACGGCGACCGCGTCGGCGGCGGCGCGTAGCTGCTGGCAGAGGGCGTCGATCGAGGTACGGACGGCCGTTGCGGCCACCGCCAGCCGCTCGGTGGCACGGCTGCGGTCGACCGCCGCCACGGTGGAGGCGACGAAGACGGCACCGAGCAGGACCGGGCCGAGCGCCACCGCCAGGAAGGCTGCGGTCAACCGCCCGCGTAGCGTCAACGCTTCCCCTTCCCCCCGGAAGTTGCGCGACCGATACCTGCGATGCTGACACAGAGCGACGGCGGGACGAGCGTTGCGTGAGGAGTGTTGCGTGCCGGAATTTGCTGAAGGAGCGGAAGTGGCGCATGACGCGAAGCGCGTCGCGCGAGTCGGGCTGCTCGCGCAACGTCGCGCCCGCACCGAAGACGAGCGCGCGGCCGCTGCGGCGCGCGTCCAGGCCGAGCTGACTTTCCTGGTACGCCGGCTGCGGCCGGGCCGGGTGGCCGCGTACGCCCCGGTCGGTGCGGAACCGGGTGGGCCGGACCTGCCGACGCTGCTCGCCGACGCGTTGCCCGCCGGGGCGGATCTGCTGCTGCCGGTGCTCCGCGACGATCTCGACCTGGACTGGGCCGCCTGGGACGGGCCGCAGGCGATGGTCGCCGCCGGGCGGGGCATCCGCGAGCCGGTCGGGCGCCGGCTGGGCGTCGCGGCCGTCGCCACCGCCGACCTGGTGGTGGTGCCGGCGCTGGCGGTGGACCGACGGGGGGTCCGCCTGGGTCGCGGCGGCGGGTCGTACGACCGCGCCCTGGCGCGGGTGCCGGCGACCGCCCTCACGGTGACGCCGCTGTACGACGGCGAGCTGCTTGCCGAGTTGCCGGCCGAGCCGCACGACCAGCCGGTACGGGCGGTGGTCACGCCGACCCACGGCCTGCTGACCCTCTCGGGTGTCGTGCCCCACACTTCCGCTGGACGAATCGGGGGGCGATGACGCACCATTGGCACTCGAATACGTCGAGTGCCAATCGGCCGTGCCAGATCCGGAGGAGAACGTGCCCACGTACCAGTACGCCTGCACCGCGTGCGGTCACCAGCTCGAGGCGGTGCAGTCCTTCTCTGACGAGCCGCTGACCGACTGCCCGGCGTGCGAGGGACGACTGCGCAAGCTGTTCAACTCGGTCGGCATCGTCTTCAAGGGCTCGGGTTTCTACCGCACCGACTCCCGCTCCTCGGCCTCGGAGACCACGTCGAACGGGTCCAGCGGCAAGTCGGAGTCGGCGTCCTCCGGCTCGAATTCGTCGAACGGTTCCAGCTCGTCCGGTTCCACCACGTCCAACGGCGGCTCGTCCGGTGCCGGCAGCGGGTCGTCCGGGGGTTCGTCGGGAGGATCCTCCGGCGGCGCGAGCAAGCCGACCGCCACGGCCAGTTCCTCCTGACCGGTCACCGGTGCCAGGCCGGCCGGGACGGGCGCTCACGGCCTCTTCGCCGCCCTGCACCGAGCCGGCCTGCGGCATCAGCCTTCCCGGTGCGAGCGGCTGGCCCGGGCTCAGTCCCAGTGTGGCGGGCGCTCGGCGAGCAGCCAGTCGTCGTTGCCGCCGGCCCGCTCGCCCCACCCGTGGTCGGTGTCGTCCGCCGTCTGCTCCGGTAGCACCACGAAGTCGTCGGTCAACTCGACCGCACGATCGTCATCGCCCCGCCTATCGGATTCGCGAGTGCTCACGAGCGGCAAGACTAACGCAGCTGCGGCGCTGAAGAATCCCGAGCAACTTCGGCGATGGTGCTGGGTCTCGCTCGCGCGAGGCAGCACCATCGCCGAAGTTGTCCGAGCCAACCGCTACGGGCGCGGCCTGACGGTGTGGCGATGAGGTGGTTGGTAGCGTCGGACGGCGTGACGATGCCCCGACCCGGTCCGGATCCGGACGATCCGTGGCGCCGACCCGACTCCGGCGACGGGCCGGACTCCGACCTCAGGACCACCCTGAGCCCGACCAGCGGCACTGACTCCGATGGCGGCGGTGACCTGACCGGCACCACCAACCCACCTCACGCCTCGGCCCCGGGGACCCCCGCCCCGGGCGCCCCAAGCCCGAGTGGCGGACCGAGCCGCACCGACACCCCAGGCCCGCGCCCTGGGCAGGTTGCCTCGGGCGGAGCGGGCGGCTACGCCGGGCCGCCACCCACCACCGCGCCGCCGCCCGGTTGGCGGCCCCCGGTACACCTGCAAGCGGCACCGCCCCGCCAACTACCGGCCCAGGACATGGTCAGCCTGGACGCGCAGGAGCAGCGGGCGCAGCGGGTCACCTGGGCCGTCGGCGCGGTCGCCGGAGCCGTCCTGGTGGTGCTGACCTGTCTGCTCTGCACTCGGCTGCTGTTCTGACCAGTCACCGGGGCCACGTGCTCGTAACGGGCCGTGGACGGCCTACTCGTAGGTGTTGCCCCAGACCATCTCGGAACCGGAGTGACCGGTGAGCCAGACGTAGACGAGCGCGGCGACGCCCAGGCCCAGCACCACGACCGACAGCACCGCAGTCACCCAGCCGGGCAGCTTCGGCACCCGGGGGTGGTTGCTGGTGGCGACCAGCAGCAGGATGACCGCCAGGCCGAGCCCCAACGTCACGCGGAACAGCACTTCGCCGTGCGCCGCGTGCTCGTTGATCTTGTCGAGGATCTCGCCGGAGAACCCCCGCTCGATCTGCCGGGCCTGTAGCGCGTCACCGGACCTCGTGGCGACCCACGCGGTGATCGGGGCGACCACCGCCAGGGCCGCCACCGCCCAGTCCAGCCGGGCGCGGAACCGGGGCAGCACGATGTACGCGAGGGCGAGCAGCACCAGCAGCGGCACGAACACGACGACCGCGTGCACCACCAGTACGTGTAGGGGCAGGCCCAGCGCCTTCTCGAACATCGGCACCTCCGAAGGTGATCGTGGGTGTCAGCGTACGGGCCCATGCTTGATCCGCCCAACGCCCTGTTGCTCCACACGCAGGCCCGACCCGACGGGTTCAGGTCGGTCGGCGTGGCACCCTTGACTGGTGGATACCGTCGACGTCGGCCTGTTCGGTCCCGGTTCGGTCACCTGGAAGCTGCACCAGGAGCCCATCCTGTTCGTCGCCGGTCTGCGTTCCCTCTACCTTCAGGCGTTGCATCCACGGGCGATGGCCGGCGTGGCGCAGAACAGCAACTACCGCCAGGACGCCTGGGGACGCCTGATCCGCACCGCCGACTACGTGGGCACCATCGTCTACGGCACCACCGACGAGGCGGAGCGGGCCGGACAGCGGCTACGTCGACTGCACGCCCGGATGACCGCGGTCGATCCGGCCACCGGCGAGCGGTTCCGGATCGACGAGCCGGACCTGCTCCGCTGGGTGCACGTCACCGAGGTGGAGTCGTTCCTCGACACCGCGCGGCGGGCCGGCGTACCGCTGGACGCCGACGAGGTGGACCGCTACTACACCGAGCAGCGACGGGCCGCCGCGCTCGTCGGGCTGGCACCCGAGACCGTGCCCGGCACCGCCGCCGAAGTGGCCGACTACTACCGGCGGATCCGACCCGAGCTGCGGATGACCCGCGAGGCCGCCGAGACCGCCCTGTTCCTGACCGCTCCACCCCTGCCGTGGAAGCTCAGCCTGCCGGCCCGGATCGGATTGAATCTCGGCCCGCCCCGGTGGGCGTACCTGGGCATCGCCGGCACGGCGCTCGCCCTGCTGCCGCCGTGGGCCCGGCGGCTGTACGGCGGACTGGGCCTACCGACCACCGCACTGTCGGCCGACGTGACCGTACGCGCGCTGCGGCTCGCTCTCACCGCCCTGCCCCGCGACTGGCGGGAGGGGCCCATGCAGCGCGCGGCAAAGGAACGCGCGGCGCGACTCATCGCCGCCTCCAGCACCACCTGACCCACCGCCACGTTGCCTCCATCCGATCGTCCACCGCCGCTACGGGTCAGTCTTCCTCGGTTGCCGGCCCGGCGAAGCGTTCCACGGCGGCCCACGGCTCCTTGCCGGGTAGGGCGGCACCCGTCGGGCACGTACGCCGATAGTCGCACCAGGCGCAGCGCGGGCCAGGGGCGGTCGGAAAGGCGTCGTCCGGATCAGCGCCGTCGGCGACGGACCGTTCGGCGGCCATGATGTCGCGTGCGGTCTCCTCAGCGCGGGTCACCTGCCGCGCCAGCGACTCGGCACTGTGCTCGTGTGCGGCGACCGTGCCGCTCGGCAGGTGGTGCAACTCGACCCGACGGCAGGGTCGACGGAACACCCGCTCGGCCGCGTACGCGTACAGCGCGAGCGCCTGCGAGCCGCGCGCGTCGTCGCCGTCCAGCCCGGCGCGGCCGGTCTTGTAGTCGACGATGACCAGCTCGGGCCCGTGCGGACCGGGCCGCGAGTCAATCCGGTCGGCGCGGCCGTTGAAGGCGAGCACCCCGGTCTTCACCGCCACCACCCGTTCCACCCCGATCGGCTCGTCGGCCGGATCGAGCCCACCAACGTACGCCTCCAGCCAGCCGAGCGCCCGCCGGTAGGCCGCACGCTCCTGCTCGTCGTCGCGGTAGCCCTCGCGTACCCAGGTGCCCTTGAGCAGGGTCGGCAGCGCCTCCGGACGGCGTCGGTCAGCGGGCAGCGCATACCAGTTCTTCAGGGCGGTGTGCACGCTGGCGCCGAGCGAGTTGTGCGCCCAGGGCGGCCCCTTCGGCGGTGCCGGACGATCAACGTAGGAGTAGCGGTATCGCCGTGGACAGTCGGCGTACGCACCGAGGCGGCTCGGCGTGCAGACGAACAGTCGCTCCGGCATGCCCTCGAAGCCGAGTTGCTCGGGCTGCGCGTCACGGGGCCGGGGCGCGCGGCCACCGGCGGCGGGTCGTCCGGCTGGAGAGGCTCGTCGCACGACCTGATCCTGCCATCCACCCCCGACAGACCGGGCGGGCCGGTCAGCCGCCGCCGTTGTACTGGGCCACGAACGCCGCGATCGCGTCCGCGATGAGCTGTACGGCGATCGCCGCCAGCAGCAGGCCGGCGATCCGGGTGAGCACCTCGATCCCGCCCGGACGCAGCACCTTCACGATGCCGCCGGAGAATCGCAGCACGATCCAGACCGTGAGCATAACCGCGACGATGGCGGCGGCGATCGCGGCGAAGTCGCCCGCCCCGTCGGCCCGCTGCACGAAGAGCATCGTCGCCACGATCGCGCCGGGCCCGGCCAGCAGCGGCGTACCCAGCGGCACCAGGGCGATATTGGCGGTGGCCTGTTTGGTCGGGTCGTCGGTCTTGCCGGTCAGCAGTTCCAGCGCGACCAGGATCAGCAGCAGCCCACCGGCCGCCTGCAACGCCGGCAGGTCGACGTGCAGGTAGGCGAGCAGGGTCTGACCCGCCACCGCGAAGATCACGATCACGCCCAGCGCCAGCGCGACCGCCTGCCAGGCGGCCCGGTTGCGCTCCCGCGCGGACAGCGGGCCGGTCAACGCCAGGAAGATCGGCATCATGCCGGGCGGGTCGACGATCACCAGCAGGGTCACGAAGACCTCGCCGAAGAGCTTGAGATCCACCCGGTCACCGTAGCCGTGCCGGTCGGCGTCGAAACCCAGGTCAGCCCGAAGCGACCTCAGTCACCCCGGAGGCGGCGGCAACGATCCGTTCGTACGCGTTGACGCCGGTGGTGAAGGCGCCGAGCCGGACCGTCTTGTGACTGCCGTGGAAGTCCGACGAACCGGTCACCAGCAGGCCCAGTTCGGCGGCGAGACCGCGTACGTGGGCCCGCTCGGCGGGTGAATGGTCCTCGTGGTCGGCTTCCAGGCCGACCAGCCCCGCCGCCGCCAGTTCGGCGATCAGCTCGTCCGGCACGATCCGGCCGCGCCGACTGGCCCGGGGGTGGGCGAACACCGCCACGCCGCCGGCCGCCCGGATCAGCCGTACGGCCCGAAACACGTCGATGTCCTCCTTGGGCAGCCGGTACCGTTCCCCCAGCCACTCCGGCCCGAACGCCTCAGTGGTGGTGGCGACCAGACCGGCCCGGATGAGCGCCTGGGCGATGTGCGGCCGGCCCACCGTCCCGCCGCCGGCCAGGGCCAGGATCTCCGGCCAGTCCACATCGATGCCGTCAGCACGCAGCAGGTCCACCATCCGCTCTCCCCGGGCCAGCCGCGCTGCCCGCACCCGGGTCAGCTCGGCGACCAGTTCCGGGTGCTCCGGATCGAAGAGGTACGCCAGCAGGTGCAGCGGCACCGGGGGCTGCTCGCCGTCCCATCGGCAGGAAAGCTCCGCGCCACGGACCAGCCGCAGCCCGGGTGGCAGGGCACGCAGCGCCGGCTCCCAGCCGTCGGTGGTGTCATGGTCCGTGATCGCCACCACGTCCAGTCCCGCCGCGGCGGCGGCACGCATCAACTCGGCCGGGTCGAGCGTGCCGTCGCTGGCCGTGGAGTGAGTGTGCAGGTCGATCCGCGAGGTCATCGCCCGCCGTCACCGGATGCCCGGTCAGCCACCGCTCACCACCACCGGTAGCTCACCGGCGGGGAGGCCGGGCAGGGCGGTCGGCACGGCGGGACGGCCTTCGGTGACCCGGTCGACGGCCACCCGCACCAGGCCGCCGGCGGCGTCGGCGTAGTAGGCCGTGTCGGGCGTACTCCAGACCACGGTGCCGGTCATCGGCGGCCCGGCGGGCCGTACCCCGGTGGACGTGTCGAGCCTGGTCAGGTCCACCAGCAGCGCCGAGTCCTCACCTGCCGACCGACCGTTGACCAGCAGCCAGCGCCCGTCCGGCGACACCGCACCCCGGCCGTCGCCGGCCGACTCCGGCCCACAGTCCGGCTGGCCGGTCCCGAGATCCCGGGCCGGGTCGAGCAGGATCAGGCAGGCGGTTGGCCCGGTGCCCGGGGTGATCTCGCCGACCAGGCGGCCGTCGGGCAGCGCACCGAAGATGTGGGTACTGGCCCGGTCAGCGCCCTGGACCAGTGGGCCGGGCCGTAGTGGCCACAGCACGTGGCCGGGGCGGTCGGGCGCCAGCCTGACCAGCACGGCGCCGTTGACGAACCGCAGCGGCACCGCCTCGGCCGGCACCTCGGCCCGTACGGTGGTGGCGAGTTCACCGTTGACGATCCCGGCGGCCGCCAGCACCGTGCCCTGTTTCCAGGCGACCTGCCGGCCGTCTGCGTCCAGGACGATCTCGTCGGCACCGGCCAGCAGCACCTGCGCGGTGCCGTCCGCAGCCACCGCCCACAGGAACCGCCCGGCCAAGGTCGGTGCCCCGACGGCCAACCAGCCACGGCCGTCGGTGAGTCGATGTGCCCGTTCCACCTCGCCGGTGCCGAGCAGCGCCACCCGCCGGCCCTGCGCGGTGGCGATCGATCCGTCAATCAGCAGGTCGACCTCGGCGAGCGGGGGCGCGGTGTCCGGCCCGGGCGGCGGGATGGTGCGATCGACGAGCGGCCGTTGATCCGGGTCTCCGATCACCACCGTGCCGCCCGTCGGCGGCCGGTTGTCGCGCAGCTGCAGGCTACCCGCGCTGACCGCAACGATCGCCAGCACGGCCAGGCCCACGCCGGCCATGGTCCGGCGGCGCTGAATCCGGTTGGCCTGTCGGATCGCCGCACCGGCTGGATCGGCGGCGACCGCACGCGTTACGGCTGCCCGCCGGGACATCATCTCCCGGAGGGCACCTTCCAGGTCATTGGGCGGCACGTCCAATGAACGATCCGGGAACCGGCTCTGGTTGTCATGAGCTGGTGGTTTGCGCTTCACCGTCGCTCTCCGACAAGCGCCGTTCCGGGCCGGCCGGCACCCTCCGGTTGCGGATTTCCGGCGCCGGTCCGGTTGCCCGGCTGCTCGACCCGCCCCACCGTCCCGGTCGGCTGCGCAGCCTGCACCGACCTGCCGGTCGGCTGCGCGGTTGTCTCCGACCTACCGGTCGGCCGCGCCGTCGACTCCGAACTGCCGGTCGGCTGCTCGGCTCGCTCCGGCCTGCCCGCGCGGAAGCCGAAGGTTTCCTCAGCGCCGATCCGTCGACGCAGGGTGGCCAGTGCCCGGGAGGTCTGACTCTTCACGGTGCCCGGCGAGATCTCCAGCATGGCGGCGGTTTGCGCCTCCGACATGTCCTCGTAGAAACGCAGCACCAGCACCGCACGCTGTCGGGCGGGCAGCGCCCGCAGGTGCCGCCAGAGCACGTCCCGGTCCAGTTGGCGTTCGATCTCGTCGGTGGCGGCCTGTTCGGGCAGCACCTCGGTCGGACGCTCACCGTGCCAGCGACGCCGCCACCAACTCGTCGAGGTGTTGACCATGACACGTCGGGCGTAGGGCTCGATTGCCTCGATCCCGCCCAGCCGCTTCCACGCCAGGTACGTCTTGGTCAGTGCGGTCTGGAGAAGATCCTCCGCCGTGCCCCAGTCCCCGGTGAGCAGGTACGCGGTACGCAGCAGGGCGCCGGAACGGGCCGCGACGAAGTCGCGAAACTCCTCTTCCAGCGGGTTGCTGCTGGCCACACGCCACCTCCGTGCCTGATCCTGCCGCAGCCTGCCACAGCGTGACCAGCGGGTCGAGGACGGAAGGTGCGCAATATCTCCGATGTTCGGTCAGGAAGTTTCAGGCGCCGTCGTCGGCCTTCGCCTCGTCCTGCTCCTTGCCCAACCGGGCCTCGACTGCCTGCGGCTCGTACATCTCCTCGACGACGCGCAGATAGAGCTCGTTGGGGTTGGGCAGGTTCTTGACCTCGCGTAGCGCCTGCTCCTGACCGGCGGACTCCAGCACGAAGGTGCCGTAGTTGAGTGCCCGACCCGCTGGCGTCTGCTCGTACTTCATGTCGGTCACCCGGACCAGCGGCATCATCGCCACTCGCCGGGTGATGATCCCGTTGACCACCATGACCCGTTTGTTGGTCAGGATGAAGCGGTCGTACCACCAGTCGGCGACCCGCCACGCCACCCAGCCCATCACCGCGAACCAGAGCAGCACCGCGATCGTGGTGAGCGCGCCGACGTCCTGACCGGCGAGGAAGCCGGAGAGGTAGCCGAGCACGAAGGTGGCGGCGATGCCGACGATGATCGGGGTGACGAGGTGGACCCAGTGCCGCTTCCACTCGCCCCGGTACCGCTCGGTCGGGAACAGGTATCGCGCGACAAGCGAGCTGGGCTCGTCCTCAAGGGGCAACACCCGGCGGGGGGTGGCACCGCTGGCGTCGGCGCGCAGTCCGGCCAGCTCCTCCTCGGAGATCTCCGGAGGCAGATAACCGGCCTCCGGATCGCGCACCCAGGCCCGACCCGACCGCCCCTCGCCGGCGTACCCCGGACCGTCGCCATAGCCGGCGTCGTCGGAGAAGGACGGACCGTCGGAGAGGCGAGGGCCGGAGCCGTAGCCCGGCCCCTCGTCCGGATCGATTCGGGGGATCGGCTCTGTGTCGCGTTCCCGGCGGGCCCGGTCGGGGTCGTCGGGATCGAAGGGTGGGCCGGAGGGGCTTCCCATCGGAGGCTAAGCGACCAGTGAGGTGAAGAAGTCGCCGAAGCCTTGGGCGATGTCCATGATGCCGCCACCCAGCGACTTGAACACGTCCGCGGCGGAATTTGGCCGGTAGGCGACGAAGAAGATCAAGAATGCGATTCCGGCCCAGGTGAGGACCTTCTTGACCATGGCGGGCCATCCTCTCGCGCGGCGCCGGGTCCCATTACCGCAGCGGCACCCAGAGTATCAGCGTGGTGTCTTACCGTGAATATCTACGTCCGTTCTCCGACATTCCGGGAGACTTGTCAAGCCTTCCCGTGCAGGTACGGAGATGGGGCGCCGTACACGAGCTCGGGCGGCGTCCACTCGACCAGGTCGTGCAGCAGCACGTCCTCCGCGAGCAGATGCCCCGCACTCGCCGGCCAGGCTATCGCATAGAGCCACATTCCCCGAGCCTCGCCGGCGTACGCGCTTCGATCCGGCAGTGAGTTCACCAACCACAGTGGAGTCGGGTGGCCGGCCACCCTGATCCCGGCGCGTCCGACATGGCCGGGGTGCCCCGGGCCCGGGTCGGTAAGCGCCTCGGCCAGTTCCGGTCCGGCATCCGGGCCAGGCACCCCGGCGTATCGCGTGCCCAGTCCCACACCGGGCTCCTCGGCCACGAAGACCAGGTCCGCCGGCCCACCGCCCAACGGGGCGGGCCCGGCGCAGGCGACCGCCGTGGCGCGCACCCCGAGCCGGTCGTCGCCGGCCCACGCCACGCCCGTGGTGGTCCAACCCGGAGGCAGCGGCCACGGACACCACAGCGGAACCGAAGGCTGCTGCGGCTGGGCGGCGGCCTGGATGTGTTCCACCACGCTGGCCACGATCTCGGCACCAATGTGCTCGGGCACGTGCAGGGGAGCCACCGGTCCGCAGTCGGGGCAGCGGGATTCCGGATGCATGAGATCCGGCGCCCGGACCGACCCGCCGCATCTGGGACAACTCACCGCAACCGTCACCACTCCACCGTCACCCGCTGGCCGCCACCCGTCAAGCCGAGCGCCCGCATTGCCCCCACCCCACCGGCCCCCGCCTCACGCATCGGCGCTCGATCATGAGGTTGTTTTCCTCCCCTCGGCGTGTCGCGACAACAACCTCATGATCGACCGCAGTTGAGGTGGGGCGGGTGGGCTGCTAGGTGGGAGGTGGGGTGGCGTGGGTGCGGATCCAGGTGTGCATGGCGATTCCGCTCGCCACCCCGGCGTTGATCGAGCGGGTCGAGCCGTACTGGGCGATGGAGAAGATCTCGTCGCACGCGGAGTGCGCGGCCGCGGAGAGCCCCGGACCCTCCTGACCGAACAGGAGGACGCACCGCCGCGGCAGCGTGGCGGTTTCCAGTGGCCGACAGCCGGGCAGGTTGTCGATGCCGACCAGCGGCAGGCCGCGCTCCGTCGCCCAGACGATCAACTGATCGATCGTCTCGTGGTGGCGTACATGCTGGTAGCGGTCGGTGACCATGGCGCCGCGGCGGTTCCAGCGCCGCCGGCCCACGATGTGCACCTCGGCCGCGAGAAACGCGTTGGCGTTGCGGACCACCGTCCCGATGTTCAGGTCGTGCTGCCAGTTCTCGATCGCCACGTGGAAGTCGTGCCGCCGCCGATCCAGGTCCGCGACGATCGCCTCGCGCCGCCAGTAGCGGTACTGGTCGACCACGTTGCGCCGATCCCCCGCGGCGAGCAGCTCCGGGTCGTAGCGGGGATCCTCCGGCAGGTCACCTGGCCAGGGACCCACGCCGACGTCGAGCTGCTCACCGGTCACGGTCACGCAGGTTACGCCCAGCAGCGCGGACACCACCCCGCCGCCCGGCCAGCGAGCGACACATCGGTCAGCGCAGGGCGAGAGCGCCGCCGAGCCGGTCGAGGAAACGGCGGTCGGCGGGAGCCAGCGGGCCGCCGGGCAATGCCCGGGAGGCGGTACGACAGACGCGGGCGGCCACTGACTGCACCCATTGCCGGTAGGCCGCCGAATCGGCGGGATCGGCATGACGGTCCAGTACCCGCACGACGGCCCGGCAGGCGGCGAGCACGTCCACCAGCTCGGCGAGCTGGGCCGCCGGCGGGGATGGGCCGTCGTGCCGAGCGTAGATCGCGGCCACCACCGCCCGGACCAGATCACTGTCGAAGGCCCGCCCGGCCGCCACCGCGTCCAGTCCGGCCAGGCCAGCCGCCACGCTCCGGTGCGGACGCCCCGGGCCGGGCTGGGCAGCGGCCACGATCACCCGCCCGGGCAGACTGGTGAGCAGATCCCACTCGGTGGCGGAGTAGGCGGTGGCGGTGGTGATTCGCTCGCTCATGGCGGGACCTCCGGCGCCAGCATATGCGCCCGGACCGGGGGCCGAACGCCTACGCCGGGAACCCGCTGCGCCGCGCCGCCGTGCCCCCACCGGCCGCGAGTGACCGGGCGCTGCGAGCCCGGCCCTCTGCCGAAACCACCCGCGTACGGATCAGCGGGGCTCGGGGAAGCTCGGCCGCTCGGGGTCGACACCGTCGGGAACGGCTGCCGCCGCGTACTCCCGTTTGGGGACCATCACCTTGCGCCGGAAGACGCAGACCAGCGTGCCGTCCTGGTTGTAGCCGCGAGTCTCCACCGCCACCACGCCACGATCCGGCTTGGAGGCGGACTCCCGCTTGTCCAGCACCGTGGTCTCGCCGTAGATCGTGTCGCCGTGAAAGGTGGGTGCGACGTGCCGCAGCGATTCGATCTCCAGGTTGGCGATGGCCTTGCCGCTGACGTCGGGCACCGACATGCCGAGCAGGAGGGAGTAGATGTAGTTGCCGACCACGACGTTGCGCTTGAACTGACTTGCCGTCTCGGCGTAGTGCGCGTCCATGTGCAGCGGATGGTGGTTCATGGTGAGCAGGCAGAACAGGTGGTCGTCGTACTCGGTGACCGTCTTGCCCGGCCAGTGCCGGTAGACCGCGCCGACCTCGAACTCCTCGTAGTAGCGGCCGAACTGCATCCTGGTCTCCTTCGACGGAGGCGGCGGAGTTCGGCACAGCATGCCTTATCGAGGGTTAAGGCGGGCCGCGGGGCGGGACAGGCATCGGAATGTCACACCAGCTGGCACCGGGAAAGCTGTCTGATCAGCACGTGCGGGCGGGACTGGCGCGCGTCAACCGGGGCCGGACGCAATGAGCGGCGGGGCCCTCCCCGGCACCCGCCGCCCACGCTCTGATGCTTCAAGATTCTGCCGTACGTCCGTCCGGCCGCACAGAGACCGAGGTCACATTTATCTTTTTGTTACATTACTCTGAGTGACTGATCATCGGTCAAAAGGCGATCTCCGCAGGTCGAATCCCCGCTCGTCAGCGCCGAAGTTACCGCTTCGTACCCGGTCAGAGCGTTGATCTCATTGGAAACGCTCCCATTACGGGCGGTCACGCAAATGCGACATGCATGTGCGATCTGCGGACACCTTCCGAAGACCGACACCCATCGATGTGGACAAAGGCCCCACCCGGACTGCGACCAGGGTTACGGTGGCACCACGGCGGGAATGCGATGGGGTACGCCCGAGTTCCACCAGACGTAGCTGTTCCGCGTGATCGGAGAGACTCACATGGCAACCGTCGAGCTGACCACGGCTAATTTCGACCAGGTGACCGAGGGCAACGGCATCGTGCTGGTTGACTTCTGGGCCGACTGGTGCGGCCCCTGCAAGCGGTTCGCTCCGGTCTACGAGCGATCGTCCGACAAGCATGCGGACATCACCTTCGGCAAGGTCGACACCGAGGCGCAGCAGGAACTCGCCGCCAAGTTCGACATCCGGTCCATCCCGACCATCATGGCGATCCGCGACGGCGTGATCGTCTTCGCCCAGCCGGGCGCGCTGCCGGAGTCGGCCCTGGAGAACCTCATCGAGCAGGTTCAGGCGCTCGACATGGACGACGTGCGCAAGAAGCTCGCCGAGCACAAGCACTGATCTCACAGACACGATGGCCGGGCCCGTAGCGGGCCCGGCCATCGGCGTCCGAGCGCCCACGTGACTCCGGGCCTCGTCACAGCTGGGACACGGCCCGTCGATAGGGCCGCTTGAACGCGCGCCGGTGCCGTAAGTTCAGCGGACGATGGATGCGTTGACGAGCCGCGGCCGTACGGCGCGGGTGGCGGTGACGGCACTCGGCCTCGCCGTCCTGCTCGCCGGCACGATCTGGGGGGTGGATGACCACTTCCCGTTCGGCCCCTTCCGGATGTACTCCACCTCCGATCCGGCCGACGCGGACGCCCCGGACACCCGGGTGGAGGGGGTCGACCTGAGCGGCAACCTCGTCGACCTGGGCGAGAGAGCGACAGGCATCCGCCGAGCCGAGATCGAAGGCCAGCAGAGCCGGTACGTCGCCGACCCCAGCCGGTTGCGCGAGGTCGCCGAGGCGTACGACCGGCGCCATCCCGACGCACCGGAACTGACCGAGGTCCGGATCGTCATCCGGTGGCACGACATCACCGACCGTCGGCCCACCGGTCGATGGGTCGACGAGACCGTCGTCAGCTGGCAGGTCACCCGATGAGTCGCTGGCTCACCGAAGCGGTGCCGCGCGGTCGGGTTGCCGCGTTCCGCACGCTTGTCTACCTCTTCGTCGCCGCCGACCTGGTCGTCTTCACCCCCTGGGTACGCGACCGCGTCGACGTGCCCGGCAACCTCTACCAACCGCTCTTCGTCGGGCGGGTACTGCCGCTGCCCACCCCCACCGCGACGCTGGTGAGCGTGATCTTCTGGGCCCTGCTGCTGCTGGCCCTGCTCGCCGCGACCGGACGGGCCCCCCGACTGCTCGGCTGGACGGTCTTCGCGCTCTACCTGGAGTGGATGATCATCGCGATGAGCTACGGCAAGGTGGACCACGACCGGTTCGCCCTGCTCGTCGCGCTGGCCGTGCTACCCACTGCGGGCCGGGCCCGGCACGGCGACCCGACCAGGACGGAGGCCGGCGGCTGGGCGCTGCGGGTCACCCAGATCTCGGTGGTCTGCACCTACTTCCTGGCCGCCTGGGCGAAGTTCCGCTTCGGCGGCCTGGACTGGGCGACCGGCTCGGTGCTCGCCAAAGCGATCATCCGACGCGGCACCGACCTGGCGGACCTGATCGCGCAGGTGCCCCACCTGCTGCTCGTCGCCCAGTTCGGCATCCTCGCCTTCGAACTGCTCAGCCCCCTGGTCTTCGTGCTGCCCGAGCGCTGGCGGCTCGCCACGGTCGGCTTCTTCTACTCGTTCCACCTGGTGACCATCGCGACCATCACCATCTCGTTCGCACCACACCTGGTCGCCATGACCAGCTTCCTGCCGCTGGAGAAAGTTCGCCCGCTCGTCGCAGTGCGACGGCTCCTGGCCCGCAGGTCCACGCCCGACCGGCGACGGCTCGGCTCGGATCCGCTGTCGGCCGACACCCCGCCGGTACCGGATCCGGCAACGCCCTGACCGGCCCACGATCCCGTGCGCCGTACGACCCGGAGCGGGCAGGCATTCGTGCGAGGTGTCAGCCGGCGGATGGACCGTAGAGGCGGTCCCGGGTCTCCTGGGGCAGCGAGCAGGCGGCCGTACCGCCCGGCATCCGGTGCCGGTTGCGGGCCACCCAGCGGTACGCGGGCCAGGCGGCGGCGCGTACCGGCGGAATCCGTAGCCCGGCTCCGGCGATCCGCCACCCACGGCCGCTGCTGGCGAGCAGCGCGGCGATGGCGTCCGGGCCCGCGGCCCGGCTGCCGTCGGCACCGACCCACTGCACCGCCTCCTCGCACTCCGCCTCGGTCAGGCCGAGCTGGTCGAGGTCGGCGAACTGCCACGGCACCACCCGGGCACCGGTCGGGATCCGGCGCTCGATGAACTCCGCGCAGCTTGTGCAGAAGGCGCAGTCCCCGTCGTAGACGAAGGTCGACATGCCCTCATCCTCCCCCCACGCTGGCCGACACACACGCGGGTGTCCGGTGAGTCACTTGCACGCTACTAGGACATGTGTTCGAATACTGGCCATGCGCTGGGACAACCTGACCGCTCCCCCGGTCGAGGGTGTTCCCGGACGGGCAGCGCCAGCGACGCCACCCCTGCCGCTGGCGCTGCCCGCGACAGGCAGCCGAGGTCGCTCGGGTGGGCGTCTCCTTCTCGGTCGGGTTCGTCGACGAGCGACTGTGGCGCTCGGTCGAGCCCGGCACGCCGAGCCCACGCCGCCGGCTCGACGCGGTACGCCGGTTCGCCGACGCCGGCTTCGAGGTGGGCGTACTGATGGCGCCGATCCTGCCCGGTCTCTCCGACTCGGACGAGTCCATCGAGGCCACCGTGGCGGCGATCGCCGCCGCGGGCGCAGCCAGCGTGACGCCGCTTGCGCTGCACCTGCGTCCCGGCGCCCGCGAGTGGTACGCGCGGTGGCTCGGGCGGGAGCACCCCCAGCTGGTTCCGCGCTACCGGGAGCTGTTCCGGGCGGGCGCGTACGCGCCGCAGTCCTACCAGCGGGAGCTGACCGCCCGGGTCCGCATCGCCGCCCGCCGTCATGGGCTGATCCGGGCCGAGGCCGGCGAGCACCGTGCCGCGCCGCAGCCAGCACCGGCACCGGCACCGGCACCGGCACCGGAGCAGCTGAGCCTACTCTGAACGGGGCGCGGCGGGGCGGGGAGGCTGAGCGTTGTCGAAAGGTCGATCGGGGGCAGCCTGGACAGCGACGCGGCTACAGTCGTCGGATGCGTTCCGCCAAGCAGATCCTCGCCGACGCCGCCGTGATCGCCGTAGTCGGTGCGTCCCGCGATCCGTTCAAGGCTGCTCACCGCGTACCGCTGGAGATGCAGCGGCACGGCTGGCGCATCATTCCGGTCAACCCGAGCGCCGACGAACTCTTCGGCGAGCCGGTGTACCGGTCCCTGGCCGACATCCCGCACCCGGTCGATCTGGTCGACGTGTTCCGGCCGGCCGACGACGCCGTGGAGGTGGTGCGGCAGGCGGTGGCGATCGGCGCCCCGGCGGTGTGGTTGCAGCTCGGCATCGTCTCGCCGCAGGCCCGGCGGATCGCCGAGGAAGCCGGGATCGACTACGTGGAGGACCGCTGCCTGATCGTGGAGCGGGCCGCCGCCGGGCTGACCCGCCGGAGCTGAATACCAGTCGCCCCGGGCGGCGATCAGCGGCATCCTGTGCGGATGCCCACGTCGTGCCAGAGCCTCCTCCGGTGGCAGTTCGACCTCACCTGGTCGCTGTTCGAGTACCACCTCGAACGGTTGGAGCCGGCGGATTTCGGGTGGCAGCCGGCCGAGCATCTGTGGACCATGCGCCGCGATTCCGAGGGCCTGTGGAAACCGGACTGGGCGGACGCTGAACCCGATCCGGTGCCGGTGCCGACGATCGGCTGGCTGAGCTGGCACCTCGGCTGGTGGTGGACCTCGGCTGCCGATCACCTGAGCGGACGCCCGGTGCCGGCACGGGAGGACGTCGACTGGCCCGGACCGGGCGCGGAGACCGTGTCGTGGCTGCGGGACCTGCGTACCCGGTGGCTGGCGGTGCTCGACGACCTCACCGACGGTGATCTTGAGGCCGCTGCCACGTTTCCGTGGCCGGCGGAGAGCGGGCACACCGTCCGACACCTGGTGGGCTGGGTCAACGCCGAGCTGATGAAGAACGTGGCCGAGATCGGTCAGCTCCGGCTGATGCGCGCGGCGCAGGCCTCCTCGGCGTGACCCACGTCAGGCGGGAACCCTGACCCCACGAGGGGTCCTTTCCGTACCGCTCAGAGCTTGTACTCGCGGAGCAGGCCGCGGGAGATGATCGTCTTTTGGATCTCGGAGGTCCCCTCGCCGATGAGCAGGAACGGGGCTTCCCGCATCAGCCGCTCGATCTCGTACTCCTTGGAGTAGCCGTAGCCGCCGTGGATGCGGAACGCCTCCTGGACGACCTCGGCGCAGTACTCCGAGGCGAGCAGCTTCGCCATCCCGGCCTCGACGTCGTTGCGCTGGCCGGCGTCCTTGAGCCGGGCCGCGTTGACCATCAGGGCGTGCGCGGCCTCGATCTTCGTACCCATCTCGGCCAGCTTGAAGGCGATGGCCTGGTGCTTCGCGAGCGGCTCACCGAAGGTCCGGCGCTGCTGGGCGTACCCGACGGCCAGTTCGAAGGCCCGGATGGAGATGCCGCAGGCCCGGGCGGCGACGTTGACCCGGCCTACCTCGATGCCGTCCATCATCTGGTAGAAACCCCGGCCCACCTGGTCGGCACCGCCGAGGACGGCGCTGTCGGGGACGGTGACCCCGTCGAGCACCATCTCGGTGGTCTCGACGCCCTTGTAACCCATCTTCTCGATCTTGCCGGGGATGGTCAGGCCCGGGGCTGTCTCGCCGAAGCCGGGCTCCTTCTCCAACAGGAAGGTGCTCATGTTGCCGTAGACCGAATCGGCGCCGGTCTCGGTCCGGACCAGGGTGGCCACCACCGACGAGTACGCGCCGTTGGTCAGCCACATCTTCTGGCCGTCGATGACGAAGCGGTCGCCGTCGCGGACCGCCTTCGACTTGATCGCCGAGACGTCGGAGCCGCACTCCGGTTCCGACATGGAAAAGGCACCGCGCACCTCGCCGGTGGCCATCCTCGGCAGCAGCAGCGCCCGCTGTTCGACGGAGCCGTGCTGGGAGATCAGGTACGCCACGATGAAGTGCGTGTTGACGATGCCGGAGATCGACATCCAGCCCCGGGAGAGTTCCTCCACCACCAGGGCGTAGGTCAGCAGGGACTCACCGAGACCGCCGTACTCCTCGGCGATGGTGAGCCCGAACAGGCCCATCTCCTTCATGCCGTCGAGGATGTCGGTCGGGTACTCGTCGGCGTGCTCCAGGCGTTGCGCGTGCGGAATGATCTCCTTGTCCGCGAACTCCCGGACGGTCTCCAGGATCGACTGCTGCTCGTCGGTCAGGCCGGGCGTCTGCGCGAGTCGAGCCATCTCAGCCTCCGGAAGGTCAGCACGCCTACTCACTGGTAACTAAACGCTCGATCAGTATCGTCGCCCGGACCGGGGCGGCCAAGGTGAGCAGTCCACACAACCGCTGTGAAAAGCTTCACCGCTGCGGGTAGCGTCCCGCACAGAGGGCCTTCCCACCAGGGCGGACGGGCCGCGCGGGACCCGTAGGGCGGTACGGAGGAGGAGAGCGTGGGCCAACCACCGGAGCCGGACCAGCCACCGTCGCCCTACGAGCCACCGCCCGGCGGGCAGCAGCCGCAGTACGGCCAACCGTACGGGCAGCAGGGCGAACAACCGGCGTACGGGCAGCCGTCGTACGAGCATCCGGGGCAGCCGCCGCACGGCCAGCAGTGGGGTCAGCAACCCCCGTACGCCCCACAGGTGCCCTACGGGCAGTACGGACCGCCGACCGGCCAGGGCGGCGGACGCGGCACCAACGTGCTGGCCATCCTGTCGCTGGTCTTCGCCTTCGTCTTCGCCCCCGCCGGCATCGCCCTCGGTCACCTGGCCAGGCGGCAACTGCGCACCAGTGGCGAGGACGGCGCGCAGCTGGCCACCTGGGGCCTGATCCTCAGCTACATCTTCACCGGCCTCTTCCTGCTGGCCTGCTGCGGCTGGCTGGCACTGGCGATCTGGGCCGGCTCCGACGGCACCAGCACCTGAGCCCGTTCAGCGGAACTGAGCCTCCCGGACGCTGTTGCCGCCGTCGACCACAAGCATCTGCCCGGTGATGTACGACGCGGCCGGCGAGCAGAGGAACGTGATCGCCGCAGCCACCTCGTCGGGAGTGCCGGGGCGTCCGACCGGCGTACCCAGGCCCTGCTTGATCTCGGCCATGGTCGAGGCCGCGGTGTAGATGGTGCCCGGGGCCACCGCGTTGACCGTCACCCCGTCGGCGATCATCTCCATGGCCAGCGCCCGGGTCAGGCCCACCACACCCGCCTTGGCCGCCGCGTACGCCGCCTCGGTGGGCAGCGCGTTTACCGGACCGGCGGTGGCGGCCAGGTTCACGATCCGACCCCAACCGCGCTCGGCCATACCGACGATGAAGGCCCGGCTGCACAGGAAGGCGGTGGTCAGGTTCCGGTCGATCTCGCCCTGCCACTCGTCGTAGCTGAGCTGCGCGACCGGGCGCAGCACCTCCGGGCTGGCCCGGCTCGCCAGGCCGGCGTTGTTTACCAGCACCTCGACATCACCGAGTTGCTCGGCCACCGCATCGGCCAGCGCGCCCACCTCCGACTCGTCGGTGAGGTCGGCGACGAAACCGGTCACCCCGAGTTCGCCGGCCCGCTCATGGATGCGCCGGGTGGTCGACACGATTGCCACCCGGGCACCGAGGTCGGACAGTCGGCGAGCGGTGGCGTACCCGATGCCGTCCGGGCTGCCCGCTCCCGTCACCAGCGCGACCTTGCCGTCAAGCCGCATGGTCACCGGTTCCGGCAGCGGCGCCGGAGCATCCTGGTCGCCGGGCTCCGGTGCCGCGGCCGGGCGTGGTCGCCGGCTCATGCCCGGTCGGCTGACGTCCCGTCTCGGTCTGTTGCCGGAACGGTCCGCCGCACGCGCGTCAATCACCATGCCGAGATCCTGCCCTTCCCACCGCTGTCGGGCAACGCGCCCACGGTGCCGGGCGCGTCGCGGGGTGCGCGGCGGTGACTACCCTGACTGCGCCACATCATCGCGACGGAAGAGAAGCCCGATGACGCAACCCCCGCCGGCCGGCGGCTGGCCCGACCCCGCATCGACCGGCCAGCCGTCCGGCCCACCCGCCGATCCGACCCTGCCGGTCAGCCCGCAGCCACCGATTCCACCCCAGCCTTCCGGATACGAGCCGTATCAGCCGCCGACCGACCCGTACGCCGGGATGAAGTCGGACCCGGCCGCCGCGCCGTACCCGCCGGCCGGCTACCCGCCGGCTCAGCCCGCCGGTTACCCGCCGGCCCCGCCCGGCTACGGCTATCCCCCGCCGGGCTACGGCTACCCGCAGCAGAAGACGAACACCATGGCGATCGTCGCCCTGGTCCTTTCCCTGATCGGGATCGGCTCATGTATCACCGCCCCGGTCGGCGCCATCATGGGGCATGTGGCCATGCGCCAGATCCGGGAGACCGGTGAGAGCGGCGAGGGGATGGCCAAGGCCGCCATCATCGTCGGCTGGATCCTCACCGGCCTGCTCGCGCTGGTGATCATCGGCTACGCCATCGCGATCGCCTTCGCCATTGCGAACTCGTCCTCCACCACCTGATCAGCGACGCCCGCCCCGACCGAGGTCGGGGCGGGCGCGAGGTGGATGGTACGGCTACTCGGCCGGCGGCTCGAACGTCGTGGTGCGGGTCATGCCGGCGGCCCGGCCCTTGGCAGCGATCACCAGCGCCATCTTGCGGGAAGCCTCGTCGATCATCTCGTCGCCGAGCATCACCGCGCCCAGTCGGCCACCCGCCTCCGAGGTGTAGTGCTGGTACGCGTCGAGGATCAGTTCGGCGTGGTCGTAGTCGGCCTGAGCCGGCGAGTAGACCTCGTTCGCGGCGTCGATCTGCCCGGGGTGCAGCACCCACTTGCCGTCGAAGCCGAGCGCCGCCGACCGCTTCGCCACCTCGCGGAACGCGTCGGTGTCCCGGATCTGCAGGAACGGGCCGTCGATGGCCTGCTTGTCGTGCATCCGAGCGGCCATCAGGATGCGCATCAGGATGTAGTGGTACGGGTCGCCCGGGTAGTCGGGAATGAGGGCGCCGACCACCAGCGACTTCATGTTGATCGAGGCCATGAAGTCGGCCGGCCCGAAGATGATCGTCTCGACGCGTGGCGACGCGGCGGCGATGGCATCGACGTTGACCAAGCCGGCCGCGTTCTCGATCTGCGCCTCGATGCCGATCCGGCCCACCTCCAGGCCGAGGGTCTTCTCCAGCTGGGTGAGGGTCATGTCCAGCCACTGCACCTGCGCCGCGTCCTGCACCTTCGGCAGCATGACGCAGTCGAGGTTGGCCCCCGCCCCCTCCACCACGTCGATGACGTCCCGGTAGGTCCACGGGGTGGTGAGGTCGTTGACCCGGACGACCCGGGTCTTGCCGGTCCAGTCGCCCTCGTTGAGCGCGGCCACGATGTTCTTGCGGGCGTCCGGCTTGGCCAGTGGCGCGACCGCGTCCTCCAGGTCGAGGAAGACCTGGTCGGCCGGGAGTCCCTGGGCCTTGCCGAGCATCTTGACGCTCGATCCGGGTACGGCCAGGCAGGATCGGCGGGGACGCCCAACAACGGCCATCGGCGGCGCTCCTTCCGGGTACGGCAGGTCCGCCGTCCCTTACTTAACGATCCCAAAGGTGCTTGTGACGCCACGGTAACCTCGTGCCGTGACCGCGGTGAATGGACCTGTGGAAGATGTCACTGACCCTCGACTGGTCGTCATCACCGGAGCGAGTTCCGGCATCGGACTGGCCGCCGCCATAGGTCTCGCCTGCCGGGGTGACCGGGTCGTCCTGGTGGGCCGGGATCCGGCCCGGCTGCGGGCTGCCGCCGACGAGGTCCGCGAGGCCTCCGGGGAACGGCCCGAGGTGTTCCGCGCCGACTTCGCCGTCCTCGACGACGTGCGGCAGCTGGCCGAGCGGCTGCGCGCCGCGTACGACCGGATCGACGTGCTCGCCAACAACGCCGGCGCGATCGTGCTTCAGCCGATCACCACTGTTGACGGTTTCGAGCTGTCCGTCCAGGCCAATCACCTGGCCCCCTTCCTGCTCACGCACCTGCTGGTCGACCGGGTACGCCGAATCGTGGTGACCGCCTCCGGCGCGCACCGCAGCGGCACGCTCGACCCGAACGACCTCAACGCGTCGCTGCGCCGCTACCGCCCGATATCCGCGTACGGCACCAGCAAGCAGGCGAACATCCTGTTCACCGCCGAGGCCGCCCGGAGATGGCCGCGGGTCGACTCGTACTGCTTCCACCCCGGAGTGGTCCGGACCCGCTTCGGCAACGAGAGCCGGGTGGTCGCCCTGGGCATGCGTCTGCTGCCGTTCCGCAGCCCGGCCAAGGGTGCGCAGACGCTGGTCTGGCTGGCCAACCAGGACCGGTCCCGGCTGCACAACGGCGGCTACTACTTCGACTGCCGGCCACGCCGCCCCTGGCCCAAGGCGGCCGACCCGCGACTCGCGGCGCGGCTCTGGGCGGCCAGTGCTGCTGCCGTGGGCATCCCGGACGGGCCGGGCCACCCGGGGCACCCGGGCTGAGGTCGCATCGGGCGAGCAACCGGGTCGCCCCGCTCGGGAAACATTGCGATACTCCGCGCCATGACCGTCGCCGAGGGCGTCAACCTGCAAGTGCTGGGCAAGGACGAGGAACTGGCCGCCCGGTTGGATGCGGAGCTGACGAGCTTCAACCAGCGAGCCACCGGCGCCACTGACGAGGCCGAGCTGTCCGTACGGGTCACCGACGCGGACGGCGAGCTGGTTGCCGGGTTGACCGGCTGGAGCTGGGGCACCTGCGCGGGGATCAACATGGTCTGGGTCCGCGCTGATCGCCGTGGCGAAGGCTGGGGCGGCCGGTTGCTGGCGGCGGCCGAGCAGGAGGCCCGACGGCGCGGCTGCACCGAGATCTCGGTCGCCTCGTTCTCGTTCCAGGCTCCGGGCTTCTACCGCCGGCACGGCTACCTCGACACCGGTCGTCGGGAGGGCATCCCGGGTGGTCACGTCGACCATCAGTTCTGGAAGTCGCTGGTCACCGACCCGGCCGCCGCGGTGCGCCTGGTCGCACTGGTGGAACTGCCCGACGGCGCGGTCGAGGCCGGGCAACGGTACGAGGACACCGTGCTCGCCCTGCTGCCACGGCACGGTGGTCGGCTGGAACGGCGGCTGCGTACCGGGGACGGGCGTACCGAGGTGCACGTCATCCGGTTCGACACCCGGGCCGGCTACGAGGCGTTCCTCGCCGACCCGGAGCGGACCGCGCTGCGGGCGACGCTGGGCGAGGCCGCCCCGCGCACCCGGGTGCTTGAGGTACACGAGGTGTGACCGGGCAATGCGCGGGTATGAGGCAGCATCTTCCCCGAACTTGCCGCCAGGGCGCGGGCGTGAGGCAGCATCATCCCCGAAGCTGCTGGCAGAGGCTGCGCCCACCAGGGCAATCGCCTACCTGCGCGAACTCGGCACGGCGAAGCGGGCCCCGGCCGGAGGTTGAACGACACACTCAGTCGCGGACCGGTGCCGCGTCCGCCGGTACCGCCGTGCTGACCCGTGTCGTGCGCCGGGCCGTGCGGGCGCTGGACAACACCACCACGGCCACACCGACCAGCAGCAGCGACAGACCTGGCAGGGTCACCGGGTCGGGCAGCTGCCCCAGCCACGCCCAGCCGATCAGCGCGGCACCGGGCGCCTCCAGCAGGATCAGCACGCTGACCGTGGTGGCCGAGACCCGCCGCAGCGCGTAGCTGAACATCGAGTGGCCGAGCAGTTGCGCCCCGCCGACCAGGGCGAGCACGGCCAGCCAGGTGCCGGTGTCGAAGCCGCTCAGCGGCACCCCGCCGACCAGGCAGACCACCAGCAGGATCAGTCCACACACGCTGTAGCAGATGGTGGTGTAGGTGGCGTTGCTGACGGTGACCCGGGCCCGCTCCCCCAGCGCGGTGTAGACAGCCGCGAACAGCCCACCGGTCAGCGCCAGCAGGTCGCCCGCGAAAGCCTGGCCGGAGACCGTGAAGTCGGCACCGGTCGCCAGCACCGCCCCGGCCACTGCCACCCCGATGCCGGCCCAGACACCCACCGGCAGCCGGCGGCCCTGGGCCCGGGCGATCAGCCCCTGCCACACCGGCTGGGTGGCCACCAGCGCCGTCGCCGCGGCCACCGAGGTGAGCTTCGCACTCGGCATCCAGGTGGCGAAGTGCGCCGCCAGCGCCACCCCGGACAGGACACAGAACATGCCCTCGCGACGGCCGACGCCGGTGGCCACGAAGCGGAACTCGGACCGTCGCCGGGTCAGCGCGAACGGACTCAGCACGGCGACCGCCAGCACGTTGCGCCAGAACGCGACCGCCAGGGCGGGCGCGGCGGCAAAGGCGATCAACGGCGCGGATGACGAGACGGCGAAGACGGCCACGGCAAGTGCCGCGCCGGTGACCAGGTCGAGCGGCGGACGGTGAGGTTCGGGTGCCACGAGGTGCAATCTTCACACGTCACAGGGGCGCCACTTTCCGTCAACGTTCGGTTACGATCGTGCCCGTCCTCACCAGGGCCCCTCCCCGTCCGCCCGGAGGCGTTCCCATGCCCAGGTTCCGGGCGGTGCTGTTCGACTTCTTCGGCACGTTGACCCGTCCGGTCCAGCGTGGCAAGGGTCACCTCAGCACCGCCGAACTGCTCGGCTGCCCGCCGGCCGCCTTCCTTGAGGTGCTCGACCGCACGTTCTACGACCGCGCCAGCGGGCGCTTCGACACCGTCGAGGCGACCCTGCGCTGGGTGTGCGAGCAGGCCGGCGTACACCCTCCGGCGGAGGCGTTGCGGGCTGCCGCCGCCGCCCGGCACCAGGCCGTACGCGCGGACACCCGGCTACGGGACGAGGCCGTGCCGACCCTACGGGCGCTGCGGCGACGGGGCTTACGGACCGGCGTGATCAGTGACTGCACCCACGAGCTACCGGCTTTCCTGCCTGAGCTGGCGATCGCCCCGCTGCTCGACGTCCGGGTGTTCTCCGTGCAGGTGGGGCGATGCAAGCCGGACGCGAGCCTCTATCTGGCCGCCTGCGCGCGGCTGGGCCTCTCTCCGGCAGACTGCCTCTACGTGGGTGACGGCGGCAGCCAGGAGTTGACAGGTGCGCAGCGCGCCGGTCTGAGCGCGGCCCGGCTCGCCTCGCCCGACCTCGCCGACCATCTGGTGTTCAATCTCGACGCCGCCTGGGCCGGCCGGACACTGGGGTCCCTCCGCGAGGTGGTCGACCTGGTCGACGAGGCTCCCAGCCCGGTCGGCGCACCGTGGTAGCCACGCACGTGCGCCGGGCCGGCGTCGCCTCGGCCGACGACCGGTCAGCGACGCCGGACACGGTGCAGGCGGAACGGCCGGCGAGTGGCCCGGACGGCCGGCGTCGGTCGAGGCGGCTCGGCCAGCGACCCGGCCGGTAGCTCGCCGCCGTGCGTCGGCTGACCGACCGACGCGAGCCGCACCAGGGCGCAGTCGTCAGCGGCCCAGCGGGCGACGAGTTCGGAGGTCGGTCCAGGCGCGTTCAGCCGTTTGGCCCCCACCAGCGGGGCGAGCGTGTCCCACTGCTCGGTGCCGGGTGTCAGCCGGCTGACCCGCGCCGGCCAGGTGACGATCCGGCCCCCGTGGTCGCCGCGCAGGGTCACCTGGACCTCGTCGGCCTCGGCCAGCCCGGGCGCGGCCTGCTCGCCGGGGCCGCTGACCACGAACAGCGCCGCTTCCAGGGGTACGCACCACAGGGCGACTGGCGGGCGACCCGCCACCGCGACCCAGGCCACCGAGGCCTTCTTCATCGCCTCTTCGACCAGGGGATGGTTCTCGCGCTCGTCGGTCACCGCGGCATCCTCTCTCATCCGGGCCGGTCCGCGTCGGCCGTCAGCCGACGAACGGCGGGACGAGGATCTCCCCCCGGGCCACCGGTCTCACCTGACCTGCGACGCTCGTGCCCACCGCGACACCGCCGGCTGCGGTCACGACGCAGGCCAGCGAGGACGGTCGGCCCATCTCGACACCCTGCCGGACGGTGTACGACGATCGTCCCTCGCCGGGCAACAGGCCGCTGGCGACCAGCCACACCCCGAGACCGAGCGCGGCAGACCCGGTAGCCGGATCCTCGGGTACGCCGAGACCTGGGACGAAGACCCGGGCATGCGCGGTTTGGGTCGCCGGGTTCCAGGAGAAGACGCTGACATGCTCGATGCCGTACCGCCCGGCCGCCACCGGGTTCACCTGCGCCCGGGCGAGGGCGTCGGCGTGTACCGGCAGGAACGGAAACTCCAGGCCGCAGCCGGCGACCCGCGGCGCTGGACCGGGATGGTCCTCCGCGCCGAGCCCGACCATCTCCAGCAGCGGCTCCGGCTCCAGCTCGGGCCCGAGGGTGGGGCTGCCGCCGGTCAGGATGGCGGCACCGTCGCTCACCTCGATCGGCAGCACGCCGGCACCGCATTCCTGGTTGACCTGCCCGGTCGGGAACATCCCCCGGCGAGCGGCGGTGACCGCGGCGCCGACGCTGGGGTGGCCGGCAAACGGCAACTCGTCGACCGGCGTGAAGATCCGGGCCCGGTAGGTGGCGCCGACCTGGGTGGCGGGCAGCACGAAGACCGTCTCCGACAGGTTGAACTCGCGGGCCAGAGCCTGCATCTGGTCGGTCGCCAGCCCGTCAGCGCCGAAGACCACCGCGAGCGGGTTCCCGGCGTACGGACGGTCGGTGAAGACGTCCACGATCTCGTAAGCCAAGGTCGACATGTTGATAGACACTAGGCCCTCCGGGCGTACGTCGGGGTCAGTGCCGGGCCGTGCCGGCCCTGGAGCATCGCCGACCGGGTCATCGGCCCACCCCCTAGGCTGGTGCCCGTGAGCACGCCGACCCGGGTGTACATCGCCCGACTTGCCGGAGTCGCCGTCTTCGACCCCAACGGCGACCAGGTCGGCCGGGTACGCGACGCGGTCGCCCGGCTGCGCGCGAGCCAACGGCCGCCCGAGGTCGTGGGTCTGGTCGCCGAGATGCCGATGCGGCGACGGATCTTCCTCTCCATCAACCGGATCACCTCGATCGACGCCGACGCCATCGTGCTGGGCAGCGGCACGTTGAACCTGCGCCGGTTCGAGAAGCGGCCCAACGAGTTGCTCGTCCTTCAGGAACTGCTGGACCGCCGGGTACAGGTCGCCCCGGAGGGCCGGGCGGCGTCGGTGGTCGACGTGGCGATGGAGTGCAGTCGTAGTGGTGAGTGGTCACTGACCCGGGTGGCGGTCCGCGAGCAGACCGGTCGGTTGGCTCGCCGGGGCCACCTGCATCAGGTCGAGTGGAATCAGGTACGCGGGCTCAGTGGGGTGGCGGAGACCCGGGGTACGGCCAACCTGCTTGCCGTACTGGAGGACATGCGTCCGGCGGACCTGGCCAACGCGCTACAGGATCTGCCCGACGCGCGACGCAACGAGGTCGCGGCGGCCCTGGACGACGAGCGGCTCGCCGACGTGCTCAGCGAACTGCCCGAGCACGACCAGGTGGAGATCCTCGCCGCGCTGGATCGCGAGCGGGCCGCCGACATCCTGGAGGAGATGGATCCGGACGATGCCGCCGATCTCCTCGGTGAGCTGCCGCCGCCGGAGCAGGACGTGCTGCTCGACCTGATGGAGCCGGACGAGGCCGATTCGGTGCGTCAGTTGCTGAAGTACACGCCGGGCACGGCGGGCAGCGTGATGACGTCCGAACCGGTCATCCTGCCCCCGGACGCGACGGTGGCGGAGGCCCTCGCGCGGATCCGGGAGCCGCAGCTCTCCCCGGCGGTGGCCGCGCAGGTGTTCGTGACCCGGGCGCCGATGGCCACCCCCACCGGTCGCTATCTGGGCATGGTGCACTTCCAGCGGCTGCTCCGGGAGCCCCCGGCGGATCTGCTCGGCGGGGTGGTGGTCAACGACATCGATCCGCTGCGCCCGACCACCCCGCTGCCGGAGATCACCCGTCGGATGGCCACCTACGATCTGGTGGCCATGCCGGTGATCGACCGGAACAACCGGCTGGTGGGCGCCGTCACCGTCGACGACGTGTTGGATCACTCGCTGCCGCGGGACTGGCGGGACCGGGACGCGGCACCGGGCGGCCTACCGAACGGGGCGACGACCCCGACCGTTCCGGAACCGGCGACGGACGGTGGCCATGACTGAGCAACGGCGCGCGGAACGGCTGGACCTGCCACGGGAGCCCCGGGGATTCAAACTGCCCCGGGTGGACCAGGAGACGTTCGGACGCTGGGCCGAGGGCATCGCCCGTGGCATGGGTACGGCGAACTTCATCGTCTACATGACGCTGGTGATCAGCGCGTGGTTCCTCTGGAACACCCTCGCCCCGGCGGGGATGCGTTTCGACCCGTACACCTTCACCTTCCTCACCCTGGTGCTCTCCATCCAGGCGTCGTACGCGGCGCCGCTGATCCTGCTGGCGCAGAACCGCCAGGCCGACCGCGACCGGGTGGCGATGGAGGAGGACCGGCGTCGGGCGACCATGCAGAAGGCCGACACGGAGTACCTGGCCCGGGAGATCGCCGCGCTGCGGATCGCGCTGGGCGAGGTGGCCACCCGGGACTTCGTCCGCTCCGAGCTGACCCGGCTCGCCGAGGAGTTGGACGAGGCGGCGCAGCGGCGTCAGCGGCTGGAACGCCGGCACCGGGACGAGCCGGCCGCCCGGACCGGCGGTGACGGGTTGGACGAACCCCGCGACGAGGTGGACGGCGACCAACCGGGTGACGGTCGTCACGACCGGGCGACCTCCCACCGCCCGGAGAGCTGATCGACTCGCTCACACCACTGTGACCGGCACCGGTGGCGGCCCGCTGCCGACGTAGCATTACGGGCATGTCAGCTCCCGTCAGCACCGTCAACGACGCCGTCATGGCCGCCCTGGCCACCGTCAACGACCCGGAGATCCGCCGGCCGATCACCGAACTGGGCATGGTGCGTTCCGCCGAGGTCGGCGAGGACGGCGTGGTCCTGGTCGAGTTGCTGCTGACCGTGGCCGGTTGCCCGCTGAAGGACAAGCTGCGTTCGGACATCACCGCAGCCGTGGGCGCGGTGAGCGGGGTCAGCCGCGTCGAGATCGAGTTCGGTGTGATGAGCACCGAGCAGCGCCAGGGCCTTCAGGCGAAGCTGCGCGGCGGCGGCGCGACCGCGGAGCCGGTGATCCCGTTCGCCCAGCCCGGCTCCCGCACCCGGGTGTACGCGGTGGCCAGCGGCAAGGGCGGCGTCGGCAAGTCCAGCGTGACGGTAAACCTGGCCGCCGCGCTGGCCGCCCGGGGCCTGTCGGTCGGCGTGGTGGACGCGGACATCTACGGGCACTCCGTGCCGCGGATGCTCGGTGCGGACGGCCTGCCCACCCGGGTCGAAGACATGATCATGCCGCCGCAGGCGCACGGGGTGAAGGTCATCTCGATCGGGATGTTCACCGCCGGCAACGCCGCCGTGGTCTGGCGTGGCCCGATGCTGCACCGCGCGTTGCAGCAGTTCCTCGCCGACGTCTACTGGGGCGACCTCGACGTGCTCCTGCTCGACCTGCCCCCGGGCACCGGCGACGTGGCGATCTCCCTGGCCCAGCTGCTGCCGAACGCCGAGATCCTGGTGGTCACCACCCCCCAGGCCGCCGCCGCGGAGGTCGCCGAGCGGGCCGGCGCGATCGCCCTGCAGACCCACCAGCGGGTGGTCGGTGTGATCGAGAACATGTCCTGGCTGGAACTGCCGGACGGCTCCCGGATGGAGATCTTCGGGGCCGGTGGTGGTCAGACGGTGGCGGATTCGCTTACCCAGACCATCGGCGCGCAGGTGCCACTGCTGGGCCAGGTGCCGCTGGACACCCGGGTCCGGGAAGCGGGCGACGAGGGTAACCCGATCGTGCTCGCCGAGCCGGATTCCCCGGCGTCGAAGGCGCTGGGTCAGGTGGCCGACCGACTCGCCCTGCGCCGCGAGTCCCTGCTCGGCAAGCCGCTGGGCCTCAAGCCGGCCGGGCGCTGATACCGACGGCCCGCACCGGCCCTTCGTCGAGGATGGCGTTCGCGTCGGCCCCGGCCGACGCCGCCGTTCGCTGAGTCGGCTCGCGACCCGACCGGGTCCTTCGCTCCGGGCCCGACCGGTGATTGTCAGGTGACGTCGTCGTAGCTGACCGCGCGGGGGGCCGGCGCGGGGCTGGCGGTGCTCACCGGGGCCGGGCCGGGCCGGCGCGGGTCGGCCGCGTTCGCGACATCCTTGAGCTCGTCGTGCACGCCGGTGACGTCCGCTCGCAGGCCGTCGTAGACGCCCTGAAGCGGTTTCCGGATCGCCTGCTCGTCCTCCTCGCTGAGCAGATGCTTGCGGATGAACGCCTTGGGGTGCAGGTCCTCCAACTGGATGTCGGTGCCCAGCTCCTTGCTCAGGTCGGTGGTGGCGCTGCGGGCCATGTTGCGGAGGTTGCGCACCATCCGCAGTCCGTCACTGATCACCACCGGCAGCCGGTCGCCGAAGATCAACAGCGCCAGCAGCAGCAGCGCTCCGACCTCCCACACGTTCAGGTTCTCGAACATCCTCGGTCCCCCTTCCCCCGGCTACCGCAGCCAGAGTACGCACGTCGGTGCCGCTGCCAGAAGGGGGTGAGAGGTCACTTCGCGTCCGCGGCGAGGGTGACCGAGGCGTTCTGCCGGGTCGAGCCCCGGCGGTACTCGACCGTCACCACCGATCCGGGCGCGTACTTACGGACCAGAGCGATGAGATCGGTCGGCTCGGTCATCGGGCGACCGTTGAGCTTCAGGATCACGTCACCGGCGCGCAGTCCGGCACCAGCGGCCGGTCCGGACGGCTCGACCGTCGCGAGGCGTACGCCGGTGCCGTTGGTGCCCGAGCCCGGCCCGCCGACCTGGGCGCCGATCACCGTACGCCGGGCCTTTCCGGTGCCGATGATGTCCTGGGTGATCCGTTTCGCCTGATTGATCGGGATGGCGAAGGCAAGGCCGATGTTGCCGGCCTCCTGCCCCTCGGCGACCAGAGACTTGATCGTGGAGTTGACGCCGATGACCCGCCCCGCCGCGTCGACAAGCGGGCCGCCCGAGTTTCCGTGGTTGACCGCGGCGTCGGTCTGGATCGCGGCGTAGTAGCGCGTCGGGCCGCCCGGCTCACCGGCGTGCATCGTCCGGTCCAGGGCGCTGACGATGCCTGCGGTGACCGTGTTCGCAAGCGACAGCGGCGAACCCATCGCCAGCACCGGGTCACCGACGGCCAGGGCGTCGGAGTCGCCGAACTCGACCGGACGCAGCCCGGTGCGGGAGACCTTGATCACGGCGATGTCGGACTCCGCGTCCTGGCCCACCACTGTCGCGGAGGCCGAGCTGCCGTCGTTGAAGATGACCGACGCCTTGCCGGTGCCGCCGGCCACCACGTGATCGTTCGTGATCACATGCCCGTCGGCGCTGGCGATGAAGCCCGAGCCCTCGCTGGTCCCACCCAGACCGGCGACCCGGACGGTGACCACGCTGGGCAGTACCCGCTCGGCGACGCCGGCCAGCGACTCCGGCGGACGTTGGGCGAGCGTGGGCGCCGCACCGGGGACCGCCCCCAGGACCGCCCCACCGGCGCCGTTACGGATCGCGAACGCGTAGCCGAGCGCACCACCGAGCGCGCCGGCCAACAGGGCGGTCACCAGCGGAATGAGCAGGAGCTGCTGAAGTCTCGGCCGGCCGACCGCGTCCGGGTCGACGACCGGCTCCGGCTCGCTGCCGGCTTCCGGGGCAGCGGGCAGCACCACCGCCGCCGGAGCGTGCGGATCCCGCCACGGATCGGTGAGCGCGTCGGACCACCACGGCGACGCGGCGTTGCCGCCGTCCTGCGGTGTCGCCGGCCCACCGGCCGGCGGATGTCCGGCCGCCGGCTGCCCGGCCGGTGCTCCGCCCACGCCGGGCTGGCGCCAGTCCCAGCCGTCGGTCACTCGGTGCCTCCCACTCCCGTCCCCGGCATCCACGCGTCCGCGATCCGGCGCGGGCCACGGGATACCGCTTCCAGGATTGCACGGATGCGCCGCGTGGGGTCAGCGGTTGTCACCGCGGGTGGATGCCCCGCTGCGCTCAGGACGGGCCGCCTTTAGAGTCACAGTGCCCATCCGCCCTGCGCATCATGCTCGTCGCCCGGAGGTGCCCCATCGCCACGGTCGCCGGTTCCGGCAGTTCGACGAACCCGGCCCTGCAGTTCGCCGAGTCGTACGTCACCGAGGACCTCGTCCTACGGACCGCACGCAGCCTCGCCCGCGAGGTCGGCCTGAACGCGGTCACCGCGGGCGCGGGTGCCGCGTTGCGCCTGCTCGCCGCCGCCGGCAACGCCCGCGCGGTGGTCGAGATCGGCACCGGCACCGGCGTCAGCGGCGTCTGGCTGCTGCGCGGCATGCGGGCCGACGGGGTGCTCACCACCATCGACGTCGAGGTGGAGCATCAGCGGATCGCCCGACGCATCTTCGCCGAAGCCGGCTTCGTCGCCGGCCGGACCCGGATCATCACCGGCCGGGCGCTGGACGTTTTGCCTCGGCTCGCCGACGGCGCGTACGACCTGGTCTTCGTCGACGCCGAGGTGACCGCCTTCCCCGCCTGCGTGGACGCCGCGCTCCGGCTGCTGCGGCCGGGCGGAGTCCTGGTGCTCAACGGTGCGCTGGCCGACGGTCGGATCGGCGATCCCGCCGCCCGCGACCAGGAGACGGTCACCGTTCGCGAGACGGTGAAGGCCATCCGCGAGTCGGAGCACTGGATTCCGGCGCTGCTGCCGGTCGGCCATGGGCTGTTGGCTGCGGTGCGCTGCTGAACCGACGCGGCCGGCCGCCTGGCGGGCCGGCAGCCGC
Organism: Micromonospora sediminimaris; assembly: GCA_900112325.1. GTDB lineage: Bacteria > Actinomycetota > Actinomycetes > Mycobacteriales > Micromonosporaceae > Micromonospora > Micromonospora sediminimaris. Next base: position 109,055 of record FOLJ01000015.1, read on the forward strand.
ACCGAGCGACCGACAGCGAGGCGGCCGACCCCGCCATGCCCACAGTCAGTCCAGCGCCGCCAACCAGCGCAGCAGCCCGCGTACGCCCCAGCCGGTCGCGCCCCTGGTCAACTCCGCGTCGGCGCGTTCGCACCAGGAGGGTGCGGACATGTCGATGTGCAGCCAACGGTCACGCAGGTCGCCGGTGAACTCCCGCAGGTAGAGGGCGGCCAGCACGGAACTGGCGCCCTGGGTCGGCGCGCTGTGCAGGTCGGCCAGGTCGCTGCCGAGGTGCTCGACGTAGTCGTTTGGCAGCGGCATCCGCCAGGCTGACTCGCCGGCCGAGCTGATCGCCGCCAGCAGTTCCTCGGCGAGCTGATCGTTGTCGCTGTAGAGGGCGCCGGTACGGGTGCCCAACGCCACCGAGTTGGCACCGGTCAGGGTGGCCAGATCGACAAGCAGGTCGGGCTGGAGTTCCTGCACGGCGTACGCCAGCGCGTCGGCGAGGACCAGCCGGCCCTCGGCGTCGGAGTTCGTCGTCTCGCTGGTCAACCCGCCGTAGTGCCGGATGACGTCGCCGGGCCGGAACGCGGCCCCGCTGACCATGTTCTCGGCCAATGGAGCGAGTGTGGTCACCCGGACCGGCAGGCCCAGCGCAGCGACGCCGAGGGTGGCCGCAACGACGGCGGCGGCACCGGCCATGTCCTTGCGCATCAGCTTCATCGCCGGCACGGGCTTGATCGAGATACCGCCGGTGTCGAAGGTGATGCCCTTGCCCACCAGGACCACGTGGGTGCGGGCTTCGGAGGGATGCCAGTCCAGCTCGACCAGGCGTGGGCCGCTGGCCGATCCGCCGCCGACGGCGAGGATGCCGCCGAAGCCCTCCGCGGCCAACTGCTCCGGCTCGCGGACCCGCAGCGTGAGCCCGGGCAGGTCGGTCACGGCCTCGGCGACCTGTTCGGCGAACCACTGCGGGTTCTTCACCGAGGAGGGCATGTTGGTGAGGTCCCGGGCCAGTCGGGTCATTCGGGCGGTGGTCCGCGCCACGGTGACGGCCTGCTCGTACGCCTCGGGGTCGGCGACCGCCAGGTCGACGTCGGTCAGCGAGGGGGCGTCGGGGTCCGCACCAAGCCGGAACCGGTACGACCCCAGCAGCAGCCCTTCGACAAGCCCGCGCACCGCCTCGGGTGCCACCCCGGCCGGGAGTGCGAGTGTGACATGAGTCTCATCTTTGGCCGTGCGCGCCAGCGCCGCACCGCCGGCCCGCCAGGCCGCCTCGTCCGCCGCACCGATCCCGAGCAGCAGCAGTCGGCGGGGAGCACCTCCGGGTCGCAGCTGCGTGTGCACCTCACCAGCGCGGCCGTGGAAGCGCGCCACCGGGATCAGCGCGGCCACCTCGTCGGCGATGCCGTCGGGTGGGGCCACTCCGGTCGGCATCGGCTCGGCCTGTGCGTCGTCGGTGGCTCCGGGTCGTACGGGCAGGACCAGGGTGTCGAGCCGGTCCGGCTCGGCGGTCAGACGGATGGCGAGCACGCGGAGCCGTACCTCCTGGAGACGGACGCGCGGTGGACTTGGCCCGCGCGAGGGTGTGACGGCTCTGAGCCACCGGTGGGACCGGTGGCTCAGAGCCAGGAACCAGACGAACTGTCCGCGGCGGCGAGCGTCGCCGACGCACCGGCCTCAATCAGCCGGCGGCCGCCTTCAGCGCGTCACCGAGAGCAGTCGCCTCGTCGGGAGTCATCTCGACGACGAGCCGGCCACCGCCCTCCAGCGGGACCCGCATGACGATGCCCCGGCCCTCCTTGGTGACTTCCAGCGGACCGTCGCCCGTCCGCGGCTTCATCGCCGCCATGTTGTCTCCCCTCAGACCTACACCAGGGTCGGTGGGTTGCCCCACAGCCACTTCGCCATGACCACCCGCAACTTGCACGTGGGTGTCGACCGACGATTTTCCCTGATGAACACCGCCGGACCCAAACCGAAGCAGCATTGATGTAACAGCATCTAGCTTATCCCTAGATGGCCTGTCACAATGTGCGGTCATGCAGGCACGGTCGGCACTCTTCGACCTGTACGGCGACCACCTCCGGCCGCGGGGTGGTCGCGCACCCGTTGCCGCGCTGGTCAAGCTACTGGCACCGCTCGGGATCGCGCCCCCCGCCGTACGGACGGCGGTCTCCCGAATGGTGCGCCAGGGCTGGCTCGAACCGATCAGACTGGCGTCCGGTCCCGGATATTCGATCACACCGAAGGCGGCCCGCCGACTGGACGAGGCCGCCTCCCGGATCTACCGCACCGGTCGGGTCAGCTGGGACGGGCGTTTCGACCTACTGGTGCTGGACGCGCCGAGCGCACGCCGGGACCGCCAGCGACTCGCCGCCAACCTCCGGTACCTCGGCTACGGCACCCTGGACGAACAGACCTGGGTGGCCACCCGTCCGGCAGAAGACGTCGACCTGTTGCTCAGCGAGGCGGGCGTACGCTTCGAGCGGTTCAGCGCCGCGCACGCCGCCGGCACGCCGGGCGCGATGGGCCTGGTCCGCCGGGCCTGGGACCTGGCCGAGATCGGCCGGGCGTACGAGGAGTTCGTCGCCGAGCAGCGGACGTTGCTGACCGGCGTCACGGCCCGCAGTGGCGACGAGGAGGCGTACGCGGCCCGGTTCCGGCTGGTGCACGCATGGCGTACGTTCCTGTTCCGGGATCCGCAGCTGCCCCCGGCGCTGCTGCCCGAACGCTGGCCCGGTATCGCCGCAGCCAGCTTCTTCGACCGCCACGCGGCCCGGCTCCGGCCGGCCGCCGACCGGTACGTCGAGCTCTGTCTCGACGGTGGACACCGGATCGCCCGACAGAAGGGTCGCCAGACGTGACCGAGCCGCTGCTCGTCGACCGCACCGACGCCGTCGTCACCCTCACCCTGAACCGCCCGACGGCGATGAACTCGCTCGACGTGGCGCTCAAGGAGGCGCTGCGGGACACCCTGGCCGAACTGGAGTCCGACCGTGGCTGCCGGGCGGTGGTGCTGGCCGGGGCGGGTGGGTCGTTCTGCGCCGGCCAGGATCTGCGCGAGCACGTCGAGACCCTCCAGGCGGGTGACGGCAACCCGTTGGACACCGTCCAGGCGCACTACAACCCGATCGCCGCCCGGCTGGCGAGCCTGCCGAAGCCGGTGGTGGCCGCCGTCCGAGGCATGGCCGCCGGGGCGGGTGCCTCGCTGGCCTTCCTGGCCGACATCCGCATCGGGGGCCCGTCCACCAGCTTCCTGATGGCGTTCGCCAAGGTCGGGCTGGCCGCCGACACCGGCGCCTCGTGGACGCTGCCCCGGCTCGTCGGCCACGCCAAGGCCGTCGAGCTGCTGATGCTGGCCGAGCCGGTACGCGCCGAGGAGGCCTGCCGGCTGGGGCTGCTCAACCGGATGACGGACGACGACGAGCAGGTGCTGCCCACCGCGCAGGAACTGGCCGCTCGGCTCGCCGCCGGACCGACGGTGGCCTACGGGGCGATCAAGCGTCAGCTCTCCGTCGCCGACGCCGGCACCCTGGCCGACGCGCTGGCCGCCGAGGCGCAGGCACAGGCCATCTGCGGCGCGACCACGGACCACCGGACCGCCACCATGGCCTTCGTCGGCAAGCAGAAGCCGGTCTTTGAGGGCCGTTGACCCGCCGCCGGTCGGTCAGTCGTCCTCTTCCGGATCCTGGTTCGCCTCCGCGCCGAGCACGAACGCCTGCATGGCCAGTTCGTCGCCGGAGGGTGAGACGAAGGCGGGCAGCTCCCGGGGGCCGAGCTCCTGCACGTACGCCCAGAACAGCCGGACCGCCTCGGCCGGCGAGTCGGCCTCGATCGGCAGATCCAGGCTGACCAGCCAGGTGCGGCGCTGCGGCGCCGGGCCGAGCCGGTCGACCAGTTCGCGGAACGTCGCCGCGTCGAGGGCCGTGACCGGCCCGCCGAGGACCAGCGCGTCGGCCGCCACCGGCTCGTCGAAGGCCCGCCGGGTGTACGCGACCACAAGCGTGTCGGGTGCTCGGTCGGACTGCGGGTCGTCCGGGTCCTCCGGACGTCGGGCGGCCGGGCCGGCGACCCGGCCCACCGCCACCAGCCGCGGTGGCTCGTCGGCCAGCACCGCGACCTGGTCACCGGGGCGGGGCAGGCTGGTGCCGTCCAGCCCGGTCAACTCAAGCGTGTCGTGGTGGACGAGCCGTTCGGCGTCGTACCGTCCGGCGGGCAGGAGCACGGCCCAGGTGCCCGTGCCGTCCGCCTGGCTCGCCCCGTTCACCCGGTGTGCGGTGTCGGTCGTCATGCCCTCATCCCATCACGCCCGTCGCGGATGTCACGACGTGGCAGCCCGTCAGATGGTCGTCGACCATCCCGGTGGCCTGCATCAGCGCGTACGCCGTCGTCGGGCCGACGAACCGGAAGCCACGCTTCTTGAGCGCCTTGGCCATGGCCGTGGAGGCGTCAGTCAGCGCGGGCACGGCCGCGGCGGAGCCCGGTCGGGCCCGACCGGGTGGCGGGGCGAAGGACCAGAGCAGCGCGGACAGCCCGTCCGGAAGGTCCTGTGCGGCGCGCGCGTTCGCGATCGCAGCTTCGATCTTGGCCCGGTTACGGACGATGCCGGCGTCGGCGAGCAGTCTGGCCACGTCGGCCTCGCCGTAACCGGCCACCGTGTCGATCCGGAACCCGGCGAAGGCCGCCCGGAAGGCCGGCCGCTTGCGCAGGATGGTCAGCCAGGACAGACCCGACTGGAACGCCTCAAGCGTCATCCGCTCGTAGAGGGCGTCGTCACCGTGCAGCGGGCGGCCCCACTCGGTGTCGTGGTAGACCGCGTAGTCGGGAGTGCTGGCACCCCACCCGCACCGGGCCAGTCCGTCGGCGCCGATCACCAGTTCAGTCACGGCATCAAGGCTAGGCCCGGTGTCCGACAGCCGGCCGCGCACCGGTCAGGGCAGGCGGCCCTGCTCGACCTGACGGGCGAAGCGTCGCAGCGCCTGGGTGAGGCTGAACTTGGAGCCGGGCCAGAGCACCGGCCAGGCCACCCGCCCGGCCGGCCCGCCCGGCAGGTGGAACCACTCGTGCCAGACCACCTGACTGCGCCCGCTCTCCAGCGGGGTGCACCGCAGCACCCCGGGGCCGCGCAGCAGCGTGCCGCAGTGCACCACGCCGATCTCGTACGGCGCGTCCACCCGGACCACCCGCATCTTGTCCCGCAGCACCGCCGGGCCGAGCGAGGTGACCGCCTCGACCAGGCTCCCCTCACCACCGTCGCCCTCCACCACCCGGACGGTGGTGAACGGGATCCACTCGGACTGCCGTTCCCAGGCCAGCAGGGCGGCGAAGACCTTCTCGGCCGGCGCGTTGACGATCACCGTGGCGGTGACCTCACCGGCACCAGGTTGGGCCGCCTCGCGAAGATCGTCAGCGCCGTCCGATCTGCTCACGCCGACTCCGACCGGACCACCGAACTGTGCGGCCCGGATCCCGGCGCCCCACTGGCGGCCGGCTCGTCACCGGAGTCGGCGGTGGCGGGTGCCGCAGCGTCGTCGGCCGGCACCGGCTGCTCACCGGCCGCCCGGACATCGCCGTCGACCCGCGCCGTCGGGTCGGTCGGCGCTCCCGCCGCCGCCTGCGGTGCCGCCGTTGACTCCGTGGTGGTCTTCGGACCCGGGCCCGGCCGGTCGCCGGTCTCGACCACCGTTGGCGTCACCGAAAGCTCGATCGTCGATCCTTCGACCGTCTGAGGGTCCTGCGCCTCGATCGGCTTGGCCGCCGACTGCTCGCGGGCCTGGCGGAGCGCGTCGGCGTCGTCGATCCGTCCGTCCCGCAACGCCGCCACCTCCGCCTCCAGCACTCCGATCAGCTCGGCCTTGTAGCCGATGTCGTACGCCGCCCGGCGCATCGCCTGATCAACCTGGGTCATCCGGTACCCACGCAACGCGGTGTCGAAGCGCACCTCGCCGACGTCCGACTCGCGTAGCGGACGGTCGCCGGGCAGCGGCACGGCCCGCCCGTCCGCCTCGACCGGGGCCAGGCCGGGATCCCGACCGGTGACCAGCACCGTCACGCCGAACACGACCGCCGCGACGGTGACCGCCACGACCAGCAGGAGCAGAAGCTGACCCATGCACTGATCGTGGCACGCCGAGAGGATCGGGGCGACCCCACCCGGCGCGGCGTACCGCGAACCGGCAACCGGATAGCGTCAGTGCAGCGGCGGCGTGATCGTCGGTGGCGGGTGGCGATGTGGGAGGTGGCGTGGCCGGGGTGCTGCGGCTCGGGGCTCGGCGGTTCGGTCCCGAAGACCTGGTGGTGATGGCGATCGTCAACCGCACCCCGGACTCGTTCTTCGACCGGGGCTCGACCTTCCAGGCCGACAGCGCGCTGCGGGCGGTGGAAAAGGCGGTGGGCGAGGGCGCAGACATCGTCGACATCGGCGGGGTGAAGGCCGGGCCGGGTACCGAGGTGGATGTCGCCGAGGAGATCCGTCGGACGGTGGGCACCATTGCCGCCGTACGGGCCGCCTTCCCGGAGGTCGTCATCTCGATCGACACCTGGCGGGCCGAGGTCGCGGTGGAGGCCGTGGCGGCCGGCGCGGACCTGCTCAACGACACCTGGTCGGGGGCGGATCCGGCGCTGGCCCGGGTGGCTGCGCGGACCGGGGTCGGGCTGGTCTGCTCACATGCGGGCGGACTCAGCCCACGCACCCGGCCGCACCGCGCGGCCTTCGACGACGTGGTGGCGGATGTGGTCGCCACGGTGACCGGCCTCGCCGAGCGTGCGGTCTCCCTGGGCGTACGCCCCGACGGGCTCCTCATCGACCCGGCGCACGACTTCGGCAAGAACACCCGCCACTCCCTGGAGATCACCCGGCGGTTGAGTGAGCTGACCGCGACCGATTGGCCGGTGCTCGTGGCCCTGTCGAACAAGGACTTCATCGGCGAGACGCTGGACCTGCCGGTCACGGAGCGGCTGGAGGGAACGCTCGCCGCGACGGCGGTCTCCGCATGGTTGGGCGCCCGGGTCTTCCGCGCCCATCAGGTCCGGCCGACCCGCCGGGTGTTGGACATGGTCGCGGCCGTTCGAGGCGATCGGCCACCCACGCTCAGCCGCCGCGGCCTCGCCTGAGCGGCCCACCCAGGGGTCAGGTCCAGCGGAGGATGTTGCGCCGCCAGGCGTAGAGCAGGCCGAGCGCGAGGACGCCCACGAAAATCGCCATCTCCACCACCGTGACCATGCCGAACCCGGGCCGGTCGAAGACCACCGCCCAGGGGAAGAGGAACACCGCCTCGACAGCGAACAGCACGTAGAGGTACGCGTAGACGTAGTAGCGGATCTGCATCTGCGCCCAGTCGCCGCCCACCGGGTCGAGCCCGCACTCGTAGCTGGCCCGCTTGCCGGGCGGATCTGCCGGGCGGGCGGGGCGCAGCACCCGGTTGGCGGTGAACGCGACGACGAGGAAGAGCACGCCAGCGAGCAGCAACAGCCCGAGCGTCGCGTACGAGCCCAGGTAACCGGTCACGGTCGGTCAGCCTACCGCCCGTCGGGAGACCACGGCCGCGTCGCGAACTTCTTTTCATCTGGGACTAGTGTCCCAGGGCAACTTCCGACCACCATGGGACCACCACCAGCACCGGAGGATCAATGGGACGGCTGCCCGGACGACGCGTGTGGCGTCGTAGGCTCGCGTCCGCCTGTGCCCTCGGCCTGCTGCTGGGCGTCGGAGCCGGCGCGGCGCCGGGTGCGCTGGCGGCCGTGGCGTTGCCGAGTCGGGCAACCGAGCCGGGGCCGTACAGTCCACCGGCCGAGCCGACCGGCGAGCCCGAGCCGACGTCGCCGCCACCGACGGTCGAGCCGCCGGTCGAGACGAGTACGCCCGCCGCGCCGTCGACGACACCCACACCGGGTGCCACCACCGGCGGACCGGCCCCGAGCAGCGGTCCGCCGGCCGCGACCGTGGCACCGCCCCAGCCCACGTACTCCCCGCCGTCCCGGCCGCCCGCGCCCACCGTCGCACCGCCCGTGTCGGCCGGCGTGAAGGTCACCACCGGCGACGTCACCCTGCCGGCCGGCTACTGGAATGCGGCCAGCACGGTGGCCACCCTGAACGTGACAGTCACCAACACCGGCAGCGCGAACGCCGGCGTCCGCCTCGCCTACACCCTGCCGGCCGGACTCACCGACGCCGGCACGGACGGCTGCGCCGCCGACGGGAACCGGGAGTACCGCTGCGGGCAGTGGACCACGGCACCCGGCGCGCAGTTCAGCACCCGCCTGCGGATCCGGGTCGACGGCGACGCCTGGCGCAACATGCCGCTGGCCGGCTCGGTACGGGTGACGGCCACCGGCGCGGCCGGCACCGCGAGTGACGACGAGGGCTTCGCCGTGCTGTTTCCGCCCGGCCCACCGGCGCCTGGGATCACCATGTCGGCCGGTGAGGTCACCTTCGACGTCGACGGTGCCAGCGAAGGATTCCTCGTCCGGCTCGGCAACACCGGTCGGGCCGACGCCAGCGGCTGGGTCGACGTGCTGCTGCCCGCCGGGGTCACGGTGACGACGCCACCTGCCGGCTGCGTCGCCGCGGCGGCAACGCGTACCCGTTGCGAGCTCGGCACCGTCCGGTCGGGGCGTACGGAGGAGGTCAGGTTGCCGGTGACGGCGACGCCGCAGGCGCTGCGCAGCGCACCGCTGTCCGGAGCGGTGATCGGCCGGCTCAACCCGCGCAACGGTGCCGACCGGCGGATGCAGCTCAGCTTCCGGATCACCGCGGCGTCACCTGAGCAGCTCGCGGTGGTGCCGCCGCCAGCGACGTCGCCGAGCCTGCCCCCGGCCGGGGCGGCACCGGGTGACACCGGGGGGTCGTTGTCGAGACAACGCACGGCGATGCTGCTGGTCACGGTGTCGGCGCTGCTGGCGGTCATCGCCGTCGGGCTGGCCACGGCGCGGTTGCGGCGCCGGATCAGCGCGTCGCGGACTGGCGGCGCGGAGACCACCGCCGCGACGCTCGGGATCGAGGCGAACCAGCCCCTGGGGGGCGTGCCGGAATCGGACAGCGGAATTTGGTTCCGGGCCCGACGGCCGGCCCGGACGCAGGACCGACCCGGCTGGGACGTGCGGTGATATGGATTACGGCGGCCACGGCGAAACACCGCAAGTTATCACATAAACCCTCAGTTTTCGATCCCAGTCGGCGGACCTCCGGGCAGGGCGCGCCCTCGATCCGACGTAGGCTCTCGGTGAGGGAAGGACAGGCGGGCCGGACGGTGACGGACGGCCGGTACAGCGGCGCGTCAAGGAGGTCTCGTGGCCGGGCAAGGCGAGGTCACCATCCAGTTCAGCCGGCCGCGCCACGGCGCGCTACGAAGCGAGGTGCGGCCGTGAGCAAGCAGATCCGCCAGCTCGAACGGGTGGTCATCCGGTTCGCCGGCGACTCCGGCGACGGCATGCAGCTGACCGGCGACCGGTTCACCTCGGAAACGGCGCAGCTGGGCAACGACATCTCCACGCTGCCCAACTTCCCCGCCGAGATCCGGGCTCCCGCCGGGACCCTGCCGGGGGTGTCGAGCTTCCAGGTGCACTTCGCCGACTACGACATCCTCACCCCGGGTGACGCGCCGAACGTCCTGGTCGCGATGAACCCGGCGGCGCTCAAGGCGAATCTCGCCGACCTGCCCCGGGGCGCCGACATCATCGTCAACACCGACGAGTTCACCCGGCGCAACCTGGCCAAGGTCGGCTACGCGAGCAGCCCGCTCGACGACGACACTCTCGCCGGGTACGCGGTGCATCCGGTCGCGCTGACCTCGATGACGATCGGCGCGCTGACCGAGCTGGACGTGTCCAAGAAGGACGCCGAGCGGGCCAAGAACATGTTCGCCCTCGGCCTGCTCAGCTGGATGTACTCCCGGCCGTACGAGTCGACCCTGCGGTTCCTGGAGCGCAAGTTCGCCAAGCGGCCCGAGCTGGTCGCGGCGAACGTGGCCGCCTTCAAGGCCGGCTGGAACTTCGGCGAGACCACGGAGGACTTCGCCGTCCGCTACGAGGTCAAGCCGGCCAAGATGCCGCCGGGGACCTACCGCAACATCACCGGCAACGCCGCGCTGTCGCTCGGCATCGTCGCCGCGGGTGTCCGCTCCGGCCTGCCGGTCTTCCTCGGCGCGTACCCGATCACGCCGGCCTCGGACATCCTGCACGAGCTGAGCAAGCACAAGCGGTTCGGCGTCACCACCATGCAGGCCGAGGACGAGATCGCCGCGATCGGCGCGGCGCTCGGGGCCTCGTACGGCGGCGCGCTCGGCGTGACCACCACCAGTGGCCCCGGCGTGGCGCTCAAGGGCGAGACCATCTCCCTCGCGGTGGCGCTGGAGCTGCCGCTGGTGATCGTGGATGTGCAACGGGCCGGCCCGTCGACGGGCATGCCGACCAAGACCGAGCAGGCCGACCTGAACATGGCGCTCTTCGGCCGGCACGGCGAGGCGCCGGTGGCGGTGATCGCGCCGAAGTCCCCGTCCGACTGCTTCCACGCCGCGCTGGAGGCGGCGCGGATCGCGCTGACCTACCGCACCCCGGTCATCCTGCTGTCGGACAACTACGTCGCCAACGGTTCCGAGCCGTGGCTGCTGCCCGAGGTCGACTCCCTGCCGGACCTGCGGGTCGAGTTCGCCACCGCGCCCAACAGCGAGGACGGCACGACCTTCCTGCCGTACCTTCGCGACCCGCAGACCCTGGCCCGACCGTGGGCCGTACCGGGCACCCCCGGTCTCGAACACCGCATCGGCGGGCTGGAGAAGGCCGACAAGACCGGCGACATCTCGTACGACCCGGCGAACCACGACTACATGGTGCGGACCCGGGCGGCCCGGATCGAGACCATCCCGGTGCCGGACGTCGAGGTCGAGGACCCGGACGGCGACGCCCGGGTGCTGGTGCTCGGCTGGGGCTCGACGTACGGCCCGATCGGCGCCGCCTGCCGCGCCCTGCGCCAGCGCGGCCTGCCGGTCGCGCAGGCGCACCTGCGGCACCTGGCCCCCATGCCGGCCAACCTTGGTGCGGTGCTGCGCTCCTACGACCGGGTGGTCATCCCCGAGATGAACCTCGGCCAGCTCGCGCACGTGATCCGGGGTCGCTACCTGGTCGACGCCATCGGCTACAACCAGGTCCGCGGCCTGCCGTTCACCGCCGCCGAGCTGGAGACGATGCTGGAAGAGGTCCTGAAGAATGTCTGAGCCCGTCGCTCTCAAGCTCACCGCCAAGGACTTCAAGTCCGACCAGGAGGTGCGCTGGTGCCCCGGCTGCGGCGACTACGCGATCCTCGCCGCCGTCCAGCAGTTCATGCCGGAGTTGAACATCCCCCGGGAGAACACCGTCTTCGTCTCCGGGATCGGCTGCTCGTCGCGCTTCCCGTACTACATGAACACCTACGGGATGCACTCGATCCACGGGCGGGCGCCGGCGATCGCCACCGGCCTGTCGGTCTCCCGGCCGGACCTGTCGGTATGGGTGGTGACCGGTGACGGCGACGCCCTCTCCATCGGCGGCAACCACCTGATCCACGCGCTGCGCCGCAACGTCAACCTCAAGATCCTGCTGTTCAACAACCGGATCTACGGGCTGACCAAGGGTCAGTACTCACCCACCTCTGAGGTCGGCAAGATCACGAAGTCGACGCCGGTTGGTTCGGCCGATGCGCCGTTCAACCCGCTGTCGTTGGCGCTCGGCGCGGAGGCGACCTTCGTCGGCCGGACCATCGACTCCGACCGTAAGCACCTCCAGTCGGTGCTGCGCGCCGCCGCCGAGCACTCCGGCTCCGCCTTCGTGGAGATCTACCAGAACTGCAACATTTTCAACGACGGGGCGTTCGAGCAGCTCAAGGAGCCGGGCACCCGCGACGACTACCTGATCCGACTGGAGCACGGCCAGCCGATCACGTTCGGCAAGGACGGGCAGTTCTGCGTCGTACACCCGCCCGGCGGGTTCGGCCTGGAGGTACGCGAGACCGCGTCGACCCCGGCGGAGGAGATCGTCGTACACGACGCCACGGTCGACGACCCGGCGTACGCGTTCGCGCTGTCCCGGCTGCCCGGCTTCGACCTGCGGAACACCCCGATCGGCGTGTTCCGCTCGGTGCGCCGGCCGTCGTACGACAGCGTGGTGCAGGGGCAGTTGGCCGACGCCCGGGCGACCGTCACCGAGAGCCCGGAGCAGCAGTTGGCCGGGCTGTTGGGCAGCGGCGACACCTGGACCATCGTCGGCTGACCCGTGCCGTGACCAGCGCGGCCGGGCCGTTCCCTCGGGACGGCCCGGCCGACGTTTTCGGGCCCGGTGGTAGTCGACCGTCGCTCAGGGCAGGGTGTTGGCGGTGGGGCGGTCGTCGCGTACGTGCACGAGCATGTCCCCGGTCTCGATGACCGCGCCTGCCCGGTCCGCCAGGGTGACCACCTTGCCCCGCCGGACCAGCGCGATGACCAGGGTGTCGAGTTCCCGGGGCGACCTGCCGACCTCGCTGCGTTCCGCGGAGCGCATGGCCAGCGCCATGCCCTGACCCGGGGTGAGCAGATCCTCCACCACGTCGATCAGCGGTGGCGCCGACGTCGACAGACCCAGCAGCCGGCCGGCGGTCGCCGAGGAGACGATCACGTGGTGCGCCCCGCTCTGCTTGAGCAGTGGGGCGTTCTCCGCCTCCCGGGCCGCGGCGATGATCCGGACCTGGCCGGCGGTGAGCTGACGTACGGTCAGCGCCACCAGCACCGACGCATCGTCGCTGTCGGTTGCAATGATCACTGCCTTGGCGGTCCGTACGTGGGCCTGGTTGAGCACGGAGGATCGGGTCGCCGAACCTTCGATGGCGACCAGCCCGTTCGAGGTAGCCTGCCGCAAGGCCGGACCGGCACGTTCCACCACCACGATCCGGGACTTGTCCAGCCCGTTCTCCAGCAGTGCCGAGATCGCGCTACGGCCCTTGGTGCCGTAGCCGCAGATGATGACGTGGTCCTTCACTTTTCTCTCCCACCGGTGCAGGCGACGGCCGGTCCGGTACTGCTCGGTCAGGACCTCGAGGGTGGTACCGACCAGGATGATCAGGAACAGCACCCGGGCCGGGGTGATGAACAGGACGTTTACCAGCCGGGCCTGCTGGGTCATCGGCACGATGTCGCCGTATCCGGTGGTCGACAGCGAGACCACCGCATAGTAGAAGCAGTCCAGCAGCGTCAGGCCGTCCCCGTTGTTGTCGCGGTACTGCTCCCGTTCGAGGTAGACCACAGCCACCACGGCGAGGACCAGCCCGATGGCGGCGGCCAGCCGGATGCTCAGCGCGCTGAGCGGGCCTCGCCGCTGCGCGGGAAAGTGGATCACCTGGGGTCCTGCCCCGCGTCGGTCGCCTGCACGTCCACAACATAGCGGCTGACCCGGGAACCGCACGGCGGGGTGGCGTCAATGGACCGGTACGGCGAACGCGGCGGCGGACGGGCATGATGGGACGGTCAGCGCAGGAGCGGCGAGAGTGAGGCCCGTATGTCGTTGCTGAGACGGGTGATCGGCGCGGTACTGCGCCGCGAGCGCCAGCACCAGGGCCGCACGCTGCGGGAGGTCGCCCAAGCCGCCGGGGTCTCCGTGCCGTACCTGTCCGAGGTAGAGCGCGGGCGCAAGGAGGCGTCCTCCGAGGTTCTCGCGGCGATCTGCCGGGCGCTCGGCCTGCACCTCTCGGATCTGTTGGAGGAGGTTCGCGACGAGCTTCGGCGGGTCGAACGCCGACTGCCGGCCACCGGCCCGGCCGGCCATGTCCGGGCCGGTAATGTCCCGGCCACCCGGCGCGGCGACCCGGCGACCGCGCCCGCTGGCCGCGGTACGGACGGATCCGCCCAGCCGGTCGCCCGACTCAACGCCGTCGGCTTCGGCGCGGACCTCACCGCAGGGCTGGGCGGCAACGGTCCCTATCCGGGCTGGACCGGCCCGGTCGGGCGGATCGGCGCCGCCGGCCCGACCGGCGGCGAACTCAAGGGCGGTGGGCTGACCGGCGGCGGGTCGGCCAGCGGAATCAGGGTCATCGCCTTCGCCGACCCGGTCGGTCCGATCCACCTCGTCGCCCGGGGTCCGCTGCTCCGTCGCAGGTCGACCACCCGGTCGTCCCTCGGCCCGCTGCACCGGCCCAGGGCACGTAGGCGAGCCGCCCGGCGGAGGGCCACAGTGCGGGCCACCGTCGGCAGTCACCGAGGGTGAGGCCACCAGACATTGTTGACTCCTCCGAGGAATGACCTGAACTGGCGGCTGGTCGCCGTCGTTCTGCCGTGGGCGGATCTGCCCCGAGCAGAACGGCTGGTTGAAGTCCGGCGGCATCCCGCAGGCTGAAGGGGCCGGTCCCCGAGCGCTCGACGTCGCCGCCGGCGGGTGGAGGTTGACCATGATCACAATGCTCGACGACGGCCAGCGGACCTTCGGCGACCAGGTGTTCGAACGGCTGCTACGAGAGCGGATCGTCTTCCTCGGCAGCGAGGTGAACGACGAGATCGCCAACCGGATCTGCGCCCAGATCCTGCTGCTCGCCGCCGAGGACCCGGAGCGGGACATCACCCTCTACATCAACTCGCCCGGCGGCTCGGTGAGCGCCGGAATGGCGGTCTACGACACCATGCGCTTCGTCCGCAACGATGTGGCGACCCTGGCCATGGGGCTCGCCGGCTCGATGGGCCAGTTCCTCCTCTGCGCCGGCACGGCCGGCAAGCGGTACGCGCTGCCGCACACCCGGATCCTGATGCACCAGCCCTCCGGCGGCATGGGTGGTACGGCCTCCGACATCACCATCCAGGCGGAGAACATGCTGCACGTCAAGCGGACGATGCAGGAGTTGATCGCCCAGCACAGCGGCCGCACCCTGGCCGAGATCCAGCAGGACTGGGACCGGGACCGCTGGTTCACCGCCGAGGAGGCCCGGGAATACGGCCTGATCGACCAGGTGGTGAACACCGCCACCCAACTGTCCACGAGCTGATGCCGATCGCAGGCCACTTGGGCGACACCTCCGGCTACCTGGACGCCTAGCGCCGAGCGGGACCGACGATCGAGTAGGCGATCAACCCGCCGAGGGCGAGTACCGCGGCAATCAGCATGGCGGCATCGCTCTCGGCTGGCTGTCCCTGCCACGTCGCCGTTGCGCCCCAGACACCCTGCTGGGGGTACATGACCGCGACAGTGGTCCAGCCCAGCGGCAGGAACCACGATCTGGCGGCACCGACCACGGTCGCGCACAGGGCGGTCAGCCCCAGCAGGCCCGCGGCGTCACGGGCCACCAGCGCGGCCGGCCCGAACCGGGCCCCGGTGTACCGCGTGACGAGCAGGACAGCGAGGACGACCACCAGGCCGGCGAGCAGGTGCACCGCGCGCCGCCAGGGCCAACGCATCGACGCGGTGCGGTCCAGGTTCTCGTCGGGACCGGCGAGGGTGGACGACAGCACCGCGACCATCAGCAGGACGGTCATCACCACCACCATCGCAGTCACGTCCCGCTCCTTGGCGAAGGCCAGGCACAGGCCCCACACCACTGCCGCGCCGCCGACGGCGGCAATCAGGGCCAGTGGTACGCGCCGCGAGCGCAGGTACAGCAGCATCCAGGTCACCGGGCAGCCCCGGACAGGATGCCGGTGACGTCGGCGCAGGTCCGGAGGGCATCACGGACCGCCGTGACCCGGGCCAGCGCCTCGTCCTCGGGCAGTGCGCGCAATCCCTGCCACAGCGCGACCGCCGCGGGGTTGATCTCGGGGTCCTCTTCGATCATCCCGGGAACCACTCCGACGTCTGACCGCGGTTCGCGCTCCAGAAGCCAGTAGGCCGCCGCCCGTTCGACCACCTCGTTACGGTTCTCGCACCGTCCGTCGTACTGGACACCCAGCCCACGGACAATCTCGGGAACCACGGCGGCCGGGTGTGCGAGCCCGCCACGCTTGTCGATTCGTACCTGGATCCTGACGACGCCGTCCTCAGGCGAACTGACCTCGTCAGTCATGAACGTGCGGGTGTCCTCGTACACAGCGGTGGGCGCGTCCGGCAGTTTGGCCAACGCCGTCAGGCCCTCCCGGGCCAGCGGAGTCAGGGCGTCGAGCACGTTGGCGTTGACCCGGCTGACGCAGACCGTCGGCGTGTCGTCGGTGCAGAGCAGTTCCCGCGCAACCGGGTCGACCGGCCAGTTGAGCACGCCTTCGTCCCTGGGTACGACCGCTGTCGCCACAAGGAGCCCGAGCACCACCGGCACCAGCGCTGCCGTACGGGTGCGCCAGCCATCGGCCACGAACAACAGCATCCCAGCGGTGGCGAGTGCGGCCATCGAGATCGCGAGCGCAGCGCTGACCCGATTGTCGATCGTCTGGTAGGCGTGGAACGGAAGCGTGCCGTGGACCGGGGAGACCGCCGCGGCCAACCAGTCCGGAAGCCGGATGACGCTGAGGAAGATCAGCAGGACGCCGGCCACCGCCAGCGCCGGGGCGGTCACCAGGGCGGGAAGCATACGCCCGATGCCCAGTCCGAGCCACGCCGCACCGATCAGCGACATCGCACCGACACCGGTGACGACCGCGAAGTTCAGCAGGGGCACGTGCCGGGCGGTGGAGGCGATCCAGCCGATGCCCGCCACGGTCACCAGCAGGTAGGCGACCGTGAGGGTGAGTGCCATCGCACCGAGGACCGGCAGCATCCGCTGTGCGCGTGGCCGGGCGGTGGTGGTGAACAGCTCGCCCACCTTCGCCCGGTGCTCACGGCGGCCCTGCCAGGCCCCGGCGGCCAGCGCCAGCGGCCACAACAGGAGCAGGTATTCGCGGACGGTCATGGCCAACGCCATCCAGCCGCTCGACCAGCGGCCGGTCGCCAGATAGAGCGCACCGACCCCGACCACCACCGTGATCAGCCCGGCACCGAGCGCCGCGGACCGACGTAGTTCGATTCCCAGAACGGTCATCGGACGGCCTCCGCGCGGTGCCGGCGGAGGACGGCGGAGTAGCCGCGCTCGGCCGGGCTGTCACCGGCATCACCCTGGTCGCCCTGCATGGTCAGGCCCTCGGGGGTACCCTGCCACACCAGGCGGCCCACGTTGAGCACGAGCACGTCGGTGCAGGCGGCCACCACGTCCTCCACCAGATGGGTGGAGACCAGCACGCAACTGTCGGTGCCGAGGTCACGCAGCAGCTCGCGGAAGTCGAGCCGCTGTTCCGGGTCGAGGCCGACGGTCGGCTCGTCGAGCAGCAGGAGCTGCGGATCGTTGACGATGGCCTGCGCGATCCCGGCCCGGCGCAGCATGCCACCGGAGAGGGTCTTGAGTCGGGCATCGGCCTTGCTGGTCAGCCCGACCCGGTCGATCGACCGTTGCACGGCCGCCGCGACTTCGGCCTTCGGCATCTCCTTGAGCCACGCCATGTACCCGACGAACTCGCGGACCGTGAACCGCGGATAGAAGCCGAAGTGCTGCGGCAGGTAACCGAGGTTACGACGGAGCGATCGCAGATCGGATCGGCTGTCGACCGAGTGTCCGAGCAGGGTCAGCCGCCCCCCGGCGGGGTTCAGGACAGTCGCCAGAGCCCGGATCAGAGTGGTCTTCCCCGCACCGTTCGGGCCGAGCAGCCCATGCACCCCGGAGGGCAGGGCCAGGTCAAGACCGTCCACGGCAAGGTGACGCCCCGCCCGGACCCGTAGACCCTCGGCGTGCACCTCCCACGGATGGGTGGTGACGGCCGTTTCGGCCGCACTCACGGCACGCATCATCATCGTCTCCTTCATTGATCGGCAGCGCGGCAGCGACGCCGCCTCTTTCGCAGGTCGGAGCTGCCCAGGCAAGGCAGGAGTCGTCTGGGCACGGTGGGAGCTGTCTAGTCGTGGTGGGTGAGTCGACGGAGTCCGTTGACCCGGAGGAGGGCCATGACGGTCAGCAGCAGCGTGGCCAGTGCCCAGATGCCGGCACTGTCGGCGGCCAGGACCACCGGGAGCCGAGCTGCGGCCAAACTCGGAGCGATCACGACGAGCGTCCAGATCGCGATCAGTCCGATCGCGGCCCGGCGTACGCCGACAAGCGTCCCCAGCAGCAGCGTGGCGGCGGTGAAGGCCAGGCACGGCAGCAGCATCAGAGCAAGTGACACCCCGGTGCGCGCACCAGCCACGGCGAGAGCGGGAATGACGAAGGCCAGCACCGCCGCAGTACGCCGCAGCAACATCGTCAGACCGGTGGCGGGAGTGGCGGCAATCAGTTCCCAGGCCGGATCGGCACGCCGATGCCAGGCGACCGCCACGCCGGGCAACGGAGCCAGCGGTGCGATCAGCAGCACCAGCGAGGGCCGCCCCGCCCACAGTTCACCGAGCAGCGCGGCGGAGGCGAGCACCGTGGCGGTCATCGCCAGCCACGGCAACAGCGTGCCGACGAACCAGCGGTGGCGCAGCACGGACCAGGGCCGGCTGCGGCCGGCCGGAACGGGCGTGGCGGCGATCTCCCGGTCCAGGTTCATCGCGACGCGATCGATCAACGTCCGAGTGTCGACAGTGGTGGCACCGGCCAGCCGGGCGCGACAGTCGCCGCAGTCCTCAAGGTGCACCTCGACCGCCCAGACGCTGGCCTCGTCGAGGCCGGGATCCCCGGCGGCGTACCGCTCTATCTGGGACATCGTGGGATGGGTGGTCGTCATGACAGGGCCTCCCGCAGGGCGATCCGGGCGCGGCGGACACGGGACTTGACGGTGTTCTCCGGCACGCCCAACAACACCGATGCCTCCCGCATGGAAAGCCCGTCGAGGACCGTCGCCCGCAGCGCGGCCCGTACCTCGGGCGGAAGGACCAGCAGGGCCTGCTCCAACTCCTGGCCGACCCGGGCGGCCATCACCTCGTCCTCGGCCGCCGGGGCCGTGTCCGGCATCAGCTGCACCTGCGGCACCCGAGCCCGGCGCGCCCGACGCCGGAACGCATCGACCAGACGGTGGGCGGCGATGGTCCACAACCAACCCACCGCGCTCCCCTGCCCCCCGCCGCCGCGCGCCGCCGGGACTCCGGCGAAACTGCCCGCAGCCCGCCAGACCGTCAGGTACGTGTCCTGCAGGACTTCGGCGACCATGTCCGGATCGGCGCACCGGCGGCGCAGGCGCACCTCCAGCCAGGGCACCGTACGCCGGTAGAGCTCGTCGAACGCGCGCCGATCTCCACGGGCCACTCGGCGTACGAGTTCACCCTCGTCAGCTGCGTCCATGCCTCTTCTCACACCCGGTAAGACGACGCGCCCCAACGTATCGGGTCCCAACTCCGTGTGATCGCCGTCACTTGTCTTGCCCAATCGCTGAAGGAGGATCAGTGATCGGTGCCCGCTCATGACCGCTGGGCCTCGCGGCTACTGGCCCGTGGGCGGCCCAGGATGGTCCGTCCAGCACTCTTGACCTTGCGCCCACCCATGCCGGCTCGGTTGGCCTACAGTTTCGTCGTGCCTGGATCCGACGATGCCGCTGACGGACGCATCGCAGTACGTTCGCGACGCCGACGTATCTGGCTGCTGTCGTTTGCCGCGGTTGCCGCCGGCTGTTTCGGCGTGCTCAAGTTGCAGGATCCCGTTGGGACCCCGGCTCAACGCTATGTGTCTCAGGTCAGCGTGCGCGGTTACGAACGAGTGCACGACTACATTGATCCTGGTACGGCGCCTGCCGAGGTTCGCGCCGCAGTCGCGATCTTCATCGGACCTCCGGATGATTATGCCCTTGCTCGCGTCTCGGGACCGGGACTTGTCGTCAGCGCTCCGACAAAGGATCCGGACTTCCGCGGCTTCCAGTTGATCGGTCACGGCGAGTGGCACGGCTGTTTCGTGCACGTCAAGCGCTGGATGACGAGTCAGCCGCGATTTTCGTACTACGAGCTGACGGCGGATGAGAGGGCCGCCTTCGAGGCCGGACGACTGTCGGTGTTGTCTATCGCTGTCGGATGTAGTGATGGGTAGTTGCCCGCGCCATGCGGCCTTCGCGCGGCTACGATCGCGTAATCCATGATCGCCGACGCGCTTCCTTGGGTCTTTGGCCGTTAAAGCGGATCTCTGAGGAGGGTCGGGGTTCGGGGCGGAGCCACCATCGCCCAGGTCGACAAGCTCGCCGCCACCTGCGACCTTCCCGACCGCGTCCTGGTCCTGCTGCTGGCCTACGGTGGCATGCGAATCGGGGGGCGCTGGCGCTGCGTCGACACCTGGCGACGCTGCCCGACGGGCCGGATGTGTTCGTCTTCCCCGGTCGACAGTCGCACACCAGCACGGCAGCAGAGCCATCACGGATTCCGCCGTCGCTTCAACATCGCCCTACGGTCGGCTGGATTGAACGACGTGACGCCCCATGATCGGCGGCCCACCCATCTGAGCACCTGGACGCGAGCCGGTCGAAGGTTGCAAGGCGATCGGGCACGCAGCGGGCACGTAAGCCCCGGAAGGCGGATCAGTGATCGATGATCAAGGCTGTTACCTGGTGCCCCCGGCAGGATTCGAACCTGCGACACACGGTTTAGGAAACCGATGCTCTATCCCCTGAGCTACGAGGGCGCGAGGGCACAGTCTAGCGACCTGGGGTTTACCTGAGGTGGCAGGGAGTGGCAACGTTCCCCCGATCATCGTTGTCCCAGCCTGCCGCGTCGCCGGGCCGACGTTGCACGACCGGTCTGGCTCCTGGCCAACCGACGGTGCAGCGGCTTGAATGGCAGGGTGCAGATCAGCAAGGACGGGCGGAGTTGGCGCATCGGCACCGCCGCCGACGTGAGTTGGATCGCCGGGAACACCACTGCCGGCGTCTCGATCACCACCGCCATCCCGCCGGTCTTCGACGCCTACGCCACCACGTACCAGGCCGACGACGTCACCGTCGCCACCTACGAGCACGCCCTGGTCGAAGACCTCATCACGCACACTCCGGACCAGCCCTGGTGGCTGGCCTACCTCGACACCGGCGCCCACGACGTCGTCTTCCCCCACGCCCCGAGGGTGTTCCTCTACTGGGACTGGCCGTACGTGCTGGTCGAGGCCGGTCCCGAGCAGGCCCTCACCTGGCGCACCGGTGGGCACATGCGCCACGGCCGCGGAGCGCTACCCGATCTGTTCTTCCCCGCCGACCGGTCATGGCTGGTCTCCGCGCTCTGGGACGACACCTGGACCTGCGTCGGCGGCCCGACACCCGTGATCCACGCCCTCGAACGCGACCCCGTGGCCAACGCCCGCCAGGTACGACCCGGCGAAGACGCGCTGCCACCGGGACTGGTCCGCGAGTAACGACCAACGCCGACGTCGCGGTCAGTCCCGACCATCGCGATCACCTTGCGGCCACAGAGGCATGACGAAGAGCCGGATACGGCCGGGAGACGATCCGCCAGGCGCTACGACCGGAGGTCTGACGAGCAACCAACCGCAGCCGGCGCAGGATGCCAGTACCGTCGAGGATCTGAACACCTGGCTCGACGCTGACCTGCTCCGGCGGCTCTGGCCGCCCACCCTCTGGCTGCCGCGCCAGCTCCGCGGTCGCTGGGAGGAAGCCTTCCCCGAACTCGCCGCAACCCGCAGCAACGCGGCGTAGCGGTGGACCCCTTCCACGAACGCCTCGCCCGCACCGGGCTCGGGGCAACCGAACGATACGGCTTCGCCCTGGCCGGCGGCTACGCTGTCCAGGCCGCCGGACTCCTGGAGCCTCCCCTGTGCTTTGCAGGTGTGCCGAACCAGCGGGAGAGCCCTTCTCGCAACGTGGCCTCGGCGGTGGCGGTGGGTTCGTCGAGCGTCGCGGCCCAGGCGACGTGCCATGATGCCCCGGTCGGTGCGCAGGGTGAGGTCGGGTGCGAAGGTGCCGGCCAAGGCGTGGTGGCCGGCACCGGGCCATCGGGTAGCGGACGTCGGCATGGGCGACGAGTGCTCCCATCCGGCGTTCGGCCGCGACGGCCGGGTGCCGAGCGCAAGGGCTCTCGATTCGTTGCGGCGCCGCCTCGTCGGATCACGTTCACCGAGACGGCACCGCAACGCCCCACACCGGCCCGGGTCACGCTCGCTTCGTGAAGGCGGAACGCGCCCACAGGTAGCCGACGAGGGCGATCGCCACGCACCAGGCGACTGCGACGGCCGCGTCGGTGGTGTCGGGCGCGCTGTCGAGCAGGCCGCGCACGGTCTCGATGATCGGCGTGAACGGCTGGTACTCGGCGAACTGTCGCAGGCCCGGCCCCATCTTCTCGGCCGGGACGATCGCGCTGCTGAAGAATGGCAGCATGACCAGCGGCACGGCGGCCATGCCCGCCGTCTCCGGCGATTTCGCCGAGAGTCCCAGCGCGACAGTGAACCAGCCCGCCGCGAACGCGAGCAGCACGACGACACCACCCACGGCGAGCCAGTCGGTCAGGCCCGCCTCCGGGCTGAACCCCAGCAGGAAGGCCACTCCGACGAGCGCCGCGATGGCGATCACGTTGGTCAGCACGCTGGTGACGACGTGGCCGGTCAGCACCGCGCCGCGGGAGACGTCCATGGCCTTGAACCGGTTGATGATGCCCTTGGTCATGTCGGAGTTCACCGCTGTCGCGGTGGCTCCCAGCCCGTAGCAGACGGCCAGCAGGATCAGGCCCGGCGTCGCGTAGTCGATGTAGTCCATGCCGACGCTGAAGGCGTCGCCGAACATGTAGACGAACATCAGCATGATGATGATCGGCATCAGGACGGCGTTGAACACCGAGGTCGGGTTCCGGGTGAGGTGTTTGAGGTTGCGGCGCAGCATGACCAGCGAATGGGACTGGGCGCTCATTTCGTGTCGACCTCCGTGGCGTGGCCGGTCAGGGCGAGGAAAACGTCGTCGAGGTCCGGGGTACGCACGGAGCACTCCTCGGCGCTGAGGGAGTGCTCGTCGAGCCGGTCCAGCAGGGCCCGCAGTGACTTCGTACCGCCGTCGGCGGGCACCCGCAGGGCCAGCGCGTCGTCGTCTCGGGTGGCCTCGGGGAAGATCCCCGCGGCGGCGTCGAGTTCGGCGGCGGTGGAGAACCGTAGCCGTACGTGTGTTCCGGGGATGAGGCGTTTGAGCTCTTCCGGCGTGCCCTGGGCGACCAGGCGGCCCTGGTCGAGCACCGCGAGGCGGTTGGCGAGTTGGTCGGCCTCCTCCAGGTACTGCGTGGTGAGGAAGATGGTCGCGCCGTCGGCGACCAGGTCACGCACGATCGACCACATGGTGCGGCGGCTGCGCGGGTCCAGGCCCGTCGTCGGCTCGTCGAGGAAGATGATGCGCGGATCGCCGACCAGCGTCATCGCCAGGTCGAGCTTGCGACGCATGCCCCCGGAGTAGGTGGCGGTCGGCTCGTCCGCCGACGCGGTCAGCTCGAACCGGTCCAGCAGGTCCGTGACGATTCGCGCGCCGCCGCCGGCGACCCTCCGGTTGAGGTCCACCATCAGCTGGAGGTTCTCGCGTCCGGTCAGTAGTTCGTCGACGGCCGCGAACTGGCCGGTGACGCCGATGGCCGCGCGGACCGCCTTGGCGTCGGTGGCAAGGTCGTGGCCGGCGACCCGGACCGTGCCGCCGTCGGCCTGGACCAGGGTGGTCAGCACGTTCACCGTCGTCGTCTTGCCCGCGCCGTTGGGGCCGAGCAGGCAGAACACCGTGCCGGCGTGGACGTCGAAGTCGACGCCGTCGAGGACGGTCTTGTCCTTGTACGCCTTGCGCAGGCCCGAGACCGAGATCGCCGGGATCGTCACGTGGTCACCTCCGGGGTTACCGAGGCGGCGTCGAGCGCCGCGGTGATCTTGTTGGTCATCTCGGCGACGGTTGGACCGGGTGCGCCCTGACGGGTACGGACAGCGGCGTCGAGGGCGACGACGACGGTGCGGCGGAAGTTGTCGGCCTCGGCCGGAGCCTGCTCGGCGAGCAGGCGCATCGCCTCGGTCAGGGCGGGCAGCACGCGGTCGGCAAGCTCGGCCACCGACCTGCCGTCCAGGTCGACGCCCGTGGACTTCTCCGCAAGCACGTGCCCGACCAGGCCGGTTGCCGAGGCCAGGGCGATGGACCCATCGGTGGCGATCTTGTGCGGCGAGCCGCCGGCGGCTCCGGCGGCCGACAGCAGTGCGACCGCACCGTACGCGGCCGTGCGAAGCGTGAGTTTGTCCTGGGTGGAGAGGTTGACGGGCACGGTGGTGAACTCCTTGACGTTGACGTTGACGTTGACGTTGACGTGGGCAGGTCGCGACCGCCGGGTGGCGACCCCGGATCACTGGGCGGGTCCCGGCTCCCGACCGGGGCGGCCCACGTCCGAGGGCGGACAGGATCTTTCATGGCAAACCTCTATTCTTCGGGCACGGGTCGGCCCGGACGTGCCACTGGATCGGAGTCAGGGCCGCCGGTTACGGCAGGGTGAGTTCGTAGCGGAGACGCCGCCCTAATGGGCGGAAGCCCAGGTGTCGACGCAGGGCGACCAGGTCGGAGTCCCCGTCGGCGGTGCGGGTCTCGATCTCCTCGACGTGTGGATGGATCTCGCGTAGTCGGGTGAGCAGAGCGGCGTTTACCCACAGCCCCAGCCGCTGGCCGCGATCACCGACGAGCACGGCAGGGCCGTACTGGCGGGCGCGGACCTGCGGCAGTGCGCCTGTCATCGCCACGACATAGGCGGCCACCCCGCCGTCCGCCTCGGCGGCGCTCACCACCGCGGCACCGGGCCCGCTCGGATGCCGGAGCAGTTGCTCGACGCTGGTCGCGCCGCACGGATCCCCGGTCCAGTGACGCAGTCGGTATCCGGGGTGCTCGACATCGACCAACTCACCCAGCCAGGCATGGTGGACATCGCAGTAGCTGAGCAGATCATGGCTCCCGGATCCGGTGCGCCGAAATCCGTGCCGCTCACAGAACGACTGCGCGGCGGAATCCGGGGCGGTCTCCACGATCAACCGCTGGCCCACGGCGTGTGCGCCGACGGCGGCCAGCAGCCGCGATCCGATCCCTCGACGACGCCACTGCGGCTGTACGTACAGGTTCAGCTCGAGGGTGCCCGGCTGCGGGGCGGTCTGCGGTGGCAGTTCGTACTCGAACGGCATGACCGGCCGCAGGTCGGCGACCCCGGCCACCGAACCGGGCGACGTCACAGCGTGCCAGCGTGGGATGCCGAGATGATCCGGCGCCGCCACGATGTCGATCACGCTTTCGCTCATGCGTTCACCATCGCCCGGCCGCCCCGGCCGAACAACGCAGAAGATCGCATCGCCGCATTAGCCAGCGGTCATCGATCGACGACGACCCCGCGACGGCCGGTGGTCCGAGCCACGCTCGTGCCGCCCGTTCTCGGCGGGCCGTAGACTGCCCAATCCCAGGCCGCAATGATCGAAGGTAGGGCCGTCTGGTGGAGCTGCGCGACATCGAGATCTTCCTGACGCTGACCGAGGAGCTTCACTTCGGTCGCACGGCCGAGCGTCTGCACGTGTCCCAATCGCGGGTCAGTCAGTCGATCAAACAGCAGGAACGTCGGATCGGCGGGGGCCTGTTCGAGCGTACGAGCCGTGCTGTTCGACTCACCCCGCTCGGTGAACGGTTGCGCGACCGTCTCCGCGCCGGCTATAGCGAGATCATCTCCGGCATCGAGGAGGCCACCGCCACCGCCCGCGGCCAGGCCGGCACGCTGACCATCGGCACGATGGCCACCCAGTACCAGTCGGTCGAGTCCACCCTCGACCTGTTCCGGCAGCGGCACCCGCAGTGCGAGCTGCGCCTGCGCGAGATCCTGCCGACCGACCCGCTCGGGCCGCTGCGGGCCGGTACGGTCGACATCGGGATTCTCTGGCTGCCGATCCGCGAGCCAGACCTCACGGTCGGGCCGGTCCTGCACCGCGAGAAGCTGGTGCTGGCGGTGGCCGCCGGTCATCCGCTGGCCGGCCGGGGCAGCGTCGAGCTGGAGGATCTCGGCGATCATCCGGTGGTCTACCCCGAGGGACCCATTCCGGACTACGTGTGGGAGGCGCACACCCCGTCCACCACCCCGGCCGGGCGGCCCGTCCGGCGCGGACTGGGCATCGTCACCCTCGAGGAGGCCTTCCAAGCGATCGCCGGCGGCAGCGTCGTGTCCCCGATCGGATCGGACGTGGGAGCCACCCGGCAACGAGGCGACATCACCTTCCTGCCCATCACCGACGGACCGGTGCTGCACTACGCGCCGGTGTGGCGCAAAGGCGGAGAGAATGCCCTGGTACGCGCCTTCGTTCAAGTCGTCACGAAGGCGCAGCAAACGACGTAGCCGGGCCGGGCACCGGCTGGAGTGCACACCCCGCACACATCCGCGAAGATCATCCACACGTTCATCGCGGTGTCCGGCGGGCACGGAACGTGGCACGGTACGCCTGGGGTGAGGTGCCGAGTTCCCGCCGGAAGGTGTGCCGCAGGTTGGCGGTAGACCCGATCCCGGTCCGCGTGGCGATCCGTGCGATCGGCTCGTCGCTGGCCTCCAGCATGCGCTGGGCGGCGAGCACCCGCTCCCGGGTGAGCCACTGGTGTGGGCTCATTCCGGTCAGCCGATGGAAGTGCCGCGCCAGCGTCCGCGGACTCATGTGCACCCGTTCGCCGAGCGATCGCAGCGACCATGGCTGGTCCAGGTGCCCGCGCATCCAGTCCAACAACTCCGGCAGCGGATCGTCGGGATCGGGGCTGAGCGGCGAATCGACGAACTGGGCCTGTCCGCCGCTGCGGTAGCCGGAGAGCACCAGCCTGCGGGCGAGCGCGGCAGCCACGTCCGCGCCGTAGTCCCCGCGTACCACGTGCAGGGCGAGGTCAATACCGGCGGACATACCGGCGGCGGTGAGGACGCCGGTGTCGTCGATGAACAGCGCCCGCGGATCCACGGTCGCGGCGGGGAAGAGCGAGGCCAGCAGCGGTGCGGTCGTCCAGTGGGTGGTGACGTGCCGATGGTCGAGAAGGCCGGCGTGGCCGAGGATGAACGCCCCCGTGCAGATCGACATGATGCGGGCCCCGCGCCCGTGCGCCCGCAGCAGGGAGGTCAGCAACGGCCGGGGTGGCACCTCATGTTCCCTCGTCCAACCCGGGACGACGAGGAGGTCAGCGGCCTCCGCCTCGGCCAGCCCGTACGGGGCGGACACGGTGATCCCACCGTCCAGCTCGATCTGCCCCGGTTCGATGGCGCACGTCCTGGTCCGGTACCACGATCCGAACCGGTACGCATAGTCCACGCCGAAGATCTCGTTGACCGTGACGTAGTCGAAGCTGCCCGCGCCCGGGTAAGCCAGCATCGCCACGCTCGGTTCCTCGACCGGCATCGCAGACCTCCCTACCGCGCCCGCCGCGCGGCCCCCGGTGACACTGAGTGACTGTCCACATTCTTGCGTTCGATGTCCAGATCCTTCACCCCGCTCCACATATCGATGGCACATTATTCGTGGATGGCGAGCGTGACGACCGACCGCAGCGAGTATCCGATGGGCGTATCGCTCAACAACCAGGTGATGTTCGCGGCGAAGGCTCGGCGAGCCGCCGTCGCGATGCTCGTGACGGTGGCGATTCTGCTGGCGCCGGGCGCTGTGGCGAAGGCCGAGATCCCTGCGGGCGGGATGTCCGCGGCCCAACTCAACGACGCCTTCCGCACGTACGGAGACACCAGCGGCAGGTGGAACGGAGGCGACAGCACCGCCTCGGTAAAGCTGCCCGACGGCCGGATGGTGTGGCTGTTCTCGGACACCTTCGTCGGCTCGGTCAACCCCGACGGATCACGTCCCGACTTCCAGCCGATGATCCACAATTCGATCGTCGTGCAGGACGACGCCACCCTCTCCGAGACGCTGACCGGCGGCAGCGTCGACGAACCGATGTCCCTGGTCGGTGCCGAGCGGGACGGGGATCCCACGAGCGCCGGCTACTGGGTCGGTGACGGCACGGTCGAGGACTCCACCCTCAAGGTGCTCTACAACCACTACCTGCGTTCCGGCCCGAATCCCCTCGACCTGAAGTTGACCGGCACCGCCCTCGCCTCGTTCGACCTGCCCGAACTGACCCTGCGCTCGCTCACCCCGCTCCCGGTGGCCGACCGGATCGCCTGGGGCTCGGCCATCCTGGAGGACGGCGACACCACCTACATCTACGGCACCCGGCTGGTCAACGACTCGGGGCCGGTGAAGCCGATCTACCTCGCCAAGGTGCCGGCCGGCGAGCTGGCCGGGCCGTGGCAGTTCTGGACCGGCGACGGCTGGTCGGCCGAGGAGTCGGAGGCCACCCGGCTGATGGCCGGCACCACCACCGCCTTCGGCGTGCAGAAGATCGGAAACCAGTACGTCCTGGTCACCGTCGACGGCAACCTCGTGTTCAACCCGGACACCGTCGCCTACACCGCGCCGGCACCGACCGGCCCCTTCAGCGGACCCGTGCACCTCTTCCGAGCGCCCGAACCGCAGCCGGGCAAAGAGATCATCGTGTACGACGCCCGACTGCACCCCGAGTTGGCGCGCCCGGGCAAGCTGCTCGTGTCGTACAACGTCAACAGCCTGGCGAACGCCGACAACCAGGCGGACGCCCGCCTCTACCGACCCCGGTTCGTGGAGGTCACCTGGCCACGGCCGGCGCCGGCCCCTGCGACCCTGCCCCCGACGCCGACCGAGCTGTCCGCCACCGCCGACGAGCAGCGCAACGTTCAGCTCACCTGGACCGCCTCGCCGGGTGCCACCGGCTACCGCATCCACCGGCGGGACCTGTCGTACGGGCAGAGCCACCCGGTCCGGCTGCCCGGCCAGGTCGCGGCGGCGTCCTTCACCGACGCCGGCCTGGTGGACGGGCACCTGTACGAGTACGCCGTCTCGGCGGTGAACGGCAACGGCGAGAGCGCCCCGACGACCGTGGTGTCGGCCACCGCGCGCGGCGGGCCCACCCAGCAGGGGGAATTCCTGCCGGCCCCGGACGGCACCGCCGTGGCCGGTAGCTACCTCGTCGACCTGCGCGACGGCGCGGCCAGCGGCGAGTACGGCATCCGGGAGATCGCAACCCGCCTGGTCGCTCGATACGGCGGCAGCCTCGACGGGGTCTTCGGCGCAGCCCTCGGCGGCTTCTCGGTCACCGACCTGACCGACGCGAGGGCGCGCGAACTCGCCGCCGACCCGGCCGTCGAGGCGGTCGAGGAGGACCGCACGGTCAGCTTGGACGACGACGGCGATGTCTCGGCGTCGGACAGCGGTGGCGTCCAGGAAAACCCACCCTCCTGGGGCCTGGACCGCATCGATGGCGCCCTGGACGGCAGGTTCGTCTTTCCGTCCATGGGTGAGGGCGTCCACGTGTACATCCTCGACAACAGTGTGCGGACCACCCACACCGACTTCGGTGGCCGGGCCGACGTGGGAGGTGAAAAGCGCTCCCGCAACGTGGAAATGTGCGGCGCGCACGGCACCCACGTGGCAGGCACGGCCGGTGGAAAGAGCTACGGAGTGGCGAAGAAGGCGCACATCATCGACGTGCAGATCGGTTGCCAGATGGCCACGACCGCCGCAAGGATGACCGGGGGCGTCAACTGGATCACCCAGCACGCCGCCCTGCCCGCAGTGATGAACATCAGCCTCAGCGTGGCTACCCGCTCGCGGGACCGGGACCGGCTCGGCAAAGCAGTGCAGGATGCGATCGACAAGGGCATCACCGTGGTCGCCGCCGCCGGCAACGCCGACGTGGACGCGTGCACGGAGGTGCCGGCCGCTCTGACAGACGTCATCACCGTGGCGGCCACCGACCAGGACGACAAGCGCGCCCCGCGCAGTAACCACGGGTCGTGCGTCGACATCTTCGCGCCGGGCGTCGGCATCACCTCGGCCAGCAACATGGACGACACCTCATCCCGCGTATCGGGTGGCACCTCGATGGCGACACCGCACGTCGCCGGTGCGGCGGCGCTGGTGCTGCAGGCACACAAGAACTACCGGCCCGAGCAGGTGTCCGCCGCGCTTCTCGGCCTGGCCGAGCCGGGCGTGATCCGCGATCCCGGCGTCGGTTCCCCCAATCGGTTGTTGCGGGTGGCGCCGCCGCTGGACGATACGCCCACCGGCCTCACCGCCACCCCGGCCGACGACGGCACCATCAACCTGGCCTGGGAGCCGGTCGACGGCGACGGGATCAGATACCGGGTCTCGCAGCGGGACGTGACCGCCGGGCAGCGCGATCCGGTGGAACGGCAACCGACGATCTGGAGCGGCACCAGCGCGGTCGCCGACCACCTCGTGCCCGGGCACACCTACGAGTTCTCCGTGGTCGCGGTGAACAGCATGGCGGTCAGCCCTCCATCGGAGCCGGCCACCGCGACGTCGACAATCGCGGCGCCGCCCGCACCCGGCGGGTTGACCGCCACCGCCCAGGGCAACGGCACCATCGAGCTGACCTGGACCGAGCCGCAGTCGGACGTCTGGTACTGGGTCTACCAACGCGACACCACCATCGACGAGCAGGAGTTCACCAAGCTGCCGCTGCCGCTCACCGAGTGCTGCTCGATGGAAGCGGGCTTCCTCACCCACGGCCACACGTACGAGTTCAAGGTCAGCGCGACCAACCGTGGCGGTGAGGGGCCGACGTCGGCACCGGCCACCGCGACCGCGTACTTCGACGCGCCGGCCGCCCCGACGAACCTGCGCGTCACACCCGGCGACGGCATGACCACCCTCACCTGGGACCCGTCCGCCACCGAGGATGTCTGGTACTGGGTCTACCAGCGCGACGCTACCGAAAACGAGGAGTGGGAGCAGCTTCCGATACCGATCTCCGAATGCTGCACCATGCCGGCGCAGTATCTCGCCAACGGCCACGAGTACGAGTACAAGGTGACCGCGACGCGGGGTTCCGAGAGCCTGCCCAGCAACGTGGCCCGGGCCAAACCCATGCCGCCGCTGCCCGGCCAGCCGACGAACCTGACCCTCCGGCCGCTGTCCACCGGCGACATCACCCTGACCTGGGACGCGCCCAGCCCGAACCTCTACTACCGAATCTACTGGCGGGACGTCACCGCAGGGGAGACCACCTTCAAACGATCCGAGGTCCCCACCGACAAGACCACCGCCACCTGGGAATACCTCACCCACCTGCACACGTACGAGTTCAAGGTGACCGCCGAGAACCTTTCCGGCGAGGGCGCGGCGTCGGCGCCGGTGCAGGCCCGGAGCACGGTGGCGCGGCCGACGGCACCGACGAACCTACGGACCGTGCCGTCCGGCAGTCTGCAGATCCGGCTGACCTGGGACGCGCCCGGCCCGAACGTCCTCTACTGGGTGTACTGGCGGGACGTGACCGCGGGCGAGACCACCTTCCGCAAGTCGCCGTACCCGACGGAGCTGACCGAGGCGACCTGGCAGTACCTGGTCAACACCCATGTCTACGAGTTCAAGGTGAGCGCCACAAACGTGGCGGGGGAAGGGCCTGCCTCGGCGACCTCCCGGGCCACCGCCATCGGCATCGCCCCCCAACCACCGAGCAACCTCAAGGCGACAGCCGGGGACAGCTTCGTCCGGCTCAACTGGACGGCCAGTCCGACCGCTGGCGTCATGTACGTCGTCTACCACCGCAACGCCTCTCGCAACCAGTCCTGGCGGAAGATGCCGTACCCGGTCGACGGCTGCTGCACGTTCACCGCCGAGTACCTGACCAACGCAGAGCGGTACGAGTACCGAGTCGCCGCCACCAGTGCCGCAGGCGAGAGTGATCCTTCCAACGTGGCCGGTGCGACGCCGATGCCGGTCTTCCCGAAGCCGCCGACCAGCCTGCGGGCCACCGCCGGAAACGGCAAGGTCTCCCTCACCTGGTCGGCCAGCCCCACCCCCCGGGTGTACTACCTGATCGAGTACCGCAAGTCCGGCGGCTCGTGGAAACGCCTGCCGTATCCGGTCGACACCTGCTGCTCGTTCGCCGTGAACCTGCTGAACAACGGCACCACGTACGAGTTCCGCGTGCGGGCGACAAACGTGGCCGGCAACAGCAGCCCGTCCAACACCGACTCGGCCCGACCGCTGCCGCCGTTCCCACAACCGCCGTCGAACCTCAACGCGAGCAACGCGGGCAACGGCGCGGTGAAGTTGACCTGGACGCGGAGTTCCACGGCCAACGTCTACTACTGGATCGAGTACCGCAAGGTCGGCGGCTCGTGGATCCGCCTGCCGTACCCGGTGAGCACCTGCTGCTCGTTCACCGTGAAGTACCTGAACAACGGCACCACGTACGAGTTCCGGGTGCGGTCGACGAACCTGGCCGGGACCAGTTCGCCGTCGAACACCGACACCGCCCGGCCGATGCCGCCGTTCCCGAAACCGCCGTCCAACCTGCGCGCGGTCGCCGGGGACAGTTCGGTCAAGCTGAGCTGGTCGGCCAGCCCGACCCCGCACGTGTACTACAACGTCTACGTGCGCGACGCCACGCTCAACGGCTGGTGGGAGAAGCTGCCGTACCCGCTGAGCAAGAGGTCGATGACCGTCGGATACCTCGGCAACGGCCACTACTACAACTTCAAGGTCACGGCGATCAACGCCGCTGGGGAGAGCGCGTCGACGAACATCGTCACCGCGTTGCCCCAGTGGGCCGACGGCACCACCCGGACCGCCGAGATCACCAGCAGCTGGATCTTCGCCAGTTTGGGGAAGTTCGATCCCATCCAGCGGTTCGACGTCACCGCCGGTGTCCGCGGCACCCGCACCGGCGACTACATCCAGGTCGACGGCTACTGGCGCATGAACAACGACAAGCGGTTGCTGTCCGGCATCTTCTGGTACCTCGTCATCGACTGCACCGAGAACTACACCGTCATGCACCGGACGTTGGCATATCCCACGGGCGGCCCGACCAGCGGCAGCCTGACCTTCCACTACAAGAAGAACCCGCAACGCAAGTACCGGGTGCAGGTCTGGGGCGTCGGGGACATCACCTACAGCGGAGGAATCCATGGCAGATTCGCCCGCTACCCGTCGTCAGGCATCATCCCTTTCATCAAGGGGACGCCGTGCTTCTGACGACAGAAGCCTGCCCGGCGTAAGGCTCTGCATCCGGCATTGCGTATTTGCCTGACCCACGTCCGGCTCGGGCCTCGTACGTGCGCCGCGACCGGCGAAGCCCTCAGCTGGACGTGGCGGAGGTCAGGCCACCGCGCGGCTGGGCCACGTCCTCCTCGATAGCGGCCTGGCAGTTCTCGGCGGCGCTGACCTTCCGGGCGATCACCCCGATCAGCACTCCGTAGATCACCTTCGAGGTGATGTCGGCCAGTGTGTAGGTGATCTGCCGGGCCACCACCCCGTCGGCGGATTCCCACATCGCCGGCATGAGATATGCCCCCGGATAGAGCATCCAGGAGACGAGGATCAGCCACCACACGGACCGGGCCGGCCCGCGGGCGGCGCGGGGCAGCCGGCCCAGGTTGCCGAAGATGAGGCGGGCCACCAGAGCGAGCAGGAACAGGAAGAAGACGGTGCTGACCAGACCCCAGATCCAGAACGGCAAGGACCTGTCCACCTCGTAGAACTGCCCCGCATAGCCCGTGTAGATCATCGCCAGGCCGGCGGCGACGAACAGCGCCCACGTGCGGTGGAAGCGCCGGCCGGTGACACCGAGCACCACCAGCAACTGGATCAGCAGCACCGGCACGTCGATGGACCAGTTCATGTACCGGTAGCCGTTTGAGAAGAGGGTGTCGGTGTTGACGAACGCGCTGCCGTTCCAAGCGAACGCCTCGGACCAGCGCTGTGACAGCACCCAGAGTTCGAAGAACGCGGAGATCATGACCACTGCTGAGAGCACCGAGGCGAGGCGGTACCGCGGAGCGATACCGGACATGGTCAGCAGGAAGTAGACGAGCCCGGCCGCCATGACGGCGTAGCCGAGGGTCAGCACGTGCGAGACCAGCGTGTACTGGATGACGTTGTAGCCGAACTCGTTTTCGAAGTTCATGCCGCTGGCCCGCCCTTCCGGCCCGGGATCGTCTCCGATGGCGGAACGTGGTGCCCCGTCTCCGCGATCGGGGCTATTTCCCCTTGTAACCCAAAAACGTCTATACGCATCCTAAGCTGACATCTGGGGAGCGGTCCCTCAATCCAGCGAGCCGGGATTGGCTAGGGAGTTGCCGTGGAGTTCTGGCTGTGGTTCTACGTCGCCGCCATGGCGGTCGGCGTCGTGCTCTTCCGCTACTGGCGGGCCAACCCCAGGGGCATCCCGCCGGTGGAGTACGCCATCGCCACGGCTATTCCGCTCTGGTCGGGATTCTGGTACGTGGTCATGGCGGTGGGCGGCGGTCGAATCGACGTCGCCGATCAGACGACGTTCTGGGCCAGGTACGCCGACTGGGTGGTCAGCACTCCGCTGCTGCTGATCGCCCTCTCGCTCACCGCGATGCACGCGTTGCCGCACAAGCGCTGGGGACTGGTACGCGCGCTCGTCGCCGCCGACATCATCATGATCACAAGCGGTTTCCTGGCTGATCTCATGGAGAGCCCGACCTGGCGATACGGCCTCTATCTCCTCGGGGTGGTGGCCCTGTTGGTGGTCTTCGGGCTGATCTGGGGGCCGCTGCGGGCCACCGCAGCCCGTCAACCGGCCCCCATGTCGAGGGTCTTCACGCAGGTGGCGCTCCTGCTCAGCGTGCTCTGGGTCGGCTACCCGCTGATCTGGATTCTGGGGCCGTCCGGGTTCGGGCTGTTCGGGGACACCACCGACACAGCCCTGTTCGTGATCCTGCCGATCCTGTCCAAGGTCGTGTGGAGCGCGGTCGACCTGGCTCTGCTGCGGCGTCTGTCCGACCGTGGCCTGCTCAACGTTTCGTGACGCCAGCCTCCCGTCAGGTCGTCCGGCCGGTTCACCCTCCGCCTGGCGACTGGCTGCTGCGCCGGGTCGGCCGTTCGGGCCCGATCGCACTGGCTGGGCTCACCTGCCTGGCCCTGCTGGTACCGGGGGTGGCGGCCTGGGCGGGAACCCTCCCGCTGCTCGTGGGCCTGCTGATCGGCCTTCCGCACGGCGCCGTCGATCACCTGGTACCGGCCTGGATCTCCGCCAAGGCACGGCCGCTGCGGCGCACCGTCGGGCTGCTGCTCGCGTACCTCGTCACGGCCACCGCCACGGTTGCGCTGTTCCTCTGGGCGCCCGTCCCCGCCGTGACCGGATTCCTGATCCTCGCGGTGCTGCACTTCGGCACCGGTGACGTGGCGTACCACGCCGAGCGGGACGGGCGGCCACCGGTCCGTCCCGTGCTCGCCGTCCTGGCGTACGGCGGGCCGCCGGTGGTGCTGCCGATCGCGCTGTGGCCCGGTACGGTCGACCCGCTGCTGGACGCGGTTGCCCCGGGCGCCTCAGCCGCGTTCGCGCCGACCGGACGGCTGATCGCCTTGTCCGTCGTACTCCTGGCGGCCCTGGTGACCGGACTCCGCGACCTGGCCGCCCGCCGGGGTGGGGATGTGGCGGCACTCGGGGTCCTCGTCGCAGCCTTCGCGGTGGTACCGCCGCCGCTGGCGTTCGGCGGGTACTTCGCGATGTGGCACTCCGCCCGGCATGTCGCCCGGTTGTTGCGCGCCGACCCGGGCAACCGCCACCACCTGGCGGCCGGTCGACTGGGCGGTCCGATCCGCCGGTTCACCCGGCAGGCGACCTTGCCCACCATCGCCGCCTTCGCCGGCCTGCTCGTCCTGGTATGTGTCGACGCATCGCCGACCTTCAGCCCGGCGGCCGCAGGTCCGTTCCAGGAAGCCCCGTTACAGCTGGTCTTCGCGGTACTCGCCGGGCTCACCGTGCCGCACGCGGCAGTGGTCGCCCGGCTCGATGTACGGACGGCCCGGTGAGAAGTGCAGACGATGTCACTCGACGCGCATCGAGATTGGGGCGTCGACCGCCGGCGGGCGCGGGAGTTGGCTCACCCCGTCGAGGGTTTGCGCCGGCCGAGCGGGGAAAGTTGACGAAACGGCAGTCGACACGGCGATCGGCTCATCCGAGCACCACCAGGAACCGACAGAGAGGAGTGCCCGATGCCGAGCACCACGATGCCCATGCTGGAGACGTACCCGAAGTCGATCAACCTGGACCGGACGAAGCTGGCGGCCACGATCGATGCCCTCAATGACTGCGCGCAGGCCTGCACCGCGTGCGCGGACGCCTGCCTCAGCGAGGACATGGTCGCCGAATTGACCAAGTGCGTCCGGACGAACCTGGACTGTGCCGACATCTGCGCGGCCACCGCCCGGGTGCTCTCCCGCCACACCGGCTACGACGCCAACATCAGCCGCGCCATGCTGGAGGCGTGCGTCACGGCCTGCGTGTCGTGCGGGGACGAGTGCGCCGCTCACGCCGAGAAGCATGAGCACTGCCGGCTCTGCGCCGACGCGTGTCGCGCCTGCGAGCGAGCCTGCCGCGACCTGCTGGCCACCATCAACTGAGGGGGTCGGGCGTTTCCCCCGGCACCACGGGGTTACCTCTTGAACGGGACGAGAAACGACAGCCGACCGTCGAGGGGACCCATCATGGCCCGACCCAGGATCGTCATCATCGGCGCGGGTTTCGCCGGTTTTCACGCCGCACGCCGCCTGACCCGCATCTCGCGCGGTGCCGCCGACGTGGTGTTGGTCAACCCGACCGACTATTTCCTCTACCTGCCGCTGCTGCCCGAGGTTTCCGGTGGGGTGCTCGACCCGCGTCGGGTCACCGTGCCGCTGGCCGACACCCTGCCCGGAGTGCAGGTGGTGCTCGGCGAGGTCGATGGCATCGACGTCGACGGCCGCGCCGTCTCCTACGTGGACCCCGAGGGGCGCACCGGTCGGTTGCCCTACCACCGCCTGGTCCTCGCCGCGGGCAGCGTCAACAAGCTGCTGCCGATCCCCGGCGTCGCCGACCACGCTCACGGCTTCCGCGGCATCCCCGAGGCGCTGCACCTACGGGAACGGCTGATCCAGCAGATCGAGCTGGCCGACGCCACCGACGACCCGGCCGAGCGGGAAGCGCGCTGCACCTTTGTGGTCGTCGGCGCCGGCTACACCGGCACCGAGGTAGCCGCACAGGGCCAACTCTTCACCGACGAGATAGTCCACCGCCACCCGCGGCTCGACGGGATCCGGCCGCGCTGGCTGCTGCTGGACACCGCCGACCGGGTCCTGCCCGGCCTCGCCGAACGCATGTCGGCCGTCGCCGGGCGCGTGCTGCGCCAGCGCGGGATCGAGGTGTGCCTGGGTACGTCCGTCACCGAGGCCACCGCCGACGGGGTCCACCTCTCCGACGGCCGTTTCGTGGCGTCCCGCACCCTGGTGTGGTGCGTCGGCGTACGACCCGACCCACTCGTCGAGGCCACCGGTCTGCCCACCACCAAGGGACGGATCAGCGTGGACGAGCACCTGGCCGTGCCCGGTCATCCCGAGATCCTCGCCTGCGGCGACGCCGCCGCCGTGCCCGACCACGCCCGCCCCGGTGAGATCACCCCGATGACCGCCCAGCACGCCGTCCGGCAGGGCCGCCTCGCCGCCGACAACATCGCCGCCTCGTACGGTGTCGGCAGGCTTCGCCCGTACCGGCACCGCGACCTCGGCTTCGTGGTCGATCTCGGCGGCTGGCAGGCCACCGCGAACCCCTTGCACGTGCCGCTGTCCGGCCTGCCGGCCCGGGTCGTGGCCCGCGGCTACCACCTGCTGTCGCTGCCCGCGAACCGCGCCCGCACCGCCGCCGACTGGATCTTCGCCGCGGTCGGTTCACGGCCAAGCGTCCAACTCGGCCTCGTGCCCGGCGCCGCCGTGCCGCTGGACACCGCGGCCCCGGAACTGATTCGCCGCTGATGCCGCCTGCGGGCACCGCGGCTCGTCACGTCGGCGGGCGGTCGACTGGGACAGGTATCACCCGGTCCCCGGGGTGCCGCCCGGCGGCACCGCCCCACCCCCGTCGCGAAGCAGAGCGGCCAGGGCGGCCCGCGAGCTGACCCCCAACTTGCGGTACACCCTGGTCAGGTGAGCCTCGACGGTCCGCTCGGTCACGTAGAGCCGCATCGCGACGGCGCGGTTGGTGAGGCCCTCGGCGACCAGGGCGGCGACCCGCCTCTCGGCCTGGGTGAGATCGGGTCCGGTGACCACGGCCCAGCGCCGCTGTCCGGCCCCGTGTCTGCGCTGGGCGTTCACCACCTGCTGGCGTAGCCACGCGGAGGGCGTGCGTTCGGCGATCACCCGGGCGAGGTGAATGTGATTCCGGGCGGCACCGGATTCGCGTAAGGCGTCGAGACAGCCGGCCACCATGAGGTGGGCCTCCCCGAGCGACAGGTCGGCCTGCCGATCGGTGAAGAGTCGGATGGATTCCTGGGCGGCGGCCAGCGCGCCGACGGGGTCCCGGCGGGCGAGCAGCACCTGTGCGGTGGCCAGGCGTGCCTCGGCCCGCCGGATCTCCAGGCCGAGCGCGGCGGCGGCGGCCTCAGCCCGCTGGGACCAGGCGTACGCCTCGTCGAGCAGGCCACCGGCGACCAGAAACTCGGCGTGCCCGGCGAGCCACTTGGGCTGAAGATCCCGTCGGCGGGGCTGTCCCCGGCCGGGCTGCACCAGCGTGCCGGTCAGGTGTCGCGCCTCGGTGTGCCGGCCCTGGGCGAACCGGATGTGGGACAGGACCGCCAGCGCGGTGTCGTGCAGCGCCGGTTCGTGCCGAGCCTCCTGAACGGCTTCCTCACCGACCGGGGCGGCGGCCTGCGGGCCAGCGCGCCAGAGCAGCGCCATCGCCCGGT
Organism: Micromonospora sediminimaris; assembly: GCA_900112325.1. Lineage (GTDB taxonomy): Bacteria > Actinomycetota > Actinomycetes > Mycobacteriales > Micromonosporaceae > Micromonospora > Micromonospora sediminimaris. The sequence continues at coordinate 147,665 of FOLJ01000015.1, forward strand.
AGGTCAACGCGATCGTCACCGCCTGCCGGGCACCGACCGAGCGTCCGGCCCGTTCCGCCTCGATCGCCACACTTATCGCTTCGTCGAGTCGACCGCTGCCGGCGGCGATCCGCGCCTGACCTGCGAGAAGTCCGGGCAGCACGTGCGCCTGGCCGTGTTCCCGGGCCAGCGCCACCGCCCGGGTGACGTGGCGCAGGGCGTCAGCCTTCTCCAGAACGACGCCCTGCACCCAGGCCAGCCATTCGGGGACGTCGAGGCAGCCGGCGAGGGCGCGATCCGACATGGCGTCGACGAGTGCCTCGGCGGCGCGCAACTCGTCGGCGGCTATGTCGGTGGACCCGTGTGCGGCAGCGCGGGCGGCGAGGGTGGTCCGGGCCACCGCCACCAACGGTGGGTCCGTCTCCGCTCCGATCGCCGCCTGGATTTCGGTGACCAGCGGGCCCAGCTCGCCCCACCGGCCGTCCCTGGCGGCGAGTCTGCCCTGCGCCACGGACAGCCGGGGTCGTAGCCGCCGCACCGTCGTGGTGTGCTCCCGCGCCAGCCTGGCCCGCACCGGGACGTTGGGTCCGAGCCGGTCTGCCAGTTCGGCGCGCAGGACAGTCGCGGCGAGCCGGGTGTCGGGACCAGGCAACGTGTCGAGTGACGCCTGCGCAAGACCGAGCGCATCGGTGAGATCGCCGGATGCGGCCGTTGCCCGGGCCCTGGTCAGCAGCGCGTCACCGAGCGCCACCGGATCGTCCGGCGGGGCCAGGGTGACCGCGAGGCGACTCAGCCGGGCCGCCAAGGGCGGGTCGAGGGTCACCAGCTCCCGGGCGATCTCATGGACACGGGCGAACCGGGAGGCGGTCGCGCCGGCCCGCAGCAGGTGCCAGCCGCAGGTACGCGGGTCGGCGCGGCGCTGGCGCAGTGCCGCGTCGGCCCGCAGGTGCGCCCCGGCCCGCCAACCGGCGGGCGCATCCTGGTAGGCCGCAGCCCGGACCAGGGCGTGCCGCGGGCGCAGGATGATGTCGTCGGCCGCGTACCGGAGCAGATCCATGCGGACCAGCTGGTCCAGCGCCTCGACGGCGGCCGTGCACGGGAGCTGGCCGACCTCTGCCACCAGACCAGGGTCGGCCACCTCGCCGAGCACGGCCACGGTGTGCAGGATCCGCCGGGTCGGCTCGTCCGCCAGGTCGATCTCCGGGCCGAGGAGCCCTGCCAGGCAGCGGGACGAGCCGAGTTCCACGACCCGTTCGAGCACGAGGATGCCGTCTGCGTCGACCAGTTCCGGGTGAGCGCCGAGGACGGCGAGCAGACCGGGCAGTCGTTCACCGGCGGCCGCCAGCGTCGCACGCCGGGTCGCCGGCAGTACGCGCGGAAGCAGCGCTTCCGCCGCCGCTTCGGGGAGCGCGCCCAGTGGCACGGCCAGTTGTCGTATCCCCGCGCCGGTGCCCGTGACCAGGCGGAGCAGGCTTCGGGGCGCCTGCCGCGGCCGGTAGGCGCAGAGCACCGCCAGCCGTCCGGGGGGTGGCGCGTCGACCAGCAGGTGCCGCAGCGCGGCCAGCGCCGGTTCGGCCCGGTGGGCGTCGTCGAGGACAGCGACGACGGGCCTGACCCGACTGAGTCGACCGAGCCGGGCGAGAGCTGCGGGCGTCCACCGGTGGGCGGCCAGGTCGACATGGAACACGCTCGGCAGTTGACGGAGCAGGTGGGTCAGGAAGGCGGTCTTGCCGGCACCGGGATCACCGGTGATCTCGACGATCGTCGGCTGCCTCGGCACGAGCGCGGCCAGGCCGGTGCGGACCGCAGCGAACTCCTCGTCCCGACCCACCAACATGGACATTCGCTCACGATAGGTGATCCGGACGGGTGATCTACGTAAGGGCTTTCCCCAATGCTCCTGTCGGTACCGGCCCGCGAACATGTGCCGGGTTCCGCCGCCTGGCGGGACTCCCAGCACAGGCGAGGGTGAGGAGAACTGAGTGCCCAGAAATCGATGGCGCCGACTGATGGCGCCGGCGCTCGTGATGTCGTTGGTGGTGTCCGGGATCGCGGGGCAGGGCGTGGCCAGCGCCCGACCGACCGAGGACCGGACCCCGGCAACCGTGGCGACGACGCCGACCGTGGGTACGACGGCGGACGGCGCGGCGCTGATGCGTGGTGTCTTCTTCCTGCAGGGCGAGGTGGGCCAGAAACTGGAGCGCCTGCCGTACGTCTTCATGGACGCCGAGAACCTGCGCAAGAACCGGTCTGCCGAGGCGGTGCAGGCGGTGACCCGGCTGATCGAGGAGGCCGAGGCGGACCGGCCCGGACTGCTCGCCAGCTTCTCCACCGGCATGCGCAGCGGCGATCCGTACCAGGTCGAGACCGCTCTGACCGAAGCCGGCTCGGCGTTGGAGGCAGCGTTGGGAGATCGGCCGATCCTGTTCAGCGATGAAGATGAAGAGGACACCAACTTGGCGGCCAACGTGGAAACCACCGTCGCGGTGGTGAACGTCGGAACCGCCGCGGTTGCGCTGGCCGTGATAGTCGCGATCGCCGCCATATTCGTTCTGGTGGCGTTCTTGGACAGCCGGGAGCGGCCCCTGGGCGGCCGCGACCTGGAGACCGAACGGCTCATGGCCCTGTTCGCCACCGAACTGCGCACGATCTGAACCGGTGCGGGTGGGACTCCCGTGCCCACCCGCGCCACTTCTTCCATGAGGAGATGACATGGCGGACAACCGGAACCAGGTGGTCGTACCCCGCCGCCCGGTGCTCTGGATCGGGCTGCTGGTGGGCCTGGTCGCCCTGTTCGACCTGCAGACGTTCCTACCGGGCAACGCGCTCATGCTGCCCGGCCAGCGGCAGGCCGCCCCGGTGTTCCGGGCGCTCCTGCCGCAGGGGTGGGCGTTCTTTACCAAGTCGCCCCGCTCCCCCGACCTCTCCGTCCACGCGATCCGCCCCGACGGTCGGTTGGACGACATCACCACCGGGGCGTACGCCGAGCCGCGGTACGCCTTCGGGCTCGACCGGTCCGCCCGCGCGCAGGCCACCGAACTGGCCCTGGTGGTTTCCCGGATCCCCGGATCGGTCTGGCAGCAGTGCCGGCAACCGACAGACGCCTGCCTCGTCGAGGCGATGTCGAAGCCGGCCACACCGGTCCGCAGCGGTGACGACACGCCCTCGGTCTGCGGCCCGGTCGTCATCGCCCGTACCGAGCCGGTGCCGTGGGCGTACCGGGACCTGGTCGCCGGCGAGTTCCGATACACCCACGTCGTTCGCTTGGAGGTGTCATGCTGACCAGCCGCCCATCGAGCATTTCCGTTGCGGTGCCCTGGGGGTCCTGGCTGGGGCTCGCCCGTACGCTGCTCGCCACCGCGACCGCCGCGACACTTGTGTTCACTGACGCCGACACGCTGTTCACGCCACTTCTCGGCCGGGGACCCGGACCACACTGCACCGGCCTGTCCGACATCGGCGCCTTCTGTCTGGCCGGGCCGGAGCATGCGGACCTGGTGCGATGGGCGTGCGTCGCGGTACTGCTGGTGGTGGCGAGCGGGTGGCGACCCCGGTTCACCGCCCTGCCGCACTGGTGGATCGCCTTCAGCGTGAGCACCAGCGCGTCCATCCCGGACGGCGGCGAGCAGGTCAACCAGGTACTCACCCTGCTGCTGGTACCGGTCCTGCTGGCCGACCCCCGCCGCTGGCACTGGCAGCCGTCGCCCCCGGGGGACCGGGTTGTGCGCCCCGGCGGTCGGGGCATGGTGCTGGTCGCCACGGCGGTCGTCCTGCTCTTCGCGATCCGCCTCCAGGTCGCCGGCATCTACTTCCAGGCGTCGGTGGCCAAGCTCAGCAAGGCGGAGTGGGCCGACGGCACCGTGATGTACTACTGGCTCAACCATCACAGCTTCGGCGCCCCCGGCTGGTTGCAACCGGTGACGGACGCCCTGGTGAACCAGCCGGTGTCGGTCGCCCTGCTGACCTGGACTCCGCTGGCGATCGAGTTCGCCCTGGCCGTCAGCCTGCTGCTGCGTCCGGCCGTACGGTGGTGGCTGCTGCCGTTCGGTGTGCTGCTGCACGTCGGCATCGCGGTGCTGATGGGGTTGTGGAGCTTCTCGCTGGCCATGATGGCCGCCCAGGTGCTGCTGCTCGTGCCGATGGGGGCGAACCTGCCCGGCTCGTGGCAGGCAGTCCGGGACCTGGTCGGTCGTCGAGGTGCCCAGCAGCCGGGCGAGGGTGCACCGGGCGCGGTTGCGGAGCCCACCGAGCGGCCGAAGAAGGACGAACCGGTGCTGGCCGGCCAGCTGTCGCACTGAACACGCGGTGTTCGTACGACGAGGGCGAGCCCGGGTCCGCTGCCGGCTCGCCCGCACCGATGCGCCGGCTGCATCGCTGCCGGACGCATCGACTGCCGGTACGCTGCATCGGCGGCCTCAGCCCGTTCCCGCGTGCCGTGGCCACCGTCGTCCAATGGGCGAATTACCCATCGATCCCCGCACGGGCAGCTGAAAGGTGAACCGACACCATGACGGCGGTACCAGGTGAACTGCCCGCTGCTGCGGATCCGGCGAGCACCGGTCAAGCGGCGGAGGACCTACGGACGCTGTTCGGGCAGTCCATTGCCGTCTTCGCCGCACTGGCGGGGCCGAAGCACCTGGTGGAGGCGGCCAACCCGGCGTTCTTCGCCGCCATCGGCGAGCAACGGGCCCGCACCGGCGTACCGCTCGTGGAGGTGATGCCCGAGTTGGCAGCTCAGGGCTTCATCGCCCTGCTGGACGAGGTCTACCGCACGGGTGAGCCCTACACCGGCCGGGACGTCCGGGTCGTGCTGGGCACCGAGCCGCACGCGCGGGAGGCGTACTTCGACTTCACCTACGAGCCGCGCCGCGACGCCGACGGCCGCGTGGTCGGCATCGGTGTGATCGGCGTGGAGACCACCCAGGTCAAGCAGGCCCAACGGCTGATGGCCGAGCACCACGCCCTGCTGGAGCAGATCGCCCGTCAGGCACCGTTGACCGAGGTGCTCGACGGGATGGCGCGCAGTATCGAGAATCTCGCGCCGCAGGAGATACTCGTCTCCGTACTGCTCGCCGACCCCGATGGTCGGCACCTGCGGCACGGTGCCGCGCCCAGCCTGCCGGACTTCTACAACCAGGCCATCGACGGGATCGCCACCGGTGAGGGCGTCGGATCCTGCGGCACCGCCGCGCACCGGCGGGAGTCGGTGATCGTCACCGACATCGCCGCCGATCCGTTCTGGGCGGACTTCCGCGACCTGGCCGGGCGGGCCGGACTGGCCGCCTGCTGGTCCACGCCGATCCTGGCCCGTGACGGCAGCTTGCTGGGCACGTTCGCCATGTACCACCGCACCCCGCGCGTGCCGCAGGACACCGATCTAGCTCTCGCCCGGATCTTCGCCGGCACTGCGGCGCTGGCCATCGAGCGCCACCACATCGAGCAGGCGAAACTCGCCGCCGAGGCGCGCGCCAAGGCAGCCCACGACGAACTCGCCAAGGCGGTACGCGCGGAGCGGGGACTTCGTGCCGAGGCCGAGCAGCGGGCCGCCGCCGCCGCGGAACTCAATGCCCAGATGCGGGCCGCCGCAGCCGCGCAGGCCGCCTCGCCGCACCCGGAGACCTGCCAACTCGGCGGGCCCCAGGAATGCACCGCACCGGCCGAGATCAAGATCGCCGACTCGTGGGGCGACTCGGCGTGGGGCTGTCCCCGCCATGTCGAGGAGGCCATCCTCAACGTACGGGCGGTCTTCATCGCCAGCGAGGAACTCGGCGGCCTGGCCGCCTACCTCAACCGCTGACCCGCCGTTCTGCGACCCTCGTCATCGAAGGTCACCTACCGGCGGTCGGGTCGCTGCTCGCGGTGGCCACGATCGATGTGGTCCTTTGCGCTGGCCACGGGCCCTGCACGCGTTGTCATATCACCGTGAGTCACCATCTCGACACACCTCTACCCGGCCGGGCGGCGGGTCACCAACACTCCTCTCATGGAGAGCAGTGGGCGTGAGCGCAGTGACGAGCGTTTTGAGAAGGTGGCCGAGGAGACCTCCGAGACGGTGACCCATGCGGCCAGCGTGCTGGAGGAGGAACTCGCGGCGGGCATCGCCAGCGCGCGGCGGCTGGAGGAGAGGCTGAGCGCCGACCGCAGGGTGGACCCGGAGGCGTTCGACGAGCTGGTGACGCGGGTCCGCACCGACGGGCACGCACTGATCGACACCGTGGTCGCGCAGTTGAAGACCTCCGACGACCGGCGTGGTGAGGTCATCCGCCGGTACACGTCGGACGCGCACGACGCCCTCGACGGCGTGCTCAACCTCGCGCGGCTGGTGCCGGACATGGCGAACGGGCTGGTCGACCGGCTCAAGCCGGAGGCCACGCAGCAGCCCGCGCCCTCGGACCGGTAGCCGGACCACCGGCGTGGCCGGCGGTCATGTCACGCAGATGCTGGAGCGCTATCGCTCTCTCGCGATCGACGCGCTCCTCGCTGGCGTGCCGTCGGGCGGCCCGCATTACCTCTATGACCTGGTGAGCGAGTACCCGCGGCGTTGGGGCAAGGGGCTGCGTGCCGCCCTCTGCCTCGCGGCCTGCCGAACTTTCGGCGGCACGCTGTCGGTGGGACTCAACGCCGCGGTGACCGTGGAACTGTTTCACAACGCGTTCCTCATTCATGACGACATCCAGGACGAGAGCGAGCAGCGGCGCGGAGCAGAGACCCTGCACGGCGAGTACGGGGTCGGTGTCGCGCTCAACGTGGGGAACATGACGAACCTGCTCGCGTTGCAGCGGCTCGCCGCCAACCGTCGGGCCCTCGGCTCCGGGATCGCCTGGCGGCTGTTTGAAGAGACCCAACTCATGCTGCGTCACTCGTTGGAGGGGCAGGCGATCGAGGTCGGTTGGATCCGGGACAACGTCTGCGACCTCGACGGGGACGACTACTACCGGATGTGTCTGAAGAAGACCTCCTGGTACACCTGCATCTACCCGTGCCGTACCGGCATCCTGGTCGCCACCGGTCCGCATGACGCGGTCGACGTCCTCGACCGGTACGGCTGGTATCTCGGTGCCGCCTTCCAGATCCAGGACGACGCGCTCAACCTCGTCGGGGACTTCGCCCGGTACGGCAAGGAGATCGCGGGTGACCTCTGGGAGGGCAAGCGGACGCTGATCCTCATCGACTTCATGCGGCGGTGCACCGGGGACGAACGCGAGCGGCTCGTCGCGTTCCTGCGCCGCACCCGGGCGCAGCGCACGGCGGCCGAGGTGCGTTGGCTGCACGGGCGACTGCTCGCCTACGAGTGTGTCGAGTCTGCCCGCCGCAGCGCCCGTGACCTGGCCGCCGCCGCTTTCCGGGAAGGACAGCGGGCGTTGGGGCCGGCGGCCGAGACCGAGGACGGGCGATTCCTGCTTGGCCTACCGGAGTACGTCGTGGAGCGCAGCCGGTAGCGACAGGTGCTCAACCTGAGGCCCCGGGCGGTGCCGTGCTCCGACGGACCTTGAGGGTGGTGCCCAACTCCAGGCCGACCTGCGACGCCCGCTCCCCACGACCGAGCGCGAGCGCCAGTTCGGTGGCGGTGACGGCCATCTCGGTCAGCGGCTGGTGGATGGTGGTCAGCGGCGGGTCGACCAGGTCCGCCAGGGGCAGATCGTCGAAGCCCACCACGCTCAGGTCGATCGGGATCCGCATCCCCAACCGCCGTGCCGCCTGGTAGACGCCGAACGCCTGCAGGTCGTTGGCCGCGAAGATCGCCGTCGGACGGTCGGGGCGGTTCAGCAGGTCGAGCGCGGCCGTCTCGCCACCTTCCCGGGACAGTTCGGCACGAACGATCAGGTCGCCGCTCAGGCCGGCGGCGTCGCACGCGGCACGGTAACCGTCCAGCCGGGCCCGGCAGCACAGGATCCCTTCGGGCGCGGCGATCATCGCGATCCGCCGGTGGCCCAGTCCGATCAGGTGCCGGGCCGCGGACCGACCTCCGGCCCAGTTCGTCGCTCCCACGAAGGGAACATCGTCCGGCAGTTCGACAGTGGGGTCGAAGACCACGAACGGGATACCACGAGCGCGAAGCTGGTTGCGCTGCTCCTCGTCCAACTGCGCCACCGTCACGAGGCAGTCCGGACGGCGGGAGAGAGTGTCGTCGATCCAGTAGCGGATCGCGCTGCGCTGCGGGCCGAACTCCGTCAGGATGACGCCCACACCGTGCTGTCGAGCGACGCGCTCCACCCCTCGGATGATCTGCACGCCCCACATGTCCTCGATCTCGTCGAAGACAAGCTCCATCATGTTGGACCGGGCGGCCGGCGACGACCTGCGATAGCCGTGTTGGTTGATCGCGGCTTCGACGCGCGCCCGGGTCTGTGCCGCCACACCGGACCGGCCATTTATGACCTTGGAAACGGTCGGCACCGAGACACCGGCGGACTCGGCGATGGCGGCGATCGTCACCGGTCGCAACGGATCGCCGAGTTGCGGCTCCAGGTCAACGGACTGCTCGCTCGACTCGGCGCGCGTCAACCTGGCCACCTTCTCACCGATCCCTAGTGGCCGCGGGGCCCGCGTCGGCCATCGCCGAGCGGCCGATGGCCGCTACACCGTTCAGGGCGCAAGGATAACCGTTCAGTCCAGCGTCGGGGGTGGCGCCGCCGGGCGTACCGCGCCGGCACTACCCCGGACCCGAGGCAGTCGCACCCGGCGCTCTCATTGACGTCGATCGAAGAAAGTTGTAACGTCTCGCCCGGAAACTTTCTGGGCTGCGATGTCGAAAGTTTCCTCGCGGGAGTTCCAGGGCTCGTCGCGGACGTCAGGGCAGCGTCCGCATATTCCCTCACCCTTCGTTGCGCGCGGCCGGGTACCCATCGGTACGCCAACCACCGCGCATCCCGGCCGTGACGGCTAGAAGGCCCGAGTCTTCGTACGCCAAGCCCCTGTGCTGGTAGCCCGTCCGCCGAAAGCACGAACCGGCGGAACGGCCGGTCCACGACACGGGCGCCACTATGGCGAGGAGTTGCTGATGAGTTCGCAGAACAGACGAAGGACCCTCTGGCGGGCTGGCCTGGTCGCCGGCTCGGTCGCCGCGCTGACGCTGGCGGGGACGATGGTGACCGGCAGCGCCCAGGCTGCGGCCGGCTGCCGGGTGGCATACGACGTCTCGTCCCAGTGGCCGGGCGGTTTCACCGCCAATGTGAACGTGACGAATCTCGGTGACCCGATCAACGGCTGGGAGCTGGCGTGGACGTTCCCCTCCGGCCAGCGGGTGACCCATGCCTGGAACGCGACGGTCGCCACGTCGGGTAGCCAGGTCACCGCGACGAACATGAGCTACAACGCCGCCGTCGGCACGAACGCCACGGTCTCGTTCGGCTTCAACGGATCCTGGACGGGGAGCAACACCGCACCGACCTCGTTCACGTTGAACGGGGTCGCATGCACCGGGAATGTCGGCCCCTCGCCGACGCCCAGCGTCTCCCCGACCGTCTCCCCGACCGCGTCACCCACGGTCTCGCCGACGGTGACCCCACCTCCCGGCAACCGGATGCAGATGGTGGCGGCGATGCAGCCCGGCTGGAACCTGGGCAACACCCTTGATGCCATTCCCGACGAGACCGCCTGGGGCAACCCGCTGACCACCCGGGAGATGCTGCGCCACATCAGGTCACAGGGCTACAAGAGCATCCGGCTGCCGATCACCTGGAGCAACCACCACGGGCCGGCACCGGACTACACCATCGACCCGGCCTGGCTGGACCGCGTCCGCGAGATCGTCGACTGGTCCCTGGCGGAGGACCTCTACGTGATGATCAACCTGCATCACGACTCCTGGCAGTGGATCAACGCCTACCCCACCGACCGTACGAACGTGATGGCCCGGTACCAGGCACTGTGGAGCCAACTCGCCGACACGTTCCGCAGCCACTCGTCGAAGCTGGTCTTCGAGAGCATCAACGAGCCCCAGTTCACCGGCACGTCCTCCGACGCCGAGAGCGACCAGGTCCTGCACGAGCTGAATCTGGCATTCGTCCGCCTGGTACGCCAGTCCGGTGGAAACAACGCCACCCGTCTGCTGGTGCTGCCCACCTTGCACACCAGCGGTGAGCAGGCCCGGATGGACGCGTTGCTGACCACGTTCGACGAGCTTGACGACCCCAACCTCGTCGCCACCATTCACTTCTACGGCTGGTGGCCGTTCAGCGTCAACATCGCCGGCGGCACCCGCTACGACAGCAACGTCGAGCAGGACATCATCGGCACCTTCGACCGGGCGTACAACACGTTCGTGTCCCGCGACATCCCGGTGATCATCGGCGAGTGGGCCCTGCTCAGCTACGACTACACCCGGCCGGGCATCATCCAACGGGGCGAACTGCTGAAGTTCTTCGAGGCCGTCGGCCACCACGCCCGCATCCGGAAGCTCACCACCATGCTGTGGGACGCGGGTTCATTCCTGCACCGACCCGAGCTGCGCTGGCGGGACCAGGGCATATACGAGTTGATGATGGCGAGCCTGACGACCCGCTCCGCCACCGCTTCCACCGATCAGATCTACGTACCCCGCACGGGCGACATCACCAGCAGGTCGCTCACCCTCAACCTGAACGGCACCTCGTTCCAGAGCCTCTGGCACGGCAGCACCCGACTGACCAGCGGCACCGACTACTCCGTCTCCGGCAGCACCCTCACGCTGACCCGGGCGGCCGTCACCCGGTTGGCCGGCAACCGGGCCACCGGCGTCAACGCCACCATCGAGGCTCGCTTCTCCCAAGGCGTGCCGTGGCGGATCAGCATCATCAGCTACGACCCGCCCACCCAGACCGCAGCCACCGGCACGACCAGCGGGTTCACAATTCCCACCCAGTTCCGCGGTGACCAACTCGCCACCATGGAAGCCGAGTACGCCGACGGCAACGCCGCCGGACCGGCCAACTGGACCACGTACAAGGAGTTCTGGAGCAGCTTCCGGCCCGACTACAGCGCCAACACCATCCTCCTGACGCCCGAGTTCTTCGCCGAGGTCAACGACGGCGCTGTTACCCTCACCTTCCACTTCTGGAGCGGCACGCAGATCACGTACCGGCTGACGAAGTCCGGCAACTCGATCACCGGCAGCCCGGCCTGACCATTGCGCGGTGTGGCCGGTGCGGAGTCCCGCACCGGCCACGCCGGGCACCGCCGAGGTCAACCGCCGAGAGTGGCAAGTTCCGAGACGACGACGTTGGTCAGGGCCCGCCCGTCCCGGCGGACCTGACGGAGATACCACTTCTGGATCGGTGCGTGCGTGGACTTCGCGAACTGCCAGGGCCCACGAGGGCTGTTGAGCTGCCCGAGGCCGGCGATCGCGGCGTTGATCTGCTGCGGGGTGGGGTTCGTGCCCGCCGCGGCGATCGCCCGGTCCAGCACGGCTGCCGCGTCGTACGACGCCATCACGATCGACGTGGGCACCCGGCCCGGGTAGGCCGCGTTCCAGGCGGCGACGAATTCCCGGTTGGCCGCGTTGTCGAGGTCGGGCGAGTAGTTCAACCCGTTGTAGATGCCCTCGGCCGCGTCGCCCTGCTCGACCAGGCTCGCCGGCTCGGTGACGAAACCCGCCGCGTAGAGCGGCAGGTCGGCGACGGGGGATTCGGCGTACTGCTTGACGAAGGTGATGGCGTTCTGCGCGTCGAAGAAGCAGTAGACCGCCTCGGCGCCGGACTCGGCGATCTCGTCCAGGTACGGCCCGAAGTCCTCGGTGACCGGGAACGGGCTGAAGACGGCCTTGCCGCCTGGGTTGGCCAGTCGGCCACCGAGGTCGGTGAAGGTGTCGACGAACCCGCGCAACTCGTCGCGACCGCTCTGGAAGTCCGGCCCGATGGCGTAGACGCTGCCCTGCCCCACCTCCTGCTTGACGAACGGGGCCATCGCCACACCGGGCTCGACGGAGATCAGGTTGGTGTGCCAGACGTACGTCACGTCGGTCAACGCCGGCCGCCCCAGCGCACCTACCAGCGGAACCTTGTGCTGATCGATGAGCGGAAGGATGGCGGCGACGCTACCGCCGTTGATGATGCCGGTGATCGCCGAGACTCGATCCTGCTCCAGCAGCTTCGTCGCGGATTCGACGGTCACGTCCCGTTCGTATCCCTCGTCGGCGACGATCAGCTCGGCCGGGTGACCGCCCAACTGCCCGCCACGCATGTCGAGGTAGAGCTGGAAGCCGTCGCGCAACTCGGAGCCCGGGGCCTCAAGCGACCCGGCCAGGGCGGTGATCATTCCGATCTTGATGGTCTGCCGCTCCGGCTCCGACCCGCCGTCACAGCCGGCGGTGACGGCGACCAGCACCCCGGTCAGCAGGGCTGCGCCGAGCCGTCGGGCGGTTGAGGCGCGTCGGGTGGGGTGGCTGGCGTTCACAGCATCCCCAGCAACTGGGACCGCACCGCCGGGGTCAGCACCTCGCCCATCCGGTTCGCCAGGTCGGTCATCTCGTACGAGACCTGGCCCACGTCGCAGACCGGGGACGCCAGCACGAGCAGTGAGGCCCCGTCGCTGAACGACATGCAGAACATGAAGCCGCCGTCCATCTGAGTCACGTTCGAGATCACCGTTCCGGCCTGGAAGAACCGGGCGGCCCCGACCAGCAGGGCGATCAGACCACTGCCGGTGGCGGCGAGCTGATCCGCCCGATCGCGGGGCAGGCCGTGATTGTGTGCCAGGACCAGCCCGTCGGTGGAGATGGCCAGGGCATGACTGACCTCAGGAGTACGGCTCACGAAGTTCTGCAACAGCCAGCTCAGGTCGTTCGGGCTTGTCACGACGTCACTCCAGATCGGGGAGGGGTGGACAGTCAGCGTCAGAAGGAATTGGGGGACCGGCGTCCGGCGACGCCCTTGGCGTAGGCCGACATGGCCGCCGCCACAGTTGCCGGATCCAGCTTCCGCTGCGGGTCCGCGCTCGGTTGCGGTGTATCGGGCACCAGATGGGGCTGCGGCACCCGGCGTGGCAACCCGACCTGGGTGGACGGCGCTGGAGTGGCGGTCGCCCATTTCTCACCGGCATCGACCGGCCAGATGACGGCCACCGAGTCGCCGTCGAGGGCGGTCTTGAACCAGCCGTTCACCGTCGGTCCGGCCGGCAGCCCCACCGCGGGTTGCGGCTGAGCTGCTGGCTGGAACAGCGGTGCGGGTACGGGAGGCGCGGCGACGGAGCTGGGTGGCGCCGGCGTGCTCGCGCGTACCGCGCCGGCACCGACCGGGACCCGCCCGGCATTCGGCACGGGGTTGCCGGAGCCGGCCACGGGGAGGCTGGCGCGGGTCCCGGAGGTCATGGCCGGACGCCCCCCGGCGGCGGAGGGTCGGCCCCGGCCCAGTTCGGACTCCACAGGTTGCGGCTGCTGGACCGGCCGGCGTACCACGATCGATGCCGGCAGCGTGATCTCTGCGACCGTTCCGCCCGTCGGCCCAGGGCGCAGCTCGACCCGGACGGCGTGCCGTGCGGCGAGCCGGGCGACCACGGTCAGGCCCATGGCCCGCACGCCCGACACGTCGATCGACGACGGATTGGCGAGCGCCATGTTCAGTTGCTCGCACCGCTGGGTGGAGAGCCCGACGCCCTGGTCCACCACCTGCACGATCGCCCGGTCGGAGAGGGCGTGCCCGGTGACCAGCACCTCGGCCTCCGGCGGGGAGTACCCGGTCGCGTTGTCCAGCAGTTCGGCGACCAGGTGCACGATCTCGTCGACCGCCGTACCGGCGATCGCCAGTTCCTTGTCCACGGTGCCGATCCGGACCCGGGTGTAGTGCTCGATCTGGGACAGCGCGGCCTGGATCACGTGGTCGAGCGGAACCGGCTCCTGGCGTACCCGGGAGATGCCGGAACCACCGAGCACCAGCAGGCTCTGGTTGATCCGGGCCATCCGGGTCGCGAGATGGTCCAGTTGGTACAGCTGCTGGAGACGTTCGGGGTCGGCCTCGTCGCGCTCCACCTCGTCGACCTGGGCGAGCATCGCGTCCACCAGCCGCTGCTCACGTCGAGAGAGATGGACGAAGATCTCCGCGATGTTGGCCCGCATCACCGCCTGTTCGCCCGCGATCCGGACCGCTTCCCGGTGCAGTGCCCGGGTCGCGGTGGCCACTTCGGCGATCTCGTCGGAACCGGTGATCCGGAATTCCGAAACGGAACGGTCCGCCACCTCGTTGGGCTGCACGCTGCCGGGAGGGGCCGCGGTGAGCTCCCGGACGACGGCCGGTAGCCGGTCGTACGCCACCTTGGTCACCGTGTTGCGCAGCGACCGCAGCCGGCGGGTGATCCGCCGCGCCACCACACCGGTCAGTACGGCGGTGAGCGCCAGGACCAGGAAGATGCCGACGCCCTGTAGCAACGCGTTACGCAGCAGCTGCCCACGCTCGGTCGACACCCGGTCGGCCACGGCGGCATCCAGGTCGCTCTGGATCCGGAACATCTGGCTGACCCAACCGTCGGTGGCCTCGACCCAGGCGTCCGGATCGACGGCGAGCCGCCCGCCGGGCAGCGTCCGGCCCACCTGGTCCTGAAGCCGTTGTGCGGCGACGACCTGGGGATCGGTACCGATCTGCTCCCAGCTGGCCGCCCAACCCGGTTCGGCAAGGGCCAGGAAGGCGTTGGTGGCCTCGGCGTATCGGGCCTGGGCACCGACAATCTCCTGCTGTCCGGCCGGGGTCAGCTCGCCCCCGGCGAGGCTGCGCAGCACGATGACCTGAAGCTGACCGATCGCCTCGCCCGCCTCGGAGACCGCCACCGCAGCCCGGACGTCGTCGGCGATGTTCGTCGAGGTGTCGGTGGCCACGGAAGCGCGGAAGGTCAGCAGGTCCGCGACGAGAATTCGGTAGCTGAAGGCGATCGCGGAAAGGGTGGCGCGAGGGCTCGATCGGACCTGCTCGCGTACCGAGCCGAGCGCCGCCAGACCGGCGTCGATCCGTTGCAGGGCGGAATTTCCGGTCGCCACCTCGTCCCTGCGTTGTTGGAACTCGACGATCTCGGCGTCGGTCCGGGCGACCTGGTCGTCGAAGGTGGCGCTGGCCGCCTGGCTCTGGGTGGTCACCTCGACCGCGGCGATCACCCGTTCGGCCTGTAGCGCACGGGCGAGCGCGCCGGCCTGGGTGGAAAGTGTGACGACGTCGTGCACGGTGCCCGCGTTGAGCACCTGCCGGACCGTGCCCTCAAGGGCCAGGCCGGCGAAGGCCACGACTGCGATAAGTGGTACGGCGACCAGCAGCCGGAGCAGGCGGACGATGCTGCCCCGGGCCAGCCATCCCCGGCGCGCTTCGGCATGGGTACGCACTGCGGCTGCCGCTGTAGCACGTGTCACCGGCGTACTCCGCCCCCTTGCCTCATCGACGTTGATCTCAGCAGAAACCGACACATACGTCGGTTACATGGTGGAGGGTGGGCGTGCCTGCCCACGTCAGAGCGCCATTCCTACCACGATGTATCGGTTCACCTCTAGATCCCTACTCGCCCGCTCGTGGGTTGACTGACGTCTCGGACATGAACCCGAAGCGCGACAGCGAAACTTGTTCAACCAATCGGCGCGAACGAATGGCGGAACGGGCGAGGCCCAACCTGGCTCGATCTTGTTATGCCTCGACCCATACCCCATGGGGGTATATGGTGATGTCCGGAGGCGATGACATGTCCCACGGCGACACCCAGCACCACCCGAAGCAGCACGGGCACGGCGGGCACGACAAGCACGCCGGGCACGACCCTGCGGCGTTCCGCCGCAAGTTCTGGCTGAGCCTGGCACTGACCGTGCCGATCGTGGCCACCAGTCACATGGTGATGGACTGGCTCGGCTACGAACTGGACTTTCCCGGGATCAGCCTGGTGGGGCCGGTGCTCGGCACGGTGGTCTTCGGCTACGGCGGCTGGCCCTTTCTCCAGGGCGCGGTGCGCGAGATCCGGGATCGGGCGCCGGGCATGATGCTGCTGATCGCGATGGCGATCACGGTTGCCTACGTGGCCTCGCTGGCCACCTCGTTCGGCGCCTTCGACCTGGACTTCTGGTGGGAACTCGCGGCACTGGTGACGATCATGCTGCTCGGCCACTGGCAGGAGATGAAGGCGATCGGCCAGGCCCGGGGCGCTCTGTCGGCGCTTGCCGCGCTGCTGCCCGACGACGCCGAGCGGCTCGACCCGGACGGAGCGCCGCACCGGGTGACAGTGGCCGAACTGGGCGTCGGCGATGTGGTCCTGGTCCGTCCGGGTGCCCGGGTTCCGGCGGACGGCACCGTGGTGGACGGTCGCGCCGAGATGGACGAGTCGATGATCACGGGCGAGTCGCGCCCGGTGTCGCGCGCCACCGGCGACCGGGTGGTGGCCGGCACGGTGGCCACCGACGCGGCACTGCGGGTCCGGATCGAGGCGGTCGGGGACGACACAGCGTTGGCCGGCATCCAGCGGCTGGTGAGCGAGGCCCAGCAGTCAAGCGGCCGGGCACAGGTGCTGGCCGACCGGTTCGCCGCCTGGTTGTTCTACATCGCCACCGCGACCGCCGTGCTGACCCTCGTGGTCTGGTCGCTGCTGGGCAATGTGGACGAGGCGGTCGTGCGGACGGTGACGGTGCTGGTCATCGCCTGCCCGCACGCGCTCGGACTGGCCATCCCGCTGGTCATCGCGCTGTCCACGGCGGTGGCCGCCAAGGGCGGCATCCTGGTCAAGGACCGACTGGCCCTGGAGCGGATGCGCACGGTGGACGCGGTGCTGTTCGACAAGACCGGCACGTTGACCCGGGGCGAGCACGTACTCACCGATGTCGCCGCCACCACCGGCACGACCGAACGGGACGTCCTCGCCATCGCGGCGGCGGTGGAGGCCGACAGCGAGCACCCCCTCGCCCGGGCGATCGCGACCGCCGCCGCCGACCGGAGCGACAAGCGGACGGCGTCCGGGTTCCACGCGATGACCGGCCGCGGGGTACGCGCCGAGGTGGACGGGGTGAGCTACGCCGTCGGCGGTCCGGCGTTGCTGCGGGAGCTCGACGTGAGCGTGCCGGAGGACCTCGACGAGCACCGGCAGGACTGGTCGCGTCGTGGCGCCGCAGTGCTCTACCTGCTGCGGCTCAGCGACGACGGCGGCGCTGTCGTCCTCGGTGCCCTCGCGTTGGCCGATCAGGTGCGACCGGAGGCCCGGCAGGCCGTCGCCGATCTGCGCAGGCAGGGCATCCGCAAGATCATGATGATCACCGGGGACGCGCGTCCGGTCGCCGAGGCGGTCGCCGCCGACCTCGGATTCCGCGCCGGCGAGGACGAGGTCTTCGCCGAGGTGCTACCGGCGGAGAAGGACGACACGGTGACCGGGCTTCAGCAGCGTGGGCTGCGGGTCGCCATGGTGGGCGACGGGGTCAACGACGCACCTGCCCTGGCCCGCGCGAACGTCGGCATCGCGATCGGCGCCGGCACCGACGTGGCCATCGAGTCCGCCGGGGTGGTGCTCGCCTCCTCCGACCCGCGCGGGGTGAGCGGCGTGATCCGGTTGTCCCGGGCCGCGTACCGGAAAATGCTCCAGAACCTGGCCTGGGCCGCTGGCTACAACGTGGTTGCGCTGCCACTCGCCGCCGGGGTCCTGGCCTGGGCCGGCGTGGCGCTGAGCCCGGCGGTCGCCGCCGTGCTGATGTCGGCCTCCACCATCGTGGTCGCGCTCAACGCCCAACTGCTGCGCCGCGTCGAACTGCGCCCAACGGATTGAGCACCCGTCAGGGCAGCTTTGTAGCCCGTAGGCTTCGACACCGAGATCGCAGTCCTGCTCCGCAACGACCGTCCTTTCGCCGCCGTCAGAAGAACGGGGGGACGGTACGGTCCGTGAAGAGCAGGAAACCGGCGAACGGCAGCAACTGGACGACGATCGTGGCCAGGGCGCCGACGAGCCGGGTCTCCCGCCGTGCGGGAAACCCGGCCCGCCGGGCCTGCCGCCTGTTGAACAGCACGGAGCAGCCGACGAGGACGGTGGCGGCGAGAGCGATCAGGATCGCGACCCCGATCGCGCCGTCCCGTCCGTACAACGGGACGACGTCGTTCCAGATCCTTGCGCGGAGATAGAAGACGAGGCCGCCCACCGCCCCCAGCGGAAAGATCCAGAAGTACCCGATGAGGGCGTTACCGGCCAGCCAGGTGAGGGCCACCCTGAGTCGGCTGGGGTGGCCCGCCACGGTCGTCACCTCGTCGCTCCCCTCAGTTACGGATCAATGCGTTCGTCGCCTCGAAGCAACGGTAGACACCCATGGTCTCCCGGCCGTACACCACCGAGTTGCTGCCGTCGCCCTGGTACGACGCCAGCATCTGTTCGATTTCCTGATCGGTGTAGGTCAGCCGTTGTCCGCTGATGCCGGCCCGACGGTGACCCCCCTCGAACAGGATCAGCGGCACCGTGCTGATGTTGTAGTTGTCGTTCTCGTTGAGCGATCGCCAGGTATCCCACATGACATGCCAGTCGCTCGCGTCCTGTGCGGCCCCCGGCACCAGACCTCGCCCCTTGGCCCAGTTACGAGCCCGGATCGCGCTGGCAGCGAAGATCTGCGACACGCCGGTGCTGGAGTCGGGCCGCTCCGGCATCGGGGTGGGCGGCGTGCCCAGGTGGCCGCTGTTCTCCCAGGCTTCCAACTGCTGCCGGTAGACGTACCAGAGGCGGACCGCAGCGTCGGCGACCGACTCCTCCAGAGTCTGCTTCCAGTACTCCCAGAAGGGGTTCGTCTGCAACAGCGCCTTGCGGACGTTGTAGCCCCGCGACAGGTTGGTGATCAACTCGTCGTGTGCGAGCACCTTGTCGAGCGCCTCCTCGATGCTGTGGATCAAGCCCACCTTCGGCGTGTCCAGCGGATTGAGATAGTTGCGCAGGGCCGTCAGCAGAGCCGATCGGTAGGACATGTCGAAACGGACATCAGGCTTCGCGGAGGTGTCCCGTACGCGGCTCTGGCCGGGATCCCGACCCGAGTAGATGTTGTTGTCGATCTCGATCTGACCGGCTCCGGAGCCGACGGTGATCGTGGTGATCTGGTCGAAGGCCCAGTCGTACGGCAGCGGGAAGCCGAGGTTGCCGCTGAAACCGGTGGAGAGGTCGGCGACGAAACTCGACGTGGTCAGGCCCAGGGCGGCCAACCGGCTGCACACGTTACGCGCGCCGTAGACGCCGATCCGGTACGGGTGGCCGAGTAGCTCCATCGTGTTCTGGATCGCCCGGAAATGTGGGATGACGTAATCGGTGATGTCCGTGTTCAAGGCATCGAAGTCAACCGCGTGGTAGATGATGGTGCCGCGTTCGAATCCGTACCCACTCGCCGCCTGAACGCACAGGCTTGCGTCCAGGTGCCCCTGCTGAGGGCTGAAGTAGGACGCCTCGCCGCCCCAGGTCTGGTAGATCGGAAAGCAGCGCAGCCCGGCGTTGAACATGGTCTGCAACTCGCCCGGCTTGATGTTCTTGTCCAGACTCGTGTTCGGCACGTTTGTCAGGTACCTACCGATGACCCGATAGCCCAGGTCGTAGAGGGTCTGGGCGCGGGCGGCGGTGATCGTGGTGACACAGTCCACCGCATTGCCACGACGATCGGTGTCCCCGGTGCTTACCAGCAGCGAGCACCAGGTCTGGAAGTCGCCCTTGCCGGTCACCGGCAGCGCCACGAACTGCTGGAACAGCCGCGCCTGATCGCTGACGGACTGGCTGAAGACACCGTCGAAACTCACCGGGTACCGGTTGAAGATCATGCCCGCCTGGAATAGGCGGATGAAGTTTGACGACCCGGAATCGTGCTGACCGACAGAGATCGCGCCACGAGCCCTGAGGGCCGACCGCGTACCCGGCCCGAAGTTGCCGTTGGCTCCGGCCACGTTCAACTCGATCTGCAACGCCCAGATCAGTGCCTTCGCCACGTCGCGCGATGGGTGCCCGTCCGCCGGCACGATGTAGAACCAGGACTGGTCGATGAAGCTACGGTTCATCCACTGTTGCACCGATCGCACGGCAGGCGAACCGTTCTCGACCACCACGTACGCGTCCATGGTCAGCAGCGCCTTGAACTCTTTCGGGCTCAGGTGGTAGTTGACATCGGTGAACCCCATGTTGCGCCGCAACTGGTGAATCGACTCGGTGGTCACCTCACCCCATGTCCCGCTGATGTCCTCGCCGTAGTAGCCCTTGCAGTACAGGCCGCACTGCATGATCTTGATGATGTTCGTTGGTGATCCGTTCGTCGTCGCGCCGACCCGACTCAACGTCGTGGGTCCGAACGAGTCGGACGTCGCGGTGATACCCAGTTCGAGTTGCAGGGCGCGGGTCAGTGCGAACATGGTCGGCCATCCTGTACGCCCGTCCTCCGGCGCGGGCACGTAGCCGGCCCGGTTGCCGTAGGTCGCATTGACCCACTGCTGCGCTCGGAGAACCCATTCGTCGACGGAGGCCGCAAGCAGGCCGGTGGAGCGGATGTTGGCCTCGAGCAGCCGCATGTCGCCCTGCATCCTGGCCAGCGGCGGGGCCGGTTTGGGGGTGACAGCGGCGGAATCGGCCAACGGCTTGCCCGGTGGCACCTTCCGCGGCCCTGCGGGATCGGCGGGGGCCGCCGAGGCAGGGCTCGCCACGGTCGCGCCTGCACCGGCGGCGGCAGCACCGACTCCGAGAATTTGCAGCAGCTTCCTGCGGTCGATGTTCGTCATGACACCCCGTTTCTTAGAAGGGTTTCTCTACTGTGGATCACGCAGACGATTGACGTTCATGGGTGACGCGAGGACGTGGGTCGACTAATTCATTTCTGAAGTGCGGTGACCGGGGACAGGCGAGCCGCTCGGGCGGCCGGTAGTAGTCCGGCGAGCAGGCCGGACATGGCACTGATCGCGCAGGCGATCAGAGCAACTCGGATCTCGATGACAGGAGTCCATCCATTGGCGACGGACGCCACCGAGGTGGTCAGGACGCCGAGCAACGCGCCGGTGACGCCGCCGAGAAAACCAAGGGCGGCGGTCTCGAGAACCAACTGGAGGAAGATGTGACTGCTGCGGGCTCCCACAGCTCGCCGCAGGCCGATCTCGCCGGTGCGGCCGGCGATTCCGGCGGTGGTGGCGTTGCCGATCGAGATGGTGCCGATCAATAGTGCGATTACGCTGATCATGAGCGTGGATCGTGTGGTGTTGTCTTCGATTTCCCGCCGGAGGGTGGCAGGGTCGGGCGGTGCGATGGCGCGAAGCTCCGTCGGTGCTTCGGGGCGCAGCGCCAGGGGTGCCTGTCGCCCGATGAGCTGGGCCGCCCCGGGGAAGGTCTCGATCAGTACGTCCTGCTTGGTGCCCCGGCCGCCGACGGGCGATCCGAGCCGATGGGCTACCGAATACGGGATGATGGCCGCCGCCAGTGCTTCCGGTCTCCGCGTCACGTCATGGTAGATGCCTATCACTGTGAATGGTCTGCCGGCGATGAACACAGCCACCCCAACGCGGTGCACTCCGAGTTGTCTGGCAACGACTTCGGAAAGCATCACGACAGGCGCTTGCGCATCTTCCTGGAAACTGTCGAAGTACCGCCCAGTCGTCAACGCCGGAGCGATGACCCGGAGTGCGGAGGGGTCTGTTCCCAGGACGGGAGCGCCGACGACCCCGTGCCTGGGATCCGACGTTCGGTGCAGGGGTTGTTCTGGCAGGGTGACGCGCCGCCCGGCAGCGACGACACCGTTGAGCCGGGTCAGCCGCTGCAGGGCCGGCTCCGCGAGCCACGGCTCTCGATCATCGGACACCTCCGGCTGGACGACGACCTCGGTCGCCCGCCGGACGTCGAAGGAGGAGGTGACCTGCTGGTTGAGGGTCGAGCCGAGGCCGAGGCTCGCGACAAAGGCCGCCGCACCGACGATCGTGCCGACGACGGTGGCGAGGGACCGGCCAGGGTGGCTGAGCACCGCCAGCGCGGCTTCACCGGCCAGATCGCCGAGGCGCAGTCGGGACGGGCGGATGCTCAGGTCGGTCGCCCTGCTACGGCGCCTGGAAAGCCTCATCGTGACTCGTTCAGGAGGCCGTCGATGACCTGGATCTTCCTGCGCGCCTCGGCCGCAACGTCGGCGTCGTGCGTCACCACCACCACGGTGAGACCGTTGGCGTTCAGCTCCCGCAGCATCGCGACGACGATCGCGGTGTTGGTGCTGTCGAGATTCCCGGTGGGCTCGTCGCAGAAGAGCACCTGCGGCTGAGCGGCCACCGCGCGGGCGATCGCCACCCGCTGCTTCTCACCTCCGGACAGTTGACGGGGATCGGCGGCTGCGCGGCGCCCCAGGCCGACCCGCTCCAACGCATCGACGGCCAACCGGCGGCGCCGACCGCGCCGGTACCCCCCGTACAACATGCCGAGCTCGACGTTCTCCAGGGCCGTTCGCCCCGGCAGGAGATGAAACGCCTGGAAGACGAAGCCGAACAGACGGCATCGGATCGCCCCCCGCATCGCCGCGCTGCAGGTGCTTGTCTCCATGTCGCGGATTCGATACGAACCAGCGGTGGGCACGTCGAGCAGCCCGAGCAGGTTCAGCAGAGTCGACTTTCCAGCCCCCGAAGGGCCGGTGATCGACACATAGTCGCCGGAGTCGATGTGAAGATCGACGGCACGCAGGGCATGGACGGGCTGACCCTCGTGATACACCCTCTCGACGCCCTCAAGTGTCAGCATGGCTCACCGGTCCGAGTGAAGTTCGCCGACCATTACCTGCACGCCCTCGGTGAGGCCGGGTCCGGTGGGCTCCCTCAACTCGACCCATCCACCTGCGGACCGCCCAGCGGTCATGTCGATGTCGTTCGTCCTGGAACTGCCGTCGACCACCGTGACGAATGTCGAGCCGTCCGGTCGTGAATAGACGGCCGAGACCGGCACGGCCAGAACCTCCTCCGCCGTGGCGACACGGATCTCCAGTCGAAGTGAGCCACTCGCCCCTTCCAGGGGCGCCTCGGTGAACCGGCAGCGGACCTGGAAACCAACCTGTCCGTCCGCACCTTCCTGCGGTTGACTGCCGACCGAGGCCACCTCCGCCGTCCTCGTTTCCCCGGTCAGGTCATCGGTGACCTGCACTTCCTGGCCGGTGTTCACCAGGTCCCGCTGATCGAGGGCGATGGCGGCCGAGATGGTCGGGGCCTGCTGGTCAAGCTCGAACAGGAGGAGCTTCGGATCGTCGAGAACCTTGCCGACACGGACGCCGACCTTGCTTATCCGGCGGCCGCTCTTGTCGATCAGAAGAGCGGCGGACTGCGGGAGCCAGACGGCCGATGGCGAGGAATCGTTGGCGTCGCCGGAGCCGGTCTGCCAGTCCATGTCCTCAATGCGGTAGCCGCGATCGTGGTAGAAGCGGCTCAAGTGTCTGCGGGTCTGTCCGTCGAGGGCTCCGCTCACTGCGACGGGGTAACCCACTCGACGCAACATCCGCTGCACAGCTGTCACGTCCGGTCCTCGGGCATCCGTCGTGATGTCCCGATAAAGCGGAAAGGGCAGTTTCATGGCGAACATGGGTTTCCCTGAGCTCTCCAGGAGAGCCCGACCCTCCGCCACCGAATCTCCCGGTTTGACGAACAGCCTCGTCACGACGCTGTTTGCGCCGACAGCGGCGACCGGAAGAGTGATCGCTCTGCTGCGGCCGGCGGTGAGGCGTCCACGGAGCACTACCGGTTCGGCCAACGACCGACGCTCCACCGTGGCAGTGACCAACGAGGGTGAGGGCGGCGCCGCGTCCGCCGCCACCTGCTGCGGAGTCCGCAGCGTCGGGCCGAGGAAGATCGCACCCCCGGTGACGACCACCACCGCCAGAAAGAAGGAGCAGACGAGCAGCAGAAAACGACGGCGGCCGGCCATGATCGGATGACGTGACGTCATGCCGCACCAATGAGGTCGGCCGACTGCTTGGCCAGGTCGATGACCTTCGGGTTCAGCTCGACAAAAAGATGCTCATTTTTCTCGATCAGGTCACGCTGCACCTCGACCGCCACCCGCAACTGTTCGCGAGCCATACCGGTATCGCGTCGACACTGAAACCAGGCGACCGCCAGACGGCTTTCGGCGGGACCGGCGCGGTATTCGCTCGCAGGCACCGCTGGACCGATCTCGATCGTCCCTGGCATGCGCTTGGGCTCCCAGAAGTCCAAGCCTGCTGCGGCGTCAGTGCCAACCGGTACGTCGAACAGAGCGGGATTCGGCGATTTCAGGAAAGCGGCCTCGTCTCTCGGCCCATGCCCTTTCGATGCCAGACAGGAGAGCAGCGTCTGCGGCCATTGGGAACCCATGCCCTCGTCGATAAGTGGCATCAGCGGCTCGGAGAGCTTGTTCCCAAGCTCGAAGTAGGCGTAGTAGACGTCCTGACTGTCGTCCGAGAGCGCCCGCCACGCCTCCGCAGTGCACCGATCGTAGGCGTCGTCGTAGCTGGGGTCGGAGCTGACCACGGAGGGCGGGGCCGAGAGCGAGTCGCGGCCGAAACCGATCCGGCGAGCCTCAGCCTCCGATGCCGGCCCGAACGACGACTCGGTGATGCGGAGATGTCGGAACGGATTCCTCGGCTCCCCCAGCATGATGTTCAGATTCTGTGGGTACCCCTCCCCGGCGAGGCACTTGTTGCGCACCTTCAGCTGCGCATAGTCGATCTGGCCCAGCTCCTCGCCCAGGAATAGCGAAAATGGCTGATCCGATTCTGCTGCGGACAGGTCAGCCGCAGGAAGGCGCTCGTCCTGCCAGCAGCCCCCGGAGGAAAGCAGGACCGCCGCTGCGACGACGAGGGCGGCAAATTGTTGACGAGTTGCTGGCATCATGCCCCTCTCGGGCGAGACCGAGCAGTTGGGGTGCCTCCGATATCAGAGACACCCCAACTGCCTCAGGCGCAACGCTTGTGCGAGTTGTTCCGCGCGCTGATCGGGCTCCGGAAGTCACGTGGGAACGTGGTGTACGGCGTGCGGTAGCTGGACAGGTCGTACACCGTCACCGCGCACTCGGTGTCCCGGTTCCAGAGGCCGCCGGCGGTGTTGGCCACCCACAGGCTGGTGTTCCCGTCGGGAACGTTGCCCCAGATGTCGTTCGAGTGGTCAGCGTCGTTGTACCAGAAATGACGCTGGAAGGAGCTCGTCATGAAGTCGTCCCAGGCGAAGTCAAAGCAGATCTCAGCCCGGTTGCACGCTGCCTTACCATCCCCCTTGTCCGCCTGGGCGGCGGTTCCGCCCAAGGCGGCGGCGGCAATGCCAACCAGGGTTGCCGCCATGATGCTTCTTGCTTTCATACACCGCTCCTCGGATATGTGAGGCTCCGAGAGAGGCACCCACGAAACGGGCACGACTCTGAGGCCAAGTGGCCGTGGTCGCGGGCGTAAAAAGGCCCCAGATAGGGAAAGATGGGCGCTCGGCGAATAACGCAGTGAGCGACCAAGAACCTCGAACCTTGAAACCCCGTGTGGCCTACACAGATGGATTACTGTGTGGCACCAACATCCTGGCCGATGTGCGTCGATCTCCGCAACCCCATAGTGGCGACGGCCTATACCAGAACAGCGTTGATCTTCAGGCGGCCGGTGGGGGCACTCGGCGACAGTGCGGCCCGGCAGCAATCCCGAAGTCGCCCGTGCCGAGCAGCGAATATGCCGGAAAACCGACTCCGTGAACGGCCGGGCCGACGGGCAGAAAAGCTGCGATCGGCGGCTTCTGCGCGTTTCATGGCATCTGTGGTTCTCGCCGGTCGAGATCATCGAGGCGTACCGGCACTGTCCGTACTCGACAGCCTTCTCTCGACGAGCTTCCCTCCAGCGTCACCCAGGGTGAGTCAAGAGGCCACCGAAGGCGATGCCAGCCGCACAGTTACCAGCCAGAGGGTTTCCGGCGGGGTTCACCCATGGTCACGACTCCGGTTTGCCGGCCAGGCGGCAGCTTCTGTTGGCGGCTCGGGTTGTGGGCACTCCTCACGAAGCGTGAATCCGCAATCGTGGCGCAGTCCGCACTCCCGCACTCCATTCGTGCACCGCTCCGGCTCGTAGAAATTTTTCGAGCGCCCGCTCCCACTCCTCTGACCGGCGAATTTCGGAACATCTTCGGATAACGGCCGGAGGTTCCCCCGGGGATCCCACCACCCGGGGCGACGACGGTCGGCGCCCGGCGGTGGGCGGAACTTCCAGACGTCCTCGGCCGACAAACCTCATGACATCGATCTTCGAGGGGACGTCCATGCCCAGCCTCCTGCCCCGTCGGGCCCTGCGCCCAGCGGTCCTGTTTACCGGGGCCGCACTCATCGTCTCCCTGGCCGCCTGCGGGTCGTCCGGGACAGAGTCGTCGACCACCCCGACGCCGTCCGCCACGGCGTCCACGGCAGCCACCGTCGAGGCCGGCGCGCTGGGCGTACGCGATCCGTGGGTGAAGGCCGCCGACGAGGGGATGACGGCAGCCTTCGCCACGTTTGTCAACGACAGCGACACCGACGTCACGATCACCGGTGCCGCCACGGAGATCTCGCCGATGGAACTGCACGAGATGGCGATGGCGAACGGCAAGATGGTGATGCGGGCCAAGCAGGGTGGCGTGATGGTCAAGGCCCGGAGCGAATACAAGCTGGAACCGGGCGGCGACCACCTGATGTTGATGGACCTCGCCAAGCCGGTGCGGGCCGGTGACGAGCTGACCTTCACCCTCAGCTTCGCCGACGGGCGGACCCAGACGTTCCGCGCGGTGGCCAAGCCGTTCACCGGGGCGCAGGAGAGCTACGCACCCGGGCACGGGGAGCCGATGCCGGACATGCCGACGAGCCACAGCCCGGCGCCGTGACGCCCACCAGCCGGCCGGTGAGCCGGCGCGGCCTGCTCACCGGCGGCGCGCTGGCCGCCGGTGGCACGGTGGTCGGGGCCGCCGCGGTAGCCACCACCCGCGGTGAGCCAGCGGGACGCCCGCCGGAGCGGCCGCCGACGGCGGGGGTCGGCGAGGCGGTCGAACCGTTCCACGGGGTACGGCAGGCGGGGATCGCCACCGAACCGCAGGCACACGCCGCATTCGTCGCCTTCACCCTGCGCCCCGGCACCGACCGCGGCGCCCTCGGGCGGCTGCTGCGGCTGCTCTCCGACGACGCCGCCCGGCTCACCCAGGGCCGACCCGCGCTCGCCGACACCGAACCCGAGTTGGGGCTGCTACCGGCCCGGCTCACCGTCACCTTCGGCTTCGGCCCGGGCCTGTTCACCGCCGCCGGTCTCGACGACCGCCGCCCACCCTCGGTGGTCGACCTGCCCGCGTTTCCGATCGACCGGCTGCAACCCCGCTGGTCCGGCGGGGATCTGCTGGTGCAGCTCTGCGCCGACGACCCGCTCACCGTCGCGCACGCGCAACGGGTCCTGGTCAAGGACACTCGGCCCTTCGCCACGGTGCGCTGGGTGCAGCAGGGTTTCCGGCGGGCGGCCGGCGCCGAGCCGGGCCGTACCCAGCGCAACCTCTTCAGCCAGCTCGACGGCACCGCCAATCCGAAGCCGGGTACGCCGGTGGAGACGGCGGTCTGGATCGCCGACGGGCCGGACTGGTTACGCGACGGCACCACGCTGGTGGTGCGACGGATCAGCATGAACCTGGAGACCTGGGACCTGCTCGGTCGCACCGACCGGGAACTGGCCGTCGGTCGGCGGCTGGACAGCGGTGCCCCGCTGACCGGCACCCGCGAACACGACGAGCCCGACTTCGCCGCTCTCGGCCCGGACGGGCTGACGGTCATCTCGGATTTCTCGCACCTCACCCGGGCGCACGTCACCGACGACCGGTTCCGGATCCTGCGCCGTCCCTACAACTACGACGGCGTACCCGCCGCCGACGGCACCGCGGACAGTGGGCTCATCTTCGCGGCCTACCAGGCCGACATCGCCACCCAGTTCCTGCCCATCCAGCGGCGGCTCGCCGAGCGTGACCTGCTCAACGAGTGGACCACCCCGATCGGTTCCGCCGTCTTCGCCGTCCCGCCCGGCTGCCCGGAAGGTGGTTGGGTCGGTCAGCAACTGCTCGACTGACGAGGAGAATGACCGCCATGTCCCGCCACCTGCGCCGGCCGCTCGCCGCCGCCCTCGCCGCCACGCTGGTCGCCACCGCGCTGCTGATCGGGCCGGTTGCCCCCGCGTACGCGCACAACGTGCTGCGCAAGGCCACTCCTGCGCAGGACGCCGAGCTGAAGAAGGCACCGACCCGGATCACCCTGGAGTTCCTCCAGAAGCTGAACCCGTCGTTCACCACCATCACCCTCAGCGACGCCGACAAGCAGCAGGTGGCCACCGGCGAGCCGGAGGTCAGCGGCACCAAGGGCACCGTCACCATCGAGCCGCCGCTGGCCAACGGCGTCTACACCGTCGCGTACCGGGTGGTCTCCACCGACGGGCACCCGGTGCAGGGGTCGTACAAGTTCACCGTCGCCGACCCGACGGCCACCGCCGAACCGAGCCCCAGCCCCACGGTGAGCGAGCCGGCACCGACGTCGGCGACCCCGAGCGCCGAACCGACCGCCTCCGCCGCAGCCGCCAGCCCGGCCGCGAGCAGTTCCTCCGGCGGTCCCGGCACGGCGGCGCTGCTGGCCGGCGGCGGAATCGTGCTGGCACTGGTGGCCGCCGCAGCGGTGCTCCTGCTGCGCCGCCGGTCCACCACTGGAGGCAACCCGGCGCGGTGAGCATCGCCGGGCGGCACCCCAGCGGTCAGCACCGGCGGGCCTCAGCGCAGCAGCACCGGTCCCGCGTCGATCCGGGTCCGGAACAGCGCGTACGGCTTGCGGCGCAGATCCCTGCCCTGCTGGAAACCGGGTTGCCGGTGCAACTGGTTCGCAGTGACGTAAAGGTGCCCGTCCACCGCCACCGACAGGGTGTCCGGCCAGAGCAGCCGAGGGTCGTGGACGACACTCTCGTACTCGCCGTCCGGACGCCGCCGCAGCACCGCGTTGTGCTCGTACGCGGTGAGGTAGATCCGCCCGGCGTCGTCGGTCTCCAGGCCGTCGGAGCCGGTGCCCTTGTCGCCCTCGTGGACCACCGTCGCGACGACCTCGTCCGCGCTGGCCGAGACGTCGGCGAGCGCGTCGGTGGCGACGCTGTACCACTGGCGCGAGGCCAGCGGACAGTAGTAGAGCCGGGAACCGTCGGCGGAGATGGCTATCCCGTCCGCGCCGATCGTCAGCGGTGTCGGCGGCCCGCCGGCCGACCGTTGCAGGAGGGGTCTCCCCTCCACCACCGGCCGGAACCGGGCCAGTGGCTCCGCCTTGGTCGAGGGATGGTCATGCAGTCGTCGCCAGGAGGCGCCGCTGGCCAGGTCGACCACGATGATCCCGTTCGGCCCGGCGACCGCGGAGTCGGTGATGTACGCGACGCCCGCCTCGCCGCGCCGCAGGTCGAAGCGCACGTCGTTGAGGTACGTGGTGGGCAGCGCCACATCCGGCGGAAAGGTGATCACCTGGGCAACGGTGTTGCTGCCCAGGTCGATCCGGACCAGTTTGGGGCCGCCCGGTCGAGTCGGTTGGAACTTCGGGCTGCCGGTGTCGAGCACCCAGAGCCGGTCGACGGGGTCGACCACGACGCTCTGCACCGAGACGAAGGCGCCCGGGTCGTCGTCGTCTCGCGGCTGGTTCCACCGCTCGTCCGGGTACGGCACCTCGGCGCCGTCGCGCAGCTCGACCACGGTGGCGGGCACCTCGTCGCCCCAGCGGGGAAAGTTGACGAAGATCCGGCCGGTGTGCGAGACGCTGACCCCGGTGGGCATCGGCCCGGTGAAGGCATGGATCAGTTCCAGCTCGCCGACGGGCTCGTCGGACACGGGCTCGCTCATCCGCTGCTCCTGCCGTCGGGCCGCGTCTGTCCCGACCCGTGCCCGGGTCTCAGCCGAGGCGGCCTGGGCAACACCCGTTCCCGTCGTCGGATGACGCAAACGTGACGGCGCGGCTTCTCCGTACGACGCGCCGGCGGGGTGTCAGCCGGCGGCAGGGTGCGGATGTTGCCGGGGCGCGGGCAGGCGGTCGGTGTCCGCGTAGCCGGCGGCCTGGAGGGTGAACAGCTCGGCGTACCGACCACCGGCGGCGACGAGTTCGTCGTGGGTGCCCTGCTCGATCAGACGACCGTGATGCAGCACGAAGATCCGGTCGGCGTGCCGGACGTTGGCCAGCCGGTGCGTGATCAGGATGGTGGTGGCCCGGCCGCGCCGGTCGCGGATAGCCTGGAACAGCGCGTCCTCGGCCCGCGGGTCGAGCGCCGAGGACGGCTCGTCCATCACCAGCAGCTCGGCGTCGCGCAGGAAACCGCGAGCCGCGGTGATCCGCTGCCACTGCCCGCCGGAGAGGTCCTGTCCCTTGGCGAACGTACGGTCGAGCAGCGTCTCGTACCCGTGCGGCAACTCACGGATCATCTCGTCGGCGACCGCCCGGGCGGCGGCGGCCTCGATCCGGTCCTGCCGGGCCTCGGTGTCGATGTCCCCGATGGCGATGTTCGTGGCGGCGGTGAACGGCCACTTGTGGTACTCCTGGGTGACCACGGCGATGCGACCACGCAACTCGTCGCGGTCCAGCTCGGACAGGGGACGCCCGTTCCAGCGGATCACGCCGTCGCTGGGCGTACGCAGGGCCGCGATCATCGCAGCCAGGCTGCTCTTGCCGGATCCGTTCTCCCCGACGAAAGCCACCGTCTGCCCCGCCTCGACGGTCAACGTCACACGATCCACCGCCGGGGTGTCGCGATCCGGGTAACGCAGGCTCACCGCCTCCACGGTCAGCTCCCGCAGCCGGTCGGGTGCCGTTGCCACCGC
Source organism: Micromonospora sediminimaris (assembly GCA_900112325.1). Taxonomy (GTDB): domain Bacteria; phylum Actinomycetota; class Actinomycetes; order Mycobacteriales; family Micromonosporaceae; genus Micromonospora; species Micromonospora sediminimaris. The sequence continues at coordinate 178,345 of FOLJ01000015.1, forward strand.
CTGCTCCGGCAGGTAGGTGGCGGCGCGGGTCATGAACCCCGTGTAGTCGCGGAAGTGCTGGCCCTCGGTGTAGACGCGGTCCATCTGAAAGGTCACCACGGCCAGCGAACGTTGCGCCGCCTGTACCGCGATCACACAGGTCGCCGCCGCCGCGAGCGGGATCTGTCCGTCGATGAGCAGCAGACCGAGCAGCACGTAGACCACGGCGGTGGCGACGCCTCCGATCATCGAGCCCACCGTGACCGTCGTGGTCACCCGACGCGCCAGGGCCAGCTCGATGTCGGTCTCCACCGCCATCACCCGGTCGTACTGGTCCAGCAGGAACCGGCGCAGGCCGTACGAGCGCAGTTCCGGTGCCGACGCCCGTTCGGCCATCAGCCGGTGCAGCAACCACATTCGACGTCGCCGGACCGAGCCGGCGATGTAGGTCTGGTACCGCAGGTGCCCCGCCCGCAGCGACGCCCACGCGTTCGGCACGGTCGCGACCAGCAGCGCCGGCAGCAGCAGCGGATGGATCACCACGACGGCCACGGTCACCGCGACCACCCCGACCAGCCCGGCGAGCAGGTTCATCGACGCGGGCACCAGATCCACGGCGGAATCGGTGCCCCGGGAGGCACGCTCCATGTCGTCGGCGAAAGCGTCCGCGTCGAAGGCCTCCAGTCGCACGGCCGTGGTCATCTCGAACAACCCTCGCTCCACCTCCCGGCTGACCCTGGGCGTCAGTCCGTTCAGGGCGTAACCGGTGGCGATCGCCATGCCGGACCGCGTCGCGGTCGCCGCGGCCAGCACCGCGAGCGCCGGCAGCGCGGCAACCACCCTCTCCCCGGTCGGCCCACCGGCGAACAACTCCACGAGCACCCGCTGCGTCGCGAGCAGCCCGAACGCCGACATCACGCCGGCACCGACCGTCGCGACGGCGACCGCCGAGGTACGCAGCCGGTCGGCCCGCCAGCTGATCCGCAGGGCCGCCCAGATCAGCCGGGGCAGTTCGGCGAAGACGGCGAGCAGACCGGCCTGGGTCCGCGCCCGCATGCCCGTCTCCCACCACATGGCCCGCATCTCGGGGAGCACCGACTCCCCGGCCGACGGCTCGGCCTGTTCCGCTCGGTCACGACGTCGGGTCGACGTGGCGGCCATGCAAACACCTCCAGGGGTCGGCGACACGCGGCGGTCACCTCTGCCCGCTGAGTGGCGCCGCCGGGACGCGAACCAACGAGATAGCCAAAGGCGATCGACCAGCTACTTATCGTCACCGTCGATGCGGTGGTGGTCCAGCCCTGTCGGCGCGCCGAACCGCCCGACCCGGACGCCGGGCTCCGGTCACCGTCGCTCGACGCACCCCGGCAGCCGAGCGGGGTCAGGCACCGCGCGGGGCGTACATGATTACGGCGACGCCGAGCAGGCAGATCGCGGCACCGGTGAGGTCCCACCGGTCCGGGCGGAAGCCGTCAAAGATCATCCCCCAGGCGAGCGAGCCGGCGACGAAAACCCCGCCGTACGCGGCCAGGATGCGGCCGAAGTTCGGGTCGGGCTGGAAGGTGGCGACGAAGCCGTACGCGCCGAGGGCGAGCACCCCGGCTGCGACGAACCAGAGCCCCCGGTGCTCCCGCCAGCCCTGCCACACCAGCCAGGCCCCGCCGATCTCGGCGATCGCGGCCAGGACGAACAGCAGGACGGAACGCAGCACGGTCACCCGCCGCACCTTACCGACAGCGGCTGGCCGCACCCCGGGTCCACGTCCAGCGAGCGGCGTTATCCTCTGCACGGGGCATCCACCGGAGGTGCCCGTGGCGGTGGGGCCCGCCACCCCGCCGGTGCGGGACAACCGCGGCGCTCGCCGCCAACGGTCCCTGCCAGGGCAGACGCGTACTGGTAGGTGGTGACCGTGGGGGCGCAGCGACCGCCCGTCGATCCGGATGTCGATCTCAGTGTGCCGCGGCAGCGCGCGGAGCTGCGGGGCGGGACCGCCAGTCTGCTCGCCGCGATCTCCGTTGGCGGGATGGTCGGCGCGCTGGCGCGATACGGGCTGACGGTGACCTTTCCGCATCCGCCGTCCGGCTTTCCCTGGGCCACCTTTGCCGTCAACGTCTCCGGCTGCCTGCTCATCGGGACGCTGATGGTGCTGATCACCGAGGTGTGGGCCGCGCACCGACTGGTCCGGCCCTTCCTCGGCGTCGGCGTGCTCGGCGGCTACACGACCTTCTCGACGTACGCCGTCGAGGTGCAGCAGGCGGTGGCGGCCGGCGCGGCCCGGACCGGCCTGCTGTATCTCGCCGGTACCCTCGTCGCCGCCCTCGCCGCCGTCCGGCTGGGCGTGACCCTGACCCGGCTGGCGACCGGCGTGGACCGGAAGCGGAGCGCTTGATGGCCGTCATCCTGGTGGCGCTCGGTGCCGCTGTCGGCGCACCGTTGCGCTACCTCGTCGACCGGGCGGTGCAGGGACGTCACGACTCCGTCTTTCCCTGGGGCACCTTAGTGGTCAACGTGGTCGGCTCACTCCTCCTTGGTGTCCTGATCGGCGGGGCCGCGGTGGGGACAGTGCCCGGTTCCCTGGTCAACCTGCTCGGCCTCGGTCTGTGCGGAGCGCTTACCACCTACTCGACCTTCGGCTACGAGACGATCCGGCTCCTCGAGGACGGTGCCCGTTTTCCCGCGCTGGTCAACGCTGGCGTCAGCGTCGTCGCCGCGCTGGGCGCCGCGTTCGTCGGGGTCGCCCTCGCCGAGGCGCTGTGGGCCTGACCGTCGCGCGTTCTCGGTGACCGGGCTCCTCGGCGTGCCGGCCGTTCAGCCGAGATCGTGGCGCAGCCGCTTGTCGATGGCGACCACGACTGCGGAAACCGCCCCGACGGCCAGGATGCGCAACCACACGTCCGGCCCGATCGGTGCCGTGCCGAAGATGGTGTTCATCGGTGGCAGGTACGTGATGGCGAGTTGACACAGGGCCTGCGCGGCGACGCCGAGCAACAGCAGACGGTTGGTGAAGAAGCCGAGCCGCCATGCCGAACGGGTCAGCGACCGGCAGCTGAACAGGTAGAACGTCTCGACCACGACGAAGACGTTCATGGCGGCGGTACGCGCCTGTGCGACATCGGCACCGTTGGAGTACTCCCACTGGAACACCCACCACGCGCCGGCCACCAGCAACGTGGCCACCAGCACGATCCGGATCACCAGAGCGCCGGTCAGCAGCGGCCGGGCCGGGTCGCGGGGCGGCCGTCGCATGATGCCGCGCTCCTTCGGCTCGAAGGCCAGCATCAGGCCGAGCAGGACGGCGGTGGTCATGTTGATCCAGAGGATCTGCGTGGGCAGCAGCGGCAGCGTGGCACCCAGCACGATGGCGACCAGCACCACCAGCCCTTCACCGAGGTTCGTCGGCAGCGTCCAGACGATGAACTTTGTGATGTTGTCGAAGACCCCGCGGCCCTCCTCCACCGCGGCCTCGATGGTGGCGAAGTCGTCATCGGTGAGGACCATGTCGGCCGCTTCCTTGGCCACCTCGGTCCCGGACCGGGCCATCGCGATGCCGATGTTCGCCTGCCGCAACGCGGGGGCGTCGTTGACCCCGTCGCCGGTCACCGCGACCACGTGGCCTCGTTGCTGAAGAGTCTCGACCAGCCGGAGTTTCTGTTCCGGGGAGACCCGGGCGAAGACGGCGGCCCGGTCCACCGCCTCGCCGAACCCCTCGGCGGGCAACTCTTCGAGATCGGTGCCGGTGACCACCCGATCCGGACGTTCGGCGTCGAGCAGCCCGAGCTGGCCGGCGATGGCACCGGCGGTCGCCGCATGGTCGCCTGTGATCATCTTGACGTTGATGCCCGCCGAGTGGCAGGCCCGTACCGCCGGGGCGGCGGCGCTGCGGGGTGGGTCGAGCATCGCCTGCAACCCGGTGAGGACCAGGGTGCCGGGCAGCGCGACCTCGTCGAAACCGTCGTCCGGACCGTCCGGTGGTCGTACGGCGGTGGCCAGCACCCGCAGCCCGCGACCGGCCAGTTCCTCGGCCGCCCGGAGCGCGGCGTCGGCCCGGAGCGGGCGGATCTGACCGTCGGCACCCATCTCGCCCCGGCACATCGACACGATCCGCTCGACGCCCCCCTTGGCCAGGACCACCGTCCGGCCCGTGGCTCGCTCGTCGTGCAACGTCGCCATGTACTGCCGCTTCGAGTCAAAGGGGATGGTGTCCCGTCGTGGATAGTCGGCGGACAGCCGACCGTGGTCGATCCCCACCTTGGCCGCTACCACCTGCATCGCGCCCTCGGTCGGATCACCGGCCAGCAGCCACTCGCCGTCCTGCTCGCGTACCCGCGCGTCGTTGCATCCGGCACCGGCCAGCAGCGACCAGCGCAGGGCGTCGCCGCCCCGGCCGTCGCCGCGGACCTCCCCATCCGGCCGGTAGCCGGCGCCGGTCACCTCGAACTCGGCGTCCGGGGTCCACAGCGCCCGGACCGTCATCTGGTTCTCGGTGAGCGTGCCGGTCTTGTCGGAGCAGACGACAGTAGTGCTGCCCAACGTCTCGATCGCCGGCAGACGACGGATCACCGCCCGTCGACGGGCCATCCGGGTCACCCCGATCGCCAGGGTGATGGTGACCGCCGCCGGCAGCCCTTCGGGGATCGCGCCGACGGCGAGCGCCACGGCCGCCGTGAACGTCTCGACCACGTCCTGGCCGCGGAGCAGACCGACGGCGAAGGTCACCGCCGCCAGCACCAGGATGATCACGGTCAGCACCTTGCTGAACCGGGCCAGCTTGCGGGTCAGCGGGGTGGCCAGCGCCTCCGCCGCACCGACCAGTCGGTGGATCTGGCCGAGTTCCGTCTCGGCCCCGGTGGCCACCGCGATGCCGGCGCCGCCGCCGGCCGCGACGAGCGTGCCCGACCAGACCATGTTGCGCCGGTCGGCGACCGGTGTGCCCACCGGCAGCTCCGCCTCCAGCTTGTCCACGGGTACGGATTCGCCCGTCAGCGCCGACTCGTCGACCCGCAACTCGGCCAGCCGGACCAACCGCAGATCCACCGGCACCTTGTCGCCGGCCTCCAGCACCACCAGGTCACCGGGGACCAGGTCGTCGGAGGAGATCGCCCGCAGCTCGCCGTCGCGGATCACGCGCGCCTCGGTACGCACCATCGAGCGCAGGCTGTCCAGGGCCGCCTCGGCCCGCGACTCCTGGGCGTAGCCGATCCCGGCGTTGATCAGCACCACCGCGAGGATCACGGCCGAGTCGACGTACTCGCCGAGGACCGCGGTGACCACGCCGGCCGCGATCAGCACGTAGATGAGCGGGTTGTGGAACTGCCGCAGGATCCGACGCAGCAGTCCGCCACCACCGGCGGCGGGTAGCACGTTGGGCCCGTACCGGTCCAGCCGCCGGGCGGCCTCGGCGTCGCTCAGGCCGCGCTGCGGGTCCGTCTCCAGCAGCAGCACCACCTCGTGGGTGGACATGCCGTGGTGTTCGTCGGATCGCGACGTCCCCGCTGACTGTTCGAGCGTCACCGTCACCCCGCCGACGAAGAGAACCGGACCCGCGCCGCCGACCCGGGTCGCCGCCTTCCGCCCCGGCGGCCGGCCGGACACCGCATCCACCATCTTCCGGGACAAACTCGACCGAGCAGGCCGGAACGCCCGATCACGGCCGACGCGCTGCCGGCCGTCGCCGTTCAGCCGCTGGTGCGCTCGGCCGAATTGGGGTCGAGGTGCCGCCGCAGGGCGGCGATCTCGGCACGCAGGGCCGCCACGTCGTCGCTGGTGGCCGCCGCCGGCTTGTCGGCGCCAGCCGCGACGCGCTCGACGATCCAGGTCGCCAGCGAACCCGTGACGAAACCGATCAGGCCGATCCCACCGATCATCAGACCGAGGGCGACGAATCGCCCCGCGGTGGTCACCGGGTAGAAGTCGCCGTAACCGACGGTGGTGATGGTGACCGTCGACCACCACAACGCGTCGTCGAAGGCGGTGATGTTGGCGCCCGGCGCGAGTCGTTCGGCGTCCAGCACCGCCAGCGCGGAGACCAGCACCAGCAGTGCCGCCGTGGCGGCGACGTAGACGGCCAGCCGGCCGCGCGCCCACACCTCGGTGCGGCGATTGATGGTCAGCACCACCATGACCAGGCGTACCGCGCGCAGTGGTCGCAGCATCGGCAGGGTCAGCACCACGAGGTCGAACAGGTGTTCCCGGAGGAACTTCCGCCGGTCCGTGGCCAGCCGCAGCCGAACGACGATGTCCGCCCAGAACAGCGCCCAGACGACGATCGTCGTGGCGGAACAGGCGGCCCGCCAGGCCGGGCTGAGGTCCGGACGCAGGATCGGTGCCGCGTACACCACCAGGAACACCACGGACAGCACGGTGAGCGGTGCGGCGCTGACCCGCTCCCATGCCTCCAGTCGATCGGTCCGCTGTGCTGTCCCGCCGCCCATGAGCCGGCTCCCGTCTGCTCCGTCGTCGTACGCGTGACCGGGCCATGGTCGCGCAGCCGGACACGAGACCCCACGGGCGGCCCGCAGATCGTCCGGACAGTGCGTCACCGTCACGCTCGGCATTCGGTGGCTGCTCGCCCGGTAACGTGAGCGCGGGGACACACCGTGGCACGGGTCGCCGCCCGGCTGACAGAGCCGGGCGTGCCGGCTGTGCGGCCCGTGGGGGCGGGTGTCGGCGTTGTACCCCCACAGCGGGCGCGAGCGTGAGGGAGCGGATGCATGGGTCGACTGCGGCTGGGACAGGTTCCGGGATGACCCTGCAACAGGTCTACCTGCTGATGATCGCCGCGGCGGCGACCGTGCTGGTAAGCGTCACCGCCGCACGGCTGGCCACCCGGGTCGGCGTACCGATGCTGCTGGCGTACCTCGGCATCGGGCTGCTGCTCGGCGAGAACGGACTCGGCCTGCGCTTCGACGACGCCGCCCTGGCGCAGGCCCTGGGCACTGCGGCGCTTGCGGTGATCCTGGTGGAGGGTGGCCTGACCACCCGGTTCTCCGACATTCGACCGGTACTGGCACCGGCGACCGCGCTCGCCACCGTCGGTGTGCTGATCAGCGTCGGGGTCACCGCCCTCGGCGCGCACCTGCTGCTCGATGTCTCGTGGCAGCTGGCTCTGCTGCTGGGCGCGGTGGTGTCCTCCACCGACGCGGCGGCGGTCTTCTCGGTGCTGCGCACCCTGCCGTTGCCCCGGCGACTGGCCGGGCTGGTGGAGGCAGAGTCGGGGCTGAACGACGCACCCACAGTCATCCTGGTACTCGCCTTCAGCGCCACCGGACTGACCGCGACCAGCCCGGTGGAACTGCTGGTCCAGATGGTCTACCAGCTCGGCATCGGTGGCGCGGTCGGCGTCGCGATCGGCCTCGCCGGAGTGTGGTTCCTGCGCCGGCTCACCCTGCCCGCATCGGGCCTCTATCCGATCGCCACCTTCTCCTGCGGCATCTTCGCCTTCGCCGCCGCCGGGCTCGTCCAGGCCAGCGGTTTCCTCGCCGCGTACCTCGCCGCGCTGATCCTGGGCAACGCCCGGCTGGCGCACCGCCGCGCCACGGTGTCGGTGGCCGAAGGGCTCGGCTGGATCGCGCAGATCGGCCTGTTCGTCATGCTCGGTCTGTTGGCCAATCCCAGCGAACTGCCCGCCGCGATCCTGCCCGCCCTCGCCGTGGGTCTGGTACTGCTGCTGCTCGCTCGCCCGATGTCGGTGCTGGTCACCCTGTTGCCGTTCCGGATTCCGCTGCGCGAACAGGTGCTGCTGTCCTGGGCCGGGCTGCGGGGCGCGGTGCCCATCGTGCTGGCCACCATTCCCGTCGTGGCCGGCGTCGGCGCCAGCGAACAGCTGTTCAACATCGTCTTCGTGCTGGTCGTGGTCTTCACACTGGTGCAGGCTCCGACGCTGCCGTGGCTGGCCAAACGCCTGCGGCTCAGCTCGGCCGGGATCGGTCCGGACCTGCAGGTTGAGTCCGCGCCGCTGGACGCCATCGACGCGGACCTGCTGCACCTCACCGTCGAGCCCGACTCCCAGATGCACGGCGTGCACATCCGCGAGCTGCGGCTGCCGCCACCGGCCGCGGTCACCCTCGTGGTCCGCGACGGGACCGCCTTCGTACCTGAGCCGGACGCCCGGTTGCGCCACGGTGATCAGCTGCTCGTGGTCACCACCCCACACGTCCGGGACCGGGCGGAACGCCGTCTGCGGGCGGTCGCCCGGGCCGGCCGGCTCGCCCACTGGCGCGGCGAGACCGGCGACCCGGAGCGGCCGGCCAGGATCCGGCGTCCCCCGGAGACCCCGACGGTCCCGCCGCGCGCGGCATCGTCGCCGGACACCGGTGACGAGTCGCCGTCGGCCCTCGTCCCGTCGGCGGGCTGACCCGCACGGCGAGTGGCCGGCCGTCGCCTGGGCCCGACGTGGGCCGGCCAGGGACTCGACACAGGGCCTAAGGTGAGGCTGGTGTGCCGGGAAGCCTGGTCGGCGGTCGTGTCCTCAACAACCTCTCGGAGGCCGCCGTGCACCCGCCCGCCATCCGCACCGAGCACCTGAGCAAGCGGTACGGTTCCCTGCTCGCCCTCGACGATCTCGACCTGACCGTCGACGCCGGTGAGGTGTTCGGCTTCCTGGGGCCCAACGGCGCCGGCAAGTCCACCACCATCCGGCTGCTGCTCGGCCTGGCCCGCCCGACCGCCGGCCAGGCGTGGATCTTCGGTACCGCCGCCGCCGACGTGGCCACGGCACACCAGCGGCTCGCCTACGTGCCGGCCGATGTGACGCTCTGGCCGCAGCTCACCGGCGCGGAGATCCTGGAGTTGCTCGGCGCCACCGGGCCAGGCGTCGACGTCGCCTACCGGGACGAACTGGTGGACCGGTTCGCCCTCGACCTGTCGAAGCCGGGACGGGCCTACTCCACCGGCAACCGACAGAAGGTGGCCCTGATCGCCGCGTTCGCCACCCGTGCGCCGCTGCTCGTCCTGGACGAGCCGACCGCCGGCCTGGACCCGCTGATGGAACGCGAGTTCCGCCGCGCGGTGAACGAGGCCCGCGACACCGGGAGCACGGTGTTCCTCTCCTCCCATCAGCTGGCGGAGGTGGAAGCCGTCTGCGACCGGGTGGGCATCCTGCGCGCCGGGCGCCTCGTCGAGGTCGCCACCATCCCGGAGTTGCGGCGGCTGCACCGCACCGAGGTGCTGGTGCGGTTCGCCGGCCCGGTACCGGAGTTGACCGGCGTGGCGGGCATCGACGGCGTTCAGGTCGACGGGGCCGCGCTGCGATTCACCCTCACCGGGCCGCCCGGCCCGGCCCTGCGGGCACTGGCGGGGGCCGACCTCACCACCCTCACCATGCGCGAGCCCACGCTGGAGGAGATCTTCCTCGACTACTACGGGGAGGGGAGTCGGTGACCGCCATCGGAGGCGGAGGCGCCGCCAGGGCCGCCGTCACCCGGCTCGCCCTGCGCCAGGTCCGTCGGCCCGCGCTCGTCGTGTCCGCGGTGACGGCCGGCGTCACCGCCGTCGTCGTCGCCGGGTACGAGAGCACGGCCGGCACCGCACTCGACGCCGCCGCGTTGGCCGCCCTCGCTGAGAACCCGGCGGTCCGCACCCTCTTCGGCGAACCGTTCGCGCTGGACACCCCGGGTGGCTTCACCGTCTGGCGGACCGGCACCGTACTTGCCGTCCTGCTCTCGGTGTGGGGGGTGCTCGCCACCACCCGGGTCACCCGGGGCGAGGAGGAGAGCGGCCGGTGGGACCTCCTGCTGGCTGGCCGGCTGACGGTGCCGGCCGTGCTCGGTCGGCACCTCGCCGTCCTGAATGCCGCAGTGGTGATCGCCGGAGCCGCGGCCGGGATCGTGCTCGTCGCGGCCGGCACGCCACCGGGCGGCGCCCTTCGGTACGCGGCGGGTCTCGTGCTGGTCGCCCTCTTCGCCGTGGCGACGGCGCTGTTGACTGCGCAGGTGATGCCGACCCGGGCCGGGGCGAGCGGGTCGGCCCTGGCCGTGCTCGGCGTCGGAATGCTGGCCCGGATGGTCGGGGACGGCGTCGCTGCGCTGGGGTGGTTGCGCTGGCTGTCGCCGTACGGGCTGCTCGCCCTCGTCCGTCCCTACCGCGACGACCGGCTGCTGCCCCTGCTCGTGCTGGCCGGTGCGGCGCTCCTGGTCGGCGCGGCGGCGACAGCGCTGGCCGGGCGTCGTGACGTGCGGGCCGGGCTGGTCGCCGCACCGGCCGGCCGGCCGCCCCGCAAATGGCTGCTCGGCACGGTCGACGGGTTCGCGGTACGCCGGATGTCGCGCCCGCTGGCCGGCTGGTCCGCCGGGATCGGCGCGTACTTCCTGCTGATCGGTCTGCTGGCGACGTCGATGACCGACTTCCTGTCGGACAATCCGCGCTTCGCCGAACTCGCCGCGCAGGCCGGCTTCACCGAGTTGGGCAGCGTACGCGGCTACACCGCGTCCCTGTTCGTCCTGCTCGCCGTGCCGGTCGGGGTCTTCGCCGCGTCCCGGCTCGCCGAGTTCGTGGCCGCCGAGACGGACGGCCGGCTGACGTCGCTGTACGCACAGCCGATCAGCCGCAACCGGCTGCTGACCGCCGAGACGCTGGCCACCCTCGGCGGGGTGGCGGTGCTCGTCACCGTGGCGGCGACGGCGACCTGGCTCGGCGCCTATCTGGTGGACGCCCCACTGCCGCTGGCCGCCGCCCTGGCCGGCACCTGGCACGTGCTGCCGGTCGTGCTGCTCTGCCTCGGCGCGGCGATCCTCGCCCTCGGTTGGCTGCCCCGGGCCACCGCGGCCGTCGGTGTCCTACCCGCGATCGGCGGGTTCCTGCTCCAGGTGCTCGCCGACAGCGCCGATCTTCCGGGGTGGGTGCCCGCGATCTCACCGTTCACCCATCTGGCGGCGGTCCCGGCCGAGTCGCCCGCCTGGCCGGCGTGGTGGATCATGGTCGGGATCGCGGTGCTCGCCGCCGCCCTCGGCAGGCTCGGCCACCGGCGTCGCGACCTGCTGGGATGAACAACGCCCGTCGTCGCCGGGGAGCGTCGCGACCGGTGTCGAGCGGCAGGTGAGGGCCTAGGCCCTGCGTCGAAGTCCTCGGTCGAGCCGAGGCGGAGTCCAGGCGGCGGTCCGGCAAGGCGGGGATTGGTCCGGATACCGGTGTTGTATCCGGACCAATGCCTAACGCGGCCGGCCGTCGCCTGGGCCCGCCGTAGGCCGGCCAGGGACTTCGACACAGGGCCTAACCGGCGGCGGCCCGCCGGACCAACCGGCGGGCCTCGTCGCCCGGCACGCCGGTGGCCCGCAGCATGTCGTTGGCGACAGTCCGCAGTTGGGAAACCACGATGGTGCCGGAGAAGCCGATCTCCTGCCGGCATGCCTCACCAGCGTCCTGCACGGCCCGCAGCACCCGCTCCCGCGTCCGGACCGGCTCCTGCATCGACAGGAACTCCTCGTGCATCAGGCGCACGCCCTGCCCCACCTGCTCGACGGCGGTGGACAGGCAGACCGGCACCGGTTCGTGGTCACGCAGTGCCGTGAAGATGCGGCGGACCAGCGTCCGGCTGTTGCGGAAAGCTCGGTCCAGGTGCTCGGCCCCGGCGCCGTACGCGGCCAGCGCCCGGCGCCGCCGCCACTGCAGCGGAGAGAAGCGGACCACCTCCTCGGCAGCGGTCACCACGTCACCGACCTCCCGCAGTTGTCCTTCGGCGGACCGCATCTCGTCCAGCACCTCCCTCGCCCGGCGCGCATCCCCTCGGGCCAGCGCCTCCGCGGCCGACGTCAACTGCCGGGCGAAGGTGTCCAGCGCCGGCCCGGCGATGCGGCGCACGCTGCGGGTCGGGTTCATCGGGGCGAGGACCAGCACCACCAGCAGCCCGGTCGCGCCACCGACCAGGGCATTCACCGTCCGCGGCAGGACGATGTCCGGCGTGCCCGGGGCGAGGGTGGCGATCAGTGCCGCCGCGCCGCCGGCCTGGGTCACCAGGGCACCGGTGCCCCGCACGGCCACCGCGACAAGCAGCGCACCGAACACGATCACGAACGTCTGCCAGGCACCGGTGCCGACCGTACCCACCAGCAGGTCGCCGATCAGGACCCCGACGATCACGCCGACGATCAGTTCGACGGCCCGGCGGGCTCGCCGGCCGATCGAGGTGGCGATGACGGCGACCGCGGCGATCGGGGCAAAGGTCGGGTCCGGGTTGCCGAGCACCTGCTCGGCGACCAACCAGGCCAGCGACGCGGCCAGACCGCCCTGGAAGGCCAGCAGCAGATGCTGTCGCAGCCGGCCGTAACTGCGCCTGCCGGCGGCTGCGAAGCGTCCCCGGAGGCTGCTCATCGGGTCATCCGACGGGGTGGGCCATGGTCCCGGTGAGTGCCACGGTGCCCGGCAATCGGGTGTCCTGCCGGAGGAACTGCACCACCACCGGCACTGGCGAACTGAGGACACAGCCGTACGGGCGGTCGAGGCGGACGGCCTCCGGATCGATCAGGTCGTTGACCCGTACGTGCCGGATGCGTCGGGCACCGACGGCGAACCGGTACGGCCCGACCGGTTCGGTGTCCTCGTAGTAGAAGTGGAGCAGCACCTCCGCCTCGGAGTCGGTGGTGTTCAGCACACACAACTGGTCGAAACTGGTGAACTGCGGCTCGCCGCCGGTGCCGCCGAACGGCACGTGCCCGCCCGGCACCGCCCACACCTGCGCCATCACGCCTCCTCCAGCAGTCGGGCCAGGTCCGGGGTGAGGAACACCCCGTCCGGGTCGAGGCGGCGGCGGGCCGCCTGAAAGTCGTCCCAGCGGGGAAAGAGCGGTCGCAGGTCCTCGGCGGTCAACCAGTGCTTCTTGCCCCAGTGCGGCCGTCCGCCGTACTGCCGGAAGACGGCCTCCATGTCGCGGAAGTACTCCTCGTACGGCAACGAGGCGTTCTGCAGGCAGGCGATGGCGGTGGTGGGGCGACCGTACGCGTTGCTGAGCCAGATGTCGTCGGCGGCGATGCTGCGGACCAACACCCGCCAGCCCACGGTGCGCCGGTGCCGGCTCAGGATCCGTCGCCGGATCTCCGCGAAGCAGGCTGGGAACGCCTCTGACGGGAGCATGTACTCGATCTCCTCGAAACGCAGATCGCGATGCTGAGGGATGGTGTCGTGGGTCGGCCCGATCTCCAGTTCCCTGGGCTCCTGCCACCCGTTCCACTCCGGCACCCGGCGGGCCGGCCACGTGGAACGCGCGGCCACCCCGTCGATTCGGTTCATGGTGCGAATCTGGGTCAGGTCGCTGCGCGGGTACCAGTAGAAGTCCATGTTGCGGTTGGTGTGCTGCAACTCGGCCAGATGGTCGAGGGTCCACTCGATCGGGGCGCACCAGGACCGTCGACGCAACTCGTAGCTGGGCTCCAGGTCGAGGGTGAGCTGGGTCACCACTCCCAGGACACCGAGGGAGAGCCGGGCGGCGGGCAGCAGCTCCTGGTTACTGGTCGCGGAGACGTCCAGCACCTCACCGGTGCCCGTGACGAGGCGTACCTCGGACACCTGCGTCGACAGGTTGCCGAAGCCGAGGCCGGTGCCGTGGGTGCCGGTGGCGATGGCGCCCGCGATGGACTGGTAGTCCACGTCGCCGAGGTTCTCCATGGCCAGCCCGGCCTCGTAGAGGCCCGCACCCAGCTCTCTGAGCCGGCTACCGCCCCGGACCGTGGCCCGGTCACCGGCCTTGTCGATCACACCGGCCATCCGGTGCAGGCTGACCAGGGTGCCGTCGGTGCGTACCAGCGGGCTCGACGAGTGGCCCGAGCCCACCGGGCGCAGGTTGGTTCCCGCCTCACGGGCCCGCAGCACCAGTTCCCGCACCTCGTCCTCGTCGGCTGGCTCGGCGCAGCCGGACGGGGTGAAGGCGAGACTGCCGGACCAGTTCACGAACGGACGGGACACCCCCGGCAACCTCCTCTCGACGCACGAACCGTGCGCTTACCCCCGGCCTGGCGGGGTAGTCGCTGGCATGGCCGAACCCGTCCCTTCCACGTCGAAGGCCCGACCCACCAGCGGGACACGTCGTGTCTGAGTGGTGGTACGCGGCGCTGGTGGCAGTGCTGTGGCTGGCCATCGGACTGGGCACGGCAGCGGTTTTCGTCACCCGTGGCGGTCACCGCAGCCCGCTCTGGTACCTGGTGGGCGCACTGCTCGGGCCGCTGTTCGTGCCGATCGCGGTCGAGCGGGGCCGGGCCCGCCCACAGCTGGTCGACGTACGCCACCGACCAGCCCGACCGGTCGGCAACGGGTTGCGCGTGCTGGTCGGGGTGGACGGCTCCGCGCACTCCGACCGCGCGCTGCGTGCCATCGCCCGCGCCCTCACCGGAAGCACAAGTGAACTCGTCCTGGTCACCGTGACCAGCGCCGACCTGACCGACGCGGAGTCCCGGCAGGAGCACCAGCGGGCCCGCCGCATGATCGACGAGCGGGCCGCCGGACTGCCCGAAGGGCTGCCCCGGCCCACCACCGTGGTCGTCACCGGTCACCCCGTCGATGCCTTGCTGACGGTCGCCGACGACCGGGATGTGGATCTGCTGGTGGTCGGCCGGCACGGGCACGGGATCGGCGACCGCTTGCTGGGCAGCGTCGCCGAGGGCCTCACGCACCGGTCGAGGCGGGCCGTTCTGCTCGGCAGCCTGCCCGGCCGCTGACCGCCCGCGACCCTCGCCACCGTCCGGCACCCCGGCCCTGACCTCGGTGTCGGCCGGTCCGGCGGTGCCGACCGGGAACCATGCCAGCCCGGGAAGCGACTATAGGTACATGCGGTGTGAGCAGTGGCGGGAGATCCTGTCGGCGCAGTTGGACGGTGAGGTCACGGCGGACGAGCAGCGCAACGTCGGTGCGCACCTGGAGAACTGCGCCGGTTGCCGGGCCTGGCTGGACGCGGCAGCGAAGGTGACCCGCCGGGCGCGTACCCAGGTGGTGACCTCGCTGCCGGATCTGACCGAGGCGATTCTCGCCACCGCACCGCCGCCGCGTCGGCGCTGGCGCACGCTCGTCGCCGCCGCGATGCCGAGTCGTTGGTGGCCGGCGACCGGTGCGCGACCCAGCCTGGTCAACGGGCTGCGCGCCGCGCTGGGTCTGCTGGGCGCCGTGCAACTGGTGCTCGGGCTGGCGCAGATCGGCCGGGCCGAGGTCGCCGAGCACCTCCACGCCAACGGCCAGCACCTGTGGCACGAATCCGCCGCCTGGAATGTCGCCGTGGGTGCGGGTTTCCTCTTCGTCGCGCTGCGTCGGACCTCGCCGTCGGGGCTGCTGCCGATGCTCGGCGCCTTCGTGGTCACCCTGGTGTTGCTGTCGGTCAACGACCTCGTCGCCTCGCAGGTCGCGGTGGAGCGGCTGGTGAGTCACGGCTTCCTGGTGGTCGGCTACCTGATCACCGTGCTGCTGGCGCGAAGCTCCCGCCGGCCCGGCGAGCCGGGCGACCGGCGCCAGCCGGAGCGGTCCCGCTGGCGGTTGCGCCTCGACGAGGTCGACGAGCCCGCCCCGCTGCGGCTGTTGCCGCCCTACTCGGCCCAGGCCCGGCACTCCGCCCACCTAGGTTCCGCCCCGGCCCGCCGGCGTGCCGCTCACGGCGACGACCGGAACCGTGACCGGCGGCGGGTCGCCTGACGGGCCTCATCCGGCAGCGCCGGGCCGGTCCGCCGGACGGTCGGCCGACCGCATCGCCGCGACCAGATCTTCACGGGCCCGGGCCACCCGGGATCGGATGGTGCCGACCGGCACGTCACAAACCTGCGCGGCCTCGACGTACGACAGGCCGAGCAGTTGGGTCGCCACGAACGCCTCACGCCGCTCGGGGGCGAGACCGTCGAGCATTCCACGGAGCACCACCTGCTCGTCCACCCCGGCACGCACTCCGGCCGGTGTGCTCTCCGCGGCGGTCTGCCAGTCGCTGAGGTTCGCGGTCCGTGGCCGGCAGGTGGCGGCGCGTACCTGGTCCACGGCGACCCGCCGGGCGATGGCGAGCAGCCAGGTCCGGGCCGTGGAGCGGCCGGCGAACGACGGCAGTGCCCGCCAGGCTCGCAGGTACGTCTCCTGGACCAGGTCATCGACCTCCCGCACCCCCGGCAGGTGGGTCAGGAACCGCCGTACGTCCTGCTGGGTGGCCCGCACGAACGCGGCTGCGGCGGCATGGTCGCCCCGGCCCGCGGCGAGCGCGTACCCGCTGATGTCGTCGGTCACGGCTGTCATCGCCGTATTGGTCGGTGGAAACCGTCGGTTGGTTCCCCGGCGGGCCGGCAATAGGGCCGGCAATCGGAGGACCTGGCTAGCCGGACCGCTCCGGGCGACGCCGTAGACTGCACTGATGGGGCACCTCACGTGAGCGAGCGGAGTGCCGTGCTGACTGACCAACCGCCGCGGTACCGGCACCTGTGCTGGGCGTACGACGACCCGGCCGGGTTCATGACCCATGCCGTGGAGTTCCTGCGCGCCGGCTTGGCGGCCGGCGAGCGGGTCTGGTTCGTCGTCTCCGGTCCCGCCGAACCGGTCCGGGACCACCTGCTCGGTGTCCGGGACTTCGCCGACGCGCTGCTGACGGGTGCCGCCCAGGTCCGCTCCCTCGACGGCGCGTACGGCAGCACAGCGGTGATCGATCCGGCGAGTCAGGTGGCGTCCTACCGCCGGGCCACCCGGGAGGCCGTCGCCGCCGGATACAGCGGCCTGCGGGTGGCCGCCGACGCCACCGAGCTGGTCCGTACCGCCGCGCAACGCGACGCGTTCGCCCGTTACGAGCAGCGTGTGAACGAGATGATGCGCACCGAGCCGTTCCAGGCCATGTGCGCGTACGACCGCTCGCAGCTGGGCGATCCGGCGGTCGCCGAGCTGGCCTGCCTGCACCCGGAACACAACCTCGGCCAGCTGCTGTTCCGGCTGTACGCGGTACCGCTGCGTCAGGGGCAGGCCGCCCTCGCCGGTGAGCTGGACCCGTCCAACCACGACCTGTTCCGCACCGCGCTGGACCGCGCGGATCTGCAACCCGTCGATGACGAACTGGTGCTGGATGCCGACGGGCTCCGTTTCCTCGACCACCGGGCGCTCATCCACCTGAACGAGTACGCCCGGGACCGGCAGGTGACGGTGGTGCTGCGGGCCGCCCGCTCCGGGGTGGCCCGGCTCGCCGCCCTGCTGGACCTGCCCGACCTGCGGGTGGAGGTGACCCGGTGAGGACCGGTGCGGCCGCCGGGCGCACCGGCTACTTCCACGAGGCTCTCTGTTACGGCTCCGACGAGGAACTGCTCGCCGTCGTGGTGCCGTTCCTGGTCGGTGGTGTGGAGGCGAACGAGCCCACCTTCGTGGCGCTCGGCGAGCGCACCGGCAACCTGGTGCGCGCCGCGTTGCCCCCCGACACGAAGGTCGAGTTCCTGTCGGGCGGCGACGTCTACGCCCGGCCCACCGCCGCCATCCGGATGTACCGCCAGCTCCTCGCCGATCTGGTCGCCGACGGTGCCACCCAGATCCGGATCATCGGCGAGGTGCCGCCGGTCGGTCTCGGCCCCACCTGGGACTGGTGGGCCCGGTACGAGTCGGCGATCAACCACGCGTACGACGACTGGCCGCTGTGGAGCATGTGCGCGTACGACACCCGGACCAGCGCACCCGGGGTGCTGGCCGACGTCGCCGCCACGCACCCGTGCTTCGCCGCAGTCGACGGGCGGCATCTGCCGAGTGTCGACTACGTCGCGCCGGAGACCTTCCTGCGCGAGACGCGCCCGATGCCACCCGACCCGATGCAGACGACCCCGCCCCTGGTCGACCTGCTCGGCCCGACGGCGGCGCAGGCCCGCGCGGCCGTACACCAGGTGGGCCAGGGTGGGCTCCGGGATGACGAGTTCGACGACTTCGTCGTCGCCGTCAGCGAGACCGTCACCAACGGGCTGCGGCACGGCAGTCCCCCGGTCCGGTTCCGGCTGTGGGCGGGCGCGGAACGCATCGTCGCCACCGTCAGTGACGCCGGTACCGGCCCCCAGGATCCGTACGCCGGGCTGCTGCCGTCGGCCAACGGGATGCCCGGCGGGCTGGGCTTGTGGATCACCCATCAGTCGTGCAACCACGTCACCTACCACCGCGACGACCAGGGGTTCACCCTGCGACTCACCGCCGGCCGACCGCTGGGCGCCTGAGCTACACACGAGTCGCCGGGCCGGCGTTCACCGGCCCGGCGACTCGTGGCGTACCGGACTACTTGCGGAACGCGTCCTTGATCTTCTCGCCGGCCTGCTTGAGGTTGGCGCGCATCTGGTCGCCGCGACCTTCCGCCGCCAGGCGCTCGTCGTCGGTGGCGTGACCCACGCCTTCCTTGATCTTGCCGCCGGTGTTCTCGGCGGTGTTGTTGAACTTGTCCTCGACGCCCATGTCGCCCTCCCGGGGGATCCTGTCGCTACGTCCAGTCAGGTACCCAGTCCGGCATCGACCAACCGGAAAAGTTCAAGAAACGGGGCGGAACCGGCGCAGCCGGAGGCTGTTGGCCACCACGAACACCGACGAGAACGCCATCGCCGCCCCCGCGATCATCGGGTTGAGCAGCCCGGCGGCTGCCAGCGGCAGGGCGGCCACGTTGTACGCGAACGCCCAGAACAGGTTGCCCTTGATGGTGCCGAGGGTGGCGCGGGCCAGCCTGATGGCGTCCACCGCAGCCAGCAGGTCGTCCCGGACGAGAGTCAGGTCGGACGCCTCGATCGCCACGTCGGTGCCGGTGCCCATCGCCAGTCCGAGGTCCGCCTGGGCCAGCGCGGCGGCGTCGTTGACGCCGTCGCCCACCATCGCCACCACCCGGCCCTCCCCCTGCAACCGGGCGACCACCTCGACCTTCTCCGTGGGCAGCACCTCCGCGATCACCTCGTCGATGCCCACCTCAGCGGCCACCGCCCGGGCGACCGTGGCGTTGTCACCGGTGAGCAGCACCGGCCTCAGGCCGAGCGCGCGCAGCCGCCGTACCGCCTCCCGGCTGGTCGGCTTCACCTGGTCGGCCACGGCGAGCAGGCCGCGGGCCTGGCCGTCCCAGCCGACCAGCACGGCCGTGCGCCCCGCCGCCTCCGCGTCGGTCGCTGCCCGGGCAAGGTCGTCCGGTACGACCAGACCCCGCTCCTCCAACAGCCGGGCCCGGCCGAGCAGCACCTGGCGGCCGTCCACGGCGCCGCTGACCCCCAGCCCGGCCACGTTCGCGAAATCGGTGACCGGCGGCAGCACGCCGACGTCGGCGGCACCGGCCACCACCGCTCGGGCGACCGGGTGCTCCGAGCCGTTCTCCAGGGCGGCAGCCAGGCGCAGCACCTCGTCGCGTCGCTCACCTCCGCCGGGGGTTACCGCGAGCAGGCTCATCCGGCCGGTGGTCACGGTGCCGGTCTTGTCGAGCACCACGGTGTCCACCCGCCGGGTGGACTCCAGCGCCTCCGGCCCCTTGATCAGGACGCCGAGCTGTGCGCCCCGCCCGGTGCCGACAAGCAGCGCGGTCGGGGTGGCCAGGCCGAGGGCGCACGGGCAGGCGATGATCAGCACCGCCACGGCGGCGGTGAAGGCGGCGGCCGGGCCGGCGCCGTTCCCCAGCCACCAGCCCAGGGTGCCGGCAGCCAGGGCGATCACGATCGGCACGAAGACTCCGGAGATGCGGTCGGCGAGCCGCTGGGCGGCGGCCTTGCCGCTCTGCGCCTGCTCGACCAGCCGGGCCATCTGGGCGAGCTGGGTGTCGGCGCCTACCCGGGTCGCGGAGACCACCAGTCGGCCACCGGCGTTGACGCAGCCGCCGATCACCGCGTCACCCGTTCCCACTTCGACAGGTACCGACTCGCCGGTGACCAGACTGGCGTCGACCGCCGAGGAGCCCTCCTCCACCTTCCCGTCGGTGGCGATCTTCTCGCCGGGCCGCACCACGAAGCGGTCGCCCACCGCGAGCTGGTCGACCGGGACCCGGGTCTCCACCCCGTCCCGCAGCACTGACACGTCCCTGGCGCCCAGTTCCAGCAGGGCCCGCAGGGCCGACCCGGCGGTGCGCTTCGCGCGCGCCTCGAAGTAGCGACCGGCGAGGATGAAGGTGGTCACCCCGGCGGCCGCCTCCAGATAGATGTTGCCGGCGCCGTCGGTACGACCGATGGAGAAGCTGAACGGGTGGGTCATGCCGGGGGTGCCGGCGGTGCCGAGGAACAACGCCCACACCGACCAGCCGAGGGCGGCCAACGTGCCCAGCGACACCAGGGTGTCCATGGTCGCGGCACCGTGCCGCAGGTTGACAAGCGCGGCCCGGTGGAAGGGCAGCCCGCCGTAGACCACCACCGGGGCGGCCAGGGTCAGCGACAGCCACTGCCAGTAGGTGAACTGCCAGGCCGGCACCATGGCCAGCGCGATCACCGGCAGGCTCAACGCCACCGACACCCACAGCCGGGTACGCAGGGCACGCAGCGGGTCCGCCGGCTCGGCGGCAGCCGGTCCGGCCGGGGTGGGCGGCGGCGGCAGGCTGGCCTGGTAACCGGTCTTCTCGACGGTGGCGACGAGATCGTCCGGAGTGACCGGGTCGGCGTACGAGACCGTCGCCTTCTCGGTGGCGTAGTTGACGGTGGCCTGCACGCCGTCGATCCGGTTGAGCTTCTTCTCGATCCGGGCGGCGCAGGACGCGCAGGTCATCCCGCCGATGGCCAGCTCGATCAGGTGCGGCGCGGTGGTCAGGGGTCGGCTCGTACTCATTGCGGGTCCTGTCAGTCGTGTCCGTGCCCGGGGGTCCCGTGCCCGTCCTCGGGCGCGGTGGTGGGGTGCCCGTCGGCCGGTCCGGTGGTGCCGCCCGGGTCACCGACGTGCACCGTGAACTCGGCGGTACGCACCACTCCCCGGTGGCGGAAGTCGAGATAGAGCCGGTACGCGCCGGCCGAGGGGAACTCGGTGGCGAAGCTGACCTGTGGGCCGGGGGCGGTGCGCCCGTCTCCCGGGCTGCCCTCGGGGTGTACGTGGAGATAGGCCAGGTCACCACGGCGCAGCGCGACAAGGTGACCGTACGCGCCGAGGTACGGCTCCAGGTCGGTGACAGGTGCGCCGTCGCGGCTGACGGTGAGCGTCAGCGTCGTGGTGCGCCCCGGCTGCGGGGCTCCGGTGAGGGCGACGGTGTAGCCGTCGACGGTGGCGCTGCTCGCCGGGGCGGGCAGCGGTCGCTCGGCCAGCGCGCCGGGGACGGTCACGTCGACGCCGAGCGTCAGGGGGTCGCCGCCGGTCGGGGTGAAGTCGGCGAAGGCCCGCCACACCCCGGGAGAGTCCATCGGTGAGACGATCCGCCAGGTGCCGTCCCCGGCCAGCTCCGGGTGTACGTGCCGGAAGCCGGAGAGGTCGCGGCGGGCCACGATGAGGTGCATCCGCTCGTCGTGGGTGACGTCGTACCCGGTCACCGGACGGCCATCGGGACCGGTGATCCGGAACGCGAACTCACCCGGCGGCGCGTCGACCGGCACCAGGGTGTAGCCACGGTCGGCAACGAGCAGGCCGCCGGGCAGGTGCCCGGCTGCCCCTTCCTCGTGCCCGGCCGCCTCCTCATGCCCGGCGTCACCCTCGCCGTGGCCGGCACCCTCGCTGTCGTGGCCGGCGGCGACCACGGTCACCGGGCCGGTCAGCTGCCCCACCCCGTACGCCGCGCCGAACACCGCCGCCAGGCCGAGCACGAAGCCGCTCAGCTTCGTCGCCGTGTTCATGGTTGACCCCTCGGTTTCCGCGCGCCGGCCGGCTCAGGCGCCGGCCAGCTCGTATCCGGCCTCGTCCACGGCGGCACGCACCGCGTCGTCGGAGAGCGGCTGGTCGCTGGTGACGGTGACCCGACCGGCGGCCAGATCCACCTGAACGTCCTTGACACCCTCGATCGCACCGATCTCGGTGCTGACCGCGTTGACGCAGTGCCCGCAGGTCATGCCCTGCACCTGGTACGTCGTGCTGACCATGGAACTCTCCTCACCACTCTGGAAGGGTGGGTCGAACACCCACCCGGATACCCGCAGGGGGTATCCGTCGCACCGACCGTACCATACCCCCTGGGGGTAGGTTATTCTTGCCGGCATGAGCACACCCGCGCCGATCCGTGGCTACACCGCCAGCAAGGACCAGCTCCTCGCCCGCCTGCGCCGGGTGGAGGGCCAGGTGCGCGGCATCGAGAAGATGGTCGACGAGGACCGCTACTGCATCGACGTGCTCACCCAGATCTCGGCCATCCAGGCCGCCCTGGACAAGGTCGCCCTCGGCCTGCTCGACGGGCACGCCCGGCACTGCATGCACGAAGGTGCCGCCGAGGGGCGCGCCGACGAGATGGCGACCGAGATGATGGCCGCCGTGGGCCGACTCATGAAGCGCGGCTGACCCGACCCGCCGACGCACCCTCGCGACAGGCGTCGACAGGTCCGGCTGGTTACCATTCGCACACGATGGCCAGCCGAAATCCGTGCCTCGCGGCCCGAGGTCGCCGTCAGGCGTACGCCCGCACGGCCGTCGCGAGCCGGTCCACAGCTCACGGTACGCAGCCACCCCGCCACACTCAGGCCATTCGGGCTGCCCTTCCACACCGCCGTCCGGCGGCACTGAACCGTCTCGCCCATCGACACGTACTCAGCCCTGAAATCGTTGGGAGACACTGAATGGGCGCCGACCACACCCGTTCCGCTCCGCCCACCCCGCCGGGGGTGCGGCGGATCCTCGTCGTGACGGTGGTCCCCCTCTTCATCGCCACCCTGGTCGCCGCCATCGTGCTCTGGCCCCGGGACGCCCCGCGCCCCGAGGCCGCCGACGACACCCCCCGCTACCACGGCACGGTCACCCGGGTGGTCAGCGAGCCATGCCCGCCCAACCCGGTGGTACCCGAGGGGACTCCGACGGCTGCGGACGGCCCCTGCGGCACGGTCACCGTCCGGGTACAGACCGGACCGGACGCCGGGCAGGAGGTGCAGACACCCATCCCGACCGGGCCGGGCGCCCCTCGCGTCGAGGTCGACGACGACATCATCCTGGTCTCGCTGATCGACCCGGAGGATCCGACGGTCAGCACCTACAACATCGCCGAGCACCAACGCGGCAAGCCGCTGGTGTGGCTGGCCGTCCTCTTCGCCGCCGCCATCGTCGCCTTCGGGCGGCTACGCGGACTGGCCGCGCTGGGTGGCCTGGCCGCCAGCTTCGCCATCCTGCTGACCTTCGTACTGCCCGGCATCAGCGCCGGCCAGCCACCGCTCGCGGTCGCCATCGTCGGCGCCTCGCTGATCATGTTCGTGGTGCTGTACCTGACCCACGGCATATCCGCCCAGACTTCGGTGGCCGTGCTCGGCACGCTCGCCAGTCTGGTGCTCACCGGGCTGCTCGGGCTGGCTGCGACCGGGGCCACCCACCTGACCGGTTTCGGCAGCGAGGACGCCACCACCCTGTCCATGTTCCGGGCCGACGTCGACCTGCACGGTCTGCTGCTCGCCGGCATCATCATCGGCTCGTTGGGCGTACTCGACGACGTCACGGTCACCCAGGCCGCCGCGGTCAACGAGTTGCGCCACGCCAACCCGGACCTCTCCCGCCGGGAGTTGTACCGCTCGGCCACCCGGGTCGGGCGGGCACACATCGCCTCTGTGGTCAACACGATCGTGCTGGCGTACGCCGGCGCCTCGCTGCCACTCCTGCTTCTGCTGACCGCGGATTCCCGCGCACTGGGGCAGATCCTGACCAGCGAGTTCCTCACCACGGAGATCGTTCGTAGCGTGGTCGCCACGCTCGGGCTGATCGCCGCGGTACCGCTTACCACCGCGCTGGCCGCGGTGGTAAGCACCGCCGGGCGCGGCGACGCCGACGTCCACAGCGGTGAGCCCACCCCCGTGATTCCCCGGCCGGCAACGGACCGGGCCGAGGCGCTCCACGCCCTCAGCACCCCACCCACCCGAAACACGCCCCCCGCCACCCCTTCAAGGTGGCCCGACCCGGACAGGAGCACGGACACCACATGGTGACACTCCTCAACGTGACCGCCCCTGTAAACGCGGCTCGTAATCGTGTCGCTGGTCACTCAAAGCGATTACGAAATGACGCATCTAGTCGGGTTCGGGGCGTAGAAGCACAGATGGACTGTCAGGTAACCTCACTGCCGGTCACCGCCGAAGGCGCGCAGCGGCGCCTGCGGTGCCGCCGCCCAATCGCCGCCAGGCGAGCCGGGGACCCAGGTACGTGGGGTGAATCCGCGAAAGCGGTAGGGGCCACTTCCGTCCCGAACCCGTCAGCTAACCCGGTCGGCGGTCGATGGAAGGGAAAACAGTGACGGCACCCCTACGCCGCTGGTTGACGCCCGTGGTGGCCGTGTTCGCCGCGTTCGCCGTTTTCGCTGGTCCGATGCCGGCGACGGCCGCACCGAACGACCCCAAACCAGCAGAGCACGACGACGCCCCGCCGATGCTCAACGACTTGATCGAGGCGACCACCCGGGACTACTCCAAGGCCAAGGCCAAACTGGAGAAGTCCAAGAAGCGGCAACTCCGACTGGCGGTTGAGGTCCGCGCCGCTCAGGCTGACCTGGACGCACTCTCGCCACAGGTCGCTCAGATCGCCACCCAGTCGTACCGCACGGGCCGGGTCGGCGCGATCGCCATGCTGTTGCAGAGCAGCGCACCGGACTCGTTCATCAACCGGGCCTCGGCACTGGACGAGCTGAACCTGGTGAACGACAAGAAACTGGGCGAGGTCAACGCGATCAAGCTCCGCGCCGAGCAGGCCAAGCTCGCGCTCGACGCCGAGGTGCGCGAGCAGAAGAAGCTGACAAACGACATGGCGCGCAAGAAGAGCGAGGCGGAGAAGTCCCTCCGACTGGTCGGTGGTGTCGGCCTGACCGGCGGGCTGGTAGACGCCACCTCGCCGGTGGCCCGGATCGCGCCGAACCGGGCCTCGGACGGTGGCTGGAAGCCCGAGTCGTGCAGCCAGAACGACCCCACCACGTCGGGCTGCATCACGCCGCGGACGCTGCACATGTACAAGGAGGTCAAGCGAGCCGGATTCAACCGGTTCGTCGGCTGCTTCCGTCCGGGTGACAAGTTCGAGCACCCCAAGGGCCGGGCCTGTGACTGGTCATTGCAGAACAGCGGCTTCAGCCCGTGGCACAACAACGACACCCGGATCTACGGCAACAACCTGGCGGCCTTCCTGGTCCGCAACGCCGACCGGCTGGGCGTCTACTACGTGATCTGGAACCGGCAGATCTGGTTCGCGGCCACCGAGCGCTGGAGTTCCTACAGTGGCCCGTCCAACCACACGGACCACGTACACGTGTCGCTGCTCTGATCGCTCACACGACGCACCGAGGGCCGTCCCGCCAACCGTGGTGGGACGGCCCTCGGCGTTCCGGAGGTCACCGTCGGACGCGGTCGCCGACTGCCGGTACCCGGACCGGCCTCATTCCTCGCGACGGGTCGCGGGATCAGGGCGCGGTCGCCATCGCACCGCCGAGTGCGGCGGGTTCCGCGGCGACCGCCCGCACCTCACCGGCGGCCAGTCGGTACGACATGCCGACCACCGCACATCGCCCGGCCGCCACCTCCGCAGCGAGAGTCGCGGAGGAGGCCAGCATCGTCTCGACGGTCCGCGCGATGTGGATGTCCACGATGCCGTCCAGGTCGTGCACTCCGGCGTCCTGCGCCCGGCGCAGGCTCGGCACCACGGCGTCGACCACGGCGCCCAGATGCCCGGGCGGCGTGGTGGCGGTGGCCAGTGCCTCGCGGGCCGCCTGGACAGCGCCGCACGAGTCGTGGCCGAGCACCACCACCAGGGGCGTACGCAGCACGGCCACCGCGTACTCCACGCTGCCCAGCACCTCCGGCCCGACGGTGTGTCCGGCGGTACGAACCACGAAGAGGTCGCCCAACCCGCGATCGAAGATGATCTCGGCGGCGAGCCGGGAGTCGGAGCAGCCGACGATCACCGCGAAGGGATGCTGTTCGGCCGCGACGGCGGCCCGCCGCCCAGCGTTCTGGTTGGGATGCCGCAGTGCGTCGGTGACGAACCGACGGTTCCCGGCGAGCAACTCGGCGAGGGCCCGCTGCGGGGCGCCGGGAAGATCCGCGCTGAGCAACTCGCGGTCCGGTCCGGGCTGGGGACCGAGCGTTCCGGGTCGACTCATCCGGCTGCACCTCATCTCTGGGAGGAATGCCTGGTCATCCCGGCCGGCGCTGGTCACGGGCTGCCATCACGGTCACACGCGCCATAACGCACGTCAAGCTATACGTGATATGCATTTCATACATCAGTCGACGCTTGCGCTCGGCCGAACCGAGGCCGGTAACGACGCGGGCCGGGGTACTCGAACGGCAGGTCATACGATGGCGGGCATGGCGAGCACTGACGGACGAGAAAGCGCACGGAACTGGACTTTCCTCACGAACCACGCGCACGTCCTGCTCGCCATCGCCCGTAACCCCACCGCCCGGCTACGCGACGTCGCGACGGAGGTCGGCGTCACCGAACGTGCCGCTCAGGCCATCGTCGCCGACCTGGAGGCGGGCGGCTACCTGCACCGCACCCGGGTGGGCCGGCGCAACGAGTACACCCTCAACCCGGCCGGGCGGTTCCGCCACCCGGCGGAGGCCGACCACCAGGTGGGTGACCTGCTGGCCCTCTTCACCAAGGAGCAGGTGACCGACACCGCCGACCACTGAGCCGGCAGACGTCCTGATCAGACGACGTGGCGCGCTTCACCCACCCGGAACGATCGCCGCGCTGCGATCAGGCCGACGGCGGGATAGGTTGGATCCCGTGTCGTCTCCAGCATTCGCCCGTCCACTGTGGCCGGCAATGCTGTGCGCACTTCGTGAGCTGACCCGGTTGGCGTTGGCGACCCTGGTGCTCGCCGTAGGTGTCGGTGGGGCCGTCGCGGCCGATCCGCCGGCCCGGCCCACCGCCGTACCACCACCGAACGCCACGGTCGTCGGCGGCTCGCCATCCACCGCGATGTCGGCCGTCCAGCCCATCGTCGAGCCCGCTCAGGCGGTCGACGCCGGCCAGGTTTGGCGGGCGGCGGCCACCGGCGCACCGCTGCGGCCCGACCGTACCGACGCCGAGCCGGCCGATGCCGCCCAGGTCGATCACCGCGCCGCCCCGGTGCCCGCCGTCCGGGCGGGCGAGCCGACCCGTCGCGGCCCACCTACCGTCTGACCGACGGCGGTCCGCTCGACCGATCGAGCCAAGTGACGCCCGCCGCTCGCCGGCCAGACGCCCGGTCGGCCCAACGGCCACCGCGGCATCAGCCGTGCCCCGGCATCAGACCCGCCGTCACAACCCGCGTCCATCACAGTCGACGACTCATCCCGACCGCGAGGTGTTGATGATGCGTACCGCTCTCTCCTCCGTCCTGCTCGACGCGCCCCGCGCCGCCGCCATCTGGCTGGGCCTGCTCGGCGTGGTGACGCTCGCCGTCACCGGCCTGCTGCTACGACCTCGACTCTTCCGCTTCGACGCCGGCACCCGCATCCGCGAGGCCGCGCTGCCGAGCCGGTCCGACCACGCCGAGCAACGACGTGACCAGGAGCGCTGGGCCGAGGAGGTCACGATCGCGGCGGAGCGGGCCGACGCGACGGCCCGGCACCGCCGCGATGAATGGCTCATCGCCCAGGACGAGGCCGAGCAGGCGTGGCAGGCGTACGAGGCGGCGGAGGCTGACGTACGCCGGCTCTCCGATGCCGCCGGCATGCCGCTGCCGCAGACCGCCCGCACCCCCGCCGAGTACGCCGACCGCGAGCGCTGGCTGCACCGGGCCGCCCTGGACGCGTACTGGCGGCGAGAGTTGTCGGTGGAACAGCTCAGCGACGTCTTCGCGCACCGCGGCTGGGATCCCCGGTTGCACCCGGTGGAGCAGGAGTTGATGCTGCGTCGGGCGGTACGCGACCACCTGCTCGCCCGGCAGCGGGCGGCCCGGGAACGGGAGCAGGTGACCTGGCGGGCCGCGGAACTCGCCGCCGCCGCAGCTCGCAGCCTGCGCGAGGAAGCAGCCGCCGCGCTGTTGCCGGCGGCCACGGAACGCGAGTCGCTCCTTCCGCTGACCACACCCGCTGCCGCCGAGCAGACCCGGGAGATCCCGGCGGTCGTCGGCCGGGCGCCGGTCGCCGCGTACTGATAGCCGAACGCCCTCCCACCCGGTCTCCGGCAATTTAGTGTCGGAAGGACGTCGACCGGGTACCGACCTCGCCGGACATTGAGGAGGGCCGACGTGGTCGCAAGCGATGGCGGGAACCAGCCCGAGGAGACGGCGCTTCGGGGCGCCGGGCCGCGCCAGACCTGGGCCGCCCTGCCCTGGCTGGTCCGCTCCGCCGTGGTGTGGAGCGCCTGCCTGGTGGTGATCGCCGCCGGGCTCTACCTGCTGGCGCGGATCACGCTGCTGGTCACCCCGCTGGCCATCGCCCTGGCCGCCACCCTGTTCCTCACCGCGCTGCTCGATCCGGTGAACCTGGCGCTCCGCCGGCTGCGCCTGCCGGCCGCGCTCGCCGCTCTGCTCAGCGTTCTCTTCCTGCTCGGCATCCTGGGCGGTGTCGGCGCACTGGTGTGGAGTCTGACCGCCGACCAGTTCAGCGAGTTGGGCCAGGAACTGCGGCAAGGGCTGGAGCGCACCCGCGACTTCGTCACCTCCACCCTGCCGGTCAGCGACGCACAGCTCGACAGCCTGCTCAACCAGCTGCGCCAGGCGATCAGCCAGCAGCAGGTGGACCCGGTCGCCAGCGCCCGCACCGTGGCCGAGGTCGTGGGCTCCGCCCTGCTCGCCCTGGTGCTGCTGTTCTTCCTGCTCAAGGACGGCCGGGAGATGTGGCAATGGACGCTGCGCCGGGCCGCCGGGCGCAACCGGGACATCGCCGCCGAGGCGGGCCGTGTCGGCTGGCACACCCTCGGTTCGTACAGCCGGGGCACCATGTTGATCGCGGCCATCGACGCCATCGGTATCGGCCTGGCGCTGGTGCTGCTCAGGGTGCCGCTGGCGTTCCCACTAGCATTGATCACGTTCATCGGCGGGTTCGTGCCGATCGTCGGTGCCACCGTGGCCGGCGCGGTCGCGGTGCTGGTGGCCCTGGCCGCCAACGGGCCGACCACCGCCCTGCTCACCCTGGCCGCCGTGATCGCCGTTCAGCAGATCGAGGGCAACCTGCTGGAGCCGCTGGTGATGAAGCGCCAGGTACGACTGCATCCAGTGGTGATCCTGGTCGCGGTGACCGCCGGCACCCTCATCGCCGGCATCGCGGGAGCCTTCGTGGCGGTCCCGATCACGGCCGTCGCCTGGCGGGTCATCGACAGCGTGCAACGTCAACGGCAGGCCGCCACGAATGCCTCCGATTCGGCGTCCGGCCCGCCGGCACCCGACTCACCCCCATCGAGAACGCCCCCGTCCGGCCCATCGACCACAGCCCCCGCACCATCGCCCTCCGAACCGTCGTCGTCCGGACCCGCCCCCGAGCCCACCTGACGTCCCCATCGCGCGGCGCGCGGCGCTCGGCGCTCGGCGCGCGGCGCTCGGCATCAGCTTGCGGCATGTCGGGCCGTCAACCCGACGGGAAAGCGCAACATGCCGCAAACCGCGCCCTTACGCCGACCGCAGCGGCCAACATGCCGCAAACCGCGACTCCACAGGCAACCGCGCAGACAGGAGATGCCCCGAGTCGCGCGCCCTCACGCCGACCCACGGACCCGACATGCCGCATGTCGCACCCTCACGCCGACCGGATGACCCGACATGCCGCATGTCGCGACCCCGCGAGGGCCGCACCCTCGACCGGGGGCCGGGGGCCGGGGGCCGGGGCCGGGGGCCGGGGGCCGGGGCCGGGGGCCGGGGGCCGGGGGCCGGGGCCGGGGGCCGGGGGCCGGGGGCCGGGGGCCGGGGGCCGGGGGCCGGGGGCCGGGGGCCGGGGCCGGGGGCC
>FOLJ01000023.1 GCA_900112325.1 Micromonospora sediminimaris
ATCTGGAGGAGCCGTCCCTCGATCACGTCCCCGGCCGCTGGCGGGTTCTCGTGCCCGTAGAGGGCCTTCACCCACTCGTCCTTCGTAAGGCGAAGCGCTTTCTGCTCGACCTCGATGCGCCGAGCGGCCGTGGTCTTCCCGGTGCAGGGGAGCCCCACGGTCAGGAACAGTGTCGGTTGCCCCACCATCACCTCCGTACGGACGCCTCATCATTACTGACACCCGCTCATGCCGCGGCGCGGGCGCGCGGATCCGGATCTAGCCGCGGACCGTGCGTCACGTTGAGTGAGGGCGTGGCGGCGCTCGATGCGCGGTCCTGCCGCTGGGCGTACGTCGTATCGTGTTGGTCATGGTCGAGGCCGTTGCGCCGAGGACGGGTAATCGGAGAGGCACGGTCGCCCTCGTGTTGGCGTGCGTGAGTCTGTTTCTGTCGTTGATCGCGTGCGGCGTGGTGGGGCTGTCCGTCGGCGGCGACGGCGTGGACCTGCTGCCAGTGCAGTCCGGGCCGGAGGTCGCCAGCGCGGCTCAGGTGGAAGCCATCGCTCAGGTGACCTTGCCGCCCGGCAGCGTGCTGCTGGTCGCGGTGTACCGCAACGGCCTGGAAACTGAGCTCTCGGCCAAGTTCCGCATACCTCGCACGGCACTCGACGCCTTCGTCGCCACGGCGAATTTCACGACGGCTCTCGCACCAGGGCTTCGGGCGGTCGACGCCACGCACAACGTCGGTGGCGGCAGCACGTGGGACCCCGAAACCGCCACGACCATCGCCGGCCTCGATGAGGAGCAGCCACTTGCAGACGGCACCCGCCGAGCGCTTTTGATCGACCTCGACGCACCCGATGCCGTCACCGTCTACCTGTACGCCAGCCGCGGCTGAACCCCTTCAGGCGTACCGTCCGCCGCAAGCAGCGGACGCCGAACGTCGGCTGCGGATCGGACTTCAGTATTCGTAAGAGCGCCATTCCCCGGCGACGCTCTAATCCTGGCCTCAGCTTGACCGGGGACGATGAGCAGCAAGGCATCGACTGGAAGGGGGCGGGTCGGCGTGCGGATCATGATCGCGGATGATGACGCGGCCATCCGTGAGTCGCTGGAGCGGGTGCTCCAGGTCGAGGGTTACGACACCAGCACCGTCGCCAACGGCCTCGCCGTGCTCGATGAGGTCGGTGGGGCCGGCGGTGACACGTTGGATCTGCTGATCCTCGACGTGATGATGCCCCGCCTCGGCGGGTTGGAGACCTGCCGGCGGTTGCGGGCCGCGGGTCGGGATCTGCCGGTGCTGATGCTGACCGCCCGTGACCAGGTCTCCGACCGGGTCGCGGGGCTGGACGCGGGCGCCGACGACTACCTGCCCAAGCCGTTCGCCACCGAGGAGTTGCTGGCCCGGGTACGGGCCCTGCTGCGCCGGCGCACGCCGGGCGACGGCGAGTCGCAGGTTCTGTCGTTCGCCGATGTCCGGCTCGATCCCGACAGGTTCGAGGCGCTGCGGGGCGGACGGCCGCTGCGCCTGACCCGGACCGAGTTCCTCCTCCTGGAGGTCCTCGTGCGTAACGCGACCCGGGTGTTGACCCGCGACGCGCTGTTCGAGGCGATCTGGGGCTTCGACATGAGCGCCACCGCCAACAACCTCCAGGTGTATGTGAGCTACCTGCGCCGCAAGATGGAGGCCGAAGGTGAGCCACGTTTGATCTACACGCTGCGCGGCCTGGGATACACGTTGCGGGAGACTCCTCCGTGAGCAGGCCCGCGGGCCGGGAACCGCGTCGGCTGACCCGATGGTGGCGTCGACGGTCCCTGCGGACCAGGTTGACGGTGATCGCGGCGACGGCCATCGCCGTCAGCGTGTTCCTGGCCTTCCAGGTGTCCAGTGAGCTGCTGGACTGGCAGCTGCGGGACAGCGCCGAGAATCAGCTGCGCGCCGACTCCCGCGTCCTGGCGGCGACCGCGGAGCGCGCCGGTCTGGGGCAGGTCCCGCTACCGCCGTATCCCGGATCCGGTCCGCTGGTGCGGGTCATCCTGCCCGACGGCTCGACCCGGACGCCGGTCGGTCAACCCGCGCTGCCCCCGGTCAGCGAGGACGCCGGGCGCGTGGCGCAGGGCGGCTTGGTCGACCTGATGGAGTCGAACGACAGCGACGAGGACGGCTACGTCGTCTACACGCTCCGGGCGGGCGACGGCGCGGTCCAGGTGGCCCGCGTCGTCGACGACAGCCCGATCAACCAGTTCGGGTTCGGGATGCTGCTGATCGGGCTGCTCTGCGTGGTCGGCGGCGCCCTTGTCGGGCGGACCGTGGCGCGGACCGGACTGGCACCGATCGACCGGCTGACCGCCGCCGCGGAACGTGTCGCGCACACCCGGGATCTCGACGCCCACATCCCGGATGAGGGCGGTGGGGAGATCCGGCGGCTGATCCAGTCGATCAACGACATGCTCGCCGCGCTTCGCGACTCCCGGCAGGCCCAGCGGCTGCTTGCCGAGGATGCCGCCCACGAGCTCAAGACCCCGCTCACCAGCCTGCGCCTCAACGTCGAGCTGCTTATCCGGCTCGACCGGCGTGGCACGCTGGACAGCGCACTGCCGGCGGAGAGCCGAACCCGGCTGCTCAACGATCTCGGCGGCCAGGTGGTCGAGTTGAGCACCCTTGTCGCCGAGCTGACCGACCTGGCCCGCGGTGACGTCAGCGACGAAAATACCGAGCTGCTCGACCTCGCCGACCTGGTGGTGGCCGCCGCGACCCGGGCGCGTTCCCGCGTGCCCGACATCGAGATAACGCTCGACCTCACCTCCGTGTGGGTGAGCGGCCGTCCCGCCGCGCTCCAGCGGGCGGTGCTCAACCTCATCGACAACGCCGGTAAGTGGTCCCCCGCGGACCAGCCGGTCCAGATCCGGCTCCGTGCCGAGGGCGCGTCGGCGGTGCTCGAGGTCGACGACGCCGGGCCGGGCATCGACGCCGCCGACGTACCTCGGGTGTTCGACCGGTTCTACCGTGCCGACAGCGCCCGGGCGTTGCCAGGATCCGGTCTCGGGCTGTCGATCGTGCAGCGGGTCGTCGACGCCCACGGCGGCCGGGCCACCGTCGCACGCTCCGCACGCGGTGGCGCGCTGCTCCGGGTTGACCTTCCGGCCGCGACCCCGCCCGCCCCGATCGCGCGCCGTACCACGGGGGAGGACAACGCGGTGCGCTGACCCGTCCCCCCGCCCCGGCGGGCGCGGCGTAGGACAAGGGACGGCGGCCCTCGGGCATGGCTCCGCGGGATGGCCGGTCCTATCCGCCCGCCGAGCACCACGAGCACCGCTGAGAACAACGTCAGCAGGGCCAGACGCACCCGACCTCAATCCGACCGAGGGGGTCTGGGCCTGGATGAAACGCGGGCATCACCACCATCGCGTCCACGGCGTCGACCACCTCGCCGACACCGCACTAGTTAGGCCGGTGTGTCGTGGGGTGGTCCGGGTGGGGGGCGGGCAGCTGAGCCCGCCCGCACGTAGGCGTACGACTCGGGTACGACGTACTCGATGCCCGACGACGTCATCCGGCCGCGATCGCCGCTCGGCGGCGGCGCAACACGTAGCGGACCAGTTCGCCGAGCGCGGTGATGGACAGGGCGAGACCGAGGCCGACCGCCAGGCCCAGCATCCGGTTGGATTCGAAGGCGGCGCCGCCGAGGTAGCCGATCAGGCCGGAATAGCCGGCCCAGGTGACGGCGGCGATGGCGGCGAACGGGGCGAAGCGGGCAAGCGGGTAGCCGGTGGCACCGCTGGCGGTCACGATCGCGGTGCGTCCGCCGGGGACGAACCGGCCCGCGATGATCAGGGCGCCGCCCCGGCGGTGCAGGTGCGGGGCGATCCTGTCGGCGGCGCGGATCAGGCGGCCGCCCGGACGGCGCCTGCGCAACAAGCGCCCGATGAGGAAACCGATGTGATCACCGACGAAGGCGCCCAGCGCGGCGAACACGATGATCAGCGGAAGCGACGGGATGCCCGACACGGCGAAGACCGCCGCCGCGATGACGACCGACTCCGACGGCAGGAACGGCAGGAACGCGTCGAGGATGGCCAGCGCGAGGATCGCCAGATAGATGAACGGAGAGGTCATCGCGTTCTCGATCGTAGCCATCAGGTCCATCGGGACCGCTCCTCCCCTTCGAGCACCCAGGCGCAGAGCCCGACTACGGCGAGCACGAGCGCCAGCAGAACCCGTTCGGCCAGGCCCGCGAACGGGAGATGGCCTTGGCCGAGCAGCACCGCCGGCCCGTTCGCCGCCGCGAACGCGACACACGCGGCGAACGCGGACCACCCGGCCGCGCGCAGCCAGCGAACCCGGGCCGGGTCTGTCCCGCGCCCGGCACGCTTGGCGATGAGCAGGGCGAAGAGCGGTGGCAGCGCTGCCATCAGCGCCGCCCCGAAGCGGTGCACCGCGGCGGCGACGTTCGGTTCTGTCCCCGGGAGGTTCGTGGGGAATGCCACCACCGTGACCAGGGACACGCACCACACCGACAGCAGCACGGTGAGGGGCCAGGCCGGTGGCAGCGCGCGCCGGGCGCCGACCAGGAGCCATGCGCCGGCTGCCGCGAGCCCGCACGCCGCCAGGGCCAGCAGGACGGCGCCCGGCGCCGTCCGGATCGATTCGCTGACCATCTGGTCCACCGGGTCGACGTCGCCGACCAGCAGCAGGCCCGCCCCGGCCGCCGTGCCCAGGCCCAGGCTCAGCTGGACGTTGCGATACCAGCGGGAGGTGCCCGCTCGGACGATCGTCGCTGTCATGCGGCGACCTCGGCGGGCGCGGGCGACTCGCGGGCCGGACGCATCCGGTAGAGCTGCTCGAACGCGGACACCGTGTGGGTCTGGTCGTGCTCCTCGGCCACGGCACGAGCCCGGTGCCCCAACTCTTCTGCGTGCTTCGGGTCGCCGAGCACGGTGAGCAGTCGCTCGGAGAGCACGACCACGTCGCCGGGCGGGAACAGGTAGCCGGTCTCCTTGTCCCGGACGAGGTGGGGCAGGGCTGCGGCATCGGCGCCGATCACGGGTCTTCCGCTGGCCATCGCTTCGAGCGTGACCAGGCTCTGCAGCTCGGCGGTGCCCGCGTTGACGAAGACCGCCGACGCCGCGTATGCGGAGGGAAGGTCCTCGTCAGGGATGAAGCCGGTGAACGTGACATGCTCGGCGACGCCTAGTTCCCCGGCGAGCGACCGCAGCGTCCGGTCCTCGGACCCGGTGCCGACCAGAAGCAACTGGACGTCGAGGGAGCGCCGCACCACCGCGAACGCCCGCATCACGACGTCGAGGTTCTTCTCGGCGTCGAGCCGGCCCACGTACGTGATGGTGGGCTTGTGCGCGAGGCTGTAGGCCGATCGGAATTCGGCCGCGGGCGCCTGCTCGCGAAAGCGGGTGAGGTCGATGCCGCACGAGATGGGCAGGACCGGTCCGGACACACCGGAGACGACGGCGAGCGTGGCGGCGTACGGGGTCGGGGCTGTGACGATGTCTGCCTTGGCGAACACCCGGGCGGCGTCGCGCCATGCCCAGTTGTGTGCCCTCGTCCGGCCAGCGTTGCCGATGGGCAGGTAGTGGATCAGGTTCTCGGGCATGAAGTGGTTGGTGGCGATGACGAACAGGCCGCGCTCGTGCGCCGCGTCGACCAGC
This sequence comes from Micromonospora sediminimaris, assembly GCA_900112325.1. Lineage (GTDB taxonomy): Bacteria > Actinomycetota > Actinomycetes > Mycobacteriales > Micromonosporaceae > Micromonospora > Micromonospora sediminimaris. The sequence continues at coordinate 5,644 of FOLJ01000023.1, forward strand.
GCCCGGCACAGCGGGAAGTGGCTCTGCACGTGCACCACGTCGGGCTGGACCTCGTCGAGGATCCGGCGGGCTGCCGCGCGTAGCCCCAGCGGCGGGCAGAACCGAAAACGTGGATGGCCCGGCACTGGCAAGGAACGCACGCGGTGCTCGACGACGCCGTCGCTGGACATGCCGGCATGGTTGCGGGTGTCCGTCGACGGCGCGACCACGTGCACCTCGTGCCGGGCGGTCAGTGCCACGGCAAGGCGCTGGGCGAAGTAGGACGCCCCGTTGACGTGCGGGGCGTAGGTGTCGGCACCGATGAGGATGCGCATGGGACGAACTACCTTTCGTCGGTGGTATCGCTTGATGACGAGGCGGAAGACAGCGACCGGCACGGCGACGGCCGCGGTGAGCAGGAAGATGCCGCCGGGCAGTGCGAGCAGGCCGGACAGTTGGCTGCCGAGCAGTGCACCGAGACCGATCAGCACCAGGCCGCGTACGGCGGCGGCGGCACCCACCCAGGCGGCGAATCTTGGGTACGGGAGCCCGGCGAGCCCGGCCGACACGAACGCCGGGAGGGCGAAGACGTCGACGAGCTTGGCGGTGATCACCAGCCGAGGCAGTGACATCCCGGTCAGCCGGTCGAGCAGCGCCGTCGCCTTGAACCTGCTCAGCAGGGACGCCACCCAGGGCCGCCGGGCCGACCGGCCGATAAGGTAGAGCAGGCTGTCGCCCACCACCTCGGCCAGCGCGACGATCAGCCAGATCGGCCAGAACGCCGCAGCGCCGGCGCCGACCAGGGTGCCCGCGGTGATCGTCGCGGCCGGCCCCTCGATGAGCACGAAGGGACCGAGCACCAGGTAGGGGTGCTCGAGCACGGCCTGTGTCAGATCCATGTCGTGACGCTTCGGCCGAAGGCTGTGCACCGGTCGTTCCTGCGCGAGGCCGAGCGATGTAGCTCCGTGGTAGGGGCTCCGATCACCGGCCGCGGCACCCATCGGCCTGCCAACCGACCGGCCGGCGCTTGCCCGGGCGGCGCTGCGTTGACTGCCATCACTAGCCCCCTACGTGCGGGTTACGTCGCTTGTCTGAGACCTACTGATACCGAGCGAATCTGAGGCGAGCGTTAATGCGGCGCTCAGCCCGGGTGGCCGAACCAGGTGCTCACGTACGCAACTCGACCGGCACCGCCCGCGCGTTCGGCCGTAGCGCCCACCACAGCAGGCCGACCCAGAGCGCGGTCAGGATCGCGGCGCCGAGCAGGTCGGTCGGGTGGTGCATGCCGCGGTACAGCCGGGACAGCGCGACACCGGCCGTTACGACCACCGCGAGCACCACGGCGAACCAGCGCCACCGGCTGCTCACCCGGCCCATGATCAGGACCGCGATCGCCACCGAGATGCACATCGTCGCGGCGATGTGCCCCGAGGGGAACGACGACGTGGGCATCGGGCTGTCGAGCTGCGGCACCGGCGGGCGGTCCCGCTGGACGCTGGCCGCGGTGCACCGGAACAGGGTGAGCTCGCCGACCATGGTGAGCACCACGAACACCACCGGTCGCCACTGCCGCCACACGGCCAACGCGATCAGGCAGAACACCAGCGATATGGCCAGGATGGCGCGGATGTCGCCGGCCTTGCTCCACACCCAGCTCACGTCGTCCAGGGTGGGCGTGCGCGACGTCTGCAGCCACCGGACCACGCCGTCGTCGACACGTCCCAGCCAGGTGCCCTCGGTGTGGTTCTTCACCAGGTAGCCGACGACGTACAGGATGCCGAACGTGAACACCCAGCCGGTCAGGATCTCGGTGGCCTTGACCCACCGGTACGGAACAGGTCGGCCGGAGTCCGGCGCCGGTTCGATCGCCTCGACGGCCTCCGGCTCCAGGCCGTCGTCGAGCGGCACCGGGTGCCCCGTCTCGCGCCGCCACAGCCGGAACGCGTACGCCGTGACGCTCAGCCACAGCGCGCCGAGCAGCCAGCCGGCCAGCACGTCGGTCAGATAGTGCACGCCGAGCGCGATCCGGGTCACCCCGATCGCGACCACGAGCATCGCGACGGCCGCCGTGAACAGCTTCCGGTAGCGCACCGCGGGCAGGAACACGAGCAGCAGCGCGCCGTAGACCACCATCGACCCGAGCGCGTGCCCGCTCGGGAAGCTGTTGCCGAGCCCGATCGCTACCGGTGTCTCGACCACCGGGCGCAACCGGCCGACCAGCGACTTCACCGACGGGTCGAGCAGCAGCGCGCCGGCGGTGGTGGCCAGCAGGTAGACGGCGAGGCGGACCCGCCGGCGCATCAGCAGCAGCGCGGCGACGCCGACGAGCCAGAGCATGACCGGCCGCCCGCCCAGCCGGGTTATCCCGTTGAGCGCGTCCACCAGGTACGACCGGGGCGACACGACCTCGTTGAGCTCCCGGGCAACAGCTTGGTCAACGCTCGTCACCGGCTCCAGGTGCAGCCGGACAAGGAGCACCAGCAGCCCGAACCCGAGCCCGATCGCGACGACCAGCAGCGGCGCCCACCGGTCGGCCAGCCGACCGGGCGGCGCTTTCCCGCATGGCGCCGCGTCGATCGCCATCAATCGCCTCCAGGTACGAGCTGCATCGCTTATCCGATGCGAATTCGTACCGAGCGAATCTGAGGCGACGATTAATAGACGTCCGGGCGGTGAGGTGAAGTGGCACCGTGGTACCGCCTCACTGCGGAGGATGACGACCGCAGTACGACGAAACAGGGCGGAATCGGGCCTAGCTTGGAGGCTATGACGAAGCTTGAAAGTCCACTGAGGAGGGTTGGTGCGGCCACCATGGCGCTGGCGACGGCGCTCGCTGCCGTCGCCTGCGGGTCGGACGCCGACAACGGTGCGGCGCCCGCTGAGGCCGGCTCGCACAGCGCGCACGCGGGCGGGTCGTCAGCTCCCTCGCAGCCGCTGCGCGCTGGCGAGCGGTTCGTCGGCCTGAAGATGGCCGAGGCCTACACGCCTGCGCCGCCGGAGGGGGGCGGCTCGGACGAGTACCGGTGCCAGGTGCTCGATCCGGGCCTGACCGCGACGGCGTTCCTGACCGGGACCCAGTTCATGCCGGAGAACGTCGCCATCGCGCACCACGCCATCGTGTACGCGGTGCCGCCGGGCGGCGCGGCCGCGGTGCGCGAGCACGACGCGAAGACCCCCGGCCTCGGGTGGCAGTGTTTCGGCGGGACCGGCGTGGCCGGCGCTGAGGTAGAAGAAGGGGACGCGGCGTGGGTGGACACCTGGGCACCTGGCGCCACGGAGACGCTGCTCAGCCAGGACGCCGGCTACAAGCTGGAGCCGGGCAGCCTGCTCGTGCTCCAGATCCACTACAACCTGCTCGCGACCGGCGGCAAGCCGGTCGGGTCGGACCGCTCGGCGGTGCGGCTGCGGCTGACGGACGGTACGCCGCAGACCCGGGAACTCGAGACGTGGTCGCTCGACGCGCCGGTCGACCTGCCCTGCGCCGCCGACGAATCGGGTCCGCTGTGTGACCGGGCGGCCTCGATCGCGGACGTGACGAAGCGTTTCGGGGCGGAGGTTGGCGAGATGGCAGACCGTCAGGTGGAGGAGTGCAACCAGGGCGGCGTGCCGAAGCCCGGTGACATCCAGACCTGCGATCACAAGGTGGAGGCGCCGATGACGTTGTTCGCCGGTTTCGGCCACATGCACATGCTCGGGCGGGCCTTGAAGGTCGAACTCAACCCGGGCACGCCGAAGGCCAGGGTGGTGCTGGATGTGCCGCAGTTCGACTTCGACAACCAGCGGCTGATGAGGCTGCCGTCGCCGGTGGAGATCGGTCCGGGGGACACGCTGCGGGTGACCTGTACGCATGACGCGGGGCTGCGGAAACTAGTGCCGCAGCTGAAGAAGCTGCCACCGCGCTACGTGGTGTGGGGCGACGGTACCAGCGACGAGATGTGCATCGGCATCATGGTGGTCTCCCCACGCGAGCCCTGACGAAGCGTCGAACGTGTGTGAGTTCACTGAGGTCACAAGCCGAACAGCTCCGAGCTCACACACGTCCGCACTGAACTCATACGCGTACGGCGTCGTGGCGGTGGGACGGGCGGTGACGTGAGCGGCTGCAGGCTGATCCGGCAGCGGAACTGTCGATCACGCGGAGCGGATCGGCCCGGAGCAGCGCGGCTGGGAACTACGGTCGCGCTTCCGACGGACGCGCGAGATGAAGCGTCAAACCGGGCGGGCGAGTCTCAGGTCGTAGGCGAGGGTGACGGCCTGGATCCGGTCTCGCGCGCCAATCTTGGCTAGGACCCGCCCGACGTGGGTCTTCACGGTCGACTCCGACAGCGTGAACCGTTGCGCGATCTCGCCGTTGGTGAGGCCGTGGCCGATGGCGACGAAGACCTCGCGCTCGCGTTCGGTGAGGGAGTCCAGCCGGGGATCCTGCCGCTGCACGGGCCCGCGGAGTTCATCGTCGATTCGGTCGGCGAACGCGTCGAGCAGCCGCCGAGTCAGCGCCGGCGCGATCACCGCGTCCCCGGCGGCGACGGCCCGGATGCCGGCGAGCAGCTCATCCGGGCGGGTGTCCTTGAGCAGGAAACCGCTCGCCCCGGCCCGCAGCGCGGCGAGCGCGTTCCGGTCCACGTCGAGCGTCAGCACCAGGATCCGCGAACGTCCGCCGGCGGCGACGATGCGCCGGGTGGCCTCGATCCCGTCGCCGTCCGGCATACGGATGTTCATCAGGACCACGTCGGGATGCAGCTCGATGGTCCATCGAACGGCCTCGGCACAGTTCTCGACCTCGCCGACGATCTCGATGTCGGGGGTGTTCTCCAGCAGCATGCGAAACCCGAAGCGTTGCAGCGGCCGGGTCTCCACCACGAGCACAGTGATCATGAATGGCCGCCTTTCCGGGTCGCGTGCACGAAGCAGCCGCCGTCCGGTGCGGGCCGGAGCTGACCGTGCCGCCGGAGGGCGCGGCGCGTTCGGTCATGCCGGCGGGGCCGAGAGCCGCGTCGCCCGGCGATGCCTACTTTCATACCGAGCGAACCTGAGACGACTGTTAGAACCAGTGACGTACGGGGCACGTGCCGCCGACGTCGTACTCCCACATGTCGGGGCGGACCGGGGTGATCTCTCCCTCCGCCACCAACTTGTGCGTGGCGCTGGGCAACTGGTCCGGCCACCCGGCCTGAGCGCCGCATTAACGGTCGCCTCAGGTTCGCTCGGTACCACTAGGCCTCAGACAGCGACGTAACCCGCAGTAGGGGGCTGGTGATGGCAGTCAACCCAGCGCCGCCCGGGCAAGCGCCAGCCGGTCGGTTGGCAGGCCGGTGGGTGCCGTCCCTGACCAACCACCCATCGGAGGTCTCGTGTCGTCACGTCCAGGTTCCACGGTCGTCGATCGGCAGCCCGGCAGCCCGCTGCCAGCCAACGCTGATGACGCTGCGGCCATGCTCGTCGGCGCCGTCAAGCGATACGGCTCCGACCGGTCGGCCGTCGTCGCGCTCGACGATGTCACCATCGCGTTCCCGGCGGGGAAGTTCACGGCCGTGATGGGCCCGTCGGGTTCGGGAAAGTCGACGATGATGCATTGTGCCGCCGGGCTGGATCAACTGACGTCAGGCCGCGCATTCGTCGGCGACACCGATCTGTCGACGCTCAACGATCGCGAGTTGACCAGGCTGCGCCGAGAACGGATCGGGTTCGTGTTCCAGGCATTCAATCTCGTGGCGACGCTCACGGCCGAGGAGAACATCTGCCTGCCGATGACGTTGTCGGGGCGCCGGCCGAGTGTCGCAGTGCTCGATCAGGTCGTGTCGCTGCTGCGCCTGGGTGATCGGATGCATCATCGGCCGGCGGAGCTCTCGGGTGGCCAGCAACAGCGAGTTGCCGTCGCCCGGGCGCTGGTCGCCCAGCCGCAGGTGGTCTTCGCCGACGAGCCCACCGGCAACCTCGACACCCGGTCCGGACAGGAGATCCTCGGATTCCTGCGATCAGCAGTCGATCTGCATCACCAGTCGATCGTGATGGTCACGCACGATCCCAACGCCGCTGCCTGGGCGGACCACGTCGTGTTCGTCGTAGACGGCCGAGTGCACGACGTGATGGATCACCCGTCGGCCGATTCGGTGATCGACGTCATGAAGGGCCTGGGGCGATGAGCCAGATGATGCGGAGTGCGGCTCGAAGCGTGCTCGCGAGTCGGGGTAGGTTCGTGCTGACGGGCACGGCGATCATGCTGTCGGTGGCGTTCCTCGTCGCGACGCTGGTGCTGTCCGACTCGATGCGCGGCCGAGCAGCCGGTGACATCGCCGAAGCGTTGGCCGGGACGGATGCCGTGGTGCAGGGCGTCGTCCTCGGCGCGCCCGGCGGAGGGCCGGGAGATCCGGAAAGGTCGGTTCGGCGCGCACTGGATCCCGACATCACCGAACGCGTGGCTACGGTCGATGGCGTCGACGGCGCCGCCTCGCAATGGATCGGCTTCGCGAAGCTGGTCGTCGACGGATCGTCAGTCGGAACGGGCACGGCGAGCGACGTCGGTCGCAACTGGGTTGCCGACTCGGCGCTCAATCCGTTCCGGCTCACGAGCGGGCGACCACCGATCGAGGTCGGAGATATTGTGATCGACCGATCGCTCGCCGATGACGCACGCTTGGCTCCGGGTGACGTCGTACAGGTCCTGACCACGACGGGGATGCACGACGCGACCATCACCGGTGTCGCGACGTTCGCGTCGGCGGACGCGGCACCGCTGCAGCGAACGGTGTTGTTGCCCGACGGAGCGGTGTCCGCCTGGCTCGACACCGCAGCGCCGACGGAGGTGCTCGTCGACATCGCGGAGGGCGCTGACCGCGCCGAGGTGCTCGACCGATTGTCAGCGCTGACTGATGCCGAGGTCATCGACAGGTCCGACCACGTCCGGACGATGCAGGACGCCGCGACGTCACCGCTGCAGTTCCTGACCGTGTTCCTCCTGGCATTCGCCGTGGTCGCGGTGTTGATCGGTGTGACGATCATCTTCAACACGTTCGCGCTCACCGTCGCCCGCCGCCGGCGGGAATCGGGGCTGCTACGTGCGATCGGTGCGGAACGACGCCAAGTGCTTGGCGGAGTGGTGATCGAGGCGGCCCTCGTCGGGACGATCGCCACGCTCGCCGGCCTCGTGTGCGGGGTCGCGGGAGTGGGCGCGCTGCGCTGGCTCGTCGGGCTCGCCGGGGTCACGTTGCTCACCGGGCCGTCGATCGTGAGCACGACCTCGATCGCGGTCGCCGCGACCGTCGGAATCGGCGCAACGATTCTCTCGGCATGGATCCCGGCTCGCCGCGCGGCGGCGACACCGCCGATCGAGGCGCTACGCGAGAGCGCGGCGGAACCCCGGATCGTGAGCCCGGCGCGAACTGCGAGCGGGCTCGTGCTCGCCGCGGCGGCGATCGCTGGAGGAACTGTGGCTGTGGTGCGCTCGAGCGCGACGTGGGTCATGTTCATCGCTGCAATCGTCCCGGCGCTCGTGCTCTGCGGTCCGGCGATCGTGACCGCCGCAGCACGTGGGAGCGCTCAGGTGGCCCGCCGCGCCGCCGGTGTGTGTGGCTCGATCGCAGCGGGCAACCTGGCTGCCAGCCCCCGCCGATCGGCGTCAACGGCGCTCGCGCTCATGCTCGGCACCGCGATGGTGACGATGTTCGCGATCTTCGCGAGCTCGCTGACGAGCGCAGTCGGGACGGACGTTCGTAAAGGACTGCAGGCCGACCTGGTGGTCACGTCGGCGACCGCCGACTTCCCGACGATCGATCCCACCCTGGCCGGCCGGATCGCGGCGCTGCCCGACGTCGACGCAGTCGCTGCGCTGTCGGTCGCCGAAGGGATCGTGGCAGGTAAGGCCGAGGCGATCGGCGGCATCGACCCGACAGCACTGCCCACCATGTTCGACCTCGACCCGATCGCCGGCGACCTCGCCGAGCTGAGCGAGGGGGGCGTGGCCGTGGTCGGCGACGACCCGACGCTGCTGGGCGGCACCCTCGCGATCGAGTTCGAACGCTCGACACTTGAGGCGCCGATCGTTGCCGTGGTGGCGAGGAGCACCGGCGGTTTCGAAGCCCCTTTGTACTTCGTCGACCGTGCGACGCTCGACGACTCGGTCGGTCGTTTGCTCGACGCTCTGTTGTTCGTCGACCTCGCCGACGGAGTGGTCGCGGACGCCGAGGAAGCGGTGCGGGCCCTGGTCCGAGCCACGCCCGGATCGTTCCTCGAGACCCGGGCAGAACACGTCGACAACAGCGGGAGCGAAATCGCCGCGTTTCGGAACTTCATCGACGGAATGCTCCTCCTCGCTAGCTTCATCGCGCTCCTCGGAGTCGCCAACACCACGGCGCTCGCGATCAACGAACGCTCTGGAGAGCTCGGGCTGCTGCGAGCGGTCGGCGCGACTCGCCGCGAGCTGCGTCGAATCGTGCGGCTCGAGGTGGCACTCCTGTCGTTCGTGGCAGCATCGATCGGTATCGCCGTCGCAGTCGTTCTCGGCTGGGCGCTGATCGACGTCACCGGTGGCACGGAGATCCCATCCGTCGTCGTACCGTGGTCCCGCCTCGCAGTGACGCTCGCCGTTGCGGTCGCAGCCGGAGTCGTCGCCGCGGCGTGGCCCGCGTTCCGGGTCTCCCGGGTACCCGTGCTTGAGCTGGCGGGCCGGGACCGCTGATGCGCAGTCCTGTTCAAGCAGAGAGTGGTTCAGCCACAACATGGCGCTGGATTTGGGCCCGCGCGGGATCACCGTCAACTCGGTGTCACCCGGCATTGTCATGACCCGCAACAGCCGATACCTGGTCGACAATCCGGGACTCGCGGCGCAGCAGACGGCGCGCGTCGCCCTCGGTCGGCTGGGCGAGGCGGACGACGTGGCCAGCATCATCGCCTTCCTCGCCTCCGACGAGGGGCGCTGGGTGACCGGTCAGGTCATCGACGCTTCGGGCGGCACCGCGCTCTGAGATCGACCCGGCTGGATCGTGGTTCGTGGGTGGCGTTGATGGTGCGTGTTGGCGCCCACGCCGGTGCAGTTGTCTGCCTCACACCTCGTCAGAAGGATCAGGCACGCGGTGTCTTGAGGCTGAACCCCTGGAAACGAATGGAGGGCCTGCCCTCTTGGTCACGCATCGGCGATCCCCATCCATCGTGCTGGACGCTTCCAGGGCATCTGCGCCATCTGCACCCAGCAAGGAGAAACCGGATGAACCTGGCTCTTTGGATTGCTGCCGGACTGCTGGCAGCAGTCGCCCTAGCCGGCGGCATCAGCAAGACATTCGTACCCAAGGAGAAACTGGCTGCGCATAGTGGCGGGGAGTGGACCGGACACGCCAGCGTCGTCTTCGTCAAGACTCTCGGGGTCCTCGAACTCCTGGCTGCGGTTGGCCTGATCCTGCCCGCCGTGCTCGACATCGCGCCGTTCATGGTGCCGGTGACCGCCGTCTGCTGGATCTTGCTCATGGTCGGCGCGATGATCACCCATGGCCGCTTTGGTCAGCCCAAGTTGGTAATGCTGAACTTGGTCTATCTTCTGCTTGCAGCCTTCATCGCGTGGGGCCGCTTCGTCCTTGAGCCTTTCACCGGCTGACGAAGACGTGCCGCTGGCCGGGGTGGTGTCCTGTTCGCGGGTGATCCGCAGCACGGGCCGCCCCGGCGGTGGCTTCGGCCGGATCCATCGGCTGCCTCTCGTGGTCGGTCGTCGCGCGCGGGAAGAAATTCAACGGCCGCAAGCGGTTCATCGTCACCGATGCTCTGGCCTGCTGGTCATCGTCCGGGTCCTGGCCGCCTTGTGGCAGGACCGCGACGGCGCCAAGGGTGCGCTGCTCGCCACGTACACCATCGAGCAGCGAACTGTATTCCGTCATGCGGGCGAATCGCCGCCAAAGGATAGAATGCTCGGGCACGACGAGTGGCCATAGTGGATCACTGGAGGCGATCTGGTGCGGTGGCAAACGGCGGCGATGCACGACCCGCGCCTACCGCTCCGGCTGTCCGAGCGGGCCGGCGCGCCGTCAGGCCGGCGTCATTTCCCGGGCGCGGCGCCGTCGGCCTGCCAGGCGCCGGCGCGAGCCTGGTCAACGAGGGCCATGCTCGCCGGACTGGTGAGTCTGCTGCTTGCCGGTTGCACCACTGAGCCGGAGCCGACCCGACTGGACGGCACCGATCAGATCGTCGAGCCGATGGTCAGCGCTGCGGCACCGCCCGGTCCTGAGTTCGACCTGGCCCGTCGGAGTCTCGCCGGCGCCCAGCTCACCCGGGACGGCAAGTATCAGGCTCGGCTGGCCGGTGACTGGGTGGTCGTCTCCACCGCCGACGGTGCCGAGTTCGACCGGTTCGGCACCGGCGCCGAAGACGCCCGGATCAAGATGGACTTCTCTCCCGACGGGCGATACCTCGCGGTCGGACTACCGGACTCGGTGGTCCTCTACGACTTCACCACGAAGAACCCCACGGCGCTGCCCCTGCCGGAGGAGGTAGAGCGGCCGGACGGCGCACCCCAGCCGCGCGCCGGCAGGTTGCGCTTCTCGGCCGACAGCGGCCATCTGGTGGTCGAACTGTTCGATGAACGGAACAACAGTCGCTACTGGCTCCACGATCTGCACAGTCGTCGCGAGATCGTTTCGCCGCTTCCGTCGAGCATCGAGGTTCCGAGTGATCCGCGTGCCATCTTGTATGTGGCTGGGCTGGCCGTGGTCAACGGCGGAAAGCGGGTGGTGATCGCGGGTCAAGAAGGCTTCCTGGTCTGGGCACCATACGAGCAGACATTCCAGTGGCGGCTCTGCGCCTGCGGTAGCACGCTGACCAGCACAGTGGACCGGCAGGCTCGGCACGTGGCATTCCTGACTCTGAACGACGAAGTAGTGCTCTGGGACCCGGGCCCTCCCCAAGAGGTTGGACACTGGAAGGTGCCGGCCGTGCCACTTGGCGCCAAACCGGCAGTGAACCCCGCCGAGATGGAGTTCACCGAAGACGGCGGCTGGCTGCTGGCCGGCCCGGAACACGGCCACGTGTGGTCGGTCCCGGACGGCAAACTGGCGGGTTCGTGGCAGGGGCCTGGGTCGTGAGCGGTGGCAAACCGAAACGGCGGCGCGGCAACAGCGGTCGGGACCGGAAGAAGGCAGTCCGGGGTGGGCGTCCGACAGCGGCCCAGGACAAACCGGGTGGCGATCAGCCGCTACCGCGGCTGCGCCGGGTGCTGGGATCGTTACATCGGGCCTGGTGGTTCGTGCTGGGCACTGCGGTAGCCGCCCTCCTCGGCGCCGTCGCGGGCATCTATGTACCCAGGTGGGTTGACCATCTGGACCCGCAGGTCGTCGCGGTACACGTCGTGGCGAATCCGGCCACCGTGGACACCTGGGGCACTGCTGAGTTCGCCATGGTGCTGCCGAAGGACGTCCGGCCCCCCGATGATCCACCGGTGGGCTGCGCGACGCTGATCGACTGGGCGCGCGCCCTCGGCGCTGTCGATCACAAGGTGAGCCGGGTGCGCGTCGTCGTGCAGGGCGCCAGCGATCAGGGGGTGCTCATCGACAACCTGCGTGCTCGCGTGATCCGGCGCAGCCAAACTCCGGAACCGGCCGGTGTGCAACTGCGCTGCGGCGGCCAGCAGGGAGCCGTCGAACCACGGGACGTCGAGATGGACCTGGACGCTCCCCAGCCGGCCGCACGCTACCGCACCCTGATCGAGGGGCGCAGGCCACTGTTCGGGTTCACCCTCGCCAAGGGCGAGACCGAGGTGTTCGACCTGACCGCGTTCACCACCGGCACGGTGGAGTGGACTATCGAACTCGACCTGGTGGTCGCTGGGAAACGAAAGCGGGTCGAGGTGACCAACCGGGGTCGGAGCTTTGTCACGACCGCAGCGCCCGGACCCCGGACCTACCAGGTACCCCCAGGCGGCGACCACTGGATCGAGTGTGCGCAGACGCCCCGCCGCGCCTGCCCGGAGAGCGGTCCGCCGGCACACTTCAGGTACGACGCCTGACATCTCCTCAGCCTGCAGGAACGGTTCCCTCCCAGGCGAAGACGGTCGGCTGACGCTGACCTTCGTCGGTGCAGCAGTCGTTGCCGTCGCGCCGGACCATCAGTACGAAGCGTCCTCTGTCACTGATCCGCCGCCGGGGCCACGGGAGTTCCGCCTCGTGTCCGTACCCGGCGGCGGGCGTCGCCCGCGCGTCGGGAGAAACCGACGGCGGGGCGCACCCGGTCTACGGACGGCTGTAAGTCCCCGGTGGACCAGAGCCGATGCCGGCGTCGCCTCGGCGGTGACGCCGGCGTCGGCCGCGCTCGTTACGGAGTGACCACTCGGCCGCCGAAGGTCACGACCAGCCGACCGTCGGAGGCGAAGGACCAGCCCAGAGCGCCGGTGTACGACGAACACCGGGTTCCGTTGGTGCCGGACCAGAACTGGTTCGAGCTGTCGGAGTTGCCGATGATCCGGTCGTTCGAGCCGCCGTTGCACGAGGTGTTGTTTCGGAACACCGAGGAGCCGCCGTCGAAGTTGAAGTTGCGCTCGGCGTTGCCGATGTTGGCGTTGTTCGACACCGTCATCGTGCCGGGGTTGCGGTTGTAGGTGAACCCGTGCTTGCCGTTGGCGTAGGCGATGTTGCCGCGGATGGTGTGGTTCACCGCGATGTCCTCGCCGCCGAGCTTGAATCCGTTGCGGTCGCCGTTGCCGGCCTGGCCGCCGTTGCTCAAGGTGCCGTTGTGGTAGGCGAGGGAGGACTCGATGGTCACCGCGCCGATGGCCCCGGTGTCGCTCTTGGTGTAGAGGTCGTAGCCGTCGTCGATGTTGTTGTGTGCCACCGTGTAACGGAAGACGTTGCCGGGACCGACGGTCAGCTTCGGGGCGAAACCGTCGGCATCCTCGCCGTCGGAGTCGACGTTGTCGTGCGACACAGTGCTCACCACGAGGTTGTTGGAGGGCCACTGGTCGCGGGGCGCGTTTGCGATCAGCCGCGAAAGTTGCAGCCCTGAGTCCCGGTTGTGGCGGGTGATCGTACGCTCGATGATGTTGTTGTTGCCGGCCAGCAGGATGCCGTTGTCGCCGGCCCGCTCGACGATGATGCCGCGGATGTGCCAGTACGATCCGCCCACCGCCAGGCCCCGGTTGGCCGGGTCCTCGCTCTGCGCCGAGAAGTTCAGGATCGGGGTCTCACCCGCGTACGCGAAGATGTTCTTGCGTGCGCTCGACGTGCCGTTGTTGCCCTGGGCGATGGTGATGGTCTGCGAGTAGCGGTAGGTGCCGCCGCGCAGGAAGATCGTTCCGCCGGTGGGAATCCGGGTGATCGCGGAAGTGAGCGTCGTCGGGTTCGCAAGCGTGCCGGCCGCGCTGTCGGTGCCGGTCGGCGCCACGTACAGCGTGCCGCTCGACGGCGGGGGCGGGCTGGTCGGTGGGGGCGTGCTCGGTGGCGGGGTGGTCGGCCCGGTCGTCGGCGGCGGGGTCGTCGGCCCGGGCGTGGCACCTGAGGCGTACGTCTCGAACTCGGCGATCCTCGGCGTGCCGCTTGCGCCGGTGATCTCGAAGTTGATCTTTCTCAGCGAGGTGGCGGGGAAGTTGATGACCCCGGCCCCGGCGCCACTGGCCAGGGTGGCGCCGGTGTCGTTGTTGACGAGTCGCCAGGAGCCGACGACACCTACCGCGCCGGCCGCCTCCCGGATGTTCACCGACGCCACGGTGGTGGCGGTGCCCCACTTGACGGAGATGCGACCGGTCGTGCCGGTCGGCGACCAGTAGCTGCCCATGTCGCCGTCGATCACGTTGCCGTAGCTGGTGCCGCTGGCCTTGCTGGAGCCGTCGGCGCCGGCCCCGAGACTGAGGTTCGTCGCGTTGGCGCTCACCGATGCGGCGGCGAATCCGTCGGCCGAGCCGGACGCTCGGGACACCGGCAGCGCTGAGGCAACGGCGGCTGCGGCGGCCACGGCGGTGCCGCCGGCGAGCAGCCTTTGTCGCACGGTAGTTCTCACTGTTCGTCTCCTCGGGGAGTGAGCACGGTGCAAGGCGTCTCCTGCACAGCCCGACACCGCAGGATGGCTACAGGGTCATGTCATCAGCCTGGCTATAGAGCGAAACATCGATGTAATGCCAGGCTAGGAAAGCGCTTGCCGGCATGACAAGCCCAGCGATGTGCAGGTTTGTTGCAGGATTGTGGGCAGCCGCCCGTCCAGCCGAGAAGACACGGGCAGCACGGCAGCGCGAACCGCCTCCACCGCGCACGGCCCGCACGTGCAAACCCGGCTGGAGCAACGGGCAGCCAAGGTACGCGCGAGACTCGCCACGATCGACACCGAACGTTCGACGCGCGCCATGGAGCCTTGAGAGGCTGATGTCCTAGGACGCTCTGCAGGGGGTGAGGCGTCTCATGAAAGCGAGGATCAAGCCCACCCGTGACGCCTTACCGGCAGCCGGCAAGGACTGGTCGGGGCGGTCAGCGGTAGGGCGTTGCAGGGCTCGCCAGCGGGGGAGGCGATGGGCTGGCCGGTCGCCTAGCGGGTCCGGCGGCCGGTCAGCCGTTGCGTAGGACGCGGTAGCCGAGCGTGGGTGAGAGCCGCATGATCGTGCGTAGGAGCTTTGTCCTACCGACGTAGATCTCGTCGCCGCCGCGGCGCATGCCGTCGAGGACCGCAGCCGCCGCCTGACTGGCGCTGATCTTGCCGCGGCCACGCCCGTGCGTCATATCGGTGTCGACGAGGGCCATGACTGCATCGATCACCCGTACGTCCGGGGCTGCGTCCTGGCACTGGTAGCGAAGCGCACGGGTGAAGGTGCGCACACCCGCCTTGGTCGCGCAGTACACCGGTGCCGATTGTTTGGGTGCCAGTGCCAGCCCGGTGGAGACGTTCACGATCGCTGCGGAGGGCTGCCGGCGCAGGTGTGGCAACAGGCCGGTGGACAGCGCGATGACGGCGTCGAGATTGACGGCGACCTCGCGACGCACGGCCGGCCGCAGGGAATGCGGGTCGGCGCCGAGGAAGTCGGTGAGTGTCTGCACACCGGCATTGTTGATCACCACTGAGAGAGCGGGGTGCCGGTCGGTGACCTCGCCGATGAAGGCATCGACCGCGTCGGGGTTTGCCAGGTCGACCGTCCAGGGGTGGACGCGGCCGCGGTGCTCGGCCTCCAGCGCGGCGAGCTGGCCGTAGTCGCGTCCGACAGCCACCACCTGTGCTCCACGTTCGACCAGTTGCCGAGTGAGCTCTCGGCCGATGCCCCTGGCGCCGCCTGTGACAAGAATCGTTCTGCCTGCGAGGTTCATCGCCCCGCCTCCTTTACTCGCGCCAGTTGGTGGTCCCGGTTGCCGAGGTGAGGCTGGGAGGTCGGGCGGGCGAAGGCCGTCCGGTACGCTGCGGGCGTCATGGCGGTCCGGCGTCGGAACTCGCGGGTGAAGTGCGGTTGGTCGGCGTAGCCACAGGCGAAACCGACCACGCCGAGCGAGTGTCCGGCGTTCATCAAGAGGTCGGCGGCGGCCTCGGCGCGCGCGGCGGCGAGCAGCACGGCGAAGCCGCCCTCGGCCTGCAGCCGGCGTTGCAGGCTGCGTGGCGCCATGCCCAGCTCGGCGGCCAGGGCACCCAACGTCCAGCGGTGGGCGAGGTTGCCGGCGAGCAGACGCCGGGCACGGGCTGCCACGTCGGTTCCGGTGAGCGGCCGATCCGCCCTTGCCGTCGGCGCAAGCGACGACCATGCGAAGTGCCAGACCGCAGTGGCGTGACCGGGCGGTGGGGCCGTGAAGACCCCGTCGGCGTACACGACCAGCACCCGGCGTGAATCGAGCGCGACCGTTACCCCGCGCGCACCGATCGCCGCCAGCAACGCTGTCAGCACGCCGAGGATCAGCGCGTCCTCGGCGGGCTCGGGCGGCGCTCCGGGCGGCCCGACGTGCTCGGCGACGAGGTGGGACGGGCCCGCCTCGCGCACCACGACCCGGTGGCGCGAGTGGGTGAAACGCTCCAGCCGGCCCCACCGCGCGAAGAGGTCGTCGGGGGTCCTGGCTGCCGCGAGCGCCAACAGGGCCGGATCCGGCGGCAGCCGCGGCAGGAACAGGCCCACGCGCAGCAGTGGCAGCAGTCCGTGGGCCTGCGCTATGCCGGCCAGGAGCCGGCGTTTCGCATCGAGCGGCATCAGCGCACCACCCGACGGGTACGCCGGGACCGCGATCGCCTCCTCGGCGAGCGCGCGCCGCACCGCTGCGATCAGGACCGCGCTCGCGAACTCGTCCACCGGCTCCTCGTCCCATCTCCCAAACTGTTTCGCGGAAGGCTATGCCGGCAGCGACCGGACGTCTTGAACAATGACGCCAGCCCTGCAACGCGAAGGTCCATCCCCGGGTTGTCGCTGGTGCGGGGGCCTCGACTGCGAATCCACAGACCGCAAAGATCGGGCCGCCGGCACGCCGCCTGGCTTACCAGCAGCCGAGTCGTGAAATCGTCGGCGACGAGAACCTGATCTTGGTGGTCGGCGTCTGTATGGACGTGAGGCAAGACGAAGGGGAGTTGCTGCGGCGGATCGCGCGTGGCGACGGTGCGGCGTTCGACGAACTGTACCGCCGGACGTCTCCGTGGTTGCTCTATCGTCTCCGCCGTCGCTGCGCGGACGACGACCTGATCGCTGATGTCATCCAGGAGACGTATCTCGCGGTGTGGCGGGCCGCCGACTCCTACGCGGGTATGAGTGCCGGTAGCGCGGTCGGCTGGCTGTGGTCGATCGCCGCGCGGCGGCTCGTCGACGGATTTCGGCGACGCGCGAGGGATGCCCAGGCGGTGCCGCTGCCGCTGGCCCTGGAGGACTCGCCGGCGGCGGAGGACGTGGTGTTGGCCGGCGCGATCGGCGACGACATGGGTGATGCGCTGCGCCGGCTGGCACCGGAGCTGCGTCAGGTGCTGCACGCCCTGGTGTTGGACGGACTTTCGGTCCGGGAGACCGCGCTCATGCTCGGCCTTCCGGAGGGAACCGTGAAGACTCGCGCCCGTCGTGCGCGACTGGCACTGCGGGAGGCGTTGTCGTGAACGCACACATCCCGGTCCGGGCATTGGGCCGCTATGCCGCCGGTGATCCGGGCATCGCAGCGGACGTCCTGTGGGCGATGGAGACACACCTGGAGCAGTGTGCCGACTGCCGGAGCCGGCTGGCGGACGCCAGCGACGGTGATTCGATGGCGCTGCTGGCCACCGTCTGGGTGAAGGTGGAAGCTGCGATGTCCGCCGCCGAGCCGGTGACTGTCCGGCGCCGGTGGCTACCTGCGCGGTCCGCCCGGTGGGTGACGCCGGTGCTCGTTCCCTGGCTCGTGACGACGGTGCTGGTGGTGCTGGTCGCGCTCGGGTTCGACCTGGCGGTCGCCGGCCGGGGCGCGACACCGCCGTCGCTGGTGGTGCTCCTGGCGCCGGTCGCGCCGCTCCTCGGGGTCGCCACCGCCTGGACCGGGCGGCTCGATCCGGCCCACGAACTGGTCGTCGCGACCGCCCGGGCCGGCCTCGGGATGGTGCTGCGACGAACCCTGGTCGTGCTCGTGGTGGTGATCCCGGTGCTGACGGTGGCCGGTTGGATGGTCGGCGCATCCCCGGCGCGCTGGTTGATGCCCTGCCTGGCGTTCACGGCGGGTGCGCTGGCGCTCGGCAAGGTGGTCGGTCTGCCGAGGGCGGCGTGGGGCCTGGCGTTGCTCTGGGCCACGGTGGTCGTCGGGCCGAGCATCGTCACCGCCCGGCTGCCGGTACTGCTGAGCGAGGCCGCCCTGCCGGGGTGGGCGGCGCTGACCGTGGTGGTGGCTCTCGTCCTCCTGCCTCGTCGCAGTGGTTACGCGGAGCTCCGATGAGAAGAAGGTACGGAATGAGGAAAGGGATCAGTGCCGCCCTCCTGGCGCCGACGACATACGCGTGGGCGATCCGGGCGGTGGAGCTTCGGGTGCGAGCGGGCAGACGCCTGGCCGTCGATGGCCTCGACCTGTCGATGGGCAACGGTGTGCACGGGCTGCTCGGGCCCAACGGAGCCGGCAAGACGACGCTGATGCGGGCGCTCGCGACCGTGTCGCGCCCAGCCGGCGGCGTGCTCGAACTACTCGGTCACCCCGTGCACGCACGATCCGACCTGCGGACGTTGCGCCGGTCGATCGGCTACCTTCCGCAGGAATTCGGGTTCTACGGCCGGTTCACGGTACGGGAGTTCGTCGAATACCTTGCCTGGCTGAAGGAGGTGCCGGCGCACGACATCCCGGACGCGGTGCAGCGTGCGTTGGAACGTGTGGGCCTGGCCGAGCGTGGCGACTCACGCATGAAGACGCTTTCCGGTGGGATGGTGCGGCGAGCCGGCATCGCGCAGGCGATCGTCAACGATCCGGAGATCCTGCTGCTGGACGAGCCCACGGTAGGTCTCGATCCCGAGCAGCGGCTGGCCTTCCGCTCGCTGCTGCGCGAGCTGGGCGAGCACACCTGTGTCGTCGTCTCCACCCACCTGGTGGAGGACGTGGTCGCTGCCTGCACGAACGTGGTGCTGATGGATGCCGGTCGGCTGGTGTTCCACGGTGGTCCGGCTGATCTGGTGGAACTGGGCCGCGAGGGAGTGGGCGACAGTTCGGCCGAACGCGGGTACACCGAGCTGTTGCGCCGGCACCGCGCGGCGGGGGAGCGCACCGCATGACCGGCCGGATCCTGCGCATCGAGATCCATCGGTCGGTGGCGCCCTGGACGGCCCTGGGTGCCGCGCTGGTCGGCACCGCCCTGCTCTATGTCGCGCTGGACGGTTGGGGGGGACGCTGGATGCTGCTGGCGCTCTGGCAGCGGGAGTATCTGTTCATCCTCTGGCCCATGGCGCTGGGCCTGGGCGCGTGGCAGGCCGGCCGCGACCGCCGCTGCCGCACCGAGGAACTGGTCGCGGCGACCGCCCGTCCGCGGTGGCAGCGGGTGCTGCCGGCAGCCACGGCGATGGCGCTCGCCGGGGCCGCCGGCTACGTCCTGATGTATGTCGGCGGCGCGGTCCAGGTCGCGGCGTATGCGAGCTATCTGCCGGGGCAGTCCATCGTGATAGCCGGTGTCGGTGTGCTGTGGATGGTGTCCGGCGTCTGGCTGGGCATGACCGTCGGGGCGCTCGCCCCGTTCCGCCTTACCCCACCCGTCACCGCCGTCGTGGGTGCCACCGTGGCGCTCGTCGCGATCACCGACCGGGGGTACGCCCACGTGCCGAAGATCGTTCATCTGCTGACGCCGTCACCGTTCGGGTTCTGGGGCGACTTCGTGACGGTGCTGGGCAGAGTCAGCGTCGCCCACACTGTCTGGCTGGTCGGCCTGGCAGCGAGCGCGCTCGCCGGCTTCCTCTGCGCCACCCGGACCGCCCGGATGGTGGCGGCCCTGCCCGCCGTGGTGGCGGCCGTGGTGGCCCTGGCGGTACTTCCCGACGGCCGGCAGCGGCTGCCGGTGCCCGATGCGGCGGCGGTCGCGCTGGTCTGCACCGCCGGACCGGGGCCCGAGGTGTGTGTCACCCGGGTTCACGCCAGCGCTCTGGCGGAGCTGCGGGATCCGGCGCGGCAGGCGCTCGCGACGATGTCGGCGAAGCTCCCGCAGGCACCGACCTCGGTCCACGAAACACCCGAATCCTGGTACGAGAACCAGCCGACCCCGCGACCGAGGGATGTGCTGCTCGTGGAACTCGAGCTCGCGCCCTGGGGTGGCGTGAAGGCAACCCCCGACGAGTTGCGGTGGCGTCTCCTCGACGGGGCGGGCACCCGGCCGTGTGCGTACACCATCGGAAAACCCGACGCGGCCCGGGCGAACCGCGTCGCGCGGCTGGCCGCGGCCGCCTGGCTGGCCGACAGCGCGCCACCGGACGGCCCGGACGGCGACGCGGCAGGTCAGACGTGGCAGACACTTCGCGCGTTTCCGGCGGCGGAGCAGCGGGACCGCGTCGCCGCGCTGCGGAGGGCGGCGCTGGCCTGCACCGAGGTGAATCTGCTCGACCTTCTGGTCGGTGACCACCCATGAGGTGGCTCACGTTGTACCTGCGGTGCCGGGGCGTCCCGGCCGCCGCCGGGGCGGCGGCGGCCGGCGTACTCGTGTTGTGGGGGCTGGGCCAGACGGCCGAGGAGCCGCGACTCAGGCTCGCGGTCGCGTTGTTGTCGACGCTCGTCGCCATCGTCGCGTTCGGGCCCGGGCTCACCGGCGCCGATCCCGCGTTGGAGCGGACGGCGTCCCTGCCGTGGCCGCCGCGCCGCGCCGCGCACATCCTGGCGGTGATGGCCACCGCGACGCTCATCGCCGCGGCGCCGGCGCTGACCGGTGAACCGCTGGCGACGGCGGCGCTGATGATCAGGAACACCACCGGGCTCGGTGGGCTCCTCGCCGTCGGAGCAGTCTGGGGTGCGCAGTGGGCCTGGCTTCTCCCGGTCGGGTGGACACTCGCGGTGATCCTGTCCGGGCCGGCGAGCGGGCACCTGTACCAGGAGATCCTGACCTGGATGCTGCAGCCGGCCGCCACCGCCTCGGCCGCTGCCTGCGCCGCGACCATCGCCGTCGTCGGCGTGGTCACCCACGCCCTTCTCGGGGGCCGCCGGTGAGCACCCGTCCCGGCGGATCACCGAATCGTCCCAGCCCGCCCCGGAGCGCGGCCGTCACTGGTCCGACCGAGGGTGTCTGCCGTCGCAGGCGGCGCTTTCTCGGCCAACTGAGCGTGGCAGACGGACAGCAGTTGCCGCAGTCGGGTCAGTCGGGTGATGTGCCCATCGATGATCTCCAGCCGGCGGCGGAACATTTCACTCGCCTGTGGCAGCCGGATGTGGTCGGGCACGGTGTGTTCGGGCAGAGTGTCGCCGTCGAGCAGATGAAGATGGGCGCTGAGCGTGGCGATGTCGTCAACGGTCAGGCCGAGCGACAGCAACTCGCGGATGATCTTCACTCGGGCCACGTCGGCATTGCTGTAGGTCCGTTGCCCGGTGCGGGTGCGTATCGGTGGTGCCAGCAGTCCCCGCTGTTCGTAGAAGCGTAACGCCCGCGGTGTGGTTCCCGCTGCCGCTGCGGCGTCACCGATACGCATCGTGCCTCCCGAGTGTCAGAGCGCTACGAGGACAGCGCCGACATGCCGTCCCTCGACGACCTCCTGGAACGCTCGGGCGGCCCGGTCGATTCCATGGATGCGGGTATGCGGAAATCGGATGCTGCCAGCCTGTAGCCAGTCGCCGAACCGCTGCGTCCATTCGGCGAGCGCGTCGGGGTGGTCGGCGGCGTTGAACCCGCGCATGCTGGTTCGCTTGAGCACGATGGGCGCGAGGTCCAGTTCCAGCGGCGCGGTCGTGCCAGCGCCCTCGGCGGCGAGTTGCGCCGACAACGCGCCGATCAGGACGATGCGGGCGTGGGGCCGGGCGGCTTGCACCGCAGCCTGAAGCTGTTCGCCGCCGACGGTGTCGAGCGCCACGTCGATGCCGTCCGGAGCGGCGTCGGCGAGCTGCGTGGCGATCGGTTCCGCTCCGCGTACGACGACCGCGTCGTAGCCGAGTTCGGTGGTCAGGACGCGGGCCTTCGCCGGTGAGCCGGTGGTACCGATGACTCTGGCCGCGCCGAGACGACGGGCGATCTGGCTGGCGAGGGAACCGACGGCACCGGCGGCGCCGGTGATGAGCACCGTGTCGCCGGCACGAACGGCGGCGGTGCGGGTCAGCGCCGCGTACGCGGTCCAGCCCTGCGACAGGTGAGCCAGCGGATCCGGTAGCGAGTCTCCGAGCCGCCGGCACTGGTCGACCGGGACGACCGCGTACTCGCGCCAGCCGAGGTCGTGCCCGACCAACTCGCCCGGACGCAGGCCGCTGGAGTCGGGGGCGGCGACGACCTCGCCGATCGCGGCGCCGGGCAGCGGATCGCCTGGTCGCGGACCGGGCAGTCCCGCCGCGGCCGCGCCGATGAGGGTCCGGAGCAGGGCCGCGGAGACCAGGAAGGCACGGTTGCGGACCAGAACCTCGCCGGACGAGCGGGGTGGCACCGGGACCTCAACGATGGTGAAGTCTTCCGGGCGCGGCAGGCCGTCCGGAGTCGTGAGCAACTGAACCTGACGATGGATGGAGGGCAGTGAAGGCACGTGACGCTCCTTGCTCGGTCGGTGGAGCGCGACCGTAAACCCTGACCCATGCGTCAGCTGCAAGTCTCAAGGGCACCCACAGGACTGGTACAGCAGGCTGTACTTTCTGGGCCGCGGCACGCCGGAGCCGACCTTGCGTCGCTATGGTCTCTGCCGGGAGGTACGGGATGCCGCGCAGGGACGCCGCTGGCGCTTCGGCCGCTGCGGGACGACTGGGCCCGCAGCTCTGGCGGGCGGCGCGGCGACACCTGCGTCGCCGCCTACGAATGTCTGTCGACGCCGTCGAACACCTCGTCGGCGGCCTCGGCACGTCGATCCTGGCGCTGGCGGCCGTACTGCTCCTGGTCCTGGTGGCGCTCGCCAGCGTGGTCGGCGTCGGCCTGGCGATGGTCCCGTCGGCGGCGAAGGCGGTCCGGCTCGCCGCCAACCGGGAGCGGGCCCGGCTGTCGCGATGGGACCGCGATCTGCCCCTGCCGCCGGCGGTCCCCACGAGCCTGCGCGACGTCCTGCGCGACCCGTGGTTTCGGCGTGAGTGCGCGTTCGTGGGCATCCACGGCACCGTCGGGTTCGGGCTGGGTGTGCTCGGGTTGTCGCTGCCGATCTCCGCCGTGCAGAACCTGCTGTTTCCGCTCTACTACTGGGTGCTGCCGCCGGAGGCGGGCGGTCCGGGGTTCATCGACTGGCGGATCGACGGGCTCCCCGACGCGCTGCTGGTGGGGTTGATCGGGGTCGGCTGGCTCGCCGCGACCGTGGCGCTCAACCCGCCGCTGGCCGGGCTGCAGGCGCTGCCGGGGCGACGGTTGCTGGCACCCCCGCGCGACGTCGACATGTCGCTGCGGATCGCCGAGCTGACCGCCACCCGGGCGGCCGCGCTGGACGCGCACGCCGTCGAGCTGCGGCGCATCGAGCGGTCCCTGCACGACGGGGCGCAGAACCGGCTGGTCGCGGTCACCGTGCTGCTGGGTGCCGCGCGGCGGGCGATGCTCCGCAATCCGGCGCGGGCGGTGGAGATCCTGGACCGCGCGCACGACTCGGCTGAACTGGCCCTCGCGGAGCTGCGCAGCGTCGTACGCGGGATTCTGCCCCCGGTGCTCGACGACCGTGGGCTCGCCGCCGCGCTCGACGGACTGGCCGCCGGCTGCGGGGTGCCGTGCACGGTGGAGGTCGACGTCCCGGGCCGATGCGCCGCGTCGGTCGAGGCGACGGCGTATTTCGTGGTCGCGGAGGCGTTGACAAACGTCGCCCGGCACAGTGGTGCCGCCTCGGCGGCGGTCACCGTGCGGCGCAGTATCGACCGGCTGTACGTGTCGGTCGTCGACGACGGCCGGGGCGGTGCCGACGAGGGCCACGGCTCGGGCATCGGCGGCATCCGGCGGCGGGTGCAGGGCCACGACGGCCGGTTCACTCTGACCAGCCCACCCGGTGGGCCGACGACCCTACTCGTGGAGCTGCCATGCGGATCGTGATCGCCGAGGACGACGCCCTGCTGCGGGAAGGTCTGTCGCTGCTGCTGCGGGCCGAGGGGCTCGACGTGGTCGCCACCACCGACGCACCGACGACCTTCCTGGCCGCCGTCGACGAGTTCCGGCCGGACGTCGCGATCGTCGACGTCCGGATGCCGCCCACCCACACCGACGAGGGCATCGTGGCCGCCGTCGAGGCCCGGCGTCGTCGACCCGACCTCGCGGTGCTGGTCCTGTCGGCGTACGTCGAGCAGGCGTTCGCCACCGACCTGCTCGCCGGCGGCGCGGTCCGGCTCGGCTACCTGCTGAAGGAGCGGGTCGGCCGGGTCGAGGAGTTCCTCACCGCACTGCACCGGGTCGCCGAAGGCGGTACGGCGATCGACCCGGAGGTGGTCGGCCAGTTGTTCGCCCGCAGTCGTCCCGACAGCACCCTGAGCCGGCTCAGCGCCCGGGAACGCGACGTGCTTGCCCTGATGGCTGAAGGGCTCGGCAACGGGGCGATCGCGCAACGGCTGTTCGTCACCGACGGGGCCGTGCACAAGCACATCCGCAGCATCTTCGGGAAGCTCGGTCTCGCCCCGGACGACCGCGCCGACCGGCGGGTGACGGCGGTGCTGCGCTACCTCGAGGACGCCCAGCGCCGCAGTTGGTGATGCCAGCGCCGCGCGATTGGTACAGCCTGCTGTACCCCGGTTGGCCAGCACGCTAGATCGTCCGGCAACCCATCTGACCATAGCGTTCTCCATGTCATCGTCCTCTGACGACATGGAGAGGTTGGTCCAGATGTCCGTCCGCGTTGGACGCCCCGCCGACCCGGCGGTCCGCGTGATACAGCTCGCCCGTACGTATGGTTCCGGACCGCAGGCCGTCACCGCGCTCGCCGGCGTCGACGCGGAGTTCCACCGCGGCACGTTCACTGCGGTGATGGGGCCGTCCGGTTCCGGCAAGAGCACTCTGCTGCAGACCGCAGCCGGCCTGGACCGGCCCTCCTCCGGGCAGGTGTGGATCGGCGGCCAGGAGCTGTCGCGGCTGTCGGAGACGAAGCTGACCAAGCTGCGGCGCAGCCGGATCGGCTTCGTCTTCCAGGCCTTCAATCTGATCGGCGCGCTGACCGTCGAGGAGAACATCCACCTGCCGCTGCGGCTGTCCGGGGTACGCCCGGACGCCGCCTGGCTGCGTCAGGTGGTCGAGCGGGTCGGGCTCGGCGACCGGTTGCACCACCGCCCGGCCGAGTTGTCCGGCGGGCAGCAGCAGCGGGTGGCGATCGCCCGGGCGCTCGCGATGCGCCCCGAGGTGATCTTCTGTGACGAACCGACCGGCGCGCTGGACACCCAGACCGCCGCCGACGTGCTGGCCCTGCTGCGGTCGGTGGTCGACGACGCGCAGCAGACGGTCATCATGGTGACCCACGATCCGGTGGCGGCCTCGTACGCCGACCGGGTGATGGTCCTGGCCGACGGTCGGATCGTGCGGGACATGCCCCAGCCGGGTGCGGAGCAGATCGCCGAGCAGTTGGCGTGGCTCGGTCGCCGCCAGCTCGTCACCCAGGAGAGCTGAGCCATGCTGATGCTCGCCCTCCGGATGCTGCGCCACCGCATCGGCAGCGCGGTCGCCACCCTCGTCGCGCTCACCTGCGGCGTCATCATCCTCATGTCGATGGGCGTGATGGTCGAGTCCGGGATGCGGTTCACCCCCGCACCCCAGCGGTACGGCGCCGCCGACATCCTGGTCGCGGATCGCGACATGACCATCGAGACCACCGAGTTCGGGGAGACGTCCACGGTCACCGTGGACCTGCCCACCGGCGGAAGCGTGCCGGTCACCCTCGCCGAACGCATCGGGCAGCTGCCCGGTGTGGCGGTCGCCGCCGCCGACCGTTCGATCCAGGCGGTCGTGCCGATCGACGACTCCGCGCAGGGGGCGGTCGCGCACGGTTGGAGCAGCGCCGCGCTCACCCCGTACCGGATCGTCGACGGCAACCAGCCCGACACCACCGACGAAGTCGCCATCGACGGCCGGCTCGCCTCGGCGGCCGGCGCCCAGCTGCGGCCCGGCGACCAGATCACGGTCCTCGCCGCCGGCTCGGTCAACCAGTACCGGATCAGCGGCATCGTGGACCGTACCGCCGCCGGTGACACCCCGTCCGCGCTGTTCTTCACCGACGAGCACGCCGCGGCGCTCAGTGGCAGCCCGGACCGGGCCGGACTGATCGGGATCGTCCTGGCGGCCGGCGCGGACTCGGCGGCCGTGACGGCCGAGGTCGACCGGCTGGCCGCCGACTCCGGCGCGACGGTCTACACGGGCACCGAACGGGCCGGAGTCGAACAGTCCGAGGCGCTCATGGCGGCCGACATGCTGATCCAACTCGGTTCGGTACTCGGTGGCTACGTCGCCGGGCTCGTCCTGTTCGTCGTCGCCGGAACGATCGGCCTGGCGGTCCGCCACCGCCGCCGCGACCTGGCCCTGTTGCGCGCCGTCGCGGCGACCCCGGGACAGGTACGGCTGCTGGTCGTCGCCGAGGTCGCGCAGCTGGCCATCGTCGCGGCGGCGATCGGCATCCCCGCCGGCCTGTGGGCGACCGACTGGGTGCACCGACAGCTCATGGACCGCGGCTTCATCCCACACGGCTTCCCGTTCGACGGCGGGGTGCTCACCGCGGTGGCGGTCAGCGTGGCGACCGTGCTGGTGGCGGTCTCGGCGGCGCTGATCGCGGCCCGTCGCACGCTGCGGATCCGGCCGACCGAGGCGCTCGGTGAGATCGCCGTGGAGCCGGCCCGCAGCAGCCTCCTCCGGCTCTTCGCCGGTCTGATCGCACTCGGCGGCGGCGTCACGTTGACCATGTTCACCACCGCCCTCCGCGGTCAGGCCGGACTCGGCGCGGCGCTGGGCATGCTGTTCGTCTTCGTCCTCGCCGCCGCACTGCTCGCGCCGTGGATCAACCGGTACGCCGCACAGGTACTCGGCCCGGTGCTGCGCGCTGTGTGGGGCGACAGTGGTTACCTGGCGGCGGCCAACCTGCGGGCGAACGCGCAGGGTATGGCGACGGTGCTGACCGCGTTGGTGCTGTCGGTCGGCTTCGGCGGCTCGATCTGGTTCCTGCAGGACAACCTGGACCGGGAGGCCGTCGCCCAGACCCGCGACGGGCTGCTGGCCCAGCACTCGCTGGTGTCGGCGATCGGGCTGCCGGCGAGCGCCGCAGCGGACGCCCGCGAGCTGCCCGGCGTCGTCGCCGCCACACCGATCCGGCGTACCTCGGTGATTGTGCCGGTGATGGGGGGCGTTGAACCCGTCGGCGCCCAGGCGGTCGACCCGGACGGGGCCGACCGGACCATGGACCTGTCGGTCACCGAGGGCAGCCTCGCCGACCTGCGTGGCGACACCGTGGCGCTATCGAACCTGCAGGCCTCCACCCAGGGGGCGGAACTCGGCGACCAGGTCGAGATCTGGCTCGGCGACGGCACCCCGGTGACGCTGCGGCTGGTCGCCATCTACGAACGCGGGCTCGCCTTCGGGGACGTGACCCTCAACCGGGAGACGGTTGACGGCCACGCCTCGACCAACCTCGACGACGAGGTTCTGATCCGCACCGAACCGGGCGACGCCGAGGCCGCCGCCGGGCTTGCCGGCCTGGTCGAGCGGTACCCGGGCAGCGGCCTGGTCGACACCGGGGCCGTCGGCGCCCAGCTCGCCACCGACCTGGCGCTCAGCGCCTGGATGAACAAGCTGGTCATCGGCGTCATGGTCGGCTACGCCGCCCTCGCTGCCGCCAACACCATGATCATGGCCGCGCTGACCCGGGGCCGTGAACTGGCCCTACTGCGCCTGGTCGGTGTCACGACCCGTCAGGTCAAGCGGATGGTGCACGCCGAACAGGTCGGCCTGCTCGGCACGTCGCTGCTCATCGGTGGAGCCATCGCCGCCGTCACGTTGGTCTCGGTGGTCCGGATGATGACCGGACAGCTGATCCCCTACGTCCCGCCGCTCGGCTGGGCCTCGATCATCGGCGGTACCACGCTGCTCGCGCTGGTCACCACCATCGCTCCCATCAGCGCACTCCTGCGGACCCCGCCGGTCAACAGCATCGGCGTCAAGGAGTGACCGTCAGCCAGTCCACCGCAGGCTTCGACGAGTCGTCGTCGGCTCCGTGGATCGGCGCACAGGGCGCCCGATCCGAACACTCACCAGGAGATTCCATGTCACCGCAGCACACGGACAGGTCCGGTAAGGCGATCACCAACGACGATGGCACCGCGACGCCGCGTAAACGGTTCGGCGCCGGCCGTCGCACCGCCGCCGCACTGGCGCTCGTCGCGCTGGTCGGGTTCGCCGGCATCGGCATTCAGTACGCCGACGCCGCGCAGGCCCAGCGCCCGAAGAAGGACACCGTCCAGCGCAGCCTGGACGCGCTGGTCAAGGCCGGCGTCGCGCCCGGGGCGCTGGCCTCGGTACGGGACAGCAAGGGTCGCGTCACCAACTACACCGCCGGCGTCAACGACCCGCGTACCCGGGCGAAGGTGCCCACCGACGGGTACGTACGGATGGCGAGCAACACCAAGATGTTCACCGCCGTCGCCGTCCTGCAGCTCGTCGACGAGGGCAAGGTGCAGCTCGACGAGCCGATCGAGACGTACCTGCCGGGGCTGGTCCGCGGCAAGGGCTTCGACGGACACACCATCACGGTCCGGCACCTGCTGGGTATGACCAGCGGGTTGCCCGAGTACGACCTGCCGGACGTCTCCGTGTGGGGCGACAGGTACTACGAGCCGCGCGACATGCTCGACTCGGCGTTCGCCCACGAGGCGCATGCTCCGGCCCCCGGCGGGCAGGTGCAGTACCGCAACGCCAACTACATCGTGGCCGGTCTGCTGGTGCAGAAGGTCACCGGTCGCCCGATCAGCGAGGTGATCACCAACAAGATCCTGAAGCCGGTCGGGCTGCACGAGACGTACTGGCCGGGTGTCGGTGACAAGACCATCCGCCGGCCGTACGCCAAGGGCTACCTGCCTGACCCGGAGACGATGAAGTGGGTCGACACCACTCAGGTGGACCCCTCCATCGCCTGGGCGGCCGGCCAGATGATCTCCACCCCGAGCGACCTCAACAAGTTCCTGGTGGCGCTGCAGTACGGGAAGCTGATCTCGCCGGCGACCCTGGCCGAGATGCGCGACAGCAAGGTCTTCCACCCCGGTGGCGAGGCTTTCCCGGACCTGGTGTGGCAGTACGGCCTCGGCGCCACCGGGTACGACCTCTCCTGCGGCGGTCGCGCCTGGGGGCACGGCGGCGACATCGACGGATACTCCAGCCGTTCCGCCATCACCGCCGACGGTCGCGCCGTGACCATCGTGGTGACGGCCGGATCGAGCCCGGTCCCCGACGGCGTCTTCCAGGTCCTGGACGCGTTCGACGCCGCCCTGTGCGCCGGCAGGTAGCCGTCGCCGGTCAACCGACCCGATCCCTTCGCCCGACCCGCCACTGACGGGGCGACCCGCCTTGCCGGACCGCCGCCTGGACACCGCCTCGGCTCGACCGAGGACTTCGACACGGGCCTAGCCGGAACGCCTGGCGCACCCGGCCCGGGCGGCGGTCCGGCCGCCATCCGTACCCAGTCAAGGAGCAGCCTGCCATGCCCACTCACCCCACTCGACTCCGCCGGCCCACCCGGTCGCGTCGCCGGGTCGTCGCCATGGCGACGACCGCGGTGATCGCGGCGGGCGGTCTCACGGCCGCCGGCCCGGCCGGCACCGCCTGGGCCGAGACCCGTCCCGACGCCATCGGGCAACGCATCGAGAAGCTCGTCGGTACCGATCGGCACCCGGGGGCGCTGGCCGCCGTCCGGGACCGTCGCGGCCGGAACCAGCACTACACGGCCGGGCTCGCCGATCTGCGCACCGGCGCCAAGGTGCCGAAGAACGGCCGGGTACGCATCGGCAGCGCCAGCAAGATGTTCGCCTCCGTCGTCGTGTTGCAGCTCGTCGGTGAAGGCACACTGGATCTCGACGAGTCGGTCGAGACGTACCTGCCGGGTCTGGTGCGCAGCCCTGGTGTGGACGCCGACGCGATCACGGTCCGCCAACTGTTGCAGCACACCAGCGGGCTGCCCGACTACACCGACACGATGTTCCCGGAAATGATCGACATCCCGCGGTACCAGCACACCTACTTCGAGCCGCGGGACCTGCTCGACATGGCCAACGCCAGGGTAGGCCGGCCGGCCGGCGACTGGGCCTACAGCAACACCAACTACCTGCTGGCCGGCCTGATCGCCCAACGGGTCACCGGCCGGCCGTTCAACGAGCTGGCCACCACCCGGGTCATCGAGCGGATCGGCCTGCGCGACACCTACGCGCCCGGGGTCGGTGAGGAAGGTATCCGCGGCCGGCATCCCAAGGGTTACCAGCTCGACGAAGCCACCGGCGAACTGCTCGACTTCACCCGGATGGACCCGAGCTGGGGATGGGCCGCCGGCCAACTGGTCTCCACTCCGGCCGACCTCAACACGTTCCTGCGGGCCCTGCTGGCCGGCAAACTGCTCAAACCCGCGCAGCTGGCCGAGATGCGGACCACCGTCGCGCTGCATCCGCGATCGGGAGTGGGGTACGGGCTCGGTCTCTTCCGCACCCCGTTGAGTTGCGGCGGGGTGGCATGGGGCCACGGCGGTGACATCCCCGGTTACTCGACCGTCAACGGCGCCACCGACGACGGTCGCGCGGCGACGCTTGTGGTCACCTCGCTCAACGGGTCGGTCACGGACGGCTCCGTCGCCGCCGACCGGGCCGCCCTCGTCGACGCCGCGCTCTGCGCGAAGTGACCGGCATGGCAGGAGTACGACTCTCAGCATCGCCCGATCAGCAGTAGGCCATGCTCATGGGGAGTACCGCAGGACCGGGGTTGCCGGTCAACGCCGGCTGAACCTCTCAGGCGGAGCCGACACTGTGCGACATGGGCGGGTCAGGTGTTGGTCGATGTCAGTACCCTGCCGACATGGGTCGGTTCGCCCGCAACCGCGTCAGAGGCCACACGGTGCGGGGTTTGCCACCCGCCGCGTACGGCGGCTTTGTGCTGGTTTTCGGGGTGGTCCTCATGGTGATGGGGGCCGAGCGAAGCTACGCGTTCGTCGCCGGGGTGCCAGGGCACGTCGCGGTCAGTGATTGCCACTTCGAGTCTGGCGGTAAGCGGGACGGTTGGGCGTGTTCGGGTCCCTTCACCGCAGACGACGGCAGCGTCCGCATCGACCGGGTACACATCCGCCCCTTGCGCTACGACCGGCCCAACGGCGCGATCAGGGCCAAGGTGGCGCGGCCGAGCGCCACCTTGGCCTGGGAGCCGGACCCCTGGTTGCTGCTGCCAGCCGGCGGAGGTCTGGTCCTTTTCATGATCAGCGCCTTCGGTCTGTGGTCGACGCTGCGCCCCGACCGGGGCGGCCCGGAGTTCGCCACCCCCTGACAGGCGGTGGCTCCGGTGGGGAACACGTGCACCCGCCACTGCGTTGACGCCCGCAGCTCTACGGACAGCTCCTCAAGTCGACGTACCGTCACCGCCAGGTCCACGTCCCGTTGCCGGAGGGGCGCCTCATGACGGTCAGGCACCCGCGACACGCTTGGCGACCAGGCGGTTGCCGAGCACGAGGTGGTCGATCTCGGTGCTCAGGAAGCAGTTCAGCGCGTCGGTCGGGCTGCACACGATCGGTTCGCCGGCCACGTTGAAGGACGTGTTGATCAGGCACGGCACGTCGGTAAGCGTGGTGAACCGCTGCAGCAGCGCCGCCAGCCTCGGGGTCTGCTCGGTGGTGACGGTCTGCACCCGGGAGGTGCCGTCGACGTGCACAGCGCCTGGGATGACCTCCCGGAACTCCGGCCGGACCGGGAAGACGAAGGTCATGTAGGGCGACCGGATCTTCCGGCCCATCTCGAAGACTCTCGGCGCGTCGTGCTCCATCACCAGCGGCGCGAACGGCCGGAACGGCTCCCGGTGCTTGACCCGCTTGTTGATGATGTCTTTGATGTCGGGGAAGTTCGGGTTCGCCAGGATGCTGCGGTGCCCGAGGGCCCGGGGCCCGTGCTCGATCCGGCCCTCGAACCAGCCGATCACGACCTTGCCGGTGAGCAGCTGGGCCACCTGGTCGACGACCTCGTCATCGGTCAGCCGGGCGGTCCACTCCACCCGGTCGGCGAACTCACCGAGCGCCCGCTCGACCTCGGCGTCGTCGTACTCCGGACCGAGGTAAGGGGTGACCGACGGCGCGTACTTCACCTCGGCGGTGTTGGCCGGGTGGTTGACCCACGCGAACACCGTCGCGCCGATGGCCACACCGGTGTCACTGGCGCCGAAACTCACCGAGACGTCGGAGAACCGGGAGCCCTCCAGCAGCTCGGTGTTGTTGACGCAGTTGAGCGCCACCCCACCCTCGACCAGCAGGTGATCCAGGTCGGTCCGGGTCTCCAGCGCCGCCACCTGGTGCCGGGTCACCACGGTCACCATCTCCTGGACCGCCGCCGCGACCCGGGACTGGTACTCGATGGTGGCCTCCGCTGGACCGAAGTGCTTCTCGATCAGGGGCTCGAACTGCCGCGGGTTCTCCAGGTCGTTGGGCAGGACCATGGTGTACCGCCCGCCCTCGTGCAGTTCGACGAAGTGCTCCAGGAACGGGTTGGGAGACGGGGGCTCGCCGAACCCGGCCAGGCCCATCACCTTGTATTCATCGTTGTTGGGCACGAATCCCAAGAACCGCGTGACGCAGGAGTAGAGATTGCCCAGCGAGTCATTTGCCGTTACGAACGAGTCCTCGAAGACCCGGATCCGGCCGTCCCGGATCTCCCCGGTCAGCGACGACAGAAGCTCGGCCCGGCCGTCGCTGATCAGGAATGCCGCGTCCTTGACCCCCGCCATGTAGTAGCCCGTCATCGCGTGGGCGAAGTGGTGCGGGACGAATACCACCTTCGCCGGGTCCGGGGTGAAACCGGTACGAGCGGCGAAGTCGGCCAGGATCGCGTCGTGTCCCAGCACCGTGGCGAACACCATGCCGATATGGTTGAGACGAACCAGCTTCTCCATCGGCGGCATCGGGATCGATGCCAGTTCGCCCAGCGTGCTGTCGAAGACCTTGGCGTCGAAGTTCCACGGGATCGCGATCAGGTCGACGTCACCGAAATCGATCCCCGCATGATCCAGGACCCAGCGGATCGAGTTGATCGGGAAGTCTGAGGTCTTCTTCTGCCGATTGAGGCGCTCCTCCTCAACCGCGGCGACCAGCTCGCCGTCCACGAGCAGCGCCGCGCCGGCGTCGTGCCCGAGCAGGTAATGCTTCTCGGTGCCAACTGCGCCATAGTGTTCGGCAAACATCTCCGCACTGCGGGAAAAACCGTTGCACCCCAGAATGATCATCAGCTGGCATCCTTTACTCTGGTGTCACGCTGCGGTTTCGGCTGCGTTGCGTTTAGATCTCCCTATCGGAAGCTATCCGGGTGCCGATCACCGGGCAAGGTGCGTAACACACCAGTGGGCATGCATTCCTCACGGCTGTATTCCGTTTCTGGCTTGAACGGTTCGCCCTTGTCCAGGCGGTAACGAGATCTCCGACGAAGCGGGTCTTGGACGCGCATCGGTGGGCCGGTGCTGTGGGTCAGGGCTGGGACGCCACGGTCAGCTTGGCGATGTCTGGGGCATAGACGGTCATCCAGTGCGGATGCAGCCGGTAGTAGACCACATCGTTGTCCCAGTCGAAGAGGTCGTCGCCGTAGAAGTCCTTCAAGTACGCGAGCACGTCCGGCCAGTCCGTGGCCTGGTCGCCGTTGCGGGGGTTGAGGATCTCCACCTTGCCGTGCGTGAAGACACCGAGGTCCTCACCACGCATATGTGCGGCGCTGACGGCGGGCCGCGCCGCGAGGTGCCGCGCCTTGGCGGCGTCGGGCGCCGTGCCGAAGTACCACTTGCCTCGCAGGAAGTGCCCGTCCACACCGCTGATCCGCGGCTCACCCTTCGCCGTCACGCTCGACAGAGCGAGGGTGCACATGCCGGTGAGGACCTGGGTGAGCTGCTCTGCGTTCAGTGTGCGCGCGGTGTTGATGATCGAGCGGAGGTGGGAGGTGGAGCCAGCGAGGGAGGCGTCAAGAAGAGCTTGGAGCTTTTCGAGATCTTCTGGGGTTTCGCGCATCGAGGTCCTTGTCTCTCCGTATCTATCTGTGCCGAGGTCCGCGCCTGTCACCGGCGCCGACCGATGAACCCATGCTCCACCCAAAACCTGACACCTTGCGTCATATTTCTTCAACCTGGCTTGCGGACACCAGCGGGCCGCACGGCAGCCGGCGCGACATGAATGGCTCCCGCCTGGCGACGCGCACGCTCTGCGGCTGGAAGAGGACGGGATCTCGTCGAGTCTTCTGGAGGTTACGAGACCTGGACCCTGAGGCAGCCGGCCAGTTGCTGTGACGGCGCGTCGCGAGCGCGACTCGCGGCAGAGAAAGACGCTTGATCTTGGCTTGTGGGCTCACGTTCGCCCGACGCGATCGTCATAATCGGCCTCGTGAGAGAGGCGCTGTTCGCGTTGGCAGGCACTGCCTTGGGCATCGTCGGCACTCTGCTCACCGACCTGTGGCGGGCCAGAAAGGCCGACATCCGCGAGCGACGCGAGCGGCTGCGCAATGCGTGCGTCGACTTCACTGCGGCCCTCGTCCGCCTGCGGCAGGCATTCTGGGGGCGAGGCTACGATGCGGAGGGCCGCCGTACGACGATGCGGGAAGCCCACGACGAGGCCCGAGTTCAGTTCGAGCGGTTGAGGCTGAGCACGACCTCGCTCCAGGTGCAAGAGGAAGCCCGGTACGCATTGCGGTACGGCTACGGACTCCTGCGCCAGCTCGAAGGGTTGCCGCCGCGGGAGGACGAGGTCGAGCCGTCGGCGCTGGATCAGCTCGAGGACCACCTGGTCCGGCTGTTCGTGGAGGTCCGTCAGGAACTCGGGGTCCCACGCCCCCACCACGTACTGTCCGAACGCGCCTTCTTCGAGAAGATCTCCCCGACCGCAGCCGTCGATTGATCACAATCGCCGGATTCCCAACCACACTCCGAGGACGTGCCACACCGACCGACTTTCCTCGTGTTGGCGAACGGACACTCACTCCGAAGCCCCGCATGGCCGTCACCGCCACGAGCACGAGCGGACGGCGGCATGACAGCGCATGTGACCGTGGGGCAGCAGTGCCGGGTAGCGCCGCGCCCGGCGGACCGCACGGCGCCGTCGATTCTGGCAGGATCCGTCGGATGCGCAGACTGCTGGTGTTCCTTCTCGTGATGGCTGTTGCCGGCTGCGGCGACGGTGACGCGACCGGGACGGGAGCCACCGAACAGTTCACCCAGGGCGGCGTCAGTATGGAGCCGACGGTCAAGACCGGCCAGGTTGTCACCGCACGGAAAGTAACCGGCACGTATGAGGCACGGCGCGGCGATGTCGTCCTGCTCCGTTCCCCCGGCGGTCTCTGGGGTGACCGTAAGGCGCCGCTGCTCAAACGCGTCGTCGCGGTCGGCGGCGAAACCATCGCCTGCTGCGATACCTCAGGCAGGGTGACGGTCGACGGTAAGCCACTGGCCGAGCCCTATGTTGCTGAGGACGCGTCGCTCGACGAGCCGCCGAACCCGAACTACTGCGGGCCGCGCCGGTTCGCCGCGGTCACCGTGCCGGCCGACTCCGTCTTCGTCATGGGCGACAGCCGCGCCCGGTCGAACGACTCACGGTGTGCCGGGCCGGTGCCGGTGTCGTCGGTCTTCGCCGTAATGGTCGACTGACCAGGGCACACCTGACACTTGCCACGGACGCGCCCGAGGTGGCCGACGCCAAGCGCTCGGACGGCGGCAGATCAGTACACCGGCTTGGACCTGATGGCTTA
The DNA here is from genome assembly GCA_900112325.1 of Micromonospora sediminimaris. Classification (GTDB taxonomy): domain Bacteria; phylum Actinomycetota; class Actinomycetes; order Mycobacteriales; family Micromonosporaceae; genus Micromonospora; species Micromonospora sediminimaris. The sequence goes on from FOLJ01000023.1 coordinate 41,004, forward strand.
CTTGCCGGTGCTGACCACAATTGCCTGCAGATTGGCAGCGAGCGCCTCAACCGATGGAGAAGCGTGGTGACGTCCTGGTCCGTGGTCGCCGAAGCCTTCGACTCAACCGATGCCTGCGCTCTTCGTCGTGACTACTACGCCGAAGTCGCCGGCCGCTACCTGAGGCGGCCCGTGACTGCCGAGGAGATCGACCATGGGATTGCCGGGGACGGTGCCGAACTGCTCACCCCACCCACGGTTCAGTTCATCGTCGGACGTTATGCGGGGGAGCCGGCCGCTTGTGGTGGATTCTCGATGCTCGACGACGAACGCGCTGAGCTCACCCGCGTCTACGTGCGGCCTGGCTTCCGCGGCCGTGGGGGTGCCCGCCTGCTGCTGACAGCGCTGGAGCACCATGCATACGTGCTGGGTGCAAGGGAGATGGTTCTCAACACCCGCCTCGATCTGATCGAGGCACGGTCGCTCTACATTCGACACGGCTACCTCGAAATCCCGGCGTACTGCACGGGTCCGTACATGGAGATCTGGTACGGCAAGCGTCTCACTCAATCGGCGCTGTTCGAGGGCCTTCCGGCAGCTAGCCGATAGGAGTGACCTCAATTTTGACTGGCGTACGGAGGCACCCTGCCCCATAACCCTCGGCGGCCCGACAGAAGTCAGCGGTGCGACGCGCGTCACTGCCCCGGATGGCCGACGGCAGCCGTACTGGATCGGGATCGAGCCCGACGCACACGAGCCGTCCCGCAGCCCACCGGCCGCGCACCATCTCGTAGAAACCCATCGCACCCTCCAGCGACCAGGCTACCGACAGCGGCGCTGAACCTGACCGACCTCAGGCCCAGCAGGTTCATGTAACCCCGACGCGAGTCGAAGTAGTGTCCACCGGACGCCGCGGCACGCCTGCCGGTCGGTGGTCCCGCAGCCTGCGTCGCCTTGAGCTTCGACTGATCGGACGCGCTCTTCTGCTCGTCGCGCGTTCGTGTCGCCCGCCCCGGGTGATGCGGACGATCTGCTCGCGGACGCACTCCGCGTCGGGGTGACCGAGCTCGTCAAGGATGCGCAGGGCCCGCTGCCAGGTGTGCACGGCACCCGCCCGGTCGCCCGACGAGCGTCGGCTGGCACCGAGCCGGATCAGGCTCTCCGCTTCGTCGTACCGGTCACCGATCTGCACGAACAGGCGCAGCGCCCGGTGGTAACACCGGACCGCTCGACGGTGGCGACCGAGACGGTCGTGGATGAAGCCGAGGCTGTCCCAGGTGTTCGCCTCGCCGTGCCGGTCGTCGGTTTGGCGCAGCAGCACCAATGCCCGCCGGCAGTGTTCGAGCGCCGGCCCGTACTGGCCGAGTTGCGCGTACGCCCAACCGATCCCGTTCTGCGCGCTGGCCTCCCCGGACAGGTGGCCGACGATCCGATACAGATCCGCGGCGCGTTGCGCGTGGTACAGGACCTCGGTGTGCCGACCGAGCCGGTCCAGCATTGCGCAGAACGCCCGATGGGTACGCGCCTGCCCGGCGTGGTCGTCGAGTTCACCGAAGAGCTTCAGCGCTGCGCGGTAGTGACTCTCCGCCCTTTCCTGCTCGCCTGTGCGGGCCAGCACCCGGGCGAGGTCGCGGTGGGCGCTGGCGTGCCCGGACGGGTCGTTCGATCGCCGAGCCGCGGCCAAGGCGGTCTGCTGCGCGTCGACCAGGTCGAACCAGTGGCCCCGGCGTTGCAGGAAGTCGACCAGGGTGCGGGCCAGCCGCCACGCGTGCCCCTCGAACCCGATCCGCGCTGCCTGGGCGACTGCCGCGAGGAGGACGCGATGCTCGGCGGTGAACCAGGCCAGCGCGTGGCGGTGGTCGCTGATCGCCTCGGGCACCACCCCGGGTGGGGTAGCGGCCAAGGGGATCGGATCCCAGCTGGGCTGCAACCGCAGCGCGGCGTTGTGTGCCGAGTGCAGGTAGTGGTCGAGGCCGCGTTGGATCGCCGCGCGGTGGGTCTCGGGTGTCTCGGTGTTCTCGATGAGTTCGGCTGCGTACTCACGTAACAGGTCGTGGGTGCCGAATCTGCCCGGCGCGTGTTCGGTGACGAGGTGGGCGTTGGCCAGTTCCGTCAGCAGCCGGTGCACCTGATCGCGGGGCAGCCCAGCCAGGCTGGCGGCGGCGGGTATCCCGATTTCGGGACCGCAGTGACAGCCGAGGAGCCGGAACAGTCGCGCGGCGGGCGGGGTGAGGCTCTGGTACGACCAGGAGAAGACCGCCTGCACGTCGGTGACGACGTCGCAGGCGTCGAACGCGTCGCGTAGGCGCTGCGTCTGCCGCAGTTCGGCGGCGAGGGTGGCCAGGGGAAACCCCGGGTGTGCCAGTCCCCGGGCGGCGACCACGGCCAGCGCGAGCGGCAACCGCGCGCACCGCTCGATCATGTCGTCGACGGCCCGTGGTTCGACCGTCAACCGGTCGACACCGAGGCGCCGGGCCAGCAGCTGGCGTGACTCCTCGACGGTGAGCAGGTCAACGGTTATCGGTCGGGTTCCCTCGGCGGCAACCAGACCGCTGAGACGGTTGCGGCTGGTCACCAACGCCAGGCAGCCCGGGCTGCCGGGCAGCAGGGGGCGCACCTGGTCGGCGTCGTGGGCGTTGTCCAGCACCACCAGCATCCGCCGGCCGGCGAGAAGGCTTCGGTACAGCCCCACCTGTGCGGACAGTTGGGCGGGGATGCGCTCGGGTGGCACGTCGAGGGCCTCAAGGAACCCCCGGACCGCCTCGGCGGGCGTCGTCATCGCGCCGGCGGGATCGAATCCCCGGAGGTTGACGTAGAGCTGTCCGTCCGGGTACCGCTCGGCGACCCGGTGCGCCCAGTACACCGCAAGGGTCGTCTTGCCGACCCCTGCGGTGCCGGACAGCACGACGCTCGTCGCGACGGGTTCACCGGCGCCACCTGCGTCCGGGACGGCAGACCCGTTGCCGACACCGCCGGCGGCGTCGAGTTGGGCGAGTTGCGCGGTACGGCCGACGAAGCTGGCCAGGGCCGGTGGTAGCTGGTGCGGGACGACGGTCGATCTCCGCACGGCACCTGCTGCCGGAGGGCTCGCCTGGGCCACCGGGACTTCGGTTTCCTCCTGCCGGTCGGCCGGATTCGGCGGCCGCCGGCCTTCCTCGACCCGGTCACGCGCGGTGGCCAGCGCTCCCTGCTCGGCGCCAGTGGCGCCGAGCAGACCGGTCAGGATGTCGAAGCGCTCGGTGGAGGGCAGCACGTTTCCCGCGAAGTACTCCCCGATGACGCCGCGCGACCAGCCGGTCTTCGCCGCCAACTGCCGGTACGTCAAGGGGGTGTCGCCCTGCTGCCGGGCATGTCGGCGCCGGAGCTGGCGCAGCAGCCCGGCCAGATCGTGCACCGTCCGCACCTCGGCGGCCTCGCGCACGATGGCGAGTGCGGAACGGGCTTCCTCAGACATACGGTCGATCGCCGGTCGGGCGTCGGGACGTACGGACATGCGGCCTCCGCGTGCTGGCCGCCCGGCGGTGGGCGCTGGTATCCGGGAGCGTAATCAACCCGGTTGATCACCGAGAGCAGATCGACCGATATCCGTCAATGCACCCAGACTTCGGGAAGGCGCTTGCTTGCGGCGCGTCCGTCCACGGTGGTGGGCGGTCGGCGCGGGGCCCGGCATCCGGGTCGAGGGTGGTGGCCGGTAGCCGGCAGATCGGTTTCGACGGTGCCGACCGGCACCGGTGTCTACCCCGGTTCGGTCTCGTCTGCCCGTGTCCAGTGGCGTCCAGTGGCGTCCAGGATGCCCCGCGCTCGGCTGGAACGCGTGCCACCGTCCGTGGGCGGGATCGTCCCGCCCATCAGATCGAGGAAAGGAACACGACGTGAACTTCCGGCATGTGACACGGCGAGGTCCGGCGACGGCACCGCGCGACCGAAGGGGAGGCCCCATGACAGACACCGATCGCCTGCTGCGCGTCAGCCGCACCAACTCGACGGTTCTCATCAGCCCTCAGCGGCTCGGCGCCCTGCTGTTGGCGCTCGTCCTCGCCACCGTCTCCGCCGTCTGGACCGACCAGCGGCCGGCGCGGGCCGATGCCAACGCTCTCACCGACGACAAGTCGGTGTCCGTCGCCACCGGATGGTGGTCCTACACCAACGTCACCGAGCAGTACGTGACGGACCGGCTCGACGAGCACGACGCCCGGTTGACCGATATCGAGGTGTACGACGCCGCCGCCGGCACCTACACCGTCGTCATGGTCCGTGACTCGGGCGCGTACGCGGTGCCCGGCTGGTGGTGGTACCCCAGCCTCACCTTCGCCGAGGTGGGCCAGAAGATCAACCAGCACACCGCTCGGCTGATCGACATCGATCCGTACGTGATCAACGGCCAGGTCCGGTACGCCGTGGTGATGGTCTCCAACACCGGCTCCGCCGCGCGCGCCTGGTGGTGGTCGAGTGGCGTCACCTCCGCGGCGGTCGGTGACTTCCTGGCGGCGAACAAGCCCAACGTCGGTGACCCGGTCAAGCGTCTGATCGATCTGGAGACACACACCGTCGGGGGCAACAAGGTGTACTCCGCCATCTACGTCGCCAACACCGGGACCGACGCCAAGTCCTGGCAGTGGTGGCTCAACCAGAGCGCTGCCTCGGTGCGGCAGAAGATTGACGATTTCGGCGGACGGATCACCAACCTGGAACGTCAGGCCGACGGAACGTACAACGTCATCCAGGTGCACAATTCGGGCAGCGACGCCAAGGCGTCCTGGGTGCATTTCGGCCTCGCCTCGCTGAGCCAGGCGCTCGACGTCGCGGCACAGCACGGGGCGCGAGTGTTCGACGTGGACACGTACCTGGTCGGCGGCGCACGCCGGTACGACGCTCTCATGATCGACAACGTCAGCGCGGAGACCCGGCGGCTTACCGATCTCATCGCGCCCGCGTACACCGACGCCGATGGGCTGCCAACCGCCGACTTCGGCTTCTACCTCAAGCGGGTGGGCGGCAGCCAGAGCACCGGCCTGCGAACCACCTTGCAGTACGAGCCGGCCAGCTCCATCAAGGCGGTGCACAACCTGACCGCCATGCGCAGCGTACGCAACGGCGAATCGCTCAACTCGTCGTTCACCTACTACAACTACCCGAACAGCCCGTTCAACGCGAACACGAAGGACGCCTGTCCGATCCCGGCGGACGAGGTGCTGGCCAACCGGGTCACCAGCACCCTGGACTTCGGTAAGGACAACATGATGTCCATCTCCGACAACCGCACGACCAGAGGTATCGTCCTGAGGTACGGGTTGGGAGCGGTCCAGGGCGCGGCGAACGCGGCCGGGATGACCTCGACCACCATCAATCAGGACCAGGCTGGCTGCGCGTACCTCGGCGGGAAGCGCAACTTCACCACGCTCGTCGACATGGGCCGGCTCTACGAGGGGGTGGAGGACGGCACCCTGCTCGGCGCAGGGCAGTTCCGCACCGAGTTCTACCAGCCGATGAACACCGGCGTGGGTGGCGGCAGCCCGCTGGCGGCGATCGTGACGGCCGAGGCCAACGCGCAGGGCAAGGGCGCCGTGGCCGCCCAGTTCATCGCCCTCATGCGCAACCACTTCAAGGGCGGCAGCTACAACGTGCCGTGCTCCCAGGTCGGTTGCTCGAACGGCTGGGTCTACGTCCGCACCAACGCGGGCAGGATGGCTCTGCCGGTCAAGTCGGGCGGCGTCGTGGGCGAGCGGGTCTTCGTGTACGGCACGTTCGTGGACAACCAGTACGTCTGCAACACCTGCTCGACGGTGTCGCTGGACAACGCCGTGGGGACGATCAACGCCGAACTGTTCCGCGCCGAGATCCGATCCGCCCTGCTCACCTGGTAGTCGCAGGGCCCGACCCCGACATCAGCAGGACCGCACCGCTGCTGTAGCCGGTGGGGCGCGCCGCGTCGCGCGCCCCACCGGTCATTGAAGAGACATCTGGTCCGGCGGGTACGGCCGTCCAGCCACGCCGAGAGCGATCGATTCGCTCAGGTAACACACCGAGGGTGGCTACAGCAGCCCGAGACGGTGTGCCGTAATCAGGCAAGGGTGTCCGGTAGCCGGAAGTGCGCGAAGTGCGCCGAACCGATGAATGAGGTAATTGCAGCGATCTTCTCGCCGTCCAGGGTCAGGACGTTGATCGACCAGGCGAGGTACCTGCCGGCGTCGGCGTTCCACAGATAGCACCCGACGGTGGGCTGGCCGTTGGCGCTGGTCGGCAGGTGCCGCCAGGAGCCGCATCCGGTCAAAGGGACCCGCACCGCGAAGTCCATTACCGCATCGACGCCCTGGTACCAGTGGGGCAGCGGCGGCATCGACCAGGTCACGTCTCTGGTCAGCAAGGTGACGAGGCCGTCGGCGTCACCGTTTTCGAGCGCGGCGGAGAACGCGACGACGATCTCTCGTAGGCGGCCGTCGTCGATCTTGCGCAGTGTCTGCTGTTGCGAGCGGGAGGGAGTCCGTTGCGCGATGACCTTGCGGGCGCGCGCCAGCGCGGAGTTCACCGATGTCGTTGACGTGTTCATCATGGTGGCGATCTCGGCGGCGGTGAAGCCCAGAACGTCGAAGAGCAGCAGCGCAGCCCGCTGGTTGCCCGGTAGGTGCTGGAGGGCGGCCACCATCGCGAGTTCGACGGCTTCGCGCTGTTCGTACCGGGCGTGCGGGCTCGCCCGGCCGCCGTCGAGACCCGCGTCCGGGTATGGCCCGAGCCAGGCGACGTCGGTGCGGGGGGCCGCGTCGAGCACGGCGTGTTGGCTGGACGGGCCAAGATCGACAGGCACGGCTCTCCGCTGCCGGGTTTCCATGAGATCCAGGCAGGTGCGGGTGGCCACCGTGTAGAGCCACGAACGCAACGAGCTGCGCCCCTCGAACCGGGCAAGTCCTCGCCACGCACGAAGCAGCGCTTCCTGCAGCGCGTCGTCGGCGTCGTGGGTGGAGCCGAGCATGCGGTAACAGTGGGCGTGCAGTTCCCGACGCAGCGACTCGACCAGGCGCGTGAACGCGGCGTTGTCGCCGTCGCGTGCACGGGCCAGGTCGGCGTCGGCACCGTCCGCGGTCGTCGCATCCGGCGTACGCCTGAGAAAAAGATCGCTCACGAGCGACGATTCTGCCCCACGACGCGAGTCACCTACTTCCGAAGGAAGCAACACAGTCCTGTTCCCAGGAGGATCACGATGAACGCCGCATCGACCGTTCCCGTCACCGCCGCGACGCTGGAGGTACCCGGCGCGCGGCTGTACCACGAGGTCCGCGGCCAGGGGCCACTCGTGGTGCTCGTCGGCGCCCCGATGGACGCCAGGTCGTTCGCGCCCCTGGCGGACCTGCTCGCCACCGACCACACCGTGCTCACCACCGACCCCCGCGGCATCAACCGCAGCCCCGTCGACGACCGCGACCGGGACTCCACCCCCGAGATGCGCGCCGATGACCTTTCCCGGCTCCTGTCCCGTCTCGGCCGCGGCCCGGCCGCCGTGCTCGGGTCCAGCGGCGGCGCGGTCAGCGCACTCGCCCTCGCCCAGACCCACCCCGAGCAGGCTCATACGGTGATCGCCCACGAGCCGCCGCTGGACGAGTTGCTGGACGACCGCCAGGAACTGCGCGAGCGGACCGAGGACATGATCGCCGCGTACCTCTCCGGCGATGTGCGGGGTGCCTGGACGAAGTTCCTGGCTACGGCGAACATCCAACTGCCGGACGAGGTGTTCGAGGCGATGGTCGGCGAGCGGGATGCGCAGACGGCCGCGGACGAACACTTCCAATTCGCCCACATGCTCCGTGCGACCACCCGCTGGCAGCCGGACGTAGCGGTCCTGCGCTCCGCGCCGCCCCGGATCGTCGTCGGCATCGGCGAGGACTCCAGCGGCCAGCTCTGCGACCGCACCTCAAGGGCCCTCGCCGCGGCGTTGGGTATCGCCCCGACCATGTTCCCCGGCGGCCACATCGGCTTCGTCGAGGACCCTGAGCGGTTCGCCACCCGGCTACGCGTCGCTCTGCGTGAGGGCTGATGCGACACCGGGCCGCCGCACGGAGAGACAGCGGGGGACAAGGGGATACGGCGGTGGCCCGGCGGTCGGCCGTGTCGTCTGGTGTGGTTACCCGGTGCCGGCGTGTCGGCGGTAACGGCCGGGTGGTTGGCCGTGGGTGCGGGTGAAGGCGCGGTTGAAGGCGAATTCGGAGGTGTAGCCGACCTCATGGGCGATGGCGGCGACAGGCCGGGTGGTGTCGCGGAGCTTGCGGGCGGCTACGTCGAGGCGCCAACGGGTGAGGTAGGTCAGCGGGGGTTCGCCGACGTGGTGGGTGAACCGTCGGGCGAGGGTGGCGCGGGAGACGTTGACAATTGTGGCGAGGGTGTCCAGAGTCCAGTCGTGGCCGGGGCGCTCGTGTAGCACGGCGAGGGCACGTGCGGTGACCGGGTCGCGCAGGCCGCGTAGCCACGAGGGGGCCATGGTGTCACCTTCGGTATCGAGCCAGGCTCGGACGACGTGGATCAGCAGCAGGTCGAGTAGGCGTAGTGCGGCGGTGCCGGAGCCGGTGGCGGTGTGGCTGCGGGTCTCGTGGGCCAGCAGGTCCAGCACCGAGCGCAGCCAGGGTCCGCTGTCCGGCTGGGCGGTGGCCACGTGCAGCACCGGCGGCAGCAGCCCCAGCACGGGATGGGCGATGTCGGTCGCGTACTGGTAGCCGGCGCACAGGATCCGGGTCCGCGCCCCCGGCCCGTCGAGGACCAGTTCCCCGTCGGGACGGATGAGGCTGCGCTTGAGGTCCTCGTCGAAGCGGCGGGTCGGCAGGCCCGGATCGGTGGCCAGTTGGTGGCGGGTCCCGGCGGGCAGCAGCACGAGGTCGCCCGGGGAAAGCAGGCGAGGCGGCGCGGCGTCGGTGGTGAACCAGCAGGTGCCGGCGACTACGGCGTGGAATGCGGCTCCGTGGCGGGCCGGCAGCTCGATGGCCCAGGGTGCTCGTGCGTCGAAGGTTGCCATGAGGCTCGCGTCGACCCGGGCCAGCGCCAGTACGTCCCCCAGAACATCCACCTGCACAGCGTAGGGCCGTAGCAGGGACAGCAGCGGACCGGATGAGACGGACGGGCAAACAAATGAGTAGCGCAGGCATTCATGTCCTCATCGGCGAGCGGCAGGGTGGTCGGCATGGAGATCACCGGAAGCACCGCCCTCGTCACCGGAGCCAACCGGGGCCTGGGCCGCGCCCTCATCGATGCCCTGCTGGAGCGCGGCGCCGAGCGTGTCTACGCCGGTGCCCGCGACCCGGGCATGGTCCGCCCCGATGAGCGGATCACGCCCGTCGCTCTCGACGTCACCGACCGGGCCGCCATCGCGCAGCTCGCCACCGTCGCCACCGACATCGACCTGCTGATCAACAACGCTGGCGCAGCCGCGTTCGCCCCCGCCCCGGACGCTGACCCGGACGGGCTGGCCCGGGAGTTCGCCGTCAACTTCACCGGCCTCTATGACATGATCCGGGCGTTCACCCCGATCCTCATACAGAACAAGGGCACGCTGGTCAACGTGCTCAGCCTGCTCGCCTACGCGCCGGCACCCCCGATGGCGGGCTACTCGGCATCCAAGGCCGCGGCACACTCCCTGACCCTCGCCCTGCGGCCGGCGCTGACCCGAGCCGGGATCGGTGTGCACGGCGTCTACCCCGGCGGCATCGACACCGACATGCTCGCCGGTGTGGACGCGCCCAAAGCAGCGCCGCGCTCCGTGGCCGCCGCGATCTGCGACGGCATTGCGGCCGGAGACGAGGACATCTACCCCGACCCGAGTTCCGCGCACATGGGCGAACTGTGGAATCGCGACCCGCGGGCCTTCACCGCCGTGTTCGCCGCGATGGGCTCCTGACCGTCGCACCGCCACCCACCGACAGAGGAAAATTATGAAGATCACTGTGTTGGGACTCGGCGCGATGGGCTCGCGGATGGCCCGCCGACTGCTCGCCACGGGCGAGCACGACATCACCGTATGGAACCGCACGGCCGAGGCGATGCGGCCCCTGATCGAGGTGGGTGCCGCTGCGGCGACGACGCCGGCGGCCGCCGCCGAGCAGTGTGACCTCGTGCTCAGCATGCTGCGCGACGACGACGCCGGCCGCGAGGTGTGGCTGGCGCCGGAGAGCGGCGCGCTGACCACGATGGCACCTGGGACGGTCGCCGTCGATTGTTCCACTGTGACCCCGGCGTTCTCCGCCGAACTCGCTGCCCGGTGCAGCCGGCGCGGGGTGGATTTTCTCGACGCCCCGGTGCTTGGCTCGCGCCCCCAAGCGGACGCCGGCACACTCATCTTCCTCGTCGGCGGCCGACCGGCGGTGGCGCACCGGGTGGAGCCGGTGCTGCGGCAGATCGGCGGCGCCGTGCACCAGATGGGACCGACCGGGACCGGCGTACGGATGAAGCTGCTCCTCAATTCTCTGTTTGCCGTCCAGGTCGCCGCCGTCGCCGAGCAGCTCGGCGCCCTGCACGGCACCGACCTGGACACCGCCCGTGCCGTCGAAGTCCTCGCCGCCACTCCGGTGGCAAGCCCGGCCGCCGCCACCGCCGCCACCGCCATGCTCGGCCACACGTTCCCGGCGTCCTTCCCCATCGATCTGGTCGCCAAGGATCTGCGATACGCCGCCGCAGACGCTGCCTCCCGTCACGTCACCGTCGCCCTGACCCACACGGCCGCCGACACCTACCAGCAGGCGATCGACCGAGGACATGGCCAGGACAACATCACCGGAGTCGTTCAACTCTTCCGAGCGTTGCGGCCCGCCTGACAGGCGGCGCCCGTCGGCGATGCTGCCAGCAGCAGCGCCAGCACATATCGGCTTCGTCGCACCACCTAGACGTGGATAGAGCGGAACGTCGGATGCTCCGTCATCCGGGTGTTCGCCGGACACCAGGGACGGTCTGAGGCGGGCACGGCCATTGCGCGCGTACGGGCCGACATCTACGACATCGCACAAGGCCAGGCGCTCGCGGCGAGAAATGACCCCAAGCCCACCGGCAGGCCCCAAAGGGCTATGACCACCGGAGATGGGCACGGGCCGTTTCGGCTGCCTTTCCCGGCTACCGCGGTAGTGCCGCCGCCGTTGGCCGTTACGCCCTTTCAGGGCTCACTGTTCCCGGTTCCCCGGTGTCCGGCCGCCGCAGACGGGTAGACGTCGGCGAGGGCTGGTCGATCGGTTGGGCCAGACGATGGCCCGGCGGACCCGGCCACGCGCCGAGAAACGCGACGCCCTCGGGCCGCTCGTGAGCAGCAAGGTCAGGCGCTCGGGCAGAGCCGCCTGGCCCTGACCAAGGGAGTCGATGTCATGCGCATTCCTTACGGCATGATCGACGAACTCCGCAGGAGCGTCGTCGCGCCGCAGGCCCCCGATCTGGTCCCTGCCGTCGAAGGTCGGCTTGCGCTCCGCCAGGCGGGGTCTCGGGATCTGCCGGCGATGTCCCGGGCTCACGTCCAGTTGCTTCCGATCGGGCTGTTCCCGTCGCTTGGAGCCCGCTTCATCCGCCGATGGCAGCGCACTTATCTGAACTCACCACACGGCGTGGGTGTCGTCGCCGTCGACACCGCTGCCCCCCAGGATGAGGTCGTCGGGTTTGTGCTCGGTGCCAGAGACCACGCCGCCTACACGACCGAGTTGACGAAGGACAGGCGCGTACTGGTGCCCCTGGCCCTCGCCGGGTTGGCCGCGCTTGCGGTCCGGCCCCATGTTGCCCTCCGCGTCCTGCGAACGCGGGCCCGGCCGTGGATCCGCCGGGTGCTGGGACACCGGGCGACTGTGGTGAGACCGGCGCGCGCTGGGTCGGTTGCGGCTCCACAGGTGGCGGTCATGACTGCGCTGGCGGTGCAGCCGGAATGGCGCAAAAGCGGCATCGGGATGATGCTGGTTGATCGTTTCGTCGAGCTTGTGCAGGAAACGGGCGCGAGGTGGGTCGAAGCGCAAACGTCGACCGGGCCCCTGGGGGCTACCGGATTCTACGAACGGTTGGGTTGGGAGGCTCGGACCCACTGGTCCACACCCGACGGTGACCGGGTACGGACCTACCGCTGCCGGGTCGGCCGCGCGGATTGAAGCCCTGGGCTCCTTCGGTGGCTGCCGACTGGGGTGCGGTATCGACAACCCGCCGATGACACTCTCGGTGCCGAGCGCTTGCCGGCAATCAGGACGCCCCGCGGGTTGCAGGTACGACAGTCAGCAGGTGCCGGCGAGCAGTGCGGTGATCAGTGTGCTGGATTGGGCGGTCGCTGACCTGGGTCGGGCCTGGGTCAGCGTCCGGGTGACACGTCGCGGGTGACCTGGTCGATCCGCCGAAGCCGCCCGTCCGCCGAGAGTTGCCCGAACATGTAGATCTCCGTCGCGATTGTCTTCCCGGTGGCCATGTCTGCGGTCAGGGTGTATCGCGCGGCCACCCGTTCAGCCGAGCTCACCGTCTCATGGACGTCGACGCGGACGCTTGTGGCGCGCTTTCGGGCCGGTCGGACGTGCGCCAGGAGCCTTTCCCGATCGAGATGGACGCCGTCGTTGCACATGACGAAGTCGGGCGTGTGGTATCGGTCGAACACCGTTGCCGCGTCCTCCTCCCCGCAGGTGACCTCCTGCGGGTAGTGCATGAGATAGGCGGTGACATTGGCATCCATGTGTTCGCCTCCAGGTGCATCAACGTAGCTCTGACAGCACCGTCAAATTTAGCGCCACCCGGTAGGCTTGACAAACGTGTCTGAGCTAGGGGAGTCGCGGCAACGACGGCAGCGTGCCGACGCGAGGCGCAGCATCGCCGCAGTCTTGGACGCCTCGGTCGCGTTGCTGGGGCGGCGACCAGACGCGTCGATGGAGGAGATCGCAAGGGCGGCCGGGGTCTCCCGCCAGACGATCTACGCGCACTACCCATCGCGCAGCGCGCTGCTGGAGGCTGTGACGCAGCACGTCACAGCAGAGGTCGCGCGGGAACTCGGCGGCGTCGACCTCGACCGGAGCAGCGCCCTTGACTCCCTGGGACGTTGGGTCGACGCCAGTTGGGCACTGTTGGAGCGTTACCCGGTGCTGCTCACTCCGGCGATTGCCGCATCGGGGGACGGCGACGAACGGGAGCGCCACGAGCCGGTCGTCGGCGGACTGCTGCGGCTTTTCGAACGGGGGCGCCGCTGCCGCGAGTTCGACCGGGCGATGCCGACGACCTGGTACGTCGCCGCGATCATCGGCCTCGGCCACGCCGCAGGTCGGGAGGTCACCGCTGGCCGGATGACACAGGCCGAAGCCGGTGCGGCATACCGGGAGAGCGTGCTCAGGGTGTGCCGCGCCCCGCTGTGACAAGGCTTGCAACACCCCGCCGATCTGGCGGACGAAGGAGGGCGGCAGAGGTGTGCAGTCGGGGTTGGCTGATCGAGGCAACCGGCATGGATCGTCAGGATGGATGCCGCCGTCAGGTCGGCAAGGGATAGTGAGGCCAAGGAGTACGGCACCAGCAAGGTCGCCGAAGGCGGTCCCGTGAACGGGCGGCGGGTCGTTCTGATCGAAGACGGCGCGATCTGGAAGCCTCCCTGATGGCGTGAAAACACCGGTGCCGGCTCGATCTGCGGCAGAAGGAGTGTGCGTCGGCCGCCCGGTATGAGCGGCTGTGGCATGCCAAGGACTCCGGATCAGAGCTCATCCAGCAGCAGAACGCCCTGTGGTGAGTAGAAGTAGTCGCGTACGTGCCTCGCCCAGTCTTCGATTTTCGGGTCCTCCGCGTGCATCAACCACTCGGACAGATGCGCGTACTCGTCGGTGTATCCGTTCTCCCAGAGCCACCGCAGCGTTTCGTGTCGACCCGCTCCGAAGATGGCCTGGGCGTCGAAGCCGAAGCCCAGGTCCATGTCACCAGTGCGGAACTTCGCGCTGTACAGGCGGCACGAGTCTGCGGGATCACCGATCAGGAACAGCAGGAAGGCAGCTACGTAGATCTGCTCGTACTCGTCGCTCTCCCCGTCGTCGGGACTCTCGCGCCAGGCCCTTTCGCGGTCGAAGATCTCTCGCAGCATGCCGTGATGGGGACGCGGGTCGCCGACGTCCACTATCCGGAGTGCTTCCCGGCGCGAAGCCGGACTCGACAGGTCCACAGACATGGGCACGCGTGCACAGTAGTCGAGCACGATTCGTCCAGTTGAGCCGTGGAAGAACAGGCTCGCCCTGGGTTGCGAGCACGACGGCAGGTAGCTGACGATTCCCGGCCTCTCGGGCAGATCCATCCTGACGGATGGGCCTTTCGTACGACGGCGACGCAAGAGACACGGGACAAAGTGGTTGCCTCCCGGGTGCTCGTGCGAAAGGTTTCCCGCATGGACGAGATGTTGCTCGCCAACCGCACCGCTTGGGACAAGGCGTACCAGGCGCAGCAACTCCACGCCTACGACGAGATGTCGGCCGAGGCGGCGACCGGCGTCACGCTTGTCGCCAGTGAACGCGAGCTGCTCCGGGACATTTTGACGGCACGGCCCGTGGTGGTCCATCCACAGAGCGACAATGGACAGGATGACATCGCCCTGGTCCAGGCTGGCGCTCGTGAGGTGATCGGGGTCGACTACAGCGAGACCGTGGTCCATGCCGCGCGGAGACGCGCAGACGCCCTCGGTGTCGCCTGCCGCTACCTGATCGCGACGGTCCCCGGCGTGCCGCTGCTCGACGGCTGCGCAGACCTGGTCTACACGGGCAAGGGCGCCCTGATCTGGATGCCCGACATCGATGCCTGGGCCGTCGAGATGGCCCGCCTGGTGCGGCCCGGCGGACACCTGTTCCTCCACGAGGGCCACCCGGCGACCGAGCTGTGGACCTGGGACCTGGACGAGCCGCGCATCCGACCCGACCGCAGCTACTTCGGGCGCTCTTTCGTCTGCGACGACAACAGTTTCCCAGCGAACGGGGCTGTCATGTGGCAGTGGACGCTCGGCCAGACCGTCAGCGCGGTCATCAGGGCGGGTCTGCAAGTCCGGTGCCTTGAGGAGTATGCGGAGCCGTTCTGGCGCATGGGTGACATCGACGCGGCCGCTTTCCGCGGTCGTCTCCCGAACACTTTCGCACTGTTGGCACGTCGCCCCGCCGCGCCATGAGCCGGGTTGCGCGAATTGCGGCAGTCAGGCCAGGTGGTGGGTGTCATTGAGTTGGACGATCCAGCGGTTGTGAAGAAAGTCGTCCTCGCGCAGGTGGGTTATGCCTCCAGGGGAGAAGCGGATGCCCACCAGACCGGCCGCGTCGATCGGCATGCCAATCCAGGCCGCGAGCAGAAACGTGGCCGTTCCCCCGTGGGCCACCACGACCTGATGCTCCACCGTCGACCGTAGGATCCGCTCCAGCGCGGCGTAGGTGCGTACGGCCAGCTCCCATTTCGTCTCAGCACCGGATACGCCCTCGTCATGACGCATCCGCTCACCGGTGGCCGGCGGCGGTATGAACCGTTCGTCCAGCCATGCCTGCGGGCGTCCTCCTGCCTCGCCGTACGACTTTTCGCGTAGGTCGGTGTCCAGCACCACGCGCGATGCGAGCCGCTTGCCGATCACCTCCGCTGTCCGCCGGGCTCGCAGCAAGTCGGACGAGAAGACCTCGACGCCAGCAGCAGACGACAACCGGCCGGCGAGCGCCTGCGCGATGAGCTCAGCGTGCGCACAGCCGCGGGCAGTCAGGTCAGAATCGAACCATCCGCCGACCAGTCCATCGACGTGGTGCGTCGCCTCCGGGTGCGTGACGACGTACAGGTTCCTCATGGGCGCAGGATGCCATGCCGCTGGTCGTTACCGTTAGGCTCCCGAGGGGCGCGTGCTGCGCAGCGATGGCGGCCTTCGGCGGGTGGCGGGCTGATGGGCATCGATTACGGACACGACCATTCGTACGCCCCGGACGCCCGCCAGTCCCTGAGCCGGCGCGACACCGGTGTGCCGGTGACGCCCGTATGAGACTGGTGTCGGCATTCGTACCGATCTGGATCCTTACCGCGCTCGGCTACGCGGCCTGTCGTTGGGGCCTGCTGGGTGAGACGGGGGCGTCGGTGCTCGGCCGGTTCGTGTTCCACCTTGCGATGCCGTCCGCGCTGTTCCTGGCCCTGTCCCGAATGCCGCTTTCCGGGCTGGCCGGTCGCTCGCTGCTGGCCTTTGGGGTGAGCACGGCCGCGGTCGTCGGGCTCGGGTGGGTCAGCGCGAGTCGGCTGTTCGGTCGCGAGCCCGGCGAACGGCCGATCTGGGGCATGGCCGCCGGGTACGTGAACTCGGCGAACCTCGGCATCCCGATCGCCACGCAGGTTCTCGGCGATGTGGCGTTCCTGGCAGAGGTGGTGCTGTTGCAGGTGCTGGTGGTGACGCCCGTGATCCTGGTCGCGCTGGACCGGCACCGCGACCCGGCCGGACGGGTACGGGTTCGCCGTATCGCCTCCCTGCCGGTACGCAATCCGGTGATCCTGGCGTCGCTGCTCGGCGTCGCATGCTCGGCTGCCGGCCTGCAGTTGCCGTCGGCGGCCAATGCGTCGCTCGCCCTGCTGTCAGGCGCTGCGGTTCCGGCCGCCCTGGTCGCGCTCGGGGCGTCGCTGCACGGCACGACATCGTCCCGGGCCGAGCCGGCCGAGCTGGCCGTGATCACCGCGCTGAAGCTCGTCGTGCAGCCCGTCATCGCGTACGCGGCCGGACTGGCCATGCACCTGTCCGCGCCGCAGCTGCTCGCCGTGGTGGTGTGCGCGGGCCTGCCGACAGCACAGAACACGTTCATCTTCGCCCAGGAGTACGGCGTCGGCGAGACGGTGGCCAACCGGGCGGTCATGATGACCACGACGCTGTCGCTGGCCACCCTGGCCGCGGTGGCGGCGCTGCTCGGGTAGGTCCGTCAGCGGCGACTCGTTCAGCGATCACGGCGGCGGAGAGGGCACTCCGGGAAGGCCGGACAGACGGCCTGGTCCGGTCAGAGCAGGATGGCGGATAGCGGCCGAGAAGGGAACCTGTGAGAGAAGGGACGATGAGGCACCGCACGGTCCGTACTCGCACTGAGAGGCAGTTGTCGTGAAGCACGCACCGGTTACCCTCAGCCCGTACGACCCGCAGTGGGCTGCGCTGTTCGAGCAGGAGCGGGTCAGCCTCGAAGCCGCTCTGGCGCAATGGCTGGTCGGGCCGGTTGAGCACATCGGCTCCACATCGGTTCCCGGGTTGGCGGCGAAGCCGATCATCGACATGATGGCACCGGTGCGCAGCCTGTCAGAGGCGGCAGCCGCCGTCGAGGTGGTGACCGCTCTCGGCTACCGCAACGGTGTGCACCGTCCGGAAGAGGCGCACTACTTCTTCAAGCCGGAGACCGACAACTGGTGGGAACGTACCCACCAACTTCATCTCACCGAACCGGCCTCCCTGCTCTGGCGGCGACGAGTCGTCTTCCGCGACGCGCTCCGGCGCCGGGTGGACTACCGGTCCCGGTACGAGCAGCTTAAGCGCGATCTCGCGCACGCTCACGGCACCGACCTCATGGCCTACGCGCGCGATAAGGACGACTTCGTCAACGAGGTCCTCGGCGTGCGCGACAAGACGCAAGCTCCGACCGTCAGTTACTCCCGGAAACCGTGGCAGTCTCCGACACCCGACGGATAAGGCCGAGCGGATCAGCGCGCACTCGATTATGAAGTCGCGCTGGGGGTGGGGCCGGCGGCGGTCCTGTCCGTACGGCAGGGGTGTGTGTTGGTGGACGCTGCGCGGGTCGCGTGCAGCGATGCCAGGAGTCGTAGCCGGTCGGCGTCGGCGCTGCCCGGCTCGGTGGTGAAGACGAGCATGACGGGTCCGGGGTTTCCCGGTAGGGGGTAGGTGTCCCAGTCCAGGACGATGTCGCCTACCTCGGGAATCCGGAAGGTCTTGGTGCCGCTTACCGACTCGCGTACGTCGTGCCGGGCCCACAGCCGCCGGAAGTGGGCGCTGCGGATGCTCAGTTCGCCGACGATCGCGGTGGCGCGTGGGTGGGTGGGGTCGGTGGCGACGGCGGCGCGCATCATGCCGATGTAGTCCAGAGCCTGCTGCTCCCAGTCCGGGCAGCTCCGCTCGCCGGTCAGCGTGTCGTCGAACAGCAGCAGGAGCATGTTGAGCCGGTCGGCCGGGTAGGCGTCCGGGTCGCCGAGCAGCGCCTGCGCCATCGGGTTCCAGTCGAGCAGATCGAGATGCCGGCCGAGGATGACCGCGGGGGTGTCCATCACCCGCAGCAGGCGCCGGGTGCTGTTCGGCACCCGCTCCGGATCGCGGTTCACGCGGGCGGGCGTGGGCCGGCGGGCGGCGTGGGCCAGGGTGAACAGGTGCCGGCGTTCCTTGTGGTCGAGGCTGAGCGCGCCGGCAAGGGCGTCCAGGACGTCGTCGGACGGGCGTACCTCCCGGCCCTGCTCGATGCGCTGGTAGTAGTCGGTGCTCAGCCCGGCCAGCAGGGCCAGCTCCTCGCGCCGCAGCCCGGTGACCTTGCGCCGGCCACCCGGCTCCAGGCCGACGTCGTGTGGACGCAGCCGGCCACGCCGCGCGCGGAGGAAGTCGCCGAGCTCCCGAGCGTACGGATGAGGACCGTTCATGCCGCAAGTGTGCCGCGGCCCGGACCGCCGAAGGTAGGTCCCGCAGACCTAGGCAACCGCGAACGATGGAACCGGCCCGGATCGCTCCTAACGTCGACGGCCGCAGCGCACCGACACCCCTCAGGAGCAGCAGATGACCGGATGGACCACCGACCGCATTCCCGACCAGCGTGGTCGGGTCGCCGTCGTGACCGGCGCGAACTCGGGCCTCGGCCTGGTCACCGCCACCGAACTGGCCCGCCACGGCGCCCACGTCGTGCTCGCCGTCCGCAGCACTCCCGCTGGCGAGGAGGCCGCCCGCCGGATCGGCGGCGACGTCGAGGTCCGCGAGCTGGACCTGGCATCCCTCGCCTCCGTGCGGGCCTTCGCGGCGAAACTGACCGGCGACCACCCGGCTATCGACCTGCTCGTCAACAACGCTGGCGTGGTGCTGCTCGGCCCGCGCCGCACCTCCGCCGACGGATTCGAACTGCACCTCGCCACCAACATGCTGGGCCACTTCGCGCTGACCGGCCTGCTGCTCGGGAACCTGGCCGCGGCGCGGGGCGCCCGCGTGGTCAGCCTCAGCTCGATCACCCACAAGAGCGCGCACCTGGACTTCGCTGACCTGATGTTCGAACGCGACTATCGGGCAGCCACCGCCTACGGCCGGTCCAAGCTCGCCACCACGATCTTCGGCATCGAACTGGATCGCCGCCTGCGCGCCGCCGGAGCGCCGATCGTCAGCACGCTGGCCCATCCCGGTCTCACCCGCACCAACCTGACTCCGCGCGCCTGGGAACACCGTGGCCGGTTCGGGCGAATGATCGCCTGGGCCGGGCTGTTGGCGACCCAGCCGGTGGAGCGGGGCGCGCTGCCGCAGTTGCGCGCCGCGACCGAGCCCGGTGTACGCGGCGGCCAGTTCTTCGGCCCGTCCGGGCTCTGGGAGACGCGGGGCAGGGTCACCGAGGCCCGGCTCAGCCGGGAGGCCGCCAGCCCGGCAGTCGGCAAGCGGCTGTGGGCGGCAGCCGAGGACCTGACCGGCGTCACCTATCCCTGACCCACCACTCGGTGGTCGACATCTGCTTGGGGCGGCGACGAGGGTGGTGGGCGTTAAAGTCGCCTGCCATGGGACTTCTCACCTTCAGCCTCAACGTCACCTTGGATGGTTGTGTCGACCATCAGGAGGGGATCGCCGACGACGAGACGCATGCCCTTTTTACCCGTCTCATGGATGAGGCCGGGGCGATGCTGTGGGGCCGGGTCACCTACGAGATGATGGAGAGCTACTGGCCTGCCGTCGCCCGCGGCGACGTGGAGGCGCCGCCGACCTTGCGTGAGTGGGCGGTCAAGCTGGAGGCCAAACCGAAGTACGTGGTGTCGTCGACGCGCCAGGACTTCCCGTGGACCAACAGCCACCACATCGCCGGCGATCTACGCGAGGGCGTGCAGAAGCTCAAGGACACGACCCCGGCGGGGGTGCTCCTCTGCAGCGGCAAGCTCGCGACCGAGCTCGATCGGCTGGACCTGATCGACGAGTACAAACTGCTCGTCCATCCCAGGATCGCCGGCCACGGTCCGACGCTGTACCAGGGCGGGCTTCCCGGCACGCGTCGGCTCGAGCTGCTCTCGGCGGATTCGCTGCGCAACGGTGCGGTGGCCATGCACTATCGCCGCGCCAGCTGAATCACAGCAGTCCGTCGCCGCCAGCGCGGCGCCATGCTGCCGGGTGAGGTCTTCGGTGGCCGACCTGGTGTGGAGAACCGGGCAGTGCGGCTGGCTGTCGTACCCGTGTGTGAAGCTTCGGGGCATGGCGACTTTCGTTCTGATCCACGGCGGCGGGGGCAGCGCCTGGGACTGGCATCTGCTGGCCCCTGAGCTGTCCGGAGCGGGCCACGACGTGGTGGCGCCGGAGCTGCCGATCGAGGACAGGTCTGCGGGTTTCGCCGAGTTCTGCGAAACGGTCGTCAGCGCGATCGGTGACCGCAGTGACCTTGTGGTCGTCGGGCACTCGTATGGGGCTTTCACGGCTCCACTGATTGCCGACAAGCTGCCGGTGCAGCTGATCGTGCTGCTCACGCCGATGGTCCCGCAGCCGGGTGAGCGGCCCGGGGACTGGTGGGACAACACCGGTTACCGCGGCACGGAAGGGCTCAGCGAGGAGCAGCAGTTCTACAACGGCGTACCGGCCGAGATCGTCGCTGAGGCTGCGGCGCACGGCCGGGACCAGGTCAGCGCGGAGTGGAACGAGCCGTGGCCCCTGGACGCCTGGCCGGCCGTGCCGACGAAGGTGCTCATCGCCCGTGAGGACCGGTTCTTCCCGGCGGATTTCCAACGTCGGGTGGCCGCCGACCGGCTCGGCGTGACTCCGGACGAGATTGACGGTTGTCACGCTTTGGCGCTCAGTCATCCGAGGCAACTCGCCGACCGGCTGACCGCGTACCTGCGGCACTGACGCCTACCTCGGGCGGGCCGGGAGGCTGTGCCGGTGAGCCGACCGGTGTCGCCGAGGAGGTTGAAGGTCCGTGGTGGCGTGAGACGGATCGCTCAGGCAAGGGGCGGCGCATCGTGCGGGTTGGTGGCGTCGGGCCACCAACCCGCAGCGCAGGGGCATGATCAGTGACTACAATCCGCAATCCCTCAGCGGACCGTGAAGCGGATCTCCTGCTGCCGTGCTAGACGGCATCCCGCTGGTCCAGCCACTTGAGAATCGCCTGGTTCGTCTCTTCCGGCTTCTCCTGCTGAATCCAGTGACCGCAATCCAGACTGATCACTTCCACATTCGGCACGAATTCCGTCAGTCTTTCAGACCTCGCGACCGGGTCGCGGTCGCCGTAGATCATGAGGGTGGGCTGTTGGATGATCGGGTTCACGTCGGCGAGCAGACGCCAGTTGCGGTCCAGGTTCCGGTACCAATTCAGACCGCCCGTGAATCCTGTTGATTCGAAGGCGGAGACGAAGACGGCCAGCTCGTCGTCGCTCATGATGGGATCACCGAGTGGGGTTTCCATTCTGGCGAGGTTGATCCACACGTTGCCCGGCTGCGGCTCTGTGACGGGCACGTTCTTCCGGTACAGGTTCCGAAGGAACTGGAACGTGTTCTCCTCGAACACGGCGTCCGCGACGCCCGGCTGTCGGTTGAAGTGGACGAAGTAGAAGTCGCTACCGAGCACGTCCTCCATGAACTCGATCCAGGGCCTGTCCCCGCGCTCGAGGTACGGCAGGCTCAGGTTGATCACCTTGTTGACGCGGCTCGGGTGCAACAGGGTCAGGCCCCAGACGACGGCCGCACCCCAGTCATGACCAACGAAGGTGGCATCGTCGTATCCGTAGTGATCGAGCAGTGCGACGAGGTCGCCCGACAGGTGTGCGATGTCGTAGTCGGTGACGTCGGCCGGGCGGGACGAGTCGCCGTAGCCGCGCTGGTTCGGGACGATGACGTGGTAGCCCGCTGCGGCTAGGGCGGGCATCTGGTGACGCCAGGAGAAGGCGTGCTCCGGCCAGCCGTGACAGAGCACGATGGGGTTTCCCGCGTTCTGCCGGCCGGCTTCGAAGACTTCGAGCTCTACACCGTTGACCGGAACGCGGGTCGGCTCGGGGAATTCGGTTGTCATGCCGGGATCATGCCGACCGATACCGGTCACCTCCTGACCGGTTTTCGTGGAAGTGTTGTCGAGGTGCGAGCCGACCGGTTGATGGCCATCCTCCTGCTGCTGCAACAGCGCGAGCAGGTGACCGCAGCGGAGGTCGCCCGGGAGTTGGAGATCTCCGAGCGCACCGCCCGCCGCGACCTCGACGCGCTGGGTATGGCCGGGGTCCCGGTGTACTCCATCCAGGGTCGAGGCGGCGGCTGGCGACTCGTGGGCGGTGCCCGCACCGACCTGTCCGGATTGACGGCGAGTGAGGCCCGCGCCCTTTTCCTGGTCGCCGGCCCGGCCTCGGCTGCGACGCCGGCCGTGAAAGCGGCGCTGCGCAAGCTCGTCCAGGCCCTGCCGGAACCTTTCCGGGCACAGGCCGAGGCGGCAGCGTCGTCGCTCGTGATGGACCCGCAGCGATGGGGGGCGAGCCGGGGAGAGCCGCGACCGCCCCGTTTCCTCGACGCGCTCCAGGACGCGGTGATCCGCGGGGTTCAGGTCCGGCTCGGCTACGTCGATCGCGAAGGGACCGAAACCGAGCGAACCGTGCACCCGCTGGGCATCGTCGCCAAGGGCCCCTCGTGGTACCTCGTCGCCAACACCGAGGCCGGACGGCGGACCTTCCGGATCGACCGCGTCTCGTCCGCCGACCCGACCTGCGATCCCGTACACCGGCCCGAGGACTTCGACCTCGCCGAGAGTTGGCGCGCGATCGCTGACGAGGTCGACCGCAAACGAACGCCCCTCGAAGCCCGGGCGGTGTGCGCGCCCCGGGGGATAGGCGTGCTCCGGATAGGATTCGGGGGCCGGCTCGAGGTGGGAGGCGCCACGACCGACGGCCGCATCGAGGTCGTGATCCGCGGCAACGACGAACGCACACTCGCCGGCGAGCTTGCCGGGCTGGTCGAATGGATCGAGGTGACCGGCCCTCCGGGTGTGCGCGACCACCTGGCCTCGATCGGCACTACGCTCGTCGAGCGATACGGCTGAGACCGGCAGCCCCGGGGAACCAGGACCTGAGCGACCTGTTGGCCGCCGCCCGCTGCCGAAAACCGGCATTCCGCAGCGTGGTCGACATCGACGCACCGACGTTCCTGCCCCCGGGCGACAGACCGGCCCGGATCACCGAGGCGTGCCGACTCGCCGGGCAGCCGGTACCGCAGTCGCCGGCCGCCGTCGTCCGCTGCGTCCTTGGCAGCCTGGCCCTGGCCCACGCCGGGCGGTGCGTCAGGTGCAGGACCTCTCCGGCCGACAGGTCGACGCGGTGCACATCGTTGGCGGGGGGAGCGCGCAACGCCCTGCTCTGCCAGCTCACCGCGGACGCCTGCGGGTTGCCGGTGCTGGCCGGGCCGGTGGAGGCCACCGCGATCGGCAACCTGCTGGTCCAGGCACGAGCGGCCGGCGTGGTCGGTGGTGACCTTGCTGCGTTGCGGCGGCTGGTGCGGCAGACTCAGCGGATCGTGCGCTACGAGCCGGGCGACGGGTCCGGGACGGCGCGGGCAGCCGAGCGGCGGGTGGGGGTGTGAGGTGCGGATCGCGTTGTTCGTGACGTGCCTGGCGGACACCGTGTTTCCGGCGGCGGCGAAGGCGACGGTGCGGTTGTTGGAGCGGTTGGGGCATGAGGTGGTGTTTCCCGAGGGGCAGACGTGTTGTGGGCAGATGCATGTCAACACCGGCTATCAGGAGCAGGCGGTGCCGTTGGTGCGGCGGCACGTGCGGGTGTTCGATCCGTACGACGTGATCGTGGCGCCGTCGGGGTCGTGTGTGGGGTCGGTGCGGCATCAGCACGCGATGGTGGCGCGGCGGGCCGGTGATGTCCGGTTGGCGTCGCGGGCGGAGTCGGTGGCGGCGCGCACGTTCGAGTTGTCGGAGTTGTTGGTGGACGTGTTGGGGGTTACCGATGTGGGGGCGTTCTTCCCGCATCGGGTGACGTATCACCCGACGTGTCACTCGTTGCGGATGCTGGGCGTGGGGGATCGGCCGGTGCGGCTGTTGCGGGCGGTGCGGGGGTTGGATCTGGTGGAGTTGCCGGCGGCGGAGCAGTGTTGCGGGTTCGGGGGGACGTTCGCGGTGAAGAACGCGGACACGTCGACGGCAATGCTGGCGGACAAGATGCGGCATGTGCTGTCCACTGGCGCTGATGTCTGTGCGGCGGGGGACGCGTCGTGTCTGATGCACATCGGCGGCGGCCTGTCCCGGCTGCGGACCGGGGTGCGCACCGTGCACCTGGCCGAGATCCTGGCCTCGACGGAGCAGGGCGGCACGATGAGCGAGCGGAGCGAGCCGGTGGTGGCGTCGTGACCCGTACCTTCCTCGGCATGCCGGCGACCGCCCCGGCGGGCGTCGGGCACCTGCGGGGTGAGGAGCCTTTCCCGGCTGCGGCTCGGCGGGCGCTGGCGGACGCGCAGTTGCGTCGCAATCTCGGGCACGCGACGGCGACGATCCGGGCGAAGTCGGCTGGTGTGATCGGCGAGGTGCCGGACTGGGAGCGGTTGCGGGCGGCCGGTAGCGCGATCAAGGCCGACGTGCTGGCCCGGTTGCCGGAGCTGTTGGAGCAGCTGGAAGCAGCGGTGACGGCGGCCGGGGGAGTGGTGCACTGGGCCGCCGACGCCAACGAGGCGAACGCGA
The DNA here is from genome assembly GCA_900112325.1 of Micromonospora sediminimaris. GTDB lineage: Bacteria > Actinomycetota > Actinomycetes > Mycobacteriales > Micromonosporaceae > Micromonospora > Micromonospora sediminimaris. The sequence goes on from FOLJ01000023.1 coordinate 65,783, forward strand.
TAGTCGTCGACCTGGTGCGCGCCACCGGCAGTGACCGGGTGATCAAGGTCAAGTCGATGGCGACGCAGGAGATCGGCCTCAACGAGGCCCTTGAAGCGGCCGGGATCGCGCCGGTGGAGACCGATCTGGCCGAGCTGATCGTGCAGCTCGGCGAGGACCGGCCGAGTCACATTCTGGTGCCGGCGATTCACCGTAACCGGGCCGAGATCCGGGAGATCTTCCTGCGAGCGATGCCGGGGGTGGATCCGGAGTTGACCGACGAGCCGGCGGTCCTGGCGGCGGCGGCGCGGCGGTTTCTGCGGCAGACGTTCCTGTCCACGTCGGTGGCGGTGTCCGGGGCAAACTTCGCGGTGGCGGAGACGGGCACTCTGGCGGTGGTGGAGTCAGAGGGCAACGGTCGGATGTGTCTGACCCTGCCGCGCACGTTGATCACGGTGATGGGTGTGGAGAAGGTGGTGCCGACCTGGCGGGACCTGGAGGTGTTCCTGCAACTGCTGCCCCGGGCCTCGACCGGGGAGCGGATGAACCCGTACACCTCGATGTGGACCGGTGTCACCCCGGGCGACGGGCCGCAGGCCTTTCATCTGGTGCTGCTGGACAACGGTCGCAGCGCGGTGCTCGCCGACGAGGTGGGCCGGCAGGCGCTGCACTGCATCCGCTGCTCGGCGTGCCTGAACGTCTGCCCGGTGTACGAGCGCACCGGCGGGCACGCGTACGGGTCGGTGTATCCGGGGCCGATCGGCGCGGTGCTGTCCCCGCAGCTGACCGGGGTGGCCGACAATGCGTCGCTGCCGTACGCGTCGTCGCTCTGCGGGGCCTGCTACGACGCCTGCCCTGTGAAGATCAACATTCCGGAGTTGCTGGTGCACCTGCGCGACCAGGCGCCGCATCCGCGCGGTGAGGCGGCCGTGATGGCCGCCGCCGCGTACGCCATGGACCACCCGGCGCTGTACGCGGCGGCGCAGCGCGCGACGCGGCTGAGCCGGCTGACCGGCCGGCGTGGTCGGGGCCTGCCACCGCCGTTGTCCGGCTGGACCGCCGGCCGTGACCTGCCCGAGGTGCCGGCGCAGACCTTCCGGCAGTGGTGGGCGCAGCGGTGAGTGCCCGGGAGATCATCCTCGCCCGGCTGCGGGCCGCCCTCGACCCCGCGCCGGCCCCGGTAGAGGTGCCACGTGACTACCGGCGCGACGGCGCGGTCGACCTGGATTTGCTGGTGGATCGGCTGATTGACTACCGCGCCCGGGTGCACCGGGTCGCCGAGGCGGCCGTCGCCGACACCATCACCGGCATCCTGCCGACCGGCGCGACCGTCGTCGTACCACCCGCATTGCCACCGGCCTGGTTGCCGGCGACGGTGACCGCCCTGCCCGACGACGACCTCGACACCACCGCGATCGCCGCCGCCGACGGCGTGATCACCGCCGCCGCCGTCGCCATCGCCGACACCGGCACCGTCGTGCTGGACGGCTCACCCGACCAGGGTCGCCGCGTCCTAAGCCTCCTACCCGACCTGCACATCTGCGTGGTCCGCGCTGCCCAGGTCGTCGCCAACGTGCCGCAGGCACTCACCCGGCTCGCCCCGCACCGACCACTGACCTGGATCAGCGGCCCGTCAGCCACCAGCGACATCGAACTCAACCGCGTCGAGGGCGTCCACGGACCCCGCACCCTGCACATCATCCTGCTGCCCTGAGCCCGTCCGGCGTCGGCTGACCACCGGCGACGGCGCCGCCGACCCCAAACGGGGGCGGCGGGGGTATCCGTTAACCACCGGCGATACTGTCCGATGTGGCGGGACGCTGACACCCACCCTGACACGACGCCCGGGCGGCCGGAGGCGGCCAACTAGTTTCCGGTCTTGAGGAGGTGAGCGGTCACCGCGTCGGGGTCGATGAGTTGGTGGAGGTGTCCGCCGGGAACCTCTGCGACGCTCCAGCCCCGGGTGCGTGCCTCTTGCGCCATGCGGTCGTACGGCGGCCGGCGGTCGGGGAACAGCGGCGCGACGGTGTCCTCGTCTCACCAGTTCGTCCATTGCGGCAGTCGGCCTTCCGGCGCGATCGACCGCAGGTAGGTCAGGCGTTCGGGTGACGCGGCAGGCGTGGGCCCGTACCGCGAGGGCAGACTGGCATCGACGAACACGCACCCGACGACCGGACGGTCGGCAGCCGGTACGACATGGCACCAGAAGACCGGCGTTGCTGTGAGCAACCTGCGCCGCACGACCGCAGTGTCAGACCGTCTCGTCGTCGAGAACGCTGCTGACGCCGCGAAGCTGCGCAACGTAAGCCTTACCGACCAGCCTCGGCGGAATGATCCGGGTCAGCATGCGTACCGGTGGGGGAACGGGTTTGTTGGTTCGTTCGCGCACGGCTCGCCGCGAGACCTTGCGCACGCGGCGGGCTCGCAGCATCTCGTAGCGGCGCAGCGTTCGCGGTACGTCGGCGGGGGCGACGCGCAGCGCGCGGCTGAGCAGCCAGGCGTCTTCGAGTGCCTGGTTGGCGCCCTGCGCCTGGGTGGGCGGGAAGGCGTGCGCGGCGTCGCCGAGCAGGGTCGCTGCACCACGACCCCACTGGTCCGGAACCTGATGGGTGACGTGCCGGAACGGCTCCAGGTCCTCTTCGCGGATATTCCCAAGCAGTTGTTCGACGAGCGCGCCGTAACCGGTGAACCGGTTGGCGAGGGCGGCGACGGGCGAGCCCTCCAGCGGCTGGTGGACGTCGAACCACCACATGAGAAGCCCGTCGCCCGAGGGCAGGAGGCCGACCAGACCAGCAGGGCCTACGACACAGACACCCGTGGTGCCGGTGGCCAACTCGGGCAGGACCGACGACAGGCCCTGCCAGGTGGTCCACTCGTTCGCGGTGGCGGGCGTCGGGTCGAGGACCGCGCGGCGCACGGTGGAGCGGTGCCCGTCCGCCCCCACGACGACGTCGGCCTCGTGGCGGTCACCGGTGGCGTCGATCGCGGTCACACCGTCGGGGCGGACCTCGACGTCAACGACCTTTCGGGAGAACTCCACCGACACCCCCTGCGCGAGGTGCTCGATCAGGGCGTACCGCGGTACCGAGGTCACCGGGAAGCCGGTGCGCTGGGCGAGGACCGTCAGGTCGGCGCTGACTATGGTGCGGCCGTCGGCGGTGCCGAACCGCAGCGTGTCGAGCCGGCCGCCGAAGCCGTCGAGTGGCGCGCCGAGCCCGGCCAGCGCCGCCGCGCCGTTGCTGAAGATGGTGACCGCCGCGCCCCCCGTCCGCAGCTGCGGGGCCTGTTCGAAGACGCGTACGCGATGCCCCGAGGTCGCGAGCCCGCGGGCGAGGGCGAGCCCGCCGACGCCGGCCCCGGCGATCAAGATGTGCACAGAACCCTCCCCGTTCACTACGACCGTTGTACTACGGATGCTGTCATATGATGGTCGGGTGCCGCCACCGAACGAACGACGCCGGGCGCAGCTCGCGGACGCCGCCATCGCTCTGCTCGTGGAGTCGGGCATCCACGGCGTCACACACCGGGCCGTCGACCGGCGGGCCGGGCTGCCAGCCGGAACCGCGTCGAACTACTTCCGGAGCCGGGAGGCTCTGCTGGTGGCGACCGCCCGCCGGATCGTCGAGCAGCATCAGGCCGACATGGCCGAGGCGAGCCGACCCGACGCTGCGGCCGTACCGGGCAAGGGAGACAGCGTCGAGCTCGCCATCGACCTGATCTCGGGCTCGCTGATGCTGGCCGCGGGCCCGCACCGCGCGCGGTACCTGGCCGTCTTCGAGCTACGCCTGGAGAGCCTGCGGCAACCGGCGCTCGCTGCGGTGATCGACGAATTGACGGCGGAGATGGCGGCATTCACGGGCGGGTATCACGCCGAGCTCGGACTGCGGATTCCCCCGGCTGCGATCCCGCCGATGCTCGTGATGTACGCAGGCGCGCTCTTCGCGTTGGTCACCGGGCCCGCGGAGGCCGTGACACCGGCGGCCGTACGACCGCTCGCGGCCGCGATTGTGCGAGGCGGAATCGCGGCGGCACAGGCGTAACCGTGCCGCGGAGGCCACCGCCGGGGTGGCCGTAACGCAGTGTCTGCACTACGCCTCGGGCCGCGTCTGTTTCCGCGTCTGGTTGGCGCGGCGCCGTGCGGTCTCCTAGCGGTGCGCTCGGCTTCGTCCGCCCACCGCTCGGCCTGCCGCAGCCGAATCCTGGACCGTCGGTGACTCATGCGCGCCTCTTCTCCGGACGTCGCCCGGGCGGCTCCTGCCCGCGGATGACCGGCCGCCTACCGCGCCGGCGGTACTTGCGCGGCGCCTGCCGCGTCTGCGGCAGCCGGTTACGTCGTCGGCCGCAGCGCGAAGTGCATCCATCTGCGGGACGACCAGCGGTGCGTCCGGCGACATGATCGGGCGGCACCCAGCCATCGAGGAGAAGATGATGACAACCGAAGCTTCCCCGTACGGACGGAGCTCTGGCGCGGCCGGCCCGCTTCTGTCACCGACGTCGCCGCCTGGTCCTGTTGGCCTGGACCGTCGGCGTGATCGCCGTGGGGTTCATCGGCTTCGGCTTCACCACCTCCCTGCTCGGCCCCGACGTCGCGGTCAAGCAGGGCGGGCTCGGCATGGCCGTTGCCGTGCTCATCGACGCCACCATCGTGCGGATGGTGCTCGTCCCCGCGGTGATTGAGCTGTGCGGCAAAGCCAACTGGTGGATGCCCGGACGGCGGGCACCGAAGCCGACCCTGCCCGTGCCGACCAGGCTCGCGGACGAGGCCAGCGTCTGACCCTTTCCAACACCTACAGCGCCGCGCAGCCGTACGCCACATGCGGCGGCACGAACTCTCGCCGCCGCGCGACGACCGGGCGGTGCGACCTGAAGACATCGCACTTGCTGAACGAGCCGCACGAGAAGGAGAAGGCACATGGGTTCATCGAGAGTCTCGATGCCAGTCCGACGGATGCTTACGGTGACCGCAGCCGTCCTGGTCGGAGGCATCACCCTCGCCGTACTGCTCGGAGCGACCGGGCTCGGCGGACCGGCGGCCGCCGACGGACCGGGAGCCGCCATCGACGCCTACGAACTGACCACCGGGCGATTCGTGTCCCTCGTGGGCGCGCTTGCGGCGCTGGCCGGCGTGGTCATCGGCGGACTGGCTCTGAGCCGCCCCAGCAGTCGCATCGGCACCCGCCGCGGGCGGCTCGGAGCCACAATCGCGCTGATGGCAGGGCTGGTCGGCATGGCCCTCGGCGGATATGTGGTGGCCGCCGCCAAGGGTGGTCCCGGCACCGGCTACGGAATAGTCGGTGGCGTCATGGCCCTGGTGATGGGGCTGATCGCCGTGGCCCTCGGCGGACTGGCCCTGGCCCGCTACCGCCGCACCGGCCGGCTGAGCAGCTGACCGGGCGTGCTGAGGAGTCCCCCTGCTCGTATCAGACGGGCAGGGGGACGCCGGCAACAGCGACAACCAGCGTTGTACTCGCCGAGACCAGTTCACCGGACAAGGCCGTAGCCCGCGACCGTCGTCGGGTTCGAGGCGATCCAGCAGAGGATTGCCGTGTCCGGTTGGGCTACCACTGCCGGGTGGTGATCAGCTGGAGCTTGTGAGCAGTTGGTCGGCGGCGCGCTGGATGCTCTGGCTGAAGTAGGCGACGTCGGTGTAGTTGGGGGTCGGCTCCTCGCCGATGTCCCAGTCACAGTCCGAACCGGCGCTCACGATGCCGACCTGCTCCCAGACGCCGTGGGGAAGCCGGTGCAGGGCTGGCCCGCCGGAATCGCCGGGGCAGTGGCTCTTCTGGTCCACCGACTTCGCGCAGATCGTCGACCTCGGGTACTCGGGGTGCTCATCCCACCACGGGTCGTCGAAGCACTGCTCGTCCGGCAGGAACGGCAGCTTCACCTTGTGGAGGAAGCGTTCCTGGGGGCCGCCTGACTTCTTCGTACCCCAGCCGGTCACGGTAAGCGTCCGTAGCTGTCGGGGCTCAGTGGCCAGCCGCAGGATGGGCAGGTCGAGCGGCCGTTCCAGCTTGATCACCGCCCAGTCCGGTCCATCCCACCACTCGGTTCCGCCGATGTGAGCGGTGGATCTGGTCATCGTCCGGCGTGGGTTCTTGAGGTCGACGGTGCCGGAGACGACCGTCAGGCTGTCGGCTGGCTGCTCATCGACGCAATGCTGGGCGGTGAGCACCAGCTGCGGGTGAATAAGGGTCCCGCCGCAACCCACCGGCAGAAGCCGGACCATCCACGGGAACTCACCGGGCGCGGCCCGTTCACCGCCGCTGATTGCCGCGGCCGGAGCCGCCGTTACCAGCACGGCGGCCGATGCCACCACGGCGATCAGGAGTCGTTTCAAGCGCATCTGACACCCTTCGATGGACTACCGGTACGGAGGTAGAACGGCGCCAGCGGGCGTTTTTGTTGCAACCCGAGGGAGATCCGACGGCCGGCACCACCCCTGTACGCCGTGCGGAGCGTCGCGGCGGTGGGTCTGTGGTGTTCGGGGGTTCAGTCGGACGGGGTTGTTTCGGGTACTTGAAGGGCCCGTCCGCACACTGCCACCCAGTTGGCTTCGACGGCGACGTGGTCGACGGTGTTGGCCAGGTATCTGATGGGAGTGTTGGGCTTGAGCGGCAGCAGCGCGTCGAGGATGTCCATGTAGAGCGACTCCCGCAGGATCTCGGCGAGCAGTCCTGGCAGTCTCGTGGGTATGTCGGACAGCGGTGGGCAGCCGGCAGCGACGAGAGCCTCGATCTCGGGCCAGTCGTCGCTGCCGTTACGGACATCGGCCAGTCCGTCGTTGAAGAAGGTGTCGTAGACCGGTTGGAACACCGTGACGAGGTGCTGGATCGGCACGTGCAGGCAGTACGGTGCCACCGACCAGCCTGGAACATCCTGGCCGAACTGCATCGGCCCTCGGCGGACGAGCTCACCGGCTGCGACGGGAGTATCGGCAACAAGGGCGAACACGGCAGCCAGTATGCCTCCCTCGGTGCGGGATGCCCTACCCGCTTATGAGAAGGCCAAAAGTGGCATCGGGCTGTGCCGGATGCTGCTGAACGCATCCTCGTGCAGGTCGAGGAGGATGCGAGGCTCGTGCGCCGCGACGCTGATTACCGGACGGGTCTCCGCAGTCACTGAGCGCCAACGTCGCCGGTCGCGTAGGTAAAGGTGCCGCTGAGTCGGGCCAGCGTCAGCTCAGCCTCAGATTGTGCTGTTCGAGGGCGGCCTCGATGGTGTCCAGTGCTTTGGGTCCCATGCCGTGCAATCTGGCCAGGTCTGCGCGCGGCACACCTGCGAGCTGGCGTAGGGCGGTGTAGCCGGCGGCGTTCAGCGCCCGCGTCGCGGGTGCGCTGATCTTCGGCAAGGTGTCAAGGGACGAATCCATCGCTCGATGCTAGACCGCCGACACCCGATGGAGATCTGTGACGCTCTCCTTGAGTGAAAGATCAGGTGGGGAAGGGCCAGATGGGACAGGATCATCGGGTCGGTTTGTACGCGATGACGAGCTCCCAGGTGCCGGGCAGCACCGCCACGTGGTGGAAGCCGGTCTCCGTGAGCAGGGTGGTGTAGAAGTCCACCTCGCGTAGGCGGCTGACGCTGCTGTCGACGCCGATCAGGAAGTAGCTCCAGAAGAACTGCATGGCGAGCCGGTCGGGGGTGCGGAACTCCTCGCAGATCAGGACCAGCCCGCCGGGCTGCAACGCCGCGTACGCCTGGCGGACCAGGTCGCGGGCGACCGCGTTTGGCCAGTCGTGCAGAACCCGGACGAAGGACAGCGCGTCGTAGCCACGCGGTAGGGGTTCGGCGAAGAAGTCGCCGCCGACGAAGCCGAGCCGATCCGGGTGACCTCGGTCGTCGCGGGTGGCCGCCACCAGTGGTTCCACCGCCGGCAGGTTGTACACGTCGGCCCGCAGGTTCGGCGCGCAGTCGAGGATGTGCGCGGCGAGCGTCCCGTCACCGCCGCCGACGTCGAGCAAGCGGTGCCGGTCCGACCAGAGTCGAGGTGAGTGCCGGCGTACCGTCTCGATCGCCGGTCCCAGCCCGAGGGCCATGCTGCGTTCGAACTCCGCGGTCTGCTCGGCGGTCTTCGGCGGCCAGGCGAAGCCGTCGTCGATGCTGACCTCGCCGCGTAGGCTCTCGGCCAGCCGTCCGTGCAGCTGCCGCCACGGGTAGCGGTCCCGGTCCCGTTCGGTGGCGCCCGGCCCGACGACCGCGTCTACCGCGTCGCGTAGCCCTGGCACGGCTCGGTAGCTGGTCGCGCCGATGTCGTCGCCGGGCTCGTCGCGGATGACGAAGCCGAGGCTCTCGATGCAGTCGAGGAATTTGTACAGCCGCAGCGGGAGCACCCCGAGCTGGGTGGCCAGCGCGTCGAGGCGGACCGGTCCGGCCTCCAGCGTGTCGAGCAGCCCCAGGTCGAGTGCCGTGTGCAGGACGTCCATGGCCTTGGGGCCGTTGACGAGCAGGCTCATCAACGCCCGGGGCGAGAGGGTGACGGTCACCGGTGCAGCTCCTCTTCCAGTGCATCCATGAACAGGTCGATTTCGTCGAGGGTGTTGTAGACGTGCGGGCCGACCCGCAGATAGCCGCGCCAGCTGCAGATCACGTCACGGGCGGCCAGTCGCCGCTTGACGGCCTCGCCGTCGGGGATGTCCAGGCACACCACCCCGCCTCGCCGGGCGATGCTGGTTGGGCTGACCACGACGATGCCGGCGGCGTCGACCCGGTCCAGCAGCCGTTGGGTGAGCGCCAGCGAATGCCGCCGGATGGCGTCGATACCGACACCGAGCAGCAGGTCCAGACCGATCTGGGAGATCAGGGAGGTGGGCGGGTAGGGGGTGCCGCCGGCGAAGCGACGGATACCGGTCGCCCAGCCCGGTGACGGTCGGAAGGTCAGCGCGCGGTCGCCGGCCTGCCAGCCGGTGGCGGCCGGAGTCAGCAGTGGAACCAGGTCCGGCCGGACGTAGAGGAATCCGGTGCCGACACCGCAGAGCCACTTGTGGGAACCGCCGATGACCACGTCGACGCCGAGCGCGGTGACGTCCAACGGCACCACCCCGACGCTCTGGAAGGCGTCCACCACCACCAGCGCGCCGACCCGGTGGGCGCGGGCCACCAGGCGGGACAGGTCCATAGTGGCGCCGGAGGTGAAGCTGGCGTGCGGCACGCACACCAGCTGTGTCCGCTCGTCGATCCGGGCCTCCAGCGCGTCCTGGTCCAGGTGGGGACCGCCGGTGCCGACCACGTCGAGCTGCGCGCCATATCGGGCGTACGCCCGGAAGATGAACGGCACCGTCGGATAGTCGAGATCCGTGATGACGACGCGGTTGCGCGGCGGATGGTAGTCGAAACAGGACGCCACCCGGGCCAGGAAGGTGCTCAGATTCGCATCGGTGATCACGCTGCCCGGCGGCGCGCCGATCAGCGCGGCCACCGAGTCGGCGTACCGGTCGAGGCCGACGTGCCAGTCCTGCCAGACGTCGTCGCGCCAGGTGCGCAGCGTCTCCCAGTAGTCGTGCAGCACCCGCTCACCGCCCCGGGGTACCGCGCCGGTGGAGTTGCTGTTCAGGTAGACGCAGGTGTCCACCAGCGGGAACTCGGCGCGCAGAGCGGCGTGTGTGCCGGCGTCGAGGCATCGGGGGCTGTGCTCGGGCTGGCTCATGCGCAGCGCCTTCCAGTCGGGTCGGCCGCCGGCGGTTCGGTGGTCATGGGGGTGAAGACCGGTGCGGCGCTGTTCGCGGCGAGGTACGGCGTGCCCTCGGTGTAGCCGGTGCCGGTCTGGGCGCCGAGCATCCACACCGCCACGCGGAGATGGGTCCGGCGCCACTGCGTCAGGGCACCGGCGAACGCGGCCATCCGCCGCGCCACCAGGGCGCCGTCGGCGCCGGTGAGCCGGCCCTCAGACACCGCCGAGCGGTACGCCTGGTCAACCGTCGGCTGGCCGACGCGTACCCGGGCCTGTATCTCCGGCACCGACTGGTAGGCCACCGAGTCCAGCCGATCCGCCTGCGGGGTGCGACACAGCGATTCGATGAGCTTGTACGAGCGGGACTGGATCGCGCTGGCACCCTCGGTGTACTGCCGGAAGGTACGGAACGACTCGGGCTGCATGGTGGCCAGGAGGGAGAAGAGTGGAGCCGCGGCGCGCAGCAGGTCGCCTGCGTACCCGAGCCGGTCGGCGGCGGCGCCCGGTGTGTGTCCGGCCAATGCGGCGACCGCCGCGCGAAGTTCGTCGGCGACCCCGGCGAAGAGGCACTCGTAACCCTGGAGTACCCGGATGAACAGGTACTCGTCGTGCGTCACGTGAACCGGCAACATGGTCAGCCGCAGCAGCGGATCCCCGGGGAACGCCAGGTCCCGGGCGATGGCGTGCAGGTTGGCCGCGGTCGTGGTCGGGGCGTCGCTCCCGATCGCCTCGGTCATGCCGAGACGGGCCAGCGCGGGTGCGGCGGCTCGGACACCGAGTCGGCAGCGTTTGACGACCACCGCTGGCCCGGGTCTCTGCAACGGAAGTAGCCCGGTCGTGCGCGCGTCGGCGGCCAACTCGAACGCCAGTGCGTCGGCGACCAGGCGGACGAGGAGCCGATCCCGGCTCTGCCGCCGGGCAGCGGCCTGCGCGCCCGGGGTCGGATCGTTTGTTCCGCAGGGCAGCCGGAGCAGCCGTAGGGCGAGGTAGCTGCGGTAGTCGTAGCGGCCGTCCCACTTGTCGAGTGCGACGTCCAGGAAGGCGGTCAGCTGACGGGCCGCGGCGTCGCCGGCGCCGGAGACCGGTCGGGTCACCGCCTGCCGGGCGCTGTCGAGCAGGGCGAGGAAGCTCTTTTCCGCGAAATGTTTGCCGCTGCGGTGAAACTCCTTCAGCACTGGGGAGTAGGGAAAGCGGCGCGGTTCGGTCGGGCGCGACAACCAGTGAATCAATGGACGCACGTGCCACCCCTCGAAGTTGACGAGACGAACCTCACTGACGGCCGCCGGAAATGCCGGCGATCGCAGCTGCGTATGGTTCAGCCGGGCTATTCGTCAGTGGTGGGGCGCAGTCGCGCCTGCCACAACTCGGGAAAGAATCGGTGTCCGGCGAGTTTTGCCAGCATGTTCGCTGGGCTGCCGGGGTCACCGGCCGGGGGATGGCCGCCAATTCGCAGGGCCACCTGGTAGTGGCGGACCCGCCACACCGACACCCGTTCATCCCATTCCACCATCGCCTCGGCGAGCCGGTGCAGCGGATCCGACGGATCCGCCGGGCACAGGTCGGCCACCTCGACACCGTGGGCGGCAAGCTGCTCGCCGAACGCGCGGCCGAGCTGCCGGCTGGCGCCCTGGACCTGCCGCCAACCGGGTGACTCCGCACCAGAACCGTTGCCGAGGGCGGGCTGCATCGCCTGAAAGTCCACGGGGGACAGATATCGCAGCATCTCCAGTTGGTCGGTGATCAAGCGGACCGCGAGCGTCGCCCGGGCCAGCAGCGCCTCCGCGGCAGGTAGCTGACCGGCAGCCACCTGGGTGGTCGCCTCCGCCAGCTCCGCCGCAGCCAGTTTCAGCCACAACTCGGTCGACTGATGCACCACCTGAAAAAGCAGCTCGTCGCGATGTATGACCTCGTCCGGCGTACGTTGGAGACCGAGCAAAGTATCTGTCCGCATGTAGCGTGCATAGTCCGTAGCGCCGTGACCTGGCAGAACAGGTGAATGGTCGTGCTTCACGGAATAGGCCCTCCGTTTGGCGCTGACGCCGGATCAAAAAATGCGCTGGCGGACATCATTCCAACGACGGACACCGATGCGCTACCCCTTGGTCTCGATGAATCTGGAAACGTGTCGAGGAGCTTGCCGGTTTCCCGCGTGTCTTCCGCATATTTGGGCAGGCCACTGCGGACAGCGTGAGGTCATCGCCGTCGCCCGTCGGCAGCGGGCCCGAGCGGCTTGGCGGGCGGGGACCGACTTGTCCTTTCCGGCCCTTCCGCGTTTCGACGTCGTTGGCTGCCGAAACGGCCGCCCGCCAAGCCTCTCTCGTCCTCGTGTCGGTGTTCAGCCGTCGGTCAGCACGGCGGTGGTCGCCAGCCGTCGCGGTACCCGACCCCGTCCGGTCGTAGCCGGACCTCGTCGTACCACGAGCCGGGTACGGGTTCGGTGCGGATCACCGCCGGCCGCTCCACCACGACGCAGACGTCCAGGCCGGGCCACCACCAGCCGCCGGATCGCGCCAGGTCGGTCCAGGTCCGCAGCTGGTCGCTCGCCTCGGCGGTGTACGCGGCCAGTCCGAGCCGGTGCAGGGCGTCGTAGTAGCCGACCCAGAATGCGTCCTGCTGGCCGTACCAGCAGACCGGCGTCTGTCGGTCGCCACCGGGCAGCCCTGCGCGGACCGGTTGCGTGAAGCCGGGGATCAGGCTGCGGTGCAGGGCGTTGCGGACGCCTCGGTGCAGCATGACGCCGAGTGGCACCTGCCGGTCGAGAGCATCCTTCGGTGGCAGGTCCGGCCAAGGTTCGCGGGTCCTGCCTCGGCGAACGGGAGACAGTTCGGGGTCGGTGTGCTGGACCCCGTCGCCGAGCGCGGCCCTCAGCCGGGACGCCACGGTGGCTATGTCGCTGGCCGGGGGCGGTGGGCCGGCCGGGGCGGGGTCACGGACCCGTTGGAGGAGCTGGCCGAGGGTGGGCAGTTGCCGGATCAGTGGCAGGGCCGCGGCGGGGGAGTCCACCCAGACGAACCGGGGCTGGTGGCGGCCGGCTCGGGCGTAGATCGCCGTGAGGCACCGTTGCGTGGTGGGTCGGTCGGCGGGTTCGGTGGAGAGGGCGTACCCCAGCCACTCCTGCCGGATCACTTCGGCCTGCCGCCACAGATCGCGGGGGGCCGGGGAGAGGGACGCGGCATCGTCGTGCCGCGTGGGCGCGGTCAACGCGCCAGGGCGTGTCCGCCCTTCCGGTTGGAGATCATCGCTAGATGATGGCCGGTCTTGCCACGATGCGCAACTGCTCTGAGTGGCCCCGGGGAGACCTCAGGGTGGGCTCGCGTGGTGACCAGCTCGGCATGCTGGCCGGGCGGTTGTGCGTGGCATGGTGGAGGCATGTGCAGGAACATACGCGTGCTCCACAACTTCGAACCGCCGGTCAGCGACGATGAGATCGAGGCCGCCGCCCTTCAGTACGTGCGCAAGGTCAGCGGCACGACCCGGCCCTCAGCGGCCAACGAGGAGGCGTTCGGCGAGGCGGTCCGCGCTGTCACGGCGGCCACCCGAACCCTGCTGGACAGCCTCGTGACGAAGGCGCCTCCCCGTGACCGCGAAGCGGAGGCGGCCAAGGCCAAGGCGCGCGCGGCCGAAAGGTACGGGCCTCGAACGATCACCTCGGGCTGACCCGACCCGCCGGCCACGCGTTGGTCGGCCCGTTTCTGCTCGAACGGCATTCGCGAAAGGCGACGGTGGCCGCTGGGGCGAAGCCCGACACCCCGGCGGTCAGTCACCTGCTCTCAGCGCGCTGAGCACGGCCGTCACCTCGGGTCGTGACGCAGCCGGTCGCCGGACCGCGGTCGTGATGCGCCGGGTCAGCGGCGGGTTCAGCGGCCGGGTCACCACCCGGTACCGCGGGTCAACCGCCAGCTTGGGCAGCATGGTGATCGAACGACCGCTCTCCACGTGCTGGAGCGCCAGCATGTAGTTGTTGAACCGGCAGATCACCACGGGCTCGAAGCCGGCCTCCCGGCACAGCCGGGTGGACAGCTCGGACATGTACGAGCCGGCGACGTCGAACGTCCAGCGCTGCTGCGCGCACGCCTCCAGGGCGACCGACTCGGCGCTGGTCAGCGAGTGCTCCGGGGGCAGCACGAGCACGATCGGATCGGTGGCGAGCGGCACCAGGTCGATCTCCGGCGAGAGTTCGGCGCCGGTGAAGTCGGCCGTCGTGATGATGAGGTCGACGTCCCCCCGACGCAGCGCCGGCATGCTCTCGTGCGGCTCCAGTTCCAGCAACACCACGCTCACGTCCGGGTGCCGGGCCGCGAGCCGGGCCAGCGCCGGTTCGGCGAGGGCTTGCACGGCACTCTGGAACGCGGCCACGGTGACCGTGCCGGCCGGTTCGTCGGCGAGGCGGCGCAGCTCTGCCTCGGCCTCGTCCATGGCGGCGAGGATCTCCCGAGCCCGGCCGGCGAGCAGTAGTCCGGCTGCGGTGAGCCGCACCCGCCGCCCGGTGCGTTCCAGCAGCGCGGTCCGGGTCTCCCGTTCCAGCGTGGCCAGCTGCTGGGACACCGCCGACGGGCTCAGGTTGCCGCGCTGCGCGACAGCCCGGACGGTGCCGTAGGTTGCCAGGTCGGCGAGCAGGCGCAGCCGCCACGGATTCAGCGTCATGCCCCCCGACTGTACGGCTCTGCTTAACAGCGACAGCGGAAATGTGCGATGGACGTGCCTTAGCGGGGCTGCCTAGCGTCGGCTCATGGCTGATTCGTTCTGGTCCGACGCCGATCGTCACCTGGTCCGCTACATCGGCGCGGGCAGCTTCGTCCGCGAGATCATCGACCGCGCCGAAGGCAGTTTCGTGTTCACTGCCGACGGCCGCCGCCTGCTCGACTTCACGTCCGGGCAGATGAGCGCCATCCTCGGTCACTCCCACCCGGCTGTCGTGGCCACGATCCGGCAACAGGCTGCCACCCTCGACCACCTGTTCAGCGGCATGCTGAGCCGGCCCGTGGTGGAACTGGCCCGCCGCCTCGCCGGCTCCCTGCCCGCGCCGCTCGAGAAGGTTCTGCTGCTCACCACCGGCGCGGAGTCCAACGAGGCGGCGATCCGGATGGCGAAGCTGGTCACCGGCCGGCACGAGATCATCTCGTTCGCCCGGTCGTGGCACGGGATGACGCAGGCGGCGGCGGGCGCCACCTACAGCTCGGGACGCAAGGGGTACGGTCCTGCGGCGCCCGGCAACGTCGCGATCCCCACGCCGAACGCGTACCGGCCCGACTTCACCCTTCCGAGCGGCGAGCTGGACTGGCGGCGTCAGTTGGAGTTCTCGTTCGAGCTGTTCGACGCCCAGTCGGTGGGCAGTCTGGCGGCGTGCATCGTTGAGCCGATCCTCAGCTCCGGTGGCGTGATCGACCTGCCGCCGGGATACCTCGCGGCGCTGCGTGACAAGGTGCACGAGCGCGGCGGGCTGCTGATCCTCGACGAGGCGCAGACCGGTCTGTGCCGCACCGGCGAGTGGTACGCGTTCCAGCGTGACGGCGTCGTGCCGGACATCCTGACCCTGTCCAAGACGCTCGGTGCCGGCCTGCCGTTGGCTGCGGTGGTGACCAGCCCGGAGATCGAGCAGACGGCGCACGAGCGCGGTTTCCTCTTCTTCACCACGCACGTCTCGGACCCGCTGGTGGCCGCGGTCGGCAACACGGTCCTGGACGTGCTGGAGGCCGACCGGCTCGACGAACAGGCGGCGCACCTGGGCGCGTACCTCCGGAAGGGGTTGCGGGAGATCGGCCAGCGACACCCGGTGGTCGGCGACGTGCGCGGCCGCGGGCTGCTGGTCGGGCTCGAACTGGTAAGCGACCGGGAGTCGAAACGACCGGCCGACGCGCTGGGCGCCGCCGTGACCGGGCGGTGCCTGGAGCTGGGACTGCACATGAATGTGGTGCAGTTGCCGGGCATGGGCGGCGTGTTCCGCATCGCGCCGGCGCTCACCTCCACCCATGCCGAGCTGGACCTGGGCCTGGAGATCCTCGACCGGGCGCTCGCCGACGTGGTGCCGCAGTTCACGGCCTAGCAGTCAGAAACCCGGGTGGCCGATGGCGTCGTGCCCGCCCCTGGCGAGGAGGCCACTCCACGACCACCCGTTCAGGCACGTGGTTCGACCAGACCGTTGTCGTACGCGAAGATGACGGCCTGGATGCGGTCTCGCGCCCCGATCTTGGCCAGGATGCGCCCGACATGCTTCTTCACGGTGGATTCGGTGAGGGTGAAGCGTTCGGCGATCTCGGTGTTGGTGGCGCCCTGGCCGATCGCTTCGAGGACCTCTCGCTCTCGCTCGCTGAGCGTGGTGAGTCGAGGGTCCGCACGGATGGTCGACGCCGGTTTCTGGAGGTAGGCGTCCATCAGCTTGCGGGTCAGGCTGGGGGCCACCACCGAGTCTCCGCTCGCGACGGCGCGGATGCCGGCGATCAGCTCCTCGGGGCGGGCGTCCTTGAGGAGGAAGCCGCTCGCGCCGGCCCGCAGTCCCGCATACACGTACTCGTCCAGGTCGAATGTGGTCAGGATCAGCACGTGGGTGCGGGAGCCGGCCGCGGTGATGCGGCGGGTGGCTTCGATGCCGTCCATGCCGGGCATGCGTACGTCCATCAGCACCACGTCGGGCCGGGTCTGCTCGACTTTCCGTACCGCCTCGGCGCCGTTGGTGGCCTCGCCGACCACACTGAAACCGGGTGTGCCGTCGAGCAGCATCTTGAAGCCCATCCGTTGCAACTGCTGGTCGTCAACGATCAGGACGGTGGTCATGCGGGCTCCTTGAGGACTACGTCGACGAGCCAGCCGTGCTCGGTCGGGCCGGCGGTCACCACCCCGCTGTACATGGCGGCGCGTTCCCGCATGCCGAGCAGGCCGTGGCTCGGGGCGGCGGGTCTGCCACGGCCGTTGTCGCGTACCCGTACCCGTACCTCTCCATAGGAGGCAGCGAGAGTGACGTCCGCGGTCGCGCCGCTTCCCGCGTGTTTGAGGGTGTTGGTGAGCGCCTCCTGAACGATGCGGTAGACCGCGAGCTGCACGCCTCGGCCGAGGGTGTGCAACTCGCCCGAGGTCGAGTAGGTGACCGGCAGCCCGGCCGCCCGCACGCTCGGCAACAGCCGGTCGAGATCGTCGATGCCCGGCTGCGGGCTCAGTTGCGGATCGTTGTCTCCTTCGCGCAGCACGCCCAGCACCCGGCGTAGCTCGGACAGCGCCTGCCGGCCGGTGTCACCGATCAACCGGAGCGGTTCGGCGGACTGCTCAGCCCGCGAGGTCGCGAGCGCGGCACCGCCGTCGGCCAGGCCCACGATGACCGAGACGTGATGGCCGACGATGTCGTGCATCTCGCGGGCCACCCGGGCCCGCTCCTCGGCGACGGCGAGGCGGGCCCGCTGATCCCGCTCGACCTCCAGGCGGGCGGCGCGGTCCTCGAGAGCGATGAGGTACGCCCGGCGGATGCGCACCGCGATGCCGGACGCGACCGCGGCAACTGAGGTGCCGATCACCAGGAACAGCGTGATGGTGCGGTTCTCCGTGACCGGATTGATCAGATAGATCTGGGCGACCAGCAGCGCGAGGGTGATCCCCGAGGCCCAGGCCAGCGCCCGCCACGAACCTCGGGAGGCCACGCCGAACAGCATCACGAGCAGGATCACTCCGGCGCCGACGCCGACGTCCAGCAGTCCCTCTGTCAAATCGATGGCCGCGGTGACCAGGAACGCCGGGAACGGGTACCGCCGTCGCCAGTACAGCGGCGGTAGCAGGACCAGGGTCGCGATCGTCGCCGAGAGGGGATTCTCGATGATGTTCGGGATGCTGAAGAGCACGATCGGGACGGCCACCAGGGTGTCCATCACCCACGGGCGGCGCCGGTCGAAGGCTCGTAACCGTGCCTGCCGGTCCACCAGCCATCCCTGGGTGCTCATCACCGGATTCTCCCTCTACCCGCTCATGCGTCGGTCGTCTTCAGCCGGTACGCCGTCGCGGCGAGCGTCACGACCACGTACCCGGCGAAGACCGCGAGGCCGGCCCACGGGGCCAGGGTGCCGTCGGAGTGGGTCAGCGTCATCACGGCGCTGCCGGCGTTGCTGGGCAGGTACGGGGTGATGGCCTCGGAGATCGAGTCCGGCAGCAGAGCGGCCAGACCGGGCACGATCAGCAGCAGGCCGGCCAGGATCGCGATAGCGCCGGCGCTGGAGCGGACGAGCATGCCGAGCGCGACCCCGAGCACCGCGACCAGGCCGAGATAGAGGCCGGCGCCGAGCAGTGCCCGCAGCACGCCGTCGTCGCCGAGGTCCAGAGCACCGATCTCGGCGTTGAGCACGGCCGACCCCGCCACGAAAGCGGCGAAGGTGCCGGCGGTCATCGTGACGAAGGCGGCCGACCCCGCCACGAGGCTCTTCGACCAGAGCACCGGCAACCGGCGCGGCACCGTGGCGAAAGTCGCCCGGATCATGCCGGTGGTGTATTCGCCGGCGCCCAGCAGCGCGCCGAGCACGCCGACGGACAGCGCGGCCAGGGCGCTGCCGGACAGGGCGAGGTCGATCGAGGTCAGGTTGTCGCCCGAGAAGGAAGCCGAGGCGATCATGCCGAAGGCGATCAGGAGGAAGACGGAGATGCCGGTCGTGATCCAGGTGGAGCGCAGCGAGGAGAACTTGGTCCATTCGGCGGCGACGACGCCACCAGGAGTGATCTTCATCGGGAGGCCTCGTATTCGACAGCGTCGCGGGTCAGGTCCATGAACGCCGCTTCGAGGGAGGCGTTCTGCGGGGTCAGTTCGAACAGCGGGATGCCACGGGATGCCGCGGCAAGCCCGATCACGCGGGCGGAGGCGCCGGCGACGAGCAGTTCCTCCGCACCGGTCGAGGTGACCGTGACACCCGGGCCGGCAATCGTCGTGCGCAGCGCGTCAGGGGCGGGAGTGACGACCCGGACACCCTCGGCCGTCACGAGTTCGGCCACGGTGGTGTCGGCCAGCAGCCCGCCCCGGCCCACGATGACCAGATGGTCTGCGATCAGCGAGACCTCGCTCATCAGGTGCGAGGACAACATCACGGTGCGGCCCTCGGCAGCCAGGCCGGTGAGCAGCTTGCGCACCCAGAGGACACCCTCCGGGTCGAGGCCGTTGACCGGTTCGTCGAGCATCACCACGGCCGGGTCACCGAGCAGGGCGGCGGCGATGCCGAGCCGTTGGCCCATGCCGAGGGAGAAGGCGCCGACCCGCTTGTGGGCGACGGCCGAGAGACCGGCCAAGCCGAGAACCTCATCGACGCGCGAGCGCGGAATGCCGTGCGTACGGGCCAGGGCCAGTAGGTGGCTGACCGCCGTCCGGCCGGGGTGCGCGGCCTTGGCTTCGAGCAGCACGCCGATCTCGCGCAGCGGCGCCTTCGACGACGCGTACGGCTTACCGTTGACCAGCACGTCGCCGGCGCTCGGCGCGTCGAGGCCGACCACCATCCGCATGGTCGTCGACTTGCCGGCCCCGTTGGGGCCGAGGAAGCCGGTGACCTGTCCGGGCTTCGCGGTGAACGACAGGCGGTCGACGACCGTCTTCGTGCCGTACCGCTTGGTTACTTCACGTATCTGAATCATGCCCGCAACGCTAGGTGCGCCCAGCGTCAGGTCCGTGGTACCGCAGTCGACACTTTCCGCGCGCCCGTGGTACTCCGGTACCACCGACAGCAGTCTCCTGGGTATGTCGGACAGCGGATGGGCGGCACACCTGCCCTTTGTGCTTGCCGCACCAACGTCGCTGCGTACGTCAATCCGCGATCAGCCGGACGAAGGGCGGCACGGGCGGAATGACGTCCAGATCTGCGCGCAGTGTCACATGCTGATCGGCCCGATCGATCTCGCGGAAGCCGGCGAAGGCATAGGTGATCTGCATCATCCTGTTCCGGCCGGTCTCGACCAGGTCCGCGTGCAGCTCGACGCAGGCATCCCGCGCCTGCCGCATCAGGTGGCTGAGCACGATCCCCCCGACGCCGCGGGACATCACCCGGCACGACATCAGCAACAACCGTAGCCGCCAGACCTTTTTTGACGTCTCGATCAGGACGAGCCCGATCTTGCCGTAGGAGCCGAAGCGGTCGTCGAGGGCGACGACATAGAGACGGTGGTCGTCTGAGGCGCGCGACTTGTCGAGGTCGTCGTAGGAGTACGTCCGACCGGTCGAATTCAGCTGGTTGGTGCGGATTGTCAGTTCCTGGGCCCTTTGCAGGTCGGCCCGGGTGGCGGATTCGATCCGGACGACCAGCCCCAACTGGGAGAGGAACTCGTCGGGGGTGCCGACGAACCGCTTCTCCTCGTCGTCGCGTCGGATCTGGTTGCGGTACATCTGGCGGCGATCCCGCGACTCGTCGGTGCGGAACCGTGGCTGGAATGCCGGTGTCCGCATCGCCTCGACGAGTTCCGCCGGGTCCATGCACAGCACCTGCGGACACGCCATGGCGACCTCCGCCCGCTCGAACTCCTGATCGTCGACGAAGGCGATCGTGTCGAGCCCGATGTTGAGCTTCTCGGCGATCTGCTGAACGGAGTGTGACTTGGCGTTCCACCCGATCTGCGGACAGAGGAACATCTCGGCGAGACCACTTCGCGCTATCTGTGTCCAGGCCGCCTGGTGATCGTTCTTGCTGGCGATGGAGTGCAGAATCCCCAACCGGTCGAGCGCCTCGATCGCCTCGACGACCTCCGGCTTCACCGTCACCGTCGCGTCCTCCAGCAGGACGCCGGTCCAGATCGTCTGGTCGAGGTCCCAGACCACACATTTGATCCGACCGTGCCGCTCCTCCTCGCACGGGTCGTCGCTCACCGAACATCCTTTCGGTACGCGTCGGCCGCGATCGTGATCCGCTGGATCTCGTTGCTGCCTTCGATGATTTCCATGACCTTGGCGTCGCGGTACAAGCGCTCCACCAGATGGCCGGGGGTGCAGCCGACGGCACCGTGGATCTGCACTGCCTCGGCGGCATGTCGGGCGGCAGCGGTCGAGGCGAAGTACTTGGCCACCCAGGTGGCCATCAGGGTGTCCGCGTCGCCCTGGTCCTTCAGCCGCCCGGCGGCCTCGTAGAGCAGTCGCGCGGCCCGGGTGTCGGTGACCATGTCGGAGAGCTTCGCCTGGATGAGCTGCCTGTCGCGCAATGCTGTGCCACCGACCTTGCGGTGCGCGGTGTATTGGGCGCAGGCGTCCAGGCAGGCTTGGAGGATGCCGACCGAGCCGGCGGCCACGCTGTAGCGGCCGAAGTCCAACACACCTGTCATCACCATGCCGTTCACGAAGCCGTCCGGACCGACGAGGGCGTCCGGTCCCACCCGTACCCCTGTCATGGTGAGCCGTGCGAGCATGCTGCCGCGGGTGCCCAGCATGCCGGGGATCGGCGTAACCGTCAGCCCTTCGCTGGCGCGGGGCACCAGGAAAGCGGCGATGCCGGCGCCGGTGCGTGCGAACACCAGGAACAGGTGCGCCCGTTGGCCTCCGGTGATCCACGTTTTGGTCCCGTGCAGGACCCATCCACGTTCGTCCCGGACCGCTCGGCTGGTCAGGTTCACGGCGTCGCTGCCGGCGTCCGGCTCGGACAGGCAGAAGGCCCCCAGCACCGATCCGGCGGCCAGGCGCGGGAGCCACTGCTCCCGTTGCCCGGGCGTGCCGAACCTCAGCAGCGCCCAGGAGACCATTCCGTGCACGGTGAGCAGGCTGCGTACCGATGAGCAGGCGTGTCCGATCTCCTCGTGCACCTGACCCACCGTCAGCATCGAGGCGCCCTGCCCGCCGTACCCGACCGGTAGGAACGGTGCCCACAGTCCGGCCGCGCCGACACGGTCGAGCGTCTCCGACGGGATGCTGCCGGCCTGATCGAACCGGGTGGCCAGCGGTGCGAGGTGGGTCCGGGCGAAGCAGCGGGCCGCAGCCCGATCCGTTGGTACGCGTTCGGTGCTCGCAGCCATCGGTGACATCGCCGGTACCGCCGTCACACCGTCGCGGACTGACGGTCGACCAACGCGCTTATCGCGTCGATGCTGCGGAAGCTGTCGATCCGCATCTCGTCGCTGGGCACGGTGAAGCCGAAAGTCTTCTCCACGAACATCACCAGCTCCAGCGCGAACAACGAGTTGACCAGGCCGAGCGCGAAGATGTCCTCATCGTGGGCGATCTCCACGTGCGGGAACCGCTGCTGGAGGAACGCGGCGACGACGGCGCTGGGGTCGTTGTGGGACATGTGTTCCCCTCCTGTGCTGGTAGCCGGGTAGTCAGGCGGTCGGGCCGTACTCGTAGAAGCCACGACCGGACTTGCGCCCGTGCCGGCCGGCGTTGGCCATGGTGCGCAGCAGCGGGCAGGGCCGGTACTTGCTGTCGCGGTAGTGCTGGTAAAGCACGTCGATGCTGTGCAGGATGGTGTCGACGCCGATCAGGTCGGCAGTCTCCAACGGGCCCATCGGGTGGCCGAAACAGCTCCGAAAGACCTCGTCGACCGCTTCGGCGGTGGCGACGCCCTGGTGGACCAGGAAGGCCGCTTCGTTGACGGTCAACATCAGGACCCGGTTGGAGATGAAGCCGCAGACGTCCTTGACGTCGATGGCCTTCTTGCCCATCGCGTTCAGCAGTTCACGGGTACGCCGAACCGTCTCGGCCGAGGTGTGCTCACCTGCGATGAGCTCTACGGCGGTCTTCATCGGTACCGGGTTCATGAAGTGCACGCCGACCAACTGCTCCGGTCGGCCGGTCACCGCTGCGAACTCGGTGATCGGAATAGCGGACGTGTTGACGACGAACACCGTCGCCGGATCGCAGATCCGGTCCATCTCCAGGTACAAGGCTCGTTTGAGGTCCCACCTCTCGGGGATGTTCTCGATGACGAAATCCACCTCGGCGAGCGCCTTCGGATCCACGCCGGTGCTGATCAACGCCATCGCCGCAGCCGTGTCCACGGCAGGACCGCCGAGCATCCGGCTCATCCGCAGCTGCGCCTCGATCTTCTGCAGAGCCGCGTCGAGAACCTGCTGTTCGGTGTCCACAAGGACCACCCGATGCCCGGTCTGGGCCAGGTTCTGCGTCACGCCGATCCCCATCACGCCGGCTCCGGCAACGCCGACAACGCTCATGGTCGGGTTCCTCTCCTCAGGTCAGATCACACGTCCGTCTCGGGAGCTGGTGTGATGTCCAGGAACGCCGTCGGTCGTCGGCTGGGTCCGGCGCTGCCCGGCTCCGGCTGCTGTCCGAACCGGTCACCGACGGTGAAGTCACCGGGATCGCCGACGACCTCGACCAGTACCATGCTCCAGGCGGCCACGGGACTGGCGCTGATCAGCACGGCCCGCTCACCCTCGCGCAGCCGCCCGGTCCCGATCTCGGTCGCCAGGTTGAGCAGGACGTCGTTCGCGCCGAGATGGCCCAGGTCGCGCAGGTTGTCGTGGCAGGCCGCCGCGATTGTCACGCCGAGCGTCTCCTCAAGGAACCGGAACCCGCCCAGGGACAGGTTGTGGCACACATTCCGGGCCACGTCCCCCGGCGCGAGCCCGTTGCGGTCCAGCAGGCGTCGGTACATCGCGCCCAGCCGGTCACGGCTCTCCAGCGCCAGGGTGAAGGAGTACTCCTGGAGATCGCGGCACTGCTCGGACCAGCGGGCCGACGGGCGGTCCCGGTAGTCCACCCGGAACAGGTCCCAGTAGTGGCCGTTGGTCTCCTGCAGGACGTCGAGAACGCGCAACGGCCCCTCCCTCGAGACGACCGCGGCCATGCCCCCGTCGCCGCTGACCGTCACCGGGTGCCGGTAGCGCCGCGGCGTGGCCGGCGTACTGCCGTGCACGACGAGGACGTCGCTCAGATCCGGATCGGCGGCCAGCAGGCCGCGCGCCACCAGCAGCGCCGGCGTCATCGACACACAGCCCAGCCCGCCGACGGAGAACGTCAGCGCCCGGTCGGCGCCGAGGTGCGCCTGCAGCCGGGTCTCGGCGGAACTCATCAGCGTGGTCGGCGCACGGGACTCGACCGCGACCAGGGCCCCGATCTGATCCGCGCCGAGGCCGGCGGCGACAAGCGCCCTGCTGGCGGCGCCGGCGGCCAGGTGGAGCGCGTCCAGCTCCGGATCGGTGCGAATCCGCTCGATCCCGAGGTCGGCGCAGAGCTGCCGCTCGGCCGGCCCCAGGTACGCCAGTTCCGGCAGCTCGGCCACGGCGACCGACCGTTCCGGCAGGAACGACGCCACCGTGCGTAGGGCGAACGTCCCGGACATGTCGCCGCCTCTCCCCGGTTTCCGCTGACCCTGCCGACTCTGCCGGCCCCGCCCGGCCGCTGGCAGAGAAGGACGGGCAGAGGCGGGGCTGCTGGTCCGGCTCTGGTCCGGGCCCGCCCGTGGGCACCACTCTCGGAACCGATGCCGATGCCGATGCCGATCGCCGGTGAAGGGGGGCCACTGATGTCGGCCCGAGTTGGTACCGCGATGAACATCCCGCCGCCGATCCGGCCGGTGCCGCGCACCGGCGTGCTGCGGCTGTCACCCGGGCAGGAGCGGCTCTGGTTCCTCGACCGGCTGCACAGCGGCGGTACCGGGTATCTCATCCGGTCACACCTGCGCCTGCGCGGCGCATGGGATCCCGCGGTGTTCGAGCGCGCCGTGACCGAGGTCGTCCACCGGCACGAGGTGCTGCGCACCCGGTACGAGGACAACGCCGGCGATCCCGTGCAGGTCATCGATCCACCCGGCCCGGCCGACGTCACGGTCGTGGACCTTTCCGGCGGCCCGGCGGGGGATCCGCATGCCGCGACCCGGGCGGCGGCGATGCTCGACGCGGCGGCGGCCCGGCCGTTCGACCTGCGCCGGGAACACCCGCTGCGAGTCGTCGTGGTACGGCTTGCGCCCACCGAACACCTGGTCGGGCTCACCCTGCACCACATCGCGGTCGACGGTTGGTCGTGCGACATCCTGATGCGCGAACTGGATCAGGCGTACCGCGCGCTCGCGGCCGGCCGGCCCCGGCCGGCGCCACCGCCGGTGCAGTACGCCGACGTCGCGGCCTGGCAGCGGAGCCGTCGGGAGGCCACCGGCACGTCCGGCATCGAGTACTGGCGGGACCGGCTCGCCGGGCTGGACCCGGTCACACTGCCCACCGACCGGCGGCGCGATGCCGGCCGCGACCGGCGCGGCGACGTGTTCACCGTCGACGTGCCGCGGCACGTCGCCCGGCTGGTCGACGGCATCGGCGAGCGGCACGGCACGACCGCGTTCATGACACTGCTGGCCGCGTTCAAGGTGCTGCTGGCGCACCGGACCGGCCGCACCGACATCGCGGTCGGGTTAGCCGACGCCGGGCGGGACGAGCCGGAGACCGAGGACCTGATCGGCTTCTTCATCAACACCCTGGTGCTGCGGACCGACCTGTCCGGCGGGCCGTCCTTCGTCGAGGTGCTGCACCGGGTGCGCGAGACGGTGCTGAGCGCACTGATGCACAACGACGTGCCGTTCGACGACGTCGTGGCCGCGGTCCGACCCGGCCGGGACCCCGCCCGCAACCCGCTGTTCGACATCATGTTCCAGGTCCTCCACACCTCCGGTACGCCCGGCACGCTCGGCGGTGCCGCGGTGGAGCCGCTGCCGGCGACTGCCACCGCCGCCAAGTTCGACCTGGTGTTCACCGTTCACCGCACGGCAGCGGGCGACCTGCAGTGCATGCTGGAGTACGCCGCTGATCTGTTCGACCGGACGACGATGCAGTGGCTCGCCGAGGACTACGTGGCGCTGCTCGAGCGGCTGGCCGGCGCTCCGCAGGTCCGCGCGGTCCAGCCGGCCCCGACGCCCGGCGCGCCGACCACGGCGGCCATCCCTGCGACACAGCCGGCAGCCGCCCCGGTGCCGCCGTCCGGCCCGGTCGAGCAGGCCGTCGCCGGAATCTGGTCGGCTCTGCTCGACGTCGACGACATCGCCGCCGACGACGACTTCTTCGACCTCGGCGGCAACTCGCTGCTGGTGATCCGGGTGCGCGCCGCGCTGCGGCGCACGTTCGCTGTCGATCTGCCCGTGCAGGTCCTGTTCGAGGCCGCCACGGTGGCCGAACTCGCGGCTGCGGTCACCGCCGCGGTCCGCGCCGACGTCGGCCGAATGTCCACCAGCCAGGTGCAGGGCGTACTGCTCCGGGCCGCCCCGAAAGGAACCCGATGACCGAGATGTTGGAGTCGCCCAGCCTGCACGAACAGCTGCTGGAGCGCCGGCTGCACGGCCTGGAGACGTTCACCGAGCCTGGTATCCCTCAGGTGTCACGGGCCGTCGCGCCGCCGCTGTCACCCGCGCAGCGCCGGCTGTGGATTCTCGACCAGCTGCGTCCCGGTGGTGTCGAGTACGTGGTCCAGATCGCGCTGCACATGGTCGACCACCCCGGCAGCCGGCTCGACGTCGCCGCGTTGCAGGCCGCGCTGGACGGGCTGGTGGCGCGGCACGAGGTGCTGCGCACCCGCTACCCGGCCGGTCCCGACGGTGAGCCGGTGCAGCTGATCGACCCACCCGCCCCAGTCCCGTTGCCGGTCCGGGACCTCACCCACCTCGACAGCGAGACCCAGGGCACGCTGCTCGACCAGCTCATGTCGGTCGACCGCGAGCCGGTTGACCTGGCCGCCGGGCCGGTCTTCCGCGCGCTGCTGGTCCGGCGTGAACCGGACCAGAACCTGCTGCTGCTCACCACCCACCACATCGCGATGGATCTCTGGTCGGAGAACCTGCTGGTGGACGAGCTGCGCCGCCGCTACACCGCCGCCCTCGACAATCGCCCCGCCGACCTCGCCCCGCTGTCGGTGCAGTACGCCGACGTCGCGGCCTGGCAGGGACAACGGATCGCCGAGCTGCGCGGCACCCAACTCCCGTACTGGCGTCGGCAGCTCGCCGACGCCACGCCGGTGGACCTGCCGACCGACCGGCCGCGGCCGGCGGTACGCGACGCCGCCGGCGACATCGTGCCGTTCACCGTGCCCACCAGCGTGGCGGCGGCGCTGGGCCGGCTCGCCCGCGCGCACCGCGCCACGCCGTTCATGGTCCTGCTGGCGGCGTACGCGGTCGTCCTCGGACGGTGGAGCGGCCGGACCGACGTCACGGTCGGAACGCCGGTCGCCGGCCGTGGGCACGACGACACGCACAACCTGATCGGACTCTTCCTCGACACCGTCGTGGTGCGGGCCGACCTGGAAGGCGACCCGACGTTCGGTGACCTGGTCGACCGGGTCCGTGGTGCCGCGTTGGGCGCGATGGCCCACCAGGAGCTGCCGTTCGATCAACTCGTCGATGACCTGGCACCGGTCCGCGACCCCGCGCGCACTCCGCTGTTCTCGACGATGCTCGTCTGGCAGGAGGCCGGTCCGGGCGGCTTCCACGCACCCGGCCTGGACGTCGAGCAGGTACCGATCCCGTTCGCCGACGCCAAGGTCGACCTGACCTTGGCGGTGGCCCCCGGCCCGGACGGCACGCTCGCCGGTGCCCTGGTCTACGCGACCAGTCTGTTCGACCGCGACACGATCGAGCGGTTCGCCGCGCAGGTCGGGCAACTGCTGGCAGGTGTCGCCGCGGCGCCGGACACCCCGCTGTCCGCCATCACCATCCTGCCGCCGACCGAACGCGAGTTGCTGCTCGACGGCTGGAACGACACCGCGTCCGACGTGCCGGCCGGCACGGTGCCGGAGCTGTTCCGGGCCCAGGTGGCCGCCACCCCGGACGCGGTGGCCGTACGGACCGAGGACGGCAGCCTGTCCTACGCCGAGCTGGACGTCCGGATCACCGCGCTGGCGCACCGGCTGCGTGCGCTCGGCGTCGGCCCCGAGTCGGTGGTCGGGGTGTGCCTGGAACGCGGCCCGGAGCTGGTGACCGCGCTGCTGGCCGTGCTCACGGCCGGCGGGGCCTACCTGCCGCTGGACACCGAGAGCCCGGCCTCGCGGCTGGAAGACCAGCTCACCGAGGCCGGCGTGCGGATCGTGGTGACCGACCGGACGACCGTCGGCCACACCACGCGGACGCTGGTCCGGCCGGACGCCGTCGATGGCGCCCCCGACGGCCCGCTCGGCGCCGCCCTCCACCCGGACCACCCGGCGTACGTGCTGTACACCTCCGGCTCGACCGGCCGACCCAAGGGCGTGGTGATCACCCATCGGGCGCTGCTGAACCGGCTGACCTGGATGCAGCGCGAGTACCCCCTCGACGGCACGGACCGGGTGCTGCACAAGACGCCGTACGGCTTCGACGTCTCGGTCTGGGAGCTGTTCTGGCCGCTGGTGACCGGCGCGACGCTTGTGGTCGCCCGTTCGGGCGGGCACCGCGACCCGGCGTACCTGGCTCGGGTGATCGCTGAGCACGGCGTGAGCACGCTGCACTTCGTGCCGTCGATGTTGCGGGCCTTCCTCGACGAGCTGCCCGGCCCGCTGCCGTCGGTGCGGCGACTCTTCGCCAGCGGCGAGCCGCTGCCCGCCGAGGTGGCGGCGACCGTGCATACGAAGATCGGCTGCCCGTTGTACAACCTCTACGGTCCCACCGAAGCCACGATCGACGTGACCGCGGCCTGGTGCCGGCCCGGGGAGCCGGTCACGATCGGCCGGCCGGTCGCCAACACCCGCGCCTACGTCGTCGATGCGGACCTGCGCCTGCAGCCGGTCGGCGTGCCCGGCGAGCTGGTGCTGGCCGGCGTCCAGCTCGCCCGTGGCTATCTGCGCCCGGCGGACACGGCCGACCGGTTCGTTCCCGACCCGTTCGGCGCCGGGGGCCGGCTCTACCGCACCGGCGACCTGGTCCGGCACCGCGCCGACGGCACGATCGAATACCTGGGCCGGCTGGACCGGCAGGTGAAGCTGCACGGCAACCGCATCGAGCCAGGCGAGGTCGAGGCGGTACTCACCGCGTACCCGGACGTCGCCGCCGCCGTGGTCACCGTGCACGACGACCGGCTCGTCGCCTACCTCGAAGGCTCGGTCGATCCGAACGTGGTCGCGGCGTACGCCCGGGCCCGGCTGCCGCTGAACCTGGTGCCCACGCGCTGGATCGTCCTCGACGCGCTACCGCTGACCGCCGCCGGCAAGGTCGACGTGCGGGCGCTGCCGGCGCCGCCCGCGCATGTCGGGCCGGCCGAAGCGGAGCCGCTCACCCAGCTTGAGCGGACGCTCGCGGACGCGTTCACCGACGCGCTGGGCATCGACACGATCGGCCGGCACGACGCGTTCTTCACCCTCGGCGGTGACTCGATGCGGGCGATCCGGGCCGTCGGTGCGCTGCGGGCCGCCGGCCTGCCGGTGTCGGTGCACGACCTGTTCAGTCACGCCACGGTGGCCGAGCTGGCCGAACTGGTCGGTACGCGGGAACCGGTCGAGCCTGGCGCCGGCCCGTCGGCAGTGGCGTCGTTCGCGCTGCTGTCCGACGCCGACCGCGCGCTGCTGCCGCCGGGCGTGGTGGACGCGTACCCGATGGGCGAGATCCAGGCCGGGATGGTGTACGAGATGCTGGCCGCACAGCGGCCCGTCTACGTCAACGTCAGCTGCTACCGCATCGCCGACGAGCTGCCGTTCGACCTGGCCGACCTGCGCGCAGCCGCGGCGTTGCTGGTGCAGCGGCACGAGATCCTGCGCACCTCGTTCGCGCTCACCGGCTACACCCGGGCGCTGCAACTGGTGCACGAGACCGCTGAGGTTCCGGTGGAGCTGGACGACCTGCGCGACCTGCCCCCGGCCGCGCAGCGCCAGGTCCTGGACGAGTTCCTGATCGCCCAGCGCGACGTGCCGTTGGACCTGGCCATGCCGCCGCTGCTGCGCTACACGGTGCACCGCACGGGAGAACGCGAGTGGTGGCTCACCCACGTCGAGTGCCACGCCATCCTGGACGGGTGGAGCCAGACGTCGGTGGTCGGTGAGCTGATCCAGACCTACCGGACGCTGCGCCGGGGCGACACCCCGCAGCCGGCGTCGCCGCCCGCCGTCCGGTTCGCCGACTTCATCGCCGCCGAGCAGGAGTCGCTGGCATCGGCCGCCGATCGGGACTTCTGGACCGCCACCATCACGGCCACGGACAAGCTGGAGATCCCGGCCGGGTGGGGCGATCCGGAGGCCGGCGCGGACCGGACCGACGACGCGCCGGACTCGATCGACGTCGGGTACGCCGACCTGGAACCGGCGCTGCGCCGGCTGGCGGCCGACGCGGGTGTGTCGCTGAAGAGCGTGCTGCACGCCGCCCACCTCACGGCCTGGGGCGTGGTAACCGGGCGGCAGCGCTTCTCCGCCGGGCTGGTCGTCAACGGCCGGCCGGAGCTGCCACGCGGTGACGAGGTGATCGGCATGTACCTGAACACGGTGCCGTTCCCCGCCGATCTGACCGCCGCGAGCTGGCCGGACCTGGTACGGGCGGTCTTCGCGCAGGAGGCTCGGCTGTGGCCACACCGGCGCTACCCGATGGCGGCGATGCGACGCGACGGCCGGCACCTCTCGGCACTCGTCGACGTCAGCTTCACGTACCTGGACTTCCATATGATCGACTGGAGCTCCGGCATCGGTTTCGAGTCCGACTTCAGCCCGAGTGAGCTGCCGTTCTCCGCGGTGTCGTTCCCCGGCCGCCTGTGCCTGGTGGGCCGACCGAGCCGGATCCGACGGCCGTACCTGGAACTGGTCGCCCGCACCTACCGCCAGGTGCTCGCCGCGATGGCCGCCGGCCCGGACCGCGACCCGGCTGCCCTCCCGGACGCGGCACCGGCCACGGGGCCGCGCACCGTGACGCTGGCACGTGTCGACCGCGACCGGGTCCTCGTCGCGCCGAACCGCTCCGACCGAACCTGGCCCTCCGACGAACCGGTACACCGGCTGATCGCGCGGCAGGCCCGGTCCACACCCACCGCGGTCGCGCTGCGGCAGGGCGCCGTCAAGGTCTACTACGCCGAGCTGGACCTGCGCGCCAACCGGCTGGCACACCGACTGCGCGCGCTCGGCGTCGGCCCGAACACCGTCGTCGGCGTCTGCCTGCCGCGCACACCCGACCTCGCCGTCAGCATCCTGGCCGTCCTCAAGGCGGGCGGCGCGTTCCTACCGCTGGACCCGCAGTACCCGGTCGAGCGGCTGCGGTTCATGCTCGACAACGCGGCGGCCGCGGTGGTTCTCACCGCCGGCCCGCCACCGGCCGGCCTCACCGGGGTCGGTTCCGCGCAGGTGCCGACCGTCGACGTGACTCACGAGTCCGCCCTGCTGGACCTGCCGGTCACCGCGCCGCAGGAGACCGTGTCACCGGACGATCTGGCGTACGTCACCTACACGTCCGGCTCGACCGGGCGCCCCAAGGGCGTCGCCGTGCCGCACCGGGCCGCCCGCAACCTCCGGTACGCCCAGCAGGAGATCTTCGACGTCCGGCCGGGCGACCGGATGTTGCAGTTCTTCTCGGCGAGCTTCGACGCATCGGTGTCCGAGTTGCTCGCCGCGCTCACCGCCGGCGCCGAGCTGGTCCTGCCCGGGGTCGGCCGCGACCCGGGCGACCTGCGCGGCGAGGCAGCCACCCTCACCCACATCCTCCTGCCGCCGTCGATGCTGAGTCGGTTGGACCCGGCGGACTTCCCGAAGCTGCGGATCACCCTCGTCGGGGGCGAGGCGTGCCCCGCGGCGCAGGCCGACCGGTGGGCGCGGCACGCCGCGTTCGTCAACGTCTACGGCCCAACGGAAACGTGCGTATATGCCACGTATGCGCCGGTCCTCGCCGGCACGCCGGACCAGGTACCGCCGATCGGCACCCCGCTGGCGAACGTGCGTTGCTACGTCCTGGACGCCGAGCTGCGACCACTGCCCGCCGGGGTGCGCGGCGAGTTGTACGTCGCCGGCGCGGGGCTGGCCCGCGGTTACCTCGGCCGACCCGGCCTGACCGCGGACCGGTTCGTTCCGGACCCGAACGGAGCGCCCGGCAGCCGGATGTACCGCACCGGCGACGTGGTGTCCCGCGCGGACGACGGCGCCCTGTACTTCCACGGCCGCGGCGACCAGCAGGTCAGCGTCCGCGGCTTCCGGATCGAACTCGGCGAGGTGGAGCACGCGTTGCAGGTGCATCCGGCCATCGCGGCCGCGGCGGTCGCGGTCGCCGCGGCGGGCACCGAGGACGCGACGCTTGTGGCGTTCGTCCGGCTCACCGACGGCGCCGGCGGCGCTGCCCCCTCGGCTGCCGAACTGCGCGATCACGTCCGCCGCCAGCTGCCGGCACACCTGGTGCCGACCCGCTGCCACATCGTCGCCCAGTTCCCGGTAACCGCCTCCGGCAAGGTCGATCGCGCTGCGCTGGTGGCGGCCGAGCCGGAACCGGTCGCCGCGCAACTGGAGCGGGTGGCGCCGCGGACGCCGCTGGAGCGGGCGATCGCCGGTGCCTGGGAGCAGGCGCTGCGGCTGGACCGGGTCGGCGTCGACGACGACTTCTTCGACCTCGGCGGCCACTCGATGGCGATGATGCGAATCATCTCGCTGCTGCGGGAATCGCACGGCGTGGAGCTGACGTTCCGCGCCTTCCTGGAGCACCAGACCGTCGCGCGGCTGGCTGCCGCGATCGTTGCCGGCGCGGTCGGCATCCCGGAGCAGCCGGCCGAGGCCGGTAGCCGCAACTGCGCGATGCTGTGGCTGCGTCGCGGCACCGGCGCTCCGCTGTTCTGCATCCACCCGGGCGGCGGCAGCGCCCACTGGTTCCAGCGTTTCCTGCCCTATCTGGACCCCGAACTTCCGCTGGCCGCATTCGAGTGGCCGAAACCGCACGGTGACAACGCGCCGATCCCCACCGCCGACGAGATGGCCCGCCGGCACTTCGACGAGCTACGGGCCGTCCAACCGCACGGGCCGTACCGGATCTTCAGCTGGTGCGGCGGCAGCACCATCGCGGCGGCGCTCGCCACCATGCTGCTCGACGCCGGCGAGGAGGTGATCTTCATGCTTCTCGACCCGGTGCTGGACGCAAAGACCAGGCCGAAGTTCTACGAGCAGATGGGCTTTGTGCGCCGGCTGGAGAAGCTGGTCCTGGAGATCGACCGGGGTGGGCCGCAGATGGACACACCCGAACGCCGCGCCGAGATCATGGACCTGTACGGACGGGTCGCCAACGACATCGACGACAGCGAGGGTATGGCGCTGCCCGAGCGCGGCGTCGGCACCGCCTGGCCGCGGATGGTCCGCGTCTGGCGGGAATCGCTTGAGGCCCTGATCGAGTACCCGAACCCGACCTACGCCGGCAAGCTGCACCTCATCGTCAGCGACGCGCTCGCCAACAGCCGGCACGTGGTGACCTCCGGCCAGGCCTTCACCGACTACTACGCTCGGTGGGAGGAGCTGATCGACGGTGGCATCGAACTGCACCGGGTACCCGGAGACCACATCGGGATCATGAAACCGCCCCTGCTCAAGCACCTGACCGATGTGATCAGCGCGGTGCTGGGTGGCTCCCGATGACCACGACGACGACCGGCACGGCCGCACTCGGGCCCACCGCGCAGCAGCGGGCGTGGAACGCCACCACCCGCGGGTTCACCGCGGACGGCCCCGTGCACCGGCGGTTCGAGGCGCAGGCCCGGCTCCGACCGGACGCGGTGGCGGTGCGCTGGGCCGGCGGCACGTTGACCTTCGCCGAACTGGACCGGCGTGCCAACCGGCTGGCGTGGGCACTGCGCGACCGCGGGGTCGGACCGCAGACACCGGTCGGGATCCGGGTGCCGCGCGGCCCGCAGCTGGCGGTCGCCGTGTACGGCGTGCTGAAGGCGGGCGGCTACTACCTGCCGGTGGAGCCGACGCTCCCGGCCGAGCGGGCACATACCCTCCTGGCCGAGGCCGGTGCGCGGGTACTTGTCGTCGCGGCCGGCGGGGACAGTTGGTCCGTACCGGCCGGGGTAGCTGCGGTGTCCGCCGACCACCCTGTCCCGGACCGCCGTGAACTGTGCGGCCCCGAACCCGGCACCGACGCCGACTCCACCGCCTATGTGGTCTTCACCTCCGGCACCACCGGCCGACCCAACGGCGTCGAGGTGGCGCACCGGTCGCTGCACAACCTCTTCGCCTGGTGTCAGCGCACACACGGTTTCGGCCCGCACGACCTCGGCCTGTCGGTCGCCTCGTTCAGCTTCGACCTGTCCGTCTTCGACCTGCTCGGCCTGCCCGGGTACGGGGCCGGCGTGTACATCGCCGACGATGCGCAGCGACGCGACCCGGAACTGCTGATCGACGTCCTGCTACGCGAGCCGGTGACGTTCTGGAACTCCGCGCCGACGACGCTGGCCCACCTCGCGCCGTTGCTCGACGGACACCGCGACGACGCCGGGACGGGCGACCTTCGCCTGGTCTACCTCGCCGGCGACTTCCCACCGCTGACCCTGCCGGACGACGTGCGGTCGGTCTTCACCCGTGCGACGATCGTCAACCTTGGCGGCACGACCGAGACGACCGTATGGGCGAACTGGTACGAGGTCGGGGCGGTCGACCCGGCCTGGCGGAGCGTTCCGTACGGCCGGCCGATCGACAACGCCCAGTACTGGGTGGTCGACGAGAACCTGCGGCCGTGCCCGGTCGGCGTCCCGGGCGACCTGCTCATCGGCGGCGATGTCCTCGCGATCGGCTACCACGGCCAGCCGGAACTGACCGGGCAGCGGTTCATCCCGGACACGCTGGGACCCGACCCCGGGGGTCGGCTGTACCGCACCGGCGACCGGGCGAGCTTCGGCCCCGACGGTGTGCTGACCATCCTCGGCCGGGTCGACGGGCAGGTGAAGATCCGCGGCGCGCGGGTCGAGCTCGGGGAGGTCGAGCACCGCCTCCGCGGCCACGCTGACGTCCGGGACGTGGTGGTACTGGCCCGGCCGAACCGGGACGGCGACCGGGTGCTGGTGGCCTACGTCCGGCCGGCACCCGGCTGCCGTCCGACCGTACGGGAGCTGCGTCGGCATGTGGCGGCGGGACTGCCGGACTACATGGTTCCGGCGGCGGTCGTGTTCGTGGACGGCTTCCCAGCCACCGCCAACGGCAAGCTCGACCGCGCCGCGCTGCCCTGGCCGGCGCAGACCGGCAGCACGCACACGCTCGGTGCGCCGGGGTGAGCCGCGCAGCGGACATACGGCGGTCACGCGGCGCTGAGCGGTCTGTTGCTGGCCGGAACCGGTGCCGGCCTGCTCGCCGGATCGTCCCTGGCCGTACTGGCGTCCCGGCGGCTCGGGCCAGCTGCGATGAGCGCCGTCGCTGGGCCACTGGGACTGCTCGCCGCCGGCGTGGTCATCGACCGGGTGGGGCTCGTTCCGACCCTCCTCGGGGTCGCCACCGTCATCACCGTCGCGTCGGCGAACATCGTCATGGCGCTACCTCTGCTCCGGCCCGCACCCACGGTCGAGGCCACCGGCCTGCCGGCACGCATGTCGGCGCGACCCGGGCGCGGTGAGCAGATCCTCGATCCACCGGTACGGGCGGTCCGGTCCCCGCGGCCATCGGCCGCGGGGACCGTTCATCACCTGAACCTCGTAAGCGTCACGGGACCGGCCACCTCAGTCAGATGGTGAAGCCTTGGGCGACGATGCGTTGGTTGGTGCCGTGGTAGACGTTGGTGGCGGTCCAGCCTTGGTTGATGTAGGCGTGGACGTCGCCGTTGTGGTAGATGGCGATGATTTCGGCTCGGGTGTCGCCGTTGATGGTGGCGAACTTGGTGGGCCGGGGGTCGGTGAAGCCTTGGGCGACGATGCGTTGGTTGGCGCCGTCGTAGACGTTGGTGGCGGTCCAGCCCTGGTTGATGTAGGCGTGGACGTCGCCGT
>FOLJ01000008.1 GCA_900112325.1 Micromonospora sediminimaris
AAAGAACAACCACACACCATCAGACAACCCCACAAAGGGCCACCATCCGGGGCACCACACCCGCCACAACCGCGCCGGGCACTTTTACTACGTTATCCGGTGGTTTCTGCCGTGTCAAACCGGCTCACACCGCTTTGTCACGCTTCAACCCATTTCTCCGGGCACCACGATCAAGCCGGCTTCCGCCGTTCCGATCGTGGTTTTGGCAGCCCAGCCGCTGCGGTCTCCCGCTAGCGCGCCTGGGGCCCTGCCGGTCGTCAACCATACCCGGTCGGTTTCGCCCCGCCAAATCCGCCTCCCGACGAATCTGGGGCACCGCCCGGCTCCGACAGGGTGGACATCAACCACCCGGTCGGAAAGGTCTACCCGCGCTCCGGCCTTTGGCTTTCGCCCTGTTTCGTCCGTTCCGCGCTGGCAGAGAGAAAGTTACGCGCCCGGCGGATTGATCGTCAAATCCGCCGGGCGCGTCCCGCGTCACACCTGTCGGTCGGTGGTCAGGAGCCGACCTCCACCCCGGCGAAGGACCGCTTCCCCCGACGCAGCACCAGGTACCTGCCATGCAGCAGATCCGCCGGCGAGACCACGGCGTCCGCTGCGACGACGCGGACGTTGTTCACGTAGGCACCGCCCTCGGCGATCACCCGCCGGGCTTCCTTCATGCTGGGCACCAGGCCGGACTCCTTGAACAGGGCGGCCACCTCGGGAAGGTCGTCGAGGCGTACCAGCCCGGCCTCGGTGAGCGCGGCGCGCAG
Source organism: Micromonospora sediminimaris (assembly GCA_900112325.1). Lineage (GTDB taxonomy): Bacteria > Actinomycetota > Actinomycetes > Mycobacteriales > Micromonosporaceae > Micromonospora > Micromonospora sediminimaris. Next base: position 753 of record FOLJ01000008.1, read on the forward strand.
CGTCACCGCGGACAGGTCGTCCAGCGATCCCCGGCCGAACAGGGCCTGACTGGCGGCGACCACCTGAGCCATCTCCCGCTCACCGTGCACCAGGGTGGTCAGTTCCTCGGCGAGGGCACGCTGCGCGGCCCGGGACGCCGGCCGCTCCGCGGTCTCCTTCTCCAGCTCCTCCAGTTCCTCGCGGCTGCGGAAGCTGAAGTAGCGCAGGTAACGACCCACGTCCCGATCGTCGACGTTGATCCAGAACTGGTAGAAGGCGTACGGGCTGGTCATCTCGGGATCGAGCCAGATCGCGCCACCCTCGGTCTTGCCGAACTTCGAGCCGTCCGACCTGGTCACCAGCGGGGTGGTGAACGCCTGGACCGGCCCGAGCCCGCGTCGCCGGACGTAGTCGACACCGGCGGTGATGTTGCCCCACTGGTCGGAGCCACCGAACTGGAGCTGGCAGCCGTGCCGCCGGTGCAGCTCGAAGAAGTCGTTGGCCTGGAGCAGCTGGTAACTGAACTCGGTGAAGCTGATGCCGCTCTCCAACCGGGCCCGCACCACCTCGCGAGCCAGCATCCGGTTGACCGGGAAGTGCTTGCCCACGTCACGCAGGAACTCCACCACCGACATCTCGCCGGTCCAGTCCAGGTTGTTGACCAGGCGGGCGGCATGGTCTCCGGTGTACGACACGAAGGGCGCGAGCTGGTCACGGATCCGCTGCACCCAGCTCGCCACCACCTCCGGCGGGTTGAGGGTCCGTTCCGCGCTCTCCTTCGGATCACCGATCTGCCCGGTGGCGCCCCCGACCAGCAGCAGTGGCCGGTGCCCGGCGAGTTGGAGACGACGAGCGGTGGTGACCTGCATCAGGTGGCCGACGTGCAGGCTCGGCGCGGTCGGGTCGAAGCCCACGTAGAAGGCGGCTCCCGGGCCGTCGAGCAGCGCGCGCAGCTCGTCCGGGTCGGTGGAGTCCTGGAGCAGACCCCGCCAGCGCAGGTCATCGGTCAGGGAATCCCGCCGGACCGGCGGGAGGGTGCTGTCGGTCACGGTCACCGATTGTCCCCCATCAGGCCGGTCCGGCCCTACCGGGTTCCGGCGGAACGCACCGGCACTAGGCTGGCGAGTCCAAGATCGTGGAGGTGGCCGTGGACGTGTCGACCATGTCGGGTGGCTTCTTCGCCCTGCTCGGGCTGGAGTTGGACGAGATCAGCGGGGACCGGGTCACGATCCGCTGGCGGGTCCGCCCGGAGCTGCACCAGCCGTACGGCATCCTGCACGGCGGGGTCCACTGTTCGGTGGTGGAGACGGCGGCGAGTCTGGGTGCCGGTGTCTGGCTGGGTGAGCGCGGGCGGGTGGTCGGGGTGTCCAACCAGACCGACTTCCTACGGGCCGTGGACGAGGGTGAGCTGGTTGCCGTCGGCACCCCGGTGCACCGGGGGCGGAGCCAACAGCTGTGGCAGGTGGAGATCACGGACGCGGACGGGCGGCTGGTCGCCCGCGGCCAGGTCCGCCTGCAGAACCTCTACCCGACCGCCGACTGACAAGAGCCGGGACTGACTGACCGGAGCCGGGACCGACGAGGGCGGCCGGCTGACAGGGCTCGCCGAACGGGTAGCACACCGTCGGCCCGGGAACCGGGCGCGGCCCGACCGCCGCTCATCGTCGCCGCCATGCCTGAGCAGCACTGAAGGCGGTTTCGGGTAGATAGCGGCTTTCGCGGCGTTATCGTCGCGTCGATGACCGAGCCCGCACCGCCGACGTGAGGAAGCTCCTCGCCGCCACGCTCGGCATCCTGTCCGCGGTCGGTGGTTTCGTCGACATCGGCGACCTGGTCGCCGCCGGTCAGGCCGGTGCTCGCTTCGGCATGGCGCACGCCTGGGTGTTGCTGCTCGGGGTGGTCGCCATCTGCGCGTACGCGGAAATGGCCGGCCGGATCGCGGCGGTGACCGGCCGGGCGGTGTTCGACCTGGTCCGGGAACGGCTCGGTGCCCGGATGGCACTGATCAACCTGGTGGCGTCGTACCTGGTCACGGTGATCACCCTGGCCGCCGAGCTGGGCGGGGTGGCGCTGGCGTTGCGGCTGGCCAGCGGCGTGCCGTACCTGCTCTGGGTGCCTGTCGCCGGGATCGCGGTCTGGGTGGTGCTGTGGCGCATGCGGTTCCCGGTGATGGAACGGGTCTTCGGGCTGGCCGGGCTCGCGTTGGTGGTGTTCGCCGTCGCCCTGTTCTGGCTGCCGACCGACTGGGCGGCGCTCGGGCGCAGCGCGGTGACACCCGACGACTCGGGTCAGGGGTGGGGGGCGTACTGGTTCGTGGCGGTGGCGCTGTTCGCCTCGACGGTCAGCCCGTACGAGGTCTTCTTCTTCTCCTCCGGCGGGGTCGAGGAACGCTGGAGCGCGGACGACCTGGCCGATGCCCGCTTCAGCGTGCTGGTCGGCTTCCCGATTGGCGGATTCCTCGCCCTGTCGCTGATCGCCACGGCGGCGGTGGTGCTGCGCCCCGCCGGCCTGTCGGTGGACAGCCTCGACCAGGTCGCGCATCCGGTGGTGCTGGCCTTCGGCGCGGCTGGCCTGGCGGTGGCGGCACTGGCGTTCTTCGCGGTCACCTTCGGCGCCGCGCTGGAGACCGGCCTGTCCGCCGCGTACGCCGCCGCGCAGTACTTCGGTTGGCAGTGGGGCAAACGGGTCAGCCCGCGCGAGGCGGCCCGATTCCACACGGTGCTGCTGGTCAGCGTGCTGCTGGGCGTGCTCCTGCTGCTCACCACTGTCGACCCGGTGACGCTCACCGAATACATGCTGATCATCAGTGCGGTGGCGCTGCCGCTGACCTACCTGCCGATCCTGGTGGTCGCCAACGACCGCACCTACCTGGGCGACCGGGTCAACGGCCGGGCACTCAACCTGCTGGGCGCGGTGCTGCTGCTGGTAATCCTCGCCGCCTCGATCGTCGCCGTACCGCTGGCGATCGGTACGAGGATGGGCCAGTGAGAATCCAGGTCAGCCAGGAACTGCTCGATCGCCAACTCGTCGACCGGGACGGCCGGCTGGTCGGCAAGGTCGACGACGTGGAGTTCGGGCTCGGCGCGGACGGCGTGCCGTACCTGCGGTCGTTGCTCACCGGCCCGGGTGCGCTCGGGCAGCGGGTCGGCGGTCGGCTGGGCCGGATGCTGGTGCTGACCGCCGAACGATTCGTCACGGATCGGCCGGTGGCGCCGTTGCGCATCCCGTACGCCCTGGTCACGCGGGTGGACAGTGCGGTCTGGCTGCGGGTGCGGGCCGACGAGCTGCCCACCTCTCCGGTGGAGGAGTGGTTGCGCCGACACCTGATCGATCGGATCCCGGGGGCCGGCCGTGCGAGCGGGTGAGCTGCTGGGTCGGACCGCGTACGACCATCAGGGCCGCCGTCTCGGTCGGGTCGTGGACCTCGTGCTGCGCGGCCCCGCTGACGGCCCGCTGCGGCTGACCGACCTGGTCGTCACCCGGCACTGGTACGGCCGGTTGAGTGGACGGCTGATCGGTCCGCAGCGGCATCCGTCGGGTCCCTGGGCGATCCGGGCGCTGGCCCGGCTGCTCGGTCGGAGCACCTGGCAGGTGCCGATGGATCGGGTGCGGTTGGACCCGCCGCTGCCCGGCCCGCGCGGTTCGGGCGGGCCGGAGGGCGCTGACTCGAAGCGTGCCTGAGCAGGCCCGTGCCGCCCCGACGACGGTCACCGCGGGCGGGCCAGGCGCGACCCGCTCAACGACGGGTGCCGTCCAGCACCGAAGAGCCGTCGGTCGGCGTACCCGATCTGTCGTCCGTCTGCGACTCGGGCTCGTCGGGGGTGGCAGGCGTAGCTGCCTCGGCCGCGCCGGGGGCCGCGGGCGTCGCTGTCTCGGGGGTGTCCGGGTCCTCGGCCGCCGCTGTGGCGCGGCGCAACCGAAGGCCGGAGACCGCCCGGTCGTCGGCGAGCGTCACCTCCAGCCGCCAGGCGTCGACGGTGAGATGCTCCCCGGCGCGGGGAATCCGGCCGAGACCGGCCAGGAGCAGCCCGGCCACGGTGGTGTAGTCGCCGTCCGGACGCCCGGGCAGTTCCACGCCGATGTCGGGCAGATCGTGGACGGGAAACGTGCCCGGCAGCAGCAGCGCCCCCTCGTCGTCGGTGCGTACCGCACCGACGTCCCGGTCGGTCTCGTCGTAGATCTCCCCGACGATCTCCTCGAGGATGTCCTCCAGGGTGACGATGCCCTCGACGGCACCGCGTTCGTCGACGACCAGGGCCATGTGCTGGCGTTCGGCCTTGAACCGGCGCAGCGCGTCGACCACCGGTACCGAGTCCGGCAGCAGCAGCGGCGGGCGGGCGTACTCGTCGACCGGCTGATCGTCACCGACGCCGACCAGATCCCGCAGGTGGATGACGCCCACCGAATCGTCCAGGCCGCCGTGGCGTACCACCGGCGCGCGGGAGTGCCCGGAGGCGGCCAGCACGAGTCGGGCGGCCTCCGCCGTGGTGCCGCTGTCCAGGCAGAAGACCTGCAACCTCGGCACCAGCACCGCCCGCAGCCGCCGCTCGGCGATCTCCACCGCGCCGGCGATGATGGTCTGCTGCTCCTTGGTGAAGCCGTGATGACCGGACACGATGTCCCGCAGCTCGTCCGGGCTGATCTCGTCCCGCTCGGGCTTCGGGTCCAGGCCGAACAGCCGTACCACCAGGTCGCTGGTGGCACCGAGTACCCAGACCACCGGCCGGGTGAGGGCCGCGAGCAGGTCGAGCGGGCGGGCTACGAGCAGCGCCCACCGCTCCGGAACCTGCATGGCGATCCGTTTCGGCGCCAGCTCACCGAAGACCAGGGTGACGAAGGTCAACACCAACGTGACAAGCACCACGGACACCGGGCCGGCGGCGCGGCCGAAGACACCCTCCAGCAGCGGGACCAGCGGCCGGGCCAGTGACACCGCGGCGGCTGCCGAGGCGAGAAAGCCGGCCAGGGTGATGCCGATCTGGATGGTGGCCAGAAACCGGTTGGGGTCGCGGGCCAGCCGGGCCAGTACCCGGCCCGTGCGCCCGGTGCGCTCCAGCCGTTGGACCTGGCTGTCGCGCAGCGACACCAGCGCCAGCTCGCTGCCGGCGAAGATCGCGTTCACCACGATCAGGACTGCGACCAGGGCCAGCTGGCTCCAGTAGCTCTGCACGCCTGGTTCTCCCTCGCTGGACCGCGCGCCGTGGCGCCGCCGGTGGTGGCCCCGCCGGCGTAGCGGTGCCTATGCCCACTCGCCCCGGCGGCGAATCATCGCCCGGTCGGGGGCGGTGGATCATCGCGCGGTGGCAGCGCCGGTGCCGGCAGGTCCAGGGTGTACGACTGCCCCGCCCGGCGGAACCCGAGGCGGTGGTAGTACGGGGCGATCATGCCCGGCGGGCTCACCACCTGGCGGAACCCACGGTCGGTGAAGAGGCTGCTGCGCCGGTAGACGAACTCGCCGGGGGTGAAGTCACGAAACGGCGGGGTGACGTAGTCCAGGTCGACCTGGGCCACCCCGTCGCCGGCGTCGCGTACCAGCACCACACCGACGACCTCGTCCGCGCGTACGACGAGAAAGGCCGCACGGCCGGCCAGCCGGTCCGGGCGGAAACCCGGGTTGAACCGGGCGATGTCGGCGGCGTGCACCCGCAGCGTGTGGGCCAGGAACGCGTCGTCGGCCCCCACCTCGACGACCTGGTAGGTCTGCTCGTCGTGGCGGGTGCTGAGCAGCCGCCGCAGGTACCAGATGTTGATCACGGCCAGCACCACGTTCAGCCCGACCATGGGCCAGACCCGGATCGTGGCGTTGTAGCCGATCAGGACGGCACAACCGACCAGGTTCAGGGCGCGCAGCCGCAGGATGCGCGTCTGCAGCAGCGACCAGACCAGCAACGCGGAGCCGGCCCAGCCGACCAGTTCCAGCCAGTTCACCCCGCGAGGGTAGTCGCCGCCCTGGTCAGGCCCGGTGTCAGGGGGCGGATCACGCCGGGTCGGCGCCGGGTGACGGCGGCAGTTCCAGGACGTACTCGTCGACCTCGTGGCCGCGTCCCGGTGCGTACGCCCGCTCGGTGCTGCGGACGACGAAGCCGCAGCGGCGCAGCACCGTCAGCGACGCGGCGTTGTCGGTGGCCGTCCGCGCGAACAGCGGCCGGCGGGTGACCTCCCGCAGCAGCGCGGTCAGGGCGCGGGTGGCGTACCCACGGCCCCAGTGCGGCCGGTCGATCCAGTAGCTGACCTCGAACGCGTCGTCGACGGGGAAGGCCAGCACGTGACCCACCACCGTGTCGTCGACGGTCACCGTGCGGGCCAGGTTCTCCGGGCCGGTGAGGATGCGGACCCAGTGCGCGGCGAACGCCCGCCGGTCCGTCGGATCCTCGGCGCCGAAGGCGGCCATCCGGTTGGCCTCCGGGTCGAGCTGGTGGACGAAGAACTCCACCAGGTCGTCCTCGCGTACCGGGCGTAGCCGCAGGTCATCGGTCACCGGCCGACCATACGCGGCCCGGTTGAGGACCAGCGACCCTGTTCGGATCGGCTTTCGGCCCTGCCCCCACCAGCGGCGGCGTTGCTACCAACGAGGCAGAGGCATCGACGGCGAAGTGGAGGCCGGGTCATGACCAGGTACGTGTACGACTTCATCGAGGGCGGTCGAGGCATGGCCGACCTGCTCGGCGGCAAGGGCGCCAACCTCGCCGAGATGACCCGGCTCGGGTTGCCGGTGCCGCCCGGCTTCACCGTCAGCACCGACGCGTGCCGGGCGTACCTCGTCGACCGGCAGGTGCCGGAAGGACTGTTCGACGAGGTGAACGCCCACCTGCGAGAGGTCGAGGTGCGACTGGGCCGGCGGCTCGGCGACCCTGCTGAGCCGCTGCTGCTGGCCGTCCGTTCCGGCGGACGCTACTCGATGCCCGGGATGATGGAGACCATCCTGGACATCGGGCTCAACGACGCCACCGTGACCGGGCTGGCCCGGATCAGCGGCGACGAGCGGTTCGCCTGGGACTCGTACCGACGGTTGATCCAGATGTTCGGTCGGACGGTGCACGGTGTGCCGGCCGAGGAGTTCGACCGAGAGCTGGACGCGTTGCGGGCCACCGCCGGACCGGACGGCCCCACGGCGGAGCAGTTGCGTGGGCTGGTCGAGACGTACAAGAAGGTGTTCGCCGACCGGGTCGGTCACGACTTCCCACAAGCCCCGCACGAGCAGCTGTACCTGGCGATCCGGGCGGTCTTCGAGTCGTGGAACGCCTCCCGGGCGGTGCTCTACCGACGCCGCGAACACATTCCCGACGACCTGGGCACCGCGGTCAACGTGATGGCGATGGTCTTCGGCAACCTGGGCCCGGACTCGGGTACCGGGGTGGCGTTCACCCGCGATCCGGCCACCGGCGCGCCCGGCGTGTACGGCGACTACCTGTCCGACGCCCAGGGCGAGGACGTGGTGGCCGGGGTCCGCAACACGGTGGGGCTGGACGAACTGTCCCGGCTCGACCCGGCCAGCTACCGCCGGCTGACCGGGATCATGACCACACTGGAGCGGCACTACCGGGACCTGTGCGACGTGGAGTTCACCATCGAGCGGGGCCGGTTGTGGATGTTGCAGACCCGGGTCGGCAAGCGCACCCCGGCGGCGGCGTTCGTGATCGCCGCGCAGCTGGCCGACGAGGGTCTGATCAGCTGGGACGAGGCGTTGACCCGGGTCAGCGGGGCGCAACTCGCGCAGCTGATGTTCCCCACCTTCGACCCGGAAGCCACGCCGGAGCCGTTGGCCACCGGCGTCGGCGCCTCGCCCGGAGCCGCCGCCGGACGGGTGGTTTTCGACAACGCCGCCGCCACCGCGGCGGACGGGCCGGTGATCCTGGTCCGCCGCGAGACCAACCCCGACGACCTGCCCGGCATGATCGCCGCCGCCGGCATCCTCACCGCCCGGGGCGGCAAGACCTCGCACGCGGCGGTGGTCGCCCGGGGCATGGGACGCACCTGCGTCTGCGGGGCGGAGGCACTGGAGATCGACCCGGAGCGCGGCGAGTTCCGCGTCGGCGACCGGACGGTCCGGGCCGGTGACCTCATCTCCATCGACGGCAGCAGCGGCCGGATCTACCTCGGCGAGGTGCCGGTCCGTCCGTCCCCGGTGACCCGCTACCTCGCCGGTGACCTGGCGCCGCAGTCCGACCGGCTGGTCTCGGCGGTGGACCGGCTGCTGCGGCACGCCGACTCGGTGCGACAGCTCGGCGTACGCGCCAACGCCGACACCCCCGACGACGCGTCGCGGGCGCGGACGCTCGGCGCGGACGGCGTCGGGTTGTGCCGTACCGAGCACATGTTCCTGGGCGCCCGCCGCGCCCTGGTGGAGCGGTTGATCCTGGCCGACGGGCTGAACGAGGTCCACGCCGCGCTGGCGGAGCTGCTGCCGTTGCAGCGGGAGGACTTCGTCGCGATCCTCGCGGCGATGGACGGCCAGCCGGTGACCATCCGGCTGCTCGACCCGCCGCTGCACGAGTTCCTGCCTCCGTTGCCCGAGTTGGCCGCGCGGGTGGCCCGGGCGGAGGCGCTCGGGCAGGACCCCGGCCGCGACGCGGTGCTGCTGGCCGCCGTCCGCCGGATGCAGGAGAGCAACCCGATGCTGGGCCTGCGCGGGGTTCGGTTGGGCCTGGTGGTGCCGGGCCTGTTCGCGATGCAGGTCCGGGCCGTGGCGGAGGCGGCGGCACGGCGGGTGGCCGAGGGCGGCGACCCGCGCCCGGAGATCATGGTGCCGCTGGTCGTCGACGTGCACGAGCTGGCCGCGGTGCGGGCCGAGGTGGCCGACGTGCTGGCCACCGTGCCGGGGGCGCCGCCGATCCCGGTCGGCACGATGGTCGAGACGCCGCGGGCGGCACTGACCGCCGGGGCGATCGCGGGCGAGGCGGAGTTCTTCTCCCTCGGCACCAACGACCTGACCCAGACCACCTGGGCGTTCTCCCGCGACGACGGGGAGGGCTCGTTCCTCGGTGACTACCTGGAGCGGGGCATCGTCGAGACGTCGCCGTTCGAGACCGTCGACGTCGCCGGGGTGGGCCGGCTGGTCCGCCTGGCGGTGGCCGAGGGCCGGGCCGCGCGACCCGGGCTGACCGTGGGGGTCTGCGGCGAACACGGCGGTGACCCGGAGTCGGTGGAGTTCTTCGCCGACGCCGGACTCGACTACGTCTCCTGCTCGCCGTACCGGGTGCCGATCGCCCGGTTGGCCGCCGGTCGGGCCGCGGTGGCCCGCGACTGCGCCGGCTCCGACGCTCGATAGGAGGTACCCGAGATGACTGCGATCTTCAATGCCACCGGGCCGGTGCCGCTGGTCCCGCCCCGACCGGTCCCGGAAACGGCGCCGCAGCCGGCAGCGCCGCTGTCGGTCGGGCCGGTGCAGGAGTTGCCTGGCACGCCGCCGGCCGCTGTGCTGCCGGTGACCCGCGACGGACGCCCGGTCGGCGTGTTCGTCGCGACCGGCGGGCGCGTGCGGTACCTGCCGCTGCCCGACCCGGATCGGCTGCTGGTCGCCACCGCCGGGGTGCTGGCCGTCGGGCTGGTCACCGCCGGGGTGACGGTGCTGGGTCGGCGCCGGCCACCCGCGGTCGCACGGCTGACCATGGGCCCGGGCGGCTGGGTCAGCTTCCGAGGGGTACGCGCCCCGGCTCCCCGGGCTGCCCGCCCCTGGTGGGCCCGCCTGCTCCGGGCCCACCGCCTGGTCGCCGAGCGCTGAGCCGCAGCGTCGGGCGGGTACGCCACGGCGAGCACTTTCGGTGATGGTGCTGCCTCCGGCCGGCCGGAGGCAGCACCATCGCGGATGTTGCCCGGATCATGACCGACGTCGGTCGGCACGTCGGTGCCCGGCCCCGACGGGCGAGCAGCGTGCCGGCGTCACCGCGTGGGGACGGGCCGGCAGGGCCGTTGGTCCCGGGCCGGGCGGGCGGATCGCCCCTGCCGGGCGGTGCCGGTCTCGGCGAGGCTGGTGTCGAAGGGGCGTGCCGTCCGGGCACGCCCGATGCACAGGGCGGAGCGGACGGTGGCCGGACAGGTCCAGGTCGCGGACGGGGACGTACGCAGGGAGAGCATCGTCGCGGCGGCACCCGACACCGGGCTCAGCTCGACCGAGGCCGCCCGACGGCTGCAGGTCGACGGACCGAACGCCGCCGCGACACCGCCCCGCCGGCACCTGGCTGCCCGGGTCGTGCACCAGCTCTCCGATCCCCTGGTCGCGCTGCTGCTCGCCGCCGCCGTGGTCACCACGGTGCTGCGGGACTACCCCGACACCGCGGTGATCCTGCTCGTGGTCGCCGTCAACACGGCCATCGGGGTGGTACAGGAGGTACGCGCCGACCGAGCCATCGCCGCGCTCGACCAGCTCGCCGCGCCGACCGCCCGGGTGATCCGCGACGGTCGGGACGCGGTGCTGCCCGCCACCGAGCTGGTCCGGGGTGACCTGGTCCGGGTCGAATCCGGCGACGTGGTGCCGGCCGACCTGCTGCTGCACGATGCGAGCCGGCTGCACCTGGACGAGTCGGCGTTGACCGGCGAGTCGGTGCCGGTGTCCCGGGCGGCAGGCGAGGAGGCCAGCGCCGGCACGGTGGTGACGACCGGTCGGGCCGCCGGCACCGTGGTACGCACCGGCGCGGCCAGCGCGCTGGGCCGGATCGCCACCCTGGCGGCCACCACCCGGCCGGCGGCCACGCCGCTGCAACGCCGCCTCGCCGCGCTCGGCCGGATCCTCGGTCTCGCCGCCGTGGCGTTGTCCGGCCTGGTCTTCGCCATCGGTGTGCTCAGCGGTCGGCCCCTGGTGGACATGGCGGTCACCGCGGTGAGCCTGGTGGTGGCCGCGGTGCCGGAGTCGCTGCCGGCGGTGGTGACGCTGGCGCTGGCGCTGGGGGCCCGCCGGATGGCGGCGGCCCGGGCGATCCCCCGCCGGCTGCACGCGGTGGAGACGCTCGGCTCGGTCACCGTGATCGCCTCGGACAAGACCGGCACCCTGACCGAGGGACGGATGGCCGTGCAGTCGGCGGTCACCGGCAACGGCGAGCGGTTCGGTGTCACCGGCAGCGGGTACGCCCCGCACGGCACCGTGCACCGCGACGGCGCGCCGGTGGCGGTGCCGGACGAGTTGCGCCGGCTGGCCCGGGCCGGGCTGCTCTGCAACGACGCGACCCTCGCCCCGCCGACCGAGGAGCGACCCCGCTGGGGCGCGGTGGGCGATCCGCTGGAGGCGGCCCTGGTGGCCTTCGCGGCCCGCTGCGGCCTGGATCCGCAGACCACCCGCAACGCCTGGCCCCGGGTCGCGGAGCACCCCTTCGACCAGCAGTTGCGCCGGATGACCACGGTGCACCGCTCCTGCGACCGTCGCTACCTGGTGGTGTGCAAGGGCGCCCCGGAGAACGTGCTCACCACGCCACTGCTCGACGCCGACGCCGACGAGTTGGCCGGCCTGACCGCCGCCGCGCACCGGCTGGCCGGCGACGGGCTGCGGGTGCTGGCGGTGGCCGCCGCCCTGGTGGACGCCCCACCGGCCGACCTCGCGCACCCCGAGGGACTGCGTCCGGTGGGTCTGGTCGCCGTCGGCGACCCGCTGCGCGCGGGAGCACCGGACATCGCCGACGGCTTCGCCGACGCCGGTGTGCGGCTCGTGCTGGTCACCGGCGACCACCCGGCGACCGCGGCGGCCATCGCCGGTCAGCTGGGCCTGTGGGCCGACGGCGATCCGGTGGTACGCGGCGACGACGGTGACCCCGCCGAGGCACCGGCGGCGGCGCGGGTGTTCGCGCGTACCCAGCCGGAGCAGAAGCTCGACATCATCGCCGGGTTGCAGTCCCGAGGGCATGTGGTGGCGATGACCGGCGACGGCGTCAACGACGCACCGGCGCTGCGCCGAGCCGACATCGGGGTGGCGATGGGCGGCGGCACCGAGGTGGCCCGGCAGGCGGCCGACCTGGTGCTGGTCGACGACGACCTGTCCACCGTGGCCACCGCGATCGGCGAGGGCCGCAGGATCTACGACAACATCCGCCGGTTCCTGCGCTACGCCCTCTCCGGCGGGGTGGCCGAGATCGCGGTGATGCTGCTCGGGCCACTGTTCGGCCTGCCTGTGCCGCTGCTGCCGGCCCAGATCCTCTGGATCAATCTGCTCACCCACGGGGTGCCCGGGGTTGCCCTGGGCGCCGAACCGGCCGAACCCGGCACCCTGCGTCGGGTGCCACGCTCACCGCAGGAGTCGGTGCTCGGCGCGGGGCTGGGCCGGCAGATCCTGGTCGGCGGCGCGCTGATCGCGGCGGTGACCCTGGGAGCCGGCGTGCTCGCCGCCCACTGGGACCGGCCGTGGCAGTCGGTGATCTTCATCGTCCTCGGCCTGGCCCAGCTCGGCGTGGCCCTGGCGGTCCGCGCGCCACGACCGGGCGGACAGCGGCGGAGCAACCTGGCACTGCCGCTCGCGGTCGCCGCCTCCGCACTGCTCCAGGTGGCCGGAGTGCTGCTGCCGTCGCTGCGGGAACTGCTCGGCACCGAGGCCCTCGGCGTCACCGAGCTGCTGGCCTGCGGCGCGGTGAGTGTTCTGCCCGGCCTGGTGCTGCGGATGACCCGGCGCGCACCGAGAACCGACCTGCCTACCCTGATGCCGTCAGGTGAGCCAGGCTGACAGCCAAAGTGAGGAGAGACGTGATGGCCAGCAACTCCGGCGCCCCCGTCGTGGTGGGCGTGGACGGTTCCGAGATCGCCCTGCACGCGGTGCGCGCCGCCGCGCGGGAGGCGGCGTACCGACACCGTCCGCTGCGGATCGTGCACGCGTTCATCTGGCCACTGATGCGGGTGCCACTGGGCCCCGCGCCGGGTGCGCCGGCCGACGGCGGGCTGCGTAACCAGGCCGAACGGTTCCTGGCCGACGCCGTCGCCGAGGCCGGCAAGGTGGCCCCGGAGGTGGCGGTGACCGGTGAGGTGGTCGACGGAGCGGCGAGCACCGTCCTGCTCGCCGAGGCCCGGGACGCGGCGTTGGTCGTCCTCGGCAACCGAGGGCTGGGCGGCTTCGCCGGGCTGCTGCTCGGCTCGGTGGCCGTGCAGGTCAGCGCCCACGCGGACGGTCCGGTGCTTGTGGTTCGCGGCGAATCGCGGGCGGATGGGCCGGTGGTGGTCGGCGTCGACGGTTCGGAGCTGTCCCGGGAGGCCGTCCGGTTCGCCTTCGAGGAGGCGGCGTGGCGCGGCACCGACCTGGTTGCGGTGCACGCCTGGCTCTATCCGACCCCGGCTGGTCCCGGTGACATCCTGCCCCTGGTCTACGACCTGGACGCCTTCCGGGACGAGGAGGAGCGCCTCCTCGCCGAGGCGGTGGCCGGCTGGTCCGAGCGCTATCCGGAGGTGCCGGTGCGGCGGCGGTTGGTGCGCGGTTCCCCGGGTCGGGCGCTGGTCGAGGAGTCCCGCACCGCCCAACTGGTGGTGGTGGGCGCGCGTGGGCGCGGGGCGCTGGGCGGGCTGCTGCTCGGCTCGGTCAGCCACGCCGTGCTGCACCACGCCCACTCCCCGCTGGCGATCGTCCGGAGGCTGCGTACGGTCGAGGGGACCTGACCGGTGGTGTGTCGACGCGTCCCGGCCGCGGGACGCGTCGACAATGAGCCCTGACCGACTCATGGAGTGACGATGAACCGACCTGTCGTGGTGGGGGTGGACGGATCACCGCCGAGCCTGGTGGCCGCGGAGCACGCGGCGCAGGCGGCGGTGTGGCGGTCCCGCCCGCTGCACCTGGTACACGGCTACCTGCATCCGCTCGGCTACGGCGTGCCGATCAACCCGTACGAGGTGGGCGTGCCGGCAGCGTCGGAGGACGGCCGCAAGATGCTCGAACAGACCGCCGCCGAACTGGTGGACCGGTGGCCGGGGTTGACGGTCGAGGTGCGTCAGGTGGCCGGCGGGCCGGGCGCGACCCTGGTCGAGGAGTCCCGGCGGGCGGAGCTGGTGGTGGTGGGCAGCCGGGGTCTGGGCGGCTTCGCCGGGCTGCTGCTCGGCTCGGTCGGCACCCAGGTCGCCGCGCACGGGCACTGCCCGGTGCTGGTGATCCGCCCGCCCGACCGTCCGATCCCGACCGAGGGTCCGGTGCTTGTCGGTGTGGATGGTTCGGAGTCGGCCGAACTCGCCGTCGGTTACGGCGCGGAGGAAGCCGTCCGGCGCGGCGGGACGCTGGTGCTGATGCACGTCGCCGACGAAGGCGACGACGACGGGGCGGCGGCGGCCCTGCTCGCCACCGCCGGTGCGGCGGCGCAGGGCAGCCACCCGGGGCTGACCGTGGAGGAGCGGGTGATCGTCGCGCCCAAGGCCGATCAGGCGCTGATCGAGGCGACCGGGGACGCGGCGCTCGTGGTGGCCGGATCGCGCGGTCGGGGTGGCTTCGCCGGGTTGCTGCTCGGCTCGGTCAGCCAGACGCTTGTGCACCACGCCCGCTGCCCGGTGCTCATCGCCCACCCGTACCAGCCGGAGCAGTGAGCGCCGCTCGACCGGGCCGCCGTCACGTCGGCGGCCCGGTCGGCGGGATCAGCCGTCGCGGCCGTTGAGCAGTTGGTCGAAGCTGGTGGTGAGGGCGAACGGGTCGACGGGTCCGCTGGACGGGGCGCTGTGCCGCACCAGCTCGGCCAGTTCCCGACCGGCGCGCTCGATCCGGGCGCGCAGCGCACCGTCGACGGCTCCGCCGGACCAGTCCTCCGGGGCGGCGAAGACAGCGGTCGGCGTCACCACCGCCCGCAGGTAGGTGAACATCGGACGGAGCGCGTGCTCCAGCGCCAGGGAGTGCCGGGCGGTGCCGCCGGTCGCGCCGACCAGCACCGCACGGCCGCCGAGCGCGTCGGCGTCGACCAGGTCGAAGAACGACTTGAACAGACCGTTGTACGAGGCGTTGAAGATCGGACTGACGGCGATCAGCCCGTCGGCGCCGGTGACCTCGTCCAGTACCTGCCGCAGCGGCTCCGACGGGAAACCGGTGAGCAGATGGTTGACAATGTCGTGGGCGTGTTCGCGCAGTTCGACCGGGCGCAGCTCGACCTGCTCGCCGTGCCGGACCAACTCGTCGCGGGTGGCCGCGGCGAGTTGGTCGGCCAGCAGCCGGGTGGATGAGGGCTGGCTGAGACCGGCCGAGACCACGGCGAGGGTACGCACGGTCATCGGGCGCCCTCCGGTGCCCGGCCGGTGACGTCGTCGACGGCGTGGACGGTGCTGTCGCCGCCACCCCCGGCGGCGGCCAGCAGCGAGGCGTGGGTCGGCGCCAGCGGCACGTGCGCCGGCCGCAGCGACTCGAACTCCTTGCGCAGCACCGGCACGACCTCCTCGCCGAGCAGATCGAGCTGCTCCAGGACGGTCTTCAACGGCAGCCCGGCGTGGTCGACGAGGAACAGCTGCCGCTGGTAGTCACCCACGTAGTCGCGGAAGCTGAGCGTACGGTCGATGACCTGCTGCGGGCTGCCCACGGTCAGCGGGGTCTGCGCGGTGAACTCCTCCAGCGAGGGGCCGTGGCCGTAGACCGGCGCGTTGTCGAAGTAGGGGCGGAACTCACGTACCGCGTCCTGGGAGTTGCGCCGCATGAACACCTGGCCGCCGAGACCCACGATCGCCTGGTCGGCCGAGCCGTGGCCGTAGTGCTCGAAACGCTGCCGGTAGAGACCGACCATCCGCCGGGTGTGCTCGGCCGGCCAGAAGATGTGGTTGGCGAAGAACCCGTCGCCGTAGTAGGCGGCCTGCTCGGCGATCTCGGGACTGCGGATGGAGCCGTGCCACACGAACGGGGGTACGCCGTCGAGCGGGCGCGGCGTCGAGGTGAACGACTGCAACGGGGTGCGGAACTTGCCCTTCCAGTCGACCACGTCCTCGCGCCACAACCGGCGCAGCAGGTCGTAGTTCTCGATGGCGAGGGGGATGCCGTTGCGGATGTCCTGGCCGAACCAGGGGTAGACCGGCCCGGTGTTGCCCCGGCCCATCATCAGGTCGACCCGGCCGTCGGCGAGGTGTTGCAGCATCGCGTAGTCCTCGGCGATCTTCACCGGGTCGTTGGTGGTGATCAGCGTGGTCGCGGTGGACAGGAGCAGCCGCTCGGTGCGGGCGGCGATCCAGCCCAGCATGGTGGTGGGCGACGAGGGCACGAACGGCGGGTTGTGGTGCTCGCCGGTGGCGAAGACGTCGAGGCCGACCTCCTCGGCCTTCAGCGCGATGGTCACCATCGCCTTGATCCGTTCGGCCTCGGTGGGCTCCCGGCCGTTTGTCGGGTCGACCGTGACGTCGCCGACGGTGAAGACTCCGAACTGCATGACCGCTCCCTCGTGTCGTCCGACCGGGCCATGGTGCCCGACGCCCCCGACAACATATTTGACGAGTCAACTATTCCGCGAGCCCCGCACACACCAGTGTCCCCTGTCACGTCCTCCCCATCCCCGGCCGCGACCGGCGACGCCGTCGACGAAACCGGACAACGGGGTCAGGTTCGGCGTCGCGGCACGTGCCGGCGGTACGGGCTGACGGTGGGGTCGCCGGTGATCCAGAAGCGCCAGGGCACGTCGTGTGCGGCGGCCACGCCGACGCGTGGGCCGGCGGAGACAGCCGACGGGGCGACCGGGCGGGTCGGCGGCGACAGCAGCAACGGCCCGGTCCCGTCGAGCATGCAGGTGCCGTTCGCCGCCGCGTCGACGCCGAGCGCGACCACCAGCCGTGCGGGTCCGCGCGCGAGATCCCGGTCGGCCACCTCGCCACGCCGCTTGCGGGCCAGGTCCATACCGTCGACCACCTCGCCGGCACGCAGCAGGACCGCCGCCGCCTCCCCCTCGTCCCCGCAGACGACGTTGAGGCACCAGTGCATCCCGAAGACGAAGTAGGTGTAGGCGTAGCCCGCGGGACCGAACATCACAGTCGTCCGGGGCGTCGGTCCGCGATGCGCGTGCGAGGCGGGATCCACCCCGGTGCCGGCGTACGCCTCGACCTCGGTCAGCCTGATCCGGACCCCGTTGGCCGACACCTCCCAGCCCAGCAGGTGCCGCGCCGTCTGCGCGACGTCGGCGGCCGGGGCACTCGACCAGGGATGCTCCACGCCTCCAGGTAACCCGGCCCGGGTCCGACCGGCAAGCCGCGCCCCCATGCTGATCGAGGGCCACGGCCGCAACATCCGGCAGGCAGGACGCGAAGATCACGCAGAGGATCGACGTGCGACGAGATCGTTCTCGTAGGCTGCGATGACGAGCTGGGCTCGATCTCGGGCGTCGAGCTTGGTGAGCAGGTTGCCGACGTGGGTCTTGACCGTCTTGATCGAGATGGTGAGTGTCCGGGCGATCTCGTCGTTGGACAGGCCGCGAGCCACGAGAGACAGCACCTCGGTCTCGCGGCCGGTGAGCCTGTCGATCTTCCGGACCTCGGGTGGGCCGGGCCGGTCGAGGTAGTGCGCGACGAAGCGGGTGAGAATGCTTGGCGCGAAAAGGGACTCGCCCGCGTGGGTCCGTCGGATGGCGTCGACGAGTTGGTCCGGGTGTGCGTCCTTGAGCAGGAAGCCGTGCGCCCCGGCGCGCAGCGCGGCAGCCACGTACTCGTCGAGCGCGAACATGCTGAGCACGAGGACCCTGGTACCGCTCAGTTCGGTGGCGGCGGTGATGCGTCCGGTCGCTTCGATGCCGTCGCCGTCGGGCATCCGGATGTCCATCAGGACGACGTCGGGGCGGCGTTCACGGGTGAGCGACACGGCCTCGTGTCCGGTGGCAGCCTGACCGACGACGGTGAGGCCCGGGGTGCCGTCGATGAGCAGGGCGAGGCTGTGCCGCAGGAGCGGCTGGTCGTCCGCGACGAGCACCCCGATGCTTGTGGATGGGCCCGCTGATTCAGTTGTCATCCGGACCGCCGGGCCGGGAGGCGCGCCGTGAGCTGGAAGCCCGGCCCGGACGGGCCGGCGCGCAGGGCACCATCGAGCATGCTCACCCGCTCGCGCAGACCGTCCAGGCCGTGGCCGGCCCCGGGGCGGGGTCGCCAGCCGGGGCGGGGACCGGTGTCCCGTACCTCCACCACGATCGCCTCGCCGTCGCGATCCACGGTGACGTGCACGCAGGTCGGCCCGGCGTGCCGGGCCGTGTTGCTCAGGCCCTCGCGGACGATCGCGCACACGGTGAGCTGCACGCCAGGTGGCACCTCGCCGACCTTCCGCACCTCGACGGTGGCGGCGATCCCGGCGGCGGTCGTGGAGCGCACGATCTCCGGTAGGGCGTCGAGTGTGTCGGGCGGCCGCAGGGGAGCGGGCTCGGCGCCAGGTGCGCGGAGCACGTCGAGCATCCGCCGCAGTTCGGCCGTGGTCTCCCGACCGACCTGTTCGATGTCGGCCAGGGCGTTCGCCCGTTCGGCCGCACCGGTCGGCCCGGTCACTCGGGCGGCCGTGGCGGCACGCACCGTGACCAGGCCCAGGCCATGCGAGACGAGATCGTGAAGCTCACGGGCGATGCGCAACCGTTCCGCCGCCGCGGCCCGCTCAGCCGCCCAGGCGGTCAGCCGGTCCTCGTACACCCGCCGCTCCTGACGGGCGCCGATCACCGCCCAGAGCAACGCTGCGACGGCGGTCGTGGTGATCACCGTCAGCAGGAGCGTCCCGGCCGGCCCCACGGTGCCCGCCGTCATCAGGCAGAGGAGCAGAGCCACCGGCACCGATACGGCGACGGCGGACAGCCAGGGGCGCCGTGTCGGTCGCCCGTCAGGTGCCATCTCGCGAGTCTAGGAACCCGGACCGTGGCCTGACATCGGACCTGGGTCGGAGCGACCTGAGGTGGGCGGGCCGGCGGAAGTCCCGGCTCTGGTCCGATGACGCGGACCGGCACCCTGAGCTGACATGGTGCTCATGCTGTCAGTCGAGCGTCTGGTCAAGCGGCGCGGCTCCCGCGAGATCCTCACCGATGTCACCTTCCGGGCCGCACCGGGCCGGGTGACAGGTCTGCTGGGGCCGAACGGTGCGGGCAAGTCATCCACCCTGCGCATCCTGTTGGGCCTGGACCGGGCGGATGCCGGCACGGCCCTGGTCGACGACCAACCGTACCGGCGCCTGCGCCAGCCGTTACGCACCGTCGGGTCGATGCTGGAGGGCTCCGGCGCACACCGCTCCCGAACCGCGCGCAATCACCTCACCTGGATGGCGCGCAGCAACGGCATCCCGATCCGACGGGTGGCCGAGGTGCTCGATCAGGTCGGGCTCGGTGCCGCCGGAGGAACCAGGGTCGGCCGGTTCTCGCTCGGCATGTGCCAGCGGCTCGGGCTGGCCGCCGCGCTGCTCGGCGAACCACGTGCACTCGTGCTCGACGAGCCGGTGAACGGGCTCGATCCGGAGGGCATTCGCTGGATCCGCGTTCTGCTGCGCGGGCACGCGGACGCCGGTGGCACCGTGCTGCTCTCCAGCCACCTGATGAGGGAGGTGGACGAGATCGCCGACGACCTGGTCGTCATCGCCCACGGCCGGGTTGTCGCCGCCGGTCCGATCCGCGAGGTCACGGCCGGCTATCCGACACTGGAGGATGCCTTCTTCGCCCTCACCGGGCCGACGGCAGGTGGGCGATGACCTTCTTCGACGCGGTCGCCGCCGAGATTCGGAAGACGGCGACGCTGCCGGCGACCATGGTCGCGCTGGCTGTCACGGTGCTCGGTCCGGTCGCGATCACTCTGATCAACGCCATCGGCGTCCGCGCCGCGCTGCGCAGCGGACGGTCCGAGCTGACGGCCTACACCTCGCCTGTCGATGCGGTCTTCTCCGCGGTGCCGATCGGCACGGTCGGCGCGGTGGTCCTCGGCGTCGTCGCCGTCAGCGGCGAGTACACCGCGAACAGTGCCAGGATCGGCGGCGGTCGGCAGATCACCACGACCCTCACCGCCATCCCCAACCGCCTCGGCGTGCTGGCCGCCAAGGCCGTCACCGTCGCCCTGCTGGTCGCGGTCGCGGCTCTGGTGGTGATTCCCGCCTCGCTGGCGCTGGCCAGCGGGATAGTCGGCGCCGACGCTCCGCCGGCCCCGGAAGGGGTGCTGTCCCGCGCTGTCGGTGCCGGGATCTACTGGCTGCTCACGGCGTTGATCGCCCTCGCGGTCACGGTCTTCACCCGCAACGGGATCGTTCCGATCATCGTGCTCGTGGTGAACAGCAGCCTCGTCTCGGTCTCCGTGCTGCTGTCGCACCTCACCCCGCTCGCGAGGTTCCTGCCCGATCTCGCGGGCATGAGCATGTTCGCCGGCGACCTGCTGGCGTTCGACGACGCGCTCGCCCCGGTCACCGGCGGCCTGGTCATGGCCACCTGGACGGCCGGGCTGCTCGCGCTGGCCGGTGCGGTCTTCCTGCGGCGGGACGCGTGATCCGCGCCTGCGCCCGCGCCACCGTCGCGGAGTTGACCAAGCTGTTCGGCCTGCCTGCGGCGCTGGCCGCGGTCTTCGGCACGATCGGCGCAGCCGTCGCCATCAGCGGGGCGTTGGCCGCCTCGCCGGTCGGGGCGAACGAGCCGGTCGCGGTCGTCCTCCAGGCGGTGCCGTACCTCCAGGCCGGCACCATCTCGCTCGGCGTCCTCGCGGTCGGAACCGAATACGCCGATGGGCAGATCCACACCACCCTGCTGTGCGTGCCGGACCGCCTGGCCGTGCCGGCCGCCAAGACCATCGCCTACCTGGCCTGGGCTGCCGGAACCGTCGTCGCGGCGCTCGCCGTCGGGTTGCTCACGGCCCGAATCGCCCTGGCCACGCGGGACGTCCCGGTGGTCACCGACGGTTTCCCGTGGACAGTCGTCGGCGCGGCGGTCCATCTCGCGCTCATCGGGTTGCTCGGGCTGGCTTTTGCCGCGCTCCTGCGGGCCGTCGTTTCCGCTCTCGTCGTCACGCTCAGCCTGGTTCTGGTCGTCTCGCCGGTGCTGGACGCCGTCACCCCGCACGCTCGTTACCTGCCGGACCAGGCGGGTGGCCTGCTCTACCTTCCCGACCCGGCACGGGTCCTGACGCCCGCCACCGGCCTGCTCGTTCTGCTCGGTTGGGTCGTCGTCATCGGGAGTGCGGCGGTGACTGCCTTCCGACGCCGGGACGCCTGAGGCCGATCACCCTCTCCACCCCTACCTCCCCCGCCCCGCCGCCGGGCGCGTCGAGGCAGCAGTTTCGGGGAAACCGTCGCCTCCGGGCACGCTGAGGCGACAGTTTCCCCGAAACTGCACGAGCAACCGCGAAGGGGTGCGGGTCAGCGCGGGACCACTGACTCGGCGGTCCAGTTGCGCCAGGTGGTCAGTTGGTCGGCGGCGGTGGCTAGTTGGTCGGCCACCGGGCCGGGACCCGTGGAGCCGGGGGTGATCCGGGCGGCGAGGGCGGACCGGACCGAGAGCACGTCGCGGACGCTCGGGTCGAGGTGCTCGCTGACGGTGGCCAGGTCGGCGTCGGAGACCTCGTCGAGAGCGCAGTCCCGGGCCGCGCAGAGCGCCACCAGCTTGCCGGTGATCTCGTGCGCGTCGCGGAACGGCACGCCCTTGCGGACCAGCCAGTCGGCCACCTCGGTGGCGAGGGAGAAGCCCACCGGCGCGGCGGCGACCAGGCGGTCGACGCGTACCGTCATGGTGGAGATCATCCCGGCGAGCGCCGGCAGCAGCAGTTCCAGGGTGTCGACCGCGTCGAAGGCCGGCTCCTTGTCCTCCTGCATGTCCCGGTCGTACGTCATCGGCAGGCCCTTGAGCATGGTCAGCACGGCGACCAGCCCGCCGACGAGCCGCCCGGACTTGCCCCGGGCCAGCTCGGCGATGTCCGCGTTCTTCTTCTGCGGCATGATCGACGAGCCGGTGGCGAAGGCGTCGTCCAGCTCCACCCAGCCGAACTCCTGCGACGTCCAGAGCACCACCTCCTCACCGAGCCGGGACAGGTGCACCCCGATCATCGCGGTGACGAAGAGGAACTCGGCGACGAAGTCCCGGTCGGCGACCGCGTCCATCGAGTTGGCGAAGGACGTCCGGAAACCCAACTCCTTCGAGACCGCCCCCGGGTCCAGCGGCAGCCCCGAACCGGCCAGCGCCCCCGCGCCGAGCGGGCTGACCGCGGTCCGGTGGTCCCAGTCGCGCAGCCGTTCCAGGTCCCGCAGCAGCGGCTGCACGTGGGCGAGCAGCCAGTGGCCGAAGGTGACCGGCTGGGCGTGTTGCAGGTGGGTCATGCCGGGTGCGGCGGTGTCGACGTGCCGTCCGGCCTGCTCGACGAGCGCCTCGGCCAACTCCACCAGCCGCGCGGCCACGCCCCGCGCGTGGTCACGCAGGTAGAGCCGCAGGTCGGTGGCGACCTGGTCGTTGCGGGACCGGCCGGCACGCAGCTTGCCACCGAGGCTGCCGAGCCGCTCCAGCAGCCCGCGCTCCAGGGCGGTGTGCACGTCCTCGTCGTCGACGGTGGGACGGAACGTGCCCGAGGCGCAGGCGGCCTCCAGGTCGTCGAGGGCGGCGAGGATGCGGCCCAGTTCCTCCGGGTCGAGCAGGCCGGCGCCGGCCAGCACCCGGGCGTGCGCCCGGGAACCCGCGATGTCGTACGGGGCCAGCCGCCAGTCGAACTGCACGCTCACCGACAGGCGGGCCAGGGCTTCGGACGGGCCACCGGCGAAGCGCCCTCCCCACAGGCTCGTCCGGTTGGCCGCTGCGCTGTTCTCGGTCAGGCTCTTGTCATCCACCCGGTCAATTGTGGTCCCCACGATCAGCCGCCTTCCCACCGGGCACCCACGTCCGACACGACCTCGCTCACTGCGTACCGCTCCCTTCGCCGCTGTCGTCCCGGCGGGCCCAGCCGGCGAGCCGTTCACCGAGCGCGGCGCCACCGTCAGCGGCGCGCGCCACGACGAAAATGGTGTCGTCGCCGGCGATGGTGCCGACGACCTCCGACAGGCCCGCCCGATCCAACGCGCTGGCCAGGTAGTGGGCGGCTCCCGGTGGGGTACGCAGGACCGCGATGTTGCCGCTGGAGTCGACCTCGTTGAGCAGTTCGCGCAGCAGCCGCACCAGACGGGCCGGCGCCGCCTCGGCGTCGCGCAGCGGGCGATGGCCGTCCTCGGGGATCACGTAGACGGCTCGGCCGTCACCGCCCCGGGCGGTGACCGCGCCGAGTTCCTTCAGATCCCGGGAGAGGGTGGCCTGGGTGACCTGCACGCCCTCGTCGCCGAGCAACTCGGCCAGCTCGGTCTGCGACCGGATCGGCTTGTCGCGGATCAGCTCGACGATGCGGGCGTGCCGAGCGCCCCGGGTCAGTGGTGCCGTCATGTCGGCTCTCCTTGGAGCAGGAAGGTCAGCAGCGCCTTCTGGGCGTGCAGCCGATTCTCCGCCTGGTCGAAGACGGCGCTGCGCGGGCCGTCGAGCACCTCGTCGGTGATCTCCTCGCCGCGATGCGCCGGCAGGCAGTGCAGCACGACGGCCTCCGGCGCGGCATGCCCGAGCAACGCCTTGTTGACCTGGTACGGCAGGAACGGGGTGCTGCGGTCCAACCCGTCACCCTCCTGGCCCATCGAGGTCCAGGTGTCGGTGGCCACCACGTCGGCGTCCCGCACGGCGGCGACCGGGTCGGTGAGCACCCGGACCGAACCGCCGGTGCCGGCGGCGATCACCTCGGCGCGGGCCACCACGTCCGCGTCCGGCTGGAAGCCGGCCGGGCCGGCGACCCGCACGTGCATCCCGGCGGTCGCGCCGGCCAGCAGGTACGAGTGGGACATGTTGTTCGCCGCGTCCCCGACGTAGGCCAGCGTCCGCCCCGCAGTGCCGCCACACCACTCACGGATGGTGAGCAGGTCCGCGAGCAACTGGCAGGGGTGGAACCCGTCGGTCAGCGCATTGACCACCGGCACGGTGGCGCCGGCGGCCACCTCCGCGATCCGGTCGTCGCCGTGGGTACGCAACACGATCGCGGCCACGTAGCGGGACAGCACCCGACCGGCGTCGGCGAGCGACTCACCCCGGCCGAAGTGGGTGACCTGGGTGTCCACCACCAGGGGGTGACCACCGAGTTCGGCGATGCCGGCGTCGAAGGAGACCCGGGTACGCAGGCTCTGCTTGTCGAAGAGCACCGCCACCGAGCGGGGCCCGGCCAACGGCGCGAACGCGAAGCGGTCGGCCTTCATCCGGCCGGCCAGGTCGAGCACCGCGGACTGCTCGGCCGGAGACAGGTCGTCGTCGCGCAGGAAGTGCCGGATCATGCGGAAGCCTCCGTCGGCGTCACCGGGTCGGTCGAGATCTCGGTGCGAGAGCGCCCCTGGGAAGGCGTCTCCGTGACCGGATCCGCAGCGACCGCCGGGGCGGCGGTCGGGATCACGCTACGGGACGGCGCATCCTGGGCACCACGATCCGGCGCGCTCGTGGCGGCGCTCAGGGCGGTCGGCAGCGCCGCCAGGAAGGCGTCGGCCTGAGTGACGGTGAGGATCAACGGCGGGGCCAGGCGGATCACGTCGGGCTGGATCGGGTTGACCAGGAAGCCGGCCTCGCGCAGCGCGCCGGCGAGGGCGGCGGACGCCGGTGCGGTCAGGGTGACGCCGAGCAGCAAGCCCGCACCGCGTACCCCGCCGACCAGCGGATGGCCGAGAGCTTCGATCCCCCGACGCAGCCGCTCACCGATCCGCTTGACGTGGTCGAGCAGCCCCTCACTGGCGATGGTGGAGATCACCGCCAGGGCGGCGGCACAACTGACCGGGTTGCCGCCGAAGGTGCTGCCGTGCGAACCAGGGACGAGCAGGTCGGCCGCCGGGCCGAAGGCCAGGGTCGCGCCGATGGGCAGCCCGCCACCGAGCCCCTTGGCCAGGGTCACCACGTCCGGTTCGACGCCGTCGGCCTGGTGGGCGAACCAGTGGCCGGTCCGGCCGATGCCCGTCTGCACCTCGTCGAGCACCAGCAGGGCACCGTGCCGGGCAGTGATCCGCCGGGCCTCGGCAAGGTAACCGGCGGGCGGGACCACCACTCCGTTCTCACCCTGGATCGGCTCCAGGATCACCATGGCCGTGGCGTCGGTCACCGCCGCGGCCAAGGCGGCGACATCACCGTACGGGACATGGGTGACCTCGCCCGGCAGCGGACGGAACGGGTCCGCCTTGGCCGGTTGACCGGTCAACGCGAGAGCGCCCATGGTGCGGCCGTGAAAGCCGCCGACGGTGGCCACCACCTGGGTACGGCCGGTGCAGCGGGAAAGCTTGAACGCCGCCTCGTTGGCCTCGGCTCCGGAGTTCGCGAAGAACACCCGCCCCGGCCGGCCGGCCAGCGCCAGCAGCAGCTCGGCCAGCGCGACCGGCGGCTCGGAGATGTACAGATTGGAGACGTGGCCGAGCGTCGCCACCTGCTTCGACACGGCCGCCACCACCGCCGGGTGGGCGTGGCCGAGAACATTGACCGCGATGCCGCCGAGCAGATCGACGTACTCCCGGCCGGCTTCGTCGACCACGACGGCGCCGGAGCCCGTCACCAGCGCCATCGGCGGCGTGCCGTAGTTGTCCATCATCGCCTGCCGCCACCGGCTGACCAGAGCACTCATGAGGGAATCACCATCGTTCCGAACCCTTCCGAGGTGAACACTTCCAGCAGGGTGGAATGGGCGACCCGACCGTCCACGACGTGCGCGGCCGGCACTCCCCCGTTGACGGCCCGCAGGCACGCCTCCATCTTCGGCACCATGCCCGATTCCAGCGACGGCAGCAGCTTCGCCAGCTCATCGGTGCTGATCTCGCTGACCAGGCTGGACTTGTCGGGCCAGTCGGCGTACAGGCCGGGCACGTCGGTGAGCACCACCAGCTTGCGCGCCCGCAGGGCTACCGCGAGCGCGGCAGCGGCGGTGTCGGCGTTCAGGTTGTGCAACACCCCGTCCGCGTCCGGCGCCACCGTGGAGATCACCGGAATCCGGCCGGCGGCGATCAGGTCGTCCACCGCCGAGACGTCCACCGACTCGACGTCGCCGACCTGGCCGACGTCGACCGGCTGCCCGTCGACGTACGCGGGCCGCCGCACCGCCGTGAACAGCCCGGCGTCCTCGCCGGAGAGACCGACCGCGAACGGCCCGTACGCATTGATCAAACCGACCAGTTCCCGGCCCACCTGGCCGACCAGCACCATCCGGACCACGTTCATCGCCTCCGGGGTGGTCACCCGCAGGCCACCCCGGAACTCGCTGTCGATGCCCAGCCGGCCGAGCATCGCCGAGATCTGCGGGCCGCCGCCGTGCACCACCACCGGTTTCAGCCCGACGTAACGAAGGAACACCATGTCGGCGGCGAAGGCCCGCTGCAACTCCGGGTCGACCATCGCGTTGCCGCCGTACTTGATCACGACCGTGGACCCGGAGAAGCGGGCCAGCCACGGCAGCGCCTCGATCAGCGTGGCCGCCTTCGCCTGGGCACGGCTCAGATCAGAGCTCAGGGTCACCGGACCGACCTTCCGTTCACGACTGCGGGACTCCGCTGCGCTGCATTCCTCGCGCTCACCGAGCCGATCTTCCGTTCGCGACTGCGGGACTCCGCTGCGCTGCATTCCTCGCGCTCACGTTGAGTAGGCCGAGTTCTCGTGCACGTAGGCGTGCGACAGGTCGTTGGTCCACACCGTCGCCTCGGTGGTACCGGCGTGCAGGTCGATCCGGATGGTCACGTCCCGGCCGGAGAGGTCGACCTTCGAGCGGTCCTCGGCCGCCGCGCCGCCCCGGCAGACCCAGATGCCGTTGACCGCCACGTCCACAGCGTCCGGCTCGAACGCGGCGCTCGTGGTGCCGACGGCGGCCAGGATCCGACCCCAGTTCGGGTCGTTGCCGAACAGCGCGGTCTTCACCAGGTTGTTGCGGGCCACCGCCCGGCCCACCTCGACCGCGTCGTCCTCGTCGGCGCTGCCGACGACCTCGATGGCGACCTGCTTGGTGGCGCCCTCGGCGTCGGCGAGCAACTGCTGAGCCAGGTCGTGACAGGCGGCGGTGACCGCCGAGGCCAGCTCCGTCTCGCTCGGCGCGACGCCCGAGGCACCGCTGGCCAGCAGCAGCACCGTGTCGTTCGTCGACATACAGCCGTCGGAGTCGACGCGGTCGAAGGTGACCCGGGTGGCCGCCCGCAGCGCGGCGTCGAGCGCCTCCGGCCCGGCCACCGCGTCGGTGGTGAGGACGCAGAGCATGGTGGCCATCGCCGGGGCCAGCATGCCGGCGCCCTTGGCCATGCCGCCGACGGTCCAGCCGGCGCCGGAGACGACTGTGGTCTTCGGCCGGGTGTCCGTCGTCATGATCGCTTCAGCGGCGGCACCACCGTTGTCACCCAGGCTCCCGACAGCAGCGGCAACCCCGGGCAGGAGCCGGTCCATGGGCAGCCGTTCGCCGATCAGGCCGGTGGAGCAGACCGCCACCTCGCCCGCGCCGATCTGATGCACGTCGGCCGAGGCCAACGAGGCAGCGGTGTGCTCGGCGGTGGCGTGGGTGTCCTGGAAGCCGGCCGGGCCGGTGCAGGCGTTCGCGCCGCCGGAGTTGAGCACCACCGCCCGCACGATGCCGCCCCGGACGACCTGCTGGGTCCAGAGCACCGGCGCGGCCTTGACCCGGTTGGCGGTGAAAACACCGGCGACACCAGCGTCGGGTCCGTCGTTGACCACCAGCGCCACATCCGGCTCGCCGCTGGTCTTCAGGCCGGCGGCCACCCCGGCCGCCCGGAAGCCCCGGGGTGTGGTCACGGTCACGGCGCGGTCCCCCAGACGGACAGGCCCGTGGTCTCGGGCAGGCCGAACATCAGATTGGCGTTCTGCACCGCCTGGCCTGCGGCACCCTTGCCGAGGTTGTCCAGCGCGGCGACCACGATCAGCCGACCGGAGTCGACATCGACGGTGGCCTGCAGATGACAGGAGTTGCCGCCCAGCGTGGCGGCGGTGTGCGGCCACCGCCCCTCGGGCAGCAGATGCACGAACGGTTCGTCCGCGTACGCCTGCGCCAGCACCGCGCGCGGGTCGGTCCCGCCGGTCGGCAGCACGGTGACCGTGGCCAGGATGCCGCGCGGCATCGGTGCCAGCACCGGCGTGAACGACAGCCCGGTCACCCCGGTGGCCTGCTTGATCTCGGGTACGTGCTGGTGCGCGCCCACCTTGTAGGGCGACAGGTCGCCCATCACCTCGCTGGCGAGCAGGTGTGCCTTGGCGGCCCGGCCCGCGCCCGAGGTGCCGGACGCGGCGACGACCACCACGTCGTCGGGTCGGGCGGCACCGGCGGCGATCAGCGGGGCCAGCGCGAGGGTGATCGTCGCCGCGTAGCAGCCGGTGCTGGCCACCCGTTCCGCGGCGGCGATCCGCTCCCGCTGACCCGGCAACTCGGGCAGGCCGTAGGTCCACGCACCGGCGTGCGGGCCGCCGTAGTAACGGGCCCAGGCGTCGGCGTCCACGAGCCGGTGGTCGGCACCGAGATCGACGATCCGTACCCCGGCGGGCAGTTGCGCCGCGAGGGCGGCGGACTCGCCGTGCGGGAGGGCGAGGAAGACGAGATCGGCCTCGGCCAGCACCTCCGGCGCGGTCGCACCGAGGGTCACGTCCAGCCCGGTCAGCTGCGGGTGGACCGCGTCGAGCCGTTGCCCGGCCTGACTGTGCGCGGTCGCGGCGAACAGGTCGAACTCGGGATGTCCGGCGAGCAGGCGGAGCAGTTCACCACCGGCGTACCCACTCGCCCCCGCGACCGCAGACCGAATCCCCATACCTACCTCCGCATGACTATGCAGCGAGGATAGCGGCGAAAGGAAGTTACTGCAAGGTCATACAGTCGTGCGCATGGTGATGTAAGCAGGGTGCGGTGGCCCTCCGGTGCCGAAGGAGGGCCACCGCACGATCAATTGGTCCGCCCCGACAGGCCGTGCTGACGCTCGTACGTCCGCAGCGCGGCGTCCCACGCCTGCGTGTACTCGGACGGCCCAAGGCCGAGATCGCCGTGGCCCTTCACCGCCTCCCGCAGCAGACTCACCAGATCCGGGACGGTGTCACGGCGCTCTACCACGTACCGCTGGAAGACCTCGGCGAACTGCTCTCCCGCCAGCCGCGCCGCATGCCCGGTGACCGGGTCGTCCTCCAGGCTCTGCAACACCGCGGCCCACCGGCGGGTCAGGTCGTCGGCCTGCCAGGCACGGATCTTCTGTAGTTCGTGGTGGCACTCGAGCTCGATCCGCTCCTCCCAGTACGGGCGCAGCCGCTCCCGCACCCGCTCGTCGGGGCTGACCCGTAGATGAACTCCGAACTGCGGCAGGCTCGCGTCCTGCGGCCAACGTTGGTGCATCAGGAGGTTGTTCAGCGCCCGCTCCAGGTCGTGAGCGCGGTGCGGTTCGTGCTCGCGGGCGAGGTCCACCGCCCGTTCCCGGACGATTCCACCCGCCCACGGCAACAATCGCTCGGCGCGCAGGCGCAGTTCCTCGAACCCCATGTTCGACGCGGTCCAGAGATAGACGACGTGCAGGCGGAAGTCGAAAGCGTCACCCTTGGCCGGCACCAAAAGGGGTTGCGGTACGTCCTGCCGAAAGCTCACCCGAACGGGTACCGGCGGCAGCGGAGCAGGGGACGGCGGAAAGATGGAGTGCCACCATCGGCGATCGGCCTGCCTCGGCACCGAGGGGTGGACGTGCGGGTTCCCGGCGGGTTGAGTGCTCATCGGTTGTCCTCATCGATAAGTTGTCCGACATCGGCAAGCAGAGCGTTCCGGGGCATCACCGGACGCCACACGTGCCGTAGCTGGTGGTGGAGTCGCCGACGCAACGGAATCCGTCCCGCCACCACGAGTCGCAGCAGCGCCAGCACGTGCCCAGCGACCTCGGGTTGGCCGTCCGCCCGGCTGAGCCAGGAGCCGAGGGTCCGCCAGGACCGGTAGGCCGTTTCCGGCAGGCTCAGCGCTGTCGCCCAGAGCGTCGCCAGGTCATCGTCGGTGATGAACCCCGTACGGGCGAGGTCCAGTAGTTCCGGCCAGTGTTCCCGCGGCGGTCGGGCCCACCGTTCGGCCAGCACCCGCAGCGTTCGGGCGGCGTGCAGTTGTACCTCGCGGTCGGGCGACCGGGTCCACTCGACCAGATCGGGCACCAGGGCGGTGGCGTGCCCGCTCTGATACACCTCGACCAGGCCCCGAACCACGGAGTTGTTCCAGCGTTGCATGCGCGCCGACGCGACCAGGCGTAGCTGCACCAGCGCCGCGTCAGGCCAGAGACGGGCCAGCCCGAGTTCGTGGGCTCGGGCCACGGTGTCCCGCAGATGTCCGGCCGGCCCGGCTGCCCAGCGATCCAGCTCGGCCCTGACCCGCTGTCTCAGATGCGGTTGCATCGCCATCGCCACCAGCACGATCGCGGCCGCCTGCCGAACTCCGGCCCGCCGCTCCCGGGCCAGATCCCGTACCGTGTCCAGGGCCGCCTGCACGTCCCTGCTCGCCGTCCAACCGACCGCCCCGGCCGCCGCCTGGCGTACGGCCGGCTGTTCGGCCCGGACCAGATCCGCGAGCCAGCCGAGCAACACCCGAGGTGGATACCAGTCCGTCCAGGCCACGTCGAGCACGGCGGAGCGCAGTTGCTCGCTGCCTGCGGCGAACTGGAGATGGGCAGCACCCACGGCCCACCCGTCGGCCGGTACCACCACCGCCGCCCGCAGCGTCTGGCCGAGCAGCTGATCGACGGTGGTTCCGCGCAGGCGCAGCGGAACCGTCGCCGGTGGCATCGGCGCGTCGGCCGACACGAGCCGATCGGCGTACCCGAGCCCGTCAGCGGCCACGAGCCGGTCGGCGGCGAGACGGATCTCCGAGGCGGAGAGGCCGACCAGGACCGCGCAGGAGAGCCGGAACGCCCGTACCTGGTCGCGGGACCAACCCACCGAGGCACCGGCACCGTCCTCCGCGTCGAGAATGCGCGCGGCGCGCTCGCGCAGCTGCCGGGGCAACAATTCGGCCAGACGGGCGGTCAACGCCGCGGCGCGTGGTGCCGTGCGGGCGATCGCCTGCACCACCGCAACGACCTCGCGTGGTCGAGGTTCCCCGCCGAGGTAGGTCGCCAGCAAGGGATGCCGGACGCACTCCTCGTCGACATACCGTTCGACGCATCCGCCGGCACAGCCGTCCGCGCAGAAGCCGACGCACGGCACCGTCAACTCACGCCGCAGCCGAGTGCGAAACACCTCCTCCGCAGGCGGCGGTCGATGCTCGACGACATGGCCGCTGAGATCCTGGATCCGCCGCGAGAAGTCACCGACGAGAAGCAGGGTCACCCCGTGGGTCTCGGCGCGCGCCGCCAGGGCGACGAGGGTGTACCCGTCCACCGAGCACACCGTCTCGTCGCTGAGCCGTAGCACGTAGCCGCATCCGCTACGGGGACCGGAGTTCGTGCCGAGCAGGTCGGCGAGTTGCTCGACGCCGAGAACCCCTACCCGGCCGAAGCCGTGCCGGCGGGCCGAGGCGACAAGCGCGGAGGTGAAGCGGCCGCTGCCGGTCGGACCGGACAGGCACACCAGGTGGCGTTGCTTCAACTGCCGGTCGAGCTGCTGATCGCTCGCGGCGGTGGCGTACGCGAAGGCGACCTCCCGTACGGTCGACTCGCTAAGTGTCTCCGCCCAGACGCGACCACCCCCGGCGGTTGCGGCGGCGGTGACGTTGACCGTGCCGATGGCGAGCGCGCCATGACCGGTCGCGTTCTGACCCTGAACCTGCATGTCGCCAACATCGATGCGCCCGCTGTCGCCGAGCAGACCGGCGAGTCGGCGCAGCACGTCGGCGGAGTCCAGCGGCTCCTCGGTCTCGTCGGTGTCCTCGACATCCTCCGGCTCCCGCTCCGTGGATGGCGGGTCCGCAGCGGTCGCGCCGTTGTCCGGCGCGAGTCCGGGGCGGCTCTCCTGCGGCTGATCGCCCGGTGGCTCCAGCCCGGCATCGGCCGGCACGGCTTCGGAAGCGGACCTCGCCGACTCCGGACGGTGGTC
This sequence comes from Micromonospora sediminimaris, assembly GCA_900112325.1. Taxonomy (GTDB): domain Bacteria; phylum Actinomycetota; class Actinomycetes; order Mycobacteriales; family Micromonosporaceae; genus Micromonospora; species Micromonospora sediminimaris. The sequence goes on from FOLJ01000008.1 coordinate 32,604, forward strand.
GCTCACCGGTCCGTACCTCCACCGAGATTCGCGTCACGACCGATCGACCCGATCGCCGTGGCACCCGGGCCGATGGCGTTCTGCCCCTCGACGGTGATGTCGCCGGTTCGGATCCCACCCGGGGCGGGGATGTCGCCATCCCGGATCGCGCGTGAACGGCGAGCAGAGACATCCGACGTGTCCCCGGCCGGCGGGTTGGACTCCGGGGACCCGTCCACCCAGGACGCCAGATCCTCGTCGACGACGCAGAGCCACGCCGGTTCCTGAAATCCCTTGCTCGCGTGGACCACGTCGATCCGACGGAACCGGTCCGGGCGGAGCTCCTCGGGATACTCGGTGACAACGTCACGGTAGATGTCTGCGGACACCACGAGCGCGATCCCGGCCTCGGGGAAGGCGGCCAGTGCCCGACGGACCGGCTCCGCGTCGCACAACCTGCTGACCAGCACTACCGCTTGCCCGGGAAATCCGTTGGCACCGTCGAGGTGCACCATGCCCTGGTGCACCGCGACCCTGAGCCGGATGCGGGCTGCCGGCAGCCGGCTGGCGTTGTACCGCCGCAGCAGCCGATTCAGCTCCGGCACGAACCGGCCGATCACCCTCGCTTCGGGTATGTCGTGCGGCAGGATCGCCAGTTCCCCGTCACCCGACTGCTGTGTCGTCCAGCCCACCCGGTCCATGCCCACGTCGCCGGCTGCCTCCCGCAGCAGGCGGTGAAAGTCGTGCTGGGCCTCGTACTGCTGAAGGTTGGTACGCCGGCTGTAGCGCTCCATGTCCACGCAGACCAGCAGGCGCCGCTCTGGATGTCGCATGTGGTCGGTCCTCCTCACCATGGCCCGTCAGAGCCGGGCACCAGGTGACATCCAAGACGCGTCGAAGCTCGGAGATCCCGTAGAAAGACGGCATCGCCGCGTTTGTCGACCACCCGTCATCCCCTCCTGTGCGGGTGTCTCGGCGGTTCCGTACGGATGGACTTGGCCCATGTGGACCCTGCCGATCGACCTGCTCCTGGGATCGGGGCTGGCGGCGTGGCCGACGCTCGGGTTGCTGGTCGCCTACCTGCTCGCGGCGGCGCTGTTCCGTCAGGCGTCGCGCACCGCGAAAGACCGGTTACGCTTCGATCGCTTTCGTTGGTGGAGAAAAGTGGGAGCGTTGATGCGGCGAGAAACGCCTCAGACCGCACAGTGGCCCTACGGCACATTCCTGCAGCGGCTGGGCCCCCCAGTCCGGGCGGCGTTGTTGGAACTCGGCGTCCGCCGTCAGGTGCCGGCCGGTCAGATCCTGATTCACGAGGGACGCCAGGAATCACACCTGGTTCTGATCGAGCAGGGGCTGACCAAGGTCACCGCCGCGCTGCCGGACGGCCGAACCGCGCTGTTGTCGCTCCGGGTCGGGGGTGACCTCGTCGGTGAGATGTCCGCGCTTAACGAACAGCCAAGGTCGGCGACGGTCACCGCGTGCGGACCGGCCCGCTACAGCGTGATCCCGTGTGACCGCTTCCGAGCCTTCCTACGCGGGAACCCCGATGCGGCGCTCGAACTCGCGGCCATGGTCTCGGACCGGCTGCGCTGGTCGAACCGGCGACGGATCGACTTCACCTCGTACCCGGTCAAGATCAGGGTGGCACGGGTCGTGGCGGAACTGTCCCGCACCCACGGCCAGCGGGCGCCCGACGGTGTCGTCATCGATGTCCGGCTCACCCAACCGGAACTCGCCACGATCTGCGGCGCCTCCGAGACCTCGATCCAGAAGAGCCTGCGTGATCTGCGAACCGAGGGCCTTGTCGACACCGACTACCGTCGGATGACCGTCCTCGACCTGCCGCGACTGCGGGCGGTGGGGCAACTGGACGCCGAGGAGCGGTAGCCAGGTCCCGTTCCGGCCCCCGGCGACAGGCCCTGACAGCTTCCGGGTCAGAGGCGGCCCTCGGCGACCGCGTGGGTCACCCAGGGGATGACCTCGTCGAGCATCTCGTCCAGGGTCGTGGTGGCGGTGAAGCCGAGCACCTCGCGAGCCTTCGTGGTGTCCGGTACGCGTTTTTGTACGTCGTACTGGAAGGGGTCGTCGCTGACGTGCCGGAAGGGCACGTCCGGTCCCTTGATCTTGCGCCAGATCAGCTCGGCCAACTCCAGGACGGTGGTCGACTCGGCGGTGGAGAGGTTGAAGTCCTCGTTGCGCGCCGCCGGGTGCTCGATGGCGAGCGCGATCCCCCGGGCGAGGTCACCGCCGTAGGTGTAGTGCCGCACCTGGTCGCCCTCGCCGAGGATGTGCAGCGGGTCCTGCCCCTTGACGATCTTCTGGACCAGGTCCGGTACCACGTGCGACATGGCCAGCTTCACGTTGCCGGAGAGCACCTCGGCCTGGCCCAGCGCCCGCCCCTCCCCCACGCCGACGCAGTTGAACGGCCGCACGATCGTGTAGGGCAACTGGTACTGGTCCCAGGCCGCCCGGGCGTAGTACTCCACGGCCAGCTTCTGGAAGCCGTACGAGGACAGCGGCGGCGGGATCCGTCGCTCGTCGCCCTCCCGGCTGGGCCAGTGCTCGGTGGACTCGAACACCATCGAGGAGGAGAGGTAGGTGACCTTCGACAGGCGACCGGCGCGGTGCGCCTGAATCGCCGCGTCGCAGGTCGCCGCCATGATCCGCTCGTTGGTGGCGAGCAGGTCGTAGGCGTACGCGTGGAAGTAGGAGATCCCGCCGATCATGGCGGCGCCGGCGACCAGGTGGTCGCAGCCGTCGAGCAGCCCGGTCAGCAGATCGGTGTCGCGGGCGTCCCCCTCGACGAACCGGAACCTCGGGTGCCCCTCGTGGCTCTGGGCGACCGGACCGTACTTCGAGAAGTTGTCGACACCCACCACCTCGTGGCCACGGTCGAGCAGCTCCGCGACGAGGTAGCCGCCGATGAATCCGGCCGAACCAGTTACCAGGACCTTCGCCACGTACGCTCCTATGCCGTCTTCTCGTACTCGGTGCCACGCGGGGTCGGCACGGCCGCCGTCCGCACCCGGGCGGCCAACTTCTCCCGGCTCAACCGCCGACCGTAGGCGAACAGGTACCAGCGCAGGTAGCCGGGGAGGAAGCGGCCGAGGTCGAAGTGGGACTCGCCGAGCGGACGGTCCAACCAGATGGTCGGGATCTCGGCGACCGGCAGGCGCAGCCGGGTGGCCTTCGCGGTGAGTTCCAGCCCGATCTCGAAGCCGGTCCGCGACTCGATGCCGACCTCGCGGACGAACGCCGTGTCGTACGCCTTGAAGCTGTTGGTGGCGTCCCGGGTGCCCGCCCGGGCGAAGGTGTAGAGGCTGCGCCCCGCCCAGCGGGACATCATTCGCTTCAGCCTCGGCCCGCCGACCTGCTGACCGCCCGGCATGTACCGGGAGGCCGCGGCGACCACCACGCCCCGGTCCACCAACCGGGCCAGCTCGTCGATCTGGCGGGGATCGTCGCACCCGTCGGCCATCGTCACCACCGCGACCGGCGCCAGGGCCGCGTCGATGCCGAACCGGATCGCGTTGGCCGGGCCCCGGCCGTAGGTGTTGAGCACCGCCCGGACCCTCGGGTCGGTACGCGCGATCCGCTCGACGTACGGGACAGTGGTGTCCTCGGGCATGTCGTGCACGATCAGCACCTCGGCGGGCAGCATCAGTTCGCGCAACATCCGCTCCAGGCAGCGGATGATCGCCTCGCCCTCGTTGTAGACGGGCACGATCACCGAGACCCGGGGATTCATCACACCCGCACCCCCTGCCCGGTGAGACCCCACATGTCGATCACCGGTTTGTCGGTGTCCAGGCGGGCGTACTGCTCGTGCGGTGCGGCGATGACCAGCAGGTCGGCTCGGCGCAACACCTCGTCGAGATCGACGAAACGCTCGTCCGCCACGTACGGGTCGGTGCAGAGCGTCTCCCGGGTCTTCAACGCCAGGATCTTGCGTAGCTTGTACGCCAGGCTCTCCCGGGGGTCGTCGCTGCCGCCCTTGAAGGCCATGCCGAGGATGCCCACCGTCGAGGTGGCCAGGTCGAACCGGTCCTCCAGGCGGGACACCAGGTACAGCGGCAGCCCTTCGTTGATCAGCATCGCGGAGTGGCCCAGGACGAAGTTGTTCCGGTTGAACGCGGCCAGTTGCATGGTGTCCTTGAACAGGCACGGTCCGGCGGCGAAACCGGGCATCGGCAGATCGGCGGCGCGCGGGTAGTCGTACGCCACCGCATGCCGGATCCGGGCGAAGTCCAGCCCGAAGTCGTTGGCCATCATCCAGAACTGGTTCGCGGTGGCGAACTTGATGTACCGCCAGGTGTTTGTGAACAGCTTCGCCAGCTCGGCCTCCTCGGGTTCGAGCGGGACGATCTGGTCGGTCAGGTGCCGGAACAGCTTCTCCGCCCGGGTCAGCGCCTCCGGGGTTCGTGCGGCGACGATCTGCGGCAGGGTGAACAACTCGGTCATCGCCCGGCCCTCGGCGATCCGCTCCGGGCAGAACGCCACGTCCGCGCGCAGCCCCTTGCCGGCCAGCAGCTTCTCGGTCAGTGCGGTGACCCCGGGGTAGACGGTGCTGCGCAGCACGATCAGCTGGCCGTCGCGCAGATGCTCGGCGCAGCGTTCGAGCGCGCGGGGCACGGCACCGAGATCCGGGTTGAGGTGCTCGTCGACAGGCGTGCCGACCACCACGACCAGATGCTCCGACGCCCCGACGGCGGCGGGGTCGGTGGTGGCGCGCAGCCGCCCGGCGGCCACCGCCTCGGCCAGCGGACCGGCCGCGCCGGGCTCGGCGAAGGGCAGGGTGGCCGCGTTGACGCCCGCGACGGCCTCGGCGTTGATGTCGTACAGCACGACGGACAGCCCGCGGGCGGCGAAGGCGATGCCCAGTGGCAGGCCCACCCGGCCACAACCACCGACTATGCAGACGTCGACCGAGGCGGGCGGATCATCGGACATGAGGGGGCTCCCGTGGGGGTGGCGGGGGTGATGCGGATGACGGCACTCGGAATCCAAGCAGGCTAACCGCTCTGAGGTAACTCGCGGGTAACCAAACAGCCATCGGTGTTGACCTTTCGGTCGATCCCACACCGAGCGCCTTGCCGCCGTTACCGATCGCACACGCCGTCGGTGCCCGCACCCACCACCGGAGTCGGGAATGGGCCCCTTCTCTGCACGAGGCGTAGCGAAGGGGCCCTTCCCGACCTGTCAGGCGCCGCGGAGGCTGGCGCCGCAGCGTTCGGCGGCGCGGGCGACGGCGGCGTCACGGGCGGCCACCGCCTCCTCGACCGTCAGGGTGCGGTCCGGTGCCCGGAAGGTGAGCTTGTAGGCCAGCGACTTACGGCCGGCGCCGAGCTGCTCCGAGGCGTACACGTCGAACAGGCTGACCGACTCCAGCAACTCGCCGGCCCCCTCGACGAGCGCCTGGCGCACCTGCGCCGCCGGAACCGACTCGGCCACCACCAGCGCCACGTCGATAAGCGCCGGCGGGAACGTCGACACCGTCGGCGCGCCGACCGGCGGGGCGGACGGCAGGGCGTCCAGGTCCAGCTCCATGGCGCAGGTCCGCCTCGGCAGTTCCAGCGTCGCGACGACCTGCGGGTGCAGCTCACCGGCGTGACCGACCACCGTGCCGTCGACCAGCAGTTCCGCGCAGCGGCCCGGATGCCACGGGGCGTACTCGGCCGACCGCACCTCGACCTGCCGGTCGGGTACCCCGGCGGCGGCCAGCACCGCGCGGCCCGCCTCGACCGCGTCCGCCCAACCTGCCGCCCGGCCGCCGCCCCACCAGCCGGTCGGCTCGATGTCACCGGTCAGCACGACGGCGACGTGCCGGGGTTGGCGCGGAACCACCGCGTCGGCGGCGGCGAACTCCGCGTCGGTGGGACGCCGGTCCACGCCCATCGCCGGCGGGCTGCCGGCGTCCGGCCGGGGGTGGAAGACCGTGCCGATCTCGTAGAGGGACAGGTCCCGCAGACCACGGCCGAGGTTGCGCCGGACGATGCCGAGCAGCGGGCCGAGCAGCGTGGTGCGCAGCAGCGGCTCCTCCTCCGACAGCGGGTTGGCCAGCCGCACCGCCCGGCGGCGCGGGTCGTCGGCAGGCAGGCCGAGCTGGTCGGCCAGCTCCGTGGCGACGAACGGGTGCGCCAGGACCTCGACGTAGCCACGCTCGGCCAGGGAGCGGGACACCGCCCGGTGGCGTCGCTGCTGCCCGGTCAGACCCCGGCCGGGCGGCGCGGTCGGCAGCACCGACGGCACCTTGTCGTACCCGTCGAGGCGGACCACCTCCTCGACCAGGTCCGCCGGGTCGGTCAGGTCGGGCCGCCAGGTCGGCGGGGTGACGCTCAGCGTCTCGCCGCCACCGGCGGCCACCGCCACCTCACCCGGGTCCTCGGCCAGCCGGTCGACGCCGCGCGACACGGTGCAGCCGACCTGCTCCAGCAGGGCGGCCACCCGGGCCGGCGGGTAGTCCACCCCGACCCGCCGGGTAGGCAGGTCGGCCGGCAGGGTGACCGGGGTACGCGGCCGGACATGGTTGATGTCCAGCACCTCGTCGCTGGCGGTGCCGCCCGCGTACGACGTGAGCAGCCCGACCGCCCGATCCAGGGCGACCAGCGGCAGCGCCGGATCCACCCCTCGCTCCCAGCGCTTCGCCGCCTCGCTGAACAGCTTGTGCCGACGGGCGGTGCGGCCCACCATCGCCGGGTCCCAGTGCGCGGCCTCGAAGAGCACGTTGACGGTGCCCGGCAGCACCTCGCTGGTCTCGCCGCCCATCACGGCGGCGAGCGAGATCGGCATGCCGTCGCCCTCGGCGGCGAGCGGGTTCGGCAGCCCGGCGTCGCAGATGACCATGTCCTCGGGGGCGAGGGCTCGGGTCACCCCGTCGAGCGTGGTCAGTTTCTCCCCCGGTACCGCCCGGCGCACCACCAGCGGGCCGGCGATCCGGTCCGCGTCGAAGGCGTGCATCGGCTGGCCGAGTTCGAGCATCACGTAGTTGGTGATGTCGACCGGCAACGAGATGCTGCGGATGCCGGCGATGGTCAGCCGCTGCCGCATCCAGTCCGGGGTCTGCGCCGCCGGGTCGACGCCGCGCACCATCCGGGCCGCGAACCGGTCGCAGCCGACCGGGTCGCGCACCTCGACCGGGTACGCCGGCTCGGCCGTGCCGGGCGTCGCGGGCATCCGGCCCCGGTCGGAGTAGTCGAGGTCGAGAGCGTGCGCCAGTTCGCGGGCGAGCCCGCGCAGTGACATCTGGTAGCCCCGGTCCGGGGTGATCTCCACCTCGACGATGATGTCGTTGAGGCCGATCACCGGCCGTGCGTCGTCGCCGGGCTCGGCGACCACGTGCTCGGGCAGCACCAGGATGCCGTCGTGGTCGTCGCCCAGGCCCAGTTCCCGGGCCGAGCAGATCATCCCGTTGGAGTTGCGCCCGTACGTCCGGCGGGCGCCGACGGCGAAGTCACCCGGCAGCACCCCGCCGGGCAGAATGACCACGACCCGGTCGCCCGGAGCGAAGTTGCGGGCACCGCAGACGATCTCCTGCGGCTCACCGGTGCCGTTGGCAGTGCCCACGTTCACCAGGCAGAACCGGATCGGCTTCTTGAAGCCGGTCAGCTCCTCGACCTCCAGGACCTCGCCGACCACCAGCTGCCCGGTGACCGTGCCGGAGAGGTCCACGATGGACTCGACCTCGATGCCGAGGTCGACCAGGGCCCGTTCCAGCTCGTCAACGGGCAGGTCGGGAACGTCGACGTACTCCCGCAGCCAACTGAGAGAAACTCGCATGATGTGTAACCACCGTCTCCGTAACTCGCGCCCGCACTAAGCCCCGTGGCCGAACGCCCGGGTGAACCGGACGTCGCCCTCGACCAGGTCCCGCATGTCGCCCACCCCGTGCCGGAACATCACCGTCCGGTCGATGCCCATGCCGAAGGCGAAGCCGGAGTAGACCTCCGGGTCGATGCCGCACGCCCGCAACACCCGCGGGTTGACCATGCCGCAGCCGCCCCACTCGACCCACTGTGGGCCCTTGCGGTGCTCCGGGAACCACACGTCGAACTCGGCCGACGGCTCGGTGAACGGGAAGTAGTGCGGCCGGAACCGGGTCTTCGCGCCCTCGCCGAACATGGCCCGGGCGAAGTGGTCGAGCGTGCCGCGCAGGTGCGCCATCGTGATGCCCTTGTCCACCACCAGGCCCTCGACCTGGTAGAAGACCGGGGAGTGGGTGGCGTCCAACTCGTCGGTGCGGTAGACCCGGCCGGGGACGACCACGTAGATCGGTGGGGTGCGGGTGAGCATGGTGCGCGCCTGCACCGGCGAGGTGTGGGTACGCAGCACCAGTCCGGAACCCTCCGGTGCGATGTGGAAGGTGTCCATCAGCCCGCGGGCGGGGTGGTCGGCGGGGATGTTGAGCGCGTCGAAGTTGGTCCACTCCAGCTCGACCTCGGGCCCCTCGGCCACCTCGTAGCCCATCCCGATGAACAGGTCGCTGATCTGCTCCATGAGCAGGGTGATCGGGTGCCGGGAGCCACGCGGGTGGCGGTCGTACGGCAGCGTCACGTCGACTCGTTCGGCGACCAGGACCCGCTCGGCCTGCTCACGCTCCAGCACCTCGGCACGGGCGGCGTACGCCTGCTCGATGGTGCGGCGGGCCTCGTTGACCCGTTTGCCGGCGTCGGCCTTGGCGGCCGGCGGCAGCGCGCCGATCTCGCGGCGGGCCAGCGAGACCGGGGCCCGGTCGCCCAGGTGAGCCGGGCGCACCGCGGCGAGCGCGTCGGGGTCACCGGCGGCGGCGAACGCCTTCTCGGCCTCGGTCACGGCCTCGGCCAGCGCGGCCGGGTCGAGCAGGGCGACCTGCTTCGGGTCGTACGGATCGTTGCGGTAAGTCATGGCGTACGGGCACTCCCTCACGACGGCGCCGGCCCTCGCGGGCGGCTAATGCGGTGTCCAGGAACGTTGGTGGTGCACGTTTCTGGAGACCGCACCAGAGTCTACGGACGCGCGGCTGTGCCGCAGCCCGCCGGTGGGAGTCGCGTGGAGAGCAGGTCAGGCCCGCCGCCCGCCGACACCGGCGGGCTGGCTAAACGAACGCCGTGGTGCGTTCATCATCGGGGCCGCATCTCCTCCGTCATGTGCGCGTGACCTCAGGTCAGCGCTGTGCTCTGGCCGAAGCGTACAGGCAGACGGCCGCCGCCGCAGCCAGGTTGAGGCTCTCGGCCCGCCCGTGCAGCGGCACCCGGACCCGGGCGTCGGCGGCCTCGGCCAGCTCGATGGGCAGGCCGTGCGCCTCGGAGCCGAACAGCCAGGCGGTCGGTGCGGCCAGCCGGCCGGCGTCGACCAGGTCGTCGAGATCAGATTCGCCGTGGCCGGTCGCGGCGAGCACGGTCAGCCCGGCGGCCCGCGCCGCGGTGACCGTCGCGAGCGGGTCGCGCTCCCGGACCACGTCGACGTGGAACAGGCTGCCCGCGGACGACCTGACGCACTTGCCGTTGTACGGGTCGACGGCGTCCCCCGCGAAGATCACCGCGGTAGCGCCGGCCGCGTCGGCGGTACGCAGCACCGTGCCGGCGTTGCCCGGGTCACGGATGCCGGCGAGCACGGCCACCAGTCGGGGGCTGTGGGACAACGCGTCGGCCAGGGACACGTCGAGCTGCCGGCAGACGGCGACCAGTCCCTGCGGGGCGACGGTCTCGGCGAGCGCGGCGAGCGCCTCGTCGGTCACCTCGGAGACGGGTACGTCGTCGGCGGCGGCGGTCGCCGCGAGGTCGGCGTACCGGTCGAGGGCGGCCGGGGTGCCGAACAGTTCCAGCACGGTGCGGGGTCGGCTCAGCGCCTCCCGGACCGCCTGCGGTCCCTCGGCGAGGAACCGACCCGCGGCGTCGCGTTCGCGGCGACGCTGAAGTCGGCGTGCGGCCACCACCCGGGGCGTACGCGGTGTGAAAAGCATGTTCTCCGCCATACGCGCGAGGCGTCCCCCGTGGCCGAGGGACGCCTCGCTGCGCTGGGTGGGACTCAGGCGGCCTGGGCGGGCGCGCCGCCGGTGCCCTCGGCCTGCACGGCAGCCCGGGCCAGCTCGACGATCGCCGCGAACGCGGCGGCGTCGTTGACCGCCAGGTCAGCCAGGATCTTGCGGTCGACCTCGATGCCGGCCAGGCGCAGGCCCTGGATCAGCCGGTTGTAGGTCATCCCGTTGGCGCGGGCACCCGCGTTGATCCGCTGGATCCACAGCTGCCGGAAGTCGCCCTTGCGGTCGCGACGGTCCCGGTAGGCGTACTGCATCGAGTGCAGCACCTGCTCCTTGGCCTTGCGGTACAGCCGGGAGCGCTGACCGCGGTATCCGCTCGCGGTCTCCAGCAGGGTACGGCGCTTCTTCTGGGCGTTAACAGCCCGCTTGACGCGTGCCATCTCAACTCCTTCTTGGATTCAGGTGGCGCGCGTCAGCGGCCGAGCAGCTTCTTGATGCGCTTGACGTCAGCCTTGGCCACCTCGACCACGCCCGTCAGCCGGCGGGTGCGGGTGGAGGGCTTCTTCTCCAGGTTGTGACGCAGACCGGCCTGCTGCTTCGTGATCTTGCCTTTGCCGGTCACGCGGACCCGCTTGCCCATCCCCGTGTGGCTCTTCATCTTCGGCATGTGGAACGTCTTCTCCCCTGTTACTGACCGCTGGTGTCAGCGGTCGTGCCGGTCTCACCGGCTGCTGCGCTCTCACTTGTCACCGCAGGCTCGGCGGTCGCGGCGGGCTCCTCCGCGGTCCGCTCCCGAGGCCCGCCACGGGACGCCGTGGCGGCGACCGCGGAGGCCTTCACGGCCCGGTGCGGAGCGAGAACCATGATCATGTTTCGGCCGTCCTGCTTCGGAGCGGACTCCACGTATCCCAGTTCCGTGATCTCGGACTCGAGCCGGCGCAGGAGCCGGTAGCCCAGCTCCGGACGGCTCTGCTCGCGACCGCGGAACATGATCGTCACCTTGACCTTGTCGCCGGCCTTGAGGAACCGCACCACGTGACCCTTCTTGGTCTCGTAGTCGTGCGGATCGATCTTCGGCCGGAGCTTCATCTCCTTGATGACGGTCTGCTGCTGGTTACGCCGCGCTTCGCGCGCCTTCAGTGCGCTCTCGTACTTGAACTTGCCGAAGTCCATGAGCTTGCACACCGGCGGGCGCGCCATCGGCGCAACCTCGACCAGGTCCAGATCGACGTCCGCGGCCAGCTGAAGGGCGCGCTCCAGCGGGACGATGCCCACCTGCTCACCCTCGGGGCCGACCAGTCGGACCTCACGTGCCCGGATCTGATCGTTCACGCGTGGTTCGACGCTGATGGGGCCTCCTCGAGTCGGATCTTCATGCGTGGCCGACCCGGCGGCTCCCGGTGGGAACCGGCCCGGAAAGTAGAAGGCCCCGGCGAATGCCAGGGCCTGCTCGACCGGTCGGCACGATCACAGGATCGCGCATCCGATGCCGGGACGTGCCCGGAACCGGTGACCGGACCCGGACGCCAGAGGCGGCGACTCGGGTGGGAGCAGGCGCTCCGCTTTCACGGCCACCCGCCGGAGCGGACAGCCTGGTCGACTTGACAACACTACACCCTCGGCCAGCGGCCCCTCAAACCGGGCGCTGGCCCGCTGCCCGCTCGGCGAGCGCGGCAAGGTGCTCCCGGTGCAGTCGGCGCAGGGCGCGCACCCCGTCGACGGCGAGCTGCTTGTCTGCGGCCTGGAGGGCGACCACCGGCAGCAAGTCGTCGTCGTACAGCTCCAGGGCCGCCCAGGGGGCGCCCCGGTCGAACCGGACGCCCCGGACGACCTCCCAGGGCAGTTCGTACGAGCCGATGATGTTGCGCACCCGCACCCCCCGCGCGTCCGCCTCGACCCGAGGCCGGGTGAACAGCAGGGTGCCCAGGGCGAACAGGATCCCAAGCCCGATCATGGCGAACTGGTCACCGCGCTGGAAGGTGCCGTACCCGTTGCCGGTCGGGCCGGTCAGCGTGGTGGCGACCAGCGCGAAGACCACGACCAGCAGGATCGCCGAAACCCAGCAGACCAGCCGGATCCGGCGTGGGCGCAGCCGGAACAACTCGGTGCCGGTCGCCCGCTCGCGCTCGCCCGGGCCGGCGCTGGACTGCGTCACGTCCCGCCGCTCACTCATGGCACAAGTCTGCCATCCGCTTCCGGCCGGCCGGCCGCCGCCACACTGACGTGGACCTCATGGGCCATCGGAGCAGCGGCTCACAACCGGCAGGCGTGGATGTTGGTGACCAGGATCGCGCGGGCACCCAGCTCGTAAAGCTCGTCCATGATCCGGTGCACGTCGTCGCGGAGCACCATGGCCTGCACCGCCACCCAGCCCTCCCGGTGCAGCGGGGAGACCGTCGGCGACTCGATGCCCGGGGTCAACGAGCTGGCCCGATCCAACAGCCCGGCCGGCACGTCGTAGGCGAGCATCACGTAGCGGCGGGCCACCAGCACCCCGTGCAGCCGGCGCAGCAGCTGCTCGGCCTGCGGGTGGGCGGCCGCGCCGGTGCGGCGTACCAGCACCGCCGAGGATTGCAGCAGCGGCTCACCGAAGACCACCAGACCGGCCTGGCGCAGCGTGGCCCCGGTCTCGACCACGTCGGCGACCACGTCGGCGACCCCCAGCCGGATGGCGTTCTCCACCGCACCGTCGAGGCGGATCACGTCGGCCTTGACGCCCAGCTCGGCGAGGTGCCGCTCGACCAGCCCCGGGTACGCGGTGGCGATCCGGTGCCCGCCCAGCTCCCGTACGTCGTCGACGTCGTCGGGCCGGGCCGCGAAGCGGAAGGTGGCCCGGCCGAAGTTCAGGTCGACGACCTCCTCGGCCGGCGCACCGGAGTCGATCAGCAGGTCCCGGCCGGTGATGCCGACGTCCAGATCACCGGAGCCGACGTAGGTGGCGATGTCCTTCGGCCGCAGGTAGAAGAATTCGATGTCGTTGGCCTGGTCGCGGCAGACCAGGTCCTTGGTGTCGGTGCGCTGGCGGTAGCCCGCCTCACGCAGCATCTGGGCGGCGGAATCGGCCAGGGCGCCCTTGTTGGGTACGGCGACGCGCAGCATGACGGAGTGCTCCTTCGATCGGCTTCGGTTCGACGGTGGGGGCACTCACAGATGTCGGTAGACGTCCTTCAGGTCGAGACCGGTGGCGAGCATCAGCACCTGGACCTGGTAGAGCAGCTGGGAGATCTCCTCGGCGGTGCGCTCGGACCCCTCGTGCTCGGCGGCCATCCACGACTCGGCCGCCTCCTCGACGACCTTCTTGCCGATGAAGTGCACGCCCTGCTCCAGTGCGGCGACGGTGCCCGAGCCGGGGGTGCCGGCCGCGGCCTTGGCCTGCAACTCCGCGAACAACTCCTCGAACGTCTTCACGGAGACGGATTCTCGCAGTCGCCCAGGGTCGACCCGCGCGCCGGGTCGGTGGTGACCGGTGGACGGAACGCATCCGACACCGGCACGGTGGGACAACCCTTCGATCCCCACCTATGTTGGTCGTACGCTGTCCGCCATGGTCACCACCCCGCGTACCCTCGCCTTCGCCTCCGCAGCGGCCGTCCTGCTCGCGGCCAGCGCCTGCACGCCGCAGGCCCAGCCGGCGCCCATGCCGACCGTGTCGATGCCGTGCGCCAAGGACAGCCTGCCCACCGAGACTGCGGGCAAGCTCACCATCGCCACCGGTGCGGCGGTCCGCCAGCCGTGGTTCGTCGACGACAAGCCGGACAACGGTCAGGGTTTCGAGTCCGCCGTGGCCTACGCGGTGGCCGAACAGCTCGGCTACGCCCGCGACGACGTCACCTGGACACGGGTGGGGTCTGAGGCCGCTGTCGCCCCCGGGCCGAAGACCTTCGACTTCGGCATCGACCAGTTCTCGATCAGCGACGAGGGCAAGCAGGCGGTCGACTTCTCCGCGCCGTACCACCTGGTCCGGCAGGCGGTGATCACGCTGAAGTCCGCCGAGATCGCCGGCGGGGCCGCGCTGGCCGAACTGCGTGACGCCCGGCTCGGCGCCCAGGCCGGCACGACCGGCCACCAGGCCATCACCGATCTGGTGCGGCCGAGCTCCGAACCGCGGACCTACAAATCCCGCGACGAGGCCACCAAGGCGCTACGGAGCGGGCGGATCGATGGCCTGGTGGTGGATCTGCCCACCGCGTTCACAATCGCCGGGACGGAGATCGACGACGCGGTGATCGTCGGACAGCTACCCCAGGTGGGCAGCCCGGAGGCGTTCGGACTGCTGCTGGAGAAGGACTCGCCACTCACCGGTTGCGTCAGCGCGACGGTCGGACAGCTCGCCTCCGAGGGCGTCCTCAAGCAGTTGGAGGAGCGGTGGCTCGCCCAGGAAGCGGGAGCGCCCGAACTCACGTGAGCACGGTCGAAGCCGGTTTCCGACTGTTCGGAAGAGGACTGGTCGATGCTGGTCGCCGACTGATGGACGCATCCTGAGGCGACAGCCCCTCGTCGCCGGGAGACCCCATGATCTGGATCATCGAGAGCAAGAGCAAGATCAGCCGCGAGTTCGCGGCCGACGTCAAGCGCCTCCGGGCGAACAAGGCGGTGGCGCAGCACGTCACCCGGGCCGTGCTGAACAGCACGATCGCCGAGATGCAGACCCCGCTGAAGCCGGCGCTCAAGCCCGGCGAGCCGGTCCTGATCCTCGCCCACTCCGGCTACGACATCGATCCCCGGTCCGGGCAGGAGGCACCGTGGATCGGCGGACGGTGGCTGGACGAGTTCGCCCAGGACCTGGCCGCGAAGTTCACCCCGGCCGGGATCAGCGGCCACACCCTGTGGTTCCTCGTCTGCCACACCGGACACGACATCAGCGCGCTGGCCAACCACCTGGTCACCGCCGGCGTGGACAACGTGACGATCTACCTGCCGAAGAACTTCATGTACGTCAGCAAGACCGGCATCCCGCACGTGCTGCTCAGTGACGCCGACCTGGACGACGTGAACCGGGACGTCGCCCGGTGCGACAGCGACTACTGGAGCATCCAGGGCTCGCAGGCCACCGGCAGCTACTGGGCCGGCTGCTCGATCAGTGGTCAGACCGTCACCCCGCTGTCCTCAGCGGCGGTCGAGCAGGCCGTCCAGGCACAGTTCGATCCGAACGAGGAGGAGAGCTGAACCGCCGACGCCGCAACCGTCAGGCGCCGAAACCGACAGGGTAGTTGCCGGCGGCGGCGGTCTGGCGGATGGCGAGGGCGGCGTCGAGGGCGGCCACCGTCGACGACCAGCCCTTGTCCTCGGCGGAGTCGGGCAGGCCGGCACGGTCGCGGGCCTGCTCGATGGTGTCGACGGTGAGCACGCCGTGGGCGACCGGCTTGCCCTCGTCCAGGGCGACCCGGGTCAGGCCGTCGGTGACCGAGCGGCAGACGTAGTCGAAGTGGGCGGTGGCACCGCGTACCACCACTCCGAGGGCGACCACCACGTCACAGCGTCGGGCCAGGGCCTGCGCCACCACGGGCAACTCCACCGAGCCGGCCACCCGGGCCACCACCGCCCGCGCACCGCACGCCTGCGCGGCGGCGACCGCCCGGTCGAGCATGTGGTCGGTCAGGTCACCGTGCCAGCGCGCGGCGACCACACCGACGGTCATCCCGGCCGCGTCCACCGGAGCCGTACCCGGCTCCCCGAAACCCGCCATCTCTCCTACGCTCCGATCTCTCTGCCCGGCACCGTACGCCCCATCGGCGCTTCGGCCACCTCGTCAAGCTGGTCGAGCAGGTGACCCATCCGGTCCCGCTTGGTCCGCAGGTAACGTACGTTTTCCGGGTGCGGGCGCACCGGCAGCCCCTCGCGGCCGGTGACGGTCAGTCCGTAGCCCTCCAGCCCCGCCCGCTTGGCCGGGTTGTTGGTCAACAACCGCATCGAGCGGACCCCGAGGTCATAGAGGATCTGCGCGCCGGTGCCGTAGTCACGCGCGTCGGCCGGCAGGCCGAGGTCGAGGTTCGCGTCCACCGTGTCGCGGCCCTGGTCCTGCAACTGGTACGCCTGGAGCTTGTGCAGCAGCCCGATGCCACGCCCCTCATGACCGCGCACGTAGAGGACCACGCCCCGCCCCTCGCGGGCCACCCGGTCCAGGGCGGCGTTGAGCTGCGGCCCGCAGTCGCAGCGCACCGACGAGAAGACGTCGCCGGTCAGGCACTCCGAGTGCACCCGGACCAGCACGTCACGGCCGTCGCCGATGTCGCCCATCACCAGCGCCACGTGCTCGGCCGAGTCGTACTCGCTGCGGTAACCCAGCGCCCGGAACACCCCGTGCTCGGTGGGCATCCGGGCGTCCGCGACCAGCTCGACCTGCTTCTCGGTGCGCCGCCGGTAGGCGATCAGATCCGCGATGGTGACCAGGGTCAGCGAGTGCTCGGCGCAGAACTTCTCCAGGTCCGGCAGCCGCATCATGGTGCCGTCGTCGTTGACCAGCTCGCAGAGCACCCCGGCCGGACGCAGCCCGGCCAGCCGGGTCAGGTCCACGGCCGCCTCGGTGTGCCCGGGGCGGCGCAGCACCCCACCCGGGCGGGCCCGCAGCGGCACCACGTGCCCCGGGCGGGCCAGGTCCGTCGGGCTGGTGGCCGGGTCGGCGAGCAGCCGGATGGTGTGCGCCCGGTCGGCCGCCGAGATGCCGGTGGTGACCCCTTCCCGGGCGTCGACTGTCACCGTGTACGCGGTCTGCCGCCGGTCCTGGTTGGTGTGGTGCATGGGCGGCAGGTCGAGCCGGTCGCACTCGCTCTCGGTGAGCGGTACGCAGATGAAGCCCGAGGTGTGCCGCACCGTGAAGGCCAGCAGTTCCGGGGTGGCCAGCTCGGCCGCGAAGATCAGGTCGCCCTCGTTCTCCCGGTCGGCGTCGTCGACCACCACGACCGGACGGCCGGCGGCGATCTCGACCAGGGCCTGCTCGATGTCGGCGAAGGTCATGCCGGCACCTCCGCTCCGTCGGCCGCGCGGCCGGCCAGCAGCCGCTCGACGTACTTGGCCAGCACGTCCATCTCCAGGTTGACCGGGTCACCAACCGACCGGGTGCCGAGCGTGGTCGCCGACAGGGTGGTGGGGATCAGGCCGACGGCGAACCAGTCGGGACCGACCTCCGCCACGGTCAGCGAGACCCCGTCGACGGTGATCGAGCCCTTCTCCACCACGTACCGGGACAGCGCGGCGGGCAACCGGAACCGGACCGTCTCCCAGCGCGGCGCCGGCTCGCGGGAAAGCACCTCACCCACGCCGTCGACGTGCCCCTGCACCAGGTGACCGCCGAGGCGGCTGCCCAGCGTGGCGGCCCGCTCCAGGTTGACCCGGTCGCCGGTACGCAGTGCGCCCAGCGCCGAGCGGCGCAGCGTCTCGCCCATCACGTCGGCGGTGAACACCCCGCCGTCGACCTCGACGACGGTCAGGCAGACCCCGTTGACCGCGATCGAGTCGCCGTGCCGTGCGTCGGAGGTGACCAGTGGGCCACGGACCGCTACCAGAGACGAGTCCTCCGCCGTGGGGGTCACCCCGACGACCTCGCCCAGTTCCTCGACGATGCCGGTGAACATGCCTAGCCCTCCCTCTTCCGGGGCAGCGCGGTGATCCGCAGGTCGGGACCGACCTGCGTAACGTCGGTGAGTTCCAGGTCGATGGCCTCGGCGATGGTGGTCACACCCGCGTCGACAAGCGCGGCGGGCCCGGCCCCGAGCAGCCGGGGCGCGAGGTAGCCGACCACCCGGTCGACCAGGCCGGCGGCGAGGAACGCCCCGGCGAGCCGGGGCCCGCCCTCCAGCAGCACGGCCCGTACCCCACGGGTGTGCAGGGCGGCGAGCAGCGCCGGCAGGTCGACGCCACCGTCCGGGCCGGTGCCCACCTCCTCGGCGGTGGCCACCCAGGTGCGGGCGGCGCCGTCGCGGACCCGGGCGTCATCCGGGGTACGCCCGACCGAGTCGACCACCACGCGCAGCGGCTGCCGGATGGCCAGGCTGCCGTCGCGCAGGTTGCGCACGGTGAGGCGGGGATCGTCGGCGAGGACCGTGCCGACCCCGACGACCACCGCGTCGACGGTGGCGCGCAGCGCGTGCACGTCCATCCGGGCCGCCTCGGACGTGATCCACATGCTGGTGCCGTCGGCCGCCGCGGAGCGGCCGTCCAGGGTCGCGGCGTACTTCCAGATCACGTACGGCCAGCCCCGGCGCATGGCGGTCAGCCAGGCCACGTTGCCGCTCTCCGCCTCGGCCTCGCGTACCCCCAGGTCGACCCGGACCCCGGCGGCGCGCAACGTGGCGGCGCCGCCGGTGGCGACGGGATTGGGGTCCGGTACCGCGATGACGACCCGGGCCACCCCCGCCTGGACCAGCGCGGTGCTACAGGGGCTGGTGCGGCCGACGTGGTCGCAGGGTTCCAGGGTGACCACCGCCGTGCCGCCCTTGGCCCGCTGGCCGGCCTGGGCCAACGCGACGATCTCGGCGTGCGGTCCCCCGGCGTACGCGTGGAAGCCCTCGCCCACCACCTCACCGTCGGCGTCGAGCAGCACGCAGCCGACGACCGGGTTGGGACTGGTGGTGCCGAGCCCGCGCGCCGCGAGTTCGATCGCGCGACGCATCGCCTCGTCCACGGAGACGCTTGCCATCGCCTGCCGCTGCCCTCTCGCTCGTACGCGCGGGCGGGGAGGTCGGCCGGGTGGCCACGGGCAGGCAGCGGAATCCGGGTACGGCACAGCCGCCCCGGCCGGGACGCGCGCACGCCGGAGCCCGGCGAGCCACACGGCTCCCTTCCGTCCCGCGCGCTGTCTCCCATCCGGACTGTCTGGGCGCGGACGAGCCGCCCCCAACCGTCGGCCCCGGATTCTCACCAGGTCCACCGGGCGGACGAACCGCTCCCGGGTCGCGGGCTTACCACGGTCGGACCGTGGATCACCGCCGGTTCGGAATTACACCGAGTCCCGCCAGCGCGTGGTGGGTACTGAGCAAAGTCTTACACGTCCGGCGGGGCACCGGGCCACCCGGGCGAGCTACTTCACATGACGGTTACCGGGGTCGGCGACGCCGCGACGGCGATCCACCGCCACGTACGAGCCGGGTTGGCTCTTGGCCACGGTCTTCATCTCGGAGGCGACGGTCATCGCCTCCAGCGGGTTGGTGATGCGCTTGTCGGCGTCGGAGATGGCGACCCCGATGGAGAGGGTGACCAGCGCCGCCCGACGGATGTTGCCCCGCCGGTCCTTCAACTCCACGTAGCCGCGTTCCCGGTCGGTGGGATCGTAGAGGGCGTCCGCGGCCTTCTCGAAGTCCGACGACACCCGCAGGGTCAGTGGCCGTACCTGCTCGGGCGTGCACACGAAGACGAAGTCGTCACCGCCGACGTGGCCGAGGAAGGCCGGCGGCAGGGCCACCGCGACGACCGCCCGGTGCAGGCTGCGGGCCAGCGCGGAGATGAAGCCGTCGCCCCGGACGAACCCGTACCTGTCGTTGACGCTCTTGAACCGGTCGATGTCGATGTAGCCGACGGCGTAGTCCGCGCCGCCACGGACCCGGTCGGCGATCTCCCGGCGGATCCGGCTGTTGCCCGGCAGGCCGGTCAGCGGGGAGACCTCCCGGAACTCCTTGTTGCGCCGCAGCGTCGAGCTGACCCGGGCGACCAGCTCGGCATTGTCGAAGGGCTTGACCAGATAGTCGTCGGCCCCGGCGTTGAGCCCGTGGACCTTGTCCTGGGTCATCCCCTTGGCCGTCAGCATGATCACCGGCAGGGCGGCGGTCATCGGGTCGGCGCGCAGTCGCCGGGTCAGTTCCAGCCCGTCCACCCGCGGCATCATCAGGTCGACCACGGCCAGGTCGGGCCGCTGGCGTTCGATCAGCTCCAACGCCTCCTGACCGTCGGCGGCGAGGATCACGTCGAAGCCCTGGAGACGCAGGTTGAACTCGACGAAGCGGGCGATGTCCTCGTCGTCGTCGACGACGAGGATCACGTCCTTGCGATCGTCGTCGGGGGTGTCCACGTCAGGCCCCGGCCGCCGCGCGTTCGGCCAGCCCGCGCAGCCGGCGTACCGCCTCGGCCGGGTCGTCGGCGCCGTAGACGGCGGTGCCGGCCACGAAGGCGTCGGCACCCGCCGCAGCCGCCTGCTCGATGGTGTCGGCGGCGATCCCGCCGTCGACCTCGATGCGCAGCTCCAGGTGGCCGGCGTCGACATGGCGACGCGCGGTGCGGACCTTGTCCAACAACTGCGGGAGGAAGCGCTGCCCGCCGAACCCGGCCTTGATGGTCATGACCAGCAGCGTGTCGAAGCTGGGCAGCAGGTCGAGGTACGGCTCGATCGGGGTGTCCCGGTCGATCGCCAGCCCCGCCTTGGCACCGGCCGCCCGCAGGTCCCGGGCCAACGCCACCGGGTCGTCGCAGGCCTCGGCGTGGAACGTGACGTTGTACGCCCCCGCGTCGGCGTAGCCGGGCGCCCAACGCTTCGGGTCGGTGATCATCAGGTGCACGTCGAAGGGCAGCTTGGTGGCGGCCCGCAGGCTCTGCACCACGGGTAGCCCGATGGTCAGGTTCGGCACGAAGTGGTTGTCCATGACGTCAACGTGCAACCAGTCCGCGGCGTCCTCGACGGCACGGACCTCCTCGGCGAGACGGGAGAAATCGGCGGCGAGGATGCTGGGCGCGACGATCGGCGGCGGTACGGTCACAGGGCCAGTGTACGAACGCGGCCAGCAGCCGCGGCAGCGTGCCAGCAACCGGGACACCCCGTGACCCGGAGGTGACCAATGGTGCAGAATGACCCCCTTCGAACCGATGAAACGGAATGAAGCTCAGCTTCCACTGGCCAGACGACCGATTCGCGGCAACACTCCATCGGGGACGGTGACGTATCGTGCAGGCCGGTGGGCGCGGGAGCCGGCAGCCGGGCGGCAGCTCCCGGAAAGGGCGGACGATGCGACGGTGGCTCGCGGCACTGGCGCTGGCCAGTGTGGCTGCGATGGTGCTCAGCGGCTGCGTGCGGCCGGGTGGAACCGACGGCGATCTCACCGACGACTGGCAGACACTGCGGGCGCCGACCATGTTCGTGCCGGCCACCGACGCCT
Organism: Micromonospora sediminimaris; assembly: GCA_900112325.1. Taxonomy (GTDB): domain Bacteria; phylum Actinomycetota; class Actinomycetes; order Mycobacteriales; family Micromonosporaceae; genus Micromonospora; species Micromonospora sediminimaris. The sequence goes on from FOLJ01000008.1 coordinate 53,616, forward strand.
GCCTGCCCCGGATCACCGCGGTGGTCCAGGCGAGCACCTACGAGACCGTGGACTGCGCTCGCAACCATCTCGCCGAGGCAATCCACGTCGGCACGTTCACCGACGCAGCCGCCGAGGGTGAACGCCCGGAACCGGGGTCGGCAGCCCTGCGTACCGCCCGCGCGGAGTGCGACCAGCGGGCGCGCCTGGTGCTCGGCGGTGACTGGCACACCGCCCGGTTGACGCTCAACATCTCGCTGCCGTCGGCACCGGCCTGGCGCGGCGGCGCCCGCTGGTTCCGCTGCGACCTCAGCGAGACCGACAGCATCGACAACACCCGGCCGGTCAACCGCACCGGCAGCCTGCGCGGCGCACTGATCGGCGACTCACCGCTGGTGCACCGTTGCTTCGACCCGAAGCTCATCGGCGACAGCCTCAACTACATGGCCCCGGTGCTGTGCACCGAGCCGCACGGCGCCGAGTTCGTCGGTGTCTACGTCGAGCAGGACATGAGCTGGGAGCAGTTCGTCCGTTCGGCCGGCCAGGCCCACAAGCGGTGCATGGAGCTGATCGCCGCCTTCGCGGACGTGCCCAACAACGCCGACCTACCCTACCGCGCCGGATCCATCTTCTACCCGCCGTCACAGCGGGAATGGGAGGAGGGCGACCGGGGGGTGCGGTGCATCCTGTGGAGCGACGACCGCAAGCTCACCGGCTCGATGCGCGGCGTGGGCCCGCAGGGACTGCCTGTCACCTGAGTACGGTGCGGAAACGGCTCGAACGGTCGCCGAAGCCCGGTGCCGTATGCTGCCGCTTCGACAGCGGGGAGCGGGAGGTCCACGGGGATGCGACGATGGCTGACCGGAGTCGCCCTGGCGACCGTGGTGGCGCTGGCGGCGACCGGCTGCACCCGGCCGGCCGGCACCGATGGTGACCTGGTCGACGACTGGACGTCGATGAGCGCACCGGCGGTGTTCACGCCCGGCTCCGGCACCTGCCACGGGCAGCCGCAGGAGGTCGGCTACCTCAGCGCGTACGCACCGGTGGACTGCGCGCAGCCGCACCGGGCCGAAACCCTGCACGTCGGAGCGCTCACCGAAGCGACCGGGGCCCGACTGCCGACGGCCGGCAGCAAGGGAATGCGCGCCGCGTTCGGCGAATGCGACCGTGAGGTCCGCGAGACACTGGGCGGCGACTGGCGCGGCGCCCGGATCGGGCTCACCGTCGTCCTACCCTCGCCGCAGGCGTGGACCGGCGGCGCCCGGTGGTTCCGCTGCGACGTTCACGAGCTGCGCGGGCTCGACACCCCGATACCGGTACGACGTACCGCCAGCCTGGCCGGTGCGCTGGACGGCTCGTCGTCGCTGCGGCACAGCTGCTTCAACGCCCGCACCGAGGGCGACGAGGTGACCGAGATGGTCGCCGTCAAGTGCACCGCGAAGCATCGGGCCGAGTTCGTGGGTCTGTGGCAGGCACCGGAGAGCAGCTGGTCGGAGTTCCTGGAAAACCCGGGGCGGAGCCATCGAGGATGCCGCAGCGCCGTCGCCCGCTTCGCCAAGCTGCCGGACGACGGCAACCTCCAGTACCGGGTCGGCACCATCTTCTACCACCCGTCCGAGGGCGAGTGGCGCAGCGGCAACCGGTCGGTGCAATGCTTCCTCTGGATGAGCGACCGCACCCTGACCCGATCGGTGAAGGGCGCCGGCACCCGGGTCCTGCCCATCAACTGACCCCAGCCCCAGCCCCAGCCCCAGCCCCACCCCCAGCCCCAGCCCCAGCCCCAGCGATGGTCGCCGGAACCGTCCCGGCCGTCCCGTCCCGTCCCGGCCCAGCCCCGGCCGCTCCGTCCCGGACCCAGCCCCCGCCGCTCCGTCCCGGCCCCGGCTCCGGCCGCCCCGCCGGCCCCAGCCGCTCCGTCCCCGCCCCGCCGGCCCCAGCCGCTCCGACCCCGCCCCGCCGGCCCCAGCCGCTCCGGCCCCGCCCCGCCGGCCCCAGCCGCTCCGTCCCCGCCCCGCCGGCCCCAGCTGCTCCGACCCCGCCCCGCCGGCCCCAGCTGCTCCGACCCCGCCCCGCCGGCCCCGGCCGCCCCGGCCCGTCGCCCGCGAGATCTTGGACAGTTTCCGTTAGCGACTAACGGAAACTGTCCAAGATTCAGCTTCGGGTACCCGAATCGTCGGTGCGAGGCGGGCCGGCGGGGCGGGCCGGGCCAGCGGGCCGGGCCGGGCCGGCGGCCGGGCCGGGCGGCGGGGCGGCGAGGCAGCCGGGCGGGGTGGGGCGGCGAGGCGGTGGGTGCGGGGTGGGGCGGCGGGGCGGTGGGTGCGATGGGTTCCTGCGCTGACGACGAAGCGCCCGCCCCCGTGCGGGGACGGGCGCTTGCGCGCGGGTCGGGTCAGGACCGCCCGGCGGCCCGGGCGACGAACGCCTGCCAGGCCGCCGGAGCGAAGACCAACGCCGGACCGGTCCGGTCCTTCGAGTCGCGGACACCGACGACGCCGGGAAGATTGTCGGCGACCTCGACACAGTCGCCACCGTTCGAGCTGCTACGGGTGCTTGTGCGCCACACGGCGCCGGTCAGGTCAGCCATGATCGTGCCTCAAGGAAGTCGATGGTCTGGCGGCGCGGCAGCGCCACCGAGCGCAGCGTATCCCAAATGGACCAGAGCGCGGCGGTGTCGTTGGTCAGCCGGCCGGCGGCCTGGTCGTCCAGGTACGCGACGTCGCCGTCCTCCGTCGTGGCGATGACGAACGGCCCCGCCTGCCCGGGGTGCAGGCCGGCGTCGAGCGGCAGCACGTGCAGCAGGATGTTGGGCCGCTGCGCCAACCGCACCAGGTGATCCAGCTGCGGGTGCATGATGTCCGGAGCGCCGCGACGAAGCGCGAACTCGTCGATGACCGCGACGAAGAGCGGCGGTTTGCGCCGTTCCAGGACCGACGACTGCCGGCGCATCCGGGTCTCGACGTAGCCGGCCACCTCGTCCGGGGCGAGCAGGCCGCTGCTGAGCACCGCCGTGGCGTACTCGGGGGTCTGCAACAAACCCGGGATGACCGCGACTTGAAAGGACCGCAGCGCGGTGGCCTGGAGTTCCGTCTCCACCCACGGCCGGAGCCAGGACGGCTCGCGCCGCTTCAAAACGTCCGGCCAGATGTCCTCGATGTCCCGCCCTAGTGCCGCAGCCGCCGCCGCGCGGTGTCGGGGATGCGGCACCCGCCCCGGGGCAACCCACCGCGCGACCGTCTTGGGATCCACGCCTACCTGTTCGGCGAGACTCTCGGCGGTTTCCCCCGCGTCCACCATGGCTGCCCTCAGCGCCTGATTCATGCCCGCCTCCCACATGACGTCCTTGACGTCTGAAGAACCTATGCCTACGCCCTGTAGTCGTCCACATTCGCCACGCGATGGTTCTCGTGGGCGGCGCGTGCGGGCCTTGGGACGGCAATCCCGCTCGCCGGGTCGCCGGGGGTCGCCCCTGGGCGAGCAGACCGGGGCGACCCCCTCCAACCACGACCGAGGAGGCACCCATGTCCGTGCAAGAGCCGGCGCGTGGCAGGTGACCGGGCGGGAGGGCGGAACACCTCGGGTCCGTCCCGGCGTGTACCTCCTGGCCCGGGAAGCCTCCCCGCAGTTCCACCGACCGATCCTGGTCCGAGTGATCCGGCACCTGGAACGCACGACGTACGACGGGTGGGCCTGGGTCGACGTCTACCAGCTCGATCGGCACGGGGACGCGACGCAGCGGCGGGCGCTGTTCCTGCGACCCGCGGGGATGCGGCCGGTGAACGTCCCGCCCGTCCCGTACGCCGAGCGTCGCTCCCGGCCCCGCTCCGGCGTCGCGAGCGTGACCGGATGAACGGCCGGATCGAGGCGCACGTCCCGTCCCGCCCGACGTGGCGGTGCCGGGCCTGCGGGGCCGCCTGGCCCTGTTCGCCGGCGAAGCTGAATCTGCTCGCCGTGTACCGGGAGGACAAGCCGGCGCTCATGGTGCGCCTCATCGAGTTGCGCGAGGAGGCCGCCGGGCAGCTTGCCGTGTCGGGCTCCGGCGAGGACGCCGCAGGGCTGCACCGACGGTTCACGGACTGGGTACCCGTCAGGTCCGCCGAATAGCCACCCGCCCCGGTCGCTGCGGCTCTTCCCCCGACCGCCGCGCCCGGGGCGGGTCCGGGCGGCCGGTCCGCAGCACGCCACAAGCGGATCCCGGCGGCGGGGTCCGCAGCACACCACGAACGGATCCGGACGGTGCCGGTCTGCCGATCAGGTACGCCACGAACGGATCCCGGCGGTGCCGGGGCCGGGATCAGGTGCGGCGGAGCAGGGCGAGGAACATGGCGTCGGTGCCGTGCCGGTGCGGCCACAGCTGCACCGTCGGTCCGTCGCCCAACCCTGGCATGCCGGCCGGCAGCACCGTACGGGCGTCGACGAAGTCGACCGGCACTCCGCTGCGGCGGGCCGCCTCGGTCACCGTCACGTGCGTCTCCACGGTGTGCGGTGAACAGGTCACGTAGGCCACCAGCCCACCCGGCCGGGCCGCCCGCAACCCGGCGGCGAGCAGCTCACGCTGCAACCGGGTCAGGGCGGACAGGTCGGACGGCTGACGCCGCCAACGTGACTCCGGCCGGCGACGCAGCGAGCCGAGCCCGGTGCACGGCGCGTCGACAAGCACCCGGTCGAAGTGTTCCTCCGGCAGCTTCGGCTCGGTGCCCACCAGCCGGCCGTCGGTGTTCAGCACGGTGACCGGCAGCCCCCGGGTGGCGCCGGCGACCAGCCGGGCCCGATGCTCGGCCACCTCCACGGCGGTCAGCCGCGCGTCCCGCTGCGCGGCGAGGGCCCCGAGCAGACCGGACTTGCCGCCCGGCCCGGCGCACAGGTCGAGCCACCGGCCGTCCGGCCCGTCCACCGGTGCCAGCGCGAGCGCGTTCGCCACCAGTTGGGAACCTTCGTCCTGGACGTGGGCCCGCCCGTCGGCCACCGCCGCCAGCTCGCCCGGTGCGCCACCGGCGAGGTAGACCGCGTACGGCGAGAAGGCACCGGGCGCGCCACCCACCTCGTCGGCGAGGTCGACCGGGTCGACCAGGCCGGGCCGGGCGCACAGGTGCACCGGAGGGCGCTCGTTGTCCTCGATCAGCAGGCGGGTGGTCTCGCCGAAGTCGCCACCGAGCGCCTCGTTGAACGCCCGCACGATCCACTGTGGATGACTGTAGGCCAGCGCGAGGTGGCCGACCGGGTCGCTGTCGATCGACGGCGCCAGTCGGGTCACCCACTCGTCGAGGTCGCGGGTGGCGACCTCGCGCAGCACGGCGTTGGCGAAGCCGGTGGCGCCCTGGCCGACCGCCCGGACCAGGTCGACGGTGGAGGAGACCGCGGCGTGCGCCGGCACCCGGGTGTGCAGCAGTTGGTACGCGCCGATGCGCAGCGCGTCGCGGACCGGTGGGTCGATCCGCTGCACGTCCCGCCCGGCCGCGTCGGTGAGGATCGCGTCGAGCGTGCCGAGGTGGCGCAGCGTGCCGTAGGTCAGTTCGGTGGCGAAGGCGGCGTCCCGGCCGAAAAGTCCCGCGTCGGTCAGGATCGCCGGCAGCACCAGATTGGCGTACGCGTCGTCGCGGTGCACTGCCGCGACCGCCTCGTACGCCGCGTACCGTGGCCGGTCGACCATCGGCCGCCCCCGACGCTCTCCGCTGCGGCGGGCGGCGGTCTCCCTCACGCGAACTCCTCCCCGGCACCGACGCGGGCACCGCGTGCCCAGTCGGTCGCCGGCATGGCCCGCTTGCCGGCCGCGCGCACCTCGCCGAGACGAACCGGAACGGTGGCGGTGCCGGCCAGCACCCGCGCCTTCTCCACGAGCAGCTCACCGGGCTTGAGGTCGGGCGCGTCCGGTGCCGGGGTGACCGGGCCGAGCTTCACCCGCTCGTCGCGGAAGGTCGTCCACGGGCCGGGGGCCGGGGTGCAGGCACGGATGCGCCGGTCGACCGCGAAGGCCGGGTCGCCCCAGCGCACCCGGGCGTCCTCGACGGTGAGCTTCGGGGCCAGCGAAACGCCGTCGGCCGACTGCGGCTGCGCCCTGGCGGTGCCGTCCTCCAGCGCGTCAAGCACCGCCACCAGCAGCCCGGCGCCGCTGTGCGCCAAGCGCTCCAGCAGGTCCCCGGAGGTGTCCGCGGGCCGGATCTCGTCGGTAAGCGTGCCGTAGACCGGGCCGGTGTCCAGCCCCTCCTCCAGGTGGAAGACGCTGGCCCCGGTCAGCTCGTCGCCGTGCAGCACGGCGTGCTGCACGGGTGCGGCACCCCGCCACGCCGGCAGCAGCGAGAAGTGCAGGTTCACCCAGCCGTGCCGGGGGATCTCCAACGCGACCGGCGGCACCAGCGCGCCGTAGGCGACCACCGGCACGCAGTCCGGAGCCAGCTCGCGCAGCCGGTCCAGGAACTCCGGCTCCCGGGGACGCGCGGGGGTCAGCACCTCGACACCGTGCTCGTCGGCCCAGGCACCGACCGGGGAGCGGACCAGCCCTCGGCCGCGCCCGGCGGGCGCGTCCGGGCGGGTGACCACGGCGATCAGCTCATGCCGGGAGGCGGCCACGGCGGCCAGGGCCGGAACGGCGACGGCCGGCGTACCGGCGAAGATCACACGCACCCGGTCACCGCCCCAGACCGAAGGGGCTGCCGGCGGCGTGCGGGCTCAGCTTGACTGTGGGCGGCGCGGCGGCGTCGTACCACTCGGCCTGGCGGATCGCCTTCATCGCCTCCTTGCGGCCGGCCGCATCCAGCCGGTCGAGGAAGAGCACCCCGTCGAGGTGGTCGGTCTCGTGCTGCACGCAGCGGGCCATCAACCCGGTGCCGACGATCTGCATCGGGTCGCCGTAACCGTTGAAGCCCTTGGCGATCACGTTCTGCCGGCGCTTGGTGTCGAAGTAAAGCCCGGGAATGGACAGGCACCCCTCCGGGCCGTCCTGCTCCTCCTCGTCGGGAAACTCCAGGACCGGGTTCACCAGGTGGCCGAGCACGTCGTCGACGTCGAAGGTGAACACCCGCAGGCCCACGCCCAGTTGCGGCGCGGCGAGACCGGCACCGCCCTGCTCACGCATGGTGTCGGTCAGGTCCTCGACGAGCTTGCGCAGCTCGACGTCGAAGTCGACCACCGGATCGGCCGGCGTGCGCAGCACCGGATCCCCGAACAGACGGATGGGCTGGACGGTCACGCGGGTTGGCTCCTTCACGGCGGGACGGTAGTGCCGTACCAGTCTACGGACTGCCGATGGCCGTGCCGGCCGGCGCACCACCAACCGTGGCCGCCTGCGGTTCACCCACGGTGATCGGCAGGTGGTCGTACCCGCGCAAGGTCAGCCGGATCCGTCGCCGGGGCTGCCCGGCCGACGCCAGCCCGGGCAGCCGGCGCAGCAGCGCCGGGAAGGCCACCTGCGCCTCCAGTCGGGCCAGCCCCGCTCCCAGGCAGTAGTGCGGCCCGGCGCCGAAGGAGAGTGGATTCAGCTGCGCCCGCCACGGGTCGAACCGCTCCGGCCGCGGGTACCGCCGGGGGTCGCGGTTGGCCGCGCCGAGCAGCAGCAGGATCCAACTGTCGGCGGGCACCTCGACCCCGCCGAGCCGAACGGTTTCGCCGTTGGTGCGGGTGGTCAGCTGCACCGGGGAGTCGAAGCGGAGCAGTTCGTCCACGTACGCCGGGGCGTGCTGCGGGTGCTGACGCAGCACGTCGGCGGCCCGGGGATGGGCCAGCAGCACCGCCAGCCCGTTGCCGAGCAGGTTGGTGGTGGTCTCGAAGCCCGCGACGAGCAGGATCACCAGGTTCGCCAGCAGTTCCTCGCCGGAGAGCCGGTCACCGGAGTCGTGCGCCTGCACCAGGGCGGTGGTCAGGTCGTCGGCGGGGCGGCGGCGACGGTCGGCCACCAGCTCGGTGAAGTAGTCCCGCAGCTCGGCGGCACCGGCATCGGCCACGGCCAGCTCCGCCGGAGTGATCTCGGGCTCCAGGGCACCGGTCAGATCGGCCGCCCAACGCCGGAACAGCGGGCGGTCGGCGGCGGGCACGCCGAGCAGCGCGCAGATCACCCCGACCGGTAGCGGATAGGCGAACTCAGCCATGAAGTCGACCGGAACGCCGCCCCGGCCGGTCGCCGCCATCGCGTCGATCAGCTCGTCCGTCTGCGCCGCGACCACCTCGCGCATGGCACCGATCCGGCGTGGGGTGAAGGCGCCGGCGGCGAGCCGGCGCATCCGGCTGTGGTCGGGCGGGTTGGTCCGCAGCATCGACCGGGCGATCGAGGACAGGGCCGGGCTCTCCCGCCAGCTCGGCAGGAACTGGTCGCGCAGGTGGCCGTCGAGGACCCGGATGCGGGCGTCCCGGAGGAGTTCGTCGGCCTCGGCGTGGCCGGTGACCGCGTACAGGCCCCGACCGGCCTGCACAACCGGTCCGTGGGCACGCAACCGCTCGTACGCCGGATACGGGTCGACCCGTCCCTCGGGCGACATGAGCGACGCAAACGCCTCACTGACGTCCATCTGGCCTCCTCGGTGTCCAGGAGGCTCCATCATGCCCGTGCAACGCTGTGGCCTGCGGTAACCGGGGCGTACGGCGAGGCGCGGCGGGGCTCAGCCGGCGACGCCGCTCTCCCCCGCCAGCACCGCGTCGCCGGCAAGCAGGGCGTGCTCGGGCAGGGGCAGGTGGATGTCGTGGGCCGCCTCCCAGTCGTGGATCAGGCTGGGCCGGGCCTGCGCCGCGAAGTAGTCCATCGCGCTCACCCCACCGACCACCGGCTCCTCGACCTCGGCGACCAGCCGGCCCGGCACCAGCCGGAAGCCGTTACGCAGTGCGGCGCTGAGTCGGCGGTGCCCGTTGACCACGAAGAAGTACTCGCCGGTGTACCCGATCTCCAGTGGCTCCAGGCCGGTTTCACCGGCGGCGGCGACCTCGCTGGTGAGCGCCGAGTCCCACATACCGCGCAGTCCGGTGACGTCCTCGGTCGGGTAGACCCGCCCGGGGTCGAGCAGCAGCAGCGGCGGGGCGCCGCGCAGCACCTCCGGCGCGAGTCGCCCCTCGTACGCATCGACGATGCGCTCGATCACCTCGTCGGCGGGCGCGCGGGTGGTGTCGCAGATCAGGTCGTAGTTGCGCAGCCTGGCCTTGTCCACGCCGTACCGGACCAGGAACCGGCCACGCTCGCTCTCACTGCGTTCCCGGAGCTTGGCCTTCGCCTCGTCCAGTGAGGTGTAGCTCTCGGCCGGCCCGGAGGGGCGCAGCAGGACGCGGCGGGCGGCCTCCCCCGGCTCGGTGATCATGTGCACCTTGAGGGCGTCGGTGAAGAAGTGCCAGGCCAGCCGGGAGTCCATCACCAGACTCTCGCCGGAGGCGGCGATGTCGCGCTGGAGCTGGTCGACGTAGCCGTCGACGGCCTGGTCCAGCTCGGCGTGCAGGTTCAGCTGGAGCGCGGTCATCTGCCGCTCCTGCGCCATCTGCCGGTAGAGGTCACCGACGCTGACCCGGCGCAGGCCGAGTCGCTTGGCGATCTCGACGGAGACCGTGCTCTTGCCGCTGCCCAGGTCACCGTTGAAGACGATCGACTGACGAACGGTCACGACTTGTCCACCCCTGATCACCGGCCGGTTGAGATCATCGATTTCCGCGCCGGGCCGACGCGGTTCCGCCGTCGTCGCGCCGCCCTCGGACACCTCCAGCTCGACCTGGAGTCGCCGTACGCACCGGCATGACGGGCGATGCTACCACCTCGCGCCGGCCTGCCTCCGGGACGCGACCGCGAGCGGGCGAGTCGATACGGACAGTCATGATCAGGTAACATATCGCACTTCTTGGGACATCGGTCGGCACACACCGTCACCGCTGGGTCAGAACAGCGCGAGCGGGTCGACCTGGAGGCGTACCGGGTCGGTCGCCTTGCGGGCGCTGCGTACCCCGGCCGCCGTGTGCAGCGCGCCGGCCATGTCGGCGGCCCGAGCCCTCGGCACCCGCACCAGCATCCGCTCCCGCTCGCCGTCGGCCGGCACCGGACCGAGCACTTCGGCCCCGTCGGGCAGCCGCGCCTGCGCCAACAGGTCGGCGACCGCGGCGGGCAGGCCCGTCACGCTGGCCATCCGCATCGCCGGCGGAAAACCCAGCTCCCGCCGCTCGGCCAATTCCCGGGCCGCGAACCAGCCGGCGTCCCAGCGCAGCAGCGCCTGCACCGGCGCGAGCGCGCCGTCGGCGACCACCACCACCCGACCCCCGGCAGCGGCCGGCCGGGCCAGCGCCGCGGCCCCGGTCCACCGCCGCAACGCCTCCTCGCCGGCGCGCAGATCGGCGCGGGTGAGCAACGCCCAGGTGTCCAGCAGCAGCACCGCGCCGTAGCCGCCGGTCGCCACCGGCTCGGCCCCGGGGGTCGCGATCACCAGGCCAGCGCCGCCCGGGACGTCGGCCAGCACCTCCTCGCGGCCGGAGGTGCGCACCGGCACCCCCGGGAAGGCCCGCCCCAGTTCCTCGGCGGTCCGCCGGGCACCGGTCACCGAGGCCCGCAGTCTCCGCCCGCCACACTGCGGACAGGCGTAGGCGGCGGCGATCCGGGCGCACCAGCGGCAGGCGGGCGACCCGCCGGCCGACGGCAACGCGAGCGGGCCGGCGCAGTGCGGGCAGCGGGCCGGCGTACGGCAGTCGGCGCAGGCCACCGAGGGCAGGTAGCCGCGCCGTGGCACCTGGACCAGGACCGGCGCATCCGCGCGTAGTGCCTCCCGGGCGGCGGTCCAGGCCAGGCTGGGCAGCCGGGCGGTCGCCGCACCGGGGTCGCGGGCCAGTTGCGGATCGTCGCCGGTCGGCACGATCGCGGGGGTACGCGCCCGCAGCACCGCCCGGTCGGCGATCACCTCGCGGGCCCAGCCGGTCTCCACCAGCAACTGCGCCTCGGCGGTACGGGCGTAGCCGCCGACCAGCGCGCCCGCCTCCGCCAACTGGGCCCGGGTCAGCAACACCTCCCGGGCGTGCGGGTAGGGGGCTCGCGGCTCGGCGTGCAGATCGTCACCGTCGTCCCAGATGGCCACCAGTCCCAGCCGGTCGACCGGGGCGAACATGGCAGCCCGGGTGCCGATCACCACCGGGACGTCGCCACGGCGGGCGGCCAGGAACGCGCGGTAGCGCCGCGCCGGCCCGAGGGCGGCCGACAGGCAGACGTGCCGGTCCGAGCCGAGCCGTGCGGTCAGCGCGGCGTCGAGCCGATCGAGGTCCCGCCCGTCGGCCACCACCACCAGCGCGCCCCGGCCGGCGGCCACCGTGGCGGCGACGGCGGTGGCGTAACGGGCCGCCCAGTCCTCCCCCGGCAACGCCGACCACACCGCACGGGGCGAGCGCCCGTCGGCAAGTGCCCGCAGCAGCGCCGGCCCGGCCGGGTAGTCGCGCCATCCCTCCGGCGCCGGTGAACTTGGCGGGTCGGCCGGCGCCTCGTCGGCCGCCCGGTCCTCGGCGGTCACCTCCTTCTCCACCCGGGCGTGCCTGGGTGGAACCGCCAGCCGCAGCACGTCGGCCAGGCTGCCGGCGTACCGGTCGGCGACGACCCGGGCCAGCCGGGCCACCTCTGGGGCGAGCACCGGCACCGGGGACACGACCTTGTCGAGGTACGCGAGCCGGGGGTGCTCGGATCGTTCGGTCCGCTCCAGCAGCCAGCCGTCGACCAGTTGGCCGGCGAAGCGCACCTTCACCCGTACGCCCGGCACGGCGTCGGCGGCGAGGGCCTGCGGAACCAGGTAGTCGAAGGGCCGATCCAGGTGGGCCAGGGGAACATCGACGCAGACACGGGCGACCGGCGACCCGTCAGCGGGCCGCCGGTCGTCACGCCGGGTGGTTGTCAGGCTCCCGCGGCCGACTTGAGGTCGGCGGCGCGGTCAGTGGACTCCCAGGTCAGGTCGGGCAGCTCGCGGCCGAAGTGGCCGTAGGCGGCGGTCTGGGCGTAGATCGGCCGCAGCAGGTGCAGATCCCGGATGATGGCGGCGGGACGCAGGTCGAAGATCTCGGTGACCGCCTTCTCGATCGAGGCCACCGGCACCGTCTCGGTGCCGAACGTCTCGATGAACAGGCTCACCGGATGCGCCTTGCCGATCGCGTACGCCACCTGCACCTCGCACCGCTCCGCGAGACCGGCGGCCACCACGTTCTTGGCCACCCACCGCATCGCGTACGCGGCCGAACGGTCGACCTTCGACGGGTCCTTGCCGGAGAAGGCCCCACCACCGTGGCGGGCGTAGCCACCGTAGGTGTCCACGATGATCTTCCGCCCGGTCAGGCCCGCGTCGCCCATCGGGCCACCGATCTCGAACCGGCCGGTCGGGTTGACCAGCAGCCGGTAGCCCTCGGTGTCCAGCTCCAGGCTCTCCAGCTCCGGGGCGATGACGTGGTCCCGCACGTCCGGGGTGAGCAGCGACTCCAACGAGATGTCCGCGGCGTGCTGGCTGGACACCACCACCGTGTTCAGGCGTACCGGACGCAGGCCGTCGTACTCGATGGTGACCTGGGTCTTGCCGTCGGGGCGCAGGTAGGGCACCGTGCCGTCCTTGCGTACCGCGGCGAGCCGGCGGGCCAGCCGGTGCGCGAGCGCGATCGGCAGCGGCATCAGCTCGGGCGTCTCCGAGCAGGCGAAGCCGAACATCATGCCCTGGTCACCGGCGCCCTGCGCGTCCAACGCGCTCTCCGACGTCCCGGTACGCAACTCGAACGCGTTGTCCACGCCCTGCGCGATGTCCGGCGACTGGGCGCCGATGGAGACACTGACCCCACAGGACGCCCCGTCGAACCCCTTCTTCGACGAGTCGTAACCGATACCCAGGATCGTCTCGCGCACGATCGTCGGGATGTCGGCGTACGCCTTGGTCGTCACCTCACCGGCGACGTGCACCTGACCGGTGGTGATCAGGGTCTCCACGGCCACTCGGCTGTGCGGATCCTGCGTCAACAGGGCATCGAGGATGCCGTCACTGATCTGGTCGGCGATCTTGTCCGGGTGGCCTTCCGTGACCGATTCGGACGTGAAGAGGCGGCGTGTCACGGTACTCCTAAGTTCTTGGACGTCGTTCCGCGGCAGTGTAGTCACTAACCGTCGACGGCATCGTCCACGGTCGTCTTGCGTCCAACCGTCAGGAGAAGTCACCCGGCCAACCGGGCGACCACCAGGTCCCACACCCCGTCGGCGAGATCCTCCTTGGACCGCTCGGGTATCCAGGTGACCGAGCCGTCCACGCTGATGACCGTGGCCGCGTTGGTCTCGGCGCCGAAGACCTTGTCCGGCCCGACCTCGTTGATGACGATGAGGTCGGCCCGCTTACGGGCCAGCTTGGCCCGCCCGTTGGCCTCGGCGTCGCCGGTCTCGGCGGCGAACACCACCAGCACCTGCTCCGGCCGACGACGCTGCCCCAGCTCGGCGGCGATGTCCGGGTTGGTCACGAGTTCGATGATGGGTGCCGTGCCGTCGTCCGATTTCTTGATTTTGCCAGGCGCGTACGTCGCGGGTCGGAAATCGGCCGGAGCTGCCGCCATCACCACCACGTCGGCGTCCACCGCCGCCTTCAGGGTGGCCTCCCGCAGTTCCCCGGTGGTGCCCACGCGGATCAGGTCCGCACCGGCCGGGTCGGGCAGTGTGACGTTGGCGGCGATCAACGTGACCCGGGCACCCCGGGCGAGGGCGGCACGGGCGAACGCGTAGCCCTGCTTGCCGGAGGAGCGGTTGCCGAGGAAGCGCACCGGGTCGAGCGGTTCCCGGGTGCCACCGGCGGTGACCACCACCCGACGGCCGGTCAGGTCGGCCGGCGCGTCGGCGCCGCGAGCCAGGATGCGGCGGGCCACCGCGAAGATCTCCGTCGGCTCCGGCAACCGGCCCTTGCCGGTGTCGACGCCGGTGAGTCGTCCCACGGCCGGCTCGATGACCCGGACGCCCCGGGCCCGCAGCGTCGCGACGTTGTCGACGGTGGCCGGGTGTTCCCACATCTCGGTGTGCATCGCCGGTGCCAGCAGCACCGGGCAACGGGCGGTGAGCAGGGTGTTGCTGAGTAGATCATCGGCGAGGCCGTGGGCGGCGCGGGCCAGCAGGTCGGCGGTGGCGGGTGCGACCACCACCAGGTCGGCCTGCTGGCCGAGGCGTACGTGCGGCACCTCGTGCACGTCGGACCAGACGTCCTCGGCGACCGGCTGCCCGGAGAGCGCCGCCCAGGTCGGCGCGCCGACGAAGCGCAACGCAGCTGCCGTCGGCACCACCCGCACCTGGTGGCCCGACTCGGTGAACAGGCGCAGCAACTCGCACGCCTTGTAGGCGGCGATCCCGCCGCCGACGCCGAGGATGATCCGGGCGCTCATCGACGGGCGGAGGATTACGGCTGGTCGGTCGGCTCAGCGGTGAGCAGGCCAGCGTTGATCTCGCGCATCGCGATGGAGAGCGGCTTCTCCTGGGGAGTGGTCTCGACCAGCGGGCCGACGTACTCCAGCAGGCCCTCACCGAGCTGGCTGTAGTAGGCGTTGACCTGGCGGGCGCGCTTGGCCGCGAAGATGACCAGCGCGTACTTCGACGTCGTCTTCTCCAGGAGCTCGTCGATCGGCGGGTTGGTGATGCCTTCGGGGTTGGCGATGGATCCCACGGATAAACCTCTGCGTCTTTCGCACGGACCGCGCGTGAGCGCGGCGCCGGCGCTCAACCGCGCGGACGCGGCCGGGCCGGAGCCAGGAAGGAAGAACCGATGAATCCTACCAGTTCGTCCACGACCCGCTCGATGCGGTCGGCCGAAACGCTGAGGTCGAAGGCCGTGACCACCGGCGGGCCCGGCAGTCGACCGGGCGGATGGAGCAGGACGAGTCGTGCCCCCGGCCAGCCCGCCCGGACCAGCAGCGCCCCGTCGAGGTCCAACGCGAGCAGCACCGGCTGCCCGGCGGCGAGCCGGTGGCGCAGCGGGGCGGCCTCCGTGCCGCGCCGGTGAGCGCCGAACCGACTCCACTCCAGCAGCTCGCCGGCGGCGAGCCGGCGGTCGAACTCCTCAGCCGTGACGAAGTGTCGGTGGACGCCGTCCAGTTCGTTGCCCCGGCGGGGCCGGGTGGTGACCGCGACCGGCGTCCACACTGACGGAGAACGCGCCCGGATCAGCTCGACGACACTCTCCCTACCGGCGCCGGATGGGCCAGCCAGGACAGTGAGCCGAGCCGCCGGGCGCGCCTCGTCATCCAAGCTCACTGCTTGTTTCTACCCGCAGTCGTGCTCAGTTGGCGGCGAACTCCCCAAGCAGGGCCTTGCGCTGCTGCTCGCCGAGGCCACGCAGGCGGCGGCTGTCGGCAATCTTGAGCTTCTCCATGATTTGAGTAGCCCGGATCTTGCCGATGCCCGGCATGGCCTGCAGCACAGCCGACACCTTGAGCTTGCCGACGACATCGTCGGACTCGGCCCGCTCAAGAACGGCTCCGAGGGTGGTCTTGCCCTGCTTGAGCTGCTCCTTCAGCTCGGCACGGGCTTTGCGGATCTCCGCAGCCTTTTCCAGCGCGGCTGCGCGCTGCTCGGGGGTCAGTGACGGGAGCGGCACCAGTTCTCCTCAGGTCCCTATCGCGACGGGCGGGACGCACCGCCGCATCTGTGAAACGTGGTGTCGCTGTGAACCAAGGGGTTCCCAGCGCGGGGAAAACTAGCGGCCAACGGAGCTTTCGGCAACGTGGGCGCGCAATGATCACCACAAAGTGACCGAGCCATCAGTCAGTCAGGACATCGCCAGGACCGCCCGACACTCGGCCACGGCGCGGTCCGCGGCGGCCCGCAGCGCGTCCGGATCGGGCCCGGCGCCCAGCACCTCACGGGAGTACGCGGGCAGCACGGCGGGCAGCGCGGAGCCGAAGACGACCCGCAGATCGGCTGCCGTGGCACCCTGCGCTCCGAGCCCGGGGGCGAGCAGCGGCCCGTTCACCGCGGACAGGTCGCAGCCGGTCTCTCCGACCGTCGCGCCGATCACGGCACCGACGCTCCCGAGCGGCTCCGCACCCGCGTTGAGCTGGGAAATCTCGTCGAGGATCGTTTGCGCGACGCTGCGGCCGTCGGCGCCGCGGGCGCGCTGCACCGAGGCGCCCTCGGGGTTGGAGGTGAGCGCCAGGACGAACACGCCGCCGCCGTGCTCGGCGGCCAGCTCGAACATCGGGGCCAGCGATCCGACCCCCAGGAAGGGGCTCGCGGTCACCGCATCGACATACATGGGGCTGGATGGATCAAGGTAGGCCGACGCGTACGCCTGGACCGTCGAACCGATGTCGCCGCGCTTGGCGTCGAGGAGAACGAGCGAGCCGAGATTTCGTAACTGTCGGATAGTTGACTCAAGGACCGCCACCCCTTGAGACCCGAATCGCTCGAAGAACGCCGACTGGGGCTTGACCACCGCAACCCGGTCACCGAGCGCGTCCACGACGGTCCGGGCGAAGCGGTCGAGGCCGGCCACATCGTCGTCAAGGCCCCACCGGGACAGCAACGCCGGGTGCGGGTCGATCCCTACGCAGAGCGGTCCGCGCTCGTCCATGGCCCGGTGCAGCCGGGCGCCGAAACTCTCCATGTCGCCTTTGCCTTCCTCTCGTCCCGGCCGGGCTTCCACCCGTCCGCGCCTACTCAGCAGGCCCGGACCGGGGTGCCGCCGGGCTACTCCAATTCGCGATGGCGGCCGAACACGCCTACTCAAATCCAGCCGAGGGCCGATACCCGGCTACTCAGCCCGCCGCGACCGCTGCCGAGATACCCGACACCACGACGGCGAGGTCGGCGTCCGCGGTGACGTACGGCGGCATCGTGTAGACCAGATCCCGGAACGGACGCAGCCACACCCCCTGCGCCACGGCGGCGGCCGTGGCCGCGCCGAGATCCACCTCGTGGTCCAACTGGACCACGCCGATTCCGCCGAGCACCCGCACGTCCGTCACACCCGGCGCGCCGCGCAACGGCTCCAGCCCCGACCGCAGACCCCGTTCCAGCCGCGCCACCTGCCCGGCCCAGTCGCCGGCCCGCAGCAGGCCCAGCGACGCGTTGGCCACCGAGCAGGCGAGCGGGTTGCCCATGAACGTCGGGCCGTGCGCGAGCACACCACCGGCCCGGATGCCCCGCGCGACCTCCGCCGTGCACAGCGCCGCGGCCAGAGTCAGATAGCCGCCGGTGAGCGCCTTGCCGACGCAGAGCACGTCCGGGGTGACCCCGGCATGCTCGGCGGCGAACATCGTCCCGGTACGGCCGAAACCGGTGGCGATCTCGTCGAAGATCAGCAGCACGCCGTGCGCCCGGGTCACCTCGCGCAGCACCCGCAGATAGTGCGGGTGGTGGAAACGCATCCCGCCGGCACCCTGCACCACCGGTTCCACAATCACCGCGGCCAACTCGTGGGCGTGCCGCTCCACCGCGTCGATCAGCGCCGCCTCGTACGCCGGATCGGGCGGGCTGTCGAAGCCACCCGGCGGCATCGGGGCGAAGACCTGCCGCGGCAGCACGTCCCCCCAGAGGTGGTGCATGCCACCCTCCGGATCGCAGACGCTCATCGGATGGAACGTGTCGCCGTGGTACCCGCCCCGCCAGGTGCCCAGCCGGTGCCGCTGCGGCCGGCCGGTGGCCCGCTGGTACTGCAGGCACATCTTCACCGCGACCTCGACACTCACCGAACCCGAGTCGGCCAGGAACACGTGCTCCAGCCCGTCGGGCGTCACCTCGACCAGAGTGCGGGCCAGCTCCACGGCCGGCGCGTGGGTCAGTCCGCCGAACATGACGTGACTCATCCGGCCCACCTGGTCGACCACCGCCGCGTCCAGCACCGGATGCCGGTAGCCGTGGATCGCGGCCCACCAGGAGGACATCCCGTCGACCAGCTCGCGGCCGTCGGCCAGCCGCAGCCGTACCCCCTCGGCGCTCTCCACCAGGTACGGCGCCACCGCCGGCGGCAGCGCGGCGTACGGATGCCACACGTGCGCCGCGTCGGCGGCGAGAACCTCCTCCGGCGTCATCGGTCCTCCTTGCGCCCCCTTTGCTCTGCTTCACCGGACGCACGGGTTCCGCGCCGAAACCGTTGCGTGGGGTGAAGCAGAGCAGCGAGGGGGTGGTGAGTGGGTGGTGTTCGTCAGGCGCCGGTCGTGGCCGGACGCACGGCACCCGCAGCCGCGCGGGCGACGGCCCGGGGCAGCGCCGGGCCACGGTAGATGAACCCGGTGTAGAGCTGCACCAGGCTGGCGCCGGCGTCGAACATCCGGGCCGCATCGTCGGGATCGACGATGCCGCCGACGCCGATGACCGGCAACCGCCCGCCCGTCTCGGCGTGCACGAAGGCGACCACCTGCCGCGCCCGGTCGGCCAGCGGACGGCCGGACAGCCCACCGGTCTCGCCGGAACGTCCCCGGTCGGTCGGGGCCAACCCGTCCCGTCCGAGGGTCGTGTTCGTGGCGATCACTCCGGCGGCGCCGCGGGCCAGGCACACCTCCAGCAACTCGGCGATGGCCGGCTCGGTGAGGTCGGGAGCGATCTTCACCAGCACCGGCTTCTCCCCCACCAATGCCGCCAACAGCGCGTCCAGATGTTCCCGGTCCTGCAAGGCGCGCAGCCCGGGGGTGTTCGGTGAGGAGACGTTGACCGCGAAGTAGTCGCCCTGCTCGCGCAACACGCGGTACGACTCGCGGTAGTCCTCCACCGCGTCCTCCAGCGCCGTCACCTTCGACTTGCCCAGCGAGATGCCAAGCGGTACGCCGAGCGGTCGCGGCAGCGCCGCCAGCCGGTCCGCCAGCGCCTGCGCCCCGGCGTTGTTGAAGCCCATCCTGTTGATCACGGCCTCGCTGTCGACGAGCCGGAAGAGCCGGGGCCGGGGATTGCCTGGTTGGGGACGCGCCGTCACCGTGCCGACCTCGACGAAACCGAAGCCCAGTGCCGGCCACGCCGGCAGCGCCACCCCGTCCTTGTCCATCCCGGCGGCCAGGCCGACCGGGTTGGGAAATGACACCCCGAACACCGTGCGCGGCGCCGACACGGCGTACCGGGCCCGCAACGCCGCCAGCGCCACCGGCGTCCGGGACAGCGCGGCCAACCGCCGCAGGGTGAACTCGTGCGCCGTCTCCGCGTCCCCACCCCCGACCCGGAACAACCCCCGCCGAACGGTCCGTTCGAAGATCACGCCACCCCTCCCCGATGCCATGCGTCGATCAAGAAGTTCTGGTCCCGCCGAGGGCCACCCGAGGACCAAAACTTCTTGATCGACGAGAACGGGGTGGTGGCCGAGGGGTGGGGGGTCACTGGGCGGACCGGAGGGTGGCGTGGAGGGCCTGGAGGGGGCGTACCTGCATGTCGCCGCGGATCCTCGCCTCGATTCCCATGACCGCGGCGGCGGCGCCGGGGACGGTGGTGACGCAGGGGATGTCGGCGGTGACCGCGGCGCTGCGGATCTCGTAACCGTCCGAGCGGGCGCTGGCACCCGAACCCTGTGGCGTGTTGATCACAAGAGCGACGTGGCCACCGAGGATCAACGACACCGCGTCGTCCTCGGAATCGGCCTCGTAGTGCTTCGGGACCTGCTCGCAGGCGATGCCGTGCCGGCGCAGCACCTCGGCGGTACCGCTGGTCGCGACGATGTCGAAGCCGAGATCGGCCAGCCGCTTGATCGGGAAGATCATGCCGCGCTTGTCGCGGTTGGCCACCGAGACGAAGATCCTGCCCTCGGTCGGCAGCGACCCGTACGCCGCCGACTGTGACTTGGCGAAGGCGTGCCCGAAGGCGGTGTCGATCCCCATCACCTCGCCTGTCGACTTCATCTCCGGGCCGAGCAGCGAATCCACCCCCTTGCCCGCCGGGGTACGGAACCGCTTGAACGGCAGCACCGCCTCCTTCACCGCGATCGGGGCGTCCGGCGGCAGCGAACCGCCGTCCCCGGTCGTCGGCAACATGCCCTCGGCGCGCAACTCGGCCAGGGTCGCGCCGAGCGCGATCCGGGCCGCCGCCTTCGCCAGCGGCACCGCCGTGGCCTTCGAGACGAACGGCACGGTACGCGAGGCGCGCGGGTTGGCCTCCAGCACGTACAGCGCGTCGTCCTTCAGCGCGTACTGCACGTTGAGCAGCCCGCGTACGCCGATGCCCCGCGCGATGGCCTCGGTGTACCGGCGGACCTGGGCCACGTGCGAACTGGCCAGGGTGATCGGCGGCAGGGCGCAGGAGGAGTCGCCGGAGTGGATGCCCGCCTCCTCGATGTGCTCCATGATCCCGCCGAGGTAGACCGCGCCGTCGGCGTCGCAGAGCGCGTCCACGTCGATCTCGATGGCGTCGTCGAGGAAACTGTCGACAAGCACCGGATGGTCCGGCGAGATGTCGGTGGCCCGGCCGATGTAGTCGCGCAGCGTGGCGTCGTCGTAGACGATCTCCATACCCCGCCCGCCGAGCACGTACGACGGCCGGACCAGCACCGGGTAGCCGATCTCGTCGGCGATCTCCTTCGCCTCCTCGTACGAGGTGGCGGTGCCGTGGTCCGGCGCGCGCAGGCCGGCCCGGGCCAGCAGCGATCCGAAGGCGCCACGTTCCTCGGCCAGGTGGATCGACTCCGGTGAGGTACCCACCACCGGCACCCCGGCGTCCTTGAGTCGCTGGGCCAGTCCGAGCGGGGTCTGCCCACCCAGCTGCACGATCACGCCGACCACGCCCGGCCCGCCGACGGCCCGGCCGGAGGAGTCCTCCGCGTGCCAGACCTCCAGCACGTCCTCGAAGGTCAGCGGCTCGAAGTAGAGCCGGTCGGCGGTGTCGTAGTCGGTGGAGACGGTCTCCGGATTGCAGTTGACCATGACGGTCTCGTAGGACCCCTTCAGGGCCATGACCGCGTGCACGCAGGAGTAGTCGAACTCGATGCCCTGCCCGATCCGGTTCGGTCCGGAACCCAGGATCAGCACCTTGGGCCGCGCCGAGCCGGCCACCTCCGTCTCCTCGTCATAAGCGGAGTAGTGGTACGGGGTGGTGGCCTCGAACTCCGCGGCGCAGGTGTCCACCGTCTTGTAGACCGGCCGGAGGCCGAGGCGGTGCCGCAGCGTACGGACCCCGTCCTCGGCGGCCAGTTCGGGACGCAGCGCGGCAAGCTGCCGGTCGGAGAGGCCGGCCCGCTTCGCCCGGCGCAGCAGCTCCGCGTCCAGCACCGGCGCCGCCACGATCTCCGCACGCAACTCGACCAGGGCGGCGATCTGGTCCAGGAACCACGGGTCGATGCCGCCGGAGGCGGCGCTGACCTCGGCGATCGAGGCACCGAGCCGCAACGCCCGCTCCACCGTGTAGAGCCGCCCGTCGTGCGGCATGCCCAGCGCGGCGAGGGTGTTCTCCTTCGTCGCCCCGACCGGGTCGGGCACGGTCCAGAAGCCGGCGGCCTTGGTCTCCATCGAGCGCATCGCCTTGTTCAGCGCCTCGGGGAAGTTGCGCCCGAGGCTCATCGCCTCGCCGACCGACTTCATCGTGGTGGTCAGCTCCGGATCCGCGCCGGGGAACTTCTCGAACGCGAACCGGGGGATCTTCACCACCACGTAGTCAAGCGTCGGCTCGAACGCGGCCGGCGTCTTGCGGGTGATGTCGTTGGGGATCTCATCGAGGGTGTAGCCGATGGCCAGCTTCGCGGCGATCTTCGCGATCGGGAAGCCGGTCGCCTTCGACGCCAGCGCCGACGAGCGGGACACCCGCGGGTTCATCTCAATGACGACGATGCGACCGTCGGCCGGGTTCACCGCGAACTGGATGTTGCAGCCACCGGTGTC
This sequence comes from Micromonospora sediminimaris, assembly GCA_900112325.1. Lineage (GTDB taxonomy): Bacteria > Actinomycetota > Actinomycetes > Mycobacteriales > Micromonosporaceae > Micromonospora > Micromonospora sediminimaris. Next base: position 75,306 of record FOLJ01000008.1, read on the forward strand.
CACGCCGACCTCGCGCAGCACCGCGATGCCCAGATCCCGCAGGTGCTGGTACTCCCGGTCGGTGAGCGTCATGGCCGGCGCCACGGTCACGCTGTCACCGGTGTGCACGCCCATCGGGTCGACGTTCTCGATCGAGCAGACCACCACCACGTTGTCGTGGCGGTCCCGCATGAGTTCGAGTTCGTACTCCTTCCAGCCGAGCACGCTCTCCTCGATGAGCACCTCGTGCACCGGGCTGGCAGCCAGCCCGGCACCCGCGATGCGTTCCAGGTCGGCATCGGTGTGCGCCATGCCCGAACCGAGACCACCCATGGTGAACGACGGCCGGATCACCACCGGCAGGCCCAGCTCGGCCACCGTCTCGCGGACCTCGTCCATCGAGTGGCAGACCCGCGAACGCGGCACCAGGCTCGCCGGATCCTCGACGCCGAGGCGTACGCCGGCCTTCGCCACGATCTCCTTGAACAGCTGCCGGTCCTCGCCGCGCCGGATCGCGTCGATGTTCGCGCCGATCAGCTCGACGCCGTACTTCTCCAGCACCCCGGCCTCGTGCAACGCCACGGCGGTGTTCAGGGCGGTCTGCCCACCCAGGGTGGGCAGCACCGCGTCCGGACGCTCCTTGGCGATGACCAGCTCGACGAACTCCGGGGTGATCGGCTCGACGTAGGTGGCGTCGGCGAACTCCGGGTCGGTCATGATGGTGGCCGGATTGGAGTTGACCAGGCTGACCCGGATCCCCTCGGCGCGCAGTACCCGGCACGCCTGAGTACCCGAGTAGTCGAACTCGCAGGCCTGTCCGATGACGATCGGTCCCGACCCGATCACCAGGATGTGCTTGAGATCGGTCCGCTTAGGCATTGGTACGCCCCCCACTGAGAGCCCGGCCGTCGATCAGCTCGGCGAAGCGGTCGAAGAGATAGTCCGCGTCGTGCGGGCCGGCCGCCGCCTCCGGGTGGTACTGAACGGTGAAGGCGGGCACGTCGCGCGCCCGCAGCCCTTCGACCACGTTGTCGTTGAGGCAGACATGCGACACCTGGACGCCGCCGAACTCGGTCTCGATCACCTGGTCCGGCACCACCGCGCCCGGCCGTGCCCCGGGCACCTGCACCGCGAAGCCGTGGTTGTGGCTGGTCACCTCGACCTTGCCGGTGACCCGGTCGAGCACGGGCTGGTTGATGCCCCGGTGGCCGTAACCGAGCTTGTAGGTGCCGAAGCCGAGCGCCCGGCCGAGGATCTGGCTGCCGAAGCAGATGCCGAACAGCGGCACCTCGCGGCGCAGCACCTCGCGGGCCAGCGCGACCGGCGCGTCGGCGGTCGCCGGGTCACCGGGGCCCGGTGAGAAGAAGACCGCGTCGGCGCCGGTGGCCAGCAGGTCCTCGATTGTCGAGTGGGCCGGCAGCACGTGGGTGGTCACGCCCCGGGCGGCGAGCCGGCGCGGCACGTTGCGCTTGATGCCCAGGTCCAGCGCGGCCACCGTGAACCGGTGCTCGCCCTCGGCGTCGACCACGTACGGCGTCGCGGTCGTCACCTCGGCGGAGAGGTCCGCGCCGAGCATCTGCGGCGACTGGCGGACCCGTTCGAGCAGCGCCCGGGGATCGTCCTCGACGCTGGAGACGCCCACCCGCATCGCGCCACGTTCGCGCAGGTGACGGGTGAGGGCCCGGGTGTCCACGCCGCTGATGCCGACCACGCCCTCGGTGGCCAGCCGGTCCTCCAGCCCGCCGGTGGCCCGCCAGTTGGAGCTGATCCTGGCCGGGTCACGCACCACGTAACCGGCCACCCAGATCCGGCGTGACTCGTCGTCGGAGGTGTTGACGCCGGTGTTACCGATGTGTGGAGCGGTCTGCACCACCACCTGACGGTGGTACGACGGGTCGGTCAGCGTCTCCTGGTAACCGGTCATCCCGGTGTTGAAGACCGCCTCGCCGAAGGTCTCCCCGACGCTGCCGTACGCCTCGCCGTGGAAGGTGCGCCCGTCCTCCAGGACGAGAAGAGCCGACCTGCGCTTCACTTGAGAGCCTTTCCGTCCAGGACCGTCGCCTCGCCACGCAGGAAGGTCGCCACGATGCGACCCGGCAGCGTCATCCGGGCGTACGGGGTGTTGCGACTACGGCTGGCCAGTTCCGCCGGCTCGATCACCCGACGGGCCGCCGGGTCGACCAGGGTGAGGGTGGCCGGTGCCCCGGGGGCCGGGTCGTGGCCGTGTTCGGTGAGCCCGGCGATCCGGGCCGGCGTACGGGACATCCGCTCGGCGATCAGGTCCCACTGCGGACCCAGCACGTCGAGCGCGATGGACAGCGCCGTCTCCAGCCCGAGCATGCCCGGCCGGGCGTACGCCCACTCGCACTCCTTGTCCTCCACCGCGTGCGGGGCGTGGTCGGTGGCGATGATGTCGATCACCCCGTCGACAAGCGCGGCCCGCAGCGCGGCGATGTCGGTCGCGGTACGCAGCGGCGGGTTGACCTTGAAGACGGGGTCGTAGGTCTCGGCACGTGTGTCGGTGAGCAGCAGGTGATGCGGGGTCACCTCAGCGGTGACGCGTACCCCCCGGGCCTTGGCGTGGCGCAGCACCTCGACGCTGCCGGCGGTGGAGACGTGGCAGATGTGCAGCCGGCTGCCGACGTGCTCGGCCAGCAGCACGTCCCGCGCGATGATCGCCTCCTCGGCGACCGCCGGCCAACCGGTCAGGCCCAGCCGGGTGGAAACCTCACCCTCGTGCATCTGCGCCCCCTCGGTGAGCCGGGGCTCCTCGGCGTGCTGGGCGATGATGCCGTCGAACGCCTTCACGTACTCCAGCGCACGGCGCATCAGCCGGGGGTCTGCGACACAGTGCCCGTCGTCGGAGAAGATCCGCACCCGGGCCGCCGACTCGGCCATCGCGCCGAGTTCGGCCAGCCGCTCCCCGGCCAGGCCGACGGTGACCGCGCCGATCGGCTGCACGTCGACCAGCCCGGCCTCGCGGCCGAGCCGCCACACCTGCTCGACCACACCCGCGGTGTCGGCCACCGGCGAGGTGTTCGCCATCGCGCAGACCGCGGTGTAGCCGCCGAGCGCCGCCGCCCGGGAACCGGTCTCGACCGTCTCGGCGTCCTCCCGGCCGGGCTCACGCAGGTGGGTGTGCAGGTCGACCAGGCCGGGCAGGGCGACCAGCCCGTCGGCGTCGATCACGGTGGCATCCGACGCGGACAGGCCCGTGCCGGTCTCGACGACGACGCCGTCGCGGATCAGCAGGTCGGTCGGTGCGGCGCCGAGGATGCTGACGTTCCTGATCAGGTACGAGTTCACCGGTTGTTCCCCCCGAGCAGCAGGTAGAGGACGGCCATCCGGACGGAGACACCGTTGGCGACCTGTTCGACGATGGTGGAGCGGGGCGAGTCCGCGACCTCCGGCGTGATCTCCATGCCCCGGTTCATCGGGCCGGGATGCATGACGATGGCGTGCTCCGGCAGTCGGCCCATCCGCGGCCCGTCCAGGCCGTAGCGGCGGGCGTACTCGCGGGCGGACGGGAAGTACGAGTCGTTCATCCGCTCCCGCTGCACCCGCAGCATCATCACCACGTCCGACGAGGGCAGCACCGCGTCGAGGTCGTAGCAGACGTCGGTGCCCGGCGCGAGAGCGGCGGCGATGTCGACCGGGATGAGCGTGGGTGGCCCGACCAGGGTCACCTTGGCGCCGAGGGTGGACAGCAGCAACACGTTGGAACGGGCCACCCGGGAGTGCAGCACGTCACCGACCACCGCCACCGACAGGCCGGCCAGGCGGCCCAGCCGGGACCGCATCGTGTACGCGTCGAGCAGCGCCTGGGTGGGGTGCTCGTGGGTGCCGTCGCCGGCGTTGACCACCGAACCGTCGACCCAGTCGGCGAGGCGGTGCGGGGCCCCCGAGGCGGGGTGCCGGACCACCACCGCGTCGGCCCCCATCGCCTGCAGGGTCAGCGCGGTGTCCTTCAGGCTCTCGCCCTTGGCGACGCTGGAACCCTTCGCCGAGAAGTTGATCACGTCGGCGCTGAGCCGTTTGGCCGCCGCCTCGAACGAGATCCGGGTGCGGGTCGAGTCCTCGTAGAAGAGATTCACCACGGTCCTGCCCCGCAGCGCGGGCAACTTCTTGACCTCGCGACCGGCCACCGCGGCCATCTCGGCGGCGGTGTCCAGGATCTGGGTGGCGGTGTCGGCGTCCAGGTCGGCGCCGGAAAGCAGGTGCCTGATCATCGGGCCTCCTCCCCGTAGAGCCGGACCTCGTCCGTGCCGTCGGTCTCGACCAGCGTCACCTTGACACTCTCGGCCAGGGCGGTCGGGATGTTCTTGCCGACGTAGTCGGCGCGGATCGGTAGCTGCCGGTGTCCCCGGTCGACCAGGACGGCGAGTTGCACCGAAGCGGGCCGCCCAAGGTCACCGAGCGCGTCGAGGGCCGCCCGGACGGTCCGGCCGGAGAAGAGGACATCGTCGACGAGGACCACCCGCTTGCCGTCGATGCCACCGGCCGGCAACTGGGTGGGGCCGACCGCCCGGGTGGCGTTCCGGCGCAGGTCGTCGCGATAGAGAGTGATGTCGAGCACGCCGACCGGCACGGAAATGCCCTCGAAGGCGCTGATCCGGGCGGCGAGCCGGCTGGCGAGGGGGGCACCCCGGGTGGGGATACCGAGCAGCACGGTGTCAGCCGCGCCCTGGGTCTTCTCGAGGATCTGGTGAGCGATGCGGTCGACCACGCGTTGCAGGTCGGCGCTGGTCAATATCACCTTCACCGAGGGTTGTCGCGGCGGCGACGACGGGGCAGCCGATGGGTAGGCCACGGCGGACCTCCTTCCCCGCCTCACGGGACGGGTCGTTAAAGGACGTCGGATCCTCCCGGCCGGCCGGGAGTGGCCGGCGCAGGGGCTTCGGCAACGTTACCAGTGGTCGCCGCCGCCTCGACGCGCGGGCACCAGCTACGACGGCGTCACCCGTCGCCGTTGGCTGACTGGCCAGTCAGCCAGGCGAAACGGGACAACTCACCCGGGGTACACAACGGGAAGATCGCGACCACTTGACCACGTGTACGAATCCCCGTACCGTCACGCTCCGTAGCGAATCGCTGGGAGAACCCGAGCAGCACTGGGAGTGTCCGAATGCCCTCTGAATACGCCAAGTCTCTGGGCGCCCGCCTGCGCTCCATCCGCCAGCAGCAGGGCCTGTCCCTGCAGGGGGTGGAGGAGAAGTCGAACGGGCGTTGGAAGGCGGTTGTGGTCGGCTCGTACGAGCGCGGCGACCGGGCCGTCACGGTGTCCCGTCTGGCCGAGCTGGCCGAGTTCTACCGCGTGCCGGTCTCGGAGTTGCTGCCCGACGGCAGCGGGGTACGACACGAACCCACCAGCAAGATCGTTCTGGACCTGGAGCGCCTCTACGACGAGGCCAGCGAGGATCTCGCCTACGTGGCCCGCTACGCGCGCGCCATCCAGCAGCAGCGCGGCGACTACAACGGCCGGGTGCTGTCGATCCGTGCCGACGACCTGCGCGCCCTCGCGATCGTCTACGACGCCTCGCCGTCCGGCCTGATCGAGCGGCTGACCGAGCACGGCGTACTTGTCGCCGACCCCCGGGCGTTCTTCGCCTCCTGAGATTCGACCACGCGAAAGGGCCCGTGCCGGACGCACGGGCCCTTTCGTCGCTTCCGTCGCTGATGCGCGACGCCCATCGGCGGCGTCCGCCCACCTCAACGGGTGGCGTACTCGGCGATCCGGCCGAGCAGACCGTTGAGGAAGCGGGGCGAGTCGTCGGTCGACATCTGCCGGGCCAGCTCCACCGCCTCGCTGATCGCCACCGCGTCATCGATCTCGTCGAGATACAACAGCTCGTAGACTGCGATCCGGGCCAGGTTGCGGTCGACCACAGGCATCCGGTCCAGCGTCCAGCCCTCGGCGTAGCTGGAGATCAGCTCGTCGATCCGGTCCAGGTGCCCGGCCACCCCCTCGACCAGGCCGACCGCGTACCCGAGGTGGTCGGGACGCGGCTTCTCGATCCGCTCGACATAGCCGGCCAGCACCTCGACCGGCGGACGATCACGCAGGTCGGCCTCGAAGAGCACGTCCAACGCCCGCTTGCGCGCCTTGCGACGCGCCGGCATCTGCTGCTTCGGACCCTCGGACATCAGGCGCGGCCGAGGTAACGGCCGTCGCGGGTGTCGACCTTGATCTTCTCGCCGGTGGTGACGAAGAGCGGCACCTGAACGGTCGCGCCCGTCTCCACCGTCGCTGGCTTGTTGCCACCGGTGGACCGGTCGCCCTGCAGGCCCGGCTCCGTGTAGGTGACCTCCAGCACGACCGAGGTCGGCAGCTCGACGTAGAGCGGCACGCCCTCGTGGGTGGCCACGATCGCCTCGGCTTCGGGCAGCAGGTAGTTGGCTGCCTCGCCGACCGTCCCGCCCATAACCGTGATCTGGTCGAACGTCTCCATGTCCATGAAGACGTAGTCCTCGCCGTCGGCGTAGAGATACTGCATCGTGCGCTTGTCGACGGTCGCGGTCTCAACCTTGGTGCCCGCGTTGAAGGTCTTGTCGACCACCTTGCCGGAGAGCACGTTCTTCAGCGTGGTACGCACAAACGCACCACCCTTACCGGGCTTGACGTGCTGGAACTCGACGACGGACCAGAGCTCTCCGTCGAGGTTGAGTACCAGGCCGTTCTTCAGGTCGTTGGTGGTGGCCATTTCCTGCCTTGATCATCATTTGGCGGACAGACCTGGCAAGTCTACTAGCCGCCTCGCGACCCGCCGACCGCCGTCGGCCGCCCGCGAAGGTCCACCGCCGGTCGACAGGTCCAGCCCGGCTCGGCCTGCCAGCATGCGGCGCACTGAACCCGCCTGTGCAGCACTGTCAGTGACACTCCGCCCCGCCCCCGACTTATCAACCCGCTCCCTTTGCTCTGCTTCAACCCACGCTACAGTCACTGTCGGTGGCGACAACACCGTACGTCGTCGCCAACGTGCTCCCGAAAGTGCTGCTCAGCCGCTAGTGCGTGGGTTGAAGCAGAGCAAAGGGTGGAAGGGGTTGTTGGGCGGGGGCGGTGACTGCTCACTGAGAGTAGATGTCACCAAACGTAGTTGCGGCCATGAATGAGGTGCAGCCGAGCCGTCAGCCGACCTTGCCAGCAGGTCGAAGGCCGAACGGTCCGGTCGCCAGCCGGCTCGGGACGTCAGGCGGCTCGGGACGTCAGGCGCTCTGGTCGCGGCGGTCGGCCAGGTGGTGCAGGGCGAGACGGTAGCCGTCGACGCCGAGCCCGCAGATCACGCCGGTCGCCACCGCCGAGACGACGGAGTGGTGACGGAACTCCTCCCGCGCGTGGATGTTGGAGATGTGCACCTCCACCAACGGCCCACGCAGCATCGCGCAGGCGTCCCGCACCGCGATCGAGTAGTGCGACCAGGCCGCCGGGTTGAGCACCACGGCGGCACCCTCGTCGGCGGCGGTGTGCAGCCAGCCGAGCAACTCATGCTCGGCGTCGGTCTGCCGCACGACGACGTCGAGGCCCAGGTCCCGCCCGGTGGTCTCGCAGAGTTCCACCAGGCCGGCGTAGCTGGTCACCCCGTAGACGTCGACCTGGCGGGTACCCAGCCGGCCCAGGTTCGGCCCGTTCAGCACGTACACCCGCATGGTCATCGGGACACCGCGGCGTAGGCGGTGTGCAGCAGGTCGTCGTCCGGGCCGTCGAGGATCGCCGGTCGGGCCAGCCCGTCGAGCACCACGAAACGCAGCCGACTGCCCCGGGCCTTCTTGTCGACCCGCATGGTGGCCAGCAGGCGAGGCCACGCGTCGGCGGCGTAACCCGTCGGCAGATCGAGCGCCGTCAGCACCGCCCGATGCCGCGACGCGGTGGCCGCGTCCAACCGGCCGGCGAGGCGGGCCAGCTCGGCGGCGTACACCAGGCCGACCGACACCGCGTGACCATGCCGCCAGCGGTAACCCTCGACCTTCTCGATCGCGTGGGCCAGCGTGTGCCCGTAGTTGAGCACCTCCCGTACGCCCGACTCACGCAGGTCTCCCGCGACCACGTCGGCCTTGACCCGGATGGCCCGCTCGATCAGCTCCCGGGTGACCGGCCCGGCCGGATCGGTCGCGGCGGCCGGGTCGTCCTCGATCAGGTCGAGGATGACCGGATCAGCGATGAACCCGCACTTGACCACCTCGGCCAGGCCGGCGGCCAGGTCGGCCGGCGGGAGGCTGTCCAGCGTGGTCAGGTCGGCCAGCACGCCGACCGGCGGGTGGAAGGCACCCACGAGATTCTTGCCGGCGGCGGTGTTGATTCCGGTCTTGCCACCCACCGCCGCGTCGACCATGCCGAGCAACGAGGTGGCCACCGGCACCCACCGCACCCCGCGCAGCCAACACGCCGCCACGAAGCCGGCCAGGTCGGTGACCGCGCCGCCACCGATGCCGACCACCGCGTCGGTACGGGTGAAGCCCGCCTCGCCGAGCCGGTCCCAGCACTGCGCCGCCACATCGACGTGCTTGCTGGCCTCGGCGTCGGGCACCTCGATCGGCAGGGGGGTCACGCCGGCCGCGGCCAGGCCGGCGCCTACCGCGTCGGCCAACTCCTTCAGGGGCGGCGCATACAGCACCGCGACCTTGGCGGCATCGGGCAGCAGGCCAGGCAGCGCGTCAAGCAGGTCGCGGCCGACCAGCACGTCGTACGGCCGTTCGCCACCGACCGGGATCCGGGTCACCTCGTCCATCGCCGGGAGCCTAGCCCACCCACCACCGATCCGACCCGCGCCGCCACCGGATGCCCGAGGGGTGGAACGACGTTTAACACTCCGCGTAGCGGGCACGGGCAGCCAGGGCACGGACGAGCGAGGGGGTCGACATGACCGGGCGGACGATCGACGGTGCCGACATCCGGCTGCCCGCCACCATCCTCGGCTTCGGCCTCGGCGGTTTCGTCGACGGCATCCTGCTGCACCAGGTCTTCCAGTGGCACCACATGCTCAGCAGCACCGGCAGCGACAACATCGGGGTACGCGAGTACCCGGTGGACACCGTCGCCGGGCTGGAGATGAACACCGTCTGGGACGGCCTGTTCCACGTGGTGGCCTGGGTGGCCGTGCTCACCGGACTCGCGATGCTCTACTCACGGGTGACCCGCTCCCGGGGACGGCTGTGGCGCTCGCCCATGCTGTGGGGCTGGGCGTTGATCGGCTGGGGCCTGTTCAACCTGATCGAAGGCATCATCGACCACCACATCCTGGGCATCCACCACGTCCGTGCCGGCGAACACCAGCTTTGGTGGGACCTCGGCTTCCTCGCGTTGGGCGTCGCGCTGATCGTCGTCGGGTGGCTCGTGCAGCGCCGCGCCACCATCGTGGACGCCGGTGCCGGCGAGCGGCGGACGCCGACCCCGGGCCGACAGGGGTGGGTCCCCCGCTGGTGGTCAGTCCGGTCCTGATCTCGACGCACGGGGCCGAGCACGCCGCCAGCGTCGGCCCGGCACTGCTCGTACCGCTGCTGGCCGGCTGGCTCTACCTGGCCGCCGCGTTGCGGCAGCGGGCCCCCGACCGGGCCGGCTGGAGCCACTGGCGCACGGCGGCCTTCGCCGTCGGGTGCGCCCTGCTCGCCATCGCCCTGTTGTTGCCGGCGGACGACTTCGCCGCGCACATGTGGCAGCATCTGCTGCTCGGCATGCTGGCGCCGCTGGGGCTGGTGCTCGGCGCACCCGGCATCCTGGCGCTGCGCTGCGTCGACCGGCGGACCGGACGGGCGGCGCTGCGGAAGTTGAGCCATCCGGCGTTGCGACCACTGACCCACCCGGTCACCGGGTTGCTGCTCACCGCCGGCGGGCTGTGGCTGCTCTACCTCACCCCGCTGTACCGGGCCACCCTCGACAGCGCGGCCCTGCACGACCTGGTCAACCTGCACTTCCTGCTCAGCGGGCTGCTGTTCACCTGGTCGATCGCCGGCCCGGAACCCTACCCGCACCGGGCCCGCGTACCGGTCCGGCTGGTGGTGCTCGGCGCGGCGGTGGTCGCCCACGCCAGCCTCGCCCAACTGATGTACGCGGGCCTGCTTGTCGACGTGCCGGCGACTGCGGAGCAGCTGCGCGCCGGCGCGACGGTGATGTACTACGGCGGCGACCTCGCCGAGATCCTGCTCGCCCTCGCCCTGCTGACCACCTGGCGTCCCCGGCCGCGACGCCGCCGGACGGTCGGCACCCCCGTCACCGCCGGATCCTGAACCCGGGTGGGGCCCCACGCCACCAGCCGACACCGCCAGAACCGAGCGCTACGGCTTCAGCAGGGCGGCGATCTCGGTGACGATCTCCTCGGGGGTGCGGCCGTCGGTGACCACGGTGGCGGTGGCGACCTCGGCGTACAACGGCCGACGCTGGTCCATCAGATGTTTCAGAGTGGCCCGGGGGTTGATCGCCAGCAGCGGCCGGCCGGCGCCGAGGCCGACCCGTTTGACCGCGTCCGGCAGCTCGACGGAGAGGTGCACCACCCGGTGACCGACAAGTGCGGCCCGGTTCTCCTCGGCCAGCACCGCGCCGCCGCCGAGGGCGAGCACCCCGGAGCAGGAGGCCAGCGCCGCGGCCAGCGCCGCCCGTTCGAGGGTACGGAAGTGCGCCTCCCCCTCGTCGACGAAGATCTCCGGGATCGGCTTGCCCGCCAGGCGCTCGATGTCGGTGTCGGTGTCGCGGAACTCGACGCCGAGCGCTGCCGCAAGGCCCTGCCCGACAGTGGTCTTGCCCGAGCCGGGCGCGCCGACCAGCACGCAGACCGGCCGGGTCGGACCGGTCACCGGATCACCAGCGCGTCGAGGTAACCGGCCAGGTTACGGCGCATCTCGGCGACCGAGTCACCGCCGAACTTCTCCACCGCCGCCTCCGCCAGCACCAGCGCCACCATCGCCTCGGCCACCACGGCGGCGGCCGGCACCGCGCAGACGTCGGAGCGCTGGTTGATGGCGGTGGCCGGCTCACCTGTGGTGACGTCCACCGTCGCGAGGGCCCGGTTCAACGAGGAGATCGGCTTCATCGCCGCCTTCACCCGCAGCGGCTCACCCGTGGTGATGCCGCCCTCCAGGCCGCCGGCCCGGTCGGTGACCCGCCGCACGCCGGTGGCGGTGGGCATGATCTCGTCGTGCGCCTCGGAACCCCGGGACCGGGCCTGCTGCCAGCCGTCGCCGATCTCCACACCCTTGATCGCCTGAATCGACATCAACGCGGTGGCCAGCCGGGCGTCGAGCTTACGGTCCCACTGCACGTGGCTGCCCAGACCCGGCGGTACGCCGTACGCCAGCACCTCGACCACGCCGCCGAGGGTGTCGGCGGCCTTCTTCGCGGCGTCGACCTCGGCGACCATCCGGGCGCTGGCCTCCGGGTCGAGGCAGCGCAACGGGTCGGCGTCGATCCGCTCGGCGTCTTCCGGGCGGGGCCGCAGCCCCGGCTTGACGGCGACCGGGCCCAGTTCCACCACGTGCGAGACGATCTCGATGCCGAGCGCCTGCTGCACCAGAGCCTTGGCCACCGTGCCGACGGCGACCCGGGCGGCGGTCTCCCGCGCGCTGGCCCGCTCCAGGATCGGCCGGGCGTCGGTGTGGCCGTACTTCTGCATGCCGGCCAGGTCGGCGTGGCCGGGTCGGGGCCGGGTCAGCGGCGCGTTGCGGGCCTGCCGGGCCAACTCGTCGGGGTCGACCGGGTCGGCGGCCATCACGGTGCGCCACTTGGGCCACTCGGAGTTTCCGACCCGGATGGCGACCGGGCTGCCCAGGGTCACCCCGTGCCGCAGGCCGCCGACGATCTCGATCTCGTCCTGCTCGAACGACATCCGGGCGCCCCGGCCGTAGCCGAGCCGGCGGCGGGCCAGCTCTCCGGCTATCTCGGTGGAGGTCACCTCGACACCGGCCGGCACCCCCTCCAGTAACGCGACGAGAGCGGGTCCGTGCGATTCCCCTGCGGTCAACCAGCGCAACACAGCCCTGAGTCTGTCACGCCCGGTGTCCGTCGCCCCGCGCCGCCCGCCGCGTCCCGCCCTACGGACGCGGCGGCCGCGACCCCGACGCGGGCGGCGGAGGCAGACGGCACAGCGGGCGGTCAGATGCCCCGGCCGCGTCGGTGCAGGGTGCGCAGCACCGTGTCGGCGCGCACCACCCGCCCGGCGACCGCCAGGGCCAGATAGGCACGGGGTTCGCGCGGGTTGCGCCGGATGGTCCGTCGGGCCCAGCGCACCGCGCCCCGGGAGTCCCCCGACGCGGCGCGGGCGAAGGCGATCTGCCCGGTGACCCGGGCCTGCCCCGCCGGTTGGCTGGCGAACTCGGGGTAGCGGTCCAGCAGCCACTGCAACGCCTCGGAGATGGTGTCCCACCGCTGGGCGAAGTACGACCGTTTGTGCCAGCGCACCACCACGTACGGGGTGCGCAGGTTGACAAGCGGTGCGCTGCGGGCGGCCCGGAGCAGGAACTCGTAGTCCTCGGCGTAGCTGCCCGGGATCTCCTCGTCGACGAGCCCGAACCCGTCCCGCAACGCCGCCGCCCGGATGACGAAGGTCGACGGATGCAGTTCGGTCATCCGGTCGCGCAGCAAGTCGGCCAGGCTGATCGAGTCGCGGTCCAGCACCCGCTCAACGGTGTGCCCGTCGTAGCTGACCCGGATGCCGCAGCTGACGAACTCAGCGCCGGGCACGGCGGCCAGCGCCTCGGTCTGGGCGCGCAGCTTGCCGGGCAGCCACTCGTCGTCGTCGTCGCAGAAGGCGACCAGTTCACCGGAGGCGGCAAGGGTGCCCGTGTTGCGGGCACCGGCCAGGCCGGGCGTGCGCGCGTTGGTGATGACCCGCACCGGCCGGTCCGGCGCGGACAGCTCCGCCAGCGTCGGGTCCGGTTCGGACTGGTCGTAGACGACGACCACCTCGACCGGCCCCGGGTAGTCCTGGGCGACGATGGCCCGTACCGCGGCCCGCAGCAGCTCCGGCCGGTCGCGGGTGGGCACCACGGCGCTCACGCTCGGGTACGGGGTCACGGCTTCCGCCTTCCGTTCGGGCCGGGTCCGCGCCACGGCCGCCACCAGGGTCGGTGGTGCCGCTGCGCGGCGGCGGCCACCAGGTCTTCGACGATCACTCCCACCCGTCGCACCGCGGCGCGTCGCCCGTCGGCCGCACCGGCGTCCACGGCGACGGTGAACCGGGCCCGGTCAGCGAGACCGGCGGCCAGCGTGTCCAGCAACTCCTGCCGCGACTCGCAGAGCGCCACCAGGCCGGCCGCGCCGAGCCGGCGGGCGAACAACAGCTGATGGTCGTCGACATGCTCGCCCCGGGTCGGATCGCGGGGCACCACGATCGGCAGGTGCCCGTGCCGGCGGGCCTCCAGGATGGTGGCCGGCCCGCCGTGGCAGACCACCAGGTCGGCCCCGGCCATCGCCGCCTGCAACTCGGCGTGGCCGAGGAACGGCACCGCGTCGGGCAGGTCATCCGCCCGGGTGTGGCCGTGCTGCACGGTCAACCGAACCTCACCGGCAAACTCGTCGTGCCACTCGCGCAGCCAGTCGACCAGCCGGTCGAACGGATGTTTGTCGGTGCCGACAGCCACCAGCACCCGCGGCCGGCCGTCGGTGCCCGGCTCGCGCGGCTCCGGCACGCGTACCGTCGGCTCCTCGGGGGCCGGGCGGGGCCGCACCGGCGTGGCCCGGTGCCCGTCGCCGGGCGCGTCGCCGCTCACAGCAGCGTCCCCACGACTGTGGCCTCCGGGTACTGGCGGCGCTGCTCCTCCCACTGCACGAGCATCGCCGACAGGAACGGGCGGCACAGCCGGGCGGTGAGCGTCGGTGTGTCGATCCGGTCGTAGACCTCGATGTAGACGGTCGGGATGCGGCGCAGCCGGGCGAACACGACGAACGGCACCGCCACGCCCGCGCCGGTGGTGACCACCGCGGCGACCCGCCGCCGACGTAGCACCCGGACGGCCAGCCACGCGTTGCGCAGCAGGTTGCCCAGGTGGCGGGTGGTGGGATGGTACGCCGGAACGACGTCCTCCCCGGCCAGCAGCGACAGCGCCTCGGGCGTGTCGAAGGTGACCCAGCACCGTCGCCAGGTTTCGTACCAGGGCCGCAGGGCGAGCAACTGCGCCAGGTGCCCTCCGCTCGACCCGACCAGCAGCAGCACCGGCTGCTGGTCGGCTCCTTCGTTTGTGTTGTCCACGCGACTCCCCACAAGTCCGCTTGACGTGTCGGTCAGCTGTGTCGGTTCGAAATGGTGTCCAGCAGGGCGGGATGCAGCGCCGGATTCCAGCCGGCACCGGCGTCCGCCAGCCGCCAGGTCCGCAGCCACATCTCCACCAGGTAGGCATCGGCCACCAGCCGCTGCCGTGCCCGGTCCAGCCCCAGCACGTCACCGTGCCGGTTGAGCCAGGTGTCGACCTGCCGGGCCGCCTCGGCGGCCGGTTCGCCGCGCGCCACCAGCGCGCGTTGGAACGCGTCGTGGGCCAGGTCGAAGCCGACGGGTACCTCCGGTCCGCTGTGCTCCCAGTCCCAGGCGATGAGTTCCCCCTCGTGCCGGCCGAGGTTCCACGGCACCCAGTCGCCGTGCCAGTGGCCGAACTCGATGGCCACGTCACCGTGCCGGCGAGCCAGGTCGGCGACGGCGGCCGACGCACGGTCGCCGACGGTTTCGGCGGCGCGCCGCGCCTGCGCGGTCAGCCGGGCCAGGAACGGTGAGCCGGCCAGTTGCCGGGCCGGCGCCGGTGGGCCGCCCCGCCGGGCCACCGCGAGCAGCGCAGTCAGGTCGGGCGGCGTGTCGACGGACACCCCACGGATCCGCGCCGGCAGCGGTTCGACCACCGCCACCGCCTGCCCGGCCCAGGCGAACTCGGTGAGCAGGCGGGTGGTGCCGGGATGACCGGCTGTCCCGGCCAGCCCGGCGACCTCCCGTAGCGCCGCGGCCTCGGTGGTGACCAGCGCCCGCGTCGCGTCGTTCCAGCCGATCTTCGCGTACCCGCGCGGCTCGCCCCGGCCGTCGAACAGTTGCAGCGTTGGCTTGTGGTTCGGGTCCGGTGGGCGCACCCCGCAGGCGGCGTGTACCGGCGCGCCGAGTTCGGCACCGACCCGCGCGGCGAGCAGCACCTCCGCCGGGTCGAGCCCGACCGGCAGCGCCACGGTCAGCACCGGAAAGGGGGCCCGGTCCACCGCGCCGGCCCGTGCCGCGACACCGAGCACCGCCCGCGCCGCGCGCAGCTTCGCCGGGCGCAGGGCGTTGTACGACAGCAGCGCCGCCGCCGCGACCCGGGGGCAGCCCAACGGCAGCAGGAAGCGGGCCCGAGCCACCGACGGCACCACCGCGTACCGGGCCACGACGGTGTGCCCGGCCGGCGGCTCGGCGTCCACGGTCACCGCGACCCGGGCGTCGGAGAAGACGGCCCGGGTGACCCAGCCCAGCCCGTCGTCGCGGCTGCGGGGGTCGCCCGTGGTGGTGGCCGAGGCGGTCACGCGACCCGGTCCGGCCAGTCGAGCCGCAGTCCCAGCCGCTGCCGCAACGCCTCGTTGTGCGGGCGGTAGTACGCGGTCAGCTCGGCGCGCAGCGCCGGCTCCAGGGGTGCGGACCGCCGGTCGTTGTAGACCTTGAAGTTCGGCAGGTCGAACGGGGGGAGGCCGAGGAAGTCCAGGGTGCGCCGGTAGGTGGCCCGCGCGTCGCGGTACAACTCCTCGCTGGGCAGGAAGAGGATCTGGCTACGGTCGAAGCGCTCCAGCCACGGTTGCAGGTGTTCCAGGTACCGACCCCGCGCCCGGTAGGTGTACCAGTCGTAGGGCTCGCTGAAGTAGTTCGGTTCGGCGATCAGCCGGTCCCGCTCCCCTGCCGTGCGCTCCGCCTCGGCGGCCAGTGCGGCGGCGAAGTCGAGCGGCTCCACGCCGTTGGTCCGCCGCTCCTTCCAGTGCGAGTAGGCCCGTTCCACCGGGTCGCGTAGCAGCACGATCAGCCGCACCGAGGGCATCAGCGCGGACACCCGCTCGGCGGCCAGCGGGTGGAACATGTACAGCGGGGCGGCCTCACCGACGCGAACCGGACCGCCGTGGCGGTTCTCCAGCGCCTCCCGCTGCCGCAGGGTCGGGAAGTGCGAGCGGTACCACGCCTCGCCGCGGTGCCAGTGTTCCTCGAAGTAGTGCGAGGACTTCGTGTTCCAGGCCGGGAAGAGCCGTGGCACCAACGGATGCTGGATCAGGTAGTTCCACAGCGAGGTGGTGCCGCCGCGCTTGGTGCCGATGATGAGGAAGTCCGGTAACGGCCGGCGGTCGCTGGTGCGTACCCCGTAGTCGACGAGGCTTTCCCGTACCCGGTTCGTCACCTGGGTCGGCACCAACTGCTTCACCCGGTCGCGAATGGACGACACGACGAACTCACCTGCCCTTCGACGTCCGTGGCGGGTCGCCGGCCGGCGACCCGCCACGGATCTGCACCATGGTCACCCGGATGCCGCGTCGCACCCGGGACAACGTCAACAAGCCGACGCAGACGATGGCGAGCGTCGCCACCGCAAGCACCAGTCCGGCGATGCCTCGGCCGGCCACCGCCAGCCCGGCCACCGCCGCCAGCCCGACCCCGGCCACTGTGGCCGCCGCCGAGGCCAGCATCCGGGCGTCCACCAGGGGCTGGCGCACCACCAGCCGGGCGAAGGTGGCGGCGCAGAGGTTCTCGGTCACGATGCCGGCGGCCCAGGCCACCGCCGCGCCGGTCGCCCCGTGGTCGGGGATCAGCGCCAGTCCACCGCCGACGGTGACCAGCAGCCCGGCGAGTGCCCCGGCCAGGTGCAGCCCGCTGTGCCCGCCCATCAGCAGCAGGCTCTGCACATTGCCGACCCCGGTGTTGACGAGCATCGCCACGGCGAGCACCGTCATCGCGGCGGCACCGGTGGTGAACTCCGGGCCGAACAGCGCCAGGAAGGCCGGTGCGAAGACGGCGAGCAGCAGGTACACCGGCCAGGAGAGGACCAGCCCCCAGCTGGTCAACTGCCGGTGCACAGCCGCGGCGGCGGCCCGCTCACCCCGGCCGAGCAGCCGCGACAGCTGCGGGGCGACGGCCACCCGCAGCCCCTGCATGGCGAGTTGGCCGGCGAGGACGTAACGGCCGACGGCACCGAAGACACCGGCGTCGGCCGGGCTGGCCAGGGCCGAGGTGAGCAGCACGCCGATCCACATGCTGCCCGCGTCGATCGCCGCCGACGCGGCGCGGGGCAGCGCGAACCGCCAGAACGTGGACCAGTCACCGGTCTGCGGGCGCAGCCGGGCACCCGCGCCGATCCCGAGCGGCCCGGCGACCAGGATCAGGCAGACCAGCAGCGCCACGGCGGCGGGCACCAGCCAGCCGGTCATCCCGGCCAGCAGCCCGCCACCGGCGAGCACCGCCGCACCGACCAGCAGCGGACGGGCGATCGGCAGCAGCAGGAACTGCACCGAGACGTAGGACCGCATCGGGCGTACGCAGCGCACGACGGCCAGCAGCAGGTTCATCGCGACCACCACGGGTACCGCCGCGAAGGTCACCACCAGCAGCGGCCCGCCCGCCGGGCCCAGCAGTCGGCCGGCGAGCGGCCCGGCGACAACCGCGCCGCCCACCGCGACCAGCACGGCGAACAGCAGCGGTGGGGTCAGGGCGACCGGCAGCACCCGGGCACCGTCGCCGGGCCGTCGCCGGGGCAACGCCCAGATCAGACCGGTCTCCGCGCCGAGGGTGCAGATCGCGGCGGCGACCGTCACCACGCCGATCGCGGCGAAGAACGCCCCCGCCCCGGTGGTGCCGTAGCCACGGGTGATGACCACCGCGAGCACGAAACCGAACAGCCCGCTGGTCGCCGCGCCGAGCAGCCCGGCGACGCCGCTGCGGGTGCTGCGTCGGGTTTCGGCCGCGCCGTCCACCGCCGCCGCAGGGGCGAGGGTGCTCGGCGTACGCCCGGGTCCGTCTCCCGTCGGTGGGCTGGTGGTCGCCGTCATGCCCGCATCACCGCCGTCGGCCGCGGCATCCCGACCGGCGGGGTACGGCGTTCCCGTTCGGCGAGTGCGAGCGCGAAGGCCACCGCGAAGAAGGCCACCGCGAGGTTCTGGTTGGCCATCCCGTAGAAGGGCACCTGCACCAGGCAGATCACCGGGACGACGGAGAGCCACTGCCCGGCCGCCGAGGTGGCCCGGGCGCAGATCAGCGCGGCGGCGACGAACCAGGCCAGGAAGCACAGCAGAGCCGGTACGCCGTGACTGAACAACACCATCCACAACTGCCCCTGGGTGCCGATCGGCGCGTCGGCGGTGACGGTGTCCACCTCCATCGGCGCGCCGTAGCCCAGCCAGGGCGAGTCACCCACCCGACGCAGCACCTCGGCGTAGAGCGACAGCCGGTCGGTGTTTGTGTCGCTGGATTCGACCCGGTTACCGATCAGCTCGGCGACCGGGATGAACAGGCTGGCGAGGCCACCGAGCACCACCATGCCGCCGATCGAGGCGGCCACCCGGGTGTTGCCGCGCAGCGCCGCCCGCACCCCGAGCACGGCCAGGCCCACACCGAGGCTGAGGAACATCGCCCGGTTGAGCGTGAGGAACGCCGGGACCAGCGACACCGGCAGCGACGCCAGCAACGCCCAGCGGAGCAGGCCACGCCGACGCAACATGGTGTACGCGACAACGCACGGCAACGTCATCGCGTACGCGCTGCCGTAGTTGTTCGTGTACGCGTACGGGGCCGCCGGCCGGTAGATCGGGTTGAGTGACCGGGCGCTGTATTCCGCGGTGGTCAGGTGGACCATGTCGCTGATGAACGGCACCCCGGACACGCCCGGCGGCAGCAGCGCTTCGACCGGGGTGGTCAGTTCCAGGCGCGGCACCAGCACACCGAGCCACCCCAGCGCGACAAGTCCGAACCAGAACGCGCACAGCGGCACCAGCACGGCGGCCTGGTCGGGTCGCTCCCGGGCGACGGTGTAGACGTAGACCGCGACGACAAGCGCGGTGAGGTAGAACGCCAGCCGCAGCACGAAGGTCGGCAGCGAGGTCGGGGACGCCAGCCGGGTCGCGCTGGCCGCCACGAGTGCCAGGAACAGCAGCCAGATCCCCACGGCGGGCGGCAGCGGCACCCGCCCCCGGGTGGCCAGCAGGGTGAACAGCACGGCACCCAGCAGCGGCCAGCCGAGGTAGAAGGCGCCGGCCACCCACCAGAGCGGTACCAGCCCGAACATCGCGGCCAACGGCCACAGCGGCAGTCGGGGCGGCGCGGCGGGCGGGGGCGGGGCGGCGGCGCTGGCCGGTAGGGGCGGCTCGGTGGTCGCCGGGGCGCGGGTGACCGGCACGCCTCAGCTCCGCCCGCTGCGGCACAGCACGAACCCGAGCGGGTTGACCCCGGCCGCCCGCAGCCGCTCGGCGAGCCGGCGCAGGTCGGCCTGGCGGGTGCGGTCCCGTTCGACGACGACCACGGCGGTGCCCTGCCGGGCCACCGCCACGCCCCGCTCGTCGGCCTCGGCGGGCGGGGCGTTGTAGAGCACGAGACGCTGGTCGGCGCCCTGCCGCCAGGTGCCGAACCGCACGGTGCCGGCGCCCACCACCACCTGCTCGTCGCCGCTCACCCGCCCGTTGTCGGTACGGCTGCTGGTCTTGGCGACTCGGGGCAGGGTGAGGGTGGCCTCCGGGTCGGTCGAGGCTCGGGCGCCGATCGGATGTGGGGAGGGACGTCGGGTGATGACCTCGGTGGGACCGTCGTCGGTGTCGGTGTCGGTTGGGGCGGTGCGGGGTTTGGGCACGGCGGGTCGGGTCGGGTCGATGGCCGCGGGCAACCGGCCCCGGTCGGTGAGCACCGTGGACCGCAGCCGGTCGAGCCGGCCGCTGTCGTCGGCCACGAACACCTCCCGCCCGGCCACGGCGAGGGCTACCGCGAGCCCGGCGGTGATCGCGGTGGCGTCCTCCCGGGCGGTCACCACGGCGACCCGGGCGGGCTCGCGTACCCGCTCGGCGACGGCCATCGCCACGTAGCGGATGTCGGCGTCGACCGCCCGGCCACGTAGCCGGGCGCGACGGACGGTGCCCAGCAGCGGCAGGCCGGTGCTGTCCCGCGCATCGGCCACGCTGCGAATGCGCCGGTCGGCCGACTCCCACAGGAAGGCGAGCACCAGACCGATCACCGTCCCACCGAGCAGCCCACCGGCGAGCAGCATCGACGAGCTGCCGGCGGTGGTGGCCAACGCCTGCTCGGCGCTGCGGGTGACCCAGCCCGGGTTCACGTCGACCGCCGCGATCTCCGTCCGGGCGGAGCTGAGCTGGGTGAGCTGGTTGTTGATGCCGCCGAGTTCGGCGACGGCGGCTTCGGCGGCGGCAGCGTCCCGGGCGTTGTTGATCCGGCGCTGCACGGTGTTGCGCTGGGCGACGATCTTCTCGATGCTCTCGTCGTACGAGTTCAGCATCTCCTCGCGCTGCTTCTCGTACATCCCGCGCCGGATGTCCAGGTAGCTCTGCGCGGCCAGGTTGGCACCCGCCACCGCCCGTTCGGCGTCGCCGGCCTGGTAGATGAAGCGCAGGATCTGGCCACCGGCGGGCACCTCGACCTCAAGGGCGTCGCGTACCGTGCGCTGGTCCGAATCGAAGGTCGCGGCCAGCTTCCCGACGACCTCCGTGCCGGTGGCGATCCCGCTCTCCACGTTCATGTTCACCGCCCGGTCGGCGGCGGCGCCGCTGGGTGTGAAGGCGTCGGTGACCACCGGCCGCACCGCCACCACCGCGCTCGCCGTCACCGAGGCCGGTGCCACCAGCAGGTAGCCGACCGCGGCGAGCAGTCCGCAGAGGGCCACCGCCGCGACCAACCGGATCCGGTGCAGCGGTACCCGCACCACGTCGGTGATGGTGACGCTGCGGGAGGTCGACGCGGTGGTTGGGCCGTCTCCGGTCCAGGCGCTGGGCGCGGCATCAGTCATGGAACTTCTTCGCTATCTGTTGTGGATTGCCGATCACCACGACCCCGGGCGGGACGTCGGCGCGGACCACCGTCGCGGCACCCACGACGCTGTCCCGGCCGATCCGCACCCCCTTCATCACCAACGCGTGCGCACCGATCCACACGTTGTCCTCGACGGTGATCGGCGCTCGGGTGGCCGCTGTGGGCGGGTCGTGACGGCGATCGGGGGCCAGGTTGTGGAAGTCGTTGTCGAGCAGTTCGCAGTCCGACAGCAGGCACCGGTCGCCGATGGTCACCGAGGTCCAGGTGCCGATCCAGGTCGCGTTGAGCAGACAGTCGGCGCCGACGCGTACCTCACCGGGCCCGGCGAAGCGGACCAACTTGTTCAGGCGGGTGTGCGCACCGATGCTGACCCGCACCCCGCGACGCAGCCGGATCCGGCCACGGATCTCCACCCCCGCGCCCAGTTGCAGGCGCGGGTAGCGCAGCCGGTACCAGCCACGCTTGACCGCGAAGACGGTACGCACGACGAGTCCACGTCGGATGCTGGACAACGAGCCTCCCCACTTCCTCGGGTCGGCGCGGGTTGCCCCGCGCCGACCCGAGGTGAACAAACTACCGAGGATTCGTTACGAACGGTGAACGCTAGGGCACCGAAAAGAACATCGACGCAGTCGACCAGGTCAGCTCCGGCGTGGCTTCCGCGATGAGCGTCGACGCGGTGCCGTCGACCGTGGCGGTCGGCGCCAGGGTCGGATCGAACGGCACGCTGCGCAGCGAGCCATTCGTCGCCCCGTAGACGATCTTTCCGTCCACCCAGGCCATGCCGCGTACCGCCGACCAGGTCACACCCGTGCTGGGCAGGACGAACTCGGTGGCACCCAGGTAGCTGCCGTCGATCTCGAAGTAGCGGTAGTAGAGGTTGTTGGCACCGCTGCGGGTGTAGTACAGCCGACCGTCGAGGTAGAACGCTCCGGTCAGCAGGGCCGGGTTGTACCAGTCGTTGTAGCCGGACGCCTCCCAGGAGCCACCGATCGTGTTGCCGTTGAACAGCGACACGTCGATCCGGCTGCCGGTCGGTGTGCCGGAAACCACATGGGACCAGTAGATCCGGTCGTCGACCAGCCAGGTCGCGCCCGCGTCGGTGTAGTTCGGCTGGCTGATCGGGGTGGCGTTGGCGGCGTCGACGGTGGCGCCGTCGAACGGCACCTTCGCCACCTCACCGGGGCCGACGTTCAGGTGGAGGTGCCCGCTGCTCCCCGTGGGCGGATTCTTCGGGATGATCGTGCGCCCACCGCTGATCGGGAACACGCCGAGCCGGCCGTGGTACTCGTTGCCCATGCCGTCCGAGTTGTGTCCGAAGTAGAGCCCGGCGTTGCCCCGCCACAGCACCGGCACCGCGGACCCCCACGAGCTGGCCCCGGAGGGCAGGTCGGAGCCGCCGCTGCGGCGCGGGTTCCAGTTCACCGGCATGCCGGTGGCCGGGGTGACCGCGGCGATGCCCAGCCGGTCGATGGCGCCGTTGCCGGCCCGGTCGCTGGCGTTCGGGTTGTTCAGCCAGCGGAAGTGCCCGCCGAGGTAGATGATGTTGTCGGCCACCTCGACCGAGGTGATGGTGTCGTTACCGGTGAAGTTCACCCAGGTGGCGACCTGGCTGGGGCCCCGGTGGGCGGTCTCGAAACGGACCAGCGCGTCGCAGTAGGCGCTCGGCCAGCCCGACCCGCCGTTGGTGCCGACGACGAACCAGGTGCCGTCGCCACCGAAGCGAACGTCCTGCACGTAGTGCACGAATGTCGCCGGGTTGGCGCACGGCGCGACGAACCGCTCCGAGCTCCAGTCGATGACGCTGGGCGTGCCCGTGAGGTCGACCAGCGCGATCTGGTTACGCGGCAGGTCGTTGACGTAGAGGAAGTTGCCGCCGACGACGAGGGTGCCGCCGTCCGGAGAGACGTCGATGGTCCAGGCGTACATGCTGGTGCCGTGCCGGCCGACGCTGGTGTTGATGTCGAAGGTCGCGTCGATCTCGCCGGTCGTCGCGTCCAGCCGGCCCAGCCCGGAGTGCGCGGTGCCGTTTAGCCAGTTGAAGGCCCCGGCCACGTAGAGCCAGTTGCCGTGCAGCACCAGGTCACGCACGGTGCCGCCGTCGGAGCGACCGGCCCAGCTGTCGATGATCATCCCGGTGGACGGTTCGAGTGCCACCAGGTTCTTGCGGGACACGCCGTTGACGTTCTTGAAGGCCCCGCCGACGATCAGGGTGCCGCCCGGGCCGGCGATGAGCGAGTTGACCGCGCCGTCGAGCACCGGCAGGAAGGCCGTCGAGATCGTCCCGGTGGTGCGGTCGTACGCGAAGAGATAGCTGCGGGAGATCCAGGCCGAACTGGCCGTCTGACGGATCTGCGTGAAACTGCCCCCGACGTAGACCGTGTTGCCGATCTCGGCGAAGGCGCGAGCCTCACCGTTGCGGGCGTGCGGAGTCTGGTCGGCCGGATCGGTCGAGACCAGAGTGGCCGGCTCGGGTACCGGTACCACGGCTGCGGCCGCTGCGGTGGGCACGGAAAACACGGCCGCGACGGTCACCAACGCGACAGCCGCGGCCGGGAGTCGAAGCCGACGGGTGGAACGCCACGACAAGGAGTATCTGGGCACGCTGCGCCTCCAGAGTGGACGAGAATGCACGTAGCGTGCCCGGTCCACGCTGGAGGGCGGCATCCGCCGATTGGGCGGAGGGTGGATCAGGAAACGGACAACCTCAGCGACGGTCGGATTTCCGACAGTCGCTGCGGCGGCCCGCTTCCGCGGCTCAGCTCACCTTGGCTCAGCGGCTCCCTCCCGTCGGTTGCCGCAGGTAGCTGTCCCGTCCTGCGGCGGCGAATCCGGCCACCGCCGCCGCGTTCTGATTCATCATCATGTTGCAGGTGCTCGTGGTCTTCGTCATGCCGGCCGAGTTGAAGTAGACCGCTGCCTTGATCTTCGGATGGGCCTTCAGCGCCGCCGGGAACTCCTCGAACCAGCGTCGCTTCGCGTTCGGATCCGCAGCGTTCATGTTGGTGCCGAACTCGGCCAGCATCCGGGGCTTGCCCGCGCCGATGCCGTTCTGGTCGAGCCACCTGTAGAAGGAGCCGATGGTGGTGCTGGGGCTCTTCCAGACGGTGCTGCCGTTGCAGACGTGGAAGTTGTACGGGTCCCAGGCCACCCAGTCGACGTAGCGGTCACCGGGATAGAGCCCGGCGTACCTGTCGTAGTGACCGGACCAACCCATCATCGTCCACACCCAGACGGCGTTGTCCGCCTTGGCGTCGGCGAACCGGTCGTGCACGTACCGCCAGGCCCGGACGAAGTCCGCGTCGCTGCCCTTGGCCGGCTCGTCCTCCGGCTCGTGGTCGAACCCGATGAAGACCGGCTGGCCGATCGCCCGGATCCGTCCGGCGACCGCGTCGATCGTCGCGTCGTACCGCCCGCTGTAAACGTCCTTCCAGGTCAGCACCGTACCCGAGGAAAAGATCCGACTCTCCCAGGCGAAGAACATGAGCCTTCCCTCGCGCATCTGTTGCTGCTGGAACTCGTCGGGGAAGGCACCGTTGCTGCCGGTGTTGGAGAAGTCGTGATAGCGGTGGACGATGTCGAACTTCCGCCCGACCTGCTTCTCCACGTCACTGACGGCCTTGCCGTGATCCCATCCGGCGGCGGCGTTCGTCGGCGAGTACATCCCCCACCAGGCACCGCAGCCGGGGACCAGCTTCGCCGAGACCGTTCCGCACTTGCCCGACTCCGGTGGCGGCGGTGTGGTGGTGGGGCTGGGCCGGGCGGGCGACGGGCTCACGCTGGGCGAGACGGTCGGCGAGGCCGGAGGACGGCTGGCGGTGACCGTCGGCGAGGGCGCGACGCTGGGTGAGGCCGACGGCGGCCGGATGCCCACGCCGTCGTAGCTGATCGTCAGGCTCGGCCGCAGATCGGGGTTACGGTTCTCGCCGGAAGCCCAGTAGATCCGGGTGTCCAACCCGGCCTGCGCCAGCGACAGGGTCCAGATGCCGTTACCGGTGACCAGGCCCGAGACATCCCACTCGTTGAAGCCCTTGGCGACGCCGGTGACCGTGTCCAGCGCCGCGCCCAGCGGCGTCGGCATCGGACGGGCCGCGCGGGCGTCGAGTCGGGACTCGTGCGCGGTGACCGTCGCCTGGAACTTCTGCCAGGCGTGTACGCGCAGCGTGGCCCGTACGTTCATCGCGTTCGCCGGCAGCTTGGTGACCAGGAAGGTCAGCACCGCCTCGCGGGCGCCACGCGGGTTGCCGTCGCAGGGCGCGGGACACGTCGCGAGCGTGGTCTTGACGCTGTTGTCACCGTCCTGGGGCACCGCCGTGGCGGTGGTGTCGGCCACCACCGCGATCGACAGGCCGTCATCGGCGAGCAGCGGCACCATGGTCGCGCCGAGCCCTAGCACCACAGTGGTGCCGATGACGCCGAGCATCACGGCCTTACGCCGGCCGCCACGACGCGGGATCATACGGTGCAGTCCGCGACTGGTCACGGATACTCCTCGTGTCTTCGACGATAACGCTGAGCAGCGTATCCGCGTACACAACGGAGCGTGCGAATGACGGCAGGACCTAAGCGCGTCTTAAAACTCACCTAAGACACTCCTACGCCTCCCACCCCACCCCCGCCCCGCCCCCACCTCACCCGACTCCATTGATCATGAAGTTCACGGCGGGTTGCCGGTCGGCGCAGCACCATCACGTCGCTCACCGCCACCAGCACACGAGATCTTGGAACGTTTCCGTTATTCGCTAACGCAAACTTTCCAAGATCTCGGCAGATCGCCCCGGCGGCCGGGAGCGGACCGCGGGGCGAGCGGTGCCGGCGGTGCAGGCGGCTGGCGGGCGGCGCCGGCGAGCGGGCGGTGGGGCGAGCGGCGACCGGAGCGGGGCGAGCGGCGACCGGAGCGGGGCGGCGGGGCGGGCGGCGGCTCGCGGGCGGCGAGGGTCCCGGCACGCCTCGCCGCGTTGGGTACCGTCACCTTGAGCCGGACAAGGCCGCCGGCCGGCGGGAGATCAGGTACCGGCGCGGGTGGCGGCGGTGAGGGCGGCGGCCATTGCCGAGCGGGGGGCGGGTGCGCCGGTGAACTGCTCGAACTGGCCGATCGCCTGGGCCAGCAGCAGGTCGAGGCCGGAAACGATCCGACAGCCGGCGGCTTCGGCGGCGGCGGCCAGCGGGGTCGGCCACGGGTCGTAGATCGCGTCGAAGACCACCGTGCCGGCTCGCCAGGGCACCCTGCCGGCAAGTTCGTCGGCGGCCCCCTTCGGCACCGTGGAGATCAGCACATCGACACCGGCCAGCCCCGAAGCCTCGGACCACGCCGCCGCCGGCCACGGTGCGCCGATCATCGTCACGCCGAGCGCCGCCGCGACCGGTTCCAGTTCGGCGAGCGCCGCCGGGCGGCGGGCGATCACGGTCACTGCGGCCGCGTGCAGCCGGGCCGCCGCCGCGAGGGCCGCCCGGGCGGTACCGCCCGCGCCGAGCACGGTGACTGTGGCACCGGGGCGTACGCCCGCCTCGGTCAGCACCTCGACCATGCCGCTGACGTCGGTGTTGTCGGCGTACCAGGTGCCGTCGGGTCGGCGTACCAACGTGTTGGCCGCACCCACGGCGGCGGCGACCGGCGAGACCTCGGCGGCCACCGCGAGCGCCGCCTCCTTGCCCGGCATGGTCACCGACAGCCCGGCCCACTCCGGGCCCAGGCCGGTGACCAGGGCCGGCAGCTCCGCCGCCGCGCACTCGATTTGGGTGTACGACCAGCCGGTCAACCCGGCGGCGGCGTACCCGGCATTGTGGATCACCGGGGAGAGCGAATGGGCGATCGGTTTGCCCAGCACCGCCGCCCGGTGCGCCGCTGGCCCGTGCACCGACGCCTCGGGCACCGATGCTGCACGCCCCGACGCCGCAGGCACTGACGCGGCGCTCCCTGACTCAGCCACGATCGCTCCTCAGCAGCATGCACACCTGTCGCCTAACATCCAACAATGTCTGACAGCAGTCTGCGGCACCGCAAGGGCGAGATCACCCTCACCGTCCGAGGCGCCGACCGGCAGCCGCTCGCCGACCAGGTGGTGACGGTCGCCCAGGACCGGCACTCCTTCGCCTTCGGCAACATCGGTTTCGACTTCGTCAACCTGGTGGGCGGGCCCGGCCCGGCGGGGACCACGGACGTCGAGAGCTTCGGCGGGACCGACCACCTGGAGCTGGACCGGCTGGGTGAGCTGTGGCTGAACCTGTTCAACACCGCGACCCTGCCGTTCTACTGGGGTCGCTACGAGCCGCGGCGCGGTGCGCCCGACACCGAACGTCTCACCGCCACGGCACGGTGGCTGGCCGAACGGGGCGTCGCCGTCAAGGGCCATCCGCTGGTCTGGCACACCGTGCAGCCGTCGTGGCTGCTCGGTCTGGACCTCGACGAGGTCGAAGGGCTGCTGCGGGCCCGCGTCCGCGATGTGGCCGGTGGATTCGCCGGCCTCATCGACACCTGGGACGCGATAAACGAGGCGGTCATCATGCCCGTCTTCGACAACGGCGAGAACGCCATCACCCCGCTGGCTCGGGCGCGCGGACGCATCCACCTGGTGCGGTTGGCGTTCGAGGAGGCCCGGGCGGCCAACCCGGCGGCCACCCTGGTGCTCAACGACTTCGACCTCAGCTCGGCGTACGAATGCCTCATCGAGGGTGTTCTCGAAGCCGGCGTCCGCATCGACGCGATCGGCTTGCAGACCCACATGCACCAGGGCTACCGGGGCGAGGAGTACATGCAGCAGATGCTCGACCGGTTCGCCCGGTACGGGCTGCCACTGCACCTGACCGAGACCACCCTGGTCTCCGGGCACCTGATGCCGCCCGAGATCGAGGACCTGAACGACTACCAGATCCCGCACTGGCCCAGCACGCCGGAGGGCGAGGCGCGACAGGCCGAGGAAATCGTCCGGCACTACCGTTCGCTGCTCGCTCACCCGGCGGTCCAGTCGATCAACTACTGGGGGCTCACCGACCGGGGTGCGTGGCTCGGCGCGCCCGCCGGACTGGTCCGCGCCGACGGCAGCCCGAAGCCGGCGTACGACGCGCTGGCAGCGCTGGTCAAGGGCGAGTGGTGGCTGCCGCCGACGGACCTGCGCACCGGAGCGGACGGCACCGTAACCGTCGAGGGCTTCCTCGGCGACTACACCGTCTCCGTCGGGGACCGCACCGCACGCTTCACCATCGACGCCACCGACACCACGACCACCCTCGACCTGGCCTGAACGCCGGGTCGCCACGTCGGTGACCGGGTCTTCACCCGGTCACCGTGTCTCAGCAGCGCTCAGATGATGCCGGCTTCCCGGGCCTTGGCCTCGTTCTTCAGGTGGTCGTCGTAGGTCTCCGCGAAGGCGGAGTTGCCCTCCTTGTCGACCGCCACGAAGAACAGCCAGTCGCCGACCGGCGGATCCATCGCCCCCTCAAGGGCTTCCTTGCCGGGGTTGTTGATCGGCGTGGGGATCATGCCGCGTAGCTTGCGGTTGTACGGATTATCCGGATTGTCCAGGTCGCTCTGGGTCATCTGGCCGGACGTCTTCGTCTTCTGCCCCGTCAACTCCAGGTAGTAGTTGACGGTGACGTCCATCTCCAGGCAGCCACAGTCGAAGTTGCCCCGGTACACCCGGTTGTAGGCGACCCGGGCGACCTTGCCGAGGTCCTTCTTGGTGCCAGCCTCTGCCTGGGCCAGCGAAGCCACGATCAGCGCCTCGTACGGGGAGATCCCGCCGCGCTCCTCCTGCACCCGGTCGGCGAACTCCATCTCGCCGGTGACGGTGAGGAAGTGGTCGACCATCTGGCCGAGGATGGCCTCGGCGGTGGCGTCCGGCGGGATTTCGTAGGTGTCCGGGAAGAGAAAGCCCTCGATCGACTTCTTCGGCTTCTTGCCGTCCTCCCGCTTGAACCACCAGTCCGGTACGCCGAGCTTCTCCGGGTCCTTCGCGGCGGTCTCGAACTCCTTCACCGGAATTTCGGTGTGATCGCTGAGCAGCTTGAAGATGCTCTTCGCGGTCCGCCCCTCGGGAATGGTGAGCCCGTTGACCACCCGGTTCTTCGGGTCGAGCATCGCGGCCAGGGCCAGCTCACCGCTCATCTGCTTGCGCAGCTTGTAGGTCCCGGGTTGGACGTTGCGGCTGCGGGAATTCTCGTCGGCCGCCTCGATGAACGCCTTGGTGCTCTTGATCACACCGGCGTCGTACAGCGCCACGGCCATGTCGGCGAGGAACGCGCCCTGCGGAATCTGGACGGTCACCTCCTCGGTGCCGCCGCCGTCGTAGTCGGGCGTGACGAAGTAGCTCTGGATCCGGTCGAAGCCGTAGAAGGCGCCCCCGCCGATGCTGCCGAGCAGCACGACGGCCAGCAGCAGGGCCAGAACGGTCTTGCCCCGCCCACCACCGGACCGGCCGCCCTTACGGCGGCCACGGCGGTGCTTGCCCTTCTCCCCCCGCTCCTGCTCGTCGAACCCGAGGTCCAGCTCGTCCATCATTGCGTCCGCCTCCGCTGCGCATCCAGCCAGCTCTGCAGAATTTCCACGGCGGCGGCCTGGTCGACCACCGCCCGTTGTCTCTTCCCCCGGACACCACGCTCGGCAAGCCTACGGCTCGCCACGACCGTGGACATCCTCTCGTCGGTGAGCGTCACCGGGACCGGAGTTATCACATCGGCCAGTTGTCGAGCGTACGCCTTCACGTGCTCCGCCGCCGGGCCATGTTTGCCGGCCAGATTGACCGGAAGGCCCACCACCACCTCGACTGCCTCATGTTCGGCGACCAGCGCGGCGAGTTCGGTGACGTCCGACGGCACCGCATCTGACCTGGGGTTCTGCTCCCGCGCGAGGGTGACCAGCGGGGTGGCCAGAACCCCGTGCGGATCGGACCGGGAGACCCCGATCCGGACCTGCCCGACGTCCACGCCGAGCCGTACCCCACGGGGCGAGTCGCTCACGCCGCGTCACCTCCCCCGACAAACGCGTCAGGGCGGACCGCGCCGGTCCGCCCTGATCCGCTGCGCTGACGACTCACGCGTCGGCGAGCGCCCGCTCGACCGTGAGCAACAGTCGAGGCACCTCCGACTCGGGCAGCCCGCCGCCCTGGGCCAGCTCGGGGCTGCCGCCGCCACGACCGGAGAACGCCGCCTTGACCAACTCGTTCGCGGCGATGCCCCGGCTGCGGGCGGCCGGGTTCACCGCCACCACCAGCGACGCCTTGCCGTTGGCTCGGGCGGCCACCGCGACCACCCCGGGCCGGGACGCGTCGATCCGGCCCCGGATCTCCTGGGCGAGGGTACGCACGTCGTTGCCGGCCGCCCCCTCGGGCGCCTCGGTGCCCACGTAGGCGACCCCGTGCACGTCCTTGGCCTGGGCAGCGAGGGCCGCCGCGCCACCGAGCACCAGCTGCGCGCGTAGCTTCTCCAGCTCCTTCTCCGCGTCGCGCAGCTGGGTGACCGTCTGCTCGACCCGGTCGGCGACCTGCTCGGAGGGGACGCGGTACAGCTCGGCGAGGCGGGACACCAGCAGGTGCTCGCGGGCCAGGAAGTTGAACGCGTCCATCCCGACCAGCGCCTCGACCCGGCGTACGCCGGAACCGATCGACGACTCGGAAAGGATCTTGACCAGACCGAGCTGACCGGAGCGGGCCACGTGGGTGCCGCCACAGAGTTCGCGGGCGTAGTCACCGACCTCGACCACCCGGACATGCTCGCCGTACTTCTCGCCGAAGAGCGCCATGGCACCGATGCGCCGCGCCTCCTCCAGTGAGGTGATGAACGCGTGCACCTCCAGGTCGGCCAGCAGCACCTCGTTGACCTGCTGCTCCACGTCCCGCAGCACGCTGGGCGCCACCCCGGTGGCGGTGTTGAAGTCGAAGCGCAGCCGGCCGGGCGCGTTCAACGAGCCGGCCTGGGTGGCGGACTCGCCGAGGAAGTTACGCATCGTCTGGTGCACCAGGTGGGTGGCGGTGTGCGACCGGGAGATCGCCCGCCGCCGGCTGGTGTCGATCTCCGCGTAGCCGGTCTCCCCCGCGCGCACCTCGCCGCGCAGCACCCGGGCCCGGTGCACGATCAGCCCCGGCACCGGCTGCTGCACGTCGAGGACCTCGACCTGGCCGCCGCCCACCGTGATCATGCCGAGGTCGGGCTGCTGGCCACCGCCCTCGGCGTAGAACGGGGTGGTGTCGAGCACCAGCTCGATGGTGTCGCCCTCGACGGCCGCCGCGCGCGCGCCGTCGGTGCCGAGCACCGCGCGGACCGTCGACTCGCGGGCCGTCTCGGTGTAGCCGGTGAAGGTCACCGGACCGCCGGCGTCAAGCACCGACCGGTACGCCGACAGGTCGGTGTGCCCGGTCTTGCGCGCCTGCGCGTCGGCCTTCGCGCGGGCCCGCTGGTCGGCCATCAGCCGGCGGAAGCCCTCCTGGTCGACGGTGAGCCCCTGCTCAGCGGCGATCTCCAGGGTCAGGTCGATCGGGAAGCCGTACGTGTCGTGCAGCTGGAACGCCTGCTCCCCCGACAGCGCGCCGCCCCCGGAACTGCGGGTCTGCGTGATCGCGGTGTCCAGGATCGTCGTACCGGCCCGCAACGTGGCCAGGAACGCATCCTCCTCGGCGTACGCGTACGCCGAGATCCGGTCGAAGTCCGCCGCCAGCTCCGGGTAGGACGGCGCCATGCAGTCCCGCGCCACCGGCAGCAGCTCCGGCAGCGCCCGCTCCTGCCAGCCGAGCAGCCGCACCGACCGGATCGCCCGACGCATGATCCGCCGCAGCACGTACCCGCGACCCTCGTTGGACGGGGTCACCCCGTCACCGATGAGCATCAACGCGGTACGCACGTGGTCGGCGATCACCCGCAGCCGCACGTCGTCCGGGTGTGACTGGTTGGCGGCGTGGCCCGAGTGCGCGCCGTACCGCTTGCCGGTCAGCTC
Organism: Micromonospora sediminimaris; assembly: GCA_900112325.1. Classification (GTDB taxonomy): domain Bacteria; phylum Actinomycetota; class Actinomycetes; order Mycobacteriales; family Micromonosporaceae; genus Micromonospora; species Micromonospora sediminimaris. Next base: position 107,136 of record FOLJ01000008.1, read on the forward strand.
GGCCGCACGGTCCAGGATCGGGCGAACCTCGTCGATCTCGTAGAGGTTGTCGACACCCTGCAGGATCGACGCCATCCGCTCCAGGCCCATGCCGGTGTCGATGTTCTTCGCCGGCAGCTCACCAAGGATCGGGAAGTTCTCCTTGTCGGTGCCCGGGCCCCGCTCGAACTGCATGAACACGAGGTTCCAGAACTCCAGGTACCGGTCCTCGTCGACCTCCGGGCCACCCTCCGCGCCGTAGGCCGGGCCCCGGTCGTAGTACAGCTCCGAGCACGGGCCGCACGGGCCGGGGATGCCCATGGACCAGAAGTTGTCCTTCTTGCCCCGGCGCACGATGCGCTCGTCGGGCACCCCGGTACGACGCCAGATGTCGTACGCCTCGTCGTCGTCGAGGTAGACCGTCGCCCAGATCCGCTCCGGATCCAGCCCGAACCCACCGGCCTCGACCGACTTCGTGGCCAGTTCCCAGGCGAGCGGGATCGCCCCGTCCTTGAAGTAGTCGCCGAAGGAGAAGTTTCCGTTCATCTGGAAGAACGTCCCGTGCCGGCTGGTCTTGCCGACCTCGTCGATGTCCGGCGTACGGATGCACTTCTGGACGCTGACCGCGCGCCGGTACGGCGGCGTCTGCTGACCCAGGAAGTAGGGGACGAACTGCACCATGCCGGCGTTGACGAACAGCAGGTTCGGGTCGCTGATGGCGGGCAGCGGAGCGGACGGCACCACGGTGTGACCGTTCGCCTCGAAGTGGGCGAGATACCGCCGCTTGATCTCCGCCGTCTTCATCGCTGGTGTTCCTCCGGAAAGATCTCTCGGTCGCCGACACGCGGGTCCTCCCGCAACTCGGCGAACTGGTCGTCGAACGCCTCGCCCTGGGCGAACGCCTCGTGGATCTCGTGCTCCCGCTCGGCCATCCCGGCGCGTACGTCCGCCACGAAGCTACGCAGTTCCTCGACAAGTCCGCCAGCGGATTGCGACAGGTTGTCGGCGATGCCGGCCGGGGTGTACGCGTGCGCGGCGCGGGTCGCCTTGCGCACCACCACCACACCGACGGCCAGCCCGATGCCCAGCCAGAAAAGACGCCTCATGCTCGTACCTCCCGGGTGCCCTCGGGGTCAGCGGTTCCCGCGCCGGGCGGCGCGCCGCTGAGCCTTGATGGTGTCCCGCACCTCGCGCTCGGTCTCGGCGTGCCGGCGGGTGGCGGCGGCCTTGCGCACGCCGTACCCGAACGCGGCCACCTTGACCAGCGGGTTGGCCGCGGCGGCGGAGACCACGGTGACCAGGTTGGCGACGTTGGCGCTGATGTTCTGCGCGTGACCGGTCATCGTGTCGACCTTGGCCAGTTGGAGGTTGACCCCGTCGATCGAGGTCTGGACCTGCTCCAACGTCACGTTGACGTTGCGTACCGTGGTGTTGACGTCACCGAGCAGGGGCCCCGTCCGGTCGTTGAGGTCGTTGATCATGCGGGTGGTGGCGTCCACGGTGTGTCGCAGACGCAGGATGGGCAGCGTCAGGATCAGCACCAGCATCGCGAACGCGATCGCCGCGATCAGCGCCGCGACCTCCAAAAAGCCCACGCCAGTCCTCCTCAAACTGTGCCGTCGGGGCGCAGCGCCCCGAGCCGCACGACCGTCTCGCCCACGTCAACGTCGAGTGCCCGGCCGACCGCCGGTCACCACCAGCACCTGACCCTACCGTCCGTGATGACGATCGGCTCAGGACGGTGGTGACGGCGTCAGGTCGCTCAACGGGTCATCGGTAAGTGTCGGGAAGGGATCCTCACCGGTGAGCGAGGGATCGGTGCTCGGCTGTGGCCGCGTCCGCTCGTCGTCGATCGCGTTGCGCACCTTCACCGACACCAACGATCCGGGGCACTCCTGCGCCGCGGTGGACGGGTCGGGAGCCGGCACCACCGCGGGCTCGCCGTCCACGGGTGGCGGCACGCAGGTCCGTTCCCGTACCCAGAGGTCGAGGGTGAGCTCGTCCCGCCGCCAGCAGGTGTAGCTGCCCTTCTCCTCCTGCTCCGGGCAGTAGTTGGGCGTCCACCGCTGCCAACCGTCGCGGGTCAGCGCGGCCTCGTACGCCTGGGCCGTCTCGTCCGGCGACCGGTCGGAGGTGGCGGTCCGTTCCCGCAACCGGCAGTCGAGCAGGCACCACTGGCTGCCGCTGACGTCATCGACCGGTTCGACCGAGGCCCAGGACGGCACCTCCAGTTCGTCAAGCGAGGCGAAGACCGGATCCCGGTTCATCGTCTGCACCCCGAAGAACGCGGGGAGAACGCCGAGCAGGAGGACACTGGCCAGCACCAGCACGGCGGCGCGCAGCCGCGGGGAACCTGGCGCCTGGCGGCGCGACTCGCCACCGTCGCCGGTCTGGTCGCCCTCGGGCCGGTCGACGTCGGCGGCCGGCGGCACCTCGGCACGTCGGGCCGTCGGCTCCGCCCCGGGATGCCCGGCCGGATCAGCCGGTGCCACGGCAGCCGCGGCGCGGGCCACCGCCGGAGCCTCACCGCCGCGCCCGGGAGGCACCGGCGGAGGCCCGGAGGGTTCGGGACGCGCCGGATGCCGGTGCGGTGGCGTGGCCCGGCCGGCGAGCCGGTCCTCCGGTCGAACCGGGGCGCCGGCTCGAGCCGTGACCGGCGGACCGATCGGACCGGTGCCGGCACCTCGGACGGGGTCAGCCGGGCCACCGCCGGCGGAGCCGGCATCGGGCCGGTGCGGGCCAACATCGGGCCGGTGCGGGCCAACATCGGGCCGGTGCGGGCCGCGGGCGGGGCCGGACGGCGGGCCGCCCGGGCGACCGGCCGGACCGTCGGGGCGGGCCGCACCACGCGGCGGAACCCCCGGCGCACCACCGGGCCGCGCGACGCCAGGCGGCGGGCCGACGGGTGGCCCGTCCGGACGCGCCGCACCACGCGGCGGAACCCCCGGCGCACCACCGGGCCGCGCGACGCCAGGCGGCGAGCCGACGGGTGGCCCGTCCGGACGCGCCGCACCACGCGGCGGAGTTCCCGGCGGGCCCTCCGGACGCGCCGCACCACGGGGCGGGCCGTCGGGCCGGGCTGCCGGGCCGGTGGGACCGATCCGGGGCAGGGCACCGGCCCGACCGGTTGGCTCAGGTCCGCCCGGGCCCGGGGCAGGGCCGGTCGGCGGAATGGGACGGCCCGGTCCAGCCGGTGGCCCGTCGGCGCGGCGGGCAGGCCCAGCACCCGGACGTTCCGGACCCGGCTCGACCCCGCGTCCATCGGCCGGTGCGGTGCCCGCGTTCGGCCGACGGGGTGGGCCGCCGGCTTCCGTGCCACGGCGGTCGCCGATCGTCGGCGTACCGCCGGAGGGCGTGCCGACCACGCGGCCGGACGGCGCGGTGGGTCGCTTGCTGATCGTGGGCAACGCCGGGTCGGTGTGGTGCGGTCGACCGGCCTGCCGGAGCCAGTCGGACGGCCGCTCCGGCCGGCCGGAGCGGCCCTCGGCCGGCCGCCCACCGTCGGCTGGCGTCTCGGCAGCGGCACCCGCTACCGCGTGCCGTCCGGACGGCTCCTCGGCCGCCGCGCGCCGGCCCCGGGTCGGTGTGTCCTCCTCGTCGGCCGCGCGGCGTGCCCGCGGTGGCTCGGGTGGCCCGCCGGCAGGTCGGCTACCGAACGGCGGCTGCGGTTCGGGTGGCCTCCGACGGCCCGACGCCGCGTCGGCGGCGCCCTCGGGCCCGACCGCGCCGGGTGCGGTCCGGCGGTCCCGGTCGGCGCCGACCGGTGCGCCGGACTCCTCGCGACGAACGGGTGCGGGCTGCGCGGGCCCAGCGGCCGGACGGCCGGACGGCGCACCGGGGATCGGTGGCGCGTTGCCGGACAGCGGCACCACTGGCCGGTCCTCCTCCGGCTCGGCGGCCCGACGGCGGCCAGCTCGCCGACCGCCCGCCGGCGCGCCGCCCGGCCGACCGACGGCGGGCGTCATGCCCGGCGCCGCCGGGCCGTGGGCGGTGTCCGGCGATGCCGGGAGAGGTTCGGTCGACGGCAGGCGGCGCGGGCCGGCCGGCGCGGCGTTCGGCCGGACGCCGGGCAGGCGCCGCTGCCCGGGCGGACCGGACACCGGGCTCGCCGGCGCACCCGACACCGGGCCCGCGGGCGGCCAGCCCGGGACGGTCGGTGCGCCGGAGACCGGGCCGGCCTCGGGAACCGGCCTGGGGCCGTCGACCGGAACCGGCTCACCGGAATGTGGCCGCCGGGCGGGCGGCCCGGCGGCTGGCGGCTGCTGCGGCCAACCGGCCGGCGGGGTGTTCGGCGGGTCGGGCTCGTGACGGGCGGCGGGCGGCGGTGCAGCGGCGAACGGCGGGGGGGCCGGGAGCCGTCCGCCGGGCGGGCCGGCAGGCGGCCGGGCAGCCGGATTACCCGGCCAGGGGCCGTCGACCGGACGCGCTCGTGGTGGTTCGGCCGGGCCGCGGCCGGGTGGCGGCGCTACCGGAGCGTCCGGCCCCGGGTGGTTGACCGGCGCGGGGCCGGGCCGCATGGCTGGCTGCGGACCGGATCGCTCGGGACCGCTGCGTGCAGCGGCGGACGGATCGACGGCGGCGCCGTCGGGGCCCAGCTCGGTGCGCTGCTGCTTGGCCGAACGCAGGTCGTCGATCCAGCCGAAATCCTCGCCGCTCCCCGTTTCCTCCGGGGCGGCGGCCTCGGACTTGCCCCGACCCCAGCGACGACCCTTGCCGCGCCGCGCGTCCGGGCTCTCGTCCGGTCGGTCCGACGATTTCACTGTTGACCCCTCCCGTCGGCGCTCGCGCCGACCTCTTCGGCCACCTGGGCTGCCGTGGCCGTACTACGACCGTCGTCATCGTCCCCCCCGGACGACGTCGGCCGGGCCGGCCGACCGCCCTTTGCCGGCTCATCCGTGCGGGCAGGGGTGGACAGCCCGCGGACGATCCGGCGTAGCAACGGCAGCCGGCCGGCCACCGATCGCTCCGCGCCGTGCTGACTCGGTCGGTAGTAGTCGGTGCCGACCAGGTCGTCGGGCACGTACTGCTGGGTGACCACGCCCCGCTGGTCGTCGTGCGGATAGCGGTAGCCGATGCCGTGCCCGAGCCCCCGGGCACCGGAGTAGTGGGCGTCGCGCAGGCCCCGGGGCACCGGCCCGCCCCGGCCGGAGCGCACGTCGGCGATCGCCGCCCCGATCGCGGTGGTCGCCGAGTTCGACTTCGGTGCGGTGGCCAGGTGGATGACGGCCTGAGCGAGATTGAGCTGCGCCTCGGGCAGGCCGACGTACTCCACCGCGTGGGCCGCGGCGGTCGCCACACCGAGCGCCGCCGGGTCGGCCATGCCGACGTCCTCGCTGGCGAAGATCACCAACCGCCGCGCGATGAACCTGGCATCCTCCCCGGCGACCAGCATCCGGGCCAGCCAGTGCAGCGCCGCGTCCACGTCGGAACCGCGCATGCTCTTGATGAAGGCGCTTGTCACGTCGTAGTGGGCGTCCCCCGCCCGGTCGTAGCGGACGGCTGCGGTGTCCACCGCGCGTTCGGCGGTGGCCAGGTCGATCTGGTCCTTGCCCAGCGCGGTCGTCGAGGCGGCCGCCGCCTCAAGCGCGGTGAGCGCCTTGCGGACGTCCCCGCCGGCCAACCGGATCAGGTGCGCCTCCGCCTCGGCGGCGAGGGTGAGCGCCCCGCCCAGGCCGCGCTGGTCGACCAGCGCGCGGCGCAGCAGCCCGCGTACCGCAGCGTCGTCGAGGGGCCGAAGGGTGAGCAGCACGCACCGCGAGAGCAGTGGGGAGATGACCGAGAAGTACGGATTCTCGGTGGTGGCCGCCAGCAAAGTGACCGTCCGGTCCTCAACCGCCGCGAGCAGCGAATCCTGCTGGGTCTTGCTGAACCGGTGCACCTCGTCGATGAAGAGCACCGTCGGCGGGCCACCCGAGCGCCGCTGTCGCCGCGCCGTGTCGATCACCGCACGGACGTCCTTCACCCCGGCGGTCAGCGCGGACATCGCGACGAACCGCCGGTCCGTCGCGGTGGCGACCAGGTGGGCGATCGTGGTCTTGCCGCTGCCCGGCGGCCCCCAGAGGATGACCGACATCGGCGCGCTGCCGGCGACCAGCTGCCGCAGCGGCGCACCGGGAGTGAGCAGGTGTTCCTGGCCGACCAACTCGTCCAGACCGGCCGGGCGCATCCGGACCGGCAGCGGCGCGTCCGGCCCGGCCGGGGTGAAGCCGCCGACACCACCTGAACCCGCCTGCGCACCGGGTGCTGCGGCGGGTTCACCGAGGGTGAAGAGGGCGTCGGACTCCATCACGAGAACAGTACCGGGCTCGGCCGACTTCGCCGGAATCGCGCCGTCGGCCGAGCCCGGGGTGATCGTTACCGGTCAGCCGCGGCCCGGGCGGCGACCCCGGTACCAGCGACCACCGCCGCCACCCGGCCCCCGGCCGACGCCGGCCAGATAGAGCGAGAGCAGCAGCAGACCTATCAGCACCAGGGTGTTCCAGTTGAACAGGTCCGGTGCGCCGAGTTTGGTGTCCAGCAGGTCGAGCAGCAGGGCGAAGCCGAAGACGACGGCCGCAGCGATGGCGAGCATGACGTTCCTCCGGTGGGGGTTCCAGTAGGTCGGCGCGGGATGTACCCGATCGGTCGGCTCGCCAATCTCCACGGTGGATCACGCGGCTCCTCCCCACCCACCGCCTACGCTGACGACATGATCAACGCCGACGAGGTCCTGGATGGGCGGGGCGCCATCCTGGCCGCGACGGGCCACCATCCCTTCGTGCGGCACTCGCTGCCGATCCACGAACCGGCGAAGGGCTGGCGACGCGCCGGGGCCGTGTGCTGGCTGCTCACCGTCGAGCAGGGGCCGATCGGTGGCGTGATCGGCCCGTCTGACACGGCGATCGACCTGGTCAGCACGCTGGTCACGGAAGGCAGGTTGGGTGCCGGACGGTGGCTGCACCTGCCCCGTACGGATCCGGCGCCGCTCGGTCCGGCCGTGGCCGGGTACGAGGACTGGGATTTTCTCTGGACGACAGGTGCGCCGCCGGCACAACCCGGCGAGGAGCGGGTGGTACGACTGACCGAGGCGGACCACCCGGCCCTGACGGCGCTTATCGACGAGGCGTTCCCGACCAGCACCGCCCGTCCGGGCAGTCCGCAGGTGCGCGGCTGGTACGGCATCCGCGACGGTGACCGGCTGGTCGCCTGCGGCGCCGACCGGACCCGGGGCGAGGTCGGTTTCCTCGCTGGGCTGGCGGTGGCACCGCAGCACCGAGGACGCGGCCTGGGTGCGGCGATCACCACCGGAATGACGCGGGCCCTGCTGGACCGGTACGGCATGGTGGCGCTGGGCGTCTACCCGAGCAACGTGACGGCGATCCGGCTCTATCGGCGGCTCGGCTACGCCGACACGTTCCCGCTCACCTCGGTCCGCTTCGTCTGATCGTCGGTGGGGCCGTCGGCGATCCTTCCTGCCCGGTCTGCGACCGGTTCGTCGACGATCGGTTCTGCCTGGTCGGCGGGCGGCCTGGGTTGGCCGGCGACCCGGCCCGCCCGCCAGGCGGGCAGATACAGCGGTGCGGCGACCGCCAGCGCGACCGCACCGACAAGCATCGCCGTGCTCACCCCGGCCCGGTCGCCGATGAAGCCGAGCAGCACGCCGCCGAACGCACCGGCCGGCATGGCCACCATCGAATTCACCGAGATCACGCTGGTCCGGTACGGGCCGTCGACCTGCCGGTGCAGCAGTCCCATGTGCAACGGGTTCGACGCGCCGTGCACGGCATGGCAGGCGAAGAAGGCGATCAGCACGCCGACCGGTCCGGCGAGCAGGGCCATCGCGACCACGGTGACGCCCTGCACGATCCGCAGCAGCGCGGCGCCGGGTGCGGCACCGAGCCGGCGGATGAGCAGCGGAGTGAAAGCCGCGCCGGCCGCGGAGGCCAGCCAGGCGATGGTGCTCGCCGGACCGAGCAGGGCGGCTGCCCGGTCGGCGTCGCCGATCACCTCGGCCAGCCGGATCGGCAGCAGGCTCTCGAACGTGACCATCCCGAAGCCCCAGAACAGCTCCACCGCGACCAGGGCGAGCAGCACCCGGGACCGGCGCAGCAGGCCGAACGCCTCGCCGACCATGCGGGGCGCGGCCCGGACCGAGGCCCGCACTGCACCGGGCCCGCTCGCCGGTCGCCGTTCCACCAGCAGGGTCAGCAACGCCAGCAGCGAAACCCCCTGCAGACCGAGGGCGGCCAGCACCGGCGTGGTCAGGGCACTGACCGGACCCAGCGGACCGAGCGCGACCAGACCGCCGCTGAGCAGCGCACCGGCCGCGATGCTCAGGCCGAGCACGGTGCCACCGTGACCGAGACCCTTCTCGTACGCGGCATCCGGGTCGACGGCCAGGGTGCTGTCCACGTACCAGGACTCCAGCGGGCCACTGTCCAGGGCACGGAACACGCCCTGCAACGCCCAGACGATGGCCAGCAGGGCGAACGAGTCCGCCACCACCAGCAGACCCAGTGAGACGAGGCTTACCGAACCGGCCGCCACCAGCACCGGCTTGCGGCCCAGCGCGTCGGCGAACCCACCGGTCGGCAACTCCAGGGCGAGCACCACCACCCCCTGGGCGGCGGCGGCCAGACCGATCTGGGTCAGGGTCAGGCCCCGCTCCTGCATCAGCAGGATCACCACCGGGATCAGCAGGCCGGTCGGTAGCCAGCGCAGACCGTGCAGAACCAGGAAACGACGCCGGATCTGGCGTACGGACAGCTCGCTCACGGCTTCCTCCCGAGCAGCAGCGGGAAGGAGGCGAGGAAGATCTGCACCTGCTCGGCACCGGGCTCATCCGGATCGGCCTCGGCCCGGTAGCGCTCCAGGATGCGCCACAGCTCCTGCTGCAACTCGGCCAGCCGGGCCGCCGGAATGGTCAGGAAGGCATCGCTCATGCCGAAGGCGTCCCGCCACTCGGGTGACCACTCGTCGCGGACGGCGAACCATCGCTCGGTGTGCTCGACGAAGAGGCGGACCTGCTCGGCCTGGATCCACTCCATCGCGGCCCGGGCGTCGGGGTCGTTGTCGAAGTCGGTGTTCTCCCAGTTGGTCACGTCATGGGCGGCTCGCCACCAGCGCTGTCGCCCGGTGCCCCGGTCGGGCTCCTCGACGACCAGGCCGACCTCGGCCAACTGGCGCAGGTGATAGCTGGTCGCGCCGGTGTTGCTGTCGAGCAGTCCGGCGAGGGTGGTCGCGGTGGCCGGTCCCTTGACCCGCAGCGCGCCGAGCAGCCGGGCCCGCAGTGGATGCGCCAGCACCCGGACCTGTCGGTGATCGATGCGGACCTGTCGCGGCGGTGGGCGACGCTCTCCCTCGGTCATGAATGCACAATAACTGTGCACAACTCCTGTGCACAATAGTTGTGCACAGTTGTCGACGTGCGGGTGGCTGGGTGCGGGGTGACGGGACGTTGGCCGCTATGTCGGGCAGAAACAGTCAGCGGCCGGCGGCGAGCAGCTCCGAGACACCGCGCAGCCGGGTGCGGAGCAGACCGACGGCCCGGGTGGAGTCGAGGCGTACCTCGGTGGGGCGCACCACCCCGGCACCGGCACCGGTGGTGGTCTTCAGGCCGGCGGGGTCGATGCCCTCCCGGTGGGCCACCAGCAGGCCCAGTTCCGCCCGGCTCACCGCGTTCGGGCCCGCCACGTTCAGCGGGCCGGCGACGTCGGTGCCCACCAGCTCCAACGCGGCGGCGGCGAGGTCACCGACGTCGATCGGGCAGCGCAGCTCATCGGTGAACAGGGTCGCCCGACCGGCCAGCGCATCCCGGCAGAGCTGAATCTGCTTGCTCCCCTCCCCCAGGATCAGCGAGGTGCGCACCAGCACAGCACCCGGGTCGATCGCCCGCACCGCCGTCTCCGCAGCCGCCTTCGCCGCCCCGTACGGAAAAATCGGTGTGGGTGGATCGTCGTCGGCGTACGCCTCGGGTCGCCCGGCGTGCAACGCGTCGCTGGAGATGTGCACCAACCGGGCCCCCACCCGCGCGGCGGCGTACGCGACGTGCGCCGCCCCGTCAGCGGTGACCGCCCAGTCGCCGTACCGGTAGGGGGTGGCGACCACGGCGTCCGGACGTACTGCCGCGACCAGCGCGACCACCGCGGCCCGATCGGTCACGTCCAGTCGACGGACCTCGACACCCGGCAACCCGATCTCACCGGAGTGGCACGTCCCCACCACCACCCACCACCAACACCCGCACAGTCGCCCCCTCATCCACTCCCCCGCTCCCCCGCTCCCCCGCTCCCGCACCGGTTGATCAAGAAGTTTTGGTCTCGATCCGGCCCAGATCATGACGCAAACTTCTTGATCAACGGACAGAGGGCAGCCGGACAGAGGGGCAAGCGGGGAGAGGGGCCAGGGGGGTGGTCAGGTGGGGTCGGATACGGGGGCGGCGGGGCCGGCGGTGCCGGCGTGGGACGGGGGCTGCTGGGGCTTGGGTTTGGCGTCGATGCCGGCCTCGGTGCGCTGCTGGGCGGTGATCGGGGTGGGTGCGCCGGTGAGGGGGTCGAAGCCGCCCCGGGTCTTCGGGAAGGCGATCACCTCGCGGATCGAGTCGGCCCCGGCGAGCAGCATGCAGACCCGGTCCCAGCCGAACGCGATACCGCCGTGCGGGGGCGGGCCGTAGCTGAACGCCTCCAGCAGGAAGCCGAACTTGTCCTGTGCCTCCTCGGGGCTGATGCCGAGCAGGTCGAACACCCGCTGCTGCACGTCACGGCGGTGGATACGGATCGAACCGCCGCCGATCTCGTTGCCGTTGCAGACGATGTCGTACGCGTACGCCAGAGCCCGGTCCGGCGCCTCCTCGAACCGGTCGACCCACTCGGAGTTCGGCGAGGTGAACGGGTGGTGCACAGCCGTCCATCCCCCCTCGTCGGTCTTCTCGAACATGGGGGCGTCGACCACCCAGCAGAACGCCCAGGCGCTCTCGTCGACCAGGCCGGCCCGCCGCGCGATCTCGATCCGGGCCGCACCGAGCAGCTCCTGGGCCTCGCGGGTCTCCCCGCTGGCGGCGAAGAAGATCGCATCGCCAGGCTTGGCACCGACCGCGTCGGCCAGCCCGGCCAGATGCTCTGCCGACAGGTTCTTCGCCACCGGCCCGCGTGCCTCACCGGTCTCGGCGTCGAGCACCACGTAGGCCAGGCCCTTGGCGCCACGCGCCTTGGCCCAGTCCTGCCAGCCGTCCAGCTCCTTGCGGGTCTGGGACGCGCCACCGGGCATGACCACCGCACCCACGTAGCCTCCCGCGTCGATCGCCCCGGCGAACACCCGGAACGCGGTACCCCGCAGGTAGTCGGTCAGCTCGGTCAGCTCGACGCCGTAGCGCAGGTCCGGCTTGTCCGAGCCGTACCGGGCCATCGCGTCGTGCCAGGTGATCCGCGGAATGGGCCGGGGGATCTCGTGGTCGGCCAGCTCCGACCAGAGCGCGGCGACGATCGCCTCGCCGAGGTCGATCACATCGTCCTCGGTGACGAACGACATCTCGATGTCCAGCTGGGTGAACTCCGGCTGCCGGTCGGCCCGGAAGTCCTCGTCGCGGTAGCAGCGGGCGATCTGGTAGTAACGCTCCATCCCGCCGACCATCAGCAACTGCTTGAACAGCTGCGGCGACTGCGGCAGCGCGTACCAGCTGCCCGGCTGAAGGCGCACCGGCACCAGGAAGTCGCGCGCGCCCTCCGGCGTGGACCGGGTCAGCGTGGGCGTCTCGATCTCCAGGAAGTCCCGCTCGTGCAGCACCGTACGGGCCAGCTGGTTGGCGCGTGACCGCAGCCGCATGGCCCGCGCCGGGCCGCCGCGCCGCAGGTCGAGGTAGCGGTACTTGAGCCGGACGTCGTCCCCGGCCACCACCTGGTCGTCCACCGGCAGCGGCAGCGGCGCGGCCTCGGAGAGCACCTCCAGCTCGGCCGCCGTCACCTCGATCTCGCCGGTGGGCAGCTCCGGGTTCTCGTTACCCTCGGGCCGCCGGGTGACCTCACCGACGACCTTGACGCAGTACTCGTTGCGCAGCGCGTGCGCGTCCTCCTCCCGGAGGACCACCTGCACCACGCCCGAGCCGTCGCGCAGGTCGACGAAGATGACACCGCCGTGGTCGCGCCGGCGGGCCACCCACCCGGCGAGCGTCACCGTGGTGCCGGCGTCCGTCGCGCGCAGGCTGCCGGCGTCATGGGTACGGATCACGACGTGCGTCTCCCTCGTCTTGCCCTACGTCTGCTCCCCGGCATTCTGTCAGCACCCGCCCGTCGACGTTCCCCGGGTACGCGGACCAGGGCCCTTGTCGACACCTGCGGTGACGGACGGACGCTCCGTCAGCGCGTCCGGCTCACCGACACGACCCTCGGGTCCACGGAGTAGCGGCGCGCCACGTCGTCGGCGTCGCCCGCGGTGGCGCCGGGATCGAAAAACACCTCCAGGCACGAGCTGCGCGGCCCGTCGAACCCGAAGCCGGCGATGACGTGTTCGGGATCGAAGCGGCGGCCGTCGCGGGTCAGCTCGTCGACAGATGCTTCCGGCCGCACGCACACCATCACCTCGGGCTGGGTACCGCTCCAGGCCAGGGCCGGAGCCGATGCGCCGATGGTGAGCAGGAGAGTCGCCCCCACGCCGATCACGGTGGCCCGACCGAGCGCCGACCTGCTCGCCGGAAAGGCCCCGAGCACCGGCCGGCTCGACGGCAGGGCCACCGCGCCGAGAGCGGCCAGGACGTACGCCCACAGCGCCCGCTTGTCCGCCGTGTCGTACAGGGCCAGCGCGACGACGCCAGCGCCGACGGTCTGGGTGACCAGGGCGACCACCCGGAATTCCGGCTGGTCGACAACCGCCGCGGGTATCGCGGCGAGCACACCGAGCACCAGGAGGAGCCCGACGAACCAGGACGCGTTCCATTCACGACGCGCGTCCACGGCGAGCAGCACCCAGGCCGACCCCTGCCCGCCCACGAAGATCGGCGCGCGCAACTGCGCCAGGAGTCGTACGACCATCGGCCGACAGTAGTCGATGGAACATGGTCCGGGACAGCGGTGCGGGCCGCCGGAGGAGGAATCCGGCGGCCCGCTGGCGGAGCAGGTTCTCCTGACGGGGAGGTCAGAAGATGCTGACGCCGTAGCGGCTCAGCGCCTCGGTGACCGGCTGGAAGAAGGTGGTGCCGCCGGTACGGCAGTTGCCGCTGCCGCCGGAGGTCAGGCCGAGTGCGGTGCTGCCGCTGAACAGCGAGCCGCCGCTGTCGCCGGGCTCGGCGCAGATGTTGGTCCGGATCAGACCGCTGACCCGCCCCTCGGCGTAGTTGACCGTGGCGTTGAGCGCGGTCACCGAGCCGCTGCGCAGGCCGGTGGTGCTGCCGGAGCGCTGCGCCGACTGACCGACGTACGCGTTACCGGCGCCGGTGATGTCCCGGTAGCTGCCGTTGTAGAGGTAGACGTTGCCGGCCGCGTTGCCCGAGTTGTTGTGCCGGACGATGCCGTAGTCGTTGCCCGGGAAGCTGCTGCCGGCGCGGGTGCCCAGCAGCGAGGTCTGACCCGAGTTGCTGTACCAGCTCGACGAGATGTTGGTGCAGTGGCCCGCAGTCAGGAAGTAGTACGTGCTGCCGCTGCGCACGTTGAAGCCGAGCGAGCAGCGCCCGCCACCGCCGGCGTAGATGGCCTGGCCACCGGAGATGCGGGTGCTCAGCACGCCGGCCTCGGCCTCGATGCGTACCGCGCCGTTGGTGCGCGCCGCAGCGGCCTTGACCCGCTCCAGCTTGGCCCCGGTGACGGTGGTGTCGACGGAGACGACCACCTGGTTGGTGACCGGGTCGGTCCACCAGGCGGTGCCGGGGATGTTGACGGAACGCTCCAGCACGGCGGTGGCGCGGTTCAGCTCCGCGGCACCGCGCTTGACGACCTTGACCTTGGCGCCGACGGCGGCCGCCTGGCGGGCGGCGGCGACGTCGGTGACGGCGACGACCATCTTGCCGCTGGCGTCGGCGTAGGTGCCGGCGGCACGGTCTCCGAGCCGGTCGGCGAGCGCGGCGGCGGCGTCGGGCGAGACGCTCCCGGGTGCCGCCTGGGCGGGGGTGCCGGCCAACACGCCGGCGACCAGGGTTCCTGCCGCGGCTACGGTGACGACACGGCGGACCATTGACCTCGTGGGTCGCATGTAACAGCCTCCCGACATGGGGGATGAGGCCCTGTCACGTCGACAGGGACGGGGGCAGCTCGACCACCTGGGGAAATGGCCAAGCGATGGAAAGTATTCACATATTTAAGATCGTTAACAAGACCTGGCTATGCCCGAATTCACCCACCGGCAATCCGTAACAGGGAGGACACATACGAAGACCGGGGTGTCACACGGCCAGTACGACCTCCGTGTGACACCCCGGACCGGGAAAGCGATCTCAGGGTTACGGCAACACCGCGCTCAGCTCACCAGGGGCTTGAGATCCTCGCGAGGCGGCGTCCACTCCCCCGGCGCGGCGGCCACCTGCTCACCGGAACGGATGTCCTTGACCTCGTCGGGGTCGCCGTCCGCACCCGGGAACCAGACGTACGGGATGCCACGCCGCTCGGCGTACCGGATCTGCTTGCCGAACTTCGCCGCGCTCGGCGACACCTCGGCCGGGATCCCCCGGGACCGCAACGCCCCGGCGACGGAGTCGCTTTTCGCCCGCAGTTCCTCGTTGGTCACCGCGACCAGCACGCAGGTGGGCACCGCCCGCGACACGGACAGTGCGCCCGCGCCGAAGAGCAGCCCGAGCAGGCGGGTCACGCCGATCGAGATGCCCACCCCGGGGAAGCGGGCGTTGCCCGCGCTGGCCAGGTTGTCGTACCGACCGCCGGAGCAGATCGAGCCGAACCGCTCGTACCCGATCAGCTGCGTCTCGTAGACGGTGCCGGTGTAGTAGTCCAGACCCCGGGCGATACGCAGGTCCGCGACGCAGAGACCCGGCGCGTGCGCGGCGGCGGTCTCCACCACCCGGACCAACTCCTCGACCCCCTCGTCGAGCAGCGGATCACTGACCCCGAGCGCGCGCACCGCGTCCGCGAAGGAGGCGTCCGGCGCGGAGATCTCGGCAAGTGACAGCACCGCCTTGGCCTGTGCCTCGCTCGCCCCGGCGGTGGTCGCCAGCAGCTCCGTGACACCGGCCGGGCCGATCTTGTCGAGCTTGTCGACCGCGCGCAGCGCCGCCTCCGGATCGGTCAGACCGATGCCCCGGTAGAAGCCCTCACAGATCTTGCGGTTGTTGACCTGGATGCGGATCGGCGGGATCGGCAACGACCGCAGCGCGTCGCCGACGACGAGCGGCATCTCCGCCTCGTGGTGCACCGCGAGGGTGTCCCGGTCGACGATGTCGATGTCGGCCTGGAGGAACTCCCGGTAACGCCCCTCCTGCGGGCGCTCACCGCGCCACACCTTCTGGATCTGGTAGCGGCGGAACGGGAAGTTCAGCTTGCCGGCGTTCTCCAGCACGTACCTGGCGAACGGCACGGTCAGGTCGAAGTGCAGGCCGAGGGCGTCGTCACCGGCCGGGCCCTCCGGTTCACCGTGCAGCCGTCGGATCACGTAGACCTCCTTGGAGGTCTCCCCCTTACGCAGCAACTGGTCCAACGGCTCGACCGCCCGGGTCTCCAGCGGCGCGAAGCCGTACAGCTCGAAGGTCGACCGGATCCGGTCCAGCACGTACTGCTCGATCATCCGTTGGGCGGGCGTCCACTCCGGGAAACCGGAGATGGGCGTGGGCTTGCTCATGACGTACTCCCTCGGCAGCCGCGCGCTGCGCGGCAGAGTCTGCTGACGATCCCGCGCGGTCCGCGCGGTGCGGTCTCGACGCGACCGTTACAGGCCGCGGGTGGGTGCCGGTCGCGCGCCGCCCAACTCCGCCACCTCGACAAGGTACGGGTTGGTGGCGCGCTCGCGGCCGATGGTGGTCGTGGGGCCGTGGCCGGGCAGGACGACGGTGTCGTCGGCCAACGGGAGGATCTTGTCCCGCAGGCTGGTGACCATCGTCGGCATGCTGCCGCCCGGCAGGTCGGTGCGGCCGATCGAGCCGGCGAAGAGCACGTCACCGGAGAGGCAGAGCTGCTCCGCCTCCCAGGGCGAGCCGGCGCCGGGCAGCCGGAAGAGCACCGACCCGCCGGTATGGCCGGGCGCATGGTCGACGGTGATCTCCAGCCCGGCGAGGGCGAGCGTCGTACCGTCGGCCAACTCGGCCACGTCCTCTGGCTCGGCGTACGGCAGTCGCCCGCCGAAGAGCTGCGTCAGTTCCATCGACAGCGCCTTCGTCGGATCCGCCAGCAGCTCCCGGTCGTCCGGGTGCACGTACGCGGTGATTCCGCGCGCCCCGCAGACCGGCGCCACGGAGAAGGTGTGGTCGAGGTGCCCGTGGGTGAGCAGCACCGCGGCCGGGTGCAGACGATGCTCGGCGAGCAGCGCGTCGAGCCGGTCGACCACCCCGATGCCGGGATCGACCACCACGCACTGTTCCCCCGGCCCGGTGGCGACCACGTAGCAGTTGGTGCCGAAGGCGTCCGCGGGAAAGCCGACCACGAGCACGTCCGCTCCCCTTTCCGTCGAGTCGTCCTCTCCGGCAGCCTACCGGCGTCGCCGGCCTACCGGCCCGACCCGCCGGCCCCCGGGTGAGGCACTGACGGAGCCCGATGTAGAAGGGCACCGACCTCGTACACCACTTTCCCAGCCGGTACCCGTACACTCTGGCGGGCGTGTGGCGTGGCACACCTGCCGCCCGACAGGTACACGACCACCGGGTGACGACCAGGGTAGAGGAAAGGGGAGCACGGGTGGCTTCCAGCAGGGACCGGCAGCGCAAACTGGCGCGGGCCAAGCTCGACCGGCAACTGGCCCGCCGGGCCGCCGCCGCCAGGCGTCGCCGACGCATCCAGGCCGGTGTCGGCACCGCCCTGATCCTCGTGCTGGTCGTCGCCGGCTCGGCGTGGGCCCTCGGCGCGTTCGACAGCGAGCCGACCGAGGACACCGCGGCCGACGAGGTCTGCCTCTGGACCCCGCAGAACACCGAGGGCAACGCCAACCTCAAGGATGTCGGCGAGCCCCCGACCACCGGGCTGCCGGTCACCGGCACCCGGCCGATGACGATCACCACCAACCAGGGTGCGCCGATCTCCGTCGAGCTGGATCTTGCCAGCGCCCCGTGCGCCGCGGCCAGCATCACCCACCTGGCCAGCCAGTCGTTCTACGACAACACCAAGTGCCACGAGATCACCGCCGACGGCGCGGTGCGCTGCGGCGATCCCAGCGGCACCGGTCTGGGCGGCCCGGCCTACTCGTTCTACGACGAGAACGTGCCGACCGCGCCGGAGGCGTCGCCGCAGCCGAGCCCGTCCCCGGACGAGCCACCGACGTACCCCAAGGGCACGGTCGCGATGATCTCGAACCCGCCCGGCGCCAACGGCAGCCAGTTCCTGATCTTCTTCAAGGATTTCACCACCGCCGAGCCGAAGTTTCCGATCATCGGCCGGGTCACCGAGGGCCTCGACGTCGTCGAGAAGATCGGCGCCCTGCCGACGGTGGACAATGGGGCCGGGGAGAAGGTCAAGCCGGAGGATGACGACGTGGTCATCCAGAGCCTGACCGTCGGCGAGCCCGTGCTGGATCCGGCGTCGTCCGCCGATCCGGCGCCCTCGGGCACGCCGGAGTCCTCCGGCACACCGAGTCCGGCGGCCTCGGGCGACCCCGAGGCCAGCGCCAGCGCCGGCTGACCACGGGCGGCCGGGCCCCAACCCCACCGCAGCGGCATCCACATACAGTCCAGGAGGATCGAGGCGTGACGTCCACCAGAGAGCGGCAGCGCGCGGCGGCCCGCGCCCGGCTCGAGAAGGAGATGGCCGAGCGGGCCGCTCGGGCCCGTAAGCGCCGCCAGACGCAGGCGGTCGTCGGGGCCGGCGTGGTCCTGCTGCTGGTGGTCGCCGGCACGGCCTGGCTCGCCAGCAACGTGCTCGGCGACGACAGCGGCACCGACAACGCGGCCCAGGACGCGAACTCCGTGCAGTGCGACTGGGTCGAGATGCCCGAGGGTGAGCGCACCCCGCAGGTCAAGGACGTCGGGCTGCCGGACACGCAGCAGAGCAAGGTTGGTGTCCAGACCATGACGATCACCACGAACCTCGGCCCGATCACCGCCCGGATCGACAGGTCCGCGGTGCCGTGCACGGCGGGCAGCTTCACCCACCTGGCCGAGCAGAACTTCTTCGACAACACCAAGTGCCACCGGCTGGTGACCGAAGGCATCAAGGTGCTCCAGTGCGGCGACCCGAGCGCCACCGGCGAGGGCTGGCGGGACACCGACGGCACCGGCGGTCCGAGCTACCGCATGGCGGAGGAGAACCTGCCGGCCGACAAGCGGCCGCCGTACCCGGAGGGCGTCATCGCGATGGCCAACTCGGGCCAGCCGTCCAGCAGCGGCAGCCAGTTCTTCATCGTGTACGGCGATTCGCCGCTGGACCCGAACTACACCGTCCTCGGCACCATCACCGGCGGAATGGACATCGTGAAGGATGTCGCGGCGGCCGGTGACGACGGCGCGTTCGCCCAGCAGGCCGGTGGCGGTCACCCGAAGAAGGAGGTCGTCATCACCGACCTCACGATGACCGACGCCTGACCCGAACCACCCGAAGCGCCCGTCGGCTCCGCCGACGGGCGTTTCCATCTCTCCCCCACCCCCCGTTCCCGCCTTGGTTGATCAAGAAGTTTTGGTCTCGATCCGGCCGGATCGAGACCAAAACTTCTTGATCAACGGGTCAGGGCGGGGTGGGTGGGTGGGTGGGTGGGGGTTAGGCGCCGGAGGTTACGCGGTAGGCGTCGAAGACGCCGTCGACCTTGCGTACCGCCGCCAGCAGGTGCCCTAGGTGTTTGGGGTCGGCCATCTCGAAGCTGAACCGGCTCACCGCAACCCGGTCGCGGGTGGTGGTGACGGTGGCGGAGAGGATGTTGACCCGCTCCTCGGAGAGCACCCGGGTGACGTCCGCCAGCAGCTTGTGCCGATCGAGCGCCTCCACCTGGATCGCCACCAGGAACGTCGAGGCGGAGGTGAGTTTCCAGTTCACCTCGACCACCCGCTCGCCCTGGGCGCGCAGGTCCTCCGCGTTGGCGCAGTCGTCGCGGTGCACGCTCACCCCGCCGGAACGGGTCACGAAACCGAAGACCGAGTCCGGCGGGACCGGGGTGCAGCAGCGGGCCAGCTTGATCCACACGTCGCTGACCCCGCGTACGACCACACCGGGGTCGTGGCTGGAGGCGCGGCTGCGCGGCGGGCGGGTGGCCACGGCGGTCTCGGCGATGTCCTCGGCCGCGCCCTCCTCCCCGCCGTAGGAGGCCATCAGCTTCTGCACCACCGACTGGGCGGAGACCTGACTGTCGCCGACGGCCGCGTACAGCGACGCCACGTCGGCCAGGTGCAGGTCCCGGGCGATGGCCATCAGGTTGTCGGAGGTGAGCATCCGCTGCAACGGCATGCCCTGCTTGCGCATCGCCTTGACGATCGCGTCCTTGCCCTCCTCGATCGCCTCCTCGCGGCGCTCCTTGTTGAAGTACTGCCGGATCTTCGTCCGCGCCCGGGGGCTCTTGACGAAGCCGAGCCAGTCCTGAGTCGGGCCGGCCGTGTCGGACTTCGAGGTGAAGATCTCGATCACGTCGCCGTTGGACAGGGTCGACTCCAGCGGCACCAGCTTGCCGTTGACCCGCGCCCCGATGCACTTGTGCCCCACCTCGGTGTGCACCGCGTACGCGAAGTCCACAGGCGTCGACCCCGTCGGCAACGGGATCACGTCGCCCTTCGGGGTGAAGACGTACACCTCCTGGCTGGACAGGTCGAACCGCAACGCGTCCAGGAACTCGCTCGGGTCGGCGGCCTCTCGTTGCCAGTCCAGCAGCTGCCGCAGCCAGGTCATCTCGTCGATGTGGGCGGGCGGGCCGACGATCTGGGTGCCCTTGTGCTCCTTGTACTTCCAGTGCGCCGCGATGCCGAACTCCGCCGTACGGTGCATCGCGTACGTGCGGATCTGCATCTCCACCGGCTTGCCGGTGGGACCGATCACCGTGGTGTGCAGCGACTGGTACATGTTGAACTTGGGCATGGCGATGTAGTCCTTGAACCGGCCCGGCACCGGCTGCCAGTTCGCGTGGATCACCCCCAGCGCCGCGTAGCAGTCCCGCACCGTGTCGACCAGGATGCGTACGCCCACCAGGTCGTAGATGTCGTTGAAGTCCCGCCCCCGCACGATCATCTTCTGGTAGATCGAGTAGAGGTGCTTCGGCCGGCCGGTGGTCTCCGCCTTGATCTTGGCGGCCTTCAGGTCCGTCTGCACCTTCTGCGTCACCTGCCGCAGCAACGCCTCCCGCTGCGGCTGGTGCTCCCCGATCAGCCGGTTGATCTCCTCGAACCGCTTCGGGAACAACGTCCCGAACGCCAGGTCCTCCAGCTCCCACTTGATCGTGTTCATACCGAGCCGGTGGGCCAGGGGGGCGAGGATCTCCAGCGTCTCCTTCGCCTTCTGCTCCTGCTTCGGGCGCGGCAGGAAGGTAAGCGTCCGCATGTTGTGCAGCCGGTCGGCCAGCTTGATCACCAGGACGCGCGGGTCCTTGGCCATGGCGACGACCATCTTGCGGATCGTCTCGGCCTTCGCCGCGTCACCGAGCTTGACCTTGTCGAGCTTGGTGACCCCGTCGACCAGCAGGGCGACCTCACCACCGAAGTCGGACCGCATCTGGTCGAGGGTGTACTCCGTGTCCTCGATGGTGTCGTGCAGGAGCGCCGCGACCAGGGTGGTGGTGTCCATGCCCAGGTTCGCCAGGATGGTCGCCACCGCGAGCGGGTGGGTGATGTAGGGGTCGCCGGACTTGCGGTACTGGCCGGAGTGCCAGCGCGCCGCCGTGTCGAAGGCCCGCTGCAACAGCCGCGCGTCGGCCTTGGGGTGATTCTCCCGGTGCGACGCGATCAGCGGCTCCAGCACCTCGCTGACCTGCGAGGACTGCCATGGCGCGTTGAACCGGGCCAACCGCGCCCGGACCCGCCGCCCGGTGGGCGCGTGGGACAGGCCGAATCCACCGGCCGCCGAGGAATCGCCGTCCCCGGAGCCGGCGGCCGGACGAGCCGGGTCGCCGGCCCGCTGCGCCGCGCCCGACCCGCCACCCGGCGCCGCCGCGGCGCCGTTGCGGTCGGTCAGCGAGCCCTCCGCGTCACCTGTCGGGTGCACCGTGCCCTCCACCGGAGGAACGACCTCGTGGGACACCGGCCTCCTCACCGCTCGCCGGGACGACACCGACCGTGCGCCGGCCGGTCTGGTCTAGCGCCGCACAGGCGGGTAACCGCCCGGTCAGCAATGGGCAATGCTACCCCCACCGCGGGTGCCGTGCCGCTCCGCCGGACGGACCGTGCCGGGCCCGTCCGGGGCCGTCGACGCCTCAAACGGTCAACAGGGCATGCACGGGACGCGGGGCCAGTCGGTCGCGCCCGCCGAGGAAGGACAGCTCCAGCAGCACGGTGAAACCCGCCACCGTGCCACCCGCTCGCTCCACCAGATCCAACGTGGCCGCCGCCGTGCCGCCGGTGGCGAGCACGTCGTCGACCACCAGCACCCGGTGACCGGCGGTGAAGGCGTCCTGGTGCACTTCGAGCGTGGCCTCGCCGTACTCCAGCTCATAGGAGGCGGCGTACGCCGGCCGGGGCAACTTGCCGGCCTTGCGCACCGGCACCACCCCGACTCCGGTCGCGTACGCGATCGCGGCGGCGACCACGAACCCGCGCGCCTCGATGCCGACCACGGCGTCGAAGGACTCCCGCCCGTGGTACGCGACGATCCCGTCGATCACGTCCCGGAAGGCGTCACCGTCGGCGAACAACGGCATCAGGTCCTTGAACATGACGCCGGGCTTGGGAAAGTCAGGCACGTCGAGCACCCGGCTGGCCACCAGCCGGGCCACCTCCGGCCCGCTGTCCCCGCGTACTCCGGTGCTGTGGGTCTCCGTCACGGCAGTTCCGCTTCCCTTCCACACGACGGCGGCGTCCCGCACACTGCTCGCACAGCATGCAGGACGCCGCCGGTACCTGTTTCTACCGGGTCGCCCCGGGCGTCCTCAGCGTCGCTTTCCGCCGCCCGGACGGTTGCCGCCACCGGGACGCCCGCCCCGGGCACCGCCGGAACGCTTGCTCGCCGGCCGGGCGCCCACCTTCGGCGCGGCGGCACCGGCGAGGGCGCCGGTCTCCGCGGTGACCGGCTCCTCGTCCCGCTCGACCGGGCGCGGCTGGCCACCCGCCTTGGCCGGGGTCTCGCCCCGGCTGACCGTGGACCGCCGGGCCAGCACCCGCTTGTTGTGCGCCTGGATCCGCGGGTCGCGGTTCTTCAGCACCACCAGCAGCGGGGTGGCCAGTGTGATCGAGGTGAGGAAGGCCATCGCCATACCGACGAAGAGCACCAGGCCGAGGTCCTTCAGGGTGCCCGCGCCGAGCAGGCCGGCACCGATGAACAGGATGCCGCCGACCGGGAGCAGGGCGACCACGGAGGTGTTGATCGACCGCATCAGGCTCTGGTTCACGGCCAGGTTGGCCGCCTCGCCGTACGTCTGGTTGTTGTTCGCGGTGATGCCTCTGGTGTTCTCCTGCACCTTGTCGAAGACCACCACCACGTCGTACAGGGCGAAGCCCAGAATTGTGAGGAATCCGATGATCGTCGACGGGGTGACCTCGAACCCGACGATCGAGTAGAGGCCGGCAGTGAGGACCAGGTTCATCACCAGGGCGAAGATCGCCCCGACCGCCATCTGCCACTCGAAGCGCAGGACCAGGTAGACGGTCACCAACGCCAGGAAGATCACCAGACCGAGCAGGGCCCGGTTGGTGACCTGGCTGCCCCACGCCTCGCTGACCCGGTTACTGGCGATCTCCGCCGGGTCGATGTTGAACACCTGACCCAACTGGGCCCGGACCGCTTCGGCCTGCTCGGCGTCGAGTTCGGTGGTACGCAGCTCGTAGAACTCGTCGCCGCCACCGCCGACCTGCTGGGTGGTGACCACCCGGCCACCCTCACCCGCGGTGGCCAGCACCTCGCCCGCGCGGTCCTCCACCTGCTCCAGGGTGCCGACGCTGGTCGGCACCTGGAACGAGTTGCCACCGGCGAACTCGATGCCGAGGCTGAAGCCCCGGAAGATGACGCTGCCGAGCGCGATCAGCACCAGCACGGCGGCGACGGTGAACCACATCTTGCGCCGGCCGACGATGTTGAGGCCGGCCTCACCTCGGTAGAGGCGGGCTGCCAGACCAGTCTCAGCCATCTCAGGCCTCCTTGACACGCTGGTTGCGGGACGGGGCCTGCTCCGACCGGGCCGGCAGTGCCCGGCCCAGGCCGCTGACCCGTGGGGACAGGAACGCCTTGGTACGGGCGAACATCGTCATGATCGGATGCCGGAAGAGGAAGACCACCAGCAGGTCCAGCACCGTGGCCAGACCGAGGGCGAAGGCGAAACCCTTCACCGTGCCGACCGAGACGATGTAGAGCACCACCGCCGACATGATCGTGATCGCGTTGGCGGAGATGATCGTCCGGCGGGCCCGGACCCAGGCCCGAGGTACCGCGCTACGTGGGCTGCGCCCCTCCCGGATCTCGTCCTTGAGGCGTTCGAAGTAGATGACGAACGAGTCCGCCGCCACACCGAGCGAGACGATGATGCCGGCGATGCCGGCGAGGGTGAGCGTGAAGCCGATCTGCCGGCCGAGGAACACCAGCGCGCCGAAGAGCAGCAGCGCCGAGAGGATCAGGCTCAGGAAGATCACCGAGCCGAGCAGGCGGTAGTAGAAGAACGAGTAGATGATGACCAGCAGCATGCCGATGCCGGCCGCGAGCAGACCGGCCCGCAGGTGGCTGGCGCCCAGGGTGGCGGTGACGTTCTGCTGCTCCTGCGCCTCGAAGGTGACCGGCAGGGCGCCGTAGCTGAGGTAGCCGGCCAACTCGCTGGCCTCGGCGTTGCTGAAGTTGCCGGTGATCTGGGAGTTGCCGGTGAGCACGCCCTGGATCTGCGGCGACGAGATGATCTGGTTGTCCAGCACCACGGCGACCCGGCACTTGCCCTCGTCACCGAGCGCGGACGCGTCGCACGCCTGGCCCTCGTTGTTGAACGCCTCGCGGGTCAACGCGGTCCACTTGTCCTGGCCGGAGCCGGTGAAGTTCAGGCTGACCACCCACTGGCTGGTCTGGTCGCGCACCGCGTTGGCGTCGGAGACGTCGGTGCCGAGCACCTTCGCCACGTCCAGCAGGTTCTTGGCGTACCCGCCCTCGCAGGCGACGACCTGCTGCTCCGGGTCGGAGATAGACGCCGGGGGCCGGTCGTCGAGCTGGGCGCAGCTGATCGTCGGCACGTTGAACTGCATCTGCGCCGGCAGTACCGCGACCTCGCGGCCGCTCAGCTCACCGAACGGCTTGAGCTTGTCGGCCAGCGACGGGTCGACGCTGAGATCGGCCGGCGCCTGCAGGCCGCTCGCCGCGGCCCACGCCTCGGCGCCGACCTTCTGCTCGACGGCGCGGCGCTGCTCCTCGATGCTCTGCGTCACCTCTTCGTCCGGCGTGGCCGACGGGGTGGGCGACGGGGTCGCCGACGGCGTCGGGGTCGGTGCACCACCACCCTGACCGCCGGCGTCGGGCGACGAGGAGGCTTCGGCGTCCGGCGTGGGGCTCGCGGTGCCAGACGGGGTGGCCTCGGGGCTCGCGGAGCCGGACGGGGTCGCCGAAGGGCTTTCGCTCGGTGCCGGCGATGGGATGGACCCGCTGCCGTCGGCGATCTTCAGGACCTTCCGGAACCGCAGCTCGGCGGCGCTGCCGACCTCGTTGAGCTCGCGGTTCTCGCCGGGCAGGGAGACGACGATGTTGCGGTCGCCCTCGGTGACCACCTCGGCCTCGGCCACGCCGTACGCGTTGACCCGGCTCTCGATGATCTGGCGGGCCCGCTCCAGGTTCTCCGCCGTGGGGGCCCGGCCGTCGAGGGTGTTTGTGGCCTCCAGCGTGAGCCGCGTGCCGCCGACCAGGTCAAGACCGAGGCGGGGTTCGAGCCGGTCCTTCCAGCCACCGCTGGCGCCGCCCGAGAAGAACACCAAAAGATAGAGGACGACGAAGATGGCCCCGAGCACGGCCAACTGCCGTCCCGGGCGCATCTGTCCCTGAGGTGGTGCCACGGCTGTCCTGTCTCCCTGTGGTCACGCCGCCGCGGGTGCGGCGGCGGGTCGGCCGGAATCCCCCGGCCGACGGTCTGCCTTCCGACGGCGCTCAGGCTGGCGCCGCCGCCTCCGGGGTCGACGCGGACGCGTGGACCGGGTACGAGTCGGCGCGCCGGCGCCCGGCGTCGGCCTTCTATCCAATTGTCTCAATGCGCAATTAGCGGATGGCACCCACCCGGGGACGCGCGTGGGCACCCTCCCGCCCGAACCGCCGGGAGACCGGCGACCCGGTTGGGACGCGGCGTCAGTCCTTGACGGAGTCGGACTCCTCGACGGGCGACTCGACCGGGCGCTCCGCCGGGGTGACCACCCGGGCGATCGCGGGCCGGGCGTAGCGGGTCTGCACTCCGGGAGCGACCTCCAGCAGGACGCTGTCGTCCTCGACACCGGTGACCGTGCCGTAGAGCCCGCCGATGGTGACCACCTCGTCGCCCACGGAGAGGTTGGACTGCATCGATTCGGCCTCGCGGCGGCGCTTCTGCTGCGGACGGATCATCATGAAGTACATGACGCCGAAGAGCAGAGCGATCATGAGGATCGGCGTGAAGCCTCCCGCTCCGCCGCCTTCTGCTGCGTAGTGCACGGTTGTCGACCTTCCCATTGGCCGCCGGACCGGCGCGTCGGCGCCGCAACGGAGGCGGATTTTCACGTCCTGTACAGACCGCGGCGAGTCTAGTCGCTCTGTCTGGGAACGCCGAATGCGGCACAGATCACGAACAGATCACGGCTCGCCGACGTCCAGCGAGAACAGATCGGGCGCGGGAGGAGCTTCTACCGCAAATGTACCATTCGGTGGCGTACGGCCCAGATGGTGCCAGGCGGCTTCGGTGGCCACCCGGCCTCGGGGCGTACGCGCCAGCAGCCCCGCCCGCACCAGGAACGGCTCGCAGACCTCCTCGACCGTGTCCGGCTGCTCCCCCACCGCCACGGCCAGGGTCGACAGGCCGACCGGACCACCCCGGAACGAGTCCACCAGCGCGGTCAGCACCGCCCGGTCGAGCCGGTCCAGCCCGAGGGCGTCCACGTCGTACACGGTCAGGGCCGCCCGGGCGGTCGCGACGGTGACCACCCCGTCGGCGCGTACCTCGGCGAAGTCGCGCACCCGGCGCAGCAGCCGGTTGGCGATCCGGGGCGTGCCCCGGGACCGGCCGGCGATCTCCGCCGCCCCGTCCTCGGTGATCGGCACCCCGAGGATCCGCGCCGAGCGGTGCAGCAGCGTCTCCAGGTCGGCCGGCGCGTAGAAATCCAGATGCGCCACGAAGCCGAACCGGTCCCGCATCGGGCCGGTGAGCAGACCCGACCGGGTGGTCGCGCCGACAAGCGTGAACGGCTCCACGTCGAGCGGGATGGCGGTGGCGCCCGGCCCCTTGCCGACCACCACGTCGACCCGGAAGTCCTCCATCGCGCTGTAGAGCAGCTCCTCCGCCGGCCTGGCGATCCGGTGGATCTCGTCGATGAAGAGCACGTCCCCCTCGGCCAGGCTGGTCAGGATCGCCGCCAGGTCACCGGAGCGTTCGATCGCCGGCCCGCTGGTCACCCGGATCCCGGCGCCCAGCTCGGCGGCCACGATGTTGGCGAGGCTGGTCTTGCCCAGGCCCGGCGGGCCCGAGAGCAGGATGTGGTCGGGCGGCGAGCCGCGCCGCATGGCTCCCTGAAGCAGCAGGTCGAGCTGGTCGCGAACCCGGTCCTGGGCAATGAACTCGGAAAGGCGCCTCGGCCGGACGCTGACCTCCGCGTCCAGCTCCGCGTCGCTGACGTACGCCGAGACCAGGTTCTCGTTGCTCATCGGGTCCGACCCAGCAGTCGGATGGCCTGCTTCAACAGCACCGGCACCGGCGGGGTGGGACCGTCGACGCTCTCGGCGACGGCGGCGACCGCCTGGTCGGCCTGGCCGGCCGTCCAACCGAGCCCGATCAACGCCTGGCGGACCTGATCCGGCCAGCTGCCGCCGGTCACCCCGGCCGCGCCGTCGGCACCCACCGGCACCGGGCCGATCCGGTCGCGCAGCTCCAGCACCAGTCGCTCGGCGCCCTTCTTGCCGATGCCCGGCACCCGGGTCAGCGCCGCGGTGTCGGCGTTGGCGACGGCCTTGCGTACGGCATCGGGGGTGTGCACCGCGAGCACCGCCTGGGCCAGCCGCGGGCCGACCCCGCTGGCGGTCTGCAACAGCTCGAACAGCACCTTGGCGTCGTCGTCGGCAAAGCCGTAGAGGGTGAGCGAGTCCTCCCGGACGACAAGGCTGGTGGCCAGCCGGGCCGGCTGGCCGACCCGCAGGTCGGCGAGCGTGCCGGGGGCGCACTGCACCGCCAGGCCGACCCCGCCGACCTCGATGACCGCGTGGTCCGGGCCGGTGGCGGTCACCACGCCACGCACACTGGCGATCATCTCGCTCCTCCTCGTCTGACCCGGTCCGCCGCGGCGGCCAGTTTCGAGCGGGTGCCGCCGCGCCACACGTGGCAGATGGCAAGCGCGAGGGCGTCCGCGGCGTCCGCCGGCCGGGGCGGCTCGGGCAGTCGCAGCAGCCGGGTGACCATCGCGGTCATCTGGGCCTTGTCCGCCTGGCCGGAACCGGTCACCGCCGCCTTGACCTCGCTCGGGGTGTACGTCTGCACCGGCAGCCCGGCACGCGCCCCGGCCAGCACCGCGATCCCGCTGGCCTGGGCGGTGCCCATCACCGTACGCACGTTGTGCTGGCTGAACACCCGCTCCACGGCCACGCTGTCCGGCCGGTGCTCGGCGACCAGCTCGGCAAGCGAGCGGTCCAGGTGCAGCAGGCGGGTGGGCAACTCGTCGGCCGGGTCGGTGTAGACGACGTAGTAGGCGATGAGCGTGCAGGGCCGACCGGGCACCCCCTCCACCACGCCGACGCCGCACCGGGTCAGCCCCGGGTCGACGCCGAGCACCCGCACGCCGCCTCCCTCCGACCGCCAGCCAGTACGTGTGTTCGACACCCTACCGATGCGTCCGCGACGGCGCGCCGCGGGACACGCCCGGCACGCACGCCTGGAGACACGCCCGACGCGGCCGGGACGGCCACGTCGGGTCGGGCGGGACGCGACCGCCGTGGCGGGCACGGCCGGGATGTAGCGGACGGCCACACAGTACGGCGGGAGTATGTGCCGCCATCCCATGTGCGCCCGACCACACAGCTCGTAACTTCATGCGCCATGACGGCAGAACCCGTGGCGGTCCCCCACGTCGTGAACGTCGACCTGGCCGGTCGTACCGCCCTCGTGACGGGCGGGGGCGGCGGCATCGGCCGGGCCTGCGCCCTGCGACTGGCCGCGGCCGGCGCCACGGTCGTGGTGGTGGACCGCAACGTCGAGGCGGCCAAGCAGGTGGCCGCCGAGGCCGGCGGCCGGGCCGAGGGGGTGGACCTCGCCGATCCGGCGGCGGTGGACGCGCTCGACGCCGACGTCGACATCGTGGTCAACAACGCCGGGCTGCAACACGTCGCGCCGCTCCAGGACTTTCCGGTGGAGCGGTTCGAGTACATCCAGCGGGTGATGGTGGAGGCGCCGTTCCTGCTGATCCGGCGGGCGCTGCCGCACATGTACGCCCGCGGTTGGGGTCGGATCGTGAACATCTCCTCGGTGCACGGGCTGCGCGCCTCGCCGTACAAGGCCGCCTACGTCTCGGCCAAGCACGCGTTGGAGGGGCTGTCGAAGGTGGTGGCGCTGGAAGGCGCGGCGCACGGGGTGACCGCCAACTGCATCAACCCGGCGTACGTGCGTACCGCGCTGGTGGAGAGCCAGATCGCCGACCAGTCGACCGCCCACGGCATCCCCGAGTCCGAGGTGATCGAGAAGATCATGTTGGCTCGTGCGGCGGTCAAGCGACTGATCGAGCCGGAGGAGGTGGCGGAACTGCTGGCGTACCTCTGCTCGCCGCCGGCCGGGTTCCTCACCGGTGCCTCGATCGCGCTCGACGGGGGTTGGACGGCGAACTGACGCCGGCCACCCGCAGAATGTCCGTCATGTCGTCGCCGGTGGAGTTCCTGGAACTGCTCGCCCGGGAGGCGGCCGCGGTCGAGTTCGAGGGCCCGCTGGTCGCCGCCCGCTCGGCCGGGCTGCCCGCCGAGCGACTCGCCGAGTTGGAGCAGGCCAAGACGGTGGCGCTGCGGGTGCGGGCGCTGCTGGAGCGCCGCCGCCGCCGGGAGAGCGAGCTGTCCGGCCTGTACGACACCGTCAGTGACCTGGCGGGGCTGCGCGACCTGGACGAGGTGCTGCGGGCCATCGTGCACCGGGCCCGGCACCTGCTCGGCGCGGACGTCGCCTACATGACGCTCGACGACGCCGAGCGCGGCGACACCTACATGCGGGTGACCGACGGCTCGGTCTCCGCCCGGTTCCAGCGGCTGCGGCTGCCCATGGGCGCCGGGCTCGGCGGTCTGGTGGCCCAGTCCGGCGCCCCGTACGTCACCGCGAACTACCCGGAGGACGAGCGGTTCCACCACACCCGGGAGATCGACGCCGGGGTGGGCGAGGAAGGGCTGGTGGCCATCCTCGGGGTGCCGCTGCGGCTCGGCTCGACAAGCATCGGCGTGCTCTACGCGGCCAACCGCTCGGCCCGGCCGTTCGCCCGCGAGGAGGTGGCGCTGCTGCTCTCGCTGGCGGCCCACGCCGCGGTGGCGATCGACACCGCGCGGCTGTTGGCCGAGACCCGCTCGGCGCTTGAGGAGCTGTCCTCGGCGAACACCACCATCCGCGCGCACAGCAGTTCGGTGGAGCGGGCCGCGGCGGCGCACGACCGGATGACCGCGCTTGTGTTGCGCGGCGGCGGGGTGGAGGACGTGGCCGCGGCGGTCACCGACGTGCTCGGTGGCGCGCTGCTGGCGCTGGACGCCGAGGGGCGGCGGCTGGCCCAGGTCGGTGAGATCGACGAGCCGGACCGGGCGGAGATCGTGGAGGCGGTCGCGGCGTCGCGGACCGAGGGACGCAGCGTACGCCGCGGCAGGTTGTGGTACGCCGCGGTGGTGGCGGGCGCGGAGAACCTGGGCGTGCTGGTGCTGCGTCCCGAGGGCGAACCGGCCGACGCCGACCAGCGGATCCTGGAACGGGCGGCGCTGGTGACCGCCCTGCTGCTGCTGTTCCGGCGGACCGTCGCGGAGGCGGAGGGACGGGTCCGGGGCGAGTTGCTCGACGATCTGATCGCCCGGCCGCTGCGCGACACCGACGCGCTGCGCAGCCGGGCGCGGCGGCTGGGCGTGGATCTGGACGCGCCGCACGTGCTGGTGGCCGTCGGCGACGACGCCATCGCGGCGACCGGCTCCGCCCGGCAGCGGGTGCTCTCCTGGGCCACCACGTACGCCTCGACCCGGGGTGGGCTGGCCGCGGCGCGGGACGGCCGGGTGGCGCTGATGCTGCCCGGTCAGGACGCCGGTGGCAGCGCCCGGGCGGTGGCCCGGGACCTGTCCCGGATCACCGGCCGGCCGGTGACCGCGGGCGCGAGCGGCCCGTCGACGGGCCCGGCGTCGCTGGCCGCCGCGTTCCGGGAGGCGGACCGTTGCCTGACCGCACTGGGCGCGCTGGGTCGGGCCGGGCAGGGGGCGAGCAGCGCCGAGCTGGGTTTCGTCGGACTGCTGCTGGGCGCCGTCGACGACGGCGGCGACGCCGACGTGAGCCGGTTCCTCACCGCGACCATCGGGCCGGTGATCGAATACGACGCCCGGCGGGGCACCGCGTTGGTGCGGACCCTGGAGGCGTACTTCGGGGTGGGTGGCAGCCTGGCCCGGGCCGCCGAGCAGTTGCACGTGCACGTCAACACGGTGACCCAGCGTCTGGAGCGGGTCGGGCAGTTGCTCGGCGCCGACTGGCAGCGGCCGGATCGGGCCCTGGAGGTGCAACTGGCCCTGCGCCTGCACCGGTTGCGTACGCCGGCCGGCTGAGCGACCGTCGGTCACCTTGCGCCGTGCGATGTGTCGGCGGCGCGGGTCAGCGAGCGCGAATACCCGCCAGCACGCCGTCGACCACCTTCTCCGGCAGGGTGTCCTCGTCGAGGTCCGGGTTCCAGTTCAGCACCCGCTGGATGAGCATCGGGCCGGTGAGCATCGCCATCGTCACCTCGATGTCGATGTCGGTGCGCAGTTCGCCCTCGCGGACGCCACGGCGCAGCACCTCCCGCATCGCGGCCCGGCGGGGCTCCACGATGCTCTGGTAGAACGCGTACCGCTCGGGACTGCGCTTCATCTCCGGCACCAGACAGGGCATGATCTGCGCCGCGCGCGGGTCGACGTTGTGACCGATCGCGGTCACCAGCATGATCAGGTCTTCGCGGACGGACCCGCCGGACGGCTGCGGCGGATCGCCCTTGAGCCGGCGCAACGCGTCGCGCAGCAACGCGTCCTTGCCCGACCAGCGGCGGTAGATGGTGGCCTTGCCCACCCCGGCCCGCGCGGCGATCGCCTCGACCGAGATCGTCTCGATGGTGCTGCCCTCCGCGAGCAGATCCAGGGTGGCCTCGATGATCGCCTCGTCCGCGCGGACGCTGCGTGGCCGCCCGGGTGGTCGTGCAGCGTCCGCGGTGCTGGTCATCCCCTCATTGTCCCTGCCCGGGTGCGGCAGCGGCCAACCCGGGTTCGCCGATCGTCGCCGGCCCGCCGGGGGCGGCCCGGCCGGGCATGAATCGCAGGGCCACCAGGATGCCGGCCGCGGCGACCAGCGCGGCCAGCGTGGCCGAAAGATGCATGGCCGAGACGAAGGAGTCGTTGGCCGCCGCGATCAGTTGCGGGCCCGCCGGACCGAGCTGGCCGGCTGCCGCGTACGCGCCGGCGAGGGATTCACCGACTGCCGCGCCGGCTGCCGGTGGCAGATCCACCAGGGCCGGTTCGATCCCGTTGCGGTAGCCGGCGGCCAGCACCGAGCCGATCACCGCGACGCCGAGCGCGGCGGCCACCTGCCGGATGGTGTTGCTTATCGCGGAACCCACGCCGGCCTTCTCCCGGGGCAGCGCCGACATGATCGACTCGGTGGCCGGCGGCATGATGTTGGCCATCCCGACGCCCTGTAGGAAGAAGGCGACAAGCACCAGCCAGATGGGCGTGGCGGCGTCGACGAAGGCGAACGCGCCCAACGCCACCGAGGTCAGCACCAGCCCCACCACCGACACCGCCCGGCTGCCGTACCTGCGGACCATGGTGGCGCTGCGCGGGGCGAAGACGAGTTGGGCGACTGCGAAGGGCAGGAAGAGCAGGCCGGTCTCGAGCGGGCTGTACCCGCGCACCAGTTGCAGGTAGAACGAGCTGAAGAACATCACGCCCATCGCGGCGAAGAAGACCAGCCCGATCATCGCCACCGGGGCGGCGAACCGGGGCACCCGGAACAGTCGGACGTCCAGCGCCGGGTGGCTGCTGCGTCGCTCGTGCAGGACGAACCAGGCCAGCACCGCGACGCCGCCGAGGATCGAGGCCCAGACCAGGGGTCGACCGAACCCGTGCTCGCCGCCGTCGATGATGCCGTAGGTGAGGGCGACCAGGCCGACCACCGAGAGCAGCACCCCGAACGCGTCGATGCGGCCCGGTTCCGGGTCGCGCGACTCGGGCACCAGCAACGCGACCAGGGTCACGCCGAGCGCCACCACCGGCACGTTGATCAGGAAGACCGAGCCCCACCAGTAGTGTTCCAGCAGCAGTCCGCCGAGGACCGGCCCGATGGCCACCGCCAGACCGACCGCGCCGGCCCAGATGCCGATGGCGCGTCCTCGTTCCCGGGGGTCGAAGACGTTGGAGATGATCGACAACGTCGCCGGCATGATGGCCGCGCCGCCGACTCCCATCAGCGCCCGGGCGGCGATCAACTGGCCGGGCGTCTGCGCGTACGCCGACAGCAGTGACGCCAGGCCGAAGAGCGCGAGCCCGATCAGCAGCATCCGGCGGCGTCCGGCCCGGTCCCCCAGCACGCCGAAGGTGAACAGCAGCCCGGCGAAGACCAGGGTGTAGGAGTTGATGGACCACTCCAGCTCGCCCTGGCTGGCCCCGAGCCCGTGCACCGGGTCGGCGAGCGTGCGTAGCGCGACGTTGAGAATTGTGTTGTCGAGGACGACCACGAGCAGGCTGATCACCAGCACCCCGAGGATCGCCCACCTCCTCGGATGTCCGGTGTTCTCGTTCGGCTGCATCCCCGCCCCCGGTTTCGATAGGTCCCGTCCGCGTCGACTCCTGAGCGTAGGGCATTTACGATACGATACGGGTCCGTATCGGTATGACCCGCGTCACCATGGGGGCGGCGACTACGAACGCGTACCCCTTGCCTACAACACCTCGATGGCGGCGGAGAGGGAATCGAGACGCGTCACGGGTGGGGCGAGCGGCTCGACCCAGCCCGGCCCGGCACCGTACACCCGGACTGCCGGGAACTCCCGGGCGAAGCGGCCGATGCGGTACGACCGTCCGGTCACCGGCGACTGGGACCAGACCGCGACGGCGTGTGGCCGGGCCCGGCCGACGGCGCTGGCCAACGCCGTCCACGGCAGCGCCGGCCCGACCAGCAGGCAGCCCCGGCCGCGCTCACGCAACGCGGCGGCGAGCGCGTGCAGTCCGAGACCGTGTTCCTCCTGTTCCGCCCCGGCCAGCAGCACACCGTCGGCAGCAGGGCCGACGCCCGGATCGCGGCGGAACACGTCCAGGCCGACCCGGACGCCTTCGGACAGGGCGTGCTCGACGGCGATCCCGACGGCGGTCCGCCCGCTCAGCGCGGCGAGCACCGGCACGCAGACGTCGTCCCACAGCCGCACCACCCCCCACTCCTCGGCCAGCTCGACCACAAGCGCGGCGACCCGGTTGCCGTCGAGTTCCTCGGCGGCGGCCGTCAGGCGCTTGCCCGCGACCTGCACGACCTCGGCGGGTATCGGTACCCCAGACACCAGACTTCCTCCCAGTGGACAGGTCTCCACCGGGGGATTCGTCAGCACGGCCCGCCACGGATGCGCTCGCCACGGCCTTGACCCGGACAGCTACGTTGATGATCAACTCAGCAAGGCCATCTCCGGAAAGGTCCCGTCATGCCCTTCGGCTTCATCCTGGCGATCGTCGCCGCCGTCATCGCGATCATCGCGGTCGCCGTCGCCCTGTTCAGCTCGCAACGCCAGGTGCGGCAGATCGGCGTCCTGACGGCGGTAGGCGCCCTGGCCGGTACGGCGATCCTCACCGTCGCGTCGAGCGCCCACTCGGTACCGATCCGCTCGGTCGGCATCGTCACCAGCTTCGGCAAGCCGACAGGTGAGGTCACCGGTTCCGGCCTGAAGTGGGTCACCCCGTGGCAGCGGGTCGGCGAGTGGGACGCCGGGCGGCAGAAGTACGACCACATCGGCAGCGACAGCTGCGTGCGGGTGCGTACCGGCACCCTCGCGGACGCGTGCGTGGAGGTGCTGGTCGAGTGGCAGGTCCAGCCCGAGAACGCCCCACAGCAGTTCATGGACTACAAGGGCGACTTCGAGAGCTTCCGGGGGCAGCGGGTCGGCGTCCAACTCGACAGCGCGGTGAACGACGCCTTCGCCACCTACAACCCGTTGGAGCGCATCGACTCGAAGACCGGCAACCTGAACGTCGACCTCAAGCCCTTTTCGGCGAGCATCAAGTCCAACGCCGAGGGAAGGCTGGCCGACGACGTCGAGATCCTGTCGGTCACCATCACCCGGGTCAACCACGACGACAAGACCGAGGGCAACATCAAGGCGTTCCAGGACAAGCTCGCGCAGACCCGCAACCTCGAACAGGACCGTCTCAACGCCGAGATCCAGAAGCAGGTCACCGAGACCAACGCGACGGTGGACAAGGTGACCCGCTGCCTGGAGATCGCGGACAAGCACGGCAGCTCGCCGGGACTGTGCATCAACCCGGGCATCGTCACCGGCAAGTGAACCGGCGGCGCCGTCGCGGACAGGTCCCGCACCCTTCCGGGGCCGGACCCGAGACCCCGGTGCCCGGGGTGGCGGGAGGCCGGCGCACCCGGGCCGAGGGACAGCGCCGCCCGCCCTCACCGGTCAGGTGATGAGGGCGGGCGGCGAGCGCCGGCCGCACACCGGCGAGCCATCCGGTGCGGCGTTGGACGGCGCGGTCAGGAGGTGAGCGCGTCGAGGGCCAGGTCGACGTCCTCGGTGGTGGAGTAGAGGTGGAACGAGGCCCGGACCCGACCGGCCCGCACCGCCGCGCGTATGCCGGCGCGCGCCAACTTCTCCTGCGCGCCGGGCACCTCGACGGTGACGATCGCGCTGTGCCCGGTCGGCTGCCCCAGACCGGTGAGGAACCGGTTGGCCAGCGCCACGTCGTACGCCCGCACCTGCTCGACGCCGATTTCCAGCAGCAGTTCCAGCGCCGGAGCGGCACCCACCCAGCTGAACCAGGCCGGCGAGAGGTCGAACCGGCGGGCGTCGTCGGCCAGCCGCAGCGGCGGCCCGTAGTAGGAGGCGTGCGGATCGCGACCGGCGTACCAACCGGCGGCGTCCGGTCGCAGCCGGTCCCGCAGCTCGGGCGCCAGGTAGGCGAACGCGGTGCCCCGGGGCGCCATCAGCCACTTGTATCCGCCGGTCACCACAACGTCCGCGCGGGCCGCGTCGAACGGCAGCCAACCGCACGCCTGGGTGGCGTCCACCGCGACGAGCGCGCCGTGGGCCCGGGCCGCCGCGACGATCTCGTCGTACGCGGCGATCGTGCCGTCGGCGGACTGCACCAGGCTGAACGCCACCAGGTCGGTGTCGGCGTCGATGGCGACGGCCAGCTCGTCCAGCGGGACGGTGCGCACCTCGACGCCCCGTTCGGCCTGGACGAGCCAGGGAAACAGGTTGGAGGTGAACTCGACCTCGGGCACCAGCACCCGGGCGCCGGCGGGTAGCGCGGCGGCGACCGGCGCCAGCAACTGGGAGACGGTGGCACCGACCGCGACGTCAGCGACCGGTACCGCGACCAGTTGGGCGAAGGCCGTCCGACACCTGTCGGTGGACGCGCCCCAGTCCTCCCACGATCCCTGCCCCACCCGCCAGGCGGCCAGCGCGTCCTGCAAGGCGTCCCAGGCCGGGTCGGGCGGCAACCCGTAGCTGGCGGTGTTCAACCAGCCCGGCTGCGGTTGCCACAGCTTCTGCGCCTGCTCCAGATCCACACCCCGACGCTAACCGCCCCGCCGCCCCACCCCGAAGCGCCAATCCCACCCCAGTGGCCCACTCCCGTCCCCCGCCCCCGTTGCGGAGGTGACCGGGGGTACGGGTCAGGTGACGTTGGCGGGGCCTAGGACGCTTTTCAGGTCGGCCATCAGGGCGGTGGTGGCGGCCACCCGGACCGGGCTCAGGCGCAGGGTGGTGGTGCGGGTGCCGTTGAGGAGTTTGACGTGCACCTCGGCATCACCGGGGTGCAGCACCAGGGTCTCCTTGAGGCGTTCCACAAGCGGCGGGGTGCAGCGGGTCACCGGGATGGTGAGGGTGACCGGCTTGTTCGCCGTACTGGTGCTGATGTCCGGCAGCGACATGTCCATCGCCATGATGCGCGGGGTGTCGTCGCGCCGGTCGACCCGACCCTTGACCACCACGATCGCGTCCTCGGCGATGTACTGACCGATCACCTCGTAGGTGTTCGGGAAGAACAGCGTCTCCACGCCACCGGCCAGGTCCTCCAGGGTGGCCGAGGCCCACGCCCGCCCCTGCTTGGTGACCCGTCGCTGCACGCCGGAGAGGATGCCGGCGAGGGTGACCACCGCGCCGTCGGGCACGGTGCCCTCCTCGGAGAGCGCCGCGATGGTGGTGTCGGCCGCCGCGCCGAGAATGTGCTCCAGACCGAACAGGGGGTGGTCGGAGACGTACAGGCCGAGCATCTCGCGCTCGAAGGCGAGCTTGTCGCGCTTGTCCCATTCCCCCTCGGCGATGACCGGCATGACAGTGGTGTTCGTCGCCACCTCGGCGTCACCGAAGCCCGCACCGAACAGGTCGTACTGCCCGACGGCCTCCTTGCGCTTGACGTCGGCGTACGCGTCGATGGCGTCGGCGTGCACGGCGAGCAGGCCCTTGCGGGGGTGCTTCAGCGAGTCGAACGCCCCCGCCTTGATCAGGGATTCGATGGTCTTCTTGTTGCAGACCACCGCGTCCACCTTGGACAGGAAGTCGTAGAAGTCGGCGTACTCGCCCTTCTCCTCGCGGCAGCGCATGATCGCGGCGACCACGTTCGCGCCGACGTTACGGATCGCGCCGAGGCCGAAGCGGATCTCCCGGCCGACCGGGGTGAACGGGCCGGCCGAGGTGTTCACGTCCGGCGGCAGTACCTGGATGCCCATCCGCCGGCACTCCGACAGGTACATGGCCATCTTGTCCTTGTCGTCACCGACGGAGGTCAGCAACGCCGCCATGTACTCGGCCGGGTAGTTGGCCTTCAGGTAGCCGGTCCAGTACGACACCAGCCCGTAGCCGGCGGTGTGCGCCTTGTTGAAAGCGTAGTCGGCGAACGGGACGAGGATGTCCCACAGGGTCTTGATGGCCTCGTTGGAGTAGCCGTTGCTCTTCATCCCGTCGCGGAACGGGATGAACTCCTTGTCGAGGACCTCCTTCTTCTTCTTGCCCATCGCCCGGCGCAGCAGGTCGGCCTTGCCGAGGCTGTACCCGGCGAGCACCTGGGCGGCGCGCTGCACCTGCTCCTGGTAGACGATCAGACCGTAGGTCGGGCCGAGGATCTCCTCCAGCGGCTCGGCCAGCTCCGGGTGGATCGGGGTGATCTCCTGGAGCCCGTTCTTGCGCAGCGCGTAGTTGGTGTGCGAGTTGGCGCCCATCGGGCCGGGTCGGTAGAGCGCCAGGACGGCGGAGATGTCCTCGAAGTTGTCCGGCTTCATCAGCCGCAGCAGCGACCGCATCGGCCCGCCGTCGAGCTGGAACACACCGAGGGTGTCCCCCCGGGCCAGCAGCTCGTACGTCGGCTTGTCGTCCAACGGCAGCTTGAGCAGGTCCACGTTGAGTCCGTGGTTCAGCTCGATGTTCTTCAGCGCGTCGTCGATGATGGTCAGGTTGCGCAGGCCGAGGAAGTCCATCTTCAACAACCCGAGCGACTCACACGTCGGGTAGTCGAACTGGGTGATGATCGCCCCGT
Source organism: Micromonospora sediminimaris (assembly GCA_900112325.1). Taxonomy (GTDB): domain Bacteria; phylum Actinomycetota; class Actinomycetes; order Mycobacteriales; family Micromonosporaceae; genus Micromonospora; species Micromonospora sediminimaris. The sequence goes on from FOLJ01000008.1 coordinate 145,400, forward strand.
CGGCGTCCCGACGCATAAGCGGGATGTGCTCGATGATCGGCTCGGCGGACATGATCACACCGGCGGCGTGCACCCCGGTCTGCCGGATCAGTCCCTCGATGCCCTTGGCGGTGTCGATCACCTTGCGGACGTCGGGGTCGGACTCGTACAGGCCACGGATCTCGCCGGCCTCGGCGTACCGCGGATGCTTCGGGTCGAAGATGCCGGTGAGCGGAATGTCCTTGCCCATCACCGCCGGTGGCATCGCCTTGGTGATCCGGTCGCCGACCGCGTACGGGTAGCCGAGCACCCGGGCCGAGTCCTTGATCGCGGCCTTCGCCTTGATGGTGCCGAAGGTGGCGATCTGGGCGACCTTGTCCTCACCCCACTTGTCGGTGACGTACTTGATCACCTCTCCGCGCCGACGCTCGTCGAAGTCGATGTCGACATCCGGCATGGAGACCCGCTCGGGGTTGAGGAACCGCTCGAAGATCAGCCCGTGCGGGATCGGATCCAGGTCGGTGATGCCCAGGGCGTACGCGACAAGGGAACCGGCTGCGGAACCACGGCCCGGACCGACGGCGATGCCCTGCGCCTTGGCCCACTGGATGAAGTCGGCCACCACGAGGAAGTACGACGGGAAGCCCATCTGGATGATGACGCCCAACTCGTACTCGGCCTGCACGACGTGCCCCTCGGGGATGCCCTCCGGGTACCGGCGGGCCAGGCCGGCGAAGGTCTCCTTGCGGAACCAGGACTCCTCGGTCTCCCCCTCGGGCACCGGGAAGCGCGGCATCAGGTTGTGGAACTCGAACATCCCGGTCGGGTCGACCCGCTCCGCCACCAGCAGCGTGTTGCGGCAACCCTCCAGCCAGGGGTCGGAGTGGTCCACGCCGCGCATCTCGTCGGCCGACTTGATGTAGTAGCCGCTGCCGCCGAACTTGAACCGGTTCGGGTCGGCCACGTTGCTGCCGGTCTGTACGCAGAGCAGCACGTCGTGCGCCTCGGACTGCGCCTCGTGCGTGTAGTGCGAGTCGTTGGTGACCACCGGCGGGATGTTGAGCTTCCGACCGATCTCCAACAGCCCGTCGCGGACCCGCTTCTCGATGTCCAGGCCGTGGTCCATCAACTCCAGGAAGTAGTTCTCCTTGCCGAAGATCTCCTGGTACTTCGCGGCGGCTTCGAGCGCCTGCGCGTCGTGGCCGAGCCGCAGCCGGGTCTGCACCTCGCCGGACGGGCAGCCGGTGGTGGCCATCAGTCCGTCGGCGTACTCGGCCAGCAGTTCGGTGTCCATCCGGGGCCACTTGACGAAGTAGCCCTCGGTGTAAGAGCGCGAGGTCAACGCGAACAGGTTGTGCAGACCTGTCTTGTTGCGCGCCCAGATCGTCTTGTGGGTGTACCCACCGCTACCGGAGACGTCGTCGCTCTTCTGCTCCGGCCGGCCCCACCGCACCCGCTGCTTGTGGAACCGTGACTCCGGCGCCACGTACGCCTCGATGCCCAGGATCGGGGTCACCCCGGCGGCCATCGCCTGCTTGTAGAAGTCGTTCGCGCCGTGCATGTTGCCGTGGTCGGTCATCGCCACAGCCGGCATCCCCTGCCGCTTGACCTCGGCGAACAGGTCCTTGAGCCGGGCCGCCCCGTCGAGCATCGAGTACTCCGTGTGCACGTGCAGATGCGCGAACGAATCGCCCATGCGGAGGCCCCCCGGGTCGGCTGATCGAGTCGGTCGGCGCTAACCCTAACCCCGCCGTCGTCGGAGGCTCCACCGCGCCGCGCCAGGTGCTCGACGACCCGTGCAGCGCGCCTCGGCGGGACGCCTCGGCCGTCGCAGACACCCCGAGGCGTGTCGGCTGCTGGACTCGGGGCCGGGCCCTGCGGCCCCTCCGGCGTAACCTGAACGCCCACCGCAACACCGGGCGAGTACGGGGACGGCGCGATGACCCTCGCGGACGGAGTCGACGACCTGGCCGGCGCCGCGGCGCGCGGCGACACCGCAGCTCTGGACACCCTGCTGGCGGCGATTCGCCCGGAGGTGCTGCGGCTCTGCGGTCGGTTGCTGCCCAACCGGGAGGACGCGGAGGAGGCCTGCCAGGACGCGCTGCTCGCGGTGGCCCGGGGCATCGGCCGGTTCGAGGGTCGCTCGTCGTTTCACACCTGGCTGTACCGGCTGACCGCCAACCGGGCCCGCTCCACCTATCGGGCGCTGCGCCGACGTTGGCTGATGGAGGCCGCCGGTGCGCCGCTGCCGGACCGGCCCGACCCGCGCCGCACCAGCGTGGTGGCCGGCACCCGACTGGATCTGCTGGAGGCCCTCGACGCGGTCCGCCCCGAACTGGCCGAGGCGCTGACCCTGCGGGACGTGCTCGACCTCGACTATCGCGAGATCGCCGAGTTGCTCGACCTACCCGAGGGCACGGTCAAGTCCCGCCTCCACGAGGCCCGCCGGCAGGTCCGGCAGCGGCTCGCCGGTGCCGGCTGACCCGGCCACCCGGCGCCGTCCGACGGCGCTGGCCCTGGCCGTCGTGCTCGTCGCGGGTGCCGCCGGTTGCGCCGACGAGCCGGTCGCGCCGCTGCCGGTACGCCCACCCGTCCCCACCACCGCGCCGCCGCCGGTACCGACCTCCCCGCCGTCGACCCGGCCGAGCGAGACACCTGTCGTTCCGCCACCGGCGGTCGTGACCGTGCCGTCCGCGCGACCGACTCCGGCGCCTCGGGCACCCACCCCGCAGCGGAGCACCCGCAACCCGTCGCCCACCGCCACCCTGTCCGAGGCATGCCTCGGGGCGGTCCGGTACGAACTGCCCCTGTCCGACCCCGGGCCACTCCCCTCGTCGCTCTGCTTCGCCACCGGCGGGGTGCTGCGGCTGCGGGGCATCGGCCCGGGTGAGGTCACCGTCGACCGTGAGGACCTGGTGGACAGCCAGTACGAGGCCGGCGTGGTCGATCTCCGGTTCGTCCGGAGCGGCACCGTGGACGTGTTCGTACCCCGCGAGGCGGGCACCCACGTGATCACGGTGGTCGTGCGATGACCTGTCGTCGGATCCGTACCCCGTCGAGCAGCGCGTCCACGAACTCGTCGCCGGCACCGGGCGGGGGCACCACCTGCGCGTAGAGCAGCCCGACGCTGCCCCGGGCCGCGGCCTCCATCAGCACCGGCCGCCCGTGCGGGCAGTCGAAACGGGCCACTACCCAGTCCAGGCCACCCCGTCGTACCTGCCGTGGGGGCGTGGGCGCGCAGTCGGCGTGCGGCCGCTCGGCGACGAACGTGCCCGGCTCGGTGTCCCGGGCGACCACCGACAGTCCCAGGAAGGCACCCGGCACACTCGGATCGATGGCCCATCGACGCGGCTCCGGCGAGATCACCAACGCCGGTTCGAGTCGACCTGACGCGTCGTACCGCCCCGCCCACCCGGTGCCGGCCGCCTGCCAGCCGGCGGGCAGCGCCACGGTCAGCGGACCACTCGTCGCCGTGCCGCTCGGCGTCGCCGAGTCCGCCGCCACCGCGCCGGCTGCCGCCACCAGGACCACCGTCAGCGCGACCGCACGCAACCACGGCGGGCGGGACGCACCCGTCGGCACCGGCAGGACGTCGGCGGGGTGGAGGTCGAACGCCGGCCTGGTGCCCGGGTCGATCGGATCTCGGGTCCGGCGCGCCGCTCTCAGCAGGGCCGCGCGGAACGCCTCGGCGTCCTGATACCTGTCCGCCGGCCGGGCGGCGGTGGCCCGGCGCAGCACCGCCATCACGACCGGTCCGACGTCGGCGGCCGCAGCGGCGATCGGTTCCCCACCGGAGACCGTTTCCCCCGGCCCCACCCCGGCGGTCGGGGGCGCGAGCAGTCGCAGACCGAGCTGACCAAGGGCGTACACGTCGGCACGCTCGTCCACGATGGCCAGGGCATCGTCCTGTTCCGGGGCCATGTAACCGGGGGTGCCGGCGCGCATGGTGAGCCCGGACGCGACGGCGAGCGCCTTGGCCAGACCCAGGTCGGCGATGAGCACCCGTTCACCGTCGGCGGTCGAGCGGAACAGGATGTTGCCGGGCGACAGGTCGCGGTGCACCACCCGGTGCCGGTGCAGCACCGCCACCCCGGCGGCGATCTCGGCGAGCAGGTTCAGGGCAGCCGCCACGGGCAGGGGCCCCGCGGCGAGCCGCTCCCGAAGGCTGCCCCCGTCGGCCCAGTCCAGCACCGTGTAGGGCCGGCCGTCGGCCAGCTCTCCCACCATGCGTACCCGGAGCAGCCGGTCGTCCTCCATCCGGCTCAGCAGCCGGGCCTCCTCCAGAAAACGCTCCCGGACGCGTACGTCGTGCTGCCAGTTGTCCGCCAGCACCTTGATCGCTACCCGGAGATCGAGCATCGGGTCGTACGCGAGCCAGACGGTCGCGAACGAGCCCACGCCGAGCAGCCGCTCCACCCGGTACGCCCCGATCCGCTCCGCCACCACCACCCGCCCCTCCCTCCCGCTCACCCTCCCCCTCCCTCTTCCCCCGCAGCAACCCCCACCCAGCCCAGCCGCGCGCAGGCGCGGATCGCACCATAAAGGACATAACCCAATGCGGCTATCACCATTACGTGATCGACGAAGCGTGGAGCGGGGTTGGGCGAACTGCGGGGGTGGGTGGGGAGACGAAGGAAGTAGGAACTCGATGCCGAGGAGGCGATTTCTGTGCACCGTCTCGTGTATGTCGCAGTCGCGACCGTCCTTACCCTTGCCGGGGCAGTTCCGGCCAACGCCGCGCCACTGTTGCGTACGGCCCCCTCGGTGGCGGTGGCCGCGCAGCCGCTTACCACCACCACTGACGTGTTGAGCGTGTGGGGTGCCGGGCCGTACCGGATCGGAGCCAGCCTCGACCGGCTCGCCGCCGCCGGGATGATCGAATCGCCGGTCGCCACCTGCGATGGTGTGGTCCGAGCCGGCGCCACCGGCACCTGGGCGGGCGTCATCCTGCTGGCCTTCCGGCACGGCCGGCTGGTCGAGGTCAACACCGCCACCGCCCCGCCCTACTCCCCCGCCGGCGCGGGTGTCGGCATGTCCTTCGCCGACCTGGAGACGATCTACGGCCCGCGCGGCAGTCTGATCAGCAATGACGCGGGCACCGCAACGGCCTACCTGGTGCGGGTGGGCGCGCGGGTGGAACTGTTCACCGGGCATCCGATCCGGCCCGGCGTGGGCGCCTTCCAGGTCGGTACGGCGTCCTTCGTGGAACGTGACTTCCGGCAGGGCGGCACCTGCTGAGGCCGACAGGCTCGCCTCCTGGCGGGCCTACGGCCCTCATGAACGTTCGGCGACACGATGTTGGCTGGGCGACATCGTTGGGTGATGGACAACAGTGTGTGTCACACAGTATGGTGTGACGCATGGTCAGCGATGACGTCCTACGGACCCATCTACAGGAGCTACGTCGAGGCACCGTGGTGGTGGCCAGTCTGGTCGCGCTCCGTCGACCCGACTACGGCTACGCGTTGCTGCAACGACTCACCGGGCACGGCTTCCCGGTCGACGCGAACACTCTCTATCCCCTACTGCGGCGGCTGGAGGAGCAGGGGCTCCTGACCAGCGAGTGGAACACCGAGGAGAGCCGGCCCCGCAAGTTCTACCGCACCAGCGACTCCGGCGAGCAGGTGCTGCGGCGCCTGCTCGCCGACCTCGCCGCCGTACAGACCTCCCTCACCACCCTGATCGAAGGAGCCCCCCGATGACCTCCCTGACCGACCGATACCTGGACGCCACCCTGCGCTCGGTGCCGACCGGGCGGCGCGAGGAGATCGCCACCGAACTGCGCGCCTCCATCGGCGACATGGTCGACGGCCGGATCGCCGACGGGATCGACGCCGCCACCGCGGAACGTGACGTCCTAACCGAGCTGGGCAACCCCGCGCAACTGGCCGCCCGATACACCGACCGGCGGCTTCAACTCATCGGCCCCGAGTACTACCTGGCCTGGCAACGGCTGCTGATCGTGCTGCTCAGCACCATTCCCGCCATCGTCGGGGTGCTGATGGGCTTACTCGAGGCCACCGTCGCCGACAACGCGGCGGGCGCGATCGGCGAGGGCATCGTCGCGGCGTTCACCGTCGCCGTGCAGATCGCCTTCTGGGTGACCCTTGTCTTCGCGGTGCTGGAACGCCTCGGCACCCCGCTGAACCTGCCCGAGTGGAGCGTCGACCAACTGCCCGAGCACCCCACCGAACGGGGCGTAACGCTCACCGACGTGTGTGCCTCGATCGTGTTCCTGTGCCTGTTCATCGCCTTCCTGCCGTGGCAGCACTTCCAGTCCGTGGTGGGTCCCGACGGCGAGCGCCTGCCGATCCTCGATCCGGCGCTGTGGACGTTCTGGCTGCCGCTGCTGCTCGTCGTCCTGCTCGCCAGCGTCGCACTGGAGATCGCCAAGTACCGCGCCCGCCGCTGGACCTGGTCGCTTGTTGGCGGCAACGCCGTGCTGAACCTGGCGTTCGCGGTGCCGGCGATCTGGCTACTGCTCGACGACCGGCTGCTCAACCCGGAGTTCGTCGACCGCTTCGCCTGGCTGCGCGACGGCGGCCTCGACACGGTTGCCCGCATCAGCGTCGTGGCGATCGTGGTGATCATCCTCTGGGACATCGCCGAGAGCGTGGTCAAGGCGCGTCGATCCGCACGGTGAGCAGGAGCGGGCCTGGACCAACGAACGTACGATGATCAGCGGAAGAACCGATCCCACCGAGGGAGCAGCCGTGGAACTGATCATCGGACTGGTGTGCCTGGTGTTGATCGTCGTGGCGGTGCTCGGCTTCGGCGTGTCGATCTACAACGGGCTGGTCCGGGCCCGCAACGCGTACCGCAACGCCTTCGCCCAGATCGACGTGCAGCTCGTCCGGCGGCACGACCTGATCCCCAACCTGGTCGAGACCGCCAAGGGCTACCTCAAGCACGAGCGGGAGACCCTCGAAGCGGTGATCAACGCCCGCAACGCCGCCGTCAACGCACAGGCCACCGCCGCCGCAGCCCCCGGCGACCCGGCCGCGATGCAGCAGCTCAGCGGGGCGGAGAACGCACTCACCGCCACCCTGGGTCGGCTGTTCGCGCTCTCCGAGGCGTACCCGGACCTCAAGGCCAACCAGAACATGATGCAACTGTCGGAGGAACTGACCTCGACGGAGAACCGGGTGGCCTTCGCCCGGCAGGCGTACAACGACGCCGTGATGGCCTACAACAACAAGCGCGAGGTGTTCCCGTCCAGCGTGGTGGCGGGGATGTTCTCGTTCGGCCCGGCGGAGCTGTTCCAGCCGGACGACCCGCAGCAGCGCCAGGCGCCGCAGGTCTCGTTCTGATCGGGTTCCGATGAATTTCTTCGAACGACAGCGCCAGGTGCGTCGGCTGTCGACCCGGCTGGTGCTGCTGTTCGTGCTGGCTGTGTTCGGGATCGTGGTGGTGGTGAACATCGCGGCGTTGTTCGCCTTCAACGCCACCGCCGCCGATCCCGCCCAGCTCGCCGGGTTCATCGCCATGGTCACCGTCGCCACCCTCGCCGCGATCGGGCTGGCCGCCCTGGTCCGTACGCTCGCGTTGCGCGGCGGCGGCGGGAAGGTGGCCCGCGAGCTGGGTGGGGTGCCGGTACCGGCGAACACCACCGATCCGGAGCTGCGCCGGTTGCGCAACGTCGTGGAGGAGATGGCGCTGGCCTCCGGGGTACCCGTCCCCGAGGTCTACGTACTGCCGGAGGAGACGGCGATCAACGCCTTCGCCGCCGGGTGGACCCCGTCCGACGCGGCCGTCGCCGTCACCCGGGGCGCCTTGCAGCGACTCAACCGCGACGAACTCCAGGGGGTGATCGCCCACGAGTTCAGTCACGTCGTCAACGGCGACATGCGGCTCAACATCCGGCTGATGGGCCTGCTGTTCGGCATCCTCTTCCTGACCGTAATTGGCCGTGGGCTGGCCCGCGCCGGGGTCATCGGCGGCGGCCGGTCACGCGGCAACAACAGCGGCGGCAGCGCCGCCCCACTGGCGCTGGTGGGCCTGGCCCTGCTGGTGGCCGGCTACGTCGGCGTGCTCGCCGGGCGGCTCATCCAGGCGTCGGTCTCCCGGCAGCGGGAGTACCTCGCCGACGCCTCGGCCGTGCAGTACACCCGCCAGACCCAGGGCATCGCCGGGGCGCTGAAGAAGATCGGGGGTCTCAGCGCCGGGTCCGAGCTGAAGTCGCCGAAGCGCGACGAGGTGGGGCACATGCTCTTCGGCGAGGCCGCCCGGACGTCCTGGTTCGCCACCCATCCCCCGCTGGCCGACCGGATCAAGGCACTGGAGCCGTCGTTCGACCCGGCCCAGCTGCGACAGTTGTCGCGGCAGTGGGCGGCGGCGCCCCCGTCGGGCCGCCAGGAGGACATCGCCATGGGACTGGCGCCGGGGCGGACGCCGCCGGCTCGGCCCGGGCCGGCGGAACCCGGCGAGCGGGTACCCGTCGCACCGGAGGAGGTGTTGGGCCGGGTGGCCGCGCCGACCGACAGCGCCTACGCCCACGCCGCGGCGATCCTCGACCGGATCCCGGATCCGCTGCTCGACCGGGCCCGCGATCGACAGGCGGCCGTACCGCTGCTGCTCGGTCTGCTGCTCAGCGCCGAGCCGGCGGTCCAGCAGCACCAGTACGCCGCAGTGGCCCAGCGGCACGGCCAGGAACTGGCCGACGCCGCCCGGCGGGCGGCGGACGACCTGGTCGAGTTCCCCGCCGAGCTGCGGTTGCCGCTGGCCGAGCTGGCCTTCCCGGCGCTGCGCGAGCGTCCGGACGCCGAGCTGGAGTCACTGCTGGCGGCCGTGTTCACGTTGATCCAGGCGGACGGCGCGATCAACGTGACCGAGTACTGTCTCTCCCGGCTGCTGCTGGCCGAGTTGGAGGAGTCGCTGCGGCCGGACTCCCGCTGGCGTACCGACCGGCGCAAACTCATCGACGCGCGGTCGGCGGCGGCCACCCTGCTGGCCATTCTCGCGCAGGTCGGGCACCCGGACCGCCCCGAAGCGGAACGGGCCTTCCAGGCCGGAGTCGGCACGCTGCTGCCCGGCGCGAACCTGCCGTACGCGCCGCCGGAGAACGGCGTGCTCGCCCTGGAGACCGCGTGGCCGGTGCTCGACGGGTTGCGACCGGCCGACAAGGAACGGCTGGTGGCGGCCATTGTCGCGGTGATCAGCCACGACGGGACGATGACCGTACCCGAGATCGAGTTGCTGCGAACGATCTGCGGTCTGCTGCACTGCCCGCTGCCACCGATGGTCGGCCCCGTCACTGGTTGACCCGCCCCGCTCGATCTTCTCGGCAACCAACACAGAGCGTGGTTTTCACTGTGCGTGACAAAAAACGGAACCTACCCCTACTCCACTGCACACGCTTTGCTCTGCTTCAACCCACGCACTAGCGCTTGAGCAGGCAGGCTGCGTCCGCCCTCGGCCCCACATGCCACACCCGCTGATACTTTCCGTGAGTGTTGCGCCGGTTGAAGCAGAGCAAAGGGAGCGCGGGGTAGATGATTGAGGGAGGCCGGGCAGCACTGTCCGTGAGGTCGCGGTACGGCGGCGGGGACGGCCTGCGGTGAGCGGACCGGCCACCCGGGCTCACCCGACACGACGGGCGGGCGGCGAGGGGATGGCATGCTGCCCAGGGTGAGCACCGAGACCGCTGACGAGTGGCGGCAGCCTGCCGAGTCCACCGACGCGTGGCGGCGGGCCGAGAGCAGTGACGAGTGGCGACGGCCGGGGCCGACGCCGGAGCAGCGACGGCTGGACCTGTTCGCCGGTCTGGCGGCGACGGCCCTCGCCCTGCTCAGCCTGACGTTGGCCCGCAGCACCGGGGCATTCTTGCTGGGCCCACCGCCGTCCGGTGTCGAGCAGCTCTTCTGGACCGTCGCGGTGCCGCTGCCGTTGATCTGGCGCCGCCGCTTCCCCGTCGCCGCCACGCTGGCCGTGTCGGCCGCGTTCATCGGTTCGCAGGTGCGCGCCGTCCCCGAGTGGCAGCTCTCCACCTGGGCGCTGTTCATCGCCATCTACACGCTGGGTGCCTGGGGCCGGGACCGCCGGTTGTCCCGCCGACTACGGATCGGCGTGATCGTTGCGATGTTCACCTGGATGGGGATCGCCCTGTCGATCAACTACCGCACGCTCACCACGGAGGACTTTGCCGACGCGGTCGGCCCGGTCCCCCCGGTGCTCGCCGCGATCGTCACAGGTGTCCTGGTCAACGCGCTGTACTTCGGGTTCGCGTACTTCTTCGGCGAGACCGCCTGGGTGGCCGCCCGCCGTGAGCACCAGCTGGCCGAGCAGGCAGAACGGCTACGCCGGTCACAGGCCGAGGTACGCGAGCACGCGGTGGTCGGCGAGCGGGTCAGGATCGCCCGTGAGCTGCACGACGTGGTCGCCCACCACGTGTCGGTGATGGGGGTGCAGGCAGCGGCCTGTCGCCGGGTCTTCGACAAGGATCCGGCGAAGGCCCGCACCGCTCTCGTCTCCATCGAGGAGACCGCCCGGCAAGCGGTCGACGAGTTGCGCCGGATGCTCGGCGTGCTGCGGGCCCGCGACGGCGACGCGGAGAACACCCGGCAGCCGGCCGGAATCGACCGGATAGCCGCCCTGGTGGACCGGGCCGGCGAGGCCGGGCTACGCGCCACCCTTGGGGTGTACGGCGATCCACAGCCGTTGCCGGAATCGGTCTCCCAGGCCGCGTACCGGGTGGTGCAGGAGGCCGTGACGAACGTGTTGAAGCACGCCACCGGGGCGAGTCTGCTCGACGTCCGGATCCGTTATCTGGCGCAGGAGATGGAGGTTGAGGTGAGCGACGACGGCCGGGCCAGCCGCTCGGCGAACGCCGACGGGCTGGGACTGATCGGGATGCGGGAACGGGTCGCGACCCACGGCGGCGAACTGGAGGTGGGTCCGCGTACCGGCGGTGGTTGGCGGGTGCGGGTCCGCTTCCCGCTACCGGCGGGGAGTCCGGCGTGAATCCGATCCGAGTGCTTCTCGCCGACGACCACCATCTGGTGCGTACCGGCTTCCGGGTCATTCTGGAGATCGAGGACGACATCGAGGTGGTCGGCGAGGCCGCCGACGGGGAGCGGGCAGTCGGCATGACCCGGGCGCTGCGTCCGGACGTGGTGCTGATGGACGTGGAGATGCCCGGCGTGGACGGGTTGGAAGCCACCCGGCGGATCAGCGCCGGCGACGACGAGCCGGGCGGGCCGGCCGTGCTGATGCTGACCACGTTCGACCGCGACGACTACCTGTTCGCCGCGCTACGCGCCGGGGCCAGTGGCTTCCTGCTCAAGAACGGCACACCGGAGGCCCTTGTCGACGCGATCCGGGTGGTGGCCCGCGGGGACGGCCTGCTCGCGCCGGAACTCACCCGGCGGGTGATCGCCACCTTCGCCCGCCCGGGCAGCCAGCCCGGTGACGACGTGGCATCGGAGGCGGCGCTGGACAGCCTGACACCCCGGGAACGCGAGGTCCTGGTGCTCGTCGCCGGGGGCGCCAGCAACGCCGAGATCGCCGCCAGCCTGCACCTGGGCGAGGCGACGGTGAAGTCACACGTCAGCCGGGTGCTGGCCAAGCTGGGTCTGCGCGACCGGGTGCAGGCGGTGGTCTTCGCGTACGAGCACGGGGTGGTCCGGCCCGGCGGGTGAGCGACCTCCGCCGCGAGGGGGAGTCATGATCTCCGTCCGCGGGCGGACGGCGGCCAGCCTCCGACGACCTACCGTTACGCCATGACCAGCGTGCTCCGCCTCGACGGCGTCGACCGCAGCTTCGGCGGTCGCCAGGTACTCAAGGACGTCTCCTTCGACGTCGTCGCCGGCCGGATGACCGGCTTCGTCGGCGGCAACGGCGCCGGCAAGACCACCACCATGCGGATCATCCTCGGGGTGCTCGCCGCGGACGCCGGCCAGGTGACGTGGCAGGGTGAACCGCTGAGCCGGGACGCTCGGCGACGCTTCGGGTACATGCCCGAGGAGCGCGGCCTGTACCCGAAGATGAGCGTCCGTGAGCAGGTCACCTACCTGGGTCAGCTGCACGGGTTGACCGCCGACGCCGCTCGGCGCGCCACCGACGGGCTGCTGGAGCGGGTCGGACTCGCCGAGCGGGGGAACGACCTGCTGGAGACGCTGTCCCTGGGCAACCAGCAGCGCGCGCAGATCGCCGCCGCGCTGGTGCACGACCCCGAGGTGCTGGTCCTCGACGAGCCCTTCTCCGGCCTCGATCCGCTGGCCGTCGACACGGTTGTCGGCGTGCTGCGGGAGCGGGCGGCGGCCGGGGCTCCGGTGCTCTTCTCCAGCCACCAGCTCGACGTGGTCGAACGGCTCTGCGACGACCTGGTGATCATCTCGGACGGCTCGATCCGCGCCGCCGGCAGCCGGGAGCAGCTGCGCTCGGCGTACACCACGCCCCGTTTTGAGCTGGTGGTGGAGACCGACGCCGGCTGGCTGCGCGACCAGCCCGGGGTGAGCCTGGTGGACCTCGACGGTGCGCGCGCCGTGTTCGACCTGGCCGTCGGCACCGACGAACAGCCCGTGCTGCGCGCCGCGCTGGAGCGCGGCCCGGTCCGCGCGTTCCGCCCGGTCACCCCCTCCCTCGCCGAGATCTTCCGAGAGGTCGCCAAGTGAACGCCATGCAGGCCACCCGCCTCGTCGCCGCCCGGGAGATCCGGGTCAAACTGCGCGACCGTACCTTCCTGATCAGCACTGCCGTCTTCCTGCTGATCGCGGCGGCGGCGACGATCCTGCCGCCGCTGCTGTCCGGCGGGCCGTCGACGGTGGCCGTGACCGAAGCGGCGGCCGGCCCGTTGCGGGCGGCGGGGCTGGAGGTGCTCGCCGTACCCGACGACGCCGCCGCCGAGCAGGCGGTCCGCGACGGCGACGCGGACGCCGCGGTGGTCGCCGGCCCGGCCGTGCTCGCCATGGACGACGCCCCCAACGACGTGGTCTCCGCGTTGAGCACCGAGCCGCCGGTCCGGCTGCTGAACCCGGACGCGGTGGACCCGGTGGTGGCCTTCCTGGTGCCGTTCGCCTTCGCCTTCATCTTCTTCATCACCTCCCAGACGTTCGGGGTGCAGATCGCGCAGAGCATCATCGAGGAGAAGCAGACCCGGATCGTGGAGATCCTCGTCGCCGCGGTGCCGGTCCGCGCCCTGCTGGCTGGGAAGATGCTCGCCGGTACGATCCTGGCGCTCGGGCAGATCGGCCTGGTGGCCGTGGTCGCGGTGGCCGGCATGGCGTTCGGCGACAGCGGCGGGCTGCTCTCGCTGCTCGGGCCGGCGATCGGCTGGTTCGTGCCGTTCTTCCTGCTCGGCTTCGTGCTGATCGCGTCGATGTGGGCGGCGGCCGGTGCGCTTGTCAACCGGCTGGAGGACATCGGTGGCGTGTCGATGCCGGTACAGCTCGCGGTGATGCTGCCGTTCTTCGCGGTGATCTTCCTCAACGACAACGTCACCGCCATGCGGGTGCTGTCCTACCTGCCATTCTCCTCGCCGACGGCGATGCCGCTGCGGCTGTTCACCGGGGACGCCGCCGGCTGGGAACTTGTCGTTTCGCTGGCCCTGCTCCTGGTCGCGGCGGCCGGTTTCCTGCTCGCCGGAGCCCGGGTGTACGAGGGTTCGCTGCTGCGCACCAACGGCCGCACCTCGATCCGCACCGCCTGGCGCGAGCGCGAAACCCTGGGCTGAGGTCGCCGCCTCAGCGCGACGCTCAGGCAGCAGTTTCCCCGAAGTTGCCGCCTGAGCACCGCGCGATGCAGCAGTATCCCCGAACTTGCTGCCGCAGAGCCGCGCGATGCGGCAGTTTCCCTGAAGTTGCCACCGGCGGGTGCAGACGGTCAGCGGTGGGGTGGGATGGCTGCCCAGTTGGCGGGGAGGTGGGGGACGGGCCAGGCGGGGTCGGGTCGCCAGGTCGACCAGGACTCGTCCCACCAGCGCTCACCGGCGTCGAGCAGGGCGGCGATCCGGTCACCCTCGGCGCGGATCGCCTCGCCCTGGCCCGGGTAGCGCCCCTCCACCAACCGCTGGGCGAACATCTCCACATCCTTGAAGACGTACCGGTCGGCGTCCGCCGCCCACCACAGGTCAAGTTCGTGGTCGAGGGTGTCCACCCCGATCGGCGTACGCCGAAACGGATCCTGGAGGTTGAAGTACCAGCCGGCGAGGGTGCGCTCCGGGCCGGACCAGAACACGTCGACCGAGTGCGCCTCGCCGGGCCGTTGCAGCATCAGCTTGCCGTGGCCGGTCCAGGCGGTGTGCCCGGCGAGCTGCCACGGGTGCCGGCCACACGGGAACTCACCAGACTCGGGGAAACCGAACTCGGCACCGGTCGGCAGGTAGAGCGCGAGCAGGCCGGGTGAATCCTCGACGCAGATCGTCGGGCAGCCGAACCACACCTCACCGAGCAGGATCTCCCGCCGCACCACCACGTCACCCGGTGCGAAGCGTTCGGTCACCGGCTCGGGTGTCGGGGTCACTCCCCCGCCAGTTCCGGCCGATGCTCCCGGATCCACGCCTGCACATCTGCCTTCCGCCACACCTTACCCTGCATAAGATCCGCTACCGGCTCGGGGAAGTTCCGATGACTGGTGATCACATAGACGCGCTGCTTGCTGATGCCACCGAGCATGATCCGGATCTCATGCGCGCCCACCAGCTCCATAAGGCGGACGGTAGACAGTTGCCCCGGCTCCTTGACTCGGGTCAACCCCATGGGTCACCGTATGGGGTATGTCCCAACCCCATCTCTCGCGCGGCAGCCAGCCGCTGAGTCGGTTGCATCGGGTGCACCGGCACCTGCCTCGGCGGCCCGATTGGTGCTGCGCGGCGTGTACCGCCGCCTGGCCGTGCCCGACCGCACGGATGCTGCTACGTCACGAGTACGGCCCGGACCGGGTCGGCCTCTCGATCTACCTGGCCGGTCAGTTGTTCGACGCCACCGGGGATCTGCTGTGGCTGGCCGGAGGTCGGCCGCCGACGCCTGCTGAGTTGTTCGACCGCTTCCTGGGCTGGGCCGCCCCACGGCTCAGCGGGACGACGCGCCCGCGAGTGTCACACGCCGACGGTAGAAATCCAGCACCCCTGGACACGAGGAGCACGATCATGGACGTACGGGATGCCGCCCGACTGTGGGCGGACGCCTGGACGCAGGGCTGGCCCGCCCGGGACGTGGCGAGGATCGTAGACCGGCAGGCGGAGGACGGCGACCACTGGGCGTCGATGTTCCGCCCGTACCGGGGCCGGGCCGGGCTACGCGCCTACGTCGAGGAGTGTTTCGGCGAGGAGACCCGGCCGGCGGAGGTCTGGTTCGGCGAACCACGGGTCGACGGCGACACGGCCGCCATCGAGTACTGGGCGGTCACCTACCCGTACGACGAGCCGGTCACCATCTCCGGCTGCACTGTGGTCCGCTTCGACGCCGACGGCCTGGTCACCGAGTCCCGCGACTACTCCCACAGCACCGAGGGCAGATTTCTCCCACCGACCTCGCTCTTCCCCTGACAGTGCGGGACGGGCAGGGCAGGGCTCGCAATCTTGGACAAATTCCGTTACGCGCTAGCAGAAACTGTCCAAGATTGCGGTTACCGCGACCGCGCCAGCCGGCCTGCCCGGTGGGGTCAGCGCCTTCGACTCGTAGTCGGGGTCAGCCGACAGCGGCCATGACCTCGTCGGAGACGTCGAAGTTGGCGTAGACGTTCTGCACGTCGTCGCAGTCCTCCAGGACGTCGATCAGCTTGAAGACCTTGCGCGCGCCCTCCTCGTCCAGCGGCACGTTGACGCTGGGGATCAGGGAGGATTCGGCCGACTCGTACTCGATGCCGGCGTCCTGCAACGCGGTCCGCACGGCGAGCAGGTCACCCGGCTCGGAGACCACCTCGAACGCCTCGTCGAGGTCGTTGACCTCCTCGGCGCCGGCGTCGAGGACGGCCATCATCACGTCGTCCTCGGTGGTGCCGGCCTTGGGCACGATCACCACGCCCTTGCGGGAGAACATGTACGACACGGAGCCGGCGTCGGCGAACGAGCCGCCGTTGCGGGTCAGCGCGGTGCGTACCTCGGTGGCGGCGCGGTTGCGGTTGTCGGTCAGGCACTCGATCAGCAGCGCGACACCGTTCGGGCCGTACCCCTCGTACATGATCGTCTGGTAGTCGGCGCCGCCGGCCTCCAGGCCGGAGCCGCGCTTGACGGCCCGGTCGATGTTGTCGTTGGGGACCGAGTTCTTCTTGGCCTTCTGGATCGCGTCGTAGAGCGTCGGGTTACCGGCCGGATCACCGCCACCGGTACGCGCCGCGACCTCCACGTTCTTGATCAGCTTGGCGAACATCTTGCCGCGCTTGGCGTCGATGACCGCCTTCTTGTGCTTGGTCGTCGCCCACTTTGAGTGGCCGGACATCTGTTACCTCCGTTGCTACCCGCCGTCTGCATCGACCGCACCGAGCGCCCCGCTCCGCACCGGCGCACACGGTGGTGCCGGTCAGCTCTGGTGGAAGCAGTGGCGGCCAGATGGCCCTGCCGAATCTCGACAATCCTACCGACGTGCGGCGGGTGGTCGTCACCCGCCGCACGTCAGCCGTCGGCCCGCTCTCCCCCGGTCGACACAAAGCGGACGAAGTCACCCACCCATGCCGTACGACCCCAGGACTGTGAAACCGGCGGTGCTCCGCTGCTCGCACCGCTCCTCCAGTCCGGCCCGGAAACGGCCGAAGGATTCCAGCGACGGAAGCGGTTGGGGTAGTTCCGGGCCCATGACGACGTCGACGAAGCTGAGCCCGTCGTCGAGCCGCAGGGTCAGATAGCGGAATCCGGGCGCATCCAGCCGGGCCAGGTCGCGGTGCACCGCGTCGAGCAGGGTCAGATGCTCGTCGAGGCGGTCCGGGCGGACGCGATACGTGATCAGAAGCGTCTCCATGGCCAGCTCACCGGCCACCAGCCGGGACCGCGTCCCGACCCGCAGCCCGGACCGCAGCGAGGAGTTCGGTGAGCATTGCCGTGATCATCGCCGCCCTGTCTTCGCCGGGCGAGATCCGACCGTCGGCGGTCGGGTCCGACCGATCCGCACCGGTCCAGTCGAAGTCCGTGAACAGCCCCAACTCGACATGGGCCGGTAGGACCTCCATGCCCACCTCGGCGAGAATCGGTCGCAGGTGCTCGGCCGCCCGCCCGCCCCCGCGTACGCCGTAGGTGAGCACACCGGCCGGCTTGCCGCGCCACTCGGCGTCGAGATAGTCGATGGCGTTCTTGAGGACCGCCGGGACCGAGCTGTTGTACTCCGGGGTGACGAAGACGTACGCGTCGTACGCCGCCACCACCGTCGACCAGCGGCGGGTGTGATCGTGACGGTAGTCGCCGAACCTCGCCGGCACCGGTTCGTCGAGCATCGGCAGCCGCTGCTCGGCGAGATCGACAAGTTCGACGGTCACCTCACCCGCTCGCGCCGCCGGATGCCGGGCCGTCGTCTCGGCCACCCATCCCGCCACCGCCGGGCCACGTCGCCCCGGGCGACTGCTGCCGACGACCAGGCCCACCTTGATCGGTCCGTGCTGTCGTGTTCTGTTCATGAGCCGATCCCACCGCCGTCAGAAGCACTCGGGGAGACCGGCGGGAGGGTAGCCCTGGCGGGGACATGCTCCCGGGCCACGGGCGCGGCAGACTGGACGCGTGATGGACGGCGAGTTGGGCGCGTTCCTCCGCAGCCGACGGGAGGCGCTACGGCCCGAGCAGGTGGGGCTACCCACCAACGGCCGGCGGCGTACGCCCGGCCTGCGGCGTGCGGAGTTGGCCACGTTGGCCCAGGTCAGCGTGGAATACCTGACCCGGCTCGAACAGGGCCGGGACACCCGCCCGTCACCGGGCATCCTCGCCGCCCTGGCCGAGGCGCTACGCCTCGACGACGCCGACCGGCGGCACCTTCAGCAACTCGCGTCGGTCGACCACCGCCGGCAACTGTGCGCGGGTGGGCGGCCGACCGTGTCGCGTACCGTCCGCCCACAGGTCCGGACGCTGCTGGAGGCGCTACGGGACCGGCCGGCGTACCTGATCAACCGAATCGGCGACGTGCTGGCCTGGAACGGGCCGTTCGACAGGTTGGCCCGGCCGCTGGGCCTGCTCGATGACGAGCGGCCCAACCTCGTATGGTTCGTTTTCGCCGACGAACGCGCCCCGGAGCACTTTCCCGACTGGGCCGACCTCGCCGACCAGCAGGTCGCCGACCTGCACCGGCTGCGCGGAGGCGACCCCGCCGCCGACGCGTTCGCCCAACGGCTCGACCGTACCGTCGGGGAACCGTTCCAGTCCCGGTGGCAGCGCCGACCGGTCGCCGTGCAGCCGAGCGGGGTGCGCTGGCTGCGGCATCCGGAGGTGGGGCCACTGCGGCTGTCGTACGAGACCCTAGAGCTCGCCGACGACCAGCAGCGACTGGTGGTGCAGCAGCCCACCGACGCGGAGAGCACCGCGGCGCTGGACCGCCTCCTGGGCCGCCGCCCCGGCAGCCTCCGCTCCGTCGCCGGCTGAGGGCTGAGACACAACCACCGCCCCACCACCGCCCCTCACCGCCGTCGCCGACCCTCACCGCGAAGATCCGAGCAGTTTCAGGGATGTTGCTGCCTCGAAGCGAGTCGAGCCAGCAGCATCCCCGATGTTGCTGCCTCACGTGCCCGGCGGGCGGCACGCGTGGTCAGGCGGGCGGCGCGGGTCAGGGGGCGGTGCGGACCAGGTCTACGAAGTAGGCGTGCAGGCGGGGATCGCCGGTGAGTTCCGGGTGGAAGGAGGTGGCCAGCAGGTTGTGCTGGCGTACGGCGACGATCCGGCCGGCGGCCGGTCCGTCGGCCACCGTGCCGAGCACCTCCACGCCCTCGCCGACCCGCTCGACCCAGGGCGCGCGGATGAAGACCGCGTGCAGCGGCCCACCCGGTACGCCGGTGATCTCCACCGGCGCCTCGAAGGAGTCGACCTGCCGACCGAACGCGTTGCGGCGGACGGTCATCGCGATGCCGTCGAAGCCGCGCTGATCCGGCCGGCCGTCGAGCACCTCGGTGGCCAACATGATCATCCCGGCGCAGGAGCCGTAGACCGGCATGCCGGCGGCGATCCGCTTGTCGATCGGGTCGCGCAGCTCGAAGATGTCGACCAGCTTGCTGATCGTGGTGGACTCCCCGCCCGGGATGACCAGGCCGTCGACCGCGTCCAGTTCCGCCGGTCGGCGTACCGGACGGGCCTGCGCGCCCGCCGCGGTCAGCGCCGTGACGTGTTCGCGGACGTCGCCCTGGAGGGCGAGCACACCGATCACGGGTGCCGCCACGTCACCAGCCGCGTTCGGCGAGGCGGTGCGGCTGCGGGATGTCGTCGACGTTGATGCCGACCATCGCCTCGCCGAGGCCACGGGACACCTTGGCCAGCACGTCCGGGTCGTCGTGGAAGGTGGTCGCCTTGACGATCGCGGCGGCCCGCTGGGCCGGGTTGCCGGACTTGAAGATGCCGGAGCCGACGAAGACCCCCTCGGCGCCGAGCTGCATCATCATCGCCGCGTCGGCCGGGGTGGCGATGCCACCGGCGGTGAAGAGCACCACCGGCAGCTTGCCGGTCTCGGCGATCTCCTTGACCAGCTCGTACGGCGCCTGCAACTCCTTCGCCGCGACGAACAGCTCGTCGGCCGGCAGGGACGTCAGGCGGCGGATCTCCTGGCGGATCTTCCGCATGTGGGTGGTGGCGTTGGAGACGTCGCCGGTGCCGGCCTCGCCCTTGGAGCGGATCATCGCGGCCCCCTCGGTGATCCGACGCAGCGCCTCGCCAAGGTTTGTCGCGCCGCAGACGAACGGCACGGTGAACGCCCACTTGTCGATGTGGTTGGCGTAGTCAGCCGGGGTGAGCACCTCGGACTCGTCGACGTAGTCGACCCCGAGGGACTGGAGGATCTGCGCCTCGACGAAGTGGCCGATGCGGGCCTTGGCCATCACCGGGATGGAGACCGCGTTGATGATGCCGTCGATCATGTCGGGGTCGCTCATCCGGGACACCCCACCCTGGGCACGGATGTCCGCGGGTACCCGCTCCAGCGCCATCACCGCGACCGCGCCGGCGTCCTCGGCGATCTTGGCCTGCTCGGGGGTGACCACATCCATGATCACACCACCCTTGAGCATCTCGGCCATGCCGCGCTTCACGCGCGCGGTGCCGACGACCGGGGTGGCGGTGTTCGGGGAAGTCGTCTCGGACACGTCGTCGCTCCTCAGGCGTCCTCGGGAGGTGGCAGCGCAGATGCTACGCCCGGGCCAACGCCACTCCGACAGCCAATCAGCCCCGTGGTGGCCTGCTGTGTGTCCGCCGTCACCCTGGGGCACCCCGGCCGGCTGGGCGGAGCGGTTCAGCGGCTGGGCACGTCGGCGGCGGGGAGGGTGAGGGTCGGATCGTCGATGTCGAAGTAGCGCGGCCAGGTGTGCCGGCGTCCCATCCGTAACAGCCGCACCAGCGGCCGGCTGCGCGCCGACCGGGCGTCACGGACCAGGTCGGTGTGCACCTGGCGGGCCAGGGCGAGCCGCCGGCTGGCGGCGATCACCGCCTCACAGTCGGCGTCGGTGGGATCGAGTTGCACCGACCGCAGCTGCCGGGTCAGGTCGTTCTCGGCCGCCTCCCGCTCCTCCGGCTGGGCGTCGAGGGCGATGCGCGCCGCCGCGTACAACTCGACGCCGTAGCGGCGCTCAGCCAGCACCGCCGCGGCGGCGGCCCGACGCAGCAGGTGGGCGTCGAGGGCGCGGGCGGCGAGCTGGGCGCGGTCCTGGAGCCGCTCGACCCGGCCGGCGGTCCAGATCAGGTACACCGCGACCAGGGCGACGACCACCGTCGCGCCCACCACCCACCACATGCCCGGCATCGTAGTGCTGCTCCCGTCCCTGCCGATCAGGTCAACTCCACCCACTCCTGGTCGATCACCCGCCCGTCGGTGGCCTCGATCGCCGCTGCGTATACCTCCAGAACCCGGCGGGCAACCACGGGCCAGTCGAAATTCGCCACCACCTGGTCACCGCAGGCGGTCAGCTCCGCCCGCTGAGCCGGGTCGTCGAGCAGCTGCGACAGCGTCGCACGCAGGGTCACCGCGTCGCCGGTCGGGAACAGCCGGCCGGCCCGGCCGCCGTCGAGCACCCGGCGGAAGGCGTCCAGGTCGCTGGCCACGACCGTGGTGCCGGCCGCGAGCGCCTCGGTGAGGATCATGCCGAACGACTCGCCGCCGGTGTTCGGCGCGACGTAGAGGTGCGCACTGCGCAGCATCCGCGCCTTCTCCTCCTCGGAGACCAGGCCGAGGAAGGTGACCCGGTCCCGCAGGTCAGCCGGAAACCGGGCGAACAGGTCGTCCGGGTCGCCGGGACCGGCGACCAGCAGGCGCAGGCCGGGACGCTGCCGGGCCAGCTCGACGAAGGCGTCGCGCAGGATCGGGAACCCCTTGCGTGACTCGGTGAAGCGGCCGAGGAAGCCGAGCGTGCCGCCGGTGCCCGGCCCGCACTCCCCCGGCCAGCCGGGCAGCGGCTCGATCCCGGCGAACTTGGCAACCGCCACCCCGTTGGGGATCTCCACCGCCCCGCCGTCCAGGTGCTCGACCTGCACTTTGCGGGCCAGGGCGCTCACCGCGATCCGCGCGGTGATCCGCTCCAGCACGATCTGAAGCACCCCCTGGGCGGCGGCGAGCATCCGGGAGCGGGTCATCGCGGTGTGGAAGGTGGCCACCACCGGCCCCCGGGCGGAGAGCACGGCGAGCATGGACAGGCTCAGCGCGAGCGGCTCGTGCACGTGCAGCACGTCGAAGTCGCCCCGGGTGATCCAGCGGCGTACCCGGGCGGTCGAGACCGGGCCGAACGCGATCCGGGCCACCGAGCCGTTGTACGGCAGCGGCACCGACCTGCCGGCCGACACCACGTACGGCGGCAGCGGCGAGTCCTCGTCCGCCGGGGCGAGGACGCTCACCTCGTGCCCGAGCCCGATCAGCGCCTCCGCCAGGTCCATGACATGGTTCTGCACCCCGCCGGGTACGTCGAAGGAGTACGGGCAGACGATGCCGATCCGCATTGCGCCCGTCCCCTCAGTCCAGCCACATCCGTTGCAGCATGTGCCAGTCTTCCGGATGCCGGGCGATGCCCGCCGCGAGACCGTCGGCGATCAGCTGGGTCAGCGACCGGACCCGCACGTCGAGGGTGCCCGCCTCGGGCCCCGGCACCGGCAGCGGGCCCACCAGCGAGGCGCACGCCGCATCCGGTTCGTACCACATCGACGCCACATACAGCGGCGCGCCGGTGCGCAGCGCGAGCAACGCCGGACCGGCCGGCATCCGGGTCCGGCCGCCGAAGAAGTCCACCTCCACGCCCCGGGCGGAGAGATCCCGGTCGGCCAGCAGCGGCACCACCGCCCCGGCGGCCAACCGGTCGGTCAGCACGTCAAGCGGCGGCCGGACGCCGCCGGTGGTGGGCAGGATCTCCATCCCCAGCCGTTCCCGGAACGCGGTGAACCGCTGGTAGACGCCCTCCGGCTTGAGTCGTTCCATGACGGTGGACAACGGCCACCCGTTCGCCACCACCCACGCGCCGGCCATGTCCCAGTTGCCGGCGTGTGGCAGCGCCACCACCGCGCCGCGTCCGGCGGCCACGTCGGCGGCGAGCAGCTCGGTGCCGTCCAGTCGGAATCCGGCGAGAATCTGGTCGCGGCTCAGCGACGGCAGCCGGAACGCCTCCATCCAGTACCGGGCGTACGAGCGCAGGCCCCGGCGGACCAGGTCGTCGAGTTCGGCCTCGGGCAGCTCCGCTCCGACCACCCGGCGCAGGTTGGCGCGCAACCGGGTGGCACCGGCCCCCCGGCGGCGGTGGGCCCGGTCGGCCCCGGCGTTGAACGCGGCGGCGGCGACCGGTCGAGGTAGCGCGCGGACCAGCCGCCAGCCGGCGAGGAAGCCGAGTTCGGTGAGGTTCACCCGGTGCTCCGTCCGGCTGTGCCGCTCACCCCTGGCCGCCCGGCACGTCGACCTGCTGGGCCTGCCGGTAGACGTGCCGCATCCGCTGGCCGACGGTGAACAGGGACACCGCCGCGAGCAGCCAGAGCGCGATCGGCAGCGCCACCGCCAGGCCGAGCCCGGCGAGCAGGCCGCCGACACCGACGATCAGCAGTCGCTCCGTACGCTCGGCGATGCCCACGTTGCAGGTCATCCCGAGCCCTTCGGCGCGGGCCTTGACGTACGACACGAGCCCGCCCGCGGCCAGGCAGATCAGCGCGGCGGCCACGCCCGCGTGGTTGCCCTCGGTGGCCAGGTAGAAGGCGACCGCGCCGAACACCGCGCTGTCGGCGACCCGGTCCATGCTGGAGTCGAGGAAGGCTCCGAACCGGGTCGACCCGCCGCTCATCCGGGCCATCGTCCCGTCGAGCAGGTCGGTGAGCGCGAAGACCGTCACGATCAGCGCACCGGCGACCAGATGGCCGCGGGCACCGAGGCCGAGCGCGCCGACGAGCACGCCCAGGGTGCCCGCGACGGTGACCGCGTTGGGAGTTACGCCCGCGCGCAGCAGGCTGCGGGCGATCGGCTCGACGACGCGGGTCATCCCCGCGCGGGCCGACACTTGGAAGATCTTCGCCATGGCGGTCCCACGATAACGGTCGGCCCTCGACCGGCGACACCGCCCGTCTGACCAGCCACGCCCAGCCGGCGCGGCGGCCCGCCCGGAGAGGGTTGTGTCGGCCCCTCATCGGGTGTGAGATCGAGCCAGAAGGTGACCCGGCTCACCCCGCCGCCTGTTGACTGCCCGGTTCCCAGCGAATCACCGGAGGATATCGCCGCAGCACCCCGCCCGGGCCATCCCCGTCGCGTGCGGCGGTCGCCACCCACCACCACCGGCTGAGGGAGGTGCGCCCGATGGCGCAGAGGAGTCAGGACAAGGGAGCCGCCGGCGTACCGGCGGTGACCGACCCCGCCAGGATCCGCAACGTGGTGCTCGTCGGGCATTCCGGGGCGGGCAAGACGACGCTTGTCGAGGCGCTGCTCGCGGCGTCCGGGACGATCCCGCGAGCCGGCTCGGTCACCGACGGCACCACCGTCTGCGATCACGATCCGGCGGCCGTACGCCAACAGCGTTCGGTCGCCCTGGCCTGCGCGCCGCTGGTGCACGACGGGATCAAGGTGAACCTGCTGGACACGCCGGGCTATGCCGACTTCGTCGGTGAGCTGCGCGCCGGGCTGCGGGCCGCCGACGCCGCGCTCTTCGTGGTCTCCGCCGTCGACGGGATGGACGCGGCCACCGCGGCGCTGTGGGAGGAGTGTGCGGCGGTGGACATGCCCCGGGCGGTCGCGGTGGCCCGACTGGACCATCCGCGCGCCGACTTCGACGAGGCGGTGGCGCTGTGCCAGCGGGTCTTCGGCGACAACGTGCTCCCGCTCTACCTGCCGATGCTCGGTGACGACGGCGAATCCACGGTCGGCCTGCTGGGGCTGATCACGCGGCGGGTCTTCGACTACACGGGCGGGCTGCCGTCACAGGTACGCGAACCCGACCCGGAGCACCTGCCGGCCATCGTCGAGTCCCGCAACGAGCTGATCGAGGGGATCATCGCCGAGAGCGAGGACGAGACCCTGATGGACCGGTACCTCGAAGGTGAGGAGATCGACGCCGGCATCCTGGTGGAGGACCTGGAGAAGGCGGTCGCCCGCGGCCACTTCTATCCGGTGGTGCCGGTCTGCGCGGCGACCGGGGTCGGCCTGGACGCGTTGCTGGAGGTGCTCACCGCCGGTTTTCCCGCCCCGCCGGAGCACGCGCTGCCCGCGGTCACCGGGGTGGACGGCGGCCCACGGCCGCCGCTGACCTGCGACCCGGACGGTCCGCTGGTGGCCGAGGTGGTCCGGACCACCATCGACCGGCATGTCGGGCGGGTCTGCGTGGTCCGGGTCTTCTCCGGCACGCTGCGCCCCGAGCAGACCGTGCACGTGTCCGGGCACGGTCTGGCCGAGCGCGGGCACCCCGACCACGACGCCGACGAGCGGATCGCCCATCTCTACAGCCCGCTCGGCGCCACCCTCCGGGAGGTCGGCGTGGCGGTGGCCGGTGACATCTGCGCGATCACCAAGTCCGGCAGCGCCGAGACCGGCGACACCATCTCCGCCAAGGACAATCCGCTGCTGATCGCGCCGTGGGAGATGCCGGAGCCGTTGCTGCCGGTGGCGATCGTGGCGAAGTCCCGATCCGACGAGGACGCCCTGGCCCGCAACCTCGGCCGGCTGGTGGCCGGCGACCCGACGATGCGGCTGGAGCGCAACCCGGAGACCCACCAACTGGTGCTGTGGTGCATGGGCGAGGCGCACGCCGACGTGGTCCTCGACCGGCTGCGCGCCGGCGGGGTGGAGTTGGACACCGAGCCGGTGCGGGTGGCGCTGCGGGAGACGCTGACCGTGCCGGCCCGGGGCCACGGCCGGCACGTCAAGCAGTCCGGCGGCCATGGTCAGTACGCCGTCTGCGACATCGAGGTTGAGCCGCTGCCGCGCGGTGGCGGCTTCGAGTTCGTCGACCGGGTGGTCGGCGGCGCGGTGCCGCACAACTACATCCCCTCGGTGGAGAAGGGCGTCCGCGCCCAGATGGAACGCGGCCTGGTCGCCGGCCACCCGGTGATGGACCTGCGGGTCACCCTGGTCGACGGCAAGGCGCACAGCGTGGACTCCTCCGACGCGGCGTTCCAGACCGCCGGGGCGCTGGCCCTGCGTGACGCCGCCGACCGGGGGCAGCCGGCGCTGCTGGAGCCGGTCGACGAGGTGACGGTACGGGTGCCAGACGTCAACGTGGGCGCGGTGATGGGCGACCTGTCCGGGCGACGCGGCCGGGTGCTCGGCACCGAACCGGACCCGGCCACGGAGGGCCGCACCCTGGTACGCGCCGAGGTGCCCGCCACGGAGTTGCTGCGCTACGCCGTGGAGTTGCGGGCGATGACCTCCGGCGCCGGCACCTTCCGGCGCCACTTCGTCCGCTACGACCCGATGCCCGTCCACCTGGCCGACCAGATCCGCAAGGAGCACACCTGACCCGGACGGTGTCCGGTCGGGCCCGAGGCGACTCCGGTCAGGGACGGGCGGTGGGAAGCATGGGGCTGGGCCAGTAGGGGCGGTCGGCCTCCCGTAGCGCGGCGGCCCGCACGGCGGCGAGCTGCCGTTCCACCTCGGCGAAGTGGTCGGGGGCGAGCGGGCCGAGAGCGAGCGCGGCGGCGTTCTCCTCGACCTGGGCGACGGTACGGCAGCCGGGGATCGGGATGGCCCGGTCGCTGCGCGCCCAGATCCAGCCCAGCGCCCCCTGGGCCAGGGTGCGTCCGTCGGCGGTCAACGTGGCCCGGACCGCGTGCACCCGGCGCAGCCACTCCGGCGCCGGCCGCCCGCCCCGGAACCACTCCAGCCAACCCGAGGTCATCCCCCGCACGTCGTCGCGGGGCAGCACCGACTCGGGGCGGTACTTGCCGGTGAGCAGCCCCATGCCGAGCGGGCCACGGTTGATGCTGGCCAGGTCGTACTTCTCGCAGACGGCGAGCAGGTCGGGTGCGTCCCGCAGCACCGACAGGCTGTGCTGCACGGCGGCGGCGTGCGGGGCATCGTGCCCGAAGGCCGCCGCCCGGTCGACCCGGTCGGTGCTCCAGCCGTACGCGCGGACCAGACCGTCGGCCACCAGGTCCTCCAACGCGCCGATCAGCTCGTGAGCCTGTGGCATGGGCAGGTCGGCCAGGTGCAGCTGGTAGAGGTCGATCCGGTCGGTACCGAGGCGGCGCAGCGAGTCGCACACGGCCCGCCGCAGGTACGCCGGTGAGGCGTCGGGACCGATGGCCTGCCGGGTCCGCTCGTCGAACGTGTATCCCCACTTGGTGGCGATCACCGCCTCGTCACGGCGGCCGGCCAGGGCCCGTCCGAGGACCCGTTCGCCGTGTCCCGCGCCGTAGCTGTCGGCGGTGTCGAAGAGGGTCACCCCGAGGTCGACCGCGCGCCGGATCGCCCGCACCGACTCCTCGTCGTCGACGGCGCCCCAGCCCAGCGGCATGCGCCCCTCGGCCCACGGGCCGGCGATCGCCCAGCAGCCCATGCCCAGGGCGCTGACCTCGATGCCGCTGCGGCCCAACGTCCGCGTCGACTCCACCACCGGCGCATCGTGCCATCTTTCGGACAGACGTTGACGAAGATCCAGCACGATCATCCGTACGGGTCCGGTGTGCGTACGGATCACCCGGCTGGAGGCGGGATCCGGGCCGTTTCGTCCACTCCCGCGCCACGCCGCGAGCGACCTGCGGATGGCCCCGGGAAGCCGCTGTCCGACGTATCCCCTTCGCTCTGCTTACTGATACGCATCGACTTCACTGCGTAACCTCCGCGTGGGTTGAAGCAGAGCAAAGGGCGCGAACCAAGGGCTGCCACCGCCGGGGCGACACGGCGCGAAACACGAGCGGGAGACGGCGCGGCGCCGGAACGGCGAGGGTGGCGCGGCGCGGACGGGAGGTGGGCTGTGGTCAGGAGGGCCAGGCGCGGGCGAGCAGGTCGCGGGTGTCGCCCAGCAGCTGCGGCAGGACCTTGGTACGCCCGATCACCGGCATGAAGTTGGCGTCACCACCCCACCGGGGCACCACGTGCTGGTGCAGGTGGGCGGCGATGCCGGCACCGGCCACCCCGCCCTGGTTCATGCCCAGGTTGAAACCGTGGGCGCTGCTCACCTTGCGGATGACCCGCATGGCGGCCTGGGTGAACGACGCCAGCTCGGCGGTCTCCGGCCCGTCCAGGTCGGTGTAGTCGGCCACGTGCCGGTACGGGCAGACCAGCAGATGCCCCGGGTTGTACGGGTACAGGTTGAGCACCACGAAGACGTGCCCGCCACGCGCCACCACGAGGCTCTCCTCCGGGGGCCGGGCCGGGGCCAGGCAGAACGGGCACCCGGAGGGTCGCTCGTAGCCACCCTCGGGCCGGTCCTCGCCGGAGATG
The DNA here is from genome assembly GCA_900112325.1 of Micromonospora sediminimaris. Lineage (GTDB taxonomy): Bacteria > Actinomycetota > Actinomycetes > Mycobacteriales > Micromonosporaceae > Micromonospora > Micromonospora sediminimaris. The sequence goes on from FOLJ01000008.1 coordinate 173,314, forward strand.
TACGTCATCCGGTGGGGCGTCCAGAGCCGGTCCAGCCCGTCGGCCATGTCCCTGTCGGTGTGCTCCTCCGCCCCAGTCACACCGGCGATCCTACGGCCCCGCCCGGCCGTCACATCTCGGCGGAGGGGCCCGTGTTGCTCCGGGAGGTGACCACGTCCAGGACGTGGCTGACCGCCTCGGCCAGTGGCACCCCGTTGCGCTGGGAGCCGTCCCGGTAGCGGAAGGAGACGGTGCCGGCGGCCACGTCGTCGTCGCCGGCGATCACCATGAAGGGGATCTTCTGCTGCTGCGCCGTACGGATCTTCTTCTGCATCCGCTCGTCACCGGCGTCGACCTGGGCCCGGATGCCCTCGGCGCGCAGCGCGGCGACGAAGCCGTGCAGATAGTCGGCGTGGTCGTCGCGGATCGGGATGCCGACCACCTGCACCGGGGCCAGCCAGGCCGGGAACGCCCCCGCGTAGTGCTCGGTGAGCACGCCGAAGAACCGCTCGATCGAACCGAAGAGCGCCCGGTGGATCATGACGGGCCGCTGCCGGGTGCCGTCGGCGGCCTGGTACTCCAGGCCGAACCGCTCCGGCTGGTTGAAGTCGACCTGGATGGTGGACATCTGCCAGGTCCGGCCGATGGCGTCCTTGGCCTGCACAGAGATCTTGGGACCGTAGAACGCGGCGCCACCCGGATCCGGCACCAGTTCCAGGCCGGAGGTCTCGGCGGCGGTGCGCAGCGCCTCGGTGGCCTCGGCCCAGTCCGCGTCCGAGCCGATGAACTTCGGCGAGTCGTCGCGGGTGGACAGCTCCAGGTAGAAGTCGTCCAGGCCGTAGTCACGCAGCAGGTCCAGCACGAACGACAGCAGGGTGGTCAGCTCGCCGGGCATCTGCTCCCGGGTGCAGTAGATGTGCGAGTCGTCCTGGGTCAGCCCGCGTACCCGGGTGAGGCCGTGCACCACACCCGACTTCTCGTAGCGGTAGACGGTGCCGAACTCGAACAGCCGCAGCGGCAGTTCGCGGTAGGACCGTCCGCGCGACCGGAAGATCAGGTTGTGCATCGGGCAGTTCATCGCCTTGAGGTAGTACTCCGCCCCCTCCAACTGCATGGGCGGGAACATCGTGTCGGCGTAGTACGGCAGGTGGCCCGAGGTCTGGAAGAGCTGCGCCTTGGTGATGTGCGGGCTGTTGACGAACTCGTACCCCGCCTCCTCGTGCCGGCGACGCGAGTAGTCCTCCAGTTCCCGGCGGATGATGCCGCCCTTGGGGTGGAAGACCGCGAGGCCCGAGCCGATCTCGTCGGGGAAGCTGAACAGGTCGAGGTCCGCGCCGAGCTTGCGGTGGTCGCGGCGGGCGGCCTCCTCCAGCAGCTTCAGGTACGCCTTCAACCCGTCGCGGGTCGGCCACGCGGTGCCGTACACCCGCTGCAACTGCGGGTTCTTCTCCGACCCACGCCAGTACGCGGCGGCCGAGCGCATCAGCTTGAACGCGCCGATCAGCCGGGTGTTGGGCAGGTGCGGCCCCCGGCACAGATCCGACCAGCAGACCTTGTCCTCGTCGGCGGCGAGGTTGTCGTAGATGGTCAGCTCGCCGCCGCCGACCTCCATCACCTCGGAGGAATCCAGTCCTTCGCCCTTGACGTCGATCAGCTCCAGCTTGAACGGCTCGGCCGCCAGCTCGGTCTTCGCCTCGTCCAGGCTGTCGAAGCGGCGACGCCGGAACCGCTGCCCCGACTTGATGATCTCCTGCATCCGCTTTTCCAGCTTGGCCAGGTCGTCGGGCTGGAACGGCTTGTCCACCGCGAAGTCGTAGTAGAAGCCGTTGTCGATCGGCGGGCCGATGCCGAGCTTCGCCTCGGGGAAGATGTCCTGCACCGCCTGGGCCAGCACGTGGGCCGTGGAGTGGCGCAGCACGTTCAGCCCGTCCGGGGAGTCCAGCGCGACCGGCTCGACGGTCGTCTCCTCGGCCGGTCGCCAGTCCAGGTCGCGCAGCACGCCGTGCGGGTCGCGGACCACCACGATCGCCCGGGGGCCGTTGGTGGGCAGCCCGGCCGCGGCCACCGCGTCGGCCGCCGTGGTCCCGGCGGCGACGACGACGGGGTCGGCCACGGCGGGGGTACGGGGTGCGGACACGGATGACTCCTCGCAGCAGACGTGACGGATGGTGCCGATGCCGGCGCACTGATGCTATCGGGCGCCCCGGGCGTCGCCGTCGTCGACACCGACAGCAGACGATTGCCGGCACCGTTGAACCTTTCCGGCCCGGGATCCGAACTACCAGGTGTGGCCGGAGCCGGTTCCGGCCGCGTGGACACGGATGGGAACCCAGATGGCGATGACGCACGGCCGCAGCCGTCGACGCCGGGGCGTGCTGGTGGCCGCCCTGGCCACGGCCGTGGTGCTGCTCTGGCCCGCCACGGCGTGGGCCGACGGGGTGACGTTCACCCCGGCCGAGGCTCAGCAGGGCAACGCGGTGAAACTCGAATTCGTGGTGCCCGACGAACGGCCCGGTGTCCGGACCGAACAGATCGAAATCAAGATCCCCGAGAACCCGCCGATCGCCGAGGTGTACCCGCTGTCGGTCGAGGGCTGGGCACCGACGATCACCACCCGGAAGCTGGACCGGCCGGTGTCCGGCATGCACGGCCCGGCCACCGACGTGGTGACCGCCTCGCTGATCTGGTCGCGGGCGAAGGACCAGGCGGGCGAGGGGCCGGCCCGGCTGGTGTTCTCGATGGCCCCGCTGCCGCAGACCGAACGGCTGACCTTCGAGCTGGTGCAGACGTACGCCGACGGCCTCCAGGTGCGCTGGGGCGGCGGCCCCGGCCAACGGCCGTTGCCGGCGCTGACGCTGCTGCCGGGCGATCCGGCCTACCCGGGTGCGCACGGTGGGCACGGTGCGGCCCCCGGCGGCGCAGCGCCCGCCGAGGCTCCGCCCACCACCACCGCCACCTCCGACGGTGGTCCGAACGCCAACAGCCTGCTCGCCGCCGGGCTGGTCGCCGGCCTCGGCGGCGGCGCGGTGGTGGGTTGGCTGATCAGCCGCCGACGGCGCGCGACGACCGAGGAGATCGACCGTTCGGTGCTCGACGAGGAGCGGCCCGGCGAGCAGCCGGCAGCCAACGCCGAGGCGGACGACTCCGGTGCGGCGGGAACGCCCACGGGTGCCGGTTCCGAGACGGTCGAGGCGGGCGCCCGGCGGTGAACGGCGGGCGCGGCACGTCCGGGTCAGCCGACCCAGTCGGGTAGCGGCTCCCGGGCGGCCAGCCAGTCGGCGGGCACCCCGCCGTCGGTGGCGACCCCGGTGTACGCGGCGACGATCCCCCCGGCGATGGCGGCGGTGGTGTCCACGTCACCACCCGCCTCGACGCAGGCGCGTACCGCGGCCGGGTAGTCGTCCAGGTGGGTGGCGGCGACCCAGCAGGTGAAGGCGACGGTGTCCGGCGCGGTGACGCGGGACCCGTTGCCGAGCGTGTCCACCGCCTCCGGCAGCGGACGGCCGAGCAGCCCCGCCGCCCGGCGTACCCCCCGGTGCACCTCGGTCGCCGGGTCGACCGCGGCGGCGACGCTGGCGAGCAGGCGCTCCGGGTCCGGCCGGTCGCCCTCCAGCCGGGCCCGGGCGGCTCGGGCGGCGGCCACCGCCACCGCCACGGCACCGGCGATCCCCTCCGGGTGGGCGTGGGTCACCTCGGCCGATGCCTGTGCCTGCGCGACCACCCGGCTGGTCGAGTCGGCGAAGTACGCACCCAACGGGGCGACCCGCATCGCCGCCCCGTTGCCGCAGGAGCCCTGCCCGTCGAACGCGGACGCGGCAGCGACCGGCCACGGGGTGCCGGTCCGGATCAGGCGCAGGATGCGCACCGCTCCGGGGCCGTAGCCGCGGTAGGGCTCGCAGCGTCCGGCGAAGTCGAGGGCCAGGCTGTCCCGGTCGATCCGGCCGGCCGCGGCCAACTGGGCCAGCACCGAGCAGGCCATCTCGGTGTCGTCGGTCCACTGCCAGGGCGGTGGCGGGAGCCGGTCGGCGGCCAGGTCGGCGGGGTGCCGGCCGGGTACGAAGAACTGGGAGCCGAGGGCGTCGCCGACGGACAGGCCGGCGAGGCTGTCCCGGGCCAGGGCCAGGCGGGTGTCCGGATAGAGGGTGAACGTCATTGTCGCACCAGCTTGGCGGGTACCCGGGGTGGGCCGCAATGACGCCACACTTGCCGCCCCGAGTACCGTGCTTGGGTGGCCACCGTCCTCCTGGTCGAAGACGATCACGTCGTACGCGGCGCGATGCTTCGCTCCCTCACCGACCGGGGTCACGCCGTACACGCGGTGGGCACCGCCCTGGACGCGCTGCGCCGGGTTGCCGCCGAGACACCGGACCTGGTGGTGCTCGACCTCGGCCTGCCGGATCTGGACGGCTCGGACGCGTTGCGGATGCTCCGGGGCATCACCGACGTGCCGATCATCATCGCCACCGCCCGCGACGACGAGCAGTCCGTGGTCAAGCTGCTCCGGGCCGGCGCGGACGACTACATGATCAAGCCGTTCACCGGCGCGCACCTGGACGCCCGAATCACCACCGTGCTGCGCCGCGCGGGCCGGGCCAGCCGCTCCGCCCAGCCGGCCGTGCACAGCGTCGGCGGGCTGAAGGTGGACGTCGGCGAGCGCAGCGCCCACCTCGACGGTGCGGCGCTGGCGCTGACCCGCAAGGAATTCGACCTGCTGGCGTATCTCGCCGCCCGCCCTGGCCGGGTAGTGTCCCGGCGGGAACTCTTGGAGGAGGTATGGCGGCAGCCATCGGTCGGCGAGGATCAGACCATCGACGTTCACCTGTACTGGCTACGGCGCAAAATGGGCGAGTCCGCGGCGAAGCCGCGCTACCTGCGCACCGTGCGGGGGGTGGGCTTCCGGCTGGTGGCGCCGGACTGAGAAGGGCGCTGGCCCTCTGGACGGCCGGTGTGGGCACTCTGCTGGCGCTGGCTTTCCTCGTGCCGCTCGGGCTGACCCTCGGCGGGCAGGCACGCGAGGAAGCGATCGCCGACGCGGCCCGGCGCAGCGCGCTGGTGACCGGGGCCCTGGCGATCAGCACCGACGCGAAGGTGGTCACCCGGGCGATCGAGGCCAGCGGCGGCGACCCGGCCACCCGGCCCGTCGTGCACGGGCTCGACGTGGACTCCTCCGCCGGACGGGCCGACGCGGCGCACCTGGCGCAGGCCCGGGAGCAGGGCCGATCGTTGGTCGTCGACGTCGACGGCGGGGTGTTGCGGCTGGATCCGGTGGTGCTTGGCGAGCAGACCGCCGTGGTGGAGGTCTTCGTCCCGGATGCCGCGCTCGACGCCGGTGGCGGCCGGTGGTTGCTGCTGGCCGGGGTGGCCGTCGCGTTGGTGGGTGCCGCGATGCTGGTGGTGGACCGGCTCGCCGCCCGGGCGGCCGACGCGAGCCGGGCCCTGGTCAAGGCGTCGCTCGCCATCGGCGACGGCGACCTGGGGGTACGCGTGGAGCCGCATGGCCCGCGCGAGCTGGTCCAGGCCGGCCACGCGTTCAACCGGATGGCGGAACGGTTGGTGGCGGCGCGCACCGAGGAGCGGGAACTGGTGGCGGACCTGTCCCACCGGCTGCGTACCCCGTTGACCGTGCTGCGGCTGGACGCCGAGGCGCTGGAGTCCGACGACACGAGTGTCGGCTCGTTCAGTCAGGCAGAGTTGGACTACCGGCGCGGCATCCGACGCATCCGGCAGGCGATCGTCACCCTGGAGGGTGAGATCGACGTACTGATCAAGACCACCCGTAAGGCGGTGGCGACCGAGGCCGCGCCACCGGCGATGTGCGACGTGAGCGAGGTCGTCCGGGACCGGATGGTGTTCTGGGCCGCCCTCGCCGGTGACCAGAACCGTCCGCACCGGGTCTCCGGCGCCCAGTTGCGTATTCCCGCGCCGGTCCCCCGCGCCGAGCTGGCTGCCGCCCTGGACGCCGTGATCGGCAACGTGTTCCGCTACACCCCACAGGGCACCGCGTTCGAGGTGGCGGTGTCGCGCCGCGACGGATACGTGGCCATCCGGATCGACGATGCCGGTCCCGGTATCGCCAACCCGGACCGGGCGCTGCGACGCGGCGCCAGCGACCAGGGCTCCACCGGGTTGGGGCTGGACATCGCCAAGCGGGTGGCGTTGCAGGCCAACGGCTCGGTCAGCATCGACCGGGCCCACCTGGGCGGGGCGAGTGTGGTGATGCTGCTGGCCGACCCGGAGGCTACGCCGCGCCAGGTCAGCCGGTTCGGCCTGGTGGGCCGGATGGCGCGGGAGAGTCGGGACCAGAAGGCCCGTGGACGCCGCTGGCCCCGGCAGCGCCCGACGGACGGCTGACCGTCAGGCGCTCCGGGTAGGGAGCCGATCGCCTCGGGCTGTGCGACGGCACAAGTCTTTCTTAGATCCGAATTAACCAGGTTCCGCCCGACCGGTCCGGCTGACAGGATCGCTGCGAACCGAGCAGTTCCACCGGCCTATCGCTCCCAGCGCATTCGGCCGGTGGAGCCGTGCGCGCGGCGGGAGACACGGTCCCCCCACACCTCCTCCCGCCGCGCGCCACCTGGCCGGACGCGGTCGAGCTGACCGTCGGGGGGCAGCGACCCCGCACCCGCCGCAGGGTGCGGCGGCGTCAGCCGCGCCGGTTGGCGAGGTAGGTGTCGATCTCGGCGAGGATCCGCTGCTTGCCGGTCCCGTCGAGGAAGGACGCGGTCACCGCGTTACGGGCCAGCGCGGCCACCCCGTCCGGGCCGATGTCGAGCAGCCGGGCCGCGACCGCGTACTCGTCGTCCAGGGTGGTGCCGAACATCGGCGGGTCGTCGGAGTTGATGGTCACCAGCACTCCCGCGTCGACCAGCCGGCGCAGCGGGTGCTCGTCGAGGTCGGCCACGGCCCGGGTACGCACGTTCGACGTCGGGCAGACCTCCAGCGCGATCTGTTGCTCGGCCAGGTACGCGAGCAGTCGCGGATCCTGCGCGGCGGAGATGCCGTGGCCGATGCGTTCGGCGCCCAGCTCGTGCAGCGCGTCCCAGATCGTCTGCGGGCCGGTGGTCTCCCCGGCGTGCGGCACCGACCGCAGCCCGGCCGCGCGGGCCTGGTCGAAGTAGGGCTTGAACTGCGGCCTCGGCACACCGATCTCCGGGCCGCCGAGGCCGAAGCTGATCAACCCGTCGGGGCGCTCGTCGAGCGCGATCCGCAGGGTCTCCTCGGCGGCCGGCAGGCCCGCTTCGCCGGGAATGTCGAAGCACCAGCGCAGCTCGATGCCGAAGTCGGCGGCGGCCCGTTTGCGGGCGTCCTCGATCGCCTCGCAGAACGCCAGCGCCGCAATGCCGCGCCGTACGTGGGAGTAGGGCGTCACGGTCAGCTCGGCGTAGCGGACCTGCTGGCGGGCCAGTTCCCGGGCCACCTCGTGGGTGAGGATCCAGACGTCCTCCGGGTCGCGAATCAGGTCGACCACGCTGAGGTACAGATCGATGAAGTGGGCGAAGTCGCGGAAGACGAAGTAGTCGGCAAGCAGTTGCGGGTCCGCCGGGACGGGGCTGCGTCCCTCGTGCCGGGCGGCCAGCTCGGCCACGATGCGGGGCGAGGCGGAGCCGACGTGGTGCACGTGCAGCTCCACCTTGGGCAGTCCGGCGATGAAGGAACGCAGGTCGGTCACGAGTTCTCCTGGGCGGAACCGGTACGGGCGACGAGAAAGATCCGTCGGAACGGGAAGTACACCTGGCCGTGCCGCACCGGGTACGCCTCGCTCAGGCGTACCGCCAGCGCGGCCCGGAAGGCGGACCAGCCGGCGGCGTCCAGCGCGGCTCGGACCGGGCGCAGGGCGGTGCCCTCCAGCCAGGTCAGCACGGGGTGGGCCGAGTCGGGACCGGCCGCCAGCAGGTGCACGTAGGTAGTCTCCCAGGCGTCGACGGTGCAGCCGACGGCGACCAGCGACTCGGCGTAGTCGGCCGGGTCGGCGACCGGCGCTTCGCGCAGCAGCGGGGTCAACGCCGCCCGCCACGGCGGGTGGCCGGCGACCTCGCGCAGCGCCCGGTGCGAGGGCGCGTCGAAGTTTCCCGGCACCTGCACCGCCAGCCAGGCGCCGGCCGGCAGCTCGGTGGCCCAGCGGACGAGCAGGTCACGGTGGCCGGGGACCCACTGGAGCACCGCGTTGCTGAGCACCACGTCGTTGTCCGGGTCGGGACGCCAGTCGCGGACGTCAGCCACCTGGAAGCTGACCGGGACGTCAAGCGCGGTGGCCCGCGCGATCATCTCCGGCGAGGAGTCCAGGCCGACGACCCGGCTGTCCGGCCAGCGGGCGGCGAGCACGGCGGTGAGGGTGCCGGGACCGCAGCCGAGGTCGACCACCCGCCGGGGGTGGTCGGCGTCCACCCGGGCCAGCAGGTCGTGGAAGGGCCGGGACCGTTCGTCGCCGTAGCGCAGGTATGCCGTCGGATCCCACATGACCGCCCCACCCCCATCGCAAACCGTACGTCCGTCTTGTTGACCGTACGGCCCGGCCCGTGCCGGAGGCAAGCCGGGTCACTAGGCTCACCTCATGGAGCAACGCACGTTCCCCCGAATGGATCGCCAGGTCGGTGTGGTCGGGCTCGGCGCCTGGCAGCTCGGCGCCGACTGGGGCACGGTGACCGAGGACGACGCGATCGCGGTGCTGACCGCCGCGGTCGAGGCCGGGGTCACCTTCCTGGACACCGCCGACGTCTACGGCGACGGGCGCAGCGAACAGCTGATCGGACGCTTCCTGGCGGCGCACCCCGACGCCGGGCTGACGGTGGCGACCAAGATGGGCCGACGGGTGGCGCAGACGCCCGAGGCGTACACCCTGGACAACTTCCGCCGGTGGACCGACAGGTCCCGGACCAACCTCGGCATGGACACGCTGGACCTGGTGCAGCTGCACTGCCCGCCGACGGCCGTCTTCGCCACCGACGAGGTCTTCGACGCCCTCGACACCCTGGTGGCCGAGAAGCGGATCGCCGCGTACGGCGTCAGCGTGGAGACCTGCGACGAGGCGCTCACCGCGATCGCCCGGCCCGGGGTGGCCAGCGTGCAGATCATCCTCAACGCGCTGCGGCACAAGCCGCTCGAACGCGTGCTGCCGGCCGCCTCGGCCGCCGGGGTCGGCATCATCGCCCGCGTCCCGCTGGCCAGTGGCCTGCTCTCCGGCCGGTACGACGAGCACACCACCTTCGCCGCCGACGACCACCGCAACTACAACCGGCACGGCGAGGCGTTCGACGTCGGCGAGACGTTCTCCGGGGTGGACTTCACCACCGGCCTGGCCGCCGTGCGACGGATCGCCCCGCTGGTCGGCGAGGACCGCACGATGGCCCAGTTCGCGCTGCGCTGGGTGCTCGACCAACCGGGCGTCACCGTGGTCATTCCGGGCGCCCGCGACGCCACTCAGGCCCGCGGCAACGCCGCCGTGGCCGGCCAGCCAGCACTGTCCTCTGAGGAACTTGCCGAGGTGGCGGCGGTCTACGACGACCTGATCCGACCCCAGGTGCACCACCGATGGTGAGCGGCGCGCCCGGCGGCGGCCCCACCGGTGCGCCCGGCGGCGGCCCGTCCGGCGGCCCCACCGGTGCGCCCGGCGGCGCGCAGCCAGGTGGCGGGCCACAGCAGAGGGAGACCGCGATGAACGGTTGGCTCCGACTCACACTCGGTCTGCTGGCCGTGGTCGTGGGTGCGGTGTGGACGGTGCAGGGCCTCGGTTACGTCGAGGGCAGCGTGATGACCGGCCAGCGGATCTGGGCGGTACTCGGTCCGTTGCTGATCCTTGTCGGTCTGGCCCTGCTCTGGCTCGGCGTACGCGCCCGCAACCGCCGTTGAGGCCAACGCACCAATCATGCGGAAAGCCCCGCGTCCATCCGGGACGCGGGGCTTCGCACTGATTCGGGACTGCCTCGCCACTGGCCGGCGGTCGCCGACCGGTGCCTCAGAGGGGGCGGACCTGCTCGGCCTGCGGACCCTTCTGGCCCTGGGCGATTTCGAACTCCACCCGCTGGTTCTCCTCCAGCGTGCGGTAGCCGCTGGTCTGGATGGCCGAGAAGTGGACGAACACGTCAGCACCCCCGCCGTCGACGGTGATGAAGCCGAAGCCCTTGTCAGCGTTGAACCACTTCACGGTTCCCTGCGCCATGTGTATCTCCTTCTAAAACTGGCGGCCGAGCACACCGTGCGGCCGGTTGGCCGTTTTTGAGCAGCGGTGCCTGAGGCGGCCCCCAATGAAGGAGACTTCTCTCAACCCACGCCATCTCTCAACAGCGTGGAACAGCTTAACCACGTACGCAAAAACTCTGCACAGCCTAACCGACGAAATTCTCCGACATGTGACCTGAGGGATGCGTGAGATCCGTCGTGGGCGGAGGCGGTGGGATAAGGCGAAAGGCCCCCTCACCGGCAACTGGTGAGAGGGCCTTGGCATGGACGTTCAGTCCGGCCAGCTACCGGTGATCCGGCGGACGCCGACCGCACCACCTCGGTCGACGGCCGCCCGGACGACCGAGAAAATGGCTCCCTGCAAGGCAGCCGCCGCCAGGATCTCCCCCCAGCGGCGGTCCTCGTCGGTCGGGTTGGGCGCCTCACCGTCACCGGCGGTCATCTTCCACACCTGGCGGAAGACCGCGCCCGCGATCGCACCGGCGGCGAAGCCCATCAGCACGCCCACCGGCTTGTAGGCGGCCCTGCCGATTCCCTTGCTCACGCACGCCTCCCTCTAATGATCATCAACACCACGGCGGTGGCGACCGCACCGGCCGCGAGCGCGATGAACGGAGCGGGCCCCTGCCGACCCGGTCCCTGCTGGTGGAGACCGGCCTGGGCGCGTACCCGGGCGACGGTCACCGCAGCCTGCTCACGTACCCGCTCGCGTGCCTGGTCCGCCGAGGACTTCAGTCGCTTCTTGACGTCGGCCTTGGCGGCCAGCGCCTCCATCGTCTCGCCCAACTCGACGCGGGTGCGCCGGATCTCCTCCCGCAGCGCCTCCGTGTCACCCGTACCGTTGCCTGTCATGCCCGTCCCCTGTCCTTCACCGCAGCGCTGACCACGTCGACGTCGGCTCGCAGGCTGCGCACGGTCGCCTCGGGCACCGGCGGGACCGCGCGACTGACCCGGCGCTTGCCGATCAGCGCGAGCACTCCGGCGACCAGGAACAGGGCCACCGCCACGATCAGGGCGGCTGCCCACGCCGGCAGCACCAGGGCCAGCAGGAGGATCGCGGCGGTCACCAGTGCCCCCAGACCGAAGAAGGCGAGGGCGCCACCGCCTGCGAACAGCCCGGCACCGATGCCGGCCTGCTTACCCTTCTCGGTCAGCTCGGCGCGGGCCAGTGCGAGTTCGTCCCGAACCAGGCGCGAGACCTGCTCGGTCGCCCGCTGGACCAGTTCGGCGGTGGACGGCTCCGTCCCGTTGTGGGACATGCGCCCGTTGTGGGACTTACGGGCATTCGCCACGTCAGCCATGCTGTCCCCCTCTCGTCATCACCGCGCTGTATGCCCGGAGTCGCCGCTCGTCAATCCTGTTCCCGAAAAAGGGGGCAGAAGCGTCGGGCAGCACGTCCCCGCCGAACGCCGCGCCAAACCTCCACATCCGAGTGGATAACGAGGTGGTCAGCGGCGAGGTTCGGCGGGCTCCCGAGGTTCGGCGGGCTCGTCCGGGCCGACGAAGGCCTCGTTGCGGGCGTGGCCGTCGTCGCTGCCACCGAAGAGCCGGGCGTCGTCGGGCATCTCGGCCTCGGCCTGTCGCCGCGTCGCGTGGCGCGGCTGGATCCACTGCCACGCCAGGTCGCTCGCGCCGTCGCCGACCTCCGTACGCAGTCGGGGCATCGCGGTGGGACGGTGATCGCGTACCCACGCCACCAGCTGCTCCCGCACGAGGCAGCGCAGGTCCCACAGCGCGCCCGCGTTGGCGGCACTCACCAGCGCGCGAACCTTGATCGTCCCGCCGGTCGCGTCGGTGACCTGGAGGACACAGACCCGGCCGTCCCACAGTTCGGTGCTCTCGACCAGCCGGCGTAGCTCCTCGCGCATGGCCTGCACCGGGATCGACCAGTCGACCTCGAACTCGGCGGTGCCCAGGACCTTCGCCTCGGTACGGGTCCAGTTCTGGAACGGCTTGCTGGTGAAGTAGGAGGTGGGCAGGATCAACCGCCGGTCGTCCCAGATCTGCACCACCACGTAGCTGAGGGTCAACTCCTCGATCCGACCCCACTCCCCCTCGATCACCACCACGTCGTCGAGGCGTACCGCGTCGCTGAAGGCGAGTTGCAGGCCGGCGAAGACGTTGCCCAGCAGGCTCTGCGCGGCCAGGGCGGCGACGACACCGACCACACCGGCGCTGGTCAACACACCGGCACCGATCCCCCGCACGGCGGGGAAGGTCATCAGCATCACGCCGAGGGTGATGACGACGATCACCACGATGGTCACCCGACGCAGCATCACCACCTGCGTGCGTACCCGCCGGGCGTGCCGGTTGTCCGGCACGTCCACCCGGAACCGGGCGAGCGCGGTGTCCTCCACCACCACCAGCAGCGAGGCGACCAGCCAGGCCGCGGTGGCGATGACGGCGAGCACCAGCAGGTGCAGCAGTGCCTGACGCCAGCCGGTGCCGATCGCGTACCCGGTGCTGAACCGGACGGCGAACTGCACGGCGAGCACCGTGGCGGCGACCTGGAACGAGCGGTGCGCGTGCTGGGTCAACTCGGTCAGCAGCAGTGACTTGCGGCCCCAGCGACGGGTGAGGCGGTGCACCACCTCGACCACGGCAAGAGCGATCGCCGCCGCGGCGAGCGCGGCGACGACCGTCACGAGGTAGCTGTGCACGTGTTGCTTCTCCTTCCGGCCCGACGACGATCCCCGGTGGTGGTGTCCGGCGTGCGGGCAATCAAGATCCGGCAAGGGGCAATGGTGCCCTGGATTGCCGGCCCCGGCCACCGCGGGGGTGGCCGGGGAGGAGAAGGTCATACCTTGCGGTAGCGGGACTGGAGGAAGCAGTAGACGCCGAAGGCGGCGATACCCAGCGCGATGAGGATGAGCAGGATGGTGCCGAACGACTGGTCACGCAGGGTCCGAAGCGCGGCGTCCAGACCGCGGGCCTTCTCCGGGTCGTAGTTCACTGCGGCCAGTATGACCAGCAGGCCGGTGACGGCGAAGGCGACACCCCGGGAGGCGTAGCCGGCCATGCCGAGCCGACGGGCGAGCTGCCGGGTCTTGGCGTTCATCTCGCCGGTCTTCAACCGCTTCATGAACTTCTTCTTGAGGCCGTAGATCGTCATGCCGACACCAATGCCCGCGAGGACGAGGCCGGCGAGGCCGACCAACCACCGACCGCCGGTGGACTCCATCATCCGGGCGGTCAGGTCCTCCTGCTGGGAGGCGCTGTCGGAGTTGGCGTTGGAGAAGACCCGCCAGGCGGTCCAGGCCAGCCAGAGGTAGATGACGGTGCGGGCGGCGGAGATGATCCGCTCCTTGAGCCGGTCGTTACCCCGCTCGGTGTGGTGCCCGACGGCCGCCTCCAGGGCCTGCCAGATCGCCATGGCGAGCATGCCCACGGCGATGGCGATGACCAGGAACTGACCCATGGGTTGCGCGGCGAGGGTACGCAGCGCGCCGGACTGGTCGCCGTCGTCGGACGAATTGCCGAACGCGATCTGCAGCGCCAGCCAGCCGAACAGCAGGTGCACGATCCCGTAGCCGATGAAACCGGCCCGGGCGAGGAGTTCCAGCCACCGGCTGTCGGCCGTACGGGCGGCGGTGGCTTCGGCGTTCCGGGTAAGAGGCATGGCGCCTCAATCTCCGAACGCGAAGATTTCCAAACGTGCTGGCCGCCGCCCGGACGCCATCAGCCGCCGTTACGGGCGATGCGGACCTTCACCTCGCTGTCGGTGACGCTGTCCAGGGTGACCGCGAGACCACCGACGTCGGCCGCCTGCTGGCCGACCGTCAGGGAGAGCTGCTCGCCGCCCACCTCGATGGTGACCACGTCGTCCTGTGCCTCGACCAGACGGGCCTCGACGCCGAGGATGTTGGCCCGGGCGTCCACGCCCCGGTCGAAGGTAACCGTGCAGGCGTCCAGCCCGCAGTCGGTGCTGGCGCCCTCGGAGCTGCACCCGGCCAGCAGGGCCGCGCCGAGCGCGAGACCGGCCAGCAGGCCGGCGAGTCGGGTGGGGGTGCCACGGCGGGGGGTGAGCGGGGGCTTGCCGGCGGGGGATCGGTTCGTCACGCCGTCAAGCGTACGAGACCCCGGCGAACCGACCAGCCGGTCCGACCGGCGATGGACAATGCAGGGGTGAGCATGCTGGTCGAGGACAATCCCGCCAAACACCGCTACGAGATCCTGGTCGACGACGCGCTCGCCGGCTTCACCGCCTACCTGCCCCGCGAACAGGTGCTGATCTTCACGCACACCGAGGTCGACTCGGCCTTCCAGAACATGGGCGTCGGTTCGGCGTTGATGCGGGGCACCCTGGACCAGGTCCGCGCGCAGCGGCAGCGGGTGGTGCCACGGTGCCCGTTCATGGCCGCCTTCATCGAACGCCACCCGGAGTACGCCGACCTGGTCACCAGCCCGGACTGACGGCGCCGCCGGCGAGCAGCTCGGCCGCGGCCCGACCGGCGGCCCGGGTGGCGCCGTGGGTGGCGACGTGCACCGCGCCGGTGACCAGCGCGGGCACCCCGAGTTCGACGACCACCGCGTCGGGGCGGACGGCCAGCGCCCGGTCGACCGCGTCCCGCATCCAGGCGTGCCGGTGCAGGTCGCGCACCACCAGCACCAGCGGCCGGCCGGTGGCGGCGGCAGCCAGGTCGGCCGGCACCGAGTTCTCGACGTACCGGACACTCGTGGTGCCCGGCACGAGGTCGGCCAGCGGCGCCGCCACCCCCCAGGGGGTCTCCGACCCGATCGCGATGTTGTGCGGCGGCTGGAACTCGACCACGTGCGACGGGCCGGTCAGCGGCAACGAGGTGGCCGTGGCCCCGCACCTGGTGATCCGGACGGCCAGCCGGGCCGCCGCCAGCCCGACCGCCGAGCCGGCCGTGGCGACCGGCGTCGCGGAACGGGCGGCACACGCCGCCACCGTCCAGGCAGCGAGTTGGCCAACCCGCTTGGCCGCCTCGGCCAGCCGCTCCTCGGGCAGCTCACCGGCGACCACCGCGTCGACGATCGCGTCGCGCAGGTGCCGGGCCGTCTCCTCGTCGGCGTGCTCGCCGCCCACACAGATCGCGTCCGCCCCGGCGGCCAGGGCACGCACCGCCGCACCGGCGAAACCGTAGCGGTCGGCCACCGCGCCCATCTCCACCGCGTCGGTCACCACGACTCCGTCGAAGCCCATCTCCTCGCGCAGCAGGCCACCCAGGATGCGGTCGCTAAGCGTCGCCGGCAGGTTGGGATCCAGCGCGGGCACCAGCAGGTGCCCGGTCATCACGGCCTGGACGCCCGCCGCCACGGCAGCCCGGAACGGGGCCAGTTCCACCGCGTGCAGCCGGGCCCGGTCGGCGTCGATGCGAGGCAGGTCGTGATGGGAGTCGACGCGGGTGTCACCGTGGCCGGGAAAGTGCTTCGCGCAGGCGGCGACGCCACCGGACTGCAGGCCGCGTACCCAGGCGGTGGTGTGCCGGGCGACAAGCGACGGATCCGCGCCGAACGAGCGGACACCGATCACCGGGTTGTCCGGGTTGGAGTTGACGTCGACGTCCGGCGCGTAGTTCAGGGTGATCCCGGCGGCGGCGAGTTCCACGCCGAGGTCGCGGGCCACCTGCTCGGTCAGCGCCGGGTCGTCCACCGCGCCGAGCGCCAGGTTGCCCGGGCGGGAGCTGCCCCGGCCGGACTCGATCCGGGTCACGTCACCCGCTTCCTCGTCGATGGCGACGATCACGTCCGGCCGTTCCGCGCGCAGCGCCGCGGTCAGCTCGGCGACCTGCCCGGGATCGACGACGTTACGGCTGAACAGCACCACCGAGCCGAGCCCGTCGCCGAGCCAGCGGCAGATCCAGGCAGGTGGGACGGTGCCCACGAAACCGGGTTGCAGGACCGCGGCCGCCAGGGCCGCCAGGTTTGCGTTGCGCTGCCGCTCGCTCATGACGGCACTCCGCTTCGCTGCGTGCCGCCATGAGGCACCACCGCCCTGCATTGATGATTCGCTCGCTGCCGCTCGCTCATTCGGCGCTGTACCCCCGCGTGTTCCGCCGTGGACTCCCGCCGGCCGGCGGTGCAGACATGGTCACACCGCGCCACTCAATAGTCAATAAACCTTACAGTTGCCTTGGGAGCGCTGCACCGCGACAGTGCGGGTATGGACCCCGTGCTACTGGCCGACGCGACGAGCCCGGCCGACGTCCCCGGCGTACGCCTGCTCGGCCTGGTGGTCGGCGGCCTGCTGCTGCTCCTCGCCATCCGCGCGATGTTCCGCCGCTGACCGCCCGTCAGGTGTGACCGGCGGCGGCCGGGGTACCGCCTGCCCCACAGGCATCAGCGGGGCCGAAGGGGCGAAAATGAAGATCGGATACTTCCTGTCCACCGAGGAGTACGCGCCGGCCGAACTGCTCGACCAGGCCCGGGCCGCCGAGCGGGCCGGCTTCGAGGCGCTGTGGATTTCCGATCACTACCACCCCTGGATCGACGCCCAGGGGCAGAGCCCCTTCGTCTGGTCGATGCTCGGCGCGCTGAGCCAGGTCTGCCGGCTGCCGGTCACCACCGCCGTCACCTGCCCGACCGTACGCATCCACCCGGCGGTGCTCGCCCAGGCCGCGGCGACCAGCGCGGTGCTGCACTCTGGCCGGTTCGTCCTCGGGGTGGGCTCCGGGGAGGCACTCAACGAGCACATCCTCGGCGGCCCGTGGCCGCAGGCCGGCGTCCGGCTGGAGATGCTGGAGGAGGCGGTCGAGGTGATGCGCAAGCTGTGGCGCGGCGGCTTCGTCAACCATCACGGCCGGCACTACCGGGTGGAGCACGCCCGGATCTACACGCTGCCCGAGACTCCCCCGCCGATCTACGTCTCCGCGTTCGGTCCGAAGGCGGTGGACCTGGCCGCGCGGATCGGCGACGGGTTCGTCAACACCATGCCCGACGCCGACCTGGTGCGCCGGTTCCGGGACAACGGCGGGGGCGACAAGCCCTGCCAGGCCGGTTTCAAGGCCGCGTACGCGTCGACTGTCGAGGAGGGCATGCGACTGGCGTACGAGCGCTGGCCGACCGAGGCGATCCCCGGTGAGCTGCTCCAGGTCCTGCCCTCGCCCCGGCACTTCGAGCAGGCCGCCACGCTTGTGGATCCGGAGGCGATGCGTGCGGCGTTCGTCTGCGGCAACGACGCCGACGCCCACCTGGCGAAGATCGACGCGTACGCGAAGGCGGGTTTCGACGAGGTCTACGTCGCCAACACCGGGCCGAACTGGCCGGGGCTGCTCGACCTGTACCAGCGCGAGGTACTTCCCCGGGTGCGCTGATCAACTCGGGTTTCGGCGCGGAGGCTCCCGGGTACCTGCGGCCTTCGATGAAGCTGACCACGCACTCGATGTCGTTGCGCCGCGCCGCGCGCAGCCTGTTCGGTTGGACCGCTCTGCGGCCCAACCAGTTGGCCGCGATGCGGGCCGTGATGCGCCGCCGCGACGCCCTGGTGGTGCTACCCACCGGCGCCGGCAAGTCGGCGATCTACCAGATCCCGGCCAGCCTGATCCCCGGCCCGACCGTGGTGATCTCACCACTGCTGGCACTCCAGCAGGACCAGATCGCCGCGCTCAACGAGCGGCAGCGACCGGAACTGCGAGCGGTCCGGATCAGCTCGGACGAGACCGCGGCCCAGCAGGCCGAGGCGATCGCCGAGATCCGCGACGGGCGGGCCGAGTTTCTCTTCATCACTCCGGAGCAGTTGGCCAACCCCGACCGGCTGGCCGAGGTACGGAACCTCAAGCCGGCGCTGGTGGCGATCGACGAGGCGCACTGCATCTCCGCCTGGGGCCACGACTTCCGCCCGGACTACCTCGCCCTCGGGCAGCTCATCGACGGCATCGGCCGGCCACCGGTGGTCGCGCTTACCGCCACCGCCTCCCCACCGGTACGCGACGACATCGTCGACCGGCTGCGGCTGCGCAAGCCCGAGATCGTGGTGTCGGGGCTGGACCGGCCCAACCTCTTCTTCGAGGTGGCGCACTGCCCTACCGAGGACTACCGGTGGCGGCGGCTGATCGCCCTGCTGCGCGACGACAAGCGGCCCGGCATCATCTACGTGCCCACCCGTCGCGCCGCCGAGGAACTGTCCGCCCGGCTGACCGACGCGGGCTATCCCGCGCAGTACTACCACGGCGGGATGCCGGCCAACGCCCGTGCCCGGCTGCACGAGGCGTTCCTCGCCGACCAGGTGCCGATCATGGTGGCTACCTCGGCGTTCGGCATGGGCATCGACAAGCCCAACATCGCCTGGGTGGTGCACATGGCACTTCCCGACTCGCCGGACAGCTACTTCCAGGAGATCGGCCGGGCCGGTCGCGACGGCGAGCCGGCCCGGGTCCTGTTGCTCTGGCAGGCCGAGGACGTCGGGCTGCAACGTTTCTTCAGCGGTGGCCTGCCGGACGCCACCGAGCTGCGCGATCTGGCCGCGTTGCTGCGCAAGGAGCCGACCACCCGCAAGGAGCTGCGCGAGGTGACCGGGCTCGGCCCGCGCAAGCTCGGGCAGTACCTCGCCCTGCTCGAACAGGTCGGTGCCGCCCAGCAGGCGGCGGGACAGCGCGTCGGCGCACCCCGTTACGCCCCCACTCCGGTCGACGCGGCGGCGGCCGCGGTGGCCGAGGCGGAACGGCAGCAGAGCCTGACCCGGTCGCGTACCGACATGATGCGCGCCTTCGCCGAGACCAGCGCCTGCCGGGGACAGACGTTGCTTGCCTACTTCGGCGAGCAGATGACCGAGATCTGCGGGCACTGCGACAACTGCCACGCCGGCACCAGCGTGCCCGACGACGGCTCGGTCGGCCCGTTCCCGGTACACAGCCAGGTGCGGCACGCCGAGTGGGGCTCCGGCCTGGTGCTCAGCTACGAGGAGGATCGGATGACGGTCCTGTTCGACGAGGTCGGGTACAAGACGTTGTCGGTGAGCGTGGTGTCCGAACAGGGTCTGCTCACCCTGGACTAACCTGATCCGGCCGCTGCCGGTGGCCGGGGCTGTCGGGCCCGGCCGGGTCGGGCGGAAAGACCAGACCGGCCGCCACCGGCGGTACGGCTGACGAGACGTGAACGACGAGCGGGAGGGGCGGGTCGTGATCGAAGAGCCGGCGTACACCGGTTTCGGTTTCTCCGACGAGGAGTGGGGGCTGCTGGTCGGCCTGCCACAGTCGGTGCTCACCGCGGCGAGCGCCGCCGAGTCCGACGGCACCAAGGCGACGATGGCCGAGGGGGCCGCCGGTCTGGAGACCATCTCCGGCGGGCGGGAGTCGGCCAGTCCGCTGGTGGCCGCCGTGGCCGGCGAGATCGTCACCCGGGTCGGCGACCCGGAGGCCGGCGAGGAACTGCCGGTCATCGAGCCACCGGACCCGCGCGGCTACGCCGAGGACGTGCTGGGCCGGGCCAAGGAGGCGTCGGCGCTGCTGGCGGCCAAGGTGGACGAGGGCGAGGCGGGCGCGTACCGGCACTGGCTGGTGGAGATCGCCGAGCAGGTCGTCGGCGCGGCCAGCACCGGCGGCGTGCTCGGCCTCGGCGGCACCGAGGTCAGCCCCTCCGAGCGCCGCTTCCGCGACCGCCTGGCCCAGGTCCTCAACGACTGAACCCGGGGCAGCTCAACGGGATGCGGCATCTCGGGCCTTCCCCGGTTCGGGTAACCCCGAGATGCCGCATCCCGCGACCGCCGGCAGTGCGGGTCAGGCCACCCGGCGGGGGAACAGTAGGGCGGAGAGGAGCATGGCGAGGGCTAGCAGGCCGAGGCACCAGGCCGCCGCCTGGGTCGGTGCCGTACCGACCGGGGTGTCCAGCAGGAGGCCGCGCAGCGACTCGATGACCGGGGTGACCGGTTGGTGCTCGGCGAAGCCACGCAGCCAACTGGGCATGGTCTCGACCGGTACGAAGGCGCTGCTCGGATAGGGCAGGAACATCACCAGGAAGGTGTAGCCGTTGGCCGCCTCCGGGGTCCGGGCCAACAGGCCGAACGCCGCCGAGAGCCACGACACCGCCAGCAGGAACAGCAGCAGCACCCCGGCGGCGGCCAGCCAGCGCAGCGGCGCGACGGCCGGCCGGAACCCGATGGCCACAGCCACCCCCAGCACCAGCACCGTGGAGACCGCGTTGCGGGCCACGCTCGCCACCACGTGCCCGGCGAGGATGGAGGTGGCGCCCACGTCCATCGTGCGGAGCCGCTCGATCATGCCGTTGGTCAGGTCGGTGGTGACACTGACCGCCGTGCCGGCCGCCCCGAAGCCGGCACAGAGCAGCAGCACCCCGGGCACCACATAGGTCACGTACGCCGAACCGGTCTCGATCGCCCCGCCGAAGAGGTAGACGAAGAGCAGCATCAGGATCACCGGCAGCAGCAGCGAGGTGAGCAGCGCGTCGATGTTGCGCCGGGACAGCCGGACGCAGCGGCCGATCATCACGGCGGCGTGCATCGGCCGGACGGTCAGCTCAGACACGGGCCACCTCCCGCTCGGGGCTCGCCGGACGGCCGGTGAGCGTGAAGAAGACGTCATCGAGGGTCGCCTCCCGGACGGTGAACCGGACCACCCCGTGCCGGTCCGGATCGACCTCGTCGAGCAGGCCACGTACCTGGGGTGCGGTGCCGTCGGTGGCCACGGACAACGCCAGCCGGGCCGGATCGCGGTGGGTCACCCGGTCACCCAACCGCCGCGCCGCGGCGGCAAGGCCGGCGGCGTCACGCCAGGTCAGCTCCAAGCGTTGGGCACCGAACCGGCGTTTGAGGTCGAGCGCCGTCCCCTCGGCGACGAGCCCACCGTCGTGCAGCACCATGATCCGGTCAGCGAGCCGGTCGGCCTCCTCCAGGTACTGCGTGGTGAGCAACACCGTCACCCCGGCACCGGCCAGCTCGCCGATCACCTCCCACAGCCCCTGCCGGCTACGCGGGTCGAGGCCGGTGGTGGGCTCGTCCAGGAAGATCACCGACGGGGCGCCGACCAGACTGGCCGCCAGGTCGAGGCGGCGCCGCATCCCGCCGGAGTAGGTCACCACCCGCCGCCCGGCGGCGTCGGCCAGGTCGAAGCGGTCCAGCAGCGCCGCGGCGCGGGCGCGGGCCGCCGGTGCCCGCAGCCCGGCGAGCCGGGCCAGCATGGTCAGGTTCTCCACGCCGGTCTGCCCGTCGTCGAGTGCCGCGTGCTGGCCGGCGAGGCTGATCGCCCGGCGCACCCGGCGCCGCTGACGCACCACGTCGTGGCCGGCCACCCGGGCGGTACCCGAATCCGGCCGGGTCAGCGTCGCCAGGATCCGCACCGTGGTGGTCTTGCCGGCCCCGTTCTGCCCCAGCAGGGCGTGCACTCCGCCGGTGGGCACCCGCAGGGTCAGCCCGTCGAGCACGACGTGGTCCCCGAAGGACTTGCGCAGATCGACCAGCTCGACCGCCGGCGGTCCATTCGCCATGATCACCCTCCCTAATCTGCGTATGGCATACGCTTATCTGCGTGGACCATACGCAAAAGATATGCTGGCGGTCAACGCCGGCCTGGAGGTGGAGTGAACGGAGACGTTGAGCTGCCCGAGAACGTCGCGCTCGCCTGGGGGCTGCGCGACCGCCCGAGCCGTGGTCCGAAACGCAGCCTCAGCCTCGACCAGGTGGTTGCCGCCGGGATCCAGATCGCCCAGGCCGAAGGGCTGACGGCGGTGTCGATGAGCCGGGTGGCAAGCGAACTCGGCGTGGCGACGATGTCGCTGTACCGGTACGTGCCGACCAAACACGATCTGCTCGACCTCATGGTGGACACCGCGTTCGGCCCGCCGCCGCACCCCCGTGGCGCTGATGAAGGCTGGCGGCCGGCCCTGGCCCGATGGGGTGAGGGCAACGTCGCCGCACTGCGCCGCCAGCCCTGGATGCGGCACGTGCCGATCAGCGGTCCACCGATCAACCCCAACCAGGTGCGCTGGTTGGAGTACGGGCTCGTCGCACTGCGCGGCACCGGGCTACGCGCCAGTGAGCGGATCTCCACGATCATGCTGGTCAGCGGGTACGCCCGCAGCTGGGCCACGCTCACCGCCGACATCGTCGAGGCCGCCGCCCGGACCGGGCAGACGCCGGAGCAGGTGGGCCTGCGCTACTGGCAGCACCTCGCCGTGCTCACCGCGCCCGGCCCGTACCCGGCGATCCACGAGCTGCTGGGCGAGGGCGAAGAGTACGACGACGACGTCGACCTCGAATGGCGGTTCGGACTGGACCGGATCCTCGACGGGGTGGCGGCGATGATCGATGCCCGCGCTGCCGCCTCGTCGCAATGACGGCGGTCAGCACCGCGCCAGCAGGGTCAGCACCGCCCGCTCGGCCTGCTCCGGCGAGGTCCCCTCGGTCACCGGAGCGACCACACCGTCGTGGAACAGATCCACCACCCTCGGGTCCACGTACGAGGCGCGGGCCACCGTCGGAGTGTTGCCGAGCAGCTCCGCCACCTGTCGCATCACCGCCGCCACCGCCCGACGTCGAGCGGTGACCGACCGGGCGGAGGTCACCGCGGCCAGCTCCGTCGCCGCCCGTACCGTCGCGTGCCAGGTGCGGAAATCCTTCGCGGTCATCTCGCCGCCGCTGGCCTCGCGGAGGTAGTCGTTGACCTCGTCGGCCCGTACGTCCCGCCACTGCCGGCCGTCCCAGTAACCGAACAGCCGGTCGGCCGCCCGTCTGCGCCGGCGCAGATCGGTGAGCACCCGGCACAACTGCGGGTCGGAGATCAGCCGTACCTGCTCGATGCCCCCCTTGGCCGGGAACTCGAACAGCACACAACCCCGGCGCAGCCGGGCGTGTTCGGGGCGCAGGGTCGCCACCCCGAACGTCGGATCTTCGCCCGCCGCGTACTGGTCGCTGCCGACCCGGAAAGTGCCCATGTCGAGCAGCCGGGTCACCGTCGCCAGCACCCGCTCGCGGCGCAGCCCCCGTACCGCCAGATCGTGGCCGACCCGCTCGCGCAGCAGCGGCAGCCGGCCGGCCACCTCCAACACGTGGTCGAACTTCGCCTCGTCCTGCCGCTGTCGCCACAGCGGGTGGTAGAGGTACTGCCTACGTCCGGCCGCGTCGATACCGATGGCCTGGATGTGCCCGTTCGGGTACGGCGAGATCCACACGTCCCGCCAGGCCGGTGGAATGACCAGGGCACGCAGCCGGGTCAACTCGTCGGGATCGCGTACCGGCTCGCCGCGCGGGTCCAGGAACGACCAGCCGCTGCCCCGTCGGCGTCGCCGGTACCCCGGCCGACCCGGATCGCTACGCCGCAACCGCACGGTCCACCCGCACCGCCCGCTCCACCTCGTCGACGGCGGCCAGCACCTCGTCCACACCGAGGGCGACCATCGTGGGATGGTCACCTACCCCGTCCCACGCCGGCCATGCCCGCGCGCCGGCCCAGAGCGCCAGGTGCCGTCGGCGCTCCGGCGGTGGCCCCCAACGGGTCGGCGAAACCGGGCCGAACAGCACCACCGACGGGGTGCGGTAGCCGGTGGCCAGGTGCGCCACCCCGGTGTCCCCGCTGACCACCAGGCGCGCCCCGGCGACCAGAGCGGCGAGTTGGGCCAGGTCCGTGCGGCCGGCCAGCACCGCAGCGGCAGGCAACCCGGCCCGGTACGCGATGTCAGCCACCACGGCCCGCTCCGCGGCGCTGCCGGTCAACACCACCCGGTGCCCCCGTCCGGTCAGCTCCCGGGCCAGGGTCGCGTACCGGCCGGCCGGCCAACGCTTGGCCGGCTCCTTCGAACCGGGGTGCAGCACCGTGACCCCGCCGGTCGCTCCGCTCGACGGCGGGCGGCGCAGGTCCAGGTCGGCCGGGTCGGCCGGAATCCCGTACCCCCACAGCAGCCGGCACCAGCGCGACACCTCGTGCTCGTCGTCGTCCCACTCCGGCCCGTCGGCGTGCGACGCCTCGGCGTTGGCGAAGGCGAACATCCGGTCAGGTCGGACGGCGGCCAGCAGCCGGTGCGACCGTGGGCCCCGGCCGTGCAGGTTGACCGCCACCTCCACCCGCCCGGCGGGCTGGTCCAGCCGGTCCAGGCCGTCGGTGGGCAGCAGCCGGTCCACCCCGCCGACCAGCTCGACAAGCGGCCCCAGCCAGGCCGGCGCGGCGAGCACCAACTGCTGGTCCGGGTAGGCCGCCCGCAACGCCCGCAACGCCGGGACCGCCGTGGCGAGATCACCGACGCCGAGTGCGCGCAGCGCCAGGATCACGGGTACGACGTCTCCTGGTCGGCGCAGACCACCATCTCGCGGATCGCGCAGCCGGCCGGCTGGGACAGGGCGAACATGATCGCGGCGGCGGTGTCGGCCGGATCGTTGAGGATCGCGTCCACTCCCGGCCGGTACTGCGGGTCGCGCTCGTCGAAGAAGGCCGTCCGCATCCCACCCGGGATGAGCAGCGTGACACCGACCGTGCCGGCCAGTTCGGCGGCGAGCGCCCGGGTGAAGCCGACCACCCCGAACTTCGCCGCGCAGTACGCCGTCGCGTCGCTTACCGCCTTGATGCCGAGGGTGGAGGCCACCGTCACGACGGTGCCCCGGGACTCGGTAAGGAACGGCAGCGCGGCCCGGATCACCGCGGCGGTCGCCAGCAGGTCGACGGCGACGATCCGGTCCCAGGTCTCGCCGGGCACGTCGGCGAGCCGACCGGGTACGTCGATGCCGGCGGCGGTGACCACCGCGTCCAGCCCGCCCACGCGTTCGGCCAACTCGCGGGTGGCCGCCTCGGCGCGGCGGGTGTCGGCCAGGTCGCACTCCGCCCAGGGCACCCCGTCGGCCGGCGCCTGCCGGTCCAGCACCAGCGGCCGACCACCGGAGGCAGCCACCGCCGCCACCACGGCCGCGCCCAGTCCGCTGGAGCCGCCGGTGACCAGCACCGTCCGCCCGGTGGCCGGCGCGCTCACCGGACAAACCTCGTTCGCGACTGCGGGGCTCGCAACACCGGCTCACTCCTCACGCTCACCGGACGACCTCCGTCCGGGTGACCGTCGCGGCGATCATCTCGGTGGTG
This sequence comes from Micromonospora sediminimaris, assembly GCA_900112325.1. Classification (GTDB taxonomy): domain Bacteria; phylum Actinomycetota; class Actinomycetes; order Mycobacteriales; family Micromonosporaceae; genus Micromonospora; species Micromonospora sediminimaris. Next base: position 198,447 of record FOLJ01000008.1, read on the forward strand.
GAGCGCCCGTCCAGGTAGGGCACCACCACCGTGTGACCGCCCCACCGGCGCAGGATCTCCGCCTCCGGCAGGCCGTCGCCGTCTCCGCCGCCGGTGGCGTAGTCCCCGCCCTTGACCCAGATGTCCGGGCGCAGCCAGGACAGCGCCGCTTCCGGTGTCGGCTCGTCGAAGATCATTACCGCGTCGACGCAGCTCAGCGCGGCCAGCAGGCGACTTCGGTCGTCCTGGCGCATCACCGGCCGGTCCGGCCCCTTGAGCCCGGCGACGCTGGCATCGGAGTTGAGGCACACGATCAGGCAGTCGCCGAGCTGCCGGGCGGCCTGCAACGTCGCCACGTGGCCGGCGTGCAGCAGGTCGAAACAGCCACCGGTGGCGACGACCGTGCCTCCGGCGGCGCGGACCCGGGCGACCGCGGCGGCGGAGGCGGCCACCCCGACCCGGTCGCCGGCCACCGCGGCGTGCACCGCCTGCGGGGCGCGCCGCACCGGCGCCGGCAACGCCGTGGCCACCCCACCGTCCGCCACGTACGCCGATGCCTCCGCCACCGCCTCCTGCACCGCCTCGGAGACCAGCGCGCCACGGGCCAGGGCGAGACAGGCGGCGACGGCGAACCGGTCGCCCGCGCCGCAGGTGTCCCCCTCGGCGGCGACCGGGGCGGGCACCATCAGCGGGGTCGACCCGGCGTGGCTGAGCAGCGCGCCGTCGGCACCGAGGGTCACCGCGACCGCCCCCGCCCGCCACCGCTGCCGCAGCCGCTGCGCACCCTCGGCGGCGGTGGCCAGCCGGGTGGCGCCGACCGGCGCCTCCATCAGCTCCCGCACCTCCGCCTCGTTCGGGGTGACCAGGTTCGCCCCGGGTACCGCGGCGGGCCCGCGGGGGTGCGGATCCCACACCAGCGGGGCGCGGATCGAGGCCAGGGCCGCGCGCAGCGCCGGCTGCCGTGCCACTGCGCGGCCGTAGTCGCTGACCAGCACCACCGATGCCCGGTCCAGAATGCGCAGCACCGCCTCGCCCGGCTCGCCCAGCTCCCCCACCCCGCCGCCCCGGTCATGGCGCAGCAGCACCCGGCCCCCGGACCGCAACCGGATCTTCTCCGGGGTCGCGCCGGCCAGTCGCAGCGGATACACCTGCACCCCGGCGGCGGCGAGCAGCACGCTCAGCCGGGCCCCACCGGCGTCGTCGGCCAACGCGGTCACCAGCACGACCTCGGCACCCTGTGCGGCGGCGAAGACGGCGGAGAGCCCGGCGCCGCCGGGCCGGTCCACGTGCGCGATCTCGTCGAGCACGGGCACCGGCGAGTCCGGACAGAGCCGGTTGACCACACCCTCGACGTCCCGGTCGAGCAGGGTGTCGCCGACCACCACCACGGGTCCCGTCACGCTTGCCTCCTCACGCCTGCACCGGCCGGACGGCGCCGCCGTCCAGCACCACCTCGACACCGGCCCGCACCGCGCCGGCCGCTGGCGCCGTCGGTGCCAGCTGATCCGCCATCGCCTGCTCGACGTACTCGCAGAGCAGGTGGCTGGAGACCAGATGCAGTTCCTGGACCACCTGGGTGTCCGGCGAGTCCACGGCGAGCACCTCGTGACACGCCTCGGCGAGCGGGTTCGGCGCCGGCCCGGTGAACGCCCAGCAGCGCAGCCCCGCCTCCCGACCGGCCCGGGCAGCGGCGAGCAGGTTGCCGCTGCCGCCGCTGGTGGACAGCAACAGCAGCACGTCGTCAGGTCGGCCGTGTGCGCGGACCTGACGGGCGAACACCTCCTCGTAGCCGTAGTCGTTGCCGATCGCGGTCAACGCCGACGTCTCGGCGTGCAGCGCGATGGCGGACAGCGGCTGACGGTCGTCGCGGAGCTTGCCGACCAGCTCGGCGGTCAGGTGTTGCGCCTCGGCGGCGCTGCCACCGTTGCCGGCGACGAGCAGCCGACCGCCGTCGGTGAGCCGCCGGGCCAGCGTCGCGCCCCACCTGTCGAGCAGCGGCTCGCAGCGCCGGAACGGCGGCAGCGCCGCGGTCAGGTGGGCCAGGTGCGCGTCGAGCAGACTCATCAGGCCACCACCCGGGTCGGTCGATGCACCGCTGCCACCTCGTCGTAGACCTCGGCGAGGCGCTGTGCGGTGACCGCCCACGAGTAGTGCCGGCGGGCTCGGGCCCGGGCCGCGCCCGCGTACGCGAACCGGCGGATCCGGTCGTCGAGCAGCGCCCGCAGCGTCTCTCCCAGCGCCCGCGGATCCCGCGCCGGCACCAGATCGCCGGTGACGCCGTCGACCACCGTGTCCCGCAGGCCGCCGACGGCGGTGGCCACCACCGGCACGCCGCACGCCATCGCCTCCAGCGGGGTCAGCCCGAACGGCTCGTACCAGGGCGCGGCGACCAGGATGTCCGCCGATCGGTACCAGCGGCCCATCTCCTCCCGGGGCACCGCACCCACCAGCCGGACCCGGTCGGCGACGCCGCAACTGCCGGCGAGGGCCCGCAGCCGCCGGGCGTACGGGTCGGTCTCCAGCAGGCCGGCGGGTGGCCCACCAACCACCACGCACTCGGCCTCGGGCACGTGCGCCATCGCCCGTACCACCGTCTGGAAGCCCTTGCGTTCCACCAACCGACCCACGGTGAGGATCCGGGCCCGCCCGGGCTCTCGCTCGGCGGCCGGCCCCAGCGGGGCGAAGGTGGCGAGGTTGACACCGGACGGGACGACGGTCATCGCCGACCGGGGCACCCCCATCCGGACCAGCTCACCGACCTCGTCGCGGCACTGCGCGATCACCCGGTCGACCGAACGGCCCAGTTGGCGCTCGTAGCCGATCCGCCGGGCCGGGCTGGTGTCCTGCACCCCCTGGTAGCGACGCTTCACCGTGCCGAGCGCGTGGTACGTCTGCACCACCGGCACCCCGGTCTGCCGGCCGGCCTCCAGCGCGGCGAGCCCACTCATCCAGAAGTGCGCGTGGATCACCTCGGGGGCCCAGTCCCCGCCCCGCCACCTGTCGATCAGCCAGGCGCCGAACGGGCGCATGTGCGGCAGCAGGGCGTCCTTCGCCACCGGCTCGGCCGGTCCGGCCGGCACGTGCACCACGTCGTAGCCGTCCGGACTGCGTACGGTCACCGGTAGGTCCACCGCGTCGCGGCGGGTGTAGACCCGCACGTCGTGCCCGGCGGCGGCGAGCGCGGCGGAGAGTTCCGCGACGTGCGTGTTCTGGCCACCGGCGTCCTCGCCGCCCAGGATGGCGAGCGGGCTGGCGTGCTCCGAGATCATCGCTATCCGCATACTTCCTCCTCCAGCAGCCGGTCCCAGTCGGTGAGGAAACGGTCGAGGCCGTAACGTTCACGAGCGGCGGCACGGGCCTCGGCGCCGGCCTCGCGCGCCCGCTGTGGTTCGGCGACGAAGCGGCCGGCGGCCGACAGCAGGGTGTCGACCCGGGTGGAGAGGGCGTTGGCACCCGTTGGCACCGCCATCGCCGCCTCGGTGGTGGCCAGCGCCACCACCGGCATGCCCATCGTCATCGCCTCGATCAGGCTCAGCCCCAGCGACGTCCACCGGCACAGGTGCAGGTACGCCCGGCGGCGCGCCAACTCGGCGTGCATCCGGTGCTGCGGCACGTCGTCGTGGCTGGTCAACCGGTCGGCCGGCAGACCGAGGTGCTCGGCCAGCCCGGCGACCTTCATGCCGAAGACGTCCAGCGGGGCGATCTCGGCGAACCGGGGCAGCAGGTCGGTGCCGGTCACCCGCCAGCGGCGTACCGGCTCATTGATCACGACGGCCAGCCGGTCCAGTTCGCCGGTCCAGGCCGCCGTCGGCGCCACGATGCCGTGGTCGACGACCGTGGTGCGGGTGGTGCCGGTGTCCCAGAACAGCTCGTTGAACGCGGTCACGTGGGCGACGAGCAGGTCGTCCCGGTCGGCCATCGGGTGGCGGCTGTTGGGGACCTGGCCGTCCTTCGGAGTGTTGTGCTCCACGTAGACGGCCGGCAGGTCCCGGCCGGGCCGGCGACCGAGCCACTGCTCGGCCAGGTCGATCTCCTCGGGGCGTTGCAGGATCACCACGTCGACGTCCGCGGTGCGCAGTTGCTCCGGGCTCACCTCGGCGGCGCTCTCCGGCCAGGTGTACGTCCGGGCGCGGCCCAGCCCGTACGGTCCCCGGTCCGGGGTGGCCGGGATCAGGTAGCGGTGCTTGCCGTGCACGAACGAGGTGGTCCAGGAACCGTGCACGTGCCAGAGCAGGATGTTCATCGGCCGCCCCCACCGCCGACGGTGGCTACCTCGGGCGCCGCCCGGGGCCCGGCCGGTCCGGCGGACACCCGGTCCGGCGCCACACCGAGCAGGCGCAGCGCGTCGAGCACGGCACCCGGTTCGATGTCGCTGAGGCAGGGATGCCCGGGTACCGGACACCGTGCGGCCCGGGTGTCGCGGCAGGCGGCGGTGGCGTCACCGAGGCGTACCGTCGGCACCCGCCACGGCCCCCACTGTCCGAAGGGGACGGTGGGGGCGAAGAGGCTGACCACCGGCACGCCGTACGCGGCCGCCAGGTGCGCCGGTCCGGTGTTGCCGACCACCACCGCGCCGGCCCCGGCCACGATCCCGGCCAACTCGGCCAGGCCGGTGCGGCCACCGAGGTCCCGACCGTGCCGTCCGGCAACCCGCGCGGTGAGGTCCCGCTCGGGTGGACCGCCGGTGACCACCACCCGGTACCCGGCGGCGCTCAGCGCGTCGGCGATCCGTTCGGCCAACTCGGGCGGGCAGCCCCGGGCCGGCGCCGCCGACCCGGGATGCAGCACCACGTAACCCGGTTCGCCGGCCTCTGGTCGCGGTGGGACCGGTCGCAGTCGCAGGTGCGGTTCGTCGCCCTCGCCGAGCAGGTAACCGGCGGCGGCGGCCAGGGAGAGGGCCCGCTCGGCCTCCGGCACGCCGACCGGCACCCGATGCCGCACGTCCAGCAGGCTGCCCGGGTAGTCGTCGCTGATCGCCGCGATCCGGGCGACCCCGGCCATCCGCAACAGCAGCGCCAAGGGCAACGGCGACTGATGGAACGAGGTGAAGATGACCGCCTCGTCGGCGGCGACCGCCGCCATCCGGCTGACCAGGGTGGCCATCTCCTGCGGATCCACCGGCGCGGGAGCCGGGTCGATCCAGGGCAACCGGTGCTCGATCACCTCGTCGACGCCGGGCAGCAGGTCGGCGGCGGCCCGCCCCCGGGGCCCGCAGAGCAGCACCACCCGCTCGGCTCCGGCGGCGACCGCCCGGATGCCCGGTCCGGTCACCAGCACGTCCCCCGCCGAGTCCGACCGCACCACCAGCACGGTGCGACCGCCACCGGGGCGTCCCGCGCCGGCTCGCCGGACACCTGTGGCACCGGACCGGTGCTGCGGGCCCGACGTCGGCTCCGCCGGGCTCAGTGCCGCCTGGCGTCGAAGGATCTCGGTAACGGCCGTGGCCAGGTCGGCGGCCACCCACGGGGCCGCCGCCACTTCCTCGGTGCGGGTCACCGGCGTCGGGACCAGGATGCCGGCCGCACCGGCGGCCAGGGCCGCCGTCACGTCGCGGCCGATGTCACCGATCAGGGCGCAGCGGGCAGGTACGGTGCCCAACGCTCGGGCCGCGGCGTGCACCAGGCCCGGTCTCGGCTTGCGACACGCGCAGCCGTCCCCGTCGTCATGGGGACACACGTGCCAGGAGTCGAACGGGCCGAGCAGGGCCTCGATCCGGCGGTGCACCCGGTGCAACTCGCCCTCGGTGAACAGCCCCCGAGCCAACCCGGACTGGTTCGTCACCACGGCGAGCTTCAGTCCGGCCGCCCGCAGCCGGTCCAACGCCGCGCGGGCGCCCGGCATCGGGCGCACCTTGTCCGGATCCGAGTTGTACGGCACGTCCTCGACCAGGGTGCCGTCGCGGTCCAGCAGGACCGCGTCGAACAGGACCGGGCGGGACACGGTCCGGCCGGTTTCGGCCAGCAACCCTGCTGACCTGCGCTGATCCGGCTCCCCATGGTCCTTTCGCACGGGCGGCGGGTTCCCTGCGCCCCGATGAGTAAACGTCACCCGCGACGCGGCCGAGGACACCGCGCACCGGCGGCACCCGCACGGCCGCCCGCGGTTGGCCTTACCCGCGGTCCCCGAGAAGCTAACCCGGCCGCCTCGTTAGCCGAGGCCACGGGCGGGATACCGGGGGGCGGTGGCGGTGGTGGAGAGCCCTGGACCGGCTCTCCGACATCGCCCGCCGGCAGAAGGAACCGGACTGATCGCGGGGCACGGCGTCGGGGAGCCATTTCACCCCGGAAGGGACAAGTGGCTACGCTCACGGGTGACCCTGTCCGCAGACCGAGGATGTCCCCCATGATCGAACCCGTCCAGTTGCCCTCGCCGTGGCGGGACGTGCGCCTGACCGTCGTGGTCCCGACCTACAACGAGGCCGGCAACCTGCCGGTGCTGGTCGAGCGTCTCCTCACGCTGCCACTGCCCGGCCTGAAGGTGCTGGTCGCCGACGACAACTCCCCCGACGGCACCGGTGAGGTCGCGGACAAGCTCGCCATAGAGCATCCGGAACGCGTGCAGGTCGTGCACCGGCCGGGCAAGGAGGGTCTGGGCCGGGCGTACGTGGACGGGATCGGCCGGGCCCTCGACGGCGGCGCCGAGTACGTGGCCCAGATGGACGCCGACCTGTCCCACCCGCCGGAGGCGTTGCCGGGGATGCTCGGCGCACTGCTGTCCACTCAGGCCGGTGTGGTCATCGGGTCACGTTACGTGCCCGGCGGCGAGCTGGACGAGAACTGGCCGCTGTACCGGCGGGCACTCAGTGGCTGGGCGAACCTGTACGTGCACACGCTGCTGCGGGTGCGGATCCGCGACCTCACCGCCGGTTTCAAGATCTGGCGGGCCGACGCGCTGCGCGACATCGGGCTGGAGCGGGTGCAGTCCAACGGCTACAGCTTCCAGGTCGAGATGCACTACCTGGCCACCAAGCTGGGGCACACCATCCTGGAGGTGCCGATCCGGTTCGAGGAGCGACGCGACGGCGCCTCGAAGATGACCACCGCCACCAAGATCGAAAGCGCGCTGATGCCGTTCAAGCTCCGTACCCGGCACCGCAACATCGAGCCCTGACCTGTCGGTTCGGCGGTCACGCGTAGACGGCCCGGTGCGCGGTGGCGATCGCCCGTTGGTACCACCCACCGGTGAGCGCCCGGTCGCGAGCCAGGGCGGCCCGGGCGGCGTTCGCGCCGGGCGCGCCGTGCACCCCGCCGCCGGGGTGTGCCGACGAACTGGCCAGGAATAGCCGGTCCACCGGAGTGTCGGCGCGGCCGAGTCCGGGTACCGGCCGCAGGAACAGTTGCTGGTACGGGGCGGCGGTGCCGCCGCCCAGCGCGCCGCCGACCATGCTCGGGTTGGCCTCCTCCAGCTTGGCCGGGCCGGCCACGTGCCGGCCCACCACCAGGCTGCGGAAGCCGGGGGCGGCGGCTTCCAGCACCGTCTCCATCCGCTCGACGTGCGCGACGATGTCGTCGGCCCGCCAGTGCCGACGGAACGGCAGGTGGGTGTACGACCAGAGCGACTCGGTGCCCGGCGGCGAGTGACTCGGATCCGCCACCGACATCTGCCCCACCAGCAGGAACGGATCCGGTGGCAGCTCGCCCCGGGCCAGCGTCGCGGCATAGCCGGTCAGCCCGTTGAGATCCGCACCCAGGTGCACGGTGCCGACGGTGGACAGGCGGCGGTTCGTCCAGGGCATCGAGGCGGACAGCGCCCAGTCCACCTTCAGCGTGGACCCGTCCCAGCGGAAGTGTTCCAGGTCGGCCACCAGCCGCGGGGGCAGCACGGCGGGGCCGACCAGATCCAGGTACAGCGCGGGCGCGGGCACGTCGGCGAGCACCGCTCGACGGGCCCGCCAGTTGGTGCCGCCGACGGTGCGTACGCCCATCGCCCGACCCCGGGCGACCAGGATCCGGTCCACCCGGGCACCGTAGAGAATCCGGCCACCTCGCTCGGTCAACCGGGCCACAAGCGCGTCGGTGATCTTCTGCGCGCCGCCTTCCGGGACCGGCCAGCCGACCTGCTGGCCGAGCATGGCGAGCAGCCAGCCGTAGACGCCGGAGCCGGCCTCCTCGGTGGACAGGTCGGTGTGCAGGGCGCAACCGGCCAGCAATGCCGGCCCGCCGGCACCGCTGAAGAGTTCCGCACCGAGCCGGCTCGCCGGCAGCACCAGGCGCCGGGCCAGCCGCAGCGAGCCGCTGATCCGCAGCCGGCGCAGCAGGTCGAGGCCGCCGCGTACCGGCGGGAACGGAGTGGTGATCAGCTCGATCATCGGGTCGGCGACCTGCTGCCACTGCTCGTACGCGCTCAGCCAACGCTCGCCGTCACCGGGAGCGAAGGTCTCCAGTGACGCCGCCGTGACGCCGGGGTCGCGGTTGAGCACGGCGGCCCGGTCGTCGGGAAACAGGTGGGCCAGCACGTCGGGGGCGTGCCGCCAGGCGAGCCCGTACCGGGTCAGGTCGAGCCCGCGCAGCACCGGCGAGGCGTAACCGAGCGGGTAGAAAGAGCTGAACAGGTCGCTCAGGTAGCCGGGCGCGGTCACCTCGGCGGAGCGGACCGCTCCACCGGGCACCCCGGTGGCCTCCAGCACCAGCACGTCCCAACCCGCGTCAGCCAACAGGTTGGCGGCGACCAGGCCGTTGTGTCCGGCACCGACGACGACAGCGTCGGCCCGCTCGGCACCGAGGGAACCCGACGACATCATCCGAGGACGCTACCCCGAGTCGTTGCGGCGAAACGTTTGCCGGGGCCGGGCCCGGGCATGCAGCGCGCCATGTACACGGTCACGCAGCTCATCGGTGGGGTCTGGGGTGCCGGCGGGGAGGCCGGCGAGTTGACGGTGCACGATCCGGCCGACGGCCGGCCGGTGACCAGCGCCCCGGTCGCCACGACCGACGAGGTCGACAAAGCGGTGGCGGCGGCGCGCGGAGTGGCGTCCGAGTGGGCGGCGACGGCCCCGTCGGAGCGGGCCGCGGCACTGCACCGGATCGCCGACGCGGTCGCCGACGTCGCCGACGAGCTGGCGCAGGCGACCACCGCGGAGATGGGCAAGCCGCTCGCCGACGCCCGGGGCGGCGTCGACGCGGGCATCGCCACCCTGCGGCAGTACGCGGAACTCGCGCCCGCCCGGGGCGGCCGTACCCTGCACGGCGATCCCGCCGCGATCGATTTCATGACGCCGCAGCCGCGTGGCGTGGTGGCTGCCATCACGCCGTGGAACGACCCGGTCGCCGTGTCGTGCGGGCTGCTCGGCGCGGCTCTGGTCACCGGAAACGTGGTGCTGCACAAGCCCAGCGAGCGCACCCCGGCGACCGGGTGGCTGCTGGCCCGCGCCTTCGACACCGCCCTGCCGGCGGGGGTGCTGTCGCTGCTCAGCGGGGGTCCGACGACCGGCGCGGCGTTGGCCGCCGCCGAGGTGGACATGGTGGCCCACGTGGGGTCCAGCGCCACCGGCCGGGCGATCGCCGAAGCCGCGGCCAGCACCGGTGCCAAGGTGCTGCTGGAGAACGGGGGCAGCGACCCACTGATCGTCGACGCCGACGTCGACCCGAACTGGGCCGCCGGGGAGGCCGCCCTGGGCGCCTTCGCCAACGCGGGCCAGATCTGCGTCGCGGTGGAACGGATCTACGCCCACCGCGACGTGGCCGAGGACTTCGTGGCCGCGCTGGTCGAGCGGGCCGCCGCACTGCGCGTCGGACCGGGGCGGGATCCGGACACCCAGCTCGGTCCACTGGTCGACCGCCGCCATCGCGATCAGGTCCACGGGCAGGTGATCGCGGCGGTGGCCGACGGCGCCCGGCTGCGTATCGGCGGCACCCTGCCGGAGGGGCCGGGCGCCTTCTATCCGGCCACCGTGGTCGACCGCTGCCGGCACGACCTGGCGTTGATCCGGGAGGAGACGTTCGGCCCGGTCGCCGCCGTGGTGGTGGTCGACTCGTTCTCCGAGGCGCTGCGGTGCGCGGCCGACTCACCGTACGGGCTGGCGGCGACCGTGCTGACCGGGTCGATGAGCCACGCCCAGCGGGCCTGGCGGGAGCTTCCGGTGGGCACCGTGAAGGTGAACGCGGTCTTCGGCGGCGCGCCGGCCGGTGCCGCGCACCCGCGCCGGGGCAGCGGTCAGGGCTTCGGCTACGGGCCGGAACTGCTCGACGAGTTCACCGCCACCAAGGCGGTACACATCCAGGCCCCCGGCGGCGGCCACTGGTGAACCGGCGCACCGGACGGGCGTGCCGCAGGGCCCGGTCCGACGCGTACGCCGGCCGGGCCCTGCCGACGAACGGCGGGCTCAGCCCGCCGCGGCCGTCGCGGGTCGGCGAACGTCGGTTCAGCCGCCGCGGGCCTTGCGGGTCTGGCGATCGTTGGCCTTCTGAATGGCCTTGACCAGTTCCGGCTTGGTCATGCTCGACCGTCCCGGCACGTCCAGTTCGCGAGCCACCCCCATGAGGTGTTCCTTGGAGGCGTTCGCGTCCACCCCACCGGCGGTCGGCGCCCGCCGGGTCGGGCCACCGCCGGCGGCCTGCTGGTCGCTGGGGCCCTTGCGGCCCTTCGGCTCCCAGTGGTCGCCGACCTTCTCGAACTCGTGCTTGACGGCGGCGAACGCGGTGCGGTGCGCCCGCTCGCCCTCGCCGTAGGTCTCGACCGCGGAATCGTGTGTCTTCTCCCAGGTACGCTGGGCCTTCTCCGGGGAGCGCCGCAGCGTGCTGGGCAGTACCTCGCGCCCGGGCATCTCGAACCTCCTCCGTGTGCGAGCGATTCGGATTGGCGTACCCCGGCGACGTCGCGGCAAACGTCGGCGGCGTTTGCCGCCGGAGCGGGCCGGGTACCGGCCGGACCAGCCACGGTGCCCACAGTGCCCAGGGAGCGGTCATGACGACGACGAACCCCGACGCCCCGTCGACCGATCCGCCGGTGCCACGGCTACCGGGGATCCGCCAGCTCCGCTGGCAGACCTGGCGTGGCGTGCTGGTCCGGGCCGGACGCAACTACCTACGGGACAACTGCACGGACTGGGCCGCCGCGCTCACCTACTACGGGGTGCTGGCGCTGTTCCCCTCCACCGTCGTGGTGGTGGCCCTGGTCGGTCTGGTCTCCGACGGGGAGCGCACCGTCGACACCGTGCTCGACCTGGCCCGCGACGTGGGCGCCGGCTCGGTGGTGGCGAACGAGAGCTTCGTCGGCGTGGTCCGCGAGGTGGTGGACCAGAACAGCTCCGCCGGGGTGTTGCTCAGCTTCGGTCTGCTCGGTGCGCTCTGGTCGGCCTCGAACTTCATCGCCTCGTTCACCCGGGCCTCGAACGCCATCTACGGCGTCGTCGAGGGGCGGCCGGTGTGGAAGTTGCGCCCGTTGCAGATCGGACTGGCTGCCCTGTCGCTGGTGCTGCTCGCCATCGTGGCCGCCGGTCTGATCGTCAGCGGCCCGGTCGCCGACGCGATCGGTGACCTGGTGGGGGCCGGCGGCGCGGCCCGCACCGCGTGGGCGGTGGCCAAGTGGCCGGCGCTCGCGTTGATCGCGATGCTGTTGATGTCCCTGCTGTTCTGGGTCGCGCCGAACGTGCGTCAGCCACGTTTCCGCTGGCTCACCCTGGGCGGAACGGTGGCCCTGAGCACCTGGGCGCTCGGCTCCTTCGGCTTCGGGTTGTACGTGGCGAACTTCAACTCGTACGACACGACGTACGGCAGCCTCGGGGCGGTGATCGCGTTCCTGGTCTGGCTCTACCTGTCCAATTCCGCGCTGATGCTCGGCGTACAGATCAACGCCGAACTCCAGCGGGGACGGCGGCTCCAGTCGGGCCGGGAGGACGCGGAGGAGTCGGCGTTGCCACCACGGTCGCCGGCCGGTGCGTGACCGCTTACCGGTTTACCACCCGTCCCCTCGGGTAGCGCAGAAGACATGGATCGCGGCAGCAGCAAGCACTCACCGAGGGTCGACGAGCAGATGAGCCAGGAGGTCAGCGGCCTCGTGCAGGGGCCGGGGACCGGCGGCTCGCGGGTCGACGAGTTCCGCGTCCCGGAGCCCGCGGGAGAGGACCAGCCGGAGCCGACCACGGCACCGGCCGGCGACCTGCGCAGCGGCGCTCCCCAGGGCATGACCTCCGAGGACGTCGAGGCCCGCAGCCGGTTGGGGCGGTTCATCACGATGACCGCGCTGCCCGGGGACCGGGCCGCACTGCTCGCCAACGCACGGGCGAACGAGGCCCCCGACGACGTACTGGCCGCGTTGGAGCGCCTGCCCGAGAGCACCCGGTACCAGACGGTGTCCGAGGTGTGGGCGGCGCTCGGCCACACCAACGAGACGACGCGCTGGTAGGTGGACCGACCGGTCCGCAAGCCTCACCAAGTGCAGGGAAGGATGCTGATGAGTGGCGTAACGGAGCATGTCGATGTGGCCGTCCCGGTTCGGACGGCGTACGACCAGTGGACCCAGTTCGAGGAGTTTCCGCAGTTCATGGAGGGCGTGCAGGAGATCCGCCAGCTCTCCGACACGATGACCCACTGGACCGTCGAGATCGCCGGAGTGAAGCGGGAGTTCGACGCTGAAATCACCGAGCAGCTGCCCGACGAGCGGGTGGCGTGGCGGTCGACCGGCGGCACCCAGCATGCCGGGGTGGTCACCTTCCACCGGCTGGACGAGAACAGCAGCCGGGTCAGCCTCCAGTTGGAGTTCGATCCGCACGGTGTCATCGAACAGGCCGGCGACAAGCTCGGCGTGGTCGACCGCCGGGCAAAGGGTGACCTGCAACGGTTCAAGACGTTCATCGAGCGGCGCGGTCAGGAGACCGGTGCGTGGCGTGGGCAGGTCGAACGTCCGCAGCCCTGATTCCGCCATTAGACCTTCGACGGCCGCCGGGTACCTCCGGCGGCCGTCGACGTGTGCACCGGATGCTTCCCTGGCTGCCGGACGACCACGCCGCGTCGGACGCGCCGTTTGCGACGACGGGGCGGGGGTACCGCGATGGCATGACCGACGACAGGGCATGGCGCGACGAGGAACGACTGCCGCTGGAGGAACTGGACCGGGCCGTCGCCCGGTCCACGCTCGACGGGCAGGCCGACGACGTGACCGGCAACGACGCCGGGGAGGAAGCCGCCTTCGGGCACGGCCCCGAGGCGGCCGACCGGGGCGGCGAGGCGCCCGGCACGGGCCGTGAGCCCACCGACCCGGACCGCGCCTACCGCCCCTCCACCACCGGGCGTACCGGCCCGGACACCCTCTGACACCGAATCCGGGTACGTTCCGGATCCGCGGCGACGATCCGCGACGTACCCGGAGCGTCGCGACCGGCAGCGGAGACGCCTCGGCCGAACGGCCGGAGAATTCGGACAGCTCAGGCAGAATCGGCCGTTCGGCTGACGGCAATGGCCGCGTCGCGCGCAAGACTTTCGGAATGCATCAGGGCTCCGGCTTCCTCTCCACGCGTCAGCGCCGCCTGGCATGGCTCGGCTTTCTCCTCGCCGCAGTGCAGGCACCCGTCTCCGCCAGGCTGGTCGACGACAGCTCGTGGCTGTTCAGCCTCTGCGTCGCGCTGATGGTGGCGACCGTGATCATCGCCGACGATGCCGCGCGGCGCCGTCCGGCGGACGCGCCTTCCTCCGAGTAGGGCTCCCCGACGTCACCGGCCGGGCGGGGGCGCCTCGGCCGGGCCGAGGTTCATGGTTCGCCGGCCGGGCGCGCCTCGTGGCCCGGACGCCCGGGCGTGCGGCGGCGCTCCTTCATCTCCGCCTCGTAGAGGTGCCGTCGGCCACCGACCAGTTGGTCGCGGGCCGACCGGTCCAGGTCGCGGAACACCGCGTGGTAGCCGTCGTCGAAGTCCTCGACGATCTGGAACGTCCACCTACCGGCGATGACGTTGCGGCCCACCAGTTCGTCGGCGATCCGGTCGGCGATGCCGGGGTGCCCGGCATCGCGGAACATCCGTACCGCGTCGTCGAGCATCAGATCGGCGTGCCCGACGAGCTGGTGCAGCGAGTAGAGATGCCCCCGGGCGCGTTCCACGCACTCCAGCGCCTCGCTGAGCTTGCCGAGGGCAGCCACCGTGTCGTCGCTCACTCCGGCCGGACGCCGGTGTTGCTCGTCGGGACCGTCGGTGGTGTCCATCCGTACCTCCTGGTGCCGGTCGTGCCGCGGGGTCCGCTTCCCCACCGTCCGCCGCGCCCGACTCGATCCCCTCGGGCACCTGCCGGCCACCGCCGTGGACACCGGGACCGTCCGAGCGGCCGAGGTCGCGGCGCTGCGGGTTGGCTACATTCGTTCCCCATGCGCGTGCCGTCGAACCGGGTCGTCTCCCCCACCGCCGTCGACTGGGCCCGGTCCAGCCTGGTCACGCTCGCCAACGCCGTGGGGCTGGACGGGCTCGCCGCCGCCTCAGCCCTGCCCGGGCTGCTCGCCGCCGTCGACCAGCACGCCGCCGCGGTGCGTGACAGCCTGCGCGGGGACCGACGACCGTTGACCGCAGCGGCCCTCGCCGGTTACGCCGACGGTGTGCGGGTCGCCGCCGAGGAGTACGGCTGGCATCCGGCCGATGCCCCGGTCGACTGGGCGGAGGCGGACTGGGTGATGCTGCGCCTGCTCGCGGTCTGTGCGCTGACGGCCGCGCTGGACACGCCGGCCCCGCAGCCGCCACCGCTGTGAGGTGAGCCGGGCGCCCGCCGTGCGGCGGACACCCGGCTCAGCGCGACCGGCAGTGCGACCGAGCCACCGTCACGGACGGAACTGCTGGGTCTCGTCGCCGGCGTTGCCGGACTGGTAGGTACCCCGTCCCCCGGCCATCGAGGACTCCGATCCCCGGGCCGCCGGCTGGCCGGCGCCAGTCCGGTCGGCCATCTGCCGCTGCATGTCACCACGACCGGCCTCGGCACCCTGCCGCTGCTCCCGGATCGCCCGTGACTCCTCGGCCGCTCGGGTGAGCCAGCCTTCCCAGCGGTTCTGCATCGGTCGCACCAGACCACCACCGACGCCGATGATCAGGATGCCGGCCACCGTGGCGAGCACCGCGATCAGCACGGGCTGGGTGACGGTGGTGGCGATGCCCACCTGGTTGAGCGCCGCGATGACACCCAGGGCGATGATGAAGATCGCCGTCACGTCCGCCAGGAAGCGGCCGTACGACAGCCCGCCGAGCGCCCCGGTGACGATGTCCCGGACCGCGTTGGCGATCGCGGCGGCCACCACCACGATGACGATCGCGACGAACGCCCGGGGCAGCCACGCCACCACGCCCGCGATCAGGTCGCTGATCGCGTTCGGCCCCCAGACGCCGAAGGCGAACTGAAGGGTGAACAGCAGCACCGCGTAGTACGCGAGCCTCGCCAGGATGTCACTGGCGTCGTACCGCGTCCGCTCCAGCGCACGCTTGATACCGCCCCGTTCGACCGCCCGGTCGAACCCCACCCGTTCCAGGGCCGCGTCCACGATCTTGAGCACGGCTCTGGCGATGAGCCATCCGACCACGAGAATCGCGATGAACGCGATGGCCCGGGGCACGAACAGCAGCACCGACCTCCACATGTCGGCCACGGCGTCACCGATGTCGACCTGCCTGGCCGCGAGGGTTTCCGGCATGATGTCCCTCCTGTCGCATGGATTGCCCGGCGCGCTTACCCCTTCCCCCGGCCAGCACGCCGCTACGGTCGCCCCCTTTTTCTGGACAGACCGCACCGGAACGGCTCTGACCTGCTCTGATGTCCCAGGCCGGCGCGCCCGACCGATGATCGGGAACGCGGGTCGAGCGGGCGGACTAGGCTGCGTTCATGCCAGGAACGGTCGGGCGAGTACCCACGCCATCAGGCCCGCTGCCGGGCACGGCGGTGCCGGGCACGGCGACCGTCGTCGGCCACCCCCGATGGGGTGCCACGGCGCTCGGCCCGTACGAGTCGTGGGATCCCGCCGTCCGGGCGACCGTCGAGGTGGTGCTCGCCTCTCCGGCGCCGATGGCCCTGCACCTCGGCGCGGAGTTGCTGCTGCTGTACAACGACGCGTACGCCGATCTGATCGGCGACCGGCACCCGGACGCCATGGGCCGTCCCCCCACCGAGGTCTTCGCCGAGGTCTGGCAGCGCCCCGGTGTCGGTGACGTCGTCGAGCAGACCTACCGCACCGGAGTAGCCGTCCTGGACCGGGAGATCCCGCTCCCGCTGCACGCCGCAGTCGCCCTCGACCAGCCCGTCTACACCCGCGCCTGTTCGCCGGTGCGGGACAGCCACGGCCGGGTCGTCGGCGTGCTGTCCGTGGTGGCCGAGACCAGCCCGGCCACCCGCCAGTTGCAGGGCCTCAGCGATTTCGCCGCGGCGCTCGCCGGCACGCTCACCCTGGACGACGTGGCCCGGGTCGCGTTGCGCTACGCGATCACCTCGTTCGACGCCGACCGGGTCTCCTTCGCGGTGGACGACGGGGGCGGCGGCGCCGGGTGGCGGATGGTCCGGCGGGTCCGTGGCGAGTTGGTCGACGAGGCGGACGAACGCCTTCCCCCGCTGTGGCGGCGCGGCCCGGCCGGCTGGTCGGCGCCGGCGGTGGTCAGTGCCCGCACGGGTCAGGCCAGCTTCATCGACGACGGCCAGCCGCTGTACGAGATCGCGGCGGACCGGCACGACCAGAAGATCCGGGCCCTGGCGGCGGTACCGCTGCGGGCGTCCGTGGTGCGGGGAGCGCTGACGGTCGGCTACCGCTCGGCGCATCCGTGGTCGGCGGCGGAGCGGGCACTGCTGGCAGCCTCGGCCGAGCTGATCGGGCAGGCCACCGAGCGGGCACGCCGCTTCGAGACCCAGCACGGCACCGCCCAACTGCTGCAACGCAGCATGCTGCCGGAGAACCTGCCGGTCCTGCCCCGCCTGCGGATCGCCGCGCGGTACGACCCGGGAGTCGACGGCAACGCCGCGGGCGGGGACTTCTACGACGCGTTCGTGCTGCCCACCGGCGACCTGGGTGTGGTCCTCGGCGACGTGGCCGGCCACGACGTGCAGGCCGCCGCCCGGATGGGCCAGGTACGCGCCGCACTCCGCGCGCTGGCGCTCAACGACCCCCGCCCGGATCAGGTGCTCGCCGGG
This sequence comes from Micromonospora sediminimaris, assembly GCA_900112325.1. Lineage (GTDB taxonomy): Bacteria > Actinomycetota > Actinomycetes > Mycobacteriales > Micromonosporaceae > Micromonospora > Micromonospora sediminimaris. Next base: position 215,501 of record FOLJ01000008.1, read on the forward strand.
CTCGATCGGCTGGTAGGCAGCCTCGGCACCGAGGCCGGCACGTACGAGTTGTTCGTCACCGTGGCGTTCGGCGTCATCGACGTCGGCCGGGAGGAACTGACCCTGGCCAGCGCCGGTCATCCGGCGCCGCTGGTGCGTCGCTGTGGGCCGACGGGTGAGCCGACGGCCGAGTACGTCGACGTGCCCTCCGGTGCCCCGTTGGGGATCGGCTACCGGGCGGCGACGCGTACCGTCGCGTTCTCGCCCGGCGACACGCTGCTGCTGTTCAGCGACGGCGTGGTGGAACGACGCCGGCACGGGTTGTCGGACGGCCTGGAGCGACTGGCGGAGTCGGTGGCCGGGGCGCCAAGCGGCGACCCGAGATCGTTGTGCGCGGTGGCCTCCGCGGCCGTGCCCGGCGCGACCGAGGACGACGTGGCGGTGCTCGCCGTCGAGTACGCGGTGCGGCCGAGCCGGTCGGCGCGGATGGAGGTACCCGCCGAGCCGACCGCGCCGAGCCGGGTACGGCACTGGATGACCGCCCAGCTCACCGAGTGGGAGGTCGCGGAGTCGGTGATCGGCGCGGCGGTGCTGTGCACCAGCGAGCTGACCACCAACGCGTTGCTGCACGCGGGCACGGCGGCCCGGGTGGAGGTCGATCTCAGCCCGGAGCGCCTGCTCGTGTCGGTGGCCGACTCGGGCTCCCGGGGCACGGTGACCCGGGCCCGCACGGAGACGCTGAGCAGCCGGGGACGCGGGTTGGGCCTGATCGAGGAGTTGAGCGACGCCTGGGGCACCGACCCCACCGTGCGTGGCTCGACGGTCTGGTTCGAGATCCTGCTCCCATCCGCCTGAGCAGCCGGCCGACGATCCGGGGTACGGCTGGCACCGGTACCGGAAATTCTCCCGGATTACCGCAACCTCCGCCGGGGCACGTAGTGCGCCACCTGTCCGCCTGCTGCGGACGTGGTGAGAGGCGGTCCGGTGGAGACGGTAGACGTTGCGTTCGCGGTGCTCGGTGTGGCGGCCCTGCTCGCCGGCATCCTGCCTCGGCTGGTGGAGCGGCGACCGCTGTCGATGCCGCTGGCCTTCCTAGGTCTCGGGATGCTTGTCTACTCGCTGCCCACCAACCTGCCCGTGCCGGACCCCCTGACCCATCGGGATCTGGCCACCCACCTGACCGAGATCTGCGTGATCGTCGCCTTGATGGGCGCCGGCCTGAAGATCGATCGACCGTTGAGTTGGAGACGCTGGTCGTCGACGTGGCGGCTGCTGGCCGTGGCCATGCCGTTGTGCATCGCCGCCGTCGCCCTGCTCGGGTGGTGGTGGGCGGGCCTGGTGCCGGCCAGCGCGCTGCTGCTCGCCGCGTCGCTCGCGCCGACCGACCCGGTCCTCGCCTCCGACGTCCAGGTCGGCGAGCCCACCGACGAGTCGGACTCGGAGGACGAGGTTCGTTTCGCGCTCACCTCGGAGGCAGGGCTGAACGACGGCCTGGCGTTCCCGTTCGTCTACGCGGCGGTCGCGATCGCGGGCGCCGGCCTCGCGCCCGGTGACTGGCTGGCCCGCTGGCTCACCGTGGACCTGCTCTACAAGGTCGGCGCCGGGCTGGCCGGCGGACTACTGATCGGTTGGCTGCTCGGCAAGCTCTTCTTCCGGGCGCCCAGCGAGCTGCGGTTGGCCCGGCACGCGGAGGGATTCCTGGCGCTGGCCGCCACCTTCCTGGCGTACGGGCTGGTCGAGGTGGCCGGCGGCTACGGCTTCCTGGCGGTCTTCGTGGCCGCCCGCGCGATCCGGGCGGCGGAGCGCAACCACAAGTACCACGCGGTGCTGCACGACTTCGCCGAGCAGGTGGAACGGCTGCTCACGGTGCTGATGTTGCTGCTGCTGGGCGGCGCGGTGATCAGCGGGCTGCTGGCCGCGCTGACCTGGCCCGCCGCATTTGTCGGTCTGGCCCTGGTGTTCGTGGTCCGGCCGCTGGCCGGTTGGCTGGCGCTGCGCGGCGCACCGGGGCGGCCGGCGGAGCACTGGGTGATCGCCGCCTTCGGCATCCGGGGCATCGGCTCGTTCTACTACCTGGCCTACGCCACCACGAAGGCGGACTTCCCGCAGGCGGAACTCGTCTGGGCCACCGTCGCCCTGGTGGTGATCGTCTCCGTGGTGGTGCATGGGGTCGCGGCGACACCTGTCATGCGGCTGCTTGACGCATCCGGTGGGCGCACCCGGACGGAGACCTCAGCGGCACCCTCCGCACCTGTCGCCGCCTGAGCGCCCATCGGCCGGCGCGTCGGCCGCCGGCCGGTCAGGCCAGCCGGCGGGCCAGGGTCCGGCCGAGGTCGCGGCCGGAGCGCCAGGCGGTCTGCACCCGGGGTGCGCCGAACGCGTCCCCGGCCAGCCCGATGCCGTCGTCGTCGAGGTGGAAACCGGTGTCCGGGCCACCACCGCCGGTCGGCTTGGCGTACGTCCACCGGTGCACGTGCACGTGTTCCGCCCGGTCGGGCAGGGCGAGCAGGTCGCGTACGGCCGCCTCGATCTCCGGCGCGGCTGCGGTCGGCTGGGCCAGGTGCCCGGCCGCGAACTCCTCGGTGGTGTGCGCGACCAGGACCGCCCCGCCGTCGCCGCGCCGGTCGCCGTCGTCGCAGACCAGGTTGAGCAGTGGATGGTCGTTGACGAACGCGCCCCGGAAGTCGCTCCACCGCCGCGTCGGAAACCGCAGCATCGCTGCCAGGGCCGGCGACCAACGCTGCCGTGCCACGGCCTCGGTGGCCGCCGCGAGCCCCGGGTCGAGCAGCCACGCGGCCTGTGGCCCCGGCATCGCCAGCACCACCGCCGCACACCCTTCACCGTCCACTGTCGGTCCCGGCCCGACACCGAGCACCAGCCGGTTGACCGTCACGGGCAGGTCCCGAGCGAGGTGTTCCACAAGCGAGCGCAGCCCGCGCGGTGCCGCCCAGCGCATCGGCCCGGGCACCTCACGGCGGCCGTCGCCGTCGTACGCGACGAAGGTGTCGGTCCACTCCCGGGCCAGCCCGGCCGCCTGCCAGCCCTGCACCACCTCGGCGAACTCGGGATCACTCACGGTGAAGTAGGCCGCACCGAGGTCGGCGGGGCGGCCGTCGAAACGCCGGCTGGCCATCCGGCCGCCGGCCACCCGTCCCCGCTCCCGGATCTGGACCGGCACGCCCGCGTCGCGCAGTTCCCGGGCGCAGGCCACGCCGGCGATCCCGGCACCGATCACCACCACGCCCGATCGCTCACCGTCCATCCCATGATCGTAGGGCGGCCGGCCGCTGCGGCCCGACGCCACGGGTCGGTGGTCCGCCGAATTGTTCCGGAAACTCTTCACAAGCCTGCAATCGGCCCGTACCTTGACGGACATGTGGGAGCGCTTCCACGCACTTTCTTCGATGGGTACGAGGAGCAGACCATGAGAACCCGAAGCACGTTCGCTCTGGTCGGCGTCGTGGCGACGGCACTGACCGTGGCCGGCAGCGTCGGCGTGGGCGCGCTGCGCCCCGCGCCCGCCGCGGCCGCCGAATCCGCCTTCTACGTCGACCCGCAGACCAGCGCCGCCCGCTGGGTGGCGGCCAACCCGAACGACTCGAAGGCCGCCGTGATCCGGGACCGGATCGCCAGCGTCCCGCAACCCCGCTGGTACACCACCACCAACACCTCGACGGTACGCGGCGAGGTGGACTCCTTCGTAGGTGCCGCAGCCGCCGCCGGCAAGATCCCGATCCTGGTGGTCTACAACATCCCCAACCGTGACTGCAGCAACCACAGCGCGGGCGGCGCCCCGAGCCACTCCGCCTACCGGCAGTGGGTGGACCAGGTCGCCGCGGGTCTCGGTGGGCGTCCGGCCACCATCATCCTGGAGCCCGACGTGCTCCCGATCATGACCAGCTGCATGAACGAGAGCCAGCAGGCCGAGGTGCGGGCCTCGATGGCGTACGCCGGCAAGGCGCTCAAGCGGGGTTCGTCGGCGGCGAAGGTCTACTACGACATCGGCCACGGCGGCTGGCTCGCCGCCGGTGAGGCCGCTGCCCGGCTGAACGCCGCCGACATCGCCAACAGCGCCGACGGCATCTCGGTGAACGTGTCGAACTACCGCCGTACCGCCGACGAGGTCTCGTACGCCAAGCAGATCATCGCGGCCACCGGCAACTCCCGGCTGAAGGCGGTCATCGACACCAGTCGCAACGGCAACGGCCCGGCCGGCTCCGAGTGGTGCGACCCGCCGGGGCGGGCGATCGGCACTCCGAGCACCACCAACACCGGCGACTCCGCCATCGACGCGTTCCTCTGGGTGAAGCTGCCCGGCGAGGCGGACGGCTGCATCGCGGCGGCGGGTCAGTTCGTGCCGCAGCGGGCGTACGACCTGGCTATCGCGGCCGGCCCGGTGCCGACCACCGCCCCGCCGACCACCGCGCCGCCGACCACCGCCCCGCCCACCACGGCCCCGCCGACCACCGCGCCGCCGACCACCAACCCGCCCGGCGGTGGCTGCTCGGTGACGTTCACCCCGAACACGTGGACCGGTGGCTTCACCGCCGAGATCCGGGTGACCAACCGCGGCGCGGCGCTGAACGGCTGGAACCTCACCTTCAACGTCGCCTCCGGAGTGCGGCTGAGCAACGGCTGGAACGGTGACTGGAGCCAGTCCGGCAACCAGATCACGGTCCGCAACGCCGCCTGGAACGGCAGCCTGCCCAGCGGCGGCACGCTCAGCGTCGGTTTCCAGGGCACCTACACCGGCAGCAGCCTGTCCACGCCGAGCGGTTACAGCCTGAACGGCACCGCCTGCGCCTGATCCCCTGACCCGTCCCGGGGCCCCCGGCCACCGCCCTACCGGTGGTGGCCGGGGGCCCGCCCTTTTCCGGAGCATGTCCCGATGCTGCCCGCGTCGGCGCAGGCCAACGAGCCGGAGGCCACCCGGGCGTTACCGCCCCGCCGACACGGGAAGGCGACCCGTTGACGAAGGAGGAGACCCATGACCACACAGTCGAACCCCTCGGCCTGGCAGCCGGGTGTGACCGGCGGCGGCACCCTCCCGTCGGGCCCCGGCGGTCGTCCCGCCGCACCCAGTGGCGACGGCCACGGACCACCAACCGGGCCGCCGACCGTGACGATCGGCGCCTTTCCGGACTATCCGGCCGCCCAGCGGGTGGTGGACCATCTCGCCGACAACCGGTTCCCGGTGGAACGAACCGCCATCGTCGGCACCGACCTGGCCCTGGTGGAGACCGTGCTGGGCCGGCTGACCACCGCCCGCGCGGCACTGGTCGGAGCCGGTACGGGGGCCTGGTTCGGTCTGTTCATCGGCCTGCTGTTCGGCATCTTCACCGTCGGGAACTGGGTGGCGGTGATCCTCGCCGGCCTCGTCATCGGTGCGATCTGGGGTGCCGTCTTCGGTGCCGTGGCACATGCGATGACGGGCGGGCAGCGTGACTTCACCTCCGCCAGTTCCCTGCGGGCCAACCAGTACGCGGTCACCGTGGAGGCCGATGTGGCCGACCAGGCCCGTCAGCTGCTCGGCCGGCTGAACCTGGGTGGACGCGCGGCGCAGCCGGCGGGCTGACCCCGTCCGAAACCGCCGCCCGGGCGGCCCCGCCGTGGGTGGGGCCGCCCGGTCAGTCGGTGGACAGGCGGGCGTGCAGGTGCTCGTCGTAGCGGCGGCCGTCGCCGTAGCGGTGCGACTGCCGCAGCGTGCCCTCGGCCAGAAAACCGGCCCGTTCGGCGACCCGGCAGGACGCGACATTGGCCACCGCGTGACACAGCTCGATGCGCTCCAGCCCGAGGTCGGCGAAGGCCCACCCGCTGAGCCGCACGACCGCCGCCGTGGCGACCCCGCGACCGCGAGCAGCGGCGACGGTCCAGTAACCGATCGAGGCGTCGCCGGCATGAATGCGGTGCAGCGACACCGATCCGAGCAGAATCTCCGGGTCGACCGGGTCGGCCGCCGCCAACGACACGTGGCCACCGCCGGACCAGTCGGCCCGCCACCGTAGCCAGCGCAGCGCGGCGTCGAGGTCGAGCTGGTCGCCCTGCGGGTTCCACTGCGCGATCGCCGGATCACGCCAGGCATCCAGAACGGCGGGTGCGTCCGCGTCCCGCCAGGGACGCAGCAGCAGGCCGGGAGCGATCAGTTCCACGGCCGCAGAGTCTCACACCACCCGTGCCGAGTGCGCACCGGACATCTCTCGGCGATCCGTCGGCCACACTTCTTCAAAGCTTCACCACCACCGGCGAGCACCGCCGACCGCGCCCCTAACCACCATGGCATCCAACTCTTGTTCAAATTTTGACTAAGTGCTAACGTAGCGGCGTGACCGAGAGTCTGGACCGCGATCGCCTGGCCGCCTGGCGGACCTACATCGAGGCCAGCCAGCGGTTGTTCACCCGGCTGGAGGACGACCTGCGCGCCACCAGCGGGCTCAGCTTCGCCGACTACCACGTGCTGGTGCTGCTCTCCGAGGTGCCCGGGCAACGACTGCGGATGGGTGAGCTGGCCGATCGCCTGGTCTTCTCACCCAGCCGGCTGACCTATCAGGTTTCCTCCATGCAACGGCGGGGCCTGGTCGCCCGACAGCCCTGCCCGCAGGACGGGCGGGGCAGCGAGGCGGTGCTTACCGCCGCCGGGCTGCTGGCGCTGCGGGAGGCCGCACCGCACCACCTGAAGTCCGTGCGTACCCATCTGATGGACGACCTCGACGACGCCGAGGTCGCCGCCCTGACCAGGATTTTCAGCCGGCTCGGCCGGCGGCTGCGAGGCGCCGACGACAGTGACGCCACCCTCGCCACCGCCCCCGGCGACAACTGAAGGAGCCCCGATGCCCGCCATCACCGTCGACAACGTTCTCGTCCTGCCCCGGCTGCCCCGGCTCGACGAATCCACCGAGTTCCGGCCGGTCCGCCGGCTCACCACCGCGCCCAGTGGCTTCGAGGGCGAGGGGTTCCCGGTGCGCAAGGCGTTCGCCGGGGTGCCGATGAGCGAGCTGGACCCGTTCATCATGCTCGACCAGATGGGCGAGGTGGACTACGCACCGGGCGAGCCGAAGGGCACCTCCTGGCATCCGCACCGGGGCTTCGAGACCGTCACCTACATCATCGACGGGATCTTCGACCACCAGGACAGCCACGGCGGCGGTGGCACGATCACCAACGGCGACACCCAGTGGATGACCGCCGGCAGCGGCCTGCTGCACATCGAGGCCCCACCTGAGCACCTGGTGGTCAGCGGCGGGCTGTTCCACGGCACCCAGCTGTGGGTCAACCTGCCCAGTGCGGCCAAGATGAGCCCACCGAAGTACCAGGACATCCGGGGCAACCAGGCCGCGCTGCTCACCACCCCGGACGGCGGGGCGCTGATCCGGGTGATCGCCGGTGAGATCGCCGGCCACCGGGGGCCCGGCTCCACGTACACCCCGATCACCGTCACCCACGTGACGGTCGAGCCCGGGGCACAGGTGGACCTGCCCTGGCGGCCGGACTTCAACGCGCTGGTGTACGTGCTCGGCGGGCGCGGCACGGTGGGCGCCAACGGCCGCGGCGTACGCACCGGACAGCTGGCCGTGCACGGGCCGGGCGACGCGTTGCGGTTCAAGGCGAACGCCCGCCAGGACAGCCGCAACCAGACCCTGGACCTCTACATCATGGGCGGACAGCCCATCCGGGAGCCGGTGGCGCACTACGGGCCGTTCGTGATGAACACCCGCGATGAGCTGATCCAGGCGTTCGAGGACTTCCAGGCCGGGCGGCTCGGAGTGGTCCCGGCGGAGCGGCTGCCGCACACCGAGGGGCAGGGCGAGCGTCCCTGATCGACCGCTGGACGTAGGGCGGCTCCGGTCACCGGGGCCGCCCGCCCGGCTCAGGAGACGGCGAAGATACCGGCCACACCGAGCAGGACCATCACCAGTACGGTCAACAGCGCCCCCCGCTCACTCTCCACCGCCTGCTCGCGGTGCTCGGTCGCGGAGTTCGTCGGCTCGCCGGACATGCTTCGGCTCCTCGCTGCTCGGGGTGCGGGTCGGTCGCCTACCGCCAGCAGCCCACCAGCGTGCGAGCCCGACCACGGCTTCGTATGGTGAGGACGTGAACGACCTCTCTGAGGGCGGGAGCGTGCCGCTACAGGACTGGTTCCTCACCGCACCGGAACGCGCCAACCCGGTCTCTGAGTTACCCGTCTGGACCAGTGGAAACCTCGCCGAGCCGCTGATTCACGGTGCCGCGTACTTCGACCGGCTTGTCACCGAGGTCGAGGGGCTGGGCGCCGGCGACCACCTCTTCTTCGCCGACTGGCGGGGCGACCCGGACGAGCGCCTCCGTCCGGACGGGCCGACCATCGCCCAGCTGTTCGCCCGCGCCGCTCAGCGCGGTGTGGTGGTCAAGGGTCTGATCTGGCGGTCGCACCTCGACGTGCTGTCCTACAGCCACCAGGAGAACCGCAACCTCAGCGAGGCGATTTCGGCCGCCGGCGGCGAGGTGCTGCTCGACCAGCGGGTCCGGCGAGGTGGATCACACCATCAGAAGCTTGTGGTGCTGCGCCGTCCGGCCGCCCCCGAGCAGGACATCGCCTTTGTCGGCGGCATCGACCTGTGCCACAGCCGCCGCGACGACGTCGCGCACCACGGTGACCCGCAGGCGGTACGGATGGCCGCCGCCTACGGTGACCATCCGCCCTGGCACGACGTGCAGCTCGCGCTGCGCGGGCCGGTGGTGGGCGCGCTGGACACCACGTTCCGCGAACGCTGGACCGACCCGATGCCGCTGGACTCGGAGAACCCCCTGGCCTATCTGCGCGACCGGCTCCGCGGCGCGGACCTCACCGCCGGGCCGCTGCCGGAGCAGCCGGCCGACCCGCCGGCCTGCGGGCCGCACCACGTCCAGGTGTTGCGCACCTACCCCGCGGTCCGACCCCGGTACGCGTTCGCCCCGGACGGCGAACGCACGGTGGCCCGGGGCTACACCAAGGCGGTACGCCGCGCCCGTCGGCTGATCTACCTGGAGGACCAGTACCTCTGGTCCACCGAGGTCGCCGAACTCTTCGCCGGAGCGCTGCGCGACAATCCGGAGTTGCATCTGGTCGCCGTGGTGCCACGCCATCCCGACGTGGACGGGCGGCTGGCCCTGCCGCCGAACACGGTCGGTCGCGAGCAGGCGTTGGCCCTCTGCGAGCAGACCGCGGCGGGGCGGGTGCACGTCTTCGATGTGGAGAACCACGCCGGCACCCCGGTCTACGTGCACGCCAAGGTGTGCGTGGTCGACGACGTGTGGGCCTGCGTCGGCAGCGACAACTTCAACCGGCGGTCCTGGACCCACGACAGCGAACTCTCCTGCGCGGTGCTGGACGACACCGCGGACGCACGCCACCCGCACGATCCGGCCGGTCAGGGTGACGGAGCCCGGCATTTCGCCCGGGACCTCCGGCTACGCCTGCTCCGCGAGCATCTGGACCGCGATCCGGCCGGCGGCGACGACGCGGACCTGATCGACCCGGACGACGCGGTCACCGCGATCACCGCCGCCGCCGAGGCGTTGCAACGCTGGTACGACGGCGGCCAGGTGGGCCCTCGTCCACCCGGCCGGCTGCGACCGCACCGTGCCCGACACCTGCCCTGGTGGACCCGGGCCTGGGCGCTGCCCGCGTACCGTCTGGTCTACGACCCCGACGGCAGACCGCTGCGGGCCCGCCGGTCCGGCACCTGGTAGCTCGGCTCCAGCTCGCCGAGCACCGTCAGCCCACCGGGGTACGCGAACGAGGAGCGCGGCGAGTAGTAGCCCCAGGCGATGGTGAGCGGGTTCTCCGGGCGCAACGCGTACACCGGGTGGTCCGGATCGAGGAACTCGACCGACTCGATCTCGAAGGCGGTGGACGGTTCGGCGACCACCGGATAGATGCTGCTGACCAGTTGACCGTGCAACTCGGTCAGGTAGCGGTGGTGTCCGTTGTGCATGGCGTGGCCGGTGTCGCCGACGCGTACCTGGGCCCGGATCACCGGCACGCCCTCGATGTCCGTCCCGGTGACGATCGTGCCGCCCCGCTCGGTGATGCTGGTGCGGCCGGGTACGGCCGGGGCACCCCGGGCCAGGGCGTACCCGCGTACCCGCTCGCTGGAGGTGACGTAGTGGGTCCACCAGCCGCCCGGGGTCACCCCATCCGGGGCGTCCATCCCGACGAGCGTGACGCCGAGGTAGGTCAGGGAGTAGGGACCGAAGCCGGAGGTCTGGCTCTCGTCGTCCACCACGTACTGGTTCATGAAGACCTCGCGGTCCGGGTGGGGCCGCAGCCCCTCGGGGACCAGCGCCGCCACCGCGTCCGGGTCTGCCGGCAACCAGCTGAAGTACAGCGTCCGGCTGTTCACGACGAGGTGGGGAACGGCAGGATCGAGCACGGCACCTCCGGATCAGGGATGTACCCCGCGACGCTAAGCCCGGTCCCGTTCACGGGACAACGACGGATTGGTGACACTCCGCTTGCCAGCTGCGGCGACCGTCGTCCGTTCGACGCCCCGGCGGCCCCATCCGGACGGGCGGTGATGTACGGACGGTCATCTACCACTGGCCCGATCGGCCGTTCATGCAGGGTCTCCGCGACGATCTGACCGCGCCCGACAGGTTGACCTTGACCCTTTCGCGGCTTTCATGCCTAGAAATTACTTAAGTACATCGTCCTTTCGGCTAGATTTCCAGGAGACGATCGGGCTAAGGTGACTCCCGAACGTACTAACAGAACTAACCAAAGCGTCACGTCTATATCCGCGGACGAGGTGCAGGGAGGACCACCATGACCGCGTCAACGATCACTGAATCGGCGACCACCCCGGCAACCCCGACCACCCCGGCAACCCCGGCCCCGAAGCTCGACCCGCGGGCGCTCACCGACAGCGCCGCCGAGCTGCTGAACGCCATGGCGGCGCTGCCGGCCGGGCATCCCTCCCGGGCCGCGCTGCGTGACCGGGCGATCGAGGCCTGGCTGCCGCTCGCCAACCACCTCGCCCACCGCTACAGCGGTCGCGGCGAGCCCACCGACGACCTGGCGCAGACCGCCGCCGTCGGCCTCATCAAGGCCATCGACAAGTTCGACCCGTCCCGTGGGGTCGACTTCGCCGGGTACGCGATCCCCACCATCATCGGCGAGCTGAAGCGGCACTTCCGCGACCGGACGTGGGACATCCGCGTGCCTCGCCGCTTGCAGGAGCTGCGGCTGGCCATCTCCGACGCCAACAGCACCCTGCTGCAGTCCCTGGGCCGCTCCCCGACCGTGGCCGACATCGCCGCTCACCTCAAGCTCACCGAGGAAGAGGTGCTGGAGGGCCTGGAGGGCGCCCGCGCGTACAACGCGGTGTCGCTGTCCACCCCGACCGGTGACGGCGACCGCGCGACCGAGCTGGGCGACATGCTCGGCGGTGAGGACAGCGAGTTCGAGCTGGCCGAGCTGCGGGTGGCACTGGGCCCGGCGCTGGCCACGCTGGACGAGCGCGAGCAGAAGATCCTGACGCTGCGGTTCTACGGCAACCTGACGCAGTCGCAGATCGCGGACCAGATCGGCGTGTCGCAGATGCACGTGTCGCGGCTGCTGGCCCGAGCCCTGACGAAGCTGCGGGGTCAGCTCGACGGCACGTACTAGGAGGGGGTGGCGATGGTGGCCGGGTCCGATGGACCCGGCCACCATCGTCTTTGCACCTCAGCCGGCGACGGGCTCCCGCCACATCGGCCAGAACGGCGTGCCGTCGGGCAGCCGGAACGGCTCGGCGACCCGGTAGCCGTGCCGCGCGTACAGGTCGCGGCTGGTCTCGCTGCTCGCCTCCAGGTATGCCGGCATGCCGTTGGCGTCCAGCCAGGCGTGGTGGTGGCGCAACAGCGCGCTGCCGACGCCCTGGCCCTGGCGGTCCGGACGCACGGCCAGCAGTGCCAGGTGGTGATGATCGTCGTGCGGATGGTTGGCGGCGAACAGCTCGTCCAGGTGCACGAAGTTAGGGGTCCACTCCCCGCACGCCGAGGCCAGCCGGGTGTCGTAGTCCTCCGGCGGCGGCAGCGGTTCACCGACGGACGGCAGCCAGACCGCCACCCCGGCCCGGTCCTCGGTGCCGAACACCAGTCCGTGCCGAGTGGCGTGGTCGACGATGATCTCGAAGTTCCCGGCCAGCACCGACTCCCGCTTGGCCTCGTCCGGCACCAGCCAGCGAGGCTGGTCCAGCACCATGAAGGCCTCGGCGATCCGCGCGGCGACCCACCGGGCGTCGTCCTCGCCGAGCCGGCCGATCTCCGGCGGGGTCACCGCCGCACCTCCGCCGTGGGCGTCGGCTCGGCCACCGGCGCGGGGGTCACCACGGCCGCCGCGCTCTCCGCGCCCAGGCCGATCCGGGCGTACGTGTCGGGACGCCGCCGCCGTAGCGACAGGCCCCACAGTCCGCCCAGCAGCGCCGCCACCGGGTAGGCCAGCGGGATCGCCCAGCGCAGCGGCGAATCCGGCTCGACCCCGAGCAGGTTGGCGAAGTTCTGCACCGCCAGCACGATGATCGCGATCAGCGCGATCACGGCGATGCCCGGCGCGACCAACCGCCGCCACAGCGTCTCCTGCGCCTCGCCGCGGGCGAAGTACGCAATGATCGCGACCGCGGTGGTAGCGATCAGCAGCAGCACGCCGAACCCGCCGCTGGTGCCCAGCCAGAAGAACAGTTGCAGGACCGGATCCCAGCCGTTGACCGCGTACAGGATGATCACCAGCAGACCGAGCGCGCTCTGCGCGAGCGAGGCGGCGCGGGGTGCGCCGGTGGTCGGTGAGGTACGGCCGAACACCGCGGGCAGCACCCGCTCCCGGCCCAGCGCGAAGGTGTAGCGCGCGGTGGTGTTGTGGAACGAGATCATGGCGGCCAGTACCGAGGTCAGGAAGAGTGCCTGCCCGATGGTCAGGACGGTGTCACCCAGGTGCGCACCGGCCAGGTTGAAGATCAGCTCGACGCTCTGGGTGCCCGCCTCCTCGACGATCCGGTCCGGTCCGACCGCCACCGTCATGCTCCACGAGGAGAGCGCGTAGACCACCGCGATGATCGCCACGGACAGGTAGGTGGCCATCGGCACCGTACGCTTCGGGTCCTTGCTCTCCTCGCTGAAGACCACAGCTGCCTCGAAGCCGACGAAACCGAGGATCGCCAGTACGAGCACCGCGCCGAGCCCCGGCACGAAGAAGTTCTCCGGCGAGAACGCGGCGAAGCTCACGTCGCCGCCGGCCGGGTTGCCCAGCTGGCCGAGATCGAACACCACGATGATGGCGATCTCGGCGCAGAGCAGCGCCGCCAGCACCATGCCGTTGATGTCCACTCGGAGCAGGCCGAGCATCGCCACCAGCGCCCACGCCACCAGCGCCACGATCCACCACTGCGGGGTGATCCCGAACAGCCGGTCCAGCACCGGTGCCGCCGCCGCGCCGATGGTCCCGTAGAGCCCGACCTGGAGGGCGTTGTAGGCGATCAGCGCCACCCAGGCCGTACCCACCCCGGCCGGGCGTCCCAGCCCACGTGCCACGTACGCGTAGAAGGCCCCGGCGTTGGCCATCCGACGGGCCATCGCCACGTAGCCGACGGAGAACACGGCGAGCACCACGGCCACCGCCAGGAAGGCCAGCGGAATGCCGAGCACGCCGATGACGCCGTAGCCGGTGGTGACCACGCCGGCGACCACGGTCAGCGGTGCCGCCGCGGAGAGAACGAAGAAAATCACTGAGGGGACGCCGAGCCGGCCACGGGCCAGCGCCTCGGAGACGTTGCTAGGTCGTTCGGTTGTCGCTGTCGAGGACATGAACTGCTCCGGTCTGAGGGGAAGGGGTGTTCCGGGTCAGGGAGCGCCGCGCAGCACCGCCGCACCGACGGCGGCTTCGGTGTGCGCCACGAGTTCCTTCAGCGGGTCGGGCAGTGCCGGGATGATCAGGTTGAGTCGGTGGTGGGCCCGCGGACCGGCGCTCCACAGCACCTCCCGGGTCAGCCCTGCGGCGGCGACCAATCCGAGCAGCGTCGCGTCGGGCACGCTTGGCGGCTCGGCACGCTCCAGCAGCGCACGCAGCCGGGTCGCGGGCCAGGCCACCACGTTGAGGTCGATCGGCTGGTAGGTGACGGTGGTCCGCAACAGCCGCCGGCTCTCCTGCCGGCGCAGGACGCCGGCCCGGGACAGCCGCTCGCCCACCGAGGTCACCGACGTCTGCGCGAGAAAACTGAGCCAGGTACGCACCGACTGGTGCTGAGCCTCGCCGATCAACTGGTCCAGCACGGTGTGCGCCAACGCGTCGGCTGGCGGCCGGCGGTCGATCACGCTGACCTGACCGGCGACGACCGTGATGTGTCCATAGAGGATCAGCTCGCCGAGGAGACCCCCTGCCAGCCCGAGGCCGGTCGCCGCCGGGTGCAGCTTCGCCTTGCCCCGGGTGTCGTTGTGCGCGATCAGAAAGAACTCGTCGGCGGTGAGCACACGTCCTCCCGAGCCGGCCGTCCACAGTGATCGCTAACCGGAAAAGGATGCACCGAGCGCAACTGCAACGCAACTCCCGTTTTGGCCAGTTGCACTCCGTGGTGAAGCGACCTGCGCCTTTTCCCGTGACAGACTCGGAGGGTGACCGCGAGCCCCACCGTTCGACGCCGCCGCATCGCCCGGGAACTACGCCAGCTACGTGAGCGCGCCGGGATGACCCTGGATGTCGCCGCCCGACAGTTGGACATGTCCAAGAGCAACCTGTCCCGCATCGAGAACGCCCAGATCGGCATCAAGCCACGCGACGTCCGGGCCGCGCTCGCGCTGTACCAGGTCACCGGCAACGACGCCGAGGCGCTCATCGAGATCGCCCGGGGCGCACAGCAACGCGGCTGGTGGCAGCACTACAGCGACGTCCTCCCGGAATGGTTCGAGTTCTACGTGGGACTGGAGGCTGAGGCCGCCACCCTGCGCACCTACGAGGCCGAGGCGGTGCCCGGCCTGTTGCAGACCGAGGCGTACGCCCGCGAGGTGTACCGGCTGACCGCCGGCGAGGACGATCTGGACCGCAAGGTGGCCGCTCGGTTGCGCCGGCAGGACGTGCTGCGCGGCGACGCGCCGGTGGAGTTGTCGGTGGTGCTGAACGAGGCAGTACTGCTACGCCCTGTCAGCGATCGCACCGTCATGGCGGGCCAGATGAGCCACCTGGAAACCCTCGCCCAACTACCTAACGTAACGGTCCAGGTACTTCCGTTCGAGGCCGGTGGACATCCGGCCATGAACTCGCCGTACGTGATCCTCACGTTCGCCGACGCGGCCGACGCGGCCGTTGTCTACCTGGAAAATCTCTCCACGGGCCTGGCACTGGAGGAGGGTGCGCAGGTGCGCTCGTATAGCCTTGTGCACGAGAGGCTGTGCAGTCTGGCACTCGATCCAGCGGCGTCCCTGATCCGCCTGAAGGAAGCTTCTCGTTACTTTACGTGACCGCTGCACCGCGGTCACCCTCGGTATCGACGAAGGGATCGCGATGACCGCGCTCGACCTGTCCCGGGCGGAGTGGCGCACCAGCACGCGCAGTGTGGGCAACGGCAACTGCGTCGAGGTGGCCACCATCGACGGTGGGGTCGCGGTTCGGGACAGCAAGGATCGTCGTGGCCCCGTGCTGACCTTCCCACCGTCGGCGTGGACCGCCTTCGTCGCCGGCGTCCACACTCGCTGACCCCGCCACCGCCCGCCGGGCTCGCACACACCCCACCCCTTGAGCGAAGCGGCGGCCAGAGAAGCCAACCGTCACAATCTGTCATCTAGACGCGGCGTTCTCGCAGATGACCCTCCGCAACCGCGCCACTCACCCACCCACCTCTCACCCTCCGCCCTTTGCTCTGCTTCAACCCACGCACCCCCCGACCGAGCTGCCATAACGTCCGCGCCGGCTAATCGCACAAAAGGCTGACCGCGCACGGAAGGTAACCGTTGCGTGGGTTGAAGCAGAGCAAAGGGGCGGAAGACCCTGTGCGGGGCTGAGGGAAGCGGCTACGCGTTGTGACGGGCATGCCCATGACGACGGGCACCGACGCAGATGCCCTCGACAAGTCAAGGCACCGACGCGGACAGCACCAGGCGGGCGCGGTCCGGCGCACCCACACGGATGCGGTCCCGATGGCCCGCATGCGGGCGCGGGGGCGGTGCGAGACTGGGCCGTGCTCTCCGACGTGTCTATCGACCTGCCGGTGCGGGCGGTGCTGCCGGCGCTGGTGGCGGCGCTGGGCTCGGCCGGCAGCGCGGTCCTGGTCGCCCCGCCGGGTACCGGTAAGACCAGCCTCGCCCCGCTCGCCGTGGCCGACGCGGTGGGCGGGCGGGTGATCGTCGCCCAGCCTCGCCGGGTGGCCGCCCGTGCTGCGGCCCGCCGAATGGCGGCGCTGCTCGGGGAGCCGGTCGGTGGTCGGGTCGGTTATGCGGTGCGGGGTGAACGACGGGCCGGACCGCGTACCCGGATCGAGGTGGTCACCACCGGCCTGCTGGTCCGCCGGATGCATCACGACCCGGAGTTGGCCGGCGTCGATGCGGTGCTGCTCGACGAGATCCACGAACGCCAGCTCGACGCGGACCTGGCGCTCGCCTTCAGCGTCGAGGCCCGGGCGACCCTGCGGCCGGAGCTGTGGCTGCTGGCCATGTCGGCGACCCCGGAGGCGGACCGCTTCGCTGCCCTGCTCGGCGGCACCGTGCCGGCACCGGTGGTTCGGGCCTCGTCGGCGCTGCATCCGGTGACCCGCATCTGGGCACCACCGCCCCGGCCTCTGGCGCCACCCGGTGCGGGCGCGGTGGACCGGGCTCTGCTCGACCACGTCGCGGCCACCGTACGCCGGGCTCTCGTCGAGCAGGAGGGCGACCTGCTGGTCTTCCTGCCCGGCGTGGGCGAGATCGCCGCCGTCGCCGGTCGGTTGGTCGAGGTGCAGGACAGCGTCGATGTGCTCCGCCTGCACGGCCGCCAGAGCGGCGCCGAGCAGGACGCCGCGCTGCGGCCGGGAGACCGGCGGCGGGTGGTGCTGGCCACGGCGGTGGCGGAGAGCAGTTTGACCGTGCCGGGCGTACGCACGGTGGTGGACGCGGGTCTGTCCCGGGTGGCCCGACTGGACCTGGCCCGAGGGCTGGGTGCGCTGGTCACCGTGCCGGTGTCCCGGGCGGCGGCGACCCAGCGGGCCGGCCGGGCCGGGCGGGAGGCACCCGGCCAGGTGTACCGCTGCTGGTCGGCGGGGGTGCACGAGCGGTTGCCGGCGCAGCCGGAGCCGGAGATCGCCACCGCCGATCTGACCGGATTCGCCCTCGAACTCGCCGCCTGGGGCGCTCCCGGCGGGACCGGACTGGCGCTGCCCGACCCGCCTCCATCGGCGGCGATGACGGTGGCGTCCGAGACGCTCACCGCCCTCGGTGCGATCGATGCGAACGGACGGATCACCGAGCGGGGCCGGGCCGTGGTCGCCGTCGGAGCGCATCCCCGGCTGGCTCGGGCGCTGCTCGACGGGGCCGACCGGGTCGGCGCCGATCGTGCCGCGCAGGTGGTGGCGCTGCTCGCCGAATCGACCGTGGCCGGTTCCGGCGATGATCTCGGTGCCGTCTGGCGTCGGTTGCGCGCCGGCACCGACCCGGCCGCCACCGCGCGCTGGCGTGCCGAGGTACGCCGGCTGCGCGCCGCCCTGCCACCGGGCGCGTCCGGGCGGCAACAGCGACCAGACCAGTCGAGGTGGTTGCCCGACGACCTTGCCGCCGGGCTGCTGGTCGGGTTGGCGTACCCGGAACGGTTGGCCCGGGTGCGGCGGCCGGGTGGTTCGGCGTACCTGATGAGTGGCGGCACCGCGGCGGAGTTGGCGCCCGGGTCGGGGCTGGTGGGCGTCGACTGGCTGGCCGTCGCGGTGGCCGACCGCGCTCCCGGCGCACCGGCCGCCCGGATCCGGCTCGCCGCCGTCCTCGATGAGATGACCGCCCGTGAGGCGGCCGGCTCGCTGCTGCGGACCGAGCGGGAGATCGGCTGGTCGGGTGGAGACGTGGTGGCCAGGGAAGTGCTTCGACTGGGTGCCATCGAGCTGGTCGACCGTCCGCTGGCCCGACCCGACCGGGATGCGGTGGCCGGCGCGCTGCTGACCGGACTGCGCGAGACCGGGCTCGACGTGCTGACCTGGACGCCGGCGGCCAGCGCCCTGCGTCAGCGGCTGGCGTTCTGCCGGTACGCGCTCGGCGACGACTGGCCCGACGTCTCCGACGAGGCGTTGCTGGCCGGCGCACCGCACTGGCTCGGGCCGGAGCTTGCCGGTGCCCGACGCCGGGCCGATCTGGCTCGGGTCGACGTGACAGGTGCGCTACGCCGGCTGCTGCCCTGGCCGCTGGCCGGACGGCTGGACGAGTTGGCACCGGAGCGGATCACGGTGCCGAGCGGTTCGCGGATCCGGGTCGACTACGCCGATCCGGCCGCGCCGGTTCTCGCGGTCCGGCTTCAGGAGACGTTCGGTTGGCCCGAGGCGCCCAGAGTCGGTGACGGTCGGGTGCCGGTGCTGCTGCACCTGCTCTCCCCTGCCGGCCGACCGGTGGCGGTCACCGCCGACCTCGCCTCGTTCTGGCGCTCCGGCTACCGCCAGGTCCGCGCCGAACTGCGCGGGCGCTATCCGCGCCACCCCTGGCCGGAGGATCCGACCACGGCCACGCCGACCCGACGGGCCGGGCGGCGTTCCTGAGCGCTCACGGCTCGTCGAGCACGTCGGCGATGACGACGGTGATGTTGTCCGGGCCACCGGCCTGCAACGCCAGGTCGATGAGGTGGCGCGCGCAGGCGTCCCGCTCCGGCTGGCCGGCCAGCACCTCGGCCAGGGTGTCGGCGCGTACGACGTTTGACAGTCCGTCGCTGCACAGCAGCCAGCGGTCACCGGCTCGGGGCACCATTGTCGCGTACGTCGGGGAGACCTCGTCGCCCTGCAACGCCTGGGTCACCACCGCCCGGCGGGGATGGCTACCGGCCTGGTCCGGCGTGATCAGCCCCTGGTCGACGAGCATCTGCACGAAGGTGTCGTCCCGGGTGATCTGCTTGAGTACGCCGTCGCGGAACAGGTAGGCCCGGGAGTCACCCACGTGGGCCAGCGCCAGGCAGCTGCCGGTACGCGCGAACAGCAGCGCGGTCAGCGTGGTGCCCATGCCCTGCCGCTGGGGATCCTCAGCGACCGCCTGACGGATCCGTTCGGTGGCCAGCTGGATGCCGTTCTGCAACGCGGCGACCAGCACGTCCTCCGGCGTCTCCACATCGAGCGGCGCGACCGCTCCGATGGCGATGGCGCTGGCCAGATCACCGGCCGCCATGCCGCCCATGCCGTCGGCGACGGCGACCAGCCAGGTGCCGGAGTGCAACGCGTCCTGGTTTCCGCTGCGGATCAGCCCACGGTCGCTCGTCCCGGCGGAACGCAGCTTCAGGGTCATGGCACGCAGCCTGCCAGGAGTAGGGCTCGGTTGTCTCTAGGAGATCAGGACCGCCCGGCGTGGCGCGGCGAATCTCACTGAGGGTGAACATGAATTCTCATCGGATGCGATCGATTGACATGTCCTGCGCGTCCTGGAAACATGCCCGATACCTGGGAGCGCTCCCAGCTTTTCGCCCCCACCTCACCCATTCCGTCCCGCTCGTCGGAAGGACTCCCCCGTGACGCCATCCCGACGTCGTCTCGCGGTGCTCGCCGCGGCGACCGCCGTGGCGCTGGTCGGCGTTAGCGCCGGCACCGCGTTCGCAGATCCACCTGCCGACGCACCCGAACAGATCCGCAACGGTGACTTCAGCGACGGCTCGTCGCCCTGGTTCTCATACGGCACCAACACCCTCGGCGTAGTCGATGGCCAGCTCTGCGCCACCGTGGCCGGTGGCCTGGCCAACCCCTGGGACGCCGGCATCGGCCACGACGCGCTTCCGTTGATCGCCGGCGCCGAGTACACCCTCGGCTTCGACGTCACCGCCACGCCTGGTGGCTCGGTCGCCGCCGTGCTGCAACTCGGCAGCGAGCCCTACACCGGCTACTACTCGGTCACCGCCGCCGCGACGCCGACCCAGCAGCGCGTCGAGCGCACCTTCGTCGCTCCGAACGACGACGATCGCGCCCAGCTGATCTTCCAGGTCGGCGGCAGCGCCGAGGCGCAGACCGTCTGCCTGGACAATGTCTCGCTGCGCGGCGGCAACCCGCCCGAGCCGTACGTGCCGGACACCGGTCCCCGGGTGCGGGTGAACCAGGTCGGTTACCTGCCCGGCGGGCCGAAGAACGCCACGGTGGTCACCGAGGCCACCGAGGCGCTGCCCTGGGAACTGCGTTCCGCCTCCGGCGCCGTGCTGACCAGCGGCACCACCACTCCCCGCGGCGTCGACGAGGCGTCGGCACAGAACGTGCACTCGCTGGACTTCTCGTCGTACCGCACCCCGGGACAGGGGCTGACGCTGGCGGTGGACGGCGAGGTCAGCCACCCGTTCGACATCTCCGGCACGCTCTACGACCAGTTGCGGTCGGACGCCCTGCAGTTCTTCTACATCCAGCGCAGCGGTATCGAGATCGACGGTGACCTGGTCGGCGAGGAGTACGCCCGCCCCGCCGGCCACCTCGACGTCGCGCCGAACCAGGGCGACACCGACGTACCCTGCGTCGCCGACTCCTGCGACTACCGGCTCGACGTACGCGGCGGCTGGTATGACGCGGGCGACCACGGCAAGTACGTGGTCAACGGCGGTATCGCCACCTACCAGCTGCTGAGCGCCTTCGAGCGGACCAAGAACGCCGCCACGGCCGGCTTCGGCGCCGACCTCGGCGACGGGACGCTGCGGCTGCCCGAGCGGGACAACGGGGTGCCGGACATCCTCGACGAGGCCCGCTGGGAGCTGGAGTTCCTGCTGCGGATGCAGGTGCCGGCCGGCAAGCCACTGGCCGGAATGGCCCACCACAAGATCCACGACCGGAACTGGACCGGCCTGCCGATGCAGCCCGAGGACGACCCGGAGCCGCGCGAGCTGCACCCGCCGTCCACCGCCGCCACCCTGAACCTGGCCGCCACGGCCGCCCAGTGCGCCCGACTGTTCGCCCCGTACGACAAGGAGTTCGCGCAGCGCTGCGGCAGTGCGGCGAAGACCGCCTACGCGGCGGCCAAGGCCAACCCGGCCCGGTACGCCCCCGCCACCGGCAACGGCGGTGGCCCGTACGACGACACAAACGTCACCGACGAGTTCTACTGGGCGGCCGCCGAGCTGTACCTGACCACCGGCGAGAGCGCCTACCTGACCGATCTGACCGCCTCGCCGCACCACACCGGCGACGTCTTCGACCCCCGGGGCTTCGGCTGGCAGAGCGTGGCCGCGCTGGGTCGCCTCGACCTGGCCACCGTGCCGAACGGGCTGCCGGCCGCCGAGCAGACCCGAATCCGCGAGTCGGTCATCGACGCCGCTGACGGTTACCTCGCCGAGATCGGCCGGCAGGCGTACGGGCTGCCCATGCCCGGTGACCCGAACAGCTACTTCTGGGGCGGTAACGGCGCCATCATCAACAACGCGGTCGTGCTGGCCACCGCGTTCGACCTGACCGGGGCGGCGAAGTACCGCGACGGTGCGGTGCAGACGATGGACTACATCCTCGGCCGCAACGCGCTGAACATCTCGTACGTGACCGGGTGGGGCGAGCACGCGGCGGAGAACCAGCACAGCCGGATCTTCGGCTTCCAGCTCGACCCGAGCATGCCGAAGCCGCCGGCCGGTTCGATCGCCGGTGGTCCGAACGCCGCGCTCCAGGACCCGTTCGTGGAGCAGCTGCTCGAAGGCTGCGCACCGATGTTCTGCTTCGTCGACGACATCGCCTCGTACTCCACGAACGAGGTGGCGATCAACTGGAACTCGGCGCTGGCCTGGATCTCCTCGTTCCTGGCGGACCAGGGCGATTCCGCTGCGGTGCCGGCGCCCACCTGCACGGTGTCGTACACCAACTACGGCTCGTGGCAGGGCGGCACCGGCTTCACCGCCCAGGTGAACATCCGCAACACCGGCACCGCCGCGGTGAACGGCTGGACCGCCCGGTTCGCCTTCACCGGTGACGCCAAGGTGCGCGAGGCGTGGATGGCCAAGGTGACGCAGTCCGGTGCCACGGTGACCGCGAAGAGCGAGTCGTACAACTCGCGGATCAACCCGGGTGCGTCGGTGATGTTCGGCTTCAACGCCACCACCGGCGGGGGCGCGAACCCGGCGCCCAACCTGGTCACGGTCAACGGCGCGCCCTGCGCCGTGTCCTGATCCCCGGGTGGGGTGCCGTCGGCGACCGGCACCCCACCCGGCCCCCACCCCGATGAAGTGATCAAGAAGTTCTGGTCCGGATCCGTGACGGATCCGGACCAGAACTTCTTGATCGTCGGGCATGGTGGCGGGCTGTGGCTGGGCCGGTCAGGGGCGGAGTTTGGGGAGGACCTGGTCGGCGAAGGTGTCGAGGAAGGGGCGTTGATCCTGGCCTACGTGGTGGAGGGCGATCTGGTCGAAGCCGAGCGCCACGTACTCCTCCAGCCAGCCCACGTGCCGGCCCAGGTCGGCGGAGATGTTGACCACCTCGGCGAGTCGACTCATCGGCACCTCGGCCGAGACCACGTCGAAGTGTTCCGGCGTGGTCAGGTCCCAGCAGACCGGCGGCGCGAACACGTTGCTGCGCCACTGGTCGTAGGCGATCGCCTCGGCCTCGGCCTGGGCGGGCGCCCAGCTCAGGTGCACCTGAAGGTGCACCGGTCCACGACCTCCGGCCTCCCGGTAGGCGTCGATCATGCGGCGCAGGTGGTCGGTCGGCGCGTTTACCGTGATGAGGCCGTCCGCCCACTCGGCACACCAGCGGGCGGTGGCGACACTGACGGCGGCCCCGACCAGCGCCGGTGGCTGCTCCGGGCGGCTCCACAGCTTCGCCCGGTCGACCCGGACCAGGCCGTCGTGACTGACCTCCTCGCCGGCCAGCAGGGCGCGGATGACGTCCACGCACTCGCGCAGCCGCGCGTTGCGTACGTCCTTGCGCGGCCACGCGTCGCCGGTGATGTGCTCGTTGGCGGCCTCCCCGGAGCCCAGAGCCGCCCAGAACCGACCCGGGTACATGGCGGCGAGCGTGCCGATCGCCTGCGCGATGATCGCCGGGTGGTAGCGCTGCCCGGGCGCGTTGACCACTCCGAATGACAGGCCGGTGGCCTGCAACGCCGACCCGAGCCAGGACCAGGCGAATCCGGAGTGGCCCTGGCGTTCACTCCAGGGGGCGAAGTGGTCGGAGCACATGGCGGCGTCGAAGCCGACCTGCTCGGCGTGGATCACCGCCGCCAGCAGCTCGCGCGGGTGGATCTGCTCGTGGGAAGCGTGAAACGCGATCGCCGTCATGCCGCGCTTCACTACCCACCCGGGGGCAGGAGTAAGCAGCAGCTACTCGGAGTGGCTGCCGGCGCCGGCAGTGGCGGTGCCCTCCCCCACCCAGACCGTCTTGACGTTGCAGAACTCGTGCATGCCCTGGGCGGAGAGTTCCCGGCCGTAGCCGGAGTTCTTCACCCCGCCGAAGGGCAGCTCCGGGTAGGACGTCGTCATCCCGTTGATGAAGACGGCCCCGGCCTCCAGGTCGGTGGCGAACCGCTGCTGCTCCTGCGGGTCGCGGGTCCAGGCGTTCGAGCCGAGCCCGAAGCTGGTGCCGTTGGCCAACTCGATCGCCTCGTCGTACGACGAGGCCCGGTACAACCCGGCGACCGGCCCGAACACCTCCTCCGCCCACATCCGCATACCCGGGTTCAGATCCGTCACCACCGTCGGCGGGTAGAACCAGCCCTCCCCGCTCGGCTTCTCCCCGCCGCAGAGCACCGTGGCTCCTTTGTCGACCGCGTCCCGTACCTGCGCGTCGACCTCGTCGCGCCCCCGCTCGGAGGCCAGCGGGCCGACGTCGGTGTCGCCGTTCATCGGGTCGCCCACCCGCAGCGCCGACATGCGGTGCGCGAACGCCTCGGCAAAGGCGTCGTAGACGTCGGTGTGCACGATGAAACGCTTGGCCGCGATGCAGGACTGGCCGTTGTTCTGGCAGCGGGCGGTGGTGGCAACCTGCGCGGCCAGCTCCACGTCGGCGGAGGGCATCACCACGAACGGGTCGCTGCCACCCAGCTCCAGCACCGTCTTCTTTAGCTCCCGGCCGGCGATCTGCGCGATCGACCGGCCGGCGACCTCACTGCCGGTCAGCGTGGCGGCGCGGACCCGGGGATCGCTCAGAATCCGGTCCACCGCGTCGGAGCCGACCAGCAGGGTGGTGAACGCGCCCTCCGGGAAGCCGGCCCGCCGGAACAGGTCCTCCAGCAGCAGCGCGGTCTGCGGCACGTTGGAGGCGTGCTTGAGCAGGCCGGTGTTGCCGGCCATCAGGGCCGGCGCGGCGAAACGCATGACCTGCCAGAGAGGGAAATTCCATGGCATCACCGCCAGCACCGGGCCGATCGGCTGGTAACGGACGAATGCCCGGGTCGCCGAGACCGCCTCGGCGTCGGCCGGCTCGTCGGCGAGGAACTCGGCCGCCCGGTCGGCGTAGAAGCGGCAGGCGGTGGCGCACTTGGTGACCTCGGCCTTGGCGGCGGCGAACGTCTTGCCCATCTCGGTGGTCATCAGGCGGGCGATCTCGTTCCGCTCCGCCTCCAGCAGGTCGGCCGCCGCGGTCAGCCACCGCCCGCGCTGCTCGATCGTGGTGTCGCGCAACTGCCGGTACGCCAGGTCGGTCCGTTCGATCGCGCCGTCGATCTGCTCGTCGGACATCGCCTCGTACGTCTTGAGCACCTGGCCGTTGACCGGATTGGTGGTGGCGATGGTCATCAGTGCTTCTCCCGTCACTCGAAGAGCGAGTGCCGCGCGCCGGGCTCCTCCCGGCGGCGGGCGGCGCGACGACGTTGAATGATGATCAGGTCAACCACGGCAACCACCGCGAAGACGGCGCAGACGATCCCCAACCAGGCCACGTCGGCACGGAACGCCAACACCGCGAAAACGGTCATGGTGACGAGCCCGAAGCTGGCCAGCGCCAGTCGCAGATTCAGTGCGCTGTACGCGTGACCGACCGTGCCACGGGCACGCCGAGGCTGTGATCTCGTCATCACCTCCACCTACCCCGCGCCGCCAGCGCTAACCGTCGCCCGCACCCACTTTCCGGCCGTGCGTTGCGTTACACCGGCCCCGCGTGACCCGGCCGATCCAGGCACCGGCGGGGAACATGGACCCATGACCGTTAGCCATGCCGAGCCGGTGACCGTCGCCGTCGCCCGACGCGCCGACCCCGCCCGTACCGACGAGATGGTGGCGTGGATGCGGGCGGGCACGGCGCTGGCCGAGGCGTTCCCGGGCTTCCTGGGCGCGGGTTGGGTACGCCGCGCCCCGGGATCGGGCGACTGGCACATGCTCTACCGGTTCGCCGACCCGGACACCCTGCGACGTTGGGAGGAATCGCCGCAGCGACACTGGTGGCTGACGTCGGCGCAGGGCATCGTCGAGCACACCCACGTCGAGCGGCGGACCGGCATCGAGGGCTGGTTCGACCCGCCGCACGCGGCCGCCGTCGAGCCGCTGGACGCGGAACCGACGGTGCCGCCGTCGCCGCCGCGTTGGAAGCAGGCGGTGACGATCTGGCTGGCGTTCTTCCCGCTCAGCCTGACCGCCACGCTGCTGACCGGCGAGTTCCTGCCGGGGCTGCCGACCGCGGCGCGGGTGCTGCTCATGACGCTCACCCTGACCCCGCTGATGACCTACCTGGTGCTGCCCCGGATCACCCGGGCGCTGCACTGGTGGCTGCACGGCCAGCGGGCACCCTGGCACAGGTAGACGACCGTCAACCCCATACCACGCGAGCCTGGGACACGACAGGGCACTGCCGCATCCCCGACAGCAGCGCGCGATCAACCCGGCCTACGCGCGTAGAGTCACCGTGCTGTCGCTCTGCGCTGTGAGGCTGGGGAAGTCATGCCTGGACGCTGGACCACCGCCGCCGTCTGCCTGCTCGCGCTCGTCGCGTTGGCCTGCGAGGCGGGTGGGGACGCGGCGCCGCGACCGTCGGGCGGCACGACCCAGCCCGGCTCCCCCCGGGTCGTCGCCGCCCTCGGTGACTCGATCACCACCGGCTTCGGGTCCTGCCTGGTCCTCACCTCGTGCGAGCGCAACTCCTGGTCGACGGGGGACGGACTGCGGGTCGACAGCCACTACCGCCGGCTGCTCGACCGGAACCCCAACCTGCGCGGCAAGGCCCACAACCGCGCCCGGGCGGGAGCCCGGGCCGCCGCGCTGGCCGGCCAGGCCGAGGCGGCGGTACGCGATCGCGCCGACTACGTCACCGTGCTGGTCGGCGCCAACGACGCCTGTCGCGGCACGATCGACGCGATGACTCCGGTGGCCGACTTCCGGGCCGAGATCGACCGAGGGCTGCGGGTGCTGCGCGAGGGGCGGCCGAAGGCCCGTGTCCTGGTCGTCAGCATTCCGAACCTGTACCGGCTCTGGGAGGTCGGCCACGATGAACCCCGGGCGGTACGTGCCTGGCGGCGGGGCATATGTCCGGCGCTGCTGGCCGAGGCGACGTCGACCGCACCGGCGGATCGGAGCCGCCGCGCGGCGTTCCGGGAACGGATCAGTGCATACAACGGTCAGCTGAAGGCGGCCTGCCGGGCTTACGGCTCCCGATGCCGCTATGACGGCGGCGCCGCACACCGGATCCGCTTCGACCTGGACCTGGTGAACGCGCTTGACTACTTCCACCCCAACGCCGCCGGTCAGTCCCGCCTCGCTGAGGTGACCTGGCGTTCCTCCGGCTACGCCGATTGATCGCCATTCTCCTCGGAATGACGGGGCAGCGGGATCCGGGCCTCGCCGTGTTGACGGTAGAGCGCACGGGAACGCTCGGCCAGCTTCTTGGTGGCCGACGAGTTCGCCCAGGTGCCAAGGATGATCGCCGCTCCGGGGACCACCTTGGCGAAGAGCCGTTTCGCCGCGCGTACCCCGGCCATCTGGGCGAGGCGGACCCCGAGGTGCAGCATCACCCGGCCGAGCGGCGCCTGCCCGCCACCGCCGAACAGCGCGCCCGCCCGTTCCCGTCCAGCCGCCACGCCCAGCGCCACGCGGGCGCTCGCGGCGACCTTGTGCACCTTCTGCAGCACCAGCAGGTCGGTGGCGCGGTCGGAATGCGTCGGGTCGGCACCGTACGCGGCGGCCACGTGCAGGACCATGCGGGCCTGGGTCCAGGCCAGCACGCCGACGTCGATCACCGCACCGGGCAGTCCGGCCGCGCCCGAGACGGCCCCGGAGAGCCGGGCCTGGTTGACGAACCGGCGTACCGCCTGCTCCGCCAGGGCCTCGGCGCCGATGCCGGGCTGCGCGGCCCGGATCCGCTGCACCCACTGCGCGGCCTCCGGACCGAGCCGGCGCACCGCCTCGAGCGCGAGGTGCTCCGGAGCGTACTGCGGATCCTGGCGCATCCGGTCCCACAGCGTGGCCGGCGGCGCCTCGACGACCCGGCTGCCGGGCGGCGGCGGAGCCGGGGTGACGGGTTGGCCCTCGGCGGGCACGGGATCGCTCATCACCTCTCCTTTCGGTGGCGACCATCCATGTGTACCCCGCCGGGGCAACGGCGTACCGTCGGCCGATCGCACGGCGACGCCGGGCCGGGCGGACCGGCCCGACAGGAATGCACGAGGATGGCAGGTACGTTCTGGCGATCGGGGCACCGCGAGTCCGGTGGCCCCGTTACGCACATGCAGGGAGGCCGCACCGGTGCTCGACCCACACGAGCTCTACGAACTCACCGACGATCTGCCCGACCTCGGTCAGCCGGTCCTGATCCAGGCGCTCACCGGTTTCGTCGACGCAGGTAACGCGAGCCGGCTCGCCCGCGAACAGCTGCTCACATCGCTGGAGTCCCGCCCGATCGCCCGGTTCGACCTGGATCAACTTTTCGACTACCGCTCCCGCCGACCGGTGATGACCTTCGTCGAGGACCACTGGGAGAGCTACGACGACCCGGAGTTGGAGCTGCACCTGCTCCACGACGACGACGAGACCCCGTTCCTGCTGCTCACCGGCCCGGAGCCGGACCTTCAGTGGGAACGGTTCACCGCCGCCGTCGCCGGGCTCGCCGCCCGACTGGACGTACGGCTGACCGTGGGGCTCAACGCGATCCCGATGGCGGTGCCGCACACCCGGCCGACCGGGGTGACCGCGCACGCCACCCGGCGTGACCTGATCTCCGGTTACGAACCGTGGCTGCAACGGGTGCAGGTCCCCGGCAGCGTCGGTCACCTGCTGGAGTTCCGCCTCGGCGAGGCGGGCCGCGACGCGCTGGGCTTCGCCGCGCACGTGCCGCACTACGTGGCGCAGGCCGAGTACCCGGCCGCCGCCGAGGTGCTGCTGGCGTCGGTGTCCCGCAGCACCGGGCTGCTGCTGCCCCGGGACGGGCTGCGCTCGGCCGCCGAGGTGGTGCGGGTGGAGATCGACCGGCAGGTCGCGCAGAGCGACGAGGCCACCAGCCTGGTCCAGGCGCTTGAGGAGCAGTACGACGCGTACGCCCGGGGGCGGGGTGAGAAGAACCTGCTCGCCACGGAGAACGGCCCCCTGCCCACGGCCGAGGAACTCGGTGCCGAGTTGGAGCGTTTCCTCGCCGAGCAGACCCGCCCGAACAACGACACCCCGGGGAGTTGACCGGGGGTCTTCGGGCTGACGCGGGCGGCACGCCGACGACCTCGGCGCGTGTCGGCCGGCGGTGGCCGAGCGGGCCCAGCGGAGATGGGGCAGGCTGGCATCATGCGCCTGGCGACGTGGAACGTGAACTCGGTGAAGGCCCGGCTGCCCCGGCTGCTCGACTGGCTGGCCGGCACCGCGCCGGACGTGGTCTGTCTCCAGGAGACCAAGTGCCCCGACGGCGCCTTCCCGGCGACCGAGGTGGGTGAGTTGGGGTACACGGTGGCCAGCCACAGCGACGGCCGGTGGAACGGGGTCGCCGTCCTGTCCCGGGTCGGTCTGGCCGACGTCACAGTCGGGTTCCCCGGCGAGCCCGGCTTTCCCGAGCCGGAGGCCCGGGCGATCTCGGCCACCTGCGGCGGGCTGCGGGTCTGGTCGGTGTACGTGCCGAACGGCCGCACGCCCGACGACCCGCACTACGCGTACAAGCTGGCCTGGCTGGCGGCGCTGCGGGACGCGCTGGACACCGAACTGGCGAACCGCGCGCCGCTGGCCGTCTGCGGCGACTTCAACGTGGCCCCCACCGACGACGACGTCTGGGATCCGGCGCTGTTCGTCAACTCCACCCACGTCACCCCGCCCGAACGGGCCGCCCTGGCGGCGCTGCGCGATCTCGGTCTCTCAGATGTGGTGCCCACCCCGATGAAGGGCCCGCACCCGTTCACCTACTGGGACTACCGGGCCGGCATGTTCCACCAGAACAAGGGCATGCGCATCGACCTGGTGTACGCCTCGGCCCCGCTGGCCCGCGCCGTCCGGTCGGCGTACGTGGACCGGGAGGCCCGCAAGGGCAAGGGCCCCTCCGACCACGCCCCCATCGTCGTCGACGCCGACCTCACTCCCACCGTCGAGTCCTTCTGATCGGACGCCGACCCGGACCGGCGCGGCTGCCCCCGCCCACCCCCGATGCCGACCAGCGGCACGAGATGCCGCAAGTCGACCTCTCCCGCTGCCCGGAAAGCCCCACTTCCCGCAACCCGCGCACCGCGCCCGCACCGCGCCCGCGGCTGGCGGCTCCGGCTAGGGTGAGGCCATGGCAGTTGTGAAGATCAACGCGATCGACGTTCCGCCCGGTGGCGGCGAGGAGTTGGAGAAGCGGTTCGCCGCCCGGGCCCGCGCGGTGGAGAACTCCCCCGGTTTCCTCGGTTTCGAACTGCTGCGCCCGGTGTCCGGCGAGAACCGCTACTTCGTCTACACCCGGTGGGAGACCGAGCAGGCGTACCAGGACTGGGCCGCCGGCCCCGCCCGAGCCGCCCACGCCACCCCGCCCGGCGCCGAGCGGCGGCCACCCGTCGCCTCCGGCGCCACCCTCCTGGAGTTCGAGGTCGTCCAGCAGGTCCCCTGACGACGTTTCTCGTCGCCGGACCGGAGCAGTGGCGGCGGGTACGTCAGGAGGGACGGGTGGTGGTGAGGGTGGCGAAGGCGATGACGTTGTCGGCGTAGCCGGTGCCCCCGCCGAGCCACTCGCCGCCGCAGGTGATCAGCCGCAGACCGGGCGGGCCCTCGTGGCCGTAGACCCGGTCGGCCGGCAACCGGTCCTTCGGAAAGTGCTCCACCGAGTTGACGGTGAACACGGCCACCGAATCGTCCTCCCGGGCCACCTCGACGGTGTCACCCGCCTTCAGCTTGCCCAGGTCGTAGAAGACCGACGGGCCGCTCCTGGTGTCCACGTGCCCGACGATGACCGCCGGCCCCGGGTCGCCCGGCACCGGCCCACGGTCGTACCACCCGGTTTCCTCGTGCCGGCTCAGCGGCGGCACGGCGATCGAGCCGTCCGGTGCGTCGCCGACCGGCTGCACCGGTGCCGAGACGTCGATCGACGGGATGGACAGGCTCACCGGCCGCGCGGCGGTACGCCCGGCGGGTACCGCCGATGCTCCGCCGGAGCCGCGTTCATCGCCGGTGGTGGTCCAGTCGAGCGGTCCGCCGACGGTGTGCCCGAGCCCGGCCCCGGTGGCGAACACGCCGGCCAGCACGAGCAGCACCGCGAGCGGCAGTGACCACGGGCTGCGCCCGGAGCGCGCTACCCGGCGAGGCCCGGCCGCGCCCCGTGGGGCACGGCGTCGATCGGTGAACGGTGCCGCGGCGCGAGCGCGGCGCGAACCGACACCCGGCACCGCCGCCCAGCCGTGCGGGCGCGGCGTGGAACCCGGGCCCGCCGCACCGTCGCTGTCACGGGACAGGGGTCCGGAGCCGGTGCGTGCCGGGGTACCTGTCAAGTTGGTGGGGCGGGGTGTGCGGGCGGTGGTCATGGCGGCTCACCGTCGGCTACCGCGACGGCGGGTCGCGGTGACCCAGAGGACCATGCCGGTGACGGTCAACGCCAGCCCGCCGGGAAGCAGCAGGTTGGAGGTGACGGCACCGGCGCTACCGCCGAAGCCGGTCGCCGGGCCCCGGCTGGGCTTCATGTGGCGTACGACCTGGATCATGGTGGACGCGGTCTCGCCACCCCGGCACTCCAGCTTGACCCGGTAGTTGCCGGGGAGGACCCGCTCCTTGACCATCGCCGTGCCGGTCAGCAGCCCGCGCTGCGGCTGCACGGCGACCCGGCCGAACGCGTCCGAGACGACGATGGCACCCACCGAGTTGTCGTGGCAGCTGGCCCGGAGCCCGACCAGATGGCCCGGTTCCACCATGCTCGGCGAGACCTCCACGAACACGGTCGGGCCCGGCTGCGGCGCGCCCGCAGGCGCACCGGGTTGACCACCGCCGGGTTGCCCGGCGACGACCGGCGCGACGGCGGCCCGCGCGGGTGAGGCCACGGCCGGCGGCGCCGCCAGCAGCGGAGTGGCCAGGGTGAGCGCGAGCAGCGGAACGAAGGCTGCGACGGTACGCGGCGAAGCAGCGGACAGCGCCTGCCTGGCTGCTGACACGATGCCCCCTCCCGGTGCGCCGGTGCGGTCGCCGGGCACTGCCGGACACCCGGTCCTGCCTTCCACCGATGATGGTCTCACCACCGGGCGTACATCACATCCGGTCTTGCGTGGTGCTCGCGTAGGCTCGGTTGGTGGTGACCTCCACCGACCCGACTCCCGCCGTCGCCGCGCCGCACCTGGCGCGGGCGATCCGTACCTACCACCCGCGGCGCGGCCGGATGAGCGGCCGGCAGGTGACGGCGTTGGACCAGCTCTGGCCGCGGTACGGGCTGCGCGTCGCCGACGCCGACCCGTTCGACCCTGTCGACCTGTTCGGCCGCCGGGCCCCACTGGTG
Organism: Micromonospora sediminimaris; assembly: GCA_900112325.1. Taxonomy (GTDB): domain Bacteria; phylum Actinomycetota; class Actinomycetes; order Mycobacteriales; family Micromonosporaceae; genus Micromonospora; species Micromonospora sediminimaris. The sequence continues at coordinate 247,396 of FOLJ01000008.1, forward strand.
GTCGAGATCGGTTCCGGCATGGGCGATGCGACCGCCGAGATGGCCGCCGCCGACCCGGATCGAGATTATCTGGCGGTCGAGGTGCACACCCCGGGAATCGCGAACCTGCTGGACCTGATTCACCTTCGTGAGCTGGGCAATGTCCGGATCGTCGAGGGCGACGCGATGGAGTTGCTCGATCTGCTGCCGCCCAGTTCGCTGGACGCGGTGCACGTCTTCTTTCCGGACCCGTGGCCGAAGTCCCGCCACCACAAGCGGCGGTTGATCCAGCCGACCCATGTGGCGCGGTTGCGTTCCCGGTTGGCGGTCGGCGGCACGCTGCACTGCGCCACCGACTGGGCTGAGTACGCCGAGGCGATGCGGGCGACGCTGGACGCCGACCCGGGTCTGGTCAACGCCTACGACGGGTACGCTCCCCGGCCCGCCTACCGGCCAGTGACCCGGTTCGAGCGGCGGGCGCTGCGCGCCGGCCGCCCGGTCGCCGACCTGATCTACCGCCGCCACGGGTAGGCCCGACGGCGGGCGAGCGCCGGCTGCCCCGGTTGGCGCACAAGCAATTCATCCAGGCACCATGGACCGGCCATGACACTCACCGCCGCGCTGCCGAAGACCGCCGACCCCGACACCCTCTACGACGCGTTCGCCAGTTGGGCGTCCGAGCGCGGCCTGGACCTCTACCCCCACCAGGAGGAGGCGGTCATCGAGATCGTCTCCGGCGCCAACGTGATCATGAATACGCCGACCGGCTCGGGCAAGAGCCTGGTCGCCATCGCCGCGCACTTCGCCGCCCTGGCCGACGACCGGACAACCTTCTACACCGCGCCGATCAAGGCGCTGGTGTCGGAGAAGTTCTTCGCGTTGTGCGAGGTGTTCGGCGCCGAGAACGTCGGAATGCTCACCGGCGACGCCAGCGTCAACGCCGACGCCCCGATCATCTGCTGCACCGCGGAGATCCTGGCCAACCTGGCGCTGCGCGAGGGCAGCCGGGCCGACGTCGGCCAGGTGGTCATGGACGAGTTCCACTTCTACGCCGAACCGGACCGGGGCTGGGCCTGGCAGGTGCCGCTGATCGAGCTGCCGCAGGCCCAGTTCGTGCTGATGTCGGCCACGCTTGGCGACACCACCCGGTTCGTTGACGACCTGACCCGACGTACCGGCCGGGCGACCGCCGTCGTCCGCTCGGCCGAGCGGCCGGTCCCGCTGCTCTTCTCGTACGCGATGACACCGCTGCACGAGACCCTCGAAGAGCTGCTGGAGACCAAGCAGGCCCCGGTGTACGTGGTGCACTTCACCCAGGCCGCCGCCCTGGAACGCGCCCAGGCGCTGATGAGCGTCAACGTCTGCACCCGCGCCGAGAAGGACATGATCGCGGCGGCGATCGGCGGGTTCCGGTTCACCTCCGGGTTCGGCAAGACCCTGTCCCGGCTCGTCCGGCACGGCATCGGCGTGCACCACGCCGGGATGCTGCCCAAGTACCGCCGGCTGGTGGAGACCCTCGCCCAGGCCGGACTGCTCAAGGTCATCTGCGGTACGGACACCCTCGGCGTCGGGATCAACGTGCCGATCCGCACGGTGCTGTTCACCGGCCTGTCCAAGTACGACGGGGTACGCACCCGGCTGCTGAAGGCCCGCGAGTTCCATCAGATCGCCGGCCGGGCCGGACGAGCCGGTTTCGACACCATCGGCCGGGTCGTGGTGCAGGCGCCCGAACACGTCATCGAGAACGAGAAGGCTCTCGCCAAGGCCGGCGACGACCCGAAGAAGCGACGCAAGGTGGTACGCAAGAAGCCGCCGGAGGGCTCCATCGGCTGGGGCAAGCCCACCTTCGACCGCCTGGTGGAAGCCGAACCGGAGCCGCTCACCTCCAGCTTCCAGGTCAGCCACTCGATGCTGCTCAACGTCATCGGCCGCCCCGGCGAGGCGTTCACGGCCATGCGGCACCTGCTCACCGACAACCACGAGGACGCGGCGGCGCAGCGCCGGCACATCCGCCGGGCCATCGCCATCTACCGGGCGTTGCGGGCCGGCGGCGTGGTCGAGGAGCTGCCCGAGCCGGACGAGACCGGGCGCCGGGTCCGGCTCACCGTCGACCTGCAACTCGACTTCGCACTCAACCAGCCGTTGTCCCCGCTCGCGCTGGCCACCATCGAGTTGCTGGACAGCGAGTCCCCGTCGTACGCCCTGGATGTGCTGTCGGTGATCGAGTCGATCCTCGACGACCCGCGCCAGGTGCTCTCCGCGCAGCAGTTCAAGGCTCGCGGCGAGGCGGTCGCCGCGATGAAGGCCGAGGGCATCGAGTACGAGGCCCGGCTCGAACTGCTCGACGAGGTGACCTGGCCCAAGCCGCTCGCCGAGCTGCTGGAGAACGCCTACGAGATGTACCGGCGGGGGCACCCCTGGGTGGCCGACCACCAGCTCTCCCCCAAATCCGTCGTGCGGGACATGTACGAGCGGGCGATGACCTTCACCGAGTACGTGCAGTTCTACGGGTTGTCCCGCTCGGAGGGGCTGGTCCTGCGCTACCTCGCCGACGCGTACAAGACGCTGCGGCAGACCGTGCCCGAGGAGGCCAAGACCGAGGAACTTGTCGACCTGATCGAGTGGCTGGGAGAGCTGGTCCGCCAGGTCGACTCCAGCCTCATCGACGAGTGGGAACGGCTGCGCAACCCGACCGACCTGCCCGAGGTGGCCGCCGCGCTGGACGACCGCCCGGCGGCGGTGACCCGCAACCCGCGGGCGTTCCGGGTGCTGGTGCGCAACGCCCTGTTCCGGCGGGTCGAGCTGGCCGCGCTGCGGCACTGGGACGCGCTCGGCGAGTTGGACGCCGACTCCGGCTGGCCCGCCGACGCCTGGGCCGACGCGCTGGAGCCCTACTTCGAGTCGTACGACGGCATCGGAACCGGCCCGGACGCCCGCGGCCCGGCGCTGCTCATGATCGAACAGGGTCGGGAGCGCTGGACGGTGCGGCAGATCCTGGACGACCCGGAGGGCGACCACGACTGGGGCATCAGCGCCGAGGTCGACCTGGCCGCCTCCGACGAGGCGGGTGCCGCCGTCGTGCGGATCACCGACGTCGGCCAGCTCTGAATTTTTTCCTACGGGGGCCGTCCGGGATGCCCGGGCGGCCCCTTTCGTGCCCTGGGCGATGTCAGGGTCGTCGATTAGAATGTATGTACTAATCGAGTTCCTGACCTGGGAGGATGCTCGTGACCGCGCCCATCTCCGCCCCCCTCACGCCGTACGCAACCCTCCTCGGTTTCACCCGGTACGTCGACCGCACCGGTCCGACCAAGGCCAGCTTCGTCGGCGGCCTACGCCGGCAGCGGGCGAGCCGTTCCGGGTTCAACCCGCACGGCCAGTTCGTCAAGGCACTCAAGGCCGACATCGCCTTCCACACTGGCGGCACCCACCTGGCGCAGGTGGTCGACGTGGTCAAGCCCCGCTGGCGCCCGCTCTACCAGTCGCTCGTGCCCGGCGCGACGGCCTGGCTGCACTCGCTCGGTGAGCCCGCCGGGGTCGACCTGGCCCAGACCCGCGACGCGCTGGCCATGCTCGGCGACCTTCCGATCAAGATCAACCCCCACTTCGGCATCCGGTACGCCGACGGCCGCGCCGAGGCGGTGCGCCTGCACTTCGACGAGGCCCCGCCCAGCGAGGAGGCGACCCTGGCGGCACTGCACCTGACCGCCCGCCACATGGACGCCGTGCTCCCGCACGCCGAGCCGGTCCTGGTCGACGTGCGCCGAGGCATCACCCACCGGATGCCCGACAACGCCAGGCCCAACGAGATCGAAAGCTGGCTCGCCGGCGAGGCAGCCGCCTTCCGCGCCATCTGGTCCGCCGCCGCCTGACCACCAACCTCAGGCGTTCAGCGACCGCCAGCCTTCACGTACCACCGCAGGTGCGTGGCGAGCACGCTTGATCCCGGTGTCGAGGCGCTGCTCCGGCTCGTCGAGCACGAGCAGTCGGCGCACGGCTCAGAATTCCTTCAGCGCAGGCATGATCGCCTCGACCAGAGCCTCGGGGTCGAGTACGTGCGCGATGTGCCCCTGATCGGGCAGCACCACCAGGGTCGCGTCGTCGAGGCCGTCGACCAGCGCCCGAGCGGCGCGGCCAAACACCAACTCCTCGCGGTCGCTCCGTTCGCCGAGGATCACCAGCGTCGGCACCTTGATCTTCTTCAGCATCGACGGGTCGTAGGCCAGCCGGTCCAGCGCGGCGAGTTCGGCGTAGGTGCTGTCAATCAACTCCAACATCGCCGCCCAGCCGGTCGGGTCACCGGTCCGGAAGCTCTCCGCGTCCTCGGGAGCGTCACCGACGACCCGGGTGAGCACCGTGGCGAACGCGGTGTCGCGGTCGCCCGCCTTGAGCGCAGCGCCGATCACATCCAGCGCCTCACCGGTGACCGGTCCGTCGACCGGTATCGTCGGCTCGTACAGCACCAGACCGGCGAGGTCGTCGCGCTCGGCAGCGGTCAACAGGGCGATCGCGCCGCCGTAGCTGTGCCCGATCAACACCGGTTCCGGACCGGCCTCGTCGAGCACCTGGTTGAGATCCGCCACCTCGGTGGCGAGGTCGTAGTCGTCGCCGATCGGCGCGCTCTTCCCACGACCCCGGCGATCCGGGACGAGCGTTCGACCGGGCAGGCGAGCTGCCACCTCGCCCCAATGATCAGCCACACTTTGGACACCATGCGTGATGACGGCCGTACGGCCCGTGCCGTAGCTTCTCATCAGTCGAACGTAAGCCTTGACAGTAGTGTGAAGGTCAAGTGGCACTGGGAGAGGGGAGTGCGTTGCTTATCGGCGAGTTGTCGGAACGGACCGGCGTCAGTGCCCGACTGCTTCGGTACTACGAACAGCAAGGCTTGCTCCGGTCCGCACGCGCTGCGAACGGGTACCGCCACTATGCAGTGGAGGATGTCGAGAAGGTGCGCCGGATCCGGTCCTTGCTCAATGTAGGTCTGCCCCTGCGGACCGTTGAACTGCTGCTGCCTTGCGTCGTTGATGCCAGCCCCCGCGTCATCCCATGCGAGAACCTCGTAGCGACGCTGCGGCAGGAGGTGGCACGCCTCGACGAGGCGTCCAATGAAATCGACCGCTGCCGCACACTGATCCTGGACATCCTGCACCGTTCCGGCGCCGACGAATTGGTGGGTGCCTCTACCGGGAGCTGACCGGAACTCACTGGTCACGCATGCCGGAGGCACCCGCGAGTCAACAATCGGGATCGAGTGGGCCTCTGATACCGCCGAGGGCCACTCGGTCCCGGATCGCGCTAGCGGTCGCAGACCTCCGGCTCGTCAGTCGGATCCCCGGCTTCGATGGCGGCTGCCCGCCCGGTCACCGGCACGACCCGCGGATCATCGACCGGTCCGATGATCATCCGCAGGCCCGGAAATTGGTCGGCCAGCAGCCGGCGGCACGAATCGCAGGGAGTCACCAGGGTCCGGCCCCGTTCGCCGACGGTGACAATCGTCTCCAGCTCACTCACGCCCTGGGTAACCGCGGTCGCGAGAGCCACCACCTCGGGGCAGGCCCCGCCGGCCGCGCGCGCCACGTTCACGGCAGAGATCACCCGGCCGTCAGCGGTACGAGCCGCCGTTGCGAGAGTGTGGGCTGCGCTGCGGCAACGCAGCTTTGCCACTGCGCTGGCAGCCTGCACCAGTGCCCGGTCGGTGTCCCGCATCTTCATCGACGTCCCCGCGTTCCGCTCCCAGCTCGGCGCCCAACGATAGACCGCCCCCGGGCTGGCGCCACCACACCGCCTTCTTTGCTGTGCTTCAACCCACGCATCAACTCGGGGCCGCAACCGTTGCGCCGGGTGAAGCAGAGCAAAGGGGGCGCGGCGACCAACCTTGGGCCGCACACCAACGCGCGCCCGACCAGGCCCGGACGCCACATCGCGACCAGCCCTCACCCGGCCAGCGCAGCCCGGCCGGAGCAGTGCGCGGGTAACCAGGAGGCGGACCGGCAACCGGCTGCCTATCCTTGGCCACGACATGCAGAATCCAGCCTCACCCGCCGCGACCGATCCCGTTCGGGAGTTGCAGCGTCGCCTTTCCCCGCTGATGTTCCGCGACCAGCGTCAGCTGCGCCGTCGACTCGACGGGCTGCGGAAGCTACGCGACCCGCAGCGACGCGAGTCGGTGCTGGCGGAGATCGTCGCCGAGACGGCTGCGGCGGAGGGCCGGCTGGAGCGGCGGAAAGCCGCGGTGCCGAAGATCGTCTACCCGGCAAGTCTGCCGGTCAGCGAGCGCAAGGATGACATCGCCGCGGCGATCCGCGACCACCAGGTGGTGATCGTGGCGGGCGAGACCGGCTCGGGTAAGACCACCCAGTTGCCGAAGATCTGCCTGGAGCTGGGGCGTGGCATCAGCGGCCTGATCGGGCACACCCAGCCCCGGCGGCTGGCGGCGCGTACGGTGGCCGACCGGATCGCCGAGGAGTTGGGGACCGAACTCGGTGACGTGGTCGGCTACAAGGTGCGCTTCACCGATCAGGTGGGCGAGAACAGCCTGGTCAAGCTGATGACCGACGGCATCCTGCTGGCCGAGTTGCAGACCGACCGGATGCTGCGCCAGTACGACACGTTGATCATCGACGAGGCGCACGAGCGCAGCCTCAACATCGACTTCATTCTCGGGTACCTCCGGCAGCTCCTGCCGCGCCGTCCCGACCTCAAGGTGATCATCACCTCGGCGACCATCGAGACCGACAGGTTCGCGCGGCACTTCGCCGGACCAACGACCGCCGAGCATCCCGACGGCGAGCCGGCGCCGGTGGTGGAGGTCTCCGGCCGGACCTACCCGGTGGAGGTGCGCTACCGGCCGCTTGTCGAGGTCGCCGACGGCGACGAGGAGGACGCGGACGAGGAGAACGTCCGCGACCAGATCCAGGCCATCGGTGACGCGGTCGAGGAGCTGGCCGCCGAGGGGCCGGGCGACATCCTGGTCTTCCTCAGCGGTGAGCGGGAGATCCGGGACACCGCCGAGGCGCTGGGCAAGCTGGTGCAGAACAAGCGGTCGCTGCTCGGCACCGAGATCCTGCCGCTGTACGCCCGACTCAGCGTCGCCGAGCAGCACCGGGTCTTCGCCCCGCACTCCGGCCGCCGGGTGGTGCTGGCCACGAACGTGGCGGAGACCTCGCTCACCGTGCCGGGCATCAAGTACGTGGTGGATCCCGGCACCGCCCGGATCTCCCGCTACTCGCAGCGGCTGAAGGTGCAGCGGCTGCCGATCGAGCCGATCTCCCAGGCCAGCGCCAACCAGCGCAAGGGTCGCTGCGGGCGCACCTCGGACGGCATCTGCATCCGGCTCTACGACGAGCAGGACTTCGACTCCCGGCCCGAGTTCACCGACCCGGAGATCCTGCGGACCAACCTGGCCTCGGTCATCCTCCAGATGACCGCCATCGGTCTGGGCGACATCGCCGCGTTCCCGTTCATCGACCCGCCGGACCGCCGCAACATCACCGACGGCGTGAACCTGCTGCACGAGCTGGGCGCGATCGACCCGACCGAGACCGAGCCGAGCCGACGGCTCACGTCCCTCGGCCGGCGGCTGGCGCAGTTGCCGGTCGACCCCCGGCTGGCCCGGATGGTGCTGGAGGGCGAACGCAACGGCTGTGCCACCGAGGTGATGGTGATCGCCGCAGCGCTGTCGATCCAGGATCCGCGCGAGCGGCCCGCGGAGAAGCAGGCCCAGGCCGACCAGGCACACGCCCGGTTCGCCGACGCCGAGTCCGACTTCGTCGCGTATCTCAACCTCTGGCGGTACCTGCGGGAGCAGCAGCGGGCGCTCTCCTCAAGCGCGTTCCGGCGGATGTGTCGGGCCGAGTACCTCAACTACCTGCGGGTACGGGAGTGGCAGGACATCGTCAGCCAGTTGCGCCAGGTGCTGCGTACCCCTGACGAAAGGAACCGGGGACGGGGCCGGCGGGGCGGCGCGGACGGCGTGCCCGACGGCGGTGGGCGACGCCAGGTCGGCGCGGACCTGCCGGAGGAGATCGACACACCGAAGGTGCACCAGTCGCTGCTGCCGGGCCTGCTGTCGCACGTCGGTCTCAAGGACGCCCAGAAGCACGAGTACCTGGGCGCGCGCGGGGCGAAGTTCGCCCTGTTCCCGGGCTCGGCGTTGTTCCGCAAGCCACCTCGCTGGGTGATGGCCGCCGAGCTGGTGGAGACCTCCCGGCTGTGGGGGCGGGTGAACGGGCGGATCGAGCCGGAGTGGGTCGAGCCGCTCGCCCAGCACCTGGTCAAGCGCAGCTACAGCGAGCCGCACTGGGAGAAGAAGCAGGCGGCGGTGATGGCGTACGAGAAGGTCACCCTCTTCGGCGTCCCGCTGGTCACCTCCCGCAAGGTGAACTTTGGTCGGATCGACCCGACGTTGAGCCGGGAGCTGTTCATCCGGCACGCGCTTGTCGAGGGCGACTGGTCCACCCACCACCAGTTCTGGCGGGACAACCAGCGGCTGCTGACCGAGATCGAGGAGTTGGAGAATCGCGCCCGGCGACGCGACATCCTGGTCGACGACGAGACGATCTTCCAGTTCTACGACGAGCGCATCCCGGCCGACGTGGTCTCCGGGCGGCACTTCGACAGCTGGTGGAAGAAGACCCGCCGGGAGCGGCCCGAGCTGCTCACCTTCACCCGGGAGCTGCTTGTCAACGCGGGCCGGGGCGGGCTGGACGAGGCCGACTACCCCGACGAGTGGCGGGCCGACGGGGTGGCGTTGCCGCTGACGTACACGTTCGACCCGGGTACGGCGACCGACGGCGTGACTGTGGACATTCCGCTGCCGTTGCTCAACCAGGTGCCCGCCGAAAGCTTCGACTGGCAGGTGCCGGGGCTGCGTGAGGAACTGGTCGTAGCGCTGATCCGGTCGCTGCCGAAGCCGGTACGGCGCAACTTCGTGCCGGTCCCCGACTACGCCCGCGCCGCGCTGGCCGCGATCACCCCCGGCGAGGAACCGCTGCTGGACGCGCTGACCCGACAGCTGCGGCGGATGACCGGGGTGACCGTGCCCCGGGACGCCTGGGATCTGGGCAGGCTGCCGCCGCACCTGCGGGTCACCTTCCGGGTGCTCGGCGACGACGACAAACCGGTAGCCGAGGGCAAGGACCTGCCGGCCCTGCAACGCCAGCTCAAGGCGGAGGTACGCCAGGTGGTGGCCGCCGCCGCGCCGGAGGTGGCCCGATCGGGGCTGACCGGCTGGGAGATCGGCACGCTGCCGCGCACCATCGAGCAGGTACGGGCCGGGTACGCGGTGACCGCCTACCCGGCGCTTGTGGACGAGGGCGCCACGGTCGGCGTGAAGGTGTTCGACTCCCCCGCCGAGCAGGAGGTCGCCCACTGGGCCGGCACCCGTCGGCTGCTGCGGCTGACCGTGCCGTCCCCGGCGAAGTTCCTCCAGGGCCGGTTGCCCAACGAGGCGAAGCTGGCGTTGTCCCGCAACCCGCACGGCGGGGTGCAGGCGTTGATCGAGGACGCGGCCGGCGCGGCGATCGACAAGCTGATCGTCGACGCGGGCGGACCGGCCTGGGACGAGGCGGGTTTCGCCGCGCTGCGCGAGAAGGTCCGGGCCGAGCTGGTGGACACGGTGGTGGCGGTGATGGACCGGGTCCGGGCGGTGCTCTCCACCGCGTACGCCGTGCAGCAGCGCCTCGGCGCGACGCGGAACCTGGCCGTGGTGGCCGCCCTGGCCGACGTCCGCAACCAGCTCACCGGCCTGGTGCACGCCGGCTTCATCACCGAGGCCGGGTACGCCCGACTGCCCGACCTGCTGCGCTACCTGACCGCGATCGAGCGGCGGCTGGACCGGCTGCCCGGCAACCCCGCGCGGGACAAACAACAGCAGGACCGCGTCGCGGTGGTGCAACGCGAGTACGACGAGCTACTGGCCGCCCTGCCCCCGGCGCGACGCTCGTCGCAGGCGGTGCGCCAGATCCGCTGGATGATCGAGGAGCTGCGGGTGAGCATCTTCGCCCAGGCCCTCGGCACCCCCTATCCCGTCTCCGAGCAACGCATCTACCGCGCCATGGACGACGCCGAAGGGCGTTGATCGCTTAGACGACACCGCCCCCGCGATCTTGCAGTTCTGGTCGCCGATACACCCCCTTTGGCATGCCGTGTCGCGACGGAAAGTGCAAGATCGCCGAGCAGAGGGCGGGGCGAGCAGGGCAGGGCGAGCAGGGCGAGCAGAGGGCGGGGCGAGCGGGGGTCAGGGTAGGGGTTCGACGCCGGGCGGGAGCTGGGCGGTGGCGGTGGCGGTGTGGACGTAGTCGAGCAGGATGCGGCGTAGTTCGCGGCCGGCGTGGGTGGGCACCGCGTCGCGGCGGCGAGCCACCGCGATGGTCCGGCGTACGCCCGGAGGAGCGAGCCGGGTGACGCGGACGCCGGCCCGGCGGGCGACCACCATGCCGGGGACCACGGCGATGCCCAGCCCGGCCTCGACGAAGCTGAGCACCGCGTCCATCTCCCCGCCGTCCACCGAAAGGGTCGGTTCGAAGCCGGCGTCCCGGCACGCCTGGAGGGTGGCGTCGCGCAGGTCGTAACCCTCGCGGAACATCACCATCGGCTGGTCGCGCAGGTCGGTGATGCGCAGGTCGGCGCCGGGCGTGGCGGTGGGCACCGGGTCGACCGAGGCGACCACCAGGCTCTCGGTGAGGATCGGGTCGGCCCGCAGGCCGGGATCGGTGCCCTGGGCGGGCATGATGATCAGCGCGAGGTCGAGGTCGCCCCGGAGCAGGTCACGGACGAGGTCCTGCGAGCCGCCCTCCTCCATCCGCAGGTCGACGGTCGGGTGGGCGTCGCGGAACCGGCGGAGCACCGGCGGGGCGAGGGAGGTGGCGAGGCTGGGAGTGGCGCCGAGGCGTACCCGGCCACGCCGCAGGCCGACCAGTTCCTGCACCTCCCGGGTGGCGGTCTCGACGTCGGCCAGGATCCGCTTGGCCAACGGCAGCAGCACCTCCCCCGCCGCGGTCAGGGTTATGTTGCCCCTTACCCGCTCGAACAGGGGTGCGCCGAGGGTGTCCTCCAGCGCGTGAATTTGCTTACTCAATGAGGGCTGGGTGATGCCCACGAGGTCGGCTGCCTGGGTGAAATGTCGCACTTCGGCCACCGCGACGAAGTACTTCAGCTGATGGAGCTGCATCTACATAGCTTATGGCTATCAAGACTGCGGTGTCGATGCATTGGACGACTGATCGAAGTCCTCCTAGCGTCGGTCGAGTGGTAGTCACGACGAGAACCCGGTCGCCCATCCGCTCCAATGTCGGCCTCAAGGCCGTCATGGCGGTGACGGGCATCCTGCTGGTGCTGTTCCTCATCGCCCACATGCTGGGCAACCTGAAGATCTTCTCGGGCGCGTCCTCGTTCGACCACTACGCGCACTGGCTGCGTGAACTCGGCGTCCCGCTACTGCCCAGCGCCGGGTTCCTGTGGATCCAACGGGTCGGCCTGCTGGCGGCGGTGCTGCTGCACATCTGGGCCGCCACGGTCCTGGCGTTGCGCGCCCGCGCCGCCCGCCCGGTGCGCTACGCCCACCGTAAGAAGGTCCGGGGCAGCTACGCGGCCCGGACCATGCGCTGGGGCGGCGTGATCATCCTGCTCTTCGTGGTCTACCACATCCTCGACCTGACCACCGGCACGCTGAACCCGGTCGGCGACCCGTCCCGGCCGTACGCGAACGTGGTCGCCGACTTCGCCCCGGAACGCTGGTACGTCACGGCCTTCTACACGCTGGCGATCGTCGCGCTCGGCTTCCACCTGCGGCACGGCGTGTTCAGCGCACTGCGCAGCCTGGGCCAGCAGACCCCGCGCGGCGAGCAGCGGGCCCGGGCGGTGGCGCTGGTCTTCGCCGTCGCGCTCTGCGCCGGCTACCTCGTGGTCCCGTTCGCCGTACTCACCGGATTGGTGTCCTGACCATGGATCTGTTCACCGAGGGCGACCCGATCGCCGACACCAGGGCCCCCGACGGGCCGATCGAGACCCGCTGGGAACGTCGCCGTTTCGAGGCGAAGCTGGTCAACCCGGCCAACCGCCGCAAGATGACCGTGATCGTGGTCGGCACCGGCCTGGCCGGTGGCTCCGCCGCGGCCACGCTCGCCGAGCAGGGCTACCGGGTCAAGTCGTACTGCTACCAGGACAGCCCCCGCCGGGCGCACTCGATCGCCGCACAGGGCGGCATCAACGCCGCCAAGAACTACCGCAACGACGGCGACTCGGTGCACCGGCTCTTCTACGACACGGTCAAGGGCGGTGACTTCCGCTCCCGCGAGTCGAACGTGCACCGGCTGGCCGAGGTCTCGGTAAACATCATCGACCAGTGCGTCGCCCAGGGCGTGCCCTTCGCCCGCGAGTACGGCGGTCTGCTCGACACCCGTTCGTTCGGCGGCGCGCAGGTGCAGCGCACCTTCTACGCCCGGGGCCAGACGGGCCAGCAGCTGCTGCTCGGCGCGTACCAGGCGTTGGAGCGGCAGATCGGTCTGGGCAACGTGGAGATGTACGCCCGGCACGAGATGCTGGAGCTGATCGTCGTCGACGGCAAGGCCCGGGGCATCGTGGTCCGGGACATGGTCACCGGCGAGATCACCACGGAGTTCGCCGACGCGGTGGTGCTCGCCTCCGGCGGCTACGGCAACGTCTTCTACCTCTCCACAAACGCCAAGGGCTGCAACGTCACCGCCACCTGGCGGGCGCACCGCAAGGGCGCGTACTTCGCCAATCCCTGCTACACCCAGATCCACCCGACCTGCATCCCGGTCTCCGGCGACCACCAGTCGAAGCTGACCCTGATGAGCGAGTCGCTGCGCAACGACGGCCGGGTCTGGGTGCCGAAGGCCAAGGGCGACGACCGCGATCCCCGCGAGATTCCCGAGGACGAGCGGGACTACTACCTGGAGCGCATCTACCCCTCCTTCGGCAACCTGGTGCCCCGCGACATCGCCTCCCGCGCCGCGAAGAACGTCTGCGACGAGGGCCGGGGCGTGGGTCCGACGAAGCTCGGGGTCTACCTCGACTTCGCCGACGCCATCGACCGGCTCGGCCGCAAGGCCATCGAGGCCAAGTACGGCAACCTCTTCGAGATGTACGAGCGGATCACCGGCGAGGACCCGTACGAGGTGCCGATGCGGATCTACCCCGCCGTGCACTACACGATGGGCGGCCTCTGGGTCGACTACGACCTCCAGTCGACGATCCCCGGCCTGTTCGTCATCGGTGAGGCGAACTTCTCCGACCACGGCGCGAACCGGCTCGGCGCCTCGGCGCTGATGCAGGGCCTGGCCGACGGGTACTTCGTGCTGCCCAACACGGTCGCCAACTACCTCGCCGCCGGCCCGTTCGAGAAGGTCGACGCGACCCACCCGGCGGCGGTCGAGGCCCGTCGGGACGTGGAGGACCGCATCCAGCGGCTGCTCGCGATCGACGGTGACCGGACGGTGGACTCGTTCCACCGCGAGCTGGGCCAGATCATGTGGGAGCACTGCGGCATGGAGCGCTCCGAGGCCAGGCTGCGCAAGGCCATCGACGAGATCCGCGCGCTGCGGGAGCAGTTCTGGCAGCGGGTCCGGGTGCCGGGCAACGGCGAAGGCTTGAACCAGTCGCTGGAGAAGGCCGGCCGGGTGGCCGACTTCTTCGAGCTGGCGGAGCTGATGTGCATCGACGCCCTGCACCGGGAGGAGTCCTGCGGCGGCCACTTCCGCGCCGAGCACCAGACCCCCGAGGGCGAGGCCCAGCGCGACGACGACCGGTTCGCGTACGTGGCGGCCTGGGAGTTCACCGCCACGGGTGAGCCGTCGGTGTTGCACAAGGAAGACCTGAACTTCGAATACGTCCACCCCACGCAGCGGAGCTACAAGTGAACCTGACCCTGCGCATCTGGCGCCAGTCCGGCCCCCAGGACAAGGGTCGGATGGTGAAGTACCAGGTCGACGACGTCTCACCGGACATGTCGTTCCTGGAGATGCTCGACGTGCTCAACGAGCGGCTCATCCTCGCCGGTGAGGAGCCGGTCGCCTTCGACCACGACTGCCGCGAGGGCATCTGCGGCATGTGCGGCCTCATGATCAACGGCGACGCGCACGGGCCGCAGCGTGGCACCACCGCCTGCCAGCTGCACATGCGGCAGTTCTCCGACGGCGACACCATCGACATCGAGCCGTGGCGGGCCCGGGCCTTCCCGGTCATCAAGGACCTGGTGGTCAACCGCAACGCCTTCGACAAAATCATCGCTGCTGGCGGGTACGTCACCGCGCCCACCGGCAGCGCGCCGGAGGCGCACTCCGTACCGGTGGCCAAGGCCGACGCCGACTCCGCCTTCGAGTCCGCCGCCTGCATCGGCTGCGGCGCCTGCGTGGCGGCCTGCCCGAACGGCTCCGGCATGCTGTTCACCGCCGCCAAGGTCACCCAGCTCTCGCTGCTCCCCCAGGGCCAGCCCGAGCGTTACACCCGGGTGATCGGCATGGTCGACGCGCACGACGAGGCCGGCTTCGGCGGCTGCACCAACGCCGGCGAGTGCACGGTGGTCTGCCCGAAGGGCATCCCGCTGACCACCATCGGCCGCCTCAACCGCGACTACCTGGCCGCCACCACCCGCCACGCCGACACCCCCGGCACCTGACCGCCCCGACCGGACTTCCCCCGTTGACCATGAGGTTGGCGGCAGTCGTTGATCTTCAAACTGCCGCCAACCTCATGATCAACCCCCGCGGGTGGGGGTAGGTCGGTTGAAGGGCGTTGTCGCGGGTAGCAGGTGAGCTACGAGGACGGCGGCGACGAGGGGGCGACATGCGGGCACTGACCTGGCAGGGCAAGCGGGACGTACGGGTCGCGGAGGTGCCCGACCCGAGGATCGAGGACCCTACCGACGCGATCGTGCGGATCACCTCCACCGCCATCTGCGGCTCCGACCTGCACCTGTACGAAGTCCTGGGCCCGTACCTCAAGCCGGGTGACATCCTCGGCCACGAACCGATGGGCATCGTCGAGGAGGTCGGACCCGGGGTGACCCGGCTCAAGCCCGGCGACCGGGTGGTGGTGCCGTTCAACATCTCCTGCGGATCCTGCTGGATGTGCCAGCGGCAGCTCTACGCCCAGTGCGAGACCACCCAGGTCACCGCCGAGGGCAAGGGCGCCGCGCTGTTCGGCTACACCTCCCTCTACGGTGCGGTGCCCGGCGGGCAGGCCCAGTTCCTTCGCGTCCCGTTCGCCGAGTTCGGCCCGATCAAGGTGCCGGACGATGGTCCGGACGAGCGCTGGCTCTACCTCTCCGACATCCTGCCGACCGCCTGGCAGGCGGTGAAGTACGCCGACACCCCGCGCGGCGGCACGCTCGCGGTCTTCGGCCTGGGGCCGGTGGGCCAATTCTGCGCCCGCATCGGCCGCCACCTCGGCGCGGACCGGGTGATCGGCCTCGACGTGGTGCCCGAGCGGCTGGAGATGGCCCGCCGGCACGGCGTGGAGGTGCTGGACATCTCCCAACTCGACGACGTGCCCGGCACGTTGATCGATCTGGTGGACGGACGTGGGCCGGACGCCGTGATCGACGCGGTCGGGATGGAGTCGCACGGCGCGCCGCTGGGCAAGATGGCTCAGGCCGCCGCCGGGCTGCTGCCGGACAAGCTCGCCCAGCCGATGATCGACAAGGTGGCGGTGGACCGGCTGGTCGCGCTCAAGGCCGCGCTCAAGGGCGTCCGGCGCGGGGGCACCGTCTCCATCTCCGGGGTGTACGGCGGCGAGGTCGACCCGTTGCCGCTGATGGAGATGTTCGACCGGGGCATCCAGGTGCGGATGGGTCAGTGCCACGTGCGGCGCTGGACCGACGAGATCATCCCGCTGCTCACCGACGACGACCCGCTCGGCGTGGCCGACCTGCGTACCCACCGGCTGCCGCTGGAGCAGGCGCCGCAGGCGTACGAGATGTTCCAGAAGAAGCAGGACGGCTGCGTGAAGGTCGTTCTCGCCCCGTGAGCCCATCGACGGGATCACCTACGTCGATCCTTCGGCCTAGGGTGTGTCGTGGACACACCAGGGGACCGATGGGAGAGACGAGTGACCATCCGGATGGACCGCAGGACCGCGCTCGGCCTGGGCACCGTGGCGACGGCCGGCACCGTGCTCGGCACCGGAGTGCCCGCCGCCGCTGACCCCGCCGAGGAGGCGGGCACGGCGGGCGGGCCGCGCGACCGGGAACGGCTCGCCGCCCGCATCGCCGCCGTCTTCCAGCGGGAGAGCACCCGGGCCGGCGGCAACTGGCAGGCGTACGTCAGTCTGGCCGGCCCGGACGGGCCGTTGGTCGCGGTGGACGAGTCGGCGGACCTGCGGATCGAGGCGTACAGCGTCAACAAGATCGCCGTGGCGGTCGCGGTGCTGGACAAGGTCGACCGGGGTCTGCTCACCCTCGACCACCAGGTGGAGGTGACCGAGGCGATCGTGGTGACCGGCGGGGACGGCATCTTCAGCCTGGACGGCGCCTACCCCAGCCTGGTCACCGTCGGCCACGTCCTGGCGAACCTGCTGACCGTCTCCGACGACACCGCGGTACGGCTCTGCGGGCTGGTCTGCCCGGCCGCCGAGGTCAACCAAATCCTGGTCGCCAAGGGCTTCCCGAACACCCAGGTGCAGCCGGTGGCCAACCCGAACCGCTTCTTCCTGGGCACCAGCACCCCACGGGAGACGCACGACCTGCTGCGGGCACTTGTCGCCGGCACCCTGCTCTCCCCCGCCTCGACCGATCGCGTGCTGCGGCTGCTGCGCTCGCCGGTGGCCTTCACCGACGGGGTACGCCGTGAGATGTCCTCCGCCGAACGGGCCCGCGTCGCCACCAAGGCCGGCTGGTTCGTCGACGCCCGACACGAAGCGGGAGTGATCTTCGACACTGCCGGTGCGCCACTTGTGACGTACGCCCTCTTCGCCGACGGGCAGCCCGGCGCGGACGACTTCGGCGCCACCCACCCCGCCGTGCAGGCACGGGCCCGGTGGGGCCGGCGGGTCATGGACCTGAGCGCCGGTTTCAACGGTACCGGCACCACCCACCGCGAGCGCACCTACCGCCCCAGCAACGGCGGCTGAACCCGGCCGGTGACGGCTAACGTGGACCTCGGGATCAACCGAGGGGGGACCATGCGGGCGCCGAACAAGCCGAGCGGACGTACGACCGGTCGGCGGATCACCGGGTCGGTGGCGGGCCTGGCCGCGTTGGCCGGGCTCGCCGGAGCGGCCTGGGCCGCGCGGAACGTGCCGGCCGCGATCGGCGGCCGGCTGGCCGGCGCCCGCGCCGAACGGGCGGCCCGGTCACCGCAGTTCCGCGACGGCGTTTTCCACAACCGGACGGACACCCGCACGATGGTGCCCGTCTCCGACCGAAACCTGTTCCGGGAACTGCTCTTCGGCAAGCAGAAGCGTCGGCCGGGCGCACCCGTGCCGCTGCTGCGACCGGCCGCCGAGACCGGGATCGACCCGGAACGCGAGCTGAACATCGTCTGGTACGGCCACGCCTCCACCCTGATCGAGATCGAGGGCAAGCGGGTGCTGCTGGACCCGGTGTGGAGCGACAGGTGCTCCCCGTCGACGGCGGTCGGCCCGCGCCGACTGCACGAACCCCCGGTACGCCTCGACGAACTGCCCCGAATCGACGCGATCCTGATCTCGCACGACCACTACGACCATCTCGACATGGGCACGGTGCGGGAACTGACCGCCCGGCAGTCGGCGCCGTTCCTGGTGCCGCTCGGGGTCGGCGCCCACCTCGACCGCTGGGGCGTCCCGGCGGAGCGGATCATCGAGCTGGACTGGTCGCAGACCCACCGGGTGGCCGAGTTGGAGATCACCTGCACCGCCGCCCAGCACTTCTCCGGCCGGGGCCTGCGCCGCAACGGCACGCTGTGGAGTTCCTGGGTGGTGGCCGGCCAGCAGCGCCGCGTCTACTACACCGGAGACTCCGGCTACTTCGGCGGGTACGCCGAGATCGGCACCGCGCACGGGCCGTTCGACGTGACGCTTATGCAGATCGGCGCGTACGACCGGGCCTGGCCGGGAATCCACATGTTCCCCGAGGAGGCGGTCGCCGCCCACCTGGACCTGCGCGGTGGGCTGTTCATTCCGGTGCACTGGGCCACCTTCAACCTGGCCCTGCACGACTGGTCCGAGCCGGTGGACCGGCTCTGGGCCGAGGCGAAGGCCCGCGACGTACGGCTGGCCGTGCCCCGCCCCGGCGAGCGGGTGGTGGTCGACGACCCACCCCCGGTCGACGGCTGGTGGCAGGCCATCGCCTGAGCCGCCGCCGCCCTGACGGGCCCGACCCGCCTCAGAGGACGAAGGCGTCGGTCCAGAGGGCGCCGGAGCGGCCGGAGAGCGCGTCCAGCATCGCCACCGCCTGACCGTCGGTGAGCTGGGCGACGAAATCCACGATGGCCCGGCCACGTGCCTTGCCGATGCGGTCCGGGGTACGCGGGTGCAGCTCCGCCTCGGCCAGCTCCACCAGGTCGTGCAGCCGCCGGGGCAGCCGGGACTCCTCCTCCGGATCCAGCAGCCACTCCCGCAGCGCGTCGACCAGGGTGTCGAGCAGCCGGGCCTGACCCCGCTGGTGCAACGCCAGGTCGGGACGGGCCAGCACGAATCGGTGGTGCACGAACTTGAGCACCTGCACCTCGTGCCACTGGGCCGGAGCCAGCAGCACGTGCCCGGAGCGTACGGCAGGCTGCTCGACGACGGTGATCGCGTCCACGAAACGGGTGGTCCACCGGGCGGAGAAGCGAGCCACGTACTGCTCCGCCTCGATCGACCCGTCGAACGGCAGCGCGAGCAGCCCCTCGACCAGTTCCTCCCGGACGTGTTCGACGGCGGCGGCGAACGCCTCGTCGTCGGCGATCCAGGCGTCCTTGTGGTGCAGTTGACGGCGCAGCCGCTCGATCGACGAGCCGGGCCGGCGGGCCGAGGTGGCCAGCGCCGAGTCGGTGATCGCCCGCAGATGGCCGCCCTCGCGCTGCCAGGCCATCAGCTCGGCGGCCACCGCACCCTGCTGAAGCACCCCGACCCGGTAGAAGTCCTCCACGTCGTGGATGGCGTACGCGATGTCGTCGGCGGTGTCCATCACCGACGCCTCGACGGTCTGCTGCCAGTCGGCGATCCGGCCGGCGAACGGTGCCCGGGCCTGCCGCAGGTCGTCCAGTTCCGTGCGGTACGCCCCGAACTTCAGCGAGCCGCTGTCCGGGTCGTCGGGCGGCGGGGTCGCGCCGCGCGGCGGCGGATCCATCGTCCGGGGGTGCGGGTCGGGGTGGTCCAGCCGGGTCCACGGGTACTTCAACATCGCCGCCCGCACCGCGGCGGTCAGGTCCAGGCCGGTGGTCGCCGCGCCCCGGATCTCGGTCGAGGTGACGATCCGGTACGACTGGGCGTTGCCCTCGAACCCGTCGGTCAGGCCGAGCCGGTGCCGGGCCAGCCGGTCCAGCACCCGCTCCCCCAGGTGCCCGAAGGGCGGGTGCCCGAGGTCGTGGGCGAGCGCGGCGGCCTCCACCACGTCCGGGTCGCAGCCGCCGAGCTTCTCCACCAGGTCACGCTGGTGGTCGTCGGCGGTGAGCCGCTCGGCGATCGCCCGGGCCACCTGGGCGACCTTCAGGCTGTGGGTGAGCCGGTTGTGCACCAGCAGCCCGGACCCGCCCGGGCTGACCACCTGGGTGACGCCGCCGAGCCGGGTGAAGAACGGCGAGCCGACGATGCGGTCCCGGTCGGCCCGGAACGGGCTGGTGGCCAGGTCGCCGAGGGTCCGCGCGCTGCCGCCGAAGAGGCGGCGCGCCCGGGGGTCCGCAGGTGGTTCCATGATCGCCACGGTAGCCCGGCAGAATGCACCACGGAACCCACACCCGAAGGCGGAGCGACAACGTGACCCTCTCTGTTCATCAGCGGATCGCCGAGGAACTCGGCGTCGCCGAGCGCCAGGTACGCGCGGCCGTGGAGCTGCTCGACGGTGGTGCCACCGTGCCGTTCATCGCGCGTTACCGGAAAGAGGCCACCGGCCTGCTCGACGACACCCAGCTGCGTACCCTGGAAGAGCGCCTGCGGTACCTGCGCGAGCTGGACGAGCGGCGCGCGGCGGTGCTGGAGTCCATCCGTTCCCAGGGCAAGCTCGACGAGGCCCTGGAAGCACAGATCATGGCGGCCGACTCGAAGTCCCGCCTGGAGGACATCTACCTGCCGTACAAGCCAAAGCGGCGGACCCGGGCGCAGATCGCCCGCGAGGCCGGGCTGGAGCCCCTCGCGGACACGCTGCTCGGCGACCCGACCCAGGATCCCCGCTCGGTGGCGGCGGCGTACGTCGACGCCGACAAGGGGGTTGCCGACGCCGCCGCCGCGCTGGACGGGGCGCGGGCCATCCTGATCGAGCGGTTCGCCGAGGACGCCGACCTGATCGGCACGCTGCGCGAGCAGATGTGGTCGCGGGGCCGGCTGGTGTCCCGGGTACGCGAGGGACAGGAGAGCGCCGGGGCGAAGTTCGCCGACTACTTCGACTTCGCCGAGCCGTACCCGAAGCTGCCCTCGCACCGCATCCTGGCCATGTTCCGGGGCGAGAAGGAGGGCGTGCTCGACCTGACCATGGACCCGGAGGCCGAGGGCGACGTCGACGCGGCGGTGACCGGGCCGACCCGCTACGAGGCCGCGATCGCCGGCCGGTTCGGGGTCAGCGACCAGGGGCGGCCCGCCGACCGCTGGCTGGCCGACACGGTGCGCTGGGCCTGGCGTACCCGCATCCTCATCCACCTCGGCGCGGACCTGCGGATGCGGCTCTGGCAGGCGGCCGAGGAGGAGGCCGTCCGGGTCTTCGCCACCAACCTGCGCGACCTGCTGCTGGCCGCGCCGGCCGGCGCCCGGCCCACCATGGGGCTGGACCCGGGCCTGCGGACCGGGGTGAAGGTGGCGGTGGTGGACGCCACCGGCAAGGTGGTCGCCACCGACACCATCTACCCGCACGAGCCGCGCCGGCAGTGGGACGCCTCCCTACACACCCTCGCCACGCTGGCCGCCGCGCACGGGGTCGAGCTGATCGCCATCGGCAACGGCACCGCCAGCCGGGAAACCGACAAGCTGGCCGGTGACCTGATCAAGCGGCACCCGGAGTTGAAGCTGACAAAGGTGGTGGTCTCCGAGGCCGGCGCGTCGGTCTACTCGGCCTCCGCGTACGCCGCGCAGGAGCTGCCCGGCCTGGACGTGTCGTTGCGTGGCGCGGTCTCCATCGCCCGCCGGCTGCAGGACCCGCTCGCCGAGCTGGTGAAGATCGACCCGCGCTCCATCGGCGTCGGGCAGTACCAGCACGACCTGTCCGAGGTGAAGCTGTCCCGGTCGCTGGACGCCGTGGTGGAGGACTGCGTCAACGGCGTCGGCGTGGACGTGAACACCGCCTCCGCGCCGCTGCTGACCCGGGTCTCCGGCATCGGCGCCGGGCTGGCCGAGAACATCGTGCTGCACCGGGACGCCAACGGCCCGTTCCGCACCCGGGCCGAGCTGAAGAAGGTCGCCCGGCTCGGCCCGAAGGCGTTCGAGCAGTGCGCCGGCTTCCTGCGCATCCCCGGCGGCGACGACCCGCTGGACTCCTCAAGCGTGCACCCCGAGGCGTACCCGGTGGTGCGCCGGATCCTCGCCTCGACCGGTCAGGACCTGCGCTCGATCATCGGCAAGAGCGCCATCCTGCGGGGGCTGCGCGCCACCGACTTCGTCGACGACACGTTCGGCCTGCCCACCGTCACCGACATCCTCGCCGAGTTGGAGAAGCCGGGCCGCGACCCACGGCCGGAGTTCAAGACCGCCACCTTCGTCGAGGGCGTCGAAAAGATCAGCGACCTGACGCCCGGGATGGTGCTGGAAGGCGTGGTCACCAACGTCGCCGCGTTCGGCGCGTTCGTGGACGTCGGCGTGCACCAGGACGGCCTGGTGCACGTGTCGGCGATGTCCCGCACCTTCGTGAAGGATCCCCGCGACGTGGTCAAGTCCGGCGACGTGGTGAAGGTCAAGGTGCTGGACGTCGACGTGCCGCGCAAGCGCATCTCGCTGACCCTCCGCCTGGACGACGAGTCCGAGCCCGGCGCCGGACGTGGTGGCGGCCGGGACGGCGCGGCCGGGCACGACCGTGGTAGCCAGGGCGGTCGGGGTAGCCAGGGCGGTCGGGGTGGCCAGGGCGGTCGGGGTGGCCAGGGCCGCGATGGGCAGGGCCGCGGCGCGCAGGGCAGGCAGGTGCGCCAGGGACGCGGTGCGGCGGCACCCGCCGACGGCGCGATGGCCGACGCGCTGCGCCGCGCCGGTCTGCTCTAGAGAGCCTCCTTCGTCAACGGCCGTGGCCGACGGGACGCATACCCGGTCCCGCCGGACACGGCCGTTGGCACCAGCCGAGGCATACACCACCTCGCGCCCTTTGCTCTGCTTCAACGGACGCAACGGTTCCGAGGCACCGCTGGTGCGTGGGTTGAAGCAGAGCAAAGGGCGTCAACCCACACACCGATCGGGTTCAACACATCGGACAACTTCGCGGGTATTGCTGCCTCAACCCGTCGCGAGACCGCAGCATCCCTGAAGTTGCTGACGGTGCCAGGGGTAGCGGGTGGGGGAAGAGGAGCGCCGAAAGGCGGGTAGCGGGTGGCGTACCGTCGGGTCGTGGTGAGCGACGGCGGCCCGGACTGGCGAGAAGCGCGACAGCAGGCGGTGTTGGCGCACGCGGCGGCCGCGCAGCGGCGCCGGGAGGCCGAGCAGGCGGAGGCGGCAGCGCTGGTCGGCGCGTTCGTCGCCGAGGCGCGGCGGCGCGGCCTTGCCACCACCCGACTTGTCGCCCGTTCCTATGACGGCCGGGCCCGCTATCGGACCGGCCTGCACGGCTGGTACATCGACCGGGCGCACAGCCGGGCTGTCGACGTGGACGGCCGTTTTCACCTGCTGACCGTGCCGCGCTCGCTGCGCGCCCGGCTCCTCGGCGCGGATCCGCAGCCCGACCCGGCCCCGCTGATCGTCGGCGAGGGTGCCCGGGACGGCGAGTCGCTACCACTGCGGATCATGTTGCAACGGCGGCTCGACGCGGGCGACGCAGACCTCTGACCAGCGGCTACGCGACACACCCGAGCTGACGCGGCGCGCCGGGACGCGTGTCCTTTGCGTGTCCTCGCGGGTTGACGTGTCGGGATCCGTGTCGACTGTCGCTATTTTCCGATGTCACGAGCGGTCAGTCTGATACAACCCGTTTGTCTGCTATGACCGGTTGACGTACGGAGGTCAGAACGGTGCCCGTATCCTCGGTGACCGCGCCGACACGCCCGCCCCGGCCCGCGCGGCCGGACGACCCGGTCAAACGGCTGTTCGACGTGGTCGTCGCGACCGCGTTGCTGCTGCTGACCGCGCCGCTGATGGCGGCAGTCGCGGCGGCCGTCGCGGTGCGGCTGGGCCGACCGGTGCTGTTCCGGCAGTGCCGCATCGGGCGGGACGATCGACCGTTCGAGTTGATCAAATTTCGCACCATGCGGGCACCTGATTCGGCCCGGGGGCTGCTGACCGACGCCGACCGGCTCACCCCGCTCGGCCGCTGGCTGCGGGCCACCAGCCTGGACGAACTGCCGACGCTCTGGTGCGTGCTACGCGGTGACATGAGCATCGTCGGTCCCCGACCGCTGCTGCCGGAGTACCTCAGCAGGTACTCCCCCACCCAGGCGCGACGGCACGAGGTCCGCCCGGGCATCACCGGGCTCGCCCAGGTACGCGGGCGCAACAGCCTCGACTGGGACGCCAAGTTCTCGCTCGACGTGGAGTACGTGACCAGCCGCAGCCTCCGCCTCGACCTGTCGATCCTGGCCGCCACCGTCGGCACGGTGCTGCGCCGGGACGGCATCTCGGCCGACGGCAACGCCACCATGCCCGAGTTCCTCGGGAGCCGACGATGACCGACACCATTCTCCTGTCCTCGCCGGACATCGGACCGCTGGAGGAGTCGTACCTGATCGCGGCGCTGCGCTCCGGCTGGGTGGCGCCGGTCGGTCCGGATCTCGACGCCTTCGAGCGGGAGGTCGCCGCCCGGGTGGGCACCCGGAGCGCGGTGGCGGTCAGTTCCGGCACCGCCGCGCTGCACCTAGCGCTGCTGGGGCTTGGCGTCGGCCCGGGCGATGTGGTGCTGGTACCCACGCTGACCTTCGTCGCCACCGCCAACGCGGTCCGCTACACCAGGGCCCGACCGGTCTTCGTCGACTGCGATCCGCGCACCGGCAACATCGACGTCGCGCTCGTCGCTGAACTGCTACATGACCTGCGCTCGCGTGGGGAGCGGATCGGCGCGGTGATCCCGGTCGACATGTTCGGCAGCTGCGCCGACTACACCGCGCTGCTGCCGATCTGCGCCGCCGCAGGCGTTCCGGTGATCGAGGATGCCGCGGAGGCGCTCGGCGCCACGCATCTCGGCCGGCCGGCCGGTTCCTTCGGCCGGGTTGGTGCCCTCTCCTTCAACGGAAACAAGATCATGACCACCTCCGGCGGCGGCATGCTCGTCGGCGACGACCTGACGTTGCTCGACCGGGCGCGACACCTGTCCACCCAGGCACGCGAGCCGGTGCCGCACTATGAGCACCTGGAGACCGGTTACAACTACCGGTTGAGCAACCTGCTCGCGGCGTTGGGCCGAGCCCAGCTGATTCGGCTGGACGGCATGATCGACCGTCGGCGGCGACTACGCGACCGGTACGCCAAACTCTTCGCGCCGGTACCGGGGGCCGACCTGGTCGGCGCCGAGGACACCGGATCGAACTGCTGGCTGACCAGCATCCGGGTGGACCCGCGCCGTTCCGGCTGGACCGCGGCGGACCTGGCCGCCCACCTGGCCGCCCGGCACATCGAGACCCGTCCGGTGTGGAAACCGATGCACCTGCAACCGGCGTACGCCGACACGGAGAGCCGGCTCACCGGAGCCGCCGAGCGGCTTTACGCCGAGGGGTTGACCCTGCCCAGCGGCAGCGCTCTCACCGAACCGCAGGTGACCGCCGTGCTCTCGGCGATCGACGAGTTTCTGGTGGCACGGACCGGAGTCCCGGCGGCGTGACGGTACCCCTGGTCATCGTCGGCTGCGGCGGACACGGTCGGGAGATCCTGACCATCGCCCGCGCCGTGAATGCCGCTGCCCTCCTGCCCCGTTGGCAGGTGCTGGGCTTCGTGGACGACGGTCCGAACGAGGTGAACCTCAAGCAGATGCAGCAGCTCGACGTGCCGTACCTCGGGGGCATGGCCTGGTTCGCCGAAGCACCCGCCGACACCCATCACGTCATCGGCGTCGGTGACCCACGGATCCGGCGTGCGGTCGCCGAACGGATCGACAGGTACGGGGTGCCGGCGGCCAGTCTCGTACATCCCGACGCCACGCTCGACCCGGACCTGCGGCACGGCCCGGGTCTGGTCGCCTTTGCCGGGGCACGGGTCACCACAAACGTGACTCTCGGGCGGCACGTGCATCTCAACCAGAACTGCACCGTCGGGCACGACTGCGAACTCGCCGACCACGTGTCGGTGAATCCGCTGGCGGCGGTCTCCGGGGAGTGCCGGCTGGCGGAGGGCGTACTCGTCGGCACCACCGCCGCCGTGCTGCAGGGGTTGCGGGTCGGCCGGGACAGCACCGTCGGCGCGGGCGCCTGTGTGGTGCGTGACGTGCCCGCCGGCGTCGTGGTCAAGGGCGTGCCGGCCCGCTGACCGCTCCGGTCACCAGGACCGATGAGCCGGCTGGTCAGCCTGCCCGAAGCGATTCGCCATCAATCGCCGAAAAGCCAACAAAGCACTCATACGGCATGTAACAAGGACAGGAGCGTATTGCTCCTTCCGCTCGCCCCGGGCGGAAGTGGTCGACAGCACAGGAGCCGCAGATGCGGGACACACAGACCAGCCGGCACCCGGACCCGACGGCGCGCCGGAGCAGGATCCGGTGGCGCACCCTGGCGTTCCTCGCCACCGACGCCACGGCCTGGGTGGGTGGGTTCGTCGCTGCCGCCTGGACCCGCTACGAGTTCGCCCTGACCACCACCCAGCTGACCCGCGCCGCCGGCTGTGGATTGATCGCCGCCGGGCTGCACGTGGCGGTGGCCGGGGCGCGCCGGGTGCGCTCGGGACGCCACCCGCTCGGCAGTCTCCAGGAGGTTCGCGGGCTGGCCGGAACCGCCCTCACCACGGTCGCGATCGTGCTGCTCGGCGTACTGCCGGCACCGGAACGGCCGGTGCCGGCGAGCACGCCGCTGGTCGGCGGCGCGCTCGCCCTGCTGTTCATGCTCGCCGTCCGCTTCGTCTACCGGCACCAGCGCGACCTGGCCCTGCGCCCGGATGTTCGCTCGTCGGCCCCGGTACTGCTGTTCGGGATGGGCGACGCCGGCCAGGGCCTGCTCCGCGCGCTGCTCACCGACCCACGCAGCCGCTACCGGCCCGTCGGTGCCCTCGACGACGACCCGGACAAGCGCAACCTCTGCGTCGACGGCATCCGGGTGCTCGGCGGGCGCGGTGACGTCGCCGAGGCGGTACGCCGCAGCGGCGCCACCACCGTGATCTTCTCGGTCGCGAACGCCGACGCCGCGCTCATCCGGCAGATCCGGGAGGCAACCCTGAACACCGGCGCGGCGTTCAAGGTGCTCCCGCCGGTACGCGACCTGGTCGACCACCGGATCACCGTGACCGACGTACGCGACGTGCGGATCAGCGACCTGCTCGGCCGCCGGCAGGTGGTCGCCGAGATGGCGGTACGGACCAACGGCCTCACCGGCCGGCGGATCCTGGTCACCGGCGCCGGTGGGTCGATCGGCTCCGAACTGTGCCGCCAGGTGATGAAGGCCGACCCGGGCGAGCTGATGATGCTCGACCGCGACGAGTCCGCGCTGCACGCCCTTCAGATGTCGCTCAACGGCCGCGCGATGCTCGACGGACCCGAACTGATCCTGGCCGACCTGCGCGACGACGAGGCGATCCGGCGGATCATCCGGGACCGCCGCCCTGAGATCATCTTCCACGCCGCCGCGCTCAAGCACCTCACCCTGCTCGAACGGCACCCCGGCGAGGCGGTCAAGACAAACGTGTGGGGCACCCTGTCGGTGCTCGACGCCTGCCAGGACGTGGCGAAGTTCGTCAACATCTCCACCGACAAGGCCGCCGACCCGATAAGCGTCCTGGGCTACTCCAAGCGGATCACCGAACGGCTGACCGCGCACGCCGCCTCACGCTTCCCCGGCACCTTCCTCAGTGTCCGCTTCGGAAACGTGCTGAGCAGCCGAGGCTCGGTGGTCACCGCCTTCCAGCGACAGATCGAGGCGGGCAACCCGCTCACCGTCACCCACCCCGAGGTGACCCGGTACCTGATGACCATGCAGGAGGCGGTGCACCTGGTGCTCCAGGCCACCGAGATCGGCCGTGACGGCGAGGCACTCGTGCTCGACATGGGCGAGCCGGTACGCATCGCCGACCTCGCCCGACAGATGGCCGAGCAGGCCGGCAGCGACGTACCGATCGTTTACACCGGCCTGCGTCCGGGCGAGAAGCTGCACGAGGACCTGCTCGGCACCGGCGAGACCGACGCCCGCCCGCTGCACCCGCTGGTGTCGCACGTCGCGGTGCCTCCGCTCGATCCGCTGGAGGTCAGCGGCCTGGACCCGTTCGACGACCCGGCGAAGGTCATCGCCGAACTCGCCCGCCTCAGCGGCCAACCGGCCGGTCGCGTCAGCGACACCGTCCTGGGTGGCCTCCCGCTGCCCCGGTAGCAGCCACCGCACCGACGAGGGCTGGTGACCGATCCCGGTCACCAGCCCTTGTCATCGCTCACCGACGGATGCCCGCCCAGTCGTGGTGCCGTCGCACGGTCGACAGGATGAAGTTCACCACCAGTCGGGACGTATCGGTGACCTGGTAGTCAGCCGGACAGGAGACGCCGGCCACCGCCACCTGGTCGATCGCCACCCGGACTGCCTCGACGATGCCGTCACGGTCCAGGCCCGTCATGATGATGCCTCCGGCGTCGAGCGCCTCCGGGCGCTCCATGGAGTCGCGCAAGGTCACCGCAGGGAAGCCGAGGATCGCGGCCTCCTCGCTGATCGTGCCGCTGTCGGAGAGGACGCACCGGGCCTGGGTCTGCAGGCGTACGTAGTCGAAGAAGCCGAAGGGCTCGTGGAAGGCGATGCCGTCAAGGTCTGTCCCATCGTCGGTCAACGACTCCAGCCGTTTGCGGGTACGTGGATGGGTGGAAACCAGCACGGTCAGGCCCCACTCGGCACGGACGGCCCGCAGGCAGTCGAGCAGCCGCCGCAGTCGGGCGGGATCGTCCACGTTCTCCTCCCGGTGGGCACTGACCACGAAATACCCCCCGGGCTCCAGCTCCAACTGGTGCAGAATCGGTGACGCCTCGATCTCGGGCCGGTAGTGGTCGAGCACCTCCCGCATCGGCGAGCCGGTGTGCAGGATCCGTCGAGGATGCAGTCCCTCGGCGAGCAGATTGCGGCGAGCGTGCTCGCTGTAGACCAGGTTGAAATCGGCGACGTGATCGACCAGACGGCGGTTGGTCTCCTCCGGCACGTTGAGGTCGAAGCACCGGTTTCCCGCCTCCATGTGGTAGACGGGCACCCGCATCCGCCGTGCCATCACCGCAGCGATGGCGCTGTTGGTGTCGCCGAGCACGAGTAGCGCGTCCGGCCGCAGCTCGCGGATCGCTTCCTCGACGCCGACGAGGACGCCACCGAGCACCCGCCCGAGCGAAGACGTGTCCACCCGAAGAAAGCGGTCGGGCTCCCGAATCCTCATCTCCGCGAAGAAGACGTCGGACAGCGACCGGTCCCAGTTCTGGCCGGTGTGAACGAGCACATGGTCGACCGTTCGGTCAAATCGCTCCGTGATCCGGGACAGCCGAATGATTTCTGGTCGCGTTCCCACCACGGTCATGACCCGCGTCATCGCCCCACCCTTCGCACGGCCGGCTCCGAACATGGGCCGGCAACGGACCGTGGTTTAACGAATCAAACGGTCCGGAGGTAACGTTAATGAAGTGCGAGCAATCGTCATTTTGTTGAATCTTAGATCGATTCCTCAATCGCGACTCACCCAGAGTTGTGGAGCTGTATGGTCCGATTCGATGCGAATCACCAGCTCCCCCAGGGGCCGCAGGGAAAGACAGGAGGAAATGTGGATTCCTCGCTTTCGGACCGCCATTTCTTGATCACCGGCGGCACCGGCTCCTTCGGGCAGACGATGGTCTCCCGGCTGCTCCAAGCCGGTGCCGCAGAGGTCCGCGTACTCAGCCGCGACGAGTCCAAGCAGGACGCCATGCGACACCGGCTGCGCGACGACCGGGTGCGCTACTACGTCGGGGACGTCCGGGATTTCGACAGCGTCCACAAGGCGGCGCGAGGTGTTGAGTTCGTCTTCCACGCGGCAGCCCTGAAGCAGGTGCCGTCCTGCGAGTTCTTTCCGTTGGAGGCGGTCCGGACCAACGTGCTGGGCAGCGCCAACGTCGTCGACGCCTGCGAGCGCAACGGCATCGAGACACTGGTGCTGCTCAGCACGGACAAGGCCGTCTACCCCATCAACGCGATGGGCATGACCAAGGCGCTGATGGAGAAGGTCGCCCAGGCGCACGCGCGGAACAACCCGTCGGCACGGACGCGGGTCTGCTGCGTCCGCTACGGCAACGTCATGTATTCGCGGGGCTCGGTCATCCCGCTGTTCATCGAGCAGATCCGCAACGGCCTGGCTCCGACGGTGACCGAGCCGAGCATGACCCGGTTCCTGATGTCGCTGGGGCAGTCCGTCGAGCTGGTCGAGCACGCGTTCCGACACGGCGAGCCCGGCGACATCTTCATCCGCAAGGCGGGCGCCTGCACCATCGCCGACCTCGCTACCGCGCTGTGCAACCTGTTCGGCGTTCCGGCGAAGTTCGAGGTGCTCGGCACCCGGCACGGCGAGAAGTTGTACGAGACGCTGGCCAGCCGGGAAGACCTGGCTCGGGCCGAAGACTTCGGCGACTTCCTGCGGGTACCGATCGACAGCCGCGACCTCAACTACGCCCTGTACTTCGACGAGGGCGACACCCGCCAGGAGCACATCGCGGACTACCACTCGCACAACGCCCGGCGGCTCGACGTCCCCGAGATCATGTCGCTGCTGCTGACTCTGCCGGAGGTCCGTGCGCAGTTGGACGAGGTCGGCCAGCCGACCGAGTTCCGGGACACGTGAGCGGGACCGAGGCGGTCGACCCGACGGTCACCCGGGTCGCGTTGATCAGCCAGTTCTTCCCGCCAGAACCGGTGCCCATTCCGCTGGGTCTCACCCGCTGCCTACGCCGGCAGGGCTTCGAGGTGGACGTACTGACCGGGGTGCCCAACTATCCGACCGGCATCGTCCACCCGGGTTACTCACACCGGCGGCCAGTCGTAGACCACGTGGACGGCCTCCGGGTGTTGCGGACTCCGTTGCACCCCAGCCACGACCGGTCCGCTGCGGGCCGTGCCACGAACTACCTGAGCTGGGCGACGTCCTCAACGCTGTTGGGCGCGTCACTCCTGCGTACCGCCGACGTAGCGCTCGTCTACTCGTCGCCGGCCACTGCGGCGACCGCAGCCCTGGCCGCCCGGCTGCGGTGGGGAATCCCGTACGTGCTGATGGTGATGGACCTCTGGCCAGACTCGGTCTTCGCCACTGGTTTCCTCACCCGCGGTCTGGCTCGCCGGGTAGCGGAGACGACGCTGAGCCGGTTCACAGATGTCGCCTACCGTCAGGCCGAACACGTCACCGTCCCGTCCCCCGGGCTACGGGAAACGCTCGTCGCACGAGGTGTGCCCACGGAGAAGGTGTCCGTCGTCTACAACTGGGCCGACGAGAAGCTCATGCAGCCGACCGAGCCCGACCCGCACCTGCGCAACAGTCTGGGCCTGTCGCCCGACGACTTCGTGGTGCTGTACGGCGGGAACCACGGACCGGCGCAGGACCTCGGCGTCGCGGTCGCGGCCATGGGCCGGCTCCGCGACCTGACCGACGTTCACCTGGTGCTGGTCGGCGACGGGGTTAGCAAATCGGCTCTGCGTACGACGACTGCCCAACTCGGCCTCCGTACGGTCCATTTCGTCGACCCGGTCCCACCGGAGCGCATGGCCGCCGTGATGGCCGCTGCCGACATCCAGCTCGTCTGCCTCGCCGACGAGCCGCTGTTCCGGATCACCATGCCGAGCAAGGTGCAGACCATTCTCGCCTGCGGCCAACCGATCCTGTCCTGCGCACCCGGCGAGGCCGCCCGGGCGGTGGCCGACGCCGGTGCCGGATTCACCACTGCTCCGGGCGATCCGCAGAGGCTGGCCCAGACCATCCGGCTGGCCCACGCCACGCCTCGCGCGCAGCTAAGGGCGATGGGGCAGGCCGGTCTCGACCACTACCGGCTTCTCATGAGCGAGGCGGCCAACGCCCAGCTCCTCGCCGAGCTGCTGGCCGCGGCGGCCGCGAAGGGCGGCAGCAGGCCCGACCGAAAGCGGGTGCGACGATGAACCGACGGATACTCGTCCTGGGCGCCACCGGAATGCTCGGGCACACCCTGATGCGGGAACTGCACGACGCCCCCGGCGTCGAAGTGCACGGCACCGCGCGGAGCAGCGCCGGCTTGCCGCCGACGGTCGCAGCACGAGTCAGCACGGGGATCGACGTGCTCGCCCACGGGCGGATGGGCCGCCTGCTCGACCAGGTCGCCCCCGACGTGGTGGTCAACTGCGTGGGCGTGATCAAGCAGCGGCCCGAGGTACAGAACGCCGTACACACCGTCACCGTCAACGCCCTGTTCCCGCACCAGCTGGCCGAGGAGTGCGTACAACGCGGCGTACGTCTGGTGCACGTCAGCACCGACTGCGTCTTCTCCGGCGACCGGGGCGGCTACGTGGAGACCGACATCCCCGACCCGCCGGACCTGTACGGCCGGTCGAAGCTGCTCGGCGAGGTCGACCGCGCACCGGCCCTGACGCTGCGCACGTCGATCATCGGCCACGAGCTGAGCGGTCACCGTTCCCTGGTCGACTGGTTCCTCTCCCAGCGTGGCGTTGTGTCCGGCTACACCAAGGCGATCTACAGTGGCATCACCACCGTGGAGTTTGCCCGGCTGCTGCGGTCGGTGGTGCTGCCGAGAGAGGACCTCACCGGCCTCTACCACGTGGCGGCGACGCCCATATCGAAGTACGAGCTGCTCAAGCTGATTGCGGACACGTACGGCTGGACCGGTGACGTCGTCCAGCACGACGCATTCGTCTGCGACCGCTCCATGAATGCCGACGCCCTGGCGCAGGTCACCGGGTACCGCCCGCCCTCCTGGCCGGAGATGATCTACCGTCTGGCAGAGGCACGGGTGCGGTGGACCCGTAACGGCTTCGTCTCCGTTAGCCGAGAAGCCACCACACGACGACTGTCATCGAACGGGCCACCCGGTATGGCGACTGCCCCTCTCTCGCGGAGCTGACGCAGATGATCACCCTTTTCCTTCCGGTCCTCGGACTCGCCGTGGTTCACTACGCGGTCGCGATGCGCCGGTACGGCCTACTCACACCAGACGGCCTCTTCGTGGTCTGCCAACTGCTGATGCTCTACGGCACCGTGCGGCTTGTCGACATCGAGTCCGAGACAGAACTGTTCTACGCACAGCTAATGGCCGCCGCTGTAGCTCTATACATCATCGCCAGCATGGTGACCAGTCTGGCCATGCAGCACTTCGCACGCCAGAGCGGGACCAGGGCCGTGAACTCCGACTATTCGGTCACGTTGGTAGCGCCTACTGGTTCAATCCTGTTAGTTATCGCAGTATCGGTCGTCGTGACGGTCGCCTACTTCACCGCCGTCGGATACAGCGCCTTCTTTCTTGGCCTGCAGGGCCAACTCGACGGGACACCGGCGGATATAGCCAACCTGCGCCTTGATTCGTATGCCGGCGAAAAATACCTGTTCCCAGGATTCGTCAATCAGTTTAAAAACGCCATCCTGCCAGCACTGACCCTCGTGGTAGCCGTGTGGTCGTTCAGCCGAGGCGGCCTCGTCGCACGGGCGGGCTCGGCGGCCCTCATTGTGCTGTCCGCTGCCGCGCTGCTAGGCACCGGGCAACGTGGCGCCTTGGTCGTGTTCCTGACCACCGCGATTGTCTACGCCTACCTGCACAACCGGCGAAGCCTGCCACGGGCGGCCGTCCTCCCGATCGTGCTGGGGCTGCCCCTCGTGATGCTGGCGACCTATGTCCTGGCTCGGCGTGACGGGCAGAGCGAAAGTCCGCTACGAGCCGTGACAGCCGATCTCATCGACCGCTTCGTGCACGACAACCAGGCGTCCGGCATCGCCGCCTTTAACTACACGTCCATGCTGCCGGTTCGCAATGGCGGCGAGTGGCTTGAGGGACTACTCAGTGTCCTGCCCGGCCACCGCGGAAGCACACTCAGCTCCGAGATCTTCTATACCGTTTACTGGTCCACCCGCGGCACGTCTCCACCATCGCTCTGGGGCTCAATCCACTACAACTTCGACACGGTTGGACTGATTGTCCTGGCCGCCCTGTTCGGCATCTCGCTCCAAATCCTCACCCAGCGCTCCCTGCGCAGACGGCGGTACAATTCTCTTCAATTGGTGGGAATTGCAGGGATCACCGTCGTTCTCGGCACCTGGATCGCTGGCGGAATCGAGACGCCACTGAACGTCGGCTTGGTCAGCTACCTCGGACTGTGGTTTTGGGGCGGACGGATGGGCGGCCGGCGGCGGCATTCAGCCACCCGTGCAGATCGGACGGCCGCGACGTCGCGGCCCTTCGAGGTACCGGCACCCGACATCTATCGGCCGGGTCACGCAGCAGCCGGGCAGCAGGTCTCCGGACGGGTCTGACCGGCGTGCGGATGCTGTCAGACAGGAACACCCCCGATGACATGACATTGGGCAATGCTCCTCGGCGGCACCGGGCCGCTTTCCGCTGGTGCTACCGCCAGCGGCTGGGCAGCAGCCACCGGGGAGTATTGAGCATCGCCTCGGGAAGCGCCGGAGGACAGTTGCTCCTGCTGCTCGCCGCACCGGTACTCGCCCGAATGTACAGCCCGGCCGACTTCGGGGCCTTCGCCGTACTCGGCACGCTCGCCACGACCCTAGGTGCGGTGGCCTCTGGCCGCTTCGAACTCGCGGTGCCACTACCGGAGCGGGACCAAGAGGCCCACGACCTAGTGGCGGTGGGTCTGCTGGCGGCCCTCGGTACGGCGCTGGCCGGCACAGCCGTGCTCATGGTGGCCAGAGGCGAAATCGCGGCGCTGTTCAACCAGCCGGCACTGTCGTCGTGGTTGTGGCTGACACCGTGGACGGCAGCGGCGATTGCCGCCGTCCAGGTGCTAAACCAGTTGGCCATCCGGTATCAGCGATATCCCGCAATTGGCCGGCGCAACTTTTTCCAGGCCGGCGCAACCTTGCTGACACAGATCGGTGCCGGGCTGATGGGGCTGCGGGTCGGAGGCCTGGCCCTGGGGCTGGGCGTCGGCCAGACCGTGGGCGCGCTCAGCCTCCTCCCCGGCATGCGCCGCCGGAGCGGTGACGGGAAGCCAGAGACACGCCACCGCAGCCTGTGGCGGACGGCCCTCAAGCACCGAAGATTTCCCCTGCTACTCGCTCCGTCGGGGCTGCTCAATGTGCTGGGGCTGCAACTTCCCGTCCTGCTAATCGCCTACTACTACGGGAGTGCGGTAGCCGGATGGTTTGGCTTCACCCAGCGGGTGCTCGCCATTCCTGTCGGGCTGCTTGGTCTAGCCGTCGCGCAGGTGTACCTTGCCGAGCTGTCACGGGCAGCGCGGACAGGCGGCGGACAGGCAGCGGCGCTTTTTCTGCAGGTCAGCCGGCAACTGGGGATGGTCGCCGCTCCCGGGGCACTGCTCATCGCCTTCGCCGTACCACCTGCCTTTACGCGGGTGTTCGGGGCCGAGTGGAGCACGAGCGGCACGTACGTACAGGCGCTGGCCGTCTTCACAGCGGCGCAGCTCGTCGGTTCATCGCTGTCCCAGACCCTGATCGTCTTCGGAAGGCAGGGTCTTCAGCTCGCTTGGGACGTGGGCCGGCTGCTTCTGGTTGCAGCGGCGGTCATGATCACCGCTCGGTCCGGAGGCTCGGCACTGGCGGCGGTGTGGGCATTCGGCCTCTCCGCAGCCAGTGCCTACGGCGCATCCTGGCTACTTTCGTACCACGTCGTCACGAGCGCACGCGGGCAGGAATCGTCGCACAAGTCAGAGCAGGCGCCTCCCGCCCTAGCAGACAGCCGGTGACGTCGATGCCTCGGTACCTCTGCTGGCTGGCGGACCGCCCTGCGCAAGGGTACTCGCAACGCGGAGAACCTCTGGTTCGTTGAGCCAAGGGTTCCCGTCGCCGATCCGGCTGGCTACGCGACGGCTCTCCGACCCCGTCCCTACCGGTACGGCCGTTGCGCACAGCAGCGCGGCGGACCCAGAAGAATGGGCGTTCGCATGACAACCGACACAAGTCTCATCTTGTGCGACCTCTCACCTTTCCGGCATTCCACTAGGACGCGGAAGATCGCGGTGACGGCCGCGCCCCACCTGCCCGGCCCCACCCGGGCGATCACGCTCGCCAAGGTTGGCCGCAACGGCGCGGCCGACGATGCCGGGCTATCTCGGATCGACGGCATCGAGGTGGAGCAGCTTCCGGTGGGCCGCATCGACCAGAGACGCAGGCTTACCGCCTCGATCCGCAACCTGATCACCGTCTACCTCCCCGCCCTGTGGCACCTGCGCAAGCGGGTCCTCGCCACCCGGGCCAGGACTGTATTCGTAGGGCACATCGCGTTGTTTTGGATTGGCCTGGCGCACCGTCGACGTTGGGGCAGTCAGGTGATCCTGAACGGAAGGGAACGTCCGGGCGGTATCCGCACCCGGGGCTCGCTCGCCACCTGGTTCTCGCGGATGGAACCCGCCCTGCTCAGGCTCGTAGCGCGACGCGCCCCCGTGACTGTGGTGGCGGTTTGCGAGAGTCACGCGGCACAGTTCCGCAGGCTTGGCCTCGACGATGTGCTCGTCGTTCGCAATGTACCGCTAGCCGCGTTCGCGCCGGATTTCGTACCCCCGCCACCGGGACCAGACCTGATTGTCGCCTGCGTCGGCACCCTCTACCCCGGACGTGGTATCGAGGCCCTCATCGATGCCACCGTCACCGCCCGGACCGCCGGGGCTCCGATTCGGCTGGAGGTCACGGGCCCGGCGAGCCAGCAGTATCGGGCGAGTCTGCTGGACCGGATCCGCGCCGCGGACGCCGAAGCCTACGTGTCGCTACTCGGGCCATGCCCGTCCACCGAGGTAGCCGCACGGATCCAGCGCGCCCACGTCGCCACCGCGCTCTACGAGGCGGTAGACCTTGCCAACGACTCGCTATCCAACAAACTCTTCGAGGGCGTGGTCGCCGGCCGCCCCGTCATCGCCGGAGATCTGGCGGAGAACCAGGCACTGATCCGGCGGTTCGCGGTCGGCTGGTCGGTTCCGGCCGAAACCACAGCGCTCAGCGGGCTACTGCGCGAACTCGCGTCGGACCTGCCCGGCGTTCGGGCGATGGCAGAGCACTGCTACCGGACCGGCCGGTCGGAGTTTGTATGGGAGGCGGAAACCTCAATGCTGCAGAAGCGCCTCCTGGACGCCGCCCGCGCCCAGTCGACCTCGCCGTTAACCTCGATCCCGTCCCCGGGGGCCTAAATGAGCACCAACATCCCGTTTCAGGTCGTGCACGTCACGGGTGCCCGGCCCAACTTCCCCAAGGCGGCGCCGGTCGTGCGGGCGCTCGACGACCGCAGCGTTCGGCAGCGCCTAATACACACCGGACAGCACTATGACGAGCGCATGTCAAACGTCTTCTTCCGCCAACTCGGCCTGCCGGAGCCCGACGAGAATCTCGCGGTCGGCTCGGGCAGCCACGCCAGCCAGACTGGCGAGATCATGGTGCGGCTCGAGCGGCTCTTGATGGTGTCGCGTCCGAGCCTGATCGTTGTTTACGGTGACGTGAATAGCACCCTGGCCGCCACCCTGGTTGCCACGAAGCTCGACATTCCGGTGGCTCACGTGGAGGCGGGCCTGCGGAGCTTCAACCGGTCAATGCCGGAGGAGATCAATCGGTTGGTCACAGACCGGCTGTCGCAGCTGTTGTTCGCCACGAGTCCGGACGCGCTGGTCCACCTCGGCAACGAAGGACTGGACCCGAGCAAGGTCCACTTCGTCGGGAACCCGATGATCGACACGCTGCTCGCCAACCTGCACCTGTTCGACGTCCCGCTCATTCGTCGGCAATTAGCCCTCCCCCAGCGGTACGGAGTCGCGACCTTGCACCGGCCAGCGAACGTCGACGATCCCGGTGATGCTGCGGAACTCTCCAAGGCCCTGCACACGGTGGCCGACCAACTCCCCATCGTGCTGCCGCTACATCCTCGTGGCCGCGAGCGTCTGGCCACCGCAGGTCTTTTTCGTCACCCACAGATCCGCGTTATCGAGCCGCAGGGCTACGTGGAGTTCCTGAGCCTGGTGCGCGGTGCTCAAGTCGTGATCACCGATTCCGGCGGCGTGCAGGAGGAGACGACAGTCCTGGGCGTGCCGTGCCTGACCCTACGCGCCGAGACCGAACGTCCCGTGACTATCACGCACGGCACGAATCGTCTGGTGAATCGGGAAGATCTGGCGGAGGCGGTCAAGGCACTGCTGGAGGTGCAACGCCCCGCGGCCGGCTGGCCCACACCGCCACTCTGGGACGGGCGGGCCGGCATCCGGATAGCCGACGTGATCGCTCAGTTCGTCGGCGCGGGCTGAGGGCGGGCACGCTGGCGGCAGACAAGGCAGATAGCTGATCAGCGTATTGACATATTTGCGGTTCCGCCGGAAGGCTCGCGCCGACAACCCTTTCACCATTAGGGGGCAGGATGAGGCGCACACGGCTGGCGATCGCCGGCGTGTTCACTCTGGTCGGTGCGCTGGTGCTTACCGCACCGGCGAGTGCACGACCACCGTCCGATCCGGGCGGTCGCGACGGCCGAGACGGCCTGGAGGTGTACGTCGGCACTGTCGATCCCGCGCAGCTGCACACGTTGCGGGAGGCAGGTGTCGACATCGGGCACGGTGCGACGCCCGACCAAGCCGGCAAGACGGAGATCGAGACGGTGCTCAGCCGGGGGCAGGCCGACCGGCTGGCCCGCAAGGGCGTCGATCTGGAGGTCAAGAAGGTCCGCGGCAAGGATGCCTCGCAGGTGCTGCGGGAGCAGGCCGCGGCGGGCTGGCGGGCCTTCCGGTCGTACAGCGAGCCGGGCGGCATCCGCGACGAGATCACCGCGACGGCGGCCCGTTATCCGAAGCTGACCAAGGTGCAGAGCATCGGTCGGTCGGCCCAGGGTAAGCCGATCCTCGCGATCAAGGTGACCAGGGACGCGAAGAAGATCAAGGACGGCAAGCGGCCGGCGGTGCTGTACGGCGGTACCCAGCACGCCCGGGAGTGGATCACGCCGGAGATGACCCGTCGGCTGATGCACCACGTGCTGACCGGGTACGGCTCGGATCGGGAGATCACCCGGTTGGTGGACACCACCGAGCTGTGGTTCATCCCGGTGCTCAACCCGGACGGCTACGACCACACCTTCACCCCCGGTAACCGGCTGTGGCGCAAGAACCTGCGCGACAACAACGGCGACGGCGAGATTACCGGGGCCGACGGCGTCGACCTGAACCGTAACTTCAGCTACAAGTGGGGCTACGACAACGAGGGGTCGTCGCCGGACCCGGCCAGTGACACCTACCGGGGGCCGGGTCCGAACTCGGAGCCGGAGACGAAGGCGCTGGACGCGTTGTTCAAGCGGCTCAGGTTCGAGTTCTTCGTCAACTACCACTCCGCCGCGCAGTTGCTGCTGTACGGCGTCGGCTGGCAGGTCGCCACGCCTACCCCGGACGACGTGATCTACGAGACGCTTGTCGGCGACGACGCCAATCCCGCGGTGCCCGGCTACGACCCGGACATCTCCGCCGAGCTTTACACCACAAACGGCGACACGGACAGCCACGCGACGGTGCGCTACGGCACGCTGGGCTTCACCCCGGAGATGTCCACCTGCCAGGCGGCGGCCGAGTCGGACCCGGACGACCAGTGGCTGCCGGAGGACTGCGTCAGCGGCTTCATCTTCCCCGACGACGAGAAGTTGATCGCCGCCGAGGTGGCCAAGAACATTCCGTTCGCGCTGTCGGTGGCGAAGTCGGCCCACCAGCCGGACGATCCGGTCTCGGTGGTCGGCCGCAGCACCCCGGACTTCTTGGTGGACGCCTTCGACGTGTCGTACGGCCGGACCCAGCAGGTCGCCGCGATCACCCGGCGCTCGTTGAAGAACGTCAAGCTGAACTGGTCGATCAACGGGGGCCGGACGAAGTCCACCCGGGTCCGTGAGTGGCGCGGCGGTGAACGCTACGGCGACACCCACAACGACTACTTCGCCGAACTGCGCGGCAAGGTCACCGGTGCCCGACCCGGCGACCGGGTGCGGGTCTGGTTCACCGCTACCAGACCGGGCCGGGGCAAGGTCAGCAGCGAGCGCTTCACCTACCGGGTGCACGACGACATCGGTGGGGACGTGCTGGTGCTGGCCGTGGAGGACGTCACAGGTGTCAGTCCCGCCCAGGACACCACCACCGCGAAGTACGCCGACGAGGTCGCCGCGTCGCTGAAGGCCGCCGGGCGCAGCAGCGACGTGTACGACTTCGACGCGATGGGGCGTGCCGCCCCGCACCACCTGGGTGTGCTGTCGCACTACGACGCGGTGGTCTGGGAGACCGGCGACGACATCATCCTGCGCGAGCCGGGTCAGGTGCCGGGCACGGTGGCGAAGGCGGCGGTGGACACCGAGCTGTCCGTCCGGGACTACCTCAACGAGGGCGGCAAGCTGCTGATCAGCGGCAAGTACGCGCTCTACGCCCAGGCGGCCAACGGTTCGTACGGCTACCTGCCGGACGCCCCGCCGGAGTGCACCGACGCCGCCGATCCGAGCTGCCTGCCGCTGCTCAACGACTTCCAGCAGTACTGGCTGGGGGCGTACAACTATGTCAGTGACGGCGGCACCTCACCCGACGGGCAGCCGTACCCGGTCCGGGGTGACGACGGGGCGTTCGCCGGCTTCACTGGAACGCTCAACGCCGATGGCTCGGCCGGCAACCAGGATCACACCGCCTCGTTCCTGACCACGTCGAGTTTCCTGCCGCCGGCACAGTTCCCGCAGTTCACCAGCTCCGCCCCGGTGGGTTGGGGGCGCCCGGGCGGGGCGCCGTTCGATCCGCGTACCGGCGAGTGGTACCTGTTCAGCGGGCAGTCCGACGAGTCGTACAAGCGGCTGACCCGGACGGTGGACCTGACCGGGGCGAGCAGCGCTGAGCTGCGCTTCTACACCTCGTTCGACATCGAGACGAACTGGGACTTCATGTTCGTCGAGGCGCGTGCGGTCGGCACCGACGACTGGACCACGCTGCCGGACGCCGGGGGCCTGACCACCCAGGAGACCGGCGACAGCTGCGCCTCCGGCTGGGTGGCTCAACTGCACCCGTTCCTCGCCCACTACCAGGGCGCGGACTGTTCGCCGACCGGCAGCACCGGCCAGTGGCACGCGGCGACCGGCACCTCCAACGGCTGGAAGGAGTTCGTGGCCGACCTGTCCGGGTACGCGGGCGGGCAGGTGGAGGTCTCCATCAGCTACGCCAGCGACTGGGCCACCCAGGGTCTCGGTCTGTTCATCGACGACACCCGGGTCGTGGTGGACGGGGCCACCGTCGCCGAGACGTCGTTCGAGACGGACCTCGGTGGCTGGACGGTGGCCGGTCCGCCGGAGGGGTCCGCCCCGACGGCCAACGACTGGTCGCGCAGCCAGCAGGCGTTCGAGGAGGGTTCGACGGTGGTCACCCGGGACACCGTCTACCTGGGCTTCGGGCTGGAGGGGTTGGCGCCGGCGGCCCGCGACGAGTTGGTCGCCCGGTCGCTGAACCATCTGACGGGCCGACCGCGCCGGTAGCGGCGGTCTAGGGCGCGCCGGCGGTCGGGACACCGCCGGCGCGCCTTGCCGCGTACCGGCATGAAAGGCGCTCCGACTGTGGTGAGCTGTGGGTATGGACCGCATCCGGCTCGGGCTGGTGCTGCACCCCACCCGGGACGTGTCCCCGGTGGTGGACACCATCGCCGCCTGGGCCGCGCGGCACGAGGTGGCCCTGACGGTACGCGAGCAGGACCGGCAGCGGGTGCCCGAGTCCGTCCGCCCGGTACCGGAGGACCACCTCCCCGCCGGGGCGGACGTGCTGGTCAGCATCGGCGGGGACGGCACGATGCTGGGGGCGCTGCGGGCGGCCGTACCCGATCCCAAGCCGGTGCTCGGCGTACACCTGGGCAAGTTGGGGTTTCTGGTGGAGGTGGAGCCGCCGGAGCTGCCGGCGGCGCTGGACCGGCTGCTGGCCGGTGAGTACACCGTCGAGTCGCACAGCTGCCTGGCCTGCGACGTGTGCGGCGACGACGTGGTCGCGTTCAACGACATCGCGCTGATCCGCCACCCCGGGCAGGGTTTCGTCAGCGCGACCCTGGCGGTGAACGGGCAGCAGTACGGCTACTACCGCTGTGACGCGCTGGTCGTGAGCACCCCCAGCGGGTCGACCGCCTACAGTTACGCCGCTGGCGGGCCGCTGATCTCTCCCGCGACGCGTGCCGTGGTGGTCACCCCCAGCGCGCCGATGTCCGGCATCTCGCGATCGGTGGTGCTCTCCCCCGACGAACGGGTCCGGCTGGAACTGCGGCCCGGGTCCGCGCCGGTCGCGATCGAGGTGGACGGCCAGGTCATCCGGGACGGTTCGACCTCCGGTGCGGTGGACATCGGCTACCGCGCCGACGCGGGCCTGGTGGTCCGCCTCGACCCGGCCCGCTACCAGGAACGCAGCCAGCTCAAGCTGAGCCTGCTCGACCTGCCGCTGCTGCCCGAGCAGCTTCGCGAACTGCTCCCC
Organism: Micromonospora sediminimaris; assembly: GCA_900112325.1. Taxonomy (GTDB): domain Bacteria; phylum Actinomycetota; class Actinomycetes; order Mycobacteriales; family Micromonosporaceae; genus Micromonospora; species Micromonospora sediminimaris. Next base: position 289,395 of record FOLJ01000008.1, read on the forward strand.
GAGAACCTGCGTCGTCAGCTGGGCCGCCGCGAGATGCCACCGCCGCGTTGATCCGGCGCCGCGGCGGCTGACTTTCCACCCTTACATCGATAGACTTCACTTAATCCGCAACCGGTGTCGGTGGCCGTCCCAATCGGGCCCCCCTGTCGCGACCTTCCCGCCCGACCCACCACCGCGCCGGATCAGTCTGGAAGGAGGCACATGATCCGCGCACTGCTGCGGGCGGCGACCGTCCTCGCCGCCGCGCTTCTCGCCACCACCGTCATGGCCGGCAGCGCAGCCGCCGTCCCGATCTCCCAGCGTTTCTCCGTCCCCTCCGGAGACAACTGCACCTATGGCTACACCGAAGGCGTCCTGGAGTGGCGTTCCACCGCGCCAACCAAGGCCGTGCGGCTGACCGGAGTCGTCGTTGACCGGCCCAGCGCCAACGAGCCGATCTTCTGCCGCGACGACCGTCGTTACACAATCGCCAGCTACGTCGCGTACGCGGGCGAACGTCCGATCGACCGAGCAGCGCAGCGGGTGGACAACGGAGTGCTGCGGTTCGACTTCGTTCTCGACTCCGACGCCTGGGCGGTGGGCATCGACCGCGTGGTGATCCAGGTCTGCCGGACGTCGCTCGACCGGCCCAGCACCGTGCCGGACTACTGCGGTCGGGAGTACACCTTCCGCCCCACGTCGATCGGCCCCAACGGCTCGTGACAGGGCAGCCGGGTGTGGTCACCCACGGTCACCACACCCGGCACCGCGGCTTGGGCACCGCCCGACCCGGCGGGAGCGGTGGCCGACCGGACGGCGAGGGCCGGTCGCTCGTCCGCGTTTCCGCGACGGCTTCAGGCGCTGCCGAGGACGTCGGTGACCAGGGCCTGGGCCTCCTGTTGGAGACGGGCCAGGTGGTCGGGGCCCTGGAAGGACTCGGCGTAGATCTTGTAGACGTCCTCGGTGCCGGACGGGCGGGCGGCGAACCAGCCCGACTCGGTGGTCACCTTCAGGCCGCCGATCGGGGCCCCGTTGCCGGGGGCGGTGGTAAGCGTGGCGGTGATCGGTTCGCCGGCCAGTTCGGTGGCGCGTACCTGCTCCGGGGAGAGCTTGCCGAGCACGGCCTTCTGCTCCCGGGTGGCGGGTGCGTCGATGCGGGCGTACGCGGGTGCGCCGAACCGGTCGGCCAACTCGGCCCAGTGCTCGCTCGGGGTCCGCCCGGTGCTGCCGATGATCTCGGCGGCGAGCAGGCAGAGCAGGATGCCGTCCTTGTCGGTGGTCCAGGTGCCGCCGTCGCGGCGCAGGAAGGACGCGCCGGCGCTCTCCTCGCCGCCGAAACCTACCGCGCCGTCGAGCAGTCCGGGCACGAACCACTTGAAACCGACCGGCACCTCCAGCAGCGGGCGGCCGAGGTCGGCGGCGACGCGGTCGATCATGGATGAGGAGACCAGGGTCTTGCCGACCGCCGCGTCCGGGCCCCAGTTCCCACGGGTACGGAACAGGTGAGCGATGGCGACGGCGAGGTAGTGGTTGGGGTTCATCAGCCCGGCGTCGGGGGTGACGATGCCGTGCCGGTCGGCGTCAGCGTCGTTTCCGGTGGCCACCTGGTAGTCGGCGCGCCTGGCGATCAGCGAGGCCATCGCGTTCGGCGACGAGCAGTCCATCCGGATCTTGCCGTCGCCGTCGAGGGTCATGAACCGCCAGGTCGGGTCGACGGTCGGGTTGACCACTGTCAGGTCGAGCCGGTGCCGGTCGGCGATCTCGCCCCAGTAGTCGACGCTGGCGCCGCCGAGCGGGTCGGCGCCGATGCGGACCCCGGCGGCGCGGATCGCGTCCAGGTCGAGCACCGCCGGCAGGTCGTCGACGTACGCGGCGAGGAAGTCGTACGTGTCGGTGGTGTCGGCGGCGCGGGCCCGCGCGTACGGGATGCGGCGCACCTCCTTGAGCCCGGCGGCGAGGATCGCGTTCGCGCGGTCCTGGATCCACTTCGTGACGTCGGAGTCGGCCGGGCCGCCGTGGGTCGGGTTGTACTTGAATCCGCCGTCGTCCGGTGGGTTGTGCGACGGGGTGATCACGATGCCGTCGGCGAGGCCGGCGGTGCGGCCTCGGTTGTGGGTCAGGATGGCGTGCGACACGGCCGGGGTGGGGGTGTAGCCGTCGCGGCTGTCCAGCAACACTGTGACGTCGTTGGCCGCGAGCACCTCCAGGGCGTCGACGGCCGCCGGGGTGGACAGCGCGTGGGTGTCCCGGCCGAGGAAGAGCGGGCCGTCGACGCCCTGCTCGCGGCGGTAGTCGCAGAGCGCCTGGGTGACGGCGAGGATGTGGTCGGAGTTGAAGGCGTTGCGCAGGCTCGACCCGCGGTGCCCCGAGGTGCCGAAGGAGACCTGCTGCGCCGGGTCGGCCGGGTCGGGATGCTCGGCGTAGTAGGCGGTCACCAGCCGTGGTACGTCGACCAGGTCGGCGGGCTCGGCGGGCTGGCCGGCACGGGGATGAGCGCTCACGGTTCTACCTTCTGTCCTTTGCCGATGACCACGATGCCGTTGTCGGAGACCGTGTAGCGCTGCCGGTCCCGTTCCAGGTCCACGCCGATCTCGGCGCCCTCGGGCACCTGGACGTTCTTGTCGAGGATGGCCCGGCGGACCACCGCGTGCCGGCCGATCTCGACACCCTCCATGAGCACCGAGCCGTCCACGTGGGCCCAGGAGTGGACCTTCACCTTGGGCGAGACGATCGAGTTCTCCACCAGGGAGCCGGAGATCACCGCGCCGGGCGAGACCATCGAGGCGACCGCCCGGCCGACCCGCTCCCCCCACTGGTGCACGAACTTGGCCGGCGGATACGGCGGCTGCTCGGTGTAGATCGGCCAGTCGAAGTTGTAGAGGTTGAACACCGGGTGGACGTTGATCAGATCCATGTGGGCGTCGTAGAACGAGTCGAGGGTTCCGACGTCGCGCCAGTAGCCGCGGTCCCGGTCGGTGCTGCCGGGCACCTCGTTGTCGCGGAAGTCGTAGACGTTCGCCTCGCCGCGCTCGACGAGCATCGGGATGATGCTGCCGCCCATGTCGTGCTTGCTGGTCTTGTCGTCGGCGTCGCGTTCGACCGCGTCGATGAGCGCCCGGGTGGTGAAGACGTAGTTGCCCATCGAGGCGTAGATCTCGTCGGGCGCGTCGGGCAGGCCGACGGCGTCGGTGGGCTTCTCCCGGAAGGCCCGGATCCGTCGACCGTCCTCGCCGACCTCGATGACGCCGAACTGGTCGGCCGTCGACAGCGGCTGCCGGATGCCGGCGACGGTCACCCCGGCGCCGGAGGCGATGTGGTCCTCCACCATCTGCCGGGGGTCCATCCGGTAGATGTGGTCGGCGCCGAAGACGATCACGTAGTCGGGCTGCTCGTCGTAGATCAGGTTGAAGCTCTGGTAGATCGCGTCGGCCGAGCCGGCGAACCACCAGGGGCCACGGCGCTGCTGCGCGGGCACCGGCGTGACGTAGTTGCCGAGCAGCGTCGACATCCGCCACGTCTTGGTGATGTGTCGGTCGAGGGAGTGGGATTTGTACTGGGTCAACACGACGATCTTCAGATAGCCGGCGTTGGCCAGGTTGGAGAGGACGAAGTCGACCATGCGGTACATCCCGCCGAACGGGACGGCCGGCTTGGCCCGGTCCGTGGTCAGCGGCATCAGGCGCTTGCCCTCTCCGCCGGCCAGGACGATCGCGAGCACCTTGGCAGCCATGAACAGACGCTATCCATACCGGTGCCGGTTCACCACTCGTACGGGACAGTTCCGCGGCCGGGTGCGACGCCGGATTCTGCACTAGGGTGCCGGGCATGACGGACTCCGCACGGCTGCGAGTGGACCTGCTGACCCGGGAGTACCCGCCGGAGGTCTACGGCGGTGCCGGGGTGCACGTCGAGTATCTGGCCCGGGAGCTGCGCCGGATCACCGACGTGCGGGTGCACTGCTTCGGCGCGCCGCGTACCGAGCCAGGAGTTCGGGCGTACGCCGAGCCGGCGGCCCTGACCGGCGCGAACGCCGCGCTGCGCACGATGGGCGTGGATCTGGAGATGGCCGCCGGGTGTGCCGGCACCGACGTGGTGCACAGCCACACCTGGTACGCGAACCTGGCCGGGCACACCGCGAAGCTGCTGTACGGGGTGCCGCACGTGGCGACCGCGCACAGCCTGGAGCCGCTGCGACCGTGGAAGGCCGAGCAGCTCGGCGGTGGCTACGCGCTCTCCTCGTGGTGTGAGCGCACGGCGTACGAGGCGGCCGACGCGATCGTGGCGGTAAGCGCGGGGATGCGCCGGGACGTGCTGGCCGCGTATCCGTCGGTGGATCCGGACCGGGTGCACGTGATCTACAACGGCATCGACACCGCGCAGTACGCCCCGGATCCGGGCACGGACGTGCTGACGCGCCTCGGCATCGACCCGGCCCTGCCCAGCGTGGTCTACGTCGGGCGGATCACCCGGCAGAAGGGTCTGCCGCACCTGCTGCGCGCCGCCCGCGAGCTGCCGGCGGACACCCAGTTGGTGCTGCTGGCCGGGGCACCGGACACCCCGGAGATCGCCGCCGAGGTGAAGGGCCTGGTCGCCGAACTACGGGCGAGCCGCTCCGGGGTGGTCTGGGTGGCCGAGATGCTGCCCAAGTCCGAGGTGATCCAGGTGCTCACCCACGCCACCATCTTCGTCTGCCCGTCGGTGTACGAGCCGATGGGCATCGTCAACCTGGAGGCGATGGCCTGCGAGACGGCGGTGGTGGCCACCGCCACCGGCGGCATCCCCGAGGTGGTCGCCGACGGCGAGACCGGCCTGCTGGTCCCGATCGAGCAGGCGGGCCTCGACGGCGCGCCCGTCGACCCGGCGCGCTTCGAGGCCGACCTGGCGGCCCGCCTGAACGAGTTGCTGGCCGCGCCCGAACGCGCCGCCACGCTCGGCCGGGCCGGGCGGCGACGCGCCGTCGAACACTTCTCCTGGGACGCCATCGCCGCCCACACCCTCGACCTCTACCGCTCCCTGCGCGGGTAAGGAAGGAAGGGTTACTTCTCCCGTCCTTACTGCTCGCCGCGCAACAGCGCCATCAGGGCGTCGGTGGGCATCTGCGCGGTGGAGGTCGCGCCGCCACGGCCACGCATGTGCCGCACCAGGCGCAGACCCCGACTCTCACAGCTGCGCCCGCCAGCCGACCGACGCAATCTTGGAAAGTTTCCGTTAGCGAAGAACGGAAACTTTCCAAGATTGCGTAGGCGCTGCATGGCGAGAGCGAGGATTCGGGCGAGCATGCCGGCTCAGGTCGCGTGCAGGCTGGCGGCGAGACGGGTCAGGTCGGCCGGGGCGGCGGTGGACCGGGCCACGAACGCCACCAGGTTCCGCGCCGCCGGCCGGTCACGCACCTCGCCGCGAGCGGCGCGTTCGGCCTCCAGCAGCGCCCGCCCGGCCCGGGACATCTCACCGATCCCCGCGTACGCGCGCGCGACGTCGAGCAGGTACGCGGCCCGGTGCTCTTGCGGCAGCCACCGCCAGCCTGGGCTGGCCAGCAGTCGTTCGTGGCGTACCGTCGCCGTTGGAAGGTCTCCCCTCGCGGCCTCGACGAGCACACGGGCCGTCTGCACTGCCGCGGCGCCGAATCCTTCACCGCCGAAGCTCCCCTGGTCGGCCAGTTCGACGGCTTGGTCGACCAGCCCTCGGGCGCTGTGTTCGTCGGCCCGGTCGGCGGCGGCCAGGGCGGCCTGAATCAGGAGCGTCCCGCGCAGCGACTCCACGCTGGCCGGAGGCTGGGTGCCGGGTCGGGGTCCGAGGCGGTGGGCGGCGACGACGGCGGCCCGCACGGCGGCTCCGTTTCGGCCGCAGCAGCGCAGGGCCTGACACAGCGGTACGGTGGCGACGGCGGTCAGCTGCGGATCCTCCGAGGCCAGGGCGACGGCCATTGCCCGGTCGGCGGTCAACCACGCCAACTCGCCCTGGTCCACCTTGACCATGGTCAACGCGATCAGGCCATAGACCGGCACCAGTAGCATGTCGGTGAGCCGGCCGATGCGGGCGGCCCGCACGGCGTCGAGCAGACCGGGCAGCACGGTGAGCAGCGCCGGATAATGCGCATGCCGGTAGCTCTGCTTCGCGTGTTCGAGACCGGCCCGTAACTGCGCGACGTCGGGCGGTCGGGGCGGGGCCGGCACGTGATACCGGGCCAGCGCGGCCCGGATCCGCTCCACACCGGCGTCAGCCTGTCCCGGCCTCACGGGTCGTTCGGCAAGGAGGACCTGCACGTCGATCCGAAGGGCGTCGGCGATTTCCCGGAGGTTCGACACCCGTTCCAGCCGACGTGCCCCACGCTCGATCTTGTCGACCCAGCTCTTGGACTTGCCGAGCCGGTCGGCGAACTGCTGCTGCGTCATGTTGCGCCGTACCCGCCACTGCGCGACCCGCCGCCCCACCGGCACCTCATTGACCGCGCGACGCTCACGCATCTGTTCCTCCTTAAGGTCAGGGCGGGGCAGCACGGGACCACCCCGCCCACCACGAAGCACTCCGCTGCTGACGAGAGAACCTCTGGCGACCCAAACTTAGCGCACACTGTATACACAGTCAACACTGCACGCACAGGATGCAGGGTCGGCGTGGCATGCTCGACGCGCTGACGAGAGGCCGTTGCCATGCCCAGACAACCTGTGTACGAGCAGATCATCGCCGACGTGATCGCGTCGATACGGTCCGGCGCGCTCCAGCCCGGAGCCAAGCTGAGCCACCCCCGCTTTCATGGAGCTTCTTGATCATGGTCTGATGGCCGTGGGGAGGAAGTTGTCCGTGGCAGCACCGAAGAAGTACCCCGATGAGCTACGTCAGCGTGCTGTGCGCTTGTACCGCGAGTCGGACCCGAAGCCGGTGATCCGGCGCCTGGCCGAGCAGCTTGGCGTGCATCACGAGGCGTTGCGGAATTGGATCCGTCAGGCCGAGGCCGACGCGGGTGAGCGTCACGATCGGCCGACCAGCGAGATGGCGGAGGAGAACCGCCGGCTGCGCAGGGAGGTCGCCGAGTTGCGGCGGGCGAACGAGATCTTGAAGGCCGCGAGTGCGTATTTCGCGGCGGAGCTCGACCCGACCCGGCGACGGTCATGAGGTTCATCGGTGAACATCGTGACCAGTTCGCGGTCGCGCTCCTGCTACGGGTCCTGAACATCGGCGCCTCGACCTACTACGCGTGGGTGAGACAGGCCGAGCAGCCCTGCGACCGGGACGTGGTCGATCTGGGGCTGATCTCGAACATCCATGAGATCTGGCAGACCTCCGGGCGCACCTACGGCGCGGACCGGGTCCACCGGCAGCTACGCCGCGACGGCATCGGGGTGGGCCGTAAGCGGGTCGAGCGGCTGATGGCGCAGCAGGGTTGGCAGGGTGCGTTCCTGCGTCGCGGCTGGCGCGGCGGTTCCACGAGGCGGGATCCGCGGCACACGCCGGCGCCGGATCTGGTCAACCGGCAGTTCACCGCCGACGGGCCGAACCGGCTCTGGGTCGCCGACGCCACCCGCGTCCCCTGCGGCGAAGGCGTGTTCTGGCTCGCCGCGGTCCGGGATGTGTTCTCCCGCCGGATCGTGGGGTGGAAGACCTCCGACCGCTGCGACACCGACCTGATCCTCGCCGCCCTCGAATACGGCATCTGGTCCCGGGATGTCCGCGACGGCCAGTTGATCCACCACTCAGATCGCGGGTCGAACTACACGTCGTTCCGCTTCACGGAACGCTTGCAGGACAACGGGATTCTGCCCTCGATGGGCTCCGTCGGTGACTCCTACGACAACGCGCTCATGGAGAACTTCTGGTCCACGCTGAAGATCGAACTCGTCTACCGCACGTCCTGGCGGACCCGCGACGAGGCAGAGAATGCGATCTTCGCTTACATCGATGGCTGGTACAACACCCGCCGCATCCAGAAGGAACTGGACTACCTCAGCCCGAACGAGTACGAGACCGCCTGGCACACCCGCCAAACCGAGCCAGCCGAACCACCTATCGCCACCCCTGCGCCAGCCGGCAGCAGGTAACCACCGCTCCATCAAAGCGGGGGAAACTCA
>FOLJ01000022.1 GCA_900112325.1 Micromonospora sediminimaris
GGAGCACAGATCCAGCTCTACGACTGCCACGGACAAACCAACCAACAATTCCGACTCGCACCCCTCGCATAACCACCACCACCCAACCAACCAACTGATCGGGCGGGCCCGGCAGCACGCCGAGCCCGCCCGGCCACGTCAGAGCGAGAGCGGACTGCTCAGTCCGGTCGCTCCGCCGTGCTCGTCCCCGCGGGCTGCCGGGTCGGGTGGTTCTGCCGTCGTCGTTGGCGCCACCAGCCGATCGCCGCGCCGGCCGGGAGGGCGGCCAGGATCACCGTGAGAGTCGTGGCCCCGGTGCGGTCGAGTTCAGTGGCCAACCAGCGTTGCGCCGCGCCGGCAGCGGCGATGATCGGGTCGTCGGTCGTGACATCGCGCAGAATCCGGATCTCGAACCAGCCGTACCAGGCCACGTAGGCACCGGCGACCACGAGCAGCGCGCCACCAAGGCGGGACAGCAGTGGTGCGGCGCGGCGGATCCGACGGAGCAGGCCGTCGCGGGCGAGGGCCACAGCGAGAGCGGCCACCGCGACGGTCAGGCCCATGCCGGCCGCGTACGCACAGAACAGCCCGACCCCGGCGACGATCGAGCCGGCGCGGAAGCTGCTCACGACGATGGCCAGGAACGGGCCGATCGTGCATGACAGCGATGCCGCCGCGTAGACGGCGCCGAACACCACCATGGACGGCAGTGACCGGCGCACGGTTGGGGCGCGCCAGACCGCCAGCCGCAGTCCCGGCAGTTGCCGGCCGGCCAGCAGCCAACCACCCGATGCGAGCAGCAGCACACCCAGAACGACGGTCACCCAGGGAAGGTGCCTCTGCACCGAGCCGGCTACGGGAGAGAGGACGAGACCGAACAGGCCGAAGACGGCGACGAAACCGACGGTCATCGCGGCGGTGGCGGCCAGGGCCCGGGCGACGGCTGCCCCACGGTCGGTCTCCGCTTCGCCCGCGACCAGCAGCGACAGGTACGCCGGCAGCAGCGCGAACCCGCACGGATTGACCGCGGCGAGCATCCCGGCGGCGACCGCCAAGCCCAGCGGTGCGTCCAGCATCTCAACCCACCAGCAGCGGATCGAGCAGTTCGGGCAGCTTGCCGACATCGACACGGCCGCGGGACACGATCGTTCCTTGGCTGTCAAGGACCACGAAGGTGCTCTGCTCGGTCATCTTGAACCGCTTCCAGACCATGCCCTGTTCGTCGGCCAGTTGCGGAAAGCCGGAGATCTTGGCCATCCGCACGAAGTCGTGCATCGCCGGGACCTTGTCCAGGCCAGCCACCCCGACCACGGCAACTCTGCCCTGGTACCTGGTCGCGAGATCGGTGACCGGCTTGGCCTGCCCCAGGCAGGTGGGGCACCACGGGGCCCAGAACCACAGCAGCGCCGGCTTGCCGGCCAGGCTGCGGCCGTCGAAGTTGCCGCCGTCGAGCGTCGGGACGGTGAAGTCGTAGCTGTCGGTTCCCACGTCTGTGGACCCGTCGGACGAGCTTCGCGACGAGGCCGCCTGATCACCGCTGTCGTTCGCGCAGCCGGCCAGCGTCAGCACGCCGACCATCATCAAGGCGAGGAGTGCTTGCCGTGCCTTCATCGGTACTCCTTCGTCGCTAGGTCGGACGGCGCTGGGACCTCCGTCCGCCGGACACGGGTAGTGGCGGCGGTGCACCATGCCGCTTGGGACGACGGGTGCCGGTGGGGTCGCCCGGGGTTCGGCGTAGTTGAGCCAGTATCGCGCGGCGGGCAACACGACGAATGGATGACGGTTGCCGCCCAGCACCCCACGGCCGCTGCGCCCGGACGACATCGTCATCCAGATGGCCGATGAGCGCACCGACACGCTGGAGGCGTTCATCGGCGCGTTGCGGTCGGCCGAACCCGGCCAGCCCGTGTCAGTGACCTACCTGCGCGACGGCGACACCCGGCAGAGCAATGTCGTACCGACCGCCGCCACCCGCTGACGTCACAGTGCCCGTCGGTCACCGCAAGCGCGGGATCGCGGGCATTCCCAGAGTGTGAGGGCGTGTCTGCGCGCGACCGACTCCTTTGCACGGGTCTCGGACCACGGCCGCGCTACGACCCGAGGCGCCCCGGCGTCCGTGAGATCACCAGGACGCTTTGCGGACCCCGGGCAGCTCGCCACGCAGGGCCAGTTCGCGGAACCTGACCCGGGACAGTCCGAACCGGGTCAACACGCCACGTGGGCGGCCGTCGATCTGATCGCGTACGCGCAGTCGCACCGGGCTGGAGTCGCGCGGCAGCCGGTCGAGCCGGCGGACCGCCTCGGCGCGTACGTCCGGGTCGGTGTCCGGGTGGGCGACCGCCCGCTTGAGCTCCGCCCGCGCCTCGGCGTGCCGAGCGACCAGTTCCTCGCGCCGGGCCTGGCGGTTGACCAGGCTCTTGCGGGCCATCAGCGGGCCTCGCGGAACTCGACGTGCCGGCGCACGATCGGGTCGTACTTGCGCAGGGTCAGACGGTCGGGGTCGTTGCGGCGGTTCTTGCGGGTGACGTACGTATAGCCGGTACCGGCGGTGCTGCGCAGCCGCACGATCGGCCGGACATCTGTCTGGCGGGCCATCAGAGCTTCACTCCCCGGCTACGCAGCTCGGCGACGACCTTCTCGATGCCCTTACGGTCCACGGTCTTCAACGCCTTCGCCGTCAGGGTGAGGCTGACCCACCGCCGCTGCGACGGCAGCCAGTAACGGTGGTTCTGCAGGTTCGGGTTCCACCGGCGGCGAGTGCGCCGGTGGGAGTGGGACACGGCGTTGCCGAAGCTCGGCTCCGCGCCGGTGACGTCGCAACGTCTGGACACAGTGATCGCTCCTAGGTCAGGTGCCACGATAACGACAACGGTTTTCAGTATCGCATCAGCCGATCAGCCGGCTCCGTGCCGGGGTCGACCAGACACCACAGCAGGTCGCACTCCCGTCAGGTCAACCCGACCTCGACACCGCCCTGTTCACTTCCGGAGTTAGCATGTGTATAGAATGACAATCGTTTTCAGTTAAGTCGAGAGGAATCCCATGTCGTCGTCACCACAGGCCCCGACCCGTGCGGTGACATCGGACGCCGACACCCGTCCGTCGCTGACCGTGTTGTCCGGGTTCTGGCCAGCGGCGACCTTCGCCGTCGCCCGTACGCTGCTCGCCGCCGACACCTCGCTGCTGCTGGTACGGCACGACCTCACCGGCATCCGCGACGGCGTCGTCCGCAGGGTGGTCCGCACCGGCGGCGGCATCATCGAGGACGAGCAGGTCGCCCTGCGACACGGCTGTGTCTCGTGCACACTCCGCGAGGACGTGCTACCAACCCTCGTCCGGCTCAGCCGCAGCCACCCCGGCCGGGACCAGGTGCTGATGCTGCCCGAGGTGGTCGAACCCGAGGCTGTCGCCGCCGCCTGCGCCCACTGCCTCGTCGACGGGGTACCGATCACCAACCTGCTGCGCGTCGACTCCTACGTCACCGTCCTCGACGCCGAGCACCTGCTCGACGGCCTGGCCAGCACCGACGACCTCGCCACGCTCGGCATTCAGGCCGCCGACGACGACCACCGCGCGCTCGCCGACGTCATCGTCCGGCAGATCGAGTACGCCGACACCCTCGTCCTCTGGGGACAGTCCCGCGAGGGGGCGTTCGACACCAGCCGGCTGGCGGTTCTCCTGCACCGGATGGCGCCCTGGGCGACCCACATCCGCGTCGACGGCGACCTCGTCGACGCCGACACGCTGACCCGACAACTGCGCCACACCCACCGACACCGGCCGGAGACTCCCGGGGTCCTCGCCCGTGGTCTGCAGGGCTACACCCTCGGCGCGCACGAGCCGGAATCCGACTGCGGAGTCGTCTCCGCCGTCTTCCGGGCCCGTCGCCCATTCCACCCCCAGCGCCTGCACGACGTCCTCGAAGACGTCAACGCCGAGATGATCCGGTCTCGGGGCCACCTCTGGCTGGCCAGCCAACCCGACACGGTCATCGCCTGGGATTTCGCCGGCGGCGGCCTGGCCATGGGCTCCCTCGGGCACTGGCTGGTCAGCCTGCCCGATGACCACTGGGAACACGTCGAGGTCCAGCGCCGCCTCGCCGCCGCCCTCGACTGGGACCCCTACTACGGCGACCGCCACCAGCACCTGGTCTTCATCGGCCTCGACACCGACCCCGCCGAGCTGCACCGCACCCTCTCCGGCTGCCTGCTCACCGACGCCGAACTCGCCGACGGCGAACAGACCTGGCGCACCTACCCCGACCCGTTCACCGGCTGCTTCCCCCTCGGAACGGCGGAACTGACCGACACCGAAGGAGCACGACCCGCATGAAGCCCGGCATCCACCCCGAATACCGGCCCGTCGTCTACCGCGACAAGGACGCCGACTTCGCCTTCCTCACCCGCTCCACCGCCACCAGCGACCAGACCATCGAATGGACCGACGGCAACACCTACCCCGTCATCGACGTCCAGATCTCCTCGGCCAGCCATCCCTTCTGGACCGGCAGGCAGCGCCTGCTCGACACCGCCGGCCGAGTCGAGAAGTTCCGCAACAAGTACGCCCGCCACAGCCCCAAGGGCAGATGAGCACGGTTGCTGCCGGTGGGAGCGGCAGGACCCGAGTCGCGGCAGCGACCTGCAGACCGGCGGTGGTGGCGCAAGGCCGAGTGACAAAGCTGGTCACCCATTGCGAGACTGCCTTCACAAATTGCACACTGAGGCTGCATTAAGTCCTGGAAGTTGCGCGCTCGGCAACTTCGAGGCCAGCCACAGGAAGGGGTCCGCGATGGGGGCACCGAAGGCAGGAGCCGCCGGCAGACCCATGTCTGTGCCGGCCTGGAAGGCGCTGCCCAGCTTCCTCCGTGACGCACATCAGTCCCTGGTGGACGCCGGTGAGGCCGCCGGCGGTGAGGTCGTACGTCTCGGGCTCGGCGTCTCCAGTCCGTACCTCGTGACCCATCCCGACCATGTACGGCAGGTGTTGCAGGACCGGGCTGCCAACTATCCCCGAGGTGATGACACCGCGCTCTGGCGCTCGGTCCGCAAACTGGTCGGCGACGGCATCCTCGCCGAGGGCGACACCTGGCTGGCATCACGTAGGACACTGGCCCCACTTTTCCGGCGCGGCCGCATCGACGCGCTTGTCGACACGATGGCTGAGGCCATCGACGAGACGACCGATGGGCTGGACACGGCGGCGGCAGCGGGCAGCGTCGTCGACATCGGCGCAGAGTTGTCCCGCCTCGTCTGCGCCGCCATCATGCGGGTCTTCTTCGACTCCAGGGTCTCGGTCGACGACGCGCTGCGCATCATGGCGGCGCAGGAGGACATCGTCACCTCCATGGCACCACGTCTGCTGGCCCCCTTCGCACCGTGGTGGATTCCGATGCCGGGCGACCGTCGCTTCCGCCGATCCGTGCAGACCATCGACGGAATCCTGCTGCCGGTCCTCCGCGCTGCGGTGCGTCAACCCGGCGACGGCGACGACGTGTTGTCGACGCTGGCACGTGCTCAACGTGACGGCCAGCCGTTGTCCGAACGGCAGATGCGCGACGACCTGGTGTCGATGGTGGCGGTCACCACGGAGACGAGCTACGTCGTGTTGACATGGCTCTGGCCGGTCCTCGCCAACCACGCCGACGTCGCCGACCGGCTCTACGCAGAGGTCGATCAGGTTGTCGGTGCTGGGCCGGTGCGGGCGGAGCACCTGCCTCAGCTCACCTACACCCAGATGGTGCTCAGCGAACTCCTTCGGTTGTACCCGGCGGGTTGGATCGTCCCCCGGCGCGCATTGGCTGCCGACGTGCTGGGCGGAGTGCGGATTGAGCAGGGCGCGACCGTCATCCTCTCCCCGTACGCCACCCAGCGGATGAAGACCTACTGGGGTTCCACCGCCGAATCCTTCGATCCGGAGCGCTTCGCACCCGGCCGCGCCGACGCGGACACACCTCACCGCCATGCCTACTACCCGTTCGGGCTCGGCATGCACAGATGCCTCGGGGAACACCTGTTCAACGTGGAGGCCCTGTTGATCGTGGCGACCTTGATCAGTAGGTTCCGCTTCACACTGACTGATCCCACAGTGCCCGCACCACGGGTCGCCGCCTCACTGCGCCCCCGACGGCGAGTCGAGCTGACCCTGTCGCGTCGCGAGCACTCCGTCGCCAGCAGGAGCCACTGATGCCCTCGGACACCCTGGCCGCCACGCTTGAGCAGAGCGCCGAACAGGGACGGATCTGTTCCGTGGCCGTGCGAGGGCAACGCGACCTGCAGGACCGGGTCGCCATGTATCCCGCTCTCTTTCCCGATCCTCCCGTCGATGCCGCCATGCTGAGCGCGCTGGCACTGTCCACCGCTTTCATCGCCCCGTGGTGCACCGCCGCCGAACTGCGTACCGCGAACCGCGCATCGCTGTGGGTGACGGCAGAGGATTGGCGGATCGACTCGGAGATCGGCTCCCTGGAAGAAGCCACTGCCACCGCCACCGCCTGTATCGCCGTAGCGGCGGGTTCCGCGCCGGCCGACGGCGACCAACTCACGCAGTTCCTGGCGGACATCCGCGAGGATCTGGCAGCTACGCCGCTGTTCTCACGCCTGGGTCACCTGTGGCAGGACGAGTTGCGTCGCATGCTCGACGCCGAGCTACGGGAGTGGCAGTGGAGAACAGACCGAAACAACAAGATGGCCGAGCTGCCGTCTGCCGGTGACTACCTGGCCAACGCCGCCGGCTACGGCGCCACCTGGGTCAACATCTCCCATTGGATCGCCACGAGCGCGGTAGAAACCGAGGAGCACTTGACGGCGCTGGTCACCGCCAGCTACGAGGTGGAGAAGGTTCTCCGGCTGGTCAACGACCTGGCCAGCTACAACCGGGACGTCAAGGCCGGCGATCTGAACATCCTGATGTTGGGCGTCGGCGAACACGAGGTGCGCCAGCAGGCGATCGACCTGGCCGACCGGTGCCACAAACTGCTCGACCCGCTGGCCGAGGTCAGCCCGCAGCAGGTGACCTACCTGCGGCGTGTGCTCGGCTTCACGGCCGGCTTCTACCACGGGACCGACTTCTGGGCATCCCGGTGACAACCATCAGCGGGCGGAGACCGACCAGCAAGACCGCCGCCGTACGCGGGCAGGTCCGCGACCTCGTCGCGGAGATGATGCGCGATCCAGCTGGCCGCACATCCCCGTCACCGTACGAGACCGCCCGGCTGGTGAGCCTCGCCCCGTGGCTGATCGGACACAGCGACCGGGTGCGCTACCTGCTCGACACCCAGCGGGCCGACGGCGGCTGGGGGCCCCCGGGGGGTTACAGTCTCGTCCCCACCCTGAGCGCGACAGAGGCACTACTGACGGTCCTGCACGCCGATCCACCGGCGGACCGGGCGCGTCTGGTTCACGCCGTCGACCGGGCTCTGGTCACCCTGACCGGGCTCGTGAACGACGGTGGTCCGTTACCCGACACCCCGGCCCTCGACATGATCGTCCCCGCACTCGCTGATCGCATCAACGACCACATTCACCGCCCGGCCATGCCGCCGCCAGCCGCTCTGGAACGGTGGCAGCGCTCCACCCCGCTCGGCCTACCACGTGGCGTGACCCGACAGCGACTCACCGCCGTACGTCACCTGGTGGCCACTGGCGCACCTATCCCCGACAAGCTGCTGCACGCGTTGGAGGTCGTGGCCGACCTCGCCCCCGCCGCGGGCGGCGTCGTACCAAACGCCTCGGGCACGGTGGGTGCCTCGCCGGCGGCCACCGCCGCGTGGCTCGGCAGGCCCGACCGCCCCGGCGGCCACGGGGCGTTGGCATATCTGGAAGGCGCCGTCGATCGCTACGGCGGTCCCGTGCCGTGCGCAGCCCCGATCACTGTCTTCGAACGAGCCTGGGTGACCACCATCCTGGCTCGCGCCGGCATCGACCTGACCGGATTCCAGGGGCTGGTGGACAGCCTGACCGCCGACCTGGGGGCGACCGGAACGCCGACCGGTCCTGGGCTGCCGGCCGACGCTGACACCACCGCCGTGACTCTGGCCGCTCTCGGCCACCTCGGCGTCTCGGCGTCAACCGACTGTCTGTGGCCTTACGAGACACCCGAGGGTTTCGCCACGTGGCCAGGTGAGGACGGTTTCAGCACCACGACCAACGCCCACGTGCTCGACGCTTTGGGCCAGCGACTGGCGGAGCAGCCGGGCGCGCAGCCGCGCCATCGCGCTGCTGTGCGACGGCTGGTGGCGGCCCTGCTGGATCGTCAGGAACTCCAGGGGAGCTGGGCCGACAGGTGGCACGCCTCGCACTACTACGCGACTTCCTGCTGCGTGCAGGCGTTGGCAGAGTTCGGGGAGCCGACGACAGTGGCGCAACCGCTGGATCGCGCGGTCGAGTGGACACTTGCCGCCCAACGCACCGACGGCGGCTGGGGCACCTGGAGTGCTACCGCAGAGGAAACGGCTTACGCGTTGCACATCTTGCTGGCCAGCGGCACCCGGACACCCAAGGTAATTGACGCGGTTGGTCGCGGGCACGCCTACCTGTGTCAACACGAGGGCACAACGGGACCGGCGCTGTGGCATGACAAGGATCTGTACCAACCCACCTTGATCGTCCGCGCCACAGTTCTGGCAGCCCAGCACAGTGCCGGGAGGCTGCTGACCTACCTGTCCGAATGCGCGTAGATGTTCGGCGGTCACGACTGACAGCATTCGCCTCAGGACACACGAGTCCCTTGTGGACGTGACACTTAGTGACGGTCTTGAGTCAATAGTCAGATAACTGCTAGCGTGCGTCGGTCTGCCTACACCGGCGGCTTGGTCGGCATGCCTCTGCCGACAAGTTCCTCTGCTCGGCATCGGACGGTTCAATGCGGTCTCGCAGCGCCAATCTGCGCACCAAGGTCATCGCGCTCCTCGCCTCACTCGTCGCTCTCTGGGCATTCGCCGCCTGGGTTACCCTCCGAGACGGTGTGGACCTCCTTGGCGTCCAAGCGATCGACAGTCAGATCGTCTCCCCGAGTGAGCCGCTGCTGCTGGACCTCCAGGTTGAACGACGCCTAGCCGTCGTCTACCTCGGTGGTCCCAGTGCCGACCGGAAGAACGCACTCGACGCCGCCCGTCTGGCGGTCGACAAGAACGCCACCGCCTTCAAGTCCACCGCGCGTAGCTGGCTAGCCCGTATGGCCAGCAGTAGCGACGCCGAACAACGCGTGAATGAGGCGATCGCCCAGCTCGATCGACTGCCGGAAGTCCGCGAGTCAATCGACGATCGGTCAGTCGACCGGGCAAGCACCATCGGCACCTACAGCAACCTCGTCGAGTCGATGTTCGCCGTCTACGATGTCGTCGGCACGCTCGATGATCCCGAAATCCAGCAGGACACCCAGAATTTGATCGAGCTGTACCGTCTCCGCGAGATCATCTCGCAGGAGGACGCCTTGCTCACCGGCGCTCTCGCCGCCGAACGGATCACCGCTGGTGAACAGGTCCGGTTCACTGAGCTGGTCATCGCGCAACGCTTCGTCGCGGATCGCACCCAGCTGAACGACTCCGACCAGGCCGCCTTCAACCAAGTCCTCAACGGAGATGCGTTCCGGAGCCTGCGTCAGCTCGAGGACCGGGTGATCAGCACTCGAGGATCGGCCCGTCCGGACGTTACCGCCGAGGAATGGAACGAGGTCGCACCCGCGGCGTTGACCCATCTGCAGGAGATGGTTCTCGGCAGCGGTGACAATCTGGTGCAGCGCGCGGTGCCTGTCGCGGTCGGGGTGATCGTCCGGCTGGTCCTCGCCGCCGGCCTGGGTCTGCTGGCAGTCATCGCGTCGATCGTTGTCTCCATCACCACCGCACGTGCTCTCGTAGCTCAACTGCAGCGACTCCGTGACGCGGCCCATCAACTCGCCGACGAACGACTCCCCGCGGTGGTGGAACGCCTTCAGCGCGGCGAGAAGGTGGACGTCGCCGCCGAGGCACCGCCGCTCGACTTCGGCGCTGACGAGATCGGGCAGGTCGGCCAGGCCTTCAACGCCGTTCAGGAGACGGCTGTCCGTACGGCCGTCGAGCAGGCGGAACTACGCCGCAACGTACGCGACGTGTTCCTGAACCTGGCCCGGCGCACCCAGGCCCTCGTCCACCGCCAGGTGACCCTCCTCGACGAGATGGAGCGTCGTCAGGAGGACGCCGACGAACTCGAAGACCTCTTCCGCGTCGACCACCTCGCCACCCGGATGCGGCGCAACGCCGAGAACCTCATCGTTCTCTCGGGCGCGACGCCCGGCCGTGGCTGGCGCCGCAACGTGCCCATGGTCGACGTCGCCCGCGCCGCCGTGCAGGAGGTGGAGGACTACACGCGGGTGAAGGTGATGCCATTCGGGTCGGTCGCGCTCGCCGGCCGGGCCGCCGGTGACATCATCCATCTGCTCGCCGAGCTGATCGAGAACGCCCTGACCTTCTCGCCGAAGAGCACCCCTGTCGAGGTGCGTGGACAGCTCGTAGCCAACGGCTTCGCCATCGAGATCGAGGACAGAGGTCTCGGCATGGCCGAGGACGATCTGGCCGCCGCCAACGCCGACCTCGCCACCGCCGCCGAATTCAACCTCGCCGACGCCAAGAAACTGGGGCTGTTCGTCGTCAGCCGGCTGGCCGCGAAACACCACCTCGCAGTGCGGTTGAAGCCGTCACCGTACGGCGGGACGACGGCAGTCGTGCTCCTCCCCAAGGACCTGGTCACGACCGCCGACCCGATCGGCGCGGCCTCCTCGCCGACGGTCGGTACGTCCCGAGACGCGGTTGGCGCCAGCGACGCCCAGCGCGTCCCCACCCCCCGGCCTGCCTCTGTCGCCGTCGCGGAGCCCACACCCGTGCACGGCGAAACGATGGAACTGCCCGCAGTGCGCCCGCTGCGTGCCGCCGCTGACGCCGCCGCGACCGTCACCGAAGGACCGGTCAAGAGCGCGCCCAGCGTACGGCAGCGGCCCGAACCTGCTGCCGAGCACACCGAGCACACTGAGCACGGCCTGCCGATGAGAGTCCGTCAGGCCAACATCGCGCGCCAACTACGCGACTCGTCACCAGGCCAACCACAGCCACCGGAGGACGACGAGGCGGGGCGATCCCCCGACGACATTCGCCGGATGATGGCCTCGTACCAATCCGGCACCCGCCGAGGGCGCGATGACGCCGCACGTCTCGTCGACGCCGACGAAGACGAGCAACGCAACGCCGCCGACAACACGTCCGCGGCCGAAACCGACCGGTAAGAAAGAGGAACGGGCAAGTGCAGCAGAATTCCACGGGCGATTTGGCCTGGCTGCTCGACGACCTGGTCGGGCGCGTCAAGCAGGCTGAGCATGCCATCGTGCTCTCCGCTGACGGACTGCTCATGGCTTCCTCCGCCCAGCTCAGCCGAGACGACGCGGAACATCTGGCCGCGATGGCATCGGGCATCCAGAGCCTCGCGAAGGGTGCCAGCAAGCGGTTCGGCGGCGGACCCGTGCAACAGACCATCATCGAGATGAAGTCGTCGTTCCTGTTCGTTACCGCGGCCGGAAGCAACGCATGCCTGGCCGTCCTTGCGGCCGAAGACACCGACGTCGGACTTGTCGCGTACGAGATGGCAATGGTCGTTGCGCGAGCCGGCAAGTTCCTCGCCTCTCCGACCCGGCCGAGCCAGCACACCAACAACTAGGGGCCGCCATGACGATGCCCGACGAAGAACCAGTCTGGTTAGATGACGAAGCCGGGCCGGTGGTCCGGCCATACGCCGTTACGGGCGGACGAGCCAAGCCAGCCAACAGCTTCAATGTGGTCGCTCTGGTCCTTTCGACGCGATCGGCCCCGCCATCCGAGGTGGGGATTGCACCAGAACAGGCGCGGATCATTCACCTCTGTCAACGACCGCTCGCACTCGCAGAAGTGGCCGCGCATCTCAGCCTGCCTCTTGGCACCGTTCGAGTGCTGCTGGACGGACTGATCGCGCAGGGATTTGTCCAGGTCAACGATCCTCGTCAAGCCGCCACCCTTCCCGACGACAGCGTATTCGAGGCGCTCATCAATGGACTACGTCAACTCTGAGCGGACGGGCCAAGTGACCCTTCCCACCGCCATCAAAATCCTCATAGCGGGTGGCTTCGGCGTAGGCAAGACCACCCTCGTGGGATCCGTCAGCGAAACCAAGCCCCTACGCACTGAGGAGGTTCTCTCCGAGCAGGGCGTGGGTGTCGATGACATCTCCGGCGTCGAGACGAAATCGACAACGACCGTGGCGATGGACTTCGGCCGGATCACCATCAGCGAGGAACTCGTTCTCTACCTGTTCGGCACCCCAGGCCAAGACCGCTTCTGGTTCGTCTGGGACGAACTCACGATCGGCGCCCTGGGCGCCGTGGTCCTGGCAGACACCCGGCGGCTCGCCGACTGCTTTCCGTCCGTCGACTACTTCGAGCGGACGAGGCTGCCATTCATCGTGGCCGTCAACTGCTTCGAGAATGCCCGCCAGTACAGCCTTGACGAGGTGCGACTGGCCTTGGACCTCGACCCGGACGTGCCTGTCATGTTGTGCGACGCGCGAGAGCGACAGTCATCCAAAGAGGTCCTCGTAGCGCTGATCGAGCATGTCAAGAAGCAAGGGCTCAGCCGCAGACCCGAGCCGGTAGGTCATTGACCGGCGGCCTGCCGCCACACTCCTCACACTCGCTCGCGGAGTACCCAAACCAGGTTCGCAGGCGCCTCACGCGCCAACGTCAGGGAGAAGGCTGCGCCCCTCCCAGGTTCCATGTTCCGACAACGGGCGGAACCGCATGAACGCGGATTCGTGGTGGAAGTCCCGGCGATGCTGTTCAGCCATGGCGACGGTATGTGTATGTGCCTGTGGGACAGCGCTGCGGCCGTACACCATGTCGGTCATCTCGCGGACGCTGCGCCAGATCGTGAAGGTGGAGAACGTGTGGGGCGGGCGTACCGCTGCGGTGGCGAACGTGGTGCCGGGGTGGCGGGCGACCAAGCGTTCGACCGGCCGCCCCCACTTCAGGAACCGGGGTAGTTCGGGAAGCTTGAGCCGGGCGAGGGTGACGGCCACGATCGGCTCCTCCGGATCCCATCGGCCCGCCTGCACCGGCAGGCCGGCGAGGGCGGCCACCTCGCCGTAACGCCGCAGGTACTGCAGTCGCACATGCCATCCGCCGTCGAGCCGCCGCCCTAGATCGTCGTCTGCGAGGAACCGATCCAACGCCGATTCGTCGTCCCATTCGGCGAACATCGCCAGGCGTCGCAACTGCATCCGTTCCACCGACAACGCCGGGGAGCCGAGTCGCATGAGCGCGAGGCATTCGGCGTGCCGCAGCCCAGCCGCCCGGGGCCTGCGACGCAGGGTGCGCAAGGTCAAGGCCGGCGGAAGCAGCGCGAGATGGAACGAATGCATCATCGGCCCATGATCCCAGTCGTCCGCGACCGCGTCCCCTCCCGGAGCGGGCGACCGGCGGCGGCAGGCGGACGGTTGGCTTCGTCAGCAGCCGGTTCAGTGCCGGTCGCCTCGCCATCTGCACCCGTTCTCCGCGCGCAAGGTTAGGAATTACTCGGCACCCCATGCGGTACGAGGGGCATCCGGCGCACTAGCATTGCTGCGTTCCAGCGGCTGAAACGAGGCGAGATGCGTTGGCTCCGGCAGTTGCTGGGTAGCAAGCGGGTCCAGCTCGATCCAGGGCGGCAGCAGGCACTGCTACGGGATGTCCGGCACCGGTACGGCGTCGGCTCGCCGGCCCGGTTCTCCGAGCAGGTCGAAGCGATCACGCGGATACTGAACGACGACGACGGCCTGGTCGTGGCGGCCCGGATCGTCAGCGAGGTCGCCGACGAGGCTCACGCGGACCTGCAGGCCCAAGCCCACGACGTGCACCGGCGTACGGGCCGGCGACTCCTGGTGCACCGCCGGAGCTACCGACCGCTGTGGAAGGAGGCCGGGCCGGCACTGCGGTGGCCACTGTTCGCGCTGCCGGGCAGGCTTCACCCGTACGTGCAGGTGAGCGCCGCCGTCTCAGTGGTCGGAAGCCGCGCGCCCCGGCTCGGCCAGGTGACCGACCCGGATCTGTTCCTGGCCCGCGTGTTCGAGGTGCTCGATCTCACCATCATCGGCTGCGAGTACGGCCAGGTGCGGGTGGACACCGACGCCGCAGCGCTGGCCGACCGCCTGATCTCGACCGCCGGGCAGGTTCTCGCCGCCATCGACGACCCGCCACGCCTACCGCCGCCGGTACGCGAGGCGATGCGCCGCAACAACACCCTCGACGTCCACGATCCAACCGGTCCTCGGGTGGTCGGCGGCATCAACCTGGGCGCGCGGATGCGGGAGACTCTGCTGGTGTAGAACCCGAAGTGGAGCCGATCTGGGGCCGATCGCCCCGCTCGGCGCAACGGCTTTGGCGCGCGAATAGCGTGGACAGTGATAGCGCTGAGGGCGATGCATCGGGGTCGCGAGCAGAGTCCGTGCGGAGGAGGCGGCATGGGCCTCTTCCGGCTGCCCATCATTCGGGCCAGATGTACACCAGCAGCCCCGCCGCTAATCACATTGGACACTCGTTGGCGCTCGGCCGAAGGCCACCTCAACCATGATCCAGACTGGGCGGCACGCACCCGAACCGCCCCTCGAACGACCCGCAGACATCGGAGCACGAAGCTCCCACACGCTGGAAGATTGCGCTACATGCTGGGAAAGGATCAAGGCCGCGACCAACGTTTCGCTGGTCGCGGCCTTGATCGCGTGGCGCGCCCGAAGGGACTCGAACCCCTAACCTTCTGATCCGTAGTCGGAACCGGGCAAAGTATCTCTATCGCAACCTTATACTCCTATAACGTACCGGTTCACCCGCCCTCCGTCCAGACGGAGGGCTTTTCGTTTCTGCTGGTCCAGGCGTTGCGCTCGACGGGCCGCCGCAGTCTGCGGACGACGAAGCTGCCGCGGATGCTGAAACAGTCGGGTCCGTGCTGGTGGGGTGCCGAACATCCGAGCACCACCGGAGCACCACGCGATCAAATGAGCCGACGGACGAGCCAAATCTCCATCCCGTCTTTACCGGCGTTTGCCTGCCGCCCAGGTCGATCATGAGGTTGCGCGCTTGCTGTGCCACCCAGTCGCCGGTCGGGTTTTCGTGGTGGCGTCCAGCAGGTGGACTCGCCGGGTAGCGACCTCTATCAGGAACAGGACGTAGATGCGGGTCAGTCTGATGGTGTCGACGTGCAGCAAGTCGCAGCACAGGATGCCTTTGGCCTGGGTGGTGAGGAACTCGGTCCAGGCCGGTCCCGCCCGTCGTGGAGCCGGCCCGGCACCGGCCTTGGTCAGGACCGCCCAGGTCGTGCTGGCGGCGAGCCGGTAGCCCAGGCCAGTTAACTCGCCCTGAATACGCCGGCATCCCCAGGTGGGGTTGTCCTGGGCCAGCCGTAGCACCAGCTGGCGGACCTCGGTTGTGACCGGTGGTCGACCGCGTCGGCGTCTCGGGTAGGTCCACCGCCTTGTGATCAGATTGCGGTGCCAGCGCAACAACGTGGCCGGGGTGATGAGAAACGCCTCCCACCGGGTCCGCGGCAACAGCCTCGACAAGCTGGCGAGCACTGCCCGGTCGGCCGGTTCCGGATCCAGCCGGCGCACCTGCCGACGCAGGACCGCGACCTAGTGCCGCAGCACGACCGCGTTAGTGTCACCGCCGCGGGCCAACAGGATGATCACTTGCAGTGCCTGACGAAGAATCAGGTAGCCGATCGACAGGATCATGACCGGCAGCATGACGCCACTCATCGATCCCATGGCGAACAAAGTCGCACGTCAACGCCCGTGGCCGAGTTTTCGAACGGTACAGGCTGCTCACCCCTCCTTACGTTCAGACAGAACGACCCTCAATTCCCGAGGACGCGCCCAACGTCATTTCGTTAGGACCTCTTTGGCCCGGCGCGTTATGCAAGGAGCTCACTCGACCTTTCGTGCGGCGTCACATCGTGAACATGGCCTGTCCGGGGTACTCGCCACCGACAGGTGGGATGAAGTAGTAGCCGCCGCCGTACGGCAGCAGGTACCGCTCCAGCGCCTCGCTGGCCAGCCGCTGCTGGATGGCGGCGAATCCCTTCTCCACGTCCCGCTGGTAGCAGACAAAGATCTGCCCTAGGTGTTCCCCCGCCGCGTCGTCACGGCGCCGGTACGACCAGCCACGGCGCAGAATCTGGTGCGCCAACGCGTCCGGGGTGCGCGGGTTCGCCCGGCGGATATGCGCGTTCAGTGCGATGGTGCGGCCGTCGGGGTCGGCAGCATAGTCCGGGTCGGCAGTCTCAGTGTCCTGCCCCAGCGGTGCCCCCGTGTCCTTGCGTCGACCGAAGACTTTTTCCTGCTCAGTTGTGGACTCCACGTCCCAGCTCGACATGGCCAGGCGGATCAGCCGCACCACCTGGTAAGTACCGCCGACGCACCAGGCCGGCTCGCCGTCGCCCGGCTTCACCCAGACCAGGTCGTCCATCAGTTGAGCGTCTGACGCCTCCGGGTTGCCGGCCCCCTCCCGGAAGCCGAACAGGTTGCGCACCCCGGGCCCCCGGTTACGCGGGTGAAAGCCATCCAGCCGCCAGCGAGGCCGCAGGCCTGGTAGCGACCGGCGCGACGCCCGTTTGGCGATAGTCGGGTCGGTGGCGGTGATCTGCACGAGCAGGTCACCGTGGCACCAGTCGAGATCGAGCACGTCGCTGGGGAACTCCGGCATCGCCGTCAGTAGTCGTGGCGGGCTCAGCCCGAACCGGTCGTCAAAGAGTGAGCCGCCGACCGCGACGGAAACGATGGCGTCGCGCACGGGCTGGCCCAGCGCACGCAGGGCCGCTGCGAGTCCGGCACGATTCGTGGCGGTCACGTCGTATGCGGTCATGGTGCAGGCGGGCAGCGGCGGTGAGACGACACCGGCCGGGTGGACGACCGGGGCGGCGCGGTCGATGGCTGGTCGTCCGGTGCCGGGCGGCGTGGCCCGGTCGGCGTTGTTCGACGAGTCAGGCCGGCGGCAGCCAGCCGCCGCGCTGGCGGCGGTGCCTGCGGCCACCAGGCCGGTTAGGACTGCCCGACGGCGCATGCCACGGTGCGGGATGTGCGGCCGGTGCGGCTCCCGACCGTCGCCGTCAGGCATCGCCGGTCCGGCCGAACAGTTCCGGTCCGACGTACAGCAGCCGGTTCGGTGAGGTGTCGGTGCTCGCCAGTCGCAGCGTGTTCACGGTCGATGCGGCAATGACTCGCTGTGCCACCTGGGTCGGGGGCAGCGTCGGCTCCTCCGCCAGCAGTAGCGCCACGGCGCCGGCGACGTGCGGCGCAGCCATTGAGGTGCCGCGCTGGGAACTGGAGGCGCTGGCGGTGGCGTGGCTGGCTGAGCGGATGTTCTCGCCGGGGGCAAACAGGTCCAGGCAGGTGCCGTGGTTGGAACCCGGGTCGGTGCCGCCCCATCCGCGCGCCCGCTCGTCGGAGGAGTTGCTGGCACCGACCGTGATTGCGGACGGCTCGGAGGCGGGGCTGTAGTTGCACGCGTTCGCGTCCTTGTTGCCAGCGGCGATGACGTACGTGACACCGCTGGCGACCGAGGCGGAGACGGCCTGGTTCTGCAGGGTGGAGAAGCCACCGCCGAGGCTCATGTTCGCCACCGCCGGGTGCTGGGCGTTGGCGGTGACCCAGTCGACGCCCGCGATGACCTGGCTTTGCGTGCCGGGTCCGGCGCAGCTCAGCACGCGAACCGACACCAGCGACACGTTGCTCGCCAGCCCGTACGTCGCACCGCCGACGGTGCCGGCCACGTGCGTGCCGTGCCCGTTCACGCTGCAGTCCTCACCGTCCCAGCCATCCTGGATGGCGTCGAAGCCCACGCTGGCGCGACCGCCGAACTCACGGTGATCGGTACGGATCCCGGTATCCAAGACGTACGCGTGCACGCCGGCACCGGCCGAGTCTGGGTAGACGTACTCGTCGTTCAGCACCGATGTGCGCTGGTCGATTCGGTCGAGGCTCCAGATCGGGTACGGCCGGGTCTCCGCCGGGTAGACCAGCGTGTCGGCCTCGACCAGCGCCACCGACGGGTCGGCGGCCAGCCGGCGCGCCCTCTCCTCGGTGGTTCTCACCACGAATCCGTCCAGCGCCGCCTCGTACGTCCGCACCACGGTGCCGCCATACCGGCGCGCCACCGCGCCGGCCAGCGAGGCGGGCGACCGGCCAGCCTCCGGTCGCAGCGCTACGATGTACTGCCCTTCGACCACCTCGGCGCCGTGCGGAACGACGATGTGGCCGTCGGGCGGTGCCGCGGCCGCGCCGGATCCACCTGCCGCCA
This sequence comes from Micromonospora sediminimaris, assembly GCA_900112325.1. GTDB lineage: Bacteria > Actinomycetota > Actinomycetes > Mycobacteriales > Micromonosporaceae > Micromonospora > Micromonospora sediminimaris. The sequence goes on from FOLJ01000022.1 coordinate 18,295, forward strand.
GCGGCGCGACGACCAGCATGGCCGCCGCGACCCGCCCGCACCAGCGCCACGAAGAATCCTTTGCCATACCCATTCCTCCCCCGTGTGTGGCCGGCTCAGCCGCCGGCGATGTCGGCGTATATCGCGTCGTACCGGTCGGTGTCCATCGTCAGCAGCCCGTCGCTCCCGACGGTGAACGCGCCCTGCCGATAGCAGCGGACGAAAAAGTCCACCAGCCGTTCGGTATCGGCAAACTCAATCTCGGTCGGTTCACCAATCAGCACTCCGGCGATGCCGGGCCGCTCGTTTCCGGACCACACCGCCGCGTAGAGGTCACCACTCGGTCCGCCGAGCAGCGGCATCCACCGCGTACCAAGCACCGGATCGTCCTCATACGCTGGCCGAAGGGCAGCGGCCTCAGCCGCCGACAGCGGCCGGTAGCCGGGCACCAGGTTCACGGTGTCCTGGATCTGCCCGGGCTCGGAGCGAACTCCGTTACACCAGCCGAACCAGGTGGCCACGTCCTCGGGCACGGGCGCACCGTACGCGCGCTCCACCTCCCCGCGGGAAGTACCCGGCACGAGCAACGAGGCGACTGGACGACCTAGCTCACGGACGATCGTCACCAGTTCGTCGAGACGGTCGATCAGCATGTGCGCTCCCGTTCGTCAATTGACGCGCACATAGTAACGATCACCATTGGCAACGCCGTTGTCTCGAAGGAACGGCCACAGCGAATCTCGGCCGTGCGAGGTGTTCTGTGTCCGGTCGATGAGACGCAGCTGCGCTCCGGCTCCCCCCTCGCGGGTCGACGCGAACGGGTACTCCTCCCAGGACAGGTTGCGGCCAAGCGAGTCCGGCCGCGGCTCGCCGGCCTGGGCAGCGTTGCGGTTCGCCCGGACATTCGACCGGCCGGTCTGTCGGGTGACGATCGGGCTGTGCCCGTTGCGGATAGCGTTTTCGAAGTTGTCGGCCACATCCGGGTACCGATTGCGGTTGATCTCATGCACCGGCAGGACCTCGGTGTCTCCGTTGCATCCCACCGCGAAGATGCGCGGCGCGTTGGTGTTATGGACGAGGACCGGCTCGCCACCGACCACCACGTGGTACGTGTGCAGGTCGTCGACGGTGAGGTTGTGGACCCGCTGCACGTCGGTGCGGTGCTGGATCGCGGTGATCTGGACGTGGGTGCCGGCCCCGGTTTGGAGCAGGCCGCCCGTCCGCAGGTCCTTCGCCTCACGCCACTCACCCGGTTCGGGCATCCAAAATGGGTGGCCGTCGGTCGCGGTGAGCGTGCCGTCGGCGGCGCCGTCGCCGTCGGTGTCCACGGCGATGTCCACCAAGCGCTTGACGCCGTCCCCGGTGATCACACCGGTGACCGTGCGGGCCGCCGTTTGGCCGGTCTCGGGATCGCCAGCCAACACCCTGTCACCCAACCGCACGTCGGCGATCCGCTTGCGCGAACCGTCGGCCATCTGCACCAACGTCTCCGGGGTGAAGCTGTTCGGTGTCGAACAGCTTCGCCCGCCGCCGGGACGCGCCGGCTTGGTGCCCAGTGGGTCGTTCAGCGCGGTCGGCCGGTTCAGGGCGTACGTGTACGGGTTGGACTCGCCCGATGTGATGCCGATCGGATCTTCGCTGATGAAACGCTGCAGGACCGGGCTGTAGTAGCGGGACCGGTAGTAGTAGAGCCCGGTGCCGTCGTCTTCGCGGCCGGTGTAGCGGTAGGGGTTGCCACCGTCGTCACCGGTAACACTGGTGGTGCCGAACGGGTCGTACGCGTACTGCGCCCCCGCCCCGGCGTCGTCGACCAACGCCACAGTACTACCCACGCCGTCGGTGAGGAACCGCTTGGTCGTACCGCCCGACTCGCGCAGGTGCCAGCCGTCGAACCCGGCACCGGTCATCGTCGCCGTGACCGCCCCAGCCACCTTTTCCTGCACCGGGTTCGCCCCGTCGTACAGATAGTTCGTGGTAGCTGCGCCGATGGTGCGGGCGGTGCGGCGGCCGTCAGTGGCGTATCCGAAGGTGGCGGACAACCCCGGGCGGCTCAGTGAGGATAGTTCGCCACGCGGGCTCCACGTGTACGTGGTCTCGCCATCGGAGGTGAGGTTGCCGTCGGCGTCGTAGGTGACATCGACGTCGTCCAAGGTGTCGATCCGGTTGGCCGCGTCATAGGTCGCGGGCCCGAACGGCGCGGGTAGGACTGGACGAGAGTAGCTACCGGAGGTCCGGATCGGCAGGCCGGCAGCGTCGTAGTCGTACACCAGCTCGCCCAGCACGGTCGTTCCGGCCTGGTAGGTAATCGACTTCACTTGGCCCGCGTGGTTGTAGTTGTAGACCTGGTGCACGCCCTCGCCGGGCGCCCCTACCCGCTCCGGCCGGCCCACGGCGTCCCGGGTGATGGCGGTGACCTGCGTACCGTTGCGATGGATCTCGCTGAGGGCGCCGTTGGCGTCGTAAACATGCCGTGTGGCACCGTCTGGCAGCGTCATGGTGCGGTCTCGCACGGTCGTGCCGTAGCTGTAGTCGACGGTGCCTTGCGGCGTTATCTCGCTGCGTACCCGGTCGAAGTCGTCGTACTCGAGCGTGGTCGTGCCGGCCTGTGAGTCGGTGGTGCCGCGTAGCCGGTCGGCCAGGTCGAAGGTGTAGTCGACCGTGGTCCCGCCGACGCGGGTCTGCCCGGGGCGGTTCAGCTCGTCATAGTCGTGCTCGGTGACGATTTGCCGCCGGCTGGTGTGCCGGGTCAGGTTGCCGTTTCGGTCGTACCCAAAGGTCTCGGCCCTGCCGAGTGGGTCGGTGATCTTCTCGAGCAGATCCATCTCGTTGTAGTCGTAGACCGTCTCGCCGCCCCGCGGGTCGGTCACGATGTGGAGCATGCCGTTCGCGTTGTATTCGAAAACAGTCGTGTGTCCGAGCGGGTCGGTGACCGAACGCGCCTTGCCGTGGTGCGCCCAGGCGGTTTCGGTGGCGGCACCGCGGCCGTCCACCTCGTACACCGGTCGGCCAATCGCGTCGAAGCCGGCCCGCAGGCTCCGCCCATCTGGATCGGTGATGGTCACCGGGTCCGCGTCGGCGTACTCGTACGTCGTCTCGCGCTGCCCCGGATCGATTTCCTTGGTGATCAGTCCGGCTGCGTTGACCTCGTACGTGGTACGGCGGTTGGTCGCGTCGGTGACGCTCCTGGTGGCGCCGCGCCCGTCCAGGTCCACGCTCGTGCTGTTGCCGAACGTGTCAGTAAACTTGGTCAGCTCACCGTGGGGGCCGTTTCGTTCAAACACCTCGGAGCGGGCCTGCGGCGTGCCCGCGAGGTACGTGATCTCCTGGACCTGACCCGCGTCGTCGTAGTCGTAGGTGGTGCGGCGGTCGAGGGCGTCCACCGTGGCTACGGGACGCACGCCACTGTCGTCGTACTCGGTCCGGACAGTTTGCGCCCTGCCGGTGCCGAAGGCGCGGGTGTCCGTGAGGACCGCACCGTGGGCGTTGAACGTGAACCGACGCACGTGGCCGCGGGGGTCGGTCATCCGCGTTTCGGTGATGGCGCCGCCAGCGGTGGTGTACTCGAACTCGGTCAGTCCGCCATCTGCGGCCCGCTGCGACTCGACCCGGCCCTGGTTGTCGTACTCGTTGACCATGAACTCGGTGCCGCGTGGGTCGCGCGCGGTCTTCATTCGGCCGGCCGTATCCCAGGTGTACTCGGTGACCCCGCCGTCTGGATTCGTCACCGTCTTCAGGTGGCCGGTTCCGTGGTACGTGTAACTAACCCGGCGCCCGATGTTGTCCTCGATGGCGCTGATGCGCGGCGGGTTGGCAGAGTCGTAGCTGAACCGCACCCAGCGGCCGCTCGGGGAGGTGATTTGGGTGATGGCGCCGTTCTGCCGGACTTTGCCGTCGGTACCCGGACCGGCCGTGGCCCGGGTGATGGTGGTGGTGTTGCCATACTTGTCGCGGATCGCCTGGACGGGTGCCTCGTCGCCGAGGACGATCACGGTGCCGTCCCGGAGCGTGACGTCCCAGCCGTCGCCGTTCCACGCCACGGTAGACCCGTCGTACTTTGTGGGAGTCGGTGCGGCCCGGAAGACAGCACCGGCGTAGTCGGTGCCCGGCGTTGTCCTCGTGTAGTGAATCTTCGAGCCGTCCGGCTGGATCAGGTCGAACGTCTGAAAGTCGAAGTTGCCGATGCTACCGGGTGACCACGGGAAGATGCCGTAGTTGAAGTTCATTCCCGTGCCGAAGACTCGGGCGTCCTGGTCGCCCTGCTGGTACGTCCGTTTAATCTCGATTGGCAGGATGTCGTCGATGACCAGGTCGACGCTTTCGTCGACGAGCAGGCCTGTGGCTGGGTCCACCGGATCCGCGACCCGCACGCCGTTGGCCACCGGGGCGCGCGGCGGGGGATTCATCCCCGGCACAGCAGTCATCGCACCGGTCAGACGGTAAAACCTGACGTCCTTGTCGGGCACAATCCGCCTGCCGTCCCGGGAGACCGTGCCGTGTCCGTAGATGTGCCAGCCGCGGCCGTCCGGGTCGTAGTTCCAGAACTGGGTCCGGGTGCCCGGAGCTTCCTTGGTGTAGTTCGGGTAGACGATCGTGGCACCCTCGGGGAACAGCACCCCGCCGCCGGGTTGGACGCTGAAGTAGACCGGTACCTTCGTCGGCGGAAGCGGGAATGGTGGCCGGTCGATGGGCACGGGGGTGAGACTCAGCTCCCGGACAACGTTGCCGTCCGCGTCGCGGATCACCGTGCCGGCCGGGATGCGCACCTCCAAGCCGGGGATCGCCTTGGTGGTGAGCACGACCTCCGTCGTGGTTGGGCTGGGCACCTGGACCGTGTCGGCAGGGTCGATCTCCGGCAGGTAGATCGTGTGCGGCAGGACGAGCACCTGTCCGCGCTCGACCTCAACACCGATGTCGAACACGCCGTACTCGCCCTCCGCGGTGCGGCCGTCCACGCGCAGCGACAGATGGCCTCCGGGCACGTCGGCCAGGGCGAAGCGTCCCTTAGCGTCGGTGACGGCGCGCTTGCCGGCCGCGCTGACGGTGACCTTTGCCAGCGGCTGGCCCCGGGTGTCGAGCACCTTGCCGACCACGCCGGTCATCCCGACCGGGAACTGCAATGCGCGATCACGGTGCGGCGGAGTCCACTCCCCGGTGACCCAATCGCCGCCGTCGAGGTGTCGGGCGTCCGGCTTCCAGCCGGTGGCGACCTGACAGGCGCTGGCCGCAGGCTTTGGCTTCGGCGCCGCGTCCGCCTGCCCGGGCGCTGGCGCCGACGGAACGAGTGCGGTCTCCGGCTCCGTGTCGCATACCGGGGTGACCGGTCGCGGCTCGGTGAGCGCCTTCCTGTCAGCAGTCCTGGGCACCAACGGCGTCGTGCGGTTCTTCAGGCCCAGCTCGATGGTGCCGGTGGCGCCCGTGCCCGGGTCGAGGATCAGCGTATGCACGCCCGTGGCGGTCAGCGTGGGCAACTGTTCCCGGAACCGGACCGGCCACCAGTGGTTGGCCAGCACCCGCCCGTCCGGGCCGACGAGGGTGTAGTAGAAGGCGCCGCCGCCCTCGAGTCCGAGCGCGACGATGTTCATGTCGATTCGGTCACCGGCGTTGGCGGTGAACGTCAGCCGTGCATTCTGCGCCGGCCGCGCGATGGTGATCGTCTTGTTCGCGCCGTCCACGGTGAAGTCGCCTGCGTCGGCTTCGGTCGACAGAAAGAGCGTGAGATCACCGGTCTCCCGGTTGAACGTGGTGATCTCGATTCGGTGCTCACCGGAGACCGTCAGCGCCGGCAGGTCCAGACCGAACCGGGTGTCGATGTTGGCGCTGGTGAGCAGCGAGTTGTCCGGCCGGTACACCCGAACCGTGAGGTTCGCCATGGGGGTTCGGGTTCCGAGGCTCAGCCGCTGACCAACCTGCCCGGCAAACCGGCCCACCACCCTCTGCCCGGGCAGCTCCACCGGAGCCGGGATCGCCGTGTCCAGCGCCATCTCGCCGACGTCGATCGCCTCGGCCGCGTACACGTTGACCCGCCCGGTGCCTGGTGACTCCGGATCCACTTGGAGCCGGTACCGGCCCGTGTCCGGCAACGCGGCGATGTCGAAGCTGCGCCCACTGCCCAGGCTGACCTGGCTGCCGTTGGGCCGGAACAGCCGTAGCGTCACCTCGCCCGGTATCGCGTTGTTGATCGTGCCCATAGAGATCGGCCGACCAGCGGTACCGTCAAAGAAGAACTCGGCATCCCGGCCCGGTCGGTCGATCGTCACGGACGAGCGGGTGTTAGAAGCCAGCGTGCCGCCGTCGATCGACGTCGACAGCCACGCCTTGACCGTGCCCACCGCCTGCCACCCGGTGATGAGCAGGTGGTGCGTGCCCGTCTTGCGCAGGGTCGGTAGGGAACGTGCCTCGGGCCATCCCCGTGGCAGTTCGCGCTGCACCTCGTCCGGCTCGATCAGCAACGCGCCCGGATAGTACGGGCGGTCATTTTGCTGGAGCAGGTTCTCCGAAAACCCGAGCTGGAGATCCTGCCCGGCGATGCCCTCGAACGGCAGCCGCACCGACTGGCCCGGCCGCTCGATACGCAGGCTGGCCTCGGCACCGTTGACGCCGAGCGTCGACCCGTTGATCACCGAGGACAGCCAGATCTTACCGAAGCCCAACTCGTTCGGCCCGAACGTGACCGCCAGCCGGTACGTTCCGGCGCCCCGGGTCCGGTAGACCATCGTCGGGATGTAGTCGGCTAGGGCGTAGTTCCAGGTGTTCGCCGTGCCATCGGGCGCGGTGATGGTGACAACGAAGCGGTTGGACGGCTCACTCAGCTCGGTCAGGCCGAGACTGATCCACTCGTTAGCCGCCGCCGTGAACGGAAACTCGGTCGCCTGCTGCGGCACGGTGATCTGGAACGGCACGCCCGCGCCATTCTTCGTCAGGTTCGTACCGGCGAGCGTCGTGGACGCCGCGATCGCGACCTGCCCCGCCGCGCCGTCGTTCGGCTTGATCACCATCGCGTACGTGCCGGTGGTAGGCATGGCCGGCAGGTCCTGGCTCAGCGGCGCACCGGCCCAGATGTCGAGCGGGTCGCCCAGCGCTCCGCGGGCGAAGTTGCCGCCGTACGGGGTGAACATCCATAGCGCCGAACGAACAGGAATGGTGTTGTTCGAGGTCTGTAGGTTGAGTCGCTCGCCGGCGGTCCCGTCGATCAGCAGGAGTGCCGCCTTGCCGGCCGGGATGGTGGCGGCGATCGCCGGACCGTCCTTGGCCAGCCGGCCCGCGTAAACCAGGTCACGCATGACGAACCCGCGCGGTGAGACGAGGAAATCTTCCGAACTGACCGCCACGCCACCGGGGGTACGCACGCTGATTCGTCCCGCGGACGCCGCGTCGGGCACCCGTATCCGCAGGCTCGTCGCACTCGCCTGCTCCACCCGCGCGACCGTCCGGTGGAACTGCACCACGTTGCGGCTCGCCACCGGGTCAAAGCCTGTTCCGGTGATGGTGACAATCTCGTTGCGGTTGCCGCGGTCCGTGGACACCTCGGTGATCTGCGGCTTGGTCACCCCACGCGCCAGCGTGAACGGCGTCGGGCTCGTCGCCGCCTCGCCGCCGGTCGCCACCCGCACCACACCGTCGGTGACGCCGGCAGGGATCTCAATGGTCAGCCGGTTGGCGTTGGCCGTGGTAACCGTCGCGGGAATGCCATCGACGGTGACGTCGTTGTCGGCCGCCGCCGGAGCGAATCCCGTGCCCTGAATCTCCACCCTCGTGCCGACCGGGCCACGCGCCGGCACCAGAGCGAAGATCGTGACACGAGACGCCGGTACCCGATCGGTGCGCAACAGGTTGCCGGCTTCGTCATACCGGTTGACGGCCGCATCGGTACCGTCGCTAGTCGCAACGAGCTGGCCTGCGGCATCGTAAAAGTGCTCTAGCGGCCCGGCCTGCCCGGCTGCAAGCCGGGCACCCGGCTCCGGGACGGCAGCCAACGCAGGCGTCGGGGCCTGCGCGAAGCCAAGGCCGAGCGTGACGACGACCAGCGCCGAGAGACGGATACGCAGACGGAAGCCACGCGTAGCGCTCATTGATCCCCCGTTAGATCAATTGGTCAACGGCGACGTCGACACCCATTGCGATGAAGTTCGTCGATCGCCGCGGTGCGAACCCACCGTAGCGGCATCAACGCAATCTGTCATCCCCCGGTAGGGATCGGTTGGCCATGTGGAGGCCGCAGCGGCCGCGCGCAGGCAGGCGGGCAGCGCGTGATGCGGACGGCCGCTACCGTGACGACCATGGCCAGGATTCCACGGTGGACCATCATCCTCGCCGTTGCCGTGGTCGCCTCTGCCGCCGGTACGGCCGTACTCGGCTCGGTCCTCACGGCGGGCCCGGACCGGCCGGACCGGGCCGAGGTCATCGCCGCGCTGCGGCGGGATCCACGCACGGCCGACGTGCCCGACCCGGCGGCCGAGTGCGTGGCGGACTGGTACCTCACTTACGCTCCCGACGACCAACTGGCAGCGCTGCTCGACGGCGCGGACGGTGTTGACGCCACCACCGAGGTCAACCTCTCCCCGCAGGCACAGACCGCAATCCTCGAGTGCCTCAAGGAAGCCACATGACTGGTCCGCCTACTGACGGCAGCAAGAATGTCCGGCAACGACGACACAAGACGCCGGGCTCAGCGATGGCTCTACAAGATCCTGGGCGGCTCAAACACGCAGCGGACTGGCACCGGCGGCTTGTCGAGGCGCGGCCAGCCGAACGGCTTGAGCGCGCAGGGCGGGACTTGACCGCCAGACATGTGGCACAGCTGTGGTCGCGCTTCGCCAGGACACTCGGCGCGCCGGAATCAAGATCGCCGGAGCCGGTCTCTGGCGGTGCCGCTGCCTCACGGCACGCGCTACCTCTGGCCTTCGACGACAGTCACTACCCGGCCCTCGGGTGGGCCGCCGCCCCGCCAGCCAGCGGATCGCCAGAAGGCACACGTGGCGAGCGCCGGTCGATAGGCCCGTATCGGCAGGTTGGTCGGCGTCGGTGGAACAGGTGACTCCACGAGAAGGGCACGGTCATGGCGAGGTCAGAGGTGATTTTCAAACGGTGCGGGTGCCGGGACGACCAGCGGCGGCGATTGGAGCAGTCCTGCCCCCGATTGGGCGAACGTGGCCACGGCACCTGGTACTTCCACTGCTCCGCCACGAATCTGCTCGGCCAGCGGGAGCGGGCCCGTCGTGGTGGCTACCCCTCGCAGGCCGCCGCCCGCCACGCCCGCGACGAATGGCTGAACAGCACCGAGGCGGACCGGACGGCACAGGGCTGGACGGTCGAACGGTGGCTGCGACACTGGCTCGACAACCGCACCACGATCCGACCCACCACGCGCTTTCACTACACCCGCGACGTCGAGAACGTCCTCATCCCGCAGCTCGGCCGACAACCGCCTGGCCGACCTCGACGCCCCGCTCCTGCGCACCGTGTTCGCGCACATAGCGACCACCAGGAACAGCAAGGGCCGCCCCCAGTCCGCCTCGGCGATGCACCACCTGCGCATCACCCTGCGCGCCGCCCTCAACCTCGCGGTCAAGGAAGGCGTCCTGGACTGCAACCCGGCGCGGCACATCGAGATCACCGGCTACCAGCAACCCTACGCCAAAGTCTGGACCGACGCCCGCGTCGCCTCCTGGGAACAGACCGGCGCCCGGCCGGCCGTGGCGGTCTGGACCGCCGACCAGCTCGCCGAGTTCCTCAGCGCCGTGAACGACGACCCCCTGTTCGCCCTCTGGTGGCTCGCCGGCCTGCGCGGACTGCGCCGTGGCGAGTTGTGCGGGCTGCGGTGGTCCGACATCGACCTCCACCGCGGCGTCCTGACCATCGAACGTAACCGCACCACCGCCGGCTACCACGTCGTCGAAGGCCAACCGAAGACCCCGGCCGGGCGGCGGTCGGTCGCCCTCGACAAACGCAGCGTGCAGATCCTGCGCGTGCACCGCCGCCACGAGCAGGACCGAAAGGCGGAGGCGGCGGAGAACGGCACGCCGTGGACCGACAGCGGATACGTGTTCACCCGCTCAGACGGCAAACCGATCAACCCGAACTACGCCACCACCCGCTTCCGAATCCTCGTCCGCCGAGCCGGGCTGCCCCCGGTACGGCTGCACGACCTGCGCCACGGCGCCGCGTCCCTCGCCCACGAGGCCGGTGCCGACCTGAAAACCCTGCAGGATCTGCTCGGGCACTCCAGCATCGTGGTCACCGCCGACACCTACACCAGCGTCCTGCCACAGATCCAACGCCGCTGCGCCGACGCCACCACCCAACTAGTCCTCAACGCCGCCCGCCGGACCCGCAAGAAGATCAAGACCAAGGCCCGCAAGAACCGGCCCGACCGCGGCCCCAAAGCCGGCACCCCAGCGCCGACGAAACCGAAAACACGTGCTCCGGCCCCAACGAAACGCAAGCAGACCGCAAAGCCGCAGGTCACTTCTCGACAAACCCCCGAGAAAGCCGCTTCCGGGGCCGCACCCACATCGCACCCACATCGCACCCACGCGACACCCACCGTCCACACCGGGCGGACAGCAGGGAGGGCCCGAACCGCGTTCCCGCAGCCCGGACCCCTTATGATCTTGCGCGCCCGAAGGGACTCGAACCCCTAACCTTCTGATCCGTAGTCAGATGCTCTATCCGTTGAGCTACGGGCGCTGGTGCTCGGCCAGTCTACACACCCGGCCTTCGCGCGGAGACTCCGGGATTCGAACCCGGGAGGGGCTTTAAGACCCCAACCGCATTAGCAGTGCGGCGCCATAGACCAGACTAGGCGAAGTCTCCCAGGTGGCCCGCAGACCACCGCGCCCGAGGATACAGGCCGCGCCCGGCCGGGAGCAAAGCGACTACCGGAACGAGTTGCGCCCAGTGATCCCAGACGGCTCCCCGCTGTGCATTGGTGTGATCAGGACTACGCTCCATCGGCATGCAGGAGCAGCCGCCCAGCGAGCAGAACCGCCGTGAGCCTGCTGAGGGAGCCCGCCGACGCACCGCGAAGGCGACCTTCACGCCGCCTCCGGCACCGACACCGTCGCCACCGGAGGAGCAGGAGGATCCGACCGGGTCCCGTCCTCGACGGTCGAAGGCGGCACCGAGCGTGCTCTTTCAGCCGCCACCGACGCCGGAGCAGCCGCTGCCGCGCCAGTCCGGGCCGGCCGCGTCCCGGCCTTCGGCCACGCCGGTGCCGCCGTTCACCGGGGTGACGGAGGCGGCGGGCCAGAGCGAGCGCACGGCTTCACCGGCGAGCCGAAAGGTCGGGGAAGCCACGTCGGTACCTGCGTCGCGTCGCCGTGGTAGCACCGGCCAGCCGCCGGCAGCGGGTTCGGACTCCGTTGGAACGGACGGGACTCCGGCTGACGCCCGACCCGCCCGCCGGAAGTCGGCCAGGCGCGAGACATCGCCGCAGCAGGTTGGATCTGCCGACCCCGTTTCCAGCCTTGGAGCCCCGGCCACCGACCCCTCAGCCTTCGACACCACGGAGACGGACAGCGGGACTACCGACGCCGAAAGGACCGCCCGGACGACCGATTCCCCCTCCGTTGACACTGGCAAGCCGGCCGCCGAGGGGACGGGCGGGGCAGCGGCCGGCCCCGCTGCGGCCGGAAGGGCTCCGGCACGGAAAGCGGCCAAGACGACGGCGGCGCAGAGAAGGGTGCGGGCGAGCGACGAGAGGGCACCCGAGGCGACCGGCGAGGCGACCGGCGAGGCGACCGGCGTCGAGAAGGCGACGAGGAAGGCTACCCGGCGAACGGCAACCGGCGCGGCTACCGCCCCGGGCGAGGCTGGTCCGACGGCGTCGGGTACCGAAACGGCGGCGGCCAGTGCCGAGGCAGCACCGGTCAAGGCAGCCCGGAAAGCCACGAAGAGGGCTCCCCGTAAGAGGACCACCAGCGAAGCGGCCAGCGGCAACCCGACCGCCAGCGAGACGACCGCCACCAGCGGCACGGCGACCACCAGCGAGACAGCCATCAGCGGCACGACCACCAGAAAGACGACGGCCAGCGGACCGGCCACAAGCGCGACGACCACCGACGGAGTGGTTGGCGAGCCCGGGTCAGCGCCGGGCAGTGCCGTCTTGGTGCCGGCGGCCGGGGCCGCACCGTTCGGCGACGGCAGCGGGCGCGACATTTCGGGGCGTACGCCGGAATCGGAGCTGGGGATGCTCGTGACGCGGGTCGTCGACCATCCGGGCTTCGCCCCGGAGCTACTGGCCCTGACCGCGGTGGAGGTCCTCGGGCCCGGCGCGGCCGAGTGGGGCCGGCGGCTGCGGGAGTTGTACCCGGGGGCGCGGGCGGACGGGCTGGCCCGGCTGGCCAACCGGCGCTTCGTCCGGCAGGCCGGCGTCGGTGGGGCGACCGCCGCGTTGAGCGGAGTCTTCGCGCCGGTGGTCGAACTGGCGGCGGTGCTCTGGTCGCAGGCGAACCTGGTGCTGCACCTGGCGGCGGCGTACGGCCATGATGCGGCGCATCCGGACCGGGCGGCGGAACTGCTGATGTTGGCCCAGGTACACCCGGACCTGGCGAGCGCGGAGGCGGCGGTGGCGGCGGCGCGGGCGGCGCAGAGACCGGAGGATAAGCCCGGACTCCGCGCGGTCGAGGCGGCCTGGCGGCTGGCGGCCCCGCTGGCCGCGCAGGCGGGTGGCTGGCTGGCGCTGCGGCTGGTGTCCCGGCTGCTGCCGGGTACGGCGGCACTGACCGCAGCGGCCGGCAACTCGGCGGGGGCCGAACGCCTGGCCGCCCGAGCCGCCACCCTCTACCGCCCACCCCACCGCCCACCCCGTGAGCCGTGAGCCGGTTGACCAAGAAGTTTCGTCACGACACGCCAGGCGGACAGACGCAAACCTCTTGATCGACTTCGAAAAGGCGGCCCGGGACTGGACTGGTCAGAGCCAGGTGAACCATTCTCGGGGTAGCAGGGCGTAGCCGAGGAAGGCGACGATGTCGAGCAGGGCGTGGGCCACGATCAGCGGCATCACCCGGCGGGTACGCAGGTAGAAGAGGCTGAACACCACCCCCATCACCGCGTTGCCGAGGAACGCGCCGAACCCCTGGTAGAGGTGGTACGAGGCGCGCAGCAGCGCGCTCGTGGCGATGATCGCGCCGACCCGCCACTGGAGCTGACGCAGCCGGGTCATCAGGTAGCCGACCACGATCACCTCCTCCAGGATGCTGTTCTGGAACGCGGCGAGGATCAGTACCGGCACCGTCCACCACAGGTCGGGCAGGGCGGCCGGCACCAGGGTGGCGTTGATGCCGAGCTGGGCCGCCGCCCAGAACAGCGCCAGGCCGGGGAGGCCGATCAGCGCCGCCAGACCGGCGCCCCGGGCCAGGTCGGACCCGGGTCGTCCGAAGTCCAGGCCGAGGGTCCGTACCGGATCGCCGGGGTCCCGCGCCAGCAGGTGTACGGCGAGCAGCACCGGCAGCAGCGCGAAGACGATGCCGAGCAGTTGGTACGTCAGGTCCAGGTAGGGGCGGGCCGACGCGGAGGTGTTCAAGGCGGCGGTCTGCCGCGACAGGCCCCCCTCGGCGGTCAACTTCGCGATGATCGACACGGCGGCGTAGACGGCCGACTGGCCGAGGGAGAGGCCGAGTACCAGCATCGTCTCGACGCCGAGTGTCCGGCGGGACACCGGACGGGTGAGCTCAACTGTCACCGGACCACTCTGCCCGACCGGAGGCGCTCCCGGTGACACCCGCCCACCGGCGAACAGCCCTCACGATGCGATCGCACATTCTGTGCGACCTTCATGCACGCTCCGTGGAGATTCTGTCTGGGCCCGATCCGCCGTCAGAAGAAGGAGCGCCCCCGGTGGACAACTTCGCGCGGCTGCTGAAGGAGAGCTGGACCCTGGTCGAGGAGGACCGGGTCCGGCTGAGCGGTCACTTCTACGCCCGGCTCTTCCTCCTCGACCCCGAGCTGCGCAAGCTCTTTCCGGTGCAGATGACCGGCCAGGGCGACCGGCTGCTCGAAGCGATCATCGCGGCGATCCACACGGTGGACGACCCGGAGGGCTTCGACGAGTTCCTCCGTGCGCTCGGCCGGGACCACCGCAAGTACCACGTCGAGGCGGCCCACTACGACACCATGGGCGTGGCGCTGCTGGACGCGTTGCGCAGCACTGCCGGCGACGGCTGGAACCTGGAGTACGACCAGGCGTGGCGGGACGCGTACGCGGCGATCGCCGAGAAGATGCTCGCCGGGGCGGCGGCGGACGACGACCCACCGTTCTGGCACGCCGAGGTGCTGACCCACAAGCGGTACGGCCCGGACACCGCCGTCCTCACCTGCCGGGCGTTGCAACACCCGTTGACCTGGAAGGCGGGTCAGTACGTCAGCGTGGAGGTGCCCCGCCATCATCCCCGGGTGTGGCGGACGTACTCGATCGCCAACGCGCCGAACGATGACAACGTGCTGGAGTTCCACGTGCGTACGCCGGCCGACGCCGCCGGTTGGGTCTCCGGCGCGTTGGTCCGGCGGACCGGGCCGGGCGACCTGCTGCGGGTGGCCGCGCCGATGGGGTCGATGACCGTCGACCGCTCGTCCGAGCGGGACATTCTCTGCGTCGCCGGTGGCGTCGGACTGGCCCCGATCAAGGCGCTCGTCGAGGAGTTGGCCGGTTACAACCGGGCCCGTTGGGTGCACGTCTTCTACGGCGCCCGCACGGCGGCGGACCTCTACGGTCTGGACCGGCTGCGGGAGTTGGTGGCCGCCCACCCGTGGCTGTCGGTGACGCCGGCGTGCAGTGACGACCCGGAATTCGACGGCGAGCAGGGCGACATCTCCGACGTGGTGGCCCGGTACGGGCCGTGGACGACCCACGACTGCTTCGTCTCCGGATCGGCATCGATGGTGCGCGCCACACTCCGAGTGCTGGCCGCCGACGACGTACCGCCGCAGCGGACCCGGTACGACACGTTCGGCAACCTGTAGAGCTTTGCTCCCCCCGAACCGGGGCGCGTGCCCCTGCCCCCTGGGGCACGCGCCCCGGCCCCCGATCGGGCGGACCGGCACCGCCCCGCGCCACCTCGTCCGTCCGGCCGTCGTTCCCACCCGGGCGGGCGGGGTCGCGCCCCGGAGTCGTGCCCGGTCAGTAGCGCCACGGGTGGCCGGATTCCCGGTACTCCTCGATCGGCACCAGCGGCACTCCGGGTGCCATGCGGTCGACGTAGAGCCGGCCCTCCAGGTGGTCGATCTCATGTGCGACCAGCCGGGCCATGCCGAATTCGAAGGAGGTGATGATCCGACCGCCGTCGAACTGCGCGTGTTCCACGTCCAGTCGTAGCGGTCGCGGCACCAGCCCGCGATGGTCGAAGAAGGAGAGGCACCCCTCGTACTGTTCGTCGGTGTGTGGTGCCGCATCGACCACCCGAGGATTGAGCAGCACGACGGGCTCGGCGGTGCGGTCCGGCGGGCGGACCACCGCGGCGGCTCGGTCGATGTCGAGCTGCGGGGCGGCGATTCCCACCCCCTTGGTGAAGGGGTGCAGTTCGTCCAGCCGGGCCAGCGCGGTGATCAACCGGTCGACGATCTCCCGGGCGAGCGGTTCCTCGCGCGGCAGGTCGAACGGGCGGGCCGGCTGGCGCAGCAGATCGGCACCGCGCTGCACGATGCCGAGCCCACGCATCCGGTCCGACGGTCGGACGCGCCCGCCCTCCGCCTCGGGCTCCGGCTGGGCCCGGAATCGCCACTGCAAGCGGTACCTGGCGTTCAGCGGTGGCTCGTCGGTCGCCCAGTCGAAGATCGCCCGGTCGCCCTCGTCGCGGCGGGTCACCGCCGTCCGTAGCGGGCCCTCCTCCGCCGACAGCGAGGTCTCCGCGCCCCAGACCTGCGGGTCCAGGGCCACCGGCAGGTCCAGGCGTACGGCGAGGTGCCGGGTCGGTACGCGGACCGCGCGCTGGAACCACGGCCCCCACTTGTCCCGCCCGACGGTGTACGCGTACTCGATGGTGGCGCGGCGGCCGGGGTAGAGCGGGAAGCGACGTTCAGCGTTCTCGAAGAGCAGCCAGATCTCCTTGAACGCGTCCCGGTCGTGCTTGGCGCGCCAGTGCATCGTCTCCCGCTCGCCGGACTCCTCGCGGCAGGCGACCAGTTGCAGTTCGGCGAAGCTGAGCGGGTGTTCCCGGTGGTGGCGGTTGGAGCGGCCCGGGTCGCTGGGGTAACGGTCGACGGCCACCCGGATCAGGTATCGGGTGACCGGCTCGACACCGGCGTTGTACAGCTCACGCCGGATGACGCAGCGGTAGGCGTCGTCGGTGTGGGTGAGCACGGCCGTCTCGCGTTCGACGATCAGACCGGTGCCGGGCGGCATCCACTGGCCGGGCAGGCTGGCTTCCCGCTGGTTACGGTCGCTGCGGGCGTGGCGAAGGTCGTCGTACTCGCGGAAGCGCTGCCAGATCGCGCCGCTGGCCTCCAGGACGGCCTCGGCGCGACGGGCGAAGTCCTCCGTCGGTCGGTGCCGGCGTCCCTCGACGTGACTGACGTACGAGGGGTCGAAGCCCATCAGGGTGGCCAGTTGTTTTTTGGACAGCCCCCGCTCCGTCCGGTGCCGGGCGAGTTCGGCGGCGAAGGAGTCGGCAGCCCGATCGAGCGGTGAGGTCGTCATCAGCTTCCTCGTAGCCGGGAGTACCAAGTTTCACGTTGAGTCGCCGGCCACACACACATCTGGCACCTAGTCGACAAGAACCTTGACTGATGAACGTTTCATACCGATACTGCCCCGAGTCTCCAGGCCGACACCGACAGTAGTTTTCACCCCGCCCGCGACCCGGGTTGCCCGCCTCACCCCACCGTCGGGTTCCCCTGTGCCCGAAAGTGTGGTTAGGCTAGCCTTAGTACGACCATGGACGCTTCGGATCGAGTGGGTCAGGTGACGCGGGGGTGGATCAGGTGACAGCGGTGCTGCCCCTTCGGGATCCAGCCGCCACACCCCTGACGCCGGTCACCGCGACCCTGCGGGCAATGTTCGGCACCGACGACCTTCCCGGGCTGGCCCCGGGCCTGCTGGTCGCCGACGAGGCCGGTTGGGCCCCGGCGACCGCCCTGACCGGTACGCGACTGCCGGAGCTGCTCGAATCGGCGGTCCGGCTGTGGGGTGGCACCCCACACGCCTCCGCCGCGCTCGCCTGGAAGGCGTACAGCTACTGGGCGGCGCTCCCGGTGGTGCTCGGCTGGGCCACCGCTCGGCGAGTGCCGCTGCTCGACCACACCGAGGCGCTGATCCACTTCGCCGATCGGCGCGCCCTGGTGACCGTCGGCCTACGCGAGTCGATCCCGGTCGCGGTGCTGCCCAACGATCCGCTGGCGCTCGCCGGGCTGCCCCAGGTCCGAGTGGTGGCCGACGAGCGGGAGCTGCTCGCCGCACTGCGCGCCACGCTGCTGGACGGGCACCTGTCGCCGGTGATCTCCGCGATCCAGGGCGAGGTCCGCATCGGTGCCCGCACCCTCCTCGGCTCGGTGGCGTCCGGCATCGCCCACGGGCTGCTGCGGGCCGCCGACGGCTTGCCCGGTTCTGCGGTCGAGGCGATCGACACGCTGCTCGACGCGCTCGGCCTGGCCGACCTGGTGGAGCTGGTGCCCGGCCCGAACGGCGAGCCGATCGTGCAGCGCCGCACCTGCTGCCTGGCCTTCACCCTGCCCCAGCCGAAGGTCTGCCAGGGCTGCTGTATCCGCAGCTGAGTCGGCCCGTCACTCATCCCGTCAGCGGGCGCACGTCCCAGATCCAGACACCACCGGCGTACCCGGGTTCGATGCCGGTCAGCTCGGTCATCCCGGTACGCAGCGCGCCGGCGTGTTCGTGCGGCCCGAGGATCACCACGCCGGCCCGCCAGTACCGCAGGTCCTCCACCGCCTCCCGGCGGGTCCGCTCGGTGATCGGCGGCACCTCGCCGGTGCGTCGGATGGTGCCGAAGAAGGTGCTGGTGGGGCGCGGGGACGCGGAGAAGAGGGCGACCCGGTTCCGGCCCGGCCGGGTGTCCGGTCCGAGGAAGTAGCCACGAGCGATCGGCATCTCCTGGCGGGTACGGGCGGACCAGCGCAAGGGCTCGGCGTACTCGGTGTCAGGCAGCGGCAGGGTCACCACGCTGCGCCCACCGGTGAGGTAGGGACGCCAGGCACCCGAGGTGACGAACTCGGGCACCGGTTCGAGCCGTTTCGTCGGCAGCGGGGTGGGCAGCACCGGCACCAGCGCCATCGCCAGTCCGGTCGCTGCGGCGAAGCGGATCTGCGACCGGCGGTCCGGATACCGGGCCGTCAACTCGCGGACCTTCGCCGCGCCGTACGCCAGGATCAGCCCGATGATCGGGGTGATGGCCAGCGCCCAGCGGGTCGGCACCACCGAGTGCAGCACCGGCAGGCCCTCCAACAGCGCCCAGGGTCCGGGTACCCCGGTTCCGCGACGGTCGAAGCGGATCTCCCGGCCGAGCGAGAACACCGCGAAGAGCAGCCCGAGCACGGCCAGACCGATCACCACGGCGCTGCGCCGCAGCCACCACACCAGCGCCACCACGAGGATCACCAGCGGCCAGCCGAAGAAGGCATTCTCCTCGGTCGGGTTCTTGGCCAGTCCGGCGGCGCTGCGGGCGTCACCGGCCAGC
Source organism: Micromonospora sediminimaris (assembly GCA_900112325.1). Lineage (GTDB taxonomy): Bacteria > Actinomycetota > Actinomycetes > Mycobacteriales > Micromonosporaceae > Micromonospora > Micromonospora sediminimaris. The sequence goes on from FOLJ01000022.1 coordinate 36,894, forward strand.
GACTCGCGGGAGTAGGCGAAGTACGAGGCCAGGTCCGTGGAGTAGCCCCGGATCAGCCAGGGCAGCCCGTGGTAGGCGCCGGGGCCGAAGAACTGCACGTACAGCGGGTAGGCCAGCAGCACGGCGGAGACCACGGCGGCCATCCCGAGCCCGGCGGCGAACGGTCGGACCCGGGCCCGCAGCTCGGGCCGGCCGATCACCATCGCGACGATCACCACGGCGAGGCCGATCGCGGTCATCAGCAGGATCTCCAGGTTCAGGAACGCCTGCCAGACGATCACCAGGGCCAGCAGCAGACCGTTGCGCAGCCACCGCCCGGGTTCGGCGAGCCGCAGGGTACGCCAGATGATCAGCGGCACCACGTACTGCGACACGATGTTCGGATGCGCATTGGCGTGGGAGACCATGGCTGGGGCGTACGCGCAGAAGGCGGCCCCCAGCCAGGCCGGCCCGCGCGAACCGGGCACCACCACCCGGGAGATCAGGAAATACCAGGCGGTGGCGGTGGCGATCATGCCGAGGGTGAGAAAGAGCAGGAACGCGGCCCGGGTGCCGAACAGCAGGGTTACCGGAGTCATCGGCAGAGATACGGACAGAACAGACGTATTTGCCATCAAATTGACGGATTCCGGGACATTCATCCGGCCCGACGAGAACGGATAGGCCAATTCCGTGACAACCCGGGCACCGTGCGCGAGCATCCATTCGAATTGCGCCATATCGGTCGGATTGTCGCGAATACCGTCGTCAGGATTCAGCCACATCCGTCCGGTGACCCAGAAGCCGAATGCGGCGAAGCTCGCCACCGCCAGGGCATCCTTCCATCGCCCCGAGCCGCCCTCGCCCCGCATGCGTCCCGGCCGGACCGCGGCATTTCCCGCCTCGGACTGCGCGTCAGGTCGGCCCGAATCGGGAGTAGTCATAACAATTCGCAGCGTAGTCGGCCCATGTGGTCAGCGTGCAGGGTTCGGGGCACTGGCGTAGTATCGGTCAAGTTCTCTGGCTATCACCGATCGTGCACCCCCACCCCCGACCGCTAATTCGGCCATCACGGGCCCCGATATCCCCGCCGTCCGGGCGGATGGTTCACTCAGTCGGTCCCGGCACGGGTCGAGTCGTATCGTGAGGAATCGACGCATGGCAGAAATCACTGGGGATCAGCGCGTGCAGTCCGAGGTCCTGGAGGGCCTCGCGACGGCGGTCAATCACCGGCGCTGGTTCGTCGAGCTGGCCGTGCCCTACCTGGGTGACAACCCCATCGAGATCGGTAGCGGCCTCGGCGACTACGCCCTGGAGTGGAGCGAGAACTTCCCCCGGTTCACCGCCACCGAGGCCGACCCGGACCGCCTGGTGGCCCTCAAGGAGCGCCTGGCTGACCGACCCTCGATCGAGGTACGCCAGATGCTGCTGCCCAACCCCGAGCGCGGTGACTACAGCGCCGCGGTCTCGTACAACGTGCTGGAGCACATCGAGGACCACGTCGGAGCGCTGCGCAGCATGGGCCAACTGGTCCGGCCCGGCGGAGCCGTCGTCATCATCGTGCCGGCGTTCCAGTTCGCGATGAGCCCGGCGGACATCGCCACCGGCCACGTCCGGCGGTACACGAAGAAGACCCTGGCCGACGCGATGACCGAGGCGGGCCTACGGGTGGAAAAGATCCACTACGCGAACGCGCTCGGCCTGATCGGCTACTTCATGGCCACGAAGGTCTTCCGGCTGATGCCGAAGGAGGGCCCGATGGTGAAGGTCTACGACACCCTGGTCCTCCCCGCCACCAAGGCCGCCGAGCAGCTGGTCCGCCCGCCCTTCGGCCAGTCCGTCTTCGCCGTAGCCCGTACCCCCGCCTGACCAACCCCCGGCTGGTCCCGACGCAGCGTCCCCGTTGACCATGAGGTTGGCGGCACTCTCAGAGCCAACCTCATGATCAAACTGGGGATGGGGGCGAGTCAGCCGGCGATCTGGTAGGTGGGGCGGGTGGTGGCTCGGGCCAGGGTGTGGAAGGCCAGGTTGAAGCCGACGTAGGCGGGGGTCGCCTCCGGGGTGACGTCGAGACGTTCGACGTCGAGGGCGTGCACCGCGAAGACGTACCGGTGCGGGCGGTCACCGGGCGGCGGCGCGGCACCGCCGAAACCGCGCTCCCCGTAGTCGTTGCGTACGGTGAACGCGCCCTTCAGGTCCTGCTCGGCCGCGCCGCGTGGCAGTTCCGTCACGTCGGCCGGCAGGTTGACCAGCACCCAGTGCCAGAAGCCACTGCCGGTCGGCGCGTCCGGGTCGAAACAGGTCACCACGAAGCCCTTGGTCTCCGCCGGGAAGCCCGACCAGGCCAGATGCGGCGAGACGTTGTCGCCACCAGTGCTGCCGTGGGCGTGAGCCGCGTCCATCGGCTCACCGTTCCGCACATCTTCACTGGTCAGCGTGAAGGAGGCGACGGTCGGCAGCAGCTCGTACGGGTCCGGAGCGATGGGACGTTCCAGGGTCATCGACACAGGTCCTTCCGGTGGAAGTGGTGTTCTGCGCCCCTTTCATACCCTGTGACGCGCTGACATTCGACAGAACCGGCCCCGAGTCCGCCGTAACCGAGAGCGCCTCACAGCGGTTGTCACCCTGCAACATCTAGCGAAGGAGTCTCTTGGCCGGGGTCTGGCGTGACTTCATCACCGCCGTCATCGATGCCGTGCGTCGACGGGACGAGGCGGCCCTCAGCGACGAACGCCGCCGGGCACTGGACCGGCTCGCCGACGAGAAGATCCGCGAGGAGCAGCGAAAACGCCCTCCGGAAAGCAGCTCAGGCGGCTGAGGGTCACCTCGACCTGCCGCCGCTTGTCGCTGGCACGACCCGACCGGCAGCGCCTACGGATGCTCGTCGGTGATCGCGATGACCTCGTCGAGGCGGTCCAGAGCCGCCTGCAGGTCGTCGACCTTGGCCTGGATACGGTCGCGCTCGGCGCGCAGCATCGCTCGCTGCTCGGCGTCGGTGTGCCCGGCTCGCCAGCAGGGCAGCAGTTCCGCGATCCGCTGACTGGTCAGGCCGGCGGCGTACATCTGCTGGAAGAAGCGCACCAGGGTGATGGCCTCAGGCCGGTAGCGGCGCTGACCGGACGGGCTGCGCTCCGCGGTGAGCAGCCCCTGCTGCTCGTAGTAGCGCACGGCGCGTACCGAGACGCCGGCGGCCCGCGCCACCTCGCCGATGCGGATCAGCCGCTCGGCCGCGGTCCCCGTGTCGGTCATGGTGACTCCTCTCACTCCGGCGCTGACGAGCAGCACTTGCCTCTGACGTCAACGTCAGGTTCTAGCGTAGCGGGCATGGATATCAACAACTCGGTTGCCCTCGTCACCGGAGCCAATCGCGGCCTGGGCCGCGCCTTCGCCAAGCGCCTGCTCGAACGGGGCGCCCGCAAGGTCTACGCGACAGCCCGCCGACCGGAGACCGTCGATCTGCCCGGGGTCGAGGTGCTGCCGCTCGACATCGCCGACGCCGCCTCCCTACGCGCCGCCGCCGAGGCCGCCCCGGACGTCTCGCTGCTCGTCAACAACGCGGGAATCCAGACCGGCACCGACCTGGTGACCGGCTCACTGGACGCGGTGCGGCACGAGCTGGAAACCAACGTGCTCGGTCACCTAGGAATGATCCGGGAGTTCGCGCCGACGCTCGCCCGCAACGGCGGGGGCGCGATCGTCAACGTCCTCTCCGCCATGTCGTGGTTCGGGGTCAGGGGCGCCAACGCCTACCACCTGACCAAGGCCGCCGCGTGGGCCATGACCAACGGCGTCCGCCTGGAACTCGCCGAGCAGGGCACCCTCGTGACGGCAGTCCACCTCGGCCTCGCCGACACCGACATGTCCGCGGACTGGCCCGTGGTCAAGATCGCACCGTCGGATCTGGCCGACGCGGCGCTCGACGGTGTCGAGGCGGGATCCGCCGAGGTCCTCGCGGACCAGTGGAGCCGGGACGTCAAGTCCCGACTGACGCTGAGGCCGGAAGAGTTCAACGCCGCGATGGATCGCGCCCTGGCGGCGCTGACGGCGGCCTGAGCCGCTCTCCACGAGCATCCGGACCGCCGCTCTGGGGCTCCTGCTCGCTGTCCAGATAAGCGGAGGGTGTGGGATTCGAACCCACGAAGACATTGCTGCCTTACCGGTTTTCAAGACCAGCGCCATCGGCCACTAGGCGAACCCTCCTGGACCACGCGGTGCGTGGCTGTGCCTAGTCTGCCACGCCGCGTACGTCAGCGAACGGCCGAGCTACCCGGTGCGCCGTGACCACTGACGGTGGGTGGTGGCCCGGGGTCGCCGACGTGGAGTCGGCCCGGGATCGGGTAAGACTGGGCCATGCGAGCGATCACCATTGCGGAGCCCGGCGGACCTGACGTACTGAGCTGGAGCGAGGTACCGGACCCGCAGCCGGGTCCGGGTGAGGTGGTCGTGGACGTGCGGGCCACCGCGGTGAATCGGGCCGACCTGTTGCAGCGGCAGGGGCACTATCCGCCTCCGCCGGGCGCGCCCGCGTACCCCGGGTTGGAATGCTCGGGGGTGGTCAGCGCGACCGGTCCCGACGTGGCCGGCGTGCGGGTGGGAGACCAGGTCTGCGCGCTGCTGGCCGGCGGCGGGTACGCCGAACGGGTGGCCGTGCCCGCCGGGCAGTTGCTGCCGGTGCCGGCCGGCGTCGATCTGGTCGACTCCGCCGGGTTGCCGGAGGTGGCGTGCACGGTCTGGTCGAACGTGGTGCAGGTGGCCCGTCTGACGGCGGGAGAGACGCTGCTGGTGCACGGCGGTGGCAGCGGGATCGGCACGTTCGCGATCCAGCTCGGTGCCGCGCTCGGCGCAACAGTGGTGGCGACCGCACGGGCCGCCAAGCACGAGCGGCTGCGTGAGCTGGGCGCCGACCTGCTTGTCGACTACCGGGAGCAGGACTTTGTCGAGGAGGTTCGGCAGGCCACCGACGGCCGGGGCGCGGATGTCGTCCTGGACATCATGGGCGCGTCGTACCTGGGGCGGAACGTGGCCGCCCTGGCCGCCGACGGGCGGCTGGTGGTGATCGGCATGCAGGGCGGCCGCAAGGGTGAGTTGGATCTGGGTGCGCTGTTGGCCAAGCGCGGCACGGTCGCGGCCACCGCGCTGCGCTCTCGGCCGTTGGAGCAGAAAGCCGCGATCGTACGCGGGGTACGCGAGCAGGTCTGGCCGCTGGTCGAGGCGGGCCGGGTGCGTCCGGTGATCGACCGGCGGCTGCCGATCATCGACGCGGCGCAGGCGCACCGGCTCGTGGAGTCGAACGAGCACGTCGGCAAGGTGCTGCTCACCGTCGGCTGAGCCTGATCACGTGCCGGCCACCGACACGGGCAGCCGGCCCGGGAAACTAGCCGGGCAGTACGAGTCGGGCGCCGGGGCCCTCACCGCCCAGATTGTCCTCCGGGTTGTAGAGGGTGCAGCGGCGCAGCGAGAGGCAGCCGCAACCGATGCAGGCGTCCAGGTCGTCGCGGAGCCGACTCATCAACCTGATCTTTTCGTCCAGCCGGGCCCGCCAGGTCGTGGAGAGCTTGGCCCAGTCCTCGGCGGTGGGGGTACGGGAGGCCGGCAGCGAGTCGAGCGCGGACCGGATCTCCTCCAGCGAGATGCCGACCTGCTGGGCGATCCGGATGAACGCCACCCGGCGCAGCTCAGTGCGGTGGTAGCGGCGTTGGTTGCCGCTGGTCCGCTCGGCCCGGATGAGCCCCAGCCGCTCGTAGTAGCGCAGCGCGGACTGTGCCACCCCGCTTCGGGCGGAGAGTTGACCGATGGTCAATGCTTCCTGCATCACGTCGCCTTGAGTTGAACCTCGCTTCAACTTGCAGGCTATCCGTATGACCACACTCGCCACCACGGCCCGGGTCGCCGAGGCCGCCGCGCCGCTCGACGGGCGCGATCCGGTCGCACCGCTGCTGGAGCGCGTTCGCGCCGGCCGGCAGTTCGGTGCCAACGTCCTGTCCACCCTCGACGTGCTCCAGGTGCTCTACGACCGGGTGCTGCGGATCACCCCGGCGACCGTCGACGACCCCGACCGCGACCGTTTCCTGCTCTCCAAGGGTCACGCCGTAGCTGGCTACTATGCGCTGCTCGCCGCGAAGGGCTTCATCCCGCCTGACTGGCTGGACGACCAGGGCGGGCCGTCGAGTCGGCTCGGCGACCATCCCGACCGCACCCTGATTCCGGGCGTGGAGATCGGCTCGGGTTCGCTCGGGCACGGCCTGGGGCTGGGCGTCGGCACCGCCCTCGGGCTACGCGCCCAGGGCCGGCCCGACCCCCGGGTGTACGTGCTGCTCGGCGACGCCGAACTCGACGAGGGCTCCAACCACGAGGCGATCGCGTACGCCGGAGCGGTCGGCCTCGGCAATCTGACCGCGATCGTGGTGGACAACTCCTCCGCCACCCACGGCTGGCCGGGCGGAGTGGCCACCCGGTTCACGGTCAACGGGTGGACCGCCGCGACTGTCGACGGGCGGGACCGGGACGCCCTCCACCCGGCGCTGACCGGGCACCACGGCCACCGGCCGCACGCCGTCGTAGCGCTCGTCAGGGACGGTGAGTGATCGTGCGGGACACCTTCGTGGCCACCACAACCGCCTTCCTGGACGATCCGCGGACCGTCATCGTGCTGGCCGACATCTCCGCCGCGGCGTTCGCTCCGGCCGCCGCCCAACACCCCGACCGGGTGATCAACGTCGGCATCCGGGAGCAGCTCATGGTGGGAGTGGCGGGGGGCCTGGCACTGACCGGGCTGCGCCCCATCGTGCACAGCTACGCGCCGTTCCTCGTGGAGCGGACGTACGAGCAGATCAAGCTGGACCTCGACCACCAAGGGGTGGGAGCGGTGCTGGTCAGCGTCGGGGCGTCGTACGACCGCGCGGCAGCCGGCCGCACCCACCTCGGCCCGGCGGACGTCGCACTTATCGACACCCTGCACAACTGGACGGTGCACGCCCCCGGCCATCGGGACGAGGTACCCGGGTTGCTGCGCGACGTGGTCTGCGGCCAGGAATCGGCGTACGTGCGGCTCTCCACCCAGAGCAACGCGCAGGCGTACCCGGAAGCGGGCGACCTGCGGGTGCTCCGGGACGCCGGCCCGGGGGCGGCGCTGCTGGTCGCGGTCGGTCCCACGTTGGACGCGGCCCTCGACGCGACCTCGGACCTGCCGGTCACCGTGGCGTACACCCACCGCCCGCGCCCGTTCGACACCACCGGCCTGCGGGCGCTCGCGAACAGTGCGGTGATCCTGGTCGAGCCGTACCTGGCGGGCACCTCGACCCGGCTGCTCTCGGACGCGCTGGCCGACCGGCCGCACCGGTTGTTGGCGCTCGGGGTCCGCCGCGAGGAACTGCGGCGGTACGGTTCCGCGGCGGACCACGCGCGGTGGCACGGGCTGGACGCGACCGGACTGCGCCGCTCGATCACCGATTTCCTGTCGCCGGCGCTGGTCTGAGCGCGTGCCGGTCCGCGGCATGTCGCGGTCTCCGAGGCCGACGTACGGCCCGACATGCCGCAACCGGCGCCGGTCCCGTCGCAGCCGGCGGGACGGTCAGCGGGCCGAGGCGTCGGGGTTACGGCGGGTGCGCTCCCGGCCGAGGATCCAGATCGCCTCGACGCCGTCCCGCCAGGTGATCTTCTTGCCTTCCTCGCGCCCCCGCGCCCGGTAGCTGATCGGCACCTCGTACGGCCGGATGCGGCGACGCAGCAGCTTGCCGGTCACCTCGGCCTCCATACCGAACCCTCGGGATCGGACGTCCAGCGAGCGGTACAGCGCGACCGGCATCAGCTTGAAGCAGGTCTCCAGGTCTCCGATGTAGGAGTTGAACAGCACGTTCGCCGCCATGGTGACGCCCTTGTTGCCCATCACGTACCAGAAGCTGTAGGCGCTGTGGCTGCCGAAGGTGCGGTTGCCGTAGACCACCGTCGCCCGCCCGTCCAGCACCGGGGCGAGCAGCTTGGGGATGTCCTGTGGGTCGTACTCCAGGTCGGCGTCGAGGATGACCATGTACTCGCCCTCGGCGTTGGCCACCGCCGTGCGGATGGCCGCGCCCTTGCCCGCGTTGCGCTGGTGCGTGATGACCCGCAGCCGGGCGTCGTCGGCGCGCCCGAGGATCTCCCCGGTGCCGTCGCGGCTGCCGTCGTCGACCACCACGAGCTCGATCTCGCATGGGTACTCGACCGCCAGCGCCTGCTTGAGGGCATCCGCGATGCGTTCTTCCTCGTTGTATACCGGCATGAGGATCGACAGCTTCACGGGAATCTCCACGAGGGCGGGTAACGTTTCGGCCATAGCCTAGCCCGGCAGGTCAGCCGAGTGGCGACGACCACCGATGGCGATCCACGGCCGGGCACTCAGACTGATGGTGTTTACTTCCGCCATGTCGGCCGCCGGCTTCCCGTTCGTCCTGGTTCCCGTCGCCGCCCTCATTCTGCTCAGCGTGGCGTTACGGCCACGCAACGTGGAGACCGTGGCGCCGCGGCGACTCGCGGCGCTCCGGGCGACCCTCGCCGTCGGTGCCTTCGCGGTGACCACCGTCGAGGTGCTGGGCGCGCTGCGGCTGCTCACCGCGCCCGCCTTCGGCCTGGCCTGGCTGCTCTTCCTCGCGGTGGCGGCAGCGGCCGCCGGGTGGCGCCGACGGGCCGACGCCACGGCCCGCAAGGCCGAAGTGCCTGCCAGGGTCCCGGTCGAAGGTGCCGGTGCCTCGTCACCGGACTCCCCCCACTCCATTTCGCCCGGACCAGCGGGCGTCCTCGCGGAGCCGTCGGGCACGCGGGTCGCCACGGTCACCGTGGGACCGGACCGGCCGTCGACACCGTCCGGACCGGACCGACCGCTGGCCGGCGGCTGGCGCGACGCCGCCAGCGCCTTCTGGCGTACGGCGAGCCGTGGGGAGCGGCTGCTGGCCGGTACGGTCGCCGGACTGCTCCTTGTCGAACTGCTGATCGCCCTGCTGGCCGCACCCAACAACTACGACTCGCAGACCTACCACCTGCCCAAGGTGGAACGCTGGGTGGCCCAGGGCGACCTGACGTTCTGGGCGACCGCGATCCACCGCCAGGTGACCATTCCGCCGGGCGCCGAGTACCTGCTGCTGCACCTGCGGCTGCTCACCGGCGGCGACGCGCTGCACCACCTGGTGCAGTGGGCCGCCGGACTGGTCTGCCTGCTCGCGGCCGCCCGGGTGACCGCGCAGCTCGGCGGCGGCCGGCGGGCCCAGTTGCTCACCGTGTTCCTGCTGGCCAGCACGCCGATGGTGACGCTGCAGGCGACCAGCACCCAGACCGATCTGGTCTGCGCCGCCTGGGTGCTCTGCGCCGGCACGCTCGCGTTGGACGGGCTGCGCCGCCGAGCGCACCTGGGTGACCTGCTGGTCCTCGGGGCGGCCACCGGCCTGACCGCGGTCACCAAGACCAGTGGCCTGCTCGCGGTCGGTCCGCTGCTGGTGCTCTGGGGGGTGGGCCAGCTACGCCTGGCGTACGCCGACCGGCCGGCCACGCACCGCCGGACTCCGGTCGCCGGAATCACTCGTACCGTCGGTGCCTCGGTCCTGATCCTGCTGGTCGCCGCCGCGGTGGTCGGCCCCTTCCTGGGCCGGGTGTACGCCGAGTTCGGCCACCCGCTCGGGCCGGAGCGGCTGCGCGAGTCGGTCCCGATGGAGCGGCACGACCCACCCTCGGTGCTGGTGAACGCGCTCCGGATCGCACACACCGCACTTGACACTCCGCTGGCACCGCTGCGCGAGGTGTCCGCCGAGGCGATCATCGGGGTGGCCGGACTGATCGGGGTCGACCCGCAGGACCGCGCGATCACGTTCGGGCGGGAGATCTTCCCGGTCGCGTCCTGGTATCCCGACGAGGACCGGGTTGCCTTCCCGCTGGCCGGTGCGCTTGCACTGATCGGTGCGGTGGCGGCGCTGCGTCGCCCGGCCCGGGTCAGTCCGGGCGCGGCGGGGGCGCTGCGCGGGTACGCCCTGGTGGTGGTCGTCGCCGTGGTGCTGCACACCGCGATGATCAAGTGGCAGCCGTGGGGGAACCGCCTGATCCTCTATGCCCTGGCGGCCTCGGTGCCGCTGGCCGGGCTCTGGCTCGACGCCCTCTTCCGTCGCTCGGGCCAGCTCGGCATCCGCCGCCGCGATCGGCGCGGTGGCCCGGCGGACAGCTACGGCAGACGGCCCGTGGCCGCCGGACTCGCGGTGACGGTGCTGGCCACCTGCGCACTGGCCGGGGTGTTGTCGGTGTCGTACGGCTTCCCGCGCCGGCTGGTCGGCACGGGCTCGGTCTTCACCACCTCCGACTGGGAGAGCCGGTTCGTGCGGCGTCCACACTGGGCGGATGAGTACCGGTGGGCCGCCGACGCGGTCCGGGCCGCCGACGCGCGCCGGATCGGGCTGTCCCAGCGCAACGACGACTGGGAGTACCCCTGGTGGTTGCTGCTCCGCGACGCGGACGGCACGCCGCCGGAACTACTGGCGCTCCAGTCGGTGCTGGACGACCGACCACCTGCCGATCCGGCCTCGGTCGACGCGATCCTCTGTGTCGGCAGCCGGAAAATCTGCACCGACCTGCTGCCCGCCGGCTGGCGGCTGGAGTTCCGCAGCTACGTCGGCTACGCCCTGCCCGAGCGGCGGTGACCGGGCAGCCGGCGGTGACCGGGCAGCGCGGCACGCCGAGCGGTCCGGGTGGAAAGGGGCCAATGGCCCGGTTCGGCGCAGCACGTAAGTATTCCGAGACGTATTCACATACCTGCATCGCACGCGTTACCGTCCGGTAACCCGATCGACGTCCCGCGATCGGACCGAAAGGAGTGCGTCGATGTCTGGTACCCACGCCAGGCGTGAACGGACACCTCGACGGCGCCTTGCCGAGGTCGCCGTCCTCGCCACCGCTCTCGTCCTGCCGATGCTGACCACGGCCTCACCCGCCGCCGCAGCCGACCGTCCCGCCGTCCAGCCGCTTCCCTCCCACCTCGAATCCATCCGCGCCGCCGAGGCCACCGCGCTCTACGGTGCTCCCGGCATCCGCCCGCTCGACCAGCGCCGCACCGCACTGATCACCATGGGCGACAGCCAGATCTCCGGCGAGGGGGTCGGCAACTACGTACCCGGCACCCACCAGCCGGGCAACTGGTGCGACCGCTCGTACGACCAGGCGGTCTTCCGCACCGGCATCGCCGCCGACGAGCGCTACAACATCGCCTGCTCGGGTGCCACACCGTGGAATCTGATCGTCGGCGGTCCCACCCAGCACAACGAGTTGAACCAGGGCGACCATCTCGCGATCAAGGCACGCAACACGCACATCAAGCTGATCTGGGTGGTGGCCGGCGCGAACGGCGACGGCACGATCCAGTTCGGCCCGGTCGCCACCGACTGCGCCGTCCGCCGCGTCTTCTTCCAGGGCCCCTGCTGGCCCACCTACACCGACCAGTGGACGGTACGCACCGACGGCAGCCGCCGAGCCGTCGAGGAGGCACTCACCGACATCCGCCGGACCATGACGAACGCCGGCTACCTCGGCTCCGACTACGAACTGGTGTTCATGTCGTACTCCAGCCCGGCCAGCCCGGACGTGGAGGACAACCCGAACTTCCCCGGCTGGTACTCCGGCGGCTGCCTGCTCTACCTCGCCGACGCCGCGTTCGCCCGGAACAAGGCGGTGCCGCTGTTCGAGTCGGCGCTGCGGGCGGCGGCGGCCAACACCGGCACCCGCTACCTCGACGCCAGCCGCCTCTTCCACGGCCACGAGGTGTGCACCGACAACACCTCGGTACGCGGGCTCTACATCGAGGTGGGGATCTGGGACGAGAACGCGGCCCGCCAGTCGTTCCACCCGAACTACCGGGGACACGGCATGTTCGCCCAGTGCATCACCCAGTTCTACGCCTCCGGCCAGCAGCAGGGCACCTGCGTCGACCCGGCCAGCACCGGAAACGGCCAGCTCTACCCCGGACTGATGGAGTTCCGGCAGCTGCGCAACGCCGCCACCGGCACCTGCGTGGACGGCAAGGGGTACAACTCACGCAACGGCACGGCGCAGCAGTCGTACCGCTGCCATGGCGGACGTAACCAGGGCTTCTGGTACGACCCGACCCGACAGTCGCTGCACTCCGAGCTCTCGCACGACCGCTGCCTGGACGTGGCCGGTGGTTCGCTGCGGTCGGGCACGGCGGTGAACATCCACGACTGCCATGGCGGCACCAACCAGAAGTTCACCATCTCCGGCAACCAGGTCCGCGCCGCCGGTGCAACAAACCTCTGCCTGGCCTTCGACAACCCGCTGCTCGGCACCCCCCGACTGCGCCTGGCCAGCTGCTCCGGCAGTTCCCGGCAGCAGTGGTCGTTCGAGTCGCGGTCGTTCGCCCAGCCCGTCGGGTACGGGCGGGACGACTTCATCGGCTCCCGGGTCTACTGACGCCGCGGGCAGGCCGGCCCGCCGGGCCCGGCAACAGGGTGATCGCATCGATCACCGCGCCGGGTCCGGCGGGTCCGCTGTCACTTCTGGTTGAACGGGACGACGATCAGGCGAGCCTGTGCCTGCTCGCCGTTCACGGTGCCGGCCACGCCCAGCTTGGTGCCGACCTTGATGTCCGTGGCGGCGATCGACTTGCGCCGTTCGATTACCCGCAGTTCGTCGGTGAAGGTCCAGGTCCGGGTGAAGCCGTCGGTCGACTTGACCGTGATCTTGTCGTCGGCGAGGTCGGTCACCTCGCCGCGCTGCACGGAGACGGTCTTCGTGCCGCCGTCCTTGGTCTGCACCACGACGTCGCCGTGCAGGGTGTTCTTGCGCAGCAGCACCCGGGCTGCCCGACGCTTGCGCCACTCCTCGACCCGCTCCTTGCGCTTGTTCGCCGCGCTCGGGGTCGGCTCCACCGGCGCGGCCACGGTCGCGTCGGGATCCAGCTCTGCCGGGTCGAGACCGAGCGCGGCCAGTGCCTGGCCCTCCGCGCCCATCGCGGCGACCACCTCGACGGCGCTCTCCTGCATCGCGCCCCGCTCGGCCTGGCCCACCCCGCAACCGGCGGCGGCCAACGCGACCGTCACCAGCAGCGCGCCGGTGGCGGTGAAGGATCCCCTGCGTGCCATTCCTCGTCCTCTCGTCGGTGCCGGTCTGCCGGATCTCGTCGCGCCGCGTCACGGCCGGCGCGGATCCGTGCACCCAGCCTGGACCCGCCGGATACGCCGACCGTCAGGCCGACGTTCGGATCAGGTAAGGAATCCCGGCAGCCGGATGGTGAACGCGGCCCCGCCCTCGGGCGCGTGCCCGGCGCCTATCTCACCGCCGAGCCGGCGGACCAGGCCGGCGGCGAGCGCGAGCCCGAGCCCGCTGCCGACCTTGCGTAGCCCTCGGTAGCGTTGGTGCAGCGCCCCGCGCTCGAAGGCCACCGTCAGGTCGTCGTCGGTCAGCCCCGGTCCGCCGTCGCGAACCTCGATCACACCACCGGCGCCCGGGTCGGCACCGGCCGGTCGGACCGCCAGCACCACCGGCGCACCGGGAGGCACCACCCGCAGCGCGTTCTCCAGGAGGCCGTCGATCACCTGTCGGATCCGCCCCGGGTCGGTGTACGCCGGCACCGGCTGCCCCGGCAGCTCGACCCGGAACGTCACCCCTACCGAGGCGCACCGGTCCGCCCAGGTCCGACCGGCGTCAGAGGCCAGGCCGGCCAGATCCACCGGCACCGGTTCGAGGGGGAAGTCGACCGCCTCCAGGCGGGCCAGGGCGAGCAGATCGGTGACCAACCGGTCCAGGTGCTCCGCCTCGGCGAGCATGGTCCGGCCGGTGTCGGCCGCCGCCGACGATTCGATCACCCCGTCGGCCAGCGCCTCGGCGTAGCCACGGATCGCGGTCAGCGGGGTGCGCAGTTCGTGCGAGACGGAGAGCAGGAACTCCCGCTGTCGTCCCTCACTCGTGGCCAGCGCGGCGGCCAGCCCGTTCAACGCGTACGCCAGGTCGGCCACCTCGGCCGGCGACTCGACCGGCACCCGGACGCTGCGATCGCCGGCCCGCAGCCGGGTCGCGACGAGGGCCGCCCGGCGGATCGGCCGGGCCAGGCGCCGGGCGAGCAGGAGGCCCGCGACCGCGCCTGCCGCCAGCCCCGCCAGCAGCGGCAGCCAGAGGCCGCGCAGCACCTGACGCCACACTCCCGCCCCGAGCGGACGGGTCAGCACCACGCCGTCGCCGGCGGCCAGCGCCCGGCCCTCGACGAGTGCCCGTTGCCCGTCGACAAGCCGCCGGCCGGAGAAATTCCGCCCGTTGGACACCCGCTTCACCACCTGGGGAGGCAGGCCGGCACGGTCGACAGCACCACCCGAGATCAGGTAGATGGTGGTGCCCTGGTTGCCGAGTTGGCGGATCAACCGCTCGCCGGCCAGTTCCCGGACCCGACCGGGGCGTGCCCGCAGCAGCTCGGCGGCGACCTGGGCCTGCGCCGCGAGCGCCTGCCGGTCCCGCCGCTCGGCAGCGCGGACCGCCACCGGCACCGCGACCACCGCGGTGACCAGAACCGACACCAGAGCCACCGCACAGGTCACCAGCACCGCACGCGCGGTGAGCGTACGGCCGGGACGGTCAGCCATCGGCGGCGTACCCGACTCCGCGATGGGTCCGGATCACGCTCGCCGCGCCGAGCTTCGCCCGAACCTGCGCGACGTGCACGTCGACGGTACGGGTGCCGGCGTGCGCCGCGTATCCCCAGACCGCGGCCAGCAGCTCCTCCCGCGAGAAGACCCGGCCCGGCCGGCTCATCAGGTGGGCCAGCAGGTCGAACTCGGTGGAGGTGAGCTGCACCGGGACGCCGTCGGCGGTAACCGACCTGCGGTCGGGGTCGACGGTGACCCGGCCGAGCACGACGGGCTGCGCGACGCCGCCTGGCGGGCCGGCGGCCCGGCGCAGCACCGCCCGCAGCCGGGCGACGAGTTCGCGAGGGCTGAACGGTTTGGTGACGTAGTCGTCGGCGCCCAGTTCCAGGCCGACGACACGGTCCACCTCGTCGTCGCGAGCGGTGAGGAAGATGACCGGCGTCCAGTCGCCGGCCTCCCGCAACCGACGACAGATCTCGGTGCCGGCCAGCCCCGGCAGGGCGATGTCCAGCACGCAGGCCACCGGACGCAACCGGCGGGCCGCCGCGAGGCCGGCACTGCCGTCCCGTTCGACGTGTACGCCGAAGCCGTCCCGGCTGAGGTAGAGCCGGACCAGGTCGGCGATGCTCGGTTCGTCCTCCACCACGAGGACCAGCCCGCGTTGTGGGTTCTCGGCGGTCACTGGGCCATGATTGCCGATCGACGAGACCCGGCAGCGTCGGGCTGTGTTCGGATTCGGTAAGAAGACCCGGTCAGTGGGCCACGACGGGCTGGAAGGCACCCGGTCGGGCGACGGGCGCCTCTGCGACGGTGGCCACGATCCGCGGCTGTGCGCTGCGTACGCGGGTGCGGAAGGCGTGATTGAGCAACGCGTCCAGCTGCCACACCTGCTTCGGGTGCTGGGTACGGATCAGGAAGCGCTCGCGGATGCCGTCGATCGCGGTGGCGGCCAGCTCCACGCAGTGCAGGCGCGGGTCGGGGCTCCAGGTGACGTGGCTCAGCTCGCGGAGCTCCGTGTTGAGGTGCAGGCGAAGCCGATGCAGCACCCGGGTCTGCCGGGTGACCACCAGCCTCCGGTGGGTGAGCAGCAGCAGATAATCCCCGTCGACCGGTCGGTCGGGCCGGCTGCACCGGGTTACCAGGATGGTGGCGTCGCCGGAGCCCACGCAACGGCGGAACACCGGCATGTGCCGACTGGCGGTCTGCACCGCCAGGCCGGCCTCGGCCGCAGCCGGAAGGAACGTTCGGGAGAAGACGTCCATGACCTGCCCAACGACCCTGCCCCCACCGTGACATGGCCGGCGGACATGCTTTCTGCAATTTCCACCCCACCCCACCTACCCACCGGCCCGCCCGACCGAGTTGATCAAGAAGTTTTGGTCGTCTGAGCGCCGAACGGAGACCAAAACTCCTTGATCAACCGGGATCGGACTGGGGGGTTAGAGGAGTTCGAGGATGGTGGCGTTGGCCATTCCGCCGCCCTCGCACATGGTCTGGAGGCCGTAGCGGATGTTGTTGTCGCGCATGTGGGCGAGCATCGTGGTCATGATGCGGGCACCGGAGCCGCCCAGCGGATGCCCCAGGGCGATCGCGCCGCCGCGCGGGTTGAGCCGCTCCGGGTCCGCCTCGGTCTCCGCCAACCAGGCCAGCGGTACGGGGGCGAACGCCTCGTTCACCTCGTACACCCCGATCTCCTCGATGCCCAGCCCCGCGCGACGCAGTGCCTTCGCGGTGGCCGGAATCGGCGCGGTCAGCATGGCGACCGGGTCGTCGGCCGCGACCACGGCGGTGTGGACGCGGGCCAGCGGGCGTAGCCCGTGCCGGCTGGCCCACTCGCTCGTGGTGACCGCGAGTGCGGCGGCACCGTCGGAGATCTGCGAGGCCGAACCGGCGGTGACCACACCGTCGGGACGGAACGGAGTGGGCAACTCGCCCAGTTTCTCCAACGAGGTGTCGCGCCGGATGCCCTCGTCGACCGCGAACTTGCCGCCGTCGGCGAGCGCCACCGGGGCGACTTCGGCCTCGAACGCGCCCGCGTCCTGCGCGGCGGCAGCCTTCTCGTGGCTGGTCAACGCGAACTCGTCGAGCTGGGTGCGGGACAGGCGCCACCGCTGGGCGATCAGTTCCGCCCCGACGCCCTGGTTGAAGGGGAGCGGGGAGTCCTCGGCGACCCCCTCGACCCCTCGGTAGCGGGTCAGAATCTGCTCGCTGAACGGCATCCCACCGGCCACGCTGGAGCCCATCGGCACCCGGGTCATCGACTCGACGCCGCCCGCGACGACCAGGTCCGCCTGACCGGAGAGCACGGTGGCCGCAGCGAAGTGCAGGGCCTGTTGGCTGGACCCGCACTGCCGGTCCAGGGTGGTGCCGGGTACCGACTCGGGCCAGCCGGCGGCCAGTACGGCGTTCCGGGCGACGTTCCACGACTGTTCCCCGACCTGGGAGACGCAGCCCCAGACCACGTCGTCCACCTGAGCCGGATCGATCCCGGTGCGTTCGGCGAGGGCACGCAGGACGTGCGCGGACAGATCCACCGGGTGCACCGTGGCCAGGCTGCCCTTGCGCCGCCCGACCGGGGTGCGCACCGCACCGACGATAACCGCGTCACTCATGTTTACTCCCCGGTAACTTGGGCTGGTCCCGATCCTACGCCCACCCGGGTCGACCGCCACGCCCCCGCCCACGCGAACGCCGGGCGGCGCTCCGCGGCTGATGCCGGTGACCGGCGGCGCTGGCATGCTGGTGCCGTGGCGTACGACACCATCGCACAGCAGTGGCGGGTGCCCCTGGGCCTGCCGTTCCTCAAGCTGGCTGCCGCAGCCAGCGTGCTCGCCCTGGGGATCCTGCTCGCCGCGGGTGACCCGCTCCGGCCGGTGCTCGGCGGGTTGGCCGCGGCGGTTCTCACCGGGTGGGGCCTGCGGGATCTGGTCGCGCCGGTGCGGTTGGCGGTGGACCCGACCGGCATCACCGTACCGGCCGGGCTGCTGAGTCGGCGGCATCTGGCCTGGTCGATGGTGGAGACCATCCAGGTGCACCGCCGGTCCGGGCGCGGACTGGCCGGACCGACCCTGGAAATCGACACGGGCGATTCACTGCACCTGTTCAGCCGCCTCGATCTCGGCGCCGATCCGGCCGAGGTCGCCGACGCGTTGCGCACCGCCCGGGCGGGAAGCCCCGGCGGCCCCGGGTGATCCACGCCCTGGGCAGCCGATGTGACCGCTTCGCCGGTGCCGTGTCGGGCAGCGGTCAGCCCAGCAGCGCGGCCGTGCGTACCAGGGCCATCCCGAGCAGCGCCACGACGATGATCGCGCCGCCGCCGAACTGCACAAGGGTCCGGCGCGACCGCGGCGCGTAGGCCAGCACCAGCGCCATCAGCGCGCCGAACACCAGGCCGCCCAGGTGGCCGGCGATGGAGATCTGCGGCACGGTGAAGGTGAAGATCAGGTTGATCACGAGGATGGGGAGGATGGCCGAGGTGTCCCGACCCAGGCGTCGCATGATCACAAAGATCGCCGCGAAGAGGCCGAAGATGGCGGTCGACGCTCCCGCCGACATCTGGTTGGGCGCGCTGAACACGTAGACCGCGACGTTGCCGCCGAAGCCGGCGATGAAGTAGAGCGCGGCGAACCGCAGCGGCCCGAGCACCGCCTCCAGCGAGCGGCCGAGCACCCAGAGCGCCCACATGTTCAGCAGCAGGTGCACCACGCCGTAGTGCAGGAACATCGCGGTGATCAGGCGGTACCACTGACCCTCGGCGACACCGCCGATGGTGCCGTCGAG
The DNA here is from genome assembly GCA_900112325.1 of Micromonospora sediminimaris. Classification (GTDB taxonomy): domain Bacteria; phylum Actinomycetota; class Actinomycetes; order Mycobacteriales; family Micromonosporaceae; genus Micromonospora; species Micromonospora sediminimaris. Next base: position 55,250 of record FOLJ01000022.1, read on the forward strand.
GAACATCGCCCGGCCCAGCACCGCACCCCACTCGGTCAACGGGGTGCTGCCGCCCATCAGCCCGCCGAATCCGTTACCGCCGGCCGCCGCGTCCCCGCCCCGGTCGGAGGCAATCGAGACCAGCATCACCAGCAGGTTGAGGGCGATCAGGGTCTTGGTCACGTAACCGTGTCGGCCGACGACCCCGCCGCCGAAGGCGGTTCGCGCCGGACGCACGCTGCGGCGTCCCTCCGACACGCACTCCGGGCACTGGAACCCGACGGACGCCTCGTTCATGCAGTCCGGGCAGATCGAACGGTCGCAGCGGGTGCAGCGGACGTACGTTTCCCGGCCGGGGTGGCGGTAGCAGGCCGGCGTGGTCGGCGGGGACTCGCTCATCGCTGGCCCCAGACACCCGAGCGCTCAGTCATGCGAGCAAAGGTACCCCGAGCCGCCACTCAGGCGGGTCGAGGCGTACCCGGCGAAGTGCTGGCGGCCGTCGGCAGAGCGAAGACTGGTCCGGACACCGGTGGAGTGTCCGGACCAGTCTGCAAGCCGCCGGTCGCCGTCGACGTGCCCGAGCCGGCACTCGGCGATTGGTCGACCAGACCATGAACCCGCACGGCGAGCCGGCCCTTCGGCACCGCCCGCAGACGCCCGGTCAGGCCGAGCGCTCGATCTCGACGCGCTCGATGACGACGTCCTGGAGCGGCCGGTCGCTGGGGCCGGTCGGGGTGTTGGCGATCGCCTCGACGATCTTCGCGGACTGCTCGTCGGCTACCTGCCCGAAGATGGTGTGCCGGTTGTTCAGGTGCGGCGTCGGCGAGACGGTGATGAAGAACTGCGAGCCGTTGGTGCCGGGTCCGGCGTTCGCCATCGCCAGCAGGTACGGCCGGTCGAACCGCAGCTCGGGGTGGAACTCGTCGGCGAAGGTGTAGCCCGGCCCGCCCCGGCCGGTGCCCGTCGGGTCACCCATCTGAATCATGAAACCGCTGATCACCCGGTGCGAGATGGTGCCGTCGTAGTACGGGCCACTGCCCGGCTGCCCGGTCCGCGGGTCGGTGTACTCGCGGGTGCCCTCGGCCAACTCGACGAAGTTGCGGACGGTCTTCGGGGCGTGGTTACCGAAGAGCTCCAGCCGGATCGGGCCGGCGTTGGTGTGCAGGGTGGCGTAGACAGCCTCGGCCACGGGTACTCCTTATTCGTTGGTCAGTTCCATGCGGATCCTCCCATGTGCCCGATCTGGACATGCGGAGGCATCCGAAGGTGGAGGATGAGACAGAGCAACTCCCAGGAGGTGGGACCGTGTTTGGAAACTGGCGGCGAAAGACCCAGGCGCAGTTGGCCCGGGCCGAATTGAACCGCAGCATCGGTCACCTGAGGCAGGCCGCCACGCATGCCGCGAGGGGCGCCGGCGACACGGTCGGCCCGCGATTCCAGGCGGCCCGCGGTGCGGTGGCACCGACCGCCGTCGTGGTCCGGGACCGGGCATCGAACGGCCTCGCATCGACGGCCGCAGCCCTCGCGCCGCTTGCTCTGGCCGTACGTCACGCGCAGTCCGACGCGGCCGATCGGGCCGCCAAGGGGAAGAAGGCCGCGGTCGCCAAGCAGGCCGCGGTCAGTAGGAAGGCGAAGAAGATGAAGGCGAAGAAGAAGTCCCGCCGGAGCGGGACCATGGTCGGCCTGCTGGCCGCCGGTGCGGTGGCCGGGCTGGCCGGCGCGATGGCCCTGCGGCGGCACCGCGAGCAGCAGGAGTGGGCCGAGTACGACGCGGGTGCCGCGCTTGAGCCGATGCACGAGGAGGTGGAGACCATCGAGGTGCGTACGACCGGCCCGGCCGGTGCCGGCAAGGTCTCGACCGGAGCGGGCAGCTCGGCGGTGGCCAGCGGCGACAGCGCCTCCACCACCCCCACCGCGACCGCGCCGTCCGGGGTCGCCACCGGGAAGGTCCCCTCGGTCGCCGAGGGTGCCCGCACCAGCAGCGGCCGCCCCGCCGACGACCTGAGCAAGGCCACCAACCACAAGTCCAACACCCGCGCCTGACCACTCCCCCTCCCGCCCCCCACCCCTGTCAAGGATGATCATGAAGTTGTCGCCGCGCACACCGGTGTGTCGCGGCGACAACTTCATGGTCAGCGCAGCCAGCGACGCGGGCGGTCGGGGGAAGGGAGGGTCGGGTCAGAGCCAGTCGTTGCGGCGGAACCAGCGGTAGAGGGCCAGCGAGATGCTGAGCATCAGGGCCAGCACCACGGGGTAGCCGTAGGTCATCCTCAGCTCCGGCATGAAGTCGAAGTTCATGCCGTAGATGCCGGCGATCGCGGTCCACACGGCGGCGATGGCCGCCCAGGCCGCGATCTTGCGCATGTCGTTGTTCTGGTCGACCGTCACCTGGGCCAGCCGCGCCTGAAGGATCGAATTGAGCAGGTCGTCGTAGGAGTTGACCTGCTCGACGGTGCGGCTGAGGTGGTCCTGCACGTCTCGGAAGTAGCGGCGCACCTCCTTGGGCACGTCCCGGTTCATCTGCGAGGTCAGCGTCACCAGCGGCCGTTGCAACGGCATCACCGCCCGCTTGAACTCGACCAGTTCCCGCTTCATCTGGTAGATCCGCTGGATCCGGCCGCTGGTCTGGCGGTCGAAGACCTCCGTCTCCAGCACGTCCATGTCGTCCTCAAGCTGGTCGGCAACCTCCAGGTAGAGGTCGACGACCCGGTCCGTGATCGCGTACGCCACCGCCCAGGGACCGTTGAGCAGCAACTCCCGGCGAGCCTCCAACTCCTCGCGTACGGGCGCGAGCCGGCAGGCGTCGCCGTGCCGGACACTGACCACGAACTGCGGGCCGATGAAGAGCATCACCTGCCCGGTCTCCACCACCTCGGAGTTCTCCGTCAGCTCGGTGTGCTCGCAGTAGCGGGCGGTACGCAGCACCAGGAAGCTGACCTCGCCGAAACGTTCCAGCTTCGGACGCTGCTGGGCCTTGACCGCGTCCTCCACGGCCAGTTCGTGCAGCCCGTACGTGGTGGCGATCTCGGTCATCTCGGCCAGCTCCGGCTCGTGCAGGCCGAGCCAGACGAAGCCGGCCTCGGCGCTGCGAGCCGCGGCCAGCGCGTCGGCGTAGTCCCAGTCGCCGGCCTGCCGTTGACCGTCGAGATAGAGCGCGCAGTCGACCACCGCGCTACGTCGCCGGTCGGCCGTCGGCTCACCCGACTGGGCTCCGTCCGAGCTGAGCCGGCGCGTCACGGCCCGCACGGGTGACCAGTTGCGGGGCCGCAGGGCGCGGCCCCCGGTGGCGCCCACGTTCCGGTTGCCAGTGGTGGCCGGGCCGTCCGGGGAGGTCGTCCCCGCGCGTTGCGTCCGCTCCGTCATCACGCCCTCCCCCCGCCGGCTGCGGTTTGCAGGTTACGCCGCCGCAGTGATCATGACCGGGCGGCAGGGGTGGCGCCGGACGGACCGGACCGCATCGGGGGGGGTGAGGGGGCGACCCGGCCCGCCCGGCGCCGTGGGGGCGGGGGTTGTGCGTACGCGTGGTGAGACGCTCGCAGCATTGTGGGCCCCGAGTCGCCTCAGCGGGAGACCCGGGCCGACCGGTATCGCCGTACTGTCGGAAAGCCGACAGAAATTAGCCGCGCACCGCCTTCATCGCCTCGGCCAGCCGCCGAACTCCCTCGTCGATCCGATCCGCGGTGACCGCCGAATAGGCCAGCCGGAGCGCGGACCGGCCGCCGTCGATCACGAAGTCGCTGCCCTTGACCACCGCGACGCCACGCTCGGCCGCCGCCGGAGCGAGCCGGTCGACCGCCACGTCCTCCGGCAACTCGACCCAGAGGAAGTAGCCACCGTCCGGCTCCACGAACCGGGCCTCCGGAATGTGCCGGCGCAGCGACTCGGCGAGGACCGTGGCGCGCTCGCCGAGGGCCGCCCGGACCGTCTCGATGGAACGCCCGATGTCCCCCGACACGCAGAACTGGTGCACGATGGCCTGGGAAACCATGCCGGGCGAGATGTAGAGGCTGGTCGCCTTCTTCGCGATGTCGCCGATCAGGTCCGCCGGGCCCACCAGGTAACCCACCCGCACCCCCGGGCAGACGGTCTTGGTGAAGCTGGAGGCGTGCACGACCACGTTGCGGGTGTCCATCGACAGCATCGACGGCAGCGCCTCGCCCCGGAACCGGATGTCCGCGTACGGGTCGTCCTCGAAGATCGTGAAACCGAACTCCGCAGCCAGGTCCAGCAGCTCGCGGCGCTTCTCCAGGGACAACGTCACGCCGGCCGGATTCTGGTAGTTCGGGATCACGTGGGCCAGCCGAGGACGCACCCCGGACTCCAGCAGCTTGCGCAACTCGGCGGTGTCCAGACCGTCCGGCTGGATGGTGACAGCGTGCAGCTCACTGCCCATGTTCCGCAGATTCAGCAGGGTGCGGTCGTAGGTGGGACGCTCCACCACCACCGCGTCGCCGGGGCGGACCAGGTGATCGAAGAGAAAGGCGTCGGCCTGCAACGATCCGTTGGTGACCAGCACCTGCTCCGCCTCGACACCGTGCTTCTCGGCGATCCACTTCCGGAGCGGGACGTAGCCGACGGAGGTGCCGTACGCGGTCACCCCGGCGGGGTCGGCGTCGAAGGCGCGGACGGCGGCGGCCTTGAGCCCCTCGACATCGACGATGTCCAGTGAGGGGGCGCCACGGGCAAAGGAGATCAGCTGCTCGGCGGTCATGGCTGTTCAGCGTACGGGCGGAGGTGGGACGTGCGCGGAAGGCACGGCGATGTCCGCATCCTGAGCCACCGGGTCGGGTGAACGGGCACGTCCGGTGGCCGACCCCACCCGCCGACTGTGCGGCAGATCAGGCCGGAAGGCCGACCGGCTCGTCCTGCGGCCGGCGTGACGTCCCCGCGACCCGCAGGCCGAGCAGAGTCATCAGCTGCCCCCAGTCGAAGTAGGACCGCCAGGCGGCGATCCGTCCCCGTCGCACCCGGACCACGTCCACCACTTCCCAGGCGACGTCCCGTCCGGTGGGCGCGACGGTCCCGAACGGGGTGTGCAGCACGCCGGTGTGGGTGCCGGTCAGCAGGTGCTCGACCGCCGCGCCACCGGCCGTGCGTACCGCACCGAGCGGATCGACCCGCAGGTCGGGAAAGGCACCCGTCCAGGTACGCAGCAGGGCCGGCAACTCGGTCGGACGCACCGTGACGCCGGGCATGGCGTAACGCGCATCCGTCGCGTACAGCTCCGGCAGGCGAGCCACGTCGCGCCGCAGGAGCATCTCGTACTGCTGCTGGATCAACCGGTCCGCGCCACGCATCACGCCTCCCCGCGCGGGCACGATCGGCCCGCGCCCGCAACAGGGGCATTACCCGCCGACCGGCCCGCCCAACCCGGGACGGATCGATCGACCGCCGATCGGCGACCTGGTCAGCCGGTGCCGACCATCCGGCTGGCCGCCCACACCCGCATGATGTCGCGTACGGAGATGACGCCGGCGACCTCCCGACCGTCGAGGACGACCAGGTGCCGGAAGCCACCCCGGGCCATCGCCGCCGCCGCTTCCTCGATCGTCCATTCCGGCCCCGCGTAGACGACGTCCCAGGTCAGGTGGGCCCCGGTCCGTTCGACGTCGCAATCAAGACCGGCTCCGATCGCGTTGAGCACATCCCGCTCGGTCATGATCCCGATGCCCTCGGAATCCGGGTCGATCACCACCGCCGACCCGATACGGCGCTCCGACATCATCCGCGCCGCCTGCCGCAGCGTGTGCTCCGGACCGACCACGAGGATCTCACTGGACATAGCTTCCCGAACCTGCATGACACATCACCCCTTTGGGACGGCTGCACCCGGTTACCCGCAATGGTGAGCCCCGTAGGTTTCCAGGACAAGACCGGACATCGTCGCGGCGGGACGGTCGCGGCTACTGTTCTTGACGTGTCCACCGAGCCGCTGCGCTGCGCGGGAGCGCTGATCGTCGCCCCCGACGGACGCCTGTTCTTCCAACGCCGCTCGCCGCACCGGCGACTCTTCCCCAACTGCTGGGACATCGTCGGCGGGCACCTCGAACCGGGCGAGTCCGTGCACGACGCGCTGCACCGGGAGGTCACCGAGGAGACCGGCTGGCGGGTGTCCGAGGTGCTCGCCGAGGTCGGCGAGTACCGCTACGTCGGAGACGACGGCCTGGCCCGGGTCGAGAGCGACTGGCTGGTCCGGGTCGATGGCGAGCTGACCGCGCCCGTACTTGAGGCGGGCAAGCACACCGAGTACCGCTGGCTCGGCCCCGACGATCTCGACCTGCTCGACGAGCACCGTGACGTCAACGACGGGTTGATTCGGCACATCGCCGAGCGGGCCTTCGCCGTGCTGCGGTCCATCGGTTCGTGAGCGACACGGTCGGGCTTGCTCCGCACCGGTACGCGGCGCTGGTGGCACCCGCCGTGGACCGGGTCTTCACCGCGGCCATGCAGGCCGGTCGGCACGGCGGCGGGGCCGAGCTGAGCCAGCGGTACGGCGGACCGCCCGCCACCGGCTTCCTGGTGGAGCTGCGCACCCGGCTGGCCGTACCGGGTGGCACGGTCGACGGTCCGGGGTTCGCCGCGGTGACCCGCTACCGGGATCCGACCGCCTGCCGGCGCAGTCTTGACCGGCACGTCGCCTACGGCATGATCCACCGCCGGGCGGACGGCGGGCTTGCCGCCACCGAGCGCGGCCTGGCCTTTCTCGCCGAGCTGTACCAGGTGCACGCCGAGGTGACCGAGGAGCTGTGGGCCGGACACCACGACCGGGTGCTGCGGCTGGTGCAGGTCGCCGGCCGGCTGTTGACCGCCACGCAGGGCGGCGAGGCATTCCACGCGGTGGCACCCCCGTACGAGCCGGACAGCGCCCCGCCCGGCCTGCTGCTGCTCAACCGGCTCGGCGCGCTGCGCTACCACCGGGCCGACGCGCACGCCGCCGCCTGGGAGGCCGCCGGACACACCGCCGCGAGCATCGCGGAGCTGCCGAACGGTCCGCAGCGCCAGGCCATCGAGTTGGAGACCGACCGCCGAGCGGCCGGCCCGTACGCCGTGCTGACCGCCGAGGAACGGTTGACCATGCTCGCCGACCTGGCGGCTCTGCCCGGCTGACCGGGGTGCGCACCGGCCGCTGGCCGCTGACCGGCGACAGCGCCGCCACGGGCGGCGCTATCCTCCTTCGGTGAACGCCGCGAGAACAGGAAACGATGCCGGCATGGTCGGAATGGTGCTGGCAGCTGGCGCTGGTCGCCGGCTGCGCCCGTACACCGACACGCTGCCCAAGGCGCTGGTGCCGGTGGATGGCGAGATCACCATCCTCGACATCGCATTGCGCAACCTGGCCGAGGTGGGGCTCACCGAGGTCGTGGTGGTGGTCGGCTACGCCGCCGATGCCGTCCGCGAACGCCAGGCCGAGTTGGAGCGCCGGTACGGCGTCACGATCACCCTGGTGCCCAACGACAAGGCCGAGGAGTGGAACAACGCGTACTCCCTCTGGCTGGCGCGTGACTGGTTCTCCCGGGGGGTTCTGCTGGTCAACGGCGACACCGTGCACCCGGTGAGCATCGAGAAGACCCTGCTGGCCGAGCGGGGGCCGGGCGTGCTGCTCGCGGTCGACACCCTCAAGCCGCTGGCCGAGGAGGAGATGAAGACCACCTTCGACGCCGCCGGCCAGCTCACCCGGATCACCAAGCTGATGGACCCGGGCGAGGCGTACGGCGAGTACATCGGGGCCACTCTGATCGAGCCGCAGGTGGCCGAGGCGCTCGCCGACGCCCTGGAGGCGACCTGGCGGCGCGACCCGAACCTGTACTACGAGGACGGGTACCAGGAGTTCGCCGACCGTGGCGGTGAGGTCCGGGCCGCGCCGATCGGCGACGTGGCGTGGGTCGAGGTCGACAACCACGCCGACCTGACCCGGGCGCGGGAGATCGCGTGCCGCTACTAGCCCGTACCGTCGCGACGCCGCTGTCGATCGAGGTCCGCCGGGGCGCGGTGGCCGACCTCGGCTCGCTGCTGGCCGACCGCCGGATCTCCAGCGGCGGCGACGTCGCGGTGGTGGTCGGCCCGGGTCAGGGCGAGAAGATCGTCGAGCTGTGCCGGCCCTCGCTCGGGTCGGCCGACGTGTTCACGGTCGCCGGTGGCAGCGTCGACTCCGCAATCGAACTCGGCGACCAGCTACGCCGCCGCAGCTACGACGCCGTCGTCGGGATCGGCGGCGGGAAGACCATCGACACCGCCAAGTACGCCGCCACCCGCTACGGCATCCCGATGGTCACCGTGGCGACAAGCCTCGCCAACGACGGGATCGCCTCTCCGGTGGCGTCGCTGGCCCATGAGGGCGGCAAGGGTTCGTACGGGGTGCACATCCCGATCGCCGTGCTTGTCGATCTCGACTTCGTGGAGAACGGGCCGGACCGGCAGACCCAGGCCGGCATCGGCGACGCGGTGAGCAATCTCAGCGCCTGCGCGGACTGGGAGCTGGCCCACCAGGTGCGCGGTGAGCCGATCGACGGGCTGGCCGTGACGCTGGCCCGCACCGGGGCGGAGGCCCTGGTCAACCATCCCGGCAAGATCACCGATGACGGGTTCCTCACCACGCTGGCCGAGGCGCTGATCCTGGGCGGCATCTCGATGTCGATCTGCGGTTCCAGCCGGCCGGCCAGCGGCGGTGACCACGAGATCTCGCACGCCATCGACCATCTCTTCCCGAGCACCGCCTCGCACGGGGAGCAGGCCGGGCTCGGCGCGTTGTTCTGCACCTTCCTCCGGGGCGACCTGGAACGGTTCGGTCAGCTCGCCCGCTGCCTGCACCGGCACGGGCTGTCCACCCGACCCGCCGACCTCGGGCTCACCGACGAGCAGTTCGTCGAGGCGGTGGCCTTCGCCCCGCACACCCGGCCCGACCGTTACACGATCCTCGAACACCTGGCGCTGTCCGCCGACGACCTTCGTACCCGGCTGGGAGACTACGTTGACGCCCTCCGTGAGCACCTTGGCTGAGCCGTCCCACCCCACGGTCGCCGACTTCCACCGGGTGAACCGGGGCGGTGGCCTGTTCAGCGAGTCGGTCAGCCAGTGGATCGGCGCGGTCTTCGCGCTTGTCGCCCAGCGTCTCGGGCTCCGGCCGACCGCGCTGACCATCACCAACCTGCTGCTCGGGCTGGCCACCTCGGTCACCGTGGTCGCCCTCGCCGGCCCGGTCGCCGCCGGGGACGTGCCGGCTCCGGTGGTCGGGCTGGTCGCGCTCGTCGGCTGGCAGATCGCGTACGCCCTGGACTGCGCCGACGGTCAGTTGGCCCGGGTGACCGGGCAGGGCAGCTCGGCGGGTGCCCGGGTCGACGTGCTCTGTGACGTGGCCGCCCAGATCGCCCTGGTCGCCGCCCTGTCCGCCACCGCTGTGGCGCAGCAGCCGGCAACGCCGACCTGGCTGGTCGCGGCCTTCGCCGGCACCTGGATGGTCAACCTGGTCACCTCGGTGATGCAGTCCGGCCCGAACGCGGCAAGCATGGTCACCAGCACCAGCCTGCCGGTACGCCTGGTGAAGCTGGTCCGCGACTACGGCGCGGTCATCTTCGTGGCCGCCCTGGTGCTGGCCCTGGCTCCGGCGCTCACCCTCTGGGTCATGATCGCCTTCACCGCCGTCAACGGCGGCTTCCTGCTGGCCAGCATCGCCTTCTCCGCCCGCGCCAGCCTCCGCTGACCGAGGGTCGCGGCACCCGATCCGCGAGACGCGGAATGTCGCGGCTTCCCATCGCCGGGAAACCGCGACATCCCGCAAACTGTGCCCGCCGTCAGCGGCACAGGTCGGCGTAGATGTCGATCAGGCGTTTGGTCACGGCGTCCGGGTGGAAATTGCGCTCGTAGCGCAGCCGGGCGGTAGCCGAGAGCGCCGAGGCGCCGGCGGCGGCCATCGGCAGGGCGGCGGCCAGGGCGGCCGGCTCCGGTGGCACGACCCAGCCCGCCTCGCCGGTCACCACACCGGCCGGCACCGCCGATTCGGTGTCACGACCATCGCGGGAGGGAGCCGATGAGCCGGGCACGGAGCCAGAGACGACGGGGGCGGAGGCTGAGGCGACGGCGGCCGGGCCGGTGCCGGCGGGTTCCCGGGGGGTGTCCGCGCCGACCAGGTACGGGATGCCGCCGAGCGCGGTGCCGAGCACCGGCCGACCACTGGCCAGCGCCTCGATGATCACGGTAGGCAGCACGTCGTGCCAGGTGGATGTCGCCAGCACCACGGCACTGGCGGCCAGCGCCTGCCGGACGCCCGCCCGGTCCAGCGGGCCGAGGTAGGTGACGTCGGAGCGCTCTGCCGCCACCGCTTCGACGAGTGGACGCAACTCACCGTCACCGGCGATCCGCAGCGGCCCGAGCATGCCGTCGGGGTGCCGACGCCAGGCCTCCACGAGCAGGTCGAGACCCTTCTCGGGAGAGAGCCGGCCGAGGAACAGGAAACCCTGGCCGAGCGGTGCGGGCGTGCCCGGGTCGGGAATCCCGTTCGGTTTCACGACGATCCGCGAATCGGGGATGCCGTAGTCCCGCAGGTGATCGGCGACCGCCGTGGTCAGGGCGATGAACCGGTCCACCGACTTCCAGGTGCCCCGGTGCACGGCCAGGGTGGTGGCCATCAGCGCGCTCTGCGCCCGGGACCCCCGGTAGCAGCGGTGCACCACCGCCGGCACGCCCAGGGCCCGGCCCCGGCAGTCCTGACAGATCACGCCGTCCCGGAAGTACAGCCCCGAGGAGCAGACCTGCCGGTAGTTGTGCACCGTCTGCACCACCGGCACCCCGTGCCGGTGCGCGGTCCGCACCACCCAGGGCGACAGCAGCGGGTACGGGTTGTGCAGGTGGAGCACGTCCGGTCGGTGCTCGGTGAGCAGCCGACCCAGTTCCTGCTGGGCGCGGGGCGCGTAGATCGGGGAGATCGGGAGCAGCGCCTTCGCCGTCTTCGGCATCGCCGGGATCTCGTCGGAACTGCGCAGGAACGGCAGCACCTCCACCCCGGCGGCGGCGAGTTGGGTGATCTCGGCGTCGACGATGGTGTTCTCACCGGAGGGCTGAGCTTCCCGGTACCGGTTGTGCGCCACCACGATTCTCACGGGAAAGAAGGCTACCGTTGGACGATGCCCGAACTACCGGAGGTGGAGGCGCTCGCCGGTTACCTGCGACAGCGCGCGGTGGGCCGGCGGGTCGACCGCCTGGAGGTCGCCGCGATCAGCGCCCTGAAGACGTACGACCCGCCGCCGACCGCCGTCGCGGGCCGGGCGGTGACCGACGCGCGACGGTACGGCAAGTTCCTCGACGTGGTCTTCGACGGCGGGCTGCACCTGGTGGTCCACCTGGCCCGCGCCGGCTGGCTGCACTATCGGGAGGCGTTCGCCTCGGCCGTTCCGTTGCGACCCGGCAAGGGGCCGATCGCGATCCGGGTACGCCTCGACGACGGCTCCGGCTTCGACCTGACCGAGGCCGGTACGCAGAAGAAACTCGCCGCCTACCTGGTGACGGATCCACAGGCGGTGCCCGGGGTGGCCAAGCTCGGGCCGGACGCGCTCTCGGCCGACCTCGCCACCTTCGCCGGTGCGCTGCGTGGCCGCCGGGGCCAGGTCAAGGGGGTCCTCACCGACCAAGCGGTGCTCGGCGGGGTCGGCAACGCGTACTCCGACGAGATCCTGCACGCCGCGAAGCTGTCGCCGTTCGCGTTGACCGACCGGCTGACCGACGACCAGATGGCGACCCTGCACGCGGCGACCCGCCGGGTGCTCGGCGACGCGGTGACCCGGTCGCTGGGGCAGCGGGCCGCGGAGTTGAAGGGCGAGAAGCGGTCCGGCCTCAAGGTACACGCCCGCACCGGGCTGCCCTGTCCGGTCTGCGGAGACACCGTCCGGGAGGTCTCGTTCGCCGACTCCAGCCTCCAGTACTGCCCGACCTGCCAGACCGGCGGCAAGCCCCTTGCTGACCGAAGGTTGTCCCGACTTGTACGGTGAGTAATACCACTCGCTGATTACGGAGCGGAATCGGACGCGCGGTGCGCAACCACCGGTCCGGCGCTCTACCCGGGCCGTCATCCATCGGTATAGTGGCCCGGTCCCCGGCCTAAGAATGGCGTGGGGCCGGCCAGATCCCAGGCGGTAGGTGGCCGCCGCGCAAAGTCCCTCGGGTCGGCAACGGAACGGAACTCGCGTGGGAAACTGGAACGGTGGGCGACCCGGGCGGTCACGGCGAGTGAACGCGGCGGGGCATGCGGGAGGACATGAGTGAGGTGACGACCAGCCTCCAGCGCCCGGTGACCAACGAAGGCCGGAGCAGACTCGTGCGGCACGTCGACAGCTTCGAGATCCAGCCGCCGAACCCGCCATCCCCGAACGGTGTACCCCGATCGGCGTGGGCCCGGGCCCGGCGGCGCGTGTCGCGCTGGCACCGGCCCTACACGGCGATCCTGCTGCTACTCGACTTCGCCGCGGCGGCCTTCGCCAGCTACACCGCGATCCGCACCTTCGACCAGGCCACCGCAGGTTTCCATCAGGCGCAGAACGACCCGACCTGGTTCTACACCGTCGCGTTCCTGCTGCTGCCGCTCGGCTGGCTGGTCATCCTCTGGTTCAACGGCGCCTACGACCGACGCTGTCTCGGGCTCGGGCCGGACGAGTTCAAGCGGGTGATCCGGGCCGGGGTGACCGTCTGCGCGGCGGTGTCGTTCCTCGCCTTCGCCACCAAGACCGACCTGTCCCGGTTCACCGTCGGCACGGCGTTGCTGCTGGCGTTGCTGCTGATCCTGCTGGGACGGATCCTGACCCGTTTCGTGCTGCACACCGTCCGGCGCAACATCCAGCAGGCGGCGCACCGGATGGTGCTGGTCGGCACCCTGCCGGAGTGCCTGGAGGTGTACACGGCGGTCACCCGCACCCCGGCCGCCGGGTTGGTTCCGGTCGCCATCCACATCACCGACGGTTACGCGGCGGCCAAGGGCGTGCAGACCCCGGTTCCGGTGTACGCGGGCCGCGACGTGCTGGCCCTCGTACGCGAGGTCGGCGCGGACACCATCGCGGTCTGCGGCTCGGCCAGCGCTGAGCCCGGTGAGCTACGTCGCCTGGCCTGGCAGTTGGAGGGCTCCGGCGTCGATCTGGTGGTGGCGCCGCAACTGACCGACATCGCCGGCCCCCGGGTGCACATCCGCCCGATCGAGGGCCTGCCGCTGCTGCACGTCGAGGAACCCACTCTGTCCGGGCCGGCGCTGCTGGCCAAGAACATGATGGACCGGGTGGCCGCCGGGCTCGGGCTGCTCGCGCTGATCCCGGTCTTCGTCGCCATCGCCATCGCCATCCGGATCTCCGATCCGGGTCCGGTCTTCTTCCGCCAACCCCGGGTGGGGCACGAGGGGCGCACGTTCCGGGTGTGGAAGTTCCGGACCATGTACGTCGACGCTGAGGACCGGCTGGCCAGCCTGGTCGACCAGAACGAGACCGACGGCATGCTGTTCAAGATGAAGCAGGATCCCCGGGTCTTCCCGGTGGGCCGCTTCCTGCGCGCCTCGTCGCTGGACGAACTGCCGCAGCTGATCAACGTGCTCAAGGGTGAGATGTCGCTGGTCGGGCCGCGTCCGCTGCCCGCCGACGATGGCGACTTCCTGGGTGATGTGCGACGCCGGCTGCTGGTCCGCCCGGGTATGACCGGGTTGTGGCAGGTGTCCGGCCGCTCCGATCTCTCCTGGGACGAGGCCGTCCGGTTGGACCTGTACTACGTCGACAACTGGTCGCTGGCGTACGACCTGAGCATCCTGTGGCGCACGGTCGGCGTGGTGGTGGCGCGCAAGGGCGCATACTGACCGGTGCCCACCCCTTTCCCGCAGCGTCCGCAACCAGCAGGATCGTCGACGTGGGTGGCAACATCTCCGCCGTGATCGGCGTCTTCTCTCTGGTCAGTGTGCTGGCCGGGGCGCTGTTCGCGGTCGGCCGGCTACGCGGGCGGCGCGGCATCGCCACGCCCGGACAACGGGCCACCTACGAGGTACTGCACACCGCCGGGCTGGCGGCCGAACCGCTGCGGGCTGGGCTGAACCCGGCCGGCGCGGCAAAGGCCGCCCGCCACCTGCGCACCCTGGTCGGCGCGGAAGGGCTGGCGTTGACCGACACCGACGACCTGCTCGCGCTCGACGGACGCGGCGCACACCACCGGGACCAGCTGCGGACCGCCGCCCGGCGGGTGATCGCATCCGAGCGTTCCACCGTGCTGGGCGAGGCGGAGCTGACCTGCGACCGGATCGACTGCCCGGTCCGGGGCGCGGTGGTGGCCCCGCTCGGTGGGGCGTCCGGCCGGATCACCGGCGCGCTTGTCGCCGTCACCGACGGCGCTCCGGCACCCGGTCTGGTCCAGGCCACCCTGGAGACCGCCCACTGGGCCGGCAGCCAACTGGCCCTGGCGGAGCTGGACTCGTCCCGGGAGCGGTTGGCCCGGGCCGAGGTACGCGCCCTGCGCGCCCAGATCAGCCCGCACTTCATCTACAACGCGCTGACCGCGATCGGTTCCTTCGTCCGCACCGATCCGGAACGGGCCCGGGAGCTGATCCTGGAGTTCGCCGAGTTCACCCGGTACTCGTTCCGGGCGCACGGCGAGTTCACCACGCTGGCTGAGGAGCTGCGCTCGATCGACCGCTACCTGACCATCGAGCGGGCCAGGTTCGGCGACCGGCTTCAGGTGCGGCTCCAGATCGCCCCCGAGGTGCTGCCGGTGACCCTGCCGTTCCTGTGCCTGCAACCACTTGTCGAGAACGCGGTTCGCCACGGGTTGTCGCGCAAGCCGGGCACGGGCATGGTGAGCATCGAGGCTCGGGATGCGGGCGCTGAATGCCACATAACGGTGGAGGACGACGGAGTGGGGATGGATCCGGCCACGCTGACCGCGGGAATCGCCGAGCTGGCCGGGTCGACCGGCGACCCGGGGGACGATCCGGGCCAGCACGTCGGGTTGTCGAACGTCGACGAGCGCCTGCGCTCGGTCTTCGGTGACGGTTTCGGCCTGGTCGTCGAGACCGGTGTCGGCTCGGGTACGAAGGTGAGCATGCGGGTGCCGAAGTTCCACCCCGGCGTACGGGCGGGTTCGTGACCGGCTCCGGCCCGACCGCCGCCACCGGCTTCCTGCGGGTGCTGGCGGTCGACGACGAGCCACCGGCGCTTGACGAGCTGGCGTACCACCTGCGGGCCGATCCCCGGGTGGCCCGGCTTTACACGGCCGGCGACGCCACCGAGGCGCTGCGGGTGCTCCGCGACGACGACGTGGACGTGGTCTTCCTGGACATCCGGATGCCCGGCCTGGACGGCATGGAGCTGGCCCGGGTGCTGCGCCGCTTCGCCCGCCCTCCGGCGATCGTCTTCGTCACCGCGTACGACGACGGCGCCGCGGACGCCTTCGACGTGGGCGCCACCGACTACGTGCGCAAGCCGGTACGCGCCGAGCGGCTGGCCGAGGCGCTCCGCCGGGTGGTCGGCTCGCGGGTGGTGCCCACCCATCCCGCCGCGCTGGCCCGGGCCGAGGAGGATCCCACGATCCCGGTCGAACTGGCCGGCACCACCCGGATGCTGCCCCGGTCCGCCGTGCGGTGGGTCGAGGCACAGGGCGACTACGCCCGGCTGCACACGGCGGACGGGTCACACCTGGTGCGGGTGTCGCTGGCCACGCTCGCCGAACGGTGGGCCGACGCCGGGTTCGTCCGGATCCACCGGTCGTACCTGGTGCAGCTACGGCTGATCGCCGAACTCCGCCTGGTCAACTCCGGCTACGTGGTGGTCATCGACGGCACCGAGCTGCCGGTGAGCCGCCGGCACACCCGGGAGCTGAAGGACAAGCTGGTCCGGGCCGCCAAGCAGGAGTGGAGCCGCTGATCGGCGGCGTTGTCCACCGGGTTGTCCACAGGCCCGACTCGTTGTCCACACCGTTGTCCACAGGCCGCTTGACAATCCCGCCGGGCGGACGAGACTGCCGGGATGGCCGCCGAGGATGCACTGCCGGCACCCCGCCGACCCGATCCGCCCGGAACCATCGACGAGGGCGTCGGGTCCGGGCCGCCCGCGCGTACCCGGGTGGTGTTGGCCGAGGTCTCCCGCCGGCCGCACTGGCCGGCGGGCACCCACACCGAGCTGACCCAGCAGACCCGGGTCGGTGAGGCACTCGTCCGCGGTCTGGTCCGCGCGCAACTGGCCCTGGCCCTGCAACTGTCGGCGGTGGTGCTGGTCGGGCTCGGCGGGCTGCCCTGGCTGTTCGCCATCGCCCCCTCGGTCGGCCGGATGACAGTGCTCGGCGTCAACCTGCCGTGGCTGCTGCTCGGGGTGCTCTCCTTCCCGTTCCTGGTGGCCGTCGGCTGGACGTACGTCCGACTGGCCGAGCGCAACGAGCAGGACTTCACCGACCTGGTCCAGCGGCCGGAGCGCTGACGTGGGCAACGATCTCGTCGTACCGGCGATCGTGGCGGTCACCCTGGTCACCGTCGCCATCGGCTTCTACGGGCTGCGGCTGGCCCGCACCACCTCCGACTTCCTGGTCGCCTCCCGGGTGGTCAGCCCCACCTGGAACGCTGCCGCGATCGGCGGCGAGTACCTGTCGGCGGCGAGTTTCCTCGGCGTCGCCGGGCTGATCCTCAAGTACGGCGTGGACGTGCTCTGGTACCCGGTCGGGTTCGCCGCCGGATACCTGGCCCTGCTGCTGTTCGTGGCCGCGCCGCTGCGCCGGTCCGGCGCGTTCACCCTGCCCGACTTCTGCGAGCTGCGGCTCGGGTCCCGCCGGCTACGGACGCTGGCCACCGTCTTCGTGATCTTCATCGGCTGGCTCTACCTGGTGCCGCAGCTTCAGGGCGCCGGCCTGACGCTGGCCACGCTGGCCGGCTCGCCGTACCCGGTCGGTGCGCTTGTGGTGGCCGCCGTCGTGACCGCGAACGTGGCCCTGGGTGGGATGCGGGCGGTCACCTTCGTGCAGGCGTTCCAGTACTGGCTCAAGCTGACCGCGCTCGCCGTACCGGCGATCTTCCTGGCCCTGCAGTGGCAGTCCGACGGCCGTCCGGCGGTGACCCCGCCGGACGGGGCCACGTTCCGGACGGCAACCACAGTCGTGGTCGAGCAGCAGGCCGTGCTCACCCTCGCCGACGGCCAGACCCTGGAGGTACGCCCCGGCGACGAGCTGAGCTTCGCCGAGGGCGAACCGGTGCCGGAGGTCTCCGGGGTGGCCAACGGGGCCACCGACTGGTTGCTGCCCAGTGACGCCGGTTCCGACGACCGGGGGCTGTTCGGCACGTACTCGCTGATCCTGGCCACCTTCCTGGGCACCATGGGGCTGCCGCACGTCCTGGTGCGCTTCTACACCAATCCCGACGGGGCCGCCGCCCGCCGGACCACCCTTGTGGTGCTGGCTCTGGTCGGCGTCTTCTACCTGCTGCCCACCATCTACGGCGTGCTGGGCCGGATCTACACACCACAACTGCTGATCACCGGTCAGACCGACGCGGTGGTGGTGCTGCTGCCCGAGGCGGCACTCGGTGCCGGGACCACCGGTCGCCTACTGGCCGCGCTGGTCGCCGCCGGGGCGTTCGCGGCCTTCCTGTCCACCTCGTCCGGGCTGCTCACAAGCGTCGCCGGGGTGATCTCCACCGACGTGCTCGGTCGAGGTTCGGTGCGCGGCTTCCGGCTGGCGACGGTGATCGCCGGGGTGGTGCCGACGGTCCTCGCCCTCAACGTCTCCGGCCTGGACGTCTCGCAGGTGGTGGGCCTGGCGTTCGCGGTCGCCGCGTCCAGTTTCTGCCCGCTGCTGGTGCTCGGCATCTGGTGGCGGGGCCTCACCGACGCGGGTGCCGCCGCCGGCATTCTGGTCGGCGGCGGCGCCGCCGTGACCTCGGTCCTGATCACCGTCCTCGGTCCGGCCATGACCGGCTGGCCGGCCACCCTCATCGCCCAGCCGGCCGCCTGGACGGTGCCGCTGGCCTTCACCGTGATGATCGCGGTCTCGCTGGCCACCCGCCGCCGCGCCCCGGCCGACATCGGCCGCACCATGCTCCGCCTGCACGCCCCCGACGCCCTCCGCTCGTGAGGAAGCACCCTTCCGGAGCAGGCCCTGCTGCGGCAGGTCGCCGACCGGCTGCCCGCGCGGTGGCCCGGGCTTCCATGCTGGTCCGACTCGGGGATGAGCTGCGGATCCTCCTCCGGTCGGGCGGCGGGCTGGTCGGCACGGGATACGGTCGGGCGCATGACTGGTGAGCACCCGGCGCTGGCGCTACGCGGCCTGGCCAAGAGCTTCGACGGCAAGGTCGCGGTGGCCGGCGTGGATCTCGACGTCCCGGCCGGCTCGTTCTACGGGCTGCTCGGCCCGAACGGCGCCGGTAAGACCACCACCCTGTCCATGGCGGTCGGGCTGCTCCGGCCCGACGCCGGCGGCGCCTGGGTGCTGGGCCATGACGTGTGGGCCGACCCGGTCACCGCGAAGCAGCTGCTCGGCGTCCTGCCGGACGGGGTACGCCTGTTCGACCGACTCAGCGGAGCCGAGCTGCTCGCGTACCACGGTCTGCTGCGCGGCATGGACCCGGCCGTGGTCGACCAGCGGGCGGCCGAGCTGCTCGACGTGCTGGCCCTCGCCGACGCCGGTCGGACGCTGGTGGTCGACTACTCCGCCGGCATGAAGAAGAAGATCGGGCTGGCCTGTGCGTTGCTGCACGGGCCCCGGCTGCTCGTGCTTGACGAACCGTTCGAGGCGGTCGACCCGGTCTCGGCGGCGCTGATCCGGGACATCCTCAAGCGGTACGTGGCCGGCGGCGGGACGGTGGTCTTCTCCAGCCATGTCATGGAGGTCGTGCAACGGCTCTGCTCACACGTGGCGATCCTCGCCGAGGGGACCATCAAGCGGGTCGGCACCCTGGAGCAGGTACGCGGCGACCGTTCGCTGGAAGACGTCTTCGTCGAGGTGGTCGGCGGGCGTACCGCCACCGGTGAGGAGCTGGCGTGGCTGTCCCGGTGACCGCACCGGCGAACCGGGTGCGGCCGGTCTCGGCGCGTCACTTCGTCCGGCTCAAGCTGCGGGTGATGGGCAACAACTTCCGCGGTCAGGGCTGGCGGGTGGCGTTGTTCCTGGTCGGCTCGCTGATCGGGCTCTGGTTCGCGGTCGGTGCCTTCTTCGGCCTGGCGGCTCCCGGGCTGGTTGGCGACGACCGGTACGCCCTGCTGGTCGCCGCGTTCGCCGGTGGGCTGACGGTGCTCGGTTGGCTGCTGCTGCCGCTTGTCTTCTTCGGCGTCGACGAGACACTCGACCCGGCCCGGTTCGCGCTGCTGCCGCTGTCCCGACGCACCCTGGTGACCGGGCTGTTCGCGGCGGCGCTGGTGAGCGTACCCACGGTCGCCGTGCTGCTGGGCCTCTCCGGCCTGGTGGTCACCGCCGGGGTGTTCGGCGGCTGGTCGGCTGCCCTGGTCAGCGCCGTCGGGGTGGTCTGCGGGCTGCTCCTCTGCGTCGCCGGTGCCCGAGCGGTGACCAGCGCATTCGCCTCCATGCTGCGCTCCCGCCGGGTACGCGACCTGGCCGCCGTCCTGCTCGCGGTGCTCGCCGCGTCGCTCGGCCCGTTGCAACTCGCCGGCGTGGCGGCGATCCAGGACACCGACTGGGGCCGGCTGACCGGCGTGGCGACGGTGATCGGCTGGACCCCCTTCGGTGCCCCGTGGACGGCGGGCATCGACGTGGCGCAGGGCCGGGCCTGGGCCGCACCCGTGAAGCTGCTGATCACCGTGGTGACGATCGTCGCGCTGCTGGCCTGGTGGTCACGCTCGCTGGAGTCGGCGATGGTGGGCGCGGCGAGTGCCGGACCCACCCGGGCACGGCCCGGAGTCACCGGCGGCGTGGTGGCCCAGCTCTTTCCCCGGGCCACCGGCTGGCTGCGCCGGGATCGCTTCGGTGCCCTGGTCGCCCGGGAGGCCCGCTACTGGTGGCGGGACGCCCGACGACGCGCCAACCTGATCACCATCGCGGTGGTCGGTCTCTTCGTGCCGGTGATGGTCAACTTCGGTGGACAGGGTTTCACGTTCGACAGCGACCAGGGTTTCAGCGCCGCGGGGGAATCCTCGCCGGTGCTGGTCAGCCTCTCGATGCTCTTCGTCGGGCTGCTCGCCGCCGTGACCCTGGCGAACCAGTTCGGCTTCGACGGCAGCGCGTACGCGGCGAACGTGGTGGCCGGCGTACCGGGTCGACTGGAGTTGCGCGCCCGGATCACCGCGTTCTCGCTCTACGTGCTGCCGATGCTGGCTGTGGTTGCCGTGGTGATCGCGCTGGTGCTCGGCGAGCCGACCTGGATCGGATTCATGGCGGGTGCGCTGGTCGCCACCTACGGTGCCGGGCTGGCGGTCAACTCGTTCGTCTCCGTGCTGGGCGCATACTCGCTGCCGGAGACGAGCAACCCGTTCGCGATGAACAGCGGGGCCGGGGTGGTGAAGGGAATGCTGACGCTGCTGGCCATGGTGGCCACCAGCGCGCTCGCCGCACCGATGGTGCTCGCCGCGGCACTGCTCGGCGACGCCTGGCTCTGGCTGGGCCTGCCGTTGGGCGTCGCCTACGGCGTCGGCGCGGCGCTGCTCGGCGCCTACCTGGCTGGCGACGTGCTGGACCGTCGCCAACCCGAGCTGCTCGCCCTGGTCACCCCGCGCCGCTGACCGCCGGCTGCTGGACCGCCGCTGACCGTCGCTGACCGTCGCTGACCGTCGCGCCAGATGCGGCATGTCGCGGCATCCCTACCGGGAGATACCGCAACATGCCGCATCGCGCCAGCGGTAGCCGAGGCCGAGAACCGGACGGACGGGTCACAATGTTTCACGTGAATCATGAGCCGGGTGCCCGGATCCACCACACCGACCCGTTCGCCGCGCCGGCCGACCAACGTTCGCCCGTACGCCGGCTGCGGGGGCGGCTCGCCGCGCCGGTGACCCTCTGGACGGCACCCGGGCCGGCCGGGCTGACGGTGTCGTCGACCCTGGTCGCCGAGGGCGAGCCGGGACGGCTGCTCGGACTGGTCGACGCCGAGTCGGAGTTGTGGGCGGCGGTCGAGGAGACGGGGCGGTTCGCCGTGACACCGCTCGGTCCATCACACCGACAGCTCGCCGACCGGTTCGCCGGCTTGTTCCCGTCACCGGGTGGCCTCTTCGCCACCGGCACCTGGCTCGACACGCCGTACGGTCCGGTGCCGGGCGACGCGGGTGGCTGGGCCGGTTGCCGCCTCGACGGCAGCCGGGAGTACGGCTGGGGCCTGCTGGTGGAGGCGACCATCGAGCGCGTGGAGCTGGCCGACGACGCCGAGCCGCTGCTGCACCACCGGGGTCGCTACCGGGAACTGGCCTGACCGTCACGACGGGCCCACCACCCGCTCCTTTAGGCTGACCAGTCATGAAGGTTGAGCAGCGCTTCGGTCCCGGTCATCGGATCCTGGTCACCGGCGGTGCCGGTTTCGTTCCGTCGCACCTGGTGGATTCCCTGATCGAACGCGGCTGCACGGTCGTCGTCCTCGACAACTTCGTCACCGGGTCCAAGGAAAACGTCGCGCACCTGCTCGACACGCCGAACTTCACCCTGGTGGAAGCCGACATCGCCGACGGCCTGCCCAGCCATCCGGCGTTGGCGGAACGATTCGACGCCATCCTGCACATGGCCTCACCGGCCAGCCCGACCGACTTCGAGAAGCTGCCGGTGGAGATCCTTCGGGTCGGCTCGGTGGCCACCCTGCACCTGCTGGAGCGGGCCGCCGCCGACGGCGCCCGGTTCCTGATGGCCTCCACCTCCGAGGCGTACGGCGACCCGAAGGAACACCCGCAGCGGGAATCGTACTGGGGCAACGTCAACCCGATCGGCATTCGCAGCGTCTACGACGAGGCGAAGCGGTTCTCGGAGGCCGCGACGATGGCGTACCGCCGCAGTCGCGGGGTGGACACCGCGATCGTGCGGATCTTCAACACCTACGGGCCGAGAATGCGGCCGGACGACGGTCGGGCCATCCCGACCTTCATCTCCCAGGCGCTACGCAACGAGCCGATCACCGTGCACGGGACCGGCAACCAGACCCGTTCCATCTGCTATGTCGCCGACCTGGTCCGGGGCATCCTGCTGCTGCTGGACTCCACCGAGAGCGGGCCGGTGAACTGCGGCACCGAGCACGAGATGAGCATGCGGGAGCTGGCCGAGACGATCGTGTCACTCTGCGGCAGCCGGTCCGAGGTGACCTACGTCACGCGCAGTGCCGACGACCCGGAGATGCGCCGTCCGGACCTCACCCTCGCCCGCGAAGCACTCGGCTACGAGCCCACCGTCGCTCCCGAGGAGGGACTGCGGCGCACCATCGACCACTTCCGCCAGCGGCTGGGGTAGTCGACACCGACGGCGCACCGCTCGGTAGGGGCGGGATTGGCTCGTGCTGCGTACATTGAGTTACATGTCAGCAGCCATTCCCGCCGCGCTACCGGCCCTCCGCCTGCACCGCAGCGCCGGCCGGGCAGCGGTGCCGGGCCCGGGACGCGGAAGCCGGGCCAACCCGCCGGCCGACACCCGGTGGCACCCGGCGTACGACGATGAGCCGAGCCCGGCCGGCGGCGCGGGAGGACCACGCGGTCCGCTGGGTCCGGGCGGGCCCGGCGGCGGTCCGTCACCGCGGCGGCGACCGCACTGGCGTCGTATCGCGCTGGTGGCCGGGGTCGCCGTGCTGGTGCTGGCCCTGATCGGCGGCGCGGGAGCCTGGTTCTACGCCCGCAGCCTCGACAACAACATGGCGCGGACCGACCCGTTCTCGGAGATCACCGGTGACCGGCCGCCGAAGGCGGTCAACGGCGCGCTGAACATCCTGATGGTGGGCACCGACTCGCGGGATCCGGACGCGCCGATGGACCGGGCCGGCGAGTGGCGGGCCGACACGATCATCGTCATGCACATCCCCGCCGACCACAAGCAGGCGTACCTCGTCTCCATCCCGCGGGATCTCTACGTGCCGATCCCGGAGAGCGCCGGGGCCGGATGTGAGACGGGCCAACGGCGCAAGATCAACGCCGCGTTCGCGTTCGGTGGACTGCCCCTGGCGGTACG
This sequence comes from Micromonospora sediminimaris, assembly GCA_900112325.1. Lineage (GTDB taxonomy): Bacteria > Actinomycetota > Actinomycetes > Mycobacteriales > Micromonosporaceae > Micromonospora > Micromonospora sediminimaris. The sequence continues at coordinate 78,296 of FOLJ01000022.1, forward strand.
CACTGTCGAGTGCTTCACCGACGTGCACATCGATCACGTGATGGCCATCGACTTCGCCGGGTTCAAGCAGGTCACCGACGCCCTCGGCGGGGTGGACCTGGAGGTGGAGCGGACCATCACCTCGATCCACAAGCCGTACCGGAAGTTCACCAAGGGCACCAACCACATGAACGGCACCGAGGCCCTGGACTGGATCCGCCAGCGCAAGCAGTTCCCGGACGGCGACTTCGCCCGGATGCGCCACCAGCAGGATTTCCTGCGGGCGCTGATGGACAAGGCGGCCAGCTCGGGCACGCTTACCAACCCGAAGAAGCTCAACGCCTTCCTCCAGTCGGTCACCGAAGCGGTCACCGTCGACCAGGGCTTCTCGCTCACCGACATGGCGGTGCAGTTCCGCAACCTGCGCGGCGAGAACCTGACCTTCGTCACCAGCCCACACCTGGGCAGCCAGACCATCAACGGCGAGTCGGTGGTCGTCTCGGACCGGGAGAAGGCGCTGACCATGTACCGGGCGATGGCCGCGGACACGATGGCCGACTGGATGCAGGCCAACAAGCAGCCGGCCAACGGCAACGGCTGAGCACCAGCGACTACCGGAACGGCCGATCGTCCACTTAGTTGTGGACGATCGGCCAAACCAGCAGGATGACGCGGCGGAGAACGTGAACTGGACACCACACGAACTCGCCAGCACCGGAATGCGAACGTAAAGTGTTCCCGCCCCCTTCTGCGTACACGAGCTGGAGCACGCATGCCGGTTCACAGCCCCTCCCTGCTTGAGCCGCCGCGTGCGTCCGCCGCCCCGCCGACCGTCACGAACGAAGGTCCCGGCAAGACCGGCAAGAAGCGCACCCGGCGCAAGGACCCGCTCTGGGCCCGGCTCACCGTGATCTTCGGCGCCGCGCTGATGATGACCAGCGGTGTGGCGATCGTCGGCAGCAAGGCGCTGATCAGTCAGGCCACCGGCAGCATTTCCCAGCGCAACCTGCTCGGTGAGGCCGGTAAGACCTCCGCGGAGGGTGGGGCCGATCTCAAGGGCCCGATCGACATGCTGCTGCTGGGGGTCGACGCCCGGGAGCGGTGGGCGGCGGACGACGTACGCGCGGACAGCATCATCGTGCTGCACATCCCGGCCACCCACGACCAGGCGTACCTGATCTCGATCCCGCGGGACACCGAGGCGCGGATCCCGGCGTTCGAGAAGACCGGTTACCCGGGCGGCGTCGGCAAGATCAACGGCGCGTTCCAGGCCGGTGCCCAGAACGGCGGCGGCTGGGAGGGCGGCGCCCAGTTGATGGCGCAGACCATCAAGGGCATGACCGGGGTCAGCTTCGACGGTGCAGCCATCATCAACTTCGGCGGCTTCAAGAACGTCATCGACGCCCTCGGCTCGGTGCGCATCTGCCCGAAGCAGGAGGTCACCTCGATCCACATGTCGTACGTCGACGGCAAGCCGATGTGGAACGCGGACGCCAAGAAGACCGGCAAGTCGCGTACCCCGGTGGTGCACAAGAAGGGCTGCCAGGAGATGGAGGGCTGGGCGGCCCTGGACTTCTCCCGCCAGCGGTACGGCCTCAAGAACAGCGACTACGACCGCCAGCAGAACCAGCAGCAGCTGATCAAGGCGATGGCCAAGAAGGCCACCCAGAACGGGAGCCTGACCAACCCGGTCAAGCTGAACGAGCTGATCAAGGCGGCCGGCAAGGCGTTCATCCTGGACACCGGTGGCGTGCCGGTGGAGGATTTCGTCTTCACCATGCGCGGGGTGACCGGCAACGAGCTGATCATGCTGAAGACCAACGGCGGCACGTACAACGCCAAGGGCAACGGCACCGAGGCGCTCAGCGAGCAGACCCTGGACATGTTCCAGGCGGTCCGAAAGGACAAGCTCGCCGAGTTCGTCTTCTACAACCCCGAGGTGATCTCTTCACGGAAGTGACGGGTGGGGCAGCGCGATAGCCGAAACCACCGTCACTCTTCGTGACACTTCCGTAGCCTGATGTGAGTCAGATTCACGTCAGGTTCGCGGGAGGAACGTCACGGCCAGGAGGCGTACGAGCGGAGAGCGGGCACCGGGCGCGCGTACCCGGCGACCGCGGTGGCCTCGCGTACTGCTCGGTATCGGGCTGGCGGCGATGCTGCTGGCCACGGTCGCGGTGGTCGGGCTCCGGATGCTGACCGACCGGTACGAGAGCACCATGACCCGGGCGGAGTTGCTCGACCCGAGCGCCCGCGCCGACCGTACCGACCTGGACGGCCCGCTCAACTACCTGCTCGTCGGCTCGGACCGCCGGCCCGGTGACGCCGGCTCCGAGCAGCGCACCGACACCATCCTGATCGTGCACGTGCCGCCCGGGCTACGCGAGGGCTACCTGGTCTCCGTGCCGCGCGACCTGCTGGTGACGATCCCGCCGGGCGGCGGCTACCCCGGTGGTGAGGACAAGATCAATACGGCGTACGAGTACGGTGGCGGCGGCCGGCCCGGTGCGCACCTGCTCTCGGCCACCCTGACCGGGCTCACCGGCATCCGCTTCGACGGCGCCGCACTCGTCGACTTCGCCGGTCTCCGGAACGTGATCGACCTGCTCGGCGGGGTCGACATGTGCGTGCGCGCCGAGGTGAAGTCGATCCACACCGACCGGGTCTTCCGTCCCGGCTGCCAGCGGATGGACGGCGACCAGGCGCTGGACTACGTGCGCCAGCGCTACGACCTGCCGGGCGGCGACTACGACCGGCAGACCCACCAGCAACAGCTGTTGGGGGCGATGCTGGCGCAGGCCGGTGAGACCCGACTCCGCACCGACCCGGTACGGCTGCACCGGCTGATCGGGGCCGTCGGCGGCTCCCTGACCCTGGACACCAACGGCGTGCCGGTGGAGGACCTGTTGCTAGCGCTGCACGGACTGGCCACCGACGGGCTACGGGGCGTGCAGGTACCGTCCTACCCCCAGATGATCGACCAGGTGTCCTACGTCCGGCTCGACGACGAAGGTGACGGGCTGTTCGAGGCGGTGCGCGGCAGCCGGATGTCGGAGTGGGCCGGTGCGCATCCGCGCTGGGTGACCCGGCTCTGACCCGCCCGATGACCGGGCCCGCCGGGGCAACGCCGTCCGGTCGCGGGCCGCCGCCCCACGAGGTTCTAGGCTTGGTACCCGTGTTCGGACCTCAGATACCCACCGTGACCGTTCCCGAGATCAACGATCAGACGTACCTGCTCGACGTCCGGGAGGACGACGAGTGGCGCGCCGGTCACGCCCCGGGCGCCCACCACCTGCCGATGATGGAACTACCGGCCCGGCTGGCCGAGGTGCCGACCGACCGGGACGTGGCCGTCATCTGCCGCTCCGGCGGTCGCTCCGCTCAGGTCGTCGCGTATCTGCTGCGTAACGGCTGGGAGCAGGTGAGCAACGTCGCCGGCGGGATGGACGACTGGGCGGCGGCCGGTCGACCGGTGGTCGGCTCGGACGGGCAGCCGGGCCGGGTCCTGTAGGACGCGAGCCGTGGACGGACCCCTCGTCTTCGCCCACCGTGGTGCCTCGTACGACCTGCCCGAGCACACCCTCGCCGCCTATCTGCGCGCTCTCGACGAGGGTGCCGACGGGCTGGAGTGCGACGTCCGGTTGACCCGCGACGGGCACCTCGTCTGCGTACACGACCGGCGGCTGGACCGGACCAGCAACGGCCGGGGTCTGGTCAGTGCCCGGACGCTCGCCGAGTTGGAGCAGTTGGATTTCGGTTCCTGGCATCCAGGAGGTGTTCCGGCCAACGGCGACGAGGTGCTCGACGATTCGCACACCCGACTGCTCACCCTCGAACGGCTGCTGGCGGCGGTGCTGGCCGCCGGTCGGCCCGTCCGGCTGCTGGTGGAGACCAAACATCCGTCCCGCTACGGCGGCAACGTGGAACGGCGGCTGGTCGCCCTGCTGCGCCGGTACGGTCTGGTCGACCCGCACCCGGACGCACTCGTACGGGTCACCGTGATGTCGTTCTCCCCGCTGGCGGTACGCCGGATCCGGGCGCTGGCCCCCGCGCTACCGACCGTGCTCCTGCTGGAGGTGCTGCCTCGCTGGTTGCCCATGGGGCGGCTGCCGTTCGGTGCCGGCATCGCCGGACCGGGGATCGCGCTGGTCCGCGCCCGTCCCGCCCTGGTGCCGGCGCTGCGGGCAGCCGGCAACCAGGTCTACGTCTGGACCGTGAACGAGCCGGCCGATCTCGACCTCGTGCTCGCGGCGGGGGTGGACGGCGTGATCACCGACCGCCCGGCGCAGACTCTCGCCCGGTTGCACAGGTAGTCAGAGCCTGAGGCCACTCGGGGGTGCCCGGGAACGCGGACGGCAGGCAGACTCGGGGTCATGCCGGACCGCACCGACTACTCCGCTCTCATCGCCGGGCACACAGCCGTCATCGAGATGATCAACTCCGGTGACGCGGGTCTGCCGGTGCTGACCCAGCTGCTCCGGGTGGCCCAGCCGGCACTCGGTGCCGCCGGGATGGCGTTCGTGGAGTTCGCGCCCAGCGGCGGCCGGGTGATCGCCGCCACCGGCGCCGCCGAGTGGACCGTCGGCCGGCCGCTGCCGGCCAACGATCCGGTCACCAGCTGCCTGCTCGCCGGCCCCCGGGTGCAGTGCGTCCGAACCGACCAGTTCACCAACCCGCTCACCAGCGAGCTGGCCCAGCGCGGCCTGCGGCGGATGGTCGTCTCCCGGGCCGAGATCGGTGGCCACGCCGTCGGCAGCCTGCACGCCCTCTACCTCGCTGGCGACGAGGAACCCACAGCCGAGCACCGTGGCGTGGTCGGTTACCTCGGTTCCTGCATCGCCCACATGTACGGCGACCAGAGCGGCCTGCCGGTGCACGGCGACGGTCCGGTGGTCGCGGCGCTCGCCGACGGTCTGGCCGTGGTGGACCGGGACGCCACGGTCCGGCTCTGGAATCCGGCCGCCGCGCAGGTGACCGGCCGGTCCACCGCGGAGGCGATCAACCAGCCACTGCCCTTTCCGCTCCCGCCCTCCGGGCAGGTCCTCGATCATCGCCTGCCGAGCGGGCGCTGGCTGCGGATCACTTCGGGTGAGCTGCCAGGCCCCGGCACCCTGCGGGTGGTGAGCTTCCGGGACACCACCGACCAGCAGCGGCACGACCACGAGCGGGATCTCTTCGTCGCGGTCACCAGCCACGAGTTGCGTACCCCGGTCACGGTCATCAAGGGCTACGCGGACACCCTCACCGACCACTGGGAGTCGCTGAGCGATACCGACCGGCGGCAGGCCGCCCGGGTGATCGGCCAGCGGGCCAACGAACTGGCCCGGCTGCTCGACCGGCTGCTCGCCTCGGCGGCCGAGGCGTGGCCGGGCGACGGGCCGCCGGCACCCTTCGACCTCACCGAGACGCTCCGGGTCGCGATCGCCGACCTGCCCACCGACCTGCGTCGACGGATCACCCTTGAGGTGCCGGCCGAGCTGCCCAGGGCGATCGGCCATCGGCAGAGCCTGGCCACCGTGCTCACCGAACTCGTCACAAACGCCGGAAAGTACTCCCCACCCGACTCCCCGATCGACGTCGCCGCCGGTGCCGACGGCCAGACCGTCTGCTTCCGGGTCAGCGACCGGGGCATCGGCGTACGCCCGGAGCACGTGGAACGGGCCTTCGATCGTTTCTGGCAGGGCGACTCCGGCGACCGACGTCGCTATCCCGGCACCGGTCTCGGCCTCTATCTCGTGCGCCGGATCGTTGAACAACAGAATGGGTGGGTATTCCTTCGCCCGAGAAATGGTGGGGGTACGGTCGCAGAGGTGCGGCTGCCCCGCAGGTGACAGTGGGGGTCACGGGGCGAAAGAGGGGCAGAGGTGGCGACGACAGCTGTCGAACGCGCGTGGTGCGTCGTGGTGCCGCACCACGCCAGTGGGGCGCGGATCGCCCGGCACCGGCTCGCCGCCGAGCTGGCCGGCAGCGTCTCCCCGGCGATGCTTGCGGATCTGGTTGCGGTCCTGGCCGAGCTGGTGGGTAACGCGGTCCGGCATGCCGACCCGCTGCCGGGCGGCGTGGTCCGGGTCGCCTGGCGGCTGCGCCACGCTCCCGAGGGGCCGCAGCTCCGGCTGCGGGTCACCGACGGCGGCGCGTCGGGTGGCCCGCGGATCCGCCCGCCGGACCCGAACGCGGCCGACGGTCGGGGCCTGCACATCGTCTCCGGCCTGGCGACCAGTTGGGGCGTGGAGCGCGACGGTCTCGGTCAGAGCGTCTGGGCCGACTTCGAACCGGTCGCCGACCAGACGGCGTTGGTGACCTCCGGCTGAGCCGGTCGGTCGACCGGTTGTCGGGTCCGGCCCCACCCTCCACCAGAGGGCTCCGGCGCCTGTGTCACCCGCTAGGCTGTCTCGCCGTGAGCAAGCGTCGAAAGAACCAGCGGGCCGCCGCTGCGTCCGGCAAGCGGGAACGGGTCCGGGACGTCTTCGTGCCCCGGCCCTTCGAGGGGCTGGTGGACGAGCCCGAGTGGATCGCCCTGCGGGAGCTGGTGCCAGCCGCTTCCGCGCCGCTGCGGCTCGCCCCGGCGCTCGTCGAGGAGCACGGCGACCGGCCGGTGACGCTGGCCACCGTGCTGCCGATGGCCGCCCCCGCGATGAGCCGGGAGGACGGCCACATCTTCATCGGGCTCCAGCGTCATCTCCAGTCCGGTGACGTCTCCCGTGACCTGGCCGAATCGCTGCTCTGCGCACTGCGTACCGCCCCCGGCGCCCAGGTCGCGGTGCCGCCGCTGCCCGGCCCCGGTTCCCGGTTGCAGGACATCCTGGTCGACGGGCCGTTGGAGATCAGCCTGCACGAGGGGTTCGAGTTCTGGCTGGCCCCGGAGGCCGCCGAGGACCCGACCGTGCGGGCTTCCCTGGAGCGGGCCAACGCGGCGATCTATCCCACCGTGCGACTGACCGCCGCGCGTGCCGCGTACTGGTGCCAGGTGACGGACAAGGCCCACGTCCGCTGGGTGCTGCCCGAGGCCGAGGAGGCCGCCCTGGACGCGCTGGCCCGGCTCGGTGCGGCCGGCTCGCTCACCCTCGGCGACCAGACCCGGTTCGCCGGCATGTTCCGCGCCCACGGGCGGCTGGTGCCGGTCTGGGACCTGCCCGAGGAGATCCCGGCCGGTGACTGGGAGCAGCCGGTCGCCGACTTCGCCAAGCGGTACGCCGACGCCCTGGCTGAGACCGGCCCGCTCGACGCCGGCGCCCGCCGGTCCCGCCAGGGGCTGCTCGGCCGCCAGCTCACCCTGCGCTGACCGCGACCCCGACTGCTGATTCGCCCGCCGGGCACCTGCTCCACCCGGCCGTCAGGAAGGTGCCCTGCCCGGCTCCCGCAGCAGCGGGCAGGACATGCAGCGGGGGCCGCCGCGCCCCGACCCCAGCTCCGAGCCGGCAATCGGAATGAGTTCGATGCCGGCCCGCTCCAACTGGGCGTTGGTCTCGACGTTGCGCTCGTAGCCGACGCAGAGTCGGGGCGCGAGCGCCAAGGTGTTGTTGCCGTCGTCCCACTGCTCCCGCTCGGCGGTCACCGGGTCGAGCCCGGTGTCGATCACCCGTAGCCGGTCCAGGTCCATCGCGTCGGCGGCGGCCCGCAGGAACGGCGCCGGCCCGTCGACCCGCGGGTCCGCACCGTCGGCACCGGCGATGACGGTGTACGCCGACAGGCTGCTGGCCACGTTCGGGTACATCAGCACCGCGTCGGCGTCGACCATCGTGCAGATCGTGTCCAGGTGCATGGTGGCCCGTTCCTGGGCGATCGGTACGACGAGGATGGTGTGCGCCAGCCCGGCCGCGAAGACCCGACGCGCGAGCCGCTCGGCGCCGGCGGGTGTCGTCCGCTCGCCGACCCCGACGGCCAGCACGCCGGGTGCCAGCAGCAGCACGTCCCCACCTTCCAGGGGCTCCAGGCCCGGGCGGTAGACGAACTCGGTGCCGGCGAACCGGGGATGGTGACGGTAGATCGCGTCGGTAAGTGTGGTCTCCCGCCGCCGGGCGGGCATCGCCAGACTCGTCACACCCACCCGGTCGCCGATCCACAGTGACGAGTCGCGGGTGAACAGCAGGTTGGGCAGCGGGTCGATGATGAAGTCGTGGCGGTCCATCAGGGTGTAGACGAGCCCACCCCGGCGGTCCCGGCCGAGCCGCAACTCCTCGTGGGCCAGGCCGGCGACGAGGACACTGGCCAACGCGGCCGGGTCGAGGTACGCCAGATGTGCGGCGACCCGCGCGCGCAGGGTGTCGCCGAGCCGGGGCGAGTTGAGCACCTCGTCGGTCAGCTCCGTCCGGGCCTCCGCCACGGCCAGCGTCTCGGTGAGCAGGTCGGTCAGGTAGAGCACCTCGACACCGCGTTCCCGCAGGGCTCCCGCGAAGGCGTCGTGCTCCTCCTGCGCCCGACCCACCCACGGGATCGCGTCGAAAAGCAGCGAATCGTTGTTGCGCGGGGTCAGCCGGGCGAGTTCCGGCCCCGGCCGGTGCAAAAGGACGGTGCCGAGCCGGCCGACCTCACTGTCCACGTGGTGGCTCACCCCCGCAGCGTAGGGCAGGGTTTGGCGGCATCCGGTAAAACAACCGTGGGTGAATATGGCATTCATCCACAGTCATTCCGGCGCTCCGGCTTGCCGACCACCGGGACTGGCAACGTAGGGTAGTGAGAACGTAACTTCGAGGGACCTTTTGCCGGAGGTCGCGATGACTGTCTTCCCCGCACGTCGAGCCGTACCGTCCGCCAGGGCGCTGCCGCCAGTGGCGGTACCGCACCCCCGGGTCGAGTCTCCCGGGGTGGTCGCAGCTCCTCGCCCGTCTCCGTTGGAGTGGGCCCGCCGCCGCCGGGCGGAGCGGGGCGCGCGACGGCTGGAAGCGGCCGGTGCCCGCGCTCTCGGTCAACTCGACCATCTCGGGCCGGCCTGGCACGTCATCGACTGGCCCCGCACCGACGTGGCCGATGCCCTCCTCGACGACCATGCGGACAACCGGGCCGGGTTCCTGGCCATCGGCCCGAGCGGGCTCTTCGCCGTCACCATCGCCGACCACGGCCGGGCCCGCGTCCTGGTCGCCGGTGACGTGGTGCAGATCAACGGCAAGCGCCCGCCCTACGTGGCCGAGGCACGTCGCGACGCCCGACGGGCGAGCAAGGCGCTGACCGCGGCCGTCGGCCACCCGATCCCGGTGACCCCGGTGCTCACCTTCGTGGGCTCCGGGGTGATCAGCGTCTACGGTCTGCCGAAGGACTGCCTCATGGCGACCCACCGGGAGCTGGACCGGCTCCTGGTGGCCGGCGGAAACCGGATCAGCCCGGCCACCGCCGAGAAGCTGTCCCGGGTCGCGCAGCACCCCGGCACCTGGGGCGACAGCGGTTACCCGCCGGCTGCGGACTACCGGTGGTACGAGGACGGCCGAATGGCCGCTGACAAGCCGACCGGCCGCCGGTAACGTCAGCGGCGACGCCACGCGGCCGGGCACGGCTCAGCTCCCGCCGGCCCGCGCCGTCGCCGACCGGGCACTGATCAACACCGACGGCACCGTACGCCCAACGCGGTCGGCGGTCGCTGCCGCGACCGGCTAGCGTGGACGTACCGTCGGTGTGCATAGGAGGCTCGGTGGCCCACGTCGAACTCTCGCTCTCGGAAGTGTTCGCGCCCTCCGGGGAGACACCGCCAGAGCCGGAGTGCGACAACATCGGCCGGTGGTCGGCGACGGTCTCCAGCGCCGACGAACCCTGCCTGCTGATCGACGCCGAGACCCGGGTGCTGGCCGTCTCCACCGCCGCTTGCGAGCTGCTCCAACTGGGTGCGCCGGAAGACGTGATCGGCCTGCCGCTGCTCGACGGAGGGCTGCGACTGCTCGACTTCACCGCCTACCGGGGCGAGTTGGCCGAGCCCGAGATCGACAAGATCCCCCCGCTGCTGGCGCTCACCTCCGGCCGACTGGCCCGGGGCCTGCTACGCATCGAGGCGGCCACGGAGGACGCGGCCGATGCGACGGTGGACGCCATCTCCACTCCCGTGGTCGCCGACGGCACAGTGGCCGGCTCCCTCACCTTCTTCTCCGAGGTCTGACTTCCTCCTACCATGGGCTCGGCCACCTGCCATCCAGAGTTCCCGCCCTGAGGACCACCCCGTGCCGCCCACCTCGCCGTTCCCCGTGGACCCCGATCGGCCCACCGCTGGCTCCCGGTCCCCTGCCGGGGTCTTCCTCCGACCGTGCCGGCGGCACGGCCGGCTGATCGGTGTTGCCGTGCTGATCGTGTTGGCCGTCGGATGTGGCGCACCCCCGGAGGTACGGGACAGCGGCGGTCTGCCGACCCTGCCGCCCAGCCGGGCGACGAGCAGCCCCACCAGTTCCGCCACGCCGTCTTTCGGTGCACTTCCGGGTGCCGTGCCGACCACGCCATCGGCCGACCCGGGACTGGTCGCGGTGGCCTGCCCCGGCGAGCCGTCCGGGAAGCAGATCATCGAGCTGGTACGTGGCCGTCGTGGGCTGCTGCCCGGCAGCGCTCGGGTCAGCGTCCGCAACGGTCCGTTGTGTGCCGCCGACTGGCACCTGACCACCCTCGACGTCTCCGGATACGAACCGCTCCAGGTGGTCAGCCGGGACCGGTCCGGATCTTTGCGCCTGGTGACCGCCGGCACCGACGTGTGCACGGCCGAGGTGCGGGTCGCCAGCCCGGCCGGCATCCAGACCCTGGCCTGTGGCAGTGACGGTGGCGGTCCGTCGGGCCCGTCGCCAACTCCGGGTGCGTAGGCTGAAGGCATGCCGGGAACGCCGCCGACCCGTTTCGTCTACCTCGGGCCCGAGGGCACCTTCGCCGAGCAGGCACTACGCACCGTGCCCGCTGCCGAGCGGGGCAGCCGCACGCCGGCCCGCAGCGTCGGCGAGGCGCTGGAGGCCGTCCGCGCCGCCGAGGCCGACGCGGCTCTGGTGCCATTGGAGAACTCGATCGGGGGCGCGGTCGGGGTCACCCTCGACGAGTTGGCCGAGGGAGAGCCGCTGGTGATCACCCGGGAGGTGATCCTGCCGGTGGAGTTCGTGCTCGGGGCACGGGCGGGAACCCTGCTGCCGTCGGTGCGCAGCATCGCCGCACACCCGCAGGCGTCCACCCAGTGCCGGGGCTGGCTGCGTACCCACCTGCCCGACGCGGTCGTGGTGGACGTGCTGTCCAACGGAGCGGCGGCGGCCGGCGCGGCAAACGGTGAGTACGACGCGGCCATCTGCGCACCCATCGGCGCGACCCGGCACCGGCTCGCCGTCCTGGCCGACAAGATCGCCGATCATCCCGACGCGGTGACCCGCTTCGCGCTGCTGTCGCGGCCCGGTCCGCCTCCGCCGCCCACCGGCGACGACGTGACGTCGCTCGCCGTCTACATCGCGCACGACCGGGTGGGCGCGCTGCTGTCCGTGCTTATGGAACTGGCGGTCCGGGGCGTCAACCTGACCAGGATCGAGTCCCGACCAACGGGCGAGGCCCTCGGCCGCTACGTCTTCTTCCTCGACTGCACCGGTCACGTCGCGGACGTCCGGCTGGGTGAGGCGTTGCAGGGGTTACGTCGGGTCTGCGCCGACGTACGCTTCCTCGGCTCGTACCCCCGGCACCGATGGGACGGATCGGCGCCGGTACGGCCGGTGACCGCCCCGGCGGGCCTCTCCGACGCCGACTACACGGATGCTGCCGCCTGGCTCGCCCGCCTACGCGCGGGCGAGCTGACCTGAGCGACCCGGGTGCCGCCGGCCGGCGCAGCCGGGCCCCGACTGCGCGAGAGCCCGGCGCGCCGCGGCCTACCGGAACAGGCCGCCGAGCACACCGCCCTGGTCCTGCTGGCCGCTGCCCATGATCGGTGGCTCCTCGGAGGGCTGGACGACGACGAAGCCGTGGCCGGCGAAGCTCATCGTGTACGCCTCACCGGTGGTGCGGCCCAGCAGCGTGCCGAGCCCGATCTGATCGGCCCGGTGGTAGCCGGTCTGTAGGCTCGCCGACCAGCAGACGGCGGCCTGTGGGTCCACGTAGGTGGGCGCGTCGACGTTGAGCACGACCGGCGTTCCCCGGGTGGTGACGGCGATCCTGCCGTGCCCGGTGAAGACGCAGTTGAACAGGCCGGACGAGGCCATGCCCGCCCCGCCGACCATCTTGATGTCGTAGCGCAGCGTGGCGTCGAAGGCCAGCACGCTGGAGCCGTTGATGGAGAGGGCGTCGCCCGGCTCCAGGTCGATGACGTGCACGTCCTTGGCAAAGTCGGCCAGGAACACGTCGCCGCGTCCGGTGAGCTTCATCAGCGGCACACCCTCGCCGGTGAGCTTCTGCTTGAGGAAGTTGCCCAGCCCACCGGAGCCGAGCGCCTGGAACTGCACCTGCCCCTGGTACGCCACCATCGAACCGACCCGGGCCATCGCCTCACCGTCGAGTTCGATCTTCAACATCTTGGAGTTCTGCAACCGCATGCCGGGTTGCGTCGACTCCTGCTCCAGATTCGCCGCCGAGAACAGCTCGCTGCGCATGGTTCCTCCCGTACTCGCCGTACCTGGCCGAGACGGTAGGGCCAGCCCGCAACCCCGGACGCAGACGTCAACCCCAGCCCAGCTCGTGTAGGCGCGCGTCGTCGATGCCGAAGTGGTGGGCGATCTCGTGCACCACGGTCACGGCCACCTCGTCGACGACGTCCTCGTCGCTGTGGCAGATGCGCAGGATGGGGTTGCGGTAGATGAGGATCCGGTCGGGCAGTACGCCTGCGTAGTCCCAGCCGCGTTCGGTCAGCGCGTGTCCCTCGTACAGGCCGAGCAGGTCCTCGCCGGGCGGCGGGTCGTCCTCGACCAGGATCACCACGTTGCTCATCAGCGCCAGCAGTTCCTCCGGAACCTCGTCGAGCGCCTCCCCGACCAGTTCCTCGAACCGCTCCCGCTCCATCTCGACCGCCACGCTCCCATTCTCCCCACCCCATCCGCGATCTTGCACTTCCGGTCGCCGCAAACCGGCACAGAAGCCGCGTAACGGAGACCGAAAGTGCAAGATCGGCGCGGAATGGGAGTGGAGTGGGCTGGGCGTAGGTCAGGAGGTGAGGCGAGCGGTGAGAGTGATCTCGGCGCCGGGCGAGAGCAGGCGCGAGATCGGGCAGTTCTGCTTGGCGGCCTCGGCCAGCTTGGCGAACTGCGCCTCGTCGATGCCGGGCACCGCACCGACGGTGTCCAGCTCGATCCGGGTCACGGTCATCCCGGCGTCGGTCTTGTCGAGGTGCACCTTGGCGGTGGTCTCCACGGAGGTGGGCGTCGTGCCGGCGTCGGCGAGCGCCTTGGAGAAGGCCATCGAGAAGCAGCCGGCGTGCGCGGCACCGATCAGTTCCTCGGGGTTGGTGCCCTCACCCTCTTCGAAACGGGACTTGAAGGAGTAGTTCCCCTCCAGCCCGCCCTTGCCGGTGCGGATGGTGCCGGACCCCTCGGTGAGGTTGCCCTGCCAGCGTGCGGAAGCGGTACGGATAGGCATGCACCTGACGCTAGTCCACCGAGGGCCGGCAGGCGACCGACCGCCCCCGGCCGCGTGGTTGTTCCCCGGCGTCGCGACCCGGCTGTGTCATGATGCGACCCGGACCTCGTGGCGCGGCGGACGCGCGTCCCGGCCATCAGGAGAGGGTGAGTGATGACCCACGACCTCCCCATTCCCCGTCAGGACGACCGCACCGACGGTGCCAGCGTCATCGAGTGGGGGGCGGAGGACGAGTCGCCGGCAACCGGCCGGTTCCGGCGGGCTCTCGGTGGCCTCGGCGGTGACCACCGGGTGCCGGTGCTGCTGGCCGGGCTCGGCGCGGTGGCGGCTCTGGCGTCGCTGCTCGGCGAGTGGTCGACGATCACGATCCCCAACGGCGGACCGGATCCGGACACCCCGCTACAGGTGACCAGCGGCATCTCCGACCTCGGGCTGGGCTCGGCATACCTGGTCGGGCTGCTCGCGCTCGGTGCCACGGTGGCGCTCGCGGTGCGCGGTACGGACGCGGTCCGGGCGAATGCCCGGGTGGCCGGACTGGCACTCGCCGCGGGTGTGCTCGCGCTGCTGGCGACGACCGCGACGGCACTCGACGACACCCTGGGCCGGGGAATGTACTTGAACCCGGAACTGACCTTCGACGTCGAGTACGGGCGCGGTCTGATCACCGGCTTCGTCGCCGTCGGGCTGTTCGCCGCTGCGCTCCTCCGGGCCTCTCCCGGACCGGCCGACGCCCGGCCGGGGTCGGACGGCCCGCGACGGCGCGGCCGACGACCGTCGATGGACGCGGAGCCGGAGGGGGAACGCCCACCTGCGGACATAACCGTCACACCGACGGTGCCCTTCGCCCGGGAGGCACCGACCGACTGATCCACCGAACCCGGTCACGAGGTCACCTCCGGTGTGTCGCCCGTTGGCACCCGATTCGCCTGGAAGCCATGGTTGCGACCGGTTGTGCGAGGTACGGTTGCTGCCCGCCGTCACGCCGGGTCGCCGATCGACGAGGTGAACGGCTGGTCGCGACGGCGGCGGGCGAAGGAGGAACCATGACCCGCCCGGGACTGCCCAAGCTGATCGCCACCGACCTCGACGGGACGCTCGTCCGCAGCGACGACACCGTGTCGGCCTTCACCCACGAGGTGCTCGACCGGGTACGCGCCGCTGGTATCCCGGTGGTCGGCGCCACCGGTCGCGGCCCTCGGCTGACCGAACTGACCCGCAACGACATCCGCGCCGCCGATTTCCTCGTGCTGGCCGGCGGCGGCAGGGTGGTCGACCAGAGCGACCCGGAGGGGCCGGTGGTGCTGCGGGACGAGCGCCTCTCCAGCGAGGTGCTGGCCGTCCTGCTGGCTGAACTGGAGGCCGCGGTCGGCCCGCTGACGGTCATGGTGGAGGCGTCGGACGAGCACGAGGCGCCGCTCTGGGGCGACTATCATCCCGCGTGGCCCTATCAGGACGCGTTCGAGGTGCGCAGCCGCACGGAGTGCCTCGCCGGCGATGTGATCAAGGCGTTCGCGCGTACCGCCGATCACCACGTGGACGAGTTGCTGGCCGTCGCCCGGGAGATCGTGCCGCCGCATCTGGCCACCCTCACCCAGGCGGGCCTGGGCTTCATCGAGATCTGCCCGCCCGGCGTGGACAAGGCCTCCGGGCTCAGCGTCATCGCACAGACCCTCGGGGTGGACCCGGCGGACGTGCTGGTCTTCGGTGACATGCCCAACGACCTGCCGATGTTCGAGTGGGCCGGCTGGGGTCGGGTGGCCGTCGCCAACGCCCACCCGAGCCTGCGCGCGGTCGCCGACGAGGTCACCTTGCGCAACGACGACGACGGGGTGGCGATCTATCTCGACCGGCTACTGTCCCGGTGATGGATTCCACGCCGCACCTGGTCGCCAGCGACATCGACGGGACACTGCTGCGCGACGACCGCACCCTCAGCGCCCGCACCGCCGACGTGCTGGCCCGGATCTCCGCCCAGGGCACGCCGGTCGTCCTGGTCACCGGCCGGCCGATCCGCTGGCTCCGGTTGGTGTACGACCAGCTGGCCGAGCCGCTGCCGGCGGTCTGCGCCAACGGCGCGGTGGTCTACGACCCGAGCACCGACGAGGTGCTGCGGGCCGACCCGCTGGCTCCGGAACTGCTCGCCGAGGTGGTCCGACGCCTGCGTGCCGAGGTACCCGAGGTGAGCCTCGCCGTGGAGATCGTCGACGGTCGGCAGATGCGTCATGAGGCGCACTACCCGTTGCGGTGGGACGCCGACGACGAGGCGATCCGAGCCGTGCAGACCGCCGAGGAACTGCTGTCAGCACCGGCGGTGAAGCTGCTGGCGCGGGCCGGTGAGCAGGACCCCGACCGGTTCACCCGACTGGTCGCCGCCGCCCTCACCGGGCTCGCGGAGGCCACCCACTCCTCACACTCCGGGCTGGTGGAGATCTCGGCCGCCGGAGTGACGAAGGCGGCGGGCCTGGCCTGGTACTGCCACCGCCTCGGTGTCGCCGCGCCGGACGTGCTGGCCTTCGGTGACATGCCCAACGACCTGCCGATGCTCACCTGGGCAGGGCGGGCGGTGGCGGTCGCCAACGCGCATCCGGAGGTGCTGGCGGTCGCCGACGAGGTCGCCCCGGCGAACTCGTCCGACGGGGTAGCCGCGTACCTGGAGAAGGTTTTCGGGGCGGACTGAGCCGTCGGCTGCGGCGCGCGACGAGCGCGCCGCAGCCGGACTCATGGTCAGAGGTACTGGCCGGTGCTGTGTCCTTCACCGCCGCCCGGCTGACCCATGCCGGGCATGCCTGGCAGCATCGCCCCGGCCGGTCCGCTGGGCAGCGCCTGCCGACCGGAACGCATCTGCTCCAGCTGCACCCGGGCCGCCATCTGTTGCGCGACCAGAGCTGCCTGGATGCCGTGGAACAGCCCTTCCAGCCAGCCGACCAGCTGGGCGTGGGCGATGCGCAGCTCGCCCTCGCTCGGTGCCTGGTCCTCGGAGAACGGCAGCGAGATCCGTTCCAGCTCCTCCCGCAGCTCGGGGGCGAGCCCTTCCTTCAGCTCGACGATCGACCGTTGGTGGATCTCCCGCATCCGGTGCCGGCTGGCATCGTCCAGCGGAGCGGCCTTGACCTCCTCCAACAGCTGTTTGATCATGCTGCCGATCCGCATCACCTTGGCCGGCTGTTCGACCAGGCGCGACGGATCCTCACCAGATCCTTCGTCGGCTTGCACGGTGCCGACGGGCCGGCCGTCCGGTCCGACCACCACCACGGTTCCGGAGTGCCCGGTACCGTCCCGGTCGGGCTCGTCGTTCTGTCCAGCGGAGCGCGCTTCGGTCATGCCCTCCATCTTTACCCAGCGGTACCCGTCAGCGTCCGGCGGCCCGCTGCCCTGTTACCCGGGCGGCACCTATCTGACGGTGGCCGGTGAGCCGCGCTACCGTCGCCCGATGCACTCCGATCCCCGTACGGTGCTGACCCGCCCCGCGCCCGAACCGGACGCGACCGTCGCCTACGGCGAACACCCGGACCAGATCGCCGACCTGCGCCGCCCGGCCGGCTCCGGACCGCCCCGTCCGCTGGTGGTGGTGGTGCACGGTGGTTTCTGGCGCGCGGAGTACGACCGGCGGCACACCGGGCCACTGGCGACCGCACTGGCCGCGCTCGGGTACCCGGTCGCCCAGTTGGAGTACCGGCGGACCGGTCAGCCCGGCGGCGGCTGGCCCGGCACCCTGACCGACGTGCTGGCCGGAGTCTCCGCGCTGCCCGGGTTGGCCGAGGTCGCGCTGCCGGGGCGAGTCACCGCCACGCCACCGGTGCTGGTCGGCCACTCGGCCGGCGGGCACCTCGCGCTGTACGCGGCGGCCCACGCACCCGGTGCCGTCGCCGGGGTGCTGGCCCTCGCACCGGTCGCCGACCTGGCCGAGGCGTACCGGCTGGATCTCGACGCCGGTGCCGTGGCCGCGCTGCTCGGCGGCGGACCGGCCGACGTGCCGGAGCGTTACGCGACGGCGGATCCTCGGTCTCTGGTTCCCCTCCGGCCACGCACGGTAGTGATACACGGCACGCTCGATCAGCAGGTACCCATCGACCTCTCTCGAAATTACGTGGCTGCCGCCCGCGCCGCCGGCACCGAAATCCGCCTGATTGAGCTACCAGAGTGCGAGCATTTCGGGCTTATCGCTCCGGACTCGCCAGCGTGGCCGGAGGTTACCGACGCGTTGCGGTCTCTGCACGAAGATCATTAGCCATTGACGCAGCGTCGCCGAGCAGGTAGAACGCCGAAGGGGCGGATGCGCCCCGGCAACACATTCGAAGGGAAACTCGGTGTCGCAGATGAACCGCAGGCGGGCACTCCAGCTGCTGGCCGCGCTCGGTACGGGCGGGCTCGTCGCCGCATGCGGCTCCGACGCCGAGCCGGAGGTGGCCGGCACAGAGAGCCCGATCAAGATCGGGCTCATCGCGCCACAGTCCGGCCCGAGCAAGGCGGTCGGCGACGAACTCAGCAACGGCTTCGAGCTGTACCTCGACCTCAACGACCGGCGACTCGGTGGCCACCCGGTCGACATGGTCACGGCCGACGAGGGTGACAACGTCAAGTCCGGTCAGGGTGCCGTCGAGGGACTGCTCAAGCAGGGTGTGCTCGCCCTGACCGGGGTCGCCAGCTCGTCGGTCATGTTCGGCATCAAGGACATCGTGGAGCAGGCCCGGGTGCCGTTGATCGGCTCCAACGCCTCGCCTGCGAACCTGCAGAGCGTCGTCTACATCTGGCGTACCTCGTACGTGCTCGACGAGGCGGGCCGGGCGCTCGGCCGCTACCTGAAGGACGAGCTTGCCGCCTCCGACCGGATCGCGACGATCCTGCCGGAAGGGGTCGTCGGCGTCGAGGATGTGCTTCGTGGCTTCCGCGAGGAGTTCGGCGCGTCCGACCCGCGGCTCGCCTCCGAGGTGGTCTGGACCTCCGGCAGCAGCAGCCCCAGCCGGACCGCCTACGTCTCGGACATCAACCGCGCGCTGGCCGGCAACCCCTCGGTCGTCTTCTGCTTCTACTCCGGCACGGCGGCCGTGGAGTTCATCATGCAGCTGCGCGACGCCGGATTCCGGGGCCGGATCTACGCCCCCGGCTTCCTCACCGAGGGTTCGGTGCTGGAGAACATCCGGCCGGCGAGCGACGCCCTCGGCATCCGTACCGCCCTGAACTACTCCGCCGACCTGAACAACGCGGCCAACCGCCGGTTCGCCTCGGCGTACCGCAAGAAGCACAACACCTCCCCGACCACGTACGCGATGGCCTCGTACGACGCGGCCAAGGTGCTCGACCAGGCGATCCGGCTCGCCGGCCCGGCACCCACCCCGCAGCAGGTCAACCTCGCGCTGGGCCGGATCGGGCAGATCGACAGCCCACGCGGTGCCTGGCAGTTCAACCAGCCGCGTACGCCACAGCAGAAGTGGTACCTGCGTGAGGTGCAGCGCGACGGCCAGGTGGTGTCGAACGTGCTGGTCAACGAGTTGGCCACGCTCGGCTGACCAGGTCGAGGACTGCGCGATGCCGTCCCCGGCCCGGGGACGGCCTCGTCCGTTGATCGACTCTCAGTACCGCAGTTCGGCGATGCAGCACTTCACGCTGCCACCGCCCTTCTTCAGCTCGGCCAACTCCACCGGCACCGGGGCGTAGCCGGCCGCCTTGAGCCGACCGGCGAGCCGGGTGGCCTCGCTGTTGAGCACCACGTTGGCCCCGTCGCTGACCAGGTTCAGCCCGAAGGCGAGGGCATCCTCGTCGTCCGCCAGCACCGCGTCCGGGAAGAGTTGGGCGAGCACCCGCTGACTGGCAGCGGAGAAGGCACCGGGGTAGTAGACGATGTTGCCGTCGTCGATCGAGGCGAGCGCCACGTCCAGGTGGTAGAAGCGCGGGTCGACCAGCCGCAGTGAGACCACCGGCCGACCAAGCGCCTCCTGCGCCTCGGCGTGCGCCGGCAACTCGGTACGGAAGCCGTGCCCGGCGAGGATCAGCCCGCCGTGCGCCTCCGGCAGG
Source organism: Micromonospora sediminimaris (assembly GCA_900112325.1). Classification (GTDB taxonomy): domain Bacteria; phylum Actinomycetota; class Actinomycetes; order Mycobacteriales; family Micromonosporaceae; genus Micromonospora; species Micromonospora sediminimaris. The sequence goes on from FOLJ01000022.1 coordinate 97,781, forward strand.
TACGCGAAGTCCCCCTCGCCCTCGTTCGTCTCGTTCGGCGCGATGAACCGCCAGCCCTGCGACTCGTAGAAGGCCCGGTGCGTGGCCGCCTCGGCGGCCCGCTGCTGGTGCTTGAACTGCGCCCCGTAGACCGTGCCGTCGACCATGAACGCGCCGTTGGCCGCGTAGACCATGTCGGGCAGGCCGGGCTCGGGTACCAGCAGGTGCACCTCGTGGCCGAGGCCGACCAGCGTCTCCCGCAGGCGGTCCCACTGCTTGACCGCCAACTCCGCGTCGACCGGGGCCGTCACGTCCATCCACGGGTTGATCGCGTACTCGACCGCGAAGTGCTCGGGGGAGCACATGAGATATGTCCGCTTTCGCGGCACTCGCTGCTGGTTCACGGTGACCAAGGGTAGGTACGGTAGAACTTTGGTAACAGCCGCAAACATTGCTTCCCAGAGGCGGAACATTGCAGATCGACGCCGTTGACCAGCGAATCATTGCGCTGCTTGTGGCCGACGCCCGGGCCTCGTACGCCGACATCGGCGCCCGCGTGTCGCTCTCCGCTCCGGCGGTCAAGCGGCGGGTCGATCGACTGCGGTCCGCCGGGGTGATCCGGGGATTCACGGCCATCGTGGACCCGGCCTCGGTCGGCTGGACCACGGAGGCGTTCGTGGAGTTGTTCTGCGCGGGCCGGACCACCCCGGCCCAGATCGGCGCCGCCGTGCGCCGCCACCCCGAAGTGGTCGGCGCGTACACCGTCTCCGGCGAGGCCGACGCGCTGGTGCACCTGCGTGCCGCCGACATCGCCCACCTGGAGGAGGCGCTGGAGCGGCTGCGGGCCGAGACGTTCGTGACCTCCAGCCGCAGCACCATCGTGCTCTCCCGGCTGGTCGAGTCCCCCGGCGTCGGCCCCTCCACCGCCTGAAGCTGTAACAGCCGGCTCCGGCTGGAACCGAACCCGGATTCGCCACGTCGAACCGGCCATGAGACGGGGCACCAAGTTCGCCACGGCCGGCGGTTCGCTGGTCGCGCTCGCGCTGCTCGCCGGCAGCATGGCCGTGTCGCAACCTCCGCCGACCGGGCCCGGCACTGCCGAAACACCGATGGTGCCGGTCGGCCTGGTCGCCTTCGACTCCTGCGCCGACGCCCTCACGGAGCTGCGGGCGGCGGCCACCGCCTCGGTCGGCCCGTACGGTCTCGCCGAGGACTGGGGGCTGAAGACGGCGGCCATCGGCGGCGCGGAGTCGATGGCCCGCACCTTCGCCGGAGCGCCGGGCGACGCCGCTGGCCAAGATGCCGGGACGGATTACTCGACGACCAACAACCACGAGGCCGGCGCGGACGAACCCGACCTGGTGAAGACCGACGGCCGACGGATCGTCACAGTCACCGGCGGGGTGCTGCGGGTGGTCGATCCGGTGAGCCGCCGCGTCACCGGGCGACTCGACCTGGCCGACGGCCGGGAGGAACTGCGCTGGCAGGAGCACCGCCTGCTGTTGCTCGGCGACCACGCGCTGGTACTCGGCGAAGACCCCCCGCGCCCGGCCGACGCGCTGCGCTCGATCAGGCGTCCCGGTGGTACCCGCCTACTGTTGATCGACCTGGCCGGCCGTCCCCTGGTGCTCGGCACGTACCGCATCCAGGGCAGCACGGTCGACGCCCGGTTGACCGGTGACACGGCCCGGGTGGCGGTCCGGGCGCCGGCCCGACTGGAGTTTCCGCTGGCGTCCGAGGGCACCGACCAGGTCCGCACCGAACGGAACCGCAAGGTGATCGCCCGGGCCGGTGTCGAGGCATGGCTGCCGGAGTACGAGTGGACCGCCGGGCCGGAGCGGCACACCGGTCGGGTCGGCTGCGACCGACTCAGCCGGCCCGAGCGGATGACCGGCGCGGCCACCCTCACCGTGCTCAGCTTCGACCTCACCAGCGACCGGCTGGGTGATGGTGACCCGGTGGCGGTGGCCGCCGACGCCGACACCGTCTACGGCACGGCGACCAGCCTGTACCTGGCGGGTCAGCGTCCGACACCGATCACCGGCCTGCCCCGCTGGCGGCCCTCGCCGGCCGAGCCGATCACCGACATCTACCAGTTCGACACCGCCGCGCCCGGGCGTCCCCGCTTCGTGGCCACCGGCTCGGTGCCCGGCCGGTTGATCAACCAGTACGCGCTCTCCGAGTGGGCGGGGCACCTGCGGGTGGCCACCACCACCGGCGAATTCCGGGACGACGGCTCCACCTCCGAGTCGGCGGTTCGCGTGCTGCGTCACGACGACGGGGCGCTGGTACCGGTCGGCATGGTCGGCGGCCTCGGGCGGGGTGAACGCATCTACTCGGTGCGCTACCTCGGCCCGGTCGCGTACGTCGTGACCTTCCGGCAGACCGATCCGCTCTACGCGCTCAACCTCGCCGATCCGGCCGCGCCCAGGGTCACCGGCGAGCTGAAGATCACCGGCTACTCCGCGTACCTGCATCCGCTGCCCGGGGAACGCCTGCTCGGTGTCGGTCAGGAGGCCGACCGCCAGGGACGGACCAAGGGCGTCCAGGTGTCACTCTTCGACGTCCGTGATCCGGGCCGGCCGGACCGGCTGGACCAGTGGCACCTGCCCGGCGGGTGGTCCCACGCCGAGCACGACCCGCACGCCTTCCTGTACCGCCCGGAAACCGGCCTGGTGGCCTTGCCGGTCGACGCCGGTGTCCGGCTGTTGCGCGTCAGCGGCGACACCATAAGTGAGATCGGCGAGGTGACCCACCCGGCCGGGAACGACAGCGGCCGACGGCAGTGGGGGCAGCCGGTACGGCGGTCACTCGTGGTCGGCGACGTGCTCTGGACGGTCTCCGAGGCGGGCCTGCGCGCCACCGACCCGGCCTCGGCCCGGAGCCTGGCCTGGATCGCCGCCACCTGAACCTTCCTCCCGCGCGGGTGGGGTCCGGTTTCTCGGGGTTTCCGGGCCCCACCCGCCTTGACCTCAACCACGCTTCAACTGATCGACTCCGGTGGGAAGCGGCGGTGAGGGGGAGACATGCGCGCGGTGTGGATTCACGAGTTCGGCGGGCCGGAGAAGCTGGTGCCCGGCACCGCGCCCGATCCCGTTCCCGAGCCGGGACAGGTGCTGATCGACGTGGTGCACGCGAACATCACCTTCGTGGAGACCCAGTTCCGGGCGACCGGCTTCGGCCCGTCCGGCGCGCGGCTGCCGGTGATTCCGGGTAACGGGGTCGGCGGTGTGATCAGCGACGTCGGGCCGGGCGTCGACTCGGGACTGGTCGGTCGGCGGGTGGTCAGCAGCACCGGCGGCTCCGGCGCGTACGCCGAGCGGGTCGTCGTCGACGCGGCGCTGCCGGTGGCGGTACCGGACGGGATGCCGCTCGATCAGGCGGTGGCCCTGCTCGCCGACGGACGTACGGCGTTGCTGCTGGCGGAGGCGGCCGAGCTCAAACCAGGTGACCGGGTGCTGGTCGAGGCCGCCGCCGGTGGGGTGGGCAGCCTGCTCGTCCAGCTCGCGGCCGGTGCCGGAGCGCGGGTGGTCGGGCTCGCCGGCGGTACGCGCAAGGTCGAGCTGCTACCCCCGCTGGGTGCCGAGATCGCCGTGGACTACCGGGCGCCGGACTGGGTTGGCCGGGTACGGTCGGCGACCGGTGCCGTGGACGTGGTCTTCGACGGGGTCGGGGGCCCGATCGGGCGGGACGCGTTCGAGCTGCTCGACCCGGGTGGTCGGATGCTCAGCTTCGGCCTGGCCAGCGGCGAGTGGGCGGGCATCGAGGCGGAGTCCGCCGCCGAGCGGGGCGTGACCCTGGTCCGCCCGACGTCGACCCCCGCCCAGCTGCGGACGTACACCGAACGGGCGTTGGCGGAGGGGGCGGCCGGGCGGCTGCGCGCGGTGATCGGCCAGCGCTTCCCGCTGGCACGGGCGGCCGAGGCGCACGCGGCGATCGAGGCCCGCTCGACGGTTGGCAAGACCCTGCTCGACGTGCGCTGACCGCGCTCAGAGGTACATGCCGGTGCGATGCTCGCCGCGTCCCGGCTTGTCTCCCTCGCCGAAGAACCGCTTGCCGCCGAACTCGCCGTGCAGACGGTCGTCCAGCTCGTCCGCGAGCCCGGTCATCACCTGTACCGCCAGCATCAGGTGGGTCGGCTGGAAATTGCGACCGAAGACCGGGATCGACGCCCACACGGTGTCGTCGGCGCAGTAGAGCCGGCCGATCGGCATCCGGTTGGTCAGCTCGGAGAGCTTGACGTACAGCCGCTCGGTCGGCTCGACCTCGGTCAGCACCGGAGAGAAGACGTCGACAAGCGGCGGATTGTCCCGCACCCGGACAAAGACCATCGCTGATCCGGCGCGGATGTTGATGTCACCGTCGGAGTCGACCTGGAGCCGGTCGGAGTCCGATTTGAGCATGGTCGAGACGACCGTGCGGACCCGCTCGGCCAGATCCAGCACCTCGGTGTCGGCATCGGCCTCGTCGGTTGCGGCCAGCGCCTTCTCAAGCTCGGTGCCGATCTCCCGCGCCAGGTTCGCTGCACTGCGGGCGGTACCCAGCGCCTCTCCGGGGATCGGCTCACCCTCGCCGTCCTCGATCGCGTAGACGAGAAAAGCCGGATGTGGGGCACCGTAGATGTCGCGCAGTGTGCGGGAGAGCAGCGCGGCCAGCCGGGTCGCCTCGTCCGCCGAATAGTCCAAGCCGAACTGGTCCCCCGAACCGGCGACCACGCCCGGCGGTGACCAGCCCAACGCGATCATGTCGGCGACCGCCGCACGGTCCAGCCGGTATCCCTGGGGCAGGGTGGCGTTGCCCACCGCCCGGGCGGCGAACCGGCCGTCGCTGCTCACCTCGACATAGACGGAGTAGACGGCGTCGTCGGTGCCGGAGGCGGTCGGGTCGAGGGTCAACGCCACCTCCGCGCCCGGCGGCAGCGTGGTCAGCCGCTCCGCCAGCGCCCGGGCGAAATCCCGCCACGCCTGGGTCACCTTCGCCCGCAGGTCGGCCGTGCTCGGCTCGTCGAGCAGGATCGACTCGTGGTGCACCGGCGTGCCGGGCGGCGCCGAGGGGTGGTCAGCCGTCATGATCGCCTCCGTCCGTTCCGGTCACCCTACCCAGCAGGCTGCCGGCACGGATCAGCGCGGACCGTGATCGGACAACCTCCGGGAGCGGTCAGCCGTGGTCGGGTCCGGCCGGGTCGACGCGGGAGTGCGGTTCGCCACCCAGTTCCACCGGCCAGGTGGCGGCCAGCCCGGAGAGCCGGGCCACGGCCACGGCCGGATCCGCGCCCCGCCCGACGGCCAGACCGAGCAGGTACGCGGTGACCGGCGCACCCGGCCGCAGCACCTGGTGCGCCACGTCCCGGGCCAGATCCAGCACGGTCGGCACCGGCACCTGCGTCGGATCGAGACCCAGCTCCGCACAGGCGGCCGTGACCCAGTCGTCCAGCACCGTCATCGCGTCCACTCCTCCGCCCGGCGTAGGTCACGCTCAGTGTCGCAGTCGAACCAGGGCTCCGGGCCGTCACCGTGCCACGTCACCTCGCGCACGATCAGGCCGGCAAGCAGTTCCCGCAGGGGTGCACCGGTCACGTCGCCGCCGCGCCGACCCCTCAGTCGATCCAGGGCGGCCCGCAGCGCGGCGGGCCGCCACACCCCGCACAGCGTCTGCCGCCGCCCCGACCGGTCCACGTAACAGGCCCCGTCGAACGCCGCCGAACCCGGCCTTTCCATGCTCGCCGTTCCGGCGGACCGGGAGCGGTCGTAGCCGGTGCCGTGCAGGTGGTCCAGCAGGCCGCCGACAGCTGACCGGGTCAGCAGGGGCAGGTCGGCGGCGAGCAGGGCGACGGCCGGTACCTCGGTGTCGAGCAGGGCCAGCCCGGCCGCGACGGCGGTCACCGGCCCGCCGCCAGGCGGCACCTCCCGGGTCAGCCGCACTCCGGTGATCGCCGGTCCGGGGCCGACCAGGATCCGGGGCGACGCATCGGCCACCGCGGACAGCACCCGCTCACGCATCGGCACCCCGCCGACCGGTAACGCCGGCTTGTCCCGCCCGCCCATCCGACGCCCCGCACCACCCGCGAGCACCACCGCCGCGTACGCCGTCATGGCACCACGCTAGCCGCCGGCCCGGCCCCGGCGGCAGTCATGGTGGCCGGGCACGGATCGAGGGCGGCGTGGAGGACGTCCGGCGATGCGGGGCAGGATGGGGGACGTGGGACGGGCTTCGGATCGGCGTGGTGTGGTGCGGGTGGATCTGGACGCGACGGGCGCCGGCCGGCGCCGGGTGCGGCGGCCGGACACGATCGCCGCCGAGGAGCCGCTGGAGATCCGGGTCGGTCCCGCCGGACCTGGGCCACGTCCGCCGCTGACCGTCACCATGCGTACCCCGGGTGCCGACCTCGACCTGGCCATCGGCTTTCTGTTCAACGAGGGGCTGATCCGCTCCGCGGACGACGTGTCCACCGCGCAGTTGTGTGCCGGCACCGACACCCCGAACACCTACAACGTGGTCGACGTGACCCTCGCTCCCGGAGTACCGGACCCGGTCGCCGATGCGACCCGGCACTTCCACACCACCAGCGCCTGCGGGGTGTGCGGCAAGGCGAGCATCGACGCGGTGCGTACCCGGTCGATCTTCGACGTCCGCGACGATCCGCTCAGCGTGCCGGCGGAGCTGCTGGCCGAGTTGCCGCAGCGGCTGCGGGCCGGGCAGCGGGGGTTCGACCGCACCGGCGGGCTGCACGCCGCGGGCCTGTTCTCCACGGACGGCGAGCTGGTGGTGCTGCGCGAGGACGTGGGTCGGCACAACGCGGTCGACAAGGTGGTGGGCTGGGCGGTACGCGAACACCGGCTGCCGCTGAGCGGTCAGGTGCTGCTCGTGTCGGGCCGGGCCAGTTTCGAGCTGACCCAGAAGGCCTGGATGGCCGGTCTTCCTCTGCTCGCCGCGGTTTCGGCACCGAGCACGCTCGCGGTCGACGTGGCCACCGAGGCGGGAATGACCCTGGTCGGGTTCCTACGGGATCGGACGATGAACGTCTACACCGGCGGCCACCGGGTCATCGCCTGATTCCGCTCCTGGCGGCCACCGTCAGCGGTTGGCCAGCATCTCGAACAGCTCCAGCCGGGCCGCGGCATCGCGGGCGATCAGGAAGCCGGCGATGCCCAGAACCCAGCCGAGCATGCTGCCCGAGGTGCGGACGATCCACGCGTTGAGCCGGGCCAGCACCGGCTCCACCCAACTCGGCCAGACCACCCGAGCACCGAGCAACAGCATCGCCGGCACCACCATGACCAGGCAGTAGCCGCCGAGCAGCGCCACGCTGGTGGGCACGGCCAGGCCGGAGGTGGTGAGCAGGCCCAGAGCGCCGAGGTACGGCAGCATCGTCGCCACCTCGGCCAGCGCCGCGAACAGCGCCAGCCCCACCAGCCAACGAGCCGACGAGTCACCGGCGGTCACCCGGTCACGCCAGCGCAACACCCGACCCGTACCGGTGCCACGCTTGCCGTCGTAACGAAAGCTCAGCACGAACAGGCCGACCCCGAGCACCAGCTGACCCCAGAGCACCGGCCGGTTGTCCAGCGCACCGCCCAGCAACTCGGCCAAGCCGCTGCCACCGAAGTACAGCAGCAACCCGACCACGAAGTAGAAGCCGGCGATGGTGCCGAGGTAGATCATCACCCGCCGGACGCTCACCGGCCCCGGAGCGAGCAGCAGCCACACCGGAATGAACAGGGTGCCGATGCTGGTGCTGTCCACCAGCGCCAGGCCGACGAGGGACAGCAGCAGGGCAACGCTCATGCCGTACCGGCGGCAAGCTCGGACATGCGGCGATTATCCGGCACCGCCGCCGGAGCGGTGACCCCGGTGCAGAGACGGTCATCGAGGGCGCCGTCGGGCGCGTCGCCTCGCCCGGCGCCGCGCTCTCGGCAGACCTGTCGCCGGCCAGCCGTCCAGCCGGGACGGCGGCACTCCCCGGCGGAGCAGATCGTCCAGCAGCACGGCGAGCGAGTAGTCGGGATGCTCGGCCAACACGCGTTCCAACGCCACCGCCGCCAACGCGCCCTGCCCGTCGCGCCAGGAGGCGAACGCGAGCAGCGCACCCGGAGCGGCGATCAGCTCCGGGTCGGCCCGGCGCAGCACCTCGGCCCAGAACGCAACGTCCTCGTCCCGGCCGTCGGTGCGTTCCCACGCGTGGTCGCGTACCGGCAGGTGGGTCAGGAGCAGGCAGAGCCAGGCCACCTCGTCGTCGGTCAGCCGTTCGCCAGCGCGGTGCCGCCGCACCGTGGCCCGCAGCGCCGCCGTGCCGGCCGCCCGGAGCGCCCGAGCGCCGAGCAGATCGGTGGCGGGGGCGGCGGCCAACAGGTCGGTGAGCCGCTGCTGCGCCCGGTCGACCGCGTGCCGCATCTCCTCCCCGCCGGCCGGGGCCACCTGCGCGGCGAGTGCCGCCCGGTCCGGTAGGGCCACCTGTCCGGCGAAGACCGCCGCCGCCGGCACCGCGCTGGCCTGCGGGTCGTACGGAGTGCCCTCCGGCGGGCAGCACTCCGGCTCCTCGCAGAGGTACGACCACCAGCGCCCGTCGGTGACCCGGAGCGCGTCGAGCACGGCCAGCCCCGCCTCGGCCAGCGCGGCCCGGACGGCGTCCACCGCCGGGGTCACCCGGGCGGCCGGGCCGTAACCGACGACGGTGGCCGAGTCGGCACCCTGTCGGGCGGTCACCGCGGCGATGTGCTGACCGGGCTCGTAGGGGTCGGCGTCGCCGGGTAGATCGCCGCGCGCGGCGAAGACGATCCGCTTACCGGACAGCGCCACCACCACGATGCTGTCGGCGGGATGGAAGCCGAGCAGATACGGCACGGCGGCGATGAGGTCAGCGGGAGAGCGTACGGACAGTCGGGGCAGCTCGGTCGAGTTCATGCAGGCAGCCTGCGAGCCAGGGATCGGGCGGCGCTGCCCCTGTGGACGACACACCGGTTATCCACAGCTACACAACGTAGTTTCGCAGCTCACGCCCGATCGACCGTCACTTGTCTGAGCGCCGACCGAGCCGAAACGGTACGAGGGGTACGCGATGCACGTGATCGCTGTCGGTTAGCGATACGTTGCGGGGATGGATCTGGCGTACCTGCGGGCGCATCCGGAGCAGTTGCCCACCTTCCTGACCCATCAGCGGATCCGGGAGACGCCGGTGTCCGGCGGCGACATCTGTGCGGCTGCCCGGCTGACCCTTGACGACGGTCACTCGGTGTTCGCCAAGACCTGGCCGGAAGATGCGGAGCGGCCGGTGCCGGAGGGTTTCTTCGCCACCGAGGCGGCCGGGCTGCGGTGGCTGCGCGAGGCCGATGCCGTCGCCGTACCGGAGGTGCTTGTCGCGTTGCCGGAACTGCTGGCGTTGGAATGGGTCGACCCGGGTGAGCCGACTCCTGAGGCGGCCGACCGTTTCGGGCGGGAGCTGGCTGAGTTGCACCGGAATGGTGCCGATGCGTTCGGCGCGCGGTGGCCGGGGTTCATCGGTGCCCTGCCGGCGGACAACACGCCCCACGACGGCCCGTGGACGGAGTGGTTCGCCCGGACCAGACTGCTGCCCTACCTGCGCCGATCGGTCGACGGGGGTGCGCTGACCAGCGCCGACGCCACCCTGGTCGAGCAGGTCATCACCCGGATCGGCGAGTTCGGTGCTGACGAGCCGCCCGCCCGCATCCACGGTGACCTCTGGCCGGGCAATCTGCTCTGGGGCGATGACGACCGGGTCTGGCTGGTCGACCCGGCGGCGCACGGCGGGCACCGGGAAACCGACCTGGCCCAGTTGGCGCTCTTCGGCGGCCCTCCGCACCACGACCGGATCATGGCGGCGTACCAGGAGAGCTGGCCGCTGGCCGACGGGTGGCGAGCCCGGGTGCCACTGCATCAACTGCATCTGCTGCTCGTGCACACCGCGCTGTTCGGTGCGGCATACCGCGATTCGGTAACCAGGAGCGCCCGGGACGCCCTGAGCGGGGCGGGTCGCGCTACCGTCGACCGGTGAGCCTGCCCCCGCCCACCGGCCTCGTCGACCGGTACGGCCGCGTCGCCCGGGACCTGCGGGTGTCGCTGACCGACAAGTGCAACCTGCGCTGCACCTACTGCATGCCCGCCGAGGGTCTGCCCTGGCTGGCCGGACCGCAGCTGCTCACCGACGACGAGGTGGTCCGGCTGATCCGGGTCGCGGTGTGCCGGCTCGGGGTCGACGAGGTGCGGTTCACCGGTGGTGAACCGCTCATCCGCCCCGGCCTGGTCGGCATCGTCGAAGCCGTCGCGGCCCTCGAACCGCGACCCCGGATATCCCTGACCACGAACGGCATCGGCCTTGACCGGCTCGCCCCCGCGCTGCGTACCGCCGGTCTGGACCGGGTGAACGTCTCACTCGACACGCTGGACCGGGAACGCTTCACCCGGCTCACCCGCCGGGACCGGTTGGCCGACGTGCTGGCCGGCCTGGCCGGCGCGGCCGCCGCCGGGCTAACCCCAGTCAAGATCAACACGGTGCTGATGCGCGGCGTCAACGACGACGAGGCGCCGGCGCTGCTGCGCTTCGCCCTCGACCACGGCTACGAATTGCGGTTCATCGAGCAGATGCCGCTGGACGCCCAGCACGGCTGGGACCGGGCGGCCATGGTGACCGCAGACGAGATCCTGGCCACGCTGCGGGCCGCGTACGACCTCGACGCTGACCCGACCGAACGCGGCACCGCCCCCGCCGAGACCTGGCTGGTCGACGGTGGTCCGGCCCGGGTCGGCGTAATCGGCACGGTGACCCGGCCCTTCTGCGGCGACTGCGACCGGACCCGGCTCACCGCCGACGGGCAGATCCGCAACTGCCTGTTCGCCACCGACGAGTCGGACCTGCGCGGCGCGTTGCGGGCCGGAGCCGACGACGAGGAGCTTGCCCGCCGCTGGCGGGCGGCGACGCTTACCAAGCGGGCCGGGCACGGCATCGACGACCCGTCCTTCCTGCAACCGACCCGGCCGATGTCGGCCATCGGAGGCTGACCATGGCCAGCGTCACCGTCCGTTACTTCGCTGGGGCTCGGGCTGCGGCCGGCCGCGCTGAGGAGACCACCACCGCGGGCCGGTCGCTCGACGAATTGCTGGCGGAGCTGGCCGAGCGGCACGGCGGACGGTTGGTATCGGTGCTGGCGGTGTCGAGTTTCTTGATCGACGGCGTGACCTGTCATGATCGGCAGCAGCCGCTGCCGGCCGGGGCGACGATCGACGTCCTGCCTCCCTTCGCCGGCGGCTGAGGGGGATCCCACGTGTTCGCGGTACTCGGCTTCGTCACCACCCTGGCCGTGATCACCGGGCTGATCCATCTCTACCTGTGGAAACGCCTGGTGAAGGACACCACCACCGCCGGGCGCTGGCGGCGGGCCGGCACGGTCACCGCCGTGGTGCTGGCCCTGCTGGTGCCGGCGACGATGCTCGGCACCCGGGCCGGGATGTACTGGCTCGCCTGGCCGGGCTACCTCTGGCTCGCGCTGATGTTCTACCTGCTGGTGCTGCTCGTCGTGCTGGAAGTTCCGATGCTGGTGACGCGGCTGGCGCTGCGCCGCCGGTCGACCCTGGCCGCCCCGGAGCCGGTCCTGGTCGGCCCGGCCGCCACGCCCATTGCTGGGCCGTCCGCCGACGAAGCGACCGCGGCCGAGGAGCCGGCCGCGCCGAGTGCACCGGCCCAGCCGACCGCCGACGGCACGACGGAGCGACCGGCCGCCGGCGCCGTCGGCCCCGACCACGATCCGGGCCGCCGCCTGCTGCTCGCCCGTGGTGCCGCGATCTTCGCCGGGCTCACCGCCACCGGCCTGGTCGGCTACGGCGTACGCACCGCGCTGGGGCCGCCCCGGCTGGACCGGGTGCAGATCCCGCTGGCCAAGCTGCCCCGCAGCATGGACGGTCTGCGCATCGCCACCGTCTCGGACATCCACATCGGCCCGCTGACCGGCCGGGCGCACACCGAGCGGATCGTGGCCGCGATCAACCGGCTGGACGCCGACATTGTCGCCGTGGTCGGCGATCTCGTCGACGGCACGGTCGCCGAGCTGGGCGACGACGCCGCACCACTGCGCGACCTGCGAGCACGCCATGGCAGCTACTTTGTCACCGGCAACCACGAGTACTACTCCGGGGTGGAGGAGTGGGTGGCCGAGGTGGACCGGCTCGGGCTGCGAGTGCTCCAGAATCGGCGGCTGGAGATCGCCGCCCGTGGCGGAGTGCTCGACCTGGCCGGCGTCAACGACGTCTCCGCCGTCGGCGACGGCGTCTCCGCGCCGCCTGACTACGACGCGGCGTTGGGCGACCGTGACCCGTCCCGACCGGTGGTGCTGCTGGCGCACCAGCCGGTCGCCGCGTTGGAGGCGGCCAGGTACGGGGTCGACCTGCAACTGTCCGGCCACACCCATGGCGGCCAGATCGTTCCCTTCAACCTGCTGGTCCGGCTCGAACAGCCGGTCGTCTCAGGGCTCGGTGAGGTGGACGGGACGAAGGTCTACGTGACAAACGGCGCCGGCTTCTGGGGGCCGCCGGTACGGGTCGGCGCGGAGCCTCAGGTCACCCTGGTCGAGCTTCGTTCGGCATAGCGCAGCTCACCTTCACGCGTGGCGACGCGCGGGAGCGCGGCCGGTCGTGACAGGATGCGGCGTGCCCCCGTTCAGCGCCGTACCCCCCGGTGGCCTTACGCCCTTCGTCGCGGACCTGCACATCCACTCGAAGTACTCGCGGGCCTGTAGCCGCGACCTGACTCTGCCGAACCTCGGCTGGTGGGCGCGGCGCAAGGGCATCGCGGTCCTCGGTACCGGTGACTTCACCCATCCCGCCTGGTACGACCACCTGCAGGAGACCTTGCATCCCGCCGAGCCGGGCCTGTACCGGCTGTCACCGGAGGCGGAGCGGGACATCGCCCGTCGGCTGCCGCCCCGGCTGGCCAGCGAGGCGGAGGGCGATCAGGTCCGGTTCATGCTCAGCGTGGAAATCTCCACGATCTACAAGCGGGACGACCGGACCCGCAAGGTCCACCACCTGATCTATCTGCCGGATCTGGACGCGGTGGGCCGGTTCAACGCCGCGCTCGGCCGGATCGGCAACCTCGGCTCGGACGGTCGCCCCATCCTCGGTCTGGACTCGCGCGATCTGCTGGAGATCACGCTGGAGGCGAGCGGGGACGGGTATCTCGTACCGGCGCACATCTGGACCCCGTGGTTCTCGGCCCTGGGCTCGAAGTCCGGCTTCGACGCGATCGCCGACTGCTACGCCGACCTGGCCGACCACATCTTCGCGGTGGAGACCGGTCTCTCCTCGGACCCGGAGATGAACTGGCGGGTGGGCAGCCTGGACCGCTACCGGCTGGTCTCCAACTCCGATGCCCATTCGCCGCCCGCGCTCGCCCGCGAGGCCACGGTCTTCGCCTCGGCCCGGGACTACTTCGGCATCCGGGAGGCGCTGCGTACCGGTGTCGGGCTGGCCGGGACGATCGAGTTCTTCCCGGAGGAGGGCAAGTACCACGCCGACGGCCACCGGCTGTGCGGGGTGAACTGGGCACCGGAGCGGACCCGGGAGGCCGGCGGACGCTGCCCGGAGTGCGGCAAACCGCTGACGGTGGGCGTACTCAGCCGGGTCGAGGAGCTGGCCGACCGGCCCGAGGGTTACCGGCCGCAGCACGCTCCCGAGGTGACCCACCTGATCCAGCTCGCCGAGATTCTCGGAGAGATCAACAAGGTCGGTCCGCGCTCCAAGCGGGTCGAGGGGAAGCTGACCGAGCTGGTCGCCGCGCTCGGCCCCGAGCTGGAGATCCTGACGCGCGTACCGCTGGAGGAGATCGGCCGGGTCGGCGGCGAACTGCTCACCGAGGCGATCGGCCGGCTCCGTCGCGGCGAGGTCCGCCGGGTGCCGGGGTACGACGGCGAGTACGGCGTGATCACCCTGTTCGACCCGGCCGAGCTGAGCGGCGGGGCTGGCGTGTCCGCCGGGCAGGAGACGCTGTTCGACGTGCCGGTGCCCGCCCAACGGCGGCCTTCGGAGACCACGGCCAAGGCGGGCGCTGCGGCGAGGACGGCAGCCGGTGTCAAGCGTCCGTCGGCTAAGCCCGAGCCGAAGCGGAAGCCGGCGGCCCCGGCACCGCCGATCGCGCCGGCGCCCTCCCCGCACGAACCGTTCGAACCGATGCTCGCCGGCATGGAGGAGGTGGGCACCGGCCTGCTCGACCGGCTCGACGCGATGCAGCGGGTGGCCGCATCGGCACCCGGGGGTCCGCTGCTGATCGTCGCCGGTCCGGGCACCGGCAAGACGCGGACGCTCACCCACCGCATCGCGTATCTCTGCGCTGAGCTGAACGTCTTCCCCGAGCGATGCCTGGCCATCACGTTTACCCGGCGGGCCGCGGAGGAGTTGCGACACCGCCTCGACGGCCTGCTCGGCCCGGTCGCCGAGGACGTCACAGTCGGCACCTTCCACTCGCTCGGGCTGACCATTCTGCGCGAGCACGCCGAAGCCGCCGGCCTGCCCGACGACTTCCGGATCGCCGACGACGCGGAGCGGACGGCCGCGCGGACCGAGGCCGGAGACGACCCGGCCCGCTACACCGCGCTGCTGCGCAAGCAGGGCCTGGTGGACCTGGACGAGCTGCTCACCCTGCCGGTGGCGCTGCTGCGGGAGGACCGGCGGCTGGTCGACAGCTACCGGCAGCGATGGCAGTGGATCTTCGTGGACGAGTACCAGGACGTCGACGCGGTGCAGTACGAGCTGTTGCGCCTGCTCAGTCCGGTCGACGGGAACCTGTGCGCGATCGGCGACCCGGACCAGGCGATCTACTCCTTCCGGGGCGCCGACGTCGGGTACTTCCTGCGTTTCTCGCAGGACTTCACTGACGCCCGTCTGGTCCGGCTCAACCGCAACTACAGGTCCTCCGCGCCGATCCTGGCCGCCGCGGTGCAGGCCATCGCGCCGTCATCGCTGGTGCGGGGTCGCCGGTTGGATCCGGCCCGGCTCGACCCGGAGGCGCCGCTTGTCGGCCGGTACGCCGCGGCCTCCGTCGCCGACGAGGCCGATTTCGTGGTACGCACCGTGGACGAGTTGGTCGGCGGCCTGTCCCACCGGTCGCTGGACTCCGGCCGGATCGACGGACGGTCGACCGCGCTGTCCTTCTCGGACATCGCGGTGCTGTACCGCACCGACTCGCAGGCCGCGCCGATCGTGGACGCCCTGGCCCGGGCCAACATCCCGGTGCAGAAGCGCTCGCACGACCGGCTGCGGGACCGTCCCGGGGTGGCCGCCATCGCTCGTGAGCTGCGGCACGCCCCCGGTGTGGAGGGTGCCCTGCCCGCGCGGGTACGCCTCGCCGGCCAGGTGCTCGCGGACCGGTTCGCCGCCCCGACCCTGGACGGGTCCGGCGGGGTACGCCCGGAGGATGTCCGGACCGCCGTCGACCTGCTGACACCGCTGGCCCGTCGCTGCGGTGACGACCTGGAGATGTTCCTGTCCCAGCTCGCCACCGGCGCCGAGGTGGACGCGCTCGACCCACGCGCCGAGGCGGTCACCCTGCTGACCCTGCACGCCGCGAAGGGGCTGGAGTTTCCGGTGGTCTTCCTGGTCGGTGCCGAGGACGGACTGCTGCCGCTGCGCTGGCCCGGGACCACGCCCGACGAGGCCGCGGTGGCCGAGGAACGGCGACTCTTCTTCGTCGGGCTGACCCGTGCCCAGGACCGGCTCTACGTCAGCCACGCCGCCCGCCGATTCCGGCACGGATCGGAGCGGGACTGCCGCCCGTCGCCGTTCCTCGACGTGGTGGACCCGGGCCTGTTCGAACGCCTCGGCGACAGCGAGGGCCCCCGGCGACCCAAGGACCGCCAGCTACGCCTGATCTGACGGAGGGCGATCGGGTTGCCGACCGGCCGGGCAGTGTGGCACCGGTGACCTGCCGTAGGCACTACGGTGACGGTTGGCGGTGCCGGTGGTCGACCGGCCACCCACCGGCTTCACGGGACGGCTCAGGAGGGCGTGCGCATGGCGAACTACGGACCACCGGGCCCAGGCCCGCAGCCGTGGCACGAGCCGCAGCCCGGCGAGCAGCCATGGCCCGAGCCACAGCCCGGCCAGGGGTACGGCCAGGACCAGGGCTACGGCCAGGGGTACGGAGGCGGCCAGGGCTACCGGTCCGGCGAGTCCTACGACGCCGCCGGGCACGGCGGCGGCCGGTACGGCACGACCGGGTCGGGACACCTTCCGCCGGATACCTGGGCGCAGTCCGCCTATCAGCACGATGCGGAAACCGGGTACGCCGGCGCCCCCACACCGCCGCCGCAGCGTCGACGCGGCCGGATGCTCGTCGTGCTGGCGGTGGTCCTGGTGCTGGTGCTGGGCGGTGCGACGGCGTTCTATCTGGTCGGGCGGGACGACCAGACACCGACTCCGGTGGCCGCACCGACCGAGGAGGTGGCGTCCACGCCGGACCCGCAGGGCGAGGAAGCCCCGCCCGACGATCCGGCCACCGCACCTTCCGCCGACCCCCGCTTCGTGCAGGCCGGGCAGTGCGTACGCAACGACGCCGCAGCCGGCGGCAAGCCCAGGCTGCTGCTCAGTGAGTGCGCGCCGAGGTCGTACGAGGTGCTGCGGCGTTTCGACGGTAAGACCGGCGGCGAGCGTGATGCCGAGGAGAAGTGCGCGGGGGTCGACGGCTACACCAACTGGTACTTCTACGACAGCGAGCTGGACTCGCTCGACTTCGTGCTCTGCCTCAAGCAGCGCGACTGACTACCGATTGCCAAAACTAGTGCTGTCTAGCTTGGAGGCTAGACAGCACTAGTTTTTGGTCGAGGGCAACACGCCGGTACCGCCGTCTATCCATGTCTAGCCTCTCCTCTAGACGGCCCGATACTCTGCGATGCGTGGATCCGGTCCGCAACCCGTACGCGCCGGGTGCCGGCCAGCGTCCGCCCGAACTCGCCGGGCGGGGGCGGGAGCTGGACGTCTTCGACATCGTGCTGGAACGCATCGCACGGGGCCGGCCGGAACGCAGCCTGATGCTCACCGGGCTACGCGGCGTCGGCAAGACCGTCCTGCTGAACACGTTGCGCTCCCAGGCCATCAACCGGCTCTGGGGCAGCGGCAAGATCGAAGCGCGACCGGATCAGTCGCTGCGCCGACCCATCGCCGCCGCGCTGCACATGGCAGTCCGGGAGTTGGCACCGAGGCACCGGGCACCGGAGCGGATCGACGCCTTCCTCGGGGTGCTCAAGGCCTTCGCCCAACGGGGCGCTCCGACCGGTCGCGGCGGGGCCGCTCCGAAACTGCGCGACCGTTGGCAGCCCGGCATCGACGTACCGGCGGCCAGCGGCCGGGCCGATTCGGGCGACATCGAGATCGACCTGGTGGAGCTGCTCACCGATGCCGCCTCCGTCGCCAGCGACGTCGGCACCGGCGTCGCCATCTTCATCGACGAGATGCAGGACCTCGGCCCGGAGGACGTCTCCGCACTCTGCGCCGCCTGCCACGAGCTTTCGCAGCTCGGCGCGCCCCTGATCGTGGTCGGCGCCGGCCTGCCGCACCTGCCGGCGGTGCTGAGCGCGGCGAAGTCGTACTCCGAGCGGTTGTTCCGCTACCAACGCATCGACCGTCTCGACCGGATCGCCGCCGACCACGCGCTCTGCGCGCCGGCCGAGCGGGAGGACGTCGAGTACGAGGCGAAGGCCCTCGATCTGCTCTACGAGAAGTCCGGCGGGTATCCGTACTTCGTGCAGGCGTACGGGAAGGCCACCTGGGATCATGCGCCCCGGTCACCGATCACCCCGGCCGACGTACGCGTCGCCGCACCGGAGGCCGAGGCGGAGCTGGCCGTCGGCTTCTTCGGCTCCCGCTTCGAGCGGGCCACTCCCGCCGAGCGGGAGTACATGCGCGCGATGGCGACGCTCTCGCTCGTCGAAGCGGAGACCGACGGCGGCGGCCGGGACGACATGGACGCCGCGGTGCCGACCTCGGAGATCGCCCGGGCCCTCGGCCGCAAACCCGCAAGCCTCTCCCCAGCCCGGGATGCGTTGATCAAGAAGGGGCTGATCTACTCCGGGGAGCGCGGCACGGTCGCCTTCACCGTCCCGCACTTCGGCCGCTACCTGCGCACCCAACCCGTCTGACCCAGGCCGCCGGCCGCCCGATCCGTGGCAGCCCAGCAACCCCACCCCGGCGTGTCGGACACCTGCACTGCCACAGATCCGATGGGCGGCAGGGCTGATTCAGATCGAGACGGGCACCTGGTCGACGCAGACAGCGGGAAAGCCCTCGGCCGGGCGGCCGGGGGCTTCCCGAGGTACGTCAGGCGGTCGGGCGGGCGGCCTTTGCCAGCTCGACGAAGCCGCGCCACGCCGCTGGTCGGAAGCTGAGCGTGCCGCCGGCCCGGTCCTTGGTGTCCCGGACCAGGACGACGCCGGGAAGGTTGTCGGCGACCTCGACACAAGCGCCGCCGTTGTTGCCGCTCTTGCTGCTCTTGCGCCACTGCGCGCCGGTCATGTCCATGATGCTGCCGCTTCCCTGAGGAGTGTCAGGGACTGCGTCCGTGACAGCGCCTCGCCACGGATGCGTTCCCACCTGCGGCCCAGGGTAGCAATTTCCGCGGACTGATCGACGATCTTCGCCTCGGTCTGGCTGTCGGCGTGCCCGAGCACGCTGCCGTCGTCCAGCTCGGCGAGGATGAGGGGCCCGCCCAGCCCGGGATACATCCCCACCGACGCGGGCACGACGTGGATCGAAGTGGTGGGCAGCGCGCCGCACGCCACCAGGTGCTCGCACTGCTCACGCATCAGGGCCCGGTCGCCGTAGGCGGACCGGCGCAACACCAGCTCGTCCAGCACCACCACAAGCATCGGCGGGTTGTCCCGGCGCAGGATGGCCTGGCGCTGGAGGCGAGCCTCCACCAACCGCCCGACGTCGTCGGTGGTCAGCGACTCTCCGGCCAGGGTCGCCCGCGCGTACGCCTCGGTCTGGAGCAGGCCCGGCACCCAGGTCAGCTCGAACCAGCGCAGCGCCACCGCCTCGCGCTCGATGTCCACCCACCGCCGGAACCACGCCGGCTCGCGCCGCTTGAGGACGTCCGGCCACAGCTCGGTGACCTCGCGTCCGAGCACCTCGGCGACCCGCCGCCGGGTCTGCGGACGCGGGATGCGTCCATGGCTGGCCCATCGCGCGGCGGTCTTCGGGTCGACACCGACCCGCTCCGCGAGGGTGTCGGCGGTTTCACCCGCCTCGGTCATGGCGGCGACGACGGCACGATTCATTCCGCAGTCCTTCCTGAGCGTCCGGGGACACTCAGCATCCACTCCGATACGCGGTGTATGCGGCAGCCACGCGCCGGAAAGGTGGAAACCAGGACGGCACGAGCCAGTGGAGACTCCCCCGAACTCGCTGGACGTGCTTGTCGGGGCCGCCCCGTCGGGCGAGCACCTACCGGGGCGGCCCCTCCCAGATCTCCTGGCGACGAGGAGGCACGCGTGCCCGCACGACAGCCCCACAGCGATGGCCGGTGACCGGCCGGCGGGAGGACGGCACTCCGACCGTCAAGCCCGGCGTATATCTGTTGAGCCGGGCGGCGTCCCCGCAGTTCCACGCGCCGATCCTGGTCCGCGTGATCCGCGAGTTGACCGACCGGCACCCGCCGCACGGCTGGACGTGGATCGACTGCTACCAGCTCGACCGGCACGGGGACGCGATCGAGAAGCGCCAGTTGTTCGTGATGCCGGCGGGGATGCGCCAGGTCAACGTGCCACCGGTCCCGTACGCCGCCCGACGCCCTCCGGCGAGATCAACCAGGTGAGCCGCCCGGAGGTCCGTCTCGGAGCGCGTACGCGCTTCCTCAGCTTGATTTTTAACCTGCGGTCGGGTGCCATCGACCCCGGCTGATCATGGCCGCAGCCCTTGATCGATCATTCCTCTTGTCTAGGGAAGAAGATCAGGACCAAGGGCTGCGGGATGATCAGTGTGCATGACGCCAGGCGTGGAAGCGCGGTGGGGGACCTCGCGACGTTCCGTGCGGAACTGCATCGTTGTCTGAGCGCCAGGGCTGATGCGCTGTTCGAGTTGGCCGACGCGGTGTTGTGCGCGGATGGGCCGGTACGGTCGCTGCCGGCGTTGTCCCTGGTGGCGGAGCACCGCCGCGGCCACGGCGCGTTGTACGACGCGCTTGGCGCCGGTCGGAT
>FOLJ01000004.1 GCA_900112325.1 Micromonospora sediminimaris
CGCGACATCGAGGACAACCTCTCCGAACGGATCCTGTTCAACGAACTCACCCCAGGACAGATCGTCGTGGTCGACTGCGAAGGCGACCCGGAGAACATCGACAAATCCAAGCTCGTCTTCCGTGGCTCCGGGCAACCGACGACCGGCACCCTCCCGGACGTGGGGACGGTGCCCGCATGACCGGCGTACGCGAGCGGACATCCACCGCTGCCCCGACCGACCGCAGCCAGCTTCGGTTTCTGCGGCCCGCCGACGGACTGCCTGACGAGGGGGAGCCCGGCAGGATCGGGACCGGGCAGGTGCTCCGGCTCATCACCCGACAGCTGTTCGCCGTCCCCGTGACCGACGACCCGGTTGGGCGACCGGTGCCCGACGTCGCGCGGGAGGTGCCCACCGTCGAGAACGCTGGGATCAGCGCGGACGGCCGAACCTGGCGTGTTCGAGTTCGCTCGGGCGTGTACTGGGACGCGCAGCGTGCCCGGGAGGTAGGCGCCACCGACGTCGTGCGGGGCCTCAAGCGCACGGCCCATCCGCTGGCCCGGCCGATGCGGCCGTACTTCGGCGCGCTGATCGAAGGGCTGGCCGACTACTACCGGCGATACGACGAGGAGTTCGGGCACTGGGCGGCGCACGCCCCCGCGCTCGCCCAGTTCTCCCACCTCACCCGGGTTCCGGGGCTACGGGTCGAGGGCGACACAGTCGTGCTGCGGCTCACCGAACCGGCCAGCGACCTGATCGACCTGCTGGCCACCGGGTACGCCGCCCTGGCCCCACGCGAGTACGACTACTACGTGCCGGACAGCCCCGAGTTGTACCGCTGCAACCCGGCCTGCGGGCCGTACCGGATCGCCCGGCAGTTGACCCCGGGTGGTGACTTCGTCCTGGAGCCCAACCCCCGATGGGACCCGGCCACCGACCCGATCCGCCAGCGGACCGCGTCCCGCATCGACGTCGTGGCCTCTTCGGGCGACCAGCCACTGGACGACGCTACCGCCTTCGGGGTTCGCTCCTGGGATCTGCCGGCGTCGCCAGCCCGCTTCGGCGGCACCGGTTGCAGTTACTACCTGTCCGCGACGCCCGGCGGGGCGGCGTGGTCACTCGCGGCCCGCCGCGCGCTGACCTGGGCGGTCGACCGGGCTGCCCTCGCCGAGGCGGCACGCGCTGCCGGTGCCGTAGGTGCCGCCGCGCAGCACGGTGTCCTGCAACCCGGGGACCCGGGTGCCGCGCCCGACACCGACGCCGCGCCCGATAACGGTGACCTGACACGGGGCCGGCACCTGCTCGCTGACGCCGGACTGACGCCGGGAAGCAGGCTGGTCCTGGCGGTGCCGGTCGGGTCACGGCCGGCGGTCGTGGCGGCGGCCGTGGCCGGTGTCTTCATCCGGTACGGAGTCGACGTCGTCACAGTGTCGGCGGGGGAGCCGGGTGCCGATCTCACCTTGCGCGAGTGGACGCCGCGCTGGGCCGGTAACGCCAACCGGGACCTGCTGCACCGGATCTGGCCGGCCGACGGCGGTTCCGGTGACCCGGCCGGCGTCGCAACCGAGGCGTTGCGGACGCTCGACCCGGCAACGGCCACCACGCTGTGGCGCCGCTTCGACCGGATGGCCACGGCCGACCTGCGTCTGGTGCCCCTGATCGTGGCCGACTGGCCGCGCACCCGGGCCAACGCCGTGGCCACCGGAGTCGCCAGGTGGTGACCGCAGCGGGACGTTGACGATCCCGAGCGGGGGGGACCGATTGATCGGTCCCCCCGCTCATCGATCGGGTGGTTCAGCGGATGCCGAACAACGCGCGGTTCAGGATCGGCTTGGCCGTCTCCTGGAAGTCGATGTCCGGATCGAGCGACCGCACGGTGCCCTCGACCACGAGCAGCGACAGCAACGGAAACACCAGCTCCGGCGACGCCGCGACGCCGTACCGGCGTTGCAGGTCGAACAGTTCCCCCGCGAACGCGATCAGGCTGAACTCCTTGGCGGACAGTTTGTAGCTGCGGGCCACCAGGTCCGTGACACCCTCGGTGAACGCACCCACGTCCGCGTCGTCGGACACCCCGATGGCGCTCTCCAGCACGATCGCCGCGCAGCGCTCGCCCCGGCCGATCGACATGTTGAGGAAGAAGTTGGCGAACAGGTCCCGCATCCGCTCGGACAGTTGGACGCTGAACCCGGCGTCCAGCACCACCACCTGGCCACCCCGGGTGAAGTAGAGGTTGCCCGGGTGCAGGTCACAGTGGACGAATCCGTTGATGAACAGCATCTGATAGACCACGGTCAGCGCGGAGGCCGCGAACCTTCGGCGCAACGCCGGGGGACACCGGTCCGCGGTGTCGACGGCCAGGTCCGGGACGAAGTCCATGACGATGGCGGCCGGGCGACTCGCCTCCGGATGCACCCGCGGCACCAGGACCCGCGGCACCGAGCCCAGGTCCTCCCGCAGGCGGCCGAGGTCCCGCCCTTCACGGCCGAGGTCGATCTGCCCGAGCACCGACTCACAGAGGTTGTCGATGACCTCACGCACCGGCACCCCTCGGAACATCGGCAACCGGGCGACGAGCGCCGCTCCCCGGCGCAGCAACGCGAGGTCGGCAGCCATCCGGGGACCGATTCCGGGACGGCGCAGTTTGAGCGCGACGGTACCGCCGTCGAGCAGGGTGGCCCGGTAGACACAGGCGATGCTGCCGCTGGCTGTCGGAACCTTCTCGACGGTGACGAACACCTCGTCCAGTTCGTCGCCGTACGCCTCGCGCAGCGCGGTGCGTCCCTGCGTAGCGGTCATTGGCGGCACATCGTCCTGGAGCATCGACAACTCGTCGCAGAGCCAGGCCGGCACGACGTCTCGGCGGGTACCGAGGACCTGGGCAGCCTTGATGAAGGTGGGGCCGAGGCGGGCGACGGTCCGGGCGATCTCCCGGGCGAGCCGGCGCCGACCGGCCGGTCTGCCGTGCCGTACCGCAGTGGCCGAGGCGCCGACGACACCCGCCGCCATCGAGGCGGCGGCCACCGAACCGATGACGAGCGCGCGCCCGGTCAGCTGGAGACGTTCGGGGGCGGGCGAACGGGATGACTCAAGTGACGGCGCGCCGATGGGGGAGAGGCTGAGGAGATACTTGAGCGGTAGCATCAGGCGCCTTTCTGCCGGGGGTCAACCGGGTCCTGATCAGCCCCGCGCGGTGGACAGCCCGGGGACGTCCAGCGCCCGCAGGCGCATGTTGCCGGCGTCGGCGTACCACAGGCGGAGCCCGTCCCAGGTCAGGCTGGTGGCGGGTCGACCGTCGACCTGGATCTGCAACACGTTGCGTCCGGTCTGGAGGTCGAAGACCGTGATGGCCTCGCCGAGCAGATCGGTGTGCGCGACGTACCGGTCGGTGACCGTGATGCCGGCGACACCGAGTGGCGCGGGTATGGCCGCGAGCAGCCGCAGGTTGGAGGCGTCCCGCAACTCCAGGGCGTCCGGCCAGCCGAGCCAGATGCCGTCCTTGCCCGCCTCCATGCCGCAGACCTGCGTATCCGGCCGAGGGCTGGCCACCTCACGCAGCACATCCCCGCTCTGCGGTTCGGTCAGCCGCAGGGTGGTCGACGTGGCGTAGAGGAGGCACCCGCCGAGAGTGGTCAGCCCGGTGACCAGACCGGGACAGGCCAGTTCGGCGCCGGGCACCCCGGTACGCGGGTCAAGGCAGACCGCCCGCCCGCGTCCGGCGTCGGCGTACCAGAGGGTGTGACCGGACCAGGTGAGGCCCGAGATCCGATCGGCGTCGACGGAGTGGTCACGGACGGAGGCGGCGGTGTAAATGATCATTGTTTGCTCACCCGGTCGAGACGACAGTCGAGGCGCCACTGGGTCACGTCCCGCGCGGCGGAACCATCGGGACGTCGGGGACGCACGTGTACGGTGTCGCCGGCCGCGACGGCGGTGTGCCGGAGCGGCCAGACGAAGACCGCCCAGTTGCAGCCCGGGTACGACGGCATGTTGGACAGCTCGATCCCCGGGGCGAGCGTGGCGGTGAAGTAGCCGAGCACGGCGTGCAGCGTTCCGGCTGTGTGCAGCGGTAGGGCCAGCGGGCGGGCGTTGCGTAGTCCCGTGTCGCCGCGGCCGGTGTCGACAAGCGCGACCGGTTCGCCGAGCAGGGTCGGCTCCTGGGTGAGGAAGTGCAGGTGGGCGGTGGGGTCGACCAGTTCCTGCACCACGTCGAGCCGCATGCCGAAGAAGTCCGGGGACCAGATGCCCCAACCTTCGGTGCCGAACTGCACCGGCGCCAGCCAGGTGACAACCCGCTCGGGCACCACGACGCCGTCGGGTCGCAGGTTACGGCGGTTGAACACCCGCAGGATACGGGCCATGTCCTCTTCCGGCCCGAGGTTGCCCATCAGCTCGCAGACCGTCACGTCCACCTGTTGGGGCAGACGAACGAGCCGGGCGTCCCCAGCGATCAGGGTGACCCGGTCCTGCCAGCCGTTGGCCTTGATGATCCGGTCCGCGACGGCGGCGATCTGAGGATCAGCCTCCACGGCGTACACGTGTGCGGCGCCGTGCCGTAGCGCCAACGCGGTAAGCGCCAGCGTGCCGGCGCCGACGTCGGCGACCACGGCGTTCTCGTCGATGACCGTGGCCAGTGCCCGGTCGTAGGACTCGACGCGTCTACGGTCACCGAGCATTGCCTGGTGCATGAGCAGGTGGCGTTGGTCCATACGAGATCTCCTGCTCGTCGACCGCCAACATCTACTAAAGAATCATATAGCAGTGATCGGTGAATGTCTCGCCTCAATGGCCGGTGTGGCAGCCGCAGCCGCAGCGGCTTGCGGGGGCCGAGCTGTCCACGCCGTGCTCGCGCAGCATCTGCCGCGCCAGCGCGTGGACCGTGCCGAGCATTCGGTAGCGACGGCCCGACGCGCCGTGCATGACCTCCAGCACCGACTTGTCCACCAGCCGATCGAGCAGCATTTGCAGTGTCTCGGGTTCACCGCCGATCGCCCGGCCGGCCACCGCCGCGGCCTCCAGGCCGAACTCCGCCGGAACCGCGCCCAGCGCGGCGAAGCACCGCTGTTCCGCCGGCCCCAGCAGTTCCATGCTGCGGTTCACTGCGGCGCGCAGTGATCGGTGGTGACTTGGCAACCCCCGGCGTCGCGGACGGATCCGGCGAAGTGGATCGTCCACGACGTTGACCAGCGCCTCCAGTCGCTGGGTACGCAGGCATGCGGCGGCGAGCTCGATGGCGAGGGGTAGCCCGTCCAGCGCCCGGCACACCGACCGCACCGCCTCAAGGTTGCTCTCGGTGAGTCGGAACGCCGGTTGGATCTGCACCGCCCGCTGGGCGAACAGCGCAAGTGCGGGTGCCGTTGCGGAGCCGTGCTCCTTCTCGACCGCCAGCGGCCGCACCGGGTACACCGCCTCGTACGGCAGACCGAGCAGCTCCCGCGAGGTGAGCAGGACGTGGACCTGCGGACAGCCGCGGAGCACGTCGTCGACGAGGTCGGCGGCCTCGTCGGTGACGAGTTCGGCGTTGTCGAGGACGAGCAGGAGCTTGCGGTCGTGCAGCCGATGCGTCAACGGTAGGCAGCCCTTGGCGTGCCAGGACCCCGGCTCGTCGACGACCGCCGCCGTCGCCTGGACCAGTTCCCGGCCGGTGCGCGCGTTCGCCAGATCCACCACCGCGACCCCGTCGGCGAATCGTTCCCGCAGCTCCAACGCCACGGCCATGCCGAGTGCCGACTTGCCGACCCCGGCCGGGCCGGTGAGGCTCACCATGCGGTAATCGCCGAGCAGGTCGCAGACCGCGGCGAGGTCGGCCGTCCGCCCGACCAGTTCGTCCACCACGGCTGCCGGTCCCCGCCAGGGCGGCTGATGGTCCGCACTGAGGGTCGCACCGTCAGGTCGCGGCGGATCGGCGTCCAGTACTTCTCGGTACGCCTCGGTCAGTTCGGCCCCCGGATCGACACCCAGGTCGAGCTTGAGGCGAGCGCGGACGTCGGCATACCGCTCGATCGCCCAGGCGCGTTGCCCGATGCGCGCCAGGGCCCGTAGTACCCGCGCCTGGACCCGCTCGTTGAGGGGCTCGGCCTGGGCGAGCCGCTCGGCCAGTGGCAGGACCACCTCGGGCCGCCCAGACTCCAGGCCGAGCCCGATGTAGTCGAGTGCGGCAGCCAGGAACTCCTGCCGCAGCGGGCCGATGTCGTCCTGTTCGACAAGCAACGTGGTCAGGTCGGTGAGCTGCGGATCCCGCCACCGCTCAAGGGTCTCCCGGTACGTGGTGAAGGCGATCTCGTGCTCGCCGGCCGCGTGCCAGGCCGCCGCCTCGCGGATGCCGGCCCGGAACTGGAGCAGGTCAAGCTGGTTGTCGGCCACGGTGAGTCGATAGCCGCCGGGCGCCGAGGCGATGACGTTGGTGCGCTGACGTCGTGGCGTGTCGGGCTCCAGTGTGTGCCGTAACCGCGCGACATAGGTGTGCACCAGGCTCGCGGCCCGAACCGGAGGCCGTCCCGACCAGAGGACGGTGATCAGGTCGTCCAGCGGCACGTGCCCATCGGCCCGCAGCGCCAGCAGGGCCAGAACCGCCCGCTGCTTCGGGGGGCCCAGGTCGACCTCCTGGCCGTGGATCGTTGCTCGCACGGAACCGAGAATCTGAATCTGGAGTTCGACCTCGGTCCGTTTCACGGGTCCCCCAAGCTGTTCTGGTGCTGGCTCGGTTCTCCTCCACCTTAAGTGAAGAACTTCCATACTTAAAGTAGTCGTGTCGAGCCGTGCGGCGTCAACCGCATGCCGGGAGAGTTCAAGTCGCCGTCAAGGTGACTGGGCGACACTGTCCGACGACCCGACCCGACCCGAGCTCTCGGGTCGCGTTCGGCGGAGAATCTGACCACCGACCCCGGAGTCAGAAGATGCGTGTGTCCGTACGACCGCCTGCCTGCTGTCGCCGCCGCGGCGTGCGGTGCACCCGATGATCGGCGTCCTCGGCCGCGGACGGATGGGCTCTGCGCTGGCCCGGAACCTTGCTGTGCAGGGCAAACGGGTGCTCATTGCCGGCCGTACGCGCGATGGCACGCGACCGGTCGGGCTGGCTTCGTATCCCGAGATCCACTGTGTGCCGGCACCGGTCGTGGTCGCCCGGTCCGATCTGCTCGTGCTCGCGCTGCCGTTCGACGCCGCGGTGGACCTGGCCCGCGACGGGTTGCTCGATGACGGACGCGGGCGTACGGTCGTCGACACGACCAACCCGCCGTCGAGCGTCGGAGGTGGTCGGCGGAGCGGCCGACTGCTTGCGGAACTGCTACCACAATGGCGGGTGGTCAAAGCCCTCAACACGGTGCCCGCCGGCATGCTCGGTGAGCCCGTGCTGGACGGCCGGCCGGTCACGGTGCCACTGGCCGGGGACCACCCCTCGGCCAAGATCGAGTGTGCCGCGCTGCTGTGTGGACTCGGATTCGTGCCGGTTGATGTCGGCGGGATTGATCGGGCGCCGGCGTTGGAGTCGCTGGCGGAGCTGCTGATGGCGATCGACAGTCAGCATGCGTTACGCGGCCGGCTCGGCTTCAGCCTCGCCGTGCCCGAGCTGTCGGCGGTGGCGCCTGCCAGCGTGGCGTGGCCCGACCGGCCGCCCGTCCCGGTCGGTGAGCGTCAGCGCCTCGCGCCGCCGGCCGTCGACAACATCCGCTCGACACCCGGGCGGCCACCCAGGCCCAGCAGGTAGAGGCAGCGTGGCATGGCCGCCGCCGGCCCGGTCACCGAAACCACCCCGCTGACCACCGCCTCGACCGGCTCGATCGCGCCGCTGCCGAGGTCGAAGAAGGTGCGGGCGTCGGTGGCTACCCGGAGGGTCGCGTCGGGACCGGCGGTACCGCTGATCGTCCGCACCTCGCCGTCGCTGACCCGGACGTGGAAGACCTCGCCCTCGATGTCGAACTCGTAGACCTCGTCGACCAGCGCCCGTGCGGGGTCGACCATGGACTCGATCGCCAGCGCCGCCCACGACGCCCGGGTGACCGGCGCCTGGACCTGACCCGGCTGCTGGGCGAGCAGTGTCAGCCCGAAGCGGGCCAGCACCAGGACCGGTTCGCGTAGCTTCTCACCCAACTCGGTGAGCGCGTAGCCGGCGGTCCGCCGCTCGGCGTCCAGCGGCTGGGTGATGCCCACCTCGGTCAGGAAGGCCAGCCGGTCGGCCAGGAGGTTGGTGCCGATGCCCGGCAGGGCGTCCAGGAGATCCCGGTAGCGGCGCGGTCGGACCAGTAGCTCACGGATGATGAGCAGGGTCCACCGCTCGCCCACCACATCCAGCGCGAAGGCTAGGCCGCACTGCTGGCCGTAGGTCCGACGGTCTCGTTGCTCTTTCACGGCGCTCCTCCATGCCGCAGTGTGGGCCCAGGCAACGCCCCTTTACTTAGACATAGTACACGGCGGCCTCTTCGAGATTGCCCTCCTACCCGCTGGACCCGATCGACCGTTGCCGGAACCGGCCCGTCCGGTCGTGACGAACCTAGAATCGGCACGGTGAGCACCGCCGAACCGCTCGGGACGGACCGCGACGAGATGATCCAGCGGCTGCCTAAGGTCGAGACCCATGTGCACCTGGAGGGTTCGGTCCGACCTGGAACGCTGCTTCGGATCGCCCGCCGCCACGGGCTCGACCTCGGTCGGCTCGACGAGGCGCGGATCACCGACCTGTTCCGCTTCCGCAGCTTCCGGCACTTCACCGAACTGTACGAACAGTGCTGTGCCGCGCTACGTGAGCCGGCCGATCTCCAACTGTTGGCCGAGGAACTGGCCGAGGCGGCGCACCGGCAGAACGTCCGGCACCTGGAGGTGACGTTCAGCCCCGGCACGCACTGGCGCGGGCGCGGTATTCCCTTCGACGAGCAGCTTGACGCGGTGCGCAGGGGCGCTGAGCAGGCGTGGCGGCGGATCGGGGTGAGCATGCGGTTCGTGGTGGACCATGTCCGTGGCGAGTCGGTCGAGGAGTGCCAACAGATCGCGGAGTGGGCCGTGGCGGGTGGACCCGCCGGGGTGGTGGGGCTCGGGCTCGGTGGCTTCGAGCCGGGACGCCCGGCCTCGCTGTTCGCCGAGCCGATCCGGTGGGCGGCGGCACGTGGTGTGCCGTTCGTGCCGCACGCGGGTGAGGCGGTGGGACCGGAGGGCGTCTGGGACTGTCTGACATTCCATCCACCCCGGATCGCGCACGGCATCCGCGCGGTCGAGGACCCGGCGCTGATGAAGGTGCTCCGGAACCGGGGAGTCGTCCTCGACGTCTGCCTCACCAGCAACCTGCGGACCGGCGTGGTGTCGACGCCGCAGGCGCACCCGCTGCGACGGCTCTGGGAGGCCGGCGTCCGGATCACCCTTAACACCGACGATCCGTCGATGTTCCACACCGACCTGGTCGCCGAGCACCGGCTCGCGGCGCGCTGGCACGGTTTCACGGTGGCCGAGCTCGCCGGGATGACCATGACCGCCGTCGAGGCCGCGCTGCTGCCCGACTCCGCGCGGATGAGGCTTCGTGAGGGCGTACGGGCGGACCTGGACGAGCTGGGCATCGTCCCGACCTACCCGCCCGGGGTCACGCGGTCCGTGGCCGCTGCCGGCTGACCCTCGTCGGCGTCCCGCGGCCAGCGTGCCCGCAACGCGCCGATGTGCTCCGGGCCGGCCCCGCAGCAGCCCCCGACGATGTCGAGGCCGCGCCATGGATCCGTGTCCGGAAGACCGGCGAACTCGGCCGGCGACACTGCCGGCGGCAGGTACCGGTCGACAGGTGTCGCGGGCGGCAGACCGGTGCGGTCCTCCAGGTTCGGATACGCGCCGAGCCGCCCGGCGCCGGCCCGTCCCAGCCGGGCAAGCGCCCGTTCCGTACCGGCCGGCTCGGTGCAGTTGACCAGCACCGCGCTCGCCCCGGCGGCGCGTACCGCGGTGGCGGCTGCCACCACGTCCTCGCCGCTGAGCAGGTCACCACCCGGTGCGCACACGAAGCTGGCCCAGGTGGTGAGCCCGTGCGCGCGGGCGGCGCGTACGGCGGCGACCGCCTCGCGGATCGTGTTCATCGTCTCCACCAGGACCAGGTCGACGCCGGCGCGGGCGAGCTGGTCGGCCAGCCAGGCATGCTCGTTGCGCAACACCGCTCCGTCGGGCACCAGCTCGGGCCGGTAACAGTCCTCGATCGGCGCGATCGATCCGGCGACGGCGACGGGGCGGGCCACGGTGGCGGCTGCCTCGCGGGCCAGCGACACCGCGACGTGCGCCAGGCGAGCGGCGGTGTCGGGGCCGGTGCCGGCCCGGTGGGCGGTACGCGGGGTGGTGCGGAAGGTGTCCGCGGTGAGTACGTCCACACCAGCGGCGACGTATGCGGCGTGCACCTGGGTGACCAGCCGTCGGCCGGCGGCGTCGAGCAGACAGTCCGCGGTCCACCAGGGAGCGCTGACGGAACGACCGTGCCGCTGCAACTCGGTGCCGAGCGCGCCGTCGAGGAGCAGTGGCCGGCCGTCTGGTGCCCCGGGTCGTTCCACCGGCCCTCCTTGTCGGGCTGGGCCTGCGCCTGCACGTCGAGCCCATCGTGGCACGCCGACGCCGGGCGTTCGAGCCCTCGCGGTCGATCGGTGGGGGACCGCGCAAGCTGAGAGTGGCCGGTCAGTCGCGGGTCGCCGCGATCCCCGCGAGCATGGCGATGAGGGCACGCACGTCGGCCCGGGAGGTGTAACGGGCCATGCCGGCGCGCAGCGCCTCCGGGGTCTCCGGTGTCACGGCCCGCAGCGCCGGCTCCGACCCGAACGTGCCGTGTCCGACGACGACGCCACCGTCGGCGAGCTGAGCCGCGACCTCGGCGGCCGGACGGTCGGCGACCTGGAACGCGACAATCGGCAGGCGTGCCGCGTCGCCCGACCGACCGAGCACGCGCACCCCATCGATCATGCGGAGGCTCCGGGCCAGCAGGTTCGCCAGCCGCTCGCCGTGCCGGAAGACCGATGCGCGGTCCCAGTGCATCAGCACCTCGGCAGCGACACCGGTGGCCAGGATCGCTTCGATGCCTGGTCCGCCGGTCGGCGCGGCACCGCGCAGCAGCGTGGCGGAGATCCTACCGCCGCGCCGCCACAGGATGCCGCATCCGGGGCCGTACCACGTGGCGGCCGAGGTGACGAAAACGTCGCAGCCCCAGGCGGCGACGTCGACCGGCAGGTGCGCCGGCGCCTGTGCGCCGTCGACGAAGACCTGGGCACCCGCAAGCCGAGCGGCGGTGCAGATACCGACGAGGTCGGGCGCGGTGCCCAGCGCGTTGGATCCGGCGGTCACCGCGATCCAACGGGTACGCGGGCCGAGTTGGGTGGCGACGGCGTCCACCGTCAACCGGCCGTCCGGGGACACCTCTGCCATCCGTACCGCGGCCCCGCGGCGGTGGGCGGCCTGCCGCCAGGGATCCACATTGGAACGATGATCCAACGTGGTGCAGACGACCTCGTCGCCCGGCAGGAGAGCCGGCTCGATCGAGCGGACGAAGGCCCGGGTCAGGCTCGTCATGTCGGGCCCGAACGAGACGGCGCCGCCGGGTGCGCCGATCAGCGCCCGGAATCGGTTGGCGGCCCAGTTGAGCGCCACCTGGGAGCGGTGCCAGGGGACGCCCACGCTATTTTTCCGATAGTTTTCGAGTACGTCGAGGACGGCGGCGTGGGCCAGCGTTCCGGCGGGCGCATCGAGATGGACGACACCTGAGTTGAGATCCGGGAACTGCTCTGTGACCGGCCGCGTCGCCAGGGCTTTCAGGGGTAGCCCGTGCAGTTCACCGAAGGTCATATCAACCGGGGGGATCGGGCCGCGACTGGCGTACGACCGCAGGTGGTGCCGACGGTCGGTGGGGGCTACGTAGGCGGAGCACGGTAGCGAGGTCGCCGCTACGTAGGGCCTTCTCGGTGGGGGCATGTCGACATCACGTTCGTCACGGCAGTGTGCTATTCGAAAGAGGAGCGTAAAGATACCATATTGAATACCGAAAAGGTGCCGGTAAGGTGACATTCCGCAACGTGCTGTTCACCCCACGTGATGTCACGGCATCGGGCCCGGTCCGCCCGACAACTCCTCGCCGATTGTCGGCACGGGACCAGCCTCGGCGGCCTCGTAGCCCCAGCGCCACCAGAAGTGGCTGTCCGCTGTCGACCGCTGCCCGACCACCGGATGCCGCGCCGATTGTCGCCCCGCCGTGCGGTTCGGCCCGAGGGGTCGATTCGCGATGTCGTCCTTCCCCGTCCCGGCGACATCGCCGTCCGCTGGATCTGCGCCCTGGTAGGCAGCCGACACGAGCAGACCTTCCTTCCTGTGCCGTCGGCCCGGTGATCGGCCGATGGTTCCGGGCAGGTGGCGGCCCGGGCATCAGCAGATGCTCAGGCGCGGATCATCCGTCGGCTTTCACTGGTTGTAGGGCATCGTGGGGAACCAGCCGTAGTCGAACATCGCCGGCAGTCGCACGTTCCAGTAGACGACCATGAACACGCCCAACGCGATCAGCATCCCGCCGGTCAACGCGGCGGTGCGGGCCGGGCTGGCCGCCAGAAAGCGAATGAAGCCGCCCCGCGTCACCAGCACGAGCAGGACGAACAGCACCGTGACGATGGCGATGTTGCCGAGTGACTGGAGGACAAAGGCCCCTGCGCCGTACCACGGGTTACCGTTCTCCACCGCCCAGTGGAACAGCTTGTTGAACAGCGGATACGGCCGGCCGATCAGGAAGCCACCGACCAGCGCGCCGAGCACCACCACACGAGCCACCGGCCGGTGCGCGAAGGGATCCCGCACCACGCCGAGCGAGGCCAGGCCGAGGTAGACGAAAGCGAGCCCGATCACCCCGAACACGATCATCGACTGGATCAGGCGGACCGGGAGTGTCCCGACGGTGGCGGTGGACAGTTGCGGCAGCCGCTCACCGAGCAGCACGCCGATGAACCCGTAGCTGGCGGAGACCGCCACCATTCCGAGGGTCAGCCAGCCGACCGGCCGCACCAGGCTACGCAGCCCGGCACGGGCCGCCGCACCCGCGTTCGCCTGGCTCATCGGTCCGATCGACGCGGCCATGGCGATGTTGCAGGCGGTGAAGGTACCGGCCAGACCAGAGACGAACGCGAAGACCAGGGCGGCGACGGTACCGCCGATCGCGGTCGCCTTCGCGTCCCGGCCGAGGATGGCGTTGGCCATCGAATCGCCGATGGTGTGGTCGACGAACTCGTACGACCACAGCACTGACAGCAGTACACCGACTCCGACGGCGATCAGGATCACCCGACCCCGTCGGGTCGGCGATGTCGACGGGACAGCATCCAGGCCGGTGCGCTCCGTGGCAGTCATGGCTGAATTCTCGGCGACCCGACATCGGGCGTGTTCTCGCAGTTTGCCGACTGCCGTGCGGATTCCTCAGGCTGGGGCCGTGCTCATCACCATCGTCTCTGTCAGCCGGTCAGCACCAGGGCGTGTGGTGTGACGGCCATGGTGGCGGCCACGGCGCTTTGCACCCGTACCCTCGCTTGTGGCGTCTCGACGAGAGTCAGCGCCGAGCGTGCGACGCCCTTCGACGCGGTCAGGGTCGGTTTGCCGCCCACCTTGACACCGCCCTCCGCGTCGCCTGTGACGGTGACGGTCAGCAGCGCCGCCGCGATGCGATCCACCGGCACGTTCGCGAGCGAATCCGTGGTGCCCAGGCTGATCTCGACATCGGACTGTTCGGTGGCGCGTACCGGCTCGGGGCTGTGCGGCGGAACGGGGACCACAAGTCCTTCGGTGGATTCGGGCGCGCCGGTGCCGGTGACGTAGCCGACCAGATCAGCTCGCATCTCCGTGCCCGCTTCGTACCGTAGGTGGACCGAACCGTCCCTGACCGGAACGACAATGAGCCCGTTGCGGGTGCGGTCGCTGCCGCTGGTGGCCGACCAGTAGACGGTCTGGTTCAGGTCACCGGCGCGCGTCCCGGCGGAGACGAGCCCGCCCTTGGACCCGACGTCGGCGGATACCCGCAGGATCACCGCCGAGATCGGACCGGCGTCGGCGAGTTGCCGGACGTCGGACAGCGCGACGCTGGCCTTCTTCCCGTCGGTCCTGGGGACCAGGGTCACCACCCGGGCGGGTGGCACCGCCACGATCCGGCCGGCGTCGGACCGCTGCGCCGGTTCGAACACGCCGACCAGGCGTACCAGCAGATCGCCGCCGCCGGTGGTGCTGGCCCGCAGGTCGCCGTCGGGAGCGAGGCGGGCCACCACGGTGGCGGACAGCTGCGCCCCGGCCTTGGGTGCCCGCAACACGACCGTCCGGTCGGTGCCCTGGCCGACGGTGACCTCGCCGGGACCCTTGGCGGCCAGGATCGAGATCTCGACCAGCACCACACCGGCGCCAGCGGCCGTCTCGGGCATCGGCACCGTCACGTCCACGCCGGCGGGCAGCGAGCCGACCTTTCGCGAGTCGAGTAGCACCTGTGGCCGCACCGGGATGAGGCGGGTGGAGCCGGCAACCGCCCGGTCCACGGGAGCCGCCGAGGCATCGCCGAACGAGCGGGCGTCCAGCGCGGTCGCCGGGGTGGCCCCGGGGTTGCGGACCCAGGCGCTCACCGCGTACCTTGAGCCCACCAGCACGGTAGCGGAGGCGAGGATCCAGGCCAGCCCGATGACGAGCCAGCGGGACACCTGTGACATGGGCCGCCGCTCGCCGCTGGCGACGGTGACCTTCACACCTCTCGTCGGAATACGCATGGCGTCTCCTCCGTCTGCTGCTCGCGCTCACCGGACGTGCTCACGCGCTGCACGGCCCACCCGGTCTCCGCTGTGCGGCTTTCCCATTGTCCGGCATCACTGCCAGCGTCGTCACGACCTACCTGTCGGTCCCCGTGGCCGGAGCTGTCCGGCGGGAAGGCGCTGAGGGCCGCGGCCGTCGCCCACTCGTGGGCCTCGTCCGCGATCGCCTCGATGAGTCGTCGGTCGACGGTTACCCCGACACCCAGACCGACGTCGCTGCGCAGGTGGGCGAGCTGTGCCGGGGCCCGCACCGTGGTCGGCAGGAATCCCGCGCGGGCGAGCAGTTCGGCAAACTCCGGCCGCGACGTCGTCGGCTCGTCCGGACCGTGCCGACCGCCGGGTCCACCAGGCGCGTCCACCATGGATGTCGAGCACCAGCGCGGCAGGCCGAGCTGCCGCCGTGCGCGGGCCAGCCGCCGCGACAGTGGTCTCGCCCCCGCCAGGCTGCCGGTGACCTCGGCGACGGCGGCCAGTCGCATCGGGTTGTCGCGGACCACCGCGACCACGACACCGTGCGCGGTCAGGCATACCCCCACCCCGTACGCCGACTGACCGTTCATCGTGCCTCCCCTGCGAACACCCCGATCGGCATGGCCAGCCGGGCTGGTGGCGGCTGGGCCAGGAACGCGACCTGGATCTGGGCCAACCCGCCGGCCTCAACGAGATAGCCGCGTCCCGGCAGCGGCCGGGGCGGGGCCTCGCGCGGCAGCCGGACCCGGAGCACCTCGCCGTCGTCCGGCGCCGGGCGCAGCAGCAGCCCGGTTCGCGACATGGTCACCGCCCGCTGCCACGGTTGCATGCCCCGGAAGGCGTCGGTCCGGCCGGCGACGACGACGTGGACGCCGGCCGGCAGCCCCGGCAGGAGCCGGTCCAGGGCCGGCCCGGCGTCGGGCAGCGACTCGATTCCGTCGATCAGCAGAAGTGCCCGCCCCGTGGTGGGTGGGCTGGTCAATCCACCGAAGGAGCCGGCCACCTCGGTGCCCTGGGCACCGGTCCAGGCGTCAAGGTCGGCGGCCACCACGAGCACGCGGGCGTCGGGTGTGCTGGCGTGGGCGGCGGCGGCGAGCAGGCGCAGCGCACCCGTGCGACCACTGCCGGCGGGGCCCGCCACCACCGCGTGCATACCCGGACCGAGCGCGAGCGTGGCGACGCTGAGGTCGCGGTAGTGCCGGCCGATCCCGAGCCGCCAGACCGGCCCGGCCGCTGCGGACGCGGACAGCACCTCACCGGCGGGCACCAGTTCGGGCAGCACCGTGACGGTGGGCGCGGGGAGTGCGTCCGGGTAGTCGGCGGCGACCCGGGCCACCGCGTCGGCGAGCGCCCCCGGCCTCCCGTCGCAGTACCGCCCGAACTGGATCTCGCGCCGGGTCTGGAGGTCGATGGCCCGCAGGCCGGTCAGCTCGGGCACATCCCGGGCCCGCAGACCCAGCCCCGTGTACGAGTTGGCGTCCGCCAGGCGCAGACAGAGCTTCGTGGGCAGTTGGGAGAGCACCCGGCCGGGTACGCCACGGTCGTGCGACGCCGAGATGAGCAGCCGGATCCCGACGGGTGCGCCGTCGCGCAACAGGCGCTCCAGCCGTGCGCCGACCTCACCGACGCCGGCCCGTTCGGCCCCTTCGACAAGCGCGTCCCAGCCGGCCACGACGAGCAGGACGTCAGGCCCTGCCGTCCGGCTCACACGCCGGTGGGTGATCTCGGCATCCATCTGGTCGAGTACCCGGGCGAGCCGCTCGCTGTCGTCGACGCCGACCGCCGCGGTCACATGCGGCAGACCGGCCAGCGCCCCCAGGCCGGTGCCGAGGCCCTCCAGCACGAAGATTCGCTGCCGGTCGGGGGCGCGGCGGCGGGCGAGTGAGAGGCAGGCGGTGGCGAGCACCGTACCGGTGGCGGCCGCGTCGGCGCCGAGCACCAGCGTCCCGCCCGCCTCCGGCGCCCAGCACCAGAAGTCCGAGCGTTGTTCGTCGGGCAGGTCCACGAGACCGAGGGGCACCGGAAGAGGACCATCCGCTGCGGCGTCGACGTCGACGGCCAGGCTCCAGGCGTCGACCTCCTGCGGCAGCGGTGGCGGGCAGGGCACCCGCGGCCGGGGGTAACCACCCCGCTCGGCGGCCTCCGCCATCACGGCGACCAGCCTCTCAAGATCTGTCGGTACGCCGTCCGGATGGTCCTCCCGTACGTTCGTCTCCTGGTCAGCCAGCAGGGCGAACGGGGCGACCTCGATTCGTTCGCGCTGTCCTCGTCGGGTCGCTGCGGACACCAACGCGGTCTGCACCCCGATCACCTCGCCCGCACCGAGCCGGACGAAGGCGCGGCCGGGCCTGCGCCGGTCGATGTCGGCCGCCTGCCGGGTGCCCAGCACGTCACGGGAGTCCGCCTCGTCCTGGACACGCAGCGCGACCCGCAGGTTCGTGTTCGCCCGGATCTTGCCGTCCACGACCCCTTGCGGTCGCTGTGTCGCGAGCAACAAATGGATGCCGAGACTGCGGCCCCGCTGCGCCACGTCGACAAGCGCGCCGAGGAAGCCGGGCAGTTCCACCGCGAGAGTGGCGAACTCGTCGATCACGATGAGCAGCCGCGGCAACGGCGGGTCGGGGGCCACCAGGTCGACGATGTCGCTGACACCGGCTTCCCGCAGGCGTCGTTCCCGGTGCCGCAACTCTGCCCGCAGGCAGCGCAGTGCCCGCGCGGCGAGGTGTTCGTCGAGATCGGTGACCAGCCCGACGGTGTGCGGCAGCGAGGCGCAGGCGTCGAAGGCGCCGCCGCCCTTGAAGTCCACGAGCAGGAAGGTGAGCGCGTCCGGCGAGTGCGCGCACGCCAGCGACGCCACCACCGTCCGCAGGAACTCGCTCTTGCCCGCGCCGGTGGTGCCCACCACCAGCCCATGCGGTCCGTCGCTGTGCAGGTCCAAGGTCAACGGACCGTGTTCGGTCATCCCGATGGTGGCCTGCATCCCGGAGATGCCGCGTCGCCACCACTCACCGATCGACAGCGGGTCGAGCTCCTCGACCGGCCGTCCCAGCCCGTTGGGGCCGGACAACACGCTCCGCAGCAGGTCCACCAGGCGGGCGTGGGCTGGCAGCAAGGCCGCCGCGACAGCCTGCTCCGGGTCGGTCCAGCGGGCCAGTGCGCGCGCTGCCGGCCCGCACACCTGCTCGGCGGCCCGCACGGCGAGCAGGCCCGACGTCCGCTCGCCGGTGACCGCGTCGGTCAGGTCGGCGGTGCCGTCCGGCGCCAGTTCGAGGAAGCACTGGCACACCGAAGGCAGCCGTTCCGTGCGCCCGCTCACCACAAGCGCTCGACCGCTGCCGCGGGCAAGCCGGCCGAGCATCGATGCGACGCGCCCGGTCAACAGGTCATCGCCGTCCACCACGACGACGGTGTACGTGGCGCCCGCCCCGCCCGTGCTGGCCCCGCCCTCCACCACGAGTGCGGTGCGAGACGGCGGTGCCGTGTCGGCGACCAGCCGGGTGAGCAGTTGTTCGGTGGCGGCCGCGTCGGAGGCGACCCGCAGCGTCCCGTCGTCACCGCCGAGGTGCGGCAGCCACTTCAGCCAGTCCCACCCGGCCAGCCGGTCCGGCTGCACCACCAGGGCCAACGCCAGGTCGGCCGGTCCGTGCCGGGTGACCAGATCCAGCACGACCGCGGCGACTGCGTTGCGCGCGGCTGTGCCAGCCCCGACGACGCCCAGTCCTGAGCGGTCCCGCAGGTTCACGTCGACCGGTACGTCCGGCAGCCGGGACCGTTCGGCGAGCGCCTCGCTCAGCTCCGGCCGTCCCGCCAGCTCCTCGGCACCGCGTCGACCCAGCTCCGGCCGCCACGGTCGGGCACCCACGCCGACCACCACCCGCAGCTCGTCCGTGTCGCCCGGGCGCACCTCCCACAGCCCTCGACCCGACACCGCCCGGCGTACCAGACCGGCCAGCCCCGGATAGGCGGCGCGGGCCGCTGCCGCCACCGCGGTGCGCGTGGCGTCCAGGTCGGTGCCGAAGCGTTGTACGGCCGCCGCAGACTCCCTGGCCAACCGGATGGTGTCCTTCTTGGCGCGGTGCCGGGACTCGACCCAGCGGGCCAGCGCCATCAACGGCGTCATCGCGACCATCACCAGGAAGAACGGGCTGAACACGAAGGCCATCACCACGCCGATCGGCAACGGCGCGATGAGCAGCAGCCAGGACAGCGGCGCGGGTACGGACACCGGGGCCGGCGCGGCCGGCACCGGCACCTGCTCTGCCGGCGCGGTGGTGGCCACCCGGGGCGTAC
Organism: Micromonospora sediminimaris; assembly: GCA_900112325.1. GTDB lineage: Bacteria > Actinomycetota > Actinomycetes > Mycobacteriales > Micromonosporaceae > Micromonospora > Micromonospora sediminimaris. Next base: position 18,999 of record FOLJ01000004.1, read on the forward strand.
GGATCAGCGGCTCGCGGCCACCCGTCGCCTCGCCGGTCGACGGCGCGGGCCACAGTAGGGGCGCAGGCAGGTCGGCCGGGGCTGCCACCCGGAAGGCCGTGTCGCTGAGCCGCAGGTAGGTGCCGTCGTGCAGGTCGGCGTCGGGTTCGTCGTCGGTGAGGTCCCGTCCGTCCACCCGTACGGGGCAGCTGTCGTCGACGACCGTCGCGGTTGCCCGCAGCTGGTTGGTCGTCTCGATGTGCACCAACGGTCGGGTGACGGTACCGAAGTCCACTCCGGCCTGCCGGCTGCGTCCGATCGCGAACGTGCCGTGGTCGAGTGCGATGCTCTGGCCACTGTCGGGCCCGGCCACCCGGCTCAGCTCGACGACGGGCCGTTCGGCCGGGCCGCCCGACCGGTCGGTCGACCGACCCGGTGCCGCCGCCCGTACGCTCAGCTCCGAACCGGCCCAGATCGGCAGGTCCGCGAGGAGGCTGTCGCCGGGAACTTCCACGCCGTCCACCTCGATGGTCAGCTCGCCGGCCGCGACCCGGGCGGTGAGCGGTCCGACCAGTTGGTCGAGCAGTTCACTGACGGTGACGTCCGGGGCGGCAGTGACCAGGCAGACGTCACGGGTGCTGAACCGTGGGCCGGCGTGGACCGGCTGCTGCTCTTCGATGCGGACGCGGAGCCTCATGACCACAGTTCGCCGCCGGGCACGCCTGCGGTTCCCTGCGGCGCGATATTCGGAAGATTCACGAGGCGCGATCAATTGCGTATCGTGGATCGGTGGCCGAAAGATCTGCGCCGGGTGCGACAGCCGTGTCCGGCTCGTCGGCGGAACCACCGGACACGGGGGACGGGCGGCGCGAGCTGCCGCCGGCCGTGCTCGTGCGTTTTCAGGCGGGGGACGCCGATGCGCTCGGCGAGGTCTACGACCGTTATTCGCGTGCGGTGTGGGCCGTCGCGATGACTGTCACTCGCGCCGACCACCTCGCGCAGGAAGCGCTCCAGGAGACGTTCATCCGCGCGTGGAAATCCGCGTCGACGTACGACCCGGAGCGGGATCTCGGCCCGTGGCTGTTGACCATTGCGCGGTACACGGCGCTGGACCTGATCCGGCGCGAGCTGCGTCCCACCCGGGGTGGTCACGAGGCCGAGCACGACGCGGTGGTGGAGGCACCCGACCTGGACGTGGCATGGTTGTCCTGGACGGTGCAGGAGGCGTTGCGTCAGCTCGCCGACCATGAGCGGGAGATCATCCGGCTGTCGTTCTTCGACGACCTGACCCATGCGCAGATCGCCCAACGGCTGGACCTACCACTGGGTACGGTCAAGTCGCGCTCACACCGGGCACACCGGCGGCTGGCCGAACTGCTGGCCCACGTGCGGGATCCCCCGCAGCTGGACGATGGCGGGAACCAGACCGGCACCGGGGGGCGAACAACAATCGGTAGAGCGGGCAGCGAGGGGAGGAGCGACGGGTGAGCACCGCACCACAGACCTACGGGGGCGCAGACGACCAGTTCGTGGACATGCTGACCGGGCACCTCGATCGGCACGCGAGGCGCACCCCCGGGCGGAAGAAGGCGGCGGCGCAGAGCGCCGACCCGGCCCTGCTGGCTGCGGTGGTCACCGAGTTGCGCGCCGAGACCACCTGGGCGTCCGGTCCACCGCCGGCACTTCGGGACAGCATCCTCAGCCGGGTACGGGCGCACGCCGCCGAGCAGCACGCAGCCGAACCGGCGCCCGATCCGCTGTCCGCGTCTGACCAGCTGTCCGTGCCCGAGCCGGTACCCGTGCCCGAGCCGACCGCCGGCCCGGCCACCCCGGTCCCGTCGGCGGACCCCGGCCCGCGTTGGTGGCATCCGGCGCAGTGGCGTCCCCGGATGGGCCGGCTCACCTGGGCGCTGCCCGCCGCCGCACTCGGTGCCGCGGTGTTCACCGCTGGTGTGCTGGCCGTCGACCGGATGCTCGACGCGCAACCGCGCGCCGACGTCTACATCGCCGCCGGCACGGAGCTGGCTCCGGAGGCGCGCGGCAAGGTGTCCGTCGTGGACACCCCGTCCGGGGCGTCCGTCGTGCTGGAGCCGGTCGGGCTGCCCGCCGCGGCGCCGGGCTCCTACTACGCGGCATGGCTCAAGGGACCGCGCGGCACCGTACCGATCGGGTCGTTCCACGAGCGCCGCAGCGGCGTACCCATCGAGCTGTGGAGTGGCGTGGACATCGCCGACTACACCACCTTCAGCGTCACCCTTCAGCAGGAGGGTGCTCCGCCGGCCCCGTCCGGCCTGGTGGTGATGACGGCGGCACTGAGCTCCTGAGCACAGCAGGGCTGGCGCGGTCCACCGCTACCGGTGACCGCGCCAGCGGGACAGCTTCGGCGCCCGTTCAATTGTTGGCCCACGACGGCGGTGCCGGCGGAGGCTGGGGTGCCGCGGGCGGACCGCCCGGCTCCGGCTGCCCCTGCCGGTCCCGCAACTCGGTGCGGTACTCCTCGTACGCGGCGGTGTAGTCGCGTTCGGCCGCCGCCACCTCGCGACACGTCTCCGCGCGCTCCCGACAGGTGACAGCGAGCTGGGTCAGCTCCGTGGCGACCTGATCGAGGATGGTGGCCGCGGCGTCCATCTCGTCCGTCACGATGTTTGTCAGCTGGCCACCAATCATGGAGCCGGGGCCGATCGCTGCCCGCGCGGGCTCCATGATCGTGCCGGCCATCTGGGCCGCCGCGTCCAGGACGGTTGCCGCGGCCTCGTAGTCCTCCGCGAATGGCACTTCGACGCTCCCTTCCGGTGCGGTGCCGGGCCACCTGCGCCGGGGGCCGGGGCGTCAGTACCAACCCCGGCCCGCGGCACGGCGACCCACCCATTCAGACGCGGGTGATCCCGGTGTTCATGATCTCGTCGAGCTGGACGGCCTGCGCGTCCATCGCCTGCCCCAGCGATCCGGCCGACTCCCCGGCCGCCACCGCGACGGCGTTGAACTGGGTGGCCACGTCGTTCAGTTCCCCACCGAGGCGGGCGAGGTCGGCCCGGAAGGTCTCGAAGATCTCTTGTACGCGCACCGTCGTCTCATTGACCCGTGCGTCGAGCTCCACGCCGACCTCCTCGGCCTGGGCCCGATTGGCGCCGGTCCACTGGACGCCGCCGAAGCTCGTGGTCACCGAGCGGGACTCCTGGCTGACCGCCAGCAGCGCCGAGACCACGGCCGTCTGGGCGTTGGTGATCTGCTCCTGGAGACCGGCGACCGCGCTGTCCGTCGTCGAGACGACGTTGCCACCACAGGCGGCGAGGCTGTCACCGAGGCTGCGGTACGCGATGGCGTGCTGCTGGATCTGGGCGACGTCGCCGCCGAGCATTCCGACGTTCATGACTGCTACCTCCCGATGTGGTCTTTCCGGGCGACCGGTGTCGCCTCGGTCGTCTGCATTCGCTGCCAGGTACCGTTTCGGTTCCCTCGCTCACCAGTCCGACCAGCCGTCGTCGACATCCAGGTCGAGCGGTGTGAACTCGTCGTAGCCGATGGCGATCCCGGGCAACGACTCCAGCTGGGGATCCCAGGCCATCGCATCGAGCGCCGGTCCCAGCAGAGCCGGTGCCCCGTCGTCGTAGGCCGCTGAGGGCTGCGTCTGGTCCCAGAAGTCAGCGCCGTACCCGAAGTCGACGGTCGTGCCCTCGGGTGCCCCGAGGCCGATCATCGTGTCGTATGCGGTGTGGTAGAGATCGGGTAGCTCGTACTCGGACACGTCGTCCCAGCTGGCCAGGTCCGTCGATCCCGCGGTGCCGTAGCGGTACAGGTCGTCCGGGGGCGGCGCGTACGCTCCGCCCGGATCGACGGAGAAGCCGTCCGGCAGACCGAGCTTGGGGCCGAGGGCGGCGGCGGACCCGATGTCCGGGTCCGGGAATCCGGGTCGTTCCGCGAACGTGGGCTCGAACGGTGCGCGGAACTCGTCCCGCACGTCGAACGCGAGCAGGCTGCCCGGTGGTGCGTGCTGCGCGATGCGCACGTCCGCCGTCGACACTCCGGCGAGTTCGGCGATGCGCTCCACCGCGAGTTCGCCGCTGACCGGGTACTTGACGGTTACCAGCGCGCCCGGGCCGATGGCCACGCCTTCGGCGAAGTCGCTCTGCTCGGCGAGCCGGAATCCGTCGCTGTTGGCCCGGAACCCGACGGCACCGATGTAGGGGATGTTCACCGCGGCCATCCCGTCGAGGGCAAGGGTGGGTAGCCGCAGGTCCAGGATCGGGCCGAGATTCACCTCGCCGGCAAGCGAGGTGACCAGACCGTAGTTGCCGGCCTGATACGAGAAGCCGGCAACGCCGCCGATGGTGAGACCATCCACCGGAGCCGTGTCGTTGTCGATCAGCAGCAGGCCGTTGCGGACACCCACGTAGACCGACTCGGACGCGTTGTGGGGCCCCTGGGCGGAGGCGCCCCAGCCCACGATGTTGAAGATGGACTCCTTGGTCCGCGAGCCGCCGTCGAGGACATGGTTCGCGATGAACGCCGGGTTCTGCGGCGCCGCCCAGACGTGGGACGGGCCGTCAGCCGGCGGCACGAACAACTGCCCGATGGGATGCAATTGTGGCTCGGCCGGCACCGGGACGTAGAACGGCGAGTCCGGGTCGCGCCCGAAGCCCTCGGGAAGGTTGATCCGTCCCAGCTCGTCCCGGGTGCTGGCGGTGCTGGTGAGGAGCAGGTCGCCGGAGGGTACGCCGGGCGGCTGGTTGCTGGTCGGGCCGCCGAACAGCGACGCGCCGGCCAGGCTGGCGAGACGGGTTCCACCGCCACCGATGCCGGGGTCGTCCAGGTCGTCGAGCCGGCTCTGCGGCATGTCCTCGGGGCGATCGAGGAAGAAGAGCAGGTAGCCGCCGGGAAGCTGCTTGATCTGTCCGGGGGCTGGCGGCATGCCACCCGGGACGCTCATCGCGCCGGGGCTCGCACCCGGTACCAATCCGCTGTCGCCGCCGTACACGGTGCCGTCGGGGCCCACGACCGTCGCACCGGGGGGAATGAACTGCGTTCCCGGTTGCAGCGGTATCGGCGTCGTCGAGCCGGGCAGCGTCATGGTCGGCTGCCCGGCGGCCGGCCCGCCGGTGGCCTGTGCCAGGACGAACCCATCGCCGAGCGTGTCTGCCCCGGCTCCGCCCGCCAGGGTGCTCTCCCCAGCTCCGCCCGCCAGGGTACTGATCGCCGGGGTACCGTTCGGCGGAGCCGTCCCGGCCGATCCCGGCAACGGGCCGAACGTCGTGGGCGCCGCGGACATCGTGGTCGCGCCGGCCGCCAGGACGAGCGACTCGTCCCCGCCGGCGGGACCGCCGGGTACGCCGGTCGGCCGCAGCGCGTCGAGCACGCTGCGGAGCCGCTGCACGACCAAGGGGGCGGCCAGTCTCGGGTCGACGCCCCGGAACACCCCTTCCAACACGACGCCCACCTCGGCGACACGCTGCGCGACCACGGCCGCGTCCGGCCCGACCTGCGGCGCGGTACGGGCGATCCGCAGCGCCTGGGCGAGTGCCTGCCCGGCGACGAACGGTCGCCCCGCGTCGACCGCGGAGATGGCCTGCGCCAGGCTCGCCATGATCCCGGTGCCCTTGGCCAGGTCGGCCAGGTCGGTCCGGGTCTTGGGGTCGAAGTCGAAGGCCGTTCCGGCGACGGTCTTCGGGTCACCGAGGACACCCCTCGGGTTCAGCAGCGCCGCCGCCCCGGCGGAGACCACCGCGAGGCCGTTGCCGAACGCGGCCAGTGCGTCGCCTCGGTCGAGAGCCTGGATCACGCCGGCTGCCGGAGTCACGAGTCGGGTGACGTCGCGTACGGACGTACCGAGTCGCACCAGGTCGAGCGCGAGATTCTTGTCGATCAGGTCGAGGCTCGCCAGCAGCGGTCCGCCGTTGCCCAGGACGCTGCCGGCCGCGCCGAGCCCCGCGGTTATCGCACCGATCACCGTGTTCGCCTGGGACGCCTGGAACACCGACGCGCCGATGTCGAAGGCGCGTTTGGCGTTGCGCAGCACGTCCAGGGTGGTGCCGGCGTCGAAGAGGTCGCCCACGATGCTGCTCTGCCCCACCAGCTTCGCCGCTCCGGCCGCCGTACCCAGCAGGTCTGCCCCGGCGGTGAAGGCGGAGAGGCCCGCACCGATGGCACCCAGCCAGTTGCCGTCGATGGCATGGCTCACCGCTTCGACCGCGTTGACCGCCAGGGTGGCGATCCCGACGGCCTGTAGGCCGGGGACGACGAGACTGGCGACCCCGAGCGCGATCTTGCCGATCTGGAAGATCGCCTTGAACGGGTTGTCCTTCCAGGCGGTCACGATGGCCTTGCCGATCGACTTGACGGTGTCGAAGATCCGGGACAGGAAACCCTTCTTCTTCTTTTTCCGCCGGCTGATGTCGGTCAGCACCCCGAGGTCGTCGAAGGTGACGTTGAGCTTGTGTTTGCCGAGGTCCTGACTGCGGCCACCGGGAATGCCCCACTGGCGGGCGAGGATCAGGAACTCGGGGCTGCGCTCGACCGCGTCCCGGCTGCGCAGCCGCAGTCGACCTCGGCCGAGAGCGTCCACCACGTTGGCACCCACCACGGCGGTCAGCTCGCGTTCGGTGAGCGCCGGAGCTCCGACGACGGCCAGGGAGCGGAAGGCCGTGACGACCCGGTTGATGCGCTCGCGCAACTGCGGCCCGTCGGTCGCGCCCCGCAGGTAGCTCAGCGCCCCCACGAACTGAGCCTGGACAGCCGGCGACTCGGCCATCGAGCGGGGGATCTGACTCGCGACGAGCGCGAAGAGCTGCTGTTGGATCGGTTGGGTTAGCTCGATGGGTGTCGCGCTGCTCAGATCGACCCCGGCGGCGGTCATCGCCTGGTCCACGAGCCCGGCCAGGCCGACGGTGTACGACTCGTCGATCGCCCCTGCCGTACGGCCGAACCGCAGGACGACGTCGATGCCCGCCTCGTTGAAGAACGCCGTCGGGTCGGTGTCGCCCTCGAATCCGGTGGGCAGCAGCGCGCTCTGCACCATCCGATTGGCGCGCAGGAACGCTACCGCCGCCGCGAACCGGGCCGCCGGGGTCGCCGCCGTGGCACCGGGATCGGTCCAGCCGACCCGGGCGGCGAAGGCCAGCGTCTGCCCGAGTTGCGTGTCATCGGGCGCGGTGGTGTCCCGGCCCACGAGGTGGGCGGGCAGCCAGTCGGCGATTGCCGCGAACTCGACCTCGGCGGCGGCGATCTTCGCGGCCAGCTCTGCCGGTGCGCTCTCGGCGGTGGCGAAGTCGTGCGTGGCCAGCACGTCGCCCAGTCGCGGGAGATCGGCCGCGCGGGCGAGGCGGTGGTCCAGCTCGACGGTGCCGGCGACCCAGTCCAGCAGCCGCTGTGGGTCGGCCAGCACGTCGTTGACTGACCGTCCGTCGGACCAGAAGTCCTGCCAGAACACCTCGGTGGTGCGTTCCTCGGCCCGGCGCCGGAACAGGCCGAGGAAGCCACTGCCGGTCTGCTCCCCGTCCACCTGCGGCACCGGTGGTCCGGCGTGTTCGATGCCCAGCGCGAGGGCCAGCACTCGCAGGTCGGGGAGCAGTTCGGCAGGGAGGTCGGGTCGCTGCCCGGCCAGCAGCGCCGGCATCAGCACCGGCGACAGGCGAGCGAGTGCCGCGTCCAGCGCCGCGTCCCTGCCGGCCGGGGCGAGGCCGACGAGGATGGTCCGCAGATCCCGTGGGCCGGCGAAGCCGAGCAGCGCGCCGAGCACACTGCCGAGTTCGGCGGTGGTCGCGCCGAGGCTGGTGGCCACCCCCCGGGGATCGATCGCGAACTGCTCGGCGAGGTCGGCCTTGTCGATGACCCCGGTGCCCAGGGTGGTGAACCCGTCCTGGACGAGGGCGAGTTGCAGGGGGGCCTGGCTGGTCAGCTCGGCGAGGTTGAGCGCGCCGACCACCTGACGCCGCACCGTCTCCGCGCGGGTTGCGGTGTCGCGGAGCACCCCGCCCAGCGCCCGCGCGCCCTGACTGTCGATACCGACGTACGCCATCGTCCGGCTCCTTCCCCCAACGCGTCCCTTGGCGAGGGTCGCGACAGCCCGGGTTCGCCGTGAGGGCGTGGACCGGTTCCCGACCCGTGTCGGGGAACCGAGCAGCGGGTGGCCGGCGAATGTGGGTTGTGCGGGCTGCCCGGTCCGGCACATTCCGCGTTACCGGCTTTCGGAGGTCACCATGTCCACACAGGTCAGCGCCGTGCCCGCAGGTGCCACGACACCGCTGTTCGATGCCAAGCAGGCCCGCGGTGACGCCGCCCGCCGGTGGGCCGGTACCCCGTTGGCCACCGAGCACTGGCTGGAGCGGGCGAGCGGCTTCCCGCGTGACGACGTGTCGGTCGACCCCGCGGCGGCGGCCACGGTCGTCGCGGCTTCTCGTGGTTACCGGCTGACCCGTGGCCACCTGGCGGAGACGGTCGCGTTCGCCGAGTTCCTCGCCGGCGAGGCGTTCACCGCCGAGGAGCGCGCCGAGCTGGAGCAGGACGTGGTGGACGCGTTCGAGGACTCGCCCAAGCGGGCGCTGCAGTCCCTGCGTCCACTGTCCGGCGGGGTGCGGCGGGTGGCCGCCCTCAACCCGGTGCAGCGTGCGCAACGCCGGCTTCAGGCACTCACCGCCAGCTACCTGCTCGAACTGCGTCGCCAAGCCGACGGGCGCGAACTGAGCCCACTGATGGCGGTGGTGAGCCGGCACAATCCGGTGGTACGGCACTGGGCGTCGGCGGGGGTGGTGCTGGTCGCCGACGCGCTGGCCGCGCGGATGGAACAGCATCGGTTGGTGCTGTGCCTCATCGGCCGCGACCTCGAAGCGCCGGCCCTGCTCGCCGAGCGCCTGCTGGCCCGGGCCGAGCAGGCAGGTCGCCTGGAGGTCGCCGAACTGGCCGCCTCGGAACTTCGCCTGCTGCTGCTGCGTGCCTGGTTGACCGACCTCGGCACCACGGCGCTCGCGAAGGTTCGGGAGGACGTCGACCGGGCGGTGCAGTCCGCACTCGATGTGGACATCGTCGTGCAGCACGTGGGCTACCGGGCGGCACTGGAGGTGGCGGATCAGGTGAACTGACTCCAGTATTCACGTGCCGCTGGGGCCGCGCTGCGCTGAGGTTTCACGGAGCAGCGCGTCACCGGTCCGGTAAAGCTCGATCAGTAACGGCTTGAGCGTCTGACCGGCGGCGGTGAGCCGGTAGACGGTGCGAGACGGAAAGCCCTTATGGCGGCGGCACTCGATCAGATCGTCAACTACCAACCTGGTCAGCCTCTCGCTCAGGACCTTCGCGCTCAGCGCTGGCAACGCGGCCCGCATCTGGCCGAACGAGCGGGGCCCATGCATCAGTTCCCGCAGGAGGAGCGTCGTCCATCGGCCGCCGACAGCGGCGAGCGCGACTTCCACGGGGCAGGTGGGCGCGGGATGTCTTGTCTCGCCGCGGGTGTCCGGGACCAGCTCACGATCCCAGCCGCTGCTCACCGTTTGGTTACCGGCGGCGGGCCCGGTTTGACTGGCCAGATGACCTTTGACTTCAACATCCATCCTGACAGTGTCCAGCTGACCGACGACGCCAGCCAACACCCGTGGATCTTTGCTCGGGCCTTCAACTCCGGTGATGTCGCTGCTGTGGAGCAGGTCTACGAACCGGATGGCGTCCTTGTCGCCGCGCCGGGCCAGGCTGTCACCGGCGCGGCCAGGGTGGCGGCCAACCAACGCTTCCTCGACGTGGGCCTGCCCATCGACGTTCGTCCCCGGCACGTCTACCTGGCCGACGACATCGCCCTACTGATCGTCGACTGGACGATCGACGGCCAGGGCGCCGACGGGCAGCATGTGCACCTGGAAGGCACCGCCACCGACGTGGCACGCCGCGGTCCTGATGGCTGCTGGCGGTACGTCATCGACAATCCGTTCGGCACCGCGAGGCTGTAGGCCCGAATGTTCGGGTCGTTGCCGAAATTGGGCGGCTCTATCCTGGCCGGCGGCGGGTCCGGGAATGACGTCTCCGAAGAGTTGGCCGGGGAATGAGAGCCGGTCGCGCTGGAGCCAGGTACCGTTCCCGTTGTGCTCCCGGGCCCGCCGTGATCAATTGACAGGAGTGCGGTGGCGCGCGGAGGCGAAACCGAGCCAGGTATGCCGGTTGCCCGCCCAGCACCATCCGATCTTCGGCGCTCTGCGTCGGGCGGTGCCGTCGCGTCCGGTTCCGCCGCTGATCCAGATGGCAGGGGTTCGGGCGTCGAGGGTGTCGCCGGTGGGCTTGCGGGAGCCGATGGTCATGAAGCAGTGATTGGGTTCGAGCACCTTCGGTTCCTGTAGCAGCCAGCTGATCCCCTCGTGGATGGTGAGCGGTGTTCGTCCGCGTTCGAGGATGGCCGGTAGCGCTTCGTTGGGACTCCAGTTGCGCATGTCGTCGCCGCGATCGGGTTCGCGGACGAGATAGAGCGGGCGGTCGGGTAGTGCGAGGCCCTCAATGGGTACGAACTGCTCAAGGTCGACCATGTCGTCGACGACGAAGCCGGGCTTGTCGTCACGGCGCAGCAGCGGTGCCAGTTGACGCGCGGTGGCCAGCTCGGGGTGCACGGCCAGCACGCACTGGGGTTCGTCTGGCAGCGCGGCGACGCAGGCGGCGAGTTCTGCCGGGCTGCTGCCGGTGACGTCGGCGAGCCCGGCGTCGAGCAGGCGGTGTAGTTGGTCGATCAAGCTCATCTGCTCTCCTGGTGGGTAGTGGTAAACGGACCATGGGCGAAAGCCTCGAGCTGCGGTCCGGCCGGATTCAGTGGCGCAGTCTGCGGTACGCCCGCGCCGACAGCGGTACGAAGACGGCGGTCAGCAGGAGCGGCCAGCCGACTGCCAGCCACACCGCCCCGGCGACCAGCGGCCCCTCGGTGATGCCGCTCGGGTTGCCGAACAGCTGACGGGCGGCGGTCGCGGTCGCGGACAACGGGTTCCAGGCCGCGATGTCGCCGAGCCAGCCGGGCATCGTCTCGGCGGACACGATCGCGGTGGAGAGGAAGCCGATGGGCCAGACCAGCACCTGTACCGCCATCGTCGCGCCCTCGCCGCGGAAAGTCAGCCCCAGGAAGATGCCGATCCACAGGACGGCGAACCGCAGCAGGAGCAGGAGCAGCACGGCCAGGGCCGCCGACGCTGGATCCGACGAGATCCGCCAACCGATGAGCAGGCCACCGATGATCAGGACCAGCAGTTCGACAGCCGAGTTGGCCATGTCGGCGCCGACGCGGCCCAGCGCCACCGACGCACTGCCGATCGGCATCGAGCGGAACCGGTCGGTGATGCCCCTGCGGGCGTCGTTGGCCATCGCGGTCGCAGTGGCCTCCACCCCGAACATCATGCTCAACGCCAGCATGCCGGGCAGCAGGAAGCTGATGTAGTCGCCGCCGCCCGGGACGCTGATCGCCCCGCCGAACAGGAAGCCGAAGACCAGCAGCAGCATGATCGAGAAGAGCAGGCCGAATACGGGTGCCCACGGCTGGCGTACCCAGTGGGCCAGATCCCGCTGGGTGATGACCCAGCCGGCGCGCAGTGTGGTCATCGCGCGACCTCCTTGCCGGTCAGGGTCAGGAACACCTCGTCGAGGGTGGGGCGGCGCAGCATCAGGTCCTCCGGGGTGACGCCAAGCTCGTCCAGGGCGCGGACGATCTCGGCGATCGCGACCACGCCGGTGCCGACTTCGAAGGTGATGGTGCGGGTGTCGGCGTCGATTGCGGGCGGCGCCTTGACGGCTGCCGCCATCCGCTGCGCGATGGACGTCAGTGGCTCGCGCAGCGGCACCGTGACGCTGACGCGGTCGCCGCCGACCTGGCGTTTGAGGGCGTCCGGCGTATCACTGGCAATGATCCTGCCGTGGTTCATGACGGAGATCCGGGCAGCCAACTGGTCGGCCTCATCGAGGTACTGCGTGGTCAGCAGGACCGTTGTGCCGCGGACGGCGATCGCGCGGACGGCGGCCCAGACCTCGTTGCGGGCGCGGGGATCGAGGCCGGTGGTCGGCTCGTCGAGGAACAGCACCGCGGGGGTCAGGATGAGGCCGGCGGCGATGTCGAGCCGGCGACGCATCCCACCGCTGTAGGTCGAGACCGCCCGGGTCGCCGCGTCCGTCAGGTCGAAGGTGTCGAGCAACTGGTCGGCGCGCACCCGGGCGTCGGCGGAGTTCAGGCCGTAGAGTCGGCCGAACATCACCAGGTTCTGCCGGCCGCCGAGGACCTCGTCGACGGCGGCGTTCTGCCCGACCAGTCCGATGCGGCGCCGGACCTGGCGGGCCTGGGTGCGCACGTCGAACCCGGCGACGCTGGCGCTGCCGCCGTCCACGTCGATCAGGGTGGCCAGCGCCCTGACCGCGGTGGTCTTGCCGGCGCCGTTGGGGCCGAGCAGCCCGTGGATGACACCGGGGGGCACGCTCAGGTCGAAGCCGTCCAGCGCGTGCACGTCGCCGTACCTCTTGCGTAGTCCGTCGGCGGTCAGGGTGTGGTTCGTCAACGCCGCTCCTAACTCCGTATGCCTTACGGAAATGGTGCGTGGTACACCGTACACCTCACGGGGTAATCTCCGCACATGGAAAGTCAGGACGTCGACCGCACGCTCGAACTGCTGTGGCGGCGCACCCTCGGCACGCCGCAGGGCTCACGGGGACCGAAGCAGCGGGCCACCATCGACGAGGTGGTCCGGGCCGCGATTGAGGTGGCCGACGAGGAGGGCCTGCCCGCCTTCTCGATGCGCAAGGTCGCCGATCGGCTCGGGCTGAAGCTGATGTCCATCTACACCTACGTCCCCGGCCGCTCCGAGCTGATCGGCCTGATGGTGGACGAGGTCGCGGGCGAGCAGAAACTCCCGCCGCACGAGGGCCCGCTGCGGCAGCGGATGACCCGGATCGCCGAGCAGCTGTGGGACGAGTTCCACCGGCATCCCTGGCTGCTTCAGGTGGAGAACAGCCGGCCGTGGATCGGTCCGAACGTCTCCGACCGGTACGAGTGGCAGCTCGCGGCCATCGAAGGTGCCGGTTTCACCGATCTCCAGATGGACCAGGTGGTCACGCTGCTGAGCGGGTTCACAGCCGGGATGGCGCGGGCATCGGTGGACGCACGGCGTACGGCGGAGCGGTCCGGCATCTCCGACGCCGAATGGTGGGAGATCAACGCGCCGGTTCTCGAGCGGGTGATGCCCGCCGACGCCTATCCGATCTCCGGCCGGGTCGGACGGGTGGCCGGCGAGGAGTACAACGCGATCGACGATCCGGAGCGAACGTTCCGGTTCGGGCTCGACCGCATGCTTGACGGGCTGGAGCAGTTTCTCAACGGCTGACCGCCGGCCGGGCTGTCGCTCAATGCATGCCACTCTTCCGATCGCCACGCTACGTAGCCGCGGTTCCGCTCCGGCTGTGCCGGTTACTCGCCGGCGCGGAGTACCTCGCTCAGCCGGTCGCGTCGCCGCAGCGCCGACTCGACAGGTACGACCGCCGCGACCGCCGCCAGCAGCGTCACGCTCACCAGACCGAGCAGCCACCACGGCAACATCGCAGCCGGGTCGGTGGCTTGACCGGTTAGCAGCCGCAGCTCAAGCGGACCGAGCGTCAGGCGGGCGAGCAGGGCGCCGAACAGCGGGCCGCAGATCGCGGTGACCACGACCGGCGGCAGCAGCTCTCCGGCGGCGACCCAGCGGGCGTCGCGTGGCCGTAGCCCGAGGGTTCGCAGCCGGGTCAGGGTCTGCCACCGCTCCGACGCACCCGCGGCGGTGGCGAGCGTGAGGCCGAGCAACCCCAGCGCCAGCAACACCGCGGCGGCCGTCCACGCCAGCCGCAGTATCCCTGCGGTCAGCGGAGCCACTCGCTGCGCCCGCTGGACGTCCGCGCGCAGCACGACGTCGGCGGCGATATCGCTGTTCGACACGGCCTGCGCCGCGCCGGGGCCGGTGACCCAGACGGTGTTGGGAACGGCGGGCAACCCCGCCTCGGCCAGGGCAGTGGCGTCCACGATGACGACGTCGCTGGCACCGCCGACGGAGGGAGCGGTACCGACCACCGCGAGCCGGATCGCCGGGGCGTCCTCCCGGGTCAGCTGCAGCCGCGTGCCGGTCGGCAGCTCGCCGTCGCTCGACAGGACCAGCGCCGGGACGTCTTCGGGGCCAGGACCGGGTGCCGTGAGCCGGGCGAGCGCCGGCGCGTCGGGCAGCGGGGTGGTGGCCAGCAAACGCTGGAACGCGGCGGCGTCCACGATTACCAGGCGCGGGGTGAGCAGTGTCGACTCGGTGAAGATGCGCGCCGAATCGGTCACCTGTGCGACGACGACCTGTCCCACGTCGGGTGCGGCGGCGATGCGCTCGGCGACGGTGGGCGTCGCGGCCTCGGCGTCGACGTCGAGGCGGGCGTCGGCGCCGACGGTGTTCCACGCGCCGTCGGCCAGGCCGCGGGCGACGGTCCCGCCGACGACAAGCGCGAACGAGGCGAGCGCCGTGGCGCTGACCAGAACCAGCAGCGGTAGCGCGCGTCCGGCCGTCGTGGCCGCCCGGGCGGCACCGAACACAGCCAGCGGGCGGCGCGAGCGCAGGGCCTGTCGGAGCACGAACCGTGCTCCGACAGGCAGCAGCCGTAGCAGGACGAGCGCGCCGGTGAGCACGCCCAGAGCGACGGCGCTGACCGGTAGAACCAGGTCGCCGGTCAGCTCGCCGGAGTCGCCGTCGGCGGCGACAGGCCGCAGCCCGCGCTGGTGCAGGGTGACGAAGGCGGCGACCGCGGCGATCAGCACGGCGGCCTCCACGGCGGCGCGGCGCAGCTGACCGGTGGCCAGGATCCAGCGCCGGGCGGCCGGGTTGGCGGGTTGGCGCCGGTCGCGGCTGGCGCGGGCGGCGGCGAGGGTGCCGAACGTCGGCCCGGCGACAGCACCGGCCAGCACCACGGGAACGGTCCAGGTCCAGGAGACGCCCGGAGCGGCCACACGGGCGAGCGCGAGCCCGACGGCGGCGGCCGACAGGGACACCACGGTGGACTCGATGATCAGTTCCGCACCGAGGTCGGGCAGCGCCGCCCCACGCTGCCGGGCGGCGGTCAGCGCCGGGGTACGGCGGCGGACCAGCAGATCGGCGGCGAGCAGCAGGACCAGCACCGTGGCGGTCAGGACTCCGGCGAGCAGGACGGCGGCCTGTGCGTAAGCGGCGCTGATCTGGGTGCGGGCGTCGCGCAGGACGGTGTCGAGCTGTGATTCCCACTTCAGGGACTGGTCACGGACGCCTGATGAGCCCGACGCCGCCTTGAGCCTGACCATCTGGCTGGCCAGCGCCGCGGAGGCGTCCCAGGTGAGCGCGTCGGGTTCGGGGGCGAAGTGGACGCTGCGCCGCAGTTCGTCCTCGTCGAAGGCGAGCCGGGCGTCCGGCAGCGACTCACGCGACAGCAGACCTGCGAACCGGGTCGTGCCCACGCCGTCGGCGCCGGGCACGGGGCGCAGCAGCGCCGGGGCGAGTCGCCAGGCAGGGTCGCTGCTGTCCGCGGGTCGGTAGATCCCACTGATCCGGACGTCCTTGTCGCGCCTCTGTCCGTCCTGCACCGGGATTCGATCGCCGGGGCCGAGGTCGAGGGCGGCGGCGTCGTCCTCGGAGAGGCCGACCTGCACCGGCCAGGGCGGTCCGTTGTAGGGAACCTCGATGGACGGTTCGGGGATGGCGGGGCCGGGCGCGCTGCCGGCGATCCAGGTCACCTCCGGGCCGCCGACGTCGTCGGCCAGGTAGGTGAGTTGGAAGGTACGCGGCACGCTGCCACCGGTGATGCGCAGGATCGGGCCGCTGACAACGGCGGTGGGCGGGAGCAGCGCGGCGTCCAGGTCGGGCCCGAGGGCGTACGCTGCCCGGGCGCGGAAGTCGTCGACGTCCTCGGCGAGGCGGGATATCCGGATCCGCCCGCCGGTCGGGCCGTCGTCGCGTTCCCAATTGGCGTGCACGAGCACGTTCGAGGCGTGGCTGGCGCGGCGGACCGTGTCCTGGACGGCGTCGTCGGCGGCGGCACGCAGCAGCGCCGGCACGGCCCCGGCGAGCAGCGCGACGGCCGCGATGACCGCGGCGGTGAGCAGCAGCGGTCCGGCGTCGGCACGGCCACGCCCACGGACGCTGGGCCAGTGCGGCGCCGGCCACCGCCGGGTCAACCAACCGTTCACGGCGTCACCCGCAGGTGCGCGGCGTCGGCCCGGCGGACCTGGACGACGACCACGGCGGCGACCGCCAGCAGGCATCCGGCCAGCAGCGCGGCGAGCAGCGCGGCCTCGGCCGGCCA
This sequence comes from Micromonospora sediminimaris, assembly GCA_900112325.1. GTDB lineage: Bacteria > Actinomycetota > Actinomycetes > Mycobacteriales > Micromonosporaceae > Micromonospora > Micromonospora sediminimaris. The sequence goes on from FOLJ01000004.1 coordinate 35,244, forward strand.
TGGCCAGTGTGGCTGGACGGCCGGGACTGGCGCGGCACCGGTGTCGGAGCGTACGAGCAGGGGAGCGACGACGCGGGTGGCGAGCGCGCCGACGGCCGCGCCCGCTGCGAGCAGCGGCAGCAGCACTCCGGCATGCTGGCCGAGCAGCACGGCCCGGATGTCGCGCCGGGACATTCCGAGACCGCGCAGCCGCGCCACCTCGACGGCGCGGACCTGGAGATCACAGGTGACGTGCAGGACGATGCCGGCGAGCAGCAGCAGGGCCGCAGCCGGGACGACGAGCCGGAGCGCGGCCGGCAGCCCCGCGTGCAGCGGGCCGCCGGTGAGCCGGGCGGTCTCCGCCTCGCGGGTCGTGACGGTGCCCAGGTGCAGGGCGGTGGCCCGCTCGGCGGCACCGGGACCGGCTGGGTGGCCGACCCACCAGGCGTCGACCGGGAACGTCAGGTCGCCGGCGACGGCGCGGGCCCTGGAGAGCGTGTCCAGGTCGGCCAGGACGGCGACGGCGCCGGGGGCGGACGGCACGGTCGGCACGATCTCGGCGACGACGATCGGCACGGGCGTGGTGCCGACCGTGACGCTGAGCCGGCTGCCGCCGCTGGCACCGACCTCGCTGGCGAAGCGGGCGGAGACGGCGACCGGCACCGGTCCGGGGTCCGGGAAGGCGGTGGCGACGAGGTTTGGCGCGGTGTAGGCGATGCCCCCGAGGTCGATGGAGGCCGCCATCCGGAGCGCCGTTCCCGTCGGCGTGGCGGAAAGTCCCACGGTCGGGTCGCGCAACGTGCTCGGGACCGTCTGCACGGACGTGGCGGTCCAGTCCGATCCGTCAGCCGATCCGAGTCGCGGCACGGTCAGGGTGACGTCGATGGTGGTGCGACCGCCGACCGGGAACCCGGCATCCGGCCCGGCCTCGACCGGCAGGGACACCGCGACGAGGCGCAGTCCGTCGGCGCTCGCGCACCCGGGCAGCCGGTGCTTCCGGCCGTCGAGCGGCACGGGGGGACCGGTGCAGGGTGTACGCAGGCCGGTGGCGTCCTGCAGCAGCAGCCGTGGCGTCACGACGAGCGAGGTCTCGCCGGTCGCGGTTCCGCTCATCACGAGGGGGGAATCAACCGGAACCGGGACGCCGGTGACCCGGGTCGGTGGGGCGAGCCTCGCCGCCACGTCCGACCACGTACGGTCGCGGTCGAGCCGCCCGCGCAACAGCGCGTCGGCGCGGGTGGTGTCGACGGCGACCAGGCGCGGCGTATCGCCGGCGGTGCCGAGCCACTGACCGACGGCGGTACCACGGTCGAGGGCCGGACTGACCGTCCCTTCGGTGGCCGCGCCGACGACCGCGCCCTCTCCGGCCACCGGCGCCGTACCGAGGGTGAGTGCCAGGTCGGTGCCGACGGAAAGCGCGGCCTGATCACGCTGCGACTGGTGCCACGTGGCGTCGAAGGCGAGGCCGAAGGTTCCGGCCGCGCAGGCCAGCCCGACGAGCAGTCCGACGGCGACCGCCTGCGGTCGACGGGCGGCCTCGGCGACCGCCAGCGGAAGTGCCAGCCCACGGACGCGGTACGCCAGCCGGTCGGCGCCGCGCAGGGCGGGCAGTACCACCCGCAACGCCAGGGCGGCGCCTGCGGTGAGCAGCAGCGCCGGCGCGAGTACCCGGACCGCGTCGACGCGTGGGTCGGCGGCGGTGGGCTGCGCGTACAGCTGCCACCAGGCGACGGCGGCGAACACCGTGAGCATCAGATCGGCGCCGGACCGGGCCAGCAGCTCGCGGCGGGTGCGTCGGTCGTCGGCTGCCGGACCGGGCCGGACCGCCAGGACGGTGAGTACGGCGGCGAGTACCAGCGCGCCGCCGGTCACCGCGAGGACCTGGGTACCGGTGATGTCCGGCCGGACGGTCAGGCCGGCACCGTCCAGCGGCGGCAGCCGGGTCAGGCCGGCGTGCAGGGCCGACGAGGCTGGTATCGCGAGCGCGGCGGCGACGGCGGCGACGAGCCCGGCTTCGAGCATCGCGGTGGCGGCGAGTTGGCGGCTACTGGTGCCGATGGCGGACCGCAGGGCGGTCTCGTCGGCGCGTACCCGTGCGGTCAGCCGGCCCGCGAGGACGAGTGCCGTCGCGGCCAGGACACCGCCGAGAACGGCGATGGCGAACACGACGGCGGCGGTGACGTGCCGTTGGTCGTCGGCGGACCGCAGGGTCAGCGGCAGGTCGGAGGCGACCCGTGCGAGCCGGACGCGGTCGCCGAGGGTGGCGGCCAGCCGGCGGTCGGCACTGCGGACGGCCCTGGCCACGGCCGCCAGGTCGCGACGGTTGGCTTGGGACAGGTCCGGGTGGGCGGTGACCTCCATCCGGTCGACTGTGGCACCGGTGGCGACCAGATCGGCGAGGTCGACGAGGAACGGGCCGTAGGCGTTGACCGGCTGCCGGAAGCGGCCGTCCTGGTGCCCGATGGCGGAGCCGGTCGCGGCCAGCGGGTCTCGGTCCCAGCCGCGCCCCGGCAACGGGCGGACCACACCGACGACGGTCAGGTCGATGGCCGGGACGGGCGCGTGGGCCAGCTCGGCGCCGAGGCGTACCCGGCTACCGGGAGTGAGGCCGAGCAACTGGGCGGTGGACTCCAACACCACAGCGTCACCACGCTCTTGCGGCCAGCGCCCGGTGACCAGGTCGGCTCGGGTCGACAGGTCGTCCAGTCCCGACAGGTACGCCTGGGGCGGGACGGTGGTGCCCGGGGCGATCGTGGGCGGCAGCGCCCGCAGCACTGTCGACGCCCGCGCGGTTGTGGTCACCGGGAACGGTGCCAGCGCGGCAGCCACCACGGTGCGGGTGTCGGCGGCGACGGAGAGCGCGTCCGGGCCCTCGACGGTGCCGGTGTAGACGGTCACGTCGACGGCGACGGGAGCGGCGCGGGCCATGGCGACCTCCAGCGCCCGCTCGGCGGTGCGAGTGCTCAGCAGGGTGCAGGTGCCCAGCAGGGTCGCGCCGACCGTGACGACCCCGATGAGGGCCGCCAGCAACGGCCACTGCACGCGGGCGCGCCGGGTGACCAGCCTCAGCATCGTCGCGTCACCTGGCATCCGACACGGGCTCGTCAGGTCGCCCGGCTGTCCCCTCGTCGAGGTGCCCGTCGTGGATGCGGATAACCCGGTCGGCCAGTGCCATCATCACCGGATCGTGGGTGGACACGAGTGCGGTGACGCCTTCGGACTCGACCACCCCGCGCAGCAGAGCCATCACCGACAGCCCGGTCTCAGCGTCCAGTTGCCCGGTGGGCTCGTCGGCGATCAGGAGCCGGGGCGAGGCGGCCAGCGCGCGGGCGATCGCCACCCGCTGCTGCTGGCCACCGGACAGCTCGGCCGGCCGCTGCCGGGCGTGGTCGGCCAGGCCGACCAGTTCCAGCAGCAACTCGACCCGCCGCTCGCGCTCGGCCGGGGCGACGCGGGCCAGCCGCAACGGGGCGGCGACGTTCTCCGCAGCCGACAGCACCGGGATCAACCCGAAGCTCTGGAAGACGTACGACACCTTCTCGCGCCGCAGCCGCGACAGGCCGTCCTCGTCGAGCGCGGTCACGTCGGTTCCGTCGACGTGCACGGTGCCGGCGTCCGGGCGATCCAGGCCACCGATGGTGTTGAGCAGGGTGGTCTTGCCCGAGCCGGACCGCCCGACGAGCGCCACCATGGAACCGGCGGCCACGTCGAACGACACGCCGCGCAGGGCGTGTACGACGGTCGGCCCGGTACGGAAGCGCCGGTGCACGCCACGCACACGCAGCAGCGGCTCGCCACTCATTCGCCGTTCCCCGCGTCGGGGCGGATCGTGATGTGGTCCGGTTCCAGGGCCAGCCGGACCCGTCGGGTCAGCGCCAGCGCCTGGCGGAAGTCGCGGGGCACCTGCACCCGCCCGGCCCGGTCCATCACCGCGTACTCCTCGGCGATCGTGTGCGTGTCGCCGCGCGCGTCGGTGGTGGTGCGGCGCAGCACCTCGCTGCTGGTGCGCCCGTCCCGGATCGCGACGGTCCGTTCGACCTGGCCGCTGACCTCCGGATCGTGGGTGACCACGACAACGGTGACGCCGTAGCGCCGGTTGACCTCCCGCAGCACAGCGAAGACCTCCGCGGACGTGGCGGCGTCCAGCTCGCCGGTCGGCTCGTCGGCGAGCAGAACCCGCGGCTGGTTGGCCAGCGCCACGGCGATCGCGACCCGCATCTGCTGCCCTCCGGAGAGTTGCCCGGGACGCCGATCGGCGCAGTCGGCGACACCGAGGCTGTCGAGCAGCTCGGCGGCGCGCTCCCGGCGCTCCACCTTCGCGGTACGCGCCGCCGTCATCGGCAGGTCCACCATCTCCCGCGCGGTCAGGTAGGGGATCAGATTGCTCGCGGTCTGCTGCCGGACGAACCCGACGGTGTGCCGCCGGTAGTTCACCCGGTCCGCTCGGGACATCGCCAGCAGATTCCACCTGTCGACCCGGACCCGCCCGGCGGTGGGAGCGTCGACGCCGGCCAGGATGGAGAGCAGCGTCGACTTGCCCGACCCGGAGGCACCGACGACGGCGACCAGCTCGCCGCTCTCCACGGTCAGGTCCAGTCCCTGTAGTGCCTGCACCTCGATCGAACCGGTCTGGTAGATCCGCACCAGGTTCTCGCAGACGATGAGCGCGTCCCGGCCGAACTCGGGCGCCCGCTCGGACGGCTTCGGCAGGGACAGCGGTGTGCTGGACAATCCGTCCTCCGTCCGGGTCGTGCCGATGTCGAGCCTGCCTCGGGTAGTGGTCCGGCCCACCAGCCGGGCACGTGTTGTTGCCTGGCCGGCACGCATGGTTACCTGATCCGTCGGGCGCCCTGATGGTCGCGCTGACACAGATTGAAGCAGTTTCGCAATCGGCGGCTCCGTTGACCATGCCCCTGCGCGTTCCGCGGCCCCTCAGGTCGAGCGAAACCGGTGAAGAACCGCCACGGGTCGTGTGGTGACCCCTGCCGCGGCACGTGGGCGACCTGTTGGCGCTGGGGCGACCTCGCGGACCCGTCGGGGCATCCTTCCGGTGTCCTCAGAAAGTCCTCAGACAATCGAAAAGGTTTGGCCCGGCTGTTCCCGCAGGCTCTGAACCGGGTCCGCACCGGCGGCCCCGGAGCAGAGGGAGAGCTTCCGCGGTGACCACGGGTCATAGCACCGCCGATGCCGTTGGCATGGGTCAGGGCGGTCTGCAGGGACAGGGCCGGCGAGCCTGGAAAAAGAGATCCGGAGAGACCATCCGGAACAGCTGTGACACGGCGGGCCGGGTCGGACGACGGTCACCTGGTGTGATGCGTGCCCCGGCCCAGTCAGCGACGGCCGAGCAGTTCTATGCCGACCTGGTGGCACAGAATGGCGCCTCCGTTCGCGCGTACCTGCTCCGTCTGACCCGCAACCAGAGCATCGCCGAGGACGTCTATCAGGAGACCCTGCTGCGGGCGTGGCGTCACCGGCGGAGGCTCGTCGGCCGGGAGGGCTCGATCAGGAGTTGGCTGTACACGGTCGCGCACAACGCCGCCGTGGACCAGCTGCGTGGACGACGGTCGCAGCCGGTGGGGAGTGAGGTCTGGGACAGCATCCAGCAGCCCGTTCCGGACCATGCCGATGCGGTCGTGGCCAGTGCCGCCCTCATGCCGGCCCTACGCCGGCTGACCGCGGAGCACCGTGACGTGATCTTCGAGCTCTACTACCGCCGCAGTACGGTGACCGAGGCCGCGAGATCCATCGGCATACCGCCGGGAACCGTCAAATCCCGGGCTCACTATGCCGTCCGGGCATTGCGGGCCGAGCTGGCGTCGGCGGCTTCGTCCGGTCCGGGCACCCCTTCATGAGCCGGCGGCACACCTCCGGATTCAGCATCCTCGGCATGGACCGGGATCCGACCCCCGGGGACCCGGATCAGATCGATCAGCTGGCCCGCTTCTACGAGGAGATCCGGGACGACGCCCAGACCGGCGTGCGGGTCCTCGGGCGGGGCGGATCATTGTCGAGAGCGCGCGGCGAATCGATGGAGAAGCTGCGGGACATGCTCGACAGCCTGCCACGCAAGCTGCAGCAGGCGGTCGACTCCTTCGACACGGCGGCACAGGCGTACCGCATCTACAGCCGGGCGCTGCGCGAGCAGCAGACCCGCATCGACACCGCGATGGATCAGGCGACCGAGGCCGTGCAGGTGGTACGGCTTGCCGTGCCGCGAGTGGCCGTCGACGCCACACCGGGGCAGGAGGCGGCGGCGCGGTCGGCGGCCAACGAGATCGACGGCGCACGGGACCAGCTCTCGGCCGCGCAACGACTGGCCGCCGACGCCCGCCGACTGCGGGAGGCCGCGTCCGCGCGATGCAATCGGGCGCTCGACGACGCCGCCTCGAAGGCCATCAAGCCACCGCCGCGGCGCAACTTCTTCCAGCGCATCGGCGACTTCTTCCGGAACAACCCAATCCTCCGCTTGATCATCGACGTCGCGATCGCCGTCGTCGGGGTGCTGCTGCCGGTGGTCGGCATCGTGCTCGCCGCGGTAGCCCTCGTGGTGACGGTGGCGGTTCAGGCTGCGAACGGAAACTTCGAGTTGGGCACGCTCGTGGTGGGCCTGGTGGCTCTCGTGCCCGGAGCGAAGCTTTTCGGTCCGTTCGTGCGAGGTGCGAAAGCGGTAGCGCCTGGCCTGGTGAAGACGGCCGGCAGCGGAGCCGCGGCATTCGGCCAGTTCGGCCGGAACAACACCGTCATCAGTGGCCTGCTCCGGTTCGGTGGCCGCGGTGGTGGCTTCGGCAACCAGGTGGTGACCGATTTCGGTAAGGGCGTGGTGGAGGAGGTCGCAACCATCGGCCTCAACAAGCTCGGGAAGGCCAACGACGCAGACTTCAACGCCGCCTCGATTTTCGGCGGTGCGGCGGCGGGTGCCGCCGCCGGAGGTCTCGCCGACGGCTTCCGGAAGGGCTTCACCGGCGATCCGGATTTCGATCTTCCTCCTGGTGGTGGCACCGAGGGCTTGTCGGGGGCGAACACCGCGCGTGGCGGTGACGGTGCGCCCGCCGGTGACATTCCCAGCGGGGGCCGCGCATCGGCCACCGAACCCGTCTCCGCGGGTGGCGGGCCGCCGGGTGCATCCACCTCCATCGACCCACCGGCCAGTAGCCCGGCACCGTCGTCTGCTTCCGGCGGCGACGGCTCTGCCGGCAACGTCCCGGCACCGACTGCTGCTGCTCCACCGCAGCCGGCTCCAGCACCGGTGACCAGCGGCGCACCCGCTGCCGGCGGTGGGACGGGCGGTGCCGATCCGGCCACCGCTGCTCCTGCGCCGACGCGACCGCCAGGAACGGATCAGCCCGCGGCGGTCACCGAACCGGCGGCCAAACCGGCGGCCAAACCGGCGGCTGAACCGGTAGGTGCCGGCCCGGTGCAGCCGGACGCGCCCCCGAACGGCGAGGACGCACCGGACGCTCGCAAGGTCGACGAGGAGCCGGCCGGTGAGAAGTCCGTCGAGGAGCGTGCGGGCGAGGCGGTGACGGGGATCGTCTCCAGCGGTGCACGCGACGCGGCATCGGCCGCCATCGAGAACGAGGAAGCCGAGGATCCGCCGACCGACGCGGTGGTCGAGGCGGCTGTGCAGGCGGGATTCGTGTTGGGCGCAGCTGACGCCGCCACGGGCGCGTCAACGTCCGAGCACGACACCGGCATCACCAGGAAGTTCCGCAGGTAAGAACCGGCCGGCGGCCTGCCGGTGGCTGTTCAAGAGATCAAGGAGTGTCACCATGCCCGATTTCGCGGTCAACAGTGAAGAGACCGCCCAGACCTCGGCGGCGCTGCTGAACGACTTCTCCCAGCTTCAGGACAAGCTGGTCGAGGTACGCGGAAAGGTGCAGAACCTGCTCGCGCAGGGCTACCGCACCCCGGCCGCCCAGCAGAAGTTCCAGCCGTTCTTCGACGAGTTCGCCAAGGGATTCGACCAGGTGAACCAGGGCTTGCAGGGCATCGGCAACTACGTCCGTTCGGTCGGTGAGGCATTCGCCTCCACCGACCAGGACCTCGGCTCGCGTCTCGGCTGACCGCCGTTTCAAACGAATCGGACACGCCCGGCGTGCGCAAGCGCTGGGCGTGTCCGCTTGAGAGGAAAGGAGGAGGGTCGAGATGCGGCTCAACGTCAGTCTGGTCTCCGACGCCTCACCTGCGGCGGAGCCGCTGGTCGTAGAGGCGGAGCCGGGTACCTCGGTGGGGACGTTCGCCGCGGAGCTGGCCGACGCCGTCGGCGGCCGTCCCGGCACGCTGTTCCACGGTGCCCAACCCCTGGACCCGGGACTCTCGCTTGCCGCAGCGCGGCTGGGCGCCGGTGCCGAGTTGGGCCTGAATCGTCCGGCCCGGCCGATCGCCGGCCGGGCGGGCGCGGTGGAGGTGCGCCTGGTGGGCGGCCCGGGAGCCGGTGGGATCGTGCTCCTTCCCCCCGGGGAGTACGAGGTGGGCAGCGCGCCCACGTGCCGGGTACGCCTTGCCGGTGATGTGCCGCCGGTCGCCGCTCGGCTGCTGGTCACCGTGGACCGTACGGTGGCGGTGACCGCGGTAACGGCTGTCGAGTTGGATGGCGTTGCCCTGGACGGCACCGCCGAGTGGCCGGCTGGCCGTCAACTGGCGGTCGGCGGCGTCCTGCTGGAACTGGCCACCGGCGTGCCGGTACGCGCCCCGCTGACCCGTACGGCGGACGGGTTCACCTGGGAGTTCAACCGTCCGCCGCGGTTCTTCCCGAAGATCATGGGCGGGCAGTTCCGGCTGCCCGCCGCACCGACCGAATCCGACAAGAGCCCGATCGGCCTGGTGACGTTGCTGCTGGCCCCGGCGATCGGCGCGCTGGTGGGCATTCTCGCGACGGGCAACTGGCGGTTCATCTTCCTCGCGCTGGTCTCTCCGCTCGCTGCGCTGCTGACCCAGTTCGGTGCCAAGCGGCGCGGTAGGCAGAGCTACGCCGAGCGGATGCAGGAGTACGAGGAGAAGCTTCTCCGGGTCCGTGCCGACATCGACGAGGCGGTGCTGGAGGAGCAGCGGGCCCGCCGGTACGCCTACCCGGACCCGGCGTTGACCGGCCGGATCGCGACCCTTCCAGGTGAACGACTGTGGGAGCGGCGCTGGCGTGACGACGATTTTCTCGCCCTGCGGGTCGGTACCTGTTCGATGCCGTCGGGGGTGCGGGTGGAGGATCCGGCGCTGGACGAGCACCGCCGAATCACGGTGCCCGAGCTGGGCCAGGTGCCGGTGGCCGTGGATGTGCGCGACAGCGGCGTGGTCGGGGTGGCCGGAGACCGCCTGGCCCGGCTGGCTCCCTGGCTGGTGGCGCAGGCAGCCGTGCTGCACAGCCCCGACGATCTGCGCATCTGTGTGCTCACCGATGCCGCCGGTGAGCACCGCTGGTCGTGGCTGCGCTGGCTTCCCCATACCCGGGCCGACGGCGAGGAGGCGTACGTCCGGATCGGCACCAGCGCCGAGTCGGTGTCGCGACGCATCGCCGAACTCAACCGGGTGATCGCGGCACGGTCGGCCGGTGACCGGGCGAGCGGGGCGGAACGGGGCGGTGCAGCCGGCGATCCCGACATCCTGGTGGTGTTCGACGGTGCGCGGCGGTTGCGGTCGATGCCGGGCGCGGTCCCGCTGTTGCGGGACGGTCCCGCCGTCGGTGTCTACGTGATGTGCCTGGAGCCGGAGGAACGGCTGCTGCCCGAGGAGTGCCGGGCGGTGGTGGTGTCCGGCGCGGACGGCGCGTCGCTGCGGACCGCCAAGACGTCGCTGGTCGCCGGCATTCGCGCCGACGAACCGGACGCCGGATGGTACGAGCGGGCGGCCCGGCGGATGGCGCCGCTGGGGGTGTCCGGCGACGGCGACGAGGCGGTGCTGCCGCCGTCGGCACGGCTGCTCGACATCCTCGACCTGGAGCCGCCGACGCCGGACAGGATCGCGGCGGGTTGGGCGGTCCGGCCGGCCAGCACCGAAGCGGTGCTCGGCGTCGGGTTGGACGGCCGGTTCGCGATCGACCTGGTACGCGACGGCCCGCACGCCCTGATCGCGGGAACCACCGGCGCCGGCAAGTCGGAGCTGTTGCAGACCCTGGTGGCCACGCTGGCGGTGGCGAACCGGCCGGACGAGATGACCTTCGTGCTGGTCGACTACAAGGGGGGTAGTGCCTTCGCCGAGTGTGAACAGCTGCCGCACACCGTCGGCATGGTGACCGACCTGGACACCCACCTGGTCGAGCGGGCGCTCACCTCGCTCGGCGCGGAGTTGCGCCGTCGCGAGCACGTGCTGGCTGCGGCCGGCGCCTCCGACATCATCCGGTACCAGGAACGCCGAGCCCGGGACGCGAGCATGCCCGCGATGCCGCGGCTGGTGCTGGTGATCGACGAGTTCGCGTCGATGGTGCGCGAGTTGCCGGACTTCGTCATCGGTCTGGTCAACATCGCGCAGCGCGGCAGATCCCTTGGGATCCACCTGGTCCTGGCCACGCAGCGGCCGTCCGGAGCGGTGACCCCGGACATCCGGGCGAACACGAACCTGCGGATCGCCCTGCGCACCACCGACCAGGGCGAGAGCCGGGACATCATCGACGCGCCCGACGCGGGTGAACTGTCGCCGCGCACGCCTGGTCGGGCGTACGCCCGGCTGGGGTACGCCGCGCTGCTGCCGTTCCAGGCTGGCCGCATCGGCGGCAGACGGCCGGTGCTGGGGGACCGGGCCGACGAGGTGCGCGTCGAGGTCACCCACGTGCACTGGTCCCGGCTGGGCGACCCGGTTCCGGCCCGCCGCTCGTCGACTGCCACCCCTGGTGGACCGGCCGACACCGACCTGCGGGAACTCGTCGCGGCTGTCGTCGCGGCGACCGACAGGCTCGGGGTGCCGCGGCAGCCGAGCCCGTGGCTGCCGGCGCTCACCGAGGTGGCACAGTGGGCGGATCTCCCTCAGCCGCCACCGGCCACGATCCCGGGCGACCTGGGCGCGGTCGCCTACGGCATCGTCGATCTGCCCGCTTCGCAGAGCCGCGAGCCGCTGCTGTTCGACACCGACCGCACCGGGCACGTGTTCTTCATCGGATCCGGCCGCAGCGGCCGTTCGCAGGCGCTGCGCACCCTGGCGGTCGCGCTGACCGCCCGGCACTCCAGCGCCGACCTGCACCTGTACGCCGTCGACTGCGGCAACGGTGCGCTGCTGCCGCTGGTCGGGTTGCCGCACTGCGGCGCGGTGGTGGACCGGCTACAGACCGAGCGCCTCGATCGCCTGCTGACCTGGCTGAACAGCGAGTTGACCAGACGGCAGGCCCGGTTCGGTGAGCAGGGCGTCGCGGATCTGGCGGAGCAGCGGCGCAACGCCCCCGCCGATCGGCGACTGCCACACGTGGTGCTGCTCGTCGATCGTTTCGAGGTGTTCGAGCGGGACTTCGCGACGTACGACAACGGCAGCTATCTGGAACGGCTGACCCGGCTGCTGCGTGACGGTGCCGGCGTCGGTGTCCACGTCGTGCTGGCCGGCGACGAGGTGCTCGGTTCGGGCCGGTTCGCCGGCGCCACCGAGGAGAAGTTGGTGTTGCGCCTCAACGACCGCAGCGACTACTCCCTGCTGGGTCTCAACCTGCGCGACGTACCCCCGGAGCAGGCGCCGGGCCGGGCGATCCGGCTGGCCGACCACGCGGAGGCGCAGATCGCGGTCCTCGGTCCGGACCTCAGTGGGCAGGGACAGGCAGCAGCACTGACCGACATCGCCAGACAGCTCACCGTGCGGGACGCCACGGTCCCGGGGACCGCCCGGCCGCGCCGGTTCGCCGCGTTGCCCGACCTGATCGGGTACGCCGAGGTGCGCCGGATGCTGTCGGAGCCGGGCCGCGCCCTGACGGCGATCGTCGGGGTCGGCGGCGACGAGGTCGTCCCGCTCGGCCCGGACCTCGCCGACATTCCGACCTTTGCGATCGGCGGGCCACCGCGTTCCGGCCGGAGCACCGCGCTGCTGTCGGTGGCACGGACTCTGCTGGCCAACGGCACCGGGCTGCTCGTGGTGGCGCCGCGGCGCTCGCCACTGCGTGACCTGGCCGGGCAGCCCGGGGTGGCCGCGGTGGTGACCGACGCGGGCATCGCCGCGATGGACTTCCGGGATCTGCTCAAGAGCATTCCGGAGGACACCGGGACAGTGGTCGTCGACGACGCCGAACTGCTCGCCCAGTCGGACGTCGACGGAGACCTCAACACCCTGGCCCGGGGTGCGGCAGGCAACGGGTGGGGCCTGGTGGTCGCGGGCAACGCCGAGGCGCTCAGTCTCGGCCTGGCCGGCTGGCTGACCCAGCTCAAACGCAACCGGGCTGGACTGTTGATCGCACCGCAGAGCATCACCGACGGGGAGCTGATCGGGATGCGGATCCCACGGGGGATCGTCGGGCAGGCCGCCCGGCCAGGGCGTGCCTACCTGCATCTGGGCGACGGGGTGCTGACGGCGGTGCAGGTGCCGAAGGCGGACTGAAAGCATGGGATCCGGTGACGCCGGCTCGGCGTCGCCGGATCCCGTTGTGTCCGGGCAACCGGTCAGGTGAAGCGCAGCGTGCCGGTGATCGCGTCGAAGACGTCGTACAGAGCGTCGGCGAGCGGCAGGTTCGGACTCATCCCGGTGACCACGAGGTACGAGCCGGGCTGTCCCGGCACGGGAATGATCGTGTGCATGGCGACCATCACCGCGGACGTGCTCTCGGTCAGCTCGACGACCTCGGTTCCGGTGATCCGGGCGACGGTGCCGATCGTGGGCAGGGTGGCCGAGGTGACGGTGCGGTCTCCATGGCCGTTGAGCCCGGCGGGGCGGGTCAGTTGCTGGGCGATGTCGGCCACCGACGGTTGCGTACCGTCCGGGACGGTGATCCCGAAGGCCGCCACGAACGCCATCAGCAGCCCGCCGTCGTCGTCGCGGGCGATCATGCCGGCCGCGGCCGCAGCTCCCTGCTGACGAGCCGCCCGCAGCAGGCGGCGGGCCTGGCGCAGCGCGTCGTCGACCGCGCTGCGCTGTTCGGCGGTGGACACCGCGGCCCGTAGCTCGCGTTGTTGCCGGCTGAAGTCCTGTCCCGCCAGGTCGTAGTCGAGCCAACCCTCCGGCACCTCGAAGGTGAATGATCCAGGGGTGGGTACGGGGGCGGTCACCGGCCACCGCCGAGGCTGTCGCCACTCTGGTCATCGACGGCGGCGAAGGCGTCGAGAATCACGTCGATCGCCTCGATGATGTCGTCGCACTCGTTGCGCAGCTGCTTGCGGCCGGCGTCCCAGCGGTCCTCGAAGTTCTCCGCCGCGTCGCGGACCGGAGGTCCGACCGTCCGGTTGAAGTCGGCCGAGCTGCGCTTGACGCTTATGGTCCGCAGCACCTGGCGCATCGCGTCCGCTGCCTGTTGAAGATCTTCGCCCGGGATGACGATGTCTGATCTGGCCATGCGCCCGTCACGTCGGACGTCCCGCAGCGGTTCGGCGAATGTGACCTGGAACACAAGCCTCGAACCGGATCGGTGGCCGGGTCGTGAAGACCGCACCTGTCGAGCCCGATCGAAACGGAGGTGTCACCGTGTCCCGCACCCCGGTCCGCGCTCTGGCCGTCCCACTTGCCGCGGCCCTGCTCCTGGCGGGCTGCGCCGGGAACGAGGTCGCCGATCCGGCGGCGGCGCCCGTTCTCGCCGGTGGTGAGGTCCAGCTGGTGGACGCACCGGCCTCCAGCGCCGGCCTGACCGGCGACGGTCGCGGCGACAATGCCGTGGCAGCCAGCCCAGCATCTCCGGCGGCCGGCACGACGCCTCCGGCGCTCGACCCGACGACGCCCAGCCCGCAGGCCCCGGCCAAGTGGGTCCAGCTCTCCACAAACAAGGCCACCATCGGGGAGACGGTGACGGATGTAACCGGGTTCACCCTCTACGGCTTCGCCAGGGACCCGGCCGAGCCGCCCGGCTCGGCCTGCACCGGCACGTGCGCCGAGAGCTGGCCACCGGTACTGATCCAGGCCGGGGGCCGAGTGTTCGTCGACGGGATGAAGACCGACGACATCGGTGCGATCCGACGGCCCGATGGTGGCGTGCAGGTCACCATCAGTGGCCGGCCGGCCTACCGGTTCGGCGGCGACACGGTGCCCGGCGACCTGAACGGACAGGGCGTCGACAATGCGTGGTTCGCGTTCGGGCCCGACGGAAAGGCCATCGACGCGCTGATCACCACGGCGGAGCTGAAGGCCGCGAAGCCGGACCGCACCAGCACGCTGACCGCGAAGGAAGGCAAGGACGGTCCGATAGTCGTCGACGACGACGGCGCGACGATCTACCGCTTCGACGGGGACGACACCGACCCGCCGGCCAGCAACTGCACGGGCGTGTGCGCCGCCCTGTGGCAGCCCGTGGTCGCCAGGAACGGCGGCAGGGTCAAGCTCAAGGGCATCGACGACGACCGGGTGTGGTGGCTGAGCCGCAAGGATGGGACCAAACAGGTGACGTTGGACGGATCGCCGCTCTACCGCAACGTCGCCGACAAGAGCACCGACACGATCATCACCAGTGCCGCCACCCAGGGCTGGACGGCGGCCCGATGATCCGCCGTGCCGTACTGCTGCTGCTCGCGGCGCTCACCGCCGTCCTGGCCGTACCGGCGGCCGTCTCGGCCGCTCCCGACGAGGTGGTCAAGGTCGCCGTGGTGCGAAGCCCCGGACAGAACGGCGGGCGCGCCGACTCCCTGGCACAGATCGCTGAGCGAACGCTAGGTGATCCGGCCCGCGCCGCCGAGATTCTCGACCTGAACCGGTCCCGCCCGCAGAGCGACGGCGGCACCCTCACCGACTCCGGTGAGGTACGTCCTGGATGGGTTCTGCTGCTGCCGGCCGATGCGACGGGGCCCGACGTCCGGCTCGGCCGGATCGGCTCCACCCCGGCCGCCGACAGCACGCCGTTGCTCACCTGGAAGGTCGCCGCCGCGCTGCTCGGCGCGGTGATCCTGGCTCTGCTCAGCCTCCTGGTGATCTTCCGCCGCCGGATCGTCGCTCGGCTCCGAGAACGTCGCCGCGCCTATGCCGACAACGCCCGCTGGCACCGCCAGATCCAGGAACGGATGCGTACGCGCGCGCAGTTGTCCGCCGAGTTCGCCGCCGACCAGAAACGTCCCGCGCTGGCCTGGCAGGCGTCCGCCGAACTGACCGCCGATCAGGTCGAGGCGTACGCTCTGCGCGTGGACACTCGGGCGGTGACCGCCTGGGTGACCGCCGACCATACCCCCCGACCGCCCTGGCTGGCCGAGGCCGACGGTGTGTGGACGCGCCCCGCCGACGCCGTCGCCGGACGGCCCGCCCGGGGTGACGCGGTCACGCCGTGCCTGGTGCGGGTCGGCGGAGACGACAACGGAACCCTGTTCGTGGATCTCACCTGGCTCGACGGCGTGCTGGCGATCGGCGGATCGGCCGGGGTCGCCATCGACGTCCTGGCCAACCTCATGGCCGACCTGAGCCGCTTCCGTCCGGATCTGCCGGTGCTGTCGGTGCCGGGACTCGGCGGCCAGCCACCCGGCCTGCCACAGTCCGCGCTACGCCTGGGATCCGTCACTGAGCTGCGGATAAACGACTCTGGGCCGGAGACCGACGACGGGATGGTGCGCCTCGCCGCCCGCCGTCGTTCGCTCACCGCCCTGGCGGTGATCGCCGAGACGCCCTCGGCCGACGAGGCGGCGCATCTGCTCGCCGCCTGCGGGCCCGGCACCGGGCAGGTCGCGATCGTGCTCGGCGATCTTCCGGGCGCACGCTGGCGCTGGCACGCTGAGGCGGACGGAAAGGTCCGCCTGCCGGAGATCGGTGTGACGGCGACCGCGCCGTCCCGCTAGGCCGTCGACGGAATCTCACGCCGGTCCGAACAGGACCGCTTCAGGAAGGCTCGCGATGTCCACGACCACATTCACCGCCGCCCCGGCAGCACCGGTGCGCCGCCTCGGCCAGGCCCGGGTCGCGTACCTGCTGCTCTGGGCCTTTCTCCTGGTCAACCTGGTGATCCTCCAGGTCATGTTCGCCCATCCGAGCCGGCCGGTGCCCAACACCCTGACCGGGATCGGCCGTTTCCTCGGCCTGCATCTGGGTTTCGTGATGGCACTGCAACTGCTGCTGATCGGTCGGGTGCCGTTCCTGGAACGGCGGATCGGCATGGACAAACTCACAAACTGGCACCGCTGGACCGGGTTCGCGATCTTCTGGCTGGTCGTGCTGCATCCGACCTTCGTGATGCTCGGCTACGCACAGCTCGACCGGATCTCGTTCTTCGCCGAGATCCCGAACCTGGCCAAGCAGATGCCGGTACTACTCGGCATGATCGCCGCAGTCCTGATCGGCGTCATGGCGTTCACCTCGGTACGGATGGCCCGCCGCCGCATGTCGTACGAGACCTGGCACGCCATCCACCTGGTGGTGTACGTGGTGATCGTGCTCTCGGTGATTCACCAGATCTACGAGGGCGCCTCGTTCGCCAACAGCGACGTCACCAAGGCGTACTGGTGGGGGTTGTGGGCCTTCGCGGTCGGTTCGTTGCTTACCAACCGCCTGTTCGTGCCGCTGGTGCGCAACCTCCGGCACCGGCTGCGGGTCGTCGCGGTGGTGCCGGAGACCGACAACGCCGTGTCCGTCTACATTGCCGGCAACCGCCTCGACCGGCTGCGCGCCCGTCCCGGCCAGTTCTTCTGGTGGCGCTTCCCTGGGCACAACTCCTGGTGGCAGGTCAACCCGTGGTCGCTGTCCGCGGCACCCGACGGCCGCACGCTGCGGCTGACCGCGAAGGCGATCGGCTCCACCAGCGCCGGGCTGCGGCAGTTGCCGGTGGGCACCCGGGTCTACGCCGAGGGACCGTACGGCGCCCTCACCACCGCCGGCCGTACCCGGGAGAACACCCTGCTGATCGCCGGCGGCATCGGCATCACCCCGATCCGGGCGTTGCTGGAGGACCCGGAGCTGACCGGAGACGTCGTGGTGCTCTACCGGGCCCGCACCCCCGCCGACGCGGTGCTGATCGGTGAGCTGCGCAATCTCGTACAGGCCAGGGGTGCCCGCCTGCATCTGCTGACCGGTCGCACCGCCGACGGCAGCCAGCCGTTCAGCCCGGAGAGCCTGCGCGGCCTGGTTCCCGACATCGCCGAGCGGGACGTCTACCTGTGCGGTCCCGCGGCGATGGCCACCACCGTGCAGCGCAGCCTCCGCGCGCTGCGGGTCCCGGCCCGCCAGCGGCATGTCGAGGCGTTCCGGTTGGGGGTGTGAATCTCAGCGGAGACGATCGAGCAGTTGCCGGGCACGACGGTCGACGAACGCGAAGTCGAAACGCCTGGCGGCTGCTTGCGCGTCGGTGACGAGCGACTGCGCCCGGGCGGGTTCGGTCCCGGCAAGCAGATCGGCATAGGCGATCTGGGTGCGGGCGACGAGCAGCGGGGAGCGCAGCCGCCGGTTCACGGTCAGGGCGAGGTCGTAGGCGGCCGCCGCCTCCTCGTGGTGGCCGACGGTGGCCAGTGCGAGGCCGAGCCCGTAGGCGATCGAACCCTCGGTGGTCGCGCCGGTGCTGGCGACCCGGTCGCGCCAGCCGTCGAGCAGTGGCACGAGCCGGCAGGCTGGGATGGGAAGGACGAGCCGGTGGCAGACCTCGGCCCACAGCATCAGGGAGGTCGACCAGAACTGGGGTGCGCCGCCGGCGGAGACGTCGAGGGAGTCGGTGAGCGCCCGGGCGTCGGCTGCCCGGCCGAGCTCGCACCACACGTAGGCCATGCCCGCCCGGAAGACCTGCAGCATCGGGTTCTGGTCGAGGACCTGCTCCATGGCCCCGGCCACGTCTGTCAGTCGGTCCTGGGCCCGGCGGATCTGGAAGAGCTGACCCGCGTAACCGAAGAACGCCTCGGGCTGGCCGGTTGCCACGCCGAGTTCGAGGGCGGCGGTCGCGGCGGCTTCGGCTCCCGCCAGGTCACCGTCCAGAAAGTGGTGCATCGACGACGTCTGGGCGTTGGTCCAGCGGACGAAGGGTTCCGGACTGCGCTGGGCGAACGCGTTGCGGATGTCCTTCTCCCGGTTCATCACCTCACGGTCGCCGCGCTCAAGCGCGATCTCGTGGTGGGACATCGAGAGGATGCCGCGCAACCGCGCGTCACCGGTTCGCTCCGCGGCCGTGATGCCCGCCTGCAACAACTGCTCACGACGATCAAGGGCGTCCAGCGTGCGCAGGGCGCTTTCGGTGAGCCGTACGACGTGCGCGAGGACGTGGTCGTCGCCGGCCTCGTGGGCGAGCGTCACCGCACGGGCGGCGGCCTCTTCCAGGTCCTCGGCGGCGGTGGCATGGATCTCGATGGCGAGAATCGCGTGGAGCAGCGCACCGTCCGCCGGGTTGGGCTGCGCGGCGATCGCACGGCGCAGGATCTGGACCCGGTCCTCGTCCGTCGTCCCGAATCCGCTGACGTCGCCACGGTTGTTGGCGAGTGCGGCACGGACGAGAAGCTCGTCGTGGTCGAGTTCGATCGCGAGGCGACCGGCTTCGAGCAGCGTCTCACGGTGCGCGGGGTCGCCGGATTGACGCTGCGCGGTGCCGAGACCGACGAGGCATTCACAGCGTCGCACCGTGGGACCGGCGGGCATCAGCTCAAGGGCGTGGCGATACCAGACGACCGCCTCGTCGGGTGCCACGTGAGTCAGCGCGTAGGCGCCCGCCTGCTGCGAGTATTCCGCTGCCTTGGCGCGGTTCGCAGGTGCGACGGCATGGATCCAGTGGTGGGCGATCTCGGCGGCCTGCTCGCCCGCGTCATCGCCGACCCGACGCTCCATCGCCATCGCGACCGCCTGATGGATGAACGCCCGCGCGGTGGGTTTCAACTCCGCGTACAGCGTGTGGGCGACGATGGCGTGGGTGAACGCGAATCGCCCGGCGGCGTCGGTGACGAGAGCGTTGTCGACCGCCGGCGCCAGCCGTTCGAACGTCTGCAGTGGAGCTTCGCCGAGCAGTTCGGAGAGCAGATCGAGTTCGAAGTCCCGGCCGAGCACCGACGCGGTGTCCAACGCCCGACGCGTTCCGGATCCGAGGCGCTGGACACGGCGGCCCACGACCTCCCGGACGCTTACCGGCAGGCCCCGGGTCAGCAGCCGGGTCGGAGTCGCCCAGCGGCCGTCCTGCTGGCGGCTGATCGCCCCGGTCTCGGCGAGATGACGCAGAATCTCGGTGACGAAGAACGGGTTGCCCTCGGTCTCGGCGCGCAGCAGATCCCGCAGCGTGAGCCCGTTGTGGTCCATCTCGTGGCCGGCGATCGTCTCCAGCAGGCCGAGCATTTCGTTGTTGTCGAGACCGCGCAGGGCCAGCCGGGCCGTTCCCGGCTCGCGATGGGTGGCGGCCAGCAACACGTTCAGCGGATGCGAGGCGTCGAAGTCGGAATCGCGGAATGTGGCGATCACCAGGACCGGCGTCGTCAGTGCCCGCTCGGCGAGGTGCCGCAGCAGAGCGAGTGTCTGCATGTCCGCCCAGTGCAGATCGTCGAGCACGACGAGTACCGGTCCACTGCGTGCCGAGACGGCATCGAGTATGTCGAGGACCGAGTTGTAGAGCGCGAACCGGGCCGAATCCGATTCCAGGCTCACCGCGCTCGCGCCACCCAGCAGCGGTGCGAGCGCGTCGCGGCGGCTGTCGACGAGATCGTGGGCATCGCGGTCGAGATCTGTCAGCACCTCCCGCCAGGGCTGATAGGGGATCGACAACTCCTCGTCGCAACGCCCGTAAAGCACCACCGCCTCGTGCTGCACCGAGGTCGCGAACACCGAACACAGCGTCGTCTTACCAATGCCCGCCTCGCCGCTCACCAGCACCATCCGACGCTGCCGCGAGGCGAGCACCTCCTTCCAGGCGTCCGTGAGCGTCGCGCGCTCGTGCTGCCGGCCGGTGAAGCCGAGACCTGACGACATCGCCAACCGAGCGGGTAGCGCCCGGTCATGTCCTGCCTCCGCACCGGCCGGTGTCTGCGTGACGGGCCCGATGAACTGGTAACCGCGGCGATAGGCGGTACGGATCAGCCGGTGTTCCTTGCCGGCGTCGCCGATGGCCAGCCGGATGGCGCGGAGCACGGTGGTGACTGCGGCGTCGGTCACGAAGCGGTCGCCCCACACCGAGTCGAGGAGCTCTTCCTTGGAGACGACTCGGTCTCGATGCCGGATCAGGTGCAGCAGCACGTCGAAGGCCCTCGGCTCCAGCGGGACGCGCTTGCCTGTGAGCCGGAGTTCGTAGCGGGAGGTGTCAAGCTCGAACCCGTCGAAACGGTACGGAGCTCCTGCCACAGGCGGACGATATCACCCACGCCGGTCGGAGCCCGACGCGCGACTGATGGCATGATCCTTACTTCGCTCGACCGGCCGGAGACCTCGTGACTGATTTGCGCCGCCCCCCGCACGCACCGGCGTCCCGGCCGCGTGTCGGCCGCCTGCTGATCCTGCTCTTTCCGGCCACGGCGGCCATGTACGCGCTTTTCAACGGCATCTCGGCGGTCATCCTCCCGGCGCAGGTCGAGGCGGTGGACCCGGCGTCGAAGGTCGGCAACCTCGCCCTGCTCAACACGCTCGCCGCCGTCGCGACGATGGTGGCGATTCCGCTCGGTGGCGCGCTGTCCGACCGTACGCGTTCCCGGTTCGGACGTCGGACACCCTGGATCGCCGGGGCCGCGGTGGTCTCGGCTGTCGCCTGCATCCTCCTGGGCCTGGCCGACAGCCTGCTGGGGCTGATCGCGACCACAATGGTGTTGTGGTTCGCGGCGAACCTCTACTCCGGCGCGATCACCGCGATCCTGCCCGACCGGATTCCCGATGACCGCCGTGGCCTGGCTGCGGGAGTCATCGGGATGGGCACCCCGGCCGGCGTCGTGCTGGGCGTTCAGATCGCCAGCCGGATGAGCCAACTGACCGCCTATGCCGTCATCGCCGGGGTGCTGCTGGTCACCACCGTGCTGCTGTTGGTCGGGGCCCGGGAAGGGTCGGCGCGGGGCCTGCCGCTCCCTGTGCGTGAGCGCTGGCGTCTCGGGGAGCGGCTGCGCTCGTTCTTCGCCGCCTTCGCCGCCCGCGACTTCCGGTTGGCATTCGCGAGCCGGTTCATGCTCTTCGCGTCCTACTACGTGGTCAGCGGCTACCTTTTCTACACCTTGCAGGACTACATCGGCTCCGAGAACGTGCCCGGCGGCGATGTGGCCGCTGCGGTGACCACCATGCTGACACTGAGCATCCTGGTGTGGGTGGTCGTGGCTGGCCTCACGGGCTGGATCGCGGACAAGGTGGATCGTCGGAAGATGGTCGTCGGGGTGAGCGCCCTCGGCGTCGCCGCGTCGATGACCATTCCCCTGGCGATGCCCAGCTGGACCGGAATGCTGATCTACGCTGCCTGTCTGGGCGCCTCGATCGGCACCTACTTCGCGGTCGACCTGGCGGTCATGTCCCTGGTCCTGCCCGATGCCGACAGCGAGGGCCGTGACCTGGGCATCCTGCAGGTGGCCACCGGCTTGCCCCAGCTGCTGGCCGGAGCGGTGGCCGGTGCGCTGATCACCTGGTTCGGCGGTTATCCGGCGCTGTTCGTCTTCGGATCGCTGTGCGCGGTGGCATCCGGGCTGCTGATGCTAGGTATCCGCAGCATCCGGTGAGCGCGGTGCGGCGCAGAAAATGCGCGGCGGCCCGTAGCGGCCCGCTGCTAGGTTGCCGGAGGCCGTGCCAGAGCCCGAGGAGGTGATACCCGTGAACGTTTTCGACATGGGTGCTCTCCCCGCAGTCACGGTCGGGCGATAGGTCGTCCGGGAGCGCCGTCCACGAGCACTCCCGAAAGGCACGACCATGCGATTCACCTCTGCACGACACCTCGATGACGGCGTCGTCGAACGCGAGTTCACTCTCGGCGAGATCCCCGGCATCCTGTGGACACCCGCATCCGCGACAGCGCCGGTCCCGCTGGTGCTGCTCGGCCACCCTCCACTCGGGCTCGGCAGGATGTACCCACGTCTGGTGGCGCGGGCTCGGCGTACCGTGGCGGATGGGTTCGCCGCAGCCGCGATCGAGCTGCCCGGCAGCGGTCACCGGCCCCGATGGGACGCGATCGAACAGTCCCGCGTCGACCTGCGCCGGGCGCTGGAGGCCGGCCAGCCGGTCGACGACGAGATCATCGATGCCCTCATCCTCCCGCTCGTCGACAAGGCGGTCCCGGAGTCCCAGGCCGCCCTGGATGCTCTCCTGTCGCTGCCCGAGATCGGCGGCCCGGTCGGGTACTCGGGGGGAGTGATCTCCGTCGGCATCCGGCTTGCGGTGGTGGAGCCGCGCATCGTGGCTGCCGGCTTCTTCGCCGGGAGTTTCGTGCCGCGCGTCATCTTCGAGCAGGCCCGAAAGGTCACCATTCCGCTGCACGTGCTGTTGCAGTGGGACGATGAAGGGAACGACCGACAGGCGGCCCTCAAGCTGTTCGACGCCTTCGGCTCGAAGGAGAAGACGCTGCACGCAAACATGGGCGGACACACTGGTGTTCCCTGGTACGCAGGGGAAGGCGCGGCCGAGTTCTTCGCCCGGCATCTACGCCAGTGCGATTTTCAGGAAACGTTGGCGGTGTCGCGGCGAGGGCCAGGCGGCGATCCAAACGCCGCCGGTCGCCGGCTGGACCCGGCGCGGCCCGGTCAGTCGATGGATTCGGTCGACGGTCGATCGGCGCTCGGCTGAAGAAGGTCCTCGACGCCGTGCAGGAATGTCTCGGACACCAACGCGGGGTCGAAGAGGCATCCGGCTGCCATGGCGCCGTCGCGGAGCATGACGAAACGGCGCGCGGCCGGGTCCGCTGTTTCCGGGTGAACCTGCGCCATCAGCTTGCTGAGCGTGTCCAGAAACCATTGCCGGTGGGCGATTATCTCTTGGCGCACGGGGTGTTCCATGTCGGGATACTCCGCCGCGGCGTTCAGGAAGGCGCAGCCACGGAAGCCGGGGGACTGGATGTTCTGAGCTATGGAACCGGCAATGGCCAGGAGCGGGTCGACGGGTGATGAATCGTTGGCGATGGCCGCGTCGACCGTGCCGCGCTCCATCTCATGGACTTCGCGTAGGTAGGCGAGAATGAGGTCGTCTTTGCTCGGGAAGTGCCGGTAGAAGGTCGCCCGGGTCACCTTCGCCTCGGCGATGATCCGGTCGACACCGACGGAGTGGATGCCCTCCGAGTAGAAGATCCTGGTTGCCGTGGCGAGCAGCCGGAGGCGCGCCTCGGAGGGCCGATTGTCGGGTTTGCCACGTGTCATGCCCTCCACCATAACGAACAGAACGTTCGGTCTGAGGGAAGCGAGCGACCTCAGGGGCCAACAGCGCCACGTCGATGACGGCGCGTGGCCCGATGTGGCGACGAAGGGGGCGGGCTTTCGGCGAGAGCCGTGGCGTGCGGTAGTCGCGCGATACCCGAGGTGGCGGATAGAACGTTCGGTCTTGACGGTGCCGGCCGCCCCTGGCATGCTTGTAGAGACAGAACGTTCGGTCTACCACCTCTCCGTTGAAAGGGTCACCCGTGACCACCATTGCTGCTTCGCCCGGTATCTCCGAGGCTGCCTCCGCGCTGCGGCGGCTGTACTTCATCCGCTTCGCGTTCGCCATCGTGTGGGCCGGGGTGACGATCGCCACCGCCAAGGAGATCGGTCCGCTCGCGGTGGCGCTGTTCGTGCTCTATCCGTTGTTCGACGTCGGTGCCGCCAGCTACGACCTTCGTTCGTCAAGGGCCACCGGCTCGCCGGCCCTGCTCTATGTGAACATCGCGGTGAGCCTCGTCGCGGCGGTAGGAGTGGGTGTCGCCGGGGCGTCCGGCGTTCCCGCGGTCCTGCGGGTCTGGGGTGCCTGGGCGATCGTCGCCGGTCTGGTCCAGTTGATCGTAGGTGTCACCCGTCGGCGGATGGGCGGCCAGTGGCCAATGATCATCAGCGGCGGCATCTCGGTGCTGGCTGGTGGCTCCTTCATCGTCGCAGCCGCCGCGGATCACCCGTCGCTGATCAACGCGGCTGGCTACGCCATTCCCGGCGCCGTCTTCTTCCTGATCGCGGCCGTCCGTCTCGGCCGTGCCGCGAAGGGAAACTGACATGACCTCACTTGAGTACGACGTCGTCGTGATCGGTGCCGGTCCGGTCGGGGAGAACGTTGCCGACCGGGTCGTGCGGGGCGGGCTGACCGCCGCCATCGTCGAGCGGGAACTGGTCGGTGGGGAGTGCTCGTACTGGGCCTGTATGCCCACCAAGGCGTTGCTGCGCAGCGCGTCCGCGTTGCGGGCGGCTCGCCAACTGCCGGGTGCTCGGGAGGCTGTGACGGGCAACCTGGATGCGGCTGCGGTGCTCGGCCGGCGCGACTCCTTCGCATCCCATTGGCGGGACGACGGGCAGGTTTCCTGGCTGGAGTCGGCCGGTATCGCCCTGCACCGTGGCCAGGGGCGGATCGCTTCCGCCCGCGTTGTCGAGGTGACCGGCGTGGACGGTGTCACGACCAGGCTGACCGCGCGGCACGCGGTGGTCGTCGCGACCGGCAGCAGCGCGCTGTTGCCGGACATTCCGGGTCTGCGTGCGGCGGCGCCGTGGTCCAGCCGCGAGGCTGCCTCGGCCGGGTCGGTTCCCCGTCGGCTCGCCATCATCGGTGGCGGCGTGGTGGCGACCGAGATGGCGACCGCCTTCGCCGCTCTGGGGTCGTCGGTGGAGGTGCTTGCCCGGGACGGTGTGCTGCCGTCGGCGGAGCCGTTCGCCAGCGAGTTGGTCACGGAGTCGTTGCGCGAGGCCGGTGTGTCGGTACGCCTCGGCGTGGAGGCTGCTTCCGTAAACCGCGACGACCGCGGAATCGTCCACATCGCAACTGTCGACGGCGAGCGGGTCGAGGCGGACGAGGTGCTGGTGGCGATCGGCCGGACGCCCAACACTCAGGACATCGGCCTCGACCGCGTGGGACTGGTGCCGGGTGCCTGGCTGGCGGTCGACGACACGCTGCGTGTGGTCGGCGGAGGCGGGTGGCTGTATGCCGCGGGTGATGTGAACCGGCGGGTGCTGCTGACCCATCAGGGCAAGTATCAGGCGCGCGCGGTGGGCGACGCGATCGTGGCCCGGGCGAAGGGGGAGAAGGTCGAGGACGGCAGGTGGGGGCGGCACGCCGCGACCGCCGATGAGCGTGCGGTGCCGCAGGTGGTGTTCAGCGACCCGGAGATCGCGTCGGTGGGGCTGACCGCGGCTGCGGCCGAGACGGCCGGACTACGGATTCGAGTCGTGGACTACGACCTGGGAACCGTCGCCGGAGCCAGCCTGCAGGCCGACGGCTACAAGGGACATGCCCGCATGGTCGTCGACGAGGACCGAAAGGTGGTCGTCGGCTTCACCCTCGCCGGTCCAGACGTCGCGGAACTGATCCACGCTGCGACGATCGCCATCGTCGGAGAGGTCCCGCTGGACCGACTGTGGCACGCGGTGCCGGCGTACCCGACGGTCAGCGAGGTCTGGTTGCGACTGCTGGAGACGTACGGCCGCTGACGGGGAGCCGAGCGCTCCTCCGCCGCGGTTCACGCCGGATCGAAGCGGCTCGGGTATCGCCAACGCGAGCCCGAGCCGTTGACCCAGAACGAACGACAAACGGAGGCTTCCATGTCCACCAAGATCACTTTCATAATCGACAACCCAGCGGCCCCCGACGACTTCGAGCGTGCCTACGCGGACGTGAAGGCGACCGCGGCGAAGCTGCCGAAGCTGCGACGACTCGAGTCTGCGAAGGTGTGGCCGAAGGAGGACGGGACCGCTACCCCCGCCTACCGGACCCTCGACCTCTACTTCGACAGTTACGAAGACGCCTCCGACGCAGTCGCGACGCCTGCTGCCGCTGACGTCTTCGGCACGCTCGTGGGGACGCAGGTCGCGTTCAAGGGGTTGTTCTCGGAGATTGAGCAGTCCTGACGCGCGGTTTTCCGACGGCCGGCGTGGTGTCGTTGCGGACGACGAACCACCAGCCATTCCTCGGGAGGCACGCCGCCGACCGGTGGCCGCGAACGTCGAGGCACACGCCGTCGCGGCGCGTCACCCGCCCGATTCGCCCTCGCGGCGTGGCCCGTACGATGGCGGTGGTGCTGGTTCGTCCCGTCCGGGTGGGTGGGGCGTCGTAAGAGGGAACCCGGTGTGAATCCGGGACTGCCCCGCAGCGGTGAGTGGGAACGACCGCCGTCAACAAAGCACTGGACCGTGAGGTCTGGGAAGCGACGGCCAGTAGGCGACCTGGTGT
This sequence comes from Micromonospora sediminimaris, assembly GCA_900112325.1. Lineage (GTDB taxonomy): Bacteria > Actinomycetota > Actinomycetes > Mycobacteriales > Micromonosporaceae > Micromonospora > Micromonospora sediminimaris. The sequence goes on from FOLJ01000004.1 coordinate 61,482, forward strand.
CATGCCCGCGAGTCCGAAGACCTGCCAGTGCTGCGCACGCCGCCGGTGTGCGCCGCCGGCGGCCGCTCGGGAGGGCCAGGGCGGAAGCCGGTACCCGAGGTGTACCCGTCTTCCCCTTCCGTGTCCGCCGGACACTTCGAGGGAAGGACCCCCTTGGTGAGTACCGCATTCGGGCAGAGCACCGTGCTCGGCTATCCACGCATCGGCGTCAACCGTGAGCTGAAGAAGGCTGTCGAGGCGTACTGGGCCGGCACCATCGACGCCGAGGCGCTGGCCAACACCGCTGCCGGTCTCCGAGCGCAGGTGTGGCGGACGCTGCGCGATGCCCGTCTCGACGCGATCCCGTCGAACACCTTCTCCTACTACGACCAGATGCTCGACACGGCCGTCGCCGTCGGCGCGGTCCCGAACCGGTTCGCCCGGCTGGGCCTGTCCGCGCTGGACACCTACTTCGCCATGGCCCGCGGCGTCGACGCCGAGCCGGCGCTGGAGCTGACGAAGTGGTTCGACACCAACTACCACTACCTGGTGCCGGAGATCGCCCCGGACACCGTCTTCACGGCCAACCCGGCGAAGGCGCTGGACGAGTACGCCGAGGCTCGCGACCTGGGTGTCACCACCCGACCGGTGTTCGTCGGCCCGGCCACGTTCCTGCTGCTGGCCAAGGGAGACGATCCGTTCGCCCGGCTCGACGACCTGGTCCGGACGTACGCCCGGATTCTCGCCGCCCTGGCGGACGCGGGTGTCGACTGGGTGCAACTGGACGAACCCGCCTACGCCGCCGACCGCAGCCCCGCCGAGATCGATGCCCTCCGTCGCGCCTACACCCGACTCGGTGAACTCGCACACCGACCGCAGATCTTCGTGGCGACCTACTTCGGTGACCTCGGGGATGCGCTTCCGGCCCTGCTGGACACCCCGGTCGAAGCCGTCGGCGTGGACCTGGTCGCCGGACCGGGCAACCTGCACCGGCTCGCCGCCGCCGGCCCGCTGGGCGGCAGGACCATCGTCGCCGGCCTGGTCGACGGCCGCAACATCTGGCGTACCGACCTGCGGGCCGCCGTGACGGCCGGCGCGACGGTCGCCGGGCTCGCCGATCACGTCGCCGTCTCCTCGTCCTGCTCGCTGCTGCACGTGCCGGTCGACGTGTCCGCGGAGACGCACCTCGACCCCCGGTTGTCCGCGCGGTTGGCGTTCGCCCGGCAGAAGGTCGACGAGATCGTCGTGCTCGGCCGTGCGCTGCGCGACGGCACCACCGCGCTACCGGCGCCACTGCCGCCCACCCCGGCGGCCTGGCGTCACGACGACGTGCGCGGCCGCCTGGCCGCGTTGCGTCCCACCGACCGGCAGCGCGGTGAATACCGCAACCGGGCCGCCCGCCAGCAGGAACGACTGGGCCTGCCGGAGCTGCCGACCACCACGATCGGGTCGTTTCCGCAGACCGCCGAACTGCGCAGGGCCCGCGCCGCGCACCGGGCCGGCAGCCTTGACGACGCCGGCTACGTGGCGCGGATGCGCGCGGAGGTGGCGCAGGTCATCCGGTTGCAGGAACAGCTGGGTCTGGACGTGCTCGTGCACGGGGAACCGGAACGCAACGACATGGTGCAGTACTTCGGCGAGCAGCTCGACGGTTTCGCCGCCACGCAGCACGGCTGGGTGCAGTCGTACGGCTCCCGCTGCGTACGCCCACCGATCATCTACGGTGACGTGTCCCGCAAGGCACCGATGACCGTCGAGTGGTCCACCTACGCGCAGTCGCTCACCAGCAAACCGGTCAAGGGCATGCTCACCGGCCCGGTCACCATCCTGGCCTGGTCGTTCGTCCGTACCGACCAGCCCCTCGCGGACACCGCCGACCAGGTCGCGCTGGCGCTGCGCGACGAGTGCCGCGACCTGGAGTCCGCCGGCATCCGGGTCATCCAGGTCGACGAACCGGCACTACGCGAGACGCTGCCGCTGCGCAAGGCCGACCAGAAGGCGTACCTGGACTGGGCCGTCGGAGCGTTTCGGCTGGCCACCGGCGGTGTCGCCGACGACACCCAGATCCACACCCACCTGTGCTACTCGGAGTTCGGCGAGGTGATCCACGCCATCGACGCCCTCGACGCCGACGTCACAAGCATCGAGGCATCGCGGTCCAAGATGGAGGTGCTCGACGATCTGGCCGCGATCGGCTACGGCCGGGGTGTCGGACCCGGGGTGTGGGACATCCATTCCCCCCGGGTGCCGCCGCGCGACGAGGTGATCGAGGCACTGCGCCGGGCGGTCGCGGCCGTGCCGGCCCGCCGGTTGTGGGTCAATCCGGACTGCGGCCTCAAGACGCGCGGCTATCCGGAGGTCGAGGCGTCCCTGCGGCACCTGGTCGACGCCGCCGCCGAGGTACGCGGGAGCTGACCGCACCGAGCCGGGCGGTAAACGATCACAAGTGACCGCCCGGCTCGTGGTCGGCAAGCCAGTCGCTCAAGGTGCTGCCCGGCTCCATCACCTGCTCGGCCTGACCACCGCTGGCGGTGGCGTTCGTGCTGTTGGTTTCTTACGATTGGCCATCGTCCCATTCAGGGAGATGGATGCCATGGGTGACCGGATCTTGGCAGGCAGGACCGTCGTGATCACCGGGGCCAGCGCGGGTATCGGCGCCGAGGCTGCCCGTCGGTTGGCGTGCCTGGGCGCGTCCGTGGTGGTGGTGGGCCGGTCGCCCGAGAAGACCGCAGCCGTCGCGCGCCAGGTGGGCGGCGAGCCGCTGGTGGCCGACTTCACCCGGCTGTCGGACGTACGCCGGCTCGCCGACACCCTCCTGGTTCGCTACCCCTGTATCGACGTGCTGGCCAACAATGCCGGCGTCGTGCTGACCAGGCGGAGCCGTACCGAGGACGGTCATGATGTGATGTTCCAGGTCAACTACCTGGCCCCGTTTCTGCTCACCAATCTCCTGTTGGACCGGTTGACCACCGCCGGGCGGGCGCGCGTCATCACCACCTCCAGCAATGGCCACCGGTTCGGCAGCATCGATCTCGACGATCTCGAAGGTGCCGGCAAACGGTCCGAGCTGCTGCGGTACGGGATGACGAAGCTGCAGAACATCCTGTTCACCCGCGAGTTGGCCCGGCGTACCCGGGGCAGCGGGCTGACCGCGATGGCGTTCCACCCGGGGGTGATCGCCGCCACCGACATCAACCGGGAAGCCCCGCTGGTCGCGGCGCTGGTCCGGTACCGGCTGCTGGGTGGTCTGTCCACTCTCGCCGAGGGCGCCGAGCCGCTGGTTCACCTGGCCACGATGCCTGATCCGGAGGCGGTGAACGGCGGCTACTTCCACCGCCTCCGACCGAACGGGCCGGTCCACCGGCAGGCCACGGACGACAAGTTGGCCACCCGCCTGTGGGAGCGAACGACCGAGCTGCTCGGTACGCCGGTGTGACGAACCGCCCTCGATCTCAGCATCGTCAACGAACTGGATGTCGTCGAGCAGGATCCGGCTACCGCGGACAGGTACGGCGAGTACTTCCGCTCGCTGTTCGCTGCCTGGGCTCCGATCGCTTCCCCCGGGGTCAGCGGCGAGGCGCGGCGACTCCTCGGTGTCGCTGCGCCTCAGTCGGGCTGACTCTCCAGGTGGGCACGGACGCGATCGGAGATGCTGGCGAGCATGTCGAGTTCTTCCTGACTGAGTGCGTCGATGAACAGCCGGCGGACATGTTCGACATGCAGGGGTGACGCGTCCTCGATCGCCTTGCAGCCGGCTGGGGTGGCCGCGATGAACGCTCCGCGTCCGTCGTCGGGGCATTCCTCCTTGGCCACCAGTCCGCGCTCGGCCATTCGCCGTACTTGGTGTGACATGCGGCTTTTTTCCCACTCCACCTGCTTTGCCAGATCCGTCAGGCGCATCCGTCCGCCGCTGGTCTCGGTGAGTTTGACCAACACGATGTAGTCGGCGGCGGACATGCCGGAGTCGGCCTGGATTCGGCGGGCGAGCCGTCCGATGAGCTTCTCCTGCATGCGAATGAAACTGTCCCAGGCGACCTGCTGTTGCGAGGTGAGCCAGCGGGGCGTTGGGTCCATGCGGGGAGCGTAACGACAACGTCGACGGCATGTGGCTGCCGGACTTCCTGCGCGGATTCGATCAAGGATGGGCGAGCCCGGGGGGCTGGTTGACGCATCAACTATCGGTGGCTAGTCTGGGTGACACATCAACCAACCGGGGTGGGGCGTCGTGCGCGTGGCCGCGTACCCGGCTCATGACGGGCATCGGGTTTCGATGCGCAGCACGGCGAGCTGGAGGACACATGGTAGTGAATGTGAGCGATGCCCCCGAGGCCAATCGGTACGAGGCTCGGGTCGAGGGAGAATCGACGGTCGCGGGTTTCGCGCAGTACATCCGCACTGCGGAACTCGTGGCGTTCGTGCACACCGAGGTCTCGCCGGCGTACGAGGGCAGGGGAGTGGGCGCGGCGCTGGCCCGCGCCGGCCTCGACGCGGCCCGTGCCGCGAATCTGCTGGTCCTGCCCACCTGTCCGTTCTTCGCGGGCTGGATCGCCCGGCACCCCGAGTATCAGGACCTGGTGTACCAGTCCCGCAGCAGGGTCAGCGACTGAACAGCCGGGTAGGGCAGCGACGGAGGTCGGAATGAGCAGCGAAACGGCGACGAAGGCGTACGAGGGCCGGTCGATCACCGTGACCTTCGAGGCCCGACGTTGCCTGCACGCCGCCGAGTGCGTACGCGGCCTGCCGGCGGTCTTCGACCCGGGTCAGCGCCCGTGGATCCGGCCCGACGGCGCCGAGGCTGAGCGCCTGGCCGAGGTGGTGCGGCGGTGTCCCTCCGGAGCGTTGCGGTACGAATTCGCAGACGGTGGTGCGGAGGCCCCGGACCGGCCGACGCAGATCAGGCGCGACGCCACCGGACAGTTGATCGTGCGCGGTGAGTTGAGAGTGGACACGCCCCAGGGCGTGCGCGCGGAGACCAGGGCGGTCCTGTGCGGGTGCGGGCGGAGCCAACGGCAGCCGTACTGCGATCACGGCGGGCCCTGCGGGCAGAGCCGGATGGGCTGACTCGACACCCGCGCTCAGATTCCGAAGCCGCCGGTGCCGGCGAGGCCGGTGCCGCCGGCTCGCCGTGGTTTCTCGTGCTGCTGAAGCCGGTACTGCCAATTCCCGGCGAACCGGTGCCACCACACCTCGAATCCGTCTTCCCCGAGCAACTCCACGGCCTTCGCCACGGCATCGGGCTCCCACCGGAACGCGGTGATCCCCTTCTGCCGACTGATGGCCGAGATGAGCTCTTCGGCGGTCGACCCGCCCGAGGTGGCCGCGTGCACAAGAGCGATGTCGCCCCTGCGTACGTACCTCCAGAGCGGCTTGCCGATGATCGCCGCGATGGCTCTCTCCCGTGTCGCGATCGGGGCATACACCTCGTCGACCAATCGCGAGGCGGCCTCCCGCACCGGCGCGTAGGCGTTGTCGGCGGCGTCGAGTGCCGCGCGGTGCCGGGACCGGGCACGCTCGGCGGCGGCCTTGCGTCGGAACCACGGCGGGTGATCCCGGGCCGCGTGCCGGTCGCGCTCGGCGGCCTGAATCGCGGTCAGGTAGCTCTCCGCCGCGACCCGCCACTGCGCGGCCGTCGCCGGGTCGAGGTCCACCGACACGAACTGCCAGTCCCGCTCGGCGGGGCGTAGGTCGAACCGGTCGGCCAGATCGCGGTCGATGAAATAGCGGTGCCGGGACTCGTCATCGACCCACACCACGGTCAACACCGCGACCGGCTCGTCGTCCCAGCGGATAGCCGTCTTCCTGCCCTCCCGGTGGACGATCATGTCGCCGCGTGGCAGCGGAAGCCGGAAACGGTAGAGGATGACCCGGGTCGTCGCCATCGTCTCATTGTGCGCCGCGTCAGCCACGAACGAGCGTCGACGCGGGGCCCCTCCGCGTCGACGGCGCACCGTTGCGTCCACCCTGACGCGGCACTGAGGCCGCCGTGAGGCCGGCACGGATCGTGGGTTACCTGCCGCGTCGCCCCGTCGGGGCGTAATCGTCTCGCGGCAGGTACGAAGTGGAGTGCACGATGCGTACTCGATCCAGGCTCGCCCGGCTCGCGGGTGCCGCGGGCCTGCTGCTGGCCAGCACGGCCGTGGCCGTCGCCACCGGCGCGGGGCCGGCGCAGGCGACAGTGGTGAACGTCAGCGTGGCGGGCGCCTTCCCCAATCAGTCCGCCGTGGCCACCTGTCCGGCCGGCGAGTTTCTCGCCGGTGGCGGCGGCTCGGTGGACGGTGGTGGCGGCGACGTCACGTTGACCGACATCATTCCGAACCTGGCCACCCAGTCGGTGACGGTCTGGGCGCACACCAACCCGGGCGGTGTGGCGGGGGCGTACACCCTCGTGGCGCAGGCGATCTGCGTGCCGGGCGCGCCCCCGGCCAACTACCAGCGCGTCACCTCGGCGAGTGGCAGCAACGTCGACCCGATCAAGAACCAGGTGGCCGCCTGCCCGGCCGGCACCGACCTGCTCGGGCTCGGCGCGGAGCTGCGCACCGCCAACGGGGAAGCGTTCTACCAGCGGATCGAGCCGAACGCGGCGCTCACCGCCGGGGTGGTCACCGCAGGCGCGGCCGGCGGGTTCGCCGGGCCGTGGGAACTCGTCGGGTACGCCATCTGCGCCACCCTGCCGGCGAACCTCACCGGCACGCTGGTCAGCCTGACCGGGGCGGCCAACAGCGTCAGCCCCAAGGGTCAGGTGTCCGCGGGTTGCCCGGCCGGCGCGCTCGCCACCGGCGTCGGCGCCACGGTCGCCGCCACCGCCACCGGAAACGTCCTGCTCACCCGGTCGATGGCGAACGTCGCCCAGAACAACGCCCAGGCGATCGCCGTCGAGGACGGGGTCTACCTGCCCCCGTGGGACCTGGAGAGCCACGTCATCTGCTGGGGCCCGTAGCAGCTCGTGGGCCCGTACCGTCAGCGGGCGCAGCGCCTGGTCACGTCGGTCGGCGTGACCAGGCGCGGGCGCTTTCCGGAGCCTGCCGTGCGCCACCATGACGCCACCGTGACGGGCCCCGCCGATGATTCCGGGCAGCGCCGCGCGAACCGTTCGCGGCAGCGTCAGCAGGAAAGGACAGTGGTCATGAGCAGGGGCACGACACTCGGCACAAGCAATCGGTCGCGGTGCGCTGTCGCGGCGGCCGCAGCGGTCGTCGCGGTCGCCGCGACCCTCGTCCTACCCGGGGCGGCGCACGCCGCGTACCGGCATCGGGCGGAGAGCGGCTATGACACCACGTCGCCCAAGAGCGTGACCGCGACGTGCGGGGCGGACGAGGTGCTGATCGGCGCCGGTGGCCGGATCAGGAACGGCAACGGGGGAGTCCGCCTGGCCGCGATCGTGCCGGGCGCGACCTCGGTCGAGGTACGCGGCGAGGCGTACCCGGACCACGCGGAACCGTGGTCGGTGATCGCCGCCGCCATCTGCGAGTCCGACGACGGCACGGCGCGGGTCGTCGAGGTATCCCCGGCCGGTTCGCAAACCGCGAGTTGCCCCGCCGACCTGGTGCTCAGCGGCACCGGGTTTGACCTGCCCGCCGGGGTGCCGCTGGCCGGACTGGTCCCCGACGCCGACGGCGCGAGCGTGACCGTTCGCACGGCCTTCCACCGGATCGGCGCCAGCCCGGTCGCCTACGCGGTCTGTGTGGAAGGCAGCCGTGCCTCGTGGGAGGACAGCGGAGTGTTTCGCTACAAGCGGTTCGCCACGACCAGCCCGGTCGGTACGTCCTCGCCGCGGACCGTGACCGTGCAGCGCGAGTGGGAGTGGGAATTCCCGTCCATGTCCGGTGTCGGCGGTGAGATCACCGTGCTGCCCAGCCTCTCCAACCCGTTCCCGGCCCCCGCATCCGACATCTTCATCGACGCGATGATGCCCAACGACGACGGGACCCGGGTGACCGTCGCGGCGGTCCAGCGGGCCGGCACCGATACGGGCCGGTCCGTCCGCGGCGGCACACCTGCCGGGCCGTCGGCCGCGGACGACGAGCTGCGAACGGTTCCCCGGTACCTGACCGATGATCCGAAGTGGATGGTCACGGGGTACAGCACCGACCACGACATCTACTGAGCGCCGAATGCCGTGCCGGCGCTGCCCGAACCTTCACCGTGGTCGGGGCACGACCGTCGCCGACGGCCGTACCCCGACCCGTGGCGTCAGGATGATCTCGTCCGGCGGCCGTACTCCGATCGCGCGCATCGCCGCGCGGTAGCGGGTGAACGCCCGCCGTGCCTCGCCGTGCTGTCCGCCCGCCACGAGGGTGCGCACCAGCATCCGGTGGGCCGGCTCGTCGTACGGATCCTTCTCCAGCAGGCGGAGCAGGCAGTCCACGGCGGCGTCGCTGTTTCCCGCCGACCGGTGCGCGTCGGCCAGCATCCGCAGCGCCGCGACGTACGCGGCCCGCGCCTGCTCGCGCAGCGCCGAGGCCCAGTCGGCGTACGGCTCGTCGGAGAACACGTCCGCCCGGTAGTCCCGCACGGCCGCCGTGAGGATGGTGCGTGCTTCCGCCTGGGCACCCCGATCGAGCAACCGACGACCGTGGGTCACCGCACCGAGGAACTCCATCACGTCGACCCGCAGGTGGGTGACGTCCAGCGCGACGCTTGCCGCGTCGGTCACCAGGTAGTGGTCCGAGGCGAAGACCCGGTCCGGGTCGAGCACCCCGCGCACGATCGACAGCAACACCGACAGTCGGTGCCCGGTCCTGCTCGGATCGTCGTCAGGCCAGAGCAGTTCGCACAGCTCGCCCCGGGGCACCGGCCGGCCCCGGCGCACCACCAGGATCCGCAGCAGGTCCCGCGCCCGCCGCGACTGCCAGGCCGACGGCGGCACCGCAGCCCCGGCCACCCGTACCTCGAACCGGCCGAGGGCGCGGACCAGGACGCCGACGCGACCCACGCCATTTGACGGTTGGCCGTCGGCTGGCTGGTCCGGCGGCGTCTCCTCCTGGTCGATCGAGCCGCCCCCGGCGGCGAGGCGCTCGGTGGCCAGCAGCGCGGCGAACCGATCGTCGGCCGTGGCGCCCGGCAGCCGGCTCAACGCCAGCGCGGTACGGGCCGCGTCGCCGACCGCCGATGCGTCGGCCCAGATCGCGTACGCCTCGCGCAGGGCGGCGCGGGCCCGACCCGGGTCGATCTCCGCGACGGCCCGCAGCTCCAGCGCCCGGGCCAGGCCGGCCCGCAACCCACCGGACCGGGCCAGGTCTAGCGCCTCGCCGGCCAACCGTGCGGTGTGCGCGGCGTAGCCGCCGGCCAGCGCCACCCAGCCCTGCGCGAGCAGTGCCGGAACCCGAAGGTCGTCACTGGCCAGCCGGGTTGCCTCGGCGGCGTGCCGGGCCGCCGCCGCCGTGTCGTCGGGCAGTAGCACCCGGGCCAGCCCGGCGTGCGCCCGCACCGCCAGCTTCCGGCTGTCACTGTCATCGGCCAACCGGACCGCTTCGACGAACGCGGCCCGGGCCTGTTCCCGCCAGCCGCGCATCAGATACAGCTCGGCCAGACCCAGGTACGTGTCGGCGCAGCGGCGCGAGCCCATCCGCTGATGGCAGGCGAGCACCTGGGCGTACCGCGCCGCCGCGTCGTCGTACCGGCCGAGCATCGCCAGCATGTCGGCCTCGGTCCCGGCGGCCATCGCGTACAGGTTGGCGTGGCCGGCAGCCTCGGCGTGCCCGGCCGCCTGTTGGGCGGCGGCCAGCGCTGCCGGATAGCGGGCCTGCTCGACGAGGTGGTAGCTCTGGTTGACCAGGATCCGGGCCAGCAGCACCAGGTCGCCGGTGCGTTCGGCGATGCCCAGCGCCAGCCGGTAGTGCTCCTCGCCGCCGACCTGGTCACCGGTGAGTCCGAGGCAGAGGGCGAGGCTGACGTGTGCGGTGGCCAGCGCACTGTCCCGGCCGGTCTCGGCCGCGCGGCGGTAGGCCCGCCAGGCGTGTTCCACCCCGGCCGCCGCGTCACCGCTGCGAGCGGTGGCCGCCGCCGTCCACGCCAGCAGCATCGCCTGATCGGTGGGGCAACCCGGGGCCTCGTCGCCCCGGGCGAAGTCGGCCAGGGCCCGGGGCTGGTCGCCGCGCAGGTAGTGGATCAAGCCCATCCGCCAGGCGATGCCCGGCTCCCACCTCGGCTCGGCTGCCGCCACCTCCTGATACGCGCGGGCCGCCGCGGCCACGTCGCCAGCGGTACGCAACGCGTCGCCGGCGAGCAGCCGTAGCCTGCGGGTGCGCAGCGGCGCCGGCAGGGTGGTGACCAGTTCGGCTATCGCGCCGGGCCGGCCGGCCGCGATCATCCGGTCGCCGTGCTCGTCGAGCACCGCGGCCAGCGCCGCATCGTCGCCGCCGAGCCGGAAGGTGAATGCGGCGGCGCGGGCCGGGCCATGGTCGCGGTACCAGGTCGCCGCCCGCAGCAGCGTCCCGCGCGTCACCGGCGGCCGGTCGTGGCCGGCGACTGCGGCGATCACCGGTACCACCCGGGGCCCGGTGTCGGGATCGGTGCCGACCCTGGTCAGTAGCCCGGTGCGCAGCAGTCGGCCGAGCTGCGGCCCGGCCGCCGGGTGTCCGGTGACCGCGCAGACGCCCGCCGTCACCGGCGCGAGGTCGGCCACCTCGTGCAGCAGCCGCCGGACGTCCTCCGGCAGCGGGCCGAGCACCTCCTCGGCCAGGTAACGCGTCACCAGACCGCCGGGCTCGGTCACCGCCGGCAGGAGCGGCCCGGCGGGTACGCCCTCGGCGACCAGGGTCTCGGCGACCAGCCGGACCAGCGCGGGCCACCCTGCGGTGATCTCGTGCACGCGCTGCGCCAGGGCGGGGGCGGTCAGCCCGTACTCGGTGTGCAGCACCTCGTCGACCTGATCGGTGGTCAGGCTCAGCTCGGCCGGGCGGAGCTGCGCGGGCACCATCCGGGTCAACCACGACGACGCGGCACAGCCCACCGGCCATCGCGACGACAGGGCCAGCCGTACGCCGTCCGGCAGGCCGGCGATCGCGTGCAGCAAAGCCTGCTCGGTCCGTTCCGACATGGCGGGCAGTCCGTCGAGGACGAGCTGCGTCGCGCCGGTGGCCAGCTCCGCCAGCTCGCCGCGGAGCAACGCATCGACGTCGCACTCCCGTTGCCACCGGACGGTCGGGCCGGGGAACAGCCGGCGCAGCGCGGTGGTCTTGCCGTAGCCGGCGGCTGCCACCACCAGCCACAGCTTGCCGCGCTGCTGTTCCAGCATGGCGGCAGCTTGTCCCGCCGGGTGCGCCTCGGCAAGGCGATTCCCGCTATCCCGACAGCAACACCGTCCAAAGGGCCCACGCCGTCGCGGTGTCATCGACATGCCCCGGGAGGATCGTCGGTGGCGTCCTCCGTTTCGATCGCGAGGTCACAGTGCCGTTTCGTTGACCGGAGCGACCCGGCCGGCTGGGTCCGGCGGTAGCTGCGACAGCAGACCGGACGACATCAGATCCGCGACTGCCTCGACGTGGTCCAGGATGAAGAAGTGTCCACCTGGGAACACGTGTTGCGCGAAGGCGCCATGGGTGACCTCGGCCCACGCCATGGCTGAACCTACCGGCACCGCCGGATCCTCCGCGCCGTTGAGCACGGTCACCGGGCAGTGGAGCAGCCGACCCCGGTGGTACCGGTACGCGGACAGGACACGGTAGTCGGCCCGGATCACCTCTAACGCGAGCGCGCGCATCGCCGCGTCGTCGAAGATCCGGCGGTCCGTGCCACCGAGGGCGCAGATGTGCTCGATCAACTGTGTGTCGTCCAGCAGGTGCTGTCCGCCCTTGGGCGGCGCCGACGGGTCACCCCGCCCCGACAGGTAGAGCGCCACAGGTTCTCGCCCTTCCGCCGCCAGGATGCGGGCGGTCTCCAGGGCGACGAGGGAACCCAGGCTGTGACCGAGAAGCACGACCGGACCGTCGACACAGGCCAGGATCGCCGCCGCCGTGTTCGCCGCAAGCTCGCCGATCGAGCGGGCGTAAGGCTCCTGGATCCGGTGCGCCCGCCCCGGATACTGGACGACCATCGTCGCCAGCCACGACGGGTACGCCCGGACGAGCTTGAGGTAGGCGGCGGCTGATCCGCCCGCGTGCGGGCAGATGACCAGGCTCGCCCGGGGATCCGCGGCAGCGGGTGTCATCTTGACCAGCCACGGTGACGCGGGCCGGCCGAGGTGTGGTTGCAAGATTCTTTCACCGTTGGTCGAGGAGAGAGCCGGTCGTCGGCCGAGGTGTCCGCCTGCCCGGTCAGTCCCTGAAGACTGCTGCTTGGCATTCAAGCTCCTGGGATGTCTTTCGGCACATCCGCTGGCAACGATCGACGATTCGCAGTGCATCGGCAGTGTAGGCGATCCGGTGTGGATCTGTCTCTCCGCATCGACTGTGTCACGCCGGGTGTGCGGGGTTGCCGGCGGTGCGGCGGTCGGGCGGGAAGTCACCGCCGGATGCCAGCATGATCGTCGGTTCAGCTCGTGGTGGCGATCAGCACGAGGATGCTGGCGAGGATCTCGATGAGGCCGACGTGTTTCGGGGTGAGCCGGCGTCGGGGTAGGACGGCGGCGCGGACGAGGAGAAGCAGGAACACGCCGAGCAGGGGGAGACTCAGCCAGGCGGCCAGGACGACCGCGGCGATGTGATAGCCGACCGAGGCTCGGTGGTAGGTGGTGTTGCCGCGTTCGCGGATCATCGTCTTGACGTACAGCACGGTGCCGGTGAAGTAGGCGGCGACGGCGAGGAACGCGGTGACGACCGTGTCGAGAGGCTGACCGGCGGCGGTGGCGACGACGAAGACCATGAGGCAGCTCTGCGCGACGGAGGCGATGTCGTTGCCGAGGGCACGTTCGGCCCGCCGTCGCGCGTGCACGACGTTGACGGCCAGCAGGGCGGTGTAGGCGGGGGCGTACCAGAGCAGTTCCGGGCGGAGCAGCAGGACGAGGCCGCCCAGCAGTGCGGTCGGGATGCCGTAGGTCCACAGCTGGGCGCGTACCCGGCCGGGCCGGCGCGTCTTGACGGCTTGCAGCAGGTAGTAGCTGAGCAGGTAGCCGGTGAGCCAGGCACCGAGCAGGGGCAGGTGCGGCCAGTGAAGTCCGACGGTGAGGACCGCGGCGAGCCACGGTACGAGCAGCATCGCCCAGGCACCGTGCTGAGGCGGAACGAACTGTCGGAGCCTGCGGGGCCGCGGCCGGACGGCGGTGGACCTGGCGGTGCGGCGTACGGGAGTGGTCATGGGCCTGGTCACCGCACCTCGATCACGCCGCGGGCGCCGCGTTCGGCGTCGACCATGGCATGGGTGACGAAGGGAAACCGTCCCGGTTCGGGCAGGACGGTCTCGACGAAGCCGCCGGCGGCGGGCGCGAGGTCCAGCACCTGGGCCGCCCCGGGGTCGTCCGGCCGCAGTCGCCAGCCGCCCTCGGCGTAGACGGTGTCGAACTGGGCGCCGACGACGTGGAAGGCGCTGGAGCGGTTCGGGCCGGCGTTGAGCAGCCAGATGCGGATCCGGTCGCCGGCCCCGGCGGTCAACGGCCGGTGCGCGTACTGGGAGACGTAGCCGTTGAAGACCACCGCGTCCGGTCGTTCGGCCTGCATCTTGGCCAGGTCGCCGGGTTCGCTGTCGGGGCCGAGATGGAACTCGGACTGCACGAGCACGTATTCGTGGTCGACGGCGGGCAGGTCGGGTGGGTCGATGATGACCGCGCCGTACATGCCGTTGCCGATGTGGTGCAGCATCGGCATCGTCGAGCAGTGGTACATCCAGATGCCGGCCTTGGTGGCGGTGAACCGGTAGGTGAGCCGCTCGCCAGGGTCGATCGGCCGCATGGGTCGGTCGGGGGCGAGGGCACCGGCGTGGAAGTCGACGCCGTGGTCGATGGTGCCGTCGTTGATGAGGGTGACGTCGAAGGTGTCGCCGACGCGACCGCGCAGCACCGGCCCGGGCGACGTTCCGTTGAACGTCCACAGTTGCTGCCGGACGCCGGGTGCGACCTCCCGCACGACCTCCCGCACGCGCAGTTCGACGTGGTGGATCCGGCCGGTCGGGACGGGCGGGGCGGTGGCGTCGTGGGCGGTGAAGCCGGCCGTGGGCTCCGCCATCGCGTCGATGACCGGTGCGGGAGCCGGCTCCGTGGTCGGTGCGGCGTGCCCGGTGTGGCTGTCGGTCCCGGTCGATGTCGCCGTGGTGGTGATGGTCAGGGTCATGCCGGCCCGGCGGTGCCCGGGCAGCGAGCACCATCCCTCGACGGTGGCGCCGATGATGCCGGCATCCAGGCGGGTGGTGCCGTTGCGGGCGAGGATGGCGGTCTTGGCGCCGGTCGCCAGGACGAGATCGTGGCGGCGTTGGTCGTTGTTGGTCAGTTCGATGACCAGCCGGTCCCCGGCGGGAACGGTGATGCGGTCGGGTTGGAAACGCATGCCGTCGGCGGTGACGGCCACGGTGGTGGTCCGCCCGGTGGGGGTCACGCCGGCCGCCGCAGCGGTGTTGGTGGCTGGTGCGGTGGCGCGTTCGGCGGCCACGCCGACCAGGACGGCCAGCAGGACCAGAGCGAGCCCGACCGCCACGCCGCCGAGCGGGCGCGCCGGTGGGGGTGTGGCGACAGGTGGTGTCACGGTTGTCTCCGGGAGGCGAGCAAAACGTGCACAGCGGGCACGAGGAACTGCAGCAGGGCGGCGAGCAGGAGCAGCGAGGTGGTGATCCGTACGTAGGGGGGTACCGCCAGGACGAAGACGGCCAGGGCGGCGTTGGTCGTGGCGACGCGCTGCGGCCAGTGACGGTCGAGCCGTTCGGTGCGCTCGCGTACCAGGGCCGGTCCGCCACCGAGCGCCACGGGCAGCAGGTACGCCAGGGCACCGAGGATTACCTGGCCGACGAAGCCGATGAGGAACGGCACGAGCACGGCGGAAAAGCGGTCCGCCGCCACGGCCGGGTCGGACGCGGACAGCAGTGTCCAGGCGTCGACGCCGAGCGCGACGACCAGCCAACCGGCGGCGGCCGTGATGGACCAACTCGGGAATGAGGCCGGGGTCTTGCGCCGGGCGGCCTGTGCGGCCGGCACCGCGGTGAGCAGGACGGCCGTGGCGGTCAGCGCCAGCCCACCGACGGCCAGCAGCGGCCACCAGGCCAACACGCCGGTGCTGACAGCCGTGAGTCCGGCGACCGCGACCGGCAACCCTCGCCGGGCCGCGGTGGCGGCACCGTCGGCCATGCGGGTACGCAGCACTGTCGGCCACAGGGTGAGCAGGGTGCCCAGCACGGTCAACGTTACCCAGCCCAGCAGGTTGACGTGCGCGTGGAACAACAGCAGTCGCGACCGGCTGACGTCGTCGACGACGAGCATCCAGGCGCCGACCGGGATCCCGACCAGCAGGGCGCCGGTGGCGGCCAGGTAGTGGTGCACCGTGACGGCGAAGCGGGCGGGCAGCGCCGCGCGCAGCCGCGCGACCAGCCACACCAGGTGTGCCGCGACCGCGGCGAACACCATGCCGGCGCCGACGACGCCGATCCACGGCTGGTCGACGACACCGCTGGCGAGCACCCCGGCCACGCCGAGGTTGAGCACGGTGAGCCGGATGCCGTCGCCGTGGCGGCTGGCCGGTGGTGGGCAGCGCAGCACGGCGCTGGTGAAGTGGGCGCTCCAGATCACGATGGCGTTGGTGGCGACACCGAGCAGCAGCAGGTGCATGCCGAGCCACCGCCAGGCCGGCAGGACCGGGTGGGTGAGCGCGACGGCGACGAGTGCGACCAGGTACGCCAGGGGCAGCATGCCGACGCGGCGGTGCCAGGTCGCGCGGCCGGTGGGGCCGCTGCCGCTGGGCGGAGCCTGATCGCCGGCCACGATGGTGCTCACGACACACCCGCCGGGATGCGGTGCCGGACCGGCGTCGGCGTCGGCGTCGGAGACAACCTTCCGTGTCGTAGTGACAGGGTGACGGCGCAGCCGGCGAAGCCGAGCACGGCGGCCACGTTGGCGACTCCGGCCCAGCGCCACACCTGCGCCATGCCGGCGGCGTCGCCGAGGCCGACGCGTACCAGCAGCGAGGCGTGCAGCACGGCGAGGGGCGGATAGAGCACCCGGTGGTACGGCAGGGGCCGGCGCAGCACCGCGGGCAGGATCACCGGCGCGTGTACGAAGATCATGGACATGACGAAGCCGAGGAAGACCGCGTGCAGCGTGGCGTCGTACCGGGGGCCGTCGGTCGCCGGTCCGGCACCGGCCCACAGCACGCCGGCCAGGGCCAGCCACCCGTAACCGGACAGCAGACCCACGGCGACGTAACGGGGGAGGGCCCGCGCCCGGACGGTGTGGCGGGCGACGTCGAAGACGGCGAGCCAGGCCGTGACGGCGAGGACGCCCGCACCCAGCAGATGGGGGCCGGTCATCGGCCACAGCGTGGTCGCCGTGGCGCCGGCCAGTAGGGCGGCCAGCGCGGTGAGGAACCACCGCTCGGCGTACGGGTGGTGCAGTGCGGCGTGCGCCAGCTCAAGGCGTTCGCCGGCGATGGTGGCCACGACGAAGGTGGCCAGCCACGGCACGGTCTCGGCGACCGGGTAGCCGGCCAGCCACAGCAGTGTGGCCGCGTACCAGGCGAACGCGCCGGTGGTCTGGGCGAGCAGAGCGGCGCTGGGTTGGCGGCGCCACAGCGCCCGGTAGATCCCGAGCAGGACCACCGACGCGGACATGAGCAGCGCCTTGCCGGCCAGGCTCGGTCCGGTGGCGACCAGCGCGAGACCGCCGAGCCCGGAACAGGTGGGGGCGAGCAGCGCCCAGCGCGCGCCGAGTGCGACCGCGCGTTCCAGCGCGATCAGCGTGCCGACGAAACCGAGGACCATCAGCGGTCCATGCACCTGGTCCACCGCGACCGGCGGGGTGGGAACCGGCGTGCCGAGCAGCTGCAGGCCCGCGTACAGGCCGGACAGCAGCGCGACGGCGGCGGTGGCGAGGGCGGGTAGCCGCCACCGGACGGGCATCGAGGCGGGGAGGCTCACGACCGTTACCCGGCCGTTCGCCTCGTCGTGGGCAGTCTCACGACGCATGCCGCGGGGGCGCCGAAGGGTTCCAGCACCACCGGTGTGTCCGGCGCGTCGTCGTGCCGCAGGGCTCCCCGGACGACGCCGAGGTGCAGGCCGCACATCGCGTCGGGGTTCTGGCCCACCAGTTCCAGGAACGGGCAGGTCAGCAGGTGCACTTCCGTTCCGGCACCGTCGTCGGTGGTGGGCTGGCGTCGCGGGCTGAAACCCAGGCCGTTCAGGACCGCCAGGACGGTGTCCACCGGGTCGTCGCCAGGCGGTGCCGCGGCGGCCAACTGTCGGCCCCAGTCCTGGCCCACCTGGGCTGCGGTGGCCTTGACGTCGCCGCCGCTGCGGGACAGGTGTCCCAGCAGGGCAGCCGCCAGGTCCCGGTAGGTGGCCGGGGCGGGATCGGCCGCCGCCGCCCGGTACCGCCACGCCGGACGACCCGGCAGGCCGCCGCTGGCGCGGGCCTTGACCAGAAGCCCGGCCTTGGTGAGCCGGTCCAGGTGGGCGCGGGTGGTGGACAGGTGCTGCCCGGTGCGGGCGGCCACCTCGGCGGCGGTGACACCGCCCTCGGCGGCCCGTACCAGCCGCAGGATCGACACCCGGCTGGTCGAACCCAGAGCACGGTGACGAGGAGTGTCGATCGTCTCCCCGCTGGGGCCTTTACGCGGAGTTTCCACGATGCATAACGTTACAACGTCAAACGACGTAGAAACCCTCGGAGGGTCTCATGTCACAGCTGGATCGTGTCGCCGACGAGCGGGCCGCGCGTGCGGTGGTCCGTCACCACAGCGAGCTGTCCGCAGCGCTGACCAACCACGTGACGCGCCTGGTCGATGCCGTCGATGCCGGTGTCACCGAGCAGGTGTGGTTGCGCCGCGACGAGTTGGTGGCCTGGTTGCACGGCGAGCTGCTGCCGCACGCGTACGCCGAGGAGGCGGGCCTGTATCCGGCCGCTGCCGAGCTACCGGCGGGTGAGCTGCTGGTGCAGGGGATGCTCGGCGAGCATCGCGCCATCACGGCGCTGGTCACCGAGCTGACGGCGACCGCCTCCCCGACGACGGCGGCGGCGACGGCCCGCGCGTTGCAGGCGGTGTTTGCCACTCACCTGGCCAAGGAGAACGACCTGGTCGTGCCGCTGCTGGTTGACGCCGAAGCGGTGTCGCTGGCCGAGCTGCTCGACGGCATGCACGACATCGTCGGCGCCGAGACCGGCTCCTCGGCGGGTGGCTGCGGCGGCGGTCGTGGCGGCTGCGGCTGCGGCGGCGATGCCGCCAGCGCGGAGGTGGATGCTCCGCTGCTGAGCATCGATCCCCGGCTCGACGTGCGGGATCTGCCTCACGGGGAGCGCCACGCCCGAGTTCTCGCCGCCATCGACGCCCTGCCCGCCGATGCGGCGCTGGTTCTGGTCGCCCCGCACGCGCCCCGGCCCCTGCTGACCGAGATCGAGTCCCACTTCGCCGGGCAGGTGACCGCCGAGTGGTTGCAGGACGGTCCGGACGTCTGGCAGATCCGCCTGCACCGGTTGTCCGTCGCGGCCTGAGCGTGTCGACGGCCGACGTCGGGGTGGGGCACTGTACCGCCCCGGCACGGGCCCAACGGCCCTACTCTCCCGAGTTTCTACCGGGGCAAGCTGGATGTATCACCACATCACCGTCAGGAGATCGATCATGTGCAACTACTGCGGTTGCCGGGAGTTTCCGCTGATCGGTCAACTGAGCGCCGAGCACGAGGCGATCGCAAACGCTGCGGGGCGACTCCGGACGGCGATCACCTCCGGTGGGACTGACGCCGTCGCCCTCCTCGACGAGCTGCTCGCACTGCTGATGCCGCACACCGACATCGAGGAGCGCGGTCTGTTCGTCGAGCTGCGCGCCGAGGGCAGTCTCACCGAAGCCGTGGACCGGTTGTGCGACGAGCACGACGACATCCACGGCGTTCTCGGTGCCCTCGACCGCAAGGCACCGGACTGGCCGACGGTGCTGGCCGCCCTGGACCGGCTGCGTCGGCACATCGACAACGAGGAGCACGGCCTGTTTCCGGCCGCGGTCATCGCCCTGCCGATTCCGGCGTGGGACCGCGTCACAGGCAGGTAGCCGAGCGGTGGAAGACGACATGGTCGGATTGGTGACGCCGCCCACCACCAAGCTGCGACCGTCGAAGGTGGACGATTCTCGCCACTCGCCGTGCGTCGGTGCGGCGAATCCGGTCGACCCTGCCGCATCGGGACCTTTGGCCCGGGCGGCGGACGCCGACATCACGATGTGATGGGCCGCGGTCCAGGTTCGGGGTTGCGGCGAGGCAGCAGAGGCACGAACGTGGGATCAAGGTCACGACCGAGGGAATGAGGCGCATGGCGGGCACTGGGGAGCATGCGAGCCGGGCACTGTTGGCAGTCGGAGGGCTGGTCCGCCGGGCGGAGGTGTCGCCGGACGGCCGAGCCCTGTATCAGATCGGCGGTCGTGAAGCGGACGCGTTCTACCGCGACCGCTGGTCGTACGACAAGGTGGTGCGCTCCACCCACGGCGTCAACTGCACCGGCTCGTGTTCCTGGAAGGTGTACGTCAAGGACGGCATCATCACCTGGGAGCAACAGCAGGTCGACTATCCCAGCGTGGGGCCGGACCGGCCGGAGTACGAGCCGCGTGGCTGCCCGCGCGGCGCCGCGTTCTCCTGGTACACGTACTCGCCGACCCGGGTGCGTTATCCGTACGCGCGCGGTGTGCTGGTGGAGATGTACCGCGAGGCCAAGCAGCGGCTCGGTGACCCGGTCGCGGCGTGGGCCGACATCCAGGGTGACCCCGAGCGGCGCCGCCGGTACCAGCGGGCCCGCGGCAAGGGCGGCCTGGTCCGGGTCACCTGGGACGAGGCCCAGGAGATGATCGCCGCCGCGCACGTGCACACGATCAAGCGGTACGGCCCGGACCGGGTCGCCGGTTTCTCGCCGATCCCGGCCATGTCGATGGTGTCCCACGCGACCGGCGCGCGGTTCCTGTCGCTGCTCGGCGGTTCCATGCTGTCGTTCTACGACTGGTACGCCGACCTGCCGGTCGCCTCGCCGCAGGTGTTCGGCGACCAGACCGACGTGCCCGAGTCCGGCGACTGGTGGGACGCCTCCTACTTCGTCATGTGGGGCTCCAACGTCCCGGTCACCCGTACGCCGGACGCCCACTGGATGGCCGAGGCCCGCTACCGCGGCCAGAAGGTGATCGTGGTCAGCCCGGACTTCGCCGACAACGTCAAGTTCGCCGACGAGTGGATGCCCGCCCAGCCGGGCACCGACGGCGCGCTGGCCATGGCGATGGGCCACGTGATGCTCAAGGAGTTCTTCGTCGACCGGCGCACCCCCCGCTTCGTCGACTACGTCCGCACCTTCACCGACCTGCCGTTCCTCATCACGCTCGAACAGGCCGCCGACGGGTCGTACCGGCCGGGGAAGTTCCTCACCTCGGCCGACCTCGGCGGGCAGGGCACGGAGGACGCGTTCAAGCCGGTGCTGTGGGACTCGGTGACCGACGAGGTCGCGGTGCCGCGCGGCTCGCTGGGGCACCGCTGGCAGGAGCAGGCCGGCCAGTGGAATCTCGACCTGGGTGACCTGCAACCTGCGTTGACCTGCCTGGGGGCGGGCGACGCGGTGGAGGTGGCGCTGCCGCGCTTCGACACCGACACGCCACAGGTGCTGCGTCGCGGCGTGCCCACCCGCACGGTGGCGGGCAAGCTCGTCACAAGCGTCTACGACCTCCTGCTGGCGCAGTACGGGGTGGCCCGTGACGGTCTGCCGGGGCAGTGGCCGGCCGGCTACGACGACGCCGAGGTGCCGTACACCCCGGCGTGGCAGGAGCCGATCACCGGTGTGCCGGCGGCGCAGGTGGCCCGGGTGGCGCGGGAGTTCGCCGACAACGCCGAGCGTTCCGGCGGCCGGTCGATGATCCTGCTCGGTGCGGGCACGAACCACTGGTTCCACTCGGACACCACCTACCGGGCGATCCTCGCGCTGGTGACGCTCACCGGCTGCCAGGGGGTGAACGGTGGTGGTTGGGCGCACTACGTGGGGCAGGAGAAGTGCCGCCCGGTGACCGGCTGGGCCAACCTGGCGTTCGGGCTGGACTGGGTGCGCCCGCCGCGGCAGATGATCGGTACCGCCTTCTGGTACGTCCACACCGACCAGTGGCGTTACGACACCTACTCCGCCGACACGGTGTCCTCGCCGACCGGCACCGGCCTGTTCGACGGCAAGCACACGATGGACCTGTTGGCCCAGTCGGCGCGGCTGGGTTGGATGCCGTCGATGCCGACGTTCGACCGCAGCCCGCTCGACCTGGCCGACGAGGCGTTGGCCGCGCAACCCGACGACCCGGCCGGGTACGTCGCGAGGTCCCTGCACGAGGGGCGGCTCAAGTTCGCCTGCACCGATCCGGACGCGCCGCAGAACTGGCCGCGGGTGCTGACGGTGTGGCGGGCGAACCTGCTCGGCTCCTCGGCGAAGGGCAACGAGTACTTCCTGCGCCACCTGCTCGGCACCGACTCCAACCTGCGCGCCTCCGAGGCCGAGCCGGGCCTGCGGCCGCAGGACGTGGTCTGGCCGGACGAGGCGCCGGAGGGGAAACTGGACCTGCTGCTGAGCCTGGACTTCCGGATGACGTCCACGACGCTCTTCTCCGACGTGGTCCTGCCGGCGGCGACCTGGTACGAGAAGCACGACCTCAACAGCACCGACATGCACCCGTTCGTGCACGCGTTCACCCCGGCGATCAACCCGCCCTGGCAGACCCGTACCGACTTCGACGCCTTCCACGGCATCGCCCGCGCCTTCTCCGCCATGGCCGGTCCCCACCTGGGCGTACGCAAGGACATCGTGGCGGCGCCGCTGCTGCACGACACCCCGGACGCCATGGCCACCCCGCACGGGGTGGTGCGGGACTGGGCCCGTACCGGTGAGATGCCGGTGCCCGGCCGCAGCATGCCGAAGCTCGTGGTCGTCGAACGCGACTACGCCGCCGTCGCCGACAAGCTCGCCGCCCTGGGTCCGCTGCTGGACACGCTCGGCACCACCGGCAAGGGCGTGCACACCGACGTGACACCGGAGATCGAGTACCTGCGTCGCAAGAACGGCACGGTGCGCGGCGGTGTCGCCGACGGTCGTCCGTCGCTGGCCCGGGACGTGCACGCGTGCGAGGCGATCCTCGCGTTGTCCGGCACTACGAACGGCCGGGTGGCCACGGCCGGATTCCACGACGTGGAGAAGCGCACCGGCGTGGTGTTGGCCGACCTGGCCGCCGAGCACGAGGGCAAGCAGATCACCTTTGCCGACACCCAGTCGCGGCCGGTGCCGGTGATCACCAGCCCGGAGTGGTCCGGCAGTGAGCACGGCGGTCGGCGGTACTCGCCGTTCACCATCAACACCGAGCGGCGCAAGCCGTGGCACACGCTCACCGGCCGGCAGCACTTCTTCCTCGACCACGACTGGATGCACGAGGCCGGTGAGTCCCTGCCGATCTTCCGGCCGCCGCTGGACATGCACCGGCTGTTCGGCGAGCCGCGGCTCGGCCCGCACGGCGAACTGGAGATCACCCTGCGGTACCTGACCCCGCACTCGAAGTGGTCCATCCACTCCGAGTACCAAGACAACCTGCTCATGCTGACGCTGTCGCGGGGCGGTCCGACGATGTGGATGAGCGAGGCCGACGCGGCGAAGATCGGCGTACGCGACAACGACTGGATCGAGGCGGTCAACCGCAACGGTGTGGTCGTCTGCCGCGCCGTGGTGACGCACAAGATGCCCGAGGGCACGGTGTACATGTACCACGCCCAGGAGCGGGTCATCGACGTGCCGAAGACCGAGCGGACCGGTCGCCGCGGGGGCATTCACAACTCGCTGACCCGACTGCTTGTCAAACCCACCCACCTGATCGGCGGGTACGCCCAGCTGTCGTTCGCGTTCAACTACCTCGGTCCCACCGGCAACCAGCGCGACGAGGTCACCGTGATCCGCCGCCGTTCCCAGGAGGTGCAGTACTGATGCGGGTGATGGCGCAGATGGCGATGGTGATGAACCTCGACAAGTGCATCGGCTGCCACACCTGCTCGGTGACGTGCAAGCAGGCGTGGACGAACCGGTCGGGGGTGGAGTACGTCTGGTTCAACAACGTCGAGTCCCGGCCCGGGCAGGGCTATCCGCGTACCTACGAGGATCAGCAGCAGTGGCAGGGCGGGTGGGTGCGGACCCGCTCCGGGCGGCTCAAGCCCCGATCCGGCGGCCGGGTGAAGAAGCTGTTCAGCATCTTCGCCAACCCGAAGCTGCCGTCGATGCAGGACTACTACGAGCCCTGGACCTACGACTACGAGCACCTGCTGACCGCGCCGGCCGGCGGCGACATCCCGGTGGCCCGACCGAAGTCGCTGTTGACCGGCGCGGACACGAAGATCAGGTGGAGTGCGAACTGGGACGACTCCCTCGCGGGCGGCAACGAGATCGCCGCAGGTGACCCGGTGCTGCGGCAGGTGTCCGACCGGGTCCGCGAAGAGTACGAGAACGCCTTCCTGTTCTTCCTGCCGCGCATCTGCGAGCACTGCCTCAACCCGTCCTGCGCCGCGTCCTGCCCGTCCGGGGCGATCTACAAACGCAGCGAGGACGGCATCGTCCTGGTCGACCAGGACCGGTGCCGGGGCTGGCGGATGTGCGTCACCGGCTGCCCCTACAAGAAGGTGTACTTCAACCACCGCACCGGCAAGGCGGAGAAGTGCACGTTCTGCTTCCCGCGTATCGAGATCGGCCAGCCCACCATCTGCTCCGAGACGTGCGTGGGGCGGCTGCGCTACCTCGGCCTGATGCTCTACGACGCCGATGCCGTGGCGGCCGCCGCAGCGGTCAAGGACGAACACGACCTGTACGCCGCCCAACGCTCGGTCTTCCTCGACCCGCACGACCCCGCCGTCGTGGCCGCCGCCCGGCAGGCGGACATCCCCGACGACTGGATCGAGGCGGCGCAACGATCCCCGATCTGGGATCTGATCATGCGCTACGAGGTGGCCCTGCCACTGCACCCGGAGTACCGGACCATGCCGATGGTCTGGTACATCCCGCCGCTGTCCCCGGTCGTCGACGTGCTGCGCGACACCGGCCACGACGGCGAGGACATGGGTAACCTGTTCGGCGCCGTCGACGCGCTGCGCATCCCGCTGGAGTACCTGGCCGGGCTGTTCACCGCCGGCGACACCGCCCCGGTGCGGGCGGTGCTCAACCGCCTCGCCGCCATGCGCGCCTACCAGCGCCGGATCAACCTCGGGGAGCCGCGCGACGAGTCCATCGCCGCCGCCGTCGGCATGACCGGTGCGCAGATGGACGACATGTACCGTCTGCTGGCCATCGCCAAGTACGACGAGCGTTACGTCATTCCGGCCGCCCACGCCGAGGACGCGCACCGTCTGGAACAGCTCGGCACCGAGTGCAGCCTCGACTACGAGGGTGGGCCCGGGATGGGTGGCGGTGGCCCGTACGGGCAAGGCCCCTTCGGTGAGTCGTCCGGCACCCCCGCGCCGATCCAGGTCGAGACCTTCCACATGCTGCGGGAACGCCAGACCTCGGACAGCTTCACCGACCCGGGCGACGAACCGCGCCGGGTCAACCTGCTCAACTGGGACGGCAAGGGGCGGCCCGCCGGTCTCTTCCCGCCCCGCCGGGACACGTCGACCGGTGGCGCGGGCATCGACGAGCCCGGTGTGATCGACACCGACGGGAGCGCACGATGACCACCACACCCCTCTGGCGGGCCGCCGCGGCCCGGGCCGCCTCGCTGCTGTTGCGCTATCCCGAAACCGACACCCTCGACGTGCTGCCGACGCTGCTCGCGGCCCTCGACGAACTGCCCGACACCGTGGCCCGGCACCTGCGTCCGGTAGCCGTGCACCGCCGCGACGGTGACCCCACCCGGCTCGCCGCGGAGTATGTGGAACTGTTCGACTTCCGCCGCCGGTGCGCGCTGCACCTGACCTACTACACCTGCGGCGACACCCGCAAGCGCGGTGAGGCCCTGGTGGGATTCACCGCCGCCTACAAGGCTGCGGGCGTGGAGGTGATCGACGGCGAACTGCCCGACTACCTGCCCGCGGTGCTCGATCTGGCCGCCGTCGACGGCGCAGGGTGGCGGCTGCTGCGTGACAACCGGGTCGGCCTGGACCTGCTCACCGAGTCGCTGGCCAGGGAGAAGTCGGTCTACCGGCATGCGGTGGAGGCGGTGCGCGCGGTGCTGCCCGCCGCCGGACCGGCGGAGGTGAGAGCCGCCGCCCAGCTCGCCCGCACGGGCCCGCCCACCGAACAGGTGGGCCTCGAACCGTTCGGACTCGTCGACACCACCGGAGGTCGCCGGTGAACGTCCTGCTGTGGGTGGTCTACCCCTACCTCGCCATCGCGATCATGGTGGGTGGGTTGATCTGGCGTTACCGCTACGACAAGTTCGGCTGGACGACCCGCTCATCGCAGCTGTACGAGTCGGCGGTGCTGCGCTGGGGCAGCCCGATGTTCCACTTCGGCATCCTGATGGTCCTGATCGGGCACGTCGGCGGGCTGCTGGTGCCCAAGTCGTGGACCGAGGCCGTCGGCATCACCGAGCACACCTATCACCTGATGGCCGTGTTCATCGGCACCGTCGCCGGCTTCTGCACGCTGATCGGCATGGCGATCCTCATCGCCCGCCGCCGCCTCACCGGGCCGGTCTTCGCCGCCACCACCAAGAACGACAAGGCGATGTACGCCGTGCTCGCCGCCGTCATCGTGATCGGCCTGTGGTCCACCCTGCGGGCCAACGTGGTCGGCGACGGCTACGACTACCGCGAGACCATCTCGCCCTGGTTCCGGTCGCTGTTCTACCTCAGCCCGGATCCGGAGATCATGGCCGGCGTCCCGGTCGGTTTCCAGATCCACATCGTCTCGGCGTTCGCGCTGTTCGCGTTCTGGCCGTTCACCCGGCTCGTGCACGCCTTCAGCGCACCGGTCGGTTACCTCACCCGCCCCTACGTGCCCTACCGCAGCCGCGACACCCGACCCGGCCTACGGCCGGCGCGTCCCGGATGGGAAGGGCCGCCCACGGCACCGAGCGCGCAGCACAAACCCCGCCGCACCCGCCGCTGACGCGCTCACCGCCGTCGACCGACCTGCTACGAGGTACGAGATGACCACAACCGGCAAAGCGTCGAGCGCGAACTCGGCCGGTGCCGTGCCACGTCCCGGCGCGACGCGCAACCTGGTGGTCGCCACCATCGGCTTCACCGTCAACTTCTGGGCCTGGGCGCTGCTCGGCCCGCTCGGCCCGGGCGTCAAGGAGCGCCTCGGGCTCAGCTTCGCTGCCCAGTCGCTGCTGGTCGCGGTGCCGGTGATCGTCGGCTCGCTGGGCCGTGTCCCGGTCGGCGCGCTCACCGACCGGTACGGCGCGCGCATCATGTTTCCCCTGCTCAGCCTCGCCACCATCGTGCCGGTGCTGACCCTGACCGTCGTGGACAGCTACCCGGCGCTGATCGCCACGGGTTTCTTCCTCGGCCTGGGCGGTACGACCTTCGCCATCGGCGTGCCGCTGATCTCCGGCTGGTACCCACCCGCCCGAAAAGGGTTCGCGCTCGGCGTGTTCGGCATCGGCACCGGTGGTACCGCCATCGCCAATTTCACCACCGTGCGCCTTGCCGACACCTACGGCGAGAACACGCCCTTCCTGCTGGTGGCGGCCATTCTTGCTGGCTATGCCGTGCTGGCGTTCCTGCTGCTGCGCGATCCACCCGGCCGTACCGCTCCGGCCGGGTCCGCGCTCGCCCGCACCGCCGAGGTCAGCCGGCTGACCGTCACCTGGCAGCTGTGCTTCCTGTACGCGGTCGGCTTCGGCGGGTTCGTCGCCTTCAGCGTCTACCTGCCCGCGTACCTGCGCACCGCCTACGAGTTGAGCGCCAACGACGCGGCGCTGCGAACCGCCGGCTTCGTCGTCCTGGCCGTGGCCGCCCGCCCAGTCGGCGGCTGGCTTTCCGACCGTCTCCACCCGGTGCCGGTACTCGTATGGTGCTTCGGCGGCACGGCCGTGTTCGCCATCGTTCAGGCGTTCCAGCCGCCCCTGATGCCGGTCGCCACGATCGCTCTCCTCGCCATGGCGGCTCTGTTGGGTGCCGCCAGCGGTGCCGTCTTCGCCCTCGTCGGCAGGGTCGCCCCGGCCGACAAGGTCGGCACGGTGACCGGCGTGGTCGGGGCGGCGGGCGGCCTGGGCGGGTTCGTCCCGCCGCTGATCATGGGCTGGGTGTACGGCATCGAAGGCTCGTACACCATCGGTTTGATGCTGCTGTCCGACGTCGCCCTCGCCGCCGCCGTCTACACCGCCGTCAAGATGAGCCGGGTCGACAAGAAATCAAACCTCGTAGCGGACACAGCGCCCCGCCGGAGCCTCCAAGCCTGATCTGATGACAGATATCGACCAGCAGAGGGAGATCATGCAGAAGTCGTCGCTGACCGACCTGACCGACCAGCTGCTGACCGCGGCGCGGGGCGCGTCCAGCGGGCGTAGCGCCCAGACCGTGCACGGCGGCCACACCAAGACATTGCGGCAAACCGTCATCGCCCTCGTCGCCGGTCAACGGCTGGACGAACACGAGAACCCGGGAGAGGCGACCGTGCACGTGCTGCACGGCCTCGTCCGACTCGCCACCGACACGGCCAGCTGCGACGGCACCGGCGGCGACCTGTTGCTGGTCCCCGACGCCCGGCACAGTCTCGAGGCGCTGCAGGACTCCGTGGTGCTGCTGACCGTCGCCAAGAAAATGTGACACGGCGCGGGGGCGGATCCGTGCCATGCGCTGACGGCATGGATTACCCAACCAAGTTGCAGTGGTGCTCATAGCTGGGCCCGTACAGACTCACTTCCGTGGACAGCGTCCGAAGAGGTGATCAGGTGCGGGTGGCGAAGGCTGACCAGGCGATGGCCTGGAATGGTCCGGAGGGGGCCCACTGGGCCGAGCACCATGATCGGCGGGAGGACCTCGACGATGCGTTGCTCGACCGCCTGTTCCGGTTGGCCGACATCGGCCCCACCGACGTGGTGCTCGACATCGGGTGCGGCACGGGGCGCACCACCCGGAGAGCGGCACGACAATGTGCCCGGGGTCGGGCGGCCGGAGTCGACCGGTCCGCGCCGATGCTCGACCGGGCCCGGGCCGAAGCGGTCCGGGAGGGGCTGACGAACGCCCGGTTCCACCAGGGCGATGCGCCGGTGTACCCATTCCCCCGCGGCCGGCACGACGTGGTGATCAGCAGGTACGACCTCGGGGCCGGTGTCCGCCTCAGCGGTAGGCACTGGGTCGTCACGGCGAGGTGGCAATGACCGGCCACGGGGTGGCCGTCGTGATCGGCGGTTACGGCGCAGTGGGTCGGGTGGTGGCCACCATACTGGCCCGAGATCCGGCGAACGAGGTAGTCGTCGCTGGTCGTGATCTCGCCCGCGCCGAGGCCCTGGCCCGGACCGGCCCGGGCGGGCTGACCCCGCGCCGGTTCGACCTCGACGACCCGCGGGGTCTCGACGGGGTGTTGGCCGACGCCGCCGTGGTGGTCATGTGTGTGGAGCATCGCAACGAGGCGGTGGCGCGCGCATGCCTGGACCGTGGCATTGCCGTCGTCGACATCAGCGCGTCAGCCGACGTGCTGGCCAGCATCGAACGGCTCGATGCCACCGCGAAGCGGACCGGGACGGCCGCCGTGCTCAGCGTCGGGCTGGCACCCGGGCTGACAAACGTGCTGGCGCGACGCTGCACCGAACGCCTGCCGTCCGCGACCTCCGTCGACGTGACGATCCTGCTGGGTACGGCGGGTGACCACGGGCCCGACTCGGTCCGCTGGACGGTGGCGGGACTGACGGCTCCGCCCGACCGGACTCGACGGCCGGGACGGGCCCGGGTGGACCTGCCCGGGTTCGGTGTACGCACCGCGTACCCGTTTCCCTTCTCGGATCAGTACACGTTGACCCGCACGCTCGGCGTCCCGGTGACCACTCGTCTCTGTTTCGACTCCGGTGCGGTGACGGCGGCGTTGTTCGGGCTGCGTGGGGTCGGTGCCTTCCGGCTGGCGGATCGGCTGGGCGGGGCTCGCCTGCTGACCGGTGCGTCGAGCCGACTGCGGCTCGGCGGGGACCGGTTCGTGGTGCACGCTTCGGCCACCGACAGGGGCGGGAGGCAGGTGTGGTCGGCGGTGACGGGCCGTCAGGAGGGTCATGCGACAGGCGTGGTGGCAGCGGAGATCGCCATCGGCCTGATGGGTCGCCGCTATCCGCCCGGGGTGCATCACATCGACCAGATCGTCGACGCGGGTGAGTTCCTGAAGACGATGCAGCGGCACGACCTGGCGGTGCACGAGCACCCGCTGCCGTTCCCGGCCGAGCCGTCGGCAGGCCGGTTGCCAGTTGTTCCCGAGGGAGGTGAGAAGTGATGCAACGAATGCCAGCCGGTCGGCTCCGAGCCGCCATCACCTGGACCACCGTGCTCTTTCTCGTGACGTTCGTCCACCACGTGTACGGGGGTCTCCGGTTCGACAGCCCACAGCGGACCATCCTGGCCGGGGTGTTCAGCGCCGTCTTCGCCGTCACGTATCTGGCATATCGGCTCGGATCGACGATGCGGTGGGCTCGCGCGATCTTCTGGTCCCTGGTCTACGCCTTCTGGGTGGCGGCGGTCGGCCTTTTCGAGGGTGGGTTCAATCACGCCCTGTTCGTCGTGCTGCGGCTGCTGGACGCTCAGACCCTCATCAACGACCTCTATCCCGTTGACGGCGATGCGCGCATCTCGGACGACGTGTTGTTCCAGGGCACCGGGGTGCTGACCCTGGTCACCGCGGTGGTGCTGGCGGTGGCGCCCGCCTGGTCCCGGAAGCCGCCGACTGCCGTCACGCCTCGACGGGCTGCCGGCAGATTGCCGTGAGGATCTCGATCATCGCGGTCGCCGCCGGCGACCGGAACGGCGGGGCGGCCGCTGCGGCATACAACCGGCGGGTCGGCAGGACCGGAACGGTGGGGCGCAGGACGATGTCCGGCCGTAGCGCGGCCTGGGTCAGCGTCGGCACGAGCATGACACCGGCCCGCGCGGCGACCAGGGCCTGCTTGCCGTTCCAGTCGTCGCAGAAGAAGGCGATCTGCGGGGGACCGCCCAACGCCTCGGCGATCGGCGGGATCGGACCGAGGCAGTCCGGATAGGCGCCCTCGATCCACCGCTCGTCCTTCAGTTTCCGCAACGGCACTCGATTGCGCTGCGCCAACGGATGATCGGCCGGCAGGGCGACGTGTAGCCGTTCGTCGCAGAGCGGCACCAGGTCGAGACCGTCCAGCGCTTCGTCGGTGACTCGCGACGCGGACGGGTCGTACTTCGCGCTGGCCGGGTCGACGAACAACTGCCACGAGGTCAGCAGGGCCACGTCGATCCGGCCGTCCCTGATGGCCGCCAGCGGCCCCGCCTCGTCCGGTCGGACAAGGTTCACCGCGACGCCCGGATGGGACTCGGCGAAGCACCGAATGGCTTCCGGAGTCAGCCGGGCGTTGGCGCTCGGGAAGGCCGACACGTTGAGCTGCCCGCCGGTCAGGCTGGTGAAGGCGCGCAACCGGGCTTCCAGGGCGTCGGTCCGCACCAGGATGTCGCGGGCCAGCTCGACGGCGGTCTGCCCGGCCTGGGTGAGCCGTACGCCGCGCGGAAGCCGACGGAACAACGGCACGCCGACGCGCCGTTCCAATCCGCTGATCTGCCGGGATACGGCTGGTTGTGTCATGGACAGCGCCTCGGCCGCGGCGGAGAACGAACCCCGGCTGGCGACCTCCAGGAGCACCCGCAAGGTCCAGGGGTCAATCATGCATGCAGCTTATATCCGTGGTTTCCGCCGAGACCGTACGCTGTGCGTTGTCAGCGACCGGAACTGGCGACCGGAGGCCCCGCACCGACCATTACTCCTGCGCATGGCAGGCGGGCCCGGCGCCTCGGGTGAGGGGCTGAGCCAGGGGGACGTCCCGGGTACGGTTAGGCCCTGTGTCGAGTCCCTGGCCGACGCACGGCGGGCCCAGGCGGGACCGGGGGAGGAGTGGGTGTGACGCAGCGGAGAGCCCTTGTGGTCCGAGGCGGGTGGGAGGGCCACCGGCCGGTCGAGGCGACAGAGTTGTTCATCCCGTTCCTCGAACGCAGCGGATACGCGGTACGGGTGGAGGGGTCGACGGAGGTCTACACCGACGCCGCCGAACTGGCCGACACCGACCTCATCGTGCAGTGCATGACGATGTCGCAGATCACCGCGGAGCAGGTGGCGGGTCTGGCTGCGGCGGTCGTCGCCGGTACGGGTTTCACCGGCTGGCACGGTGGCATCGTCGATTCGTTCCGCGCCTCGTCGGATTACCTGCACCTGGTGGGCGGCCAGTTCGCCACCCATCCGGGCGTCCAGCCGTGCGACCGCAGCGGCGGAGAGGCAGACAACTTCCTGCCTCACTCGGTCACCATCACCGATCTCGGCCGGGAGCATCCGATCACCGCCGGGATCGAGAACTTCGACCTGGTCACCGAACAGTACTGGGTCCTGCACGACGACCTGATCGACGTCCTGGCCACCACCACCCACCCGACCCGGGAGTGGCACCCGTGGCACCGGCCGGTCACCTCACCGGCGATCTGGACCCGACACTGGGGTGCCGGGCGGATCGTGGTGACGACTCCGGGGCACAGCCTCGACGTGCTGGAGCATCCGAGTGTCCGTACCGTCATCGAGAGGGGAATGGTGTGGGCGACCCGCACGGCGTCGGCGTCGTAGGTCTCGGGTTCATCTCCCGCGCGTACCTGAACACGCTGGCCGACCATCCGACCGTGCGCGTCGTCGCGGTGGCCGACCTGGACCCGGCCCGGGCCGACGCGGCCGCCGCCACGATTCCCGGCGCCGAGGCGGTCAGTGTCGAGCGACTGCTCCACCACCCCGACGTGGAAACGGTGCTCAACCTGACCATCCCGGCGGCGCACGCCGAGATCTCGAACGCGGCGATCGACGCCGGCCGGCACGTCTACGTCGAGAAGCCGCTCACCGTCACGCTCCCGGAGGGCCGGTCGCTCATGAACCGGGCGGCGTCGGCCGGCGTCCGCGTCGGATGCGCGCCGGACACCGTTCTGGGCACCGGTACGCAGACCGCCCGCGCGGCGATCGACGGTGGGCTGATCGGCCGCCCGTTCTCCGCATCGGCCGTCATGGTCACTCCGGGACACGAGCGCTGGCACCCCAACCCCGACTTCTACTACGCCCCGGGCGGCGGCCCACTCATGGACATGGGGCCGTACTACATCTCCGCGCTGGTCCACCTGCTCGGGCCGGTCCGGGCGGTGATCGGAGCGGCCAGCCGCCTGCGTGACAGCCGGGTCATCGGCTCGGGCCCCCGGCTCGGGCAGCGGATCCCGGTCGAGGTGCCGACCCACGTGAGCGGTGTGCTGGAACACGAGAGTGGTGCCCTGAGCACGCTCACGACCACCTTCGACGGTGTCGCGACGACGGCCGTGCCGATCGAGGTGCAGGGGGAGGAGGGCACCCTCGCCGTACCCGATCCGAACAACTTCGACGGCGAGGTCCGCCACCTCGCGCTCGACGGCCCTGAATGGCGCACAGTCGAACCGCGGGCCGGGTACGTCGCCGCCGCCCGGGGGGTCGGCCTGATCGACCTGGTCCGGGCCGACGATACGCGTCCGCCACGGGCCAGCGGCGAGGTCGGGCTGCACGTACTCGACATCATGACCAGCCTGCTCCGGTCGGCCGCGGAGGGCCGGCGGATCGAGCTGACCACGGCGGTCCAACGCCCCGCACCCGTCCCGCTCACCCCGGTCGAGGACTGGCTCTCCGCTGTCGTATCCGAAGGCTGAGCAAATCCTCGGCACGCGGATCGCCGTCTTCGCTGGGCTCAGGCGGCCCCGCCGTTGGCGTAGACGATCTGGCCGTTGACCCAGCGCCCGGGACCGGCCAGGAAGGACATCACCTCCTCGGCGTCCTCGGGTGCCGAGGCGCGCTCACTGGGGTTCATGCGCGCCATGCGCTGCACGGTCTCCTCGCCCTGCAGGAGCAGCGTCGTTACTCTGCGTGCTGATTGGCGCTCTGTGCTCGTGATGTGGCGGATCGACGCGGCGTCGTCACGGTGGTCGCCGAATCGGGATCAGCCTGGCCCGGGC
The DNA here is from genome assembly GCA_900112325.1 of Micromonospora sediminimaris. Classification (GTDB taxonomy): domain Bacteria; phylum Actinomycetota; class Actinomycetes; order Mycobacteriales; family Micromonosporaceae; genus Micromonospora; species Micromonospora sediminimaris. The sequence goes on from FOLJ01000004.1 coordinate 94,659, forward strand.
AACTGCTCCGTCGCGTCGGTAGAAGTCCCTGATGTTCTCGGCCGGTCGGCGCGGAGTCTCGGCGTACACCTGCGAGTGCAGAGGTAGAACAGCCGCTCAGGTTGGTAGCGGCTGGGTCCGTACGCCCGCCGCGCGGATTTGACAACCCTATAGCTAACGGCTATCTATGAGCGGTCCGGAACGAAGGGATGTGCCTGGGGTGCAGGACGTGGTGCTGGCCATGCTGGCAAAGGAGCCAGCGCACGGGTACGAACTGCGCGGCCGGATGCGTGACGCACTCGGCCCGCTGGGCGACGCGATGAACGCTGGGCAGGTCTACGTGACGCTGGCCCGGCTGGGCAAGGCCGGACTGGTGACCTCGGAGCGGGCCGACGGCCTGCCGGACCGGCCCGACCGCCGGGTCTACGCGCTGACCCCGGCCGGACAGCAACGGGTCGCCGGTTGGCTGGCCGAGGTGAGCTGGCCGAAGCCGGACCTTACGGAGTTCCATTTGAAGCTGGTGACCGCCGCGGCTGGCCGGCTGGCCGATCCCGTGGCACTTGTCGACGCACAGCGGCGCGAGGTACTGCGCCGGCTGCGCGATACGCAGCTCGCCGCATTGGACAGGTCGGTGGATCCGGTCGCCGGGGTGCTGCTGGAGGGTGTGGTGCTACGGCTGCGGGCCGACCTGGAGTGGCTCGAGGCATGCGAGCGAATGTGGACCGATCGTGATCGGACGGCGCGGGAGGCGGAGGCGTGACCGGTTCGATGGCGTTGCGGGCACGTGGGCTGACGAAACGGTACGGCTCGAACAACACACTCGTACGGGCGGTCGACGAGGTCGACCTGGACGTGCCCGCCGGGCAGACGTTGGCGGTGATGGGCCCGAGCGGCTGCGGCAAGTCCACGCTGCTGCACCTACTCGGCGGGCTGCAACGCCCGACCTGTGGGCAGGTGTGGCTGGCCGGGAACCGGATCGACACGCTGACTGAACGGGCGCTGGCCCGGCTGCGGCGGGACCGCATCGGCTTCGTCTTCCAGTCGTTCCACCTCATGGACGAGCTCACCGCGGTCGAGAACGTCGAGCTGGCGGCGCTACTGGCCGGCCGCTCACCGGGGCGGGCCCGCAGGCGGGCGATGTACCTGCTGGACCGGGTCGGGTTGGCCGACCGTGCCGCCCACCTGCCCTCGGCGCTCTCCGGCGGGCAGCGCCAGCGGGTTGCGATCGCCCGCGCCTTGAGTAACGAGCCACTGGTCGTACTCGCCGACGAACCCACCGGCAATCTGGACAGTGCGGCCACCCTGGAGGTGCTGCGGCTGTTCGAGGAGTTGCACACCGCCGGGCAGACCCTCGTGGTGGTCACCCACGACGCCCGCATCGCCGCTGTCTCCGACCGGGTGATCTCGATGCGTGACGGGGCGTTCGCCGACGACAACCGCTTCGCCGCCCCCATCGGGAACGTCTACGGCTGGCGGCGCTGACATGTCCGGCCGCCTTCTGCTCGTCTGCCGGCTGCTGATTCGGGACCTGCGCCGCCGTCGGACCGAGACCCTTCTGCTCCTGGTCGCCATCACCGCCGCCACCGCCACGCTGACCCTCGGCCTCAACCTCAACGAGATCGCCGACCGGCCGTACCAGCAGACCCGGGCCGCCACCGCCGGACCGGACGTGATCATGACACCCCTGGCCACCGGTCAGGCCGCGTTGGACGAACTCGCACCACTGCCGAACGCGGCCGGCGTCGCCGATCACAGCGGTCCCTTCCCGATCGCCTACCTGACCATGACGGCCGCCGGCATCTCCGCCCACGCCGTCGTCGAGGGCCGGGACATCGCACCGGACTCGATCAACCGGCCGGCGATGACCGACGGCACCTGGGTACGCCCGGGCGGCGTGGTCGTCGAGAGCGCCTTCGCTGACGCCCTCGGCATCCGCGTCGGCGACACCGTCGACATCGAAGGCCATCCGCTACGCGTGACCGGAACCGCGGTCACCGCCGCGAGACCGACGTATCCGTACGCCGGGTGGCACTACTCCGGCAGCGTCCTGATCGAGCGCGGCGGCCTGGTCTGGGTCGAGCGCGGCGACATCGCCACGCTTGCGGGCGGTGAGCCGCTGTCGTACACCCTGAACCTCAAACTCACCGACCCGGCGGACAGCGCCAGCTACGGCGTTGGCCCACACGTGGCCACCTGGCAGTGGATCGGCGAGCTCAACGGCCGGCTGTACCAGGACGCGCAGATGGCGCTGCTCGTCGGTAGCTGGCTGCTCAGCGGCCTCGCGCTGGCCGGAGTCGCCGGCATCGTCGCGGGCCGGATCATCGGCCAGCGACGCCGGGTGGGGCTGCTCAAGGCCGTCGGTGCCGGACCGGCCGTGATCGCCGCCGTCCATCTTGCCGAGTACCTCGTCATCGGGCTCACCGCCGGCGCGACGGGCGTGGCCGTGGGCTGGTCCGCCGCACCCGTGCTGATCCGCCCCAGCGTCGGACTCATCGGCTCGGTCAACGCCCAGCCGCCCGCGCTGCGTACGGTGGTCGCAGCCACGGTCCTCGCCCTCGCGATCGCCGTGGCGGCCACCCTGGTACCGGTGATACGCGCCGCCACCACCAGCACCGTCCACGCACTGTCCGACGCCGCGACGCCACCGCAGCGCCGGCAATGGCGGATCTGGCTGTCGCGGCAGTTGCCCACCGCCCTGCTGATCGGGGTGCGGATCAACGCCCGCCGGCCGCGCCGGGCCCGGCTGGTCACCGTGAACGCCCTGATCACCACGACCGCACTCGTCGCCGTACTCGTGATCCGCACCCGGGTGGAGCACTTCGACCTCGGCTACACGGAGCTCGCCAACCCCCGCAGCGAGCGAATGGACCAGGCCCTGCTCGTCGTCATCGTCGTGCTCTGCATCCTTGCGCTCATCAACGCCGTCGTGAGCACCTGGACCGCGGTCCTCGACGCCCGGCAGCCACTGGCCGTCGCGCGGACGCTCGGTGCCACGCCCGCGCAGGCCGGCCTGGGCCTGGCGGTAGCGCAACTGCTGCCCGCCGTACCCGGCGTCGTGGCGGGGATCCCGTCCGGCCTCGGGCTCCTCACGTTCGTCAGCCGTGCCGAGATCCAGTACCCGCCCACTGCCTGGCTGCTCGCCACGGCACTCGGAGTCCTACTCGCCATCGCCGCGCTCACCGCCATCCCCGCAATGCTCGCCACCCGGCCCTCGGTCGTGGACACGCTCCGGTCCGCACCGAGCTGACCGCCGTCACCTGCACCACGACACGTCCTTGAAACGACTCGCACGGCAACGGCCGGATAACCGCGATGCGGAGGTTCGCGCTGCGGCTGGGTTACTGGGCGGGCGTGGTGATGAGTTCGTCGGTGACCCACTGGGCGACGTTGGCGGGGTAGGGCGCGGGCAGTCCGAGGACGATGTGCGGGAAGCCGGCGTCGATCGCTCTGCCGATTGCCTCCCGGGTGATGCTGGGCTGGTCGTAGGAGACCGGTAGGACGATCGATCGGGTGATCGAGGCGGGGTCGCGCCCGATCTCGGTGCAGTAGCGGTCCAGCAGTGCGCTGCGGCGGGCGGCGTCGTCGATGTCGCCGCCGGGGATGTTCCACAGGTCGGCGTGCTCGGCCGCCACCCGCAGCACGGCGGCCGAGCGTCCGCCGACGAGGATCGGTGGATGGGGGCGCTGGACGGGTTTGGGGTTGCAGAATGCCCCGGTGAGCTGGTGGTAGGTCCCGTCGAAGTCGAACGGGTCGGCCTCGGTCCACAGACGCCGAATGACGGTGCACGCCTCGGCGAGGCTGCCCACCGCGTGTGCCGCGTCGTGGAAGGGCAGGCCGTGTGCTTCATATTCGCGCCGGGCCAGGGGGTGGCTGGGTCGTGAACCCGCGCCGATACCGAAGTCGAGCCGTCCGTCGGCGACGATGTCCACGGTCGCGGCGATCTTGGCCAGCATCGCGGGCGGGCGGATGCGGTTGCTGGTCACGAGCAGGCCGAGGCGCAGTCGTCGGGTCTGTGCGGCGAGGGCCGAGAGCAGGGTCCAGCCTTCGTAGGTCGGCCCGTTCGGGTCGCCGCCGATCGGCATGAGGTGATCGAACAGCCACGCGTGCTCGATTTCCGGGATGGTGTCTGCCTCGCGCCAGACCCGCAGGACGTCGTGGTAGTCGACCTGTGACGGGGCGGTCATGATCCCGAACCGAGGCAGGGGTGTATGCGGCATGGGTCCGTCGTCCTTTCTGAAGGGCCACCCTGCGGCGCACCGGGCAGCAGGGGTACGCCTGCTGCTCGGTGCGTGCCTGACGTGACGAGCGATCAGCGACGTCGCCGCGCCGGGTCGAGCAGGGCGGGCGGTGTGTCGTTCTTCTCGTGTGCGGCGAGGTCGACGCCGGGACCGACGATCGCGTCGATCGCGTCGAGCACGTCGGCGGAGAGCACGGTGTCCGCGGCGGCGAGTTGGGCGTGCAGGTGGTCCATCGTGCGGGGGCCGATGATCGCGCTGGTCACGGCGGGGTGTGCGGTGACGAATCCGAGCGCGAGCTGGATCATGCTGAGGCCGGCCTCGTCGGCAACCGTGGCGAGCTGCTCGACGGCGTCGAGCTTGGCGCGGTTGGCGGGGATGCTGATGTCGTAGCGCTGCTGCATGAAGCCCGAGCGGTTGGTGCTGATTTCCTGGCCGGCACGGATCGCACCAGACAGCCATCCCGACGCCAGTGGGCTCCAGGCGAGCACACCCATGCCGTACTCCTCGGTCACCGGCAGCACGTGGGTCTCGACCCCACGCTGCAGGATCGAATAGTTGGGCTGTTCGGTGACATACCGGCCCAGATGGTTCTCCCGGGCGGCCCACTGCGCCTGAACGATGCGGTAGGCGGGGAAGGTCGACGAGCCGAAGTACCGGATCTTTCCCGCCCGCTGGAGATCGGTAAGCACTGACAGCGTCTCCTCGTCGCTGGTGCTCGGGTCCCACCTGTGGATCTGATAAAGATCCACGTGGTCGGCGCCGAGGCGGCGCAGGCTGTTGTCCAACGCGGTGACCAACCACCGGCGTGAACTGCCCCGATGGTTGCGCTCGTCGCCCATCGGCAAGCTCGCCTTGGTGGCCAGCACGACGTCGTCGCGGCGACCGGCGATGGCCTTGCCGATCATCTCCTCGGACTGGCCGCCGCTGTACACGTCAGCGGTGTCGATGAGGTTGATCCCCGCATCGAGGGCCGCATCGACGATGGCGGTCGCTTCCTCCTGCGTGGTGTTGCCGATCTTCCCAAAGTTCATCGCGCCGAGCACGAGGCTGCTGACCTGCACACCGGTGCGGCCCAAAGTGCGGTACTGCATGACTTGTCTCCTTTGCGACGTGAGGTGGTTTGCGAAGCGCGGCTTGGGTCTTGGCTCGCCGGTTCAGTATGCTGACTGAGCGGAACCGTGTTCCGGTATCAAACATACGGAACGTGGTTCCGGATGGCAAGTCACGTGGCGGAGGTAACGCGCAGTGGTCAGCACCGACAGCGGATCAGGGTCGTCAGCCAGGCGAAAGCGTGCGGACGCCCGACGTAACGAGGAGACACTGCTGGACGCCGCCGCCGCGGCCTTCGTCGCCTCCGGCGTCGATGTGCCCGTGCGCGACATCGCCGCCAGGGCCGGCGTGGGCATCGGCACGATCTACCGCCATTTTCCGACGCGGGCCGATCTCATCGTCGCGGTCTACCGGCACCAGGTCGAGGCATGCGCTGAGGCCGGTCCGGCACTGCTGGCGAGCAGCAGTACACCGCATGCCGCCCTGGTGCGTTGGATCGACCTCTTCGTCGACTTCCTGGTCACCAAGCACGGCCTTGCCGAGGCGTTGCAGTCCGACGATGCCGCCTTCGAGACTCTGCACGCCTATTTCATCGACCGCCTCGTCCCCGTGTGTGCCCAACTCCTCGACGCAGCTGCCGCGGCGGGCGAGATCCGCCCCGACATGGATGCCTACGAACTGCTGCGTGGCGTCGGCAATCTCTGTATCGGCGCGGATGACAATCCCCGCTACGACGCGCGTCGCCTGGTCGGACTCCTCACCGAAGGACTGCGCCTCCGCTAGGCAGTCGGCTGCGATCTCCGCCTTCCGCGCCGGTCCTGGGGCCGGCGGTAGATTCGCCGCCACAACGGCGGTCGACGGAAGGGCAATCGGGAATGGACGGCAGGACCGAGGAGCTGCGACACGCGCACGACGTGCTGTCGGAGTGGTACGCGAAGAACGTGGCCGGGGCGCTTGAGCGGATGCCGATCGAGCGGGCGATGCTCGACCTGTTCGCCGAGCTGACCCTGGCGGTGGGGCCGGAGGTCGCGGATGTGGGTTGCGGCACCGGGCGACTTCTGCCGTACCTCGCCGACCGGGGTCTGTCGCCGCGCGGGGTGGACCTCTCGCCGGGAATGATCGAGGTGGCGCGGCGGGACAACCCGGGCTTCGCGTACGAGGTCGCCGACCTGCGCGAGCTGCCGTTCGAGGATGCGTCGCTGGCCGGGGTGGTGTGCTGGTTCTCGTTGATCTACCTTCCGCCCGAGGCCCGGGCTCACGCGTTCGCCGAACTCGCCCGGGTCGTGCGGCCGGGCGGCTACCTGGTGGCGGCCTTCAAGCACGGCGACGGCACCGCGCACCGTAACGGTCCCGGCAGCCGCATCGCCAGCTTCGGCATCGACTTCGATCGCTACTGGCTTTCGGCCCGGGAGATGGTGGACCGCTTCGCCGCCGCCGGGCTCGCGCTGGTTTTTCAGGGCAGCACTCCGTTCGAGAATGGCGAGCCACCGTACGGCTACCTGCTGGTCCGCAAGACCGACGCGGCGACCGCGTAGCCGTACTCCTGCCGCAGCGCGAATTCCCTGACCGGACCGCTGCGGGCCGTGGCCGGACCGGAGGCACGTTACCCGGTGAAGTAGGAGGCGCTCTCCGCGTCTGCCGGGTAGTAGGACTCGATCGCGATCTCGTCGATGGTGATGTCCATCGGGGTGCCGAACGTGGTGATGGTCGAGAACAGTCGCAGTTCCCGCCCGTCGATGTTGAGGATCATCGGGATCACGACGTCGGCGTCGATCCGTTGACCTGGCGCCTCGTCGGGCCCGGGCGCCAGGAGTTCCTCGTAGAGCGCGGTGAGGTCAGGGTCGGGAGCGGTGGCGAGTTGGCGCGAGATCCGGCTGCGGAACACCGCGCGTACGTCGGCCAGGTTGACGACCAGGCGGGCGAGCCCGCGTGGGTGCAGTCCCAGCCGTACCAGGTTGACCGGTGGCCGCAGCAGGTCGGGAGCCACCTGTGCGAAGAACGGTTCGACGGCGCGGTTGGTCATCACGATGTTCCATCGGCGGTCGAAGACCACCGCTGGATAGGGCTCGTGCGCGCGCAGCACCCGGCGGATCGCGTCGTGGGCAGCCGTCAGTGCGTCGTCGTCGAGTGGACGCTCGGTGTAGCGGGGTGCGAAGCCACCGGCGAGCAGGAGCCGATTGCGATCGCGTAGCGGCACATGGAGTTGAGCGGCGAGCCGGAGGATCATGTCGGCGCTCGGTTTGGATCTGCCCGTCTCGACCAGGCTGACGTGCCGGGCCGAGACGTCCGTGGCGATGGCGAGATCGAGTTGGCTGAGCCCCCGGCGGTGTCGCCACTGTCGTAGGAGTTCCCCGACCGTGTACACGGTCATGGAGCGTACTCATCGAGGAGCCGGGCGCCATGACATCCGATGTCATCGACAGGCGTCGCGGGTGCGGGAAACACTGCGTCCATGACCACGGAGAACAAGACGATCGTCCAACGGGCGCTGGCAGGGCTGATCGAGACAGGTGACGTCGACGCGCTCGCCCAACTGCTGAAAGACGACTTCGTGCACCACCGGCCGGGTTCGATCACATCGACCAAGAGGGAGTGGCTCGCCGCCGTCCGCGCCGCGCTGGTGCCGCTCGCCGATATGCGGGTCGAGACTCATCAGGTGCTGGCCGACGGCGATCACGTCGTGGTGTACTCGCGACGCTGGCTTCCGGACACCGGGTCGGAGATCGCGGTCGTCGACATCTGGCGGATCGACGACGGGCTGATCGCCGAAGGGTGGGAGATCATCGAGCCGGTCGCTCAGGTTGCCGCGAATCTGGCGTGGTGGGAACCGGCCCAGTGCTGACCGCAACCGACGAGCCGGGCTACGAAATGGTCGAGGCCGCCATCAGTCGCGCGGCGCCGTCCTGACCGAGGGCAAGTGATCGAAGGGGAGGAATCTCCATGAACGTCGCTGCCATCGTCGGCGGAGGGCTGGCGCTGTTCATCGCGGTGGCTGCGCTCGTCCACCTGGGCCGTCGGCGCGCCACACCGTACGCCCTCGGCCGGTCGTTACGACTGCTCGCGCTCGGGGTGACGCTGGGGCTCGCCGTCGCCATGCTGCCCGCCACCGTGTCGGACAGCGGCGCCGCCACGGGTTATCTGCTGGGGGTGCCGACGGTCGTGGCCCTGCTGCCGCTCGGCGCAGAGCTGGCGGGCCGCTTGGTCGGTGTCGCGACGACGCTGGCGGCGATCGTGATGCTGGCCTGGGGGCTGCTTCTCGGTCTCGGTGACGGCGTCTACTTCGTGATTCCGGCCCTGATCCTCGGTGCGGCCGCAGTCGCATCGATCACGCCACGGCGCGGGATACCGGCCTCCGACTACCGGAACCGCCCCCGGACACGGTCGTGAAGGGCCACCGGAGGCGGTGACAGCCGCATCGCCACGGGCGATCGGGGCACTGATCGCGCTCTCGACCTCGGCGTTCTGTTACGTCGCCATGGAGACGCTGCCGATCGGGATCCTGTCGCTCATCGCCGCCGATCTGAATGTGTCGGTGTCCCACACCGGCCTGCTCGTCACCGGGTACGCGGTCACCGTCGCGATCGTCTCCGTTCCGCTGACGTACCTCACCCAGCGGGTGGCGCGTCGTCGCCTGCTGACCGTCCTGCTGGGCGTACTGGTCATCGCCACGCTGGTCTCGGCCGCCGCCCGCGACTACCAGATGCTGCTCTGGGCGCGCGTGGTCGTAGCGCTCACCCAGGCGCTGTTCTGGGCGGTGGTGGCGCCCGCCGCCGCAGGCATGTTCCCGCTCCGGGTACGTGGAAAGGTCACCGCTGTCGTGTTCGCCGGGGCCTCCCTCGGCCCGATGCTCGGCGTGCCGGCCGGTACCTGGCTCGGACAGCAGCTCGGATGGCGTGCGGCGTTTCTGGCCCTGGCTGGTCTGGCGCTGGCCGCGTTCGTGGCGATCGTGACGCTGATGCCGTCGACGCCGATGATGGCCACCCATGCGTTCACCGGCACCAGCCCGGACACCCGCCGCTACGCCACCGTGGTGCTCGCCACCGCGTTGTCGGTGGGCGGGTTGTTCACGGCGTTCACCTACACGGCTGTGTTCCTGACCGACGTCACCGGGTTCGCTCCCGCGGCCGTCGGCCTTCTTCTCCTCGTCCGAGGGCTCGCGGACTTCGCCGGCATCAGCGTCGGCGGAATCGCGAGCGACCGCAACCAGCGCGCGGCGATGCTGATGCCGGTGCTGCTGCTCGCGGTCGCCCTGCTCGGGATGTTCGTCCTCGCCGATTCGACACCCGCGACCGGAGTGCTGCTGGCCCTGACCGGGTTCGCCATGGGTGCGCTCACGCCGGCGCTGCAGAACCGGGTACTCGAAGTGGCGCCGGGACGTTCCGACCTGGCGGCGGCGGGAAACTCCGCCGCCTTCAACGTCGGCATCGCCGGAGGATCCCTGCTCGGTGCCCTCCTCCTGCCCGGGTACGGCGTGCGCAGCACGGCCCTGGTCGGCGGTCTGCTGGCCGTCGCTGCGCTCGCCGTCCTGTTGGCCGAGCCATTGATCGCCAACGGCGGCCGGTCGAGCGGTGCCACAAACTATCCGCCGACGGCTCGCATGAGTCGCGGCTGACCGCTGAGGCGACCCGCTGACGCTGTTCAGTCGGGCAGTTCGGGAATCGCGCCGGCAGTGACCAGCCCGGCGAGCGTGAGGGGTTGGTCGCCGTCGCTGTGCCCGAGGACGAGGGCGAGCTGCCTCTCCGGTGCCTCGTGGGGTGCCCAGACGCGCAGGTCGCCGTAGAGATCCTGACGAAGCAGCGCGTCGTAGACCGCCGGACGGTCCGCCTGCGGGTTCCGCAGGAGGTAATCGACGCTACGCACGCGGTGCGGTCCCCACTGCTCGTCCAACGCTCGGGTCAGCGTGGCCAGATGCCGGTCGCCGGCCTCCAACTGCTCGGTCCACTCGGGGTCGCGCAGGCCGGTGAGATCCGGTCCCTCCCACAGCGGCAGGAGCACGAAGCCGGCGGCGCGGGTGGCCACCCATTCGCCGGTGTGCGGGTCGGATTCGATCGAGGTGGGGCTGCCGGCGGACGGTATCGGTCCGGTCAGGAGCGCCGTGACGGCCCCGAGGGCCCGGGACACATCGAAGTCAAGGCCACGTACGACGGTCACCGTGCCCATCTTGCCGCACGTTGCCGAATTGCCCGGAGGGACCGGCAGCTCCGCGTCGCCAACCGCTGCCGCGACTACGGCGTACGGCGTTCGAGGTCGCTCTTGAGGGTGGCCAGCATGCCCACCGCGGCGCTGGCGTAGTCGCCGATCCACCGGTCGTGGATGTGCTTGATCGGTAGCGGGTCGAGATGGTTCCACCGCTCGCGTCCCTTGCGCTGGGCGATGACCAGCCCGGCCGCCTCCAGCACCCGCAGGTGCTGCATCACCGTGCATCGGTCCAGGTGCGGGAACCGTTCGCAGAGGTCGCCGGTGGTCCGGGCCTGGTTCTTGAGCGCGTCGAGGAGCTGCCGCCGGGTCGACGACGCCAGCGCCTTGAAAACCCGGTCCTCGTCGACCTGTTCCGGGCTGACGCGCTCGCCACGACGACTCGACATGTTATAAAGCTATAACATGTCGACGACGCGAGAGAGGGCCGCCATGGACCTGCGATTCAAGATCGCCGGGCGGATCAGCCGTCCGGTTCACGAGGTGTTCGAGGCGGTGGCCGATCCCGACCAGCTCTCCCGGTACTTCACCACCGGTGGCGCGAAGGGCCGGTTGGTCACCGGCGCCACCGTCACCTGGGATTTCGCCGACTTCCCCGGCGCCTTCCCGGTCGAGGTGGTCGAGGTGGAACAGGACCGGCGGATCGTGCTGCGGTGGGAGGCGGCGGATGGCGCCCAGTCCACAAGCGACGCAGCGGTCACCGGCGCGTCCTACTTCACCACCGTCACCATGGAGTTCGAGTCACTCGGCGACGATCGGACCCTGGTCACCATCGCCGAGCAGGGGTGGCGGCCCACCTCCGAGGGTCAGGCGGCCTCGTACGGCAACTGCCAGGGCTGGACCCAGATGCTCTGCTGTATGAAGGCGTGGCTGGAACACGGCATCAACCTGCGTGAAGGCTTTTTCGCCTGACCCGTCCCGGGTCGGTCAGCCGTGCGACGCGTGGTGCTCGGAGACGGCGCGTCCCATCCGGGTCACCGCCTCGGTCAGGATCTCCGGCGACGTGGCGAAGTTGAGGCGTACGAAGCCAGCGCCGCCGGTGCCGAAGACGTGCCCGGAGCTGAGGGCGACCCGTGCACGGTCGATGAACAGCCGTGCCGGCCCGGCGATATCGGTCACCACGCCCGGCTCGTCGCCGACCGGGCCGGTGTCGATGCGGAGCGCGGTGCAGTCCAACCAGGCGAGGTAGGTGCCCTCGGGGCGGTGGTACCGGAGAGTCGGCGCATGCCGGGCCAGCAACACCCCCAGCAGCTCGCGGTTGTGGTCGAGACCGGCCAGCAGGCGGTCCAGCCACTCGCCGCCGTCGCGAAAGGCGGCGGTGTGCGCGATGACGCCGAGGTGGCTCGGCCCGTGGCCGACCTCCTCCGGCATCCGCCGCAGGTCGGCGACCGCGTGCGGGCCGGCCACCACCAGCGCCGACTTCAGCCCGGCCAGGTTCCACGCCTTGGAGGCGGACAGCACGGTGAACGCGTCCTCGGCGCCGGGCACCGTGAGGTACGGCGTGAACCGCGCCCCGGGCAGCACCAGCGGAGCGTGGATCTCGTCGGAGACCACCCGTACCCCGTACCGGCCGGCAAGGTCGGCGACCGCTTCGAGTTCGTCCCGGCGGTGCACCACACCCGTCGGGTTGTGCGGGTTGCACAGCAGGAACACCGCTCGGCGGCCGTCCGCACGGGCCCGGCGGAACGCCTCGCCCAGCGCCGACACGTCCATCCGCTGGTCCGCACCGAGCGGCGCCTCGATCACCCGCCGGTCGGCGTGGCTGACGAAGGCGTAGAACGGCGGGTAGACCGGTGCGCAGACCACGACCGCGTCGCCGGGAGCGGTCAGCAGTCGGAGCACCTCGACGATGCCGAGCATCACGTCCGGGACCAGGGCGGTGCGGTCGACCGCCAGATCGGACCAGCCCCACCGGTGGGCTGCGAAGTCGGCGAGCGCCTCGGCGTACCCCGTGCCGTAGGCGTATCCGGTGTCACCACGCCCGACCGCGTCGTGCAGCGCCTCGGCGACCGGCGCGGCCAACGGCACGTCCATCTCGGCCACCCAGAGGGGCAGCACGTCATCGGCGTACTGGCGCCACTTGACGCTGGTACGTCGTCGCAGCTCGGCCAGGGACAGCTGGGTCAGCGGATTCGCCATCGGCACGGGCGATCGAGCCTCGCGGGCCACCGGGCTGGCCATGCCGGGCTCCTATCGAAGTGGTCGTCCTCTGGGGAGGGCCTAGATCACCATCGTATCCAGAACAGGTCCAGTCTCGACGTATGGACGGCGGTTGCCGGCTGCTGCCAGGCTGTGCGGCCATGGACAGTCTCGCTGCGCAGCTACCGGCACTACTCGGCGTGCTGGTCGGCACCATCGGCACGATCGTCGCCACCTCGCTGGCAGACCGGTCGCGGTGGCGACGCAACCAGACGGTGCGCTGGGACGAGCGCCGGCTCGACGCGTACGTCGAGTTCGCCCGGGCGTTGAAGGAGACACACACCATCGCCAGCCGACTGACCGGCGGTTACGTCGACCGGGACACGGCGCTCGCCGCGCTCGCGGAGGCAGATTTCCGGCACACCCTGGCCTGGGAGAACGTGCTGCTGCTCGGCGACGCGCCGACGGTGACGGCGGCGCGGGCCTGGCGGGACAGCGTCTGGGAGGTCGAGCGGCTGGCGCGCGACGGGCAGGCCGACGCCGACCGGCCCATGTTGCTGCACCGGGCCAACGAGGCACGCGACGCGTTCTACCATGCCGCCCGTGGTGGGCTCGGGGTCGGCGGCGGGTCGGTGGCGCAGGCCGAACTGCTGGTGAGCAGGCTCAACCTCCGAACCGACCCGCAACCCGCAGCGCCCGCGGAGCGGTGACCGACCGGCTCAGGCGGGGTGGGCGGGCTGGTCGAGGATGGCGCTGAACCGCTGCTCGGCCAGGTCGAGTTGGTCCAGGATGTGTTGCTTCACCGGCTCGGACAGGGGCGTGTCGGCGCGGGTGACGAGGTCGCGGTACACCGGCACCAGGGGGCGGTACTTGCGGGCCGACGACTCGACCTTCGGGCCGACAGAATGGATCACCCCGACGCCGTTGTCCGTGAAGTCGGAGACCTTGATGACCCGCGCCCACGGTTCCCGTTCGAGACTGGCCGCGACATGCTCCCGGTACTGCTCGTACCGGTCCCGACCGGGCTCCCACGGCGGGTTGGTCACCGCCGCGACCAGCCGCGCCACCCGCGCCCCGAACCGCTCGGCGAGCACCGCCAACGCCGCGTCGGTCGGATCCCCAACGTCGTCCCCACCGACGCCCAGCCTCCCGCCGCTGTTCGGCTCCCCGCCGCTCCTGGGATCCCCGGCGTCGACCAGCTCGGCCGGATGGTCCTCGACCGCGTCGTGCAGCAGACCGGCGACGATCACGTCGACGTCGCGCACCTGGTAGTGGTGCAGCATCCGGATCGCCACCCGGAGCAGATGATTGACGTACGGCTCCCGGGACCGCCGATCATCGCGATGGAGCCACCCGGCCAGCTCCAACGCCTCGTCGAGCCGGCCACGCTCCTCGTCGCCGAACCCCTCGATCTCCAGCCGGAACCGCTCCCGCAGCCCGGCCTCGCCGTGCATCTCGGTGATCGCGTGCATCGGCATGGTGGCCAGATGCGGCGGCAAGTCCATCCGTCCCTTATATCGGATCACCCCCACCTTTCGGTGGACCGGCGACGCCCGCCGCTGTCGCCCGCTGAGCATAGGATCTGCCCATGCAGGAGGGCCGGTGGACGACGATCACCCCGTCGCAGTTCACGCACGAGCGGGAGGCACTGGCCTACGTCCAGACGCTGCTCCCCGACACCGAGCCCTACCGCGCCTGGTCGAACTTCACCTTCACCGCACAGACCGGGCATCCGTACGAGGTCGATCTGCTCGTCGCCGCCCCCGGCGGCCTCTATCTCGTCGAGATCAAGAGCTGGTCCGGGCGGCTGACCTCCAGCGGTTCGAACTGGCTGCTGCACGGCCCCAACGGCACCCGCACCTTCGACAACCCGTTGCATCTGGCCGATGCGAAGGCCAAGAAGCTCAAGTCGCTGCTCCAGGTCGCCGCAAGCCGCCGCCGGGGCCAGCCGGTGCGGATTCCGTTCGTCCAGGCGGCGGTCTTCCTGTCCAAGCCGGGGCTGACGATTGAGCTGTCGGAGCATCACCTGCACGGCGTCTACGGCCCCGAGCCCGTTGCGGGCCGTGACGGCAAGCTGGATCCGATCACTTCGCTGCTGTTGCGGCAGCCGGACGACGAGCGGCGAAGGGTCACCCGGGAGGTGTCGGCGGCTCTGCCGGATCTGCTCGCGGATGTCGGCATCGCGCGTAGCCGGAGGCACTACCAGGTCGGCGCGTGGGAGCTGGAGACCCGGCCCTTCGACGTCGGGCCGACCTGGCAGGATCACCGGGCCCGGCACCGTGACCTGGAGCGGGAGCACCGCCGGGTACGGATCTACCTGGTCGAACGCAACGCCGCCCAGGCCACGCGGGCCAGCATCGAACGGGCCGCCCGGCGCGAGATGTCGGTGCTGCACGGCATCAGCCACCCCGGCATCGTCCAGGCCGACTCGATGGAGCAGCACGAGGCCGGGCCGGCGCTGATCTTCCGCCATGACCCACGGACGATCCGTCTCGACCATTACATGTCGCAGTACGGCGAACGCCTCGACGTGCTCACCCGACTCGCCATGATCCGCCAGCTCGCCGAGACAGTGGCGTACGCGCACCGCCGTAAGCTGCACCATCGCGCCCTGTCCGCCCGCAGCGTGTTGGCCGCTCCCGGACCACGGCGGCGCGGCGGCAGCGAGGACGAGGCGTGGCTGACGCCCCGACTGCTGGTGAGTGACTGGCAGGCGGCCACCCGCGGCACCGACACCAGCGGCAGCGGCAGCGGCGAGCCGATCACCCCCTCCTCACACGCCACAGACCACATCGAGCGTTCGGCGGAGGCGTATCTCGCACCCGAGCTGAGCGCGCCGAACCCGGACGCGGTCGCGATGGACGTCTTCGGCCTCGGCGCGTTGGCGTACCTGATCCTCACCGGGCAACCTCCGGCGGCCAAGCGCCCCGAGCTGCTCACCCGGCTCGCCCGCGACAACGGGCTGCGTGCGGCATCGATCGCCGACGCGATCAGCACCTTCGCCGACGAGATGATCCAGGCGGCGACGGCCCCGGTGCCCATCCAGCGACTCACCACGGTCGCCGAGTTCGTCGAGATGCTCCAGGAGGTCGAGGACGAGCTGACCGCCCCGCCACCCACCTCGACCCACCCGCCCGAATCGGCACCGGAGCAGGTCGATCCGCTGGAGGCGCGCGGTGGTGACCTGGTCGGCGAGTGGAAGATCGTCCGTAGCCTCGGCACCGGCTCGACCTGCCGGGCGTTCCTGGCCTTCAACGAGCGCACCCGCCGCAACGAGGTGCTCAAGGTGGCCCTCTCCGACGAGAAGGCAGCCCGCCTGGCCCACGAGGCCCGGGTGCTCGGCCCGCTCACCGACTCCCGGGTGATCCGCCTGGCCCGGCCGGAGCCACTGCAACTCGGCACCCGCACCGTCGTGGTGCTGGAGCACGCCGGCGACCACACCCTGGCCCGGAAGCTGCGTGACGACGGCCGGCTCACCATCGACGAGCTGGAAACCTACAGCGACTACCTGTTCGGCGCCCTGGACTACCTGGAGGGCGAGGGCGTCTACCACCGCGACATCAAGCCGGACAACATCGCCATCCGCATCCGCCCAAACCGCACCCGCCAACTGGTGCTCTTCGACTTCTCCCTGGCCGGCGTCTCGGTCAAGGAACTCGCCGCCGGCACCCCGCGCTACCTCGACCCCTTCCTCGGCACCGCCGCCCGGCAGGTCTACGACAAGCACGCAGAGTGGTACGCCCTGGGTGTCACGCTGCACGAGATGGCCTCTGGCGAACTGCCGCTGTGGGGTGACGGCGGCACCGAGCCGCAGCTCACCGAGGGACCGCCGGTGCTGGCCGCGGAGGCGTTCGACGCGGCGATCCGCGACGGCCTGGTGGAGTTCTTCCAGCGGGCCCTGCACCGCGACCATCGTCGCCGGTTCACTTCGCTCAAGGAGATGCGTGACGCCTGGCAGCAGGTGTTCCGCCGCTCCGACGCGAGTGCCCCGGTCGGTAGCGAGCATCCGGAGATCGAGGCCGAGGAGCCCGACGAGAAGGCCGCCGAGAAGGCTCGCGACGAGGCCGCCGCCAAGGCCACCCGCGCCACCTCGCTGGAGGCCGCCGGGCTCACCCCACGGGCGGTGTCCGCCGCGCACCGGGTGGAGGCCACCACCGTCGGTGAGCTGCTCGCCGTCGGTAACAACACCTTCGCCACGCTGCCCGGTCTTGGCGCCCGGACACGCAGGGAGTTGCAGCGCCGGGTGAAGCAGTGGCGCACTCGACTGGGGGAGCGGGAAACCATCCCCACCTCAGCCGCCGCCCGCAAGGCTGCCACCGCCGAGGTCGCCACCGAGACGACAAACGCCGGCGGCGACACCGATCTGGTACGCGTCGGTCTCGACGCCATCGCCGCGCTGCTCGTGCCGGCCAAGAACGGCCGCAACGCCGCCGAGGTCGAAGCCACCCGGCTGCTGTTGAATCTGCCCGACGCCACCGGCACGCTGCCCGGACTGCCGCTGTGGCCGCAGCAGCCACAGGTCGCCGCCGCTGTCGGCGTCACGTCCGGCCGGATCGCCCAGATCCTCGGCAAGCAGCGCAAGCGCTGGCAGGGCATGCCGGTGGTGGGCAGCGTGCGTACCCAGATCATCGAGCTGCTGCGCGACGGTGGACGGGTGATGGGGGTCGCCGAGTTGGCCGAGGCCCTGCTCATCAGCCGCGGGTCGGTGCGTACCGGAGACGACCTGCGGCTCACGGTGGCGGTCGCCGCCGTACGGGCGGCCGTCGAGGTCGACGCCATCGAGGAGGAGCCGCGCCTGCTGCTGCGGCGGCACGCTCGCGGCGACATCGACGGCAAACCGAATCCGCGTGGCGACCGGCTGCTCGTGGCGCTTGAAGCGGGCGAGGACGACGGTCCGGACGCCCCAGCCGCGCCAGCGCTGCTCGACTACGCCGACGCGCTCGGCAAGGCCGCCGACGAACTCGCGGCCAGCGAGGTGCTGCCCAGCGCGGCGACGGTGCTGCGTACCCTCGCGGCCGTAACCCCGCCCGGCGGTGCTGCCGACGCTGTCGACGACCGGCGACGCGTGGTGCTCGCCGCCGTGGCCTCGGACCAGGCCGCCGCGACCGCCCGGCTGGAGCTGTATCCGCGCAACCTCGACCCGGTCCGCGCGCTGCGGCTCGCCCAGGCCGGCGTGGTGCCGCCGGTGACCACGCCCGAGGGGCGGCGCGGCCTCACCCCGGAGCACGTCATCCAGCGGGTGGCCGCCCGTTTCCCCGAGCTGACGGCCCCGCTGCCGTCCCACCCGAAGCTCGACAAGCTGCTGGCCGAGGCCGGTTTCGAGCTGCGCTGGGATCGCGACCGGTACCTTCCCCCACCACCGCGCGCCGGCTCGTCCTCAATGTCGATCGTCCAGCGTCGCCCGTCGGCCACGAACGCGCCGAGCCGGTGGGAGGCCGATTCACCGGAACTTGCTGCGGCGGTGCGGGCCGAGGAACGGCTGACCGGTGCCAGGTCCGCCGGGGGTTTCCGCGCGCTTACCGTACGCCTCAACCGCTACACCCTGGCCCGCGAGGAACTGACCCGACGCTTCGACGCCCGGCCGGTCAACGTGGCGGCGGTGTTCCTGCGTGAGCTACGCGGTCTGGTCGACGCCCGCCCGAAGCCCACCTGGGAGACGGTGCTGGGCGCGGACATCGCCGAACCGGGCTCCCGGGCAGCCATCAAGCTCGGCGAGTACGTCGAGCAGGCTTGGCAGCTGGCGATGCCCTCGTTGCGGGCGCACCTGCGCGTCGACGCCGGGCCGGTGCTGCTGCACGACGCGGCGGTGCTGGCGCGGTACCGGGCGATGGGGCGACTCCATGAGCTGGCCGAAGCCGCACGCAGCGGGGAGGGCGATGTCTGGTTGCTCTGCCCGATGGACGACCCCGGGGTGCTGCCCAAGCTGGACGGTGCGGTGGTCCCCGTTGCCGACAGCGAGTGGATTCCTCTGCCAGACGCATGGACCACAAATGCCCACCGCGGTAGGCACATCGGCGCCGCGACCCCATAACTGCAGAACTCGGCTCGACTCCTGTCAGATATGGGACTCATTCCGTGGCGTGGATCCTGTGTGATACTACGTCGCGCAAGACGATCAGCCTTCACGTAGCAACCTTCTGACGGCAGTGAATCTGCGCCGGCCCAGGCGTGTCCTTCTACCGAGCCGAAGTTGTGATCATATGAATTGGCGGGACCAGATCCTGGACCCGGACTCGTTGGATCTCGACGCCTTCGTCAGGGCCACGTACAGTTTCGCCGTTCCCGCCGGTGCCGATGTCCGTCAGGCCGCAGTCCAGATGCTCCGAATACTCACCCAACGCTCGCAGCGGCTCGGGCTCCGGTATTCCTCTTATGATCCACAGTTCACCGGAGCGGTCATTCACGTGGGGCCGGTTTCCACCTGGACAGACGTGACCCTGGCGCTGCCGCTCGTGCACGCCGCCCCGAGCGAGGGGTTGTCTCACCTGTTCCAGTTGTTGACAAGTGCGGCCGAGTACAGCTACGCCGACGGGGTGTGGCTCCAGCGGGTGGATCTTCCCAGGCCCTTCCTCACCGCACTTCCGGGGCCACAACTGGGTATCGATGGCATTCGTTCGATGCTCGGTGTGCGACGGCGTCCGCTGCTGGCGTTGGAGACCGGGTGCCGGATCGAGACGCTCGACCAGTCCGTGCTCGACCAGTACCGAAAGGTGCTCGTCGCCGGGGCGGACCTCCTGGTCGACGACATGCTGCTGGGTGATCCTCCGTCGCCTACGCTGGCCCTCCAGTACAGGCTGCCACACCTGGTCGCGGTCTGTCGCCGCGCGGCAGAGGAGAGTGGCCGGCAGAAGGCGTACATAACCTGTCTCGCAGGGACGCCGAGCCAGATCATGCGTAAGGCCGAGTGGGCGGCGACGAATGGCGCCAAAGGGTTCGTCGTAAACGGGTTCAGCCAAGGGCTGGGCACGCTGGAGGATCTCAGCTCACACCGATTCGGGGCGTGCCTGATCGCCACCAACATGGGCTCTGGCATGGTGTCGCGCCCGTCGACCGGCGGAGTACACCGGGTCGGTGTGGATGAGCAGGTCATTTCCAAGCTCAGCCGGTTGGCTGGGGCGGACGCGGTGCACACCGGCACCACCGGTGCCGAGTGCTTCGACATCAACTGGAGCGATGCGGTCAGAGCCCTCGCCCAGCCACTACAACTGCCCGGCAAACGGATCCCGGGGGCGTTCCGGGTGGCCGAAGGCGATCTACAGATGATCAATATCTGGCCGAACATCCGAGAGCTGGGTCACGACACCATCTTCGAGATCCATTCCGCGATCCTCGGTGACTCCGACGTCCGGTCCCGTACCCGCCGGTTCCTGGAGCTGATGGAGGGGTTGGCGGACGCCACCGACAACGCGTCCGCACTGACTGTGTACCGCGCGCTGGCGGGCCGGGACGTGAAACTCCGAGCCGAACTCGACAAGGTCGATCTGGAGCACTGGTGACGATCTCGAATCTGCTGACGAGCCTGCTCGATCAGGATCCCGGCCTCGCCGAGCCGATCAAGGATGGCACTGCGCTCGCAGCCAGCCTCGCGGCCGTCTCGGTGGCGATCTTCATCGTGCTGCCCACGTTCCACGGCATCATCCGGATGCGGGGTGCGCCTGGATTTTCCGAGTACGCCGCTGCCCGACGGGTGCTGCGTGGGCTGCACGCTCTGGCGTTCGCCAGCGCACTCTTCTCGGCCGCTGTCGTGGTCGGGATCGTGGGTCGACACTTCCCCTGCCGGCTGGTGCTCTACGCCCAGGAAGGCTTGACGGTCGTCGCCACCCTGCTCTTCTTCGTGGCGATCTACGTGGTGTGGCGCTCCTCGGTGCACACCTTCGCCGAAGAGTATGCCGGGCGCGGCCGGAGCGACCGATGACCGAGCCGCAGGGGCGGTACGCAGCCGGAATGCACCGCAGTATCCCGGCGTTGGAGGCGCTCCTGGCGGCCCGACGTGGGGTGCTACGGGTGCGTTACTCCCATCAGCCCAACGCGCTCGCCAGCCTCGCGGTCCTTTCCGCGTGTGCCGCGGCGGCGCTGACCGGCCTCCGCCGCCAAGATCCGGTGAAGTGCCTGGTGACCTGGATGTCCGTCGACTACGACGGGGCGGACGACGAACAACTGCTGCGGGTACGGTTGCCCCGCTGCCGCCCCGGCCTCAGCACCCGGATGTCGCCAGTGCTGAACCGGCGTCGGATGGGCAAACGGCTTGCGGCGAGCATTCCGGCCGGGGCGATGAGGTTCCGCTTGGCCGAGGTGGAGCAGGAGGCCGTCCATAGCGCGCTCGCGCTGCGGCACCATCTGGCCAGGCAAGGTTGGGCGGTGACCGGCCGGCGCACGTGTCGCAGCAGGGTCGCCGAGGGGTTCGCGGCGTTGCGGCATCTACTCGGTAGCCGGGCTCGGCTGCCCGACGCCCTTGCCGAACACAACGCGTGGATGATTCGGCAGATCTTCGGGGTTGACGTGTCGGTGGCGAGTGGCGTTGAGACGCTGCTCAACCAGGCGCAGGCACGCCAGCGGATGCTGAGCTTCATCGCACTGGCCCGCCCCGACCTCGTGCGGGAAGGCATCTGGCGGGTCTGTTCGAGATGCCACGTCCGCACCCGCGTGCGGTGCCGCTTCGAGGCGTCGGGTGCGGAGATCGACGCCGCCGAGTGCGCCGGATGCGGGCAGGCGACGGCGGGAGCCGCGCTCGACCTGTCAGCGGTCGTCGATTCGAGCGCCGGCCCGTGCCCCGAATTCATCGTCCCGGTGCGACTGGACGATCTGCTGGAACGACTTGTGGAGCCCGACTTCGGGCTGGCTGCCCATTATCCAGGCTCCGTACCGCATCTGACGGGTTCGCGGTCGATTCTGGTGGCGCTGCTGAAAAGTGAGCTGCGTGGTTATCCGGAGCCACCGCCGGACTGGTGTCCGACGCACTTGGATCTGGCCGCCCTCACCGATATGCTCCTGCCGGGCCCGATTCCGGAGCGCTCCGCGAACAGCGCCGGCATGACGGCTTCTCAGGTGCTTTACCGGTCATCGGCACTGGTGGCCTGGAGTGTGCTCGCTGGTTTTACCAGGCCAGCCGGGGTTGATCATTCGACGCAAAGAGCAGGGAGTGTCAGGTGACCGATGACGGGCTGGTCCAGCGGGCTGTGAAACTGTTGCGGAGCAACCGATACTTCACCCTCGCGACCTGCGCGGACGGCGTGCCATGGGCAGCTCCGATCAACTACGTCCTCGGGCCGGGACCGGTCTTGCATTTCTATTCCACGCCGACCGCTCGGCACTCGCGTCACATCGCGGCGATGCCGACCGTCGCCGGTGCGGTGTTCGACTCCACGGCGGTCGGCGACGACGTGGACGGCATGCAGTTCGTGGCCCGGTGCGCCGAGGTGACCGCGTCAGAGTTGGCGGACGTGTCCGAGCACTATTTCAGGACGAACTTCACCGATCCCGAGGAACGGGACTGGTGGTATCGCCCGCCGGAGGCGTTCCATGGCGACGGCACGTGGCGCTTCTATCGCCTCGACCTGACCGAGGTCTACCTGATCGATCTCGAAGCCTTTGTGGAAACCCAGGTCGACACCCGGGTTCAGGTCGACCTCGACCGTCTGCGGCGGTCGCTGGGAGCCTGAGCCGCCCTGATCGAGTGGAGGTGCGGATGTACGGCATCGATCTCTCGGATCGGCGTCGATCCTCGTCCGTCGCAGCAGTGCAGTGCCGGACCCAACCCTGGGTGGAGGATCCGGCGACGGGCGGCAGTTTCATGCTGCTGCACGTCGACCGGCTGTCGGGGCTCTGGGTGGTGCGTAGCCGATTCGCTGCGGGGACGGTGGTGCCGCAACATCTGCACAGCGGGTCGGTCAGCGCGGTGACCCTTGCCGGCCAGTGGGGCTATCCGGAACTCGACGTCCGGTGCGGGGTCGGCGACTATCTGGTGGAGGAAGCGGGGACGGTGCATTCCCTGGCCGTGCACGGGACAGAACCAGCGGACGTCATCTTCTCCATCCTCGGCTCCATCACGTACTTCCATCCGGACGGCACCGTCGATCGGATCGAGGATTGGCGCAGCGTGCTGGACGACTACGAAGCGGGTTGCGCCGAGCAACGACGGCGCCCGAAGGTCATCGGCTCCAGCCTTGACTGATCTCCTGACGCGGGTCGCCGTGCACCCGACCTAGGTTGTCGGTTGCGCGGCGGCGAATCGCTGCCCGGTGATCTGTAGGAGAGGGTTCCGGCGATTGACGTCCAGGACGAGGTCCTGGGAAAAGCAGGTGCTGTCCGCCCATGCCGATCTCACCCGCGTCACCAGCACGTCGTGGTCACCCAGGTCGTCAAGCACCTTCAGGACATCGCAGAGCAGCACGGCGATGCAGTTGGCGACGCCAGCTGGATAGTCGGGCTCGGTCAACAACGGAGTGAGCCCGGCTGCGGAGAACTTGTCCGATTGCGGTGGCAGCGGGCGGCCGGTGTAGCGGTGACCGGCCACCATCACCGCCGGCACCTGGTCACTGGTGGCGAGGCTGATGCTCAGCCGCCGGTGCCGAAGGATGTTGTCGCGGGTTTCCCATTCCGGCCACAGCGCCACCGTCACCAGAGTCGGACTTGAGCTGATCGCGGTGACATTTGTCGCGGCACAGAGATGGGGCGTGCCGTCGCAACGCGTCGAACCGATGAAGTAGACCGGTCGGGGCCCGAGCAACCGGTGGCAGGAATCCAGCAGTGCGGGGTGAAGTCGGCGCAACATCTCCGCAGACTACGTACCGGTGCACGGCGGTCCGGTATGCGACTCAGGATCGCGCCACCGGGCATAGAATAATGACGCCCATCACAGTCGAGTTGGGGTGACCGGCATGGACGTGCTGGATGCGATCGTCGAGCAGCACCGGCGTCGGTCCAGGCTGGACGAGCGGTTACCAAGCCTCGACCGGGCGAAGGTGGCCGCCCTGCTGGCGTCGGCCGCAACGCCGACGACGTCGGCCGTCCGCGCCATTTGTGACGCGGACGGGGTGATCGCGCTGGCGTGGCCGGCGGTCGAGCACTACGACCCGGACAGCGACAAACTCGCCTACTACGAGCGTGACACCGGCACCACTTTCGGATTGACCATCCGGCAGACCGGTGGCCCGTGCCTTGCCGCGCTCAACGCCCTGCTGACGCAGATCGAGCAGGACTGGCGGGCGGCCGGGGCGACCGGGGCCAATCTGGTCTGGCCATGTCGCGAGATGAGCATTGACCAGCCTCTTGCGGCGCACGGCTTCGCCAAGGACGCCTGCATCGCCGTCAAGCCGATGGCGGAGCCGCGCCCGGCGGCCACCGGCCGCAGGCGATCGCTGAGCGCCCGGCTCGCGGTGCCCGACGATGAGCCGATGCTGCTCCGCCTCCAAGAGGCTGTTCTCGCAGCGCACATACCGGACAGCCCGTTCGCTCGACGGGTCCCGGCGGTCCGCGCCCGCTTTCATGATCGGCTGGCAGAGATGTGGGCCGGCCGGACACCGGCCGATGGGGCACCGCTCGTGGTGGTGGCGGAGGACCAGGGGCAGATCGTCGGCATGTCGGAGTGTTTCGTCAGACGGCACGACATCGCACTGGACATGCTGCTGCCGGATGGCTTATACGGCTACGTGAACACCTTCGGTGTGCTGCCGGAGCGGCGGGGCGGCGGGGCGGGCCGCTTCCTCGCCGACGCCGTCGAACGTGCACTGTCCCACTTTGACGTACGCGGCATCTACCTCTACTACAGCTACTACAACACAGCAGCGATGGCGTTCTGGTCGAAGGTGGGCTATTCGCCGCTGTGGCGTACCTACCAGTGTCGTCGACTGATCCCTTCCGCGAGATGAGGCACGACGCCACTCAGTGACAACCCGGTGCGGCGAGGCCGCGGCTGCGGACGCCGGTCACAGCCCTGGTCCTGTCCTGGGCGGCCGGTCCAGGCGGGGGCAGGTTGACCGGCGGCCGAAGGCCGGCGAGTCGGACGTAGAGCTCGCGTTTGGCGGTGGCGTTGCCGCGCCGGTCGATGACGTACCCGGTCAACCAGATCCAGCCGTCGTAGGCGTGCCGGTCGCTGACCGAGACGACCCGCAGGGTCAGTGCCCGACCTCCCGCGAACTGCACCGAGGCGCGACCGTCGATCCGGAGCAGGTCGCCGGGGGTCGGGCGGGCGGTCACCAGCGGCCCTGGTTCGGTGGTCGGCAGTGCCGGGCGTGCATGGACTGCCAGTCGCGCAGGGCCCGCTTGAGCCTCTCGTTCTCCTGGGCGACCGTACGGAACTGCCGGTGCAGGTCGGCCAGCTCGTCGGCGACCGTGGCCTGGAACTCGCGTACCTGATCAGCGTCGACCCCACGGCGGCGCGGGGCGAACGTGCGGGTGCGTACCTCGTGCGGGGTCAACCGGATCGGGTGACCGGTCCCGTAGGGCTGGCCACCTCGATACACCTGGGCCACGACGGTCCTTTCCGGGGCAGGCGGGAGCGCGGAGGGTCGGTGCGGTGGTGCGTGGAAGGGCGGGCCGTGCGTGGCCGGCGTCCGCACGGCCCGCCCGCTCGGCCGCCGCAGCCCCATTCGGCGGTACGACGACAGAGCAGCTCACTGGGTCGGGACGGGCACGCACACCCGCCCCGACCAGGGGGATGAGCCGAACTCGTTGCCACGCGAGGACCGGCTCGGCATCAACATAACCAGGGAACATAGGGAAGTCAAAGGACATTGTGTAGGTGTTTGAGTTGTGATCGAATTCGGGTTGCCACGCGAGGAGTGCCATGCCCGAATCAGCCGAGTACCTCCGCATTGCCGCAGACGTGATCGCCGACGTCAGGTCCGGCAAGCTCAAACCGGGCGATCGGCTGCCGTCGCTCGCGCAGACCCGTGCCGACTACGGCGTCAGCTACGGCACCGTGCAGATGGCCTACGTCCGACTCGAAGCCCTGCGGGTGATCCGGCGGCAGCAGGGCAAGGGTGTCTTCGTGACCGATCCGAAGACCTGGATGCGGGAGCCGTAGGTAGCGGCTCGGCGACGGAAACGGCCCTTACGGGTGCCCCGTCCCGTGAGCGGGACGACTAGAGTCGTCGCGTGGTCGACCGGAAGCTGCTCTTGTCGGACTTGCAGAAGCAGGTCAAGAACCTGGAGAAGGACCTGCGGGAGCAGGCCGAGACGGTCGAGGAGGTGCGCTCCCGGCTGCGTGGCGAATACGACCACGCGTTCAAGGTCGGGCGTACCGCCGCCACCTGGACAGCCTGGCGCGACGAGCGAGTCACGCAGGTCGCGGTCGCCTGGGTGCTCGGCACCGTCTTCGTCCGCTTCTGCGAGGACAACGGCCTGCTGCCCGACCCCTACCTCGCCGGGCCGGGGGACCGCCTGGTGCTGGCCGAGGAAGCCGAGGCCCAGTTCTTCCGCGACCGGCCGGAGGAAACCCTGCGCGGCTGGATGGAACAGGGCTTCGACGCCATCGCCAGCACCCAGGCCGGCAAGTCGCTCTTCGACAAGCGGCACAACCCGCTCTACCAGATCCCGCTCTCCCACGACGAGGCGAAGAACCTGATCGCCTTCTGGCGTCGACGCGGCGAAGCAGGCACCCTGCTGCACGACTTCACCGACCCGGAGTGGGACACCCGCTTCCTCGGCGACCTCTACCAGGACCTCTCCGAAGCCGCCCGCAAGACGTACGCCCTGCTCCAGACGCCGGAGTTCGTCGAGGAGTTCATCCTCGACCTGACGCTCACCCCGGCGATCGAAGAGTTCGGCCACGACGTGGTCAAGATGATCGATCCCACCTGCGGCTCCGGCCACTTCGTCCTCGGCGCGTTCCACCGGCTGCTGAAGGAGTGGGAGCAACACGCCCCCAACCGAGACCCCCACGAGCGGGTACGCCTCGCCCTCGACGCCGTCCACGGCGTAGACATCAACCCCTTCGCCGTAGCCATCGCCCGCTTCCGCCTCCTGGCAGCCGCCCTCCGCGCCAGCAACCTTAAAACCCTTGCTGACTCGGCTGGCTACACCTTCCCGATGCACCTCGCCGTCGGCGACTCGCTGCTCAAGCGCCGCCAGGACACACTGCCCGGCATCGATGCGGAGGCGGACGCGATGGTGGAGTTCACCTACGCGACCGAGAATTTACGCGAACATCCCGGCATACTCAGCCCCGGCACCTACCACGTCGTGGTGGGCAACCCGCCCTACATCACCGTCAAGGACAAGGTTCTCAACGACGCCTACCGCGAGATGTACCCGGCCTGCTCAGGCAAGTACGCCCTATCAGTGCCCTTCGCGCAGCGCTTCTTCCAGCTGGCCAAGCCCGGCGACGGCGATGGCAAGGGTGCCGGGCACGTCGGCCAAATCACCGCCAACTCGTTTATGAAGCGCGAGTTCGGCAAAAAGATGATCTCGAAACTGTTCGCGGTCGAGGTCAACCTGACCCACGTCATCGATACCTCGGGTGCCTACATCCCCGGCCACGGCACCCCGACTGTCATACTGATCGGCCGAAACGCCAACCGTGGCCGCGCTGGCACGATCCGCACGGTGATGGGTATTCGTGGTGAGCCAAGCACGCCTGTTGATCCGAGCCGAGGTGTGGTGTGGCAGGCCATCGTGTCACAGATTAACCGGCCTGGTTTGCAGACCGAGTGGATTAGCACCGCCGATACATCCCGGGCAAACCTTGCTTCTCACCCTTGGAGTCTATCGGGAGGCGGTGCAGACGAGGTCATGAATCTACTGGCTGCGGCACCGAGTTCACTCTCGCAAGCAGGTGCTGACATCGGAATGACGACTCTAACTCTGGAGGACGAGGCGTTTCTGGTGCCGAAGGATGCTGTCCGGCGGCTGGGAGTCGGCGTCGACGTCACGCCATTGATAAATGGCGACGAGGTGCGAGATTACCTCTTGGCGGCGCCTTTCTCAACCGTGATGCCATATGAGATTGACGGGTCTCAGCGAGGACTTCTTCCTGCAACCCTTCGTTATCTATGGAACATGCGCACGAACCTAGCGCGGCGGCTCTATTTCGGAAAGGTGCCGAGCGAGCGAGGACTTCGTTGGTATGACCTCGGGATGTACTTCGCCGGGCGACATCGGACGCCGTTGTCGATTACGTTTGCGTTTGTGGCGACGCACAACCATTTTGTGCTGGATCGGGGCGGGAAGGTTTTCAAGCAGTCGGCACCGGTGATCAAATTGGGAGAGGGGGCGTCGGAGGACGAACACCTGCGGCTGCTCGGGGTGCTCAACAGTTCGACCGCCTGCTTCTGGCTCAAGCAGGTCAGCCACAACAAGGGCAGCACCGTCGATTCCCGAGGAGCTAGGCAGACGACGATCCCCTGGGAGGACTTCTACGAGTTCACAGGTACCAAGTTGCAGGAGTTTCCGCTGCCTTCGGCGTACCCGTTGGAACTTGCTCGGGAGATTGATGGGCTGGCGCAGCGGCTTGCCACGGTGAGTCCGGCGGCGGTGGCGGGGTCTGGGGTGCCGACGCGGGAGCGGCTGGATGCCGCCGCCTACGAGTGGCACGCCACCCGGGGGCAGATGATCTGCTTGCAGGAGGAGTTGGACTGGCAGGTCTACTCGCTCTACGGGCTGCTGGACGAGGACCTGACCGCGCCGGAGAGCGTCCGGCCGCCGATGCTGTCGCTGGGGCAGCGGGCGTTCGAGATCGTCCTCGCGCGGAAGATGCGTGACGAGGGGCTGGAGACGCAGTGGTTCGCGCGGCACGGCTCAACACCGATCAATGAGCTGCCGGCGGGCTGGTCGGACGAGTACAAGGCGATCGTGCAGCGGCGGATCGAGCTGATCGAGGGCAACCGCAACATCGGGCTGATCGAGCGGCCGGAATGCAAACGGCGGTGGGCCACCGAGGGCTGGGACAAGATGCAGGCCAAGGCGCTGCGGGACTGGCTGCTGGACCGGTGCGAGACGCGGGAGCTGTGGTATCACCACGTCGACGGCCTGGAGCAGCCGCGTCCGCTGACAACCGCCCAGCTCGCCGACGAGCTGCGTCGCGACCCCGACGTGCTCGCTGTCGCCGAGTTGTACGCGCCCGGTCAGGATCTCGGCAAGGTGATCGCCGACCTGGTCGCCGACGAGCACGTGCCGCACCTGGCGGCGCTGCGCTACAAGGACTCCGGCCTGAGCAAGCGCGCCGACTGGGAGCAGGTGTGGGACCTGCAACGGGCCGAGGACGCGCTGCCCGACGAGGCGGCGAAGCGGGAGTTCCGCAAGCAGATCCCGGTGCCGCCGAAGTACACCTCGGCGGACTTCGCCAAGGCCAGCTACTGGAAGCATCGGGGCAAGCTCGACGTGCCCAAGGAACGTTTCGTGTCGTACCCGGCGGCCAGCCGCGACGGTGACCCGTCGCTGCTGGTCGGCTGGGCCGGCTGGGACCACCGCGAGCAGGCCCAGGCCCTCGCCACCCTGATCGTCGCCCGCGAGCAGGAGGACGGCTGGGCCACCGACCGGCTGCTTCCGCTGGTGGCGGGGCTGCGCGAGATCCTCCCCTGGGTACGCCAGTGGCACGGCGAGTTCGACGCGGAGTGGGGTTCTTCGCCGGCCGACATCTACGCCGGCTTCCTCGCCGAGACGACCAACCGCCTCCACCTCACCGACGAGGCGCTGACGTCGTGGCGCCCACCCAAGACCACCCGAGGCCGCAAGGCCAAGGTATGACGAGGGAAAACAACCAGGCCGACTGGTGGAGCACGGCGGACGTCAACGAGCTGACGGGTCTGCTGGCCGGGCGGATGCGCTCCAGGCTATGGCAGCACACCGAACCCGGTGAGTTGGCCGCATGGGTGTTCGACCCCCCGGAGCCGGCCTCGCTGCTGTCGGCACCGGCCCTCCTCGATGGTCACTGGCGCGACGGACTAGACGAGCGGCAGCAGTTGTCCTGGGCGCTCGCTGGGTGGGTTCTGCGGACGGCCGTACCGGAGGTGCGGGCAACGGCGGGCACTCACTGGCTGCTGTCCCACGTCCGGGAGGCGGGCCTGCGACGGCTGCGCTTGACGGTCGGTCCCGTGGCTTTCCTGCGGCTCAATGAACACGGTGACGAGGTGCGACTCAGGCTTGCCCTGGCACCCCTGCATGCCGCATTGCAGGCCGGTGCCCTGAGCGATGAGGAGTGGGAAGATCGGGGCATCGCGCTCCCGGAGGACACCACCAGGACGTACGAAGAGGAAAAGATCCTGGTCCGTTGCCCCGACGTGGAGACCACGCTCTGGCTGCTGAAGCAGTCGCCCGTCATGGTGGCCGCCCGGATGCTTGCCGCTCGGCTGTCGACCATGGGCTTTCCTTTTCATGAGGACTATCGTCCGGAGGTCGCGGCGCGGGCGTGGGTAGCCGCCGAGGATCTGCTCACCCGGGAGGTCACTGCGCCCGCTGCGGGCCGAGGCCCACTCGGCTTCGATCGGCCGTACCGCGCATCGGCTGTAGCTGCCGCTCTGCCCACCCAACGGTCGTTCGACGCGGACGCCTATCGCGCAGGGGTGAGCGAACACGACCGACTGTGCCGGGCGGTGATCGACCATTTGGAAAAGGGCGGCACGCAGGTGGGGACCGGGCTGCACGCCGTGCCCGTGGACCTGGCCTGGCGCACCGACAACGGACGACAGGTCATCGCCGAGGTGAAGAGCGTCCTGGACGGGAACGAGATCGAGCAGCTGCGGCTCGGCCTCGGCCAGATCCTCGAATATCGTCACCGTCTGGCAGCGTTGAATGTCCCGGTCACGGCGGTGCTTGTCGTTTCCCGACTTCCTGATCCGATCTGGCGGGGCATCTGCGCCGACAGCCGCGTCACGCTTGTCGCCATGGACTGTCCATCGTGGCCGGTGGAAATGGCAGCAGTCGCCGCCGCAGCGCAGTAGCCCGTCGGGGCTTTATCCGCGTTGGGCGTCAGGTATCAACTGGTTGTCGGGTAGCCGACGATATCGACGTGCGGGCATGAAACCTGTCGGAGTACACGGCAAGACTGGAGTTCGCTCGACTCAGGAGGCCCCTCATGCCGTACGTCAGGTCGCATGTCAGGAAGAACGGCGCACGGGTGCGGGCGCACTATCGCCGACGCCGTCCCGGTGCTGCCCGTCGCCGGCCTGCGGCCCGCCGGGCTGCCGGCCGCAGGAGCGCGGGCAGTGGCGGGCGCTACTTCCTGTGGGGCCTACCTGCCGTGGTGCTGGTCGCCATCGTCGTGGAATTTGTCCAGCGGCACCCGTACTGGGCGGCGTTTCTGGTGATCCTCCTCCTCGCGGCGGGCACTGCGGCGGCTGTCGCGGTGTCGCGGCATCGGGCCCGCGAGCGGGTCGAACAGGCCGAGCGGGACCGGACGATCGCCGTCACCGATGCGATGAGTGGAGCCGAGTTCGAGCAGTGGTTCGCTCGGATTCTCGAAGCCTCAGGGTTTCGAGATGTTCAGGTCCGTGGGGGCTCCGGTGACAGAGGAGCGGACATCACGGCACGCGCTTCCGACGGGAGGCGGGTGGTGGTGCAGTGTAAGCGGCACAGCCTCAACCACCGGGTCGGTAGTGCCGCGATTCAGCGCTTCGCGGGCACCTGTCGAGAGATTCACCAAGGCGAGATTTGCATGATCGTGACCAATGGATTCTTCACCGCAGGCGACGGGGTTCAGTTGGCCGGTCAACTCGGCATCACGCTGGTTGACCGGCGTGTCCTGGAGAAGTGGGCCTGGGCCGGAGCGCCGCCCACGGGTGTGATTCCACCCGGACCTATGGCCGTTCCGCGCTGGCCGCGTTGACCGGTGCTGGCGAACGGTCGCAGTCCCGGTGCAGGCGGGTGCTTCGGGGCTGTCCTGACGGAAATCTGACGCTGCGCCGTCTCGTGGGTGAGACCCGATAAGGTCACCTACGGCGTTGACATGGATTCATATTGTGACCGCGCGACGGTTCGCCTCGGGGGTGTGCGATGGCGCCGAGCAAGCGACAAGCCGTCCTGATCGGAGTCAACCAGTGCGGCTACGACGTGCAGCTTCCCGCGCTGCGGTTCGCCGAGAGTGACGCGCAGGATCTGCGGGCCGTGCTGCTCGACCAGGACTACGGCACGTTTCATGACGGCGACGTCAAGATGTTCATCGGGCCGAAGGCCACCTGGCGGGAGATCAAGGCGTATTTGCGGGAGATCGTTGTCGGGTCCGGACCGTCGGATGTGCTGCTGGTCTACTTCGCCGGCCACGCGCTGGTGCCGGAGTGGAACGACCAACTCGACGCTTACCTGGTTACCGCCGACCTGGACCCGGAGGTGCTGCCCCGGGAGCCGGACAACGGGTTGCGGATGTCGTTTCTCAAGCAGGACGTGTTCGAGGCGTTCGCCGGCACGTCGTTCCTGGTGCTCGACTGCTGCCAGGCAGGCATCTACGCCGACGCCGACCGGCGACACTTTGCGGCGATGCACACGTACCGGACCCAGGTCGACCGGCACAGCGCCCTGCTCGCGTGTCCCCGGGGCGGTGTGGCCCGGGAGAGTCCGGAGTACGGGCACGGTGTGCTGACCCATCACGTGCTGCGGGCGCTGCGCGGTGACGCGGCGGACGAGGGGCGCCGTGTGTCCTTCGCCCGGATGGCGGCCTTCGTGGCGGAACAGGGGATCGACCCGCCGCCCGCGCAGTGGGTGAAGACCTACGGTCCAGCCACGCCACTGACCCAGCCGCCCGTGTCCCGGCACGATCGGCAGGCGCTCAACACGCCGGCGAACCCTGGCATCATCCGTCCCTGCAAGAATCCGCTCGAAGACCACGGTAATTCGATCATGCAGTTGCTCGGCCGGATGTTTCGTGGCCTGAATCGACCGAGGTACCACGCCCAGCAGGGCGGCCCCGCCGAGCGGGTGGAACTGATCCGGTACGCCGTCGACGCGGATTCGGTGGCGGTGGTGGAGTTCATCGGCGACGACTTCCGGGTGATGGACAAGACGGCGCGGTTCGACCGGGACCTGTTCCGGCCGATGCTGGAGCTCGCCGCGGACGAAGCCGTGCAGTACCGCACCTCGATGCCGGGCCATGTGGTCTCCGACGGTGGCCGGCGACGGATGCTCTGCGTCCCGGTCAAGTACGTGGACGAGCGGGTCGTCGCCCTCGCCGTCGTCAACCCGGCCCCCGCGCAACTGGAGATGGGGGAGCCGCTCGCGGTGATCCTGCGCGCAGTGTGGGACTCCGACCCGGTCGACGATCCCGTCGAGTCGGAGATGACGGTGATGACCGCGCTGCGCATCGCGTTCGGACGCCTGCCCGCGCCGGTGTACGAGTACGCGTTCACCATCTACCAGAAGCTCATCGACTCCATGACCATGGTGTTCCAGCCGGTGGTGGAGCTGAGCAGGCACCCCGCTGGAGTCGGCGTGCACAGCTTCGAGGCGCTGGCCCGCCGCAACGAGCGGGAAATCAGCGCACCGCTCGCGGCGCTGCGCATGGCGTACGACTGGGGCGACCGCTTCATCATCGAACGTGACGCTCTGCTCGTGTCGAAGGCCATCCGGTCGTACGCCGAGGCCGCCGGTGCCGCCGGCTGGCAGGGCATCAAACCGCTGTCGGTGAACGTCGCGGTCCGCTCGCTGCTCCGCGACGCCTACCTGCAGCAGGTGAGCAAGGCGCTCGCTGAGGCGGACGTCAACCCCGGGACACTCACCCTGGAGATCTCCGAGCAGGATCCCATCGAGCCGGGGCCGGGCGAGGACTGGCCGCAGAAGCCGCTGGACTACTTCCATCGCAGACTTACCGCACTGGCCAAGAAGCTGCACATCAACTTCGCCGTCGACGACTTCGGGGTCGGACACGCATCACTGGCGCGGATGGCCGAACTACGGCTCACCCAGATCAAGGTGGACCGGGCTGTGCTGCACCACCCACTGGCCGTGGACGAGCTGCGGCTGGTGGCGCAGGTGGCGCGCTATGCCAGAGACCAGGGAGACGCGCCCCACCCGCGTGCCGTCGTGGTCGAGGGGTACGACGACGAGGCACCGGTCAGCCTGCGACAGATCTGGGATCTCGGCATTCACCACGTGCAGGGATACTTCTGCGGCGCGGTGGCCAGTGCCAGTCTGCATCCCTTGGACGGGGACATGCAGGAGCAGATCGCCTCGCGGATCAAAGGAGAACGATGAGCGTCGTCAGACTGCAACTGCCAGCCGAGGTGCTGGACGAGGTCGACCTGCCGTACGAGGGCATTCGTGGGGTAGGCGTCGTCATCACGCTGGCAGTGGAGGGGGTTGCCGTGATGGCCAATCTCGCCACCCTGGCTTCCGTGCAGCCGCAGCTGGGCGCGCTGGTCACCGCGATCAGAAACTGGCGGCTGCGCGACGAGCGGCAAGTGGTCGTGTTGACGGCCAAGGGGCCGGGCATCGACATTCGCTTGGACCTGCCGCGAAACGTGGACACCGCCATGCTGCTCGACTGCCTACAGCCGCTGTTCGACGGCCGAGAGTGAGATGTCCCTGCCGCTCTTGACCAGTGACAGTCTTCGGGTCACGTCCGTTCCGGATGGCGGAGCGTAAAGGTTGGGTTCTACAGCGGCGTGCCGATGCGAACAGCGAAGTTCCTCAGGTCGGGTAGCGCTTGCCGGCGATCTGCGTTGAGCAGGGCCACGGTGAGGTGCTGCGCCCATGGGCGGTACCGGACTTCCTGCGGCGCGATCCGCTCGGCGGCCAGCAGCGCTCGGAACGACTCCGTGTACGCCCCACGCCCGTGCAACGCCAGGGCATAGTCCTCCCAGTAGCGGGCGCGTCGCTCGACGGTGCCCAGCTGATCGGGGCGCAGTTCGCGGGCGTACTGCACAGCTGCTCCGAAGTCGTTGAGCACCCGGGCGACACTGATCCGGTAAAGCATCACGTCGACGTCAGCGAACTCGCCGCGGTCGCCATTGCGACGCCCCGCCTCGTCGGCCTCCTGCAGCAACTCCCGGGCGGTATCTCGACGATCCGTGAGCGCGGCCGTGTAGGCGGCCGTCGCCAACAGCCGGCCGTAGGCAGCAACCTGTTGAGGCGATCTGAGCCGGGTCGATTCGTCGAGGTCTTGCGCCGCGTCGATAAGTGTTTGCTGGGCCCGTTGCCCGTGACGGGTGCGTCGCAGCACGATCGCGGTCATGCGTGCCGTCTCGGCGTACAGCAATGGATCGTCGGCCTCCCGGGCCGCATGCCTGGCGCGGTCCATCGCTGACCAGGCCATTCCGTCCTCGTGCAGCTTGACCAGCACCTGAGTGGTCAGGTGATACGTCCGGGCGAGGGTGGCGGCGGCGCTTGGGCGTTGTCCCTCGGTCGTCAACGAGTGGCTGGCGGTTGCGGCCGAAACCAACTGTGGCAGCCGAGCTGAGAGCCTGGTGTAGCGACATGCGCGGAAATCGGACCAGGCATGGGTGAGCATGGTCCGCAGCCAGTCAGGGTCGATCGGGCGGTTCGGTGGCGGGCAGTGACCGAGGAGGATGTCCTCCAGGCTGGCAACTACCCGGTCGGGCGGGGTCGGGGCAGGCGTGCTTCCGGCGAGCGTCGAGCCGACCAGGCCGGCCAGTCCGCCGAGCACCTCACGCCGTCGCACCGAATCCTCTCCCACCTCGCGCCGCGCTGCTTTACCGCGCACCTTATCGATCGGCGGGGCGGATTGGTGGATTGCGGGGCCGTTCATGTCCGTGAGCCCGAAGAGTTCGGGTGGAATGTCGAAGATCGCTGCCAGTCGTCGCAGGACTGTGACGTCGGTCAGCCGCTGCCGGCCCCGCTCGATCCGGGACAACGTCGCCGCCGAGTAGCCGCACCGCTGACCGGCCTCAGCCAGGGTCAACCGCGCCGCGGTACGAGCGACACGCAGCAGCGTGCCGAAGTCGCCCACGGCAGCTGCCTGTCTGGCCTCCGGAAGCGCCGACCACTGGAGTTCGCCGCCCATGGCATCCCCCCGCCACATCCTCACCGTCGAATGTCCGCCGTGAATACCGCCTCACGCAAACATCTTTCGTTTGGTGCATGAACTGGAGCCCCTGGCGCCCCTCGTCTGCTGTTCTGGTCGTGGCGGTGAGGGTCGGGAGATGCTGATGGGCAGGGTGGATAAGGCCAAGGGGAATGAGTTGGCCGAGGCGGTCATCACTCGAACGCTTGTGACTGGCGCGATCGCGCTCGTCGTCCTGGTCGTACTCGCGCTGATCGGTGGCGAGGCGACGGCGACAGCCGCCGTTGCCGCTGTCGGCACGATCGTCGTCGCTCTCGTGCGGCTGGCAGGTAGCTGTCTCAACCGACCGAATCGGCCACGTTAAGGCAGCCCACCCTGCTGCGGTCCAAGGCGGCGACCAGCGGTCGCATGATGCCCTACCGTGTCAGGTAATCGCATGTCCACCCCATGATCGGCCGTTCCGTGTCCTCCTGCGGCCGACGGGATTCCATTTCTCGGTTAAACCAAGCGAGCCAAGGGTCTATCTGCCTCACAAGGTCGCGTGCCTGCGGCAAGGCCGCGGTCGTTCGTCGGTACGGTAGCGGCATGTCCTCGCCCGCCTCCGCTCCGCTGCTTCGCGACGTCATCGACATTCCTGAACGCACGAGCACAAGCGACTTCGTGCTCAAGCTCGCCGACAGCGTCGCCGACGCTGATGCGACCTTGCGTGACTATGTCATCACGGATCGACTGCTGGGGAACTTCGACGAAGCGCTCGGGCTGATCCGCTCCGCGGTCGAGGGGCAGGCCTCCAAGGCCGCGTACCTGCACGGTTCCTTCGGTTCCGGCAAGTCGCACTTCATGGCGGTGCTGCACGCGTTGCTGCGCGGCGAACCCGCCGCCCGGGGCCGAGACGAGCTGGCTCCGCTAGTCGCCAAGCACAGCGTCTGGCTGGACGGCCGGCGATTCCTGCTCATTCCGTACCACCTGCTCGACGCTCGCTCGCTGGAGCAGCGGGTGCTCGGCGGCTACGTCGACCGGGTGCGCGTGCTGCATCCGGAGGCGCCCATCCCGGCGGTGCACCGCACCGACGCGCTGCTGGAGCAGGCTGCCTCACTGCGCGAGAAGATCGGCGATGGCCAGTTCATCGCCGGGCTGCCCGGTGGCGACGTCGAGGACGAGTGGGGTGAGAGCGAGAGGTTCTGGACGCCGGAACGGTTGGACGAGGCGTTCGCCGGTGCGTACTCCGACGAACTGCGCCGCAAGTTGGTCAACGACCTGTTGACCAGCTGGAACAAGGGTTTCTTCAGCAACGCTCGGGAGGACGCTGAGGCGTTCGTCTCGCTCGACCGTGGCCTGACCGAGATCAGTCGGCACGCCAAGGAACTCGGCTACCACGGCTTGATCCTCTTCCTCGACGAGTTGATTCTCTGGCTGGCCAACTCCATCGGTGACCAGCAGTTCGTGTCCCGGGAGATCCAGAAGATCACCAACTTCGTCGAGGGCGGTGACACCCGCCGTCCAATCCCGGTGATCAGTTTCATCGCCCGCCAGCGTGACCTGCGCGAGCTGGTCGGCGAGGAGGTCGTCGGCGCCAACGAGCTGAGCTACCAGGACACCCTCAACCTGGCCAGCGGTCGGTTCGACGTGATCAAGCTTGAGGACCGCAACCTTCCGGAGATCGCCCGCCGCCGTCTGCTCAAGCCGCGTACCACCGAGGCCGGCGAGGCGATTTCGCGGGCCTTCGACGCCACCACGAAGGTGCGCCGGGAGGTCTTCGACACCCTGCTCGGCACCGACTCGGGCAGCGGTGCCGACATCGACGCCTTCCGGTCAACGTACCCGTTCAGCCCCGCGTTTCTCTCGACGCTGGTGCACGTCTCCAGCGCCTTGCAACGCTCCCGGACCGCGCTGAAGCTGATGCGACAGCTCCTGGTCGACCGGCGCGACACCTTGCGTCTCGGGCAACTCGTCCCGCTCGGGGATCTCTACGACGTGATCAGTGGAGGTGGTGATCAGCCCTTCACCGAGAAACTCAAGGCCGAGTTCGAGATGGCTCAGAAGCTGTACGACCTCAAGCTGCGCCCGTACCTGCTCAGCCGGTACGGGCTCACCGAGGACGACCTCGACGCGGTCCGACGGGGTGATCAACCGGCCGGCGACGTGGCCGGGCGGCTTCGCGCCTTCACCGGCGACGACCGTCTGATCAAGACGCTGCTGCTCGCCGCTCTCGCCCCCAGCGTGCCGGCGCTGCGTAACCTCACCGCCCGTCGACTCTCCGCGCTCAACCACGGCAGCATCACCAGCCCGATTCCCGGCGGTGAGGTGGCTCAGGTAGCGCGTAAGGTCGCCGACTGGGCCGGCCAGTTCGCCGAGATCCGCATCGGTGAGGGTGACGATCCGGTGGTGTCGCTGGAACTTGTCGGTGTGGATGTCGACAGCGTGCTCGCCACCGCCAAGCACTACGACAACGAAGGCGCCCGCAAACACCTTGTCCAACGGCTGCTGTGGCAGCAACTCGGCGTGGCCTGGACCGACTCGTTCTTTGCCGAGGCCGGGTTGACCTGGCGAGGCAGCCGTCGCGCGATCGAGCTGGTCTACGGCAACGTCCGCGACCCGAACGACATCCGCGACGAGGCGTTCCATCCGAGTGCCCGGGACGGTTGGCGGATAATCGTCGACTACCCGTTCGACGACGGCAGTCACGGGCCGGCCGATGACCGGCAACGGGTGCAGGACCTTACCTCCCGCATGCACGCCCAGACCGTCTGCTGGATCCCCGCGGCATTGACCGTGGAACGCCGGAACGAGTTGGGCAAGCTCGTCATCATCGACAAGCTGCTCGAGGGGCAGCGCTTCGACAGCCACGCTGAACATCTCAACCCGGACGACCGGCGGCGGGCGCACGCCGCCCTGACCAATCAGCGCAGCGCGTTGCTGGCCAAGATGCACGGAGTGCTGCGCCAGGCGTACGGGCTGGCCGCGAAGCAGCCGACGGACGTGCAGCTCGGCTTCGATGACCACCTGCAGTCGTTGACCCGGGCGTTGGAGCCGAAACTGCCGATGGGCGCCACCTTCAACGATGCGCTGCGCAGCATCGGCGACCAGATGCTCACCCACCAGTATCCGGCCCATCCCGACTTCGACCCGGACCGTAAGGGCGACCCGGTGCGACCGCCGGACGTCAAGACCGTCTTCGGGTACGTCCAGCGGGCGGTCGAGTCGCCCGAAGGGCGGGTGGAGGTCGACCGGGCACACCGGTTGACGATGCGCCGGATCGCCAACCCGCTGCGGCTCGGCACGATGCACGAGGCGGCCTTCGTCGCCGAGGGGGAGTGGGTCCAGCACTTTCAGCAGAAGGCGGCAAGCGAGGGCATCACCGGTGAGCTGCGGGTCGCCGACCTGCTGCGCTGGATCGACGAGCCGAAGCCGCGTGGCCTCGACCCGATCGTCGCTCAACTCGTCGTGGCGACCTTCGCCGAGCAGACCGACCGGGCCTTCCACCTGCATGGCAGCCAGGTCACCCCGGCACCCGAGCCGGGCCGGATCACCTCCGAGTACACGTTGCGGGAGGAGAGCCTGCCCAGCGAAGAGGACTGGAAGTCCGCCCACGCTCGCGCCGTGGCGATCTTCGGTCTCCGGCCACTGGACCTGCGTCGAGGCCGTCTCGTCGCGATCTTCGGCCGGGACCTGGTCACCGAGGCGAACCGGCACCGCGTCGCCGCCCACCAACTCGCCAGCCAGCTCGACGCACACGCCGACCAACTGCGGCTCGACCGGGAAACGGGTCGCCTCGCCACCGCGCGCGCGGCCGCCGACCTGCTCGACGCACTGACTACCGGACGCTCAGCGAAGGAGACGGTCGAACGGCTGGCGCAGGCCGAACTCGCCGGACCTGCCGACCGTACCGGCAGGAGCATCAGCAGCGCCGCTCAGGTGACCGCCGCACTCGCCGCCGCGCCCTGGGACACCTTCGAGATCATCGCCGGGCTGCCCGCTCCCTACGCAGCTCGTGGTGCGGCGATTCTGACCGAACTCCGTCGGGCCGCGCAGGCCGACGAACTGACCACACAGCTGTTGCCGGCTTTGAAGCGGGCGCAGAATGACGCCACCGCGTTGCTGCGCGAGGCCACCGGAGGTGGCGGGGGTAGCCGGGCGGGCACCGGCTTGGGTGGTGGTGCGGAGGCCGGCACGGGCGGCGGCTCCGGCGCCGCGACGGCGGGTACGCCGACGACCGCCGGGGGTAGCCGACGTACGCAAGTGAACGGAATCGACGAGGTGCTGGCCGACCTACGCAGGTTCGCCGAGGCCCATGGCGACGCGACTATCGAGGTGAGCTGGAGAGTGGTGTCGTGACGTCGGCAACCGCGCCCACTCACGCGTTGCGGATCAATCCTGTCGCGCTAAGCCAGAAGGTGGCGCAGCAACTCGACCGGCACGGCAACGGTGACGCGTACCCGGCCATGGTCGTTGCCGCGGAACCCACCTGGTCCCACGATCCGGTGTTGGCTCTGCCGGACGGACGACAAGCTCGGATCGTGCCGTGCGTCTCGCTACTCGCTATCTGGGATCACCTCGTCGCCGACCGTGGTGATGAGGTGCTGGTGCTGCTCACGGACATCCCGGAAACAAGCCTGGGACACGGGGTGCGCAGTCGCGTTTTCCGTCAGCGTGTCATCACTGTCGAACCATGGGATCTGGTTGTTGACGCCTTCGGCGCGCAGGTGCCCGATGCCGCACTTGAATCGGAACGGTGGGCCGGGCCGGCGCTGCTGGACGCGATGCCACCGGCTGGCTGGCCGCGACTGGCCACCACCGTCCTCACCCGCGAGGTGGCGCTGCGGCACCTTGCCGCTGTTCGTCTCGGTCTCGACCGACGAGGACACGGGCCCGACGACCTCGACGTGACCACGCTGCTGCGGTGGAGCGCCGAGCCGGGTGCGGTCGAGGCGTTTACTCTGCTCCGGGCGGAGGAGCGCACCGGCCTCGCGTCCTGGCTGGTCGAGAGGTTCGGCGGGCCGGCCCGTGCGCTCTTCGCGCTCGTCGACGCCGGCCGTGGCAGCGACGCGCTGCCACTGGGCCTGCTCTGCGAAGCGCTCTGGAGCAATCAGATGCCCGAGGCGGTACGGGCACAGGGGCGCGTCGACCAGTACTTCGGCGGTCTACAGGACGACGCCGCGATCCGCGGACTTGCCCAAGCGGCGGTGCAGATGGTCGGCGCGATGCTGACCGACCGGGACAACGGGGTCCGGCGGCAGGGCCACGCGCTGCTCGATCGGGCCGAGCAACTGGTCGTCCAGTTCAAAGCGGCAGGTAGCGTCGATCA
Organism: Micromonospora sediminimaris; assembly: GCA_900112325.1. GTDB lineage: Bacteria > Actinomycetota > Actinomycetes > Mycobacteriales > Micromonosporaceae > Micromonospora > Micromonospora sediminimaris. The sequence goes on from FOLJ01000004.1 coordinate 135,451, forward strand.
CAGCCCGATCCTGCGGACCGGCTTCACCCGGCGGCTCACCACGGCGGCACAGGCACTGACAGTAGGCCGTTCGGGCACCGCCTTGAACGTGGCCGTTGACGAGCTTGCCGAACACCGCTTGGCGCAGGTGGAGGCGGAGCGGGTACTCCGGGTCAGGATGGCGCAGCGACTCGTCCGGTGGCTCGGTACCGAGGTCGAGGCCCCGGCGAGCGTCGCCGACGGGCTGCGGCGGCAGATCGGCCAATGGGGCTGGGTCGACCGGGCACTGAACCACGTCTGGGCGGGTGAGGATGCGCACCCGGAGCTTCAGCGCGCCTTCCGGACGGTGTTCGACCGAGCGCAGCAACGACGACGAGAGCTCGACCGTGCTTTCGCCAATCGGCTCGCCGCGTGGGCCGCCGCCGGCCCCGGCAACGACGGTGACCTGCTGACCGTGGAAAACCTGCTCCCACGGGTCGTCGACCCGCTGATCCGAGCCGAGCGGCCGGTACTGCTCGTGGTGCTCGACGGGATGAGCGCCGCCGTGGCCGTCGAGTTGGCCGAGGAGCTGTCCCAGCACTGGGTCGAGTACGACCCGCTCGCCGGCGCGGGCACCGGGCAACGCCGTGCGCTGGTCGCGGCGCTGCCCACTCTGACGGCGGTGTCCCGTACCTCCCTGTTCGCCGGAGCTTTGCGTGCCGGCACGCAGGCCACCGAGCGGCAGATGTTCGCGCAGGGACGGTGGGGCCCCGGAGCATGCGTCTTCCACAAGGGACCCTCCCGTGGCGGGGCCGGGGAGGCTTTCGCCGGTGAGCTCGCCGAGGCGATGGCCGACCCGGGACGCCTGGTCGCCGTCGTGATCAACACAGTGGACGAGTCGCTGGCCAATGGCCGCGAAGGTGACGAGGCCGGCTGGCAACTCAGCGATCTTGGCTTTCTGCGCAGCCTGCTCGATCTTGCCCGGTCATCCGGCCGCGCGGTCCTCATCACCAGCGACCACGGGCATGTCCTCGAACACGGCGGCGAGCACGTGAAGACGGACGACGCGGCCTCGGCCCGGCACCGCACCGGCCCGAGCCCGGCCGGGTCAGGAGAGGTGGAACTGAGGGGGCCGCGAGTGGTCGCCGACGGGCAGCGGATCGTCGCTCTCTGGGATCCGTCGTTGCGCTACCGGCCCAGCAGGGCCGGCTACCACGGTGGTGCCGCGCTCGCGGAAGTCACCATCCCGCTGCTGGCCTATCTGGTGCCGAACGTGGCAGACGTGCCGAGGGGATGGGCACCGGTGCAGGAGCGTCCCCCCGAGTGGTGGGAAGCGCAACTCCCGGAGACTCCTGCCGACGCGGTGTCGGTCCCACCGCCAGCATCCAGGCCCCGCAGGAAGGCCCCGGTGGTGGTCGGTGAGGCGTTGTTCGACGTGCCTCAGCAGACGCCGGCCTCTACCGCGAGACCGGCTGCCGTCGACCTGGTTGCGGCGTTGCTCGCCACCGAGCTGTTCCAGGCACAGCATGCGCTGACCCCACGCCGCGTCGATCCGGGAAAGATCGAGGCGGCGGTCCGGGCACTGGTCGAGGCCAAGGGTGTGCTGTCGACGGCGGTCCTGGCGCAGCGGGCCGGTGAGCTACCGGCTCGGGCAGGCGGCTTCGTCATCACCCTGCAGCGTATCTTCAACGTGGACAACTATCCGGTGCTGTCGCAGATTGACGACGGGCGCAGCGTCCGGCTGGACATCGCGCTGTTGCGTACCCAGTTCGGCCTTCCGGCAGGTGCCGCGTGAGCGACGTCAGTCCGGTACGGCGGCGGCAGGTCATCGACGCGCTGCGTCGTGGTGCCGTTCCCGCAGCCGGCCTTGACCTCCTGGCCGTCGGGTTGGACCGGTTCGTGACCGCGGTGGGGGAGGACCTGAGCGTTGTCGCCGCTGGCGGCTCGGTGTTCAAGGCGATCCGCGGTGAGTACGGCTCCGGCAAGACCTTCTTCACCCGCTGGATCGCGGAGCAGGCGAAACGGGCCAACTTCGCCACCGCCGAGGTGCAGATCTCGGAGAACGAGACGCCGCTGCACAAACTGGAGACCGTCTACCGACGGTTGACCGAGCGGCTCAGCACCGCCACGTTTCCGCCGAGTGCGTTGCGGGCGGTGGTCGACGGATGGTTCTACGCCTTGGAAGAGGACGTCCTCGCTGCCGGTGCGGTCGCGGCGGAGGACGCTGGCGCCCTCGACAAGGCCGTGGATGCTCTGCTGGACCAACGGTTGGCCATGGTCAGCCGTAGCGCCCCCGCCTTTGCCGCCGCGCTCCGCGGCTATCGTGCCGCCGCACTCGGAGGCGATCCGGCCACCGCTGACGCGGTGCTGGCCTGGCTCGGCGGCCAGCCACATGTCGCAGCCTCCGCCCGACGGGTGGCCGGCGTGCGCGGCGATCTCGACCACTTCGCGGCGCTCAGCTTTCTACAGGGTCTGCTCGCGGTGTTGCGTGACAGCGGTCATCCCGGTCTGTTGCTGGTGCTCGACGAGGTCGAAACGCTCCAACGGGTTCGCTCCGACGCCCGTGACAAGGCCCTCAACGCACTGCGACAGTTGATCGACGAGGTGTACTCCGGCCGCTTTCCTGGGCTGTACCTGGTGATCACCGGAACCCCTGCTTTCTACGAAGGGCCGCAGGGGGCGCAGCGGCTCGCCCCGCTGGCCCAGCGGCTCGCGGTGGACTTCACCACCGACGCGCGGTTCGACAACCCACGCGCGGTGCAGATCCGGCTCGCCGGCTTCACCGTCGACTCCCTCGTCGAGCTGGGCACCCGGGTTCGGGACCTGTACGCCGACGGGTCGGCAGTACCGCATCGGGTCCGGGCCGTCGTCGACGATGACTACCTTCGGGAGCTGGCGCAGGCCGTTGCGGGCGGGCTCGGCGGCAAGGTTGGGGTGGCTCCTCGCCTGTTCGTCAAGAAGCTGGTGGGGGAGGTGCTCGACCGAGTCGACCAGTTCACCGATTTTGACCCTCGGCAGCATTACGCACTCACCCTGACCGTCGCCGAGATGACCGACGTGGAACGCAACGCGACCAGGGCTGACGAGATTTCACTCGATCTGTAGGCGAGAATCAGATCATGAGCACCGACCTCGCCGACCTGCTCGGAACGCAGGAGACGGCCGCCCTTGAGTTCAAGCGGGAGGCAAGGGACCGCAACGCCATCCGCAAGGCGATCTGTGCGCTTGCCAATGATCTTGCGCAGGTGGGCGGGGGCGACCTGCTTGTCGGAGTCGACAGGGACGGCGAGCCGGTCAACGGCGTCGACACCTCGGACGAAGCATTGCTAACCTTCACCAGCATCCGGGATGAGGGGCGCATCCTCGACCGTCCCTCGATCGTGGTCACCGTCGAGCCGTACCGGGGGAAGCCGGTGATCCGGGTACGGGTGAATGCCGCGCACACGCCGCCCGTCCGATTCGACAACGTCGTCTACGTCCGTCCCGGTCCGTCCACCCGGGCGGCCACCAGCGACGACGAGCGGATTCTGACCGAGCGGCGGCGAGCCTACGACACCCCCTTCGATGTCCGTCCGGTGGTCGGTGGAAAGCTGGACGAACTCGATCTTGAGCTGTTCCAGACCGAATACCTTCGGCAGGCCGTCGACCCCACCGTGCTGGCGGAGAACCACCGTCCTACCGAACAGCAGCTTGCGTCGCTGCGGCTTGCCGACCTCAGCGGCGCACCGACAGTGCTCGGCCTGCTGCTCGTCGGTGTCGACCCCACCAACCGCATACCAGGGGCGTACGTGCAGTTCGTGCGGTACGAGGGGACGGACGTCGGCGGCGCGGTGCTGGACGAGCAGGAACTTCGGCTCAACGTCATCAACGCCGCCGAGCGCCTCGAAAGTCTGCTCAAAGGCCACCTGAGGACCCGGTTGGTCGAGGTGAGCGGCTTTCGCGAAGAGGCCCGGCCGAACTATCCATTCGACGCACTCCGGGAGGTTTGCATGAACGCGCTCATGCACCGAAACTACGAGTCGTCGAATGCTCCGGTGCGCGTTGCGTGGTTCGATGACCGGATCGAGGTCACCAACCCCGGCGGGCCATTCGGGCAGGTCCGGGCCGACAACTTCGACCGCGTCAACGACTACCGCAACCCCTCGCTTGCCGCCGCGATGAAATCGCTCGGCTACGTCAATCAGTTCGGTCGCGGCATCGGGCGGATCAGAGCTGCGCTCGCCAGGAACGGCAATCCACCGCCCGAGTTCCTTATCGAGGACGCGTCCTGGACCGTCATGCTCAGAGGTGCAGCATGATTTCGGTTGCGCTCTTCAACAACAAGGGTGGTGTTGGCAAGACCACCCTCACATACCACCTGGCGCACATGCTCCAGCGTCTCGGACACCGAGTCCTGGCTGTCGACCTGGATCCACAGTCGAACCTGACAGCAGCTTTCCTTGACGAGGACGAGCTCGCGACCCTCTGGCAGGAGAACCATCAGGTTGATTGGCCGCTGCTCGACGGACAGCAGAAACTCCTGCTGCGTGTCAACGGCGCATCTGGAACCGTCGCCTCGGCTGTCGCGCCCATCATGAGAGGATTGGGGGACGTTCGTTTTGCGGATCCGGTTGTGATCACGGATGGGCTATCGCTGGTTCCAGGGGATCTGAATCTCAGTGCCTTTGAAGACAAGCTGTCCGCGGCCTGGCCCAACAGCTTGATCGGTGATCATGCGGCCCTTCGGACGACGACTGCCTTCTATCGTCTGATTCGCGACGCGGGGACGCGGACTGGCGCAGATATTGCGCTGCTGGACGTTGGTCCTAACCTGGGTGCCATCAACCGTGCCGCGCTTCTTGCGGCAGACACGGTGCTGATGCCGCTGGCGGCGGACCTGTTCTCACTGCGTGGTCTGCGCAACCTGGGGCCGGCACTCAGGGAGTGGCGGCGTATCTGGCAGAGCAACGTCCTCCAGCATGTGCCGCCGGACATTCCAGCGCCGCGAGGCACCATGACACCGCTCGGGTACGTGGTGATGCAGCCCAAGATGAGGCTCGATCGCCCGGTCAAGGCGTACCAGCGGTGGCTGGAGAGGGTTCCCACGGTTTTCGCCAACTCCGTGCTGGAGCGTACGACCAGCGACGGAACGTACGAGATCGCGACCCTGCGTAACTACCAGAGTCTTATGCCGTTGGCGCACGATGCGCGTAAGCCCATGTTTGATCTCCGGTCGGCAGACGGCGCCCTGGGCAGCACACAGACCCTCGTTCAGCGCTGCTACCAGGACTTCGAGTCGCTCAGCCGGAAGCTTCTAGCACGCCTCGACGAAGTTGGCGTGGAGCGTTGATGGATGGGGCACGCCTACTGCACCCGGTTGTACTGCACCATGTGGTGAACTCGTTGCAGTGGCCGGCGCTCCGGCCGTTACAGGAGGCTGCCGTGCGGCCGCTGCTCGACGGGTACGACGCGCTGCTGCTTGCGCCGACCGCTGGCGGCAAGACCGAGGCGGCGATGTTTCCCCTGCTTTCCCGGATGGCGCAGGAGAACTGGTCCGGGACGAGTGTGCTCTACGTATGCCCACTGAAGGCACTGCTCAACAATTTGCTGCCTCGGGTCGAGCGTTATGCCGGCTGGTTGGGGCGAAGGGCGGCGTTGTGGCATGGCGACGTGACCATGGGGCGACGCCGCACGATCCTGCGGGAGCGGCCCGATATCCTGCTCACCACCCCTGAGTCGATCGAGTCGATGCTGGTGAGCGGGGCCGTGGACCACGAGGAGTTCTTTCGCGGCGTACGGGCGATCGTGATCGACGAGGTGCATGCCTTCGCGGGGGACGACCGTGGCTGGCACCTACTGGCCGTCCTGGAGCGGCTCGGTCGGGTTGCCGGCCGTCCGATTCAGCGGATCGGCCTCTCCGCCACGGTGGGCAACCCTGACGATCTGCTGCGCTGGTTGCAGGGCTCAGGCTGGGACAAGCGGCCTGCCCGGGTAGTCGCTCCGCACCTGGCCGCGCCGGTCACCGCAGTGGCGTCAGACGACGTCGAGCTGGACTACGTCGGCTCGGTGCACAATGCGGCCCGGGTCATCGCCGCACTCCATCGTGGTGAAAAGCGGTTGGTGTTCTGCGACTCCAGGGCGCTGGTGGAGGATCTCGGACAGCGGCTGCGTGCCCTGGGAGTCAGGACGTTCCTCTCCCACGCCTCACTCGCCGTTGAGGAGAGGCGGCAGGCGGAGGAGGCGTTCGCTCAGGAGAGGGACTGCGTCATCGTCGCGACGAGCACCCTCGAACTGGGCATCGATGTCGGAGACCTCGACCGTGTCATTCAGATCGGCGCACCGCGCAGTGTCGCCGCCTTCCTCCAGCGCATCGGCCGGACCGGGCGGCGGCCCGGCAGCACCCGCAACTGTCTTTTTCTGGCCCTGGACAGCGAGGGGCTCCTGCACGCCTGCGCGCTGGCGCTGCTCTGGCGACAAGGCTGGGTGGAAGCGGTTGTTCCGCCAGCCGAACCGCGACACATCATCGCGCAGCAGGTTCTCGCGCTGGCCCTGCAACGTCACCGGATCGGCGACAAACTGTGGGCTGAGGAGTGGAACGGACTTGCACCATTCGACAAGAGCGCCGACCTCATCGTTCGGCACCTGGTCGAACACGGCTACCTTGATTCAGATTCTGGAATGCTGTTCATCGGGCCGCAGGCCGAGTTGCGATTCGGTCGGCGGCACTTCATGGACATGCTGGCGGTCTTCACCGCGCCACCGCAGTTCACCGTGCTCTCCGGTCGCACCGAGATCGGCCGTACCGATCCAGCACTGCTGACCGCGCGGGTCGAGGGCCCCCGGCTGCTTCTACTGGGCGGGCGCAGTTGGCGGGTCACATACATCGACTGGAAACGGCGCCGCTGTTTCGTCGAGCCGGCCGAGGGCGGTGGGAAGGCGCTCTGGATGACGGGCGGCACACCGCAGGGCTTGTCGTACGACATGATGCGGGCCATGCGCGACGTGCTACTCGGGGCCGACCCTTCGGTCCGGCTTACGCAACGAGCCCAAAGCCGGTTGGCGCAGTTGCGGGAGGAAGCGGAATCCCTCGTTCACCCGGGCGGCACGACGATCGTTCGGGACCGCGAGGGGGAGATCCGCTGGTGGACCTGGGCTGGTTTTCGGGCCAACGCCACCTTGATCGCAACTCTTGACGGCCTCGCCGATCCGAACCAGCGCTACGACGACGCTGCCATTCGACTGCGTTCGGATCTGGAGCGTGACGTGTGGCGTACGGCGACGGCCGACGCGTCGAACCGGCTCTGTTTGCCGGAGGTGACCGAGAAGGCCCTCGCGGGGCTCAAGTTCAGTGCCGCCCTGCCGCCAGGGCTGGCGACCGCCACGCTTGCCGCACGGCTCGCCGACGTGGACTCTGCGGTGGCCGTCCTCAAGGAGCCGGTCAGGTTCGGCTATCGGTGAGCGTCGTCGCGGATGCGGGTGGCGAGGTCGAGGGCAGCGCGGATCGGGTCGTCGGCCCAGTGGCTGGCGAAAGCGTCGTACAGTCGCCAGCCGGCCCGGGTGAGGGTGCGTTGCCGCTCCACGTGCGCGGCCACGCCGTCCGGGTGCACGCCGCACAACAAACCGACCGGGCCGTCGTCGCCGACGCAGAGGTCTACCCGCCAGCGGCCGACGGGGTAGTCGGGCCGTACGGTCAGTCCGAGCCGGGTCAGCTCGACGGCGAGCGCCCGGATCCACGGGGCCGGCTCGGCGGCTCCCGCCCCGGTCGTGCCCGGCGGTCCGGCGTGGGTGGCGTCCAGCGGTTGTTCGGCGTACCGGAGGTAGTCGCCGATGATGCCCTCGGGGGCTCGGAGCGACGTGACCACCGTGAGCTGCTTCCTGGCCCGGGTGACCAGGACGTTGAACAGGTTCGGTTCGGCGACGAACCGGTGCCGTGCCGGCGGGTCTTCGTCGACCAGCCCGAGCGTGGCGATCACCACGTCCGCCTCGCTGCCCTGGAACGCGTGCACCGTCCCGGTACGCAGGCCCAACCGTTCGATCTCGTCGACGTCGTACGCCGACAGTAGCGCCGCCTCCACCGCGTCGGCCTGCGCTCGGAACGGGCTGATCACCGCGACGCCGCCCTGCGGGGGGCGGGCCGCGAGGGTGGCGACCAGGTCGAGCACGGTCGCCACCTCGGCCTGGTTGACGCCGTCGACGACGGCGGCACCGGCGACCGGCACCACGTCGATCGCGTCGGCCCGTTCGTTGCCGGGGTGCCGGGTGACCAGTTCCAGCCGGTCGTCGTAGAACCGGCGGGCGGAGAAGCCGATCAGGTGCGGCGCGCAGCGGTGGTGTTCACCGAGCCAGGTCACGGGTGCGGCGCCGGCCGCCACGTCGAAGGCGCTGACCCGACGTACGTCGAGCCGGTCGGCGTAGCGGTCCAGGCCGTGCCGGTGCAGCGTCGCGGTCACGTCGGCGTCCGCGACGAAGGAGACGAACCGTAGCTGCCGTGGGTCGCCGGCGACCAGCGCCCGGTTGGCTCGGGCCAGCACCGGAGCGGCTCGTAGTTGATCGATGTGCGCGGCCTCGTCGAGCACCACCAGGTCGAACATGCCGGCTGCCGGTGGCAGCAGATCCTCGACGTCGGCCACCGTGCCCACCCACAGGGGCAGCGCCCGGACCAGCGCCTCGGCGTCCAGCGTGGCGAGCAGTTCCCGGCGGCGGTTGCGTCCGGCCCGCAGGGCGGTACCCAGACCGCTGGCAGCGCGCCGGGCGTCCGCGGTCCAGCGTCGCGCGCTGGCGGTCTGGTTCCGCAGCGCCGTGCCGACCGCCTGGGCGAGCGCGACGTCCGCCTCGGCCAACGCCCGCCAGGCGGCGGCCAGGTCGGTGCCGCCGTTGGCGGACAGTCGGGCGGCGGCACGTACGGCGTGTGCGGCGTCCACGGCCGCCCGTAGCTGGGACACGGGTACGGCCGGGCCGGCGCCGGTGAGCCGGTGGAGTCGATGGGTGGCGCGGGACCGGCGCCACCGGGACCACCAGCCGTCGCCACTCCGGCTCGCGGCGTGCAGGGCGGCATGGATCGCGTCGAGGTCGGTGTCCGGCTCGAACACCGCCGGGGCGTCGTGGCTCAGGGCGGGCAGCAGTGGTTGCCAGTCGGGCAGGGTGGCGGCGAGGCGTTCCTGCTCCAGCACGGCGGCGATGCCGGCCCGGACCCCGTCGGCCCGGTCTCGGGCGGCCGACACGGCGCTGGTGTCGTGGCGCAGTTGTGCGTCGTCCACGCCGACGGCGACGCCACCGGCGAGTTCGGTGGCGATGGTTCCGCGCCGCTCGGCGTCGCCGAAGAGCACCGGCGGCGGACCCGGATGCCGGCGCAACAGTTCCCCCAGCACCTCGGCGGCGTGGGTCGACTGGGTGGCCACCAGTACCGACCCACCGCGAGCCACGGTGTCCAGCGCGGCGGCGACCAGGGCGTGGCTCTTGCCGTTGCCCGGCGCGCCGGAGACCACCACCACGGGTGCCGTCCGGGTCCGCCGGATCACGTCGCGCTGCGCCTCGTTGAGCGGCAGGGGCGACAGCACCTCGCCCTCGTCGCTGGGGCCGGCTGCGACCGGATCGGCGTCGCCGTCGGTGCCGAGATAGAGCCGGCTCAGGGCGGAGTCCGCCAGCCCGGGACGGCTCGCCCAGCTCAACAGGGTGTCGCGGAGGCGACCGGCGAACACGTCGCGGGTCACGAAGAGTGCTGCCGCGGCGACCCCGGTGACGTCGTCGTCGATGCCGCGCGGCGGTCGCGAGCGGACCGTGGCCACCTTCACGCCGGCGGCCTCGGCGGCCGCGGTGATCCAGGCGGTGGTGCCGGGGGCCGTCAGCCAGCCGGGCCCGGCCAGCCCCGGTGCGGCCTCCAGCCGGGCCGCGAGTTCCCGGTCCTCGATGAGCGGGGTCAGTTCGAGGTCGCCGGCCGGCACGACCCGGTAGTCGCGTCGGCCGCGGTGCAGGCGTACTGGTTGGGCCAGCAGCGGAAGTCGGATTCGTCGCCGCGCGCCGTCCAGGTCGGCGGTGCCGACGAGAAAGGCCAGCCCGAGGCGGAGGATCCGTTCGTCGCGGTGCAGGGCGTCCAGCGCGGCGAGCCGGTCCAGTCGCGCGCCGCGTGGTCCCCGGTGCGGTTCCGGCAGCCAGACCAGCGGTCGGCCGGTTCCGGCCACGTCGAGGATCCGCTCGGCACCGGCCGGGGCCAGGTCGGCGAGCGCGGTGAGGATGGTCGCCGCGTGCATCGCCCGCAGATTCTGCCGTACGCGATCACGGTCGTGCTCCGGCCGGTGGCCACGGCCGCGCACCGGCGCCCGGGGCCGTCGCGCGGCGGCCCCTGGCCGGGCCGTGCGTCGGGCCGGAGTTACTGGCGGGAAGAACACTGGTGGGAGCCGTCGGGTGTCGACGGCTCCCACCGTGTCGGTGCAGGTGCTAGCTGGCGTACGTCTCGAACTCGGCGACCCGCGGGGTGCCGGTCGAGCTGGTGATGTCGAAGGTGATCTTGCGCAGTGACGTCGACCCGAAGCTGATGACGCCCGCGCCGGTGCCGGAGGCCAGCACCGCGCCGGTGTCGTGGTTCAGGACCCGCCAGTTACGGATGGTGCCGGCGGAGCCGGACGCCTCCCGAATGTTGATCTTCGACACCGTGGTGGCGGAGCCCCACTTGATCGAGATCTGGCCGGTGGTGCCGTTCGGCGACCAGGCGGTGTTCATGTTGCCGTCGCGCACGTCGCCGTAGCTGGTGCCGCTGGCCTTGCTGGAGCCGTCGGAGCCGGCGCCGATGCTCAGGTTGGTGCCGCTGGGCTGGCTCGGCGTCGGCGTCGGGTTGCTGGTCGGGGGCGGGGTGGTGGTGGTCGGACCGGGCGTCGGGCTGGTCGGCCCGGCGGTCGGGCTCTGCGGCGTGCAGTTGCCGTTGGAGGTACGGATGCCCTTGTTCGCGCCGGCCGTCTGGCTGACGATGCTCGGCACGCAACTGGCCGCATCGAGACGGTACGAGTACGGGATGCTGACGCTTGTGTTGGAGGTCGGGTTGGGGCCGGCCGGGTTGGTGTCGCCACTACGCGAGGACCAGGTCACGTTGTCGAAGATGTTGCCACTGACCTGCCAGTAGCCGGCCTCGTCGGTGTAGAAGGTGCCCAACACGTCCTTGGAGTTCTGGAAGTAGTTGTTGTCCACCTTGGCGCGTGCCCCGGCCCGGGAGTTGATTCCGGACTCGTTGAGGCGTACGTAGTGGTTGTTGTAGATGTGGGCGATGCCGCCGCGGAGCAGCGGCGTACGGGAGTCGATGTTCTCGTACAGGTTGTGGTGGAACGTGACGTAGCCGTTGGACCTGTCGCTCTCGCTGGATCCGATCAGGCCACCCCGACCGGAGTTGCGCAGGATGCTGTAGGACAGCGTCACGTACTGGGTGTTGTTCTTCATGTCGAACAGCCCGTCGAAGCCCTCCGACTCCCCGCCGGAGGCTTCCAGGGTGACGTGGTCGACCCAGACGTTACGGACATCGGACTCCATGCCGATGGCGTCTCCGCCGTTGGAGGTGGGTGAGCCGGACTTCTTGACGTTCCGGACGGTGACGTTCTGGATGATGATGTTGCTGGCCTCGCGGATGTGGATGCCGATCTGGTCGAAGACGGCGCCGTTGCCGACCCCGAGGATCGTGACGTTGCTGATCTGCTTGAGTTCGATCACGTCGTCGGCCGTGTTGCAGCTCGAACCGGACACCTTCGTGGTGTTGCCGTGGTTGATGGTCCCCTCGACCTGGATGGTGATCGGGGTGCTGCTGCTGGCCCGGTTGCACAGGGCCGCGTGGATCTGGGTGCCGCTGGTGGCGCGCACGGTCTGTCCGCCCGCGCCGCCGGTGGTGCCACCGTTGCCGGTCGCGAAGCCGGTGGCGCTGCCGACCGCGGCTGACGCCTGCGGCGTCGCCAGGGCCACGCAGACCGCGGCTCCCGTGGCGGTGGCGGCCAGTCCTGCGAGGAGTCGGAGTGTGACTGGTCGTCTCATCCTCGTCTCACCTTTCCTGGTTGGTGGTGGTGGAGTGGGGGTTACAGCGGTAGGCGTCCGGCGCCGGCGAGTGGGCCGACCACCAGCGGCACCAGCGGGGCCGGCAGTACCGGTCCGTGCCGCAGCGTCGGCGTCCAGCCGGCGTCAGGACTCAGGTCGGGGTCGTGTGCGGCGTTGTACGCGGCGACCAGGTCCACCGGGCGGGACGGTGCGCCGGCGGACTTGACCCAGTTGCCCCGGGTGGTGATCGCGGTGCCGCCCCAGTTGTAGAGCAGGTCGGTGGCGGTGACGCCCGCGTCGAGGGTGAAGTGGTTGTTTTCGGCGTGCACGGCCGACTGGACACCGACGCCGATGGCGTACTGGAAGCCGTCACCGCCGAGCCGGTAGGCGTTGTTGTAGACGTCCACCTGGCCGAAGCGGACCCGCGGCAACCGCTGAAGCGCGCCGTCGAACAGGTTGTGGTGCAGGGTGACGTTGAGCCGGCCGACATCCGGGCCGACGGTGTTGGACGAGCCGATCAGCATCAGCTTGTCGCGTCCCACGAAGCGGTTCCAGGATGCGGTGACCAGGCTGGCGGTGTGGGTGATGTCCAACGCGCCGTCGTGCACCTGGTAGGGCCGTCCGAAGTAGACGGGCTGGGCGCTGTCCGGGTTGTCGCCGTCGGTGAAGGTGTTGTGGTCGATCCAGACGTTCTCGCTGCGGCGCACCGAGACCAGGTCGTACTGCGAGTTCCAGTTTCCGGTCTCACCGTCGGTGGGGGACCAGGCGGGGAAGCAGTCCCGGGCGTCGTCGAAGGTGATGTTGCGGACGATCACGTTCGACGCGCGGTCGATCATCAGGGTCAGCCCGGTCAGGCGTGCTCCCCGCAGCCCGATGATCGTGGTGTTCGGGCCTACGTTGATCTGGGTCTGCTGGGTCTGGTTGGTCACCGAGCGCCGGCGAGCCTCCTCCAGCGGCCCGCTCGGCGTCACCCGGCCCCACACCGCCGGGTCGTACGCGGCCAGGAACCCCTCCAGCGAGTACCCGGGATCAGCCAGGTCGGCGCAGTCGAGCAGCCGACCGTCGGCGTCCTCGAAGCCGTCGATACCACCCTTGACGTACACGATCTTGGCGGTGGCGTTCGTTGCGTTCGTGGCGTTGTCTCCGCCGAGCGCGGCGACCAGCTCGGCGCGGCTGCTCACCACGTGGATCTGATCGGCCGAGGCGGCGGAGCCTCCGGTGGTGCCGGGACCGGCGGCGGCCCAGCCGTCACCGGCCGGGAGGGCCTGCCGGCCGAGCTGTCGGGCCATCGGTGAGAGTGGTGTGCGGTCGCCCCGTTCGTGATGGCTGCCGACCCCCGCGTCGTTCGACGGCTGCGCCAGGGCGGCGGCGGGGAGGGCGGTCAGGGCGATAATTGTCGATGCCGCGGCGGCGGCAAGTCTGCGCATCGGCTCGTTCCGTTTCCTTCGTCGTTGTTTCTTATTAATGACGAAGGTTACGTTCAGGTTTTTACGAGGGTCAATATTAATGATGTGCAGATTTGTTGCAGCTAATTGTGTCGAGTGGCATCGTCCCGACGTGTGCTGGTCGGGAAACCGCTGTTCATCGCTGCGTCTTCGATCCTGTCTGGACCGGAGATTTGCAGTTTGTTGCGGTGATGCCTCCTATTCTTGATCGATCGGTTCGGTTCGCCAAGGCGTAATCGCCCAGGGCACGCCGAGCTCCGACGGTAGTCGGCCCTCGTCGGCCACCCGACGTAGCACCTCGTTGACGCCGCGCACCCGCAGCACCCGCTGCGCGCCGGCGCCGACAGCGTCCACCAGCGCACCATCGAGCAGCGCCGGCTCGGGTGCCGCCTGCAGGGCGGTCAGGACGGCGGTGAACGGCGCGGTCCGGGCCAGCGGCGCGATCAGCGGTACCCGCGGATCGGCCCGGTGGTCCAGCAGGTTCTCCAGCAGCCCGCACCGGCCGGGCACCGCACGGGCGGTGGGTTCCCCGGGCAGCAGCAGTCGATCGGTCGGGTACTCCAGCACCGCCCGTCCGGCGTCGCCGGTCACGATCACCTCGCCGGCGATGAAGTCCTCGCCGGCCAGGGTCACCGCGGCCACGATCGGCGGACCGTGCCGCTGCCGCACCCGCAGCGCTGCGGTGTCGTCCACCTCGATCGGCCGCACCCGGTAGCGCTCCACCTCGATGCTGACCGGCTCCACCGGCCCGCCGCCGATCACCTCGGCGACCGCAAGACACTGCATGACCGCGTGCGCGAGCGGATTGGCCAGCGCACCGTCGAGCACCGGCCGCCCGTCGAGCAGCCGACGCCCGGCCCAGGGCGCGCGGGCGTAGTAGGCGTCCGGGCGCTGCCAGGCGGCCACCGTGGCGATGCCGCTGACCGCGCCCATCCGCCCGGCCGACGCCGCGTCCGTCAGCGCGGTCAGCGCCGCCGAACCGAGCGCCTGGAATCCGACCTGCACGATCCGGCCGGTGGTGGCCACCGCCCCGGACAGTTCCTCGTGCTCGGCGGTGGAGAGCACCGGCGGCTTCTCCAGCAGCACGTCCGCCCCGGCGGTCAGCGCGTCCCGGGCGATCCGCAGATGGGTGTGCGGTGGGGTGCAGATGACCACCACGTCCGGCGTGACGTCGGCGATCATCGCCCGGTGGTCGGTGAACACCGGGACGCCGGCCGGCACCGGTGCCGCCGGTTCGCACTCGATCGGCCGGGTGTCGACCAGGGCGACCAGGCGTACCCGGCCGGCCTCGTGCAGCGGCCCGATGACGCGGCGATGCCAGCGCCCGTGGCCGTTCGCCCCCACCAGCGCCACCCGGGGACTCGTCACACCGCACCGGCCAGGGTGGCGCGTGCACCGTGCTGATGCAGGTCGGTGAGCCAGGCGACCACGTCGGCGCGGACCTGCGCGTCGGCGGCCACCTCGGGCGGCACGACCTCGTCGAGGCCGAGCACCGCCTCCACCGCCCCCGCCGGGCTCTGCGGCGCGGCGGCCAGCGCGGCGCGGATCCGCTCCGCCAGCGGGTCGTCCAGCGGCAGGGCGCGACCGTCGTCGGCGCTGCCCTGGACGAACCGGATCCAGGCGGCGACGACCAGCGCCGCCCACCGGGCCGGCCGCCCGGCCGCGCGCAGGTCGGCGACCGTGTGCAGGATGCGCTGCGGCAGTTTCTGCGACCCGTCCATCGCCACCTGGAGGGTGCGGTGCCGGATCGCCGGGTTGCCGAAGCGCTCCAGCACCTGTTCGCCGTAGCCGACCACGTCCATCCCGTCGGGGGGGACGAAGCTGGCGGCCACGTCCTCGGCGATCAACCGGCGCAGCACCGTGTCCAGGTGCGGCAGCGTGAGGGCCTCCGCGATCGTCTCGCAGCCGGCCAGCGCGCCGAGGTACGCGGTGGCCGAGTGCACGCCGTTGAGGGCGCGCAACTTCAGCCGCTCCCACGGCCCCGCGTCCGCGCAGAGCACCGCCCCGGCGCGCTCCCACGCCGGCCGACCGCCGGGGAAGTCGTCCTCGATCACCCACTGGGTGTACGGCTCGGCCGCCACCGCCGCGAGATCCTCGACGCCGAGTGCCCGCTGGGCCGCGGCGAGGGTCTCCGGGGTGCTGGCGGGGACGATGCGGTCCACCATGGTGCCCGGGAAACCGACCTGCCCCTCGACCCAGTCCAGCACCTGTCGCGAGATGCCGGCGTACGCCAGGGACTGGGTCACCAGGCTCCGCAGCCGGCGGCCGTTGGCGGGCAGGTTGTCGCAGCTGACCAGGGCGATTGGCCCCGCGTCGGCGGTGGCGCGGGCCAGCAGGCCGCGCACCAGCAGCCCCGGCACGGTGGCGGGTGGCCGGTCGGTGGTCAGGTCGGCGACCAGGTCGGTGTCGGGTCGCAGCGTGCCGGCGGCCGGATCGAGTTGGTACGCCTTCTCGGTCACGGTCAGGGTGACCACCCGGATCGCCGGGTCGGCCAGCAGGGCCACCACGGCCTGCGGGTCGGCGGCGGCCAGTCGCACCCCGGCCAGTGCTCCGACCACGCGGGTGTGCTGGTCGGCGGCGGAGAGTGTGCTGACGCTGAAGAGGTTGTCCTGGGCGGCCAGGGTCGCCACCATCTCCGCGTTGCGGGGGGCCACGCCGATGATGCCCCAGTCGCCGCCGGCCAGGCCGATCGCCTGCTCGGTGTAGACGGCCTGGTGGGCGCGGTGGAAGGCGCCGAGCCCGAGGTGCACCACACCGGCCGGGACGGCGCCCGGACGGATCAGGGGACGGGCCTCCGCGGGCAACCGGCGTACCGCGCCCAGCCCGAGTCGGGACGCGCCCACGGTCACCGCCATGCCGGACCGTCCGGGAAGCGGAAGGTGGCGATCGACTCGGGGCGCATGGTGGCGCTGTAGCCGGGAGCGGCCGGCAGCAGGTAGCGCCCGTCGCGGGTGCGTACCGGGTCGACGAAGTGCTCGTGCAGGTGGTCGACGTACTCCACCATCCGTCCCTCCAGACTGGCGCCCACCCGCAGGTAGTCGAAGATCGCCAGGTGCTGCACGTACTCGCAGAGGCCGACACCACCGGCGTGCGGGCAGATCGGCACCCCGAACTTCGCCGCCAGCAGCATCTCGGCGAGCACCTCGTTCACCCCGCCGACCCGGCAGGCGTCGATCTGCATCACGCCGATCGCCTCGGCCTGCAACAGCTGCTTGAAGATGACCTTGTTGGCGGCCACCTCGCCGGTGGCGACCCGGCACCGCCCGCCGGCCAGCTCGTCCATCGCCCGGGCGATCCGGGCGTGGCCGAGGATGTCGTCGGCGTGCGTCGGCTCCTCGATCCAGTACGGGTCAACCTCGGCCAGCGCCGTCATGTTGGTGATCGCCTCGTCGACGTCCCAGACCTGGTTGGCGTCCATCATCAGCAGCGCGTCCGGGCCGATCTCCGACCGGATGATCCGGGCCCGCCGCAGGTCGTCGGCGGGCGGGCCACCGACCTTCATCTTCATCGCCCGCCACCCCTGCGCGTACGCCTCCCGGGTCAGCGCCCGGACCTTGTCGTCGGGGTAGCCGAGCCAGCCCACCGAGGTGGTGTACGACGGGAAGCCTTCGCGTTCCAGCAGCGCCAGCCGGTCGGCGAGCCCGTCGCGCCCCTTGTCCAGGATGGCGGCGGCCTCGTCGGGAGTGAGCGCGTCGGTGATGTGCCGGAAGTCGACATTGGCCACCAGTTCGTCGGTGGGCAGTTCGGCAAGGTAGCGCCACATCGGCTTGCCGGCCAGCTTGGCCCGCAGGTCCCACACCGCGTTGACAAGCGCGCCGGTGGCCATGTGGATGACCCCCTTCTCCGGGCCGAGCCACCGCAGCTGCACGTCGGCGACGAGCGAGCGCCAGAACGCCACCGGCTCGACGGTGACCTCCTGCACCGTCCGCCCTCGTACGTGGTGGGCCAGCGCGTCGACCGCGGCGCAGGTGATTTCGTTGCCACGGCCGTTGGTGAAGGTGAAGCCGG
The DNA here is from genome assembly GCA_900112325.1 of Micromonospora sediminimaris. Classification (GTDB taxonomy): domain Bacteria; phylum Actinomycetota; class Actinomycetes; order Mycobacteriales; family Micromonosporaceae; genus Micromonospora; species Micromonospora sediminimaris. The sequence goes on from FOLJ01000004.1 coordinate 152,847, forward strand.
CGCCGGTCGGCCCGTCGTCGGTGCTCAACTCCACATAGGTTGCCGAGTAGTCGCCGCGGTTGATCGCGTCGGAGCCGTCGCCGCTGGCGGCGGTGGGGAACCGTACGTCGTGCACGGTCACCTCGGTGATGCTGGTCATGACTCTTCTCCGAACTTGAAGACCCGCTTCGGCAGGCGGTACGCCAGGTCGACGATGGTCTCGGCGGCCTCGTCCATGGGCAGCCGATGCTCGGCGACCAGCCGGGCCAGGAAGCCGGCATCGACGCGGCGCGCCACGTCGTGCCGGACCGGGATGGAACAGAACGCCCGGGTGTCGTCGACGAACCCGGCGGTGTTGTAGAAGCCGGCCGTCTCGGTCACCGACTCGCGGAAGCGACGCAGCACCTCGGGGGAGTCCAGGAACCACCAGGGGGCACCGAGCAGCAGCGCGGCGTACCCACCGGCCAGTGGTGCCAGCTCCCGGGTGAAGGTGTCCTCGTCGAGGGTGTAGAGCACCACCCGAAGGCGGGGGTCGTTGCCGTGCGCGTCCAGCAGCGGGGCGAGGGCGTGCACGTACTCGGTGACCTGTGGGATGTCGCCACCCACGTCACGGCCGTGTCGGGCGTGCAGCCACCGGTTGTGGTTGCGCACCGCCCCCGGGTGCAACTGCATGACCAGGCCGTCGTCGAGCGACATGCGGGCGAACTCCAGCAGCATGTGCGCCCGGAACGCCTCCGCGTCGCCCGGTTCCGCCGCGCCCCGCCGGGCCCGGTCGAACAGCGCCGCCGCGTCCGCACCGAGGTCGAGGGTACGGGCGGTGGGGTGGCCGTGGTCGGACGAGGTGGCGCCGGCGGCGATGAAGGCGGCCCGGCGCGAACGCAGGGCGGCCAGGTAGCCGGCGTACGTCCCGGTGTCCTCCCCGGTGATCTCGCCGAGCTGGTCGACGTTGCTCGACCAGCCTTCGAAGTCCAGGTCGACCACGTTGTCCGGGCGGAAGGTGGTGACCACCCGCCCGCCGGGACCGCCCCAGCCGTCGGCGGCGAGCTTGGCGTGCCGGCCCAGATCGTCCAGGGGCGACTCGGTGGTGGCGAGCACCTCGATGTTGAACCGTTCGAACAGTGCCCGCGGCCGGAAGTCGGGCTCCGCGAGCCGGGCGGCGAGGGCGTCGTACACCTCGTCGGCCGTGCCCGGGGTGAGTCGGGTGTGCACGCCGAACACCTCGGTGAAGGTCTGCTCCAGCCACAGCCGTGACGGCGTGCCCCGGAACAGGTGCCACCCGTCGGCGAAGCGACGCCAGATGCGCCGCCCGTCGGTCTCCACCGGGCTGCCGTCGCGGCTGGGCACCCCCAGCTCACCCGGGGAGACGCCCTGGCTGAGCAGCATCCGGGTCACGTAGTGGTCGGGCACGATGAGCAGCTGGGACGGGTCGGGGAACGGCTGGTCCTCGGCCAGCAGCGCCGGATCGACGTGCCCGTGCGGGGAGATGATTGGCAACTGCGCCACCAGCGCGTACAGCTCGCGGGCCAGCGCGCGTTGGCCCGGCTCGGCGGGGAGGAGCAGGTCGGGTCTGGTCGAGGTGGGCACGGGGAGCGGCTCCTGTGGTCGGTGTCAGTCGAGGGTGAGCAGGTCGGCGACCCGCACGGGTGCGCCGGTTTCGAAGGACCGGTTGGCGGCCAGGCCGGTGAGCAGGGCCAGCGCCCCGTCGCGAGCGCTGGCCGCGCGGTGCAGCGGATCGGGTACGCCACCGAACAGCACCTGAGTCATCCGAGCGTCCGCCCCGCCGTGCCCGTGCCGGGTGTAGCCGTCGACCTCGATGCGTTGCGGCGGTGACCAGAAGGGGCGCAGGGTCAGCGTGGCGGCGCCACCCTCGTCGGCGGCCTGGTCGCCGTGCAGTGCGGCGCCCTTGAGCGCACCGGCGGCGGCCGGGCTGACGAACTCGCTCTCGGTGACCTCCAGTTCGAGGCGGCCCCGGCTGCCGTTGACCATCACCCGGTATCCCTCCCAGGGCGCGTACGCCGTGAGGTGGTAGGTCATGGTCGCCCCGGTGGAGTAGGTGGCCAGCACCGCCATGTCGTCCTCGATGCTGACCCCGGGGGCGAAGACGTTCTGGTCCCGGTGGTAGCCGTCCTCGGCCTCGGCGTCGAGGTACAACTCGCGCAGTCGGGGGTGCTCGGCCAGCCGCAACGCGAACGGGTCGTCGTCGGCGGCCGGCGACGCGTGGGCCCGGTCGTAGTCCCGGGCGTAGCCGTGCCGGCGGCCGGCGGCACCGTAGAAGAACAGCCGGCCGGCGGCGTACACCTGCACGGGTGTGGCGTCCAGCCACCAGTTGACCAGGTCGAAGTGGTGGCTGGCCTTGTGCACCATCAGGCCGCCGGAGCTGGCCTTGTCCCGGTGCCAGCGGCGGAAGTAGTCGGCGCCGTGGCGCACGTCGAGCAGCCACTCGAAGTGCACCGAGCCGATCTCGCCGACCGCGCCGTCGGCCAGCAGCCGGCGCAGCTGCTCGTGCAGCGGGTTGTAGCGGTAGTTGAAGGCCACCGTCACCCGCCGGCCGGTGCGGCGTACCGCGTCGAGAATGCGCTGGCAGCGCGGCGCGTCGGTGGTCATCGGTTTCTCGGTGACCACGTCGCAGCCCGCCTCCAGCGCAGCCACCACGTACTCGTCGTGGGTGACGTCCACGGAGGTCACCAACACCACGTCGACGTGCTCCTTGGCCAGCATCGTGGCGAAGTCGCCGGCGTGGTAGGTCGGCACGGGTCGGTGGCCCAGCTCACCGAGCCACCGGTTGTGGGCGTCCATCCGGGTCTGGTTGACGTCGGCGAAGGCGACCAGTTCGACGGTGTCGGCGTGGTCGCGCACCAGCCCCCGGACGAACATCTCGGCGCGGGCGCCGGTGCCGACCACGGCGTACCGGGCCCGCCTGCCGGATTGCGGTGACACGGACCGACCCTCCTCGATCTCTCTGCAAACCTTTGCACTGAAGTAACCACGGTCGATCGGCTCGCGTCAACGAGGGCGCGAAAATCGGCGGCCTTTGCCCCGTTTGATGGGCTTAACAGGGCATGACGTGTGGCCCACCGAAACACAGCTGTAACCATCCACCGTTGACACTGGCGCAACCGTTTGCATTAATTGGCGGCACCCGTGACCGCCGACACATCGACGAAGGGGGCCTGGATGCCAGTCACCATCAGGGACGTCGCCCGGGCCTCCGGCGTGCACATCTCCACCGTCTCCCGCACCTTCTCGGCACCCCATCTGGTCAACCCCGAGACCCGGGTACGGGTGCTCGCGTGCGCCGAGGATCTGGGCTATCGGCCCAACCGCGCCGCCCGCGCACTCATCACCGGCCGCACCCACAACATCGGGCTGATCATCGCCGACATCGCCAACCCCTTCTTCCCGCCGCTGATCAAGGCGGCGGAGAGCCAGGCTCGCCACCGCGACTACCACGTCTTCGTGGCCGACACCAACGAGGACGCCGCCGCCGAGGAGGAACTGGTCCACGCCCTGGCCAAGCAGGTCGACGGGGTGCTGCTGTGCAGCCCCCGGATGAGCAACAGCCTGATCGAGCAGCTCAGTCGGGAGGTGCCGCTGGTGGTGGTGAACCGACAGCTGGCCGGGCTGCCGTGCGTGCTGATGGACGTCGGGCAAGGCGCGCGTTCGGCCATCGAGCACCTCGCCGGGCTGGGTCACCGGGAAATGGCGCTGCTGGGCGGTCCACGTGGTTCGTGGACCAGCCGGGAGCTCCGGCGTGCCGCCAGCGCCGCCGCCCGGGCCGCGGGAGCGGAGCTGACCGTGCTCGGTCCCAACCCGCCCACCGAGACCGGCGGCCTCGCCCAGGCGGAGCAGGTCCGCCGGGCCGGCGTCACCGCCGTGCTCGCCTACAACGACCTGATGGCGATCGGGCTTCTCGAAGGGCTCGACGCACTCGGGGTGCGGGTGCCACAGGAGGTCAGTGTCGTCGGTGTCGACGACATCTCCCTGAGCCGACTCACCCGCCCCAAGCTGACGACGGTGGCCACGCCAACCGCGGCCGCCGGCCGGACGGCCGTCGACATGTTGCTGCAACAAGACACCGATTTCCCGCGTACCGCGCGGGGCGGCGGTGCCACCGTGGCAGTCGGCGTCCGTCGTACCACCGCACAGGTAATGCTCCAGACCGAGTTGGTCATCCGCGACTCCACCGCGCCGGGCCCCTACGCCGGCCGGGAACGTCCCGGAACCGCTGCCGCTGGCCCGGGCCCGCATCGCCGTGCGGACCCGGGCAACCCGGTCGTGGCCGCCGGTGACGTGGTCGCCTCCTAACGCCAAGGAGTGAGCGCACATGCACCCCGCAACGCACCCCACCGCCAGCGCGCCCGACGGGCGCACCTACCGTACCCCCCTGCTGCGCCGCCGGTTGTTGCGCGGCCTGGTCGCCGCGGTCGTCGCCCTGCCGCTGGTCGGCGCGGCCGCGGCCTGCGGCGACGACGCAGCGTCCGACGGCAAGACCACCATCTCGATCTTCTGGTGGGGTGGCGAGGCCCGGGCCCAGCTCACCGAGCAGGCGCTGGACCTCTACACCCAGAAGAATCCGGACGTCGTCTTCGAGAAGGTATGGCAGGCCAACCAGGGCTACTTCGACAAGCTGGCCACCCTGACCGCCGGCGGCAACCCGCCCGACATCTTCCAGATCGATGACAACTTCCTCACCGAGTACGCCGCCCGCAACGCGACCCTGGACCTCAAGCCGTACCAGGAGTCCGGTGACCTCGACACCTCCAAGTTCCCGCCCAGCCTGCTCCAGTACGGCGTGGTCGACGGCAAGCTCGCCGGCCTGGCCGCCGGGGAGAACACCCAGGGGCTGGTCTACAACAAGACGCTGGTGACCAAGAACGGCCTGCCCGAGCCGACCACCGGCATGAGCTGGGAGGAGCACATCGCCTGGGCCGAGGAGGTCAGCAAGAAGACCGGTGTCCCCGGCACGATGGACGCGAGCGCCATCGACAAGGCGTTCTGGGTGTGGCTGCGCCAGCAGGGCAAGGATCTGTACTCCGGCAACGACCTCGGTTTCACCGTGGAGGACGTGACCAGGTGGTTCGAGCTGTGGAAGGACGCCCGCGAGCGGGGCGCGACCCCCACCCCGGACGTCATCCACGAGGGCAACGCCACCGACATCACCAAGCAGCTGGTGGTCACCGGCAAGGCCGCCACCTCGTGGGTGTGGGTCAACCAGATGCCCGAGCTGAAGAAGAACACCTCCGACGAGCTCGGCGTCATCGCCTACCCGGGTGACCCCAGCGGCCAGTGGGCCCGCGCCTCGATGTACTGGTCGGTCTTCCGGGGCAGCAAGAACGCGGACATCGCGGTCGACGTGATCAACTTCTTGGCGAACGACGCCGACGCGGTCAAGCTGCTCGGCACCGACCGGGGCCTGCCGTCCAACCTGGACCTGCGCCGGGTGGTCAGCGACGACACCACCGACGAGGCGATGAAGCAGTCCATCGCCGTCGAGACCGAGCTGGCCAAGACGTTCGGCGAGGCGCCCCAGGTGCCGATCAAGGGGCACAGCAAGGTTCGCGCCGAGCTGATCAAGGCCGCCGAGAACGCGCAGTACGGCCGAGCCACCCCCGCCGAGTCCGCCGCCCAGTTCGTCGAGGCGTGCAAGGCGGCAATCGCCTCCTGACCCGCCGCACCACCCGGAGAGGAGCAGTTCGTGGCCTTGACCACGGCGCCCGACCCGACCCGACGCGGCACCGGATCCGTCCGGCCCGACGCCAACCGGCGCGGGACCGGACGGATCCGGCACGGGGAAGGTCTGGCCGGATACGTCTTCCTGTCGCCCTGGCTCATCGGTCTGATGGGCATCACGGCGATACCCATGCTGTTGTCGCTCTACCTCAGCTTCACCAACTACGACATCCTGACGCCGTGGTCCGAGGTGGAGTGGGTCGGGCTGGCCAACTACGAACGGATGTTCACAAGCGATACCTCGTGGTGGCACTCGGTACGGGTCACGCTCAGCTTCGCCCTGATCGCCGTACCGCTGAAACTGGCCGCGGCGCTCGGGGTGGCTCTCCTGCTCAACCGGGCCTGGCGCGGCGTCGGCCTGTTCCGCGGCCTGTTCTACCTGCCGTCGCTGCTCGGCGGCAGTGTGGCCCTGGCCATCGTCTGGGTCAACATGTTCAACCGGGACGGTGCGTTCAACTCGTTCCTCGCCCTCTTCGGCATTCAGGGCAAGCCCTGGGTGAACGACCCGGACTGGGCGCTTGAGACGTTGATGGTGCTGGCCATCTGGCAGTTCGGCGCACCGATGGTGATCTTCCTGGCCGGGCTCAAGCAGGTGCCCACGGAGCTGTACGAGGCCGCCGCGGTGGACGGTGCCGGCAAGTTCCGACAGTTCGTCAACGTGACCCTGCCGATGCTCTCCCCGGTGATCTTCTTCAACCTGGTGCTGGAGACCATCAACGGGTTCCAGGGCTTCACCGCCGCGTTCGTGCTCAGCAACGGCACCGGCGGGCCGGTCGACTCGACCCTGATGTACACGCTCAACCTCTACATCACCGGCTTCACCAACCTGGAGATGGGCTACGCCTCCGCAATGGCCTGGGTGTTCCTGATCGCCATCGCGATCATCACGGTGATCTTCTTCAGCACCGGCCGGTTCTGGGTGCACTACTCCGACGGGGAGGATCGCTGATGGTGGCCGATACCGTCGCCCCGACCGTGGCGACCCGTCCACAACGCCCACGCAGCCGTTCCTGGCTCCGGTTGGTCGTGCTGCTGGCCATCGTCGCGGTCGTGCTCTACCCGCTGTTCTGGATGATCGGCACCTCCGTCAAGTCGCAGGAGGAGATCGTCAACAACATCGGTCTGCTGCCCCGGAACTTCACCCCGGGCAACTACACCGACGGGTGGACCAACTTCGACGTCAGCTTCGCCCGCTTCTTTCTGAACAGCGCCATGGTCAGCCTGCTCACCCTGGTCGGCAACGCGGTGAGCTGCCTGCTGGCCGCGTACGCCTTCGCCCGGCTGAGGTTCCGGCTGCGGGGGCTGTGGTTCGCCGTCATGATCGGCACCCTGCTGCTACCGGGACACGTGCTGATCGTGCCGCAGTACATCCTCTTCCGCACCCTCGGCCTGGTCGGCGGGGAATGGCCCTACCTGCCGCTGCTGATCCCGCAGTTCCTGGCCACGGAGGCGTTCTTCGTCTTCCTGATGGTGCAGTTCATGCGCGGCATCCCGCGCGAGCTGGACGAGGCGGCGCGGATCGACGGCGCGAACGCGTTCGGCATCTTCCGGCACGTGATCCTGCCGCTGAGCCGTCCGGCCCTGGTCACCACCGCGATCTTCTCGTTCATCTGGACCTGGAACGACTTCTTCCGGCAACTGGTCTTCCTGTCCGAGTTGAGCGACTACACCGTCCCGGTGGCGCTGACCCTGTTCATCGACTCCACCAGCCAGAGTGCCGTGGGGCCGATGTTCGCCATGGCGGTGCTGTCCCTGTTGCCGGTCTTCCTGTTCTTCGTCGCCTTCCAACGGATGCTCGTCGAGGGGATCAACACCAGTGGACTCAAGGGCTGACGAGCGGGGCGACCAGCGCCGCGACTGGCGCGACACCGTACGCGACGCTGCCGACCTGGCGTTGCTGGGTATCCTGACGGTGCTCGCCTCGGCACCGGTGCTGACCGCCGGCGCCGCCGTCGGCGCCGCCAGCGCGGCGCTGCACGACTGGCTCGACACGGGCAGTTGGCCGACCGCCCGCCGAACGATGTCGCGGTTCGGCCGGGGACTGCTGCCCGGCCTGCCCGTCACCCTGCTGGGACTGGGCGGCGTCGGGCTGCTCGTCACAAACCTGGTGGCGCTGGCCACCGGTCGGGTCCCGGGCGGGGCGGTGGGACTGGCTGTCACCAGCGTGGTGGCAGCGGCCCTGCTCGGCTACGCCGCCGCGATCGTGGTCGAGGTGGGGCGCACCGGTGGCACCGGGTGGCGGTCGGCGGTCACCAGGGCGGCCCGCGCCTGCCTCGACCACCCCGCGAACTGCGCCGCGCTGGCCGGGACCAGTCTGGTGGCCGTACTGGTCGGGGTGCTGGTCACCCCGGTCGCGGTGCCGATCCTCGCCGGGTACGCGCTGGCCGCCGTGCACGCCGTCGCCCGTCGCCGGCCGGTCACCCAGGTGGAGCTGTCGTGAACGGGCGGGACGGAACCCTCGGCCGGACCACCGATGACGCCTCCGAGGGCCGCGCGGACCCGCACCTGCTGGTCGGCGGTGCGCCGGTGGCCCGTTACGTGCTCGCCCCGGACCTCGGCGCCGAACACGGGCCTCGGCCGTACCTGCACCCGGTGCGTACCCTGGCCGGCACCCCGGTCACCGACGCTCTGCCCGCCGACCACGTCTGGCACCTCGGCGCGTCGGTGGCGGTGCAGGACGTCGCCGGCACCAACCTCTGGGGCGGGCGCACCTACGTCCGCGACGTCGGATACACCTGGCGAGGCGACCACGGACGCATCGTCCACGTGGGCTGGGAGGAGCGGACGCCCGACCGGCTCGACCACCGGCTGCACTGGTGTGATCCGGCCGGTGACGTGCTGCTCTCCGAACGGCGCACCATCAGCGCCTCGGCCGTGTCCGGCCACCCGAGCGCCTGGCGACTCGACCTCGCCAGCACCCTCACCGCACCCGCCGAGCGGGACATCGTGCTGGGCAGCCCGGCCACCAACGGGCGCCCCGGCGGCGCCGGTTACGGCGGGTTCTTCTGGCGGGCGGTGGCGACCGAACCGCCCGAGGTGTTCGCCGGTGAGCTGACCGGCGAGGAGGCGGTCAACGGCTGCGACCGACCGTGGGTGGCGCTGCGCGGGCAGGCCCCCGAGGGCGGGGCGTACACCCTCATCTTCAGCGGCCTCGGACCGGGGGACCGGTGGTTCGTCCGGACCACCATGTACCCGGGGGTGTGCGTGGCGTACGCCTTCGCGCGGACGCTGACCATCCCCGCCGGCACCAGCCGGCACGGCCGTCACCAGGTGATCGTGGTCGACGGCAGGCTCGACCCGGAAAGCGCTGCCGGGCTGGCCGCCGCGGGTGGTTGAACCGGGTCCGGTCAACCCGACGCATGACCCGTCAGTCGGCACCGAGGCAGACGAACGCCGCCGCGGTGGCCCGCGCGGTGTCGTCGCCGCCTGCGGCGAACACCCGCTGGGCGCTGGCGAGCGCCTGCGCCGGCCGGGTACCGGCTCGCATCCGTCGGTGCAGGTCCACCATGAGAGCTGTGGTGGGCTCCGCCGGCACCGGTAGCACGGTGGCGATCAGGCACCGGGTACCCAGCGCCAGCAGCACCGCGGCGAAGCCCATGATCTCGTCGCCCGGGCGGACTCCGTGCAGCCCGGACTCGCAGGCGGAGAGCACCACACAGGACGGCGGACGGGTGAGCCGTTCCCACTCGTACGCGAACAGCGGCCCGTCCGCGAGTTCCAGGGTGGAGAACTGGGGGTTGTCCGCCCGGAACGCGCCGTGCGCCGCGATGTGCACCAGCGCGGCCCGATCCATCGCCGAGGTCAGCGCGGCGACGGTGGCGTCCGCCCCGGTCAACGTCCGGGCTGCCGGCAACACCCGGGCGAGCCGGACGACCTCGGCCCGCCCGGCCGGCAGGCGTGGACCGCTGGCCAGCACCGGTGCCCTGGTGCACCATTCGCGCTGCTCGGCGCTGAGCCAGACGGTGGCCGACGGGGCGACGGTGACGGCCCGGCCGGCGCAGGTGGCCAACCCGGCCCAGGCGACGCCGTGCAGCGGGCCGACCGGGACGATCACCAGCGGACGGTCGGCCACCTGCCGCCGTATCGGGTCGAAGAGTTGACTGTCGAGCGCCGCGGCGGCGTGTTCGGCGCCGGCTCGCGCGGCGGCCGAGTCCCCGCCGACGATCTGCCGGCGTAGCCCGAACCGGTGCCAGTGCGCCAGCTGGGCCGCCTGGTCGAGTGGACCCAGGTCGTGCAGGCTGGCGCGGCCGTCGCGGAGCAGCACCGCCCGAAGCCGGTCGCCGTGGGCCACGAGTTCGACCAGGACGCGGGGGCCGAGTCGGTCGGCCAGGCGCCGGACACCCGGTGGTGCCACCACCTGAGTACCGCCCGGCGCCCGCCGGGCCAGGTCCCGGATGCGCTGTTCGAGCCGGGTCTGCCGCTCGCGCAAACTGTGCACGGTCCGTCCGGCCAGCACCGCCTCCTCCAGCAGGCCGCTGACCAGTCGAAGTTCGGCGAGGGCAGCGACCAGGTCGGGATCATCGGGCGGCAGCGCCGGGCGCATCCGTAGCCCGTTGGCGCGCCACCGTTCGGCCCAGGCCAGCACCTGGCCCGGTGCGCCGGCCCGGACCGCGATGTCCAGTCCTTCGGCCGCCAGCTCCTGCCCGTACACCCCGCTGTGCGCGCGTAGCTCGGTGGCGCCCAGCGAGGTGCGGTGCCGGTCGAGCACGGCCAGGCCGCGCCGCAGTGCGCGGGCCGCACCGGCCTCGTCACCGCCGAGCCGACGCGACAACGCCAGGGCGTACCAACCTCGGGCACGTCGCGGGGCGGTGCCGCGACCGCGGCTACGGGCGGCCTGTGCGAACAGCGCCGTCGCACGTCCGGTCCGGCCCAACTCCGTCGCCAGCAGTCCGGCGTCGACGCGGGTGGTGAGGGCGGGATCCGGCCAGCCGGTGGCGTCGAGCTGGTCGGCAGTGCGCGCCATCGCCCGCAGCAGCGCGGCCGACCGCGTGCCCCGGCGAAACTCGGCGCGTAGCTCGACGTGCCGGGCGAAGGCTGCCCAGGTACGGCGGCCCTGGCGACGGAACCGGTTGCGTGCCGCCGCGGCGGACCCGGTAGCGGTGTCCAGGTCACCGGCGAGCAGCGCGGCCCGAGCCTGGGCCAGCAGCGCTTCGGCGAGATCGGAGGCCATTCCCCGACTGCGCAACTCCCGGATGGCGGTGGCGGCGACCTGCACCGCCTCGTCGACAAGCGGCACCGACAGCAGCAGCTCGAAGCGGTCGAGCAGCAGCGCCGGCCGGGGCACGGCCAGCCGCTGGTACTCCTCGCCGACGGCGGCGAAACAGCGCAGTGCGGCGGCGACGTCACCGCGCAGCCCGGCGGCGATCCCACCGTTCCAGCGGGCGTCGGCCGCCGCCAGGTCAAGGCCGAGGCCGTGGAACACCGCCGCCGCCCGGTCCAGATCGTCGGTGCCGTCGGCGGTGCCCCGGTGGGCGTTGAGCAGTCCGCGGTTGTTGCGAGCCCGTGCCTCCAGGAGGCGGTCACCCTCGCGCTGGGCGATGTCGATCGCCTGGCCGTAGTCGCGGACCGCGTCGTCGTACAGCCCCCGGTAGTGCAGCACCACGCCCCGCTGCATTCGGGCGCGTCCGGCATCGGCGCCGGTCAGCTCGGGCAGCGCGGCGGTCACCTCGCGCAGCGCCGCCGCGGTACGGCCGGCGTTGGCCAGTACGTAGCCGAGGCTCATCCGGGCCAGCGCCTCGGTGCGGGCGGAGCCGGCGCTGCGGACCGCCCGGCGCAGGTGGCGAAGCGCACCGGACAAATCGTTTAGTTCCCGCAGGGCCAGACCGATGGCCCGCTCGGCGGTGGCGCGCTCGTCGCGATCGGCGGGAATCCCGGTGAGGACCCCGGTGGCGATCGTGATCGCCTCGCGCGGACAGCGTTGGACGAGGTCGAGAGCCGCCTGGGCGGTTCCGGCACCGCTACCGGTGCGGTCAGGCATGGTCAGAGAATTCAGCATCCACACTCGTCCGTCAACGCCGACGAATGGCGCTACGGAAGGCCGTTACGGGCGATCACCTCATTGACTTGCAACGATTGATTGGAAGAATTGGTGAGGTTCGCGGGGGTCGCGCGCCCGCCACCGGTGGGCGTGCCGCCCCCCGCACAGTTGGAGGATCCGTGCGTCCTGACCGCGCCACCCTCACCGGCCGACCGTCGCGTCGGCGACTGCTCGCGGCATCCGCCCTGGCCGCGGCGGCGTTACCGTTCGGCGCAGGGTCACGTCCGACCTACGCGCGTACCCAGCACGACCGTGCTGACGACGAGGCGTACCAGCTCGCGTTCGAGGAGGCGCTGACCGCCGATCCCGACGTGCGGCGGTACCTCGCCGCCGGCCGGCACTTCCTCTACCGGCCCCGGCAGTTGCTTGCCGCCACCGCCGACGCCCAGCGGGTCGCGGCCTGGCTGAGGGCCCGCGGCCACGCGGTGACGATCGCGGACAGCTTCGCGGGAGTCACCCGGTTGCGGTTCGTCGCCGAGACCGATGTTCCCTCAATCGTGACGAGGCTGCGTGACCCACGACAGTGGCCCGGGCAACCGGCACCCCGGGTCCAACCGCACCATGTGCTGGTCGGCCTGGGCAACATCATGGGCAACCCGGGTACGCCGCCTCGGGAGGCCGCCGAGCTCGCACCGCCCGACCCGAGCCGGCTCGGCGAGGGAGCGGGGGTGACGGTGGGTATCTGCGACACCGGTATCTGGCGGAAGGCCGGCGACTACCACCCGTCCTGGCTGGGCGGTGGGTATCTCCCGGAGCCGGACGACGAGGACCCGCTCTACCTGTACGCCGACGTGCTCGCCGTGCAGGGCGGTCACGGCACGTTCGTCGCCGGGGTGGTGCGGCAGGCCGCGCCGGGCGTACACGTCGACCCGGAGGCGGCACTGGCGCCGACCGGGATCGGCGACGAGGCCATGGTGGTGGCGGCCATGGGACGGCTGACGCCCGAGGTGTCGGTGGTGAACCTCTCGCTGGGCGGCTTCACCCTCGACGACCAGCCCTCGATGCCACTTGCCAACGCCGTGGCCGGATTGCCGCCGAGCACCGCGGTGGTGGCGGCTGCCGGTAACGCCGGCACCGACCGACCGGTCTGGCCGGCCGCGCTGGACCGCGTCGTGGGAGTGGCCGCGCTCGCCCCGGGTCCTGCCGGCCTGGTGCCGGCGGAAGACAGCGGATTCGGGTCGTGGGTGGACGCCTGTGCCGTCGGCCGCCGGGACAGCACCTACGTCGCGGGTCGACTGCCGCTGCCCGATCGTCCGACCCGGGTGTTCCAGGGCTTCGCGACGTGGGCCGGCACCTCGTTCGCGGCTGCCCACGTCTCCGGTCGGCTCGCCGCCCTGATGACCGCCGGTGACCTGAGCGCCGACGAGGCCCGGCTGGCGTTGCTGGCGACACCGTCCTGGCACCCCGACTACGGCGTGTTCGTCGAATGAGTTCCCGGGACACGTTGTGGTGACCGAGCGCGGTGCCGCGGTTCTGGTGGCCGCCGCAGCCGACGGTGACGAGTCGGCCTGGACCGAGCTGGTTCGCCGCTACACCCCGCTCGTCTACGCGGTGATCCGCGGCCACGACCTGGCTGGGGCCGAGGCCGCGGATGTCAACCAGACCGTCTGGCTGCGGCTCGTGGAACATCTGGATCAGGTGCGCAGACCGGAGGCGCTGGCCGGCTGGCTGGCCGTCACCACCCGGCGGGAGTGCTACCGGATGTCCCGCCTCGGCCGGCGGACCCAACCCGTCGACCCGTCCGGTGGCGCCCTCGACGCGTACCACGGCACGTCGCCGGCAGCGGACGAGGACCTGCTGCGTGCCGAGCGGCGGCGGGCCCTGCGGGAGGGCTTCGCCCAGCTTCCACCCCGCTGCCAGCAGGTGCTCTCGATGCTCACGGCCGATCCGCCGCTGAGCTATCGGGAGACCGCCGAGCGGTTGGGCGTACCGGTCGGCAGCATCGGGCCGACCCAGGCGCGTTGCCTGCGTCGGCTTCGTGCCTGTGCCGCGCTCGCGCCGTACGTTGGTGCTCACCCGGGGGACGGGACGAAGGGGGGTGAGCGTGATGGAGCAGTGGCCGCCGGCCGATGACGCCGCGCTCGGCGCGGAGCTGCGCGCGGCGCTCGGCGACGCGGGCGAGGTCCCCGAGGAGCACCTCCGGGCGGCCCGGGCGGCCTTCGCCTGGCGTACGGTGGGCGCCCAGCCCACCGTCGCCGAGCTGGTCTTCGACTCGGCCTGTGAGCCGGGCGCGGTGGCCACCCGGTCGGCCGGCTCCACGCGGAACCTGTCCTTCCGGGGCGGCCCGATCGTGGTGGAGATCGAGATCGGCGGTACGGGAATCGTCGGGCAGCTCAGTCCGGTCGACGGCGGCCGGGTCAGTGCCCGGACCGCGAACGGCACCTACGAGGAGACCTCTGTCGACGCCGTGGGTCTCTTCTCGCTCGGTCTCCCACCGCCGGGCCCGGTCCAACTGCACGCCCGCTCCGGCGGGTTCAGCGTGGTGACCGACTGGGTCTGCCTGCGCTGACACCGCGGGGATCGAAAACCGGGACGGTTCCCGACCCCCGCGGCACACGGCGTTGGAGGACTACTCCTTCAGGGAGGTGATCAGATATTGCACACCGCCCAGGTCGGACATCGTCCCGCTGCTGTCCGGGCCCAACTGGACCACGGCGAGGCACATCTCCCCGTCGCTTTCCGCCTGGGCTGTGAAGATCAGCGAGAACTGCGCCCGCTCACCGGGTTGCAGCAGGAGGTTGCCCAGGCTGGCCCAGGTCGTGTCGACGATCTCCACCTGGGTCCTGCCGATCGGCCGTACCCCGGTGCCGACCGCGCCGCCGGCACGCCAGCGCTCGAACAAGTCCTGGCCGAGGTCGACGATCACCCGGCCACCGATGTTCTGCAATGGTTCGGCCGCCACGAAGAGCACCTCGTTGCGCGACGGCACGGTGAGCGAGTTGCCGATCGCGAAGGGCCGGACGGTCGGGCCGGCACCCGGGGTGAGCTGGACCGAGTCGACGTTGCGCCACGCGAGGTTGTTGTTGCTCCGGGTGTTGGTGCTGATGTCCGGACCTTCGACGGTCATCGGGTCGGAGTTCGACACCCAGCGGGCGAGCAGGCAGAAGTGACCCGGTCCCGGGACTCCCTTCCACGGGATGGTGACGGTGGTGACGCCGGGTGCGGCGGCTACGGAGGCCGCCCCGATCCTGGTCCAGTGGATGGGCCACACCGCACCGCCACCCGGCGTCGTCCGGTAGACCTGTAGCACGCCGTTGACCGAGCCCGAGCCGGACGGGCCCGGGTTACGGAGTTTGACGAAGATGTAGTTGGTCGCGCCGACGACCGGGTTCTGGCTCACGGCGCACTCCACCGCTGTGGGGCAGACCTTGATGTCGGGGCTGGCCCACAGCGGGTCGAGCGAGTGCGGCTGGACTCCGGTGTCGGCGGCGACATCCCGGATGTGGACGTCGGTGCGGGCCACCGGGGTGGCGCGGTCCGACCCGTGCCCGACCGGCACGGCGGCGGCTGCGCCGGTCGTCAACAGGCCGGTCAGCGCCGCTCCCACGAACCCGACCCACACGGCCCGGCGGAGCCGTCTCCCTACACTGCTCATGACAGGTGTCTCCCATCGACGGAGCCGTGGTCGACCCGGCTCGTTACGCTCCGGTGTCGACCTGGTTACGCCAAATACAGAGCGGGGTCGGGGCCGGGAAATACCGTCGGCGGGGGAGCAGACCGTCAGATGGCGCGAGAAGCGGCAAAGGGGCGGCCGATCAATCACGCAGCGGACGGCAGGACGAGCGGACGACAAGTTCGGTGGGCAGCCGGATGTGGGTGTCCCGCTCGACGCCGGCGATCAGGTCGACCAGCAGCCGCAGCGCCTCGGCGCCCATCCGCTGCAACGGCTGCATTATCGTCGTCAGTGGCGGGTTGACAAGCGCTGATTCCGGGATGTTGTCGAAGCCGATCACGGACAGGTCGTCGGGGACCGACCGGCCCATGCTCCGGGCGACGTCGATTGTGGAGATCGCGGAGAGGTCGTTACCGGCGAAGACGGCGGTCGGGCCGTCGGGCAACGAGAGTAGTTCGGCGGCGGTCTCCGCGGCGCTCTCGATGCGGAACCCGCCGACCCGCACCAGCCGCTCGTCCACCGTCACGCCCGCGTCGGCCATTGCCTGCCGGAAGCCCGCCTCGCGCAACCGGGACGATTCGAGGTCGCGGCGTCCGCTGATGTGCCCGATGCGGCGGTGGCCGAGGGACAACAGGTAGTTGGTCGCCAGGACGGCACCGGCGAAGTTGTCGGAATCGACGGTCGGCAGCCCCGACGGGCCGGTGTGCGGGTCGACGGCCACGACGTGGAAGCCCTGCTTGGTCTCCACCACTGTCGGTGTGACGATCACGGCCCCGTCGATGAGCGTGCCCGACAACCGGGCCAGCGAGCGGCGTTCCCAACCGACGGCCGTACCGGCGCCGTCGCCGCCGGAGTACGCCAGTAGCTGGTAGCCGGTGCCGGCGACCTCCACGCTGGCGCCCTTGAGCAGTTCGGTCGAGAACGGCTCGAACTCGGCGACCAGGATGCCCAGCACGTTTGTGCGGTGGCTGCGGAGGCTCTGCGCACCGAGGCTCGCCTCGTAGCCGAGTTGACGGATGACCTGCTGGACCCGTTCCACGGTCGCCTGTGCCACTCCGTAACGGCCGTTCACCACCTTGGAAACGGTCGCCACGGAGACGCCGGCCGTGCGGGCTACGTCCGACATCTTGACACGCTGGGGAAACGCCACGTCGATGATGATAGAGGGCGATCGGGCCGGTTACGGAGACGAGTCGAAAACGTTATCGACACCGATTGACACTGGGTTACCCGACTGAAAAACTCGCTCAGGCCGAGCACCCGACTGACTGGTCGAGGAGACATCGATGGCTATAAAGCGCCGTGCAACCACCTTTCTAGCGCTTTCCATGACAACCGCACTACTCGTCGCCGGCTGCGGTGGCGGCGGTGAGGACGAGGCGCCTGCCGAGAGCGAGCTGTACAAGAACCCGGTGACGCTTACCTGGTGGCACAACGCCTCCCAGGATGGTCCCGGCAAGACCTACTGGGAAAAGGTCGCCAAGGACTTCAGTGCACTGCACCCCACGGTCACGATCGAGATCGAGGGCATCGAGACCAACCAGCTCCAGCGCACCCGGCTCCCCGCCGCGCTGCTGAGCAACGACCCGCCGGACATCTTCCAGGCGTGGGGCGGCGGCGAGATCCGCGAGCAGGTGGAGGCCGACTACCTCAAGGACATCACCGACCAGGTCAAGGACGAGGTTGCCAACATCGGCAGCGCGGTCGAGATCTGGCAGGTGGACGGCAAGCAGTACGGCCTGCCGTACCGGATGGGCATCGAGGGCATCTGGTACAACAAGGACCTGTTCCAGCAGGCCGGCATCACCGCTCCGCCGACCACCTTCGACGAGCTGAACGACGCGGTCACCAAGCTCAAGGCGATCAACGTCATTCCGATCGCCGTCGGCGCCGGTGACAAGTGGCCCGCCGCGCACTGGTGGTACAACTTCGCGTTGCGTGCCTGCTCGGTGGAGACCCTGCGGAAGGCCTCCCTCGAGAACGTCTTCGACGACCAGTGCTTCGTCAAGGCCGGTCAGGACCTGAAGGCCTTCATCGACACCGAGCCGTTCCAGCCCAACTTCATCGCCACGCCGGGCCAGAACGACCCGACCAGCGCCAACGGCCTGCTGGCCAACGGCAAGGCGGCGATGGAGCTGATGGGTGACTGGAACAAGGGCACCCTGGACACCGTCACCGAGGACCAGGAGGCGCTGAACAAGTTCATCGGCTGGTTCCCGGTGCCCGCCATCACCGGTTCCGCCGGTGACCCGAAGGCGGCCCTGGGCGGCGGCGACGGTTTCGCCTGCGCCAAGAACGCCCCGGCCGAGTGCGTCGAGTTCCTCAAGTACATCGTCAGCCCCGAGGTGCAGAAGGGCTACGCCGAGACCGGCACCGGCCTGCCGGTCGCCAAGGGCGCCGAGGACGGCGTCAAGGACCCGGCCCTGAAGTCCATCCTGGAGGCCACCACCAGCGCCACCTACGTGCAGCTCTGGCTGGACACGGCGTTCGGTAGCACCGTCGGTAACGCGATGAACGACGCGATCGTCGCCATCTTCGCCGGCAACGGCACCCCTGAGCAGGTTGTCGAGGCCATGAAGGCGGCCGCGCGCAAGTGACGTCGACCAACCCGACCCTGGACCTCGCCGGCGGCGCATCCGCGCCGCCGGCGGGACCTCGGCCTGCCCGGCGCTCGTCCGCTCGGGCCGCCGAGACCCGACGCAAGTGGTACGAGATCATCGGGCTCACGACACCAGCCGTGATCGTCTACGTGATGTTCGTGCTGGTCCCGATGGGCTTCGCCTTCTACTACAGCCTGTTCCGTTGGCGTGGCGTCGGACCGCCCACCGACTATGTCGGCTTCGACAACTACGTCCTGGCCTTCCAGGACCCGATCTTCATCGACGCGCTGCGCAACAACGCGATCATCGTGTTCGGGTCACTGCTGATCCAGGGACCCATCGCGCTGGGCGTCGCCCTGCTGCTCAACCGCAACTTCCGGGGCCGTACGCTGTTCCGCCTGCTGGCCTTCGTGCCGTACGTGCTGGCCGAGGTCACCGTCGGCATCATGTGGAAGCTGCTGCTGTCCGACGCCGGCACGGTCAACGCGATGCTGGAGTCGCTGGGACTGGGCAGCCTCGTACAGGCGTGGCTCGCCGATCTCGATATCGTTATCTGGACGATGTTGGCCGTCCTGACCTGGAAGTACGTCGGTTTCGCAATCATCCTTCTGCTGGCCGGTCTGTCGAACGTGCCGCAGGAGCTGAACGAGGCCGCCGCCATCGACGGCGCGAGCTGGTGGCAGATCCAGCGGCACGTGACGCTGCCGCTGCTGGGGCCCACGATCCGGATCTGGATGTTCCTGTCCATGATCGGCTCGCTGCAGGTCTTCGACGTGATCTGGGTGACCTCCGTGCCTGCGGTCCGGTCGCTGGGCGCGTCGGCCACCATGGCGACGTACATGGTGGACAACGGGTTCTTCGCTCGCCTGTGGGGCTACGGCAACGCGGTGGCGGTCATCCTGTTCGCCATCTCGTTCGTCGCGGCAGTGCTGTTCCAGCGCTTCCTCCTGCGTCGCGACATCGAGGGCGCCATCACCAGAAGGGCAAACTGATCGTGGCCGCGAACGCCGTTCTGTCTCCGACCGCCAAGCGCCGGCCGATCTCGTGGGGGAATCCCCTCACCTACGCGCTGGCGCTCGCGGTCGCCGCCGTGTCGATCACCCCGGTGGTGTACGTGATCGTCGGCGGCTTCCGCACCACGCCGCAGATCGTGGCGGACCCGGCCGGGCTGCCCGACCCGTGGGTCTGGGACAACTACTCCCGGGTGCTGACCCAGAGCGACTTCTGGCGGCAGGTGTTCAACAGCGCCGTGGTGTCCCTGGGCACCACGATCGGCGTCGTGGTGCTGGGGGTCTGCGCCGCGTTCGTGCTGGCCCGTTACACCTTCCGCGGCCGTGAGGTGCTCTACACCTTCTTCACCCTGGGCCTGCTGTTCCCGGCCGGCGCGGCGATCCTGCCG
Organism: Micromonospora sediminimaris; assembly: GCA_900112325.1. Classification (GTDB taxonomy): domain Bacteria; phylum Actinomycetota; class Actinomycetes; order Mycobacteriales; family Micromonosporaceae; genus Micromonospora; species Micromonospora sediminimaris. The sequence continues at coordinate 172,205 of FOLJ01000004.1, forward strand.
CTCTACCTGATGCTGCGTGACCTGAACCTGATCAACTCGTACTACGCGGTTATCCTGCCGCAGGTCGCCTTCGCGTTGCCGCTGACGATCGTGATCCTACGACCGTTCCTCACCGCCATCCCCCGGGAGTTGGAGGACGCGGCGGCCATCGACGGCACCGGTCGGCTCGGCTTCCTCTGGCGCATCCTGTTGCCCCTGTCGCGGCCCGCGCTGGTCACCGTCGGTATCCTCGCCTTTGTCACCAGCTGGAACGCGTTCCTGCTGCCGCTGCTCGTGCTCGGCGACGCGAGCCTGCACACCCTGCCGCTGGGCGTGCAGAACTTCTCCAGCCAGTACACCTCCGACACGGCGGGCATCCTCGCCTTCACCTCGCTGGCGATGCTGCCGGCACTTATTTTCTTCACGTTCGCCGAGAAGCAGATCGTCGGTGGCCTCCAGGGCGCGGTCAAGGGCTGAGCGGCAGCGGCACGAACACAAAAGGGGTAACACAGCATGACTGAGGTCCGCGAGGTCGTGGGCGGGCCGGCGACAGTGCCGGCCCAGACAGGATCGGGCCACGGCCGGCCCGACCGGTACGGGTCCGATGGCGAGACGCGCGTGCGAGAACTGCTCGGTCGGATGACGATCGAGGAGAAGATCGCACAGCTCGTCGGCTTCTGGGAGAAGGCGGAGGGCGAGGCGGTCGCGCCGTTGCAGGGCGAGTTCGGTGACATCGGCCGGCTCGAAGACTTTTCCCGGCACGGGCTCGGTCACCTCACCCGCGCCTACGGCACCCGGCCGGTCGAGGCCGTATCGCGGGCGTCATGGCTGTGGAAGTTCCAGTCCGACCTGGTGACGGGGACCAGGCTCGGCATCCCGGCGATCGTGCACGAGGAGTGCCTGACCGGGCTTTCGGCCTGGAAGGCGGCGACCTTCCCGACCCCGCTGGCGTGGGGGGCGGCCTTCGACCCCGACCTGGTCACGGAGATGGCTGCGGCGATCGGGGCGTCGATGCGGGCGCTCGGCATCCACCAGGGGCTCTCCCCGGTGCTCGACGTGATCCGCGATCCCCGCTGGGGGCGGGTCGACGAGTGCATCGCCGAGGATCCCTACCTGGTCGGCACCCTCGGCACCTCGTACGTGCGCGGCCTGCAGTCGCAGGGCGTGCATGCCACGCTCAAGCACTTCGTCGGCTACTCAGCCTCCCGCGCCGGGCGCAACTTCGCGCCGGTGCACGCCGGTCCGCGTGAACTCGCCGACGTGCTGCTCGTACCGTTCGAGATGGCGATCCTCGACGGCGACGCCCGCTCGGTTATGCATTCCTACGCCGAGATCGACGGCGTGCCCGTGGCCGCCGATCCGACGATCCTGACCGGGTTGCTCCGGGACCGGTGGGGCTTCGACGGCACGGTGGTTGCCGACTACTACGGTGTGGCGTTCCTGAACCTGCTGCACCAGGTCGCCGGTGACCACGCGGACGCGGCCGTGCAGGCGCTGACCGCCGGTGTCGACATCGAGCTGCCGACCGGTGACGCGTACCTGACCCTGGCGGATTCGGTGCGCGCCGGCCGGATCGAGGAGTCGGTGATCGACCAGGCGGTCCTGCGGGTGTTGCGGCAGAAGCTGGAACTCGGGCTGCTGGACGCCACCTTCACCGACGAGCCCGCCCCGGTGGTCGACCTCGACTCGCCCGAGCACCGGGCGATCGCCCGCAGCCTCGCGGAGAAGTCGATAGTCCTGGTCGCCAACCAGGACGCGTTGCCGCTGCCGGCGGGCCGGCGGATCGCGGTGATCGGGCCGAACGCCGACCGGCAGGGTGCCCTCTTCGGGTGCTATTCCTTCCTCAACCACGTGCTCGTGCAGCATCCCGACGTGGAGGCCGGTATCGAGGTGCCGACGGTGCTCGACGCGCTGCGCGCCGAGTTCGGTGCCGAACTGGTCACCTCGGCCCGCGGCTGCGAGGTGGACGACGACGACCGCTCCGGCTTCGACGCCGCGGTCGCCGCGGCCACTGCGGCGGATGTCGCCGTACTGGTCGTCGGCGACCACGCGGGACTGTTCGGTCGCGGCACGGTCGGCGAGGGCTGCGACCGGGACGACCTGGAACTGCCCGGTGTGCAGCGGGACCTGGTCGAGGCGGTGCTGGCGACGGGCCGGCCCGTCGTGCTGGTGCTGCTCACCGGCCGGCCGTACGCGATCGACTGGGCGCTGAGCCGCTGCGCGGCGGTGGTGCAGACGTTCTTCCCCGGCGAGGAGGGGGCGGGCGCCATCGCCGGTGTGCTCTCCGGGCGGGTCAACCCGTCGGGACGGCTGCCGGTCAGTCTGCCCCGGTCGGCGGGCGCGCAGCCGTACTCGTACCTGCATCCCACGCTCGGCGACGGCAACGAGGTGACCAACCTGCTGGCGACGCCCGCGGCGCCGTTCGGTCACGGCCTGTCCTACACGACGTTCGGGTACACGGACCTGACGGTGCCGGCCACGGCGCCGACCGACGGGGCGCTGACGGTGAGCGTACGCGTCACCAACACCGGTGCGGTGGCCGGCGACGACGTGGTGCAGCTCTACGGCCGGGACCTGGTGGCGTCGGTGACCCGACCGGTGGCGCAGCTGCTCGGCTACCAACGGGTGCACCTCGCGCCGGGCCGGTCCGTCACGGTCACCTTCACGGTCCCCACCACCCGGCTGGCCTTCTCCGACCGGACGCTGACGCGAGTGGTGGAGCCCGGCGACGTGGACCTCTGGATCGGCACCAGCGCGCGCCGTGACGTCGAGGCGTCCACCACGCTCGTCGGCGAAGTCGCGCCGGTCACCAACGCCTCCGCCCGCTGGACCACCGCCGAGATCAGCTGAATCCGGGCTGACCGGCCACCGCCGCGATGGTGGCCGACCGCCTGCACCAGGGCAGTTCCCGATCATCGGGAACTGCCCTGGTGCACGTCCGCCGCGCGGTTGCCCCGTGACTCAGGTGGCCCGCCTCCGGCGGCGGTTGGTCGGCTTCGCCCCGACCTTCGGTGCGGCCGGACGGCCAGCTGCGTCCCCGTCGCGGGTCGGGGCAGCCGTCGGCGTGCTGGCCGGCGTACCCGGACCGGTCGTCGCGGTAGCGGGTGGCGGGTACCTGCGCAGCATCCAGGTCTGCTGGCCGAGCGAGAAGAGGTTCGTGGTCACCCAGTAGATGATCACGCCGATCGGGAAGATCAGTCCGGAGACGAGCAGTGAGGCGGGGATGCCGTAGAGCATCAGCCGCTGCACCAGCCGCTGCCGCGGGTCCGTGGCCCAGCCGCTGCGCAGGATCAGTTGACGGCTGGACAGGTAGGTCGTGGCGATCATCGTCGCGATCAGCACGGCGGCCACGATCCTGACCGTCGCGCCGCCCGCGCCGAGCAGGGCCAGTTCCTGCCCGCTGGAGCCGAAGGAACCTGCGATCGGGGCGCCGAACAGCGTGGCCGACGAGGCGCTGTCGAACTGGGTCACCGACCAGCCGTACAGCGTCTTCAGGTGCTCCGGCATCGTCGGCTTGAGATGTCGCAACACGTGGAGCAGGCCGAGAAAGACCGGGATCTGCACCAGCATCGGCAGGCAACCCATCAGCGGGTTGGCCTTCTCCACCCGGTACAGCTCGACCATTTCCTTCTGTAGGGTCTCCCGGTCGTCGCGGTGCCGGGCCTGGAGCTCGGCGAGCCTCGGCTGCAACGCCTGCATCGCTCGCTGCGACCGGATCTGCTTGACGAAGACGGGGAACAGGATGATCCGGACGGTGAGCACCAGGAAGACGATGCCCAGCACCCAGGACCAGTCGGTGCCCAGCGCGGACGCGTCGCCGAGCAGCCGTTGCCAGGCGGCGTGCCAGAACAACAGGATCTCGGAGATGGCGTGGTAGATCATGGACATGGAACACCCCTCGATACGGCCTGAGGCTGATGTGAGCAGGAACGGTCACCAGCGGTCGCCGACGAGCGGCAGAGGTGGGTGAGTGGAGAGGCGCTCAGGCGACCGCGAGGGTCGCGGCGGTGGGGGCTCTGGGCCGAGCTCGGCCGGCAGCGTCCGGATCGCGGTGGCGGGGTATCCCGGTACGGTCGGAGCGCTCCCGCAGCATCCGACGGGTGACCCGCAGGGCGGGATCGGCCACCGCCCCGGTGAGCAGGACCCCGGCGGCGAGCACGGCGGCCAGCAGCACGCCGGTCACCGCCGCCGTGCCGGAGAGCATGCTGGTGGCACCGACGTCGGCCAACACGCCGACGAGGTACCAGAGCAGGCCGAGCCCGATCACGGGGCAACCATATCCGCCGTAAGCAAAAGGTGGGCGTCCAGGATCTCGACCACCGCCCCCTGGACGCCGCCCCGCCGCCGACGCAGCAACATCAGGGTTGTTGCGGTGTCCAGCCTGCGGGAGGCGGCAACTACAGGGTTGTTGCCGCCTCCCTGGCTTGGGTCTGCGTTCAGGCTGTGGTCGCGACCGGCGAAGGGTTGAGCCTGGCGAAGGCTTCCTGTCGGTGATAAGGGAAGTACGGATAGGGTGCGGTGCGGCTGCTGGCAGTGTCGAGCCGGGCTGTCTGTTCCGGCGTGAGTGACCAACCGGCAGCGTCGATGGTCTGCCTCAGCTGTGCCTCGTTGCGGGCGCCGATGATGACGGTGGCTACCGTGGGCCGTTGCAGTAGCCAGTTGACGGCGATCTGCGGCACCGCTCGACCGGTCTCGCGGGACAGTTCGTCGAGGACGTCCATGACGCGGAACAGGTGCTCGTCCTCGACCGGTGGGCCGAAGGCGGCGGTCGCGTGGAGCCGGCTCGTGGCCGGTGGCGGTGTGCCGCGGCGGATCTTGCCGGTGAGTCGTCCCCAGCCGAGCGGGCTCCACACCACGGCTCCGACGCCTTGGTCGAGGCCCAGGGGCAGCAGCTCCCACTCGTAGTCCCGACCGACTAGCGAGTAGTAGACCTGGTGTGCCACGTAGCGGCGGCGATGCTCCCGGTCGGCTGCGGCGAGGGATTTCATGAGCTGCCAGCCGGCGAAGTTGGAGACGCCGAGATAACGGATCTTGCCGTCTCGCACCAGGTCGTCAAGGGTCGCGATGACCTCTTCGACGGGCGTCGCGGCGTCGAAGGCATGTAGCTGAAACAGGTCGATGTGATCGGTCCCGAGTCGGCGCAGCGCCACATCGACCGATCGGATGAGACGAGCCCGTGAGGTTCCCGCGTCGTTCGGCCCGTCACCGGTCGGCAGACCGCTCTTGGTCGAGATCAGGACGGCGTCGCGTCGGCCCTTGATCGCCTGCCCCAGCACCTCCTCGGACGCGCCGTCGGAGTACACGTCCGCAGTGTCGAACATCGTTATCCCGGCCTCGATGCAGATGTCCACGAGGCGTCTCGCCTCTCGGGCGTCCGTGTTGCCCCAGGCGCCGAAAAGCGGGCCGGACCCGCCGAAGGTGCCGGCGCCGAAGCTGAGGGCGGGCACGGTGAGGCCGGATGCCCCGAGTCGTCGGTACTCCACGATGAATCCTTCCGCTAAGGGAACTGGGGTTTCGTTAGCGCGTCGGCTACGCTAGCAGTCAATCGCAGTTAAGGGAACTGGAGACCCGTTATGGCTGTCGGTGCGATCCGGCCCGGAGGACGGACCGCCCGGGTCCGCGCCGCCGTGCTGAAAGCTGCCGGTGACGCACTCGTCGAGCACGGCTTCGATCGTCTTGATCTCGCGGACGTGGCGCGCCGTGCCGAGGTGGGCAAGACAACTGTCTACCGCCGCTGGGGTACGGCCGCCGGCCTGGTCACCGACCTGCTGGCAGACATGGCGGAGCAGTCGCTGCCGAGAGCCGACACCGGAAGCCTGATCGGAGACCTGCGTGCCAATGCCCGGCTCGTGCAGCGAACCCTGGTCGACTCGCGTCAGGGTGCCCTGTTCCGGGCGGTCATCGTCGCCGCGACCTGCGACCTACGCGCCGCCGATGCTCTGCATCGCTTCTACGCCGTCCGGATCGCCGAGTGGGCCCCCTGCGTGGAACAGGCCGTGCGGCGCGGGGAGTTGCCCCCGGACACGGACGCAGCCGAGGTCATCCGTGCCGTCTCGGCACCGCTCTACTACCGCCTGCTCGTCAGCGGAGACCCCATCGACGAGGCCATGGCGGACCGGGCCGCCGAAGCGGCAGCGGCAGCCGCCCACGCCGGCGTTTTCACGCAGACCAGCGGTCCCGACTGACGGCACAGCTCATTCCTTCAGGCCGGCCGTCAGCCGTGCGGGTCCGGCTCGGCGCGCAGGGCGGCCGTGGCCCGCACCGCCTTGACGATCGCCGGGATCGCTCCGATCAGCAGCACCAGCGCCCAGACGATCGCGATGATCGCGAAGACGACGGCGCCCACGGAGTCGACGATGCTCACCAGGATCACCGGCACCAGGTGGTGCAGGAACTCCAGCAGCACCGTGCAGAGCAGGCTGGTCAGGATCAGCAGAACCAGCCCCTTGTTCTGCAGGAACTTCGGTTGAGCCAGGATCAGCAACCCGGCCCAGGCGAGTTTGAGCAGCAGCACCAGCGCGAGTAGCACCGCGGCGTCACCGACCGGGAAGAAGCCCCACAGCGCCAGGTACGCCAGCGTGCCGAACGGCGGCGCCAGGAACAACGACACCATGATCATGAGTTCGATGAACGCGAGCACCAGCGCCAGCAGGGCCACGAGGATCAGAACGATGGAGAAGATCAGGGTGGCGACGCCCTGGATCCGGCCGTGCAGCCGGTCCGGCAGCACCAGACCCAGACAGAACAGCCCGGTAGTCCAGAGCGCCGCCGTGTCGACAAGCGCCAGGTAACCCGTACCACGGCCGGACGGTTCGCTGACCTCTCGTACGTCGCCGACCTCCACCCCGAGGTCGGCGGCGCTGCCGGCCAACTCCGCACCGGCGTCACCGCCGCCCAGCAACAGCCCGGCACCCACCTCCAGGCCGACCGCCAGCACCAGCGCCAGCATCGCCAGCAGCAGGAACGGCTTGCGCAGCGCACCCATGCCGACCTCCTGCCTCAGTCCTGCGCGATGGTGACGAGGCACCCGGGCGGGCAACTCACAAGCACCGTGGTGGCTCGGTCGACGGCGACGCGGGCCACGGCGCCGCTGCCGTCGTCGGCGGGATCCACCTCGTCGGTGACGGTGAAGTCGGCGTCGCCCGGGGCGGTGGCCCTTACGCTGAATGCCTGCGGACCGCGCAGGATCAGGGTGCGCAGCCCGCCCGGGTCGGCGATGCGCAACTCGCAGCGGCCGTTGACCACCAACTGCCCGGTGGCGTCGGCGCAGTCCGCGTCCACCCCGGCCGGATCGACGGCGCTCCGCCCACCTCCGGCTCGCCCCAGCAGGTCGACAAGTGGATGCCGGGCCGCCGGGTCGCCCCGGTCGTCGCTACCCGCGCCCACCGCCACCGCGAACAGCACCACCAGCAGTACGCCCAGCGCCGCCAGCAGCGCCTTCTGCTGCCCGCTCATGTCGGCACTTCGCTTCGCTGCGTGCCGTCATGAGGCATCGCCGCGCTGAGTTGATGATTCGCTCGCTGCCGCTCGCTCATCGCTGGTCCTCCGGTGCGACTTCGGTGAACCGGAGCAGATCGATACCGGCGAAGTAGCGGTTCGTGCTCTGCGTCTTGCCGATCACGACCAGGGTGATCTCGTGCGTTCCGGGGCCGAGCCGCACCCGACCCACCTCGACCCAGTCGGTCACCTGCACCTTCGGCGTGAACCCGAGGAACGGGGCGCCGACCTGCCGGCCATCGATCAAAAAGACCGTGTTGGCGTAGTCGGACGCGGTGGTCAGCACGGCCGAGAACTGCCAGGTCGCCTCGGCGGGCAGCGCCACCGTCACGGTCACCCGGTCGTTGACCGCACGGCCGAGGAAGAACAGCTGAGCATCCTGCGACCAGGTCACCTCGCAGCAGTTCTGCTGCACCTGAACGGTGGCACCGGAACCCGAGGGCGACTCGACCCGAGCCCCGGTCACCAGGGTCTCCGCCTCGACGGTCACCACCTGCGCCTGCGGTGGCGGCTCATCGTCGCGGGCCACCAGGAAGACCACCACCGCCGAGACCACCAGCACCAACGCCGCCGCCGCGGCGATCCAGGGCCAGGGCGTACGCTTCGGCGGCGCGACCGCGCGCACCTCGTAGGTGACCCGGCCGCTGGAGCGGGAACTCTCCTCCGGCGCCGTGTTCGCCGAGTACGCGAACCCGGTCATGTCGTAGCGCCGGGGCGGCGTGCCCGCCGGCACGGACAGTCGGACCAGGAACGACACCGAACCCTGGCCCGGTACCACCCGCTGGGGCTCGGTGACGGTGAACCACGACCGTTGGGTGCCCTCGCCGGGTGCCACGTCGAACACCACGGTGTCCGGTGCGACGCCCGGGTTGGAGACGGTGAAGGTGAGCTCACCGGCGTTGCGGGCGTCCAGGGTGAACTGCTCGGCGGCGGCGGCGACGGTCCATTCGGTGGTCATGACGGCTCCTCGGCGGCGGAAACGGGGGAGACGGGAGCTGACGGGTCGACGGCCGGCGACGGCACGCTGGCCCGGCCGACCGCCCGCTCGGACGGGGTGTCGCCGACCGTGATCTCGGCGGTGACCGCGGCCGGCTTCTCCGCGGCCACGATCCGGTCGACCAGCGCCAACTGATCGACGGCGTCGGCGGGCACCCGGACGACCAGGTGAAACGGCCGTTCGGTCGGCTCGTCGAGGACGAACCCGGTGACCCCGGTGGCCAGCTCCAGAGCGACCCGCAGACCGTCCGGGGTGCCCCGCCAGGCGGCCAGCGCCGCGCCGTGCGCCACCACGTCGCGCAGCCGATTCAGGGGCAACGGCAGGGGGACGTCCCGCCGGGGCGCGCTGACCAGGTGGTCCATCGCCACCCACCGGGCCAGGTACGCCACCATCGGCGCCGGTGCCCGGTACGGCGCGAAAAGCGCGTCCACCTCGGACAGCACCGCCTCGTCTGGGGCGTGCAACGCCTCCATCACGTCCAGCAACGCCCACAGCACGCTGCCCGGCCCGGCCGCCCGCTGGTAGGCCGCGGGCAGCAGCCGCTCAATGGCCGCTCGTCGCATCCTGCCGCACCACCTCGATGTCGTGCTCGCCGGAGCAGAGCAGCCAGGTGTCCGGGACGGTCACCACGTCGGCGGTCGACTGGTTGGCGCTGGCCGACCACTCCACCGCGTCCTCGCTGCGGTGCACGCCGCGTTCCCCGCCGGCCAGCACCAGGCGTTCCGCCGCGCCGGTGGCGGCGACCGCGTCCACCGGCATGAACCGGGTCCGGTCACGCAGCGGCAACCCGCAGTTGACCGACACCGACGTCCACTGCGGCTGCGCGGCGAGCGTGTCCAGCCGGAGCACCCCGCCGCTCTGCGTCGCGGCCAGCGCGAGCGAACCGCTGAAGGCGAGGTCCCGGCAGGTGCCGCCGAGCCAGCCCGCCGACAGCGCCTGCCACTTCACGTCGGACTCGAACAGCCGGGTGCGGAAGCACCCCTGGCCGGGCCTTTTCGGATCGGGCTCGCCGGCCCCACTCCACAGCAGGGTGGCCGGTCCGTCGTACTGCACGGCGAGAACCCGGTTGTCCACGTTGGCCAGGCCCACGTGGCTGAAGCTGCCGGGGCGTCCGGCGTTGTGGGACAGGTACACCCCGAAACCGGCCTGGGCGGCGACCGCCACCCCGGCCGCGCCGCGCTCGGAGACGAACGACCGCACCGCGTAGAAACCCCGATCGGCGTCGGCCGGATCGACCAGGATCTGCAACGGCACCGCGTCCGGCAGCAGGGACACCTCGTACAGGCCGGTGTCGGTGGCGACCAGCAGCGCTCCGGCGCCGTCCCGGTCGATCCAGGCCAGGTCGCCGACCCGCGAGTCCAGGTCGGCCAGCAGCGACCAGGTCTCACCCAGGTCGGTGCTCAGGTGCACCCGGGACCCGCCGCCAGCGCGTACCGTCGCCACCGCGACCGAACCGGCCCGGGGCACGATGCCGGGTCGCACCGGCGCGGGGGCCGGCACCACCCGCTGCACGGTCTCCCCGTCGAAGCGTCCCGCCGGCTCCCAACCGGCGCCCGCGTTTGTGGAGCGGAACAGCACCGCCCCGCTGCCGGCGTACCAGGTGCGGGGCTGGTACTGGTCGGCCGCCAGGGTACGCACCTGGTTGTCCGGCGCCTCGTCGACCTCGAACCGCACCGACTCGACGTAGCGCACGCCCGGCTCGGCGTGCTCCAGCAGGCGATACACGTTTGACGCCCGCAGCGGCTCGCCGAACGCCCAACCGGTCGGGTTGAGTGTGGTCGGCAGCGGAGTCAACGTCTGGTGCAGGCGGTCGTGGATGCGTCGGCGTACCGCGTCGACGTCCTCCTCCCGACGAACCACCACCCGGGCCCGGATCGACACCGCCTTGTACCGCGCCCAGGAGGCCCGGCAGGTGGTCCCCAGCGAACGGCGGCGCTCCAGGTCCGCCTCGACCCGCAACCGGACCTCCTCCACCTCGTGATCGCGCAGCACCGCCACCGGCAGTTGGCCACCGGGCCGCGCCCCGTCCGGCACGTACGGCACCAGCACCACCTCCACCTCACCGGGGCGGGCGAAGCTGTAGACGGCGGCCCGGGTGAAGGCACGGGCGCGGCTCACCCCGCCGGCGGCGGTGGCCAGCACCTCGAAGTCCCGGGCGGTCACCGCGCGCTGCTGGGCGAAGAAGGCGTACGGCCCGCGCAGCAGCACGGACTCCATGGCCTCCAGCTCCCGCCCACCGGCCGCCGGCAGCGGGTTGACCACCTTCACTCCGGGCAGCGGGTCACGCAGGCTGGTCAGGGTGCCGGCGGCCACGTTGCCGGCCGGTCCACCGCCCGCGCGGTACCACAGCCGGACCTGCCGCCCGGCCGGTGGCACCGCCGCGACCGCGCCGTCGCCGAAGGTCAGCGTCCCGCCGTCGGCGGCCCGCAGGTCCAGCGCCGGGGCGAAGGTCACGGTGCCGGAGCACCGGTCCACCAGGTACGCCTTGTCCTGCGGGCTGAGCCCGGCGAAGCTGTCCACCGCCCGCCAGATCTCGAAGGTGCGCCCGTCGTGTTCCCGCGCGGCGGCGCCCAGTTCCACCGACCCGGTCGGAACCTCGACACCGAGCAGCAGGTCCAGCGGTTCGGCGGTACGGGCCAGCGGGGCGCGCCCGGCGCGCAGCACCTGCCCCGGTTGCCCGGTGCCGACACCGAGCAACTCCGCCTCCACCGGCTCGCAGTGGTGCATCCGGACGGTCACCTCACGCTGCCCGGCGGCGAGCAGCGCCGGCTCGCAGGTGACGAAGACCACCGGGCGTGGGTCGGCTCCGCGGGCGGCGGCCACCCGGGTACCGGCGGGGATCCGCAGCGGGGCATCGTCCGGGCCGGTGCGGGTGAACCGGACGTCCGCCCAGGCCGCCGCCGGTGGGTGCCGGGTCACCCCGAGCAGGTTGAGGAAGGAGACGTACGCCTTCTCCGGCAGCTGGTTCAGCCGGTAGATCATCACCTCGGTGAGATGCGCGAACGCCTCCAGCAGCGCGACGCCGGGGTCGTGCGCGGACAGGTCGGTCCATCCTGGACAGGACTGCCGGATCCGCTCCCGGGCCTCGGTGACCAGGTCGAGGAAGGTCCGATCGTCCAGGTGCGGCACGGGCAGCGTCATCGTGCCTCCTCGATGTCGGCGGCGGAACCGGTGATCGGGTCGTCGTCGGCGGGCAGCAGGTCGACCGAGAAGACCAGTTGGCCGGGGGTGAGGCTGGCCCGGATCCGGTAGTCCAGCCGGATCACCAGCCGCCACGGGTCGTCGGGATCCGGTCCGGCGTCGACGTCGAGCACGTCGATCCGGTGTTCCCAGCGTGCGATGGCCGCGCGGACGTAGTGGATGGCCAACCCGGCGGTGGTGTCGTCGTTCGGCGCGAAGACCAGCCGGTGCAGGCGGGAGCCGTACCCCGGTCGCATCAGCCGCTCGCCCGGCGTGGTGGACAGCAGCAGGAACAGCGCTTGGCGTACGGTCTCGTCACCGTCGGTCATCGCCAGGCCGCCGGCTGCCGTCAACCCGAGCCCGCCGCCCTGACCGGGGTCGAAGCCGGCGCCGACGAACCGGATCGCCCTCACCGGTCGGCCCCCACGAAACGCTGCCGGGGATCGCGTACCCGGTAGGTGAACTGGCCGGGTGGACTGCCGTTGGTGAACCCGGACAGGTGCGACAGCACGATCCGCCGGCCGTCCACGCGCACCCAGTCGCTGTAGCCGGCCCGGACCGCCTCGGTGCCGGTGCACGGCTTGACCGTGGCGCCGTAGTTCGGGCACGCGACGATCTCCCGGCCCTTCGGGTCGTCGGCCACCAGCACGGGTACGCCGGCCACCGTGACCCATCCCTGGGACGCCTGGTTGCGGACCCGGCCGTCGTGGCTGCACCTGATCACCGAGTCGCGGTGGATCCAGCGCATCAGCTGCCTCCTTCGTGGTGGGCGCGAGCGAGCATTCGGGCCTGCTCGGCCGCCGTCTGCGGGTCCTCGACGGTCTCGGCGTGCAGGAAGTCGACGCTGCGGGCCCGCACGACCATCGCCCGACCGGGCGCGGACAGCACCAGGTCCGTCGCGGCGTGCAGGGTGGCCAACTGCGGGGTCAGTTCCAGCCAACTGCCGCCGTCGGTGCTCAGGCGCAGGCTTCGCGCCACGTCGTCGACCACCACCTGCTGACCACCGGCGGTACGCAGGGACCAGCGCCGGGCCCGCCCGTCGTCGATCCCGGTGTCGCACGGCTCGACGGTGCCGAACAGTGAGCCGAGCACCACCCCGGAGGCCGGCTCACCACCGGGCAGCGCCACCAGCACGCTGTCCTGCGGATCGGGCAGCGCGACCAGTCCTTTGCCCCGCCCCGCTCCCGGACACAGCACCGCCAGCCAGCCCGCGTCCGCCCCGCCGTACGCGGGCAGTTCGACCCGTACCCGGCCCAGACCGTCCGGGTCGGAGACGTCGGTGACCGTGCCGAGGGTGACCACCGCCGGTGCCGGCGTGCCGGTGCGCGGTGCCGGTGGCGGCAGGGTGGAGAAGCGGCTCAGGTGACCGTTCGCGTCGACGGTGTGCACCACCTCCGTCAACACGTACGTCCCGGCCACCGGCTCGGCCACCCCGGTCAGCCGGATCCGACGGCCGGGCCGCAACGCGGGCGTGCCCTCGGCCGTGCCGTCGGCGGTGACCAGGGCGGCGGCCCGGGTGTCGAGCCGGGCCTGGGCCAACGCGGCGATCTCGTCGTCGCTGCGTCCCGGCTGGTCCAGGGCGGTACGTGTGCCGTCCGCGCCGACATCGGCCGGATCGGGATCCGCCGGGGTGCGTCGCCCGCAGCGGGGGGTGCCGACACTCTGGGCCATCGCCTCGGCGCGCTGCGGATGCCAACCCAGCACCGCGCTCTCCCCGGCGGCGCTGTCGGCGTTCACCGACAACCGGAGGCCGTGCACGTCGCGGCCCAGTTCCAGGGGGATCGCCTCGCCGTAGCCGTCCAGGGTGACCAGTCGCAGCACGTCACCGTCGACAGTCAGGTGCAGCCCGGCCCGTGCGGCGACCTCGACCAGCAGGTCCAGGTCGCTGGGCCGGTGGTGCGGAAGCCGGTCCAGGTGCGGGCCGTCGACCTCCGCCTCGACACGCAACCCGAGGTCGGCGCAGAGTTCCGTGGCCAACCCGGCGGCGCTCACCGACTCGAAGACCCGGATCCGTTGCCGCTTGCGCAACCGGTGCAGCGGGTCGTACCCGCGCACCCGCAGGATGGCCGTACCGTCGGCGGCGTACTCGATCTCGACGGCGGTGACCTCCCCGGTGAACAGTGCCTCCGGACGCCCGTCGAGGTGCACGTCCAGGCTCGCGCCGATCTGCACCGGTCCGGTCAGCGCGGCGCTGCCAGGGGCGGTGTGCAGCGTCACCTCGCACTGGGTGGGCCGGTTCAGGCGGGCGGCCACCCGCACCGAGGCGACCCGGCCGGTCACCGCCTCGGGCAGCGATCTACCGCCGAGCAGCACGGTCAGCGCCCGGGGCGCGGCGGCGGTCACGACCCGGCCCCGGAGGAGTCGGTGGACGTCGCGCCCGCCGGTGCGGTGCCCGGCAGCGGCGGTACGGCGAGCGCGGTGCCGGCGGGCACGGCCAGCGGGTCGGTGATCCGGTTGTGCTCGGCCAACAGCCGCCAGCGCAGGGGCGAGCCCAGCGCGTCGTGGGCGAGCAGATCGAAGCGTACGCCCGAGGTGTCGGCGGTGGCGGTGCCGTCACCGGCGGCCACCACGGCCGTGCCCGGGGCGGCGGTGGGGGTCTGCGCGGCGGACAACTCCTCGGCGAAGCCCTCCTCGGCGTGCCGGGCGTCCTCCGCCACCCGGACCAGTTTGAGCCGCAGCCAGGAGCGGCGTGGGGAGCCGGTGGCGGTGAACGCGTCGAAGCGTTCCGCCACCGCGACGATCACACCGGGCACGTTCCAGGTCTTGCCCCAGACCATCCGTACCAGCGGTGGTCGCAGCCAGCCGTGTTCCACCGCCGAGTTCTCGGCCAGCATCCAGAGTGGTCGGGTGAGCGTCCGGACGTCGGTGGGACGGACCTGCCCCTCGGCGAAGTCGATGTCGAAGAGCAGATCCAACACGAGTTCGGTGCGGCCACCGCCGGTGAAGAGCAGCGGGTCGTCGGCCAGCCCGGCGCCGGTGAGCTGACCGTCGGCGCCACCTCGCTGACGCACCCCGGCGAGGCGGGTCACCTGCACGGTCTCCGGATTGAGCAGACAGTCGATCCGCTCGCCGGTGTCGATGAGGAAGGCCACCCGCTGCATCAGCCACCCGCCTGTTCACCGTCGAGCCGCCGCGTCCGGTGCTCGTCGCCGTCGGCCGGTCCGGGAACCGACCACAGTGCCCGGTCGTCGGGGAGCGCCGGCCACGGGTCGGGCCGCGTACGCCCACCGCGCGACGACTCCAGCTCCGGCCAGCGGACGTCCGCGCCCACGGACCAGCGTCCATCGCCGATCGGCAGCCCACTGCCGGGCCACCGCCCGTCGCCGGTGGGCGGCCCGTGGGGTACCCAGCGCCCGTCGCCTGGCCCGATCGGGCGTCCCGCCCAGCCGTCCCCGTCCGGCAGGCGAGGGTCGGCCGTCCGCTGGCGCCCGGTCACCAACCGGAGCGCCGCCCGGTGCCCCGGGGTGGCCGCTGCCGGGCGCGGCTCGGAGTTACCCGGCGGCCCCGCCGCCCCCGGCCCGGCCACGTCGGAGAGCCGGCCTGCGGAGCCGGTGGGCCGTCCCGCCGCGTCGACCGGCGGGCAGGCGGCTGCGCCGGTGGGCGGGCTCGCCGGGCCGGTGTATGGGCTCGTGGGATCGGTGTGCCGGGTGGTCGGGGCGGGTGGCAGCGGCTCTGCCGTGGCCGGGGCTGCTGCGGGCCGTTCCGCGTCGGTGCGAAACCCGGCCCGGGTCGTGCCCCGGACCGGCTCGGCCGGCCGGGGACCTTGCGTCGACGCTGGAGCCCGGTCGTGGGCATCCGTCGTGGCTGCTGCCGCCGCCCCGGCTGCCCGGACCGCCCCTCGGGTCGATCGCCGGCGGACAATGCTCGACCCGCTCGACCCGCTCGACCCAACCGGTCCGCCTGGTCCGCCGGGCCCGGCGGACCCGTGCTGCGCGGCAGTCGCCGGAACGGGCCGGGACATTCCACTGCGGTCCCTTTGCTCTGCTTCAATCGGCGCACCGGTCGATGCCCGGATACCGGACGTCACGTGGTGCGTGGGGTGAAGCAGAGCAAAGGACGTGGGGGAGTGGGTGGCCGGTGCCGGCCCGGACGTCGGGGAGTGCTCCGTGGGGGCGTCGGCGGTCGGGTCCGGACCGGTCGCCGCGCCGGGGCGCTCGGCGTGCCGACCGGCTCCTTCGACCGTCGTCGCGGGTCGACGCCCCGGACCGTCCAAACCACCCTCGCCCGCCGGATCGGCGAAACATTCCTCCGACCGGCCGTCGCCGTCCGATTCGCGGAAGCCCGGCCCATGGTGGTACGTGCCGGCCGGCGGCGGGTCGAGGGCCAGGTCCCGGAGCAGGCCGGGGGCGTGGGCGGTGACCACCCGCAGCCAGTGCTCGGGTGGCTGCCCCGGTCGCCGGGGCCGACCGTGGGGCTCGGCGAGGGTGGCCGCGACGGCACGATCGATGGTGTCCGGTTCCCCGCCCGACCTCGCGGGCGGGCCGGCCGGCGGCCCCGGGGCGGGGGAGTCGACCGCACCGGCGAGCCGGTGCACGGCAGCCGCCGCGGACCGGAGACGATCGGCCAGCCAGCTACGCGGGCGTCGGCGCGGCACCACCGGCCTCCAGTTCCAGGCTCTCGTAGCGCAGCGTCAGCGCCGCGATGGCGATCTCCTGACCGAGCGTGTTCAGGTGGGCGCCGCGCCAGTTGGTCGGCCAGGCGTTGATCAGGTTCCAGCGCAGCACCTCCGCTGTGCCGGCGGCGTCGAGCAGCACCACCGAGACGTTGCGGCGGCTGACCGTGCCCCGGGCGACAGCGTGCACCCAGTCCCACAGCTCCCGCGACGCGGTGAGGCCGAAGTGCAGGGTGACCGGCCCGTACTCGACCTGGCCCGGGACCATCCGGATCCGGTCGTTGCCCTGCTCCCGGTACGGCACCGCCGGGATGTTCACCTCCAGCCCGCTGACCTCGGTGAAGTGGCCGTTGGTCACCCCGTTGACCAGCAGCTTGAAGTTGTAGGCCCGGTACGGGTCGACCGGGGTGCCCGGCTGCGGCGTGGCCGTGGTCGGCATGTCAGCCTCCAATCGTCTCGGTCTCGGTGCCACCGGCCCACTGGCTCAGCTTGAACACCACGAACTCGGCGGGCTTGACCACGGCGATGCCGATGTGGGCGACCACCATGCCGGCGTCGCGGACGTCGGCCGGGTTGGTCTCCTCGTCGCACTTGACGAAGAACGCCTCCTCGGGTGTGCGTCCCAGCAGCGCCCCGTCACGCCACACCCGGGTGAGAAAGGCACCGATGTCCCGCCGGATGGACCGCCACAGCGTGTAGTCGTTCGGCTCGAACACCATCCACCGGGTGCCGTTGGCGATGGCCTGCTCGATGGCGATGGAGAGCCGCCGGACGTTGAGGTACCGCCACTCGCTGGCCTCGGCGGCGAGGGTGCGGGCACCCCAGACCCGGATGCCTTCGCCGGGGAAGTACCGGATGACGTTCACGCCCCGGGGGTTGAGCACGTCGTGTTCGGCCCGGGTGACCAGGTGGCCCAGGTCGACCGCGCCGCGTACCGGCTCGTTGGCGGGTGCCTTGTGCACTCCGCGCAGGGCGTCGGTACGGGCCCAGATGCCCGCGACGTGCCCGCTCGGCGGGGTGAGCACCAGCTCGCCGCTGAGCGGGTCGCGGACCCGCAGCCACGGGTAGTAGAGGGCACCGAAGTCGGACTGTCGGGGGCGGTGCGCCACCGGAGCACTCCCGCTGCCTCCGCCGCCGGATCCGGCGGGGGTGTCCGGCTCGCTGGTGTCGCTCGGCTTCGCCGGGCGGCCCGAACCGGGCGTGGCGACCCGGGTGAGGGTGGAGATGTCGTCGATGTCGGGCACCGGGTCGCAGATGGCGACCATGGTGCGGGTGCGCTCGGCCATGCTCAGCAGCGCCTCGTGGGAGACCGGGTCGTGGAAGCCGGGCGCGGCCAGGATGGAGATCTCGTCGACCGCTTCCAGCAGGTCAAGCCCGGCGCGCTTGCGGCCGGTGCCGGAGACGGCACCGCCTTCGCCGACGTTCACCACCCAGCAGCGGGTGCCGCCGTTGTCCAGGAAGCCGAAGACGGCCCGGGCCAGCGGCGTGCTCTCCAACTCGTCACCGTCGGCGTACAGGCGGAGGAAGTCGGTCCAGTTGTTCACCGCGAGGGCCGCACCGAGATGGGCGGTACGGTCCGGCGCGACCCCGACGAAGGCCGCCGTGCTGGTGCCGACCGGTCCGATCGGCCGGGCACCGCTGGGCACCTCCTCGACGTAGATGCCGGGCGAGAAGTAGGTGGGCATCGGTCCTCCCGTGCAGGTCGGGTCGGCGGATCAGGGAGTCGGCGGCGGGCAGACGATGACGATGTCGGGTTCGGTCGGATCGACCTCGGCGGTGAGCACCTGTCCCCGGCCGGTGAGCCGGAGCCGGACCGGTGCCGGCCGGTCCGGGTCGTGGGGCACGCCGACGACCCGGAAGCGGCCCGTCGGGTCGGTCCGTGTCGCGTACGGCTGACCGACGACCTCGACCCGCATCGCCGCGAGGGGCTGTTCGGCGGGGCCGACGACGCGCCCGTCGAAGGAGAGCATCTCCAGCTGTCGCAGTCGCAGCGGTCGCAGGACCGGTGCGGCCGGCCGGGTCGGATGGGTGACCTGCACCAGCACGTCGATGAGCAAGGCCGGTCGGGGCGGCGCACCGAAGGCCGCCCACAGGGCCGGGTCGCCGGCCTCCAGGACCAGCGTGCGGCCGTCTGTTCCGGTGGCCGCGACGAGCGCCCGGTCCAGCGCGGTGAGCGCCTCCGGGCCACCGGCGGCCAGCAGGTAGCGCACCGTGAACCGGTACGGCTCGGGGCCGCTGCCGCTGCCCCGGGTCTGCCGGGCCGGCCGGACGTCAAGCGGCCACAGGGTCAACCGGCTCGGATCGGCCTCGGGTCCGGGCGGGCCGACCGGGACGGTGTCTCCCACCGCCCCGGCCAGCCACGCCACCAACTCGGTGGTGGCCGCACAGATCGGACCGTCGGTCATCGCGGCGGCGTCCCCTGGATCCGGTACGCGATGGCCTCGTTCCACACGTGCGGGTAGACGCCGATCTCGAAGTACCGGGTGAAGCGGTTGATCGGTGCGCCGGTGTGGTCGTGGTACAGCAGCCAGATCGGCGCGATGGTGAACAGCACGTAGTTGGCCACGACCAGCGGGATGTACAGCGGGCCGAGCAGTCGGGCCTGGAAGATGTGCACGTCCTCGTGTCGCTGGATGCCGGGGCCGGAGCCGGCGCAGACCGTGCCGAGCGTGGTGGCGTAGCGGGGGGAGACCCCCTCGACCACGTTCACCCGGCAGCTGTGCCGGGAGGTGGCCCGGTCCAGCGAGTGGCCGAACACCAGGTGCAGGGCCAGGTAGATCGCACCGACGAGGGTGTTCAGCAGGCTCCAGGTGTGATCGACGACGAAGAGGAGGACACCGCGCGGGCTGACCGCGTAGACCTCGGCTGCGGCGACCGCCCAGCCGAAGACCGCGCCGACGAGCAGGCCGATGACCGCCCCGATGAGCAGCCCGAGGCTGCCCCCGACGAGTTGGCCGAGCACGGCGCCCGCGGCGACGTGAGCGGCGGCGCTGAAGATTCCGAAGACCATGGCCGGCTCCGCTCAGGCCCACGAGCGGATGAACCGGGGCTCATTGCCCTGGGCCAGCTGGGTCGGCGTCGCCTGCCGGTTGCCCGGGGGCAACTGGTTGACGCCCAGCGCGGCGGAGAAGATGACCAGCCCGTTGAAGAACGCAATGATCCACTTCTCGGCGCCGGCCTCGGTGGCGAAGGCCGCGGTGAGGTACGACAGCGCGAGGGCGATGCCCAGCGCGATCCACTTGCGGGCCTTGTCGGCGCTCGGGCCGATGAGTCCGCCGATGACGTTTGTGGTGAGCAGCGTCGCGGCACTGGCTCCGGTGAGGCTGCCCAGGGCCGCCCAGGTGAAGAGATCGTTCATCGCCGATCCCCCTTCGGTGTTGCGTACTGCGGGGTGGGGTGTGGGTTCGCTGCCGTCCTCGGTGGGCGGCGGCAGGCCGGCCGTCAGCCGGCGTCCGGCGGGCCGGGATTCGTGACGGCCGGCGTCACCGGGGTGGCTCCGCCGACCTGGGGTGTGGCGCTCTGAGGCGGCGAACCGCCGGTGCGGGAACGGCGGAGCAGGAACGCGACAAGCACCGCGACGAGCAGCAGTACCACGGTGCCGACGACGATCAGCAGCCAGGGAAACCTGCCGCCGGAGTCCGCGCCGGCCGCCGGAGACGGGCGCGGCGGCGCCTCGGCGACGGCGCGCAGCTCGACGGGCTTCGGCTCGTTGCGATTGACCCGCCAGGTGACCGTCCGGTCGTTGACCTGACCGCCGGTGCTGGCGTCCAGGACGCGGCCGGGAAAGGTCACCGCGATCTCGAACGACATCAACAACATGAATCGCTCTTGATTCTTGGGGTCCTGCTCGGCCACTTTTCCGCCGTACTTCTTCGGGTCCAGCGGAAGGGTGAACACGTACCGGTCGTCGGTACGGACGATGCTCAGACTTTCGCTGTCGAATTCGGCAAGCGGCACGTTCCGATAGTTGATCAGAGATCCGAAGTGGGTGGCGTCCTCGTATCGGGTCTCCGGCCCGGTGGGTAGCGCCGGGATGTTCTGTCGCAACTCGGCGAAGCCCGCCTCGACCGGCCTGTTGTTCAAGGTCAGGACGTTACGCTCGGCCGTGAGCAGAAGTTGACCGCTGACCGTGTCATCCGGGTTGACGGTCAGCCCGGCATTGAGTTGCATGCAGCCGGAAAGGGCTGCCACCAGTACGAGGCACGCCGCGCCGCGGAGTGTGCTGAAGCGCCCGAGCCTCGTATTCATGGGCTCAGTGTGTGCTCTCGCCGTCCGAGTCATCAGTCAGCGATCAGTCACATGCCAGTCGCCGATCTTACCGGCACCCCGTCACATTCGGCCGAGGTCGCGAACCGGGAAAATCGATATTCTGAAAGGTTGACCGCAATTTCTTGATCGGATTGCGTCGGGTCTGGCGTCAGTCCGGCCTCGGCGGATACCAGTCGGCGTGCTTCGCCATGCCCCGCAGCGCCGTCCGGCTCGGTGTGAGACGCAGCATCGCGTTGCGTACCGCGATGGCCGCCGGGTGTCGCAGTTCCTGTCCGAACCGGGCGGTGCGGGCGGCCGCGCGGGCGATGGCCTGGCTGCGGGGTCGGCGCAGCCGGTCGTACGCGCGCAGCGCCACCGGAACGTCGGCCTCCGGACCGGCGAGCGCGCCAAGCGTGACCGCGTCCTCGATCGCCTGGCAGGCGCCCTGCCCCAGATGCGGGGTCATGGCGTGGGCGGCGTCACCGAGCAGGGCCACCCGGCCGCGCACGTAGCGGGGGAGCGGCGTGGCCAGGTGGTACAGGTCGTTGCGCAGCACGTCGTCGGGTCGGGTGGCGGCGAGCAGCGCCGGTACCGGGTCGTGCCAGCGGCCGAAGCGTTCGCGTACCTCGGCCAGCTCGTCGACGGCCTGCCGGCCGGGCGGGGCGGTGATCGCGGCGTACCAGTAGACCTGCCCGTCGCCGAGCGGGACGGTGCCGAACTCGCTGCCCGGTCCCCAGCTGACCGCCGCGGGGACCGGTCCGTCGAAGGCGATCGCCGCCCGCCAGGCGGTGGAGCCGGAGTACGCCGGTGGCGGAGTGTCCGGCCAGAGCCGGGTACGCAACGTGCTGCGCAGCCCGTCGGCGCCGACCACCAGGTCGGCGGAGATCTCAGCCGGCTCACCGTCGCGCCGGTAGCGCACAGTGCCGCTGGCCGGGTCGGCGTCCCGCACCGCGCAGCCGGTCCACAGCGCGTCGGCCGGCAGCGCCTCGCGCAGCGCCCGGTGCAGCGCGCCCCGGTGCACGCCGAGCGCGGTGGTGCCGAGCACGCGCTCCAGTTCGGCCGCGTCCACCCGGGACAGCCAGTGCCCGTCCCAGGTGCGCAGCCCGCCGGTGGCGCCGTCACGCCCCAGCCGGCGTACCTCGGTGCCGAGGCCGAGGGCGTCCAGCCCGCGTACCGCGTTCGCCATCAGCGTGATTCCCGCGCCGACCTCACGCGGCTCGGGGGCCTGCTCCAGCACGGTGACCCGCCAGCCCCGTCGGTGCAGGGCGAGGGCGGCGGCCAGCCCGCCGATGCCCGCCCCGGCCACGACCGCATGCCGCTCCGCCACGGCGACTCCCTTCTACGCCTGTAGAAGCCGGAAGGAGACCGGCTGACCCTTCAGGCGCTGCCGCGGACGACCAATGCCGAGGGGAAGACGGTCGTCTCCGGCGCCTCGCGATGCTCCAGCACCATGGTCGCGGCCGCGGTGATGATCTGCCGTACCGGGTGACTGGCCGTGGTCAGCGCCACCGTCGCGGCCAGCGGAATGTCGTCGAATCCGGTCACCGCGACGTCCTCGGGCACCCGGATGCCGTCGGCCCGGAGCCGTCCGATCACCCCGAGCGCCGTCGCGTCGCTGATCCCGACGATCGCGTCGGTGTCCGGCCAGCGTCGCAGCACCTCCCGAGCGGCGGCGTAACCTCGGGCCGCACTGAAGTCGCCGACCACCTCCCGGGCCGGCAGGCCGGCGTCGTGCAGCAGCCTGCGGTACGCCCCCACAGAGCGGTTGGCGCAGGCCAGCCAGCGGGGACCGGTGACCATGGCGATCCGTCGCCGTCCGGCGTCGTACAGGTGGCGGACGATTGCCGCGGTGCCCCCGCCGTTGTCGATGTCCACCGACGGCACCGTGGCCGAACCGATCCCGATCGACACGGCCCGGCCGCGCAGCCGGCGCGGCACCAGGTCCAGCAGCGCCGGGGTCGTGTTGAGCAGGACCAGGCCGGCCACGCCCCGGTCCTCGGTCAACTGGGTCAGCCGCTCCGGCGCTCCCAACGGCACCCACTGCACCGCCACGCCCAGACCGTGCGGCGTGCAGGCCCGGGCCACCGCGGCGACCGCCTGGTCGACGTAGGGGTCGTCGAGGACAGCCGGGCCGGTGCCCGCCACCGCGATCAGCAGCCGTACGCCGGAACCGTGCACCAGGGCCCGGGCCGCCGGATTCGGCACGTAGCCGAGCAGGTTCACGGCGGTGCGTACCCGCTCGCGGGCGGTAGGTGACGCGAAACCGTTGCCGGCGAGGACCCGGGACGCCGTGGAACGGGACACCCCGGCGGCCCGGGCCACGTCGTCGAGGGTGGCCGGGCGGCGCGCTGCCGTCGTCATGAACTTCTCCCCGTTGTTGCTCCCGCCCGCCTGGGCGCCCATCAGCATCATGCCGTGCCCGACGGCCGCTGGTAAGGACCGGAGGTGGATTGTGGTGGTAGCGCTCCCAGGTGTGTGATCGTCGTACTGCCCGAGGAGAGGACCGGATGGACCCCGTCGTCACCACCCCTGTCACCCCGCCGACCAGCGCTGGCCCGTCCCGTGCCGTGCTGGCCGCCCGGAACGGTGTGGCGGTCGTGTTTGCGCTCAACGGACTGGCCGTCGCCACCTGGTTCGCCCGGGTGCCGGCGATCCGCGACGGACTCGGCCTCACCCCGGGTCGGCTCGGCCTGCTGCTGCTCGCCATGTCGCTCGGTGCGATCCTCGCCATGCCCACCGCCGGTCTGGTCACCCAGCGTCTCGGTGCCGCCCGGGCGGTGGCGGCGTCCACCCTGCTCGTCGCGCTCGGGCTGACCATCGCCGGGATCTCGGCCGGCGTGGCCGGATGGCTGCCCGGGGTGGCGGTGGGCCTGTTCGCCCTCGGGTACGGCTCGGGCAGTTGCGACGTCGCGATGAACATCGAGGGCGCGGCGGTCGAACGGCGACTCGGCTGGACGGTGATGCCGCGCTTCCACGCCGCCTGGAGCCTCGGCTCGGTGGCCGGCGCGGGCGTCGGCGCGGGGGCCGCCCGCCTGGGCGTCCCGGTCGCCGTGCACCTCGGTGTGCTGGCCGCGGTGGTGTTCGGCGGCACGCTGCTCGGGGCGCGCGCGTTCCTGCCGGCCGAACCGGCGGCGGACGGCACCCCGACCGGGCGTCGCAGTCGACTGCTGGCCGCCTGGCGGGAGCCGCGCACCCTGCTCATCGGCCTGCTGGTGCTGGCGGCGGCGTTCGCCGAGGGCAGCGCCAACGACTGGCTCGCGGTCGCCTTCATCGACGGCTACGGCTTCAGTGAGGCGGCCGGCGCGGCGGTCTTCGGCGTCTTTGTGGTCGGTATGACGCTGGGCCGCACCGCCGGGACGGTGGCGCTGGACCGCTGGGGACGGGGGCCGGTGCTGACCACCACGATCCTGCTCGCCGTCGTCGGCGCCGGCCTGGCGGTGCTCGCCGGGTCCGGTCCGGTCGCGGTGGTCGGCGTCGCGCTGTGGGGGATCGGTGCCTCGCTCGGTTTCCCGGTGGGAATGAGCGCCGCCGCCGACGAGGAGGAGCACGCGCACGTACGGGTCAGCGTGGTCGCGGTGATCGGTTACACGGCGTTCCTGGCTGGGCCGCCGTTGCTGGGTCTGCTCGGTGACCAGGTCGGCACGTTGCGGGCGTTGCTGGTCGTACCGCTGCTCCTGCTGCCGACCCTCCTGCTGGTCCCGGCGGCTCGCCCGCCCGTCGCCGGCGGCACGGGGGCGCCGGCGCGGGCGGGCTCGGCGCAACCCGACGCGTAGCGGGCCGGTGGCGGTGCCGCCGTCGGTTGGCTACCGACGGGGGATTCTCATCCGGCTCACAGGGATCTGCCAGGTGACGGTGCTGCACTGGGAGTCACGCCGAGGAGAGGAGCCGGGCATGGGCTGGTTCAGCCGGCGGTCACGAGCCGCGCAGGGCACCCCGACGAAACTCGACCGCGAGGGCACCCCCGAGGACCTCGCCGCGCTTGAGCGCTTCGCCACCAGCCGGCAGGGGGTGGAGTTCTACCTGGAGCCGGAGACAACCGCCACCGACACCACAGTGATGGCCATCGCCCACGACGGCGAGTGGATCCGCCGCCGCACCGGCACGCCGCGCGCCGCTGGCGCTCTGGCCCGCAAACACGCCATCCCGCTCTACGAGGCCGCCAAGGTCGGGTACCCGGATCGGATGCGCGCCTGGAACCGGGCCCATCCGGAGCGTCGCGCCCGCTGAGCCGACCGTGCTGCCGACTCAGCCGGTGATCGCCGCCCGGGCCTCGTCGAGGGTCAACGGCGGGCTGTGGCTGGAGACGTACCAGCCGATGTCGTCGTCGAGCAGCCGTCCGACCAGCGCGAGGTCCGGTTCGTCCGCCGGTGTCCGCAGGTGCGCCGGCGGTGGATACCAGCTGTCCCCGAGCAGCATGACCCCCGAGTCGGGTACCACCACGACGGTGGAGTCCGGGGCGTGCCGGCCGCCGACGTGGCGCGCCAGCACGCCGGTGGGCAACTCCACCTCGTCGGTGAAGACGCGGCTGGGCGGTAGCACCCGCAACTCGTCCCAGGAGTCGACGGCCAGCGCGCGAGCCCGGTAGCTCGGCCCGAGCCGCCGGTTGCGGAGCACCTCCTCGCGGAGGTACCGGACGCTCCACGGCCGGGTCGCCTCCGCGCGTAGCAACTCCGCGCCGCTGACATGTCCGATGATCTCCACGTCCGGCCAGGCGCAGGCGCCCCAGACGTGGTCCCAGTGGTGGTGGGTGTAGACCAGCCAGCGGGGTGCCTCTAGACCGGCGGCGCGCAACGCGACCTGGATCTCACGAGCGTGCGACGGGCTCTGTCCCGCGTCCACAAGTACGCTGCCCCGCTCGTCGCTGATCACCGCGACGCCCGCCTGCACGAACTCCGGGTCGGATTCACCCGCACACAGCCAGACCCGCCCCGCAAGATGCTCGAACGCCACCACCACCGCACCCTAACCCCCACTCCCCGCCCCCGGCGATCATGCAGTTGTGGCAGTGGACGAGTGGGGCGAATGCGGAGCAAGCAACGCCCACAACTGCATGATCGCGAAAGGCGAGGTCAGTGGAGCGCGACGACGGCGGCGTCGGCGGCGCCGCGCCAGAGGGTGCCGACCTCGGTGAATCCGGCGTCTTTGAGGGCGGTGAGGTGCCAGGAGGCCGGGGGCATCCATTCCGGGCTGTGTCCGGACGGGTAGATGGCGTGGCGTTGCTGCACGAGCGGAGCCAGCGTCGGGTCCTGCTCGGCCTGCTGCCACCACTGCGACCACGACAGCACGGCACCGGCGGCGTACCGGGCCGCCCGGTGCTCCTCGCCCCGGGCGAGCAGCCGCTTGGTCAACTCGGGTAGGTCGCCGTCGGGCATGTGGTCGGCGTTGACGAACAGACCGCCCGGCCGGAGCAGGTCGCGGATCTCCGTGTAGAGGATGCGCAACCGGTCGGCGGGCAACCAGTGCAGCGCGGTGGCGGTGAGCACGGCGTCGTAGCGTCGGTGCGGCAGCGCCGTGGTCCAGTCCGGCCGGCCCAGATCGGCAGTGACGATTGTGGCCTGCTCGCCGAGGGAGGCGGTGGCGAGGGCGAGCAGTGCCGGGTCGAGGTCGACCAGGGTGATCTCGGCGTCGGGGAAACGTCGCAGGGCCCGCAGGGAGATGGTGCCGGTGCCGCCGGCCAGGTCGAGCAGCCGGGGCGGGGTGGCCTCGCGGATGGCGTCGACCGCGTCGAGCATGACGGTGAACCGCTGCTCGCGGTCCGGCATGTACGCCTCCTGCTGGCGGTCCCAACTTTCCTGCCAGGCGGCGACATTGCTGATGTAAGGACTCATGGCGAGCACGCTAGTTACTAGACGGCTCGCCTGTCCAGGCTTGTTGCCAATCTTTTGCAACTACGGGAGGATGGCATGGCGATGATCGGATCGGGCCGGACCGGGATGACCTGGTCCGGCCCGATCGTGTCTCCGCGAGCACCTGCGCCCGCCCGTGGCCAGCCTCCCCGAACGCCCGCCCGCCGGCGGTGCCATGATGTCCCGTGGCGAGGGCGAGCTGCCCGGCCGGAACGGACTGGAAGCAAGGTGGACCCTCAGCGCACCGCCGCGCACGAGATGTTCGACGCCGACGTGGCCTCGAACCGGCTCGGCATCGAGCTGCTCAGCGCCGCCGACGGCAGCGCGGTGGCCCGGATGCGGATCACCGACGGCATGGTCAACGGACACCACATCGCGCACGGCGGTTACGTGTTCCTACTGGCCGACACCGCGTTCGCCCTGGCCTGCAACAGCCATGGTCCGGCCACCGTCGCCGCCGGAGCCGACATCACCTTCATCCGCCCGGCCCGCCAGGGGGACGTGCTTGTCGCTCGGGCCAACGAGCGCACCCGGTACGGCCGCAGCGGCATCTACGACGTCACCGTGAGCCGGGAGGGTGGGGAGGTGGTCGCGGAGTTCCGTGGCCAGAGCCGGACCCTGCGCGCGGCAGCTCCCCCTGACGCTGGCGGATCGGATCCGGGGGAGCGGGACCGGGCACCGACGGCCGGCCAGGGACGCTGACCCCGGATCCGGCACCGCTGCTCCAGCCGACGCGGATCCACGCTCCGCCCGGGACGGATCCCGTGCGCGCCGCTCCGTGGTGGTCCCGGGCGTCGGGCACGATGTCCCGATGGGACACGTCGTGCTCTTCCACTCCGTGTACGGGCTGCGGCCGGCGGTGCTGGCGGCCGCCGACCGGCTGCGCGCCGCCGGCCATCAGGTGCACGCGCCCGACCTGTACGGCGTGCCCGCCGTCGACTCCGTGGCGGCGGGCTTCGCCCTGCTGGAGCGGATCGGCCAGCAGACAGTTCTGGACCGGGCCCGCGCGGCGCTCGACGGGCTGCCGCCCGACACCGTGCTCGCCGGGTTCTCGATGGGTGCCGGGGTGGCCGGCGCGCTGCTGGCCGAACGACCCGACACCGCCGGCCTGCTGCTGTTGCACGGCACCGGAGGATCCCCGGCGGCGGTCCGTCCCGGCCTCCGGGTGCACCTGCACCTGGCCGACCCGGACGCCTACGACCCGCCCGACGAGGTCGACCAGTGGCAGCGGGAGATGGTCGCGGCCGGAGCGGATCTCGTGGTGCACCGCTATCCCGGGGCGGGGCATCTCTTCACCGACCCGACCGTGGTCGACCACGACCCGGTCGCTGCCGAGCTGACCTGGGATCGGGTGCTGGCCTTCCTTCAGCACCGCTGACCGGGCCGTCGACCGGGGGGCGGCGGCGCAGGTCCGCTCCACCATCCGGCTCGCGATCGTGGCGGCCGCCGAGGTGACCTGGTCGATCCGCCGGGCGAGCACGGCGCGCACCGCTCGGGGCAGCCGGGCGTCGGTGACCTGCCGCAGGACCGGATCGGCGACGTCGTAACCGCCGGCCGGCCGGTGCACCAGCAGGCCGTCGCGGGTCAGGGTGGCCAGCTCCGCCGCCGCCCGGGTCCGCGGCCAGTCGAGAACCTCGGCCAGCTCCGCCCCGGTGCGGCCCGGCGCGAGCGCGGCGGCCGTCAGGACCGCACGCGCATCGGCGTCGAGACGATCCAGCCGGGCCTCCACGACCCGACGGACACCCTCCGGTACGGGCAGGCTTCCGCTGTCGCCCCCGGTGACCGTACGGACGTAGGCCACCGCCCGCCCAGGACTGCCACCGGTCACGGGGATCAACCGGGCCGCCATCCAGGCAGGTCGGCCGGCCCGACGCAGCAGTCGGCGCAACAGCCGGCCGGTGGTGATGGTGTCGAGCGGGGAGAGGAGCACCCTGACCACCCCTGGACCGGAAGCGTCCAGCTCCAGCTCCTGAGTGCCGGTCGCCACCAGCACCAGCGGGAGGTCACGCTTGTCGGCCAGCTCCACGAGCACGGCCAGCTGGTGGCGCAGCGCTGGTGCGGCACGGTCGAGATCGTCGACGGCGACCACGACCGGTTGCCGCCGCGCCAGGCTCAACAGCACCTCCCGCCAGTACGCCACCATCCCGGTCTGCGCGACCGTCACCCCGAGCAGATCCTCCACTGTGTTCAGGGCGGGTGTCAGCAGTTCGGCCGGCACCAGATCCGTCAGGGCGGCGGCGAGCCGGCGGCGTACCGTCTCGGGGTCGTCGCCGGTGCCCGCCTGGGCCAGACCGCGGACCAGGTCCGCGACGGGATCCAGCGGTCCCTCCGGGTAGGGCGGGCAGGTCGTCGAGCACCAACGCACCGGGACGCCGCCCAGCGTGCGGGTGCTCCGCACCAGTTCGCGCAGGAGGCGGCTGCGCCCGCTGCCGGGCGGACCGAGCAGCAGCACCCGGCGGTCACCGCGCCCGCGCACCGCCTCGGCGAGCTGCTCCCGGGCGACGGCCAACTCCCGTCGCCGCCCGAACAGCGGGATGTCGTGCCGTGGCGGTCGGGGACGCTCGGTGCCGATGGCGTGCCAGACGTCTACCGGCAGGGCCTTGCCGGTAACGGTCACCGCCGGGACCGGGCGCTGTGCGATCAGCCCGACGACGGCCCGATGCGTGGCCGGGCAGAGCGCCACCCCGCCGGGTGGGGCGTGCTCCTGCAACCGGGCGGCGAGAGTGATGACCGCGCCGCTGGCCACGCCGTGCCCGCCGTCGTGGTCGACGGCCAGGTCGACCACAGCCTCACCGGTGGCGACGCCGACCCGGACCCGCAGGCCCGGAGCCGAGGCCAACGGTCGGCCGTCCAGCGCCCGCTGGATCTCCAGCCCGGCCCGCACCGCCCGGTACGCGTCCCACCCGTCGGCACGGCGCGCGCCGAACAGAGCCATCACGGCGTCGCCGACGTACTTCTCCACCGCGCCGTTCCACCGCCGCAGCACCCGGGCGACGGTGCCGAAGTAGGCCCGTTGCAGGGCGCGGACGTCCTCCGGGTCGAGCCGGTCGACCAACCGGGTCGAACCGACGATGTCCACGAAGAGGACCGTGATGGTCCGCCGCTCCTCCGTCACGGGCCAAGGCACCCGCTCGACGGCTAGCTGACCAGCGACAACAGAACTGGGCATGGAGATCGCACCTGCCTCTCCCCCCGTACGCGCCGACGATGCCCGGAGCCTGTCACCGCTGGTCTGACGGCGGATCGGCAGAACGACGTATGTCGGCCGAACGCAACCTTTGGTCGCAATGTCGACGCGATGCGGAGGACTGACGCGAGGCACCTGTAGAACGGGGACGGAACCTGTGACTAGGCTGCGAGCCATGGCCAGCGACGTGGACACCACACCGCTCGTGGGTCGGGACGACCTGATGGCGACGGTACGATCCGCGCTGCTCGACGACGTCACGCCGGGAAACACGGCGGCGGTGTTCCTGACCGGTGAGAGTGGCGTGGGCAAGACGCGCCTGCTGCACGAAGTCGGCGGCCAGTTGAGCCACGGTGGCGCCCTGGTGCTCACCGGGTCCTGTCTGGACATCGGCGACGCCTCGCCGCTGCATCCGCTGCGCCAGGCGCTGCGCCGGCTCGACGCCGACCTCGCCCCGCCGACCGCAGCGTCCGTCCGCGCGCTGCTCGGGGTGTTCGCCGAGGATCGGGCCGGCCCGGACGGCGCGGGCGCGTTGTTGGAGCGGGTGTCCCGCGGGCTGAATGTGATCGCCGGTGGCCGCCCGCTGGTGCTGGTGCTCGACGACCTCCAGTGGGTCGACCGGACGACCCGCCAACTCCTGCTCTACCTGCTCGCCGGCCTCGGCGACCTGCAACTGTCGGTGCTGGCGGCGGTGCGGTCGGAGTCGTTGCAGGGGGCGCATCCGCTGCGTCGGGTGCTCACCGAGCTGCGCCGACTGCGGTCGGTGCGGGTACTCGATCTGGCTCCGCTCGATCGAAGCGGCACCGAGGAACTGGCCACCGCCGTGATGCGCCGGCCACTGGCGCCGGAGGCGGCCGAGCAACTGTGGCAGCGAAGCGGCGGCAACCCTTTCGTCGTCGAGGAACTCTCCCGGGAACTGCGCGACGGTCGCGACGGGCTCTCCGACACTCTCCGCGAGGTCTTCCTGGCCCGGGTGGACGCGCTGCCCCGACCGGCCCACCGGGCCGTGCACGCCGTCGCCGCCGGAGTCGAACCTGTGGAGCACTGGCTGCTCGCCCGGGTGGTCGGGCTGCCGGAGCACGAGCTGCTCGACGCGGTCCGGGCAGCGGTGTCCCACCGGCTGCTGGTCGGCTCGGCCGACGGCTACCGGCTCCGCCACCGGCTCGTCGCCGAGGTGTTGGAGGACGAGCTGCTCCCCGCCGAGCGGGCGCTGCTGCACCGCAGCTACGCCGAGGCACTGACCTCGGCCCCGGCCGAGTTGCACCAGGCCCGGCTGGCCCATCACTGGCGGCTGGCCGGTGAGCCGGAGCGGGCGCTGCCGGCGGCGGTGGCCGCCGCCGAGGAGGCGGAGCGGCTGTACGGCTACGCCGAGGCGCATCGACACTGGTCGGTGGCGGTGCAGTCGGCCGAGGGACTGCCCGGCGTCGACCGGGCCACGCTGCTCGGGCGGGCGGCCGAGGCGGCCCACCACTGTGGTGAGTACGCCCGCGCGCTGGCCCTGCTGGAGGAACTGGCCGGTGCCGACACCGACCTTCCGGCCTGCGAGCTGCACATCCGACGGGCCCGTTACCTGGCCGCCGCCGGCCGTTCCGCGTTGGCCGAGGCGGAGTACGAGCAGGCGCTCGCCGTCGCCGACTGCACACCGGGGCAGCGGGCCACCGCCGCCGCCCGACTGGCGGAGCTGCTGCTGCAACTCGGCCGGTACGCCGAGGCGGGCGAGCGGGCGCGGGAGGCGCTCGCCCTGGCCGAGCAGGTGGACGGGGCGACCACCGAGGTGGTGCTGGCCAGCGCCGCGCTGGGCTTCTCCGAGGCGTACCGCCAGGATCCGGACGCGGGCCTGGCGGTGCTGCGGCGGGCACTTGCCACCGCCGAGCGGGCCGGTCGTCCGGAGGACGTCGCGTTGGCCTATCTGCACCTGGCCGAGCTGCTGACCGGGCCGCTGAACATCCTCGAGGAAGGCGTGGTGGTCGCCCGCCGGGGTGCCGAGCGGGTCGCCGAGCTGGGATTGGGCCGGTCCTACGAAACCCGGTTGCTGGCCATCGCCACCAATGGACTGTTCCGGGTGGGACAGTGGGCCGAAGCGGAGAAGGTGGTCGCCTCGGCCCTGCGGCACCGTCCCTCCGGCGCTGACGCCGTCGAGCTGCTGCTGGCCCGCTGCCGGTTGTCGGTCGGCTACGGCGACGTCGAGGCGGCCGACCGGGACCTGGACGCGGTGGCGACCATCCTGGCCGGCGGGGGCGCCCGGCACGTCATCCCGCTGCTCACCCTGCGGGCTGGGCTGGCCATGTGGCAGGGGCGGCACGATGTGGCCCGGCACGCGGTGCAGCGGGGTCTGACCGAGACCCGCTCCGACGACCTGGTCATCCTCGCGGTGCTGGTCTGGCACGGGCTGCGCGCCGAGGCGGAGGCACACGCCAGCCGCACCGTCGCCGTGGACGACAACGCGGTGCGCCGACTCCGTGGCATCGCCGACCGGGTGGCGGCACGCAGTGAGCGGGCGGCCCGGCCGGTGCGCTATGTGATCGACGGTTACCTGGCGTTGTGCGCCGCTGAGGTGAGCCGGCTCGACGGGGCCGATCCGGAGCTGTGGGCGCGGGCGGCGGCCGAGTGGGACCACCGCAACCACCCGTACCCGGCGGCGTACTCGCGCCTACGTCAGGCCGAGGCGTTGCTGGCCGGCCGCCGCAAGGCCGCCACCGCCGGGAAGCTGCTGCGCCAGGCGTACCAGATGGCGCAGGCGCTGGGCGCGGTGCCGTTGACCGACGAGATCCGTACGCTGGCCGGGCGGGCCCGGGTCGCGCTGGAGGAGCGCGGCGCGGTCGAGTCCGGGACGTCCGGCGGGTCGATCGGTGAGGAGCTGGCCGCCCTGACCGCCCGGGAGCATGAGGTGCTGGCCGCGGTGGCCGAAGGGCTGACCAACAAGGAGATCGGCCAGCGGCTGTTCATCAGCGAGCGGACCATCGGCGTCCACGTGTCACACATCTTCGACAAGCTCCAGGTACGTACCCGTGTTCAGGCGAGCGCCATCTTCCTGCGTAGTCGGGCGTAGGTGTCGGATACGTCGTTCTACTGATGTCCGCGCAGCGGACGCCTGAAAGGCTGGGGCCCGGCGTCGCAACGGGCACGACGACGCCGGCGAGCAGCCTGGAGGGGACATGAGCGAGCGCGGTGGGTGTGGTGAGCCGGCGTGGGGGCCGGTGCACCGGGACATCGTCGACCTGCTGGCCGATCATCCGACCGACGTGCCCGCCGTCGTCGACCATCTGACCAAGCTGCAGGACATGCTGGTCCGGCTGCCTCCGCTGCTGGACAGCTGCCCGCTGGCGGACTTCAACAAGCTGTACCTCACCATCACGTCCAGCGTGCTGGACGGGCTGTACGCCGACCGGTTCGTCGACCCGGTCTTCCTGTCCCGGCTGGACGTCGAGTTCGCGGCTCGCTACTTCGACGCGTTACGGATGTGGAGCGACGCCAGCCCGAGCACGCCCCGGGCCTGGGCGTGCCTGTTCGAGCGGATGCGCGGGCCGGACGCCCGACCGTTGCCCTCGGCGGCGGCCGGCGTCAACGCGCACATCAACTTCGACCTGCCGTTCGCACTTGTCACCACCTTCGACCACCTGGAGTCCGAGCCGGTCGACGGCAGCGACCAGCACCGTGACTATCTGGAGATCAACAAGATCTTCGCCGACAAGATCCCCGGCCTGCGCCGGGGCTACCTCGAACAGTGGCAACTGCTCATCGACATGCTCAACGGCGAGATCGACGACTGGTATCAGGGCGAGCTGATCCATTACACGCGCGACGTCGCCTGGCGCAACGCGCAGCGGATCTGGCGGTGCCGGCACGACCCGCACCAGCACGAGCGCGAGCGCAGGCGGCTCGACGACACGGCCGCCGCGCTCGGTCGGTTGCTGCTGTCGCCCCTCGGGGCGTTCCTGCAGTAACCGGGACGGGGGGTCCCCGCGCTCCGTCCACCTGAGGGGCGCGGGGGCATCCGACCCGAGACCGGGCGGCAACGCCCGGAGGTGGCCACCGGGGGGAGCACGGGGGAGTCGGGGGCACGGGGGGACCACGGGGGAAACAGGGGCCGGCCGGCCCGGGGGGTGTCGGCCGGCCCCTGCCGGGTACGCCGCGACCATGACCGCTGTGTCCCGGCACCGTCCGGCCGCCCGGCCGCGACCGCGCCCTGCCGCCCCACCCCGCCCAGCGCGGCCGGGAGACCGCGCCGCCCGCGGAGCCCGGGGATGACCGTTCAGGTCTTCCAGTTCCGCTTCGACCCGCGGTTCCGTCGGCTGCTGGCGCTGATCGGCGTCCGGCCCGGCACCGCCTGGGTGCGGGTCGACTCCGCCCAACTGCTGGTCCGGTTCGGCCCCTGGCGGCTACGTACCGGTCGGGAGAACATCGCGGGTGTGGAGAGCGGCGGCCCGTACCGCTGGTGGCGGGTGATCGGTCCGCACCTGTCCGGCGCCGACACCGGCGTCACCTTCGGCACCACCACCGCCGCCGGGCTCTGTGTCCGGTTCATCCGACCGGTGCCCGCCCTGCTGCCCGGCCGGTGGCCCCGCCATCCCGGGATGACCGTCACCGTGACCGACCCCGCCGACCTGGCCCGGGCGCTCACCGCACCGGACGGCGGCTGACCGGTAGCGGACCGAACCACCACCAACGGTCTGTTCGACAACGGTGAGGCGGGGACATGGGGGACGGGACGAGAGCGCGACGGGGCCGGGAACGCCGCCGCCCGGCGACCGGCGCACCAGAACCGGGGTTGCGTGCCGCGCGGGACCCGACGCGCAAGGGGGAACGGGCGGGGCGCAGGGTCACCGTGCCCGAGCGGGTGGCCGTCCCGGCCGGTCCGGTGGCACCGGAGAATCGGCTGCGTCGGTGGTTGTTCGTCCACCGGGTACAGCCGGTCGGACCGGAGACCGCCGAGGGACATACCCGGTCGCACGCCTGGTGGCGGGTGATGTGCCTGACCGGCGTCGACTACTTTTCCACCCTGTCCTACCTGCCCGGCATCGCCGCGCTGGCGGCCGGCGCGTTGTCGCCGGTGGCGACCCTGCTGATCGTGGCACTGACCCTGTTCGGGATGCTGCCGATGTACCGCCGGGTGGCCGGGGACAGCCCGCACGGCCAGGGGTCGGTGGCGATGCTGGAACGACTGCTGCCGTTCTGGCGCGGCAAGATATTCGTACTGGTGCTGCTCGGTTTCGTCGCCACCTCGTGGATCGTCACGATCACGCTCTCCTCGGCCGACGCCACCGTGCACGTGCTGCAGAACCCGTACCTGCCGGAGTGGTTCGGCGGCACCGGCGTCGCCGTCGGGGTGACCGTGGGACTGCTGCTGATCCTCGGCGGGGTGTTCCTGCTCGGTTTTCGGGAAGCCGTGGCGGTGGCCGTCCCGCTGGTGGCCGCCTTCCTCGGGCTGAACGCGGTGATCGTGGGGGTGTCGCTTGTCGAGCTGGCCGATGATCCCCGTCCGCTGACGGACTGGACGGCGGCGCTCACCACGGGCGGCGGTCCGGGCCAGGTGGCGCTGACCGCGGCGCTGGCGTTCCCGTTGCTGGTGCTGGGCCTGTCCGGGTTCGAGACCGGGGTCAGCATGATGCCGCTGGTGGCGGGAAAGGGGCCCGACGCACCGGCCCGCTTGGCCGCCCGGATCCGCAACACCCGGCGGCTACTCACCGCCGCCGCGTTGATCATGTCTGTCTACCTGCTCTCGACCACCTTCGTCACCGCGGTGCTCATCCCGCCCGAGGCGTTCGCGCCGGGCGGGGCCGCCAACGGGCGGGCGCTTGCCTATCTCGCCCACGAGCAGGTGGGTGAGGCGTTCGGTACGGCCTACGACGTGAGCAGCGTGCTGATCCTCTGGTTCGCCGGTGCCTCGGCGATGGCCGGGCTGATCAACATCGTGCCGCGCTACCTGCCTTCCTATGGCATGGCCCCGGAGTGGGCGCGCGCGGTGCGCCCGGTGGTGATCGTCTACACGCTGGTCTGCATCGTGCTGACCATCGTGTTCCGCGCCGACGTCGACGCGCAGGCGGGGGCGTACGCCACCGGGATCCTGGCGATGATGGTGTCGGCAGCCGTCGCGGTGGCCATCGCCGCCGCCGGTCGTCGGCAACGCGGCGTCGCCGCCGGCTTCACGGTGCTCACCCTGGTGCTGCTGTACGCGCTGGTCGAGAACGTGATCGAGAAGCCGGACGGCATCACCATCTCCGGACTGTTCATCCTCGGCATCATCGCCGTGTCGCTGGTGTCCCGGGTGACCCGCACCACCGAACTGAGGGCGGAGCGGGTCGAGTTCGACGATGCGGCACGGCGGTTCATCGCCGACTCGGTGGCCCATGACGGGCGGCTGCACGTGATCGCCCACAAGCGGGGCAGCGGGGCGATCAAGGAGTACACCATCAAGGAGCGCGCGCAGCGGGGCCTGAACCCGGTTCCGGGAGCGACCGACGTGCTGTTCCTTGAGATCGACGTGGTGGACCCCTCGGGGTTCCGTCACGTGCTCCGGGTGTGCGGCGTCGAGGTGGGGGGCTACCGGGTGCTGCGGGCCAGCAGCCCGGCGGCGCCGAACGCCATCGCGGCGATCCTGCTGGCGCTGCGGGACGCCACCGGCGTACGCCCGCACGCCCACTTCGAGTGGTCGGAGGGGAACCCGATCGCCCACCTGTTGCGCTATCTCATCCTCGGGCGGGGGGACACCCCACCTGTGGTACGGGAGATTCTGCGCAAGTCCGAGCCGGATCCCGCCCGCCGCCCCGGCATCCACGTCGGGGGGTGAGCGGGGGCGCTACCGATGCCCTCGCTGCGCACTCTGGGTAGATGTGAAGCCGAATGGCTTACTCATTCACTTATGCCTGATTTGTGTCATGTGTCGCCGTACGGTGGCCTCTGGTGGCTGAGGCGAAGTCAGCCGCCCCGCGCCCGATTCGGTGCGGCCGTGTTTCCGCATGCACGAGAGGCAGGAGCGCTGATGTCCACGTACCAAGGGAGCCGCGGGTCCACCCGACCCGGTCGGCGGTCCCGGTGGTTGCTGGCCGGTGGCCTGGTGGCGGGCAGCCTGGTGGTCGGGGCGGCGGGCCTGACCGCCGTCACCGCCTCGGCCGCCGGCCGTGACCCGGCGGCACCGAACCCGGGCCAGCCCGCCGCGATGTTCCAGGATGACGTACCCGGAGTCGACGAGACACCGCACCGCCGGGGGCAGGACCGGCAACGGCCGGAGTGGCGACACGACTCCGGCGCGACCCCGGACGGCCAGGGGAGCGCGACCGGCCGGTCGCGCGGTCACCACGGGCGTGCACCTGACGACACGGTGGTGCCGGTGCCCTGCGACTCCGCCCGGCTCATCGCGGCGCTGGTCCGGGCGAACGCCGAGGGCGGCGCCAGGCTGCGGCTGGCGGAGAAGTGCACCTACACGTTGACCCACGCGTTCCAGCAGCCCGACGAGTACGACGGCGGCATCCGCGACGCGCGGGAGGCCGCCGATGCCGCTGAGAACCCCGGCGACGCCGAGGCGCCACCGCGCAACCCCGCCGACGACAAGGCCGGCCTGCCGGTGATCTACCACGGGATCACCATTGAAGGCTCCGGCGCGACCATCGCCCGGGGGGTCAACACCCCCGACTTCCGCTTCTTCACCGTCCGCGACGGTGGCGAACTGACCCTCCGGGACGTCACCCTGCGCAACGGCCGCTCGGCGGCGGAAGGCGGCAGCATCCACATCGTGCACGGTGCCACGGCGGTCGTCGAAGGGGTCACCGTCGTCGGCAGCACCTCGCTGTCGGCGGAGGGCGGTGGCGGCGCCATCTTCAACGACGGCAACCTCCGGATCAGCGACAGCAAACTGATCGGCAACCGGGCAGCCGGCACCCAGGGCAAGGGCGGGGGCCTGCTCAACGGCGGCGTCATGACCATGCACGGCACCGAGTTCCGGCAGAACAGCGCGGTCAGCTACGGCGGTGGCCTGGCCAACTTCCGGGCTGCGGGCGACGTGTACTCCTCCACCTTCGTGCAGAACAACGCCGGTCAGGGTGGCGGTGTGGCCAGCTTCTCCGCCCGTACCAAGGTCTTCGACACGCTGGTGGCGCAGAACAGCGCCGAGATCGGTGGCGGCCTGGCCAACTCCGACGCGGTGCTGGTGCTGCGGCAATTGACGGTCCGCGACAACGTCGCCACCGTCAAGGGCGGCGGCATCTCCACCTTCCAGGGCCTGCTGCCCGTGGACGACAGCGTGATCAGCGACAACACCACGCGCGGCAACGGCGGCGGCATCCACGCCGAGAGGTCGAACCTGCTCGTGCGGGGCAGCGACGTCAAGGGCAACGCCGCGGTCGGCAAGCGGTCGCAGGGGGCGGGGCTGTTCGTGACGGCGGGCTCGACCTCGCTCTACCGCAGCCACGTGATCGGCAACCAGTCCACCGTCAAGGCGGGCGGGATCCAGGCCGAACGGGCCCAGGTCAAGATCGATGACGACAGCGTCGTCATCGAGAACAACCCGACCAACTGTGCGGGTAGCAAGGTGCCGGTGGCGCACTGCTTCCGCTGAGCCGGCACGGTCGGCAGCCGCATCCCGCCGACGAACAAGGCCCGTGTCCGAAGCCGGCACGGGCCCTGTTCGTGTTCCCCGGGCTCACTGAGAGGGCTGGGGCAGTTCGCAGTCGACCTTCGGGTTGGCTCCGACGTAGTTCAACGGCCCGGCGGCGATGGTCACCAGGATCGTGCCGACCTCGGCGCAGTTGGCTTCCTCGTCACTGTAGTAGCCGCGCTGACCGGCGGCGATGGCGCCGATGACGAGCCAGATCACCACGAGGACTCCGAATATCGACGTGCCACGCATGGCTTCCTCCACAGGTTCGGGGGTGGGTTGCAAGGTGTGGGCCTTGTACCCAGACGCGCCGAGCGGCTAACGGAGGCCGCCGTGAGCTACGGCGGCATGGGTGCCTCAGGCGGGCTGGTGCGAGTGCGTCGGAGGTCGGCCAGCGCCACTCCGGTGAGCACCAGCATGGCGGCGAGTGACGCGGTCAGCGGGGGCAGGAACAGCACCGCCGGTGCCACGGTCACCAGGGCCAGCACGCCGCCCGGCCGCGACGGCGAGATCCGGTTGAACACCTCGCGCTCGAAGAAGGCACGGCCGGTCAGGAACAGGGCCGGACCGCCCAGGATGACCGCTGCCCAGGCGGGCGGGGTACGCGCGGGCAGGGCGTGCAGCACCAGCTCGAAGCCGGCCGCCGTGGTGACCACCCCGGCGACCATCAGCAGATGGCTGTACGGTGCGGTTTTGACGAAACGGTTCGGTACCGTCGAGATCTTCATGGCGAGCGGCAGCAACTCCCCGGATTTGTGCACGTAGATCCGCCACAGCAGCAGGGTCGTGGCGAAGGCCAACACGAAACCGACGCTGTTCTCCGCCTGCGCGTGTACGGTGCTGTAGGCCACGCCGGTGACCAGGATCGCGTCACCCAGGGCGATGGTGTAGAACTGCTGGTACCGCTCGGCGAGGTGCTCGGCGGTCACCCGCAGTTGGGCCGCGGGCACGGTGCCGATCCCGGGCACCGGATAGGCCAGCCGGAGCCCGAGATAGTCGATGCCGAGGGCGAGCAGCCACAGCGCCATCCGGGCGTCCTCGGAGACGAACGCGCCGAGGATCCACGGCACCGCCGAAAGGGCGAACCAGCAGAAGACCCGCGCTGCCCGTCGCTGGATCATCGGGTCGCCGCGCACGGTCGGCATGAGGATCAGACCGCGTCCGAGATGGATGGCGACGTACGCGCCGGCGAAGAGCAGCCCCCGGTCGCCGAAGGCCTTGGGGATCGCGGTGGCCATCAACAGCACACCGAGCATCACCGTGACGATCAGTACCTTGATCTCGGTGCGTTCGGGGTCGTACAGGTCGGTGACGAGCGAGGTGAGCACCCAGGTCCACCACACGGCGGCCAGCAGGATCAGTGACTGTCCGGCCTGGTACCAGGTGATCTCGTGGGCCAGGTCGCGCGAGATGAGCGCCAACGCGACGACGTAGACCAGATCGAAGAACAGCTCCAGGAGGGTGACCCGGCGGGGCGTGGACGGGCCGCGGGTGGGGGGCCGCCGTCGCTGTCCGGGCTCTTCCTGGGCGAACGGCACGGACGACTCCCGGCAGCCGGCGACACTTCGACGGGCCGGCCTCTCCACGATGGGAGGCAGCGTGATGGCCGTGCCGGCGTACCGACCGTAACCACGCCCCGGCCCGATCGTGCCCTCACCGGGGTCGGTCACCGGAACGGCGTACACCGGAGCCGCCGGTCGCGGAGCCCGCGGGGGCGTCTCCGCGACCGGCGGCCCGGGGTCGTCAGGACTCGCTGTCGGCCTGGGCGGCCAGCACCTTCGCCTGCTGAGGCCAGGTGGCCAGGCTGGCGGTGGCGCGGAGCCCGGCGCTCTTGACGGTCTCCCGCAGCGCTGCCTCGTCAAGATCGGCCAACTGCCGGTAGGTCCGGATACCCGCGCCGTGCAGCGCTGCCGCCATCTTCGGGCCGACCCCCTGGATGCGCCGGAAGTCGTCGGCCTGGGCGGCTACCGGCTCCGCGGAGACCGGCTCGGCTGCCGCAGCGGGCTCGGTCACCACCGGATGGGCGGCGACCGCCGGCTCGGTCGCGATCGGGTCGACGGCGACGGCCGGCTCGGTGGCGACCGGGTCGGCTGCGCTGGCTGCCGTTGCGGGTTCGGTGGTGTCCTTGGGCCGGACCGGCGGGGTGGCGACCGTCGATCGCGGTTCCGCGCTCGTGCCCGCCGTGGTGTCCGTCGTCGGTCCCGCATGGAGCGACGACGGGTCGACGTCGCCAGCGGGCGGTTCGCCGACCCGCGTCGCCCCGGTGGGCGTACCGGTCAGCGGCTCCTCGGCGGTGCTGCCGGTCGATCCCGCGGCGGCGGTCGGGGCCGGCTCGGCCTCGGTCGGCTCGGCCTGCGTCGCAGTAGTGGTGCCGGTGCCCGCCGGAGCGCCGGAAGCGGGCTCGGTCGTTGGTTCGGTCGCGGTGGTGGACTGCGCGGTCCCGGCGGCGACCGGGGCCGATTCGCTCGCCTCGGTGGTCGCGTCGCTCGCCGTGCCGGCCGTCGGCGCGGGCGGTTCCGACCGCCGACCACGCAGCAGTACCCAGCCCACCGCCAGCCCCGCCAGCAGCGCCACGAGCAGTATCAGCCAGCTCCCGAAGGACTCGCCCACGGTAACCCTCCCTGAGGTTCACGTCCGGATCGTCGCGAGAAAAACTCGCCGCAGCTTCGCATACGCGCGGCCGGGACGACAGGCAGGCCAGGTAACAGTCCGTACCGGACGGGCGGAGGCTACGGCAGGTGTCCGGTACGGGACGGACGGTATGGCGCCGCCGTGCGGATGTGGACACATCGCGACCCCGACACCAACTCGGGTGCCGGGGTCGCGATGCGGATCAGTCCTGCTCACCTCGGTAGGTGTAGAAGTCGTCGATGAACTTGCGCCGCAACCGGGGAACCCGGCTGGTGACCCGGAAGTAACCCCGGGCACCGAGCAGCGCGAGCCGCCCGAACACCGGCTGGTACATGCGATCGTCACCGTTGGTGCCGCTGCGCCCCAGCGAGTCGGCGACCCGGGCGAAGCCGTACGGAACCATCGCCGCTTCGTAGTCGGCCACCGCCTGCACCAGGTTCTTCTCACCGGCGGCGGCGAGGATCAGCTGCCGCCGCAGCAGGTTCGCGTCGCGCAGTGCGGTGTTGGCCCCCACGCCGCGCCCCGGCGTCATGGTGTGGATCGCGTCACCGAGCAGGGTGACGGTGCTGCTCTTCCAGGGCGGCACCGGCTCCGAGGTGGACACCCGGATCGGCAGGGCGCTCTCCGGGTCCGCCAGGCTGAGCAGTTCCCGCAGGTGAGGGTGCCAGTTGGCGGTCAGCTCCAGGGCCACCTCGATCAGCTCCGTGCCCCGGCGACGCATCACGTCGGACGGGAACCGGCGGGCCGTGCTCCATACCACCAGGTTGATGTTGTCGCGGGTGGGATCGTGTCGCAGCCCCGGCCAGTCGGTGAGCAGTTTCGCGTCCGCCGAGCTGGTCTCCGGTTTCAGCCGGCCGTCGCGGTCCCACTTGAACTCCATCACGTGCAGTACGCCCATCACCCCGCCGGTGCCGAAGATCAGTGAGATGCCCCGCTGCACGCTCTCCGGCAGCAGGGACCGGGTGTGCGCCGTGAGTGGCACCCGGGTGGCGATGTTGACCGTGCCGGCGTCCCGGATGACGGCGTGCGGCAGGTACTGGCGGCGGACCGCGGAGTGCGTGCCGTCCGCCGCCACGAGGAGGTCACCGGTGGCGGTGCCCCCGTCAGCGAAGTGGGCGGTGACCGTGCCGTCGTCGTGCTGCTCGTACCGGGTGAAGGTGCGGTCGAAGTGCACCACGTCCTCCAGCCCGGTCAGCAGCACCTGGCGCAGCGTCATCCGGGCCACGGACCGTTCCGTGTCGACCGGGTGGGTGTCCGGTCGCAGCGGAAAGGACGCGGTGTGGCGCATCTTCTCGCTGAGCACGTTGAAATAGCGGGGTGAGCGGGCACAGGTGGCCAGGTAGATCTCGAACAGCTCGGGCGGTAGGCAGTCACGCAGGGCCCGACTGCCGGTGGGGCCGATGCCCACCCGGTAGCCGAGCAGTCCTTCGCCCCTGGCCCGGTGTCGTTCGTAGACCGCGACGCCGATTCCGGCTCGGCGCAGCCCCTGGGCCAGGCAGAGGCCGCCGGTGCCGGCGCCGATGACCAGGACGTGCGGTGCTCGGGTCGTCATGTTCTCGCCCGGTCAGCCGGCCACACGCGGTGCCGGCACGTCCGCGGCATCCCAGCGGTAGAAACAGTTGGCGATCGCATCGCGCGGCGAGCGCCAGGTGGGCAGGTACGGCGAGGTGTGCGCGGACAGGCGCTCGTTCACCTGCTGGAACAACGGATGGTTGCGGGCTGCCGCGAGGGCGTCCGCGCCGACGTCGTCGGTCTCCATGAGATGTACGCACAGATCGTGCAGGCAGTACAGGGACCGGTGGCGAACCCCGGTCAGGCTGGGCAGTTCGGTCTCGTCGGACTCGGCGAAGATCTGCGCCACGCGACCCTCCGCGCCCGGGATGATTCTGTTGACGATCACTAGACGGCTCATCGGACCCCTCTCACCGGTGGTTCGGCCCGGACGGACACCGGGTGCCGGGCCGCTGTGGCTCCACCCTGTCGCCCGCACAGTCACCTGCCCGTCAATGTCCGGGATCGGTGCGGTGACGCATCGTCAACGGGCCTGGAGCGGCGTTGCGGGTGACCACGTGCCGGCGGGGTCCGCTGGCCGGCCGGCTGGCGCGCCGGATGGGGTCGAGGGTCTCCGCGAGCAGCGCGCTCATCGCCGGCGACGGCTCCAGGCGCAGTTCCCGCAGCAGCAGATCCCGGTAGACGTAATAGGCGTGTACCGCCTCGAAGGCGTTTCCCTCGGCGAGGTGGATGCGCACGACCAGCCGGTGTGGCGTCTCGCGCAACGGCTCGGCGGCCATCGCCTCCAGCGCCGCCTCCAACGCCTCGCCGTGCCGCCCGGCGGCCAGGTGCTGGCCGGCGACCTGTTCCAGCATGTGCAGTCGGAGCTGGCGCAACCGTTCCCGGTCGGCCAGCACCCAGTCCTCGTACCAACCGGGCAGCAGGTCGTGCCGGCCGGCGGCGAGGGCCTTCGGGGCGTCGCCCGGCGCGTGGCCGTCACGGACCCGACCGGCGGTGTCGATGAGCAGGTCGACGTCGACCCGGACCAGCGGGTCGAGGCGGACGGTGTCGGCGGCGGTGCTCAGCGGGCAGTACGGATCCTGACGCAGTCGCCACAGCGCGGTCCGCAGTGACGACAGCGCCCGTTCCTCGGTGGCCTCCGGCCAGAGCAGACCGGCGAGGTGGGTACGGGTGGCCCCGGGGCGCAGCCCGATCAGCGCAATGATCCGTTGCAGGCCGCGGGGCACCACCACCGGGGTGTCGCCGTGGGTCAGGCGGAAGCCGCCGAGCAGATGCAGCCGGATGTCGGCGTCGTGGGGCTGGCCGGTGGTGGGCGTGGGCGAAACGGCGGCCACGGCGGCACCCCCTGCGAAACGCGTCGGTTGCGGGTTCAGGCCGGGCCCGGCGTGGCCGCCGGGACGCCACTGTCGACTCGTCGGGCCGTCGCACGCGGGGTGCGGTGCCGGGTCCGACCGTCGCGAAGATTATCAATCGCAATTACTCTGAGTCAACGATGTTGTCGGCAATGCAACTCTTCAGCTTCTGTGAAACCGCCTCTGAACTGGTCAATCATGCTGATCATGGCAACCGTGACCGCTCAGCTGAACCACAGCTTGCGTCAACACAGC
Organism: Micromonospora sediminimaris; assembly: GCA_900112325.1. GTDB lineage: Bacteria > Actinomycetota > Actinomycetes > Mycobacteriales > Micromonosporaceae > Micromonospora > Micromonospora sediminimaris. Next base: position 216,091 of record FOLJ01000004.1, read on the forward strand.
GTCACCAGCTCCGTTCTTTCCGGGGGTGTCTGTGACGCCCGGGTGACGCGGTGCCGCGCATCGTGGCGGCAGCCGTCCGGGCGCACCCGGTGGCGTCCGACCGGCCCCATGGGGGGAGGACCAGCATGGACCGAACGCTGATCGTCGCGAAGGTGGTCCCGACCGCCGAATCGGCGGTCGCCGAGATCTTCGCCGAGTCCGACACGACCGAACTGCCCCGCCTGGTGGGGGTCCGGCATCGCTCGCTGTACCGCCTGCACGACCTGTACGTGCATCTCATCGAGACCGAGTCGGCCGGCGACGGCGCCGTCGAGGCCGTTCGGGAGCACCCGGAGTTCGTCCGGGTCAGCAGCCGGCTGAGTTCCTACATCTCTCCGTACCGGCCGGACTGGCGCGCGCCCCGGGACGCCATGGCCCGCTGCTTCTACCGTTTCGACGGGCACCGGCCGTGACCGCCACCGCGCCCTCCGGCGAGTCCCTGTGGTCCCGGTGCGACGGCTGCGCCGCCCTGCTCTACCGCAAGCGGCTGCGCCGCAATCTCGACGTCTGCCCGGAGTGCGGCCTGCACGCCCGACTCGCCGCACCCGAGCGGGTGAGCCAGCTGGCCGACCCCGGATCGTTCCGGCCACTGCCGGACCGTGCGGTCGAGGTGGACCCGATCGGCTTCGTCGACGTCCTGCCGTATCCGCACCGGCTCGCCGCCGCCCGCGCCGACACCGGCCTGGCGGAGGCGGTGCTCTGCGGCACCGCCACGATCGGCGGGTCGCGCTGTGCGCTCGCGGTGATGGACTTCCGGTTTCTCGGCGGCAGTCTCGGTTGTGCCGTCGGCGAGCTGATCACCCGTACCGCCGAGCAGGCGTTGGAGCTCGACATCGCACTGGTCCTGGTCACCGCCTCCGGCGGCGCCCGGATGCAGGAGGGCGCGCTGTCGCTGATGCAGATGGCCACGGTCAGCCAGGCGATGGCCGCGTTGCGCGAGGTCGGGCTGCTCACCGTCAGCGTGCTGACCGACCCCACCTACGGCGGGGTGGCGGCCTCCTTCGCCACCAGCGCCGACCTGGTACTCGCCGAGAGTGGCACCCGGATGGGCTTCGCCGGTCCCCGGGTGATCCGCCAGGTGACCGGACGCACCCTCCCGGAGGGGTTCCAGACCGCCGAGTTCCTGCTGCGGCACGGCCAGATCGACATGGTGGTACCCCGGCACGCGCTGCGCGCCCGACTGGCGACCCTGCTCGCCGCCACCCGTCGGCGGGCCACGAACCGCCCCGGCGCCACCGCCCCGCCGCCCGAGGCGGCCCGCCCGATGCCCGCGTCCCGGGCGCCGGCCCGCGACGCCTGGGAGACGGTACGCCTGGCTCGGCACCCCGGCCGCCCCACCACCCTGGACTACCTGGAGACCACCTTCGACGGCTTCACCGAGCTGCACGGCGACCGGCTCGGCGGCGACTGCCCGGCGGTGGTCGGTGGGGTGGCGCGGCTCGACGGCCGGCACCTGATGGTGATCGGCCACCAGAAGGGACACACCACTGCCGAATTGGCCGCCCGCAACTTCGGCATGGCCACCCCGGCGGGCCACCGCAAGGCGTTGCGGCTGATGCGACTGGCGGCCCGACTCGGGCTGCCCGTGGTGACCCTGGTCGACACCCCGGGCGCCGACCCGGGCGTCGAGGCGGAGGAACACGGCCAGGCGGCGGCCATCGCGGAGAACATCCTGACCCTGAGCGTGCTGCCCACACCGGTGGTGACAGTGGTGACCGGGGAGGGTGGCAGCGGTGGTGCCCTCGCCCTGGCGGTGGCCGACCGGGTGTTGATGCTCCAGCACGCGGTCTACTCGGTGATCAGTCCGGAAGGCTGCGCCGCGATCCTCTGGCCGGGTCGTACCGCCGCCCCGCAGGCGGCCCGGGCGCTGCGGTTGACCGCGCCGGATCTGTGCCGGCTCGGGGTCGTCGACGAGGTCGTACCCGAGCCGGACGGTTCGGCCGCCGACGACCCCGAGGCGACGGCCCGAGCCGTCCGCCAGGCGCTGCTGGCGAACCTGCTGCCGCTGCTGGACGTGCCGACGGTGACCCTCGTGCAACGACGCCGACGGCGCTTCCGCCGCTTCGGCGCCGCCCGTGCCGGTGTCCGCGCGGGTGCCCGATGAGCGCCGTGCCCACGGCAGCCGGTGCACCGGCCGACGCCGCGGTCTCCCCACCCCCGTCCGCCGCGCCACCGCCCGGCGCGGACGCGGCGGAGGCCGGGCGGACCGGCACCCCCCGCGCCCGCACCGCACCGCCGACCCCGACCGGCGACCGGACCGGGCACCTGACCGGCGGCGTCGCCGACCCGGAACCCGCCCGGCCCTCGACGGCCGACGCGGCCCTGGCCGACCTGCGCCGACACGCCCAGCAGTTCCTCGCCGAACTGACCGACCCGGTGCGCCGGCTGCGGCTGCGCCTCGGCGACGCCGAGCTGGAGGTGGAGTGGGACCGGCCGGTCGGTCCGGGCGTACCGTCCGGCCCCACGGGTTCCGGCGTCGCCGCCTCCGCTCCCCGCCCGCCGGCCGAACCGCCCGCGGCCCCGCCGGCGGCGAGCCCCGCCAACCGCACCAGCGTCCGCTCGCCGATGGTCGGCACCTTCTACCGGTCGCCGCAGCCGGGTGCGGCACCCTTCGTGGCCGTCGGCGACCAGGTCCGACCCGGGCAGGTCGTCGGCATCGTCGAGGCGATGAAGCTGATGAACGAGATCGTCGCGGACCGGCCCGGCCGGGTCGTCGAGATCCTCGCCGTCGACGGACAGCCGGTGGAGTACGACCAGCCACTGGTCGCCCTGGACCCGGCGTGAGGGGTGGTGCGCTGATGTTCTCCAAGGTGCTGATCGCCAACCGGGGCGAGATCGCGTTGCGCATCCTGCGCGCGTGCCGGGAGCTGGGTATCCGTACCGCGGTGGTCTACTCCACGGCGGACGCCGACTCGGCGGCCGTGCGGTTGGCCGACGAGGCCGTCCGGATCGGCCCCTCGGTCAGCCGGCGCAGCTACCTCAACGCGGCGGCGGTGGTGGAGGCCGCCCGTAAGGTCGGTGCCCAGGCGGTGCACCCGGGCTACGGCTTCCTCTCGGAGGACGCCGACTTCGCGGAGATCTGCGCGGACAACGGGCTGACCTTCGTCGGCCCGCCGCCACATGTGATGTCCGTGCTGGCCGACAAGTCCTCCGCCCGGGCGCTGATGAGCCGGGCCGGGCTACCGCTGGCACCGGGTGCCGTGCAGCCGGTACCGACGGCCGCCGAGGCCGCGGCCCTCGCCGCCGAGGTGGGCTATCCGGTCATCATCAAGGCCGCCGCCGGGGGAGGGGGCCGCGGGATGGCCGTGGTCCGTGCCCCGGCGGACCTGCCCCGGGCGTACGCGCGCACCCGGGCCGCCGCCCAGGCCGCCTTCGGCGACGACCGGGTGTACGTCGAGCGCTACCTGACCGACGCTCGGCATGTCGAGGTCCAACTGCTCTGCGACTCGCACGGCAACGGCGTGCACCTGGGTACCCGGGACTGCTCGGTGCAGCGTCGCCATCAGAAGCTGGTCGAGGAGGCGCCCGCCCCGGCGTTGTCCCCGGCGACGCTGGAGACCATCGCCAGCACCGCCCTGCGCGGTGCCCTCGACGTCGGGTTCACCGGCGCCGGAACTGTGGAGTTCCTGGTCGACGCCGAGGAACGGTTCCACTTTCTGGAGATCAACTGTCGGATCCAGGTGGAACATCCGGTCACCGAGATGATCACCGGGATCGACCTGGTGCACGAGCAGCTCCACGTCGCCGCCGGCACCCCGCTGCGCTGGCGTCAGGACGACATCAGGTTCACCGGAGTCAGCGTCGAGTGCCGGGTCAACGTGGAGGATCCGGAGCGGGACTTCGCCCCGACGCCCGGCCGGCTGGACCGGTTCGTGCCGCCCGGCGGCCCGTTCACCCGGGTCGACACCCACGGCCATGCCGGCTACCTGGTGGGTCCGCACTACGACTCGCTGCTGGCGAAGGTCGCGGTCTGGGCCCCGGACCGCGACCTGGCGTTGAGCCGGCTGGACCGCGCGCTCGGCGAGTTCGACATCTCCGGACCGGGGATGCGGACCACCATCCCGTTCGTCCGGCGGGTGCTCGACGACGCCGAGTTCCGCAAGGGGCGTCACTCCACCGGGCTGGTGGACCGCCTGATCGCCGCACCGAAACCCGCACACCCGAGGAGGAAACGATGACCGTCACCGACGGCGCTTCGCTGACCGCGGAGATAACCGACATCCTGGTGACCAACTGCGGCCTCGACCCGGATGCCGCCGCCCGCGCGCCGGCCGCCTCCCTGGAGGAGCTGGGCATGGACTCGCTCGCCCTGCTCGAACTCTCGGCCGTGGTCGCCGACCGGTGGCAGGTGAGCATCCCGGAGCAGGCCGCCCAGTTGACCATTCCGGCCGTGGCCGACCTGGTCGCCCGGCGGGCCGACCCGCCCGGGCACACCGAGAACAGCGTCGTCATCGCCGCCCCGCTGGAGCTGGTCTGGTCGGTGACGAACGACGTGGCGGGCTGGCCGGACCTGTTCACCGAGTACGCGCGGGCGGAGATCCTCGACCGGAACGGCGACACCGTCCGGTTCCGGCTCACCATGCATCCCGACGAGAACGGGGTGGCCTGGAGCTGGGTCAGCGAACGCACCGCGGACCCGGCCACCCGACAGGTGCACGCCCGCCGGGTGGAGACCGGCCCGTTCGAGTACATGCGGATCCGCTGGACCTACACCGAGGAACCCGACGGTGTCCGGATGACCTGGATGCAGGACTTCGCCATGAAACCGACCGCACCTGTGGACAACGCCGGGATGACCGAACGGATCAACACCAACAGCGCGGTGCAGCTGGCCGTGATCAAGGAGCGCGTCGAGCGGCTCGCCCGGAACCGGACGACCACCCTGACGAGTACGGCGTCGGCGACCGGAGCGACCGGTACGAGCGCGACAGGAGCAGACGATGAGTGACCTCGCCCTGGTGGCCGCCCGGGACGTGCCCGCCGACCGCCGTCGCGGTGGCGAGCTGCGCGTCCTGCTCGGTCCGCGTACCGTCGGCAGCACCTCGGGTTTCATGGGCGTGGCCACCATGGCGCCGGGGGAGCGGATCGCCGAGCACTACCACCCCTACAGCGAGGAGTTCCTCTACGTCGCCCGGGGCGCCATCACCGTCGACCTGGACGACGAGCCGGTGCCGTTGGCGGCCGGCGAGGCGTTGTTCGTGGCCCGCAACGTCCGACACCGGCTGCGCAACACCGGTCATCTCCCCGCCGAGGTGGTCTTCCACCTCGGACCGCTGGCTCCGCGCCCGGAACTCGGCCACGTCGACACCGAGCTCGTCGAACAGCGGGACCGGTCGTGACCAGCCGCCGCACGGTGGTGACCGGCGTCGGGGTGGTGGCCCCCGGTGGGGTGACCCGGGACCGGTTCTGGAAGAGCATCACCGAGGGCCGTACGGCGACCCGGCGGATCAGCTTCTTCGACCCGTCACCGTTCCGGTCGCAGATCGCCGCCGAGTGCGACTTCGACCCGGACGCCGCCGGACTGACCCCGGCCCAGCGGCAGCGCGCCGACCGGTACGTGCAGTTCGCGCTGGCCTGTGCCGCCGAGGCGGTCGCCGACAGCGGGCTGGACCTCACCGACGCCGAACGCGACCGGGCCGGGGTGGTGCTCGGCACCGCGGTCGGCGGCACCATGGCGCTGGAGCAGGAGTACGTGACGGTGAGCGACAGCGGCCGGCGCTGGTTGGTCGACGCGGCACTCGGCGGCCCGTACCTCTACCCGGCGCTGATGCCCAGCAGCCTGGCCGCCGACGTGGCCTGCCGCCACGGCCTGCACGGTCCGGCCCAGGTGATCTCCACCGGCTGTACCTCCGGCATCGACGCCATCGGGTACGCCCACCAACTCGTCGTCGACGGCGAGGCCGACATCGTGCTCGCCGGGGCAGCCGACTCGCCCATCTCACCGGTCACCGTCGCCTCGTTCGACGCCATCAAGGCGACCAGCCCGGACAACGACGACCCGGCGCACGCCTCCCGCCCCTTCGACGCCGATCGGCACGGATTCGTGCTGGCCGAGGGGGCGGCGGTGCTGGTGCTGGAGGAGGCCGGACACGCCGCGCGGCGCGGCGCGCACGTCTACTGCGAGGTGGCCGGCTACGCCAGTCGCAGCAACGGATACCACATGACCGGGCTGCGCCCCGACGGCCTGGAGATGGGGCTGGCCATCACCGACGCGCTGCGGCAGGCGCGCCTGGCGCCCGAGGACGTCTCCTACATCAGCGCCCACGGCTCGGGTACCCGGCAGAACGACAGGCACGAGACGGCTGCGTTCAAACGGTCGCTCGGATCGGCGGCCTACCGGGTACCGATCAGTTCGATCAAGTCGATGGTCGGGCACTCACTTGGTGCCATCGGCGCCATCGAGATGGCCGCGTGCGCGTTGGCCATCGAGTTCGGGGTGGTGCCGCCGACCGCCAACTGGGCCACCCGGGATCCGGAATGCGACCTGGACTACGTGCCCAACGAGGCCCGGGAGGTGCCGGTGGACGTCGCGCTCTCGGTGGGCAGCGGCTTCGGCGGCTTCCAGTCGGCCATGCTGTTCCGCCGGTTGGCCCGGGACGTGACACCGTGAGCACGCGTCGGGTCCGGACGGCCGTCGAGGTGACGGCGTGACCGGCGGGCGGGCCGTGGTCACCGGCATCGGGGTGGTGGCGCCCAGCGGCGTCGGCGCGGACGCGCACTGGCGTACGGTCCTGGCCGGCTGCCGTCGTACCGGTCCGATCACCCTGTTCGACGCCGCCGGGTATCCGACCCGTCTCGGCGGCGAGGTGGCGGACTTCGACCCGGCCCGGTACGCCGACAACCGCGCTCTGGTGCAGACGGACAGGTGGACGCACCTCGGGTTCGCCGCCACTGCGCTGGCGCTGGCTGACGCCGGCCTGCCGGAGCGGGCCCCCGACCCGTACGGCTGGGCGGTGACCCTGGCCAGCGCCTCCGGCGGCAACCTGTTCGGCCAGCGGGAGCTGCAACGTCTCTGGTCGTCACCGTCGCGCACGGTCGGCGCGTACCAGTCGATCGCCTGGTTCTACGCGGCCAGCGTCGGACAGCTCTCCATCCGGCATCAGGCGAAGGGGCCGTGCGGAGTGCTGGTGGCGGAGTCAGCCGGTGGCCTGGACAGTCTGGCGCACGCGGTGCGGGCCGTGCGGCGCGGCGCCTCGGTGGTGCTCGCCGGGGCGACCGAGTGCCCGCTGAGCCCGTACGCGCTCGCCTGTCAGCTGCGGTCCGGCCTGCTCAGCGAGGTGGCCGATCCGGAACACGCCTACCGGCCGTTCGACGCCACCGCCAGCGGCTACCTGCCCGCCGAGGGAGGCGCGGTGTTCGTGGTGGAGGAACTGGACCACGCCCGAGCGAGGGGGGCGCGCAGCTACGGCGAGGTGACCGGCTGGGGCGCCACCCACGACGCGGCGCACACCACGTCCGACAGCGCCGGTGACCCGCATCAGTACGCCCGCGCGATGCGGCTGGCCCTGGGCCGGGCCGGCGTCGAGCCGGACGAGGTGGACGTGGTGGTCCCCGACGCGCTCGGGGTACCCCGCTACGACCGGGCCGAGGCGAGCGCCCTGCGTGCCGTCTTCGGTGCCCGCACGCCGCCGGTCAGTACCCACAAGGAGTTGACCGGGCGGGCGCATCAGGGCGGGTCGGCGCTGGACGTGGCCACCGCCCTGCTCGCCTTCGCGCACGACACACTGCCCGCCTCGGCCGGTCCGGATGTCGTGGCCGAGGGCTGTGAGCTGGATTTCCTACGGGCCCCCCGCCGCCCGCGTACCCGGGTGGCGCTGGTCTGCGCCCGAGGTTTCGACGGATTCAACAGTGCGCTGGTGTTGCGCGGTGCGCCACCGGCCGGAGAGGAGGGGTGATGACGCGAGCACGGGTGGTGTTCCTGGTCCGGGTGCCTGACGAGCGAACCGAGGATTTCCTGCTGGCCTACGAGGCGGTCCGGCACCTGGTCGCCGACGGGGTGCCGGGCCATCTTGTCGACCAGGTGTGTCGTTCGTCGACCGACCCGGAGCAGTGGCTGATCACCAGCGAGTGGAGCAGCCTGGCCGACTTCGAGGCGTGGGAGCGCAGCCCGGAGCACCGCGAACTGGTCCGGCCGATGCGGGAGTGCTTCACCGACGCCCGGTCCCTGCGTTTCCACATCCACGCGCAGACCCCGGTACCGGCCGGGACGCCCGGGTGAACGATGCACGCTAGGTGTCGAATCACTCACTCAAGGTTGGCACACGGAATCGATCATCCTCGCCGGAGGGCCCGGCGACAATCCGGCCTGATGCCCGTCTCCGGCATCCATTTGCATGAAGCAATGTCCACCGTGCCTGCCGTAGGGTTCCGGAAGTGCTCCGAGCGGGCGACCTGCGGCCGGTTCGCGCCGCAGCGACGCCGATGGTGAGGTGGGGATGTCATGACCGGACCGCTGTTCTCGCCGGGCGAGGCCGATCGGCGACTCCTTGTCGATCCGCCGACCCCTCGCCGAGCTGCCGACCCGCGCCGACAAGCACCCCTCCGCCGACCGGCCGAGCCGCGCCGCGCCCCCGCCGCGGACGTGGCCGGCGGGCCCTCAGTGCGACCCGAGGTCGACCTCGGCCAGGTAGACGCAGCTGCGCCCCTCGTGGGATGAGTAATAGCTGACGTGCAGCCGCTCGTCGTGCCAGACCAGGCCGGGATAGCTGGAGTCGCCGCCGGAGGGCAGCGTCACCAGCTCCCGCAGCCGGCCCCGCGCCACGTCGACGGCGCAGATCGCGGTCCGCACCGCGCCGTCGTGCAGGCGTACGCCAGCCACCAGTGTGCCGTCGGGCAGCCGGCACAGCGCCGGCCCGCCCACGCGTACCCCGAGGTCCGTCCAGGTCCACTCCCGATAGGGCGGGCGGGCGCGACCCAGCTGGGCGGTTGCCGTACCGCCGTCGCGTCGTAGCAGGCAGGTGGCGGTGCCGTCGGGGTCGAAGACCAGCCCGGATTCGTTCGGATAACCGCCGGAGAACAAGGTCCGTACCACCGGTCGCAGATCTAAGCCGTCCTCGCTGCGGTAGAGCCGGACGAACCGTGGCTCCCGGGTGGCGTAGCCGATGCCGTACATCGCGTCGCCGCACCAGGCGGCCTGCCAGACCCAGACGTCCGGCTCGCCGACCGGTCGTGGTTCGTCCCACCGCTTACCGTCGTCGCTGACCGCGGCGACGGTCCGGAACCGCTTCGGCGTGCCGGTCGCGGCGGCGGCGAGCAGCTGCAACCGCCCGTCGGGGCGCCGCACGAAGCGCGGATCGCGCAGGTCGACACCGGCCTGGGCGAGGACCGCCGAGGTCTGCCACGACCGACCGTCCGAGGAGGTCAACACCCGCAGGACACCGTCGTCGGAGAGGTGCGACAGGCCCTCGCGGAAGGCGCAGAACCAGTTCCCCGCGTACCGGACCAGGTCGGTGAAGGCGCTGTGCGGGGCGGTGTCACCGATACGGCGTAACGCGCGCACCTCGATGGTCGCCGGGCTGATGATCACGTGCATCGACGGTACGCGGAGCGGACGACGCCGGTGTGGCGGTCGGACGAACAGTGGACGAACGCGACAGCCCGGCGGTGGTCCACCGGTGGCGCTGCCCGGCGTCGGTGCTCACCGGCTCGCCCGGGTGCGGCGCGCGGCGACGTAGCGTCGGGCCTTCTCGCTGGTCCCGCAGTCGTCCATGCTGCACCAGCGTCGACTTCGGTTCTTGCTCTCGTCGGTGAAGACGAAGCGGCAGCCGCCGCAGCCCTTGATCCGGTCCAGTGGGCCGGTGGTGAGCAGCTGGATCGCCGCGTGCACCACCGGGCGTAGTGGCCGGGCGATGGTGTGGTCGTCCCGCCAGGTCCAGACGAAGCTGTCGGCCCGGTCGAGCTGCGCGTGAGCGAGCGCGTCAGCTTCGTCGTCGCGCAGTTCGGCCAGGGCGGACCTGCTCGGGTTCCGGCCGGTCGCCAGCGCCCGGAACACCTCGTCGAGCCGCTCGCGGGTACGCAGTGACCGCTCGTAGGTGGCCCGCGCGGCGTCCGGGTCGTCGTGGCGGAGACGATGCAACCTGGTCACCTCCGCGTCGGTGAGGGCGCCGGCGTAGCCGGCCCAGGCGACCAGCTCGGGATAGCCGGTGAGCACGTCGCCGTCGGGCGGCCCGACGGGTGGACCGGTGCGGGTGTTGACGAAGTCCAGCGCGAGGTTGCCGCCTACCAGGCGCAGCCTCCGGACACCCTCGAATGTTTCCATCAAAACAGACTTTACCAGTTGACCGCGAGTCGGGCGCTCCCTAGTGTTACCTCCGTAACCGATATAGCAGGTAACAACTGGAGGGCGCATGGGACGCGGGCGGGCGACAGTGGTCCTGATCGGACTGTCGGGCGGCACCTTCCTCTACACCACCGCCGAGGCGCTGCCCATCGGGCTGCTGCTGCCGATGGCGCTGGACCTGGCCGTGTCACCCGCGGACGTGGGCATGCTGGTTACCGCGTACGGCGCGGTGGTGATGGTCGCTTCGGTGCCGTTGACCGCGCTGGTCCGCCGGGTTCCTCGCCGGCCACTGCTGTCGGCGCTGCTGGCCGGCTTCGTCGTCAGCAACGCGGTGACGGTCTTCGCGAGCAGCTTCGCGGTGCTGCTGGCGGCCCGGATGGCGACCGCGGCGACCCACGCGTTGTTCTGGGCGGTGGTGGTGCCGGCCGCCGCGGAACTGTTCCGGCCGGGGCTCAGTGGCCGGGTGGTCGCGGTCGTGTTCGCGGGGGGCAACGTCGCCCTGGCCCTGGGCGTACCCGCGGGCATCTGGCTGGGCGAGCGGGCCGGCTGGCGGGCCTCGTTCCTGGCGGTGGCCGGGCTCGGCGCGGTGGTGTTCGCGGTGGTCGCCGCGCTGCTGCCCTCGACCCGGCCCGACCAGGGGCACGCCACCCGAGGCGCGACGCCCGACGCCCGACGCTTCTGGCTGCTGGTCGCGGTGGCCGTGCTGGCGACCGCCGGGGCGATCGCCGCCTACACCTACGTCGCCCTCTTCGTCACCGAGCACAGCGCCATGGCCGCCACCTCGGTCGGTGCCGTCCTGCTCGTCCGCGGCATCGCCAGCGTGCTCGGCATCCTCGCCGTCGGCGTGCTGGTGGATCGCAGCCCCTGGCTCGCCCTGGTCGCGACGGTCGCCGTACAGTCGCTGGCCCTGATCGGGCTGTACACACTGGGCCACCGGCCCGCCGCGGCCGTCGGCCTGATCGCACTGGCCGGGCTGGCGTTCGCCGCGTTCACCGCTACCCTCGGCGGCCTCGTCCTGCAGGTGGCGCCGGGGCGCTCGGACCTCGCCGCCGCCACCGTGTCGGCCGCCGTCAACGTCGGCATCACCGCTGGTGCCTTCATCGGCGGGCTAACGCTGCCGAGCCACGGCGTGCACCGCACGGTGCTCATCGGCGCCCTGCTCAGCATCGTGGCGCTGGCGTTGGCGCTTACCGTTCCGCTTCGGGTGGTGCCGTCTCCGCCTGGTGCAACGCGGCCAACCGCTTCGGGGCGCGGGCGTACCAGGCTTCGACGATCAGCTCGGTCAGCTCGGCGATGTCGACCCGGTCCAACCGAACCAGCACCGACGGGTAGCCGTCGAAGTGCGGCGTGGTGAAGAAGCGGTCCGGTTCGTCGGCGAGCAACGCCTCCTTGACGCCCAAGTCCGCCACCCGTACCCCGAGGATGGGACCCTCCGGCGCGGCCGGACCGAGGTCCTGGAGTTCCTTGCCGCGTAGCGGGCGTTCCCAGACGAACGGCTTGTCCTTCACCCGCCAGGCGGCCACCCCGTCGTAGGAGGGCCGTTCGCTGGTCTCCGGCAGGCCCAGCGCGATCCGGCGTACGTCGTCCCAACTGGCCACCTCCCGACGGTACGCCAGGTATCGCGCCCGGTGGGCCCCGCCGGGCGCGTCCGACTCCGCCCGGACACCTCGCCGCGCCAGCGCCGATCCTTCGGCGCGACAGTGGCGTGGCGGGCGTCGGGTCGGCGATGGTGGACGTATGGAGATCACGCCCGGTCCGGCCCCGGTCTGCCTGGCCGACTTCGCCACCCTGGCCCGGACGGTGCTGCCGCCGCACGTCTGGGACTACCTGGACGGCGGCAGCGGCGCCGAGGTGACCCTGAGTGCGAACCGCCGCGCGCTGGACCGGGTCGGCGTACTGCCGAGGGTGCTGACCGGGGTGACCACCCCGAGACTGCGGACCCGGTTGCTCGGCCGGGAGTACGCGATGCCGGTGGGGGTGGCGCCGATGGCGTACCAACGGCTGGTGCATCCCGACGGCGAACCGGCGCTGGCCGCCGCAGCCCGTGCCGCCGAGGTGCCGTACCTGGCCAGCATTCTCGGCAGCACCCCGATCGAGCAGGTCACCGCCACCGGCGCCGACGTCTGGTTCCAGCTGTACTGGCTGCGGGACCGGTCGCTGGTGGCCGACCTGCTGGCCCGGGTCCGCGCCGCCGGCTGTCGGGCGCTGGTGGTCACGGTGGACGTGCCGGTGCTCGGCCGACGTCTGCGGGACCTGCGCAACACCTTCCGGCTGCCGCCGGAGCTGGTCCCGGCGAATCTGCCGGGTGGCCGCGACGACCTGGCCCACGGCGGTACGCCGGGCGTCACCCCGCTGTCCACGCCGCACGACTCGCCCTTCGCTCCGGCACTGAGCTGGGCGGATCTGCGGTGGCTGGGGGAGAGGTGCGACCTGCCGCTGGTCGTCAAGGGCATCCTCGACCCGGCCGACGCCGTACGCGCCGTCGAGGCGGGGGCGCAGGCGGTGGTCGTGTCCAACCACGGCGGCCGGCAGCTCGACGGGGTCCCGGCCAGCGCCACCATGCTGCCCGAGGTGGTGACGGCCGTCGGTGACCGGTGCGAGGTGCTGCTGGACAGCGGGATCCGGGGCGGCGTCGACGTGCTGCGCGCGTTGGCGATGGGTGCCTACGGTGTCCTGGTCGGTCGGCCGATGCTCTGGGCGCTGGCGGTCGGTGGGCAACCGGCGGCCAGCACCGCCCTGGCCCTGCTCGCCGACGAGTTGCGGGACGCGTTGGCCCTGGCCGGCTGCGCCGACCCGGTGGCCGCCCGGGCACTGCGCACGGTGCCGGTGGACTGACCGGTACCGGTACGACGACTCATCGCGTTCACCGCTTTGCAACCTGTGACCGCTGCCCTGCCGGCGTCCTCGGTGGACGGTCATAATGGGCGACATGGTTGCCTGGGAGTACGCCCTGCTGGTCCGCCGCTACCAGGGGCAGGGCCGCAATTTTCATGTCTCGTTCGTCTGGTACGGCCCGGACGGGTCCCGCAAGGACATCACGGCGTACGGCGACACCGCCATCGCGCATCTCAACCGCGCCGGGCGGGACGGCTGGGAACTCGTCTCCGCCGCCGAGGACGTGAACAACGTGCAGGGCAGCACCGAGGTCCACCGCTACCACCTCAAACGTCCGATCGCCTGAGGCCGGGATCGCGCCGGGCCGGGACGCCCCGGCCCGGCGCGACCGCCGTCAGCCCAGCTCGACGTCGGGGTAGAGCGGGAAACCGGTGAGCAGCTCGCTGGCCTGGCGGCTGACCTTGTCCGCGAGGGCCGGGTCGAGGACGTACTTCGCCTTGGAGGCGCTGCCGTCCGGGCCGACCCCGGCGCTGGTCTGGCTGAGCACGGTGTGGATCAGCTCGGCGGTGGTGTCCATCTCCGCCGTGCCGAGCCCCCGCGTGGTCAGCGCGGGGGTGCCGATCCGGATGCCGGAGGTGTACCAGGCGCCGTTGGGGTCCTGCGGCACCGCGTTGCGGTTGGTGACGATGCCGGAGTCCAGCAGCGCCTGCTCGGCCTGCCGGCCGGTCAGCCCGTAGCCGGTGACGTCGATCAGCACCAGGTGGTTGTCGGTACCGCCGGTGACCAGCTTGGCACCCCGGCGCAGCAGGCCCTCGGCCAGCGCCTGCGCGTTGTCGACGATCTGGCGGGCGTAGCCGGCGAAGTCGGGGCGGCGGGCCTCGGCCAGGGCGACCGCCTTGGCGGCCATCACGTGCGGCAGCGGGCCGCCGAGCACCATCGGGCAACCCCGGTCGACCTGGTCGGCCAGTTCCGGGCCGCACAGCACCAGGCCACCGCGCGGGCCGCGCAGCGACTTGTGCGTGGTGCTGGTGACGATGTGTGCGTGCGGCACCGGGTCGAAGTCGCCGGTGAAGACCTTGCCGGCGACCAGGCCCGCGAAGTGCGCCATGTCCACCATGAAGGTGGCGCCGACCGAGTCGGCGATCTCCCGCATGATCCGGAAATTGATCTTTCGGGGGTACGCCGAGTAGCCGGCGACCAGCACCAACGGGCGGAACTCCCGGGCCGCCTCGGCGACCCGGTCGTAGTCGACCAGGCCGGTGGCCGGGTCGGTGCCGTAACTGCGCTGGTCGAACATCTTGCCGGAGATGTTCGGCCGGAAACCGTGGGTGAGGTGCCCCCCGGCATCCAGCGACATGCCGAGCATCCGCTGGTCGCCCAGCTCACGTCGCAGCGCGAACCAGTCGGCCTCGGTGAGGTCGTTGACGTGCCGCGCCTGGGCCCGCTGCAACGCCGGCGCCTCGACCCGGTCGGCCAGGATCGCCCAGAACGCCACCAGGTTGGCGTCGATGCCCGAGTGCGGCTGCACGTACGCGTGTGACGCGCCGAACAACTCCCGGGCGTGCTCGGCGGCGAGGGCCTCGACGGTGTCCACGTTCTGGCAGCCGGCGTAGAACCGGCGTCCGATGGTGCCCTCGGCGTACTTGTCGCTGAACCAGTTGCCCATGGCCAGCAACGTCGCCGGGGAGGCGTAGTTCTCGCTCGCGATCAGCTTGAGCGACTCGCGCTGGTCGGCCAGTTCCGCGCCGATCGCGTCAGCGACCCGCGGCTCGACACCACGGATCACCTCAAGAGCGCTGCGGAAGGCTGTGGATTCGGCGTTGCGCGGCATGCGACCTCCAGGTGACGTGCGGAAGGCCCAGGCGCTCGGCATGCGTCCTCGTGACGGGGCCGCTCCCCGATGGTTCTCCATCTCCATGCGCCAGTCACGGCCCGAGGGGGATCCTACCGGGTACGCCCGCACGGCGGGCCGCAGCGCCGCCGGGCGCGGCCGGATCGACGCCCTTGATCGCTTCACTAGGATCGGAGGCATGGCGGAGACGGACGATGGTGGCAGTCTCCTGGCCATCAGTGACTTGCATGTCGGATATCCGGAGAACCGGTCGATCGTCGAGGGGCTGCGTCCCCGGACGCCCAAGGACTGGCTGCTCGTCGCCGGTGACGTGGGCGACACCGTCGCCGACGTGGAGTGGGCGCTGCGGCTGCTGACCGGCCGGTTCGCCCGGGTCGTCTGGTCGCCGGGCAACCACGAGCTCTGGACCCCGCCCGGTGACCCGGTGACGTTGCGGGGCGTGGCGCGCTACGCCCACCTGGTCGAGCTGTGTCGTGAGCTCGGCGTGGTCACGCCCGAGGACCCGTACCCGGTGTGGGAGGGGCCCGGCGGCCCGGTGACGGTGGCCCCGCTGATGCTGCTCTACGACCACAGCTGGCGGCCGGACGGCTTCGACACGCCGGAGGCGGCGCTGGCCGAGGCGTACCGGACCGGAATCGTCTGCACCGACGAGGTGCTGCTGCACCCCGACCCGTACGAGAGCCGGTCGGCGTGGTGCGCGGCGCGGGTGGCCGAGACCGCCCGCCGGCTCGCCGAACGCGATCCGGCGCTGCCGACCGTGCTGATGAACCACTGGCCGCTGGTCCGGGACGTGACACGCGTCCTGCGGTACCCGATCTTCGCCCAGTGGTGCGGCACCGACGCCACCGCCGACTGGCACGTACGCTTCGCCGCCGCCGCGGCGGTCTACGGCCATCTGCACATTCCGCGTACCACCTGGCACGACGGGGTGCGGTTCGAGGAGGTGTCGGTGGGCTACCCCCGGGAGTGGCGGACCCGTCGCGTCCCCCCGGGCCGGCTGCGGCAGATCCTGCCGCCACCGGACGGGGTGCCGCCGACGGCCTGGTGAACCGGCTCGGCCGCCACCACCCGGCGGGCCACCACGGAAACTGCGCCTCAGGCTGATGCGTGTGCCGGGGCCGACCGGGGGTATGCGGCCGGCAACCAACGAGCTGGAGGTGCGTCGTGGCCACCATGGTGCAGCGGCCGGACAGTCCGGTGAAGGACAAGAACTACGACCTGATCCACGCGTTGCAGATGTCGCTGGAGAACATCTGGCATCTGGAGACCTACATCGCCGACGCGGACGCCCGAGGCGACCAGGAACTCGCCACCTGGTTCCGCAAGATCCAGGAGAACAACCGCAAGGCGGGCGAGCAGGGCAAGCAGATGCTGGCCGCGCGGCTGCAACGTGAGAACGGCTGAGCGGCGCGACGACGGCGGTTCCACCCGGTCCGGCCAGCGGCGCGGCTCGGGATGCTGGGACTCGTCGCGGCCCGGCGTCCGGCGGTGGCCCGCCGCGCCGGGCGCCGCGTCGTACCCTCTCAGGTGTGGCGACGGCGGCGGAGGAGATCCAGGTGGGGCGGCGGACGGTCCGCGTCACCAGCCCGGACAAGCCGTACTTCCCCGAGCGGGGGCTGACCAAGCTCGACGTGGTGCGCTACTTCCTCGCCGTCGGCGACGGCATCCTGCGCGCGCTGCGGGACCGGCCGACCATGCTGGAACGGTGGCCCCGCGGCGTGTTCGAGGGGGCGACCATCGCTACCCGGCAGGACAACCGGGGTGACGCCTTCTACCAGAAGCGGGTGCCGGCCGGCGCGCCCGACTGGGTGGGCACCGCCCACATCACCTTTCCCAGCGGACGCACCGCCGACGAGGTCGCGCCGGGGGAACTGGCAGTGGTGATCTGGGCGGTGAACCTGGGCACCCTGCGCTTCCATCCGTGGCCGGTGAGCAAGGCGGACGTGGAGCGCCCCGACCAGCTGCGGATCGACCTGGATCCGCTGCCCGGGGTCGGCTTCGACCAGGTGGTGCCGGTGGCGCAGCAGGTGCGCGCCTTCCTCGACGAGCTGGGCCTGGTCGGCTATCCGAAGACCACCGGCGGGCGGGGCCTGCACGTCTACGTCCCGATCGAGCCGCGGTGGAGCTTCGGCGACTGCCGCCGCGCGGTGCTGGCCCTCGGGCGGGAGATACAGCGTCGCCGGCCGGACCTGGTCACCACCACCTGGTGGCGGGAACAGCGGGACCGGCCGGTCTTCGTCGACTACAACCAGATGGCCCGGGACCACACGATGACCTCGGCGTACTCGATCCGGCCCACGCCGGCCGCGCTGGTGTCCGCGCCGCTGGACTGGGCGGAGCTGGACGACGCCCGGCCGGAGGACTTCGACGTGACCACCATGCCGGGCCGGTTCGCCGATCGGGGCGACCCGCACGCGGGCCTGGACGAGCGCAGCTTCTCCCTGGCACCGTTGCTGGAGTTGGCCGACCGGGAGGGCCTGGAATCCCCGCCCGAGCGCTGAGCGGTCACTCCCACGGGCTGCGCGCCCCGTCGTACTCCTCGAAGACCAGCCAGCTGCGGGTGGCGAGCACCCCGGCGATGCGCTGCACCCGGTCCAGCACCACGTCCCGCAGGGTGGCGTTGTCGGGCGCCCGGACCAGGGCCAGCACGTCGTGCTCACCGCTGAGCAGCGCCACGTGTTCGACGTAGCGCACCCGGGCCAGCTCCGCCGACACCTCCCGCCAGGTGTTCTGCCTGATCGTCAGCGCGATGTACGCCGAGGTGCCCAGGCCGGCCGCCTCCGGGGCGACCCGCGCGGCGAAACCGGTGATCACCCCGTCCCGCAGCAGCCGCTCCACCCGGGCGTACGCGTTGGTCCGCGAGACGTGCACCCGTTCGGCGAGCGTCCGGATGGAGAGCCGACCATCCCGGGTCAGCTCGTCGAGGATGCGCCGGTCCACCTCGTCGAGGGGGACGGCCGAACGTCCCGTTCCGCCCCGCCGGTCCGCCTCCTCGGCGGCCTCCTGGCTCATCGTGGTCTCCTCCGGGTGCCATTCATCCCGCGTTCACCGGGCATCTTGAGTCAATCATCCGACAGCAGGAGCATAGGGCCACCACACGTCCAGGAGGTTCCGCCGTGACCACCACCCCTCAGGCGGCCCGCAGGGCATCCCCGCGCAAGCGGCGGCCGGCCACCCCGGCCGCGCCCGACCCCGCCGCCGGCCTGCTGCCCCAGACCGAACCGGTCCGGCTGCTCAACCCGGACGGCACCCTGCTGCCGGCCCGCGCGGACTATCCCGAACCGCCGGTCGAGGCGCTGCGCGAGATGTACCGGCGGATGGTCGTCGGCCGGCGCTTCGACGCGCAGGCCACCGCGCTTACCAAGCAGGGCCGGCTTGCCGTCTACCCGTCCTCCCGGGGCCAGGAGGCCTGCCAGGTCGGCGGCGTGCTGGCGCTGCGCGACGACGACTGGGTCTTCCCGACCTACCGGGAGTCGATGGCGCTGACCGCCCGCGGCATCGACCCGGTCGAGGTGCTGACGCTGCTGCGCGGCGACTGGCACTGCGGGTACGACCCGGCACAGCGGCGCACCGCACCGCAGTGCACGCCGCTGGCCACCCAGTGCGTGCACGCCGCCGGCCTGGCCTACGGGGAGTCCTACCAGGGGCGCGACACGGTGGCCCTGGTCTACATCGGCGACGGTGCCACGAGCGAAGGCGACTTCCACGAGGGAGTCAACTTCGCCGCCGTGTTCAAGGCCCCGGTCGTGTACTTCGTGCAGAACAACAGGTACGCCATCAGCGTCCCGCTGTCCCGGCAGACCGCCGCCCCGACGCTGGCGCACAAGGGTGTCGGGTACGGCGTCCCCAGCGAGCAGGTCGACGGCAACGACCCGGTGGCCGTGCTCGCCGTGCTCACCCGTGCGGTCGCGCACGCCCGCGCCGGCAAGGGACCGTTCCTGGTCGAGGCGCACACCTACCGGATGGAGCCGCACACCAACGCCGACGACGCCTCGCGCTACCGCGACGCCGACGAGGTCGAGGCGTGGCGTGACCGCGACCCGCTGGTCCGGCTGGAGACGTACCTGCGCGGCCGGGACGTGCTCGACGACGCGGCCGTCGCCGAGATCGCCGAGCAGGCCGAGAGATACGCCGCCGACCTGCGGGAACGGATGAACACCCAACCCACGGTCGACCCGCTCAGCCTCTTCGACCACGTCTACGCCGAACCCACCGCGCAACTGGTGGAGCAGCGTGAGCAGGTGCGCGCCGAACTGGCCGCGGCAGCGGAGGAGGACGCCTG
Source organism: Micromonospora sediminimaris (assembly GCA_900112325.1). Lineage (GTDB taxonomy): Bacteria > Actinomycetota > Actinomycetes > Mycobacteriales > Micromonosporaceae > Micromonospora > Micromonospora sediminimaris. The sequence continues at coordinate 235,378 of FOLJ01000004.1, forward strand.
ATGGCCACCATGACCATGGCGAAGGCGCTCAACGCCGCGCTCGCCGACGCGATGCTCGACGACGAGCGGGTGCTCGTCTTCGGTGAGGACGTCGGCCAACTCGGCGGGGTCTTCCGGATCACCGACGGACTCCAGGCCCGCTTCGGCGACAAACGCTGCTTCGACACCCCCCTCGCCGAGGCCGGCATCGTCGGGTTCGCCGTCGGGCTGGCCATGTCCGGGCTGCGGCCGGTGGTCGAGATGCAGTTCGACGCGTTCGCGTACCCGGCGTTCGAACAGATCGCCTCGCACGTGGCGAAGCTGCGCAACCGCACCCGGGGCGCGTTGAGCGTGCCCATGGTGATCCGGGTGCCCTACGCCGGTGGGATCGGCGGCGTGGAACACCACTGCGACTCCTCGGAGGCGTACTACGCACACACCCCGGGCCTGAAGGTGGTCACCCCGGCGACCGTCGACGACGCGTACTCGCTGCTGCGGGAGGCGATCGACGACCCCGACCCGGTGGTGTTCATGGAGCCGAAGAAGCTCTACTTCGCCGGTGCCGAGACCGAGCTGCCGACCCGCACCGAGCCGTTCGGCCGGGCGGTCGTGCGCCGGGCCGGACGCGACGCCACCCTGGTCGCGTACGGGCCGGCGGTTCCGGTCGCGCTGGAGGCCGCCGAGGCCGCCCGGGACGAGGGATGGGACCTGGAGGTGGTCGACGTGCGCACCATCGTGCCGTTCGACGACGCCACGATCGCCGCCTCGGTGCGGCGCACCGGACGGTGCGTGGTGGTGCAGGAGGCGCAGGGCTTCGCAGGGGTGGGCGCGGAGATCGCCGCCCGGGTGCAGGAGCGCTGCTTCCACGCCCTGCACGCCCCGGTGCTGCGGGTCTCCGGGCTGGACATCCCGTACCCGGCGCCGATGCTCGAACACACCCACCTGCCGTCGGTCGACCGGGTCCTGGACGCGGTGGCCCGGTTGCAGTGGGACGACCAGCCCGACCGGCGCTGGCTGACCGAGAGCGGTGCGGCGTGACCGAGAAGGTTTTCCTCCTACCCGACCTCGGAGAGGGTCTCGCCGAGGCGGAGATCGTGCAGTGGCGGGTCGCGGTGGGCGACACGGTCACCGTGGACCAGACGGTGGTGGAGGTCGAAACCGCGAAGGCGGTCGTCGACGTGCCCTGCCCGTACGCCGGCCGGGTCGTCGCCCTGCACGGCGCCGAGGGTGAGGTACGCCCGGTGGGCCAGCCCCTGATCACCGTCGCGGAACCGGTCACCGGTCGCGTCGACGGCGGTGATCCGCCCGGGCACGCGGTCTACCGCGAGGAGGAGCGGGCCGGATCCGGCAACGTCCTGATCGGGTACGGCACCGGGCACGGCAGTTCCCGCCGTCGTAGGCGGCCTCGGCTCGCCGCGGCCACGGACGCGTCGGGCGCGAGCGACGCCGCGACGGCATCGGGTGCGGCAGTGGCTCCGTCCGCCGCCGGCCGGCAGGTGGCGGTGGCCGACCGGGAGCCCGGCCCGCCCGGACCGGCCCAGCCACTGGTCATCTCGCCGATCGTGCGGCGGTTGGCGCGGGAGCGTGGGGTGGACCTGACGACGGTGCGCGGCAGCGGCCCCGGCGGTGTGGTCCGCCGGGCCGACGTGGAGGCGGCGGCCCGCGACGTCACCGGGGCGCCGGCCGACGGGACCGCCCGGCTCACCGCTGTTCCCAACCGGCCGGCGACGACGGGACGACAACCGGCACCGGGAGACCCGCGCCCGGTCGGTGCCCAGGATCTGGTCATCCCGTTGACCGGAATCCGCCGCACCATCGCGGACAAGCTGTCCCGCAGCCGGCGGGAGATCCCCGAGGTGACCATCTGGGTGGACGCCGACGCCACCGGCCTGCTGGAGACCCGGGCCGCGATCAACGCCGCTCGCCCGGACCGTCCGGTGAGCATCCTGGCCCTGTTCGCGCGGATCTGTCTGTCCGGGCTGCGCCGCTACCCGCAGCTAAACGCGCGGGTCGACACCGAGGGCCAGCGGATCGTCCAGTCGGCCGGGGTGCACCTGGGCATCGCCGCCCAGACCGACCGGGGGCTCGTGGTGCCGGTGCTGCGGGACGCCGAGCGGCTCACCACCACCGAACTGGCTGCCGAACTCGCGGCCACCACCGCCGCGGCCCGGGCGGGCGAGCTGCCACCGGCCCGGCTGACCGGGGGGACCTTCACGCTCAACAACTACGGTGTGTTCGGCGTCGACGGCTCGACCCCGATCATCAATCACCCGGAGGCCGCGTTGCTCGGCATCGGCCGCATCGTGGACAAGCCGTGGGTCGTCGACGGCCAGCTCGCGGTCCGGAAGGTGACGCAGCTGAGCCTCACCTTCGACCACCGGGTCTGCGACGGCGGCGTGGCCGGCGGGTTCCTCCGGCATGTGGCGGACTGTGTCGAGCAGCCCGCGCTGCTGATTGCCACGGTCTGACGGAACCGGGTCGACCGGAAGGGTTCGCCGTTCCGCCCGCCGCCGGGACGGCGAACCCGTGATCGACGTCCGCCGGGTGCGGACCCCACGGACCGGATCAGTGGTACGCCGCCGGACAGAACGCGACAGTCGACCGAGTATCGCCCGTACCGTCGTCGCTGGCATTTTCCGTTCGCCTGGGTGCGATTACGGAAACGGTTCTCCATGTAATGTCCCCGCTCTTGGTCGAAACCGCAAAAACGTCGGTGCCGAGCTAGGGAGAATGTGGCGGAGGAAGCGGCTATAACGGGGGGACGCATCATGATGTTGAGGCGGCGACTGACGCTGTTGGCGGTGAGTGTCGCAGCGGCACCGCTGGCGCTGGGCGCGTGCACCGGCGATCGCAGGGCCGGGCAGCCCGCCGAGGCGCGAGCCAACCCGGAACTGTCCGTGACGCCGGCCGAGGGGACGCGGGACGTGCCGGTCACCGGGGAGATCGGCACCATGGTTAAGCACGGGCAGGTCACCGCCGTGCGAATCACCGACGACAAGGGCGCGACGGTCGCGGCCGAGCCGCGTGAGGACGGCTCCGGGTGGGTGCCGAGCCGGACCCTGGAACCGAAGCGGACGTACACCGCGGAGGTCACCGCGACCGGCCACTCCGGGAAGACTGTCACCCGCAGGACGACCTTCACGACGCAGCCCAAATCATCCAAACCAGCCATTGTCAGCACGTTGTATTTCGCCGATGATCGGACGTACGGAACGGCCATGCCGGTAACCGTCGCCTTCGACCCGCCAATTCCCAAAGAGGCGCGGGCGGATGTGCAACGCCGATTGTTCGTGAAAACGGATCCGCCGCAGCCGGGCACCTGGTCCTGGGTGTCCGACGGCAGCCAGGTCTATTACCGGGCGCCCGATTTCTGGCGGCCCGGTACGTCGATCAAGGTCCGCGCCGCGCTGGAGGGCCTGCCGATCGGCAAGGAGCACGTCGGCGACGCCGACCGGCGGGCCACCTCGAAGATCGGTCGGCAGGTCGAGTTGGAGATCGACAACGCGAGCAAGCAGATGTCGGTGATCCGGGACGGCAAGTTGCTGCGCAAGCTGCCGGTAAGTCTCGGCAAGCCGAGCACGCCCACCTCCAGCGGCAAGATGGTGATCATGGAGAAGCACGAGTTCACCACGTTCGACACGCGGGGCTCGGCCGATCCGTACGTGGTCGACGTCGAGGATGCGCAGCGACTCACCTGGGGCGGTGAGTTCCTCCACGGCGCGCCCTGGTCGGAGGGGGATCAGGGATACACCAACGTGTCCCACGGATGCACCAACCTGTCGGCGGCCAACGCGGACTGGCTGATGGGCATCACCCAGGTCGGTGACCTGGTCACCGTCAAGGGCACCGAGGTCGAGCTCGACGAGGGCAACGGCTGGACGGCGTGGAACGTCAGCTGGGAGCAGTTCGCCAAGGGCAGCGCGCTGCCGGTGCCGGCCGGCCTGCGGCCCTCGCCGACCCAGGCCCCGGACCCGGGAGCGGTCGCCGGAGGCTCGCCCGAACCGCAGCCGTCGGCGAGCGGCGGCTGACCAAGACGTACGCGCCGGGCCACCCGCCCTCGGGTCGGCCCGGCGCCTCGTGGCGGTCTCCGGAAGGTGGTCACCCTGAGGGCCGGGGATCGTCCCTAGGGTGGACCCGGCCGGCCTGCGGGTCATGCCCTGGGCTTACCCGGAACCGCCTTCCAGCAGGGTGGAAGTGTCGGTGGTGAGGGATAGGTTCGTCGTATGCCAGAGCGCGAGGAACGGTTCCACGTCGAGACCGTCGTGTCCGACGACGCGGTGTGCGTTCGCGTGGTCGGTGTGATCGACATCGCCACGGTCGCGGCGTTCCGCGCCGCGCTCTGGGCGGCCCCCACCCGCACCGAGTTGCGGGTGGATCTCTCCGGGGTCCGGCTGCTCTCCGCTGCCGGGGTCCGGACACTTGTCGCGGCTCGGCTCTGGGTGCGGTCGCAGGGCGGCAATCTGGTGCTGGTCGACCCGCCGCCCCTGGTGGAGCGGGTGCTGCGGGCAACCGGCCTCGGGCGGGTCATCCCGGTCGTCGGCACGACGCCGCAGCGGGTGCTCGCCGCGGCGTGACCGGCCGGCGTGCCACCGTCAGGTGGCGTACCGGGTGCGGGGTGCCGACGACGCGTCCGGCGCCGGGCACGGGGCCGGCGCCGGACGCGTGCGGTCAGCGGACGCCGAGCAGGTCGACCACGAAGACCAGGGTCTCGTTGGGCTTGATGACGCCACCGGCGCCTCGGCTGCCGTACCCGAGGTGCGGCGGGATGGTCAGCCGGCGTCGGCCGCCGACGCGCATCCCCACCACGCCCTGGTCCCAGCCGGCGATGACCCGTCCACCGCCGAGCGGGAAGTCGAACGGCTCGCCCCGGTCCCAGGAGGCGTCGAACTCCGCGCCGGTGGAATGGGACACCCCGACGTAGTGCACCCGGGCCTCCTGCCCGGGCTGGGCCTCCGGGCCCTCGCCCACGGTGATGTCCTCGATCACGAGGTCGGCCGGCGGGGCGCCCTCGATCGGGCCGATCTCGGGCTTGCTCGCTGCCTGGTTCATGCGGATTCTCCTGGTGCGTCGGTTCCGTCTCAGCACAATCCTGCCGGATGCTACGGCCCGGCGCGCCCCGTGGACCGATGTGGGCCACCGGTGGCCGAGCGCGGCGGATGCGGTGCGGCGGGCGTCACCGGTAGGTGACGCCCGCCGCGGGGGGAGGTGATCAGGGTCAGCGGAGCCAGCCGAACCGCTTGACGATCGGCAGTCGTGCCCAGGTGCGGCCCAGGCCCCAGGTGTCACCGGCGTTTGTCACCGCGAGCAGGGCCAGCACGCCGGCGTAGACGAGGTGGTCGTCCATGAAGGGGTTGTTCTCCGGAGGCAGGACGGCCGTCCACATCAGCACCAGCAGTAGACCACCGGCCGCGGCGGCGACGCGCACTCCGATACCGAGCAGCAGTGCGGTACCGATGGCGGCCAAGCCGATCATGAAGAGCCAGTCGGCCCAGGCGGCGCCGGCGATGCTGTTGTAGAAGCCCTGGAACGGGCCGGCGGCACCGAAGCTGAGGAAGCCCTTGGTCGGGCTGCCCCCGTTGATCCAGGCGTTCTTCGCCTCGGTGGCGAACCCCAGGCCGAACACCTTGTCCAGGAAGGCCCAGAGGAAGACCCAACCGAGCGCCAGGCGGAGCCCGGCGAGCAGGTAGCGGGTGGCCCGGGTGCGGAGGTTCTGCTCCTGGTTGGTCTCGGCCACCGGGGTCTTGGCGGCGGTGTTCCGCTCGATCATCGCGGTCATCATGTCCACGTCCCTTCTCTGCTTCGCACCGCGTGTCCCGGTGGCACTTCCATTTGACGCCCGGGGAGGCGGTGGCGATCAGGGCCAGCGGGCCGTTGCCGGCCGGGACCTTCGACCCCTGTTCGCCGGGACCGGTGACCGGTGCCGCCCTCGACGACCGTGCGTCGCGGCGGTCAGCGGGCGACGTAGAGATCGGCGAGCTGGGCGGAGAGCAGTGCGGGAGCCTCCGCCAACGACGGGCCGTACCAGGTCAGGTGCCGGCCGGACACCAGGGCGCAGGGAATGCCGGGAAACGCCTCCGGCCCGTCGTCGCGGGTGAAGCGGTACGGCTCGTCCGGCAGCACGACGAGCTCCGGTGCCTGGTCCCGCAGTTGCGGCAGGGCCGGTCGTGGATACCGCTGCGGCTGCTCGGCGTACGGGTTGTCGACGCCGAGCCGGCGCAGCAGATCCCCGGCGAAGGTCTCGGCGCCGAGCACCACCCAGGGCCGCCGCCAGACCGGCACCACCGCGCGTCGGCGGACCGGCGTTCCCGGCAGCGCGGCCCAGGCTCGGCGGGCCTTCGTCAGCCAGTGCGGTTCCGCTGCCGATCCCAGCTCCCGAAGCAGGTCGGCCAGCTCGGTCAGCGCACCGTCCACTGTGCGCGGATAGGTCACCCGGGTCGGTATCCCCGCCGCGGCCAGGGCGGTGGCGTCCTCCCGCCGGTTCTCCTCGACGTTGAGCAGGACCAGGTCCGGACGCAGCGCGCGGACCCGGTCCAGGTCCGGATACTTGGTGCCGCCCACCCGTGGCACGTCCAGGTCCGCCGGATGGGTGCACCAGTCGGTGGCACCGACCAGCACATCGGGCAGGGTCGCCGCCACCGCCTCGGTAAGCGACGGCACCAGGGACACCACCCGCACCCGTCCACCTCCTCGGCCCGGCTGCCGGTCGGTCCGGCGTGGAGCGCCGTCCGGTCACCGCCGGCCCGCCGGGGGAGCCGCCGGCATGATCGTCATCCTAGACTCGGTCGGCCGACGGGAGGAGAGCCTTGTCGAGCTGCCCGCGCACCGTCGTCCGGCCTCGCGGCCGCTGTCGGCCGGCAAGGAGAGGTTGAAGAGGACTCATGGGTACGACGATGACCGGTGACCACGATCGCGGGCTGTCGCAGGTGCCGGAGGACGCCGGGCGCGCCCCCGTGCAGGTCCGGGCGGAGCAGCGGATACATGCCGGGCTGCGGCTCGGCGAGATCGTCCGGCGTCGGCCGCCGGGTCTGACCGCGAGCCAGTGGAACACGGCCAGCCGGACGCTGTTCGACCATGTGGTCTGCACGGCGGCGACCGGACGGCCCGAGTTCGCCGTCGAGTTCCGGTCGCCGTCGACCGATGCCACAGCCCGGCGGGCCGAGCGGACCACGGAGGCTGTCGCCGCCGCGACCGGGCTGCCGTTGCTACGGGTCGTCTCGGCCACCCTGCGTACCGCCGGGCACGGGGCGCGGATCGTCGCGTACCTCGTCGACGCGCGTCGGTTCGCCGCCGGTGCCGCCGGATCTGACCTGGCGGGCGTCGGGTTCCGGGACATTGTCGGCCGGCTCCCCGACGGACGTGAGGGTGCGGTCAACGACCTCGGCGCGCTTGCCCGCGCCGAGGCGGTGCAGGGGTACGTGGCGCGTCGGCTGACCGATCCGATCCTGCGCGGGTTGCACGTGTGCTGGGCGCGCGGGCCGGCCGAGGGGTGGAGTTGGGCCGAGGTGCGTCCGGGCGAGGTGCTGGTGGAGCGGGTGACCGTGCAGGCGTACCGCCTCTCCTGCGGCGTCGAACCCGCCCGGCTGGCCGAGGACCTGGCCGTCCTCGCGGTCGGCGAGCGACTGCGGACGATCGAGTCGGACGCGCCGACGCTGGTGCCACTCGCAGATCTGCTGGCCGACATTCGGCAGCTGCGGGATCGACGCGACGAACTCGTCGGCGATTTCGCCTACGACCATCTCTGCCAGCGGTGACCGCATCCTGAGCGTTCGTCGACCGAGGGCGGACGGTGACCGGCCGGGCGCGGAAAGAAACATCGAAAAAAAGTTGGCGGCCTTTGAACCGCCGTCGGAGCAGGCCCGTACCTCACCGCGAATGGACAGGATCTCCCCAACCCGCACCGGCAGGTGCGGCAGACGGTGCGGAAAGGGCATCGTCGTTCGTCGACGTGCCACCGGTGCGTTCAGGCGGTCCCCGTCGAACGCGCCAACCAAGATTCCGTTCGGTCCGTCGAGTCACGAATCAGGAACCGGATCGAGAAGGAGAGCAATTCGATGCGCAGGTCAACCCGGTCGCGCCGACCAACCGGTAACGCGCGGACCAAGCGACTTCTGGCCGTTGGCGCCACGCTCGCTGTCTTCGGCGGCGTCGTCGCCGTGACCCAGATCTCGTCGGCCGGTGACCGACGGTCAAACCAGCAGCAGCGACCGGTGGCGGCAGAATGCGTCGCACCCAGCCCCGGCGCCACCGCGCCGGCCGCTCGGGGCGCCACCACGACCCGCACCTGGCAGAACGGCCGCTGGGTGGTCAACCACTGGGGCGACGGGCAGCAGACCGTCGAGGAGTGTCAGGAGACTCGCGACGGCACCGACGGCGCGACCGACGGCGCTTTCGCGGTGGCCTGCCCGGACGTGGTCAGCCGACTCCCGCAGGTGCCCGACCGGGCCCGCGCCGAGGTGGACCGCAACCTGAACGCGTTGCAGACCCAGATCACCGAGGCGGACGAGCGACTCGCCGCAGAGGGTGACCGCGGCGAGGGGTTCATCCGTAACGCCATCCTCAATCCGCTGGCCAGCAAGCGTCGAGCGACCATCGGCCGGATCACGATCGCCATCGACCGCTTCGGCCCCCGGCCACGCGGCCTCGGCAACCTCGCCACCTGCCAGGTGCAGCCGGTCGACAACAACAACGGCGGCAACGACGGCGGCAACGACGGCGGTAACGACGGGGACAACGACGGCGGTAACAACAACAACGGTCTCGACGTGCTGGCGAACAACTGTGACAACAGCCAGCTTCAGGCGCACGACGGTTTCCAGAACGGCAACCGCTGCATCAGCACCGCCTTCGGCGAGGTCGGTGCCGCAGCCAACAACCCGTCGCTGCTGATCACCGACTTCCCGCAGCAGATCAACCGTAACGAGGGCTTCTCGATCCAGGTCAGCACCCGCAACCTGGTCCGGGACCGGTTCCTCCCGGCCGGCCAGGGCGGCTACTACCTGGAGAGCTCGCTGCTCAACGGTGAGGGCCTGACCCGCGGTCACTTCCACACCGCCTGCCGGATGCTGAACAACACGGACGAGGCGCCTGCGCCGGAGCCGGTGCCGGCCTTCTTCGTGGCCACCGAGGACGGTGGCGGGGGCGCCCAGCCGGACCAGGTGACCATCCAGATCCCGGGCCTGCCGGACTCCGGCACCGCGCAGTGCGCGGTCTGGGCCGGTGACGGTTCGCACCGCATCCCGATGTCGGAGCGGGCCAACCAGACCCCGGCCTTCGACGCGGTGCGCATCCAGGTCAACTGACGCCGACGACTGAGGTCGTGCGGCTGAGACCAAACAGCGGGGCCGCCCGGAGAAATTCCGGGCGGCCCCGCTGCATGTAGGAAAGCCGGTGCAATCCTGCCGTGACCCGAGCCCTAACCGCGCCAGAGCGACATTCCCGCTGCTCAGCGGTTCTTGTACGCCTCGACCACCTCGACCGGGATGCGACCCCGTTCGGAAATCTTGTAGCCGTTCCGGACCGCCCATTCGCGGACGGCGCGGTTCTGCTCGCGGTTCATTCCGGGCGTGCCCGAACCGATGCCACGACGTGGGTTACGGCCCGTGTCGGCAGCACCACGGCCAAGGCGCCGGCCGGCATTGATAAACGGATCCAACGCCTTCCGCAGGACACCCGCGTTCTCGTCGGAAACGTCGATGGTGTACGCCACGCCATCCAGGCTGAACTCGACCGTACGGTCGGCCTTTCCGCCGTCGAGGTCGTCAGTCAGCACCGTGATTACTTGTTTGGCCATCGTCGATTACTCCCTGTGTCTGACGGGGTGTGCTCAAAGTTTGACTGATCGTCCGCCAATTACGCAACAAAAGCGCGCCCTGCGGCGGTTCGCGTTTTGCGTGACATCGAAATCCCCGATTTCGGATCTGCTCCGCGTGGGCGCGGCCGACTCACTGTGAGCCGCCTGCCGTGTGCTGGGTCACACGGCGGAACAACCGAGGCCCGTCGCGACTTGAGCCAGACACGCTCAACTCATACGCGATAGCAGGTGTTCGATGGCAACTCTTCCGGTACTTCCACTGACCGACGCCGTACTACTGCCCGGCATGGTCATTCCGGTGACCCTCGACCCGACCACCCAGGCCGCGGTCGACGCGGCCCGCGCCACCGGCGACCACAAGCTGCTCGCCGTGCCCCGCCTGGACGGCGAGTACGGCTCCGTCGGCGCGGTCGCGACAATCGAGAAGGTCGGTCGGCTGCCCAGCGGCGAACCGGCCGCCGTGATCCGTGGCATCGCCCGCGCCCGCATCGGCTCCGGAGTGCCCGGTCCCGGCGCGGCGCTGTGGGTCGAGGCGTCCGAGATCGACGAACCCGCCCCGGCCGGCAAAGCCCGGGAACTGGCCCGCGAGTACCGCGCCCTGGTCACCTCCGTGCTCCAGCAACGCGGCGCGTGGCAGGTCATCGACGCGGTGGAGCGGATGACCGACCTCGGGGAGCTGGCCGACTCGGCCGGCTACGCGCCCTGGCTCAGCCTGGCGCAGAAGACCGAACTGCTGGCCGCACCGGACGTCACCGCGCGGCTGGAACTGCTCGTCGGTTGGGTGAAGGACCACCTGGCCGAGCAGGAGGTCACCGAGCAGATCAACTCCGAGGTACGCGAAGAACTGGAGAAGACGCAGCGGGAGTTCCTGCTGCGCCAGCAGCTCGCCGCGATCCGTAAGGAACTCGGCGAGGACGCCCCGGACGGCTCGGCCGACTACCGGGCCCGCGTCGAGGCCGCCGACCTGCCCGAGAAGGTACGCGAGGCGGCCCTGCGGGAGGTCGGCAAACTGGAGCGGGCCAGCGACGCCTCCCCGGAGGCGGGTTGGATCCGTACCTGGCTCGACACGGTGCTGGAGATGCCATGGAGCACGCGTACCCAGGACAACACGGACCTGGCCGCGGCACGGGCCGTGCTCGACGCCGACCACGCCGGCCTGGCCGACGTCAAGGACCGCATCCTGGAGTACCTGGCGGTGCGCAACCGGCGCGCCGAACGTGACCTCGGGGTGGTCGGCGGCCGTGGCTCCGGTGCCGTGCTGGCCCTCGCGGGCCCGCCCGGTGTCGGCAAGACCAGCCTCGGCGAGTCGGTCGCCCGGGCACTCGGCCGGACGTTCGTCCGGGTCTCCCTCGGCGGCATCCGTGACGAGGCCGAGATCCGGGGACACCGTCGTACCTACGTGGGGGCGCTACCCGGGCGGATCGTCCGGGCGCTGCGCGAGGCGGGCTCGATGAACCCCGTGGTGCTGCTCGACGAGGTGGACAAGGTCTCCGTGGGGTACGCCGGCGACCCGGCCGCGGCCCTGCTGGAGGTGCTCGACCCGGCGCAGAACCACACCTTCCGGGACCACTACCTGGAGGTCGACCTCGACCTGTCCGATGTGCTGTTCCTGGCCACCGCCAACGTGGTGGAAGCCATCCCCGGACCGCTGCTGGACCGGATGGAACTTGTCACTCTGGACGGCTACACCGAGGACGAGAAGGTGGCCATCGCCCGCGACCACCTGCTGCCGCGCCAGCGGGAGCGGGCCGGGCTGACCACCGACGAGGTCGACGTGGACGCCGCGGCGTTGGCACGGATCGCCGGGGAGTACACCCGCGAGGCCGGCGTACGGCAGCTGGAGCGGGCCCTGGCGAAGATCATGCGGAAGGTGGCAGTGACCCTGGCCGACGACCCGACGCCCGCCCGCGTCGGCGCCGACGACCTGGTCCGCTACCTCGGCCGGCCGAAGCACACGCCGGAATCGGCGGAACGCACCGCGACACCTGGCGTGGCCACCGGACTGGCGGTCACCGGGGCCGGGGGAGACGTGCTGTTCATCGAGGCGACAAGCATGGACGGCGAGCCGGGGCTGACCCTCACCGGCCAGCTCGGCGACGTGATGAAGGAGTCGGCGCACATCGCCCTGTCCTACCTGCGCGCCAACGGCCGTCGCCTCGGCCTGGACCCGAACGCCCTCGCCGGGCGGCGGATCCACCTGCACGTCCCGGCGGGCGCGGTGCCCAAGGACGGGCCCAGCGCCGGCATCACGATGGTCACCGCCCTGGCGTCGCTGGCCAGCGGCCGACCGGTACGCCCCGAATTCGGGATGACCGGCGAGGTGACCCTCTCCGGGCGGGTGCTGCCCATCGGCGGCGTGAAGCAGAAGCTCCTCGCCGCCCACCGGGCCGGACTGACCGAGGTGATCATCCCGGCCCGCAACGAACCGGACCTGGACGACCTGCCGACCGAGGTTCGCGAGGCGCTGACCGTGCACACCCTGGCCGACGTCGCCGACGTACTCGCGTTGGCGCTGCGCCCGGCCGAGATCGATCCGGCGTCGTTGGGCGGGCAGCGCGTCACCGCCGCCTGACCGCGCTCGCGCCCCCGGTCAGCTGGCCGGGGGCGCGGCACAGCGGAGCAGGCGACGGCGGCCGGGGCGCGGGAGGGTGACCGAGATCAGCGGCGGTCGCGGCGGTCGCCGTCGTCGAATCGGCGCTCGCCGGGACGTCCCTCACGGTCCCGGCGGACGGTGGCCTTACGGCCCTTGATGGTGCTGCCGCGCAGCCCGGCGATGACCTCGTCGGCGACGCCGAGGGGCACCTCGACCAGCGAGAAGCGATCAGCGATCTCGATCGAGCCGATGTCCCTGCCCCGGACCCCGGTCTCCCCGGTGATCGCGCCCACCAGATCCTGCGGGCGCACCCCGGCCCGCCGGCCCACGCCGATGAAGACCTGGGTGGTGCCGGCGGTACGGGGCCGCGCCGGTCGGCGTTCGCCCCGGCCCTCGTACCCCGCCGACCGGCCCTCCCGAGGCGGGCGGACCGCCACCTGCGGGATCTCCTCCTCGGCCTCGTCGGAACCGGGCAGCGTCGCCTCGTGGGCCAGCTTCACGGCGGCGAGCGCCACCTCCATCAGGTCGAACTCGTCGCTGAGCGTCTCGACGATAACCCGGAACGGGTCCAGGTCGTCCTCCAGCAGGCTTTCCCGCAGCGCGGCCTGGGTCAGCTCCAGCCGACGGGTCCGTAGATCGGCGACCGTGGGGATCTTGTCGATCGTGATCCGCTGCCCGGTGACCCGCTCGATGGTCTTGAGCATCCGGTGCTCCCGGGGCTCGGCCAGGGTGATGGCCACCCCCTCCCGGCCGGCTCGGCCAACCCGACCGATGCGGTGCACGTACGACTCAGGTGCCGACGGCACGTCGAAGTTGACCACGTGGCTGAGCTGCTCGACGTCGAGCCCACGGGCCGCCACGTCGGTGGCGACCAGCAGATCGGCGGTGCCGGCGCGCAGCCGCCCCATCACCCGGTCCCGCTGCTCCTGGCTCATGCCGCCGTGCAGCGCCTCCGCCCGGTAACCGCGACCGTTCATCGTCTCGGTGAGCCGGTCCACCTCCTCCCGGCTGCGGCAGAACACGATCGCCGCGGTGGGCGACTCGACGTCCAGCACCCGCCCCAGCGCCGCTGGTTTGTGCGCCCGCGCCACCAGGTACGCGCTCTGCCGCACCCGGGGCGCCTCACCGGCCACCGGCTGCTCGCGGGCGATCAGGATGCGCACCGGATCGCTCAGGTGCGCTCGGGCCATCCCGTCGATACGCGCCGGCATGGTGGCCGAGAACAGCACCGTCTGCCGCTGCTCGGGGGTGTGTTCCAGGATCGCCTCGATGTCCTCGGCGAAGCCCATGTCGAGCATCTCGTCGGCCTCGTCCAGCACCACCGTGGCGAGGTTGCCCAGCCGCAGCGTGCCCCGGGCGATGTGGTCCAGAGCGCGGCCGGGAGTGGCCACCACGACGTCGATGCCGGCGTCCAGCGCCCGCAACTGCCGACCGATCGGCTGCCCGCCGTAGATCGGCAACACCCGCGCACCGAGGTCCTTGCCGTAGCGGTGAAACGCCTCGGAGACCTGCACCGCGAGTTCCCGGGTCGGCACCAGCACCAGCGCGTGCGGGTCGTCTCCGGCCCGGTCGTCGGGCATTCGCTGCAACAGCGGCAGGGCGAACGCCGCAGTCTTGCCCGTGCCCGTCGCCGCCTGCCCGAGCAGATCCCGGCCGCTCAGCAGCGGTGGGATCGCCTCCCGCTGGATCGGCGTGGGCTCCTCGTACCCGAGCGCGGCTAGTGCGGCGAGCAGTTCGGGTCGTAGGCCGAGTTCCGTGAAGGCGGGCGGCTCGGCGGACGGGTCGGGCAGTACGGGCGTGGAACTCATGGGTCAAGCCTTTCATCACCTCCCCTGGACCGCTGCGGCGACCACCCGAACATGTGCGCGGCGTCGCCGAGGGCGGTGCCGCCTTGGACGCCGCCGTCTCCCGACCGCTGACCGTCATCGCGGAGAGCGGACCTCGCCGCGACACCGCCAACGGTCCTGGACACCGCACTAGCATCGGGTCGTGACAGTCACCGTGCCGGCCGGCGGTCCGCAGGAGGCCCTCCTGCGACGGGTGATCGCGTACTTCGCCGCCAACGGTGTCGGCGACACCAGCCTGCGTACGCTCGCGGCCGAGATCGGGACCAGCCACCGGATGCTGATCTACCATTTCGGCTCCCGCGAAGGGCTGCTCACCGCGATGGTCGAGGCCGTCTGGCGGGACCAGCAGGAACTGCTCGACTCGCTGCTGCGCGAGGCGGCCGACGACCCGTACGACGGCGCCTGGCGTTTCTGGCTCCGGCTCGCCGACGATCGGGCGTTCGCGCCGCTGTTCTTCGAGATGTCGGCGGCGGCGATGCAGGGGCACGCGTGGGCCAGCGCGTTGCGCACCTGGATCACCTTCTGGACCGACCGGCTCGGCTGGTTCTTCGAGGAGGTTGGCCATCCGACCGCACAGGCGCGGATCCAGGCGCGGATGGCGATGGCGATGACCCGGGGCGTCCTGTTCGAGTTGGCGCTCACCGGCGACCGGGCGACGGCGGACGCCACCATGGCGGCCTTCCTGCAATCCACCCGGCCGATCAGCCGGGCCGGGTGACGCGCGCGGCGTGGGTGACGTCCGGCAACGGCTCAGGGGTGCGGCCCGCGCACCTCGGTCGTGACGAACCGAGCGAGTTCCGCCGCGAGCCGGCGGGGTTGGTCCTCCGGCACCAGGGTGTAACTGTCGTCGATCTCGATCAGTCGGCCGCGGGGAAACAGCGCCGCCAGCCGGGGGCCGTGCGACGGGGGCATGAGCTTGTCCTCGCGGGCCCAGGCCACGAGGACCGGGCGGTCGAATGACGCCAGCCGGTTCGGCAGGGCCCGCAGTTCCGCCTTCGGCGGGGTGGACAACGCGAAGGTGCGTAGGTCCCGTCGGATCGCCCGGTCCTGCTGCGCCGGTCGGAACCAGGCGTCCAGCACCTCGTCGGGGATCGGGTACTTGCTCATCCACCCCCAGGCGCCGGGAGCGCGCCGGAACCAGCCGAACCGTTGAAGCTGCATCGACAGCCACAGCGCACCCGGAAGTCGCGCGCTCATCGCCACCGCCTTGCCCGGCTTTCCGGGCGGGAAGTTGTCGAACGCCTCGCAGGCGACCAGCGCCAGACCGGCGATCCGGTCGGTCGGGCCGTCGGCCACGAGGAACTGGATGCCACCCCAGTCGTTGGCGACCAGGGTCACCTCACGCAGGTCCAGTGCGTCGAGCAGTTCCCCGACGAGGGCGGCGACGCCCCGATGGGTGACCAGTTCCGGCCGGTCCATCGGTCTCCGGTGGCTGCCGAGCGGCAGGGTGGGGCAGACGCAGCGCACGGTCGGACCGAGTTCGGCGACCACCCGGCGCCACAGGCTCGCGTCCATGTTCACACCGTGCAGCAGCACCAGGACTGGTCCGTCACCGCCGGTGTCGGTGTAGTCGATCGTCCCCGTGGTCAGGGTGATGGTCGGCATCGACCGTCCCTCCCGTCCGTCGACCGCACCTCCGCGGCACGGGTCGTTGTACCGAATGGTACAACGACCCCGCCCGGTCTGTGTGCCGCCGGGCGGCACGCGCCGGGCGAGTGGTCTGCCACGCCTTAGGGGGATACAGGAGTATTGCTCGCACTAAATCCGGATTGGTGTGGTTACTTTCTGTCACAAGGCGACCGTCGCGGCGGCAGAGAGGACCGATCATGCGAGTGCCCAGCCGAAGCCCGGGACACCGACCCGGTCTCCCCGTCACCCCGGCCCGCCGACGCCCACCGGGTATCGTGCGCCCGGTCACCGCGGCCCCGCCCGACCTCGCGGCCTACCGCGACGCCGTGGCCGAACTGTTGGTCGAGGTGAGCGCGCTCGCCGGGGTGAGCAGCGCGAAGGCTCGTCAGGTGCTGATCGACCAGCGGCTGCGGGAACCGGCCATCATGCAGGTGCTCGACGCCACCTCCCAGGGGCTGATCGGAGCCCGCGAGACCCTGCTGCTGGAGATGGCCCGGTACCAGCCGAACGAGCGCAGTTCCGCCGCTGACCTGGCCGCACTGGTGCGCATCTACCTGCTGTCCCGCATCGACGTGATGTGGTGGCGCGACGCCGCCACGTTCCTCACCGACACGGAGGTCGACCACAGCGCCGAACTTGTCGACCTGGAGTGGTTGCGGCGGCGAGGGCTGCTGCGGTTCCAGTACACCGAGCAGCCCCGCACGGTCGTCGGCCGGGGCGTACGCGCGCTGCGCCGCCGGGTGCTGCCCGACGCCACGCCGCGTACCGCCGGGTTGCTGTTCCGCCGGTCCCGCCGTGAGGTGATCGCCCTGCTCAACGACATCGGTCGCGAGTTCGCCGCGGCCACCCCGGCGGGCACGCCGCCGCTCTGGGTGACCAGCCTGGTCCGCAGCGCCGAACACCAGTACCGGTTGCGCCGCCTCGGGTACGCCGCCATGGTGCCCAGCGGCCACTGCCTGGGCTGGGCGGTCGACGTGGAGATGGAGTGGTACCGCCGCTTCGGGGTCCGGGACACCCTGGCCGGGCTGCTGCTGAACCGGCAACGGGTGGGCGAGATCAACGTGGTGGACGAGGGGCAGGCGTGGCACATCTGCCTCGCGCCGTCGGCGACGCTGCGGCTGCGCCGTGCGTACGAAGCCGAGATGGGGAGCTGACCGTGTGCGGGATCATGCTCAGCATCGGCCCGGAGGCGGACCCGGCGATCTTCCGGCGGATGCTCGGCACACTCGCGCCACGGGGCGAGGTGACCGAGACCCGACACGAGAGTGGTCTGCTCGCCGGCACCCGGCGGCTGCGGGTGGTGGATCGTGAGCGCGCCGTGCAGCCCTGGGTCTCCGCCGACGAGCGGTGGCTGCTCTGCTACAACGGCGAGGTCTTCAACCACCATGAACTGCGGTCGGAGCTGACCGCCCTCGGTCACCGGTTCCGCAGCGCCAGCGACACCGAGGTGGTGCTCGCGGCGTTCGAACACTGGGGCGAGCAGGTGGTGACCCGGTTGCGGGGCGAGTACGCCTTCGTCGTGGTGGAACGGGCCACCGGACGTGCGTACCTGGTCCGGGATCCGCTCGGCGTGAAGCCCCTGTACTGGGCGCGGACACCGGGGTGCCTGCACCTCGCCAGTGAGGTCAAGGCGCTGGTCCGGCTGGGCGCGCCGGTGGGCGAGGTGCCGCCGGGGCACCACGGTTGGGCCGACGCCGACGGTCACCCGCAGCTGCGACCGTACGTGGACCTGCTCGCCCTCGGCGCGGGCCGGCCGGTGGTGGCGGACCCGGACGAGGCCGCCCTGCTCGTCCGTGCCGCCCTCACCGACAGCCTCCGGGTGCGGCTGGACACCGACCTGACGGTGGGCGTGGTGCTCTCCGGCGGGTTGGACAGCTCGCTGGCGCTGCTGCACGCGGCCCAGCTGCACCCGGACTGTGTCGCCGTCACCGTCGGCGTGCCGGAGAGCCCGGACCTGGCGTACGCCCGGCGGCTGGCGAAGGATCTCGGCGTGGCGCACGAGGTGGTGGAGCTGCGCCCGCGCGACATCCGGCTCGCCGACGTGCGGGAGGCGATCCGGATCTCCGAGCTGACCGAGTACGGCGACATCATCAACGCGGTCGTCTCCGTGCCGATCTTCCGGCGGTTGCGGGAGTTGGGCGTCAAGGTGGTCCTCACCGGCGACGGCTCGGACGAGCTGTTCGGCGGCTACCCCATGTACCACGAGGTCGGTCCGGAGGCGTCCCGGCGACTCTTCCTGCACAAGATCCGCAACCTGTGCCGGACCGAGCTCCAGCGGGTCGACCGGACCAGCATGGCCTTCGGCGTCGAGGCCCGGGTGCCCTTCCTCGACCTCGCGCTCGTCGAGCTGGCGATGCGCTTGCCGATCGATTTGAAGCTGCGTGCCGGCCAGGAGAAGTGGATCGTCCGCCGGGCCTTCGCCGACGTGCTGCCCGACTACATCCGACGCCGGCCGAAGAACCCCATGTCGTACTCCTCCGGGCTGCACGAGCGGGCCCGGTTGTACAAGCCGCTCTTCGCCCGCCTGCACCGATCATTCGGCTACCACCTGCTGGAGCCGGTCCGCCGTGACTTCGACAGCGTGCTGATGCGCTGCGGCAACGACCTGGACGCCGCGCTCGCCGCCGGTCGGGCGAGGCCCGACTACACAGTGCTGGAACACGCCCGGGACCTGGTCGGTGCGGCGAAGTGGAACGCCACCCCGATCATGCGCCGGCTGGTGTCCCCACGTCGCAACCGCGGTGACGAGGCCCCGCTGCCCGGCTGAGTCGTTGTCGGCCGGTGGTGGCCCAGGATTGACTCTGACACGGTGTCAGCGCCGACCCTGGGGGAGCCATGTTGACCATCGGAGACTTCGCCAGCCTGGGCCGGGTGTCGGTCCGGATGCTGCGGCACTACGACAGCATCGGGCTGCTACCGCCGGCCGCCGTCGATCCGCACAGCGGCTACCGCTACTACACCGCCGCCCAGCTGGGTCGGCTCAACCGGGTGATCGCCCTCAAGGAGCTGGGCCTGACCCTGGCCCAGGTGCGGGCGATCCTCGACGAGGCGGTCGACCTGGTCGAGCTGCGGGGCATGCTGCGGCTGCGTCGGGCCCAGTTGGCGGCGCAGGTGGCGGCGGACACCGCCCGACTGTCCAGCGTCGAGGCGAGGCTCCACATGATTGAGACGGAGGGTCGGATGACCAGCCAGGATGTCGTGCTCAAGCAGGTGCCGTCGATCCGGGTCGCGGAGCTGAGTGCCGTCGCCCGCAGCTACGAACCCGCGGACATCGGTCCGGTACTGACGCCGCTCTACCCGGAGCTGTTCCGCCGGCTGGAGGCCGCCGGGGTCAACCCGGCCGGTCCGGCGGTGGCCTGGTACGACCAGGCCGTCGACGGCGACGGCGTCGTGGTGCACGCCGGGGTGGGGATCGAGGGCAGCCGGCAGGCGGTCGGCGGCATCACCGTGGTGGAACTGCCGGCGATCACGGCGGCGACGACGATCCACCACGGCCCGATGGACACGGCCGACCGCAGCCTGCAGGTGCTGGCCCGCTGGATCGAGGAGAACGACTGGCGGACGGACGGCTACGCGCGCGAACTCTACGTGGAGTACTGGCCGGAGGAGGCCGACAAGGGGGTCACCGAGTTGCAGCTACCGGTCCGTCGAGCCTGAGCCGAGCGGCGTGGCCGGGTGACCGGCCACGCCGCCCGGCCCCGATCAGGGTCAGCCGGTGAGCAGCAGGGCACCGACCGCGGCGAGGGTGCCGAGCACCGCGACCACGGCGCTGGTCAGCAGGAACCGGGCCGCCGGCACCCGGACCCGGGCGGCCCGGCATCGTTCCAGCCACAGCAGCGTCGCCAGAGACGCCCAGGGCAGCGCCAGCGGTCCCACGTTGGTGCCGATCAGGAGCGCCAGCAGTCGCTGCCGTTCCTGGGCGGGCAGCACCACCTCGCCGGCCAGATAGGCCGGCAGGTTGTTCACCAGATTGGCCAGCAGGGCTCCGGTGCCACCTGCGCGCAGCGCGCCGAGCACCCCGCCGTCCGGCCCGATCAGCCCGGCCACCAGGTCGTTCAACCCGTGCCGACCGATGGTCTGGATCACCAGGAACAGCCCGGTGACGAAGAGCAGCAACCGCCAGGGGACCAGCGCGTACCGCAGCGTGCGGGGCGAGCGGATGGCGAAGGCGAGCACCAGCGGACCGGCGGCGACCGTCGAGCCGAGGCCGACCGGTACGCCGGCCAGGATCGCGCCGACGAAGAGCAGGCAGCCGGCGAGCGCGGTGCGGTACAGCACCCCATCGGGCGGGCGGTGTGCCGCCGGTGCCGGGAACCGGTTGCCGGGCGGCCGGGCCGGCCGCCACCAGCAGTACCAGAGCAGCACCGTGGTGACCGCGAGCACGGCCAGTTGCGGCAGCCACATCAGGCTCGCGTACGTGAGCGGGTCCAGGCCGATCCGGTCCGCGGCGAGCAGGTTGGTCAGGTTGGACACCGGCAGCAGCAGGCTGGCCGTGTTCGCCAGCCAGACGGTGGTGACCGCCAGCGGCGCCACCGCGGTGCGCAGGGTGGCCGCCAGGGTGAGCAGCACCGGGGTGAGCAGCACGGCGGTGGTGTCCAGGTTGAGCACGACGGTGGTCGCCGCGGCGAAGCCGACGCAGAGTGCGAACAACGCGGGCCAGCTACCGCCGGCGGCCACGGCCAGCCGGGTGGCGAGCACGTCGAAGACACCGGCGGCTGCGGTCAGTTCGGCGAGGACCACCACGGTGCCGAGGAAGAGCAGCAGTGGCAGGATCCGGCCGAGGGTGGCGGCGGCCTCGGGGCGGGGCAACAGCCCGGTCGCGACGCAACCGGCCCCGACGACGGCGAGCAGAACGGCGATCGCGTCGAGCGGGTGGGGTCGGCGGTGGGGCGGTCGGATCGGGGCGGGCGGGGCAGCCCCGGCAGTGGTCACGATCGGCCATCCTGACACGCCCGGCGTACCCCGCCGGTCTCGGTGTCGTCGCAGGTGACGGCCGGCACGGCCGGCGGTGGCAGCGGAGCCGCGGCGGCGGTGGGGGACGGTGGTGACGACGGACCCGCGACGGCGGCCTGCCGACAGCACCCGGGTGGATGGTATCGGCAGGCCGCCGCTGGTGCCGCCCGGTCAGCCGGCGGGCGGGTACGGGTCGTCCTGGTAGGTGTACTCGGTTTCGATCTTGCCGTCGGCCGTGTGCACCACGAGCTGGCTGGGTTCGTTGCCGTGTGCCGTCTCGCGCCCGGCCTCGACCGCCCGCTGCTTCGTGTCGTACGTCCCGACGACGGTGCTGCCCTGCTCGACCTTCCAGCCGGCGCCGTCGGGCACCACGTGGTACTCGTTGCGCGTCATCTCACACCCCTTCCCTGCGTGACGGACGTGGTACCCGGGACAGGCGGGAGGAAACGCGACAGTCGATGCGGCTGTTACGCGGTCGGGCCCGGCCACCCCGTACGGGGGTGACCGGGCCCGGTCGGTGCGCTGGTCCTACCAGCTCAGGTAGCTGGGCTGGGTCTGGACGTTCAGCTCGCGGAAGTGGGCCAGCTTCGCCGTCCACGTCCGCCAGTCGTTGAGCGCCAGCACGTCGAGCCCCTTCTGGATGTCGGAGGAGTAGATGTGCCCGTTGTAGTAGTAGGCCGACCAGGAGCCACCCACGATCAGCTGGCTGTCCGACAGCGGACCGCGCTCCCAGTAGCCGATCTCCTTCGGCTTGCGGGAGTTGGTGAAGTCCCACACCGAGACGCCGCCCTGGTACCAGGCCTGGACCATGATGTCCTTGCCGAGGACGGGGATGAGCGAGCCGTTGTGGGCCACGCAGTTCTCGGTGTCGCCGTTGGTACGGGGGATCTTGTAGTAGCTGCGGAACTCCAGCTTCCGCTGGTCACCCCGACCGGTGATGTCGTAGATGGCGTTGGCGCCACGCTCCGGGCCCACGGTCTCGTTGCAGGTGGCGCCGCCGCCACCGCCCAGCTCGTCGGTGAAGACGACCTTGGTGCCACGGTTGTTGAAGGTGGCCGAGTGCCAGAACGCGAAGTTGGTGGTGTCCCGCACGGTGTGCAGCACCCGCGGCGCCTCCCGCTTGCTGATGTCCAGCAGCACCCCGTCACCCATGCAGGCGCCGGCGGCGAGGTCCTTCGTCGGGTACGCGGTGATGTCGTGGCAGCCCGTGGTCGCCGAGCCGCCGGTACGACCCTCGTAGCCACCGTCGGGGAAGAGGTTCGGCGTGGCGATGACG
This sequence comes from Micromonospora sediminimaris, assembly GCA_900112325.1. Classification (GTDB taxonomy): domain Bacteria; phylum Actinomycetota; class Actinomycetes; order Mycobacteriales; family Micromonosporaceae; genus Micromonospora; species Micromonospora sediminimaris. The sequence continues at coordinate 257,466 of FOLJ01000004.1, forward strand.
GCCGCGTCGGTCGGCTTCTTCAGCGGCACCTTGACGATGCTGATCGAGTCGTGCGGCGGCTGGCAGTCCGGGAAGGCGGCGTTCGGGCTGTACGAGGAGACGTACAGGTAGACCGACTTCTTGTCCTTCGCCGGTACCAGCGTGTGGGTGTGCGAGCCGCAGGCCGTCTCGACCGCCTTGACGTACCGCGGGCTGGCCTTGTGCTTGATGTCGAAGATCTTGATGCCCTCCCACGATGCCTTGTTCGTGGCGGACTGGGAGGTGCTGCTGCACGAGTCGTCGTTGCGGGACGAGTCCGTGGACAGGAAGAGCAGGTCGCCGTAGACGGAGACGTCGTTCTGCGCGCCCGGGCAGAGCACCTGGGAGACGATCTTCGGCTTGCTCGGCTTGGCGACGTCGTAGATGACGAAGCCGTCGTAGTTGCCGACGAAGGCGTACCTGCCCTGGAAGGCGATGTCGGTGCCGAGCGCCGCGGTGGTGTCGAACGGCGCCTGCTTCGGCAGGTTGGCGATCAGCTTGAGGTTGGGGCTGCTGGCAATCTCGTCGACACCGAGCGGTGCCTGGACGGCTGCGGCGGGCTCGCTGGCCGCCGACGAGACCGTCTGTGCGTTGCCGGGCGAGGCAACGGCGATGCTGGCGAGGAGGAGCCCGGTGGCGGCCACACTGACGATACGCAGTTGCCGCCCCCGTGGCAGGGTCGATCCGACCATCGGCGACGCCCTTCGAGAGGGGTAGTGACGTTGGCCGTACCCTACTCGTAGATGAGATTCATCGATGTGATCCAGCTCACATTCTATGTCCAATGTGAATGGTTACGATCGCAGCGACCTCGACCCGGAGGAGGTGTGGCATGACCGCCCGACGCGGACGGCTACTCGCCGCCGTCACATCGGTTGCCGTGGCGCTGGCCGCCGGAGCCTTCGCGTTGCGCGGTGTCTCCGCATCGGACGATCCGGCCCCGGCAACCGCCACCGCGCCCGCCACCGCCAGCCCCGCGCCGGCCCCGGCGGACGCCTCCGCGCCACCGGTCATCGTGCCGGGTCGTCCGGGTGAGGAAGCCGTCGAACGCCCCGCCGACGAGGTCCGCAACGACGCGCCGCCGCGCTACAACGGGCTGGACACCTGGTTCGTCCGGATGATGATCCCGCACCACGAGCAGGCGCTGGAGATGGCCGAGCTGGCCACCGACCGGTCCGCCGAGCCGCAGGTGCGTGCCCTCGCCGACCGGATCCGGGCCAGCCAGGGGCCGGAGATCGGCGTGCTGCGGGCCTGGCTGACCGCGCGGGGCCTCTCCGCCGGTGTCGACGGGCACGACCACGCCACGATGCGCGGGATGCAGTCGGCCGAGGCGATGCGCCGGCTCGCGGCCGCCCGGGGCACCGACTTCGACCGTCTCTTCCTGCGGATGATGACCGATCACCACGAGGGCGCCGTGGTGATGGCGACCGACGTGCTGAAGGTGGGGGTCGACCTGACCGTGGAGCAGTTCGCCACCTCCGTGGCCAGCGAGCAGTCCGTCGAGATCGCCCGGATGCGCGACCTGCTGCCGTCCTGACCGATCCAGCTCCGGGAGGCCGGGAGCACCTTTCGCGTCCGTCGCCGGGATGCCTCGTACGCTGGGTGCACGATGAATGCGATGATCTTCGGCCGGCGGTTGCCCGCGGTCGCCTTCGACGTTGCCCTTGCCGGCCTGGTGGCCCTGGTCAGCGTGGCCGGCGGGCCGGTGCAGCCGGGCGGCTGGTGGTCCAGTTCCATAGGTGTCGCGATGGCGCTGGCGCTGCTGTTCCGCCGCGTCCGCCCGGTGACGGTGACCGTCGTGGTGGCGGCGCTGGCCTTCGCCCAGGTCGCCCTCGGGTGGGCGCCGATGCTCTACGACGTGGCGGTCCTGATCGCCCTCTACGGCGTGGTCAAGTACGCCGAGCGGCTACGCGACGGCGCCATCGCCGGAGTGGTGGCCGTGCTCGGAGCGGTCTTCGCCGCCGTGCGGGATCCGTTGCCGGCCGCCTGGTACTACGCCGCCGTCTACTACACCCTGCTCACCGGGGCGGTCTGGCTGGTGGCCCTGAACGTCCGTACCCGCCGGCAGTACGTGCTCAGCCTGGAGGAGCGGGCGGCCACCCTCGAACGGGAGCGGGAGGCCGAGGCGCGGGCGGCGGTGGCGGAGGAACGCACCCGCATCGCCCGCGAACTGCACGACGTCGTGGCGCACAGCATGGCAGTCATGATCGTTCAGGCGGACGGGGCCCGGTACATGATCGACCAGAATCCCGACACCTCCCGGGACGCGCTCAAGATCGTGGCGGACACCGGCCGGCAGGGACTGGAGGACATGCGTCGGCTGGTGGGCGTACTGCGCGAAGCGAACCCTCCGGAACCAGTGCCCACACCGGCCGTACGACCCGTGCCCGACCCGGCCGGGCCCGACCACCGGCGGCCCTCGGTGGCCGAGCTGCCCGCCCTGCTGGACCGGTTCCGGGAGGCCGGGTTGCGGGTGCGCTACACGGTCACCGGCAGATCCGTCCCGCTGCCGCCCGCGCTGGAACTGACCGTGCACCGGTTGGCGCAGGAAGCGTTGACAAACGTGCTCAAGCACGCCGGGGTGGGAGCGAGCGTGGAGCTCACGCTGGCGCATACCGCAGACGGTGTCGCGCTCGCGGTGGTCGACGACGGTCGCGGTCACGGACCGCTCACCCCGACACCGCCGGGTGGTCACGGGCTGGTCGGCATGCGCGAACGGGTCTCGGTGTACGACGGCACCCTCACCGCCGGTGCCCGACTTGCCGGTGGCTGGCAGGTACGGGCGTGGCTGCCGCTGCCGTCGTCCCCCGGCTCGGAGGTGCTCGCGGCATGACGATCCGGGTGGTGATCGTGGATGACCAGGCGCTCGTGCGAGCCGGCTTCCGGATGGTGCTGGACTCCCAGCCCGATCTTGAGGTGGTGGGCGAGGCGATCGACGGCGCGGACGCGCTGCGGGTACTCGACCGCGTCCCGGCGGACGTGGTGGTGATGGACATCCGGATGCCGACGATGGACGGGGTGGAGGCCACCCGGCGGCTCTGCGCCAACCGGCCGGCCGGAGGACCGAGAGTGCTGGTGCTGACCACCTTCGACACCGAAGCGGACGCGTTCGCCGCGTTGCGCGCGGGAGCCAGCGGCTTCCTGCTCAAGAACGTCCCTCCGGAGGAACTGCTGACCGCGATCCGGGTCGTCGCCGGCGGCGACTCGGTGGTCGCCCCGTCGATCACCCGCCGGCTGCTCGACCGGTTCGCCGGACAGCTCGGCAGCGGGCCCACCGAGAACCCCCGGCTGGCCCAGCTCACCGACCGGGAACGGGAGATCCTGCTGCTGGTCGCGCAGGGTCTGGCCAACGCGGAGATCGCCGCCCGGGTACACGTCGCCGAGGCGACGGTGAAGACCCACGTCGGCCGGATCCTGGCCAAGCTCCAGCTCCGCGACCGGGTGCAGGCCGTGGTGCTGGCGTACGAGAGCGGCCTGGTCACCCCGGGCGCTGAGGGCCCGCGTACGACCTGAGGCGTACGGGAGTGGCCGGGGCGGGACGACCTGAGGCGTACCGAGGTCGAGCGTCCGGGTTGATCTCGACAGGCCGGTGGTCTCCATAGCGTCGGGGACGTCCGACATCCACCGTCCCACGGAGCAGCACGTGTCGATCGCACCACCCGTCCACGTCACCGCCGGTGTCGCCGTCACCGCTCGGAGCCTGCGCAAGCAGTACGGCACCGGCCCGGCCGCCGTCGTCGCCCTCGACGACCTCGACGTCGACTTCGCCGCCGGCCGCTTCACGGCCATCATGGGCCCCTCCGGCTCCGGCAAGTCGACCCTGATGCACTGCCTGGCCGGCCTGGACCGCCCCACCGCCGGAACGGTACGCGTGGGCGACACCGAGCTGGGCCGCCTCGACGACCGCCGGCTGACCCTGCTGCGTCGCGACCGGATCGGCTTCGTGTTCCAGAAGTTCAACCTGCTGCCGGCGCTGCGCGCGGAGGAGAACATCACCCTGCCGTTGGACATCGCCGGACGGCGGCCGGACCCGGCCTGGCTGCGGCAGGTGGTCGCGGCGGTGGGACTGACCGACCGGCTGCGGCACCGTCCGGCCGAACTCTCCGGTGGCCAGCAGCAGCGCGTCGCGGTGGCCCGGGCACTGATCACCAAACCGTGGGTGATCTTCGCCGACGAGCCCACGGGCAACCTGGACTCCCGCGCCGGGGCAGAGGTGCTGCGGCTGCTGCGCGAGGCGGTCGACACCCTCGGGCAGACCGTGGTGATGGTGACCCACGACCCGGTCGCCGCCGCCCACGCCGATCGGGTGGTCTTCCTCGCCGACGGTCGGCTCGTCCGGGAACTGGCCGAGCCGACCGCCGAGCGGATCCTCGACGTGCTCGGTCGTCTGGACACCGACGCCACGGCCCCGGCCGGAGGGCGCTGACATGATCAGGCTGACCCTGCGGTCGTTGCGCGCCGAGGCGGCGCGCATGCTGCTGTCCACCCTCGCCGTCGTCCTCGGGGTGGCCTTCATCGCCGGCACGTTGATCTTCGTGGACGGGATGCGGGCCGGTGCCTACGACCGGGCCGGCACCTTCGACCGCCACACCGACGTCGGTGTCTACCGGGACGAGGTGATCGACGCGTCCCTGGTCGAACGGGTGCGCGCGGTCGACGGGGTACGCGCCGCCGAGGGCGAGCTGATCGGCACCGGCGGGCTGGTCGGCTCCGACGGCCGTCCGGTGCTCGGCCACGGGGTCCTCGCCGCGATCCCCACCGATCCCGCCCTCCAGTCGTACGACGTGGTGGCCGGCCGCCTGCCCGCCCGCACCGGCGAGCTGGTGCTCGACCAGCGGACCGTCACGGCGCAGGGGTTCGACCTCGGCGCGCCGGTACGTGTCGGCGGCGCCAGCGGCGCGGCCCGCCCGTACACCCTGGTGGGCGCGGTCGACGTGGCCGGTACTGCGCGCGACGTCGGTGGTCCGTACATCGGTCTGGTGGGTGCCGACGCCCTCGCCGCGACCGACCGCGGCGGCTACGACCGGATCATGGTGGCGGCCGAGGCGGGTACGACCGATCGGTTGCTCGCCGAGCGGATCGCCGAGGCGGTCGGCGCGGACACCACCGTACGCACCCGACAGGAGATCCTCGACGCCGCTGTGGCCGAGGAGGTTCGCGACCTGAGCCAGTTCAACATGGTGCTGCTCACCTTCGCCGGGGTGGCCGTGGTGGTCGCCGCCTTCGTCATCGCCAACACGTTCACGATCGTGCTCGCCCAGCGCACCCGGCGGACCGCGCTGCTGCGCCTGGTCGGTGCCACCCGGGAACAGGTGTTCCGGGCCACGCTGCTGGAGTCGGTAGCGGTCGGGCTCGCCGCCTCGACCCTCGGCGTGGGGCTCGGTGCCGGGCTGGCGGCCGGCCTCAACCTGTTGATGGCGCGGCTGGACACCCCGTTGCACGGCGAGCCGACCCTCACCGTCGGCACCGTGCTGGGCTGCCTCGCCGCCGGCACGGCCCTCACGGTCGGCGCGGCACTCGTACCGGCCTGGCAGGGCACCCGGGTCGCCCCGGTGGCCGCGTTGACCGACGCCGCCGTCCAGGTCGCCCGCCCCGCCGGCCGGGTACGCCTGGCGCTCGGCGCGATCGTCCTCGCCTGCGGGGTGGCGGCACTGGTCGGCGCGGCCTCGGCGGGGCAGGTCGTGCTGGTGGCCCTGGGCGGGGTGCTCAGCTTCCTCGGCCTGGTCCTGTTCGGTCCGGTGCTGGTGCCGGCGTTGGTGCGGTTGTTCGGCGTCCCGACCCGCAGGATCTTCGGGAGGACCAGCTCCCTCGCCGTGGCCAACGCGGTCCGCAATCCGCGACGGCTCGCCGCGACCGCCACCGCGCTGGTGATCGGGATCGGCCTGGTCTCCTCCTTCGTGGTGGGCGCGCAGAGCACCAAGGCGGCCATCGAGCGCAGCGTCGACGCCGAGGTGGGCGTGGACTTCGTGGTGACCGGGATCGGGGTGGAGCTGCCCGCCGGGGTCGTCGACGCGCTGGCCGACCGGCCGGAGCTGGGCACGGTGCACGAGTGGCGTACGCACGTGGTCGCCGACGTCGAGTTCCGGGCCGCCGCCCCGGCGCTGGTCGGTCACCGGGTCGACCGGGTGCTCACCGGGCAGCTCGACCGGTTCGGACCGGGTCGGCTGCTGGTGCACCGGGAGCTGGCCGGTCGGCGTGGTTGGTCGGCGGGGGAGACGGTGACCCTGCACGGACGCTCGTTCGAGGTGGCGGCGGTGGTCGTCGGCACCGGACCCGAGGCCGACAACGGGCGGGTACCGGAGGGTCACGTCGTCGAGCTGGACGACGCCGACTTCACCCGGCTCTTCCCCGACGAGCGGGGCCACCTGGCGGAGGTCGACCCGGCGGCGGGGGTGTCCGCCACTGCGGCCCGGGCCGCGATCGAGGCGGTCCTGGTCGACTACCCGACGGTCAACCTGATGGACCAGGCGGCGTACAAACGGATGCTCACCGGCACCGTGGACATGCTGCTGGCGTTCGTGGTGGCACTGCTCGGACTGGCGGTGGTGATCGCGTTGGTCGGGGTGGCCAACACGCTGAGCCTGTCGGTGGTGGAACGCACCCGGGAGAACGCGGTGCTGCGGGCGGTCGGTCTGACCCGTGGGCGGATGCGGGGCATGCTGGCCGTCGAGGCGGTGCTCACCGCGCTGGTCGGCGCGGTGCTCGGCGTCGCCCTCGGCACCGGGGTCGCCGCCTCGGCGATGGCCGTGCTGTCCCGGATCGCCGGCGAGTTCACCCTCGTCCTGCCGTGGGGACAGCTCGGCGGCATCCTCGGGATCGCGGTGCTGGCGGCGCTTGTCGCATCGGTGCTGCCGGCCCGCCGGGCCCTGGCGCTGCCCGTCGTCGAGGCACTCGCGGACCGCTGATCAGAGGCGTTCCACCGTGGGGCCGGTGCAGCGGTTGCGGGTGTCGAAGACGTATCGGGCATGCCGGACCACGAGGTCGTAGTCGAACACGTCGTGGTCGGTGACCACCACGACACCGTCGGCCTCGCGCAGCTCGCGCTCGGTCAGGCTCACCGTCAGCACCCCGGCGGGCAGGTGGTGCGCCTCGGCGTACGGCTCGACCGCCCGGACCTCGGCGCCGAGTTCCCGCAGCCGGCGGGCGACCTCCACGGCCGGCGAGTCGCGCATGTCACCGGTGTTGCGCTTGTACGCCAGCCCGAGCAGCAGCAGCCGGGCGTCCTTGACCGCCCGCCCGGAGCGGTTCAGCCCGGCCATCACCCGTTGCGCCACGTGTTCGGGCATCTCGTGGTTGACGTCGTTGGCCAGCTCGATGAACCGGAACTGCCGGCCGAGGCGGCGCTTGACCTGCCAGGAGAGGTAGCAGGGGTCGATCGGCAGGCAGTGCCCGCCGACGCCGGGCCCGGGCCGGAACGGCATGAATCCGAACGGCTTCGTCTCGGCCGCCTCGATGGCCTGCCACACGTCGATGTCCAACTGGTGCGAGAGCATCGTCAGCTCGTTGACCAGGGCTATGTTGACCTGCCGGAAGGTGTTCTCGATGAGTTTGGTCAGCTCGGCTACCCGGGTCGAGTCCACCGGGACCGTGCGTTCCACGAGGCGCCGGTAGAACGAGTCGATCCGGGTGAGCGCGGCGGCGTCCACCCCGGAAACCACCTTCGGGGTGTTGGCCAGCCGCCAGGTCGGGTTGCCCGGGTCGATCCGCTCGGGGCTGTACCCGAGGTGGAAGTCCCCTGGGCTGCGCAGCCCGCTGGCCGCCTCCAACAGCGGTCGGAGCAGCTCCTCGGTGGTGCCGGGGTAGGTGGTGGATTCCAGGACCACCGTACAACCGGGCCGCAGGTACGGTCCGATCCCCGTGCCGGCCTGCTCCACGAAGCTCAGGTCGGGGGTGCCGTCACGCAGCGGAGTGGGCACGGTGATGACGCAGATGTCGAAGTCCTTGGCATCGGCGTACTCGGTGCTCGGGCGGTACCGACCGCTGGCCAGCGCACGGCCGAGCCGGTCGGCGGGAATGTCCGACACGAACGACTCGCCCGAAGCGAGGCGCTTGATCCGGTCGGCGTCGACGTCGAGGCCGACCACGTCCAGACCGGCCTCGACGGCCTGCATGGCCAGCGGCAGACCGACGTAACCCTGGCCGACGACGACCAATTTCTCCACGCTCACCCGAACTCCCGAACAGTAGGAGATAACTGCTGGTGAGGAGCCTAGAGCGCAGTGTGGTGCCGTACGTCCGTTTCGGGGATTTAGAGCGACCGGCCGGTGAGGTCAGCCGCCCCCCTCGCCCTCGCCGGTGCCCGGCTCACCGTCCGGCGGCGTGGTGGGCGTGGACGGCGTGGTGGGTGTCGACGACGCCGGACTGCTGGGCGTATCCGTCGGCTCCGGGTCGGGGCTGGGCGTGGTCGGGTCCGGCGACGCGGGCTCGCTCGACTCGCTGGGCTGCGGCGAAGACGGCTCAGGCGACGGAGACTCGCTCGGCCGGGTCGTCGAACCGGCCGGACGCAGCGACGGCGCCTGCGCCGGTGCGCTCTCCTGCGGGCTCGGTGGTGCCGCTTCCTCGTCGGTGGACTCCACCGTCGGTGCGGTGGTCGGCAGCTTGACCGCCGGGGTGTTGGCCTCCTGGGTGGCGCCGAGCGCTGCGCCGAGCGCCGTCATCCCGACCAGCACGGCGGTCAGCGCGCCCACCAACTTGCCGCGACGCCGACGGCCCGGTGGCGGTGCGTCGATCACCGGCAGTCCGGTGCGTGTGTCCGGCCCGGCGTCGCGCAGCGCCGTGGCCGCCGGGACCACCGTGGTGGGCAGGGAGCCCTCGGATACGGCTGCCCGTGCCGCCTCCGCCATCGCCGCCGCGCTGCTGAACCGGTCGGCCGGGTCCTTGGCCAGGGCCCGGTCGACCAGCACCCGCACCGCTTCCGGGATGTCGTGGGGCAGTTCCGGTGGTGGGTCGTCGAGATGCCGGACGGCGACCTGGAGAGGGTTGTCGCCGGTGAACGGCGGACTGCCGGTCAGACAGCAGTAGGCGACGGCACCGAGCGCGTACAGGTCCGTCGCGCCGGAGACCGGTCGCCCGGCGGCCTGCTCGGGAGCCATGTACAGAGCGGTGCCCGGCACGGCGTTGGTGCTGGTGATGCTGGTGACGTTCGTCGAACGGGCCACGCCGAAGTCGACCAGGACGACCGTGCCGTCCTCCTGGATCAGCAGGTTGCTCGGTTTGACGTCGCGGTGCACGATCCCGCCGACGTGCGCGGCGTGCAACGCCTGGGCCGCCTGCGCCACCACCGACATGGTCAGGCCGACGTCCAGGCGACCCTCGGCCTCGATCCGCTTGGACAGCGGCTGACCGGTGACGAACTCCATGACCAGGTAGTCGGCCCGGCCACCGTCGGGCAGATCGTCCTCACCGCAGTCGTAGACCTGCACGATTCCCGGGTGCCGCAGCGCCGCCATGATCCGTGCCTCGGCGCGGAACCGGGCGATGAAATCGGGGTCGGAGACGAGCGAGGGCAGCAGCACCTTGACCGCGACCTGCCGTCCGAGGATCAGGTCGGTCGCCCGCCAGACGTCGCCCATGCCGCCGGTGGCGACACGCTCGTCCAAGCGGTAGCGACCGCTGAGTACGACCTCCGAAGACAACACGGCATTACCGTACCCACCGCGAGCCCGAACGGCGCGTCGGCGGGTCGGGCCGTGCCGATGGTCGGCCCGTTGTCCGAATCGACGGACCCGTCGACCGCGGACCGCGGTTGTCCCAGGGTGACCAGGACGGCACAGGGCGCCACATTGTCGTCGGTGTCGGTCCGGTCCGACTGTCCGCAGCGTCGTGGGCCCGCGCCGCGTTACGGCGAACCGCGGTTGCGCAGGTAGACAATTCTCACTGCGGGTGTGCCCGCCACGTCCCGGTCCGGCGGTGTCGGCGCTTCGAACGTCGGCCCAACCTCGGTCGGCTGGGACTGGCGCGCGGTCAGGTTGTGGTCCTCGGCGTTGTCGGCGAGAATCCGCTACCGGGCCGCACGAGCCCGGTTCGTTCAGGTCAACGGGGGTGGGGTGCGGAGCGAGGTCCGGGGCGCGGAGTCGGCCGAGTCGAGGCGTGCCGCCCCTCGGTGGGCCTCCCGAGAGCGGCCGGTGGGGCGGCGGTGCGACCGTGACCGGTGAACTGGACGAACTGGTGGTGGCCGCCCGGGCGGGCGACGAGGACGCCTTCCGTAACCTTTACCGCAACCTTCAGCCCGGGCTGCTGCGCTACCTGACCGCCCTGGTCGGTGCGGACGCCGAGGACGTCGCGTCGGAGACCTGGTTGCAGGTGGCCCGCGACCTGCCCACCTTCACCGGCGGCCAGTTTCGTGCCTGGGTCGTCACCATCGCCAGGAACCGAGCCATGGACCACCTGCGCCGGCAGCGCCGTCGCCCCGCCTTGTCAGTGCCCGTGCAGGAACTCAGCGAGTTGGCCGGGGACGCGGACACCGCCGAACGGGCGGGCGAGAGTCTCGGCACCGAGGCCGCGCTCGCGATGATCGCCAGCCTGCCGCCCCGGGAGGCCGAGGCGGTGCTGCTGCGGGCCGTGATCGGGCTCGATGCCGAGACCGCCGGGCGGGTGCTCGGCCGTCGGGCCGGTGCGGTGCGTACCGCCGCCCACCGTGGCCTGCGCCGGCTGGCCGTGCTGCTGGACCAGCGAGCTGCGAGCACCGCACCCGACGACGTCCCGACCGGGGCCGACATCCGGGCCCGGCGACGAGCCGGCCTGCCGCCGCAGACCGAACCGGTGGACGGCTGACATGCGTGGACTGCGAGTGATGCTGAGCCGGTCGCGACGCGGCGACCACGAGCGGCTGCTGGATGCCGCCCCGCACGCCGGACCCACGCGTACGGCACCGGGACCGACCGGCCCGCTCGCCGACCTGTTACGGGCCGCCGCCGGTCCGGCGCGGGAGCGGGAACTGGCCGGCGAGGAGGCCGCCGTCGCGGCGTTCCGCACCGCCCGCCAACCTGGGGCGGCGGCGTCGACGCCCCGGCGACGACGGCGCCGGTTCACCGTTGGCGCGGTGGCCTGGGTCGCCGGTCTGGCGGCCACCGCCACCGCGGGCGTCGCTCTGGCGGCGGCCGGTCTGGACGGCTCCGGTCCGGTCTCGCCGCCGGTCGTCACCAGCCCCGCCGCGCCGGCACCCACCATCGACGCCACGCCTCCCGGGGAGACCGGGCCTACCGGAGCGGCCACCGCAGCCCCGACCGACGGTCCTACCGCAGCCCCGACCTCCCCACCCGCGCGGTCGCCGAGCACCCCGGTGTGGCCACCGGGCGCCTCGGCGAGGCCGAGCCCCGGAGCCAGCGGGAACGTCGGCCCCGGAAACTCGGAAAACACCAGGGACCATCCGGGCCTCTGTCGGGCCTATCTGGCCAAGTCGGAACGGCAGCGGGAGCAGGCGCTGCGTACGCCGGCCTTCCAGGAACTGGTGGTCGCGGCCGGCGGCGCGGAACACATCGAGGAGTACTGCCACGGCCTCCGGGCCGAGCCGGAGCAGACCGGAAGCGCCGCCGGCTGAGTCCCACCGGACCCCTCCGTCCGGCGGTCCGCGCGAAGGGGAACCTGTTCCGCCCGAGTCGAATTCGACCGAATCGTGAAATCCGTTCGACGGACGGTTGGTCCCTGCTACACAGATGGTGGCGGAGCTGCCGAGACCGCCCCCCGGGCGAATCGCCTCGTCAACCAGCCGGCGAAGGCGACGTGTCAGGCGTTCGGAGCCGGTGCGCCGGCACCGTGCGGTTCAGGTTCTTATGGGTTCGATGTCACCGGGGTGGGCTACCGTGGCGGCGGATCGATCGGGAAGGAGCCACGCATGGTGATGTCACCGGAGGTGGACCGGATCCCGGTGCTGCGGGACCGTGCCGCCGCGGCCCGGCACCTCGCCCGGATCTGCTTCAAGACCGGTCCACCCACCCTCACCGGGGTCGAGCTGGAATGGACGGTCCACGACGCCGTCGATCCGGTTCGCCCCGTCGACGCCGCGCGGCTGCGCGCGGCACTGGGGCCGTACGGCCCCACCACGCTGGACCCGACCAGCCCCGCCCTGCGCCTGCTCCGGGGCAGCGCGATGACCGTCGAGCCCGGCGGGCAACTGGAGATCTCCACCGCACCGCAAGCCTGCGTCGCCGCGCTGATCGAGGCCACCCAGTCCGACGTGGAGCAGGCCACCAGACTGTTGGACGCCGCCGGCCTGACTCTCGGCCGGGCCGGCATCGACCCGTACCGACGCCCTCGGCCGGTGATCGACACCCCCCGCTACCGCGCGATGCGCCAGGTCTTCGACCGTCGCGGGCCCGACGGGCGGACGATGATGTACAGCACCGCCGGGCTGCAGATCTGTCTCGACGCCGGGCAGCCTGAGCAACTGCCGGCCCGCTGGCAACTGGTACACGCGGTCGGGCCGCCCCTGCTCGCCGCCTTCGCCACCGCCAACCGGCACGCCGGCCGTGACACCGGCTGGGCGTCGGCCCGGATGGGCGCGTGGTGGCGCATCGATCCCGCCCGCACCGCCCCGGTCTGGACGCCCGCCGAAGCCGACCGTGATCCGGTCGCCGCCTGGACGGCCTACGTCCTGGCCGCGCCGCTGCTCTGCGTGCGCGGCGACGGTCCGGACTGGACAGCTCCGCCGGGCGTGACCTTCGCCGACTGGGTCGACGGGGCGCTGCACCGACCGCCCCGCGTCGACGACCTGGAATACCACGTCAGCACCCTGTTCCCGCCGGTGCGTCCGCGTGGCTACCTGGAGATCCGCTACTTCGACGCCCAACCGGGGCGGGGCTGGATCCTGCCGTTGGCGGTGCTCAGCGCACTGCTCAGCGGGCCCGACACGATCGTCGCGGCGATGGAGGCGGCTGCGCCCGCTGCCGACAGCTGGCGCCGCGCCGCGCGGCACGGCCTGCGGGACGCCACCCTGGCCCGGGCCGCCGCGGGCCTGCTCGACCTGGCCCGGACCGCGTTGCCGCGGCTGGAACTGCCGCCGACCCTGCACCAGGAGATGGACCACGGATTACGACGGCGGCGTGACGCCGCGGAGAGGAGCATGCGGTGACCGACATCGGCATCGACCGCGACGCCGAGGGGTTACGCGCCCGGATCGCGGCGGAGCTGGCGCGTACCCGCGCCCGCACCGCCCTGCTGACCGAGGCGGTGGACGACGACGACCTGATGCGTCAGCACTCACCGTTGATGTCCCCGCTGGTGTGGGACCTGGCGCACGTGGGCAACCAGGAGGAGCTCTGGCTGGTGCGCGACGTCGGCGGGCGGGAACCGGTCCGATGCGACATCGACGACCTGTACGACGCGTTCAAGCAGCCGCGTCGGGACCGCCCGTCGTTGCCGTTGCTGCCGCCGCCGGAGGCCCGGGCGTACGTGGCCACGGTCCGGGAGAAGGTGTACGACCTGCTGGACCGGGTCACCTTCGACAGTGGTCGGCTGGTCACCGACGGCTTCGCCTTCGGCATGATCGTGCAGCACGAGCAGCAGCACGACGAGACGATGCTCGCCACCCACCAGTTGCGTTCCGGCCCGGTGGCGTTGCACGCGCCGCCGCCGCCCGAGCCGACCGTACGGGTGCCCGCCGAGGTGCTGGTGCCCGCCGGCCCGTTCGTGATGGGCACCGACACCGACCCGTGGGCACTGGACAACGAGCGCCCCGCCCACCGGGTGGACCTGCCCGCGTACGTCATCGACGCCGCACCGGTGACCAACGGTGCGTACCGGGCGTTCATCGCCGACGGGGGATACGACGACCCGCGCTGGTGGACCGAGGCGGGCTGGCAGCACCGCAGGCAGGCCGGGCTCAGCGCGCCGATGCACTGGCGGCGGGACGGAGACGGCTGGGCCTACCTGCGGTTCGGCAGGTTGGACCGGGTCCGCGACGACGAGCCGGTGGTGCACGTCTGCTTCCACGAAGCACAGGCGTACGCCACCTGGGCGGGCAAGCGGCTGCCCACCGAGGCGGAGTGGGAGAAGGCCGCCCGGTGGGATCCGGCGACCGGCCGGTCCCGGCGCTATCCGTGGGGGGACGAGGATCCGACCTCCGCGCACGCAAACCTGGGCCAGCGGCACCTGTCGCCGGCACCGGTGGGCGCCTATCCGGCAGGCGTCTCGCCACTCGGGGTGCATCAACTCATCGGCGACGTGTGGGAATGGACCGCCACCCCGCTCCAGGGCTACCCGGGCTTCGCCGCCTTTCCCTACCGGGAATACTCCGAGGTCTTCTTCGGCGACGACTACCAGGTGCTGCGGGGTGGTTCGTTCGGTACCGACCAGGCGGCGTGCCGCGGCACGTTCCGAAACTGGGACTATCCCATCCGGCGACAGATCTTCAGCGGCTTCCGCTGCGCCCGGGACGCCCGGCCGGACGAGGCGCATCGGTGACCGCCCGGAAGCCGGTCGCCTGATGTGCCGACACCTGGCCTATCTAGGGCCACCGGTGACCCTGCGGGAGCTGCTGTTCGACCCGCCGCACTCGCTGCTGCGCCAGTCCTGGGCTCCCCGCGACATGCGCGGCGGCGGGACCATCAACGCCGACGGCTTCGGCATCGGGTGGTACCCGGACGGCCCGACGCCGGTGCGGTACCGCCGGGCGCAACCCATCTGGAGCGACCCGACCATCGCCGAACTGGCCGCGGTCACCTCCACCGGCGCGGTGCTGGCCGCCGTCCGCTCAGCCACCGTCGGCATGGCGATCGTCGACACCGCCGCCGCGCCCTTCGCCGAGGGGCGGTGGCTGTTCAGCCACAACGGTGTGGTCCGGGGCTGGCCGGACACGATGGTCCCGCTCGCCGCCGAGCTACCCGTACGGGACCTGCTCACCCTCGACGCGACGACCGACTCGGCACTGCTGTGGGCGCTGGTCCGTGACCGGTTGCGCGCCGGTGTCGCGCCGGCCCGGGCGGTCGCCGAGACGGTGACCTCGGTGGCGGCGGCGGCCCCCGGCTCCCGGCTCAACCTGTTGCTCACCGACGGGCACACGGTGGTCGCCAGCGCGGCCGGGCACGCCCTGTCATTGCGTGCCACACCCGCGTCGGTGCTGCTCGCCTCCGAACCGCACGACGACGGACCGGGCTGGCGTGCGGTGCCCGACGGGCAACTCGTGCAGGCCACGGCGACCGATCTGCGCCAGCAGGCACTGGCGGCGTGGTGAGGCGTCCGGGCGGCCGGCCGGCAGGCATCGGGTCCGCACACACCTGTCAGACACGACGGAAGGGGACAGCAGATGAGCGCTGAGCCGCTCGAGATCCACCTCGACGACCGGGACATCAGTCGCAGCCTGCGTCGGGATGTCCGCGTCGGGCTGACCGCCGCGGTGAAGTGGCTGCCGCCGAAGTGGTTCTACGACTCCCGGGGCAGCGAACTCTTCGACGAGATCACCCGACTGCCCGAGTATTACCCGACCCGGGCCGAGCGTGCCGTCCTGGCCGCGCAGGCGACGGAGATCGCCGAGCTGACCGGCGCGAAGACGCTCATCGAGCTGGGCTCCGGTTCCTCGGAGAAGACCCGCCTGCTGCTGGATGCCTTCACCCAGCACGGGGGGCTCGGCACGTTCGTGCCGCTGGACGTGTCGGTCAGCGCGCTGGCCGGGTCCACCGCCGCCCTCGCCGCCGACTATCCGGGCCTGCGGGTGCGCGGCATCGTCGGGGACTTCACGCGCCACCTGGAGCACCTGCCGACCGGCGGGCGGCGGCTGGTCATCTTCCTCGGTGGCACGATCGGCAACCTGCTGCCGGAGGAGCGGGCGGCGTTCGTCGCCGGGATGCGGGCCGCGCTGGAGGCGGGTGACTGGCTGCTGGTCGGTACCGACCTGGTCAAGGATCCGGCGGTGATCGTGCCCGCGTACGACGACGCGGCAGGGGTGACCGCGGAGTTCAACCGCAACGTGTTGCGGGTGCTCAACCGGGAACTCGGCGCCGACTTCGATCCGGCGGGGTTCGCCCATGTCGCGCTCTGGAATCCGGAACAGGAGTGGATCGAAATGCGGCTGCGGGCTGAGCGATCCATGCGAGTGGCGGTGCTCGACCTGAACGTCGACTTCGCCGTCGGTGAGGACCTGCGTACCGAGGTGTCGGCGAAGTTCCGCCCGGAGGGGATTTCGCGCGAGTTGGCCGCCGCCGGGTTCCGCACTGAGCGGTTCTGGACCGACCCGGACGGCCTGTTCGGGGTGACCCTCGCACGCGCCGAATGAGCGCTGTCCAGCGGCGGAGCTGATCTGCTCGGCACCGGGGGTCCGGCGGCCGGCACGCCGGGCCCCGGTGATCCGGGCACGGACGATCGGCTAGGCTGGGCGTAGCGAAGGGGAGTAGCCCATAACGTCGTGGTCGACATACTGGTGCGTGACGCATCCGGCCACCCGGCCTCGTTTCGGCGAGGCGGGCGAGACCTTCGACCCAGGCTGTTGCGGCCGGGTCGAGGGCGTCCCCACACCCTTCTCCCGGTCTGATCCGGGAAGGACATCATGGACGGGTTCCTCGCCGCGCTGGTGATCAGCTTCGGCGTCATCTTCGTCGCCGAACTGGGAGACAAGTCCCAGCTCATGGCGCTGGCCTTCGCCACCAGGTATCGCACGGTGCCGGTGCTGATCGGCATCACCGTCGCCACCACAGTGGTGCACCTCGCCTCGGTGGCGATCGGCCACGGCCTCGGCGCGACCCTGCCGACCGGCTGGATCTCGCTGCTGGCGGGTCTGGCCTTCCTCGGCTTCGGCGCGTGGACGCTGCGGGGCGACCGGCTCACCGAGGACGACGAGCGCCGTGCCGCCCGCGGCGGCAGATCAGCCGTGATCACCGTCGGTGTCGCCTTCTTCCTCGCCGAGTTGGGCGACAAGACGATGCTCGCGACCATCACGCTGGCCACCCAGTACGGCTGGTTCGGCACCTGGATCGGCTCGACGATCGGCATGGTCCTGGCGGACGCGTTGGCGATCATCGCCGGTCGGCTGCTCGGTCGGAAGTTGCCGGAACGAACCATCAGGTACGGCGCCGCCACGCTCTTCGCCATCAGCGGTGTCTGGCTGATCATCGACGCGGTGACCCAGTTGCGCTGACCGCCGTGGTCGCCTGCCCGGCGGCCACGGTGACCGGCCCGTCGTCGTACGACCCGGCGCCGACTACCCGCAGGCAGGCCGGGTAAGCCGTCGGGGTGGACGTCGAGGTGATCCTCCAACGGGGCCACCAGTTGCTGGTGACCGCTGTGGAACTCGTCGGCGCGTTCGTCATCGTCGTCGGCGCGACGCTGGCCGCGTTGCGGTTCGTGGTCGACGGGCTGCGCCACCGCGACGCCGCCGTGTTCACCCGGATCCGGCTGTCCCTGGGGCGCTTCCTGACCCTCGGCCTGGAATTCCAGCTGGCGGCGGACATCCTGCGGACCGCGCTGTCGCCGACCTTTGCGCAGATCGGCCAACTGGCCGCCATCGCGGCCATCCGGACGGTGCTGAACTACGTGCTGGGACGCGAGATCGAACACGAGCAGCGGCAGGTCGACAACCGATGAGGATGCTGCTCTCCGCCCTCATCACGGCGCTCGGTGTACTCGCGGCGGCGGTGGCGTTGCTGACCACCGGCTCGCGTACGACGGCCCTGGGGGTGTTGCTCGACATGCTGCTCGCCGCCGGCCTGCTGCGGCTGACCGGGGAGCAGTCCTGGGCGGAGATCGCCGTACTGGTGGCGATCGTGGCCCTGCGCCTGCTGGTGCGTACCGCGTTGACCGCGGACTTCCGGCGGCGGTCGAGAGAGGCGAAACGCCCGGCCGAGCGGGTCGGCCGGGCGTTTCCCCGATGAGCGCGGCGCGGAACGGGTCAGCCGCCGGGCTTCTGGTAGACGTCCGGCACACCGTCCCGGTCCTGGTCGACCTGCTCCTTGAGGGCGATCGCGCGGTACACCTTGTTGCGCCGCCGCAGCACGACGGTGGCCAGCAGCGCCGAGATCAGCGAGCCGGCCAGCACCGCCGCCTTGACGTTGTCGCCCTCGCCGCCGTCGGAGCCGAAGGCCAACTCGCCGATGAGCAGTGACACGGTGAACCCGATACCGGCCAGGAACGACACGCCGAGCAGGTCCGACCAGCTGATGTCCTCGTCCAGGCTGGCCCGGGTGAACCGGGCCAGCAGGAAGGTGGAGCCGAGGATGCCGACGCACTTGCCGACGACGAGGCCGAGCACGATGCCGAGGACGATCGGGTCGGTGATCACCGCGCCGAGGTCCGCGCCACGCAGGGACACCCCGGCGGCGAAGAACGCGAAGACCGGTACCGCGAAGCCGGCCGAGATCGGCCGCCACACGTGCTCCAGGTGCTCGGCGAGGCCGGGCATCGGGCGGCCGCCGGGGCTGCCCTTGCCGGCGAGCACCGGCACGGTGAAGCCCAGCAGCACGCCCGCCACCGTGGCGTGCACTCCGGAGGAGTGCACCAGGGTCCAGGCGATCACGGCGAGCGGGATGAGCGCCCACCACCAGGTGCGGCGACGCTGCACCAGCAGGCCGAACAGGGCGATCGGCGCCAGGGCGGCGAGCAGCGGGACGATGCTGAAGTCGTCGGTGTAGAAGATCGCGATGATGGTGATGGCCAGCAGGTCGTCGACGACGGCCAGGGTGAGCAGGAAGGCGCGCAGTCCCTGCGGGAGATAGGCCCCGATCACGGCCAGCACCGCCAGCGCGAACGCGATGTCGGTGGCGGTCGGGATCGCCCAGCCGCGCAGTCCGTCGCCGCCACCGGCGACGTTGACGGCCACGAAGATCAGCGCCGGCACGACCATTCCGCCGACCGCCGCCACCACCGGCAGCGCCGCCCGCCGCGGGTCACGCAGTTCGCCGGCGACGAACTCGCGCTTGAGTTCCAGCCCTACCACGAAGAAGAAGATGGCCAGCAGGCCGTCGGCGGCCCAGGTGGCCAGGTCGAGGTCGAGGTGCAACGCCGCGCCGCCCGACCAGGGCACCCACCGCCCCAGGTCCGCGTAGGCGTCACCCCAGGGCGAGTTCGCCCAGACCAGTGCGATCACGGCGCCGAGGAGCAGCAGGGCGCCGCCGACGGTCTCCGTGCGCAGCACGTCGGCCAGGAAACGCGCCTCGGGCCAGGAGGTACGCGCGAAGAGGCCGCGCACGCCACGGCGCTCGGGGGGCGGGGTCTGATCGGTCATACGTGAGGTCCACCTCGTCGGTCGGAGGGCAGCACGGCACCATCGCCGACCAGGCTTCCCGGCACACCCGTGCAAGACCCTATCCAGTGCCGACGACCGTCGCGAGCGGGGCGAACGCGACTCTTCCCACAGGAGGGCGAGGAGTCACCCGAAGTGCTCGGCGAAGACACCGCATTTTTTCCGGGTCGGAGCGATTCCGACAGACCCCCGGTCCGGTTGGTCACTGCGGGCACGATCCGCCATTGAGAAAATACCTAACTCCGGACATAAGCCGCATGAGCCGCTTTAATGGTTTCACGAGATTGAGTCGACCTTGGGGGTTTTCGTGAAGTTCTTTGGCGTTACCGGCCCGGTACGGAGGCCCGCCTGATGGACCTGTACCGCCAACTACGCCTGGTGCGCCGGCACTGGTGGATCGTCCTGGTCACCCTCATGGTGGCCCTGGGCGTGACCGCGCTGGTCACCGTGCGGGCCCAGCCTCGCTACGTCGCCTCGGTCACCTTCTTCGTCACCACGCCGAGCCAGGGTGTCACCGATGCCTACCAGGGCGGGCTCTTCCTCCAGCAGCGGGTGAAGTCCTACGCGGAGCTGCTCACCAGCGATCGGCTGGCGCAGGCCGCCGTGGCCGACAATCAGCTCGGGCTGACCGCGGAGGAGATTCAGCGTCGGGTCAGCACCTCCACCGAGACCGGCACGGTGCTGCTGCGGGCGTCGGTGACCGACACCGACCAGACCCGGGCGTTGCGGGTGACCGAGGCGCTCTCGGCGAAGTTCGTGGAACTCGTCCAGAAGGTCGAGGCACGGCCGGACGGCAGCCCGGGGCCAATCAAGATCGAGGTGGTGAGTGGGCCACGGGTGACCCCGACGCCGGTGTCGCCGCAGCCGGTACGCAACACCGCGATCGGCGCCCTGCTCGGTCTGCTGGCCGGCGTCGGTCTGGCGATTCTGCGGGGGATGGCCGATGTCCGGCTGCGCGACGCGGCCGGCCTGCAGCGGGTGACCGGCAGCCCGCTGCTCGGCGAGATCCCGATCGACACCAGCGCGCGGTCGGCTCCACTGATCGTCGGTGACGCCGCCACCTCGGCGCGGGCCGAGGCCGTCCGCAAGCTGCGGACGAACCTGCGCTTCGTCGACGTGCACGAGCCGGCCCGGGTCATCGCGGTGACCAGCGCCCTGCAGGGCGAGGGCAAGACCACCCTGTCGTGCAACCTGGCGATCGCCCTGGCCGAGGCGGGCTGGCGGGTGCTGCTTGTCGACGCCGACCTGCGTCGCCCGAAGGTCGGCGACTACCTGGGTATCGACCCGGGGGTGGGGCTGACCGACGTGCTCGTCGGCGACGTGCAGGTGGGCGACGTGGTCCAGCGCTGGGGCGACAAGTCGCTGCTCGTGCTGCCCAGCGGCTCGGCGCCGCCCAACCCGAGCGAGCTGCTCGGCTCCAAGGCCATGTCGGATCTGCTGCTCGCCCTGCGTGAATCCGCCGACATCGTCATCATCGACACCGCGCCGCTGCTCGCGGTCACCGACGGTGTGGTGGTCGCCGTGCAGGCCGACGGCGCGCTGTTGGTCACCCAGCAGGGACGTACCTCGCGGGCCCAGGTGGCGGCGGCCGCCCGGGCCCTGCACTCGGTCTCGGTGCGGCTGCTCGGCTGCGTGCTGAACATGGCCCGGGTGCCCAAGGCCGAGGCGTACCAGTACGAGGCCTACCGGGTGGTCGCCGCAGCGACGGGTGGCCAGTCGGTGCCGTCGGAGCGCAGCAGGGGCGGCCGGCATGCCGAGCGGGCCAACACCGGCGAGGTGAGCGACCACACGCAGGAACTCACCCGGCTGTCCCGATGAGCGTGGCCAGGGGGCGCAGCGCGCGGTCGATCTCCTCCGCGCAGCGTCGGAAGTCCTCCGGGGTGCCCCCCACGGGGTCACGCAGGTCGTCCGCATCGCCGGGGGCGGGCTGCAACCGCCCCCGGGCCAGTGCGGCGGCGGCCACCGCGGCCCGTACCGGATCGTCCTGCTCGTCCGGCGGTGGTTCGGCCGCCGCGGCGAGCCGGCCGAACTGGCGCAGCGTGAAGGTCCGGTGCAGCGCCGCCGGCGCCAGCGCGGTGCAGATGGAGCGCTGGCGCCGGGTAGCGGTCAGCACCAGCACCGCCCCGGTGAGGTGTTCCGGCAGTAGTCGCCGGCTGCGGAACGACGCCGGGTCCTCACCGGTCTCGGCGGCGATCGCCGCCGCGTACGGATGCATGGCCAGGCCCTCGACGGCGTCGGTGCCGGCGCTGGCCACCGTCACCGGCTGCCCGGTGAGCAGGCGACGGGCGGCGTACTCGGCCATCGGTGACCGGCACAGGTTGGCGTGGCAGACGAACAGCACCCCGCTGAGCATGTGGAACCCCCTGGACGACGCGGTCGCGGGCGGTGGCGCCGCGACGTTTGACGGTCGCCGGTGGCGTCCGCCCGGTGAGGGGATGTCGAGATCGTACGCATTCGTCGCAGCCGCGGTCCCGGGCGGCGCGCCGAACCGATGCGAGGGAACGGGGGTGTCCGGGTGCGAATCGGGATGGTGACGTACCACTTTCCGCCGGAGCCGGCGTTCATTCCCGGCAGCCTCGCCGAGGAACTCGCGGCGCGGGGGCACGAGGTGCGGGTCCTCACCGGCTTCCCCGACTATCCGGGCGGGCACGTGTACCCGGGGTGGCGGCAGCGTTGGCACCACGAGACCCGCAGCCGGGGGCTGACCGTGCGGCGGGTGCCCCGGTACAGCACCGGCGACGTCACCGTACGCGGCCGGATGGCCTCCTGGCTGACCTTCGCCGGCAGCGCGGCGCTTGTGGGCCGCCGGTTCCTGGCCGGCGTGGACGTGCTGTACGTGCACCAGCCGCCGGCCGCCGTCTTCGCCTCGGCGGCCCTGCTGCGCCTGCTCGGTCCGGTGCCGCTGGTGCTGCACGTGCCGGACGTCTGGGCCGAACAGGTCCCCGAGGCCATCGACGACGGCAGGTGGGCGGCGCGGGTGCGGGCGGCCACCCTCCGGACCTACCGTGCCGCCAGCCGCGTCGCGGTCACCACGCCGTCCCTGCGGGACGCGGTGCTGGCGGACGGGATCGACCAGGCGCGGGTCCGGGTGGTGCTCAACTGGACCGACGAGCGGATCTTCCGCCCGGTGTCGGCCGGTCCGGCCGCTCGGCGGTTGGTCCGCCGGGACGAACGGTGCGTGGTGATGCACGCCGGCACCATCGGCGCGCGGCAGGGACTGGACACGGCGGTACGCGCGGCGGCGGCCCTGGGCGAGACCGTGGATCTGGTCCTGGTCGGCTCGGGCGCCGACGAGCGGCGGGTGCGGGGCCTCGCCGCCGAGCTGCGGGCCGACAACGTCCGATTCGTGGACCGGCGCTCCCCGTTGGACATGCCCGAGCTGTACGCCGCTGCCGACTACCAGCTGGTGATGGTGCGCGATCTGCCCGAGCTGCGCAGCAGCGTGCCGGACAAGCTCCAAGCGGCCCTGTCCTGCGGCGTACCGGTGGTCGCCTCGGCCGGCGGCGACACCGCGACGCTTGTCGAACGGGCCCGGGCGGGGCTGTCCTGCCCACCAGAGGATTGGGCCAGCCTGGCGGACCGGCTCTGGCTGGCGGCGCAGATCCCCGCACCGGCGCGGGCCGAGATGGGTCGGCGCGGCCGGGAAGCGTATCTCCGGGAGATGTCGCTGCCGTCGGGCGTGGATCGCATCGAGGAGCTGCTGCGCGAGGCGGCGGCCATCGGCGCCAGGCGTGCCACGGAAGCCGAACGAACCTCTCGTAACGCCTGATCCCGTCATTAACACTCCAAACTCACCGTTAGGTGTTAAGAACAATGTGGTCTTCTGTCCGTTTTTGGAAAGAGGTGTGATGTGTCGGAGAGCGAGAGCCCTCGACGGCGGCGTAGCCGATCCCGCCGCCGTCGGCGCGCCCGACTGCGTCGCATCCTGCTGACCACGTTGGTGGTTGCCTCGTTGGTGCTGGGTCTCACCGGGTGGGTCGGTTTTCGTGGCTGGCAGGCGCGTGCCCACCTGGTCAACGCCGCCGGCCTGGCCGGTGAACTGAGTGCCCATCTGGTCGGTGGCGACACCGCACGCGCCCAGCGGACCCTCGCCGCCCTGCAGGAGCAGGCCGGCGCGGCGCGGCGGGCCACCGGGGACCCCGGATGGTGGCTCGGCCGACAGGCCCCGGTGGCCGGGGCGAACCTCACCGCGGTCCGGCAGATCGCCATCGCCATCGACGACCTGGCCCGCCAGGCGTTCCCGGCGCTGCTCCGGGTCGACCTCGGCGGACTGATCCCTCAGGAAGGTCGGCTGGACCTCAACGGCCTGCGCGCCGTCACCGACGATCTGGTCGCGGTGCACGCCACGGTCCAGCGGACCCGCGCGGAGTTGGCCGAGGTCTCCGGTGACCGGCTGGTCGGGCAGGTCCGACGCGCCCTCACGGAGCTGCGTGGCGAGATCGACCAGTTGGCCGCGATGACCTCGGCGGCGGACCGGGCGAGCCGACTGTTGCCGCCGTTGCTGGGCGTGGACGGGCCGCGACGGTATCTGCTGGTGTCGCAGAACCCCGCTGAGCTGCGCGCGACCGGCGGCATGTTCGGCGCGTACGCGGTCATCGAGGCGAACAATGGCCGAGTCAAGATGGGGGCCCAGGGCAGCGGTTCGAGCATCGGCCGGTTCGCCGAGCCGCTGAAGATCCCGGCGGAGGTGCGCGCCCTCTGGGGAGAGCTTCCCGGCATCTATCCGGCGGATGTGAACCTCAGCCCGCACTTCCCGACCGCGGCGGCCCTGTACCGGGAGATGTACCGCCGGCACAGCGGGGAGACGGTGGACGGGGTCCTGGCCGTCGACCCGGTGGTGCTGTCGTACCTGCTGAAGGCCACCGGGCCGGTGCGGGTGCCGGGTGGCGTGGCGTTGAGCGCCGAGAACGCGGTCAAGACGCTGCTCAGCGACACCTACCAGCGGATGAGTCCGAGAGAACAGGACGGCTTTTTCGCGGGTGCAGCGGCCACCGTCTTCGACACGCTATTCGCCCGGAACGTCCACCCGAATGGGTTGTTGTCCGCATTCAACCGCTCTATACAAGAACGTCGGATACTGTTCTGGAGTGCCCGACCGGAGGAACAGCGGACGTTCGGCGACAGCCGGGTGGCCGGGACGCTTCCGGAACAGGACACCGTGCCGACGGTCGGCGTGTTCCTCAACGACGGCAGCGGCGCGAAGCTCGGCTACTACCTCCGGCAGACCGCCGACCTGACGGTCGGCGACTGCCACGCAGACGGTCGCCGTGAGCTGAACCTCCGGGTGACGCTCCGGTCCACCGCACCGGCTTCGGGGCTCAGCGAGTCGGTCCTCGGCCTCGGCCGGGCCGGGGATCCGTACACCGTCCGGACGCTGGTGTCGGTGTACGGGCCGGCCGGCGGGGCGGTGCTCGACACCCGGGTCGACGGTGCCGAGACCTCGGTGGGCAACGGCACCGAGCGGCGGCGGCAGGTCGCCACCGTGAACGTCGAGATCGGACCGGGCGGGACCCGCACGTTGGAGGTCTCGCTGTTGACCGGCAAGACGGACAGCGGAGCGGCCGAGCTGTGGCTGACCCCGACCGCCACCCCATGGACCACCCATGTTGTTACCGCACCAAGCTGTTCTCAGTAGGAGGGAACGAACCATGCGGCTATCCCGCATCATCATGGCGCTCACGGTCGGTCTGGCCGTGGTGGCCGTGCCGGCTGCGGCGGGGGCGGCGCAACCGCAGCCGCAGCCGTCGCCAACAGTCACCGATCCGCCCCAGCCACCGCCGTATCCGCCGGTGCTGGCGTCGCTGACGGTGAACCGACCCACCATCTTCCTCGGTGAGACGGTCATCCTGACCGGCCGCAACTTCGGGCCGAACGAGACGGTCGACATCGTCGTCTCGGTGTCGCCGCTGGCCGCACCGGCCGCCGGTACGGCACGGCGCAGCGACGGCAGCACGGTCGCCATGGCGCCGGTGGCCTTCCAGGCCAGCGCGCCGCTGAGCTTCACCGCCCGGACCAACTCCGAAGGGGTCTTCACCCGGCGGTACACGCCGTCGGTGACCGGCCTGCTCACCTTCACCGCGACCGGTCGGGAGTCCGGCCGTACCGCCTCGACCCAGTTGCGGGTGCTGCACAAGAAGAAGCCGCACCTGCCGGTCACCGGCAGCAGCCTGGACACGCCGATGAAGGTCGGCGGCGGGCTCGTCGCCGCCGGTGCCGTCCTGCTGCTCGGCACGCTGGCCTGGCGGCGGCGCAACCGCTTCGGTGCGGGTGGCGCGAACTGATCCACGATTCCGGGCAGGGCCCGGAGAACGAAGGTACCGGTGCCCGCCGCTCCCTCCGACGGGCACCGGTACCTGTCTGCCCGCCCTAGACCACGCCGTGCGCCAGCATCGCCTCGGCGACCCGGCGGAACCCGTTGATGTTCGCCCCGGCCACGTAGTCGCCCGGCAGGCCGTACTCCTCCGCCGTCGCCCAGCACCGGGCGTGGATGTCCCGCATCGTCTCTCGTAATCGCTGCTCCGACTTCGCGAAGGTCCACGTCTCCCGGCTGGCGTTCTGCTGCATCTCCAGGGCGCTGACCGCCACGCCACCGGCGTTGGCCGCCTTACCGGGAGCGAAGCGCACGCCGGCCCGACCGAGGATGCGCACCGCCTCGGGGGTGGTCGGCATGTTCGCCCCCTCCACCACCACCGCGCAGCCACCGGCGACCAACTGGGCGGCCTCCGCGCCGCCGATCTCGTTCTGGGTCGCGCACGGCAGGGCCAGGTCGCACGGCACCTCCCAGGGGGTACGGCCGGCGACGCTTACCGCGTGCGGCACGTCCAGCACGTAGTCCGCCAACCGGCCGCGCCGCCGCTCTTTCAGCTCCCGCAACACGTCGAGGTCGACGCCCTTCTCGTCGAGCAGGTAGCCGGTCGAGTCGGAGCAGGCGACCACCGTCCCGCCGAGCTGGTGGACCTTCTCGATGGCGTGGATGGCCACGTTGCCGGAACCGGAGACCACCACCCGCTTGCCGTCCAGACCATCCCCGGTCTGCCGCAGCATCTCCTCGGCGAAGAACACCGCGCCGTAGCCGGTGGCCTCGGTACGCGCCTGCGCGCCGCCGTACGACAGGCCCTTGCCGGTCAGCACACCCGACTCGTACCGGTTGGTGATCCGCTTGTACTGGCCGAACAGGTAGCCGATCTCCCGGCTGCCCACCCCGATGTCACCGGCCGGCACGTCCGTCTGCGCCCCGATGTGCCGGTGCAACTCGGTCATGAAGCTCTGGCAGAAGCGCATCACCTCGCGGTCCGAGCACCCCTTGGGATCGAAGTCCGCGCCGCCCTTGCCGGCGCCGATCGGCAGCCCGGTCAGCGCGTTCTTGAAGATCTGCTCGAAGCCGAGGAACTTGACGATGCCCAGGTACACCGTGGGATGGAAGCGCAGCCCACCCTTGAACGGGCCGAGCGCGCTGTTGAACTCGACCCGGAAGCCCCGGTTCACCCGGATCCGACCTGCGTCGTCCTCCCAGGGCACCCGGAAGATGATCTGCCGTTCCGGTTCGCAGATCCGCTCGATGATCCGGGCCCGCGTGTACTCCGGGTGCCGGGCCAGCGCCGGCCCGATGCTCTCCAACACCTCCCGTACGGCCTGGTGGAACTCGGGCTCACCCGGGTTGCGGGCGACCACACTGGCGAACACCGACTCGACCGTCTCCGGCATCACCGACACGTCCCTTCCGGTTCAGGCCCGGCGCCGTTGCCGGACCTCGGCGGCGTCGCGCCGACCGTCCTTCGATACGGTTCGTCACCGCCGCCCGGTTCACCGACGGTCCCGGACCAGCTCAGGTGCCGGTGCGATACGCGGTCGACTGATCCGACCCGCCTCCTGGCGCGTACCCCTCGGTAGGGGACCGTGAAAGGGGAGACCGATGGCCGGATCGGTGCAGGGCGGACAGGATCAGACACAATCCGGGCGAGCCCCGGCACCATCGATCGAGATCGAGGTGTTCCCGGCGACGCCCACCGAGGTCGGAGGCACACCACCGGATCGGCAGGTCTGGTCGCCGGCCGCCCGGCTGCTGGTCGCCGCTGCGGTGCTGGTGCTGGGCCTGGGCGCGGTTGCCGTCGTGGTGATCCTCTCCGACCCGCACCGGCTCGGCCGGGTCTTCTCCGGCGGAACGGACTCGGTGGCCAGCGCGACCGCCGCGCCGGACGACGCCAGCGGACTGGGCGGTGCCGCCCGGGCCGCGCGGGAGAGCCCCGAGGAGGTACGGACCGCGCCGCTGCACGATCGACGGCGGGCCAGCTTCGAGTTGGTCGACGGGCTGGACCGGGTGGATCTGCGGGTCACCGAGCTGGGGGAGGAGCTGTACCGCGTGGTCAGCCCCGCCGCGTCCGGCTCGCGGGCACGTCCCGAACTGGTAGGCGATCGGGTGTCGCTGCGGATGGAGCGAACCGGCGAGCAGCCGGGCGTGGTCGAGGTGCTGCTGAACGCCCGGGTGTCCTGGGACCTGCGGCTCACCGGTGGGGCCGCCGAGCGACGGATGGACCTCAGCGCCGCCCGGCTGTCCGGACTGGAACTGGTGGGTGGCGCGACCCGGACCGACCTTCGGCTGCCCCACGTCGACGGGCTGCTCGTGGTGCGGGTCACCGGTGGGGTCAACCAGTTCGACGTCACGGTCACCGACGGCGTGCCGGTGCGCGTCCGGACTGGCTCCGGCGCCGGTGCCGTCGATCTGTACGGCGAGCGCCGCGACGGCCTCGCCCCGGGTACGGTGCTCGGCTCACCGGGCTGGGACCGGGCCCCCGAACGGATTTTCCTGGACCTGGTGGCCGGTGCCAACGTGGTGACCGTACGCGGCGGCTGAGCCCCGTGCGGGGGCAGCCGCTCGCCGACCGCCGGGCGGGCGGCCGGGGCGGGCGTAGAGTCGGACCGTGGAGCGTGCCGAAGCGATGCCTGCCGAGACCCGTCCGCCCGGTGTGGCGACGGTAGATCCAGGCAGCGTGCTGCTGCCCGGCCACGATGTGCCGCTGGGCCGCTACACCACGGTGCGTCGGCTGCTGCCGCAACGCACCCGTCGACTGGTCGGGGCGTGGTGCTTCGTCGACCATTTCGGCCCCGACGATGTGGCCCAACGGCCCGGCATGGAGGTGCCGCCGCATCCGCACACCGGTCTGCAGACGGTGACCTGGCTGCTCGACGGCGAGATCCTGCACCGCGACAGCCTCGGTAACCAGCAGCCGATCCGTCCCGGCCAACTCAACGTGATGACCTCGGGTCACGGCATCGCCCACTCCGAACGCTCACCGGCGGAGCACCCGCCCCTGATGCACGGGGTGCAGTTGTGGGTGGCGTTGCCGGACGAGGCCCGAGCCGCAGGGGCCGACTTCGCCCACCACGCCGAGCTGCCCCGGTGGCGCGACGGGGATCTCGACGTCACCCTGCTGGTCGGGGAACTCGCCGGAGAACGCTCGCCGGCCCGGGTGCACACCCCGCTGCTCGGCGCGCAACTGGAACTGGCCGGATCGGCGGTGGCCGGGCTGTCGCTGCGGCGTGACTTCGAGTACGCGCTGCTGGCCCTCGACGGCGCTGGCGAGGTCGACGGGCTGCCGCTGGCGCCCGGGGCGTTGCTCTGGCTCGGCGCCGGGCGGGACGTGCTGCGCCTCGGCGGTGAGCCGGGTAGCCGGTTCATGCTGCTCGGTGGCATACCGTTCGAGGAGCCGCTGGTGATGTGGTGGAACTTCGTCGGCCGTGACCACGACGAGATCGTCGCCGCCCGGGAGGACTGGATGGCCGGGCGGCGTTTCGGGGTCGTGGCCGACGACCCGGACCCGCCGCTGCCGGCACCGGCGCTGCCCACCGTCCGGCTCAAGGCCCGCGACCGTTCCGGTGGCTTCCACGCCTAGGCGAGGTCAGTCAGGCGGGATGATCCAGGTCGCGCACCAAGGGGGCGAGCAGCCGGTCGACGGACATGCGGGCGACGAGCCCGTTGCGGAGGCGGGCGAGCGTGCTCGACGAGGTGAAGAGCGCCCGGGCGAAGTGGCGTGACTGCCGCTGCGCCCGCTCGACGCGCCCCTTCCGCCGCCGCTCGTAGCGGCGGAGGGCGAAGGGCACGTGGCCGGCGTCGCAGCGGCTGAGTTCGTCGGCCAGCGCCGCCGCCGACTCCAGCGCCATCGAGGCACCCATTCCGGCGGTCGGCAGAAAGGCGGCTGCGGCGTCCCCCACCAGCGCCACCCGGTCGCGTACCCATCGGGTGGAGCGCACGTCGGTCATGGGCCACAGCCAACGTTCGTCGTCTGAGCCGGGCAGCAGACGGTCGGCGGGCAGGCCCGCTCCGGTGAGAGTCCGGCGCAGCCATGGCCTGGCCTGCTGACCACGGACGGTATCCGAGGGGCCGCCGACGATCAGGCAACTCCGACCCCGGCACGGGTAGCACCCGACGAAGCTGCCGGCTCCCCAGAACTCCAGCGTCTCACCGGCGTCGCCCGGGTGGTCCGCCGCCTCGGTCCACCACGTGGCGCAGGTCCATCCCGTGTCATGCCGGGGCTGGGGTCCGAGGAGCGCGGTGCGCACCGCGGAACCGATGCCGTCGGCACCCACCAACAGGTCGGCCTCGATGATGGTTCCGCCGTCGAGATGAGCATCGACGCCGGTGTGGTGCTGCTCCAGGGCCACGACGCGACCTGTCCGGTGCTCGACGTGGTCGCAGGCCGTGGCCAGCATCTCAACGAGGTCGCTGCGCGGCACGGTGCCCAGATATCCGTGGCGGGCGATGCCGGCAGGTGGCCCGGAGGTGGTGAGCAGGGCACCGGACCCCGACCGCGCCGTGTAGCGCCGCATCGGAAGGCCGCGCTCGACCAGCCGGTCGTGGACGCCGACCGCATGCAGCACCCGGGTTCCGTGTGGCCACAGGGCGAGTGCGAAGCCGTCGTCGCTGCCGTGGCCGGGGTCGACCACGGTGATCTGGTGGCCACGGGGACGCAGCAGCGCCGCGAGTGTCAGGCCAGCGACACCCCCGCCGGCGATCAGCACCTTCACGACGCCTCCAGCTGACGTCCCGCTTCCACGCCGATGTCAGCCAGAAGAGCGTCCAGGGTGCCGATGACAGCGGTCAGCCGCCAGGAGGTGACGAAGTCGAACGCGTGCTGGCCGCCGGGCAGTTCGACGTGGACCACCGGCTGCGACGACTCGGCCCGCAGCTTGTCCGCCAGGGCGCGCGCCGTGGCGGCGGAGGTTTGGTTGTCGAGACTTCCGTGCGCGATCAGGAAGGCCGGTGCGTCGGATGCCGGCAGCGCGAACGGGGTCGACGTGACCACCTCGTCGGTGCTGCGGCCGTAGTACCGGCCGTAGTAGCCGTAGAGGCAGACCGCTGCGGCAGGGCGCTCGTCGGGCGTCGCGCGCAGCGCGTAGAGAGAGGTCAGATGAGCGCCCGCGGAGCTGCCCGCCATCACCACCGTCGTCGCGTCCGCGCCGTACTCTCCCGCGTGCGTGCGCGCCCAGGCCATCGCGGCCTCCGCGTCGGCAAGGTGCTCCTCGAAGCCCGCCCCGGGGCGGAGTCGGTACGTCGCGCTCATGCACACCCAGCCGCGCGCGGCGAGGTGATGCAGCAGGCCACGACCTTCCCAGTTCTTGCTTCCCGAGAAGTAGCCGCCGCCGTGGAAGTAGACCAGCACCGGGCCACCCGTGGGCCGGTCGCGGCGTCGCAGCACGTCGAGGCGCTGGCGCCGGTGGTCGCCGTAGCGCAGGTTGCGTAGTCGCTGCACGGAACGCGGTCGGATCGGAAGCGGGGTGAGGGCGGTACGCCACCGGCTCTGTCGCGGCGGTGCGCGGTCTATTCCGGCCGCACGGAGTGCGGCATCAGCGACGGAGCTCGAACGGGTGGCCCGGCTGGTCAACGCGACAAGCATCACCGCGGTCGCGGCCGCGCCCGCCAGCAGGACGCCCGACAACACGTCGCGGCGCAGGTCCCCGCTCCAGACGGCCGCGGCGGTCGAGACCGCGAGCAGCGTCAGTACCAGGTGAGGCACCTCGTTCACGACCATCCCGGCCAGGAAGGCGGCCCGCGCCAGCGGCCGTGGTCGCGTGGGTGGGCTGAACGCTGCGGTGGTGGCCAGGCCGAGTACGAGGACGTGCACCACGTAGTCGTTCGGCATGGAATCCTCCTCTACAGGTGTCGAGGAGTGCTACTCTACACCTGTAGAGCTGGGAGGGAAGCCCATGGCGACCGAACGCCGGACGGTGATCGCGGACGCGGCGATCACCACGCTGGCCACGGCCGGTGGACGTGGACTCACGCACCGAGCCGTCGACAGGGAGGCGAGGCTTCCGCTCGGCTCGACCTCCTACTACTTCCGCACCCGCGCGGACCTGCTCCGGGCGGCCGTCGACCGGCTGGCCGAACTGGACGAGGCGGCCCTCGCTCCCGCAACCGGCGGGACGCTCGCCGCA
The DNA here is from genome assembly GCA_900112325.1 of Micromonospora sediminimaris. Lineage (GTDB taxonomy): Bacteria > Actinomycetota > Actinomycetes > Mycobacteriales > Micromonosporaceae > Micromonospora > Micromonospora sediminimaris. Next base: position 289,081 of record FOLJ01000004.1, read on the forward strand.
GACCTCGCCCGAGTGGCCGAACAGCTGCTCAGCGCCGACCGGGAGCGGCTCCTCGCCCGCTACGAGCTCGCGCTCGAATCCGTACGGCGGCCCGAGCTGCGCGAGGTCCTGGCGGCCGGCACGCACCGGGTGCGTGGTGCCATCGAGCAGCGGCTGACCGAGCAGGGCGTCGTGGCAGCACGCGATGTGGCCAAGGCCGCGCTCGCGCTCGTCGACGGTCTGCTCTTCGCCGAACTCACCGCGGCCGAGGGGCAGCAACGCGGCCGCGCCGAGCTGGAAGCTACCCTGGCGAGGCTCGTGGGCGCCGAGTGACCCAAGCCGGCCGGAACCCCGAGGACCACCGATCCGACAGTTGAGCGTCCTGTGATGGAGGGCCTCTTGCGCCGACTCACCTACTACGTGGCGACCACCCTCGACGGCTTCATCGCCGGCCCGGACGGCGGGGACCCGAGCGGCCAGAGCTACTTCCCGGTCCCCGCCGACCTGATCGACTACATGGTGACCAACTTCCCGGAGACGTTGCCCGCGCCCGCCCGTGCCGCGTTGGGCGTCGAGGGGCCGGGAAAGGTCTTCGACACGGTGCTCGAAGGTCGGGCGTCCTATCAGCTCGGCCTGGACGCCGGGCTCGACGACGCCTATCCGCACCTGCGTCACCTGGTGTTCTCCACCACCCTGCGGGCAACGCCGGGCAACGCCGTCGAGCTGGTCCGCACCGACGCCCTCGACCGAGTCCGCAGCCTCAAGCAGGACGGCAGCGAGCTGGACATCTGGCTGGTCGGCGGCGGTACGTTGGCCCACAGCCTGCTGCCCGAGATCGACCGGCTCATCATCAAGCAGCACCCGTCCGTGATCGGCTCGGGCATCCCGATGTTCGCCGGTCCCTTCCAGCCCACCTTGTTCACCCACGTGGACGCCGCCGTGCTGGGCTCAGGGGTACGCGTACTGACGTTGGATCGCAGCTGAGGTTCGTGTCCGGGCGGCCGGGACACCCGGCCTACTCGTGCGGGGCGCGGGTAACAGCCGCTCATGCCCACCACGGTTGCCACGATCGAGGACAGGAAGCGGTTGGCGCGTCGGCTCGCCGGTAGCGGCCGGGGCTTCGCCGAGCAGTACGGATTCCGGGTCACAAACAACCCGTCCAGCCTGTTCCAGGTGCTCTGCCTGTCCATGCTGCTCGCCCGCCGGGGAGATTTCCGGCGGGCCGTCGACGGCGCGCACGCGCTGTCCGACGCGGGCTGGGACAGCGCCGCCCGGCTGTCCGGCGCGTCACACCCGGATCGGGTCAGGGCGCTGCGCGACAGCGGCCAGCGCGGCGACGTCGACGCGCTGGCCGACCTGCTGGGCCGGCTGGCCCGCACGGTCGTCGAACGGTACCGGGGCGACCTAAGGCGGCTGCGGTCGGCGGCGCACCGCGACCCGGCCCGTGAGCGGGCCCTGCTCACCGCCCTTCCGGGGGTCGACGAGCAGGTCGCGGACCTGTTCCTGCGCGAGGTGCAGGCGCTGTGGGGCGAGGTCGCGCCGGTGGCCGACCGGCGCGCGCTGACGGCGGCGCGGCGACTCGGCTTGGGCCGCTCCGCCGAGGATCTCGCCGGGCTGGCCGGCGGCCGCGAGTCGGAGCGGCTCGCTTGGCTGGTCGGTGCGCTCGCGCGGGTCGACCTGGAGGGGCGCTACGCCGAGCTGACAGAATGAGGCCCTTCGTCGGTACCCGCTGTCCGTTCGGCTGATGGCGTGCGGTAAGCTGACCGCAGTAAAACGCAGCCACCCGGTTCGGGTGGCTGTCGGCCGCCTGGTGGCCGCGACCCGGTTCGGGTGCGCCGTCGCCAGGGCAGGCGGTTACGCAGGGGCGCCCCCGGCAGCGGTTCGCTGCCGGGGCGCCTCCCTGTCTACCGGCGAGTCGAGACGCGGCGGGCAGGCCTAGATGCCGCGCAGGTGCTGTGATACCCGCTGGTGCCGCTTGTCGCGTCCCTGCGCGCCACGCTGCGCGTCGGTGATCTCGGGGGCCGCGTCGATGCCGGCCGACCGGGCCACCTGGTTGCCGTTGGCGTAATCCACCGGAGGAAGGGCGCGCAGGGCCTGGAGCACGTCCGGCGGCGCCCCTTCCCGCTCGGCCTCGCGTACCACCTCGTCCTTCCCGGCGGGGTAGTCCAGGCTCGACAGGTACTGCAGGACGTCGGCGTAACTCGCCATGATGTCGGCTCCTCCCGGGCATTCGGTCCGGCCACAACCGGGCGCGGATACCCGACCCGGGGCCGCTCACGCGCCGAGGCCGACGGAAAAGCAGTCGCCGTTTCCATACCGAGCGGGTGGGTAAGCGCCGGCCGGAGGGGGTACGCGATGAACTACGACACGTTCGTCGACCAGGTCGCCCAGCGCACCGCCACGTCATCGTCGCGGGCGGTGGAGCTGATTCGGGCGACGCTGGAGACGCTGGCCGAGCGGCTGACCGGCGGCGAGGTGCTGGACCTGGCCGTGCAGCTGCCCGCTCCGCTGCGGCTGCCGATGCGCCCGACACCGGACATCGAGGCGGCGGAGCGCTTCGGCGCCGCCGAGTTCGTCGCCCGGGTCGCGCTCCGCGCCGGGGTGGGGGAGCCGGCCGCCCGGGACGCGGTCCGCGCGGTCTTCACCACCCTTCGGGAGGCGGTGACCGGTGGCGAGTTCGACGAACTGGTGGTCCAGTTGCCCCGCGACTACCGCGACATGGTCGAGCCCGCCCTGGCGCCCGGCGCCACGTTGCGGCGCGGCTGACTGGCCGTCGGTGCGGACACCGCACTAGCCGACAGCCCCGCTGGCGCGCAGCCGGCTGATCCGGTCCCGGTCGAAGCCTGCCTCGCCGAGAATCTCGTCGGTGTGTTCGCCCGGCCACGGCGGCGGCCGGCGGATCGCGGCCGGGGTGGCGGAGAACCGGGGTGCCGGCGCCGGTTGGACGACCCCGTCGCTGAGCACGAACGTCTTCCGGGCGGCCAGGTGCGGGTGTTCCGGGGCTTCACGCCAGTCCAGCACCGGCGCGGCGCAGGCGTCGGAGGCGGTGAGCAGCGCGGCCCACTCGTCGCGGGTACGGGTGCGGAACAGGCGCGCCCAGGCGGCCCGCAGCGCCGGCCAGTTCGCCGGGTCGGTGCGGTCGATCGGCTCGTCCGGCGGCAGTGGGAAACCGGTGAGCCGCACCAACTCGTCGTAGAAGCGCGGCTCCAGCGCCCCGACGGCGAGGTACCGCCCGTCGGCGCACTCGTACGTGTCGTAGAAGGGCGCACCCCCGTCGAGCAGATTGACCCCGCGCGGGTTTCGCCACATGCCGAGCTGGTGCAGGGCGTGGATCTGGGTGCTGAGCACCGCGACCCCGTCCACGATGGCCGCGTCGACCACCTGGCCGGTGGCACCCCCGCGCACCGCGTACAGCGCGGAGACGACACCCAGGGCGAGCATCATTCCGCCGCCGCCGAAGTCGCCGAGCAGGTTCATCGGCGGCACCGGAGGCTCACCGGCCCGTCCGATGCCGTGTAACGCACCGGTCAGCGCCAGGTAGTCGATGTCGTGCCCGGCGTACGGGGCGTTCGGGCCGTCCTGGCCCCAGCCGGTCATCCGGCCGTAGACCAGCCCCGGGTTGACCGCGTGGCAGTCGGCCGGCCCGACGCCGAGCCGTTCGGTGACGCCGGGCCGGAACCCCTCGACGAGGGCGTCCGCGTCGCGGACCAGGGCCAGTACCACCTCGCGCCCGTCGGCGGATTTCAGGTCCACCCCGATCGAGCGGCGCCCCCGGTTGAGCAGATCGGGGTGCGGGGTGCCGAAGGCCGTGGCATCCACCTCGGTGACCCGGTCGACCCGGATCACGTCGGCGCCGAGGTCAGCCAGCATCATGGCGGCGAACGGCCCGGGGCCGATACCGGCCAGCTCCACCACGCGTACGCCGGACAGTGGGCCGGTCGCCAGGTCTGCGGTCACCGGGTCACGATAGGCGCTCACCTCGCGTTCGGCCGGCCGCCCGCCGTGAGCGAAGCCACCGGGCCCGACAACGCCCCGCCTGGCGGGCGGAATTCGGCTGTCCTAACCTTGTCAGCACGAGGGGAGTACTTCCCACGAACCATGCCGGTCAGTACGGCGCGCCCGGAGCGCGCCTCGGGTGGTTGCCCACGAAACGTGGGTGAAGGAGACCTCGAACATGACACGGTGTTCGAGGAGGCCCCATGTCCGATTTGTCTGTCGCGGCTGGTCTGCAGTCGGTGGGCACGCCCTCGCTGTGGGCGATCACCATCCTTGGCGTGCTCGCCCTGCTGACGCTGGACTTCCTGGTGACCCGGCGTCCGCACGAGGTGTCGCTCAAGGAGGCACTCGGCTGGACCGCCTTCTACATAGCCCTGCCGCTGGCTTTCGGTGCCTGGGTCTGGCACCGCTACGGCTCCGAGCGTGGCTTCGAGTACCTCACCGGATACCTGGTCGAGAAGTCGCTGTCGGTCGACAACCTCTTCGTCTTCATGCTGCTGTTGGCCGCCTTCGCAGTGCCCAGCGAACTCGCCCAGCGGGTGCTGCTGTTCGGCATCACCGGAGCGCTGGTCCTGCGTGGTGTCTTCATCGCCCTAGGCGCGGCGGCCCTGCAAACCCTGGACTTCGCCTTTCTGATCTTCGCGTTGATCCTGCTGTTCACCGCCGCCAAGCTGCTCCGCGACGCGTTCACCGGGCACGAGCAGACGGTGGACATCGGCACCATGCGCTCGGTGCGACTGCTGCGCCGGTTCATGCCGGTGGTCCACGAGTACCACGGCACCAAGATGACCGTCCGGGTCGACGGGCGTCGGGCGCTCACCCCGCTCGCGCTGGTGGTGGTTGCGGTGTTCGCCACCGACGTGGTCTTCGCCGTCGACTCGGTGCCGGCGGTGTACGGCATCACCGAGGACCCGTACCTCGTCTTCGCCACCAACGCCTTCGCCCTGCTGGGCCTGCGGGCGCTGTACTTCGTGCTGCACGCGGCGCTGAGCCGGCTGGTCCACCTCACCTACGGCCTGGCGATCATCCTGGCCTTCATCGGCATCAAGCTCGGCCTGCACTGGGCGCACGGCGTCTGGGAGGGCGTCCCGGAGATCCCCACCGTGGCCTCGCTGCTGGTCATCGTCGGCGTGCTGACCGTGGTCACGATCACCAGCCTGCGGGCGACCCGGAACGTGGTGCCGGGGGCCAAGGAAGTCGTCACCGAGCGGAAGTGAGCGTCCACGGGAACGGGTGGCCGACTCCGTGCCTGTCGAACCCGCCCCCGGCGGTGCTCGCCGTGGTAGGACTGAGCGGTGGGTATCGTCACACCGGGCTTCCAGGGTCGGCCGCGCGCCGAAGCTCCGGATCTGCCTCCCGGCCAGTACCTGACGCCTGACTTTCCCGTGCTCTCCGCGGGCCCGACCCCACGGGTGCCCCGTGACCAGTGGGAATTCGTGATCAGCTCCGAGACCGGTACGGAGTACCGGTGGAGCTGGGACGAGATGATGGCGCTGCCGCAGGAGACGCCGACCGTCGACATCCACTGCGTCACCCGGTGGTCCAAGCTCGGCACCACCTGGCGCGGCGTCTCGCTGGACACGCTGCTCGACGGCGTGGACACCGCCGCCGACTACGCCCTCGCGCACTCCTACGGCGGCTACACCACAAACCTCCCACTGGAGGACCTGCGCGACGGGCAGGCCTGGCTGGTGCACACCTACGACGGAGACGACCTGCCGGCCGAGCACGGCGGGCCGGCGCGGCTGCTCGTGCCGCACCTCTACTTCTGGAAGTCCGCCAAGTGGGTGCGGGGCATTCATCTCACCGTCGAGGACACCCCGGGTTTCTGGGAGACCGCCGGCTACCACGACTACGGCGACCCGTGGCGTGAGCAGCGGTACCAGGGCGATTGAGCGGCCGGATGAGCTGGCGGGCGGCCCGGTTGGTGGCACACCGGACCGAGACGCCGACGGCGCGGACCCTGGTGCTGGAGGTACCCGGTTGGCCGGCCCACCTGCCTGGCCAGCATGTCGACATCCGGCTCACCGCGCCGGACGGGTACCAGGCCGCCCGGTCGTACTCGCTCGCCGCCCCCGCCGACGGTGACCGGATCGAGGTGTCCGTCCAGCGGGTGTCCGACGGCGAGGTGTCGCCGTTCCTGGTGGACGCCTACCGCGAGGGTGACCCGGTCGAGGTCCGCGGCCCGATCGGCGGCTGGTTCGTCTGGCGGCCACAGCAGACCGAACCGGTGCTGCTGGTCGCCGGGGGATCGGGGGTGGTGCCGCTCATGGCCATGATCCGCGGCCGGCGGGCGGCCGGCAGCAGGGCACCGTTCCGGCTGATCTACTCCGTCCGCACCCCCGAGGACGCCTTCTACACCGACGAGCTGCGGCGACGGGTACGCGACGACGCCGGCCTGGACGTGGCGTACGTGTACACCCGGCAGGCGCCCGAGGGCTGGCGCGGCGAGCCGCACCGGCTCGGCCTCGCCGATGTCAACACCCATGGCTGGCCGCCGGAGCTGGAGCCGTTGGTGTACGTGTGCGGGCCCACCGCTTTCGTGGAGACCGTCTCCGACCTGCTCGTCGGGCTGGGCCACCCGGCGCGGCGGGTACGCACCGAACGTTTCGGCCCGACCGGTTGAGAGGAGACCGCGGATGACCGCGCTGCCCTACGTGGACGGCAACATGCTCGACGGTCCGTTGGGGGAGGTGTTCGCGGTCGACCTGAGCAGCGCCACCGCCCGGTGCGCCAACTGTGGCACCCCCGGTCCGGTGGCCGGGCTGCGGGTCTACTCGCACGCGCCCGGCCTGGTGGGTCGCTGCCCCACCTGCGTCGAGGTGATGCTGCGGCTGGTCCGCGCGCCCGACCGTGCCTGGCTCGACCTGCGCGGCGCCACCTTCCTGCAGTTCCCGATGCCACCCGACCGACCACGCTGAGGTCCTCGCGACTGTCGTGGGGACGTTTGCCGGCGCGCACGACGGGAACCGGGCCGAAATGACGAAGCCTCGTGTGGTGATCGTGGGGGCCGGGTTCGCCGGGTACCACGCGGCGAAGACGTTGAGCCGGTTGGCCCGCGACCGAGCCGAGATCGTCCTGCTGAATTCGACGGATTACTTCCTGTACCTGCCGCTGCTGCCGGAGGTGGCGGCGGGGGTGGTGGAGCCGGGCCGGATCGCGGTGCCGCTGGCCGGCACCCTGGACGGCGTACGGGTGGTCATCGGCGAGGCCGACAGCGTCGACCTGCAGAACCGGTGGGTCGGCTTCACCCAGCCGGAGGGCGACCGCAATCGGCTGGCGTACGACCGCCTGGTCCTCTCCGTCGGCAGCGTGAACAAGCTGCTACCCATTCCCGGCGTGACCGAGTACGCGCACGGCTTCCGCGGTCTGCCTGAGGCGCTCTACCTGCACGATCACGTGGTCCGGCAGATCGAGCTGGCCGAGCAGGCAGAGGATCCGGCGGAGCAGCAGGCACGCGCCACCTTCGTGGTGGTGGGTGCCGGATACACCGGTACCGAGGTGGCCGCGCACGGCATCCTGTTCACCGACGAACTGGCCGCCCAGCACCCCCGGCTCAAGATCCGGCCGAGGTGGCTGCTGCTGGACGTCGCCCCACGCGTGCTGCCGGAGTTGGACCGGCGGATGTCGGTCACCGCCGACAAGGTGCTGCGGCGGCGCGGGGTCGACGTACGGATGGGTACCTCGGTGGCGGTCGCCACCTCCGACGGGGTCAAGCTCACCGACGGCGAGTACGTCCCCACCTGCTCGCTGGTCTGGTGCGTCGGCGTGCGCCCCGACCCGTTCGTGGCGGAACTGGGCCTGCGGACCGAGAAGGGGCGGTTGGTCGTCGACGAGTACCTCAACGTCCCCGGGTTCCCCGAGGTGTACGCCTGCGGCGACGCCGCCGCGGTGCCCGACCTGACCCGGCCCGGTGAGATCTGCACGATGACCGCTCAGCACGCGCAGCGGCAGGGCAAACTGGCCGCGCACAACATCGCCGCCTCGTACGGGCAGGGACGCCGCCGGCCGTACAAGCACCACGACCTCGGTTGGGTGGTCGACCTGGGCGGCAAGCAGGCCGCGGCGAATCCGCTGAAGGTGCCGCTGTCCGGTCTGCCCGCCAAGGCGGTCACCCGGGGCTACCACCTGCTTGCGATGCCCGGCAACCGGGCCAGGGTGAGCGCGGACTGGTTCCTCGACGCCGCACTACAGCGGTCGGCGGCACAGCTCGGACTGATCTCCGCCACCGCCGTACCGCTGGAGAGTGCGTCGCCCGAGATGCCGGCGCGGGCCCGCTGACCACGGGCCCGTCGGCACGGAGGCTCGTGCGGTCGTGGGCGCGGACCCCGCGACCGCACAGCTGATTTCCGGCTCAGCCGGCGGCCATTCCGGCCCCCGCCTCGTCGATGGCGTCATCGACCGTGTGCGCCAGGTCGATGTCCATCGCGGTCACCGCCCCGGCGTTGCTTGAGGTCACGGTCAGCACGGCGGTCGTCGGGTCGGCGCGGCCGATCCGTGGCCCACGGCCGGTCTGCTGGCGCAGCAGATCGAGCCGGTCCAACACCCGGTCCAGGTTGCCCGGCGGCAATTCCAGGGTCCGGGACAGCGCGGTGCCGTCACCCGACCAGTAGGGCAGGTCGGCCAGGGCCGCGCGCAGCTCGGCCGGCGACAGCGGCGGCAGCGCGCTGACCGGACCGACCACGCCGCCGCCGGCCGACGGCTGCGCCAGCAACTGCCGCAGCTCATCCGGTACGTGCAGCGACTCGATCAGGTCACCGTCGTGCTCGGCGAGTGCGGCGAGGGTCGCCTCGGCCTGGTAGCGCGCCTGCTCCGGGCTTCGACCGCTGATCCGACCCACCTCGGAGAGGAAGCCGCTCAGGTCCTGGCGTCGCTCGATGCCGTCCACCGGGACCACGTCGTGCAGTGAGGCGGGCACCGCCTCCAGCAACCGGCGGCGTTCGCCGGCCTCCAGGGCCCAGGCCAGCACGAGCACCGTCGACTCGACCCCGACCTTGGCGGTGCGGAAGTCGACCCCGGCGCGACGGACGACGTCCTCGACCAGGTCGCGGTAGCCCATGGTGGTGATCCCCGGTGCCTGCACACCTGGCTCCGGCCGGGGCCGAGGGGCCTCCGGCAAACCGGCTGGCGGGGGAGCGGGACCGCCCCGCGTGGTGTCCGGTTTGCGGCCGCCGGCCGGTGCCGGGCCGGCCCGCTTGTTCTGGTCGAGGTGGGTGAGTTGTTTGGACGCGCTCAGGCTGGCGCCGGTGTCGGCGGCTCGCATGCCGCGTTCCCGGGCCTGGCGGGCCAGTGCCCGACGGCGCTGGTTGTCGCCCTCCATCTGCTTACGCATGGTGCACACCTCGCTTCCGCTGGTGTTCGCTGGCTTCGTCGATGGCCTTCCCGGCCGTCGCCGGTGCGAAACGATCGGGCCGGGGTCGGGCCGGGTGCCGGTCGCCGACGCCGGTGAGGCTTCATCCGGCCGGGGTGAGGGCCGGTCACCCGGGCGGGGCTGACGATCGTGGTGGACCGGAGATCTTCCGAGGCACGGCGGAAGGGAAGGTCGTGATGAAGCGGATAGTCGAGATCGTCCCCGCTCGACCCGGTTGGTACGCCCGGTGGCGGCTGGCACCCGAGCGCACCCGCTGTTACCCGGTGAGCCTGTGGGCGCTGTTGGAAGACGCCGACGGCGGTGGTCGCGAGGTGATCGGCGTCGACTGCGCCGGCCAGTGGCCCGGGGCGCAGGACGACGGAACAGGTGCGGAGTTCGTCCGCTATCTGTTTAAAACTCCGGATTCCGGTCCACCGGAGGACGCGGAGCCGACCATGGAGCCCCACCGTACGGGTCGGTATCCGATCCCGGCCTCCTGAGCCATCCTCCGGCCCCCGACCCCTGGTCCCAGGGTCGGGGGCCACCCCTTCTGGTGGCCCGAGTGGATCAGCCGGCCGCCTGCACGTCGTCCCCGGCGGCCAGGGGAAGCTTCAGCAGCTCGGCGAGGCCGGTGCGGTCCAGCAGTTGGCGCAGCGTGGGGTTGACGCCGGTCAGCCGCAGTGGCGCGGAGCCACCCCGATAGGCCACCACGAGCGCGCTCAACCCGGACGAGTCACACAGCCCGACCCCGCTGAGGTCGATGACGAACTGCTGGTAGCCGTCGCGCCGCAGGGCGGCCACGACGTCGATGAGTTCCAGCGAACTGTCGAAGTCGAGGTCGCCGGTCAGCCGCAACTCGGCCCGCCCCGCGTCGTGCCGGTCGACCTCGATGACCAACAGCTGTGCCGACATGACTCCATGCTCCCAGTACGCCGGCCAGGCGCAAGTCGCGGGGTGTAGAAGTTTGCCGACAGCCGCTACGCGGTGACCGGAGACTGATCGTCCGGCTCGGTGCCGGCCGGTTCTCGGGCCAGCAGGCTGGTCACCCCCGTCATGCCGAGGATGGTCTCGAGGAACCGGGGGACCGCCCGCAGCCGCAGTCGGACGCCCCGCTGCTGGCCCTCGCGCCAGGCGTGCACGATGACGCTGAGCCCGGTGCTGTCGATGAACTGCAGGCCGCCGAAGTCGAGCACCAGCGTTCTGGGGTCGGTGCTCATCCACCGGTCGATCTCGGCCCGCAGCGGCGCGGCGGTGGTGTAGGCGAGATCACCGACGACCTTGATCACGGGCGCGTCAGGATCGGACCGGTCGACGGACATGCTGAGCGGCGGCGTCTCGGGTCTGCGACCGTGGGACAGCAACGATCACGCCTTCCGCGGATGGCGGGCGGGTAGGGGCGGTTGGGATCGTAACAACCACTGAGCTGGCCCGCCGGTCGGGCGGCCGTCGGTGCCCGGCGGACGGTTGCCCGGGTGGCGGCACCGGCAGACCCGCGTAGGCTGGGTGTCAGGACGTGACCATGCATGCCGCTCGAAGCGGCTGCGGATCCGACAAGGAGCGAGGCTAAAGCTGGTGACAGGTGCCGACGTCAGGGACCTCGACCCCGGCGACGGACGGTCTTCCACGCCGAGCGCCGCCCGGGTCCCCGCCTGGCGTCAGACCACCTCTCGGTCGGTCGCCGCGCTGCCCGCCCTGGAGCCGGCGCAGGGTCAGCCCGCCCTCGACTGGCCGGAGGTCGCCGAGCATCTGCGTGAAGGCGTGGTGGTGTGCGGTCCGGACGGGACCGTACGGCACGTCAGCCCGGTCGCGCAGCGTCTGCTGCCCGAGGTGGTCGTCGGCGGGACGCTCGCGGCCGTCGAGCAGTTGGCCTCGCTCGATCCACACCTGCGTCATCACGGCAGGTGGCTGCGGGTACGCCGAGTCCCGCTCTCCGCCGGGCGTAGCTGCTGGTACGTCGAGGATGTCAGCGACCGCGAGAGGCGCTCCGAGGAACTGGCCGCCGAGCGGTCCAGGTCGGCGTTCCTGACGACGGTCGGCGACAAGCTGGGCAACCCGCTACACCCGGACCGGGCCGCCGCGGCGGTGGTCCGCCTGGCCGTGCCCACCCTCGCCGAGGTGGCGGTGCTGGTGCTGGCGCCACGGTCCGGACGGGCCCGCTGGTGGCGGGCCAGCCGGGCCGGAGACGAGACACCCACCGTCGATCGCGGGGTGATCGCCGCCACGGCGCTCCCGCCGGCGATCGCCGAGAGTCTGCGGGGTAACCACCCGCACGCCGTCGACTGGCTGGTCGAGCAGGTCGTCGAGGCGGGCTGGCTGCCCGGTGTCTCCGCCACCGAGGTGGCTGCCCGGCTGGTGTCGTTGCCGGGCCGGGACGCGCCTGCGGGGGTGCTGCTCGTCGCGCGGGGGACGGGCGGCTGGTACGGCGAGGACGACCTCGACCTGGTTCGGGCCTTCGCCGCCCGGGCCGGTGCGGCGTTGACCACCGCGCTGCTCTACCGCGAACAGGCGGAGGTGGCCGACATGTTGCAGGCCAGCCTGCTGCCTGTCGAGCCCGCTGCGGCGCCAGGGGTGGAGTGGGGCACGGCGTACCGTCCCGCCCAGGCCGGCCTACGCATCGGTGGCGACTTCTACGGTTCCCACCGGCTGCCCGACGGCGGCTCGGTGTTCTTCCTCGGCGACGTCTCCGGCAAGGGAGTCGAGGCGGCGGTCTTCACCGGGCAGCTGCGTCAGTGCCTGCACGCGCTGCACCGGGTCGAGCAGCAACCGGCCAAGCTGCTGCGGCTGCTCAACGACGCGCTGCTGGAGACGACCCTGGCGCACGGTCAGGGCCGGTTCGCCACCATGGTGCTGGGAGTGGTCCGTCCGCACCGCGACGGTGGCCTGGGGTTGACGCTGGCCGGCGGCGGGCACCTGCCGCCGTTGGTGCTGCGTTCCTCCGGCGAGGTCGAGCAGCTGCCGTTGAACGGCATGCTCATCGGCGTGGTGCCGGATCCGCGCATCGGACAGGTCTCCACGCGGCTCGCCCCCGGCGAAACATGCCTGCTCTACAGCGACGGAGTCACCGAGGCGCGCGGCGGCCGGCGGGGCGAGGAACTGCTCGGCACCGATCGCCTCGTGCAGGCGCTCACCGGGTGCCACCGGATGCCGGCACCGGCGCTGGCGGAGCGGATCGAACAGGTGACCTGCGACTGGTTGGCGCAGCGTGACCACGACGACATCGCGGTTCTCGCGCTGCGCGCTACCGGCGTCGCCAATCGCCCCCAACGGCATCTGCACGCGGTGCCGACCGTGACCGGGCCGGATCCGGAGGGGGCGACGACCCGGTGACCGCCGCGACGAGAGACACCTCGCTCGACGCCGTCTACCCGGACTACCTGCACTGTCTCGCCGAGGCCGACGAGCACGCCGCCGTCGAGGTGGCGCGCGGGCTGCTCGACGCCGGCGTGGCGGCCGAACGCGTGCTGCTGGATCTGGTCGCTCCGGCGCAGGCCGAGGTGGGCGAGCGTTGGGCGCGCAACGAGTGGAGCGTGGCCCAGGAGCACGCGGCGACGCACATCAGCGACCGGGTGGTGGCGGCCGTCGCCGCGTACGCCGACGTGCGGCCGACCCGTGCCCGGATCGTGGTGGCCTGCATGGACGGCGAGTGGCACGCGTTGCCGGCGCGACTGGTCGCCGAGGTACTGCGGCTGCGCGGTTGGCAGGTCACCTTCCTGGGGGCCAGCGTCCCCGCCGCGCACCTGGTGTCGTACCTGCACCGGCACGACGCGTACGCGGTGGCGTTGGCCTCCGCGTTGCCGATGCGGCTACCGCACGCGCACCGGATGGTCGAGGTGTGCCGGCGTTCGGACGTGCCCGTGCTGGTCGGTGGTCGGGGCTTCGGTGTGGACGGCCGGTGGGCTCGGCGGCTCGGCGTGCCCTGGGCCGCCAGCGCCCCGGCCGCCGCCGACCTGCTCGGCGACGAACGAGCCCTGCGTGCGGCCGCGCCGGCCGACCTGGCGCACCTGGCCGACGACGAGTACGCCAGCCTGGTGAACCGGCGTGGTGAGTTGATCGACAGCGCGCTGGCCGACCTGGCGCAGCGGTTCCCGGCCATTCGCGACCACAGCCCGGCCCAGTTGGATTCGACGGTCAGCGACCTCGGATACATCCTGGATTTCCTGGCCGCCGCCCTCTACGTCGACGACGGCTCGCTGTTCACCGAGTTCGTCGAGTGGTTGGTGACCATCCTGGACAGTCGTAGCGTGCCGGCCGCGACGGTGGAAGCGTCGCTGGCCCACTACGGCGGGGTGCTGCACGATTTTCCCCGGGCGGTGGACTTTCTCCAGCGGGGGCGCGGGGCGCTGCCGGTTGCCGACCGGCGAGCGGCCTGACCGCGAGGTGAGCTGCCGCCCGCAAGGGCCCCTATACTTGTCGCGCAGCAAACATCTGTGCTGACCATAGCGGGCCAGGCCGGGGGTGCTGGAGGTACGGCCGCGACTTCGCGGACCCGGCGGTCGCCGACCGTCCGGCGATGGGCTAGATTTCCGCCAGCGCGGGGCCGGTAGGCCCCGTCCTGGCCGACCTGAGGCAGGTAGAGATGGGCGCACGCACCCTCGCTCCGGTTCGCATTCTCGTGGTGGACGACGACCCGGGCGACGTGCTCATGATCGAGGAGGCCCTGGCCACCTCGGACGTCGAGAAGGTGATCGACGTGGTCGCCGACGGTCAGGAGGCGATGGAGTTCCTCCGTCGCGAGGGCCGGCACGGCGACGCCCAACGCCCGGACGTGATCCTGCTCGACCTCAACATGCCCCGGATGGACGGGCGTCAGGTGCTGGGCGAGGTGAAGGGCGACGAGGACCTGCGGACGATCCCGATCGTCGTGCTTACCACCTCGAACGCGGACACCGACATCATCAGCAGCTACACGCTCCAAGCCAACGCCTACGTCACCAAGCCGATCGACCTGGACGACTTCAACGACGTGGTGCACCGGATCGACGAGTTCTTCGGTCGGGTGGTCGTGCTGCCCAAGCGGGGCTGACCCGCCGTTACCGGCGGGCCTGACCCGACGACGTACGCCCGGCTCAGGTCAGCGCCGCCACCACGGTGGCGGCCCGGTCCTCGTGCTGGGCGTAGGCGTAGGGGAAAGCGGAGATCTGCACGGCCTGGGCGGCCAGGGTCAGGCTCATCTGCTGCCAGCCGGGCACCTGGAGCAGCGCCTCGTAGAACGCGCGGGCCGCGTACGCCGGCCGCATCAGGTCTCGTACGCTGCCCCAACCGCTGCTGGGGCGTTGCTGGAACAGCCCGACGGAGTCGTGGTCCCAGCCGATGGCCTGGTGCGGGTAGTTCTGTGACTCGGGCAGCACGCCGCTGGCGTAGTTGAGCAGAGTGCTCTCCTGCATCGCGGTGGCCACCGCGATCACCAGCCCCTGGCGGGGGATCTTCATGTCGACGCCGACGTCCACGATCGCCTTGGCGTTGTCCATCTGTGCCTGGGTGAGCCCGGCGACGGGTCGGGGGCGTGGTGGCTTGGTGGGGGCCTTCTTCTTCGGCTTCGGCTTGCTGGTGGGCGACGGCTTGGCGCTGGGCGAGGCGGTGGGGCTGGCCGGGGCGGGCGTGGGGCTGCGGTCGAAGGACCGGGAGGCGGCCTTCTCCTGAGCGGCGAGCGCGCGGTCGGTGAGCGCGCGGTCGGTGAGCGCCTCGGTCACCGGGGGCGGGGGTACCTCGTCATCGTGTCTGGTGGCCACGACGGCGGTGGCGCCGAGGCAGCAGGTCACGCCGGTGGCCAGAGCCACCCGGACCGGGGTGGAGGCGAGCACCGCGCGAACACCGCGGCGCGGTGTCGGCACGGCACGATGCCGGCCCATCAACCTTTCGGATGATGTGTCGTCGGCCGAAAGGCTCGCCGGTTGCCCGGGGGTCAGCTGCTGGTCGAAGTCGTCGTCGGGATGCACCCGCCGAGGCTAGAAAGCCAATCGCCGCCTGCCATCGGCCCGGTTGGTGGCATGCGTCACAATTCGCGGCTATCCGCCGGGTCATTCTCCACTTACGCTTACATACCGGTCGAGCCGGGCCTATCCACCGTGGAGGAAATGTCAGGAATGAGCCTATAAAACAGGGCGGAAACGGGATCTTGTAGACGTCTATCGAGCCCGTTGGTCGCCTCCCCCGAATGGGTGAGGCTGGGCTCGACCCAATCGAGCCGTCGCGTGGGGCGGTCGGACCAGGCGGTGCCCGCCGGCGGCGGTACGCGCCGGCAGGAACCCGGCTCGCTCATCCCACCAGCGGGTCAGTGTCGGCCGTTCTCCGCCGGACTGACGGTGAGCCGGTGCCGGCCGCCGTCCTCGCTGGAGAACGGCCACAGCCGATCGGCGTGCTCGACCAGTTCGGCGAGCTGCTGTCGACTCAGCCCGACCGACGAGATGGAGGCGTGCACGTCGGCCCGGTACCGGCCGTCGTCATCCCGCCCCAGCTTCGCCTCCGCGCGTACCTGCACGGTGTGCGCCTCGTCGGTGATCCCGCCGGCCGCCTCCACCGCCGCGTGGTGCAGGCAGGACGCGAACGCGGCGGCCAGCAGCTGCGACGGGGTCAGCCCGGTGCAGTGCGGCGCCAGCGGCGAGGCGAGGGCGGTCGACAGCGCCTCGTCGTCGGTGTGGATGTGACCGCCCTCGGCGGTCGCGGCGGCAACCTCGTTCAGCCAGGAACTCGGCATCGCGTTCCTCCCGTCACTCCCCGCCCGGCTACCCGGGGTCGGACGCGTGAAACCGGGGATCAACCGCCGTGCCGACTCCACTGGGCGCCGACGGCGGCCTCGGTGACCTCGGCCGCAGCCCGCTCCGTCCACGGACTCACCGCCGGTGGCCGCTGCCGTGGCATCAGTGGCTCGTGCATCGGCACGTACACCCGGGCGTCGACTGCCTCGGCCAGCAGCAGTGCGGCCACCAGGCTGCTCGGCCGCCGGGTCGGATCGTCGGCGAGGCAGCGCCGGCACAGGTCCGCCACCTCGGCGGGCAGCCCGGGCAACTCGGGCAACGGTCGCGGTGTCCGGCGTGACTCCCGCCCGAGCAACTGACTGACGCTGTCCACCGGGTACGGCAGGCGTCCCGCGAGGCTGTAGTGGAGAAGGACGCCGAGGGCGTAGATGTCGGCCGCCGGGGTCGCCGGGGCCCGGTGCAGCTGCTCCGGTGCCAGGTACGCGGGCGTACCGACCACGACGCCGTCGGGCGCGGTGTCGGCGGCCCCGGCCGGGGTGGCGATGCCGAAGTCCAGCACCTTTACCCCCGAGGGGGTGAGCATCACGTTTGCCGGCTTGATGTCGCGGTGCACGATGCCGTGGGCGTGCGCGGCGGCCAGCGCGGCGCTGACCTCCGCGCAGACCCGCACCGCGATCCGCCAGTCCAGTGGGCCGGTGCGCAGGTGTGCGGCGAGGGTCTGCCCCTCCGCCAGCTCCATGACGATGTACGGCAGCTCGTGCCCCAACCCGGTGTCGCAGGTGCCGAAGTCGTGCACGCTTGCCACGTTCGGGTGGACCAGGCGGGCCGCGGAGCGTGCCTCGGAGCGGATCCGCTCCACCGAAGCCGTCCCGTCGGGCTGACCGGGCGAGACCAGTTTCACCGCGACCGACCGATCCAGCACGGTGTCGTACGCCCGCCACACCTCCGACATCCCGCCGATGCCGATGCGCTGTTCGAGCCGGTAGCGCCCGTCCAGCGTACGCATCGACCGCCCCCTGACCTCGTAGTGCTCCGCCGCGGCGCGTGAGGCCGTGGCCCCGGCACGGTACCCCGGCTCCGATCAGGGCAAACCCGCCTCCTACGGCGGCTGGTGCGTTAGCGTGCGAGCCGGGACGCCCGACGCGCCGGGCGGGCTGGAGGCGGAACGTGATGAGTGAGGTGACCGTACGTTTCGTCGGCGGTCCGGCCCACGACCTGGTCCGGTCGCTGCCGGCCGGGCCGGACGGCGCACCGCCGCGGCTGTGGGTGCTGCGCCGGCCACAGGAGGCGCCCACACCGGCGGCCGACCATCTCTACGTGCGGCAACGCCCCGACGGGTCGGGCACCTGGTCCATGCGCTTCGTCCGGACCGACCCGGTCGGCGTGACCGAGTGACCCCGGGTCGACCCCCTCCGACGGCGGCCGCACAGCTGGCACACAGCAACCGCACAAGCGGCCCCAAGTGCGCGGCCCCACCATGGCAGCCATGAGGATCGAGGGCGAGGCCACGCCGGGCCGGGTGGAACTGCGTCGACCGGACGGTGAACCGGTCCGGGTGCTGGTCGTCGACGACGAGCCGACCCTGACGGACCTGCTGTCGATGGCGCTGCGGTACGAGGGCTGGCAGGTGCGTACGGCAGCCGACGGCATGGCGGCGGTACGCGCCGCCCGGCAGTTCCGACCCGACGCGGTGGTGCTCGACGTGATGCTGCCCGACCTCGACGGTTTCCAGGTGCTGCGCAAGTTGCGGGCGGACAACGACAGCGTGCCGGTGCTGTTCCTGACCGCCCGGGACGCGGTCGAGGAGCGGGTCGCCGGGCTGACCGTCGGCGGCGACGACTACGTGACCAAGCCGTTCAGCCTGGAGGAGGTCATCGCCCGGCTGCGCGCGCTGCTGCGCCGCTCCGGCTTCGCGGTGGCCGCCCGCCCGGACGCGGTGCTCACCGTGGGCGACCTCACCCTCGACGAGGACAGCCACGAGGTACGCCGGGACGGTCGGCTGATCACCCTCACCGCCACCGAGTTCGAGCTGCTGCGGTACCTGATGCGTAACCCCCGCCGGGTGCTGAGCAAGGCGCAGATCCTCGACCGGGTGTGGAACTACGATTTCGGCGGCCAGGCCAACGTGGTCGAGTTGTACATCTCGTACCTGCGGAAAAAGATCGACGCCGGCCGCCAGCCGATGATCCACACGCTGCGCGGGGCCGGGTACCTGCTCAAGCCGGCGGAGTGAGCGGGGTGCGCCGGTGGCTGGCGGGCTGGTCGCTGCGGACCCGCCTGGTGATCACCCTGGTCGCGCTGCTCGCCGTGGTCAGCCTGGCCATCGGCGGCCTCACCACCGTGGCACTGCGGCAGTTCCTGATCTCCCGGGTGGACGAGCAGCTGCGCTTCACGCCCGGCGGGCGGCCCAGCGCCCCCTGGGAACCCGGCCCGGGCACCGGCCCGTGGGGCGACGTGCGGGTACCGCGCGGCTTCCCGCCCGGCACGATCAGCGCCCAGGTCGTCGACGGCCGGGTTACCGAGGCGTGGACACTCGTCGGCCGGCAGGAACAGCCGGTACCGGTCGGCGAGGTGGGTGAGCTGGCCGACGTGCCAACCGACGGCCGGGCGCACAGTCTGAGCCTGGGGGAGCGGGGCGGCTACCGGGTCGTGGCCCGGCAGTCGGCCACCGGGACGGTGCGGGTGCTGGGTGTGCCGCTGGCCGGCGTGCAGGAGACCGTCTGGGCGATGGTGGCCGCGCAGGCCGGGGTCACCGCCGTCGGCCTGCTCATCGCCGGCACCACCGGGGCGCTGATCGTCCGGGCCACGCTGCGTCCGCTGCGCCGGGTCGCCGCCACCGCCGCCCGGGTCAGCGAACTACCACTGGACCGGGGTGAGGTGGCGCTCTCCGAACGGGTCCCGGCCGCCGACACCGACCCGCGAACCGAGGTCGGGCAGGTCGGCTCCGCGCTCAACCGGATGCTCGGCCACGTCGCCGCCGCGCTCGCCGCCCGCCAGGCCAGCGAGACCCGGGTACGCCAGTTCGTCGCCGACGCCAGCCACGAACTGCGTACGCCCCTCGCGGCGATCCGTGGCTACGCCGAGGTGGCGCGCCGGGGTCGCGACGAGGTGCCGCCCGACGTGGCCCACGCGTTGCGCCGGGTCGAATCGGCGAGCACCCGGATGACCGGCCTCGTCGACGACCTGCTGCTGCTGGCCCGACTGGACTCGGGCCGACCCCTGGCGGTCGAACCGGTCGACCTCACCGCACTGGTGGTGGACGCGGTAAGCGACGCGCACGTGGCCGGCCCCGAGCACCGCTGGCAGCTGGACCTGCCTGAGGCGGTCATCCGGGTGCCCGGCGACCCGGCGCGGCTGCACCAGGTGCTGGCGAACCTGCTGGCCAACGCCCGGGTGCACACCCCGCCCGGCAGCACCGTCACCACCAGCCTGCGCCAGGCCGGCGACACCGCCGAACTCAGCGTCACCGACGACGGCCCCGGCGTACCCCCCGAACTGCGGCCCGAGGTGTTCGAACGCTTCGCCCGCGGCGACAGCTCCCGGTCCCGCGCCCACGGCAGCACCGGCCTCGGCCTGGCCATCGTCGCCGCCGTGGTGGAGGCGCACCACGGCACCGTCGCCCTGGACTCCCGACCGGGCCGCACCGTCTTCACCGTCCGGCTGCCCAACTCCACAGCCGACGCATAGGCGAGCCACGGCGGCACGACAGCTGCCTGGCCGAGGCTGGCCGGCATGGACAGCACAGGCAACCCGTCGCACCCGCCCGGGGCACCCACCGCCCCACCCGACCCTTCGGCCCCCTCGACCGCCTGGGTACGGCCGGCCCTGGCCGCGTTGCTGCTGGCCACCGGGCTGCTCTACCTGTGGGGCCTGGGCGCCTCCGGCTGGGCCAACTCCTACTACGCCGCGGCGGCGCAGGCCGGCTCGCAGGACTGGACGGCCTTCTTCTACGGCTCGTCGGACGCGGGCAACTCGATCACCGTCGACAAGACACCCGCCTCGCTGTGGCTGATGGCGCTCTCCGTACGCCTGTTCGATCTGAACAGCTGGGCGCTGCTGGTGCCGCAGGCGCTCTGCGGGGTGGCGACGGTCGGCCTGCTGTACGCCGCAGTGCGCCGTTGGTACGGGCCGATCGCCGGCCTGATCGCCGGCGGGGTGCTCGCCGTGACGCCGGTGGCCACGCTGATGTTCCGGTTCAACAATCCGGACGCGTTGCTGGTGCTGCTGCTGGTCGCCGCCGCGTACGCCACGGTCCGCGCCCTGGAGACGGCCAGCACCCGGTGGTTGGTGCTGGCCGGCACCCTGGTCGGCTTCGGCTTCCTGACCAAGATGCTCCAGGCGTTTCTGGTGCTGCCGGTCCTCGCGGCGGTGTATCTGATCGCCGCACCGACCACGCCGGTCCGCCGACTCCGGCAGGTGCTGATCGCGGGGCTGGCTGTGGCGGTGGCCGCCGGTTGGTGGGTGGCGGTGGTCGAGCTGGTGCCCGCCGCGCACCGCCCGTACATCGGCGGGTCGCAGTCCAACAGCGTGTTGGAGCTGACCCTCGGCTACAACGGTCTCGGTCGGATCACCGGCAACGAGGTGGGCAGCGTCGGCGGTGGCGGCGGGCCGGGCGGCGGCGGCCCGTTCTCCGGGCAGGCCGGCCCGCTGCGCATGTTCGGTGGGCAGGTCGGCGGGCAGATCTCCTGGCTGCTGCCGGCCGCACTGATCCTGCTGGTGGCCGGGCTGGTGCTGGCCGGCCGGGCGGCGCGTACCGACCGGGCGCGGGCGGGGCTGCTGCTCTGGGGCGGCTGGCTGCTGGTCACCGGCGGGATCTTCAGCTACATGTCCGGCATCTTCCACGAGTACTACACGGTGGCGCTGGCACCGGCGGTCGCCGCGCTGGTCGGCATCGGCACGACCCTGCTCTGGCAGGCCCGCGCCGTCGCGTCGAGGGGACGCCGGATCGCGTCCACCCTGGTCCTCGCCGGCACCGTCGTCGTCACCGCGGTGTGGTCGGCGACGCTGCTGGGCCGTACCTCCGACTGGTATCCGTGGCTGCGTACCGCCGTACTGGTCGGCGGGCTGATCGCGGTGTCGACGCTGCTGCTGGCCCATCGGCTGGTCCGCCGCGCGGCCGTCCCGGCGTTGCTGGTCAGCGCGGCGGTGGCGCTGGCCGGGCCGGCCGCGTACGCGATGCAGACCGCAGCGACCCCGCACACCGGCGCCATCCCGACCGCCGGTCCGCAGGCGCGCGGCGGTTTCGGGCCGGGCGGGGGCGGACGTTTCGCCGACGGCCCTTACGCCGGCCGCTTCGACGGCACCGGTCGACCCGGCGACGGCCGGTCCGGCTTTGGCCCGCCGGGCACAGCCGACGGCGCCGGCCAGACCGACGGCGGCCGACCCCTCGGCGGTGCGGTCTCCGGTGGCCAGGTCCCCGGTGGGCCGCCGACGGCCGGGCGGACCGGAGCGAACCGTGGCGGCCCAGGTGGCCTGCTCGACTCCCGGGAGCCGAGCGCGGAACTGCGGGAGCTGCTGGAACGCGACGGGGACGACTACACCTGGATAGCGGCCACCGTCGGCTCCAACAACGCCTCCGGCTACCAGCTGGCCACCGGCCGGCCGGTGATGGCGGTGGGCGGCTTCAACGGCAGCGACCCGTCGCCCACCCTCGAGCAGTTCCAGCGGTACGTGGCCGACGGCAGGATCCACTGGTTCCTCGGCGGGGGTGGCTTCCGGGGCACCAACGGCGGCAGCTCCGCCTCCTCGGAGATCGCCGCCTGGGTCGCGGCGAACTTCCCGACGCAGACCGTCGACGGGGTCGCCCTCTACGACCTGAGCAGCGGAAGGCAGGGATGACGCGATGATCACCTCGATCGGTTCCCGCGCCGCCGTACCGGCCCGGCCCGGCGCACCGAACCCGGTACTGGACGTCGTCGTCCCGGTCTACAACGAAGAGGTCGACCTCGGCCCGAGCGTCCGGCGACTGCACGCCCACCTGGCCGAGCACTTCCCGTACCCGTTCCGGATCACCATCGCCGACAACGCCAGCATCGACGGCACGCCGGCCGTCGCCGAGGCCCTCACCGTCGAGCTGCCCGAGGTTCGGGTACGGCACCTGTCCGCCAAGGGCCGCGGGCGGGCCCTGCGGGCGGCCTGGTCGGCGTCGGACGCGCCGGTGCTGGCGTACATGGATGTCGACCTCTCCACCGATCTCGCGGCGCTGCTGCCGCTGGTCGCGCCACTGATCTCGGGTCACTCCGACGTGGCCATCGGTACCCGGCTGGCGCGTACCGCCCGGGTGGTGCGCGGTGCCCGGCGGGAGGTCATCTCCCGGACGTACAACCTGCTGCTGCGCGGCACCCTGGCCGTCCGGTTCTCCGACGCGCAGTGCGGGTTCAAGGCCATCCGGGCGGACGTGGCCCGCGAGCTGCTGCCACTGGTGCAGGACACCGGCTGGTTCTTCGACACCGAGCTGCTGGTGCTGGCGCAGCGGGCCGGACTACGCATCCACGAGGTGCCGGTCGACTGGATCGACGACCCGGACAGCCGGGTGGACGTGGTGGCCACCGCCGTGGCCGATCTGCGCGGCATCGGGCGGCTCGGCCGGGCGCTGCTGACCGGTGCGCTGCCCCTGGCCGAGCTGAGAGCGCAGCTCGGTCGGGCTCCGCTGGCGGCTCCGCCGGAGCAGGCGCCCGCCGGGCTGCCCCGGCAACTGATCCGGTTCGCCGCCGTGGGGGTGGTCAGCACCTGCGCGTACCTGCTGCTGTTCACGCTGACCCGGGGTGCGCTCGGCGCCCAGCCGGCGAACCTGCTGGCGTTGCTGCTCACCGCGGTGGCCAACACCGCCGCCAACCGGCGGCTCACCTTCGGCATCGCCGGACGCCGGCACGTCACCCGGCACCACGTGCAGGGACTGCTGGCGTTCGCTCTCGGCCTCGCGCTCACCAGCGGGTCACTGGCCATCCTGCACGCGGCCACCACCCCGGACCGGGCTGTGGAACTGGCGGTCCTGCTTGCGGCAAACCTCGCCGCCACAGCCCTGCGCTTCACCCTGCTCCGCCTAGCCATGCACCACCACCCCTGACAGCACCCCCGACACACCGTGTTGATCAAGAAGTTCTGGTCGCCGATGAAGATCGAACTAGGCGGAAACCTCTTGATCAACAGCGGGCGTCGGGGTGGGGCGGGGGGGAAATGGGGTGGGAAGTGTGTTGTTGTGGCCGACAGGTGGCAATTGGCAGCGTACGGTGGCATGGTCCGGCCAGGCCGCCCGAATCCTCAATGCGAGCTTATGGCGGTTGGTGTCGGTTGTGACGGCAGAGGGAAGGAGCGGTCGGTGAACCACCTGGCCTACCTGGACGCGGGATCCGGCAGCCTGATCGTGCAGGCGGTGGTCGGCGGGATCGCCGGCGTCGCGGTGGCGGCCAAGCTCTACTGGCGCAGGCTCGTCAGCCGGTTTCGCCGCCAGCCCACCGACCAGAGCTGACCCGATCCGATGGTGATTCCGGACCTTGGCCGGTCGTCGCGACCGGCCCCGCTGCACGTCGACCCTCGGCCAGAGCCCGGCTCGTTCCGCGACCCGGCGAACCGGGTGTTCCACGCCGGCGACGACGTGCTGCGCGCGCTCGACCGGACCGCCGCCGCCGACTGGCGTGCCCTCGCCGCCAGCAGTTTCTTTCCGCCGTTGCTCGCCGCCGGCAAGGTCTGCGGCACCGAGGAACTGCCGGTGGAGTCGCCGTTGCGGGAACTGCCGTCGGGTCCGGCGTCGACCGACTGGGCGACGGTGCTTCGGCACGAGCGCGTTCCGTTCGTCTCACACCCGTACGAGTGGTCCTTCGCCATGTTGCGCGACGCCGCGCTGCTGCACCTGGAGATCCTCCGGGCCGCCCTGCCGGCGGGCTTCACCACGAAGGACGGCTCGGCGTACAACCTCCAGTGGCGCGGCACCGAGCCGGTCTTCATCGACATCGGGTCCTTCACTCCGCTGCGCGACGGTGAACCCTGGGCCGGCTACCGACAGTTCTGCCAGACACTGCTCTACCCGCTGATGCTCAGCGCCCACCTGGGGCTGGCCTTCCAACCGTGGCTGCGGGCCCAGGTCGACGGCATCGAGCCGGAGCAGATGGGCCCACTGTTCCGGGGCACCCGTCGGCTGTTGCCCGGGGTGCTCACCCACGTCCACCTGCACGGCTCCGTTCAGCGCCGCAGCGCCGACACCAGCACCGCCGACGTACGCGCCCAGTTGCGCGACGCCGGGTACACCCGTGAGCTGGCCGTGGCCACCGTGCGGGGGCTGGAGAAGCTCGTCCGCCGCCTTGATCATCAGCCGGCTGCCACCCACTGGGTCGACTACCAGCAGACCTGCGGCTACTCCGGCGACGACCGGGCGGGCAAGGAGCGCTTCGTGGCTGCCGCGTTGAGCGTCGCCGGTCGGCGCCGGCTCGTGCTCGACCTGGGCGCCAACGACGGACGGTACGCGCGCCTCGCGGCCCGGCACGCCGACTACGTGGTCGCCGTGGAGCAGGACCCGGCGGTGGTCGACCGGCTGTACCGCACCCTGCGCGGAGAGGGCGAACGGCACGTCCTGCCGCTGGTGATGGACCTGGCCGACCCGTCGCCCGGCGGTGGCTGGCGCGGCACCGAACGGGCCTCGTTCGCCGCCCGGGTCAACGCGGACACCGTGCTCGCCCTGGCCCTGGTGCACCACCTGGCGATCGGACGCAACGTGCCGCTGCCGGAGGTGCTGGCCTGCCTCGCCGGCTTCGCCGCGCCCGGCGGCCGGCTGGTGGTCGAGTTCGTCCACCCGGACGACCCGATGGCCGCCCGACTGCTGGCCAACAAGCCCGACGGCATCTTTCCCGACTACCGGCGGAATGCCTTCGAGGCCCTGCTCGCCGGCCACGGCACCGTCGAGGACCGGCTGGAACTGCCCTCGGGGACCCGCACGTTGTACCGGGTGGCGCTTCCGTGACCGACCGCCCCACCACCGAGGCCGGCGTGAGCGGTCCCGGCAGCGACCCGGTGCCGGCCCCGTCCGCGCCGACCGATCTGACCGAGACGGTACGCCGCAGGTGGTGGGGTTGGGGCAGCTGGCGAGCTGAGGGCCGGCGGCTGCTGGAGGTCACCGCGCTGGTCGGGCTGGTGATCACCCAGCCGTTGCTGGACATCCTCGGCCGCAGCCCGGACTTCTTCCTGTTCCACCGGGCCGACCGGGGCGAGATCCTGCTGCTGGTGGCCCTGGTCGCGGTGGTGCCGACGGTGGCGCTCGGGCTGCTGGGCCTGCTCGCCGGCCTGGCCGGAGCCGCGGTGCGGACGGTCACCCACAGCCTGCTGCTCGGGCTGCTGGTCGCCGCGCTGGCGGTGCAGGTGGGCCGGCACACCACACCGCTGCGGGGCGTACCGCTGCTGCTGGTGGCGCTGGTGTTCGGCACCGCCGCAGCCGTCGCCCACCGGCGCTGGACGGCCCTCGGTCGGGTGCTGCGCCTGGCGGCCGTCGGCCCGCTGATCTTCGTCGGGCTGTTCCTGTTCGCCTCGCCGACCGGGCCGGTGGTGCTGCCGCTCGGCGACGGCGGCGTGGCGGGCACGGCGACCGGCAACCGGCACCCGCCGGTGATCATGCTGATCCTCGACGAGCTTCCGCTGGTCTCCCTGCTCGACGCCACCGGTGGCGTCGACGCGACCCGGTTTCCGCACTTCGCCGAGCTGGCCGCCGCCTCGACCTGGTACCGCAACGCGACAGGGGTCAGCGGCTGGACCCCGTACGCGTTGCCGGCGATGCTGACCGGCCGCTACCCGGCCGAGTCGTTCGCCCCGCACTACTCGCACTACCCGGACAACCTCTTCACCGCCTTCGGCGGGTTGTACGACATCCGCGCCGAGGAGAGCATCACCCGGCTCTGCCCGCCGAGCCGCTGCGAGCAGCCGGTCACCCCGGAACAGGGGACCGGCGTGCTGGTGCGGGAGACGGCGGAGCTGCTGCGTCAGGTGACCGCGCCGCACGACAGTCGGATCGACCCGGAGGACTCCTACCGCGAACGCACCGCCGAGGAGGCCGGCATCGACGCCGCAGAGCCGGTGCCGACCGACCCGAAGTTCCGCTGGGACAGCCTCAACGTCAACCAGCCGGCCCGCTTCACCAGCTTCCTCGCCGGCCTGGCCCCGTCGGCGCGACCGACACTGCATTTCCTGCACCTGCTGATGCCCCACTCGCCGTGGGCGTTCCTGCCGTCCGGGGCGCGGTACGAGGCCCCGGAGGACTTCCCCAACGAGGGTGACGGCTGGGTGGACCTGGCCCGCGCCCGGCACCTCGCCCAACTCGGCTACACCGACCGGCTGATTGGCGAGACGATGCGTACGCTGCGCGCCAGCGGACTGTGGGACGAGGCGCTCGTGGTGGTCACCGCCGACCACGGAGTCAGTTTCACAAAGGGCGTGCAGGGGCGCGGCGAGGACGCGATCCGCGCCGCCGCCGACGAGGTGGCCTGGGTGCCGCTGTTCGTCAAGACGCCCGGCCAGCGCAGCGGGCAGGTCGACGACCGCAACTGGCAACACGTCGACCTGCTGCCGACGATCGCCGACGAGGCCGCCATCCGGTTGCCCTGGCGGGTCGACGGTCGTTCCGCCCGGCAGGGGCCCCGCGCCGACGCGGGCAAGGTCTTCTACGACCGGCCGTCCCAGCCGATGCCGATCAGCGGCGGGGTGCCGGCCGCGCCGCCACCGATGGCGCCGCACCGGCTGGTCGGCACCGCCGTGGGCGCGGTACCGACCTCCGGCAGCGCCCGGGTCGGCGGGCTGGACGCCTTCCGGGCCGTCGATCCCGACGAGGGTGTGCTGCCCGGCATGATCTGGGGCACCGTCGACGACGACGTCCCCGACGGCACCGAGCTGGCGGTGGCCGTCAACGGCACCGTCGCGGCGGTGGTCCCGGTGGTCGCCCCGGACCCCGGCGGCCGACGCTTCGCGGCGCTGCTCGCCGACGACCGGCTGTTCCGGGCCGGCGCCAACCACCTCGACCTCTACCTGGTCGGCCAGGACGGCCAACTTCGTCAGCTGTCGATCTCCTGACCGGTCCGTCGGGCCCGCCAGGTCGGCACGCGCGCCGGTCTTGGATCGTTTCCCACTCCGCCTGTTTGCACGCTACGTGCGCCTTTCCTGCCTGTCCGTCCCGGTCGTCGGGGTTTCCCGGCGCTTCGGTCGGGAATCGGGTGACGCATGCCTCACCGCCGAACCACGAGCGGCGGTGTTGCCGCAACCGCAATTACGGTAGAAGCGAAGGCAATTCAACGTAGATCTGCCGGCGAAGCGAGGAACCACATGACGGAAGTCAAGCTCGATCACCCCGGCGGGCAGCTGTCGATGCCGGTACATTCCGCGGTCGAGGGCCCCGCCGGGATCGGTGTGGGCAAGCTGCTGAAGGAAACCGGGCTGACGACGTACGACCCGGGGTTCGTCAACACCGCCGCCTGTTCGTCCGCGATCACCTACATCGACGGTGACGCGGGCATCCTGCGTTACCGTGGCTACCCGATCGATCAGCTGGCCGAGAAGAGCTCCTTCCTGGAGGTCTCCTACCTGCTGATCTACGGTGAGCTGCCGACCACCCAGGAGCTGACCGAGTTCACCGAGCGGATCCGCCGGCACTCGTTGCTGCACGAGGAGATGCGGCGCTTCTTCGACGGTTTCCCCCGGGAGGCCCACCCGATGGCGGTGCTCTCCTCCGCCGTCAGCGCCATCTCCACCTTCTACCAGGACAGCCTCGACCCGTTCGACGCCGAGCACGTGGAGATGTCCACGGTCCGGCTGATGGCGAAGGTGCCGACCATCGCCTCGTACGCGTACAAGAAGGCGATCGGGCAGCCGCTGCTGTATCCGGAGAACTCCCTGGGCTACGTGGAGAACTTCCTGCGGATGACGTTCGGTGTGCCGGCGGAGCCGTACGAGGTCGACCCGGTGATCGCCCGGGTGCTGGACATGCTCTTCGTGCTGCACGCCGACCACGAGCAGAACTGCTCCACCTCGACGGTGCGGCTGGTGGGCTCCAGCAACGCCAACCTGTTCGCCTCGGTCTCGGCCGGCGTCAACGCGCTGTTCGGCCCGCTGCACGGCGGCGCCAACCAGGCGGTGCTGGAGATGCTCGAGCGCATCCAGGCCGACGGCGGTGACGTGCAGTCGTTCGTCCGCAAGGTGAAGGACCGCGAGGACGGCGTCAAGCTGATGGGGTTCGGCCACCGGGTCTACAAGAACTACGACCCGCGTGCCGCGATCGTGAAGCAGGCGGCGCAGGACGTGCTCGGCCGGATGGCCAAGCCGGACCCGCTGCTGGACATCGCGATGCAACTGGAGGAGATCGCCCTCGCCGACGACTTCTTCGTCTCCCGCAAGCTCTACCCGAACGTCGACTTCTACACCGGCCTGATCTACAAGGCCATGGGCTTCCCGACGAAGATGTTCACCGTGCTGTTCGCCCTGGGGCGGCTGCCGGGCTGGATCGCCCAGTGGCGCGAGATGATCAACGACCCGGAGACCAAGATCGGCCGCCCGCGGCAGGTCTACACCGGTGCCGCCGAGCGGAACTACCTTCCCGTCGAGCAGCGCTGACCGCGCAACCTGACGCAGCCCGCACGACGACGGCCGCCGCACCCGGAACACGGGTACGGCGGCCGTCGTCGTCCTGACCCGCAGTGGTGGGCAGGTCGCCGAGCACCTCGTTGATGACATGGATGCGGGCGGCGCCGGCCCGGTAGTCGGTGGTAACCGTGCCGGCGGCGACCAGCTCGGCCACCGGCAGCGCCCCGGTGACCAGATGATCGCGCAGCAACCCGCGCCCTCCTCGGACCGCACCGCCGCCGGATGTCTGCGAGTGTGTCGGATGCGCAGCGTCGCCGACCAGTGTGGATAGATCGTAACGGCAGACCGAACTACCCGAACAGACCTGGTGCCATCCGGCGGGCGCCGCCCCACACGCCGCCCGGCGGTGCCCACGGGCGGGTCAGTCGACGGCGGCCTTCAGCAGCCAGGACGTCACCCGGGGATGGCCGGGCAGTTCGGCCCGGCCGGTGCACCAGAGCAGCACATCGACCGGATCCCCGGCCGGGGCCTGCGGAAAGAGCCGGGCGAGCACCGCCGCGCACAGCTCCGCCGGTGGCCGCCAGTCGATGCCGAGCCCCTGGGCGATGTCCCAGGTGTGCACGAGCGTCTCGTTGACCCCGAGGGCGGCGAAGCCACCCGGATCGGTCGGCCCCCAGTGCCACCCACGGGCGGCCGGATCCGCAGCGTCGACCGCTTCGCTCAGCAGCCGCCCGCAGGCGGTGACCACGGCGAGAACATCGCGCGGCGCGGCGTCGTCCCGGACGACCAGGTCGAACGGCAGGTACGCCTCATCCGGGCGGGCTGCGACCTGACCCGCGTACGCCAGCAGGTCGTGGGCGACGTGGACCGCCGTCGTCCAGCAACTCCACTTCAGCGGGCCCGCCCGGTGTTCCCGCCAGTCCCGGGACAGGTGCGGCGTGAGCACCCGCACCATCTCGGTCACCGCCCGCTCGACGTCCCCACCGTCCATCCTCATCATGTCCAGCATGCTGCCATTCGCCCTGCCGGCCGGCGGCCCCGTCAGGTCCGGGCTGCCGCACCAACCGGGTGAGCGGTACGGTGCCGCCCATGAGTCAGCAGGTGCGGGTCCGACCGTTTTCGCTCGGTGGGCGCGTGGTGCTGGTGGCCCACCTGTTGATGCTGGCCGCCGTGCTGATCGGCAGACTAGGGGTTTGCCGACGGCGGTCGTGAGCGAGTGTCGGTCGGGATTGCTACCGTCCGGCATTCGCTGGAGCCGATCCGGGCGACACGTCCCGGGGGCATCGGCTGACAAGAGGGGATGCACGGCGTGGGTGACGAGGAGAAGAGCGCACTGTCGATGTTCCTGAAGGCGCAGCGGGTAAGCGTCCTCGCGATCATCGACGGGCTTGACGTGACGGCCCTGACCACCGCCGTGCTGCCCTCCGGGTGGACGCCGCTGGGCCTGGTGGAGCACCTCGGCTACGCCGAGCGACACTGGTTCCAGGAGATCATGCTCGGCTCGGCCGTCCCGCTGGTCTGGCCCGACGACGACCACGCGCCGCTGACCACGCCCCGACCGCCGTCGGTGGTGCTGGAGTTCTACCGTGCCCAGTGCGAGCGGTCCGACGCCGTCCTCGCCGCCACGTCGCTGTCCGCCCCGGTACGCGAGCGGCACCCCGGCCCGCTCGGAGAAGAGGTCACCGACCTGCGGCGCGTCGTCCTGCACATGATCGAGGAGACCGCACGACACGCGGGTCATCTCGACGCGGCGCGCGAGCTGCTCGACGGAAGGACCGGACTCGGGCCCCGATAGCCGCACCCGATCGCCGGTGGGTCATCGCCCCGACCCGGTCGAGGTCCGGGTCGGGGCGAGGCGCCCGCAAGCGCGAGCGGTGCGGAAGGGGTCAGCGCAGACCGGCGGCGGCGAGCAGGTTGCCCTCCGGGATCGCCGGGAGCGACCGCCCGTGCGCCATCTGCTGCGCCGCGCGTTCGGCGGTGAACGTCGGGGCCTGGGTGATCGCCGCGGCGGTGCGGCTGGCGATGGCGGCCCAGCCGTACTGCTCGTGCACCATCACTCGGGCCCGGCGGGCCAGCGTCCGGGCGCGTTCGGTGTCAGAGAGCAGGGTGTGCACCGCGTCGGTAAGCGCGTCCGGATCGTGCGGCCGGAAGGTCACGCCGGTGACGCCCGGCTCGACGATCTCGGCCAACCCACCGGTCTGGGCGACCGCGAGCGGCGCACCGGCGGCGGCGCCCTCCAGGGCGACCATGCCGAACGGCTCGTAGATGCTGGGCACGGCGAAGCAGTCCGAGGCGGCCATCACCGCGGGCAGATCGGTGCCGCCGAGGAAACCGGGCAGGCTGACCGTGCCGGCCAGGCCGAGCCGGTGCACGTGGGCCTCCAGCTCACCCCGGTACGGCCCGTCGCCGACGATCACCGCGCGCAGCCCCGGGTGCCGCTCACGCAGCCGGGGCAGCCCGGCGATCAGGTGCTGCACACCCTTCTCGTAGACCAGCCGGCCGGCGAAGGTGACAAGCGGCCCGTCTCCGGCGAACCGGGCCCGCGCCTTGGCCACGGCGGCGGCGGAGACCCGCCAGCGGTGCGGCTCGACCCCGTTGGGCACCACGTCGACCCGGCCGTTCGGCACGCCGAACAGGCCGGCCACCTCGTCGCGCATGTAGCCGGAGCAGACGATCACCCGGTTCGACTCGCCGCCCAGCCAGTGCTCCACGCCGTGGATGGTGCGGTTCATGTCCTCGGGTAGCCAGCCCTGGTGCCGGCCGGCTTCGGTGGCGTGGATGGTGGTGACGAGGGGGAGGTCGAGGTGGTCGCGCAGGGTCATCGCGGTGTGCGCGACGAGCCAGTCGTGGGCGTGGATGACGTCGTAGTCGTCGGTCGCGGCGGCGCGTAGGGCGGCGCGGGTGAGGGTGTGGTTGAAGGCCATGGTCCAGGCCAGCAGCGATCCGGTGGCCAGCGGGAAGGTGACCGGGTCCTCGGCGGCACGGACGACGCGTACGCCGTCGACGTATTCCTCAAGCGGCGCGCCGTCGGCGTGGCGGGTGACGACGGTGACCTGGTGACCGGCGGCGGCCAGCGCCACCGACAGGGCGTGCACGTGCCGACCCAGGCCGCCCACGAGTACCGGCGGGTACTCCCACGACAGCATCAGGATGCGGCGGGTCTGTGTCCCGGCGGTAGGGCCGGACGGCGTCGGAACCTGGGGTCGCGAGGTGAGCGTGGGGCGGTGGACGCGGTCCGGAGCGGTGGCGGTACGTCCGCCGACCCGCAGGGTGGTCACATCAGTCTCCGTCCGTGCAGGAAGGAACGCGCCGACGTCGGTGGCGGCGGAACGGGCAGGGTTGGGTTTCGGACACGCGTGGACGCGTCCGCGGTGCAAGGATCTGATAGGCGCGCACTACGCGCCCGCGAACAAGGAAACGTCATGACGGCCGATCGCGCATCTCGAAGAGGGCCTCAGTGACCGAGGACACCGCAGGGTTCATCTCGGCTCAGTCGGGCGGATACCGGGCATTCACCCGATCGGATGGATTGGCGGTGGACCGTGCGGGGCATTACCGCCGCGCGCATCACCGGGCCGCCCCGGCGGGTGCGCTCATGGTGCGGGCGCGCTCATGACATGTGGGCCGAAGGAGCGACATGCAGGTCTGGCCGGGCGAGCGGTACCCCCTCGGGGCCA
Source organism: Micromonospora sediminimaris (assembly GCA_900112325.1). Classification (GTDB taxonomy): domain Bacteria; phylum Actinomycetota; class Actinomycetes; order Mycobacteriales; family Micromonosporaceae; genus Micromonospora; species Micromonospora sediminimaris. Next base: position 321,327 of record FOLJ01000004.1, read on the forward strand.
CCTACGACGGGATGGGCACCAACTTCGCGATCTTCTCCGAGGTGGCGGAGAAGATCGAACTCTGCCTCTTCGATGAGTGGGACGTAGGCCACGAGCGCCGGGTCGAGCTGCGGGAGGTCGACGCGTACGTCTGGCACGCGTACATCCCGGGGATCGGGCCGGGGCAGCGGTACGGCTACCGCGTGCACGGCCCGTACGACCCGGCGAACGGGCTGCGCTGCAACCCGGCCAAGCTGCTCATCGACCCGTACGCGAAGGCCATCGACGGTGACGTGCGGTGGGATCCGGCGGTCTACGACTACACCCACGGCGACCCCGATCGGATCAACACCGACGACTCGGCGCCGTACATGCCGAAGTCGGTGGTGGTGAACCCCTACTTCGACTGGGGCAACGACGCGCCGCCGCGCATCCCGTACCACCACTCGGTGATCTACGAGGCCCACGTCCGCGGGCTGACCATGCGGCTGCCCGGCATCCCCGAGGAGTTGCGCGGCACGTACGCCGGCATCGCCTCGCCCCCGATGATCGAGCACCTGACCCGGCTCGGGATCACCGCCATCGAACTGATGCCGGTGCACCAGTTCGTCAACGACCACCGCCTGACCGACCTGGGGCTGCGCAACTACTGGGGTTACAACACCATCGGCTTCTTCGCCCCGCACCACGCGTACTCGGCCCTCGGCCACCTGGGCCAGCAGGTGCAGGAGTTCCGGGGCATGGTCAAGGCGCTGCACGCCGCCGGCATCGAGGTGATCCTCGACGTGGTCTACAACCACACCGCCGAGGGCAACCACCTGGGCCCCACGCTGAGCTTCAAGGGGGTCGACAACCCCAGCTACTACCGGCTGTCCGAGGAGGACCGGCGTTACTACGTCGACTACACCGGCACCGGCAACAGCCTCAACGTCCGCAGCCCCCACTCGCTGCAACTGATCATGGATTCGTTGCGGTACTGGGTGACCGAGATGCACGTCGACGGCTTCCGCTTCGACCTGGCTGCCACCCTGGCCCGCGAGTTCTACGAGGTGGACCGGCTCTCCACCTTCTTCGAGGTGGTGCAGCAGGACCCGGTGGTCAGCCGGGTGAAGCTGATCGCCGAACCGTGGGACGTCGGCCCCGGCGGCTACCAGGTCGGCAACTTCCCGCCACAGTGGACCGAGTGGAACGGCAAGTACCGCGACACGGTCCGCGACTTCTGGCGCGGCGAACCGGCCACCCTCGCCGAGTTCGCCTCCCGCATCTCCGGCTCCGCCGACCTCTACCAGGACGACGGCCGCCGTCCCTTCCACAGCATCAACTTCGTCACCTGCCACGACGGGTTCACCCTCAACGACCTGGTGTCGTACAACGACAAGCACAACGAGGCCAACGGCGAGGACAACCGCGACGGGGAGAGCCACAACCGCTCCTGGAACTGCGGCGTCGAGGGCGACACCGACGACCCGGGCGTGCTCGGCCTGCGCGCCCGGCAGCGCCGCAACTTCATCGCCACCCTGCTGCTGTCGCAGGGCGTACCAATGATCGGCCACGGCGACGAGCTGGGCCGCACCCAGCGGGGCAACAACAACGCCTACTGTCAGGACAGCGAGCTGGCCTGGGTCGACTGGGACAACGCCGACACCGAACTGCTCGACTTCACCCGTCGGCTGGTGGAGTTCCGCCGCCAGCACCAGGTGTTCCAGCGTCGCCGGTTCTTCAGCGGCCTGCCGGTGCACGGCCGCGAGGTCGACGAGCCGCTGCCCGACCTGGCCTGGTACACCCCCGACGGTCGGGAGATGACCGGCGAGGACTGGGGCAACGACTTCGGCCGCTCGGTGGCGTTGTTCGTCAACGGTGAGGGCATCCGGGAACGCGGCCAGTACGGCCAACGCCACCACGACGACTCGTTCTGGCTCTGCTTCAACGCCCACGACGCACCGCTGGACTTCGCCCTCCCACCGGCCGAGTTCGGCCACCGCTGGGAACTGGTGATCAGCACCGCCGAACCGGACCAGGACAAGGGCACCACCGTGGAGGCCGGCGACACGCTCTGCGTACCGGACCGATCCCTGGTGGTGCTGGAGAGGGTGGCCTGACATGCCCGCGAAGCCCGTCGGCGCCACCTACCGGGTGCAGGTGCGCCCCGGCTTCGACCTGGACGTCACCGCCGGCCTCGCCGGCTACCTCGCCGACCTCGGCGTCACCCACCTCTACAGCGCGCCGCTGCTGGCCGCCGCACCGGGCAGCGCGCACGGCTACGACGTCGTCGACCACCGGCAGGTCAACCCGGAGATCGGCGGCGAGGCCGGCCGGCAGCGGCTGCTGCGGGCGCTGCGGGACGCCGGCCTCGGCCTGGTGGTGGACATCGTCCCCAACCACGCCGGAGTGGCCGTACCGGCAGCCAACCCGGCCTGGTGGGACGTGCTGCGTCGGGGCCGCGAGTCGGCGTACGCCGCCTGGTTCGACATCGACTGGCAGCGGGGCCGGCTGCTGCTGCCGGTGCTCGCCGACACCCCCGACGCCCTCGACGACCTCAAGCTCGCCGACGGAGAGCTGCGCTACCACGAACACCGCTTCCCGATCGCCGACGGCACCGGCGACGGCACCGCCCGCGAGGTGCACGACCGGCAGCACTACGAGCTGGTCTCCTGGCGACGCGGCGACGCCGAACTGACGTACCGCCGGTTCTTCGCCGTCTCCAGCCTGGCCGGGCTGCGGGTGGAGGACCCCGACGTGTTCGCCGCCACCCACGAGCTGATCCTGGCCTGGGCGGCGGCCGGTGAGGTCGACGGCATCCGGGTCGACCACCCCGACGGGTTACGCGACCCCGCCGGCTACCTGGCCCGGCTGCGGGAAGCCGCCCCCGAGGCGTGGCTGATCGTGGAGAAGATCCTGGAGTACGGCGAGGAACTGCCGGCGTGGCCGGTCGACGGCACCACCGGCTACGACGCGCTGGGCGCCGTCGGCGGGCTCTTCGTCGACGGCGACGCCGAAGCCGAATTCACAGCCCTGGACACCCGCCTCGCCGGCCGGGCCACCTCCTGGGCCGACCTGACCCACGACACGAAACTCGGCGCCGCCACCCGGCTGCTGGCCGCCGAACTGACCCGGCTGGCCGCGCTCGCCCCCGACGTCGACCCGGACACGGCCCGCGCCGCCCTGGCCGAACTCGCCGCCGCCTTCGCCGTCTACCGGGGCTACCCGCCCGAGGGGGCACGGCACCTGGCCAACGCCCGCGCCGAGGCCGGCCGCCGCCGCACCGACCTGACCGGCGCGCTGGACGCGATCACCCGCCGGCTGCGCGACCCCGACGACGAGCTGGCCCGCCGCTTCCCGCAGTTCACCGGCGCGGTGATGGCCAAGGGCGTCGAGGACACCGCCTACTACCGGTGGAGCAGGTTCATCGCGCTCAACGAGGTCGGCGGCAGCCCCACCCACTTCGGCACCCGGCCCGGCCGGTTCCACCGCTTCGCTGCGGCCCGCCACGAGCGCTGGCCGGCGAGCATGACCACCCTGTCGACCCACGACACGAAACGTGGTGAGGACGTCCGCGCCCGCCTCGCCGTCCTCGCCGAGCTGCCGCAGCGCTGGGCCGACGCGGTCACCCGCTGGATGGCGGCGGTGCCGTTGCCCGACGCCGCCCTGGCCCACCTGCTGTGGCAGACCGCCGTCGGCGCCTGGCCCATCGAGCGCGAGCGCCTGCACGCGTACGCGGAGAAGGCCGCCCGGGAGGCGGCGGCCTCGACCAGCTGGACGGACCCCGACCCGGACTTCGAACGGGCCATGCACGCCCTGGTCGACGCCATGTACGACGACCCGGCGGTCAGCTCGGAGCTGGCCGCCTTCGCCGCCGAGATCACTCCGCCCGGCTGGTCGAACTCGCTGGGGCAGAAGCTCGTGCAACTGGCCATGCCCGGGGTGCCCGACACCTACCAGGGCACCGAGCTGTGGGAAAACTCGCTTGTCGATCCCGACAACCGCCGCCCGGTCGACTTCGGCGTACGCCGGGAACTGCTGGCCCGGCTCGACGCCGGCTGGCAGCCGCCGGTGGACGAGACCGGCGCGGCGAAACTGCTTGTGGTGTCGCGGACCCTGCGGGCGCGTCGCGACCACCCTGAACTGTTCGGCGACTACCAGCCGCTCATCGTGCACGGGCCGGCGGCCCGGCACGCCGTGGCCTTCGACCGGGGCGGTGCGGTCGCCGTGGCCACCCGGCTGCCGCTGCGACTGGCGGCGGCCGGCGGCTGGCGGGAGACCACCCTGTCACTACCCGTTAAAGAGATGTCGTGCCTGTTCACCGGTCGGGTCTACAGTGGCTCTCAGGTCCGCCTCGCGGACCTGTTGACCACCTATCCCGTCGCGCTGCTGGTGCCCACCACCTGACCCGGGAGGCTGCGTCATGACCGAGTTCACCGTCTGGGCGCCCGAGGCGACACGGGTACGGCTGCACCTGCCGGGTGCGGCGGACCACGAGATGCGGGCCGGCCGGGGCGGCTGGTGGCGGGTCGAGGTGCCCGACGCCGGCACCGACTACGCGTTCCTGCTCGACGACGACGACCAGCCGCTGCCCGACCCCCGGTCGGCCTGGCAGCCCTCCGGGGTGCACGGCCCCAGCCGGATCTACGACCACGCGGCGTTCGGATGGACCGACGGCTCCTGGACCGGCCGGCAACTGCCCGGCAGCATCCTGTACGAGCTGCACGTCGGCACCTTCACCCCGGAGGGCACCTTCGACGCGGCGATCGGCAAACTCGACCACCTGGTCGACCTGGGTGTCGACATGATCGAACTGCTGCCGGTCAACGCGTTCAACGGGGAACACAACTGGGGCTACGACGGCGTCTGCTGGTACGCCCCGCACGAACCCTACGGCGGGCCGGACGGCCTGAAACATTTCGTGGACGCCGCCCACGCCAAGGGGCTGGGGGTGATCCTCGACGTCGTCTACAACCATTTCGGGCCCTCCGGGGCCTACGCGCCGAAGTTCGCGCCCTATGTGGGGGAGCGGCACACCCCCTGGGGTCAGGCCATCAACCTGGACGGCCCGCACTCCGACGGGGTACGCCGCTTCATCATCGACAGCATCCTGATGTGGCTGCGCGACTACCATGTCGACGGGCTGCGGCTGGACGCCGTGCACGCCATGCCCGACACCCGCGCCGTGCATCTCCTCGAAGAGATCACCGTCGAGGTCGAATCGCTCTCGACGCATCTGGGTCGCCCGCTGTCCCTGATCGCCGAGTCCGACCTCAACGACCCCCGGCTGATCACCCCACGGGAGGCCGGCGGCCATGGCCTGCACGCCCAGTGGAACGACGACGCCCACCACGCCCTGCACACTCTGCTCACCGGCGAACGGCAGGGCTACTACGGTGACTTCGGCACCATGGAATGCCTGGTGGAGGTGCTCACCGGGGGCTTCTTCCACACCGGCACCTGGTCCAGCTTCCGCAGCCGCCAACACGGCCGCCCGGTCGACCCGCGTACCCCCGGCCACCGCTTCGTCGCCTACCTCCAGAACCACGACCAGATCGGCAACCGCGCCGTCGGCGATCGCCTGTCGGCCTCGCTCTCCCCGGCGTTGCTGCGGGTGGGCGCGACCCTGCTGATGACCGCGCCGTTCACCCCGATGCTGTTCATGGGGGAGGAGTGGGCCGCCTCGACGCCCTGGCAGTACTTCACCTCGCACCCGGAGCCGGAACTGGCCACCGCCGTGGTCACCGGCCGTCGCAGCGAGTTCGCCGCCCACGGCTGGCCCCCCGGCGACGTGCCGGACCCGCAGGACCCGCAGACCTTCCTCCGCTCCCGGCTCGACTGGGCCGAGCTGGACAAACCCGAACACCGCGAGATGTACGACTTCCACCGCCGCCTGATCGCCCTACGGAAGTCCCGCCCCGAGCTGTCGGATCCACACCTGTTCGCAGTGGAGGTACGCCACGGCGACCAGTTCCTGGTGATGCGGCGGGGTGGCTGCCTGGTCGCGGCGAACCTGGCCGGCAAACCGCAGCGGGTGACGTTGCCGGGGGTGGCGCGGCGCGTCCTGCTGGCCACCGGTAGCGGTGTCACAGTGCAACGCGACCGCATCGAGCTACCAGCCGAAACTGCTGCCATCGTGGCGCTCTGAGTCGGGTAGGAGATCGCTGTGCAGATAGGACCCGAAGAATGGCCGGTCCGCGAGTCAGCTATCTGACACGCTGGTTGCCTGACGCGGCCGGTGGAGTGAGCATCGGTACCTTAACTGAGTAGGTTAGGGTGATTGATGCTGGGAGTTTCGCGGGCAGCGCTAAGTCGTTCGTATCAATGGTCACCGGAAATATCAAAAGCCTTCCCGTCTTGCGCACAGTTGATTGATAAGTTCCTGACCTTGCATCGGAAGCGCTACAGGCGGCTCGCGAGCCTGCATGTTGTTTGGTTCAAGGTTATCGGCGCGATCGAGGTCGTTCTCAGCATCACGTTGCCGGTGCTGTTTGTCGTTCCGATTCTTAGCAACGATCAAGCGAACTACGTTTTTCTAGCGATCGTCAGCGTCATTGTCGCTATAGCTGCTGGCCTCCGCAACTTCTACTCCTGGGACACCAACTGGCGACTGTACCGTTCGCAAGAGTTCGTTCTCGCTGGGCTGGTCGCGGAATGGGAAGTTGCGATGCTGCAAATTCTGCATTCCGGCGCAGCCGACGTGCAAGAGCGGGCGCTCAGTGATACGGCGGCTGTTCTTGCTAAGGCGACTGAGCTATTCGAGCACGAAAACAGCACACTCTTTAATGCCGTTGTTCCGCCGGAAGTCGCAAGAAGGAGTGTCCGAGTAGTTCAGCCAACAAGTCCGTCGGTAGCACCATGATCGTTAATGCCATTTCGGCTCGCTGTGCCGTTGGTCAGGTAGACCGTGGAATGATGCTTTCGGGCATGTAGCGCCGCTCGTACCCGCGGAGCTACATTGGTCGGAAGGAGTTGCTCGGCTTGCTCGTGTGAAGCCTGCCGGTGAAGTTTCAAGTCACTCAGGCACTTCAATGCAGTGCCGGCGAAGTGAGCCGGGCTGAAGTAGCTCGTCCACGGCAGGTCGATCGCCTCGGCGGTCGTATACCCGAGAGCACGCTCAGCCTTGGCCAATGCCGCCTGGCAGATACGCCTGTCGCCCGATCGACCGTAGGCGCCGGCGGCGGTGGTATACAGCCGAGCGCGGACGGCCGCAGGAGCTCGCCCTGCCCCGTCGATTGCCGCTTCGGCCAGCCGCGCTGCGTCTCGCGCACGACCCAGATAGATGGCCTGCGTGGCAAGATTCGCGAGTAGGTGAGCGCCGTAGAGACGGTCGTCGGCCGCCTTGGCGAACCGTATGGCGATGGTCCAGTGGCGCTGGGCGATCCCGTGCTCGCCTGCGTCGTAGGACATGAAGGCGAGTTGGCCGGAGAGCGTCGCTGCTGCCCGCATCAGATCGCGTCCCACAGCGTCGGTGTAGGCGCCGCTCAGCATGGGGGCGACCTGACGTACGAGAAGTTCGGCCAGTATCGTCCGGATCTGTGGACAGCCGCCGCCGTGGCGGCGGTCGAGATCGGTGAAGTGGTCGGCGAGGGCGTACAGCGACTGGACGTCCCCAGTGGTGACCGAGTGTCGACCGCTTCGGCTCACCGACTGATCGGTCAGGTCGTACCGCCAAGCGAGCGCGGTCCGTAGCGCCTCGACGCTGTCGAAGGTGTCATTACTCTGCGATCTGCTCTGGCGGGCCAGGGCCGTCCAAAGCTGTTCGGCGGAGTCCATCGCCTCCGCGACGGTCGTGGGGTAGGAAACCTTCGCGTCTGAGTGATCGGTGGCGAAACCCAACTCCACAGTGGCGACTGAACGACGTAGCCTGCGGCCGAGGACCTCCGTCATGGCGGCTTGAACCTGCTCGGCAGGACGACGACCGCGTAACCACCAGTAGACGCTGGCGGCGTCATAGCGCCACGCGCCGTGGGCGCGTCCCAGGTGGTTGAGTTGGCGGGCGAATGCGGCATGGGCAGTGCTGTAGCTGGCGTCGCGCAGCAACGCTTCGAGTGCAGTGTTCGTGACTGGCCGCACCACAGATTGACCCCCGAATCCCCGTGACTACTCGTGTCCAGCTTATTGCTCGTCGTAGCGACATGGGGGGTCGCGCAACCCCACGCAATCTCTCTCCTGGCTTGGCGCAATGGCGCACATCGGTCGCCATCTGTCTCATGGTTCCGCCTTCCGGTCTTCTGCAAAGGAGGCGTGATTAGGGGCGCTCGGACGGCGGAGGTGCGAATGGGAAGCGAGAAACGGGTGAGCCAAGGTGAGCAGGTGGAGGCGGCGGAGCGGGAGGCGGCCAGGCGACGCCTGTTGATTCAGGCAGAGGCGGAGCGCGTACCGGTGGAGGAGACCACGCGGGCGGTGCCGGACCGGCGGTGGCGGCGTGAGCAGCGGTGAGCTGCCGATCGGTCGGCGGGTGGCGCGTTGGCGGGTCCGGCGGGGGATGACCCAGCAGATGCTGGCCGACCGGTTGGGCAAGTCGAAGAGCTGGGTGGACAAGGTGGAACGGGGTGCCCGGCGACTGGACCGGTACCCGACGATCCAGCAGATCGGCGAGGTGTTGCGGGTCGATCCGATGGTGCTGCTCGGTCAGCGTCGCCCGCCGCAGCAGCAGGATGCCGGTACGCCGGACGGGGTGGACGGGATCCGGGCGGCGCTGGCCCGCTACGACCGGGCGCTCGGCAATCCGGTGTCGCCAGTCGAGGTGCGACGGCAGGTCGAGCATGCCTGGTTGAGTTTCCAGCACGCGCACTACGCGCAGTTGGTGCGGGCGTTGCCGGGGCTGCTGGACGCCGCACAGGCATCGTCGGGGCGGGATCTGCTGGTGCAGGCGTACCGGATCACCGCGTCGGTGCTGGTGAAGCTCGGTGAGGCCGACCTGGGCTGGCTGGCCGCAGACCGGGCGATGGGTGCGGCGGGCGGTGATGCGCTGCTGTCCGCGTCGGCGGCGGTGTCGGTGGGGCAGGCGTTGCGGGCGTTGGGCCGGCACCGGCTGGCCCTGGCCGTCACGTGTGCCGCCGCGAGCCACCTCGGGCCACACCATGCCGCCGTACAAGGAACGTTGCTGCTTGAGGGTGCGCTGGCTGCCGCAGGGTGCGGCGAAGCCCGACGTGCCGCCGAGTTGACTGGACGGGCAGCCGGGCTCGCCGCCAAGCTTCGTGAAGACACGCAGCGGACTGGGTTCGGGCCGGCGGCCGTCGAGTTGGCGCGAGTGGTGGTGGCGATCGAGTTGGGAGACACGGAGGCGGCGGTGCACGGGCACGCGGTGGTCATGCGGCGGGATGGTTGGCGGCGGTTGCCGCTCGAACATCGGGGCGCGTATCTGGTGGACGTGGCGCGGGCGTACCTCCAGATCGGTGACCTGCGGGGGGCGGCCCGCGCGCTGGTCGACGCCGACGCCATCGCGCCGGCCGAGATCCGCTGCCGGCCGTTGGCGCGTACCGTCATCGCCGATCTTGCCCACCGTCACCCGGCCCCGGCCGGCGTCGCCCGCCTGGCCACCCTCGTCGGCCTCACCCGCTGACGGCCCGGCAGCGCGCGGCGGGTCAGCGGCCGGCGCGTTTCCAGGCGCGGTAGAACTCCTTGTAGAGGAAGCGCTGCACCGGTGTGCCGGTGGCGGAGACCTGTTTGCCGAGTGCCCGTGCGCCGATCCACATGCCGGCGACCTTGGGCACGCCGGGCACCGACTCGGTCACCGATGCCACCCCGTTGACTAGTTCCTGTTCGACCGGCGAGAGCGCCACCCGGCGCAGGCCGAGCCGTTCCAGGAGTTGTCGCTTCGCCCCGTTGATGTCGCGGGCGAGGCGAAGATGATCCTCGTCGGTGACGCAGCGGGCGACGGCGGCCCGCAGGTCGGCTGCCTTGTCCCGGTAATCGGCGATCCGGGCGACGATCAGGTCTGTCCATTCGCGTTCACCGAGCCGCCCGGTCTCATCCGCCTGCCAGAGACGGCCGCCCAACAGCGGAAGTTCGAGTTCGAGAAGCTGTACGCGGTGCGTGTCGTTGTCGTCCGCCGCCGTCACGAGGGACTCGTGGATCCCCCGGATGGCCTTGATGACGTCGAGCACCACCGTTTCCGTCGCACCCTCGGTGGAAAGGTCGAAGGTCAGCAGGAAGTCGCGCCGGACGGGATGTGCCTGGTAGGACAGGCGAGTGGCGTCCGCACGTGCCTGATACTTCAGCCCGCGCGCCAATGTCGCCGCGACGTAGACCTCCTCGCCAGGCGGTGCCATCAGTCGCAGCGGGCCACGTAGCACGATCGAGGCCGCTCGTGCCCAGGTGCCGAAAGGGTCGTCCTCGACCCCGTCGGAGGTGGTGATTCGATCCGTGTGATGACCGGCGACCCGTACATTGGCCGCCTGGAAGGCGCACCAGCCGTGGATGCGCTTCGACAGCGAGTTCCGTGAGTCGGGCAGGGCATCGTCGCAGGTGACAGCCTGCCCGATGAACTGCCCGAGGACCTGGTTGCCGCGCCAGCTCTGCAACTCGTGCAGCGCCGTCTCCTCGGCGTCCCGCATCCGGTTGGTCTCGTCGTCGTCGAGTTGCAGCGGGTGCAACAGTCCCACGTCGGCCAACGCCCGGAGGAGATACGGTCTGGCGCCGAAGTCGGCGGCCGAAGGTCGGTCGAGTACCGGATGCGCCACCCACACCCGGTCCATGAAGATCAGAGATTGGATCAGTTCGACGAATGCTTGGCGGGCGAACGGGTCGTCGGGCCGAGTCCCGCGGTTCTGCGCAACGACGAAATCTTCCGCGCTGATGATCGAGGTGACGTCTACGAGGACTTCGGTGTTCCGATGGGGGAGTCCCGGGCTAGCTCCACGAACCACTTGACGGCCTCCGGGCGACCCATCACGGTGCTGGCGAAAGTCGGCTCAGGTTGGGCGAGCGTTTCCATGGGCACCGGCAAATGCCGTTTCCCATTCACGTCTGTGGACATTAGACCGACGATCTCACCGAGACACAAGCCTGCGAGGCCGTCCCAGACCTTCTGCCGAGGGCGGTAGAAGAGGTCGAAGCGCGGCGCACCCGCCGCGAGATCGGTGAGGTCCAGGGCGGTACGCAGCATGTCCAGCGTCTGTGACGTGGTCCGCGTTTTCAGGGCGTAACCTGCCTCGGCCATGCCGATCTCGTGCGGCGGGGCTTCCGATCGGGCGCTGCGGGTCAGGGATGCGACACGAATCGGCTCGCGGTTGTACGTTGCCGGTCTGCCGTTGACTGTGATCGTCTCGTCGGCCCGAGAGGCGACCACCACGATCGGTTTACCGCCGTCTCCCAGTTCCGGCGCGACGATGAGCGCGGCAGCCGGCTCCCGTCGCTCCAGCAGGCAGACCACGGAGCAGAACTCGGTGCTGTGCGGATTGACGAACTCAGCCGTGCCGTCGATCGGATCGATCACCCAGATCCGCTCGGGTTCCTCGTCGTGGCCGGGCCGCCACGAGCCACTGCCCGACTCCTCGGCCAACACGCGAGCATCAGGGTCCACCGCCCGGATCTTGCTGATGACCATGTCTTCGACCGCGAGGTCGGCTTCGGTGAGCAGGGTGCGGTCGGCCTTCTCCCGCACGTTCAACTCGGCTACCCGGGATCGGTATGAGGCGAGGATGTCCAACAGCTCAGTCGTCAGGTCGGTCCACAACGGGTCAAGGTTCATCGACTCGACACTCCTCGCGACCGGCTCTCGGCACCGCTCGATCGATGGTCCCATCATTCCACTCCGGCACTCATTCGCTGAGCTGGCCCAGTGCCACCCGGCACCCGCCGGAGTAGTCCGCCTGGCCACACTGGTTGGCCTCACCCGCTGAACGCTTCCGGTCGAGCTGACCTTCCGATCTGTGGCAGTCGAGGTTGTCGACACGCCGGGCAGGAGACACCTTTAATGCCCACGGATACCCTCGCTTCACCGACGGGGTTCCGGGTTGCGCGCTGATACCTCGCTTCACGACGCGACGTCTTGCCGAGGAATCCGCCGGACTGCCCTAAACCACAGGTTGGCGTAGATTCCGCCGCGTCCTGCTAGCCACCGGCAGCGGAGTCACAGTGCAGCGCGACCGCATCGAGCTACCAGCCGAAACTGCCGCCATCGTGGCGCTGTGAGGCGGGATCCCCTGGCCGCCGGCTACCAGAAGCGCCACCGGGTGGGATCCTCGTGACCCTTCACCAGCCGGATCGAGGCGGCCAGCCTCAGGGCGTCGTCCCGATCCCCGATCGCGGCAGTAGCGGCCGGGGCGATGACCAGCTCCGCGACACACTCGGCGCACCCACCGGGAAGCTGCGCCACGCGATAGATCCCCACGGTGCCGCTGCCCCGCGATTCCCGTGCGGTGGCCCGCCTGCCCGACACGGTGACGTCGTCGCTGCCTGCGGCGCTGCCCAAACTGCTCGTGTCGATACCGATCGTGATGACAGGCCCCGGGTAATCGTGCTCGTTCTCGACCGGAGCCACCAGGTAGTCGGCGGAGACGACGACAGGTCCGTCCGCTTCCCAACGCAGGTAGGTACTTTTCCGCACGGCACCGTCGGGGAGGCCGTCCACCTCGAACGGCAGGGCTCGTGGCGTGGTCTCCCAGCGAACGCCCTCGGCCACCTGACGGGCCATCTCGTCGCGGCGCTCGGCGGTGCTCGCCGTGCTCAGCATCATCCGGATCTCCGCGTCGGGCGCGTATTCCCAGGCCAGCACCCGATTTTGGTCTGATAGGGCCTGGACGGCGCGACGACCGTGCACCGGCGCGACGCGCTCTCTGGGAATGACGGCCGGGCCCGAGTCTTCGTCGTACGGCACGAAGCTGTGGACGTCCGCGCCCCGTGTCGCCATCAGGATCTCCACCTGCCAGGCATAGTCCGACGAGAGGTGGTCCCCCCGGCTGGGGGAGGCGTCAGTCAGTGCTCCGGAGATCTCAAGTTTGTGCAGGTCGGGCCTAATTGTGTAGGTGGCGGTGCGGACGGGGCCAGGCAGATCGCCGAGGCGGAGCAACTGCCGGCCGAGGTCGAACTCGACGGGTGCCGAGGCGGTCAGGCCGCCGGAGGTGTCGCCCGTCTCCGGTGCCCGTCGGGTGGTCCAGACGGTCAGGCCCGCCACCACCGCCACCACGATCACGACCCCCAGGATCAGGATCTGGCGACTGCGCCTGCCATTCGGAGGCCCCTCGGCGCCGGAGGCAGCTGAATCGTTGCCCGATTCGTGTGCCTCACTCGCCACGGACGTCCTCTCGACTCGGTGCGCCGTGCTGCGACGCGGTCCGAGGAGTCTACGACCGGTCCCGTCCCCACCGCTGCCCGTGGCCTGACCACAGGATGCCCAGCGGCGGGTGAGCCGGCCGGTGGTGTTGACCAAGAGGGTTGCGTCCCCGGAGCGGCGCGGCCAGGGCGCAAAGCTCTTGATCGACTCGTGTGGCCGGGGCGGAGTTGGCGGGCGGGCGGGAGTCAGGCAGGGGGGACGGCAAACGATTGCAGGGGGTCGGGACGTACTGGCAAGATGGCTGTCGATGCGCCGCGTGGGAGTGGCAGCGATGATGACCTGAGCCGAGGGCAACGGCCGGGCATCGGATGTTCCTGATCGACCTGTAGCTGGGGCGACAGCAGGCGGCCCGTTGGCTGCCCGCTCGCTCGGGCTGACCCCGCCAGCTGCACCGAACGCCGCCATCTGCATCGCCATGGCGGTAGAGAGGAAGCCCGATGAGGCTTGCCCAACCCGACAACGTCCCACCGTCGCGTCGGCGGCACGGAGCCGGCGCGATCACCGTGCTCGCGGCGGCGACCTCGCTGGTCACCGTGGCGGGAATTCTGACCGCGCCGCCCTCGCTGGCCGCGACGCCCGACATCACCGTCAACACCGCTTCGAGTTTCCAGACGATCGACGGGTTCGGGGCCGCGACGCCGATCTTCGGTGGTTCCGGTGACCCGTGGACGACGAGCGAAACCCAGACCCTCGTCGGTACGGGGCCGGGACAGCTCGGTCTGTCGATCGTGCGGACCGTGGTGTCGCCCGTGTCGAGCGAATGGGGTCTGTACGCCAGCAGCCTGCAAACGGCGAAGTCCTACGGCTCCGACGTCAAGATTCTCGCCTCGCCGTGGACCGCGCCCGCCCACTTCAAGACGAACAACAGCAGGATCAACGGCGGCAAGCTCCGGACCGACTACTACGACGACTATGCGGAACACCTGAACAGCTACGTGCAGTTCATGAAGAGCCGGGGGGTCACAATCGACGTGACCTCGGTCCAGAACGAGCCGGACTGGCACCCCGACTACGACTCGATGGACTGGACCGGTACCGAGATGCGGAACTTCGTCCGCGACCACGGTGCCCGGGTCAGGGACACCCAGCTGATGGTCGGCGAGTCCCTGCGGTTCGCACGCCAGTACTCCGACCCCACGTTGCAGGACGCCACCGCCCGCAACAACATCGGTTACGTCGGTGGCCACCTGTACGACGCCGAGAACAGCGGGAACCTTTCTCCGTACCCGCTCGCCGCCCAGTACGGCAAGAACCAGTGGATGACCGAGTGGAATCTGCACGCGGCAGACGGCAGCGGTTCGAACATCTGGGGAGACCCGGGCAACACGGCGGTCTGGAACGAGACCCTCGACGACATCATGCGGACCGTGCACAGGTCGATGGAGGCGAACTGGAGCGCCTACATCTGGTGGTACGGCCGGCGTTTCTACTCCTTCATCGGTGACGGTGAGGCGCAGTGGGGGACCACCAAGGGCGCCGTCCTCAAGCGTGGCCAGGCGTTCGCCCAGTACGCCAAGTACGTCCGCCCCGGTGACCGCCGGGTGGGCGTGTCGAAGAGTTCGCGGGCTTCCGGGCTGGAGGTCACCGCCTACCGTGGCCGGGGCAAGGTCGTGCTGGTGCTGCTCAACCGGTCGAACAACGCGGTCAACGACGCCGTCGTCCAGGTGCCGCAGAACATCTCGTCGGCCGAGTACATCGTCACCTCACGCACCTCGGGTGCCCAGTCCCAGGCGGTGAACGTCAGCGGGGGACAGGCGACGGTGAACGTTCCCGCCCGGAGCATCTCCACGATCGTCCTGACCGAAGGGTCCGCCTCACCCACGCCGACGGTCACCCCGACGCCCACTCCGACCGTCAGTCCGACGCCGACGCCCACCCCGAGCCCGACCACCGAGCCGCCCACGGGGGCGTGTCGGGTGACCAACGCGGTGAACGCGTGGAACAACGGCCTGGTCGACAACATCACCATCACCAACACCGGCACGAGCGCCGTCAACGGCTGGTCGCTGCGATTCACCCTCGCCCCCGGGCAGACGATCACCTCTGGTTGGGGTGCCACGTACTCACCAACCAGCGGTCAGGTGACTGCGACGAACGTCAGCTACAACCCGTCCATACCGCCGGGAGCCTCAATCACCATCGGCTTCCAGGCCACTCATGGCGGCAACGACGCCCCGCCCACCGGCTTCACCCTCAACGGCGCTGCCTGTAGCTGAGCAGCTCATTTTGGAAAGCGGGCGCACGCCGGCCCCCGGCCGGCGTGCGCTGCCCCACCATTGGCTGCCCACGCCCCTCAGCGGCGCGTCGCGAAAACCACGCCGGTCAGGCAGAGCGCGCCGCCCAGCAGGGCCAGCGGTGCCGGCACCTCGCCCAGCAGCGTCCAGGACAGCAGGACGGTGACCGGCGGGACCAGGTAGGTGGCGGCGCTGGTGCGCCCCGCCGTCCAATGGGACAGCACGTAACCCCAGGTGAGGAAGCCGATCGCGGTCGGGAACACGCCCAGGAACAGCACGCCGATGGTGGCCGGTACCGGGGCCGCGGCGAGTTCGGCGAACAGGGTGGGGGCGAACGGCAGCAGGGCCGCCGTCCCGGCCAGCGCGCCGAGCCAGGTCATCGTCGGCGCGGCCATCCGCGCCAGGAGGCGCTTCTGGAGCAGTACGCCGAAGGCGTACAACAGCGCGGAGAGCACCGCCAGCCCGACGCCTACCTTGTCGGCGTGCCCGGTGAAACCACTGGCCGCGATCAGGGCCACGCCCACGAAGGCGACCGCCACGCCGACGCCGAGCCGGCCGGTGAGCCGCTCGCCCAGGACGAGCACCGCGGCCACCGCGACCAGGATGGGTGCGACCGCCACGAGCAGGGCCGCCGTGCCGGCGTCGACCAGCCGCTCGGCGGCGTTGAGCGCCACGTTGTACCCGCCGAACCACGCCACGCCCCAGAGCGCGACGAGTCCCAACGTGCCACCACGGGGCAGGGTGTCCCGAGTCGTGGCGTGCGGTGCTCGGGCGCGCCGCAGGCGGGTGGTGACCGCGACGAAGACGCTCAGCGCAGCGGACGCCGCCACCATGCGGCCCAGCGCCATGGCGCCGGGGGAGAAGTCGTGCCCGGCGAAGCGGATGCCCACGAACGCCGAGGCCCACAGCAGCACCGTGGTCCCGGCCGCGGCGACGATCGGCCAGGACCGGGGCCGCTCCGCACGCCGGGCGTACCCGATGACCGGCTTCTCGGGGACGGCCAGGATCGGGGCGGCGGGCTCGGTCATCGACGGGCTGCTCATGAGGAGATTCTCGGCCGCCCGACGATTCAGCACCAGCGACTGTTTCTTCACAACAGTTTAGTAGCGCTTTATCGTTGGGCGGTGCTTGACGTTCACCGCCTCCGGGTCTTCCGTTCCGTCGTGGCGTCCGGGTCGGTCCAGGCCGCAGCCACCAACCTCGGCTACACCCCCTCCGCCGTCAGTCAGCACCTCACCGCACTGCAACGCGAGACCGGTCTCACCCTGCTCGCCCGAGCCGGACGAGGTCTGCGGCCCACCGCAGCCGGGCACGCCCTCGCCGCCGAAGCCGATCGGGTGCTCGCCCGGGTCGGTGCGGCCGAATCGCTCATCGCCGACCTGCGCACCGGTCGCACCGGTGCCCTGTCCATCGCGTACTTCGCGTCGGTGGGCGCGGCGTGGATGCCACACGTGGTGCGGTCCATCCTCACCGGACTTCCCGGCGTACGGCTCGACCTGCAACTACGCGAACACATCCCGGACAGCCGGGAGGAACGCGCCGACGTGCAGGTGGTCGTGGCGGGCACCGGCTTCGACCCGGGTTCGGGCTTCACCGCCCACCACCTCCTCGACGACCCGTACGTCGCCGTGGTGCCGGCCGGGCACCGCCTCGCCGACCGGCCGGAGACGGACCTGGTCGACCTCGCCGACGAGCGCTGGGTCGACAACGACTTCGCCCGGGGCTGGTGCCGCGCCAACCTCCTGGAAGCCTGCACCGCCGCCGGTTTCCGCCCAGCCTTCCGGGTCGAGGCGCACGACTACCGGACGGCACTCGCCTTCGTCGCCGCCGGCATCGGCCTCACGGTGCTGCCCGCGCTCGGCGCAGCGCACCTGCCGGACGGGGTGACCTGCCTCCGGCTGCTCCGCCCGACGCCGACCCGGTCCATCCACGTGGTGGTGCACGACGCCGTCGAGCACACCCCGGCGGCCCGAATGGCGGTGACCGCGCTACGAGCCGCCGCCCAGTCCGCCCCCACCCCGATCAGCCCCTGACGGTCCGCGGGTCAGCTCGGCTCCAGGGCTCCGCGCGCGACAGCGACGAACGCGTCGCGGCGTTCGGTCCGGCAGCGCAGCGCAGCGAGGTGCTCGGCACGGTGCCGCTCGCCCAGCGGGGTGGCTTCCGTGGCCTGCTCCCGGAGTAACCGACGCTGCTGGGCGTACTCCTCGTTGACGCTGCGCACGGTCCGCCCGGCGGCGTCCGCGACCGGGTCCGGGCCGGCCAGCAACACCAGGTTGTACGCCTCGTCGAGCGCGCGCAGCGCCCGGTACGGGGCGTCCTCGCCGGGTGCGGTGTCCGGCCCGACCCACCCGGTGTCCAGTGCCCGGTACGCCCGGTCGCAGGCGGCCAGGAAGCCGACGTACGTGTCCCGCCGTGCCTGGTCTCGGCGGACCGTACGCTGCGCGTCGCGCTCCTCCCGAGCGGCGGTGAGTTGGCCGGTGACCTGCCGACGTCCGGTGAGCGCGGTGACCAGCCCGGTGAGGCCGGCGGCGGTCAGCGTGGACAGTGACGTGATCAACGCGATGGCGACGGTCTCCCGCATGCCGACCATCATGGTCGGCCGGCCCACCCGGGCCTCGCCCGACCACCGGTCCCAGCCAGCGCCCTAGCGGTGCAGCTGCCGCTTCCAGTCGGCGGGCACGCGCTCGGCCGGAGCCGGTGCGCCCTGCTCCGGCGGACGGCTGACGGGCGCCACGAGCGAGGGCCCCTGTTCGTACAGCACCTGCTCGTCGTAGTCCCAGAACCATTCCTCGCCCGGCTCGAAGCTGCGGACGAACCGGTGCCCGGTCGCGGCATGGTGGGCGCTGGCGTGCTGGCTGGGCGAGGAGTCGCAGCACCCGATGTGACCGCACCGACCGCACCGCCGCAGGTGGAACCACCAGCCCGGTGGGTCTGCCGCCGCACAGTCGGCACAGCCCGGGCCGCTGGGCGGCGCCTCGGGGTTGATGCCCTCCATCGCGCGTCCTCTCCGTCACAGCGTGCACCATCGTGCGGCGTGCGAAGCGCCGCAGCAAGGCGTGCAACTCTACCGTCGGTCCGGCCGCGCGGTTCGTGCCCTGGTTCCTCGCTGTCCGTCACGTTCGGGCAGTTCACCCGGGTCGGGCGGCCCGCCACTCTGCGCGGGTGATGGCGTACTCGACCTCGCCCTGTTCGGTTCCGGGCAGCGGGTCGTCCCAGGACGGGAAGTAGGTGCGGACGTAGCGCAGGCCGACGGACTCCATCACCCGACGAGATCCGATGTTCACGGTCATGGTCTGTGCGATGACCCGGCGTTGGCCGACCGTGTCGAAGGCGTGCCGCAGTAGTTCCCGGGAGGCCTCGCTGGCCAGACCCTGGCGCCAGTGCCGGCGCAGGAGGCGGTACCCCAGCTCGGCGACGGCGGGATCGTCCGGCTGGTCGGGGCCGTGCGCGGGCGGAAGCATCATCAGCCCGATGAACTCCCCGTCGTCCTCGGCCTGCGGCGGCGTCGAGCCGCGAGCCCCGCCGTCGGTGCCGAACGCCATCCAGTAGCCGAGGCCGTCCACCTTGTCGGCCAGGGCCATTCGGTTCGCGTGCGAGGTGACCACCTCGTCCCTGGTACGGGTCCGGCCGTAGAGGTAGCGCAGCACCTCCGGGTCGGAGTCCAACTCGACCTCCAGGTCGAGGTGCCGATCCGCGAGTGGGACCAGCAACAGACGATCGGTACGCAGAACCGGTTGCGGCATCGGGCCACGATCGCACGCGTCCGCCCGCGCGGCGCGTGATTTTCGTGGCCCGTGCCCAACGAGGGCGGCGTGACGCTCGCCTGGGCCAGCACCGACGTCAGGAAGTCGACCGGGGCATGGTTCGCGGTCACGCCCAGGGGGCGGTCGGGTACCAGGGGATGATCTCGCGGCGGGCGAGCAGGCGGATGTCCCAGTAGAGGAAGGTGAAGGCACCCGCGATGAGGAACGCCACCGCCATGGTCGCCGCCAGCCGGCTCGGGCGGGCCGCGAACCAGCGCTGGAGCCGGCTGCCGGCGAACCACGTGAGCAGGATGAACAGCACCGCCATGATGACGATGTTGCCGATCGACTGGAGGGTGAACGCGGCGGCGCCGTAGAGCGGGTTGCCGCTTTCCGCGGCGTCGCGGAACATCTGCCGGAACAGCGAGAACGGGCGTCCGATCAGGAAGCCGGCGATGAGCGCGCCCATGAATACCAGCGGCGCATTGGGATACCGGCGGGAGATCCGGGCGAACGGGTCCGGCACCACCCGCAGGGCGGCCAGTCCCAGGTAGATCATGATCAGCCCGATGGCACCGAAGACCACCATGGACTGGATGCTGCGCGGCGAGAGTGAGCCGGCCGTGTTCGAGGCGGTGGAGAACTGGGGCATCGCGGTCCCGACCAGGCCGACGACCACACCGTACGTGGCGGAGACCGCGATCATGCCGACCGCCATCCAGCCCAGCGGTCGCAGCGGTGCCAGGAAGCGGCTCAGTCGACCGCCGGAGGTGCCGGCCAGGGGGGCGAGCGCGCCGAAGGCGGCGACGTTGCAGGCGGTGAAGGTGCCGGCGATGCCCGAGACGAACGCGAAGAGCACGCCGGCCACGACCCCACTGATCGGAGTCTCCTTGGCGTCGTGACCCAGCAGCGTGTTGGCGACGTTGTCACCGATGGTCCGGTCGACGAACTCCGCCGACCAGACGACGGTGAGCAGGAAGCCGGCAAGCACGCTGAGTGTGATGATCAGCCCGCGTCGACGTGGCGTCTCGCCGGCGACGAAGATCGAGGTGCGGCCGGTCTCGGCCGGAACGCGGAGCTCGTCGTCAGCGGGTGGACGGCTGGTGCGCCTGTCGGTGTTGGTCACGGATAGGCTCCTCATCATCACGTAGGGTTAGCAATGATGATGGTGGATGGGGCGGGGGCTGGTAACTCTCAGTTTGCTCGACCCCTCGTCGATCCGGTCGCCGGTGCCGTCGCGCCCGCCTCGACCCCCGGGTAGCCGGCGGCCCTTCATCCCATTCGGCTTGCATGACCATACGTCATGGTGCATACTTTTCCTCGTGTCCAAGGTCCTGACCTCCCTGCCCACCGGTGAACGTGTCGGCATCGCCTTCTCCGGCGGCCTCGACACCTCCGTCGCGGTCGCGTGGATGCGCGACAAGGGCGCCATTCCGTGCGCCTACACCGCTGACATCGGCCAGTACGACGAGCCCGACATCGCCTCGGTGCCGGACCGGGCGCTCAGCTACGGCGCCGAGGTCGCCCGGCTGGTCGACTGCCGCGCGGCCCTGGTGGAAGAGGGCCTGGCCGCGCTGACCTGCGGCGCCTTCCACATCCGTTCGGGCGGGCGGGCCTACTTCAACACCACGCCGTTGGGACGCGCGGTCACCG
The DNA here is from genome assembly GCA_900112325.1 of Micromonospora sediminimaris. GTDB lineage: Bacteria > Actinomycetota > Actinomycetes > Mycobacteriales > Micromonosporaceae > Micromonospora > Micromonospora sediminimaris. The sequence continues at coordinate 342,197 of FOLJ01000004.1, forward strand.
GCACGCTGCTGGTGCGGGCGATGATCTCCGACGACGTGCAGATCTGGGGCGACGGCTCGACCTTCAAGGGCAACGACATCGAGCGGTTCTACCGCTACGGCCTGCTGGCCAACCCGCAGCTGCGGATCTACAAGCCGTGGCTCGACACCGACTTCGTCAGCGACCTGGGTGGCCGCAAGGAGATGTCGGAGTGGCTGCTGGCCCGGAACCTGCCGTACCGGGACAGCACCGAGAAGGCGTACTCGACCGACGCGAACATCTGGGGCGCCACCCACGAGGCGAAGACCCTCGAACATCTCGACACCGGCATCGAGACGGTCAACCCGATCATGGGCGTCCGGTTCTGGGATCCGGCGGTGGAGATCCCCACCGAGGACGTGACGATCGGCTTCGACCAGGGCCGGCCGGTGACCATCAACGGCAAGGAGTTCGGCAGCGCGGTCGACCTGGTGCTGGAGGCCAACGCCATCGGCGGCCGGCACGGCCTCGGCATGTCCGACCAGATCGAGAACCGGATCATCGAGGCCAAGAGCCGGGGCATCTACGAGGCGCCCGGCATGGCGTTGCTGCACACCGCGTACGAGCGGCTGGTCAACGCCATCCACAACGAGGACACCCTGGCCAACTACCACAACGAGGGCCGCCGGCTGGGCCGGCTGATGTACGAGGGCCGCTGGCTGGACCCGCAGGCGTTGATGCTGCGTGAGTCGCTGCAACGCTGGGTCGGCACCGCCGTGACCGGTGAGGTGACGCTGCGGCTGCGTCGGGGCGAGGACTACTCGATCCTGGACACCACCGGGCCGGCCTTCAGCTACCACCCGGACAAACTGTCGATGGAGCGTACGACGGACTCCGCCTTCGGCCCGGCCGACCGCATCGGTCAGCTCACCATGCGCAACCTCGACATCGCCGACTCGCGGGCCAAGCTTGAGCAGTACGCGCACCTGGGTATGGTCGGCGGCGCTCCGCAGCGGGTGGTCGGTGCCGCCCAGGCGGCCTCGACCGGGCTGATCGGCGCCATGCCGGAGGGCGGCGCGGAGGCGATCGCCTCCCGGGGTGTCCCGTCGGCGGAGGACGAGGCGCTCGACCGCGCCGCCATGGAGTTCGGCGTAGACTGACCGACCGGATCCGGTCAAGCCCACCCACCCTCGGCGGTGGGTGGTGCCGTCTCCGGCCTGCCGCTCCGCGACCGGTACCCTTGCCGCCTTCGGGCGTGCAGGAGGAGGTGGCGGTGCTCGCAGGTGTCCGACCGTGGCTGGCGGTCGCCGTGGCCAGCGCCCTCGCGGTCCTGGCCTGGGCCGGCTTCTGGTACCTGGCCGTGCCGCGCTTCGACGTCTGCCCCGCGGTGCATCCGGCGCCGGCCGGTTGTCGGGTCGACGCGCGGATCTCGGCCGCGTGGCTCTGGACGACGATCGTGGCGGTGCTCTACGTGGCTGTCGTCGTCGCCGTCCGGGTCCGTCCGGGGGGCGGGCAGTACCACAGGTCGGTCGCGTTGGGCACGGTGGCGCTGGGCGTCGCGGCCCTGTACGGCCTGTGGTCCGTGTGGCAGGCGGGCGGCTGACCGTCGCGCCGCCGGGCCGGGCGCGCCACGCTGTTCCGATAGCGCGCCGGCCGAGCGACGTGACCGCCTACGTTCCCGGTTCAGAGACGGTGATGACGAGCTTGCCGGCCGGGTGCCCGTCGGTGAAGTGGCGCAGCGCGTCCGCCGTCTCGGCGAGCGGATAGCTGCGGTCGACCTGCGGGGTGAGCGCGCCGGATTCCACGAGGTCGCGCAGTTTGTCGAGATCCTCGATGCGCTCGCGGGCGTTGACGGCGCGCAGCCGGTGACCGACGACCGTCGACAACAACGGCGCCCCGAACATCTGCCGGCCGTAGCCGCCGAGCAGCGCACCCCGGGTCCAGTCGCCGCCGACCAGGGCCAGCGTCCCGCGTGGGGTGAGCGCGCGGCGCAGCAACGACAGCGGCCGGTTGCCGCCGGTGTCGACGACCACGTCGTACACCGGACCGTCCCGGTCGATCTCCTCGCGGGTGTAGTCGAGCACGTCGTCCGCGCCGAGGGAGCGGACGAAGTCAGCCTTCGTGGGGGCGCAGACGCCGGTGACCGTCGCACCGTACGCCTTGGCGATCTGCACGGCCTGGGCACCGACGCCACCGGAGGCGCCGATGACCAGCACCCGGTGGCCGGGCCGCACCCGGCCGGTGTCGCGGACCGCGCGCAGGGCGGTCATCCCGGAGACGGGTACGGCGGCGGCCTGGGCGAAGGTCAGGTTCGTCGGCTTGCCGGCCAGCCGCCGTTCGTGGGTGGCCGTGAACTCGGCGTACGACCCGCGCAGCGTGGTGCCGTACACCTCGTCGCCGGGCCGGAAGCGGGTCACCCGGGCGCCGACCTCGGCCACCACGCCGGCCACGTCCCGGCCGAGGACCGGCACCCGGGGCCGGCGCAGCCCGGCGGCGAGCCGCACCAGGTAGGGACGTCCGGACAGGAAGATCAACACTCCCGGGTCGACGCCGGCGGCGCGGACCCGCACCAGCACCTCCCGATCCCCGACGCCGGGACGGTCGATGTCGCGTAGCCGCAGCGCGGACGGCGGGCCGTAGTGGTCGTACACGATGGCCTTCACGGTGCCTCCTCGGGGTACTGGAACACGTCGTCGAGCCGTACGCCGAACACGTTTGCGATCCGGAAGGCCATCTCCAGCGAGGGGGAGTAGCGGCCCTGCTCGATGGCGATGACGGTCTGCCGCGTCACCCCGAGCCGTTCGGCCAGCTCGGCCTGGGTCATCTCGTCCCGGGCGAACCGCAGTGCCCGGATGTTGTTTGTGACGCGGGTCGGCTTCACCACTGCGGGACGCCCCTGCGGTAGACGACCACCTTCGCCAGCGAGCCGACCACCGCCGACAGCACGAAGCAGAGGTAGATCACGTTGGCGATCCAGAACCAGTGCCACTGCGCCAGCGCCATGAGCATCGCCGACACCGCCCCGATCACCACGAACGCCTGCCCGACGTGGTCGCCCAACCGCCCGATCTCCCGGTCGCGGACGTCGCTGACCCGCGAGGCGCGCGGGTTCACCATGCCGATCCCGATCTCGAGGAGCATGCTGGCGGCGATGGCGCCGCCGACCGTCCAGAGCAGTGCGCCGGCGTACGGCGTCGCGGTCAGTCGCCCATCACCGACCCGGCTCAGGACCACGGCCACGTAGACGGCGTAGCCGACCACGCTGACCACCAGCATGATCCAGGCCCGCTTCTCCTGGTGCGTCATGACGACTCCTCGATGTAAAGAATCATTGACATCATGAGAGTAAGGCGTCTTTGACATAATGTCTAGAAAGTTTTACATCGCGTACCACGTGGAGGCTCCGGCGGGCGAGCGGAGCGGGGTCGCGATCTGTCAGCTGGGTCAGCGTCGGGCGGCGCGCAGCGCGTCGTGCAACTCCCGCGCCACCTGTGCCAGCGCCGCCTCGGCCTGCGGCTGCACGGCCGCCGGCACCGTCGACTCGCTCAGCGCGGCCACGGCGTACGCCTGCCCGTCAGCGTGTTCCACCACGCCGACCTCGTGCCGCAGGTTGAGCAGCGTGCCGGTCTTCGACGACCACCGGGAGCTGTCGGAGCTGAAGTCCGGGGCGAGCCGTTGTCGTAGCAGGTTGTCACCCATCAGCTCGCGCACCCGGGCGGCCACCACGGCCGGTATCCGCGACGGGCGCCACAGCGCGTGCAGCAGCTCGACGAAGGCCCGGGCAGAGCCGGAGTTGGCCCGGCCCACGTCCAGCTGGGCGACCGGATGGCCCTGACCGGCGGTGGTCGCGGACGCGGCGAGCGAGTGCGCGAGGTGCACCTCCGGCGCGAGCCGCTCGGCCGGCGTGTCGGTGAGGTCCCGGGTGCGGTGCCGGACGCTGATCCCGTCGACGCCGAAACGGCGCAGCGTGTCGGCGACCACGGTGGGCGGGGTCAACGCGAACAACGCGTCCGAGGCCCCCTCGTCGCTGATCGCCACGCTGAGGTAGAGCAGGTCGTCGATCGCCACGGTGGCCGGGTGCCGGAACCGGCTCAACCCGGTCGGACCGGGCGTGCGCACCCGGCCGGGGGCCACCGTGACCGCAGTGGCGCCGTCGAGTTCGCCGCGTTCGATCCGGTCCACGGTGGCCACCGCCAACGGCACCTTCACCAGCGACGCGACGGCTAGCACCACGTCGTCGTCCAGGCCCAACTCGTCGCCGGAGTCGAGGTCGCGGACCAGGAGACAGCCCCGCAGCCCGGCGTCGCGCAGCGTCTCCCGGGCGGTGCGGAGCAGGCGGCCGACGGTCACGCCGCCTCCGGTACGCCCAGGCACCGCGCCACGGCGGCCCCCAACGCGCCACGCAGCCGCTCGGCGTCCTCCCGGACACCGGCCGTCACCTGGTAGCCGCGGACCGGTCGCAGCTCGCCGAGCTGCCGCCAGTGCAGTCCGAGTTCGCGCGCCTCGGCGGGGGAGCAGAGCACCAGGTCGGTGCCGGCGAGCGCCTCGGCGGCGGCGTCGACCACGGACGCCGCGACCGCCACCTGGGTCGGCTGTAACCCGACGGCGTCGCGCAGCCGGGTCAGCGGGTCACGGACGTGCGGCACGTCGTCCTCAGGTGAGATCCAGACCCGACGTCGACGGGCCCGTCGGTTCGCCCGTGGGGTCCGCAGCGTCTCCAGCCGCACCACCTCGACACCCGGGTCGGTGCCGCCCGCGAGGCCGAGCGGCACCCGCCACGCGGCCTCGTCCGGCGGTACGCAGAGCAGCGCGGCGCGCACCTCGTGGCGCTGCCGCAGTCGGGCCCGTTCCGCCGGCTCGCCCCGGCGCAGTTCCAGATTCAGGTCGTGTCGACGGGCCTCGACCACGAGCCGGGCGAGCGAGCGTGGCGCGCAGACCGCCGGCACGGCCAGCCGGAACGGGCGCAGCCGGGCCCGTTCGGCGTCGTGCTCCATCGCCTCCGCCAACTCCACGATCCGCCGGGCGGAGGCGAGCATGTCCCGCCCGAACGTGGTGAGCGTGACGCTGCGCGAGGTGCGGTCGAACAACTGCCCGCCGAGGTGCCGCTCCAGTGCCGCGACCCGTCGGCTCGCCACCGACTGCGGGATCCGGGCCACCGAGGCGCCGACGGTGAAGCTGCCGTGGGTGCCGACCGACACGAAGGCCCGGCAGGCCGCCACCAGATCCACGCCGGCAGTCTATGCCGATTCGGCATCGGTACCGTCGTCGGTGTCTTCGACAGCATGGGACGGCGCTGCGAATCTGGGTGCCGGTTGCCCGGACGACGTCCGGTAGACCGGTTGATCGAGGGAAGGACCCAGCTGTGACCAGTACCAACCGCCGTACCCGTGCAGTCGCGCTCGCGCTGACACTCGGCCTGCTCGCCGGCTGCTCTCCCGGCAGCCCGTCCACGCCGACACCAACGCCGACGGTGTCCGAACCGGCGGCGTCCGCTGCGCCGGTCACCGTCGACTTCGCGCCGCTGGAACGGGAGTTCGACGCCCGGCTCGGCGTGTACGCGATCGACACCGGTAGCGGCAGCACCGTCACGCACCGGGCCGACGAGCGTTTCGCGTACGCCTCGACCTTCAAGGCCCTCGCCGCCGGTGCGGTGCTCGCCGCGACCTCGACCGAGGAACTGGACCAGGTCGTCAGCTACTCCCGCGACGACCTGGTCACCTACTCGCCGATCACGGAACGGCACGTCGACACCGGCCTGTCGCTGCGCGCGATCGCCGACGCGGCGGTGCGCTACAGCGACAACACCGCCGGAAACCTGCTGCTCAAGCAGCTCGGCGGTCCCTCCGGCTTCATGCAGGCGCTGCGTGAGGTCGGCGACGAGGTCACCGAGCCGGTGCGGTGGGAGACCGAACTCAACGCGTACGTCCCGGGGGAGCGCCGCGACACCAGCACGCCCGAGGCGCTGGCCACCACGCTGCGGGCGTACGCGGTCGACGACGCCCTCTCCCCGGACGACCGGGCCCTGCTGGTCGACTGGCTCAAGCGCAACACCACCGGCGACAAGACGATCCGGGCTGGTGTGCCCGAGGGCTGGGCGGTGGGTGACAAGACCGGCTCGGCCGACCACGGCACCCGCAACGACATCGCGGTCATCTGGCCGCCGGACCGGGCACCGATCGTGCTGGCCGTGCTCTCCGATCGGGCCGAGCCCGACGCCGAGCGCGACGACGCCCTGCTCGCCCGGGCCACCGAGCTCACCCTCGACGCGCTGAGCTGAGCCGGTCCCTGGAGCCTGGACCCGGCCACCAGGCGACCGTGGCGGGTCGTCCTGGTGGCCGGGACCGGGCGCTCGTCAGGGGGTCGGGACCGTGGCGGGACCGGTCAGGTCGAAGTCGGCGGTGACCGGGGTGTGCCGGATCCGCACCGGCTGCGCCCCGGCCACCTCCGCCGCGTTGGGGAACCAGCGGCTGGGCGCGTGTGCGCAGTCGCACCGCAGCAGCACCCGCTGCCCCGGCAGCAGCCGCAGCGTGTAGTCGGCGCCGACGTCGACCACCCCCGTCACGTCGCCGGTCCGCGCGTGGAAGGCGATCACCTGGGAGTAGTTCGGCATCTCGTCGACGGCGATGGTGCCGCTGACCACGGTGCCCGCGACGAGTGTCTGATTGCTGGTCACGGACGTGCCGGACCGGACCCGTACGGTGTCGGCCTTCCGGCGGTCGGCCACCCCGCCGGACCACTGGCTGGCCAGTCCAGGACCGGTGTAGTACAGCGGCCAGCGGTACGGCCCGAGACCGGTGAGCGTGTACCGGCCGTCGTCATCGGTGATGACACCGTAGTCGCTGTACTTGGGATGCGGGACCACCGGCAGGGGCAGGACGTATCCGAAGTAGACAGGGGTGCCGTCCGCCGCGCGGGTGACCCGGCCGGTGACGGTGCCCGGCGGGTCGAACCGGACCGTCGGGGCGGTGACCGTCTTGCCCGGACGCACCCTGATCGTCACCCCGCGCTCCCGCTGCCCGGTGCCGCCGTGCCGACCGACCCACTGCATGCCGTACTGCGTGTTGTCGTAGGGCTCGGCGAGCAGGTGATAACGGCCGGGCGGCACGTTGCTGGCGAGCACGTCGCCACCGTCGACGCCGGTGCAGCCGCCGTGCCGGCCGTCCTGCGGCTCGCCCTGATACACGACGGTGAGCCGGTCACGGTCGACGGGAACCAGGGACACGCATCCTCGTACGGCGGCCCCGGTGGCCCGGTCGCGCAAGGTGGTTCGTACCTCGCCCGGAGTGGTGTCGACAGTGCTCCGACCGGCTTCCTCCCGGTGCGACGTGGCGGCGAACGTGGACGTGGACGGCGCGGCGGCGGTGGCGCGCGGGGCGGCGGACTGGGCGAGCCCGGGGCTCGCGGCGGCGGGCAGCGGCAGGCTGACGACGAGCAGGGCGACGGTGAGTGGGATGGCATGACGTGGTGACCGCGGCATCGGCGGGATCCTCTCCACCCGGCGGACGAAACCCACTCACGGTAACGACTGTGACGGATCCGTCACGCGTTGTGTCGGGAGGTGGTCACGGGATCGGCCACTCGTGGACCGGCCGGTTGCTGTGCATCAGCTCCACGTAGTGCCGGACCACCTGGCGCAGCGCGTCCGGGCGGTCCAGCTGGTCGGTCGACTCCAGCCGGTGCAGCGTCTCCACCTGCCAGGTGGCGCCGTTGCGGCCGGTCAGGCAGCGTTGCTCGATGATGCCGAGCAGCCGGTCCCGCTCGTCCGGCTCGACACCCCACCGGTCCAGACCGTGGTGGGCCAGGGGCAGCAGGCGGCGCAGCACCAGCTCGGCGGCCGGCAGGTAACCCAGACCGGGCCAGAAGACGTGGGCGTCGATGCCGTGCCGGGCGCAGGTGTTGAAGTTCTCCTCGGCGGCGCTGAACGACATCTGGGACCACAGCGGCCGGTCGGCCTCGGCGAGCGCCCGGACCAGCCCGAAGTAGAACGCCCCGTTCGCGATCGTGTCCAGCACGGTCGGACCGGCCGGCAGGACCCGATTCTCCACCCGCAGGTGCGGCCGGCCCCGCAGCACGTCGTAGACCGGCCGGTTCCACCGGTAGATGGTGCCGTTGTGCAGCCGCAACTCGGCGAGGGTCGGTACCCCTCCGGCGGCTAGCGTCTCGGACGGATCCTCCGGGTCGCAGACCGGCAGCAGCGCCGGGAAGAAGCGCACGTTCTCCTCGAACAGGTCGAACACCGAGGTGATCCAGCGCTCGCCGAACCAGACCCGGGGGCGTACGCCCTGGGTCTTGATCTCCTCGGGACGGGTGTCGGTGGCCTGCTGGAACAGCGGAATCCGGGTCTCGCGCCACAGCTCACGGCCGAAGAACAGCGGTGAGTTCGCGCCGAGCGCCACCTGGATCCCGGCGATGGCCTGGGCGGCGTTCCAGTAGTCGGCGAACTGGCCGGGCCCCACCTGGAGGTGGAACTGGGTGCTGGTGCACGCCGCCTCCGGTGTGATCGTGTCGGCGGTGACCGCCAGCCGCTCCACCCCGTTGATGGCGATCCGCAGATCCTCACCCCGAGCGGCGAAGATCTGCTCGTTGAGCAGCGCGTAACGGGGATTTGCCGACAGGGTGGCGGCGGTCAGGTGCTCCGGTAGCACGGTCGGCAGGATGCCGATCATCACCAGCTGCGCGTCGACCGTGCGGGCCCGTTGGTCGGCCGAGTTCAGGGCGGCGCGGACGTGCTCCTCGAATTCGGCGGTGCCGGTACCGGACAGCCGCCGCGGTGCCACGTTGATCTCGACGTTGAACTGGCCGAGTTCGGTCTGGAAGCTCGGGTCGGCCACCGCCTGCAACACGTCGGCGTTGCGCATCGCCGGCATCGATTCGGCGTCGACCAGGTTGAGTTCGATCTCCAACCCGGTCATCGGCCGGTCGACGTCGAACCGGGACTCGCGCAGCATCTCGGCGAAGACGTCGAGACAGCGGCGCACCTTGTCCCGGTAGCGAGCCCGATCCTGACGGCTGAAGGTCTGTACGCCGACTTCCTCACCCATAGGTCACCACCCTGTCACCGCTGGTACCCCGAACGTCTCACGTCCATGCCCCCTGCGGAAGTCGGGACCGGTGGAGAGGTCCGTAGCATGGCCGTCGTGCGTGACAAGGTGACCCGACTGTTCGTGGTGGCGGCGATCGCGGAGGCGATCTCCTGGGCCGGGCTGCTGGCCGGAATGGCCGTCAAGTACGGCCCGCCCGGCAACGAGCTGGGGGTGCAGATCTTCGGGCCGATCCACGGCGCGCTCTTCGTCGCGTACGGGGTGCTGGTGCTGGCGGTGGCCCGGGTGCACCGGTGGAGCCCGCTGGCCACGTTCGTGGCGTTGGCCTGCGCGGTGCCGCCGTTCGCCACCGTGATCTTCGAGCGTTGGGCGCGGCGGCGGGGCATGCTCGACGTCGGCGAGCCGGCCCCGGAGCCCGCTCCGGTCGGCTGAGCCCCCCGGGGCGCCTGTCCCGCTGCTGACCCCTGCCGTCGGCTGTCCCGCCTGCTGACCGTGCCGTCGGCGTTGCCGGGCCGCCGCCTCAGGTCACCGCCGTGCAGGCGGCCACCGTCGCGACCACCAGCACGCCCAGCATCGCCTGGAGCAGCAGCGGAGGCCCCAGGTGCGACCACATGGTGGCCGTACGCGGCCGGAGCAACTGCCCCGTGGTGAGGTTGACGATCCGTTCGATCTTCGGTGCCAGGTCGGGATCACCCTGGTCGCGCAGGGTCAGTTGAACGTGGTCGGCCGGGTGCAGGGCGCTCTGCGGCAGGTGCCCGTGCAACTCCACCTCGTAGAGCCGGCCGTCGGCGTCTCGCAGGCGCACCGGGGTGACCAGGTACTCGGGTCCCTTCTTCAGCTCCTTGAAGCTGCGTCGGCCCGTGCCGGAGCCGGCCGAGAGCAGGGCTCGTACCAGCTTGGCCAGCAGGCCCGCCACGCTGGCCGCGGCCAGCACCACCACCAGCACCGGCTGCCCCACCCGCACCTCCCGGGGGTAGCCGTCCATCAGGCGCACGATCTGCGCGGTGAGGATCCGCCCGGTGGGGTGCAGGCTGCGCCGGGAATACGATGTCGCGTCCATGCCACCACCCAGAGTCCGCCTACGCCTACAGATCGTATCGATCCTCGGGGTTGAACGACGTGAATGAAAACCGGTCACGCGGTTGCCGGCAGGTGACAAGCACGCTGACGCGGGTAAGCGGTGGGCCGAGCTGGAAAGGGGTCGAGCATGCAGCTGTCCTTCCTGCGCCCGCTGTACCAGCGTCCGGGCCCGTGGTGCTCGGTCTACCTGGACGCCTCCCTGGACACCGAGGACGCGCACGCGGCACTCGATCTGCGTTGGCGTGGCCTGCAACGGCAACTGGCCGAGCAGGGGGCGGACGAGCCGACGATGGCCGCCATCGACCGGGTGGTCCGGGGACACGACCCGATGCCCGGCGACTACGGGTTGGCCGTGTTCGGTGCCCACGGACAGGTGGTGCTCTCCGAGTACCTGTCCGCCCCGCCGCGACGGGATCTGGCCGCGTACGCCCCGCTGCCGCATGTGATGCCGCTGCTGGCCCAGCGCGGTGAACAGGTGGCGTGGGTGCGGGTGCTGGCCGACCGCACGGGTGCCGACGCGATGTCGGTGAGTGCCGGCGGAGTGCCGCGCCGGGCACATGTCGTCGGTCGGGAAAGCTATCAGCTGCGCCGGGTCCAACCCGGGGGCTGGTCCCAGTCGCGCTACCAGCGGGCCGCGATGGAAGCATGGCATCACAACGCCGGTGACGTCACCGCCGCGACCGTCGAACTGGCCGAGCGGGTGGGCGCCGAGGTGGTGGTGGTGGCCGGCGACGTCCGCGCCACCGGCATGATCGCCGCCCAGATGCCGGATCGCTGGCAGGACCTGGTGGTACGCACCGACGCCGGTTCCCGGGCCGGCGGTGCCGACCAGACCCTGCTCGACGACCTGACCGTGCAGACCATCGCCGAGGTGGCCGACCAGCGGGTGAACGCGGCGCTGGACCGCTTCGGCACGCAGGAGGACGTCGGTGCCGGACTCGACGCGGTGGTGGCCGCGTTGCAGCGCAACCAGGTCGACACGATGCTCATCGTCGACGACCCGTCAGCCGACGGCCAGCTCTGGATCGGCCCGGCGGCCACCGACATCGCCACCGAGCCGGATCAGCTGGCCGCGGTCGCCGAACCGGAGCGGGTGCGGGCCGACGCGGCGCTGGTGCGTGCCCTGGTGGGCACCGACGCCGAGCTGACCGTGCTCGGCGCCGACGAGGCGCCCGACCTGGTGGACGGGGTGGGCGCGGTGCTGCGCTACGTCGACCCGGTCACCCCGGGACGGGGCGGTGCCTGACCCGAGCGTCGCTGACGCGGTGGTCGACCGGCTGCTGGCCGGGCGGATTCCGCGGGTCTTCGGCCATCCGGAGGAGGCGGCCACGGCACTGGTCGAGGCGCTCGACGCCGCCGGTGGCGACCCGGAGTTCGTACCCGTCCGCAACGCGGAGTGCGCTGCGGTCATGGCGGCCGGGCACGCCCGCTTCACCGGCGGCCCGGGCGTCTGCCTGGCCGCCGGCGGAGTGGCCGCCGCGGGCCTGCTCGCGGGACTCGACGCCGCCCGGGGCGCCGGCCTGCCGGTACTCGCCGTCGTCGCCGAGCCCGGCCCGGTCCCGGACGACGAGGTGGGTCTCACGACACGACTGCTCGCCGAGGTGTGTCACGGCGTCCGGTACGCCGCCGATCCGGTGCGGGTGCCGGAGCTGGTGGACGAGGCGCTGCGCGTCGCGTCGCACGTTCGCCGCCCGGTCGGCCTGGTGCTGCCTCCCCCGTCACCGGTCGGCGGGGTGCAGGCCGCATCGCCGCGCGCCGCAACCGATGGTCGCTGGATACTCGACGAGCTGTCCGCCCGGCTGCCACCGGACGGCGCGGTGATCGTCGACGGCACCCTGCCGGCCGTACACCTGAAGACGACGGCGCACGTCGTGGTGGGTCCGGCCGGACCGTCCGGCGGTGCCCTGCCGTACGCCGTCGCCGCGAAGCTGGCCGACCCGGACCGGCCGGTGATCGCCCTGGTCACCGACGAGGGGATGCGCTCGCAGGGACTGGGCGAACTGGTCACCGTCTCCCGCTGGCGGTCGGTGTGGCCCGACCCGCGACTGGTGGTGCTGGTGTTCAACGAGCGGTCTGGCCATCTCCGGCTTGGGGACCGGCCGATGACCGACGACGTCCCGTACGCCGGCTGGGCCCGGTTGCTCGGCCTGCACGGCGTGCGCGTCGACCGGCCGGAGTTGGTCGGCGTGGCCTGGGACGAGGCGCTGACCGCCGACCGCCCGTGCGTGCTGGAGATGGTCACGGACGCCCTGCCCCCAGGCCCGTGGAACCGGCAGGGATGGGACAACATCGGGCATGTTGCTGCCCCAGGCGACGGCGAGACAGCAAGATCCCCGATGTTGCTCGGCGGTAACGGTGCACCGGCGATGGCGGGTGGTCGGTGTTGGGGGGAAGGGGCAAGATCCCCTGATTGATGCCGTCCGGTGGGGAGATGCCCTGTTTAACCCGCATCGTGGCGGGAAGCCGGGCCGCGTGGTGAGCGATCGAGGCAAGGTGGGGCCGGTGCGCAAGGTGCGCCCGGGACTGACGGCGGCCGGGGCCGGCATGGCCGGTGACCGCGTGGTCGCGGCCGGCAGCACCGCCCGGATCCTGGTCGGGGCCACCGCCCGCGCGCTACGCGGCAGCGACTGCGCCGACCTCGGGCACGCCGGACCGGTGTCCCGTTTCGCCGGTACGCCCGAGCCGGTACGGCGGGCGGCGGCGATCCGCTCCGCCGGCCGGATCGCCCTCACCGCCGGTCAGGCCGCCGAGGTCGACGCGGAGCGGGTCGCCCGCTGGTTCGTCGACCAGTACCCGCGGCGCCGGTATCCCGGAGTGCTGCTGGGCTCCCCGCACGGCGGCGTGGCACATCTGGCGGTGGCGCTGGGCATGCCCTGGCTGCCCGCCGGGTTCGAGATGATCGCGCACTGGCCGCAGGGCGCGGTGGACCGGCCCCGCGCCGCCCTGGACCACGGCGCGGCGCTTGCCGGACGGGTGCTCGCCGGCAACCCCGACCTGCATGTACGGCAGGTGCACTGCCCGGCCAGCCGAGGCGCGCTGGCCGGGGCGACGGTGGCGCTGACCGGCCGCTGGCGGGCGCTGTCGGCGGCGTACCGCAGCTTCCTGACCGACCGGCTGGCGCCCGGCGCGCCGGTGCTGGTGCTGCGGGACACCCGGACCTGGCCGGTGGTGGACGCCGCTGACGGGCACAGCTTCCAACTCGGCTGCCCGGCCAGCGGCCTGAACCCGGTGGACTTCCATCCCGACAGCCACGCGCTGCGGCAGGTGCTGCGCTCGGCCGGCGGGGACAGCGCGCACTGGGAACCACCCGAGATCTCCGCCCCGCCCGCTGCCGCCGAACACGGCGTGGAGTCCGGTTTCGACCGGAGCGTACGGGACTGGACCTCCCGGCACGGTCATCCGCTGCACCAGATCCTGGTGCCCACGCCGGAGGCGCTCAGCGCGGCCACCGCGGACCTGTACCGACACTGGCTGCGGGCCGCCGGCAAGACCGGTGACCGCCTGGTGGTCGAGTGCGGGCGACTGCTCGACCCCTGGCAGGTGCTCCGGGCCGGGCTGGTGCCGTACTGGTGCGAGAACGCCACCCGGCGCAGCGTCGAACAGGTGGAGTGGTGGCTGGCCGGCAGCGAGTCGTTCACCTCGATCGACGTGCTGCCGGAGCCACCCGGCGTACGCTCACCGGCGCTGGCCGGGCTCCCGCAGTGGCTGGCGGTCGCCGGCTTCGGTCGGCGGCGGCGGGCCCTGGACCGCACCTCGGCGCGCGGCTACCCGGTCACCTCCGTACCCACCCGCAGGGCCACCGAGGTGCTCCGCGCCCAGCCGTACGACCTGCCCAACCCGGCGCCGCTGGCGACCGGCGAGGCCCTGGCCGCGCTGCGCGACGGCGGGAGCCACCACGGCCTGCTGATCTGTTGAGACCGGGCTGACGAAACATCCTCGCGAACCCGCGATCCCGTGATTGAGTACCTACGGAGCGGGAACACCGCCGGCTGCGACAGGCTGATCACCTTGCGTGGCGCGGCGCCGTCGCCCGCTGGCATCCCAGTCACGTAACCCAGTCACAGGCCCGTGCGTGCCTACGCGCGTGCCCGGTGTCGGCGAATCCGGGCGGGGTCCTTCCCGAGGGAGGCGCGGATGTTCGGACAGACCACCACAACCACACCACCACCTACCGATCGTGGGCTTGAGGACCTCGACGCCGCGGCGTTGGCGTACGCGGCGCGGATCGAAGGGCTGCCGCCGGAGCGCCGCCAGGAGGCCCGCGACGACCTGGTCCGGTTCGCGTTGCCGTTCGCGGGCCGGTTGGCCCGCCGCTACCGGGGGCGCGGCGAGCCGTTGGAGGACCTGGAACAGGTGGCCCGCCTGGGACTGGTCAACGCCGTCGACCGGTACGACCCGGAACGGGGTTCCTTCACCGCGTACGCGGCAATCACCATCGTGGGCGAGATCAAGCGGCATTTCCGGGATCGCACCTGGGGTGTGCACGTGCCCCGCCGGCTACGTGACCTGATCCTGGAGGTCGGACAGGCGACGGCGGCGCTGACCAGTGAGTTGTCCCGGGCGCCGACGGTGGCCGAACTGTCGAAACGGCTGGAGACGCCGGAGGAGGAGATCCTCGCCGCGTTGGAGTCGGCGGCCGGCTACAGCCCGGCGTCGCTCAACGCGCCGGTCGGCGGGGAGAGTTCGGCGGAGTTCGGCGATCTGGTCGGCGAGTCGGACATCGCGCTGGAGTCGGTCGACGACAGGGTGACCGTCAGCGGTCTGCTGCACCGGCTGCCCTGGCGGGAGCGGCGGATCCTGGCCATGCGGTTCTACGGCAACCAGACCCAGGCCGAGATCGCGGCCCGCTTCGGCATCTCCCAGATGCACGTGTCCCGGTTGCTGTCGCGGGCGCTGACCTGGCTGCGCCAGGCGATGCTCGCCGACGCGCCGCCACCGTGGCAGAACGGTCCCGCCGAGTCCGAGTCGGCCAACCAGTCGCGCGCCACGGCTCCGGTGCGCGGTCGCTGAGCCTCGGGGAAACTCGTCGGGGCGGCACCGACCGGTGCCGCCCCGACCGGTACGCGTCGATCAGTTCTGCGGGGTGTCACCGTGTCCGCGCGGATGCCGCCACCGGTCGTTGGGTTGCGCCTCGCGCTGCGCGCCCAGCGGGTTGTCCTCCGGCTCGTCGGTCTCCTCGAAGCTCGGCCGGCGTACCTCCTCCGGCTCCGGCACGTCGACCGGCCGGGCGCCGGACTGCGGCGCGGGCTGGTACGCGACGGCCTCCCGCGCGCCGTGCGCCCCCTCGGCACTCGGTGACTCCGGCATGTGCACCTCCCGGTGGATCTCGTCGCGGAATTCCTGCGGCGGCCGGGTGGTCCGCTGTGGAAGGTCGCGGCCCAGGTCGGAGACGAGTTCGCCGTACTTGGCGTCGAACGCGGGCCGCTCCGAGCGGATCCGGGGCATCCGGTCGAAGTTGCGCAGCGGTGGCGGGCAGGTGGTGGCCCACTCCAGGGAGTTGCCGAAGCCCCAGGGATCGTCCACCGTCACCTCGGCGCCGTAGCGCCAGGACTTCCAGGCGTTCCACATGAAGAACAGGGTGGACGCGCCGAGCACGAACGCGAAGATGCTGGAGATGGTGTTCAGCGTGGTGAACCCGTCGGTGGGCAGGTAGTCGGCGTATCGCCGGGGCATGCCCTCGTTGCCGAGCCAGTGGTGCACCAGAAAGGTGCCGTGGAAGCCGATGAACATGGTCCAGAAGTGCAGCTTGCCGAGCCGCTCGTCGAGCAGGCGCCCGGTCATCTTCGGCCACCAGAAGTAGAAGCCGGCGAAGAGCGCGAAGACCACCGTGCCGAAAACCACGTAGTGGAAGTGGGCGACCACGAAGTAGCTGTCGTGGGTGTGCCAGTCGGCCGGCGGGCTGGCCAGCAGCACGCCGGTCAACCCGCCGAGCAGGAAGGTCACCAGGAAGCCGATGGCGAACAGCATCGGCGTCTCGAAGGTGAGCTGCCCCTTCCACATGGTGCCGATCCAGTTGAAGAACTTCACCCCGGTCGGCACCGCGATCAGGTAGCTCAGGATGCTGAAGAACGGCAACAGCACCTGACCGGTGGCGAACATGTGGTGCGCCCAGACCGTCATCGACAGCACGGTGATCGCGATGGTGGCCAGCACCAGACCGGTGTAACCGAAGATCGGCTTGCGGGAGAAGACCGGGATGACCTCGGTGATGATGCCGAAGAACGGCAGCGCGATGATGTAGACCTCGGGGTGGCCGAAGAACCAGAAGAGGTGCTGCCACAGCATCGGTCCGGCGGTGTCGGGGTTGAACACCTGCGCGTCGAGCAGCCGGTCGGCGCTGAGCGCCAGCAGCGCGGCGGCCAGCAGCGGGAAGACCAGGATCACCAGCACGCTGGTGAAGAGCATGTTCCACGTGAAGATCGGCATCCGGAACATGGTCATGCCCGGCGCGCGCAGGGTCAGGATCGTGGTGATCAGGTTGACCGCGCCGAGGATCGTACCCAGGCCGGACACCACCAGGCCGATCACCCACATGTTCGCGCCGACGCCGGGGGAGTGCTCGACGGTGCTCAGCGGCGTGTACGCGGTCCAGCCGAAGTCGGCCGAGCCACCCGGGGTCAGGAACCCGCCGACCACCATCAGCCCACCGAAGAGGTAGAGCCAGTAGGCCAGCGCGTTGAGCCGGGGGAACGACACGTCCGGGGCGCCGATCTGGATCGGCACGATGTAGTTGGCGAAGCCGAACGCCGCCGGGGTGGCGAACAGCAGCAGCATCACCGCGCCGTGCGAGGTGAAGAGCTGGTTGTACTGCTCCGGGGCGAGAAACTGTAGACCGGGCCGAGCCAACTCGGCGCGGATCACCATGGCCTCGATCCCGGCCAGCACGAAGAAGCCGAACGAGGTCAGCAGGTACAGCAGGCCGATCTGCTTGTGGTCCGTGGTGGCCAGGAACCTGACCAGCTTTCCGCCCGGAAGCGGCCTGCGCAGCGGTCCGGGATAGCCGCCGAACCGGGCCGGGGCGAGGATCGCCGGGCCCCGGTCCTGTCCGGGTTCGGTGGTAACCCGCTTGGGCATGAGCGCTCACCTGCGTTGACGACGGATAAGGACGGGCGTGGCTACCCACCCCGTCGACCATGTAACCAGGCGAGAGCGGTAATTTCGGTCAATTCGCCGGTAGCGTGGCCCAGACGGCCTTTCCGTCGCCGGCCGGCGCGCTGCCCCAGCGGTCGGCCAGCTCGCGTACCAACAGCAGCCCACGACCGCCCTCGTCGTGCTGCCCGGCCGCGCCGGGCCGGGCCGCCGCGCTGCTGCCGTCGATCACGGCCAGGTGCAGCCAGGGCCGGCGCAGGGTCACCGTGACCTGCATCGGGGTACCAGCGTGCCGGACCACGTTGCCGACCAGCTCACTGAGCACCACCGAGGCCGGACCGGCCGCCTCGGGCAGGTTCCACCGGGCACACGCATCGGTCACCAGTTCCCGGGCCCGCCGGCAGGCCGCCGCCACCGGGTCCAGGCGCAGCCGCAGCCGGCTCACGGCGGACGCGCCGGCGAACCGACTCGCCTCGTCACAGCTGTCCCGCATCGGCACCACCCGGCAGGCGGTGGAGGCGGTCAGCAGGGCGGCGGCTTCCGGGTGGGGTGCGCAGAGCACCAGCGGCACCATCGGCCAGTCCGCGGCGCGACGCGCCACGGCGGCGAAGACGGACACCGCCAGCTGGTCCCGCACGGCCAGCTCGGCCAGGTCGACCACCAGCGCGTCGGGCTGCCGGGCCAGACACTCCTCCAGGTGCGCGTACACCTCACGCATCGAGATCATGTCGAGGGTGCCGGCCAGGCGTACGACGGTGACCTGTGCTCCGTCGTGCACCTGGCAGGTGATCCGGCTCGCCATCTCCACCCTCGTCTCGGCGGTGTCGCAGAGCCTGGCAGGTACCCGGCCCTCCACGGGGTGAAACGCCACCGTGGGGTCGGACACGTCATGCCGCGGCGACCTGCCGTCGCGGCAGCTGGTGCTGCAACTCCGCCAGCGGGGGCCGCTCCTCCACGGCGACGTCGCTGACCACGATCTCCCGGTCCAGGTTCGGCAGCGCGTCCGAGCCGCCCCGGCGGAACTGGGTCAGCAGGGCGGTGGGCAGTACGTCCGAATTCGCCCAGCCCCGGCGCTGCAAACGGGACCAGGCGGTGAGCATGATCTGGGCGGACATCCGGCCCAGCGCGGCGGTGTCCTGGTGCCGGTGCTTACGCTCGCCGAGATCCACCTGGGCCAGCGCGTCCAACCCGACGAGTTCGAGCAGGTCGATCAGCATGGCGGTCTCGACGCCGTAGCCGGAGACGAATGGCACACGCGACAACACCTCCCGGCGGCCGGCGTACTCACCGGCGAGGGGCTGCACGAACCCGGCCAGTTCCGGCCAGAACAGGTTCAGCATCGGCCGGGCCATCAGCTCCGTCACCCGGCCGCCGCCGTCGGCCTCCACCCCGCCGCTGCTGACCAGGGGCCGGTGGTAGAAGCCCTTGACGAAATCGACCGACGGGTCGGTCAGCAGCGGGCCGAGCAGCCCGGTGACGAAGTGCGGCCGGAACTCGCGCAGGTCGGCGTCGACGAAGGCGACCACGTCGCCCTCCGCCGCGGCCAGGCCGGCCCAGAGCGCGTCGCCCTTGCCGGTCAGCCGGGGCAGTCCGCGGGTCATTGCGTCCTGGCCGACCACCTCGGCGCCGGCGGCCCGGGCCACCGCGGCGGTGCGGTCGGTGGACCGCGAGTCGACCACGATCAGTTCGTCGACCAGCGACACCCGGTCCATCAGGTGCTCGCGGATGGTCGCCACGATCGCCCCGACGGTGGCTTCCTCGTTGCGCGCCGGCAGCACCACGCTGACCCGGCTGTCACCCTTGGCCCGCAGGAGTCGTCGGGTCGGCCAGTCGGCCGCCGAGGTGGTCCGATAGGTGGCCCAGGCCTCCACCACCGGCGAGACCAGAGATTCGTTGTTGCGCACAGGCACCCCCTCGTCGGCGGGAAGACCGGGTGATGGATTTCCCAGCCCCCCGCACGCTAACCGGATTGGTCCCCCAGCTTGATCACAAGCGTGCTCCGGCCACGTTCCCGGCTGATGAACCTTTGATTGCGTCCACCAACCAGGCCCAATTTCCGCGATTCGTGCACGTCTGGTCTTCCTTATGCGCTGGACATCCCCCATGTCGAGACGTCGAGTGCAAGATCGCGCGGATTCGGGAGGGCGGGCGGGACGTTCAAGATCGGTCCGGTCGCGTACCGTTGCGGCTCATGGGTGTGTCGCAACGGTTGAAGACCAGGTTCCGCCGGTTCCTCCAACGCCCGGGCACCACGGTCGATCTGGCTCCGCTGGAGAAGCTGCTGCCGGTCATCGAGGCCCGCGAGGAGGAGATCTCGGCGTTCGACGACGCCGAGCTCACCGAGGCGGCGACCGCGGCGTCGAGCTACGAGGAGATCTGTGCGCTCGGCCGCGAGGCGGCCCGCCGCGGCATCGACCAGCGTCCGTACGATGTCCAGTTGCTGGGCGCCATGTCGCTGCTCTCCGGCAAGGTCGCCGAGATGGCCACCGGTGAGGGCAAGACGCTCACCGCGGCGATCGCCGCGTACGGGCACGTCCGGCTCGGCAACGGGCCAGTGCACGTGCTGACCGTCAACGACTACCTGGCCCGCCGCGACGCCCAGTGGATGGAGCCGATCTACACCCTGCTCGGGCTCACCGTCGGCTGGGTCAACGAGGCGTCCACCCCGATCGAGCGGCGCGCCGCGTACGCCTGCGACGTCACCTATGTCTCGGTGAGCGAGGCCGGCTTCGACTTCCTCCGCGACCAGCTCGTCACCGACATCGAGGACCGGGTGCAGCGCCCGCTGCGCACCGCGATCGTCGACGAGGCCGACTCGATCCTGATCGACGAGGCCCGGGTGCCGATGGTCCTCGCCGGCTCGGTCCCCGGCGAGCAGGACCCGGTCCACGCCGCCGCTGCGCTGGTGCGCGGCCTGCGCAAGGGCAAGCACTACACGGTGGCCGAGGACGGCCGGAGCGTCGCCTTCACCTCCGCCGGTCTGGCCGCCGTCGAGGCCAAGCTCGGCATCGACCTGTACGACGAGGAGAACGTCGAGCAGCTCTCCGCGGTCAACGTGGCGCTGCACGCGCACGCCCTGCTGCACCGGGACGTGGACTACATCGTCCGGGACGGCACGGTGGAGCTGATCGACGAGATGCGGGGGCGGGTGGCCCAGCGCCGCCGCTGGCCCGACGGGCTCCAGGCGGCGGTCGAGGCCAAGGAAGGGCTGGACGCCACGGCAGAGGGCGAGGTGCTGGGCACCATCGCCGTGCAGGCGTACGTCGGGCTCTACCCGGTGGTGTGCGGCATGACCGCCACCGCGGTGCTCGTCGGCGACCAGTTGCGGGAGTTCTTCGGCCTGGAGGTCGCGGTGATCCCGCCGAACACCCCGTGCGTGCGGGTCGACGAGCCGGACCGCATCTACGCCACCCGGGCGGAGAAGGAGGAGGCGCTGATCGACGAGATCCGGCGCTGCCACGCCGACGGGCGCCCGGTGCTGGTCGGCACGCTGGATGTCAAGGAGTCCGAGCAGTTGGCGGTCGGGCTCAACGCCGCCGGGGTGCCGTGCGTGGTGCTCAATGCGAAGAACGACGACGAGGAAGCGGCGATCATCGCCGAGGCCGGCGCGTACGGTGCGGTCACCGTCTCCACCCAGATGGCCGGCCGGGGCGTGGACATCCGCCTCGGTGGCAGCGACCAGGCCGACCGGGAGCGGGTGGCCGAGCTGGGCGGTCTCTACGTGATCGGCAGCGGCCGACACGACAGCCGCCGCGTGGACGATCAGTTGCGTGGCCGGGCCGGCCGTCAGGGCGACCCCGGTGGCTCGGTCTTCTACGTCAGCCTGGAGGACGACCTGGTCGTCCGCCACGCCGGCGACACCGTCCCGCCGTCGCCCCGGATGAACGCCGACGGCCTGGTCACCGACCCGCAGGTGGACTACGCCGTGGAGCACGCCCAGCGGGTCGCGGAAGGGGTCAACCACGAGATCCACCGCAACACCTGGCGCTACAGCGTGGTCATCGAGCAGCAGCGCAAGGCCCTCGCCGAGCGGCGGGAGCGGCTGCTCACCAGCGATGTCGCCGCCCTGATGCTGCTGGACAAGATGCCGGAGAAGGCCGGTGAGATGGACGAGGACCTGCTGGCCCAGGTGGCCCGGTCGATCGCCCTCTACCACCTTGACCGGCTGTGGGCATCGCACCTGGCCGAGCTGTCGGAGGTCCGCGAGGGCGTGCACCTGCGGGCCCTGGGACGGCTCGACCCGCTCGACGAGTTCCACCGTGCCGCGGTGCCGGCCTTCACCGAGCTGGTGCCGGCGATCGAGGCGCGTACCCTCGCGACCTTCGCCGAGACCGAGTTCGACGACGACTGGGAGCCCGACGCGGCGGAACTGGTCCGTCCGAGCGCCACCTGGACGTATCTGGTGCACGACAACCCATTCGGCTCCGAGCTGGACCGGCTGATCGCCTCGGTCGGGCGGCGGCTCAGCGGGGCCGGCTCTCGCTGAGTCGTCCGGTCCGGCCCACCCCTCCCGGCGGCACCCGTACCCTGGGAGGGGCCCCGGTTTGCGCCGCTTCGACCGTTGTCGGCGCCGGTAGCAGGGCGATCGTGATGTCGAGTGCGGCTCCAGCGTGGGGGCCCAGCCGAGGAGGATACGGGTGACGACGCTGACCGGGCGTACGGGAGTTGCGGGCTCGTGAACCTGGAAACGCGTACACCGCTGGCGGAGACGCTCGGCGTGTTGGAGACGGCTGCCCTGCTGCGGGAGGTGACCGCCGGGCTGATCGCCGTGGACGACTTCGACGCGGCGCTCTCCGCGCTGGTCCGGATCACCCGGGACGCCGTCGGCGGCGTCGCCTGGTGCGGGTTCACCGCCCTGCGGGCCGGCGAGCCGGCCGGCGTGGCCGCCTCCGATCCGCGGCTGAGCGGGCTGGACGACCTGCGGTACGGTCCGGACACTCCGGCGATGGAGGCGATCCGCCGCCGGGAGATGGTCGGCGCGGAGGAGCTGGGCGTCGAACCGCGTTGGCCGGACTGGACGCCCCGGGCCCGCGAACTGGGCGTACGTGGGGTCATCTCGGCACCCGTCGACATCGACGACCAGGTGATCGGCGCGGTGAACCTGTACGCTGCCGAACCCGACGCCCTGACCCCCGCTCACCAGCTGACCGCGATGCTGCTGGCCGAACACGCCGGCCTGCTGCTGGCGGCGGTGCGCGACCGGGAGAAGCGTGCCGCGCTGATCGGGCAGCAGGACACCGCGCTGCTCAACGACGGCGTGATCGGTCAGGCGGTCGGCGTCATCATGACCCAACGCGGCTGCCCCGCCGAGGACGCTCTCGACGTGCTGCGCAGCGCCGCGTCGTCGCTGTCGATCCCGCTACGGGAGGTCGCGGAGCGGCTCGTCAGCACGGTGTCGCGACCTCGGGACAACTGACCGGGGCGTGTCGTTTCGCCCGGGTGGCGCCCGGGTAGCACCCTGGACTGATGGACTGAACCTAGCCAGGGGGACCACGATGCAGAGCCGGCTGCGGGTGCAGGGGCACCCCATCCAACCGATGCTGGTG
Organism: Micromonospora sediminimaris; assembly: GCA_900112325.1. Lineage (GTDB taxonomy): Bacteria > Actinomycetota > Actinomycetes > Mycobacteriales > Micromonosporaceae > Micromonospora > Micromonospora sediminimaris. The sequence goes on from FOLJ01000004.1 coordinate 364,911, forward strand.
ACCTTTCCGTACGGGCTCTTCGTCTGTGCCGTCATCTTCGACCTCGCCGACGTGGTCGGCGGCCCGGTCTTCCTCGGCGAGGTCGGCTACTGGACGGCGGTGGCCGCCCTGGTGACGGCGGCGTTGACCGCGGTGGCCGGGATGGTGGACCTGTGGGACGTGCCGCCCGACCGCACCCGCCACACGGCGATCAGCTTCAACGTCGTCAACGCCGGCATGGCCGGGCTGTTCCTGCTCTCCTGCCTGGTCCGGGCGGACGCCACGAACCGCGGTGCCACTCCGGCGCTGCTGGTCGTCGAAATGCTCGGCCTCGCCGTCGGCGGGGTGGGCGTCCACCTCGGCGCGCGGCTGATGCGCCACTTCGACGCCACCCGGTCCGAGACGGCAAGCGTCGAGCTGGTACGCGGCGTGGACGCCCCCACCGTCGAGGTCGTACGCCCCCGTCCGTAGCGCCCGGCCCGGTACCCGGGTACTGCGTCGGCGGACGGCGTCGGATAACGCGTTGCCGGAGCGGTCCTGGCCGGACACGCTGACACCGTGCCGCAAGAGACGAGCTTCGAGGATCTGATCGCCGAGGGGGCCACCGCCCCGGTCGAGGGATGGGCGTTCGACTGGCTTGCCGGGCGGGCCACCGAGGAACGCCCACCCTGGGGTTACGCGCGGCTGGTGGCAGCGCGGATGGCGGGTGTCGACGCGGCGTTGGACATCGACACCGGCGGGGGAGAGGTGCTGGCCGAGGTGCCCCACCCGCCCCCGCTGCTGGTGGCGACCGAGGCGTGGCCGCCGAACGTGCCGGTGGCGCGGAAGCACCTTGCGCCACTCGGCGCGAGCGTGGTGGCGGTGACCGGCGACGCGCCCCTGCCGTTCCGTGACGCCGCCTTCGACCTGGTGGTCAGCCGGCATCCGGTGCGCACCGACTGGCCCGAGGTGGCCCGGGTGTTGCGTCCGGGCGGTACGTTCCTGTCCCAGCAGATCGGTCCCGGGACCGTACGCGAACTCAGCGAGGCGATCCTCGGCCCGCTGCCGCCGCCGGCGCACCGCCATCCGGAGCACGCCGTGGCCGCCGCCCGGGCGGCCGGCCTGACCGTGGTGGACCTGCGTGAGGCGACGCTGCGGACGGTCTTCCACGACATCGGCGCGGTGGTCTGGTTCCTGCGCAAGGTGATCTGGACCGTGCCCGGCTTCACCGTGGCGGCGCACCGACCCGCGCTGCGGCGCCTGCACGATCGGATCCGCGCCGAGGGCCCCTTCGTCGCCCACGCCCGCCGCTTCCTCATCGAGGCCCGAGCGTAGGCGTCTAGCCGGTGCGGAGGAGCGTGAGCATCTCTGGCAGGTCGAAGAACTCGGCGGTGGCCACTGCGGACGGATTGCCGCCGTCGGGGTCGGCGCCCGCGTCGAGCAACGCGCGTACCGCCTCGGCGTTGCTGCGGAACACCGCCGCGGCCAGCGCCGTCTGTCCCCGGTCGTTGGCGCGGGAGTGATCGGCTCCCCGGTCGAGCAGCGCGCGCACCGTCTCCGGGTGGGCGTGATACGCCGCCAGGATCAGCAGGCTGTCACCCTTCTGGTTGGTCAGGTTGACCGGTAGCCCCGCGTCGACGTACCCGGCGAGCTCGGTGGTCGCGCCGTCGCGCGCCAGGTCGAACATCCGGTGGGCGAATTCCAGGGTCTCGGCGTCGAGTTCGTCGCTCACCGGTCCAGGTTAGTCGCCGCCGTCGCACCGCTCGCGACCGCCAGTCGACCTGCTCGCCGTTGCCCGACCGTTCGGGACCGGCACCGCTGTCCCGTTCGTGTGACGGCCGTGGCGTGGGAGCGCGAACAGCCGACGTCACGCCGGGTACGGACATCCCGCCGCGAAGGCCGCGAACGGTGTGGACCACCCCCCGTATCAGGTCAACTTGGCGACTCTGCTGTAATCATCTGGCCTCGTACGCAGAGCGAGCGGACGGCTCCGATGTGTCGGTCAATTGTCACATTCATGCAACGCAGCCGCCTCTTGACCCTCGCACGGGCGCCGGGAAACATCGATAAAGCGGCGTCCCGGGGCCGTGGGGAACACCCGGACCAGCCAAGGAGGACCATGTCGGTCAGCCCCGCTTCGTCGCGCGCCGGATGGCATACGTCCCAACCCGCGGTGCCCGGTCGACCCCCCGGCGGCCAGCGTCGTCCCGCCAACACCGCCGCGCCAGTCCTGACGGTCACCCTCTCCATTCCCCTGGCGTGCGAGGAGTCGCTGACGCCGGCCGCGCGGCGGCTGCTCGACGCGGCCCGGGAGATGCTGGAGCGGGGCGAGGGCACCATCACCACCGTCGGTCCGGTGGTGCCGGAACGCCGCAGCGAGACCGTGCCGGCGGGTCGTACACCGTCGCGGCAGCTCGCGCCCGCCATTCCCGCCCTGCACATCCTGGCGTCCTCTAGGTCGGTGCTGCGCGACGGCGAGCCGTTGCCGCTGACCCGGCTGGAGTTCGATCTGCTGCTGCACCTGGTCGCGAATCCCCGACGGGTCTTCACCAGGCTCCAGTTGCTCAACGCCGTCTGGGGTTACGAGCACGCCGGCGTACGCACGGTCGACGTGCACGTGCGTCGGCTGCGCGGCAAGGTCGGCGTGGACGTTCCGCTTGTCACCACCGTCTACGGCGTCGGTTACCGGTTGGCCGACGACGCCCGGGTCACCCTCGACCGGGCCGGCTGACCGGGTCGCGCCGGCCTGGCCCGGCCTCGCTCCGACCGGCGGGCACCATTGTGGGATGCGCGTACGTCCCATCTCACCGCCGCTCCTGGTCAGCGAGCTGGCCGAGCGGCTGGCCGGCGCGAGGTCGACCGGACGGCTGCGGGTCGCGTTGGACGGTGCGCCGGCCGCCCGGCCCGACCACCTGGCCGACGCCCTGGTCGATCCACTGCGCGCCCTCGGCCACCCGGTGCTGCACGTACGGACCGAGGACTTCCTGCGCCCCGCCTCGCTACGCCTGGAACAGGGCCGGACCAACCCGGATTCGTACTACGAGAGCTGGATCGACGAGGCCGGTCTGCGGCGGGAGGTGCTGGACCCGGCGGGGCCGGACGGGCCCGGGAGGGTGCTGCCCTCGCTCTGGGACGCCCGGACGGACCGGGCCAGCCGGGCCGCCTACGTCGACCTGCCACCCGGCGGGGTGGTACTGGTCAGCGGTGCCTTCCTGCTCGGCGGCGGGCTGGCCTTCGACGTCGTCGTACACCTGGAGATGTCGGCCGCCGCGCTGCGTCGGCGCACCGGGACCGACCTGGCCTGGACCCTGCCGGCATTCGACAGGTACGCCGCCGAGGTCGCCCCGGCCAGCTTCGCCGACGTGGTGGTCCGGGTCGACGACCCGCGTCGCCCGGCGTTGGTGGAATCCGTCGACGGACCGGTTTGAGTCGCCGACAGCGCGGGTAAACGCGGGGCTCACAGCGCCCGGGTGCGATGACTTGGGCGGTATGACCGGGTGTGGACCGACCCGCCCGCGCAGACCATAAGGCCCAGGAAAGGCAGGCAGCGATGCTCGTCCACGACACGGTCGGCACCGGCCGGTCCCAGGCGGAGACCGACCAGATCCGGCTCTCCCTGCAGGCCCGCCACGACGAGCTGACCGAGGAGTACCAGCAGGCGGTGCAGCAGAGCCAGGTGCTGCGGCTCGTCGAGGTCGGCGACACCGCCGGCGACGACCAGGCCGACAGCGGCACCAAGACCGCCGAGCGGGACACCGCACAGTCGTTGCTGCGGACCATCCTGGACCGTCGCGCCCAGTACGAGCACGCCCTGGCCCGGCTCGCCGAGGGCACCTACGGTTTCTGTGAGGGCTGCACCGCGCCGATCCCGGTCGAACGGCTGGAGATCTTCCCGTCGGCCACCACCTGCGTCACCTGCAAGCAGACGCGCGAGCGTCGGGCGGCCTGACCCGCAACGGTTGCCGGTCGGTCCGGGACACGGTGGACTCCACCCATGGGCGAGATCAAGGTGGGCACCGCGTCCTGGACCGACCGGACTCTGCTGGACTCCGGCTGGTACCCCCAGACCGCCGACAACCCGGAGAAACGGCTGGCCTACTACGCGCGCCAGTTCCCGCTGGTCGAGGTCGACGCCACCTACTACTCGCCGCCCGCGGAGCGTACGGCGAGGCTGTGGGCCGAGCGGACCCCGGCCGGTTTCACCTTCAACGTGAAGGCGTTCAGCCTGCTCACCGGCCACCCCACCCGGGTCAGCGCGATCTACAAGGAGCTGCGTCCGGAGACCAGCAAGCGCAATCTCTACCCCGACGACCTGCCGCCGCAGGCGTACGAGGAGGTCTGGACGCGCTTCCTCAGCGCCCTCGATCCGCTGGTCGAGGCGGGCAAGCTCGGCGCGCTGCTGTTCCAGTTCCCGCCCTGGTTCACCATCCGGCGTGACAACAAGCAGTACCTGCTGGAGGTGACGCGGCGCTGCGCGCCGCTGCGCCCGGTCTTCGAGTTCCGGCACGCGTCCTGGTTCGACGGCGACAACGCCACCGAGACCCTCGACTTCCTGCGTGCGCACCGGCTCGCGTACGTCAGCGTGGACATGCCGCAGGGACACCGCTCGTCGATCCCGCCGGTGTTGGCCGCCACCTCCGACCTCGCGGTGGTGCGCTTCCACGGGCACAGCGACAAGTGGACCAGCAAGGACATCCACGAGAAGTTCGGCTACCACTACTCCGAACGGGAGCTCACGGACTGGGCCCCCAAGCTCCGCGAACTGGCCGGCGAGACCGAACAGACGCACGTACTCATGAACAATTGTTACCGCGATTATGCCCAGACCAACGCCCAGCAACTCCAGGCCCTGCTCGGCGAGACCGGCTGACGTTCCCGCCTCCGTGCCCGGCGTCGTGCAGAGCCGAGGATGCGACCGAGGCGGCCCGGCCCGGCGGTGCCCGGCTGCTGGGTACGCGCAGCAGTGGCCACTTTCCGTAGACCTGCCCTAGCCCGTCCGGCCTTCCACCCTGCTCCCTTTGCTCTGCTTCAACCCACGCAAAGAACTACTCTCCGTGTCGATATGGCCGTGGGCTCATCGGTGCCCCCGCCGCATCTCACCAGCTTGTGGACTAGTGCGTGGAGTGAAGCAGAGCAAAGGGGCTGAACAGGGGTAGCGGGGGTGACGTCAAGGCCGTCACTGAGGATTAAATGGGGCGACGATCGATGCTGTCACGGAGGGTGACAGTTGTTTCGGTGACTCGCGCCTGACCGCCAGCGGTTCGAGTGTGATGGGGGCGCGGGCGGTTCTCACCCGGGTGGGGTGAGGGCACCTCACCTTGCGGCAACCGAGGATGGGGTCAAGCGGGCGACGCGCCGTTGGCGATCGTCCGCGCGGAAGCGACACCACGGAGGTGACCGCGATGACCGTTCGGGTCGTACCGCATCGGCGGCGAACCGGCGTCCTGCGCACCGTCGGAGCGTCCGAGCAGCCTCGACGGGTCGCCCGGGCCGGCCGCGACAGCCCGATCCGGTACCGGCGCGGCCCGGTGGGTCCGCCGCGACGTCACGACGACCGACGGTGGGAAACCGACCTACGGGGGTGGACAGATGGCTGAGCAGTTCCAGTCCGCGATCGAGTCCTCGATGGACAAGACCAACCTGATCCTGAAGGACATCGAGCAGGCGTACGGATGGCCGAAGGAGCAGCGCAACCAGTCGTACGCCGCGTTGCGTACCGTGCTGCACCTGCTCCGCGACCGGATGCCGGTGCAGGAGAGCGTGGAGTTCTCCGCGCAACTGCCGGTCGTGGTGCGGGGCATCTACTTCGACGGCTGGCAGCCGCAGAACGTGCCGATCAAGCTCAACCGGGACGACTTCCTCTACGAGGTCCGCCAGGGCTTCCCGTACGACGTGGCCGGCGGCCCGGAGCGGGTGGTCCAGGTGGTGCTGGACACCCTGCGTCGGCACATCACCCAGGGCGAGTGGGAGGACGTCAAGGGCACCATGCCCGCTGACCTCGCCCGGATCATGCCCTGACTCCGGGCCCGTCGTGACCCGCCCCGCCCATTGTGGGGTGGGTCGACGCGCCCGGTTCGCCGGGCCGGCGGCCCCGGCCCTACCAGAGGTCGAAGTGGAACACCTCGAACGACGTGCCGTAGCGCACGCCCAGCCGGGCGCCGACCGGCCGCGCGCCGCCCTCCAGGAACTCCTCGGCGTCGAAACTGCCGTCGCCCAGGCCGGTCAGGTACGCCTCATGGGCCAGCAGCGACGCGACCCCCTGGTCGAACGTGGCGGTGGTGTCCACACCGTGCCGGGAACGCGGCGACGAGGCCGCCCACACCTGCCGTACGCGGCCCCACGGCTCGACGCCGTCGGTGAGCTGCTCCGGGAAGATCCAACGGTTGCCGGCGTCACGGACCGCATCCAGGGTGGCCCGCCCCACCGCGATGTGGTCGGCCTGGTTGAGCACGTCAGCGCCGTCCCAGGTGGCCCGGAAGTTGTTGGTGATGACGATGTCCGGGCGGTGCCGCCGGACGACTGCGGCCAGTTCCCGGCGCAGCGGTACGCCGTACTCAAGCACCCCGTCGGGCAGGCCCAGGAACTCGACCGTGTCCACGCCCACCAGGGCTGCCGACTCCCGCTGCTCTCGCTCGCGTACCTCTCGGGCACGCGGCGGCGGCATCCCGTCAATGCCCGCCTCGCCGCTGGTGACCAGGCAATAGACGATCTGCTTGCCCTGCCCGGTCCAGCGGGCGATGGCGGCGGCGGCACCGAACTCCAGGTCGTCGGGATGGGCCACGATCGCCAGGGCGCGCTGCCAGTCCTCGGTCACCGGCTCCAGTGGTTCAGTCATGAGCACCTCCGTCGGTGTGTCCGGCAATCCTGCCACCCGAGGCGCGGGCCGCCCGCCCGCAGCGGCGAACTGGTCATGTCGGACGGTTCGGGCGATTACGGTGGGACCAGGTGTGTGGTTAGAGAAGATCGGGAGCGGGGTACCACCCGCGGCAGGACGCAACCGACCAATGGCGGCGGGGGCGGGTCAATCCGAGGGAGCACGATGCCACTCAACGACGATGACATGCAGACCACAAGCGGCGGCGGGGCCGAGGGTCCGGCCGACGGCGGTGCCACTCCGGGTCAGCACGACGGCGGTGCGGACGGTAGCGCCGAGGGCCCGGCCGACGGCGGTGCCACTCCGGGTCAGCACGACGGCGGTGCGGACGGTAGCGCCGAGGGTCCGGCCGACGGCGGCGCGACCCCCGGTCAGCAGGACGGCGGCGCCGACGGCGCAGCCCGGTAACGGATCGCCATGACGTATCTCGATCCGCCGGGCGGCCACGGCCGCCCGGCGGCTTCGTCTCCGGCCGCCGTGCCGTCCGGCCTCGACGAGCCCGCCTATCGGGCGTCGGCCGCGGTCGCGTTGGCCCGCTGCGTCAGCGTGGAAGCGGCGAAGTTCGCCGCCGCGCACTGGGGGCGCACCCCGCTGTTGTCCCGCGCCGCCGAGTTGCCCAACCCGGCCGGCTTCACTGATCTGCTCAGTCCCGCCGACGCCGACGAACTGCTCAGCCGGCGCGGCCTGCGTACCCCCTTCCTGCGGGTGGCCAAGGACGGCCAGGTGCTGCCGGCGGCGCGGTACACCGGCGGCGGTGGCGCCGGCGCCGAGATCGACGATCAGGTCCTCGACGAGAGGATCCTCCAGCTGTACGCCGACGGCGCCACCCTGGTCCTGCAGGGTCTGCACCGCACCTGGCCGGCGCTGATCGACTTCACCCGGGACCTGAGCCTGGCCGTGGGGCAGCCGTTGCAGGTCAACGCCTACCTCACCCCGCCGGACAGCCAGGGTTTCGCCACCCACTACGACACCCACGACGTCTTCGTGCTTCAGGTCGACGGCCGCAAGCACTGGCGGATCCATCCGCCGGTGCTGCCCGACCCGCTGGAGCGGCAACCATGGGGCGGCCGCGCCGACGAGGTCGCCGCGATCGCACAGGGGCCCGCCGCGCTGGACGTCGTCCTGGAACCGGGTGACGCGCTCTACCTGCCCCGGGGTTGGCTGCACAGCGCCCAGGCGCAGGAATCCAGCTCGCTGCACCTGACCGTCGGTGTCCGGGCGTTGACCCGGTACGCGTTGGTCGAGGAGTTGCTCGCGCTGGCCGCCGAGGACCAGCGACTGCGGGCGACCCTGCCGTTCGGCGTCGACGTGGCCGATCCGGACGCCATCGAACCGGAGCTGACCGAGACGGTCGAGGCGCTGCGGGAGTGGCTGCTGCGGGCCGACCCGGCCGCCGTGGCCGGCCGGCTGCGGCAACGGGCCTGGTCGGCGTCGCGTCCGGTGCCGATCCGGCCGTTGGCTCAGGCCGCCGCGATCACCGCGCTCACCGCCGACAGCCGGGTCACCGTCCGGGCGGGCCTGCGCTGGCAGTTGGTCAGCGAGGGCGAGCGCGTGGCGTTGCGCCTTTTCGACCGTACGGTCACCCTGCCCGCGCAGTGCGGACCCGCGGTGCGGGCGCTGCTCGCCGGCCCGGCGGTCCGCGTCGGCGACCTCCCCGGCCTGGACACCGACGCCGACCGCCTCACCCTCACCCGCCGCCTCCTCCGCGAGGCCGCCCTCACCCCCGCCTGATCGTCCCGCCGCCCAGCTCACCGTGATCAAGAAGTTTGCGTCGGTCTCGCCGGAAATCCCGACGCGAACTTCTTGATCAACGAGGGGGGGAAGGGTGGTCAGGGGAGGGGGAGGGCCAGGAGGAGAAGAGTGATGGTGAGGCCGGCGATGACGACGATGAGGACGGGGCGAGGGCTCAGCACGGCGTGGCGACGGTCGGCGATCAGGCGCGCCGGGATCAGGCCGAGCACCGGGCCGAGCAGCGTCACCACCAGCGCCAGCACCGGCAGGCCGACGGCCAGGTCACCGTCGTTGCGGACACCCAGGGCGCGGGCGACGGCGCCCAGCGCGTACGCCAGCACCGCACCGCCGACGCCACACAACGCCAACAGCGGATTGACGTTGCCCGGTAGCTCGCCTGGCTGACGGGTACGGCGCAGTAGATCGCGTACCGCCTCCAGCAGCGCGACCGGGTCGCCGGTCGCGTCCGGCGCAGGCGCCGGCGGCGCCCCGGCCCGTCGCCCGCCACCGCCCAGCCGGCTGTTCAGCTCCTGCCACAGCACCGCCACCTCGGCGTCCACCCGTTCCTGTGCCTCGCGCGCGGCCGCCAGCTCCCGCTCGGCCTGGTACACCTCGTCGGCGGACTCGGCCACCGCTCGGTCGGCCGCCGCACACTGCTGGTCGTACCAGTTTCGCGCCTCGTCGCGCTGCTCGCGCACCCGGGCGGCCAGCTCGGCGAGCCGTCGCAGCTGGGCGGTGTACGTCTGGCTGGTGACCGGTTCGTTCATCGGGCCGGCCCGTAGGGAATGATGGTCTGCCCGGTCCGGTGCACCGCCCGGTCGAAGAAGAGCCCGCGCCACGGGCGGGGGTACCAGTCCGGCCCACCGCTGCCCGGGTACAACGACGGGCCCAACTCCCCGCCGTGGGTGTCCAGTGCCACCCAGGCGCCGATCTGATCGGTGCGGGCGCCGGTGCCACCCAGGTCGGCGCGCATCCGGGCCACCCCACGCCACCAGGCCAACACGTGGGTACGCCGTTCGGGGCCGTCGTGCAGGATCCGGCGCAGGCTCTCCAGCCCGGTGGCGCGGCCGGTGCGTGCGGCGAGCGTCCCAGCCGCCGCATCGACGGCGAACAGCAGCAGATAGTGAGGTGCTCCGGTGGCGCCGGGCGCACCCAGTGCATCGGCCGTCTCGGCCATCAGCTCGGCCACGGTCTCCTCGTCGTACCAGGCGGCGTCGTCGGCGAGATCCTCGTACAGGGCCCGGGCTGCCGGGTCGGCGTCCGGATCCAGGCAGGCGATCGAGAAGCGGGCGCTGCCGGGGCGGTGCTGCCGGGCCAGCGATCGGGCCGCCGAGTCCAGCACCGCGCACGCCTCGTCGACCCGGGTACCCAGCACGGCCAGGTTACGGCCGGGTGCCCGGGGCAGGCGCAGCACCGCCGAGCGGGCCTGCACGTCGATGATCTCGCCGAGCAGCGCGACCGGCCCCCGGGGCGTACCGACCTCCGGCGCCCGCAGCGCCCGGAAGTCCGGCGCGTCGGCCAGCCGAGGAACGGCGTCGCCGTCGAAGAGACGGGCGGGCGACGCCTCCGCCGGACGCATCCGCCACAGCCGGTGCTGCAGGTCGCTCCACGTCTCCCAGTCGCTGGCCGACGGGATCCGGGCCACCTGGTTGCCCTCGGAAAGGCCCGACTCGGCGTTCACCACGGCGTGGAACTTCGGCAGCGACTGGGCGGCGTCGTTGCGTTCGGCGAGGATGCGCAGCGCCTTCGGCAGCGCGATCCGCAGGGTGAACTGGGCCACCAGCGCGGGTCGACCCCACAGCGCCTCGATGCCGCGTACGTCCTGTGAGGCCAGCACCAGGTGGATGCCCTGGGAGCGGCCCCGGCGGGCCAGGTCCTCCAGCAGGTCGGCCGCCTCCCGGGCGACCGCGTCCCGGCCGGCCAGCAGCATCTGGAACTCGTCGACCACCGCGACGATGCGCGGCCAGTGTCCGGTCGGGTCCACCGCGCGCAGCTCGGCCAGCTTGGTGACCTCGTGTTTCTTGGCCGCGTCCGCCCGTCGGCGCAACTCTTCGGCCAGGAAGCGCAGCAGCGCCAGGCCGAACTCCCGGTCGGTGTTGACGTTGATGCCGACCAGCCGCATGTGCGGCAGCCAGCTCGGGTCCCGCCGGCCCTGGGCGAACCGGGCGAAGGACACCCCCTCCTTGAAGTCCAGCAGGTAGAACTCCAACTCGGCGGGGGAGTATCGGGCCGCGAGGGCCCCGATCCAGGCGAAGATCAGGTTTGTCTTGCCGGTGCCGGAGGGGCCCCCGATCAACGCGTGCGGTGGATAGTCGCCGAGGGTGAGCAGCACCGGCCGGCCCTGTGGTCCCTCACCGATCGGCGCGGTCAGCCCGGTCGCCGAGTCCTCCCGCCACATCTGGTCGGCCGGCGGCAGCAGATCGGTGAACGGGGTGGGCGCGGGGCCGGCGCTGACCACGGAGGCGATGTCCCGGCAGGTCTCGGTGACCAGGGAAGCCGGCGGAGGCGGGTCGAGCCGGACCGGCAGGCTGCCGATCCGGGCGCCGTCGGCGGTCACCGTCACCCGGGTAACCGCTTGTTGGTCGGGCACCGGCACACCCCGCACGATCAGGTGGACCCCGCAGGCTGCGCCGGCACGGGCCACCCGGTCGAGCTGGCCGCGCTCGTGCCGGGACAGTTCGTCGCCGCCGAGCAGCACCGCGACCCGCCACGGCTCCGGCCGGCGTCCCGTCGCGGCGGCCAGGTCGCGCAGCGACGCGTGCTCGCCGGCCAGGACGGTCTCGTTGATCCGGCGGATCTGTTCCACCAGGTCGTCCAGGAGTCGACCCAGACCACCCGGGCCGACGAAGGTGAGCAGCCCCGCCGGACCCAGCGGAGCGAATCCGGCCAGCCCGCCGCCGAGCCGGTCCGGGTCGTAGCCGACCAGCCGTACGCTGCCCGGTGCCGCCCGGCCCAGGCTACGCAGCAGCAGCGCGGCGACCACGGCGGCGCAGCCGTCGGCGTCCCCGTCCAGCGTCACGTGCCCGGAATCGAGCAGCGGTACCAGTGCCGGTACCGGCTCGGTGCCGGCCAGCCGGACGGTGCCGATCCGGGTCGCTCCCGGTGGTTCGGCTCGCTCGGCCGGGGTGGGGCGCCACCCAGGCCAGTCCGCCGAACCTGCGCCGGGCGCCTCCCGGGCCGCGGCCTCGGCCGCCTCCCGGGCCAGCACCGCCAACCGTGCCGCGTGCCGGGAGTCGATCTCGGCGAGGCGGCGGTCGCGTTCGGCGCCGACACGCTCCGGCACGCCGGCGGCGGCCCGACGTACCCGCACCGCCCGATCGTGGGCCGCCGAGAGCGTGATCTGTGCCGTGGCCGACCGTTGCCGGGACGCACCGAGTGCCTCGGCGAGCAGTTCCCGGACGCGGGTGACCAGCTGATTGCGCCGGTCAGCCATTGATACCGCGCCTCGGCTGGCTGACTGGCTCGTCGGGGGAGGTGGGCCGGCCGTGGGAGGGCCGGTCGCCGGCACCGGGCTCGGGCGGCAGGTCGCGGCCGAGACGGTCGAGCAGGACACCGGTGAGCACCCCGGCGGTGACCGCCGGGTCGGCGGCGTGCGGCTGCTCGCCCTCGCCGCGCCGCGGCGGAGGCATCCGGCAGACCCGGCTGAGCAGGGTTTCCAGCACCGGGGCTGGCAGGCCGGGGAGCAGGTCGCGGACCCGACCGTCCAGTTCGCGGTGCAGCCGGGCGAGGTCGTCGCCGCGCGGCGGATGACCCAGCAGTTCGCTGGCGAGGTCGCGCAGCAGCGGCGGGGCCACGGCGGCCAGCCCCAGACCGACGTCGGCGTGCGCGCCACGTAGCTCGCGGTGCAGCCGGTCGCGATCACCGGCCCGGACACCGCGTACCACCCGGTGCAGCAGTTCCCGGGAGTCAGCGATGCGTTCGTCAGGTTGTTCCGCCGGACCCTCCCGCTCGCCGGTCAGCTCGGCCACCCGCACCGACCACCAGCGACGCAGCCGCAGCTCGCCGGCGGGTTCGGGCGCGGCGACCACCGGTTCGGCCGCCCCGGGCGCGTCGTGCACCGGCCGCCGTTCGGGCTGCCCCGGCGTCGGTGGCGCGCCGTCGGGGGCCAGCCCGATCGCGGCGAGGTACGCGGTCAGCTGCTCCTGGGCCAGCCGCAACGCGTAGCCGGCGGTTTCCGCGTGCTCGGTGGCGGCGGACAGCTCCGGTACCCCCATCGGGTTGGCCGACTCCTGACGTACCCAGCGCAGCCGCTCACTGGCCAGGCCGAATTTTTCCAGCGCCTGCCCGAGCAGACCCAGCGGCAACTCCTCGGCGGCGGCGCGGACCTGCGCGCCGACCTCCTCGACGATGGACACGCCCGCCCCTACAGCGTCGAGACGTACTGCTGGGCCTGCTCGACCGCGACGAGTGTCGCGGCGAGGCACTCCTCCAGCTCCTGGCTGGCCTGGGTCAGCGACGCCTGCGCCGCCTCCACCGTGGTGTGACCGCTGCCCTCCAGCGCCCCGGCGAGGGTCTGCTGCGCCTCGGCCAGTTTCTCGCCGGCGGCCTGCACGGCGCTCTGACCGTCACCGATCTGCTGAAGTGCGACATCGATGGCTGCCTTGAGCTCGGCGACGCTCGCCACGCGGAACCTCCTGGGGGCGGGGAGGACTCCATTAGAGCCTATGCCGGTAGGGGACAGAACAACTGCCCTGTCAGTGTTCCTGCCCCGCTGACCGGTTGTCGACCATAGACACCCCGGGTCCGATTCGTGGGACCGGTGGGTGGGCGATCACCCACCGCCACCACCGGTCAGCCACCGTGGTCCCCGCACCTCCGCGCCGTACGCGGTGACCCGCTGCCGCAGCTCGCGGTCGGCAGTCACCACCACCCGTCGCCGCGGCCCGGTGCCGGCCACCAGGTCGACCACGGCATCGTCGCCGGAGCCGGCGGCGGACACCACGCGTACTCCCTCGACGCCCGGCACGTCCCGGGCCGCCCCCTCCACCACCAGCACCACCTCGACCGGGGGTGGCAGTTCCGGCGGCAGACCCCGCCCACCCAGGGGGACGAGCGTGTCGCGTAGTCGGGCGGTGGCGCCGGCCCGGTCGCGCCACCAGCCGTTCGGGCGCGAGCCGACCACGTTGGCCGCGTCCACGATCAGCAGCGGTGTCGGTTCCATCCGTTCAGCCTGCCATCCGGTGTCGGCAACGGCTGGTTGGCCCTTCGTGGCGTTTGTCCGGCCGGCGCCGGGGTAGCCCGTGCCGACCGTCTCGCCCGACCGCGGAGGACAGACATGATTGGACCCGGTGACTTCGGCTCCGACCCGTGGGACGAGTTCCTGGCGCGGTACTTCGGTCGGGGCGAGGGCGGGCGACGCCCGGCGCATCGGGTCGACATCACCCGACTGATGACCGCGGACGCGCGGGAGATGCTGGCCGACGCGGCGCGTCGGGCCGCGCAGAAGCAGAGCAACGACCTGGACACCGACCACCTGCTCTGGGCCGCGCTGCAACGCGAGCCGCTGCGCGACCTGGTCCGGCGGGCGGGCGCGGACCCGGACACCCTGGTCAACGCCCTCGGCGGACGCGGCGACGGCGCCCCACAGGGTGAGGTGCCGCCGAACCTGTCGTTGACCCCGGCGGCCAAGCGTGCCCTGCTCGACGCGCATCAGTTGTCCCGGGCGATGGGTGCCAACTACATCGGGCCCGAACACATCCTGATGGCCCTGCCGTTGAACCCGGAGTCGCCCGCCGGCCGGATGCTCGCCGCCGGCCGGATCCAGCCGGAGTCGTTGCAGGCCGCCAATGCCGAACGTGGTCCGGCCGGCGGGCCTCGACCGGACCGGGGCACGCCGACGCTCGACCAGTACGGCCAGGACCTCACCGACCTGGCCCGCAACGACCAGATCGACCCGGTGATCGGGCGCGCCGACGAGATCGAGCAGGCGGTGGAGATCCTGTCCCGGCGTACCAAGAACAACCCGGTGCTGATCGGCGAGGCCGGCGTCGGCAAGACCGCGATCGTGGAGGGCCTGGCGGAGAAGATCTGCGACGGCGACGTGCCGCAGACGCTGCTCGGCAAGCGGGTGATCCAGCTCGACCTGGCCGGCCTGGTCGCCGGCACCCGGTACCGGGGCGACTTCGAGGAGCGGCTGAAGAAGGTGATCGACGAGATCCGGGCCCACCGGGAGGAGCTGATCATCTTCCTGGACGAGATCCACACCCTGGTCGGGGCGGGCGGTGCGGGCAGCGAGGGCGGCATGGACGCCTCCAACATGCTCAAGCCGGCGCTGGCCCGCGGCGAACTACGGGTGATCGGCGCGACGACCCTCGACGAGTACCGGCGCACCATCGAGAAGGACGCCGCGCTGGCCCGGCGTTTCCAGCCGGTGTTCGTACCCGAACCCACAGCCGAGGACACCGTGGCGATCCTGCGCGGGCTGCGGGACCGCTACGAGGCACACCACCAGGTCCGCTTCACCGACGAGGCGTTGGTCACCGCCGTCGACCTGTCCGACCGCTACATCACCGACCGCTTCCTCCCCGACAAGGCAATCGATCTGATCGACCAGGCCGGCGCCCGCGTCCGGCTGCGTACCCGGACCCCGGACGCCGACGTGCGTGACCTGGAACAGCAGCTTGAGGAGGTACGGCGGGACAAGGAGCAGGCCGTCGCCGACGAACAGTACGAACGTGCCTCCGCCCTGCGCGACCGGGTCGCCGAACTGGAGAGCCAGGTCAACCGGGCCCGGGGCGACGACGGCAGCGGCAGCCAGGTGCCGGAGGTCGGACCGGAGGAGATCGCCGAGGTGGTGTCCCGGGCCACCGGCATCCCGGCCAGCCAGCTCACCGAGGAGGAACGCGACCGGCTGCTGCGGCTGGAGGGTCAGCTCCACGAGAAGGTCGTCGGGCAGGACGACGCGGTCGCCGCGGTCGCCGAGGCGGTCCGTCGCTCCCGTACCGGCCTGGCCGACCCGAACCGGCCGATGGGCAGCTTCCTGTTCCTCGGCCCCACCGGCGTCGGCAAGACCGAACTGGCGCGGGCGTTGGCCGAGGCCCTGTTCGGTGAGGCGGACCGGATGGTCCGGGTCGACATGAGCGAGTTCCAGGAACGGCACACGGTCAGTCGACTGGTAGGTGCTCCGCCCGGCTACGTCGGGTACGAGGAGGCCGGCCAGCTCACCGAGGCGGTGCGTCGCCGCCCGTACGCGGTGGTGCTGCTCGACGAGATCGAGAAGGCCCACCCGGACGTGTTCAACGTGCTGTTGCAGGTGCTCGACGACGGGCGACTGACCGACAGCCAGGGCCGCACCGTCAACTTCAAGAACACCGTACTCATCATGACGAGCAACCTCGGCTCCGAACTGATCACCGGCACCCAGCGCGCGGTCGGCTTCGGCGCCGGCGAGCCGGGGCAGGAGAGCGACGAGCTGCGGGAGCGGCTGATGCGCCGGTTGCAGGAGAACTTCCGCCCCGAGTTCCTCAACCGGATCGATGAGGTGATCATCTTCCGTCGGCTGGAGGCCGAGCAACTGCGCCAGATCACCGAACTGCTGCTGGAGGAGACCCGTCGCCGGCTGCACGCCCAGGACATCGAGGTGGACTTCACCACGGCCGGCATCGACTGGCTCGCCGACCACGGCTACCAGCCGGAGTTCGGCGCCCGGCCACTGCGCCGGGTGATCCAGCGGGAGGTCGACAACCACCTGTCCCGGATGCTGCTGGAGCAGCAGATCTCACCCGGTCAGCGGGTCACCGTCGACGCCCGGGACGACCGGCTGGCCTTCGACGTGGCGGCCGGCCGGGGTCATGCCAGGGCGGAGACCTCGCATCCCCGCTGACCGGAAGGGTACTGATGACCGAACCGGACGAGGCCCGCGAAGACGAGCGGACCGAGGCGATCCTGGCGCCACCGACGGCCAACCCCGCCCGGGTGCAGGTGCCGCCGGAGGGGCTGGGCGGGCAGACCGACGAGGGGCACCCGGAGGAGTCCGGGTCGCCGCCGGCAGAGGAGGGCTGATGGTACGCGAACAGCGACTCGACCCAGAGGTGGAAGTGCTCTGGGAGGACTTCCACGCCGAGGTCAACGTGCCGTCCGAGCAACTGCGACAGTGGCTGCTGACCCGGGGCTCCGGCGAGAACGCGTTCGGCCCCGACCCGGACCTGAACCTGCCGGAGCCGGGCCGGCAGATCCTCGCCGTGCTGCGGAAACGCAAGGTCGACCTGACCCCGGAGGACATCGACGTGATGCGTGACGCCGTCGAGCGGATCCGATCGTTGACCGCGGCCAAGCCCGGCCGGGGCAACTCCGACGACGAATGGCGGCACAGCCTGCTCGACCTGGGCCACGACGTGCTCGTCGAACGCTGACCCGCCACGGTCGTCCCCGGCGCCGCCGCATCGCGCCGGGGACGACCGTACGTCCGCGCGGGCTACTCGGCTTCGAGGCTGGCGATGGCCAGCCCGGCGGCGTCGGCGGCGGCCTGCCGGTCGGCGCGGGTCTGTTCCTCGCGGGTGAGCAGGTTGGCGTACTCGGCCAGGTCGGCCGGGTCGGGCACCTCCGGCAACCGGCGCAGGAACGCTTCGCACTCGCGTACGGCTGCGGTGTGCGCGGCGGCAGCCCGACGAAGCAGTTCGCGGTCGTCGGCGGCGGGATAGAGGTCGGTCATACCCGCCCCTTACCCGCGCTCAGCCGGTTCGCACCCGATGCGCCGACACCACCGGTGCCGGTCGTCGAACTCCGAACGCCGGGTTCCGCAGCAGCCAGGCCAGGTACGCCGGATGCGGCGCAAGGGCATCGGTGTACGCGACCAGAGCGGTCTCCAGCACCAGGTCGGCGGTGCGGGCGGCGGCGGACTCCGGGTGCCAGCCCAGCATCAGCCGCCAGCGCAGCGGCGCATCGACCAGCCGGCGGGTCACCAGACCGGCGACCGGCCGGAACGTGGCCTGACACAACGCCACCGCCTCGCCGGCGTCGACCAGATCGATGCAGCTGCGCACGTCGGCCTCGTACACCTTGCGGGGGGTGAACCCGGCCCGGGCGCAGGCGGCGGCGAAGCAGTCGCCGAAGCAGCCGTCCCCCGGGGCCGCCACCCACTGTTCGTGCCGCAGGTCGGCCAGGTCCACCTCGTCGCGCCCGGCCAGCGGGTGGGTCTCCGGCAGCAGCACCATGACCGGGTCGACCGCGACCTCCCGCCAGCTCAGCCCGTAGTCCGCCGACGGTGTCGAGTCACCGCAGACCCCGGTCAGCGCGTAGTCCAGCCGTCCGCCGGCGACCAGCTGGGCCAGCTCGTCGACCGACCAGGAGGCATGCGTGCTGATCTGCGCCTGTGGTTGCTCGGCGGCCAGCCGGTGCACCAGCCGACCCAGGATCGGGCTGTTCACGCCGCCGAACCGGTACCGGCGGGGGGCGTCGCCCGCGCCGGCCAACCGGGCCGCCTCGTCCTGCAGGCCCTTCATCGCCGGCAGCAGCACCCGGGCCCGGGCGAGCACCAGCTCGCCGAGGGCGGTGGGCCGCGCGCCGCGCCGGTCCCGTTCGAACAACGGCCCACCGAGGGTGCGTTCGATCCGCTGGAGCTGGGCGGTCAACGCCGGCTGGGCCAGGCCGAGCGTCGAGGCCGCCTTGGTCACGCTCCCTGTCTCCGCGATGGCGCAGACCACCCGCAGGTGGCGCAACTCCAGGTTCATAGCGTGACGGTAGGGCCACGGCGCAGCCGGCGGTAGTGCCTGGACGGATCAACGACCATGAACGTGGCGTGGGTCTCTCACCGAGGTGGCGGCTCGGTCAGCTCACCCAACTGGGTATGCCGACCGGCGAGGACGTCCCGAACCTTGTCGACCACCCCGACCGCCGGCTCGACGATCCGGTTCCACGGCGGGTTGTGCGGCACCGCCGGATGCGG
Source organism: Micromonospora sediminimaris (assembly GCA_900112325.1). Classification (GTDB taxonomy): domain Bacteria; phylum Actinomycetota; class Actinomycetes; order Mycobacteriales; family Micromonosporaceae; genus Micromonospora; species Micromonospora sediminimaris. The sequence continues at coordinate 383,357 of FOLJ01000004.1, forward strand.
TCGGGTCGGTGCCGCCTCCTCGGCGATCTCCAACCGGTTGCCGAGCCGGATCAGCTCCTCCTCGGTGGCGGAGGCACACAGCCGCTGCATCAGCGGATCGACCGCACGGGCGTGCGCCTCGACCCGGGCGGCGATGTCGGGCAGGTTCTCGTCGGTCAGCTCCCGCAGGGCCCGCAGCAGCTCGACGTCGCCGGTCAACACCTCGTCGACAAGCGGGTTCGCGCCCTCGACGGCGTGCCGGACGGCGGGCAGCAGGTACTGCTCCTCGCCGGAGAGGTGCCGCGACAGGGCGGCGACCAGGACGTCGCGGCCGTGCTCCGGGTCCGGACCGGGCTCGATCAGCCGCCGGGTCAACTGCAGCAGCTGCCGGTGCTCCTCGGCGACCAGGTCGGCGATGCTGCGCCCGGTGGGCTGGTAGGCGTCCCCGGGAGTGGGTGGCAGCGGCGGCAGATGGACGGACATGGTCGCCTCCTGGGCGGGCGGGCGGAGCGACGAGAGGGCTTCGACGGGCATCGGGCAGGCGCGGCAGTACCCGCGGCCGCCCGAACCGAAACTCTAGGCTGATATGAAGGCACGATGACGAGCGACGCCCACGCCGCCCTTCCCGCGCCGACCGACGAGGTCGTCGAGCTGTGCCGGGACCTGCTGCGCATCGACACCACGAACACCGGCGACAACGCCACCAGCGTCGGCGAACGCGGCGCGGCCGAGTACGTCGCGGAAAAGCTCGCCGATGTCGGCATCACCCCGGTCGTCCACGAGTCCGCGCCCGGTCGGGCCAACGTGGTCGCCCGGATACCCGGTGTCGACCCCAGCCGTGGCGCGCTGCTCGTGCACGGGCACCTGGACGTCGTACCGGCCGATGCCGACGAGTGGTCGGTGCACCCGTTCTCGGGTGAGCTGCGCGACGGCTACCTGTGGGGTCGCGGTGCCATCGACATGAAGGACTTCGACGCGATGGTCCTGGCCGTGGTACGCCACTGGCAGCGTACGGGGGTGCGCCCACCACGGGACATCGTGCTCGCGTTCACCGCCGACGAGGAGGCGGGCAGCGAGTACGGTGCGCACTTCCTGACCACCCGGCACCGTGAGCTCTTCGACGGCTGCACCGAGGGCATCGGTGAGGTCGGCGGATTCTCGTACACGGTGGACCCGGCGCGGCGGCTCTACCTCATCGAGACCGCCCAGAAGGGCATCGACTGGCTGCGGCTGTACGCCAAGGGCCGGCCCGGGCACGGCTCGATGTTGCACGACGACAACGCGGTCACCGCGCTGGCCGAGGCCGTGGCCCGGATCGGCCGGCACCGCTTCCCGGTGGTGGTCACCGACACCGTGCGCGCCTTCCTGGAGGAGGTCTCCGAGGTGCTCGGGATCGACCTGGACCCGGACGACCCGGAGGCCGCCATCGCCAAGCTCGGCCCGATCGCCAACATCGTCGGCGCCACCATCCGCAACACCGCGAATCCGACCCGGCTCGCCGCCGGTTACAAGGACAACGTGATCCCCGGCCGGGCCAGCGCCACCATCGACTGCCGCAGCCTGCCCGGACAGTCGGAGCTGCTGGAGCGGCAGCTGCGTGAGCTGATCGGCCCGGACATCGCCATCGAGTACGTCCAACGGCAGCCGGCGCTGGAGACCACCTTCGACGGCGAGCTGGTCGCGGCCATGGGCGCCGCGCTGCGGGCCGAGGACCCGGGTGCCCGACCCGTGCCGTACATGCTCTCCGGCGGCACCGACGCCAAGGCCTTCTCGCAGCTGGGCATCCGCTGCTTCGGGTTCGCGCCACTGCGCCTGCCGGCCGACCTGAACTTCTCGGCGCTGTTCCACGGCATCGACGAGCGGGTCCCGGTGGACGGACTACAGTTCGGCGTGCGGGTTCTCGACCGGTTCCTGCGTACCTGCTAGACATCCTGGATTCTTCGTGAAGGGGACGCCTCACATGACCGACCAGCACGGTGAGCTGGACGCCGCTCTCGAGCGCGTGATCGAAGCGGCCCGCCACCACCTGGCCGCCGTCCGGGCCGCGCAGGGCCGGATCGACGACGACGACGTCTGGCAGGCGTACGTCGCGCTGAACAATGCGTCGTTCGCCTACGACGAGCAACTCATGGACGCCTTCGGCGAGGTCACCCCGTGGGACGTCGAGTCCATCGACCCCGACGAGGCCGATCAGCGTTTCGCCGGCGGCGAGGGCGTCGAGTCGACCGACCCGCACCCGCAGGTGATCTCCGTACGCCAGCGGCGCGACTACCGGGTGCCGAGCGTCTCCGCGCTGATCCGCATCGCCGAGGCCGCCCGCCGCGAGGGCGTGCCCGGCGACGAGGAGGTGCCGCCGGTGGAGGGCGTCGGCGAGGCCGTGCTGGAGCTGCTGCAGAGCGGCGACGGCTCGCTCGGCGCGCTCGACGTGCCGGAGCTGGAACCGCTCGACGGTGTGGTGATGGTCAGTGAGGTCGGTACCCCGGTCGACCTGGAGTCGTTCGCCGACGACGACCCGGCCGGTCCGTTCCAGCCCGGCGCCGACGACCGCCTGGTCGGCCGCCTCGACGAGCACCCGTTCCTGGAACTCGACGACGAGCACGACCACGTGCACTGACAGCACAGGCTGCCCCATCGGTCACCGGGCCGGCCGGTACGGTCGGCCCGGTGGTTGCCGCACCGCCGACGGTCAGTACGACAGGCCCGGCTGCGGCTGGTTGACCCGTCGGCGGCGCAGCATCACCTGCCGCGTACCGTCGCGGAACAGCCGCACCCGGGCCAGCTCCCAGCCGGAGTACTCCGCTTGGATCGCCAGCTGCGCCGCGGCGGTCAACCGATCGACGTTCGGCGGTAACCGCAGCGGCGCGTATTCGTAGTCCATGGGGCCTATGCTGCCCAGTTGGACCCCGGGAGCGCCACCCTTCACCGGGTGATGCTCAACCATCCCGCTCCGGATAGCCGACCTCCAGCGCCGAAACGTCGTCCAGCGCCGTGGTGATCTCGTCGGGCAGGGTCATCCGTTCCACCTGAAGCGCCCCGAGCAGCTGTCCGGAGGTGCGCGCACCGAGGATCGGGGCGGTCACTCCCGGCCGATCCCGGATCCAGGCCAACGCGACCTCCAGCGGGGAGACGCCGAGGCCACCCGCGGCCGTGGCCACCGCCTCCACGATGCTGGAGCAGCGCGGCTCCAGGTAGGTGGCGACAAAACGCTCGAAATGGGGCGAAACCGCTCGGGAGTCTGCCGGGCGACCGTGCCGGTACTTGCCGGTCAGCACGCCGCGGCCGAGCGGGGACCAGGGCAGCACACCCAACCCGAGCGCCTCGCAGGCGGGCAGTACCTCCCGCTCCACCCCCCGCTCCAGGAGTGAGTACTCCACCTGGGCGGCCACCACCGGGGCCCGCCCCGGCCAGGCCGCCTGCCAGGCCGCCGCCCGGGCGGTCTGCCAGCCGGAGAAGTTCGACACGCCGACGTAGCGGACCCGGCCACTGGCCACCGCATGATCAAGTGCCGCGAGGGTCTCCTCCAGCGGAGTCTGCGGATCGTAGCCGTGCACCTGGAACAGGTCGACGTGGTCGGTGCCGAGCCGTCGCAGCGAGGCGTCCAGCGTGCGTAGCAGGTGCCCTCGGGAGCCGTCCCGGCGTCGGCTGCCGCCCGGACGAAGCCCCGCCTTCGTCGCGATCAACAATTCCTCGCGGGGCACCAGGCTGCCCAGTAGCGAGCCGATCACCGACTCGGCGTCGCCGTCGCCGTACACGTCGGCGGTGTCGATCAGGTTGCCACCGGCGTCGAGGTAACTCTTCAACTGCGCGGCCGCGTCGTCGGCGTCGGTGTCCCGGCCCCAGGTCATGGTGCCGAGCGCGAGCCGGGAAACCGCCAGCCCGCTGCGGCCGAGCGGTCGCTGCTGCATGGGTGAACCTTATTTCGAACCAGGGCCGGACGGATATCCTCGCTCCCGTCGAGTCTGCCCGCGAATCGGGGTGAGCCGGTGATCGTCCCGGCCACCCACACCGCGTAACCTGATGCGACTGCGGATGGGGGAGGACTCTGTGCGACTCGGGCTAAGCCTCGGATACCAGACAGCGTGGAGCACGCCGGCCGATCACCTGGCCCTGGCTCAGGAGGCGGACCGGCTCGGCTACTCGGTGGTGTGGGCCGCCGAGGCCTATGGTTCCGATTCGCCGAGCATGCTGGCCTGGATGGCCGGGCAGACCGAGCGAATCGACATCGGCAGCGCGGTGATGCAGATCCCCGCCCGGACGCCCGCGATGACCGCGATGACCGCGGCCACGATCGACTCGCTCTCCGGGGGACGGTTCCGGCTCGGCCTGGGTGTGTCCGGCCCGCAGGTCTCCGAGGGCTGGCACGGCGTACGGTTCGGCAAGCCGCTGGCCCGCACCCGCGAGTACGTGGACATCGTCAAGCTGGCGGTGGGCCGTAAGGAGGTCGCCTACGACGGCGAGTTCTACACGCTGCCGCTGCCCGACGGCCCCGGCAAGGCGCTGCGGCTGGGCTTCCACCCGCCGCGCGAACACATCCCGATCTACCTGGCCGCGGTCGGCCCGAAGAACCTGGAACTGGCCGGCGAGATCGCCGACGGCTGGTTGGCCGTCTTCTACGCGCCCGAGTTCGCCCAGGAGCAGCTCGCGGCGGTGCGTGCCGGCCGGGCCAAGGCCGGCAAGGAACTGGCCGGCTTCGACGTGGTGCCGTCCGTGCCGGTCGTGGTCGGCGACGATCTGAACTCCTGCGCCGAGCTGGTCCGCTGGTACGCGGCGCTGTACGTCGGTGGGATGGGCAGCCGCCAGCAGAACTTCTACAACCAACTGGCCACCCGGATGGGCTACGGCGACGCCGCCCGCGAGGTGCAGGAGCTGTACCTGGCCAAGCGGCAGCGCGACGCCGCAGCCGCCGTGCCGATGGAGTTCATTGACCGGACCTCGCTGCTCGGTCCGAAGGAGCGCATCGCCGAGCGGATGCGCGAGTACGCCGAGGCCGGGGTCACCACCCTGTCGGTGACCCTCTTCGCCGCCGACCGCGACACCGGTGTGCAGACCCTGCGGACCGTCGCCGAGGCGCTGGACCTCTCGGGAGTCGGGGAGTGACCTGGATCGAAGCCATCGTCCTGGGCATCGTCCAGGGCCTGACCGAGTTCCTTCCGGTCAGCTCCTCGGGTCACCTGCGGATCACCTCGGCGATCTTCTTCGAACAGGACGCCGGAGCATCGTTCACCGCGGTCACCCAGCTGGGCACCGAGGCGGCGGTGCTGCTGTACTTCGCCAAGGACATCTGGCGTATCGGCCGAACCTGGGTCGTCGGCATCTGGGACAAATCCGTCCGTTCCAGCCTTGACTACCGCATGGGCTGGTACGTGATCATCGGTTCGATCCCGATCGGTCTCTTCGGCTTCCTGTTCAAGGACCAGATCCGAGAAACCGCCCGCAACCTGTGGGTGGTGGCCACCACCCTGATCGTGTTCGCCTTCGTGCTCGCCTTCGCCGAGTACTGGGGCCGGCAGACCCGTACGCTGCGGGACTTCCGGATGCGGGACGGCGTGGTGATGGGTTTCGCCCAGGCGCTGGCGCTCATCCCCGGCGTGTCACGCTCGGGAGCGACGCTCACCTTCGGTCTCTTCCTGAGCCTGACCCGGGAAACGGCGGCCCGCTACTCGTTCCTGCTGGCCATCCCGGCGGTAGTGATGTCCGGGGTGTTCAGCCTGGGTGACGTCTTCGAACCGGCGGCACCCGGCACCTCGGTACCCAGCGTCGCGCAGATGGTCGTCGCCACGCTCATCGCGTTCGGTGTCGGCTACGCGGCCATCGCCTGGCTGCTGCGCTACGTCGCGCACCACACCCTCTACATCTTCGTGCTCTACCGGGTCGCGATCGGCACGCTCGTCCTGGCCCTGCTGCTCACCGGCACCATCAGCGCCACCTGAGCCTGAGTTCTGGGGTGTGCGGCTCCGGCGTGGTTGCGGTTTAAGGGTCGTTGCTGTTGTGGGCTGGGGGCGACCGTGCCCGGCTTCGGGTGGTCAGGCTTGATCCCTGCGCCGGGCACGGTCGCCCCCAGCCTGACCTGGTCGGCCTCCGTCCGGGTGTGGGCCAGCCGGGGTGGGTCTGCGGTCTGGTGTTGTTGGGTATGCCGCTGGCCGGCACCCGGGGTGTCGGGTGCCGGCCAGCGGTTTTTGCTCCCCCTGTGGAGGAATGTCTTCGGTTATCGGGTGGTGGGGTCAGCTGGTCCAGTGTTCGGCGACGAGGTCGGCGGCCTGCTGTTCCCACTGGGCGTAGTGGTCGGGGTAGGCCGACACCTGCACGGTCTGCGCGGCCTGGGTGAGGGGCATGTCCTGCCAGCCGTCGACCTGCTTCAGGCCCTTCAGGAACGCCAGGGTCGAGTACTCGGGGTCGGTGATCTGCTCC
>FOLJ01000013.1 GCA_900112325.1 Micromonospora sediminimaris
GCCTGACCACCGAGATCACCGACGAGTGCTTCGGCCCGCTCATGGTGGTGGTCCGCTACCGCGACGTCACCGAACTCGACGCCGCGCTGGCGACCGTGCCGCCGTCGCTCACCGGCTCCATCCACAGCGGACCGGAGGACGACACCGTCGCCGTACGCAGGCTCGTCGACGTCTTCGCCGCCCGCTCCGGTCGCATCGTCTTCGACGGCTACCCCACTGGCGTCCGGGTGTCGTGGGCCCAGCACCACGGCGGTCCCTGGCCGTCGACGAATGCCGTGCACACCTCCGTGGGCGCCACCTCGATCCGACGCTTCCTACGCCCGCTGGCCTGGCAGAACGCCCCGGAGTGGATGCTGCCTGCGGAGTTGCGAGACGAGTACACCGCCATTCCCCGCCGAGTCGATGGGAGGTGGCTGCCAGGAATCGATCGCCAGCCCTGATGTGGACGCATGGAACCTCGCGCACCGAGCCCGAAGGGAACCCACGTCAATGAAGACGACACGAACACTCGCGACGGTGGCGATGCTCGTAGCCGCGAGCGGCCTGGCCGCCTGCTCCTCGGACGAAGGCGGAAGCGACGCGAGTAACTGCACCAACACCATCACCAAGCAGGACCTGCCGGTTGTGACGATGTGGGCCTGGTACCCCAACATGCAACTGGTCGTGGACAACTTCAACAAGGCCAACGACGAGGTCCAGGTCTGCTGGACCAACGTCGGGCAGGGCGGCGACCAGTACGACAAGTTCCAGACGGCCATCTCGGCGGGCACCGGCGCGCCTGACGTGATCATGGTCGAGATGGACCGGATCCCGACCTTCCAGATCCAGAACGCGCTCGTCGACATCAGTGGGTACGGCCTCGACGCGGTCCGGGCCAACTACGGCGACGGCGCCTGGAAGGACGTCTCGGTCGGCGACGCGGTCTACGGCGTACCTGTCGACGGCGGCCCGCTGGCGATGATCTACCGGAAGGACATCTTCGACAAGTACGAGATCACCCCACCGAAGACCTGGGCCGAGTACGAGCAGGCTGCCCAGAAGGTGAAGGACGCCGGTGGACCGCTCTTCGGTGACCTCGGCGCGAACGTCCCGGCGCTGATGATGGCGCTACAGATCCAGAAGGGCGCAGCCCCGTTCACCTACGATCCCGCCCAGCCGGAATCGATCGGGGTACGGCTGAACGACCAGGCATCGAAGGACGTCCTGGAGTACTGGGGCGGTCTGGTCCGCAAGGGCTTGGTCGGGACGCAGGACCAGTTCACCCCGGAGTACATCTCCGGAGTCATCAACGGCAACTACGCGACCTACATCTCGGCCGCCTGGGCGCCCGGTTACCTGACCGGCGCGGGCGTCGGTCAGGGTGACGACACCGGCACGTTCGCGGTGGCGCCGTTGCCGCAGTGGGATCCGAACAATCCGGTCCAGGTGAACTGGGGCGGATCGGCCTTCTCCGTCACCAGCCAGTCCAAACAGCCGGAACTCGCGGCCAAGGCCGCCTACGGCCTCTACGCCGACGAGGAGTCGCTCACCGACGGCTGGACCAACCAGATCATCTTCCCGCTCAACCTGACCGCACTCAACAATCCCGAGTTCGTCGACCTCAAGGTGGCGTTCTTCGACGGCCAGCAGGCGAACAAGGAGGTGTACGTCCCCGCCGCCAACGCCTACCAGGGCGTCGTCTACAGCCCGTTCGGCCAGTACTACTTCGATGCCATGACCAAGCAGATCAGCGAGATGAGCGCCGGCTCCATCACCGGATCGCAGGCCGCTGACCGGCTCCAGGAAGACGTGACGAAGCACGCCACCGAGCAGGGATTCACCGTCCAGTGACCGACCGGGTGGGCCGTGCCGTCCTCCCCCGGCCGGCCCACCCTCCACCCCCAGCGGCCCTCGTCCCGGAGCCCGAGATGACATCGTTGACCGAGAAGCGCGCACCGCGTACTCAGGATGAGAAGCGCAAGACCCGCGGCAAGACGCGCCGCCGTGAGCACCTGACCGGGTGGCTGTTCGTCGGGCCGTTCGGGGTCGTCTTCCTGGCGTTCCTCATCGCCCCACTGGCGTACGCGCTGTACCTCAGCCTGTTTCAGAAGAAGCTGATCGGTGGCACCAGCTTCGTCCTGTTCGACAACTACGTGAAGGCGTTCACCGACCCGAGCTTCCTGTCCGGAGCGTGGTTCGTCATCCGCTTCGCGCTCGTCGCCATCCCGGTCCAGATCGCCGTCGCGCTCGCCATGGCCCTCATCCTGGACGCGGTGACCTCGCTGTTCACCCGCTTCTCCCGCCTCATGATCTTCCTGCCGTACGCGATCCCCACGGTCATCGGGGCCGTGATGTGGGGGTTCCTGTACAGCCGGAGCTTCGGCCCGCTCACCGACGTCTTCGGATTCTTCGGCGCCACCGCACCCGACTTCCTCAGCAGCAACCTGATCTTCTACGGCCTGCTCAACATCGTCACCTGGCAGTGGGCCGGCTACTACATGATCATCCTGTACGCGGCCCTCCAGGGCATCGACCCGACACTCTACGAGGCCGCCCGCATGGACGGTGCCGGACGATGGCAGGTCGCCCGGCGGATCAAGATTCCGCTGATCGCGCCCGCGCTGATCCTGATCCTGGTCTTCTCGCTCATCGGCACCCTGCAGTTCTTCAACGAACCGCAGATCCTGCGATACCTGGCAGCCGGCACGATCGGGTCGGACTTCACGCCCAACATGTACGCGTACCAGCAGGCGTTCGGGCTGGCCAACTTCAACTACGGGTCGGCGATCTCCTTCGCCCTCGGCGGAGTCGTCTTCGTCTGCGTCTACGCCTTCCTGTTCTTCACCCGCAAGCGGAGGAGCTTCCTCTGATGTCCGAGAGCGCCAGCGCCGGCCACCGCCGAGCGCAACGCCACCTTCCGCTGCAGATCCTGCTCGGCTTCCTGGTGATCTACTTTCTCGTGCCGTTCTGGTGGGTCGTCGTCAACAGCTCCAAGGATGCGCCGGGCCTGTTCGGTGGCGGCAACACCCTCTGGTTCGCCGACCAGGTCGACTACCTCGGCAACCTCAGGCAGTTGTTCACCTACGACGGGGGCATCTACCTGCGGTGGCTGCTGAACTCCACGCTGTACGCGCTCGCCGGCGGAATCGGCGCCACAGTCCTGGCGGTCATGGCCGGCTACGGGTTCGCCAAGTACCGCTTCGCCGCCCGGCGCTTCAGTTTCGCGGTCGTGCTCGGCGCGCTGATGGTGCCGGCCACCGCCCTGGTCATCCCGACCTTCATCATGTTCGCCCGGCTCGGCCTGACCAACACGGTCTGGGCCGTGATCCTCCCGTCGCTGCTCAACCCATTCGGTGTCTACCTGATGCACGTGTACGCGCGCGACGCGGTGCCCGACGAGATCCTGGACGCGGCGCGGGCCGACGGCGCGGGCGAGGTACGGACGTTTCTCCAGATCGCCCTTCCGCTGATGCGCCCCGCAGTGGTCACCGTCCTGCTCCTGTCCGCGGTCGCGTCCTGGAACAACTACTTCCTGCCGCTGGCCATGCTCTCCGACAACCGGCTCTTCCCGGTCACCGTCGGCCTCGGCCTCTGGCAGGGGGTCGCCTCCGCGAACAACGCGGGCGGCACCTCCCTGTGGAGCCTGATCATCCTGGGCTCCCTCGTGTCGGTCATCCCATTGATCATCGCGTTCTTCAGCCTGCAACGGCACTGGCGCGGCGGGCTGTCCGTCGGGGGCCTCAGGTAGCCGCCGCCAACTGATCGACAGCTTGCCCCTCGACCGCCGCCCACTGCGCGGCCAGAGCTTTGACAGGAAAGGTGTGCTGATGTCGATGACGAGTCGACCGCTGCGCAGCGGCCAGTGGTTCGGTGCCGACGGCCGCAACGGGTTCATTCATCGATCGTGGATGCGCAACCAGGGGTTCGCCGACGACGTCTTCGACGGTCGACCGGTGATCGGCATCGCGACCACCTGGTCGGAGCTGACTCCGTGTAACGCTCACCTGCGCGAGCTGGCTGAATCGGTGAAGCGGGGAATCTGGGAGAGCGGCGGCCTGCCGCTGGAGTTTCCCGCGATGAGCCTCGGCGAACCCCTCATGCGGCCCACCACCATGCTCTACCGCAACCTGCTGGCGATGGAGGCGGAGGAACTGATCAGGGCCAACCCCCTCGACGGCGTGGTCCTGCTTTCCGGCTGCGACAAGACCACGCCCGGCCTGCTGATGGGTGCGGCAAGCGTCGACCTGCCGACCCTGTTGATCACCGGCGGGCCGATGCTCAACGGCAAGTTCCGTGGCCAGGACATCGGGTCCGGCACCGCCGTCTGGCGCTTCACCGAGGATCTTCGGGCCGGCCGGGTGACCGCGGCCGACTGCGCCGAGGCGGAGGTCTGCATGTCCCGCAGCCGGGGCCACTGCATGACCATGGGCACCGCCTCCACCATGGCCTGCGTGACCGAGGCGTTGGGCGTGCAACTGCCGGGCGCCGCCGCGGTTCCGGCGGTCGACTCACGACGGTACGCGCTCGCCCACGCCGCCGGACGGCGCATCGTCGACATGGTCGACCAGGATCAGCGCCTGTCCATGGTGCTCACCCGCGAGGCGTTCGAGAACGCCATCCGGGTCAACGCCGCGATCGGTGGCTCCACAAACGCCGTGGTGCATCTGCTCGCCATCGCCGGCCGCGTCGGTGTGCCCCTGTCGCTTGAGGACTTCGACACCCTCACCGGCGACGTACCCATGCTTGTCAACCTGATGCCGTCCGGGACGTACCTGATGGAGGACTTCGCGTACGCCGGTGGGGTGCCGGCGGTGATGGCGGAGATCGCCCCGCTGCTGCACCTGGACCAGATCACGGTCAGCGGGAAGAGCGTGGCCGACAACATCGACGGCGTCCAGTGCTGGAACCGGCAGGTCATCGGCACCCTCGCCGAACCCTTCCAACCCGCCGGATCGGGCACCGTCGTGCTACGTGGGTCGCTCGCGCCGTCCGGTGCGGTGCTGAAGGTCTCCGCCGCCTCGGCTCACCTGCTCACCCACACCGGGCCGGCGCTGGTCTTCGACCGGATCGAGGAGTACGCCGTCGCCGCCGACGATCCGGACCTCGACGTCACGCCCGACACCGTCATCGTGGTGCGCAACGCCGGACCGCGCGGCTACCCGGGCTTCCCCGAGGTGGGCAACGTGCCCATGCCGCGACGGCTGCTCGCCGCCGGCATCACCGACATGGTGCGGATCTCCGACGCCCGGATGAGCGGCACCGGGTACGGCACCTGTGTCCTGCACGCGGCACCGGAGGCGTCGGTGGGCGGCCCACTCGCGCTGGTACGCACCGGCGACCTGGTCCGCCTCGACGTCCCGACACGCCGCCTGGACCTGCTGGTCGACGAGGCCGAACTCGCCGAACGCCGCTCCGCCTGGCAGCCGCCGCGACCGGTGGCCGATCGCGGATGGGTACGGCTGTACAGCGAGCACGTCCAGCAGGCCGACCAAGGCGCGGACCTGGACTTCCTGGTCGGCGGCAGCGGCAGCGCGGTGCCTCGACACTCACACTGACCCGCTCACCTGGGTACATCTGTTGTCGCTGGGACGACAACAGATGTACCCAGCGGTCATCGCGACCGGTCAGTCGGCGAGGGTGCCGGCGGCGCGGCCCTCGTGCAGGGTGAGGTTGCGGCCGTCGGACGGGTCGAACAGGTGGATCTTCTCCAGGTTGAACCAGACCCGCCGGTCCTCGCCCTCGGTGACTGTCGACTCCGCCGACAGCCGGGTGACCAGGTTCGACCCGGCGCCGCTGAAGTCGGCCGCGCCCGCGTCGGCGGCCAACTCCTCCAACTCGGCGGAGGTGGCCCGCTCCCCCTCGACGCTCAGGTAGACGTACTTGTCCGAGCCCATCGACTCGACGATGTCCACCGGGGCGGTGAACTCCATGCCCCGACGGCCGGTCTCCTCGTCGATCAGTTCGGCGTCCTCGAAGTGCTCCGGACGGATGCCGAGGATCAGCTCCCGAGGGGCGTCGGCCCCCTCCAACTCGCGGCGGATCCGGTCGCCGATCGGCACGTCACCCAGGGCGGTACGCAGCGTTCCCTCCTCGACCTTGGCGGTCAGGAAGTTCATCGACGGCGAGCCGATGAACCCGGCCACGAAGAGGTTGTTCGGGTGGTCGTACAGCTCCTGCGGCGGACCGACCTGCTGCACCGCGCCACCGCGCATGATCACCACACGGTCGCCGAGGGTCATCGCCTCGGTCTGGTCGTGGGTGACGTACACGGTGGTGGTGCCGAGCTGCTTCTGCAGGCGGGAGACGACGGTACGCATCTGCACCCGCAGCTTGGCGTCCAGGTTGGACAACGGCTCGTCCATCAGGAACGCCTTCGGCTGCCGGACGATCGCCCGACCCATCGCCACCCGCTGCCGCTGCCCGCCGGAGAGGTTGGCCGGCTTGCGGTCCAGCAACGCGGTCAGTTCCAGGACCTTCGCCGCCTCCTCCACCTTCTGCGCGATCGTCTCCTTGTCGAGCTTGGCCAGCCGCAGCGGGAACGCCATGTTCTCCCGGACGGTCATGTTCGGGTAGAGCGCGTACGACTGGAACACCATGGCGATGTCCCGGTCGCGGGGGGCCTTGTCGTTGACCCGCTGCCCGCCGATGCGCAGCTCACCGGAGCTGATGTCCTCCAGCCCGGCGATCATGTTGAGGGTGGTGGACTTGCCGCAGCCGGAGGGGCCGACCAGGATGACGAACTCGCCGTCGGCGATCTCCAGGTCGACGTCCCGCACCGCCGTGGTGCCGTCCGGGAACTTCTTGCTCACCTTGTCGAGCACGATCTCAGCCACGAGTTACCACCTATCCCTTGACGGCGCCGGAGGTCAGGCCGGAGACGATGCGGCGCTGGAAGAAGAGCACGAACAGGATGATCGGTACCGTGATCACCACGGCGGCGGCGCAGATCGCGCCGGTCGGGTCCTCGAACTGCGAGGCGCCGGTGAAGAACGACAACGCCACCGGCACCGTGCGCGAGCGCTCGGTGGAGGTCAGCGAAATGGCGAACAGGAAGTCGTTCCAGCAGAAGATGAAGACCAGGATCGCCGTGGTGAACAGGCCCGGTGCGGCCAGCGGTGCGATCACCCGCCGAAACGCCTGCCCCTGGGTGGCGCCGTCCATCTTGGCGGCCTTCTCCAGATCCCACGGGATCTGCTTGAAGAACGCCGACAGCGTGTAGATCGCCAACGGCAGCGCGAAGGTGATGTACGGCAGGATCAGGCCCGGCCAGGTGTCGAAGAGGCCCAGTTGCCGCTCGATCTCGAACAGCGGCGAGACCAGCGACACCTGCGGGAACATCGCGATCAGCAGGGAGACGCCGATCAGCAGCCGCTTGCCGGGAAAATCCAACCGGGAGATCGCGTACGCGGCCATCGCGCCGAGCACGACGGCGATGGTGGTGGCGATCAACGCGATGCCGATGGAGTTGATCAACGCTCGGACGAACTGGTCGGTCGCGAAGATCGTCCGGTAGTTCTCCAGCGTCCACTCCCTCGGGATGAACTTCCCGTCGGTGAGCGTCGCCGGCGTCTTGAACGACAACGACATGATCCATAGCACCGGGGTCAGCGCGAACACGACCACGGCGACGTCCAGCAGGCCCCAGCGCACCTTGGCCCGGGTGGTGGTGTCAGCCATGTCAGCGCCTCTCTCCGTCGTCGCTGCCCGGAGCAGCGGTACCGAACAACTTCACGAAGATGAACGCGATGATCGCGACGGTGATGAAGATCAGCACCGACATCGTCGAGCCGATGCCGAGGTTCAGCCCTCGGATCAGGTTGTTGTACGCGATCATCGACACCGACGAGGTCTCGTTGGCCCCCGACGTGAGCACGTAGATGTTGTCGAAGACCCGGAACGCGTCCAGGGTGCGGAACAGCAGCGCCACCAGGATCGCCGGCTTCATCACCGGCAGCATCACCTTGGTGAACCGCTGCCAGGCGGTCGCGCCGTCGGTGGAGGCTGCCTTGAGCAGATCCTCCGGCACCAGCGCCAGCCCCGCCATCAGCAGCAGCGCCATGAACGGCGTGGTCTTCCAGATCTCCGCCAGCATGATGATCGCCAGCGAGCTGGCCCGCTCGGTCAACGGCGCACCGTCGGAGAACAGGTTGGCCAGGTATCCGGTGCCGGGCGTCCACGCGTACCGCCAGGAGAAGGCGGCCACGACCGTGACGATGCCGTACGGGATCAGCGCCGAGGTCCGCACGATCCCCCGCCCGACAAGCGTACGGTGCATGATCAGCGCGAGTCCCATGCCGAGCACCAGCTCCACGGCCACGGTGACCACCGTGATCAGCATGGTCACCCCGAACGCCGTCCACCAGAACTCGTTTGTGAGCACGGTGGCGTAGTTCTGCAGACCGATGAACTCCCGCTCGGCGGGGAACCTCAGGTCGTAACGCTGCAATGAGAGCCAGACCGAGTACAGAATCGGGTAGGCGGTCACCGCCAGCATGACCAGCGCCGCCGGGGCGCACAGCAGCCAACCCAGTCGGCGCTCGGCCCGCTTGTTCTCACTCAGCGGCGGCTTGCCGCCCCGGTTGTCCCGCTGCCCGGGTAACACGGCCTGCCGGCCGCTGCGGGTGTCGGTGCCGTCGGCGGCCACGTCCGCGCCGGCCGGGGTCGCATTGACGCTCATGCCGTCCCTCCGCTTCGCTCCGGTCCGGCCTGAGACACCGGCGCACTGAGCCCGATGGTTCGCTCGCGGTGCCCGCTCACGGCAGGACTCCCCTCGACTCCAGGGCGGCGGCGACCGCCTCGCGCAGCTCGTCGGCGGTCGCCTGCGGGTCGATCGCCGACGGCGGCGACAGGATCGCCGAGGTCACGGTCGAGATGCTCTGGTACGCGGGGGTCAGCGGTCGCACCGCCGAGTCCCGCAACTGTTCGAGGATGGTCTCCTTCATCGGGTACGCCTCGTCCATCTCCGGGTCGGCGTAGACGCTCTCGATGGTCGGCGGCACCCCGTCGTTGATCGCGGAGAACTTCTGGTTCTCCGCGTTGCGCAGGCACCTGGCCGCCTCGAAGGACTCCTCCGGGTGCTCCGAGTACCGGCTGACGGCCAGGTTGATGCCGCCGATGGTGACCCGACCCGGTGTGCCCTCCTCGACTCCCGGCACCCGGGCCCAGGCGACCTGCTCCGCCAGTTCCGGGTTGGCTTCCTGCATGGCCGGATAGACGAACGGCCAGTTCACCTGGAACGCACCGTTGCCGCTCTGGAACTCCAGCCGCACCGGATCCTCGGTGGCGTTGCTGAACGACGGCGAGGTCACCCCGGAGGTGGCGAAGTCGCGCAGCACCTCAAGTGCCCGCACGGCGCCGTCGTCCACCACGGCCTCGGTGCCGTCCTCGTTGAGGATGTTGCCGCCCGCGCTGGCCACGAGCGTGTTGTAGAGCACCACGAGTCCCTCGTACTGGGCGCCCATGGTGAGCACCTGATGCGGCTGGCCCTGATCCCGCAGCCGCTGCGCCGTCGAGATCATCTCGTCCCAGGTGGTCGGCGGCTCGGGCACCAGGTCCTTGCGGTACCACAGCAACTGGACGTTCGTGTGCTTCGGCGCGGCGTAGAGCTTGTCCTGGTACCGGGCGGTCTCCAGCGGGCCTTCGAGAGTGCCCTGCTCCGCCTCGGCGCGGTCCTGCCCGGTCCATTCGAGGATCCAGTCGGCGCTGGCGAACTCCTGAGTCCAGGTCACGTCGAGGCCGAGCACGTCCATGCCGTCGTCCTCGGCCGCGAGCCGGCGCACCATCTGCACCCGCTGCTCGTCGGCTTCCCGCGGCAGCACCCGGTTGACGATGCGGTACCGCCCGGCGGCCTCGGTGTTGCATCTGTCGACCACCTGCTGCAAATTCTGCTCCGGCGGGTAGTACAGGTTGATCGTGGGCACGCCGCCGTCGTCACCAGTGGCACACGCCGCCATCGGTGCCACAAGCGTCAGTGCTGCGGCCGTCGCCGCCATCCGTACGCGGGGCCGGCGTCGACCGCCGGCCGGATCACTCCGCTCGCTCATGACCCTCCCCTCGTTCTCGGCCAACAGCCGGGGAGGACTCCGTGCCCCGGCGCACGGCGAGACGGTCAGGGCTTTGACCTGCTGCTTCGCACCCCTGCGTTTCGTGGCTGGAACACTGCCCGACGTGTGGAGCCGCGAAACCTGCCCGGGCCGAGACGGGCTAAACACCGAACCGTGTGGCCCACGTCACGTGCCGGCGGGCGCACCGGATCACCGGGGCCGGCAAGCGCCGCCGACCACGGCCTGCGGCCTGCCGAGGCGGATGTCGGTGCCGGCCGGCATGATCGGCGGATGATCGCACGCTTCAAGGACCTCTGCCTCGACGCCGCCGACGCACACGCCCTCGGCGGCTTCTGGGCTCGGATTCTGCACGGGGAACTGGTCGATGTCGGTGACGGCGACACCCGGGTCGACTCGCCGACCGGTGTCAGCGCCGAGTCGATCTGGGTCAACCGGGTGCCCGAACCGCGTACCGTCAAGACCCGCGTACACCTGGACCTGCGGTTGGCCGAGGCGAGCCCGGCAGCGCTGCTGGAAGCCGGCGCGCGGCTGGTCCGCGAGCCGGACTCGGAGATCAGCTGGTGGGTGCTGGCCGACCCCGACGGCAACATGTTCTGCGCGTTCGCCCCCGGTGACGACCCCCGCCCGGGGCCGTTCGAGTTGGTGGTCGACTCCGCCGACCCGAGCGCCCAGGCCACCTGGTGGGCCGGTGTCGTCGGCGGCGAGGTCCAGGTCAGCGAGGAGGGGCACGCCTCGGTCACCGGCGCGACCGGCTTCCCCTGGGACCACTGGGTCTTCGACCCCGTCCCGGAGCGCAAGACCGTCAAGAACCGGATGCACTGGGACGTCGACCTGGCCGCCCCCGAGCCGTCCGCGCTGATCAGGGCCGGGGCCACCCTTCTGCGGGAGCCGGACGACGCGGTGTCCTGGTGGGTGCTGGCCGACCCGGAAGGCAACGAATTCTGCGCCTTCCCGCCACGGGACTGACCGGCCGGTGCTACCGGGCAACCGTCAGGTGGACTAGCGTTTAACAAGCTTCGCCGCCAGCGCGTACGCCGTCGCCGTCGATACGCCACCGGCTGACCCCGACCCGCCCGATCGGTTGGTTCTCGCGGGAACAGCCCCTCACCGGTTACCGGTTGGGCAGGATCGTCCCCAACGAGGAGGTGCCGCCGTGGTGCAGGACACCCGCGCTCTCACCCTGACGTTCGAGGTGAGCGGCCTGCCACCGGTCAAGACCGAAGCGCTGTCCATCTTCGCCGCCGGGCATCGGCAGGCGACGAGGGTACGCGCCCTGTTGCAGGCCGCCTGCGCGGCCGCGCAGGAGACCGGCTGGACGCCACTGTCCGGCCCGATCGAGATCGACCTGACCCTGCGCTGCCCGCCCGGGCACCGCACCTCCGACGCCAGCACGCTGCTGGGTGGGGTGTGCGCGGTGCTTCAGGACAAGAAGCGGGTGTCCAGCATCGGGCTGGCCCACCTCGGCGTGCTTGTCGACGTCGCACTCTACGACGACGACAAGCAGATCCGCCGGCTGTCGTACCTGGAGCAGCCAGCCGAGGACTTCTCGTACCAGGTACGCGTCGCCGCCGTACCGGACGGGGTTTGACCGACGGCAGCGGTGGGGTACCGCAGCCGCCGACGAAGGGAGCGCCATGTCGGAGCCACACGTCACGCTGGATCCACACGACCCGGTGCAGGAGAAGCTGCGCGGGCCGCTGGAGGAGCAGCTGACCTCTGCCCTGCAGGTGGCCGCCGACCGGGTGCGCGACAGCTACGCCGGTGAGCCGGTGGAGCAGGTCTGCCAGCGGCTGCTCGACGAGACCCGCGCCGGCCTGCACCCCGACATCGCGGCCGGTTTCGAGCCCGACATGGACGAGTTGTGCCGGGTGGCGGTCGCCATCGTCCGCGGCGAGATCACCTGACGGACGCCCCACCGCTCGGCCGTGCCGACCCCACCGGGTCAGGACTGGACCCACCCGCTCCGGTCCTGACCCGGCCAGGCATGGTCGGGGCGCCCCGCTGCCCGCCGGCTCGGCGATGTTCAGAAGTGGCGTAGCAGGTCCGGGAAGGCGTTCAGGTGCAGCACGCCGGCGTCCGCCGGATCCAGCTCGTCATGCTCCAGTACCCAGGTGTTGGCGTTCGGGATGAACACCGCGTTCCAGCCTGCGGCCCGGGCGGGCAGGATGTCCGAGCGTGGCGAGTTGCCGATCATCCAGGCGCTGCCCGGGTCCACGGCGTGCTGCCCGGCCAGCCACCGGTAGGTCTCGACGTTCTTCTCCGGCACGATGTGCGCGGCCGTGAAGTGGTGCAGCAACCCGCAGGCGTCCAGCTTGCGCTGCTGCTCCTCGCGCTCGCCCTTGGTCAGCAGCAGCAGCTCGTGCCGGCCGGCCAACTCGTCGAGGGCGTCGGCCACCCCCGGCATCAGCTCGACCTGATGCGCCACCAGGGCCATCGCCAGATCGTCGATCTCCCGACGCTCCGCCTCGGTCGGTCGCTGGCGCAGTCGTTCCAGGCACTCGCGCAGGCTGCGCAGGAAGACCTTGCTGCCGTACCCGTGGGTGACGGCGTTGGCCCGCTCGATGTCGTCGAGCACCGCTCGCAGCTGTGTCCGGTCGAGGGTGGGATGGTCCAGCCACTTCAGGAAGTCGTCGATCACCCGCTCGAACACGACGTTGTTCTCCCAGAGGGTGTCGTCGGCGTCGAAGACCAGCACCCGGCCCGGCTCGATGGCTGCCTCACGCGTCACCTCGCGGACTCTAGGCGAACCGGCACACCCCCGACGACCGGATAACCGGGAGACCCGTCCCTGATCGTCTGCATTCCAGTGACCGTCGGGTCGGCGTGTCGGGTCAATGGAATGCAGACGATCGTCGGCTCAGGCCGGGGTGTAGACCACCCGCGAGCGGATCCGGCGGAAGCCGGTCCGCTCCAGCTCCGCCACCACCTTCACCCGGTGCGCGTCCACGTCGGCGACCACCTCGTACGCCCCGCCGCCGGCCAACGCCGCGACCGCGTCGGCCAGCAGCTCACCCAACACCGACTCGTCCAGCAGGCCGAGGTAGGCGATCATCGGGAAGCAGGCGTCGGCCGTCGGCCCTGCCAGCCCCACCGGTTCGTCGCCGTGCAGTGCGATGCGCCAGTTTCCAGGCGGCGTACCGGTCAACCAGGCCATTGGATTGCGGGCCAGGTCCACGCCGGCGACCGCCCGGGCGGTCTCGGCACCGGTCAGCACGACCGGCTCGGCGATACGGGCCACCAAGGCGTTGATCTCCGCAGCGTCGGCGGCGGGGCGGAAGGAGAACCGGCCGGACGGCGCCGGCAACGGCCCACCCGCCCAACTGAACCTGATCCGCTCTCCCCGCTCGACAAGTCCCGCGAGCCGGGCCGCCGCCATCATCGCCTCGGCGACGGAGCGCACCTCGGGTTGCCGACGCCAGTACGCCGGCAGCGCGGCGTAATACACCTTCGGACCGCCCAGCGCGGCGTGTGCGGTACGCAGCAACGCAGCGCCCACGGCGCTTGCGGCTTCGGTGGCGGGTGCGAGGTCCAGGTCGAACCGTTCCAGCCACGGTTCGCCGACGGAACCGGGTAGCAGCAACCACGCGGCGCGACCCACCACCCGGTCGGTGCGCAGGGCGACCCAGGTGTGCTCCGGCCGGTAGCCGCCACCGGCGATCCCGTCGGCGTAGCTGATCTGTCGCAGTTGCGGCAGCGGGTCGGTCATCGAGTCGAACAGTTCCTCCTCGCCCGCGACGAGCGGGCGGATGACCAGATCGGTCATGGCAGATCCTCCGGGACAGCGACGCCCCGGGTCAGATCCGCGTGGACGCCGGGCCGCGGACGGGGCGCAGAACATCGGACATTGTTCTGACCTCCCCTCCACTCGATCGGCGTGCCAGCCAACCTACGCCCCCACCCCACCCCCCGCAACCACCCCAACCCTTCCCGGTTGATCAAGAAGTTTTCGTCGTCCACGCCCGCGAAATCCGACGCAAACTTCTTGATCACCGGGACGAGGGGCGGGGGGTGAAGAGGTTCTGGCTGAGTAGGTGTTCGCGGTGGTCCTGGGTTTCCGGGCGCAGTCGGCCGCCGCGGGTGAGCATCACCATGCCGTGCAGCAGGCTCCAGCCCAGCTCGGCGAGGATGTCGGCGTCGCGGCCGGCGGCCAACGGCGTGAGCGCGGTGCGCAGCTCGGCGAAGGTGGCCGCGACAGTCTCGGGAACCTGCTCCGCACCGAGGGTCAGCTCCGGCGTGTGGGCGAACATCGCGTCGTAGACCTCGGGATTGGCGTACGCGAAGTCCAGGTAGGCCGCCATCACCGCCGGCCAGACCTCCACCGGGCGATCGACAGACATGCGTGCCCCGGTCAGGGCGGCGGCCAGGTCGGCGAAGCCGCGCACCGCGACGGCGGCCACCACCGCGTCCCGGTCGGCGAAGCGCTGGTAAAGGGCACCGAGGTCGACGTCGGCGCGTTCGGCGAGCCGGCGGGTGGTCACCGCGGCCAGGCCCTCGGCCTCAGCCAGCTGCCAGGCGGTGGTGACGATAGCGTCGCCGTCCCGCCCGGTGCCTGGTTCGTCTGCTCCGGACACGCCGCCGATGCTAGCCCGCGTAACGCAGGGTCACCCGGTCACGACGGATTGGCGACTGTAGACGGCAGCCCGGTCAGCGGCGCAGGGTGAGGATGAGGTCGGCGACCAGGGCGGTCCAGCCCGTCTGGTGCCAGGCCCCCAGGCCGGCGCCATTGTCGCCGTGGAAGTACTCCGGAAACGCGATCAGGTCACGCCAGTCCGGGTGGGTCTGGAACAACTGCGCCGCGCCGTAGATCGGCCGGCGGCCCCAGCCGTCGCGGGTGAACAGCGCGATCAGCCGGGCCGACAGGTCGTCGGCGATCTCGTCGAGGGTCTTCTTCACCCCGGAACGGGTCGGATACTCCACCTGGAGGTCGTCGCCGAAGAACGCGGCGTAGTCCCGCAACGCGCTGATCAACAGGAAGTTGGTAGGCATCCAGATCGGACCGCGCCAGTTGGAGTTGCCGCCGAACAGGCCGCTCGTCGACTCGGCGGGCTCGTAGCCTACGCAGAACTCCTGCCCGCCCAGGGTCACCGCGAACGGCTTGTCCAGGTGGGCGCGGGACAGCGTACGCAGCCCGTACTCGGAGAGGAACTCGTCGGTGTCCAACATCCGGGCGAGCAGCCGCACCACCTGCTCCGGGCCGCACATGGACAGCAACCGTTGCTGCCGTCCGTCCGGTCCGAGCCGCCGCGCGCCGACCACCGCGGCGTACTCGGGTCGGTTGGTGAGGAACCAGCGCAGCCGGGCACCCAGTTCGGGCAGCCGGTGCAGGGTCCGCGCGGTCAGTCGGGTCACCGCGGCCAACGGCAGCAGGCCCACCACCGAACGCACCTTCAACGGCACCTTCGTGCCGTCGGCCAACCGCAGCACGTCGTAGAAGAACGCGTCCTCGTCGTCCCAGAGTCCCTGGTCGTACGCGGCCGCCGCGATGTAGGCGAAGTGTTCGAAGAACTTCGTCGCGGTGTCCACCCAGGTCCGGTCGTGCTCGGCCAACACGATGGCGATGTCCAGCAGGTTGAGCGCGTACATCGCCATCCAGCCGGTGCCGTCGGACTGCTCCAGCACCCCGGCCACCGGCAGCGCCGCCGACCTGTCGAACGGGCCGACGTTGTCCAACCCGAGGAACCCGCCCTCGAAGACGTTGTTGCCGCCGGTGTCCTTGCGGTTGACCCACCAGGTGAAGTTCATCAGCAGCTTGTGCATCATCCGGGCCAGGAAGTCGTGGTCCCGGCTGCCGTCGATCTCGAACACCTTCAACGCCGCCCAGGCGTGCACCGGCGGGTTCACGTCGCCGAAGGCCCACTCGTACGCCGGGATCTGCCCGTTGGGGTGCAGGTACCACTCCCGCAGCAGGAGCAGCAGTTGCTCCTTGGCGAAGCCGGGGTCGACCCGGGCGATGCTCACGCAGTGGAAGGCCAGGTCCCAGGCGGCATACCACGGGTACTCCCACGGATCCGGCATGGAGATCACGTCGAAGCTGGTCATGTGCCACCAGTGGCTGTTGCGCCCGTGCCGGCGACCGGCCGGCGGGTTCGAGCCGGGGTCGCCCTCCAACCACCGTTTGACGTCGAAGTGGTAGAACTGCTTGCCCCACATCAGCCCGGCGATGGCCTGCCGGGCGATCAACGCCTCGTCGGCGCTGGCCTTGGCCGGGATGACCGTGTCGAAGAACCGGTTCGCCTCGGCGCGACGGGCCCACACCGCCGCGTCGAAGCCGTCGCCCAGGTCGGCCGGCGGTGGCTCGCCACCGCCGGGCGGCGGGGCCGTACGGGTCAGCCGCAGCCGGATCCGCCGCTGCTCGCCGGCCGGCACGTCCAGCACGTAGTGCAGCGCTCCCTTGGTGCCCTCCGACTGCGGGTTGACCGTCTCCGCACCGTCGACCACATGGTCGTTGATGCCGTCCTTCGGGTACGGGGTACGACTCGGCAGCCCCCACAGCCGCTCGGCGTTTGTGTCGTTGTCGCAGAGCAGCGGCGTCGGGTCGCCGTCGCCTTCGAGCACGACCTGACCCAGCACCCAGTGCTCACCGACCAACCGCCGCCCGGACCCGACGATCCGGGGCACCCGGTCACCGCCGGGCAGCCCCCACGCCCAGGTGTTGCGGAACCACAGATGCGGCAGCACGTGCAGCCGGTCGGCTTCCTCGCCACGGTTGGCCACGGTCACCACGATGCACATGTCGGTCGGTCCGGCCTTGGCGTAGTCGACGGTCACCGCCCAGTACCTGTCGTCGTCGAAGATGCCGGTGTCGACAAGCTCGTACTCCGTGTCGTCCCGGCCCCGCAGGCCATTGACCGCGACCAGTTCGTCGTAGGGGAAGGCGGCCTGCGGGTAGTGGTACCGCCACCGCATCCAGGAGTGGGTGGGGGTGGAATCCTCGTACCACCAGTACTCCTTGGCGTCCTCGCCGTGGTTGCCGCCGTCCCCACCGAGGCCGAACATCCGCTCCTTGATGATCGGATCGCGTCCGTTCCACAACGCGAGAGCGAAACAGAACGTCTGCCGGTCGTCACACACGCCCGCCATGCCGTCCTCGGACCACCGGTAGGCTCGGGACCGCGCATGGTCATGGGGAAAGTAGTCCCAGGCCGTGCCGTGCTCGCTGTAGTCCTCCCGTACCGTCCCCCACGCCCGCTCGGACAGATAGGGACCCCATGCGCGCCAGTCCTGCTCCCCGGCATCGGCCTGGGCGAGCCGGATCCGCTCGACGTCGGGGGCGGAGGGCGAACCGTCAGTGATCACCTGAACATCTTCGACGCCGCCGGGGTACTGCACCACAGCGGCCATTGTCGTCGTGTCGTGTTACACCTCGCCGCCGTGGAGGAAAGTTGATCGAAATTCGCTACGGTTCGCAGGTCTGCGGCGAGCTGACCAGCGCCGCCAGCCGTGAATGGCTGGTACCCGACGGCCTCGGCGGGTACGCCATGGGCACCGTCGGCGGGTTGCGCACCCGCCGATACCACGGGCTGCTGGTGGTTCCGGGCGAAACGCCGGCCTCCCGAAAGGTGGGACTGGTAAGCCTCGATCCGGCGGTGCTGCTGCCCTCCGGTGCCCGGGTGCGCCTCGGCGCGCACGAGTGGGTCTCCGGCGATGTGGACCCGCGCGGCTTCGAGCTGCTGGAACGCTTCGACCTGACCGACGGGCTGCCGCGCTGGGGGTGGCGCATCGGCGACGTGGTGATCGAGCGGGAGCTGGCCATGCTGCCCGGCCGCTCCTGCGTGGCGGTGGTGCACCGGCTGGTCAGCGGCGGCCCGGTCGAGCTGGAACTGGCCGCCGCCTGCACCTGGCGGGACACGCACGGCGAGCGGCGCGGCGACGGACCACCGCTGCGGATGGACCCGGTCGACGGCGGCGCGGTGATCGAGGAGGCGTACCGGCTGTCCGGGCCCGGCTGGTCACCGCAGGGCCACTGGTGGCGGGGGGTGTACCACCGTGAGGAGGCGGCGCGCGGCCTGCACCCGGAGGAGGACCTGTGGTACGCGGGCCAGTTCCGCGACACCCTGCACCGCCCCGGGGACACGCTCTCGGTGCTGGCCTGGGCGACGGACCTGGAGCAGGAACCACCGCCGGGACCGCAGGTGGTGGCGTCGGCGCGGCAACGCAACCGGCAGGTGGTCGCGGCGGCCCGGCCTGCCGACGCGGTCGAGGCGACCCTGGCGCTCGCCGCCGACGCGTTCGTCGTGCGGACCGCCACCGGTCCGGACGTGGTGGCCGGCTATCCGTGGTTCGGCGCCTGGTCGCGGGACACGATGATCTCGTACGAGGGGCTCTTCCTGCGTACCGGTCGGGCCGACCTGGGCCGTGAGCTGCTGCGCTCGTACGCGGCGACGCTGTCGGAGGGGATGCTGGCCAACACCGCCGACACCGGGCGGGTCGAGTACAACACCGTCGACGGCACGTTGTGGTTCCTGCACGCGGTCAGCCGGCACGTCACCGTCACCGGTGACACCGACCTCGGCGACGACCTGCTGCCGGCGTTGCGCGCGGTGATCGACGCCCACGTGGCCGGCACCCGGTACGGCATCGCCGTCGATCCGACCGACGGGCTGCTCGCCTGCGGTGCCCCTGGTGCCGCGCTGACCTGGATGGACGCCCGGGTGTACGGGGTGCCGGTCACCCCGCGTCACGGCAAGCCGGTGGAGGTCAACGCCCTGTGGGTCAACGGGGTGGCCGGGGTCGCCGAGCTGGCCGAACTGGCCGGGCAGGACGCCGAGGGGCTGCACCGGCTGCACGAGCGGGCGGTCGAGGCGTTCCGGAAGCGGTTTCCCACCCCGGCCGGCTGGCTGCACGACGTGGTCGACGCGCCCGCACCCGCGTACCCGCTCGGTGGCGCGACCCACCACGACGACGACCTGCTGCGTCCCAACCAGCTGCTGGCCTGGTCGTTGCCGTTCGCGCCGATGGAGCCGGATGCCGAGGCGCTGGGCCACCTCGGGGCGGGGCTGCTCACTCCGCTTGGCCCGCGCAGCCTCTCCCCCGACTGTCCCGGCTTCCTGGGCCGGCACCGGGGCGGGCCGGCCGAGCGGGACACCGCGTACCACCAGGGCACGGTCTGGCCGTGGCTGATCGGTCCGTACGCCGACGCCGTCCGGCGGGCCGGTCTGCCGGTCGACGACCTGTTCACCGGTCTGGAGGCGCACCTGAGCGAATACGGCCTCGGCTCGGTCAGCGAGACGGCCGACGGTACGGCCCCGCACACCGCCACCGGTTGTCCCTTCCAGGCATGGTCGGTGGCGGAACTGCTGCGCGTCCGCCGGTAGCGCTTTACACCCCCGCAACGGTTATGTCTCCGCTGGTTAGCCAGGTGCGACCAGGATTGGTCCCGATCCGGCCGCAACGCGAACGCCACCCGTCAGGGGGCTTCCCAGGGGTGCGCGGAGACAAGTCAAAGGGGGCGCGTATGTCACCGAACGCCGACGTGATCGACATCAACCCCGCACGCTCGCAGCGGGTGCTGATGCTGTCGTGGGAGTACCCACCCGTTCTCGTCGGCGGTCTCGGCCGACACGTGCACGCCCTGTCGGTGGCGCTGGCCGCCGCCGGTCACCAGGTCACCGTCGTCACCCGCCACACCGACGGCGCGCCCCTTGAGGAATACGTCGACGGCGTACGCGTCATCCGCGCCGCCGAGGATCCCGTCGCCTTCCCCCTCGCCACCAACTCCCTGCTGGCCTGGACCATGGCCTTCAACCACACCCTCACCCGTGCCGCCCTGCACGCCACCAGCACCGGTCAGTACGACGTCATCCACGCCCACGACTGGCTCGTCGCCCACACCGCCATCACCCTGCGCGACCACCTCCGCCTCCCCCTCGTCACCACCATCCACGCCACCGAAGCCGGCCGGCACCAGGGCTGGCTACCCGAAGACATGAACCGCACCATCCACGGCGTCGAGCACTGGCTGAGCAACGCCTCGAACCGGGTCATCGCCTGCTCGGGCTACATGCGCGAACAGGTCACCAGGCTGTTCGGCACCCCCGGACACCGCGTCGACGTGGTGCCCAACGGGGTCGACGACCGGGCCTGGCGGGCCCGGCCCCGCGCGGTCGCCTCGGCCCGGGCCCGCTTCGCCGGGGACGGGCCGCTGGTCGGGTACGCCGGCCGCCTGGTCTACGAGAAGGGCGTGCAACACCTGGTCGACGCCGTGCCGAAGCTACGGGCGCGGCATCCCGGGCTGCGGGTGCTGATCGCCGGAGACGGCCCCTACCGGGGCGAGCTGGAGGACCGGACCCACCAGCTCGGGCTCGCCGGCACCGTCCGCTTCACAGGTTTCCTCGACAACACCCAGCTGCCGGCGGTGCTCGGCGCCACCGACGCGACGGTGGTGCCCAGCCTCTACGAACCTTTCGGCATGGTGGCGCTGGAGGCCGCCGCAGCCGGAGCGCCACTGGCCGTGGCCCGCACCGGCGGACTCGCCGAGATCGTCGAACCGGGCGTCACCGGCGTCACCTTCCCGCACAGCGACCCGTCGGCGCTGGCCGGCGCCGTCGGGCAGCTGCTCGGCGACGAGGTCTTCGCCCGCCGCGTCGCTCGCCAGGCACGCAGCATGGTCGGCCGGCGCTACGCCTGGGCCACCATCGCCGACCGCACCGCCGACACGTACGCCGCGGCCCGCCGCGAGCACACCGCGCCGCAACCCCGGCGCGTCGCCGCCGAGCTGCCCACACGCCGGCAGACGATCGCCATCCCGGACGGCAACCTCCTCGCGGTGGGAGGTGCCGCCTCCTGAGTGGACCTGTCGGATAGGTGATTCCCGATCCGCTGGCTAGGGTCGGAGTCAACGTGCTCGATTGTGCCGAGGACGTCGACCAGACCCTGGGGATGTACGCCGGACCGTGGCGGATGGGAGAGATGTGCGAGCGGTGATCGCCGGCCGGTACCGGTTGCTCGATCTGGTCGGGCGCGGCGGGATGGGGACGGTGTGGCGGGCCGAGGACGAGCTGCTGCACCGCCAGGTGGCGATCAAGCAGGTGGTGCTGCCGGCCTGGCTCGGCGGTGACGAGCTGGACCAGTCGCGGGCCCGCACGCTACGTGAGGCGCGGACCGCGGCGCGGCTGAACCACCCCAACGTGGTCCGCGTCTACGACGTGGTCTCCGAGGCCGACGAGCCGTGGATCGTGATGGAGTACGTGCCGTCGCGCACCCTCCAGGATCTCCTCGACGCGGACGGGCCGCTGTCGCCGCAGCGGACCGCTCGGATCGGTCTGGCGCTGCTGGACGCGCTGCGGGCGGCGCACGACGCCGGGGTGGTGCACCGCGACGTCAAGCCGGCGAACGTCCTCGTCGCCGACGACGGCCGGGTGCTGCTGACCGACTTCGGGTTGGCCGTGTTCGACGGTGGCGATCAGACGATGACCGGTCCCGGCACCATCCTGGGCTCGCCCCAGTACGTCGCGCCGGAGCGGGCCGCCGAAGGGGTGTCCAGTGAACGCGCCGACCTCTGGTCGCTCGGCGCCACGCTGCACGCCGCCGTCGAGGGCCGTGCCCCGTACGCCCGCAGCACCGCCATGGCGACGCTGAGCGCGCTGGCCTCCGCACCACCGGACCCGGCACCGCACGCCGGCCCGCTGTCGGCGGTGCTGGCCGGGCTGCTGCGCCGCGACCCGGCGCACCGCACCGACCACGCCGAAACACGCCGCCGCCTGCTGGCCGCCACCGGCCCCGACCCGACCGACGAACCCGACAGGTCCGGTGAGGACACCGCTCCGCTGCCCACGACCGGAGGGTCTCCCGCGTCTATCGGGGCCGCTGACGCTCCGGCGATGACCGCCGGCTCGCCCCGCAGGGAGCCGAACCGGCGCCCGGGCGCCGACGAGGCCACCCGGCCGTCAGCCGGGCACGACCCGGATCAGACCGGCGGGGACGGCCCGGGCCGGACCGGCGGGTCACCGCCACCGACCGTGCCCGCCAGCACCCCGGCGGCGACGCCGGGAACCGGGCAGCGCCGGGAGCCGGTGGCCCGGTCCTGGGCACTGGCGGGGGTCGCCGTGCTGGTCGCCATGGCGGCCGGGATCGGCACCGCACTCACTGTGGTCGGCACCGGCGCGGACCAACCCGGCCCGGCGACGCAGAGCCCACAGTCGTACGACGTGGGCGCGCCGGGGCCCGGCGGCCCGTTACCGCGCGACGGGCGGCGCCCGCCCGGCCCGCCGCCGGGCGGGCTCGTCCCCCCGCCGCTGCCCTGCGTACGGCCGTGGGTCGACGGTGCCTCGCTGCGCACCGCAGCGCCCCGACCCGGCGACGGTTTCCGGCCGCCCGCCGGGTGGGTGTGGCATGCCGATGCCGGCGGCTTCCGGGTGGCGTTGCCGGCCGACTGGCGGCACTCCCGCGACAACGACGTGGCCTGCTTCCAGGATCCGGCCACCGGTCGCGCGTTCACCGTCGCGGACAGCGCCGACGTCACCACCGAACCGGCCGCCCGGCTCCGGGCGGTGCGGGACCGGGAACTGGCCGACGGCACCCTGCCCGGCTACCAGGAGTTCCGCCTCGGCCGGGTCGGCGACGCCGTCGAGTGGGAGTTCGGGTGGTTGACGCCGCACGGTGACCGGCTGCGCGCCACGCAGATCGTGCCGGATCCGACGCGGGGCCACTCCTGGACGTTGGGTTGGATCACACGCGAACATGACTGGGCGGCTGCGGCGAGCGACCTGGCGACCGTCCGGCTCAGCTTCCGTCCCTGAGAATGGGTTCGCGGGACGCGGTTAGTCTCGGACCGTGGAACCGGACCGGCACGACGACACCGACCAGCTGCGAGTCTCCGACCGGGAACGGGAGGAGGTCGTGGAGCTGCTCGGCAAGGCCACGGCCGAGGGCCGGCTGACCCTCGACGAGTACTCCGAGCGGGCCGGTGCGGCCCACGCCGCACAGACCCGCGGCGAGCTGGCCCGGGTGACCAGGGATCTGCCGGACGTGGCGGCCCGACCCGCCACCGGCGCGCTCGCCCCGGCGACGGAGAAACTGCTGGCCGTCTTCGGTAACGAGGTACGCAAGGGCGCGTGGCCGGCACCGGAGCGCATCGAGGCCCGAGCGGTCTTCGGCGACTGCCGGATCGAGCTGCACGAGGCCCGGCTGCCCGGGCGGGTGACCCGGATCGACGCCGAGGCGATCTTCGGCAACGTCACGATCGTCGTGGCGGAGGGCACCGATGTCCGGCTCACCGGCAGCGCGATCTTCGGGAGCAAGCAGTCCAAGCTCAGTGGCCCTGTCGCGGCGGGCGCACCGGTGATTGAGGTGCACTGCCGGGCGATCTTCGGCGACGTGACCGTCCGCGCGCCGCGCAAGCGCTGGTGGTGACGCCGCCCGTCCCATCGCCGACAGATCGGGCCGACCGACCGTCACGCGCTGCCATACTTCCTGGTGGTCGGCCCGGCCCACCGACCACCTCCGATGGTTGTCCGAAGTGGACAACAAGGATGGTCCCCCTGCGGCGTCGCCGCGAACTACAGTGGCGTAGTTTTGGCGCTCAAGATCCCTGGGGAGGGCGAGCCGAGATGATGGGACCGTCGCACGCGCTGTCTGGCGCGGCGGTATGGCTGAGCGGGTCCTGGGCGCTACAGCACTTCTACGACTACGAGCAGTCGCCGTTGGCGTTGGCCGTCGGCACCGCCGTCTGCGCCGGTGGGGCTTTGCTGCCCGATCTCGATCTGTCCGGCAAGGTCACCCGCAACCAGGGCGGCGCGACCGTGGCCCGCACGTTCGGTGTCTTCTCGCTGTTCATCGCCGAGGTGGTGGAGAAGGTCTCGCTGGGCGTCTACTACGCCACCAAGCTCAGCCGCGATCCCAAGCGCAGCAACGGCCACCGGACGCTCACCCACACCATCCCGTTCACCGTGCTGGTGGGTTGGGGCACCACCACGCTCTGCGCGCGGTACGGCAAGTGGGCGGTCATCGGCATCCTGTTCTTCATGATCGGCCTCGCCCTGCGCGGCCTGTTCGACGAGTGGGCCGAGCGCGCGGGCTGGGTGATCGTCACCCTGGTCTCGGCCGGCGCGGCCACGTTCACCGCGGCGAACCTGCCCGGCGACCGGGGCTATCCGATGATCGGGCTGGCCGTCGGCGTGGGCAGTTTCGTGCATATCATCGGTGACATGATCACCAGAGCCGGCGTACCGATTCTCTGGCCGATTCCGATCAAACGCCGGATGTGGACACCGATCAGCCTGCCCGACAAGATCGCGCTGCGGGCCGGGGGCAAGACCGAGATCGTCGTGGTCCGCACCGCACTGACCATCGTGTCGGTGCTGGCCGCGGTCGGGCTGGTCGCTCCCTCGGTGCTCCAGAAGTTCAACCTCGACCTGTGAGTGTCGAGCCCGTCGACCCGGCGATCGTGGCCGCCGACGAGGCGGTGCCACGGTTCTGGCAGGGGCTCGGTCTGCCCGGTCTGGCCGACGTCCACGTGCATTTCCTGCCGCCGAGGCTGCGCCGCCGCGTGTGGGAGTACTTCGAGTCGGCCGGTCCGTTGGTGGGGTTGGAGTGGCCGATCCGGTACCGGTGGAGCGACGCGGAACGCGTCGATCACCTCCGTCGGCTGGGGGTACGGGCATTCAGCGCACTCGCGTACGCCCACCGGCCCGGCATGGCCGAGCAGCTGAACCAGTGGACGCTGGACTTCGCCCGCGACACCCCCGGATGCCTGCCGTCGGCCACCTTCTTCCCCGAGCCGACGGCGCCGCGCTACGTCGCCGAGGCGATCGACGCCGGCGCCCGGGTGTTCAAGGTGCATTTCCAGGTGGGTGGTTTCGCACCCACGGACCCGGCGTTGACGCCGGTGTGGGACCTGCTCAGCGCGGCCGACGTGCCGGTGGTCGTGCATGCCGGGCACGCGCCGGTGGGCACCGCGCACACCGGGCCGGAGCCGTTCGGAGCGCTGCTCGCCCGGCACCCGCGGCTGCCCGCGATCGTTGCCCACCTGGGTGCGCCCGACTATCCCGCCTTCCTGGATCTCGCCGAGCGGCACGAGCGGGTCCGGCTGGACACCACGATGGCTTTCACCCCGTTCCTCGATCAGCTCGTGCCCTTCCCGGCCGAGGAGTTGCCGCGCCTGCGCGAGCTGGGGCTGGCCGGGAAGGTGCTGCTGGGCAGCGACTTCCCCAACATCCCCTACCCCTACGCCGACCAGTTGACCGGTCTGGCCGGGCTCGACCTGGGTGACGACTGGCTGCGGATGGTCTGCTGGCAGGCCGCAACGGACCTCTTCGACCTGCCCGCAGGCTGATTCGACCTGCCGGCACGCTGATCGAGCGGGATCCGACCTCAGTTCGACACTGCCTATTGACGTGGTCGTAACACCTGACCTACCTTCTGTCGAACCGCTTAGTCGAAGCGCTTCGACAACGCCGGGGCATACCGCGAGGAGGTGCCGGATGGCCACCATGCAGGACGTCGCACGTCGCGCCCAGGTGTCGGTCAGCACCGTGTCGTACGTGCTCACCGGCGCCCGACCGATCTCCCAGGCCACCCGGGACAAGGTCCTCGCCGCCATGGCCGAGCTGGACTACCAGCCCAACGCCCTGGCCCGTGGGCTGGCCAGCCGGCGCAGCCGGATCCTCGGGCTGCTGCTGCCGATGGACGAGCGCGGCATCGGCGCCACCGAGACCGCCTTCGTCACCGGCGCGACCTCCGCCGCCGTGGCCGCCGGCTACCACCTGGTGCTCTCCCCGATCGGCGTCGGCGACCTCGACGAGCTGCGCCGGCTGGCCAGCCAGCGCATCCTCGACGGTGCGCTGCTGATGGAGGTCCAGCTGCACGACCCCCGGGTGGACGTGCTGCGCGAGGCGGGCGTGCCGACGGTGCTGATCGGGCGCACCGAGGACCCGAGCGGCCTGTCGTACGTCGACATCGACTTCGACCGCACCGTCCGCGCGGCGGTCGACCACCTGGTCGGCCTCGGCCACCGGCGCATCGTCTACGTCAACCACTCGGCCGACACCATCGCCGAGGGTTACGGCCCGGCCCTGCGCACCCGTGACTCGTTCACCGCCGCGATGACCGAGCACGGTCTGACACCGCTGATGATCCCCGCCGAGGACAGCGCCGCCAGTGGTCGAGCGGCACTGGCCAGCGCGCTGCGCCAGGAGCCCGATCTCACCGCCGTGCTGGCGATGAACGAGAGCGCCGTCTTCGGGCTGCTCGGCGAGCTGTCCACCCGGGGGCTGACCGTCCCCGACGACGTGTCCGTCGTCTCGATGGTCACCTCACCGCAGGTCGCCGAGCTGGCCACGCCCGCGTTGACGGCGATGACGTCGCCCGGCTCGGCGCTCGGCCGCATCGCGGTGCAGACGCTGCTGCGGCACGTCGAGAGCGGCGACGGGGAGATCCACCAGGAACTGCTGCCGTGCGTGCTGGAGGTCCGTGGTTCCAGCGGCCCGCCACGTACGCCGGCTGCCAGCACCACCGACCCGGAGGCGGCCGACGAACGGTCGTCCCCGGGTACCGAAGCAGCCCGCCGTCGCGCTGCCACGCGACGACGGGCTTGAAGGAGTACCGGCTCGATACTCACCAGGGAGACTAGCAATGCGACGATTCCGTAGCGTAGCCGTGGCCGCCACAGTGGCGGCGCTCGCGGCGACCAGCCTGGCGGCGTGCGGCGACGACGGTGGCGACAGCGAGGCAAACGTCCTCAAGCTCTGGCACTACGAGAGCGCCAACAGCGCCATGGGCATCGCCTGGGACCGGGCGATCGAGATCTTCAAGGAAGAGCACGAGGGCGTCGAGGTGCGCTTCGAGCGCAAGGCGTTCGAGCAGATCCAGCAGAACGCCGGCATGATCATCAACTCGTCTGAAGGCCCGGACGTGATGGAGTACAACAAGGGCAACGCGACCGCCGGGCTGCTCTCCTCGCAGGGCCTGCTCACCGACCTCACCGAGGAGGCGACCGAGCGCGGCTGGGACACCGCGCTCAGCCCCAGCCTCCAGACCACGGCCCGGTACGACAACGGCGTCATGGGCTCCGGCAACTGGTACGGCGTGCCCAACTACGGCGAGTACGTGATGGTCTACTACAACAAGGACCTCTTCACCGAGCACGGCGTTACGGTGCCGACGACGCTGGCCGAGATGACCGCCGCGATGGACACCTTCGTCGCCAAGGGCGTCACGCCGCTGGGCATGTCCGGCGCCGAGTACCCGGCCGGGCAGCTCTTCTACCAGCTCGCCCTCTCCCGGGCCGACCGGGCCTTCGTCGACAACTACCAGCTCTACGCCAACCCGGTGGACTTCACCGCCGACCCGCTCAAGTACGGCGCCGAGACCTTCGCCGAATGGGTGGACAAGGGGTACATCGCCAAGGACTCCGCCAGCCTCAAGGCGGAGGACATGGGCACCGGATTCATCTCCGGCAAGACCCCGATGATCGTCTCCGGCAGCTGGTGGTTCGGCCGCTTCAAGAGTGAGATCTCGTTCGACTGGGACACCTTCCTCTTCCCCGGCAACACCCTGCACGCCGGCTCCTCGGGCAACCTGTGGGTGGTCCCGGAGACGAGCAAGGCCAAGAGCCTGGCGTACGACTTCATCGACATCACCATGCGGCCGGAGATCCAGGCGTTGATCGGCAACAACGGTGGCGTGCCGGTGGCCGGTGATCCGGCGACGATCAACGACCCGAAGGACCGCAAGCTGATCGAGGACTTCAACACGGTCAGCTCCCAGGACGGTCTGGCCTTCTACCCGGACTGGCCGGTCCCGGGCTACTACGACGTGCTGGTTTCCGGATTCCAGGGCCTGATCAACCAGTCCAGGTCGCCCGCGCAGGTCCTCGACGCGATCTCCGGGCCGTACCAGGACGGCGTCGCGGAGATCAAGCGCGACTGACGGCGGCCGGGGCAGGCGCGCCCGCGCGCCTGCCCCGCCCCTGGAAGGATTTCCATGGCATCCCTCGACACGGTCGACGCCCCGGCCCGGAAACCGGCAGGTCGGCGACGCCGGTCCGGCTCCGACGCCGGGTACTGGCTCTACCTGCTCCCCGGCGCGGTCCTCTTCCTGCTGGTCATCGGCGGTCCGCTGGTCTACACCGGCTACCTCTCGCTGACCAAGTGGTCCGGCGTCGGCGACCCCACCTTCATCGGGCTGGACAACTACCGCGATCTGCTGACCGACGACGTCTTCTGGACCTCGTTCCAGAACACCGTCGCGATGATCATCGCGATGGTGGTGCTGCCCACCCTGATCGGACTGGTGCTCGCCGCGGTGCTCTTCGACACCATCGGACGCCGGTTCCGGCCCCGCACCGCCGCCGCGCTGCGGGCCGCCTTCTACCTGCCGCAGGTGCTCCCGGTCGTGGTGGCCGGCATCGTCTGGGGTTGGATCCTGCGGCCCGACGGCGCACTCAACGGGCTGCTCGACGCGGTCGGGCTCGGCTCACTCACCCACGACTGGCTTGGCGACCCGAACACCGCGCTGCCCGCCGTGATGGCCGTGATGATCTGGGTTCAGCTCGGCTACCCGGTGGTGGTCTTCATGGCCGCTCTGGAACGGGTGAACCCGGAGCTGTACGAAGCGGCGGAGATCGACGGGGCCGGCTGGTTCCGGCGGTTCCGGGCGATCACCCTGCCGCAGATCCGGCCGGAGACGTTCGTGGTCGGGCTCACCTGCACCATCGCCGCGATGAAGGTCTTCGGCCCGATCTTCGCGCTGACCCGGGGCGGGCCCGAGAACGCCACGAACGTGCCCTCCTACTTCGCGTACTTCACCTTCTTCAAGCGGTTGCAGGTCGGCTACGGCTCGGCGATCTCGATGGTGCTGACCCTGATCATCGTCGTGGTCGCGGTGCTGTTCATCCGGGCGCAGAACCGTGCCGAGCGCCGGGACGGAGTGCTCTGATGGCGATCACCCTCACCCCGCCCCGGCGGGTACGGCGTCCCGCTGACCGGCGGCACCGGGGCGTCGCCCGGTGGATCGTGCTCGCGCTGGTCGGCGCGGCGGCACTCGCCATGCTGGTGCCGTTCGCGTTCATGCTGCTCAACGCCTTCAAGTCGCCCGGCGACTACTCGACCAACGGCCCGTTGAGCTGGCCGGGCGAGTTCTACACCACCGGCCTGCGCACCTACTGGGAGCAGGTCGACTTCCCGGTGAAGCTGTGGAACTCGGTGCTCATCTCCGGCTCGGTGGCGGTCCTCGCGGTCGTCGTGTCACTGCTCAGCGCGTACGCCCTGGGCATCGGCCGGATCCGCGGCCGGCTCTGGATCATCGGCCTGTTCCTGCTGGCCAACATGCTGCCGCAGGAGGCGCTGATCTACCCACTCTACCACTTCGCCAAGGAGGCGGGGCTCTACAACACCCGGCTGGCGGTCATCATCATCTTCACCGTCATCCAGGCCGCCTTCGGCACCTACCTGCTCGCCTCGGTGCTCGGCACCTTCCCGCGCACCCTGCTGGAGGCAGCCGCGCTCGACGGGGCCGGCCGGTGGCGAACCCTGTGGCGGGTGGTGCTGCCCAACATCCGGCCCACCATCTCGGTGCTGCTCGTCTTCTTCTTCATCTGGACCTGGAACGAGTTCCTCATCCCGTTGGTCATGCTCATCGACAACCAGACGCAGACCGTCCCGGTCGCGCTGGCCTCGTTGCAGGGCGACCGGCTGATGGACGCCCCCACCACGAACGCCGGGGCACTGATCAGTCTCCTTCCGGCGATCCTGTTCTTCCTCATCTTCCAGCGCACCCTTTCGCGCGGCATCACGGCAGGAGCCGACAAGTGAAGTTCACCGACGGGTACTGGCAACTGCGTCCCGGGGTAAGCGTGCTGCGCCCCGGCACCGTGGAGTCGGTGGAGCCGGACGAGCGGTCCTTCACCGTCTTCGCACCCATCGGGCGGATCACCGGACGCGGGGACACCCTCAACCGGCCGGTGATCACCGTACGGTTCTTCTCCCCCGCGCCCGGCGTGGTCGGAGTGACAATCGGTCACCACACCGGTGGGCTGCCCAAGCAGCCACGGTTCACCCTCGCCGAGAGCACCGAGCATCCGGTGCAGGTGGAGGTCACCGGGCTCAGCGCGCGGTTGACCACCGGCGAGTTGACCGTCCGGGTCGCGCTGACCGGGCCGTGGCGGGTGGACTTCCTGCGTGGCGACCGGTTGGTCACCTCGTCCACCGAGCGCAGCATCGGCGCGGTCACCGACGCCGAGGGCAACAAGTACGTCCACGAGCGGCTGGCACTCGGCGTCGGCGAGACCATCTACGGGCTGGGCGAGCGTTTCGGCGCGTACGTCAAGAACGGCCAGGCCGTCGACATCTGGAACGCCGATGGCGGCACCGCCAGCGAGCAGGCGTACAAGAACGTGCCGTTCTATCTCAGCAGCGCCGGCTACGGGGTCTTCGTGGACCATCCGGAGCACGTGTCGTTCGAGGTCGGCTCCGAGGTGGTGTCGCAGACCCAGTTCAGCGTGCCGGGTCAGTCGCTGACGTACCACCTGATCGACGGGCCCACCCCGAAGGACGTGCTGCGCCGCTACACCGCGCTCACCGGCCGGCCGGCGCGGGTGCCGGCCTGGTCGTACGGGCTGTGGCTGTCCACCTCGTTCACCACCTCGTACGACGAGAAGACGGTCACCGAGTTCATCGACGGCATGGCCGAGCGGGACCTGCCGCTGTCGGTGTTCCACTTCGACTGCTTCTGGATGCGGCAGTTCCACTGGGTCGACTTCATCTGGGATCCGGCGACCTTCCCGGACCCGGAGGGGATGCTGCGCCGGCTGCACGAGCGTGGCCTGAAGGTGTGCGTCTGGATCAACCCGTACATCGCCCAGCGGTCGTACCTGTTCGAGGAGGGCCGGCAGGCCGGCTACCTGGTCCGCAACCCGGACGGCTCGGTCTGGCAGTGGGACAAGTGGCAGGCCGGCATGGCGCTCGTCGACTTCACCAACCCGGACGCGGTCGACTGGTTCGCCGGAAAGCTCAAGGTGCTGCTCGACATGGGCGTCGACTGTTTCAAGACCGACTTCGGCGAGCGTATCCCCACCGATGTGGTCTGGCACGACGGCTCGGACCCGCAACGGATGCACAACTACTACGCGTACCTCTACAACAAGACCGTCTTCGAGCTGCTGGCGGCCGAACGCGGGGAGGGCGAGGCGGTCGTCTTCGCCCGGTCGGCGACCGCCGGCGGTCAGCAGTTCCCGGTGCACTGGGGTGGCGACTGCGAGTCGACATTCGTGGCGATGGCCGAGTCGCTGCGCGGCGGGCTGTCGCTGGCCGCCTCCGGGTTCGGCTACTGGAGCCACGACATCGGCGGCTTCGAGGGCACCCCCGACCCGGCGGTGTTCAAACGCTGGATCGCCTTCGGCCTGCTGTCGTCGCATTCCCGGCTGCACGGCTCCGGCTCCTACCGGGTGCCGTGGGCGTACGACGACGAGGCGGTCGACGTGCTGCGCCGCTTCACCCGGCTCAAGCTGAGCCTGATGCCGTACCTCGCGGCAGCGGCCGAGGAGGCTCACCGCGAGGGCGTACCGGTGATGCGGCCGATGGTCCTGGAGTTCCCGGACGATCCGACCGCCGCGTACCTCGACCGGCAGTACATGCTGGGCCCGGACCTGCTGGTCGCACCGGTGATGAGCGCCGACGGCCAGGTGACCTACTACGTGCCCGCCGGCACCTGGACCCAGCTGACCACCGGTGCCCAGGTCACCGGTCCGGGCTGGGTCACCGAGAAGCACGACTTCGACAGCGTTCCGGTGCTGGCCCGGCCCGGGTCGGTCATCGCGTTCGGCTCGGTCACCGACCGCCCGGACTACCCGTGGGCCGACGGCGTACGGCTGCGGATGTTCGCGCCGGCCCCCGGGCAGCGGACCCGGGTGCGGGTGCCGGCACCCGACGGTGGACCGGGCACCGAGTTCGAGGTGTCCTACCAGGACGGAACGGCCAGCGCCGAGCTGGTGGCGGGCGCGTCGTCCGGATACGAGTGCGAGGTGACGGAGGTGGCGACATGAGCGAGGTCGTGTTTCCTGAGGGATTCGTGTGGGGTTCGGCGACGGCGGCGTACCAGATCGAGGGCGCGGCGAAGGAGGACGGACGGGGGCCGTCGATCTGGGACACCTACAGTCACACCCCGGGCCGCACCCTGAACGGGGACACCGGCGACGTCGCGGCCGACCACTACCACCGGTGGGCCGACGACCTCGACCAGGTGGCCGCGCTCGGGCTCGGGGCGTACCGGTTCTCGATCGCCTGGCCCCGGGTGCAGCCGGGCGGCTCCGGCGCGCTCAACCAGGCGGGGGTGGACTTCTACTCCCGCCTGGTTGACCGGCTGCTCGAACTCGGCATCCGGCCGGTGGCCACGCTGTACCACTGGGACCTGCCGCAGGAGTTGGAGGATGCGGGCGGCTGGCCGGCCCGGGACACCGCCGCACGCTTCGCCGACTATGCCGAGAAGATCGTCGGGTCGCTCGGGGACCGGGTGCACACCTGGACCACGTTCAACGAGCCGTGGTGCTCGGCCTACCTCGGGTACGCCTCCGGGGTGCACGCGCCGGGGCGGACCGAGCCGGCCGCGGCGCTGGCCGCCGTACACCATCTGAACCTGGCGCACGGCCTGGCCGGCCGGGTGATCCGTGACCTGGCACCGGCGGCGCAGCTCTCGGTCACGCTGAACCTGCACGTCATCCGGCCGGCGTCGGGCTCGGCCGCCGACGCCGACGCGGCACGCCGGATCGACGCCCTGGCCAACCGGGCCTTCCTCGGCCCGATGCTGGACGGGGCGTACCCGGCGGACCTGCTCGCCGACACCGCCGCGGTCACCGACTGGTCGTTCGTCCGGGACGGCGACGAGGCCACCGCCGCGGTGCCGCTGGACGTGCTCGGCGTCAACTACTACTCGACCACGCTGGTCCGTGCCTGGGACGGCGTCTCACCCAAGTCGGACTCCGACGGGCACGGCCGCTCGGCGCACTCGGCGTGGGTCGGCTCGGAGCAGGTCGAGTTCCTGCCGCAACCCGGTCCGTACACGGCGATGGGCTGGAACATCGAGCCGGCCGGCCTGACCGAGCTGCTGCTGCGCCTGCACCGCGAGTATCCCGACCAGCCCTTGATGATCACCGAGAACGGCGCCGCCTTCGACGACGTCGTCTCGCCGGACGGCACGATCCACGACGACCGCCGGATCGACTACCTTCACCGGCACATCGCCGCCACGCACGACGCGATGGCCGCCGGCGCCGACGTACGCGGCTACTTCGTCTGGTCCCTGCTCGACAACTTCGAATGGGCGTACGGCTACGACCGCCGCTTCGGAATCATCCGCGTCGACTACGAAACCCAGCAGCGCACCTGGAAGGACTCCGCCCACTGGTACCGCCGCCTGACCACCACCAACCGCCTCCCCTGACCCCCGCCCGACCTTATATGCGTTGATCAAGAAGTTCTGGTCCTGCGGCCGGCGCGATCCCGACCAAAACTTCTTGATCAACGCGCCCGGGAGGGGCGGTGGGGGTCAGGCGCCTACGCGTTGTTCGGGGACGGTGAGGCCGTACAGGGCCATCAGCTCGGGGGTGTCGACCCGGCTGCCGTCGGCCACCGCGTCACAGGCGATGTCGACGATCTGGTCCTTGTGCGCCAGCAGGTACGGGCGGGCGCCGACGTCGGCACTGGCCAGGGTGGCGATGCCGGGCCAGTGCCGACGGCCGAACAGCATCGGGTAACCGCGCAGGCCGTTGTAGGTGGCACAGACCAGCACGTCGGGGAAGGGCAGCGCGGCCACCCGGCGGACCGCTGCGGCGGTGAGCCCGGGCATGTCCACCGGCACCACCACCGCCGCCTCGACCCGGTCGTCGTCGATGCCGGCGAGACCGGCCCGGATGGACGAGCCCACGCCGGTACCCCAGGCGCGGTTGACCACCACCGTGGCGCGACTCAGGTCGGCGGTCTGGCGGACCTGGTCGGCCGCGGCGCCCAGAACGACCACGATCTGCCCGCAGCCTGCCTCCGTCAGCGTGTCGATCATCTGGTCGACCAGGGGTTTACCACCCTGGTGCAGCAGGGCCTCCGGCCCGCCGATCCGGCGGCCACCCCCCGCAGCGATGATCATTCCT
Organism: Micromonospora sediminimaris; assembly: GCA_900112325.1. Classification (GTDB taxonomy): domain Bacteria; phylum Actinomycetota; class Actinomycetes; order Mycobacteriales; family Micromonosporaceae; genus Micromonospora; species Micromonospora sediminimaris. Next base: position 34,117 of record FOLJ01000013.1, read on the forward strand.
GCGATCCGGTTCAGAGCTGCGCTCCCTCCAGCGTGGGAGCGGTCGGGGCCGTGTGACCCCGACCCTCCCGTCCTACGCACACCGTTTGCAACGACAGCGGTCGGAGGAGAGTGGCGGGGCATTTGGTGTAAATTGGGTATCTATCGGCTACGGATCGCGCCGGGTAGCCAGCCGCAGCCGGCGTTTGACGCCACCGGCCGCGCGGGTCCTGAGCCGGGAGAGGACGTTGACGGTGTCGGCTAGGCCGTCCGGCCGCCGACTGAGGGTGTCGGCGTGACCCAGCATGCCCACGATCGTCTCGACAGCGACCTGGAGCAGCTGTTCCCCGTCCAGTTCGTCGGGGCTGATGCTCTGCCGCATCACTGTCGGCCGCAGGTCGTCGAGGTCACCGACGATCCGGCACGGGTAGTCCTGAAGCTCCTTGATCTGCTGCTCCGCCTGCTCCCGCACCCAGTCGGCCCGGTCCAGGCCGACGCCGAAGGGCACCCCCTCACGCCGTTTGAGCACGGCGTCGACGAGATGTCGGTGGACCACCTTCTGGTACGGCGTCCGCAGCGGATACCTGTCGCCCAACGCCAGGTTGACCCGGCGAAGCAGTTCGATCTCGGCCGCGCCGAGCGACGGGTTGGAGGTCGGTTCCGCCAGCTGGCACAGCCCGTCCGGGATCCCCAGGACCCCGGCGAACCGCCGCCAGAGCAGGTCCCTCGGTGCGCCGGGCGGCGGTACCGTCACCAGGTACCGGTGCTCAGCGGGGACCAGGTCGCCCCAGCGGCGCAGCATGCGCGGCGCCGTGTGGTTGTTCCAGAAGGCCTCGGCCCTGCCACCCTCGACGGCGCGCAGGAACGCCCCGAACCGCCAGCCACTGCGCGCCCGGACGCTCTGCTGCCAGAAGGACGGGAAGGTCCGCCACAGGTCACGGCCGGCCGCGATGACATGGACCTCGGCGGCCTCCAGGCTCTCCACCGCCCGGGCGGCCTGTTCGCTGGTCGCCGCGCCCAGCCCCTCGTTGCTGATGATCACATCACCGGGCCAGCTGCGCGCCTTCTCGGCCAGCCGGTCCCAGGTCCAGTAGACGTCGCTGTCGCGCCAGGGCGCCGCCCGCAGATCGGCCATCGCGTGGTCGTGCGCCACGGCACTTCCCGGCAACAGAATGCCGGCGTCCCGCAGAGCGGCGCAATTGTTCCAGAGCACGTTCTGCACATAGGTGCTTCCCGTTTTCGGCGCACCGATATGCAGATAGACGCGCCTGGCCATGCCGCCTCCCGGACCCGACAACCATGTCGATCGAAGTGGTCACCTTTGCGGAGCCAGAGTGACATACGGCGGGCGTACGCCAAAACAGCGGGCGACGCCTTTTCCGGAAGACGAATTTCCTGTTGTGCAGAGATGTATGCGCCACGAAATTCTGGTGAACAGTCTCGCCCGGATTAGTCGGCGCAGCAGGACATGACCTTCTCGAACGCGCCGTCAGGCCGCGTCGGCATAACACTCCACGACAGACAGATCCAACGGGAAGCGGACCGGAGTGTCCCCGAACAGCAGCGCGGCGGCCCGTCGGCCGGCCCGATCGACAGCCTCGGCGACCTGCCCGGCCTGCGCCACAGGGCAGTGCACGATCACCTCGTCGTGCTGGAAGAAGACCAGCTCGGCCCGGGTGCCGGCCAACTCGCCGCGGAGCACCGCGAGCAGGGTGGACGCCCACTCGGCCGCGGTGGCCTGGATGACGAAGTTACGGGTGAACCGGCCCCGGGCCCGGGCGGCCCGGGCCCGGGGCGACTGGGCGTCGCTGTCCGCCTCCGGATCCGTCCCAACCGCCTCGTCCACGCCGAACCCGGCGGTGCCGGGCGGGCAGGTCCGCCCCAACCAGGAACGCACCAGGCCGCCCACCTCGCCGGTCCGCGCCGCCGCCTCGACGTAGCCGAACGCGGTCGGATAGCTGCGTCGCAGCACCGCCAGCGCGGGCACCGCGGCCCCACCGGTCTGCCCGTACATGGCCCCGAGCAGCGCCAGCTTGGCCCGGCCCCGGTCACCGTCGAACGCGTCCCGAGCCAGGGCGGCGTAAAGGTCACCGGTCGCCCCGGCGGCGGCGAGCCGGGCGTCACCGGAGACCGCGGCCAGCACCCGTGGCTCCAACTGCCCGGCGTCGGCCACCACGAAACGCCAGCCCGGGTCGGCCACCACCGCCCGGCGGATCACCTTCGGAATCTGCAACGCGCCGCCACCCCGGGTGGCCCACCGCCCTGACACCACCCCGCCGGGAACGTACTCCGGGCGGAACCGGCCGTCGCGCACCCAGGCGTCCCGCCACGCCCGGCCGTGCGCCGTCCAGATCCGGTACAGCTCCTTGTACTCCAGGATCAGCGGCACCGCTGGATGATCGACCCCGCGCAGCACCCAGGCCCGGGTGTTCGGCAGCTCCACGCCGACCCGCGCGAACGCCTTCAGCAGCTCGGCCGGGCTGTCCGCGTGCACCTGCCGGACCCCGAACGCGTCGGCGATCCGCGCGGCCAGCTCCGCCAACCGGCGCGGCGGCCCACCCACCGGAGAGGGTTCACCCAGCAACTCGGCGAGGACCGCGTCGTGCACGTCGGCACGCCAGGGCAGCCCAGCCGCGCCCATCTCGGCCGCGATCAACGCACCGGCCGACTCGGCCGCCACGAGCAACCGGAACCTGCCCGGGTCACCGGTCCCCGCGACCCGGCCGAGTTGGTCGGCGTACACCCGGGTCAGGGCGGTGAGGCCGGGGCCCGGCGGCCCCGGCACGGCGTCGAAGAGCGCGGCCTGACCGGTGCCGGGCGGGGTGGCGGCGCGCGGCGGCGGATCGGCCGGCACCGGCGCACCGGTCAACCGCGCCCAGGCCGCTGCCAGCCCGCGGGGCTCACCCCACCGGCCCGCGTACCCGAGCAGCAGCGCCTCGGTCAACTCCACGTCGTGGCAGCGCTGCACCGTGACCCCGGCGCGTAGCAGCGTCGGGTAGAGCGCGGCCCCGGATGCCCACACCCAGCGCGGCTGGTCGGTGCGTTCCCGGGCGGCCACCGCGGCAGGCAGATCGACGACCGGTTCGGGCACGCCCAGCGACGCGCCGGTCGGGTCGAGGGGTTGCAGAACTCCCCCGCCCCGGTCGTCGGACACCACCGCCACCAGCACGAACGTGATTCTGCCCGGCCCCTGCGACAGACCGGGGCCGGGCTCGGTCCGTTGGTCAGTCTCGGCGAAGGCTCATCCGCAGCAGTTCGGACTCGTCGGACAGGCCCGGTGGCGCCTTGGTGCCCGCCGGAACCAGCGACCAGACCTCCTGCTTGCGCACCAACCGAGGAGAATCCAACTGCACCTGCTCGCCGTCGACGGACAGCCGCGCCGTTCCGGCTGCGAGGACGTTGCGGACCCAGTCGGTACGCGGCCCGTACAGCGGAAGGAACAGGTATCCGTCGGGCAGCGGGTGGGCGTCCAGCGGAGTCTGGTACGTCCTGCCGGACGATCTGCCCACGTGCGTCAGGACCGGTCGGACGCCCCGACGGACTTCCCGCGGGTTGACGAACCGTTTGTTGAACCGGGCGAGCCACCGCGGCAACGCCATGCCGACCTCCTCGTTCTCGGTGCGTGTCAGCGAGCACCACCGAACCACCTGGACAGCGCCGCCTCCAGGGTCTGCTGGTCCGCACCGACCCACGCGACGTGCCCGTCCGGCCGAAGCAGGACCGCCGGTACGTCCAGCTCCTCGCTGGTGTCGACGACATGATCTACCCGGTCGCGCCAGCCGTCCACCGCGAGCCGCCCGGTCCGGTCGAGCAGCAGCCCGTTCCCGGAGCGCATCAGCTCGAACAGCCGCCCACGTTCGAGCTGGACGTCGCGCAGCCGCCGCCCGAGCAGGGCATGGCCCTCGCCGAAGTCGTACCGGACACCGATCGCCGTGATCTTCTCGATCAGGAACCGGTTGACGTCGTTGAAGTCCATCAGCTGCGCCACCAACCGTCGGACGGCCTGCGGCCCGGGCTCGTTCGTGGTCAACTCCATCTGGGCCCGCGTGTTGTCGAGCACATCCGCTGCCACCGGATGCCGCTCGGACTCGTAGCTGTCCAGCAGATCGTCCGGCGCCCAGCCGTTGATCGCCGCCGCCACCTTCCAACCCAGGTTGAAGGCGTCCTGGATCCCGAGGTTCAGCCCCTGACCGCCCATCGGCGGGTGCACGTGCGCGGCGTCCCCGGCCAGGAACACCCGTCCGACCCGGTAGCGCTCGGCCTGGCGGGTCGCGTCACCGAAGCGCGACAGCCAGCGGGGCGAGTGCAGCCCGAAGTCCGTGCCCGCGTACGCGCGCAGCTGTTGCTGGAACTCCGCGAGCGTCGGCGGCTTCGACCGGTCTTCGACCACGTGCTCCGCCGGCACGACCACCCGGAACGTTCCCGGTGTGCCCGACGGCCCGACCCCGAACCGCTTCTCGGTCTTGCGTACCTCGGTAACCACCTCGGCGATGTCCTCCGGTGACGCCGTCACCTCGACCTCACCGAGCAGCGTGTCGACTCGCGAGGGCTCGCCCGGAAAGCCGACGCCGAGCAGCTTCCGAACCGTGCTGCGCCCGCCGTCACAGCCGACGACGAACCGCGCACGCACCGGCGACCCGCTGCCACCTCCGAGCTGGACGGTCACCCCCGCGTCGTCCTGCTCCAGCGCGACCGCCGCGCAGCCCCGCCGGATCTCGGCGCCAACCTCGGCCGCGTGCTCGGCGAGCAGCCGGTCGGTGAGCGTCTGCGGAATCCCCAGCACGAATCCGTGGGCGGTGTCCAGTCCGGTGGGGGCGGGCTTGTCGATGCCCGCGAAGAATCCCCGGATCGGAAACTGTTTACCATTTTCGAGGAACCGCTCCAACAGCCCCCGCTGATCCATCACCTCGATACTGCGCGCATGCAGTCCGAGCGACCGCACGAACGGCGGCGGTTCGGCTTCCTTCTCCAACACGAGCACGCTGACGCCCCGCAGCCGCAATTCGCTCGCCAACATCATGCCGGTCGGCCCGCCGCCGACGACGACCACATCGAACATGCATTTCCCCCAGGTGTTCCGATTCAGGCGCTGGCCGACGATTGTGCGCCACGACCGGGGTCTTGCCGCAATGCCGGGGGTGCGGTATATGTTGATGGTGGCAGGAGTTCTCCTCCTTGCCTTTGTCGTTTCCGGTCCGGCACGCCGGCCCGCGTCCAGAGAGCCATTAGCCTGGGCGCATGACAGTCGACCTCTTCGCCGGGCTTCCGGTCAGCGACTATCAGCGTGCCCTCACCTGGTACGAACGGCTGCTGGGCTCCGCACCCACGTTCGTGCCGAACGACACCGAGGCGGTGTGGGAGCTTGCCGAGCACCGGTACCTCTACATCGAGGAACTGCCCGAGCGGGCCGGCCACGCCCTCCAGACCGTGTTCGTCGACGACCTCGATCAGCGGGTGGAGGGCATCGCCGCCCGAGGCATCCAACCTGCCTCACGAGAGACGTACGACAACGGTGTGCGCAAGGTGATCTACCGCGACCCCGACGGCAACGAGATCGGCTTCGGCGGTGCGCCGCTCGACCCGGCCCAGGAACCCGATGACAGACAAGATTGACTTCAAGAAGACCGCCGTCGAAGCGCTCTACCCGGTGGCGTACAAGCTGAAGTTCGCCAGCAAGCGGCACCTCGGGCGCGACTACGTCGTCCCGCCTCTGGAGGGCCTGTGGTGGGCCGAGGACATGGCCGCCTTCACCACCTCGCGGGACAAGTCACGCTCGCCGACCGGCTTACCGCGTATCTGACGGGCGGACGGGCTGACGGCACCAGCAGCCCCCGCAATACGATCGGGGCGCACACGCGTCCCAGGCAGGAGGAGTGTCGTGATCCCCCCGACGACGTTCCTACTGGAGTGTCTGCACCGAGCCGGGATACGGGATGTCGTCACCGTGCGGCCGGCGACAGGTGGCGTCGCGGCGCTCGCAGGCATTGCTACCCGCCGGGACGCACCACCGCTGTTCGTCAAGGCCTTCGGCGACGCGCCGACCGACGACGTGTTCCGCGCGGAGGCCGAAGGGCTGGTCGCCTTGCGCGACCTCGGCGGTGTGGCCACGCCCGAGGTGATCCTCGCGGAGCGGGAACTGCTCGTGTTGTCGGTACTACACCCGAGGCCGCACAGCCGGAGCTTCTGGGAGCAGTTCGCGCACGCCCTCGCCCGCCTGCACCTGAACACCACCCACCCGCGCTTCGGATGGCACCGCGACAACTGGCTCGGCCGCTGCCAGCAGGTCAACACCTGGGAAGACGACGGCTTCGCCTTCTTCGCACAGCACCGGCTGCTCCGGTGGCTCGGACAGCCCCGCGTCGACGCGGCACTCGACTCCGCGGACCGGGCAGCGCTGGAGCGACTGTGTCAGCGGCTTCCCGACCTACTGCCGGACCGGCCAGCCTGTTTGACGCACGGCGACCTGTGGGCCCACAACGTGCTGGCGACCCCGGACGGGCAGCCCGCGCTTATCGACCCGGCCGTGTCCTACATGTGGGCCGAGGTCGACCTCGCCCACATGTGGTCCACCTCGCCCCCGCCCGAGGCCCGACGATTCTTCGACGTCTACGCGGAGCTGACCTCCCTCGACGATGACTGGCGGGTACGCATGCCGATCGTTCAACTACGACAACACCTCGCCGTTCTGGCCCAGTTCGACGACGACTGGGGCGCGGGCGATCAGATCCGCGCCACCCTTGCTCCCTTCCGGAGACGGTCCTGACGCCGCAGGCAAGGCCGGAGGCAGCGGCTCGTACTGGGTCCAGGCGGGCTAGCGTGGGCGCATGCCAGTCGACCTCTTCGCCGGGCTTCCGGTCAGCGACTGGTGATCTACCGCGACCCCGACGGCAACGAGATCGGCTTCGGCGGTGCGCCGCTCGACCCGGCCCAGGAACCCGATGACAGACAAGATTGACTTCAAGAAGACCGTCGACGCCTACCAGGCACCACGGGGACGATTCCGGATCGTCGACGTACCCGACATGCGGTACCTCATGATCGACGGCCACGGCGACCCCAACACCTCACCCGCCTTCACCACCGCCGTCGAAGCGCTCTACCCGGTGGCGTACAAGCTGAAGTTCGCCAGCAAGCGGCACCTCGGGCGCGACTACGTCGTCCCGCCGCTGGAGGGCCTGTGGTGGGCCGAGGACATGGCCGCCTTCACCACCTCGCGGGACAAGTCACGGTGGAACTGGACCCTGCTGCTCATGGTCCCGGACTGGGTCGACCGGGCCATGTTCGACGCCGCCTTCGCGCAGGCCGGGGCGAAGAATCAGCCGGTACGCCTCGATGACGTCCGCCTGGAAACCCTGTCCGAAGGACGTTGCGTGCAGACGCTGCACGTCGGCGCCTTCGACAACGAGGCAGCCGTGCTCGCCCAACTGCATGAGGAGTTCATCCCGGCCCAGGGGCTGCGCATGGCCGGGAAGCACCACGAGATCTATCTCAGTGACTTCCGCAGAGTCGCGCCCGAGAAACAGCGCACCATCCTGCGACAGCCGGTCACCGCCGGGGCCGCATCCGCGCCGTCGAAACCAGGATGACCGCGACACCGGCGGCGCGTAGGGTGCCGGCCATGTCCCGCACCGAGCTACGGCCGTTCACGGCCGCGGATCTGGCTGCCTGCGCCACCTTGCTGGCCGACCGGCACCGCCGGCACCGCGTCGCCCAGCCGCTGCTGTCCGCCCGCTTCGAGGACGCCGCCGCGGCGCTGGCTGAGCTGACCACCGCGTACGAGACGCCGGACGCCTCGGGGGCGGTCGCCTACCGTGCCGGTGGCCCGGTGGGTTTCGTCCTCGGTGCGCCGAAGCCGTCACCGCTGTGGGGGCCGAACATCTGGGTGGAGGCCGCCGGGATGGCGACCACCGATCCCGAGGTGATGCGTGACCTGTACGCGCTCGCCGCCACCCGCTGGGTCGACGAGGGCCGCACGGCGCACTACGCCGTCGTTCCGGCACACGACGCGGAGCTGGTACAAGCCTGGTTCCGGCTGGGCTTCGGCCAGCAGCACGCGCACGCCATCCGGCCCGCCGCACGGTCGGCAACGGTCACCCCGGCCGGGCTGTCGGTGCGTCGGGCGACCCGGGCCGACATCCCGCTGCTCGCTCAACTCGATCTTGAATTGCCGCTGCACCAGGGACAGTCCCCAACCTTCTCCGCCGGTCCGATGGGCACCCTGGAGGAGGCCGTCGCCGAATGGACGGCCGACATCGACAACCCCGGGTACGCCACCTTCGTGGCCGAAGCGGACGGCCAGGTCATCGGCTCTGCCATCGGCTGCGCGCTGGAGAAGTCGAGCGCCCACCTGAGCCTGGCCCGCCCGGAGCACGCCGGGTTCCTCGGGTTCGCGGCGGTCCTCCCGCACGCGCGCGGCGTCGGCGCCGGACGAGCCCTCGGCACCGCGGTCATCGACTGGGCGGTGTCGGCGGGCTTCGACAGCGTGGTCACCGACTGGCGGGTCACCAACCTGCTCTCCTCGCGGGCCTGGCCGAAGCTGGGCTTCACCGACACGTTCCTCCGGCTGCACCGGCTGATCCGTTTCTGAGCGGTGCTACGAGCGCGCCAACCAGACGCTCGTCCTCGGCCTAAGCCGGAGTCAGTGGTCCACCGCCGCCCGTGCCCGGCACCGAGCAGCTTCTGGGCCGACCGGACGCTGACCGGTGTCCGATTCGTTCAAGACTTCTCCGGCGGCATGCTCGTACGGTCGGATTCATGGCACCCACCTTCAACGCGATCGGCCTCGCGGTGGCCGACATGGCAGCGTCCCTGTCCTTCTATCGGCGACTCGGCCTGGAGTTTCCGGACGGTGCCGAGCAGGAGCCGCACGTCGAGACGACGGTTGCGGGCGGTATCCGTCTCATGTGGGACACGCACGCCTCGTTGCAGTCCTTCGACCCGGGATACCAGCCGGCACCGCCCTCCGGTGGCTGGGCCTTTCTCTGCGCCGACGCTGCAGAGGTGGATCGATGCCACGGCGACCTGGTCGCCGCCGGACACCGGTCGGTCAACGCGCCCTGGGACGCACCGTGGGGGCAGCGTTATGCACAGGTACGCGATCCGGACGGCAACGTCGTGGATCTCTTCGCCTGGAACTCGTCACCGCAGTAGAGCACTCAGCGGCACGCCAGCCATCGCCCGTACCTCGCGTGCGAGGTGGGCCTGATCGGCGTAGCCCGCATCGATCGCCACCGTCGCGAACGACCGACCGGACCGGGCCAGCGTGAGGGACCGCTGCAACCGCAGAATCCGCTGCAAGGTCTTCGGCCCGTAACCGAAGGCGGTGTTGCAGCGCCGCTGCAACTGTCGGGAGCTCAGCCCGCACCGCTCGGCGACCGACCCGACAGGCAACCCGGCCTGCGCGGCACCGGCCAGAGCAACCATCACCCGGTCGACCCCTTGCCAGCGCCGGCTCGCGGCCTCGGTCAGCGCGGCGGCCGGATCATCGGACTCGGCGATGGCCCGCACGACCACCGCCGGCCACACCGCGTCAAGCGGCACACGCCGATCGACCAACTCGGAGGCGGGCACGCCCAGCACACCGGGCCCGGTGCCCGCGCCGAACCGCAGCGCAACGTACCGACTACCAGGCACAACAGACTCGACCTGGGCGGTCGTGTCCGGCCCGGCGACGAAAACCGTGCCGTCCCACCAGATGATGTCGAGACAGCCGTCCGGCACGATGCGCTTGGATCCACCGTCCGGCGGCGTGACACTCCGCCAGGCCACGACGTACGGCAGCGGTGCGGACCATTCCTCGTACACGCCCTCAACCCTCCCACCCGGGCACGACAACTCACGAGGATGCCCGATCGAGCGACATGCTTCTGTGCGGGTTGCCGTGGCGCTTCAGGGTCTTTGCCGACCCGGCCGGCCACCCGTTCTGCCTCATCCGGTAGCCCGCCGCCAGGGTTACGGTATGGGCGGGCGTTCCGGCGGGGTCAATGCCGTACGGCGGACCCGGGTGTCCGCGTCGAGGTATTCGGCGAGCCGGGCGGCCCCGGTGAGCATGGCCTGGCCGCGGGCGGTGAGTTGTTCCCGCCACTGACGCAGTGACGCGGCGAGCGGTTCGGTGCCACCGGCTTCGCGCACCCGACGCAGCACTCCGGCGATGTGGTCGAGCCGGTACCCGCCGCGACGCAGCAGGTGAGCGAGTTCGGCGTCGCGGACATCGTCCGGTGAGTAGTCGCGGTAGCCGGTGGCCGGGTCACGCGCCGGCTGCAGAATCCCGGCCCGCTCCCACTTGCGCAGGGTTGCGGGTCGTACGCCGAGACGGTGGGCCAGCATGCTGATCGGCACTGCTTTCCGGCCCTGTGGTTGCCGCGGTGAACCGGTGAGGACGGCGACCGCCGTCTCCACCGCGTCCAACGTGTCCCTGTCGCGCTGAAGCAGGACGTGGCTGTGGTCGATCGTACGCAGCGCGGCGTCGATGTCGCCCCGGTTGACGGCACGCATGATGTCACCGCTGGCCGGGTAGCCGTGGCCCACGATCAGCCCGAGATAGGCGCTCAGCGCCTTTGCGTGCACCTCGGTGAACCGGCGGTAGCCGGTCGGGCTGCGCTGGGCCGGCGGCAGCACGCCATCCCGCTCGTAGTTGCGCACGGCCTGCGCGGAAAGGCCGTGACGGCGCGCGAGATCGACTGGTCGGCGTACCCCTGGGTTGGAGGGTTTCATGGCGGTCACCTCGCTCCGTCGCTGGAAAGTCTCAACCGGTAGTTCAACGATACGGTCGATGCAATGACGTCCCTTCTTGACCTGCTTGCCGTACCACCGGCGCTGCTCGCGCTCGGTGAGCCGACGCACGGCGAGTCCGCCTTCCTTCAGATCCGCAACGAGACCTTCATGTCGCTGGCCGTGCAGGGCTACCGGTCGATCGCGCTGGAGAGCGACCGGGCGGCGGGGCTGATCGCCAACGAGTTCGTCCAGGGCTCCACCGCCGTCACGCTCGACCGTGCGCTCACCGAAGGGTTCAGCCACGGGTTCGGCGGTGCCCCGGCCAACCGCGATCTGCTGCTGCGGATGCGCGAGTGGAACGCCGGGCGACCGTCCTCCGAACGCCTGACGTTTCACGGCTTCGACGCCCCGCTGGAGATCGAGGGTGCCCCGAGTCCCCGGCCCTACCTCATCCGGACCTGCGAATTCCTCGGCCTCGATCGATCGACGGAGATCGACGACCTGATCGGGGACGAGGCGCGGTGGAGCGACACCGCAGCGATCTGGGAACCCGGTAGGTCGATCGGGCGCTCGGCCGACGCCCAGCGCCTGCGGGTGATCGCCGACGAGCTGCTGATCGAGCTGTACCTGAACGCACCCCGACTGGCCGAGGGCTGGCCGGCAGCGTTCGTGCAGGCCATGTCCGCTGTCGCGGTGCTGCGCTACCACGCGGCGGCCGCCGCGCCGCTGGAGCGGGAGGAACGCTTCGCCCGCCTGGCCGGGGTCCGAGACGCGCTGATGGCGGAGAACCTGCTTCAGATCCGATCGGCCGAGGCACACCGTGGACCCACGCTGGTCTTCGCGCACAACACACACCTCCAGCGCCAATCGAGCACGATGACCATGGCCGGAAAGGACGTCTCGTGGGCCGGCGCCGGTGCCATTGTCGCGTCGCTGCTGAATGACCGGTACGCGGTGATCGTCGGTAGTCTCGGCGCGAGCCCCGCGCTCGGCATCGGGGCGCCGGCCCGGTCGACCTACGAAGGCAGACTTCAGCGGGGAAGCATGCTTCCGCGGTACGTCCGCGCGGCCGAGATACCAGCGGCCGAGCGGAGAACGCACGATCACCGCTACTTCCCGCTCGATCAGGCCACCATCGACCACGCCGACGCGGTGCTGCACATCCCGACCGGCGTCGACGCGGCCATGCTCGCCGACCGGATTCTCGCACTACCCGGCGTCGAGCAGATCGTGACGAACGAGGAGAACGGATCACCCGAGGGTGCCAGCGGCGAACGGTTCTTCTACGTCGGCCCCGACCGCCGCCAGCCGTTCGCCACCATCGTCGACCACGACGTGCCCGGCTTCGACGACGCCTCCCAGCTCGACCGTCCCGGCGTCTTCCGCCTCAACCTCGACCTGGGCCGAGCCGAGTTCGAGAGGCTGTTCGGCTTCCCACCCAAGGCGTTCGAGGAGCACCGGCAGGAGTTCGACTTCGCCCGGCTGGACACTGTCGTACCGCACCCGGGCTACGCGCTGTACGGCTTCGGCAGCATCGTCATGCCCGGCCCGCACCTGCTGCCCGAGATCGACCGACTCCTCGCCATCGCTCACGGCCGAGCCGTCGACCGCCACGAACGCGCCGCACGTCGGGCGGCTGACCAGCCGGACTGAGCCCCGACGATCCGGGCCAGGGTGCCGTTTTCCAATGCCGTCCACAGGCTGCCGTCGGGTCCGAGGGTGATGGGCCCGGACGCCGGGCGTTGCTCCTCACATCCGCGATCTGAGTACGTCGAACTCGCAGCCGGGCGCGGACGGGTCGAAGCCGTGTTCGATCAGCCAGCGGGAAGCCAGCAGGCTGCGCAGCGACCACCAGGCGCGAATCACATCCCGGTCGACGTCGGTGCCGTAACCGGTCAGGAGATCATCGAGGCGTTCCTCGTGCCCGAGGGTAAGCACGGCCAGGTCGTACAGCGCATCGCCGGGCGCCGCCTCGGACCAGTCGATCACGCCGGTGACCTGGTCGCCGTCGGTGAAGATGTGGGTGATCTGCAGGTCGCCGTGCATGAACACCGGCGTCCACGGCCGAAGCGCGGCCTCGGCTATCTCGCGGTTGCGGTCGACCAGGTCGGCTGGCAGGACGCCACTGTCGACGAGCCAGGCGCATTCGCGTTCGAGTTCCGCGTCCAGCCCGACGAGCTTCCTGCCGGCCCACGGCGGTGGTGGCGCCTCGTGCAGCGTCCGGATCACCGCGCCCGCCGCGGCCCACGCCGCCGGTGACGCGGGCGACGGCTCGCCGAGGCGGCCGAGCGCCTGGCCGGGGAGAGCAGTGATCGCGAGGACGGGCGGCTTGCGCCACAGGACCTCGGGAGTCGGCACGGGCGCCAGCCGCATCGCCTCGACCTCGACATCGATACGCGCCTGATCACTGTCCACCTTCAGGAACACATCGCCGACGCGCAGGGTCGCACGCTCATCATGGGCGACGACGACCGTGACCTCTTCCACGCCGGCCATTATCGAGGGCCGATCAACGACGCCGCTGCGGTCATCGCTGCCGGTGCCATCCACGGCGTGATCGGGTCGGCCATGGGCTGGCCCACTGGGCTGCTCGGCAGCGCCCCCGGCCTGCCCGCCAGGAAACAGCGAGCAGCCCCCTCCGCAGGCAGAGGGGGATCGGCGATCCGTGGCTGCCCCGGTCACCTGGCCGGTAGGAAGGAGGCAGGACCGAGACAGGGAGCGCACATGACGATCGACCGGGCCGGCCTGGCCGACTTTCTCCGGCGCCGCCGGGAGTCGCTGCAGCCCGAGGACGTCGGCCTCCCGCGCGGACCGCGCCGCCGGACCAGCGGCCTGCGGCGCGAGGAGGCGGCCCTGCTCTGCCACATGTCGACCGATTACTACTCCCGGCTGGAACGCGAACGCGGGCCACACCCGTCCGAGCAGATGATCGCCTCGATCGCGCAGGGCCTGCACCTGTCGCTCGACGAGCGCGACCACCTGTTCCGGCTGGCCGGGCACCGTCCTCCGCCGCGCGGCGCCACCAGCGACCACATCAGTCCTGGCCTGCTACGGGTACTCGACCGTCTCGACGACACCCCGGCCGAGATCGTCAGCGAACTCGGAGAGACGCTCCGGCAGAACGCGCTCGGCGTCGCCCTCACCGGCGACACCACCGGCTACACCGGTCCCGCCCGCAGCATCGTCTACCGCTGGTTCACCGACCCGGCCACCCGCCGGCGGTACGCGCCCGAGGACCACGGCTTCCTGTCCCGCATGTTCACCTCAGGCGCCCGGGAGATCGCGACACTGCGCGGCCCCGGCTCCCGGGCGGCGCAGCTCACCGAGCTGCTCCTTGAGCGCAGCGACGAGTTCCGCAAGCTGTGGGAGCAGCACGAGGTCGGCCTGCGCCCGGACGATGGCAAGAACTTCGTGCACCCCGAACTCGGTCTGCTGGAGCTGAACTGCCAGACACTCGTCGACCCGGGACAGTCCCACTACCTGCACATCTTTACCGCAGTGCCGGGCAGCGAGAGCTACGAGAAGCTCCAGTTGCTCGCCGTGCTCGGCGGCGACGCTCATCGTGGGATCGCCGATCCGTGGCTCCGAAGGCCCTGAATCCGCCGTCGGCGGGCACCGACGATCGAATCGCATCCGCAGATTCGATCGGATCGCCGACACGAGGAGACCGACAATGGCCCGCCACTTCGACCTCACCATCCCCGACCTGTCCGGCAAGGTCGCCGTCGTCACCGGCGCGAGCGACGGCATCGGCTTCGTCATCGCCGGCCGCCTCGCCCGGGCCGGCGCACAGGTGATCATGCCGGTCCGCAACCCGGCGAAGGGGCAACAGGCCGCCGACCGCATCCGCAGCCGCGTCCCCGGGGCCACAATCAGCACCAGCGCGCTCGACCTGTCATCGCTGGACTCGGTGGCCGCCCTGACCAGCCAACTCGTCGACGAGGGCCGCCCGGTCAACATCCTCATCAACAACGCCGGTGTGATGAACCCGCCCACCCGCCAACTCACCAAGGACGGCTTCGAACTGCAGTTCGGCACGAATCATCTCGGTCACTTCGCGCTCACCCAGGGACTGCTGCCGCTGCTGCGGCAGGGGCGGGCCCGGGTCACCCACCAGACCAGCGTCGCCGCCCGCAGCGGAGCGATCAACTGGGACGACATCAACTGGGAACGCGGCTACGAAACGATGAAGGCGTACGCCCAGTCCAAGATCGCCATCGGCCTGTTCGCCCGGGAGCTGCAGAATCGCAGCGCGGCGGCCGGATGGGGCATCACCAGCAACCTCTCTCACCCGGGGGTGTCGCCGACCAATCTGCTCGCCGCGCAACCCGGCATGGGCCGCGCGAAGGACACCACCTCGGTCCGCATGATCCGTCTGATGTCCCGCCTCGGCGTGGCCGGCACGGTCTCCTCGGCGGCACTGCCGGCGCTGCTGGCCGCGACCGGCCCCGACTCCCACGGCGGACAGTTCTTCGGCCCCAAGGGTTTCGGCGACGTCGGCGGCGCGCCCGCGCAGCGCGAGCTGTGGGCTCCGCTGCGCAGCGACGACGACGCCCGCCGACTCTGGGAGGTCTCCGAGCGGCTGATCGGGACTGCGATTCCCCGCCTGAGCTGACTTCCGGCCGATGATGGCTGGGCGACGCCATAGCCTGTCAGCTCATCGTGACCGGGGCCGACGCCCGTAGCAGGGGTGTCGGCCCCGGTCACCCACAGGTCGTGGGAGAAGCACAGGTCCAGCCGGGAGACCGTTCAGGACAGCCGGTCGTCGGACGTCGTCCGTCCCCCGGATACGGGAGGCCAGGCAAGTCCCGCACCGAGCCGCACCACCGTGTACGGCAGGACTGGATTCTCCGCACCGTACTGGAAGTTGACCACCAGGAGGTCGCGACCGTCGAACGCCGCCGTCGACGGGCCGTGCAGCGCGGGGTCGGTCAGTCGCCCGAGCAGCCTTGCCTGGTCAGCGCGGCGATTGAGCCGCAGCACGTTGACGGTGTTGCCGTTCCCGTCGATGTTGCTGACCACGTAGAGCGTGCGGCCGCGTACGAGCAGGCCGTCGCCGTGCACCGTGGCGCCGCCCAGATCGATCGCCCGGACCGTACGCCGCCGCAGGTCGATGCGGTGCAGCGCGCCGTCGTTGTAGTCGGCGACGATGAGGTGGCGTTGGTCGTGGGTGGCCACCAGGCCGTTGAGGTTGAACCCGGCGTTCCACTCGATGCTGGTGCCGCGCAGGTCGAGGAAGGTGGGTAGCGGCCTGGTGGTGCCCGTGCCACCGCGCAGGTCCGCCGCAGGAATCCGGTAGAGGGTCGGCTGGAACGAGTCGGTGACGTAGACGTCGCCGTTGGCGGTCAGCGCTACGTCGTTCAGCATGGAATTCGGTGCGGCAGTGGCAAAGCGGTGCAGGAGCGCGCCGGTGCGCGTGTCGTACACCCACACGTACCCGGTTCCTCCGCCAGCGACGATGAGCCGGCCGCGATGGTCGACCTTCATCCCGCCGGCGGTGGTCCGGCCGTCGGCGGCGTTGCCGGGCAGCCACACCGTGGTGCGCGGGGAGCGGACGTCACCGCGGTAGATACGCCCGTCGGTCAGGCTGCTGACGTAGAAGTACGGACTCCGGGGGTCGCGGGCGATGCCCTCGGGGTAGGCGTCGTCGCCGGCCAGAACGTAACTGTCCGGTCGCGGGCCGGGGGCACCGAACGCCGAGGTCGGCACAGACGCTGACGCCGGCGCAGGTACGGCGCCGAGCGCGCCGAGCACCGGGACGATCAGAATCGCGAGCAGTCGTCGCATGTTTCGCACGTTTCCTTCCGATCAGGCTTGTCGCATCGAGCGTGGCCCCGGTGATGAGTCACCGACAAGATCCATGAGGTATGGGCGGGTACCTTCGCGGTATGTCGGTGGATCTACGCCTCATGCGGTACGTCGTGGTGGTCGCCGAGGAGGGCAGTTTCGAGCGGGCCGCGCAGCGTCTGCACATGGCGCAGCCACCGCTGAGTCGACAGATCCGCGACCTGGAGCGGCAGCTCGGCGTACCGCTGTTCACCCGCCGCCCGACCCGCCTGACCGCGGCCGGGACGGCTTTCGTGGCGTCTGCGCGTCAGGTGCTCAGCGACGCGGACGCGATGGTCCGGGCGACGCGGGCGGCCGGGCAGGGCCGCGCCGGCACGGTGCACATCGGAACGGTCGCCAGCGCCGCACACGAGGTGGTGCCGCAACTGCTGGACGCGCTGCGGGCGATGCATCCGGACCTCACCGTTCGCACGGGCGAGGCATGGCCGACCGAACTCGATGCCGGGTTGCGCGCCGGCCGCTTCGATCTGGTGCTGTCGCGGGGCGCGACTGCTCAGTCGGACCTCGCCCGGCAGACGGTACGACGGGAGCCGCTGGTCGCCGTCGTCGGTCCCCGGCACCCGCTTGCCGGGCGTCCGACCGTGGCACTGAGCGACCTGCGGATCGGCCCGCTCAACCTGCCGCCCGAACACCTGACGCCCGGCTACCGCGCTGCCGTCTTCACCGCCTGCGCCCGCGCGGACGTGCAGTTCGCCGCTCGGGACTGCCAGCAGCTCGGCTGGCGTCGCGTGGGCATCGCCGAAGACACCGGATTCTCGCTGGTACCCCGGTCGCTTGCCGCGCTGCCCACGGTCGACGGCATCGTCCTCACCCTCACCGACGACCTCCCGGCACCAGACCTGGAGCTGGTGTGGCGACGCGATGCGCTGTCGCCGGCCGCTGCGGTCGTCGTCGACGTGGCTGCTCACCTCGCCCGGCAGCGCGGCTGGGCGGGGTAACCGCCCGACGCCCCGGCCCGGGTCTACAGTGCCACGGTGAGCAACCAGCCGGTACGCGATGCCTATTCGTCAATGTCGGCGCAATACATCGCACTGTTCGATGGCGGCGGGCAGGCCCACGCGGACGACACGGCGCTCATCCGGGACCAGCTCGCCGGCCTGGACGGCGCGGTGCTCGATCTCGGTTGCGGCCCCGGCCACTGGACCGCCTACCTGCATTCGCTCGGCGTCGAGGTGACAGGCATCGATCTGGTCCCCGAGTTCATCGACCACGCCCGAGCGAACTTCCCCGGGCCGGCGTTCCGGCTCGGCTCGATGACCGAACTGGACGTCCCCGACCACTCGGTGGCCGGCATCCTCTCCTGGTACTCGACGATCCACCTGCCACCACCGGAACTGGACCACGTGCTCGCCGAGTTCCGCCGGATGCTGACCCCGTCCGGGCGGTTGGTGATCGGCTTCTTCGACAGCGAAGACGAGGTGGCCGAGTTCGACCACAAGGTTCTCACCGCGTACCGCTGGCCAGTCGACGAGTTCTCCGCTCGCCTGACGCGGGCCGGCTTCACCGAGCTTCAGCGCCTGCAACAGCAGTTCCCGGACCGCCCGGACCGCCGGTACGCGGCCATCGCCGCGACCGCCACCTGAGCCCGCCCGCCGCATCCGACACCTGACCGTGCCTACGGCCGGCCGCTTCGATCAGGCAGCCGGCTGCTGTCCCGGCCAGAACGGCCACTCCTCGAACGACCGACAACGTCCGTCGTCCGCGAATCGCATGATCCAAAGGTCGCGGTACTCCTGGTCGACCGGGTCGCCGTAGCGGACCTCCTGACGCGACACCGCGGTGTCGCCGTCGACCGCGACGATCTCCGTGGTCATCTGGAACACCTCGTCGGGGCCTTTGCGCTGCTGGTTCCACATCTCGGCGATGGCCGGCAGGCCGACGACGGGCGTCCAGTACGGCCCCTGCTGATAACTTGCATCATCGGTGAAGAGCGTGACCAGCGCCTGCGTACCCGGCGTCCGCCACACCTGCTCGTAGGCAGCGATCCAGTCGGCGACCTGCTTTCTGTTCATGGACAACACCATGCCATTCCGAGGGCGTGCCGGGCGGCGGTAGACGTATGACGCGTTGTCACTGGTGAACCGTCAGGGAGGGGGTGGGATGCCCCGGTCAGGGCTTCGACAATCGGGACATTGCCCGGTCACCTCGTCGCGAGCCGGTCGAGGAGGAACAGCGCCGTGGCATCGAGCACGTCGTCGAAGTGCCTGCTGTCGTCGGGGTAGTGGAATCCGTGGCGGGCCTGTTCGTACTCAATGAGCACGCACTCGTTGCCGGAGCGCACCATCGCGTCCCGAAATTGCCGCACCGAGTCGATCGGCTCGACCTCGTCGCGGGTGCCGTGGTGGATCTGCATCGGCGGGTTCCCCGGCCGCACGAGCTCGATCAGCGAATACTCGATCAGTCTGCCCGGTGCGATGCCGACCTGCCGTTCGAGGCGGCGCTGCGCTGCCGGATCGAACGAGCGCAGATTCGATCCCGCCGGGTTGAGAGCCACCACGGCCGCGCTGCCGGGCTCCGCTGCCGTGGTGGACGCCGCCGGGGTCATCGCCGCGACAGCCGCGAGGTGAGCCCCGGCTGAGCTGCCGCCCGAGGCCAGGTGCGACGCTTCGAGCCCGCGCACCGCGGCCACCCGGGCGAACTGGTCGATCGCCCACCGAACATCAGCTATGCAGTCGTCGATGCTGGCAGCGCCGCGGCCGAGCAGCCGATACCCGGCTGAACCGGCGAGGATCCCGCGCGACGCCAATTGTCGGCAGTGCGGGGCGAGCCCGTCGGCCGATCCCTCGCGGAGGGCGCCGCCATGGAACAGCACGATGCCGGCACGCGGCGGTGTGCCGGCGAGGGGCTCGAAGATCAGCAAGGGCAGTTCGCTGCCGTCGGCGGCGTGAAAGAGCAACGAGGACTCTCGGCAGGCTGCCGTCATGAGCCGCATTCGACCATCGGACGCACGCGTTCACAACCGGTCAGCGTTGCTGGAACGCAGCCCGGTAGGCGAGCGGAGTGGTGGCGTACGCCCGGCGGAACTGAAGCCGGAGGTTGGCGGCGCTGCCCAGGCCACTGCGGCGAGCGATCTCCTCGACGGTCAGGTCACCGCTTTCGAGCAGGGCGCAGGCCCTGCGTAGCCGGGCCGCGATCAGCCAGGCGCGCGGGCTCGTGCCCAGTTCCCTGGCGAAGGCGCGACTGAGCGTTCGGGTCGACTGCATCGCCTGCCGCGCGAGGTCGGCCACCGTGATGGGCCGATGCAGGTTGGCCAGTGCCCAGTCCGTCACGCCGCTGAGCCGCTCCCCCACCACCACGGCGCTCGCCACGGTGTACTGGGCCTGTCCTCCGGCGCGGTGCAGCGGTGTGACCATGTGCCGGGCCCGCTGGATGGCCGCCTGCTGGCCGTGGTCGAGACCGATCAGGTACAGACACAGGTCGAGGCCGGCGGCGAGGCCGGCGCTGGTCAGTACGGTGCCCTCATCGACGTAGAGGACCGCCGGGTCGACCTGCACGGTCGGATGTTCCTTGGCGAGGGCGGCGGCGTGGACCCAGTGGGTGGTGGCGCGACGGCCGTCGAGCAGGCCGGCCTGGGCCAGCGCGAAGGCGCCGCTGCAGATGGCGGCGATCCGGGCCCCGCGCTGGTGCGCGGCGCGTAGGGCGTCGAGCGCGGCTGCCGGCGCTGGCCCGCGCCGGAACCCGGGCACGATGACGGTGTCGGCGGTGGCGACCGCTTCGAGGCCAGCCGCGACGGTGATACCGAACCCGGGTGTGGTGGTCGGCACCGGCCCGGCCCGCAGCGAGCAGAGGACAGCCTCGTACCTGCCGAGACCTTCGTGGCCGAAGACCTGCGTGGCGATGGCCGCGTCGAACGCCACGACCGGAGGGAGAGCCAGTACAGCAACGCGATGAATGGCCGGTTCCTCACGCACGATGGCAAGCATGCCACTGGCCCGTCCTGGCGGCGATCGCGACGCTGTACGGGTGAGAGTAGAGATCGTCGTATTCGACGGCTTTGATGAACTCGATGCCTTCGGCCCGTTCGAGGTGCTGTCCAGTGCCGGGTTCGAGGTGGATCTGGTGGTCGCGGAGGGGCCGGGTCCGGTTCGCAGCATGCGGGGCGTCCAGCTGAACGTTCCCGGTGTGTTGGATCGCCCGGACGGAGTGATCGTGGTCGGCGGTGGTTGGCTGAACCGGGCCGAGCAGGGCTCCTGGGCGCAGGCTCAGGCCGGCGTGCTGCCCAGGAGATTGGCTGAGGTCGCCGGTTCCGCAAGGTGGATGGCGTCGGTCTGCACCGGCGCGATGCTGCTCGGGGCGGCCGGTCTGCTCACCGGGCGCAACGCCACGACGAATCGCCACGCGTACGACGAGTTGCGCGCCTACGGCGTGCACGTGATCGAGGAGCGGGTGGTCGACGACGGCGACCGGGTCACTGCGGGCGCGTTGAGCGCCGGTATCGATCTGGGCCTGTGGCTGACCGAGCGGGAGTACGGCACGGAACGCGCTGCCACCGTGGCTGCCACCATCGACTTCGCTCTGCGCGGCCCGGTCTGGAAGAACCCGGCCACGACCAGGTAGCGATGCCGAAACCGGCAGGTCAACCCAACCCATCAAGCGGATTTGATGTAATATCTGGTCGTGGCGTCATCGAGTCGTACCACTCCGTCATTCCTGCACCTGGCCGCCCATCCGCTGCGCTGGCGACTGTTGACCGAGCTGGCGACCGGCGATCTCCGCGTCCGGGAGTTGGTGGCGCTGGTCGGCGAGCCGCAGAACCTGGTCTCCTACCACCTTCGGCTGCTGCGTGACGGCGGGCTGGTCAGCGCCTCGCGCAGCAGCTTCGACGGCCGGGACAGCTACTACCACCTCGATCTGGACTCCTGCGCCCTGGCACTGGCCGAGGCCGGCAGGGCCCTGCATCCCGCGCTGCTCGCCGCGACGACGCCTCCCCCGGTTGATCGACAACGATCGCGGAGGCTGAGTGTGCTCTTCGTGTGCACCGGCAACAGCGCCCGCTCACCGATCGCCGAGGCGTTGCTGCACCGCCGCGCCGGAGACGAGGTCAGGGTGGTCAGTGCCGGCACCCGACCCAGGTCGGGCCTGCATCCGCACGCGGTCCGCGTACTACGCGACAGCTTCGGTGTCGACGTCGTCGGGCAGCAGCCCCGACACCTCGACACAGTCGCCCGCCGCCGGTACGACTACGTGATCACCATGTGCGACAAGGCCCGCGAGGTCTGCCCCGACTTGCCCCACGAACCCCGACGGGTCCACTGGAGCATCCCCGATCCCGCGACGGCCGCCGACTATCCCGCCTTCCACCGCCTGGCGATCGACATCGACATCCGCGTCCGACATCTACTACCCGTGCTCACCGCAGCCCGGCCCGCGAAGGAGATCCGGCCATGACAGACCCCCGGTACGCAAGCGTCCGCTACCTCGTCGACGACGTGAGCGCCGCCGTCGAGTTCTACACCACGCATCTCGGGTTCGCCCTGCACACCAGCGCCGCCCCCGCCTTCGCCGACGTGGTGCGCGGCCCGCTACGGCTGCTGTTGTCCGGGCCGGCCAGCTCCGGTGCCCGCGCCACCCCCACCGACGTCGCCGCCGCCGGCCGCAACCGCATCCACCTCGTCGTCGACGACCTGGATTCCGAGATCGATCGACTGCGCGGCGTCGGAGTGTCGTTCCGCAGCGAGCCGGTCAGCGGCCCGGGCGGACGCCAGATCCTGCTCGCCGACCCGGCCGGCAACCTGATCGAACTGTTTCAACCCGCCCACCGCCTCGCCGCTGGCGCAACGGCCACGTCCTGAGCGGAACCACTGTCACGGACGGGCCGGCCCGGCGGTCTCGTGGGTCGACGAGCGGGTCGATGCCGCCGGTTCGGCCCGCTGCGACTCGATCGCCCGGATGTGCCGGTACGCGAACCACAACGGCGGAAACGCCCCGACGGCGAAAGACAGGTCCACCACCGTCCAGAACCACGGGATCTCCCGCAGCGGCCCACAGATCAGCGCCAGCGGCACGATCCCGACACAGGCGATCATGCCAAGCTGGACCACGTCGTGAGCTGACCCACCCGCGGACTGGTTCCATCGGGATGTCGGCAGCAACGCGGTTTGGCGCGCCTATCCGTGCGACGACTTCTCGTCTCGCCGACATCGCAGGCATGACGCGACCGCCGACCGGCACCGTCAGGGGACGTCCCCGGCGGCGCGCTCGCCGGGCCCGACGTTCACCTGGGCGTACGACGGGAGGTCGGGGCGTACGGCGCGCCCCTCGCGTACCGCTGTCGCGGTGTCCACGACGGCAGCCAGGGCCGCCCGGAACAGCAGTGAGCCGGTGCTGATCCGCCGCACACCCAGCTCCGCCAGGGTGGTCACGGTGTGCCGGGCCGGCAGGTACAGGATGTTTACCGGTACGTCGACGGCGGCCACCACCGCCGCGATGTCGGCGGGCTCGGCCAGACCGGGGACGAAGACGCCGTCGGCGCCGGCGTCGGCGTAGCGTCGAACCCGGTCGACCGCCTCCGTCAGGTCACCGGGACGCTGCCAGTGCGTGTCGGTACGGGCATTGACGAACAGCCCCGGCACCTCCCGCTTCACCGACCGGATCAGTGCCGCGTGCTCCGGCGCCGGACCCATGGCGTCCTCCAGGTTGACGCCCACCGCGCCGGCCTCGGCCACCGCGACCGCCGCGGCGACCGATCCGGTCTCGATGTCGGCGGTGAGGTGTACCGGCAGCGCCGCCAGCCGGCGGATGAGCGACACGGTCGCGGCCCCGGTGACGGCCGCGCCGTCGGGCAGGCCGTTGACGGCCGCGACGCCGAGGCTTGTGGTACCGAGCGCGACGAACCCGGCCTCGACCAGGAACCGGGCCGACGCGAGGTCCCAGACGTTCGGCAGAACCAGCGGGTCGTCGACACGGTGCAGCGCTGCGAAGCCGCCGCTCATCCGCGTGCTCCGGCCACCAACGCGAGAGCGTGGGCCCGGCCGGGGCAGCGTCGAGGTCCCGCACCGAACGCCAGATCACCGGCCAGGGGCACCCGTACGACCTCACCGGCCTCGACGGTCATACCGGCCACGGTGGCGGTGACCGTCGCCTGCCGTTTGGTCGCCGGCACCGGCGGATCGTCACGCAGCACCTCGTCGACGTGACGGTGTCGGGTCCGGTCGATCAGGACGGCCGTTGCCTCGCAGGCCTGGACGAGCACGCCGATGCGGGCGGCGGTCGGCTCGTCGAATCTGCCGCCGAAGAGCGCCACCAACCGATGCACGGCAGGGTCGGCCCGCGACTCGTCACCGGTGCCGGGCTGGTACGCCTGCGCCACGTCGCGGATCAACTGCACCACGGGACGGGTGACTCCCAGCCGAGGGGCCAGGACCGCCACCGGGTGGGAGTCACCGGCATGGCGTAGCGGCTCCAGCGGGATCGCGTCCAGGATCGCGACGGACAAGCCGCGCCGGCGCTCGTACTCGATGCCGGAACTGAACCGGCCCACCGTGGCACGCAGCCAGGCGACGCCGGTGGACGCGGGTGGGACGGGCGGCACGACGAACGTCGGGTCGGTCAGCACCGCGAGGGCGGCCGCGCGGCCGCGTATCTCCAGCATGCGGCGAAGGCTACGACCACGATCCTTCGGTGAGCACCGAACTGTCGTACCCGACAATGGGTCGGTGACCTCCGCTGCCGACCTTGCCGGGCTCGCGGCGCTGCTGGCCGACGAGACCCGTGCCGGCATCTGCCTCGCGCTGCTCGACGGCCGGGCGTGGACCGCGAGCGAACTCGCCGCGTACGCGGGTGTCGCGCCCTCCACCGCCACCGGGCACCTGCACCGCCTCGTCGAGGGCGGTCTGCTCGTTCAGCGTCGCCAGGGCCGGCACCGGTACGTGCAACTCGCCGACCCCTCGGTGGCGCAACTGCTGGAGGACCTGTCGGCCCGGTTCGAACCGCCTCCCGACCGGACCGGTGGTCTGCGGGCGGCCACCGCCAGCGCGGCCCTGCGCCGGGGCCGGACCTGCTACGACCACCTGGCCGGACGGCTCGGTGTGGCGGTGACCGAGGCGATGATCGGGCGAGGGCTGCTGGACAACGGCGGCGGCTTCGCGCTCACCCCGGCCGGCCGGTCCTGGCTGATCGACCTGCTCGGCTGGGATCCGGCGTGGCCCCGGTCGGGCCGCCGGCCGCTGGTCCGGGGCTGCCTCGACTGGACCGAACGCCGGGAGCACCTTGGCGGACTGGTTGGCGCGAAGCTGTGCGAGCGGTTTCTCGGCCACGGGTGGGTGGTGCGCATCGGGTCCGGCCGCGCCGTACGCCTCACCGCCGCCGGGCAGGCGGCCCTGCGCGACCAGCTGGGGATCACCCTCGACGGGGAGGGCGTCTGAGGTGTCGCGCGCTCGGTCCGGGACCGGTCGGACTCGGGTGGAGGCCGTTGGTTCCCGGACCGAGCACGTCCTGCGCGGCGGCGGTTACTTGCTGACGCCGGCGGTGAGGCCGGACTGCACCTGACGTTGGAAGACGATGTAGACGATGAGCACCGGCAGCATCGCCATGGTGACCCCGGCGAACAGGCCGGACCAGTCGGAGCGGTAGCCCTGGTTGACCGACAGCTCGATCAGGCCCTGGGAGATGACCTGGTTCTTCGGCTCGCCGGCCACCGACTGCATGAGCAGGGTCGGCAGGTACCACTGGTTCCACTGGCCGAGGACGTTGAAGATGCCGATGCTGATCAGGCCCGGTTTGGCCATCGGCAACATCACGCTGAAGAACAACCGGCTGTGCGACGCGCCGTCGACCATGCCCGCCTCGGCGATGGCGTTCGGCAGGGTACGGAAGAACGAGTGCATGAAGAAGACGGTGAACGACAGCGACCAGGCAACGTAGACCAGGATCAGCATGACGTGGCTGTTCGGGCCGAGAAACGGCAGCACCACGCCGGTGTTGTAGACGCCCTTGAACAGCGGCACCGCGGCAAGGTAGATCGGCAGGGTCAGCCCGGACAGGAACATGTAGTAGATCAGCCGGTTGCCGGGGAACTCGTAGCGGGCGAGCACGTAGGCGGCCATCGAGCCGAGCAGCATGGTGAGGAAGACGCTGCCGGTCAGCACCAGGATGGTGTTGAGGAAGAACGACCCGATGTGCCCCTCGGTCCAGGCTCGGGCGAAGTTGCCCCACTGCAACTGCTCGGGGATCAGCGACAGCGGCTTGCGGATGACCTCCGAGTCGGTCTTGAGCGCCGACATCACCACCCACAGCAGCGGGTAGACCACCATGATCGCCCATACGGCGAGGAACAGGTGTGAGAAGCCGTTGAAGAAGCGCGCTCCGGCCCGGCCGCCGCCGACGGCGGCGCGCTGTGCCGGCGTACGACCCGGTGGTGGAGTCTGGTCGGGGCCGGCCAGGCCACCCGGAGTGTGGGTCACCGTGCTCATCGTCCAGGTCTCCTCAGTACTCGATCCGCTCACGACGGGTGATCCTCAGCTGGAGAGCGGCCAGCAGGATCGTGAAGATCGCCAGTGCCACGCCCATCGCGCAGGCGTAACCGAACTGACCCTTCTGGAAGGCGGTGAAGTTCAGCACCGACGCGAAGATCTCACTGGCGTGGTTCGGGCCACCCTGGCTGGGCGTCATGACGAACACCAGGGCGTACATGTCCAGGGCGATGAAGCCCAGGTAGACCCAGGCCACCGAGACGGTGTCCCGCAGCAGCGGCAGGGTGATCCGGAAGAAGGTGTGGAACCGGCCGGCACCGTCCAGGATGGCCGCCTCGTAGACGTCCTTCGGGATGGACTGCATGGCCGCGGAGAAGAGCACCATGTAGAAGCCGGCGCCGCTCCAGACCGCGATCAGCAACAGCCACCACAGCACCGCCGGTACGCCGAGGAACGGCTCCGGGTCGTACATGAAGGTGATCGGGTCGTCCTCGCTGACCAGCCCGATCTTCATCAGCATGCCGTTGATCAGGCCCTGGCCGTCAGCGCGGTAGATCTGCTGCCACATCACCGCGATGACGACCAGGGACAGCACCTGCGGGAAGAAGAAGATGACCTTGTAGAGGCCGGAGCCGAACACTCCCCGGATGCCGGCCTTGTCCTCGCGTCCGCCCACGTTGAGCAGGAACGCGAGGAACAGGGCCAGCGCGATGGTGAACAGCGGCACGGTGATCAGGAAGAAGACGTTGTGCCAGAACGCCTTCCTGATCAGCTCGTCGGAGAACAGCCGGAGGTAGTTGTCCAGCCCGACGAACTGCTGCCTGTCGGAGTAACCTCCCCAGTCGGTCAGCGAGTACCCGGCCGCCTGGAGGAAGGGCCACACCACGTAGAAGAGGTACAGCCCGACCGGCAGGGCCAGGAAACCCGTGACGAAACGCGCAACACCGTGCCGCATGGGACTCACTCTTTCCGTTCGGATCAGGCGTCGCGGGTCTGCTTGGTGATCGACGAGTCCTGGGCGACCTTGTCGGCGGCGGCCTGCATCTTGTCGACGAACTGCGCGGCGGTCAACCGGCCGGCCATCAACTCGGCGGACAGGTTCTGGCTCTCCTTGTCCAGGTCGGCGTAGAAGTTCCAGAGCTTGATCGAGATCAGGTCCGAGCTGGCGTTCTTCATCAGCTCGTTGGCGCTGGCGAGAGCGGCGTCCTGGACGTTGTCGCCGGAGCCCTTGGTGGAGGCCAGGGACTTGGTCAGCTCGGCGAACTTCGCCGAGCCGGCCTTGGACAGCACCGCGCGCAGGAACTCCTTGGCGGCGGCCTTGTTCGGCGCCTTGGCCGGGACGACGATGCCCTCGCCGGCGCCGGCGTAGACGTCGTTCGGCGCCTTGTCGGTGGCGCCCAGGCCCCAGTAGTCGGAGATCTTCATCTCGAAGCCCGGCGGGATGGTCGCCGCCATCTCGTTCTTCAGCCAGGTGCCGACCTGGATGAAGGCCGCCTTGCCGTCGAGCCACGCCTGCTGCGACTGGGTGTGGTCGAGCTTGCCGGGCAGCAGCAGCTTGTCCTTGACCAGCTTCTCCCACGCCTCCAGCGCCGGCAGGACGCCCTCGGCCCGCCAGGCGTTCTCCTTGAGGTTGTCGATGTCGATGACGGCCTGCTTGCCGGCGGACTTCCAGACCGTCGCCATCAGCGCCCAGCGCGGGTAGTAGCCGTGCACGGCGTCGTACACGTACGGGGCCATGCCCTTGGCCTTGATCTTCGGGGCGAGGGCGAAGAAGTCGTCGAAGGTCTTCGGCGGCGTCCAGCCCTCCTTGTCGAACAACACCGAGTTGTACCAGTTGCCCCAGACCGTGTAGGCCACGTTCACCACGAAGAACTTGCCCTGGTAGGTGCCGTCACCGACGGTGCCCGGCAGCAGCGTGTCGGCCACCGTACCCTCGCTGTCCCAGGCCGGGGCGGCCAGCAGGTCGTCCAGCGGCTCGATGGCACCCTCGTTGACCAGGGTGCTGATGTCCATCATGTCGGCGCCGGAGTTCATGACGACGTCGCTGGGCTGCGTCGCCATCTTGGGCTGCTCTTCGGTCTTGATCTTCTGGGTGGAGCTCATGTTGACGGTGACGTTGGGGTACTTGGCGTTGAAGATCGCCTGGTCCTCCTTGGCCCAGGCGTCACCCAACCCACCGTTGAAGATGACCACCTTCACGGCGCTGCCGTCCTGCACGCCGAAGGGGTTGTCGTTGCTCTTCTCCCCGGCGCTGTCGTCGTTCTGGCTCGGCGTGCTGCCGGCGCAGGCGCTGAGCAGACCGGCGGCCGGGGTCACCAGGAGGCCCGCGGCCGCCGCGCGGCGCAGCAGGGTCCGGCGGTCGAGATCGGGGGTAACGGACATCGTGTGACTCTCCTTGTGATGTCGGGTCAGGCGGTGCGCCGGAGTCGCCCGGCGTACCGCGACTCGAGGGCGAGGTTGTGCTCGTCCCCACCGGGGACGTTGGCGGAGAGGTAGATAGGGGGTGCCTCTCCGGCCTGGTGGAACCGTCGTACGACCTCCGCGGTCAGCAGCTGCGCCAGCAGCGCCGAGGTGACCGAGGAGACCGCACAGACCGCGCCGCCGCCCTCGAGCGGCAGCAGTGCGTCGCCGTACGGCGCGCCGTTGTCCAGCACGACGTCGGCGAGATCGACGAGCCGCCGGCCGGACGGGTGCCGCGGGGCCACCCGTCCGGTGTGCTCGACCGAGGTGACCGCGATCAGCGGGTGACCGCGTTCGGTGGCCAGCAGCGCCAGTTCGACCACCGAACCGTTGATGCCGGACTGGGACGCCACCACGAAGACGTCCTGCGGCTGGGGTGCGGCGATCGCGTAGAGCTGATGCGCGACGGCCGGGTCACGTTCCAGCTTCGGGTCGGCGAGCACCTGATGCGAGGCACCGCCGTGCAGCACCAGGTCGTGCAGGGAGATCCGGTTGGTGGGTACCAGCCCGCCGGCCCGGGCGACCAGTTCGGCGGCGAAGGCTTCCGAGTGTCCGGCGCCGAACGTCTGCAACACCCCACCGTCACGCAGGCTGGCGGCGATCAGGTCGGCGGCCCGGCCCAGCGACTCGGCACCCCGCTCGACCAGCCGGTCGAGGACTGGCCGGACGGCGTCGGCGTACCCCTGGGCGCTGATCATGCGCTGGCCTCCCTCGCTGCCTTGTGCCCGTCCACGGCCTGGGCGGTACGCCGGAAGGCCGCGTGGGCGCGGTCGTGGGTGCGCTGGGCGACCGCGATGTAGAGCAGGTCGAGGACGACAAGTTGAGGATGCCGGGCCGACAGCGCGTCCGGCCGGAACGTGGTGGCCTGGCTGGCGGTGAGCAGCACGATGTCGGCCAACTCGGCCAGCGGCGACCGACGGAATCCGGTAAGCGCGATGGTGGTGGCACCCCGGCTGCCGCCCTCGGCGAGCATCTCGATGGCCTCGCGGGTCTGGCCGCTGTGCGAGATGCCCAACGCCACGTCGCCGGGACGCAGCAGCGCGGCAGCGGCCAGCCCGGAGTGCACGTCGTTCCAGGCCCACGCGGCCACGCCGATGCGGTGCAGGCTGAACTGCATCTCCTCGCCGACGAGGGCGCTGCCGCTGGCACCGAAGATGTTCACCCGCTCGGCACCGGCGATGGCGACGGCGGCCCGCTCGACCTCGGTCAGGTCGAGCAGCGCGGCGGTGTCATGCATGGCCCGGGTGTCGGCGGCCATGATCTGCTCCAGTACCCGCTCCAGCGGGTCGCCGGGCTGGATCTCTCGGCCGATGTCAACGGTCCAGCCGGCCGAGCGTGCCCGACCGGTCTCGGCGGCGATACCCAGACGCAGGTCGGCGTAGCCGTCGAAGCCCATCGCGCGGCAGAACCGGGTGACCGTGGCCGGCGAGGTGCCGCTGCGTTCGGCCAGTTCCACGATGGTGGCGCGGGCCGCCGCCTCCGGGTCGCTGAGCACGTGCTCGGCGACCCGCCGCAGCGCGCCGGTCAGTTCGGCGGCACCGGTACGGACCCGGGCCAGTGTCCCGTCGGAGGCAACGCCCAGTGCGCCCCGGCGGTCAACCCCATCGACGTCGGCCACCGCGGTGCCCGCGGAGGTGTCCGCCTCGTGATCAACCATGGGACGCCTTTCGGAAAAGACTGTTAACTGTTAGTGGTAAAAGTTCTTACTGAAGGCCCCTCCATGTCAAGACCGTGGGCGAAGTTTTCAAACTGTTACCTGCGACACCGGGTCCCCTGCAGCCCCACACCCCGCCCCGGAAGCCGCCACGACCAGCATGAACGCCCGCCGATCAGGGAGCTGGGGCGGCGTCCGGCACCGCCGTGGCCGACGGACCCTCGCCGCTGCCGGTCACCCCGGAGCGGGCAGGCACCACTCCACCCGCCGGCACGCCCGCTCGGCCGCGCCGGTCGTTGAGCCCGTCGGCCTCTTGTCAACATTCGCTCGCCGGCCGAGTCGTCAATGGCTAGCAGAATCACCCCGAGCCGTCCCAGGAAAGTCGCATTACCGACTCGTCGATTCGATGCCCTTCGTAAGGCCACCGCCGATACACCTACCGGTGGATTCGGCGCCTTGTCCGGTCGGTTAACGTTCAGTTGCAAGCAGCTGCCAGTCGAAGTCCATGTTGGAGGCCTGGTGCCGGACATTTCCCTGCCCACCGCACTGTCCGCGCTGATCCGGGATCTGCAGCGATCGACATCCGGCGCTGCCGAAGACAGCGTCGACGTGGAACTGCACCTGGTCACCCGGGAGAATGGCAGCGGCGTCACGTGGCATCTTGCGCCTGTCGAAAACACCCACGCACATCGCATTCGATTGACGCTCTATCCATGGCGGCAGCCACGGCACTCTCCCGTTCCCCGGCACCGACAACCCCACGACATCGAGCCCGGAAACGCCGACCGGATAACCCGTGGCGCGGACGAGACCGAGGTGGGCCTCGACCCGAACTGGATCGGCAGCGCCCAACTGCCGCCGATCGTCCGCCCGAAGCCCGGTGTGGACATCGAACGTGATGATCACTGAGGGGGAGGCCACCGGCGGCACCGACGCCCTGGAACGCGGCAACGACCGCATCCGTGACGCGGCGAAGTGGCTGGTGGCCAGCGCCGCCGCGGTGGGTGCGGCAATGCTGGCCGGCAGCCAACTGTCAAGCATCGGCGAACTCCCGCTCGGCGTACCCGACTCCGTCGACCGCGCCCGGCTGTGGGTCGCGGTAACGGGTGCGGCTGCCGGGCTCTCCACTGTGGTCTACGCCATCTGGACCGCCGTGCAGATTCTGCTCCCGAAGCTGGTGCTGGTCAGCGACCTGGACGCGGCGTGGACGCAACGGCGATCCGAGTTGACCACGGTCGTGGAGCACTTCCGGCGCAACCCCAAGTACCTCCAGGGCTTCTCCACACCGGCCGACATCATCACCGCCCGCGAGGAACTGATTGCCGCACAGCGCGAGCCGTCGACCGCTGACGACGTACGGACGCAGTTGGCGGCCGGGATCGCCGACCTCGACGAACGGATCACCGCGATCGAGGACACCGCCACCCACGAGGCGCTGAAGAACCAGTTCCGGCACGCCCTGCGTAAATTGATGCTGGCCACCGCTGTCGCCGCCATCGGCATCGTGGCCTTCGCCTGGGCCGCCAACCCGCCGGCCGTCCAACCGACCGCCGACCTGCGCAACGCCCGTTTCGTCGACGCGTACCTGCGGGACGCCGATCTGCGCGACGCCAAGCTCGACCACGCCGACTTCACCAACGCCGACCTGACCGGCGCGGACCTGACCGGCGCTTCGATCGGCGGGGTCGTCTGGCGGAACACGATCTGCCCCGACGGCACCAACAGCGACGACAACCGTCACACCTGCGCCGGCCACCTCTCGTGACGGGACTGGAGCCGCACGTCCAACAGGTGGTGAAGGTGCGCGGCAGGCTGCTCGGCTCCGGGTACGCCGTGGGGGAGGACCTGGTGCTCACCGCCGGTCACGTCGTGGGTGCCCGCGGGGAGCCGACCTGGGTATCCCGCAGCGACAGCCCCACCGAGCCGGAGCACCGGGCGACGGTGATCTGGCGCGGCGACGACCTCGACGCCGACGCGGCCCTGATCCGGATGGACGTGCCGCTCTGGTCCCGCGAGCAGACTCGCATCCGCTACGGCGAGCTGCACGGACATCGGCCGGTGCCCTGTCTCACCGTCGGTTATCCCTGGGTCCGGGTCACGCCCGACGGCCGCCACCTCGACGAGCTGCCCGGGCAGGTCATGCCCAGCCTCGGCTTCGAGGACCACCGGTACGCCCTGGACTCCACCAGGATCGCGCCGCAGCCGCCGCAGCCACAGCGCGACGACACCGGTGCGGTGGTACGCGACGACACCGGCACGCCGGTGTTGGAGCCGCACCCGCACAGCGGTTACTCGGGTGCCCCGCTGCTGACCGCGGGCGATCGGCAACTCCTGCTGGGTGTCATGGTGGCGGTGCCGTCCCGGTACGGTCCTGGCCGGCTGGACGCGGTACGCATCACCCGGCTGCTCACCGACCCCGCCTTCGCCGGCCTGGTCGGCACCTCGCTCGACCAGGTCGAACGGGAACCACCGCAGCTGCTGCCGACCGGAATCGTCGAACACGCGGAGGCGTTGACCGAGCTGGCCGACAACCTGCGCGGCGACCGACTGCCGTACGTGTCACCCGCCGACAGCGACGCCGCCACCCATCCCGTACGGCTGCTGAAGCGCCTCGACGAGCAGGCCGGCCAGTCCGGCCTGCTCCTGGTCGGTCAGGCCGGAATCGGCAAGACCCGCACCTGTTTGGAGGTCGCCGGCCGCGCGGTCGACGCGGGTTGGCGGGTGCTGCACGTCCGCCCCGGCGAGCCGTTGGTCACCACCGAGCAGCTGATCGAGGTGGTGACCGGCTGCGCCGACGAACGCCTGCTGATCATCATCGACTACCTGAACCTCAGCGCCCTGGACTACCCGGCGATCCGGCACCGACTGCTGCCGGCCGCGCGTGCCCGTGGCATCCGGCTGGCCCTGCTCGGATCGGCCCGGCCCGGCTGGTTCCATCAGAAGGACAACACCCCACTCACCGAGGTGTTCAAACCTGTCGAGTTGCGACCCGACGACGAGCACCTTGACCGGATCCGGCACCAGGTCGTCACCGCGCTGGCCCCCCGGGCGCGAACGATCCTCGGCGAGGAGCGGTTGTCGCAGTTGTGCGGCCGACGACCGGTCATCGCCACCCTGATCGCCGCTGCGGCCGAGGCACAGGCGGATCGGGGGCGGCTGTCGACGGCGATCGGCGACCTGCGGCCGGAGAACCTCCTGGACTGGCTGGTCCGCCGGCTCAACGAGGACGACCTGCTGCATCACGCCGAGCGGCTGGACGACGCGCGCGACCCTGACCTGCGGCTACAGGTCTACGCCGCGATGGCCGCCGCCACTCCGCAGCCGCGTCCCGCCCTGGTCGCCTGCGGCGGCCGGGTCGAGCAGAGCGACGAGTCGCGCGCCGAGCACCTGCTCGACGTCCTGCTCGCGATGGGCTGGATGATCCACACGCCGGACGGCCTGGCGCCGGTGCACGACATCGTGGTCGACCAGTTGCTGGAGCACACCACCGTGCGGGCTGGCCTCGACACGGTCCGCACCAAGGTCGCCGACCGGATCCTCGACGCGTGTCTGACCAGTGCCCGCACCATCGGCCGGTACGCCATGAACCTGGACCGGCTGCTGCGGGACATGGCCCTCCAGCAACGCGACGGGCCGCTCGCCGGGCATTGCACGGCCTGGTTGGCCGCCAACGCGGACGCGGCCGGCCTGCTGCTGGCCAGCCAGCGTGACGTGGGCGCCTACGCCCTCGGCTCGGTGCTGGACAACTCCGCATGGGCGCAGGCGCTGTTCCAGCACTGGCCGCAACTCGGGGAACCCTGGCTGACCGAGCACGGAAAATCACTGCCGGCGCGCCACATCCTCTACAAAGGACTGCGCACCGTCGCCACGCCACAGGCCGCCCACCTGATCGACGTGGCGACCGTCTGGCTGGCGCTGCATCGAACGGCGCTGGAGGCAAGCTTCGTCATCGCGACCTTGCTGAGCCGTGCCGACCTGCGCCCGGAGGATGCCCGTCAAGGTATCGAAGCCGCCCTGCACTGGCTCGATGAACACGGCGCCCTCACCCAAGCCCAGTTCGTCCTACATCCGCTGCTCAGCCGACACGACCTGACACCCGACGACGCACCTCCCGCCATCCAACACGCCCTGCACTGGCTCGACCAACACGGCACCTTCGCCCAAGCCCAGTTCGTCCTCTCCCCGCTGCTCAGCCGACACGACCTACCAGCAGACGTCGTACCTCGTGCCGTGGACACCGCCCTGACCTGGCTCCAACAGCACGGCGACACGATCGGTGCCGGGTTCGTCCTACCGCCGCTGCTCAACCGACACGACCTGACACCCGACGACGCACCTCCCGCCATCCAACACGCCCTGCACTGGCTCGACCAACACGGCACCCTCACCCAAGCCCAGTTCGTCCTACCACCGCTGCTCGACCGAAACGACCTCACACCCGACGACGCACAACCCGCCATCCAACACGCCCTGCACTGGCTCGACCAACACGGCACCCTCACCCAAGCCCAGTTCGTCCTACCACCGCTGCTCGATCGCAACGATGTGCCGGCGGATGTGATGGATCGTGCCGTGGACATCGCGCTGGCCTGGCTTCAGGAGTACGGCGACACGGTCGGTGCCGGATTCGTCCTGCCGCCGCTGCTGGCCAGAAGGAAACTGACCGACCTGCCGCAGTGGCTGTCGCCGCTGATCGACCGCTGGGCGGACCAGCACCGGTCGACGCCGCACGTCGACTTCGTCAGCAAGCAGATCACCCGGCAGAAAGCCCTGACCGAGACCACTGCGGACGTGGTGTTGCAGTGGGCCGCCACGCACCCGGAGGATGTCGACATCCCCTGGCGCCTGACCGGCATCGCTACAGGTATCGACCGCTATCCGAGCTTGACCGGTCGGCTACTGCGCTCGGTGGAGGGCTACCTGGACGCCGTCGAGCACGACACGGCGGAGGTGAACGGGCACGGTCAACTGGACGGCCTGGTCCAGGCGCTCTGCCGGCGTCACCCGCTGCGCTGCGGGATCGCCGGGGCACGCCTCGACGACATCGTTCTCCGCTGGCTGGCCCATCCGTCCGCGCTGAACCCGAACTGCCCGAAAGGCTCCCAGTTCAGCGAGGCAGCGCGGCGCGTCCAGTCGCTGGTCTGGGCGGGGCGATTCACCCACCAGGGCGCGGTCGACGTGCTGACCCGACTGCACCGCTGGATTCCCCGGTGGCGGGTCGCCGAGCCGCATGTCCACCTGCGCGACGCCGTGTTGCGGGAGACGGCGGCGCTGCTCGCCGCGCTGACAGCCCCGGCAGCGGTACAGCAGTTGAGGGAATAGTCCCGACGGTGCGGCTTCCGTCGGCATACTTTCGGACTATGCGCCGCCTGGCCCGCCTCGCCGCCCGTACGCCGGCGGACCGGGAGCGCTACCTCGACCTGCTCCGGGCGCTGGCGATCGTGCTGGTGGTCCTCGGACACTGGGCGATAGCGGCGGTCGAGTACGACGAGAGTGGCCGACCCGACGGCCACTCGGCACTTACCGCCCTGCCCTGGGCGTACCCGCTGACCTGGGCGGTCCAGGTCATGCCGGTCTTCTTCCTGGTCGGTGGCTACGCCAACGCCGCCTCACTGGCCGCCCACCAGCGCCGTGGCGGCGACGCGATCGGATGGCTGCTCGGCCGCAGCGCCCGCCTGCTGCGCCCGACCAGCGCCCTGGTGCTGGTGCTCGCCGGTGGCGCGCTGGTGGCCCGGCTGGGCGGTGCCCAGCCGGACGAGGTTCGCCCGGTCGTCTGGTTCGCCACCATTCCGCTGTGGTTCCTCGCCGCCTACCTGGCCGTGGTGCCGCTGACCCCGGTCATGTACGCGCTGCACCGCCGCCTCGGGCTGCTGGTGCCGCTGGCGCTGGTGGTGCTGGTCGCCGCCGGTGACCTGGGCCGTGCGCTGGGGCCGGCCAACCTGGCCCTGCCCAACTACCTACTCGGCTGGCTCGCCGTCCACCAGATCGGCTTCGCCTGGTACGACGCCCGCCGGGGGCACTGCCACCCGTCCGGACTGCGTACCCGGTGCCTGCCGATGTCCCGCCGAGCCGCGAGTGCGATGCTGCTCGGCGGTCTCGCCGTGGCGATCCTGCTCACCGGCCCCGGGCCGTACCCGATAAGCATGATCAATCTTCCCGGTCAGCGGCTGGCCAACGCCGCCCCATCGAGCGTGGCGCTGCTCGCGGTCGCCACCGCCCAGCTCGGGCTGATCCTGCTGCTGCGGGAACGGACGGAACGGTGGCTGCACCGTGACCGTCCGTGGCAGGCGGTGATCGCGGTCAACTCGGTCGTACTGACGGTCTTCCTGTGGCACCTGAGCGCGGCCGTGCTGCTGGTCGGTGCGCTGCACGGGCTCGGCCTGCTCCCCACTCCGGAAGCCGGTACGGCGGCCTGGCTGGCCTGGCGGCTGCCGTGGGTGCTGATGCTGGCGGTGGTGCTGGCCGTCCTGGTCGCCATCTTCGGTCCGATCGAGGCGTCCACCGGCCGCCCCCGGCACCTGAGGGCGTCGGCCAGGTGGGCGGGTGCCCGCGCCGCACTCACCGTCGCCGGATTCGCCGCCGTCGGGTACGCCCTGGCGGCAAACGGCGTGGCGGCCAAGACCGCACCGGAGCCGCTCGGCTGGCCGGTGGAGGCGCTGGTGGCCTACCTGGCCGGCGCGGGCACGCTGCGCCTGCTCAGGTCCGGGTGGGGCAGCCGAGATTGACCGGGTGGCGTCTTGCACGGCACCAGGCGGGGAGGTGCAGCGCCGCCGCGACCAGCGCGAACCCGGCCCAGCCGGCGACCAGCGCCACCACGACCGAGACGTCCTGGCCCAGGTGGACCCCGACCAGGAACCCGATCAGCGCCAGGCTGTTGCGAGCGAAGTGCCGGCAGAAGACCGGCAGGTCCCGTCGCACCTCGACCGCCACCAGCACCCCGGCGTACGGGAAGGTCACCACCAGCCCCCGCAGCACCTGGCCGAGCAGCCCGGTCAGCGCCGCACCGGCGAGGACCAGCAGCAGCCGGGCCGCCACCGGCAACCGCGCCGAGCCAGCCGGATCGGTCGGATCGGTCGGGTGGCCAGGCCCCGGAAGCCGGTGCAGCACCAGCACGGCGAGCAGCCAGCAGGCGACCGTGACGGCCAGTGTCGGCCAGAACGGCAGCGCGACCGGACGCAGCGCCGCCGCGATCGCGAGGTAGCCGCCGACACCCGCCAGGTCGGCCAACAGGATCGGCCACCGAAAACGGTGATGGGCCAGTGCCACGACGCCGAAGAACAGGTTGAGCCCGACCACCCCGACGAGTTGCGCGCCGTCGACGGGATGATCGGTGGCCAGCAGCGCGGCCGTCATGGGCAATGGCAGCGCGGCCACGAGGGCCCGCCACCGGACCGGACGGATCAGGGTCACCGCCCAGACCACCACGGTCACCAGCAGCACGCCCTGGGCGGTCATCCCTTCGTCAGGTGTCGAAGGCGGCCCGGCTGAGGCACGCCTGGAACGTCTCGTCGGCCCGGGCAAGGTCGGCGGCGTTCACCGAGAACCGGTTCTCGTTGATCTCGCCGTGCGCGCTCATGCCGGCTGTCCAGCATGCTGTGCCGTCCCAGCGGATCAGATTGACGTGCAGGTCGGCCGGGACCGCGACGGTCGACAGCAGACCCACCCGTACGCCCGCCCGACGCTGCGTCGCCACCAGTTCCGCCAACTCGTCGGAGAACTCGGTGTAGGTGAAGATCCGGGTGATCTCTACGCCGCGGGCCAGCGCGGCGAGATTCTCCGCCCAGTACCGCCGGCCGATGTCACCGCGCCACCAGGCCAGCCGGGGCAGCACGTTGGTCAGCGCCTCCAACTGCCGTACGCAGTCCCGGGTGGCGCCGAGCATGTCCTGGTAATCCTCGCCGGGCCGGATGATGCGTCCCTGCCGGAGTTGGCCGAGGTCGGCGTGGAACCGCTCGAACCGGCGCTGGGTCTCCTCCGCGACCCGGGTGCCTGGGTGGCGGCCGACCGCCTCGGTGGCGGCGGTGGCGAGTTCCGGAACTGCCCGGACCAGCCAGTGCGGGCCGGCAAGCAGCGCTCGCAGTTGGAACCGACGCTCGGCCCGGGCGATGGAGTCCACCAGCAACGAGATGGTGATGCCCATCAGACCGGCCAGCAACGACTCCACGCCGGTGGCGGCACCGGTCAGGTCCAGCGTCACGGAGAGCGAGATCGACAGAGCGACACCGATCAGGGCGACCGGGTCGGTGTGCGCCATCAGCCGCGCGACGCCGACCGCGTGCGCACGCCGGCCGGCACCTGGGCGGCGCAGCAGTTGAACCATCAACCACCTCCGGGAACCGACTCCCGTCAGCGTAAAACCCCCCAACCACCACCCCCGCGGTGGTTAGGCGGGGGTGGTGGCGCGGATGGCTTCGGCGAAGACTTCGGAGCGGTGTTCGAAGTTGCGGAAGCGGCCGTAGCTGGGGGCGGCGGGCGAGAGCAGCACCACACCGCCGGCTGGAGTCACCTGCCGGGCCAGCTGCACCGCCTCGGCGAGGTCGTCGACAAGTTCGGTGCGTACCTTCGGCAGCCCGTCGAGCGCCCCGATGATCCGCGGACCACTGTCCGGAATGCCGATCACGGTCAGTTCCCGCTCGGCCAGGTGCTCGCGCAGCGGCGTGTAGTCGACCCCCCGGTCGTTGCCCCCGACGATCACGGTCAACGGCCGCCCGTCGTACGCGTCGATGGCGTGGATGGCGGCGTACGGGCTGGTGGCGAGGGTGTCGTCGACGAAGGTCAGGCCGGACGGGTCGGCGATCTCGGTCAGCCGGTGGGCCAGTCCCTGGAACTCGGCGACCGCCACCGCCAGGGCGTCCTTACGCTCGACCAGGTCGATGCCAAACGCGTCGAGCACGGCCAGGGCCACGCACAGATTGCCCTCGTTGTGCCGACCGACGAGCGGCAGCACCGCCCGTGGGAATAGCGGCTGGTCGACCCGGTGGAACCAGGGCGTACCGTCCGGGCCGGTGGCGACGTTCACCGAGTCGGCGGTGCCGGCGCGTACCGCCGCGCGGTCGCCCAACTCGAACGCCAGCCGCGGGTCCGCGCCGTTCACCACCACGGTGCGCGGCCCGTACGCGAGCAGGTTGAGCTTGTCCCGGTAGTACTCCCGTTCGCCACCATGCGCGTCGAGGTGCTCGGGAAACAGCGCCGTGACCACCGCTACCCGGGGCGAGTCGGTCAGGTCGCTGCACTGGTAGCTGGACAGCTCCAGGACATAAAGCTCCGCCTCCGGCAGGTCCAGCGTCGGCACGCCGATGTTGCCGCCGAAGACGTTCGGCCGGTCCACCGCGGTCAACAGGTGACTGATCAGGCTGGACGTGGTGCTCTTGCCCTTGCTGCCGGTCACCCCGATGGTGCGGTCGCCATGGTCGGCCATCCAGAGCGAGGTGCCCTGGGTGACAGTCGCGCCCTGGCGGCGCAGCTCCATCAGCCAGGGATGCGTCTGCGGCACGCCCGGCGAGCGGACCACCACGTCGGCGGCGGCCAGCCGGGCGAAACCCTCGTCGCCGGTGACCAGTGGGGCGGCCTCCGCCAAAGGTCCGTCCCAGGGCAGCGAGAGGAAGTTCGCGCTGTCGTCGACGGCGACGAGGTCGGCCGGGCCGTGGGCGGCGATGGCCGTCACCGCTGCCCGGCCCTCCCGGCCGGCCCCCCAGACGGCGACTTTACGTCCGCGCAGGTCAGACAGGCGCACAGGTTCTCCTCGGGTACGACGGCGGCAGGGCGCGGTCCGGCCGAGCCGGGCACGGCCGGACGAACCAGGGCCTAGTATGGCGTGTGCTCAACACGCAGCTGGCGCGGATGGACGCGTTCACCTTCCCGTCCTACTCGATCGACCTGTCCACCGGCGAGGCGTTGTTCGACTACGCCCTGACCGGGCCCGACGGTGAGCAGCGGTTCACCGAGGTGGTCACCTTGCCGGTGCCGGAGGAGTCCCCGTCGGACGCCGCCGTGGCGGCGCTGGGTCGGGTGCTGGAGCTGCTGCACGTGGTGGCCGGGGTCAGCTACTACAAGACGGCCGCGCCGGGGCAGCTGGTGCTGCCGGCACCGCTCGGCCCGGCCGCCGTCGAGTTCGTCACGGCCGTCTACACCAAGGGCCTCGCCGAGTACGCGTACCGCAACCAACTGCCGCACGTGCTGGAGCTGACCCCGCGCGTGCCCGACGGGCGGGTCAAGCCGGCAGCCGAGTACGACAACTCCGACCGGCGACCGCTGTCGGCGGTCGGTGGCGGCAAGGACTCGATCGTCAGCTTGGAGGCACTGCGCCGGGCCGGCCTCGACCCGGTGCCCTTCTCGGTCAACCCGAACCATGTGATCAATGCGGTGAACGCGGCGTCGGGGCTGCCCGCTCTCGCGGCCCGGCGACGCATCGACCCGGTGCTGTTCGAGCTGAACGCGGCCGGCGCCCGCAACGGCCACATCCCGGTCACCGCGATCAACTCGCTGATCGCGGTCGCCACGGCGGTGCTGCACGGGCTGGGCCCGGTGGTGATGTCCAACGAGCGCTCGGCGTCGGATCCGAACCTGATCTGGAACGGTCACGAGATCAACCACCAGTGGTCCAAGGGCGTCGAGGCCGAGGGACTGCTGCGGGCCGCGCTCGCGGAGCACGCCGGGCTGGCCGAACCGTACTTCTCGCTGCTGCGCCCGCTGTCGGAGCTGCACATCGCCCGACTCTTCGCCGGCATCGACCGCTACGACGACGTGGTCACCAGTTGCAACGCCGCGTTCAAGCTCCGGGACGCCAGCGAGCGGTGGTGCCGGGACTGCCCCAAGTGCCGCTTCGTCTTCCTGGCCCTGGCTCCGTTCATGCCCCGCGAGCGGATCACCCACATCTTCGGCGGTGACCTGCTCGCCGACTCCGCGCAGATTCCCGGTTACCGCGAACTGCTCGGCATCGACGGGCACAAGCCGTTCGAGTGCGTCGGCGAGGTGGAGGAGTCGGTGGTCGCGCTGAGCCTGCTCGCCCAGCAGCCCGACTGGCGCGACACCCCCGTCGTGACCGCCCTGGTAGCCGCCGTTCCTGACAGCGCGTGGGCGACGGCCGCCACCTCCGACACCTTCACCCCTGCCGCCGCCAACCACCACATCCCCCCCACCTACCAAAAAACCCTCCAAACCCTCACCCCCTAACCCCCTCATCCCACCCCACCCCACCCGTGCTCCGCTCCCCGCCCGCCCCTCACCGCGTTGATCAAGAAGTTTTGGTCCTCGTTGGAGATCGAAAATGGCGCAAACTTCTTGATCAACGCGGAGGGGGTCGGGGGGTGGAGGGGGGTTGGTGGGGGTGGTTAGGGGGTGCGGATGGCGTCGAGGGCCAGCAGGGCCACGTGAAGGGAGAGGCAGGCGTCGACCGAGTCGAGGTCGACGTCGAGGATCCGGCCGATCCGGGCCAGCCGCTCGTAGAACGCCGGGCGGGACAGGTGCGCGGCCACCGCCGCCGCGGACTTGTTCCGGCCCTGCTCCAGGTAGGCGCGCAGGGTGCCGAGCAACTGCTCCCGGGGATGCTGCGCGTCGTACGCCAGCAGTGCGCCGAGTTGCCGTTCGACGAAGGTCTGCACCCGGGGCTCGTCGCGCAACAGGTGCAGCAGCCCGGCCAACCCCACGTGCGGCAACCGAAAGATCGGCAGGTCACGCCGGTCCCGGCGGGCCGCGTCGGCGACCTGACGGGCCTCGATCAGCGACCGGCGTGCCTCCCGCAGGCTACCCACGCCGGAGCCGGCGGCGATCAGCAGTCCAGCGACGGACCGTCGGCCAGCGTTCGTCGGCGCGTCGTCGGAGCGGCCGAACGCTCCGAGACGCCCCACCGAGTCAGCACGCCACGACGAGTCAGCACGCCCGGACGGGTCAACGCGCCCAGGCAGGTCAGCACGCCCAGGCAGGTCAGCACGCCCAGGCAGGTCAGCACGCCCGGACAGGTCACCACTCCCGGACAGGTCGGCGCGCCCACGCAGGTCGGGGCGGGTCCGGCGCAGCGCGGCGGCGAAGGCGGCCAGCGCCCGATCCTCCGCTGCCGCATCCGGCAGGGCGAGCAGGACACCCACCGTCTGGTCGTCCAGGGCGCTGGTGAGGCCGGTCAGACCGGCCTCGCGCAGCGCCTGTCCGACAGCCTCGGCGAGGTCGCGCAGCCGGGCGGGCCCGGCGTCCGGGACGTTGTCGAGCGCCTCGCCGGGGTGTCCCGGCTCGGTGAGCGGCCAACTGCCCGCCGGTTGGCGGTGACGCGCCATGTCCTCGCCGCCGGCCTCGGCACGGTGGCGGACCACCACTCCGACGAGCTGACGGCGCTCCAGCACGACACCGAGCGCCCGGGCCCGCAGGGCCACCTCGTCCACCGGCCAGGAGTGGTCGAGCAGGGCGGTGAGCAGGGTCCGGTGGAGCTGGCGTTCCAGTCCCTCGGCATCCCGCCGGATCAGCCGGCCGAGGGCGAGCGTGGACGCCGCCCGCTCCACGAGGATGGTCAGCCTGGTCGGCGGCGCCGAGGGCGAGTCACCACGCCCGGCCGGGGTCGCGACGGTCCGCCCGGGAGGCAGCACCGGGGCGGACCGCCCGCCGGCCGGCAACGGTTGACCACCGGCCAGATCACCACCGGGTGGCCAGCGCAGCAGCAGCCGGCCCCAGTCCTGTCCTCGGGCACCCACCATGGTGACCAGCCAGCCCCGGTCCGGGTCGTACGCCGTGCGCCCCTCGGGCCGGACCCGCCGGGAGTGCTGCTCCCACCCGTCCAGCAGCAGCTCGGCGCTCTCCCCCGCCGGGTCGTACGCCAGCACCTGGCGGGACAGGTTCTCCAGCACCACCGGACAGCCGGACAACTCGGCCGCCTGCCGGACCACCTCACCGGGGTCGGCCCCCTCCACCGACAGCTCAGTGAACCGCTGGTGGATCTCCTCGGTGGCGCGCAGCTCGGTGAGCTGGGCGTCCACGATCAGGGCGTGCACCGCCTCGGTGATCCGCACGAACGGGGTGGCCCGACGCAGTTCCGCCAAGGGCAGGCCGTGGCGTTCGGCGGCGGCCACCATCACCCGGGGTACGCCGTCGTGGTAGCGCCGACCCAACTCGACGACCAGCCCGGAGACGCCGACGCCGGCCAGGTCGCCGATGAAGGCCCGTAGTCCGGCGTCGTCGCCGGGCAGCCCGATACCCGTGGTGAGCACCAACTCGCCGCCGCCGAGCAGGGTGGCGATGTCCGGTACCTCGGCGACGTGCACCCATCGCACCCGGCGGTCCAGCCCGACCTCCCCCGCGACGAGGCGTGGCGCGCCGTGGCGGACCGGATCCAGGGCGAGGACCTCACGCACGGTAGGGAACACCCGCGACACGCTACCGTCCGTGACTTGCGGGGATGCTCGCCGGTGCCGCCACGGCTGCTACTCAGAGCGGGTCGTCGCGGCCCAGTTCCCAGCAGGCCACGGCGGTGGCGGCAGCGACGTTCAGCGAGTCCACACCGCGTCGCATCGGGATGACCACCCGGACGTCGCTGGCCGCCATCGCCGCGCCGGTCAGTCCGGCGCCCTCGGCACCGAGCAGCAGCGCGGCCCGGGACCGCTGGGCCGGGTCCAGTCGCTGGATGGGCACCGCGTCGGGTGCCGGCGTCATCGCCAGCACGGTGAACCCGGCGGCGCGCACGCCGGCCAGCGCCGTCGGCCACGGTTCCAGTTTCGCGTACGGCACGGCGAAGACCTCACCCATGCTGACCCGTACGCTGCGCCGGTAGAGCGGATCGGCGCAGGTTGGTGAGAGCAGCACGGCGTCCACCCCCAGCCCCGCCACCGCCCGGAAGATCGCCCCCAGGTTCGTATGGTTGTTGACGTCTTCGAGGATCACCACGCGACCGGCGGTGGTGAGCACCTCCGCGGCGGTCGGCAGCGGCTTGCGCCGGAACGACGCGAGCACTCCCCGGTGCACGTGGAACCCGGTCGCCTCGCGCAGCACGTCGGGGGTCGCGGCGTACACCGGGGCGTCGCCCGTGTCGAGGTCGGCCAGCTGGTCGACCCGCTTGGCGTCGACGAGGA
Source organism: Micromonospora sediminimaris (assembly GCA_900112325.1). GTDB lineage: Bacteria > Actinomycetota > Actinomycetes > Mycobacteriales > Micromonosporaceae > Micromonospora > Micromonospora sediminimaris. The sequence goes on from FOLJ01000013.1 coordinate 78,227, forward strand.
AGGACCGGGCCGGGTAGCCGGCCCGCAGCGCCCGCCGCAGCACCAGCTCACCCTCGGCGATGAACAGGCCGTGCGGCGGCTCCCAGCGGGTACGCAGCTCCACGTCGGTAAGCGCCCGGTAGTCGGCGATCCGCTCGTCGCCGGGCTCGGTGATCAGGTGGACGGGCACCCGCCGATTCTGCCGGATCGGGTGATGCCGGGAGCTGACCGGCCGGCGCCCGACCGGCATGACGGCCACGCAAGGCCGCGTCCACCGACCGAGGGCGCGGGTACGGCTACTTCATGGTGGCGAGCTGGATCAGGTTGCCGCAGGTGTCGTCGAGCACGGCGGTCGCCACCGGGCCCAGGTCGGTCGCCTCCTGGGTGAACTCGACGCCCAGTTTCTTGAGGCGCTCGACCTCGGCGTACACGTCGTCGACTGCGAACGAGGTGAACGGGATGCCGTCGGCGACCAGGGCCTGCTGAAACGGACCCGTCGCCGGGTGGTTGGCCGGCTCCAGCAGCAGCTCGACCCCGTCCGGGTCGGCCGGCGAGACTACGGTAAGCCAGCGGTACTCGCCGGCGGGCATGTCGGTCTTCTTGGTGAACCCCAGCTTCTCCGTGTAGAAGGCGAGCGCCTTCGCCTGGTCGTCGACGAACACGCTTGTCACATGGATACGGATCACGGATCTGGTGCCTCTCGGTCGATGGGCCACCGCTCGACGATCACCCGCAGCGGGCTCGTGTCGATGTGGTGGAACTTGTACCGGCCTTGTCGCCGGGTGCGTACCAGGCCGGCCTTTTCGAGCACCGCGAGGTGCTGTGAGATGGCCTGGCGCGAGGAGGTCAGGTTGTGCTTCACGGCCAGTCGGCCGCAGATCTCGAAGAGCGTCTGGCCGTCCCGGTCGATCAACTCGTCCAGGATCGTGCGTCGCGTCGCGTCATCAATGGCCCTGAACAGGTCACGCTCCGCGTCCACTCGCACAGTTATAGGCAAGTGGCCACTTGCCCGTCAAGCCGACTCACCGACAACGATCCAGCCGGGTGGAACGTGGCCGGTGAGCCAGACACCGTTGACGGCCCGGTAGAAGACGAACCCGCGGCGGTGCATACCGGCCGCGTCGACGGTCAGCACGACCGGGTCGCCACGTCGGGCACCGACAGTGACGGCGGTTTCCCGGTCCACCGACAGGTGGACGTGCGTACGGCCGCGTGGTCGCAGCCCCTCGGCCCGGATGCCGGGCAGGTGGCGGGCCACCGTGCCGTGGTAGAGCAGCGCTGGCGGCACGACGGGTTCCAGGCGCAGGTCGACGCGGACCGAGTGGCCCTGCGCGGCGCGGATCCGCCCGGCGTGCAGCTCGAAACGCTGCTTGTCGGTGCCGGCGACCAGCTCGGCCAGCACCTGTCGGGTGACCGGACGGCCATGTCGGGCGAGCGCGGCGAGCAGCACCTTCACGTCGACCCAGCCGCCCTCGTCGAGGGTGATGTCGACGGCCTCCGGACGGTGGCGGAGCACGTACGCGAGGAACCTGCTGGCCGAGGTGAGCCGGTCGGTCACTGGCCGGTTCCGAACTGGTCGAGCAGGTCCTGCACCACGGCCCGTCGGGGTGGCCGCCAGGTCGCCCAGTACCGGATATCCGGCAGGCCGTGGATCGGGACCGCACGCAGACCCTCGGGAAGCCCCACACAGCCGTTGACCACGGTGGCGCCGACCCCCAACGCGGCCAGATGCACCAACAGGTCCCACCCGTCGACCTCGGCGGCAACCTGCCAGCGCACGCCCGCGTCGAGCAGGGCGCGGTCCAGCGCCCTGCGGTGCGGACGCCCGACCGGGGGTACGACGAGATCCAGACCTTCGAGATCACCGAGCCGGACCTGCCCGCGCGCGGCGAGGGGGTGCCCGTCACCGAGTACGAGCACCTGTCGGTAGGCGGCGATCTGCATGGCCTCGACCTGCCGACCGGGCGGGTCGTGGGCGACGATGGCGAGGTCGGCCTGCCCGCTGGTGACGGCGGTGAGGGCCGCGTCCCGATCAGCCGTGATCACCTGTACCCGACGGCCCCGGTGCCCGACCCGCTGGATCGCCTCGCCGATCACCCACCGCAGCGCGCCCCGCCCGGCCGCGATGGTCAGCGTCGGCGCGGACTGGTGGTGCAGCTCCCGCAGGAACTCTTCGGCCCGTCGGCGGGAGTCCAGCGCGTACGCGGCGAGCCGTTCCCCCGCGACCGTCAGGGTCAGCCGGCGACCGTCGCGTTCGTACAGCTCCACGCCGAGCGCGGCGGCCAGCTTCCGGATCTTCACGTGCAGGGAGGGCTGACTGATGTGCAACTCCCGTGCGGCGGTGGTGAAGTTCCGGTGCTCGGCGAAGACCCCGAACGAGCGTAACGGGTCGGCTTCCAGCAAGTCCCGCCCATCCATAGCCAGTGACTATAGACCAGGCATCAAACAATAGTTCTGCGCGGGCTGGGTGGGCCGCATCCTGAACGGCATGACGAACCAACTCCCCCGGCTCGGCATCGACATCGGCCGGGTCATCATCGACGGCCCCGCCCACCCGGGCGGCGGCGACACCGCCTTCTTCAGCGGAGACGAGGCGACCATGCTGGCCACCCCCGAGGTGCCCGGTGCCGTCGACACCATCGCCCGCCTCGTCACCCTGTTCGGCGGCCAGGTATGGCTAATCTCCAAATGCGGCCCGCGCGTCCAGGCCCGTACCCTGCGCTGGCTCGCCGCCCACGACTTCCACCGGCGCAGCGGCGTCCCCCACGACCACGTCCGGTTCTGCCGGGCGCGGGCCGACAAGCGGGCCCACTGCCTCGACCTCGCCCTCACCCACTTCGTCGACGACCATCGCGAGGTGCACGCCGCCATCCGGGGAACCGTCGCCCATCAGTACTTCTTCGGGCCCCAGCGCCATCCGGTGCCCGCCTACGGCCGACCCACGCCCACCTGGGCCGATGTCGAGCGCCACATCGTCGGCTCGCTACCCACCGCGAGCCCGGCCCGCCGGTAGGACACCAGCGGCGCGTCAGGTCGGCAGGCCGGCCGGTCGCCCTCACGGGTTGCGGCATCTCGCGCCTTACCGCTCCGCCGACACCCCGTGATGCCGCAACCCGCGAGGAGGATCCGCCCGCCGTCGACGCGCGCGGTCGGGCCACCCGATCCTGGCGACGACTAAGACACCTGGGCTCGGGTCGTGGTCAGACCCAGCCAGGTGGCGAGAGCTTCGATCTCGGCGTCGACCTCGGCGGTCATCGCCCGGGTGAAAGGGACGTCCTCGTGCAGGGCGTTGACGGTGAGGACGCCCGCCTTGCGGTCGGCGGTCGCGTCCAGCTTGCCGACGAGCCGGTCATGATGGAGTACGGGCAGGGCGAAGTAGCCCCACCGACGCTTGCCCCGAGGCTTGTACATCTCCAGGAGATACTCGTAGCCGAACAACTGCTCGGTGCGTACCCGGTCGTGGATCAGCCGGTCGAACGGCGACAACAGCGCGGTGCGCCCCTCGAACGGCAGCCCGAGGTACGCCGGGTCGACCCGCCACGTCCCCGGTACGCCCTCGACCACAGCCTCCTCCCTCGCGGCACCGACGAACGGCGACTCACCCGGGGTCAGCGTCCCACCGGACCGGGCGATGCCCAATGCGGCGAGCCGACGCTCGTCGCGCAGCCGGGCCGCCTCGTCCGGATCGAGGTCGGGCAGGTCGACCGGGTACACCCGCTCGGGGAGATCCCAGTAGCGCTGCCGCCCCTTGCGACCGCAGATCGCCACCTGGCCGTGTCGAGCCAGCAGTTCAAGCATCTTGGTGACGTTTCGGTTGTTGGTCCAGCCACTCGACGGCCACGGCACCACGCTGGTGTCGGGGATGTCCCGGGACAACAGTGGTCCCCTCGCCGCCAACGCCGCCAGGATGTCCCGGCGAAACGACGCGTTCTGTTCCATCCAGGCTCGGGCGGACGGATGGGTCGCGGCGCGGGCCTCGGCGATCACGGCGGGCAGGTCACCCGGCGTCCGGATGTAGGCGACGGTCTCGACCAGGCTGCGCTCGACCTCGATCGCCCTGGTCAGGTGCGCGGGGTCGTAGGCCGGACCGAGTCGGCTCCACAGCACGAGATCGGCGCTGGGCGCGATGGCCGCCGTGGGGTCGAGCTGCAGAATCGTGAGGCGCTCGACGACCTCCACCAGGTCGCTCGGGCGCGGCGCGGCGAGCAGTTGGGCGTGGATCGCGACGCGCCGGGCTTCGTCCCGCGTCAGCCGATGAACGACCACACCGCCGACCCTACCCGACCGTCGACCCTCTCAAGATCCGCGCACTTTCGGGGATATTGCCGCCTCCGGCACCTGCGACGCCGCAACATCAGGGAAGTTGCGGCCGAATGCCAGTAGCCCGAGCCGGAGAGGCGTATGCGATGAGCGCAGAGCATGTCGGCAGTTATGTGCCGGTCGACCCGTGGCCGTTGCCCCGTGGCGCCAGCGTCGCGGACCACATCGTGCAGCGGCTCGCCTGCTGGGGTGTACGCCGCTACTTCGGCTTTCCCGGCGACGGCATCAACGGGATGACCTCGGCCCTGCAACGCACCCACGAGCAGGTGCAGTTCGTCCAGGTGCGACACGAGGAGACCGCCGGGTTCGCCGCGTCGGCGCACGTCAAGTACGGCGGTGGGCCGCTCGGCGCGGTGCTGGTGACAAGTGGTCCCGGTGCCATCCACGCGCTCAACGGTCTCTACGACGCGAAACTGGATCATCAGCCGGTGGTCGCCCTGGTCGGGCACACCGCGCTCACCGCCGAGGGCGGCGGCTACTACCAGGAGGTGGACCTGCTCGCCCTCTACAAAGACGTGGCGGCGGCGTTCCTGGCCCAGCTCGACCACCCGTCCCAGGTACGCCACCTGGTGGACCGGGCGTGCCGGACCGCGCTGGCCCGGCGTACCGTCACCGCCCTGGTGCTGCCGCTCGACGTGCAGGACCTGCCGGCGGTGCCCAACCCGCCGCACGCGCACGGCTTCTACCACACCAGCAGTGTGCCGAGCAGCGGCCCGACGGTGCCGCCGGAGCCGGATATCCGGCACGCCGCCGAGGTGCTGAGCAGCGGCGAGCGGGTGGCCATGCTGGTCGGCCAGGGCGCGCTCGGTGCCGAGAACGAGGTACGCGAGATCGCTCATCGCCTGGGCGCGGGGGTGGCGACGGCACTGCTCGGGTTCACCGCCGTGGACCACCGCGAGCCCTGGGTGACCGGCGCCATCGGCCTGCTCGGCACCCGGCCCAGCTGGCAGCTGATGAACCAGTGCGACCGGCTGCTCATCGTCGGCAGCAACATGCCGTACTCGGAGTTCTATCCGCCACCCGGTCAGGCGCGGGCGGTGCAGATCGACCATGACGGCACCCAGCTCGGTCTGCGCTACCCGACGGAGGTGAACCTGACCGGCGACGCCGCACCGACCCTGCGGGCGCTGCTGGCCGCACTCGGCCCCGGACCGGGACCGACCCGCTGGCGGGAGACCATCGCCGGGGCCACCGCCGCGTGGCGGCAGTCGCAGCGGGAACTGGCCGAGCAGGATGCCCGCCCGGTCAACCCGCAGCTGCTCTTCGCCAGCCTCAGCGAACGTCTGCCCGACGACGTGATGCTCGCCGTCGACTGCGGCACGACCACCGCCTGGTACGCCCGGCACGTCAAGGTGCGTCCGGGGATGCTGGCCAGTCTGTCCGGCACCCTGCTCTCCATGGGCGGCGCCATGCCGTACGCGCTGGCGGCCAAGTTCGCCCACCCGGACCGCCCACTGGTGGCCCTGATCGGCGACGGCGCGATGCAGATGAACGGGGTCAACGAGCTGATCACGGTGGCGAAGTACTGGCAGAGCTGGGCCGATCCCCGGTTCGTGGTGCTGGTGCTCAACAACCGGGACCTGGCCTTCGTCAGCTGGGAGCAGCGCTCCGACGAGGGCACCCCGATGTTCCCGGACAGTCAGCAGCTGCCCGACATCGCGTACCACCGGTGGGGTGAGGTGCTGGGGCTGCGCGGTGAGCTGGTCGACCGCCCGGACCAGGTGGCCGACGTCTGGGACCGGGCCCTGCGCGCCGACCGGCCGACGGTGATCAACGCGCTGGTCGACCCCGCCGAGCTGATGATGCCCCCACACTTCACCACCGAACAGGCCCGCAAGACCGCCGCCGCGGTGCTGCGCGGCGACACCGACTGGGCCGGCATCATCCGCCGCGGCATCCCCAGCGTGGTGACCACCTACCGCCCCCGCCGCCCGTGACCCCTCACTCCACCCCACTTCGCCTGTTGATCATGGTTGGCGACACTCAGGGAGAACTTGCCGGCAACCTCATGATCAACGGAGCGGGACCTCGGGGGTGTGGGTGGGGTCAGCCGCGGCCTTGGAGCCAGCGGCGGAGGTCGGACAGGGGGTTGTCGGGGGTGCGGCGGGGGTCCGGGAGCGGATCGCGTTCGACGGGGCGGCGGGGGGTGCCGACGAGTTCGCGGCTGGGCGGGGTGAACGTTTCTTCCGGCTGGCCCTCGACCGCCGTGCCGATGATCCGGGCGACCGCGTCGATCACCCGGGCCTGCACGGCGGCACCGACGTGGTCGGTCGGATCGTCCGGGTTGGCGGCGATACCGGCGACCGCGACCTGCGGGGTGTACCCGACGAAGCTCTCCGTGGCGGCCTGGTCGGAGCTGCCGGTCTTGCCGGCCACCGGGCGCCCGTCGAGAATCCGGCTCACGGCGGTGGCGGTGCCGCCGTTGCACTGCCCGAAGGCGGACTGCTGACCCACCGGGCAGCGCGCCGCGTCGGTTGCGGCGCGGGCCACGTCGGGGTCGAGCACCTCGCGGCAGTCCGGGTCGCCGACCGGCAGCCGCTGGCCGTCCGGCGCGGTCACCGAGACCACCGGCAGCGGCGCGCAGTACGTCCCCTCGGCCGCCACCGTCGCGTACGCGTTGGCCAGGTCGAGTGGGGTGGTGGCGGCCACGCCGAGGGTGAACGCGCCCCAGTCGGCCGCGTCGTTCTCGGCGAAGTCGGCGTCGGACTCGGCGCGGAAGGTGATGCCCAGTCGCTGGGCCATCTCGACCACCTTCTCCGGCCCGACCTGCTCGGCCAGCCAGACGAAGTAGGTGTTCACCGAGCGGCCGAAGCCGTCCCACATCATCCGGTAGCCGTCCATCCACTCCGGGTTGGAGTTGGCCGGGCACCAGCGGCCGTCGCAGCTGCTCTCCCCCTCGGCCGGGTACCGGGTGGGCAGCCGACTCGGCGCGTCGAAGCCGGTGGACAGGGTCCGTCCGGATTCCAGCGCGGCGAGCATGGTGAACAGCTTGAAGGTGGAGCCCGCCTGGTAGCCGGCGACACCGGTGCCGCCGGAGATCAACGGGTTGACGGTGTTCGGGTAGTTGACCTGCCCGTCGGGGTTGCTGTCGAGGCTGTAGTGCCGGTTGACCGCCATCGCCAGGACGCGACCGGTGCCCGGCTCGACGGCGGCGATCGGTACCGCGCGCGGGTTGTCGTACCCGTAGATGTCGGTGGCCTGGCGCTGGGCGGTGGCCTGGGTCTGCGGGTCCAGCGTGGTGACCACGGTGTAGCCGCCACGTCGTAGTGCCTGCTCCCGCTCCTGCACGGTGTCGCCGAACTCCGGCTGGCCGACCCACCAACGGCGCAGGTAGTCGCAGAAGAAGCCCCATTCTTCGCCCCCGCCGGCGGTGGCGGCACAGCCGTTGGCCTGCTCGCTCGGGTCCAGCGTCAACGTCTCGGCCCGGGCGTCGGCGGCCTGCGCAGCGGTGATCGCGCCGGTCTCGACCATGGAGTCCAGCACGTACCCCCGGCGCTCCAACGCCGCGTCGGCGTCGCCGTCGATCGGGCTGTACGCCTCCGGCGACTGCACCAGGCCGGCGAGCAGCGCCGCCTCGGCGAGGGTCAGGTCGGCCGGTGCCTTGGAAAAGTAACGCTGGCTCGCGGCGGCCACCCCGTACGCCCCGGAGCCGAAGTACGCGATGTTCAGGTAGCGGTTGAGGATCTCGTCCTTGCCGAGACGCTGCTCCAGCGCGTTGGCGTACCGAATCTCCTGGAGCTTGCGCCCGATGGTCGGTTCGGTGGCCGCGGCCCGCTCTTCCGCCGTGCGGTTCGGATCGGTCTTGAGCACGTTGCGGACGTACTGCATGGTTAGCGTCGAGCCGCCCTGCCCGCTGCCCTCGGTGACGTTGCTGACCACCGCCCGGAGCATGCCGCGCAGGTCGACCCCGCCGTGCTCGTAGAAGCGCCGGTCCTCGGCAGCCACGATGGCCTGACGCATCACCGGCGCGATCTCCGCCAGCGCCACGTCGGTCCGGTTGACGTCGTAGAACGTGGTGATCAACGTCTTGCCGTCGTTGGCGTAGAGGTAGGACCGTTGCGGGGTGGCCGGGGTCCGCAACGCGTCGGGCAGCGCGGCGTAGTTCCCGAGTGCCGCCTTCGCGGCGAAACCGAGCAACAGGTTGCCCGGCAGCGCGGCGACCGCCAGGACCAGGCCGGCGAGCACGCCGGCCAGTACGACGGTGAACAGCCGCGACAGCGGCGTAGGGGTGGCCATGGTCCCCAGGATTGCCGCGAATGCCACCTTCCGGCCACCACAATTGGCTAGTTGTCAGGCAATTCACCGCTATTTGCCAGCCACTGCTGCCCTGGTCGTGGAGCAGATCGCCGGATTTGGTGCGAGAGGCGACAGGCGGCGCAGCCGGTCGCAGGACAGACAACGGTTCCGACTTGTCGGCAACCTGGCACGTCGACCTTGTCGGCAACCTCGGCACGTCGACCTTGTCGGCAACCTTGGCACGTCGACCTTGTCGGCGACCTTGGCGCGTCGACGCCATCGCCGGTCAACTAACGATGACCGTCACGTACCTGCCGCGCCATGCCGCCCGAGGCGGTCTACTCAAGCCGTTCCGAGTGGGCCCGCGCCGCCGGGGCCCATCGGCGCGGACGGACCGGCGGTGGCGACGCTGGCGCTGGTGGCGTCCCGGAGGATCTCCCGGGGCAGCAGGCGGCCCGAGCGGTAGCAGATGCCGATGCCGGAGATCAACACGAAGATCGCTCCGAAAGTCTGCAACGAACCGATCAACGCCCCGCCGAGGCCGAGCAGCGGGCTAGCGATGATCAGCATCGTCCCGTCCCCGATGCTGAACATCCCCGAGCGGGCCACCGCCCACCCGGTGAGCAGCCAACCCGCGCTGTAACAGGTGGCGCCGACCAGCACCAGCGTTCGGGCGTTGGTGCCAAACACCGGGGTCTGCTCGGACAGCCCCGCGAACGGCAGCATGAGCACCGTGCCGGCGATGCTGACCAGCAGGCCGGCCACCGCGGCGTGCCGGCTGCGGGTGGCGGCGAGCAGCCCGGTCAGCCCGAGCAGGGCCAGCAGGCCGAGCCAGACCGCGGCAACCCAGCCGATCAGGTACAGCGCCCGGCCGTCGGCCGGATACGGGTCGTTGCCCACGCCACCGTCGCTGGCCATCGCGACCGCGCCGTAGAGAATCGCGTACGCCGGCAGCAACCAGACCGCAGCGCGGGCCAGCCGCCGCAGCGACCAGGCCCAGCTGGCGTTGGTGGCGGGTCCGGGTGGTGCCGGCTCGTCGATGAAGGGAAGAACGCCGAACCCCCCACCCGTACGCCGGGTGCCCATCGGCCCCTTCGGGTCATGGGCTCCGGGCACTTCCGGCGTGGACCACAATCGCCGCACCGGCTCCATGCGTCACCTCGCTCACCTGCGGGCGGTGCCGGGACGCGCCGAGGTGCCCCGATGCCTGGTCACCACCCGTACTAGGACCGATGGTGGCAGGCACCGGGACGCCTCATGAGCCTTTCTCGCATTTGTCGCCGGGTCCGAGCCCGGCCGACGGAACCCGGCCCCGCGACTGCGCGAGACCACCTGTCAGCTACCCGGTCGGTGCCCCGCCCTCGCCCGGGTTGCGGCATCCCGCGCCCACCAGCCACGCGGAGACCGCGAGTTGCGGCACCCCGCGCCAACCAGCCACGCGCAGACCACACCTTGCCGCATCCCGGACCGGCCGCATCCCGGACCGACCAGGCACGCGGCAGAGAGCGCGAGTTGCGGCACCCCGCGCCCACTAGCCAGGCGGAGAACGCGAGTTGCGGCACCCCGCGCCCACTAGCCAGGCGGAGAACGCGAGTTGCGGCACCCCGCGCCGACCAGGCACGCGGAGAGCGCGAGTTGCGGCATCCCGCGCCAACCAGCCACGCGCAGACCACACCTTGCCGCATCCCGGACCGGCCGCATCCCGGGCCGACCAGGCACGCGGCAGAGACCCACGAGTTGCGGCATCCCGGGCCATCTGGCGGCGCGTAGACCGCACCTTGCGGCATCCGGGGTCGTCTGGCGGCGGCGGAGACCGCGAACCCGGGCAGGACGCGAACCCGGGCAGGACGCGAACCCGGGCAGGACGCGAACCCGGGCAGGACGCGAACCCGGGCAGGACGCGAACCGGCCCGAACCGCTACAGCGGTTCGGGCCGGCACCGGATCGGGTCAGCCGCGCTCGCGCTGATCCGAGGTGTCGTTGAGCAGGGCAGCCGGGGAAACCGGCTCCGGCGCGGGCAGCCCTTGCGGGCTGTTGCCGCCGGTGGCCTGCGCCTCGGCTACGCGTACCTCGTTGTGGATCTCCTGGGCCGCTGCGGCGGCGGCCTGTGCGGCCTCCGCGGCCTCCCGCTCGACGGCGCTGGCATCGTCGGAGGCCTCCTTGCTCGGCGCGTCGCCGACCATCTGACCCAGGCCGCCGAGTGCGCCGCCCATGCCCTCCAGAGCCTTGGTGAGCTCGGTTGGCACGATCCACACCTTGTTGGCCGTGCCGTTGGCGATCTGCGGCAGGGCCTGGAGGTACTGGTAGGCGAGCACCTTCTGGCTCGGGTTGGCCTGGTGGATGGCGTCGAACACGGTACGGATCGCCTTCGCCTGACCCTCGGCCTGCAGGATCCGGGCCTGCCGGTCACCGTCGGCGCGCAGCACCGCCGCCTGCTTCTCACCCTCGGCCGAGAGGATCTGCGACTGCTTGTGCCCCTCGGCGTTCAGGATCGCCGCCCGGCGGTCCCGCTCGGCGCGCATCTGCTTCTCCATGGAGTCGCGGATGCTCGGCGGCGGCTCGATCGCCTTGATCTCCACCCGGGTCACCTTGATGCCCCAGCGACCGGTGGTCTCGTCCAGTACGCCGGAGAGGTGTCGGTTGATCTCTTCCCGGCTGGTGAGCGCCCGCTCCAGGTCCAGCGAGCCGATCACGTTACGCAGCGTGGTGACGGTCAGCTGCTCGATCGCCTGGAGGAAGTTGGAGATCTCGTAGGTGGCCCGGACGGAGTCCACCACCTTGAAGTAGAGGACGGTGTCGATCGACACGACCAGGTTGTCCGAGGTGATCACCGGCTGCGGCGGGAAGCTGACCACCTGCTCACGCATGTCGACCTTGGTGCGTACCGCGTCGATGAACGGCACGAGAATGTTGAGGCCGGGATTCAGCGTGCGCTTGTACCGGCCGAGCCGCTCGACAACGTCCTGACGCTGCTGCGGAACGATCCGCACCGACTTCGCCAGGGTGACCACTGCGATCAGCGCCACTGCTATCAATAGGGCGGGAACTACGAACTCCATCCGTTCACCTTTCCGCTTCGGGTAGCTCACCGGGAGTGGTGACGTCCCGCCAGACCAGGGCTACCGCTCCCTTGACCTGGATAACCTGCACCCGCTCGCCGGGTGCGAAAACCTGGGTGGCGTCGTAGGCGCGAGCGCTCCACACCTCGCCGTCGATCTTCACCATGCCCCGGTCGGCGTCCACGTGCTCAAGCACCAGGGCGGTCGAGCCCTCGATCGCCTCGACCCCGAAGGTGGTGTCGTCGCTGTCGGAGCTGGTCTGTTTGTGTCGTTGAATGACCGGTCGCGCGGCGAACACGGTCAGCGCGGAGACGACCGCGAAGACCACCGCCTGCACGGCCACCGGCGCACCCAGCGCGGCGGCACCCGCAGCGGCGAACGCGCCGACCGCGAACATGATCAGGAACAGGGTCGCCGTGAAGATCTCAGCGACCGCCAGCACCACACCCAGCACGATCCACAACACGGCATCCACGTAACGATCGTGACATGTCCGTGCACGTGTCATCGAACTGTCATGATCATAGGGCGACCCTACCGACATCGAGGGAGACTTCGTGCCCCTGCGTCCCGAAACCGCCCGGCAGGTCGACGCTCTGGTGGCCGACGCGCAGTCCGCCGGCCACGTCCCATCGCTGATCATCGGCGTGGTCCGCGACGGCACGCTGGCCCACCTGGCCGCCGCCGGCACGCAGCCGCACCCCGACGCCGATCTCCAGTACCGGATCGGTTCGATCACCAAGACGATGACCGCCGTGCTGGTGATGCAGGAACGCGACGCCGGCCGGCTGGCACTGGACGACCCGCTGCGCCGGCACCTGCCCGAGGCCGCCGCGGCCGGGGCGGTCACCCTGCGGCAGTTGCTCGGGCACGCCGGCGGTCTGCAACGCGAACCCGACGGCCCGTGGTGGGAACGCAGCGAGGGCGTCGGCCTGACCGCCCTGCTTACCGGATTCACCGCCGCGAAGGTCGCGCATCCGCCGCACCGGGTCTGGCACTATTCCAACCTGGCGTACGGGCTGCTCGGCGGCGCGCTGGAGCGGGTCACCGGTACGCCCTGGGCCCAACTGGCGCGGGAGCGGATCCTGGAGCCGCTCGGGCTGCACCGCACCACCTACGCGGCCACCGAGCCGTTCGCCCGGGGCTACGTGCTGCACCCCTGGCACGACACGCTACGGGAGGAGCCACGAACCGACAGCCGGGCGATGGCGCCGGCCGGTCAGCTCTGGTCCACCGTCACCGATCTCGCCCGCTGGGCGGCCTTCCTCGCCGACCCGGATCCGGCCGTGCTCAGCCCCGCCACCCTCGACGAGATGTGCGCACCGGTGATCCTCAGCGACCTGGACGCCTGGCGCGGCGGATACGGCCTCGGTATCCAGCTCACCCGCGACGGCGACCGGATCCACGTCGGGCACGGCGGCTCGATGCCCGGTTACGTCGCCACGCTGGCCGTGCACCGCCCCAGCCGCACCGGCGTCGTCGGCTTCGCCAACTCGTACGGCTTCCGCACCGGTGGGATCGGGCCGCTCGGCCACCGGGTCCTCACCCACGTGCTCGACGTCGAGCCCGTGCCGACCCGGCCGTGGCAGCCGGCCGCGGCCCCACCGCCGGCCGATCTGGCCCCGCTTACCGGCCGCTGGTGGTGGATGGGTACCGCGCTCGACGTCAGCTGGGACCACACCACCGGGGAACTGGTCGGCGCGTCACGCGGCGACCGGATCAGTCGCTACGCCCCGGAGGGGCCCGACCGGTGGCGCGGCGTCAGCGGCGTCGAGAACGGCGAGGTCCTGACGGTGTTGCGCGACGAGACGGGTCGCCCGGTCGCGCTGGACATCGCCACCTTTGTCTTCACCCGTTCCCCGGACGACGAACCCTGACCCGGCGTGACGTACCTCGCCGCGCGCATACCCGGCTCGGCCAACAGATCGAGCACGTGTCGGCGGCGTCTGCCGCCGACACGGCGAGGCCGTCAGACCGGGGTGGAGCGAACCACCACGGCCTCCGGCGCCGCTGGCGGCGGCGTCGGCGTCGGCCGTTGCCGGGACAGGCGGCGCACGGCGGTGTTGAGCACCGCGATCAGCGGTACGGCGACGAGCGCGCCGACGATGCCCTCCAGCACCACCCCGGCGGTCACCGCCAGCACCACGGGCAGCGGATGCAACGCCACCGCCCGACCCATGATCCACGGTTGCAGGACGTTGCCCTCCACCTGCTGCACCACGATCACCGCACCGAAGATGATCAGGGCGGTGACCCAGCCGGCGTCCACCAACGCCACGAGGACCGCGACCGCGCCGGACAGCGTCGCGCCGACGATCGGGATGAACGCGCCGAGGAACACCAGCGCCGTCAGCGGGAAGGCGAACGGCACGTCGAACAGCACCAGGGCGATCCCGATGCCCACGGCGTCGATGAACGCCACCAGCACCGTGGCGCGTACGTAGGCGACCAGGGTCCGCCAGGAGGCCCGGCCGGCGTCGTCGACCCGCCAGCGGGCGGCGACCGGGAACGTCCCGACCAGGAACCGCCAGATCCGGTCGCCGTCGCGGAGGAAGAAGAACGTGGCGAACAGCACCAGCAGCGCGCCGGTGAACACCTCGACCACGGTGCCTGCCGTCGCGAGCGCGTTGCTGGTCAACGCCTGCGAGTTCTCGTTGATCCAGTTCTGCCCGGCCTCGATGTACCTGTCGAGTTGGGTGTCGGAGAGGTTCAACGGGCCGTCGCGCAGCCAGGTCTGGATCTGCCCGATGCCGGCCGCGGCGCTGGCGCTGAGCTCCGGCAGGCCCGCGATGAACTCGTTGACCACCAGGGTCAGTGTGCCGACCACCGCGGCCAGCCCGCCGATGAGCACCACGGCGGTGGCCAGCGTACGCGGCAACCGGGCGCGCAGCAGCCAGCCGACGGCCGGCGCCAGCAGGGCGGCGAGCAGCAACGCCACCAGCAACGGGACAATGACGACACGGATGGCGCCGAAGATCCGCAGCAACGCCCAGCCGACGATCCCGATGACCAGGAGCCGCCACGACCAGGCGGCGGCGATGCGCAGGCCCCTCGGCACGTCCGCGTCGTCGCGGCTGGTCGTGGAGACGGCCGCGTCGTCGGTCGGCGTCACCGGTTCGGGAATCAGCCGGTCCCGCTCGGCCGCCCGCTCGATGCGCCGCGCGTTCTCCCGCTCGCGGGCGGCACGCACCGACTCGCGTCCCGTCGCGTACGCCTGACGCAACCGCTGTCGCAGTTGCTCTAACCGGCTCACGTGCGTACCCCCGGGGGTGGTAGGGATCAGGCCGTTCACGGTAGCGGTCGACGTCCTCGCCGGTGGGGCCGGCGGCTCAGTCCGGTTCGGTCACGAAGTCGATCAGCCGCTCCATCGCGTTGATCAGCGGCGTCTCCACGTCAGCGAAGCTGTCCACCCGGGACAGGATCAGCCGCCACAGTTCGGCCGGTTCGGCGGCACCGAGCGCGGCGCAGACGCCTTCCTTCCAGGGCCGTCCCGGTGGCACCACCGGCCACGCCGCGATGCCCAGCGCGGCCGGTTTCACCGCCTGCCAGACGTCGACGTACGGATGACCGGTGACCAGGACGTGCGGCGAGTTGACCCGGGCCACGATGCGGCTCTCCTTGGAGCCGGGCACGAGGTGGTCGACCAGCACACCGAGCCGACGGCCCGGGCCCGGCCCGAAGTCGCGTACCTCGGCGTCGAGCGCGTCGATGCCGGACAGCGGTTGCACCACCACACCCTCGATGCGCAGGTCGTCGCCCCAGATCCGCTCGACGAGGGCGGCGTCGTGCACACCCTCGACCCAGATCCGGCTTGCCCGGGCGACCCGGGCGCGTACCCCGTCCACCGCCACGGACCCTGAAGCGGTACGCCGCCGGGCCGCCGGCACCGGCGGCCGGGTGGGACGGCGCAGGGTGACCGGGCGGCCGTCGAGCAGAAACGCCGCCGGCAACAGCGGAAAGTTGCGCCGCCGACCGTGCCGGTCCTCCAGCACCACCGCACCGGATTCGAAGCCGACGACCGCCCCGCAGAAACCGGATTCGGCGTCCTCGACCACGAGGTCCGCTTCGGCGTCAACCTCCGGGGTCACCTTCCGCCGCCGCCAGTCCCCCGCCAACACGTCCTCGCCGTACCGCCGCCCCATCCCGTCACGCTAAGCCCGCCGCCACCACGCCCCAACCCCGACACACCCCGTCCCTATCTCCCGATCGCGATCATGCAGTTGTGGCATCTGACAAAAGCCGTGAAGGGGAGCCAACCGCCCACCACAACTGCATGATCGGCGCGACGGGGAGGCGGCGGCGCGGCAGTCGAGACACGGACCGGCGTCACCACGTACTCTTTCGGCATGTCCACCCCCGCTGCGGGTGCGGCCATCCTCGCGCCGCGCCGGTCGAGCCGGTTCGTTGCCTGGGTGCGCGCGTGGCGCGCCGGGTTGGTGCCCTTCGACGAGGTCGCCGACGCCGTCGCCGGCACCGAGGAGCACCTGGTCGCCGACGCGCCCGGCACCTGGACCGACGTACCGCTACGGGAGGCGCTGCCCACCCTGGCCAAGCTCTCGCCGGACGAGATCCGGCTGGTGCTGCCGGCGCCGGGCGACCCGCGCGGCCTACCCGGCCCGGGCGACTTCGCCGGCGCCGCGCTGGTTGCCGGCGAGGCCGTGATAGCCGGCGGGCTGGGGCTGATCCCCGAGGTACGCGTGCACACCTCCGGTTCCGGCGACACCTTCGAGACGGTGCTCTGGCGAGTGCACCCGCTGCCGGCGGACGCTCCCGCCGCCTGCCTCACCCTGCCCGGCGCCGCCGAAGCGGAGGCGGAGCTGGCCGCCGCGCTGGCCGACACCACAGCCGCGCTCACCCGCCTCGACGTGGCCCAGTGGCGTCCGGAGTTGGCCGGCGCCCTGGAGGCGTTGCGTCGCCCCGACGGCACCACCGACCTGCCCCCCGGGTTCGACCCGCGCTCGCGCCGGCTGTTCGCCCGGGCCGCCGTGCTCGACCGGGTCCTCGCCCTGGCCGGGCACGCGGCACCCGGCGGCGCGGTCAACAACTACGAGGCCCAGCAGCGCGACGCCGCCCTGCGCCCCCTCACCGCCGCCTGCCGTCAGGCCCTCGTCGCCGCCTGCAACGCCCCCCTGCGACCCTGACCCCACCCCGGCACCCCGGCACCCCGGCACCCCGGCACCCCGGCACCCCGGCACCCGCGATCTTGCATTTTTGGTCGGGACAAAAGCGGATGGAGGCCGCATTGCGGCGACCACAAGTGCAAGATCGCGGGGCGCGGGTGGCCGTTCAGGGGGTGTGGGCGGCGAGGAAGATCCGGACTGCCTCGTCGGCCCAGCGGTGCAGGTCCACCTCGGAGAAGGACACGCGAACGGCGAACATCGCCTCGTTGAGCGGAATCGACAGGATCAGATAGTTCAGGTACTGCGCCGCGAGCAGCGGGTCCGGCGCGCGCAGCAGGCCCCGCTCGGCGAGACGGGTGATGGCCGTGGCGAGAGTGGCGTGGCCACGTTCGGGCGCGGCGCGGTGCCACGCCCGGGCCAGCTCAGGAAAGCGGCCCGCCTCGCCGATCAGCATCCGACGCAATTGGAGCAGGTGCGGGGCGGTGACCGTGGCGATGTGCTCGCGGGCGAAGGCCCTCAGATCCCGTGGGAGGTCGTCGGAGTCGGCCAGGGCCTCGACGTACGCCGAGCCGGCCCGCTCGGCCTCGGCGATCGCGCCGGTGAACACCGCCTCGAAGAGGCCGTGTTTGTCGGTGAAGTGCGCATACACGGTCACCTTGGAGACGCCGGCACGGGCGGCGATCCGGTCCATCCCGGCGGCCACGTAGCCGTGTTCGAGGAACTCGATCAGGGCGGCGTCGAGGATCCCGCGCCGGTTAGCGTCCTTTCGCACACCGTAACTGTACTGTACGGTTCAGTTCATGCCGATGGTCACCTCACGGGACGGCACGCGCATCGCCTACCAACGCGAGGGTGCCGGCCCGCCGCTGATCCTCATCGACGCCGCCGGGCACTTCCGCGCCAACAGCCCACTCAGTGAACTCGCCGACCTGCTCATACCCCACTTCACCGTCTACCGCTACGACCGTCGTGGGCGTGGGGACAGCGACGACACCCCGCCCTACGCCCCCGAACGCGAGGTCGAGGATCTCGCCGCGCTGATCGCCGCGGCGAAGGCGCCCGCCGCGTTGTACGGGTACTCCTCGGGTGGTCTGCTCGCGTTGCACGCGGCCGCCGCCGGCCTCGACGTACGACGGCTGGTCCTGTTGGAGCCACCGCTGAGCGTCGACGACGAAGCCGGCAAGCGGGCCTTCACCGCGACCCTGAGCCGACTGGGCGGTGCCGAGGCGGTGACGTTCTTCCTGACCTCCATCGGCGTACCCGAGCAACTGCTGGCCGGGATGCGCGACACCCCACACTGGAACGCCATGGTCTCGGTGGCGCACACCCTGGCCTACGACAGCCTGCTGAGCGAAGCCACCGGGCCGACGGTGCTCGCCCGGGTCACCACCCCGGCGCTGGTCCTGCACAGCGCCGGCAGCACCGACGACCTGGCCGAGATGGCCGCCACCATGGCCGGCCTGTTGCCCGCCGCCGAGCAGCGCGGCCTGCCCGGCGAGTGGCACGGTGTGCCGGCGACCGTCCTCGCCCCGGTGCTCGCCGAATTCCTGTGCCGCGACGCGGCACGCCAGTGACCCGGCGGCGGCTCAGACCTCGTCGATCAGGTCGGCGACCGAGTTGACGATCCGGGACGGGCGGTACGGATAACGTTCCGCCTCCACCCGGGAACTGATCCCGGTCAGCACCAGGATGGTCTCCAGCCCGGCCTCCAGGCCGCAGAGGATGTCGGTGTCCATCCGGTCACCGATCATCGCGGTGCTCTCCGAGTGTGCGTTTATTGTGTTCAGGGCCGACCGCATCATCATCGGATTGGGCTTGCCGACGAAGTACGGCTCCACTCCGGTGGCCTTCGAGATCATCGCGGCCACCGAGCCGGCGGCCGGCAGGGCACCCTCCACCGAGGGCCCGGTGGCGTCGGGGTTGGTGCAGATGAACCGCGCCCCGTCGTTGATCAGCCGGACCGCCTTGGTGATCGCCTCGAAGCTGTAGGTGCGGGTCTCCCCCAGCACCACGTAGTCGGGGGCGAAGTCGCTGAGCACGTAGCCAACCGCGTGCAGAGCGGTGGTCAGCCCGGCCTCCCCGATGACGTACGCGGTGCCGCCCGGCCGCTGGTCGGCCAGGAACTGGGCGGTGGCCAGGGCGGACGACCAGATCGCCTGCTCCGGCACGTCCAGGCCCATCCGGGCCAACCGGGCCTGGAGATCGCGCGGGGTGTAGATGGAGTTGTTGGTCAGCACCAGGAACGGCTTGCCGGAGGCACGCAGCCGCTTGACGAACTCCGGCGCGCCCGGCACCGGCTGGCCCTCGTGCACCAGCACGCCGTCCATGTCGCTGAGCCAACTCTCGACGGGCTTACGGTCCTGCATGATCATCCCCAGGGGTGTCGTCGGGTTCGCCGCGGCGGTCAGGACGGACGGCGGGGTGGGACGCAGCAGACCGTGGGACAGCTGTCCCACATCGGCAGCTCGCCCAGCCGACGACGCAGCTCCGCGCCGTCCGGGTCGATCCGTTCCCGCACCAGTTCCCGAACCATGGTCACGTAGCGCGGGTCGGTGCCGGGGGTACCGGCGCGGACGAAGTCCACCCCGAGCCGCTTGGCCGTGTCCAACGCCTCGGTGTCCAGGTCCCACACCACCTCGAGGTGGTCGGAGACGAATCCGATCGGGCTGACCACCACCCCGGTCACGCCCTGCTCGGCGAGCGTCTCCAGGTGGTCGTTGATGTCCGGCTCCAGCCACGGCACGTGGGGCGGGCCGGACCGGCTCTGCCAGACCAGGTCGTACGGCAGATCCGGGGCCGCCGCCGCGTGCACCAGCCGGGCCGTCTCGGCGAGTTGGGCGGTGTACCGGCCGCCGTGCGGGCCTGCGCTGTCGGCCGCCGAGATCGGCACCGAGTGTGCGGTGAACACGAGCCGGGTGCTGTCCCGCCGCGCCGGGTCTAGTTGGGCGAGCGCGGAGCGCACCGCGTCGACGTGCGGCTCGACGAAGCCGGGATGATCCCAGAACTGGCGCAGCTTCTCGATCACGGGCGCGTCCGGGCCGACCGCCGCCCGTGCGGCGGCGATGTCCTCCTGGTACTGCCGGCAGGAGGAGTATCCGCCGAAGGCGCTGGTGACGAAGGCCAGCGCCCGTCGTACGCCGTCGTCGCGCATCTGGGCCACCGTGTCGGCGAGCATCGGATCCCAGTTCCGATTGCCCCAGTACACCGGCAGGTCGAGCCCGTTGGCGGCGAAGTCGGCGCGGACCGCCGCCAACAGCTCCCGACACTGCTGGTTGATCGGAGAGACCCCGCCGAAGTGCTGGTAGTGCTCGGCGACCTCGGCCAGCCGCTCCGGCGGCACGCCCCGTCCCCGGGTCACGTTCTGCAGGAACGGCAGCACGTCGTCGGGCCCTTCCGGGCCACCGAAGGACACCAGCACCACCGCGTCGTACGCCATGGGTCCATTCTTGCCGGTGGCCTGCGGCGTCCCGGCAACGCCCCCGGGTCCCGGTCGTTAACAGCGCCCCGGCTACACCTCAGGCGCCGACTGCGTGGTAACCGCCATCGACGTGCACGATCTCGCCGGTGGTCGCCGGGAACCAGTCCGACAGCAGGGCGAGACAGGCCCGGGCGGCCGGTTCCTGGTCGGTGAGGTCCCAGCCCAGCGGGGCACGTCCGGCCCAGGCGTCCTCGAACTGCTCGAAGCCGGGGATGGACTTCGCGGCCATGGTGCGCAGCGGACCGGCGGCCACCAGGTTGCTGCGGATGCCCTGCTTGCCCAGGTGCAGGGCGAGGTAGCGGGAGGCCGACTCCAGCCCGGCCTTGGCCACGCCCATCCAGTCGTACACCGGCCACGCCTGGCTGGCGTCGAAGGTCAGACCGACCACCGAGCCGCCCGGCGACATCAGCGGCAGCGCAGCGACGGCCAGGGACTTGTAGGAGTACGTCGAGACGTGCAGCGCCGTCGCCACGTCGTCCCAGGAGGCGTCGAGGAACCCGCCACCGAGGCAGCTCTGCGGGGCGAAACCGATCGAGTGCACCAACCCGTCGAGGCCGTCGACGTGCTCGCGGACCTTGTCGGCCAGCCCGGCGAGCTGCTCGGGGTCGGTCACGTCCAACTCGATCACGGGTGCCGGCTCGGGCAGCCGCTTGGCGATCCGCTCCACCAGTGACAGTCGGCCGTAGCCGGTGAGCACGACCTGGGCGCCGTTCTCCTGGGCGAGCTTGGCCACCGAGAAGGCGATCGAGGCGTCGGTGATGACGCCGGTGACGAGCAGCCGCTTACCGGCCAGCAGTCCGGACATTACGCTCATTCCTCCGTGCTCAGGATTCAGTGGCCCATGCCCAGGCCACCGTCGACCGGGATGACCGCGCCGGAGACGTACCCGGCGCTGTCGCCCGCCAGCCAGGTGATCACCGCGGCGACCTCGTCCGGGCTGGCCATCCGACCCGCCGGGATCGACTTGAGGATCTCGGCCTTGCGCTGGTCGGTCAGCCCTGCGGTCATGTCGGTCTCGATGAAGCCCGGTGCGACCACGTTTGCGGTGATGTTCCGGCCGCCCAGCTCCCGGGTGATCGAGCGGGCCACCCCGACCAGGCCGGCCTTGCTGGCCGCGTAGTTGACCTGGCCGGCACCACCGGAGAGGCCGACCACCGAGGAGACGAAGATCATGCGCCCCCACCTGGCCCGCAGCATCTTCCCGGAGGCCCGCTTGGCGCAGCGGTACGCGCCGGTCAGGTTGGTGTCCAGCACCCGGGTGAACTGCTCCTCCGACATGCGCAGCAGCAGCGTGTCGTCGGTGATGCCCGCGTTGGCGACAAGCACCTCCACCGGCCCCAGTTCCGCTTCGACCGCCGCGAAGGCCGCCTCGACGGACTCGCTGTCGGTGATGTCACACCGCACGCCGAACAGCCCGTCCGGCGCCCCGCTGCCTCGGTGGGTGATCGCCACCCGGTCACCCTGCTTGGCGAAGGCCTGGGCGATGGCCAGACCGATCCCCCGGTTGCCCCCGGTAACCAGCACAGTTCGTGACACGGTGCGTCCCCTCCCAAAGATCGCTGCGGCTTGGAGACTAGGCGCTACCGCACGGTAATCACTAACCCGCCGCACGTCGTACCCGGGTACCGCCGGCTGGATGACCTGCTGCGCGCCAACGGCTGTCGGCCGATGAACGGGCGCGCTCCGTGGGCCGATCGGCCGAGTGGGCCGGGCGCAAAACCCGGGTGTACGATGATCCGCGTTTGCGGGTCGCTCGGCGGCCCGCGTCGCCCCGGAATCCGACCGCAGGAGGTGATCGCTGTGCGAGATAGCGATCCTCCCAGTCGTGGCCGGGCCGACCGCCAGCCACGCTGAGCCCCGCTCCGCCTGAGCTGGCCCGCTCCCCCGGGTATCCGTCCCGCCGTCCTGCTCCCCTGTCGCGGCGGCCGATCGGACGGGTACCGCCGGAAAGCAGCCCGGTCACGACTTCGCGTGTGCGCGTCCCGATCCACCCCTCCCGCGGTCCGCCCTGCCCGGGCCGCCGAGCCGCCACGTCGGAGCTGTCATGAGCCGCTACGTCGCCCCGCTGGGCTTCACCCTCGCCGCCGTCTGGGTAGCCGTCCTCTTCTTCCTGGCCAGCGCCACCCACTAACCCACTCGTTCGCCCACCTCTGTTGATCATGAGGTTGACGGCCGGTTTGATCTTCAACAGTGCCGCTAACTTCATGATCAACAGGGCTTCGGCGGCGGTCAGATCATGCGGGAGGACCAGAGGAGGCTGAAGGCGCCGGCGCAGAGGGCCAGCAGGAGGGCGATGCCCGCGTACCACTGGGTGATTTCTCTCGGTTCGGTGCGGAAGCCGATCGAGCTGCCCATGTCCTGATAGACCTGCTTCAGCTCGTTGACGGTGGCCGCCTCGTAGAAGAATCCCTCGGTCGTCTCGGCCAGCTCGGCCAGGGCGAGCCGGTCCACCGGTACCCGCTGCAACTGGCCACCGATGTCGACGTGCCCGGAGTCGGTGCCGAAGGCGATGGTGGAGACCGGCACGTTCGCCGCCTGCGCCGCGGCGGCCGCCTCCTCGACCGACCGTCCGGCCGTGCGGAAGCCGTCGGAGAGCAGCACGATCCGGGCCGGCGGGATACCGGCGGCCCCGTCGGCCGGCACCGACCGGATCGCCTCCAGGCAGGTGAAGACCGCTTCGCCGGTGGCCGTCGCCTCGGCCAGCACCAGTCCCTCGATGGCACTGGTCACCGCCGGGCGGTCCTTGGTCGGCGGCACCAGCACGTTTGCCGACTTGGCGAACGAGACCAACCCCAGGTTGTACGTCTCCGGCAGCTCCGCCACGAACTGCATTGCCGCCTCCTGCGCTGCCTCCAGGCGGTTCGGTGGCACATCGTCAGCCTGCATGGACAACGACACGTCGATGGCCAGCATGATGGTGGCCCGCTCCAACGGCTCCCGCGTGTCGACCGCGGGCCGGGCCAACGCACCGGCCAACACCAGCAGCGCCAGCAGGAACGCGGTGGCCGGCAGGTGTCGACGCCAGCCGAGGCCCTTCGGCGCCACGGTACGCAGCAGGTCCACGTTGGTGAACCGCAGCGCGTAGTCGCGCCGGCGCAGCTGCCGCCAGACGTACAGCGCGGCGAGGGCGAGCACCGGCAGCACGGCCAGCAGCCACCAGGGTTGCAGCAGTCGGATCATCTCGTCGTCCCTCGGGTGCGGGCGTGCCGCTGGGCGGCCACGAAGCGCACCATGTCCAGCAGCCAGTCTCGGTCGGTACGCAGTCGCAGGTGAGCGGCGCCGGCGGCGCGCAACGCGGCGGAGATCTCCGCCCGCTGGGCTGCGGCGGCTGCCGCGTAACGGTGCCGCAGGCCCGGGTCGGCGGTCTGCACCTCGTGCAGTTCGCCGGTCTCCGGGTCGATCACCGGGAGCACCCCGACGTCGGGTAGTTCCAGCTCCCGCGGATCGACCACCTCGATCGCGAGCAGGTCCTGCCGTACCCGCAGCTTGCGCAGCGGACGCGCCCACTGGGCCGGCGGGGCGAGGAAGTCGGAGATGACCACAGCGACACCGCGCCGCCGGGGCGGGCGGTTGAGCATGTCGATGAGCGCGCCGAGGTCACCGCGGCCGGGCCGGATCTCGGTGCCGGCGATCGCCCGCAGCATGCCCTGGGCCTCCTTGCGCCCGGACCGGGCGGGCAGCCGGACCAGCCGTCCCGGGCCGACCGGGGGCGGCTGCCGCCGGCCACGGCGGGGCGCCGGGACGTCACCGCCGCTGCCGACTACCGCACCGATCCGGTTGCCACCCCGCACGGTCAGGTGCGTGATCGCCGCGGCCGCCGCGATCACCACGTCCCGCTTGAGCCACTGGCCGGTGCCGAAGTCCAGGCTCGCCGACAGGTCCACCGCCAGCCACGTCTCCAGCTCACGGTCGGCCACGGTACGCCGCACGTGCGGGGTGGTGGTCCGGGCGGTCACCGGCCAGTCCATCCGGCGCACGTCGTCGCCGGGGCGGTACTCGCGCGACTCGCCGGCCTCGCTGCCCGGGCCGGGCAGCAGGCCCGCGTAGTCGCCCTGCAGGAGCCCGTCGAGTTTGCGGGTCACCAGCAGTTGCAGGCGGGACAGCACGGCACCGGAACGGTTGGTGGCCGCCAGCGGGTCCGGCTCACCGGGTCGAGGGGTGGTCGAGGTCACGGCCGCTGCCCGGGCCACCCCGACGTAGGTGCCACCGCCCCGACGGGCGGGGTGGCCTGCTGCCGGGGCGCCACCGACGGCAGCGGGATTGTCGACATCACCCGGTGCACCACGTGGTCGGCCGGTACGTCGTCGGCGAGCGCGTCGTAGCTGAGCACCAGCCGGTGCCGCAGGATGTCCGGCGCGATGTCCTGCACGTCCTGCGGCAGGGCGTAGTCGCGACCGCGGAGCAGGGCCAGCGCCCGGGTGGCCCGGACCAGCCCGAGCGAGGCCCGGGGGCTGGCACCGTACTGGATCAGTTGCGCGACGTCGGGCATGCCGTGTTCCGCCGGAGTACGAGTGGCCAGCACCAGCCGGACCGCGTAGTCGACCAGGGCGTTGTGGACGAAGACCTGGTCGGCCTTGTGTTGCAGGGCGATCAGATCCTCGGTGTCGAACACGGCGGTGGGCTCGGGCGGGGCAACGCCCATCCGGTAGACGATCTCCCGCTCCTCGGCGTCGGTCGGGTACCCCACGATGATCTTCATGAGGAAGCGGTCCCGTTGCGCCTCCGGCAGCGGGTACACCCCTTCCTGTTCGATCGGGTTCTGCGTCGCCATCACCAGGAACGGGTTCGGTACCCGGTGACTCTCGCCGCCGATCGACACCTGCCGCTCGCTCATCACCTCCAGCAACGCGGACTGCACCTTCGCCGGCGCCCGGTTGATCTCGTCGGCGAGCAGGAAGTTGACGAAGACCGGACCCAGCTCGACGTCGAACTTCTCGCTGGACTGGCGGTAGATCCTGGTGCCCATGATGTCCGCCGGCACCAGGTCCGGGGTGAACTGCACCCGGGCGAACGATCCGCCGACCACCTTGGCAAGGGTCTCCACCGCGAGGGTCTTGGCCACCCCCGGTACGCCCTCCAGCAGACAGTGCCCGCGGGCGAGCAACGCGACGAACATCCGCTCGACCATCCGGTCCTGCCCGACGATCACGCGCTTGATCTCGAACAGTGCCCGCTCCAGCAGGGAGGCGTCCTGCGCCGGCGTGGTCGGCGGTGCGGGCGCCTGTGGTTGCGCCCCGTTCGGCGGCGGGGCGTCGGGCGTGGTCGGCTGGGCCACTGGTCCTCCACAGCGTAATCGGTCGTCGCGGCGTGTGCGGTACCAAGCCTCGCATGCCCGACTGAGTACCGACGGAGGGAGCGACCGATTTCCGCCACGCCGTTCCGGGACGGAGGAATCGCCGATCGCCAGTGGACAAAAGCCGCCCCGGCGTGTGTACCATTCATCCGTCGCCGGGCGGCTTCCCCCGTGGCCGCCCGGCGCTCATTCTTTCCCCGCCGTCCTAGACTGAGCGGGATGACCCACCCCGACAGCTCCGCCGAAGCACTACCGTGTTCGGCCCGTGGCTGTCGTGCCGCGGCCCGATGGGCACTGCGCTGGAACAATCCCCGCCTGCACGCGCCGGAGCGGCGCAAGACCTGGCTCGCCTGTGACGAGCACCGATCGTCACTCGGCGACTTCCTCGGCGCGCGGGCCTTTCTGCGCGAGGTCACCCCGCTGGCGGGATCGCCTACGCTCGAAGAGTGGACGCGTACAACGAAAAGCCGGCCCCGTGAGCGCGAGGAGTGAGCTTGCGAGCCCCGCAGTCGCGAACGAAAGGCTTGCACCGTGAGCGCGAGGAGTGAGCTTGCGAGCCCCGCAGTCGCGAACGAAAGGTCGGCACTGTGAGTGATGACGCGCCTGAGGTCCGGCTGCCGGCCGCGCCGACCAGCCCGCTCGAACCGTGGCCGGAAACCGTCAAGTGGCAGTCGATCTCGACCGACCTGATCTGGGTGGAGCTGCTGCGCCTGGCGGCCGGGGTGGCCGTCGTCTCGGCGGTGCTCGGTGTCGGTTGGGCACTTACCGGTTCCTGGCCGTTCGGTTTGGCGCTCGGTGCCGTCGGGTTGTTCGCTCTGTGGCGGGTGGTGACCATCGTCCGGGCGGTACGGGCCTGGGGCTACGCCGAACGTGAGGACGATCTGCTGGTCCGGCACGGTCTGCTGGTCCGCCGGCTGTCCATCGTCCCGTACTCGCGGATGCAGTTCGTCGACGTGAGCGCCGGTCCGCTGGAGCGGGCATTCGATCTGGCGACCGTGCAGCTGCACACCGCGGCCGCGGCGAGCGATGCCCGGGTGCCGGGGCTGCGTCCGGCGGAGGCGTCCCGGCTGCGGGACCGCCTGACCGCGCTCGGCGAGGACCGGGCGGAAGGGCTGTGAGCGGGTCGGCCGGACCGGGTCCCGACCGGACCCCGCCCAGCTCGGACGAGCGGCAGCACGTCGGAAACGCGGTGGGCGACCAAGCTGCCGGTCAGCCCGCCGAACACGCTGTGCCGGCGATGCCCGCCGAGGCGCCACCGTCCGACCGCGCCGTGCCGGCAGCCGAGGCAGCACCACCGGGCGTGGGTCCGCCGCCGGACCCGTACCAGGTGGCCGGGCCGTCATCGCCGTCCGGTCCGCCGCAGCCGCCCGCCGGGTGGGCCGGTCCGCCGCCGCAGGATCCGTCGGCACGGCAACGGCTGCATCCGTTGAGTCCCGCGCTGCACGGCGCCAAGTCACTGGTCGTGGTCATCGCCGGGCTGTCCTGGTCGACCCTGTCCCGGGTCGGGTTCGGTTGGTTCGTCGCGATGGTGATCGTGCTCGCGCTGGGCGCGAGCGTGCTGGCCGTGGTCAGCTGGTACAACACCGGCTACCAGGTGGTGGGCCGGGAACTACGCATCCACGAGGGGCTGCTCTGGCGGCGTACCCGGGCGATTCCGCTGGAACGGCTCCAGGCCGTCGAGGTGGTTCGGCCGCTGCTCGCGCAGCTCACCGGGCTGGCCGAGCTGCGCCTGGAGGTGGTCGGCGGCGGCAAGACCGAGGCGCCACTGGCGTACCTCAGTGTGGCCGAGGCCGCAGCGCTGCGGCAGCGCCTGCTGGCCCTGGCCGGTTACCCCTCCGGCGCGGTGCCGGCGACCCCGGCGCAGCCGCTGCCTGCGGGCGCCGAGCCACCCCCGCCAGCCGGCCGGCCGCTGCACGCGGTGAGCAACCGGGACCTGCTGATCAGTCAGCTGCTGACCCCGCAGGCGTTTCTGCTGCCCTTCGGCGTGGCTTTCGTGGCGACGCAGTTCCTGTCCGAGGGGTCCTGGTCCTTCATCGCGGTGGCGAGCACGCTCACCGCGATGGCCGGGGTCCTGCTGCAACCCGTCCGACGGGTCCTCGACGACTGGCGGTTCCAGCTGGCCCGCGACGACGACCGGCTGCGCATCCGCAACGGCCTGCTGGAGACCAGGTCGCAGACCGTACCGTTGCACCGGGTACAGACCGTGCGGGTGACCTGGCCGTTGCTGTGGCGGATGAAGGGCTGGTTGCGGCTGCGGCTGGAGGTGGCCGGTTACGCCGCCGGCGAGGCCGACGAGCGCAACCGGCCGGACCGTCTGCTGCCCGTCGGTGACCAACCGACCGGCGAGATGATCGTCGCCGAGGTGCTGCCCGGGGTGGCGCTGTCGTCGTTGCCGCTGCGGCCACCACCGGCCCGGGCCCGCTGGGTCAACCCGCTGAGCCGCCAGGTGCTCGGCGCCGGCCTGACCGAGCAGGTGCTCGCCGTCCGTTCCGGCCTGCTCACCCGCCAGCTGACGATCGTGCCGTACGCCCGGTTGCAGAGCGTCCGGGTGGTGCAGGGGCCGGTGCAGCGCATGCTCGGGTTGGCCACCGTGCACGCCGACACCGCGGGTGGGGCCGGCGCTGCGGCGGCGGACCGGGACCTCGCCGACGCCTGGGCCTTGGCGGCGGAGTTGACCGCCCGCGGCCA
Source organism: Micromonospora sediminimaris (assembly GCA_900112325.1). GTDB lineage: Bacteria > Actinomycetota > Actinomycetes > Mycobacteriales > Micromonosporaceae > Micromonospora > Micromonospora sediminimaris. The sequence continues at coordinate 106,400 of FOLJ01000013.1, forward strand.
AGCCGCCCGCAACCCCACCCCCTAACACCCGCCCACTCCCGCTCCCGCTCCCGCGATCTTGCACTTTTCTCGGAAAAGCCGACATAAGGGGCGTATCGGCGACCGTAACCGCAAGATCGGCGAGGTGATACGGACGGGGGTGGGGTGGGTGGAAGTGGGGTGGGGGGTCAGCGGGGGGATGGGATGGGGGGTGCCTTGGTGGGGGGTGCTGGCGGGGCGGCGGGGTCAGGTGGGGTCGCCGGCTCGGCGGTCGAGGTGTCGGTCGGGGCGGCGCGGGCCTTCCGGCGGGCCCACCAGCGTTCGGCCCAGCCGACCACCAGGAAGGTCATGGCGACGTACGCCCAGCCGACCAGCACGTCGATCACGTAGTGCTCGCCGCTGTAGACCAGCGTGAAGGTCATCGCCAGCGGGTAGGCCAGCAGCAGCGGCCACCAGCGGCGACGGACGTTACGCAGGAAGAACAGCACCACGAACAGGGCGAAGGCGGTGTGTAGCGACGGCATCGCGGCCACCGGGTTGGAGGCCAGCTGCCCGGCGTTGAGCAGGTTGCCCGCGCCGTGCATCCCGAACGCCTTCCAGCCCCGCGTGGAGATCCGGGCGACCTCCTCGATCAACCCGTTCTGCGCCGCCCACCACGGTGGCGCGGCCGGGTAGAGGAAGTAGGTGATCAGGCCGGTGGCGCAAAGAAAGAACCAGCGGCGCATGAACGCCGCCCACCGGCTGCGCTCGACCATCCAGAGCACCGCCGCGGCGGCCAGCGCCGCCACGAAGTGCGAGAAGTACACCCAACTGACCAGGACATCCCACCAGCGCACCTCCGGCTGGTAGAGGTGCTGCTGCAACCAGACGGTCGGCACCTGACCGTCCATGGCCCAGCCGAACATCAGACGGTCGGCCAGGATCAACTCGTAGGCGTGCGGCACGGTCCCGTCGTGGTAGGCGAACCCACGGGAGAGGTTGTAGGCGACCAGTAGCAGCACCACCGGCACCCAGTCCCGGGCGAAGCGTAGGTGGCTGCGCCAGGGGCGGGCGGAATACCAGGCGATGGTGCCGGCCCAGATCCAGAAGAACGCGTACACCGGGTCGGTAGGCAGGCCGATGACGAGCCAGCCAGCCACGAAGGCGACGCCCCAGACCGACATCGCGATCACACGGCGGCGCCCACCGTCGCGCCGGGTGGGCGGCTCGGTGGAGGGTGGGGGCTTGGGGTCGGTGACGGCAGACATCGCGGACAAGGTTAGCGGCGACCCGCGCCAGACCGGCGGCAGGAGCACCTGCGGTGCCGTGGCGGGCGTGGCGCATCTGCCCGGCCGCATGGTCCGAGCCCCGCCGAGGACCTACGCTGTGGCCATGCAGGAGCTACCGGATCAAGCCCTGACCCCGGGTCTGACCGCCCGGGTCGAGTTGACCGTCACCGACGCCGACACCGCCCAGGCGGTCGGCTCCGGCGACGTTCCGGTGCTCGGCACGCCACGGGTGCTCGCCCTGGCCGAAGCAGCGACGGTGGCTGCCACCGCCGGCCACCTGCCGAACGGCTCGACCACCGTCGGCACCCGGGTGGAGCTGGAGCACCGGGCCGCGACACCGGTGGGCCGCATGGTCGCGGCGCAGGCCCGGCTGACCGAGGTGGAGCGGCGGCGGCTGGTGTTCGAGATCACCGTCACCGAGGGCGGGCAGACCGTCGCCGAGGGGCGGGTGGAGCGGGCCCTGGTCGACCGGCAACGGTTCCTGGCACGCGCCGCTGGTGCGGCATGACGACGACCGGCCGGTTCGTCGAGGTCGCCGACCGGGTGCTCGTGCTGCGCGAGCCGGTGCTCACGGTCAACGTGACGTTGGTGCTGGGCGACGGCGCGGCGCTGCTTGTCGACACCCTCTCCACCGCCGGGCAGGCGACCGAACTGGCCGCCGCCATACGCGCGGTCACCACCGACCCGCTCACGCTTGTGAACACCCACCACCACTTCGACCACTGCTTCGGCAACGCCACGCTGGCCGGTGATCCGGCCCGCCCGGTCTGGGCGCACGAACTGGCCGCCGCGACCATCCGCGACGAGGCGGACCGGCTGCGCCGGGAGGCGTACGCGGAGTTGCACCCCACACATCCGGAACTCGCCGCCGGGCTGGCCGACACCGCGCTGCTGGCGCCCACCCACACGGTGCGCACCGAGGCGGTCCTCGATGTCGGTGGCCGACAGGTGGTGCTCCGCCATCCCGGGCGGGGGCACACCGACGCCGACCTCGTCGTCCAGGTGCCCGACGCCGACCTGCTGGTCGCCGGTGATCTGGTCGAGCAGGCCGGTCCCCCGGCGTTCGAGGACTCGTACCCGTTGCAGTGGCCGGACGCGCTGGCTGAGCTGTCGCGGTCGATCTCACCGGCGACGGTGGTCGTGCCCGGGCACGGCGAGCCGGTCGACGCGGAGTTCGTCCGGGCCCAGCATGCCCAGCTGGTGGAGCTGGCCTGGCTGATCCGGGCCGGGCACACCGGCGGCGCACCACCGGAGCGGGTGGCCGCCGACGCCCCGTTCCCGGCCCGTCACGCGCTGACCGCCGCCCGGCGCGGGTACGCCGAACTCGACGGCACCGCCTGACCTCGTTCCCACGATCGACGCCGCCGGTCAGCCGGCCCGTGGATCTCCCGGCCAGCCGGGCTGATCGTCAGTCACCGAAGCGCTGGCGCACCTCGGCGCGGCTGGGCATGGCGACCGCGCCACCGGGACGTTCGCAGACCAGGCCGGCCACGCGCAGGGCGTAGCCGACCCGCTCGTGCCAGCCGGACGGCCCGACCGGCTCGCCGTCGGTCAGCAGGTCGGCGACGAGGGCGGCCATCACCGAGTCACCGCCGCCGGTGGCGTCGACGGCGTCGACCTTCGGGGCGGGTACGCGTACCGGATCTGCTTCGGCGGCGGCGACCACCGCGCCGGCCGCGCCGAGGGTGACCACGACCGTGGCCGCGCCGAGTTCGCGCAGGTATACGGCCACCGACTCGACCGGCTCACCTGGATAGAGCAGCTCCGCGTCGGCGGCGCTGAGCTTGACCAGGTGCGCCCCGGCGGCGAACTCGGCGACCACCTCGCGCAGCTCGGCCAGCGCCTGCGGGCCGGCCAGCAGCCGAGGTCGGACGTTCGGATCGAACACCCGCAGGCCCGGGGCAGCTGCCCAGGCCCGGCGGGCGGTGGCCAGCGTCGTCGGCGCCAGCAGCACGATCGAGCCGCAGTAGAGCACGTCGGCGCCCTCGACCAAGGCGACGTCGAGTTCGTCGGGACCGAGCAGCGCGTAGGAGGGCGGCTCGCCGTAGAAGCGGAAGTCCGGTTCCGCGCCGGAGAAGGTGGCCACGGCCAGCGTGGTCGGCACCGCGGCGGTCACCGCGCCGGTCAGACCCACCTGCTCGGCAGTGAGAAAGTCCCGGATCCGACCGGCGAGCACGTCGTCGCCGAGCGACCCGACGAACTGCACCGCGCCACCGAGCCGGGCGACACCGACGGCGACGTTCAGCGGTCCACCGCCGATCGCCTGCCGGTAGACCGGCGCGCCGTCGCACTCGGTGTCCAGCAGGTCGACGAGCGCCTCGCCGAGCACCACCGCGTATCCCATCGTCAGGTCCTTCCGTCTGCCGTACGTGATGCCCAGGCTGGCACAGCGGGTGTGTCCCGGGGCGTGGAAGCCACCGTATTGGCGCGACCTGGGGGCCGCGCACCGGGTCCGTTTCACATATCGAGGGGTGGCTATTGCGCGGAGCGGGCCGGCGTGGTGGGATGATGATGCCGGGTGGCGCGGGGCTGCGCGTCCACCGGTGCCGGGCTTCACATCGCGCGAGGGCATTCACGCGTCGACACTCCGCTGGCGACAGCGTGCCGGGCTGGGCCATCCGTCCCCATCCGCACGGTCGCCGCGTAGCCGCATTTTCGCCCGCAGCAGCGGGGGCGGCACCACACCCGCCACCCGCGCGTTCGGCGGGGCGCACCCACGTGTGCGCTCCCGAGTCAGGAGAAACCCGTGCACCGTCCACGCTTGGCCGCGCTGCTAACCGCGGCCTTCACTCTTCTCGCGGGTGCGGTCGTCGTGACCGCCAGCCCCGAGCCGGCCGCCGCGCACGGCGCGGCGATGACGCCGGGCGCCCGCACCTTCCTGTGCTGGCGCGACGGCCTCACCCAGACCGGTGAGATCAGGCCGAACAACCCGGCCTGCGCTGCCGCCGTCGCGCAGAGCGGGACGAACTCGCTCTACAACTGGTTCAGCGTGCTGCGTTCGGACGCCGGCGGTCGCACCACCGGCTTCATCCCGGACGGGCAGCTGTGCAGCGGCGGGGCCACCGGCTTCCGCGGCTACGACCTGGCCCGCAACGACTGGCCGCTGACGCACCTGACGGCCGGCCGGTCGATCGAGTTCAAGTACAGCAACTGGGCCCACCACCCGGGCACGTTCTACTTCTACGTCACCCGGGACAGCTGGAGCCCCACCCGGGCGCTCGCCTGGAGTGACCTGGAGGCCCAGCCGTTCCTGACGGTGACCAACCCGCCGCAGCGCGGCGCGGTCGGCACCAACGACGGCCACTACTACTTCACCGGCAACCTGCCGTCGAACAAGAGCGGCCGGCACATCATCTACTCCCGGTGGGTCCGCTCGGACAGCCAGGAGAACTTCTTCGGTTGCTCCGACGTCGTCTTCGACGGCGGCAACGGTGAGGTGACCGGCATCGGCGGCAACCAGACCACGCCGCCGCCGAACCCGACCACCCCGCCGCCGAACCCCACCACCCCGCCGCCGAACCCGACCACGCCCCCGCCGAACCCGACCACCCCGCCGCCGGGTCCGGGTGGCTGCACCGCCACCGTCAAGGTGACCAGCAGCTGGTCCGGTGGGTTCCAGGGTGAGGTCGAGATCCGCAACACCGGCAGCTCGGCGTTGAGCGGCTGGACCGCCAACTGGAGCTGGCCCGGCGGCCAGCAGATCAGCCAGGTGTGGAACGCGACCCAGACCACGTCCGGATCGTCGGTGACGGCCCGCAACGTGTCGTACAACGGCTCCGTCGCGGCCAACGGCACTACGAGCTTCGGCTTCCTCGCCAGCGGCAGCGGCGCGACGCCGACGGCGACCTGCTCCAGCAGCTGACCTACCAGCACCACGAAGGGGGCCCCGACCGGGGCCCCCTTCCGCTTGTCCGCTTGTCGGTCAGCGCACCATGGAGCCGACGACGGGCTTGGTCAACAGCGCCGACTGGTTGCGTTGGATGCCCGGGTCGAGGGTCTTCGCGACGAAGATCGCGTGCCAGATGCAGAAGATCAGCACCGTCCACACCTTGCGCGAGTGGTCGAACTCCTCCCGCTTGTGCTCATCCAGCAGGCGCAGCGCGTACGACAGGTCGAGCAGGTCGCCGGCGCCGGAGGTGGTCAGCACGTGCCGGGCCCACTCGTACATCTCGCCGCGCAGCCACACCCGGGTCGGGGTGGGGAAGCCCAGCTTCTTGCGGTTGACGATGGCCGGCGGCACCACACCCTGCAACGCCTGGCGCATGGCGTACTTGGTGGCGTCGGAACGCGGCGGCAACTTCAGCTCCACCGGGATCTTCGCCGCCACCTCGAACACCGCACGGTCGAGGAAGGGCACCCGCACCTCCAGCGAGTGCGCCATGGAGATCCGGTCCGCCTTGACCAGGATGTCGCCGCGCAGCCAGGTGTAGAGATCGACGTACTGCATCTTGGTGACGTCGTCCAGCTCGGTGCACTCGGCGTAGATCGGCGCGGTCACGTCGGTGTAGCGCACCGCGGGGTCGTAGCGGCGCAGCAGTTGCTGCTTCTCCTCCTCGGTGAACATCCGGGCGTTGCCGTAGTAGCGCTCCTCGATCGGCGTGGTGCCGCGCTCCAGGAAGCTCTTGCCCTTGACCCCCTGCGGAATCGCCCTGGACACCGCCCGCAGGCCCTTCTGCACCCCGTCGGGCAGCCCGTTGACGCTGCTCAGTGAGAGCGGCTCCCGGTAGATCGTGTAACCGCCGAAGAACTCGTCGGCGCCCTCGCCGGAGAGCACCACGGTGACGTGCTCGGCGGCCTTCTTGGCGACGAAGTAGAGCGGCACCAGCGCCGGGTCGGCGACCGGGTCGTCCAGGTGCCAGACGATCTTCGGTAGCGCCTCGATCATGTCCTGTGGCCCGATCTTGGTCGGGATGGTGGTCACGTCGAGGTGCCGGGCCGAGTCCTGGGCGACGTCGATCTCGGAGTAGCCCGGCACGTCGTAGCCGACGGTGAAGGTGAGGATGTTCGGGTTGAACTCCCGCGCCAGGGCGACCACCGCGGTGGAGTCGATGCCGCTGGACAGGAACGAACCGACCGGCACGTCGGAGCGCATGTGCATACGTACGCTCTCGCGCAGCGTCTCGCGGATCTCCTGGTAGAGCTTCTGCTCGTCGGAGACCGGCGCGGGCCGGAACACCGGCCGGTACCAGCGCCGTACGTCGATCCGGCCGCCCGGGGTCCAGGTGAGGTACTCCCCGGAGCCGATCCGGTTGATCCCCCGGTGCAGGGTGCCGGGCTCGGGGACGTACTGCAGGGTCAGGTAGTGGCTGAGGTTGGCCGGATCCACCCCGGCGTCCCCGGCGTACGCCGACTGGGCGAAGGGCAGCAGGGCCTTCTTCTCCGAGGCGAGGTAGAGCCCGTCGGCGGTCTCCAGGTAGTGCAGCGGCTTGATGCCGTAGTAGTCGCGGGCACCGAACGCGCGACGTTCCTGCCGGTCCCAGATGACGAAGGCGAACATGCCCCGCAGCCGAGTGAGCACCTGCTCGCCCCAGTAGTGGTAGCCGGCGACGATGACCTCGCCGTCACCGTTGGTGGCGAACCGGGCACCGAAGTCGCGGATCAGCTCCTCGCGCAGCTCGATGTAGTTGTAGATCTCGCCGTTGAAGGTCAGCAGGTAGCGCCCGTCGGCGTAGGGCAGCGGCTCGTGGCTGAGCGCGACGTCGATGATCGCCAACCGCTTGTGGGCGAACACCCCGTCCGCGTACCGGCCGGAGGCGTCGCCTACCACCTCGACCCCGGTCTCGTCCGGGCCGCGGTGGTGCAGGCATTCCAACGCTCCGGCGATGTTGTCGCGGTGGGCGGCGGCATCGCCGCGCGCACTGAAGAAAGCCAGGAGTCCGCACATGTCCGTCATCTTTCCACGCGTGCTGATCGGCCGTCGCGGCACTGTCGGGCTCACCGCGACGCCCCACCGGCGGGTCGGCCACGACCGGGTTCGCGGTACCGTCGGGACCAGCAATGAGGCGAAGGGAGCGGGGCAATGACCGAGGAACGCACCGACGGTAAACCGACCGACGGCACCGAGTCGCACGACCCGGATTTCCCGCCCGCGTTCCTGTCGTTCATGCGGCAGGGCTGGCGGGACACCACCCTGCCGGTCGGTCCGCGGCCGGAGGTGCCGAACTACGCCAAGCGCCGGGCCGCCCTCTCGGCGGCCTTCCCGGGCGAGACGTTGGTGATTCCCACCGGCGGCGAGAAGATACGCGCCAACGACACCGAGTACCGGTTCCGACCGGGCAGCGACTTCGCGTACCTGACCGGAGACCACGACCCGGACAGCGTGCTGGTGCTGCGACCGACCGGCTCCGGCCACGACGCCACGCTCTACATGCGGCCCCGCTCCTCACGGGAGAACGACGAGTTCTTCCGCAGCCGTCATGGCGAGCTGTGGGTGGGTCGGCGACACACCCTGACCGAGAAGTCGACCGAGCTGGGCCTGCCCACCGCCGACCTGACCGAGCTGGAGGCGGCGCTGGCCGGGCTGGCGCCCGCGCGTACCCGGGTGCTGCGCGGTTTCGACGCGCGGGTGGACACCGCGGTGCGGCCCTGGGACGGCCCGCGCGAGGAGGGGCAGCCGGCCCGCGACCGTGAGCTGGCGATCGCCGTCGCGGAGCTGAAGCTGGTCAAGGACGAGTGGGAGATCACCCAGCTCCAGGAGGCCATCGACGCCACCGTACGCGGCTTCGAGGACGTGGCCCGGGTACTGCCGGCTGACCGGGGCGTCTCCGAGCGGCTGTTGGAGGGGGTCTTCGCGCTGCGGGCCCGGCACGACGGCAACGACATCGGCTACGGCTCGATCGTCGGCGCCGGTGAGCACGCCACGATCCTGCACTGGGTACACAACCACGGCGTCACCCGTCCGGGTGAGCTGCTGCTGATGGACATGGGTGTGGAGGGACGCCACCTCTACACGGCCGACGTGACGCGGGTGCTGCCGGTCAACGGGCGGTTCACCCCGTTGCAGCGCCAGGTCTACGACATCGTGTACGCCGCGCAGCAGGCCGGCATCGAGTTCATCAAGCCGGGGGTGGCGTTCAAGGACGTGCACCGCACCTGCATGCGGGTGCTCGCCGAGGGGCTGGCCGAGCTGGGGCTGCTGCCGGTGAGCGTGGACGAGGCGATGGACGACAACTCCACCGTCTACCGCCGGTGGACCCTGCACGGTTTCGGGCACATGCTCGGCATCGACGTGCACGACTGCACCAACGCCCGCAAGGAGATGTACCGCGACGGCACCCTGGGCGAGGGGTACGTGCTCACCGTCGAGCCCGGGCTGTACTTCCAGCCGGAGGACGAGCTGGTCCCGGAGGAACTGCGCGGTATCGGCATCCGGATCGAGGACGACGTGCTGGTCACCACGGCCGGCGCGGTGAACCTGTCGGCGGGCCTGCCACGCCGGGCCGACGAGGTGGAGACCTGGCTGGCCGAGCAGCGCGAGGCCGGCCCGCGACTGCCCGGCTGACCGGAGCGCCCGCACTAGCGGCACGCGTAGGCCGCGTTCCCGAGGCTCGCCGAGCTGTGGAACCGGACCCAGGAGGGCGGGCCCCGCCGGAGCGACCAGAGTGTCGCTTCAGCGCGGGGCCCGCCCTCGTCTGTCCGGCGGATGAAGCGTTCGTCCTGGTCAACCGCTTTCGGCCAGATCTTGCGCGATGACGCGGCGATGCCTGATCAGGTACCAATGCGGGGTTATTTCGGATTCATCCCTCTCGCGAAGAACATTCTCATACGGTGGTCATCAGAAGCTGCAACCCATTTGTAGCTACTCGCACCCATTCGCTCGGTGCGAACCAGTCTGGTAGCAGGAAAGGGCGGAAGGCTCTGATGTCTGATGACGTGACCACTTCCTACGGTGGGCCGCCCCCGGCACCACCACCCCCGGCACCGCCGGGACTTCGACGACGAAAACTATGGCTCACCGCGGGCGTCGCCGGTCTGACCGGCGTGGTCGGTCTGGCCGCGCTGGGTGGGGTGGCCGCCCGCGACGACCGATCCGGCACGCCGGGCCGGACGGACGCGCAGTCCAACGCCCGGCAGAACGTCAGCGACGCGGGAAAGGCCGACGCAACCGAGAACGGCGGCACCAGGGACGACTCGGCCGGCGACCACGTCGGCCGCAAGGGTGCCGGGCGCAAGGACGGTGGCGGTGCCGACAAGGACAGGGCTCACGAGGTGCCCTGCGACACGGACAAGCTGATCCAGGCCATCGTGCACGCCAACCAGAACCACGGTGGCGTACTTGCCCTGGCCCGGTACTGCACCTACGAGCTGACCCGCAGCGATGACGGCAACGGGCTTCCGGTGATCACCAAACCGATCACCTTGAAGGGCGACGACAGCAAGATCGTGCGGGCCGCGAACGCCGAGCGGTTCCGCATCCTCAACGTCGGCCGAGGTGGTCACCTGACCCTGAAGGGTGTGACGGTCAAGGGCGGCCAGACCGCTCCGGGCATGACGATCGCGGCACCGGTCAAGGGACTGGAACTCGGCACCGCGAAGCCCACCGGCACCACCCCGGCCGCCGGAACCAAGGCAGCCGGAGCCAAGGCCAAGCCGGCCGGGGCGAAGCCCACGACCGACGGCGCCAAGGCAGTCGGGGCCAAGGCAGCAGCGGGGGCCAAGGCGGCACCCGCGGCGAAGCCGTCACCGGCGGCCAAGGCCGCCGGGGCGGAAGTCGCTCCGCCGAGTATCGCCGCCGACGGCGTCGACGGGGGTGGAATCCTGGTGCAGCAAGGCGGCACCGCAGACCTGGAGCACAGCCGGATCGTGCAGAACCAGGCGACCCGCAACGGCGGTGGCATCGCCAACTACGGCACCACCACGATCCGCCACAGCACCGTGGAACAGAACAGTGCCGGTAGCTTCGGCGGCGGCCTGTTCAGCACGGGCACGCTGCGGGTCGAAGAGTCGAAGATCGTGTACAACAACTCGGGTGCCGGGGGCGGCGGCGTCGCCAACGGTTCCACGCCCAACGGCTTCGCCGGCACGGGTGGCACGGTCTGGGTCTGGAAGAGCACGATCAGCCACAACCGGACCGGAGTACTCGGCGGCGGCGTCTTCGTAAACGGCGGCGACACCACCGCCGTCCAGAGCGAACTCACCGACAACACCAGCAGCCTCGACGGCGGCGGCCTGGTCGCTCTCGGCGACAGCCGGCTGAGCCTGGAACACACGCTGGTCGCCCGGAACTTCGCGAACGACGACGCCGGTGGCCTCGGGATCGCCGAGGACTCCACGGCGGTCATCGCCCACAGCGTCGTCAAGGAGAATGTGGCCGCCAACGGAGCTGCCGGCGGCCTGTTCAACGACGAAGCCTCGGTAACCCTGCGCGACTCCGAACTGTGGGCCAACCAGGCCTCGGGTACGGCTGGTTTCGCGGGCGGCCTCGCCAACCAGGACGGGGTGACCACGCTGATCCGGACCAAGGTCGCCGACAACGTGGCCACCAACGCACCCGGCGGCATCTACACCGACAACGACCAGGTGGAGATCGACCGGAAGTCGGCTGTCACCGGCAACCGACCGACCAACTGCATCGGCAGCCCGGTCATCCCCGACCGCTGCTTCGGCTGATCCATCGCCGAGGCGAGCGACGAGCAACAGGACAGCACCACCACATAGAGGGGCTCCTCCGTGGCGCTCGGCGCTGCGGAGGAGCCCCACCTTCGTCCCGCTTGCTGCTTCTCCAGGGCCGTCCGGACAGGTCAGAGCAGGTCCGGGCGGAAGCCACCCCGGCGTGCCGATCAGCACGAGCCTGGGCGTCACCGACCCACGACGTACCTAATGTGGGGTTATTTCGGATAAGGCCCTGAGGCGAGGAACCTTCTCATACGGTGGTTCTGGGAGCTACAACCGATTTGTAGCAGGGGACGCTCGCCTGTGCGTGACGACCCTGTCTGGTACGACGAGAGGGCAGAGAGCTCCGATGTCCAACTACGTAGCTAAGAACAACGCCAGCGAGTCGGAGGCGACGCCCAAGCGGCGTCGTAAGCTCTGGCTCGCCAGTGGCGTCGCCGGGCTCACCGGCGTGGTCAGCATCGCCGCCGTCGGGGTCGCCACCGGCGCCGGCGCGGTTGGTACCGATGGTCTGCGCTGGTCCACCGCCCAGCAGGTCAGCAGGGACGGCGACCAGAACGCGGTCGCCCCCGAGGGGCACAAGGGCAAGAAGGAGGACCGGGCCGACAACGCCGCCGACGAGCGTGCCCGGCACGACCAGAAGCGGGACGACGAGAAGAGGGATCACGGCAAGGATGTGCCCTGCGACAGCGACAAGCTGATCCAGGCGCTCGTCTTCGCCAACGAGAACCACGGCGGCGTGCTGAACCTGGCCAAGGGGTGCACCTACTCCCTGACGCGTTCGGACGCGGGCGACGGTACCGGCCCCAACGGCCTTCCGGTGATCACGGAGAACGTGGTGCTCAAGGGCAACGACACCAAGATCGTCCGGGACGCCACGGCCGAGGAGTTCCGGATCCTCAACGTGGGTCGCGGCGGAAACCTGACCGTCAAGGGCCTGACCATCAAGAACGGCCAGACCAGCGCACTGCCGGTCAACGGCGACACGCCGGAAGCCGTCTGGTCGCGGTTCTCGAACTCGGTGGAGGCGACCAAGGCCGCCGAGGCGAAGAAGGAATACCTGCCGTTGCTCCACGCCAAGCCGAAGGGCATCGCGCTCAAGGCCAAGGCCGCGAGCGCGCCGTCGGTGCTGGTCGACCCGGAGTCCAACGACGGCGGCGGCGTGCTCGTGCAGCCCGGCGGCACCGCCTCCTTCGAGGAGACGCACATCGTCGCCAACCAGGCCGGCGGCGTCGGAGGTGGCCTGGCCAACTTCGGCAAGGCCAGCCTTTACCACACCACGGTCGCCGACAACACCGCCTTCCTCTACGGCGGCGGCATCTTCAACGCCGGCGTGCTGCGGGTGGCCGAGTCGACCGTGAAGAACAACGACGCGATCATCGGTGGTGGCGGCATCGCCAACGGCGCGGCGTTCATCTTCCGGACCGACATCGACGGCGGCACCGCCTGGATCGAGAAGACCGAGGTCGTCGGCAACGAGGTGCTCGGCTTCGGCGGTGGCGTGCTCGACATCGAGGGCAACACGACCGTCCGGTACTCCAAGGTCATCGGGAACACCGCGGTCCTGGCCGGCGGTGGCGTCACCGCGGCCGGTGACGACAGCACCCTCGAACTGGCCCACGTCGAGGTCGCCAAGAACACCACGGTCGGTGTCGGCGGCGGCATGGCCCTCGGCTTCGGCGCGATCGCCAACGTCGAGGAAACCAAGATCGTCGAGAACAAGGCCGGTTTCTTCGGCGGTGGCGTGTTCAACGGCACCGGTGAGGCGACCTTCCGGCACAGCGAGATCAGCGGCAACCGGGCAGTCGGCCCGCTGGGCGTCGGCGGCGGCATCTTCACCGTCGCCGGTGTGATCGACCTGGAAAAGACGAAGGTGGCGCACAACTTCGCCACTCTCACCGCTGGCGGCGTCTTCAGCTTCCTCGGTGAGGTGAACGTGGACGACAAGTCGGCCATCACGGCCAACAAGCCGACCAACTGCGCCGGCACCTTCACCCCGATCCCGAACTGCTTCGGCTGATCCACGCGGTACCGGCTCTCCTGCCGGACCAAGGTGAGGGACTTCGGCCCCGCCGGAACGATCCAGACGGATCGGACCGGCGGGGCCGGAGCGTACTCCGGCGTCGTGTGCCGGAGCGGCACTACCGCTGGACGAAGACCGCCACGCTGCGTCCCGGCACGGTGAAGGTGCCGCTGGAGCGGTCGAAGGCCGCTTCACGCAACACCGGGTCGGCCGAGGAACGCAGCACCGGGTGCAGCGTCACGTCCGCCCCACGCAGCCCGGTCACCCGCTGCGCGGCGCTCTCCGGAGTGGCGTTGAAGACCACCGTCACCGACCGCCACTTCCCGCCGAGCCCACGGGCGTCGAGGGTCATGGTGAGCACACCCGGGGTCTCGTCCGCGCCGGACAGCGGGAAGACGACCCGCTGCTGCACCTGCTTCGCGGTGGGCAACCCGAAGACCGGCGACGAAGCCCGGATCCGCAGCAGTTCGGCGTAGCGGGCGTCGGTCAACTCGACCGCCGCGCAGTCCGGCACCAGCTTCGGATCGGCCAGCAGCGGCTTCGCGTACGGCCACTTGTCCCGGTTGTCCTCGGCCGGCGGCAGGCCGATGCCGAAGCCGTTGCCCTGGGCGCAGTCCCACCGGATCTGGTTGAACCAGTCCCCCGAGTTGTACGAGTTGCGGTCCAGCGACTTCGACCGCAGCCGCTCGGTGCCGGTGGTGACGAACCCGGCCCCCTGGCCCATCACCACAGTGCTCAGGGCCAGCACCTGCATCCGGGCCCGGTCCGTCGCCGAGGTGTCCTGCGGCAGTTTGTACGCCAGCGCGTCGTACAGAATCTCGTTGTCGTGCGCGTCGACGTAGGTGACCGCCTCCCCCGGCGCTGCGGTGTAGCCGGCCGGTGAGCCGTTGTAGTCCACGTCGGCGCCGGTGACCTGCCGGCCCGCCGAGTCGGTGAAGCGGTAGCCGCGCAGGTTGCCGGTCAGCCCCACCTTGACCAGGTCGTGCTGGCGCAGCAGCCGGGCCCGCTGTTCGTCAGCCGAGCCGTTGACTGGGTCGCCATTGGGGTCGGTGAACAGGCCGGAGGCGAAGCCCTGCTGGCGCGGGTTCTCGTCGAACGGGCCGCCGCCGCGTACCGCGTCGCGTAGCCGGTCGTTGAACGTCCCGATCCCGGTACCGGCCATGTTGGCCTGCGTCGCCTGCACGAAACGGGCGTCGTCGGCCACCTCGCCGAAGTTCCAGCCCTCGCCATAGAGCAGGATGTCCTTCCCGTCCACTCCGTCCCGGGCCACGGTCAGCTTGTCGAGTGCGGCGCGCACGGCCAGGATGTTCGCCTTCGGGTGGTGGCCCATCAGGTCGAACCGGAACCCGTCCACCTTGTACGCCTTCGCCCAGGTGACAAGTGAGTCCACCACCAGCTTGCCCATCATGGCGTGTTCCGGTGCGGTGTTGGCGCAGCAGGTGGAGGTGGCCACCGTGCCGTCGTCGAGCAGCCGGTGGTAGTAGCCCGGCACGATCTGGTCCAGCACCGACTTCGGGTCGGTGCCGGCGGCCGAGGTGTGGTTGTAGACCACGTCCATGACCACCCGCAGCCCCGCGTCGTTGACCCCGGCCACCATCTGCCGGAACTCGGTGGTGCGCCGGGCGCCCTCCGGGTCGACCGCGTACCCGCCCTCCGGGACGGTGTAGTGCAGCGGGTCGTACCCCCAGTTGTAGCCGTCGGTCTCCTTCACCCCGGCCACGCACTCCTGCTGCCGCTCCGAGTCCGGCGGCAGCGCCGCCAGGTCACAGTCCGGTTGCCGCTGGTCGGCCCGGCGCTCGGGGATGGTGGCGAAGTCGAACGCCGGCAGCAGGTGCAGGTGGGTCACCCCGGCGTCGCTTATCGCCGCCAGGTGCCGCATCCCGGCGGTGGCCGGGTCGGTGAAGGCGAGGAAGGTGCCCCGCCGCTGCGACGGGACGGTGTCGTCGGCGATGGAGAAGTCCCGCACCGACAGCTCGGAGATCTGCACCTTGGCCGGGGGCGCCGCGGCCGGCTTGCGCAGCCGCGCCCAACCCGCCGGAGCGAGCTTCGGGTCGGTCAGGTCGACGAGCTGGCTGTGCGTGGAGTCCGCCGCCAGCGCCACCGAGTACGGGTCGGTGACCGACGCGGTCACCAGCTGCTGCGTCGCCGGCTGCCACGCCTGCACCCGGTAGCGGTAGTACTTGCCGCTCCAGGACCGCTGCCCGCGTACCGACCAGACGCCGGTGCGGTCGTCGCGACGCATCGCCACCTGTCGCGCGGTGGCCGTCGGCGAGTCGTACAGCTCCAGCGACACCGTCCGGGCGGTGGGTGCCCAGACCGACAAGGTCGGCACACCGCCGGTGAAGGTGGCACCGAGGCTCGCCTTGGTGGCCGGGGCGTACACGTCGTCGAGCACACCCGGGATCTGCACGCCTGTGGCACCGAGCAGGGTGCCGTCGGCGGCCCGCTCGGTCACCAGCAGCTGCCCGCGCAGCGCCGCCGGCACCTTGGCCAGATCCTTCCGGTCCAGCGTGAAGGCCCGGTGGTCCCACAGGTGCGGGAAGGCCGCGCGCTGCGCCTCGGTGAGCCCGTTGCGCTGCGCGGTCAGCGGCAGCGAGGTGTACGTCCCGACCAGCTCGCCGTCGACCACGCGCACCCCGCCGGCCGGCGCGGTCACCAGGGCGTACGCCCGACCGTCGGTGGGGCCGGTGCGCCAGGCGACGGTGGACCTGTCGATCCAGTGCGCCCGCTGCTTGGTGATGTCGGTATCCCTGCCGGTGCCGGTGGCCGTCGCCGGCAGCAGCCGGCCCGGTGTGGCGGCGAGCAACCAGACCTCCCGGCCGGCGTCGGCGAAGTCGAGCCGCTGGTCCTGCGGCAGATCCTTCTCGTCACCGCGATGGATGATGTAGCTGAGCCCGGTCGCGCCCTCGGCCAGCGGCACCCGGAACTCGGCGCCGAAGGAGTCGACGCGGGTCGGCGGCATCGGCTTCGCCCAGTCGGTGGGGGTGGCCGCGCCGTCCCACAGGTGCAGGCCCCAGCCGTCGTAGTCGCCGTCGGGCCGGTGGTAGTGGATGACCGCCGTACCCTCCTCGACTGGCGGGGCGGGTTCGCCCGCGGCCTCCTCCCGGGTCAGGTACGTCGCCGGGTCGCCCTGCTTGACCCAGACCTCGCCGGTCTGCGTCACGTCGACGGTCCGGTCGTTGTCGACGTCCTTGTTGCCATCGGCGTCGACCACCAGGAAACCGACCGACTTGGCCCCCGGCTTGAGTTTCACCCAGGCGAACCGTCCGTACGCGTCGGTGCCGGCGAACGGCTGTCCCTGCGGCCACTCGGTGGCGTACTCCGGGTCGATGTCACCCCAGGCGTACAGCCCCCAGTCGTCGTAGTCGCCGTCGGGGCGCTGGTGATGGACCACCAGCCAGTCCCGCGACGAGCCGGACTCTTCCGGGGTACCGACGGCGGCGGTGGCGCGGGCGGAAGCGGTGCGGCCCCGACCGTCGCGGACCACCGCCTTGTACTCGATCTTCGTACCGGCGGCCAGACCGGTCAGGTCGTGGTGCACGGTGTAGGGCGCGCGATGAGCGGAGCCGAGCAACGTCCACTTTCCGCCGGCCACCCGGGCCGCCATCGTGACGCGGGCCAGCGGGTCGCCGGTGACCTGGGCGGTCACCTCGGCCCGGGTGGCCGGCGACCCCTCCGGGGCGGTGATGGTGATGCCCGGCCTGGCGTCGGGCAGCGCGACCGGCTTGCCGGCCCGGTGCACCACCGCGGACAGGGGCGGCACGGTCAGGGTCAGCTTGCCGTCGCCCGCGGCCACCGGTCGGGCGGTGGCGCCGTGAATGCCGGTGAAGGTGGCGCCGGCCGACCAGGTGTCCACGGTGACAGTCTGCGCGGTCGTGGCGTTGTTGACCGCCACCACGTACTCGGTGCGGTCGTCCGGATCGAACCGGGAGAACGCGAAGACGCCGGGCCCGTCGGCGGCGTACCGGGTGACCTGCACACCGTCGCGCAGGGCAGGGTGGGCCTGACGCAACCGGCCCAGGTCGGCGATGGTGCGGTAGAGCGGGTGCGTCCTGTCGAACTGGTCGACCGCGTGGGTGCGGTCGGTGCCGAGCAGGTCGTCGTCGAGGTAGTCCGCGGTACGCGAGGCGAACATCGGCTGCCGGGCGTCCTTGTCGCCGCCGGCGCCGGTGAAGCCCTGCTCGTCGCCGGAGTAGATCACCGGCTGGCCACGGGTGAGGAACATCAGCTCATGGGCGAGCTGGTCCCTACGCAGGTGGGTGGCCGGGTCGGTGGGACCGTTGGCGATGAACGAGCCGATCCGGCCCATGTCGTGGTTGCCGAGGAAGGTGGTCAGCCGGCCGGCGTGGGTGTCCCGGGCGGCGTAGAGGTCGTCGCGGGCGTACAGGTCGGCCAACGCCCTGGCCGATCCGTCGTTCGCGGTGTAGCCGCGCGCCGCCTCCTGAAAGCCGAAGTCCAACGTGGCGGGCAGCCCGCCCTGCCGCACGTAGCTGGAGGCGATCTCCGGGTCCGCGCTGTACACCTCGCCGAACATGAAGAAGTCCTTCTTGCCGGCCCGGGCCGCCGCCTCCTGCACCCCCTGACTGAACTGCGGCCAGAAGTCCATGTTGACGTGCTTGACCGTGTCCAGCCGGAAGCCGTCGACTCCGGTGGACCGCACCCAGTCGGCGTAGATCTTCGTCATGCCGCGGACCACCTCGGGCCGCTCGGTCCACAGGTCGTCGAGACCGAAGAAGTCGCCGTACTCGCTGTTCTCTCCGGCGAAGGTCGAGTCACCACGGTTGTGGTACATGGTGGGGTCGTTCAGCCACGCCGGGACCTTGACCTTCGCGTCGGCCCGGGTCTCGGAGGTCGGGGTGTACGGGAAGGACTCCCGATCGACCTTCGGGAAGTCCCGGCTGCCGTCGGCGTAGTTGCGATCCTCGAACGGCCGGCCCTGCGCGTCGCGGTAGGGCGCGGTCGCCTTGTCGACGTAGGTGTACGTGTCCTCTTCGTAGGCGATGACGTCGGCGGTGTGGTTGACGATGACGTCGAGGTAGACCTTGATGCCGCGCCGGTGGGCGAGCTGGACCAGCTTCTTCAGGTCGGCGGGGCTGCCGAAGTGGGGGTCGGCCTGGGTGAAGTCGGTGATCCAGTAGCCGTGGTAGCCGGCCGACACGTCGTCGCCCTCGCCCTGCACCGGCCGGTTCTTGAAGACCGGCGCGAGCCAGATGGCGGTGGTGCCCAGCCCCTCGATGTAGTCCAGGCGCTCGCTAAGTCCTTTGAGGTCGCCGCCCTGGTAGAACCCCTTGTCCGTGGGGTCGTACCCGGTACGCAGCCGGTCCCCGACCAGGCCGCCCCGGTCGTTGCGCGGGTCTCCGTTGGCGAACCGGTCCGGCAGCACGAAGTAGAACTGCTCGGCCTCAGCCTGGCTACGGCCGGCGGCGAGCAGGGCGGCGGCGGAGGGTTCGGCGTGCCAGGTGACGGCACCGGTGGCGCTCGGTGCCCCGGTGCCGGCGGGCCGGCCGGCCGCGGCGGCGGGGGTCGCCGCGACAGGCGTGCCGGCCAGGGTGACGGTGAGCAGGAAGACAAGGGCGAGCAGGAATGTGCGGGGTGTCGGCGGGGGCTTCATCGACGGCCTTCCTCTGGTCGCTGATTGGCCCGCACGCTAGCCCTTGCCGAAAGATTCTGCAATACCTTGCAAACAGACCTGCAACAAGGCAGACACTTGCGCAAAACAGGTGCGGTCCGTCCCCGCTGGACGCTAACGGCTGCGGCAGATGCGTCCGGAGACGCGGCAACTCGCGGGCCGGGGATCGGCCGACTCGATGTGGAAGCGCAGGTACACGGACGATCCCCCGGCGAGGTCCGGCCCGCTGCGGTAGGTCAACGTTCCGTCCGCACCGCTGAACGTCCCCTGTGGAACGCCTTCCAGCCAGGCGGTCACCACCCGCCCGCCCGGGTACTCCACCCGCGCCACCCAGTCCAGGTCACGGGGGGAGGCGTTGCGAATCGACACCTCGGCGATGAAGCCTCCGTGGAACGTGTGCAGAACCCGGTAGCGGGCCTCGATCGGCGCGGGCGGCGGTGCCGGCGTACGGGACGGTGCGACCGATGGCGGCGCGGCCGGGGGCGGCGTCGTACGTGCCGCGCTGGGGGTCGGGCTCGGCGGGTCGGTCCGGCGTGGGGAGAGCCCCGGCACCGCCACCGACGGTGGCGCCGACGCCTCTCGACCTGCCGAGGAGGCGCGCTCGGGTATCGGCGCGGCGGCAACCGGTGGCTGTCCGGGCGGCACCGGCTGGAAGTCCGGCCCGGGCCCCCGGTACGCGCCGACCGCGATGACGAGCAGCACCACCATGATGACGACGCCGATCGACACCAGGATCCACGGCGAGGAAGCCACGGCGGTTGAGCCGTGCGGCGGAAACTGACGGGGAGCGCGGCGCGTACCGGACATGTCTCTCCTCAGCGGGCAGCCCGGCAAGCGTAACGATCTTCAGCCGCGCCGGAAAGTGCCCGACGAATCACCAACTGTCCTAACCGATCCCGCAGCCGGTTCCGTTGATCGTGCACTGGCTCGGATACTCCCCGCCCCCAGTACGCGTGAACCGCAGTTGCACCGACTGCTGGGCCCCGGCGGCGAGCTGACCGGTTCCGCTGAGCAGGTACCAGCCAGGGCCCCTGATGGTCACCGAGACCCCCGGGCCGCTGGAAGCCCGGATCCCGGTGACACCGCCGCTGAAACGCAACTCCACCTGCCAGTCGTCCGACCCGCTGGTGCCGTTGCTGACCACCAACTGGGCCTCGAAGTGATCCGCGTCGCCGCTGTCGAGCACCCGGTAGCTGGCGGTGACCGCCCCGCCGCCGTCGGTCGGCGCCGCCGGGGCGGACGTGCTCGGTGACCGGCTGGCCGCCGGCCGCGCGGGCGATCCGGTACGCGACGGATCGGTCAGCGGTGCCGGCGACCCGGATCGCGTGGGTGAGCCGGTCGGTGTGACCGAAGCTGTCGCGGTGGGGCCGGTCGAGGTCGTCGAACGAGCCGTAGGCGCTGCCTCCGCGCTCGCCGTGGCAGTCGTCGGCAGGCTCATCGGCGGGCCCGGCGCCCATGCCGACGGACGTTCGGGGCCGCGGAACGACAACAGTGCGACCACCAGCAGCACCGCCAGCACCGCGACGCCGACCAGCGCCACCACCCAGGGTACGGAGGCGACCATCCTGGACAGATCGTGCCCACCGACCACCCCACTGGCGGCGTCACCGTTCCGGTCACCTGTGGTATCACCACCCTGGTCACCGGTGGCATCGTCGTTGGCATCACCGGACGGCCGCACTGACATTGAGGTCCCCACTCGTCGTCGCCGACGGGCCAGCCTAGTCACGCCGGGCCGCGGCGCGAAACGGGCAGGCGCCAAAGCCGCCCGACCCGCCGACGCACCCGACACATCGACGCGTCGCACCTGGCCGGTCGGCGGCCGGAGCCGTACCGCTGGCTCAGCCCGTCCGCACGACAGTGCAGATGGCCGGCCCCTCCTCGGTGCTGCGCAGCAGGTAGCGGTACCGTTCGCCGGGCACCTGCCGGCCCTGGCTGTCCAGGAACTCCCAGCGCACCGCGACCTCCACGAGCAGGGCGGAAATCTGCTGCACCTGCTCGATGTCGGCGTGCGCCGCGACCAACTCGCGCTCGGCGTAGTCCGGCGCGGCACCCACGAAGGACAGCGCGACGGCGGCCGGGGAGTTGAACGAGAAGCTGTAGGTGTCGGCCACCACCAGCCCGGGCAGGGCGTAGCAGCCGGCGATCGCCGGCAGGTCACCGGCGGTCAACGCCACGCCGTACCTGTCGAAGAAGTCGGTCAGCAGGTCGAGATCGGTGGAAGCAGTCACGCCGCAAGCAATTGCCGGGGGGTGCCCCGACGAAACCTCAACGGGGTGGGATCCGCACCTCGATCTCGCTGCCCAGCCGGGCACCTGCGTGCAGCCCCAGGTCGTCCCCGCTCCAGAACCGACCCGGGTCGTACCAGTTCGGTCGGCGTCCGACCGGCAGCAGACCCATCGCCTCGTAGGTGACCGCCACAACCTCCGCGCAGTACGCGGTTTCCAGGTCCAGGTCCCGCGCTGCCGGAACGCGTCGCCGGGAGGCCGGCAGCGGCAACCGCGGCGACGGTACCCGCCCGCGCATCCACCGCCAGGCCAGCTGGGCGGTGGACGGAAACGGTGTGCCGTCCAGCCGGGCGATGGTCCGCAGCACCGACCGCTCCATCTCCGCGTCGGCCGGCGGTTCGAGCTGGCGCAGCCAACCCCGCTGGCCGTACCGGTTGGCCCAGACACAGACCGCTTCCCGCAGGTCGTGCAGCTGCACACCACGTTGGTGGGTGCCGGTCCACAAATCCGGCAGCGACCGACCCAGCTCGGCATGCCACATCAGCGGTGGCATGTCGTCCAGCACCACTGCCATGCCCACATGGTTGACCGGGCTGTTGGTGGTCAACTGGATGGCCCGGTCAGGCACGCTGCGGCCACGGAAGACCCACAGATCGCCGGTACGGGTCAGCTCCACCGCCTCGTCCAGGCTGATGCTCATAGGGGACTACCCTAAGCGGATGCGGCGACGGATGCGGTGGTGGAAGGTCCTCGGGTTGGCCGGTCTGGCCGGTGTCGCGGCCTCCGGTGTGGTGATCGCCCGAGCGGAACGGCGGCGGCGCGCGTACACCCCGGAGGAGATCCGGGCCCGGCTGCGCGACCGGCACGCGGAGGCCAGCTCGAACTCCCCGGCCGACGAGGCCGGCTGAGTCGCCTTCAGTCCACGTCGATGTGGTTGCGGTCCCATCGGCCGCCGACCGGTTGGCTGTCCAGCCGCATCGCTCCCTCGGCGTTGCCGGCGAGGTCGTTGTCCTCGACCCGGCAGGAGACGCATGCTCCCTGATCACTGATCCACATGCCGTAACTCTGCGTCGGGTCGTCGCGGTTGTCCCAGATCCGGTTGCCCCGCACCATGGCCGACTCGAAGTGGGCGTTCACCGTGAACCCGGCCCGTACCGGCGCCGCCGCCGGCAACTCGTAGCGTGCGCCCGGTGGTGGCACGTCCTCGTTCCAGGCGATCGCCGCATCCGGCCGCAGGTCCGCCAGGTCCAGTTCCATCTCGGTGTTGCCGACCACCAGTGCCAGTCGGGACCCCACCCGGAGCAGCTTTCCGCGATGCCCGTCGGGCGCCCACCCCGCCGCCCGGTCCGACACCGCACGCCGGCCGTACCGCACCGACTCCCCGGCGCCGGTGGCCGCCGGGGCGCACTGCCGCCCGTTGCTCCGGATCCGGTTGTTCGTCACCGCCGCGTCGACCATCGGCCGGTCCACCCGGATCCCGTCCAGACCGTTGTCCCAGAACTCGTTGCTGTCGATCACCACGTCCGACGCCGGGCCTTCATAGCCGTTGCCCAGGCTGTGCTGGTGGTACCCGTACCAACCGTTGCCGCTGATCCGGTTGCCCCGGATCGTGTACGGCCCGGGAGTGTTGCCCATGCTGATCCCGTCGCGGACATTGCGGTCGATCACGCAGTCACTGAGAATGCCGCCCCGGCCGGCGATGCCCGCCGTGCCATTGGCGGAGACGTCGAAGCCGGCTTCCAGGTTTCCGGTGAGCGTGCAGGCGGAAACGATCAGGCCGTCGGCACCCCAGTCCGAGATGCCGAATCGGTTGGCCTGGCTGTGACAGCCGATGATGCGATACCCGCGCGGCGGCGTCCAGTACGGCTTCTGCAGTTCCAGAAAGATCCCGTTGGTGCCGTTGCCGAGGGTGGTGCAGTTGCTGATGGTGCAACGTTCCACCGCACCCCAGCCGCCGATGCCGATGCCGATGCCCGCGCCACCCATCTCCTCACCGTTGTCCAGCCGACCACAGCCGACCACCACCACGCCGTCGATCAGGCTGTCCTGGAGGAAGTCGCAGCCGAGCCCGGTGGCACCGGTGTGGTGAATGTAAAGATTGCGGAAAACGCCCCGCACGACGTACTGCAGGCCGAGCCCTTTGGCCAGATAGCTGTACTCCGCCATCGCCACGCCCGAGCCGTCGATCTCGAAGTCGGCGAAGGTGCAGTCGGCGATGTGCCGGTCCCGGTCGGCGCCGTGCTGCACAGTGGTCCAGAAGGCCAGCGGCGTCGGGTCTGCCCGGTTACCTTCGTTGCTCAGCACGAACCGGGTGGCGCCAGGCCCCGCACCGATCAGTGACACGCCGCTACGCCAGATCGTGCCCGCGTCCCTGATCGAGTAGATACCCGGCGGGCAGTAGATGACCCGCGCCCTACTGTCGGCGGCGTACCCCTCACCCAGACGGTCGACCAGGGCGGACAGCGCAGGCTGGTCGTTGGTGACCCCATCACCCCGAAGTCCGAAGTCAAGCGCGTCGCACCACAGCGGCGCCCCGGCGACCGGCGACAGACGTTCCCGGATGGCGACGGACCGGTCCTGCTGCCGCACGGCCTCTCCCCTCGGTCGTGACCTCCTGACCGCCGCCGCTTTCCCCTTCCCCCCGCCCGAAAACGCCCCACCCGGCTCACCCCGGCAACGGACGCCGACAAGTCTGACCCAATATGTCAGTTATTGTCCGGTTCGCCGGTGGCCGAGGCCACCCCACCGGCGGAATCGCGGGCCGGGTCCGGTGGTTGTACATGGGGTAACCACGGGCGCCTCCGAGCGCCGCCCCCGGCCCGGGTCGGAATGGCTCCCCGCCGTCGGGCGTTACACCCCCGGACGACAACGCCAGCGCCATCCGCCTCCCCGCGAGGCCCGGGAATGGCCCCGGCCCACCCGGCGTTACACCTGGCCGGGCCGCGAGCCCCCGGTGCCACCCCGCATCCCCGGGACACCGGACGAACGCCGCAAAGCCTCCCCCCTTCTCGCATGGCTCACCCGCATCCCCCACACGCGGGCGGAGCCGCGCGCACCCCCGACCGAAAGGTGCAGATCATCATGGCTACCACCATCCTGCGTAAGACCGCCCTGACCATCGCCGCTGCCGCCGCCACCGCCGGCGGCATCGCCGGCCCCGCCATCGCCGCCCAGGCCACCCCGGGTGTCCAGGCGAGCGCCGTGCAGGCCGACCGCAAGCCCGGCGGCGAGCGCGAACTCGGCGTCCGCTACGAAGCCCAGCCCAACTTCTACTACTGCGGCCCCGCCGCCGCCCGCAACGCCCTGAGCGTGCAGGGCAAGAACATCGACGTCGACACCATGGCCAAGCAGATGCGCACCACCGAGGCCGGCACCAACTCCATCAACGACATCACCCCCGTGCTCAACAAGGAGACCGGCAAGAACGTCTACAAGTCCGTCGAAATCGCCGACCCCAAGGCCGACGACAAGCAGACCGACAAGCTGCGCGACGACATCGTCCGCACCGTCAACGACGGCCGCGCCGTAGTCGCCAACATCGCCGGCACCGCCACCGACACCGACGGCACCACCCACAGCTTCGAAGGCGGCCACTACATCAGCGTCGTGGGCTACCGCGACGGCGGCGACACGGTCACCATCGCCGACTCCGCCGACCCCGCCCAAGCCTCCTACCGGATGAGCATCGACACCCTCGCCGACTGGATCGCCACCCGCGGCTACAGCGCCACCTCCTGACCAACCGAAACACCACGAAGGGCCGACCCCACCCGGGGCCGGCCCTTCGTCGTCTCTCCCCGAACCACCCCGGGATACGACAACATCGGGGATGTTGCTCCCTCGCCGTGGCGTGACACGGCAACATCCCCGATGTTGCTGGCTGGGCTCCCCGCCGGCAGGCGGGTGGAGGGATCAGCCGCCGGAGTCGTCCAGCTCGGCGCCCTCCGGAACGGTGTCGTCGTCGCGGCTGGCCAGCCAGCCGTCGGGCAGGAAGACCTTGCCCGGTGAGTTGGTACGACCGCGCGGCTGCCCCAGCGTCTCGACCGGGAACGGTACCGCCGGGTCGAGCTTGCCGAGCAGGTCGTCCAACTGGGCCAGGCTGTCGATCATCGCCAGCGAGCGGCGCAGCTCGCTGCCCACCGGGAAGCCCTTGAGATACCAGGCGACGTGCTTGCGGAAGTCGGTGCAGCCGTCCCGTTCACCCCGGGCCGGGGTGCGGGAACCGGCGGTGAACTGCTCGACCAGCAGCTCGGCATGCCGGCGCATGGTCACCGCGACCTCGCCGAGGGTGGGCAGCCGGCGCTGCGACGAGCCGTTGAACGCCGCTTCCAGGTCGGCGAAGAGCCACGGGCGGCCGAGGCAGCCGCGACCGATCACCACGCCGTCGACCCCGGTGTGCGCCACCATCCGCAGCGCGTCGTCGGCCTCCCAGATGTCGCCGTTACCGAGCACCGGCACGTCGAGGGCCTGCTTGAGAGTGGCGATGGCGTCCCAGTCCGCCGTGCCCGAGTACCGCTGCGCGGCCGTACGACCGTGCAGGGCGACCGCGGCGACGCCGGCCTCCTGGGCGGCGAGCCCCGCCTCGACGTACGTCAGGTGCTCGTCGTCGATGCCCTTGCGCATCTTGACCGTGACCGGCACCCCGGCGGGTGACGCGGCGTCCACGGCGGCCCGCACCAGGCGGGCGAAGAGCCGCCGCCGCCAGGGCAGGGCCGCGCCACCACCGCGCCGGGTCACCTTCGGCACCGGGCAGCCGAAGTTGAGGTCGATGTGATCGGCGAGGTCCCGTTCGACCACGATCCGCACGGCGGCAGCGGTGGTCTCCGGGTCGGTGCCGTAAAGCTGGAGGCTGCGTGGGCGCTCGTCGGCCCCGAACGCGATCATCCGCAGCGTCTTCGGGTTCCGCTCGACCAGGGCGACCGTCGTGATCATCTCGCAGACGTAGATGCCGCCGCCCTGCTCCCGACAGAGCTGCCGAAAGCCGACGTTTGTGATGCCGGCCATCGGGGCGAGCACCACCGGCGGCCACACCTGGTGCGGCCCGATGCGCAGCGACGGCCGGTCGGCGGCGGGAGGGAGGGCGGTTTCCACCGCTCAAGGGTACGGGGACCGTGGTCAGCGCCGCCGCCACGGCCACCGGCGACCCCCGCCACCGGACGCCTGCCGGACCAGCGCCTCCGCCGCCCGCAGCTTCTGCTGGATCTCCGTCCCGCCCGCACCCAGCAAGTCGGTCAGCTGGCTGCCCTGCTTCACCACCAACCCGGCACGCTCGACGTCACCGATGGCCACCAGCGCGTGCGCGTAGATCGAGTACGTGTTGGCCAGCTCCCAGATGGTGATCGGCTGATGCGGGTCGAGCGCCTTCAGCCGCAGCTCCGTTGCCCGGGAGCCGGCCAGCGCCGCTTCCCGGGCATCGGCCGCCGCGCCCTGCTGCTGGTGGCGGTGCAGCAGAGCGTTCGCGTGGTTGTGGTAGGCGGTGGCCATCGCCGCACGGGTGCTCGGCCCCGCGCCAGGCGGCGGACCGGCGGTGTGCAGACCGATCTCGACTGCCTTCTCCAGCAACTCCAGCCGGACCTCGGGGCTGCCGGCCACGAACGCCGACTCGCCGCAGTCCACCATCGCGGTGATCAACTCACCCAGCGCCTCGTCCCGGCGTGGCTGGGTCGGATCCGGATGCTCCGCCGCCACCGCCTGATGGATCTCCGCGAACAGCGTGACGGCCTCGTGGCCCGACTCCTTCGCCCGGTCGTGGCGACCCATGGCGGCCAACACCATGCTGTGCCGCCACAGGGCCCGAGCCAGCTGACGTTGATCGTGCCGGTCGACCTGGGCACCCCCGACGGCCTGCCGGTACGCCTCGATGACCCGCAGCCAGAGCACGTCTGCCTGCTCCCAGCCCGCCGGCCGGGTGGAGTACTCCCGCGCCCGCTCGAAGATCTCCTCGCGTGCTTCCGGCTCCACGTCGTTGGCCCTTCGTCTCCGTGCGGATATACGCCCGCCTGGAGACATCATTGGGCATGGATGCCAGTCGGCTCGACCGTCGCACCCGTCCCGGGCCGCCGGGTTCAGACCGGCGTGCCCGGGCGGGGGCGGGAATCAGCAGCCGGGAAGGTGGTCGATCAGGTAGCGCTCGACCTGGTCCAGGCCGATCCGTTCCTGGGTCATGGTGTCCCGGTTGCGCACGGTCACCGCGTTGTCGTCAAGCGTGTCGAAGTCGACGGTGACGCAGAACGGGGTGCCGATCTCGTCCTGTCGGCGGTAACGGCGACCGATGGCCTGCGAGTCATCGAACTCGACCACCCAGCGCTTGCGCAGGTCCGCGGCGAGCTGCTTCGCCTTCGGCGAGAGCGCCTCGTTACGCGACAACGGCAGCACCGCCACCTTGACCGGGGCCAGTCGGGGGTCGAAACGCATCACGGTGCGCTTGTCCACACCGCCCTTGGTGTTCGGCGCTTCGTCCTCGTCGTACGCCTCCAGCAGGAAGGCCAGCACCGCGCGGGTGAGGCCGGCGGCCGGCTCGATCACGTACGGGATCCACCGTTCCTGCTTGGTCTGGTCGAAGTACGACAGGTCGACGCCGGAGTGCTTGCTGTGCGTGGACAGGTCGAAGTCGGTGCGGTTGGCGATGCCCTCCAACTCGGCGAACTCGGTGCCGCCGAACTGGAACCGGTACTCGATGTCGACGGTGCGCTTCGAGTAGTGGGAGAGCTTCTCCTTGGGGTGCTCGTAGAAGCGCAGGTTGGTCTCGGACAGACCGAGGTCGAGGTACCAGTTCCAGCGCTCGGCGAGCCAGTACTCGTGCCACTGCTCGTCGGTGCCCGGCTCGACGAAGAACTCCATCTCCATCTGCTCGAACTCGCGGGTACGGAAGATGAAGTTGCCCGGGGTGATCTCGTTGCGGAACGACTTGCCGGTCTGCGCGATGCCGAACGGCGGCTTCTTGCGGGCGACCGTCTCCACGTTGCGGTAGTTGACGAAGATGCCCTGGGCGGTCTCCGGCCGCAGGTAGTGCAGACCCTCGTCGCTCTCCACCGGGCCGAGGTAGGTCTTCATCAGGCCGTTGAACATCCGCGGCTCGGTGAAGGTGCCCTTGTTGCCGCAGTTGGGGCAGTTCAGCTCGGCCAACGAGGTCGGCGGGCGGCCGTGCTTGGCCTCGTACGCCTCCTCAAGATGGTCGGCGCGGAACCGCTTGTGGCAGGACTGGCACTCGGTCAGCGGGTCGACGAACGCCTCCAGGTGCCCGGAGGCGGCCCACACGTCCCGGGCGAGGATCACCGCGGAGTCCAGACCCACCACGTCGTCGCGCTGCTGGACCATGGTCTTCCACCACTGCCGGCGGACGTTCTCCTTGAGTTCCACGCCGAGCGGACCGTAGTCCCACGCCGATCGGGTGCCCCCGTAGATCTCGCTGGAGGGGAAGACGAAGCCCCGGCGCTTGGCGAGGCTGACAACGGCGTCGATACGGTCGGCTGGCATTTTTCCTCCTACGCCGACTGGCGGTCGGCGGGGACGTCACGGTCGGCGGGGACGGTTCGGGACCACGGTACGACCGGCGCGGTCCCGAACCCAGCACATTACCTGCGACCGGTCAGTTGACTCCGCAGACCTCCATGCCACCGGTCTGCGGATCCTGTGCGAGCACGACCTGCTGGCGTTCCTGGCCGCCGCCGCGGTAGGTCACCTCCACCGGCACGGTGAGGGTGGTGGTGTCCACCTCGCCGACCCGGTAGGAGGAGATCTGCGGCTCGGCGGCGGAGCGGCGTTCGAACTCCTGCCGGGACTCGCGCCGCCGGGCGTCCTCGCAGAGCTGGTCGTACGCCTGGCCGTACTCGCCGTCCGCGAGGGCCCGGTAGTAGTCGCCGGAGACCGTGCGTCCCTGCTCCTCGATCGCCTGCACCCCGCTGACCAGCAGGCCGACGACCGCCGTGCCGCCACCACCGCAACAGAGCAGCAGGGCCAGCGCCCCCGCACCGAGACCGAGCCACAGCCGGGACCGACCGCCCTCGGTCGGTGGTGCCGCGAACGGCGGCGCCACCCCGGGCCCGGGCGGCGGCACCGGAGCGCCCCGCTCCGGACCGGACGGCACCTGACCCGGCGGCGGGCCGGGCGGCACCGGACCGGCGGCCGGCGTGCCGCTTTCGTCCGCCGCCTGGGGTCCCTGCTGGCCGGGCGGCGATGGGTCTGGTGGTGGGGCTGCCGGTCCGGGAGCGGTCATAGGAGCCAGCGTAGTGCCCGGCGACTCAGCGGTAAGGACCCGCAGCCCGGTCGCTGGCCACCGTGACCACGTCCCCGCCCGGCGCCGCGGTCGCCAACGGCTCGTACGCGGACGGCTCGTCGACACTCTCGGCGAGCAGCGGCACTGCCGTGATCTTCACGTCGAAACCGCCGAGGGCGCGGCGGTAGGTGCCGACCGACTCCCACTCGGTGACCAGGCACCAGTGCCGCGGGTCGTCCAACGCCCGGACCAGCTGTCCGCGCTGGTAGCCGGGCCGGGCGGCGAGCGCGGCGAGGGCCGCGTGGGCCCGGGCGGTGAACGCCTCCGCGACGTCTTCGTCGACCACGAACCGGTTGGTCACCAGCACCGGCTTCTCCTCCTCGTAGAGTCTGTGGAATGCAGCGTACGCAGCCTGGCATCGCCGGCCGACTGGCCCGGACCAACCCGACGACGGTGTTCCTGGTCACCCTCGTCCTCGCGTTGGTCGCGTTCTTCACTCCGGGCGTGATCGGCGGGCTGTTGACGCTGCTGCTGGCCGGCGCGCTGGCGGCCCTGCTGGTGACCACCTGGACGGTGCAGACGCCGCAGACCCGGGCGATCCGGCTGGTCGTGCTGACCCTGCTGGTCACAGCCGGTCTGGTGAAGCTGCTCTGACATGCAATCATGCGTTTTTGACAATCATTGTCGTTGTCGCGGAGAGTCGATGACATGACCTTCCGCTCCGCCCCGCGCGCCCTGGCCACCGCCACGGCCGCCCTGCTCGCCCTGACCGGCGTCACCGCCTGTTCGAATGACGACAGCCCGGCCGGCGCCGACCCGCAGCGGGTCGACGTGGTGGCCGGTTTCTACCCGTTGCAGTTCCTCGCCGAGCGGATCGGCGGCGACGCCGTGGCCGTGACCAACCTGGCCCGCCCCGGCGCCGAGCCGCACGACCTGGAGCTGAACCCGGGTCAGGTCGGCCAGATCAGCGAGGCGGAACTGGTCCTCTTCCTGCACGGCTTCCAGCCTGCCGTGGACGAGGCGGTCGAGCAGCAGGCCGGTGACCGCGCCTTCGACGTGGCGACCGTGGAGCCCCTGCTGGACGCCACCGCCGGTGGTCACGACCACGGCCACGAAGGCGAGGAGGACCAGCACGGCCACGAGGACGAGGAGCACGCCGAGGAGGAGCAGCACGCCGAGGAGGCGTCCGACGGCGCCAAGGACCCGCACGTCTGGCTCGACCCGATCCGGCTGGCCACCATCGGCGACAAGCTCGCCGAGCGGCTCGGCACGGCCGACCCGGACCGGGCCGACGAGTACACCCAGCGGGCCGCCACCCTGCGTACCGAGCTGGAACAGCTCGACACGGAGTTCGCCGAAGGGCTGAAGACCTGCCAGCGTCGGGAGATCGTGGTCAGCCACACCGCGTTCGGCTACCTGGCGCAGAAGTACCAGCTGGAGCAGATCGGCATCAGCGGACTCACCCCGGAGGACGAGCCGTCCCCGCAGCGACTGGCGGCGGTGGCCGAGGAGGCCCGGGAGCACCAGGCCACCACGATCTTCTTCGAGACGCTTGTCAGCCCGAAGGTGGCCGAGACCATCGCCCGTGAGGTCGGCGCCCAGACCGCGGTGCTGGATCCGATCGAGGGCCTGTCAGCCGAGGGCGACGGGGACTACCTTTCGGTGATGCGTACCAACCTGCAGACCCTGAGGACGGCGTTGAGCTGCTCGTGACACCTGACGTCATCACCGTCACGCACGGGGTGGTCGGCTACGACGGCCGCCCCGTGCTTCGTGACGTTTCGCTTACCGTGACCGCCGGTGAGGTGGTCGCGGTCCTCGGTGCCAACGGCTCCGGCAAGTCCACCCTGATCCGCGCCATTCTCGGGTTGGTCCCGCTGAGTTCCGGCACCGTGACCCTGTTCGGCCGACCGGTCCGCCGGTTCCGCCAGTGGCACCGCGTCGGGTACGTCCCCCAGCGCCTCGGCGCCGGCAGTGGCGTACCGGCCACCGTTGCCGAGGTGGTCGCCGCCGGGCGGCTGGCCCGCCGGGGAGTCCTGCGTCCGCCCGGGCGCGCCGACCGGGAGGCCGTCGCCGAGGCGCTGCGCGCCGTCGGCCTGACCGACCGGGCGAAGGACCCGGTCAGCACCCTCTCCGGGGGGCAGCAGCAGCGCACGCTCATCGCCCGGGCCCTCGCCGGGCAGCCCGAGCTGCTGATCCTCGACGAGCCGACGGCCGGCGTGGACGCGGCCAGCCAGGAGGCGTTCGCCGCTGCGTTACGCGACTTCACCGTCGGCGGCGGCACCGTCCTGCTCGTCGCCCACGAACTGGGTCCGCTGCGCCCGGTGATCGGCCGGGCGATCGTCGTACACCAGGGGTTCGTGGCGCACGACGGCGCCGTGCCGGAGCCGGCCGGGCACCACGCGGCGCCGGACCACGACCACGTGCATCCGCACGGCCCCGAGGAGCCCGCCGGGCTGTGGAGCGCGAGTTGAACCTCTTCCAGTACGAGTACATGCAGCTTGCGCTGGTCAGCGCTCTGATCATCGGGCTCACCGCGCCCGCGCTCGGCATCTACCTGGTGCAGCGGCGGCTGGCGCTGATCGGGGACGGCATCGGGCACGTCGCGCTGACCGGGGTCGGTGCCGGCCTGCTCTTCCAGACCTCCCCCGTGATCATGGCCGTGATCGCGGCCACCGTCGGCGCGGTCGTCATCGAGCTGATCCGGGAACGCGGCCGTACCTCCGGCGACCTGGCCCTCGCGCTGCTCTTCTACGGCGGCATCGCCGGCGGGGTGGTGCTGGTCGGGCTCTCCGACAGCACCAGCTCCAATCTCAACGCGTACCTGTTCGGCGCGTTGAGCACGGCCTCCCGGACGGATGTCGCCACCATCGCGGTGCTGGGCACGGCCGTGCTGATCGCGATGATCGGGCTGCGGCCGGCGCTGTTCGCCGTCTGTCACGACGAGGAGTACGCCCGGGTCTCCGGCCTGCCGGTGCGCGCGCTCAACCTGCTGCTCGCGGTCACCACGGCGATCACGGTGACGATCGCCATGCGGGCGGTCGGCGTACTGCTGATCAGCGCGCTGATGGTCGTCCCGGTGGCCACCGCGCAGCAGGTCACCCGGGGATTCCGCAGCACGATGGCGGCGGCGATGGCATTGGGTCTGTTCGCCGGCGGCGCGGGCATCTGGATGGCGGCGGTCGCCGACACCGCGCCCGGCGCCTCGGTGGTGGTCCTCGCGATCGCCTCGTTCGTGGTGGTCACCCTGCTGGCCGCCGGTTGGCGCCGGCTCCGGCGGGCCCGACCCCAACCCGCGCCGGCTCCGGAGCCGCACGAGGTGGTGCTCGGCGGATCCTGATCACGAGCTGCCCGCCGGTATTGGTTACCGTTGCAGGGTGACCAGCGGATCCGGCTATGACGCGTACGAGGGTGCCAGCGAGTTGCTGCGCGCCCTCTCGGCACCGATCCGGCTGGCCATCGTCAGCGAGCTGGCCGGTGGTGAGCGCTGCGTGCACGAGCTGGTGGACAAGCTCGGCGTGGCCCAGCCGCTGGTCTCCCAGCACCTGCGGGTGCTCCGTGGGGCGGGCGTGGTCCGGGGCTCCCGGCGGGGGCGGGAGATCGCGTACACCCTGGTCGACGAGCACGTCGCGCACATCGTGGCCGACGCGGTCAGCCACGCCGGGGAGGGATCATGAACGAGCGGAGTGGCGTCATGAGCGACAGTGGTACGGCCGTTCGCAACACCCGTCAGCGTTCGGCGGTGAGCGCGCTGCTCGCCGAGACGGAGGGGTTCCACAGCGCCCAGGAACTGCACGCGATGCTGCGCGATCGTGGCGAGCGGGTCGGGTTGACCACGGTCTACCGGACGTTGCAGGGGCTGGCTGACGCAGGCGAGATCGACGTGATGCGCCCACCGGGCGGCGAGCACCTGTACCGCCGGTGCAGCGAGGGGCATCACCACCATCTGGTCTGCCGGGCCTGCGGCCGTACGGTCGAGGTCGCCGGGCCGACGGTGGAGACCTGGGCCGACCGGGTCACCGCGCAGCACGGCTTCACCGACGTCAGTCACACCCTGGAGATCTTCGGCACCTGCCCGACCTGCGCCCGCTGACCGATCGGCCGCCGGTCTTCCTCGTCGCGTCACTGCGGGTGCCGCCCGGATCGGCGGGCTGACGATCAGAAGTGTGTGATCGGCGGGAGCTGACGGGCGACTGTCGGGGTGCCGGGTGACGGGGTCCGTGGCAGGCTGTCCGGCGTGAAGATCTACGCTGATCGTTTCCCGACCGCGCTGCGACAGCTGCTCACCGATCTGCTCGTCATCGCCTGGGTGTACGCGACGATCCGGGGCGCGCTGTGGCTGCACGACCTGGTGCAGAAACTGGCCGTACCCGGACAGAAGCTGGAAGGGGCGGGCGGCGGACTTGCCGACAACCTCGCCGAAGCCGGCGGCAAGGTCGGCCGGGTGCCGTTGGTCGGCGATGAGCTGACCGCACCCTTCGAGCGGGCGGCCGGTGCCGCTCGCTCGCTGGCCGAGGCCGGCCGCGACCAGCAGGAGTTGGTCGACCAGTTGGCGCTGGCACTGGCCGTCGGGCTGCTGATCGTGCCGCTCGGACTTGTGGTGTTCGGCTGGCTGCCGCTGCGGGTGCGCTGGATGCGCCGGGCCGGCTCGGCGGCGACACTGGCCGCCGCACCCGCCGGCCGGGACCTGCTGGCCCTGCGCGCCCTGGCCGGCCAGCCGCTGCGCAAGCTCACCCGGATCGCCCCCGACGTCGCCGAAGCGTGGCGCCGCGGCGACGACGCGACGGTCAACGCCCTGGCCGCCCTAGAACTCCGCCGCCTAGGCCTCCGCGACCCCCAAGCCCCCTGACACACCCACCCCACCCCACCACTCCCCTGTTACTCCCCTGTTACTCCCCTGTTGATCAAGAAGTTTGAGTCGTGAATCGCGCCGATTCAGACCAGAACTTCTTGATCAACACGGGCTGGCGCGGGACCGCGTGGGGTGGGGTCAGGGGTGGGGGTGGGGTCAGGTGGGTGGGGGTGGGGTCAGGTGGGTGGGGGGAGGTGGCGGCGGGCGGTGGAGGGGGCGGTGGAGGGGCCGGGGGTCCAGGGGGCCACCCAGGGCAGGTCGGTGGGCGGGGTGATGACGCCGTCCTCCAGGGCGGCGTAGCGGCCGGCGAGGATGCGCTTGGCAGCCGTCACGTCGATCGAGTCGGTGTTCTCCCACAGGGCGGTGAACAGGGCGTCTACCCGGACCCGGGCCTGCCGGCAGAACAGGTCGGCCAGTTCGACGTTCTCCGGCCTGGTGTCGCGCTCGGCGTGGGCGCGTACGCAGACCGCGCTCATCGCGAACAGTTCCGCGCCGATGTCCACCACCCGGCCGAGGAACGCCTGCTTGCGCTCCATCTTTCCCTGCCAGCGGGACATCGCGTAGAAGGTGGACCGGGCCAGCTTCCGACTGGCGCGTTCCACCTGACGCAGGTGCCCGGCGAGCGGACCGAACTCGCCGTACCCGGTGGGCTGCTGCCCCTTGCCGACCGCGAGGGTCGGCAGCCACCGCGCGTAGAACGCGCCCGCCCGGGCACCAGCCTTCGCCTTGCGGGCGAGCCCGGCGTCGGGGTCGATGATGTCGCCCGCCACCGACAGGTGCGCGTCCACCGCCTCCCGGGCGATGAGCAGATGCATGATCTCCGTGGAGCCTTCGAAGATCCGGTTGATCCGCAGGTCACGGAGCATCTGCTCGACCGCGGCCGGGCGTTCGCCCCGGGCGGTGAGCGACTCGGCCGTCTCGTACCCCCGGCCACCGCGGATCTGGACCAGTTCGTCGGCGACCCGCCACGCCATCTCGCTGGCGTACAGCTTCACCAGCGCCGCCTCGATCCGGATGTCGTTGCGGTCGTCGTCGGCGAGCAGGCAGCACAGGTCGAGCATGGTCTCCATGCCGTACGTGGTCGCGGCGATGAAGGAGAGCTTCTGGGCGACGGCCTCGTGCTCACCCACCGGCCGGCCCCACTGGACCCGCTCCGCCGACCACTCCCGGGCCACGTTCAACGCCCACTTGCCGGCGCCGACGCACATCGCCGGCAGCGACAACCGGCCGGTGGTCAGCGTACTCAGGGCGATCCGCAGCCCCTTGCCCTCGCCACCGATGACGTTCTCCTTCGGTACGAAGACGTCGTGGAAGCGGGTGAGGCTGTTCTCCAGTCCACGCAGGCCGAGGAAGGCGTTGCGCCGCTCGACCGTGATGCCCTCGGCGTCGCCGTCGACCACGAAGGCGGTGATGCCGCCGCGACGTCCCTCCGCCTTCGGCACCCGGGCCATCACCACGAGTTGGGTGGCCACGGTGCCGTTGGTGGCCCACAGCTTGACGCCGTTGATCCGGTAGCCGGTGCCGTCGGGTGTCGGCTCGGCGGTGGTCGCCAGGCGGGCCGGGTCGGAGCCCACGTCCGGCTCGGTGAGCAGGAACGCGGAGACCTCGCCGGCGGCCAGCCGGGGCAGGAAGCGACGTCGCTGCTCCTCGCTGCCGAACATCTTCAACGGCTGAGGTACGCCGATCGACTGGTGTGCCGACAGCAGCGCGCCGATCGCCGGGCTGACCGAGCCGGCGAGCATCAACGCCCGGCAGTAGTGCAGGTTGCTCAGGCCGAGCCCGCCGTACTCCCGGCCGATCTTCATCCCGAAGGCGCCCAGCCGGGCCAGCCCCTGGAACACCTCGTCGGGAATCCGCGCGTCGCGTTCGATCGCCGCGCCGTCCACCTCGGTGGCGACGTAGTCGCGGAGCCGGCCGAGGAACTCCTCGGCGCGGGCCTGTTCCTCCGGATCCGGTCGCGGCCACGGATCGATCAGGTCGAGCCGCAGCCGGCCCAGGAAGAGTTCCTTGCCGAAGCTGGGCCGGTCCCAGGTGGTCTGGCGGGCCGCCTCGGCGACCTGACGCGCCTCCTTCTCGGACACCTGGCCCGCCGCGTCCGGCGCGGGCACCTGGCCCGCCGCGTCTGACGCGAGGTCGGCGTTACGGCTGTCGGTGGCTGACGGACGGTGGTTCTCGGCGATGGCCACGGCAAACCCCCGGGGGCTCGATCCGGACAGTCGGACTGTTCCGCCTGTTCAGCAGGCTACCCGCGTTTGTTACCCAAAGGTAGCCACGGATATCCGCAGCAGCGGCCGACTCAGCCCTGGTTCAGGCCACTCGGGTCCTCGTCGTCGTCGATGTCGTCCTCACCCCAGTTGCGGCGGGCGAACGGCAGCATCATCCAGAGGGTCAGGAACCACAGACCGGTAACGGCACTGAGCAGGAACGCGATCGGTCGGGCGAGTACGAAATCGGTGATCAGCAGCACCGAACTCACCATCGCGACAAGCATGAAGCCGAGACCGCCGCTGGCCATCCGATGGGCGAAGCGCACCAGTTCCGGTTTGCGGCCCTGCCGGAACAGCGCCCGGTGGAACGCCACCGGCGAGATGATCATCGCGGTCGCGCCGGCTGCGGCCAACAGCGCGACGATGTAGACGTCCCGCTGAAACTGGGTGGTGTCGTCGAAGCCGGCGCTGAACGGCAGGGTCAGCAGGAAGGCGAAGAGGATCTGCACGCCGGTCTGCGCGACCCGCAATTCCTGTAGCAGGTCGGCGAAGTTGCGCTGCCACCGCTGCTTCTCGGTTTCCTTCGACACTGCGGACCTCCGGGGCTCCGCCGGCCCTCGCCGCCGGCGGTCACGCTGATGCCCCACCGGTCGCGACCCGAAACCCGTTCGGGATCTCCCGTGCCCGCTCTCCGCCCGCTCAAACCGCCGGGCGGACCCGGGCCAGGATCGCCTCGGCCAGCGGCGTCGGCGCCTCGTCCGGGATCCAGTGGGTGATCCCGGCCAGTTCGACGAATCGAAAATCCCCTGTCACGTGAGCGGCGCACGCCTGCGCGGCGACCCGCCCGATGGCGACGTCACCGTCACTCCAGACGAAGGTGGTGGGCACCGGCACCGGGCCGACCGCCGCCAGATCCGACTTCGACATCGCCCGGTACCAGTTCAACGCGGCGGTCAGGGCACCCGACTCACGCATCGGATCGGCGTACGCGGCCACCCGGGCAGCGTCGCCGACGCCACGCAGCAACCGCCGCAGCCCGGCCGCGCCGAGCGTGAGCAACGTCTTCTCCGCCACCCCGGGCTTCCGGAACAGCACCATGTACGCCGAGCGCGCCTTCTGCTGCGGGTCGTGTGTCAACGCGTACGCCATGGCCGCCGGATGCGGCACGGAGACCGCGGTCAGGGTCCGTACCCGGTCCGGGTGGGTGGCGGCCAGCGCCCACCCGACGACCGCACCCCAGTCGTGCCCGACCACGTGGGCGGCGGGCACCCCGAGGGCGTCCAGCACCGCAGCCGCGTCGGCGACCAGTTCACCCAGCCGGTACGCCTCGACCTGGGTGGGCCGGGCCTGTGGCGAGTAGCCCCGCTGGTTCAGCGCGTAGCTGCGCAGACCGGCGGCGTGCAGGGCCGGCAGTACGTCGTCCCACTCACCCGAGTGCTGCGGGAAACCGTGCAGCAGCAGCACCGGTTCGCCCTGCTCAGGACCACCGGTGGCGACGTCGAACCACAGACCTCGGGCATCGATGCGCATGCCGGCAGCCTACCGACGACCCGACGCCGGCTCCGAAAAGGTGACAATCAACAGGGCGGCTAAGCCAGCCGCTCCATCCGGTTCCAACCGGTCCAGCCACGCTCACGCAACAACTCCTGCAGTCGTTGCATCCGGGGATCGGCCTCGACGGCGAGCGCGTCCAGCAGGTCGTGCATCAGGTCCTGGTAGTCCCCATCGGAGGGTTCGAACGTGCCGGCGGCGTACGCCTGCTCAGCCAGGTTGGCAATGATGTCGGCGGCCTCCCCCAAGCGTGGGTCGTCGTCGTCGCCGCCGTCGAGGATCTCCGACAGCACCCGGTAGAGCCGGACGACCCGCGGGTCGTCGAGCTGCGCGAGTTTGCCGGGCATGAACTCGCGGATGTGATCGGGCCAGTGGGCGGCGACCAGGATCCAGCCGTCCCGCTCGCCCGCCATCACCCGCTCGGACACACCGATTTCCCGGAGCCGATCGAGGTAGGCGGTCACCTCCGGGGGGAGTGTCAGACCGTCCCCGGCTGCGAGCTGCGCGATCTGCCTACGGCTGGTCTGCAACCGTTCGATCTCTTCCCGCAGGTGACCGTCGATCCCGCGGATCGCTTCCGCGAAGGTCGCCGAATCGGCTTCGAGTAGCTGACTGATCCGGGACAGCGGTACACCGGCGTTGGCGAGAGTGCGGATCTTGATGAGGGACACGGCCGCCGTCGGGCCGTACCGCCGGTAACCCGAGGCGTCCCGCTCCGGCTCGGGCAGCAGCCCGATCTGGTGGTAGTGCCGCACCGTCCGCACCGTGACACCGGCGTACGCCGCCAGTTGACCGATCGTCAGCATGCCCCGATCCTGCCCCCACCACACCGGGCCCGGCCGAGTCGGGCTTACGCGGTAGGCCACGTACGAGTCGGACCCGGTCTCGATCGCACCACCGAAGCCGTGGACGAACAGCAGCATGAAGGCGATCGGCACATGCCGCTTCAGTGCTGTTCCTTGTCTGTGCCGGCACCGACGAGGGTGAGGAAGATGTCTTCGAGGTTCCGC
The DNA here is from genome assembly GCA_900112325.1 of Micromonospora sediminimaris. Taxonomy (GTDB): domain Bacteria; phylum Actinomycetota; class Actinomycetes; order Mycobacteriales; family Micromonosporaceae; genus Micromonospora; species Micromonospora sediminimaris. Next base: position 144,974 of record FOLJ01000013.1, read on the forward strand.
TGCTTCTCGACGTACTCGACCTCGGCGGGTGGCAGGATCCGCCTCAGCTCGTCGAGGGTGCCGTCCACGATGATCCGGCCCTCGTGGAGAATCGCGATCCGGTCGGCGAGGTTCTCCGCCTCGTCGAGATACTGGGTGGTGAGCAGCACGGTCGTGCCGCCCTGAGCGAGTTCGTTGACGGCGTGCCACACCTCAAGGCGCGCCTGCGGGTCCAGCCCGGTCGTCGGCTCGTCGAGGAAGACGACAGGCGGATTCCCGATCAGACTCATCGCGATGTCCAGCCGGCGGCGCATGCCCCCGGAGTACGTCGCCACCCTCCGGGCACCCGCCTCAGTCAATGCGAAGCGCTTCAACAGCTCGTCCGCGATCGCGCCGGGTGCCTTGAGGTGCCGCAGCCTGGCGACGAGGACGAGGTTCTCGCGCCCGGTGAGGATCTCGTCGACCGCCGCGAACTGCCCGGTGAGGCTGATGGACTCGCGCACGTCGGCCGCCCGCGTCGCGACGTCGAAGCCGTTGACGTGTGCGGTGCCCGCGTCGGCCTTGAGCAGCGTGGAAAGGATCTTCACCACCGTGGTCTTGCCCGCGCCGTTCGAGCCGAGCAGGGCGAAGATGCTCCCCCGCGCGACCTCGAAATCCACGCCACGCAGCACGTGCAGCTTCTGGTACGACTTTGCCAGGCCCCGCACCCGGATCGCGGGCCCCTGAAGCTCACTGGTTGTCGCCGGGATCGTCATGCCGATCAGCATGGAGGGCTGACGCAGCGTCAGGGTCAAGCCCGCAGCGGCACCGATTCTCGCAGTGGGTGGCGCGAGGTCAGTCGTACGGACGCTTGGGGACAGGCACCTGCCGCCAGGACTCGACCTCAAGGTAGGGGATCTCGGCGTCGTTCACCGGATCCCGGCCGAGTCGGTCGCTGTAGCGGCCGGTCACCTCGACCCAACTGTCGTCGGGCAGCCCGGCCGGTACGTCGCCGGTCAACCCGAGCTTGACCGGTCGGCCGTCGGCGGCGCAGCAGGACAGCACCATCCGGGCCAGGATCGGCTGGCCGTCCGCGCCGGTGGCAATGAAGCCGGTGAGCTGCACCCGCCGATCGCCGATCGACGTGCCCCGGTCGAACAGCGCCCGGGAGGCGTAGTCCAGGACGCTGACCTGCACCGGGTCACCCTCGGGCAGCGGCGGGTAGTCCGACTGCTGTTGGCTGCTCAACGCCGTGCCGGCCTGACCCGCCGCGTACGACCCGAGGGCCGGCGGGGCGACCAGCAGCAGGCCGAGCACGGGCAGGATCAGCAGCCAACCGACCCGCGGCTCGTGGTGGGCGCGCCCGTGCCCGTCATGCCCGTCATGCCCGTCGGGGCGGTCGGGGCCGACGGTGGGACCGTCGGCGGGGGCCAGCGCGCGGGGGGCCGGCGGGCGCAGCTCGTACCAGAGCGTCATGATCGCGGCGGCGACCAGCAGCAGGCCGGCGGCGATCAGGAAGGGACGCAGGCCCTCCTTGACGTAGCGCAGGTAGAGGTCGGTGACGCTGGCCCGGATCACCGCGCCGCCGAGCAGCAGCAGGATCACCGCCTGCGCCTGCCGGTTCACAGCAGCACCGCCCCGGCGCCGACGGCGACCAGCACGGCCACCGCGAAGGTGGTCGGAGCGAACCGGAAGGCGAAGCGGCGGCCGAACACCCCGGCCTGCATCGAGATCAGCTTGAGATCGACCATCGGCCCCACCACCAGGAAGACCAGTCGGGACGTGAGCGAGAACTGGGACAGCGAGGCAGCGACGAAGGCGTCAGCCTCCGAGCAGAGCGAGAGCAGCACGGCGAGCAGCGCCAGCGCCAGGATCGACAGCCACGCGTTGTCGGCGAGGGTCTGCAACCACCGCTCCGGCACCAGCACGTTGATGCTGGCGGCGGCCATCGCGCCGAGTACCAGGAAACCACCGGCGTGGGTCACGTCGTGACGTACGGCGGCCCAGAAGGCCCGGCCTCGGGACGCGTCGTCCAGCTCCGGGCGGCGCGGCATCCTGATCCACTCGGTGCGCCCGAGCCGCAGCCAGAGCCACCCCATGATCATGGCGACGATCAGACTGGCGACGCCCCGGGCAAGGACCATCTCGGGGTTGTTCGGGAAGGCGACCGCCGTGGCGGTGAGCACGATCGGGTTGACCGCCGGGGCGGCGAGCAGAAACGCCAGCGCGGCGGCCGGGGTCACGCCCCGCCGGATCAGTGACCCGGCGATCGGTACCGAACCGCACTCGCAGCCCGGCAGCACCACCCCGGCCGCGCTGGCTGCCGGCACCGCCAACGCCGGGTGCCGGGGCAACGCCTTCGCCCAGAAGGATCGGGGCACGAAGACCGCGATCACGGCGGAGAGCAGCACTCCGAAGGCCAGGAACGGCACTGCCTGCACCATGATCGAGACGAAGACGGTGGTCCAGGTCTGGATGCGGGGATCGTCCAGGGCGGCGGCGATCGGCTCCCGAAAGATGATCAGGATGATCAGCAGCGCCGCGAGAACCTCCACCGAGCCGATCCGGTCACCGAGCCAGCGCCGGGGTGACTCGCCACCGGCAGGCTCCGGTGGGCGCGTTTCGATGTCGACGCCCCCGGCCGAGGATCGGGGCTCCGGTTCGCCCGGCACGGCCCGGTCAGTGTCTGTGGTCACCCGTCACCCTTCGGCCGTGGCGGATCGGCGGACTGAGATTACCGTCCGGCGCGGATGACGTCGATGGATGTCACAGATTCGCCAGACTTCCGGGAGCCCCCGGCCACCGGACCAATCGGATGCGAGTAACCGTCGTGACCTGGGGAGATCACATTGCCGGTGGATCTTCCGTGGTGTTAGCGTCGGCGGGACAGACAACACCTCCGACAGGGGAGCGCACAGCGCTGAGAGTGCGGGTCCGCCCGCAGACCCTCCGTACCTGATCTGGGTAATGCCAGCGCAGGGAGTTCGGTCCACCTCCAGCCCGCCACCGTTCGGCGCCGCCGGCCGGGGCGTGCGTCTTGCCTGGTTCGCATCTGGACTGGGAGCAATCATCGTGCAAACCACCGACAGCAACCGCTGGCGCACCATCGACATCGTGGTGGCGTCGGTCATCGCCGTCGCCTTCGGCGTCATCTTCTGGGCCTGGGGCGTGGTGTGGAGCGCCACCGAGGGCGCCTTCAGCTTCTTCCCGCCGGCACAGACCCTCATCTACGGTGTCTGGCTGGTGCCGGCCGTGCTCGGCGGCCTGGTAATCCGCAAGCCCGGCGCCGCGCTGTACTGCGAACTGCTGGCCGCGATCATCTCGGCCCTGCTGGGCAGCCAGTGGGGCACCATCGTCCTGTTGCAGGGCCTGATGCAGGGTGTCGGCGCCGAGTTGGCCTTCGCCGCCTTCCGGTACCGCTCCTACCGGCTGCCGATCGCCCTGCTGGCCGGTGCGCTGACTGGCCTCAGCGCGGCAATCTTCGACTTCGTCTACTGGAACGCCGAACGCGACATCGCCACCTACCGCCTGCCCTACGCCGCGCTCACCGTCGTCAGCGCCACTGTCATCGCCGGCGCAGGCGCGCACGCCCTGACCCGCGCCCTGGCCCGCACCGGCGTCCTCGACCGCTTCCCCGCCGCCCGCGAACGCCCCCTGGTCTGACCTCCCCGGCAGTGTCGATCTCCACAGCAACCGTCAGGAAGAAAGGAGGGTGGGATGGGTGAGGGGGTGTGGGTACGGGGGTTTGGGTGGCGGCATGCCGGGAGGCGTGGCTGGGCGGTGCGCGGGGTTGAGCTGCGGGTGGAGCGCGGCGAGAAGGTGCTGCTGTTGGGGGCGTCGGGGGCCGGGAAGAGCACGTTGCTGGCGGCGCTGGCCGGCCTGCTGCCCGAGGACTCCGGGGAGCACGAGGGCAGCATCGAGATCGACGGCCGGCCGGTCGACGAGGCCCGGGACCGGGTCGGCATCGTCTTCCAGGACCCGCAGTCCCAACTCGTCATGGCCCGCAGCGGCGACGACGTGGCGTTCGGGCTGGAGAACCGGGGCGTGCCGGCCGGCCAGATCTGGCCGAGGGTGGACGAGGCGCTGCACCGGGTGGGCTTCCCGTACCACCGGGACCGGTCCACCGCGGCGCTCTCCGGCGGCGAACAGCAACGACTCGCCCTGGCCGGCGTACTGGCGCTGCGTCCCGGCCTGCTGCTGCTGGACGAACCCACCGCCAACCTCGACCCGGCGGGTGCCGCCCTGATCCGCGCGGCGCTCACCCGGGCGGTGGACGCCGACACCACCCTGATCCTGGTCGAGCACCGGGTCGCCGAGGCGCTGCCCCTGGTCGACCGGGTGGTGGTGCTCGAACCCGGCGGCGGGGTCCGCGCCGACGGCCCACCGGAGGCCGTCTTCGCCGCGCACGGCGACGCCCTCGCCGCCGAGGGGGTCTGGGTGCCCGGCCGGGAGATCCCGCCACGTCGGGCCGCCGGCCCGGCCGGCGAGGTGCTGCTCACCGCCGAACAGCTCGGCCAGCCACCCCGGCTGGCCGCCACCGACCTGACCGTACGAGCCGGCGAGGCGCTCGCGGTGCTCGGACCGAACGGCGTCGGGAAGTCCACCCTGGCGCTGCTGCTCGGCGGGCTGCTCCGGCCCGGCACCGGGCGGCTGGCGGCGAGCCCGGAACTGGCCGGAACGGACTCGCGGACCGCACCGCACCGATGGCGGGCACCGGTGCTGACCCGCCGGATCGGCTCGGTGTTCCAAAATCCCGAACACCAGTTCGTCACCGGCACGGTCTTCGACGAACTGGCCCTGGGGCCGAGGCGGACCGGGGCGTCCGAATCGGCGGTGCACGACCGCGTGACGGAACTGTTGAGCCGGCTGCGGCTGGATCGGCTCGCCGCCGCCAACCCGTACACCCTCTCCGGCGGCGAGGCGCGGCGGCTGAGTGTGGCGACCGCCCTGGCCACCGCGCCCCGCCTGCTCATCTGCGACGAACCCACCTTCGGCCAGGACCGGCGCACCTGGCGCGAGCTGGTGGATCTCCTCGCCGACCTGCGCGACGCCGGACACGGCCTGGTCACCATCACCCATGACGCCGACTTCGTGGCCGCGTTGGCCGACCGTACGCTGGCCCTCGCTCCGCCCGACACGGGACCGGCACGGCCATGATCACCCTGGAGCCGATCGCCCGGCCGGGCGCGCCGCTGGCCCGGCGAAATCCGGTGGCCAAACTGGCAGCCGCGATGTTGTTCGCGTTTCCGCTGATGGCCACGCTGGACCCGGTCACGCCGGCCATCGCGATCGCCGTGGAGCTGGCGGTGCTGCCGCTGTTCGGGGTGCACCCCGGGCTGCTGGCCCGACGGGCCTGGCCGCTGCTGGCCGCCGGCGGCGGCATCCTGGTCACGCTGGTGCTCTTCGCCGCCGACCGGTCGGGTCGGGTGCTGCTCGACGCGGGGCCGGTCGTGGTGACCTCGGGGGTGCTGGTCACCGCGCTCGGCCTGGTACTGCGGCTGTTCGCGGTGGCGTTGCCCGGCGTGATCGTCTTCGCCACCACCGACCCGACGGACCTGGCCGACGCGCTGGTGCAGAACGCCAGGGCACCCGCCCGGTTCGCGATCGGCGCGTTGGCGGCGTTCCGGTTGGTGCCGCTGCTCGGCCAGGAGTGGCAGATGATCACCATGGCGCGCCGGGCGCGCGGAGTCGAGGCGGGGCGCAACCCGGTGGCCCGACTACGGCTGTTCGTCTCGACGGCGTTCACGCTGCTGGTCGGGGCGATCCGGCGGGGCACCCGGCTCGCGGTGGCGATGGACGCCCGAGGCTTCGACAGCGGCATGCCGCGCACCTTCGCCCGCCGACAGCGTTTCGTCACGGCCGACTGGCTGCTCGTCGTCGGCGCGACGGCGACCGCCGGGGCCGCGCTCGCCGTCAGCGTGGCACTCGGCGTCTTCCGCCCGCTGGTCGGCTGACCCCGCCACCACGCGTCGGAGCGGACCGGGTCAGCGACGGACCCGACCGACACCACACCGGATGGTCGGCACCCTCACCGTTGCCGAACTGCTCGCCGCCGGGGCGATCGAGCGGGTGGTGGCGCTGGGTGGGACGCCGGTGACCCCGGACACGCCGGTACACACCAGGGGCTTTGTCCGGCCACAGTGGCAGGACGGCGAGCTGGTTCTGGTCACCATGCAGCACCACGCGGGCGGCCTGGCCCCGTTCGAGGTGCCCGACCCGACGCCCTGCTGCGCCGACCACTGAGGTGATCCTCCGACCGTGGCGTCCGGCACCGGCGCGACGGGCGAGGTCAGGGGGCCGGGTGCGCGTACCGACACGCACCCGGCCCCCGTGGACTGTCAGCTACGCCGGAAGGCGTAGCGGCGGACCTGGCCGGTCCGCTGGCCACGTCCGACACCGGAGGTGCCGGTGGCCGGTGGCCCCGCCTTGGGGGCGGCCGGCCGCCCGGCCGGCAGGGTGGGCACCGGAGCGATCGCGACGTCGTCCAGGTTCGCCGGTGTGACGGCGGCGAGTTCCGCCGAGTGACGGTCGGGACGGGACTTCCGGGAGCTGCGTTTGGCTGGCATCTGTGCCTCCTCGCTCGGCCGGCAACCGGTGGACGGTCGGCCGACCGCGTCGTGAGGACCGCCATCAGGGCGGTCGGGGACGGTACGGACTGCTGCCCGGGACCGGCCACGGAGGACGCCACCGCCGACGGCGGGTGGACACACACGCGGACGCCCGGGAGCACGCGGGGTCGCGGCACGACAGCGGCGAACCCGGCTCGGAAAGGGGCGTCAGTAGCGCATGCCCGCACGTTATCGCTCCAGCGAGGTGGGCGCAGCCGAATTAACGCCACCGGTCCGCGCGGGGCATCGTGGTGCGTTATGCGACCACCTGATGACCAGCGGTGGGGGGACGGCGCGCGCCGAACCGGTACCGCGATACCGTCGCAGCACTACAGGTAGACGGCGGAAGGTGGCGACGAGGATGGCGGATCGGGCTACGGCGCAGATCGGTGTGACGGGGCTGGCGGTGATGGGTCGCAACCTGGCCCGGAACCTGGCCCGCAACGGGTTCACCGTGGCGTTGCACAACCGCTCGCCGGAGCGGACCCGGTCGCTGGTGGCGGAGCACGGCGACGAGGGCACCTTCGTCCCGACGGAGTCCCTGGCGGACTTCGTCGCCGCGCTGGAGCGTCCCCGCGCGGTGATCATCATGGTCAAGGCGGGCGGTCCCACCGACGCGGTGATCGACGAGTTGGTGCCGTTGCTGGAAGCGGGCGACATCATCATCGACTGCGGCAACGCACACTTCGCCGACACCCGACGCCGGGAGGAGGCGCTGCGGGCCAAGGGTCTGCACTTCGTCGGCACCGGTGTCTCCGGCGGCGAGGAAGGGGCGCTGTGGGGGCCGAGCATCATGCCGGGCGGCTCGGCCGAGTCGTACCGCAAGCTCGGACCGATCTTCGAGAAGATCGCCGCTCAGGTCGAGGGCGTGCCCTGCTGCCAGCACGTCGGGCCGGACGGTGCCGGGCACTTCGTCAAGATGGTCCACAACGGCATCGAGTACGCCGACATGCAGCTCATCGCCGAGGCGTACGACCTGCTGCGGGCCGGGCTGGGCGCGGAGCCGGCGGAGATCGCGCAGATCTTCCGGGAGTGGAACTCCGGCGAGTTGGAGTCCTTCCTGATCGAGATCACCGCCGACGTGCTGGCGCACACCGACGCCGCCACCGGGCGGGCGTTCGTGGACGTGGTGCAGGACCGGGCCGAGCAGAAGGGCACCGGCCGGTGGACCGTCCAGATCGCTCTCGACCTGGGCATCCCGATCACCGGCATCGCCGAGGCCACCTTCGCCCGGTCGCTGTCGGGGCACGTGGGTCAGCGCGAGGCCGCGCTGCGGGCCTTCCCCGAGGCCGGCGAGAAGTGGCAGGTAAGTGACCGCGAGGCATTCATCGAGGACGTACGGCGGGCGCTGCTGGCCTCGAAGATCGTCGCGTACGCCCAGGGCTTCGACCAGATCCGCGCCGGCAGCGCCGAGTACGACTGGGGCATCGACCTGGGTGGTACGGCGACGATCTGGCGCGGTGGCTGCATCATCCGGGCCCGCTTCCTGGACCGCATCAAGCAGGCGTACGACGAGCAGCCGGAGCTGCCCACCCTGCTGGTCGCGCCGTGGTTCGCCGACACCGTGCGGGACGGCGTGCCGAGCTGGCGTCGGGTGGTGGCCGAGGCGGCCCGGGCCGGCGTACCGGCGCCCGCCTTCGCCTCGTCGCTGGCGTACTTCGACGCGCTGCGGGCAGACCGGCTGCCGGCCGCACTGATCCAGGGGCTGCGCGACAACTTCGGCGCGCACACCTACCGCCGGGTCGACCGGGACGGATCGTTCCACACCCTCTGGGCCACCCCCGACCGCGCCGAGGTCGAGGCCTGACCCACCGGTCGAGGCCAACGCCGACACCCGACATACGGCATCTCGCGGTATCCCTGCTGAGGGATACCGCGAGATGCCGTATTGCCGAGCTACCGGCCGCGCCGGTCGCGTCAGAAGAAGCGGCGGCGCTTGGCCTGCTGGGGGCGGATCAGGTCGGCGCCCTTGTTGAGCAGCCGAGTGGCCCGGTTGGGGCCACGGCGGGACTCCAGCGTGTGGCTCAGTTTCCGGGCTCCGGCGGCGGCGACCGGTACCGCGATGGCCATCACCGCCCACTGCCCGATGCGCTTGCGGATCATATGGGTTCACCTCCGTCAGTGGCTGCTGTCGGCGGTGATACCCAGAGTTGCCGCCGCGTATGCGCTCAGGTGGCCGGAACCACCGACGCTCACGCCGGAAGACCGACGCTCAGCCTGCCGGCACCACGGATGCCGAGGTGGTCGGGGCCACCGGGTTGGGCAGCGCGCCACCGAACCGACGATCGCGCTGGGCGTACAACTCGCAGGCGTACCACAGGTGCCGGCGGTCGAAGTCCGGCCAGAGCGTGTCCAGGAAGATCAACTCGGCGTACGCGCTCTGCCAGAGCAGGAAGTTGGAGGTCCGCTGCTCGCCGGAGGGTCGCAGGAACAGGTCCACCTCGGGCACCTCAGGGTGGTAGAGGTACCGCTGGACCGTCTTCTCGGTGACCTTGGCCGGATCGAGCCGACCGGCGGCCACGTCCCGGGCGATCGCGGCGGCAGCGTCGGCGATCTCCGCCTGCCCGCCGTAGTTCACGCAGAACTGCAGGGTCAGCGTCGAGTTGCCGCGGGACATCTCCTCGGCGGTCTGCAACTCGCTGATGACGCTCTTCCACAGCCGCCCGGCCCGACCGGACCACACCACCCGCACCCCGAGGTCGACCAGCTGGTCCCGGCGGCGGCGGATGACGTCCCGGTTGAAGCCCATCAGGAACCGCACCTCATCGGGTGAGCGTCGCCAGTTCTCGGTGGAGAAGGCGTACGCCGACAGGTACGGGATGCCCAGCTCGATGGCGCCCTCGACGGTGTCGAAGAGGGAGAACTCCCCCGCCTCGTGGCCCTTGGTGCGGGGCAGACCGCGTTCCTTGGCCCACCGACCGTTGCCGTCCATCACCACGGCGACGTGGCGGGGCACCGCCCCCGGTGGCAGCGCCGGCGGTCGGGCTCCAGACGGATGCGGTGTCGGCGGCACCGGTTCGCGCCGCCCGGCCCTGGACGATCGGATCACTCGGTTCTCTCCCTACTCACGTCCGGTGACGCCCGGTCGGGCGGCAGCGCTGCACCGGCCGGGGCCACGGTGCCGGCCTCGCCGGTCGGCCGCCGCGCGCCGGGTGCCGACGGCATCCCACCCCGGTCGACCAGCGGCAGCGAGCGTAGCGCGCGTTCCAGGTGCCACTGCAGGTGCGCCGCGACCAGGCCGCTGCATTCCCGGCGTACCCCGTTCTCGGTGGCGTCGGCTATCCGCCAGTCACCGACGGTGAGCGCCGACATCAGGTCGATGGTGGCCGGGGCCGGGTGGGCGGCCCCCGGTGGCCGGCAGTCCGGACAGACCGCGCCCCCGGCCGGCACCGAGAACGCCCGGTGCCGGCCCGGCGTGCCGCAGACCGCGCAGGCGGTCAACGCCGGCGCCCAGCCCGCCAACGCCATCCCGCGCAGCAGATACGCGTCGAGCACCAGCGTGGTGGCATGCCCGCCGTCGGCGAGGGCGCGCAGCGCGCCCAGGGTGAGCTGGAACAGCCGCAACGACGGTTCCCGCTCAACCGGGGTGAGCCGCTCGGCAGTCTCGGCGATCGCGCTGGCGGCGGTGTAGCGGGGATAGTCACCGAGAAACCGCTTGCCGTAGAGATCGATCCCCTCGACCTGGCTGACGCTGTGCAGCGAACTGCCGTGCTCCCCCTTGGGGTCGCCGGCCAGCTGCACATCGACGTGACCGAAGGGCTCCAGCCGGGCACCGAACTTTGACATGGTCCGGCGTACCCCCCGGGCGACCGCGCGGAGCCGGCCGTGCCGCCGGGTGAGCAGGGTGATGATCCGGTCGGACTCGCCGAGTTTCTGCACACGCAGCACCACCGCGTCGTCGCGGTAGAGCTGTCGGCGGTATCCGGCCATCGCGCCATTCTCCCCTCCGGCCGGGAATCAGGTCCGACCCCGGGTGGGAATTCAGGGTCCGCTCGGGGTCGCCGTGCCGGCGAACCCGGATGCGCGCCCGGTGCGGCCGGTCGTAGCGTGCTCGGCATGGCTTCGTACCGGACCAGCACCGTCTCCCGGCCCACCGCCGCAGATCAGCCCACCGCCGCGCGCCGAACCACCGCGCTGCGAGCGAGCACCGTGCGCCGGACCGGCATGGCGGTCGCCGCGACCGCCGCCCTCATCGTCCTGGTCGGGTGTGACAACCTGTCGTACCGGCAGCTGGACTTCGACACCACCGAGTCCGCCCGGATCACCGCGATCCAGGTGCTGCCCGGTTCCGGCGACGTGGTGGTCCGGGCCGACGGCGGAGCGGACGGGGTACGCGTCAAGCGCGTGGTGCGCTACCAGGGCAACCAGCCGGACGCGACGTACGAGATCAAGGGCACGGAACTGGTGCTGGACACCTCCTGCGGCAGCCGGTGCACCGTCTCCTACGAGGTGACGGTCGACGCGGGGGTGGGCGTACGCGGCGAGACCGGCTCCGGGGACGTCGATCTCAGCCGCGTCGGCCGGGTGGACCTCAAGGTCGGCTCCGGCAACGTGCGGGTCGCCGCGGCGACCGACACGGTGCGGGTGGAGACCGGCTCGGGCGACATCGAGGTGTACGACATCGCCAAGCCTGTCGTGCTGCGGGCCTCCTCCGGGAACGTGACGGGAAGTCGGCTCGGCGGCGAGGTGGACGCGGAAACCAAGTCCGGCGACGTCACCCTCGACCTGGACAAGCCCGTCTCCGCGCGGGCGCACGCGTCGAGCGGCAACGTCGCGCTGACCGTGCCCGGCGGGGCGTACCAGATCCGGCCCAGGGCCGACTCCGGCGAGATCGACCTGGGTGTCCCGGATGACCCCTCCGCCGCGTCCGTGCTCGACCTGCGTACCGGCAGCGGCGACATCACCGTCACCTCGCGATGACCCCACCGCCCCGGCCCCGCTGTTGCGGGACCGGTGCCACCGGCCCGGCATTCGGCTCGTGATCCTCGCCGGTGCGCGACTCCGCGTGCAGGCGGGTGGGGCGCGCCGCCGGGCGGCGGCCACCGGGGACCAGCTCGGGCGGACGCTGCGCCGCCACATCCTCGACCCAGCCCACCATCGCGGTTACCAGGGCCACCAGCAGGAAGACCAGGACCACCCGGATCGCCAGCCCCAGCAGGTCCTGATGCGACCAGCCGACCACGTCGACGAGCGGGGTGAGTGCGACCACGAACGCCATGTGCCACAGGTAGACCGTCAACGCCCGCCGGTTCAGCACGGTGACCGCCCGGCCTACCAGCGCGCTCCGGTCCACCCAGGCGGCGGTCGCCGGTGCCCGGCCCAGGGCCACCAGGATGAACGCGGCCGACCAGAGTGCGTTGCCGAGCGGAATGTCGTTGAGGTCGTAGCCGCGCGGACCCTGGTGGGTCAGGATCCAGGCGCCGCCCACCGCCGCCAGCGCCAGCGCGGTCGGCACCAGAATCCAGGCGCTCAGGCGGCGCAGCATCCCGCTCTGGTGGGCGAAACCCAGCAGCCACGCCCCGAAGTAGAGCCCGAAATGGCGCAGCACGACCGGCGGGTTCTGGTAGATGCCCAGCTCGATGACGAGCAGCAGGCAGTACGGGGCGAGCAGGGTGGGTAACGGGAACCGGCGGAACAGCCACAGCGCGACCGGGGAGGCGAGCACGAACCACAGGTAGTCACGCAGGTACCAGATCGGGCTCAGCGCCAGCGCACCCCAGTAGTTCGCCGGTGGGTCGGCCACCGGGAAGAGCCAAAGCAGCACCGCCGGGGTGAACGGCAGCCCGGTGAGCAGCATCGCCGGCACGAAGATCGCGGCGACCACCCACAGCGACGGCAGCAGCCGTCGCAGTCGCCGACCCACCGCCATCGGCCCGGACCGCAGCAGGGACGCGGCCATCAGCGAACCGGCCAGCGCGAACATCACCGACATGGCCGGGAACAACAGCGTGAGCGATCCCCAGCCGGTGACGTGGTACACGACCACCCGCACGATGGCCAAGGCGCGCAGCAGGTCCAGGTATCTGTTTCGCATCAGCCTGCATCTGTGTCGGGGGGTGCGGAGGCTCTTGCTTCCTCTACCCTCCGCTGCCCGCCGACGAACCGGTCAGCGACCCACTGCGTTAGTGAAACTTCCCATATGCCTGACCGGCCCCGATCAGACGGTCCGGTGCCGGTCGCCCTATTTAACCGGCCCGCCGGATCGGCTCAGAACCCGAGCTTGCGCAACTGCTTGGGGTCGCGCTGCCAGTCTTTGGCCACCCGTACGTGCAGATCGAGGTAGACCTTCGTGCCCAGCAGCTCCTCGATCTGCCGCCGCGCGGCGGTGCCGACGCCCTTGAGCCGAGCGCCCCGATGCCCGATGACGATCGCCTTCTGGCTGGGCCGCTCCACATACACGTCGGCATAGATCTTCGTCAGCCGGCCCTCCGGAATCATCTCCTCCACCACCACGGCGATGGAGTGCGGCAACTCGTCCCGCACACCCTCCAGCGCAGCCTCCCGGATCAGCTCCGCCACCAGCACCTGCTCCGGGTCGTCGGTGAGCATGTCGTCCGGGTACAGCTGCGGGGACTCGGGGAGATAGCGCGTCATCACCTCGACCAGGGTGTCCACCTGGTGCCCGGAAACCGCGCTGACCGGCACCACCTCCGCGAAATCCCCCAGCTCACTGACGGCGAGCAACTGCTCGGCCAGCCGCTTGCGATCGACCAGGTCGGTCTTGGTGACCACCGCCAGCACGGTCGCCTTCAGCTCGGCCAACTCCCCGGTGATGAACCGGTCGCCACGGCCGATCGGCTCGTCGGCCGGGATGCAGAGACCGATCACGTCGACCTCGCTCCAGGTCTGCCGCACCAGATCGTTGAGCCGCTCGCCCAACAGGGTGCGGGGACGATGCAGTCCCGGAGTGTCGACCAGCACGAGCTGCGACTCCGGCCGGTGCAGCACCGCCCGGATGACGTGCCGGGTGGTCTGCGGCTTGTTCGACGTGATCGCGATCTTCTGCCCGACGATGGCATTGGTCAACGTGGACTTGCCGGCGTTCGGCCGCCCGACGAAACACGCGAAACCCGCCCGGTAGGCGCGCCCGCTGCGTTCGTTCATTCGGTCACCGTGCCGAGCACCGTGCCATCCGGCCCGGCCACGTGCACCGGCGCGTCGACAGCCAGGTCGCGCACGGCCGCGTAGCCGGCACCGTCCAGCGTGGACGCCTCGGTCACCACCACCGCAGCCTCCAACCGGGTGGCACCCGCCGCAGCCGCCGAGGCGACCGCCAGTTGCAGCGCGGTGATGGTCAGCGAGGGCAGCGACACGCTGGCCGCCGCGTACGTCCGACCATCCTGATCCCGGACCGCGGCACCCTCCACGGCACCCACCCGGCCTCGGGCACCACGGGCGAGGATGACCAGCTTGCCGTCCTCGGCGCTCAATTCGGAGCCGGTGGACCGGACGGCCGGTACGGCGGGTGACTCAGGCATCGGCGGGCTGCCTCTCCTCGGATTGGTCGGTGTCGGAACGGGACGCGGTCGGCGGAGCGCCCGGAGCGTCCTTCATGTCGGTCGGCTCCACCCGGCGCACCAGCACCGTGTCGATCCGGTTGCGTCGACCGGTGGTGCCCTCGGCGACCAGCCGCAGGCCAGCCACCTCGACCCGCGCGCCCGGAATCGGCACCCGACCCAGGGCCTGGGCGAGCAGACCCCCAACGGTCTCCACCTCGTCGTGCGGCAGCTCGGTGTCGAACAGCTCGCCGAGATCCTCGACCGGCAGCCGGGCGGTGACCCGCACCGCACCGTCGGGCAACTGCTCGACCGGGGGGCGCTCGACGTCGTACTCGTCGGTGATCTCTCCGACGATCTCCTCGAGAATGTCCTCGATGGTGACCAGACCGCCGGTGCCACCGTACTCGTCCACCACGATGACCAGGTGGTTGCGGGCGGCCTGCATCTCCGACAGCAGATCGTCCACGGGCTTGGACTCGGGCACGAAGGTCGCCGGCCGCATCAGCTCGGCCACCGGTAGCTGACGGTCCTCGACGGCCCCGCCCTGGATACGCCGGATCAGGTCCTTGAGATAGAGAATGCCGAGCACGTCGTCGACGCTCTCACCGATCACCGGGATCCTGGAGAAACCGGAGCGCAGGAACAGCGCGAGCGCCTGGGAGAGGTTCTTGCCCGACTCGATCCACACCATCTCGGTACGCGGCACCATCACCTCGCGGGCGATGGTGTCACCGAGGGCGAAGACCGAATGGATCATCTGCCGCTCGCCGTGCTCCACCACGCCCCGTTGCTCGGCGAGGTCGACCAGCTCACGCAGCTCGACCTGAGTGGCGAACGGCCCTTCCCGGAACCCACGGCCCGGGGTGACCGCGTTACCGATCAGGATCAGCAGGGAGGCCAGCGGGTTGAGCACCCGACCCAGCCAGCGCACCAGCGGCGCGGCCGAACGGCCCACCGCGTACGCGTGTTGCCGGCCGAGGGTGCGCGGGCCCACGCCGACCACGACGAAACTGACAACGGTCATCGCCCCCGCGGTGACCAGCGCCGCCCGCCAGCCCGCGCCGAAGGTGTCCACCGCCACCAGCGCCACCAGTGTGGTGGCGGTCAGCTCGGCGAGCAGCCGGAGCAACAACAGGAGGTTGAGGTGCCGGACCACGTCACCGGCGACCGTCTGGAGGGTACGGGCACCTCGGATCCCCTCGCGGGCCAGCTCGGCCGCGCGGGCCGGAGAGACCGCGGCAAGGGCCGCCTCGGTCATCGCGATCAGGCCGGCAAGTACCACCAGCCCGGCAGCGAAAACGAGTAGTTGCAGGTCGGGTAGGCCGGTGGCGGCCGCGGCCAGCGGAGTGTCCATCACCGGGAGCGGGCCGACCGCCAGCTCGCCAGCAACCGGGCCTGGAGCCCGAACATCTCCCGCTCCTCCTCCGGCTCCGCGTGGTCGTAACCGAGCAGGTGCAGGACACCGTGCACGGTGAGCAGGTGCAACTCGTCGGCGGTGCTGTGCCCGGCGGTGGCCGCCTGCTTCGCCGCCACCTCCGGGCAGAGCACGATGTCGCCGAGCAGTGCGGGCTCACCACCGGCGGCGGCGGTCTCACCCGGCCCATGGTCGACGCTGCCCTCGTCCATGGGGAAGGCCAGCACGTCGGTCGGGCCGTCGCCGCCCATCCACCGATGGTTCAGCTCGGTCATGTAGTCGACGTCCACCAACAACACGGAAAGCTCGGCGAGCGGATTGACTCCCATCTCGTCGAGCGCGTGCCGGGCGACGGCGAGCACGGCGTCGGTGTCGACCTCGGCACCGGACTCGTTGGCGATCTCGATGGACAACTGTCTTCCCTCGGTCTAGCGGCGCCGGCCGCCGCGGTTGCCCTGGGCGCTGCGCCCGGACACCGCGTGCACGCCCTGCGCCTGCTGGTTCTCGGCGTCCCACCGCGCGTACGCGTCGACGATCTCCCCGACCAGCCGGTGACGTACCACGTCGGCGCTGGACAGCTGCGCGAAGTGCACGTCCTCGACCCCGGCCAGGATGTCCCGGACGACCCGCAGCCCGCTCGTCGTCCCACCGGGCAGGTCGACCTGCGTGACGTCGCCGGTGACCACGATCTTGGAGCCGAAGCCGAGCCGGGTGAGGAACATCTTCATCTGCTCGGGCGTGGTGTTCTGCGCCTCGTCGAGAATGATGAACGCGTCGTTGAGCGTGTTGTGCGTGACCAGGAAGTCATCGGTGACATACAGCGAATCCTCCGCCGCCACCTGGATGCACATCGTCTCCTGGACACCGGCGGGGACGATCGAGTCGATGAAGCGCATCGGCCGGCCGCCACCGCACTCCTCGTACCGCTGGCCCTTACGCGCAAGCCGAAACGGCGGTACGCCCTCCGGCAGCCGGATCTCCACGACGTAGGCGTCCGACCGGTAGCCGACCGGACGACCGCTCGCCAGGCCAGGCGTACGACCCTCGGCCACCCGAACGCGCCACGTCGCCACGCCACCGAGTGACTGGACCAGGTGGACGACGTCGTCGCGGAGCCGGGGAGAGGTCGTCGAGTACTGCACCCGGCAGGTCCGTCCCGCCTGGACGACCGGCCCGCCGTCGGTGTCCAGCAGCCCCTGCAGGACGGCCAGGCGGACATCGACACTGTTCTGGAGATAGACGGACGGGACGAACTTGGTGCCCGACTTCGTCCCGGCCAGACCCAGCTCGCGGAGCGCGACCGTCACCGGGTTAGCGACGATCACTCCACCTCGGTGCCCCTTGGTGTGCCGGAGCACATAGTCGTACTCGCTCTTGCGGTGCAGCTCGATGTCGACCAGGTTGTCCTCGATCGCCCGGGCGAGCTCGGGGTCCGCCGTGGTGAATCCCGGCGTCGTGCGGCACGAGATCGACCCGTCACCGAGCAGCAGGCCGAGGACGTACGGATCGAGCGGAACGTCCTGTGGCTCCAACTGCACCGGAGCCACAACCGGCAGTTCGTAACGGCGGAGGTGACCCCGCCGCTCCTGCCCGATCATCTCCTGGGTCTCCAGCGTGCGTCGGCGACCACGCCGCTTGTCCTCGGGGGTGGCGACCGTCCAGAGATGCTCACCGCAACACAGGGTCGAAGCCCCGTCCTGCGTGGTCACCCGGTAGACCTGCTTGGGCCCTTGCGGGTAGATCCCGATCACCGGGGTCGGCATGCCGTTCGAGCCGATCACCAGGTCGCCGACCTGGAGTGAGCCGAACCGCTTGAAGCCTTCCGGTGTCAGCACGCGGGCGTCGTACGGCTGCGCCCGGCCCCTCATGTATGCCAGGGGGGCGACCTCGATCGTGCCGGCGGCCATCAGCTTCGGGATGGTCTCCGGGTCGAGCATGTCGTGCAGCGCGTCGTAGAGCGGGCGCAGGTAGGGGTCGATCTTCTCGTTGAGCGTGCCGGGCAGGAAACCGAGCCGCTCCCCCGCCTCGACCGCCGGCCGGGTCAGGATGATCCGGTTGATCTGCTTGGCCTGCAACGACTGCACCGCCTTGGCCATGGCGAGGTAGGTCTTGCCGGTACCCGCCGGGCCGATGCCGAAGACGATCGTGTGCCCGTCGATCGCGTCGACGTAGCGCTTCTGTCCCAGTGTCTTGGGACGGATGGTGCGCCCGCGCCGGGAGAGGATGTTGAGGGTCAGGACCTCGGCGGGCCGCTCCGTGCCACCCTGTTCGAGCATGCCGACGGTACGCCGGACGGCATCTGTGGTCAGGGTCTCGCCTTTCTCGATGAGTTCGAGCAGCTCGCTGAAGAGCCGCTCGGCGAGGGCGTTGTCGGCGGGAGCGCCGGTGATGGTGATCTCGTTGCCACGCACGTGCACGTCACTGTTCACCGAGCGCTCGACCAGTCGCAGGATCTCGTCGCCCGCGCCGAGCAGGTTGACCATGATCTTCGAGTCGGGGACCGTGATCCTGGTCTGGACCCGGGGCGGGCCGGGAGGTGGGGTGCCGGTCATAGGTCGGGCCCGAGGGCCCTGCGCCACCTGCTCTCGATCTCGGTGCCGGGCCCGTGGCACGGCGTGCGGACGTTACCCCCATCGTATCGGTTCAACGGCGGGGACACGCTGCCCATTTCCGCCGCTGTGACGCTCCGGCACGACCGGACATAGCAGGGCATTCCACCCCGATGAACCGCCCGGTCAGACGCGGAAGTCGAAACCGTCGAAGGTCTCCTGGCGGCGGGTGAACCGGTAGGTCGCCCAGTGCATCCGGACCACCACGCCGGCGGAGTCCCGGGTCAGCCGGAGCAACTCGCCGTTCTCCCGGCCGGAGACGGTACGGAACACGTCCGGCTGATCCGGCACCGGAGCGAACACCGCCGGCGGCTTCCCCGGCGGGTCACCGGCGCCACGGGCCCGCAGGGCCCCCTCGTGCCACGAGAAGACGTACTCGAAGCCCTCGCCCCACCAGCGGCCGAGCAGTCCGCGCACGTCCGGCGGCGCCGGCTCACCGGGACGCCACGGGTCGATGTCGGCCGGATCGTGCTCGACCGCGGCGGCGAGCAGTCGGTGCGGCAACTCCAGCAGCTCGACGGCGGTGCCGGAGGAGCCCAGCACGGCGGCGCCGAACGCCCCCGGAGTGCCCTCGCCGCCCCGGCGGCCGTACGCCCCGGCGAGGAAGCCCGGCATCGCCCCGTCATGCCCGACATGCACCACCCGCTCCCCCTGGGGTACCAGGATCAGACCGAGACCGAAGCCGCCGGCCCAGACCGCCTCGTCGGTGACCGTCACCGGCCAGCGCATCTCGTCCAGGGTGGCCGGGGCGAGCACCCGACCCGCCGCGTCCAACGCCGCCGGGTCGGCCAGGAAGGCGGCCCACCGGGCCAGGTCGGTCGCCGTGCTCCACAGCTGCGCGGCGGGGCTCACCGCGCCGAAGTCGGTGGGCGGCTCCGGATGCGCCTCGTCGGAGTACGCGTCGACCAGGAACCCGGTCGCGGCGCGCGGGCCCGGGGTGGTTGTGGTGGCGGTCAGCCCGAGCGGGGTCAGCACCCTCTCGGTCAGCACCTCCGCCCAGGTGCCGCCGCGTACCTGCCCGACCAGGTGGCCGAGCAGCGCCATGCCGAGATTCGAGTAGTGGTAGCGGCGGCCGGTCGGCAGCACCCGCTCGGCCCGGTCCAGCTCGGTGATCAGCTGGTCGGTGTCCGGTGCGCGCAGGGTGTCCCAGACGTCGCCGTACGGTTCGCGTTGCAGGCCGGCGGTGTGCGACAGCAGCCGGCGCACGGTCAGCTCACCGTGCGCCGGCAGGTCGAGGTGCCGCCGCAGCGGGTCGTCGAGGTCGAGCAGCCCGTCGTCGCGGCACTGCATGACCAGCACGGCGGTGAACGTCTTGGTCACCGAGCCGATCCGGAACCGGGTCTGCTCGTCCAGGGCCGTGTCGTTTCCGGTGCCGCCGGCGGTGCACGTCCACAGCGGCCGGTCGGCGCGGTGCACCGCCGCCGAGACCGCCGGCACCCGGGCCTGCGCCTGGACCTGGCGCACCAGCCGGTCCAGGCGACCGGCGGCGGAGGTGCGGCCGGCGGCGGAGGTCATCCGAGACTCCGGGCCAGCATCGGGCCGAGCGGGGCGCCGCCGAGCACGTGGGCGTGCACGTGGAAGACCTCCTGGCCGCCGTACGCCCCGGTGTTGAACATCAGCCGGAACCCGTCGCCGAGCAGGCCCTGGTCCTCGGCCACCGCGGCGGCGGTGGCCAGCACCTCGCCGGCCAGCGCCGGGTCACCCTGGCCGAGCGTGGCCACGTCGGCGTAGTGCTCCTTCGGTACGACCAGCACGTGTACCGGCGCCTTCGGGTCGATGTCGCGGAAGGCGAGCGTGGTGGGCGTCTCGCGGACCACGGTGGCCGGAATCTCTCCGGCGACGATGCGGCAGAACAGACAGTCGCTTCCCATCCGGGCAGTCTAAGGAAGGGTTCCGCGGCGACGTCCGCGCGACGCTCACCAGCGCAGCAGGCGGGTGGCGAGGACCGCCAGGGCGGCCACGCCCGCGGTGGAGGTGCGCAGCACCGAGCTGCCGAGCCGTACCGGTCGGGCGCCGGCTTCCTGGAAGGCCGACAGCTCGTCCGGGGTGATGCCGCCCTCCGGCCCCACCACCAGCACGATTTCGCCGTGTTCGGGCAGCTCGACTGTGGTCAGCCGGTCGGTCGCCTCCTCGTGCAGCACGTACCCGGCCGCCGCCCCGGCGATCCGGCGCGTCACCGATGCGGTGCTTTCGTCAGGCGCTCCCGCCACCACCGGCAGCCACGCCCGCCGGGCCTGCTTCGTCGCTTCCCGGGCGGTGGCGACCCACCGGCTGCGGGCCCGTACGCCCCGGTCGCCGCGCCACTGCACCACCGAGCGCCCCGCCGCCCAGGGGACCAGCTCGTCCACGCCCGCCTCGGTCATCGCCTGCACGGCCAGCTCGCCCCGGTCGCCCTTGGCGATGCCCTGGACCACCACCAGCCGCGGGTTCGCCGCGTCGACGTACCCCCGGTCGGTCACGTCGAGATCGAGGGTGCCCCGGCCGACGGCGGTGACCACGGCGGTGGCGGTGCCGCCCCGCCCGTCGGCGAGCAGCACCTGCTCGCCGACGCGCAGCCGTTGCACGGTGGCGGCGTGGTGGCCCTCGGGCCCGTCCAGCACCATCGAGACGGCGGTCGGCAGCGACTCGACGAGGAACAGCGGGGCGGACACGTCAGGCGTGGCCGTTGAAGGCGTCGCGCATGCGGGAGAAGAAGCCACCCTGCTTGGTCAGCTCGGCGACCTCCTCGCCGCGGGTCTTGGCGAAGTCGCGCAGCATCCGTTCCTGGTCGGCGTCGAGCTTGGTCGGGGTGCGCACGTCGAGGTGGACGTAGAGGTCACCCCGCCCGGCGCCGCGCAGGTGCGGTACGCCTCGGGCCCGCAGCCGCAGGGTGCTGCCCGGCTGGGTACCCGGCTTGACGTCGACCGGTTCTTCGCTGTCGAGCGCCTTGATGGTCAGCCGGGTGCCGAGTGCGGCGGCGGTCATCGGCACGGTGACCCGGCAGTGCAGGTCGTCGCCCTTGCGGGAGAAGACGTCGTGTGGCCGTTCGTGGATCTCCACGTAGAGGTCCCCGGCGGTGCCGCCGCCCGGGCCGACCTCGCCCTGCTGGGCGAGGCGGATCCGCATGCCGTCCTCCACCCCGGCGGGGATCTTGACGGTCAGCGATCGGCGGGTGCGTACCCGGCCGTCGCCGGCGCAGGTCGGGCAGGGGCTCGGGATGGTGGTGCCGTAGCCCTGGCAGACCGTGCACGGCCGAGCGGAGACCACCTGCCCGAGGAAGGTGCGCTGCACCGACTGCACCTCGCCCCGGCCACCGCACGCCTCGCAGGTGGCCAGGTGGGTGCCGGCGGCGGTGCCGGCACCGGAGCAGGTGGTGCAGAGTACGGCGGTGTCGACGGTGATCGGCGCCTCGACGCCGAAGGCGGTCTCCTGGAGGTCCAGCTCCAGTCGCAGGATCGCGTCGGCGCCGGGGCGGGTACGCGGACGGGGGCCCCGCCCGGCGCCCGTTGCGCCGCCGAAGAACGCGTCCATGATGTCCTGGAAGCCGACGAAGGGGCCGGCCCCGCCGGGACCACCCGGACCGCCGGGCCCGCCTCCGCCGGGTGCCAGCGGGTCCCCGCCCAGGTCGACGATCTGCCGTTTCCGATCGTCCGAGAGGACCTCGTACGCGGCGTTGATGTCCTTGAACTTCTCCTGTGCCTCCGGATCCGGATTCACGTCCGGATGGAATTGGCGCGCCAGCTTGCGGTAGGCGCGCTTGATCTCGTCATCGGAGGCACCCTTGCTCACGCCGAGAATGCCGTAGTAGTCCCTGGCCACTGCGTTCCGTGTCCTCGTGTTCGTCTCGAGTTACGCCGTTCGGCGGCGGCAGCCTGCCGTCGGCCCTGACTTGTCAGTTCTGGGCCAGCAGCTCGCCCACGTAGCGTGCCACGGCCCTCACCGTGGCGATGGTTCCGGGGTAGTCCATCCGGGTCGGTCCCAGCACGCCCATCCCCCCGACGATGGTCGCGCCCGGGCCGTACCCGGTGCTGACCACGGAGGCCGCCCGTAGGTTGTCGATCTCGTTCTCGTCGCCGATGCGCACCCGCAGGGTGCTCGGTTCCACCTCGCCGATGAGCTTGAGCAGCACGACCTCCTCCTCAAGAGCTTCGAGGATCGGACGCAACGAGCCCTGGAAGTCGAGCAGACCGCCCCGGGCGAGGTTGGCGGTGCCGGCCAGGGCGAGCCGCTCCTCGTGCCGTTCGACGAGCGTCTCCAACAGCACCGTGGACAGGGTGGTCATCGCCGGGCGCAGGTGCGGCACGGAGTCGTCGATGAGAGCCTGCACCAGCGGCGGGGTCTCCGACAGGCGGACACCTACGAGCTTCTCGTTGACCAGCCGGCGCAGGTCCAGCACGTCGTCGGCGAGGACCGGTGCGGGCAGCTCGACCAGCCGTTGCTCGACCCGACCGGTGTCGGCGATCATCACCAGCATCAGCCGGGTGGTGGAGATCGGCACCAGTTCCAGGTGACGCACCCGGGACCGGGCCAGGCTCGGGTACTGCACGAC
This sequence comes from Micromonospora sediminimaris, assembly GCA_900112325.1. Taxonomy (GTDB): domain Bacteria; phylum Actinomycetota; class Actinomycetes; order Mycobacteriales; family Micromonosporaceae; genus Micromonospora; species Micromonospora sediminimaris. The sequence goes on from FOLJ01000013.1 coordinate 167,590, forward strand.
GGCGACCTGCCGGGTCAGCTGTGCCAGCAGCCGCACCGTGCGGTGCACCACATCGTCGAGATCGACGGCGCCGGCCAGGAAGCGCTCGATCGCTCGGCGCTCGGCCGGGCTGAGCGGCTTGACCCGGCTCAACCGGTCCACGAAGAGTCGGTAGCCACGGTCGGTGGGCACCCGCCCCGCGCTGGTGTGCGGCTGACGGATGTAGCCCTCTTCCTCCAGCACGGCCATGTCGTTCCGGACGGTGGCCGGCGAGACACCGAGTTGGTGCCGCTCGACCAGCGACTTGCTGCCGACCGGCTCCTGGGTGGCGACGTAGTCCTCGACGATCGCCCGGAGCACGGCGAGCTTCCGGTCGTCCAGACCCATCCTTGCCACCTCCTGTCGCAGGTCAGCCCGCAGCGTCACGGCCGCCAGAGGAACACTCTGGCACTCGACTGTAGCGAGTGCCAGTCTACGTCGGCGTCCCCCTCGACGCGATGATCAAGTCGGCCCGCTCGTCATCGAACCGATCGGCGGGTTGACACTCGCCGGTGTCGCTCTGGTGCGCCGTTGCCGCTGGCACCTACCGTGACCTCCATGACTGAACCACCTCGTCCCCCGGACTCCGGCGACGAACCCACGACACCACTGTCCGGTTCGCCAGGCCAGGGCGGTTATCCCCCGCCCGGCGGCTATCCACCTCCCACCGGCGACCAGCCGCCGCCGGCCGGCTACCCGCCGCCCGGGGGCTACCCGCCGCCCGGCGGTTACCCTCCCCCACCCGGAGCCCCCGGTGTCGGCTACCCGACCGGCGGTTACGGCGCTCCCGGCGGTGGCTACGCCAACAACGAGGACAAGACCTGGTCCCTGATCGCCCACTTCGGCGGCCCGCTCGGCGTGGTCGTCGGTGGCGGGCTCTTCGGCTGGGTGGCGCCGCTGATCGCGATGATGACCCGCGGGCAGCAGTCCCCGATCGCCCGGGCCCACTCGGTGGCCGCGCTGAACTTTCAGCTCACCTGGGCCATCGTCGGTGTGCTGAGCTGGGTGCTCACCATGATCACCTGCGGCATCCTGTTCTTCGCGCCGATCATCGCCGGGATCGTGCCGGTGATCTTCGGCATCATCGGCGGGGTCAAGGCCAACGACGGGGTGCTCTACCAGTACCCGATGAGCTACTCGTTCGTGAAGCGCTGACCGCGCGGGCCGACCGGATGACGGGGGTCAGGGCAGCAGGTCGCGGACCACGGCGTCGGCGAGCAACCGGCCGCGCAGGGTGAGCACGGCGCGGCCGGCGGCGTGGGCGGGCTCGGCGAGCAGGCCCTCGGCCAACGCCCGCGCCGCACCCGCCCGCCCGGCGTCGGTCAGCACGTCCAGCGGCAGGCCGGAGGCCAGCCGCAACCGGAGCATGACGTCCTCCATGTGCGCCTCGTCGCCGGTGAGCACCTCCCGGGCCTGCCCGGGTGACGCCCCGGCGGCGAGGCGTTGCGCGTACGCGGCGGGATGCTTGACGTTCCACCAGCGCACCCCGCCGACGTGGCTGTGCGCCCCCGGCCCGAGGCCCCACCAGTTCCCGCCGGTCCAGTAGAGCAGGTTGTGCCGGCAGCGCGCGGCTGGCGTGCGGGCCCAGTTGGAGACCTCGTACCAGGAAAAACCGGCCGCGCCGAGGGTGGACTCGGCGGCCAGGTAGCGGTCCGCGGCGACGTCCTCGTCCGGGTACGGCAGCTCGCCACGGCGCATCCGGGCGGCCAGCCGGGTGCCGTCCTCGACGATCAGGGCGTACGCGCTGACATGGTCCACGCCTGCGGCGACCACCTGGTCCAGCGAGGCGGCGAAGTCCTCGGCCCGCTCCCCCGGCGTCCCGTAGATCAGGTCGAGATTGACGTGGTCGAAGCCGGCGTCACGGGCCTCCAGCGCGGCGGCGGTGGCCCGGCCGGCGTGGTGCCGGCGGTCGAGCACGGCGAGCACCCCGGGCGCGGCCGACTGCATGCCCAGCGAGATCCGGGTGTACCCGGCCGCGCGCAGCTCCTTCAGCGAGGCGGGCGTCACCGACTCGGGGTTGGCCTCGGTGGTCACCTCCACGTCGGTGGCCAGCCCCCAGGTCCGGTCGATCGCGTCGAGGATGCGGGCCAGGTCGTCGGCGGGCAGCAGGGTGGGGGTGCCGCCGCCGACGAAGACCGTCTCCACCCGGGCCGGTGGGATGTCGTCCAGCACCCGGGCGGCGAGCGCCAGTTCCGCCAGCACGGCGTCGGCGTAGCCCTCCCGGCTCGCGCCGCCGCCCAACTCGTCGGCGGTGTACGTGTTGAAGTCGCAGTAGCCGCAGCGGCTCGCGCAGAAGGGCACATGCACGTAGACCCCGAAACCCCGGACGGCTACGGACGCACGGGCGGACGCGGGCAGCGACCCGTCGGCGGGGACGGGCTCGCCTGCTGGAAGGACGCCGGGCATGGCCACTAGTGTGCCCTGGCATGACCTCTCCCGACGCGTTCGTGCGGGTCGCCACGGCCCACGGGGTGACCACGCTCACCCTGGACAGTCCGCACAACCGCAACGCGCTCTCCACGCCGCTGATGACCGAACTGCTGGCCGGGCTGGCCGCCGCGGTCGCCGACGACGCGGTCCGGGTGATCGTGCTCGACCACACCGGGCCGGTCTTCTGCTCCGGCGCCGACCTGAAGGAGACCGCGGCGGCGTACGCCAGCGGCACGGTGCCCGCCGGGATGCTGGGTGACGTGCTCGCGGCGGTCTGGGAGTGCCCGAAGCCGGTGCTGGCGAGAGTCGCCGGCCCCGCCCGGGCCGGCGGACTGGGCCTGATCGCGGCAGCCGACCTGGCGGTCTGCGCGGCCGAGGCCACGTTCGCCTTCACCGAGGTGCGGATCGGGGTGATCCCCGCGGTGATCTCCGCGACGGTGCTGCCCCGCCTGACCACCCGGGCGGCAGCCGAGCTGTACCTGACCGGCGACACCTTCGACGGCCGGCGGGCCGCCGAGATCGGCCTGGTCACCGCCGCGGTGCCGGCCGCGGAGCTGGATGCCGCGGTGCGGCGGTACTGCGACTCGCTGGTACGCGGGGCCCCGTCGGCGTTGGCCGGCGCGAAGCGACTGCTGCGCCGCCCGGCCGCCGTCGACCTGCGCGCCGACCTGACCGAGCTGGCCGAGGTGTCCACCGGGTACTTCCTGTCGGCGGACGGCGTCGAGGGGGTCACCGCGTTCCGGGAGAAGCGGCCGCCGCGCTGGGTGGCGGAACTCGGTGGGTGAGGTACGGCCGGGACGGGGAACCTCGCGTCGCGCGCAGGTGCCACGGGAGGTGGGAACCGGTCGGACGACCCGAACGGGTCGATGAGGGACGTACGCTTGGCGGACCTTGACACAGGAGGTGCGGGTGCGAACTCGGGCTGTCGCGACGGGCTTCGTGGTCCTGGTCCTGATCGCCGCGATCGGGATGATCGTGGTGCTGAGGCAGGCCGGTGAGGGGCTACGGCTGCCGCTGGCCGGTCGGGCCTGCACGGTCCAGGCCGACGGCGAGGTGACGCTCGACTCGCAGCAGATGGCGAACGCGGCGACCATCGCGGCGATCGGCGTGCAACGCGAGATGCCGGAACGGGCGGTGGTGGTGGCGCTGGCCACCGCGTACCAGGAGTCCGGGTTGCGCAACCTGACCGGTGGTGACCGCGACTCCGTGGGGCTGTTCCAGCAGCGACCGAGCCAGGGTTGGGGCACGCCGAAACAGATCCGGGATCCGCGGTACGCGGCGGGGAAGTTCTACGCGGCGTTGAAGAAGGTGCGCGGCTGGGAGGACATGCGGGTCACCGACGCCGCGCAGAAGGTGCAGCGCTCGGCCTTCCCCGAGGCGTACGAGAAGTGGGCCGACGAGTCGCAGGTGCTCACCCGGGCGCTGCTCGGTCACGCCAGCACGGCGGTCACCTGCGCGGTGGGCGGTGATCCGGTGATGCGCGGCGCCGCCGCCATCGCCGCGCTGACCGAGGGGCTGGCGCTCGACTGGGGCCTGCGGGCCTTCACCGGCGACGACGACCGGCAGGTGGGCAGGAGTTACTTCACCTCTGCCGTCGACAGCTCCGGCAACCCGACCCTGCTGAAGGTGGGGATCAACGAATCGCCCTCCGCCGAGGGTGTGCGGGCCGGCTGGCGCTACACGCACTGGCTGGTCTCCCACGCGAAGGAGCACGGGGTGAAGCGGGTGACCTACGACGGCCGGGAGTGGACCGCCAAGCGCGGCGACTGGAAGCGCCTGCCGGACAGCGACCGGGGTGACACGGAGGTCCTCGCCGAGGTCCACGCCGACGTCTGACCGACCTCGATCTCTTTAGGCCGACCGCTCTTACCCGCAGTCACCGCAAAATCCGGCATTTTGCTACTTAATGCCACGTCTCGCCACGTTGAGTGACGTGCGGTAGTCGTCCAACCGCCTTCAGTCGCCGTACCTGTGTAAAGGTCGCGGGGTGCCCCCCGAGCCGCCTGGACGCGCGTTACGATCGGCGGCCTGTGCCAGAAATGGTTTCACCTCTTGGGGAGGGGTACTACGTGGCGTTCGACTACGGCGACCGGACCGGCTACGAACCGATCAGTGACGTCGACCGCAAGGAGTTCCACGAGCAGGGCTTTCTCCTGCTGCGCAACGTCCTGACCGAGGATCACCGGGCCGCTCTCGAGGCCGCGGTCGACCGGGTGTACGAGGAGGAGAAGGCCAAGGGCAACACCACCAAGGACGGCACCCTGCACCTGCTGGGCTTCCTTGAGCGTGACGAGCTCTTCGGCGAGCTGCTCACCCACCCGATCGCGTTCCCCTACATGTGGGGCCTGGCGGGCTGGAACATCTACACCCACCACAACCACCTCGACGTCACGCCGCCGGCGTTGGAGCCCGAGAAGCCGTACTGGGGTTGGCACCAGGACGGGTACCGGCAGAACTCCGACCCGGAGACGATGGACCCGAATCTGCCCCGGCCGATGTTCTCGCTGAAGGTCGCCTACGTGCTCTCCGACCTGTCGGAGAAGGGACGCGGCGCGACGAAGGTGATCCCTGGCAGCCACCTGTGGAACTCGCTGCCGCGCCCGTCGGATCTGAGCGTGCACAACCCGGACCCCGAGGGCACCGTCGAGATCACCGCCAACCCGGGTGACGCCTTCATCTTCGACCGCCGCCAGTGGCACTCCCGGTCGACAAACCTGTCGAACATCACCCGCAAGATGCTGTTCGTCGGTTACACCTACCGGTGGATCCGCCCGCTCGACGAGCTGCACCCCGACAAGGACGGCGAGTGGTACCGCAACCGCACGCCGGTGCAGCGCCAGCTGCTCGGGGAGGGCACCCACACGGCGAACTACTGGGGCATCAACTGGGACGGCTACATCGACGACGAGATCCCGCTGCGCAAGGAGCTCAAGCAGCGCGGTCTGCTGAACCGCAGCATCCCCTGGCTCCGCTGACCGGACCGTGACGACAGGCCCCGTGGCCACGCCTGGACGTGGCCCACGGGGCCTGTTCGCGTCAGCTCGGGACGACGTGCCGGTCCGTCAGCCGGCCGACTCGCCCAGCCGGCGACGCGCCTTCTCGCGAACCGGCTCGGGCAGGTCGTCGGCCGCCAGCAACCGGGGCAGCAGCGCCGGCTCCAGGGTGAGCGCCCGGAACACCTCGCCGAGGGTCACCCCGTGGGCCGGCCGGTGCACGATCTCGATCGGGTCGCCGACGCCCACCGCGCCCTCCCGCACCACCCGCAGGTAGGCGCCGGGCGTCGCACGGGCGGTGAACCGCTTGATCAGATCCGGTACGCCCCAGAATCCGGCAAAGGTGGTGCACGGCGTACGCGGCTTGGTCACCTGGAGCAACACCTCGCCGACGGCCCACTGCTCGCCGATCACGGCGCCGGTGACGTCGACCGCGTGCGTGGTGAGGTTCTCGCCGAAGCCCCCCGGACGGATGGCGCGCCCGAGGTCCGCCTCCCACCAGGCCGCGTCCTCCCCCGCGTACGCGTAGACGGCCTGGTCCGGACCACCGTGGTGGGACCGTTCGCCGATGAAGTCGCCGACCAACCCGTCGGTGCGGAAGAACACCGGAGCCTCGACCGGCCGCTTGTCGATGCCGCTGCGCCCGCTCGCGTCACCGGCCCACGCCGCCTCGGTCACGATGCCGACGTTCACCGATGCCACCCTGCCCGTCATGATCACATCCTAAGGGAGCGGTTTCGGCACCCCATCAGCCGTCGGCCGCTGGTCAGGTGGTCGCGCCACGGGCACCACGTTTGTCGTACGCATGCGAAAGGCGCCCGACCTCGACGGTCGGGCGCCTTTCGACGGTTCAGCTGTTACCGGTGGGTGACACCCCGGCGGTTGCGGCCCACGCCGGCGACCAGCGCCACCGCGACGGCGGCCAGCAGCACCTGGAGCATCAGCTCCCGCCAGTCGATACCGGCGGTCTCGGCGAAGCCGGACGCACGGGCGATCACGGTGCCGAGCAGCGCCGCACCGACACCGATGAGCATGTGCAGCCAGATCGGCATGTTCTGACGGCCCGGCACCACCAGTCGGCCAAGCGCACCGACGATCAGACCAACGATCAGGGCGGTGATGATGCCCCAGACGGTGAGCTCCATGGTCGCTCTCCTTCACGAAAGACGTTCAACGTTTGTGGTGTTCCTGTCGTGACCGCCTAATGCCCGACGAGCGAAGATCCCAAACCGGCTTTTCTGGCCGAGAGGTCGCGACCACCCCGAAAGACCGCGCCACGCAGACGGGCGCCCGGCCGGGTGGCCGAGCGCCCGTCGGGATGGATGCGCTTACTTCTTTCCGCTCGCCTTGCCGTCGGAGTCGGAGGAGAGCGCGGCGATGAACGCCTCCTGCGGGACTTCCACCCGGCCCACCATCTTCATCCGCTTCTTGCCCTCCTTCTGCTTCTCCAGCAGCTTGCGCTTACGGCTGATGTCACCGCCGTAGCACTTGGCGAGCACGTCCTTACGGATGGCGCGGATCGTCTCCCGGGCGATCACCCGGCTGCCGATGGCTGCCTGGATCGGCACCTCGAACTGCTGACGCGGGATGAGGTTGCGCAGCTTCGCCGCGATGGTGGTGCCGTAGGCGTACGCCTTCTCCTTGTGCACGATCGCACTGAACGCGTCCACCGGCTCGCCGTGCAGCAGGATGTCGACCTTGACCAGGTCGGACGCCTGCTCGCCGGAGGGCTCGTAGTCCAACGACGCGTAGCCCTTCGTACGGCTCTTCAACTGATCGAAGAAGTCGAAGATGATCTCAGCGAGGGGCAGCGTGTAGCGCAGCTCCACCCGGTCGGCGGAGAGGTAGTCCATGCCCAGCAGGCTGCCGCGCCGGCCCTGACACAGCTCCATCACCGCACCGACGTAGTCGTTGGGGGTGAGTACCGTGGCCCGCACCGTCGGCTCGTACACCTCGGCGATCTTGCCGGTCGGGTACTCGCTGGGGTTGGTGACCACGACCTCCTCGCCATCCTCCTGGATGGCCCGGTAGACCACGTTCGGCGCGGTCGAGATGAGGTCGAGGTTGAACTCCCGCTCCAGTCGCTCCCGGATGATCTCCAGGTGGAGCAGGCCGAGGAACCCACAGCGGAACCCGAAGCCGAGCGCACCGGAGGTCTCCGGCTCGTAGGTCAACGCGGCGTCGTTGAGCTTGAGCTTGTCCAGCGCGTCCCGCAACGCGGGGTAGTCCGACCCGTCGATCGGATACAGGCCGGAGTAGACCATCGGCTTCGGGTCCTTGTAACCGCCGAGCGCCTCGGCCGCTGGCCGCCCGTTGATGGTGACCGTGTCACCGACCCGGGACTGCCGGACGTCCTTCACACCGGTGATCAGATAGCCGACCTCACCGACGCCGAGCGCGTCGGCCTTGACCATCTCCGGCGAGATGACCCCGATCTCCAGCAGCTCGTGGGTGGCGCCGGTGGACATCATCTTGATCCGGTCCCGGGCGCTGATCCGCCCGTCGACCACCCGCACGTAGGTGACCACGCCCCGGTAGACGTCATACACCGAGTCGAAGATCATGGCGCGCGCCGGGGCATCGGCGTCGCCGACCGGCGGGGTGAACTGCCGGACGATCTCATCGAGCAGGTACGGGACACCCTCACCGGTCTTGCCGGAGACCCTGATGCAGTCCGCCGGGTCGCCCCCGATCAGGTGGGCCAGTTCCTCGGCGTACTTCTCCGGCTGGGCCGCCGGTAGGTCGATCTTGTTGAGCACCGGGATGATGTGCAGGTCGTTCTCGAGCGCGAGGTAGAGGTTGGCCAGCGTCTGCGCCTCGATGCCCTGGGCCGCGTCGACCAGCAGGATCGCGCCCTCGCAGGCGGCCAGCGACCGGGACACCTCGTAGGTGAAGTCGACGTGGCCAGGCGTGTCGATCATGTTGAGCACGGCCTGCTCGCCAGCCCGCTCGCCCTCGGCGATGGTCCACGGCATCCGGACCGCCTGGCTCTTGATGGTGATGCCACGCTCGCGCTCGATGTCCATCCGGTCGAGGTACTGCGCGCGCATCTGCCGCGGGTCGACCACGCCGGTGAGCTGCAACATCCGGTCGGCCAGGGTCGACTTTCCGTGGTCGATGTGGGCGATGATGCAGAAGTTCCTGATCCGCCCCGGGTCGGTGGCACCAGGAGCGTTCGCGCCGGGATCGAGCGTCGGTGGCACAGCGGTCCGTTCTGGTCGGCTGACGTGAGCGGGCCGGCACGCGCCGGCCCCCTCTATGCTCCCATGTCCCCGGCGGGCATCGGCCGGGCGTCCGTCACTCCTGCGGCGGCTCGACGAAGAGGGCGGCGAGCCGGGGCAGTCGACGGCGGGCCTCCTCCTCGTCGTCGAAGTCCCAGAAGTCGTTCAGGTCGGGCTGCGGCGCCGCCGCGCGCTCCCCCGGCAGGTCGGTCGCGGTGGCCCTGCGGTACGCGTCCCACGGCACCGCGAGCATGTCCGCGCACTCGAACTCCTCGCCGCTGAGCGAGGCGGACCGGATCTGCGGCAGCTCGGCCAGCGAGTCCGGATCAGCGACCGCCCGGGCGAACACCTCCCGTCCCTGGGTCATCAGCCAACCCCGGAAGTACTCGAACCCGTCGTCCGAGGCGCCACCGTTGATCAGGTACGCGGCACCCCACAGGTCGACCCGGTAGGACGCGCCGAGGACCCGTTGCTGGTGGTGGGCGTACCCGACGATCTCCTCGGGGTCGCGGGCGGCGAGCAGCGCGACGGCTCGGGCGGCGATGGCGTCCGGCTCTCCCCCGCCGGTGCGGGCGCGGTCGATCAACTGCCAGAAGTCGTCGGTCCTCATGGTCCGGCAGTCTGGCAGACGCCGCTCCGGGTGCCCGGATCCGCGCCGGAGGTCGCCGCCCGACCGGCCACCGGGCAGCATGGTCGGGTGAGTTCCGCCTCTCCGCCCGAGTACCACGCGACCGCGCAGCGGCCCGAGTGGTCGGTCCTGCCGGCGCGGCTGCGGACCGCAGTGGCCGCCCGGCTGGGCGCCCCGGTGGTCCAGGCCACGACCGCCAGCGCCGGCTTCACCCGGGGTTTCGCCGCGCTGCTGCACACCGCCGACGGGCACCGCGCGTTCGTCAAGGCCGCGCCCCACGCCGAGCAGCCACACCTGGTCGACTGGTACGCCCGGGAGGCCGCGATCCTCAACCGGCTGCCGGCCGGGTTGCCGGTGCCCCGCCCGCACTGGTCGCTGTGGGAGGCGGGCTGGTACGTGCTGTGCCTCGACGCCATCGACGGTCACACCCCCCGGCTGCCCTGGGCGCAGGTCGAACTCAGCGCCACCCTCACCGCCTTCGCCGACGTCGCCGAGGCGCTCGCCGATCCACCGGCCGAGTTGACCGCCCTCGGCCTGCCCCGTCTCAGCGACCTGGCCCGCGACGACATCCTCTGGTGGGGCGAGGTCGCCGCCGGCCGGGAACCGGTGCCGCCGTTGCCCGCCCCGGCGCGGGGACGGCTGGCCGAACTGGTCGCGCTGGAGTCGCGCCTGCCCGGGTACGCCGCCGCTTCGACCGGGCTGACCCACGGCGACCTGCGGGTCGACAACGTGCTGATCGACACCGCCGGCGCGGCCTGGTTCTGCGACTGGTCGTGGCTGTGCCAGGGGCCGGCCTGGTTCGACCTGGTCACCCTGCTGATCACCGGGTACGCCGGCGGGCTGGACGTCGATTCCCGCTTCGCCGCCCACCCGGCCGCGGCCGGCGCGCCCGACGACGCGCTGGACGTCACGCTGGCCGCCCTGGCCGGCTACCACCTCACCGCCTCGACGTCGGCGCCACCGACCGCGTCGACCCACCTGCCGGCGCACCAACGGTGGACAGGCGAGCAGGCTCTCGCCTGGCTCTCGCACCGCCGCGCCTGGGCCTGAGGCACCGCCCCCGCCGGTTGACGACGCGCTGGTGTCCCGGCGACCGGCCTGGGTGCGGGTGTCCCGGCGGCAACCGGCCTGGGTGCGGGTGGTGCGACGACCTGTGCGGGTGCCGTTTTGGCCCGCCCGAACCGGACCTGGTAACCTGGCTCTTCGCGCAGCGATGACGCATGCTCGTCGCGCGCACAAGCTGACCAACCCGAGCTATCAAGACGAGGCTGTCGCGTGGCGAACATCAAGTCCCAGATCAAGCGCAACCGGCAGAACGAGAAGCGCCGGCTGCGTAACAAGTCGGTCAAGTCGTCGCTGAAGACCGCCATCCGCAAGTTCCACGAGGCCGCTGAGGCCGGTGACGTCGAGAAGGCCGCCGCCCTCATGCAGGATGCCTCGCGCAAGTTGGACAAGGCGGTCAGCAAGGGCGTCATCCACGGCAACCAGGCCGCGAACCGCAAGTCCGCGATCGCCAAGCGCGTCGCGTCGCTCGCCTCCTGAGCCAGCGCCCAGACCTGACGGAAGCCCCGAGGCGGTGCCTCGGGGCTTCCGCACGTCCATCCGCCCCGGCATCGGTCCGCTTCCGGTCCGGCCGCGCGCCCTGATCAGGACCCGGGTTCGGCGGTTTCCGGCCGAGACCCGACATCACTCCGCTCCGCGGCCGCCCCGCCGCGCCCCGCCGCCGCTGTCCCCCGGGCCGCGCCGCCCGGGAACCGGTCGGGTCCGGCACCGGCGGCAGGCGGTGCCGGCCGCGTCGCGCCAGGGCGCTCCTCCGCCGGCTCGGACCGCACCACGCCGGGACGCTCCATCTCCACCGGTTCGGATCGCACCACGACGCCGGGCACGCTATGCCGCAGCCAGTCGACCCGGGCCCGCCCGACCACCGGCTCCATCTGCTGACGGAACCGGTCACGTTCCTGCTCGGGTACGGCCGCGGCGGAGCGCACCACAGTGGCGGCCACCAGGTCGTTGAGCTTGACCATCACGGCCACCGTGGCGGGCAGCACGAGCACCGCCCACCAGGTCACCAGCTCGGCGAGCGCGAGCAGCGCCGCCAGCGCGATCGCCCCCTCGAAGAAGATGAAGCAAAGCACCCCACCCGGATTGACGAACCGCAGGCCGAGCACCCGCGCGTAGAACGGCCGGTACCGCTCCTCGTCGGCCGGGATCGTGGCCCACGAGCCACGGAGGGCTCCGCTCACCTGGCGCCACCCTGCCGGGCGGCCGCCACCGAGAAGACCGCCTTCTCCAGCGCGTACGCCCGGTCGTCGGAGCCGCCCTTGACCGCCGCGTTGCACTCGGCCGCCGCCCGCATCGCCAGGACCAGCCCGTCGGGGGTCCAGCCCCGGGCCTGCCGTTGGGCCCGTTCGACCTTCCACGGCGGCATGCCGAGGCTGCTGGCGAGTTGGTACGGGCTGCCCCGGCCGGCCGAGGCGACCCGGGCGACCGTACGGATGCCGTCGGCGAGGGCGTCGGCGATCGGCACCGGATCCACCCCCACGTGCAAGGCCCAGCGCAACGCCTCCAAGGCGCCCGGGAGGTCACCGACCATCGTGGCGTCAGCCACCGTGAACCCGCTGACCTCCACCCGGCCCCGGTAGTAGCGCGCCACCGTGTCGGCGCCGATCCGGCCGTCGGTGTCGGCGATCAGTTGGGAGCAGGCTGCCGCGAGTTCGCGTAGGTCGTTGCCGACCGCGGCGATCAGCGCCTCGGCGGCGGCGTCCGTGCACCGTCCGCCGGCCCGGCGGATCTCGTCGCGGACGAAGGACACCCGGTCGCGGTGCCCCTTGAGCTTCGCGGCGGTCACGACCCGGGCACCGGCCGACTTCAGGCCGTCCGCGAACGCCTTGCCCTTGGCGCCCCCGAGGTGCGCCACCACGAGCTGCACCTCCGGGTCGGGGTTCTTCGCGTACGCCAACAGGGCGGCGACCAGATCTTTGCGGGCGTCCTGACCGGACCGGAGCACCAGCACGCGACGTCCGCCGAACAGCGACGGGCTGAGCATCTCGTCGATCTCGCCGACGGTGAGCTGGCTGGCCTGGTATTCGCGCACGTCAACGGCGGGGTCAGCGGCGCGGGCGGCGGCAACGGTTTCGGACACCGCGCGCGTGGCGAGCAGCTCCTCGTCGCCGAGGACGAGCACAATAGGAGCGGCACTGGCGGCGGTCACGCCGCCCATATTCGCACGCGCGGCCGGTCGGTCCAGCCTGCTCGTCATTACTCTGCCGGCAGACCCCGCACTCAACGCAAATCCAGACATAAGACTTATCTTCCGCTTTTCGCGGTAAATCGCCGTCGATTCATCACGATGGACGGACCCGGTCGACGCCAGCGCTCACCACCGCCAGCCCTCGGGGCGACCGCACCACTGCCACGTCACCCCCGACGTCGGTACGCAGCACCCGCGCGCCACCCCGGGCCAGCCGGGCCAGCACCGCCTCGTTGGGATGGCCGTAGCTGTTCTCCGCGCCGACCGGCACCAGTGCCACCGCCGGCCGCACCGCGTCCAGAAAGGCCGGATCCTGGTACGCGCTGCCGTGGTGGGCGACCTTCAGCACGTCCGCCCGCAGCCCGTCCGGTGGCAGCCGCTCCAGCAGCGCCCGCTGCTCCTCCACCTCGGCGTCGCCGGTCAACAGAATCCGCACCCGGTCGACCATGGCGAGCAGCACCAGCGAGTTGTTGTTCGGATCCGAGCGGGTGCCGCGCATCGGGTACGGCGGGCCGAGCACGGTCAGATCGACCGCGCCGGCCCGATAGCGCCAACCCGCCGCTGCGGCGACCACCGGCGTGCCGTACGCCGCGGCGGTGCCGCGCACCAGATCCCGGCCGGCCACTGGTTCCGGCCACTGCGGAACCAGCACCGTGTCCACAGGTCTTCCCCGGAAGATTCCGGCCACCCCGCCCGTGTGGTCCACGTGGAAGTGGCTGACCACCAGCAGCGACACCCGACGTACGCCGAGCCGGCGCAGGCAGGCGTCCGCTGCCGCCGGATCCGGACCGGCGTCCACCACCACCGCCCGGCCCGCCCGCACCGGCAGCAGCATCGTGTCGCCCTGACCTACCGCACAGGCGGTGACGACCCAACCGTCCGGCGGCCATCCCGGCGCGATCACCCGCACCGGCAGGGCGCCCAGCACGACCGCGACGGCGCAGACCGCCACCAGTCGACGTACCAGCGGGCGGCGGGCGGCGAGCAGCAACGCCACCGTCAGCGCCGTCAGCAGCAGCGCTCCGGAGATCCCGCCGGGCCAGGGCAGGTTGCCCGCCGGCAGCCGGGCGCCGTACCGGGCGACCAGCACCAGCCACCACGCCGGCCAGTGCGCCAGCCAGGCAACGGTCTCGGCGCCGGCCGGCCAGATCGGCGAGACGACCGCGGCCGCCACGCCGAGCACCGTCGCCGGAGCTATCGCCGGCACCGCGAGCAGGTTCGCCGGCACCGCGACCAGGCTGACCGTGCCCGTCAGTCCGGCGATCACCGGCGAACAGGCGAGTTGTGCGGCGGCCGGCACCGCCAGCGCCTCGGCCGCGCCTGTCGGTACGCCCCGCCGACGCAGGCCGTCCCGCCAACTCGGTGCGAGCAGCAGTAACCCGCCGGTGGCCAGCACGGAAAGCGCGAAGCCGGGGTCGCCGGCCAGGCCCGGATCGACAAGCACCAGCGCCGCCACGGCGGCGGCGAGCGCGGGCACTGCCGCCCGGGGCCGGCCGGCGGCCAGCGCGGCGAGCCCGATCGCGCCCATGGTGGCCGCGCGTACCACGCTCGGGGACGGTCGGACCAGGATGACGAAGCCCACCAGGGCCAGGCCGCAGAAGCACACCGCCAGCGCGGGACCGGCACGGGCCCAGCGGGCCAGCAACAGCACCGCACCCATCACAATTGCCACATTCGACCCAGAAACGGCATTCAGGTGAGTCATTCCGGTGGCCTGGAAATCCTCCTCCACCGGGTCAGGCAGCCGGCTGGTGTCCCCGACGACCAGGCCGGGCAGCAGGCCACCGGGATCGTCTGGCAGGGGCGCGCACGCCTGCTGGAGGCCGGCGCGCAGCCGACCGGCCGCGCGCTGCAACGCCGAGGGAGAACCAAGCCGAATGGGTGCGCCGACGGCCATCAGGACCGCCCCGGTGAGGTCGCCGCCGCGTGGCTCGGCCAGGCGCCCGTCCGCAGTGAGCCGTTGCCCGGGCAGCAGTCCCCGCCACGCCGGGTCGTCGGCGAGCACCAGCACCCGCGCCGGGAGGCTGATCCGTTGGCCCTGCGGCCCGGTCAGCGTCACCAGCCTCGCCGGCACCAGCAGGGTCGGTGGACGGCCCACGATGCCGCCGCGTACCGGCCGGGGGTCGTCCCGGACGACAAGTTCGGCGGTGACCCGGGCCCGTTCGTCCACCAGGACGCGCAGTGGGCCCGCGTCCCGTACGGTCAGCCGCGCCGAGGTGGCCGCCCCGCCACAGACCACGCCGATCAGGATCGCCACCGCGACCCAGCCGTGGCGGCGCACGGTCGGGCCGGGTCGCCCGACGAAGCCGAACAGGTGCAGCGCCGCCACCCCGGCGACACCGGCCGCGCCTGCGGCCAGCAGCAGCGTCCGCCGGGCATCGAGATGCAACCCCGCCAACGCGGTGAGCCAGGCCGCGACCGCCAGCCCCGCCAGGCGGAGGTCCGGCGCGGGCCCGCCGGTCGCGACACCGGGGATTCCGGCCGACGGTGCGACCGGGGCGGCCGACGCCCTCACACCGTCACCAGGTCCTTGAGCTGCTCGTACCGGGCGTCGCCGATTCCGTTCACCTGACGCAGGTCGCCGATGGACCGGAAGCCGCCGTGCTGATCGCGATACTCGATGATCCGCTGGGCGAGCACCGGCCCCACCCCGGGCAGGGTTTCGAGCTGTGCGGACGTCGCGGTGTTCAGGTTGACCGGCCCGCCCGCGCCCGGTCCACCGCCCGGCACCGGGCCAGCTCCGGACCCGGGCCCCACCGCGCCCGGAGGTGCCGGTACGCCGACCAGGATCAACTCGCCGTCGCTGATCCTGCGGGCCGGATTCAGCATCGCCACGTCCACCCCAGGCAACGCCCCTCCGGCGGCGTGCAGGGCGTCGGCCACCCGCGCGCCGGCCGCCAGCCGCACCAACCCGGGCCGTCGGACCTTGCCGGCGACGGCGACCACCAGCTCACCGGTCGCCTCCGTCCCGGGCTTCGCCGGCTCGTCGCCGGCCTCGACGGACGCGTCCGGTGTCGCCACGGTGCCGGTCTCGGCGACGACCGGCTCCACCTCAGGACGGGACTGCCAGGCCCAGATGGCCGCAACCAGCACCACGAGGGCGGCGACGGCGGCGAGCGCCCGCACTCCCCGCCGCCCCGGATCGAAAGCACTCGGCCCCGCAAGGGGCTTCGGCGACTCCTCGTCGACCGTCCGCCCTCGCTCGTCGTGGACCGGTCCTTCGTCGCTGACCCGAACCGGACCACCGGGCCGGGCCGGCCCGCCGCTGCTGGCCGGGCCACCGGCCCCGATCGGTCCGTCGGCGCGAACGGGACCGGAGTCATCGACCCGGCCGGCAGCTTGGAGCGGCAGCAGCACGGTCGGCCATTCCGTGACCGGCGTCGGCGCCCCGCCGAGCGGGGACAGGCCGACGGACGGGGCCCGCTCGGCGGGCGGGGGCACGTCGACAGGCGGGGGCCGCTCGGCGAACGGTGGCCACCCGGCGAGGGCCGTCCGGTCGCCGCCCGACATCGGCGGTTCGGCAGCGCCCGCCGGCAGGTCCAGCGCGCCGGGCATCAGTTGCCACAGACGCCGCCGGACCACCATCTCCTCGTCCTCGTCCTTCGACACGGCGCGAGGTTAGGGCGGCGGGGCCCGGTCGAGCGCGCCGCGCCGGTCCGCCTGTGGACAGCGTGAGGCTCTGTGGACAGCAGCCCGATCATGCACCCGATCTGCTATGGCCTCCGCGCGTTGCCGGGCCGCCGCCTGTCGTGACCGAGACCGTCGCACGAGCCCGACACGTGCGACGCAGGTCGCCGATCCGTCGGTTCAGTCGGTGCGCGCCTGCGGGTCCAGACCGAGGACGGCGCGTCCGCCGTCGACCGGCAGGGTCACCCCGTTGACGAAGGCGGCCGCCGGCGAGAGCAGGTACGCCACCGCCTCCGCCACGTCCTGCGGCTGCCCGATCCGGCCCACCGGGTGCAGCCGGGCAAGCTCCGCCTCGATCCGCTGCGCCTGGTCCGGCTCGGTCTCGGCGAGGAACGCCTCGTGTCGTTCGGTGGCCACCGAGCCGAGGGCTATCGCGTTGGCACGGATGCCGTGCCGGCCGTACTCGACGGCCAGCGCCCGGGTCAGCCCCTCCACGGCCGCCTTGGCCGTGGCGTACGGCAGGCAGCCCGGCACCGGCCGGCTCGCCTGGTGGGACGAGACGTTGACCACGACGCCAGCGGTGCCGGCGGCGAGGTAGCGGCGTACCGCGGTCGCGGCGCCGACCACGGCGGGGCGCAGGTTACGGGTGATCAGGTCGACGACCTCGCCGACCGGCGCGTCGTGCACCGAGGCGTCGCGGAACACGGCGGCGTTGTTCACCCATCCGGTCAACGGGCCGAAGCGCTCCGCCAGGTCGGCGGCCCGCCCGGCGACGCCCTCGTCACCGGCGTCACCGACCACCGCCGCGAGCCGGTCGGCTCGGGCGTGGTCCTCCACCCAGGACAGCGCACCCGGATCGCGCTCGACCACCACGACCGTCCGGCCGTCGGCGAGCAACCTCTCCACGATGCCGCGCCCGACCCCGCGTCCCCCACCGGTCACCACACAGGACATCCGCCCCACCTCCCCAGGCCCGGCCACGCGACCAATCCTCGCCCACCCACGCCACCAACGGCGAACAGGTCAGCGGGTCGAAGGCACCGGCGGCGGCTCGCGCGGACGTGCGCTGACGGCTCGACTGGTCAGCTGGCGGTGTCCGGCCTACGGTGGATCACCACGCAGGCGAGGCCGGGCCCGACGTGCACCGCGACGGCGGCACCGGCCTCGGAGACGTACGCCGCACGCAACCGGTCGCCGAGCCGAGCGGTCAGGGTGTCGAGAAGTTCCTCGGCCCGCTGCGGTGCGTCGAGATGGTGTACGGCCAGGTCCACCTGCCCGTCGCCGGCCGCCTCGACGGCGAGATCCACCAACCGAGCCATGCCCCGACTGGCGGTGCGGACCTTGTCCCGCAGCACTATGCGTCCCTCGGGCATGTGCAGGATGGGTTTGACCGACAGCGCGGTGCCGAGCAACGCCTCCGCCGCGTTGATCCGCCCGCCGCGACGAAGGAACTCCAGCGTGTCCACGTAGAAGTGGATGCTGGTACGACCGACGGCGGCTTCTGCCGCAGCCCGTACGTCGGCCAGGTCGGCGCCCCGCGCGGCGGCCCGGGCCGCCGCGATCGCCGGGAAACCGAGACCCATGCCGCAGGAACGGCTGTCGACCACGCTGACCCGGTCGCCCAGTTCGGCGGCGGCCAGCTCGGCGGCCTCGACCGTGCCGGAGAGTCCGGCCGACAGGTGCACCGAGACGACACCTTCCGCCCCCGCCTCCAGTAGCTCCCGGTAGGTCCGGCCGAACTGCTCGGGCGACGGGCGGGAGGTGCTCACCGACACCCGCCGCGCGCGCAGCGCCCGGGTCGCGTCCGCCGGGAAGGTCTCGACGCCCTCCAGCCCTTCGACGCCGGCCAGCACGACGGTCAGCGGTACCACGGTCAGCGCGTGCTCCCGCAGCAGCTCGGGTGGAAGGTAGGCGGTGGAGTCGGTGACGACCGCGACTGGCATGCGGGCACCGTAGCGGATCAAGCTGGGCGGCTGCCTGGACGCGTCCGCTCAGACCGGCTCGGCGGAGACCGGAATTCCGGTCGCGGCGGTGCCGGTCGCGGCGGTGCCGGCCTGCATCGGACCGACGTTGTGGGCGCGCAGGTGCCACCCGCGCTCGACATCGTGGCGCAGTTCCGTCCAGTGACAGTTGCGCAGCGAGCCGACGGCACGCAGCACGGCGTGCTCCCAGCCGAGCAGGTGGCCGCAGCCCTGCCGGGCGGCGCCGCCGTGAGTGGCCACCACCACGGTGCCCCCGGACAGTTGGTCGGCGGCCTCCTGCAACGCGGTGCCGATGCGTTTACCCAACTCGTCCAGCGGTTCGATGTCCGCTCCCGGGTCGGGATCTCCGGCCCGCCAGCGGGCGTACTCCCCGGGGAACCGCTCCGCAACCTCGGTCAGCAGCAGCCCCTGCCAGCTGCCGAAGTGCCGCTCCCGCAGGCGGGCGTCGGAGCGTACCGGCAGACCGGTAAGCGCGGAGAGCGCGGCGGCGGTGTCCGCGGCGCGGCTCAGGTCGCTGGCGACCAGGGCGTCCGGGCGCAGCGCGGCCAGCAGCGGCGCTGCGCTGCGCGCCTGTTCCCGGCCGAGGTCGTTCAGCGGTACGTCGGTCTGTCCCTGCACCCTGCTGGCGGCGTTCCAGTCGGTGTTGCCGTGCCGCCAGATGATCAGCCTGGTCACTCGCCCGATCCGGCGGCGGCCTCTGCGCTGGCGAGGTCCCGGTCGACGAACGGAATGGTCGGGCAGTCCTTCCAGAGCCGGTCAAGGGCGTAGAACTCGCGTTCCTCGGTGTGCTGCACGTGCACTACGACGTCAACGTAGTCGAGCAGCACCCAACGGCCGCCGCGTTCGCCCTCCCGACGCACCGGCTTCGCCTTCTCCGGCAGGTCGAGCAGGGCCTCCTCGATGGCGTCGACGATAGCCAGCACCTGGCGCTCGTTCGGGGCCGCGGCGAGCAGGAACGCGTCGGTGATGGCGAGTTGGTCGCCCACGTCGATGATGACGATGTCCTGAGCCTTCTTGTCGGCCGCCGCCTGGGCGGCGACGATCGCCAGCTCGTGAGCGCGTTCGGAAACTGTCACCGTTCTCCTTCGATCAACCGTGCGAGGTTTCCAGCCTCTCACACGGCCCGGATTCTCGACTCGCCAGTTTCAGCCGGAAAACGGCATGAAACGGCCGAATCACTCCCGATACAGGCACCGTTTCGCGATGTACTGCACCACACCGTCCGGCACCAGATACCAGACCGGCTCGCCCCGAGCGACCCGCGCCCGGCAGTCGGTGGAAGAGATCGCCATGGCCGGCACCTGCACCAGGCTGACCGTGTCGGCGGGCAGGTGCGCGGCGGTCAGCGCGAAACCCGGCCGGGTGACCCCGATGAAGTGAGCCAGCTCGAAGATCTCGTCAAGGTCCTTCCAGCTCAGGATCTTCTCCAGGGCGTCCGCGCCGGTGATGAAGAACAGCTGCGCCTTCGCACCGTACTGGGCACGCAGGTCGCGCAGCGTGTCGACGGTGTAGGTGGGGCCACCCCGGTCGATGTCGACGCGGCTGACCTGGAAACGGGGGTTGGAGGCGGTGGCGATCACGGTCATCAGGTAACGATCCTCCGCCGAGCTGACCGGGACGTCGGCCTTCTGCCACGGCTGCCCGGTCGGCACGAAGATCACTTCGTCGAGGCCGAACCGGTCCGCCACCTCGCTCGCGGCCACGAGGTGACCGTGATGGATCGGGTCGAACGTTCCACCCATGATGCCGATCCGCCGGATGTCTTCCTCCACCCCATGATCCTAGGGCGTGCAAGACCGGGGCCGGGCCGGGCCGTCACCCTTCCGGCCCGGCCCGGCCGCGGTCGTCACGCGCTCGTGGCGGCCACCGCCGTGCGCGCCACCAGGGCCCGACGAAGGTCGTCGTCGGCGTCGGTGACCACCCGACGCAGCCCCGGTGTCAGATCGTCGCGGGCCAGCAACGCCGCGGCCGCCTCCCGGGTGGGCTGGGACACCGCGTGACGGGGAAAGGCCAGCTTCGCCACCTCATCGGCCACCCAGGGCGTACGCAGCCGCGCGGCGGCCGGCATGTCCGCGAAGTAGCTGGCCACGTAGGCGCTGGTCAGGTCGGCCTGCTCGGGCTGCCAGAAGCCCTCCGCGGTCGCCTCGACCAGCCGATTCGACAGTTCCGTGTTCGACACGATGATCTCCCACGCGGCCTGCTTGGCAGCGGGATCGGGCAGGGCTGCCCGGCACCGGGCGGC
The DNA here is from genome assembly GCA_900112325.1 of Micromonospora sediminimaris. Lineage (GTDB taxonomy): Bacteria > Actinomycetota > Actinomycetes > Mycobacteriales > Micromonosporaceae > Micromonospora > Micromonospora sediminimaris. The sequence goes on from FOLJ01000013.1 coordinate 187,981, forward strand.
CCGCTCGGCACCGGTGGCGCTCGGGTCGGCTGCCGTCTCGGCCTCGATCTCGGCCACACCGGCGGCACCGAGAACCACCAACCGGCCGAGCAGCGCCCACCGCAGTTCGGTGTCCACGGCCAACCCGGTGGGCACGGCCCGGCCGGCCAGCCAACCGCTGAGCAACTCGGCGTCGGTGCTCGCAGCGATCAGCCCCCGGGCGGCGGCCAGTTGCAACGACTCCCCCGGCGCGGCGCCGTCGAGCAGTCGCCGGCAGGATTCGGCGACCCGGGCCAGGGCGGACCGTCGGGCCAGCGGGTCGAGATAGCGGTCGACAAGCGCGCGGCTCATCGTCAGGACGTCCTCGACAATGATCACTTCCGTCTCGACGGGCAGTGCCGCGACGATGAGGTCGACCAGACCGGTGACCGGCCGTTCTCCGTCAGTCGCCGCGTCCAGCGCCTCGCCCCAGAGCAGGGCGCGGGCCAGCGGGTCGGTCAGGCGGGGCAGCAGCAGTGGCACCGCATCGGCCGACGCGGCGTCGAGGCGGATCTTGGCGAAGGTCAGGTCGCCGTCGTTGGGCAGCAGCACCGCAGCCGCCGGCTCCCCGGCCAACCCGACGAGCCGGGTACGGCCGTCGCCGGTCTTGGGATCGAGGTCGACCTCGAACCGCTCGGCGGTGCCGTCCACGGCGTACCGGCCCACGCCGATGCGGTGCGGGCGCAGCACCGGGTGCGTCGGCGGCGCGGTCTGAGCGATCACGACCTCGTCGTACCGGCCGTCGGCGTCCACCGTCACCTCGGCCCGCAGCGTGTTGACCTGCGCGGTCCGCAGCCAGGACTCCGCCCAGTCGGTCAGCTCCCGGCCACTGCTGGCGGCCAGGCTATCGAGCAGGTCGGCGAGGGTGGCGTTGCCGAAGCGATGCCGGGCGAAATGGTCGTTGAGACCGGTCAGGAACGCCTCGTCACCGAGCCACGCCACCAGCTGCCGCAGCACACTGGCCCCCTTGGCGTACGAGATGCCGTCGAAGTTGAGCAGCCCCTCGGCGGCGTCGGCCACCCGATCCGGTGCCACCGGATGGGTTGAGGGGCGCTGGTCGGCGGCGTATCCCCACGCCTTACGGCGCAACGCGAACGTCGTCCATGCTCGGTCGAACCGGGTCGCCTCGGCGGTGACCCGGGTGCCCAGATATTCCGCGAACGACTCGTTCAACCACAGATCGTCCCACCAACGCATGGTGACCAGGTCACCGAACCACATGTGCGCCATCTCGTGGGCGATCGTGGTGGCACGCAGCTCGCGCTGACTGTCGGTGACCGCCGAACGGAACACGTAGTCGTCGCGGAAGGTGACCAGGCCCGGATTCTCCATGGCCCCGGCGTTGAACTCGGGCACGAACGCCTGGTCGTACTTGCCGAACGGATAGCGCTCGTCGAACAGCTGATGGAACCGGTCGAGGCACTGCTTCGTGACGGTGAAGATCTCCGCCGCGTCGGCGTCGAGGTGCTCGGCGAGCGAACGCCGACAGTACACACCCAGCGGAATCCCGTCGTGGGTGTCCCGGCGTACGTGCCAGGGGCCGGCGATGAGGGTGAAGAAGTACGTCGCGATCGGCAGGGTGGGAGCGAACTCCCAGCGACCCGGCACCGGGTTGGCCGCCAGTTCCGCGTTGGCCGCCACCGTCCAGTGCCCCGGCGCGGTCACCGACAGCGTCACCGGTGCCTTCAGATCCGGTTGGTCGAAGGCGGCGAAGACCCGCTGCACATCGTCCAGGAACGACATGACGTACAGATAGGTCTCACCGTCGGCGGGGTCGACGAAGCGGTGCATCCCCTCGCCGGTGTTCGTGTACGCCATCTCGGCGTCGACGGTCAGCGTGTTCTGCGCCGCCAGGCCGGTCAGCGGCAGCCGGTTGTCGTCCAGCGCCGCAGGATCGAGATCGGTGTCGTTGAGGCGTACCGCCAGCAGTTTCGCCGGCTTGACCTCGGCGAAGGTCTCGGTGCCGGTGGCCCGGAACCGGATCGTGACGTGGGAGCGGAACCGTTCACCGCCCCCGGTCAGGTCGAGGTCCACCTGGTAGGACTCGACGGTGATCGACGCGCCACGCGCGGTCGCCTCTGCACGGCTCAGGCTCGGCATCCGCTTATCCTGCCCGATGAGGGAACGAACCGGCTTCCCCATTTCCCCTGGTACTGGAGGACGGGACCATGACAGCGCACCCCAAGGGAGACTTCGACCTCTCCCGGGCGGTCTGGCAACGGGCCGAGGGCGACACCTCGGAGGCCGCGGTGGAGGTCGCCTTCGTCGACGATCTCATCGGCATGCGCAACTCCGCCGAGCCGGACGGCCCGGTGCTGGTGTTCACCCAGGCCGAGTGGGACGCCTTCGTCGCGGGCGCCCAGGACGGCGAGTTCGATCTGGACTGAGCGGGGACGCGGTGTCGCTCGCCTAGTCACCGTCGCCCCAGCCGAGGCCACCGGGACCGGGCGCGTGATGGAAACCGGCGTGGCCGGCGACATCGACACAACGTTCGGCGTCCGGCCCGAGGGCACCGCAGAACAGCCGCTCCGCACGGTGCCAGGCGTCGGCCGGCGACAGGGCGGAGGCACCGATCGCCAGCTCGGGCCGGAGCACGCTCAACGCCTCGGCGTACCCGACGGCCACCTCACGGGCGGCGACAAGGTCGGCAGCGGTGAAGCCGAGATGCGCGGTGAAATGACGGTCAGGCCGGGACGGCCGGCGCGGACGCCCCACCAGCGGTAGCCGATCCTCGCCGGCCGTCCCGGCCCTCCGCCAGCGCCAGTACGCCGCACGGTTGTCCCACATCCGTCCTCCCCGTGGCACGCCGAACCCCTGTCCGGCGACGTACCCACCCAACCGGGCCGGCGGCCGGTGCACCGCCGGGCAGGTCGACGACGCCGCCGAATTCAGCAAACCAGGCTTCCCCGGTCCTGGGAGGGGCCAGCAGCTCACCTAGCTGACCGGCTCGGCCGCACTGTCACCCTTTGGCACGGTTGCGCCGCCCTGACCTGGGTAGATACCACCCGCGACGATTGAGTGGCCGGTCGGCGACGGCCGCGCCCCGGCAGCAGGGGACCCGATGGCGACCATCCCGACGGACCGCAGCCCGGACAGCACCCTAGCCTTCCTGCGGGCCGGCTACCAGTTCGTCGGTCACCGGTGCGATCGGTACGGCACCGACATCTTCCAGACCCGCCTGTTGCTGGAACCGACGATCTGCCTGCGCGGCCGGGCCGCCGCCGAACTCTTCTACGACACCGACAGGTTCGTGCGGGAAGGTGCCATGCCGGCTCGCGGTCAACGGACGCTTACCGGCCGGGGCGGCGTACAGGGTCTCGACGGCGACGCCCACCACGACCGCAAGGCCATGTTCATGTCGTTGATGACTCCGACGGCGGTGCGGCGGCTCGGCCAGCTCTTCGCCGACGAGTGGCAGGCCCGGCTGCCCGCCTGGGAACTGGCCGGGACGGTGACCCTGCACACCGAGGTCGCATCGATGCTGACCCGAGCGGTCTGCGCCTGGGCTGGGGTGCCGCTGGGCGACGGCGAACTGGACCGGCGTACCGCCGACCTACGGGCCATGATCGACAGTGCCGCCGCGCTCGGTCCCCGGCACTGGCGTGGCCGGCTGGGCCGGCTGCGGGGCGAGCACTGGGCCGGCGACCTCGTCGAGCGGGTACGCGGCGGCGCCCTGTCCCCGCCCGACGGCACCGCCCTGCGCGTGATCGCCGAGCACCGCGACGGCGCGGGGCATCGGCTGCCCCGCCGCGTCGCCGCAGTGGAACTGCTCAACGTGCTCCGCCCGACCGTCGCGGTGGCCCGGTTCGTGGTCTTCGCCGCGCTGGCCCTGCACGACCATCCCGCCTGGCGGCAACGGGTACGCCACGACGAGGAGGCCGCCGGGCAGTTCGTGCAGGAGGTGCGCCGCTACTACCCGTTCTTCCCCGTGACCGCTGCCCGGGTCCGGCGGGACTTCGACTGGCAGGGTTACCACTTTCCGCAGGGCCGCCGAGTGCTGTTGGATCTCTACGGCACCGATCATCACCCCGAGGTGTGGCCGGAGCCGGAGCGGTTCCGACCGGAGCGCTTCGCCGGCTGGCCGGGCGACCCGTTCACGCTCATACCGCAGGGCGGCGGGGGCCACCTCACCGGACATCGCTGCGCCGGAGAGTGGATCACCATCGAGTTGATGAAGCGGGCGGTGGCGCTGCTGACCGAGGTCATCCGCTACGACGTACCGCCGCAGGATCTCGCGGTGGACCTGAGCCGGATGCCGGCGCTGCCCGGCAGCGGCTTCGTGGTCACCGCCGTGCGGCGCGTCGGCTGAACCCGGCGGCCGGGCCCGCCGCTGTCGCCGATCGGCCCACGCTGCGATCGGCCAGCCGTGCTCGATCGGGAATTTCCCTGCGGATCGGCCGGGACGAGCGACAGGATGAAGGATCGGCGGGGCGACCTCACGGAGCATGGCGTCCAGCTGTCAGGAGTTCCGTCTCGCGGATCCACGGAGGTGACATCGATGGCGCGTCGGGCAGTGGGCGGCGGGGCCACGCGCACCCGGGTCCAACTCGCCGCCCTGGTCGTGGCGGGAGTGTTCCTGCTCCTCGGGGTGCTCGGGTTCGTGCCCGGCATCACCACCGGCTACGGCGACATGACCTTCGCCGGACACCACTCCGGTGCCCGGCTCCTCGGTCTCTTCCAGGTCTCGGTCCTGCACAACCTGTTGCATCTCGGCTTCGCCGTGGCCGGGCTCGCGCTGGCCCGCAGGGTGGCCGGTGCCCGCCTTTATCTCATCGCAGGCGGTGTGCTCTACCTCGGATTGTGGATCTACGGGCTGGCCGTCGGCGAGGAGAGCGGCGCGAACTTCATCCCGCTCAACGACGCGGACAACTGGCTGCACCTGGGACTCGGCCTCGGGATGCTCTTGCTCGGGCTGCTGCTGTCGGCGAGGGCCGGCGGCAGCGACGGCCGCCTCGACCGCCCGTTCGACCGCCCCTGAGCGGGCTCAGGCCGGTACCGGCAGCCGCTTGGCGAAGCACCTCCGATACAGCCCGCCACCGGGCCCACCGGCTCCGGGAACCGGCTCGTACCCGCAGGCCCGGAAGAACGTCACAGCCACCGACAGGTACGGCCCGGTCTCCACCCGGACGAGCGAGTGCCCCCGCTGGTACGCCAACTCCTCCAACGCGGCAAGCAGTTGCCGGCCGACACCGCGACGCCGGTAGGCGGGGCGCACGTACAGATGCTCCAACTCGCCGGTGTCGTCGTCGCGGACTCGGATCCCGCCGTACGCCACCGCCCGGCCGGCGAGCACGACCGTCAGCCAGCAGGTGTCACGGTGCGTGCCGATGTCCCGCCCGGCGGCGCCGCCCGTGAACTCACGCAGCTCGCGCTGCTCGGCCGCGGCAAGGGCGGCGACCTCCGGATCCGCCAGCGGGCGGGACTGGATCAGCATCACTCCACGCTAGGGCGACGAAATTTCGCGAGGGTTTCCAACAGTCGTCCCCATTTCGGAGCGCATCAAGCTATTCGGCGTCATCCCTGCCGGCGGGTGCCGGCTCGACCTCGTCGGCCGGTCGCTGCCGGCGAGCCTTGCGGGCGGCCAGCCGCTCGGCCGCACTGGCCCGGGTCGGCTTCTCCTCCAGCCGGACGTCACGGCCCCGGGCACCCGGGACGAACTCCGCACCGGCGTAGAGGGTGGGCTGCCAGTCGAACTCCCGCTCGCCGATGCGGACCAGGTCACCGGGCTGGGCACCGGCCTTGGCCAGCTGGTCCTCGACGCCGAGACGGGCCAGCCGGTCGGCGAGGTAGCCGACCGCCTCGTCGTTGTCGAAGTTCGTCTGACGCACCCAGCGCTCCGGGCGGACACCGCGCACCGTGTACGAGCCGTCATCCTCGGGCTCAATGGTGAAGCCGGCGTCGTCGACCGCTTTCGGCCGGATCACGATCCGCGTCGGTTCGGCCGGTGGTGCCGCCGCTCGCGACTGTTCCACCAGTTCCGCCATCGCGTACGTGAGTTCCTTGAGCCCTTCCCTGGTGGCCGCGGAGACCTCGAAGACCCGCAGACCACGCGCTTCCAGGTCGGGTCGGACGATCTCGGCGAGGTCACGGCCGTCCGGCACGTCGACCTTGTTCAGCGCGACCAGCCGGGGCCGGTCGGCCAGCCCACCGTACTCGGCCAGCTCCGCCTCGATGGTGTCGATGTCGGCCAACGGGTCGCGCCCCGGCTCCAGAGTGGCGGTGTCGATGACGTGCACCAGCACGGCACAGCGCTCGACGTGCCGAAGGAACTCCAGCCCCAACCCCTTGCCGGTGGCCGCGCCCGGGATCAGCCCGGGCACGTCGGCGACGGTGAAGGTGTGGTTGTCGAGCCGTACGACGCCGAGATTCGGCACCAGTGTGGTGAACGGATAGTCGGCGATCTTGGGCTTGGCGGCGGAGATCACCGAGATCAGGGACGACTTACCGGCTGACGGGAACCCCACCAGACCGACGTCGGCGACGCTCTTGAGCTCCAGCACCACGTCCAGTTGCTCGCCCGGCTCACCCAGCTCGGCAAAGCCGGGTGCCTTGCGGCGCGCGTTGGCCAGCGACGCGTTACCCCGGCCGCCGCGCCCGCCCCGGGCCACCTCGAAGGTGGTGCCGGCACCGACCATATCGGCCAGCACGGTGCCGTCGCTGGTCTGCACCACCGTGCCGTCGGGCACCTTGAGCACCAGGTCGGCACCGTTGCCGCCGTCCCGGTTCGATCCCGCGCCGCCCCGCCCGTTCTCCGCCTTGACGTGCGGCCGGAAGTGAAAGTCGAGCAGCGTGTGCACCTGCGGGTCGACCACCAGGGAGACGCTGCCACCGTGCCCGCCGTTGCCCCCGTCCGGGCCGCCGAACGGCTTGAACTTCTCCCGGTGGATCGAGACACAGCCGTGCCCGCCGTCGCCGGCCTGCAGATGCAGGACGACCCGGTCAACGAACGTCGTCACGACGTAATCCTTCCAGCAGGGCCCGGCCCTACGCGAGAAAAGGCGAAGCGGGCCGGGACATCAGGTCCACGGCCCGCTTACGCCGGACAGCTACTGCTGCGGCACGATGCTGACGGTCTTGCGACCGCGCCTGGTGCCGAACTGGACCGCACCGGCGGCCAGCGCGAAGAGCGTGTCGTCTCCGCCGCGGCCGACCAGGTCACCGGGGTGGAACTTGGTGCCACGCTGACGGATGAGGATCTCACCCGCGCTGACGACCTGACCACCGAAGCGCTTCACGCCGAGTCGCTGGGCCGCGGAGTCACGACCGTTACGCGAGCTGGACGCACCCTTTTTGTGAGCCATTGGAGGACGACCTACTTCCCGCTGGAGATGCCGGTCACCTTGACCTGGGTCAGCGGCTGGCGGTGACCCTGGCGCTTGTGGTAGCCGGTCTTGTTCTTGAACTTGTGGATCCGGATCTTCGGGCCCTTGGTGTGTGCGGCGATCTCGCCGGACACCTCGACCTGAGCGAGCTTCGCCGCGTCGGTCACCAGGTCGTCACCGTCGACGAGGAGCACCGCGGCGAGCTTCACCGCGTCACCGGGGGCACCGGTGAGCTTCTCGACCTCGATCACGTCGCCTTCGGCGACCTTGTACTGCTTGCCGCCGGTCTTGACGATCGCGTACATCGGAGGCGGACTCCCTGTCGTTGAGGCTGCTGGCGGTCGTCCCCACGGCGGCTCGCCGGGCAGCAGAAGCACGGCGGCGCGGGCACGCGGGAACTCGGCACACCAAAGTGCGCCGCAGGTTAGCGTACGCCATGGTCGGGCCGAGGCCCAAACCGGGCCGGGCCGGTCAGCGGGCGCAGAGCTTGTCGAGGCGCTGCTGCAACCGGTCGAGTGCGGTCCCCTCAAGCGCCTCGATGTCGGTGCCGAGTTGGCCGACCTCGGTCGACAACTCCGTCAGCAGCTCCTTGAGCCGCTGGTCGTCGGCGCGTGCCGCCTGTGCTCTGAGCGCCTTCTCCCAGTCGGCCAGGGCCGCCTCGGCCCGTCGGCCGGCGGCCTGTGCGTCGGCGGTGTCACCCGCGCCGGTCGCCGTGGCCATCGCGGCGAGCTGCTCGACGTACTTCTTCCCCGCGTCACCGCTGGCCTGTTGGGCGGCGGCGCAGACCTCCGGGGCGTTTCCGCCTGCCGCCCCGGGTGCGGGGGTCGCCACCGGCTGTTCCGGGGTGGGCGTCGCCGGGCCGGTGGTGACGTCGACACCCGTCGAGGCCGGGGCGGACGGTTCGCCCGCGTCGGGCCGCTCGGCCGAGCAGGCGGTGCCGACGAGCAGTGCGGCCGTGGCCACGGCGACGGCGAGCGGTCGGCGCATCGTCTCCTCCTCCGGCGGCCGCGTCTACCCCCGCGTGCCCCAGGCACGGGGTAAGCCCCGGCCGGGCCACGGCGACCGCTCATCGACCATACGGGACGGCCCCGCCCGGCGGACATCACCGCCGGACGGGACCTGTCGAACCGTCGTCTGCCCGCTAGCGGGCCGAGCTGCCCTACCGACGGTCAGGGCCGGGTACGGCGACGCGCGCCCCCGCGGCGGGAACGGCGCCGACCGGTGCCGCCCTCCTCCTCGTCGGTGTCGCCGAGCGCGTCCGGGTCGTCCGGGGCGGCGAGCCGTGCCGCCTCGCCCTGCTGGCTGTCGGCGACGTCCGCCGCGGCCGGAGTATCCGTCTCGTAACGCGACAGGTCGTAGCCCATGGTGTCGTGGAAGTCGGCGTCGGCGGTGCTCGTGGTGTCGGTCTCGGTGACCTCCACCACGGTCCGCTCCGCCGTGGCGGTGCCCTTACGCGCACGGCGCCGGGACGAAGCGGTCGTCTGCTCAGCCGCCGGGGCACTTGCCGAGGCAACCGCCTTGACCTTGTCGCCGCCCCCGGAGCGCGGCTTTTCCGGCACCGGTTCGGTGTGGATGACCAGGCCCCGACCCTTGCAGCACTCGCACGTCTCGCTGAACGCCTCCAGCAGCCCGGCACCGATCCGCTTCCGGGTCATCTGCACCAGGCCCAGCGAGGTGATCTCCGTGACCTGGTGCTTGGTGCGGTCCCGTCCCAGGCACTCGGTCAGCCGGCGCAGCACCAGTTCGCGGTTCGACTCCAGCACCATGTCGATGAAGTCGATCACCACGATGCCGCCGATGTCCCGCAGCCGCAACTGCCGGACGATCTCCTCGGCTGCCTCCAGGTTGTTGCGGGTGACCGTCTCCTCCAGGTTGCCCCCGGCACCTGTGTACTTGCCGGTGTTCACGTCGACCACCGTCATCGCCTCGGTCCGGTCGATCACCAGGTGCCCACCGGAGGGCAGGAAGACCTTGCGGTCGAGCCCCTTGAGGATCTGCTCGTCGATGCGGTACTCGGCGAAGACGTCCGTGGTGCCGATGTGCCGACGCAACCGGGCGACCAGGTCCGGCGACACGTGCGACAGGTACGACTCGACCATGTCGTACGCCTCGTCGCCCTCCATGACCAGCTCGCGGAAGTCTTCGTTGAACAGGTCGCGGACCACCCTGATCACGAGATCGGGCTCCTGGTAGAGGAGCACCGGCGCGCCGCCCTCGGCCGCCTTGGCCTGGATGTCCTCCCACTGCGCCTGAAGCCGCTTGACGTCCCGGGCCAGTTCGTCCTCGCTGGCACCTTCGGCCGCGGTCCGGACGATCACCCCGGCGCCTTCGGGCACCAGCTTCTTCAGCACGTCACGCAGCCGCTTACGCTCGGTGTCCGGCAGTTTGCGGCTGATCCCGGACGCATTGCCGCCGGGCACGTAGACCAGGTGCCGGCCGGAGAGCGCGATGTGGCTGGTCAAGCGGGCACCCTTGTGCCCGATCGGGTCCTTGGTGACCTGCACCAGCACCGAGTCACCGGACCTGAGCGCCTGCTCGATCGAGCGGGCCCGTCCCTCCAGGCCGGTGGTGTCCCAGTTGACCTCGCCGGCGTACAGGACCGCGTTGCGACCTCGGCCGATGTCGACGAACGCCGCCTCCATGCTCGGCAGGACGTTCTGCACCTTGCCGAGGTAGACGTTGCCGGCCATGGTGCCGGCGGAACTGCGGGTGACGTAGTGCTCGACCAGGACGCCGTCCTCCAGCACGGCGATCTGCGTCCGGTCGCCACGCTGGCGCACGGCCATGACCCGGTCGACCGCCTCGCGGCGGGCCAGGAATTCCGACTCGCTGAGGATCGGCGGGCGGGTACGGCGCTGCTCGCGGCCGTCCCGACGGCGCTGCCGCTTGGCCTCCAGCCGGGTCGAGCCGGAGACGCCCTGCACCTCGTCGACCGTTCGGCGTGGCTCCCTGATCTTCACCACGGTGGGCACACCGTCGTCGGCGGCACCGTCGGTGTCACCGGCCCCCCGGCGACGCCGCCGACGCCGCCGACGGGTCATCCCGTCACCCTCGGCCTCGTCACTCTCCTCCGACTCGGCCTCGGGCTCGTCCGCCTCGGCCTGCACGGCCTCCGCAGACTCGCTCTCCTCGGCCTCCTCGCCGTCGTCGGCGCCGCCCTTGCCCCGGCCCCGGCCCCGGCGACCGCGCCGGCGACGACGCCGGCCGCCCGCGGTCTCCTCGTCCTCGTCCTCCTCCTCGGCGACCTCCTCGGTCGCCGCGGCGGGTTCCTCCTCGGTCTCGGTCGCCACCACCGGCTCGGCCTCCCGCCGGCCCCGCCGACGACGCCGGGACGGCTCGGCCGGTTCCTCGGCGGGCTCCTCCACGCTGGGCTGCGCGGCGGCAGCCCGGGCGGCGAGCACCTCTTCCGGCGCCATGAACAGCACAGTCGGTGCGGTGAGCGCGGCCTTTCGACGGCGGGAGCGGCCCTCGGGTTCGGCCGGCACAGCGTCCGGGCCCACCGGCTCGACCGGACTCTCCGGCGCAGCGTTCTCGGCCGGCTCGGCCGCCTGCTCCGGATCGGCGGCGCCCTCGACGGGCAGCGCGGCGGAGCCGAAGTCGGTGCCGGCCGCCGGTGCGGGACCGGCGGCGGGCTGGGTCGGCTCGACCTGGGCGGACGGCTCGATCACGGCGTCGGCCGGCGGCTCGGCGGGGGCTGGCGTGGACTTCCGACGACGGGTACGGGTCACCTTGACCGGCGGCACCACGTCGCTGTCGGCAGCCTCCGCCTCGGCCACGGCCAACGGCTCCTCGACCGCCTTCTGCCCGGTGGTCGCCTTGCGACGGCGTCGCGGTGTCTTTGCGGCCGGGTCGAGATCACCCGAAACCGGCGCGAAAACCTCGGCCTGGGGAGCTTCCTCGCTACCTGCCGCCGCGGCACCGGACGCCTCCACCGGCGCGTCGGTCTGCTCGGGCCGGCTGACCGAGGTGGCCCGGCGGCGAGTCGCCCGACGACGCGGGGCCGGCTCTCCGTCGGTCGCGCCATCCAGGTCGGCGGTGCCGCTCACGGCACCGGCAATCTCCACCGGCGGGTCAGCGACCGGACCGGATTCGGCCACCTCCTGCGGCGGGGGCGATCCGGCCGCCTCGGCGGTGCCGCTCTCGTCGGCCGGATTGATGCCGGCCCGTTCGCTGCCCTCGGGCTCGTTCTCGAGCATGGACGTTCTCCAGTTCTGGCTTCCCCGGGCGCGGGTGAGCGCTGCCACGCAGGGTTGCCGCAAAAGGTGTTTCCCCGGGCGCACAGGGTGCGCGCCGGCGAAGTCTGCCTGCCTGGACGCCGACCGTCGGTCAGCGCCCGCCGATGGTTGCCCCGTCGCGGTCCGCGTCCAGCGGATCCACGATCGCACCCTGCGCGGTCAGCGTGCCCTGAGCCAGCCGGATCACCTTCGGGGCCACCGGCGGCTCCAGGCCGGCCACCACGCGGAAGCCGGAAAGGACGTCATCGGGCCGTACGGACGGGGTGACCTGCCGCACGACCAGTTCGAGTATCGCACACGGTACGGCCGGGTCCCCGGAAGGCGTCGCCGATGCGGCGATCACATCGATGTCGATGACTGCGGCACGGGCGTCGAAAGTGCGCCGTCCCTGCTTGGTCATGCGCTCGACCAGCACCTCGTCGGCGGCGGTGAAGGCGTCCACCGCCTTGGCCAGCACGTCGGGATCCACCTGCGGCAGCTCGATCCGCCAGCGGGACGCCTCGATCCGGTCGGGCAGGCTCGCACCGCTGGCCACCACGACGTCGAGCACGTCGAGGCCGGGCGAGAGCGCTGCGTCCAGCGCCAACCGCAACTGCTCCGGATCGACCGGCTCACGCAGGCCGACCTCCAGGTACTCCGCCTCACTCGCCACCCCGGTCGGCGCCGCGCTGGCGTACGAGATCTTCGGGTGCGGGGTGAAACCCTGCGAGAAGGCGACCGGTACGCCGGCCCGGCGCAGCGCCCGCTCGAAGGCCCGGGCGAAGTCCCGGTGCGAGGTGAACCGCAGCGGGCCACGCTTGGCGTACCGGATCCGGACGCGCTGGACGACCGGTGCCTGGCCCCCCTCGGGCTGTGGTTTCCTACTGATCGTCGTGCTCCTCGGTGTCGGGCCCCACCCGTGGCGCCGGGCTACTGCTGGGCGCCGGCGGACAGCTTCAGGCCGTTGACCGGGGTCAACGGGAGCAGCTTCCGGCCGGTCGGGCCGATCTGGATCTCGGTGTCCATCGCCGGGCAGACGCCGCAGTCGAAGCAGGGCGTCCACCGGCAGTCGTCCTGCTCGTACTCGCTGAGCGCGTCCTGCCAGTCCTGCCAGAGCCAGTCCTTGTCCAGGCCGGAGTCCAGGTGGTCCCAGGGAAGGACCTCCAGCTCGTCGCGCTCCCGGGTGGTGTACCAGTCGAGGTCCACCCCGAAAGCGGGCAGCACCTCGGCCGCCGCGTCCACCCAGCGCTGGTACGAGAAGTGTTCGCTCCAGCCGTCGAACCGTCCGCCGTTCTCCCAGACCCGGCGGATGACCGCGCCGACCCGACGGTCGCCTCGGGAGAGCAGGCCCTCGATCAGCGACGGCTCGCCGTCGTGGTAGCGGTAACCGATCGCCCGGCCCAACGAGCGATCGGCGTTGATGGCCTGCTTGAGCAGTTTCAGCCGGTGATCGATGACCTCCGGCCGCTCCATGGCCGCCCACTGGAACGGGGTGTGCGGCTTGGGCACGAACCCGCCGATCGAGACGGTGCACCGGATGTCCTTGGAGCCGGTGGCGGCACGACCGGCCCGGATGACCTCGTGCGCCATGTCGGCGATCTCCAGGACGTCGTCGTCCGTCTCGGTCGGCAGACCGCACATGAAGTAGAGCTTCACCTGCCGCCAACCGTTGGTGTACGCGGTGACCACGGTACGGATCAGGTCGTCCTTCGACACCATCTTGTTGATCACCTTGCGGATCCGCTCCGACCCGCCCTCGGGGGCGAAGGTCAGACCGGTCCGCCGGCCGTTGCGGGACAGCTCCTGCGCCAGCTCGATGTTGAACGCGTCCACCCGGGTGGACGGCAACGAGAGCGAGACATTTGTGCCCTGGTACTGCTCGGCCAGGCCAGAACACATGTCACCGATCTCGGAGTGGTCGGCCGACGACAGCGACAACAGGCCCACCTCGTGGAAGCCGGAGAACTCCAGCCCCTGCTGCACCATCTGCCCAACGGTGGTGATCGAGCGTTCCCGCACCGGCCGGGTGATCATGCCGGCCTGGCAGAACCGGCAACCCCGGGTGCAGCCCCGGAAGATCTCCACCGCGTACCGCTCGTGCACCGTCTCGGCCAGCGGGACGAGCGGCTTCTTCGGGTACGGCCAGGCGTCCAGGTCCATCGTCGTGCGCTTGTGCACCCGGAACGGCACGTCCGCCCGGTTCGGCACGACCCGCTGGATCCGGCCGTCCGGCAGGTAGTCCACGTCGTAGAAGCGCGGTACGTAGACGCTCTCGGTACGCGCCAGCCGCAGCAGCAGCTCGTCCCGGCCTCCCGGGCTGCCCTCGGCCTTCCACTCCCGGACGATCCCGGTGATCTCCAGGACCGCCTCCTCGCCGTCGCCGAGCACGGCGGCGTCGACGAAGTCGGCGATGGGCTCGGGGTTGAACGCGGCATGCCCACCCGCCACGACCACCGGATCGGCGTCGGTGCGGTCGGCGGCGAGCAGCGGGATGCCGGCCAGGTCGATCGCGGTGAGCAGGTTGGTGTAGCCCAGCTCGGTGGCGAACGACACGCCGAACAGGTCGAAGTCGCGGACCGGGCGGTGGGCGTCGACGGTGAACTGCGGCACGCCATGGGCGCGCATCAGCTTCTCCAGGTCCGGCCAGACCGCGTACGTCCGTTCGGCGAGGGTGTCCGGCAGCTCGTTGAGCACCTCGTAGAGGATCTGCACGCCCTGGTTGGGCAGCCCCACCTCGTACGCGTCCGGGTACATCAGCGCCCACCGTACGGTCGCCGCGTCCCACTCCTTGACCACCGCGCCCAGCTCGCCACCGACGTACTGGATGGGCTTGGTCACCTGGGGCAGCAGCGGCTCCAGCCGGGGCCACACGGAGTTGGCCGCGACGGGACGCGAAGTCGTGGACGGGACGCTCATGATGCCCAAGGGTACGCGGTGCTCCATCGCCAGCCGCGCCGACGGGGCGAGCGCAACCGGTCAGGTTGTCGTACGCCGACGTGACCGCCCCCGCCGGACACCCTCGCTCGTCACCGCGTGGAAAAAGATCATGACGCCGATGCCGACCAGTCCGATGACCGGGCTGACGAACCAGCCCAGCGCCCCACCGATGAGATAGAGCGCCATGCCGACCACCGGCCGGATCCGCTGCCTGGACACGAACGCCCGGTCGATCCCCTCCCTGAGCAACATCGGGTGCCGACGGAGGTAGGCGAAGAAGGCGAGCCAGGGGGCGGACATCGCGGCGGCGACGAGGGCATAGAGCAGCACGGCGACCCGGCGGTCACGGTCGGTGCCGGCGTGGGCGAAGGCCTCGGCGAGCACCGAGGTCGGGAACGGAATGATCACCACGCCGAGCAGTAGCCACAGGTTGATCCAGTTGAGGCCGAGCGTGGTTCCGCAGATCAGGCGCAGCAGGGTGTGGTGGTTGAGCCAGAGCACGCCGACGTACCCGAAGGAGAGCAGGAAGGCCAGGTACGCCGCAGCCTGTTCGAACAGGGCGTGGAGCAGTTCTCCCGGCGCATGGTCGGGAACCTGGAGTTCGATCACCAGCAGGGTGATCACGATGGCGAAGACCCCGTCGCTGAAGCCGGTCATCCGGCCGATCTCGCTGACCCGCGGCGCACCGGACGTCGTCCCTGACTCGGGCATAGGCCGAGACTAAGGGTGCCCATACGGCCACCATCGGTGAACGGCGTCTACCGGCGGCGCCGCTCGCACCGGCCTTTCCCTCATCCCGAGTCGGTCCCGGTGGCACACCGGTACTAACCTCGGACCGGCGCGAGAGGAGATTGCCGCGATGCCGGAGCCGCAGCCGGGAGCCGACCGGCCGGTCGACGGGAGCCGTCCTGATCAACACCGGGACGGGGAGCCGGCGGTCACCCACGAACTGCCCACCGACCCGGCCACGGCCGTCGACCGGTCGGCCAGGCCAGACGACGCCGAGCCGGCCGGAAACGGGCCGGCCGACACCGAACCGACCGACGGCGGACCCACCAAGGTCGGCCCGCCGACCGACGCAGGGCCCACCGGGGGCGTCTCCGACGACGACCAGGCGTCGGCGGCGCAGGTCGGTCCGCAGGGCACCCGGGTGCTGCCCGAGTCCGCGCCGGAGGCGGCCGCCCCGCGCTGGAGCGGCTCGGCGCCGGTACCGCCGTCGGCACCGCGCCGACGCGGCTGGGGCGAGTCGGCAGAGCCCACCCCGCCGCCGGCAACCCCGGTGCCGCAACCGGAGCATCAGACTCCTGTCGATCCGTGGGCCGGTGTCGACACCAGCGGCTGGGATCTTCCCTCGACCGACTTCCCCGCCCTGCCACCGACGCTGTCCTACCCGAGCCCGCCCCCGACCCGGCCGTACTCCGGGCCCCCGGTCTCCCCGGCACCGGTCTCGCCCCTTCCGCCGCCGGCGGTCGCGCCACAGCCACAACCCCCGGCGGTCGCGCCACAGCCCGCGCCGGTCGCGCCACAGCAGCCGCAACCACCCGGGCCCTACCCGCCCGTCCCGGCCGGCCCACCGGCACCACCACCGCCGCGAGGTCGGCGGGGCAGGAAGAAGGCCAAGGCTGGACCTGTCGCACCCCCACCGGGTTGGCAGCCGCCCGCGGGGTACGTCCCGGTGCCGGTCCGCAAACGTCGCCGCTGGCCGTGGTTGCTGCTGCTGACCCTGGCCTGCTGCTGCGGCTGCCCGGCCTACTACGGCGTGCCGATGGCCAGCCAGTACCCGGCGAAGGCCGCGTTGCCGCAACAGGTGGCCGACCTACGGCTACGCGAGGACCCGCGCAGCACCCGCGACGCGCGGCAGCTGGAGACCCAGATGCGCGAGGCGCACTGGCTGGCCGAGGGCACCTTCGCCGGGATCTACCACACGAGCAACGGCAAGCGGGTGACCGTCTTCGGCGGCACCGGTTTCCGGTTCACCCCGTCGGCGGACGCCGACGCCGAGATCGAGCGCCTCAAAGAGCAGTACGCACTCGGCGACACGCAGATCATGGATACCGGTGTCCGGGGCCGCCACGAACGCTGCGCGGTGGGACGCACCGACGGCCTCGGTGCGGTGGTGTGCACCTCGGTCGACCACGGCAGCATCACCACCGGGGTCTTCACCGGGCTCTCCGTCAACGACAGCTCCCGGCTGCTGGGCACCCTACGGGACCAGATCGTCACCACGGACGGCTGATCGCACGCCGCGGCGCAGCCGGCGGGACAGCTCAGCGGGCGTCGGCTTCCCCGGTGACCGGCGGGTGGGCCCGCGGCGGCGCGTAGCGGGGGACGTACTCCTGGCCGGTGAGCTTCTGAATCTCACCCATCATCTCGTCGGTCATCTGCCGCAGCGACAGCCGGTCGTCCGGCCGGCCGGTGAAGTCGAGCGGCTTGCCGAACCTGACGGTGATCTTGCCGGTGAAGGGGCGCGGCACCCGGGCGCCGATCGGCTGCACCTTCTCGGTGCCGATCATGCCCACCGGAATGATCGGCACACCGGCCGCGATGGCGAGCCGGACCGCACCGGTGCGCCCCCGGTACAGTCGCCCGTCCGGCGAACGGGTGCCCTCCGGGTAGACGACCACCAGGTCGCCGCCCTTGAGCGCCGGGATGGCGGCGTCGAACGCGGCGAGCGCGGCACGCCCGCCGGCCCGCTCCACCGGAATCGCACCGAGACCGGTGAGGACGAACTTGGAGAAGCGGCCCTTGACGCCGGTGCCGGTGAAGTACTCCGACTTGGCCCAGAACGCCAGGTGCCGGGGCACCACCGTGCCGAGGAACAGTTCGTCGGCCACCGACAGGTGATTGCCGGCGAAGATCGCGCCGCCCTTGTCCGGGATGTGCTCCAGCCCCTCCACCGTCGGACGGAACGCCAGCCGCATCGCGGGCCCCACGGTGAGCTTGCCGATGGTGTAGAGCAGCGGCACTGGTCCTCCGGCGGATCGAATGAGGGAAGAGGCGGTGTCACCGTAGCGGACCGTCCCACGACAGCATGCGTGAGGTCGGGCTGGTCCGCTGGCTGAGTGCGGGTTGCCGGAACGGGCCCCTCCGGTCGGAAGGGCCCCTCCGGTGCAACTCAGACGCGGCGAACGACCACCGTCACTGGCACGCCCTCGCCGACCTCACCGGCGAAGCCGTCGATCCCCTCGGCGAAGTCGACGCTGTCGGCCAGCACCTCCCGGGCCACGAAGTCGCGGTACCCGGCCACCGCCGCGCGGACCTCGTCGGAGCCCGACGCGGTCACCACGATCCGGTCGGACACGTCGAGGTCGGCGTCGCGGCGGGCCTGCTGCACCACCCGGACGAAGTCCCGGGCCAGCCCCTCGGCGGCCAGTTCGGCGGTGACCGTGGTGTCCAGCACCACCACCCCCTCGCCGCCGGGCAGCGGCGCGGAGTGCTCCGCGTCGGCGGCGACCAGGCGCAGCTCGTACTCGCCCTCGGCCAGGGTCACTCCGGCGGCCACCGGAGCGCCGTCGACCAGCTCCCACTCCCCCGCCTTGACCGCCTTGATCACCTGCTGAACCTGCTTGCCGACCCGGGGCCCGAGCGCCCGCGGCACCACAGTCAACACCTGCTGGCAGTACGCCGACACCGCGTCGGTGAAGTCGACCTCCTTGACGTTGACCTCGTCGGCCACCAGGTCGGCGAAGGGCCCCAGCTGCCCGGCCGCCGGGCTGGCGACGGTCAGCTTCGCCAGTGGCAGCCGCACCCGCAGCCCCTTGGCCTTGCGCAGCGACAGCGTCGCCGAGGCCACCGCCCGTACCGTGTCCATCGCGGCGACCAGTTCGTGGTCGGCCGGGAACTCCTCGGCCACCGGCCAGTCGGTCAGGTGCACCGACCGCTCGCCGGTCAGCCCGCGCCAGATCTCCTCCGCGGTGAGGGGCGCCAGCGGCGCCACCACCCGGCAGAGCGTCTCCAGCACGGTCCACAGCGTGTCGAACGCGTCCGGGTCGCCCGCCCAGAAGCGGTCCCGGGAGCGACGCACGTACCAGTTGGTCAGCGCGTCCAGGTAGGACCGCACGGTGGCGCAGGCGCCCGAGATGTCGTACGCGTCCATCTGCGCGCCGGCCGTCGACACCAGCTCGTTCGTCTTCGCCAGCACGTACCGGTCGAGCACGTTCGCCGAGTCGGTACGGCGCCGCGCCTGATACCCGTCCGCGTTGGCGTAGAGCGAGAAGAAGTACCAGACGTTCCAGAGCGGCAGCAGCACCTGCCGGACGGCGTCACGCACGCTCGCCTCGGTGACCGGCATGTCCCCGCCGCGCAGCACCGGCGAGGACATCAGCATCCAGCGCATCGCGTCCGAGCCGTACGAGTCGAAGACGTGGTAGACGTCCGGGTAGTTGCGCAGGCTCTTGGACATCTTGCGGCCGTCGGAGCCGAGCAGGATGCCGTGGCTGAGGCAGTTGCGGAACGCCGGCCGGTCGAACAGCGCGGTGGCCAGCACGTGCATCGTGTAGAACCAGCCGCGGGTCTGCCCGATGTACTCGACGATGAAGTCGCCCGGGTAGTGGTGCTCGAACCACTCACGGTTCTCGAACGGATAGTGCACCTGGGCGAACGGCATCGAGCCCGATTCGAACCAGCAGTCCAGCACTTCCGGCACCCGACGCATCACCGACCTGCCGGTCGGGTCGTCCGGGTTGGGGCGGACCAGCTCGTCCACCGCCGGCCGGTGCAGGTCGCTCAGGCGTACCCCGAAGTCCCGCTCGATCTCGGCCAGCGATCCGTACACGTCGACCCGTGGGTAGTTCGGATCGTCGGACTTCCACACCGGGATGGGCGAGCCCCAGAACCGGTTGCGGCTGATCGACCAGTCCCGGGCATTGGCCAGCCACTTGCCGAACGAGCCGTCCTTGATGTGCCCCGGCGTCCAGTTGATCTGCTGGTTCAGCTCGACCATCCGGTCCTTGAACCGGGTCACCGCCACGAACCACGACGACACCGCCTTGTAGACCAGCGGGGTGTCGCAGCGCCAGCAGTGCGGGTACGCGTGGGTGTAGGTGTCCTGCTTGAGCACCACCCCCCGCTCCTTGAGCTGGCGGATCACCGGCTTGTTGACGTCGAAGACCTGCTCGCCCTCGAAGGGCGGCACCAGCGCGGTGAAGCGGGTGTGGTCGTCGACGGTGACGATGGTCGGGATGCCGGCGGCGTTGCAGACGTTCTGGTCGTCCTCGCCGAAGGCGGGTGCCAGGTGCACGATCCCGGTGCCGTCCTCGGTGGTCACGAAGTCCGCCCCGAGCACCTGGTACGCGTTCGGCCCGGCCTGCTCCACCAGGAAGTCGAACAGCGGGGTGTAACGGCGGCCGACCAGGTCCGCGCCACGCACCGTGCCGACCTGCTGGTACCCGTCGAGTTCCTTGGCGTACGCGTCGAGCCGCGCCGCGCCCACCAGGTGACGAACACCGCCGCGCTCCAGCACCGCGTACTCGATGTCCGGGCCGACGGCGAGCGCCAGGTTCGACGGCAGGGTCCACGGCGTGGTGGTCCAGACACCCAACCGCACCGGCCCGCGGAGCAGTTCCGGCGCGGCGTCGTCGGCGGTCAGCTCGAACCACACAGTAAGCGTCGGGTCGTGCCGGTCGCGGTAGACGTCGTCCATCCGGGTCTCGGTGTTCGACAGCGGCGTCTCACACCGCCAGCAGTACGCCAGCACCCGGAAACCCTCGTAGACCAGGCCCTTGTCGTGCAGGGTCTTGAAGGCCCACATGACGCTTTCCATGTAGTCCAGGTCGAGGGTCTTGTAGTCGTTTGTGAAGTCCACCCAGCGGGCCTGGCGGGTGACGTACCGCTCCCAGTCCTGGGCAAACTCCAGCACCGAGCTGCGGCACGCGTCGTTGAACCGGGCCACACCGAGGTCGAGGATCTCCGCCTTGCTGGTGATGCCGAGCTGCTTCTCGGCGACCACCTCGGCGGGCAGGCCGTGGCAGTCCCAGCCGAAGCGCCGCTCCACCCGCCGGCCACGCATGGTCTGGTAACGCGGCACCACGTCCTTGACGTACCCGGTGAACAGGTGGCCGTAGTGGGGCAGGCCGTTGGCGAACGGCGGGCCGTCGTAGAAGACGTACTCGTTCTTCCCCTGGTCGCCGGCCGGGCGGGCATCCACGGACGCCTCGAAGGTCTTGTCGGCCGTCCAGTGCTCCAGCACCCGGCGCTCGACCGCGGGCAGGTCCGGGCTCGCCGGTACGCCGCCGGCGGTCGGGTCGTGCAACGGATAGGCCATCGGGGGTCGCTCCTCGCTGACGCTCACTGTCCTGTGGGTCTGCGAGGACGAGCCGCTCCGGTACGCCGTGACCGGCGCTTCGGGGGCCCGCGGTACCACCCCGCTTGGCGGTCAGGTTCGACCGCCCGCTCGTTAGGTCGGCTGTGACGGGCCGCCCCGTCCGGTTCTACTGAGCCGGTCACCCGGCCGTTCTTCCGGAAGCTCCCCGGTGATAGCCGGATCATCGCCGCCCGCCCATGATACCCACCCCACCTTCCACCCCTCCCCCCAATAACCCCGACGCTCCCGCCCTCCGCGATCTTGCAGTTCCGGTCCCCTCTTCACGGCTCTTACACCGTTATGCACGGACGAAAAGTGCAAGATCGCGGAGGCGGTGGAGGGTGAGGGGGCGAGTTAGGGGGTGGGGAGGGTGGTGGTCCAGAGGGAGCGTCCAGCGCGGTCGCGGAGGTGGACGGTGAGGGCTCGGGTCTCGGCGTCGATCTGGACCTCGCCGAAGTGTTGGAAGCCCTCCGCCGGGGAGGTGTTGGCCCGCGGTGGGGCGTTGACGAAGACGGCCCTCGGACCGAAGGTGCCGTCCAGCGCGTTGGGGCCGAAGGCACCGGCGTGCGCCGGCCCGGAGACGAACTCCCAGAACGGGGTGAAGTCGGCGACCGCCGCCCGCGCCGGGTCGTAGTGGTGCGCGGCGGTGTAGTGCACATCGGCGGTGAGGAAGACGATCCCGGTCACCCCCGCCCGGTGTGCCGCACCGAGCACCTGCGCGAACTCCAGCTCCCGCCCGGCCGGAGCACCGGGGTCGCCCTGCGCCACCCCCTCCTGCGCGCCCGCTCCGTCGGGCACCACCAGCCCCAGCGGCAGGTCGATGGCGATGATCTTCCAGGTGGCCCGGGAGCGGGTCAGTTCCCGGATCAGCCAGGCCCGCTGCTCGGCGCCGAGCAGGCCACGCTTCGGATCGGCGTAGGTGTTGCCGTCGTTGGGGTCCTTGTAGGTCCGCATGTCCAGCACGAAGAGATCCAGCAACGGGCCGTACGGCAGCCGTCGGTAGCGCGGTCCACGCGACGGCGTGGGCAGCCACTCGTCGAAGGCCCGCCGGGCCCGCGCGGCGAGCACATCCACCCGGCGCTCGGTGTAGCGGCTGTCGGTGAGCACCTCGCCCGGATACCAGTTGTTTGTCACCTCATGGTCGTCCCACTGGTTCACTTGGGGCACCTCCGCGACGAACGCCCGCAGGTGCTCGTCGAGCAGGTTGTACGCGAACTGCCCACGGAACTCGGCCAGCGACTCGGCAACCTTGAGCTTCTCCGGCACGACCAGATTGCGCCACACGCGCCCGTCGGGCAGCGTCACCGTCTCGGTGAGCGGATTGTCGGCATACACCGTGTCACCGCTGCACAGGAAGAAGTCCGGCCGGCACGCCCGCATCGCCCGGAAGATCTCCATCCCGCCGAAGTCCGGTGCGATGCCCCAGCCCTGTCCGGCGATGTCCCCGGTCCAGACGAACCGCACGTCGCGCCGCTGGTGCGGGGCGGTGGTCAGCGAGCCGGTCAACGGCGCACTGGCCAGCCCCGGCCGGTCCAGGCTCTCCACCCGCACCCGGTAGTGCAGCCGCTCGGCGCCGGGCAGCCCGCGCAGCCGCACCTTGCCGGTGAGGTCGGTGTCCGGGGTCAGCACCGGCCCACGTACCCGGCGGGCGCCCCGGAAGTCGGGCCGGCGGGACACCTCCACGATCATCCGCCCCGGGCGGTCAGCCCGGGTCCAGAGCACCGCCGAGTCCGCCGTGGCGGCCCCGCTCTGCACTCCGTGCGTCAGCACCGGCCGCCCGGCGGGCCGCCAGGCCGGCCCGGCGAGCGCGCCCGGTCCCAGCAGCGCACCGCCGGCCACACCGGTGCCGGCGAGCAGACCGGCCCGCAGCAGGGTACGTCGGTCGAGTTCGGTCATCGTTCCTCCTGAATGAGGGGACTGACCGCTTCGGTGTACCGGCCGGACGTGGCCGTCGGCGTCCGTCCGGGTGACCGCCGCCGAAACGACGCATGACCGGTGTCACATGCCCCAGATGTCACGCGACGGGCCGCGCGATCCGTCGAGGCGGTGTCAGACCGCACTATCGGGGAGGTTGTCATGCAACGGATCAACGTGGCCGAGGTGGCGCCGGAGGCCTTCGGCGCCGTGCTGGGGCTGGAGAAGTACGTCCGGGCCAACGTCGACCACACCGTGCTGGAACTGGTGAAGCTGCGCGCGTCGATGCTGAACGGCTGCGCGTACTGCGTCGACATGCACAGCCGGGAGGCGCTCGGCGCCGGCGAGTCGAGCCGGCGACTGTTCGCGGTGGCCGCCTGGCGGGAGGCACCCTTCTTCGACGAGCGGGAACGCGCCGCGCTCGCACTGACCGACGCGGTCACCCAGTTGGGCGAACACGGCGTGCCCGACGACGTCTGGGATGCCGCGGCGAAGTTCTGGCCGGAGAAGGCCCTCGCCGACCTGGTTCTGGCGATTGCCACAATCAACGTGTGGAACCGGATCGCGGTGACCTTCCGCAACGAGCTGCCAACGGACGTGTGAGTCCGGTCGACGCGGCGGAGGCGGCCGGTGCGCTGGACGCGCACCGGCCGATGCTGCTCGGGCTGGCGTACCGGCTACTGGGTAGCCGACACGACGCCGAGGACATCCTCCAGGAGGCGTACCTGCGCTGGTTACGGGTCGACCGCGCCGAGGTGAGCGAGCCGCGTCGCTACCTGTCCCGGGTGGTGACCCACCTGTCGATGGACCGGCTGCGGGCCCGGCAGGCCGCCCGCGAGACATACGTCGGGCCGTGGTTGCCGGAGCCGGTGCCGACCGCGCCGTCGCCGTTCGGGCCGCTGGAGCGTGCCGAGCTGCGCGACTCGCTCTCCACCGCGCTGCTGCACCTGCTGGAGCGGCTCACCCCGCCGGAGCGCGCCGTCTACGTGCTGCACACCGCCTTCGAGCTGCCCTACGCGGAGATCGCCGAGTTGCTGGACCGCTCCGCCGAGGACTGCCGCCAGCTGCACCACCGGGCGAGCGTCCGGATCGGTCGCGACCAGCGCCGCTTCACCGCCGACCGGGCCGAGCAGGAACGGCTGCTGGAGGCGTTCATCGCCGCCGCGACCGAGGGCGACCTGGCCGCGCTGACCGATCTGGTCGCCGCCGACGCGACCGCGTGGAGCGACGGCGGCGGCCGGGTGCGGGCCGCCCGCAACCCGGTCACCGGCGCGGACCGGGTCGTCCGGTTCGTGCTGGGTGTCCGGGAGAAGGGCTGGCTGCACGCCGTGCGGCGCACGGAACTCAACGGCCAGCCGGCCGCCGTGGTGGTCACCGCGGCCGGCGACACGTACGCGGTCACCCTCGGCACGGCCGCCGGTCGGATCACCGACATCTTCCTGGTGGCCAACCCGGACAAGCTGCCCTGGGCGGCCTGAGCCGAGCGGCTGGCTCAGCCCAGCTCGGGGAACCAGAGCGCCAGCTCGCGCTTGGCGCTGTCGGCCGAGTCGGAGGCGTGCACCAGGTTCTCCCGGTTGGACAGGGACAGGTCGCCGCGGATCGTGCCGGCGGCGGCCCTGCGCCCGTCGGTGGCACCGATCAGGCCACGCACCACCTCGATGACCTGATCACCGGAGAGCACGAGCGCGACCAGCGGGCCACCGGTCATGAACGCCTTCAGCGGCGGGTAGAACGGCTTGTCGACGTGCTCGACGTAGTGCTCGTCGGCCAGCGCGGCGTCCATCGTCCGGGACACCATCGCGTCGATCCGCAGCCCCTTGCGCTCGAATCGGGAGATGATCTCGCCCACCAGTCCCCGGCGGACCGCGTCGGGCTTGATCAGGACGAGCGTGCGGTCGTCCGGGCTGCTGCTGGACACGCTGGGTTCCTCCTCAGAGCGGAAGCCGGTCGGGCTGGGTACGGTCAGCCTAGCGACTCGGACCCGGCGCCGGCGCGGTGGCCGGCCTTCCCCCGGCCCCCGATCCGGCCTAGCCTGGCCCTGACCCCCGGGAGGTCCACTGTGGCGAATGGTGGCGGCAACCGACCCATCGCACCGGTACGCAAGTTGATCGCCGCGGTGCTGGGCACCGTGGCCACCTTCGTCATCCTCTTCGGCCTGGGCATGACCAGCTGGGCCATCGTCGCACTCGGTGCCGCCCTGCTGGCCCTGGCGATCGCGCTGGCCACCGTGCGCAGCGGCGGCCGCACCTGGGTCGTCGGCGCCGGCCACGTGCACAGCGCCTCCGAGCCGCCGACCCAGTACGCCTTCGGTCGCTGCGAGCTGCAACTGGTGATCGACGCGCCCGGGCTGCCGCCCCGCTCGAAGAAGATCATCGAACCGCGGGTTCCGGTGTCGAAGTGGCCGTCGCTGGGGCAGACCCTGCCGATCCGGGTGGCGTTGGACGACCCGCGACACGTCCGGGTGCTCTGGGACGAGGTGCTCACCCACACCGAGGCCGGCAGCACCGCCGACCTGCCCCCCGAGTTCGCCACGGTGCCGCCGGACGAGGTGCTGATCGGGCAGGAGGCGCCACCGTGGGCCGGTCGGGCACCGGAGGACGACTTCCACGACCCTTCCGGCGATCCGTCCGAAGGTCCACTCGGCGGTCCGTCGGACGGCCGACCGCACGATGCCGCGACCGAACCGGTGGAGCACCACGAGACGGTGCGGGTACGCCAGCGCCCTGGCCGTCCGGTCGTGCTGGAGGGCACCGTGGTGGAACGCTCCGACGAGCAGCGGTTGCCCCGCCGCGCCACCCCCGCGCCTCGGATGCCCGCCGAGGAGCGGTTCACCGAGGAACCGTTCAATCCAGCGGCGACCGCCGCCGGAGACGAACCTGCCGACCCGACGGGCGATCGATCAGCGCCGCCACCGACCGGCCCGGCCGCGAGCCTGACCGACCCGATGGATCCCGTCGACCCGCTCGACCTGCCGCTCGACGATCCGGAACCGCGCCAGACCGCCAGCACCGAGCGCCCGGCGGCCGACAGCCAGGCGACGCCCGTCGACCGTCGGACTGTCGACGATCACCCGCAGTCCGCTGCAGACCGGGCGGAGGCGGTCGACGCGGGGGAACTGGACGAGGCGATCTTCGGCTTCGACCCGGACGCCGCCGACCCGGCAGCACCGATCAGCGGGGTGGGCATCACCCTGCTGGTGACCGAGCTGTCCCGCTCGCTGGAGTTCTACCGGGATCGACTCGGCTTCACCGAGGTCGACCGGGGTGCCGCCAACGCGGTGCTCTCCTCGGGGGCGACCCGCCTGGTGCTACGCGAGGTGACCGGGGCCCAGCCGATCAGCCGCCGGCTGGTCCACGTCAACCTCGACGTGGACGACATCCAGTCGGCGTACGAGCGGCTGCGCGAGTCCGGCGTCCGATTCACCTACCCGCCCCGGGTGGTCAACCGTGGCAGCAAGCTGGAGGTGTGGGCGGCGGCGTTCCGCGACCCCGACGGGCACGGCATCGCGCTGACCCAGTGGCGGGAACTCGCCGAGGCATGACGAGGCCCCTGGGGCAGCCGGTAGCCTGACGCACCTCCGCGGCCGCTCTCAGCCGAGGATGACGCGGCGCACGTGCAGCGCGTACGCCCACACCAGCGCGAACATCACGCCCAGCACGAACAGCGACCAGTGCAGCAGGCCGGCCAACAGCAGCAGGCCCTGCAACACGGTGCCGGCGTGCCAGGCCCACGGCCGGCGCATCATGCCGGCGAGCACGGCGGAGACCACGGCCAGCGCCACCACCACGGCGATCGCCGCGCCACCGAGGTCAGCGCCGACCGCCCGGATCGGCTGGATCGCCAGCAGCAGCACCAACGCCTCCAGGGCGAGGGCAGCCGCACCGAGCCCGCGTACCGCCCGCTGCGGGTCGCGCAGGCCCGACCGGCGGGGCTGGCCGTCGCCGTCGCCGGTCATCGCTTCAGCAGCCGGCGGGCGTCGGCCACGGTCACCACGGAACCGGTGATGAGCACCCCGACGCCGGCCAGCTCGCCCGGCACGTCCTCCTCGGCCAGCGCAACCGCCGCCTCGATGGCGTCCGGCATCTCCTCGGCCACCTCGACCCGGTCCGGGCCGAACACCTCCGCAGCCAGCGCGGCCAGTTCCTTGACCGGTAGGGCCCGGGGCGAACTGTTCCGCGTCACCACCAGTTGGTCGACCACCGGCTCCAGCAGCTCCAGCATGCTGGCGGCGTCCTTGTCGGCGAGGGTTCCCATGACGGCGACCAGCTTGCTGAACGCGAACTCCTCCTGGAGCGCGGTGACCGTGGCCGCCATGCCCTGCGGATTGTGTGCGCCGTCGAGCAGGATCGTCGGCGCGGAACGCACCCGCTCCAGCCGCCCCGGGGAGCTGGCGGCGGCGAAGCCTTCCCGCACCGCCTCCACGTCGAGCTGCCGACGGGCACCCGCACCGAGGAACGCCTCGACGGCGGCCAGCGCCACCGCCGCGTTCTGTGCCTGGTGGGCACCGTGCAGCGGGACGAAGACCTCCTCGTACACCCCACCGAGCCCTTGCAGGGTGAGCACCTGACCGCCGACCGCGACAGCCCGGCGCAGTACGCCGAACTCCGAGCCTTCCCGGGCCACGGTCGCGCCCACCTCCGCGCAACGTTGCAGGATCGGCCGGGCGGCCTCCTCCTCCTGAGCGGCGCAGATGACCGTGGCACCGGGGTGGATGATGCCGGCCTTGGCCACCGCGATGTCCTGGAGCGTGTCACCGAGCCACTCGGTGTGGTCGAGCCCGACCGGGGTCAGTACGCACACCCCCGCCTGGATGACGTTTGTGGCGTCCTCGGCGCCACCGAGACCCACCTCGACCACGGCCACGTCGACGGGGGCGTCGGCGAAGGTGGCGAAGGCCAGCGCCGTGGTCATGTCGAAGTAGGTCAGCGGCTCGGCCGAACGGTCGTCGACCAGTTCGGCCAGCGGCTTCACCTCGTGGTACACGGCGCTGAACCGGGCCTCGTCCACCGGCTCGCCGTCCAGGCTTATCCGCTCCCGCACGGTCTCCAGGTGCGGGCTGGTGTACCGCCCGGTGTGCAGCCCGAAGGCCCGCAGCAGCGAATCGATCATCCTGGCCGTGGAAGTCTTGCCGTTGGTCCCGGTCAGGTGGATCGACGGGTACGCCCGCTGCGGGCTGCCCAGCAGGTCCAGCAGGGACGAGATGCGATCCAGCTCGAAGACCATCCGGGTGAAGCCACGCGCGGCCAGTTCGGCTTCCACCTGCGCGAAGGCGGCACGCTCGGCCCGACCGGTCCGCTCCCGGCGGTCCGCGCCCGCACCATCACCGGTACGGGCGCGGTCGGTCGGTTCGCTGGGTACGGCACCCGGCCGGTCGGCGCGGACAGGGTCGGTGCGGTCGACAGGGTCGGTCACGAGGAAAGTGCCTCCAGGGCGGCATCGATGCGAGCCAGGTCGGCCTCGGCGACCGACAGTCGTTCGCGGATCTTGGATACGACGTGCTCGGGGGCTTTACCGACGAACGCCGGGTTGTCCAGCTTCGCCCGGGCCTGCGCCGCCTCCTTCTCCGCCGCCGCGCGATCCTTGGTCAACCGAGCCCGCTCGGCGGCAACGTCGATCGAGCCTCGGGTGTCCAACGCGACACTTACCTCACCCGGCATGGCCAGCGTCGCACTGGCCTGGAAATCGTCACCGGCCGGATCCAGCCGCGCCAGCGACCGGATCAACGGCTCGTGCGCCGCCACACCGGCACCGGACAGTCCGTCGAGCCGCGCCGCGACCCGCTGGGTCGGGCGCAGGCCCTGGTCGGAGCGGAACCGGCGGACCTCGGTCACCACCCGCTGGAGGGTGGCCACCTCCGTCTCGGCCGCGTCGTCGATAAGCGCCCGGTCAGCCGTGGGCCAGGCTGCCGTCAGCACCGTCTCGCCGCCGGTGAGTGCCGTCCACAGTTCCTCCGTGACGAACGGGATCACCGGGTGCAGCAGCCGCAGCAACTGGTCCAGGACGTGACCGAGCACCCGGCGGCTGACCTCGGCCGGTTCGCCACCGCCGGCCAGCACCGGCTTGCTCAGCTCCACGTACCAGTCGCAGACGTCGTCCCAGGCGAAGTGGTACAGCAGGTCACAGACCTTCGCGAACTCGTACGACTCGAACTGCTCGTCGACCTCGGCGGTGACGTGGGCCAGCCGGGACAGGATCCACCGGTCGACGGTCGACAGCCGTCCGGCGTCCGGCATCGGGCCGTCGGTGTGCGCACCGTTGAGCAGCGCGAACCGGGTGGCGTTCCAGAGCTTGTTGCAGAAGTTCCGCGAGCCCTGGCACCAATCCTCGCTGACCGGCACGTCGCCGCCGGGGTTGGCGCCCCGGGCCAGGGTGAACCGGGTGGCGTCGGCACCGTACCTGTCGATCCAGTCCAGCGGGTCGACCACGTTGCCGAACGACTTGGACATCTTCTTGCCGTGCTCGTCGCGGACCATTCCGTGCAGGGCGATCACGTCGAACGGCTGCCGGCCGTCCATCGCGTACAGGCCGAACATCATCATCCGGGCGACCCAGAAGAACAGGATGTCGTACCCGGTGACCAGCACGCTGGTCGGGTAGAACTTCGCCAGGTCCGGGCTCTGCTCCGGCCAGCCGAGCGTGGAGAACGGCCAGAGGCCGCTGGAGAACCAGGTGTCAAGCACGTCCTCGTCCTGGTGCCAACCCTCGCCGGCCGGCGGTTGCTCGTCCGGGCCGACGCAGACCACCTCGCCGGCCGGGCCGTACCAGACGGGAATCCGGTGGCCCCACCAGAGCTGCCGGGAGATGCACCAGTCGTGCATGTTGTCGACCCAGGCGAAGTAGCGCTTGGCCAGTTCCGCCGGCTCGATGCGCACCCGACCGTCGCGTACCGCGTCGCCGGCCGCCTTGGCCAGCGGCGAGGTGTTGACGAACCACTGCAACGACAACCGCGGCTCGACGGTGGTACGGCACCGGGAGCAGTGACCGACGGCGTGCACGTACGGCCGCTTCTCGGCGACGACGCGTCCCTCGGCCCGCAACGCCGCCACGATCGCCGGTCGGGCCTCGAACCGGTCCAGGCCCTCGAACGGTCCGTGCGCGGTGATGACCCCCCGCTCGTCCATGATCGTCAGGCTGGGCAGGTCGTGCCGCTGCCCGATCTCGAAGTCGTTCGGGTCGTGCGCCGGGGTCACCTTCACCATGCCGGTGCCGAACGACGGATCGACGTGGGCGTCGCCCACGATCGGGATCCGCCGCCCGGTCAACGGCAGCTCGACCTCGGTGCCGATCAGGTGGCGGTACCGCTCGTCGTCCGGGTGCACGGCGACCGCCGTGTCGCCGAGCATCGTCTCCGCCCGGGTGGTGGCCACCACCACCTCGTCGCTGTACCGGATCGAGACCAGCTCGCCGTCGTCGTCGGTGTGCTCCACCTCGATGTCGGACAGCGCGGTGAGACAGCGCGGACACCAGTTGATGATCCGGTTCGCCCGGTAAATCAGGCCGTCGTCGTACAGCTTCTTGAACATTGTCTGCACGGCGCGGGACAGGCCCTCGTCCATGGTGAAGCGCTCCCGGTCCCAGTCGACCGAGTCACCGAGCCGGCGCATCTGGCCCAGGATCGCTCCGCCGGACTCCGCCTTCCACTGCCACACCCGCTCGACGAACTTCTCCCGGCCCAGGTCGTGACGGGAGAGCCCCTGCGCGGCGAGCTGCCGCTCGACCACGTTCTGGGTGGCGATGCCAGCGTGGTCCATGCCCGGCAGCCAGAGCGCCTCGTAGCCCTGCATCCGCTTGCGCCGCACCAGCGCGTCCTGCACCGTGTGGTCGAGCGCGTGGCCCATGTGCAGCGAGCCGGTGACGTTCGGCGGCGGGATGACGATGGTGAAGGGCTGCCGCTCGCTGTCCGCGGCGGCGCGGAATCGACCGTCGGCTACCCACTGCTCGTACCGTCGCTGCTCTACCTCACTCGGCTGATACTGGCCGGCGAGGGTCGGGGCGTCGGGGCGGCGGGCATCCAGTCTCTCGGTCACCCTGAAAGTCTACGGAGCGCTTCGACGGACCCGACGTGCGCCACCTGTCGTTCGCGTACGGTGTCGGCTATGTCCGACGCACATCTCAGTGCCCGCCAGCTCGACAAGGGCGCTCCGCCGGTCGAGCTGACCGACGAGCCGATCGAACTGGGCGACCGCGAGCCGGCAGACGCCACCGACCGGCCGGGCGTGCGGTCCCGGCGGCGACGTCTGGTCGTGGCGGCGCTCGCGATCATCGCGCTGGTGGGGGTGGGCGCGTTCGGCACCTGGGGCTGGCGGATCGTGCAACAGAAGGACGCCCGGATCACCATCCCCGACCAGGTCGCCGGTCTTCGTCTGGACAGCAGCGACCGGGCTGCCAGCACCGCCGACTACCTGCGGAGCGGACTGGCTGCCGACATTCAGCTCGACAGCAGCTTCGGTGCCGTCTACCAGGACCCGGCCGACGCCCGGCGATCGGTTCTGATCTTCGGAGGCACCACTCTGCTGTGGCAGCCTGAGCGGGATCTGGAAAGTCTGTTCGAGCTGATGGCAGACGAGACCGCAGCCGTGACCGGGCTCCGCGGCGTGTCGCCGGGGCGGCTGGGCGGCGTGATGAAGTGCGGCAGCACCGGCGGCGAGGGCGGCGATTTCGCCGTCTGCGGCTGGGCCGACCACGGCAGCGTGGTGCTGGCCATGTTCCCCGCCCGTTCGGTCGACGACTCCGCCGGTCTGCTGCGGCAGATCAGGGAGAGCATGCAGACCCGCGACTGACGGCTGCGGGGCGGCTGACTCGGATGCTCGTGCGACGGCTGCCGCGCCCTCCCTCGGGCGCGACCGGCCACGCTGAGACTGACCCGCCGCGTCCGGTCAGCCCGGACGGGCGTGCCGCACCGGCGTGGCCAGCCTGGCAAGGGCCACCAGGAGGACTCCGCCGCCGGCGAGAAGACACACCAGGGGTACGCCGTACACCTCGGCACCCCAGGTGACGACGGCCGCGCTTATCGGCCCGAGAGCGTAGTGGGTCGCCCAGAAACGACTTCAGGGCCACCCCGTTTGGGGTGGCCCTGAAATCGAAGAATGTCCGGCGGTGTCCTACTCTCCCACACCCTCCCGGGTGCAGTACCATCGGCGCTGGAGGGCTTAGCTTCCGGGTTCGGAATGAGACCGGGCGTTTCCCCTCCGCCATGACCGCCGTAACCTTATCAACATGTCAAACAACACCAACACCAACACGCTTGTTGGGGTGTTGTTTGTTTGTTGTGAGTTACACAGTGGACGCGTAGCAACTTTGATAGTCAAGTCCTCGGCCTATTAGTACCGGTCAACTGAACCCGTTACCGGGCTTACATTTCCGGCCTATCAACCCAGTCGTCTAGCTGGGGGCCTTACCCCCACAAAG
>FOLJ01000003.1 GCA_900112325.1 Micromonospora sediminimaris
GGCCTTCTTCGTCGCCGCGATGATCGCCTTCACATTCCCGACCTGCTCATCGTTCAGATCAACATGCGACTGGTTGCTCGGGGTGCCGTGCGGCAACAGCTTGCCCATGTCCGGCTTGTCAGCCTGCACCGCGGCGATCGGGGTGATCGGGGTGGGCTCGTTACTGGTGGCGTGGTTCAGGGGGCCGGCGGCGAGTCCGGCGGCGGCGGTGAGGCCGGCGATGCCCAGGATGCTCTTGCGCAGCGTGGTGTTCATGGGGGGCTCCTTCGCGTTCGGGGGTGAGGTCCGTCCCGCCTGCACAGGGGGTGGCGGTGGGACCGTGCACGTGGGGTGCCAGAAGGACTGGTGGAACCGTCGGCCTCTGGGGGTGGGCCGTTTCGGTTCCGAGGGTCTGGGCCGAACTGTCGGCCCGAAGGGGGTGACGCGTGGGGCGGTGCCACTTCACGCGCCGGGACCATGTCCAACGACTGACCGGGGCGGGTCATTCCCGTGTCCCGCCCCGGTCAGGGGTAGGTGGGGTAGGTGCTGCGTGGTCAGTCACCGGTTACAACGCCGACCGACCGCCGATCATTCCGTCCGGCCACCCGCCACCGCCCGCGAAAACCGGACACCACACCACACCACCGCACCCGCCGCGAATCCCGGACACCACACCACACCACACCGCCACCCGCGCTCCACCCCACCGAGCCAAATGGCTCGCCGACTCACGACATGCGGCAAGTCGCGGTCTCCGGCGCCCGGGAACGCCCGACTTGCCGCATCCGGCGACCGGGAGGGCCCGACTTGCCGCATCCGGCGCCCGCCAACGCGCAGCAGGCCCGAGCCAGGTCGCCCGCCACCCGAAACGCCGGGCTGCCGAACCACCACAGCCCCGGATCTTGGTCCGAAACCGCCCACCAGAGGGCCGAATCGCACCAAGATCTCCCCGCCACCCGCCACCCGCCACCCGCCACCCGCCACCCGCCACCCGCCACCCGCCACCCGCCACCCGCCACCCGCCACCCGCCACCCGCCACCCGCCACCCGCCACCCGCCACCCGCCACCCGCCACCCGCCACCCGCCACCCGCCAGCGCGGCGTGGTGGCGGGGCGGAGGTGGCCGGGGTTGCCGTCGGGGGGAGTTGGGCACTGCCCTGAGGGGTGTGGGGCGAGGGCCTAGGGTTGTGCGGGTGGCGACACTTCTGCTCCTGCGGCACGGACGCACCACCGCAAACGCCGACGGTGGGCTCGCCGGTCGGCAGCCCGTCGAACTGGACGAGACCGGCCGAGCCCAGGCCACCGCAGTTGGTGAACGCCTACGGTTGGTGCCGTTGACGGCCGTGGTTACCAGCCCGTTGATCCGGTGCCGGCAGACCCTGGACCTGGCATTGCCCGAAGCGTCGCCGGTGGTGGACGACGGTCTGATCGAGTGCGGGTACGGCAGTTGGGAGGGTCAGCCACTGAAGAAGCTGGCCAAGGAGCCGCTCTGGCCGGTGGTGCAGCAGCACCCCAGCGCGGCCGTCTTCCCCGGTGGCGAGGCGATGGCGCAGATGGCGACCCGAGCGGTCGCGGCGGTACGCGCCTGGGACGCCCGACTGAGCGCCGAACACGGTCCCGAGGCGGTCTGGCTGGCCTGTAGCCACGGCGATGTGATCAAGGCCATCGTCGCCGACGCGCTCGGCGTACATCTGGATCTTTTTCAGCGGATCGTGGTGGACCCAGCGTCGGTGACCGCGATCCGCTACACCCCTCTGCGGCCCTTCCTGGTACGCCTCAACGACGTCGGCGGTGACCTGGCCGGCCTGGTGCCACCGCCGGGTAAGCGGCGTCGGCGGGCCCGCCGGCCGGCGGACTCGGACGCCGCGGTCGGCGGTGGCGCGGGGGCGTCCCGGTGAGCCGCCCGGCTCCGTGTCCCGCGGCGCGCACCGCGGGCGGGACACGCGGTGTCGGCGGCGTCGCTATTCGGGTCGGTGGGGTGCGCGCTGTGCGGGGCCGCCGGATAGGGTCGTGGGTATGACCCACCAGGTGCACGCCTTCGAGCCGCCGGAGCGGTTCGTCGCCGGGACCGTCGGGCCGCCGGGGGAGCGCACGTTCTTCCTTCAGGCGCGCGGCGGTGGCCGGCTGGTCAGCGTCGCGCTGGAGAAGGTCCAGGTCTCCCTGCTCGCCGAGAAGCTGGAGGAACTGCTCACCGAGGCCCAGCGTCGGTTCGGTGTGGAACTGCCCGAGGCTGCTGCCGTCCCGGTCGGTGACAACGACCCGCTGGAGACACCTGTGGACGAGGAGTTCCGGGTCGGCACGCTGGGCCTGGCCTTCGACGCGGACACCGCGACCGTGGTGATCGAGGCGATCGCGGTCGGCGAGGCGGAGACCGAGATCGAGCTTGGCGAGTCGGAGGAGGAGGACGACCCCGACGATGTCGAGCCCGACGAGGACCTCGACCGGCTCCGGGTCCGGCTGACCCCTGAAGCGACCCGTGCGTTCATCGAGCGGGCCCGGCGCGTGGTCAACGCCGGCCGGCCGCCCTGCCCGCTCTGCGGTCAGCCCCTCGACCCGGCTGGCCACCTCTGCCCCCGGAACAACGGCTACCACCGGTGACCTCGTCCGGCGTGGCTCCCCGACAGGACGGGGGTGCCGCGCTGCGCCTGTTGCGTGACGGTGAGCTGACCGTCGAAGGGCGGCTCGTCGATGCCTCGAACACCACCCTGCGTGGCGTGCTGACCCTGGACGGAGCGTCGGCGCGGTGCGTGTACAAGCCGGTGCGCGGCGAGCGACCGCTGTGGGATTTTCCGGACGGCACCCTCGCGGGCCGTGAGGTAGCCGCCTACCTGGTCTCCGCCGCCACCGGTTGGGATCTGGTGCCGCCGACGGTGCTGCGGAACGGGCCGTTCGGGCCCGGTTCCTGCCAACTGTGGATCGACGAGCCGCCCGACGCCGAGCCACTCGTGGGTTTCGTGCCGGCCGACTCGGTGCCACCCCGCTGGTTCCCGATCGCGGCCGCCCGCGACGACGACGGCATTCCGTACGCGCTGGCTCACGCCGACGATCCGCGGCTGGCCCGCCTCGCGGTGCTCGACGCGGTGATCAACAATGCCGACCGCAAGGGTGGCCACGTCCTGGTCGGTCCGGACGACCGGATCCACGGGGTCGACCACGGGGTGAGCTTCCACGTGGAGGAGAAGCTGCGTACGGTGCTCTGGGGTTGGGCCGGCCGGTCGTTGCCGGCCGACGCCGTCGACATGCTCGGCCGCCTGTCCCGTCAGCTCGCCGGCCCGCTCGGCGAGGAACTGGCCGAGCATCTCACCCTCGGTGAGATCGCCGAGCTGACCGCCCGGGTCGACCGG
This sequence comes from Micromonospora sediminimaris, assembly GCA_900112325.1. Lineage (GTDB taxonomy): Bacteria > Actinomycetota > Actinomycetes > Mycobacteriales > Micromonosporaceae > Micromonospora > Micromonospora sediminimaris. The sequence goes on from FOLJ01000003.1 coordinate 3,324, forward strand.
CTGTGCGAGAGCGGTCGCTATCCGCAGCCGTCCCAGGACTGGCCGGCAGTGCCCTGGCCGCCGATCTGAGCCTGTCGCGTTGATCACTCTCGGGCCGGCGTGACGTCGCCCAACGGCTGGCTAGGCTGACGGTCATGGAGTCTTGGGTGGGGCACGAGGTGCCGCGGCTGCCGGGCCGGAGCGAGACGTTGCGGTTGTTCGACTCGGCGCGGGAAGGTGTGCAGCCGAGTGATCCGGACGGCACCGCCACCATGTACGTCTGCGGCATCACCCCGTACGACGCCACCCACCTCGGTCACGCCGCCACCATGATCACCTTCGACCTGGTGCAGCGGATGTGGCGCGACGCCGGCCACGAGGTCCGGTACGTACAGAACGTCACCGACATCGACGACCCGTTGCTGGAACGGGCCGAACGCGACCGCGAGGACTGGAAGGTCCTGGCGATGCGGGAGACGGCGCTGTTCCGGGAGGACATGGAGGCCTTGCGGATCATCCCGCCGGCCCACTACGTCGGCGCGGTGGAGTCGATCCCGGACATCGCCGAGAAGGTGTTGGTGCTGCTCAAGGACGGTGCCGCGTACCGCCTCGACGACGGCACCGGTGACGTCTACTTCGACATCTCGGCCGCACCGAGCTTCGGCTACGAGTCAAACCTGTCCCGCGCGGAGATGCTGGAGATCTTCCCCGAGCGCGGCGGCGACCCGGACCGCGCCGGCAAGCGTGACCCGCTGGATCCGCTGCTCTGGCGCGGCGCCCGCGACGGCGAGCCGTCCTGGCCGGGCGGCGACCTCGGTCCGGGCCGGCCGGGCTGGCACATCGAGTGCGCGGTGATCGCCCTCGGCCTGCTCGGCTCCACCATCGACGTGCAGGGTGGCGGCAACGACCTGCTCTTTCCGCACCACGAGTGCTCCGCCGCGCACGCCGAGCGGTTGACCGGCGCGGCACCGTTCGCCAACCACTACGTGCACGCCGGCATGATCGGGCTGGACGGCGAGAAGATGTCCAAGTCCCGGGGCAACCTGGTCTTCGTCTCCCGGCTGCGCGCCGACCGGGTGGATCCGATGGCGGTCCGGCTGGCCCTGCTCTCCGGTCACTACCGCGCCGACCGGTCCTGGACCGACGACCTGCTCACCGCGGCCGAGGAACGGCTGGGCCGTTGGCGGCGGGCCGCCGCCGCGACCGCCGGACCGTCCGGGGCGGCGTTCCTGGCCGGGGTACGCGAACGACTCGCCGACGATCTCGACACCCCTGGTGCCCTGCGGCTGGCCGACGAGTGGGCCGAGCGGACCCTCGCCGGTGCCGACGACGACCCGGCCGCGCCGCGCCCCTTCGCCGAGACCGTCGACGCCCTGCTCGGCATCCGCCTCTGACAGTCCGAGCCGGCAAAGTCCCCGACGTCCCCGCCTCCCACGCGGTGCCCTCCCACGCGGTGCCCCTCCGCGCCGGGACCCCCTCCCGCCCGGGCGGACAACATCCCCGATGTTGCTGCCTGGCGTGCTCGGGAGGGGACAACATCGCCGATGTTGCTGCTACGTGTTCCCCGTCGGGGCGCGGTCCCCAGGGGTGGCGGACGTGAGGTGGTGAGGTTCAGCCGAGGACGAGGCCGGGGTCGGGGTCCGGCTCGGCGGTGGGGGCGGGAATCTGGTACTCCTCGGTCAGCGTGGTGACCGGGCCCGGCCAGGTGGCCTGGGCGACCTCGATGGGCCGGCGCTGCGGGTCGTACGCCACGTGCAGCAGGTGCAGCACCGGGGTGTCCGGTCGGATCTGGAGGGTCTCCGACTCCTCGCGACTGGGTTGGCGGGCGGTGATGGTGTCGGTGGCGGTCGCGTACCGGCGGCCGGTGGCCTCCTCAGCCTCCTGGTAGAGCGGGCGGCCGAACGCCTCGGCCCGCTCCAGTGTGGTGCCGGCGGTGTCGGCGGGCAGGAACCAGGAGGCGCCCACCTCGACCGGTGCGTCCTCGGTGCGGACGAGGTGGCGGCGGCAGAGCAGCTCGGTGCCGTCGGGTACGCCGAACGCATCGGCCACCTCGGGCGGCGCGGGGGAGCGGCCGACGGAGACGAGCTGCTGGCGATATCGGGCCGCCAGGTCGGTGTGGTAGCCGCGGAAGCCGCCATAGCGGCCTCGGGATAGCCGGTTGAGCCGTCGCCGGGTGCCCCGCACGTACGTACCGGAACCCGGTTTGGTGATCAGGATGCCCTCGACCCGCAGCTGGTCGACGGCGCGTTGGACGGTCTGCTTGGCCACCCCGAACATCTCGGCGATGGCCGGGATGGACGGCAGCCGTTCGCCGGGCGCCCAGTCGCCGCGCCGGATCTGGGTCTTGAGCTGCGCGGCGATCTGCCGGTGCGGGAACTCGGCCGCCCCCGGGTTGATCTGCATCCCCGCCTCCTCATTTTCAGCTAGGTTCCTAGGATGCCGTACGGGTGGTGAGCGCCGCCACCCCGACACACACGTCGAGACCCCGGGCCGACGAACGACCCGGGGTCTCGAAAGCGGAACGGGGTAGCGGGTTACCAGGAACCGGCGGTGGGGCCGGCAGATCCGCCCCGGCGGCGCAGGTACTTCTCGAACTCCTGGGCGATCTCGTCCCCGGTCAACGGGGTGATGCCCGCGTCACCGACGCGTTCCTCCAGCTCGCGGACGTACTCGCCCAGCTCGGCGTCCTGCTCGGCGGCGCTGCGTACCCGCTGCTCCCACTCGGCGGCCTCCTCGGCCAGGTCGGCCATGGGCACCGGAAGGTCCAGCACCTCCTCGACCCGGTGCAGCAGGGCGAGGGTGGCCTTCGGGCAGGGCGGGTTGTTGGCGTAGTGCGGCACGTGGACCCAGAACGAGACGGCGTCGACCTCGGCCCGGGTGCAGGCGTCGTGCAGCACGCCCACGATGCCGGTCGGCCCGTCGTATCGGGTCGGGGTGAGCTGGTAGCGGCGCGCGGCGTCGGCGTCGGAGGCGCTGCCGCTGATCGGCAACGGCCGGGTGTACGGCACGTCGGCCAGCAGAGCACCGAGCAGCACCACCCGCTCGACCTCCAGGCTGTGGCAGATTTCCAGCACCTGCTCGCAGAAGGTCCGCCACCGCATGCTCGGCTCGATGCCGCGGATCAGCACCACGTCCCGCTCGGTGCCGGCGGGGCTGGCGACCGTGAACCGGGTGGTCGGCCACTCCACCCGGCGGGTGGCGCCGTCGGACATGGCAATGGTGGGCCGGCTGACCTGGAAGTCGTAGAAGTCCTCCGGGTCCAGCTCGGTGACGGGCCGGGCCTCCCACACCTGCTCCAGGTGCTCGACCGCCGCGGTGGATGCGTCCGCCGCGTCGTTCCACCCCTCGAAGGCGCAGATGGCGACCGGGGACCGCAGCACCGGCAGCCCGTCGAACTCGGTCACGCCGTCACCTCCTGTTCGTCACCGGCGGTCCGGGAGATGGTCCCGGTCGTCCGCCCACGGTGCGTGGCGGTGTCGCTGTAGTCCTTCACGTCAGTCAGCCTACGTGCCAGGCCCGGACCCGGCCCGTCGGCCGCGCCGGATGGGGCGGGCGTCGACACCGGCGTAGGACCGCGCGGACACCGGTCGGCAGCGCACGTGTTGGGCAATGCGTACCAAAGCGGGCAACGTGATCCCGATGACACAATGTGGGATCGGACGGCACGCGGGGGTGCGGGCCGGTCCCACCGCACTAACCTGAGGTCGTGCGGACTTCGTTGCTCGATGCGCTGGCAGACCGGATCCTCGTCACCGACGGGGCGATGGGCACGATGCTGCAGGCTGCGGACCTGACCCTGGACGACTTCGACGGTCTGGAGGGGTGCAATGAGATCCTCAACGTCACCCGCCCGGACGTCGTACGTGGGGTGCACGAGGCGTACCTGGCGGCAGGCGCGGACTGTGTGGAGACGAACACCTTCGGCGCGAACCTGCCCAACCTCGCCGAGTACGACATCGCCGACCGGATCTGGGAGCTGTCCGAGGTGGGGGCGCGGCTGGCCCGGGAGGCCGCCGACGCGTACTCGACCCCGGAGCGGCCCCGCTGGGTGCTCGGTTCGATCGGTCCGGGTACGAAGCTGCCGACCCTCGGCCACGCCTCGTACGCCAGCCTCCGCGACGCGTACCAGCAGAACGCCGGCGGGCTGATCGCTGGCGGCGCGGACGCGTTGATTATCGAGACCTGCCAGGACCTGCTCCAGGTCAAGGCGGCGGTGATCGGGTCCAAGCGGGCGATGGCCGAGGCAGGCCGGCAGGTGCCGATCATCTGTCACGTGGCGGTCGAGACCACCGGCACCATGCTGCTGGGCAGCGAGATCGGCGCAGCGCTGACCGCCATCGAGCCGCTCGGCGTGGACCTGATCGGCCTCAACTGCTCGACCGGGCCGGCCGAGATGGGTGAGCACCTGCGTTACCTGTCGCAGCACTCCCGCATCCCGGTGTCGGTGATGCCCAACGCCGGCCTTCCGGTGCTCACCCCCGACGGGGCGTACTTCCCGCTGGGTCCTGAGGAGATGGCCGACGCGCTGGCACGGTTCGTCGTCGACTACGGCGTCGCGCTTGTCGGCGGCTGCTGCGGCACGACCCCCGAGCACATCCGGGTGCTCGCCGAGCGGATGCGCGACGTGCGGCCGGTGGCCCGCGAGCCGCGTACCGATGCGGGTGTCTCCTCGATCTACCACCACGTGCCGTTCGCGCAGGACGCGAGTGTGCTGATGGTGGGGGAGCGGACGAACGCCAACGGCTCCAAGGCGTTCCGCGAGGCGATGCTCGCCGCCGACTGGCAGTCCTGCGTGGAGATCGCCCGTGGCCAGGCCCGCGACGGCTCGCACCTGCTGGACCTCTGCATCGACTACGTCGGTCGGGACGGCACCACCGACATGCGCGAGCTGGCCGGTCGGTTCGCCACCGCCTCCACCCTGCCGATCATGCTGGACTCGACCGAGCCGGCGGTGATCGAGGCCGGGCTGGAGGTGCTCGGCGGGCGCTGCGTGGTCAACTCGGTCAACTACGAGGACGGCGACGGCCCGGAGTCCCGCTTCGGCCGGGTGATGCCGGTGATCATGGAACACGGCGCGGCCGTCGTGGTGATGTGCATCGACGAGGAGGGGCAGGCCCGCACCGCAGCGGACAAGGTCCGCATCGCCTCCCGCATCGTCGACGACCTGACCGGACGCTGGGGGATGCGGCTGCCGGACATCATGGTCGACGCGCTGACCTTCCCGATCTCCACGGGTCAGGAGGAGACCCGCCGGGACGCCATGGAGACCATCGAGGCGATCCGTGAGATCGCCCGACGCTACCCCGGGATCAACTTCACCCTCGGCATCTCCAACGTCTCCTTCGGACTCAACGCCGCCGCCCGTCAGGTGCTCAACTCGGTCTTCCTGCACGAGTGCGTGCAGGCCGGGCTCACCTCGGCGATCGTGCACGCCAGCAAGATCCTGCCGATGTCGAAGATCCCCGACGAGCAGCGCGAGGTCGCCCTCGACATGGTCTACGACCGCCGCCGCGAGGGCTACGACCCGTTGCAGCGGTTCATCGAGCTGTACGAAGGCGTGGACGCCGCCTCGGCGCGTGCCACCCGGGCCGAGGAGTTGGCGGCCCTGCCGCTCAACGAGCGGCTCAAGCGGCGGATCATCGACGGGGAGCGCAACGGCCTGGAAGCCGACCTCGACGCGGCGATGGCGGCCGGCACCGCCCCGCTGCTCATCATCAACGACATCCTGCTGGACGGCATGAAGGTCGTCGGTGAGCTGTTCGGCTCCGGTCAGATGCAGCTGCCGTTCGTGTTGCAGTCGGCCGAGGTGATGAAGACCGCGGTGGCGTACCTCGAACCGCACATGGAGAAGGCCGACGACGGCGGCAAGGGTCGCATCGTGCTCGCGACCGTCAAGGGCGACGTACACGACATCGGCAAGAACCTGGTCGACATCATCCTGTCCAACAACGGCTACGACGTGGTGAACATCGGCATCAAGCAGCCGATCTCCGCCATCCTCGATGCCGCCGAGCAGCACCGCGCCGACGCCATCGGCATGTCGGGTCTGCTGGTCAAGAGCACCGTCATCATGAAGGAGAACCTGGTCGAGATGGCGTCGCGCGGGGTCGCGGAGCGCTGGCCGGTCCTGCTCGGTGGCGCCGCGCTGACCCGGGCGTACGTCGAGGACGACCTGCGGTCGATGTTCCCCGGCCAGGTGCACTACGCCCGCGACGCCTTCGAGGGACTCTCCCTGATGGACCGGGTGATGGTCGCCAAGCGCGGCGGTGCCCCGGTGGTGGACCCCGAGCGGGAGGCGGCCCTGGCTGCCCGGCGGGCCCGCCGGGAACGGCAGCGTGCGGTGGTCGCCGAGTCGCTGCCGGAACTGCATGACACCTCGGTACGCTCCGACGTCGCGGTCGACGTGCCGGTGCCGGTCGCACCGTTCCACGGCACCCGGGTGGTCAAGGGGGTGCCGCTGGCCGACTACGCGGCACTGTTGGACGAGCGGGCCACCTTCATGGGCCAGTGGGGGCTGCGCGGTGCGCGCGGTGGCAAGGGCCCGTCGTACGAGGAGCTTGTGGAGACCGAGGGCCGGCCTAGGCTGCGCTACTGGTTGGACCGGCTGATCGCCGATCAGGTGTTGGAGGCGGCCGTGGTGTACGGCTACTTCCCGGCCTACTCCGAGGGCAACGACCTGGTGGTCCTGGACGAGAACGGGCACGCCGAGCGGGCCCGGTTCACCTTCCCCCGGCAGCGGCAGGAGCGGCGGCTGTGCCTGGCCGACTTCTTCCGCCCGCGCGGCGAGGAACTGGACGTCGTCGCGTTGCAGTTGGTCACCGTGGGCCAGCCGGTCAGCGAGTACGCGGCGAAGCTGTTCGCCCGCAACGAGTACCGCGACTACCTGGAGGTGCACGGCCTGTCGGTGCAACTCACCGAGGCCCTCGCCGAGTACTGGCACAAGCGGGTCCGGGCCGAGCTGCGGCTGCCCGACGGCCGTACCGTCGCCGACGACGACCCGGCCGACCTGGCCGGCCTGCTGGGCACCGACTACCGCGGCTGCCGGTACGCGTTCGGCTACCCGGCCTGCCCCGACCTGGAGGACCGGGCGAAGATCGTGGAGCTGCTCGGCGCCGAGCGGATCGGTGTGCAGCTGTCGGAGGAGTTCCAGCTGATGCCGGAGCAGGCCACCGACGCCATCGTCGTCCACCATCCCGAGGCCAGCTACTTCAACGCCAAGTGACGCCCGCAGGTGCCGTGACCTGCACTTCCAACACCTGCGGTAGGCGTTGAACCAGAACCCACCCGACGCGTCGGCAACGTCATCGTGTGGTCCATCTTCCGAGGCCGGCACCAAACCAAAGCCAAGATCAGTCACTACACCCGACATGACCCCACCGAGCCCGGAAACGGATCTCCTACTGAAGTACTAGGGCCACTGGATGGCCTCGACGACGAGTTCTGCGGAGCACGAGTTATCATCGATTCGCTCGGCTCGGATGGTGAGCGATGACTTGCCCTTAGGCACGCGCAGTTCCTGTTCCTGGCTCCCAGAACCAGCCACGCCATTGCCGAGAGTTTCGCCATCGGCGAGTAGCTCCCACCGAACCTGCGCGCGGTCCGAGCAGCCATCAACGACGATGCTCAGATCTCTCTGGCGTGCCGGACCCGAGAGGGTGGCCTGTGCCTGGATTGCCTGCCCTGGCGAGTCAAGGAGCCAGCGATTGGTGCAGGTGGTATGCATTGCGAAGTTCAGACCGCCGGTCGTGCATTCCTGCTGTGCTGCGTCGCCGATGGAGAACCGCATCTCGGTGCGATTAGGAACCTCAGGAAGAAGTAAGGCAGCGGTTACCGAAAATGCCGGGATGCCAAGTACCACTCCTGCCACACCGAGCCTGCGGCGCGTCTTCTTGCGCAGGATCTCCTTGGCGGTCGTACACTCGGATTCGTATGCGGCCAGGATTTCTGGCTTGTCCAGGGAGAGCGCCAGCGCGCGGACAAAGGGCCTCGCCATATCCAGCGTCGATTTCATCCGAGAGGAGGTGTTCGACGCTTGTACGGCCACGATGACAGCGACCAGCGTACCTGCTATCGCCGCAAACCAGGACCCCCGTTCCAACAAGTCCAACCAGTCCGACATGGCTCTCCCTCTCCACCGCTCGGCAGTTGCAGGAAATACGAGCGAGCATAGACGAACGTCCGGCGGCACACCGGTGCTGTTTTCGCGCTGCGCAGGCAACCCATTGCCCCATTTGCGCGTGTGCTGGCGTGCTCCCAGTTCATACACTCGCCGTACCACTTCCGGCGCGCCCACCACGACGCCAGATTGGTCGTCGCCGCACTGAACATGGCTGCGGTCACCTGCGGCGGCTGCCGCAACGTGGTCGTGCACGAGACCGGCGACCCCGACGTGATCGTGGTCGAGTACGAACTGGTCGGCACACACACGGCGACCGGGGTAACCGCCTCGGCGCTGTTCATCGGGGTACTGCGGACCAGCCACGGCATATTGGCCCAGTGGCGCGAGTATCAGCACACCCTCGCCATCGCTCAGGCCGTCGGCCAGGCGCAAGCCGGCACTACCGAGGTGCTTCTGTGATCAGGACGCCGGCCGGAAGTCCGGGCCGTCGGCTGTCGTCACCAATTCCCAGCCGAAGGCTTCCAGGCTGATGTCGGTACGGGCACCGAAGGTGTGGACCAGTCTGGCGACCGGCCCGTCCGGCAGGCTGTCGCCGACCATGGCGAATACCTCGGCCGGGTCTTCTCCGAGCTGCCGTGCCACGATCCACGGCACCGCCAGAGCCACCATGAAGTCTCGGTCGTCATCGGACGCAAGACATCGGGCGAGGCTGGTCGCCAGTACCGAGCGGCGTAGCAGATCGACGGAGTTCTGTCGCAACGCCAGGGTGGCGAGGCGGGCGCCGTAGCGGCCGAGGGCGAGCGCGGCGGCGGGGTCGAGGGAGTTCACGAAGCTCTGCTCGATGTGTCGCGGTGCGCGGGCGAGGATCTCCTCCGCGAGTCGGTCCTGCTTTCCTGAGATTCTCGCCAGGTTGGGTTTCACCCGGTCAGGGTGGCAGAACTGCGCGAGGTCAGCACTCGGCCCTGCCGAGGCGCGCGAACTCGTCAAGGGAGACGTACCTCGGTACCTCGTCGTTGCTCACGATGGCGGTGGTCATGACCGAGCCTGGTCGCAGACCGGCCAGTTCGGGGAGCCGGAAGGTCACCGCGTGGGTGGTGAAGCTGCTGTTGTCGGCGACGCCGTACATGCGGAAGGCGGCGCGCCGATCAGGGGCAGGATCGGACGGGAATCCCGGCAGTTGGACGGTGGCCGGCGAGGTCGCGTCCCGGGGTACGTCATAGTCCCGGCCTGGCCAACTCGGCCAGTTCGCGGAAGGGACCGGAACGCCGGACGGGGTGGGCGAGACCGCCCTTGCGGCGGTAAGGACAATCACGTCCGGCGGCTTGTCCGCACACCAGGCCAGTGCCGCGAGCAGCCGGCCGTCAGCATCCACGGTGAGGCCGGTGATGCCCTTGATCTCTGGGGTGCAGGCGGTCAGCGCGGTCAGCACGAGCAGTGTGGCGGCCAGCGTGGCGACGATCCGCCGTGTCCTCGCGCGCGTTCGAGCGACCATGCTCTGACGATCGCAGCGCAGCGTCGACCTGCGACCTCGGCTGGGTTTGAGGTCGGTGACGATGACGCGGGACCGTCCCGTCGCCGACGACCGGATTCGACAGGTCCGCGCAAGTCGCATGTCCCCGACACGGCCTGGCTCGTCCGGCAGCTCCTGCCGCTGCACGTCGGAGCCGGGTACCGTCGATTGTGGCGGCTCGCTGGTGTGGAGGCCAGCGGATCGCCGCACAGTCCTCCACCTGGGAGCTTCGCCATGCCGCCGAGTGCGCGCACCATCGTTGCCCCACGGTTCCCCGCTGAGCTTGCCCGACTTCGACGTGTCCGTGGCCTGTCACTGCGCGTTTTGGCACGCCTTGCGTACGTTGGCAAGAGCTACGTGCACGACCTTGAGACGGGCCGTACCCGACCGTCCCGGGAACTCGCCGCGCACCTCGACGACACGTTGCAGGCCGGCGGGAAGTTGGCCGCGATGGTCGTCGATGCGCCGACCGTGACCACCCCCGACGACGATGACCGCCTGGCGTACGTGCTCGCCGAACCGACCCGCCTCGACGCCGCCGCGGTGCGGCTGCTCGCCGAGGTGCTGGCTGCGCAACGCCGCCTTGACGACGTCCTGCCGGCTCCGGTGACACTGCCGGCCATGGTGGCGCAGCGGTCCACTATGCAGCAACTCGCCGAGCGGGCCGCCGGGCCGTACGCCGGCCAGCTGCACGAGTTGGTGGCGGAGTGGACGCAGTTCGTCGGCTGGTTGCATGCCGAAGCCCGCAACGACGGCGAGGCGATACAGGTGCTGATCGAGGCCGCCAGGCAGGCCGACGCCGTTGAGAGTGGCCCGCTCGCGGCGCAGGTGGAGAACTTCCGAGGCTACCTGGAGCGGCAGCGAGGCAACCCGCGCGGCATCGTGCGCCATTTCCTGACCGCGTACCACACACCCGGGGCGACGGCCCTGCAACGCGTCGGCGACGCGGTCCAGGCCGCCCACGGGTACGCGCTGCTCGGCGATCGGCGCTCAGCGGCAGGGCTCCTCGGTGAGGCCAGCGACCTCACCGAGGCGGCCGAGCGCGAGCAGGCACCGGTCCTGGCCTACTGGCTGACGCCCACGTTCAGCAGGATGGGTCTCGGGCTGGCCTATCTGGCGCTCGGCGACACGTCGGCCGGCATCGACAATCTGCGGGCCGGGTTGGCCGGGTTGCCGCCTGACCAGCGGGACGCCGCATGGACGCAGGAGTATCGGCAGGCACTCGCGGTCGCCACCGGCTGAGCTGTCCGTCAACCGTCCCGGACAGGACGCCGGACGCCTCGCACCTGCCCTGAGTGCCCACGGCCATCGCACGATTCTTGTGGGTGGTGGCGGTGCGCCCCCACGTACCGCCGCCCCCGTCCCCGAACTTCGGCGGAGGTGATGGCGTGAGCAGGTGGCGCAGGTTCTGGTGGTGGCTGCGGCGGCGGCCGATACCGCTGACGGACGGCGGGCAGTGGCGGGAGACCGTCGAGCAGGAGGCCGCCCGGCAACGCCTGCTCGACCAGGCCCGGCGCAACGCCCAGTGGCCGGCATGACTGGGCGTGCCGTCAGCTATCGGGACGCGATGGCCGCCGAGGCGGTGCGAATCGGCCGGGCCGCCGACGCCCTGCCCGCCCGGCTCGCCGACGAGCACCTGCCGCGGCGGCCGGAGTGGACGTGCGCCAGCTGCGAGGGCGAACCGCCGTGGCCGTGCGCCCCGGCGCGGGTGCGGCTCGCCGAGGCGTACGGCCGGGACCGGGTGGGCCTGTCGATGTACGCGGGTGCCTTGTTGACGGCGGCGTTGGACGACCTGCCGCGCGAGGATCCCGGCGAGCTGACGACCCGGTTCCTCGCGTGGCTGCGGTGCGCGTGCGGGACGGGTAGCCGCGCCGGGATGTGACCGACGATCGGCACCCCGTCGCATCCGCCGTCCTTTGCGTACGCCCGCCTGCCGGAGACCGGTCAAGCGCGGAACGGCCGGACGGCGGTAGCCGGGTGTGAGATCTGTTGCACGGACACGCCGACACACCATCTGGTGTCTTGCGTTCGCGCGTCGCCCATATATGGTGTCACCCGTAGCTGGTTCGGCGCCCATCCGGGGCGGCCGAGGCAAGAGGGAACCCGGTGGAAATCCGGGGCTGCCCCGCAGCGGTGAGTGGGAACGACAGCCGTCACACAGCACTGGGCCCCGGCCTGGGAAGCGACGGCCAGTAGGAGCGCGCGAGCACGCCCACGAGTCCGAAGACCTGCCAGCACGCCGCCCGCACTCGTGGGCGGCGGCCGCAGGCCGCGTGGGACGGCCGACGCCATGAACGGGCCGTGCCGCCTGCGCGGATCCCGTGGCGTCCTCCCCGCGTGTCCGAGGCCCCAGTAGACGGCGCGAGGAGAGAGACGTGACGGTCGTGCGGGAGATGCCGGCCTCCGACGCAGGTGTGTCGGAGCAGCGCCGGCAGGTGATGCAGGTCCGCAAACGCGACGGCGCCACGGAACCGGTGGACGTCAACAAGATCGTCCGGGCGGTGGAGCGGTGGGTGACCGACCTCGACGAGGTCGATCCGCTGCGGGTGGCCACCAAGACCATCAGCGGCCTGTACGACGGGGCCACCACCGCTGAACTGGACAAGCTGTCCATCCAGACGGCCGCCGAACTGATCGGTACGGAGCCGCAGTACTCGAAGCTGGCGGCGCGGCTGCTGGCCGCGTACGTGGACAAGGAGGTCCGTGGGCAGCAGGTGGCCAGCTTCAGCCAGTCCATCCGGTACGCCCACGGCCTGGGGCTGATCGGAGACGCTACCGCGGAGTTCGTGGCCCGCAACGCCCGCAAGCTGGACGACGCGGTCGACCCGGACGGTGACCTGCGGTTCGAGTACTTCGGACTGCGTACCGTCGCGGACCGCTACCTGCTGCGGCATCCGCAGACCCGCCTGGTGGTGGAGACACCGCAGTACTGGCTGCTGCGGGTGGCCTGCGGGCTGTCGCAGACGCCCGGCGAGGCGATCGGGTTCTACCGGCTGATGTCGAGCCTGGCCTACCTGCCGAGTTCACCGACGCTGTTCAACTCGGGCACCCGGCACACCCAGATGTCGTCGTGTTTCCTTGTCGACTCGCCGCGCGACGAACTCGACTCGATCTACGAGCGTTACCACCAGGTGGCGAAGCTGTCGAAGTTCTCCGGCGGCATCGGCATCTCCTGGTCACGGGTCCGGGGCCGGGGCGCGTTGATCCGGGGCACCAACGGCCGCTCCAACGGCATCGTGCCGTTCCTCAAGACCCTCGACGCGGGGGTGGCGGCGGTCAACCAGGGTGGCCGGCGCAAGGGCGCGGCCTGCGTGTACCTGGAGCCGTGGCACCCGGACATCGAGGAGTTCCTGGAGTTGCGGGACAACACCGGGGAGGAGTCCCGGCGTACCCACAACCTGAACCTGGCCAACTGGATCCCGGACGAGTTCATGCGCCGGGTCGAGGCGGACGGCGACTGGTCGCTTATCGACCCGTCGGACGCACCCGAGCTGCCGGACCTGTTCGGCGAGGCGTTCGACGAGGCGTACCGGGCCGCGGAGAAGAAGGCCGTCCGGACGGTCAAGGCCCGCGACCTGTACGGCCGGATGATGCGTACGCTCGCGCAGACCGGCAACGGGTGGATGACGTTCAAGGACGCGGCGAACCGGCTGTCCAACCAGACCGGTGCGCCCGGCAACACGATCCACCTGTCGAACCTGTGCACGGAGATCCTGGAGGTCAACAGCGACACCGAGACGGCCGTGTGCAACCTCGGGTCGGTCAACCTGGGCGCGCACGTCACCGCCGACGGTGTCGACTGGGAGAAGCTGCGCGCCACGGTACGCACGGCCGTGGTGTTCCTCGACCGGGTGATCGACATCAACTACTACCCGGCCGAGCAGACGGCGGTGTCGAACCCGCGCTGGCGTCCGGTCGGGCTCGGCCTGATGGGGCTACAGGACGCCTTGTTCACCCTGCGCCTGCCGTTCGACTCGGCGCCGGCCCGGGAGTTGTCGACCCGGGTCCAGGAGGAGATCTTCCTGACCGCGCTGGAGACGTCGGCCGGGCTCGCCGAGCGGTTCGGCCCACACCCCGCGTACGCCGAAACCCGCGCCGCGAAGGGTGAGTTGCATCCCGACCTGTGGGGCGCGGAGGTGACGCAGGCGTCGCGGTGGACCGCGCTGCGCGAGCAGATCGCCCGCCACGGCCTGCGCAACTCGCTGCTGGTGGCGATCGCACCGACCGCCACGATCGCTTCGATCGCCGGGTGCTACGAGTGCATCGAGCCGCAGGTGTCCAACCTGTTCAAGCGGGAGACGATGTCCGGCGAGTTCCTCCAGATCAACACGTACCTTGTGCGGGAGTTGAAGGCGCGCGGGCTGTGGACCGCGCCGATCCGGGAGCAGATCAAGCGGGCCGAGGGGTCGGTGCAGGGCATCGCCGAGCTGCCCGAGGAGGTGCGGGAGCTGTTCCGTACTGCGTGGGAGCTGCCGCAGCGGGCGCTGATCGACCTGGCCGCCGCCCGCGCCCCGTTCATCGACCAGTCGCAGTCGCTGAACCTGTTCCTGAGCGCGCCGACCATCGGCAAGCTCTCCTCGATGTACCTGTACGCCTGGAAGGCCGGGCTGAAGACCACCTACTACCTGCGGTCGCGTCCGGCGACCCGGATCCAGCAGGCCACCGTCGCCGTCACCCCGGCGGCCAGGCCGATCGTCGCGGTCAGCGACGACGAGGCGTTGGCCTGCTCCCTGGAAAACCCCGAGAGCTGCGAGGCATGCCAGTGACAACTGTTTCCGAACCCGACACCGGCCAGCGGCAGATGCTGCTCGACCCCGGCATGGACCTGACCCTGCGGCCCATGCGCTACCCGCAGTTCTTCGACAGGTTCAAGGACGCCATCAAGAACACCTGGACCGTCGAGGAGGTCGACCTGCATTCCGACCTTGCCGACCTGGCGAAGCTGTCCCCGGCGGAGCAGCACCTGGTGTCCCGGCTGGTCGCGTTCTTCGCCACCGGCGACACCATCGTGGCCAACAACCTCGTGCTCAACCTCTACCAGCACGTCAACTCGCCGGAGGGACGGCTGTACCTGTCCCGGCAGCTGTTCGAGGAGGCGGTGCACGTCCAGTTCTACCTGAACCTCCTGGACACCTACGTGCCGGACGAGCGGGAACGGTTCGCGGCGTTCGCGGCGGTGGAGAACATCCCGTCGATCGCCCGCAAGGCCGAGTTCTGCTTCAAATGGATCGACTCCATCTTCGAGCTGCGGGAGCTGAAGACCCGCGAGGACCGGCGGTCGTTCCTGCTGAACCTGATCTGTTTCGCCGCCTGCATCGAGGGACTGTTCTTCTACGGCGCGTTCGCTTACGTGTATTTCCTGCGGTCCCGGGGACTGCTGCACGGCCTGGCCTCCGGCACCAACTGGGTGTTCCGGGACGAGTCGATGCACATGGCCTTCGCCTTCGACGTGGTCGACACCGTACGCGCCGAGGAGCCGGACCTCTTCGACGCCGAGATGGAGCAGCAGGTCCGGGACATGCTTGCCGAAGCCGTCGAGTGCGAGGTGCAGTTCGCCGCCGACCTGCTCGAACAGGGCGTGTCCGGGCTGTCCCTGGTCGACATGCGCGAATATCTCCAGCACGTCGCCGACCGGCGGTTGGCGCAGTTGGAGATCGAACCGCTGTACGGGTCGAAGAACCCGTTCGCCTTCATGGAGTTGCAGGACGTGCAGGAGTTGTCCAACTTCTTCGAACGGCGGGTGTCGGCCTATCAGGTCGGAGTCACCGGCACTGTCGCTTTCGACGACGATTTCTGACGGCGGTCCGGCCACCACCACGAACCGGGTCCGGCCCGGCGATGATCCTGCCGATCACCGCCGGGCCGGTTCACCGGCCGCCGCGAGAGCTGCGACGTCGTCGCCCGAAGCGCTGCCGGCTAGCGGCCCCAGTTACGGGCCACGGCGAGCGGGTCACCGGTGGTGAAGTCGGGCGGATCGTGCAGGAGGAAGTCGCGGTGGCTGATGTTCCACGCGTAGGCGCCAGCCATTCCGAACACGAGGAGGTCCCCGACGGCGATCGGGCCGCTCTCGGCGTCGCGGGCCAGCACGTCCTTGGGCGTGCAGAGCTGGCCGACGACGGTGACCGGCCCGCCGTCGGTGCGCGGCCCGCCGCCACCTTGGGGCACTACGACAAACGGTTGGGAGTGGCCCTTGGCCGCCGGAGTCCGCAGGTGGTGGGTGCCGCCAGCGACGATCACGAACCACTGGCCCCGGGACCGCTTCACGTCGATCACCTCGGTCACGTACGACCCGCAGTAGACCGCCACGGCGCGGCCGGGTTCGATCCGGAGCCGGACCGTCGGGTGGGCGTCGCACACCTCGCCGAGCAGCCGACCGTAGCTCGGCCAGTCGAAGCGGTGCTCCGGGCGGCGGTAGTCGACGGCCATGCCGCCGCCGACGTTGACCTCCTCGGCGCGTACCTGCCGCACCGCCCAGTCGGTCACCTCGCGCGCCACCCCGGCGGCGGTCGGCGCGTCGAGCCCGCTGGCCAGGTGGGCGTGCACACCACGGACCCGGACCCCGTGCGGTGGGTCGGCGGCGAGCCGGACCGCCTCCGGTGGGTCCAGGCCGAACGGGCTCGCCTGTCCGCCCATCACCAGGACCGCGCCCGGGGTCGCGACCGGCAGGTTCACCCGCAGCAGCACATCGACGGTACGCCCGGCGGCCCGCGCCAGGGCGGCCAGCCGGTGCAGTTCGGCGGCGGACTCGACGTGTACCCGGTGCACGTCGGCGGCCAGCGCCGCCGAAAGATCCGCGTCGGTCTTGCCCGGCCCGGCGAAGGCGGCCACCCGTCTACCGGGCAGCACCGCCGCGAGGTGCCGCAGTTCGCCCCGACTGGCGGCCTCGAAACCGTCGACAGTGGCCGCGAGGGTGCGCAGCATCCCCGGGTCGGGATTGGCCTTGACCGCGTAGAGCAGCTCGACCCGTTCCGGCAGGGCCGCCCGGACGGCAGCCGCGTGCGTGGCCAGGGCGGCGAGATCGTAGACGTACGTCGGTCGGGTCACCCGGCACCGCCGAGCGGGTTGGGCACCTCGACGTAGGGCGCCTGCTGGTCGGCGGCCCGGTGCCAGCGGACCAACAGGTTCGCCTTCGCGGTGAGCGGAGCGCCGTGCAGCAGCGGGGCCAGCTCGGCCGGCTCACCCAGCTGCGCGTACGCCGCCTCGACGGCTCGCCGGACCGTCTGCCACAGTCGGGGCTCGGTGCCGGGGTGGCCGTCGGCGAGCGCACCGGCGAGACCGGCGAGATGGTTGACGAACAGGCAGTAGACGACGCGCCGGGCCGCCTGTGCGGGGGTGTAGGCAGCCTGCCGGGGCACCCGGTCAGGCCAGGCCGCCAACCGTCCGAGATCCAGCTTCAATCCTTCGAGGTCACGCAGGATCAGGCGGACCGGGCGACCGTCCGGATCCAGGACCACCAGCACGTTCTGCAGGTGTGCCTCGTGGACCACGCCGTGGCCGAGCCACAGGCGCAGCACCGTGGGCACCAGCAGCTCGACGTAGACCCGCCACCAGTCGAACGGGTCCGGCACGGTCAGCGGCGCGCTGGCCAGCGCCGCCGCCAACACCATCCGTTCGCCCGGCCGCAGATGCTCGCGTACCCCGGTCCGCAGGATGGTGCCGTACGCCTCGTCCGCCCCCGGCAGGTCGACCGTCCGGTAGCCGGGCTCCCGCAGCAACCCGACCCGCGCGGGAAGCGGCACACCGGACAGGAACCGGGTCAACGCCACCGCTCCGGTCAACTCGTAGCGGGCGTTCTTGCGCAGGCAGTTGGTGATGCGTATGTGCAGGCTGGTCTTGAGGAACAGGTCGACCGAGGGGGCGTAGAGCGTACGGACGCTCGCGGTGGGTCGGACCGGTACGCCGGCCGGGCCGAGCCGGCGCAACCTCGGATCGGTAGGTGGCATCAGGTCCAGCTGCCACGGGTGCACCGGCAGCAGGTGGTGACCGGGCGGCGCGTCCGGCGGATCCAGCGGCGCGATCAGCTCGTCGACCGGCCCGTCGCCCGCCACCAGGTCGGCGGGCACGGCGAGCCAGTCGAGCCGGAAGCTGCTGCGCAGCTCCGGCGCGTAGCGACGCCAGCTCGCCGGATCACCACTGCGCCACTTCGGACTGGGGTGATGCGGGTGGCCGTGTACCAGGCACTGTTCGGAGTCGACATAGTCGTCGACCACCGGGTCGCCGGTCGGGGTGGGGTCGTTGGACGGGCGCTGCCGCAACAGGGTGGCCAACGCGTCCCGGCTGCCGAGCACCTGCTCGACGAACTCGTCGTTTGTCAGCCCGGTGCGGGCGGTCAGCTCGGCGGCGAGCAGCCGGGCGAGCTGTGCGCCGTCGACCGGCCCGTCGGCGTCCGTCGAGCCGTCGCCCGGCGTGTCGGCGGCCGGCGGATCCGGAACCGCCGGGTGGCGGCGGGCGACCGGTGCCGCCGCCGGCCGGCAGCGGACCGGGCCGACGTAGCGGTGCGCCAGCACGGGGGAGACCCGGGCCAGTCGGCAGGAGAGCGTCAGTCCCAGGTGCGGCAACCGGACCCGGAGCTGTCCGCCCACGGTCTCGGCCGCACCGTCGGGCGCGGCCACCTCCCGCAGGTAGCAGGAGAGCAGGGTGTGCGTGGTGGCAAGATCGGCGGCGCGTTCCGCCGGCCCGGCGGTGGCCTCGGCGGTCTGCGGCGTCACGAGGCGTTCCGCAGGTAGTTGGGTCCGGTGCGGTGGTAGAACTTGTTCACGTCGGTGCAGCCGATCCGCTGCTTGGGCAGCAGTGTGCCGGCGGTCAGCATCGCCTTGACCGGCAACCGGTCGGCGGTCAGGACGCGGTCGACCAGCTCCCGTGCGGCGGGTGTGTCGCCCCACCGGTCGCGGGCGGCGCGCAGCCGGGGCGCGAGGGCCTCGGCCGGGGAGGGCACGGCGACCCCCTGATCCGCCAGGGCCAGCAGGGGGGCCGTCGCCGCCAGGTGAAGTGTGATCGTGACGAACATGTCGGCCAGCTCCCCGGGATGGCGGATCCACATCCGCTGATCGCGCAGTCGGACCGTGCCCGCGTGCCGGGGGTCGAGCCGGGCGCCGTCGTTGTCCTTGTACAACAGCCGGATCGGACCGTCGGACGGTAGGACCAGATGGATGTTCTGCGGATGTGCTTCCAACGCCACTCCGTACCGTAACCACAGGCACACGTGCCAGTCGAGCAGGAGATCCAGATAGGACCCGAGGAGCCGGGTCGGGTCGGCACCGCCGATTCGCTGGGCGACAGTGCCGGCAGTGGGATCCGCCGCGGCGAGCGCGGCCACCGGCACCACGGTCGCCCGCTCCAGCCCGGCGGGTAGCCGACGCAACAGAAAGGACCGCAGCTCGTCGTCGTCGCAGTGACCGAAGACGCTCTCGTCGGCGTGTGCGATCCGGTCGGCGAAGCGCGGCTGCTCCGCGGCGATGCGGTCGAGCAGCGCGGCCACCGCCGCGCCGTCGGAGAGCGCGTCGGGCGCGAGGGTACGGCGGTTGCGGGCACCCAGACTCGCGGTCGGCAGCGGCAGTTTCAGGTGCGTCGTCGGATCGCGGGCCAGGGCGACGGTACGCATCGACAGGGTGGGTCGCACGGTGATCTCCGGTACGTCGAGCACCGGTAGGGCCGACCGGTCGGCGGTGAGCGGGTGTACCGGCAGCAGTGCCTCCCCGGCCTGGCGCGGCGTCGGCCACCAGGCGGGCAGCCGCCCGTTCAGTCGCAGCGTCCGGGCCGGTACGGGCAGCCAACGCAGGGCGAACGTGGGGGCGTGCTCGGGTGCGTACCGGAGCAGCTCGGCCTCGTCCAGGCCGTGCCGGCACCGGTCGGTGGGGTAGACGGCGTGGCCGGCATGGGCGGCGAGCACGTCGTCGAGGAGCGCGCCGCCGAAGCCGGTGGGCGGGTCGACCCGGGCGGCGGCGATCCGGGCGTACGTCTCCGACCGGGTGGTCTCGGCCAGCCGGCGGGCGAGCAGGTCCTGCCGGCATTCGTCGGTGAAGGCGCGCCACCCCTGCTCGGCCTCGACGTCGTCGTACGGCGCGAGCAGCTCCAACAGGCCCGCCAGCCGGTCCACCCGATGTGGTGCCCGACCGGGCGGGTGCACGTGCAGTTCGGCGCGGGCGAGGCGGACGGCATGTTGGAAGCCGTCGGGACGAACAGGAAGGCGTAACCGGCCGGCGTGGTGCGGTGCCTGCCACCAGCCGGGGCCGTCGGGGCCGCCGCCGCTGCTCAGGCCGAGGTGGTCCTCGCGCAGCAGGGTGTCCAGCACCCGGCGGAACAGCTGCTGCTCCACCGGATCGGTCACGTGTCGATCACCCAGTCCAGCCCGGCGCGGAACTCGACGAGCGCGCGGCGCACCACGGCCGGATCCGACCCGATGGCGTGCAGGACAGCCAGGTAGTCGCGGTTGGTGCCGGTGTGCTCGGCGGCGGTCCCGATCGACCGCAGCGGGCGGCAGCCGAGCCGGACCCCGTCGCGTACCGCGTCGATCGGACCGGGGGCGGCGACGAGCGTGCCGCCGCGCTCGGCGCAGACGTACTCCACCCGGGCGGTCTGGTTGATCGTGGTCGGGTCGGGCAGACCGAGGTCGGCGACGGACTCGCCGAGGTGCAGCCGGATGACGTACTCGAACAGCGGCACGTCGAGCAGCTCGGCCAGGATGAGATCCATCCGGTCACCGATCAACCGGTCGTTGACCTCGATGAGCCGAGGTCGCTCCCGGTGCACGACGAACTCGGTGTGGCAGGGGCCGAACCGTACCCCGAGCGCGTCCAGCTGAGCGCGTAGCCGCTCGGCCGTCGCCGGAGTCGCCGGTGCCCATTCCAGGCACAGCTCGGTGAAGGTGGGCGGCGGGCCGAGCGTGGTACGCCAGCCACCGAGCACGGCCAGCGTCCCGGCGTCTCCGAGCGTGTCGTGGGTGCGCACCTCACCCGGCAGGTACTCCTCCACCACCAGTGCCGCGTCCGGTCGGCGACCGCGGATCTCGGTCACCCGCCGGGCCAACTCGTCCGCGTCGGTGACCAGGTAGGCGTCCTCACTGGCGACGCCGTCACGCGGCTTGACCACAGCGGGGAAAACGTCGAACGTCGGTGGCTGCCCCGGAGTGAGGCGCTGGGCGTGGACCACGTCGAGACCGGCGTCGGCGACGGCCTGCCGGGTGGCGGCCTTGTCCTTGCAGCGTCGCGCCGACTCTGGATCCTTACCGGGCAGGCCGAGACGACGGGCGGCGAGCGCCGTCGCGGCCTGTAGGTGATCGCTGTTGGAGAAGAGTCCCACCGCGGCTGGCCCGTCCCGGACCACGTCGATGACGGCCTGCGGGTCCCGCACCGGGCAGCCCCGCGTCGGCACCGCCGTGGGCCAGTCGTCGGGCCGGTCGGTCAACACGGTGACCGGCACGCCGAGCGTGTCAGCGGCCGGCAGCAGGCCGTCCAGCACGGAGTCGGTCGGGTTGAGGGCGGTCAGGTACAGCATCACGAGCCGACTCGGTGATGGGCCGTCACCGAGCGCGCCAGTAGGCCAGCGCCGCCACCTGCTCCTTGCCGACGCCCAGCCCTCGCCGCAGGTGTCTGACAATGCTGCGGGTGCTGGCCGCCTCGCAGGCCACCCAGTACAGGCCGTCCTCCTGAGCGGCGGTCAGGGCGGCGGTGACGGTGTCCACCAGGTGTTGACCCTCGTCGCGGCGCGGCACCCACACCACCTCGTCGTGTGGCCGGGTACGCAGCGGCAGGTTCCGCTCGCCATCATGGGCGTACTCGAGCCAGATGCTCGCCGACACCGGCCCGGCGGCGTCGAGCAGGCTGTTGACCGCAGGCAGGGACGCCGCGTCGCCGACCAGGTAGAGCCGGCCGGGCACCGGTTCGGGGAGCGTGAAGGAGCTGCCCTGCACGGTCGCCTCGATGGTGTCTCCGGGCCGAGCCGTCGTGGCCCAGCGCGCCGCGCAGCCGTCGTGCAGGGCGAACACGAGCTGGAAGCGCCCGCTGTCCGCGTCCGGGTCGACAAGGGTGTATGCCCGCTGGTGGGGTCGGCCCTCGTTGTCGAACCACAGCCGGATCCACATGGTGGGGTGCACACCGCAGGTACGCAGCAGGTCGCCCCCGTCGACGAGCAGCCGCTGGTAGCGGTCTCCGACGGGTTCGTTCTCCAGGACGGTCAGCTCAAAGTTCCGGCCCCCGAACGCCTTGAGTACGAGGGCTTCCCAGTTGCGTTTCACACGGTTCTCCACTGTGGATGCGGTTCGGGCGATGAGGAGCCTGCCGACCCTCGATGGCACGTCCCCGGGCGAGGCCGGGCGACTGCTGACGGGCGGGCGTGGGCGTCGGGCTCAGGGCCGAGCGGCAAGTGGCAGTGCCCGCACCAACATCCGGTGCGAGCGCCAGCCGGGGAACGGCACGAGGTCGCCGACGTGGTCGAACCCGGTTCGTTGCAGCGCGTGCCACACCCGGGTGTTGGTCTCGGCGACGGCGAGTGACACCCGCTCCTCGCGCCGTCGGGCCAGCAGCTCGACAGTCATCCGGAATCCGAGCCGGTGGCGGCGGTACTCGGGCAGCACGAACGCCTCGCAGACCGCGAAGGTGCGGCCCGGCCACTCGATCGCCAGGTCGGGATCCTTGGCGGAGGTCAGATCGCGCCACCAGAGGGTCTCCGGTGGTAGCGGGCAACCCATGACCGTCCCCACGAGCCGGCCGTCGACGTACCCGAGCGCCGCCTCGAAACCGGGGGCCTCGGCGGTCCGCCGCAGGCGTTCCTCCACCGTCGGCACGGTGTGGTCGACCAGGTGCAGGTCGGCGGCGTGCACGCGGCGGTAGACCTCGGCCAGCGCCGGGATGTCGACCTGGTCGGTGGTGACGACGGCGCTGTGCAGACCGTCGATCGCCTCGGACACAGCGGGCGACGACATGTGAACCCTCCCCGAACTTTGGTTAGGCATACCTAACCAGCCGGTCGGCGTTCGGGCAAGTCTGGAGGATCGGGTCGGTGGTACGCGGCGTGGTGCGGCGTTGGTCAGGCTGCGGGTCGCAGGTCGGCCAGCAGCCGCTCGACCCGGGTACGGATCTCGTCACGGATCGGGCGCACCGCCGCCACGCCCTTGCCGGCCGGGTCGTCGAGCTTCCAATCCTCGTAGCGCTTGCCGGGAAACACGGGGCAGGCGTCACCGCAACCCATGGTGACGATGACGTCGGAGGACTCCGCAGTCGCGTACTCAAGGAGCTTGGGGGTCTGGTTGGTGATGTCGATGCCCACCTCGCGCATGGCCGCGACGGCTGCCGGGTTGATCGTCTCGGCGGGCGCGGAGCCGGCGGAGCGGACCTCGACGGTGTCGCCGGCGAGGTGGCGCAGCCAGCCGGCGGCCATCTGCGATCGGCCGGCATTGTGTACGCAGACGAACAGGACGCTGGGCTTGTCGGTCACGAGGTGCCTTTCTGCGGTGCGGGGGTCGTGGCTGGCGGTCGGTCGTGCGTGGAGGTCATGGGTGTCGGCTCGCGGTCGCCTGGTCGTCGGCCGGCACGACCACCTGGTCGGCGGCGGCACCGGCGTCCGGGTAGAGGGCCGCCAGTAGGCCGACACCGACGGCGAGACCGACGACCTGGGCCACCACGAAGCCCGGTACGGACGTCGGGGCGATGCCGGCGAAGGTGTCGGTGAACGCCCGGCCGACCGTGACGGCGGGGTTGGCGAACGACGTGGACGAGGTGAACCAGTAGGCGGCTCCGATGTAGGCGCCCACGGCGGCCGGCGCCACGGTGGCGCGGCCGGACCGGGCCAACGCGAAGATCAGCAGGACCAGGCCGGCGGTGGCGACGACCTCACCGAGCCACAGGTTGCCACCGCTGCGGTCCCGGCCGGAGAAGCTGACCGCGCTCAAGTCGAACATCAGGTTGGCCAGCACCGACCCGGCGATGGCCCCGGTCACCTGTGCCGCGACGTAGCCGGCGAGATGCCGGGGGGAGAGCCCGGTGCCCGAGCGGCGGCCGAGCAGCCAGTCGGCGGCGGAGACGACCGGGTTGAAATGAGCGCCGGAGACCGGCCCGAACATCAGGATCAGTACGCCGAGGGCGAAGGCCGTGGCGATCGAGTTCTGCAGCAGTTGCAGGCCGACGTCGTCCGGCGACAGGTCGGTGGCCATGATGCCGGAGCCGACCACGGCGGTGACCAGCAGGGCGGTGCCGGTGAACTCGGCCAGCAGGCGCCGCGGGAGCGCGATGGTCATCGGTTGTGCTTCTCCTCGATGGCTATCGGGTGGGAACGTTCAACTCGTCGAGGAGTCGCCGTACCCGCCGCTCGATCTCGTCGCGGATCGGCCGGACATCGTCGACGTCGAGGCCGGCAGGGTCGGCAAGGTCCCAGTTCTCATAGCGGGTCCCCGGGAAGACCGGGCAGGCGTCACCGCAGCCCATGGTGATCACCACGTCGGCGGCGCGGACCACCTCGTCGGTCCAGGGCTTGGGGAACTCGTCCGAGATGTCGATACCGCGTTCGGTCATGGCCGCCACGGCGGCGGGATTGATCTCGGTGCCCGGTTCGCTGCCACCGGACCAGGCCACGGCCCGATCGCCGGCCAGGTGGGTGAGGAACCCGAGAGCCATCTGCGAGCGGCCGGCGTTGTGGGTGCACAGGAACAGGACGACGGGCCGGCCGTCACGGTGGTGGCCTTCGACGCGGGCCAGTGCCTGTAGTCGCTGGCGGGCGAAGCGTTCGGCGAGCAGGGGCAGGTAGTGGGGGATCCGACCGTCGACGGCGAACTGGTTGTAGCTGCTGTGCAGGAAAC
Source organism: Micromonospora sediminimaris (assembly GCA_900112325.1). Taxonomy (GTDB): domain Bacteria; phylum Actinomycetota; class Actinomycetes; order Mycobacteriales; family Micromonosporaceae; genus Micromonospora; species Micromonospora sediminimaris. The sequence continues at coordinate 27,720 of FOLJ01000003.1, forward strand.
GTTCGATCGTCTCGGTGCCGTACGTGCCGTGGAACTCTTCGGCGAGGCGGGTTGCGGCCGTACGCAGGGCCAGACGTTGATCGACCGAGAGGTCTGGTCGGGAACTGCGGGTGAGGTGGGTCATCGTGGGTCTCCGGGTAGGACGGCGGGAGCGAGCCGGGCGACCCGGTCGGCGAGGTCGGCGTAGGCGGACTCGAACGCCTCGTCGGTGTCCATCCGGACCGGGTCGGGCACCGACCAGTGCAGCCGGGGGCGTAGCTGGTCGGTCAGTCCCTCGTGGGCGTTGTCGCAGACGGCGATGACGAGGTCGTCGCTGCGCACGACGTCGGCGACGTGGGCGGTGCCGGTGGGGTCGAGGTCGAGGTGGTGGCGGTGGGCCACGGCGACCGCGCGGGGGTGGACCCGGGCCGCCGGTTGGGTGCCGGCCGAGGCGGCGGCACCGCGGGTGCGGTGTCGCCACAGCGCGGCGGCGAGCTGCGAGCGGGCCGAGTTGTGAGTGCAGACGAAGACCACCCGACCGACCCCGGTCAGCCGGGGGGTGGCGAGGGCGGCGAGTGCTTCGGGGCGCAACTGGAGGTAGGTGCGCCGTCGGTCGCCCTCGGAGCGGACCTTCACCACCAGGTCGGCCTGGGTGAGGACCTTGACGTGATGGGCGACCAGGTTGGTCGGCATGTCGAGCCGGTTGGCGATCTCGCCGGGCGAGGCGTCACCGAGGGTGAGCGCGTCAACGATCGCCAGGCGCGCCGGGTCACCGAGTGCGGCATGGGTGCGCGCTCGCGCCGCCAACGAAGAAAGCTCAACCTCCATAGACTCAACTATTGCTGACTAATTCTCGCCCGTCAAGCTTGTGTTCCGGGTGGCCGCAACTCCTCGGCCGATGTGATTCAGCAGCAGTTCGTCAGATAGGAGCGCAGGTCCGACAGGGCGGTCAGGGCGCCCTCTGGGTCGGCCCGGTACAGCACGGTCTTGCCGTCGCGACGTGACCTGACGATCCCGCCGCGTCGCAGTAGCGTCAGTTGCTGCGACGCGGTGGCCTGGCTGACGCCGACCCGCTCGGCCACTTCCCCTACCGAGAGTTCCGCGCCGGCGGAGAAGAGCATCATCATCCGCTGTCGGGTGGGGCTGCCGAGGGCCTTCAGGAACTCCTGGGTCTGCGGTGCGAGGTGCCAATCGGTTCCGTCGGTGACCGGCGTCCCGGGGGATGTGTCGGCGGCGCTGTCGCTCATCGTTCCACCTTTCCCTCAACCAGCCATTTTGTCATTCAACGAAATGACGATATGGTCGCGGCGTGCGCCCCTCCAACGACCCTCTCATCGTCATCGGTGCAGGCCAGTCCGGCCTCGCCGCCGCCCGCGCCGCTCTCACCGCTGGTCTGCGACCGATCGTGCTGCACGCTGGCGCCGAGCCGGTGGGGTCCTGGCCGGACTACTACGACAGCCTCACCCTCTTCTCGCCCGCCCGCTACAGTTCCCTGCCCGGCCTGCCCTTCGGTGGTGACCCTGACCGTTACCCTCACCGGGACGAGGTGGTCGCCTACCTCCGACGCTGCGCGCGGGTGCTGGACGCCGAGATCCGCAACCGGACCCGGGTCGTCGCGGTACACGGCCGTGCTGACGGGGGATACCTCGTCCGAACCGACACCGGCGACGAAATACCCGCCGCCGGTGTCATCGCCGCTACCGGTTCCTTCGGCAGACCGCACCTGCCCAGCTTGCCCGGCCAAGCCGACTACGCGGGAGACCTACGCCATGTCGCCCACTACCGCCGGCCACAGGCGTACGCGGGTAGGCGGGTCGTGGTGGTGGGCGCTGGAAACTCCGCCGTCCAGGTCGCCTACGAACTGGCCATGCACGCCCGGACCACGCTGGCCACCCGAGAGCCGGTCCGGTTTCTGCCGCAGCGGATCCGGGGTCGCGACCTGCACCACTGGCTACATGTCACCGGCGCGGACCGCCTTCCACGGTCCGCCGTCACCCGGCTGATCCGGCACGCCGCCGTGCTGGACACCGGCCGCTACCGCGACGCCCTCGCCTCTGGTGCGCTGCCCCGACAGGAGATGTTCACCGCCTTCACCCCCGACGGTGTGCGCTGGCGCGACGGCACTACCGAAAAGGTCGATGCTGTCATCTTCGCCACGGGCTACCGCCCGGACCTCGACTACCTCAGTCCGCTCGGGGTGGACCGCAACGCACCCCGGCAGGTCGGTGGAGTGTCGACGACCCATGCCGGCCTTGCCTACCTTGGCCTGGAGTTCCAGCGCTCCTTCGCCTCGAACACGTTGCGCGGTGTCGGACGCGATGCGGCACACGTCATGAACGCGGTCGTCGCGCAGTTACGCGGGGAAAGTAGTCGGCCAGCGGCTCGCCCGCCCGATGCAGGTCGGTGACCACCTGCCGGCACGCCCGGGCCAGGTCCGCGTCGGCGTAGCGGTCCGCGCCGACGAGTACGCCGTCGACGTCGTAACGCACCTCGTAGAGCGTCTCGTCGGCCACCGCGACGAGTTCCGGCAGCGGCTCGCTGACTTCCAGTGGCGCGACCTGTGGTGGCCCGACGATCCGGACATCGGTGCCGCACTCCGCCCTGATCCGCAGCACGTGCAGGTTCCACCGCACGTACTCGCTCAGCGGCGGCTCCACCACCCGAACCCAGTGCAGCCTGATCGCGTGCCGGGCCATCCGCCGGTGCTCGGCGGCTATCTGCTGCCGGTCGGCCTGGAGCAGCCGCATCGACTCCGGCCAGTCGCCCCGGGCGAACGCCTCCCACACCGCGTAGCCCGGCTCCTGGAAGTGCTGCCGTCGTTCCAGCTTCCAGATGTGCGCGCCGTCGACGGCCCAGAACCGCTCCCAGAAGTCCGTCAGGTACTCCTCCCGCGCCAGCCGTCTCCCGGTCGCCTGATTGAGCAGATCCCGCACGGCCTCACCTCTCTGTCTCGATACCGTCACCTTCCCGGGGGCCGCCGGCTCGGCGCGACCGGAATCGCGTCGAGCCGGCGGTCCCTCGGCATCAGCCGGACGGGTTGCTGCTCAGCGCGGTCGTCTCGATCTTGTCGAGCTTGCGGATTTCGATCTTGTCGAGCTTGCCGGCCTGCGGCTTGTCGGCCTTGCGGCCGTCCGTCTTCTGCATGCGGTTCACCTCCTTCCGGTTTGCCGCCGATGGCGGCTGATCCCCCGTCGGACCCGGTGCCCGTGGCGATGCCACCAGGCACGGGTCCACAGGACGACAAAGACGACGCTGACGGCGGCTACCGCGCACGCGTCGAACAGGTCGCCGGCCGAGCCGCCGGCCAGCACGGCGCCGATGGCCGAGGTCAGTACGGTGACCGCCACCGGGAGGGTGACCAGAACCGCCACCGCCAGGCAGGCGACCGTCCCACCGACCAGCACGACGGCGTACGCCCGCACCGCCAGGCGCTCCCGGGCCGTGAGTCGCCGGCTCGGGTCCTCGCCCGGGTCGGCTGCCCACCGGAACCGGCGCACCGGCCATCCCGCCAGGTGTCGCAGATAGGCCGAGCCGTCGGCGTACAGGTTGGCGCAGCCGGTCACGTCCTGGAGCACGAAGTAGATGTCGGTGCGCATGAACACCAGGAACTGGACCGGGACGAGACCGAGCGAGAGCAGGCCCACCGCCGCGAGCAGGCCATCGGCTGGACCCGCGACACCGGTGGCCCGCGCCAGCACCGTTCCGGCGTAGATCACCAGATTCATCGCGATACCGGCGAGGTAGACGGCCAGGCGGTCGCGGCGGGGTGCCGCCCACACGCCGCTGACATCGGTCTGCGCGACCAGGAACTGCAGACGGGTACCGAAGCTGATCCGACCGGGTGCCCCGGCCGCGCGGGCGGTGACCAGGTGAGCCAACTCGTGCAGACCGATAAGCGTCCAGACGATCCCGAAATTGCCGAGTAGGATCAGCCCGCCGCTGTCGCTCCAGAGCAGATCCTGGTGGCGTGGCGCCAGCACGGGGTCGCGTCCGATCGCCACCGCGGCGGCGAGCACCACGGCGCCCGCGATCAGCGGGACCACCGGATGCAGCAGCCAGCGGACGTGCCGGGGACGCAGCCACGGCAACATCGGTCTGGGTACCGGCGCCGTCGGCAGCGGTCGACCGTCGATCTCCGCGACGAAACCGAGGTCCACCAGGTCGGAGACGAACTCGGCGACGTCCACGTCGGCGCCGCTCTCCTCCCGCAGCGTGGTGCGCACCTCGCCGACGGTGGTCTGCGGTAGCAGCGTGATGGCCCGGTGCCCGATCGGCGGCAGTCGGACGAACGACCCGGTGTCGACCCGGCCGACGACCCAGGAGTTGCCCTCGGCACGCAGGTGGAGCCGGTGCAGCCGGACCCGACTGCGGTCGGCGATCGGCTTCGGGTCGGACGCCTGCGGCGCGGATGCGGCTGCCCCGGGCGTGGCGCGTCCGCTCACCCCGGGGGTGGTCATGCCGGCGTCCCGCAGGCGGCGCAGTCCGGTCGGCGTGGGTCGTCGCGGACGAAGGTCGCGTCGGGGGCCAGGAGGTTGACCGCGTCGACCCGCCCGGCCGGCAGCGCCGGTACGCCGGTGATCAACGCCATGGCATGGTGTGCCGCCAGGTGACCCGAGATTCCCGCCGTTGGTGCGGCAACCGCGTTCGCGACCGCCGCGTTGCGCCGTACCGTGTCGGCGTGTCGGACACCGATCGCGTGGTGCTGCTCGGCATCGGCCCACCGGACGCACTCCCAGCACGGTCCGGTGCCCGGCACGTACCGCCCGACCTGCACCAGCGGGCCGTGGTAGCCGGCGTCCACCCAGGGGGTGCCGGTGGCCAGGCAGGCGCGGTTGGTCCATCGCCGCAGCGCCGGTGGCCGGTCGGCGGCCAGCACCAGGACGTCGCATTCCGCGGCGAGGGCCGCCACCTGCTCGGTGCCGGTGACCCGCTGCCGGAGCCCGGTGACCTCGACCGTCGAGTTCAACTGCCGAAGCCGGTCCACCGCCGCATCGACCTTGGCCCGACCGATGTCCTGCTCGACGTAGAGCAGTTGGCGGTTCAGGTTCGACAGTTCGACCACGTCCGGGTCGACGCAGCGGAGCCGGCCGACACCGCTGGCCGCCAGCGCCATGGCCGCGATCCCGCCGGTACCACCGAGCCCGATCACGGTGACGGTCGCGCGGCTCAGGGCGACCTGCGGCTCCCAGGTGCTGTCCCGGGGGACGAGGTCCATCCAGCGGAAGTACGCCCGACTGCGGTCGAAACGCTGCCGATCGCGCGCACTGAGCTCGGGCGGGTCGGGCGCGTCGGCCTCCTCGACGTATCCGGAGTCGACGAAGAGTTGCAGGGCGGCGCGGATGTCGGTGCTCGGATGGTCGGGATGCGCCGTCCGCACGTGGCGCACGATCTCCGCCACGCTGCGGCTGCCGTCCATGCTCTCCAGCAGGCACCAGATGGCGCCGCTGGGATCCGCCACCTCGGCGGCGATGCCGTACGTCGGGCCGCCGATCCGGATCCGGCCGTCGGCGATCCGGTAGGGCGCGTGCTCAGGTTTGACGCGTGGACGCCTCATGGCCTCTCCCCGTGTGCCACGTCGGCTGACAACGTCCTGCCCGCCCAGCCTGTCGAGGGCCGGCACGCCTGTCAATCTGTTTAGGACCGTCCGCCCGGTGCGGCCGGCCGGTGGGTCGGCCATGGCGGTCGCGGTGGCGCAGCCGGGACCGGACGGTCAGCGCAGCCGACCACGCCGGCCGAACCAGTCCCGCGAAGATCGGGCGTTAAGCGCCACCGTCACCCAGGCGAACAGGCCCAGGCCGACGATCGTGATCGCGCCGAAGAGTCCCAGCGAGGCGGCGGCCAGCAGTCCCGCCAGGGCGTACGCGGGGTACGGCGCCCAGCGGCGGCGGGCCGCCAGGCTGACCGCGACCAGGGCGCACGCGGTGGCCATCGCGGCGAAGAAGGCGACGGCGCCGAGGGAGCCTTTCGCGGCCAGCGACCGGTGCACCGTCGCGAGCGCGAACAGCAGTGCCAGCAGTGCGAACGCGAGCACGGTGACCCGGACCGGGGTCGGCGTCGTGGGAGGCCGGAGCATGTCCCCGTAGCCGCCGCCGGGTGCGCGTACGACCATAGAGACAACGATGGGCGTCGACGCCTGCCTGAGCGTGCCACTGTCGGCAACGCGACAGCGGACGTGGGCGGCCTAAGCTTCGCCCATGGCGAGGTACTTCGACGTGCACCCGGACAACCCGCAACCGCGCACCATCGGCCAGGTGGTCGAGATCGTTCGCGGGGACGGGTTGATCGCCTACCCCACGGATTCCTGCTTCGCCCTGGGCTGCCAGCTGGGCAACAAGGACGGTATGGACCGGATCCGGGAGATCCGCCACCTCGACAGCGGCCACCACTTCACGTTGGTGTGCCGCGACTTCGCCCAGCTCGGGCAGTTCGTGCAGTTGGACAATGCGGTGTTCCGGGCGGTGAAGGCGGCCACCCCCGGCAGCTACACCTTCATCCTGCCCGCCACGAAGGAGGTGCCCCGGCGGCTGTGGCACCCCCGCAAGAAGACCGTCGGAGTACGCATTCCCGCGCATCCGGTCACCCGCGCGTTGCTGGACGCGCTCGGCGAGCCGTTGCTGTCCAGCACCCTGCTGCTGCCCGACGACGAGGAACCGATGACCCAGGGCTGGGAGATCAAGGAGCGCCTCGACCACGCCGTCGACGCGGTGGTCGACGCGGGTGACTGCGGCACCGAACCGACGACTGTGGTGGACTTCTCCGGCGGTGAGCCCGAGATCGTCCGGGTGGGCGCCGGCGACCCGGCCCGCTTCGCCTGACCTTCCGGCAGGTCCGCCGGGCTGCGTCGGTGGTGGCCTGACGACTTGCTGGCCGCCACGCCCCCGTACCCCGTGGCGGCCGTCACCCCGCCTGATCCCAACACGTCTTTCTGACCCGCCAGCGAAGTCCAAACGATTCCGTATGGGGTGTCACGGGATCGATTGTTATCGTCGCAACTCGTGGGTGTCATGAAGGCTGCCGTGTCCAACGGGCCACCCGACCCGGGCACGGCCCACAGCCTCGACGAACTGATCGGCTGCCTACGGGCGCTCAAGCTCTGGGCCGGTGATCCCTCGTACGAGACGATCACCCGGCGGGTGAACGAGCGGTGGCGGGCCGACGGTCGCCCCGCCGATGAGATGGCTCGCCGAGGCACCGTCGTGGACTGCTTCAAGACCGGGCGGCGGCGGATCAACGCCGATCTGATGCTCGCCGTCGTGCAGGCACTGCACGACGAGACGGGTTACCTCGCGCACTGGCGACAGGCGCTACGGGTCAGTCTCGCTGAGACGACCGCAGCCGCCCAGGTACGGGTGCTCGACCGGCTGCCCGACGACGCGGGGGCCTTCACAGGCCGTCAGGCGGAGCTGACCCGGCTCCGGGAGTTGGCCGTGCTGACCGCCGGACCCGGCCCGGCTGGGCGCGGCGCGGAGGTCTGCGTGCTCGCCGGCATGGCCGGGGTCGGCAAGACCCACCTCGCGGTACGCGCCGGCCAGTTGCTTGTCGACGAGGGGCACTTCGACACGACGCTCTTCGTCGACCTGCGCGGCTACCACCCGGATCCGGGGCAGCCACCGGCCGAGCCGGGCGCGGTGCTGGACGGCTTCCTGCGCCTGCTGGGCATGTCCGGCCACGAGATCCCGTTCGGCCTTGCGGAGCGCGCGGCGGCGTTCGCCGAGCGGCTCCCGGGTCGGCGGGTGCTGGTCGTGCTCGACAACGCGGCCGGCGCGGAGCAGGTTCGTCCGCTCCTGGCGCGCTCGGCCGGAACCCTGACGCTGATCACCTCCCGGCGCCGGCTCGCCGACCTGGACGAGGCGGTGCATCTCGACCTCGACCTGTTCACGCCGAAGGAGGCGGAGCGGCTGCTGGTCCGGTCGCACCCCGGCGTGGCGGTGGGCAGCGATCCGTCGGCGCACCAGCGCGTCGCCTTGCGTTGTGGATACCTGCCGTTGGCGCTGAGTGTGGTCGTCGGTCAGATGGCCTCACGGCCCGGGTGGACGGTCACCGACCACGCCGACCGGCTGGACGAGCGGCACCGGCACCGCCGGCTCGACAGCGGGGTGGAGTTGGCGCTGCACCTGTCGTACCAGCACCTGCCGGACCGGCGGCAGACGCTGCTGCGGCGAATGGCCGCGCAGCCCGGCGCGGATCTGGACGAGCACGGTGCCGCGGCCCTGCTGGACACCGATCCGGCCACCGCCGCAGCCGACCTGCGTCATCTCGCCGCCGAATACCTGGTCCAGCAGCCCGTCGTCGGGCGGTACGCGTTGCACGACCTCGTCCGCGCATACGCGGGGGAGCGCGGCCGGGAGGAGGACCGGCCGGCGGATCGTCGGGCTGCCCTGACCCGTCTGCTCGACCACTACCTGTACAGCGCGGCGGCGGCGATGGAAGCGCTGTATCCGGCCGAGCGTCACCGTCGACCGCCACTGCCTCAGCCACCTCCGGCCGTCCCGGTGCTCGACAAGGCCAGGACCGCGCTGCGCTGGCTGGACGCGGAGCGTGCCACCCTCGTGGCGGTCTGCGTGCACGCGGCCCGCAACGGCTGGCCGCAGCACGCCGTGTGGCTCGCCGGCACCCTGTACGTCTATCTCGACAACGGTGGTTATCCGGCCGATGCGATCACCGTGCACACCGAGGCCGAGCACGCGGCGCGGCTGCTCGGGGACACCGTCGCCGAGGCCACCGCGCTGACGAATCTGGGTGTGGTGTGCTGGCAGTTGGGCCGCTATCCGGAGGGGATCGGGCATCTGGAACGCGCCCTGCCGTTGTTCCGCGCGGCCGGTGACGGTCGCGGGGAGGCCCGGGTGCTGGGCAACCTCGGTGTGGTGCACAGCGCGGCCGGGTACTGGGAGCGCGCCGGTGGGTACCACGAGTTGGCGCTCGACCGCTTCGTCCAGATCGGCGACCGGGTCGGTGAGGCGAACACCCTGACGAACCTGGGTGCCGTCCACGAACGGTTGGGCCGCCCCGGTACCGCGGTCGACCAGAACGGCCGGGCCCTGACGATCTTCCGTGAGCTGCGGCATCTCGGCGGCGAGGCGACCGCGCTGAACAACCTCGGTGACGCCTACGTCGCGCTGGGCAGGTTCGCGGACGCCGTCGAGTGTTACGAACCGGCCCTCGCCCTCTTCCGCGACATCGGGGAACGGTACGGCGAGGCGTGCGTGCTCAACGGGCTGGGGCGGGCGCTGACCGGGCAGGGCGCACGCGACGAGGCGGTCGCGCGGCATGTCGAGGCGTTGGCCCTGGCGACTGAGATCGACAGGCCCGAGGAACAGGCCCGCGCCCGTAGCGCGCTCGCCCGGCTGGGCGCGCCGGCCGAGGGCTAGACCGAGCAGCTTTCGTTTGCTCCAGGCGAAAGTTCGGCTGGTGGGTTGGAAACTATCGACGTCGCTTGGCACGACAGCTACGCTCCCAGGCAACAGCCGTCGATGCGAGGGGTGTCATGTCCCGTCGAACCGGAAGGCCCTCCTACCTGGTCGCTCCGCCCGCGCGGCAGCACCGGAAGAGGACGTGGATCGTCGCTACCGCCGCAGCGGCGGTCCTGGTGGCGGCCCCGGCCGGCGGGCTGGTCGGGCACGCTGTGGGTCGGCCGGACCCGACGGAGGCGAGCGTGGCGAAGATGCGCCAGGCCGACGCCGAGCGGGACGCGCAGCAGGTTGTCGAACTCACCGAGATGGCTCACCGGACGGGCGAGGAACTTGCGCCGATCATCCGCGCCGTCCGTCAGGACGCCGAGGCGGGGCGTACGCCCGAGCGGGCCCAGGTCGAACAGTGGCAGCAGACCATGCGGCGGCTGGTCGCCCAGTTCGCCGACCCGCCATCGGGCATGACCGCCACCAACGTCGCCCGTGGCGGGCTGCGTAGCGCCGTCGACCAGGTGGCCGTCGCGGTCGACTCGGTCGCTCTCGCACTCGGCGGTCCGACTGTCGGGCGCGCGGAGCGGATGCAGTTGGCCGCGCGGCAGGCGACCCTCGCCGTCACCACCTGGTCGGTCGCGGCGACCCAGCTCGACCAGGTCAACATCGACGCCGGACAGGGTCACCAGCACGTGCACCTCGATGTCGGCGAGGTGGAGGGCGCGCTCGGTCCGGACGGCTCCGCCGAGGGTGCCGGCGGCTGATCGCATTCATCCAGCTGGCTCCGTTTGCTGATCGCGGTCCACAGTGGCGGCCGGAACCACTGTGGTTTACAGCGATCAATCACCATCGGCGGCGCGACGATACCGACCCGGGTGATCGAGTCGCGTCAACGTCGACACTTGCGAATCGGTATCGCATCCGATGCATAATGGGCAACGGGCTGCGTGCGTCGGGGCAACGACCACAGTGATCTGCCGACTTCAATGGAGGCACCTCCATGGCATTGATTCCGGCGGCTGGTGCAGGTTGTAGTGGGCCGTCGACCCCGCCGCCACGAGTTGAGTCCCCGCGAACGGTCAATTCCGAGGTCGAGTGGGACGGGTTCGACCCGGGCGCCTACGTCCAGCACAACTACTCGGTCCTGCGCGATGATGATCGTGAAATCCTCTGTCGGATAAGAGACTTTTTCGCGGGTGCGAAGATTGCCGGCGCAGACTGTGTCGACGTCGGCTCAGGCGCAAACCTCTACCCGACGCTGTCGCTTCTGCCATTCGCCCGCAGCGTCGAACTCTGCGAATATTCCACCGCGAATGTGCGTTGGCTGCGTGATCAGATCAGCGGCTATGACGAGTGCTGGGACGCGTACTGGCAGGTGTGTGCGGAACACGCGGCGTACGCGGCGCTGACCGACCCCCGCAGCCACCTGGCCCGGGTGGGTCGGGTGTCGCAGCTGAGCGTCTTCGACCTGCCCAGGCGGGTCTGGAGTGCGGGCACCATGTTCTTTGTGGCCTGTTCGATCTCGGCCGACCGGGTCGAGGCGGAGAGCGCGATCGGCAGGTTCCTCGGAGCGCTGCGTCCCGGTTCGCCGTTCGCCGCGGCATTCATGCTGGGCTCGAACGGCTACCGCGTCGGGCAGCACTGGTTTCCGGCAGTGCAACTGCACCGTGCGGAGGTGGTGGCGAGCATGGCGGCCGGAGCGTACGACGTGGACATGCACGAGGTGCGCCCCACGCCGTCGTTGCGCGACGGGTATCTTGGCATGCTGCTGGTCACCGGACGTAGCCGCGGCTGACCTCGCATATCGCCGCCCCGCATCCCTCTCACCTGGACACTTGGGCCGGCTGAATTCTGCGGGACATCGGTACGCACGGCCGTTCAGGTCACGCTCCGGCAGGGATACGATGATGGGTGCACGTCATCGTGGATCATCGTGGGTCAGGCAACATCAGCAGCTCCGTTTCGACGACTACAGCAGACGGTGGTGGACCATGCGGATGCAGCCGCGCCAGGAAATTCTCGACATCTGGCGGGCCACGGTGCGTAGCTGTCTTCGCAACGGCGAATGGGACTGGGGCGGCCGGAGCGGGTCCAATTCCATCAGCGACGCGGAGCAACTGCTGACCCTGCTGCTGCCGGCGACCAAGATCCCGGTGCTGTCGCTCGACGATCCGGACCGGATCGACGAGGAGGTCATCGACGCCTTCGGCGCGATCGGCGGCGCGATAGAGATTCCGCGCCGACTGGTCAAGATCATGACCGAGTACTTCGTCCGCTACACCGACGACAGCGGCGCGCCGACCTTTGGTGGTGGCAGCTACCTCACCCCGGTCGAGGGCGGTCCGGACCTCACCGACGAGCAGCGTTCCATGGACGTGGTCGACTCGTTCGCGGTGTCGATCACGCTCACCCTGGCGACGATCGGTTTCGTCAAGATCTACCGCCCCTCCACCCAGCGAGCCGATCTGCGGGCCCAGTTGGACAAGCTGGAGGAGATGGCCAGCATCCGGCTGACCGCGGCCATGGTCGGGCTGCTGCGCAGCTTCAGCACCTCGGTCTTTGCCGCGACCGACGAGTTCGGTGTCCGGCTCTGCGACATGGTCAACCAGGACGAGCTGCCACGCCGTGAGGTGGTGACCGCGTTGCGGGCGCAGCTGCGGGACACCATGGCGAGCCTGCGCAATGTCGTGGTCGGATCCGGTCAGGTCACCGAGGATCTGGACAGCAGTGAAATGCTCTTCGAGTGTGGCTGGTCGTGGGGGACGATCGCCGGTGCCGAGGAGGTCACGACGACGGAGCCGATCGGCCCGCAACGCGCGGGCTCGGCCGAGAACGCTCCCTACCTGTACTTCACCGTCATCGCGGTGGACGCCATCGACGACCTCAACTCCGAACGTACCCGGCTGCTCGGCCTGCTCAACGAGGAACAGCAGCGCCTGTTCCGGATCCTGCAACTGCGTTGGGAGTTGACCCGGAGGTACTGGGCGACGGTGGCCACCTTCGGTAACCGGCGACGGTGGCCGATCGAGGATATTCCCTGGCGTACCACCGACGGCGACCGGACCGACTACTACACCCTGCAGGCCACGTCGCTGGCGGTGAAAGGGCTGGTCGCCAGCGGCCGCGGCGGTGACGAGGAGTTCGGGCGGATCGGGAACGTGCTGGTGGAGCTGGCACAGCGAGGCCGGATCACCAGGCGCGCCTCGCCCAACGAGGCCGCGTTGGTCGTGCACGCCCCGGGCAAGCAGGTGACCCTGAACGACGCCACCTCCAAACCGATCATGACGTGGAACGTCAACGAGTTCTCCACGGTGCTGCTGCAGCGGGCCACCACCGTCGCCGGGCTGTTGAACAATGCCCGGCACCGCAGCGAGCTGCTCGAACTCGCGGACGAGGTGTGGGAGCACCTGCTGTTGCGGCGCATTCCCGAAGGTCGGCACCGAGGGCTGTGGGATCACGCCGGTGGTGCGTTCCCCGGGCTGGCTCCGCTGCCCGAGGCACCCTCCTGGTACCTGACCGAGCGGGTCGTGCAGGCCCTGGTCAACGCCGGTCAGCTGCTCTGGGAGCGGCCGTTCCCCCGCGCGGTCAACCTTGCCACGTACGCCCAGGACCTGATCGACGAAGCCGAGTACGTGTTCGACCGTGAGCTGATGAGCGGCACGTTCGCCGGTGAGGCCATGCAACGCAGCATGCGCAGCATCCGGGCGACGCTGCGCCGTGCGCAGTCGCTCGTGGACGACCAACCGGGCACGGCCGCCGCGCTGGCCAGCACCCTGCTGCTACAGCTGAACGACATCACCACCGGCCAACAGAAGGCCAGCGAGGGGATCTGAATGCTGGTTTTCGTCACGTCGCACAAGGGTGGCACCGGGCGCTCGGTGACCGCGGCGAACATCGCCTACCGCAGCGCGCTCTCCGGCCGCTCCACCTGCTACCTGGACTACGACTTCGGTTCGCCGACGGCCGGCATCACGTTCCAGATCCCCCAGGCCACCAACGGTATCGAGGGCGCCGGCCCGAACGGCGGTGGCCTCCACCGCTACCTTCGCGGCGAGATCCCGTCCCCCGAGCAGTTGGACGTGTGGGGCACCTCGGAGCGGGTCAGCCTGCGCCAACGACCGCCCCGCTCCAGCTCGCTGGTGCTGCTGCCCGGGCAGCGCAACGGCAGCGAGTTCGGCTTCACCGACGACATCGGCCGACGCTGCGCCGAGCTCTTTCTCCGGCTGGAGGAGGAGTTCGACCTGACCCTGGTGGATCTCAGCGCCGGTCGCTCGTACGCCAGCCAGATCGCGCTGGCCGCCACCGCCAACCGGACCCTGCGCAAGGTGACCGTGCGGTGGCTGGTCTTCCACCGCTGGACACCGCAGCACGTGGCGGCGGCGGCGGATCTCGCCTTCGAGGCCGGTGGGATCCTGGCCATGGGCAAGGAGTACGGCCACGAGCCGGACCGGCTACGGGAGTCGCTGCGGTTCGTGCGGACCGCGGTGATCGACTCGCGCGGGCCGGAAGTCGGCCATCTCGAACTGGCGCAGCAGGCGTTTCTGCGTAAATGCCACGAGGAACTGAAAGAACAGGCCAGCAAGCGGGGCCTCGGACGGACCACGCTGCTCGGCGCGGTGCCGTTGGACCCACTCCTGCAATGGCGCGAGCAGCTGATCTCGGACAATGACGTGCAAGCCAAGATCGCTAACGCCGGGACCGTGGACGCCTTCGTGAAGCTGACCGAGAAGCTCTTCGACGAGACCGCATGGGAGACCGTGTGATGAGCGTGGACGTCAGGTTTCAGGAGGCAGCCGCGGTACGCCGGACGGAGAGCGTGCCGTACTCGCATCTCTCGGTCGAGCTGGGGCACGTCTACGCCGAGGACTTCGGCGACGGATGCCGCGACCTACGGCGCAAGTTCGCCCGGATCGCGGACTGGGCGCAGGCGATCCCGGCGCTGGCCCGCCGGGGGCTGCGTCCCCACCGGCAACCCAGAATCAGCACCTGTTTCCTCGTCGACGACTACTTCCACAGGTTCGCCACGCCGCGCGAGGTGATCCCGCAGGTACAGCAGGCCGCGGCGGAGCACGGGCTGATGCTCGACTATGTGGCCCGCGAATCCAGCTTCGCCCGCTACGACGACGTCGAACTGGCCCGGCTGGTGGTGGACACCCTGGTCGTGGAGCCACCACGCAACACCACGGGAAGCCGCCCACCGTTGAGTGAGTCGGGCTGGCTGTCCAACGGCAAGCGTTCGCCGGGGCACGCCGACGCGCCCGCGATGACGCTGCCGATACCGTGGTCACCGCCGCTGCAGTCCGGCGACGCGCCGCACTCCATCTTCGTCGACATCGAACTGTGGTCCGGCGAACCGGACCGCCGGGTGTGGGCCTGTGCGCTGCTCGCCTCGGTGTGGCAGATGACCCGGCTGGGTGTGCTGCGGCACCGGGGGCAGACGATCACCCAGCCGTACCGCCTTCCCGCCGACGAGCCGCTGCCGACCGACTGGGACCGCCTCCCCGCCATCGTCCAGCTGAATCCGGACGCCACACCGTTCTGCGGGTACCGCACCGTGACGATGATGGACACCCGGTACCTCCCGGTCGAGCTGGCCGTGCGGACCATCCTCGGGCAGGTGGCGGTGCCACCCGCGGTCTCGCGGCAGGTCGCCAAGCGGGCCGGCAGCGAGGGCCTGGAACTGCCCGACGAGTTGGTCGACCGGCTGAGCTACGTGTTCATCGGCGACTGATCAGCCGCGTGGCGCCTGCGCACCGCGACCGACCCTGCGGTCCGACGGGCCCCGGTTGGCGGCCGAGAACGGTTCGGTGAGCGGGGCGGGCCCACACGGCTGGCCGACGGCCGCCCGACCGGCCAGGTCGCGCAGGATGGCCATGTTGCCGACGGTGATCTGATCCCGGATCCAGTTGACCGAGGACTGCCACTGCCGGCTGAACCCCGGTACCTGCTCCAGCCGGTCCCAGATCGGCCGCAGCCGTGGGTCGACGCGGGCACCGGGCAGCCACAGATGCAACAGGTGCTCCAGCACCGGCCGCAGCCGTTCGATGTGCTCCTGCGTCGAGCCGGCGCGGGTCACCGCGGCTTCCACCAGGGCGGACAGCATGGTGAGCAGCCAGTCGTGCAGGGCGAGATCCTCGCAGAGGCCGGCGACCGCCGCCGGCACGTCCTGCGGGCTCACCGTGAGTCGCACGGTGCGCAGCGTCGGTGAGTCCACCGCCACGTCCGCCGTGGCGTTCTCGCCCGGCTGTTGATGCACCTGGGCGGTCCACCGCAGCCGGGTGCGCGCCGCACGCAGCGGTGGACGTCGGTCCAGCAGGTCGGACATCTGCACACTGTCGAGCACCCGGCCGGTGATCGCGTCCAGGTTCAGCACGTCGGCGGCGTTGCCGTGCAGGAACCCGCTCGTCAGGTCGTCGGCGTCCAGCTTGCCGACCGTCTCCAGCACACCCGAGTTGGCCAGGTAGTGCGACCACGGCCGGCGACGTTCCCCGGCGACGACCTGGATGATGGAGGATGCCTGCACGATCCGACCGCCGGTGATGACGGCCCGGGTGACCACCGCGCCAACTCCCCGCAGTTGGCGGTTCTTCGCGCTCGGCAGCCAGCAGTCCACACCGGTACGGACGTCGGGTGAGACCGCGTACAGCGACGGACGTCGGGAGGTCAGCACCGCCTCACCCTCGACCAGGCTGAGCACCTCGGCACTCTGGTCCTGCGCCAGCGCCGTGCTGTGCTGTAGCAGGCTGGTGTGCACCTCGCCCACCGTGAGCATGGTTCCTCCGCATCGGCACCACGGGGGACACCGGCGGGCATGGACCTGCGGCCGGTGACCGGATCGAATCCGTCCCGCGGCCATCATAGGCCCATCCGTGGCAGGAAAGCCGATATGTGACCGGGGTGCGGACTTCACGGGCCGGATGGATGTGACGACGGCTGATATTTTGAAGAATGCGGTCGCCAGCCACCCCTGGAGTTTGCCGTCGATGAAGGTCTACATTTCAGCCACCCAAAAGGACCTGCTGGAATACCGTGCGGCCGTACACGCGGTGGCGCGTCGCCTCGAGATCGAGGACGTCGCCATGGAGGCGTACGGCGCCGACGCCCGTCCACCCCTGGAACGCTGCCTGACCGACGTACGCCGATGTGATCTCTACGTCGGGCTCTTCGCCTGGCGTTACGGTTACCGGCCACCGGGTCAGGAGTCCTCGATCACCGAGCTGGAGTACCGTGAGGCACTCGCCGCCGGCAAGCCGTGCCTGATCTTCCTGGTCGCCGAGGACACGCCCTGGCCGGTCGACATGATCGACCGCAACGGCGACTGGCAGCAGATCGTGGCGTTACGCAACGAGTTGAAGGAACGCCACCTGTGCGCCTTCTTCTCGAGCGTGGACGATCTGTCGGCGAAGGTCACCGTGGCGCTGGCCGACGTGCGCAGCGGCCGGTCACCGGCGCGTGAGCCCGGCGACCCCGACACCCACCTGCCGGAGGCGGTCCGCAGCCAGTACCACAAGCAGCTGCGGCTGCGGTATCAGGCGGTGCCGCTGGACGCCGTCGCGCCCCGGCCCACCATCGGCTACCTCACCGTCGGGTTGTCCAACGTGTTCGTCGAGCCACGGGTGCACGAGGACGCCCGGCCGGAGATGCCGTTGGCCTGGTGGCGTTGGGCGGGCTCCGGGCCGGACGGTGACGCCGGCGCGTTGCCCGGCGTGGTGGACCCGAGGGACGTGGAACGGCTCTGGGAGGAGTACGCGGCCAAGGAGGCGTCGGCGCTGTTCGACGTGGTCTGTGACCCGGCGCGGCGGGCCATCGTGCTGCTCGGCGATCCCGGTTCCGGCAAATCGGCGGCGGCACGTTACCTCGCCCTCACGCTGGCCGGCGTCTGTGACGAGCCCCGGCTGGCGGCGCTGGACCGGTACCTTCCCGTCCTGATCGAGCTGCGATCGTACGCCGCGCATCGCGGGGACGGCCGGTGTGACGGGCTGTTGGACTACGTCGGCCACCGGCACCAGCAGGGGCTGGCCGGGATCGACCGGGACGTGCTTGAGGCGTACCTGCGGCAGGGCGGGCAGGCGCTGTTCCTCTTCGACGGGTTGGACGAGGTGTTCGATCCGGCGCAACGGGAGGAGATGGCCGGGCAGATCGCCACCTTCGCCAACGAGTACCCCGGGGTGCGCACGGTGGTCACCTCCCGGGCGGCCGGCTACCTCCGGCACACCTTCGCCAACGCCGGATTCGACCACTTCACCCTGGAGGATCTCGACGACGAGCGGATCGCGCGTTTCCTCGGCAACTGGTACCAGTACGTGGTGCCGACCCCGTCGGTCGAGGCGGACCGGCAGCGGCGGCAGATCCTCGACGTGGTGCGGCGATCCCGGGCGATGCACGAGATCGCCGGCAATCCGTTGCTGCTGATGCTCATGGCCATCGTCGGTCGGGACCGCCCGCTGCCCCGCAACCGTCGCCGGCTCTACGCGCACGTCACCGACGTGCTGATCTCCGAATGGGACGTGACCAAGCAACTGCGGGAGAGCCACGGCGACGTGCCGCCGTTGGATCCGCAGGCGAAGCTGCGGTTGCTGCGCCACCTGGCCTTCTGGATGCAGTGCCGGGAGTCGGGGCCGGCCGGCAACTACATCGAGGCGGATGAGCTCTCGCGTATCTTCCGGGACCACCTGGTGGAGTTCTACGGTTTCGAGAACGACCGCGCGCACGCCATGGCGTACTCGATGATTGACAAATTGCGCCAGCGCAGCTTCATCCTGGAACGGTACGGGTTGCGCCTGTTCGGGTTCGTGCACCGTACGTTTCTGGAGTTCTTCTGTGCCGAGGAGATCGTGGACAGGTTCGATCATGACCCGGACACCTGGGGGATCGACCAGTTGCGTGCGCTGTTCCGCGATAACTGGGCAGATCCGTCCTGGCGGGAGGTGCTACGGCTGGTCGCCAGCGCGTTGCCCGCCGAGGTCGCCAACGAGCTGGTGACCCTGCTGGCCACCGAGGTCAACCGACCGTGGCCGCCGCTGAACCTGCCCAGCGCACCGTGGAACCTGGTGCTGGCTGCGCAGTGCGTGGCGGAGGCACCGCAGCCGGCCGGTCTGGCCGGTGCCGGCGAGGCGGTGCTCCGCCAGGTCGTGCTGCTGATCGAGCACGGCATCTCAGCCGACGATCCGAACCTCGTCGAGGTCACCGAGCAGGAGCTGCTCTCCTCGATCCGGGCGCTCGGGCCGCACTGGCCCGGCCGGGCCGTCTTCCTGCACTGGTTCCGCCGCCGCGGGGTGCGCACCAGCTGGCGTTCCGGTTCGACCTTCGCCACCCGGTCGGCGGCGGTGCTGTCCACCGCCGATGAGCAACTGGAGGAGTTGCTGGTCCGGGAACTCGGCCAGGGACGCGAACGGCAGGCGCGGATCGCGCTGGTCGCCGGTCTGGCGGAGGCCGCCGGACGGTTGGACGACACCGGCCGCAGCCGCCGCCACTGTCAGGACCTGCTGCTCGCACAGGCCCGGGCGGAAGGCTCGACCGCGGTCCGCCAGGCCGCGGTCCGCGCGTTGGTCGCCAACTTCGGTGCCGCCGGTGACCTGGTCGTGGCGCTGAGCGAACTCGCCGGTTCCGCCGACGCGGCGGTCCGCGCCCTCGCCGTGCAGTCCCTCGGCGGGCGGTCCGAGCTGGCCGAGGAGATTCGACGGTTGCTGCTGACGCGGGCGACCGAGGACCGGGACACCGGCGTACGGCGGGCCGCCGTGACGGTGCTCGCCGCCCGCTGTCTCGACCTGCCAGATGTCACCGAGACGCTGCACCGACTGCTGGCCACCGACACCGACCCCGGCGTGGTGCAGTCCGCGTTGCGTTGCCTGCTCACCCTCCCCGAGCAGAGCGAGACGGCCCGTGGGCGTGCCCTGTCCCGGATCGCCGGTGACTCCCATGACGAGGTGCGACGCTGCCTGGTGTGCGAGCTGCTGCCGGGGCGGGTCGGCGCGGAGGGCACCGAGCTGCTGCTGAAACTGGCCGGTTCGGACGCCTCGGCACGGGTCCGTGCCGTCGCCGTACAGCGACTGGTGCTGGTCAACGACCCGGACGGGCGGTGCCGGGACCGGCTGGTGGACCGGATCGAGCAGGACGAGGACGCGTCGGTGCGGGCGGCGGCGGTGGCGGCGTTGACCGACCGGTACCGGGTCGACGACAGCGGCTGGGCGGTCGCCGCGCAGGCGGCGCGGACGGACGACGACGCGACGGTGCGGCTCGCCGCGGTTCGTGCGCTGGCCGAGGCGTACCCGGATCACCGCACCGGCGAGCTGCTGCTGGAACGGGCCCGCCAGGACCCCACCGCCGGTGTCCGGCTCGCCGCCGTCGACCTGCTCACCGGCCGGCCGCTGCTCGGGCCCGCGACGCAGGAGCTGCTCATCAGCCGGGCGGCCCGGGAACGGGATCCGATCGTCCGGCTCCGCGTCACCCGCAGCCTGGCCCACCTCGGTGAGCCGCTCGACTCGGCGGTGGTGGAGTGCCTCGCCGAGCAGGTCCGCCGGGATCCCGACCCGAACGTGCTGCGGGCGGCCGCGCAGGCGCTGGCCCGCGACGGTGGCAGCGACGGGCTGGTGGAGACGCTGTCGCGGCGGGCACGCCGGGACAGCTACGCCGGCATCCGACTCGCCGCTGTGGAGACCCTCAGCGCGTACGGTGACCCGGACGTGGTGACCGACGTGCTGCTGGAATGCATCGAGTCCGACACCGATCCGGCGGCCTTCGACGCGGCGGTGTGTTGCCTCATCGCGCGAGGTGAGACCGCCATGGCGGTGACGCTGCGGCTGATGCGCCGGCTGGCCGATCGGGATCCGGCGATCCGGGCCCGCATCGCCGCAGCGCTCGGCGAGCACTTCGGCAACGACCCGGAGGTCCGGGTGCTGCTGGTGGGTCTGGTGCGCGACGATCCGGCGCTGGAGGTACGCCGCCGAGCCGCGGAGCAACTCGCGGCCAACCTGGCCGACCGGACGGGGGTACGGGAACTGCTGATGCGGCTGGTCGACGACGAGGACTGGGAGATCCGCCGTACCGCGTTGCTCGCGCTCGCCCGGCACTACGGCGAGGACACCCGGACCAGGCCGCTGCTCGTCCGACTGGCCGGCACGCCCGATCCCACGGTACGGGGGCTCGCCGGTCAGCTGCTGGCCACGCTACCCGGCACCAGCCCCGACGACTTTCCGTGATCGGCCCTCCGGTCGCCGGTGGTCGATGTCGCTGGTCGGGCACGCGGACGGTGTCCCGCGACCGGTCAGGCTACGGCTCGGCATCGGTGGGTGCCACCGCGGCCGGATAGACCCGGGTTTCGGTCGCCTTGACGGCAGCCCAGAGCGTTCGTCCGGGTGCCAGTTGCAGTTGGGCGGCGGCGGCCGGGGTGACGTCGGCCGCCACGGTGACCGGGCCGTCGAGTTGCACCCGCAGGTTGTCGCCGTGGCGCTGTATCCCGTTGATCGTGACCGGCCAGGTGTTGCGGGGGCTGCCGTCGGGGCGATGGGGATGCAGCGCCACGGCCGACGGCGCGAAGGCGACGAAGACGGCACCTACGTGCTGGTCGCCGGTGACGAGGTGGAACCCGTCGGTGAGCCGGACGTGGTGCCCGTCCGCGTACCCCCGGTAGAGGTTGAGACCGACCAGGCGGGCGACGTAGTCGCTGCGTGGCTGGGCGGTGACGGTGGCGACGTCGCCCTCCTGCACCACCTGCCCGTCCTCGATGATGACCAGCCGGTCGGCGAGGACGACGGCGTCGATCGGGTCGTGGGTGACCAGCAGTGTGGCGCCGCGGTGGTTGGCGAGATGGTGGTGGAGTTGGGCGCGGGTGTCGAGCCGGGTCCGGGCGTCGAGGGCGGCGAGTGGCTCGTCGAGCAGCAGCAGTGCCGGTTCGACGGCGAGGGCCCGTGCCAGGGCAACCCGCTGGGCCTGCCCGCCGGACAGCTGCCGGGGCTTGCGCCGGGCGTGGTCGGCGAGCCCGACCCGGGCCAGCCAGTCCGCGGCCCGCTGCCGGGCCCGCTGCCGGTCGAGGCCCTGTCGACGTGGCCCGAACGCGATGTTGTCCAGCGCGGTCAGGTGCGGGAAGAGCAGGTAGTCCTGGAACACGACGCCGATCGGGCGCTGCTCGGTCGGCGTCCAGATCCGCCGGCCGGGATGATCCAGGTGGCGGCCGGCGAGGCGGAGGTGCCCGTCGGTGAGCGGGAGCAGGCCGGCGAAAGCCCGCAGCGCGGTGGTCTTGCCGGCACCGTTCGGCCCGAGGAGTGCGACGACCTCGCCGGGGCGGATGGTCAGCGGCAGGTCGAGTCGGAAGGTGCCACGGTCCACGACGAGGTGGGCGTCGAGCACCGCGCGTCCGGGTGGTGGATCGCCCGGCGGGCTCGGATGGACGCCGGGGGAGTTCGGATCGGTGGTCACGAGTTGCCGAGCCATCGGTCGCGGAGGCTGGCCAGGATCACCACCGAGACGGTGAGCAGGACGAGACTGAGCACGATCGCCGCCTCCAGGTCGGTTTCGAGGGCGAGGTACACCGCGAGCGGCATGGTCTGGGTACGGCCGGGGAAGTTGCCGGCGAAGGTGATGGTGGCGCCGAACTCGCCGAGCGCCCGGGCCCAGCACAGCACCGCTCCGGCGGCGATGCCCGGGGCGACCAACGGGAGCGTGACGTGGGTGAAGGTGGTCCACCGGCCCGCGCCGAGGGTCGCCGCCGCCTCCTCGTACCGGACGTCCGCGCCGCGCAGCGCGCCCTCGACGGCGATCACCAGGAAGGGCATTGCGACGAAGGCCTCGGCGAGCACCACACCGGTCGTGGTGAACGGCAGGGTGAACCCGAAGGTGCTGTCGAGCCAGCCGCCGAGGATGCCCCGCCGGCCGAAGACGAGCAGCAGAGCCACGCCACCGACCACCGGCGGCAGCACCAGCGGCACGGTGATCAGGGCACGCACGAGGCGGCGGCCCGGGAAGTCGATGCGGGCGAGCAGCCAGGCCAGGGGCACCCCGAGGACGAGGCAGAGCAGCGTGGCGAGGGTGGCCGCCTGTACGGACAGCCGCAGCGCGGTGAGCACCCCCGGCTCGGTCAGGCGCTGTGGGAGGGTGCTCCACGGCGTACGGACCAGCAGACCTGCCAGCGGAAGCACCAGGAAGAGCAGGCCGAGGGCGGCGGGCAGCAGCAACGCGACGGGTACCCGACCGGTGCGCCTGGCTCGTGGAGGTGGCGTGGACCGGGCGGGCGCGACGGTCACCTGGTCAGGCCGGGGCATCTGCTACGGAGCCTGGAATCCGGCGGCGGCGAGGACGGCCTGGCCCGGCCCGGAGAGCACCTGCTCGACGAACGCCCGGGCGGCCGGCTGATTCGGGGCGTTCTTCAGCACGACGATCGGATAGTCGTTTATCGCCCCGGCCGATTCGGGGAACTCGATGCCATCCACGTCCTCGTCGGCGGCCCGTACGTCGGAGCGATACACAAGTGCCGCGTCGACCTCGCCCAGCCGTACCTTGGACAGGGCCGCCTTGACGTCCTGTTCCATCGTGACCGGGGTGAGTTTCGTCCCGGCGGCGGCCAGGACCTTCGCCGCCGCCGCGCCACAGGGGACCTGTTCGGCACAGAGCGCGACCTTGACGCCCGGCTGGGTCAGGTCGGCCAGGCCGTTCACCCCGCCCGGGTTGCCGTCCGGTACCGCGATCACGAGCTGGTTGCGGACGAGGATGCGCGGGTTGCCGTCGCCGTTGCCGGCGTCGATGACGGTCGTCATGTTCGCGGGAGAGGCGGAGGCGAAGACGTCCGCCGGGGCACCCTGGTTAATCTGGTTCGCGAGGGCGGAGCTGCCGGCGAAGCTGAAGGTGACCCGTACGCCGGGATTCGCCGTCTCGAAGTCCTCGCCGATCCGGGTGAACGACTCGGTGAGCGACGCGGCGGCGAACACCGTGACGTCACCGGTCAAGGCACCGCCCGGCGGTCGCGGGTCGGTGGTCCCGCCACTGCCGCAGCCGGCCAGCGCGACCGTCGTCATCGCGGCGGCTAACAGGGCCAGGCGTCGGGCCGTCACGAGCCGCTACTCCGGTCCGCGTTGGTCGGCGGTCGCTCCACGACGACGGTGGTCGACTTGATCACCGCGATCGCCACCGAACCGACCGACAGTCCCAGGTCGTCGACGGCCTCGCGGCTCATCAGCGACACCACCCGGAACGGGCCGGCCTGAATGTCCACCTGGGCCATCACGGCGTCCTTGAGCACGGCGGTGACGATCCCCCGGAGCCGGTTACGGGCCGAGGACTCGTCGGCCCGATCGACCGGGTCGTCGGACCGCGCCCGGACGAAGGCGGCCAGATCGACGCCGTGGACCAGTCGATGTCCCTGCTCGTCGCGGGTGGCGGCGAGACGACCGGCATCCACCCAGCGCCGCACCGTGTCCGCGCTGACCCCCAGCAGCTCGGCCGCCTCGCTCATGCGGAACATCGTCACGGCGCTCACCCTACGCCATGCAGCTACGAGCCTGGGGATAGGGAAGCCATCGAATCTGCGGGCCGCGCGCCGCCTTTCAAATTGCAGCTGCGGTTCGTCGAGGTCGTCGGCGCTCGTCAGTGGTGGTCGCAGCGGTGGTGGAACAGCACCGGATGCAGCCGGTCCAGGAGGTCCTGCTGACCGTCGAGCGGCGGGGTGAAGCAGAGCCGGTAACAGGCGGTCGCGTCGCCGTCGGGAACGGAGACGAGCAGCCCGTACCGGTCGAGCCGCAGCGGGCACGGCAGGCAGTCGGCCGGCAGGTCGACACCCGAGGCGACCAGCTGCCGCCGCAGGAACGGGTAGAGCTGCGGGCCGTGATGGTCGACCAGATCGACCAGGAACGGGCGTTCCATCGCTGCCACCGGATCCGGGTCGGCACTGCGATAGTCGGCGAGACCGATCGGGAGTTCGTCGTGCCGGCCAACCGACGAGCCGTCGGTGACCGGGCCATCCAGCCAGCCGGAGGTCGCGGGCGCAGGCGGCCGGCGGGCCTCGTGCGGTTCGGCCCGCCGGGGGAGCAGCGTGACGCGGCTCGGTACGACCTCGACGATGACGGTGTGGTGGCCGACGTCGAGCAGGTCGGGATCGGGCAGGGTGACGGCGATCGAGTCGGCGGCGGTCCGGGCCGCGTTTCCACCGAGCGGGGTTGCCCGACCGCTCACCCGGACCTGGCCCCAACCGGGCGAGAACGGCAGCGGTGGTTCGTCGGCGATCTGCACGCACACGTCGTGGGGCCCGGTGGCGAGCGGGTCGCCACGGTGACAGAGCAGCAGGACGCGGCCGTCGTCGTCGGCGCCGTGCCGTACTCCCGTGACCGGGGAAAGGTCTTCCGCCACGACTGTGGCCGGGGTGGTGCTGCTGACCAGAGTACGGGCCAGTTCTGCTCGGCTGGGCTGCATGGAGGCTCCGTTCGTGAAGGTGGGTCGGGGCGGCGGCGGTGCGCTACCGGTGGGAGGTGACGCAGGCCCGGCAGGACGGGTGGGCGCCGATCAGACCGGCCAGGTGTGCGACCGCGTCCCGGAGCCCGTCGGCCGGGCTGACGAAGGCGATCCGCGCGTCCCGATGGTGTGTCGGCAGCTCCAGGCGCAGCACGATCCCGTACCGGTCGAGTCGTAGTGGGTGGACGGATCGGGCGTCGACGCCGAGGCCGGCGGCGGCCTGCCGGCCCAGGCGTCGCACCGCGTCCGGATGCCGGTGCAGGTGGCGCAGCAGTTCCGCCTCGTGCGCGGCGAGTGGATCGGGACGTGCGCCGGCCAGTGTGTCCGGATCCACGCTGGCGTCGCCGTCGGGGTCGATGAGATCGGCGCTGGCCAGGTCGAGCCGGGCGGTCACCTCGCCGCCGTCGAGTTCGTCGAGGGTGAGCCAGCCGGACAGGGTGGCGCGGGCGCGGACCCGATCGCGTACGGGAAGCGGCACGAGATCGGTCAGTTCGATCTGTGCGGGTGTCTCGCCCAGGTCGAGCAACTGCCGGGCCACCTCGGTCCGGGCGGGCAGGGCGAGTCGCAGCCGCCCGTCGGCGGCGACGGTGTGCCGACCGACCAGATTCGCGCGGTGCGTGGGGGTACGCAGGGTCAGTGACCCGGTGCCGGCGAGCAGCGTACGCAGCCGTTCCGCCGGGGTGCTGGTCGTCACCGCCGGGAGTACCTTGCCCAACGTTGCCACCTCCGTTTAGGTTAGCCTAACCTTACTAGAGAGGTGATGATGAACCAGTCCCGCCCTAAGATCAAGCGCTCCCGCCGGCTCGGCATCCCGCTG
The DNA here is from genome assembly GCA_900112325.1 of Micromonospora sediminimaris. GTDB lineage: Bacteria > Actinomycetota > Actinomycetes > Mycobacteriales > Micromonosporaceae > Micromonospora > Micromonospora sediminimaris. The sequence goes on from FOLJ01000003.1 coordinate 53,349, forward strand.
ACGCCCAAGTGCGTGCGCTACTTCGAGCGACGGCCGTACCCGCCGGGAGTCCACGGTCGCTCGCGGACCAAGGAGAGCGACTACAAGGTCCGCCTGCTGGAGAAGCAGCGTCTGAAGGCCCAGTACGACCTTCGGGAACGTCAGCTCCGGCGGGCGTTCGACCGGGCGGTGCGTCGCCCGGGCAAGACCGGCGAGGAGCTGGTGATCGACCTGGAGAGCCGTCTCGACGCGCTCGTCCTGCGGGCCGGCTTCGCCCGCACCATCTACCAGGCCCGCCAGGCTGTCAGCCATGGGCATGTGAACGTCAACGGCCGGCGGGTCGACCGGCCGTCCGCCCGACTGAGCCCCGGTGACGTGCTCGCGGTACGCGAGGGCAGCCGCGCCAAGACGCCCTTCGTCGTCGCCGCGGCCGGCACCCACGCCCCGCAGCGCCCGGCCGCGTACCTCGACGTCGACCTGTCCGGGTTGACCGCGCGGCTGGCCCGACTGCCGCACCGCGCCGAGGTGCCGGTCCGCTGCGACGAGCAACTGGTCGTGGAGTACTACTCGCGCTGAACCCTGCACCGCCGCCCGGCCGGCTCCCCGCCTTCAGTGGAGGCGGAGCCGTCCGGGTTCGGTGACCGGTCCCTTCTGGACCCACCTGCGCCGGGTTGGCGGCGGCGCTGTTTCACGAATATTTCGGATCGATCTCGACCAAGGTATTGACGATCTATGTTAGCGCTAACAGCATAGAGGCTCCCGTACCACTCGCGTCTGGAGCCCCGCCATGCAGGTGTCTGCCGGCCCTCCTGCCCCACGCCCGCCACGACGAATCCCACTGGTCACGGCCGGCGTGCTGCTCTGCGCCGCCGCGATCTCCCCAGGCGGCGTGGCGCACGCGGCCGACGAGTGGGCCCCACCGTCGTCGTACACCTCGACCGACCGCGGGGACGGCACCTACAGTGTGCCGCTGCTGCGCTCCGACGTGCCGGACATCAGCGTGGAACGGGTGCCGGCGGCCGAGAACGACGAGGGTCGCGACGTCTACTACATGATCAGCACCACGATGCACCTCAGCCCGGGTGCGCCGATCATGAAGTCCTACGACCTCGTGAACTGGGAGATCGTCAACTACGTGTTCAACCGGGCGAGCGTCGGCGACTCGTTCTCGTTACGCAACGGGCAGAACTCGTACGGGCAGGGCCAGTGGGCCTCGTCCCTGCGCCACCACGACGGCGTCTTCTACGTCGCGTTCAACACCAACAACCTCGGCGGCGCGTACATCTACCGCACCGACGACATCGAGAACGGGGCGTGGCAGCGCACGGCGCTGGGCCGGGGCCTGCACGATCCCTCGCTCTTCTTCGACCTCGACGGCACGCCGTACATCTTCTACGGTTCCGGCGGGACCAGCGCGGTACGGCTCAACGCCGACCTGACCGAGATCACCGCGGACTACCCGAACATCTTCACCGCGGGCGACTACGCCGGTCAGCCGTTCATCGGCGGGTTGTTCGAGGGGGCCCAGTTCTACCACATCGACGGTTGGTACTACGCGGTCATCATCACCTGGCCCTCCGGCCAGGGCCGGCAGGTCGTCATGTTCCGCTCCCGCGAACTGCTCGGCCGCTACACCTCGACCGGCGGCGTGAACACCTACGAGGCGCGCGGCGTGCTCAACTCCAACGGATTCGCGCAGGGCAGCCTGGTGCCGATCACCCGCGACGGCGGGACGACGGACTGGTACGGCATGTTCTTCCGGGACACCTTCCCGATCGGCCGCATCCCGGCGCTCATCCCCGCCACCTGGTCAGACGGCTGGCCGACCTTCGGGGCCAACGGGGTCGTGGCGGTGGACGGCACCTTCGCCAAACCGATCCGGCTCAGCCCCGCCGAGGAACTGTTCGCCCGGCAGCAGAGCATCGTGGTCTCCGACGACTTCGCCAACGACGCGTCGCACAAGCCCTACCTGGACGAAGAGTGGACGCCGCCGCCGGGAAGCGCGGAGGAGATCGCGCCGAACGGGTCGCGGCTGGACCTGGCGTGGCAATGGAACCACGCCCCGGACAACCGGTTCTGGTCGCTGACCGACCGCGCCGGATGGCTGCGACTCACCGCCGGCAAGGTCGTCACCGGCGACTACGTCTACACCAAGCTCGCCAACCGCGCCGAGCTGGCCTGGTTCGAGGAGGCCCGCAACACCCTGTCGCAGCGGACGTTCGGACCACGGCAGTCGGTGGAAACCAGAATGGACATCTCCGGGATGAAGGACGGCGACGTCGCCGGTCTGGCCGCCTACAACCGCGGTTTCTCGTACGTCGCGGTCAAGCGGACCGGTGGCGTCAACACCATCGGCGTGGTGAACCGGGGCCAACCGTTCGCGGTCGACCTGGACCAGGCGACGCTGGAGAACTTCCTGCCGGGCAGCACAGTGCCGCTGGGCGACGCCACCGAGGTGCACCTGAAGGCGGACCTCGACTTCGCCTCGCCCACCGGTCAGCTCTGGACGACCTTCCACTACAGCCTCGACGGGCGTCAGTGGTCCCAACTGGGCAGCCGGGTCGGCCCGCAGACGCTGGACGGCAGTCTCGCCCACTTCATGGGGCACCGGGTCGGCCTGTTCAACTACGCGACCCAGCAGACCGGCGGGCACGTCGACTTCGACCACTTCCTGCTCAGCGACACGCTGACAGCCCAGGGCCGACCACTGGACACCAGCCGGCTGGACGCCGCCATCGCGTACGCCGGGTCGCTGAACGAGGCCGACCATCCCGCCGACGCCTGGGCCGTCATGCTCGCCCGGCTGGCCGAGGCGCAGGCGGCGCGGGCCGACGGGTTCGGCACCCAGAACCAGATCGACGCCCCCGAGCGGGCGCTGACCTACCAGCTCGCCCGGCTCGGCGTACTCCGGGCCGACCGGGTCGAGGTGCCGGTGACCGTGAACGCGCAGGCGCGCTGCGTCGGTGGCAGCGCGTACGTGGCCGTGCAGGCCCGTAACGACCATGACGCGCCGGTCGACATCGTGCTGGAGACCGCGTACGGCCAGCGGTCGGTCCCGGACGTCGCGCCCGGCGCCCACGCCTACCAGCAGTTCAACACCCGTGCCCCGGCGGTGTCCGCCGGCACCGTGACCGTCCGGGTCACCGGGTCGGTCGACGGACGCACGGTGACCACCGTGCGTACCGCGAACCACCCGGCTGCGGACTGCTGACCCGCCCCGTCCCGACGACCAGGACGGCTGGACCGGCACGGGCCGGCCGTCGGCGCCGAACCCCCGGATCCACCGCAGTGATCAAGGAGGATGTCAGTGACACATCGCGTGCGAAGGGCGGCCCTACGTCGGGCCGCCGCTGTCGTCACGGTCGGGCTCATGCTGGCCACCGCGCTCGTCGCCGGGTCGCCGGCCCAGGCGGACGAGACCGATCTTGTCGTGAACGGCGGATTCGAGGACGGTCTCACCGGCTGGTTCGTCAACAACGGCAACGCGACCGACAGCGCCACCCTGTCGCTCACCGCGGACGCCCACGCTGGCTCGAACGCCGTGCTCGTCACCAACCGGGCGACCACCGGGTCCGGCCCGATGCAGGATCTCAGCGGCCGGGTGCAGGCCGGGCAGAGCTACACGCTGACCGCCCGGATCAAGTACGAGAACCCGAACGGACCGGCGACGAAGCAGTTCTTCGCCACGATGCACTACGGCGCGGCGACCTACACCAACCTGGTCAGCGTCGTCGCCACCAAGGGCCAGTGGGCGGAGTTCACCGGAACCTTCACCATCCCGGCCGATCAGAACGTCTCGACCGCCCGGCTGTTCTTCGAGACGCCGTGGACGAGCACGCCGTCGTCGGACCCCGAGGTGCACCTGATGGACTTCAAGCTGGACGGCGTGTCGGTGGTCGGCGCCGCGCCGCCGCCCGCGCCGTCGAAGACGATTGAGGTCGTCGGCAAGCTGCCCGGCGAGCACAACCCGTTGATCGGGCACAAGTTCGGCGCCGACGGCTTCGGCTTCGTGCACGACGGCCGGGTCTACCTGTACCTGACCAACGACACCCAGGGGTACGCACCCGACCCGGCCACCGGGGTCTCGCCGGGCATCAACTACGGCGACATCAACCAGATCACCGTGATTTCCACGACGGACATGGTCAACTGGACCGACCACGGCGAGATCCAGGTCGCGGGCCCGAACGGGGTGGCACCCTTCACCGCCAACTCCTGGGCCCCAGGGATGGCCAAGAAGGTGGTCGACGGTGAGGAGAAGTTCTTCCTCTACTACGCCAACAACGGTAGTTCGAGCAACGTGATCACGGGTGCCTCGCCGGTCGGTCCGTGGACCAGCGAGCGGACGAGCACGCTCATCGACGGCCGCACGCCCGGTGCCGAGGACGTCGCCTGGAAGTTCGACCCCGCGCCGCTTGTGGACTCCGACGGCGAGGCGTACCTCTACTTCGGTGGGGGCCCGGCGTCGACAAGCATGCCGCCGGCCGAGCGCTTCAACAACCCGAAGAACCTGCGGGTCATCGAGCTCGGCGACGACATGGTGTCGACCGAGGGTACGGCGGCGGTGGTGGACGCCCCAGTGGCCTTCGAGGCGGCCCAGGTCTTCAAGCGCGACGGCAAGTACTACCTCTCGTACTCGTCGCACTTCGGCGGCAACGACTTCGGCGGCAACCAGACTCCGCTGCCCGGCTATCCCGGCGGCGGCCAGATCGGCTACATGATCTCCGACGACCCGATGGAGTGGCCGAAGGAGACCTATGCGGGTGTGCTGTTCCCGAACCAGTCCCAGTTCTTCGGCACCGGCACCGGCGGCAACAACCACCAGTCCGTCTTCGAGTACGAGGGCAGGCACTACTTCACGTACCACGCCCCGACGTTGAACAAGCGCATCAACGGCAACACCACCCAGGGGTACCGCAGCCCGCACATCCAGGAGCTGACCTTCAACGAGGACGGGACGATCCAGCAGGTGGTGGGCACCTACGCCGGTGTCGACCAGGTCCGCGACTTCGACCCGTACCGGGTGTTCGAGGCGGAGACCTTCGGCTGGAGCAAGGGTGTCGCGACCGCCAAGGTCGACGGAGGGTCCGCGCAGTTCGGCGACGCGGCACCGAACCTGGTCGTGCGTGACATCGACAATGGCGACTGGACGGCGTTGTCGTCGGTGGACTTCGGTGACGGTGCCCGCAGCGTGACGGCGAAGGTACGGCCGCTCGTCAGCGGCGGATCGATCCAGATTCGACTGGGCGAGGTCACCGCACCGGTGGTCGCGACCATCCCGGTCGACGCGCCCCTCGGCGAGTGGACGGAAATGACCGCCGAACTCGACGGTGTCGCGGGCGTGCACGACGTGTACTTCACCTACGCCGGGCCGGAGGGCGCCGACCTCTTCGAACTGGACACCTGGGCCTTCGAGAACGGAGCGGGGGTGCCGGTGACGGTCAGTGCCCAGGCACGGTGCGTGGGTGGTAACGCGTACGTGGCGGTGCAGGCGCGCAACGATCACGACACGCCGGTGAACGTGGTGCTGGAGACGGCGTACGGGCAGCGGTCGGTGACCGGCGTGGCTCCCGGCGCCAACGCGTACCAGCAGTTCAACGCGCGGACGCCGACGGTTCCGGCCGGGGTGGCGACCGTCCGGGTCACCGCCGACGGTGTCGAGGGCACCACCGTACGCACCGCCGAGTATCCCGCTGCCGACTGCGGCGCCTGACCTGCACTCCATCCACACACGACAACGGAGCAACGGATGAGCACATGGAATCGCAAGCGGCTGGTCGCAGCGGGGGCTGCGGGCGTCCTCCTGGTCGGGTCGGCGGTGGTGCCGTCACCGGCCCAGGCCGAGCCGGGTGACACCGGCGAGGTGGAGGTCACCGTCGACATCGAGGAGATCCAGGAGCCGGGAGTGCTGGCGATGTCGATCGCCGGGGACTCGGTGGCGTTGACCGAGGACGGCTCGACGTTGCTGGTACGCCAGTTCGTCGGCGGGCTGCCGACGGTCACCGTCACCGACACCCGCACGGCCGACGAGGCACCCGAGGGTGCGGCGTGGGCGGTGCTGGGCAGCGCTACGGATTTCGTCGGTAGCGCCGGTCAGGCGCCGATCGCCGCCGGGCATCTGGGCTGGAAACCGCGACTGCTCGACGGCGGCGACACCGGCCTGGTCAGCGCGGGCGAAGAGGTCGTCACGGTGTTGGACGAGCCGACGCAGCCGGGGAACAACGTGGGCCTGGTCGACCAGGAACTGCTGGTCTCGACGTTCGACTCGGGTGCGGTGACCGGGGACGCGTACTCGGTCGACGCCGACCTGTTCCTGCGCACCCCGGCGGATGTCGCAGCCGGTTCGTACACCTCGACGTTGACCCTGTCCCTGTTCGAGTGACGGCCGGTGCGGTGGCACGCCACCGCACACCCGGGGGTCGCCGACCGGCGGCCCCCGGTCCGTACTATCCCGACCTCGAAGGACTGTGATGATCCGATTCCTGCCACGGTGGGGGGCGGTGCTGGTCGCGATGTCGACCATCGTGCTGTCCGCACCGGTCGCCGTGTCGGCGGAGCCGACCGGTGCGACGGTGACCTGGGCGGTGCAGCCGGCGGACGCCCGGGGCCCGGACGGCCGTCGGTGGATCGAGCACACGCTGGATCCGGGTACGGTGCTGACCGAGCACCTGGCGGTGCGCAACTTCGGCGACGCGCCGGTGGTGTTCGCGTTGCAGGCCGCCGACGGCTACCTGACCGACAAGGGGCGGTTCAACATGCTGACCTCCGGCCAGGAGTCGGTGGACGGTGGAACCTGGATCACCCTGCCCGAGACGGTGACCGTCGGAGCGAAGCAGACGACCGTGGTGCCGTTCACAATCACCGTGCCGCCGGACGCGACGCCGGGGGATCATCCGGCCGGTGTCGCGGCCACGGTGACCAGCGCCGGGGGCACGGTGGCGGTGCAGAGCAGGGTCGGGTTCCGGGTGATGCTGCGGGCCAGCGGCACGGTCACCGCCGCAGTCGCGGTGGGGGATCTCAGCGTCAGGTACGAGAGGTCGTGGAATCCCTTCAGCCCCGGCGATGTCCACCTGACGTTCACGGCGCAGAACAACGGCAACGTCGCGGCGACCGGTGACGGCAGCGTACGGGTGGGCGAGTTGTTCGGCCTGGCGGGCCGGAGCGCCGCCACCGACGTGCCGGAGCTGCTACCGGGCGACGGGCGACAGGTCGAAGCCCACGTCGGCGGGATCTGGGGGCTGGGACGGCTCACCACCACTGTCGAGGTCACCCCGACGGTCGTCTCCGGTGATCCGGGCGGCGCCGATATCCGGCCGACCACCATCACCGTGACCGCGTGGGCGCTGCCCTGGCCACAGCTGGTCCTCGGCGTGCTCGTCGGCACGCTGCTGCTGGGCTGGCGGACCATCAGCCGCCGACGTCGTCGGAAGCTCGCCCGGCTGCTCGAACAGGCCCGGGCCGAGGGCCGCGAGTCCGTCCGCGTCGCCGACTGATCAGGACGACGGCAGTGGACCACCATCCCGGTATCGGTCTGGACGACCAGAACTTTTCCCATCTGAACAAAAAGATGACGACCTATTGCAGAAAGCGGCGTCATCGCGAGGATGATCCGATGCGTCGTCTCCCTCGGGCTCACGGCCGTGTCGCCGCCGGTCTGCTCGCTCTGGCCCTTGCCGCCAGCGTCGTCCTTCTCGGGACCGCCACGCCTGTCTCGGCGCACGGCACCCTGGCGATGTCCACACCGGCCGATGGCGCCACCGTCGACGAGGCCGTGACGGCCGTGCAGCTCATCTTCACCGAGCGGGTCCGCGAGGACGCGTACTTCACCGTCACAGCTCCGGGCGGCGCCCGGGTCGACAACGGCTGGACGCATGGCGAACCCCGCACACTGGACCGTCCGGTGCGGGAGTACTTCCTGGTCGACGGGGTGTTCGAACCGCGCGAGTACACCACCGGTTTTCCCGCGGTGGTGGCCCTCGCGCACCTGCCCGCCGCCGGCCAGTACTCGGTGAGCTACCTGTCGGTGGCCTCGGACGGTGACCCGGTGCGCGGCACGGTCACCTTCCGGTACACCGGTAAGCCGACGGCCGCGCCGCCGAACTGGCAACCGCCCACCGGTCAGCCGGATCCGTCGTTGCTCGCCGCCGCCGAGCAGCACGGAGACACCGGATCGCAGCAGGCAGCCGGCGACACCACCCCAGTCGCCCCGACGGCACCGGTCCCGTCGGTCGCCGCCGCGCCACCCACCTCGGACGACTCGGGCGGCACCGGCCTGTTGGGCTGGGCCGCCGTGGTGGTGGGCGTGGCTGCGGTCGCCGGCTTATTCGCCTGGCAGCGCCGTCCGGCCCGCGTCGAGCGGAGTCGCAAGGCGGTACGTCGGTCCGCTGCCAACCGACCTCGCGCCAAGCCGACCACGAAGGCCAAGGGGCGGCGTGCCACAGGTGGTGCACGCACGGCTGCGGTCCCGGCCGCTCGGCGAGGCGCGAAGGCAGCCACGGTACCGGCGGCGACCCCGGCCCAGCAGGCGGTCACCACCGCACCGGTGGCGCACGGCGAACCTGCGGAAGCCGCCGCTGCGGCACCGGCGGACGGATCCGCGTCGACCGGCTGGTGGCAGCGCGTCGGCGACACCCGGCTCGCGTTGCTGGTCGGGGGACTTGTCCTGACGCTGCTGGCCGGGTTCGCCCTCGGCCGGATCGGCACCGACGACGACCCCACCTACACCGCGCAGCCGCCGGGCACCGCACCGGGCGGCGGCCGAAACGCGGCGCCGGCGGTGTCGGCCGGCGACGGGCACCAGCACGGGCCGGGGACCGGCCCGCACACGCATCCAGGTGACGGCCAGGACCAGGCCACCGGTACGACGGTAAGCGTCGCCGGGTACACGCTGAAGCCGGTGCTGCGCTCCCAGGCGGCCGGCGCGACCAGCGACTACCGGTTTCGGGTGGTGGGGATCGACGGGCAGCCGGTGACCCGCTTCGCGGTGGTGCACGACAAGCCGCTACACATGATCGTGGTCGGCCGTGACCTCGGCGGATACCAGCACCTGCACCCGACGATGGCGGACGACGGCACCTGGAGCGTGCCGCTGAAACTCACCCGACCCGGCGGCTACCGCATCTACGCGGACTTCACCGTGACCACGGCTGACGGCAAGGGACTGCCGCTGGTGCTCGGCGTCGACCACGAGGTGCCGGGCAACTACCAACCGGCCGGACTGCCCCCGCCGCAGCCGCAGACGAAGACCGGTCCGTACACGGTGTCCTTGGCCGGCGCGCCCACCATCGGGATGACCGTTCCGCTGACCCTCCGCGTCGACCGCGACGGGGCGGCCGGGCCGGCGTCGTTGGAGCGTTACCTGGGCGCGTACGGGCATCTGGTGGTGGTGCGCGAGGGCGACCTGGGTTTCCTGCACGTCCATCCGGAGCCGGAGCTGGTCGACGGCGCGGTGAAGTTCTGGCTGACCGCGCCGAGTGCCGGTCGTTACCGGGCGTTCTTCGACTTCCAGGTGGACGGGAAGGTGCACACCGCGGCGTTCACGATCACTCTGGCCTGAGATCCTCGTCCACCCGGACATCCGCCGGCACCGGCTCACCGGCCGCCAGGACGGCGCCACGAGGGGTGTGCCAGTAGAGCACCTCCCGCCCGGAGCGGCGTTTGGTCACCATGCCCGCGTCGAGCAGTACCCGCAGGTGGTCACCGACCGCGCCCAGGGACAGCCCGGTGAGCGCGGCCAGGTGCGAGGTGCTCAGCGGCGTGCCCAGCTGGCTCAGGATGGCGGCGCGGTTCGGGCCGATCAGCCGGTCCAACCCGTTCGGCGTGGGCGGGGACACCTCGGCGAGGATGCCGCTGGCCGGGTAGACCATGCCGAACCGGTCGTGGTCCCACACCACCCAGCCCTTGGCGCAGTGCGCCGGGACGAACACCAGTTGTGCGGCCCGGTCGAGCGGCAGCGGCGCGGCGGGGTGGTCGTTGACCTGGAGCCAGCCGTCGCCCAACCAGCGCATCCCGGGGTTGAGGTCCGCGAACAGGCCCGCCCACCCGTGGGCGCTCAGCCGCGAGGTGCGGGCCACCACGTCGGCCCGCAGCCGGCGTTCCCGCTCCGGCCACTCCGGGCGCACCGTGTGGGTCCAGACCCAGTCGAGCAGGTGCACCACCTGCTCGGTCAGACCGTCCTGGCACAGCACCTCGGCGAGCGGTCCCGGCCGGGTCGCCCGCAGGTCGGCGCGGATCCGCTCGTCGGAGCGGGCGGCGACGACGGCAAGTTCCTCGGCGAACGTCGGCGTCGCCGTCGCGGGCGGCAGGGTGAGGAAATCAGCGATCCACCGCGGCGCGAAGGCCGCCGCCAGCAGCGCCGGAAGCACCGGCCGCCGCGCCAGCATCCGCTGGTACGCCCCGAGGTGCGGCCGTTGCCAGGAGTGTTGCCACGGGTGGCGGGGGCTGTGCAGCGCCTTCAGCGCGGCCACCGTGTCCGTCATCGGCGAGATGACGAAGCGACTGCCCGCCAGCAGATCCACCGGCACTCGCCACAGCGACATGTTTCGCCCCCAGCCGTAACACTACGCCGCCCGCGTCGACGCCCCGACGATCGTCGGCGTGAGGACGTACTCGGAACTGTTCGCCGTGACCGAATTCCGCAACCTCTTCGTGGCCAACTGCGCCGGCATCGCGGCGCACACCACGTCGGCGCTGGCCCTCGGTTCGCTGACCTACACCGTGACCGGTTCGGCACTGCTCACCGCGCTGAGCATGTTCGGCGCGCCGCTGGCCAGCGTGTTCGGCAGCCTGACGTTGCTCTCGGCGGCCGACAGCCTGCCGCCGCGCCGGGCGCTGACCCTGGCCGCGTTGGTCGGCCTCGCCGGTGCGGTGCTACAGGCCGTTCCCGGTCTGCCGCTGTCGGTGCGCTTCGTCGTGATCCTGCTCGTGGCGTACGTCGGGTCGGTGACGGGCGGTGCCCGCTGGGCGTTGATCAACGACATTCTGCCGGCCGACGCGTACGTGCTGGGCCGGTCGACGATGAACGTGAGCGTAGGCGTCATGCAGATCGCCGGCTTCGGGGCGGGCGGTCTGCTGCTGGTCTGGTTGAGCCCCTACCAGGTGTTCCTGGTTGCCGCCGCGCTGCGCGCGCTGGCCGTGGCGGTGACCTGGCTCGGGTTGCGGGAGCGGCCGGCGCGGGCCGGTGAGCGGACCTCGACCGCCCGCACCATGCGGATCAACCGGGAGCTGTGGTCGGACCCGGGACGCCGGTCGCTGTATCTGAACCTGTGGCTGCCCAATGGACTGGTCGTCGGCTGTGAGGCGCTGTTCCTGCCGTACGCGGGGGACCGGGCCGGTTTCCTCTTCGCCGCCGGTGCCCTGGGCATGCTCGCCGGCGATGTGCTGGTGGGGCGGTTTCTGCCGGTCGCGGCGCGGCAGCGGTGCGTGTTGCCGCTGCGGCTGCTGCTTCCCGTGCCCTACCTGGTCTTCCTGATCCGTCCGGAGCTGCCGCTGGCGATGCTGCTCGCCCTGGTCGCCTCGGTCGGGTTCGCGGTCTCGCTGCCGTTGCAGGAGCGGCTGATCGCCGGCTCCTCGCCGCAGGCCCGGGGCCAGGTGCTGGGCCTGCAACAGAACGGGATGCTGGCCGGTCAGGCGGTGTTCGCGGCGCTGGCCGGTGCGGTCGCCGACCTGCTGCCGACCCACCGGGCGGTGGCCGTGATGGCGGGGCTGTCGCTGGTCACGACGCTGCTGCTGACCCGGGGCCTGCGACGGACCGCGCCGGTGCCCGTCGGATGCAACCGATCGGCGCCCGCCGACGTCCGATCGGCATGAGCATTCGTCGAAGCGGGCGACTGGCGGTCGTCCCCCTGCTGTTGCTGACGTCCGCGGCCTGCGGCCAGCAGGCCGGTGACGCCGGGTTGGGAGAGGCGGACTCACCCGAGCGGTCCTACTCCGCCGACGCGGTGGTGTTCCGGATGGAGCACACCGGCGGTTTCGTCACGCCGGCCATGCTGGCCACCCGGCTACCCGCGATAAGTGTCTACGGTGACGGTCGCGTGATCACCCAGGGGCCGGTGCCGTTGATCTATCCCGGTCCGGCGCTGCCCAACCTTCAGGTGGGCACGATCAGCGCCACCGAGGTGGCGGAACTGCTCAAGGCGGCCCGCGCCGCCGGGGTGGGCGGCCCGGCCGACTTCGGCACGCCGCCGGTCGCCGACGCGCCCGCGACGCGCTTCACGATCCTCGGTGACAACGGCGTCGAGGAGCTGGAGGTCTATGCCCTGGCCGAGTCCGGCGGGGCGCAGACCGGGCTCACCGCCGACCAGCGGGCGAAGCGGGACACCCTGCGGGAGTTCGCCGACTCGCTGACCGCCGAGTCCGGTCCGCTCGCCGCCGCGGCGACGGATACACAGCCGTACGCGCCGACCGCCGTCGCCGCCGTGGCCGAGCCCTGGGTCGCCAACGCCGACGCCGGCGAGCAGCCCGAGGTGGCCTGGCCCGGGCCGGCGCTGCCCGGCGCCGAACTCGGCGAGGGCCTGGGCCTGGGTTGTGTCACGGCGACCGGTGACGAGGCGCAGCAGGTGCTGACCGCCGCGGCGGCGGCGAACGCGGCCACCCCGTGGGCCTCGGACGGCAAGCGGTGGACGGTGGCCCTGCGACCGCTGCTGCCCGACGAGACCGACTGCGGCGACCTGGCCACCAACCGCTGATCCCGGCTCCGGGCGGCCGTCGACCGGCCGCCCGGACGCCTCCCTCGGGCTGGTGGCGGCGGCCGGATAGGCTGCCGCGCGATGAGCAAGACGCTGTCGCGCATCCTGGTCTACGGGATCCACGGCTCCGGCAAATCCACCCTCGCACAGCGGCTGTCCGAGCGGCTCGGGCTGCCCTGGTACCCGGTCGACGACCTGCTCTGGGAGCCCAACTGGGTCGAGGTGCCGGTGGCGCGGCAACGCAGCCGGATCGAGGCGATCTGCCGCCGGGACCGCTGGATTCTCGACGGGGCGTACCACGGTTGGCGGGACGTGCCGCTGGCCCGCGCGGACCTGGTCATCGGGCTGGACTACCCGCGCGGGCTGTCCTTTCGCTGGTTGTTGCGGCGTACGCTGCGCCGGCTGTCGACGGGGGAGGAGATCTGCAACGGCAACCGTGAGTCACTGGGCAGCGTGCTGTCCACCGAGTCGGTCCTGGTGTGGCACCTCACCGAGTTCGGCCGGGAACGGCGTCGACTACGGGCCTGGCACGCCGATCCGAGTGGACCGCCGGTGTTGCTGTTCGAGACTCCGGACGCCCTCGAACGCTGGTTGAACGGCTCGCCGTCCCGGTGACGGTCCGGCGTGCGGCGGTTCCGGTGGTGCCTGGACGGGGCAGGGGATCACCGTCGAGGCCGTGCCGGACCCGACCGGCGCTACGGTGGGCGGATGGACGAACTCGTGGCGCTCTACCTGGAAGGTGACATTTCGGGAACCGTCACCGGCACCGCGCCACGCAGTACCGTACGTGCCGGCAACCTGCCGCACGCCGCGACGGCGGTGTTGCTGCGCGACGAGCAGGACCGCGTGTACGTCCACCGCCGCACCGACACGAAGGACGTCTATCCGGGCATGCACGACGCCTTCGCCGGTGGTGTCGTGCTGGCCGGCGAGGACCCGTCCGAGGCGGCTGCCCGGGAACTCACCGAGGAACTGGGCGTCACGAACTGCGAGATCCGGCCCTGCCTGCGGTACTGGTACGCCGACACGCGCACCAACTACCTCGCGTACGTCTTCGAGGCCCGCTACCGGCGGCACCACTGCGGCCCGGTGGTGCATCAGCCCAGCGAGGTCGCCGAAGGGTGGTGGCTCGACCTGGCCGAGCTGGTCGCCCGGCTCGCCGACCCGTCCTGGCCGTTCGTCCCCGACGGGCGGGTCACCCTTGATCACTACCTGCGCCAGATGCCGGCCTAGCCGGGGGTCGAGCTTGGCCAATCGTCGTGACGACGGCGGTGGCACCGACGAAGATGGGCACATGGGGCGGTTCCTCCGAGGGCGCGTCGAGACGACCACGGAGATGCACCGGACGACGCGGTACGAGATCTTCTTCGATCTGGTGTTCGTCTTCGCGCTGACCCGGATCACCGCCTACATGGCTGGTCGCTCCTCGCCACTGACCCTGCTCCAAGGCCTGGTCGTCCTGTTGCTGCTGTGGATCTCCTGGCTGATCTACGCCTGGCTGGGCAACCAGGCTCGCGCCGACATCGGGCTGATCCGGGCCGGCACCACCGCCGTCATGGGTCCGATCTTTCTCATCGCCGTGGTCATCCCGAACGTGTGGGAACCGAACCCGGGTCCGCGCCTGATCCTGGTGTTGTCGTATCTCGTGGTGCGGGCGGTCCACCTGGTGCTCTATCGCCGGGCGGCCGAGGGCGACCGGCGGCTGCACCGCACGTTGCGCATCTACACCGTGACCACCGCGCTGTCCTGGATCCCGCTGGTCCTCGGTGCCGTCTTCGGCGGCAACGCGCAGTTGCTGCTCTGGACGGCGGCGGTCGCGGTCGACTTCGCCGGCGGACTTGTCGCCTCAAGAATCAGCGGGTGGCCGTTGCGCAGCTCCGAGTATTTCATCGAACGGCACACCCTCGTGGTGATCATCGCGCTCGGCGAGACGTTGATCTCTGTCGGCGCCGGCATCGGCTCCGAAATGATCAGTGGTCCGACCATGTTGGCCGCGCTGCTCACCCTCGTCGTCACGGTCTGCCTGTTCCGGCTGTACATGCTGAATTCGGTGGCGGCGGGCGAGGCGCTGATGGCTGAGCGCGGTCCGCGACGGGATCGGCTAGCCGCCAACGCCTACAGCGGCGGCCACTTCGCGCTGGTCACCGGGACGATCTATCTGGCGCTCGGGGTGCACGAGGTGATCGCCCCGCTGGCACATCATCGACCCTGGCACGCCGCCGAGTCGGGTCTGGCCTGGATCTCGGCCGTGGCGCTGTTCGGTGGGGTCGCGCTGTATCTCGCGGGCGAGGTGCTGTTTCGTGGGCTCAGCGTCCGATCGGTGTCCCCGGCGCAGCTGCTCGCGCCCGCGGTGGCCCTGGCGCTGCTGCCGGCCGGACGGTACCTGCCCGGCCTGGTTGCCCTCGGCCTGCTCGCCACCTTCCTTGTGGTGCTCGTCGGCTACGAACGGGTCTTCGGCGCCGGTCGTGCCGCCCACCCTTCCGGGTCAGAAGCCGAGGTCGGCCCTTCCGCCGACCACCGGTAGGCGCAGCTCACTGCGGTGCGGTGCGACCCGCAGCCGGGTGCCACCCAGCGGAAGCAGGGTGTACTCCTGGTCGCTGGAGAAGATCACCAGGCCGATCCGGTGCCCCGCCGGAAAGACGTGGTCCTTGGGCTCCAGGGTCCACCGCAGGTCGTACAGTCTGCCCTGGCGCAGCGGGTCGGTGCGCGACGCACTGCGGCGGTTCTGCGGGTCCATCCAGCCGCGGGTCACCACCGCCGGCGCGGCGGTCGAGCCGGCCGGTCCATAGTCGACCAGGTAGGCGGTGAGGTTCGCGTCCGGTTTGTTGTCGATCGCCAGCCGCAGCCGCAGCTCCGGACGGCCGGACACGCGGACGTCGCGGGGCAGCGTGGGAGACAGGTAGGCCAACCGGTGCGGGCTTGCGGTTTCCGGGTCGGCGACCAGGGTGTCCGGGTGGATGGTGCGCCCCTCGTCGACGAAGCGTTGCTCGACGGAGCGCTTCGGCGCCCGGGCGGAGGTGAGCGCGCCGATCGTGGCGTCGGTGGCGGCCAGCCGCAGCGCGACCTCCCGGCTGCCCGGATCGGGCCAGTCGGCGTACGTCGTGTAGCCACCGTCCTCGCGCTGCACCACGGCCGTCGGCTCGTCCATGATCCCGTTGGGCACCTGCCACAGCCAGTGGTCGAACCAGCGGTTCTCGGTCTGCTTCCACGTCCAGGTCCGGCCGTCCGGCAGGGTCACCGACGCGGTGTTGCCCGGGCCACCGTGCCCGCCCCGGTGCAGCCAGATCTTGCGCGGTACCCGGTGCCGGGCCAACTCGTCCCACCAGCCGGCGAAGTGCTCGGTCTTGACGTTCCAGTCGTTGAGGCCGTGCACGACGAGCACGCTGGCCCGCACCTGCCGTGCGTCAAGGTAATCACGGTCGCGCCAGAACGCCGAATAGTCGCCGGTGACCCGGTCCTGCCGGGTGCCGAGCGCCGCGATCTCATCGGCGCAGCGACCTTCGGCCCGGGCCCGACCGGCGGTGAACCCGGCCAGCACGTCGGTGTCCTCACCCTGATAGGTCCCCGGTGCCACCACCAGGCCGTTGGCGCGGTAGTAGTCGTACCAGCTGCTGATGGCGGCCACGGGCACGATGGTCCGCAGCCCCGGGACGCCGGTGGTAGCCACCTGGTTGGGCAGGGTGCCGTTGTAGGAGACACCGGTCATGCCGACGGCTCCGGTGGTCCAGCCGGCGGTGACCGGCGTGCCAGCCGCGTCGTACCCCTTCGCCCGCCCGTTCAGCCAGTCGATCACCGCTCTGGTGCCGAGCGTCTCGGCCCGGTCGCCGCTGGTCGGGCAGCCGTCGGAATCGCCGGTGCCGACGCTCTGCCCGAGCACCACCGCGTAGCCCCGGGGCACGTAGTAGTCGTCGAGTGAACCGGGCAGGTTGGCCTTTGTCACCGACCGCTGCACCGCCACGTCGGACGTCCGTCGGCCGGCCCGGCGGTCGACGCGGTTCTGCGGCAGCTCGTCCACCAGCACGCTCGGGTACGGCACGTCATACCAGACGTCCTTGCGGTACGGGCTGTGCTCGAAGATGACCGGCACCTTGAATCCCTCGGTGGCGGTCTCCCGGGGCCGGGATATGTCGATCGCCACCCGGTCGAGGCGGCCGTCATGGTCGGTGTCCACAGTGGTTTGAACGTAAACCCGCTCCTCGATCGCGTCGGCGAGCGAGAACACCGGTTGGGTCATGCCGTCGACGACCACGATTCCCGGTGTGGCGGTGGGTGCGGTCCGCGCCGCCGCCGGAGCCGCGTGCAGCACCAGCGTGCCGGACAGACCGATGCCGAGCAGTGCCAGCAGGTAGGGGGACCGACGCACGGCGTCTCCCTTCGGAGTTTAGACATTTACACCTTGCGATGTTATCGCTCACTGGCTACGTTTCGGAGGCAGGAGCGAAGGGCACGCTCCGACGTCCCCCGCCCGGTCGGTGACCAGGCGAGCCGAGGCGCGTTGCGCCGGCTGACGGGCACTGCGGGCCCCGTGCGGGACGGGTCACGCCGCCGGTCCAGGGCGGCTGACGGTACGTCGCGGGAGCCGTGGCACACGCCGAGCATCGCCGCTCCGGGCCGCCCACCTGACCTGACAGCCCGAACGGTGTCGCACCGTACCCAGGCGCATACCCCGCGGTACGCCGGCCGTTCCCGGCGCCGCCACCAGGGCGATGCGCCGCACCGCCGCGCGTCCACAGCGGGCGCGGAATGGAGTCACGATGTCCAGGCGTAAATCGATTTTCGGACCGGTCGCGCTCGCGGCCCTGATGGTGCTGGCCGCCGCCGGTACGACGTTGAGCGCGAACCCCGGCAGCGTCCCGGCCGCCCAGTCGGGCATCCTGGCCGCGACCGCCGGCTGCGGCAAGGCGCCCACGCTGCGCAGCGGTACCCACACCATCCAGAGCAGCGGCAAGAACCGCAGCTACATCCTGCGGGTGCCGGACAACTACAACAACAACCACCCGTACCGACTGGTGTTCGGGTTCCACTGGCTCAACGGCTCGGCGACCGACGTGGCCACCGGCCAGACGGTGCAGCGCGACACCTGGGCCTACTACGGACTGTTGCCGCTGTCGAACAACAGCACCATCTTCGTCGCGCCACAGGGCCTCAACAGCGGCTGGGCCAACTCCGGCGGCGAAGACGTCACGTTCGTCGACGACATGCTGCGTCAGATCGAGGGCGACCTCTGCGTCGAGACCACCCAGCGCTTCGCGCTCGGGTTCAGCTACGGCGGTGCCATGAGCTACGCCGTCGCCTGCGCCCGGCCGAACATCTTCCGCGCCGTCGCCGTCTACGGCGGTGCGCAGCTGAGTGGATGCAGCGGCGGCACCCAGCCGGTCGCCTACTTCGGGGCACACGGCATCCGCGACAGCGTCCTCAACATCTCCAACGGGCGGTCGCTGCGGGACCGGTTCGTCCGCAACAACGGCTGCACCGCGCAGAATCCGCCGGAACCGTCGCAGGGCAGCCTCACCCACCGCAGCACCACCTACTCCGGCTGCGCGTCCGGCTACCCGGTGGTCTGGGCGGCGTTCGACGAGGGACACATCGCCGCACCGCAGGACGGCGCACCCGGTGACAGCGGCTCCCGGACCTGGCTGCCGGGCGAGACCTGGCGCTTCTTCACCCAGTTCGGCGGCGGCACCACCCCACCGCCGAACCCGACCACCCCGCCGCCGAACCCCACCACGCCGCCCCCGAGCCCGACGACGCCGCCGCCCGGTGGTGGGGCGTGCCGGGTCACCGCCGAGGTCAACGCCTGGAACAACGGGCTGACCGAACAGATCACCATCACCAACACCGGCAACTCCACCATCAACGGTTGGTCGCTGGTCTTCACCCTGCCCGGCGGGCAGACCATCACCGGCGGCTGGAACGCGAGTTACTCACCGACCTCCGGGCAGGTGACCGCGCGGAACATGTCGTACAACGGCACCCTCGCCCCGAACGCGTCGGTCGGCATCGGCTTCCAGGCCACCCACACCGGCAACACCGCTGAACCGAGTTCGTTCACCCTCAACGGCGCGACCTGCACCGTCAGCTGATCCGTACATTGTCCGGGCGCGGATCCCACTCGGGGGTCCGCGCCCGGTCGCGGGCCGACGCCCGCGCGGACGACAAGCCCTATGCTCCGCACCGTGCCGCTTACCTTCCCTTCGCATCTCGCGCCGGTGCTGGCGCTCAAGTGGTGGCGGCCCCGGTGGTTCGACGGCGTGACGTTGAGCTTCGGCGCGATGGCGCCGGACGTCGCCTACCTGGCGACCGGCCCGACCGGCCGGAGCTTCGCCGACACCCATTCCTGGCCGGCGCTGTTCTGGTGGTGTCTGCCGATGGCGCTGGCGTACGCGGCGGTCTTCCGGTCCTGCGCCGACGCCATCCTGGCTCACCTGCCCGGCGAGCGTTGGTTCGGCTGGAGTGGGCACGGTTCCCTGGCCCGGTGGCCGCACCGCTGGTGGATCACGATCAGCTCGGCGCTCCTCGGCGCGGCGAGCCACCTCGGCTGGGACTGGCTGACGCACACCGACGGCTGGCTTCGAGTGGTGTTCGGTCTCCGATGGTCGAGCGTTACGGACGTCGCCTGGTGGACGGTCTCGGATCTGACGAGCACCCTCGTCGGTGCGTTGCTCGTCGTCGTGCTCACCGCACGCCTCGGTCGGCGGGCAGCGGCGGCGGCGGGAGCTCGCCGGCTCGCACCGCCACGTCGACTTCCAGTGCTGTTCTGGAGCGTCGCCGCGCTGGTGTCCGTCGCCGGACTGGCGCTCGTGCCGCTGCTGCCCGGTGCAACCATCCTCGCTGCGACGATCGTCCGGTCGCTGCACGTCGCTGGTCTGGCCCTGCTCGCCGCCGCCATCGCCGTCCGGATCCGGTCCCAGCGCTCGGGCGCAGGTTACCCGGGCGCGTCAGGTGACAGCGGCGGCACCAGCACCAGCCGACCCGCCGCGGTCAGCGGACCGGCTCGATCGGGAAGCGTCCGCGGCGCCATTGCCAGTGGCGGCCGGCCTTCAGGTGGTCGATGACGGCGCGTTGCAGCACGGTGTCGCGCGGCAGTTGGTCCAGCGGTGTGGTCAGGGTACGGAACACGAACCGCACCACTTCGACGTCGGCGTCTAGCCCTTCCGGTTCCTGATAGGGCTCCAGCTCGAAACGTCGCTGGAAGCGGATGATGTTGGACTCCTCGGGCAGGTACTCCCGCAGCTGCGGGTCGAGCAGCCACGAACCGCAGGCGAACGACGTGTAGTGCTCGTCGGGGAAGTGGCGCGGGAAGAACGCCCGGGCCTCGTCGAGGGACGCCTCGACCGCTTCCGGGGTCAGCGACCCCGAGTCGGGGATGTGCAGGTCGATGGCGGTGCCGCCGCGATGGTGCTGAAGCCGACCCAGCTCGTAGACCGCGCCGCGCGAGTGCAGCGTCAGCCAGCTCTGCATGACCGACCAGCCCTCGCGATTCATCCGCCGGTCGATGGCGAGGTTGCGACCCAGGTCAGCGAGGGTCACCCAGGAGACGGCGTCGGGAACGCCGTGGTCACGGTGGTACCCCCTGACCACGTCGACCAGGGCCAGGTACGTGTAGACGTAGAGGTGCCGCCAGGCGGGGCCCCGCTCGCGCGGTAGCGCCGGACCGGGCGGCAGCCATTCGTGACCGCCGAGATCCGCGCGGACCAGGGCGATCGAGCGGTCGAGCAGCCAGCGTAGCTCCGGGGTCCACTGCGTGGAGTCGGGGTCCGGCCAGCCCGCCATGATCTCGGCGGCGTCGTCCGGTCGTACGGCGAGCCGGTCGAGCAGCGCGGGCGCGTCGGCTCTGGCGGGCACCGGAGCCGACGGGTGCTCGCCGGCCAGCCGGTGCACACGGTCGATGTCCTCGATGGGCACGCCGAGCCGGGTGGCGATGTCGTCCAGATTCACGCGGACGACAGTAGCGACCGGCGCGGCCGCCGCAACAGCGCGATGCCGGTCAGCCCGCTCAGGGGTTGGGTGGCGTGACCGCGATGATCAGGTGGGCTGGCTGGTCACTGGCGTTGCGGTAGAGGTGGGCCAGGCGTGAGTCGAAGGTGACGGCCTCACCGGCGGTGAGGGTGTACGCCTCGCCGCCGATGTCGGCGACCACCTCGCCGCTGATGACGATGGCGCACTCGGTCGAGGGGTGCGCCCACGGCTCGGCCGAGCTGGCGTCGCCCGGGGCGAGGTGGGCCTGGAGCACCTCCAGATCGCCGCGCCCCGGGGTCAGGCGCTCGTAGGTTATCTGGCCCGGGGGAGCGGTGAGCAGGCTGCGGCTGCCGGCCCGGCTGATGTGCACCGCCGGTGCCTCCGGCTCGGAGAACAACTCGGCGATCGAGGTGTCGAACACCTGCGCGAGCTTGCGCAGGGTGGCCAGGCTCGGGTCGGTCGCCCCGTTCTCGATCTGACTCAGCAGGGCGGGGGACACGTCGGCGGCTGTGGCGAGCTGCCGCAGCGTGAGGGAGTGCTGCTGGCGCAGGACGCGGAGCCGGTCACCGAGCATGTGAACCTCGATCCGATAACAGTGTGGCTAAAAATGTTTGACCAAGCTACACGGCCGTGTTTAGGGTGGTCAAACACGAGGGCGGCGCTGTTTGGTACTGGTGGACACGCCGCGTCCAGACATGAACCGGACGAATGCGAGTCCGGCTACATCCAACCCTGCGACGACGCACCCCGAGAACCCGACGCACCCCGAGAGAACCCGGAACACCGGCATTGGCCGTCTGGGCCCGGCCGGTGGTGGTGCCGCCGGACGTCGATGCCCCGCGGGTCCCGCGCAGCGGGCCGCGCCATACGAAGGTAGGAACAGCATGTCGGTGTCCCCCCGCCGGCTCCGCGCCGGAGCGCTCGCTCTGGCGACGCTGGCCATCATCTCCACCACCGCCTGCACGGCCGGCGGCAGCGGTGGCAACGCGAACGGTGGCGAGGCCAAGACCCTCACCGTCAACACGTCGTTCGTGCTCAAGACCCTCGACCCTGGGCGCGTCTACGAAGCCACCGGCCTGACCGCCGTGCACGCCCTCTACGACACCTTGCTCACCTTCGAAGGCTCCGACGTCGGTACCCCCGTCCCGGCGTTGGCCGAGTCGTACGAGGCGTCGCCGGACGCGAAGACCTTCACCTTCAAGCTCCGCTCCGGAGTGACCTTCTCCGACGGCAGCCTGCTCACCGCCGACGACGTGGTCTTCTCCCTCAACCGGCTGAAGAACATCAAGGGCAGCCCGGCGGTCACGGTGAGCGAGCTGAGCGTCAGCAAGACCGACGACAGCACCGTCGTGGTCACCTCGGCCACCCCCAACCCGAACGTTCCGGTGGTGCTGGCGATGCCGTCCACCGGTGTGCTCAACGCCGAGGTCGCCCGGGACAACGGTGCCAAGGACGGCGCGGACGCCGCGCAGGGCGACACCGCCCAGCAGTACCTCGACACCAATTCGATCGGCAGTGGGCCGTACGTGCTCAAGTCGTACGAGCCGGAGTCGCAGGTGGTGCTGGAGGCCAACCCGAACTACTGGGGCGACAAGCCACAGTTCGAGCGGGTGGTACTGCGCAACATGGACGTGCAGACCCAGAAGCTGACCATGCAGCGCGCCGAGAGCGCCGAGATCTCGCTGGACATCTCCGGCAAGCTGCTCGACGGCCTGCCGGAGAGCCTGCAAACCTCCGGCGTGCAGGACACTGTCTACTTCCTCTTCCTCAACGCCGACCCGGCGGTCTCGGATGTGACCGCGAACCCGAAGTTCAACCAGGCGCTGCGTGCCGCCATCGACTACCAGGGCATCGCCGCGCTGTACGGCGAGGGAGCCGCTCCCGGCGCCGGCCTGGTCGCGCCGGCCTTCCCCGGCACCCTGCCCGAGAGTGAGGCGTCCACCCGGGACGTGGCGAAGGCCAAGGCGCTGCTCGCCGAGGCCGAACTGACCAACCCGACGGTGAAGTTCAACTACCCGGCCATCACCTACAAGGGCGTCGACCTGGGCACCGTCGCCACCAAGGTGCAGGGCGACGCCGCCGAGGCCGGCATCACGCTGGAGTTGAATCCGCAGCCGCTGACCACCTTCCTCGACGAGATGCGCGGCGGTAAGTCGCCGCTGGGCTTCACTCCGCAGAGCCTCAACTACCCGGTCGCCGACTCACTGATCAACAACATGGCACCCGGGCAGGCCACCGCGCTGCGCTCGGGCTGGACCGTCGAGCGGGCCGACCCGGCGGTCGTCGCCGCCGGTGAGAAGGTCACCGAGACCCTCGACCTCGCGGCCCGGGCCACCGCCATGCAGGAGTGGCAGCGGCTGATGAACCAGTCCTCCCCGTACATCGTGCTGGCCAGCAACTCCTCCACGGTGGTGGCGACCGCCGACCTGACCGGCGCGGACTACTCCGCCGCCGGCTGGCAGGTCGACGTCGCCGCGGTCGGCCGCAGGTAGTCGGAGCACCATGACGACCGTCCACAACGGCGAGCCGGGCGCGGTCACCACGACCGCGCCCCGGCCCCGCCGGTCCCACCCGCTGCTGGCCTTCCTGGCCAAGCGGCTGGCGATCACCGCCGGACTGCTGCTGGGCGTCACAGTGGTGACGTTCGGGCTGGTCAACGTGGTGCCCGGTGACCCGGTCACCGCCAACCTGTCCGACCAGGCGCTCAACGACCCGGCCACGGTGGCCGCCTTCCGCGAGAAGTGGGGGCTGGACCAGCCGCTCTGGCAGCAGTACCTGCACTACCTGGGCAACCTCTTCCGTGGTGACCTGGGTATCTCCCAGCAGACGGGTCGGGCGGTCCTGGACGACCTGGTCCGGTACGTGCCGGCGACCCTGGAACTGGCCATCCCCACCATGGTGCTGGCGCTGGTGATCGGCACCGGGATCGGCATGCTCGCGGCGGTCCGCAACGGCCGGGTCACCGACCAGCTCGTGCGGGTGGGTGCCCTGCTCGGGCTCTCCACGCCGCCGTTCTGGCTGTCGCTCGTGGTGCTCTACGTCTTCTTCTACAAACTCGGGCTGGCTCCCAGCGGTGGACGGCTCTCCACCGGTTTCAGCCCGCCGCCGACCGTCACCGGCATGTACACGGTCGACGCGGCACTGGCCGGTCAGTGGGACGTGGCCTGGGACGCGGCCCAACACCTCACCCTGCCGGTGCTGGTGCTGACCTCGCTCACCGTGGCGCTGCTGGTCCGCTTTGTTCGCTCCGCCATGTTGGAGGTGCTTCAGCAGGACTACATCCGGGCCGCGTACGCCAAGGGCCTGCCGGCCCGGGTGGTGCTGCGCCGGCACCTGCTGCGCGCCGGGCTGGTCCCGGTGGTCACCGTGTCCGGCCTGGCCTTCGCCTCGCTGCTGTCCGGGACGGTGCTGGTGGAGAGCATCTTCGGCTGGCCGGGCGTCGGTCAGTACGCCTACCGCAGCGCCACCGCCCTCGACCTGCCCGCGATCCTCGGTGTCAGCCTGTTCGTGGCGCTGGTCTACACGCTTGTCAACCTCACCGTCGACCTGCTGTACGGGCTCATCGACCCGAGGATCCGCCTGTCATGACGATGACCGCACCTGATCCGGTGGCCCCCGACCCGAAGGTGGACCGGGCGCTGACCCGCCGTCGATGGCTCGGTCGGCTGCGTGGTGGCTCGGCTGGCCGGCCGATCTGGCGACAGCCGATCGCCGTGGTGGCGTTGACCATTCTCGGCGGCTGGCTGCTGGTGGCGATCCTCGCCCCGCTCGTCGCCCCCTACGATCCGCTCGCCCAGAGCGCCGACACCTACGCGGCACCCTCGGCGGCGCACTGGTTCGGCACCGACTCCCTCGGCCGGGACATCTTCAGCCGGGTCGTGCACGGCGCCCGGTTGTCGATCCCGCTGGCCCTGGCCATCGTCTCGCTGGCCCTGCTCGTCGGCGGCCTGCTCGGGCTGGTCGCCGGATACCTGGGACGGTTCGCCGACGAGGCGCTGATGCGGCTCACCGACCTGGTCTTCGCCTTCCCGCAGATCATCCTGGCCATGGCGGTCACCGCCGCCTTCGGCCCGAACACCCGCAACGCGGTACTGGCCCTGGTCATCGTCTCCTGGCCGGTCTACGCCCGGGTCATCCGCAGCGCCGTGCTCAGCATGCGCGGCGACGACTACCTCAGCGCCGCCCGACTGCTCGGCGTCGGACCGGTCCGGGCGCTGCGCCGCGATGTGCTGCCCAACAGCATCGGGCCGGCGATCGTGCTGGCCACCCTGGAACTCGGCAACGCGGTGCTGCTGCTCGCCGCGCTCTCCTTCCTGGGGCTGGGGCCCCGCCCACCGGCCGCCGAGTGGGGCTCGATGGTCGCGCTCGGCTCCCAGGACCTGTCGATGTGGTGGGTCAGCGTCTTCCCGGGCCTGGCCATCCTCACCGTCGTGATGGCCTTCAACGTGCTCGGCGACGCGTTGCGCGACCGGCTCGACCCCCGCTACGCGAAGGGACGCTGAGATGGCGCCGCTGCTCGACGTCGACTCCCTCGCCGTGACCCTGCCCGGCCCGCGCGGGCCGCTGCCGATCCTGCACGACGTGTCGCTCACCGTCGACGAGGGCGAACTCGTCGGCATCGCCGGGGAGAGCGGCTGCGGCAAGAGCCTCACCGCACAGACCCTGCTCGGTCTGCTGCCGGCGGGAGCCAAGGTCACCGGAACGGCGCGGTTCGCCGGCACCGACCTGCTCGGCCTGGACAACAATGGCTGGCAGCGGATCCGGGGCGCGGGCATCGCCATGGTCTTCCAGGACCCGACCGCCGCCCTGCACCCGATGCTCACCGTCGGCCGTCAGCTCACCGAACACATGCGGGTGCACCTGCGACTGGACCGACGGTCCGCGACCCGCCGGGCGGTGGAACTGCTCGATCAGGTCAGGATTCCCGACCCCGAGCGTGCCCTGCGCGCCTATCCGCACCAGTTTTCCGGCGGCATGCGGCAACGGGCGGCCATCGCCATCGCCCTGGCCGCCCGGCCCCGACTGCTGATCGCCGACGAACCGACCACCGCCCTCGACGTCACCGTGCAGGCCGGCATCCTCGCCCTGCTCGACCGGCTGCGCGCCGAGACCGGGCTGGCCGTCGCCTTCATCACCCACGACCTGGGGGTGCTCAGCGCGTTGACCACCCGTGGCTACGTCTTCTACGCCGGTCGCGTGGTGGAGACCGGCCCCACCGGGGCGCTGCTCACCGCACCCACCCACCCGTACACTGCGGCGCTGCTCGGCGCCCGGCCACACGGCACCCAGGCCGTCGGCACGCTACGGCCCATCCCCGGCGCCCCGCCGGCGCCGGGTGAGGCACCGCCCGGCTGCCCGTTCCAACCCCGCTGCGGGTACGCCGAGCCGGCCTGCGGCACCGTGCCACCGCCCCTGGCTCCGGTGGCTGCCGACCGGTCGGTGGCCTGTGTGGTCCGCCCGCACCTGGAGGTGACAGCCCGATGACCGGCCTGCTGGACATCAGCGACGTCGAGGTCGAGTACCGCTCGCGGGGACGCGGCCGGGTGCTCGCGGTCGCCGGGGTCAGCCTGGACGTGGCGGCCGGGCAGATCGTCGGCCTGGTCGGCGAGTCCGGCTGCGGCAAGTCGTCGCTGGCCCGGGTGGCCGTGGGGTTGACCCCGCCGAGCGCCGGTGTGGTCCGCTTCGCCGGGCAGCCGGTCACACCGCTGGGCTGGCGGCGCCGGCCGGACACCGAGATCGGCCTGCAGATGGTCTTCCAGAACCCGTACGCCTCGCTGAACCCCAGGCGCACCATCGGCGCGCAACTGCTCGACGGCGTCCCGGCGACGGTGACCGGCGCGGCCCGCCGCGACCGGGTACGCGAGCTGCTGGACCGGGTCGGCATGCCGACCACCGCCGCCGAGCGGTACCCGCACCAGTTCTCCGGCGGCCAGCGGCAACGCCTCGCCATCGCCCGGGCACTCGCCCCGCAACCCCGCATGATCATCGCCGACGAACCGGTCACCGCCCTGGACGCCTCGTCCCAGGCTCAGGTGGTAAACCTGCTCGTCGGCCTGGTCCGCGATCTCGACATGGGCATGCTGTTCATCTCCCACGACCTCGCCCTGGTACACGAGATCGCCGACATCACCGCCGTGATGTACCTCGGCCGCGTCGTGGAGAGCGCGCCCACCCGGGAGCTGTGGCGGAACCCGCGACACCCCTACACCCGGGCGCTCATCGACGCGGTGCCCCGCATCGGCCCCACCCCACGGTTGCCCGCCACCCTGGCCGGTGAGGTGCCCGATCCCGCCAACGCCCCCACCGGCTGCCGGTTCCGGCCGCGCTGCCCACACGCCTTCGCCCCCTGCGGCGACCAGCCACCCACCCTCGACCTCGGCGGACGCAGCGCCGCCTGTTGGCTCAACGACCCCACGGCGGCCCCGGCCACCGTGCCCGCGAACTGAGGACGTCGTCAATGCACACCGCAACCGAACAGGTCCTGGTCAACCTCGCGCTCTACGACGGCGTCGCCGACCACCTCCAGCCCGACCGGGGTGTCTGGGTCGGCGCCGACGGGATGATCAAGGCCGTGGCGGCCGTCGACGACGTGCTCGCCGAGGCCGGCGACGCCCGCGTGGTCGACCTCGGCGGCGACGTGGTGATGCCCGGCCTGACCAACATGCACGTGCACCTCTCCCTCGGGCTGCCCGGCCACCTCGCCGACACGGTGCACCGGTCCAACCTGGCCGAACTGGTGCTGCTGATGGCCGACTCGGCCCGACGCACCCTGCACGCCGGGGTGACCACCGCCCGGCTGGTCGGCGAGGGGCGCTACGCCGACTTCGCGCTGCGCCGGGGCATCGAGGCCGGCGCGGTGGACGGCCCCCGGATCTTCACCGCCGGACACGCGCTGTGCTGCACCGGTGGCCACGGCTGGGAGGCCGACGCCCTGGAAGCCGACGGCGCCGACGGCTTCCGGCGGCTCACCCGGGCCCAGATCCGGGCCGGCGCCGATTTGATCAAAGTCTGCATCTCCGGCGGGATCGCCGGTCAGTTCGAGGCGATCGACACCCCGCAGCTGCTCGACGACGAGATGGCCGCCGTCATCCGGGTCGCCCACGACTGGGGGCGCAAGGTGACCGCGCACGCCGGCCCGGCCGACACCGTACGCCGGGCCGTCGAACTCGGCCTCGACTGCGTCGAACACGGCTACGAGCTGACCGACGAGGTCACCCGCCTGATGGCCGACCGGGGCGTCTGGTACGTGCCCACCATCGTGGTGAGCCGCTGCGAACAGTTCTTCCGTGACTCCGGAGTGCCCGGCTGGTTGATGGACCGGGCCCTGGCCGCCGGCCCCCGGCACTGGGAGAGCCTCCAGCACGCCATCCGCAACGGGGTGCCGATCGCACTGGGCAGTGACATGCCGCCGCACGCGGGCTACGACGAGACCAGCGCGACCGTACGTGAGCTGGAGTTCATGGTGGACGCCGGGCTGCCGGTCGCCGACGCGTTGAAGGCCGCCACCATCCGCCCCGCCGAATGGCTTGACCAGGCCGACACGCTCGGCAGCGTCGAGGTCGGCAAGCACGCCGACCTGCTGGTGCTACGGGACGACCCGACCCGTTCCGTCTCCGCGTTGCGCACCCTGCACGCGGTCATGAAGGGCGGCGTGGTGTACCGCGACGACCACCACCGGCTCCGGACGCCCCGATGACCGGCGCGACCGCGCCGCGCGTGCGCACCGTGGCCGACAGGTACCTGCACGCCCTCGCCGCGCTCGACCCGGAGGCCGCCGAGGCAGCCGGGCGTAGCCCCGAATGGCGGCTGGCCGACCTGTCGCCGGACGGGTTCGACGCCCGCGCCGAGCTGACCCGCGCGACCGCGGCCGCCCTGGCCGCCGCCACGGTGACCGGCCCGGCCGAGCGTGCCCTCGCCGGTGCCCTGGCGGACCGGCTGGCCAGCGAGGTGGCGCTCTACGACGCCGGCTTCACCACCCGGCTGCTCGCCCCGCTGGCCACCCCGGTGCACCTGGCCCGGCAGGTCTTCGACAACCTGCCCCGGACCACCGTCGACGACTGGGCCGTCGTCGCCGATCACCTGCACCGGCTGCCCACCACCCTGGACCAGTACACCGCGACGCTGCGCCGTTCCGCCCAGCGTGGTCAACTGGTCGCCCGCCGGCAGGTGCTGACCGTCGCCGCGCAGTGCACCTCCTGGGTCGACGCCGACTTCTTCGGCGGTCTCGTCGCTGGTCACCCGGCCGGGCCGCTCGCCGAGCGGTTGGTTGAGGGGGCGCGGCTGGCCACCGCTGCCACGGCGGAATTTGCCACGTTCCTGCGTACCGAACTGGCTCCCGCCGCGACCGAGGTGGACGGCGTGGGCCGCGACCTCTACCAGATCACCGCCCGCGCCTTCCTCGGCGCCACCGTCGACCTGGCCGAGTTGTACGCGTACGGCTGGGCGGAGCTGGCCCGCACCGCGGCCGAGCTGCGGGCGGCGGCGGCCGACTGCGGCCACCCGGACGTGGCCGCCGCCCGGACGGCGCTGGATGCCGACCCGGACGGGCGGGTGCCGGTCGGCCCTGCCCTGGAGGAGTGGCTGGCCAGGCGGACCGCACTGACCACCGAGCTGCTCGACGGGACACACTTCGACATCCCCGCCGCCACCCGCCGGGTGGTGTGCCGGATCAGTCCCGCCACCTCCGGGGTCATGTACTACACCCCACCGGACGCGCAACTGACCCGCCCGGGCGGCATCTGGTGGTCGGTGCCGCCGGGCGAGTCGACGGTGCCGGTGTGGCGGCACGTCGGCACGCTCTGCCACGAAGGGCTGCCCGGTCACCACCTCCAGCACGCCATCACGCTCACCACCGCCGACCTGCACCCGTGGCAGCGCACGCTGTGCCACGTGCACGGGTACGCCGAGGGCTGGGCGCACTACGCCGAACGGCTCGCCGACGAACTCGGCCTCTACGCCGGCCCGGCGGAACGGCTCGGCATGCTGGACGGGCAGATGTGGCGGGCCGCCCGCGTGGTCATCGACCTCGGCCTGCACCTCGACCTGCCGATCCCGCCCGGCAACGGGTTCACCGACGCGCCCCGCTGGAGCCACGGTGTGGCCGTGGACCTGCTCACCCGGGTCGCCGGGCTGGACGCCGCCACCGCCCGGTTCGAAGTCGACCGCTATCTCGGTTGGCCGGCGCAGGCGCTCGCCTTCAAGGTCGGCGCGCGGCTGTGGCAGCAGACCCGCCAGGACGCCGAGCGTCGTGCCGGCCCGACCTTCGACCGCAAACAGTTCCACCACACGGCGCTGGCGCTCGGGCCGATGGGCCTGGATCCGCTGCGTGAGCGCCTCGCCGAGACGTCCCGACCCGCTGCCGCCTCCCTCGACCGGAAGTGACCCCGATGAGTATCGACGAACTCACCAGCACGATCACCGACATGTACCGATCACTGGGGGATCGGTCCGCCTTCGACGCCCACCTGCACCCCGACCTGACCATCTGGGAATCCGACGCCGACCGGCTGCTCACCGGGCTGACTGCGCTGGACGTGCTGCGGGACCGCCGGGCTGCCGAGGCGACCGGACCGGCACCGGTCAGCGTGACTCCGGAACAGCTGCACGCCGAGTCGTGGGACGACACCGGTCTGGTCCGGTACGTGCTGCGGGCCCGGCACGCCGCCGACCGACCGGACGTCTGCTTCCGGGTCACCGATGTGCTGCGGCGCGACGACGCGGGCTGGCGGATCGTGCACCACCACGCGGAGGCCGTGCGATGAGCGACGACCAGCCCACCACCGACGTCTACGACCTGCGGATCGTGGTGGAGCGGATCGAGGGACGCTCGGTGTGCGGCATGAAGCCGGGCGACCACGTCGACCTGACCGAGTCGTGCCGGTTGCGCATTCCCGAGGGCCAGCACTTCTGCCTGTACGCGCTCGCCGCGTGCCTGCCGCTGCTACCGGCCAAGCAGCGGGCCCTTGACGACGGCGACTGGATGGCTCGGGACAGCCACGTCGCCTGCCCCGACCCGGAGGAGCGGCTCATCATGCGCATCGAGCGCACCGGACGGCGGCAGATCCCCACCGAGGAGCTGACGTGACCCGCCTGGTGGGTGTCGGCCTCCAGTCGGACAAGTCCGCCGACGAGTACGCCGTGCTGGCCGAGCTGGCCGAACGGCACGGCTTCGACGTGCTGTCGGTCTTCGGCGACCTGATGTACCAGCCGCCGCTGTTTCCGCTGCTGGTGGCCGCCCGGCACACCCGCCGGATCCGGCTCGGCGCGGCCTGCCTCAACCCGTTCACCCTGCACCCGGTGGAGGTGGCCGGTCAGGTGGCCGCCCTCGACCTGGCCTCGCACGGCCGCGCGTACCTCGGCCTGGCCCGGGGCACCTGGCTGCAACAGGTCGGGGTGGCGCAGACCCGGCCACTGCGACGCATCGCCGAGACGGTGCAGATCGTCCGGCGGCTGCTCGCCGGTGACGACTGTGGTTTCGTCGGCCGTGAGTTCACCGTCGCGCCGGGTACCGCGCTGCGGTACACCCCGGCCCGGCCGGACGTGCCGGTGCTGGTGGGCACGTGGGGCCAACAGACCGCGCGGTCCGCCGCCGCGTTCGCCGACGAGGTGAAGGTCGGCGGATCGGCGAATCCGGCGATGGCCAAGACGATGCGGGCGTGGCTGGACGAGGCGGCCTCGGGCCGGGACACCGGGGTGGTGCTCGGTGCGGTCACCGTGGTCGACACCGACGGTGCGCTGGCCCGACGGATGGCCCGCACCGAGGTCGCCATGTACCTCGCGGTGGTCGCCGCCCTCGACCCCACCGTCGAGGTCGACCCGGAACTGCTGGCCCGAATCCAGCAACACGTCACCCGCCGCGAGGACGACCTGGCCGGCGCACTGATCGGTGACGACCTGCTCGACCTGTTCGCGTTCTCCGGTACGCCCGAGCAGGTCGCCGCGCAGGCCGCGGCGGTCTTCGATGCCGGGGCGAGCCGGGTCGAGTTCGGCACCCCGCACGGCCTGACCCCGCAGCGCGGGATCGACCTGCTGGGTCGGCGGGTGCTGCCGCTGCTGCGCGACTGACGGTCGGACGGGCCAGGTCAGCGTCGCCAGGCCGACCAGAGTTCGGCGTACCGGCCGCCGGCCGCGACCAGATCGTCCGGGGCGCCGAGTTCGACGATCCGGCCGTGCGCCATCACGGCGATCCGGTCGCAGGTGTGTGCCTGGCTGAGCCGGTGGGCGACCACGACGGCCGTGCGGCCCCGGATCAGGGCGGCGCTGGCCCGTTCGAGCTGTCGGGCCCCCGCGCTGCCGGCCTCGGCGCTGGCCTCGTCGAGGACGACGATCGGTGGGTCGAGCAGGGCGATCCGGGCCAGCGCCACCTGCTGCGCCTGACCGGCCGTGAGCGGGTGTTCGCCGTCGCCGACCCGGGTCGACAGCCCGTCGGGCAGGGCGTTGACCCAACCGTCGGCTTCGACCAGCCGCAAGGCGGCGTGCAGGTCGTCGTCCGAGGCGGCCGGAGCAGCCAGCCGCAGGTCGTCGGCGAGGGTGCCGGCGAAGACGTGGACCTCCTGGGTGACCACGCCGACGGTCCGGCGCAGCTCGGCGGGATCCAGCTCGCCGATCCGACGGTCACCCAGCCACACCTCGCCCTCGGCGGCGGGAAAGACGCCACCGAGGATGGCCGCGAGGGTGGTCTTGCCGGCTCCGCTCTCGCCGACGATCGCCAACGACTGACCCTCGGCGATCTCGATCGAGACGTCCTGCACGACGGCCGGGCCGCCGGGGTAGCGGTGCCACACCGACTTGGCGGTGACGCTCGTCGGCAGCCAACCGGAGATCGGCCTGGCCGGCCGTGTCGCGGGTACGTCGAGCCCGGAGATGCCGACGAGCCGCGCGAGCGCCGCCCCGGCCGACTGGATGTCGTTGAACGACATCAACAACAGGCCGAGCGGGCCGAAGAGTCGATGGAACAGCAGCGCCGCAGCTGTGACGTCGCCGACCGTGCTGTCGCCCGCGCGTACCAGCAGGAAGCCGGTGAGCAGCACGGCGGTCAGGCCGAGCGCCTCCGCGTAGTTCATCGTGTTCGCGAACCAGAGGAAGCCCCGCACCGCACGCAGGCGCGCCACCACCGCGTGCCGGGAAGCCTGCTCGACCCGTCGGCTCTGGCGCTCCTGCATGCCGTACGCGTGCACCGTCCGGGCACCGGTGAAGGTGTTCAGCACGCTCTGCGTACGCACCGCCGCGGCCTCCCGCTCGGCGGCGTACAGCCGCTTCGCCTGCGGCACGAAACGGCGCAGGCTCAGCACGTACACCGGGAAGACGACCAGGAACGCGGCGGCGATGCGCCAGTCGAGGGTCGCGAAACCGGCGAAGGTGATGACAACGGTGACCAGGGCGGTGAAGATCCCGGCCGCCAGCCGCACCGAGTCGGTCACCCGCTCCACGTCCTCGGTGACCCGGGAGGCCACGTCGCCGGAGCCGGCGCTCTCCAGCCGGGTCGCGTCCATCCGCAGCGCCCGGTCGAGCACCTCCTCGCGGAGGTCGGCGCAGGCACGCATGCCCCACTCGGTGACCAGCCAGTTGGCCGCGCCGGTGAGGATCGCGGCGGCCAGGCCCGCGCCGAGGATCAACGCCGAGGTCAGCAGCAGCGAGCCGACGGTGCCACCGGCCACCACCAGGTCGACCAGCCGGCCCAGCAGGATCGGCACGACGACGGCCGCGACGCTGGCCGCCGTGGCCGCCGCCACCGATGCCCAGGCGAGCAGCGGGTAGCGCCGCAGGGCCCGCCAGAAGGCGGTGAGCGTCACCCGACCGGTCGCGACCGGCAGAATCGTTGCTCCCGGGGTCATCGCAGCACCACCTCCGCGTACGACGAGTCGGCGAGCAGGTCGCGGTGACGCCCCACGGCCGCCACCCGACCGGCGCGGAGAAAGACGACCCGGTCGCACCGGTCGAGCAGCGGTGCGCTGGTGGTGACGAGGACGGTCGCCCGGTCGTCGCCGGCCCGGTAGGCGCGGATGCCGTCGGCGATGGCGTGCTCGGTGACCGCGTCGATCGCCGTGGTCGGGTCGCGGAAGACGGTGACCGGCCGGTCGGCCAGCAGCGCACGGGTCAGGGCGAGCCGCTGCCGCTGGCCACCGGAGAGGTTCAGGCCGTGGTCGACGAGTTCACGGTCGAATCCGGCGTCATCGGCGAGCAGGTCACCGACGGCGGCCGAGGCCATGGCGGCGCGCAGGGCGGCGTCGTCCCGGTCGTCGCCGGTCTGGAGCACCTCCCGCAGCGTGGCGCCGAACAGGTCCACGCCGTGCGGTTCGACAAGCACGGTTCGCCGCAACGAGGCGAGGTCCAACTCCCGCATCGGCGTGCCGGCCAGCCGCACCTCACCCCGGTCCGGCGGCCGTGCCCCCGCGAGCAGGTCGGTGAGGTCGTCGGCGGTGCTGGTCTCCGCGGTGACGATGCCGAGCAGCTCACCGGGGGCCACGGCGAGG
Organism: Micromonospora sediminimaris; assembly: GCA_900112325.1. Lineage (GTDB taxonomy): Bacteria > Actinomycetota > Actinomycetes > Mycobacteriales > Micromonosporaceae > Micromonospora > Micromonospora sediminimaris. The sequence goes on from FOLJ01000003.1 coordinate 87,445, forward strand.
TCGACGCCGTCCAGGCCCGGCGCGTGCACCGTGTCGAGGCTCAACGTCCCCGGCTCGGCCGTCCGCGTCCCGGAGGGCACCCGCTCGGGGGCGGCGAGCACCTCGGCCACGCGGGCCGCGCTGGCCCGCGCCGTGGCCAGCCGGAAGACGCAGTCGGCGAGGTTGAGCACCGGATCGGTGAGGAAGGTGGCCAGCCCGACGATCGTGATGAGCTGCCCGACCGTGATCCGCCCGTCCAGGGCGTACCAGCCAGCCAGCGCGGCCACGGCGGTGATCAGCAGGCCGGTCGTGAAGGTGGACGCGCCGACGAACGTGGCGCCGGCCTTGACCGTCCCGATGCCGGCACGCAGCGACGTACGGCTGGCCGTGCGGTAACGGCCGACGGCCTCGTCGACCCCACCGAAGCCACGCAGCGGTCGCAGCCCACGCAGCAGGTCCGATGCCGTGGCGGCGGCCCGACCGACCGCCTGCTGCTGCGCGGACGTGCGGCGGCCCACGACCGGCCCCAGCGCGTTGAGCCCGAGCACCAGGATCGGCACGCCCACCACCAGTCCGAGCCCGAGCGACCAGTCGATCCGCAGCAGCACGACCGTCGACACCGTCAGCCCGACCAGCGCGCTCACCCCCCGGGTGCCCAGTTCGAGCAGCTCAGCGGCGGACTGCGTGTCGGAGGTCGCGATCGAGAGCAGTTCCCCGCTCTGGCGGCTGGTCCGGAGGCCCTGACCGCCGACCACCCGCCGGACCACCCGCATCCGCAGCTCGTGCGACTCCTCGGTGACCGCCCGGGACAGGAACCAGAAGCCCGACCGCCAGCCCATGGTGAGGGCGGTGAACAACGCGAAGATGCCCAGCACGGACCAGGCCATCGCCGAGGTCGACCCGGTTCCGACGGCCTGGTCGATGACCAGGCCGATGGCCACCGGAACGAGAGCCTCACACAGTTGGTGCAGTGACCAGAACGCGGCGCACAGGGCGGTGTCGCGACGCTGCCGCCAGAACATCCGGCGGATCAGTCGCCCCGTGGTCTGTGTCATGCCCCCGCCTCACGTTCGATGAGTTAGGGCAGGCTAACCTGCCGTACTCGCCGAATGCCATTCGCGGGTGCGCCGTGCTGGCCAGGTCTCAGTCCTCGGCGTGCCGAAGCGGTGGCCGGTCGAGCCCGGCCCAGGAGCGCAGCAGCCGACCGCCGATGGAGTCGACCGGTCCCGAGCCGGGACCGTTGCGGACGCGTTCGACGATCTCGGCCCGGGTGAACCACCGGGCCTCCGACAGTTCGCGTCCGTCCACGGCGATCGTCTCCTCGACGGCCCGGGCGACGAAGCCGACCATGAGACCGGCCGGAAACGGCCATCCCTGGGAACCCTGGTAGGTGACCGCGCCGACCGTCACGCCGGCTTCCTCACCGACCTCGCGACGGACGGCGCCCTCCAGGCTCTCGCCGATCTCGACGAAGCCGGCGAGCAGCGAGAAGCCGTTCGGGTCGGCACCGTGATGGCGGGCGAGCAGGCAGCGTGGCTGGGGATCGGGGGATTCCACAAGCACGATGACGGCGGGTTCGATCCGGGGGAACAACTGCCGACCGCAGTCGGGGCCCCGGCAGATCCGCAGGTGACCGGCCTCGGCGCTGGCCGTGGTCGCGCCGCAGGTACCGCAGTATCCGGCGTGCCGGTTCCAGTAGAGCAGGCCGCGCGCGTACGCCAGGGTCGCGGCGAGTGGGCCGGGCAGGGTGGTGGCCAGCCCGCGCAGGTCGGCGCTGCGGTGCGCAGTAGCCAGGCGCAGCGCCTCGGTCTCCTCGACGTCGCTGAGATCGGCGGCGAAACTCGCTGTGGTGCCGTCGAGGCCGAGCAGGGCGGTCTGACCGGCCGCCGCCACCAGGGTTCGGGCGGGTGCACCGGTGAGCCGCACCGGTCTGCCGTCGGCCGTGAGCAGCGGCCGGTCGCGCCACATCGGCAGCACCTGGCTGTCGTCGCGGTCGAGCAGGTCGGCGACCCGGGCCGGGTCGACGCGTAGGCTCCCCGCCCGGTCGTGCGGTGTCGCGGTGTACGCGAGCCCGTGGAACACCATGTCGTTGATCGTGCCTGACGCGCCCGGTGGTCCCATCGGCACCCCGACTCGGCGACCCGCCGTCGCGATGCCTTGACAGCGACGTCCTGGTTCACCAACCTGTCGTATAGTCCTACTGTCGTAGGACAAGCCATAAGGGTTGGTCGGGAGGAGCGTTGTTGATCGAGTTCGTGCTGGACGGCCGGTCCAAGGTGAACACCTACGTACAGCTGGTTCAGCAGGTCAAACAGGCGTTGCGGGTGGGGTTGCTGGCGCCCGGCGACCAGCTGCCGAAGGTCCGCGAGGTGGCGCAGTCATTGGCGATCAACCCCAACACGGTGCTCAAGGCGTACCGCGAGTTGGAGATCGAAGGACTGGCGGAGGGGCGGCCCGGTGTCGGCACGTTCATCACCGCGTCACTGCATCGCGAGGCCCTGGTCAACCAGGCCGAGCTGCGCGCCGAGCTGGTCGACTGGGTGCGTCGGGCGCAGGCGGTGGGGCTCACGGCCGAGGAGGTAACCGCCCTGGTGGCGACGACGATGCGGGCCACCTTTCCCGCCTCGGTGACGAAGGAATCTGCGTGAGAGGAAGCGGTATGGAGCTGGTGCTGGAGGCCGACGGGCTCGGCAGGAGATATGGCGGCACCTGGGCGCTGCGCGAGTGCTCGCTGCGGCTGCCGGCTGGACGGGTCGCCGCGCTCGTCGGGCCCAACGGGGCCGGCAAGAGCACGTTGCTGCACCTGGCGGTGGGCCTGTCCCGGCCGGACGCCGGCGAGGTACGGGTCTTCGGTCACGTGCCGTACGGCAACACGGAGTTGCTGGCGGAGATCGGATTCGTCGCGCAGGACACCCCGATCTATCGGGACCTCACGCCGGAAGAACTGGTCATCATGGGCGGCAAGCTCAACCGACGGTGGGACGCGACCCTGGTGCGGACCCGGCTCGCGCAACTGGGCATTCCGCCCGGTCGCCCGGTAGGCAAGCTCTCCGGTGGTCAACGTGCCCAGGTGGCGCTCGCCCTCGCGCTGGCCAAGCGGCCCCGGCTGCTGCTGCTCGACGAGCCTGTGGCCAGCCTGGATCCGCTCGCCCGCCGCGAGTTCATGCAGTCACTGATGGGCAGCGTTGCCGAGTCCGGCACCACGGTGCTGCTCTCCTCGCACATCCTCGGCGACCTCGAACGGGTCTGCGACTACCTCATCGTGCTGCACTCTGCCGAGGTGAAACTCGCCGGCCCGGTGGAGGAGCTGCTCGAAGGCCACCGGCAGCTCAGCGGGCCGCGCGCGGCAGGTGCGCGTCCGATCGCCGGGGTGGCGGCGGTGGTCCGGGCCAGTCACACCGACCGGCAGTCGACCCTGCTGGTTCGAGCCGACGGAGACCCCATCGACCCGGAGTGGACGGTCCGCGACGTCACCCTGGAGGACCTGATCCTGGCCTATCTCACCGACGACACGGTGACCCGGGCCAGCCACGAGGCGTGGGGGGTTCCGGCATGATGTGGGTCGCCTGGCGCCAGCACCGCAGGCAGGCGCTGGTCACGCTGATCGGGCTCGCCGTCCTGGCCGCCGTGCTGGTCCCGACGGGGTTGGCGATCCGGGGCAGGTTCGCCGAACTCGGCCTGCCGCAGTGCCTGCGCCAGGACACCGAGACGGCTGAGTGCGTCCGGGCCTTCAACCAGTTCAACAGCCAGCACGACACGGCGCTCCTGGTCGGCATCCTCTTCCTCGTCCTGCCGCTGCTGGTCGGGCTCTTCTGGGGCGCGCCGCTGGTCTCCCGGGAGGTCGAGCAGGGCACCCACCGGTTCGTCTGGACGCAGGGGGTCAGCCGAACGCGGTGGGCGGCGACCAAGTTCGGGCTTGTCGGTGCGCTCACGCTGGGCGCGGCCGTCGTGTACGGGCTGGGCATGGCGTGGTGGCTGTCCCCGCTGGTGGCGGGCGGTGGTCGGAGCCGCTTCGACGTGCTCTTCTTCGACATGCAGGGCGTGGCACCGATCGGCTACACCCTCTTCGCGGTTGCGCTCGGGGTCTTCGCCGGCACCGTGTGGCCCCGCATGCTGCCGGCCATGGCGGTGACCCTGGCCGGGTTCGCCGCCGTACGCGTGGCGCTGACTGTCCTGGCCCGGCCGCACTACCTGCCCGGCCGTGAGCACACCACGCCGCTCGTCTCCACCGCGGGCCTGGACGAGACCGCCCTGCGGGGTGCCTGGACCATCTCGAACGGCATCCGGGACGGCAGCGGAGCGATGGTGGCGCCGGGCGCCCAGGTCATCTGTCCACCGGGCGCCACCGCGCCGACGGGCGGGCAGTGTGGTGCCGAGTTCGGCGCGGGCGCGTACAACTGGGTGCTCTACCAGCCGGCCGACCGGTACTGGTTGTTCCAGGGCATCGAGACCGGAGTCTTCGTCGCCCTCGCCGCGATCCTGCTCTATCTCGCGGTGTGGCGGGTCCGTCGGATCGCCTGAGCACCCGGTCGGTGCCCCTCCTCGGGGGCATCGACCGGGGTGCTCAGGTGGACCGTGGGGTCAGGGCAGGATGGCGTCGACGTAACCGCCGTCCACCCGCACGGCCGCCCCGGTGGTGGCCGAGGCCAGCGGGGAGGCCAGGTAGACGACCAGGTTCGCGATCTCGGCCGGCTCGATGAGGCGTCGCAGCAGCGACTGCGGGCGGTGCCGGAGCATGAACTCCCGCTGCGCCACGTCCCACGGCAGGTCGTCACCGACCAGCGAGCGGACGAACTGCTCCACCCCGCCGGTGTGGGTGGGCCCGGCGATGACGCTGTTCACGGTGACCCCCGAGCCGGCGGCCTCCTTGGCGAAGCCCCGCGACACGGCCAGCAGGGCGGTCTTGGAAACCCCGTAGTGGATCATCTCGGTCGGGATCACCACCGCCGAGTCGCTGGCGATGTACTGGATTCGGCCCCAGCCGCGTTCGCGCATCCCCGGCAGGTACGCCCGGGTCAACCGGATCGCCGCCAGCACGTTCACCTCGAAGTACCGCCGCCAGTCGTCGTCGGTGATCTCCATGGCGGGCTGGGCGCCGAAGATGCCGAGGTTGTTGACCAGGATGTCGACCTCAGGGAGCGCCTCGACCGCCGTGACCGCCCCGTCGGCCGTGGTCACGTCGGCCGGTACCGCGACGCAAGATCTATTCGCATACCGGCCATTCTGTCGAACCGAGCCGGCGTCGACAGCTGGTCGTGCGCGTACCAGGCGTAGCCCATTCGAGCAGCGACGATGCCGGCCGGGCGGCGTCGGTGTCAGGCAACGCCGACACGGCAGGTCACGGAGGGCCGCCCGGCACCGGACCGCCAGTTGTCCGGTACCGGGCGGGTCCGCCCGACGAGCCACTCGATGTGCTGGTCGGCGACCGGGTGGGGCAGGTCAGTTCGCCGTGCAGGTCGGTGTGGGTGTGCTCGGCGTGCCGGTGGTGGAGCCAAGGAAACCGAACGAGGTGCTGGCCCCCGCGGCGAGGTTGCCGTTGTAGCTGACGTTACGGGCGGTCACCGCGGATCCCTGGCTGGTGACTGTCGCGTTCCATGCCTGGGTGACCGTCTGCCCGGCCGGGTACGTCCAGGTCACGGTCCAACCGCTGATCGCCGAACCGCCCGCGGTGACCCGCACCTCGCCCTGGAAGCCGCCGGACCACTGGTTTGTCACCGTGTAGGTCGCGGTGCAGCCGCTACCGCTGGGCGGCGGCGTGGTGGGCGGCGGGGTGGTCGGCGGCGGCGTGGTGGGCGGCGTGGTCGGCGGGGGCGTGGTTGACCCGCCCCAGCCGGCGGTCGAGTCCAGCCAGGCCGCGCGGCGGAGCATCCAGTCCCGCATGAACTGGACCTGCCCCTGCCAGGTCGGCGCGGTCGGTGTGATGAACGGCCCGACGTTCCGGGTGCTCAGGTTGGGCCAACGCGCGAAGTTGCGCTGCGCGGCGGCCGTCAGGGGTGCGCTGAGGCCGTCGATGCGGGACTGCAACGACGCGTCGGAGAGCGGGCCACGGCGCAGCGTCTGCCAGCGCAGCCGCACCTCGTTGACGAACGACGGATCGCGCATCAACTGCGTGTACCAGTCGTTGGCCAGCGGTTGGCGGACCTGCTGGTACTGCCAGCCGGAGGTCTGGTCGTTCTGGAAGAAGCCGCCCACGCCGAAGCTGAGGTCGTAGTCCCAGAGCGGCCCGGCGAAGATCTTGGTGTCGCGGTCCTTGTAGAAGTAGGCGCTGCGGATGTAGGAGTCCATCTCCCGGCTCAACTCGTTGATGATGAGCTGGTCGATGAAGGAACCCACGTCGATGTACGCCCGGTAGCCGCTCACCGGATCGGCGAAGTTCGGTGCCCGCAGCACGTTGTGGAACTCCTGGATGTGGTTGCGCAACCAGTCCCGTTGCTCGGGCTGCAGCGGCGACGGGTCGGCGACCTCAAGGTAGTTCCAGCAACTCGCCGTCGGCCCGGTGCACGGCAGGGTCGGCTCCTCGGCGGCCATCCACTCGAACTTGAATATGTAACCGCCGGTGATCTTCGGCAGGGTCCGGTCGTCCTCGCGGAGCTGCTTGAGGTCGAGACGTTCCTTCGAGTTCTTGATCGTCTCGACGAGCATGTAGACGCCCATGTAGTCGTCGGAACCGACCGGCCCGGCGTCGGTGTTCAGGTAGAACTCCGCGAAGGCGTACCGGGGTGCCGGCAGGCCCATCTGCCTCCCGAGGTCGTAGACGAACGCCTCCCGGATCAGGGCCTTGTCGCTGAACGGCCCGCGCAGCACCCAGTCGGAGTCGGCCGGCATGCCGAGCACCGGGTAGTCGGCGTCGTCGTCCTCGTTGTCCCAGAATTCGAGCCGGAACGGCGTCTTGGCGAACATCGCCGACGACTGCCCGCGCAGCCGGAAACCGGCCCGGGTGGCCACCGTGGGTGCGGCGGCCAGGGAGGTGCTGCCGGCGCCCGGCTCGAAGATCATCGTGGTGGCGTCGAAGTACTCCCGGTCGGGCCGCCCGGCACCGTACGAGTCGATCAGGACGACCGGCAGGTCGTGTGCGGTGCTGGTGTTGCGGGCTACGTACATGGCGGTGCCGGGTGCGCCCGAGGCGGTCTGCCCGACGAACGCCTGGGCCCGCAGTTGCGTCGTACGTGTGAAGCGCAGCGCCGCGCCGGAGTAGAGCGGCGACTGCGCGTCGGGCAGGCGTCCGTCGGTGGTGTAGCGGATCTGGGCACCGCTGACGGTGGTGCTCAGCGATACCGAGACCTCGCCGGAGAAGGTGCCGCTGGGTACGGAGAAGCCGATGTCGCCGACCAGGTCTTCGGCTGCCTCCGCTGCCGCGGCGGCGTCCGCGGCGGTGCGGGAACCGGCGGTCCGGTCGGCCGGGACGGTGGAACTGGACGTGCCGGCGAGGGGCTCGGCACCGGCTGGTGCCGGCGACGGGACGAGGAACGCGGTGACCAGCATGGCGACGGCCGCGATCCCCGCGATGCGCAGGGGTGCCGCCGAGGTGCCGACGCTGCGGTCGGTCAGACGCACGATGCCTCCTGAACGGGACGGTGGGTGGTGGCGGTCGGTGCCGTGCCCACCGACGGGGTGGTGCGGAAATGCCGGCGCAGTGTCCGGCGCCAGGGCGAGTCCGGCAGGTCCGGACGCAGCGCGGCCAGACCGGTGGCGTACTTGGAGATGCGGGCGGGCCGCAGCCCGCGCTGCCACAGCAGCCGGTCGGCGGGCGATGCGGCGGCGCTGGTCTTGGTCTCGACCACGGCCAGCTCCGGCAGGTGCAGTGAGGTGGCGCCGGCCTGCCAGGCGAGCCCGGTGTCGATGGTGACCCGGCTGGCGGTCGCCGGCAGCAGCAGCGTCGCCCGCCGGTAGCTGGTGACCAGCACCGGGTCGAGGGCGCTGCCGGCGGGCGGGCAGATCGCCTCCCGCGCGAGCGCCTCGTCGACGAATGCGCGGCCGGGAAGCACTGTCGTGCGGTCGTGCGGATCGTACGGCAGCCGGTGTTTGGTGATGCTGTCGCGCGCTCCGCTGATCTTGACTTCGAGCCAGCACTGGGCTGAGTCGAGGTAGGTGCGGGTGCGCACCTTGAAGCGGCGTCGCCGCCGGTAGGCCGCGCAGTGATAGCTGGCCAACCTCGGGGTGTCGAAGTAGACCGACTCGTAGCGGAAGCTCCGCGCGCCGTCGATCTCCAGCACCCGTGCGTGCGGAACGAGCTGCTCCAGCAGGTGTGGCAACCGGTCGAGCGGGACGAGGTACTTGCGGTCCACCCTGGTCTGCAAGGCGGCCCGGTCGATGAGTTCGGTCAACCCGATGGTGTCCATGGCCGCCAGGGCCGCGGTGATCGGCTGGATGCTCATCGGGCCGCTCCCGCCTTGGCCGGCGTCGCGGTGGCTCTGGTCGTCTGGCCCTTGACCGAGTAGCGGACGTCGACGACGGTGGTCTCGTTGACCAGATCGAGTCGCTGCACGGTGGCGACGTGCACGCGTGCGCCGAGCAGTTGCTCCAGCTGGGCCACGAGGGTCACGTGGTCGGTCACGGCAGAGTCGAGCACCATGATCTGGTGCCGGTAGTGGCGGAGCAGCCGGGGATGGTCGCCCAGGAACATCACCACGAGGATGAGGCCCATCAGCCCGGCGCTGAGCCAGACCGAGGTGGTGCTCAACGCGCCGAGGATGCCCAGGGCCAGCGCTGAGAAGTAGTACGCGACCTCGTGCTGGTCGAGCTCCGTCGACCGCAGGCGGATGATCGACAGTACGCCGAACAGCGCCAGCCCGAGCCCGAGCCCCGCGCCGACGTTGCTGGCGCTGAGCGCGCTGGCCACCGCGAGGACACCGACGTTGACGCCGAGGTAGGCGACCACGAGATCGCGGCGGCGGTGTCTCGGGAAGTAGAGCCCGAAGACGAGCAGCACCACCGCGCCGATGTCGATCGCGAACAGGATGAGCTGCGACATCTGGTGTCTTCCTCCTGGGTCGCTGTCGCGCCGGCCCCGTCTCATCTCGTCGGCACGAGCTGCGGTCAGGCAACCGAACGCAACCGAAAGTCTCGGTAAACTTGCGGGAACTATTCCGGGAATAGTAATGGGACGCATCGAACCGGGTCAATGGCAATGTTGTGCCAACCTGGACTTTTGGCGCGCGTCAGGCGCATCCGTGATCGTCCGGCTCGGGCCGGTCGGCTGGTCAGGACGCGGTTCGCACGCGAGTGGACCAGTCGTGGACCGGCGGTGAACCCAGGGTAAACAACCCCAGGCGACCGTCGCTCGCCGCGACTACGGCCGGCCGGGGGTTGGTTGGTGGTGTGGACTTCCCGCTCCGGCCGTGATCGCCCTCGTGGGTCACCCCAGCGCGCCTGATGTCGGCGGGCCGATGCGCGCCCGACCGCCGTTCAGCGCCGATAATCACCGAAACTATATTGACACGTTTCGTTTCCCGGCTCGAAACTTACCCTCAGATGGCGATCGATGCTGCTCGATCAATGTCGGTCTCGGTGTCTGCCCGGAAGGGGACTGGAGTGACTGCGAAGGTTGGCCGCCCACGGGACCGTTCGGTGGTCGTCGTACTGGCGGTGGCGGCGCTCGCCCTCACCCTCGCCGCAACGACGCTGACGGTGGCGGAGATGGGTGTGGCCCGGGCCGCCGACGGTCTCGCGGTCGTCTCCCCGGTGGAGGACGACGGCGTCGACTGCCCGACGCCGAATCCGGGAACCACCTCGGCCAACCCCAGGCTGCCCGACCCCTTCCGGAGACTCGACGGGAGCCGGATCTCGGCCAAGTCGGACTGGCGTTGTCAGCGAGCCCAGACCAAGCAGCTCGCGCAGCGGTACGTCTACGGTGAGAAGCCGGCGAAACCGCAGACCGTCAGCGGTACGGTCTCGAACACCAGCATCACCGTGAACGTGGCGCACAACGGCCGTACTGCCAGCTTCTCCGCGAGCGTGCAACTGCCCAGCGGCGGCAGTGGGCCGCATCCGGCCGTCGTGGTGCTCGGTGGGTTCGGGGCGGACACCGCCACCATCCGGTCCGCCGGTGCCGCCGTGATCAGCTATGACCCGCTCGCGGTGGGGCGGGAGGGCACTCCCCGCAACAACAAGCAGGGCGCCTTCTACAGCATCTACGGTTCGTCGAGCAGCAGCGGACTGTTGGTTGCCTGGGCCTGGGGCGTCAGCCGGATCATCGACGTCATCGAGCAGTCGGGCGGAAACATCCTCCGCGCGGACGCGACCGGCGTCACGGGGTGCTCCCGTTACGGCAAGGGCGCCTTCGTGACGGGCGCTTTCGACCAGCGCATCGCCCTGACCATGCCGATCGAGTCGGGCAGCGCCGGCTCGCCGATCTTCCGGGGCATCCCCGGCGAGTCCGGTGCCCAACCGCTGAGCAGCGCGTACGGCGAGCAGCCATGGCTCGGTGACGCCTTCGGCTCGTACACCGGCAACCCGGCGAACCTGCCGATCGACACCCACCAGACCGTGGCCATGGTGGCTCCGCGTGGACTGCTCATCATGGACAACCCGCACATCGACTGGCTGGCCGCCCGCTCCTCGAGTGTCGCCGCGCTGGCCGGAGCGGAGGTCTACCGGGCACTCGGCGCGGGTGACAACATCAGCTACTGGTCCGACGTCCAGGACGGCACGCACTGCGCCTCCCGGTCGGAGTGGCGCGTCCCGTTGCAGCAGAACATCCAGAAGTTCCTGCTCAACACAGGCAGCTCCACGGGCGTGTTCCGGATCTCCAGCCGTAAGGCCGGCAACCTCTCCGAGTGGCGGGATTGGCAGACGCCGACCCTCGCCGACGGCCCGACCACGCCTCCGACCACGCCTCCGACGACCCCGCCGACGACGCCTCCCACCACGCCTCCCACCACGCCTCCGACGACGCCTCCGACGACGCCACCGGCGAGCGGTGCCTGCTCGGCCTCGGTGTCCGTCAACCAGTGGACGGGTGGCTTCGTCGCCACAGTCCGGGTCACCGCCGGCTCGGCCGCGCTCAACGGCTGGGCGGTCACCATGACGCTGCCCTCCGGTGCCAGCGTCACCAACTCCTGGAACGCCCAGCGCAGTGGCTCCAGTGGAGCGGTCACCTTCAGCAATGTCAGCTACAACGGGTCCGTCGCCGCCGGGCAGTCCACCGAGTTCGGTTTCCAGGGCACCGGCACCGGCAGCGGGATGACTCCCACCTGCGCCGCCCGGTAGCTTCCGACGCTGCGCGCCGAGCGCCTGGGCATGGCGGCGTTCGCCGCCATGCCCTGTGACGCTTCGAAACTTCCGGTGGAACTTCCGGAAATCATTGACGTGCGTGAAATCTCGCTGCAATACTTCGGCCCAGTAAGGCCGATGCGATCCCTTTGGCCGAGGTGCGCACGGTCCACCCTTTCCGCAACCATACGTCCGGATTCATGCTGCCCGCATCGGGCCACCGGACCCGGAAGGAGCGTCATGGCCAACTCTTCCCGAGCACCTGGACGGTCGAGGCGACTGCGCGCCGCGCTCGTTGTCTCCGCCGCCGTCGGCCTGCTCGCCACCGCGGGCGCCGTGGTCCTGCCCGGCAGCGCCAGCGCCGCGAGCACCCTCGGTGCTTCGGCGGCTGAAAGCGGTCGTTACTTCGGCACCGCCGTCGCGGTGAGCAGGCTCAACGACTCGGCCTACACGACCATCCTGAACCGCGAGTTCAACCAGGTCACCGCCGAGAACGAAATGAAGATCGACGCGCTCCAGCCGAACCAGGGGCAGTTCAACTACGGCAACGCCGACCGGCTGGTCCAGCACGCCCGCAGCCAGGGCATGCTGGTCCGGGGACACACTCTGGCGTGGCACTCCCAGCAGCCTGGCTGGATGCAGAACATGTCCGGCACCACGCTGCGCAACGCCATGCTCAACCACGTGACCCAGGTCGCCACCCACTTCCGGGGCCAGATCGAGTGGTGGGACGTGGTGAACGAGGCGTTCCAGGACGGGTCGAGCGGCGCTCGCCGTGACTCGAACCTCCAGCGCACCGGCAACGACTGGATCGAGGCCGCCTTCCGCGCTGCCCGGCAGGCCGACCCGAACGCCGACCTGTGCTACAACGACTACAACATCGACAACTGGAACGACGCGAAGACCCAGGCCGTCTACCGGATGGTCCAGGACTTCAAGAGCCGTGGCGTGCCAATCGACTGCGTCGGCCTCCAGTCGCACTTCACCGGTGGCTCGAACTACCCGAGCAACTACCGCACCACGCTGTCCAGCTTCGCCGCCCTCGGCGTCGACGTGCACATCACCGAGCTGGACATCCGCAACGCCCCGACCGACGCGTACCGCAACGTGGTGAACGACTGCCTCGCCGTCGCGCGCTGCAAGGGCATCACCGTCTGGGGCATCCGCGACTCCGACTCGTGGCGCTCCAGCGAGAACCCGCTGCTGTTCAACGGCAGTGGCCAGAAGAAGCCGGCGTACGACGCCGTGCTCACCGCGCTGAACAACGGCACTCCGCCCACCGGTAACCCGACGACCCCGCCGCCCACCGGCAACCCGACCACTCCGCCGCCCGGTGGCGGGTGCACCGCGACGGTGACGCCCGGCCAGGTCTGGGGTGACCGCTACAACACCTCCGTGACGGTCAATGGGGCAAGCACCTGGTCGGTGGTCGTCGCCATCACCCCGCCGCAGCGGATCTCCGCCACCTGGAGTGGCAGCCCCACCTGGGACAGCAGCGGCAACGTGATGACGATGCGCTCCAACGGCAGCGGCAACACGTTCGGCTTCACCACGATGATGAACGGCAACTCCAGCGCCCGACCGCAGATCAGGTCCTGCACCGCAGGCTGACCGGGCCGAACCACACCGGCCGTGCGGGGCTCGCCCCCGCACGGCCGGTCCTCGTTCGTGACGAAAGACGTCGTCCAAGCGTCACGGGCCCGCCCGGGCCGGGGGACGGGTCAGCCGTAGCCGATCGGTTCGGTGATCGCCGAGTAGGCCGGCTGACTGATTCCGGTGGCGCTGGTCGCGACGACCCGTACCCGCAGCCGACTGCCGGCGTCGGCCTCGGTGACTCGGTACGTCCTGCCGACGGCGTCCGGAATCGACACGCAGACCGGTTCGGAGTGGTGGCAGCGTTGCCACTGGAAGGCGTACACCAGGTTCCGCTGAAACGGCCAGACCCCGGGCGTGGCGCTACCCACCGATCCGTAGGGGTCGATCGGGCTGTCGAGTCCGCCCAGTTGCGGCGGGATCGCGTTGAACGGCACCGGAGCCGACTGGTACGCGCCCGGGTCACAGCCGCCGGCCAGCGAACTGCGGCGGTTCTGTCCGTGCTGGTCGGTGCCGTCGCAGAGCGGGTCGCCGGCCGGGATGCTGCCGCGGATCGTGCTCGCCACGCCGAGAAGGTGGATCGGGGTCGTGCCGGTGGCCAGCTCCGCGACGGGGCGCAGGTCGATGTCGACCGCCGCCACCTGCCGGCCACAACTACCGTCGGCGCTGACGTTGTGGTTGGCCAGGTCGATGGCGGGCGAGTGCATCAGCACGCAGTCTCCGCCGGCATTGCCGGTGAACAGGGACGCGGTGATGTCATGTGCATGTTTCGGATCGCCGGAGGTCACCAGAGCCGCTGGCCCCTGGTTGCCGGCGACGGTGGTGTGCCGCAGTCGTACGTCCCCGTGCGCGACGAGGACTCCGCTCGCGCTGGTACCGGCCATGTTGCCGGTGATCGTGGAGTCCGTGATCCGCGTCGCCGAGAAGATCGCGTAGATGCCGCCACCTGCGACTGCGGCGCGGTTGCCGCCAACCGTGGACCTCTCCAGAGTCAACCCGTGGAACCGCGAGAAGATACCGCCACCACCGGACCGAGCGCTGTTTCCGCTGATGATGCTTCCGCTGACCTTGGTGGTGGCGTAGGCCGCGATCCCGCCTCCGACCTCACCCGCGTTGTGCCACAGCCGAACCTGCCGCACCGTCAGCGGTGCCGCACTGGTGATTCCGCCGCCGTCGAGGGCACCCTCGCCGACACCGTTGACGATGCTGAGGTCCGCCACCTCGAGTGCGCCGCCGTCCCACGAGTCCACCACAGTGGCGCGCTGGCGTCCGTTCAGGACGGTGACGTCCATGCCGGCACCGATCAGACTGACCGCGAGGCCGTCCGGGACGATGATGTTCTCGTCGTACCAGCCGGGCCCGATCCGGACCGTGCCGCCGGAGGCGACCCGGCCCACGGCATGGCTGACGGTGCGGCAGGGGGCGGCCGAGGCACCGCATTCCGCGGAATCGGTACCGCTGAGGGTGACGGCCACCTCGGCGAGCAGCCCGTCGGCGTACGTCGGTGCCGGCATGGCGGGCAGCCCGGCGGCGACCGCCACGACGAGGGAAACCGTGATTGGTGTGCCGGACATACCAGCCATGCTGGACCTCCCGACAGGGCGACACCGAAGACCGGGTGGCATCAGGGTACTGACGCGGCGGCCCCACGGACTGACTACAAATCGACAGTGGATCTCGACGGGCCACTGTGGACCAAAAGCCGCTCATTGACTGCTGTCTGTGCATCGTCGTACCGTCGCAGCGTCAGCCATCGATGATGGGCAGGGCGACCGAGCCGGCGCCGTGTCCGCCGGGCGACTTCTCGGGCACGGTCGCCGGGCGAGATGGGCCGCGACGGCCAGGACCAGCGCCACCGGCGCGATCCGGGCCACGCACATGCCGCTGCCGGCTGCCGCCTCCGTACGCGATCACGAACCGCACGCCGGATCCGCCGCTGTCGTGAACGCGAACAGTCCCGGCCGCCCACGTGGCGGCCAGGACTGAAGGAGGACCAATGGTGAAACGCACCCGCCTCGCCCTGCTCGCCGCCGCGGTGGCCAGCACCGTCGTCACCGCCGCCGTCGGAGTCGCGGTCGCACATGCCGCGACGGTCGGCTGCGCCGTGCGATACACGGTCTCCGCGCAGTGGCAGGGCGGCTTCAACGCCGACGTGACCATCACCAACCTCGGCGACCCGGTGTCGTCGTGGCGTCTGACCTGGGCCTACGACGCAGGGCAGCGGGTCACGCAGGCGTGGAACGCCACCGTGACCCAGGACCTCGCGCAGGTGACCGCGGCGAACGTGTCCTACAACGGAGCGATCGGTCTCAACGGCACCGCGAGCTTTGGCTTCACCGGCTCGTGGAGCGGCAGCAACCCGGTACCGACCGCGTTCGCGCTCAACGGGGTGACCTGCACCGGCTCCAGCAACCCCGGTCCGACCCCGACGCCGACCCGCACCACGCCGCCGCCGGTGCCCGACTATCCCCCCACCGGTCGGCTGTGCGACAGCGACGATCTGATCGACATTGGCAAGTACTGGATCCCCAACAACCAGTGGGGCGCCACCGGTGCCACCGGCAGCCAGTGCATCTGGTCCAACGGGGGACCGGGAGACCCCATCTACTGGGGGACCAGCTACACCTGGAGCGGCGACCCGAGCAGCGTCAAGTCGTACGCGGCGGCGATTCTCGGCTGGCACTGGGGTTGGCGGCGGCCGAACACCGGGCTGCCGGTGCAGCTTTCCGCGAACCGTGACGTCAACACCAACTGGCGTTTCAACGTCACCTCCAACGGCGCCTCGAACATGAACGTCGCGTACGACATGTGGTTCCACCCGATGGCCAACCCGGGCTCGGCGGACCAGCCCACCGACGAGCTGATGATCTGGCTCTACCGCTCCAACGCGTCGCCAGCCGGCAGCCGCCAGGGCACCGTCACCATCGCGGGTACCACCTGGGAGGTCTGGCGTGGCTACGTGGGCACCTGGAACGTCTACTCCTACGTACGGACCAGCAACACCACAAGCGCAACGCTCAACATCCGCGACTTCACCGACGACGTGGTGTCCCGGGGCTGGATGAACCGCTCGAAGTACCTGACCAGCGTCCAGGCGGGACCGGAGATCTTCACCGGCAGCGGGGAGGTCAACACGACGTTGTACCAGGTCACCGTCGGCTGATCCGGCCGCAGCTTTGATCGAAGGGCGTCATTGACCGTTACCGTAAACTCTCTTTAAGATTTGGCTGCCTCGAGGAACCAAGCACCCGTACGCCACGGCCGGTCATCGGCGGCTCCACACGACCGGCCGTGGCGGCACGGCACCCTCACCTGCCACGGGAAGGTCCTCGATGTCCCCACCATGTCCCCGGCCGCGCTCGGCCCTCGCCGCCGGTCTGCTCGCGCTGGTCACCGCCGGCGCCACTCTCACCGTCGCCCCTACCGCCGTGCAGGCGGTGGTCCTGCCCAGCAGCTTCAAGAGCGTGGGCTACCTGCCGTCCTGGACCGGCAACGTCAACTCGGTGCAGTACACCAAGCTCACCCACATCAACTACGCGTTCGTGCTGCCCAACAGCAACGGCACCCTGCGCGCGGTGGAGAATCCGAGCAAGCTCACCTCGCTGGTGTCGCTGGCCCGGGCGAACAACGTCAAGGTCTCCATCGCCATCGGCGGCTGGAACGACGGTGACGACAGCGCCTTCGAGGCACTCGCGGCCAACGCCGGCACCCGCACGACGTTCGTCAACAGCGTGGTCAACTTCGTCAACCAGTACGGCCTCGACGGAGTCGACATGGACTGGGAGTACCCGGACCCGGGCACCTCGGCCAACAACTTCAGCCTGCTGATGCAGCAGTTGGGCAATGCGTTGCGCCCACAGGGCAAGCTGCTCACCGCAGCGGTGGTGGCGGAGGGCTACTACCGCGACGGCGTACCGACGTCGGTCTTCAACCACGTGGACTTTCTCAACATCATGGCGTACGACGGCGGTAGTCCCCACGCCAACTACGACTGGTCGATCAACGCGGTGAACGGTTGGAAGGCCCGCGGCCTGCCGGCTAGCAAGGCGATCCTCGGGGTTCCCTTCTACAGCCGGCCGGGCTACTACACGTACACCCAGTTGGTCGGCATGGACCCGGCCAACGCCAACCGGGACTGCACCACCGTCGGCGGCGCTCAGCAGTGCTACAACGGCGTACCGACGGTCAAGCGCAAGACCCAGTGGGCGATGGCCAACGCCGGCGGCATGATGAATTGGGAACTGACCCAGGACACCGGTGGCTCGACGTCGCTGGTCAGCGCGATCTACGACACCGTGATGGGTGGTTCCCCGCCGCCGACCGGCCGGACCGGCCAGATCACCGGCATCGCCGGGAAGTGCATCGACGTCGCCGCTGCGGCCACCGCCAACGGCACCGCCATCCAGCTCTACACCTGCAACGGCACCAACGCGCAGCGGTGGACCGTGGCCACCGACGGCACCCTGCGCGCCCTCGGCAAGTGCCTGGACGTGACCAGCGCCGGTACCGCAAACGGCACTCCGATCCAGCTCTGGGAGTGCAACGGCACCGGCGCCCAGGTCTGGCAGGCCCAGTCCAACGGCACGCTACGCAACCCGGCGTCGAACAGGTGCCTCGACGCCACCGGCAACAGCTCCGCCGACGGCACCCGGCTCCAGATCTGGGACTGCTTCGGCGGCGCCAACCAGGTCTGGCGCCTACCGGCCTGACCCGCCCGCCCGGAACGCCACGGCGGCCCCGTCCCGGTGGGGACGGGGCCGCCTCGGCCGGCGGGCTCGTTCATCGGCCGGGATCGGCGGTCACCGGCCCCACAGCCGCCAGGTCTGGTTGAGTGGGCTGCCCTGGCCCACCGGGTTGCAGGTCCACTGGTGGACCGGGGCGCGGGGCGCGGTGGAGATGGTGCTGACATCGACGCACTTGTTGCTGTGTCGGGCCACCAACTGGTAGTCGTGTGGGTCGTTGCCCGGGTAGGTCACCTTGCGCAGGGTGAACTGCTGGTTGAGACCACCGTGGCAGCCCCACTGGTGCACTGCCGCGCCGTCGGCGGTGGACACCCCGTTGACGTCCAGGCACTTGCCGGTCTGCTGGTTTACCACGGTGTAGGTGTTCGCCACCCCGGAGACCGGCTGGAAGTTCCACAGCTGCTGGTCGCCACCCTCGCAGTGGAACTGCTGCTGCACGTTGCCGTCGGCGGTGTTGCGGTCGGTGTTGTCGAGACACTGCTGGGAGTGCTGTGCCACGGCCACCGACTGGAAGCCGCCGTCGGCGGGCGGCAGCAGGGTTAGCGTGTAGGTGTCGGTCTGGTTGGCGTAGGGCACCGTCACGGTGGCATTGTTGCCGCTCACGCTCACCACGCTGTTCGAGACGGTGACCGGGCCCTGCACCGCGCCGCCGCCGTTGTGGGGAATCCGTTGGGTGAGCACCCGGACCTGGTTGTTCTGCACGATGCCCGTGGTGTCGAGCCGTTGCAGGTTGACGGTGAGGTTCCCGGTGGTCCGGCCCCCACCGAGCAGCACCTTCGCCGAACCTGTCGCCTTGGTGGCGAAGGCGTCGTACGACGGGCTGGCCGAGACCGAAACGATCTGCCCGGTCTGCGAGCCGTAGAAGCGGTAGACCCACCACTCGCCCTTCGGCTGATGCTGCCCGGCCGAGTTGCGCACCAGCAGGTTGCCCAGGTCGTTGTGCAGGTTGCCGGCGCTGGCCCAGTTCGCCCGCAGGCCGTCGGCGCGGGCGCGCTCCAGCCGGGCGATGTACCAGGCGCCGTCGGCGGGGTTCTGCTCGTCCGGGGCGGCGTACTCATTGATCTGGTACGGCCGGGGGTGCGGGATGCCACGCGGGTCGAGGGTCGCGTTGGCGGCGGCGACGTTGGCCACCGGATCACCGGGCAGGGCGTGCCAGCTGACGATGTCCGGCACCGTGTTGGTCGAGCGGACGAAGTCCAGGTACTGGTTCCAGAAGGCGTGGTTGGTCGAGGGTACGCAGGCGCAGCTCGGCCCGACGATGAGCTGGTTGGGGAACTCGGCCCGGATGCGCTGGTAGGTGCGGCGCCACAACTCGAAGTACTGGGAGATCGGGCGGTTCCAGAACAGCGTGATGTTGGGCTCGTTCCAGATGTCCCACTGCACCGTCAGTCCGGCCGCGCGTACATCGCTGATGACCCGGTTGAGGAAGTTGTCGTAGTCGGTCCAGTTGCCGTTGTCGCCGGGGAAACGGGAGATCGCGGCACCGTCGGCACCCCACAGGTCGTGCGGCAGGAGGATGAACTCGCCGCCGAGAGCGTTGGTCCGGCGAGCCTGGGCGAGGGTGGAGTTCCACCGGCGTTCGTAGTTTCCGCCGACCCAGCCGCTGCCGGGCAGTTGTGCGCCACCGGCACGCATGTACCGGAACTTCACGTCCCGATAGAAGTGATCGGCCGGGCCGGAGGCGTTCTCGGTCATGCCGTAGATCCAGCCGGCCGCGCGGTACGTCGGTGCGCCGCTGGTGCTCGAGAAGTTCACGCTTATCGACTCGTCCGCGGCCTGGGCCGGCGTGGATACCGCGACGACGGCGGTGGCCGCGAGAACACCGACCGCGAGTCGGGCGGCGAGGCGGCGGAGAGGTCCTAGTCTGCTCGTGCGGGGGAGTGGCACTGGGACTCCTTTGCGACGGGAGCACGTCCGAGGGCGGAGGGCGTTGGCGAATCGATTCGCTGCGGAGCGTAGGAGTTCACGGTTGTAAATGTCAACGTCGTGACGTCAGCGTGAAGCGCACGTTTCACACGGTGGCGGACCTCGTCTCGCTCGCTCTTGACCGGGTCGCTCGGCCGGGCCTATGGTCGGCCGAACCGATTCGGCGAATCGGTTCGACAGTGGGCTGATGTTGCGCACCTTCCACCACAGCGATCGAAGCGAGGCGTCAGATGACCCGATCCATCCCGCGCGGGCGTGCCATCGGTGCCGCCCTGGCGGCAGTCGCCGTCGCCGCCACAGCCGTCGCCTGTTCCACGGAATCCCCGTCGACCGAGGCCGGTGGGACATACTCCATCTGGGACCCGTACCCGCAGTTCACCGACGATTCCGACTGGGTCCGACTGCTCAAGGGCTGCGGCACGTCGGCCGGGGTGACCGTCGACCGGACCGGCTACGACACCACCGACCTGACGAACAAGGCGTTGCTCGCCGCGCAGCAGGGCAACTCCCCGGATGTACTGATCATCGACAACCCGGTGATCTCCACCCTGGCCGAGGCCGGCACCCTGACCACCACCGACGAGACGAACCTCGACGTGTCGGCGATGGAACCCAACCTGCTCGGCGCCGGGCAGAGCGGCGGCAAGACGTACGGCGTACCCATCGGTGCGAACACCCTCGCCCTCTACTACAACAAGGACCTGCTGACCGAGGCGGGAGTGGACATCACCACGGTGACGGACTGGCCCTCACTCACCGCGGCGCTGGTCAAGGTCAAGGCAGCCGGCAAGAAGGGCATCACCTTCTCCGCGATCGGCACCGAGGAAGGCAGCTTCCAGTTCCTGCCCTGGTTCTGGGGTGCCGGTGCCCAGTTGACCGCGCTGGACGCGCCACCGGCGGTGGCGGCGTTGACCCTCTGGAGCGACTGGCTGGCCGCCGGCCACGCCCCCAACTCCGTCATCAACAACACGCAGACCACAAGTTGGCAGGAGTTCGCCAGCGGCGACTACGCGTTCAGCGAGAACGGCACCTGGCAGCTGGCCAACGCGGCGAAGCTGGATTTCGAGTACGGCATCATCCCCGTCCCGGCCCGTACCGGCGGCACCGCCCCGGCACCCACCGGAGGTGAGTTCATCTCCATCCCGGTGCAGCGCGACACCGGACGGTACGCCACCTCGCAGCAGTTGGTCACCTGCCTGACCAGCGGCGACAACCTGCTCACCACGGACACCACGCTGTCCTACATCGCCCCGGTCGCTGCGGTGCAGGAGCAACAGGTGGCGGCCAACGCCGAGCTGAAGGTCTGGGTCGACGCGGTGAAGGCGGCGAAGGGACGCACCGGCGACGACCTCGGAACCCGGTATCCGAGGATCTCCGAGCCGCTGTGGACGGCGGTGCAGTCCGCGCTCAGCGGCGCGCAGACGCCGCAGGAGGCGCTGTCGGCCGCGCAGCAGGCCGCCGTGAGCGCGACGAGCTGACCAGGCACGCCACCCGACATGGGAATCGACGTCACCCGTACCCCGCGAGCCGCGACGGTGGGCGAGACCGGTGGGGCAGCGAGCACCGCCCCACCGGCACACCGACGCCGTCGCCACCCCAGCGGTTCCCGGTGGGCGGCGTGGGCCTTCCTCGCCCCGGTGGCCGGCTACCTGGTCGCCTTCTACGCCTATCCGCTGTACCGCAACGTCGAGTTGAGCCTGCGCGAGTACACAGTTCGCTCCTTCGTCCAGGGTGGTGCGCCGTTCGCCGGGCTGGACAACTACCGGGCGGTGCTCTCCGCGCCGACGTTCCCGTCGGCGTTGCTCAACACGCTCGTCTTCACCGCCGCGTCACTCGTCTTCCAGTTCGCCATCGGGCTGCTGCTGGCGCTCTTCTTCCATCGGCACTTTCCGCTCTCGCGTACGCTGCGCGCACTGTTCCTCGTACCCTGGCTGTTGCCGTTGATCGTGTCGGCGTCCACCTGGTCGTGGCTGCTCAACAGCGAGGCCGGGGTGGTCAACGCCGCGCTCGCGCTGGTCGGCGTGGAGCCGGTGAACTGGCTGACCTCACCGCGGTGGTCGCTGGTATCGGTGATCATCGCCAACATCTGGATCGGCATCCCGTTCAACCTGGTCGTGCTCTACAGCGGCCTACAGGCGATCCCGCGTCCGCTGTACGAGGCGGCGGAGCTGGACGGAGCCGGCGGCTGGCAGCGCTTCCGGTGGATCACCTGGCCGTTGCTGCGCCCGGTCTCGGCGATCACACTGCTGCTCGGGCTGGTCTACACACTCAAGGTCTTCGACCTGATCTGGATCATGACCAGGGGTGGCCCGACCGATTCGTCGACCACCCTGGCCACCTGGTCGTACCGGCTCGGGTTCGGCAACCTGCTGCCCGAATTCGGGTCCGGGGCTGCTGTCGGAAACCTGCTGATCCTGTTGGCGGTGGCCGCGGGCGGGCTCTATCTCGGCTTCGAGCGTCGGCAGCGGCTGTCATGAGCCGACCGACGCGTGGCTGGTGGCGAACCGGGCTCGGAGTGATGCTTACCGGGCTGATGCTCTTCCCCGTCTACTGGATGATCAACGTCTCGTTCACCCGGGACCAGGACATGCGCAAGAGCCCGCCGTACCTGTTCCCGATCGACGGCACCCTCGACGGCTACCGAGCCGTGCTCAGCCAGCAGCTGCCGTACGTCGGCACCAGTCTGGTTGTCGGGCTCGGCACCGTACTGCTCACCCTGGTCCTGGCCGCCCCGGCCGGGTACGCGCTGGCCAAGCTCCGGCCGCCCGGCGGCGGGGCGATCCGGTTCGTCCTGCTGATCGCGCAGATGATCCCCGGCATCATCATGGCGATGGGCTTCTACGCCATCTACCTCAACCTCGGCGTGCTCAACACCGTGCCCGGGTTGATCCTGGCCGACTCGACGATCGCGGTCCCCTTCGCGGTGCTGATCTTCACCGCCTTCATGTCCGGGATACCGGACGACCTGATCCAGGCCGCGCTTGTCGACGGCGCCAACCGGCTGCGGACGTTCTGGTCGGTGGTGCTGCCGGTGAGCCGGAACGCGATCGTCACCGTGTCGCTGTTCGCGTTCCTCTGGGCCTGGTCCGACTTCGTCTTCGCCGCCACCCTGGCCAGCGGTGGCGGCCATCGGCCGATCACCCTCGGCATCTACCAGTACATCGGCAACAACAACCAGCAGTGGAACGCGATCATGGCAACCGCCGTGGTGGCGTCCATTCCCACCACCCTGCTGCTGGTGCTGGCGCAACGCTACGTCGCCGCCGGGGTCACCGCCGGCGCCATCAAGGACTGATCCGGCCGGCTCTCGGAGCAGCCGCACCAACCGCACCCCGAAAGGCAGTCGCCGATCATGACCGTCGTCCGTACCGGCCCGACCTTCTCCATCCAGGAGATTCCGTTCAGCTACCACGGGTCCTGGTTCAGCATCTCGCCGGTGGTGGCAGCGCACACTCAGGCATCCGAGCTGCATCTGGTCTCACACCAGACCGGGATGCATCCGGTGCTTCGGCTGACGCCTTCGGCCGACACCACGGTGACGGCCAGCGCGGCGCTGCTGACCTGGCGCAACCGCACCGGCCTGATCGAGGTGACCTACGACGGCCGGGACGCAGTGCGATTGCGCGGCCGCGGAATCGGCCTGCGGATCGCCGCCGCGCGGGACACCCTCACCCCGTTCAGCGGCACCTACCTCCTCCACGACCCGGTCGATGACTCGTACGTCTTCACCTCGTACGAGACCGGCCGCCGCTACCGGGTCACGTCGCTTCGCGGCGACCCCCGTGCCGTCGGCGTCGAGGCGCTCGGCACCGCCGCGCGGGCGGTGGAGCTGCCGGCCGACCAGCCGTGGGAGGTCGCTGTCGAGGAGTACGAGTCGGCCCGCCGCCGCTACCCGGGCGACCGTGATTTCGATCAGCTCGTCAGGTCGACGACTGCCGAGTTCGCCAGCTTCGTCGACCGGGTGGCACCCTGGCGCAGCTCCGAGACCCCCGCCGCCGAACTGGCCGCGTACGTGCTGTGGTCGGCGACTGTCGCGCCGGGCGGCTTTCTCGCCCGGCCAGCCGTGCTGATGTCCAAGCACTGGATGAACAAGGTGTGGAGCTGGGACCACTGCTTCAACGCCCTGGCCCTCGCCGAAGCGGACGCCGAGCTGGCCTGGCACCAGGTCCAGTTACCCTTCGACCATCAGGACCCGACGGGTGCGTTGCCGGATTCTGTCGCCCACTCCGAGGTGCTGCACAACTACGTCAAGCCGCCGGTGCACGGCTGGGCGCTGCGGCAGCTGCGGCAGCGGCTGTCCCGGCCACTGTCGCGTGACGAGCTTTCCGACATGTACCGACGGCTCGCCCGCTGGACGACGTTCTGGCTCGACCAACGCCGGGTGTCCGGTCATCATCTGCCGCACTACCAGCACGGCAATGACAGCGGATGGGACAACGCGACCACCTTCGACGGCGATCGGACCGTCGAGACACCTGATCTCGCCGCGCTGCTGCTGTTGCAGCTGCGTCAGCTCGCGGACCTGGCCGGGGAGTTGGGGCTGCCCGAGGAGGTGGGGCAGTGGAGCCGCACCGCGAGCCAGATCCGCGCCGAGCTGCTCGGCGCGCTCTGGGACGGCCAGCGGTTCGTGGCCCGGAGCGCCAGGACCGGTCGGCTGAGGTCGAGCACGAGTCTGCTCGACCTCATGCCCATCGTGCTCGGTGCCGACCTGCCCGCCGACGTGAGCGCCGGGCTCGCCGGTGGTCTCAAGCGCCATCTGACCGCACACGGCCTCGCCACGGAGCCGGTCGACTCCCCGCACTACGCGGCCGACGGCTACTGGCGTGGGCCGATCTGGGCACCTGCCACCGTACTGATCGAGGACGGCCTGCGCCGGGCCGGGCACATCGGATTCGCCGATGACATCAGCCAGCGGTTCCGCGCCCTGTGCGAGAAGTCCGGCTTCGCGGAGAACTTCGACGCCGAGACCGGCGCGGGCCTGCGCGACCGCGCCTACACCTGGACCGCCAGCAGCTATCTCATCCTCGCCGCCGCCCACCACCGCCGTCGTCGTCCACCCCACCGACCTGGTTGATCAAGAAGTTTTCGTCGCGCCGCGCGGCCGGGCACGGCGAAAACTTCTTGATCAACGCTGCGGTCGGGGGTGGGGGTGCGGTCGGGGGTGGGGGTCAGGGGGGAGGGGGTGGGGCGGTGCTGGCTCTCAGCGAGATGGGGGGCTGGTAGAGGTGGTGGCGGGGGGCGGCGGTGGGGGCGGCGATCCGTTCGAGCAGCAGCGCCACGGCTTCGGCACCCATCTCCAGGGTGGGCACGTCCGCCGCCGACAACGGCGGACGGAAATCCTCGGCCCAGTGCGCGGCGGCGACCCCGACCACGGAGAAGTCGCGAGGCACCAGCCGGCCCTCGGCCGCCAGGGCTCGCTGTACGCCGGGCAGGGCGGCCTCGTTGATTGTGGCAACGGCGGTGACCTCCGGACGGGTGGTCAGCAGCCGGCTCATGGCGGCCTCGCCAGCGGGCGCGTCGTCACCGCAGCACAGGTCGACGCCGGTGAGCCCGCGTTCGGCCACCGCGTGCGAGAACCCGGCCAGGGCGCGGTGCCCGGGTCCGTAGCCGGCGGCCACCAGCTCGGCCGAGCGGTTCACCAGGGCGACGTGCCGGTGCCCCAGGTCGGCCAGATGGTGCACACACCGCGCGATCAGACCCTCGTAGTCCACGTCGACCCAACTGGTGCCGGTCGGCTCGGCGGTGCGGCCGATGGTGACGAAGGGCAGTCGACTCTGCCGCAGCCGGGTCACCCGGTCGTCCTCCAACCGAATCTCCATGAGGATCACGCCGTCCACGCGGCGTCCGGTGACGATCCGCTCGAACGACCGGTCGTGGTCGCCGCCGGAGGGGGAGAGCAGCACGTCCAGGTCGGCGCGGGCGGCGGCCTCGACCACGCTGGCGACGAAGCCGAGCTGCATGTCGGTCAGCCGCTGGCTCGCCGGGGGGATGACCAGGCCGAGGGTGCGGGTGCGGCCCTCCTTCAACGCTCGGGCGTTCGCGTTGGGACGGTAGTCCAACTCGTCGATGACGGCCTGGATCCGTTGCCGGGTCGGTTCCGACACCGCCCGCTTGCCGCTCAACACGTACGACACGGTGCTGCGGGACACGCCCGCGCGGCGGGCGATCTCCCCGATGTTCATCCCGCTCCTCGCAGTCGAATCGATTCACTCAGGTTATGAGGGGTGCTGGGCAGGGTCAACGCCGCCGTTCAGGCACCCCGGAGCCGAGCGTCCGACCCGGTGTTCAGTGCGGGGAGAGGGAGGCCGACATCACGCGCTCAGCATGCTCCGGGTCTGAGCGAGTCCACCGACCAGTTCCCGTAGCGCCGCGACGATCGCCGCTTCGAGTTCCGGGCGCAGGCGACTGACCGGCACCGAGACGCTCACCGCGTCGACCGCCGGACTCGCCAACGGCACGGCCATCGCGAAGCAGCGGATGCCCTCCGCATTTTCCTCCCGGTCGACGGCGTGCCCGGTGGTCCGCACCGTCGCCAGGGCGGCGTGCAGGGCTTCGCGGTCGGTGACCGTGTGTGGCGTGAGGCGGGCCAGCGGCCAGTTCAGCATCCGGTCGACATCGGTGTCCGGAAGCTCGGCCAGCAGCGCCTTGCCCAGCGCGGTGGCGTGTGCCGGCAGCCGGCGGCCGATTGCGCTGTAGAGCCGCAGGCGGTGCACCGACTCCCGTTTCGCGAGATAGACGACCTGGTCGCCGTCGAGTCGACCGAGGTGCACGGCTTCACCGAAGCGACGGGACAGCTCGTCAAGCACGCCGGACAGCAGGCCTACCCGGTCATCGCCGTCCAGGTAGGCGGCACCGACCCGCAGCGCGCGCAGGCCGAGCCGGAAGCGGGTGCCGCTCTCGTCGGTCTGGACCCAGCCTCGGCCGACAAGCGTGCGCAGCAGGCCGTGCAGGCTGCTCTTCGGGATGGCGAGGGCGCGGGCCAGGTCGCCGAGCGCCCAGGTCTGCGGCTGATCGGCGAGCAGTTCGAGCAGGTCGAGGGTACGTCCAGCCGACTTCACGGGCTGGAAGTCCTCGGGCGCGGTGGGCACAAGGCCAGACTAGCGAAGGGCGTACGCCTCCAGTATGGTCACGTACGTGACCAACGTTCATGGTTCTGAACAGTTGCCGGTCGGTCGGGTGCTGCCGGTGGTGGTGCTCGACGACGCGCGGCACGCCGATCCGCTTGGTGACGCACTGGTCAAGGGTGGTCTGACCGCGGTCGAGGTGACCCTGCGTACCGCGGCCGGGCTGGATGCCATCGCGGCGCTTGCCGCCCGTGGTGACCTGACCGTCGGGGCCGGCACGGTGCTCACCGTCGAGCAGGCCGAGCGGGCGATCGGGGCCGGTGCCCGGTTCGTGGTGACCCCCGGCTTCGCGCCGGCCGTGGTCCGTGCCTGCCAGCAGGCCGGCGTGCCGGTGGTGCCCGGGGCGGCCACCGCCACCGAGATCCAGATGGCCCTCGACGCCGGTCTGAACGTGGTCAAGTTCTTCCCCGCCCAGCAGCTCGGCGGGGCAGCCATGATCAAGGCCCTGGCGGCGCCGTTCCGCGACGTCAGGTTCATTCCCACCGGCGGGATCACCGCTGCGGTGATCGCCGACTACCTGGCCCTGCCGGCGGTCCTGGCGGTCGGCGCGAGCTGGATGGTCTCGGCCGACCTGATCGCCGGCGAGCAGTGGGACGAGATCACCGCCCGCACCCGCGAGGCGCTGGCCGCCGCAGGAGGTGCGGCGTGAGCGCGGTGGACCCTCGGCCGAAGGCCGACTGCCGCTACGACCTGGTCTCGCTCGGCGAGGTCATGCTGCGGCTCGACCCCGGTGAGGGTCGGGTCCGCACCGCCCGCCAGTTCCGGGTCTGGGAGGGCGGCGGCGAATACAACGTCGCCCGGGGGCTGCGCCGCTGCTTCGGCCTGCGGACCGCGGTCGTCACCGCGTTCGCCCGCAACGAGGTCGGCCTGCTGCTGGAAGACCTGATCCTCCAGGGCGGCGTCGACACCAGCCTGATCACCTGGCTGCCGTACGACGGGATCGGCCGCACCGTCCGCAACGGTCTGAACTTCACCGAGCGCGGTTTCGGGGTACGCGGCGCGGTCGGCACCTCCGACCGGGGTCACTCCGCCGCCAGCCAGCTCAAGCCGGACGACGTCGACTGGGACCACCTCTTCGGCACGCTCGGGGTGCGGTGGCTGCACACTGGCGGCATCTACGCCGCCCTGTCGGAGACGGCCGCGCAGACAGCCGAGGCCGCGATGACCGCCGCCCGTCGGCACGGCACCCTCGTCTCGTACGACCTGAACTACCGGCCCAGCCTCTGGAAGGCCGTAGGTGGTCAGGAGCGTGCGCGGGAGGTGAACACCCGGCTCGCCGGTCTGGTGGACGTGACGATCGGCAACGAGGAGGACTTCACCGCCTGCCTGGGCTTCCCGGTGCCCGACACCGACATCCACAGCGGTGCGCTGGACGCCGGCAACTTCAAGGCGATGATCGAGGCGGTCGTCCGGGCGTACCCCAACTTCAAGGTGGTGGCGACCACCCTGCGCGGGGTACGCAGCGCGACCGTGAACGACTGGGGTGCCGTGGCCTGGGCCGGCGGCGCGTTCGCCGAGGCCACCCACCGACCCGGCCTGGAGATCCTCGACCGGGTCGGCGGCGGCGACAGCTTCGCCTCCGGGCTGATCTACGGTCTGCTCGAACGCGACGGCGACCTGGCTCTCGCGGTGGAGTACGGCGCCGCGCACGGCGCGCTGGCGATGACCACTCCGGGCGACACGTCCATGGCCAGCCTGGCCGAGGTGGAGGCGTTGGTGCGTGGGGCCGGCGCCCGGGTGCAACGCTGACCGCGGCCCCGGACCGGTCCGCTCAGGGAAGCAGATCGGTCCGGGCGGCGCCGGTCGCCGGGTCGAACGGGTAGGACAGGTGCTGGTGCACCAGCTGCCAGCCGCCGTCGCGTCGGGCGAACACTCGGGTACCGCGCGACCAGCTCTCGACGGTCGCGTCACCGGAGCGGGTGACCCGTACCCGGTTCAGGCCCCAGGACACGGCGAGATCACCGTCGACCATGAGTGTCTGGTCGGGCACCTCCCAGCTCACCGCACCGTCACCCGAGGCATCGAGGCCGGCCTGGCAGACCTCGCGTACCGCCGGTTCCCCGACGTACCGTAGCGGCGCCTCGTGCTCGTACGACACGACATCAGCGGCGATCGGCTCCATCAGCGCGTCGAGGTTCTTCGCCGCCGTCGCGGCGAACCAACGCTCGTGCAGGTCGTGCAGCTCCCGCTCATCGGTGGCGGAATCCCGGTCGGAGGTCGAGTCGAGCGCGAACGAGTGATGTTCGTGGGTGACCACCCAGCGGTCGTCGTGGCGGCGTAGGCCCAGGGTGAGGCGCAACCGCCGGTCGGGCGCCTCGGCCAGGTCCGCCGGCGTGCCGCAGCGCAGCAGGGCGTACGCGAATGCCACCTCGTCGCCGGCGGTGACCTCCAGCGACTCGATGTCGAACGACGCACCCTGAGCCTGCCAGCGGAAGAACGGCGGCCAGGTCTGCCGGTACGCGTCGAGGCCACGCACTCCCTGCTGCGGCGGTGGCACGTCGAACATCACGATGTCCTCGGCGTGGTCGGCGAGGACCGTGCCGAGGTCCCCCCGGTGTACCGCCCTGGCCCAGCGTTCGATCAGTTCGCGAATCTGTTCCTCGTGGGTCATGCTCGGCTCGGTCCTTCCGGGTCGATCGGGTCCGTCACCCCTACAACCCCGATCGGCACGCGAACTCACCGCGAGGTGGCCAGGTCGTCCTCGGAAAGTCGGGCGGGCAGGCCGAATTCCGGGAACGGTGCGTCGAGGAAGGAGACCACCTCGCTGACCCGGCTGCCGTCCAGCGTCAGCAGATCCAGACCCGCCGGCCGGTAGCCGCCCTGGGCGTCGTCCCAGAGGTACGTGCCGAACGCCAGCTGTCCGTTCGCCGAGGCCGGCAGGAACCGCCAGCGGTGTGACAGCACCGCCTCGGCGAGGAAGCCGCGGATCGCGGTGCGGCCCTGGTACCAGACCCGTTGCGGCGGCATCGAGTAGCGCGCGTCCTCGGTCAACATCGCCACCAGGGTCTCGACGTCACCGGTCTCCCAGGCTGCCGCGTACCGCCGGGCGAGATCGCGCCGCGCGGGGTCGCCGAGCGCGCCGAGGGCTCGTTGCTGGGTCCGGTCCGGCAGTAGGCCGGCGAGCACCGCACGGGCCCGCCGCAACGCACTGTTGACCGCCACGACCGTGGTGTCCAGCAGGTCGGCGACCTCGCGGGCCGGATAGCCGAGCACGTCACGCAGCAGCAGGACCGCGCGTTGCCGGGCTGACAGGTGTTGCAGCGCGGTGACGAACGCCAACTCCACGCTTTCCCGGGCGATCACCCGAGCTGCCGGGCCCAGGTGGTCGGCCCAGGCCATCAGCCGATCCGGGTACGGCTCCAACCAGGCGACCTCGCTCGTCGGCCTGGTGTCGGCGCGCAGGTCGGTGGGCAGCTCCCGCCGGTGTCGCCGCCCGATCAGGGTCAACGCCCGGTTCGTCGCGATCCGGTACAGCCAGGGCCGGATCCCGGCATGGTCGTCGAGGCGATCCAGACCGTGCCAGGCCCGATCGAGCGTGTCCTGTACCGCGTCCTCCGCGTCGTGCAACGAGCCCAGCATCCGGTAGCAGTGCGCCCGCAAGTCGTCGCGCAGCGACCCGACCAGAAGGCCGAACGCCGCACCGTCGCCGGCGCGTGCCGCCGACAGCAGCTCCGCCTCCGACCCTTCCGCCCGGCGCGGTCGCTGCCCGGGCGTCCGATCAGGCTCCACACCGGCACGGTACGCCGCCGGACCTTGATGCGCCGGTCACCTCCACCTGCCGGGCCGGGACCGGGACGGTTCGACCGTGGGAGGATGCGCCCTATGGTGATCGCTGCTGACCAGAGGCGACCGGTGGACCGGTTCGTCGGACGGGTTGTCAGCACCTCGGATCGTCCCAGCCGGCGCGAGCAAAGGTCGGGCGGCCGATCGTGCGCCCGTTGACCCGACGGCCCGCCTGGCAGCGACGTGGTGACCGGTTTCGACATCCGGCGCAGATGATCGCCGTGGGCTTCGCCGGAGCGATCATGGTGGGCACCGGTCTGCTGTCCCTGCCCGCGGCGACGCGATCGGGAAATCGCACAGAACTGGTGGACGCACTCTTCACCGCCACCTCGGCGGTGTGCGTCACCGGCCTGGTCACCGTCGACACCGGCAGCTACTGGTCCACCTTCGGGCAGGTGGTCATCCTGCTGCTCATCCAGATCGGTGGCCTCGGAATCATGACCCTGGCCACGCTGTTCACCGTGCTGCTGTCGCGTCGGCTCGGGCTACGTGCCCGCTTCCTCGCGCAGGCCGAAACCAAGAGTCTCAACCTGGGCGACGTACGCGGCGTGGTGCGTCGTATCGTCGTGTTCAGCCTCGTCAGCGAGGCAGTCGTAGCCACGCTGCTCACCATCCGGTTCGCCACCGCGTACCAGCGCCCGTTCGGTACGGCGCTCTACGAGGGCGTCTTCCATGCGATCTCCGCGTTCAACAACGCCGGCTTCTCCACGTACGCGGACAGCCTGATGGGTTACGTGACCGACCCCTGGATCACCCTGACCATCACGGCGGCGGTCATCCTCGGTGGGCTGGGATTTCCGGTCGTGTTCGAACTGGTCCGCACCTGGCGTCGCCCGGCGTACTGGTCGGTGACGACCCGGATAACCGTCGCGCTCACCGTCGCGCTGCTGGCGATCGGCACCGTGGTGTTCACTCTCGCCGAGTATGCGAATCCGGGGACGTTCGGCCCGTTGAACGGGCCACAGAAACTGCTGGCCGGGTTCTTCGCCTCCGCGATGACACGTACCGCCGGTTTCAACAGCGTCGACATCGGTGCGATGCGTCCGGAGAGCCTGCTCGCCAGCGACGTGCTGATGTTCATCGGCGGTGGCAGCGCGGGGACGGCCGGCGGCATCAAGGTCACCACCTTCGGGCTGCTCGCCTTCGTGCTGTGGTCCGAGATGCGGGGCGAGACTCAGGTGAACGTGGGCCACCGCCGGATTCCTGCCAGCAACCAGCGTCAGGCTCTCGCGATCGTTCTGCTCAGCGCGGGCACGGTGGCCGTGGCCACTTTCATCCTGCTGGCCATCACCCCGTACCGGCTCGACGCGGTCCTGTTCGAGGTGGTGTCGGCGTTCGGCACCGTCGGCCTGTCCACCGGCATCACCGCTGACCTGCCGCCGCAGGCCGACGTGCTGCTCGTACTGCTGATGTTCGCCGGCCGGATCGGACCGCTCACGTTGGCCTCCGCGCTGGCGCTGCGGGACCGTAATCGGCGTTTCGAACTACCCGAGGAGAGGACGATCGTTGGCTGACATCCGTAACGAGCCGGTCGTCGTGATCGGTCTGGGCCGCTTCGGCAGCGCTCTGGCTCTCGAACTGGCCAAGCGGGGTACCGAGGTGCTCGGCATCGACAGCCAGCCGAAGACCGTGCAGAGCCTCGTCGGGCAACTTCCGCACGTGATCACCGCGGACTCGACCGACATCGAGGCGTTGCGGCAACTCGGTGTCGGCGACTTCCACCGGGCGGTCGTGGCGATCGGCACCGACATCCAGGCCAGCATCCTGACGACCAGCCTGCTCTCGGAGCTAGGCATCCCCGACATCTGGGCCAAGGCCGTGAGCGGGCAGCACCGCAACATCCTGACTCGCGTCGGCGCCCACCACGTCATCGCACCCGAGCACGACATGGGTGAACGCACCGCCCATCTGCTCACCGGCCGCATTCTCGACTACGTCGAGGTGGACGCGGACTTTGCGGTCATCAAGACCAAGCCTCCGCACGACGTGGTCGGCATGCCGCTGCGTGAGTCCCGGCTGCGCAGCCGGTGGGGGGTGACAGTGGTGGCGGTGAAGCCTGAGGCGGCCGTGGGCGGGCGACGGCCGGGTTTCACCCACGCGACCCCCGACACTGTCCTGAGCTACGGGGACCTGATCCTGGTCGTCGGCCCGGTCGACAACGTCGAGAGATTCGCCGCTGCGGAGTGAGCGGGCCTGACCTTGACGGCGGTCCGGCTTCTCGGCTGCGTCCACCGCCCGGCGACCGGCCGGCCTGTCGCGGAGGATTGTCGGAGTTGGCCGCTATCCTCACGCGTCGTGACCGCACAGCTGAACGAGATGCCGCCCGACCTGCTGGAGCTGTTCGTGGACGCCGCTGCGCGTCCCCGGACATTGTCCGTGCCGCTGCCGCCCGGCCGGACGGTGCGCGGTGACGGGGGTGACGCGGACCGGCCCACGCTGTGGCTCAGCGACGATCCCGCGCCGGCCGGGCTGTGGTCGCGGTTGCACGCGGCGCACGGGCAGTCGGGGCTGTGGCCGTTGCTGCTGGAGGGTTACGACGGTGAGCCGACGCGGCCCTGGGAGGACGGCGAGTTCTGGCCCGAGCGTGGCTCGTCACCGGCCGAGCACGATCCGGACCAGCTGCTCGCCGGCTGGTGGGCCGGCCAGACGGCCCCCTACGACGGTGACGACCAGCTGTCCAACGACCGGCGGGTCGCCGTCACCGCCCCGTACGGGCTGGACTGGCCGGGGCTGGCGCCGCCCGGCGAGCCGTGGATGGCGCCGGAGCGGCACGCGGACCACTGGGCCGAGCAGCTGTCGCTGGCCCAACCGGCGATGCGCCTCGGCCTGGTCCCCGCCGAGCGGGGCAGCGACGCCCTGGCCGTCCTCGGCTGGCTGGGCGCGGCCAACCACACGAACGATCCCGGGATGCTGTCGGCCGTGCTGCGCAGCTGGGAGGACCGGTTCGGGGTCCGGGTGATCGGTGTCGGCTTCGCCGAGCTGTATCTGAGCGTCGCCGCGCCTCCGGAGGAGACCACCGAGGCGTTGCGGGTGGCGGCCGAGCATTTCGCCTTCTGCCCCGACAACGTCTGGCAGGGGCAGCGGCCGTGCACCCTGGCCGCCTACGCCGAACGCATCGTCGACGCGCCGACCTGGGCGTTCTGGTGGGACTGACCCGGGTGGTCCTCAGTGGGCGGGGTCGCCCTGACCGGGCAGGGTGAGCGTCACCAGAAAGGCCGCGTGGTCGGTGGTCCGTTCCATGCTGACCGACCTGGTCGCCTCGATCCGCAGGTCCGCCGTGGCCATGAACTGCTGCACCCCGCCGTCGTGCCGGTGGCGGTAGTCCTCCGGTACGCAGGAGCGCACGTCGGGCGTGCCACCCTGCCGCAGGTTGAGGTCGCCGCTGACCACGGTCGGCCGGTAGCGACCGTCGGCGTGCAACTGCGGGATCGCCGTGCCGACCAGGTGTGCGCACTGGGCGAGGGCCAACGTCGAGCTGGTGTACGCCAGGTGGGTGGTGCAGGCGAAGAAGAGGGTGCGGGCCTCGACGCAGAGCCAGGCCCGCTGCTCGGGGTCGGCCGGGTCCTGTGCCGGGTAGATCCCGGCGTGCACCTCGTGGTCGCCGGCGGGTGCCGCGATGTGCGTAAGCACCCCGACTCCGTACTGCTGCCCGTTGACGCAGCGGTACGGCTCGCCGGTGCGGCCGTTTCGCGCCGGCTGGAAGGCGGCCACCACCGTGCCGTCGTGCACCTCCGTCATCGCCCGTTCCAGGGTGTCCACGTCGCCGGAGCAGATCTCGTTGAGGGTGACGATGTCGGGGGCCTCGGCCCGGATCACCTCGGCGGCACGGGCCACCGAGCGGCCGGTGTAGCAGCCCGTGGCCATGCCGCTGTTGCACAGGTTCAGCTGGAGCACCCGCAGCGGTGCCGGTGCGACAGGTGCGACGACCGAGCAGCCGACCAGCAGCACGGCGACCGAGAGCAGGGCGATGGCGGCCACCAGTGGCCGCGGAACTGTCGGACGAGAAACCATGCACCAGCCCTGGGCTCGCGGAGGGGCTGAAAGTGTATCCGTACCGGCGGGCGGTGGTCCGGGGTCAGGTCCGCAACGGGTACGGGATGAAGGTGCTGCGATTCTCGTCCACGTCCAGTTGTCGGCTGATCGGCGGGGCGGCCCGCTGCGGGCAGGTCATCCGCTCGCAGGTCTTGCAGCCCGGCCCGATCGGGGTTGCGGCCTCGGCCGCGTGCAGGTCCATCCCGGTGGAGTAGACCAGCCGGCTGGCGTGCCGCACCTCGCAGCCCAGCCCGATTGCGTACACCTTGCCGGGTTGGCCGTAGCCGCCGTGGTGCCGGGTGATGGTGCGGGCGATCCACAGGTAGCGCTGCCCGTCCGGCATCGCGGCGACCTGGGTCACCACCCGCCCCGGCGCGCCGAACGCCTCGTAGACCGTCCACAGCGGACAGGTGCCGCCGGTACGCGAGAACGGGAAACCGGTGGCCGACTGGCGTTTCGACATGTTGCCGGCCCGGTCGACCCGGACGAAGGAGAACGGCACGCCACGCGCCCGGGGCCGCTGCAAGGTGCTGAGCCGGTGGCAGACCGTCTCCCAGCCCATCGCGTAGTGCTGGGTGAGCAGGTCGATGTCGTACCGACGCTGCTCGGCGGCGGCCAGGAAGTGTTCGTACGGCAGGATCAGCGCCGCCGCGAAGTAGTTGGCCAGGCCGACCCGGGTGAGGATCTGGGTCTGCACGTCGTCGAACTCCTCCGACTCGACGATCTCGTCGATCACGTCGGCGAACTCCAGCAGCGCGATCTGTGCCGCCATCCGCATCGCCTCCTGTCCGGCGCGCAGCGACGTGGACAGGTGCAGGGTGCGGGTCTGCGGGCGGTACCGGTGCAGCTCACCGCCGAGTGCGGCAGCGTCCTCGCGGGTGACGTGTACGCCGTGCCGCTGCGCCAGCCGGTCGCGGAGCAGGGCGCGGACCTCGCCGCGACGCAGCGCCATCCGCCCGGCCAGCCGCTCGGCCTCCTCGTCGAGATCCGGTACGTAGTTCTGTCGCCGGTAGAAGAACTCGGTGACCTGGTCGTGCGGGCTGCGACCGATCCGCTCGCGGTCGCCGACCAGCTCGGCGAGTTGCTCGTCGGCCTGCTGGTAGCGACGGTGCAGCTCGATGACCGCCGCGGCGACCTCCGGCAGCCGGTTGGCCAGTTCGGTGAGTTCGGTCAGCCCGGCGCGGCCGGGCAGGGCCTCGCGCAGCCCGGCGACCAGCCGCGGGGTGTCGTGCGCGGCGAACACGGTCGGGTCGACGCCGAACAGTTCGGTGATGCGCAACAGCACCGGGACGGTCAGCGGCCGGCTGTCGTGTTCGATCTGGTTGAGATAGCTGGGGGAGATGCTGAGGTGTCGGGCCAGCTCCGTCTGACTCAGCCCACGCTCCTCGCGCATCCGGCGTAGCCGGGCCCCGGCGAAGGTCCTGGCGACGGCCCTCACCTCCCTGGTCCGGCAGTCTGATCCGGCCACATTAGCACTGCTGCGAATAGGCGCTTTCACAACTTCGCAGAATCGCCCGTCGACTTTTCAATAATTGGCTTTTTCCGTCCCTCGACCACCTCCGGCGTGCCGTGTGACCGTGGGCAACACACCCGGCGACCCGGCGTCTCGCGCAGCGTCACCAGGTGACGACGGAATTCGAAGGGAATGAGCAACGATGGTTACCGCGGTCGAGCAGTTGCAGCACGAATGGGACACCAACCCCCGCTGGCGGGGTGTGCGACGCAGCTATCGCGCTGAGGACGTGGTGCGGTTGCGTGGCGCGATCCAGGAGGAGCACACCCTGGCCCGACACGGCGCGAACCGGCTGTGGCGGTTGCTGAACAGCGAGGACTACATCCACGCCCTCGGTGCCCTCACCGGCAACCAGGCCGTGCAGATGGTCCGGGCCGGGCTCAAGGCGATCTACCTCTCCGGCTGGCAGGTTGCCGCCGACGCGAACCTGGCCGGGCACACCTACCCCGACCAGAGCCTGTACCCGGCCAACTCGGTGCCTGCGGTGGTGCGCCGGATCAACAACGCCCTGCTCCGCGCCGCCCAGATCACCACCGCCGAGGGCGACAACTCCGGCATCGACTGGCTGGCACCGATCGTCGCCGACGCCGAGGCCGGCTTCGGCGGAGTGCTCAACGCGTACGAGCTGATGAACGCGATGATCGCGGCCGGCGCAGCCGGCGTGCACTGGGAGGACCAGCTCGCCAGCGAGAAGAAGTGCGGTCACCTCGGCGGGAAGGTGCTCATCCCCACTGGCCAGCACATCCGCACCCTGGAAGCGGCGCGGTTGGCCGCCGACGTGGCGGGCGTGCCATCGGTCGTCATCGCCCGCACCGACGCCCAGGCCGCCACGCTGCTCACCACCGACGTCGACGAGCGGGACCAGCCGTTCGTCACCGGCGAGCGCACCGCCGAGGGCTTCTACCGGGTCCGCAACGGCGTCGAGCCGTGCATCGCCCGTGGCCTGGCGTACGCGCCGCACGCCGACCTGCTCTGGATGGAGACCAGCACGCCGGACCTGGAGGTCGCTCGGCGTTTCGCCGAGGCGATCAAGGAGGAGTACCCGGACCAGCTGCTCGCCTACAACTGCTCGCCGTCGTTCAACTGGCGCAAGCACCTCGACGACGCGACCATCGCCAAGTTCCAGCGGGAACTCGGTCACATGGGATACAAGTTCCAGTTCATCACCCTGGCCGGCTTCCATGCCCTCAACTACTCGATGTTCGACCTGGCCCGGGGCTACGCGGCCGACGGCATGTCGGCGTACGTTTCGCTCCAGGAGCGGGAGTTCGCGGCCGAGCCGGCCGGCTACACCGCGGTCAAGCACCAGCGCGAGGTGGGTACCGGTTACTTCGACCTGATCAGCACGGTGCTCAACCCGGCCGCCGAGACCACCGCGCTGCGTGGCTCCACGGAGGAGGAGCAGTTCGCATGAGATACGAGATCATCGGCCCGATGGCCGAACGCTTCGACGAGGTCCTCACCGGCGAGGCGCTGGACTTCCTGGTCGCGCTGGACAGCGAGTTCGCCGCCCGCCGGGTGGCCCTGCTGGACACCCGCCGGGCCCGTCGCGACCGCTACGCCACCGGTCAGCTGCCCGACTTCCTGCCGGAGACCGCCGCTGTCCGCGACGATCCGACCTGGCAGGTGGCGTCGCCCGCGCCCGGTCTGGAGGACCGGCGGGTCGAGATCACCGGGCCGCCGGACCGGAAGATGACCATCAACGCGTTGAACTCCGGCGCCAAGGTGTGGCTCGCCGACTTCGAGGACGCCACCGCGCCGACCTGGCACAACGTCATCGGCGGTCAGCTCAACCTGATCGACGCGCTGGACCGCCGGATCGACTTCACCGACGCGCGTGGCAAGCGGTACGCGCTCGGCGACGAGTTGGCCACGATCGTGGTCCGGCCGCGCGGCTGGCACCTGGTGGAGAAGGGGATCGTGGTTGACGGGCGGCCGATCTCGGCCAGCCTGGTCGACTTCGGGCTGTACCTGTTCCACTGTGCCCGGCGGCAGCTCGACGCCGGGAAGGGCCCGTACTTCTACCTGCCGAAGTTGGAGAGCCACCGCGAGGCGCGGCTGTGGAACGACATCTTCGTCTTCGCCCAGCGCTACCTCGGGCTGCCACAGGGCACCATCCGGGCCACCACGCTGATCGAGACGATCACCGCCGCGTTCGAGATGGAGGAGATCCTCTACGAGCTGCGCGAGCACTCGGCGGGTCTGAACGCCGGCCGGTGGGACTACATCTTCAGCATCATCAAGAACTTCGGCCAGTGGCCGGACTTCATCCTGCCGGACCGCGCCGCGGTGACGATGACCGTGCCGTTCATGCGCGCGTACACCGAACTGCTGGTGCGCACCTGCCACCGGCGTGGCGCGCACGCGATCGGCGGGATGGCCGCCTTCGTCCCGGCCCGCGACCCGCAGGTCA
The DNA here is from genome assembly GCA_900112325.1 of Micromonospora sediminimaris. Taxonomy (GTDB): domain Bacteria; phylum Actinomycetota; class Actinomycetes; order Mycobacteriales; family Micromonosporaceae; genus Micromonospora; species Micromonospora sediminimaris. Next base: position 125,761 of record FOLJ01000003.1, read on the forward strand.
ACGAGGACGCGTTGCGCAAGGTGCGGGCGGACAAGCAGCGCGAGGCCGGCGACGGCTTCGACGGGTCCTGGGTGGCCCACCCCGGCCTGGTGGCGACCTGCCGGGAGGTCTTCGACGGGGTGCTGGGCGAGCGCCCGAACCAGCTGGACCGGCGCCGCGACGAGGTGACTGTCACCGCCGCCGAGCTGCTCTCGGTGGACAAGACCCCGGGACAGGTCACCGAGGCGGGGGTCCGGGCCAACGTGGCGGTGGCGCTGCGCTACATCGACGCCTGGCTCGGTGGCACGGGCGCGGTGGCGCTGTGGAACCTGATGGAGGACGCGGCCACCGCCGAGATCGCCCGCTGCCAGCTGTGGCAGTGGCTGCACCACGGCACCCCGCTGGCCGGCGGGGGATCGGTGACCGAGGAACTGGTCCGCTCGATGCTCGCCGAGGAACTGGCCACGGTGACCGAGGGGCGCGAGGGCGTCGAGCGGGAACGCGCCGAGCAGGCCGCGCGGATCGTCGAGGAGACCGCCCTCGCCGAGGACCTGCCGTCGTTCTTCACCACCAGCGCGTACGCCCGGCACCTGCGGCCCACCCGGGAGCCGGCCCTGGCAGCTGCCTAGGCCCTGTGTCGCGGTCCCTGGCCGGCTGCGGCTGGACCAGGGACCGCGACGGGCACCCGGAGGCACCAGCCGCGCGGCCGTTCACCATCCGTATCCGCCTCCCCGCCCACCTACCTCCCACCCCGCCTGCTTTACTCTGCTTCAACCCACGCAACGGTTACACGAAGTGACTGATCGCCGAGCCGGCCGACTACGGCCGCTGGAGTTTGCCCAGCTCAGTCGCTGCTGCGTTGGTTGAAGCAGAGCAAAGTGCGGAAAGAGGTAAGTGGCCGGGCGGGTGTGGCTGTCACGCCAAGTGACTGTTCTGGATCGAGTCTGCTGTTACTGAGGGTGAGGTGTCAGCCGTCGATCCGGGTGATGTTGCGGATCTTGTTGGACGCGTCCAGGGCGGCCACCTTGTACGCCTCGGCCAGCGTCGGGTAGTTGAACACCGTGTCGACCAGGTACTCCACCGTGCCGCCGCAGCCCATCACCGTCTGCCCGATGTGGACGATCTCGGTGGCGCCGGTGCCGAAGACGTGCACGCCGAGCAGTCGACCGTCCTCCGGCGAGACGAGCAGCTTCAACATGCCGTACGAGTCACCCACGATCTGGCCGCGCGCCAGTTCGCGGTAGCGGGCGATGCCAACCTCGAACGGAGTCGCGCTGTCGGTCAGCTCCTCCTCGGTCTTTCCGACGAAGCTGATCTCCGGGATGGTGTAGATGCCGATCGGCTGCAACTCGTGCATCGGGCGGTCCGGCTCGCCGCAGGCGTGCTGCGCGGCCAACCGTCCCTGCTCCATCGACGTCGAGGCCAGCGCCGGGAAGCCGATCACGTCGCCGACGGCGTAGATGTTCTCCACCGCGGTGCGGTAGTTCGCGTCGACCTCGATACGACCGCGCCGGTCCGCGGTCAACCCGGCCGCGGCCAGGTCCAGCCCGTCGGTCTGGCCCTGCCGGCCGGCCGAGTACATGACGGTGTCCGCGACGATCTTCTTGCCGCTCTTGAGGACACACAACGCGGCGGTCTGGTGCTTCTCGACCGAGGCCACCTCCTCACCGAAGCGGAATGTCACGGACAGGTCCCGCAGGTGGTACTTCAGCGACTCGACGACCTCCTCGTCGCAGAAGTCCAGCATCCGCTCCCGCCGTTCGACCACGGTGACCTTCGTGCCGAGCGCGGCGAACATCGAGGCGTACTCCATGCCGATCACGCCCGCGCCGACCACGACCATGCTGCGGGGCACGGCCTGGAGGTTGATGACACCGTCGGAGTCCACGATGGTCCGGTCGTCGAAGTCGACGCTGTCGGGCCGGGCCGGCCGGGTGCCGGCGGCGATGATGGCCTTGTCGAAGGTGACCTTGGATTCGCGTCCGGAGTCGCCGTCCACCCAGACCGAATGGGCGTCGGCGAACCGCCCGGTGCCGGTGATGATCGCGACCCGGTTGCGGGCCAACTGGTTGCGGATGACATCGGTCTGCCGGTTGATGACGTGCTGGGTCCGGGCGGCCAGATCGCTTACCGTGATCTCGTCCTTGACCCGGTAGCTGCTGCCGTAGAGGTCTCGCTGACTGAGGCCGGTCAGGTAGAGCACGGCCTCGCGCAGGGTCTTGGAGGGCACGGTGCCGGTGTTGATGCACACCCCGCCGAGCATGTCGCGCCGCTCCACCAGGCCGACCCGCCGGCCAAGCTTCGCGGCGGCGATGGCGGCCTTCTGACCGCTGGGTCCGGAGCCCAGCACCAACAGGTCGTAGTCATACACGATCACCAGCGTCGCAAGATGTCGCGCCCGGCGCCAGACCTGTCGCGTACGCGGCAGGTGACGTTAACCAGGTTGGAACAAACGCGACGGGCCGCCGGGCACGACGCGAGCCGGCCCGACAGCGCGGTGCCTCAGGCGTGGGAGACCGCGCCGGCCAGCGCGGCCGGTCCCATCCGGAAGTCCGGGTCGATCTGCGTGGTGAGGTCGATTCCGGCGCGCTCGTTGGCCCACGCCTCGGCGTTGCGTCGGTGGAACTCGTGGGCCCACCGGGTGAACGCTGTCCAGTCCTGGGTGGTGCCGTCGACGGCGTCGGCCATCAGGCTCAGCACGGCCCGGTTCGGCTCCTCCAGGTCGTCCAGCGGGCCGACCGTGCCGCGCTCGGCGCGGCGCACGTAGGCCGACCGGCTCATCCAGGTCAGCAGGTCGGCGCCGACGTGCTCGCGGAGGAACTCCACATCGGTGGCGTCCTCGACCTTGTTACCGATCACCGACAGGGCCACCCCGTAGTCGCGGGCGTAGCCGGCGTACTGGCGATAGACGCTGACGCTGCGCACGGTCGGCTCGCAGACCAGGAAGGTGCGGTCGAAGCGGGTGAACAGCCCTGAGGCGAAGGAGTCGGCACCGGCGGTCATGTCCACCACCACGTACTCGCCGGGGCCGTCGAGCAGGTGGTTCAGCAGCAACTCCACCGCGCCGACCTTGGAGTGGTAGCAGGCCACCCCCAGATCCTCGGCACTGAACTCGCCGGTTGCCGCCAGTCGTACGCCACCGACGGTGCCGACGCACTCCGCGTAGATCGGGTTCTCCTCCGCCACCCGGAGCAGCCGCGAGCCCCGCCCCGGTGGGGTGGTCTTCACCATCTGCGTGGCCGAGCGGATGCGCGGGTTGTCGCCGCGCAGGTACTCCTTGATTGCTGGCAGGTGCTCACTCAACGGCCGCATCGTGCCCACGGCGGCCGGGCCACCGAGAGCCACCGCGAGGTGCTGGTTGATGTCGGCGTCGATGGCCAGTACCGGGCGTCCCGCGGCGCTCAGGTGGCGGGCGTGGAACGCGGCGAGGGTGGTCTTGCCGCTGCCACCCTTTCCGACGAAGGCGATCTTCATCGGCGTCCCTCCACCGAAATGCTAACGGAAATCGTTTCCATGAATCGCATGGTAGCGGGTCGCTTCGCCGTCCGACGCCGAACCCGCCGCCTGACTCGCCGAGGTCGGCGTGAGCGGCTGAGGATCGCCGGCCGGGGCGAGGTCGAGCACGTCGGTGGCCAGCCGACGCATGTTGGCCAGGCCGATCTCGGGTCCGCCGCCGGCCTCTACCATGAACAGCAGATGGCGTACCCCGGGCAACGCGGCGGCCCGGGCGACCGCCTGTCGGCAGCGGTCGGGCGCACCCACCGGATGAATGTCGATCAAATGCTCGACGTAGCCGGCCGGGTCCCGTTGCCCCGCTGGTGCGCCATCCAGACGGACGTACTCCCGGGCGCCGGCCAGCAGTGGGGGAAGCCCGGTGGTGACCGCAAGACGCGCAGCCGCGTCGGTCTCCGCCACCTGGGCGAGGTGGGCGCTGGCATGCTCGATGCCGGCGGAATTCTTGCCGTGGGCCTCGGCCGTCCGCGCGTAGCGGTCGAGTAACTCCGCCTTCTCGGCGAGGTCGGCGTGCAGGCCGAGCAACAGCGGCAGGCCGTGCCGGGCGGCGACCTCGACCGTGCCGGTCGAGGTCGCCGCGACCCAGACGGGCAGCCGGCCACGCGGTCGCGGCACCACCGGCACGGCACGAAACGGAAAGCGATGGTTCCCGGCCACCGTCGGTTGCCCGGACAGCCACCGGGTCAACAGCTCCAGCGCGTCATGGAACCCGCCCGCGAACCGCTCCGTCCCGGTGCCGAAGACCTCCAGATCCACCCAGGGGCCACCCCGACCGACGCCGAGCCGGAACCGCCCACCGGACAGTTCGTGCAGCAGCGCCGCCTCCTCGCCCAACGCCACCGGGTGTCGGTTGGACAGGATGCACGCGGCGGTGCCCACCTCGATGCGGCGGGTGGCCCCGAGGAGGTGTGCGGCGAAGGTGATCGCCGACGGGCAGACGCCGTAGGAGATGAAGTGGTGCTCGGCGATCCACACCCCGGCGAAGCCGGTCGCCTCGGCCGCGCGACCGTACCGGTGGGCGGTCGCCAGCGCCTCGGCGTGCGAGTCGCCGGGGCGCTGCCCGGCGAGCAGGAACAGGTGCGCACTCGCGCGCCCGCCGGCCCGCCGGGCCCCGCTCGGATCAGCAGTCACGCAGCTCGGGGGACTGGTTGAGCAGCTGGCCCCGCATCGAGATGAACCGGCGGTAGGTGTCGGAGTCGACGGCGGACGGCCGGAACGCCGCGACCCGGTGGCAGTTCTGGAAGGCGAGCTTGATGCCGAAGTGGCGCTCCAGGCTGGACCGGATGGCGTCACTGGCCAACGCCCGCAACAGCTGGCCCCGTTCCGCCTCGCTCGGCGGGGGCACCTCGTTGTCGGCGAACTCGGCGTCGGAGGACGCCAGCTCCGACGCCACCCGACTGACCGTCTGCCAGGCGTACGGCAGCGACTCGCGGACACAGGCCACGAAGTCCTCGTCATCGACGGGGCCGGACTCGGCGGCCCGCAGCAGGCTCGGCGGCACGGTGAGAGACATGCTCCTCCTCAGGTAACGATCACGGTTGTCATTATCGCTACGCTGGGAGCACATCACGTCACTGTCGGCGGTGTCAATGCTCGCCACACCGGCCGATGCCGGCCGGTGCGCAGGTCAGCCGAGGGACCGCAGCCGGGTGGCGAGAACGTCCTGGAAGAAGTCGAGGAAGCCGTCGGGGTCGGGACCGGCGTTCTGCAGCACGATGTGGTCGAAGCCCGCGTCGACGTACGTCCGCACGGCCTGGACGTGCACGTCCGGGTCGGGACCGACGGCGAACTGCTGCCGGATGTCGTCCTCGGTGACGGTGCGCGAAGCCGCGTCGAAGTTAACCGGGTTCGGCAGTTCGCTCATCACCTTCCAGCCGGTGACCGCCCAGCGGCTGGTCTCCCAGGCCGCCCGCACGGCCTGCTGCTCGTCGGGCGCCCAGGCCAGTGGCACCTCGGCGTAGCGTGGCCCCTGTCCGCCGAGTCGCTGGTACGTCTGCACGAGGTCGGCTTCGGGCTCGGTGGCGAACAAGCCGTCGCCGAGTTCTGCGGCGATGGTCACGGACGCCTCGCCGCTGGCGGCGACGGCGATGACGGGCAGTTCATCGGGCAGGTCGAACACGCGGGCATCGTCCAGTTGAAGATGCTTCCCCTCGTACGACCGGTAGCCGCCGGACCAGAGCAGTCGGATGATCTCTAGCGCCTCGCGGAGCCGTTCGTGTCGCCCCCGCGCCCCTGGGAAGCCCTGGCCGACGACGTGTTCGTTCAGGCGCTCGCCGGCGCCGACGCCGAGGGTGAACCGGTTGTCGGAGACCAGGGCGAGTGTGGCGGCGGCCTGAGCGATGATCGCCGGGTGGTAGCGCACGCTCGGGCAGGTGACCCCGGTCGCCAGTTCGAGCCGGTCGGTCCGGGCGGCGATCGCCCCGAGCACCGTCCAGGTGAACGACGAGTGACCCTGGCTGTCCAGCCAGGGGTGGAAGTGATCACTCATCTCGACGAAGTCGAACCCCACCTGCTCGGCGCGCACCGCCTGCCGGATGATCTCGTTTGGCCCGAAGCCCTCACTGGACAGCTTGTATCCGATCCGCATCAGATCTCCCGACCATGAATCAGCTCTGTCTCTGCCACCTTTGCACTAGTTCGGGCGGTGCGAGGACGAATTCTGGGAGGCTGCGGCCCGCTGCCTGGGCTCCGAAAGCGTAACCCATAGGTTACGCTTTGACGGTGGACGACGTGGCCGCCGCGATCGCGGACCCGGTGCGGCGGCGCATCCTCGAACTACTGCGCGAGCGTCAGCTGCCGGCCGGACGGATCGCCGAGGAGTTCGAGATCAGCCGTCCGGCGATCAGCCGACACCTGCGCGTGCTGCGCGACTGCGGCCTGGTCCGCGACACCGTCGTCGGCCGCCAGCGGTTCTACGAACTGGATCCGACCCGGCTCGCCGAGTTGGTCCGGTGGCTGACCCCGTTCACCCGGACCGCGCTCTGGGAACGTCGCTTCGACGCCCTGGAGACCGAGGTCTACCGTGCCCGCCGCGACCGCCGATCCGGCGACTCGCCACCCGCCACACAGGAGCGCACCGCATGACCCACGTACCGACCGGCCGACTCTTCGGCACCGAGAACGGCATGGACCTGGTCCTAACCCGTACGTTCCCCGCCCCCATCGACGACGTGTGGGCCAGCCTCACCGAGTCGGAACGCACGGCACGATGGTTCGGCCCGTGGGAGGGCGACGCCGGGCCCGGCCGCACCATCCGGGTGCAGATGGCTCTGGAGGAGGAAGCGCCCTGGTCAGATCTGCGGATCGACGCGTGTGAGCCACCCCGGCGGCTTGCCGTCTCCATGCGCGACGAGTACGGCCACTGGGTGCTGGAGCTGCTGCTGACCTCCCACGGCGAGCGGACCGAGCTGCGCTTCGTCCACCACCTCGACGACGCCGATGGCATCGGTGAGGTGGGGCCGGGCTGGGAGTACTACCTCGACTGTCTGGTGGCCGCCCGCGACGACACGGCGTTGCCGTCGTTCGACGACTACCACCCGCCGATGAAGGCGTACTACGAGCAACTGCGGCCGGAGTGATCGAAGATACCCACATCCGCGCCATTCGCTCCGTTTTGCTCGGTCTTCCCCGGGTACCGCCCTGGCCATCTGGCTCTCGTGCCCCAGGGAGGTACCTGTCAAGATGAACGCCCGCAACCCCGCCGAGGCGGTAAGGAATGTCGTGGAGGCCGCGGCGGAGAAGGTGACCGACGCCCTCACCCCGCAGGTGCCCGGTGCGCCGGGCAGCGCTCCGCCGACGCTCGACGAGCCGACGACGCCGCACGAGCCGCTGCCACCGAAACCCGAGCAGGGTGCCCCGCAGACCCGTACGCCGACCGGCGCCGAGACCGGCGCGCCGGCCACCGCCAACGGTCAGCAGGGCACCTTCCTCACCACCGCGCAGGGTGCGCGGCTACGGGACACCGACCATTCCCTCAAGGCCGGCCCGCGCGGGCCCGTCCTGCTCCAGGATCACCACCTGCGGGAGAAGATCACCCATTTCGACCACGAGCGGATCCCCGAGCGGGTGGTGCACGCCCGCGGGGCGGGCGCGCACGGCGAGTTCACCGCGTACGGCACCGCTGAGGCCGTCACCCGGGCGGGCTTTTTGAAGAAGGGGCGGACCACCGAGGTCTTCGTCCGCTTCTCCACGGTGCTCGGTTCCCGGGGCTCGGCCGACACCGTCCGCGACACCCGGGGCTTCGCCACGAAGTTCTACACCGACGAGGGCACCTTCGATCTGGTCGGCAACAACATGCCGGTCTTCTTCATCCAGGACGCCATCAAGTTCCCCGACATCATCCACGCTGGCAAGCCGCATCCGGACCGTGAGATCCCGCAGGCCCAGAGCGCGCACGACACCTTCTGGGACTTCGTCTCGCTGCACACCGAGGCCCAGCACCACACCATGTGGAACATGTCCGACCGGGGCATCCCCCGCTCGTACCGGACCATGGAGGGCTTCGGCGTCCACACCTTCCGGCTGGTCAACGCGGCGGGCGAGACGGTGCTGGCCAAGTTCCACTGGAAGCCGAAGCTGGGCGTGCACTCGCTGGTCTGGGAGGAGGCCCAGCTGCTCGGCGGCATGGACCCGGACTTCCACCGACGTGACCTCTACGACGCCATCGAGGCCGGCGCGTTCCCCGAGTGGGAACTCGGCCTTCAGGTCTTCCCCGACACGCCGGAGGAGACCTTCGCCGGCATCGACCTGCTCGACCCGACGAAGATCGTGCCGGAGGAACTCGCACCGGTGCAGCCGGTCGGCAAGCTCACGCTGAACCGCACGCCGACGAACTTCTTCGCCGAGACCGAGCAGGTCGCCTTCCACGTGGGGCACCTGCCGCCGGGCATCGACGTCACCAACGACCCGCTGCTCCAGGGACGGCTCTTCTCGTACGTCGACACGCAGTTGACCCGCCTGGGTGGGCCGAACTTCGCGCAGATCCCGATCAACCGGCCGCACGCTGCGGTCAACGACATGCTGCGCGACGGCTTCCACCAGCAGGCCGTCCACGCGGGCGTGGCACCGTACCGGCCGAACTCCCTGGACGGTGGCAACCCGTTCCCGGCCGGCGCGGACGACGACGCGTTCGTCGACGTGCCGGTGCAGGTGGCGCAGGCCCCCAAGATGCGCGCCAACCCGGCCTCGTTCGACGACCACTTCAGCCAGGCCCGCCTGTTCTGGCTGAGCATGTCCCCGGTCGAGCGGGAACACATCATCCGGGCGTACACCTTCGAGCTGGGCAAGTGCTACCACCAGGCGATCAAGGAGCGGCAGCTCCAGTGCCTGGCCAACATCGACCCGGTGCTCTGCGCCCAGGTCGCCACCGGCCTCGGTCTGCCCGCGCCGGAGCCGACAGTGCCGGTGGCCGACGTCGAGCCCAGCCCCGCGCTGTCCCAGGTGGGCCGGCAGTGGCCGGCCGACGGGCGGATGGTGGGCATCGTCGTCGACCCCGAGGTCGACCTGGACAGCGTCCGGGCGGTCCGCGAGGCGGTCTTCGCCGCCGACATGGTGCCACTGCTGATCGCGCCGCACGGCGGAACCATCGGCGACCTGCCCGCGCAACGCAGCTTCGCCACCGGCCGCTCGGTCGAACTCGACGCGCTCCTGCTCGCCTCGGCGCCCGCGCCGGCCCCGGACGCGATGCCGGCCCGCGACGCCAAGGCGGGCGCGGCCAGCTCGACCGCCGTCGACCCCCGGGTCCTGCTGATGGTCGAGGAGTGCTGGCGGCACGCCAAGGCCATCGGCGCGTGGGGCAGCGGCGTCACGGTGCTGGAGCAGGTCGGCGTCGCCGACACACCCGGCGTGGTCACCGGCGACTCCGCCAGCGACGTCCTGACCGCCGTCCAGCAACTCATGGCCGACCACCGCGTCTGGCACCGCTTCCCCACCTCGGTCGCCTGACCCACCTCGCGCCGTAGGAATCTTGGTCCGTGAGCGCCCCCAGGAGGGTGCTCACGGACCAAGATTCACCGTGTCAGCGGACCACGCGAGGTTCGGTAGGTCCGGGGTGGCGTACCGGTACGTCAGGTCTCGGACAGGGCCTTGTGCAGGCGGCGGGCTTCGGTGACCACGCGGCTGGAGCCGCTCCGCCCGGCGAGGTCGGCCAGGCCGGGCACGTCGATCCGGACGCCCGTCGTGGTGGCCGTCTCCGCTGCCAGGGTCAGCAGATCCGGCACGCCACGCGGTGGCGTGGGCGCGGCCAGCACCGCCGGAAGCGCGGCGGCCAGCAGCCGCCACACGGTCAGCGGCGCGCCAGCCTGCGCGGCGTCGCGCAGCGGTTCGACGACCCGGGACAGCTTCACCAGTTGCCGGGCGGCCAGCGTGCCGAGCTGCTCCCCGGTGCCGGCGGCGTCGAAGTCACCGGCGGCGGCGAGGGCGAGCAGCGCATCCACCGTCGCCACCCGGTCCGGGCCGTGCCGGGCAGCGAGCCCGTAGGCCACCGCCAGGTCGAGAGCCACCCCGCCAGGGCCACCGACCTCCGCGAGCAGGGGCAGCACCGTCGCGCCGCCGCGCTCGTCCATGTCCGCGGCACCGGCGACCAGCGGCAGGGCGTACGCGGTGACCGCACCGCGGTGGCTGGGCAGCAGCGACGGCCACAGGTGCACCCAGCCGGAGTGGTCGCCGCCGAGCGGGGTGGCCGGCGCGGTGAGCAGCCCGTAGCGGTCGATCGTGCCGGTGGGTGGTGCCAGCTCGACCAGGATGCGCTCGGCCGGCATGTACGCCCACTCCCAGTGGCGGTTGCCCCGGCGCGGGTCTCGGGTGACGGTGCGGGACCGGATGACCGGCTGTGGCAGGCCGCCGTCGCGTAGCCAGCCGGCGAGCCGTTGGCCGGCTGCGGTGCCGAGCGCCGCCGCCTTCGCGGCGACTGACTCGTCGACGTCGGCTGGCAACCGCAGCAGCGCCTGGGTGAGATCCCAGTGGCCCGGCTCCCGGTGACCCAGCGCGGTGAGCCGTTCCAGGAGGGCCATCGGGTCGAGCAGACCGTTGGTCGAGGTGGGCAGTGCCAGCAGGCCGAACTGTCCCGGCTCGTCGAGGTACGCGCCGATCTCGGCCAGCCGGGCACGCAACAGCCGGTGGATCGGCGGCACCTTGGGATCGGTGACCGCCAGCTCCGGCACCGCGTCGGGCCGATGTACCGCCTTCAGCAGTTTCTCCCACCGCTCCCGCCGCCGGTCGGTGCGGCTGACGCCGGCACTGCCGAGCACCTCGACCACCGTCTCGCAGAGACAGAGCGGATCCCAGCGGTGCTCGTTCGCCCACGACCAGTGCCGCCGCTCGATCACCGGGTCGAGTGCGGCGCGTACCCGGGGCCCGTCGGCTGCGGTGAGCCGGACCAGCCCGTCGAGGATCCGCTCCAGGGGTGCCCCTTCGTACGGCGTGCCCAGCAGGGCGGCGACCTCCTCGGTCAACTCGTCCACGTCGTTGATCGGGCCGGAGGCCGGTGCGGGCGGCGCGGGCGGGGACAGGTCGTCGCCGCGTGGCCGGGTCAGCGCCGGGATGACCGGTGCCGGCTCGACACCGTGCCGGGCCGCCAGAGCCGCCGCCCGCTCCCGCAGCTCCACCGCCGGATGGTCGGCGGCCACCGCGATCACCTCGCCGATCTCGGCGGCCCGGTCCCGGTGCTGGCGGGCGAGTTGGTCGAGCCAGGTGAGCTGGGTCCTGACGAGTGTCTTGTCGGGTCGCGTGAGCATCTGCCGGGCGGCGTCGAGGATCGGCTCCAGCTCCAGCTCGGGCAGTTTCCGCAGCGCCTTCTGGGCCATGGTGGCCACCGGCGCGGGAGCGTCGACGAGCAGCCGCAGGTAATCGGTGACCCGGGCGGTGACCTCGGCGGGGGTCGGCGCGAGCTGGTCGAGCAGGGTGGTGAAGGCGCGCAGCGCGGCGGGCCGGTCGCCGCGCAGCAGCCGACTGATCGAACCGTCGAGCAGCATCATCCGGTCGACCACCCCCTCGGTGGCGAGCTGGGCCAGGGCGGCCGGCAGGGCGGGCTGACCGTGCTCGTCCCAGTTGTCGTGGGGGGCGACGAACATCATCTGCACGCCGATGCCGTCCACCTCGAACAGCCGGGGCAGCATGGCGGCCAGGAACGGATCGTCGCGCAGCCGGTCGACCACCGGCGCCGGCTGGCCCTGGTGGAACCGGTCGGGGGCCTCGACCCCGGTCAACCACAGCTGCACGCACCGGTCGTCGGTGGGTGGCGCGCCCCCCTCGGCGTGCAGCAGCGCGGCGATGAAATGCCACCGGCCCACCCAGGTGTCCTGACGGAACCGAGCGGCGATCCGGTGGGCCAGGTCGACGAGCCAGTCGACACCCCGCTCCTGCGCTGTTCGACGGATCAGCTCGGCCGCGCGCCGACCGTGCGGGTTGACCGAGGGACGACCGAGGATCGCCGCGGCCTGAGCTGCGGTGGGCAGGCAGCCGACCACGGCGACCGCCAGGGCGGTCCCGGTGCCGGCCGCCCACCAGGTGTCCCGCTGCTGCTTGAACCAGGCGGTCAGCTCCACGCCGATCTCCCGGCGGCGCTGCTCCGGCAAGCCCTCCAGCGCCGCCGCGACCGAATCGGCGTCACCGCTGCTCACCAGGTCGAACAGGTCGCTCGTGCCGCCGGCCGCCAACTCCCGCCGACGACGTACGGTGCTCTGCACCGGCCGCGTCACACCCGCTCCTCGACCCGCTCGGCGGCCAGCATCCGGGTGGCCAGGGCGTGCCGGCACGGCCCGCGTTGCCCCCGGTGTTTCGCCCACCAGGGGCAGGTGCAGGTCAGCCCGCCGTCGGGGAGCTGGCGGACCCGGTACACCTGGTCCCCGCTGCGTACCGTCGCTGCCGTGCCGTCGAGCTGCACCGCCTCGGCGTCGAGCAACGCCCGCGCACCGACCAACCGGGGGTTGTCCCGCTCGGCCCGGCCGGCGTCGTACGGCATCACCCGGTGGAAGTACGCCGCCTCGGCCACGTCGTAGCCGACCCGACCGGCGGTGCCGAGCTGGGCCAGTGCGCCCCGGACCCGCTCCGCGTCGATGCCGGCCTGCTCGGCCAGCCGGTCGGGCTCGATGGTCGGATCCCAGGAGAGCAGGGCGGAGATGAGGTCGGCGTCGTCGACGACATCGTCTCCGGCGAGCGCGGCGAGAGCGGCCCCCTCGCCGGAGAAACCCCGATACGGCTCGGGGGAGAGGGTCAGCGACAGCCGCAGCGCGCCGGTGTCCAGTTCCCAGACGCTCGGGGCCGGGGCGGCGCCGGGAGGCACCGTCGGCCCGTACACCCGGAGGGTTTTCGCGAAGCGCAGCATCGGTTGCAGCGCGACCAGTCGGCCGGCCCCGGCCAGGCAGACCGCTCCGGGAACGGGTCGGGAGGTCAGCCGCAGGGACCGGCCGGCCGGTACCACCCAGAGCACCGACCGTTCGCTGCCCCTGGGTAGCCGGCGCAGGAAGGCGCTGGCCTCGGCGGCCGGCAGCTCCGCCCGAGGCTCGAAGCGGGCCGCGAGGACCTGAACCTCGGCGAAGCCGCGCAGCCAGCGCGCCGGCAGCGGCACCTTCTTCTCCACCACCGCACCGTCCAGTGTGGAGACGGTGAGATCGTCGGGACCGACCGACAGGTGCAGCGGATCCAGACCACCGACCCGGGCCAGTGCCTCGCGCAGCGGGGTGTTCACGTCGACGTTCGTGGTGCCGTGCTCGGACACGTCACCGTCGAGCCCGGTGGGCAGCACGTCGAGCCGCGCGTACACCCCGCAGCAGCCGGAGAATGATTCGAAGCGGAGCCGGTCGCGGCTGCCGGTGACCACCGGGTCGAGGCTGGCCGGGCTGACCGGCCGGTGGTAGCGGGTGCGGGCCACCTCGGCCACCGCCAGCAGACCCACCGCGGCTGCCTGCCCAGTGGTGAGAAAACCGGTGAAGAAGCGGGGATTCGGCGCGGGACCGCCGCTGGTCTGCAGGGCGAGTGATCGCTGCGCGAGGGTGGAGGGGGCGAGATACCGGTACGTCTGGACTACGCTCACGCCGCCGCACGGTAGTGCAACCCACCGACACCGGAGCGCCGTGCCGGGAGTCCTCAGTGGGCGGCGACGGCCATCGCCTCCACCGGCTCCGGCACGGCCAGCTGGCCGGGGCGGACCACCACGACGAGCACGAGCAGGGCCGAGACCATTCCGCCGGCGATCACCAGGGCCATCGCCACGGCACCGGTGCCGAGCACGCCCACCAGCGGAGCGGCCACCGCCCCGATGCCGAACTGCACCGCGCCGAGCAGAGCGGAGGCGGTGCCGGCCGCCTCGCCGTGTCGGGTCAGGGCCAGCGCGGGAGCGTTCGGCAGCGCCAGGCCGGCCGCCGCGAGCACCACCCAGAGCGACGCGAGCAGGGCCGGCAGGCCGCCGATCCCGGTCGCGGCGAGGCCGAGCAGCAGCACGCTGGCGGCGGAGCCCACGATCAGGGCGGTCACCAGGATTCGTTGCGGGGACCAGCGACGCAGCAGCCGTACGTTGCCCTGGGTGGCCGCGATCAGCCCCACCGCCCCGGCGCCGAAGGCCAGCCCGAACTGCTGCTCGTCGAGCCCGTACCGCTCCTGCAGGACGAACGATGAGCCGCCGACGTAGGCGAACAGAGCCGCCATGGCCAGCCCGGCCACCAGCACCAGCCCGACGAAGGCGCGGTCACGCAGCAGTGCGCCGTAGAGCCGGACGGTGGGCAGCACCCCACCGCGTTGACGCCGCAGCGGTGGCAGCGTCTCCGGCAGGCCCAGCATCGCGATCAGCAGCAGCAGTACGCCGAAGACCGCGAGGGCGGCGAACACGCCACGCCACTGGGTCCACCGCAGCAGTTCGCTACCGAGGGTCGGCGCGAGGATCGGAGCGGCGCCCATCACGAGCAACAGGCGGGACAGCAGTTGAGCGAAGGCCGCGCCGCTGAACAGGTCGCGGACCACGGCCATGGCGATCACGGCAGCCGCCGCCGCGCCCAGGCCCTGGACCACCCGCAGCGCGCCGAGCACTGTGATGTTCGGGGCGAGGGCGCAGCTCACGGACGCCACGATGTGCAGTGCGGTACCGGCGATCAGCGGTGTCCGCCGGCCGACGGCGTCGGAGAGCGGACCGATCAGCAGTTGTCCGAGGGCGAGGCCGATCAGGGTGCCGGTGAGCGTCAGCTGGACCGCCGCCGAGGTGGTGCCGAAGTCGTCGACGATCGAGGGCAACGCCGGAAGGTACATGTCGATGGTGAGCGGGCCCACCGCGATCAGCGAGCCGAGGACGAGAATGAGGCGGAGGCGCTGGCGACGGCTCATCAGGTCGCCCGGCATCAGCGCGGCCGGCGGCGCGGCGTCGTCGACGGCGCTCACCGGGAGGTCTCCCGCCGGACCGGAGCCGGGGCGGATCGTGGTGCGACGGTCATACCTGGCTCCAACCCGCAGCCGCCGACCTGATTCCCCACAACACCGGTAACACACCTCACACATCCCACCGCCCCCAGCACGCCCCTCCTGACGGCGACACCGGCCGAGGGGGACAACATCGGGGAACCTGCTGCCTCCGGCCGGGCTGGGGCAGCAGGTTCCCCGATGTTGCGCGGATCTTGAGCGGACCCAGGTCCTCCGGAACGGGCCGGTCGCCGGCCCCATCATCGATGGTGGGACCGGCGACCGGTGATTCTCGATATGAGGTGGGTCAGGCGGCGTCGGCGGCGGTGCCGGCGGTCACCTCCCGCCGGGCGGCCGGGTAGCGGATGCTCTCCACCATCTCGACGATCTCGTCCGGCGGTGGCGCCGTCATCTTCGACACCACGATGGTGACGACGAAGTTGACGATCGCGCCGATGGTGCCGATGCCCTCCGGGCTGATATTGAAGATGTGCGGGTTGGCCGCGGTGCCGAACACCGGCAGCGTGTAGATCATGTAGCTGGCGGTGAAGATCAGGCCGGTCACCATGCCGGCCGCCGCGCCGGTGGCATTACATCGTTTCCAGAAGATGCCGAGCACGATGGCCGGGAAGAAGGTCGACGCCGCCAGGCCGAAGGCGAAGGCGACCACCTGCGCCACGAACGCCGGCGGGTTGATGCCGGCGTAGATGGCGACCAGCACCGCGAGGCCCATGGCGATCCGGCCGGCGAGCAGTCGCTGCTGGTCGGTGGAGTCGCGCTTGACCCGGCGGAAGTACAGGTCGTGCGAGAACGACGACGAGATCACCAGCAGCAGGCCGGCTGCCGTGGACATCGCGGCGGCCATGCCGCCGGCCGCCACCAGACCCACGATCGGTGCCGGCAGGCCGGCGATCTCGGGACTGGCGAGGACCAGGATGTCGTTGTTGACGATCAGGTCGGCGCCGGATGTCGGGCTGTTGCTTACCGTGTTGATGGTCGTCGCGCCGTCGCTGACCGTGACCAGCCCGGTCGCCGCCCAGTTCTCGATCCAGCTGGGCAGGGCGTTGGCCGAGACGCCGTTGACGTCCTGGAGCAGGTTCAGCTTGGTGAAGGCGCCCACCGCCGGGGCGGTGGTGTAGAGCAGGGCGATGAAGAACAGCGCCCAGAACGCCGAGTAGCGGGCACCGCGTACGGTCTTCGTCGTGTAGAACCGGACGATGACGTGCGGTAGACCGGCGGTGCCGATCATCAGCGCCATCGTCACCAGGAACACGTCGATCTGTGGCCGGGCCGCGAACGCCTCGGTGTACTGGTTCAAGCCCATCTCGACGCTGATCGCGTCGAGTTCGGCGAGGATCTGCCCGAACGACACCTGTGGGACCGGAAATCCGGTCATCTGCTGCGCCACCGCGAAGGCGGGAATCAGATAGGCGACGATCAGCACCGTGTACTGCGCCACCTGGGTCCAGGTGATGCCCTTCATGCCGCCGAGCACCGCGTACAAGCCGATGATCACGGCGGCGAGGATGACGCCCTGGGTCACGTCCAGCTTCAGGAACCGGCTGAAGACGATGCCGCCACCGCGCATCTGCCCGACCACGTAGGTGAAGGAGATGATGATCGCGGCCACCGCGGCGATGGTGCGCACGGTTTCCGAGTACCGGTCGCCGACGAACTCGGGCACCGTGAACTTGCCCCACTTACGCAGGTAGGGGGCGATCAGCAGGGCCAGCAGCACATAGCCGCCGGTCCAGCCCATCAGGTAGATGGTGCCGTCGGAGCCGAGGAAGGCGATCAGGCCGGCCATCGAGATGAACGACGCCGCCGACATCCAGTCGGCGGCCACAGCCGCACCGTTGGCGATGGTGGGGATGCCCTGGCCGGCGACGTAGAAGCCGGCGGTCTCCTTCACGCGGCTGCGCCAGGCGATGTAGAGGTAGACGGCGAACGAGCCGACGATGAAGACGAGGGTCCAGATCTGGATCTGACTCATTTGCCAGCCCCCTCGGTCTCCTGCTCGTCAACACCGAACTGGTTGTCGAGGCGATCCATCATCTTCGCGTACACGAAAATCAGAATCACGAAGACGTAGATCGATCCCTGCTGGGCGAACCAGAACCCGAGTGGGAATCCGGCGATGACGATGTTGTTGAGCGGTTCGACGAGCAGGATTCCGAAGCCGAACGAGACAACGAACCAGATGGCCAGGAGAATCACCATGAGCCGCAGATTGCGGCTCCAGTACTCTTTGCGCCAGCTGTTGTCCGGCGGGGAAGCCGGTGGTGGTGCCGCCGGTGGCGGTTCACCGCCACGGGTCTCCTTATCGGGGGTTACCTCGGTCATGTCTGGAGCCTCCTAGTCGGTATGGAACCGGTAGATCCGGCGAGGGGCCTGCGACACGGCGCCCGGTTGGTGGTGACGCGGTGCTGGTGCCGTGGCCCGACCCGCCCAGCCGCGTCGCCGTACTGCTCGACGTGGTTGTGCGGTCGGTCACACCTTTGGTCTGGGAAGCGAACGTGATGCAGCCTGGCCAGGCAAGAGTTGATCCGTCAGGTGCGGCCTCGGGTCGCTGAGCGGTCTGTTGGACCCCGCGAACGGTCGAGTGGGGCGAACCGGAGCGCGAAATCGTCCCGTTTCGCGGTTTTCGCGGGCCCGGCCTGTCCGCCCACCGACCCCGCCCGACCGCTCACCGATCGGCCCGTTCGATCAACGGTGCGGAGCGCCTAGCATCCGGACATGGCCGACACCGCATCCACCGCCGCCCCGGTTCGCCGGCGCGTCTTCCACGCCGGCAGTCTCGGCATGATCGTCGGCGGCGTGCTCGCGCTTGTCGGCTCGCTGCTGCCCTGGGTCATCACGCCGTTCGGCTCGCTCTCCGGCGCGGCCGGTCCCGGTCTCTGGACGTTGAGCATGGCGTTCCTGGCCGTCGCCGGTGCCCTGCTGCCGTACCGCAAGGTGGCCATCGCGCACAGCCTGATCCCCGGGTTGGTCGTCGCCGCGATCGTCGGATGGCAGGTGGCCCGCCTGATCAGCCTCAGCGCCAGCACCGGCGCCTGGGGGCAACTGATGCCCGGCGTCGGCCTGGTCATGGCCGCCGGTGGCGCGGTGGTCCTGATCCGCACCGGCATGCGCCTGGTCAAACTGAGCTGACGGCCGACCGCGCCGCGCCGACAGGTACCCCGCCGGCCGCGCCGGGCCCCAGCCTGTCGGCCGCGCCGAGTCTGAGGTGAGAGATCCGGCCGAGCCGTGAAACCTTCCGCCGCCGGTACGCGTCATCCCGCTGAATCGACCGAGGATCACCCGCCACCCGCCACCCGGCGGCTGGCCTCGGTGCCGACCAGCTCGGGAGGAATCGTGTCGCTGGGTAGGTGGCTCGCCGCTGCGGGCCTGGTGGTGCTGACCGGCACCGCCGTCGCGGTATACACCATGGGTCCGGCCTCCGGCGACGGGCCGGCGCGCGAGGCGGCGACGCCCGTGGAAGCTCCGGCGGGGGTGGCAGCGGGACGGACGCCGCCGCCCGTGGACGCCCCGTCGGGGGTGGCAGCAACGCCACCGCCCACAGTGGCGGCGGACCCGCTGCTGTCCGGCAAGCGTCGGATCACCATGGTCCGGGTCGGTGCCTTCGAGTCGGGGCTGGCGCTGCTCGACGGCGGCCGGCTGGCCGAGGTGGACGACGACCGGGGCCGACAGGTGTTCGTACCGACGCCGGTGGGTTCGGGACAGTTCCTCGTCAAGGCGTACCACGGTGGCGGCGCCGGGCAGCCGGTCTGCTGGCAGGTGCGCAACCCGGGCGACACCCGGCCGCTCCACGTACGGGGCGCCGTCTGCCGGGCCGACGACCCCGCCCAGCGTTTCGAGATCACCGCCGTGGCCGACGGTGGTCCCCGCGAGTACCTGATCAGCAACCGGTGGGCCTACCTGCGGAACTCCGCACGATCCGGCCTGATCATGGAGGAGTTGGGGGATGCCCCGCCGGCGAGTAGCTTCCGGTTCACCGACACCGGACCGGCACCCCGGAGGTAGGGCGCGGTCACGCCCCCCGGGCACCGGTCCCGGGGGCGTGACCGCCAGGCCACGACAAGCAGCGACAGTACGGGTGGGAACGTGAGTGAAACGCGACGCTGAGGAGTTCGACGCCTTCTACTCGGCGTCGGCGCAGCGGGTGCTGGGCCACCTGGCGGCGATGACCGGCAGCCGGGCCGAGGCCGAGGACGCGGTGGCGGAGGCGTACGCCAGAGCGTGGGACCGCTGGGCGTCGGTACGGGAGTGCGACAGCCCGGAGGCGTGGGTGCGCCGGGTCGCGTACCGGATCGCGGTGAGCGCCTGGCGCAAGACGGTGAACCGGCTCCGTGCCCACCGCCGGGAGATGGCCGGCCAGCAGGTCGAGCCGACCTCGGTCGATCACGTGGCGGTGGTGTCGGCGCTGCGACGCATCTCCGCCGAGCAGCGGCGGGTGGTGGTCCTGCACCACCTGGTCGGGCTGAGCGTGACCGAGATCGCGGCGGAGATCGGCAGCAACGTGAACACCGTCAAGACGCGGCTCGCCCGGGGACGCCGGGCCCTCGCCGCGCACCTGAGCGACGACGCATACGAGACCACCGGCGGGGGAGGCAGTCATGGGTCCTGAGCCGCGTCTCGACGAGGCCCTGCGGGCGTTGGCCGGGCATGGCCGGCAGGGGAGGGTGCCGGCCGCCGTCGACATCCGACGTCGGGGCGACACCCGTCGCCGCCGCCGACGTACCGCTTCCGCCGCCCTGGGCGTCGTACTCGTCGGTCTGCTCGGTGCCGGCGCGGTCCTGGCCCGTCCCACCGGGGGCTCGGACTCCCTCCCCGTCGGCCCGGCCGGCCCGACGACACCGCCGGCGGCCGCGTCGGCGACTCCCGACGCGGCCGGCACGTCCGGTCCGCCGAGCAACGATCCGCTGCTGTCGGGGCGGCGGCAGGTGACGATCGTCCGGGCGGCCGAGCAGAGCGGCGGGCTCTCCCTGCTCGCCGACGGTCGCCTCGCCGAGGTCGACGGCGACGAGGGCCGCCAGCTGTTCGTGGTCACACCGCAGGGGCCCGGCACCTATCTGGTCCGGGCCGCCGAGCGGGGCGGCGAACCGACCGACAGTTGCTGGGAGGTGCGGTCGTCGGGTAGCCAGCCGCTGCGGGTGGTGGCGGCCACCTGTGCGCCGGAGGAACCGAGGCAGCAGTTCACCATCGTCCGGGACGGGCAGCGCGGCGGCGCGCCGACGTACGCGATCAGCAGCCAGTCGGCGTACCTGCAGAACTCACCGACCCGTGGCCTGATCCTGGAGGAGCTGGGCGACGCACCACTGACCACGCGGTTCCGGCTGGTCGACAACGGAGCGGCACCGGGATGACCGGTCCCTGCCCGAGCGGGCAGCGCGGGTACCGGTCGGGCAGGCAGTGCCACGAAACGGGCAAGGTATTTGCGCCGGTTTGCCGGCCGTGACGGATATGGGCTGCCCGTTCGGCGGTGGAAGCCGGTCACCAAATCCACTGGATTGAACGGCAGGTGACCGGGGTCACCTGCCGTTCATCGGTGTTACAAAAAAGCACCCGAGCCGAACGGAGGTGTGCAGGTGGACCCGACCCAGCGCCGGCAGCACATCCTCACCTTGGCTCGCCGTCAGGGTGACGTCGACGTGCGTAAGCTCGCCGCCGACCTGGGCGTGGCGCCGGAAACCGTCCGACGTGACCTGAGCCTGCTGGCCCAGCAGGGGCTGGTGCGCCGCACCCACGGCGGGGCGTACCCGGTGGAGACGGCCCGCTTCGAGACGACCCTGGAGACCCGGGCCACCCGGATGGTCGTGGAGAAGCGACGGATCGCCGCCGCGGCGGTGGAACACCTCGGCGACGCCGAGTCGGTCTTCATCGACGAGGGCTACACCCCGCAACTGATCGCCGAGGCGCTGCCCACCCACCGCCCACTGACGGTGGTGACCGCCTCCCTGCACACCGCTGCGGCGCTGGCCGCGTACCCGAGCCTCACCGTGCTGTTGCTCGGCGGCCGGGTCCGTGGCCGGACCCTGGCCACCGTCGACCACTGGGCCACCCGGATGCTTGCCGGATTCGTCATCGACCTGGCCTACGTCGGGGCCAACGGCATCTCCCGCGAGCACGGGCTGACCACGCCCGACCCGGCGGTGGCCGCCGTCAAGGCCCAGGTGATGTCGGTGTCCCGGCGGGTGGTGTTCGCCGGGGTGCACACCAAGTTCGGTGGGCACAGCTTCTGCCGCTTCGCCGACGTCGCGGACGTCGACACCATCGTCACGGACACGGCACTGCCGGCGTCCGAGGCGCACCGCTACTCACTGCTCGGCCCGGTGGTGCTGCGCGTCTGAGCGCCGCCGTCCGACCCACCTTTCCCTCACCACCACACCCCACCATGGAGGTTCGCTGTGCCTGAAACACGAACTCCTCGTCGACGGCGTGGGCCGGCCGCGCTCGCCGCCGTCCTCGCCGTCACGTTGGTCTCGACCGCCTGTTCCGGAGCGGGCGGTGGTTCCTCAAGCGACGGCACCGCCATCACCGTGCTGATGGTCGGCAACCCGCAGATGGAGGACCTGGCGAAGGTCACCGCCGACAACTTCACCAAGGACACCGGAATCGAGGTGCGGTTCACGATCCTGCCGGAGAACGAGCTGCGCGACCGGGTCACCCAGGACGTCGCCACCCAGGGCGGCCAGTACGACGTGGCGACGATCGGGGCGTACGAGGCGCCGATCTGGGCGCAGAACGACTGGCTGCACGAACTCAGCTCGTACGCGGACGCCGACACTGCGTACGACAAGGGTGACCTGCTGGAGCCGATGGTCGCCTCGCTCTCCGGCACCGACGGGAAGCTCTACGCTGCCCCGTTCTACGGCGAGTCGTCGTTCCTGATGTACAACAAGGAACTCTTCGCCGCCGAGGGCCTGACCATGCCGGAGCGGCCGACCTGGCAGCAGGTGGCCGAGTTCGCCGAACGGCTCGACGACGACGCGGCCGGCGTCTCCGGCATCTGCCTGCGCGGGCTGCCCGGCTGGGGTGAGCTGTTCGCCCCGCTGACCACCGTGGTGAACACCTTCGGTGGTACCTGGTTCGAGCAGGACTGGACGCCGAAGGTCAACGCACCCGAGTTCACCGAGGCGACGAAGTTCTACGTCGACCTGCTGCGCGAACACGGCCAGCCCGGCGCGCCGCAGTCCGGCTTCACCGAGTGCCTGAACACCTTCGGGCAGGGCAAGGCGGCCATGTGGTACGACGCCACCTCCGCCGCCGGCACCCTGGAGGACCCCAACGCCAGCACCGTCGCCGGCAAGGTCGGCTACGCGTACGCGCCGGTCGACAAGACCGAATCGTCCGGCTGGCTGTGGGCGTGGGCCCTGGCCATGCCGAAGACCACGAAGAACGCCGACGCCGCCTGGAAGTTCATCTCCTGGGCCACCGGCAAGGAGTACGAGAAGCTGGTCGGCTCGTCACTCGGCTGGTCCCGGGTGCCGGCGGGCAAGCGTCAGTCCACCTACGAGATTGCCGAGTACCGGCAGTCCGCCGAGGCGTTCGCCGACATCACGCTGAAGTCCATCCAGGAGGCCGACCCGGTCAGCCCCGGGGTGCAACCGCGCCCCGCCCTCGGCGTGCAGTTCGTCGGCATCCCCGAGTTCGCCGACCTGGGAACGAAGGTGTCGCAGGAGGTGTCGGCCGCCATCGCCGGCCAGACCACCGTCGAAGAGGCGCTCGCCGACGGCCAGCGGTTGGCCGAGGAAGCCGCCAGCAACCACCGGTAGCCGCCCGCCGGGGCCGGTCGACCGACCGGCCCCGGCCCTGCCCCCGAGGCGGATCGATGACCACCACCAGCACCACCGGTGCGGACGCGCCCCCGCGACCCACCGTCCGTCCCACCCGTGACGACCGGCGACACCGTTGGACCCGTCGGGCCCCGCTGCTGCCCGCCCTGGTCTTCGCCATCGTGGTGACGCAACTGCCCTTCCTGTTCACCCTCTACCTGTCCACCCAGAGCTGGAACGCGCTGCGGCCGGGCAGCCGCGAGTTCATCGGCCTGGCGAACTACGCGACCGTGCTCACCGACGGTCGACTGCGTGCCGCGCTGCTCAACACGGTGGTGCTCACCGCCTCGTCGGTGATCGCCTCCGTGCTGCTCGGCCTCGGCCTGGCCATCCTGCTCGACCGCAAGTTCCCAGGTCGGGGGATCGTCCGCACCCTGCTCATCACCCCGTTCCTGGTGATGCCGATGGCGGCGGCGCTGCTGTGGAAACACGCGATATACAACCCGTCCTACGGCCTGATCAACGGCATCCTCGGCGGCAGCACCGACTGGGTGTCGCAGTACCCGATGGTCTCCGTGGTCGCCGCGCTGGTCTGGCAGTGGACCCCGTTCATGATGCTGATCATCCTGGCTGGCCTGCAGAGTCAGTCCCTGGAGACGCTGGAGGCGGCCCGGGTCGACGGCGCCGGCCCGTGGCAGACCTTCACCCGGATCACCCTGCCCTACCTGCGGCCCTACCTGGAACTGGGTGCCCTGCTCGGCTCCATCTACCTGGTGCAGACCTTCGACGCGGTCTTCACCATCACCCAGGGCGGCCCGGGTCGGGCCACCACCAACCTGCCGTACGAGATCTACCTGACCACCTTCCGCAAGTTCGAGTACGGCGAGGCCGCCGCGGCCGGCGTCGTGGTGGTGATCGGCACCATCATCGTCGCCACCTTCGCGCTGCGGGTGATCTCCAGCCTGTTCCGGATGGAGGACGCACGATGACCCGTACCGC
This sequence comes from Micromonospora sediminimaris, assembly GCA_900112325.1. Lineage (GTDB taxonomy): Bacteria > Actinomycetota > Actinomycetes > Mycobacteriales > Micromonosporaceae > Micromonospora > Micromonospora sediminimaris. The sequence continues at coordinate 149,409 of FOLJ01000003.1, forward strand.
GAGTCCGGCCCGGCGCAGCGCGGGCCGCACCGGGGCCGCGTGGACCGTCCTGGCGTGGCTGGCCGGCCTGCTGTTCTTCCTGCCGGTGGCCTGGATGGTGCTCACCGGCTTCAAACGCGAGGTCGACGCCGCCAGCAACCCGCCGTCCTGGTTCTTCACCCCGGTGCTGGACGGCTACCGGCAGGTCTTCGACCGGGACATCACCCCGTACCTGCTCAACTCGGTGATGGCCAGCGTGCTGTCCACCCTGCTGGTGCTCGTACTGGCCACCCCGGCGGCGTACGCGCTGTCGATCCGGCCGGTCGAACGTTGGCGCGACGTGCTGTTCTTCTTCATCAGCACCAAGATGCTGCCGGTGGTCGCCGCGCTGCTGCCGATCTACCTGCTGGTGCAGGACCTCGGCATGCTGGACAACGTCTGGACCCTGATCGTGCTCTACACCGCCATGAACCTTCCGCTCGCGGTGTGGATGATGCGGTCGTTCCTGCTGGAGGTGCCGGCGGCGCTGATCGAGGCGGCGGCGATGGACGGCGCCGACCTGCTCGTCACCATCCGGCGGATCCTGGTACCGATCGTGGCGCCCGGCCTGGCCGCGACCGCGCTGATCTGCTTCATCTTCAGCTGGAACGAGTTCTTCTTCGCGGTCAACCTGACCGCCACCCGGGCCGGCACCTCGCCGATCTTCCTGGTCGGCTTCATCACGTCCGAAGGGCTGTTCCTGGCCCGGCTCTGCGCGGCGGCGACAATCGTGTCGCTACCGGTCGTGCTGGCCGGCTGGATCGCCCAGAAACAACTCGTCCGAGGACTCTCCATGGGGGCGGTCAAGTGAAGGCAGCAGTCATCGTCAAGCCGGGCCAGATCAGCGTCGAGTCGGTACCGGACCCGACGCCCGGCACCCGGGACGTGGTGGTCGAGGTCGCCGGGTGCGGGATCTGCGGCACCGATCTGCACATCATGGACGGCGAGTTCGCGCCCGCGTACCCGATCGTGCCGGGCCACGAGTTCGCTGGCACGGTGGTCGCGGTGGGGCGGGACGTCACCGAGGTGCGCGTCGGCGACCCGGTCGCCGTGGACCCGTCGCTGCACTGCGGCGAGTGCTACCAGTGTCGCCGGGCCCGGGGCAACCTCTGCGAACGGTGGAACGCCATCGGGGTCACCGTCTCCGGTGGGGCGGCGGAGTACGCGCTCGCCCCGGTACGCAACTGCGTGGTGCTGCCGTCCGGTGTGGCCCCGGCCGACGCCGCCCTCATCGAACCGCTCTCCTGCGCGGTACGCGGCTTCGACGTGCTGCCCCGCCGGCTGGCCGACCACTATCTCATCTACGGTGCCGGCACCATGGGCCTGATGATGCTGGAGCTGGCGAAGCGCTGCGGTGCGGCGTCCGTCAGCGTGGTCGACCTGAACCCCGACCGCCTCGCCACCGCCGTCCAGTTGGGCTGCTCGGCGAGCGCCGCCAACGCGGACGAGCTGGACCGCCCGCGCGGCTGGGACGTCGTGATCGACTGCACCGGCGTCGAGGCGGCGATCGCCGACGGCCTGACCCGGGTGGCTCCCGCCGGCACCTTCCTCCAGTTCGGCGTCTCCGAGTACGCCACCCGGGTGCCGGTCGAGCCGTACCGCATCTACAACAAGGAGATCACCGTCACCGGCTCGATGGCCGTGCTGCACAGCTTCGACCGCGCCGCCGAGCTGTTCGCGGCCGGCGTCCTGGACCCGCAGGTCTTCATCAGCCACCGCTTCCCCCTGGCCGCCTACGCCGACGCGATGTCGCAGTTCCGCTCCGGCATCGGCCGCAAGCTCCTCATCACCTGACCCTGCGCCCACCCCCCACCCACCCACTGGGAACCTCCCCGACGGGGAACGGAAGCAGCAACATCGGCGATGTTGTCCCCTCAAGGGCGCCCGAGGCAGCAACCTCGGGGAAGTTGCTGCCTCATGGCGGTCAGCTGTGCGGCATGCTCGGGTGGGTGGCGGGGTACCGGGCCGGGGTGCGGATGGACAAGGCCGAGCGCGTAGAGCTGCGTCGGCTCGTGGCGGACTTCAGGCGGTGGGGTCGGCTCGCCCAGGACGTACGGGACTGGCACCGGGGCGTCCAGCAGGCGGCCAGCAGCGCCGAAAGGGGATTGCGGGACCGCAGCGTTGTGGTCGATCGCTCCGGCCAGGGGGCGTGGCGCGTGCTCGCGTTGCGGGCGAACGACCGTGACGCCGTCCGGCGACTCCAGGAGCGGGCCGTGCTTCCCGCGACGACAGCCGCCGACCACGCCCTGCTGCGCCTGCTCACCGATGACGCCCCGCGCGCCGTCGCCGACCTCGCGCCCATGCTCGACGTACGCCGTCACCTCGCCGGGCCGGCCAGGAAGCAGTCAGCGGCCACCGCCGCGATGTTCCTCCGCGACCGGCACGCGCAGGTCATCGCCACTGGCGGTCCCGAGCGCCTGGCGTACCTCGGCGTCCCCACCGCAGCTTCCGACCCGGTCCGGGACGACGTCCGCGACCTGCTCGACCCGTCCCTTCGCTTCGCACTCCTCGCCGAGCGCACCGGCCCGGAGCCCGAACTTGTCGAGCAGACGGGGCAGGAGCGCGGGCCCACCGGCCGGATCGGACCGGAGCGGGAGTCGGCCGGGTGGACCGGTCCGGAGCCGGAGCTGGTGGACCGGTCGGTCTTCGGAGGGCTGCCGGCGGCACTTGCCGCCATCGACAAGGTCGTGGCCGGCGAAGCCTCGTACCGGTCGGCGGCCCGTGACGCGGGCGAGCAGGTCAGACAATCCGAGGTGCACCGCATCCTGCGGGACATGCCGGTGGAGGCGCTGCGAACCGTCACCCGCGACCGGTTCCGCCTCGGGCCACTGGCCGACGCCGGAGTCGTCACGGTGCAGGACGTGCTGCACCATGGCCCGTCGCTTCAGGCGCTTCCGGGTGTCGGGGAGACCTCGGCTCGTCGCCTGATCGGAGCTGCCCGCACCCTCTGGCAGACCACCTACGACGAGACGCCGGTCCGCATCGACGTCGACCACCGCCACCCGGAGACCACTCTTCTGCTGCGGCGGCTCGCCGAGTGGGACGCGCGCCGGCGCACGCGTGGCGCGGCAGCCGACCTCGAACGCGCCGCGGAACTCGCGCCGCTGGGCGGCACCGTCGACCGCCGGACCAGCCACCTGCTGGTGGTGCCGATCCGAGGGCTCGCCGCCAGCGATCTCCGCGAGAGCATCGAGATCGTCGAACGACGGGCCGAGTTGCTCGGCAGATCCTCCGCACCGGGTCGGCGGAACCTGCCTGCCGACCCGTGGGACGACTTCCTCACTCGCCCCGCCGACTACTTCGCGATGCTCTCCGAGCTGGGGTTCGCCAGCGGCGACGGGAACGCCGCGCACGGCGACCTCCCGGACGAGATCATCGAGGCGGTACGCGACCAGGTGCTCGACGGCGCACACCTGACCGCTTCGCTGCGCGGCTACCAGAGCTTCGCGGCGCGCTTCGCCCTGGTCCAGCGCAAGGTCATCATCGGGGACGAGATGGGCCTCGGCAAGACAGTCGAGGCGCTCGCGGTACTGGCGCACCTGCGCAGCAGCGGAAGCACTCACTTCCTGGTGGTGTGTCCCGCCGCCGTGGTGACCAACTGGGTCCGCGAGATCAGCGGCAAGTCGAGGCTGCGTCCACACCGGGTGCACGGCCCGGAACGCGAGACCGCCGCCCGTGCCTGGCAACGGGACGGAGGCGTGGCGGTCACCACGTACGAGACCCTCGCCTGGTGGGGGCCGCAACTGCGGGAAGTCCCCGAACTGGCGTGTGTGGTGGTCGACGAGGCCCACTACGTCAAGAACCCACAGGCGCAGCGGTCGATCAGGACGAAGGAGATTGTCGCGCGCGCCGAACGGGCCATCCTGCTCACCGGTACGCCGCTGGAGAACAAGGTCGACGAGTTCCGCAACCTCGCCCGCTACGTACGCCCCGATCTCACCGTCGACGCCACCGACCCGTCACCCGCGCGGTTCCGGCGGCAGATCGCGCCCGCGTACCTGCGCCGCAACCAGGACGACGTGCTCGACGAACTGCCCGAACTCATCGAGGTCGAGGAGTGGCTGCCGATGTCCTCGGCGGACACCACGCGTTACCGCGAGGCGGTCGAGCGGGGGAACTTCATGCAGATGCGCCAGGCAGCCATGCTTCAGGCCACCGAGTCCACAAAGGTGCAGCGCCTCGTCGAGATCGTCCGGGAAGCGGCGGAGAACGAGCGCCGCGTCATCGTCTTCTCCCACTTCCGGGAGGTCCTCGACCTGGTCACTCGTACCCTTCCCGGCCCGGTCTTCGGTCCGCTGACCGGCTCGGTGCCCGCCAACCACCGGCAGCGGATGGTGGACGACTTCTCAGCCGCCCGCCATGGGGCCGTCCTGGTGGCCCAGATCGTGGCCGGTGGTGTCGGGCTCAACATCCAGTCCGCCTCCGTCGTCGTCATCTGTGAACCGCAGCTGAAACCCACCACCGAGGCGCAGGCCATCGCCCGGGCACACCGGATGGGGCAGGTCCAGTCGGTGCAGGTCCACCGGCTGCTCTCCGAGGAGGGCGTCGACCAGCGGATCACCGAACTGTTGGCGGGCAAGCGACGCATCTTTGACGACTTCGCCCGGGTCAGCGACACGGCCGACGCGAGCCCGGAGGCGGTCGACCTGTCCGAGGCCGAACTGGTCCGAGAGGTGGTGGCTGCCGAGCGCCAACGCCTCCTCGACCCGGCACCCGAACTCCCGCCCCAGCACGCGCCGTCGTAACCCGTCGCCGAAGGATCCGTGGCGGCAAAGGCGTCAGATGGTCGGCGTGTCGACTACCGCGACTGCCACGGATCCAAAGTGTCACCGTCCCCGGTCCAGCGGGTCTGCCTGAGGGTGGTGAGGAGGTTGCGGGCGGCGGTGGCCACGGCACAGTCGGGGACGCGGCAGAGCGGGCAGCGGCCGTCGGAGCCGGGTTGGTGATCGCGCAGGGTCCAGCGGGCGGTCAGGGTGAGCCGGTTGAGGATCTGTGCCAGGGTGAGCAACGGTGCGGTCATGCGCGGGCCATCCCGAGGGTGGCGGCCAGCGCGACGATCGTGGCGGGAGCACCCGGATGGCGGACCGTGGCGGCGAGTACGTTGCGGGCGGCGGGTCGGCGGCGTACCTCGGCGGGGGCGGTCCGGTCGGCCTCCAGCAGCACCCGGGCCGCGTTCACCGGGTCGGCAACCTGAAGGTACGCACGCCCGGCGTCGATCAGGTGAGCGGCCCGATGCTCCGGCGGCAGCCACCGCCAGCCGTCCCGTCCGACAGCCTTTTCGTGTCGGACGATCGCCTCGTCCGGCGTACCCAACTCGATCGCGACAGCGACCCGGGCGAGCGCCACGGCCGTCGGTCCGAAGCTGGTGTGATGATGATCGTTGCCGTCGCCGACCTCGGCGGCCAGGTCGGCGGCCTCGTCGACGCGGGCGGCGGCCCGGTCGTCGCCGTGCCGGGCTGCCGCGAGCGCCGCCTGCACGAGCAACGTCCCGCAGAGCGACATGCGTGCCACGTCGAGGTCGGTCTGGCCGATCCGGTACGCCGCCGCCAGCGTCGCCGTGCCCGCCTCCCGCCCCCGACCAGCCGCCCGCAACGCCTGGCCGAGCTGCACGGTGGCGGCGGCCACCAGCAGCGGATCACCGATCGCGACCGTCATCGCCCGGTCGGCGGCGAGCCAGGCCAGCTCGGGCTCGTCGAGCTTCACCAGCAGCGACGCGGTCACCCGGTACGCCTCCACGAGCGGCACCCGGCCCGCCTGCGGATCGTGGGCGTGGCCGCGCTGCGCCCCGGCCAGCAACTCCGGCAGCAGACCGACAAGCGCCTGGTACCGCGCATGCTGGAAACTGGTCCAGGCATGCGCGAGGCCGCGCGCCAGCCGAGCGCCGTCCGGCGCGTCCCGGCGCGCCGCCGGCCGATCCAGTGCAATGTCGTACGCGGACAGTGCCGCCCGGATCAACTCAACGCCCTCGACCCTGGTGGTCGCCTCGGCAGGTCGACTCTCCTGACCGAGCAGCAACGCCTGATCGATCCGCAGCGCGGCGGCGATGTCCCGCAGCGTGGAAACCCTGTCCAGGGCCCGTACCCCGCGCTCGACCTTGTCCACCCAGCTCTTGGACTTGCCGAGCCGGTCGGCGAACACCTGCTGCGACATCCGCCGCCGCGCCCGCCAGTACGCCACCCGCCGCCCGATCGGCACCTCGTCCCTCTTCACGCCGCGCTCCTGTTCAGCTGCGCGTTGACTATCCATGGATTGCCGACCGGGGGCACTTGAGGAGGCCGAACGCCAGTTCCCGCAGTTCCTCTCCCTGATCGTCCAGGACACTGATCTCGTCCGGAGGTACGGCGGCATTCGACTGCATGTCAACGGGGTCGACCATGTGGCACCTTCCGCCCGGTGTCGAATAAGTGCCCACCCCGAACGTGGGCGTAGCACTGTCCGAGGTGGGTATGCGGGCCGGAACCGCGGAGTTTGCCGAAACCAGGGAACCGACCCGGACAGCAACCTACTCCAACAAGTTGGAGTAGGTCAAGGAGGCGCATGCAGCTAGAGCATGAAACTTGCTGGAACAGGTTCCCTCGTGATCAGATTGGCGTGCCGAAACCAGGGAACCGACGGAGATCGACATGCCGACCGAGAGAGTCGACTACCGCCGCATAGCGAACGAGATCACGAGCAAGATCAAATCTGGCGAACTCGCGCCGGGGGAGAAGCTGCCGTCCACGCGCCAACTCGCCGAGCAGTACGGCGTGCACATCTCCACGATCCACCGTGTCATGTCGTTGCTCAAAGACAGAGAGTTGGTCGAAGGGCATCCCGGGAAAGGCGTATACGTAGCCGAGCCGGAGCGCGAATCCGAGTAACTCGTTCATCGCTGACTATTCAGCTAACGGAATTTTCCAAGATCCCGTTCCTGGCTGACCGACAGTAAGCGAGGCGCTGGCGGTGCCGACGCAGGTCAGTCGACTCGGAGTGAACGGACGATCGCTTCGGCGACTGCCGGGTTGCTGGACACCGCGACGAGGAGTACCTGTCGGTCGGGGACCACCACCACCTGCCGCGTCCGGCCATCCGGCAGCACGTCGCCGCCCCCCAGGACGGGGTGGCCGAATGCCTCGCCCGCCTCGGTGGCGAGCTGGGCGACCGGGTCGAGATCGAGATTCGCGCGCTTTATCTCGGCGTAGTCGACGCGAGGCTGCGGCAACACGGCGCAGCCCGCGATCACATCGAGGTCCACGATGTAGGTGTCGCGCATCGGCGTACCGCATTTGAGGGCATTGCGTGGCCACTCAGCTGGCACCGAGATCCGTACGCCCTCGCTGGCCACCTCCTGCTGGGGAGTTCGACCTCGATCACGTATGGCCGCAGTCACCACCGTGGCGAGGGCGAGAACCGCCCCGATCGCGACAGCGGCGACCGCCATCCGTAAGCCCGGGCGGCTCCTCAGATCGAGGCTCATTCATGCCCCTCGCCAGTTGTCCCGTCACTCATGCGAACTTGGAATCGGCCCGAACCGAATCTATCCGTAGGCCGAGACGAGACCTGTGCTCAGAGGTCGAGCATGCCGACCGTCTCGCCGCCGCTCTGCTCGCCGGTAGGCCGGAAGCCGAGCTTCAGATAGAAGGCTTCCGGGCCGCCGGCCCGAGGCTTCCAGGTCGCGTACGCCCGCGTGCCGCCCCGGACCCGGATCTCCTGACACACGGCTGCCACGGCGAAGCGACCATACCCGCGTCCCTGGGCGTCAGCCGCGATGTTCAGCCGCCAGAGGCCGGACCGTCGGTCGTCGGGATCGCGACCGGAGTTCCACCGGATGTCCAGGAAGGCCATCAGGAACCCGACAAGCGAGTCTCCGTCGTAGATCAGTCTCGGCCAGGCGTTGTCGGGAAAGACATACGCTTCGGCGAGCGACTTGACCACCGGTCCGACCAGGTCCTCCTGGTCCGGGCGCACGGACAGCGCCAGCGCCGCCTCGTAGTTCTCCGGGGTGACCCTTGCCAACCGCATGCGGCGGACCGTAACGGGCTGGCGACGGCGCTGGCGACCCCGTTTCCACCGGCCTCGCACGCTCCGAGTTCCGCCGAGCCGGCAGACGCTCGCCTCACCGTTGAACCAACGCCTCGCGCGAAGGCCCACGCGACGACGTGACCCGGTGGAGGCGGGTGGCGACGATGGTGGCGGCCAGGACGGAGACGGCGGCGACCGGGCCGATCCAGGCCGGGCCGAGGCCGACGGCGAGCACCGTCCCGCCGAGCGCGGCGCCAAGGGCTCCGGCGGCACCGGCGACCGAGATGTTGACGGCGGCGACCAGGCCGGTGGTGGCCGGGTCGACCTGACCCATCAGCCAGGTCTGGACCAGCGGCACGACCAGGAACGCCGCCGCGCCCAACAGGGCCAGCCCGGCCAGCGCCAGCGGGGCGACCGGCAGCAGCAGCGGCTGCGCCAGCAGGATCGCGGTCAGCACGGCGACGGCGAGGGGCAGCCGGCGGGTGATCGCCTCGGGGCGTACCCGGCCGGCGAGGAGGTTGCCGGCGATGGTGCCGAGGCCGTAGCCGACCAGGCCGACGCTTACCCAGCCGGGGCTCAGTCCGGTGACGGTGCGCAGCATCGGCGCGACGTAGGTGAAGGCGGCCACGAAGCCGGTCAGCGCCAGCAGGGTGACGCCGAGTCCGGCGTAGATGCCGGGGCGCAGCAGCGCACCGATGCTGTCGCGGACACCGGCCGGTGGTGGGGTGGGAACGCGAGGGCAGAAGACGAGCACGCCGAGCAGCCCCAGCGCGGCCAGGCCGGCCACCGCCACGAAGGTGACCGGCCAGCCGTACGCCTCACCGATCAGGCTGCCCAGCGGCAGGCCGAGCACGGTGGCCAGGGCGAACCCGCCGAACAGTCGGGCCACCGCGACGGTCTGCCGCTCCGGCGGAACCGAGGCCATCGCCACCTGGGAGGCCACCGCCATGAACAGCGCCTGCGCCAGCGCCGACCCCAGCCGGGCCGACAGCAGCATCGGGTACGAGGTGGCCATGGCGCTGGCCACCGCGGACACCGTGGCCAGCGCCATGGTGCCGGCGAGCAGTTCCCGGCGTGGCAGCCGACGGGTCAGCACGGTGGCGACCGGGCCGCCCACGGTCACCACGATCATGTACGCGGTGACCAACTGCCCGGCGGCGGCCACGGAGACGTCCAGGTCGGTGGCGACCTGGGGGAGCAGGCCGACGAGCACGAACTCGGCGGTGGCCACGGCGAAGGAGCAGACGAAGAGTACGTAGATGATCACAGAGGGGACGCTAAAGCCTCACACCGACGTTAGAGTCAAGCGATGCGGATCGGTGAGTTGAGCGCGCGGACCGGCGCGTCGGTGCGGATGCTGCGCTACTACGAGGAGCAGGGCCTGCTGACGCCGGTACGCACCGAGTCGGGCTACCGGATCTATCAGGAATCCGACGTCGACCGGGTGGCCCGGATCCGGTGCATGCTGTCGGCCGCGCTGCCGTCCGGAGTGGTCGGACAGGCGCTGCGGTTCCTGCTGGACGGTCGGGCCGCGATCCCCGACGAGCCGGCCGACCGCGCCCGCCTGGCCGACACCCTTCAGGGCGAGTTGGACCTGCTGACCGAGAAGATCGAGTCGTTGCGGTCCAGCCGGGACCTGCTCGCCACAATCGTCGCCGACGTACGCGGTGACGTGGTGGGGCCCGGCCATCCCGGTGACCCGGGCGGCGGGGTGGCCCGCCGGTCGGTCCGCAAGGCGGGCCCGGCGGTCGGTCTCGCCCGCTGAGCTGCCGCTCAGGACCGGCTCGGCGGCCTCGCGGGAAACCGTGGACCGTGCCGCTCAGCCCCGCTCGGCGTCGGCGTGGGCGAGCCGCGGACCGGGCAGCTCAGGCCCTGCCCGGCTGCGTGGGCAGGCGGAGGCCGTGCATGCCGCCGTCGACGGCGAGCACGCTGCCGGTGGTCGATCCGGACAGCGGACTGGCCAGGTACGCGACGGCCGCAGCGACCTCCCGCGGGGTGGTGAGGCGACCGGTGGGCTGGCGGGCCCGCAACGCGGCCAGTTCCGCCGCCGGATCGTCGGCGGCGTCGAGCAGCCGACGTACCCACGGGGTGTCCGCCGTACCGGGGTTGACGCAGTTCACCCGGATGCCGGCGGTGACGTAGTCGGCGGCCATCGCCAGGGTGAGCGCCTGCACCGCCCCCTTGCTGGCGCTGTAGAGGGCCCGCTGCGGCAGTCCGAGCCAGGCGGCGATGGAACCGATGTTGACGATCGCGGCGTGCGCGGAGGCGCGCAGGTGCGGCAGCGCGGCCCGGGTCACCCGGACGATGCCGACCACGTTGACGTCGAGAACCTGGTGCCACTGCTCATCGGTGTCGGACTCGATGGTGCCGACCGCACCGACGGCGGCGTTGTTGACCAGGACGTCCAGGCCGCCGAACGTCTCGTGGGCGGCGGCGATCGCGGCCCGTACCGACGCGTCGTCGGTCACGTCGGCGGCCAGCCCGAGCAACGGCTCGGGTACGTGCTGTGCGTTCAGGTCCAGGCAGGCCACCCGGGCGCCCCGCTCGGCCAGCAGGGTGGCCGTGGCCAGGCCGATGCCGGAGGCGCCGCCGGTGACCACCGCCGCCAACCCGGTGAACTCGCCCGAGCCGGCGACGGGTCCGCCAGCGAACCCCGACCCGTCGCCGGTCATGCCGGTGCCAGCGTCTGACGTTGCCGGCCCAGGCCGTCGATCTCCAACTCGACCACGTCCCCGGCGACCAGGTACGGCTTGGGCTCCGGCTGCCCGAGGGCGACGCCGGCCGGGGTGCCGGTGTTGATCACGTCGCCGGGGTAGAGCACCATGAACTGGCTCAGGTAGCGGACGATCTCGGCCACCGGGAAGACCATGTCCTTGGTGGTGCCGTCCTGCCGCAGCACGCCGTTGACCCAGAGCCGCAGCCGCAGGTCCTGCGGATCGGGGACCTCGTCGGCGGTCACCAGCCACGGGCCGAGCGGGTTGAACGTCTCGCAGGACTTGCCCTTGTCCCACTGGCCGCCCCGGTCGAGCTGGAATTCCCGCTCGGAGACGTCGTGGGAGATGGCGTACCCGGCGACGCAGTCCATCGCCGCCTCGGCCGACGGCAGGTAGCGCGCCTTGCGGCCGATGACGACGGCGAGTTCGACCTCCCAGTCCGTCCTGGTGCTGCCGCGGGGCACCAGCACCGGGTCGTCGGGACCGACCACCGTGTCCGCCGCCTTGAGGAAGACCACCGGCTCGGCGGGCAGGGCCGCCCCGGTCTCGGCCGCGTGGTCGCGGTAGTTCAGCCCGATGCAGACGATCTTCCCGGGGCGCAGTGGGGGACCGATCCGCAGGTCGGTGGGGTCCATCGGAGACAGATCGTGCCGGGAGATGCCGGCCAGGCGGGCCAGGCCGTCGGTGGCCAGGAAGGCGGGGTCCAGGTCGTCGGTCACGCCGCTGAGGTCACGGAGTTGGCCGGCCTCGTCGAGCAGTGCCGGCGTCTCCCGCCCCGGAGGGCCCACTCGCAGCAGCTTCACCGTCACCCCCAGATACCGCGGCGCGAACGAGCCGCAAGACATGTGATGTCTACCAGGTGATCGTGACGCCTCACAAGGCCGATGATCGACGGCGATCTTCCGTGGAATTCGGGCGGCTCGACCGGGTCGCAGGTCCTGCCCGGCCCAGGGCCGTCCGACCCGTCCGGAGGGGACTCCGGCCGCTGGTCCGCGCCACGTCCGGGCGCTGCACTGGAAGCAGGACGGAGAGAGGTGAGAACGATGACGTATCTGATTGTCGTAGGCGTCGATGGTTCGGACGGTGGGCGGCGTGCCCTGCGGTGGGCGGTCGGTGAGGCGGCCGAGCGCAACGGCACCGTGCAGGCGGTGACCGCCTGGCGGTGGGACGGCCTGGACGGTGGCACCATGGTCGCGCCCAATCCGGTCGAGGAGGAGGAGCGGGCCACCGCCCTGCTGGCCCGGGAGATCGGCGAGGTCACCCGGGGCACGTCAGCAGCGCCGGTGTCGGCCGAGGTCGTCGAGGGCCGGCCGGCCGACGTGCTCACCGCCGCCGCCCGCGGCGCCGACCTGCTGGTGCTGGGCAGCCACGGGCACGGCCGGCTGCGGCACACCGTGCTCGGCTCGGTCAGCGAGGAGTGCGTACGCAAGGCGACCTGTCCGGTGGTGGTTCTCCCGGTGCCGGTGCCGGCGCCGAGCGGTCCTGCCGTGCCGGCGGTGCCGGCCTGAGGGCGACCGACGGGGGTTGCCGGTCTCTGACATGCTCTGGGCCGTGACGACCGGCCACCCCCGTTCCCACCGCCGCGCCCGCCGTACCCGGTTCGGGCTCCTGTTCGGCCTCGGCATCGTGATCGCCCTGGCCGTGGCGGCGGTGATCGTGCTGCGCCCGCCGGGGCCCCGCCCGCTGTTCCAGATGCCGGTCGGCTGCGGCGAGACCTGGCAGGTCGGCACCTACCCGGGGCACGGCGACTACGACGTGGACTTCTTCCCGCTCTCCGGCGACCCGTGGGGACAACCGGTGCTCGCCTCGTACGAGGGCACCGTCACCGTGGCCGGGATCAACGGGTCGCTTGGTGGTCGTACCCCGGACAATCCGGACGGCCCGCGGGGTCGTGGTGGTGGTTACTGGGTGAAGATCGACCACGGCGGTCGGTGGGAGACCCAGTACCTGCACCTGCTGGAGCCGCCGCTGGTGCAGGCCGGCCAGCGGGTCGTCCAGGGCCAGCAGATCGGCCGGATCGGCAGCACCGGCAACTCCGGCGCCCCGCACCTGCACTACGAACAGCGGCGCGGCTGGCAGAAGGTGGAGACCTACTTCGACGGCGCCCCGTCGGGCATCACCAACGACGACGCCGAGTACACGCTGCGGCTGACCAGCAACAACTGTCCGTAGCGCGGGCGCTGTCGTACCCACCTGATGAGGTACGGCGCATGGGTGTTCTGTATGACTACTTCCGGGCGGCTGACGACGCCGCCGCGATCGGGTTGATGGCGGAGCTCGACGGCGGCCCGGTCGCCGTGTCCGGGGGCCGCCCCGGGGTGGACGCGATCGACCTCAAGGGCATCGAGCCGGCAGTGACCCTCGGCAAGCTGGTCGGCTTCGTGCGCGGGCTGGCCTGGTCCACCAACCTGATCGAGCAGCGGCTGATCTGGAGCGGTGGCGACGAAGGGCCATGGTTGATGGTCCTCGACGACGCCACCAGGGACACCCTGGCGTCGATCACTGCCGCTCAGTCTCCCGAGCTGTCGGCGCGGTGGGGGCAGATCGAGGAGCTGGCCTGGGGTGAGCCGCTGCCGCCGGATGAACTGCTGCCGGTGATCGAGGAGATCAGCGCGCTGGCCCGCCGTGCCCAGGCCGCCGGTCACCACCTCTACTGCTGGTGCTGCCTCTGACAGTCCGGGTCACAGCTTGACGGCGAACGTGTCCGCCCACCGGTCCGAGCCCTGCCGGCCGGCGGGTTTGCGGTTAGCGTGGGCGAGCAGGGCGGCGGCGACCAGGGCAATTTGCCACGTTTTGTGTTGACATCGCTAGGTCGGGGGACCAGACTCGCAAGATCTTTCGACTGCCGGGGAAGAATCCAGGGGGAGGACCATGTCCAGGACCAGATTCAGGTTGGCCGGCGCGACGATCGCCCTGATGCTCGCCGCCGCGGCGGGCTGCAGTGGGGGCGAGGGCGTCGACGTCGACGGCAACGACACGGCGGGCGCCGGAGGCGTGCTCAACGCCGCGATCGGCGGTGAACCCGACCAGCTCGATCCGCACAAGACCTCCGCCTACTACAGCTTCCAGGTGCTGGAGAACGTCTTCGACACGCTCGTCGAGCCGGACGCCAACCTGGAGATGAAGCCTTCCCTGGCCACCGAGTGGACGACCAGCGAGGATCAGCTGACCTGGACGTTCACCCTCCGCGAGGGCGTCAAGTTCTCCGACGGTTCGCCGCTTACCGCCGAGGACGTCGTCTACTCCTACAACCGGATCATCGACGAGAAGCTGAACAACGCGTACAAGTTCGGCACCGTGAAGTCGATCGAGGCCACCGACCCGAAGACCGTGGTGGTGACCCTCAACGCGCCGACCCCGAACCTGCTGGCCAACCTCGGTGGCTTCAAGGGCGTGGCGATCGTCCAGAAGGCCAACGTGGAATCCGGCGAGATCACCACCAAGCCGGTCGGCAGTGGCCCGTTCGCCGTGGAGAACTACAGCTCCGGCGACAGCATCCGGCTGGTCCGCAACGACAACTACTGGGGCGAAAAGCCCAAGCTGGACGGCGTCCGGTACACCTTCGTCAGCGACCCCACCGTCGCCCTGCAGAACCTGCGCGGCGGTGAGGTGCACTGGACCGACAACCTGCCGCCGCAGCAGGTGCCGGCGCTGCTCGACGGGGACGACCCGACGGTGCAGTCGGTGCCCTCGACCGACTACTGGTACCTCGCGCTGAACCAGGCGCGCAAGCCGTACGACGACGTCAACGTCCGCCGGGCCATCGCCTTCGCGCTGGATCGTGAGGCGATCACCAAGGCCGCCAAGTTCGGGCTGGCCACGGTCAACCAGACGGCCATCCCGCAGAACAGCGCCTTCTACTACGAGTACGCGCCGTACACCCACGACGTCAACCAGGCCAAGCAACTGCTCGACCAGGCCGGGGTGAACGGCCTGACCATGGACCTCATGGTCACCAACGAGTACCCGGAGACGGTCACCGCCGCCCAGGTCATCGCCTCCCAGTTGGAGGCCGTCGGGATCACCGTCGAGATCCGTACGCTGGACTTCGCGCAGTGGCTCGACGAGCAGGGCGCCGGCAAGTTCGACTCGTTCATGCTCGGCTGGCTGGGCAACATCGACCCCGACGAGTTCTACTACGCCCAGCACCACAGCGACGGCACGTTCAACTTCCACGAGTACGCCAACCCGAACGTGGACCGGCTGCTCGACCAGGCCCGGACGGAGACCGACCAGGCCGCCCGCAAGCAGCAGTACGAGCAGGTGGCCAAGCAGATCGTGGACGACGCCAGCTACATCTACCTCTACAACCCCGACGTCGCCCAGGGCTGGTCGAAGCAGGTAAGCGGCTACGAGGTACGCACGGACCGGGCGATCCGGTTCCGCGACGTGGCTCTCGCTCGGTGACCCGGCGGGGGACCTCAGGTGGCCCGCTTCGTCATCCGTCGGCTGTTGCAGTCGGCCGTCGTGCTGCTCGGCGTGACCCTCGTGGTGTTCCTGCTGCTCCAACTGGTGCCGGGTGACCCGGTCCGGGTCGCCCTCGGCACCCGCTTCGACCCGCAGACGTACGAGGCGTTGCGGGCCCGGGCGGGGCTGGACCAGCCACTTGTGGTGCAGTACTTCGACTACCTGCGGCGGGCGCTGACCGGCGACCTCGGGGTCAGCTTCCGCAGTGGACGCCCGGTCACCGCGATCGTGCTGGAGCGGCTGCCGGCGACCCTGTCGCTGGCGGTCACCGCGGTGGTGTTCGCCATGGCGGTCGCCTTTCCGCTGGGGATCGTCTCGGCCATCCGCAGCGGCTCGCTTGTCGACCACGCGGCCCGGGTGTTCAGCCAGTTCGGTGTCTCGGTGCCGGATTTCTGGATGGGAATCATGGGCATCCTGCTCTTCTCCGGGGTGCTCGGCTGGCTGCCGCCGTCGGGGTACGTCGCGCTCACCGAGGATCCGGGGCGCTGGGCGTCCCACGTGGCGCTACCCGCCGCCACGGTCGGCCTGGTCACCGCCTCGATCCTGACCCGGTTCATCCGCTCGTCGATGCTGGAGGTGCTCTCCGAGGACTACGTGCGCACCGCCGAGGCGAAGGGACTGCGTACCCGGGTGGTGGTGTTGCGGCACGTGCTGCGCAACGCCCTCATTCCAGTGGTGACCGTGGTGGCGGTGCAGTTGGCCAGCCTGCTCGGCGGGGTGATCGTGATCGAGGTGCTGTTCGCCTGGCCCGGCATCGGGCGGCTCACCTACGACGCCGTCGCAGCCCGGGACTATCCGGTCCTGCAAGGGGCGGTGCTGCTGGTGGCGGCGTTGTTCCTCCTGGTCAACCTGCTGGTCGACATCCTCTACGCCCGTCTCGACCCGAGGATCACGGTCAAATGAGCGAGCAGACGATCAACCATGAGGGGCAGCTGCGCCGGGTGCTCGCCGCGCTGCGGCGTGATCCGCTCGCCCTGACCGGCAGCCTGGTGCTGGTGGTGCTGGTCGTGGTGGGCGTGGGCGGCTCGTGGCTGGCACCGTCGGGCATCAACGAGGTGAACGTCGACCAGATGCTTCAGCCGCCGAGCTGGGCACACCCGTTCGGCACCGACGAGTTGGGCCGTGACGTGCTCAGCCGGGTCATGGTCGCCGCCCGGGTGTCGTTGCAGGTCGGCCTGGTCAGCGTCGGCATCGCACTGGTGGTGGGGGCGACCCTCGGGCTGTTCGCCGGCTACTACCGGGGCTGGCTCGACAACGTGCTGATGCGCTGCATGGACGTGCTGTTCGCGTTCCCGGTGCTGCTGCTGGCGGTGGCGATCGTGGCGGTACTCGGTCCGGGCCTGGTCACCGCGATGGTGGCGATCGGCGTGGTCTACACGCCGATCTTCGCCCGGGTGACCCGGGCCGGCGTGCTCTCGGTGCGGGAACAGGTTTTCGTCCGGGCCGCGGTCTCCGTCGGCGCGTCCGACCTGCGGATCATGCGCCGGCACGTGTTGCCGAACATCGCGGCGCCGCTGATCGTGCAGACGTCGCTCTCCCTGGCCTTCGCGATCCTTTCCGAGGCGGCGCTGTCCTTTCTCGGCCTCGGCGTCCAGCCACCCGATCCGGCCTGGGGCCGGATGCTGTTCGACGGGCGTGGCTTCGTCACCGATGCCTGGTGGCTGGGCTTCTTCCCCGGTGCGGCGATCTTCCTCACCGTCCTGGCGTTCAACCTGGTCGGTGACGCGCTACGGGACGTGCTGGATCCTCGCCAGCTCACCGTCAGCGAAGCCAGGAGGAGCACCGCATGAAGCCCGTACTGGCCGTGGAGGACCTCACCGTCACCATCGGCACCCGGCGTGGGCCGGCCCACGCGGTCGCCGGGGTCGACTGGGCGGTGCGGCCCGGGGAGACGCTGGCGCTGGTCGGTGAGTCCGGCAGCGGCAAGAGCATGAGCGTGCTCGCCGCCACCGGGCTGGCGCCCCGCACCGCGCGGGTGACCGGCCGGGTGCACCTGCTCGGCATGGAACTCACCGGGGTGACCGAGGAACGCCGTCGACGACTGCGGGGGCGGCACATCGGGTTCGTCTTCCAGGATCCGATGACCTCGCTCAACCCGGTGCTCACCGTCGGCCGGCAGGTCACCGAGGCCGCCGAGGAACACCTCGGGCTGACCCGGCGGGCCGCCCGGTCCCGCGCCGTCGAACTGCTGGACATGGTCGGCATCCCGTCGGCCGGGCAGCGGGTGGACGCGTACCCGCACCAGTTCTCCGGCGGCATGCGCCAGCGGGTGGTGATCGCCATGGCGCTGGCCTGCGAGCCGGACCTGCTGATCGCCGACGAACCGACCACGGCCCTCGACGTCACCACCCAGGCCCAGATCGTCGAGCTGGTCGGCGACCTGCAACGGCGGCTCGGCACCGCGGTCGTCTGGATCACCCACGACCTGGGTGTGGTCGCCGGTATCGCCGACACCGTGGCGGTCATGTACGGGGGCCGGATCCTCGAACAGGGGCCGGTCGACGCCGTCTTCGGCACGCCGTCGCACCCGTACACCAAGGCCCTGCTGGCCGCCCGGCCGGACCCGGCGGCCGGCAGTGCGGAACTGGTCACCATCGCCGGTGCGCCGCCCAGCCCGCTGGATCTGCCGGCGGGCTGCGCGTTCTGGCCCCGCTGCCCGGTGCGGGGTGACGCCCGCTGTGAGCACGAGCTGCCGCCGCTGGTACCGGTCTCGGCCGGGCACCAGGTCCGCACCTTCTATCCGCAGCCGAGCGACGGGGAGCGCCGATGAGCGAGCGGCAGCGAGCGGATGATCAGCTCAGCGCGGTCGGGTCCGCCGACGGCACGGCGCACGGCGGGGTGCCGAAGCAGCGGGAACCGGGCGAGGTGGTGGCCGAACTCGACGATCTGGCGGTGTGGTTCCCGACACCGGCAGGTGTGGTGCGGGCCGTCGACGGCGTGTCGCTGCGGGTACGGCGGGGGGAGACGCTGGGGCTGGTCGGTGAGTCGGGCAGCGGCAAGTCCACCACCGGGCTGGCGCTGCTCCGGCTGGTGGATCCCACCTCCGGTACGGTCCGGGTGGGCGGCGAGGACGTCACCCGGTGGTCCCGGCGACGGCTGCGGGCGCTGCGTCGCCGGGTGGCAATGGTGTTCCAGGATCCGCAGGCGTCCCTGGATCCCCGGCTCACCATCGGGGCGAGCATCGCCGAGCCGTTGATCGTGCATCGGCTCACCGACGGTGGTGCCGCCCGCCGCCGCCGGGTCGACGAACTGCTCGACATGGTCGGGTTGCGCGGCGACCTGGCCGACCGGCATCCCCACGAACTCTCCGGCGGCCAGCGGCAGCGGGTCGGCATCGCCCGTGCCCTGGCCGGCGAACCGGACCTGATCGTGCTGGACGAACCGATCGCCTCGCTCGACCTGAGCGTGCAGGCGCAGATCATGAACCTGCTCCGCCGGCTGCAACGGGATCTGGGCCTGACCTACCTGTTCATCGCCCACGACCTGGCCGCCGTGGAGCACATGAGCGATCGGATGGCGGTGATGTACCTGGGGCGGATCGTGGAGAGCGGCACCCCGGCGCAGATCTGGCGGGATCCGGCTCACCCGTACACCGCAGCGCTGCTGTCCGCGGTGCCGGTCGCCGACCCGCAGGCCGAGCGGGAACGCCGTCGGATCATCCTCAGCGGTGACATTCCCAGCCCGGTGGACCCGCCGGGCGGCTGCCGGTTCCGTACCCGCTGCCCGCAGGCCCGGCCGGAGTGCGCCGAGACCGATCCGGTGTTGGCCGAAATCGACCCCGACCACCGCGCGGCGTGCCTGTTCGCCAAGGAGGCCGTGCGCGCCATGCGCTCGGCGTGACCCCGGTGCCCGCCGGCAGCTGGCGGGTCAGGGCTGCCGCAGCGGCCGGAACGCGGCCCGTACCTCGGCGGCGAAGAGTTCCGGCTCCTCCCAGGCCGCAAAGTGGCCGCCACGGTCGACCTCGTTGAAGTACGCGAGGCCGGGGTAGACGGTTTCGGCCCAGCTGCGGGGCGCGGCCCAGATCTCGCCGGGGAACGCCGTGAAGCCGACCGGGACCGCGACCGGTGGCGGCGGCTGGCCGGCCGCGTCGGCGGCCGCCTGGAAGCGCCCGAACTCCCAGTACCACCGGGCGGACGAGGCGCCGGTGCCGGTCAGCCAGTACAGGGTGATGTTGTCGACGACGGTGTCCCGGCTGAGACCACCCACCGGCTCGCCGTCGACGAAGGCGCGGGAGATCTTGTAGTAGCTGTCCGTGTCGTGGTCCAGCATCCAGGCCGCCAGCCCGACGGGTGAGTCGAGCAGCGAGTAGCCGATCGTCTGCGGTCGGGTGGTCTGTTCCAGGAAGTAGCCGAAACCGTCAGTGGTGAACGCGGTGAGCGCCTCGTGCGCCGCGCGTTCCGGCTCGGATTTCGCCGGCAACTGGTCCTTGAGACCGATCGCCGCAGCGAGCAGGTTGACGTGGATGCCGACCAGCCCGTCGGGTGCCTGACGGCCCATCGCGTCCGTGACGGAGGCGCCCACGTCGCCCCCCTGTGCGACGTAGCGCGGGTAGCCGAGGCGGTTCATCAGCTGTGCCCACGCGCGTGCCATTCGGGCGGAGTCCCAACCGGGCTCGGCCGGCTCGCCGGAGAAGCCGTAACCGGGCAGGGACGGTAGCACCAGGTGGAAGGCGTCCTCGGGCCGCCCGCCATGCGCCGTCGGATCGGTGAGCGGGCCGACCACCCCGAGCAGTTCGACGACCGAGCCCGGCCAGCCGTGCGTCATGATCAGCGGCAGCGCGTCCTCGTGCGGCGACCGTACGTGGATGAAGTGAATCGTCACGCCGTCGATCTCGGTCGTGTACTGCGGCAGGGCGTTCAACCTGGCCTCGCACGCGCGCCAGTCGTACTCGGTGGTCCAGTAGCGGGCCAACTCCTGGACCGTCGCCAGTTGCACGCCCTGGGAACGGTCGGCGACCAGCTCCCGGGTGGGCCAGCGGGTGGCCGTGATCCGGCGACGCAGGTCCGTCAGCGCCTCTTCAGAAGTGTCGAGCCGGAAGGGACGGATTCCATCGTCGGGGGACATGCTCACCACCTGTCGGGTCGGATCGCGCGGCACCGGCCTGGCCGAGCCTGTACGCGCTCATCTTCACATCGGCTCGGCGACCGGGGGGTCGGAACAGGGTTGTGGGTGGCGCTGCGCCAGGTTCTGCCCGGCCCCGCCCGCTCAGCGCTGGTCTGGACGGGCCGCTGCTGCTGGCCCTGTCGTACGTGCTGCTGCGCGCGGTCCACCTGGCGCTCTACCACTGGGCGGGCGAGCCGGCGCTGCGGCGGCGGATCCGGCGTTTCGCCGTGGCGAGTGTGCTGGCCTGGTTTCCGCTGCTGGTCGGTGCCGCGCTCGGCGGATGGGCGCAGACCTGGCTGTGGGCCCTGGCCTTCCTGGTCGAGATCGGCGGGCAGCGCGGCGTGGTGCAGAACCGCCTGGGCGGGTGGCCGGTGCGCAGCCCCGAGTACTTCGCCGAACGGCACGGGCTGGTCCTGATCATCGCGCTGGGCGAGTCGTTCCTCGCGGCCGGGGTGGGTGTCGGCACCATGGTCACCAAGCTTCCGGTGCTCGCCGGCGCGGTGATCGGTTTCATCCTGATCGCGTGCCTGTGGGCGGTCCACTTCGACCGGGTCAGTCCGCTCGCGGAGCAGGCGCTGTTGCGGGCCGACGGTGAGCGGCGGGACCGGATCGGCGCGGACGCCTACTCGCTGGGACATCTGCCGCTGATCGCCGGCGTGCTCTACACGGCGCTCGGGTTCGAGGACGTGCTGGCGTTGATCTCCGCCGCCGACACGCCGGGTGGGGAACCCCTCGGCTGGCCGGGAGTGGTGGCGCTCTACGGAGGCACCGCGCTCTATCTGCTGGGCACCCTGCTGGTGCGCTACCTGTCCGGGTGGGGCACCCGGGCGGGCCACCTGGTCGTCGCCGTCGTACCGCTGCTTCTGCTGCCGGTCGGCCGGGCGCTACCGGCCCTGCTCGCCATCGGTCTGCTCGCCACCTACCTGGTCGGCCTGGTCCTGCTGCCCCGGCTGACACCCGGTGGGCGTCAGCCGTGGGCGTCAGCCGCCCGGTGACACGGTCAGCGGAAGGACCAGGTCACCGGCGCCGGGCCGGCCGGACTGATCAGGCGTTTCCGGTACCTGACTCACCGACCGTCACCGCGACCCTGGGAATCAGCCCGACGGCGGGGTCGTAGCGGACCGGGACGGGATCGCTGAGTTCCCCGACGAACTCGCCGTCGGCGTGCTCGACGAAGCCGATGAGGGACCAGCCGTCGCCGTCGGGGACCAGGCGGGGCGCGTACAGGTGCGGCTGCGCGACCGGCCGGGCGGCGGCGATGTCCCAGGGCCCGCGCACCGTGGGCCCGGCGGCGACCCAGAGTCGCGACTCGGGCTCCCGGCCGGCGGCGAAGGCGTTGGTGCAGAACAGCAGCAGCGGCTGTCCGTCGACGACGGCGACCTGCGGCACCTCCAGGTGACCGAAGCCGGCCGGCGTGGACAACGGCGGCCGGACCGTCCAGTTGACCAGGTCGGGGGAGGTCGCGTGGCCGACGACACCGCGGGTGTCGCCCGGTCCCTGGTTGGTGCGGGCGGTGATCAGCATGTGCCAACCGTCGCCGTCGGGGTCCGGGAAGACCCATGGGTCGCGCCAGGCCTGCTCGTACCACAGCTCGCGGTCGAGCAGCTCGTACCAGGTCGGGTCGGCCTCCAGCAGCAGCCCGTCGCCGTGCCGCTGCCAGCTGACCAGGTCGTCGGAGACGGCCAGCCCGATGCGCTGTACCAGGCCGTCCTCGGCCCGGCCGACCCCGGTGTAGAAGAGGTACCAACGCTGGTCCGGGCCGCGGACCGTGCAGCCGGTCCAGGTCGCCAGGTCGTCCCAGGCGGGTGCGTCGGCGGGTACGAGCGCGTCGGCGCGCAGCTGCCAGGTGCGCAGGTCGGTGGAGACCGCGTGGCCGATCGAGGCGCGCCGGTGGCGGCGATGGGGGTCGAGCAGGGCCCGGGAGGCACGCAGGAAGAACGCGTGCCAGCGGCCGTCGTCGTCCTGGGCGTACCAGCTGTCCCACACCCAGTGGTCGGGCAGTCGAAGCATGGCCGGAAACGTACCAGTGAATCGGTTTAGCGACTACAGCGGGTGCGGTGCTGCTGTCGGGGAGACGGTGAAGTTCAGGCGTCGGGGGCGGCCACGGACCGTCGCCGCCGCAGCGGCATCGGCACGAGCGACGCGCCGCCGTCACCCCCGTCGAGTAGCACCTCCACCGCACGGCGGCCCATCTGTTCGTGCGGCAGTGCCGCCGTGGACAGCCCCGGCCGCAGCCACGCGGCGATCGGGTCGTCGTCGAAGGAGATCACCGAGAGGTCGCCGGGAATGCTCAGGCCGGCCTCGCCGAGCGCCTGGTACGCGCCGAAGGCGAGTCGGTCGTTCATGCAGATCACCGCAGTGGGCCGGGTCGGGCGGTCCAGCAGCGTACGCATGGCGGCGTAGCCGTGCTCCGGCAGCCACTCGGGGCAGAAGCCCTCGGTGAGCAGCGCGACACCGGCCGCGGCGAGGGTGCTCCGGATGCCGCGCAGCCGGGCGTCGGCGGCCAGCGAGATCTCCGGGTCGAGTTCCTTCTGCCGGTTGCGGCCGATCAGGGCGATCCGGTCCCGGTGGCCCTGGGCGAGCAGCGTCTCGGCGATCATGGCGCCGGCGCCCTCGTCGTCGGGCAGCACGCAGGGCAACGGCTCCGGACTTGTCGCGTTGAGCAGCACCACCGGACCGCCGAGGATGGCCGGTGGCACCGCCAGTCGGCGGGTCGCCATGGCCGCGTAGATCACCCCGTCGACCTGGCGGTCGAGGATGGCCTCGATGGCGTACCGCTCGAACGTCGCGTCGCCCTGCGTCTCGGTGATCAGCAGGACGTGGTCGCGCTCGCGGGCGGCGTCCAGCGCCCCGCGGATGAGGCCACCGGCGAAGCGGGTGGTGGCGACGATGTCGGAGACGAACGCGATGGTGGCGGTCTTGCGGGTCCGCAGGCTGCGGGCGGCCACGTTCGGTCGGTAGCCGAGTTCCTCCGCTGCCGCGAAGACCCGCTGGTGCGCCTCGGCGGAGAGCCGGGTGCCCTCGCGCCCGTTCAGCACCATCGACGCGGCGGTCTTGGACAGGCCGGCCCGTCGCGCCACGTCGGCCAGTGTCGCTCTCTCACGGCCCATTGCGTCCTCCGATCACGGCGGCCGTCCCGACGCCGCCGTGGTCCCATCATGCTGGGTCGAGTCACTTCCGTGGTCACCGGCGGTGTGTCCGGCCTGGTCGGGGGCCGGTGAACCAGTTGTTTCCAGACCGTTGCGAACTCGTCCTTGACAGTCCCCGGCGACGCGCGCATGCTCTGCTAAATCAGTTTAGCGACGTGGTTTCGCCTCTGCGGTGGACGCCTTCGCGTCTTCCGACGTCATATTGGGTACCGCGGGCCGCGAGCCGGGGTTCGGCACGCGACGTGCGACACGTGGTGGCCGACGGGCCGGACTCGTGGCGGTCGCCACGGGCGGCCGTCAGTCGGTCCGGCGCGCGGATGAGTCAAGGAGCATGAGGTGCCGGAGTTCTCGACAAGATTCACCCGACGCCGGTTGGCCCTGCTGGTGCCACTAGTGGGCGTCAGCCTGGCCATCACCGCCTGTAGCGCACCGGGTTCGGAGGAGACCCCCGCAGGGGACTCCGACGCTCCGGTGAGCACCGAGCTGGGTACCGACCCGATCACCCTGGAAATGTACGCCGAGACCGGCTTCCCGCTGGCCAAGGCCCTCGCGGACGAGTTCACCAAGCAGCACCCGAACGTCAAGTTCAACGTCCGCGAGGACCAGTTCACCGTCATCACGGAGAATGCGCCCCGGGTGCTCGCCTCGGACAACGCGCCCGACATCATCCGCCTGCCCACCATGGTCGACCTGGTGAAGGACGGGCTGCTGAAGAACCTGGACCCGTACTTCGACGCGTACGGCTGGGACAAGTTCCCCGCCTCCCAGCTCGTCCAGCTGCGCCTGTCCGACGGCGGCGCGGTGCGCGGCAGCGGCTCGCTGTACGGCATGGGCCTGGGCTACAGCGTGACCGGCGTCTTCTACAACAAGAAGCAGGCCGAGCAGGTCGGCATGACCCAGCCGCCGGCCACCATCGCCGAGTTCGAGGAACTGCTGGCCAAGGCGAAGGCGGCCAACCTGCTGCCGATCATGCAGTTCAACAAGAACACCGCCGGCATCAACTTCCCGCACCAGGCGCTCCAGAACCAGTACGGCGACCCGACCGCAATCGCCGACTGGATCTTCCAGAAGCCGGGCGCGACCTTCGACACGCCGGCAGCGCTCAAGGCCACCCAGACCATCCAGAAGTGGGCGGAGGCCGGCTACTTCCCGAAGGACGCCAACGCCATCGACTACACAGCGATGATGGGCGAGTTCCAGAAGGGCAACGGCCTGTTCATGTTCAACGGCGACTGGGAGTCGGGCAACCTGGACAAGAACATGGCCGGTGAGGTCGGCTTCTTCCTCTTCCCGGGTGAGACCGCCGACGCCAAGCGGGTCGCGATGTCCGCGCCGAACACGTTCGGCGTGGGCGCCAAGGCGAAGAACCCGGACGCCGCTGCCTTCTTCCTCAACTGGGTGCACACCAACGACAAGGCCCGGGAAATCTCGGTCACCATCGGCGGTTCGCACCCGGGCGGCCCGGCCGACCTGGCTCTGCCGCCGGTGTCGGAGGGCACGGTGCTCGCCGAGACGCTCAAGGCGTCCCAGCAGCTCGGCGCGGACAACGGCGCGGTCGACTTCACCGCGAACGCCACCGGCGGCATCTTCGCCGCCGCCATCACCCCCGAGATGCAGAAGCTGATCGCCGGCCAGCAGACCCCCGAGGGGTACGTGAAGGCGGTCCAGGCCGAGTACGAGAAGGAACTGTCCCGATGACGTCTGCCCTCGGCAGCGCCCCGGCCGGGTCGGGCACCGCGTCCCGACCCGGCCGGGGGGACACCCGGTCACCCGCGCGGCCCCACCGGAAGCGGTGGGGCCGCACGGTCCGGTGGTCCGGGTGGCTCTGGGTCCTGCCCGCACTGATCATGTACGGCGTCTTCGTGCTGCGTCCGCTCGTGCTGACCATGCAGTACTCGCTGTACCACTGGAACGGCATCGGTGCGGCCCGGTGGGCAGGGCTGGACAACTACCTCACGGTCTTCACCGACCGGGACCTGTTGAAGATCATCTCGAACGCGTTCATTCTGATCATCTTCTTCAGCTTCATCCCGGTCCTGCTCGGCCTGCTGGTGGCCAGCCTGGTCCGGCGGATCACCACCGGCCCGGCCGGCACCATGGTCCGGACCGTGCTGTTCCTGCCCCAGGTGATCCCGCTCGTCGCCGCCGGCATCGCCTGGAGCTGGGTGCTCTCCACCAACGGCCTGGTCAACCAGGCGCTGCGGGCGGTCGGGCTGGGCGGCGTCACCCGGGCCTGGCTCGGCGAGTTCGACACCGCGCTGCCGGCGGTGGGCGTGATCGGCACCTGGGTCATGCTCGGCCTCTGCACGATCCTGCTGATCACCGGGATGAGCAAGATCGACCCTTCGCTCTACGAGGCCGCCCGCATCGACGGCGCCGGCCCGGTGCGCGAGTTCTTCGCGGTCACCCTGCCCAGCCTGCGTCAGGAGATCGGGATCTGCCTGACCGTGACCATCATCGCGGCGCTGGCCAGCTTCGACATCGTCTACATCTCCACCAGCGGTGGCCCGGGGATCCAGACCACCGTGCCCGGCCTGGAGATCTATCGGCTCGCCTTCTCCCAGCGTCAGGTCGGCCTCGCCTCGGCCCTCGCGGTGGTGCTGATGGCGCTGGTGCTGGTGTGCGTACTGCCGATCCAGCGGCTGACCCGGGGAGAGAAGTGATGAACCTGACCACCCGCAGCGAGCGGCTGACCGGACGCATCTTTCTGATCGCGCTGGTCGTGGTCACCCTGCTGCCGTTCCTGAGCATGCTGTCGGCGGCATTGCAGCCGCGTGGCACCGTGCCCACCGGCCTGGCCTGGCCCACCGATCCGCAGTGGGGCAACTTCGTCGACGCCTTCAACGCCGCGAACATGGGCGCGCTGCTGAAGTCCAGCGCGCTGATCGTGGCCGGGGTGGTGCCGGTCGGCGTACTCATCGCGACCATGGCCGGGTTCGGCCTCGGCCACCTGCGGGTGCCCGGCGGTCACCTCGCCTTCGGGCTGCTGCTGCTCGGCCTGACCCTGCCCTTCGAGGCGGTGGTCACCCCGCTGTACTACCAGATGCGGGACCTGGGCCTGCTCAACACCCGTTGGGCGATCGTCCTGCCGTTGATCGGCCTCTACATGCCGTTCGCGGTCTTCTGGATGCGCGCCCACTTCATAAACGTGCCCCGGGAACTGTCCGAGGCGGCGCGGGTGGACGGCAGCAACACCTGGCAGCTGTTCTGGCGGGTGCACGTACCGCTGGCTCGGCCGGCCATCGCCTCGCTGACCATCCTGCTGTTCCTGTGGACCTGGAACCAGTTCCTGCTCGCCATCGTGCTCGTCGACGATGCGACGAAGCGGACCATGGCGGGTGCCCTCGGCGCCTTCCAGGGACAGTGGGGAACCGATCTGGTGCTGCTCTGCGCTGGCTCGCTGCTCATCCTCACGCCTACCCTCATCGTGTTCCTGATCTTCCAGCGACAGTTCATCAAGGCCCTGCTTCAGGGCTCCGTGAAGGGATAGCGGGTTGAGCGACAGCCAGACCCACGGTGACGTCGAAGAGGGCTTCGGCCCGGTCGCCGACGTGTTTCGGGACAACTTCGCCCACCGGCAGGAGGTGGGCGCGGCGGTCGCCGTCTACCTGCGCGGCCGTAAGGTCGTGGACCTGCACGGCGGGCTGGCCGACGTCCGGTCCGGACGCCCCTGGACGGCGGACACGCCTGCCGTCGTCTTCTCCTGCACCAAGGGGATCATGGCGATCTGCGCCTACCTGCTGGTGCAGGAGGGGCGGTTGGACCTCGACGCGCCGGTCACCCGCTACTGGCCGGAGTTCGGCCAGCACGGCAAGGCGGAGATCCCCGTTCGGTGGCTGCTCACCCACCAGTCCGGCCTGCCGGCGCTGGACAAGCCCTTCTCCCGCGAGGAGGTGCTCGCCTGGGAGCCGGTGATCAAGGCCATCGAGGCGCAGACTCCCTTGTGGAAGCCGGGCACCGCGCACAGCTACCACGCGATCACCTACGGCTGGCTGATCGGCGAGGTGATCCGGCGGATCACCGGTGAGATGCCCGGCGCCTACTTCGCCCGCGTTCTCGGAGAGCCGCTGGGCCTGCGTACCTGGATCGGGCTGCCGGCCGCCGAACGGGACGCCGTCGCCTGGATGCTGGCGCCGATCGGCGAGCCCGTCCCGGCCAGCGACCCGGTCGCCGAGCGCGGCATCACCATGGGCGGCGCCTTCGCCTTCCCCGCCGACGAGAACGGCCTGGTCAGCTTCAACGACCCGGCCATTCAGGCCGCCCAGATCCCGGGCGCGGGCGCGGTCAGCACGGCCGAGAGCCTGGCCCGCCTCTACGCCGCCTGCGTCTCCGAGGTGGGTGCGGCGCGGCTGCTCAGCCCCGCATCCGTCGACGACGCCGTCACGGTCCGGGTGAGTGGTCAACAGGTCTACGGGCTGCCCGATGCGGGGCATCGCTGGGGCACCGGTTTCCTGGTGCACTCGGTGCCACGCCCGATGCTCGGCGTACGCAGCTTCGGGCACGACGGCGCGGGTGGACACCTGGCCTTCGGCGACGACGCCCACCAGGTCGGCTTCGGCTATGTCGTCAACCAGATGGGCGGCTTCGACGACGAGCGGGCCAACCTGCTCTCCGCAGCGGTCCGGGACTGCCTCGGGCGATAGGTGACCGACGCGGGTGGCCCGGCGAAGCCGCTCGGCTGAGCCGGGGCACACCCGCGACCGGGATAGCCGTACGCTGGTCGGATGTCGCTTGTCGATGCTGATCTCGCGATCCGGGCGGCGCAGGCCGGCGCCGAGGTGGTGCGCTCGCACCACGGCACAGCGGTGGCCCGGTTCGCGAAGTCGGGTGGGGATTTCGCCACCACCGCCGACGTTGAGGCGGAGCAGGCGATCCTCGGCGTGCTGCGGTCCGCGCGACCCGACGACGCCGTGCTGGCCGAGGAGAGCGGACGCAGCGGCTCAGGCGGGAACGGGCGCGTCTGGCTTGTCGATCCGCTCTGCGGGACGCTCAACTTTGCCGTACACACCACGCTGGTCTCGGTAAACGTGGCCCTGCGGGTCGGCGCGCAGGTCGTGGTGGCGGCCGCCGTGGACCCGTTCACCCAGGAGGTCTTCTGGACCGACGGCACCGACGCCCGGGTGCGGCACGCCGGTGCCGACGAGCAACTCACGCCTTCGGCGGCCTCCGGGCTGGTGGACGTCAATCTCGATCCGCCATACCCGAACGAGCGGGTGTTCCGGGCCGTCCGGCTGTTGGCTCACGGAAGGTTCGTCGAGCGATTCCGGCCCCGGGTCGTGTCGACCACGTTGGCACTGACCTGGGTCGCGGCCGGTCGGCGCGCCGCGTACGTCACCGATGGCCGACTGCGCGACAACGTGCACTTCGCGGCCGGCATCGCGCTCTGCGAGGCGGCCGGCTGCGTGGTGACCGGGCTCGACGGCCAACCCTGGGCCAGCGGCCTGGGCGGGCTCGTCGCGGCGGCCGACGCGCCTACGCACGCCGACCTGTTGACGCTGATCGCGGAGCAGGGGGAGTCGGCGTAAGGCCGGCCCGGTCAGTCGAGGCAGAACTCGTTGCCCTCGGGATCGGTCAGCACGATGAAGCCGGCCTCAAGTGGCGGCGCGGGCTCGACCCGGCGCACCTGCGTGGCGCCCAACGCGACAAGCCGATCAGACTCGGCCTGTAAGGCTGCCATTCGTTCCGCTCCGGTCAGCCCGGGCGCGGCCCGCACGTCGAGGTGCACCCGGTTCTTGACGATCTTGTCCTCCGGCACCTGTTGGAAGAACAGCCGTGGGCCGTGCCCTTCCGGGTCCTCAATGGCCGACCTGGTGTTGCGCTGCTCCGGCGGTACGCCGATCCGGGCGAGGAAGTCGTCCCACGCGGCCAGCGGGTCGGCGCCCTCGGGAAGGTCGACGCCGGGCGGGCCGGGGTGTACGTAGCCCAGTGCGTCCCGCCAGAACGTCGACAGCGCTGTCGGGTCGTGGGCGTCGAAGGTGACCTGGATGTGGCGGCTCATCGCGTTGCTCCATTCCGTTCGCGTTCCGGCAGTCACCCTGCCAGGCAGGGCCGACAATTCGGTGCGCGACCGTGGTGGGCGGGCGATGACGCTGGCGGCTCAGATTCTCCTGATCGCGTCCGCAACAAGCTAGCAATCTCAGCGACATCGATGTTAGCGTTCGCATCTAGCGTCCTCACGCCCGGACGAACAACGGTGGTTATGCCGATGTGATCGCCAACATCGGTGGCCGAGGTTCCCGCTCGTGGCGGTCACGCGCCGGGTCCGTTTGGCCGGCCGTGAGGTGCGGGGCGGTGGTGTCCGCGCTGGCGGGTCGCCAGCCCCCGGTGGGCTGGAGTGCTGCTCATTGATGCAATCAATCTGATGTCTAAGACGATCCGACCTCACCGCCGCCGGGTTTCGCGCGATCCTGGACGTTGACGTCACATGTCTGCAAGCTCTAACGTCTGATGTCTAAGTCACGTGAACTCCACCACCCCGCCACCGTGCCTTGGAGGGATCGCCATGTCCCGCACTCCGTTCCTTTGGGCCGTTGCTCGGCCGGGCCGCCACCGCGGGCCCGTCCGACTGCCTCGGCAACTGCGGACCAGTGACGGCGCGGCGGATTACCAGGCGCCCGGCGACGGCGGCGATCTGGGGTGGACCATCGCCACCCCATGAACCCTTCGCACATCACGTCCGACACGCGCGTTGCCGCGACCGGACCCCGGTCGCGACGACGCACCTGCGGTGACGTCCCGGATATGGAGGAACGACAATGAGAAACAGGGCATTGACGAGCGTGGGGCTGACGCTGCTGCTCGGCGTGTCGGCCTCCCTGGCGGCCTGCGGTGACGGCGCGGCCGACGGGACCGGATCGGGCGGCTCGCAGGTCATCGGGGTTGACTACCCCCGCTCCGACACGGACTTCTGGAACTCCTACATCAAGTACGTCCCGCAGTTCGCCGACGAGTTGGGCGTCGAGGTCAAGACGACGAACTCGCAGAACGACATCGCCAACCTGATCTCGAACACCCAGACCTTCATCAGCCAGGGCGTCAAGGGTGTGGTGATGGCGCCGCAGGACACCGCCGCCATCGCGCCGACCCTGTCCCAACTGGACAGCAAGAAGATCCCGGTGGTCACCATCGACACCCGGCCGGACACCGGCAACGTGTTCATGGTCGTCCGAGCCGACAACCGCGCCTACGGCATCAAGGCGTGTCAGTTCCTCGGCACCAAACTCGGGGGCAAGGGCAAGGTCGTGATGCTCCAGGGTGGCCTCGACTCGATCAACGGTCGGGACCGTACCGAGGCGTTCAACGAGTGCATGCAGCAACAGTTCCCGGACATCACCGTCTTCGGCGAGGCCACCGACTGGAAGGCCGACGTGGCGGCGTCGAAGCTCCAGACCCGCTTCGCGTCGGACCCGGACATCAAGGGCATCTACATGCAGTCCTCGTTCGCCCTGTCCGGGACCCTTCAGATCCTCAAGCAGCGCGGTCTCCAGGTACCGCCGAGCGATGCGAAGCACGTCTTCGTGGTCTCCAACGACGGCATTCCCGAGGAGCTGAAGAACATCGGCGAAGGGCTGATCGACGCCACGGTCAGCCAGCCGGCCGACCTCTACGCCAAGTACGGCCTGGAGTACGTGCAGGCGGCGATCGAGGGCAAGACGTTCCAGCCTGGCCCGACCGAGCACGGCAGCAACATCATCCAGGTGCGCGACGGCCTGCTGGAGGACCAACTGCCGGCGCCACTGGTGACGCTTGACGGTGCGCCGATCGCGGGGGAACCCACCCTCAAGTTCGACGACCCGTCCCTGTGGGGCAACAACGCATGAGCGTCACCCCGAGTGGGTCGACCGACGGGCTGGGCGATGCCGGCCAGCCCGTCGTCGAGGCCGTGCGCATCACCAAACGATTCGGGTCGACGGTGGCGCTGGCCGACGCGGGGATCGTGGTCCGCCGCGGCGAGACCCACGCCCTGGTCGGGCGCAACGGCGCCGGCAAGTCCACCCTGGTCAGCATTCTCACCGGCTTGCAGGCGGCCGACGACGGCGCGGTGGCCTTCGACGGGCGTCCGGCGCCGCCGCTCGGCGACCGCGACGCCTGGCGCAAGCAGGTGGCCTGTGTCTACCAGAAGTCCACGATCATCGGCAGCCTCACCGTGGCGGAGAACCTCTTCCTCAACCGGCACGCCCGCGGTCGGGCCGGGTTGATCCGCTGGTCGCGGCTGCGTCGCGCGGCCGAGCACTTGCTGGCGGAATGGTCGGTGGAGGTCGACGTGCGCCAGCCCGCGTCGACGCTCTCCGTCGAGCAGCGGCAGTTCGTCGAGATCGCCCGGGCGCTCTCCTTCGGTGCTCGGTTCATCATCCTCGACGAGCCGACCGCCCAGCTCGACGGGGCTGGCATCAATCGGCTGTTCGCCCGGATCCGGCAGCTGCGGGCGCAGGGCGTGACCTTCCTGTTCATCAGCCATCACCTTCAGGAAATCTACGAGATCTGCGACCAGGTGACGGTCTTCCGCGATGCCCGGCACATCGTGACCGCCCCGGTGGCGCAGCTGAGCCGACCCGCACTGGTGGCCGCGATGACCGGCGAGGACGTGACCATGCCCGAGGCCGACCACCGGCCGCTGCTCGCCGACGCGCCGCTGCTGCTCGCCGTACGCGATCTGGTCACCAGCTCCGGCGCCGAGCTGTCCGTCGAGGTCCAAGCGGGCGAGGTGGTCGGCCTGGCGGGCGGCGGTGGCAGCGGCAAGGTCGAGGTGGCCGAAGCGATCGTCGGCCTGGCCCGGCCAGCGGACGGGACGGTGGTTGTCGACGGGCGTGCGCTGCGGCCCGGCAGCGTGCCCGACGCCCTGGACGCGGGTGTCGGGCTGGTGCCGCAGGACCGGCACCGCGAAGGGCTGGTGCCGCTGCTGTCCATCGCCGAGAACGTCACCATGACCGTGCCGCATCGGATCGGCCGGCGGGGCCTCATCTCGCCGGCCCGGCGTGACGCCCTGGCCCGGGACACCATCACCGACCTGGCGATCAAGGCCGCCGGGCCGCAGGTACCGGTCGCCGAGCTGTCCGGGGGCAACCAGCAGAAGGTGGTGATGGGTCGGGCACTGGCCAGCGATCCGAAGCTGCTGGTGCTGATCACCCCGACCGCCGGGGTGGACGTGCGCTCCAAACAGACCCTGCTCGGTGTCGTCGAGGAGGTACGCCGTCGCGGTACCAGCGTGCTTGTCGTCTCCGACGAACTCGACGACCTACGGATCTGTGATCGCGTACTGGTGATGTTCCAGGGGCGGGTGGTCCGCGAGATGGCCCACGGCTGGAGCGACAACGAGCTGGTAGCCGCCATGGAAGGGGTGGATCTCCACCATGTCTGAGACGCTCTCCACCACCGCGCGGCCGGCCGAAACGCCACCACCACCCCGGGCCGCCGCATCACGGAGCCTGGCCATCGCCCGGCTACGGGACCTGGCGCTGGTGCCGGCGATCATCGCGGTCGCGATCGTCGGGTCCATCGTCAGCCCGGTCTTCCTCAGCACCGACAACATCATCAACGTGCTGCAGAGCATGTCGGAGATCGCGATCGTGGTCCTCGCCCAGACCATCGTGCTGATCACCGGCAAGATGGACCTGTCGCTGGAGTCCACCTTCGGCCTCGCCCCGGGTATCGCCGCCTGGCTGGTGGTGGACCCCGCGTTGACCCGGGGTCTCGGCCTCGACGTGCTACCGGACGCCTGGGCGGTCCCGGTCGTGCTGCTCGTCGGCGCTCTCGTCGGCGCCTTCAACGGGCTGCTCATCGTCCGCTTCGGCCTCAACGGCTTCGTCGTCACGCTGGGCATGCTGATCGTCCTGCGCGGCCTGCTCACCGGCATCTCCGGTGGTCAGACCTTCTTCATGCTGCCTGAGTCGATGACCTATCTCGGCTCCGCCACCTGGGTCGGCGTGCCGGCCTCGATCTGGCTGTCGCTGCTGCTGTTCGCCGCCGGGATCGTCGTTCTCGGTTACACCCGGGCGGGTCGGGCGTTGTACGCGATCGGCGGCAACGCCGACGCGGCCCGGGCGGCGGGTATCCGTACCGACCGGGTGCTCTGGTTGACGCTCATCGTGGCCAGTGTGCTCGCGGCGCTCGCCGGTCTGCTGATCAGCGGCCGGCTTGCGGCGGTGCCGTCGGCCCAGGGCAGCGGCGCCATCTTCCAGGTCTTCGCGGCGGCGGTGATCGGCGGCGTCAGCCTCAACGGCGGTAAGGGCAGCGTCTTCGGCGCCTTCACCGGAGTCCTGCTGCTGTTCATGATCATAAACGTGTTGACCCTGGCCGGGGTGCCTGCGCAGTGGACGAACTTCCTCAACGGCACCGTCATCCTGGTGGCCCTGGTGGTCTCCCGCATCACCGGAGGCAAGGCGCAGACGTGAGGCGGCCCGCCCGTCGGCCGGGCCCAACGCGAGGCAGGAAACCAGGCCCACCTGCTCGACCCCTCAGGAGTTACTGGTGAGTGAGCGCATCTCGTCCGTAGAGACCATCGACGTACGGTTCCCCACCTCCCGGCATCGCGACGGGTCGGACGCGATGAACCCGTTCCCCGACTACTCCGCCGCGTACGTGGTGCTGCGCACCTCAGCCGATGCCGAGGGACACGGGCTGGTCTTCACCGTGGGCCGGGGCACCGACCTCCAGGTCGCGGCGGTGCAGGCACTCGCCCCGATGGTGGTCGGCCAGCCGGTCGACGAGCTGGTCGCCGATCCGGGGGCACTGGCCCGCCGGCTCGTCGGCGACAGCCAGATCCGCTGGCTCGGGCCGGAGAAGGGGGTCGTGCACATGGCCGCCGGCGGTCTGGTCAACGCGGTGTGGGACCTCGCGGCCCGGCGGGCGGAGAAGCCACTGTGGCAGCTGCTCGCCAACCTCACCCCGGAGCAACTGGTCGCCCAGGTCGACTTCCGCTACCTGCGCGACGCCCTCACCGAGGACGAGGCGGCGGCGTTGCTGCGAGCCGCCGAGGGTGGGCGGGCCGAGCGCGAGCGGCGGCTACGGGCCGAGGGCTACCCGGCGTACACCACCACCCCCGGCTGGCTGGGCTACGACGACGAGAAGCTGGCCCGGCTCTGCCGGGAGGCGGTCGCGGCCGGCTACCGGCTGATCAAGCTCAAGGTGGGCGGGAACCTGACCGACGACATCCGCCGGATGGGCATCGCGCGACGGGCTGTCGGCCCGGACATCCGGATCGCTGTCGACGCGAACCAGATCTGGGGTGTGCCCGAGGCGATCCGCTGGATGCGGGAGCTGGCC
This sequence comes from Micromonospora sediminimaris, assembly GCA_900112325.1. Taxonomy (GTDB): domain Bacteria; phylum Actinomycetota; class Actinomycetes; order Mycobacteriales; family Micromonosporaceae; genus Micromonospora; species Micromonospora sediminimaris. The sequence goes on from FOLJ01000003.1 coordinate 184,123, forward strand.
GAGTTCGACCCGTACTGGATCGAGGAGCCGACCTCGCCGGACGACGTGCTCGGGCACGGTGCCGTCCGCAAGGCGCTCGCCCCGGTCAAGGTGGCCACCGGCGAGCACGTGCACAACGCGGTCATGTTCAAGCAGCTGCTCCAGGCCGACGCCGTCGACGTGGTGCAGATCGACGCCTGCCGGGTGGCCGGCGTCAACGAGAACCTGGCGATCCTGCTGCTCGCCGCGAAGTTCGGGGTGCCGGTCTGCCCGCACGCCGGGGGAGTGGGACTGTGCGAGCTGGTGCAGCACCTGGCCATGTTCGACTTCGTCGCGCTCAGCGGCAGCACCGAGAACCGGGCCATCGAGTACGTCGATCACCTGCACGAGCACTTCGTCGATCCGGTACGCGTCAGTGGCGGACGTTACCTCGCGCCCGACGCGCCCGGCATGAGCGCCCGGATCCTGCCCGACTCGTTGGCGCAGTACCGCTTCCCGGGCGGCCCGGCGTGGGCGGACGCGTCGGTCATGGCGGGAGCACGGCAGACATGATCAGTGTTGCGGCCGGGCGGTACGGCACCGTACTGGTGCGGGGCGGCCGCTGCCGTCCCGACGAGGCCGCCGAGTTCCTCGGCCACGCCGCCGTCCGGCGTGGGTCGTCTGATGTCTGGCTCGACTCAGTCGGTCCGCCCGATCCGATCCGGCTGACCGCGGGTTCTCGGACACCGCCGACAAGGCAGACCCGGCGGGGCGTGCCGGCGGCCGGCCTCCGCCCCGGTCCGGACGACCGTCGGAGCGATTCCGACAGACCCCCGGTCCGCGCCGGGCGGTGTCTACCCGTCCGCCGACGTCGCGGCGAGCACGGTGCGCAGCCACGCCTCGGAGGTGTTGACGTGCAGCAGGGCGCTGGCCTGTGCCAGCAACTGGTCACGCGCGCGCAGCGCGAGGTAGATCGTGTGGTGCTCCTCGATGGTCTGGTGCGCCGCGTTGCCCTCTATCAACCCGCGCCACACCCGGGCCCGCAGCGTACGGCCGGAGAGCCCGTCCAGCAGCGAGGTGAGGGTCTCGTTGCCGGTCGTGGCGACGACGGTGTGGTGGAACGCGGTGTCGAACTGGATCAGCTTCTCGGCGTCGTCGGCCGCCGCGCGCATGTCCTCCAGGATCCGGCCCAGCTCGTCGAGGTCGGCGTCGGTCATCCGCAACGCCGCCAGGCCGGTCGCCATCGGCTCCAGCATCCGGCGTACCTCCATGACCTCCAGGAGGGTGTCGTCACGCAGCAACTCCACCGCGACGCCGAGCCCTTGCAGCAACAGCCGGGGGGCGAGGCTTGTCACGTACGTCCCGTCGCCGCGTCGCACGTCGAGCACCCGAGCCGATTCGAGCACCTTCACCGCTTCCCGGACGCCACTTCGGGAGAGCCCCATCTGGGCGGCCAGTTGCGGCTCCGGTGGCAACCGCGTCCCCGGGGGCAGCTCACCGCTCTGGATCATGCTCCGGATCTTCGCGATCGCGTCGTCGGTAAGTGCCATGCGCGCCCCCTTCGGACGGGTCAGCCGGACGCCGGCCTGCACCCGATGCCCGTGAGGGGCGCCGGCGACCCCCACCACTATAGAGACATCGGACGTTTGTCGGCGACGCTGCTCGCTCGCGGTGCGGCTGCCGGGACCAGGATCAACCGACCTCGCCGGAGGATGTGACGTGCGACGTTACGGCATGGTGATCCGGCTCAGGCCGGAGCACCGGGAAACCTACCTGCGGCTGCACGCCGCGGTCTGGCCCGCTGTAGAGCAGACGCTGCGCGAGAGGAACATCCGCAACTTCACCATCTTCCTCCACGGCGACCTGTTGTTCGGCTACTACGAGTACGTCGGCGACGATCACGACGCGGACCAGCGTCGGATGGCCGACGACCCGCAGACGCAGGCGTGGTGGAAGCTGACCGACCCCTGCCAGGAGTCTCTCGCCGAACCCGGATCGGGGCACTGGTGGGCCCCGATGCAGGAGATCTGGCACCTGACCGAGGAGGTGCCCTGACCTGTCCGACCGGAACACCCCTGACTGGTGGGCGGCTGTCCTGCTCACCGTGTCGCCTGAGCGCGTCGCGACGGACCGGCGCTGACGCCGATCCGACCGGCAGCTCATCTGATGAATATGGCTAGTCGAGCTTCCCGTTCGGTGTGTGCTCCGGTCTACCCGGGCGGCCGACGGGAGCGGGGTCACCCTGCCCACAGGCCGTAGAACACCTGGTGGAAGCGGCATCGACCGCTTGGCGAATGCGTCGTTCCGATGCCTGGATCGACCGTTGCCTATCGGCTTGCTCGGCGGTAACCTACGCGAAACACATCAGACGTCTGGGCCGTTCTGGGTCTGCCGGCGATCAGTGAGGCTTCGCATGGCCGGATCGGTCTCGGTTGGAGGATCGATGTCAGACCTGACTCGACGGCAGGCCCTCAAGATCGGTGCGGCGGGTGCGGGTGGAGCCCTGCTGCCGCTGCCGTGGACCGCTGCGGCCCGTGCGGACTCGGCGGCACCGCCACAGGTGTTGGCCGCCGGTGACCTGGCGCTCTGGTACGACGAGGCCGCCGGCACCGACTGGTTGCGGGCGCTGCCGATCGGCAACGGCCGGCTCGGCGCCATGGTCTTCGGCAACGTCGACGCGGAGCGGTTACAGCTCAACGAGGACACCGTCTGGGCCGGCGGACCGCACGACCCGAGCAACCCCCGCGGCCTGGGCGCGCTGGCCGAGATTCGGCGTCTCGTCTTCGCCAATCAGTGGACCCAGGCTCAGAACCTGATCAATCAGAACATGCTCGGCAACCCGGTCGGGCAGTTGGCGTACCAGACCGTCGGTAACCTCCGGCTGGCCTTCCCGACCTCCGGCGGGGCGTCGCAGTACAACCGACAGCTGGACCTCACCACGGCGACGACAAGCGTGTCGTACGTGATGAACGGCGTGCGGTACCAGCGGGAGACGTTCGCCAGCGCACCGGACCAGGTCATCGCGATGCGGCTGACCGCCGACCGGGCCGGCTCGATCACCTTCACCGCCACGTTCGACAGTCCGCAGCGGACCTCCGCCTCTAGCCCGGACGGCAGCACGATCGCCCTTGACGGGGTCTCCGGCAATCAGGAGGGCGTCAACGGTGCGGTGCGTTTCCTGGCGCTGGCCAACGCCACGGTCAGCGGCGGCACCGTGAGCAGTTCCGGTGGCACGTTGCGGGTCACCGGCGCCACAAGCGTGACCCTGCTGGTCTCGATCGGTTCCAGCTACGTCAACTACCGCAACGTCGGCGGCGACTACCAGGGCATCGCGCGGCGGCACCTCACCGCCGCGCGGGCCAGCAGCTACGACCAGCTGCGCGCTCGGCACGTCGCCGACTACCAGGCGCTGTTCGGGCGGGTCAGCCTCGACCTGGGCCGAACCTCCGCCGCGGACCAGCCGACCGACGTGCGGATCGCGCAGCACAACAGCGTCAACGATCCGCAGTTCTCCGCGCTGCTGTTCCAGTTCGGTAGGTACCTGCTGATCTCGTCCTCCCGGCCGGGCACCCAGCCGGCCAATCTCCAGGGCATCTGGAACGATTCCCTCACGCCGGCCTGGGACTCGAAGTACACAATCAACGCCAACCTGCCGATGAACTACTGGCCGGCCAACACCACGAACCTCTCCGAGTGCCACGCACCGGTCTTCGACATGGTCCGGGATCTCGCGGTGGCCGGGGCCCGCACCGCCCAGGTGCAGTACGGCGCGGGCGGCTGGGTCACCCACCACAACACCGACGCCTGGCGCGCCACCTCGGTGGTCGACGGTGCCTTCTGGGGCATGTGGCAGACCGGCGGCGCCTGGCTGGCCACCCTGATCTGGGACCACTACCTGTTCACCGGGGACGTCGAGTTCCTTCGGGCGAACTACCCGGCGATGAAGGGTGCGGCGCAGTTCTTCCTCGACACCCTGGTGACCGAGCCGAGCCTCGGCTACCTGGTGACCAACCCGTCGAACTCGCCGGAGATCGGTCACCACGCCGACGCCAGCGTGTGCGCCGGACCCACGATGGACAACCAGATCCTGCGGGACCTCTTCGACGGGTGCGCCCGAGCCAGCGAGATCCTCAACACCGACGCCACCTTCCGGGCGCAGGTCCGGGCCACCCGGGACCGGCTCGCGCCGAACCGCATCGGGTCGCGCGGCAACATCATGGAGTGGCTGTACGACTGGGTCGAGACCGAGCGGAACCACCGGCACATCTCGCACCTCTACGGGCTGGCGCCCAGCAACCAGATCACCCGGCGAGGCACCCCACAGCTGTTCGAGGCGGCCCGGCGCACTTTGGAGATCCGGGGTGACGACGGGACCGGCTGGTCGCTCGCCTGGAAAATCAACTTCTGGGCCCGGATGGAGGAAGGCAACCGCGCCCATGACCTGATCCGCTTCCTCGCCACCCCGGCCCGGCTCGCGCCGAACATGTTCGACCTGCACCCGCCGTTCCAGATCGACGGCAACTTCGGCGCCACCGCCGGCATCGCCGAAATGTTGCTGCACAGCCACGTCGGTGAGCTGCACATCCTGCCGGCCCTGCCGGCGGCCTGGCCCAGCGGACGGGTCAGCGGACTGCGCGGTCGGGGCGGTCACACCGTCGGCGTCACCTGGAGCAACGGCCAGGCCACCGAGATCCTCGTCCGGCCGGACCGGGCCGGCACCGTCCGGCTGCGGGGCCGGATGTTCACCGGCGACCACACCGTTGTCGATGCCGCCGACGGCACCCCGGCCCGGACCACGAAGGTCGAGAACGACCTGATCGAGGTCACCGTCGCCGCGGGGCGCACCTACCGGGCCACCGGCTCCGGCGGCACGCCCACCGCACCGCCGCTGGAGCAGAGCTTCACAAACGTCAGCACCACAAACGACAACAACACCGGCGCCGGCAACTTCGACGGCAACGGCGCCACCCTCTCCGCGCAGGCCCTGGCCCAGGCCGGGGTGACGCCGGGCAGCACGGTGAGCCGCAACGGGGTCACCTTCCGCTGGCCCAACGTCGCGCCGGGCGGCGCGGACAACGCCATCGCCTCCGGGCAGTCGATCGGGCTGACCGGCACGGGCCGTACGCTCGGCTTCCTCGCCACCGGCACCTACGGGGCCGTGTCGGGCACGGCCGCGGTGGTCTACGCCGACGGCACCCGGCAGACGTTCACGTTGAGCACCCCCGACTGGTACGGCGGCCCCCACGCCGGTGGCACCGCCGCCGTCGTGATGGCGTACCAGAACCGGCCCGGCAACCAGCGACACAACACCACCGCCTGCGTCTACTACGTCGGGGTGGGGTTGCAGAACAAGCCGGTGGCCCGGGTGGAACTGCCGAACATCAGCGCACGTCCGGCGGCCAACGTACCGACCATGCACATCTTCGCCATCGCGATCGGCAGCTGACGGTCGAGGGCGGTCTCCGACTCGCCGCCGGGCGGCAACAGATCGGGCTCGCCGGCCGCGACGGGATGTCGCGGCCGGCGAGCCCGGTGTGCTCAGTACCGGCCGGCACTCACTTCCGTTGGGCCAGCAGCCACTGCAGGATGCTCTGGTCGTCGTACGTCGGACCGTAGGCCGCGTGGTAGTCGGGCAGCGTGAACGCCTCGTTGTCGTACTCGGTGTAGTGCAGCAACTCGGCGATCTGCTCGGGCGTCTTGCCCTGCGCCTCGTACGCCGATCGCAGCGCCGCCCGCGAGTTGCGGGCCAGCGAGATGTTCAGCAGGTGGTCGTTGACGCCGTGGGTGATCCACAGCGGGATCTCGGCGGCGGCGATGGCCTCCGCCTGGCTGGTGCTCACCTGGAACCCGCCGGTCACCAGGCCGGCGGTGAACAGGTCGGGGCGCTTGGCGTACGCCTCCCACAACAGCCGCGAGCCGTACGAGACCGTGGTGGCGTACACCCGCTCGGTGTCCACCGCGTGGTCCTTGCTGAACTGCTCCACCAGCTTGACCAGCAGCTCCGCCTCGGCCACGTCGCCCACCCGCTGGTTCTGCGGGGCGAGCACGATGACGTCCTCACGGCTGCCGGTGACGCTCGGCTGGAGCCAGGCCGTCGCCGGGATGTCGGCGGCGATCTGTACGCCCGTGTTGTCGCCGTCCCAGCCCATGCCGTGCCCGGGCAGAACGACCATCAGCGGGTACTTCCGGCCGGGCTGGTAGTTCTTCGGCAGGTGGTAGTGGTACGGCAGCACCATGCCGCCACTGAGGTACGAGCCGTAGCGGAACTCGTCGACAAGCAGGTTCACCGGTGCCTCCGTGACACCGTGCGAGGTACGCGGCGCGCCCTTGGCCAGCACCGGCCCGGCGCCCTTGCCCTTGCCCGGCTGGGCGTGCACGTCCTTGCGCTGGGTCACCCGGGTCGGCAGCTCAGGGTTCACCTTCACCGTGCACAGGAACGTCGGGCACTTGGAGACGATGACCGTCCAGCCGGCGTTCTGGTCCGGGTCCAACTCGACGATGACGAACCGGCCCGGAACGGACCGGCGGTCGGCGCGGACCGTGGCGCTGCTGTTGGTGTAGGTGTGGGTGATCTTCCGCTCGGTCAGCTTGGGCAGATCCTCGATCGGGTTGAAGCGGAAGTTGTAGCTGGTGTCGGAGACCGCGAAGGTCGAGTTGTCGAGCTTGCGGGGGTTGACCGTCGCACCGTACTCGACGGCGACGGCGGAGACCTTCTGGCCGTAGGTGTAGACCGTGGTGATGGGGGTGACGCTACGGATGCCACCGGTGCCGCCGCCGTGTTCCCTGGTCGCGGCATAGGCAGCCGTGCCGGACGTGGCCAGCAGCAGCACCGCGGCGACGGAGACGAGCGTCCTGCGCAGTCTCATCGGCCCTCCTCGTTGGACGCGTCCGTCTGGTCCGGCTTCGCGCCGGAGCGGCTCTGTCGAGCTCCGAATCAGCGGGCGCTAAACTGATTTAGCAGAGCATCGGCGTCGGTCGGATCGATGTCAAGGCCGCCTTTGGTGACGGGGTCGAAACCGAGTGTTCACATCTTCGGGAGAATCGCCGGCTCGCCACCGGTCCACCCGGCGGCCACGGTCGGGTGTGGACGTCGCTCGGCCCTGGGGTTTTCGCCGCCCCGGGCTTGCCGTATTCTCTGACGTCGATGATCGCCGTCCGGTAGGTCCGCGCGACGCCCTGGTCGCACCTCGTGATCGCCGCCCTGACCTGCGGTGATTCGGTCGGATGGGGGACCGGGGCGTTCGTTACGAGACCGTGACCGCAGTATTTCCAACCAGGTGTTGACCTAGGCATTGTGAGCGCTAACACTTGGGCCCCAAGTGCGACCCGCGCAGCCGGTGCGACGGCGCGAGTTCCAGATTGGGGAAGCCAGTGAACAGAAGAGTCCTGGCCGCTCTCGGTAGCGCCGCCCTGGCGCTGAGCATGGCGGCCTGTAGCGGCGACGGCGCCGGCAGCGGCGGAAACGACAGCGACCAGCCCGGCGACCTGACCATCGGCGTCTCGATGCCGACCCAGACCTCCGAGCGGTGGATCGCGGACGGCAACTCGGTCAAGGAGAAGCTCGAAGCCAAGGGCTACCAGGTCGACCTCCAGTACGCCGGTGACGACATCCCCACCCAGTCCCAGCAGGTCGACCAGATGATCACTCGGGGTGCCGACGTGCTCATCATCGCGGCGATCGACGGCACGGCGCTGAGCGGGCAGTTGCAGGCGGCGGCCGACGCCGACATCCCGGTGATCGCCTACGACCGGCTCATCCGGGACAGCCCGAACGTCGACTTCTACGTCAGCTTCGACAACTACAAGGTCGGTGTCGCCCAGGCGACCGCACTGCTGGTCGGTCTCGGCGTGCAGACCAAGGACGGCGCGCGGGGCGAGGCGAAGGGCCCGTTCAACATCGAGCTGTTCGCCGGATCGCTCGACGACAACAACGCCCACTTCTTCTTCGACGGGGCGATGGACACCCTCAAGCCGTTCATCGACGACGGCACCCTGAAGGTGACCTCCGGGCAGACCAACATCGAACAGGTGGCGATCCTGCGCTGGCAGCAGGAGGCCGCGCAGAAGCGGATGGAGGACCTGCTCACCTCCAGCTACACCGGCGGCACCAAGGTCGACGGCGTGCTGTCGCCGTACGACGGGTTGTCGCGGGGAATCATCACCGCCCTGCAGAACGCCGGCTACAAGGGGGCGGACTTCCCCGTGGTGACCGGCCAGGACGCCGAGATCGCCTCGGTGAAGCTGATCGACGACGGGGTGCAGAGCTCCACCATCTTCAAGGACACCCGGCTGTTGGCCGAGCAGGCCGTCGTCGCCGCTGAGGCGTTCCTGACCGACAAGGCGCCGGAGGCCAACGACACCGAGACGTACAACAACGGTGTCAAGGTCGTTCCGTCGTACCTGCTGCCGGTCCAGACGGTGTTCAAGGACGACATCAAGCCGGTCCTGATCGACTCGGGCTACTTCACCGCCGAGGAGGTCGCCGCCGGCCAGGCCGGCTGACGGCACCGCCGGGCTCGGCGGCGCTACCGCGGCCGAGCCCGGCACCACCCCTGACACCCACGACGATCTGGAGGCTCAGGATGGTGAGCACCGACGACAACATCCTCGAGATGCGTCGCATCACCAAGACCTTCCCGGGCGTGGCCGCGCTCCAGGACGTCACACTCGCCGTACGCCGTGGGGAGATCCACGCCATCTGCGGTGAGAACGGCGCCGGCAAGTCCACCCTGATGAAGGTGCTCTCGGGGGTCTACCCGTCCGGCAGCTACGACGGCGAGATCCTCCTCGACGGCGAACCGGTGCACTTCCGCGGCATCCGCGACAGCGAGCAGCGGGGCATCGTCATCATTCACCAGGAACTCGCCCTGGTGCCGTACCTGTCGATCGCCGAGAACATCTTCCTCGGCAACGAGCAGCGCGGGCCCGGTGGTCTGATCGACTGGAACCGCAGCAACGCCGAGGCGGCGAAACTGCTCGCCTCGGTAGGGTTGGCGGAGAACCCGGTCACGCCGGTGGTGCAGCTCGGCGTGGGCAAGCAGCAACTCGTGGAGATCGCCAAGGCCATCTCCAAGAAGGTCCGACTGCTCATCCTCGACGAGCCGACCGCCGCGCTCAACGACGTCGACTCGGCCCACCTGCTCAACCTGATGCGACGCCTGCGCGACGAGGGCATCACCTGCATCATGATCTCGCACAAGCTCAACGAGATCACCTCGATCGCCGACTCCACCACGGTGCTGCGGGACGGGCGGACGGTGGAACGGCTCGAGATGGCCTCCGGCGAGATGACCCAGGAACGGATCATCCGGGGAATGGTCGGCCGCGACATCAACAGCTTCTACCCCGAGCGGGTCTCCACGCCGGGGGAGGAGGTGCTGCGCATCGAGGACTGGTCGGTGCGGCACCCGACCCAGGACCGCCTGGTCGTCGACGGCGCGAGCCTGAACGTGCGCGCCGGCGAGGTCGTCGGCATCGCCGGACTGATGGGCGCCGGTCGTACCGAACTGGCGATGAGTGTCTTCGGGCGCTCGTACGGTCGGGACATCACCGGTCGACTGTTCGTGCACGGCCGGGAGGTCAGGGCGCGCACCGTCGCGGAGGCGATCGGCAACGGCATCGCGTACGCGACGGAGGACCGCAAGCGCTTCGGCCTGAACCTCATCGAGGACATCCGGCGCAACGTCTCGGCGGCCGGGCTGCGCCGGCTCGCCCGGCTGGGCTGGGTGAACGACAACGAGGAGATCAAGGTCGCCGAGTCCAGTCGGCGCGACATGAACATCAAGGCGCCGAGCGTGATGTCGGTCGTGGGCAAGCTCTCCGGCGGCAACCAGCAGAAGGTCGTGCTGTCGAAGTGGCTGTTCACCGACCCGGAGGTGCTGATCCTGGACGAGCCGACCCGGGGAATCGACGTCGGGGCGAAGTTCGAGATCTACACGATCATCAACCGCTTGGTGGCCGACGGCAAGGCCGTCATCATGATCTCCTCGGAACTGCCGGAGCTGCTCGGCATGTGTGACCGCATCTACACGTTGTCGGCCGGGCGCATCACCGGCGAGGTGCCGGTCGCCGAGGCGACCCAGGAAAAGCTCATGGAACTCATGGCGAAGGACAAGGAAAGCGTCGGATGACCAGCACCAAGCCCTCCTCGACCGACCGGAAGTCGGCCGAGAGCGCCTCCGCCGCCGCACTGCACGTCGGCACCAGCGACCCACGTACGCTGATCCTGAACAATCTGCGGCAGAGCGGCATCTTCGTCGCTCTCGTCGTCATCGTCGCCCTGTTCGCGTTCCTGACCGACGGTCTCTCGCTGAGCCCGGGCAACATCACCAACATCGTCCTTCAGTATTCGTACATCCTGGTGCTCGCCATCGGCATGGTCATCGTGATCATCGGCGGGCACATCGATCTTTCGGTCGGTTCGGTGGTGGCGCTGACCGGTGCGGTCTCCGCAGTGGTCGTGATCCGGCAGGGACAACCGTGGTGGGTCGGCGTGCTGGCCGCCCTGGCGGTGGGGCTCGCGGTCGGTGCCTGGCATGGCTTCTGGGTGGCGTACGTCGGCATCCCGGCCTTCATCGTGACCCTCGCCGGCATGCTGCTGTTCCGTGGCCTCACCCTGCGGGTGCTCGACAACATCTCGCTGTCGCCGTTCCCGGCCGAGTACAACCGGATCGCGGCCGGATTCCTCAACGGACTCATCGGTGGCGACGGCTACGACGCCTTCACCCTGCTCATCGGCGGCATCGCGGTGGCCGGGTACGTGGTGAGCGGCTTCCGTACCCGCGCGGCGCGCGTCCGTTACCAGCAGCCCGTCGAGTCCTTCGCGTTGTTCGTCGCCCGGCTGGCGCTTGTCGGTGCCGTGGTCATGTGGTTCGCCTGGCAACTGGCCCACGCCCGTGGCCTGCCGATCGTGCTGATCATCCTGGCCGCGCTGGTGCTCGTCTACGGGCTGCTCACCCGGCGTACGGTCTTCGGCCGGCAGGTCTACGCGATCGGCGGCAACCTGTCCGCGGCGATGCTGTCGGGCGTCAAGGTCCGCACGGTGAACTTCTGGATCTTCGTGAACATGGGTTTCCTGTCCGCGGTGGCCGGGATCATCTTCTCCTCCCGCTCCAACGGTGCGCAGCCGGCGGCGGGCAACATGTTCGAACTCGACGCGATCGCCGCCGCGTTCATCGGCGGTGCGGCGGTCACCGGCGGTGTCGGTACCGTCGTCGGCGCGATGGTGGGCGGGCTCATCATGGCGGTGATGAGCAACGGGATGCAGCTGATGGGTGTGGACCAGTCGTTGCAGTCGGTGGTCAAGGGCCTCGTGCTGCTGGTCGCCGTGGCCTTCGACGTCTACAACAAGCGCCGCGCCGGCGCGAGCCGCTGAGCGACCGCCAGCTTCGGGGCGCGGGCCGGCGCTTGACGTCGGGTCGCGGTGTGGAAACACTTCCTCGGGTCGGCTCCGCGTCGCTCGGAGCTGACCTGCGGAGGTCGGATTGGTCCAGGAGGAGATTCGGCGGCGCAACGCCGGCGCGCTGCTGCGGCACGTGCATCTCCGCGGCCCGCTGTCCCGGGCCGAGCTCAGCGAAAGGATGGGCCTGAACCGCAGCACCATCATGGCGTTGACCACCGAGCTGAGCCGGCTCGGTCTCGTCGGTGAGGATTCACCGGTGGACACCGGCCGTGCCGGACGCCCGTCACTTGTGGTGCGACCGGCGTCCGAGCGCTGCTACGTCCTGGCGTTCGACGTCGCCGTGGACCGGCTGGTCGCTGCCCGGGTCGGGCTCGGCGGAAGGATCCTGGACCGGCGGGAGGCGGTGCGTCCGCGCGCCGGGCCGGACCTGCACGACGTGGTCACGGTCCTCGCCCGGTTCGGCCGCCAGCTGCACCGGGCGGCACCGCCGGGCGCCTGCTGCGTCGGCGTGGGCGCGTCGTACTGCGGCATGATCCGGCCGGGCGACGGGATGGTGCGGTACGGGCCCGACCTGGGTTGGGTCGACCAGGCGTTCGGCGACGAACTCGGCCGCCGCCTCGGGCTCGGCCTGCCGGTGTCGGTGGGCAACGAGGCCCACCTCGGTGCGCAGGCGGAACAGCAGCGCGGCGCGGGTGTCGGCCTCGACGATCTCGTGTACCTGCACGGTGACGTCGGCGTCGGCGGCGGAATCATCGTCGGCGGGCGGCTGCTGGGCGGCGACAGCGGCTACGGCTGCGAGTTGGGGCACATGGTGGTCAACCCGTACGACGGCCGGCCCTGTGGTTGCGGCTCGCGCGGCTGCCTGGAGGCGGAGGTGGGGGAGCGGGCCCTGCTCGATGCCGCCGGTCGGCCCGCCGAGCTGTTCGGGCGTGCTGCCGTCCGGACGGTGGCCGACGACGCCGACCGTGGGGATCCGATGGCGCGGGAGGCGCTGCGCCGGATCGGCGACTGGCTCGGCATCGGGGTCGCGAATCTGATCAATCTGTTCAACCCGGGTGTGGTGGTCTTCGGCGGGATGCTGTGCGACCTCTACCCGGGGGCCGCCGCCCAGGTACGCGGTCGCATCGCCCGGCACGTGCTGCCGGTGGCCCGGGAGACGGTCCGGCTGCGCACCGCGGCCCTCGGCGACGACGCCACCCTGGTCGGCGCGGCGGAACTCGGTTTCGCCCGGCTGCTCGACGATCCGTTGGCGGCGCTGACCGCACCGGTGTCGCCGGAGGTCGGCGTGCCGACGTCCGCGCCGGTGCCGGGTTTCCGGCGGCGACAACAGGTCTGAGCAGGGCGGCCGGCGCCGACGACGCGGTCGGGCCGGTGGCATGGGGTAGCCGACCGGCGGGTGGGCCTGCGACCATGCAGTCCGTTACGGAGCTGTTGCCGGGAGGTGTCTTGACGACATCGGATGTGAGCGTTAACACTGAGGTCCGTCATCGGCCGGAGGTGAAGATGAGCGGTGTGGCAGCGGGCGACAAGTACGTCGTCGGCGTCGACTACGGCACCCTGTCGGGGCGGGCCCTGGTGGTCCGCGTCCGCGACGGTGCCGAGCTGGGGACCGCGGTGCACGAGTACCGCAACGCGGTGATCAGCTCAGCGCTGCCGGACGGGGGTACGCCGCTGCCGCCGGACTGGGCGTTGCAGGACCCGGAGGACTACCGCGACGTGCTGCGCCACGCGGTGCCGGCGGCGGTGGCCGCCGCCGGGATCGACCCGGGCGACGTGGTCGGCATCGGCACCGACTTCACCGCCTGCACCGTGCTGCCGACGCTGGCCGACGGTACGCCGTTGTGCGAGGTGCCGGAGCTGCGGCAGCGTCCGCACTCCTGGGTGAAGCTCTGGAAGCACCACGCCGCCCAGCCGCACGCCGACCGGATCAACGCGTTGGCCCACGAACGTGGCGAGCCCTGGATCGGTCGCTACGGCGGGAAGATCTCCGCCGAGTGGCAGTTCGCCAAGGGCTTGCAGATCCTGGAGGAGGATCCGGAGGTCTACCACCGGGCCGAGCGGTTCATCGAGGCGGCGGACTGGATCATCTGGCAGTTGTGCGGTGTCGAGACCCGCAACGTCTGCACCGCCGGCTACAAGGGCATCCACCAGGACGGCAGCTACCCGTCGGCGGAGTACCTCACGGCGCTCAACCCCGGTTTCGGTGACTTCGTGGCCAAACTGGACGGCCCGCTGATGCCCCTCGCCGCCCGGGCCGGTGGACTCACCGCCCGTGCCGCGGCCTGGACGGGGCTGCCGGAGGGGATCGCCGTCGCGGTCGGCAACGTCGACGCGCACGTGACCGCGGCCGCCGCCCAGGCGCTCGACCCGGGCCGGCTGGTGGCGATCATGGGTACCTCGACCTGTCACGTGGTCAACGGCACCGATCTCGCCGAGGTGGCCGGGATGTGCGGGGTGGTCGACGGTGGCATCAGCTCAGGTGCGTGGGGCTACGAGGCCGGGCAGAGTGGTGTCGGCGACATCTTCGGCTGGTTCGTCAAGCACGCCGCGCCGGCTGGCGTCGACTCGCACGAGCGACTCACCGAGCTGGCCGCCGCGCAGCCCGTCGGCGCGCACGGCCTGGTCGCGCTGGACTGGTGGAACGGCAACCGGTCGCTGCTGGTCAACCACGACCTCAGCGGGTTGATCGTCGGGCTGACCCTGGCCACCCGCCCGGAGGACGTCTACCGGGCCCTGCTGGAGGCGACGGCGTACGGCACCAGGATGATCATCGAGGCGTTCGTCGAGGCCGGCGTGCCGGTCGACGACCTGGTGATCGCCGGTGGCCTCACGTCGAACGAGCTGCTGATGCAGATCTACGCCGACGTCACCAACCGGCCGTTGGGCATCATCGGCTCCGCGCAGGGGCCGGCGCTCGGTTCGGCGATCCACGCCGCCGTGGCCGCCGGCGCCCACCCCTCGATCCATCACGCGTCGCAGGTGATGGGGCGGATATCGGCGGCGGTCTACCAGCCGGACCCGGACCGGGTACGCGCCTACGACGCCCTCTACGCCGAGTACCGGGCGCTGCACGACCACTTCGGTCGCGGGGCCAACGACGTGATGCTGCGGCTGCGGGCGATCCGCAACGCGGCCGTGGAGTCGGCTACGTCGCAGCAGGAGGTCTTCGCGTGAACGTCGAAGTGAGCCGACAGATCAGCGAATTGCGCGAGAGCGTGGCCCGGCTGCACGGCGAACTGACCCGGTACGGTCTGGTCGCCTGGACGGCCGGCAACGTCTCCGCCCGGGTACCCGGGCACGAGCTGATGGTGATCAAGCCGAGCGGCGTCGACTACGACGACCTGTCGGCCGACAACATGGTGCTCTGCGACCTCGACGGCGTGCCGGTCGAGGGGGAACTGTCGCCGTCGAGCGACACCGCGGCGCACGCCTACGTCTACCGCGCCATGCCCGAGGTGGGCGGCGTCGTGCACACCCACAGCACGTACGCCACCGCCTGGGCGGCGCGGGGCGAGTCGATCCCGTGCCACCTCACCGCGCAGGCCGACGAGTTCGGCGGGGAGATCCCCGTGGGCCCGTTCGCCCTGATCGGCGGCGACGATATCGGCAAGGGGATCGTCAGCACCCTCACCGGGCACCGATCGCCCGCGGTGCTGATGCGCAACCACGGCGTCTTCACCATCGGGCGCAACGCCCGGGCCGCGGTCAAGGCCGCGGTGATGTGTGAGGACGTCGCCCGAACCGCGCACCTGGCGCGCGCGCTCGGGCAACCGGTGCCGATGGCGCAGGCCGACATCGACGCCCTCTACGACCGCTACCAGAACGTCTACGGCCAACGTTCTTCGCCCCCGGCGAACTCCTGACCGACCCGGTGAACCGGGTCGCCTGGCACCACCTGACGCACAGATTCCGCACCACCAGCGCTGGCTGCTCGTGTACCTCTGCGGCCGGCGTGGACAACCGCACCCCACCCGAGGAGATCCGATGAGGAACATGCGAATGCCCATGGCGCGTCGGCGCGCCATCGCGGTCGTCGCCGCCGTGCTGCTCGCCGGCGGCGTGGCGGCCTGCGGCAACAGCGACACCGGCGGCGGCGACGGAGGCGACGACGGCAAGCTCGTCCTGGGCTTCTCCCAGGTCGGCGCGGAGAGCGGCTGGCGTACGGCCAACACCAACTCCATCAAGGAGGCGGCGGCCGAGGCCGGCATCGAGCTGAAGTTCGACGACGCGCAGCAGAAGCAGGAAAACCAGATCAAGGCCATCCGCAACTACATCCAGCAGAAGGTCGATGTGATCGCCTTCTCGCCGGTGGTGGAGTCGGGCTGGGACACGGTGCTCAAAGAGGCCAAGGACGCCGGCATCCCGGTCATCCTGACCGACCGCGCCGTGGACTCCGCCGACAAGTCGCTCTACAAGACCTTCCTCGGCTCTGACTTCGTCAAGGAGGGCCGGCTCTCCGGCGAGTGGCTGGTGGAGAACAAGAAGGACGCGACCGGCGACGTGAACATCGTCGAGTTGCAGGGCACCACCGGCTCCGCCCCGGCCAACGACCGGAAGAAGGGCTTCGCCGAGGCGATCGCGGCCGACCCCAAGCTGAAGGTCATCGCTTCCCAGTCCGGTGACTTCACCCGCGCGGGCGGCAAGCAGGTGATGGAACAGTTCCTGAAGGCCCACCCGAAGATCGACGTCCTCTTCGCGCACAACGACGACATGGGTCTGGGCGCGCTGGAGGCGATCACCGCGGCGGGCAAGGAGCCGGGCAAGGACATCACCATCATCACCATCGACGCGGTCAAGGACGGCATGCAGGCCCTGGCCGACGGCAAGTTCAACTTCATCGCGGAGTGCAGCCCGCTGCTCGGCCCACAGCTGATGGACCTGGCCAAGAAGGTGCACGCCGGCGAGGAGGTGCCGCCGCGGATCGAGACCGAGGAGACTACCTTCACCCAGGAGCAGGCCAAGGAGGCCCTGCCCAACCGCAAGTACTGATGACGCATGGGGCCGCCGCACCCACGTGGCGGCCCCGCCGCGTCGCCCATTCCTGACGGACTGGGCGTCCGGCCCGACGTCCCGTGCCACGCCGCCCGGCCGGCCCGCTGGCCGGCCGGGCGGCGTGCCGGGAGAACTGGCCCTTCCGCATCGATGAAAATTAGAAGAGGATCGATGGGATGACGGATAGTCGTCCGGTCCTGACGATGACCGGGATCAGCAAGTCCTTTCCCGGGGTGCGCGCACTCCACAATGTCGACTTCCGGCTCCTTCCTGGCGAGGTGCACGCCCTGATGGGCGAGAACGGCGCCGGCAAGTCGACCCTGATCAAGGTGTTGACAGGCGTCTACGGCATCGACGAGGGCAACGTCACCCTCGACGGCGAGCAGGTGGCCTTCAACGGACCGATGCAGGCTGCCGCGGCCGGGGTCAGCACGGTCTACCAGGAGGTCAATCTCTGCCCGAACCTGTCCGTGGCGGAGAACATCTTCATCGGGCGGGAGCCGCGCCGTTTCGGGGCCGTCCGCTGGGGCGAGGTGCGTCGGCGGGCCCGACAGCTGCTCGCCCGGCTGGACCTCGACATCGACGTCACCGCGCCGGTGGCGAGTTACTCGCTGGCCGTGCAGCAGATGGTGGCGATCGCTCGGGCGATCGACGTACAGGCCCGGGTGCTGATCCTGGACGAGCCGACCTCCAGCCTGGACGCCGGCGAGGTCGCGCAACTGTTCCGGATCATGCGGCAGTTGCGGGACGAGGGCATCGCCATCCTCTTCGTGACCCACTTCCTCGACCAGGTCTATGGCATCGCCGACCGGATCACCGTGCTGCGTAACGGCACGCTGGTGGGGGAGTACCCGATCGCCGAGCTGCCGCAGCTGGCGCTGGTGGAGAAGATGATCGGCAAGGAGCTCGACGTCCTCGATCGGATCGACGAGCAGCCCCGGCCGACGACGGCGGCCATCGAGAGCGGCGCCCCGTTCGTCCAGGTGTCGCAGCTCGGGCGCAGGGGCGCGGTCGCCCCGTTCAGCCTGACCATCCACGCCGGTGAGGTGGTCGGCCTGGCCGGGCTGCTCGGCTCCGGGCGTACCGAGGTGGCGCGGCTGTTGTTCGGTGCTGATCGGGCCGACCGCGGCGAGGTCCAGGTGGACGGCGCCCGGACCGGCCTGCGCAACCCGGTGCAGGCGATCGAGCGGGGCATCGGTTTCTGCTCGGAGAACCGCCGTGCGGAGGGGATCATCGGCGACCTGTCGGTCCGGGAGAACATGATCCTGGCCATGCAGGCCGCCCGGGGCTGGCTGCGCCCGATCCCACGTCGCCGCCAGGACGAGCTGGTCGACCGGTACATCAAGGCGTTGAGCATCCGTCCGGCCAACCCGGACATGCCGGTGCGCAACCTCTCCGGCGGCAACCAGCAGAAGGTTCTGCTGGCCCGCTGGCTGATCACCGAGCCGCGACTGCTAATCCTCGACGAGCCGACCCGGGGAATCGACATCGGCGCGAAGGCCGAGATCCAGAGGCTGGTGGTGGAGCTCTCCGACGGTGGGATGGCGGTGCTGTTCATCTCCGCCGAGCTGGAGGAGGTGCTGCGTCTCAGCCACAAGATCGCGGTGATGCGCGACCGGGAACTGGTCGCCCAGCTCGACAACGACGACACTGTGGATGCCGACCGCGTCATGCAGACCATCGCCAGCGGGACCGAGCGTGAGGAGGCGAGCCGATGAGCGACGCCGGGAACCGCTTCCGTACCATGCTCGGCCACCGGCTCTTCTGGCCGGTCGCCGTGCTCGTGGTCATGTTGGCGGCCAACACCATCTACCGTCCGGGGTTCCTGGCCATCGAGGTCAACAACGGGCACCTGTACGGCACCCCGATCGACATCCTGCGGTTGAGCGCCCCGCTGATCCTGGTCGCGCTGGGCATGACCCTGGTGATCTCGACCGGCGGCATCGACCTGTCGGTCGGCTCGCTCTGCGCGATCAGCGGCGCCATCGCCTGCCTCTACATCAGTCGGGCACCGGACCAGAACAACCTCGTCACCGTGCTGACCGCGCTCGCGATGGCGCTCGGGGTCGCGCTGGTGCTCGGTGCCTGGAACGGGGTCCTGGTCTCCGTCATCGGCATCCAACCGATCATCGCCACGCTCATCCTGATGGTGGCCGGTCGGGGCCTCGCACAGTTGATCGCCGAGGGCCAGATCATCACCATCAACTCCGGGCCGTACCGGGCGATCGGGCTGGGGCACCTGTTGACCCTGCCCCTGGCGATCTTCATCGCCCTGGCCGCGGCCCTACTCGTCGCGGCGTTCACCCGCCGTACCGCGCTCGGCATGATCGTCGAGTCGGTCGGCGGTAACCGGGAGGCCAGCCGGCTGGCCGGCATCCGGTCCGGTCGGGTCGTCTTCCTCGTCTACGTGGTCAGCGCCGCCTGTGCCGCGATCGCCGGGTTCATGATGACCGCCAACGTCTCCAGCGCCGACGGCAACAACACCGGCCTGTGGGTGGAGCTGGACGCGATCCTCGCGGTCGTCATCGGCGGCACCTCGCTCGCCGGTGGCCGGTTCTACCTCGGCGGCACCATCCTCGGCGCCCTGATCATCCAGACCCTCACCACCACGGTGTACGCCATGAACATCTCACCCCAGACGGCGCTGCTGTTCAAAGCGGTAGTCGTCATCGCCGTCTGCCTCATCCAGGCGCCGGCCTTCCGGGCGAAGTTCCGCCGTCGACGGCCCGGGGCACCGCCGCCGCCCCAGCCGTCTCCGCAGCGGCAGAAGGAGCAGGTGCCGGCATGAGCGAGCGTCAGCGAGCGAATCGTCAGTTCAGGGTGTTGGTGCCTCATGGCGGCACGGAGCGGAGCGGAGTGTCGGCATGAGTACTTTCCCGATCTCCGCTCCGAGTTGGGCCAAGCTGCCTCGGCGGCACATGCCGGTGCTGGCGACGTTGGCGCTGCTGTTGGTGATGTACGGCATCGGTGTGTCCCAGTACCGGGCGTTCTCCAACGTCCAGGTGGTTTTCAACGTCTTCATCGATAACGGTTTCCTACTCGTCATCGCCGTCGGGATGACCTTCGTGATCCTCACCGGCGGTATCGACCTGTCGGTCGGCTCGGTGGCGGCGATGACCGCGATGGTCTCGGCCTGGTTGTTGCAGTCCGGGCTGCCCGCGTTGCTGGTGCTGGTGATCGCCCTGCTGATCGGGCCGACGCTCGGGTTCCTGATGGGCTGCGCGATCCATTTCTTCGACATCCAGCCCTTCATCGTCACCCTGGCCGGGATGTTCTTCGCCCGGGGCATGTGCACGTTCATCAGCGACGCGTCGATTCCGATCACCGACGGGTTCTGGACCACGATGTCGCAGTACCGGATCGGCGATCCCCGGGGCAACTTCGTCTCGATCAGCGTGCTTGTGGCGTTCGCGGTGGTCCTGATCGCCGCGTACGTGCTGGCGTACACGCGACTGGGACGCAACGTCTACGCGATCGGCGGCAACCCGCAGTCGGCGCTGCTGATGGGGCTGCCGGTGGGCCGGACCCGGATCGCGGTCTACACCATCAGTGGCCTGTGCGCGGCGATCGGCGGGATCCTGCTCTCCTTCTACACGCTGTCCGGCGCCCCGTTGATCGCCATCGGGATGGAACTCGACGTGATCGCGGCCGTGGTCATCGGTGGCACGGTGCTCACCGGTGGCTCGGGGTACATCTTCGGCACGGTGCTCGGTGTGCTGGTACTCGGCGTGATCCAGACCTTGATCACCTTCGACGGCAGCCTCAACTCCTGGTGGACCAAGATCGTGATCGGAGGCCTGCTCTTCGCGTTCATCCTGCTCCAGCGCCTCATCGGCATCCGCTACAAGTGACCGCCCCTCTCGCGGAAGGCAACTCCCATGGCAACACACCCTGAACCCGAGGTCTGGTTCCTCACCGGAAGCCAGGCAATGTACGGCGAGGACACGCTCCGGCAGGTGGCCGACCAGTCCCGTCAGATCGCCGCTCTGCTCGACGAATCGCCGCACATTCCCGCCCGGGTGGTCTGGAAGCCGGTCCTGACCACCAGCGCCGACATCCTGCGGACCTGCCGGGATGCCGCGTCGCAGGGGGCGGTCGGGGTGATCGCCTGGATGCACACCTTCTCGCCAGCGAAGATGTGGATCTCGGGCCTGGACGCGTTGCAGACGCCGTTGCTGCACCTGCACACCCAGGCCAACGTCCTGCTGCCGTGGGACGAGATCGACATGGATTTCATGAACCTCAACCAGGCCGCGCACGGCGACCGGGAGTTCGGGTACATCCAGACCCGGCTCGGGGTGGCCCGCAAGACGGTCGCCGGGCACGTCTCCGACCCCCGGGTGGTCTCCCGCGTCGGTGCCTGGACCCGGGCGGCGATCGGCTGGTCGGCCATGCGCTCGCTGCGGCTGGCGCGATTCGGCGACAACATGCGCGACGTGGCCGTCACCGAGGGGGACAAGGTCGAGGCGGAGCTGCGCTTCGGCGTCTCGGTGAACACGTACGGGGTCAACGACCTGGTGCGGGTGGTCGACGAGGTGTCCGAGGCGCAGATCGACGATCTGGTCAAGGAGTACGACGACACCTTCCGGGTCGCCCGCGAGCTACGACCCGGCGGCGAGCGGCACGATTCGCTGCGGTACGCCGCCCGGCTGGAGCTGGGGCTGCGCACCTTCCTGGACGCCGGTGGCTTCCGCGCCTTCACCACCAACTTCGAGGACCTGGGCGGGCTGCGTCAACTGCCCGGCATCGCGGTGCAGCGACTGATGGCCGACGGCTACGGCTTCGGCGGCGAGGGCGACTGGAAGACCTCGGTGCTGGTGCACACCCTCAAGGCGATGGCCGTCGGCACCGAGGGCGGAACCTCGTTCATGGAGGACTACACCTACGACCTCACCCCCGGCGAGGAACTGGTGCTCGGTGCCCACATGCTCGAGGTCTGCCCGTCGATCGCCGGTGACGTGCCGAACGTGGAGATCCATCCGCTGAGCATCGGCGGTCGTGAGGATCCCGTCCGGCTGGTCTTCGACGCCGCGCCGGGGCCGGCGGTGGTGCTCGGCCTGGCGGACATGGGCGAGCGTTTCCGGCTGGTGGCCAACGAGGTCGACGTGGTCTCCCCACCGCAACCACTGCGCCGGTTGCCGGTCGCCCGGGCGGTCTGGCGGCCGCGACCGCACCTGCCCGGCTCCGCCGAAGCGTGGATCACCGCTGGCGCGCCCCACCACACCGTGTTGTCCCAGGCGGTCGGGGTGGAGGAGTTGCACGACCTCGCCGAGATGAGCCGTACCGAACTCGTCGTCATCGACGCCGAGACCGATCCCCGGCGGTTCGCCGACGAGCTGCGCTGGAACCAGGCGTACTACCGGCTGGCCCGGGGGTTCTGACCGCCCGCTGACGCTGGTGTGGCGGAGCTGCCGTAGCGGCCTCTCCGCCCCGCCAGCGGCTGCCCGCGCCCGCGGGTGGCAGGGTCCCCGGCCGGCGCGCCACCCCGCCGGCCGGGGACCGCGAGCAGGCTTCTGCGAGCCGTACGGCGTCGTTGATGTTACGTCTTGACGAAGGCCGTGTTATCGCTCACAGTCGTAGTGAAGACGGACGATATCTGTGGCCGTCCGGGACGCGCCACGTTGCTGTGAAGCTGGTGGTCACCTGATCTCTCCCTTGGGCAGGGCGGTCATGTTAGCGATCACACGCCGCACCGGATCAGCGACGGCGTAGGCCGCAGAGGAGCCGTCCTGTTCGTTCTGCTCGTATCCCGAAGGAGAATCATGATTGCCAATGGTGAGGTCCCACGGACCGCGCCGGGCCGGCGCGGCTGGCTGTCGCGCGCGGCGGCCATCCTGACGGCGATGGTGGTGGGCGGCTCCCTCGCCGCGGTGGCGCCATCGCCCGCGGCCGCGGCCACGGTGGACACCAACGCCTGGTACGTGCTGGTCAACCGTAACAGCGGCAAGGCTCTCGACGTCTACAACCTGGCCACCAACGACGGAGCCCGGATCACCCAGTGGTCGCGTAACGACGGAAACCAGCAGCAGTGGCAGTTCGTCGACTCCGGCGGCGGCTACTACCGGCTCAAGTCGCGGCACTCGGGCAAGGTGCTCGACGTCTACAACTTCTCCACCGCCAACGGCGCCTCGATCGTGCAGTGGTCCGACCACAACGGGACCAACCAGCAGTTCCGACTGGCCGACTCGGCAGGTGGCTACGTACGGCTGATCAACCGCAACTCCAACAAGGTGATGGAGGTGCAGAACGCCTCGACCGCCGACGGCGGCAACATCGTGCAGTACGACGACTGGGGCGGCGCCAACCAGCAGTGGCAACTCGTCCGCGTCGACGGCGGCGGCAACCCCACCGACCCGCCCCCCGGCGGCAGCTTCACCAACCCCGTCGTCTGGCAGGACTTCGCCGACGTCGAGGTCATCCGGGTCGGCGAGGTGTACTACATGACCGCCTCCACCATGCACTACTCGCCCGGCGCCCCGATCCTGCGCTCGTACGACCTGGTGAACTGGGAGTTCGCCGGGCACTCGGTACCCCGTCTGGACTTCGGCACCAAGTACGACCTGCCCGCCGGGCAGCAGGCGTACGTGGAGGGCATCTGGGCCTCGACGCTGAACTACCGGCCGAGCAACCAGACCTACTACTGGGCCGGGTGCATCAACTTCGCCCAGACCCACATCTACACCGCGACGGCCGTCGACGGTACCTGGAGCCGGCACGCGACCCTGCCGCAGTGCTACTACGACGCCGGGATGCTGATCGACGACAACGACACCATGTACGTCGCGTACGGCAACGGCACCATCAGCGTGGCTCAGCTCTCCGCCGACGGGCGCAGCCAGGTCCGGGCCCAGCAGGTCTACCAGACGCCGTCGAGCATCGGCACCCTGGAGGGCGCGCGCTTCTACAAGCGCAACGGCGCCTACTACATCTGGCTGACCCGCCCGGCCAACGGCCAGTACGTGCTCAAGTCCACAAACGGCCCCTTCGGCCCCTACGAGCAGCGCCAGGTGCTGCTCAACATGCAGGGCCCGATCTCCGGCGGCGGGGTGCCCCACCAGGGCGGGCTGGTGCAGCTGCCGAACGGATCCTGGTACTACATGGCATTCACCGACGCGTACCCGGGCGGCCGGATGCCGACCCTCGCGCCGATCAACTGGACCGCGGACGGCTGGCCGCAGGTGCAGACGGTCAACGGCGCCTGGGGCGTCAACTACCCGAACCCGCTGCCGTTGCGTCCGGTCAAGCCGCTCACCGGCGTCGACACGTTCACCGGCACCACCCTCGGTCCGCAGTACGAGTGGAACCACAACCCCGACAACAGCCGGTGGTCGGTGAACAACGGGCTTCGGTTGCAGACCGCCACCGTGACCAACGACCTCTACCGGGCACGCAACACGATCACCCACCGAATCCAGGGGCCGACCTCGACCGGCACGGTCGAGATCGACTACTCGACGATGCGCGACGGCGATCGTACCGGCCTGGCCATGCTGCGGGACGTCTCGGCGTGGATCGGCGTCCGGCGGGACAACGGTGCCACCCGGGTGGTGATGACCAACGGGCTGAACATGAACAGCAACTGGGACACCAGCAGCACCGGTAGCGAGATCGCCAGCGCCGCGGTCTCCGGTGGGCGGATCTGGCTGCGGGCCAACGCCGACATCCGGCCCGGCTCCGGTCGGCAGGCGCGTTTCTCCTACAGCACCGACGGGGTCAATTTCGTCCCGCTGGGCAACGCCCTGACGCTCAACAACAACTGGACGTTCTTCATGGGTTACCGGTTCGCCATCTTCAACTACGCCACCCAGGCGTTGGGCGGATCGGTGACGGTTCGCCGTTTCGAGTTGGCCACGCCATGAGGTGACGGTGGACGGTCCGGCGTCGTACCGATGCCGGGTCGCCACCCACGGACCGGGGCCTGTCGCCTGCCCGCCGAGCGGGCGACAGGCCCCTCCTCCGGCCCGGCGATTGCCGCCGCCGGCAGCCGGGGGACACGCGGGTGCCGGGTGGGAGACATCCCACCCGGCACCCGTCCGGCCTCGGCTACCTGTGGCTCAGGCGGCGCGGGACCACTGCATGCTCGACGCGGAGCTGCACGTACGCTGCTCCAGGGCGGCACCGAGAGCGGTGGAGCCGCCAGCCACGTTCAGGCACTTGTTGCTGTTGACGTTGACCAGCTGGTGGTAGCCGTCGCCGGTCGATCGCCAGCTGAAGACCTGGTTCAGGCCATCGTGGCAGGTGTACTGGATGATCTGCGCCCCGTCGGCCGTGGAGACGTCGCGCACGTCGACGCACTTGCCACTGTGCACGCTCTGCAGCCGTACGTTGCCGTTGCCGGCGTCGAGGAAACGCCACTGCTGCCAGGCGTTGCCGTTGCTGCTCCACTGACCGATCACCGCGAGGTTGTCGAGGTTCGGCTGCTGGACGTCGACGACCTGCCCGCTGTTGCGATTGGTGATCCGGTAGGCCGTCGGTGCGCCACCGCCACCGGCGAACTGCCACCAGTTGACGTTGAACAGGCTGCCGCTGCCGCCGGCGAAACGCAGGTAGAGATCGCGTGTGCCGGTGGCGCCGGACACCCCGCAACTGGTGGTCGTCCAGGTCTGCCAGCCGCCCGTACCGGCCACCGTGCAGGTGCCCACGAGCGGACCGCTGGCGCTGTCCAGCCGTACCTCGATACGGCCGCCGCTGGTGGCCGAGGCGACCCGCGCGGAGAAGGTGGTCGCTCCGGTGCCGAAGGCAACCCCCTTTACCTTGATGTGGTCGCCGTTGTCGATCCAGCCGACGTTCATGCCACCCTCGCTGGCCGGCTCGGTCTCGATACCCGATCCCCAGGCGATCGTCTCGGCCTCCTGGCGTACGTACGGGTTCAACGTGCCGACCTGGGGTGCCCCGGCGGTGGTCATGTTCATGGTGGGGATGGTTCCGTTGGAGTTGTAGGTGAACTTCTCCACCGCGACCGACCGGGTGTAGCCGCCACCGCCGGGCAGCGCACCGTTGTGGTAGAAGAAGTACGACCCACCGGCGAAGTCGATCACGCCGGGGTGGTTGGTGAAGCTGGAGCCCTGCCGGGGCATGACCGTTCCCCGGTACGTCCACGGGCCGGTCGGGCCGGGTGCCGTCGAGTAGCCGATGAACTCCGAGCAGCACTCCGCCGCGAACACGTTGTAGTAGAGCCCGTTGCGCTTGTAGACCCACGGCCCCTCCTCGTAGAGGGTGGGTCGGCTGGCGTTTCCGGTCCGGGTACCGAAGCCCGCCGTGGTGAGCGGGATCTGGGTCGGACCGCCGGAGAACGAGATCATGTCAGGGTTGAGGCGTACGTACCACAGGTTCGGGTTGCCCCAGTACAGGTACGCCTGCCCGTCGTCGTCGATGAACGCGTGCGGATCGATCTCGCCATTGCCGACCAGCGGGCGGCCGAGCGCGTCCCGGAACGGCCCCGTCGGGCTGTCCGCGACCCCGACCCCGATGACCATCTGCCCGTTCGAGCGTTGCCGGACCGGCACGTACCAGTAGAACTTCCCGTTACGGGCGATGACGTGCCCGGCCCACGCGTTGGCGTCCGCCCAGGCGAACGTGGCCAGACTCATCGGCGTGCCGTGGTCGGTCCAGTTCACCATGTCGGCCGAGGAGAAGACCCGCCAGTCACGCATGGTGAAGTAGGTCGAGCCGTCCTCGTCGTGGCCGGTGTAGAGGTAGACCCGTCCGTCGTGCAGCATCGGTGCCGGGTCGGCGGTGTAGATGTGCTGGACGATCGGGTTGTCGGCCCGCGCCGCGCCGGGTAGCAGGGCGATCGCGCAGGTCATGCTCACGAGCACGGCGACGACGCGGCGGAGCGCCGTGATGCTCATGCCCGGCTCCACCGCTGGTTGGCGTTGCCGTGGCAGGACCAGAGGATCACCGCGGTCCCGTTGGCGGTGCCGGCGTTGTTGACGTCCAGACACAGCGACGGGAAGCGGCCGTTGCTCACCGTGCCGTTGGCGTTGAACGTCCACTGCTGGTTGGTGCCGCCGTTGCAGTCCCAGACCTGCACCCGGGTGCCGTTGGTGGCGTTCGTCGGCACGTCCAGGCACTTGCCGAGGATCCGCAACGTCTGGCCGTCCTGGGTGATCTGCTGGTTGGCGTTGCCGTGGCAGTCCCAGATCAGGGTTCCGGTGCCGTTTGCGGTGTTCGAGTTGTCGAGATCGAGGCAGCGTCCGGCCGACTCGCTGCGCAGCCGGAAGGTGCTCGGGACCGGTGGGTTGGTGGTGCCGCCACCGCTTACCCGGTACACCACGGTGCCGTGTGCCGGCACGCTCGCGGAGATGGTCCCGGTGGTCGTGGAGGTGCCGCCGGTCCACGCGTTGAGCAACGTGAACGAGCTGCCGGTCTTGCCGATCGCCGCCGCCGTGGTGGAGATCGTCGTGGTGGAGTTGCCCTGGTTGAACAGCGCGACCGCGACGTCACCGTTGGCCAGCCGCTTGGCCAGTACCCGCCGGGTGCCGTCGTGCGAGACCTGCACGGCCTGGAGCCCCAACGTGTCCTGGTTGATCGCGATCAGGTGCTGGTTGCGCAGGATGTCGAGCGTCGCGGCGCTGGCCGAACGCAGGTCGTTGCCCATCATCAGCGGCGCGGCCATCATCGACCACAGCGCGAAGTGGCTGCGCATCTCGGTGTCGTTCATGCCGCCGTTGCCGACCTCCAACATGTCCGGGTCGTTGAATCCGCCCGGTGCGGCGTAGCCGGCGAGTGGCACGTTCACGTTGACGATGTTCTGGATGCCCATCGGGTAGCCGTTGGTCTGGCCGCTGTCCCAGGTGTTGGTGATGTCCTCGGTGGTCCGCCAGAGGTTGGCCACGTCGCTCCAGTTGCGTTGCGGCCCGGTCTTCTCGTGGATGCTGTTCGAGTTGATGCTGTAGACGATCGGCCGGCCGGTGGCCGCCAGCGCGTCGCGCATGATGCCGAACCGGGCCACCTGGTCGTTGATGGTGCCGGTGGGGGAGCACCAGTCGTACTTGAGGTAGTCCACCCCCCAGGCGGCGAACTGCCGGGCGTCCTGGTACTCGTGTCCGAGGCTGCCCGTGGAGCCGGGGAAGGAGTCGAAGTACTGGGCGCAGGTCTGGTCCAGGGGGCCCTGGTAGATGCCGAACAGCAGGCCGCGGGAGTGCAGGTAGTCGCCGAGGGCCTTCATGCCGCTCGGGAACCGCTGCGGGTGGGCCTGGAGGTTGCCCTGCGCATCCCGGTCCGGGTTGAACCAGCAGTCGTCGACGACGACGTACTTGTACCCGAGGTCGCGCAGACCGTGGTTGACGATCGCGTCGGCCATCTGGCGGATGAGGGTCTCGTTGATGTTGCAGCCGAACGTGTTCCAGGTGTTCCAGCCCATCGGCGGGGTACGGGCGACGCCGTTGTTCAGCGCCTGTGCCGGCTTGGGGGAGATGACCCCGTCGGCGAAGCTCGCGGTGAGCGTCACCGCCAGGATGCCGAGGGCGGCGGTCAGCCACCTTCTTGCGCTACGCACGTCGAATCCTCCTTGCGTCGGTGTGGTGATCGGTCCGGTCGCCGGCATCGCGGCGTTCGGCGGGGTCCGGCCGGGTGGAACTCTGCGGGCGGATCCTGCGCACGCCGCCCACGTACGCGTGCAGTCGTCCGGGACGCCGATGTGCAGGGCCCGGATATCGCCGGTCGGCACGCTGTTTCGGGCCCCGCACGGTTGCCGCCGCGCCGTGTCGGCAGGCACCGTTCCGATGACAGGAATGTTATCGCTATCATCAATGCCTGTAAATTGTCTGTTGCTTGCCCACACAGCCTCTCGGAGCAACAGATCTGCGTCGAAGCGAACGGAGTGGAAACCGGGTGTGACCGCTAACAGACAGCGATGAAGGACGCTGTGTGGCGTACGCGGACGGCCCGGCGGCCACCGGGGCGGCTACTGGCGCTAGACTGTGCGTGATCTAGCGCTCTCCACCCGGACGGCACGGGCCGGCGTGGGCACCGCGCGAGGGGATCTTTGTACCTGAGCCGTGCCAGTCATCGCCGACGGGCTGCGGCGAGCGACTGGATTGCGGGGAG
The DNA here is from genome assembly GCA_900112325.1 of Micromonospora sediminimaris. Classification (GTDB taxonomy): domain Bacteria; phylum Actinomycetota; class Actinomycetes; order Mycobacteriales; family Micromonosporaceae; genus Micromonospora; species Micromonospora sediminimaris. Next base: position 212,525 of record FOLJ01000003.1, read on the forward strand.
TGTGAGATGGCCGTACGCGATCCTGCGATGACGGACGTGGCCCGCCTCGCCGGTGTTTCCCATCAGACGGTCTCGCGGGTGCTCAACGGGCACCCGAACGTACGCGAGCAGACTCGACTGCGCGTCCAGGCGGCCATCGCCGAACTCGGCTACCGGCCGAACCGGGCGGCCCGCGCGCTGGTCACCGGCCGCTCGCAGGTGATCGGGGTGGTCGCGCAGAACACCACCCTCTACGGTCCGGCCTCGCTGTTGGCCGCGCTGGAGCAGACGGCCGCCGAGTCCGGTTTCGCGGTAAGTGTGGGCAGCGTGCGTGACCTCGATCATCGGTCGATCTCGGCGGTGGTGGAGCGGCATCTGGCGCACCGGGTCGCCGGCATCGTGGTGATCGCGCCGGTGGAGTCGGCCGGCGAGGCGTTGGAGCGTCTGCCGAAGGACGTGCCGCTGGTGACCGTGGACGGGGATCCGCATCGGCCGATGCCGCTGGTGACGGTGGACCAGGCGGCCGGTGCCCGGGCCGCCACCCAGCACCTGCTCGACGCCGGTCACCGTACGGTCTGGCACGTTTCCGGTCCGTCGGACTGGTTCGACAGCGCCGGCCGGATCGAGGGCTGGCGGGCGGCCCTGACCTCGGCCGGCGCGGAGATCCCGCCGCTGGTGCCGGCGGACTGGTCCGCGGCGGCCGGCTACCGGTGCGGGCAGATGCTGGCCCGGATGCCCGACGTCACCGCCGTCTTCACCGCCAACGACCACCTGGCCCTCGGGGTGCTGCGCGCCCTGCACGAGCACGGCCGCCGGGTGCCGGACGACATCAGCGTGGTCGGCTTCGACGACGTGCCGGAGGCCGCCTACTTCATTCCGCCGTTGACCACCGTACGACCGGATTTCGGCGCGGTGGCCCGGGCGAGCCTGGAGATGCTGCTCACCCAGATCGAGTCGGTGAGCGGTGGCGCCCTGCGCCGGACCATCGCCCCGACCCTGGTGGCCCGCCGAAGCGTAGGCCCCCCACCCCGCCCCTGACCCACCCCTCCACCGAAGGGTTGATCAAGAAGTTTTGGTCGGCCTGCGCGCTGGACGCGACCAAAACTTCTTGATCAACCGGCGATTCGTACCCGGGTGGGGTGGGTCAGGTTGCGGTGCAGGTGGGGGTGCCGGAGGGGCCGACGCCGGTGCCCTGGAAGCCGAACTCGGTGCTACCGCCCGCGCCGACCTGACCGTTGTAGCTGACGTTGCCGAAGCTCACCGTCCCGGTGCTGCCGCTGGCCTGCGCGTTCCAGGTGCCGGTGACCGCCGCGCCGCCGGGCAGCGTGATCCGCACGGTCCAGCCCCGGATCGCGGCACTGCCGGCGGTGACCCGTACGGTGGCCACGAAGCCGCCGTTCCAGGAGTTCAGCGACACCGAGGCCGAGCAGGCACCGCCGCCCGGCGGAGGCGCGGTGGTGGTCGGCGGCGCGGTGGTCGGGTTCGGTCCGCTGACACTGTTCAACGCGTTGAGCACCGAGGTGTACGCGGGCTTCTTGTTCCCGTTGCCGTCGAACAGCAGCGGGTTGTCATCCCGCCAGGAGGCGGCGTCCCAGACACCCCAGACCGTGATCCCGGTGCAGCGCGTCACGGCCAGGCAGGCCCGGGTCACCCGTTCGTAGATGCTCGCCTGGTTGGGGCCCTGAGCGACGTCCAGCTCGGTGATCTGCACGTCCACGCCGAGGTCGGCGAAGCGTTGCAGGTTGGCCTGGTAGTCACCGGCGAGGGTGGTGCCGAGGTGGGACTGGAAGCCGACGCAGTCGATCGGGACGCCGCGCTGCTTGAAGTCGCGCACCATGTTGTAGATGCCTGTCGACTTCGCGTTGATGCCGTCGGTGTTGTAGTCGTTGTAGCAGAGCTTGGCGCCGGGGTCGGCCGCGCGGGCGGCGCGGAAGGCGGCCTCGATCCAGTCGTTGCCGGTGCGTTGCAGGTTCGAGTCCCGCCGCGCGCCGCTGCCACCGTCGGCGAACGCCTCGTTCACCACGTCCCAGGAGTGGATCTGACCCCGGTAGTGGGTGGCTACCCGGGTGACGTGGTTGATCGCCGCGTTACGCAGCGCGGTGCCGGACAGGTTCTGTGCCCAGCCGGGCTGTTGCGCGTGCCAGAGCAGGGTGTGGCCACGTACGGACATCCCATTGGCCCGGGCGTGCGCGACGAGCCGGTCACCCGCGCTGAAGCTGAAGGAGTTCTGCTGGGGCTCGTTGGCGTACCACTTCATCTCGTTCTCGGCCACGATCGAGTTGAACTCACGATTGAGGATCGTGGCGTAGGCGGAGTTGGAGAGCTGGAACGAGTTGGTGGCGGCGCCGAAGTAGCGACCGCTCTGCGCCGCCGCCGCGCCGAGGGTGCTGGCGGCGGCGTGGGCGGAGGGCGCGACCAGCGCGGTGGAGACGAGCAGCGCGGCACCGGCCGCGACGGACATCAGCACGGTACGCGGTCGGATGCCCACGACCCTGCCTCCGGTGGTTCTGGATTTCATCGACGTGCCCTTTCGATGGTGGTGGTTCGGGATGCCACCCCGGATCAGCCTGCTGGCGGCCGCCTACCGGCGCGGAGGTGTGGATCCGGGCACGGCGAGGCGACCCGAGCGCGGATCGCACGGGTTGCGGGGTCGGTCGGGATGTGGCGGTCGCCGATGACAGCGGCCATGTCGGGATGACGCGACGATCGGTGCCGTCGAGGCGTGCCCTTCCGCGCGGATTGACAGCGCGCGGCGTCTCGCGGATGCCGGCCCGGACAGGCCGCCAGGCGGGGTCGGCTTGGTGGCCGCCTCGGCCCGGTGACCGGTGACCTGAACAGGAGCGTGCCCGTGGCTCCCTGCCCCGAAGCTAGCATGTTATCGATAACATGCTCAAGCGATGACGATGGATGCAATGACGGTCGAGGCCGCCGGAGACGACCCCGTGGTGGGTCGCTCCGACGGCCTCGGTGACAGCGGTCAGGCTCAGATGAAACGCCAACGGTGGTCGCCCGCGCCGTTGTCGTCCCAGATCACGATCTGAGTGCCCTGGCTGGACGAGGCGCCGGTGACGCCGAGGACCCGCCCACCGTTGGCGGACTGGATCCGGAAGTAGCCGTTCGCGGCGTACCGCAGCCGCCACCGGTTGCTGGCCGCGCCGTTGTCGGCCCACTGCACCACCCGGGCGCCGTTGCCGCTGCTGCCGTTCTCCACCCCCAGCACCTTGCCGCTGTGGGAGTTGCGCAGCCGCAGGTAGCCGCCACTGTCCACGATCGCGGTCCAGAGGTGGTCGGCGGTGCCGGTGTCGCCCCACTGGATCACCAGGCCGCCGTCGGCGGTGGACATGTTCTGCACGCCCAGCACGAGACCGGTGGCCAGGTTCTGGATCCGGCGGGCACCGTTGGGCACGAACCGCCACTGGTTGTCCGGCGTGCCGTTGTCCGGATCCTGGACGACCCGGGCACCCTGCGCGGTGGACCCGTTGAGGGTGGCGAGCAGCTTGCCGGTGTGCCCGTTACGGATCTTGTGTGACCCGTCGCCGACGTCCACGATCGTCCACCGGTGGTCGGCCGTGCCGGTATCGGACCATTGCAGGACCTGCGCGTTGTCGGCGGTCGACATGTTCTGCACCCCGAGCACCTTGGCACTGTTGGCGTTGCGGAACTTCACCGCGTTGCCGTCGACGACCAGCTGCCAGTCATGGTCGGCGGTGCCGTTGTCGCCCCACTGCAACGCCGGCGCCCCGTCGGCCGTGGACATGTTCTCGATGCCGAGCACCAGGCCGCTGGCGGCGTTGGCGAGCCGGAACGTCGCCGTTCCGGTGCCCGGGGACTGGCCGTTGGCGTTCCAGTAGACGGTGTAGTTGTGCCCGTGCGCGTCGTAGAACGGGCCCAGGTTGACCGTGGCGCCGTTGGCGGTGGCGGTGAAGGTCAACGCCGAGGTGCTGGTCCGGTTGACCGAGGTGGTGGCCAGGGCGGGCAGGGCGGAGAGCGCGGTGTTGCCGTAGTTGCCGGAGAGCACCGCGGGCCCGTAGGTGAGTGCCACCACGTTCGGATCGTCGTTGGCGGGCTGCACGATCACGCGCATCGGGAGCCGTACGGTCACCGTGTCGCCGGAGGCCCAGGATCGGGTGAGGGTCGCGTACGTGCCCGGGGTGGTGCTGATGTTCTGCGCGGCGCCGTTGACGCTGACCGTCGCTCCCTGCGTCCACGCCGGAATGCGGATCCGCATCGTCCACGACCCGCCGACGTCGCCGGTCACGGTGAGGGTCGTGGTGTCGCTGACCGGGTAGGTCGTGCTCTGGGTGACCGTGATGCCGCGCTGCGACCAGTTCAGCACCGAGGGCAGGAACAGGTTCACCGTCAGCGTGGTGTCGTTGTGGAAGTAGATCGAGTTCATCAGGGTGGTGTTGGTTTCCAGTTGCGAGCCCTGGCAGCACCAGAAGGAGTTGTAGTCCGTACTCCAGGTGCCGCCGCCCCACGCCGGTCCGACACCTCGCCGCCCGCCGGGGTTCAACGGGGTGAAGTACGTGATGTGGCCGTGGTTGTCGGCCGGGTTCTGCGCTCCGATCAGGTGGTTGAGCAGTGCCCGCTCGTAGAAGTCGAAGTACGCCACCCGGTTCGGGTCAAGCAGCCACAGCTCCCGGGTCAGCTTGAGCATGTTGTACGTGTTGCACGCCTCGCAGGTGTCGTTGCGCAGGTAGCTGGCGATGGCGTTGGGCGCCCGGAAGTGTTCGGCCTGGCTGTTGCCGCCGATGACGTAGGTGTGGGCGTTGACCGTCATGTTCCACGCGTTGCTGGCGATGTCCCGGTACCGGGTGGTGCCGGTGGCCTTGAACTCGCGGGCCGCGCCGATCCACTTCGGTACCTGGGTGTTCGCGTGCAGCCCGTTGAGTTGGTCGGAGTTGGCCGCCAGGGGATTGAACACGGCGTTGTGGTCGAACCGCTGGGCGGCGGTCAGCCAGCGGGCGTCGCCGGTCTGCTGGTACAGGTCGGTCAGCACGGCGTTCATTCCGCCGAACTCGGTGCCCAGCATCGCCTGCATCTGCGCCGAACTCAGTCGGCTGGTGCGCCAGTCCACCCAGCCGGCGAACGCCAGTAGGACGTCGCGGGCCTGGTTGTTGCCGATGTATCGCCACACGTCGAGCAGCCCGGCCAGGGTCTTGTGGATGGCGTAGTACGGCACGTTGCCGTTGTTGAGCGTGCGGTTCTCCACGGCGGTGAAGTCGGACTCGGGAAAGCCGCTGAGGTAGCCGGTGTTGAAGCCCGCGGCACCGTTGTTGGCCTGGCACTTGGCCAACTCGGCCACCATGTAGTTGGCCTTGTCCCGGCAGGTGGTGTCGCCGAGCACGGCCCACAGGTACGACCAGGCGCTCAGGAAGTGCCCTTGGGAGTGGGTGCGGAACGGGAAGTTGGGCGCCTCCCAGCCGCCCAGGGCCGCGGCGCCGGCGGTGGAGAGCCGGTGGTTGGCGCGGAAGTTGTAGAGCAGCCGGTTGACGTCGACGAAGCGCAGGTAGTTGACCGTGCGGTTCTGGTTGTCCAGCCAGCGGCTGGCGGTCAACCGCACCTGACCCGGCTCGAAGGCGTACGCGGAGACGCCGAGGTCGGGGCGTACCGGGGGGAGCCCCGCACTGGCGGTGCCGTTGGCCAGCGCGGGGCCGACGGCGGCGGCGACGGCGGCCGCGCCGGCGGCCCGGAGCACGTGTCGACGGTTGAGGGACGGGTAGGGCATCACGACCTCCGTGGTGGCATGGGGGAGCGCCGCCCGACCCGGCGGGAGTGGTGGCCGACCGGGCGGCGAGGAGTGGTGCGATGACGTCGATGCGCGGCGCGCAGCGCGCAACGATCGGACCCGGCGCGTTTGCTGCGGTGGCGGCCTTGCCAAGCCCATCAATGTTATCGCTAACATACGCGGCTCTGTATGGCGACCGCAAGACGTTGATGACGGGGCTGCGGGTCGACCCGGATTGACCCTCGACCCGGTCGAGGCCGGAGGGTGCCGAGGGCAGCCGGCCGGCGTCCTCGCCGAGACCGGTCGGGCGATCGGCGACGGCAGGGGTACGTGGTGGTGGCAAGTGGGGGCCGGGCGACGATGCCGGGTGCGTACCGGGTGTGGTTGGGCGGCAGCGCGCTGAGTCTGGTCGGCGTACAGGCGATGGCGTTCGCGATGGCCTGGTCGGCGGCCGGGCAGGGGGCTCGGTTCGCCGCCCTGGTGCCGACCGCGATCGTGCTGCCCCGGGTGCTGCTGCTGTTGGTGGGCGGTGCGGTGGCCGACCGGTTCGGCGTCTGGCTCGTCCTGCTCGCCTCGAACGCGGCCATGGTGGTGGTCACCGTGGCATTGGCCGCCGTCACGTGGTCGCCGCTCGACCTGCGGCTGCCGCTGCTGCTCGCCGCGCTGGCGATCGGCACCGTGGACGCCTTTCAGCTGCCGAGTTCGGGCTCGATGCCACGGCGGCTGGTACCGCCGGAGGCGCTGGCCCGCGCGATGTCGGCCCGGCAACTCGTCGGGCAGTTCGCGATGTTCACCGGCCCGCCGCTGGGTGGCGTGCTGCTCGGGATGGCCGGGCTCGCCGGGGCAGCTCTGGCCAACACCGCCACCTTCCTGGCGATGCTCGCGGTCCTGCTGGTCGTCCGACCCGCCGCCGAGCAACCGCAGGACGCCGGGCCGGACTGCGAGGGGCCCGCCGCCGGGTCGGCCGGCGGGCGGCCACCGAACACCGGACGAGGCCACAGGCTGCCCGCCGCCGGGGTGGCTCACCGGCGGTCGCCGGTGTCGGCCGCGTTGGACGGGCTGCGCCTTGCCTGGTCGGTGCCGGTGCTGCGGGTGGCGCTGCTGGTGACCGGCGTCGCGGCGGGGTTCCTCCTGCCGGTCGGCACGCTGCTGGTGCCCCTGCTGGCCCGGCAACGCGACTGGTCGGCGTCGGCCACCGGCGCGGTCGTCGCGGCGATGGCAGTGGGCACCGCCGCCGTCGCGCTGGGGGTCCTGCTGCGCGGCGGGTCCTCCCGTCCCGCAGCGGTGGCCGCCGTCGGCCTCCTGGTCGCCGCCGCTGGCGTGGTCGCGCTCGCGGTCGCCCGCGTTCCGCTGCCGGCCGTCCTGGCCGGTGTGCTCGTCGGTGCCGGCGTCGGCTGCTTCGCCACGCACGTCGGTCCACTGGTCCTGGCCGCCACGCCGCTCACCCACCTGGCTCGGGTGCAGTCCGTGCTGGTGCTGGCGCAGAGTCTGCCGTTGTTGGTGACGGCCAACGCGTTCGGCCTCGTCGTCGAGATCGTGGACGTCCCGGCGGTGCTGTTCGGCTGCGCGGGCGTCCTCGCCGTGACCGGGCTGGCGACCCTGGCCACGCCGGCCCTGCGCGGCTCATCGTCCCCGGCGACTGTTCGTCACTCGAATATCTGACTAAAGTCAGCAATCGTGGATCGTGCACTCGTGGACGTGGTGCGGCGCTTCAACCGCACGGTGACCCAGCGCGTCGGCGCGCTCGACGACAGCTATCTCGCTCGGGATCGACCCCTGGCGCAAGCACGGCTGCTCTGGGAGATCGGACCCGACGGTGCCGAGGTCGCGGCCCTGCGTACCCGGCTGGATCTCGACGCCGGCTACCTCAGCCGGCTGCTCCGGACGCTGGAGGGTGCGGGCCTCGTCGTGGTGGGGCCCGCTGAGGGAGACGGCCGGGTGCGGACCGTCCGCCTCACCGACGCCGGCCGCGCCGAGTGGCAGCTGCTGGACGGCAGGTCCGACGAGCTGGCCTGGTCGGTCCTCGCGCCGCTCACCGCCGGCCAACGCGCCCGGCTCACCTGCGCCATGGCCGAGGTCGAGCGCCTGTTGATGGCGTCGCTTGTCACCATCGAACCCTGCCATCCCGGTGAGCCGCGTGCCCGCGCCTGCCTGCGGGCGTACGTGCGGGAACTCGCCGCCCGGTTCGACTCCGGCTTCGAGTTGGGTCAGGGCGGCGCCGACGAGCAGGAATACGTGCCTCCGGCCGGCCTCTTCCTGGTCGCCACCCTCTCGACCGAGGCGGTGGGCTGCGGTGGGCTGCGGCTGTCCCCGGGCGAGCCCGCCGAGATCAAGCGCCTCTGGGTGTCGGCCGCGGTGCGCGGGCTCGGCGTCGGGCGTCGCCTGCTGGGCGAGTTGGAGCGGCACGCCGTGGCGGCCGGCGCGGCCAGCATCCGCCTCGACACCAACCGCACTCTCACCGAGGCGATGCGGCTCTACCGCGCCGAGGGTTACCAGGAGATCCCGCGCTACAACGACAACCCGTACGCCCACCACTGGTTCGCCAAGCCGCTGACCTGAAACGCGCGCTGGCAGGTACCCGCCGAAGCCCGGCGATGGTGAGCCGTTGACGGAGACATAGCAGTTGATCACACTGTCGCGGTGCCCATCGCGCGTGACCACATCATGTCCGAGCCCGGCGTCGGCTCCTGCCCGGATTGCGCCAGCACGGAGCTGCGGACCGTCGTCGATCAGCCACCCTGGTGCGGACGTTGTGAGTGGAACCTCGACGTCGCCGCTTCGAGTGCCGTCGGCCGTCTCGGCCGGTCTCTCGAACGGCTCGATCGTCGTGCCGGGTTCCGGGCGGACCGCCGCCTGGCCCACATGGCCACGCAGTTGGGTGCTTCCCACTCCTGGCTGACGCCTGCCTTCCTGCTGCTCGTGCTGGTCTCGTTCGCGCTGGTGCTTCTTCCGTTAGGTGCGCTGGCCGCCGCCGTGTGGCTGCTGGTCGACGGCGTGGGGCCGTTGATTCTGCCGCTGCTGCTCGCCGCCGTGGCCTACGCGCTGCGTCCCCGCCTGGGCAGCGTCCGACAGGTGGTCAAAGGCGCCTACCGGTTGACTCCGCAGCGACAGGCGGCGCTGCACCGTCTGGTCGAACGGGTCGGCGACTCTGTCGGCGCACCGAAGCCCGACCTCATAGTGCTCAACGACGAGTGGAACGCGGCGGCGGCAGTCGTCGGGGTGCGCAGGACCCGAGTACTGCTGCTCGGTGTACCGCTGCTCGTGGGCCTGTCGCCGCAGGAGATGGTGGCACTGATCGGTCACGAACTCGGACACTTCCGCTGGGCCGACTCGCGCCGTCGTCTCCTCACGCAGCCGGCCCGGACCTTCTTCGGCATGCTCGCGACCGCGACCCGGCCGCCACACGGAGACGCGCACGACAGGGACGTGGCGGGTATCTACGCCCTCTTCTACACACTCTGGCAGTTGGTCGGAGGTGCCGTCAGCTGGCTGCTGTTCGCCGTACACCTCGCGATGAACACGCTCGATGCCCGGGAGGGGCGTCGAGCGGAGGTGCGAGCCGACGCGATGGCGGCGAGTGCGGCGGGCAGCACCGCGGCTCTCAGCATGATCGACGTCTTGGCGTTGTCGCCTCTGCTGTCGCCTCTCGTCACCGCGCATCCAACGCCGGGGGTCGCGATGGACGTGTGGCGGCGGGCCATCGCCACCACCCGTGCGGAGCAGGCGGTGCGGCTGCCGATGCTGCGTCAGCTCACCATCCGCGAGTACGCGTCACTGCTCGCCAGCCATCCGGCGCCGGGCCGGCGGCACCAGGTGATCTCGGGAATGCCCCACCGGGACGCCTCGGTCGTGGTGACCCCGGACGAAGCGGCCTCCCTCGATGCCGAGCTGCGGCCATTCGTCGAGGCGCTGCGCAAGCAACTCGCGCAGGCGTACGACCTGTGACCGTGGCCGCCTGAGGCTCACCCGGCGGGGACGTCCCGGCGGCGGTACTGGTCGCCGGTCGGGTGCTTGCCGGCAAGAAATGAATGATGGTTCAATCCTTTGGTGGCCTACCGGAGCACGGAGCGGGTGAAGGCGCGGCTGACCGCCTCGCGGGAGCGCATCGTGGCCGCCGCGATCGGCATTCTGGCCGATCATGGCTATGCCGGCTGCTCGGTCGCTGCCGTCGCGGCGCGGGCCGGGGTGGCGACCGGCAGCGTGTACCGTCACTTTCCTGCCAAGGCTGACCTCTTCGCCGAGGTGTTCCGTTCCGCCGGCCAGCGCGAGATCGACGCCGTCACCCGGGCCGCTGCGGCCGAGAGCACGGCCGCGGCGCGGGTCCGCGCGGTCATCGAAACCTTCGCCGGCCGGGCCCTACGGTCGCCACGGCTGGCGTACGCCCTGCTCGCCGAGCCGGTCGATCCGGCGGTGGAGGCGCAGCGACTGGTCTTCCGGCGTGCCCATGCGGCGCTGCTGGCCGGCTACATCGCCGACGGGGTGGCCGACGGTGAGCTGCCGGCGCAGAATCCCGAGCTGACGTCCACCGCAGTGGTCGGCGCGCTGGCTGAGGCGATGGTGGGCCCGCTGGCCTCCGGTGTCGCCGGCCCGGACACCGTCGGCGGCCTGATCACCTTCATCCACCGCGCGTTGGGAGTTCCGTCGTGAGCACACACGAGGTGTTCAATCAGGTGCCGCCGCTGGTCGGCCACGACACGGCCGACGAGCCCGCGCTGCTCGACGCGCTGGCCCGGGAGGGGGCCGACTGGGCCACGGCCGAGGTGCACGAACTCGGCCGGCTGGCCGGCACCGAACAGGCGGTCGAGCACGGCCGGCTGGCCAACGAACATCCGCCGGTGCTGCGCACCCACGACCGGTACGGACACCGGGTCGACGAGGTGGAGTTCCACCCCTCCTGGCACGAGTTGATGCGTACCGCCGTGGCGCACGGCCTGCACGCCGCTCCCTGGGCCGACGAGCGACCCGGCGCGCATGTCGCCCGGGCCGCGAAGTTCCACGTCTGGCGACCCGACGCCGGCCACGGTTGCCCGATCTCGATGACGTACGCGGCGGTACCCGCGCTGCGGCACGCCCCCGACCTGGCCGCTCGCTACGAACCGCTGCTGACCGCCCGCAGCTACGATTTCGGGCTGCGGGAACCGCAGCGCAAGCAGGGGCTGCTCGCGGGCATGTCGATGACCGAGAAGCAGGGCGGGTCGGACGTCCGGGCAAACACCACCACGGCCCGCCCGACGCCCGACGGCAGCTACCGGCTGGTCGGGCACAAGTGGTTCACCTCGGCGCCGATGTGCGACCTCTTCCTCACCCTCGCCCAGGCGCCGGGCGGGCTCACCTGCTTCCTGGTCCCGCGGGTGCTTCCCGACGGCACCCGGAACCCGATGCGGTTGATGCGGCTGAAGGACAAGCTCGGCAACCGCTCCAACGCCTCCGCCGAGGTGGAGTACGACGAGGCGGTGGCGTGGCGGGTCGGCGACGAGGGCCGGGGCGTCCGCACCATCATCGACATGGTGAACCTGACCCGGTTGGACTGCGTGATCGGTGCGGCGTCCGGCATGCGCCACGGGGTCGTCACCGCCACCCATCACGCCGCGCACCGGCGGGCGTTCGGTCGGTACCTCGTGGATCAGCCGCTGATGCGCAACGTCCTGGCCGACCTGGCGGTGGAGTCCGAGGCCGCCACGGTGCTGATGATGCGCCTGGCCGGGGCGACCGACCGTTCGGCACGTGGCGACGCGGCCGAGACGGCGTTCAAGCGGATCGCCCTCGCCGTGGGCAAGTACTGGGTCTGCAAGCGGTGGCCCGGTCACGCCGCGGAGGCCCTGGAGTGCCTGGGCGGCAACGGCTACGTGGAGGAGTCCGGGATGCCGCGGCTGTTCCGCGAGTCGCCGCTGAACTCCATCTGGGAGGGCTCGGGTAACGTCGCCGCGCTGGACGTGCTGCGGGCGCTGGCCGGCCAGCCCGAGGTGATGGCGGCGTTCCAGTCGGAGGTGGACGCCGCCGCGGGCGCTGACGCCCGGCTCGACGCCGCGGTCCGCCAGGTGCGGGCGGCCCTGGCCGATCCGGCCGATCTGGAGGTACGTGCCCGCCGGGTGGTCGAACAACTGGCGCTGGTGTTGCAGGGGGCGCTGTTGGTGCGTCACGGTCACCCGGCGGTCGCCGACGCCTTCTGCGCGTCCCGGCTCGGTGGCGACCGGGGGCATGCCTACGGCACGTTGCCGGCCGGCGTCGACTTCGCCGCGATCATCGACCGGGCCACCCCGAAGGTGGGCTGACCGGTCCGGCGCCGCCGCGGTGGACGGCGACGCCGGAGCCGGGGGATCAGCAGTAGAGGTTCGCTCCGGCGGGCACCCCGAGGATGCCCACGAACTGCTGGTACCGGGTGACCCGACTCTGCACCTGGGCGGGGTTGCCGCCGTTGCACTCGATCGAGCCGTTGATGCTGCGGATGGTCTGCCCGAAGCCGGCCCCGGTGACCATCGCGTTGTGCGCGGTCATCGTGCCGGGCCCGTGCTGCGTCATCCAGTACCAGATGGCGGTCTTCCAGGCCACGGCGGCGTCGTTCTGCACCAGCCACGGGTTCGTCAGCAGTGGCAGCCCGAGGGCGGCGCCGGCCGCGTTGTAGTTGAAGTTCCAGCTCAGTTGGATCGGCCCCCGCCCGTAGTAGGCGGCCTGGCCAGCCGGGCACCCGTACGGCTGGCCGCTGTCGCAGTAGTGCGGGTAGTTGGCGGTGTTCTGCTCCACGATGTGCACCAGGCCGCCGGTCTCGTGGTAGACGTTCGCCAGGAAGGCCGCCGCCTCCTGTCGCTGCACGGTGGCACTACCGGTGCGCGCGAACGCCGGGTAGGCGTTCAGCGCGTTGATCAGCCCGGAGTACGTGTAGAAGGAGTTCCGGTTCGGGAACATCTGACGGAACTGGGCCTCGCTGACCACGAAGCCACCCGGGTTGGTCGGCGGCGGGCTGCTGGTGGGCGGCGTGCCCGAGCAGGTGTACGGGTTCCAGTACCAGGTGCTGATGATCGGGTCGTAGCCGGGATTGTCGTGCTCGGCGATGTAGTACTGGCCGTTGGTGTACCGCACGATGCTGCCGGCCGGGTACCAGGTGCCGGCGATCCAGTTGGGATGGTTGCAGGTGCCGTCCGGGGGCGGCGGGGTGCTGCCGCCGCAGGCGCCGAGATCCTGCCAGACTCCGGTGGTGCCGGGCGGGGCCTCGCTCTGCGTCCACCACTTCGCCTGGTAGTTGCGGCCGTTGTGGGAGACCTGCATGCCCGAGGTGTAGACCGCGGCGGACTGCCACGGGGTGGCACAGGCGGCGGCGGAGGCGGCGGTCGACGGGATCACCGCCAGCAGCGCGCCGGTGAGCGTCAGTGCCGCGAGCGCGGCCAGGGCGCGCAATCTCGACATGCGATCACTCCTTTCCAGGGGGAGCGGTACGTCGAGAGCCGGAACGGTCATCGACGACTGTGATGGTAACACCCACTGTTCATAAACCTTACTATTAGTTCCGAGCAGTGAACCGGGCGTTGAGCCGGACCGATTGCTGTGGGATTCTTGGACGCCGATGCGTTGTCGCGCGTGTGAGTGACCGTCGCTCGATGGGCAACCGGGACCGTCACGGTTCCGGGGGGTGACGGCCGAAGACGGATTCGTCTCCGATCCATCGGCCCCGGGCCCGGCACGTCGGGCTCGGGGCCGGTGGGTCTCCGCGTGACCAACGAAGGAAGATCATGAAACTCTCGGACCGGCACGGGGTTCGACACCTGGCCCGACCTCGACCATCCGTCCGACGCGCGCACTCCCTCTTCGCGGTCGGCCTGCTGCTCGGCACGGCACTGGTCGGGATCGACCAACCGAACGCCGTCGCGGCGAGCACGTCGGCGGCGATCACAGTGAATGCCCGGGCCGGGCTGGCCACCGTGCCCGACACCGCGCTCGGCGTCAACCACGCCATCTGGGACTCGCAGCTGGGCACCACCGAGACGTCGGACCTGCTGCGGACGGCCGGTGTGCAGATGATGCGTTATCCCGGCGGCTCCTACGCCGACATCTACCGCTGGGAGGACCACACCGCGCCCGGCGGCTACGTCGCCCCCGGCACCGACTTCGACACCTTCATGGCCGGCGTACGGCGGGCCGGCGCCCAGCCGATGATCATCGCGAACTACGGCACCGGCACCCCGGAGGAAGCGGCCGAATGGGTCCGGTACGCCAACGTGACCAAGGGCTACGACGCCCGGTACTGGACGGTCGGCAACGAGAACTACGGCAACGGGCACTACGGGTCGGCGTGGGAGGCCGACCACCACCCCGACAAGAGCGCCACCTACTACGCGAACCTGGTGGTCGAGTACGCGGACGCGATGAAGGCCGTGGACCCGAGCATCAAGGTCGGCGCGGTGCTCACCATGCCGGCGAACTGGCCCGACGGGCTGACCGCTGGTGACGATCCGGGACCGTGGAACCAGACCGTGCTGGACATCGCCGGCCAGAAGATCGACTTCGTCGACGTGCACTGGTACCCGGGTGGCAGCGCCGCCGAATCGCTGCCCCGGACCAGCCACATCACCGACGCGGTCCACCTGCTCCGGGAGCAGATCACCAGGTACGCCGGCCCGGACGCCGGGCGCATCGGCATCAGCCTCACCGAGGTGAACGTCACCTCCCAGGGCATGACCAGCCAGCCGGCCGCGCTGTTCCTCGCCGACGCGTACAGCGGCCTGTTGGCCAACGGTGTGTTCACCGTCCACTGGTGGAACGTGCGCAACGGCATCGGTCAGGTGTCGACAGTGGCCGGGCAGACCGACTACGGCGACTTCGGCATGCTCTCCAGCGGCACCTGCACCTCGGACGGATCGGTCTGCGAGCCGCCGTTGAACACCCCCTTCGCCGCATACCACGGGCTGTCGATGATGAGCCGCTTCGCCCGTACCGGCGATCAGTTCATCCGGGCGGCCAGCGACGACCCGCTGGTCGCCGCGCACGCGGTACGCCGGGCCAACGGCGAGGTCGCGGTGCTGCTGGTGAACCGGGATCCGGACCACGCCCACGAGGTGACCATCGACTACGCCGGCTTCGCCCCGTCGAGTGGGGAGCCGACGGTGCACACCCACACCAACGGCGCCACCGCCATCACCACCAGCAGGTCCGGCAGCGCGACCAGTCGGACCCTGCCGCCGTACTCGCTGACCACGCTCGTGGTGCAGTCAGCCGCCCCGGCCACCGGGCACCCCGGTGCGCCGGGGCAGCCCACGGCCACCGAGGTCACCGACCGGACCGCGACGATCTCCTGGCCGGCGGCTACCCGAGGTGCGAGCCCGATCGCGAAGTACGAGGTGCACCGGCAGTACGGCGCGGTCAGCGAGCAGCTCGGCGAGACCTCGGGCACCTCGCTGACCGTCGACAACCTCGTCCCCGGGCGCAGGTACACGGTCAACGTGCTGACCCGGGACACCGCCGGCCGGGTCTCGTGGGCGTCGCCGCCGCTGAGCTTCACCACCGGCGCCCCGACCACCAGCAGCTGCGGCGTCCGCTTCACCCGCACCACGGACTGGGGCAACGGTTACGTGGCGAACGTCGACATCGTCAACAACACCGACACCGAGATCGACGGCTGGACGCTGACCTGGACCTGGCCGACGACGTGGCAGCGGGTGGGCAGCGGCTGGAGCGCGAACTGGGAGCAGGTCGGCACCACCGTCCGGGTCACCAGCACCGACGACAACCGTCGGATACCCGCCGAGGGTGGCACGAGCGCCGGCTTCGTCGGGGAGTACAGCGGACCGAACGTGACACCTACCGCCTTCCGGCTCAACGGCACCCTCTGCGCCGTGCTGTGAGGCCACCGGCGTCGTCGGTGGCGGCATCGCGCACCACCGACGACGCCGGGACTGGTGATTTTGCCGATGCGGGGCTGGTGGGACGCCCCAAACACTGATCGCAGTCGATACCACTCCAACCCAAGGGAGTATCCGACGTGCGATCTACCACCACCACCCGTCCCCGTTCCCTCTCCCTGCTGGCCCGGCTGGCGATGGCCGCCGTCGTGGCCACCGGTGGCGTCGTCGCCGCCTCGTCCCCGGTCCAGGCCGCCAACCCGTACGAGCGGGGACCGGCACCGACAAACGCCATCCTGGAGGCCAGCCGCGGCCCCTTCGCCACCTCGTCGACGAGCGTCTCCTCGCTGGTCAGCGGCTTCGGCGGCGGCGTCATCTACTACCCGACAACCACCACGGCGGGCACCTTCGGCGCGGTGGCCATCTCGCCCGGCTACACCGCCTCCTGGTCGAGCCTGGACTGGCTCGGCCCGCGGATCGCCTCGCACGGCTTCGTGGTCATCGGCATCGACACGATCACCCGGTTCGACCAGCCGAGCAGCCGGGGTCGGCAGTTGTTGGCCGCGCTGGACTACCTGACCGAGCGCAGTTCGGTGCGCGGCCGGATCGACGCCAGTCGGCTGGCCGTGGCCGGGCACTCGATGGGTGGTGGCGGCAGCCTGGAGGCTGCGGCGAGCCGGCCGTCGTTGCAGGCCGCCGTGCCGCTGGCGCCGTGGAACCTGACCAAGAACTGGTCCAACCTGCGGGTGCCGACGCTGATCGTCGGCGGCGAGTACGACACCGTGGCCTCGGTCTCGTCGCACTCCGAGCCGTTCTACAACAGCATCCCGGCCTCGGCGGAGAAGGCGTACCTCGAACTCAACGGCGAAGGTCACTTCTTCCCCAACACGGTAAACACCCCCACCGCCAAGCAGATGGTGGCCTGGCTCAAGCGGTTCGTCGACGACGACACCCGGTACGAGCAGTTCCTCTGCCCGGGGCCGAGCGGCCTGGCGATCGAGGAGTACCGCGACACCTGCCCGCACTGAGGTCGGTCCGGGGCGGTCGCGTCGCGTCCGCCCCGGCCGTCCGGCCGCCGGTCTTCCGTCCCGTGGACCGGCGGCCTTATATTGCATCAGCAGTGCAAAAATATTGGAGGTGGCGAGTGTCCGACCACACGGCCGACGGGTTGCGCGGGCTGGTCGCCGCGTTCCTGCGGACGCACGATCCGAGCGGTGACCGCACCGGCTTCCTGCGCGCTCGCTTCGACGCCGGACTGGCCTGGGTGCATCACCCGCCCGGTCGCGGAGGCCTGGGCGCACCGCCGCATCTCCAAGCGGTGGTGGACGACGCCTTCGCCGAGGCCGGTGCGCCGGACAACCAGCCCCGGCGCAACAGCATCGGGCTCGGCATGGCCGCGCCCACCCTGCTGCGGCACGCAAGCGAGGCCCAGTGCCGGCGCTGGCTGCGACCGTTGTGGACCGGCGAGGAGGTGTGGTGCCAGCTGTTCAGCGAGCCCGATGCCGGCTCCGACCTGGCGAGCCTGCGTACCCGGGCGGTGCCCGACGGGGACGGCTGGGTGGTCGACGGCCAGAAGGTGTGGACGTCGCTGGCCCACGAGGCGCGCTGGGCGATCCTGCTGGCCCGCACCGACCCGGCCGCACCGAAGCATCACGGCCTCACCTACTTCGTCTGTGACATGGCGGCGCCGGGGGTGCAGGTGCGGCCACTACGGCAGGCCACCGGTGAGGCAGAGTTCAACGAGGTGTTCCTGACCGGTGTCCGGATACCCGACACCCACCGCATCGGCGAGGTCGGACACGGTTGGCGGATCGCCCGCACCACCCTGATGAACGAACGGGTCGCCATCGGCGGCCGGCCGCTGCCCCGGGAGGGCGGGATGGTCGGGGTGCTGGCCCGGCTGTGGCGGGAGCGACCGGACCTGCGCACCGGTGGCCTGCACGAGGAGGTCCTGCACGCGTGGGTACGCGCCGAGGCCGCCCGGCTGGCCGCGCTGCGTCTGCGCCAACTGGTCGCCGCCGGCCAACCCGGCCCCGAGGGATCGGCGGTGAAGCTCTCCTTCGCCGAGCTGAGCCAGCGGATCAGCGGGCTGGAGGTCGAGTTGCGCGGCGCCGAGGGGCTGCGGCACGACGACTGGACGATGCGTCGGCCGGTGGCCCCGGACCTGCTCGGCCGCACCGCCACCTATCGATATCTACGCGCCCGGGGTAACTCCATCGAGGGTGGCACGTCGGAGATCCTGCGCACCATCATCGCCGAGCGGGTGCTCGGGCTGCCCGCCGAGCCCCGGGTGGACCGATGACCGATCTGCTCTACGACTCCGACGAGGAGGCGCTGCGCGGCAGCGTACGCGCCCTGCTGACCACGCACGCGCCGTGGCAGCGCATCCTCGCCGCCGTCGACGCCGATGCGCCGTACGACGCGGAGCTGTGGCGTCGGCTGGTCGACCAGACCGGGGTGACCGGCCTGGTGGTGCCGGCCGAGCACGGCGGCGCCGGGGCCGGGTTCCGCGAGGTGGCGGTGGTGCTGGAGGAACTGGGCCGAGCGGTCGCGCCGGTCCCTTTCCTGGGCACCGTCGTGGCCACCCGGGCGCTGCTCGCCTGCGGCGAGTCCACGCTGCTGCGTCAGGTCGCGGCCGCCGAACGCGACGTGGCGCTGGCCGTCGGTCTCGCCACCGCGCCCGACGCGGCTCCCGGCGCGGTCACCGCCGGCCCCGGGCCGACGCTGTCCGGCCGGGTGGCCGGCGTCGCCGACACCGCGCCGCGTGGCCTGCTGCTGGTCCCGACCGGCGACGGACTGTACGCGGTGGACGCCGCCGATCCGGCGGTGCGGACGACTCCCGTGGTGTCGCTGGACGCCACCCGGCCGCTCGTCGACATCGAGTTCACCGCCGCGCCCGCCCGCCGGGTCGCGGCGGGCGAGGTGGCCGCGACGGCGGTGCGGGCGGCGCTCACCGCGGGTGCGGCGCTGCTCGCCTCCGAACAGGTCGGGGTGGCGCAGTGGTGTCTGGACACGACGGTGGACTACGTGCGGCAGCGTCGACAGTTCGGCCGACCGGTCGGCTCGTTCCAGGCGGTCAAGCACCGGCTGGCCGACCTCTGGGTGGAGCTGACCGAGGCTCGGGCGGTGGCCCGGTACGCGGCCGCCAACGCCGCCGGTTCCGAGGCGTCGCTGGCCGCCGCGTTGGCGCAGGCGTACTGCGGCCCGGTGGCGGTCCGGGCGGCGGAGGTCTGCGTCCAGTTGCACGGTGGCCTGGGCTTCACCTGGGAGCACCCGGCCCATCTCTATCTCAAGCGGGCCAAGAGCGCCGCGATCGCCTTCGGCACCGCCGACCGGCACCGGGCCGCCCTGGCCCGGCTGGTCGACCTGCCCGGGCCGGGCACCGCCGACGGCGTCACGAGTCGCTGTACCGACAGGTAACAACCAGGCATCGAGGGTGTTGACGAAACACGCGAGAAACGTACACTCCGAGTGTAATAATGTGGCGGCGAGGCGAGGAGCGGGCTGATGGCGGACGGTCTCGCACTGCACCAGGTCGGCGTCCGCTTCGGCGGCCTCATCGCCCTCGACGACGTCTCGTTGACGGTCGGGCCGGGCGAGGTGGTCGGGGTGATCGGTCCGAACGGGGCCGGCAAGACCACGCTGTTCAACGTCGTCTGCGGCTTCGCCACCGCGCACACCGGCACGCTCAC
Organism: Micromonospora sediminimaris; assembly: GCA_900112325.1. Lineage (GTDB taxonomy): Bacteria > Actinomycetota > Actinomycetes > Mycobacteriales > Micromonosporaceae > Micromonospora > Micromonospora sediminimaris. The sequence goes on from FOLJ01000003.1 coordinate 231,754, forward strand.
CCTCGACGGCCGGCCCTTTCGACCACGGCCGCACCGGCTGACCCGGCTGGGCATCGCCCGGACGTTGCAGGGCACCGGCCTGTTCGCCGGGCTCACCGTGCTGGAGAACGTGATGGCCGGGGCCACCCACACCGCCCGCACCGGGCTGATACCGGCCCTGCTGGGGCTGCCTCGCAGCGACCGCGACGAGCGCCGGCTGCGCGAGCACGCCCGCGCCGTCCTGGCCGACCTGGGCATCACGGAGTACGCCGACGCCGCGCCGGACACCCTTCCGTTCGCGGTACGCCAGCGGGTCGCGCTCGCCCGCGCGCTGGCCGCGCGCCCCCGGCTGCTGCTGCTCGACGAGCCGGCCGGCGGCCTCGGCGCGGACGACGTGGACAGCCTCGCGGAGCTGATCCGGGGGCTGCCGCACCGGGCCTCCGACCCCTGCGCGGTACTGCTCGTGGAACACCACATGGACCTGGTCATGGCGGTCTGTGACCGGATCGTGGTGCTCGACTTCGGGCGGGTCGTCGCCACCGGGCCGCCCGAGGCGGTCCGCGAGGATCCGGCCGTGGTGGACGCCTACCTCGGCGCGGCTCTCGACGAGGCCGCGTAGTGGCCGGCGACCTGCTCACCGCCGAGGCCCTGGCCGCCGGTTACGGGCCGGTGCCGGTGCTGCACGACGTCGACCTGCGGGTGCCCCCCGGCACCATCGCCGCCGTCATCGGCGCCAACGGCGCCGGCAAGACCACCCTGTTGCGCACCCTGTCGGGCATGCTGCGCCCGACCGCCGGTCGGATCCTCCTCGACGGCCGCGACCTGCGCGGCACCCCGGTCGAGCAACTCGTCCGGCGCGGCGTCGCACACGTGCCGGAGGGGCGCGGCGTGATCGGCGAACTCACCGTGGAGGAGAACCTCCGGCTCGGCGCGTTGTGGCGGCGGGACCGCAGCGACGCCGCGCGCGCCCTCGACGAGGTCTATCAGCTGTTCGAGCCGCTGGCCTCGCGGCGGCGACACCTCGGCCACCAGCTCTCCGGTGGCGAACGGCAGATGCTGGCCCTCGGTCGGGCGCTGGTCGGCCGGCCCCGCCTGCTGCTGCTGGACGAACCGTCGCTCGGCCTGGCGCCGCGGGTGGTGGCCCAGACCATGGCGTTGCTGCGCCAGCTGCGCGACGACACCGGGCTGACCGTGCTGCTGGTCGAGCAGAACGTGCGCAGCGCCCTGGCCGTCGCCGACCAGGGCATCGTGATGTCGCTCGGCCGGGTCGCGCTGGCCGCCCCGGCCGCCCGGCTACGCGACGACGCCGACCTGCGCCACGCCTACCTCGGATTCTGAAGCGCAAGGAGGACCGTGGACCGCTTCCTCTTCCTCACCCTCGACGGCCTGTCGAGGGGCGCGGTCTACGCCGCGTTCGCACTCGCCCTGGTGCTCATCTGGCGGGCCGGGCGGATCGTCAACTTCGCCCAGGGCGCGATGGCGGTGGCCGCCGCGTACGTCGCGTACAGCGTCACCGCCGTGACCGGCTCGTACTGGCTCGGCTTCGGCGCGGCGCTGCTGGCCGGGCTGCTGCTCGGCGCGGTCGTGGACGTCGCGGTGATGCGGCTGGTGGACCACCGGTCACCGCTCAATCCGGTGATCGTGGCGCTCGGGCTGGTCCTGCTGATCCAGGCGATCCTCGGCATGGTGTACGGCAACGAGTACCTGCCGGCCCGGACACCGTTCAGCCGGACCGCGCTGACGGTCGGCGGCACGGCCGTGCTGTCCCCGTACGACCTGTTCGTCTTCGCCACCGTCGGGGTGGTCGGCGCGGCCCTGGTCTGGGTCTTCACCCGGACGGCGATCGGGCTGCGGATGCGCGCCGCGGCGTTCGCACCCGAGGTGTCCCGGCTGCTCGGGGTGAACGTGGGCGGCATGCTCACCCTCGGCTGGGCGCTGGCCTCGGGCGTCGGCGCCCTGGCCGGGATGCTGGTCATCCCCACCGAACTGGGGCTGCATCCGCACGCGATGGACCTGGTCTTCGTCTCCGCGTTCACCGCCGCGGTGCTCGGCGGGCTGGACAGCCCGCCCGGCGCGGTCGTCGGCGGTCTCGGTGTCGGCCTGCTGCTGTCCTACGTCAGCGGGTACGCCGGCGGCGATCTCATCCCGCTCGCGGTGCTCGCGCTGCTGCTGACGGTGCTGCTGTTACGCCCCGGCGGGCTGTTCGCCCCGGTCGCCGCGAGGCGGGTGTGAGCGCCACCCGGGCGGCGACACCGCCCACCCGGCACGCCGCCGTCGATCCCGTTCGCCCCGGCCGGTCACTGCCGACCCTGGTGCGCCACCTCGCCGTCGCGACCGGCGTCGCCCTGCTGGTACTGACGGTCAGCTACCAGCTCGACTCGTTCCGCAACTACCAACTGGCCACCGTGGCCGCCTACCTCTGCGCCACCGCCGGACTGACCGTCCTGACCGGGCTCTGCGGGCAGCTCTCGCTGGGACACGGCGCGCTGATGGCGACCGGCGCGTACAGCCTCGCGCTGGCGCAGAACGCCTTCGCCGAGCGGGGCCTCACCGCCGGCGGGTGGCTGGCCGTGTCGCTGGTGGTGGCGGTGCTGGCCACCGTCGTCGTCGGCGCGGTCGTCGGGGTCGCCGCCGCCCGGCTGCGCGGGCCGTACCTGGCCGGGCTGACCCTGGCCGTGGCGGTGGTGGTGCCGGCGTTGACCGTCACCTTCGACGGGGTCTTCAACGGCGAACAGGGCCTGGCGGTGCCGGTGGCCCCGGCCCCGGCCGCGCTGGGCAGCTACTTCCCGCACGAGCGGTGGCAGCTCTGGGTGGCCGCCGCGGCGTCCCTGATCTGCCTGGTGCTGCTGGCGAACCTGGTCCGCAGCCGCTACGGCCGCTCGTTCCGGGCGGTACGCGACGACGAGGTCGCCGCCCGGCTGGCCGGTATCCACGTGGCGCGTACCCAGGTGGTCGCGTTCGTGGTCAGCGCGGCCAGCGCCGGCCTCGGCGGGGCCCTGCTGGCGGTGCTCGCGCAGAGCGTGTCGCCCGGCGCGTTCGGCCTGACGTTGTCGCTGTTCCTGCTGATGGCCGTGGTCATCGGCGGTCTCGGTCGGATCGCCGGGGCGGCCTGGGGCGCCATCCTGCTGGTCGCGCTGCCCGATCTGACGCATTCCCTGACCAACCTGTTCACCCTCTCGCCGGCCGCGGCGCAGCGACTGGAGGGCAACCTGCCGCTGGCGATCTTCGGCAGCACGCTGATCGCGGTCATGATCGTCGCGCCAGGCGGTGTGCAGGGGTTGTTGTCCCGGCTGGCCAGGGCGATGCGCGCCCGCTGGCCGGTCGGGCGGTCGTAACCGTCGCACCTACTCACCCCAACCATCCATTTCGCACTACCGGACCGATGAAAGGTCGGTGTCCCATGCGAAGCACGGCACGGCGCGGTCTCGTGATCGCCACCACTCTCACCCTGTTGCTCACCTCCGCCGCGTGCGGCTCGGACGACGGTCCCGGCGCGGGAGCGCCGGTGCCCGGCGTCACCGACTCGGAGATCGTCGTCGGCACCCACATGCCGCTGACCGGTCCGGCATCCGCCGGCTACTCGAAGATCGCCCCGGCGACGAAGGCGTACTTCGACTACGTCAACGCCAACGGCGGCGTGCACGGCCGCAAGATCACGTACAAGATCATGGATGACGGGTACAACCCCGCCACCACCCAGCAGGTCGTCCGGCAGCTCGTCCTCCAGGACAAGGTCTTCGCCATCCTCAACGGCCTCGGCACGCCGACCCACACCGGCGTGCTGGACTTCCTGCACACCAACCGGGTACCGGACCTCTTCGTCGCCTCCGGCAGCCGCAGCTGGGACCAGCCCGACCGCTATCCGAACACCTTCGGCTTCAACCCCGACTACACGGTCGAGGGCAAGATCCTGGCGAACCACGTGAAGACCACCCTGCCCGGTCGCAAGGTCTGCTTCCTCGGGCAGGACGACGACTTCGGCCGGGACGCGCTGGCCGGCGTGGAGAAGGTGCTCGGCGCCGACGGCGTGACCGACCGCCAGACCTACGTCACAAGCAATACAAACGTCGCGCCGCAGATCGGTGCGTTCAAGGCCGCCGGTTGCGAGGTGGTCATCCTGGCCACCGTGCCGGGCTTCACCGCCCTGTCCGTCGGCACCGCCGCCCGGCTGGACTTCCGCCCGCAGTGGGTGGTGTCGAACGTGGGCGCCGACCACCCGACGCTGGCTCGGCAGCTCGGCGACGCCGCCGGGCTGCTGGAGGGCATGGTCGGTCTGAACTACCTGCCGATGCAGAACGACGCCGACGATCCGTGGATCCAGTTGTTCACCAAGGTCAACACGGAGCACAACGGCGGCGCGGAGTTCGACGGCAACACCGTCTACGGGATGGCGGTGGGCTACCTGTTCGTGCAGGTGCTCCAGGCGGCCGGCAAGGACCTCACCCGGGAGTCGCTTGTCGAAGCCGTCCGCAAGGGTGGCTACCAGGGGCCCGGGGTGGCGCCGTTGCGGTTCTCCGCCACCGACCACTCCGGTTACGGCGGCGGCCGGCTGAGCCGGGTCGAAGGGGGAGAGCAGCGCTACTTCGGCCCGACGTACGAGACCGACGAGTCCGACGGGCCGGTCAACGAGTACACCACACCGCCGGTGCCGCCACCGGCCAACGGCGTGCCGAGCGCCTGATCCGCTCGCCCGGTGTGCACCGCCCGGCCCGATCCCGGTCGGTGCACACCGGCGAGCCGAGCCGGCCCGTGCCGGCTTGCCGAGATCCGCAGCGGCTCCGGGTGCGATCGGTCCGGCTCCTCCGGGCAGGTCTCGGCAAGCGCCTAGACTCGGCTCGCACGAAGGCGACGCCAGGGTGAGGGGGACGGCGGGGATGGTCAGTGCCGAGGCAGCCGGTCGGGTCGACGGGCGCACCGCCCGGGCCGAGCGCACCCGGGCGGCGATCGTCGAGGCGCATCTCGCGCTCATCTCCGAGGGAGACCTGCGCCCGACCGGTGAGCGCATCGCCGAGCGGGCCGGCATCTCCCTGCGTACGCTCTGGACCAACTTCAAGGACATGGAGACCCTGTTCGAGGCCAGCGGGGCGGAGCTGCTTCGTCAGCAGGACGCCGCGTGGCGGCCGATCTCGCCCAGCTTGCCGCTGGCCAAGCGGGTCGACGCGTTCTGCCGGCAGCGGGCGAAACTGCTGCAACTGATCGCGCCGTCGGCTCGGGCGGCACAGATGCGCGAACCGGTCTCCGCGCAGCTGCGCCGCAACCGCCTCAAACACATCGCCCGGGTACGCGACGAGGTCGAGCAGTTGTTCGCCGACGAGCTGGACCGTACCGGGCCGGCCCGGGAGCAGGTGGTCAACGCCGTGGTGGCGGCGAGCACCTGGCCGGCGTGGTCGACCCTGCGCGACGGCCTCGGGTTGGGCGTGGACGCCGCCCGCGCGGTGATGGCCCGCACCGTCGGCGCGCTGCTCGCCGAGCCGGCCGACCGCTGACCCGGGTCGCCGCCACCCGACAATTCCCTCTTCTCAAGCGCCGACGCGTAGGCGAGACTCGATGCATGGTTACTGCATCGACGGTGCAAATAGCTGTGCTACGGGGCCGGCAGGCGGAGTGCCGGGAGATCCGGAGCCTGCTCGCCGCACCGGCCGGGAAGGCGCTGCTGCTGCACGGCGAACCCGGGTCCGGGCGTAGCACCCTGCTCGCGTACGCCCACCGGCACGGCCGGGGGCGTCGGCTGCTCGCCGCCGCTGGCCTGCCCGACGAGGCGATGCTGCCCTACGCCGGATTGCAGCGGCTGCTCGATCCGGTGCTCGACGGCATCGGCGCGTTGCCCGAGCGGCAACGGGAGGTGCTGCGTCGGGCGGTGGCCGGTGAGGGCTGTCGCGACCAGGACCAGTTGGTGCTCTCCCACGCCGTGCTCGGGCTGCTCGCCGAGGCCGCCCACGACGGCCCGCTGCTGTGCACCATGGACGACCTCGACGTCGGCGACGCCCCGACGGCGCGGTTGCTGACCCTGGTGGCCCGACGACTGCCGCAGCTGCCCGTCGTCCTGCTGCTCACCGCCGGCAGCGACCGCGGAGCGGACGCGATACCCGGCCGTCGGCTGCTGCCGCTCGACGAGCCGGACAGCCACGCCCTGCTGGCCGCGCGCCGCCCGGGGCCGCCACCACCCGGCCCGGTGCTGGCCGGGCTGAGCGCCCTCGCCGCCGGCAACCCGCGGGCCCTGGTCGACCTCGCGGACTCGCTGACGCACGGCCAGTGGCGCGGCGTGGAACCGCTGCCCACGACCCCGCCGGCCGACGGCGGCCTGGGCCGGGCCTACCGTGGCCTGCTCTCCCGTCTGCCCGGGGAGACGCGGCGCGCGCTGCTGCTGGCCGCGCTCGCCGCGACCGCCCCGGCCGCTCCCGACCTGGCCGACCATACGGACGTCGCGGATCCGGTGACGCTGAGCCGGGCGCTGCGAGCGGCCGGCGACAGTCTCGCGGCGCTCGCACCGGCCGAGGCCGCCGGCCTGATCCGATTCACCGCACCGGGCGGTGTCGCCTTTCCCCGCTCGCTGGCCCGGGCCATGGTCGAGGCCACCGCCTCCGTGACCGCGCGCCGCGACGCCCATCTACTGCTCGCCGCCGCGCTCGACGGCACCGGGGCCCGGTTGCGTCGGGCCCTGCACCTGGCGGCGGCGACCGACGGACCGGCACCGGCGTTGGCCACGGAACTGGCGGACGCGGTGGACGACCGTGCGGACCGCTCCACCGCGGCGACCGCGCTGGCCCGGGCCGCCGAACTCAGCGACGATCCGGTGCTCGCCGCCAGCCGGCAGGTCACCGCCGCCCGCTACGCCTGGCAGGCGGGGGATCCCGGTCGCGCCCGCGCGTTGCTGCATCGCGTCGCGGACGTGCCGGTCACTTCTCCCACCGGCGGTCTCGCCGAGCTGCTGCGGGGCGAGATGCGACTGCGCTGCGGCTCGGCGCCGGCCGCGTTGCCGAACCTGCTGGCCGCCGCCGGCGCACTGGCCGAGATGGACCGTGAGTCGGCACTGGTCGCGCTGGTCCGCGCCGGTGAGGCGGTCTGCTTCTGCGGCGACCAGTACCGCTACGCCGAGGTGGCCCGCCGGATGGCGGCACTCCGTCGCGACGGGGATCCACCGTGGGCGGACCTGCTGACCACCCTGGTCGCCGGGGTGGCCGCCACGCTGCGCGGTGACCACGCCCACGGCGGCCCGCTGCTGCGTCGGGCGGTGGTGTTCGGCGACCGGTTGACAAGTGCGGCAGCGACCCCGACCGCGTTGACCGGCGCGGCCGTGGCCGGTCTGCTGGTCGCGGTGGACGCGGCGGCGTACCGGCTCGCCGACCGCGCCGTCGAGTTGGCGGCCGACCGGGGCGAGGTGTCCCTGTTGCCCCGGGCGCTCGAACTACGCGCGATGAGCGAGTACTGGCTGGGTCGCCACGAGGCCGCGACGCAGAGCTGCCGGGAAGGGCTGCGGGTGGCGCGGGCCGCCGGCCAGCGCAGCAGCGCCGGCGTGCATCTCGGCCTGCTCGCCGTGCTCGCGGCCGTGCGGTCCGACCACGACGCCAGTCTCGGCCACGTCGCCGAGCTGGGCGACGTCGCCGTACCGGGTAGCCGCCCGCATGCCCTCGCCGAGTGGGCCCTCGCGTTGCTGGACCTGGTCGACGCCAGGTACGCCGACGCGGCAGACCGCCTGGCCGCGTTGGCCCGGCCCGGTACCGGACGCGGCCAGGTCCTCGTCCAGGTGATGGCGACGCCCCACCTCGTGGAGGCCGCCGCGCACGATGGTCGGCACGCCCGGGCCCGGGCCGCGCTCGCCGTCTTCGACCGCTGGGCCGGCAGCACCGCCAGCCCGCTGCGCCGGGCGTTGTCGGCCCGCTGCCACGCGCTGCTGGCCCCGCGCGGTAGCGCCGAGGCCGAGCGGTACTTCCGGGCCGCGCTGTCCCTGCACCCGTGCGACGCCGCCACCTTCGAACGGGCGCGCACCGAGTTGCTCTTCGGTCGCGAACTGCGCCACGCCCGCCGCCCCCGCGAGGCTCGCGGTCACCTGCACCGGGCCCGGCAGACCTTCATCCTGCTCGGCGCCGAGGCGTGGGCACGGCAGTCCACCGTGGAGCTGCGCGCGGCGGGGGAGTCCGTCGGTACGCCGGACCCGGACGCCGTGCGGCTGCTCACCGGTCAGCAGCTGCGCGTCGCCCACCTGGTCGCCTCCGGTGCCACCAACCAGGAGGTGGCCAGGCAGATGTTCCTGTCCACCCGGACCGTCGACCATCACCTGCGCAACATCTACCACCGGCTCGGCATCCGCTCCCGCACCGAGCTGGTCCGCGCGTTGGGCTGACGTGGCCAAACCGATATTCAACTGATCCATGACGGGCGTCAGAATTTCTTGACATTTGAGGGTCGGTGGCCCACGATGGCCAACACGGCCGGGTGATCTCACTCACATCCAGCCCGCCGCAGGTCCCAAGGCACCTGTCGGTGTTGACGCGCCCACCACTCCCGCCCCAGGAAGGGCCTTGTCGATGAAGAAGCTATTCACGGTCGGGCTGATCGCCAGCGTCGCGATCGCGCTCGCTGGATGTACGGACTCCGATGCCACCCCCTCGGGAGAGAATAGCGGCGAACTTCGCCAAGTTCGTGTCGCGGCCCTGCCGATCACCGAGACCGCCGCGTTGTGGGGTGGCATGAAGGCCGGCATCTTCGAAAAGCACGGGCTGTCGATCGAGGTGCTGCCCGCGCAGGGCGGCGCACAGGCCATCCCCGCGCTCATCAACGGCGACATCGACTTCGCCATCGGTCAGCCGTTCGGTCCGTTCCGGGCCGACCTGCAGGATCTCGGTGTCGTGATCATCGGCAACTACGCGTCGTCCTACGCCGAGGGCGACGACATCAACGCCGTGGTGGCCTCGGCCAAGTCGGGCATCACCAGGCCGGCGGAGCTCGCGGGCAAGCGGGTGGCGGTCAACAGCCTGGGCGCGGCCGGCGACGTGACGATCATGGCCGCGGTGGAGAAGGACGGCGGTGACCCCTCGACCATCAAGTTCGTCGAGGTCGCCTTCCCCGACGTCCCGGCGCAGCTCGAGGCCGACAACATCGACGCCGCCTGGGTGCCGGAACCCTTCGTCACCCAGCTGCGCAACCGTGGCGACACCTTCGTCGTCGCGCCGTACCAGGCGGTCGCCCCCGGGCTCGCGACGCTCACCGCCATCACGACGAAGGAGCAGCTGGACTCCGAGGCCGAGCTGGTCGCCGACTTCACCGCGGCGATGAAGGAGACCCTCGCCTGGGCGCAGGACTCCGCCAACGAGGCGGCCGTCCGCCAGGCGATCAAGGACAACCTGGAGCTTCCGGAGGCGGTCGCGGACTCGGTGAAGCTGCCGGAGTTCGGTTGGGAGCTGGACCGGGCGAGCCTGGAGTCGCTGGCCACGCTCGCCGGCAAGTACAAGGTGCTCGATCAGCAGCCGAACTTCGATCGCCTCATCCAACAGCAGTAGCCGGCGCGGTCCCGCCCTTCCCGGTGACCGGCCGGGAAGGGCGTCGCCGCCGACCACGGGAGCAACATGCACGTCTTGTCCCTCCGACGTCCCCGTTCGCTGCGCAAGGTGATGCTGGGCGTTGTCGGGCTGACCGGGTTCCTCGTCGTCTGGCAACTCGTCCCGACCCTGGGCCTGATCAACTCGCAGTACCTGCCGTACGTCACGGACGTGTTCGCCCGGCTCGCCGAGGAGTTCCGTGACCTCGCCTTCTGGCGTCGGCTCGGGTACACCATGACCTCCTGGGCGATCGGGCTGGCCGTGGCCACCGCCGCCGCCGTCGTCCTCGGTACGATCGTCGGCCTGGTGCCCTTCCTGCGCCGCGCCACCCACACGGTGGTGGAGTTCCTGCGGCCCATCCCGTCGGTGGCGCTCATCCCGCTCGCCGTGCTGTTGTTCGGCATCCAGATGCAGGCCGCCCTGCTCATCATCATCTACGCGTCGTTCTGGCAGGTCTTCGTCCAAGTGATCTACGGCGTCGCCGACGTCGACGCGGTCGCCCGGGACACCGCCCGCAGCTTCGGACTCACCCGCCGCGAGCGGCTGTCGTACCTGGTGCTGCCGACCGCCCTGCCGTACCTCATGACGGGCGTCAGGCTGGCCGCGGCGGTCGCCCTCATCCTCGCCATCACCGCCGAGATGGTGATCGGCAATCCCGGTCTGGGGCGAATGATCGAGCTGTCCCGGTCCGCCGGTGACGCGGTCGGCCTGTACGCCTTCGTGGTGGTCACCGGTCTGCTCGGGCTCGTGGTGAATCTCGTCTTCCGGTTCATCGAGCGGCGCTCGTTGTCGTGGCACCAGTCCGTACGCGGTGAGGAGGTCCTGTGACCGCGCACACCGTCCGCATCGCCCAGCGCTCGCGTGGGCGCGGCCTCGGGCGCCGGGTCGCCGCGGGTTTCCTCTACCCGCTCGGCCTGCCCTTCCTGCTGCTGGTGATCTGGGGAGTGGCGTCGACCTCGTCGACCAACCGGTTCTTCCCCGGCCCCCTCACCATCTTCGAAGCCTTCCGGGAGACCTGGATCGGCCCCGCGTTCGTCGACGACGTGCTGCCGAGCCTCTACCGGCTCGCCCTCGGGATCGCGGCCTCGATCGTGATCGGCATCGCCGCCGGCACACTCATCGGGCTGTTTCAATGGCTACGGGAACTGCTCGAACCGCTGCTGGAGTTCTTCCGGGCCATCCCGCCGCCGGTGCTGATCCCGGTCGTGATGCTGCTGCTCGGCATCACCGACACGATGAAGGTGGTCGTGATCGTCTCCGGCGCGGTCTGGCCCATCCTGCTCAACACGATCGACGGTGTCCGGGCCACCGACAGCGTGATGTCCGAGACCGCCGACTCGTTCCAGATCACCTGGTGGGAGCGGCTCCGGTTCCTCGTGCTCCCGGCCGCCAGCCCGCGGATCATGACCGGCGTCCGGCAGGGGCTCTCGGTCGCGCTGATCCTGATGGTCATCTCGGAGATGTTCGCCTCGTCCGCCGGACTGGGCTATCGGATCGCCTACTTCCAACGCAACTACCTCATCGCCGAGATGTGGAGCGGCATTCTCCTGCTCGGCCTCGTCGGCGTGCTCCTCGCCGCGACCTTCGGTGTCGTCGAGCGACGGGTGCTGCGCTGGTACCACGGAATCAGGGAGGTCAACCGTGCCTGACCGGAGCACCCTGCTGCGGGTGGAGCACCTGCGCAAGGTCTACGAGTCCACGAACGGCGATGTCGAGGCGATCGGGGACATCAGCTTCACCATGCGCTCCGGTGAGCTGGTCTGCATCGTCGGGCCGTCGGGCTGCGGCAAGACGACCCTGTTGAAATGTCTCGCCGGCCTGCTCCGGCCCACCAGCGGCCTGGTCGAGATGGACGGAGAGCCGGTGACCGGCCCGAGCCCGGCGATGGCAGTCGTCTTCCAGGAGTACGGTCGCAGCCTCTACCCGTGGTTGACCGTCCGGGGCAACGTCGAGCTGCCGCTGCGGCACAAGCGGCTGTCCCGCCAGGAACGCGACAAGCTCGTCAGCGACGCCATCGAGGCGGTCGGGCTGGCGCACGCGGCACGCAGCCACCCGTGGCAGCTTTCGGGCGGCATGCAGCAGCGGGTGGCGATCGCTCGGGCCATCGCGTACCAGCCCGAGGTGCTGATCATGGACGAGCCGTTCGCTGCGGTCGACGCCCAGACCCGCGCGGACCTGGAGGATCTCGTCCGCGAGCTGCACGCCAATCGCAAGATATCGGTTCTCTTCGTCACCCATGACATCGACGAGTCGGTTTACCTGGGGGAGCGGGTGCTGGTGTTGTCCGCGTCGCCGACCTGGGTACAGGAGGACCTGACGGTCGACCTGCCGCCGCAGCGCGACCAGATCAGCACCCGGGCGCTACCGCGCTTCACCGAGCTGCGTACGCATGTCTACGACCAGATCCAGCGTGCGAAGCGCGGGCAGACCGTCGCCCCGTGACCGTGCCGCGGGGTGGATTCGCTCGAGAGGGAGAGCTGTGCGCAGTCGTCAGCCGAAGCAGCTGCTGCTCGCGTTCTTCGGCGAGCACGTCGTCGACGATGCGGTTGGCCCGATTCGCGCCAGCGTCCTGATCGGGGTGCTCGAAGGCGCCGGCGTCGCCGCACCGGCGACGCGGGCGACCCTCGACCGGCTGGTGCAGACCGGCATGCTGGACCGGAGCAAGAGCGGCCGGGAGATCCTCTTCTCGCTTACCGAGCACGGCGTGGCGGTGCTGCGGGAGGCCACCGCACGCGTCCGTGGCCCGCGCCCGTTCGAGCCGCAGGGCACCGGCTGGACCCTCGTCACGTTCACGATCCCCGAGGGACAGCGGACCCTGCGCCACCGGTTGCGTTCCACCCTGACCTGGGAGGGGTTCGCGCCGCTGCGCGACGGGCTCTGGCTGGCGCCCGGTGAGGTCGACCTCGCCGGGTCGCTGGAGCCGTTGTGTCAGGACCTTCCCCCCAAGACGGTCGTCGCCTTCCACGCCCGGGAACTCGCCGGATTTCCGATCGCCGACAGTGTCCGCGCGGCATGGGACATCGAGGCGATCCGGCGGGAACACCTGGCGTTCATCGAGGTGTGGGGCGATCCGGGCGCCGCGACCCAGGCGGCGAGCGCGCTGACCGTACGCACCATGCTGGTGGCCGACTGGCTCGCGTTGCTGCGCGCGGACCCGAGGTTGCCCCGCGAGTTCATGGACGCGCAGTGGCCGGCCGAGCGGTCGACGCAGGTCTACCGGCGGATGCACCAGCGGCTGGCTGCGGCCTCCGCCGAGGAGTTCGCCGCCCTCGTCAGCGGTGGCACCGGTGCGGTGGCCAGGAACGTCGCTGGTGCTGCGGCGAGGTCGGTCGGCGATCCGGTCCGGCGTAGCCGGACCCCGCACTAGCCGGCGAACAGGCTCCGCAGATCGCCCTTGCGCACCTTCCCGGACGCGGTCCGGGGAAGTTCGTCGACGACGACCACGTTCTTGGGCACCTTGTAACGGGCGACCCGGCCGTCGAGGAACTGCTGCACCGTCGCCGTGTCGACGGTGGCGTCCTCCCGCACCGTCATGATCGCCCACGGCACCTCGCCCCACCGCGCGTCCGGTACGCCGATCACCGCCACGCCGGTCACCCCCTCGATCTCGCCGAGCAGGACTTCGATCTCGGCCGGGTAGATGTTCTCGCCCCCCGAGATGATCATGTCCTTGAGGCGGCCCGAGATGTAGAGGTAGCCGTCGGCGTCGAGGTATCCGAGGTCGCCGGAGCGGAACCAGCCGTCCGGGGTGAACGCCTCGGCCGTCGCCTCCGGCAGCAGGTGATAGCCGGGGAAGACGTTCGGGCCGCAGATCTGGATCTCACCGATGCCGTCGTCGGCGATCGGTGCGCCGTGTTCGTCGGCGATCCGCACGCTTGTGAAGAAGTGCGGCAGGCCCACGCTGCCCTGCTTGGCGCGGGTCATCGCCGGGGGCAGCGACGTCGCGCCCGGCGACGCCTCGGTCATGCCGTAGCCCTGCGAGAACGACAGGCCGCGTTCCTCGTAGGCGTTGAGGATGCGGGTGGGTACGGCCGAGCCACCGCAGGTCAGCTTGCGCAACGTCGACAGGTCGGTGGTGGCCCAGTTCGGGTGGTCGGCCATCAGTTGGTACGTGGTCGGCACGCCGCTGAGCATGGTGACGCCGTGCCGCTCGATCTGGGCGAGCGCGCGTCCCGGCTCGAAGCCCTTCTCCAGCACCAGCGTGGCGCCCTTGAGGATGACCGGCAGCGCACCCATGCCGAGGGACGCGACGTGGAACAACGGCGAGATCATCAGCGCGACGTCGGTCGACACGACGTCGTAGTCGACCACGCAGTTGAGCGCGACCCAGGTGAGGTTGCCATGGGTCAGCACGGCACCCTTGGCCCGTCCGGTCGTGCCCGAGGTGTAGATGATCGCGGCCGGGTCGTCCAGGCTCACCGCCACGGCAGCGTCGTCCATCACGGTCGTGCTCAGCAGCCGGGTAAGTCCCGGCCGGTCGGCCGTACCCTCCCCGGTGACGACAACGCGCGGGGACGGCCCGGTGCCGATGGCGGCGGCCACCCGCTCGCCGAACTCGGGATCGTGGATCAGCACCCGCGCGCCGCAGTCGGTGAGCACGTGGGCGACCTCGGGCGGCGCCAGCCGGGTGTTGATCGGCACGAAGACGGCGCCCAGCCGCGCCGCGCCGAACATCACCTGGAGGAAATCCGGACTGTTCTCGCCCAGGTAGGCCACCGCGTCGCCCCTGCCGACGCCGAGCCGCCGCAGCAGGGCGGCGACCCGGTCGGTGCCGTCGGCGAACTGGCGGTACGTCACGGTGGAGCCCTCGCCGTGGACGAGGGCGAGCTTGTCGGGGGACTTGAGCCGGCGCTTGGCCAGCCAGGCACCGATTCCTTGTTCGTGCATCAGCGGTCTCCCGGTGGTGGAGGGTGGTGCGTCGATGCGTGGCCGGTCGGCGTGCCGGTGGCCGGTTGGCCGGCCGGCGTGCCGCTGGCTGTCAGGCGTAGAAGCGGTACAGGCCGCGGGCCACCACTGCGGGCTTGGTGCCGCCGTCGATCTCGATCGTCTGGTCGACGGCGATCTGGTAGCCCCCGGCCACCTCGACGACCTCGGCGACCGTCGCGGTCATGCGTACCCGCGAGCCGACCTTTACCGGGGCCGGGAAGCGCACCTTGTCCAGGCCGTAGTTGACCTTCGTGGTGACCCCCTTCACGTCGAGCAGTTCGGTCCAGAAGGGCACCGCCAGCGAGAGCGTGAGGAAGCCGTGGGCGATGGGTGCGCCGAAGGGGCCGTTCTTCGCCCGCTCCGGGTCGACGTGGATCCACTGGTGGTCGTCGGTGGCGTCGGCGAAGAGGTTCACCTGGTCCTGAGTGACCGTCCGGTAGTCGGTGTAGCCGAGGTCGGTGCCGGCAAGGTCGGCGAGCTGTTCGTAGGTGATCGTCGTCGTCATGAGCGTCCTCTCGTCGTCAGCTGGACAGGCGCAACAGCCGGACGGCGTTGTCCTTCAGGATGCCGGGAAGCACCTCGGGCTTGAGGTCGGTGGCGCGCACGTCCCGCAGCCAGCGGTCCGGGGTGAGCAGCGGGTAGTCGGTGCCGAACAGCACCCGGCGCTTGAGCAGCGAGTTGGCGTACCGCACCAGCTCGGCCGGGAAGTACTTCGGGCTCCAGCCGGACAGGTCGATCCAGGTGTTCGGCTTGTGGGTGGCCACCGACAGCGCCTCGTCCTGCCAGGGCACCGACGGGTGGGCCATGATGATCTGGAGGTCGGGGAACTCGGCCGCGACGGGGTCGAGCAGCATCGGGTTCGACAGGCCGAGCCGGAAGCCGTAGCCGCCCGGCATCCCGGCACCGATGCCGGTCTGCCCGGTGTGGAACAGCGCCGGCACGCCGGCCTTTTCGAGCAGGCCCCACAGCGGGGCGTACTGCTCGTCGCTCGGATCGAAGCCCTGCACCGTGGGATGGAACTTGAAGCCGCGTACGCCCTCGTCCTCGATCAGCCGACTGGCGAGGTCGAGCGCCGCCGCCCCGGTGCGCGGGTCGACCGACCCGAACGGGATCAGGACGTCGGCGTGCTCCGTCGCGGCGCGGGCGATCTCCACGCTCGACAGCGGCTGGTGCGCCAACTGGGTGCGGGCGTCCACCGTGAACACGACTGCCGCCATCTGGCGTTCCCGGTAGTACTGCGCCACCGCCTCGATCGCCGGGCGCGGCCCGTCGGCCTTGAAGTACTTCGACACCGCCGCCACCAGGTCGTCGGGCAGCGAGTTGTGGCCGTGCTCGTCGACCTCGATGTGCACGTGCATGTCGATCGCGGTGACGGCGTCGAGGTCGATGGCGGGTTGGTACATGATGGGAACTTTCGTCCGGCGGGTCAGGAGCCTGCGGTCTTGAACTCCTCGGGGAGTTCCGGGAACCGCTCGCCGACGCTCTGCAGCGCCCCGGCGAACGTCGCCGGCCAGGCTTCGAGCAGAGCATCGTACGTCCAGCCGCCCTCGCGGTGGGCGGTAAGCGCCGCCTCCGGGTGGGTCCAGACCTGGAGCCGGTCGCCGCCCACCCCGATCACCTGACCGGTGACGCCGCCGGCCGCGTCGGAGCCGAGGAACGCGATGAGCCCGGCGACGTCGTCCGCCGTGCCGAAGCCGAGATCGTGCCGGAAGAACGCCGGCATCGGCTCGCCCTGCTCGGCCGCCTGCACGGCGGCGGCGAAGTAGGGAACGGTGGCGGTCATGGCGGTCGCGGCCACCGGGACCACGGTGTTGGCGGTGATGCCGGCCCGCTTGAGCTCCAGCGCCCAGGTGCGCGTCATGCCGACGATGCCCGCCTTGGCGGCGGCGTAGTTGGTCTGGCCGAAATTGCCCCGCTGACCGGTGGGGGAGCCGATGCAGATGATGCGCCCACCCTCGCCGGCCGCCCGCATGTGTTGCACCGCCGCGCGCACGGTGGTGAAGGTGCCGCGCAGGTGCACGTTGATGACGGTGTCGAAGTCCTCGTCGGTCATCTTCCACAGCACGGTGTCGCGTAGCACACCGGCGTTGGTGACCAGGATGTCGAGTCGACCGAAGGTCTCGACGGCGGCAGCGACCAACCGCTCGGCGGTCTCCGTCGGGCCTACCGGAGCGACCACCGCGGCGGCCCGGCCACCGAGCGCCTCGATCGACGCGACGGCGTCGGCAGTGGTCTGCGCGTCGACATCGTTCACCACCACGGCGGCGCCCTGCCGGGCGAGCTCCTGCGCGTACGCGAGGCCGAGACCGCGGCCGGATCCGGTGACGATGGCGACCTTGCCGTCCAGGGACATGGAGAACTCCTTCGTGTTCACCCGATCTGAGCACGGACCGTTGAAAATGTCAATCATTGGTGAAACGCGCTACCATCGTCGCCATGTCCGCTAGCGGGAAGACCCGGCTGCCGGGGCGGGACGCCCTGCGGGACAGCGTGCTCGGCGGTGACCTGGTATTTCTGCTGGCCCGCGCCAACGCGCTCACGCTCGCGGCGGCCAACGCCGCCCTCGCCGAGCACGGGCTCAAGGCACGGTCCTACTCCGTGCTCGCGCTGGCCGCCGACGGGGTTCGACCCACCCAGCGGGAGCTGGCCGAGTTCCTCCGCCTCGACCCGAGTCAGGTCGTCGCGCTTGTCGACGGGCTCGAACAGCGCCAGTTGGTGGAGCGCCGCACCGACCCCGCCGACCGGCGGGCCAACGTCCTCGTCGCGACCGACGCCGGCCGGGATCTGTTCGCCCGTGCCCAGCAGGCCGCCCGTGCCGTCGAGCTGGGCCTGCTGGCCCCGGTCACCCCCGAGGAGCACGAGCGGCTGGCCGGCCTGCTGCGCCTGCTCGCCTTTCCCGACTGAGCGCGGTCGGGGAGGCCCGCGACGAGCGAGCCTCCCCGACTACGCGCTGAGCCTCAGAAGCGGATCCAGGTGCCGACGAGCGGGCGCTGCCCGACGCCCGGTTTCGACCAGTCACAGACACCGTCGGGAAAGACCGCGCGCAGCCGCTGCCACTGCTCGGCGGTGAAGCGCACCCCGTACCCCGACTTGCGCAGCGGCTGAAGCTGGCACTTGAGCACCGCCGAGGTGGTCGGCCCGCCCGCCACCACCCGGGGATTGCGGTGGTACGGGTAGAGCTGGTTGCACCGGGCGTTCGGGTCGAGGGTCAGCCGCTCCACGATCCGCTCACCCTCGGGCGTGACACAGCCGTCGGCCAGGCCACGCGGCCGGGACAGCCGGGTGAGCGCGACGGCGTCGAGGTGCGGACGGGCCGCCGCGAGCCTGCCGCGCGCGGTCAGCCAGGCGTCCATGTCGGCCAGCGCCTGCTCCTGGATCGCCGCGCTGGCCGCGCCCGGCGGGCCGGTGACGCTGACGTGGTTGTCGGCGTTGCCGTTGGCCCGCACCAGCCGCTCCCGCATGGTCCAGGAGCGGAACCGGTCGTGGAAGTCGCCTGTCGGGTCGGTGTAGCCGCGCGTCTCGATGACCGGGGTCCAGCGCAGCCCGCCGTCGAACTGGTTGACCCGGCCGGTCGCGTACGCCCTGCTGATCGCCGCGACGTTCGCCGAGGTGCGCTGCGGCGTGCGGTTGCCCTCCACGTCCAGGCCGCCGATGCCCTCGTTGAGCCGGACGAACTGCTCCGGGCTGATCACGCCCGCCCGGAGCGTCGCCAGGCCGTACTGCACGCCGACGGTGTCCGGGATGATCGGCCGGCCGGCACCGGTCCTCGGGTCGACGCCGTAGACGTTCGAGACGAAATCCGCCATGGCGCAGCGGATGCCCTCCGGGTTGGTCTCCGGGTGGTAGCGCCGGTCGGCGGGGATGTGGGCGGGGCAGGCGGTCGGCCAGTCCACACTGTCGAAGAACTGGTAGCCGAAGCAGGTGTTCGGGCTACCGAAGCCACTGACGGCGTGCTGCTGGGCCGCCGACAGCCCGGCGGCGGTGGCCGCCTGGGAGACGAACCGGCACTCGTGGCCGGAGATGGTCGTGGAGCGCTCGTCCGGATAGCCGATGCTGCCGATGACGCCGTCCAGGATGCCGGGGTAGGCGTTCGAGATCAGCAACTGCTGCATGGTGCCGGCCGATCCACCCCAACCCATGGTGAAGGCCGGTACGCCGAGCGTCTCGACGAAGTGTTCCTTGACCATCATGGCCGTCTCGGCTGACGTGACGTCGTTGCAGTTGTGCGCGTACACGTTGAAGGTCGCGCTGGCGACCGCGTAGCCGCGGCTCAGCAGCGTGTGGTCGAGGACGCCGCCGGTGCTGGTGGCCTGGGTGTGGCCGATGCCGCAGGCGCCGCCGAAGGTGTAGACCAGCCGCTCGTTCCAGCCACGCGTGGTCGCCCAGGGGCTCGGGGCCGGGGTGCCGGGCTGGTGCAGCATGGCGATCTCGTACACCGCCCGGTTGATGGTGCCGCGTTCGATCCGCACCACGTACGGGACGGTCCGGCCGGTTGTGGTGGTGGTGCTGGCCACGTCCGCCGGCAGCGGACCGTCGGGCAGGTCGGCGAAGCTCCCGGCGGTGCTGCGGTACCGGTAGCTGACCTGAGCCTCGGCGACGTGGCAGTCCGCGTCGACCGGGCCGAGGTGCCACGGACTGCCCGAGGCGGTGCATAACAGCGGGATGTGCGGCCCGGAGAAGACCGGGCCGGCGGCCGGATGGTTGACAACCGTCAGGGCGGCGCCGGGACGTCCCCAGCCCGGTCCGTGCGTGCGGACCTCGATCCGGTTGCGGCCCAGCTTCAGCCGGTCCACCAGGCCGAGCAGGGTCCGCTTGTCGCCCGCCGGGCGGAAGCGGCCGGTCACGTCGCGGCCGTCGAGGCGGACCTTCACTCGGTGGGGCGCGACGGTACGCGGCACGGTGACCCGTACCAGGGCGTCGCCGCCGCTGACCATGTCCGCGCGGCCGGAGACGACAGTTACGTCGAAGCCCCTGTCGCCGCCCTTGCCGGTCAGGGGCGCGGCGCCGGCCGGTGCGGAGCTGCTGACCAGTGCGGTGGCGACGAGCGCGGTCAACGCCACCCGGAGGGGTCGGTGCCGGGTGCTCCTCCGAGATCGGTGGATGGGCATGGCGGGACCCCTTTCAGCCGAGGACGGGCGGCTGGGCCTCCGGGGTCGAAGGCACGGGGAGAACGTAATGCGAAAACTGATCGGCAGTCAATGGAAGTGCAATACATCGATGCCGTGAGGTGGCCCTGGGTCGGGTTCGGCACGGATGTACGGTGCGGTCAGACCGGTTCGAGCCGTTGGACGAGGTCCTCGAAGCGCTTCTGGGCCAGCGGTGCCAGTGCCTCGGAGATGCCCAGGAACATCGCCCGTGCCTCGGCGCGTGGAAACGACGGGGGTAGGAACTCGACCGGCAGGTCAGGGTCGGTGCCGACAAGCGCCCGCCAGTCGCTCACCAACTCGGTACGCGCGACGAGCGCCTCCGCCGCCGGCACCCCACCGGCCTCGGCCCGACCGGCCAGGTCGCGGTAGCGGCGCAGGAAGTCCCGGTACCCGGCGGCCACCTCGTCGATCCGCCAGGCGGCCTCCAGCCGCGCCCTGCCGTCCGGCAGCAGCTCAAGGTCCGTGGAGCGCAGGAGCACCGCGTCGGTGACGCCGAGTTCGCTGAGTTGCTCGCGTGCCTCGTGGAGCCGGTCGTGCGGGGTGACCCAGGTGGCGTCGTACAGCGGCCAGAACGTCAACCAGCGCAACCGGGCCCGGATCAGCCGCCGCTGGTTCGCGTCCTCCAGCGGCACCGTGAACGCGATGAGCGTCCAACTGCCGTCCCAGGTGCTCTCGTCGGTGCTGGCGAAGATGCGCTGGGCACCCCGCTGAAGGATGTGCCAGGCCGGCTCGGTCAACCGGTAGCTGGTCCGTCGGCCCTGCTTGGTCCGGTACAGCATGCCCCGCTGGGTCAGCCGGGCGAGCGTGGCGCGGGCGTTGGCGGGCGCGATGCCGAACTCCGCGAGGACCGCCACCAGACCCCCGGACGGCAGTGGAGCACGACCGGCGTGCCAGTGATCGCCGAGCAGGGTCACCAGCAGACGCTGGGCGCGGGCCCGCCCGACCGCCGCCCGCTCCGACGGCGAACCCGGCGGCGACAACTCGCCCAGAACGTCGCTCACCACGACGACGCCCCGGTGGCGATTTCGCCGCTGCGGGGCTGACCAGAGCGCATCAACACCCGGTCACGTTACTGCGCCAGGTGACGGCGCGGTATCGGCCTCACCCGGCTGAACGCGGTAATCCGTACGGCGTGCCGAGCGATCGGGAGATGGTCCGGCCCGCCGCCTGGACCAGCGGCGCCAGCGCCACCGGGTCCGCCCGGTGCTGCGCGACCACGAGTGAGATCGCGGCGACCACCGCGCCCTCCGGTCCGCAGATCGGGGCGGCCACCGAGAGGGCGTCCATGGTCACCTGCCGGTCGCTCACCGCGTACCCGGTGCGGCGCACCTCGGCCAGCCCGCGCCGCAGCCGCCCGGGGTCGGTGATGGTCAGCGGGGTGTACCGCTCCAACGGCGCGGCCAGCACCTGTTCCTGCACCTCGGCCGGCGCGTACGCGAGCAGCACCAGCCCGACGCCGGTGGCGTGCAACGCGAAGCGACCACCGACCCGGGTGAGCACCGGCACCGCGTGCCGCCCGGCGATCCGTTCGATGAAGACCAGTTCGACGTCCTGCCGGACGGCGAGCTGGACGTTCTCGTGGGTCACCTCGTACAGGTCCTCCATTGTCGGCAGCGCCAGTTCACGCAGCCCGAGCCCCCGTGGGGCGAGTGAACCCACCTCCCACAGCCGCAACCCGATCCGGTACCGCCCGTCGTCACCGCGCTCCAGCGCACCCCAGGCGACCAGCTCGGCGACCCGGCGGGACGCGGTGGGCAACGGCAGCTCGGCCCGCCGGGCCAGCTCGCTGAGGGTCAGCGCCGGACTCGCCGGGGTGAACGCGTCGAGCAGGGCCAGCACCTTGCTGGTGACCGACCGTCCGGGCTGCGCGTCCACCCCGCCATCATGCCGACCCCGGCCCGCCGGTCACAGCTCCAGCGTCAGCCTGGGCGTGACCGACCGGGACACGCAGATCATCATGGTGTCGCCGGCGGCCCGTTCCGCCTCGGTGAGCAGGCTGTCCCGATGCTCCGGCACACCGTCCAGCACGCCTGTCTCGCAGGTGCCGCAGGTACCTTCCCGGCACGAGGAGAGCACCTGCACGCCGGCCGCCTCCACCGCCTCCAGGATCGACGTGCCCGGCGGCACGGTGAGCGTCCGGCCGCTGAGGGCTAGTTCCACCTCGACGGCGGCGTCCACGGCCTCGGTCGGGGCCAGCGGGGTGAAGCGCTCGACGTGCAGGGCCCCGGGGGGCCAGGCTCGGCAGCGCTGCTCCACCGCCGCGATCAGCGCCTCCGGCCCACAGCAGTAGACCAGCCCGTCGACCGGCCGTCCCAGCAGCTCGTCCAGGTCGAGCAGGCCGGTCTCGTCCTGCGGATACAGGCCCACCCGATCGCCGTACTTCTCCCGCAGTGCGTCGGCGAAGGCCATCGTGGCGCGGCTGCGTCCGCCGTACACCAGCCGCCAGTCGGCTCCGGCGGCGTCGGCGGCGGCGACCATCGGCCTGATCGGGGTGATGCCGATGCCACCGGCGACGAAGAGGTAGCGCGGCGCCGCCACCAGCGGGAAGTTGTTCCTCGGCCCGCGCACCCGGACGGTCGCGCCCGGGGTGAGACGTTTGTGCACGTGCCGCGAGCCGCCGCGCCCCTCTGCCTCCAGCTGGACCGCGACCCGCATGGTGGCGCGGTCGGCCGGGTCGCCGCAGAGCGAGTACTGGCGCACCAGCCCCGGCCCGAGTTCCAGGTCGAGGTGGGCACCCGGGGTCCAGGCGGGCAGGTCACCGCCGTCGGGGCGGCACAGGCTCAGCACGGCGACACCCTCCGCCGCCGGGTCCCGGTCGGTCACCACCAGCTCCGCGCCGGCCAGGCCGTCGTCGGTCATGCCGGCACCGCCGACCGGGTCGGTGCGGCGTGCGGGGTCGGTGCGACCGCCTCCGGCGGCTGATGACCGTACGGGTGGGCGAGCAGCCACTCCCACAGCTCGACCGGTTCCTCGGCGACCCGCTCGGCACCGCAGTGGCAGATCCCGCGCAGCGTGTCCGTACCCGGCATCCAATGGATCCGGTAGATCCGGTCGCCGGTGAGCATGTGGGCCGGCCCGGTCATCGGGGCGCCCCCACCGTCCCCGCCTCGACCATCCGGGCGATCAGACGGCGAGCGGCGAGCCCGCCGGTGTCGATGTTGATGCTGAGTTCCTGGTACTTGTCCGGCTCGGAGGCGATCACCTGCTCCAGGATGTTCAGCGCCGTCACGTCCTGCATGACCACCGTGCGGTTGCTCTGGTGCAGGTACTCGCTCACCGACTCGTCGTCGATGGCGAAGTCCCGGGCGACCGCCCAGAAGTCGTAGGTGGTGTTCTCCGTCGACGGGGTGATGGCGTACACGATCTCGGCGTGGAAGGCGTCGCTGTCCTCGCCCTCGGCCGGCGGGTAGAGGCCCTGCGGCGCGATCCGGCTGTGCAGCAGGTACAGGCACGGCGGGTGGAACTCGATGTCCTGCCAGCGGGTGATCCGGCCCTGGATACCTGTCGACTTCGCGTAGAACGGTGGGCACTCGGCGTCGTCCATGTGCCGGCTGACGTAGACGATGCCGCGTTCCTCGTCGACCTCGGTGGTGATCGGCGTGTTCGCCACCTCGGGGGTGCCGATGTAGCCGCCGTGCAGGTAGGTCTCGTGCGACAGATCCATCAGGTTGTCGACCAGCAGGCTGTACCGCGCGTTCAGCGGCTCCATCCCGCGGACGACCGCGTACCGGGGGTCGTCCAGCCAGGGGGCGCGGGGAATGGTGGTCGGGTCCGCGCGGTCCCGGTCGCCGATCCACACCCAGATCAGCGAATCCTGCTCCACCACCGGGTACGCGGCGACCCGCGCGGTACGCGGGATCCGTTGCTGACCGGGTACGAAGACGCAGGTGCCGGTCTGGTCGTAGGTGAAGCCGTGGTAGCCGCAGACGATGGTGTCGCCGTCGAGGCGGCTCTCGGAGAGCGGGTAGCGGCGGTGCACGCACCTGTCGGCGAGCGCCACGGCCTCCCCGGATTCGGTGCGGTAGAGGACCAGCGGCTCACCGAGCACGGTGCGGGCGAGCAGATCCCGCCCGACCTCGTTGCTGTAGGCCGTCACGTACCACTGGTTGCGGGCGAACGCCATGGTGGCCCAACCTCTCTCGGGACGGGAGCGGGGTGCAGCCGGATGATCCCGTGACCCGACCGCTGATCGGCAGCGTCTATTTCACTCAGTGAAAGGCCGCGCGGCCTTTCGCCGGTCGCCGCGACGCTGCGATGATCGGCGGCGTGACGGGGGTCGAGGAACCAGTGCGTACGGATGCATCACCCCACCCGGAAGAGGGCGGGCTGGGGGGCCGGTTCTGGCGGC
Source organism: Micromonospora sediminimaris (assembly GCA_900112325.1). GTDB lineage: Bacteria > Actinomycetota > Actinomycetes > Mycobacteriales > Micromonosporaceae > Micromonospora > Micromonospora sediminimaris. The sequence goes on from FOLJ01000003.1 coordinate 255,690, forward strand.
TCTGGTCCGCGTCGGCGGTGTCAAACCTCGCCGACGGGATCGTCAAGATCGCGCTGCCGTTGGTCGCCGTCGGCTACACCCGCTCACCGGTGCTGGTGGCCGGGGTCGCCGCCGCGTACAGCCTGCCCTGGCTGCTGTTCGCGCTGCCGGCCGGCGCCCTCGCCGACCGGCTGGACAGACGCCGGGTGATGCTCGCCGCCAACACCCTGCGCGCAGCGCTCATCGGCGCACTGGCGCTGGCGGCGGCCCTCGACTCCGGGTCGATCTGGCTGCTCTACCTGGTGGCGCTCGGCCTCGGCATGGCCGAGACGCTCTACGACACCTCCGCCCAGTCGATCTTGCCGCAGGTGGTCACCCGCGACCAGCTGCCCCGGGCCAACGGTCGGCTCGCCGCAGTTGAACTGGCCGCCAACCAGTTCATCGGCCCGCCACTCGCCGGCTTCCTGATCGCCGCCGGGGTGGCCCTGGCACTCGCCGGGCCGGCGGTGCTGTGGGCGCTGGCCGTCGCCGCACTGCTCCTGGTCGCCGGCCGGTTCCGGATCGAACGCGACACCCCGACCACGATGCGCGCCGACATCGCCGAAGGGCTACGTTTCCTGTGGCGGCACCGGCTGCTGCGCACCCTGGCCACCATGGTCGGGACCAGCAACTTCATCACCAGCGGCATCTTCGCCGTGCTGGTGCTCTACGCGGTCGGCCCGGACTCGGCCATCGGCCTCACCGAACCCGGGTACGGGCTCCTGCTCACCACCATCGCCGCCGGCATCGTGCTCGGCTCGGTCGCCACCGCCAAGATCGAACAACGGCTCGGGCGGTCCCGCACCCTCGCGCTCTCCGTGCTGGCGATGGCAGCCGTCGTCGGCGTACCGGCGCTGAGCACCAACCCCTTCGTGATCGGCGCGGTCTTCTTCGTCGGCGGGATCCTGCTCGCCACCTGGAACGTCATCACCATCTCGCTTCGCCAACGCATCACCCCGGACCGGCTGCTCGGCCGGGTCAACAGCGGCTACCGAATGCTGGCCTGGGGAAGCATGCCAGCCGGCGCGCTGGTCGGCGGTCTGCTGGCCGAGGTCTTCGGCCTCCGCGCGGTCTTCGCCATCATGGGAGTGCTGACGCTCACCCTGCTGCTCGGCATGTTCGTGGTCACCGACGCCAACATCGACGCCGCTGAACGCGCCGCGACCACCTGACCGCGCCGGCATGGCCATCCTGGGCCTGCGTGGCATGACGATGTGATTGAGGGGTTCTCGGGTGTCGCTCACCGGCTGGTTGGCCTGTCCACAGTGCGCCACGTGTGTGGCACTGGGCACCGCGTACCGGCTGGGCGACCAGCGGATCGGCTATTTCCAGGACGGTTACACCGCCAACTCCGGCCAGCCGGAGTTGACCCGGGCGTTGTGGAAGTTCCTGGCCGACCACGCCACGCACTCACTGCGGGTGCTGCTGCCCGATACTCCTGGCTACGACGACCTGGACCAGTTCCGGGAGATCGGCGGCGATGAGCAGGGCGACGTTTCCTTCGCCGAGTACCTTGACGGGTGGCCCGGCTGAATCCAGGCCCAACCAACTCACCGCCCGACACGGCAACCGGTACAAGCGCCGGCCGTAGTCAGTGGCCCTGCGGATAGGACAACAACGGGGAAGTTGTCGCCTCGAAGCGAACCGAGACGACAACAACAGGGAAGTTGCACTCAGGCTTAGCCAAGCGCCACGCCGAGGTCGGCCGCGGCTCGGCGTCGTCGGTCGGATAGCGGCGCGCTACGTCGCCGTCGTGTTGTATCGGTCGAGTGTTGCCTTGGATGTCGAGGGGTCGCGGAAGATAAGTTCCCACGGGCCGGTGTTGACATCCATGTCCTTGCCGAACCCGACCCACTTGCCGGCCATCCGTCGACCCGTGGGCTCAGCCAGGAGTTGGATCGCACCGTGGTAGCGGGCACCCCGGTAGTAGCCAGCCGGGTCGGTCTGCTCCACCCAGGTGCCGGTGACGACGGAGCCGTCCACGGTCAGGTCCATGGAGAGAGACGAGGCTGCCGAGCCGGGCAGGCTACGTGCGGTCAGCCGGTCACCGTGCTGAAGCACCACGACGAAGTGCTGCCCGGCGAAGGAGTCTCCCCGGCCGCTTGAGTAGTACTGGTAGCGGCTGAGCCAGATTCCCTCGTATGACTGGTGAACCGTGGTCGGCCTTGGCGTCGGCGTGGCCAGGCTGGACATGGGAGATGTCAGGTCGTGACCGCCGTGCTGGTCATCGGCGACCTGCCTTCCGGGTACCGAGGCGAAGCCCAGCAGCGAGATGGGCAGGCCGGTGACGACTTCCAGCGCGCGGGCGTAGACGGGGCGGGGTGCGGCGATCGCCCCGGACTCCCATCGCTGGACGAGCCTCTTGTTGGCGTCGTTGGGCTCACCGACGCGATGGCCGGCCGCCTGGAGCGCGCGGGCGAAGTCGTCCTGGCTCATCCGCATCCCGATGCGGATAGCTCGCAGAGCGGTATTGGGGGCGTCCATGACCGACACGATAGCGCTGTGTCGCCTTTTTGTCGCCACCAATGTGGCCTACTTGTCGGGCTTTGTGTCGTCGCGGTCGGTGACATCCGGACGTCACTGTAGACCTGCGACGGCCGACTTGCCGCCGCGCTTCGGCCGACGGAGGTGGGGATGCAGGGTGACGGCGACGAGCCAGGGGTGAGCCGGGGCGAGCAGATCCAAGCAGCCGAGCGGGAAGCGGCGAAGCGGCGGCTTCTCGCCGAGGCTGAGGCGGAGCGGATCCCGGCGGAGGAGATCACCCGGGCGAGACCGGACCGGCGGTGGCGTCGTGGACAGCGTTGAGCTGTTGCCGGTCGGACGGCGGGTGGCGTACTGGCGGGGGCGGCGGAAGCTGTCGCAGCAGATGTTCGCCGACCGGCTCGGCAAGTCGAAGAGCTGGGTCGACAAGGTTGAGCGCGGAGCCCGATCGTTGGACAGACTGTCTACTCTCCAGCAGATCGCCCGCGTGCTGCGTATCGATGCCGCCGTGTTGGTCGGCGGGAACACCGAGCCGGCCGAGGTGACACATCGCGCCGAGGGTGTCGATCGGATCAGGGTTGCGCTGTCCCGGTACGAGATTCCGTTGGGCATGCCGGCGGGCCTGCGGCCGGTGATGCCGGTGGACCGGATGCTGCGGGAGGTGGGGCACGCGTGGACGACGTTCCAGTACGCCCGCTACCAGCAGGTGATCGACATAGCACCGGACCTGCTCACCAATGCACAGCGCACCTACGCCCAAGCCCCGGCCACAGGTCGAACCCCGCTGGTGGAGGCGTACCGGATCACGGCCGCCCTGCTGATCAAGCTCGGCGACGCCGAGCTGGCCTGGCTGGCCACCGATCGGGCGATGCTCGCTGCCACCGGTGACCGGGAGCTGGTGGCAGCCGCCGCCGTCCAGCTCGGCCAGGTGCTGCGGATGTCGGGTCGTACGCGGGAGGCGAAGTCGTTGATGCTCGCCGGCGCGTACCGGATCGCCCCGCCGGAGATCGACAGCGGTACACCGGCGGAGCTGTCCCTGTGTGGAACCCTGCTCAGCCAGGCGGCCCTGGCCGCCGCACAGCACGGGAACGAGTCGACCGCCACTGAGCTGATCGACGAGGCCGCCGGCATGGCCGAGCGGGTCGGCGACGGGCACGACCATCACCACACCGGGTTCGGACCCACCGCCGTCGCCCTGGCGCGTACCGCCGCAGCCGTCGAGTCCGGTGACGTCCGTGCTGCAATCGGCTGGCACGAGAAGGCCACCAGGCGACCCGGGTGGCGGTGGCTACCCCCCGAACATCGCGCTGCGCACCTGCTTGACGTCGCCCGTGCCTACCTCCACGCCGACGATGCGACACATGCCGCGCGGGTGCTTGTTGAAGCTGAGCGCACCGCACCGGCCGAGGTCCGAGACCGACCCGCCGCCCGGGACGTACTCGCCGAGATCGCCCGTGACCCGCGCGCCCCGACCACGGTCACGCAGCTCGCCGTCTCCCTTGGGGTGGGCTGACCAGTGACGGCACCATTCCTGTCGCCGGCCCAGATCCGCAACCGACTGATCCTCAACGCCCGAACGATCCTCCGACAGCATCGAACCCGGCCCGCGGCCGCTGCCGCTGCCGAGCGTGCGGCACCCGGGTTGCCCGGTGGCGATCGCCGCCCGCAATGTCCTGCGCACGGCGCGCGAAGTGCATCGTTGAGGTACCAATCGTACCGGCGGAAGGCAATCGGGAGATGCCTCTACAGAATGACTCGGGACTGGGCCGGTCGAGTCGCTTGGACCGTGGCCACGGCTAAGTTGGCGGCTAACGAATGTCACGGAGGCGTCGAAGGTAGCGACGCTCCGTTTCTGGGTGGTGTCGGTCGGCCAGTAGCGAGGACGGTGTCGATGTCATCGAAATCAGAAACGCGAGGTCGCAGGCAGGCTACTCGTCCGAAGTGTCGTCATCGCTCGACTCCTGCAGGACGTTGCCGACCAACGCATGTACATCGATTGCACCAGGAGAGGGTCGTGCTCGGCCTTCGGCGAAAGCCAGGCGCGCAGCTGCCAGGTCGGCGAGGCGAACTGCTTGGATCACAATGACGCGTCGCAGCCCAGGCGAGACCTCGCCACGCTCGTGAGCGACGGCTGAAACCCTGGCCAATGTTTCGGCGCGACGGGCGATACGAACATCTGGGTGCTCGCGATCTTCCCGCAAGTCGTCGGGAATCAAGTTGAAACGATAAGATTGTGGCAGATGTACGAGTTCCGAGACTGGCGGAATCTTCTCGTTCAAGATTGCATGATACTTGGATTCATCAATCGCTTGGCGATACACCGAGTACTCGATCGCGTCGAGCTTCGCTCGCTTGTCGGCGTCGGCGCGCAGGTGCTCGGCTGGCCAGAACTCAATTTCTGCAACCTCGAAGGGGTCGAGGATTCGATACGCAAGCGTATCGCTTCGTTGGCCTGTCATGTGCCTGCCTATGCGTGTCCCGAAGTTCTCCCACGTCTGCCCAACGTAGATAGGCTCGGCATCGTAGTCGTAGAAGCCATACACACCGATACAGCTACCCAACCGCTTTCCGCTCGCGGCATCAACGGACCTCATTGCGTCCTTGAGTAGCAGCCGGAATCCTTGGACAAATTTGGTCGGCAGAGAGGCTTTCAATGGCGGCTCGTGATCAGGATCGTTGTACGACGCAACGCCACGACTGGCCACTGCACACCTCAGCTTCTCGTTGGCTCATGAACCGGTAGAGGAGTCTAAGGGCTAACCTTCCGCATCAGGAAGGGCGGGGACGGCATGGAAGCCAACGGAGCCACTTCCCTGGCAGAAGTCCATGCTAGACGGCGGCTTCAGGCGAGTGTCAACTATCCGACCCGGCTTTGCGGCTCGGGCATCCTCGCTGCCACGCCAGCAACGGCCAGCGGGATTGCAGGATCAGACTGCTACGTGGCGCGCTAGGTGCTCACTGCCCTGACCAGCGAAGAATGGATTTTCTCCGCCGCGTCTGTCGCTGACTCGTGTTCCCAAACACGGTAGACAGTCCAGCCTGCGGCGCGGAGCAATTCATTCACTTCCGCGTCGCGCCTTCGGTTGCGATCGATTTTATAGTGCCAGTAGCCGCTGGGGTCGGACGGCATCCGGCAATGCAGCGGGCACCCGTGCCAGAAACAGCCGTCTACGAAGATTGCCACTTTACGACGCGTGAATACGATATCTGGCCGAACCGTGCGTTCTGGCAGGGAGATTCGATGACCTACTCGATACCGTAGCCCTCGATGAAAGAGCTGTCGCCTTAGGGCCAGTTCAGGCTTTGTGTTAGCGCTTTTGTTCGACTTCATAGAGCGCGAGGCTGATGACGGTGGCGGCGTGGGAGGTATCGTCATCTCGATGTCTCTTGCGCCACCTGAAGCTACTCCGCGCTAGTCGGACGTAGGACCGGCAGGAGATAGTTGTTGCCGAGCCACTCGATGACGTCAACCACAACGGCGTCGCCGAACCCGAAGAGTTGCTGGTTCGGTGTGCCAGCAAGGAGTTTGTAGTCATGGGCACCCATAAGGTTGGCGTACTCGCGTGGTGTCATCCATCGAATCGCCTTGCTACCTCTGCCTAGCCGGACCAACGCTTGCTTGCTTGATCCGCCTCCGGTGGTCCTGAGGCAACCAGCGATGCCGTCTTTGCGAAGCTCCCACACCGAGACACCCTGCCTAGTGCGCCGGTAGGCAGTTCGATAGCTGATCGCATCTGCCGCGAGAAGGGCGTCGAAACGGGCCTTTTGAATGTCACTGAGAGAGCGGACGAAGGCGTCTACGCGGTCCTGGCCCCACCACAAGTTTGCAGTGACATCTGCCTCCACGAAGCCCTCTAGGTCCTGCGGGCCCGTCGGCAAGGCTGGCAGCTCGATGTGATGCATATCCAGCGTCTGGCGGTGCTTTTCGTGGATGGCTTGCACCCAAGGAGGACGCGTGTCGGTGACTAGTGGGACGTCATGGCGCGCTTGGCTCGGCAACTTGTCCTTTTGTATGCCGACGATGAACATCCGCGGTCGAGACTGCGGCACGAAATGCCGAGCGTCGATTGCCAGCACGTCCAAGGAGTAGTTGAGCTTCGACAGGCGAGCCAGTGCAGCCGCAAGATCCTCGCCCTTGTGGCTGGTGGCGAAACCGTGGACGTTCTCAAGTAGGACCACAGACGGTCGAGGCGACATGCCCTCCACGATCTTGGCGAACTCCCAGAACATCCCCGACTGATTGCCAACCAAGCCGCGCCTGTTCCCAGCCAACGAGAGATCGATGCATGGGAAGCTACTCGTCGCGAGCTCAATCCCCGCTGGTAGGTCCTGCGACTGAACCTTGCGGATGTCCCGAACTAGAAAGTGATCTTCGGCGTCCGGGAAGTTGGCGGCGTAGGCATCGAACTTGGCCTGTTTGATGTCGTTTGCCCACACCACCTGCACCTGAGCGCCCTTCACGCGCTCGAGGGCGGTTCGGACGAGACCAATCCCGGCAAAGAACTCCGCAGCCCGGATGGGCGCGCTCTCCATGTTTCCCCCCTCGCCCACCACCGCTGCAGCTTATAGGGGGCCTAGTGCTGGTCCCCAAGCATGACACTCATCTGTGATCCTTCGATCATCAGTTCGACTGGCGGTGACTGTGCAAGTGCTGACGGCTGATGTGCGGTGACCACCCACGGCCCGGTCCTGCCGATCTGGAGCTGCGGCGGTTGCGACCTGCCTTGGCCGTGTCCGACCCGGCGGCGCGAACTGCGCGCGGAGTATGCGGGCGCTCCGGTGTCACTGGCCCTCTACCTCGGTGGCTATCTCGTGCAGGCCGCCGAGGACATGCCCTGGGCGCCGGCCGGCGCACTGCACCGCCGCTTCATCGGCTGGACCCGACAGCCGCCGGAAGTACCGCAGCGAAGGACCACAGCCGTGCCTGCCGAACCAGACCGGGCCGGATGGCCTCGGACGACGCCCGATCAGGCCGGCGTCTAAAGAGTTCACACCAAACGGGTCAGTCGAACAGGACCACGGTGCGGGCGCCTTCGCCCCGGGCCATCCGGGCCAGCGCCTCCGGTGCGTCGTCGAGGGTGATCCGGTCGGTGACCAGGAAGTCGAGGTCGAGGGTGCCGTCGAGTACCGCGCGGGCCAGCTCGGGCACGTCGCGGTCCGGGTCGGAGGAGCCGTACACCGAGGAACGCAGGGTGCGGGCGGAGTGGAAGATCTCCAGGGCGCTGAGGGCGACCATGTCGTCCTTGCCGCCCATGCCGACCACGATGACCTGCCCGCCGCGCCGGGTCGCCCGCCAGGCGGCGCGGATGGTGGCGGCCCGGCCGACGCACTCGACCGCGTGGTCGACGCCCCGGCCGTCGGTGAGCGACCGTACCGCGCGGCTGAGGGTGTCGTCGGCGAGCAGGAAGTCGGTGGCACCGGCGGCGTGGGCCAGCTCGGCCTTGGCGGGTGCGACGTCGACGGCGATGACGCGGGCGGCGCCTGCGGCGCGGGCGGCGGCGACAGCCGAGAGGCCGACGCCGCCGAGGCCGATGACGGCGACCGAGTCGCCGGGACGGACGTCGGCGGTACGGCGGATCGCGCCGACGCCGGTGAGCACCGCACAGCCGAGCAGCGCGGCGGTGGCAAAGGGCAGGTCCGGCGGTACGGAGACCACGGCCTGTTGCGGCACCACCACCTGCTCGGCGAGCGCCCCGAGGCCCAGGGTGACGTGCAGCGGCTCGCCGTCGATGGTGTGCCCGACGGTGGCGGCCGGGGTGCCGGAGCGTTCGCAGAGCCACGGCTCGCCGTGCCCGCAGTACCAGCAGGATCGGCACGGGGGAGCCCAGTCGAGCACCACGTGGTCGCCGACCGCGATCCGGTCGACGTCGTCGCCGACCTCGACCACCACGCCCGCGGCCTCGTGGCCGAGCAGCAGCGGGTACGGCGCGGCGATGGTGCCGTCGACCATGGACAGGTCGGAGTGGCAGACGCCGGCCGCCCGGACCGCCACCCGTACCTGCCCGCGGCCGGTGGCGGGCAGCTCGACAGGTTCCACCCGGGGCGGCGTGCCGACGCCCCGGACCACCAGGCCCCTCACCGTTGGATCGCCTTCACTTCGCAGAACTCCTCAAGCCCGTGCACGCCCAGCTCGCGGCCGACGCCGGACTGCTTGTAACCGCCGAACGGGGCGAGCGGGTTGAATGGTGCGCCGTTGATGTCGACGGCGCCGGTGCGCAGCCGGCGGGCCACCCGAAGCGCCCGCTCCTCGTCGCCGGACCAGACCGCGCCGGCCAGCCCGTAGCGGGAGTTGTTGGCGACCCGCACCGCGTGGTCGTCGTCGTCGACCGGGATGACCGCGAGGACCGGCCCGAAGACCTCCTCCTGCGCGAGGGCGCTGTCGGGGTCGACGTCGGCGATGACGGTCGGGGCGACGAACCAGCCCCGCTGCGGGACCGGGGCGTCGGGGCCGCCGGCCACCAGCCGGCCGCCGTCGGCCAGGCCCCGGGTGATGTGGTCGCGTACCCGGTCCCGCTGGGCGGCGGAGACCAGCGGGCCGAGTCGGGTGGCCGGGTCGAGCGGGTCGCCGAGCTGGTAGCCGTCGGTGGCCTTGGCGGCCAGGTCGAGGGCCTCGTCGTAGCGGTCCCGGTGCACCAGCATCCTGGTCCAGGCGGTGCAGGTCTGCCCCGAGTTGAGGAAGGCGTTGCCGACGCCCACCTTGACCGCGCTGGCCAGGTCGGCGTCGTCGAGGATCACATTCGCCGACTTGCCGCCCAGCTCCAGCGACACCCGGGCGATCCGGTCGGCGGCCAGGTGCGTGATCCGCCGGCCGGTGGCGGTGGAGCCGGTGAAGGAGACCAGGTCCACGCCGGGATGGCCGGCGAGCGCCTCGCCGACCACCGGCCCGGTGCCGGTGACCAGGTTGACCACGCCGGGCGGCAGGCCGGCCTCGTCGATGGCGTCGAAGAGCAGGTACGCGGTCAACGGGGTCAGTTCGCTCGGCTTCAGCACCAGCGTGCAACCGGCGGCCAGGGCGGGCGCGAGCTTGGCGACGACCTGGTGCAGCGGATAGTTCCACGGGGTGATCGCCCCGACCACACCGACGGGTTCGCGTACCACCAGGGAGTTGCCCACGGTCTGCGGCGCGGGCGGGTGGGCGGCCAGGTCGACGAAGCTGCGCAGCACGGTGAGCGGCAGCCCGGCCTGGACCCGGGTGGCGACCTTCAGCGGGGTGCCGAGTTCACCGGCGACGGTGTGCGCGATGTCGTCGGCGCGGGCGGTCAGGGCGGCATGCAGCCGGTCGAGGTGGGCGGCCCGGTCGGCGGGGTCGGTCGCCGCCCAGCCCTCGAAGGCGGCCCGGGCGGCGGCCACCGCCCGGTCGACGTCCTCGGCCGTGCCGGCCGGGACGGTGCCGATGACCTCCTCGGTCGTCGGGTTGTGCACCTCCAGCGGCTGTCCGCCGGCCGCACGCACCCAGCGTCCGTCGAGGTAGAAGTCGGTCCGTACGGATTCCATGGGCTCCTCACCTCGACTAAAACTAGCGGTGCAAGTTTGGACTCTAGTACGCCGGGCCGCCCGGCGGGAGGGGTGGCAGCGGGCCGACGACGCGTTCGTACGTGTGTGACAGCCCGTCGATGAGCGCCTCCAGGCCCAGCGCGAAGGCGCCCTCGTCGACCTGTTGCTGGTGCTCGGCGAGGCGGTGGGCCTGACTCAGGTGCGGGTACTGCTCGGCGTAGAGCCCCGGATCCTTCACGAAGCCCTGGGCGAAGGAACTGAGCGCGGAACCCATCACGAAGTAGCGCATCAGCGCGCCGATGTGTGTCGCCCGGGCGGGTGGCCAACCAGCCGCGACCAACCCGCCGTAGACAGCGTCGGCCATGGTCAGCGCCGCCGGACGTCGGCCGGGGCCGCGCGCCAGGTGCGGCACGATGTTCGGATGGGCGGCGAGGGCGGCCCGGTAGGAGTGGCCCCAGCGGCGCAGCGCCTCCCGCCAGTCCACCTCGGCGAAGAACGACACGTCGACCTGGCCGGTGATGCTGTCCGCGACCGCGTCGAGGATCTCGTCCTTGGTGCCGAAGTGGTTGTACAGCGAGGGCCCGCGTACGCCGAGCGCGGCGGCGAGCCGGCGGGTGGAGAACGCGTCGAGCCCGTCGGCGTCGATCAACGCGGCGGCGGCCTCGACGATCCGCTCCCGGCTGAGCAGGGCCTGTCGCGGCCGGGGCATGGCGTCCTCCTTCGGGTGGGTGGCTCGCGGGGAACTTTGCCACACCGGGGTCTGGACAGCATAAAACTTGCACCGCTAGTTTACTGCCATGGACCTTCACCTCTCGGCCGAGCAGGTCGCGGTCCGCGCGCTCGCCGCCGACTTCGTCAACCGCGAGGTGGTGCCGCACGCGACGGCCTGGGACCGGCGCGAGGCGGTCGACCCCGGCATCGTCGGCAAGCTCGGCGAGGTCGGCTTCCTTGGCCTCACCATCGCCGAGGAGTACGGCGGATCCGGCGGCGACCACCTCGCGTACTGCCTGGTGCTTGAGGAACTCGGCCGGGGCGACTCCGCCGTCCGGGGCATCGTGTCGGTCTCGCTCGGCCTGGTCGCCAAGTCGATCGCCACCCACGGCACCCCGGAGCAGCGGGAACGGTGGCTGCCCGCGCTCTGCTCCGGCACCGCGCTCGGCTGCTTCGCCCTCACCGAGCCGGACAGCGGCTCGGACGCGGCGGCGCTTACCACCCGCGCGGTCCGCGACGGCGACGACTGGCTGCTGACCGGCCGCAAGACGTTCATCACCAACGGCACCACCGCCGACGTGGCGCTGCTCTTCGCCCGTACCGGCGGCCCGGGCCACCGGGGGATCACCGCGTTCCTGGTGCCGACCGACAGCCCCGGCCTCACCCGGTCGGAGATCAAGGGAAAGCTGGGCCTGCGCGGGCAGGCCACCGCCGAACTCGTCCTCGACGCCGTCCGGGTGCCCGACACCGCCCGCCTCGGCGAGCGCGGTGCCGGCTTCAAGCTGGCGCTGGCCACCCTCGCCAAGGGCAGGATGTCGGTCGCCGCCGGCTGCGTCGGCATCGCCCAGGGCTGCCTGGACGCCGCCGTCGGCTACGCCGGAACACGTACGCAGTTCGGCAAGCCGATCGCCGGACACCAGCTCGTACAGCAACTGCTCGCCGGCATCGCGGTCGACACCGCCGCCGCGCGGCTGCTGGTCTGGCGGGTCGCCGACCTGATCGACCGGGGCGAGCCGTTCGCCACCGAGGCGTCGATGGCGAAGCTGTTCGCCAGCGAGGCCGCCGTCCGCGCGGCGAACGACGCCATCCAGGTCTTCGGCGGGTACGGCTACATCGACGAGTACCCGGTCGGCAAGTACCTGCGCGACGCCCGCGTCGCCACCCTCTACGAGGGCACCAGCCAGATCCAGCAGTTACTCATCGGGCGGGCGCTCACCGGCGTCAACGCCTTCTGAACCCGCGAGAGGAACCGTGAGCACATGGACTTCGGGCTGTCCGACGAGGAACGGGCCATCCGCGACACCGCCCGCGACTTCATCACCCGCGAGGTCATGCCCTTGGAGCAGGAGCTGCTGCGTCGCGAGCGGGCCCACCAGCCCGGCCTGGAACGCTCCGAGCTGAGGGAGTTGCAGCTCAAGGCCCGCAAGTTCGGCTTCTGGGGGTTGGCCACGCCGGCGGAGTACGGCGGCATGGACCTGCCCGCCGTCGTCCAGTCGCTGATCTGGACGGAGATCGGCCGCAGCTTCGTGCCGTTCCGTTTCGGCGGCGAGGCGGACAACATCCTCTTCCACGCCACGGAGGAGCAGCGGCAGGAGTTCCTGCTGCCCACCATCGAGGGGGAGCGGAACTCCTGCTTCGCCATCACCGAGCCGGGCGCCGGCTCCGACGCCGCCAACATCCGGTTCCGGGCCCGGCGCGACGGTGACGACTGGATCCTCAACGGCGAGAAGACCTTCATCACCGGCGGCAACGAGGCCGACTTCGCCATCGTCATCGCGGTCACCGACCCGGAGCGCGGGGCCCGCGACGGCGGAGCGACCGCGTTCCTGGTGGACCGGGCGATGGGCTGGCGGTCGGAGTTCATCCCCACCATGGGCGAGGGCGGGCCCGCCTCGCTGTTCTTCGACGACGTACGGGTGCCGAACCGCAACATCCTCGGCGAGGTCGGGCAGGGCTTCACCCTGGCGATGCAGTGGATCGGCAAGGGCCGCTACACGATCCCCTCGCACGCCGTCGGCATCGCCGAACGCGCGCTGCGGATGGCCATCGATCACGCCAACACCCGGGAGACCTTCGGGGCCAGGATCGGCACCAACCAGGCCATCCAGTGGATGATCGCCGACTCGGAGACCGAGCTGGAGGCGGCCCGGTGGCTGATCCTGCGGGCCGCCTGGACGGTCGACGCCGGTCTGGACCCGAGGCACGCCTCCTCGATGGCGAAGCTCTACGGCGCCGGCATGGTCAACCGGGTGGTCGACCGGGTCATGCAGATCCACGGCGGGATGGGCTACACCCGCGAGCTGCCGATCGAACGCTGGTACCGGCAGGTGCGGCTGTACCGGATCTTCGAGGGCACCGACGAGATGCAGCGACTGATCATCTCCCGCGACCTGCTGCGCGGGTACACGAAGCTCGGAGGGCATCTGGGATGAGGCGCTTCGCCAGCATCGACGAGTTGGCCGGCGCGATCGGCGAGCGACTCGGGCCGGGCCCGTGGTTCCCCATCGACCAACGCCGGGTGAACCTGTTCGCCGACGCCACCGACGACCACCAGTGGATCCACCTCGACCAGGAACGGGCGGCGGCCGGGCCGTACGGCGGCACCATCGCCCACGGCTACCTGACGCTCGCCCTGCTGCCCGCGTTGGTCGGCCGCCTCTACCGGGTGGACGGGGTGCGGATGGGGGTCAACTACGGCCTCAACCGGGTCCGCTTCCCCGCCCCGGTACGCGTCGGCAGCTCGGTGCGGGTCGTCGCCACCATCGACGAGGTCAGCCCGTTCGACGGCGGGGCGCAGCTGGTGGCCACCGCGACCGTGGACGGTGACGGTGGCGGCAAGCCGGTCTGCGTGGCCGAGACGGTGAGCCGGTTGTACGTGGACCCGCCCCGATGACCGCGCTCTCCCCGGCGACCGTGCTGGCCGGTTCCGCCGACCGGCACGCCGACACCGTCGCCGTCGTCGACGGCCGGGCCCGCGTCACGTACGCCGAATTGTGGTTGGAGGCCCGCTGCTACGGCGCCGGGCTGCGCGCCGCCGGGGTCCGCGACGGCGACGCGGTGGCCCTGCTCGCGCCGAACGTGGTGGATTTCCCCCGGGTCTACTACGGCGCTCTCGCCGCCGGTGCGGTCGTCCTACCGGTCGGCGTTCCGGTCGGTCCGCATGCCGACCACTTGGCCCGGGAGGCGAGGCTGCTGGTCTGCCACACCTCGCAACTGGCGGCCGGGCGGCGGCTCAGTGCGCGGGCCGGCGTACCGCTGCTCACCGTCGGCCCGGCCCGGGGCCTGTCCGGCGTACCCCGGTTGGAAGATCTATGTGATACCCCACCCGGCGGTACCGCCACGTTCGCGGACCCGGACGTCGACCCGGCCGCCGACCCGGACGGCACCGACGTGGTGCTCGGCTGCCTGCCGCTGGGCGGCCGGTTCGGCCGGGCCGTCGCCCTGACCGGCACCTTCCGGGCGGGGGCGACCCTGGTGCTGCTGAGCCGCTTCACCGGCCCGGCGGCGCTGGACCTCATGCTGCGCGAGGAGGTCACCGTCTTCCACGGCACGTCGGCGATGTACGCGGCCCTGCTCGACGCGGCCCGGGGCCGCCGGGTACTGCCCCGGCTGCGTCACTGCGTGAGCCGGGCACCGCTGCCACCGTCCCTGCGGCAGCGCTTCACCAGCACCTTCGACACGGTTGTCCACGTGGCCGAGGGGGAGCGCGACTCGCCCGTGCCGGACCCGCCCGGCGGCAGGTCGCGCCCGGCCCGGCGGCTGCGCTCGCGTCGACTCGGCTGCCACGGTGAGCGGTACCGGTACGGGCCGGCGAGCTAGCGCGGCGGCGGTCGCCGGACCCCGACCCGGCGTGGTTCCGATCGCCGTGCGGGCCGTCCGACGCCCTCGCCTACGATTCGCCAATGATCGGAAATGAGCCGGCGGCGGCCGAGGTGCGGCTGCGCCCGATGACGGCGGACGACGCCGACCGGGTACTGGCGATCTACCAGGCCGGGTTGGACGGCGGGAACGCCAGCTTCGAGACCGTCGCGCCGTCCTGGGCCGACTTCGACGCCGGCCGGTTGCCGGCGCACCGGCTGGTAGCGGTCGACGCAGACGGGACCCTCATCGGCTGGATCGCTGTGTCGCCGACCTCTGCCCGGGCGGTCTACGCCGGGGTGGTGGAGCACTCCGTCTACGTCGACCCGGCCGCCCAGGGCCGGGGCGTGGCCCGGCTGCTGCTCGACGCGCTTATCGAGTCGACCGACGCGGCGGGCATCTGGACGATCCAGTCCGGCGTCTTCCCCGAGAACACCGCCAGCCTGGCGCTGCACCGGCGGGCCGGGTTCCGGGTGGTCGGCACCCGCGAACGGGTGGGCCGCCACCACGGCCGCTGGCGCGATGTCGTCCTGCTGGAGCGCCGCAGCCCGGTGGTGGACTGAACCGCGTCGGCGGGGGCCGGCGAGCCGCCGGCCCCCGCCTGCGGCGCTACGGGTACTGCTCCAGGTAGACCGGAGCGCCGACCCGGTCCATGTCGGCCGCCTCGCCGACGCCGTTGACCACGTGGTCGATGGTGCCGGCGCTGAGATTCACCGTCATGATGTGGCGCAGCCGGATGCCGGGTCGCACCGGCACCTCGAAGCCGTTCTCGGTACGGATCGACGGGTTGTTCTGGTTGAACACGTACACCCCGCCACCGTGCAGCGTGTGGTGGCGGACGCGGTCGCCGACCTTGTAGCCGGCCCACCCGTTGACCTTGCCGTTGTGCCAGTCCGCCTGGGTGGGCGGGTCGTAGGGCAGCTCGTTCTGGTAGAGGATCGTGGTGCCGTGCTCACCGTTCCACACGGTGTTGTACCGCTGGAAGTGCTCGACGAAGAGGCCGGTGGCGGTGACGTGGTCGCCGTTGACGACGACGCCGTAGCGACCGGTGTTGGTACGCCAGCGGTCGGTGTCGCCGTTGACGCCCTCGGTGAAGCCCTCGACACCGTGGTCGCCCCGCCACACCCAGGTGTGGTCGATCAGGACGTGGTCGCTGTTGACCTCCAGCGCGGTGTCCGTCCTGCCGATGTGTGGGCCGCCGACCCGGAAGTACACGTCGGACAGTGTGATCGGGTTACGCGGGGTGCTGTGGTTGCGGCCGTGCTTGCGGCCGACCCGCAGCAGCACCGGTGATTCCTTCAGGCCCGCGTCGATGGTGACCCCGGCGACGACCACGCCGGGCACCCCGGCGACGTTGAGCGGCACCGCGCCGTCGACCGCGGTCAGGGTGGCGTGCCCGATGCCGAGCACGATCGTGTCGGGCCGGCGGACCTCGATGCTGCGGGCCACGTCGTACACCCCGGGGGTCAGCAGCAGGTGCCGGCCCCGGGCGAGTTCCCGGTTGATGACGTGCACCGGGTCGGACGGCCGGGCGACGAAGAAGTCGCTGATCGGGATGGTCCGTCCCGGCGTCATCCGGGTACCCCAGGTGATGCCGCGCGTGTCGCGGCGCACGGCCGGCACCCGGACCTGGTACTTGCCCCTGGCGTCGACGAAGAGGTACGGCTTCTCCCGGCTCAACGGGGTCGTGTCGAGCGTCGTGTACGGCGGGTCGGGGAACCCGGCGTCGTCGGGAGCGCCGACGACCCCGGCGAACACCTGGTTCCACACGGCGTTGGACCAGCTCTCGACCTCGCTGTTGCGGGTGAGCCACTGCTGCTGGGAGCCGTTTGTGGTGGCCGGCAGCCGGGAGTCGGCGATGAAGCCGCCGCTTGCGTACTGCGGCCCGTTGGTGCAGTAGTCCATGAGCGACAGTCCGCCGCCGCTGATGTCGAGCCGGCGCATCGACACGGCCTGGGACACCGCCCAGAAGTTGGCCGTGGCGCGGCAGTCGTCCTGGCCGGTGGCGTTGATGCGCAGCGACAGGTTGCTCAGCGTGCGCCAGAAGTTGACGAGCGCGATGCAGTTGGCGGTGCCACCCTCGGTGAGACAGCGGTTGTACGCCTCGACCTTGCCGTTGATGACCACGTCGGTGGGGGAGGCGCCGAGGCCGGAGATCTCGGTGTAGTAGCCCACCTTGATCTGGAGCGGCTGGTCGGCCGTGCCGTAGTGGCCCGGCCGGAACAGGTAGGCGTGCCGGGTGGTGCCCATCTCGTTGTCGACCTGCGCGGCGTGGGCCGCGTCGAGGGTCGCCTGGATCTGGCTGACCGGCATGCTCGGGTCGAAGATGGTGACGTTGGGCCCGAAGGTGGGGCCGGTCGGTCGGGGCGGGCCCGCGCTGACCGGGGTGTTCGTGGCGACCGCGGCGGTGGTCAGCACCAGCCCGAAGGCCAGTGCCCGGCCGAGTCGCCGGTGCGGTGGTGGGGTCGGCATGCGTTCGTCCTTCCCGTCGGGCCGGTTGCTGGCGGGCCCGACGACACGGTGGACCAGGTATGTGAGAGCGCTCTCTCGCCGAGATGTTTCTACCCCGTGACGCCGCCGTGCGCCAGGTTCCGCGACTCCCAGCCCGCGCGAACAGTCCACTCGGCTGGGTACCTCGGCATCGGCCGGGTGCCGGCGGTCCGGAAGGTACCCTCGGCCGGTGTTCTCGCCCAACGGCCCGTCGCTACGGGAGCTGTGCGTCCAGGCGCTCTCCTCGGTGGAGCGCGGCTACGACCTGCTGGCGCCGAAGTTCGACCACACGCCCTTCCGTACGCCGGACAGCGTTCTCCGCGCGACCGCGCAAGCACTTACCGAAGTCGGGGCGTTCGACAATGGGTTGGACGTGTGCTGCGGCACCGGCGCGGGGATGCAGGTCCTCAGCTCCCTGTGTCGGGATCGGATCACGGGCGTGGACTTCAGCGCCGGGATGCTCGCGCAGGCGCGCCGCGCATTCCCGGAAGCCAACTGGGTACGGGCCGACGCTTGGGCCCTGCCGTTCACCGAGGGATTCGATCTCGCGGTCAGCGCCGGCGCGCTCGGGCATTTCCTGCCGGAGGAACGCCCCGCGCTCTTCGCCGGGGTCCACCGGGCGCTGCGACCGGGTGGGCTGTTCGCCATTCCGATCGGTACGCCGTCGCCGCGTACCTCGGTCTCGCACTGGGTCACCCGCGGATTCGACCTGACCATGCGGGTCCGCAACGCCGTGTGGCGCCCGCCGTTCGTGATGTACTACCACACCACCAGCCTCTCCGCGCTGCGTGACGACCTGACGGCGGTCGGCTTCACCGCGACCGACACCGCCCTGACCGGTCTGGGTCAGCACCCCGGCGGCAGCCCACGGTTCCGGCTCATCCTCGCGCGCAAGCGCTGACCTCCGTCGCCTCCGGGGCTCAGACCTCGGGTAGGCCGACGTAGTTCTCCGCGAGGCTTGTCGCGTACGCCGGGGAGGTGGTGACGTAGCGCAGGGTCGCCGACTGGAGCTTCGCCTCGTACGGGTCGTCGGCGTTGAGCCGGTGCAGCATCGACGTCATCCACCAGGAGAACTGCTGGGCCCGCCAGACCCGGCGCAGCGCGGTACGCGAGTAGCCGTCCAGCAGGTGGGTGCTGCCGTCGGCGTACCAGGCGGCGAAGGCGTCACCGAGCAACGCGACGTCGGCCAGCGCCAGGTTCATGCCCTTGGCGCCGGTCGGCGGCACGATGTGCACCGCGTCGCCGGCCAGGTACAGCCGCTGCCACTGCATCGGCTCGACCACCAGGCTGCGCAGCGGGGTGATCGACTTCTCCAGCACCGGCCCCTCGTTGAGCGTCCAGTTCGGCACCGTCTCCAACCGGGTCCGCAGTTCGGCCCAGATCCGCTCGTCCGGCCAGTCGGCGATGTCCTCGTCGGCCGGCACCTGGAGGTACAGCCGGGATATCTGCGGCGAGCGCATGCTGTAGAGGGCGAAGCCGCGTTCGTGGTGGGCGTAGATCAGCTCCTCCACCGCGGGCGGGGCGGCGGCGAGCACGCCCAGCCAGGCGAACGGGTAGGTGCGCTCGTAGGTGGTCAGCACCCCGTCGGGCACCGTCGGCCGGCTGATCCCGTGGTAGCCGTCGCAACCGACCACGAAGTCGCAGTGCAGCTCCTCGTCCCGGCCCTGGCGTCGAAAGTGGATCAGCGGTGCGGTGTCCAGCCCGGACAGCCGGTCGGCGGGTGCCTCGAACAGGATCGTCCCGCCCGCCGCCAGCCGGGCGGCGATCATGTCCTTGACCACTTCCTGCTGGCCGTACACGGTGATCGCCCGGCCGGTCAGCTCGGTCATCGGCACCCGGTGCGACTCGCCGTCGAAGCGCAACTCGATGCCCTCGTGCCGCATCCCCTCCCGGTCCAGGCGTGCCCCCAGCCCGGTGTCCCGCAGCAGGTCGACCGAGCCCTGTTCGAGCACGCCCGCGCGTAGCCGGTGCTCCACGTACTCCCGGCTGCGGCTCTCCAGCACCACCGAGTCGATCCCGTGCCGGTGCAGCAGGTGCGACAGCATGAGACCGGCCGGTCCCGCTCCGATGATGCCGACCTGAGTACGCATCCATGCCTCCTTGGGACCTAGAACGGGTATTGGGTGATGTCGCCCTGCATCGTGAGCCACTGGGTCTCGGTGAACGCCTCGATGTTCGCCGCCGCCCCACCGAAGCGGGAACCGGTGCCGGATGCGCCGACCCCGCCGAACGGCGCCACCGCCTCGTCGCTGACGGTCTGGTCGTTGATGTGCACGATGCCACTGGGAATGCGCTCGGCCAGCGCCATGGCCTTCATCACGTCGCGGCTGAGGATGCCGAGCGACAGCCCGTACTCGCTGGCGCCGGCCAGCGCCGCCGCCTCGTCCAGGTCGCTGAAGGCGAGCACCGGGGCGACCGGGCCGAACACCTCCTGCGCGTACGCTGGGGTGGTCGGGGTGACATCGGCGAGCACGGTGGGCCGGTAGAACAGACCCTCGTAGCTGCCACCGGCGGCCAGCCGGGCGCCTGCGTCCACGCTCGACGTGACCAGCGCGTGGATCTTGTCGCGCTGTGCCTCGTCGATGATCGGCCCGAGCGCCACCTGCTCCTTGGCGGGGTCACCGACCGGCAGGTGGTCGGCCTTGGCGGCCAGCTCGGTGACGTACCGCTCGGCGAGGCTCTCGTGCACCAGGTGCCGGCCGGTGGTCATGCAGATCTGCCCCTGGTGCAGGAAGGAACCCCAGGCGCCGGCCGAGACGGCGAGGTCCAGGTCCGCGTCGTCGAGCACCACCAGCGCCGAGTTGCCACCCAGCTCCAGGTGCGCCCGCTTCAGGTGCCGGGCGGCGGCCTCACCGACCTTGCGGCCCGCGGCGGACGACCCGGTGAAGCTGATCACCCGTACGCGCGGGTCGGCGACCAGCGCCTCGCCGGTCGCGACGCCGCCCGGCAGCACGTGCAGCAGGCCCTCGGGCAGCCCCGCCTCCTCGAAGATCCGGGCGATGGAGAGCCCACCGCAGACCGCCGTACGCAGGTCCGGTTTGAGCACCACCGCGTTGCCCAGCGCCAGCGCCGGGGCCACCGAGCGGATCGCCAGGATCAGCGGAGCGTTGAACGGCGAGATGACGCCCACCACGCCGACCGGTAGCCGGCGGGCCAGGCTGAGTCGGGGCTGGGCGCTCGGGATGATCTCACCGAGCGACTGCGAGGGCAGCGTCGCGGCCTCGTAGCACTCCTGCGCGGCGGTGCTGGTCTCCAGGCCGCCCTTGGGCGGGATCGACCCGGACTCGCGGACCACCCACTCGCCGACCTCGGCGGCGTGCTGCTCCCACAACGCGCCGGCCCGGCGTAGCACGGCGGCCCGCTCGGTGTAGCTGGTGGCGGCCCAGGCCCGCTGCGCGGCGGCGGCCCGGATGCTGGCCCGCGCGACGTCGTCGGCGTCGGCCACGCCTACCTGGCCGATCTCCTCGCCGGTGGCGGGGGCGCGAACGGTGGCGGTGCCGCCGGAGGCCCGCACCCAGCCGTCGCTGTAGATCCGGCCGTGCCAGGTGTCGGTGTCGAGCAGGGGCATGGTGGTCCTCCTTGCGCCGCAGGTGGGACAGGCACGGGCGGTGGCCGGCGGGATGGTTCCGGCCACGCCTGATACGTGCGGCGGCCCGGCGGTAGCCAGGGCCGACCGCGCGTCGCTTGTTCGCTTGCCGAACAGGCGTTCTCATCAAGGACATTTGCACGGGACTCGGCTCGCGTCAACGGATCACCGCAACATTTCTGCGACAGGTCGGACGGGTGAACCCGGTCGGCCGGGGCGCGTTGAC
Source organism: Micromonospora sediminimaris (assembly GCA_900112325.1). Classification (GTDB taxonomy): domain Bacteria; phylum Actinomycetota; class Actinomycetes; order Mycobacteriales; family Micromonosporaceae; genus Micromonospora; species Micromonospora sediminimaris. Next base: position 276,554 of record FOLJ01000003.1, read on the forward strand.
GAACGTCACCAACGCCGATTACGTTCGAGATAAGTACGCCGGTCCGCATGCCGAACAGCGGTCGGTGGGTGCGATGACACAGGAGGCAGGGAGGCTCATGGCGAAGCTCGTCCCGCTGGCCGACGGCGTCGCGGAGCTGGTCCGCGACGGGGACACGGTGGCGCTGGAGGGATTCACCCACCTGATCCCGTTCGCCGCCGGCCACGAGATCATCCGGCAGGAGCGGCGCGACCTGACCCTGGTGCGGATGACCCCCGACGTCATCTACGACCAGCTCATCGGTGCCGGCTGCGCCCGCCGCCTGGTCTTCTCCTGGGGCGGCAACCCCGGCGTGGGATCGCTGCACCGCTTCCGTGACGCCGTGCAGAACTCCTGGCCCGTCCCGTTGGAGCTGGAGGAACACAGCCACGCCGGGATGGCCAACCGCTACGTCGCCGGTGCCTCCGGCCTGCCGTTCGCGGTGCTGCGCGGCTACACCGGCACCGACCTGCCCCGGCACACCGGCAACATCCGCAGCATCGACTGCCCGTTCACCGGGGAGACACTGACCGCGGTCCCCGCGCTGAACCCCGATGTGACGGTGGTGCACGCCCAGCGCGCCGACCGCGCCGGCAACGTGCAGATGTGGGGCATCACCGGCGTGCAGAAGGAGGCGGTGCTGGCCGCCCGCCGGTCCCTGGTCACCGTCGAGGAGATCGTCGACGAGTTGACCCCGGTACCCGGCCAGGTGGTGCTGCCCGGCTGGGCGATAACCGCCGTGGCGCACGTACCCGGCGGCGCCCATCCCTCGTACGCGCACGGCTACTCGGTGCGGGACAACGCCTTCTACGTCGCCTGGGACGAGATCAGCCGGGACCGTGACACCTTCCAGGACTGGATCGAACGGCATGTGCAGAACGCGGGGGCGACGGCATGAGTGAGCGTCAGCGAGCGAATCATCAACTCAGTGCGTTGGTGCCTCATGTCGGCCCGCAGCGCAGCGGAGGGCCGGCATGAGTCAGTACACCGCCGACGAGATGATGACGGTGGCGGCCGCCCGGCAACTGCGCGACGGCACCGCCTGTTTCGTCGGGATCGGCCTGCCCAGCACCGCGGCGAACCTGGCCCGCGCCACCCACGCGCCGGATCTGGTGCTGATCTACGAGTCCGGTTGTCTCGGCGCCAAGCCGGATCGGCTGCCGCTCTCCATCGGTGACGGCGTGCTCGCCGACACCGCCGACGCGGTGATCCCGGTGCCCGAGGTGTTCAACTACTGGCTGCAACCCGGGCGCATCGACGTCGGGTTCCTCGGTGCCGCGCAGCTCGACCGGTACGGCAACATCAACACCACGGTCATCGGCGGTGACTACACCGACCCGAAGGTGCGCCTGCCCGGTGCCGGTGGCGCTCCCGAGATCGCCGCCTCCTGCGGCGAGGTGGTGGTGATCGTCCGGCAGAGCCGGCGTACCTTCACCGAGCGCGTCGACTTCGTCACCTCGGTCGGCTACGGCGCCGGCCCCGGCGACCGGGCCCGGCTCGGTCTACGCGGCGGTGGACCCCGCACCGTCATCACCGACCTCGGCGTCCTCGAGGCCGACCCGGACAGCTGCGAACTCACGCTCACCCGGCTGCACCCGGGCGTCACCGTCGAGCGGGTCCGCGAGGCCACCGGCTGGCCGCTCGCCGTCGCCGACGACCTGAGCACCAACGAGCCACCGACCGCCGAGGAACTCACAGTGCTGCGCGCCCTTGAAGCGACAATGCGGGCGGCGGCATGACCGGCCAGCCTCAGCCCGAACCGCCGGGCGGTGCGATCGTCAGCGGGCACCCGCTCGAATCCTCCGGGTCGCGGATACTCGGATCGACTGAAGGGGAGGAGCGGCCTTGACCCAGGACGCCGAGCGGAAACTGATCCTGCCGAGCTACCGGCGCGACGACGTCGACGCCCACCCGCCGTTGCTCAGCCCCGGCTACCGGTCGACGGTGAGCCGGGCGCCGCAGCAGCCGTTGACCTACTTGCCGCAGCGGCTCACCGAGGTCACCGGCCCGCTGCTCGGCGAGGGTCGCCTCGGCGAGTTGGACCACGACCTGACCCGCCAGCACGACGGTGAACCCCTCGGGCAGCGGATAATCGTGCACGGCCGGGTTCTCGACGGTGACGGCCGCGTGGTGCCGCACACCCTCGTCGAGATCTGGCAGGCCAACGCCGCCGGCCGCTACCGGCACGCCGCCGACACCTGGCCGGCGCCGCTGGACCCGAACTTCACAGGCGTCGGGCGCGCCCTGACCGACGCGGACGGCCGCTACCGCTTCGTCACCGTGCAGCCCGGCGCCTACCCGTGGCGCAACCACGACAACGCCTGGCGGCCCGCGCACATCCACTTCTCCCTCTTCGGCCGCGCCTTCACCCAGCGGCTGGTGACCCAGATGTACTTCCCGGGCGACCCGCTGTTCTTCCAGGACCCGATCTTCAACTCGGTCCGCGACGAGCGGGCCAGGCAGCGGATGGTGGCCCGCTACGACCACGCGGCCACCCGCCCCGAGTGGGCGCTCGCCTACGAGTTCGACATCGTGCTGCGCGGCCGGGAGGCCACCGTGTTCGAGGACGAGGACGACGATGAGTGAGTCGCTGGGCGTGACGCCCGCCCAGACCGTCGGGCCGTACCTGCACATCGGCCTGCGCTGGCCCGACGGGCCGTACGTGGTGCCGGAGGGTACGCCCGGGGCGTTCTGGCTGCGGGGCCGGATCTTCGACGGCACCGGCGCGGCCGTGGTCGATGCGATGGTGGAGAGCTGGCAGGCCGATCCCGACGGGCGCTTCGACCATCCCGACGATCCGCGGGGCGCCCGGCCATCGGCGGTCCCCGGCTTCCGGGGTTTCGGCCGGGCCGAGACCGACACCGAGGGCCGGTACGCGTTGCACATCGTCAAGCCTGGGCCGCTGCCCACCTTCGACGGCGACACCGAGGCACCGCACCTGACCCTGTCGGTGTTCGGGCGGGGGCTGCTGCACCGTCTCGTCACCCGGGTCTACTTTCCCGGCGAGGCGGCCAACGCCAGCGACCCGGTGCTGCGTACCGTCGACCCGCAGCGTCGTGACACGCTGCTGGCCCGGCCGGCCACGGACGGGTTCCAGTTCGACATCCGCCTTCAGGGAGAGCATGAGACCGTCTTCTTCGCCGTCTGAGGCACTGCTGCGCGGGCTCTCCGGCACGCCTGACGTCGACGCCGAACTCGGCGACCACGCCCTGCTGCGGGCGCTGCTGGACGCGGAGGCGGCCCTGGCCCGGGCCGGCGCCGAGGTCGGGCTGGTGCCTGCCCCGGCCGCCGACGAGATCGTCCGGCAGTGCCGCGTCGAACGGTACGACCCGGCCGCTCTCGGCGAGGCGGCCGAGGCGGCCGGCAATCCCGTCGTCCCGCTGGTGCGGGAGCTGACCGCCGCGGTCGCCGCGCCGGCCCGGCCCTGGGTGCACCACGGCGCGACCAGCCAGGACGTGCTCGACACCGCCCTGTCGCTGGTGGCGGCCCGGGCCGTCGAGCCGCTGCTGCGGCACCTCGCCGACGCCGCCGACGCCGCCGCCCGGCTGGCCCGGACCCACCGCGACACCCTGATGACCGCCCGTACCCTCGGCCAGCAGGCCGCACCGACCACCTTCGGGCTCAAGGCGGCCGGCTGGCTGGTCGGCCTGGTGGCGGCGCGGACCCGGCTGGCCGGGGCGCGCGCCGGCCTGCCCGCGCAGCTCGGCGGGGCGGTCGGCACCCTCGCCGCCTATGGCACTGCCGGGCCGGCGATGGTCGACCGGTTCGCCACGCAGCTCGGCCTGGCGGCGAGCCCGCTGCCCTGGCACACCCGCCGCCAGCCCCTGCTCGACCTGGCCGCCGCCCTCGGTGGGCTGCTCGCCGCCACCGGCAAGATCGCCCTCGACGTGGGCCTGCTCGCGCAGACCGAGGTTGGTGAGGTGGCCGAGGGAGGCGCGGGGCGGGGCGGCTCCTCGGCGATGCCGCACAAGCGCAACCCGGTGGATTCGGTGCTGGTCACCGCCGCGGCCCGGCGTGGCCCGGGGCTCGTCGGCACGTTGTTCGCCGCCGCCGGCCAGGAGCACGAGCGGGCCACCGGTGGCTGGCACGCCGAGTGGGAACCCCTGCTCGACCTGACGCACCTCGCCGGTGGGGCCGCCGCCCGTACCGCCCGGATGCTCGCCGGCCTCGACGTACGTCCGCAGCGGATGCGGGCCAACCTGGACGCCACCGGCGGCCTGCTGCTCGCCGAGGCGGTCGCCGCCCGGCTGGCACCGGCCCTGGGCCGCGCCGCCGCTCACGACCTGGTCCGCCGCGCCGCCGGCCGGCCCGACTTCCGGGCGGCGCTGCTGGCCGAGGCGGACCTGCGCGCCCACCTGTCGGAGTCGGACGTCGACGCCGCCCTCGACCCGGCCGGTTGGCTCGGCAGCACTGGCTACCTGATCGACCGCGCCCTCGACCTGCACCGCGACGCGACGCCAGGCCCGGCCGAGACCGCCGGGCCGCACCCCGAGGCGGCCCAGGGCCTGGCCGCGGCCGTCGGGCCGGACGGCGAGGTACGGCCGTGACCGGCGCGCTGCACTACACCGTCGACGGCCCGCCGGACGCGCCGGTGCTGCTGCTCGGCAGCTCCCTCGGCACCACCGGCGCGATGTGGCAGCCGCAGGTGGCGGCGCTGGCCGAGCGGTACCGCGTGGTCCGCTACGACCATCTGGGCCACGGCGGCTCGGCGACACCGGCCGGGCCGTACACCATCGACCTGCTCGGCCGGAAGGTGCTGCGGCTGCTGGACGACCTGAGCGTGACCCGGGTCCACTACGCCGGGCTCTCCCTCGGCGGGATGGTCGGCATGTGGCTGGCCGCCCACGCCCCCGAACGGATCGACCGCCTCGCCCTGCTGTGCACCTCCGCACTGCTCGGGCCGGCGGACGGCTGGCGGGCCCGAGCCGCCGCCGTCCGTGCCGGTCGGCTGGACAGCATCGCCGACGCGATCGTCGAGCGCTGGTTCACTCCCGCCTTCGCCGCGACCCATCCGGACGCCGTCGCCGCGTACCGGAACATGCTGGTCAGCACGCCTGCCGCCGGGTACGCCGGCTGCTGTGCGGCAATCGCCGCGATGGATCTGCGCCCGGACCTGGCCGCGATCCGCGCACCGACGCTTGTGGTCGGCGCGGCCGACGATCCGGCGACCCCGCCGGAGCACGCGGCCGCCATCGCCGAGCGGATCCCGTCGGCCCGCCTGGTGGTGCTCGACGGGGCGGCGCACCTGGCCAACGTCGAGCAACCCGAGGCCGTCACCCGACTGCTCGTGGACCACCTCGACCCGGAAGGCGCGGTGCGCTGATGACCGACCAGCAGCGGTACGAGGCCGGCATGGCGGTACGCCGGCAGGTGCTCGGCGACGCGCACGTCGACCGGGCCATCGCCGGCACCGACGAGTTCACCGCCGACTTCCAGGACCTGATCACCCGCTACGCGTGGGGTGAGATCTGGACCCGGGAGGGGCTGGACCGGCGTACCCGCAGCTGCATCACCCTCGCCGTGCTGGCCACCCTGCACCACGACGAGGAACTGGCCATGCACGTACGCGCCGCTCTGCGCAACGGCCTCACCCCCGACGAGGTGAAGGAGGTGCTGCTCCAGGTGGCCGTCTACGCTGGCGTACCGGCGGCGAACCGGGCGTTCAAGGTGGCCCAGGAGACTCTGCGGCAGGAGGCCCAGTGAGCGACGAGGCGACGGCCCGCTCCGGCGAGTTCGTCCAGTCGTTGGAACGCGGTCTCGCCGTGATCCGGGCCTTCGACGCCGAACACCCGCAGCTCACCCTCAGCGAGGTGGCCCGGGCCACCGGGCTGACCCGGGCCGCCGCCCGTCGCTTCCTGCTCACCCTGGTCGAACTCGGCTACGTACGCACCGACGGGCGGCTGTTCTCCCTGCGCCCGCGCATCCTCGACCTCGGCTACGCCTACCTGTCCAGCCTGAGCCTGCCCGAGGTGGCCCAGCCGCACATGGAGGCGCTGGTGGCGCAGGTGCACGAGTCCTGCTCCGTGTCGGTCCTCGACGGTGACGAGGTCGTCTACGTCGCCCGGGTGCCCACCAAGCGGATCATGACGGTGGGGATCAGCGTCGGCACCCGGTTCCCCGCGTACGCCACGTCGATGGGCCGGGTGCTGCTCGCCGGGCAGCCGCCCCGATGGCTGGACGACTATCTCGCCACGGCGCAGCTGCGCCCGCTGACCCGGCGCACCGTGACCGATCCGGCCAAACTGCGTGACATCCTGACCAAGATCGCCAACCAGGGGTACGCCCTCGTCGACCAGGAGCTGGAGGAGGGGCTGCGGTCGCTGGCCGCGCCGATCCACGGTGACAACGGCTCGGTGGTGGCCGCGGTGAACGTCTCCGCCCACGCCAGCCGAGGCTCGTTTGAGATGATCCGCAGGGAGCTGCTGCCACCGCTGCTGGCCACTGCCAAGCGCATCGAGGAGGACCTGAGCGCCGGTCCCCGTCGCTGAGCCCGGTCTGGGCGCTGCGGCGAATCGGCCCGGGGCGGCCCGTCGGCGTACCACCATGTGGGGGGCGACGAACGGGGGCGAGGTGCGCGAGCTGCTGCTGGTCATCACGCTGGGTGTCGTCGTGCTGGTCGGCACCACCATCGGTGGCCGGTACCGGGTCGCCCCGCCGGTGCTGCTGATCAGCCTGGGGGCCCTGGTGGCGCTGCTGCCCCCGTTCTCGCACGTGGTCCTGGCACCCGAGGTGGTGCTGCTGCTGTTCCTGCCGGCGATCCTGTACCGGGAGAGCCTGGTCACCAGCCTGCGCGAGATCAGGGCGAACATCGTCGTCATCGCGTTGTTGGCGGTCGGCCTGGTCGGGGTCACGATGGTCGCGGTGTCGCTGGTCGTGCAGCGCTTCGGTGTCGACCCGGCGGTGGCCTGGGTGCTCGGCGCGGTGCTCGCCCCGACCGACGCCGCGGCGGTGGCCGGGTTGGCCAAGCGGATGCCGCGCCGGCTGCTGACCACCCTGCGCGCGGAGAGCCTGGTCAACGACGGCACCGCCCTGGTGCTGTTCGCCATCGCGCTCGGGTTGCTCGGTGGGGGCGCCGCACCGAGCGCCTTCGAACTCGTCGAGCGGATCGGCCTGTCCTTCCTCGGCGGCATCGCCGCCGGCATGGTGGTCGGCACGGTGGTGATCCTGATCCGCAAGCGCCTCGACGACCCGCTGCGGGAGGGCGCGCTGAGCGTGCTCACCCCGTTCGCCGCCTTCCTGCTGGCCGACAGCATCCACGAGAGCGGGGTGCTCGCGGTGGTGGTCGCCGGGCTGATGCTTTCCTACGCCAGTCCCCGGGTGATCCGGGCCCGGTCCCGGATCCTCGCGCTGTCCTTCTGGGACCTGACCACCTTCCTCGTCAATGGTGGACTCTTCGTGCTGGTGGGCATGCAGATTCCGCGGGCGGTGCAGAACGTCACAAGCGTCTCCCTGGGCCGGGCCGTCGTGATCGCGCTCGTGGTGGCCGGGGTGCTGGTGGCCGTGCGGATGCTGTGGCTGCACCTGATCGCCGCCGTGGCCCGGCTGGATCGGCGCGAGTCGCAGCTCGCCCGGCAGGTCAACTGGCGGGTGCGTACGGTCGCCGGCTGGGCCGGTTTCCGGGGGGCGGTGTCGCTGGCGGCGGCGCTCGCCGTGCCGTTGACCGCGCAGGACGGCAGCCCGGTGCCGGAGCGGGATCTGATCATCTTCGGCGTCGCCACGGTGATCCTGGTGACCATGCTGGTGCAGGGCACCACCCTGCCGTTCGTGATGAGCTGGGCCGGGCTGCGCGGCGATCCGGAACGGGTCGAGGAGTCGCGGCAGGCGCAGCTGAATGCCACCCAGGCCACCCTCGACGCGCTGCCCGACCTGGCCGACCGGGTGGGCGCCGAGGCGGAGACCCTGCACCGGCTCCGGGCTGAGTACGCGGGCCATCTGAGCGCGATGCAGTCCGAGCCGGAGGACGACTCGTTGACCGCTCGGGAGGTCGAGCGTCAACTGCGGCTGGCCGCCCTCGAACACAAGCGACGCGAGATCACCGCGATGCGCGACCGGCGGGAGATCGACGACACCGTCTTGCAGGAGTTGCAGGCCCGGCTGGACGTCGAGGAGATCCGCCTGCTCGGCCCGACGACCTCCGAGTAACCGCTGCTCGGCCGGCCCGCCTACCCGGCGGGTTCGCTCAGCCGGCCGCCGCCCCGCCGGCCGGCAGGGCGAGCGCGACCGTGAGGTCGAGCAGACTGCGCGGATCGGTGAGCCGGTCACCGAAGAGTTCGCGCAGTTGACCCATCCGATAGCGCACGGTCTGCGGGTGGACGAAGAGGTCGGCGGCGACGTCGTCGCGCCGTCCCTGGTGCAGCAGCCAGGAACGCAGCGTCTCGGTGAGCCGTTCGGCGGTGGCGGCGGGCAGCTCGGCGAGGGGTTGCAGGACCCGGGTACGCAGGTCGGCGAGCGCCTCGACGTCGGCGCTGAGCAGCAGTTCGGCCAGGTGATGTTCGGTGTCCAGGGGTTCGCCGTCGGTGGGCTGGGCGATACCGAGCGCGACCACCCGGACCACCCGTCGGTACGAGGAACTGACCCGGGCCCAGGGACGGCAGGGCCCCAGCACCGCGCGGCGTCCGTGCAGCACCCGGGCGAGCTGCCGGCGTCGGTCACCGTGCATGTCCGGTACGAGGAGCACCGCGGTCTCCTCGCCCGGCTCGCCGGCCGGCAGCTCCTCGCTGCTCTCCAGGGTGTGTTCGCCCAGCAGGGCGAGCGCCCCGCGCAGCTTCGCCTGCGGCAGCAGCGCCACGGTGAGGGTCTGCGGCACCGGCCAGTCGGCCCGCTCGGCGCTGCGCAGCAGCACGTCCTCCGCTTCACCGGCGAGCAACTGCTGGGTGAGCCGTTCCAGGTTCCGCCGTCGGGCCCGGCCCACGCTTGCCAACTCGTCGGCGTGCCCGGCGACGCTCGCGGCGGACAGCTCGTCGATGTAGGCGAACATCAACTCGGCGAACTCGGCGACGGTGGCGGCGGGCAGGCCGGTCGCCACGGTGGCGGCGGCCAGCTCCCGCCAGGAGACCCGGGCGCCCACCCGGTACGCGGCCAGCAGCGCGTCCACGCTGCGGCCCGACCGGGCCTCGCCGCTGCCCAGGGCGTACGCGGCCTCCAGCGCCGGGACCAGCGGGGTGCTCGGGTCGTTGACCTGGGTACGGTCGGCGGCCTGGGACTGTTCGAGCAGTTGCAGGAAGGTGCCCAACGCGATCTGCACCGCGTTCTCTATCTTGTCCCGCATCTGCCCGGTCAGGGTGCCGGAGTAGCTGGGCACTTCGGCGGTGATCGCGGTGACGGTCTGACCGGCCACCAGTGGCAGCCGGTCGCGCAGTTCGCGGGCCACTCGCTGGTCCAATTCGATGCGGGCCGCCCGATTGGTCGTTCCGGATGGTTCCGCCACGGTTGTTCTCTCCGCACAAAAGGGGTGGATCGCTTTACCTTCGCAGACCAAGAGTTTATGCCAACGGGCCGCGACCATCGTCGTATGACCGCCACCGTCCCGCCACCGGGCACGACGAGATCTTTGCGGCGCCGCCTGTGGCGGCTCGCCGAGACGGTGACCACGCCGGTGCTGCCCAGTGACTACCTCGATCTGATCGCTCCGCTCCGCGCCGGTGCCGACCTGCGCGGCCGGATCCTCGCCGTGCAGCCGGAGACGCCGGACGCGGCCACCCTGCTGATCCAGCCCGGCCGCAGCTGGCGCGGGCACGTCCCCGGCCAGTACATCCGGCTCGGTGTCGACGTCGACGGGGTGCGCCAGTGGCGGGCCTACTCGGTCACCTCCGCCCCCAGCCGGCGCGCCGACCGGATCTCGGTGACGGTGAAGGCCATCCCCGACGGCGTGGTCAGCAACCACCTGGTCCGCCGGATCCGGCCGGGCACCATCGTGCAGCTCGACCAGGCGTGCGGCGACTTCGTGCTGCCGGAGCGGGCACCGTCGCGGGTGCTGTTCCTCACCGCGGGCAGCGGCATCACCCCGGTGGCCGGGATGCTGCGCTCGGGTGCCCTGGCCGGCAGCGACGTGGTGCTTGTGCACTCGGCGCCCACCGCTGCGGACGTGGTCTTCGGCGCGGAACTGCGCGGCCTCGCCGAGCGTGGCGCCATCCGGCTGATCGAGCGGCACACCGAGGTCGAGGGCCTGCTCGACGTGGCCGAGTTGGACACGCTCGTCCCCGATCACCTGGACCGTCAGACCTGGGCGTGTGGCCCGCTCGGGCTGCTCGACGCGGCCGAGGCGCACTGGGCGGCTCGTGGCCACGCCGCCCGCCTGCACACCGAGCGGTTCCGCCCCACGGTGATCACCGCCGGTGACGGCGGGACCGTCACCTTCACCCGTTCGTCGGTGACCGTGGCGGCCACCGGCGCCACCCCGCTGCTGGATGCCGGCGAGAACGCCGGGGTGCTCATGCCCTCGGGCTGCCGGATGGGCATCTGCTTCGGCTGCGTGCTGCCGCTGCGCCAGGGCGCGGTCCGCGACCTACGCAACGGCCAGCTCACCACCGCCCTGCCGGGCGACGGCGTACGCGTGCAGACCTGTGTGTCCGCCGCCGCCGGCCCGTGCGAACTCGAGATCTGATCGGAGACCGACCGACATGACCGTGATCCAGAAAAAGGCCGACAACCCGATCGCCCACCTCACCGTCGAGGACATCGAGACCCTCGGCAAGGAACTCGACGCCATCCGGGAACGCGTGATCGCCTCCCGGGGCGAACGGGACGCCGCGTACATCCGCAAGGTCATTTCGACGCAGCGGAAGCTGGAGATCAGCAGCCGGGTGGTGCTGCTGTTCTCGCTGTTCCCGCCGGCCTGGATCGTCGGCACCGCCGGGCTGTCGGTGGCGAAGATCCTGGAGAACATGGAGATCGGGCACAACGTCCTGCACGGCCAGTGGGACTGGATGCGCGATCCGAAGATCCACTCGACCAGCTGGGAGTGGGACCACGTCGCTCCGGCCGACCAGTGGAAGCAGTCGCACAACGAGCTGCACCACAGGTACACGAACGTGGTCGGCAAGGACAACGACCTCGGCTACGGCATAATGCGGGTCGACGAGGACCAGCCCTGGCACCCGGCTCATCTCGGGCAGCCGCTCTACAACTTCCTCAACGCCTGCTTCTTCGAGTACGGCATCGCCGCGTACGACCTCGACCTGGGCAACAAGCTGAAGAACGGGGGCCACAAGGACCCCGAGTTCCGGCGCCGGGTCCGCGCGGTCGGCCGGAAGATCCGCCGCCAGTTCCTCAAGGACTACCTGCTGTTCCCGGTGCTGTCCGGCCCGTCGTTCCTGCACACCCTGGCCGCCAACTTCACCGCGAACCTGATTCGTAACCTCTGGAGCCACTCCGTGATCATGTGCGGGCACTTCCCGGAGGGGGTGGAGACCTTCGAGAAGACCTCGATCGAGGGCGAGACCCGGGGGGAGTGGTACGTGCGGCAGATGCTGGGCTCGGCCAACATCAGCGGCAGCCGGCTGATGCACATCATGACCGGCAACCTGTCGTTCCAGATCGAGCACCACCTCTTCCCCGACCTGCCGAGCAACCGCTACCAGGAGATCGCGCCGGAGGTGCGGGCGCTGTTCGACAGGTACGGGTTGAAGTACACCACCGGCTCGCTGCCCCGGCAGGTCTTCTCCGCGTGGAAGAAGGTCTTCCGGCTCGCCCTGCCGAACCGTCGCCAGCCGGCGGCCCCCGCCACCCCGCTCGACGGCTCCACCGACCACCCCACCCGGGAACTCGTCGCCGCCTGACCGCCGCGCCACGACTTCGTCCCGCCGCCACCGTTTCGGACAACTTCAGGGTTGTTGCTGCCTGGAGGCCCGCTGACCCAGCAACAACCCTGAAGTTGCCCACCAGGAGCGGTCCTGGAGGGTGGGGGAAGCGGGGTCAGCGGCGGTTGGGGTAGTTGTGGGCGGACTGGCGGCCCTTGACGAAGGCCAGCACGATCACCGCGGCGAGCGCGATGAGGCCGATGATGACCAGCCAGCGGACCGCTTCCAGAAGCAGCCCGAGCAGGACCAGCGCCCCGGCGACGACGCCGACCACCCAGAGCAGGGCACGCATCTCCACCTCCCAACCGGTTGCCCGGCCGGTCCGGGCGCGGTTGCCGGTCCGGCTACCCGTTTCCGCCCGCATCATGCCGTCTGTGCGGGTGGGCGACCCGGTTCAGTCGGGAAGTTTGCCCAGGTAGACGGTGTTGGCCGACGCGCCGCCGGTGAGCGGGTTGGCGAACCGCACCACGTGGCTGTGGTGGGTGGGAAACACGGCGGCCAGGTCGGCTTCGAAGTCCGGGTCCGGTGGATCGTCCGACCAGAGGGCGAACACCCCGCCCGGATGCAGCAGCCGCGCCAGGCGGCGCAACCCGTCGGGCCGGTAGAAGGCGGCGTGGCTCGGATGCAGCGGGTGCCGGGGGGAGTGGTCGACGTCCAGCAGCACCGCGTGGAAACGACGCCCGGCGTCGTCGGGGTCGAGACCGTCCGGGCCGGCCACCCGGGCGAAGAAGTCGGCCCGCACCAGCCGGGTACGCGGGTCCGTGGCCAGCCCGGCGGCGAACGGCAGCAGGTCGCGCCGGTGCCAGTCGATGACGTCCTCGATGGCCTCCACCACCAGCAGGGAGGCGACCCGGTCGTCCGCCAGCGCGGTGCGGGCGGTGTAGCCGAGGCCCAGCCCGCCGACGACGACGTCGAGGTGGTCACCGGCCAGCGACGCCAACCCCAACCGGGCCAACTCGATCTCGCCGGCGGTGAACAGGCTCGACATCAGGAACTCGTCGTCGAGCTTGACCTCGTACACATCCAGGTCGAGCCGGGGATCGCGACGCCGGCGCAGACTGATCTCGCCGATGGGTGTCGGTCGCCAGGCCAGTTCCTCGAAACGTGCGCTCACCGCCGGCATGCTACCGGCCGGTGAACTGCCACGAGCGGCGTGACGCTCGGTCCCCGGGACATCGACGCAGCGCATATCCTGTGCCCCGTTCGTCTCGCCGGAGGGGAAAGCGATGCCGTCGCGGCAGGATCAGCTGCACTCGTACCAGTTCACCGTCCAGCGGACGGTGGCCGCGCTGGTGACGCGGGAGACCGACCCGGCGCAGTCCCCGATGCGGCGGCTTGCCGGAGCCGGGATGGCCGGCGTCCTGGTGGCGGTCATCGGGCTGGGTGCTGCCGCCCTGTACGGCCTCTTCACCGGCGGCGGCGCGAAGTGGCGCGACACCGGCGTGGTGATCGTGGAGAAGGAGTCCGGTGCCCGGTTCGTCTACCGGGAGGAGAAGTTGCACCCGGTGCTCAACTACGCCTCCGCGCTGCTCATCGTCGGCACGCAGCGGCCGAAGACCGTACTGGTGTCCCGGCGGTCGATCGACGGGGTGCCGAGAGGGCTGCCGTTGGGCATTCGCGACGCTCCCGACTCGCTGCCACCGGCGGCCCGGCTGGCCACCGAACCGTGGTCGGTCTGTTCGGTGCCCCCGACCGGGCCCGCGGCAGCGGCGCGGTCGGTGCTGCTGGTGGGCGCGGGTGGCGCCGGCGGCCGGCCGCTGGGCCGGGACGCACTGCTGCTGCGTGACCCCGACGGCCGGCTGCACCTGCTCTGGCACCAGCAGCGGCACCTGATCCGGGACACCGACCGGGTGCTGGCCGCGTTGGTGACCACCCGTTCCCGGTCCGTACCGGTGGCCGCCGCTCTGCTCAACTCGGTGCCGGCCGGTCTCGACCTGGCCCCACTGGACCCGCCCGACCTGGGCCGGCGGTCCACCCGGGTTGCCGAGGCTCGGATCGGTGACGTGCTGGTGGTGAGCAACTCCGGCGGCGGGCGGCAGTATGCGGTGGTGCTGCGCGACGGGCTCGCCGGCATCACCGAGCTACAGGCCGGTCTGTTGCTCGCCCGTACCGGTCAGCGGGAGCCGGAGCAGATCAGCCTCGGCCGGTTCGCCGCCCTGCCCCAGCTGCCCGATCTCGTCCCCGCCGGGCCCGACGCGCCGCCGGTTGCTCCGCCCCGGCTGGCCACGCCGGAACCGTCGACGATCTGCGTGCGGGTGGCTGACGACACCGGTGCGGTCGAGGTGCGGCGGGGTGTGGAACTGCCGACGCCGGCCTCGACGCCGGAACAGCCGGCCGACTCGACGACCGCTGACCACGTGCTGGTGGAGCCGGGGCGGGGCGCGGTCGTCGAATCGGTCGCCACGCCGGGCGCCACCGGCGGCGCGATCTCCGTGGTGACCGACCTCGGCCGCCGGTACGCGCTCGCCGGCCCCGAGGTGACCGGCATGCTCGGCTACGCGGACGTGCGACCCGTCCGGCTGCCCGCAGGCGTGGTCAGCCTCGTACCCGCCGGCGCCTCGCTCGACCCGAGTGTGGCCCGCCAACGCGCCGCCCCCGCCTGACCTGCTCGGACTTGCGCCGCGGAAGTGGTAGGAAATTTCTCGGCGTGGGTTGTCGAATCCGGCGACCCTCGCTCGTCGCACTGACGACAGCACGTCAGACCGACCTCAAGGAGCAACCAGATGCGTACCCTGATCGCCACCGCGTTCGTCTCGCTCGACGGCGTCGTCGAGGCACCCGGCGGAGAACCGGGCTACCGCAACTCGGGCTGGACCTTCAACGACATCGCGTTCGACGAGGCCGCCTACGAGATCAAGGGCCGTGAGCAGGACGAGGCCACCGCGATGATGATGGGCCGGGTCAGCTACCAGGCGTTCGCCCCGGTGTGGCCGGAGATGACCGTCGAGTTCGCCGGCTACAACGCGATGCCGAAGTACGTCGTGTCGACCACCCTCAAGGAGCAGGACCTGGTGTCCAACTGGGGGGAGATCGTCATTCTCCGGTCGCTTGACGACGTCGCCGCGCTGAAGCAGACCGAGGGCGGCCCGATCAGCATCCACGGCAGCGCCACGCTGAACCGCAACCTCTCCGACGCCGGCCTGATCGACCGTTACCACCTGCTGGTCTTTCCGGTGCTGCTCGGCGCGGGCAAGCGGCTGTTCTCCGACACCGACCGGGACAAGCAGAACCTCAAGCTCATCGAGAGCGAGTCCTACGCCAACGGCATCCAGAAGCTGGTCTACGACGTGGTTCGTTGACCAGCCGACCGGCCCGGCCGGTGGTGCGGCACCGTCCCGCCTGACCGTGGTGGGTACATCTGTTGTCGCTCCGACGACAACAGATGTACCCACAGCCGAAGCCGGTCAGTGGCTGGGCGCGGACCTGATGCTCATGGCGACGGCGTCGGCCACCTGGTCGGGCGGCTGGGACGCGTCGACGAGATGAGCGCCGGTCACGTCGGCGAAGGTGGTGAGCGCGCGGGCAACATGGTCGTGTCGCCACTGGCGGGCAGCGACATCCAACTGGTCGGCATCGATGCGGACGCGCAACTGCTCCTCGGGGAGAGTGAGCACGACCTCGTGCACCTCGACGCCGTCCGCGCGGATACCGTCGAGAATCTGCTCGCGGTACACGGGGTTGATGAGGCTCATCGGCGCGATCCAGGGGCGGAAGCGTCCCGGTCGGGGTAGGCGCAGCTCAAGTGGGCGGTGTCGCGGTGCCGGCTCGGGCGAGCATTCCGGCGGCGGCGAGGACGCAGCAGAGGGCCACAGCGGCGAGTACGACAAGATATCCACCGCCGGTGTGCAGGATTGCGGCGGCACCGAGCGGTGCGGTGGCTCTAGCGATGGTGACGGGGGCGGCAAGTCGTCCAGCGATGGTTGCGTAGGCGGTGGTGCCGTAGCGGCCGGTGAGCAGGGCCGGGATGGCGAGATGGGCGATGCCGAACCCGATGCCGAATCCGGTAACGGTGATGACCGCCCCGATCCGGCTGTCTCCGGCGAAAGGTAGAGCGAGGATGGCGGCGGCCTGGATGGCGAAGACCGTGGCGACGATTGTGGTGACGGCGAAGCGGCGTCGGGCGGCGGTGAGGACGAGTCTGCCGGTGACGGACAGGACGCCCAGGAGGCCGGTGGTGGTGGCGGCGAAGGTGGCAGGGTGGCCGCGGCTGGTGAGGTAGCCGACGAGGTGGACGGCGATGATGCTGGTCGCGGCGCCGTGGGCGACGAGGGCGGCGGTGAGGATCCAGAATCGCGGGTCGTGGGTGGCCCTGCTGGCCGCCGCCCGTCGCTGGCCGCGGTCCGGATGCGCGGTGGGCGTGGACGCGGTGGGCGGCGGGATTGTGAGGGAGAGCAGCGGCACGGTCACCAGGCCGTGGATGGCGGCGAGCGTGAGCAGTGCGGCGCGCCAACCGAGGTGAGCGACCAGGTGGCCGGTGAGGGGCATGAAGATGGTGCTGGCGAAACCGGCGACGATGGTGACTGCGAGCAGGGCGGTGGGGCGTCGGTCGGGGGAGAAGCAGGAGACGATGACGGCGAAGGCGGGTTCGTAGAGGACCATCGCGCTGACGATTCCGATGCCCGTCATCACGGCGTACAGCTGTCCGACGGTCTGGACCTGCGACCAGGCGACCAGCAGGGCGGTGGCGGTGATCGAGCCTGCGGTCATGAGGACGCGTCCGCCGTGCCGGTCGAGCCATCTGCCGACGGGTATGGCCATCAGGGCCCCGGCGAGAACGCTTGCGGTCAGCGCGCCGGTGACGGCGGTGGTGGACGTGTCGAGGCTGGTGGCCATGGGCCTGAGGAGGACGGCGTAGGCGTAGTACAGCGTGCCGTAGCCCACCGTGGAGGTAATGGCGAGGGCGGCGACCATGCGCCACGGGTGGTGTCCGTCGGCTCTCGGATCGGCGGACACCACCGTGGAGGTGGTCATCAGCCGGTGCAACCGGGGTCGACCAGGGACGTCACCTGGGCGTCGTGCCTGAAGACGGTGGCTGCGGCGGGTCGTCCCGGGCGACCGTCGCCGGCGATGGACGAGACCGGGGTCGCCGTACCGCCCGGGCGGACCTGTCCGAACGGATCCTCGGACCCGGCCCGTGTCATCCGCAACATCCCTGTCCTGCGCTGATGGCGGCGGCCTTGGCGCTGGCATCGCAGCAGGAACCGGCAGCCTGGGCGGCCGCCGTCGAGCCGCAGCAGGGACTGGTGGTCGGCGTCTCGCCGGTGAGCGGGAGGGTCGTGTCGGCCGGCCGGGCGGGGCTGCCGCAGCAGGAACCGGAAGCGGTGGCTGGGTGGTCGGTGGATCCGACAGCTTGAGTGTTGTTGCTCATTTGAACTCCTCTCGATGGCCGCAGGATGATCAGGATGCGGCGTACGCATGTCCCTGCACTGTGGCTCTGTCTCGACAACCTTCGAAGCAGAGACTGCCCCTTGATTAGAGATATGTCAACCTAGAAGAGTATCGAAACAGCCTGCGGCGCTGCTCGGCGTCGAGCCTGATCGAGGGTGACGGGGCGGCCGTGCAAGACGGTTTCAGCCGTGCCAGGAGCGCCAGAGGGCGGCGTACGCGCCACCGGCGCGGACGAGTTCGTGGTGGCTGCCGAGTTCGGTGATCCGGCCGTCCTCCAGCACCGCCACCCGGTCGGCGTCGTGCGCGGTGTTGAGCCGGTGCGCGATGGCGATGACGGTACGCCCGTTGACCACGGCGGCGAGGGCCCGTTCGGTGCGCCGCGCGGTCGTCGGGTCGAGCGCGGCCGTCGCCTCGTCGAGGATCAGGGTGTGCGGGTCGGCGAGCACCAGCCGGGCCAGCGCGAGCTGTTGGGCGTCGGCGGCACCGAGTTCACGGGCACCGTCGCCGAGTTGCGTGTCGAGCCCGTCGGGCAGGTCGGCGTACCAGTCGGCGCTCACCGCGACAAGTGCGGCGCGCATCTGTTCGTCGGACGCGTCCGGTGCGGCGAAGGCGAGATTGTCGCGCAGCGTACCGATGAAGACGTGGTGTTCCTGGGTGACCAGGGCGATCCGGCGGCGCCGCTCGGCCGGGTCGAGGTCGGTGACCGCGACGCCGTCGAGGCTCACCACCCCCTCGCGCGGCACGTCGATTCCGGCGAGCAGCCGGGCGAGGGTGGACTTTCCCGCCCCCGAAGGGCCGACGATGGCGAGACGTTCGCCAGGGTGCACCACCAGATCGATCCCGTGCAGCACGTCGGGACCGTCGGCGTACGAGAAGCGGGCGCCGCGCACGACGAGCCGCCCGGAGCGGGCGGGTGCCGGGACGCGTGGTCGCGGGGCGGCGGCGGCTTCGGCCTGCTGGCCGACACCGAGTACGCGGGCGAACGAGGCGAGACCACGTTGGGCCTGTTCCATCCACTGCAGCAGCCGGTCCAGTGGCTCGATCGCCTGCTGAAGGTAGAGCGCCGCCGCCACCACCTCGCCGAGGCTCACCATGCCACGGTCCAGCAGTAGACCGCCGAACAGCAGCACCACCGCGATCGGGAGTGCGTAGCTCGCCTCCACCACCGGGAAGAAGACCGACCGCAGCGCCAGGGTCGCCCGGCGGGTGGCCCACACCCGGCCGATGCGCTGCCGGCCGTACGCGGTGCGGTCGGCGCCGAGGCGGAGCGCCTCGACGGTGCGGGCGCCCTCCGCGGTCGTGGTCAACGCCTCGGTCAGCTCGGCGGTCGCGGCCCCTTCGGCAAGGTACGCCGGCCTGGCGCGACGCAGGTACCAGCGGGTGACCGCGACGATCGACGGAAGCCCGCTCAGGGCGACCAGACCGAGCAGCGGATGCAGCAGGAAGATCGCACCGAAGAGCAGCGTCAGCTGGGTCGAGGCGATGACCATGACGGGCACCACGTCCCGGACGGTGCTCCCGACCGTCGTCACGTCCACCGAGCTGCGGGTGGCCAGTTCGCCGGTGCCGGCGCGCTCGACCACGGCGATGGGCAGGTCGAGCGTACGGGCGACGAACCCCTCGCGCAGCCGGGCGACGGCACGTTCGCCGAACCGGTGACCGGTGTACTGGGCGTACCGGGTGAGCAGCCCGTGAGCCAGCACGCAGCCGCCGATCGCGAGCGCCAGGCGGTCCACGGCGGCGACGCCGGCGCCGGCCGCGACCTCGTCCACGATCCTGCCAACCAGCCACGGCGTGGCGAGCCCGGCGACCGCTGCGGCGCCGTGCAGCACCAGCATCACGGCGACGGCGCGGCGGTCCACGGCGACGAGGCCCAGCGCCGCACGACGGACGACCTGCCGGTCCGCGACGGGCAGTCCGCTCACCGCAGCGATCCGTCAGCGTCGGCGACCTCGTTGTCCCGGGACACCAGGGCCCGGTAGCTCGGTTCCTGTTCGAGCAGTTCGACGTGGCTGCCGGCAGCGGTGATCCGGCCGTGGCGCAGGTGGGCGACCAGGTCGGCCTGACCGAGCAGCAGCGGTGAGGTGGTCAGCACGACTGTCGTACGTTCGGCCCGCGCCGCGTGGAGTCGCTGCGCGATGCGCGCCTCGGTGTGCGCGTCCACCGCCGAGGTCGGGTCGACGAGGATCAGCACGTCCGGCTCGGCGAGCAGAGCGCGGGCCAGGCGTACGCGTTGTCGCTGGCCGCCGGAGAGGGTCCGGGCCCGCGTGCCGATCGGCATCGCGAGCCCCTCCGGATGGGCGTCGACCACATCCTCCGCCGACGCCGTGCGCAGGGCCGTCCGCAGGTCGGTGTCGTCGAGGTCGGCCCGGACGTGCAGGATCTCGCGCAGTGTCCCGGCAAAGAGGTAGGAGTCGTGGTCGGCGACGAGGATCCGGGCCCGCACCTCGTCCAGCGCGATGCTGGTCAGCGGTACGCCACCCCAGGTCACCTCGCTGGCGACGAACCGCCCGAGGCGGTCGGCCAACGCGATGGACTCGGCCGGGTCGTCGGCGGCGACGGCAAGCAGCCGCCCGGCGGGTACGGTCAGCCCGGTGTCGGGATCGTGCAGGTCGGCGGGCCCGTCCGGGGCGGGTCGAGGCGGCCCGCCGACCGGCGACGGCGGGCCGGCCACGTCCGGCCTCAGGTTGAGCAGCGCGACGATCCGGCGGGCGGCGACCCGCCCCCGGATCAGCTGGTGGCCGCCTTCGAGCAGGAACCACACCGGCACGATGAGCACCGCCACGTACCCGTAGACGGCCACCATCTGCCCGATGGTGATGTCACCGGCCGAGGCCATCCGGGCCGCCAGCCACACCACGGCGGCCAGGAACAGCCCCGGGATGGCGATCGTCAGCGCCTCGATCCAGCTGTTCACGGCACCGACCCGGTATCCCTCCGCCAGCAGCCGCTGCGAGCGGGCCGCGTACCGGCGGGCGAACAGTCCCCGCCCACCGACCCCGGCGAGCACCCGTAGCCCGGCCACGATGTCGGCGGCCCGGGTGGTGAGCAGACCCTGCTGGTGCCGGTAGACCGACTCGACCCGTTCGAGGCGGCGCAGCAGCGGCCCGACGAGGAGCACCACCGCCGGCACGCCGAGCAGCACGAACACCGCCAGCAACGGGGACACCGACCACAGGAGAAAGGCGACGAAGACGTACGCGAGGACGGCCCCGACGCCCGGCCCGGTCATGGTCAGCACCGCCGAGGTGTGGATGATGTCGGCACCGCCCACGGTGGCGACCTCCCCGGCGGCGAGTCTGCGGGGCAGTACGGCACCGATCCGGGACAGGTGACGCAACAGGACCGCGGCGGACCGGGCCGACGCATCCTCCCGGACGAACGTCATCGTGCGGTGCCGCATGATGCCCAGGTAGGCCAAGGCCATCCCGGCGACGACGATCGCGGCCACCCACCACAGCAGCGCCCGGTGATCCGCGGCGCGCAGTCCGTCGTCGATGGCGCGGGCGACGAGGTACGGCCGGGCCGACAACCCGAGCATCCAGGCCGTGCCGATGAGACCGCCGCGTAGCACCCGCCACGGCTGGCGGCGGACCAGCCACCAGATGTACCTCAGTGGACCCCTCGTGTCCGGCGTGCCCGGCTCGGCGTGCGGGAGCTGTGGGGGCATCGGTTCAGGCTACGGTGGGGCGCGGGACGCTTCCACGTCAATATCAGCCGGTCCGGGCGTCGACGCGGCGGATGGCGGGGAGCGGCGATCAGGTGGGGCGGCGCAGGATGGTGACGGCGAAGTCCGCGTCGTCGCGCCACGGCCGCAGGTCCCAGGTGGCGAAGCGGTGTTCCAGACGCAGTCCGGCGCCGATCGCGTCGGCGTCGAAGTCGGTGAGTGGATACCCCCGGTCGGTGCCGAATCCGACCGCGACCACGCCGTCCGGTCGCAGGTGCGCGGCGACCCGGCTGAGCACCTGGCGTTCGGTGCCGGCGGCGACGAAGGCCATCACGTTGCCGGCGAGCACCGCCGCGTCGAACGGCTCGCTCTCGCCGGCCGCCGCGAGGTCCAACTCGGCCAGATCGGCGACGAGCCAACGGGGCGCGGGGTGGTCGGCCCGGGCCGCGTCGATCAGCACCGGGTCCGCGTCCACCCCGACCACCGTGTGACCACGCGCCGCCAACTCGGCGCCGACCCGACCGGTCCCGCAGCCGGCGTCGAGGATCCGGGAGGCCGGCGGCACCAGCGTGTCGAGCAGTCGGGCCTCACCCGCCAGATCCGCCCCTTCGGCCGCCAACTGCCGGAACCGGTTGACGTACCACTGCGAGTGCTCGGGACCGGTGTCGGTGGCCCATCGGGTCCTGTTGGTCATGTCTGCACCGTATCCGGACTGGCTCGGGGCAGCCGTCCGACCGCCGGAACGGACCAACGGCAGGTGTCCGGAGACCAACTCGCGCGCTACCATGTCGTGACTCATGGTGAACCGAACTGTTCCGCCGGCCGGGCCGGGCCCGGCTCTGGGCACTGACGCTGCCGGTGAGCATGGCCGGATGTGGGGGGTGGCCCGCGCCACCCTCGACGGAAATTGGGCGGGCGGACACACGGTGCCGTCGCGCACCCTGTACCCGCACCAGTGGAGTTGGGACTCGGCCTTCATCGCGATCGGCTGGGCGCATATCCGCCCCGACCGCACCTGGTCGGAGCTGGACAGCCTGTTCCGCGCCCAGTGGCGCGACGGCCGGGTGCCGCACATCGTGTTCAACCCGGCGGTGGCTGGCGGCGCCTACTTTCCCGGCCCCGGGTTCTGGTCGTCGAACACCGTCGAGGGAACACCTCCGGTGGCCACCTCCGGCCTGGTGCAGCCGCCCGTGCACGCGTTGGCCGCCTGGCACGCGTACCGTCGCGTGCCGTCGGAGGCGGGCCGCGTCGCGTTGCGACGGCTCTATCCGCGCCTGGTGGCGCAGCAGCGCTACCTCGCCACCTGTCGCGATGTCGGTGGCGCCGGGTTGGCCAGCATCGTGCACCCGTGGGAGTCCGGACTGGACAACAGCCCGGCCTGGGACGGGCCGATGTCCGCGGTGCCGGCGGAGGCGGCGGTGATGCGCGCGTACCGGCGGCGCGACACCGTGCACGCCGATCCCGCCCACCGACCCACCGACCTGGACTACGCGCGGTACGTCACCATGGTCACCGCGTACCGGGCGGGCGGTTACCGCGACGACAGCCTGGCCGACCGGCATCCGTTCCTGGTCGAGTGTCCGCTGTTCAACGCGGCGATGGGGGCGTCGGAGGTGGCGCTCGCCGGCATCGCCGAGGCGATCGGCGTCGACCCGGGCCCGCACCGGGAGCGGGCCGTCGCCATCACCGAGGCCGTGGTGACCCGGCTGTACGACCTGGACACCGGCACCTTCCACCCGCGTGACCTGCGGACCGGCCGATTGACACCGGCCCGTACGGTGCTCGGCCTGACCCCGCTGATCCTGCCCGGCCTGCCGGCGCGACAGGTCGAGACGGTGCTCGCCGAGGCCCGCTCGGCCCGCTTCGGCCTCGCCGCCCGGATGGACCGGCCGCTGCCCAGCCACGACCGCACCGCCACCGACTTCGAGCCGCTGCGCTACTGGCGCGGCCCGAGCTGGATGAACATCACCTGGCTGATCCGGCTTGGACTGCTACGGCACGGACACGACCGGTTGGCGGCCGGACTGCGCTCCTCGATGATCGACCTGGTCGCGGCGGCCGGTTGCCACGAGTACTTCCACCCGGACACCGGTGTCGGCCTGGGCTCACCAGCGTTCAGCTGGACGGCGGCCCTGCTGCTGGACGTGCTGGCCGACTGACCGGTGCGGCCGGAGCCTGCCGGCGCCCTGCCCGGGGTGGCGCGGCGGGTGGCGCTGCCCGGGGGCAGGTAGGTTGCTGACCAGGATCGGCCGGCTGCCGCGCCGGTCCCGGGCGGCACCGTGACCGGGTGACCCGACTGGAGGGACGCGCAATGAGCCGGGACAGCTTCGACGAGCAGCTCGACCGGCTCACCGGCGTCCTGGCGTTGATGAGTCGGGACGCCGGCTCGGCGATCCGGGGGGCCAGCACCGCGCTGCTGGAGGTGGACCGGGACGCGGCCGAGAGGGTGCTCGCCGGTGACACTGTGCTGGACTCCCGGCGGTCCGAGGTGGAGGCGATGATCCCCGAGGTGCTGGTACGGCACCAGCCGGTCGCCTCGGACCTGCGCCTGGTGGTGTGCGCGCTGCGGATGGCCGGTGCCCTGGAACGCATGGGTGACCTCGCGGTGCACGTCGCGAAGGTCGCGTTGCGCCGGCATCCGATCGGGGTGGTCCCGGAGCCGGCGATGCCGGTGATGACGGCGCTGGCCGAGGCGGCTGCGCGGGTGGCGGACAAGTGCGCGGTCGTGCTGGCCACCCGGGACCGGCTCGACGCGATGCAGCTCGGGCTGGACGACGACGAGGTCGACGCCGCGCAGGAACGCCTGCTGTCGCTGCTGGTCTCCGGCTGGCCGTACGGGGTGGAGTCCGCGATCGACCTGGCCCTGCTCGGCCGCTACTACGAGCGCTACGCCGATCAGGCGGTGAACGTCGCCCGTCAGGTCGTCTACCTGGTGACCGGCACCATCCGGCTCTGACACGGCACCCGTAGGGCAGCCGGCGGGCCCCAGATTCCGGACATCCGGTACGGCGCGTCCGCAACTTCACATCCCGACTCCCAGGTGGCCATCACCGAGCCGGCAAGTTCATTTTTCGTTCACCTGGGTCCGGGAGTCCGGCTACCTGGGCCTCCTAGCTTGACTCGCGTACGGCCCGGACGGGCTGATGCACCCCGATAGAGAGGCTTACCTGGTGAACCGCAACGTGCTTTCGCGGCGCGTCCTTGCCGGCGTCGCGCTTGCCGCGCTCGCGCTTACCGGCTGTGGTAGCAACGACAACAGCTCGGAGCCGGGCGGCAGTGGCGGCGACGGCGCCTACGCCGACCTGTCCGGCGAGTTGAAGGCGTCGGGCGCCAGCTTCCCGGACGCTTACTACCAAGAGGTCGTCGAGGCCTTCAAGGCCGAGGCATCCGACGTGACGGTCACCTACAACGCGACCGGATCCGGCACCGGCAAGAAGCAGTTCGGTGAGGGCCTGGTCGACTTTGCCGGCACCGACAGCCTGGTGAAGGACACCGACGGCGTGACCGCCGGTTCGTTCATGTACGTGCCGACGGTGGCGGCCCCGATCACGGTTTCCTACAACCTTGAGGGCGTCGACAAGCTCCAGCTCAGCCCGGAGACGCTCGCCAAGATCTTCCAGACCGACATCAAGACCTGGGACGACGCGGCCGTCAAGGCCGACAACCCGGGTGTCGAGCTGCCCAACACGCCGATCACCGTCGCGCACCGTTCGGACGGTTCCGGCACCACCAGCAACTTCACCAAGTACCTCGACGCCGCGGCGGCGGGCACCTGGAAGCTGGGCAGCGGTGACACGGTGGCCTGGCCGGCCAGCACCCAGGGTGGCGAGAAGAACACCGGTGTCGCGCAGATCGTCAAGCAGACCAACGGCGCCGTCGGGTACGTCGACCTGAGCGACGCCAAGGCGACCGGCCTGAAGTTCGCCGCCATCAAGAACAAGGACGGCCAGTTCGTCGAGCCGTCCCTGGAGGGCACCACCGCCGGCCTGGAAGGTGCCGAGGTCGCCGAGGACCTGAGCTACAACCCGCTCAACGCCGCCGGTGCCTCCGCCTATCCGATCACCGCGCCGACGTTCATCATCGTCAAGACGTCCTACGACGACGCGAACAAGGCCGCGCTGGTCAAGGGCTTCCTCACCTACCTGCTCAACGACGGCCAGGAGCTGGCCGAGGAGGTCGACTTCGCACCGCTGCCGGCCTCCCTCAAGGAGAAGGCGCTGGCCCAGGTCGAGAAGATCCAGGGCTGATCAAATCAAGATCGCTAGGGCGTTCCAGCTGGGGACGGGATCACGTCGATCCCGTCCCTAGCGGGGTACCTGAGCTGGAGTGAAGATGACCTTGACGAACAATCCCCCCGCCGCCAAGCCGACGTTGACCCAGCGCGGCAGCAGCGCCCTCGGCGACCGCGTCTTCTCCTGGTGGACGCTCGGCACCGGCCTGCTGGTGCTGGCCATCCTCGGGCTGATCCTCATCACCACCGTCCGGGAGGCCTGGCCGGCGTTCGACGCGATGGGCCTGCGCTTCATCACCGAACGGGTCTGGGACCCGAACCCGGCCACCGGCGACGCCATCTTCGGCGCGCTGTCGTTCGCGTACGGCACCGCGGTCTCGTCGCTTATCGCGCTGTTGTTCGCGGTGCCGGTCTCGGTCGGCATCGCGCTGTTCCTCACCGAGCTGGCCCCGCGCCGGCTGCGCGGCCCCGCGGTGACCGTGATCGATCTGCTGGCCGCCGTGCCGTCGGTGGTCTTCGGGCTCTGGGGCATCCTGGTCGTGGCACCCGCCCTGGTCCCGATCTACCAGTGGATGCATGACGTCTTCGGCGGCATCCCGCTGCTCGGCCGCCTCTTCGGCCCGGTGGGCAGCGGCCGGAACTTCATGACCGCCGGCCTGATTCTCGCGATCATGGTCACGCCGATCATCACCTCGATCACCCGCGAGGTGTTCAGCACGGTGCCGCGTGCCGACAAGGACGCCGCCCTCGCCCTGGGCGCGACCCGCTGGGAGATGATCCGGGGCGCGGTCTTCCCGCACAGCTTCGGCGGGGTGGTCGGCGCGGTGATGCTCGGCCTGGGCCGGGCGATGGGCGAGACGATCGCGGTCGCGCTGGTCATCGGCGGCGCCACCAACATCACCGCCAACCTGTTCGCCCCCGGCAACTCGATGGCCGCCGTCATCGTGCAGCAGTTCGGCGAGTCCACCGGCACCTTCACCGCCGCGCTGATCGGTCTCGGCGTGGTGCTGTTCGCGATGACGGTGCTGATCAACGTGCTCGCCCAGGTGGTCGTCCGTCGGGCCGAGGCCCGGATGAAGGGAAGCGTCGCGTGACTCTCACCGCACCACCCGCCGCCCGGCCGGCCGCCGGCGGGCCCGACCTGACCCGGGCGGCGCTCTCCGGCCGCCGCCGGTTCACCAACCATCTCGCCACGGCGGCCATCTGGGTCGCCGTGCTGCTCGCCGTCATCCCGCTGGCGCTGGTGACCTACACCGTCCTCGCCAAGGGCGGTGGGGTGATGAGCCTGTCGTTCCTGAACGAGGACATTCCAAACTCCTACCGCCGCGAAGGTGGTGGGATGGGCCCGGCGATCGTCGGCACGTTGCTCATCACCGGGATGGCCGCCCTGATGGCGATCCCGCTCGGCGTCTTCGGCGCGATCTACCTCAACGAGTACGGCAAGCAGCGGCCGTTGGCCCGGGTCATCCGGCTGATGTCCGACGTGATGACCGGCGTGCCGTCGATCGTGATGGGCCTGTTCATCTACATCTCCTGGGTGCTGCTCGTCGGTGAGCAGACCGGCTTCGCCGGCGCGCTGGCGTTGGCCTGTCTGATGTTGCCGGTGGTCATCCGGAGCAGCGAGGAGATGCTCCGGCTGGTCCCCGACGAGCTGCGGCAGGCGAGCATGGCGCTCGGCGCCCGCAAGTGGAAGACCACCCTGACCGTGGTGCTGCCGGCGGCGATCTCGGGGATCACCAGCGGCTCGCTGCTGGCCGTCGCCCGTGCGGCCGGTGAGACCGCCCCGATCATCATCGTCACCGGCATCGTCTTCTCGCCCAACTGGAACCTCTTCGACGGCTCCAACACGGCGTTGCCGGCGCAGATCTTCCGTAATGCCAGCCAGCCCTTCCCGGCCGCACAGGACCGGGCCTGGGGTGCGGCGCTGACGCTCATCGTGATCGTGCTCGGCTTCACGATCATCGCCCGTTTCATCTCCAGCCGGTTCGCCATCAAGGAGCGCTGACATGGCCAGCAACGACACCAACCTCACCACCCGCCCGTCCGTGGCGGTGCACGCTCCCGGCACCACCGTCTCCGGCGCGGACTCCGCCAACGCGTCAGTGATGCAGCTGCGCGACGTCAGCGTCTACTACGGCAGCTACGAGGCGGTCCGCGGCACCACGATGCCGATCCAGCAGAACCAGGTCACCGCGATGATCGGGCCCTCCGGCTGCGGCAAGTCGACGGTGTTGCGGGCGCTCAACCGGATGAACGACCCGATCCCGGGCGCCCGGGTCAGCGGCGACGTTCTCTTCCACGGCCAGGACCTGTACGCCAAGGACGTCGACCCGATCCAGGTGCGCCGCCGCATCGGCATGGTGTTCCAGAAGCCCAACCCGTTTCCCAAGTCCATCTACGACAACGTGGCGTACGGGTTGCGGATCAACGGCATCAAGGGTCGCCTCGACGACCACGTCGAGGAGGCCCTGACCAAGGCCGCGCTCTGGGACGAGGTCAAGGACAAGCTGCGCAAGAGCGCTCTGGCGCTCTCCGGCGGCCAGCAGCAGCGGCTCTGCATCGCCCGGACGATCGCCGTCAAGCCCGAGGTGATCCTGATGGACGAGCCCTGCTCGGCCCTCGACCCGATCGCCACGGCGAAGATCGAGGATCTGATCTTCGAGCTGACGAACGACTACACCATCGTCATCGTCACCCACAACATGCAGCAGGCGGCCCGGGTCAGCCACTACACCGCGTTCTTCACCGCCGAGGTGGACGAGGCGCAGGAGCGGCACGGGCGGCTCGTCGAGTTCAGCCAGACCGGCAAGTTGTTCACCAACCCCGCCGACAAGCGTACGGAGGACTACATCACCGGTCGCTTCGGCTGAGGCCGAACGCGACGGTCGGCGGTGGGTCGCCGTTGGGCAAGGGTGACCCACCGGGAGTGGCTGGCTCGTCGTGAGCCCAGCCGCGTCCGGCCGACCGTCGCCGACCTGTAGTGCGGGGGATCGCCCTGCGCGACCGAGGGTGTCGCGGCGGGCCTGAACTGAACCGGAGCCGGTGTGCGATGAACAATCTCGTCGAGGCCACCAGGGGTGACCATCGATCCGACGGGCGTTTCGTGCTGCTCGTGGTGGACGACGACGAGAGCGTCGGTGCCGCGTTGGTCGCCCAGCTGGCCGACCACCGGGTACGCGGCCACCACTTCGCGCACGCCGCCGAGGCGCTGCTGGCCGCCGGGGCACTGCAACCGGACGCGGCCGTGGTCGCCGCCGGTCTGTCCACGATGAGCTGCACCGAGTTGGTGCGGCTGCTCGCCAGTCGGGCCGGCATCCCCACGGTGGTCGGGGTCGGTGACGAGGACGGTGGGGTGGCCGCCGCCGCGCTCAAGGCCGGTGCCACGGCGTGCGTCCGGCGTCCCTACCGGCCCGAGGAGGTCCTGCCGCTCCTGCGGGCCATCCGCCCGGAGACCTCCGGTGCCCTCGATCCACCCATCGAGTTGGGCGGGTTGCGGGTGGACCCGGCGACGTTCGAGGTGAGTCTGGACGGCCGGACGGTGGCCCTGCCCTTGAAGGAGTTCCGGCTGCTCTACTTCTTCATGACGCACGCGGAGCGGACGGTCACCCGCGAACAACTGCTCGCCGCCGTCTGGGGTGGCATCTCCGACGACACGTCGAACACCCTGACCGTGCACATCAAACGGCTGCGTCGGCGACTGGCGCTGGACGGCGACCAGGCACCGATGATCGTGACCGTACGCGGCCTGGGCTACCGTTTCGTGCCCGCCCAGGCCACGGCAACGCCGACGACGTCGTGAACATGCCGGCGCTGCCGTCGTACCCGCCGTCGGGGACACCGACGGAGGGGATGGTGCTGGTGGCGGTCCCGCTGGCGTACGTCCCGCACGTGGCCCGGCTGCTGGCCGACCTCGACGCCCGGCACCGGGTGGGGCCGGTGCCCCGTCGGCGGGCCGACCCGACGCCCCACCCGGCGGAGTCGGACTGGACGGTCGAGGATCTGCGTCGGCTCAGCCAGGGGCGCAGTGCCACCCATCGGACGGTCGCCGCCGTGCTCGACGCGCTCGCCGCCGAGCCGGAGCGGCTGTTCACGGTGGCGGACCTGGCCGAGGCCACGGGACGGCCCCGCAAGAAGATCATCGGTGCGATGGCGGGGTTGACCCGGCTGCTCAAGGCCCACTACGACTACGCCGGCCGGGGGTTTCCGTTCGACCGAATGCCCGGGCGGCCGGAGGCCCCTCGGGAGCTGTGCTACACGATGGACCGGGTACGCGCCGCACGTTGGCGCGAGGCACAGCATCGCGGCCCCGAGACAGCCGGGAAAGTCGGCGCGCAGCCGGACCTGTGACCAGCCGGCCGGCGTGATTCAGCTCCCGGCGACGTGGGTGGCCGCGGCGCATCGGTTTCCGGCAGCGGCCTCCAGCCGGCGGACCTGCTCGATCACCGCCACCACGACGGCGTGTCCCTCCGGCGACAGGCGGGCGTCGACCAGCCGCCGGGCCACCTGCCGGAGGTACGGGTCGGCAAGCAGCTGGACGAGGTCGTCGTCGGGTAGCTCCCGATCGATCGGTCGACCGGTGAAGAACGAGGGCGGACGATCAAAGAAGGCGGCTATCGCCTCCACCACGGATCGCCGCGGGTCCGGTGCTCGTCCCTGGCGCAGGTTGTTGAGATGGGTGTGGGAGATGCGGCAGCCGCGCCGGGTCAACTCGGCGGCGACATGGCGGACGCTGTACGGCTTGCCGGTCGGGTCCGAGGTGGTTCGGAACAGCCAGTCGAGACGCTCGGCGAAGGTCTCGCCGGGGTGGTGCGGCTCCTCAGGCATGGAGGCTCCTCGCACGGCGGAACACCATATTTACACGAGGGCTGGACATGGCATCCAGCATTGACAGGACTCCTAACTGTACGCGTACGATGGCATTCGCCTGGCAACCCCAGCGGCCGGACAGCTCCGGCCCGGCGGGTTGCCAGCATGGTCTTTCGGGCAGGCACACGTGGTGGCGAACGGGGGCGCGACGTGTGCATGCGAGCCGTACCCGGCGGCCGAGGGACCTCCGGGCGGCGCTCGTCCCGCCGGCCTCGCACCTGGTCGGTTCCTGGCGGGCCCGCCCGGTCACCGCACGGGACCGCCCCGAGCACCCGGGGCGGGCGTTTGTCAGGTGTCGGCGGGGGTAACCAGCGCGGCGCTGACGACAGGAGGGCGCCGTGCGGTTTCCGCTGTTCGTCGCCGCGGTGTCCCGTCGATCCGGGCTGGCGCCCGAACCCGCGGCCAGCGTCGCGCGCGCGGTGCTACAGACCGTCGTGGAGCGGATGACCGGCTCCCCGTCGACCGACCCGACCGGGTACCTGCCGACCGAGCTGACCGACGCGGTGTCGCCGGGCGAGCCGGCGGACTTCCTCCGCCGGGTCGGTGAGCGGGCCGGAGTCGACGAGGGTACGGCGGCCGCCGGGGCCGCGGCCGTGTTCGCCACCCTGCGCGAGACGGTGACCGTCGGCGAGTTCCAGGAGATGGTGGCGCGACTGCACGCGGCCGGCGGTGGCACTGACCCGATCGTCGGGTGAGGCGCGGCCGGCACCCGGCGGCTCGTGGCGCACTCCCTGCCGGCCGGGGGACCGGTGGCAGCGGATAGGCTGCCGCCGTGGCAGGTCTGTTCAGGAGCATGGCGTCCCGTGTCGGCGCGGTCATCCCGAGGCCGCGCGCGGCCGGTCCGTCCCCGGCGCGGCTCGCGCGACGGCGTCAGGTCAGCGCGTTGCAGCGCCGCGAGTTGTCGTACGCCCCGGAGCCCGACGGCCAGGCCGACCCGGGGGAGATCGTCTGGACCTGGGTGTCCTACGAGGACGACCCTCGCCAGGGCAAGGACCGGCCGGTGCTGGTGGTGGGCCGGCACAGCCGGACGCTGTTCGGGCTGATGCTCTCCAGCCAGCAGGACCGCCACGGCGACCGGCACTGGCTGGCCCTGGGGCCGGGCGACTGGGACCGTGACCGGCGGCCGAGCTGGGTGCGCCTGGACCGGGTGCTGACCATGCGGGAGGACAGCATCCGGCGCGAGGGCGCGGTGCTGGACCGGGCCCGGTTCGACCGGGTGGGTCAGGCCCTGCGCGCCGGGTACGGCTGGCGCTGACCGACCGGTCCCGGCGGTTCCGCACGGAGCCGGTGGCGTGCGCTGCAGCGCCGGTGAGGTGCGCCGTGGGACCGTTGGCCTCAGCCGGATCGCTGGGCCGGGTCGACCGCGGCGTCGCGGGCGTCCGGCGGCGGGTACGGCTGTTCGGCGAGCAGCCGCGCCAGGTGGGCGCTGTTGAGCGCCAACGCCTTCGTCGCCCGTCCGGTGGTGTCGGGCTTCGGGCGCGCGTCGATGTAGTCGGTCTTGTGCAGCGCCTCGCCGACCCAGTACGTCGCGCCGGCCGCCGGGCAGGTGAAGCCGACCTCGTTGAGCGCCTGCTGCACCTGCCCGATCGTGTGGTGCGCGCCGTCCTCGTTGCCGACCACCGCCACCGCGGCGACCTTGCCGTAGGTGAGCAGCCGACCCTGGTCGTCGGTCTCGCTGAGCTCGGCGTCGAGGCGTTCCAGGACCATCTTGCACACGCTTGACGGCTGGCCGAGCCAGATCGGCGTGGCGATCACGAGGATCTGTGCGGCCATCAGCTTCGCGCGGATCTGCGGCCAGGCGTCGCCATGCCCCTCGTCGGTTGAGACACCGAAGCGAACGTCGTGGTCCACCACCCGGATCAGTTCGCCGGTGACCCCCTGCTCGCCGAGAGCGTCGAGCACCTCCCGGCCCAGCACCTCGGAGCTGGACCGGGCAGGGGAGCGTTTGAGGGTGCAGTTGAGGATCAACGCCCGGATGTCTGCCATGACCTTCCCTCCGCCGTACGAGCCTGATCCCGGCGGAGTACCCACCTGTGGACCGGTGACGCCCGGGCCGGGGCCGCAACCGGGGTGGCGTCAGCACTCGGCGAGGTACGCGGTGTCGTGCAGAGCCCGGCCCGTTCGGCCACTGCCGAGCGCCTTGGCCTCGTACATCGCCGCGTCGGCGCGGTTGAGCGCCTCGGTGAGCTGGCTGTCCTGCACGGGTGCCAGACCGACCGAGGCGGTCACCCGGAGGGTGACGGCGCCCATCGGGATCGGGGCGGCCAGCATGTCGTACAGCCGCCGGGTCGCGTGGTCGATCCACCGTCGGTCGAGGGTCGGGCTGGTCAGCAGCCCGGCGAACTCGTCACCGCCGAGGCGGGCCACCAGGTTGTCACCGGCGAAGGTGGCCAGTCGTTCGGCGACGCTCACCAGCACCTGATCGCCTGCGGCGTGTCCGTACCGGTCGTTGATCTGCTTGAAGTCGTCGATGTCGAGGACCACGGCGATCAGGTGGCAGCCGGAGCGGTCGGTGAGCAGCGTCGCGGCGAGCCGGTAGAAGGCCCGCCGGTTCGGTAGACCGGTAAGCGGGTCGTGGCTGGCGGCGTGCCGCTCGGCGGTGAGTTCCGCCTGAAGACGCCCGATCTCCGCCTCCGCCCGCACGGCCCGGCGTCCCAACTGCCAGGAGGAGAGCAACGCTCCTGCGGCGCAGATGCCGGACGCGACGGTCAGCGGATCCGGCACCACCATCTCCCTTCTCCGCGACACACGTCTGGCACCGATCGGCCGACGCTGCCAGACACCTCGTTTCCCCTGATGGTTGTCAGGTTCGCGGGACAGAACGTGAGCAGGTAGGCGTCACGCACGTGCGTTATCATCCCCGGTGTCCATTGCAGATGCAATAGCAGATGCACGTGCATAACGAGCCGACACCGCCCGTCAAGCCGCTACCGCTCCTCCCACGGCACCGGCGCCAATCGGAGAGAACAGAAGCCCCTCATGCAGCAGCCGCCCAACGGTGTTTCCGTCAACCACTTGCCTCCCCTTGCCTGGCAGAAGAGTCGGCGCAGCAATCCCAGTGGGAACTGTGTCGAGCTGGCGGAGCTGCCCGGTGGGGCGGGCATCGCCCTGCGTAACTCCCGGCACCCGGACGGACCCGCGCTGATCTACACGGTGGACGAGATCGCCGCGTTCGTGCTGGGTGCCCGGGATGGTGACTTCGATCACCTGATCGGCTGACCCCGCATCCCATCGACGGGATTCGTCTCGCACGGGATGGGCGGTTCACCTCACTGACGGTTCATGGCATGCTTACACGTCGGTCGAGTCGGTCCACCGGTTCGGCCGCTGACGGCATGCGGAGGACGGTAGGTGACCATGGTTTCCGCCGAGGAGGGTCCGGCGGCCGGCCCGACCGTGCTGCGGATGCTGCTGGGTGCTCAACTGCGACGGCTGCGGGAGTCGCGGGGCGTCACCCGGGAGAACGCCGGCTGGGAGATTCGATCCTCCGAGTCGAAGATCAGCCGGATGGAGCTGGGCCGGGTCGGCTTCAAGGAGCGCGACGTGGCCGATCTGCTCACGCTCTACGGCGTCACCGCCGAGCAGGAGCGAGCCGCGTTGCTCAAACTGGCCCGGGACGCGAACAATCCGGGCTGGTGGCACCGGTACGGCGACGTCCTGCCGTCGTGGTTCCAGTCGTACCTCGGCCTGGAGGCGGCGGCCGCCCTCATCCGTAGCTACGAGGTCCAGTTCGTCCCGGGTCTGTTGCAGACTCCGGAGTACGCCCGAGCCGTGGTGCTGCTCGGCCACAGCACGGCCGGTCCCGACGAGATCGACCGTCGGGTGGATCTGCGGATGCGCCGACAGGAACTACTGTCCCGGCCGCGCCCACCGCGCCTGTGGGCGGTCGTCGACGAGGCGGCGCTGCGCCGGCCGATCGGTGGCCCCCAGGTGATGCGCGGTCAACTGGAGGCGCTGCTCAAGGCGACGCGTACGCCGAACGTGCGGCTTCAGGTGATCCCGTTCGCCGCCGGTGGGCATGCCGCCGCCGGGGGAGCCTTCACGATCCTGCGCTTCGGTGATCAGGACCTGCCAGACATCGTGTACATCGAGCAGCTGACCAGCGCCATCTACCTGGACAAGCGCGAAGACCTCGACTTCTACGCGGTCGCCATGGAACGCCTCTGCGTCGAGGCCGAGCCGCCGGAGCGTACGCCGGAGATCCTCGAACGAATGATCGCCGACCTCGACCCCAGCTGACCACCACACCTTCACCCTTCCCACGCCCTCCGCGCCAGTCCGCGCTGATCATGGGGCCACCGCTGCTGGCAAGCGCTTGCCCGGAAGTGAATTTCGTGATCAACGCGTCGAGGGTGGGGTGGGGTTGACGGGTGTGGGGGTGGGGGTTATTGTCTGGATCGATCCAGCAACTGGATCGATCCAGAACGGGGAGTGCTGATGAAGCCGACATTGCGGGCCGTGGCCGAGGCTGTCGGTGTCTCGCGCAGCACCGTCTCCAACGCCTACGGCCGCCCGGATCAGCTCTCACCGCAGTTGCGCCAGCGCATCCTGGAGACCGCGCGGCAGATGGGTTACCCGGGGCCCGACCCGACCGCGCGATCGTTGCGGCGGGGATTCGTCGGTGCCATCGGGGTGCTGTTCACCTCCCGGCTGTCGTACGCGTTCACCGACCCCTTCGCCGTCCGGTTCCTGACCGGCGTCGCCGAGGCGGCCGAACGCCACGACAGCAACCTGCTGCTGATACCGCTGCCCGACGACGCGGCCGGCGCGCGTACGGCGGTGGAGAACGCCGCCGTCGACGGGTTCTGCGTCTACTGCGCCGGTGACGAGGAGAGCATCCTCGACACGATTCGCGGCCGTGGGTTGCCCTTCGTCACCACCTCCTCGCGGCCCCGCGCCGGCGACCTCTGGGTCGGCATCGATGAGCGGTCCGCCGCGCGGTCCGCCGCGGCACACCTGACCGCGCTCGGTCACCGCCGGGTCGCCCTGCTCGGCGACGACGTCCTGCCCGGCGCACCGGTCGGGCCGCTGCGGGTTGCCGACGTGGCCGACGTGCCGCACCCCACCACCCGGGACCGGCTGGCGGGCTTCGCCGAGGCGTTCGCGGCGGTCGGCGTCGCCTGGCCCGACCTGACCGTGCTCACCGCGACCGACAACACCCGCGCGGCGGGTGCCGCCGCCGCCAGGGCGTTGGCGCACCTGCCCGAACCGCCCACCGCGGTGCTGGCCTGCTCCGACGTGCTCGCCCTCGGTGCGCTCGACGTCCTGCGTGCCGACGGTGAGCGGGGGCGGCGCGTCTCCGTGACCGGCTTCGACGACATCGCCGAGGCCGCCCCGGCCGGGCTGACCACCGTCCGCCAGCCCGGCGAGGCGAAGGGTCGAAGCGCCGCCACGCTGCTGCTCGACCCGCCCGCTGACGCCGCTGCGGGCCAGATCCTGCTGCCCACCACGCTCGTCGTCCGGAGCAGCTCCGGACCCGCCCCGAGGAGTTGACCATGGAACAGCCCACCGGCTTCGTCATGGCCGTCGACGCCGTCACCCGTCATGTCATGTCCGCCCGGCCGGACGCACCGGTCCGACCCGACGTACCCCGGCCGGCGCGGCTGGTGGTCACCCGCCGGCTCGCCGCCGGGGCGCTGCGCCGACTCGCCGACCACATCCAGCCGCGTCCCGTGCCCGCCCCACCCGCCTGCCGCACCTAGGCCGGTCCGCCGTCCGGGCGGGTGGTGCGCCGGGTGGTGCAGCAGGCAGACTGGAGGCCCATGTCGCCGTTCACCCCCAGCCTGCGGTTGCACGACCGCTACGTGCTGCACGATCGCATCGGCCTCGGCGGAATGTCCGAGGTGTGGCGCGCCGACGACGAGGTCCTGGGCCGGTCGGTCGCGGTGAAGGTCCTTGCCGGCACGTTCGCCGTGGACCCGGACCTGCGGGCCACCCTCCGGCGGGAGGCCCGTGCCGCGGCACGCCTGGCCCACCCGCACGTCACCCAGGTGTACGACTACGGCGAGGCGGCTCTGGCCGACGGCAACGTGGTGCCCTACCTGGTGATGGAGTTGGTCGACGGGCGGAATCTCGCCGACCGGCTGGCCGACGGGCCGCTGCCCTGGCGGCCGGCCCTGCGGATGGCTGCGGAGGTGGCCGCCGCCCTGGCCGCCGCACACCGCCTGGGCGTGGTGCACCGCGACATCAAGCCGGGCAACGTCATGCTCACCGTCAACGGCGCCAAGGTGCTCGACTTCGGTATCGCCGCGCTCGCCGGTGCGCCGTCGCCCGGTGCCCGCCCGGCGGGCGGTGCCCTGATGGGTACGCCCGCGTACCTCGCGCCGGAACGGTTGAGCGCCGACCCGCCCCATCCGGCCAGCGACGTGTACGCCCTCGGGGCGCTGCTGTACCGCACCCTCACCGGCGATGTTCCGCTGCCCGTGCGCAGCTGGCCCGATGCGGTCAGGGTGCACGCCAACCGCCCGGCTGTCGCACCCCCGCGGGTGCCGGGCCTACCGGCTGATCTCGCCGAGCTGGTGCTGGCCTGTCTCGACCCTGATCCGGAACGACGTCCCACGGCCGGCCGACTGGCCACCCGGTTCCGCGCCGCCGCCACCGGACTGGCGGCGGCCACGGTCGACATACCGGCCACCGGCGGGCAGCAGACGCCGCAGACCCGGCCGGTGCGTCACCATCCACCGACCCTGATCGAGCCGACCACCCGCCCCGAGACCGTGTCCGGCGTCGCACCACGATCCACGACGCGCGGAGCACTCTCTGGCCGTGGCCGGCCCCGGCCGGCACCCGGACGGCCGCCGGGCCGGCGGGGGCACAGCGGCCCGCCAACAGGCGCGCTTGTCACATTCGCGCTGGTCCTGCTGC
Source organism: Micromonospora sediminimaris (assembly GCA_900112325.1). GTDB lineage: Bacteria > Actinomycetota > Actinomycetes > Mycobacteriales > Micromonosporaceae > Micromonospora > Micromonospora sediminimaris. The sequence goes on from FOLJ01000003.1 coordinate 313,386, forward strand.
TGGGTCTGGGCGCGGCGCTCGTCCTCGGCGACCGGAGTGACGGGCAGTCGACGGCCAGTCCCACCACGCCGCCAGCCGCCCCGCCGACCTCCGCGCCTGCCTCACCACGACCCGCCGCCAGCTCGCCGGCCAGCCGGCCGGAGCCGGTGAGCCTGGGACGGGCCGCGGTCGAACTCATCGCGTTGCTCACCGAGGCACAGCTCACCGGAGAGATCGACCGTAAGGCTGCGGACCGGCTGAGTAAGGAGTTGACCGAGCTGGCCGGGGTTAGGCCGAAGGAGCAGGAGAAGCGACTGGAGAAGCTGCGGGAGCGTCTGGACGACGAGGTGGACCGCGGTCGACTCCCCGCTGACTTCGCCGACCAGGTGGACGACGTGCTGGAGCGGTTCGAGGCGAACCTGCCGGAGGAGTGACCCTGTCCGGCGTCGACCGCCGTTGAGCCAGGATCAGGCCAGGGTCGTCCGCACGAAATCGCCCGGAGCGGTCCCGGCGCGGGCGAGGAGCGAACCGTTCGGCGCCCAGATCGCCGACCGTCCGGCCGTCTCGACGTAGCCGCCACCGGTGGCGCCGGCGAAGCTGGCGACCGCGACCACGACCCGGTGGGTGGCGCAGATCCGCGATGCCCGCTGGTCCGGCACGTGCGCCTCGGCTGCGGCGTCGACGATCGAGGCCGCGTACACGTCGACGCCGGCAGCGCAGGTGCGCGCCGCGTGTTCCACGATTCCGGTGTCCTTGCAGATCGCCAGGCCGATCCGCCAGCCGTCGACGTCCAGCACGACCGGTGCCGGTCCGGGACGGAACCGGCGGGCCTCGACCTCCCCGAGCCACATCTTGCGGTACGCCACCCGTGCCCCGCCGCCGTCCACGGCGAGGGTGGCGATGTGCTCTCCGGCCACCGGTGCGCCGACCAGCGCGAGCGCCCCGGTGGCCGTGCACGCGGCGACCAGCGGCGCGAGCCGGGGGTCCGACGGGTCGACCGGCGCGGCGTCGAGTTCGTAACCGGTCAGCGACAACTCCGGGAAGACCACCACCCGGGCCCCAGCAGCACCGACCATCGCCGCGTGCGCCGCCACGTTTGTGTCGATGTCGTACGACACGCACGGGGGCTGGGCGACGGCGATGGTCAGCGAAGGGCGCGGCACCTGCGCAGTTTAGAGCGACCGGCAACAGGGCTGGCGGGGCTGCGGCGCGCCCTGGCGCTTCGGCCGGCGGCGTTGTCGTCGTCGGCCAGGCGCACGCAGGAAAGTCGACGCCGGTGCGGCGACTCTCAGCTGAGGTTCGTAGCGTGTGGGACATGATGCATGTCCGGTACGCTTCGCCCTCGGTCGTCGGCCAGTCCGCACCACCCGAGGACGGCCTGGTCGGTTTCGTCACCGACCTGGTGGAGCGGCTCGGCGGCCCAGGTGCGGGGCTGGCCGTGGCGCTGGAGAACCTGTTCCCCCCGATTCCCAGCGAGGTGATCCTGCCGCTCGCCGGGTTCGTCGCGGCGCAGGGGCGGATGAGCGTCATCGGGGCCATCTTCTGGACGACGCTCGGTTCGCTGCTCGGCGCCCTTGCGCTCTACTGGGTCGGAGCCGCGCTGGGTCGGGAGCGGACGCGGGCCATCGCGGCGAAGCTGCCGCTGGTGAAGCTCAGCGACATCGACCGGACCGAGGAGTGGTTCCTGCGGCACGGCGTCAAGGCCGTCTTCTTCGGACGGATGATTCCGATCTTCCGGAGCATGATCTCCATCCCGGCCGGGGTGGAACGCATGCCGCTGCTCACCTTCGCGGTCTACACCACGTTGGGCAGTCTGATCTGGAACACCACCTTCGTGATGGCCGGCTTCCTGCTCGGTGACAACTGGCACCTGGTCGAGGGGTACGCCGGCATCCTGCAGAACGTGGTCATCGTCGCCACGGCGCTGGGTGTCGTCTGGTTCGTCGTCACCCGTCTGCGCCGCTCCCGCCGAGCCGGCGGCCTGCGGTCCAACGACAGCGGCGCCGGCCTGACCGACGCGACGCCCGCCGGGGTGCCGGATCCCGACGGGCGGGGCACCATCTACCGCAGCGTCTGGTCGGACGGCCACCAACCGACCGACCAGGAACCCCGGCGCTGATTCCTGTCCGGCCGGTGGAGATGCCCCGTCCCGTCCGCCCGAACGGGCTCCGGACGGGGTTGGCTGTCCCGAGGGAGGTGCTGATGAGCGGATCGGACTGGGCCGACGAGATCGGTGTGGTGGAACTGCCCGGCGGGGTGCGGATGCGGGGTCGCCGGATCGGTGACCCCGCCTCACCGGCCGACTTCAGTCTGCTGCTCGCCGCCGGGCCGGTGCCCGGCTGGGCGTACCGGCGGCTCCGCTGGCCGGATTTCTGGGTCCCGCTGGACCGGGCGGACGCCCTGGACGCCTTCCGTGAGGCGCTGCGCCGCGGGTACGCCGGCCAGCGGGTCGAGGTGGCCTGCCGGGGTGGCACGGGACGGACCGGCACCGCGTTGGCGGCGCTGGCCGTCCTCGACGGGCTGCCCGCCGATGATGCGGTCGACTGGGTACGCGCCGCCTACCGTCCGGGCGCGGTGGAGACGCCCTGGCAGCGGCGCTGGCTGCGCCGGCTGTCGGCGGCGTAGCGGGACCGACCACGGGTGGCGGTGGCCGGTGCGTCGCCCCCACAGCGTCGACGCCCGGATCAGCAGGCACCGTGGTCGGACCTCGGGTGCCGGAGCCGGCCGGCGCGTACCGGCTCCGGCGGTGGTCAGGCGGCGACGTAGTCGCGCAGGTGGCGGGCGGTGAGCGTGTTGCCGTGCGCCACCAGGTCGGCCGGGGTGCCGGTGAACACGATCCGGCCGCCTTCGTGACCGGCGCCCGGGCCGAGGTCGATCAGCCAGTCCGCGTGGGCCATCACCGCCTGGTGGTGCTCGATGACGATTACCGTGTTGCCGGCGTCGACGAGCCGGTCGAGCAACGCGAGCAACTGGTCGACGTCGGCCAGGTGCAGTCCCGTGGTCGGCTCGTCCAGCACGTAGGTGCCGGCCCTGTCGGCCATGTGGATGGCGAGCTTGAGCCGTTGTCGCTCGCCGCCGGAGAGCGTGGTGAGCGGCTGGCCGAGGGTGAGGTAGCTCAGCCCGACGTCGGCCATCCGGTCCAGGACGACCCGGGCCGGGCCGCTGGGAAAGAAGTCCCGGGCCTCGGCCACCGACATGCCGAGCACCTCGCTGATGTTGCGTCCGCGCAGCCGGTAGGTGAGCACCTCGTCGGTGAACCGGCGACCCTCGCACTGCTCGCAGACGGAGGCGACGCCGGCCATCATCGCCAGGTCGGTGTAGACCAGCCCGATGCCCTTGCAGGTGGGGCAGGCACCCTCGGAGTTGGCACTGAACAGGGCGGCCTTGACCCCGTTGGCCTTGGCGAAGGCGGTACGTACCGGGTCGAGCAGGCCGGTGTAGGTGGCCGGGTTGCTGCGCCGGGAGCCACGGATCGGGGCCTGGTCGACGACCACCACACCGTCGCGACCGGGCAGTGAGCCGTGCACCAGGGAACTCTTGCCCGAGCCGGCCACCCCGGTCACCACGGTCAGCACGCCGAGCGGGATGTCCACGCTGACGTCGCGCAGGTTGTGCAGGTCGGCGTGCCGGATCGCGAGGTGGCCCCGAGGCGTACGGACCGGTTCCCGTAGCCGTACCCGGTGGTCCAGGTGCCGGCCGGTGAGGGTGTCGGAGCGGCGCAGGCCGGCCACGTCACCGGTGTAGCAGATGCGGCCACCGGCGGTGCCGGCACCGGGACCGAGATCGACCACGTGGTCGGCCACCGCGATGGTCTCCGGTTTGTGCTCGACCACGAGCACCGTGTTGCCCTTGTCCCGCAGCCGCAGCAGCAGGTCGTTCATCCGGGCGATGTCGTGCGGATGCAGGCCGACGGTGGGTTCGTCGAAGACGTACGTGATGTCGGAAAGGCTGGAGCCGAGGTGCCGGACCATCTTGACCCGCTGCGCCTCACCACCGGAGAGGGTGGCCGACTCCCGGTCGAGGCTGAGGTACCCGAGACCGATCTCGACAAGCGAGTCCAGCAGTTCCCGAAGGTTGCCGGTCAACGGGGCGACCGACGGGTCGTCGATCTCCCGGATGAACTCGGCCAGGTCGCTGATCTGCATGGCGGCGCACTCGGCGATGTTGCGCCCGGCGATGCGGCAGGACAGCGCCGCCGCGTTGAGTCGGGCGCCGCCACAGCCGGCGCAGGTGGTGAAGGTGACCGCCCGGTCGACGAAGGCCCGGATGTGCGGCTGCATGGACTCCCGGTCCTTGGCGAGGTAGAGCCGACGCACCTTGACGACCAGACCCTCGTAGGTCAGGTTCGTGCCACCTACCTTGATCTTCGTGGCGGGCTTGTGCAGGAAGTCCTCCCACTGCTGCGGCGTGAAGTCCTGGAGCTTGACGTCCGGGTCGAACAGGCCGGAGCCGACGATGGTCTGCCAGTACCACGTGTCGACGGCGAAGTTCGGCACTGTGATCGCGCCGTCGTTTAGCGACTTCTCCACGTCGACCAGTTCGTTGACGTCGAGATCGGAGACCCGGCCCAGGCCCTCGCAGGTGGGGCACATGCCCTCGGCCAGGTTGAAGCTGAAGGCGCCGGCACCGCCGACCTGCGGCTCACCCAACCGGCTGAACACGATGCGCAGCATGGCGTACGCGTCGGTGGCGGTGCCGACCGTGGAGCGTGAGTTGGCGCCCATCCGCTCCTGGTCGACCACGATGGCCGGGGTGAGATTGCGCAGCGAGTCCACGTCGGGCCGGGAGAGGCTGGGCATGAACGACTGGAGGAAGGCGCTGTAGGTCTCGTTGATCAGCCGCTGGGACTCGGCGGCGATGGTGCCGAAGACCAGCGATGACTTGCCGGAGCCGGAGACGCCGGTGAAGACGGTCAGTCGGCGCTTGGGGATGTCGACCGAGACGTCATCGAGGTTGTTCTCCCGCGCCCCGCGTACCTCGATGATGTCGTGGCTGTCTGCGGCGGACCGTGCTGGCTGCTGCATGCGAACCCTTCGCGAGATCGTGGACGGACTACCGCCCGGGAACTGGCTTCCGATTGGCCTGGCCAGGTTCAATTGTCGCATTGATGTGCTCGTGGAGACTTTTGCGACGTTCCAAGCGCACGAGGGGCCCGTTAGATGGCGATAAGTCTCAAACGGACGTGAGAGGCTAGGCTGAACCGGTGGTGGATCGTCGGGTCAGCGGACGGCTGCGCGCGGTGGATCTCGCCGCGACGGCGGGTGTGTCCGTTCAGCAGGTGCGCAACTACGTCGACCTTGGCGTACTGCCCCGGGTGGAGCGCACCCCGAGCGGCTACCGGATCTTCACCGACGCGCACGCGCGGGCTCTGACGGTGGCCCGCGCGGTGGCCGACGGGCACGGCTGGACGCGTACCCGCGAGATCATGGCGGCCGTCCACCGGGGTGACCTGCCGACGGCGCTGGCGTCGTTGGACGCCGGCCACGCCGAACTGGACCACGAACGGGCCGAGATCCGGATGGTGCTCGGCGCATTCGAAACCGTGGTGACGAGTGCGCGCCAGCACACTGTGCCACGCCGGGCGGTACGGGTCGGCGTCGTCGCAGACCTGGTCGGGGTCCGCGCCTCGCAACTGCGCTCGTGGGAGGCTCGCGGCCTGCTGCGTCCGGCCCGTGAGGCGGGCACCGGTTATCGGGTGTACGACGAGGCCGAGCAGCGTGCCGCACAGGTGGTGGCGCTGCTGCGCCGGGGAGCGTACCCGTTCGAGATCATCACAGCGGTGCTCGACGAGATGCGTACCACAGGTAGCCCGCAGCGGGTCCGCGCCGAGCTGGCCCGCCGCGAGCAGGAGTTGCACCGCCGCAGCCGGCGACGGCTGGCCGCCTCAGCGACCCTGCACGACTATCTGTGCCACCTGGCCGGCTGACACCGCTGGGCAGGCGCCTAGGTCGAAGGCGGTGATGTCACTCCGACATGCACATGTCCGAGTGACATCACCGCCTGAAGGTGATCCACGATGGAAGCTCGCTCAGCGTGGTGTTCGAAGGTCGACCACTCGCGTCACCACCCGCTCGCGCTCCTGGGTAGATCAGGTTGTCAGCCCGCCGAGCAGGGCCGGGCCAGGTTGACCAGATCGGCGGGCCGGTTGCCGTCGACCCGGCCGATCGCGGTGGCGATGCGGTTGATCGCCGCGACGCGCCGGTCCTCCAGCGGGCCGATGATGGCGTTGCGCACGAAGTTCGGGCCGCCCTGCGGGTTGGCCGCCTGCCGGGCGAGGCGGGCGTTGGCGTCAGCGATCTGGCTCTCCAGGTTGGCGAGTTCCCGCTGCACCTCCGCGGCGGCCTGAGCCGGCACGGACGGGAGCCGGTCGGCCACCGTCGGGCAGCTCACCCGCTGCGCCACGCCGGCCCCCGCGTTGCCGTTACCGGTGTTCCCGTTTGCGGCATTGCCGTTACCGGCGTTGCCGGCGTTACCCGCGTTGCCGTTGCCGGCGTTGCCGTTGACGGCGCTGGGCACCCCTGCGGCGTTGAGTCCGCAGGTGGCGAGGCTGGCGAGATCGGGGCGCTGTCCGCCGACGCGGTTGATGTTGATGCCGATGCGATCGAGGGCGGCGGTTCGCTTGCTGGCCAGCGGGCCGAGGATGGCGTTCTGGATGAAGTTGGGGCCGCCCTGGGGATTGGCGGCCTGCTGCGCGAGGCGGGCGTTCGCCTCGGCGATCTGCTTGTCGAGGTTGGCCAGTTCCTGTTCGACTCCGGCAACGGCGGCGGCGGGCACGTTGGACAGCTTGTCCCGTACCGTCGGGCAGTTTGCCGTCTGCGGCGCAGCGCCGTCGTCGGCGGAGGCCAGCGTCAGACCGCCTCCCAGGAGCACCACCGCCAGGACACCGACGCCGCCGAGCTTCAAGGCAGCGTGCTTGCGGTGCTGCTGCGTACGCCTGACCATGCTTCTCTCCTCATGATTGACCGCCCGACGGGTCGACCGTCGGCTGGTGCGCAATGGGGTGCCCGGAAAGACGATCGGCAACGGCGGCCGGCCCCGCCCCGCATGCCGAGGATCCTCACGGGTGACGTCGGACCGGGCTGCGGGAGCGCTCCCGTCGCAGGTCCGGGCGTTTCATGTGTTCGGTCGTGGATACGGGGGGTGCGAGCGATCGGTTCAACATCTCCCCGCGAAGATCGCGGCCCTCCGCCAGTCCCGAACCGGCCGGGCGGGGTGGGCGTCGCCGGAGATCCTGCCGTTAGTCTGCGTGTTCATGAGAATCCGGGCCCTCGCCGCCGGTTTTGCCGCCCTCGCCGCCGGGACGATCCCCGCGACTCCCGGTGTTGCGGCGATCACCGTCGGTTCCGGACCGTTGACCTCATCCGCTCCGCCGGCCGCCGCCGTTACGCCGCCACCCGCTCCGGGGCCCGCCGCCCCGAAGGCAGTGCCCTGCCCGAAGGCGGTCGCGCCGAAGGTGGTCCGGTCACCGAAGCCGACGCCGCCGCCGCCCGTTCCGGAACACCGGGTGGTCGGCGGAGATGCGCTCGCCACCCCCGGATTGATCGTGCCGCCCGGCGTGGCGACGCCGCCCAAGGTGACGGCGACCTCGTGGCTGGTGGCCGATCTGGACACCGGTGAGGTGCTGGGTGGCTGCGGTCCTCACGAGTACGCGACCCCGGCCAGCGTGCAGAAACTGCTGCTGGCCGCGACCATGCTGCCGAGACTTGATCCGGCCCAGGTTGTCACTGTCACCAAGGAGGATCTGGACATCGCCCCCGGCAGTTCGGCCGTCGGACTGCTGCCGGGCGGCCGGTACCGGGTGGAGACGCTCTGGCTGGGGTTGCTGCTGCAATCCGGCAACGAGGCGGCGAACGCGCTGGCCCGCCTCGGCGGTGGCGCCGACGGCGTGGCCGGTGGAGTACGGGCGATGAACGAGCAGGCCCGAAAGCTCGGCGCATGGCAGACCCGCGCGGTGACCCCGTCCGGGCTGGACGCCCCCGGCCAGTTCACCAGCGCGTACGACCTGGCTCTGATCGCCCGGGTCTGCTTCGCCGATCCGGCCTTCCGGCGGTACGTGCTCACGGAGCGCACCCGCATTCCGGCTCAGAAGGCCCTGCGAGGCAAGGGCTTCGAGATCCAGAACGAGAACCAACTGGTGTACCGCTACCCCGGTGCGCTCGGTGGCAAGACCGGCTTCACCGACTACGCCCGGCACACCTACGTGGGTGCGGCCGAGCGGAACGGTCGCCGGCTGGTCGTGACGCTGCTCGGTGCCGAGCCGCGACCGCAACGTGGCTGGGAGCAGGGTGCCGCGTTGCTCGACTGGGGCTTCACGCTGCCCCGGCCGGCCAGCGTCGGCCGGCTGGTGGAGCCGGGGGAGTTGGACGCTGAACCGTCATCGGCGTCGCCCCCGCCGGCCGGGAGCGCTCAGCCGGCGGGCACCGCTCAGCCGGCGGGCACCGCTCAGCCGGCGGGCACCGCCTCGTCGGTCGACGCCGGGCCGGGCGCCGGAATGCTCGTGGCGCTGGCCGTCGGAGCGCTCGCGATAACCCTGGCAGTCGCCGCCCGACGATCCCCAACCACCCCCGCCCTCACGCCCTCCGCCCTCACGCCCTCCGCCCCCACGCCCTCCGCCCTCACGCCCTCCGCCCTCACGCCCTCCGCCCCCACGCCCTCCGCCCCCACGCCCTCCGACCCCACCACCTCAGCCGCGCGACGTTCCCCGACCAGCCCCGCTCCTGCCCCCACCGCCTCAGTCGCCCCTGCCTCCTCCGCCTCAGCCACCCCTGACCCCACCCCTGCCGCGACCTCCCGCCGTCCCTGACCCGCCCAACCCGCCGTGGACCTTGGTGCGAAATCGCCCCTATCGGGGCCGTCCGAGTCCAAGATCCGGGCAGGTTGGGTGGTGGGTGGGGGACGGGGGGAGATGGAGTGGGGGGAGAGGGGGTGGGGGGATTTGGGGGACTGGTTGGAAATCACCCGATAGTGTCGCTAATTGTGAGAGCTTCCGCGCTTACGGTGGCGGTGACTGCCGCGCTCCTGGCGACGCCGCTGGTGCCCGTCGTCGACGCCCACGCGGCAGCGCCGGTTCCGTGTCCGCGCTCGGCGCCGCCCGCTCCCGGTCCCACACCACCTGTGACGCCCTCCCCGGACCCGGTGCAGCGGGCCGTCGGCGGCCCTCGGCTGGCCACGTCCGGTCTGGTGGTGCCGCCCGGCGTACCGAAACCGCCGAAGGTGGCCGCCACCTCGTGGCTGGTGGCCGATCTGGACACCGGTGAGGTGCTGGGTGGCTGCGGTCCTCACGAGTACGCGACCCCGGCCAGCGTGCAGAAACTGCTGCTGGCCGCGACCATGCTGCCGAGACTTGATCCGGCCGACGTCGTCACCATCACCGCAGGTGATCTTGACATTGAACCGGGGAGTTCCGCGGTGGGGCTGGTGGCGGGCGGTCGGTACCGAGTAGAGACCCTCTGGCTGGGGTTGCTGCTGCGTTCGGGAAACGAGGTGGCGAACGCGTTGGCCCGCCTCGGCGGTGGTGCCGACGGCATGGCCGGCGGGCTGCGGGCGATGAACGAGCAGGCGAGACTGCTCGGCGCGTACCAGACCCACGCGGCGACCCCCTCCGGACTGGACGGTCCCGGACAGTTCACAAGCGCGTACGACCTGGCTCTGATCACCCGGGCCTGTTTCGCCGACGCACGTTTCCGGCGCTACGTGGCCACTCGCGAGGCTAGCGTCCCGGCCCAGCCGAGACAGCGCGCCAAGGGATTCACCATCGACAACGACAACCAGTTGCTCTACCACTATCCCGGCGCGTTGGGCGGCAAGACCGGCTACACGGACCTGGCCCGACACACCTACGTCGGGATGGCCGAGCGGGGCGGACGTCGGCTCGTGGTGACGTTGCTGGGTGCGGACGTGATCGACAAGCGGGGCTGGCAACAGGGTGCGGCCCTGCTCGACTGGGGATTCGAGTTGCCTCCGGCGGCCTCGGTGGGAGTGCTGGTGAGCCCGGGTGCGGCCACCGCCTCGGCCCCACCTGCCGCCGTACCCCCACAGGCGTTGCCCGGCGGCGCGTCCGGGGCCGAGACATCGCGCTCGGCGATCCTGGCCGGTCGCCTGCGGTCGGTTTCCCTGATCGGCCTCGCCGTCGGGGTGACGCTGCTCGCGGGCGGTCTGGTCGGCCGCCGTCGCTGCCGGCACCGTACCGCCGGGACGCGTGCCGGTCGGCGTTGAGGTGATGCGGCGACGGCACTGGCCGAGGGGCGACCCGGCGCGGACGGCGGGCACGCCGCCGCGCTCGGCATCGTCGCGCTCCCTCGCCCGGCTGAGCCTGACGGTGACGGCGGCGTTGGCGGTCATGGCTGTCGGCTGCGGACGGGACGACGAGCCGGAGCCGGCACCGCCACCACCTTCGCCGTCGGTGTCGCCGGGCTTCGTGGTGCTGTCCGATGTCGACCGTCGCATCCTCACTGACATCCGGTACGCCACGGCGTACAACTTCATCGGCCGCCGCGTCGACGGCTACCAGGAACCCCTGTGCCTGCTCACCAGACGCGCCGCCGAGGCGCTGCGCCGGGTGCAGGAGGCGGCGCTCGCCGTCGGCCGCAGCCTCAAGGTGTACGACTGTTACCGCCCGCAGCGGGCCACCGAGGACTTCCTGAACTGGGCCGGCCAACCGGGGCAGGACGCCATGAAGGCCGAGTTCTACCCTCGGGTGGCCAAAGCGGAGCTGGTCGACCGCGGCTATCTCGGCGCACCCAGCGCACACAGCCGGGGCAGCACCGTCGACCTCACCCTGGTCGACGTGCCGCCGCCCGAGCAGGCCCGCTTCGAACCTGGTCAACCGCTGCTGGCCTGCACCGCCCCACGTGCGCAGCGCTTCCCCGACAACAGCGTCGACATGGGTACCGGCTTCGACTGTTTCGACCCGCTGTCGCACACCGACTCGGACCGCGTCGGACCCGTCGCCGGTGAGAACCGACGGCAACTGCGGCAGTTGATGGCCGACGGTGGTTTCGTCGGCTACGACCGGGAGTGGTGGCACTTCCGCTACCGCGACGAACCCTGGCCCGACACCTACTTCGACCTGCCGGTGACCCGTTCCTCGGCCGGCTGACGCCCGCAAGGTTGCCGCAAGCGACAGAACGCAGTGTCTCTCATATGGACGGTGCTTGGTGGGTGAGAGGGCGGGACGGTGGCCGGCACCACTGTGGGGCTCGGTGAGGTGTGGGTTGCGCTCATGTCGGCGGTGACGCAGGTCACGCTAGCGTCGCCGTACGCCGACACCACCGCCGGCGCTCACCGGACCCCAGGAGCGTCATGATCAGACCTGTCTCGCGGCTGCTCGCCGCCGCCGTCGCGGCTCTGCTGCTCACCCCGGTGGCACCCGCCCAAGCCGCCGACACCCCGCACACCAAGAGTCCCGTGTCCGGAAGCCTGTCGACCTACCGCATCTCGGGTGTGTACGTCGCCGGCGTCTCCTCCGGCGCCTACCTGGCGGGCCAACTCCAGGTGGCCTACTCGAAGCGGATCAGGGGAGCGGCGCTGTTCGCCGCCGGCCCCTACTACTGCGCGCAGAACAACGTCGCGCAGGCGCTGTACGGCTGCGGCGACAACATCTACCCGACGTACCTGAGCGCGTTGCAGTCGTACACCCGGACCTGGGCCGGGTACGGCTGGGTCGACCCGGTCAGCGGGCTGTCCGGCGAGCCGGTCTACGTCTTCCACGGTGGATCCGACGGCACCGTGAAGCGGTCGGTGAGTGACGACCTGGTCCGCTATCAGCAGCACTTCGGCGCCAGCGTCCAGTACGACAGCGGCACGGCCGCCGGCCATGGCTGGGTAACGCCCTACGGCACGGTGGGCTGCACGGCCACGGCCGCGCCGTACCTCAACGACTGCGGCACCGACCCGCAGCACACCTTCCTGCGCAAACTCTTCGGCTCGGTGCAGCCGCCGAACACCGGGCCGCTCGGTGGCACGCTGGTGCGGTTCAGCCAGAACGGCTTCGCGCCGGGTGGTTGGGCCAACGGCCTGAGCATGGACGCCAACGGTTTCGCCTACGTCCCGTCGTCCTGCGCCTCGGGAGCGAGTTGCCGGCTGCTGGTGGCGCTGCACGGCTGCCTCCAGGGCCACAGCCGGGTCGGCACCGCCTTCGTGGACCGGGCCAACCTTAACCAGTACGCCGACACCAACGCCACGATCGTGTTGTACCCGCAGGCCATCACCGTGCCCAGTAACCCGAACGGATGCTGGGACTGGTGGGGCTACCTCGGCGCCACCAACTACCCGATCAAGGGTGGTGCCCAGGTGGAGACGGTGATGAACATGGTGCGCCGGCTGGGCGGCTGAGCGCGGCCTCCGTCGCCCCGTAGGCTGTCGCCCATGATTGCCGTACGTCAGCGCGCCGCCGACGCACGGTGGGTGGCCACACCGGCCCCGGTGTCCGCACCGGGGCCGGTCGCACGATGAGTGGTGCGCCTGTGCCGGCTCCGCGAGGCGGACGGGCGCGTACCACCAGGTTGTTCGGGTGCTGCGCCCGGCTCGCCGCGTCCCGCTCGTTCGAGATCGCCATCGTCGTGGTGATCCTCGCCAACGGGATCGTGCTCGGCCTGGAGACGTACCCCGATCTGGGGCCGGCGGGCACCGCGTTGCGTGCGTTGGAATGGGGCTTCCGGACGGTCTTCGTCGCCGAGATCACCATCCGGATCCTGGCGTACGGTCGCCGTCCGCAGGACTTCTTCCGGCACGGCTGGAACGTCTTCGACTTATTGGTGATCGCCGCGATCTTCATCCCCGGCCTGCACGGCGACTCGGCGCTGCTGCGGGTGGTCCGGGTGCTGCGGATCGTCCGGCTGGTGCGGTTCTCGCCCGGGCTGCGCACGATCGTCGCCGCGCTGTGGCGCAGCCTGCCCGGCATCGGCGGCTTCTTCGCCCTGGCCGTGGTGACGCTCTACGTGTACGGCATGGCCGGCTGGTTGATTTTCGGCGAGGTCTATCCGGAGCAGTACGGAGACATCGGCCGCTCCCTGCTGACGCTGTTCGTGCTGCTGTCGTTGGAGACGCTGCCGGATCTCATCGAGCAGGGGATGGAGTTCTCGCCCTGGACGGTGCTCTACTACGGCAGCTACGTGGTGATCACTGTCAATTTGTTGCTCAACATCCTGATCGCGGTCTTCGTCAACTCGATGGAGGAGGCGCGCCGGCTGGAGATGACCGAAGGGTTGGGCCCCGGCTACGACTCCGACGGTGACGGCGTCCCCGACGAGGTGGACCGGATCGCGATCAGTCAACGTCTCGACGACCTGCGTACGCTCATCGTCGAGCTCGAACGGGAGCTGCGCATCGACCGCGACGACGGCCGCCTCCGCCGGGTAGGCAAGGAGTGACCACCTGCCGTCGCGTCCGTCTTTGATCAGAATCACGACGGGTGCGGATAACGGGCGTCACCGGATAGGGTCGTTACACCGTCTGATGATCTCTGGGGAGGCTGCGTGCTGGCACTGGTGGCGGCCCATGCGCTGACAGCGGTGATCGCCCCGAGTCTGGTGCGGCTGTGGGGGCGTAACGCCCTCTACCTGGTGGCGCTGGCACCGGGCGCGACGCTGGTCTGGGCGTTCACGCACGCCGCCGGGGTACGGGACGGTGCGCCGGTGGTCGAGACGGTGCCGTGGGTGCCGCAACTCGGGCTGGAACTCGCCTTCCGGATGGGCACGCTGTCCTGGCTGATGGTCGTCCTGGTCGGCGGGGTGGGGTCGCTGGTGCTGGCCTACAGCGCGCGTTACTTCCGCAGCGACGATCCCGGTCTCGGCCGCTTCGCCGCCGTCTTCGTCGCCTTCGCCGGGGCGATGCTCGGCCTGGTGGTCTCCGACGATCTGCTGCTGCTCTATGTGTTCTGGGAGCTGACCACCGTCTTCTCGTACCTGCTGATCGGCAGTGACCCGGCGAAACGGGCCAGCCGGCGGGCGGCCATGCAGGCGCTGTTGGTGACGACGCTGGGCGGTCTGGCGATGCTCGCCGGGTTCGTCATGCTCGGCCAGCACGCCGGCAGCTACCGCTGGTCCGAGATCGCCGGGAACCTGCCCGACGGCGGATACCTCGCCGTGGCCGTGGTGCTGATCCTGCTCGGCGCGCTCAGCAAGTCGGCGATCTTCCCGTTCAGCTTCTGGCTGCCGGGTGCGATGGCGGCACCGACCCCGGTCAGCGCGTACCTGCATGCCGCCGCGATGGTGAAAGGCGGCGTGTTTTTGGTCGCCCTGATGGGGCCGGCGGTCGCCGACGTCACCCCGTGGCGGCCGGTGCTGCTGACCGCTGGCGTGGTCACCATGTTCCTCGGCGGGTGGGCGGCGTTGCGCCAGACCGACCTCAAGCTGCTGTTGGCGTACGGCACGGTCAGCCAGCTCGGCCTGCTGATTGTGATTCTCGGCGCCGGCACCCGCGACACCGCGTTGGCCGGAGCGGCCATGGTGCTCGCGCACGCCCTGTTCAAGGCCACCCTGTTCCTCACCGTCGGGCTCATCGACCATGTCGCCGGCACCCGGGACCTGCGCGAACTCAGTGGGTTGGGCCGGCGGGCGCCGGTGCTCGCCGGGGTGGCCGCGCTCGCGGCGGCGTCGATGGCGGGCCTGCCGCCGATGGCCGGGTTCGTCGCGAAGGAGGCCGCCGTCGAGGCGCTGCTGCACGGCAGCGGGTCCGACCTGATGGTGCTGGCCGGTGTGGTGCTCGGATCGGCGCTGACCGTCGCGTACACGCTGCGGTTCCTCTGGGGCGCCTTCGCCAGCAAGCCGGACACCGCGCCTTCCGAGGTGGCGACCGTGTCCTGGCCGTTCATCGCCCCGGCGGCGGCGCTGGCCCTCGCGGGCGCTGCGGCCGGACTGCTCGCCCCGGCAGTGGACCGGCTGCTCGCCCCGTACGCCGATCTGTATCCCCGCGCCGAGCCGGGCTACCACCTGGCACTGTGGCACGGGCTGACCCCGGCGCTGGGGTTGTCGGTGCTGGCGGTGGCCGGCGGCGCCGGGCTGTTCCACCTCTTGCGCCGCCGCGAACGGGTGCCTGCCGCGCTGCGGCTGCCCTTCGACAGCGCCACCGTCTACGCGCGGGTCATCGGTGGCGTCGACCGGCTGGCCGTGGAGCTGACCGGTGCCACCCAGCGTGGTTCGTTGCCGTTCTACCTCGGCGTCATCCTGGTGGTGCTGGTGCTGCTGCCCGGCGGGGCGCTGCTGATCGGTGCGCCCTGGCCGCAGCGGTTCCACCTCTGGGACACCCCGTTGCAGGGGGTGGCCGCCGCCGTGGTGATCGTGGCGGCGGTGCTGGCCGCCCGCGCCCTGCGCCGCCTCACCGCGATGATCCTGGTAGGCGTGGCCGGCTACGGCACCGCGCTGCTGTTCATCCTGCACGGCGCACCCGATCTGGCGCTCACCCAGTTCCTGGTGGAGACCGTCACCATCGTCATGTTCGTGCTGGTGCTGCGTCGCCTGCCGGTGCGGTTCTCGGAGCGGCCGATCCGTTCCAGCCGGCGTGGTCGCGTCGCGATCGGCGTCGCCGTCGGTGCGGTCACCGCCGGCATGGCGTACGTCGCCACGGGCTCGCGCCAGGCCATTCCGGTCTCGGTGGGCTTTCCCGACGAGGCGGTGTCGTACGGCGGTGGCAAGAACATCGTCAACGTGGCCCTGGTCGACATCCGGGCCTGGGACACGATGGGTGAGATCGCCGTGCTGGTGGTGGCCGCCACCGGTGTGGCCAGCCTGATCTTCCGCCGGACTGGCGACCTGCACCGGCGGGCCGACATTCCCGGCGACGGCCGGGCCGGATACAACCGCCCACGGTGGCTGACCACCGGTGCCACCACCCGGTCCCAGTCGGTGGTCCTCCAGGTGGTGACCCGGCTGCTGTTCCACGCGATCGTGCTCTTCTCCATCTACCTGCTGTTCAGCGGCCACAACGCCCCGGGTGGCGGCTTCGCCGCCGGCCTGGTAGCCGGTCTCGCGCTGGCCGTGCGCTATCTGGCCGGCGGGCGCACCGAACTCAACGGCGCGGCACCCGTGGACGCCGGTGTGGTGCTCGGTGCCGGGCTGTTCGTCGCCGTCGGTACCGGCGTGGGCGCGATGCTGCTCGGCGGCGAGTTCCTGCAGAGCGCGGTCCTCGACTTCCACCTACCGGTGCTGGGGCACGTCCACTTCGTCACGTCTGTCTTCTTCGACGTCGGTGTCTACCTGATCGTCGTCGGTCTGGTGCTGGACATCCTGCGCAGCCTCGGCGCGGAGATGGACCGGCAGAGCGAGACCGAGACCGAGAGCGAAACCGCCGAGAGCCGGGAAAAGGAGCTGGTGTGAGCGCCAACCTCACCTACGTGATCGTGGTCGGAGTGCTCGTCGCCGCCGGAGTGACGCTGCTGCTGGAACGCAGCCTCACCCGGGTGCTGATGGGTGTCATCCTGCTCGGCAACGGCGCCAACCTGCTGCTGCTGACCGGCGGACGGGCCGGTGGAGCGCCGATCGTCGGCACCACCGATCCGGAGCAGATGAGTGATCCGCTGCCTCAGGCGATGATTCTCACCGCCATCGTCATCACCCTCGGCATGACGGCGTTCCTGCTCGCCCTGGCGTACCGCAGCTGGCACCTCAACGGGCACGACGAAGTGCAGGACGATGTCGAGGACCGCCGAATCATGGATCTCGCGATCCGCGACGAGGGTCCGGGCACCGCCGACATCGAGGTCGGCACCGGTGACGGTGACGACGACGGGCCGGCCGGCGGTGCCCGTCCGGGCGTCGACGTGGTGGAAGCAGGTCGGGCCGGATGACGTACCTCGTACCGCTGCCGGTGGTGATGCCACTGCTCGGCGCGGCGCTGACGCTGCTGCTGCTCGGCCGTCCGCACGCCCAGCGGTGGGTGAGCCTCACCGTGCTCGCCGCCACCGTGGCGGTGTCGGCGGCACTGCTGGTGCAGTCCAGCCTGCACGGACCGCTGGTGGTGGAGGTCGGCGGCTGGGTCGCCCCGTTGGGCATCGTGCTGGTCGCCGACCAGTTGGCCGCGCTGATGCTGGTGGTCTCGGCCGCGGTGACGCTATGCGTGCTGGTCTACTCGATCGGGCAGGGCATGGCCGACGGCCACGAGGAGACCCCGCTGTCGGTCTACCACCCGACCTACCTGGTGCTGACCGCCGGCGTCTGCAACGCGTTCCTCTCCGGTGACCTGTTCAACCTCTACGTCGGTTTCGAGATCCTGCTGGTCGCCAGCTACGTGCTGCTGACCCTGGGCAGCACGGAGAACCGGATCCGTGCCGGCACCACCTACGTGGTGGTGAGCCTGCTCTCCTCAGTGATCTTCCTGATCGCGATCGGCCTGGTCTACGCCTCGACCGGCACGCTCAACCTCGCCCAACTCGTCGACCGGTTGGACACCCTGCCGGACGACCTGCGCCTGCTGTTGCAGGGCATGCTGCTGCTGGCCTTCGGCATCAAGGCGGCGGTCTTCCCGCTGTCGGCCTGGCTGCCGGACAGCTACCCGACGGCGCCGGCCCCGGTCACCGCGGTCTTCGCCGGCCTGCTCACCAAGGTCGGCGTGTACGCGATCATCCGTACCGAGACGCTGCTGTTCCCCGGCGGGCGCACCGCCACGCTGCTGCTGGTGACGGCGGTGCTGACCATGGTGGTCGGCATCCTCGGCGCGGTCGCCCAGTCGGACATCAAGCGGTTGCTGTCGTTCACGCTGATCAGCCACATCGGCTACATGCTGTTCGGGGTGGGCCTCACCTCGTCGCTCGGGCTGTCCGCGGCGATCTTCTACGTGGTGCACCACATCACCATCCAGACCACCCTGTTCCTCGCCGCCGGTCTGGTCGAACGCCGGGGCGGCAGCACCGCGCTGGACCGTCTCGGTGGCCTGGCCCGGCTGTCACCCGTGCTCGCCGTGCTGTTCTTCGTGCCCGCGCTGAACCTCGCCGGCATCCCGCCGTTCTCCGGGTTCCTCGGCAAGCTCGGCCTGATCCAGGCGGGCGTCGACGACGGGGGCGTGCTGGCCTGGATCCTGGTGGCCGGCGGGCTGGTCACCAGCCTGCTCACCCTCTACGCCATCGCCCGGGTGTGGAATCTGGCCTTCTGGCGGACGCCGCACGTGGACATGCCGGCCGCCGACGACGCCGAGCAGGCGGCCCGTACCGAGGGCGCGGTGGAGCCGGACCGTGGCGGGCAGTCAGGCGCTGTGCTGCCCAAGCTGATGATCGCGCCGACGCTCGCGCTGGTGGTGCTCGGCCTCGCGTTGACCGTGGTCGCCGGCCCGTTGTTCGACCTCAGCACCGACGCCGCCGACGACCTGCTGCGCCGGACGCCGTACGTCGATGCCGTCTTCCCGGGAGGTGCGCCGTGAGTTCCGACCCGATGACCCCGGCGGAGCCGAACGAGCCGCTACGCCCCGCGCTGAGCCGCACGGCCCGGCGGCGCAACCAGGTCATCGCGGTGACCGCGCTGGTCGCCGTCTGGGTGCTGCTCTGGGGCACCCTCTCCTGGGCCAACATCATCGGTGGACTGGTGGTGGCCGCCGTCCTGCTTGCCGTGTTCCCGCTGCCGCCGGTGACCTTCGCCGGCCGCATCCACCCACTGCCGATGCTCCGCTTCTGGCTGCACTTCCTGCGCGACCTCGTGGTGGCCTCGGCGCAGGTCGCCTGGTTGGCCATGCGGGTTGGCCACACCCCGCAGAGCGCGATCATCGCGGCGCGACTGCGGGTCAACACCGACCTCAACCTCACGCTCACCGCCGAGGCGTTGTCGCTACTGCCGGGCAGCCTGATCCTGGAGGCCGACCGGCGGACCGGCACGCTCTACATCCATGTACTGGGCGTGACCAGCCGGGACGAGGTCGAGCGATTCCGCCGCGGCGTGCTGGAGCTTGAGGCCCGCATCGTCGAGGCCATCGGCTCACCCGAGGAGTTGCGCCGCATCCGGGAGAATCCGGCTGATCGGGAAGGAGTACCCGCATGACCGCGGTCGCCGTGACCGTCACCGTGCTGCTCGCCGTGGCCGGCGGGCTTACCCTCACCCGGGTCATCCGCGGGCCGTCGATCCTCGACCGGGCGGTGGCCACCGATGTGCTGCTGGCCATAATCGTCGCGGCGATCGCCACGGAGGCCGCCTACAGCCGGGACGCCACCGCGCTGCCCGTGCTGGTCGTCCTCGCCGTGCTCGGATTCGTCGGCTCGGTCAGCGTCGCCCGGTTCGCCGCCCGACGTGACGACAACGCCACGTCCACCACCTCGGACGGGAGCCAGCCGTGAACCTGGACGTGGTGTTCGACGTCGTGGCCTCGATCTGTCTGGTCGCCGGAGCGTTGCTCAGCCTGGCCGCCGGGGTGGCCCTGGTGCGCTTCCCCGACCTGCTCACCCGGATGCACGCGGCGGCCAAACCGCAGGTGCTCGGTCTGTTGCTGGTGCTTGTCGGGTGCGCTCTGCGACTGCGTACCGGGGTGGACATCACCACGCTGGTGCTGGTCGGTGCCTTCTCCCTTGCCACGGCCCCGGTTGCCGCCCACATGGTCGGCCGGGTCGCGTACCCGCACGAGGACATCCGCACCGACCTGCTGGTCACCGACGAACTCGCCGCCCACCTGGACCGTGTCGCCGACGAGCGGGAGCACTCCGCGCCGGCCTGACCGGGCCCTCGACAGCTGGCAGCCCCGGTTCAATATCCATTGCGGGCGGCGCGGATCATGCCTAGCCTTTCCCGCATCAGGTCGATCACGACGGAAGCCGGAAGGAGTATGCCGTGCGAGAACTGAACCGCAGCCAGGTCGGTCGTTGTTTGTGGTGCCCCGCCGTCGCGCTCGCCGGCAGACCCGCCCTCCCGACGACCAGCAGGTAGTCCCGGCGCTCGGCGCGCCGCCGCAGGGCAGACCCTGACGGCTCGGATTCGCCGACGATCCCGCGACCACCCCAACCGACCCCGGGTTGCCCCGGCATCTCTCACATCAACCCGCCACCCGCCCCCGCGCGGCCGTGGATCATGCAGTCGTGGTCTCTCCAAATCGGGGCAAAAGCTGCATTCCACCGACCGCAGGCGCATGATCGGCGGGCTTCGCCTCAGAACCAGGAGAACACCACCATGGGCTTCAGCCTGCTCGCGGGAACGCGGGCGCCGGTGCGGGTGTGGACCGACCCGTACGCCATCGAGCCGCAGGCCGCGCGGCAGCTGCGCAACATCGGCGCGCTGCCGTGGGTGCAGGGCGTCGCGGTCATGCCCGACGTGCACTTCGGCAAGGGCGCCACGGTCGGCTCGGTCATCGCGATGCGGCAGGCGGTGTCACCGGCGGCCGTCGGAGTCGACATCGGCTGCGGCATGTCGGCGGTGCGTACCTCGCTGACCGCCGACGACCTGCCCGACGACCTCGCCGGGCTGCGCCGGGCCGTGGAGGCCGCCATTCCGGTCGGCTTCGCGCAGCGGGACGAGCCGGTGAACCCGCGCCGGGTACGGGGGCTGGAACAGCGCGGTTGGGACGACTTCTGGCGGCGCTTCACCGACCTGGACCGGCGGGTGGCGCAACTGGAGTCACGGGCCCGTCGGCAGCTCGGCACCCTCGGTGGCGGCAACCACTTCATCGAGGTCTGCCTGGAACAGGGTGGTGCCGACGCCGGGCGGGTCTGGCTGATGCTGCACTCCGGGTCCCGCAACATCGGCAAGGAACTGGCCGAGCGCCACATCGCGGTGGCCCGCCGGCTGCCGCACAACGCCGACCTGCCCGACCGGGATCTGGCGGTGTTCCTCGCCGGCACGCCGGAGATGGACGCCTACCGCCGGGACCTGTGGTGGGCGCAGGAGTACGCGCGGCGCAACCGCGCCGTCATGCTCGCCGTCCTGATGAACCTGATGCGGGACCGGTTCCCGCAGATCACGTACGACGAGCCGATCAGCTGCCACCACAACTACGTGGCGGAGGAGACCTACGAGGGGGTGGACGTGTTGGTGACGCGCAAGGGTGCCATCCGGGCCGGCCTCGGTGACCTGGGCATCATCCCCGGTTCCATGGGCACCGGCTCGTACATCGTCCGTGGCTCAGGTAACGACTGGAGCTACCGCTCGGCCTCGCACGGGGCGGGCCGGCGGATGTCCCGGGCCCAGGCGAAGCGGACGTACAGCACCGCAGACCTGGCGACGCAGACGTCGGGAGTGGAGTGCCGCAAGGACGCCGGGGTGGTGGACGAGATCCCCGGCGCGTACAAGGACATCAACGAGGTGATGGCGCAGCAGGAGGACCTGGTCGAGGTGGTCGCTCACCTCAAGCAGGTGATCTGCGTGAAGGGCTGAGGTGCGGTCGGCGCCCGTCGGGGGGCGGGCGCCGGCCGTACCCGTCGTCTGCCGCTGAGATCTCCGCGTGCCAGTCCGGAGCCTGCGCTTCGGCGAGCCGGTGCCAGTTCGCCGGGCCGCCCCGCAGGGGCCAGGCGCGGCTGGTGCCGTAACCGGTTCCGACCCTGCTCAGCTTGCGGGCGAGACGGCGGTGCACGGCGGCGAGGGCGTCCGCCGCTCCGGGCGTACCGGCGGCCACCTGGAGTCGTACGGCCTCGGTGGTCGTCGAGTAGCGGCGTACGGCGGTGTCCGTGTCACCGTCGACCTGGTGCTGGCTTACCGAGGAGAGCCGGAGCAGCGGTGGCTGTCCGTCCTCGGCGAGCGCGGCGACGAGCCGATCGTGACCGTCCAGCACGACGTGGCAGTCGAGGCCGCTGATCCACCACAGCAGGACCGGTGGGAGGACACCCTCCCGGAACTGCCTCCGATACGCCTTGACCCGCGCGGAGCCGGGGCCCGCCAGCGGGCGGAGCGGCAGGATCTGCCGGTGCCGGTCCCCGCCGAACCAGTCGATCCAGCCCCGGTCATGCGGCAGCGGAACAGGGGTCGGTCGCTGTGTCGCGCCGGCGTCCGGGTACCCGTCGTCGCCGCTGATGACCCAGCGGCCGGCATGCAGCGGGCCTGCGCCGGTCCCGGTCAGCGCGGTAGCGAAGTGATGAGCCCACCGAGCCAGCCAGGCGCCGCCGCTGTCGGCGCCGACGGCCGCCGCCCGGGCCGCGCTCATCGGCGGCACCGGCGGGCGGTGCTGGCCCGTTGACGCGTACGCGACGCCGAAGTGGTCATCAGCCACACTGGCCAGCAGCAGGATCGCGTCGCCACGCCGCAGCACGAGCAGGCCACGCCCGGCTGCCTCCACCCGCAGGGCCGGTCGGTCTGGCTGCCCGACGTCGAGAACCAACGCCTGCCACGCCCCCGCCGCGCTCGAGGCGGGAAGATTCGTTCTGCGCACCACGGACGTCGTCTCGGCCACGGACCCATCATCGGTCACCCCGGGAAGCCGTCGTCCACTGATTTCGCCGGGCGGTGGCACCGGCGTCGACCACGGCGAACGACGTCGAAAACGGTTTGACAGCGCCCATATTCTGATCCTCCGTACCTTCGGCGGACCGTGAGTGCGAGGGGGCCCTGCCCTCTCGACACTCAGGAGTCGCAATGCGCCGGGCGCCCGCCCTCACCGTTCTCCTCGGCACCGTCTTCCTGGACATGCTCGGGCTCGGCCTGATCGTGCCGATCGTGCCGGCCCTGATGACCTCGATCACCGAGGACGCCGCGGCAGCTGTCTTCTGGTCCGGCCTGCTCGGCTCGGTCTACGGGCTGCTCCAGTTCGTGGTCTCGCCGCTGCTCGGGCGGCTGTCCGACCGCCACGGCCGCCGTCCGGTCCTGCTCGCGTCGTTGACCTGCCTCGGCGTCGACTGGTTGGCCCACGCGGCATCGCCAAGCCCGTGGGCCCTGCTGGTGTTCCACGCTGCCGCCGGTGCCTGCGCGGCGACGTACACAGTGGTCAACGCCTACATCGCAGACGTCACGGAACCCGGGGCGCGGGCCCAGGCGTACGGGCTGATCGGCGCCGCGTTCGGGCTCGGCTTCGTTGCCGGTCCGGTCCTCGGTGGCCTGCTCGGCGCCGTCGACGTACGCTTGCCCTTCGTCGCCGCCGCCGTGCTGTGCTTCGCCAACGCCGCGTACGGCTGGTTCGTCCTGCCGGAGTCACGACCCGGTGACCCGAGCACCCCGGTGACCCTGCGGCTGGCGAACCCGATCGGTGCCATCGCTGCCGTCCTGCGCCGACCGGTGCTCGGTCGCCTTGCCCGCGCCCGATTCTGCGCCGACGTCGCCAGGATGACGCACCAGTCGACCTGGACGTTCTACCTCACCCACCAGTTCGCCTTCAGCACCACCCAGATCGGGCTCGTGCTGGCCGTATCCGCGCTCGCCGGCGTGGTCTACCAGGCCCGAGCCGTGGGACCGGTGGTGCGCCGTCTCGGCGACAAACGTGCCGCAGTGGCCGGCAGCCTCCTCGGCCTCGTCTCGCTGTCCGGTACGGCGTTCGTGTCCGTGCCGTGGCTGCTCTATCTCATGTGCGCAGTCGGCGTGCTCGGCTCGCTCGCGGGTGCCGCCGCACAGTCGTGGATCTCCCGCAGTGTGCGGGCCGACGAACAGGGCACCGTGCAGGGCGCGCTGACCGGCATCGGCGCCGTGGCGGAAACCGTCGTGCCGATCACGGCCGGAGTGGCGTTCGGCTGGTCGCTGACGTACGCGTCACCGGGCTTGGTTTATCTCGGCGCGGCCGTCTTTGCGGCCGGGTCGGCGCTGCTGCTGGCCGCAACGCCCGACGTCGTGCCAAGAGCGATGGGATAGGTCAGGTGTCGGTCGGTCGCCACAGCCAGCGCAGCGCGGCGGGTAGGAGGACGCCACCGTGGTTGGGGCTGTGGCCACCGTCGCCGAGCACGAGCCGGAAGTCGTAGCCGGCCTCGGCCAGGGCGGCCGCGACACGCAGGTTGTGGGAGAGCCAGTTGCGGGGCGGCTCGTTCCAGTGCAGATCCCGATGACCGGCCTGCATGAAGACGCGTAGCGGCTTGCGGGCTTCGTTGGCGATGAGTTCCGGGTACGGATTGCCGCCGGGCATCTGGGCGAAGCTGGACAGGCAGCACAGCACCCGCCGGAACCTGTCCGGGCGCAGCCAGGCGACGGTGAACGCGGCCGGATGCCGGTACTGAGCCCGGCGACTCCGGCACCGAGGACGACAACGTCCGGACGTACGGTCATGAAGGCTCCCGCACCGTCGCGGCGGTCGTCAGGGCGGTGATGGCGCGGCGGATGCGGCTGGCCGCTGCCGGGTCGTCTCCGTCGGTGAGGGCGATGTGGTGCAGCGCCCCGACCACCGCCACGGCCAGCGCCTCGGTGTCGGCGGCTGCGGGTAGCCGCCCGATGTGCCGCTCGGCGGTCAGGTAGCCGGCGACGGTGCGTTCGAGCGCCGACAGTGCGGCGCTTCCACCGCCCAGCACCGCTTCGACGGCTTGCGTCAGGGGCGGCCGGTACGCGAACAGCCGGGTGACGGCGAGCAGCGTGATCATCGGGGTGGCGAGCAGCGTCTCACTGAGATTCGCGTCGAGGGTGCCGGTGCCGGCGCGGTCGGGGAGCCCGGCCACGGCGGCGGCGATCTGGAAGCTCCGGTCGACCGCGTAGCCGGTCAGGAAGTCGTCGAAGCTGGCGAAGTGGGCGAACAGCAGCCCCGTGGCGACGCCACCCTCCCGCGTCACGGCCCGGCTGGTGAGCTGGCTGGGCCCCGCAGTCGCGATCAGGCGTTCCGCGGCGGCGAAGAGGTGCTGCCGAGGCTCGGTGATGGCGACTCCGCGTGGCATGTCGGCAGTCTACGCAACTTGCGCCCGGATGAGCATGCGCTCATCATGTTTGAGCAAACGCTCATACCTGGGGGTTCGAATGAAGCGAACGGTGATCGTCGGTGCCGGCATAGCTGGTCTCGCCACCGCCCTGCGACTGGCACGCGACGGGTGGCAGCCGATCGTCGTGGAACGTGCCCCGGTCCGGCGCAGTGGTGGCTACCTGGTGAACCTGCTCGGCGGGGGCTATGACGCCGTCGAGCGGCTCGGTCTGGTTCCCGCCCTCGCCGAGCACGCGCTTGGCCCGTTCACCACCGTGCTGGTCCGAGCGGACGGTCGGCCGAAGCTCACGGTGCCCTCGGTCGTCGCGGAGGCGGCACTGGGCCCCCGCACCTTGACGGTGTTCCGGGGTGATCTGGAGGACGTGCTGTACGAGGCGGTACGCGATCGGGCCGAGATCCGCTTCGGGACCACCGTCGAGTCCGTGGACCAGGATGCCGACCGGGTGGTGGTCAGGCTCAGCGACGGCACCACCGAGGAGGCCGATCTGCTCGTCGGCGCCGACGGCGTGCATTCCGCGACCCGGACGACCCTGTTCGGCACCGGCCATCGGGTCGACCTGCCGTACGTGGTGGCGGCCTTCCCGCTAATCCGTCCGCCCGAGGCCGTGCCCGCGTCGTCTGCCACCACGTTCATCGGTCCGGGACGTACGGCGGCAATCGTCAACCTGGGCCCGCGCCGGTCCTCGGCCTTCTTCACTTACCGTTGTGCGGACCCGGAGCGGGAACTGCAACGCGGGCCGGTGCCCGCGTTGCGCGCGGCCTTCGGGGACGTGGCCGGCGGCGTACCCGAGGCACTGCGTGACCTGGAGGCCGAGCCGGTCAACGCCTACTTCGACCGGGTCAGCCAGGTGGACCTGCCGCAGTGGAGCAGCGGTCGGACGGTTCTCCTCGGTGACGCGGCCTGGTGTGTCAGCCTCTTCGCCGGGCACGGCGCGGCCCTGGCGCTCGCCGGTGCCGACCAGCTCGGCACCGCCCTGGGGCGACACGGCGACGACGTCCGGTCGGCGCTGACCGAGTGGGAGACCGGCCTGCGCGCCGAGGTCGTCAAGCGGCAGGCGCTCGCCCGCCGGGGCATGTACCAGTACGCGCCACCGAGTCGCCTGCACGTCTGGCTGAACGAGGTCACGATCCGGGTGCTCACCCTGCCCGGCATCCGTGGCCTCGTCCGTCGCGGCATCGAACGCCAGAACCGGTGATCGTGCCGCCGGTCCCGGCGCGCGGCCGGTCAGCCGTACGGGTCGAAGGGGATCCCGGCCGGCTTGGCGGCGTTGAGCAGGTACTCGAACGAGCCATCCTTGATCTTGATGGTGGCGGCGCCGAAGTCGGCGTCCATCAGCCGGCTGCGCAGCTCGGTGCTGGGCCAGCCGTTCCAGTCCACCACGGGTGGGTAGTGCCAGACGTGGTAGTGGTTCTCCGGCGGCTCGTCGTTGTTGTTGGCGAGGCGGAAGAAATGCGTCGACGCGCCGTCCTTGTGGTAGACGACCTTCGGGTGGGTGCCGTCGAACCGTACCTGGGCGCGCGGGTAGGTGCGCCGGCTGCTGTGTTGGGTGGTGCTGACGTACTCGACCCGGTTGGCCGCCTGGTCGACCCAGGAGATGACGTGCTCCCAGTCGTGCCGGTGGCCGCCGAGACCGCTGCCGTGCACGGCCTGGTCCTTCTCGAAGTAGCTGGCGTAGACGATCGCGCACCAGCCGTTGTTGCACTTGGACCGGGCGTACGACTGCGACATGTCCAGGTCGGAGCGGTCCCGGCAGCTGCCGTTGATCGCCCCGGTGGTCCGTAGCCCGCCGTTGATCGTGCCGTCCGGGCTGATCGCGGAGACGGCGTAGCAGCCGTCGGTGTCGTAGTCGTAGGCGGGTGAGAACGACGACTCGTAGCCGCCGGCGTTGGGCGGCAGGTTGGGCAGTGAGCTGGCGTGAGCCGGTGCCGCCGGGACCAGCACGCCCAGGACGGTTAGTCCAGCGACGAGCCGGCCCAGCCCTCGCCGGCCACGGCTACCAGACCGGCGCGGCGGTTGGCCGGCGGCGAGCGTCGGCGGGGGAGCGGACGGTGATGACGCAGATTTCATGGATATCTATATCGCACGTCCGGGTGGGAGGGTCAACGCCAAACATGAGGACGGCTCATTAACGGTCGGTGGGCGGCGCTCACCGACCCGGTGGACGGTGGGATCACGCCGTGGGGCACCGGCCGAGCAGAATTGGCACACCGTCGCCGGTCAGGTCCGCGCAGTAGGCCCGCCGCCCGGTCATCGCCATCGTCAGCGCGAGCGTGCCACCGGACACCAGCGGCCCGGAACCGGTGGCGAAGGGGCCGTCCGTCGCCGCCAGGCGCAACCCATCGATCCGACCCTTGGCCGGCACGGTGAGGTCGGAGCCGGCGAAGTACTCGGCTACCTGGGTGAGGGTCTCGATCGGGTACGGGCGCTCCAGCCCCAGAGGGCGGCGGATGTCCTCGCCGTGCACGACCTGCTCGCCGAGCATCGCCAACACCGGCAGGGGTGGCTTGGTGGTGCTGGTGACGATCCCGCGGAACCTGTCGAGGGTGTCGTCGGGGGTGTCGCCCAGTTGCTCCCGGAGTCGCATGAGCACCTGCCGGTCGAAGTCCCATCGGCATCGGATCACGCCCAGCATCCAGCGCGCGGGGTTCAGGCTCGCCGCCGCGGTGAGATGGGCGAGGACCTCACGCACCGTCAGACCTGTGCAGAGCGACGGAGTGGCCCACCGGTCGGCGGTCAGGCCGGCGAGGTCGTCGGCCAGTGCCGCCCGTTCCGCGTGGACCAGCGACCAGACGGCGATGCGGTCACGTTTCGCAGTGTTCTCGGTCATGCAGTGAACCTCCTGTGGTGGCCGCCGTCACGTCGTGCGATCAGGGTCCGACGAACGGCCCAGCCGTGCCGTGTCGAGAGAAAAGACTCCGGCCGTCGGGCAGAATCGTCGCTCGTGACCGGCCCTCCTTCCGAGGCGGCTGCCGGGGTGACCGCCCCAGGCCGAGGATCCGGTCCTGGCTCGACACCATCGCCACCCGCTAGATCACCAGGGTGTCCTCGCGGCCGGTGCGGCGGCGGACGTGACCACGCCACCCGGCGAGCAGGGCGATCAAGGTCCAGCCGCTGACGCCGAGCAGGAGCGCGATCAGCTTGCCGCCGGAGTCGACCCGGTCGGCGTCCTGGAGGGTGAGCTCCCCGTCCGGGTCGGTAAGCACGCTGAGCCGCTCGCCGATCCGGTAACCGGGGTCACTGCCCTGGTAGACAAGCGGTTCCGCAAGGGGCCCGGTCGCGCCCGAAAGGGCGAAGGTGTGCCGGCTGCCGTCGGCGTGTGCGTCGACGACGGTGACCTCCTGGCGTACGCCGCGCTGTTCGAGCGCCAGGTCGGGGGCGAGCTGCACCGAACCGACGAGGACGAAGAGGGCCGGGAGGAAGGAGAGGAAGGCCAGCCAGGCCGCCCGGTGCAGGAGGCGGACGGCGAACACGAAGGCCAGCGACAGGACGATGCCGGTCCCGATCGCGACAGCCCTGGTGCCAGCGGCGGCGTACCCGATGCCGGTGTTAAGCCCGGCGATGACGAACCCGGACAGCACCAGCAGCGCCGTCCGGCGGGCCGAGGCAGCGGCCGTCCAGGCACCGGTCATCCCGGTTACGGCGTTCGCAGACACGTCGGAGATCGTAGCCGCGGTCGTCGAGATCGAATCGCCGGCCGCGACCGACCTTCCGCCCGTCGCCGCGGGGCCGGCTCAGCGCGTCGCGGCCAGGGTCACCGGCACCGCGACCACCTTCGTACGGGAGCCGTCGACCGCCGACACCTCGTACACCTCGATGGTGCCGCTCTGCTCGGCCGACAGCCGGTATCTCACGGCGACCCGGTACCCGCCCCGGCAGCCGTTGCCGCAGGTGGCGGTGGTGAAGGCGGTGGCGAGTTGGCGGCCGGCGGCGTCAAGCACCCGGACATTGACCGTCGCCTCGAAGACGTCGGCGCTGCCGGTGACGGTGACCGGGCTGGTCACCCGGCCGGCGATGACCGGGCCGGTGACCACGATCGGTGGCAGCAGGTCGGCGTGGTCGGCACGGCCGGCCGGTGCGGCGGTGCCGAAGTCGACCTGTCGCACGGTGGGAAACTGGGTGAGGGTGTAGACCACCTGCGCCTCACGGAGCCGGGCGGTGACCGGGTCGGCCACGACGGCCAGCCGGACGGTGGCGACACCGGCGACGATCCGGCTCACCTCGGCGCCGTCCGGCAGCAGGGTGACCAGACCGGCGTCGGCCTCCCGCCGGGTCGGCCCGGCGGCCAGCTCGGCCAGGGCCAGCCGGGAGGTGGCCACCGTGGCGGGTCGGGTGCGTCGGGTCGGGACGAGCCGCCCGTCACGGACGTACCACAGCTCAAGGGTGAGGGTCTCCGGCCGGGCGACGCCGGTGGCGCGCGTGCCGGGCGTGGTCGGTGCGGGGGCGTCGGTGGGCAGCGTCGGTGCAATGGGGGCGGACGGGCCGACGCTTGTGGGAGCTGGCACGACCGGCGCGGCGGCGGTGGGCGCTGGCCCGAGCGAGCCTGACCGCGACGGCGCGCACCCGGCGACCAGCAGCACCAGCGCGATCAGCGTCGCGGATCGGCATCGGCTCATCCGGTGCCGCCCGTCAGCTCGGAGCCGCCGACGTCGGGGGGTAGCCCCGCAGACGCCCGTCCGGGTCCGGTGCGCTCTGCGGACGGGACGCCTGCGGGCGCGATGTCGGGCAGGTCGAGGCGGAACCGGGTGCCGGTGCCGGGGGTGCTGTGCACGGTCAATCGGCCGCCGAGCAGCCGGGCGTTCTCCAGGGCGATGGCCAGACCGAGCCCGCTACCGCCGCCGGATCGCGCCGGGTCGACCTTGTGGAACCGGTCGAACAGCCGGGGCAGGTGCTCCGCCGGGATTCCCGGCCCCCGGTCGTCGACGTCGATCTGCACCCGGTCACCGGCCCGGGCCGTCCGCACCCGCACCTCACCGCCACCGTGCTGCACCGCGTTGGCGATCAGGTTGCCCAGCACCCGCTCCAGTCGGCGCGGGTCGGTGCGAAGGCGCAGCGCGTCGCCGTCGACCGTGACCCGGTCGGGCCAGCCGCGAGCGGCCACGATCCGGCGTACCAGGTCTGGTGCGTCCACGTCGGTCACGTGCACCGCCTCCCGCCCGGCGTCCAGCCGGGAGATCTCCATCAGGTCCTCCACCAGGTGACGCAACCGGACCACGTCGATGACCAGCAGCTCACCGGCGCGCCGGGCATCGGTGGGCAACTGGTCGAGGTGGTCGCGCAGCAGCGAGGCCGCGCCGACCAGGGCGGTCACCGGGGTACGCAGCTCGTGCGCCACGTCGGCCGTGAACCGCCGCTCGCGTTCCTGTGCGTGGTGCAGGGCGGTGATCTTCGCCTCCAACGCCTCGGCCATCTCGTTGAACGACGCCGCCCACCCGCTGAACTCGTCCCGTCCGGCCACCGGCAGCCGGGTGGCGAGCAGGCCCTCCGTGATGGCTCGCGCGGCCCGGCTGGCCCGCCCCACCGGTTCCAGGGTGCGCCGGGCGAGGGTGTGCCCGACCGTGGCGGCGAGCAGCACCACAAGCACCCAGCCGGCGGCGAGCGCGTTGCGGAGCTGCTCCAACCCGGCCGCGAGGTCGTTCTCGTCGGTGATCACGTACAGCTCGGCGGTCGAGCCGGGAATCCGTCCGCCCACCACGAGCAGCCGCGTCGGTCCGGAGCCGCGCTGGTAGCCGAGCTGCCCGGCTGCCACGGTGCTGCGCAGCCGCTCGGTCAGGTGCGGCGCGTACGCCGGGTCCGACGGCCAGGTGTTCCCGGCGATCAGCACCACGTGCCGGTCGCTGCCCTCGAAGCTGGTCAGCAGGTCGCTGCGGCGCTGCTCGGTCAGCGGCAGGAACTGCCCGGCGAGCACCAGCCGGTAGCGGGCGTCGGCCGCGGCGGCGTGCAACGACGCGTCGTAGCGGGCCTGGTGTAGCAGCAGGTACGACCCACCGGCGAGCACTCCGGCGGAGATTCCGGCGACCAGCACGAACGCGATGGTCAGCCGGCGGCGCAGCCGGCCGGGACGGACGGTCGGTGATCCTGCCGTCGTCTCCCGTGCTGGCGTTGCACCCATCGCCGTCGGCCGCTCATCCGGCGACGAGCTTGTACCCGGCGCCGCGTACCGTGCGGATCAGCCGAGGGGTGCCCGGGTCCGCCTCGACCTTGGCGCGCAGCCGCTGCACCGCCACGTCGACCAGCCGACTGTCACCGAGGTAGCTGTGGTTCCAGACCCGGTCCAGCAGCAGCTCGCGGGTGAACACCTGCCCCGGTCGGCGGGCCAGCTCCAGCAGCAGCCGGAACTCGGTCGTGGTCAGCGGCAGCTCCTGACCGTTCCGGCGGGCCACGAACGCGCCCGGGTCGATCTCCAGGTCGCCGACCCGCAACGCGCCGGGCTCGGGTGGCACCACGGCGCGGCGCAGCACCGAACGGACCCGGGCCACCAGCTCGGGCAGGTCGAATGGCTTGCGCAGGTAGTCGTCGGCACCGCATTCGAGACCGACCACCACGTCGATGGTGTCGGTACGGGCGGTCAGCATGAGGATCGGCACCGCGCTGCTGCGCCGGATCTCCCGACACACCTGGAGGCCGTCCAGGCCGGGCAGCATGATGTCCAGCACGATCAGGTCGACGGTCCCGGCCCGCCAGGCGGTCAGCGCCTGCCGGCCGTCGGCGGCGGTGTCCACCCGGAACCCGGCGCGACGCAGCCCGAGGGCGGTGACCTCCCGGATGGAGGCGTCGTCCTCGACCACCAGCACGCGGCCGTCCATGATGCACCCAGGGTAGTCCCGGACGGCAGGTACGTCGCTCGGCGTGACGGGCGAGGGTGAGGGTCCGGCCGGTGCCGGACCCTCACCGCAGCGGTCGGTCATTCCTGCCACTGGTGCGCCACGTCGAGCACGATCCGGCTGTGGTTGCCGGGTCCGGCCAGCACGAACACCCGGAACGGCAGCCGGGCGCGGACACCGACGGCGAAGGTGCTGTAGCCCTCGAAACTGCCGCCGAAGACCACGTCGCGCAGGGTCTGGTAGCGCAGCACGTTCGCCACGTGCTCGCCGGTCCGGTATGGCACCGTCGCGAGGTGCTCGTCGTCGTACGCGGGGGCGCGCAGCGAGACCCGCAGCAGCGCGTCACCGGCGGTGTACGGCGACAGCGGCAACCCCTCACCCTCGGTGTACGTCTCGCCGTAGCCGACGCTGTAGCCGGTGACCGGGCCGTCGAACTCGAACACCACCCGGTCGTGACAGTCGTGCCTACCGGTTCGCACGTCGATCAGTGGTGCGGAGCTGAGCGCCCCGGCGGTCTTGTCGGCGCTGCCCCAGGTGATCCCGCAGTACGGCGCGCCGGTCGCCGCCTGCGTGACGGTGCTCGGCGCGGCCGTGGCGGCGATCAGCGCGGCGAGCGCCACGAGCAGCGTGGTGACGGTCCTTCTGATCCTCATTCGGTGCTCCCTTCCAGCCGGCCTCGTCCCTCAGGACGTGCGGGCTTGACCTGGTGAAATCCCACGGTCGCGCCGTTACGCCACGGCAGTTTCGCCGTGGCGTAACGCAGGGGTAACAGCGGCGGGCGGTATGACGCTTTCGCGATGACAACCGTCCAGGGGCGCCCATTAATATTTACGCACATCGATTGCGGCGTGTCGGCGCGCCGCTCAGTCCGCAGGGAGTGCGTGATGATCCGACGACAACTGCTGCGCGCGGCCACCGCCGCGCTGGCGGCGGTGCTGGCGGCGACGGGGCTTCAGGTGGCCACCGCCGCCAGCGCCTCGGCGGCCCGGACCGTCTACTACGACGCCAGCCGGGCCGGCGAGTTCCGGACCAACTTCGACCAGGCCGCGCAGATCTGGAACAGTCGGGTCAGCAACGTGCGGCTGGTGCCCGGCACGCCCGCCAGCGTCACCATCTACGTCGACAGTGGCTGGCCCCGGGCGCAGGTCACCGGGCTCGGCGCCGGACGCATCTGGATGGGCTGGCAGGCGGTCAACCAGGGCTACCACCGCACCAGGATCGCCACCCACGAGTTCGGTCACATCCTCGGTCTGCCCGACCGGCGCACCGGGCTCTGCTCCGACCTGATGTCCGGCAGCAGCGCGCCGGTCTCCTGCACCAACGCGTACCCGAGCGCCGCTGAGGCGAGCCGGGTCAACCAGCTGTTCGCCGGCAGCGTGCGCGCGTCGGCGGCGGCCGGCAGCTACACCTGGACCGAGGACGCCGGTGTCGGGATCCTGGTGGTCAACGGCCGGCCGGCGACCGAGAACTACCCGTGGCTCGTCTACACCTCAGGCTGCACCGGCACCCTGATCAAGTCCAACTGGGTGGTCACCGCGCGGCACTGCCCGACCCCGTCGTCGGTGCGGGTGGGCAGCATCAACCGCACCAGCGGCGGCACGGTCGTCCGGGTCAGCCGGGCGGTCAACCACCCGAGCATCGACGTCAAGCTGTTCCAACTCGCCAGCTCGGTCAGCTACGCGCCGGCACCCATCCCGACCACCTCCGGCGCCGTCGGCACGGCCACCCGGATCATCGGCTGGGGCCAGACCTGCGCGCCCCGCGGCTGCGGCTCCGCGCCCACCGTGGCCCACGAACTGGACACCTCGATCGTGTCCGACAGCCGGTGCAGCGGCATCAACGGTCCGTACGAGATCTGCACCAACAACACCAACGGCAACGCGGGCGCCTGCTACGGCGACTCCGGTGGCCCCCAGGTGCGCCGGATCAACGGTGTGTGGAACGTCATCGGCGCAACCAGCCGGGCGGGCAACAACAACTCCACCTGCGCCACCGGCCCGTCCATCTACGGCGACCTGACCTCGATCCGCTCCTGGATCAACTCCCAGGTCGGCGGCCTCCCCGCCTGACAGCTGCGCTGATCATGCAGTTGTGGTGCCTCACGAACACCTCGAAAGGGGTGTTCCGGGTGCCACACCTGCATGATCGGCGAGGGGGTGCGGGGGAGCGCGGGGGTGGGGTGGGATAGTGGGCGGTCGTGGCGAGGTATGGGGTGCTGAGTCTGCCGTCGAGTAACCGGGTGTACTCGGGGGCGGCCGTGGAGTTGACGCGGGCGGAGCTGGAGATCTTCGGCGGCGCGGTGCTCGGTGGGCGGATCGGTGAGGTGGCGACCGCGACCATCGGCGGGGCGCGTTACATCACGTTCGAGGTCGCCGGGGGCCTGAGCGAGCGGGACGCCGCGCTGCTGAGCAACCTCTCCGGCGCGTACGCGATCTTCGAGTTCGTCGGCGACCTGCTGCGGCCCGTGCCGGTGACCCGGCTGGACCGCTTCGACGACGACCTGCTCACCATTCAGAAGTACCCGGGCAAGACCAACGAGCAGTTCACCAAGCTGCTGCTCAACGTCACGCTGCTCGCCTCGGACGGGGCCGGCGAGCTGTTGACCCGGCGGTTCCGGGTGCTCGACCCGCTGTGCGGGCGGGGCACCACGCTCAACCAGGCGATGATGTACGGCTTCGATGCCGCCGGTCTCGACCGGGACAGCAAGGACTTCGAGGCGTACCAGACGTTTCTGAGCACCTGGCTCAAGCGCAAGCGGATCAAGCACCGGGTGTTGGAGTCCGGGCCGATCCGCCGGGAGCGCAAGGTGGTCGGCCGGCGGCTACGGGTGGAACTGGCCGCCTCGAAGGAGGCCCACAAGGCGGGCGACGTGCAGTCGGTGGACGTGGTGAACGCCGACACCACCCGGGTCGGTGAATTCTTCCGCCCGGAGACGATCGACGTGGTGGTGGCCGACGCGCCGTACGGGGTGCAGCACGGTAGCCGTACCGCCGAGAACGGGCTGGCCCGCGACCCGCTCGCCCTGCTCACCGCCGCCGCCCCCGGGTGGGCGCGGGTGCTGCGCCCCGGTGGCGCGCTGGGTATCTCGTGGAACACGAACGTCGCCCGCCGCGAGGCCGCCGCCGAACGCCTCACCGCCGCCGGCCTGACCGTCCTCGACACCGGCCCCTGGCGCGCCCTCTCCCACCGCGTCGACCAAGCCATCGTCCGCGACGTCCTGGTAGCCCACAAACCCACCTGACCCGACCCCATCCCACCCCCGCCCCCGCCCCACCCCCGCGATCTTGCAGTTTTGGTCGTCGAAATGTGCCCTATGCCCCTCTTGCGGGGACAGAAAGCGCAAGATCGCGGGGGTGGGGGTCAGCGGGGTTGGGCTTGGGGGCGGGATCCGGTGGGGCCGAAGGCGGTGAGGAAACGGTCGCGGAACTCGTTCATCGGCCAGACCGGTGCGCTCGGGTCCGGGGTCAGGCCGTCCTGCCAACCCCAGTCGTTGATGCGCTGCAGCACCGCCTGGTCCTTGGTCACGATGTGGATCGGCACGTCGTGGCTCGGATTCTCACCGGTGACCACCGGCGCGGGCTGGTGGTCACCGACGAAGACCAGCACCGTGTCGTCGTCGCCGTAGCGCTCCACGTAGGAGATGAGGGTACGCAGCGTGTAGCTGACCGAGTGCCGGTAGCCGGTGCGGGCCTGCGCCGTCGGCGTACCGATGATGCCCCGCCGGAACACCTCGCCGTCGTCGATGGTGTCCCAGTCGACAAGCGACGGCACCTTCGTCCAGGGGGAGTGGCTGGAGACCAGGGCCAACTCGGCCATGACCGGACGGTCCTGCTGCCCGGCCAGCTCCCGCTGATGGAACTGGTGGATGGCGAACTGGTCAGGCATCGGGGCGAAGGCGAACTTGGGGCCCTGGTAGCCCAGGTCGGGGCCGCTGTAGAACTGCTCGTAGCCGTAGAAGGCGCCCTCCGGCCAGGCCTGGTTGACCGCCGGCATCACCCCGACAGTACGCCAGGAGGCGCGCCGGAACGCGTCACCGAGGGTGAACCGGTCGGTGGCGAGCAGGTTCCGGTAGCGCTGGTTGTTGTCCACCCACAGGCCGGAGAGCAGCGTGGCGTGTGCCAACCAGCTCGCTCCGCCGATGGTCGGCGAGGTGAGGAAGCCGCTGCGGGTGGCGAACCCGGCCGTGGCCAACCGATCGGCGCTCTCGTCGAGCATCCGGGGAATGGACGCGAACTCGGCGTCGGTGACCGCGTCGCGGCCGTAGCTCTCCACGAAGGCGATCAGCACATCCTTGCCGCGTAGGCCGGTGAGCAGCTGGTCGGCGGGCACGTCCCGGAACGGGTCCACCCCGACCTCGGTGGCGAACGCCTGGCGGTCGTACAGCCGGTCCCGGACCTCGGCGGCATGCTCCTGCACGAGGATGGTGGCGTTGGTGTCGGCCATCGGCATGGCGGGCACGATCCGCGCCCCGAAGGCGGCCAGGACCGCCCAGACCACCACCAGCGTGGCAACCGCCCGGGTACTGCCGGTGCGGTGCCGGCTCAGCAATCCGGACAGCCGTACCGCGGACAGGGCGGTCAGCAGCGGAACGGCCAGCAGCAGCAGCCCGATGCCGAGCGCGATGGCTATGGCGCCTGGCCGGCCGATCGACTCGGCCACGAAGGTGAACGCCTCGTCCAGCAGCGACCAGTCCAGCACCAGGTCGAACGGGCGACCCAGCGAGGAGTAGAAGCCCAGGTCACCGACCTTCACCACGGCGACGAGCCCGAGCAGCCCACCGGCCAGCGCGGCCACCACCCGGCGGGGCCGACCGGGCAGCGCGAGCAGCAGCGCCGCCAGCAGCAGCGCCTCCAGCGGGATCCGTAGGAACGCGCCGGGTTCCAGCTGCCACGGCCGGTTGGGCAAGGTGAACGTGACAAGCACCAGCAGCGCGGCGAGCGCCGTGGCCACCCGCGCGAGGATCCGTCGGCGCATGGTGACCGGCGCTGGCCGGGACGCGGCGTCACCCACGTCGGTGGTGGTGCTCGGGTTCTGGTCGGCGTCGGGCGTGGACGCCGGGTCGGCGATCGACAACTGGGTCTCCCGGGTCAGCGCAGCGACAGTACGGGGGCGGTGGACAGGTCGCGCTCGTCGACCCGATCGGCCCGTCGCACGCCGATCGGCACGGTCGGCATGGTCGGCGCCACCGGCACCACAAATGCCGGCACGGTCCGGACGGGTCGGTGCCGCCACAACCAGCTGACGTCCCGCCCGAACGACTCGACCAGCAGGACGATCGCGGCCACCAGCACGACCGTGGTCAGCATCCCGGGCAGCACCTGGGCGGCGGCGACCGCGAGCATGATCCCCTGGACCGCGGCGACCACCTTACGCCAGTACCGGTGCGGCAGCTGCGCGTTCATCCAGGGCAGCACCCAGCCGGCGACCAGGAAGACGTACCGCATCAGGCCGATGGCGAGCACCCAGGCGCCGACCGAGGGGGCGACGTAGAGGCTCAGCATCAGCACCAGGAACGAGTCGACCTCCATGTCGAACCGGGCGCCGAGGGCGCTTGTCGTCCCGGTGCGGCGGGCCACCTTGCCGTCGACCGCGTCGAGGGCAAGGGCCACCGCGGTCATCGTCACCAGCAGCGCCACCGGCGCGGGGCGATCGCCGGTCAGCGAGTCGGCGATCAGCGCGGTCACCGCCCCGACCAGCAGTCCGCGACCCATCGTCACCCAGTCGGCCGGTCCCAGCCGGGCCGAGCCCGCGTGACGCAGCCCACGCACGAGCGCCAGGCAGGTCACCGCCCCGTACGCCAGGCCCGCCAGCCAGCCCGCGACACCGAGACCGACCGTCGCGGCGAGCGCCGCCAGCAGCGCGATCTGGACGATCAGCCCGATTTGCGGACCGGTTCGAACTGTGGACACCGTGCCTCCGTGTTTATGATCGACGACCCCTGCCAGGGAACTACGGAAAATACGACGGATCGGTTCGGTCTGGACGCAGGTAAGGAGAAAAATCCGTGACGCGTACCGCCCTCGCCTTCTGGCTCCGGGCTCC
The DNA here is from genome assembly GCA_900112325.1 of Micromonospora sediminimaris. GTDB lineage: Bacteria > Actinomycetota > Actinomycetes > Mycobacteriales > Micromonosporaceae > Micromonospora > Micromonospora sediminimaris. Next base: position 350,943 of record FOLJ01000003.1, read on the forward strand.
CGGCACGGGTGAGATCCGTCCGGTGACGTTGCCGGAACCGGACGCCGACGAGGTCCTGGTGCGCAGCCGGTACTCCGGGGTCAGCCGGGGCACCGAGACCCTGGTCTTCACCGGGAGCGTGCCCGCCAGCCAGTACGCCGCGATGCGCGCTCCGTTTCAGGATGGCGACTTTCCGGCCCCGGTCAAGTACGGCTACCTCAGTGTCGGCGAGGTCGAGCAGGGCCCGGTGCACCTGCTCGGGCGTACGGTGTTCTGCCTGCACCCGCACCAGAGCGCGTACGTGGTGCCGGCGGAGGCGGTGACCGTCGTACCGGCGCAGGTACCGGCGGCCCGTGCGGTGCTGGCCGGCACCGTGGAGACCGCCGTCAACGCGTTGTGGGACGCCCCGCCCCTGGTCGGCGACCGGGTGACAGTGGTCGGGGGTGGCATGGTCGGCTGTGCGGTGACCGCCCTGCTGGCCCGCTTCCCCGGGGTACGGGTGGAACTGGTCGACACCGATCCGTCCCGCGCCGAGGTGGCCGCCGCGTTGGGTGTCGACTTCGCTGCCCCCGAGACCGCCAGCGACGGCCGTGACCTGGTGGTGCACGCCAGCGCCAGCGCCGCCGGCCTGCAACGCGGCCTGGACCTGCTCGCGCCGGAAGGCACCCTGCTCGAACTGAGCTGGTACGGCGACCGGCCGGTGCAACTCTCCCTCGGCGGCGCGTTCCACTCCGGACGACTGAACATCCGCAGCAGCCAGGTCGGCATGGTGGCGCCGGCGCGACGCGGCAGTCGCAGCTACGCCGACCGGATGGCGCTCGCCCTGGACCTGCTCGCCGACCCGGCGTTCGACGTGCTGATCACCGGCCGGTCGCCGTTCGCGGAACTGCCCGACGTACTCGCCCGACTCAGCGGGGGCGACCTGCCCGCGCTGTGCCATCTCATCACCTACGACGGGGAGTGAACCGTGTTCAGCGTGACCGTCCGTGACCACATCATGATCGCTCACAGTTTCCGTGGCGAGGTCTTCGGCCCCGCCCAACGGCTGCACGGCGCGACGTTCGTGGTCGACGCCACCTTCCGCCGGCCGGACCTCGACGACGACGGCATCGTGGTCGACATCGGACTGGCCACCGAGCAGCTCAAGGCGGTGCTCGGCGAGCTGAACTACCGCAACCTCGACGACGAACCCGCGTTCGCCGGGCAGAACACCACCACTGAGGTGCTGGCCCGCACCATCGCCGACCGGCTCGCCGAGCGGGTGGCCGCCGGTCAACTCGGCGGCGGTGCCCGGGGCCTGACCGGGATCACGGTCACGCTGCACGAGTCGCACGTGGCGTGGGCCAGCTACGAGCGGGCGCTGCCCGGCTCGACCGCCGTCGGTGAGGGCACCGCCTGACGTGCCGACCCTGCACGTGATCCTGCCGGGCGACATCGACGACCCGGCGTCACCCAGCGGCGGCAACGGCTACGACCGGCGGATCTGCGCCGGGCTCACCGCCGCCGGCTGGTTGGTCCGCGAGCACGCCGTGGCCGGTGACTGGCCGAGACCGTCCCCGGCGGCGCAGGCTGCGTTGGCGCGGGTGCTGGCCGGTACGCCGGACGGTGCGCTGGTGCTGGTCGACGGCCTGGTCGCCTCGGTGGTGCCGGACGTGCTCGCCGCGCACTCCGGGCGGCTGCGCCTGGTCGCGCTGGTGCACCTGCCCCGGGACGACGACACCGAGGCCCGAGCGCTGGCCGCGGTCACCGCCGTGGTGGCCACCAGCGCCTGGACCCGCGACGCGCTCCTGCGGCGGTACCCGTTGCCCGCCGAACGGGTGCACGTGGCGCCGCCCGGGGTGGACCCGGCGTCGCCGGCGACCGGCTCGGCGACCGGTTCGGCCCTGCTCTGCGTCGCGGCGGTCGCCCGGCACAAGGGGCACGACGTCCTGGTCGAGGCGCTGACCATGGTGGCCGACCGGCACTGGACGTTGGCCTGCGTCGGTCCGCTGCACCGGGAGCCGGAGTTCGTCGACCGGCTGCGCGAGCGGATCAGCGCCGGGCGGCTCACCGACCGGATCCAGCTGACCGGTCCGTTGCCCGGTGACCGGCTCGCTGCCGCCTACGCCGCCGCCGACCTGCTGGTGCACCCGTCGCGCGGTGAGACGTACGGGATGGTGGTCACCGAGGCGCTGGCACGTGGCGTACCGGTGCTCGCCACCGCCGTCGGCGGGCTGCCCGACGCCCTCGGGCGCACGGCGGCGGGCGACCGGCCGGGTCTGCTGGTGCCGCCGGACGACCCGGCAGCCCTGGCCACGGCGCTGCGCCGCTGGCTCGACGACGCGGCCCTGCGCGCGCACCTGCGGCACGTCGCCGTCCAGCGACGGGACACCCTCGCCGACTGGAGCAGCGCGATCGCCCAGATCACCACGGCCCTGAAGGAGGCGTCGGCATGAGCATCGATCTCCCGCCGGATTTCGCGCGGTGGCTAGCGTTGCGGGAACCCGCCGACGTGGCAGCCCGGTCCACCGAACTGGTCGACAAGCTGCGGGCGGCGCTGCCCGGCCACGGCGGCCCCCTGGTGGTGCATGACCTCGGCGCCGGTACCGGCTCACTGGGCCGCTGGCTGGCCCCGCTGCTGCCCGGCGCACAGCACTGGATCCTGTACGACCAGGATCCGGACCTGTTGGCCCGGGCCCGCGCCGGCATGCCGGCCGTCGCCAGTGACGGCGCACCGGTGACCGTCGAGACGCGCCAGGGCGACCTGACCCGACTGACCGCCGCCGAGTTGGCCGACGCCGCCCTGGTCACCGCCTCGGCCCTGCTCGACATGCTTACCGCCGAGGAACTCGACCACCTGGTCGCCGCCTGCGCCGAGGCCCGTTGCCCGGCGTTGTTCCTGATCTCCGTGACCGGCACCGTGCGGTTGACCCCGGCCGACCCGCTGGACGACCAGGTCGCCGCCGCCTTCAACGCACACCAGCGGCGTACCGTCGGCGGTCGGCGGCTGCTCGGGCCGGACGCGGTCGACGCCTGTGCGGCCGCCTTCGCCCGGCACGGGGGGGACGTGGAACGACGCCCCAGCCCCTGGCTGCTCGGGCCGGAGCAGGCCGCCCTGGCGGCGGAGTGGTTCACCGGATGGCTCGACGCGGCTCGTGAGGAACGCGTTGAACTGACCGCCCGAACCGGCGAGTACGAACGCCGTCGGCTGGCGGAGGCTGAAACCGGTCGGCTCGGGGTACTGGTCGGTCACGTCGACCTGCTGGCGCTGCCCCGTTGAACCGGCAGCCGACCAGCTACGTGCGTACAGTCAGGGAAGATCGTCATGCCGGGGAGGCACGGGTGGGGGATGAAGCTGGCGGCGCCGCACCCACGGCGACCCCGGCGGGTCGGTCGTTCTGGGGCTGGGCCCGACTGGCGCTGGGACTGGCCGTCCTCGTCGGGCTGCTCTGCTGGCTCGGCACCGGTCCGTTCCTGGCCGGACTGCGGCTGATCGACGCGCCAGCCCTGGCCGCCGCGCTCGCCATCGGCGTCCTCACCACCGTCTGCGCCGCCTGGCGGTGGAGTCTCGTCGCGGGTGGGCTCGGCGTCCGGCTGCCGCTGCGGGAGGCGGTCGCCCACTGCTACCGGGCGATCTTCCTGAACGCGACGCTGCCCGGCGGGATCCTCGGTGACGTGCACCGCGCCGTGCGGCACGGCCGCGAAGTGGGTGACGTCGGACGCGGCATCCGGGCGGTGGTGTGGGAACGGATGGCCGGGCAGGTGGTGCTGGTCGCGGTCGCCGTGGTGCTGCTGTTCGCCTTCCCGTCCCCGGTGCGTCCGTTCCTGCCGGTGGCGACCGCCGTGGCGGTGGTGGTGCTGGTCGCCGTGGTGCTGGCCGCCCGCCTGCTGCCGCAGTCCGGTGCCTCCCGGTGGGCGCGCGCCTTGGGTACCGCCGTCTCGGACGTACGACGCGGGCTGCTCGGCCGGCGTACCTGGGCCGGGGTGCTGTTCGCCTCGGCGCTGGCCGTCGCCGGGCACCTCGCCACCTTCCTGGTGGCGGCACGCACCGCGGGTTCCACCGCCCCGTTGACCCTGCTGCTGCCGCTGACCCTGCTGGCCCTGCTCGCGATGGGGGTGCCGGCCAACGTCGCCGGGTTCGGCCCCCGCGAGGGGGTGGCCGCGTGGGCGTTCGCCGCCGCCGGCCTGACCGCCGCCGAGGGGGTGGCCACCGCGACGGTGTACGGCGCCCTGGTGCTCGTCGCGAGCCTGCCCGGAGCCGCCGTGCTGCTGGCCCGACGTGTCCGTGTACCCGCCACCGTCTGACGAGGAGACCCATGTCCGAATCACTGCCTGTCGCCACCATCCGGACGCAGGTCACCGTGCCGCTGCGGTTTCCCGACGGTTACACCACCACGGCCCGCCTGTTCACCTTCGACGGGCTGGTCGACGGCCGGGAGCACCTCGCCTTCGCCCTCGGCGACACCGCCGCGGCCGAACGCGGCGGCAACGTGCCACTGGTCCGGCCGCACAGCGAATGTCTCACCGGCGACGTGTTCGGCAGCCAGCGCTGCGACTGCGGGCCGCAGTTGCGTGAGGCGGTGCAGCGCATCGCCGACGTCGGCGGCTACCTGCTCTACCTGCGCCAGGAGGGCCGAGGGATCGGGCTGTACGCCAAGCTCGACGCGTACGCGTTGCAGGACGCGGGGCTGGACACCTTCGAGGCCAACGTCGCGCTCGGTCACGCCGAGGACGAACGCGACTACACCGTCGCCGCGCAGATGCTCGCCGCGCTCAGCGTCGGACCCATCGCGGTGCTGAGCAACAACCCGGAGAAGACCGAGCAGTTGGGTCGGCTCGGGATCACCGTGACCGAGCAGGTGCCCACCGGCGTGTTCCTGTCCCCGGCCAACGCCGACTACCTCGCGGCGAAGGCCAGCCGCGCGGCCCGCACCGCCGACCTTCCCTTCGTCCGGTGACCGGCCCGCCCGGGGTGGCCCGGCCGTACGTGCTGCTCAGCTGCGCCACCTCGATCGACGGCTACATCGACGACGCCACCGAGGAGCGGCTGCTGCTGTCCAACGACGCGGATCTCGACCGGGTGGACGAGGTCCGCGCCGGCTGCGACGCGATCCTGGTCGGCGCCGGCACCGTACGCCGTGACGATCCCCGGTTGCTGGTGCGCTGCGAACGGCGCCGGGCCGCGCGGGTCGCCCGTGGCCTGCCGGCGTCGCCCACCCGGGTAACCGTGACCGGCTGCGGCGACCTGGATCCGCAGGCCCGGCTGTTCACCGTCGGTGACACCGAGCGGATCGTCTACAGCGCCAGCGGCGCCGTTGAGAAGACCCGGCACCGGCTGGGCGCGCTGGCCACCGTGGTCGACGCCGGTGACCCGGTCGACCTGGTGCGGATGTTGGCCGACCTGGCCGAGCGGGGCATCGGCAGGCTGCTGGTGGAGGGCGGCGCGGGCGTGCACGGACAGTTCCTCGCGGCAGGGCTCGCCGACGAGCTGCACCTGGTGGTGGCCCCGTTCTTCGTTGGTGACCGGCGGGCACCGCGGTTCGTCGGCGAGGGCAGCTTCCCGTGGCACCCGGGTCGGCGGGCGCAGGTGGTCGAGGCGCGGCAGATCGGTGACGTGGTGCTCACCCGCTACGCCCTGTCCGAACGCTGCGAACCGACGCAGGCCGACTGACGCGCCATCTCGCGCTGTCTCTGCGGCGGCGGGGCCGCGACATGCCGCATGTCGCGCTGTCCGGGTGGCGGGAAGGCGCGACATGCCGCATGTCGGGGGTAGGCCCCGCCGGGCCGGACCGCCGGCTGACTCCGCCTCGGCTCGACCGAGGACTTCGACCAGGGTCTAATCCGAGGGACGGTCGAGGAACATCAGTCGGGCCCGCTTGTCGGCCAGGTCGATCAGCGGGCCGTCGACGAAACCGGCTCGCCGCAACCGGCTGATCGCCTTGTCGTTGCGGGCGTCCGGCTCCATCACCAGCCGTAGCCGGCTGCGGTCGGTGAAGACGAAGGTGACGAACTCGCCCAGCAGCGTGCCGGTGAACCCCGGTTCCGGCCGTACCGGGGTGCCGATCAGCAGGTGCCCGCCGTGGTCACCGGGGCGCACCGGGTAGCACTCGCCGACCGGGTCATGCTCCGGTTCGTAGGTCTGGAACAGCGCCACCGGGTGCCCGTCGCGCAGGGTGAGGTACGCGTGGTGGGTGGAGAGCGAGTCCACGTACCGGTAGATCTCGGCGACCTGCTCCCGGTCGGCGTCGCGCATCCCCCAGAACCGGGCCCGTTCCTGACTGACCCAGGAGTGGATGACGTCGGCGTCGGTGTCGGGCTCGACCGGCCGGAAGGTGACCACGCCGAATCGGGGCACGTGTCGTTCGTAGTGGTGACGGTCAGTCATCGTGCTCCTCGGTCAGCCGGTCCCAGTCACAGCCGATCTGGATCAGGTCGCCGCTCACCCACAGCGGCAGTTGGTCGTCGCGGTGCGGTCCACTGCCGGTGGCGCCGAGCGGCACCACCCAGCGGCTGTCGTCCCGCCGGGCCAGGTCCCAGACGTAGCGGGCCGCCGGCCCGCGCAGGCACAGGTCGGTGACTCCGGGGACGCTGGAGGTGGCCAACACACAGTCGTGGTCGCCGGAGAGCCGCGGACCTGGCGGCGCGGCCGGCTCGGGCAACGCCTGCCACGGCAGGAGGCGGTGCCGTTCGCCCCAGCACGGGAGGTCGTCGTGGGCGGCCACCTCCGCCAGGGCCTCGCTCAGCAGCTCGGCCCGATACAGGCCGGGCAGGTCGGCGTGCAGCAACGGGGTCACCGCGTACCCGACCCGGGGGAGCAGGGCCAGCCACGGCCGGAACACCTCGGGATAGGCGGGTGGTTCGGCCAGCGCCGCCAGCGCGGGGTGGGCGGCGAGCCGGCGGGTCACGGCGGCCCGCAGGTCGGCGAAGGCGGCGGCGTCCACGCTGTCGGCGGTCATCCGGCGATCCCAGGCCAGCAGACGTTCCCGCAGCCCGGCGGCGGCCGCGCCGAGCCCGTCCAGCCTGGCGAGCAGGTCCAACAGCGGCGCGGCGGCGGCCAAATGGGTGTCGGTGTGCACGCTCGCCAACTGTTCGGCACGCCAGTCGTCTGTGGCGTCCAGCAGTTGGCGGATCCGGTCGGCCCGGTACGGCGGCGCGAACTCCACGCCGAGTTCGGCGGCGATGCCACGGTCGTTGGCCATCACCGCCACCCGGTCGACCGGTGCCTTCGGCATGTCGTGCCAGCCCCGCCAGGCGTGGCTCGCCTCCCAACCGGGAACCACCCGCAGCCCGTTGTCCGGGTGGCGACGCGGCACCCGGCCGGCCACCCGGTGCAGCAGTCCGCCGGCCGTGTCGGCCGCGAGGACCACGTTCACCGGCTCGACCCAGCCGCTAAGCGCCGCGTCGATGTCGTCGACGGTCCGTGCCCGCAGCAGCGCCGGCAGAACGCTGAAGCCCAGCTCACCGAGGACGCGGGGCGGATAGCGCAGGCTGACCGTGACGGCCGGGTCGTCGTCGGGCCCACCGGAGATCAGCGGCCCCCGGTCGGTCTCGATCACCTCGACCTCGACCGGTTCGGCGCCGGCCACCTCGATCGTCTCGACGTGCCGGTGCGCGGGTCGCCACCCGTCCGGCCCGTACGCCTCGACCCGGTCGCCCCGGCGGCGCAGCCGTTCGGCGTACCCGTCCTGGTAGTCGGCCATGGCGTTGGTGATCGCCCAGGCGACCTGGCCGGCATGACCGAAATGGGGGATGCCCGGAACGCCGGGCACGGCGAACCCGAGCACGTCGTACTCCGGGCAGGCGAGACGGATCTGCTGGTAGATGCCGGGCGCTTCGATGATCCGGTGCGGATCACCGGCGATCAGGGCGGCCCCGGTGGCGGTGCGGTCGGCGGCGAGTAGCCAGCCGTTGCTGCCCGAGGTGACGTGGTTGTCGACCGCGAACAGGCCGGTCGCCTGCGGGCCGAGTCGGCGGGTCACGTGGTCGCGCCAGAGTTTGGTGCCGAAGCCCGCGAAGAGCACGTGGTGACCGAGCCAGATCGCCAGCGGGGTCCATGGCTGCCAGCGGCCCGGCCGCAGGCCGGTGGCAGCGAACTCCGGAGCCTGCGCCGCACCGGTGGCGAGCGCGGCGTTGACCCCGTCCACGTAGCGACCTACCCATTCGGCGGTGGCCGGGTCGAGGGCGGCGTGGCAACGTCGGGCGGTGTCGTCGAGCCTCGCCCGGCGGGCGAAGCTGTCCCAGGCCACCGCGTCGGTGCCGAGAAACGAGGCGGAGGTGCCCTGGGACCTGTGCCGTTCCACCTCGATCTGCCAGGCCCGGTCCAGGGCGGTGACCCGACCCTGGGCGTAGGCCAGCGACGTGTGGTCGTCAGCGCGCAGGTGCGGGACGCCGTAGCCGTCGCGGTAGCGGCGGGCGCTCACCGCGCCACCGTACCGGCTCGGGCGCGGGCTGCGGGAACCACCAGCGGCGTACCCGTCTCCGGGTCGTCGATGACCCGGCAGGGCAGGCCGAAGACCTCCTCGACCAGCTCGGCGGTGACGATCCGGCGGGGTTCGCCCGCGGCCACCACCCGGCCACCGCGCATCGCGATCAGGTGGGTGGCGTAGCGGGCGGCGTGGTTGAGGTCGTGCAGCACCGCGACAAGCGTGCGTCCCTGCTCCTCGTGCAGCCGGGCACACAGGTCGAGGACCTCGATCTGGTGGGCGATGTCGAGGTACGTGGTCGGTTCGTCCAGCAGCAGCAGGGGCGTCTGCTGGGCCAGCGCCATGGCCAGCCAGACCCGTTGCCGCTGGCCACCGGAGAGTTCGTCGACCAGCCGGTCGCCGAGGTCGTCGACGCCGGTGGCGGCCATCGACTCGGCGACGATCCGCTCGTCCTCGGGGGACCACTGCCGCAGCAGCCCCTGGTGCGGGTAGCGGCCCCGGGCCACCAACTCGGCCACCCCGATGCCGTCAGGGGCGATCGGCGACTGGGGCAGCAACCCGAGCGTACGGGCCACGGCGCGGGCGGAGAGCCGGTGGATGTCCGCACCGTCGAGCAGCACCGCCCCGGCGGCCGGCTTCAGCAGCCGCGACAGCGCCCGCAGCAGCGTGGACTTACCGCACGCGTTCGGGCCGATGATGACCGTGAAGGAGCGGTCGGGCACGGCAACGGTGAGATCCTCGGCGACGACGCGTCGGTCGTAGGCGAGCCGCAGCCCGTTGCCACCGAGCCGGGAGGTCGACATGCTTGTTGCTCCGTTCTCGGGTGTCGTGGTCGGGACCGGTGTCATGGTCGGGACCGGCACGGTGGTCGGCTGCGGTTCGCGGGACTGTCCGGGCATCACAGCCGGCCCGCCCGGCGCTCGGTGGCCAGTAGCCACACCAGGTAGCCGCCGCCGATCACGCCGGTCACCACGCCGACCGGCAGCTGACCGGGTAGGGCGCGCAGGGCGACCTGATCGGCGACCACGATGATCAACGCGCCGATGAGCGCCGCCGGCAGCAGGGTGACCCCGGGTGCCCGGGTGAGCCGGCGGGCGAGGTGGGGGGCGGTGAGCGCGACGAACGGCACCGGCCCGGCGGCGGCTGCGGACAGCGCCACCAGCAGCACGGCCCCGGCGAGCAGCAGCATCCGCATCCGGTGCACGCTCACCCCCAGCCCGCTGGCGGCGTCGTCGCCCAGCTCGGTCATCCGCAGCGCCGGAGCGCAGGCCAGCAGCGCCGGCACCAGCACCACGAGGGCGACCAGCAGCGGCACGGCGTCGGACCAGCCGCGGCCATCGAGGCTGCCGGTGAGCCAGAGCATCGCCCGGGAAGCGCTCATCAGCGGTACCCGGGTCATCAGGTAGCCGTTGACGCCGGTGAGGATGGCCGACATGCCGATGCCGACCAGGACCAGCCGGTAGCCGTGCACGCCGCGCCGCCACGCGATCAGGTAGATGAGCAGGCCGGTGACCACGCCGCCGAGGGCCGCGGAGCCGGCGAGGGCGGCGCTGCTGCCGCCGACGGCGACCACGACGAGCGCGCCGGTTGCCGCGCCCTGGGTGAAACCGAGCACGTCCGGGCTGCCCAGCGGGTTTCGGACCAGCGCCTGGAAGACTGCTCCGGCCAGGCCGAGCGCGGTGCCCACGGCCAGGCCGGTGACCAGCCTGGGCAACCGCAGCTGGGTGACGATGAACTCCTCGGCGGCGCTGCCGCCACCGGTCAGGGTGCGCAGCACGTCGGCCGGTGACATCGGGTACTCGCCATGTCCGACGGCCAGTACGCCGACGCCGACGGTTAGCAGCAGGCAGACCGCGCCGACGGCGAGGACGCGGGGATGCAACCGGACGGAGAGCCGGCCGGGCGTACGAATCACGATCATGAGCGGGTCGTCCTCGTCCTGAGCACCAGCGTCAGGAACAGCGGGCCGCCGACCACGGCGGTGATCAGGCCGACCTGAAGTTCGCCGGGACGGCCAACGACCCGGCCGAGCACGTCGGAGCCGAGCAGCAGCACCGGAGCGAGCAGCGCACAGTAGGGCAACAGCCAGCGCAGGTCGGGGCCGGTGAGGGCACGGACCAGGTGCGGCACGAGCAGCCCGACGAAGACGATAGGTCCGCAGGCTGCGGTGGCCGCCCCGCAGAGCAGAGTGATGGCGAGGATCACACCGGCTCGGGCCACGGCCGGCCGGGCTCCCAGGGCCTGCGCGGCGTCGTCGCCGAGGGCGAGCGCGTTCAGCGGCCGGGCGGCGGCCAACGCGACAAGCAGCCCGACGGCGATGAACGGCAGCACCCGCAGCACCGTGCCGGTGTCGGCGCTGGCCAGTGACCCGACGGTCCAGAAGCGCAGCCGTTCCAGACCGGCCGCGTTGAGCAGCATCACCGCGCTGACGTACGAGTACAGGGCCGCGTTGAGCGCCGCGCCGGCCAACGCCAGGCGGGCGGGCGTGGCCGCGCGACCGCCACCGACCGCGTACACCCCGACGGTGACGATGGCGGCGCCGAGCAGCGCGAACCATACCTGCCCGGTGCCGCCACCGAGGCCGAACAGGGCGGTGGCGGTGGCGATGGCGGCGGCGGCTCCGGCGTTGATACCGAGCAGACCAGGGTCGGCCAAGGGGTTGCGGGTCAGCGCCTGCATCGCCGCGCCGGCCACGCCGAGCGCGGCGCCGGCCAACAGACCGAGCAGCGTGCGCGGTAGCCGCAGCTCCCGCACCACCGCGTACTCGGCGGCGTCGCGGTCGGTCAGGGCGTGCCAGACCTCGCCCGGGGGGATCTGCTTGGCACCGACGGCCATGCTGAGCACCGCGACCGTGAGCAGGGTCAGCGCGGCCATGAGGAGACCGCTGGCGCGTAGGGCGGTGCGGCGGTGCCGGGGCGGTGCGGTCGACCGGGTCGGCGTCTCATAGGGTGGCGACTCGATGACGGACAGTGTGAACTCCAGTGTGGTGCGAAACGCCGTCGGGACTTGACAGGAGCCGAGTCTAGGCACGAAGTTAGGTTAGGTTAGCCTAACCCCCGGCTGTCCATGGTCCGAGACCCTGATCGAAAGACGACACGAATGTCTGAGCACCCCTCTCCCCGTCGCCTCTCCCGCCGGGGGCTGCTCGCCGTCGGCGGTGCCGCCGTGGCCGCCGCACTCGTCGGCTGCGGCCGCGACGATGCCTCCGGAACCAACGGCGACAACGCCTCCGGGCCCTGGTCGTTCACCGACGACCGCCCCGAGGAGGTCACCGCCGACGCCCGGCCGGAGCGGGTGGTCGCCTTCACCGGTTCCGCCGCGGCACTTGTCGACTTCGGACTCGGCCGCGAGATCGTCGGCGTCTTCGGTGAGACGAAGAAGGCCGACGGCAGCGTCGAGCCGCAGGCCGGTGACCTGGACGTGGAGAGCGTCGAGATCCTCGGCAACGTCTGGGGCGAGTTCAGCGTCGAGAAGTACGCCGCCCTCCGCCCGGAGCTGCTGGTCACCCACATGTACGACCCGGGCGCCTACTGGTACGTCCCCGACGAGAGCAAGGACAAGATCCTGCCGCTGGCGCCGGTGGTGACCATCACCACCGCGCGGGTGCCGATGACCAAGCCCATCGAACGGTACGCCCAACTCGCCGAGTCCCTCGGCGCCGACCTGTCGGCACCGAAGGTCACCGACGCCAAGGCCCGGTTCGAGGCCGCCGCCGAGGCGGTCCGCCAGGCGGTAGCGGCCAACCCCGGCATCAAGGTGATGGCCGCCTCCGGCAGCCCCGACCTGTTCTACGTCTCCAACCCGAAGGTCAGCACCGACCTGATGTACTTCGCCGAACTCGGCGTCGACATCGTGGTGCCGACCAAGCTGGAAGCCGGCGACTACTTCGAGGCGCTCAGCTGGGAGAACACCGGCAAGTTCCCCGCCGACCTGATCCTGCTCGACAACCGCAGCACCGCCCTGCAACCCACCGACCTGGCCGCCAAGCCCACCTGGAAGCAACTGCCCGCTGTGCAGGCCGGGCAGGTCACGCCGTGGGACGCGGTGCCCCGCTTCTCGTACGCGGGCGCGGCTCCGCTGCTGGAGAACCTCGCCAAGGCGATCCGGGGGGCGAAGAAGCTCACCTGACGCCGCCGGGCGGCCGGCCACGGTCGACCACCGCACCGGCCGCCCCGCCACCGCCCTCCCAGAATCGAAGTGCCCGCCGCCCACCTGTCGTGCGGCGGGTTCCGGCTGCCCGAAAACCGAACCGCCGAGCGTGGAGGACACGTCCATGACCCTGCCGGTGCACACCGCCGAGGCAACGCCGACCCACCCCAAGCCCGGGACCACACCCGCCCGGGCGCACCTGCTCAACGCCGACACGGTCGAGCAGTACCGCCGCGCGGTGGCCGCCGGCACCGACCGGGTGGCCCGTCGGGTGGCGGAGGCGAACGGACCCTTCACCGGCGTACGCCCGGACGAACTCGCTCCGCAGGTGGAGGCGATCGATCTGGACCGGCCGTTGGGCGACACCACCGCCGCGCTCGACGAACTGGAGGACGTCTACCTGCGCGACGCGGTCTGGTTCCACCACCCTCGTTACCTGGCCCACCTCAACTGCCCCGTGGTGATCCCGGCGCTGCTCGGCGAGGCGGTCCTCAGCGCCGTCAACTCCTCCATGGACACCTGGGACCAGAGCGCCGGCGGCACCCTGATCGAGCGCCGGCTCATCGAGTGGACCGCCGACCGGATCGGTCTCGGCCCGGCCGCCGACGGCGTGTTCACCAGCGGTGGCACCCAGTCCAACCTGCACGCTCTGCTGCTGGCCCGGGAGGAGGCGCTGGCCGCCGCGACGCCCGCCGACCGACGGATCCTGCTGCCCCAGCTGCGGATCATCGCCTCGGCGGCCGGTCACTTCAGCGTGCAGAAGGCGGCAAAGCTGCTCGGCCTGGCACCGGATGCGGTCGTGGTGGTGGAAACGGGCCCCGACCGGCGGATGCGCCCCGGCGCGGTCCGCCACGAGATCGCCCGCTGCCGGCGCGCCGGACTGACCGTCATGGCGGTGGTGGCCACCGCCGGCACCACCGACTTCGGCACCATCGACCCGCTCGACGACATTGCCGAGGTGTGCGCGACGTCCGGCGTGTGGCTGCACGTCGACGCCGCGTACGGCTGCGGGTTGCTGGTCTCGCCCACCCGCCGGCACCTGCTCGACGGCATCGAACGCGCGGACTCGGTGACTGTCGACTACCACAAGTCCTTCTTCCAGCCGGTCAGCTCCAGTGCGCTGGTGGTCCGCGACCGGCGGACCCTGCGGCACGCCACCTGGCACGCCGACTACCTCAACCCGGCCCGGATGGTCGCCCAGCGCATCCCCAACCAGGTCGACAAGAGCCTGCAGACCACCCGCCGGTTCGATGCGCTCAAACTCTGGCTGACCCTGCGGGTGATGGGGCCCGACGCCGTCGGTGAGCTGTTCGACGAGGTCTGCGACCGGGCCGCGCAGGCGTGGGAGTTGGTCGCCGCCGACCCGCGTTTCGAGGTGCTGACCCGGTCACAGCTGAGCACCGTGGTGTTCCGCTGGCGACCCACCGGACCCGGCCGGGACCTGGCCGACGCGGCCAACCTGCGGGCCCGCGAGGCGTTGGCCGCCTCCGGTCTCGCCGTGGTCGCCGGCACCAGGGTCGACGGCCGGCAGTACCTCAAGTTCACCGTCCTGAACCCGGCCACCACCACAGAGGACGTCGCCTACGTGCTGGACCTGATCGCCGAGCATGCCGGCCGTCACGTGCACGAACACGCCGGCGCGTCCACCGCCGACCTGACCTGCCCGGTCGGCTGACCGTGCCACCTGCCAACCCGAGCCTGGAGGGCCGGATGGAAAGCTACGACTTCATCGGGATCGGCCTCGGGCCGTACAACCTCGGTCTGGCCTGCCTGACCGCACCCATCGCCGACCTCGACGGGCTGTTCCTGGAGGCCCGTGACGATGTCTCCTGGCATCCCGGCATGCTGCTGGAGTCGTCCCGGTTGCAGACGCCGTTCCTGGCCGACCTGGTCACCCTCGCCGACCCCACCTCGCCCTTCTCCTTCCTCAACTACCTCAAGGAGATCGGCCGGCTCTACCCCTTCTACATCCGGGAGAACTTCTTCCCGCTGCGGGTCGAGTACGACGCGTACTGCCGCTGGGCCGCCGCCAAACTGCCAAACCTGCGGTTCGGGCACCAGGTCACCGCCGTCGAGTACGACCCGGCCGACGACCGGTACGTGGTGACCGCCACCGCCGACGGCGCAACCGTTACCCACCGAGCCCGGCACCTGGTGCTCGGCACCGGCACCCCGCCACACCTGCCGGGTGCCTGCGCCGGGCTGACCTCCGACGCGGTGCACAACTCCCGGTACCTGGAACACCGGGACGCGTTGCGGGCCAAGCGGAGCATCACAATCGTCGGCAGCGGGCAGAGCGCCGCCGAGATCTACCACGATCTGCTCGGTGACATCCACCACCACGGTTACCAGCTGAACTGGGTTACCCGCTCGCCCCGCTTCTTCCCGCTTGAGTACACCAAGCTCACGCTGGAGATGACCTCGCCGGACTACGTGGACTACTTCCACGCGCTGCCCGAGCCCACCCGGTACCGGCTGGAGGCCGACCAGAAAGGGCTGTTCAAGGGGATCTCCGCCGAGCTGGTCAACGACATCTACGACCTGCTCTACGCCTCCAGCATCAACGGCCCGGTGAACACCCGGTTGCTTACCAACACCGAGCTGACCGGGGTCACCCACGACGAGAGCACCGGCGTGCACACCCTCCGGCTGCGCCACGTCGAGCAGGAGCGGGACTTCACAGTGGACACCGAAGGGCTGGTGCTGGCCACCGGCTACCGGTACGAGGTGCCCGCCTTCCTGGAGCCGGTCCGGGACCGGCTGCGCTTCGACCACCACGGTCGGCTCGACGTCGCCCGCAACTACAGTGTGGACTCCACCGGGCGTGGCGTGTTCCTGCAGAACGGGGGCACCCACACGCACAGCATCACCTCGCCAGATCTCGGCATGGGTCCGTACCGCAACAGCTGGATAATCCGGGAACTGCTCGGCCGCGAGCCGTACCCGATCGAGAAGTCGATCGCCTTCCAGGACTTCGGGGTGACCGGGTGACCCAGCTCGTCTACACCCGCCACGATCGGCGACTCGGCGAGTTCGCCCTGCGTACGCTCGACGTGGCTGCCGACGCGCCGCTGCTGCACCGGTGGGTCACCCACCCCAAGGCGGCATTCTGGCTGATGCAGGACGCCGACGTCGACGCCGTGGCCGCCGAGTACCAGCGCATCGCCGATCATCCGCACCACGAGGCGTACCTCGGTCTGTGGCGGGGCGAGCCGGCGTTCCTCGCCGAACGCTACGATCCGGCGCGCGTCGAGCTGGTCGGCCTGCATGACGCCCGGCCGGGCGACGTCGGGATGCACTTCCTCTGCGCGCCCGCCGACGCTCCCGTGTCCGGCTTCACCCGGGCGGTCATCACCACCGTGATGGCCTGGCTTTTCGCCGATCCTGCCACGGCGCGGGTCGTGGTCGAGCCGGACGTGCGTAACACCGCCGTGCACGCGCTCAACGCGGCGGTCGGCTTCGATGTGGTCGGACCGGTCACCAAGCCGGAGAAGACGGCCCTGCTGAGTGTCTGCACCCGGCAGCGGTTCCTGGCCGCGACCCGAGACGAAGGAGTACCGGCATGACCTCGCGCTCACCCGTCGCCCACCTGCGCCCGCAGACCTGGGAGCGGGCCAACCGCCTGCTGGTGCGCAAGGCGCTCGCCGAGTTCACCCACGAGCGCCTGCTCACTCCCGAACCGGACGGCCCGGCTGCCGCCGACGGCGCCGGCCGCCGCTGGTACGCCGTCACCGCCGCCTCCGGCGCGGTCCGGTACCGGTTCGCGGCCCGGGTGCTGACCCTGGAGCACTGGGACATCGATCCGGAGAGCATCACCCGGCACCGGGACGGCGAGCCGCTGCCGCTGGACGCGGTCGACCTCTGCCTCGACCTGCGCGACGCGCTCGGCCTCACCGACCGGATCCTGCCCGTCTACCTTGAGGAGATCACCTCCACCCTCGCCGGCCTGGCATACAAGCTGGACAACGCGCTGCCCAGCGCTGCGAAGCTGGTGGAGGCCGACTTCCAGACCATCGAGACGTCGATGACCGAGGGCCACCCCTGCTTCGTGGCCAACAACGGGCGACTCGGCTTCGGTGTCGACGAGTACCACAGGTACGCCCCCGAGGCGGCCCACCCGGTCCGGCTGGTCTGGCTCGCCGCCCACCGCGACCACGCCACCTTCACCAGCGCCGCCGACCTGGACGAGGAGACGCTGCTGCGTGCCGAGCTGGGCGAGGAAACCCTCGCCCGCTTCGCCGCGACCATGACCGAGCTGGGCCTGGACCTCGCCGACTACCACCTCATTCCGGTGCACCCCTGGCAGTGGTGGAACAAGCTGTCGGTCACCTTCGCCGGCGAGGTAGCGCGTCGCCGGCTGGTCTGCCTCGGTGAAGGCCCCGACGAGTACCTCGCCCAGCAGTCCATCCGTACCTTCTTCAACGTCAGCCATCCGGAGCGGCACTACGTCAAGACGGCGCTGTCCGTGCTGAACATGGGCTTCATGCGGGGCCTGTCGGCCGCGTACATGGAGGCCACTCCGGCCATCAACGACTGGTTGGCCGACCTGATCGACGGCGACGAGGTGTTCCGAGCCACCGGGCTGACCATCATCCGGGAGCGGGCCGCCGTCGGCTACCGGCACCGCCAGTACGAGGCCGCCACAGACCGCTACTCGCCGTACCGGAAGATGCTTGCCGCGCTCTGGCGGGAGAGCCCGGTGCCCGACCTGGCTGACGGCCAGCGACTGGCCACCATGGCGTCACTGCTGCACGTCGACGCCGACGGGCGGTCGTTCGCCGCCGAGCTGATCGCCGCCTCCGGGCTGGCGCCGGGGGTGTGGCTGCGCCGCTACCTGAACGCCTACCTGACTCCGCTGCTGCACGCGTTCTACGCCTACGACCTGGCGTTCATGCCACACGGCGAGAACGTCATCCTGGTGCTGCGCGACGGGGCCGTGGAGCGGGCGATCTTCAAGGACATCGCCGAGGAGATCGTGGTGATGAGCGCCGCGGCGCAGCTGCCACCGGCGGTGGAGCGGGTCCGCGCCGACATTCCGGAGGACATGAAGCTGCTGTCGATCTTCACCGACGTCTTCGACTGCTTCTTCCGCTTCCTCGGCGCGACGCTGGCCGATCAGGGCGTCATCGGCGAGGAGGAGTTCTGGCGTACGGTGGCCGACTGCGCCACCGAGTACGCCGGCCGGGTACCCCACCTGGCCGACCGGCTGACCCGCTACGACCTGTTCGCCCCGGAGTTCGCGCTGTCCTGCCTCAACCGGCTTCAGCTGCGCGACAACCAGCAGATGGTCGACCTCGCCGACCCGTCCGCAGCCCTGCAACTGGTCGGTGGTCTGACCAATCCGATCGCCCGCTTCGCACCGTCCTGACCTGCGGCACACCCAGGTCCCGTCCCGGCGACGGCCGTCGCCGGGACGGTTGCGGATCAACCGGGGTGTGGGCCGAGCTGGTCGATGGTGTAGCCGTCGGGGTACGTCCTCGTGCTGATCACCCCGTCGGTGAACAGCGGCTCGGCGCGGGGCCGGCCCAGCTGGCGCAGCAGCCACGCTCGGACGCGTAGCCCGGCGTGCAGCCCGGCCCGCACCGGCCAGGCCGGCCTGGCGACCCGGGTGGCCGCGCGCAGTCGGTCGTCGTACAGCGCGGCGACCAGGGCGTCGCCGATCGGAGTCAGGGGGCGCGGCAGCCGGCCGAGCAGCAGCTCCCGGGTGGCCCGCTCGATCGCCGCCGCGTCGTCGTTGGGCCGCAGGTGTGCCGCGTCGTACGCGTCGAACCAGCCGACGAACTCCTGATAGGTCTCCGGGATGTCCGTGATCCCCATCCGGCGGCCAAGTTCCCGGTAGAAGACGTGGGTGGCGCGCCGCTCGTGACAGCAGGTACGGCGCCAACCGTACCTGTCGATCCACCGGGTCGGGATCACCACCAGGCAGCCGAGTACGTATCGGTAGTGGTCGTTGCCGATGCCGTACGGGCGGTGGATCTGGTTGACCCGACGCAGCGCGGAGCGCCCGCGCGGATGGTCGAAGCCGTTGAGCACCATCTCGTACATCAGCAGGCCGGTGTCGTCGATGCGCTTGCGGGTCCGCCGCGTCAGCTCGCCGGTGGCGGTGTGCACGGCGGCGATCTCCGGGATCGAGAAGGAGCGGTTGAACGCCAGGTTGAGCCCGAGCCGCAGATCCCAGCAGAACTCGTGGCGCAGCATCGTCTGGTAGATCGCCAGGTGGTCACGCTCGGGGTCGAGCGACCGGATGCGCGCCAGGTTGGCGTGACGGTCTCGCAACGGCAGCTCCTCCAGCGGTGGTCGTCCGTCGGCCCCGCCGGCTGGTCCGGCCGGCCGCTGGGCGGCCTGCGGGCCGCCGGCTCAGGCCGGGCCAGCTCGGTCAGGCCGGGCCAGCTCGGTCAGGCCGGGCCAGCTCGGTCAGGCCGCGGCCAGCTCGGTCAGGTCGCGGTCGAGCAGCTCGGCCAGCAGGGTGTGCCGGCCGGGGTCGTTGTCGGGCGTGATGCCCCGGCTGGGCATCTCCACGGTCATCAGCAGGTGCAGGTGCATCCGGTACAGCGCGAGCCGGCGGCGGGCCCCGTCGTCGAGGACCAGTGGCCCGCCGGTGACCTCGGCGTATCCGCGCAGGAACGGGTGCGTCGGTTCGTCCTCGGCGCGACGGAACAGCAGCGGAGAGACCAGATCGAGCAGCGGATCGCCGTAGAGGAACCGCTCGCCGTCGACCAGGCCACACATCCGGTGCACACCGTCGCCGTCCAGGGCGGCGAGCACGTTGCCGTCCCAGCAGTCGAAGTGCAGCAGCGCCGGCCGGCGTACCGTGTCGAGCAGTTCGCCGTGCCGGGCCACAAGCGCCCGGAACCGCTGCGGCGGCGCGGGCAGCGTCACCTCCCAGTCGGCCGCGTCGGCGAGCAGGTCGTCGATGATCGCCGCGAACGCGGCCGACCAGGTCGCCCCGCCGGTGCGGCCGGCGTCGTAGCCGAACCGGTCGCCGGTGATCCGGTGCAGGGCGGCCGTGGCCGCGCCCAGGTCGGCGCGGACCGCCGCGTCGTCGCCGTCCAGCTCGGGCAGGGCCCGGCCGGGCAGTCGGCCGGTGACCAGCCACTCACCGAGTCGCCGGTCGTGGCCGTGGTGCAGCACCGGCGGCACCGGCACCTGCGGTGCCCGCTCGGCGACCAGCCGGAAGTACCGGGCCTCGGCGGCGAGCAGGTCGGTCTCGTAGCGCAGCAGCCGGGCGGTGGGCGGCGGGGCGACCTTCAGCACCACGTCCCGGTGACCGGGGCGCGTGCGGCCCGCCCCCGGCCGGTCGCCGTCGAGGCGGACCCACCACACCGCGGCGAAACCGCCACCGGACAGCGGCCCGCAGTCGGCCACCCGCCGATCCGGACCGAACGAGCACCGTACGAAGTCGACCACGTCGTCGGGGGAGAGAACCCGCTGCGTTGGACTGACCGGCGCCACCCGGACAGCGTAGGCCGCGCTCCGCCCGCTGTCCGTCCCGTGCCCGCCGCCACACCCGGGGTGCGGCCGGCGGGCGGTACGGGTCAGCCGTCGGTCACCACCCCGGTCAGCACCACCTCCGGCACCGGCCCGTCAGTGGCGTGACTCGGTCGACGGGGCCGGCGCGTACTCGAGGACGACCCCCTTCAGGTATCGCGGGTTGGTGGGAAGATCGGCCGCTCCCACCGCGAACATCAGTGGGCTGCCCGGGACGCTGTCGAGCCCGTGCAGGCTCATGCCGACCGCGTCCGGCGGTTGTGGCGCCGGGACGCGGGCCCACCCGCCCGTGCGGTACGTGACGAGCGACGCGCTCGGCGTAGCCGAGTTGTCGATCAGCCACGGCCGTCCGGCCAGGTCGGTGACCACGTCGGGCAGCGCGCCACCCTGCGCGTATCTGAGCAGTTCGAACGATCCACCGCTCGCGCGCACGGCCAACCCGCCGTCGCCCACCGCCCACAGATCGCCCGACGAGTGACCCGCGAGCGCGCCGAACGAGGACTCCTCCTCGTTGACGCCCACCTGGACGGTGCGCCAGGCGGAGCCGTTCCAGTGGAAGAGCAACGGGCCCTTGAAGCCCTGCCACGCGCCGTTGCCGGCGGCCCAGACGTCATCCGGGCCGAAGGCCTTGATCGCGGTGAAGGTGCAGAAGTTCGGCATCCCACCGAAGGACGTGCCGCCGGTGCGGCATTCGGCGGGCGGCTGGTGTGACCGCCAGGATCGTCCGTCCCACTGCTCGATGATCACATCGCTGAGGTCGTTGCCCACCAACCAGGTCTGTCCGCCGCCGACGGTGAGCCCGGTGATCAGTGCATGGCCTCCGCCGTCGCCCCGCGCGAACGGCACCTCGCGCCAGGCGCTGCCGTCGTAGTGCAGGACGTGCGTCACCTGCTCCTCCGGGGTGGCGGCGGCGGTGCTGCCCACCGCCCAGACATTCGACGGCGAGTCGGCCGCGACGAGGTCGAGCCGACCGTGCCACGAGATCGCCGGCAGCGGCGCGCGGGCCCAGCTTCTTCCGTCCCACTGAAGGATCACCGGGGTGCCGGTGTCGTCCGGCTGGGCGGGCGAGTAAGCCTCGCTGCCGACGGCCCACGCGTGCCTCGCGTCCACCGACACCACGTCCCACAGCACGCTTGTGGGCCCGGCCAGCTCCGGCAGCGTGGCCAGTCGCCAGTTGGGTGCCGGCGCGCTGGTGACGACGGCTTCGGACGGTCCGTCGGAGGGGGCCGAGGGGCCCGTGCCCGCCGGTCCGCCGGTACACCCCGACACCAGCAGGACAACGGCCGTCATCACGGCAATCTTGCGCATGGCCTCGATGATCGCATCGCGCTGCCACCGCCTCCGCCGGACGATGACCTGCTCGTTCCGGTCAGCGCCGGAAACTGGCGAGCACCTCGGCGATCATGCGATGGCCCTGCGCCTCGAGCTTTCCGAACGCCGGTGACACGGCGGAGACGATACGGGCCGACCGCCGGAACGGTCAGCCCCTTCCGGGCTCGGCGCGTTCGACCTTGAGTGCGGTCCACGACACGGGCGGCAGCTCGACGGTGAGCAGGCCGTCGGCGAGCCGCGCGGTGTCGTTGGTCCGCAGCCCGACCCGGTGCGGGTCGCGCAGGTCGTTGGCGGCGTGTGCGTCGGTGTCCCAGATCCCCCGGGCCGAGACCGCACCGGTCGGCTGGAACGCGCCGAGGTCGATCGTCACGGTGGTGGCCTCGGTGAGGTGCCGATTCTGCAGGAACACCGACAGCTCGGCGCCGTCGCTGGTCGCGGCGGCGGCCACCACCGGCACCGAGCCGAAGGTGGCGGTGGTCGTCTCGTCGGCGTCGGCGAGCACCCGCAGCGCGTCGCCCCGGGCGGCGTGCGAGGTCACCGAGAACGGGAAGAACGTCGTCTGCCGCCAGGCCGGCCCGCCCGGCTCCGTCATGATCGGCGCGATGACGTTGACGAGCTGCGCGAGGTTCGCCGAGGTGACCCGGTCGGCGTGGTTGAGCAGGGAGATCAGCAGACCGCCGAGAACCACGGCGTCCGCGACGGTGTACCGGTCCTCCAGCAGGCGTGGTGCGACCGGCCACTCGTCGATGGTGAACGTGCGGGCCTGTTCCTGCCAGCGGGACATGTACCAGACGTTCCACTCGTCGAACGCGAGGTCCACCCGCTTGGCCGAGCGCTTGACCGTGCGTACGTGGTCGACGGTCGCGACCACCGACTCGATGTAGGTGTCCATGTCGACCCCGGAGGCGAGGAAACTCGCGAGATCCCCGTCGTGTTCCTGGTAGTACGCGTGGCAGGAGATGTAGTCGACGTCGTCGTAGGCGTGGGTCAGCACCACGCGTTCCCACTCACCGAAGGTCGGCATGCCGCGGCCGGACGATCCGCAGGCGACCAGCTCCAGATCCCGGTCCACCTGGCGCATCGCCTTCGCCGTCATCGACGCGAGCTTGCCGTAGTCGGTGGCGTCGCGGTGGCCGAGCTGCCAGGGGCCGTCCATCTCGTTGCCGAGGCACCACATGGCGATCCCGAACGGCTTCTCCCGGCCGTTGGCGGCCCGTTGCGCGGCGCGGGCGGTGCCGGCCGGCAGGTTGGTGTACTCCAGCAGCTCGACGGCTTCCTTCGGGCCCCGGGTGCCGAGGTTCACGGCCAGCATCAGCTCGCTGCCCACCAGGTCGAGCCAGTGCTGGAACTCGTGCAGGCCGACCTCGTTGGTCTCGGTGGAGTGCCAGGCGAGATCGAGCCGGCGCGGCCGCTCGCCCACCGGCCCGACACCGTCCTCCCAGTTGTAGCCGGAGACGAAGTTGCCGCCCGGGTACCGGACCGTGCTGACCCCGAGTTCCTTGACCAGATCGATCACGTCGCGCCGGAATCCGTCCGGTCCGGCGCTCGGATGCCCGGGCTCGTGGATGCCGTCGTAGATGTGGCGACCCAGGTGCTCGACGAAACCGCCGAAGAGTCGGCGACGGACCGGGCCGATGGTGAAGGCCGGGTTGATGGTGAGGTGCGCGCGGGGCATGGGGCTCCTAACGATGATCACTCACGATAACGTTTTCGGTGGCGGTAGACGAGCCCCCGGCCGGGCCGCGAGCCCCCACTACTCGCGTCACCTCGGGGCGGGCCCGGTGCTGTCCCGACGGATCAGTTCGGCGGCGAGCGACTCGACCCGAGGGCTGGCGGCGCCCGGGTCGAGAGCCAGAGCCATCGCCCGGGCACCCATCTCCACCAGCGGCAGTCGCACCGTGGTCAGCGCCGGGGTGACGTCGCGGGCCATCGGCATGTCGTCGAACCCGAAGACGCTGACCTGCTGCGGCACCGGCACCGCGCGGGCGCGCAGCAGCGCCAACGCCCCGATGGCCATCGAGTCGTTGAGCGCCGCGATCGCGGTCAGGCCGGGCTCCGCGTCGAGCAGCGCGGCGGTGGCCTCGGCGCCGCCGTCACGGTCGAAATCGGCGTACCGGATGCGGTGTTCCGGCAGGCCAAGGCCGTGTTCGGCGAGTGCCGCGCGCAACCCGGTGAGCCGGTCGGTGATGGTGGTCAGCACCCGGGGCCCGGCCACCACACCGATGTGTTCGTGGCCGAGGCGGCAAAGCTCCCGACCGAGGAGTCCGCCACCGCCCCGGTTGTCCGGCATCACCGCGTCACCGGAGTGCTCGTGGCGGCCGATCACCGTGACCCGGCCACCGGTGGCCTCGTACGCGGCGAGCTTGCCGTTGAGCAGTCGGGTGAAGTCGGCGTCGTGGTATCCCGAACCGGCCAGGACGATTGCGGCGACCTGCTGGCCCCGCAACAGCTCGACGTACTCCAACTCCCGCTCCGGGTCGCGGTAGCTGTTGCAGATCATCAACAGGCGGCCCTGGTCGGTGGCGACCCGTTGCAGGCCGCGGGTGATCTCCGAGAAGTACGGGTCGGAGACGTCGTGCACGATCACCCCGACGGCGCCGCGGTGCGACCGGGCCAGCAGTTGGGCGTGCGCGTTGGGCACGTACTGCAACTCGGCGACGGCCTGCAACACCCGTTCGCGCAGTTCCTCGGTGACCGGCTTGCTGCTGCCGTTGATCACGCGGGAGGCGGTGGCGGGTGAGACACCGGCCCGTCGGGCCACATCGGACAGCGTCGCCACACCCGCCCCCTCACGCGTCGCGCCGGCGCTGTCGCGGCGACCAGCGACACCGTACCGCAGCGCGGGGCCTTTTCCGGGGCGTGGTTCGCGCAGGTCAAGGCCGCGGGTCCGGGCGGTCCGTCCGGTCTCCGCCGCGCGGTCAGGGAACCGTGCCCCGGGCGAGGAGATGGGCGCTCGCCGCGACCAGGGCCGGCTCCCCTCGGAAGACGTGGGCGAGCCGCAGGGCGGCGGCGTACACGGCCTCCGCCGTCGGCCCGTGCGCGGCCGCTTCGGCGGCGATCCAGGCCGGTCCCTCGACGCCGTCGACGGCCAGCTCGACAAACCCGGCGGTACGGCATTCGTCGAGGAGTTCCTCGACCCGGTGGAAGTAGGCGTGGGTGAAACCCAGACGCGCGTCGTTCCGGCCGTCGGTGAGCAGCACCTCGGCTTCCTCGACCGTCCGGTCGTCGAGTCGCCCGGTGGCGGCGAAGTCGAGCGGCCCGGCGAACCGCGAGATCGCGGCGGCGAGGACGCGTCCGCCGGGTCGCGTGACGCGGAGCGCCTCGGCCAGAGCCCGACACCGGTCGGCGCGCCGCGGCAGGTGATACAGCGGCCCCAGCAGCAGGGTGGCGTCGTAGCTGTCGTCCTCCTCGGGTAGCGCGCGGGCGTCGGCGACATCCGAGTCGATCGCGGGACTGCCGGCGCGGGCCTGTTCGACGTGCGCCGGCACCAGGTCGAGCAGGCGTACCCGGTAGCCGAGGGCGACGAGGGCCCGGGCGTACGCACCGGGCCCTCCGCCGACGTCCAGGATCCGGGCGGGCGGCGTCGGCAGGTACGCGCGCAGCAGTTCCAACGTCCGGGTCCGCTCCAGCCGGGCCTGTGGCCGCGCGGCGAGCCGCAGATCCTCGCGGTGGCGGTCCGTGTAGTACGCGACGATCTCGTCTGATTGGTCAGCCATCCAGTGATGATCCTCGTTGGGGCGGCGAGATGGCCAGCGGTTTGTTCCTGCCGCCGTCCCCGGCGACGGCTGCGACGGCCGAAAGTACCGCGGTCGGGCAAGCCCTTGCCTGGCCGTCGCGGCACCGCCTAACCTGTGCAGGAAAGCGCTTACCTGATCGGTGCGAGCGCCTACGACGGAAGGACCCTCATGACCCGCAGGTCGATCGGCATCATCGTGAACGGCGTCACCGGCCGGATGGGATACCGGCAGCATCTGGTGCGCTCCCTGCTGGCCATCCGTTCCGCCGGTGGTGTGCCGCTGGCCGACGGCACCACCGTCTGGCCGCATCTCGTCCTCGTCGGCCGCAGCGAGGCCAAGCTGCGCGAGATCGCCGAACGGCACGGCCTGGACGACTGGACCACCGACCTGAGCGCCGCCCTGGCCCGCGACGACATCCAGATCTACTTCGACGCGCAGGTGACCCAGCAGCGGGAGAAGGCCATCCGACAGGCCATCGAGGCCGGCAAGCACATCTACACCGAGAAGCCCCTCGCCGAGGACACCGCCGCCGCCCTGGACCTGGCGCGTGCCGCCCGGGCAGCCGGCGTACGCACCGGCGTGGTGCAGGACAAACTCTTCCTGCCGGGGCTGCGCAAGCTCAAGCGACTGCTCGACGGCGGCTTCTTCGGCCAGGTGCTGTCGGTACGCGGCGAGTTCGGCTACTGGGTGTTCGAGGGCGACTGGCAGCCCGCACAGCGCCCGTCGTGGAACTACCGGGCCGCCGACGGTGGCGGCATCGTGGTGGACATGTTCCCGCACTGGCACTACGTGCTCGCGGAGCTGTTCGGTGAGGTACGCAGCGTCTCGGCCACCATCGCCACGCACATTCCCCGGCGGGTCGACGAGGCCGGGCGGCCCTACGAGGCCACCGCCGACGACGCCGCCTACGGCACCTTCGAGCTGGCGGGCGGCGTCATCGCCCAGCTCAACTCGTCCTGGTGCGTCCGGGTGCACCGCGACGAGCTTGTCGAGTTCCAGGTCGACGGCACCGAGGGCAGCGCGGTGGCCGGGCTGCGGCGCTGCCGGGTGCAGCACCGGGCGGTCACCCCGAAGCCGGTCTGGAACCCTGACCTGCCCGCCACCGAGGACTTCCGTTCGCAGTGGACGGAGGTGCCGGACAACGAGGACTTCGACAACGGCTTCAAGGTGCAGTGGGAGGCGTTCCTGCGGCACGTCGCCACCGGCGAACCGTTCCCGTGGGACTTCCTGGCCGGCGCCCGTGGCGTGCAGTTGGCCGAGCTGGGCCTGCTGTCGGCCCGTGAGGGACGCCGCGTCGAGGTGCCGGAGCTGGCCCTGTGAGCGAGCGAACCAGCAGGCTCGGTAGCGCCGAGGTGACCCTGCCCGGCGGCCGGCGGATCCGGCTGTCCGGCGGCAGCGGGCATCCCCGCCCCGACGGCCCGCCGCGCACCCGCGTCGCGTACGCCGCCGCGCACGTGGTGGCCGACCCGGCCGCCGACAACACCCCGGGCGCCCCGGCGGTCCTGGACTGGGACCGCACCCTCGCCTTCCGTCGGCACCTGTGGTCCTACGGCCTGGGGGTGGCCGAGGCGATGGACACCGCGCAGCGCGGCATGGGTCTGGACTACCCGGCCACCCGGGAGCTGATCCGCCGCAGCGCGGCGGAGGCCCGGTCCGTCGGTGGGCGGATCGTTGCCGGAGCCACCACCGACCAGTTGCCGCCCGGCCCGGCGACGCTCGCCGAGGTCACCGCCGCCTACCGGGCGCAGCTCGACGACGTGCAGGCCGCCGGGGCGGTGCCGGTGCTGATGTGCAGCCGGCACCTGGCCGCCGCCGCCCGCGGCCCCGAGGACTACCTGCGGGTGTACGACGAACTGCTGCACGCCGCCGACGGGCCGGTGGTGCTGCACTGGCTCGGTCCGATGTTCGACCCGGCGCTGTCCGGTTACTGGGGCACCGCCGACCTGGACCTGGCCGCCGACACCGTCGTCGAGCTGCTCAAGGCCCACGCGTCCCGGGTGGACGGCATCAAGGTGTCGCTGCTCGACGCCGGGCGTGAGGTGGCGTTGCGCCGCCGGCTGCCAGCGGGCGTACGCCTCTACACCGGCGACGACTTCCACTACCCGGAACTGATCCGGGGTGACGACGTCGGCCACTCCGATGCGCTGTTGGGGGTCTTCGCCGCCATCGCGCCGGCCGCGTCGGCCGCGTTCGCCGCCCTCGACCGCGGTGACCTGACCCGGTACGACGAGATCTTCGCTCCTACCGTGCCACTGGCCCGGCACCTGTTCGCCGCACCCACCTGGTACTACAAGACCGGCATCGTCTTCCTCGCCTGGCTGGCCGGGCATCAGGAGCACTTCACAATGGTCGGCGGATTGCAGTCCGGCCGTTCACCGGAGCACCTGGGCACCCTGCTCAGCCTCGCCGACGCCGCCGGGCTGCTGCCCGACGCCGAGCTGGCTGCCGTCCGCGCCCGGGCCTTCTTCACCGTGGCCGGGGTGCCCCAGTGACCGGGCCTGCTCACGCGGCTGGGCGGGCTCACGCGGCTGGGCGGGCTCACGGGGCCGGGCCGGCGAGCCGGGCGGCCCTGCGCCGGTTCTCGTTCAACCAGGCGACCGCCCAGCACTGGCCGCTGCCGGACGTGGTCGCCGGTTGTGTCGCCGCCGGCGTGCCGGGCGTCGGCCTGTGGCGGGAACCGGTCGCCGAGTACGGTCTCGGCCGCGCCGCGAAACTGGTCCGCGACGCCGGGCTGGCGGTCACCACCCTGTGCCGGGGCGGGTTCTTCACCGCCGACGACTGGCGGGAGCAGAACCTGCGCGCCATCGACGAGGCGGCCACGCTCGGCGCACCGGTGCTGGTCCTGGTCTCCGGCGGCCTGCCCGCCGGCAGCCGGGACATCGACGGCGCCCGCGCCCGGGTCGCCGACGCGATCGCCGAACTCGCCCCGCACGCCGACGCCGCCGGGGTGACCCTGGCCATCGAACCGCTGCACCCGATGTTCGCTGCCGACCGGTGCGTGATCTCCACCCTCGGTCAGGCGCTGGACATCGCCGAGCGGTTCGACCCGGGCGTGGTCGGTGTGGTGGTGGACGCGTACCACGTGTGGTGGGACGACACCGTCCACGACCAGATCGCCCGCGCGGGGGAGTGGATCGCCGCGTTCCAGGTCTGCGACTGGATCACCCCGCTGCCGGAGGGGGTGCTGCTCGGCCGGGCGCTGCCCGGCGACGGCTGCATCGAGTTGCGCCGGCTGCGCGAGGCGGTCGACGCGGCCGGCTACGCCGGCCCGATCGAGGTGGAGGTCTTCAACGCCGAGGTCTGGGCACGCCCCGGCGAGCAGATCCTGGCCGCCGCCATCGACGGCTACCTGCGCGAGGTCGTCTGAACGGCGGCGCAACCGGTCGCCCCCAGGCCGGATGGTCGCCCGGGCCGGCCTGGAGGCGGGTCAGCTCGTCGTGGTGCGGGTGGCGAGCGCGTCGACCAGGCGTCGGGTGGAGCCGGCGAGGTTCCACCGCTCGGCCAGGTCGAGCAGCCGTTCCGGGTCGGCCGGCGACACCGGCAGCTCGGTGGCCAGCGGCGGCAGCGGCACGTCCAAGGCGACCTTGACGACCTTCGGCGCCACGGCCAGGTAGTCCCGGGCCGCGTCGAGCTTGGTGCGCAACCCGGGCGCGAAGCCGGCGGCCGGGTCGTCCAGGGCGGCGAGGATGCCGGCGATGTCGCCGTACCTGTCGACAAGCCGGGCGGCGGTCTTCTCACCGACACCGGCCACCCCGGGCAACCCGTCGGACGGGTCGCCGCGTAGCGCGGCGAACTCGGCGTACCTGTCGGCCGGCACGCCGTAGCGGGCCCGCACGGCGGCGTCGTCGCAGTCCTCCAGCTTGGCCACCCCCCGCCCGACGTAGAGCAGTCGTACGCCCCGGGCGTCGTCGATCAGTTGGAACAGGTCCCGGTCGCCGGAGACCACCTCGACCGGCCCGGGCTGGGTGACCGAGAGGGTGCCGAGCACGTCGTCGGCCTCGTAGCCGGTCGCGCCGACCACTGTCACACCCAGCGCGTCGAGCACCTCCAGGATCATCGGTACCTGCGGGGAGAGGGTGTCCGGCACCACCTCGCCGCCCTCGGGCGCCACCCGGTGCGCCTTGTACGACGGCAGCAGCGCGACCCGCCATTCGGGCCGCCAGTCGTGGTCCATCGCGCACACCATCCGCCCCGGCCGCCGGGTGCGCACCAGTTGGGCGAGCATGTCGAGGAACCCGCGTACCGCGTTGACCGGCTGGCCGTCGGCCGTCCTCGCGGCGGACTCGGGAATGCCGAAGTACGCCCGGAAGTAGAGACTGGGCGCGTCGATGAGCATGATCGGGGTCTGCGCTGTCACGTCCGACAGCCTGGCACACCGCACCGACTTTCACGGCGCACGGCAGGTCGACGGTGCGAGCCGGTGCAGCGACGAAGGAGGAGCCGATGACCGTACCGACCCGGCTGACGCTGACCACGGTCAACCTCGACACGCCCGACCCGGCGGCCCTGGCCCGCTTCTACGCGCGCCTGCTCGGCTGGGACATCGCGGTCGAGGAGGCCGACGACGTGATCCTGCGTGCCGCCGACGGTGGGGTCGGGCTGTCCTTCCAGCGGGAACGCGCGTACGTGCGGCCGAGTTGGCCGGCGCAGCCCGGCCGGCAGCAGATGATGATGCACCTGGAGATCGGGGTGCAGGACCTGCCGGCGGCGCTGGAGCACGCGCTGGCCTGCGGGGCGACGCTCGCCGCTGCTCAGCCCCAGGAGGACGTCCGGGTCTGCCTGGACCCGGACGGCCACCCGTTCTGCCTCTGGCTGACGGACTGACCCCGCGGTGCCCTCAGCTTCCGCCGGCCGTGGCCTGCCGGCGGCGCTTGGCGACGTACGGCAGCACGAACAGGTACAGGCCGGTGATCATCAGCAGCGCCAGCGGCAGCAGCGGCAGGTACGCGATCCACTCGACCGGATTCTCCTGCGCGAGCGCGACGAAGGTGACGATGACGGTCACCGTGAACACGATCGCCAGCCACCGATGGGTCTGCCGGATCCAGTTGCTCCCACTCATCACGAACCTCCCGGTTGACTCTCCGCACCGGCCCGAGCGGCTGCCCGGCCGGGGATCTACCCTGGTCAAGCTAGTGACGTCCCGGTGGTCGGTGCTTCTCGATTCCTGACCGGTGTGTCGGCGCGGTCCGGCACCGTCCGCGCCGACCGGCCCAAACGACCGTTAAGCTAGCGGTGTGGGGTTCGAGGAGTTGTATCCGCCGCAGCGGTTGACCACGGCGCAGCGCGCCGTCGCCGCCGCCGGGTTGGACGCGCTGTTGCTCAGCCCCGGATCCGACCTGCGCTACCTGACCGGCTACGACGCGCACGCCGGTGAGCGGCTGACCCTGCTGGTGCTGCCCGCCGAGGGCGAGCCGACGCTCATCGTGCCGACCCTGGAGCGGCCGGCGGCCGAGGCCTCCCCGGCGCCGGCCACCGGGGTACGCCTCGTCGACCACCCGGACGGCACGGACCCGTACCCACTGGTGACCGCCGCTCTCGGCGGGCCGGTCGGCGCGGTCGGCCTGGCCGACCGGATGTGGGCCGAGCAGGTGCTGGCGCTGCGTGCGGTGCTCCCCGACGCCCGGCAGCGGCTCGCCTCGACCGTCCTGCGGGAGCTGCGCATCCACAAGTCGGCCGCCGAGGTGGAGGCGCTCGCCGAGGCCGGCGCGGCGATCGACGCGGTGCACGCCCGAATGGGGGAGTGGCTGCGACCAGGGCGGACCGAGGTGGAGGTGGCCACCGACATCGCCGCCGCGATCAGGGCGGAAGGCCATGTCACTGTCGACTTCGTCATCGTGGCCGCCGGACCGAACGGCGCCAGCCCGCATCACGGCACCTCCGACCGGCCCATCGGCGCGGGTGAGCCGGTCGTGGTGGACATCGGCGGCACCATGGCCTCGGGTTACCGCTCCGACTGCACCCGCACCTACTGTCCAGGTGGGCCACCACCTGCCGAGTTCGTGGACTACTACGCGGTGCTGCACGAGGCGCAGCGCGCCGCCGTCGCGGCGGTCCGCCCCGGGGTGAGCGCCGCCGCGGTCGACGCCGCCGCCCGCGAACCGATCACCGCGGCGGGCTACGGCGACGCCTTCCTGCACCGCACCGGACACGGCATCGGCCTGGACGGCCACGAGGAGCCGTACGTGGTGGCCGGCAACGACCGCCCGCTGGCGGCGGGAATGGCCTTCTCCGTCGAACCGGGCATCTACCTGGCCGGGCGGCACGGCGCCCGGATCGAGGACATCGTCGTCTGCACGACGGACGGCGTACGACGGCTCAACACCACCCCCACGGAGCTCATCGCGCTATGACTGTCGACCGGATCCTGCCCACCGACGAGGCTCGCGACCTGCTGGAGCTGACCACCGAGCTGGCCGATCGGGAACTCGCGCCGAAGGTGACCGAGTACGAGCAGCGGGCCGAGTTTCCCCGGGAGGTGCTGCGCACGCTGGGCCGGGCGGGACTGCTCGGCCTGCCGTACCCGGAGGAGTGCGGCGGCGCCGCCCAGCCGTACGAGGTCTACCTGCAGGTGCTGGAGATCCTGGCCGGCCGCTGGCTGGCCGTGGCCGAGGCGGTCAGCGTGCACACCCTGTCCTGTTACCCGGTCGCCGCGTTCGGCAGCGCGGAACAGCGCAAGCTGCTGCCTGACATGATCGGCGGCGAGTTGCTCGGGGCGTACTGCCTGTCGGAGCCGCAGGGCGGGTCGGACGCCGCGGCGCTGACCACCAGGGCGGTGCGCGACGGCGACGGCTATGTCGTCACCGGCACCAAGGCGTGGATCACCCACGCGCAGGTGGCCGACTTCTACAACATCTTCTGCCGTACCGGCGGCCCCGGTCCGAAGGGCGTCTCCTGCCTGCTCGCCGACCGGGCCACGCCGGGTATCCACCCGCAGGCCGCGGAGCGCACCATGGGGCTGCGCTCCTCTCCGGTGGCGCAGCTCGTCTTCGACGAGGCCCGGGTGCCGGCCGACCGGCTGATCGGCGGCGACGGGGCGGGTTTCACCATCGCCATGTCGGCCCTGGACTCCGGTCGGTTGGGCATCGCGGCCTGCGCGGTCGGGCTGGCCCAGGCGGCGCTTGACTACGCGGTGGACTACGCCCGGCAACGCGAGCAGTTCGGCCGGTCGGTCATCGACTTCCAGGGGCTCGGGTTCACCCTGGCCGACCTCGCCACCCAGATCTCCGCCGCGCGGGCGTTGACGCTGGCCGCGGCCCGGCTACGCGACGCCGGGCGGCCGTACTCGATCGAGGCGGCCAAGGCGAAGCTGTTCGCCACGGATGTGGCGATGCGGGTGACAATCGACGCGGTGCAGGTGCTCGGCGGCGCGGGATACGTCGCCGACCACCCGGTCGAGCGGTACCTGCGGGAGGCGAAGGTGCTGCAGATCGTGGAGGGGACCAACCAGATCCAGCGGCTGGTGATCTCCCGCGCGCTGGCGAAGGGCTGACCGAACGCGACCATCCGCCCGCCGAACGCGACGGCGGGCGGCTTTGTCAGTCGCGTCGACCTGTCGTACCCGGTAGGTTGCACGCCGTGGAGGAGATCGACCGCGCCATCGTGGTGGCGCTGACCGCGGACGGCCGACTGTCGTACACGGACTTGGCGGAGAAGGTCGGCCTGTCCGTCTCGGCGGTGCATCAGCGGGTGCGTCGGCTGGAGCAGCGTGGGGTGATCAAGGGCTACGCCGCGCGGGTCTCCTTCGAGGCGCTGGACCTGCCCCTGACGGCGTTCGTGGCGATCCGGCCGTTCGATCCGTCCCAGCCGGACGACGCGCCGGAACGGCTGGCTCACCTGCCGGAGATCGACTCGTGCTACTCGGTGGCGGGGGAGGACTTCTACCTGCTG
This sequence comes from Micromonospora sediminimaris, assembly GCA_900112325.1. GTDB lineage: Bacteria > Actinomycetota > Actinomycetes > Mycobacteriales > Micromonosporaceae > Micromonospora > Micromonospora sediminimaris. The sequence goes on from FOLJ01000003.1 coordinate 383,920, forward strand.
CTGGTCCGGGTGGCCGGGCCGGTCGACCTGGAGCGGGTGCTCCAGGAGATCAGGACGGCGGCCAACGTCACCACCCGGACGACAGTGGTGCTGTCCACCCCGTACGAGCACCGACCGCCCAAGATCACCCTCGACCCGGCGGCGCACCATCGCACCCGGGGCGTACCGCCCGCCGCAGCTGGCGCACAGGCGGACTGACCCGGAACACCCGGTGCCGCTGCAAACCAGGAGACGGGGCTAGGATCCATCCCTGGTTCGGCGGAAGGTGAGACCCGGATCATGACCGGGACGCCGGAGCGGTTGGTGCCGCCCGGTGTCCGGGTCGCCTCGCGTGTCTCGAAGGGGAGGATGAGATGTACCGATCGATGCGATCGCGTTCCAGCCAGCCGGCGGCCGGAGTCCGCTCATGACACGCATTCTCATCCGTGCCGGCAAGAGCCCGTTGACCGTGCTGTCCCACGAGCAAAGCCTGTCCACCTCTCGGTTGGGTGTCTTCGGGTCAAACTCTGGGAACATGCTGTTCTACAGCGCGGTGTTCCGGGTGCTGAGCGTGCCCGGCGCCGAGGTGGTCGCCAACTCCTACGTGCATGAGCGTCCGGTACACCTGGGCACCTACATCAACCGGACCAACGAAGAGTTCGACCGGTTCGTCCTGCCGATGGCGAACTCCTACCGGGACACCTTCCTGCCGCACCTGGAGCGTCTCGCCAAGGTCATCGAGCGGTTGAAGATCCCGGTCACGGTGGTCGGCATCGGCGCGCAGCTGCCGTACGGCACCGAGTTCGACTCGCTCCCCGACAACTACAAGAAGATCGTCACGCGGTTCACCCGGGCCGTTCTCAACCGGTCGGCCTCCATCGGTGTGCGCGGTGAGTACACGGCACGCATGCTGAAGTATCTCGGCTTCGGCGACGAGCACGTGCGGGTGATCGGCTGCCCGTCCATGTTCGGCAACGGGCCGCTGGGACCGTTGGTACGCAAGGTGGACCGGCTGGCCTACGACAGCCCGATCGCCATCTCGTACACGCCGAAGGTCAAGGGCGTCGACCGACTGGTCGAGGCGAACACCGACCGGTACCCCAACAGCGTCATCGTGCCGCAGCAGCATCACCGGCTGGCGCTCATGTTGTGGGGCGAGAACCCGGCCAAGGTCCCCAACAAGCGGATGCCCATCCACACCGAGCATCCGCTGTACGAGAACGACCGGATGCGGTTCTTCGTCGATGCCTCGACCTGGGTCGACTTCATGGCCGAGCAGCACTTCGCCTTTGGCACGCGCATCCACGGCAACGTCGCGGGCGTGCTGGCGGGCACGCCGTCGGTGGTGTTGGCGCACGACTCCCGCACCGTCGAACTCTCCGAGTACCACGGCATCCCGTACCGCCTCTACTCGGAGCTGCCGCCGGATGTCGACGCGCAGCGGCTCTACGAGGAAGCGGATTTCGACGCCTTCGGTCCGCGTCAGGCCGAGACCTTCGAGACCTACGTGCGGTTCCTCGAGCACAACGACCTTGAGCACGTGTTCCAGCCGGGCAAGGCGAACCCGGCCTACGACGAGGCGCTCGCCGCTGCCCCGTTCCCCGGCCCGGTGCACACGCTGATGGCCTCGGACGTGGTCGGGCGGCGTCAGGTGATGTCCCGGCTGCGTTGGCTACGGCAGGGGCACGAGGGCGACCTGGAGCGCCGCGCCTACGAATTCGAACCACCGTTCCGCGAACCGCGCGGACAGAGGACGCTTGAGGAGCGGGTAACCGAGTTGGAGAAGGAACTCAGGGTGCAGCAGGAGTCGCTGGCGAGCTGGCGGGGTCGGATGGGGCGGGTGCTGCGGATCAACCCGTTGTCCACGGGGGGCCGTCGGTGACGACTGCGGCTCCGAACACGTCCCGACTGGGGGCATGGGTGGCGTCGAAGACGGGGGGGCGCATCACCTCCACGGCGATCGACGTGTCGGCGCTCGCCGCGCTGCTGCTGGCGGCGGTGGGCGGTTCCCGGCTCTGGGCGTTGCCGCCGGCCGTGCTGGCAGTCGGTCTGCTGGCCTGGACGTGGCGCGAAGGAGCGGCGTCCACCTCGAAGGCCGCCGTGCCGCGCGTCCTGCTGCTGGCCAGCGCGTACCTGCTCGGCGCGGTGCACGGCGGCGTCGATCTCGCGCTCGCCGTCGGCGTGGCCCTGGCCGGATTGGCGGTGCTCAGCGAGACACCGATGGGGTTCATCTCCCGTGCCGCGTACCCGGTGACGGCCAATCTGCCGGGAATCGGCGCGCGGCCCTATCGGCGTCCGAACACGAGCCGCGCAGTGCTGGTCAACGGTGCCGCGGTGCTGGTGGTGCTCGTCTGCGCCTTCATCGGCAACCTCGGGTTGATCGCCGCGGCGGTGTCGGCGGCCGCGCTCGGCCTGTCGCTGTTCACCTTGTGGCAGGGGCTGGGCCGGGTGCGGGCGCGGCGGACCAGTGAGCGGAACCTCAGCAAGGCGCTCACCGCCTACGAACCGGCGTTCGTGGTGCACTGGACCGCACCGGCCGGCACCGCGTACCAGGTCGCGATGTGGCTGCCCTACCTGGAGCGTCTCGGTCGCAAGTTCTTCGTGCTGGTGCGCGGCGAGGCCAACTTCAACGAGGTGGCGGCGCTGACCAAGGCCCCGGTGGTGCTGCGCACCGCCCTGGAGGACATGGACAGTGTGGTCACCCCGTCCATGCGGGCCGCCTTCTACGTGAACACCGCGACGAAGAACAACCACCTCCTGCGGTACACGAATCTGACGCACATCCAGCTCAACCACGGCGACAGCGACAAGGTGCCGAGTCACAACCCGGTCTTCCGGATGTACGACAAGAACTTCGTCGCCGGCCAGGCCGCGATCGACCGCTTCGCGGCCAACGGCGTGAAGATGCCGATCGAGATGTTCAGCGTCGTCGGGCGACCCCAGGTGGAGAACGTGGCGGTGGCGGCCAAGCCGATCGCCTCGATCGCCAACCCCCGGGTGCTCTACGCGCCGACCTGGGCGGGTTTCTACGCCGACTCCAACTACTCGTCACTGCACGTCGGCTACGACATCGTCAAGGCGCTGGTCGAGCGCGGTTGCAGCATCGTCTTCCGGCCACACCCGTACAGCAACCGGAATCCGGCGCTGGGCCGTGAGTGTGAGCGGATCCAGGCGCTTCTGGCCGAGGACCGCAAGGCCAACGGGCGGCCGCATGTCTTCGGCAAGCAGGCCGAGGTGAAGATGTCGGTGATGGACTGCTTCAACGCGTCGGACGCGATGGTGTCGGACGTGTCGAGTGTGGTGGCCGACTACCTGTACTCGGAGAAGCCCTTCGCGATGGTGGCCGTCTCGACGCCGGCGGACACGTTCACCGACGAGTTCCCGCTGGGGCGGGCCAGCTACGTCATCGACGCCCACGGCGGCCGGGTCAAGGGGCTCGACGCGATCCTCGACGACTTCCTCGGCGCCGATCCGCTGGCCTCCACCCGACAGGACATCAAGAAGTACTACCTCGGCGACATTCCGCCGGAGCGCTACGCCCAGCATTTCCTGGACGAGGCGTCCCGCTACCTCTGAGTTCGACAGCGGTTCTCGTACCGGCTCCGGCCCGGCCTCGCGCCGGCCGGAGCCGGTGTTGTTCGGGCATCGAGCCGGCCTGCTGCCGGAGCTGTGCTCTCCGACGGGTCAGTGCCGACCGGCTGACCCGGTGGCCGGCACGGTGGGCTGGGCGACGGGTTGGTTCCAGCGGAGGATCACCCGCCGGCCGTGTTCGTGTCCGAGCAGGCTGAGGGTGGCGGTGTCCAGGCGGAGCAGCCCGCCTGCGGACGGCGGCAGGCCGACCCAGCGGGCGCCCAGCACCCGCAGCGCGTGCGCGTGTCCGACCAACGCGACGGGGCCCCGGTCGAGCAGGGGATGCAGCCTGGCGAGCAGCCGGTCCAGGCGTTCGCCCACCTCGCTGGGCGACTCGCCGCCCGGGCATCCGTCGGTCCAGACGCTCCACCCGGGCCGTTCGTCCTGGATTTCGGCGGTGGTGCGGCCCTCGTAGTCGCCGTAGTGCCATTCGGCGAGGTCGTCGTCGGAGCCGGTGACGGCCAGCCCGGCCAGCTGCGCGGTGCGCAGCGCCCGGATGCGTGGGCTGGTCAGCACCGCGACGAACCGCCGTCCGGCGAGGACCGGTCCGAGCGCGCGGGCCTGCCGCTCACCGTCGGGCGTGAGGTTGAGATCGGTGTACGAGGTGTGGCGGCGGCTCGCGCTCCACGTGGTCTCGCCGTGCCGGATGAGCAGGATGTCGTTCATGCCGTCGCAGGTCGCTTCCCGGCATGGCACGACCCCGTCATGCCGATTGTCTGGATTCGTTGGCCCATGCCCTCAGTCAACCAGGACAACGTGCCCGTCGCCGGGCGGCGACGGGATCGGCCCGGGTCCGGGGCCGTGGCGCGTCGCTCGGTGGTTGCTGGGCTGCTTGGCGTTCCTCACCGCTCCGCCGCGCGGCTCGCTGAGCTGCCCGACCGCGTCCGAACAATACCCCTAGTGTCCTAGGATGTCTTAGCGGTTGTGCCACCCACCACGGCTGGCGACACCGTTTCAGGCCGCAGCACGGGGGGACACCACGTAGAGCGGAGCGATCCGCTCCGCTCTACCGCCGAACAGGCAGGGAGGCGACATGAGCTTCACCGACAAGGCGAAGAACAAGGTCGAGGAACTGAGCGGTGCCGCCAGGGAGCGGATCGGCGACATGACAGACAACGAGCGCATGCGGGCCGAGGGCGCCAGCCAGCAGAGCGATGCTCGCGCCCGTCAGGTCGGTGAGAACGTCAAGGAGGCCGGGCGCAACGCGAAGGACGCTTTCAACAAGTGATCGCCCGGTACGGAAGTGGGCCGCCGGATCATTCCGGCGGCCCACTTCGCGGTGTGGCGCGGTTTGGCGGAGGAGGCGCCGTCCGGCCGGGCGCTGAGCTGGTTCAGTCGTCGCGGTGGACGCGCCACCACTGCTGACCGGCCTCCGGGAGAGTGTCGATCGGGTCGTAGTAGGCGTAGCGCTTGCTCAGCGCCTCCAGGTCGGCGGACTCGATGGAGGTGCGGTAGTTCTTCGTCCAGTAGGAGATGCCGCGTTCCCGGTCGTACTCGGTGACCATGTGCACCCAGCGTTTTCCGACGAAGGGCACGTCGCAGACGATCCTTGGGGTGGCGTACCCGGGCAAGTAGCCCATGATGTCGTGCTGGAGTTGCTGGGCGTGCCAGACCGGCACCCGCCAGTGCTCGGCGTTGGGGATCATGTCGCACATGTAGAAGTAGTAGGGCAGGATGCCCGCCTCGCCCTGTAGTGCGAAGCAGAGGTCGAGCAGGTCGGTGCTTGTCGCGTTGACTCCGCGCATCAGCACGCCCTGGTTGCGTACGTCGCGGACGCCGATGTCGAGGGCGGTCTGGGCGGCCCGGGCGACCAGCGGGGTGAGCGACTGGGCGTGGTTGACGTGGGTGTGGATGGCGAGGTTGACGCCGCGGCGGGCGGCGGTGCGGGCGACCCGTTCCAGGCCCTCGACGACGTCGGGTTGCAGCCAATGTTGGGGCAGGCCCATGAGGGCCTTGGTGGCGAGCCGGATGTCGCGGATGGTCTCGATCTCCAGTAGGCGCATCAGGTACGACTCAAGGTTGCGCCAGGGCACGTTGGCCACGTCGCCGCCGGAGACCACGACGTCGCGTACGCCGGGGTGGGCTCGGAGGTAGGCGATGTGGGCGTCGTAGCGGTCCACGGGTTTCAGGCTGAGCTTGAGCTTGTCCACCGTGGGGGTGGAGTTGCCGACCAGGTCCATGCGGGTGCAGTGCCCGCAGTACTGCGGGCAGGTGGAGAGCAGTTCGGCGAGGACCTTTGTGGGGTAGCGGTGGGTGAGGCCCTCGGCGACCCACATGTCGTGTTCGTGCAGGGAGTCGCGGGTGGCGTAGGGGTGTGACGGCCAGTCGGTGCGTCGGTCGGAGGCGACGGGGATCATGTAGCGCCGGATGGGGTCGGCGAGCAGCGCGTCGGTGGTGGGTGGGCCGTACGGCGCCATCGTGTTGATCATTTGTGGGGTCACCAGCATGGACATGGTGGCCAGGGCGCGCTGGTCGGCTTCGAGGTCGGCGTAGAAGGTGTCGTCGACGGTGTCGCCGAGCACTGTGCGCAGCTGCTTGATGTTCTTGACGCAGTTGACGCGTTGCCACTGGGCGCTTTCCCACTGGTCGCGGGTTACGTCGCGCCAGCCGGGGAAGCGGGTCCAGTCGGGTTCGACGAGTGGGCTGCGGCGGTATTCGTAGGGCTGGCCGGTGAGGGTGGTGGGGGCCGGCGGGGGTGCCGGGATGGTCTGCACCGGCGGTCGGGTCTGGGTCACGGCCCCTCCTCTGGTCTGCCTGGATGATCGGCGCACCGAAGGCTACTGGAAAAATTTCGGTTGAGAAATTATTCTGCCGTAAGTTTTCCCGCCATGCGAGTCCAAGGCGAAGCTTCAGGCGGTCAGACAGGGGAGGTTGGCGTGACGTCACCGGTGGGTCTGCATCGCGTCCTGGAGCCCGGGGGCGTGTTGCCTCAGGCGGCCTGGCGGCTCGACACGCGTCCGGAGATCGCGCCGAACGAGGTGCGGATCCGGGTGGAGCGGCTGAATCTGGACGCGGCGAGTTTCCGGCAGTTGTCCGTCAAGCACGGCGGGGACGGCGACGCGATCCGGGCCGAGGTGCTCGACATCATCGCGACCCGGGGAAAGATGCAGAACCCGGTGACGGGGTCGGGCGGCATGCTGATCGGCACGGTCGAGGAGGCGGGGCGACGTTCGCCGTTGGGGCTCAAGGCGGGCGAGCGGGTGGCCACGCTGGTGTCGCTGACGTTGACTCCGCTGGTGGTGACCGACGGGTTGGCCGGCTGGGATGGCCGGAGCGAGCAGGTGCCGTGTGCGGGGTGGGCGATTCTGTTCGCCCGGTCGGTCGCGGCGGTGCTGCCGGGGGATCTGGATCCGCAGCTGTCTCTGGCGGTGTTGGACGTGTGTGGTGCGCCGGCGTTGGCGTCGCGGGTGGTGTCCCGGTACGTGGCCGAGCGGGCGGTCGAGGGGGAGGCCCGACCGGTGACGGTGGCGGTGGTCGGCGGCGCGGGCAAGAGTGGTTCGTTGGCGCTGGCGGCGGCGCGGCGGGCGGGCGCGGGCCGTACGGTCGGGGTGGTGCCGGTGGTCGCGGAGCGCGAGGCGCTGGTGGCGGCGGGTCTGGCCGATGCGGTGGTGTTGGCCGACGCCCGTGATCCGGTGGCGTTGTCGACGGCGGTGACGTCGGCGCTCGGGGTGCCGGCGGACGTGACGGTGGTGTGCGTGGATGTGCCGGGTTGTGAGCACGGGGCGGTGTTGGCGACTGCGGACGGCGGCACGGTGATCTTTTTCTCGATGGCGACGAGCTTCGCGGCGGCGGCGTTGGGTGCGGAGGGTCTGGCGGCGGACGTGACGATGCTTGTCGGCAACGGGTACGTGCCGGGGCACGCGGAGTTGGCGTTGGGTCTGCTGCGGGGTGAGCCGGGGGTGCGTGGGCTGTTCGAGGCTCGGCTGGCGGCAGACTGAGCTCATGACGAACAACCCCTCGACGTTGTACCGCGCTGGTGTGTTGCACTGCCCGGCGGATCCGTCCGCGACGGCGTTGCTGGTCCGTGACGGGCGGATCGTGTGGCTGGGTTCGGATGCCGACGCTCCGTCGGCGGACCGGGTGGTGGAGCTGGACGGTGCGTTGGTGACGCCGGCTTTCGTGGATGCGCACGTGCATGTCAGCGACACGGGTCTGGTGTTGTCCGGGCTGGATCTGTCCGGGGCGCGGTCGGCCGGTGAGTTGTTGGACGCGGTGTCGGCGTACGCGGCGGGGCTGCCGGCGGACGCGGTGGTGCTGGGTCACGGGTGGGACGAGTCGACGTGGGCGGTGGCGCAGCCGCCGTCGGCGGCGCAGTTGGGGCGGGCGGCCGGTGGTCGGCGGGTGTACCTGTCGCAGGCGTCGATTCATTCGGCGTTGGTGTCGGAGGCGTTGTTGGCGGCGTGTCCGGAGGCGGTTGCCGCGCCTGGGTACGACGAGTCGGGTTGGCTGCGTCGGGACGCGCATCATGTGGTGCGGGCGGTGGCGCGGGCGTCGGTGACGCGGGCGCAGCGGGTGGCGGCGCAGCGGGTGGCGTTGGGGCATGCGGCGTCGGTGGGGATCGCGGCGGTGCACGAGTGTGGTGGGCCGGAGATTTCCGACGAGGAGGATTTCACTGGCCTGTTGGGGATTTCCGGTGCGGGGGTGCCGGAGGTGTACGGGTACTGGGGTGAGTTGGGTGGTGCGGCGCGGGCGCGGGAGTTGGGTGCGGTCGGTGCCGGCGGTGATCTGTTCGCCGATGGTGCGTTGGGTTCGCGGACGGCGCATCTGTCGGAGCCGTATGTCGATGGTGACGGGTGTGGTCACGGTTATCTGAGCGCGGACCAGGTTCGTGATCATTTGTTGGATTGTGCGGCGCACGGGATGCAGGGCGGGTTCCATGCGATCGGTGACGCGGCGGTGTCGACGGTGCTGGAGGGTTTCGCGGGGGCGGCGCGGCGGTTGGGTACGGATCGGTTGCGGGCGGCGCGGCATCGGGTGGAGCACGCGGAGATCGTGGATCGGCGGTTGATCGCCGGGTTCGTGGAGTTCGGGGTGGTGGCGTCGATGCAGCCGGCGTTCGACCGGTTGTGGGGTGGCGCGGGCCGGATGTACGAGTCGCGGTTGGGGTTGGCGCGGTCGTTGGCGTCGAATCCGATGGGTGCGATGCACGGGGTCGGGGTGGCGTTGGCGTTCGGGTCGGATTCGCCGGTGACGCCGTTGGATCCGTGGGGTTCGGTGCGGGCGGCGGTGGCGCATCACAACCCGGTGCAGCGGATGAGTGTGCGGGCGGCGTTCGCGGCGCATACGCGGGGTGGTTGGCGGGCGGTGCATCTGGACAACGAGGGGGTTCTGGCGTTGGGTGCGCCGGCGACGTTCGCGGTGTGGTCCACGCCTGCGGGGGTGGAGCGGGGGTTGCCGGTGTTGCAGGCCGCGGATCCGGAGGCGCGTGGCGCGGATGATCCGACGCCGTTGCCGGTGTGCCGGCGCACGGTGTTGCGCGGTGAGGTGATCTATGAGGAAGGGTCCGCGTGACGGGGAAGCTTGATCTGGATCCGGTGCTGGTGGCGCGGGCGCGGGAGTTGGCGCGGCGGGCCGGGCGGCCGGTGGTGGAGTTGGCGCGTAGCCACACGACGGTGTCGGTGGAGCGGGCGGTGTTGCGGCTGGCCGGGGTGGTCGGGGCGGATCCGGACGGTATTCCGTGGGTGAACCGGCTGGTGGATGCGGTGGTGGCGGATGTCGGGTTGGGTCACGGGGTGGCGTTGCCGGTGTTCGACGCGCTGGTGCGGGAGCAGACCACGGATGTGACGTTGCTGGCGCAGAAGGCGGCGGCGGGGTCGGTGCGGTTCCAGGTGCCGTCCGGTCGGGCGGCGACGGCGGCGCGGCGGGCCGCCCGTAGGGCGGTGGCGGCGGGGATCCGGCGGATCGATCGGCGGCGGGCCGAGCGGGACCGGTTGGTGAGGCGGTACGGGGATCCGAGGCAGCGGCCGTGGATCTATCTGATCGTGGCGACGGGGGACATCTACGAGGACATTCCGCAGGCGCAGGCGGCGGCGCGGGCCGGGGCGGATGTGATCGCGGTGATCCGGTCGACGGGGCAGTCGTTGCTGGACTATGTGCCGGAGGGGGCGACCCGGGAGGGGTTCGCGGGCACGTATGCGACGCAGGAGAACTTCCGGTTGATGCGGGCGGCGTTGGACGAGTCGTCGAAGGAGTTGGGTCGGTATGTGCGGCTGACGAATTACGCGTCGGGGTTGTGCATGCCGGAGATGGCGACGCTCGCGGGTCTGGAGCGGTTGGACATGATGCTCAACGATTCGATGTACGGGATTCTGTTCCGGGACATCAATCCGGTGCGGACGTTCGTGGATCAGCGGTTTTCGCGGCAGGTGCACGCGCGGGCGGGGATCGTCATCAACACCGGTGAGGACAACTACCTGACCACTGCGGATGCGGTGGACGAGGCGCACACGGTGACGGTGTCGCAGTTGCTGAACGAGTATTTCGCGCATGAGGCGGGGCTGGCGGACTGGCAGTTGGGGTTGGGGCACGCTTTTGAGATCAACCCGGATGTGCCGGAGTCGTTTCGCCTGGAGTTGGCGCACGCGTTGCTGGCGCGGGAGTTGTTTCCGGATGCGCCGTTGAAGTGGATGCCGCCGACGAAGCACATGACCGGGGACGTGTTCCGGGGGAATCTGCTGGACGGGTTCTTCAATCTGGTGGGCACCATGACGGGGCAGGGCATCCTGCTGGTGGGGATGATGACGGAGGCGGTGGTGACGCCGTGGTTGTCGGACCGGGACATCGCCTTGCAGAACGTGCGGTACGTGCTCGGTGCGGCGGGTGGGTTGCACGAGGATTTCGTGCCGGCGCCGGGTGGGTTCATCCAGCAGCGCGCCCATCGGGTGCTGGCCGAGGCGGTGGGGTTGTTGGAGCGGATCGGTGCGCAGTCGGTGTTGACGGCGATCGCCGAGGGCACGTTCGGGATCATGAAGCGGCCGGCGGATCGGGGTAAGGGTCTGGACGGGGTGGCGCGGCATGAGGCGGGTTACTACAACCCGGCCACGGAGATCCTGGAGCAGCCGGGTGCGGGCGGGCGGGTGCCGGGGTCGCGGTCCGAGGAGGTCCGGCCGTGAGCGAGCAGAAGATCGTCCGGCCGTACGGGGACACCACCGGGGACGGCATGGTGCAGGTGTCGTTCACGTTGCCGGTGCCGCATGACAAGCGGGCCGAGGGTGCGGCGGTGCAGTTGGCGAACAAGATGGGTGTGGATCCGGCGTTGCTGGTGCACGCGAAGCCGATCGGTGACGGGTTCACGTTTTTTGTGGTGTATGGGCGGGTGAACCATCTGGTGGACCTGTCGGCGGTGCGGGTGGTGGAGCGGGATTTCCCGTTGCTGGGCGCCAAGGAGGTCAACGCGGTCGTCAAGCGGCGGTTGCGGCGGAAGTTGTCGGTGGTGGGGGCGTGTATCGGTACGGACGCGCACACGGTGGGTATCGACGCGATTCTCAATGTGAAGGGGATCGCGGGGGAGAAGGGTCTGGAGTACTACCGGGAGTTGTCGGTGACGAACCTGGGTGCTCAGGTGAGTGTGCCGGAGTTGGTGGAGGCGGCGCGGGTGGCGCGGGCCGATGCGGTGCTGGTGTCGCAGGTGGTGACGCAGCGGGATGCGCATCTGCACAACACGCGGGAGATGTCGGCGGCGTTCCGGGAGGCGATGCCGGCGGGGCGGCGGCCGTTGTTGATTGTGGGTGGGCCGCGGTTCGACGAGTCTCAGGCCGCTGAGCTGGGGGTGGATCGGATCTTCGGTCGGGGTACGACTCCGGGTGAGGTGGCGTCCTATCTGGTCCACGCGTTGATCACGGGTAGGAAGGCGACGGTGGCATGACTGACCGGCGGTTGGGTGTGACGGTGACTCATCGGCGGTATGTGCCGTACGCGCACGCGCACTACGCGGGTGATCTCGTCGATGGGGCGTACGCGTTGGGTTTGTTCGGGGATGTGGCCACCGAGGTGTGTATCCGTACCGACGGGGACGAGGGGTTGTTCGCGTCGTATTCGGATGTGCAGTTCAAGGCGCCGATGCGGGCTGGTGACGTGCTGGAGGTGGTGGCGACGGTGACCCGGGTGGGTACCCGGAGCCGCACCATCGACTTCGAGGCCCGGGTGGTGTGTCGGGGGCGGCCGGATCGGGGTTCGTCGGCGGCGGAGGTGTTGGCCGAGCCGTTGGTGGCGGTGACGGCGACCGGCACGGTGGTCGTGCCTGCTGCGGTGTGAACGTCGCGGTCTGCGCCGACGTGGGTTCGACGTACACGAAGGTCGCGGTGGTCGATCTCGACGGTGGTGGGTTGGTGTCGACGGCGGCGGCGCCGACCACTGTGGGGTCGGATGTGCTGCGGGGCCTGGACGCGGCGGTGGGTGCGGCGACCGTCGGGCTCACCTCGGGTGAGGTGCCGTGGTTTGTGTGTTCGTCGGCGGGCGGCGGGTTGCGGCTGGCGGTGATCGGCTACGAGCCGTTGGTGACCGCGCAGGCGGGTCGGCGGGTCGGCCTGTCGGCGGGGGCGGACGTGGTGCATGTGGCGGCCGGGCGGCTGGGTCGGGCGGAGTTGACGGCGTTGCGGGCGGCCCGCCCGGACGTGGTGCTGCTGGTGGGTGGCACGGACGGCGGGGACGCGGAGACGCTCACGCACAACGCGACGCGGTTGGCGCGGGCCCGGTGGCGGGTGCCGGTGGTGTTGGCGGGCAACGTCGATGTCCGTGCCGACCTGCACGGGTTGTTGGCCGGGGCGGGGGTGCCGGTGACGGTGGCCGACAATGTGCTGCCCCGCATCGGGGTGTTGGCGCCGTTGTCGGCGCGGTCGGCGATCCGGCAGGTGTTCCTGCGGCATGTGATCGGCGGTAAGGGGTTGTCGCGGGGTGGCCGGTTTGCCCGGCTGGTGCGGGCGGCGACGCCGGACGCGGTGCTGTCGGGGGTGGAGGTGCTGGCTGACGTGGCCGGCGGTGACCTGGTGGTGGTCGACGTGGGTGGCGCGACGACGGACGTGTATTCGGTGCTCACGCCGGATGAGCGGGCCAGTGGGCCGGGCCGGGAGGTGGCCGGTGAGTTGTGGCGGGCTCGGACGGTCGAGGGGGATCTGGGGGTGCGGTGGAGCGCCCCGGGGGTGGTGCGGGCGGCCGTGGCGGAACGTCTGCTCGCGGCGGGGGCGGTCGACGGGTTGGCGGCTGAGGCCGCGGTGCGTGCCGCCGATCCCGGTTTTCTGCCGGGCGACGCCGTGGGGCGGGCCGTCGATGCCCGGATCGCGGCGTTGGCGGCGACGGTGGCGTTGCGTCGGCATGCCCGTGGGGTGGGCACCGGTGAGCGGGCCGGCCGGGATCTGCGGGACGTGCGACTGCTGGTCGGTTCTGGTGGGGTGCTGCGGCACGCTCCGGCCAACGACGCGGCCGGGGTGTTGGACGCGGTGTTGACCGACCATGCCGGTGGGTGGGCGTTGCCGCGGGCGGCGCGGCCGGTGGTGGACACCGACTATGTGCTGGCCGCCGCCGGGTTGCTCGCCGACGGGCATCCGGTGGCGGCTCGGGGGTTGTTGCGGTCGTTGCTCGTTTGACCAGGGTGGACGGCGGCGGTCGCGGGTAGGTCGGCGGGTGGTTGTCGGGGTTGCCGCCGCCGCGACACGCCGGGGTGGTGCGACGACTCGTCGGGGGTGGGTTGACAAGGCCGGGGGTGGGCCACGTACCGTCTTTGAGTCCTACCACGGGAAGCGGCTGTTGTTCGCTTCGTCCCTTCGTCCGCTGGCCGAGCGACACGGTGCATGTTCAGTCGCGGCGGCCAGGTCCAGCGGGCGGGGGTCGGCGGGGCGGCGCGAACCGGCCGCGGTTACCGGTGTACGGGCAGGATGGGGTGCACGGCCAGTAGACAACGGTCAGGCGGGGACAGCCAGTCATCGTCGGGTCGGTCCGAAGGTCGGCGTGCCACATTCCGCCGCACCGGCCGGGAGGGGCCTGGGAGCATCGGGGCGCGGCATATGCCGCGCCCCGACTTCGTTTCTGGTTCAGGTTGCGGGGCGGGCGCGTACGTGCAGGCGTTCGCCCTGCGGGCCGAACAGGTTGAGCACTTCGGTGGTTTCGGGGCCGGGGTTGGTGACGCAGTGCGGTATCCGGGTGTCGAACTCGGCGACCTCGCCGGGGGTGAGCAGCAGGTCGTGCTCGCCGAGGCGTAGTCGTAGCTGGCCGGAGAGCACGTACAGCCACTCGTAGCCCTCGTGGGTCTGTGGCTGCGCCTCGGCGGGGGTGTGTGGGGGCAGGATCTGTTTGAACGCCTGCAGGCCGCCGGGGCGGCGGGTCAGCGGCAGGAAGGTGATGCCGTGGCGGACGATGGGGCGGGGGCGTACCCGGGGGTCGCCGACGGCGGGTGCGCCGACCAGTTCGTCCAGGGGCACCTGGTGGGCGCGGGCCAGCGGCAGCAGTAGTTCCAGGGTGGGGCGGCGTTGCCCGGATTCGAGCCGGGACAGGGTGCTCACCGAGATGCCGGTGGCGTCGGAGAGTTCGTTCAGGGTGGTGCCGCGTTGTTTTCGCAGGGCGCGTAGTCGGGGTCCGACCGCTGCCAGCACCGCCGCCTCCTCGTTTGCCATAACAGCAACATTACTTGTCGATCGGCGGGGTTGGTTGCAGGGTGTGAGGCATCACCGACGAGGGGGCGGCAATGGACGACAGGTATGACGTGGTGGTGGTCGGCGGCGGGGCGGCCGGGTTGGCCGGGGCGCTGACGCTGGCCCGGGCCCGGCGCAGGGTGCTGGTGGTGGACGCGGGGGAGCCGCGTAACGCCCCGGCCGCCGGGGTGCACAACTATCTCGGGCGGGAGGGCACGCCGCCGGGGGAGTTGGTGGCCGTGGGCCGTGCGGAGGTCACCGCGTACGGCGGGCAGATCGTGGCCGGGCGGGTCGACGCGGTCGTCCGCGACGACAGCGGCTTCGTGGTCACCGTCGACGGGGGGCGTACGGTGCGAGCCCGGCGGCTGCTGGTCACCACCGGGCTGGTCGACGAGTTGCCCGAGGTGCCCGGGTTGACGCAGCGGTGGGGGCGGGACGTGCTGCACTGCCCGTACTGTCACGGCTGGGAGGTCCGGGACCGGCGGATCGGGGTGCTGGCCACCGGGCCGCTGGCCGTGCACGGGGCGAAGCTGTGGCGGCAGTGGAGCCCGCATGTGCGGCTGCTGCTGCACGACGGCCCGGCGCCCGGCCCGCAGGAGGCCGAACAGTTGGCGGCCCTGGGTGTCCCCGTGGTGCCCGGGCGGGTGGTGGCCGTGGAGACCGCCGAGGACCGGCTGACCGGGGTGCGGTTGGCTTCCGGCGAGCTGGTGGAGCTCGACGCGGTGGTGGTCGCCGCACGGATGACGGCCCGCTCGGCGTTGCTGGAGTCGCTCGGGTTGGTCCCGGTAGACGTGGAGCATTCCGGTCACGTCATCGGTCGGCAGATTCCGGCCGATGCCACCGGCGCGACCTCCGTACCGGGGGTGTGGGTGGCCGGCAACGTGGCTGATCTGTCCGCCCAGGTGATTCGTGCCGCGGCATCCGGTACGACCGCCGGCGGGATGATCAACATGGATCTGGTGGAGGAGGACACCCGCGAGGCGGTGGCCGAGCACCGGCGGCAGCGGGAGACCATGTTCACCGAGGCGGCGTGGGAGGAGCGTTACCGGTCCAAGCCGGCGGTGTGGAGCGGCCGACCGAACCCGCAGCTGGTCACCGAGGTCAGCGAGTTGACGCCCGGTCGGGCGCTGGACGTGGGCAGCGGTGAGGGCGCCGACGCGGTGTGGCTGGCCGAGCGGGGCTGGCAGGTCCATGCGGTGGACATCTCCACCGTCGCGTTGGCCCGGGCCGCCGGTCACGCCCAGGCCGCCGGCGCGGAGGTGGCCGCCCGGATCGAGTGGACCCACGCCGACCTGTTCGAGTGGTCACCGCCGTCCGGCGCGTACGACCTGGTGTCGGCGCAGTTCATGCAGCTGCCGCCGCCGCAGCGGCGGGAGGTCTTCGCCCGGCTGGCCGACGCGGTCGCGCCCGGTGGGCGGCTGCTGATCGTCGGGCACCACCCGGCGGACCTGCCCAACTCCGGGCATCGCCTGCACTATCCGGAGATGATGTACACCGCCGAGGAGGCCGCCGCGGAGCTGGACCCGGACCAGTTCGAGGCGCTCACGGTGCAGGTCCGGCCCCGCACCGTGACGGATCCGGACGGGCGTGAGGTGGTCCATCACGACGCGGTGCTGCTGGCCCGCCGCCGTTGACTGTCACTCCACCACCGGGGCGGGGGTCGGGTCGTCGGCGGACGATCATGGCGGGCGGGTAGCCTTCGGCGCGTGATCGCGCCCGACCCGCCCGTGACGACCGTGGACCGTGCCGCCGGGTCCGACCCACCGCCACCTGCCCCGGCGGTGGCCGGCCCGGTGCGCCTGCCGGTGGCCGTCGCCATGGCGGTGGCCGCGGGCCTGGCGTTGCTGCTGGCCTTCCCTCCGTACGGGTGGTGGCCGCTGGCGCCGGTCGGGGTGGCCCTGTTGGCGGCCGCGACCCACCGGCGGCGGCTGCGGGCCGGCGCCGGTCTGGGCTTCCTGACCGGTCTGGCCCTGTTCGCGCCGTTGCTGGCCTGGACGAACCTGCACACCGGTTACCTGCCGTGGGTGTTGCTGTCGTTGTTGCAGGCCGGCTACCTGGCGGTGCTGGGGATGGCCACGGCGTGGGTGTCGCCGCTGGCCGACCGGTTCCCGGCGGCGTGGCCGGCGCTGACCGGCGTGCTGTGGGTGGGGCAGGAGGCGCTGCGCGACCGGACGCCGTTCGGCGGGTTCCCGTGGGGTCGGCTGGCGTTCGGCCAGGACGAGTCGCCGCTGCTGCGGCTGGCCGCGCTCGGTGGTGCGCCGCTTGTGACGTTCGCGGTGGCGCTGTCCGGTGGGCTGCTGGTCGCCGGGGCGTGGTGGACGGCACGGGCCCGCCGCGGCACCGGTGGCCCCCGCTGGTGGGCGCCCGCGGCCGGGTGTGCCGCGGCGGTGCTGCTGCTGTTCGCCGGTGGGCTGGCGGTGCCGGTGGCCACCACCCGGGACACGGCGAGTGTGACGGTGGCGATCGTGCAGGGCAACGTGCCGCGGCTCGGGTTGGATTTCAACGCGCAACGGCAGGCCGTGCTCGACAACCATGTCGACGCCACCATCGCCCTGGCCGGCGAGGTCACCGCCGGCACCCGACCCCGACCGGATCTGGTGGTGTGGCCGGAGAACTCCAGCGACATCGACCCGCTGCGCAACGCGTCGGCCGGGGCGCGGATCTCCGCCGCCGCGGACGCCGTCGGGGTGCCGATCCTGGTCGGCGCCGTGCTGTTCGGGCCGGAACGGGGGCAGGTGCGCAACGCGGGACTGCTGTGGCGTCCGGGCAGCGGACCCGACCTGGAGCAGCTGTACGTCAAACGGCATCCGGTGCCGTTCGCCGAGTATGTGCCGCTGCGCCGGATCGCCCGGATGGTCAGCGACCAGGTCGACCGGGTACGGGCCGATTTCGTGGCCGGCACCGAGGCTGGGGTGGTCGACAGCGGGCCGGTGGTGCTCGGCGACGTGATCTGCTTCGAGGTCGCCTACGACGGGCTGGTCCGCGACACCGTCGTCGGTGGGGCGCAGCTGCTGGTGGTGCAGACCAACAACGCCACCTTCGACGAGGCCGAGGCGCGTCAGCAGTTGGCCATGGTGCGGCTGCGGGCCGTCGAGCACGGGCGTGCGGCGTTGATGGCGTCCACGGTCGGGGTGTCCGGGTTCGTCACCCCGGACGGGCGGGTAAGCGACGCCACCGGGTTCAACACCCGCGCGGTCGTGGTGCGGCAGCTGCGGCTGACCGAGGGGCGCACGCTGGCCACCCGGGTCGGGGTGCTGCCGGAGGTGGTGCTGGCCGGGCTGGCGGTGGCTGCGCTGGCCGGCGCGGCGGTGCTGCGGCGTCGGCGGGACGGCCGACCGGTGCCGGGGGCCGCCCACCCGGGGTGAAGGGGGCAGCGGTGGTACGCGGAACCGACATCCGTCCGGTGATGACCGGGGTGCCCGGCGTGGGTCGGGTGCTGGTGGTCATCCCCACCTACAACGAGGCCGACAACGTGACCGCGATCGTGCGGCGGGTCCGCGTGGCCGCGCCGCAGGTGGAGATTCTGGTCGCCGACGACAACAGTCCGGACGGTACGGGCGGTATCGCCGAGGGCATCGCCCGCGCCGACCGGCGGGTGCACGTGCTGCACCGGGAGGGGAAGCAGGGACTCGGCGCGGCGTACCTGGCGGGGTTCGCGTGGGCGCGGCGGCGTGGCTTCGATGCGGTGGTGGAGATGGACGCCGACGGTTCCCACGCCCCGGAGGACCTGCCGGCGTTGCTGGCTGCGGCCCGCGACGCCGACGTGGTGATCGGATCGCGGTGGACCCGGGGCGCCCGGGTGGTGAACTGGCCGTTGCGGCGGCTGTTGCTGTCGCGGTGCGGCAACCTGTACGCGCGGCTGGCGTTGGGTATGCCGGTCGCCGACGCCACCGGCGGCTACCGGGTCTACCGGGCCGGGGTGCTGGACGCCCTGGATCTGGATTCGGTGTGTTCGCAGGGGTATTCGTTCCAGGTGGAGTTGTCCCGGCTGGCGCACCGTGCGGGTGCGCGGATCGTGGAGGTGCCGATCACGTTCGCCGAGCGGGAACGCGGCGCCAGCAAGATGAGCCCGTTGATCGTCGTGGAGGCGCTGTGGCGGATCACCGGCTGGGCGGTGCGTGACCGGCGTACGGCGGTGCGGCGTGGGCTGCGCGCGGCCACGGCTGGACAGGCGCGGTGGCCCTGAGCGCGGCTCGGTTCGCCACGGGCGAGCCTCCTCGAACCCGCGCTGAGCGGTCGCGTGTCATGCTTGACGAACGGGACGGCTGCGCCGCCGGGGCGGGGCCGCCACGATGAGGCGCCGTGAGGCGGTTGGGGTGAAATGCGCCGAACACTGAGGTTCGTACCGTTGGCTCTGCTGGTGTCCGTGGCCGTGGAGATCGCCGTGTTCGTGGTGGTGGGTCGGACGCTCGGGTTCGGTGCGGCGACGCTGCTGGTGTTCGCGGCCTCGCTGCTGGGTCTGGTGTTGCTGCGCCGGGAGGGCGTGCGGGCGTGGCGGGGTTTCCGGGAGGCGGCGCAGTCGGGTCGGCCGCCCGGTCGGCAGGTGACCGACGGGCTGGTGGGGCTGCTCGGTGCGTTGCTGCTGGCGACCCCGGGGCTGGTCAGTGGCCTGGTGGGGTTGCTGTTGCTGGTGCCGCCGGTGCGCCGGTTGACCCGGGGTGCGGTGCAGCGGGCCGCTGAGCGTCGGGTGTCGTCGATGACCGCCGGTGACCTGTTCGGTCCCCGTCGGGTGCGGGTGTACCGGGGTGGGCCGCAGCAGCCGGGGCAGGCTCCGCCGCCGCAGGGCCCGGCGACGACACCGCCGCAGACCTCCGCTGCCGGGACGCGTCCGGCGGTGGAGGGCGAGGCCATCGAGGGTGAGATCGTGGAACCGCGCTGACGTACGCGAAACGGCGCCCCCGGGACTTCCGGGGGCGCCGTTGACGTGAACGGGTCAGGCGCGGCCGCGACGGGTGCGAACCTCTTGCAGCCGTTCGGCCAGGATGTCCTCAAGCTCGGCGATCGAACGTCGCTCCAGCAGCATGTCCCAGTGGGTGCGCGGCGGCTTGGCCTTCTTCTGCTCGGGCTCGCTGCCGTCGACCAGCCGGGCCACGCTGCCGTCGAACTTGCATTCCCAGGTGGTCGGCACCTCGGCGTCGACGGCGAACGGCACCTCGAACTGGTGACCCTTGGCGCACAGGTACTCGCGGGTCTGCCGCGGCGCGAGCTCCGTGTTGCGGTCGGATTCGTAGCTGACCGCGCCCAGCCGGCTTCCGCGCAGCATACGCTCGCCCATGATCGACTTCCCCTCTTCGGTGGTGCAGGTCCTATCGGTGTAACGGTCCGTCTCCGCCGGGCCATTCCCACTCCCCGCGCCTCGACAACCCCGTACACCCGGGTGCGCAGTCCAGGGTAGCCGGCCATGACGTACGCCCGGCGAGGGTCGTCCCGGCCGGGTCGTCTCGGCGGACCGTCACCGCCAGCGGGAATGGTAACCGGCCGAGGTCGTCGCCCGGCGACGCAGTGGTTTGACGCGCCGGGCGGGCACCCGTTGGTGTGCGACGGCCCGGTCAGCCGGTCCGCGGTGTCGGTGGCAGCGGCAACGGCAGCCCCGGCAGACCGTCGATGCTGGTGGCGACGTTGTCCTTGCCGGCGAAGTAGGCGTCCAGCGACGTGTCGTCCTCCCGGGCGAAACGGCGGGCGTGCAGGTCCCGGTCGGTGTCGTAGGTCATCAGTGGCACCGCGTAGCCGCAGGTGTCGCGGATCAGCCGGGCGTGCACCACGATGACCGCCCGCAGGCCGTGCTGGGTGGCGTCGATGTCGGGGAAGTGTGCCAGCAGGTCGGGGAAGCGGGGGTCGTCACGGAACACCGGCTCGCCCCGGCCGTGTACCCGCACGATGTTGGGCGGGCCGGTGAAGGCGCACCACATCAGCGTGATCCGGCCGTTCTCCCGCAGGTGGGCGATGGTCTCGGCGTTGCTGCCGGCGAAGTCCAGATAGGCCAGCGTCTGCTCGTCGAGCACCGCGAGGCAGCCCCGCAGGCCCTTCGGGGACAGGTTGACGGTGCCGTCGCCGGCCAGCGGGGCGGTCGCGGTGAAGAACATCGGCTGTGCCTCGATGAACTCCCGCAACCGCCCCTCGATGCGCTCATGCGTCTTACCCATACCGCCATCCTCCCCCACCCCCACCCGCCGCCCGTCGCCGCGCCGGGTGGGGGTCAGGGGGTGGGGCGGGTGAGGGCGGTGGCCAGGTCGGCGACCTTCGCGGCCAGCTGCGCCACCCGCTCACGGGCACCGTCGCGGTCTGCCTCGGTGGCGCGTAGGCGTACCGTCAGCTCGCTCACCTGGCGCTCGGCGGCGTTGAGCGTCGCCCGTACGCCGGCCAGTTCCTCACCCAACCGGTCGGCGCGGCCGGCGAGCGCGGCCTGCTGCTCACCGGCCTGTCGGGCCTGCGTCCGGGCCCGTTCGCGGTCGGCCTCGGCCTGCGCCCGCGCCTGCTCCGCCCGGTCGGCCTCCGCCCGGGCCGCGGCCGACTCCGCCCGGGCCTGCTCGGCCTCGGCGCCAGCCCGCGCAGCCTCCGCCCGGGCCTGCTCGGTGTCCACTCGGGCCTGCTCGGCTGCGGCCCGGGTCTGGTTCAACTCGACCCGCAGCCGGTCGGCCTCGGCCAGCGTCGCGGCGCTGGCGGTGGCGGCCCGCTCCGCCTCGGCACGGGCGGCGTCGCGTTCGGCGACCAGGTCGTCGTGGCGACGACGCTCGGCGGTCAGGTCGGCGCGCACCGAGGTCACCTCGGCGCGGGCGGCGTCGCGATCGGCCTCGGCCTGCGAACGCAACGCCTGCGCGGCGGCGGCCTCCCGCCGCGCCTCGTCCCGGGCGGTCTGCGCATCCTGCGCCCGCTGGGCGGCCGATTCCGCCTGCTCGGTCGCGCGGGCGGCCTCGGCCCGGGCTGCATCCCGCTCGACGGTCGCCGCCTGAGCCTGCCGACGCTGCCGCTCGGCGTGGGCGTTCGCGTCCTCGGCGGCCCGCAGCGCCTCGTCGCGTTCGGTCTGCGCCGCCGCGATCTCCCCGGCGGTCTCCGCACGCAGCTGCGACAGCTGCCGCTGCACCCCGGCCGGGGACAACTCGGCGTGCAGCGCCTCGGTCAGGGTGTCCACGATCTGGTCGAGCCGGTCCACCGCCTCCCAGGTCCGGGCCACCTGCCCGGGCAGACCCGGGGCGTTGCGGTGCCGCATGCGGCTGTTCCGGGAGGCCCGCTGGCAGGCGCCGTCGTTGTCCCGGCAGTACCGGAACGGGCGGCCGGCGCCGGCCCGCTGCGGCACCTCCCGCCCACAGTGGGCGCAGGGGCGGGTGTCGGCGGCGGAAGTCGACTGAACGTCCATCGAACGGGCAGTCTAGTGCCCCGCCCAGCGCCGCCGACCAGGTCGCGGCGACGCCGGGCTACCCGGTGAAGGACACCTCGATCGGCTCACCGGCGGGCATCCTCCGCACCGTCTCGCCGTACGGGCTGCGGACGCGCAGTCGTCGAGGCACCGCCGAGACCAGCCGGGCCCGCACCGCACCCGGCCACCACGCCAACTCCTCGACGGTGACCCGCCCGGGACAGCGCACCCCGCGCAGGGTGCCACGGGGCAGCCCCGGCAACGGCGCCGGCAGCAGCCGCAGCCGGCCCGGCCGCCCCTGCACCAGCGCCTCGATCAGCACCGCCGGCAGGGCGTGCGCGGCGTCGGCGTTGTAGGTGACCCGACCCGGGTTGTGCGCGCTCATCAGCGACCGGAAGAACATGTCGTTGCCGACGATCTTGAGTAGGTTCGCTTCGACAAGTGGCCCGTCGTGCAGCCGGGCGGCGACCAGCGCCCGGTGCAGGCTGCCGTGCGCGGACAGGTTCTCCTCGCCCCGGCGGCGCAACGCCCGGTGCGCGGCGGCGGCCAGTTCCGGAGTGTCGTCGGGGTTGATCTCGTCCAGTGGCCACACCGGATACAGGTGGCTGACGTGGCGGTGGTTCTCGTCGGCCCGGTAACCGGGCCACGCCCACTCGGTCAACGCACCGTCGGCATCGCGGCGGTACGGCGGCAGCCGCGCCGCCAACCGCGTCCACCGCCGCTGGCCGGTCAGCGCGGCGGCCACCGTGAACGCGTGCCGCGCCGCAGCGAGGTCCATGGTGGCGTTGACCGCCACGTGCACCGCCGTGCCCGACTCGTCCAGCGGCCCGGTCTCCGCCGAGTACGACGGCACGAACCCCCACGTCCCGTCGTCGCCGGTGGCGGTCAGCACGTCGGCGAAGAACTCGGCCACCTCCACCAGCCAACCCGCCACCTCACCCAGCGGCTCCCCGGTCACCAGATGCCGCTCGTAGAGCGGGAACAGCAGCCAGTGCGCGCCCGGCAGCCACGCCGCGAACGGCCAGTCCGGATGCAGATGGAACAGGTGGCCGTGTTCGCCGTCGGTGCGGCTGGGCGCCAGCAGGCCGCGGGCGCCGTAGATGGCGCGGGCGTTGCGTCGCCAGTGTTCGACCTGGGCGCGTACCAGCCGGGCGTGTGCCTCGGTGACCTCCGGCAGGGCCGCCACGTTGGCCGAGGCCAGTTGCAGGTTGAGGTTGGCGTCGGTGGTGAAGTCGCCGGCCCAGGCCGCGTCCCACGAAGCGAGCCACAACCCGGTCAGCCGGGGTGGCAGCACACCACTGGCGCTGAGCAACAGGTAACGCCCGGCGTGGAACAGCCGCTCCAGCAGCGCCGCGTCCAGCGTGTGCGGGTGGGCGGCCTGCCGGGCCAGCAGGTCACCGACCGGCAACGCCCGCTGCGCCGCCGGCACCGCCAGGTCCAGCTCGACCCGCCGGTACGCCGGGGTGTGCCGGGCCGTGTGCCGGGCGAGCAGGTCACCGTAGCGGGCGTCGCGGTGGGCGGTCAGCCGGCGCTGCAACGCCCCGGTACGCCACCGGTCGCGCGGGCGGTCGAGGACCGTCAGCAGCAGGGCGGGCCCGTCGACGTGCACCTGGTCGCCGTCGATCTCGACCGCGCCGCGCAGCAGGGTCAACCCCTCGAAGCCGTACGCCGCGCCGGCGGTCGGGTAGCGGGCCCGCACCCGCAGGAAGACCAGCCCGTCGCGGCGGTACGCCGACACCGCGTAGCGCAGCCCGGCGGGGCGGCCGGGCAGTTCGCCGGTCGCCCCGACCCGGCAGGCTCCCATGTCCAGCCGGGTGACGATCAGCCGGTCGGTACGCGAGACGAACGAGCGGCGGCTTCCGCCGGCCCACCGCACCACGACCTCGCCGGTGTCGAAGTCGGTGTACCGGCGGTAGTCGCCCACCGGTGGGCCGTCGGCGTCGACGGTGAGCGCGAAGCCGGGATGAAACGACTGGGTCCAGCGCAGCATGCCGTCACCGGCCAGCAGCTGGCTGGCCTGCGCCCGCCGACCGGTCAGGATCAACCGCCGGATCCGGGGCAGCAGCGCGGCCAGCCGCGGCGGGCGGGCGTCGTGGGTGCCGTTGGGCAGCACGAACCGGTGGTGGTTGACCACGATGCGTTCGGCCCACGGCCGGCCGTGCACCATGATCCCGTACTCGCCGTTGCCGGCGAGCAGGGCGTCCTGCCAGTCGGTGGCCGGTGCGGTGTCCCAGATCCGGTGGACCGGACCGGTCACCGGGCTGCCGCCCGACCGTCGTGCGGCACCGGCGCGCCGGTGGCCGCGGCCGTGCTGTCCCGGACGGTCAGTCGGGGTTCCAGCAGCGTCACCTGCGGGGTCGGCTCGTCCCGCAGCTTGCGCATGAGCAGCGACACGGCCTGCCGGCCGATCTCCTCGGCGGGTACCGGCACCGAGGTCAGGCGGGGGCTGGCGTGCTCGGCGAACTGGTCCGGGCAGACGGCCACCACCGACACGTCATCGGGCACCCGTCGACCCAGTGCGGCCAGCGTCGCCTGCACCGGCCCGACCGCCGCCTCGTTCTGCACCACCAGGGCGGACAGCTCCGGTTGCCGGGCGAACAGCTCGACCACCCGTGCGTGCACCTCGGCGGCGTTCTCCTCGCAGGGCAGCGCGACCGCCTCAACGCCGTGCCGGGCCGCCGCCTCGACCACGCCCGCCCGGGTGCGGTGGGCGAATCCGGTGCCCCGGTCGTAGACGGCGGCAGGGGCGCCGAGCAACGCGATGCTGCGGTGGCCGAGCCCCGCCAGGTGTTCCACGCAGACCTGCCCGGCCCGGTGGAAGTCCAGGTCCACACAGGTCAGCCCGTCGGTCTCGGCGGGCAGCCCGATCAGCACGCTGGGCCGCCCCAGCCCGCGCAGCAGCGGTACCCGCACGTCGTGCAGTTCCACGTCCATCACCAGCACCCCGTCGACCAGGGCGCCGGCGGCGATGCGGTGCAACCCCTGCGGGCCCTCGTCGGAGGTCAGCAGCAGCACGTCGTGGTCGTGACCGCGGGCGGAGGTCACCACCGCCGTGGCGAACTGCATCACCACCGGCACCTGGATGCCCGAGCGCAGCGGCAGCACCAACGCGATGACGTTGGCGCGGCGGCTGGCCAGGGCCCGCGCGCCCGCGTTCGGGTGGTAGCCGAGCAACCGGACGCTGGCCAGCACCCGGTTGCGGGTCAGCTCCGAGATGGCCCGCTTGCCGCTGAGCACGTACGACACGGTGCTCACCGCGACACCGGCGTGCCGGGCCACGTCGGCGATGGTGGGTTGACCGGACGGTACCCGGCCCCGCCCGCTCACCGGACTCCGCTCGTGGCGTGCGGCCGGGCCGGCGGCGTGAGTGGCTCACCGCGTACGGCCACCGCGCCGACCAGCCGCACGTCGGTCGCGGAACGCCCGACCAGCACGGTGTGGGTGGCGTCCTCCACCACGAAGCTGCCCGCCTCGGCGTCCCACCAGCTCAGCTCGGCGCTGCGCAGCCGCAGCGTGACGGTACGCCGTTCGCCGGGGGAGAGGACGATCCGGGCGAAGTCGCGTAGTTGCCGCAGCGGCTGCTTCACCCGGGAGCGCCGTTGCCGGGTGTAGAGCTGCACCACCTCGACACCGGGACGGTCACTGGTGTTCGTGACGTCCACGCTCACCTCCACCTCCTCGCCGACGCTCACCGTCGTGGCGCTCAACCGCAGGTCGCGGTAGTCGAACTCGGCGTAGGACAGTCCGTGCCCGAACGGGTACAGCGGCTCACCCCGGTAGTACAGGTAGGTGGAGTCCGCGCCGATCACGTCGTAGTCGAGCAGGTCGGGCAGGTCGGCGGTGTCGGCGTACCAGGTCTGGGTGAGCCGGCCACCGGGGTCGACGTCGCCGAGGAGCACCTCGGTCAGGGCGCGGCCGTGTTCCTGCCCGCCGTGCGCCGACCAGAGCACCGCCGGCAGCTGCTGTTGTGCCCAGCCCAGCGCGTACGGGTAGCTGCTGGTCACCACCAGCACGGTGCGCGGGTTGGCGGCGTGCACGGCGCGCAGCATCGCCTCCTGCCGGGCCGGCAGGGCCAGGTCGAGACGGTCCTCGGTCTCGCGTCCGTTGACCATCGGGTGGTTGCCAAGGGTCACCACCGCCACGTCGGCGGCGGCGGCCAGTTCGGCGGCCCGCGCCGCGCCGTCGGTGACCAGGTCGATGCCGAAGCCGGTGCCGGCCTGCCGGTCGTCGCCGTCGACCCGCAGCCGGCCGTCCTGGTCCACGGTGACGTACCGGTCGGTGGCCAGGTGGCGCAGCAGCACGGTGCCGTCGGGCAGCGGGTCGAACTGGAAGGTTTCCCGGACCACCCAGCCGCCGGGGCCGGACCGGTCGTTGACAAGCGCGCCGTCGTCGTCGACGCCGACGTGGCGGCCGTTGCCGACGGCCCGCAACGCGATGGTGTCCCGACTCCAGTCGAACACGTCGAACGAGGCCGGGTCGTCGCCGACGGTCAGCGGCCCGCCCTCGGCATCGTCGGTGCAGCCCACGTAACGGTCACCCACCCGCAGCGCGATCCGGTCGGCACCCGGGTGGGTGGTGATCGTCGGCAGCCGCTCGGCCAGCCCCGCGAGGGTGCTGATCGCGTACGGCAGGGTGCCGCTGTACCAGTCGGTGTGCACGGTGTCGGCGAGCGGACCGAGCACCGCGATCCGCAGGTCGGGCGCGAGCGGCAGCAGCCCCCGGTTGCGCAGCAGCACGATGGACTGCCGGGCGGCCTCCCGGGCCAGGTCCCGGTGCGCCGGGCAGTCGATCACCTCCGGGCCGGTCTGGGCGTACGGGTCGGTGTGCGGGGGATCGAGGTCGCCCAGCCGCAGCCGGACGGTGAGCACCCGACGGACCGCCCGGTCCACGTCGGACTCGGTGATCAGTCCACGGCCCAGGGCCTCGGTGAGGTGTCGTCGGGTGGGCGCGCTGTCGGTGTCGTCCTCGGTGAAGCTGTCGATCCCGGCGCGTAGCGCCGCGGCGAATCCGTCGACGTGGTCGGGCAGGTGGCCCTGCACCCCGGCGATGTTGCTCACCGCCCCCGCGTCGCCGACGACGAGAACCTCGCCGGGCGCCCACCGGCGCAGCTCACCGTCGATCAGCGGGCTCAGGTGCGCTGGCACCCCGTCGACCAGGTTGTACGCGGCCATCGCGGCGACCGCCGCGTCGGCGGCGAGGGGGGCGCGGAACGCTGGAAGTTCGTACTCGTGCAGCACCCGGGGTGGCAGGTCGCTGGAGGTGGTGGCCCGGTCGGTCTCGTTGTTGTAGCCGAGGAAGTGCTTGACCGTGGGGGCGGTACGCAGCCGCTGAGGATGCCCGCCACGAAGCCCCTGGGCGTAGGCGGTGGCGAGTCGGCCGGTCAGCCACGGATCCTCCGACCAGCCTTCCTCGTTGCGTCCCCAGCGCGGGTCGCGCAGCGGGTTGACCACCGGCGCCCACACGTTGAGGCCGACGCGCTGCGGGTCGGTGTGGTGTTTGGCGCGTACCTCGACGCCGACGGCGTCACCGACGGCGCGTACCAGGTCGGGGTTCCAGCTGCTGGCCAGGCCGATGGCCTGGGGGAAGACGGTCGCCGGTCCGAGCCAGGCGACGCCGTGCAGTGCCTCGGTGCCGGTGCGGAAGCCGGGCAGGCCGAGCCGGGGGACGGGGGTCTGCCACTGGTGCAGCAGCCCGATCTTCTCCGGCAGGGTGAGTCGGGCGAGCAGGTCGTCGACGCGGTCTCGGATCGGGGGCGTGGTGCGGTCGGTCATGGTGGATCGCCTTCCAGTGCCCGGCGCGCCGGAGGTCGAAGCGCTTCGACGGCGGATGGCCGAGCGGCCTCGCAGGTCATGGTGGGGTGACGGTCGTCGGCCCGGACGCTGGCGAAGCGCTTCGACAAACCGTGGAAAGCAAGCCGCCCCGGGTGCCCGTGCGGAGCGGCTCGCTTCGAGGTTGGCACCTGGGACGGGTCGGGTCAAGACTCCGACCGGCCGAGCGGGTATCGACCGGTGACGTTGCCCGCCGGGTCAGCGGGCGGGCAGCCGTCCGGCCTCGACGGTGGCCAGTGCGGCGGTTGCGCCGCCGAGCGCGGCGGCCGTGTCCAGGGTGGAGGCTTCCAGCCGGCAGCCGCCGGCGCCGGGGGCGTGGGCCCGGGCGGCCAGCTCCGACCGGGCCGCCGGCAGCAGCCAGGGTGCCAGGGTGGCGAGATGGTCGCCGAGCACGACCGTCTCCGGGTTGAGCAGGTCGGCCAGGACGGCGACGCCGCGGCCCAGGTGCCGGCCGATCTCGGCCAGGCCGCTGCACACCCCCGGATCGTCCTGCCGGGCCAGCGCCACGATCCGGGTCAACTCCGGCAGGTAGTCGAGGACCGGGCCGTCGGCCTCGGCATCGGGCAGCAGCCGGTGTACCACGGCGGGCAGGCCGACCAGGGCGGTCAGGCAGCCGTGGACGCCGCAGGCGCACGACGGCCCGTTCGGATCCAGCGGCAGGTGCCCGATCGCCCCGGCGAAGCCACGCCCGCCGCGGAGCAGTCGTCCGGCGGCGATGATGCCGGCGTCGACGGTGAGACCGCCGGTCAGGTGGACCAGTTCGGTGGTGCCCGCGTGACCGCCGTGCCGCTGCTCGGCGAGGGCGGCCAGGTTGGCGACGCTGTCGACCCCGACGGCGAACTCCGGATCCCGCAGGATGGCGCGCAGTTCCGCCGCGACCGGCACGTCCCGCCAGCCCAGGGCGCTGGCCAGTGGCACCGCGCCGGACGGGTCGACAAGGCCGGGTACGCCGACGGTGAGGCCCAGCACGGTGCGGCCCTGCGCGGTGACCCGCCCGACCGCCCGCCGGGCGAGCGCGGCCAGGGCGCGCAGCGTCTCGGTGGGGGGCACGGTGGTCGCGGCGAAGGCCCGCCGCCAGGTCAGCAGCCGGCTGCCGCCTAGGTCGATGGCGACAGCCACCAGCTCGTCGGGGCCGATCTGCAGGCCCAGCGCGGCGTACGGCTCGCCGTCGAGGACCAGCATCGTGGCGGGTCGGCCGACCCGGTTCTCGGTGAGCCCGGTCTCGCGGACCAGCCGCTTGTCGATCAGCTCGGTCACCAGGCTGGAGACGGTGGCCTTGTTCAGGCCGGTGCGGGCGGCGATGTCGGCGCGGGAGCAGGGGGCGTGCAGGCGTACGTGCCGCAGCACCACCGCCCGGTTGGCGACGCGGACGTCACCGAGGTCGGTCGGCTGCGGTTCGTTGTGGATGCTGATCACGATCTGCCCGCTCCCTGCGCCGGTGTCGCGGCGCGCGTCCATCATCGCGTACCGCGCTGGCGGGGCCGACCAGGCCGCCAGCGCTGTCTTGTGGGACGGATTGCCGTCGATTAGTTTGTTCGGCTAGAACCCCAACTAATCCTAGCCGGAGTCCCCCGCTCCGCAAACCGTTATCGACGACGAAGGGAGTGCGCCGTGACGCCTTCTGCGCGCACATCCACCGACCGCCGGACCATGCTGCGGCTGATCGGCCTCGGCGCCGCCGCGACCGTGGGCGGCGGCGCCCTGGCCGGTTGCAGCAAGGAGGCCGGCAGCCAGGGCAGCGCCACGAACGCCGACGCCATCAAGGCGGTGCTGCCCACCTACAAGCCGGCCGAGCTGCTCAAGCCGGACATCCCCGGCGAGGGCCCGATCCCGCACGGCTACCTCAGCTACCCGCGCGAACTCGTCGACGCGGTCACCGAGACACCCGGCCGGGGTGGTCCGCCGATCCAGACGATGAGCCCCTGGTGGGGGCCGACCCCGCCGCCGCTGGGCCGCAACTCCTACCTGGGCGCGGTGAACGGCAAGCTCGGCGTGGAGGTCAACCCGAGCCTGCAGGACGGCCTGACCTACGCCGACAAACTCAACGCCATGCTCGGTGCCCGCGACGTGCCGGAGCTGCTGTCCGCGCCGAACTGGGAGGTGGACAAGGTCGCCCGGTTCTCCGACGCGGTCAAAGCGTTGTTCACCGACCTGACCGACCACCTTCAGGGCGACAACGCGGCGAAGTACCCGTACCTGGCGGCGCTGCCCAGCGGCGCCTGGGAGTACTCGGTCTGGGGTGGGCGGCTCTACGCCGTGCCGTTCCCCACCGACGGTCCGTTCGCGTGGGCCATGTTCTACCGCAAGGATCTGCTCGGCGCCGCCGGCCTGGCCACCCCCACCAGCCCCGACGAGCTGTACGAGTTCGGCAAGAAGGCCACCGACCCGGCCAAGGGCGTGTGGGCCTTCGGCAGCGTCTTCGAAATGATCCAGCAGTACTTCGGCTGCAACCAGACCTGGCGCAAGAAGCCCGACGGCGGTCTGCAGCACAAGTTCGAGGACCCGGCGTTCGAGGCGGCGCTGGCGTTCACCGCCCGGCTGTTCGCCGAGGGCCTGGTACACCCGGACACGGCGGAGAGCAAGGGCGAGGACGAGAAGCAACTGTTCAACTCCGGCAAGATCCTCATGTACCGTGACGGCCTCGGCGCCTGGCAGGGCATGCAGAGCGAACGGGTCAAGGAGCTGCCCACCTTCGACATGCAGCCGCTGCCGGTCTTCGGCGCGCAGGGCGCCCAGCCGGTCATCTGGGGCAGCGAGAAGCCGATCTTCTACACCTTCCTCAAGAAGGACCTGCCCGCCGAGCGGGTCGACGAGATGCTGCGGGTGCTCAACTGGTGTGCCGCCCCGTTCGGCAGCCGGGAGTTCGAGCTGCGCGAGTACGGCGTGGAGGGACAGCACTTCACCCGGGGCGCCGACGGCACGCCGGCGCTCACCGAGCTGGGCCGTAAGGAACTCGGCGCGCAGTACACCCACATCGGCGGCCGGGTGCCGGTCAAGGTGCGCAGCGGCGACACCCCGAACTACGTGCAGGACTACATCGGGTACTACCGCAACCACATCGGCCAGATGGAGCAGGACCTGTTCGCCGGGATCAAGCTGGAGCTGCCGGCGAACTGGTCGAAGATCATCCAGCCGACCGAGGACAAGATCCGCGACATCCTGCGCGGCCGTCGCCCGGTGAGCGACCTGGCCCAGGTGCGCAAGGAGTTCCTCGACACCGGTGGCGAGGAGGGCCGCGCGTTCCACGAGAAGGCGCTCGCCGACAACGGCCGATGAACGGACGAAGGAGCGTGCCGCCGACCGGTGCCGGGGTGCGGTCGTGAGCGCCCCCGGCGCCGTCGACACCCGGCCACCCGCCGGGCGTACGCCGTCACCGCGGCGTCCCCGGCGGGGTGGGCGGCGCAGCCTGCGGGTCCGGCTGCGCCGCGACTGGCCGCTGCTGGCGATGGCCGCACCGGCGGCGGTGCTGCTGCTGGTCTTCCACTACCTGCCCACGCTGGGCAACATCATCGCCTTCCAGGACTACAACCCGTTCGTCGGCGACGACCCGCTTGACGCGTTCCTCAACAGCGAGTGGATCGGCTTCGGCAACTTCGAGGCGCTCTTCCGCGACCCGCTGTTCTGGGACGCGGTCCGCAACACACTGAGCATCACCGCCTTCCAGCTGGTGTTCTTTTTCCCGCTGCCGATCCTGCTGGCGCTCATCCTCAACAGCGTGGTCTCCGGGCGGCTGCGCGGCTTCGTGCAGAGCGTCGTCTACCTGCCGCACTTCTTCAGCTGGGTGCTGGTGGTGACGTTCTTCGTGCAGATGTTCGGCGGAGCCGGACTGCTGGCCCAGGAGATGCGCCAGGCCGGTCTGGAGCCCTGGGGGATCATGACCAACCCGGACACGTTCATCGTGCTGGTCACCGCCGAGGCGGTCTGGAAGGACCTGGGATGGGGCGCGATCGTGTTCCTGGCCGCGCTGTCCGCCATCGACCAGAACCTGTACGAGGCGGCGGCGGCCGACGGGGCCGGCCGGTGGCGGCGGTTGTGGCACATCACCCTGCCCGGACTGCGTCCGGTGATCGTGCTGCTGCTCATCATGCGGCTCGGCGACGCGCTCTCGGTCGGTTTCGAGCAGTTCATCCTGCAACGGGAGGCGGTCGGCCGGCAGGCGGCCGAGGTGCTCGACACGTTCGTCTACTACCAGGCGATCAGCACCCAGCAGTGGGGGCTCGGCGCCGCGGCGGGCCTGTTCAAGGCGGTGGTCGGGCTGGTGCTGATCCTCACCGCCAACAAGATCGCACATCGGCTCGGTGAGCAGGGGGTGTACTCCAAGTCATGACCGCACAGCTCAGTGGGGCCGGCCCGGTACCGGCGGCACCGGCCACTGCGGGGCCACCCGCGCCACCGCCACGGCGACGTCACCCCGGTCGTCCGGTGTGGGCGGGCCGCCCGTCGACGTCGCTGACCATCGGCAAGGGGGTCGTGCTCACGCTGCTGGTGGCGGCGGTGCTGGTGCCGCTCTGGGCGGTGCTGGTCACCAGCCTCGCCTCACGCGGCACCATCGACGACGCGGGCGGCATGGTGATGATCCCTCGGGAGTTCGACCCGTCGGCGTACATCACCATCTTCAGCGGCGGCGACGTCACCCGGGCGGTGTGGGTCAGCACCCTGGTCACCGTGTTCGGCACCACGGTCAGCCTGGTGCTCACCGTGCTGGCCGCGTACGGGCTGTCCCGGCCGGGCTCGGTGGCCCACCGTGGGCTGCTGTTCTACTTCCTGCTGACGTTCCTGATCTTCCCAGGGCTGGTGCCGAGCTACCTGGTGGTGACCGGGCTGGGCCTCAAGGACAGCCTCTGGTCACTGATCCTGCCCAGCGCGATAAGCGTGTTCAACCTGGTGGTGATCCGCGCGTTCTTCATGAACGTGCCGGCCGAGCTGCTCGACAGCGCCCGCATCGACGGCGCGGGGGAGTTGCGCATCCTCACCCGGATCGTGCTGCCGTTGTCCAAGGCGGTGATCGCCGTGGTCGGGCTCTTCTACGCGGTCGGCTACTGGAACGTGTACTTCAACGCGGTGCTCTACATCGACTCCAACGACAAGTTCCCGATCCAGCGGGTCCTGCAGAGCTACATCCTGGCCGGGCAGTCACCGAACGTCTCCGGCGCGTCGGTGAACCTGCCCGGGGTGACCGCGTACCCGCCGACGCTCGCGGTCAAGATGGCGGTGGTGGTGGTGACGGTGATCCCTGCGGTGATCATCTACCCGTTCGTGCAGCGGCACTTCACCAAGGGCGTGATCACCGGCGCGGTGAAGGGCTGACCCCCACGCGGATCGCGGCCCCGTACCCGCGCGGTGCCCGACTCCGTCCAGTCGGGCACCGCGCGGGTACGGTCAGCCCGGTGCGGGGAAGAGCCCCGCGAAGGGCAGGACGGTCACCGCCGCACCGTTGAGCAGCGACCGGGCCGGTCGGTCGGCGTCGCCGACCCCCGCGAGCGCCAGCTGCCCCACCAGCAGCGGCCCCCGGGTCTGGATCCGCAACTCGTCGCCGTCGCGGACCGCCTCGATGATCGTGTCGCCGTCCACGTCGTGCACGACGGTCCGCCCCTCCACCGCGCCCCAGCAGACCAGGGTGACCTCCCGGAACGGCCCGTCGCCGACCGTGGCCTGCGGCGCGACCAGCGGCAGCAGCGCGCCCCGGCGCACGTACAGCGGCAGCCGGGACAGCGGCAACCGCACCCGCAGGTGCCGGCCACCCGGGTGCAGTTCGCCGGTGGCGGCGTCGAACCAGTCGTCGCCGACGGGCAGGTACACGTCCCGCTCGCCCGAGGCGTCGGTGACCGGCGCGACCAGCAGATCCGTCCCGAGCCGGTACTGCAGGTCGGTCGTCCAGGCCGTCGGATCCTGCGGGGTGTCGACAAGCAGGGCCCGCATCATCGGTACGCCGGTGCGGGCCGCCTGGACCGCCGCCGACCAGAGGTACGGCATCAACCGGTAGCGCAGCCGCAACGCGGCCACCGCGAGCCGTTCCGCCTCGGCGGGAAACTCCCACGGCAGCCGGCTGGTGGTGCCGTGCAGCCGCACCAACGGCGACAGCGCGCCGAACTGCGACCAGCGTACGTAGAGGTCGGGTTCAGGGGTGCCGTGGAAGCCGCCGGTGTCGTGGCTCCAGAACGGCACCCCGGACAGGCCGTGTGACAGGCCCCCGCGCAGCGTGCTGGCCAGGGCCGGCCAGGTGGCGTTGACGTCGCCGCTCCACTGCGCGCTGTGCCGCTGACCGCCCAGGTAGGACGAGCGGGCCCACACCGCCCGGTGGCCGGCCACCTCCTCGGTGACCGCGGCGACCACGTCGTTGAAGAGCAGGGCGTAGACGTTGTGCAGCTCGACGCCGCTCATCCCGTTGTGCGCCACCGCGTCGGCGGGCACCCCCTCGGCGAAGTCGGTCTTGAACACCGCCACCCCCTGCCGCAGCAGGGGCCGCAGCAGCCCGGTGAACCAGTCCACCGCCGCCGGGTTTGTCAGGTCCACGATGGCCGAGGCCGGGTAGCTGCCGTGCCACACGTCGGCGACGTACGTGCTGCCGTCGGGTCGGCGCAGGAAGTAGCCGGCCGCGTCGGCCTCGGCGTAGAGCGGGCTGGCCGTCATCAGGTACGGATTCATCCAGAGGCAGACGCGGAAGCCCTGCTCGGACAGGGTCCGCAGCATGCCGGCCGGGTCGGGAAACGCCTCGGTGTCCCAACGTAGGTCCGACCAGTTGCCGGCCACCTGCCAGTAGCAGTCCAGGTGCAGCACGTCGCAGGGGATGTCGCGTTCGCGCAGGCGCCGGGCCCGCTCCAGCACCCGTTCCTGGCTGTCCGGGTAGAAGCCCGAGGAGACCCAGGTGCCGAAGGCCCAGCGCGGCGGCAGGTACGGCTGCCCGGTCAGCTGGTGCAGCCGGTCGAGCACCTCGGCGGGGGTCGGTCCGGCCAGCACGTAGTAGTCGAGCAGGTCGTCGGGGACGAGGATCTGCACGGCGCTGTGGGTGGACTGGCAGACGTCGAACTGCACCGGCAGCCCGCTGTCGACCAGGACGCCGTAGCCCCGGTTGGACAGGTAGAACGGCACGTTCTTGTGCGCCCGGTCGGACTCGCTGCCGAAGGCGTCGAAGTTCCACATCAGAGCCCGCTGGCCACGCTTGTCCAGTGGGGTGAACTTCTCACCGAAGCCGACGAACCGCTCGTCGCCGGGGGCGACGAAGCTCTCGTGCCAGGCGACCCGGACCCCGTCGCTGGTCGAGTGTCCGAACGGGAGGGTGCGTTGCCGGCCGCTGATGTCGATCGTGCCCGGATCCTGCTCCAGCAGCAGCGAGCCGTCGGGGCGCAGGAACCGGATGTGCCACGGGTCGAGCCGGATCTCGGCGATCAGCGCGCCGGCGTCGATCCGCAGTTGCCGGTCGTCGACGGTGACGGTGGCCGGGTGGGGACGGGGATGCGTCAGCGGCATCAGCCGGGCCGACCGGCTGCGGGCCTGCGGATCCTCGGCCAGGCGTACCCGGATCATGCCGTCGCCGGCCGCGTCGATGCGCACCACCGCCGTCACCCCGTCGGCCAGCACCGCCTTGACGGTGGCGCCGTGTGCGTCGGTGCCGGCGATCTCGGCCCGGCTCACCATGGCCGGTCCGCCCTCACCGGGGGTGCGCACCGGCAGGTCGGGTGGGTCGGCGACGAAGGTCTCGTAGGGCACCAGCGGCGGTCTGTACGGCATCAGCTCTCCTCGGCGGCGTTCGCGGCGGTGCCGACAGTTTCTTTAACTATCCAACGAACTGTCAACGATGATGATGAATGCAATCCACCTTCGACATGTTGACATGCGCAGTGATGATCCATAGTTTGGATGCATCCCCAACTAAACCGGTGGGCTGGTGATGGTGATGTGGACCGACGGCCCGCTCTGCTACGGCGGCGACTACAACCCCGAGCAGTGGCCGGCGCAGGTCTGGTCCGAGGACGTGGCGCTGATGCGCCAGGCCGGAGTCAACCTCGTCACCGTGGGGGTGTTCGCCTGGTCCCGGCTCGAACCGGCACCCGGCCGGTACACCTTCGATTGGCTCGACCAGGTGCTCGACCTGCTGCACGGCGGGGGCGTACGGGTCGCCCTGGCCACCCCCACCGCCTCGCCACCACCCTGGTTCTCCCTGGCCCATCCGGGCGCGCTGCCGGTCACCGCCGACGGGATCCGGCTGCACCACGGCAGCCGGGACACCTACTGCGCCGCCACCCCCGCCTACCGCGACGCCGCGCTGCGCATCACCACCGCCCTGGCCGACCGGTACGCCCACCACCCGGCGCTGGCCGGCTGGCACGTGCACAACGAGTACGGCACCACCTGCCACTGCGAGCACACCGCCCGGGCCTTCCGGCGCTGGCTGACCACCCGCCACGGTGACCTGGCCGCCCTCAACGACGCCTGGGTCACCAGCTTCTGGAGCCAGCACTACTCCGACTGGGCGCAGATCAGCACCCCCCGGGCCACCCAGTACCTGCCCAACCCCGGCCACCTGCTCGACTTCCGCCGCTTCTGGTCGGACACCCTGCTCGCCGCGTACACCGAGCAACGCGACCTGCTGCGGGCGGCGAACCCGGCGCTCACCATCACCACCAATTACGTACTCGGTGACTGGGTGCCGGTCGACCACGCCCGCTGGGCCACCGAGGTCGACCTGGTCGCCGTCGACCACTACCCGTCCGCCGTCGACGGCGGCGCCGAGGAACAGACCGCGCTCGCCGCCGACCTGGCCCGTGGTTGGGCCCGACACGCCGCCCACCGGCGCCCCGGCTCGCCGCCGGCGGGCGGCGCAGCGGCATGGCTGCTGATGGAGAGCGCACCCAACCAGATCCACACCGCCGGACGGATGCACACCAAGGAACCGGGTCGGATGCTGCGGCACAGCCTCGCCCACGTGGCCCGCGGCTCACACGGTGCGATGTTCTTCCAGTGGCGGGCGCCGGTCGGCGGTGCCGAGCGCTTCCACAGCGCCCTGGTGCCGCACGCCGGCCCGGACAGCCGGGTGTTCCGGGAAACCGTCGCACTCGGTGCCGCGTTGCGGCAGCTCAGCGAGGTCCGGGGGAGCGTCGAGGCGGCCGTGGCGCTGGTGGTCGACGCGGCCAGCGGCTGGGCGCTGCGCCACCCGGGCCTGCCGTCGGCCCTGCCGGATTACCACGACGAACTCGCCGCCGCGCACCGGGCATTGTGGCGCAGCGGGTACGCCTGCGACACGCTCACCCCGGGCGACCCTGTCGACGGGTACCGGCTGCTCGTCCTGCCGGCCCTCTACCTGATCGACGACGACGCCGCCGAATGGCTGCGCGGCTACGTCGACGGCGGCGGGCACCTGCTGGTCACCTACCTCAGCGGCGTCGCCGACGAGCACGCCCGGGTACGCCTCGGCGGCTACCCCGGCGCCCTGCGGGAACTGCTCGGCGCGTACGCCGAGGAGTTCCACCCCCTCGACGCGGCCGACCAGGTCCGACTCGACGACGGCGGGACCGGGCGGATCTGGGCCGAGACGCTGCGCCTGACCGGCGCCGACACCGTCGTCTCCTACACCGGTGGCGTACTCGACGCTATGCCGGCCGTCACCCGGCACCGGGTCGGCGCCGGCACCGCCTGGTATGTGTCCACTCGCCTCGACGACACCTCCTACCGGCGGCTGCTCGACACCGCGGCGCGGGCGGCCGGCGTCACCACCGTCTGCCCCGACGCACCCGAGGGCGTCGAGGCGGTACGCCGTCGCGACGGCGCGGCGAGCTGGCTGTTCCTGCTCAACCACACCGACCACGAGCAGCGCGTACCCGCGAGCGGAGTGGATCTGCTCACCGCGACGCCGATCGAACGGGCGGTCACCCTGGCGCCCGGCGGTGTCGCGGTGCTCCGCGAGCACAAGGGTTGATCCGTCGGCCGGAGCTGGCTAATCTCGCACCAGCGCGTCGGGAACGCGCCGAGACTCGCCGGTAGGCTCGAAGCCACCCCCACACACCACCTGTCGAGCGACGGACACCGAAGCTCAGTTCCGCCCGTGCGAGTCCGGGCGAGCAATGAGGTGCCGTGTGAAGACCCTGCCCGACAACCCCAGCCTCGACCACCTGCGTCAGCAGGCCAAGAACCTGCTCGCCGGTCTGCGCGACATCGAGCCGGCCGCGACGCTGACCACCGCTCAGGCCCGGCTGGCCGAGCAGTACGGCTTTCCCACCTGGGCAGCGCTGAAGACCGAGGTCGCCCGGGTGCGGGGCCGGGCCGAGATCGCCGAGGTTTCGCTGGCCCGCGCGATCGCCGCCAAGTACGGCCTCGGCGACGTCGTCGGCGAGATGCGCACGGTCGCCCGCGCCGACGACATGGGGCGTCGCTGGTCGCTGGTGACGGACCGGGGCCGCTGGGCGGTGCGGACGATGGACACCTGGTGGCCCATCGTCGACGCCGAGACCGACGTGGCGTTGCAGCAGGCCGCCGCGGCCGCCGGTGTCCTGCTGCCCGCGCCGGTGCGCAGCCGTGCGGGCCGCATCGTCGAAACCATCGGCGGGCACCGTTGGCGGGTCTACGAAGGGCTGCATTCCGGGCCACCACTGCTCGCCCCGGCCCGTTCGTCGCTCACCCGCGCGGTCGGCGGGGTCCTCGCCACGATCCACGGGCTCGGCCTGCCGGTGGATCGGATCAGCCCGTGGCACGGCACCCGGCTGGCCACCGCGAGCTGGCCTGAACTCGCCGCCGTCGCTGCGGCTCGCCAGGCCAGCTGGGCTGGGGCGCTCGACGCCACAGTGGCCACCCTGACGGACCTCGACGGCATCGGCAGCGACACCGGGACGCCGGACCCTGTGCTCTGCCACAACACCCTCGGACCGGCGAGCACCCGGCTGGCCACCAACGGCCGCCTCGTCGTTGTCGGCTGGGAACATGCCGGTGGTCAACCGCCGAGCTGGGAGCTGGCCAACGCACTGCTGGACTGGGCCGTGGTTCCCGGTGGGGAGGTCAACGTGGCCGGCGCCCGCGCGTTGCTCGACGGGTACCGCGCGACGGCGGACGCCCTGCCGCCGCTGGACCTGGCCGCGTTCCGGGGCGCGGTCACCAGCCTCGCCAACTACGTCTCCGGCCAGGTGATCGCCGCCCTGGACGCACCCGACGACGAGGAGCGGCGGTACGCTGACCGCAGCGTCGCGCACCTGCTGTCGCACCTGCCCACCCGCGCGGTCCTGGAGAAACTGCTGGACGCGGCCATCGGGGCGGTACGCCGCTGACCTTGACCGGGCGGCCCAGCCGGTGGCGGTGCGCAGGTTCAGCCGGTGGCGACGGCGGCGCGGGACCGGTCGGCGGCGATCCGCACCGCCATCGCCGCCAGGACCGTGCCCATCAGCATCCGCTGTACGCGCAGCCACAGCGGCCGCCGGCTGAGGAAGCCGGCGATGCCACCGGCGGTGAGCACGATGAGCGCGTTCACCGTCAGCGCCACGGTGATCTGGGTCAGCCCCAGCAGCAGGCTCTGCCCAGCGATGTTGCCGCGTGCCGGGTCGATGAACTGCGGCAGCAGCGACACGTACAGGATGGCGATCTTCGGGTTGAGCAGGTTGGTGACCAGACCCATGGTGAACAGCCGGCGGGCCGGATCCGGTGGCAGCGGCGCCGGGTTGAACGGCGACTGTCCGCCCGGGCGCAACGCCTGCCACGCCAGCCACAGCAGGTACGCCGCGCCGGCCAGCTTGACCGCGGTGTACAGCGCCGGCACCAGCACGAACACGGTGGCGATGCCGGCGACCGCGGCACCCAGATACACCGCGAAACCGGCAGCGACCCCGAGCAGCGAGATCAACCCGGCCCGCCGGCCCTGGGTCACCGACCGCGACACCAGGTAGACCATGTTCGGCCCCGGCGTCAGCACCATCCCGAGGGCGACCAACGCGATGCCGACGATTCCCGCCGTACTGACCATGCCCGTGCCCCCCGTCCCACCGTGTGTCTGAGCCTAGGGCACCGGGGAATGCCGGTCGGGCCCGTGACGCTGCGCCATCGGGAGACGGTGGTCACGCTACGGTTGGCCCGGGGAGGTGGCGACGGTGGAGATGCGGTGGGAGGCGTCGGTCGAGGCGCAGATCCGGTCGGCGCAGGAGCGAGGCGAGTTCGACAATCTGCCCGGCGCAGGCAAGCCGATCGCCGGCCGGGGCGTGCCCTACGACGAGTCCTGGTGGATCAAGAGTTTCCTGGAACGCGAACAGGTTCCGACCGACCTGCTGCTGCCCACTCCGCTGCTGCTGCGTCGCCGCATCGAGCAACTCCCCGACGAGGTCCGGGAACTGCCCACCGAGCAGGCGGTGCGGGCGGTCGTGGCCGACCTCAACGCCGAGGTGCTGGCCTGGCTGCGTAACCCGTCCGGCCCACGGGTCGTGGTGCGCCCGGTCGACGCCGACGCGGTGGTGCGGCGGTGGCGGGACGAGCGGCGCAAGAGCGTCTCGCCGGCACCCGTCGCCGAACCGCCGGTCCCGCGACGACGGTTCTGGTTCCGCCGCCGCCGGGCCACGTGACGGGCCGGCGTGAGCCATGAGCGGACGAGGTGACCGGCCCGGCGGTGACGTGACGCGGACATGCCGAACGGCGGCCCGCTGAACCAGTCGGGTCGCCGTTCGCAGGACGAGATCAGAGCGGGCGGATGTTCTCCGCCTGCGGGCCCTTCTGGCCCTGGGTGACGTCGAACTCCACCCGCTGGTTCTCGTCGAGGCTGCGGAATCCGCTCGACGAGATCGCGGAGAAGTGGGCGAAGACATCGGCGCCGCCGCCGTCCTGGGCGATGAAGCCGAAGCCCTTGTCGGCGTTGAACCACTTCACGGTACCTGTAGCCATGTCTGCTCCTTCGCAGGCTGGTCGAGACCGCGGTGTGCGGACTCTTACGCCGCCGCGTTGATCGCCCGCGCCGAACCGACACGACAAACGAAAAGCGCCGGACAGGTTTCAGATAACCCATCAGGCGCCGGAAACGTCTACGGAAATCAAAACTGCAACGGAATGACCGTAGCACAGGCGACCCGTAGCGGTCCCGATGTCCTGGCTGTATCCCTGGTCTTAGCGGCGCGGTACCCCGCCGGTGTCCGCAGGTTCTTCGGGACACGACAGACGGTCCCTCCCGTGATGGGGAAGGACCGTGCGGCGTGGAATCAGGCAGCGCCGGGCTGCTGGCGGCACTTGTGGTCCCGGTTGTGCTGGAGGGCTTCTTCGAGCTGGTCTTCGAGAATGATGATCCGGCAGGCGGCTTCGAGAGCGGTGCCGTGGTCGACCATCTCCCGGGCCCGGGCGGCCAGGCGCAGCTGGTAGCGGGAGTAGCGGCGGTGTCCGCCGCCGGAGCGGAACGGAATGATCAGTTTCGCCTCGTCGAGGCGGCGCAGGAAGTCCTGCGAGGCGCCCACGATCTCGGCGGCGCGGCCCATGGTGTAGGCGGGGTAGTCGTCGTCGTTGAGCATGTCGTCCGATTGGGCCATACATACCTCGTCATGAACGAGGGCCCCGGCGCAGAACGCGCCGGGGCCCAGGGTTACGGGTTGAATACACCATCTACCGACAGGTTCGTCGGGTTCTCGTGTCCGCACCGCGCCGCTGCGGGCATGCGGTGCGCGGATCGCATAAGCGTGACCGGAGACCACCTCACGTTCGATGGGGCAACGGCGTCCACCGCAGAACTGGCACTACGTCCTGACGGCGGGCGATCCAACGGCGTCCAGCCCTCCCTTTCCTCTTCTTCCACTGCCTGCGGTGCTGTCCGCCGATGTCGGAGCCTCACGCGACTTCATGGCCCCGCACACGTGCGGCGGATCCTTGCTGCGTCAGGCGGAGCCCCGAACCTGCGTCGGCTCCCCCTGCGGTTGCCCTGACCTGGAGTTACGTCAAGGTCTTGTCGTGCATTTGCGGTGTTACGTGCGGTGCTGTGGTGCCACCGCAGTGGCCGAGCGAGCCGCGAGAAGTTCCGGGCCCTGCTTGACGCTCGGCCTTTCGTCAGCGTCTTTAACCGATCTCTCTCGTCAACGGAGGCAACGTTACCCACCCCTACCCAGAATGTCTAGTCTCAGGAGACCAGATTTTCTCGGTCCGTGCGCAGGGTTCTCCGCACGTGCCGACGGCCGGCGGCGGTGTGCGTCCGGCGGAGGAGAGGTCAGCGGCGGCCGGGAGTTCACCGGTGACCGTGTCCGAAAGCGCTGCGCCGGGCACCCGGTCGGGTTGGCCGAGCGGCTGGTCGCCGACGACCGGCATCCACGCCTCGCGCAGTTATTGGATTATCGAATCCGACAATCCAATAACTGGACCACAGTAATCGGACATAACGTACGCACATCATAATGACTGTTAAGGTGCGTAAGTGCTTAGGTTGGTGTGCGCGGCCGGCTCACCCGCCCGTCCTGCGAGGCATAGGGTTGGCGGCATGGCGCTGCGGCTCGTTCAGGTGAACTACAAGGCTCGGGACGAATCAGCCCTCGGCCGGTTCTGGGCGGACGCGCTCGGCTGGGGCGTCTCCGTCGAGGAGCCCGGTGTGGTCAACGTCGAACCCGTGGGCTTCGCCTGGCCGGACCCGACGGCCGTCTGCATCGACGTCGTCATCGTCCCGGATCCGGAGACGGTGCGGTACCGTGCGCACCTCGACCTCGCCACCACCTCTGCGGCACACCAGGCGGAGCTGGTGGGCCGCCTGATGGACCTCGGCGCGACGCCCGCGGACATCGGTCAGGGAGACGTCCCGTGGACGGTGCTGGCCGACCCGGAGGGCAACGTGTTCTGCGTGCTGGAGCCTCGGGAGATCTACCGGGACACCGGGCCGATCGCCGCCGTAGTGGTCGACTGCGCGGATCCGCGGACCATGGCCCGGTTCTGGGGTGAGGCGACGGACTGGGCCCTGCACGAGGTCACCGATGACCATGCGCGGTTGCGGTCGGCCCAGGGCGTCGGACCGTACCTGGAGTTCCTGCGCAAGCCGGGGCCGAGGAGTTGGTGGAACCGGGTTCACCTGGACCTGAAGCCCTACTCCGGTGACGATCAGGCGTCGGAGGTGGCGCGACTGGAGGCGCTCGGCGCCACAGTCGTTGACGTCGGCCAGGGCGACGTGTCGTGGCGGTGCCTCGCCGACCCCGAGGGCAACGACTTCTGCATCCTCAGCCCAGGCTGACGCCGAGCACTCAGCGACCGAGCCGCCGCGGGCGCGCGGGCAGCGGCTCCGGACGGAAACCGGTTGAGCCTCGCCTGGACGTTGCCATAGGTTGCCGACGACCCGTCCCAGTGAAGACAGAGGACACATACCCGCGTGACCCCGCCTGCTCTCTGAACCTGACATCTCTTCCGCTCTGGTAGCCGACGTCCCCGTCGGCCTCGCCGGGCTGCCCTCGCGCGCCCGGTCGTACAGCGCTTGAGGCCGCGCGCAATCGGCCTCGTGTCAGGTCTTCGGAGCAATCGTGTCTTCACCACCTCATATCGTGCTGCCCTGGGTCGTCCGTCGGACCAGGCTGCCGCTGCTGTCGCGGCGGTGCGTGGACTGCGGGTCGGAGTCGGCCACCACCGGCCCCGGCAGGTTCCGGGTCAACGCCAACCACAAGTTGCTGGACGTGTGGCTGCTGGTCCGCTGCGTGTCCTGCGATCGGACCAGCAAGCTCACCGTGTACGAGCGGACGCCGGTCAGTTCGTTCGATCCGGTCGAGCTGACCGGTTACCGGGTCAACGACGCGGAACTGGTGGCGGCCCGGTTGTTGGATCCGCTGTTCGCCCGTCGTAACCGTTTCACTCTCGACTGGACGGGGGCGTGGCGGCTGGACACCCCGCCGGAGTGGCCCGGCCAGACGTGGCCGGTCCAGGTGGCGGTCGACTTCGCCGATCCGGTGCCGGTGCGTCCGGAACGGCTCATCGCCCACGGGCTCGGCCTGAGCAGGGGCGAGGCGCTGCGTCGGATCAAGTGCGACATCCCGGTGCGCCGTTCGAGGAGTGCCGGGTTCACCTTCACCGTGCTGGCCGGCGATTGACCGGCGGGCCCGGGCGGGTCACTCCCGGCCCGCCCGGGCCACCGGGCGACGTCGATGCAGCAGGCGGGGTCTGCTGGGTCAACAGGGCGCTCGCCCGTACGCCGCCCGGGCCTGCGCCACCTCTGCGGCCTGGCGCTCACGCCAGCGCTGCTGCGCCAACCGGTTGCACGTGCGGCAGACCCGGCGCAGGCGGCCCGTCGCCGGATCGGTCTCCCGTTCGTGCCCGTTGCGGCAGCGCGGCGGCTGGGTGCGTTCCCGGCAGTTGTCCGCGTGGCTGAGCTGGCGCAGGTGGGTCGGCTCGATGCAGTCCGGCGCCCCGCAGTCGTGGTGGACCTCCAGGGTGGGGTCGTAGCCGCCGACGAAGACCACGTACGCGGCAATGTGTGCCCACGCCCGTCCGGCGAGCTTCTGGTGCACGCCGCGCCGGTTGCCGTAGCCGCGCACGATGAGGCATCCGGTGTCGACCCGGGTCGACCGACTCAGCAGGTACGCCCGCAGGGTGTCCTCGGTGAAGTGTCGGGACAGACCGTTGACCTGAGACAGCACCAGGTCAGCGTAGGGGCCGGGTGCGACGTGGAGCCCGGCCTACCAGCGGCCGATCATGATGTTTCGGCGCGCCTGATCGTCAACCCACAGCAGGGCTGAGAGCATTTTTCACATGCGTCCGCACGACACTTCGGTGCAGTACCGCCCGTCGGCCTACCCGGCCCTACCCGACGGGCCGATGGCCGTCACCGACGCATGGTTGCGTAACCGGCGGTTGAGCGAACACACCCGCGATGCGTACCGCCGGGACGTCGCCGGCTGGCTGGCCTGGTGCGCCGCCCGGGAGTTGGACCCGCTGCGCGCGAACTTCCTGCATGTCAACGAGTACGGGCGGGCGTTGGAGAACAGCGTTTCGGCCCGGACCGGCCGCCCGTTGACCGCGGCGACGGTGGCCCGGAAGCTGTCCGCGCTGTCGAGCTGGTACGACTTCCTGGTCAAACTGCGGGCGGTGGAACTCAACCCGGTCGCCGGAGCCGACCGGCCACGGGTCGACCGGGACCACTCGGCCACGGTCGGTCTGGCCCCCGACGAGGTGGACGCTCTGCTG
Organism: Micromonospora sediminimaris; assembly: GCA_900112325.1. Classification (GTDB taxonomy): domain Bacteria; phylum Actinomycetota; class Actinomycetes; order Mycobacteriales; family Micromonosporaceae; genus Micromonospora; species Micromonospora sediminimaris. The sequence goes on from FOLJ01000003.1 coordinate 428,421, forward strand.
GCGGCGGCCGAGGCCGAGACCGGGCCGACCGCTGCCCGTAACCGGGCGGCCGTCGCGCTGCTCGCCGACCTGGGACTGCGGGTGGGGGAGCTGGTCTCGCTCGACCTGACCGACCTGGGCGCCGAGCGGGGACACCGCAGCGTGCGCTTCGTCGGCAAGGGCGGCCGGGCCCGCCGCCGGGCGCTGACCCCGGGCACCGCGTACGCCGTCGACGCCTACCTGGCCGAGCGGGCCGCCGCGCAGCGGGTGGAGGTGGCGCAGTTGACCGGCCCGTTGCTTGTCACCGCCAGCGGCGCCCGCCTCGACCGGCACTCGGTGTTCCGGTTGGTCCGTCGGCTCGCCCGCAGCGCCGGGATCGACGCGTGGGCGCGGCTGTCACCGCACTCGCTGCGGCACGCCTTCGCCACCACCGCGCGGTCCGAGGGAGTGCCGCTGGAGGACGTGCAGGACGCGATGGGCCATGCCGATCCGCGTACCACCCGCCGTTACGACCGGGACCGGCACAACCTGGACCGGGATCCGGCGTACGCCATCTGGGCGGCCCGGGCCCGCCGCCGCAGCTGACCGGCGGGTCAACCCCGTGGCGTGCGGACGCAGTACACGTCGCCGGAGTTGGCCTCGTGCGGCAGCGCGAGCAGGTGCGCAGCCATCTCCTCGGCATTCACCCAACGCCCGAGGGTCAGCGACTTGTCGTCGCCGAGCGCCACGTCGAACCCGTCGAACCCGAGCGTGGCGAGCCGGTCCAGGCACCGCACCGCGACCGCCCGTCCGATCGTGGTGAACTCGAACGACAGGGCGGGCAGGGGGCGGCTCAGCCCGGCGAGCACAGCGTCCTCGAAGCCCTCCACGTCGATCTTGACGAAGGCCGGCGTGCCGTGCTCGGCGATGAGCGTGTCGACGGTGGTCACCGGTACCTCGATCTGACCGTCCCAGACCTGGTCCTCCCAGCCGCCCGCGCCCGTGGCGGCGGTGACAAAGTCGGTGGAGGCGGTGGAGACGGTGGGGTTGGCCGAGTTGACGAGGAAGCCGATCCGCCCGGGTTGGGCACCGCAGGCCGCCTCGATCAGCGTGACCTGGTCGTCGGCGGCGTAGATGGCCCGCAGCGCCCGCAGGCACAGCGGTTGCGGCTCGACGGCGACGACCCGGGCACCGAGCCGGCGGAAGCTGCCGATGTGGTCTCCCACGTGCGAACCGATGTCGAAGACCAGGTCACCGGGGCGGACGAAGCGGGCGTAGAAGGCGTCCATCGCCGCGTCCCGGTCGGGATCGCCGTAGTAGACCTCAAGCGATCGGCGCAGCGAGGCGGTACGCGGGTCGGTCTTGAGGGCCTCGACCGCGGCGGAGTGGGTACCCATCGCAGCACCTTAACCCGCCCGGCGTGCTCGCCGTGGCGGTCCGCGTGGCTGCCGTTCACCCCGTGTGACGTACCTCGGCGTCCCAGATGTCGGCCCACGGACGCCGCAGCCCACGGCACAACCAGATCGGTCCGCCGTTCTCGTCGTTGTCCACCGCCACCCCCAGGTCCACCCGCCCGGCGAGAGTGACCTCGGTGAACCAGGACCGCAACCGGTCCGGCCTCGACCACCCGACGGCGATCACCACATCGGCGCCGTCCGGCGGCCGGCCGAAGTCGGCCATGCTGTTGTGTCCGGAGTACGCGGCGGGCAACCCACGCTGCGGACCGAACCGGGCCACCGCGCCCGCCTCGCCGTAGTTGCCGGTGAGGATGATCGCCCGGGCCTGCTCCTGCGCCGGCAGGGTGCGGTGCACGGCAGCCAGCGAGTCGGTGAACGCCGGCCAGCCGATGGTCTCCCCGGCGTCGTAGTTGACCGCCACGACGAAGCCGGGCAGCCGGTCGGCCGGCAGGACCGGCAGCAGCAGCACCGCGTTGCTGGCGGCGGTGAGGACGACAACCGCCGCCAGCGGGGCGCGGCGTACCCGACTGCGCGCCGCCCAGCCGGCGGCGACGACCGCTCCGGCGGCGGTGAGCACCAGCAGCAGCGGGGCGTCGTAGTAGCCCTTGCCGCCGAGGAACAGCACGATGCCAGCCACCACCAGCCACGCCCAGCCGAGCGCCCGGTAGCTGCGCCAGCCGGACCGGCGCAGCAGCACCACCAGCCCGGTCACCCAGATCGGCACCACGAACGGACTGATGATCACGAAGTGCAGCAGCAGGGCGTCGAGCCGACCGCTGTAGGAACTGTCCCCGCCGGAGATCGTCGCGGCGACTCCCAGCTGCGGGAAACCGTTCACCGCCTGCCAGCTCAGGCTCGCGGCGGTGAGCAGCCCGAACAGCGCGGTGGCGGCCAGCACCCAGCGGTCACGGAGCAGCCGGCGAGGCCCGGCCAGCGCCAGCCCGGCCACCAAACCCACGGCGAGCGACGCGGGCAGCAGCTTGTTGAACATGCCGAGGCCCAGCACCAGCGCGACGGCGAGGGCCCACCGGCCGTCCCCGGTGCGCAGCAGTCGCACCGTGCACAGCGCGGCGGCCAACCAGACCACCAGGTCGACGGTGCTGGTGCTGAGCAGATGACCGGTGGCCAGCACGATCCCCGACGTGGCGCCGAGCAGGGCGGCGAACGTCTGTGCGCTCCGGTCCGCACCGAACTGCCGGGCGGTCGCGGCAACCAGCAGCACCGCACCGCCGGCCAACAGCGCCGACGGCGTCCGAAGGGCGAGCAGGCTGCCGGGGGCGACCGTGTCGGCGAGTCGGGCCAGCGCCGGTACCAACGGCCCCTGGTCGACGTACCCCCAGTCGAGATGCCTGCCGGCGAGCAGGAAGTACAGCTCGTCGCGGTGGTAGCCGTAGCGTGGGGCCAGAGCCAGCAAGACCAGGGTGACCGTCGCGGCGACCAGCCACGGCCCGGTGGTCCGGGGACCGGGCTCGGGGGCCGGCGGCTGCTGTGTCGCACCGGTTCGGACCCGCGGCGTCGCCGTTGTCACTGTGACATTGTCGCCCGTGCCCGCCAGGTCGGTAGGGCGCGACCGGCCGACTTGACGGTGGGCGTCGGGCGCGCTAAATAAAAAGCAGAAGTTGAGTCATGCGGACTCAACTAAGGACCTTCGGCCAGGAGAACCGAGGAGGCACCCGATGCTGATGCGCACCGACCCGTTCCGTGAGATCGACCGGCTCGCCGAGCAGTTCTTCGGCAGCACCAGCCGCCCGGCCGTCATGCACATGGACGCCTACCGCGACGGCGACTACTTCTACGCCGCCTTCGACCTGCCCGGCGTCGACCCGGAGAGCATCGACTGCACCGTGCAGCGCAACGTGCTGACCGTCCGCGCCGAACGCCGCCGCCCAGCCGGCGACAACGTCGAACTGGTCGCCGCCGAACGCCCGATGGGCGTCTTCAGCCGCCAGCTCTTCCTCGGCGACACCCTCGACACCGACAAGCTTGAGGCCGGCTACGACAACGGCGTGTTAACGCTGCGGATCCCGGTGGCCGAGCGGGCCAAGCCCCGCCGGGTCACCATCAGCGCGACCGGCAACGGCCGCAAGGAAATCAAGTCCTGATCAACGATTCGCCCCCGGCGTGGCCGGACGGGACGCGGTGCGGTCCCGCCCGGCCACGCCCACTTTCCGCCCGCCGCGCCGGCCGATTCTCTACCGTCGAGTGGTGTGGGCGCTGCGCAGCCGTGGAGCAGACCGGCCCGGCGACGTCATCCGATGCGGACCGGCCTCGCCGTCGCCGGAGCCGCGGTGGCGCTGTGCTGCGTCGGCGTCGCCGGCCTGGGCGCCTGGAACCTGCAACTGGTCACCCAGGCCGCCGCCCCGGTTCGCCAGACCGCCGAAGGGTTCCTGCGCGAAGTCACCGCGGGCGACACCGGCAGCGCGTACGAGCGGCTCTGCGCCGACGCGCGTACCCGGTGGAGCGAGATCGGCTTCACCAGCTGGGTACGCACCCCGCCGGTGGTGCGCGACTACGAGATCATGGACGTGTCCGTGGCCACCCGCGGCGGCCGACCCCACGGCAAGGTCACCGTGCTGCTGACCCGCGACAGCGGCAGCACCGAACAACGGGACCTGTCGGTAGTGCGGGAGGACGGCGGCTGGCGAGTCTGCGGCGACCCGTACTGACCTGTCACACCCCGATTGACTCGGCCGCCTCGACCAGCCGACCGTCGCGCAGCACCAGCACCCGGTCGGCCAGCTCCACAAGCGTCGGGTCATGCGTTGCCACCAGCGCGGTCATGCCCCGGGCATGCACCAGCGCCCGCAGCAGGTCCATCACCGCCCGGCCGGTCTCCGAGTCCAACTGGCCGGTCGGCTCGTCAGCGATAAGCAGCGCCGGATCGTTGGCCAGCGCCCGGGCGATCGCCACCCGCTGCTGCTGCCCGCCGGACATCTCGTACGGCCGCTGCGCCGCGTGACCACCCAGCCCGACCAGCTCCAGCAGCACCGACACCCGCTGCTCACGGTCCGCCGCCGGAACCTTCGCCAGCCGCATCGGCACCCCCACGTTCTCCGCCGCGGACAGGATCGGAACCAGCCCGAAGGACTGGAACACGAACCCGATGGTGTCCCGACGCAGCCGCAGCAGATCCTTCTCGCTGGCCGCAGTGACCTCCTGACCGGCCACCCACACCCGCCCCGAGGTGGGCCGATCCAGGCCGCCGATGAGATTCAGCAGGGTGGTCTTGCCCGCCCCGGAACGGCCCCGCACCGCGACCAACTCACCGCGACCAGCACGCAACGAGACGTCCCGCACCGCGTGGACCACCCGGTCGCCGACGCCGTAGTCGCGGCTGAGCCCCTCGACCCGGATCAGATCCTGCCCGCTCACCGCGTACCCCTCTCGTCCCCGCTCACCGCGTACCCCTCTCGTCGCCGGACCGGACCTGGACGTGGTCCGGCTCCAGGGTCAACCTCACCCGGTCCCGTAGCGCCAACGCGTCGACGAAACCCGCCGGAAGCTGCATCCGCCCGGCCCGGTCCAGCACCGCGTACTCCTCGGTCACCAACTCCTCGACGCCGTCGGCACCGACCCGCGCCGTGCGGTGCACCTCCGAGGCGGTGCGACCGTCGCGGATCGACACCGTACGGCGCACCTGTGCGGCGACCTGCGGGTCATGGGTCACCATCACCACGGTCACCCCCAGCTCGGCATTGATGGTGCGCAGCGCGGCGAAGACCTCCCCGGCCGTCGCCTCGTCCAGCTCACCGGTCGGCTCGTCGGCGAAGAGCACCTCCGGGTCGTTGGCCACCGCCACCGCGACGGCGCAGCGCTGCTGCTCGCCGCCGCTCATCTGCCCCGGCCGACGATCCGCGCAGTAGCCGACACCGACCAGCTCCAGCAGCTCGGCCGCCCGCCGCCGAGCGGCCCGGCCACCCCGGCGCGACAGCCGCATCGGCAGCTCCACGTTCTCCCGGGCCGTCAGGTACGGCAGCAGGTTGCGTGCGGTCTGCTGCCACACGAACCCGACGGTGTGCCGCCGATACCGCAACCGCTTGGCGGCCGACATGGTCAGCAGGTCGTAACCGGCCACCCGGGCGATGCCCGCGGTCGGCGTGTCCAGCCCGGACAGGATGTTCAACACCGTCGACTTGCCGGAACCAGACGCGCCCACGATGGCCAGCAGCTCACCACGGTCCACCACCAGGTCGAGGCCCTGCAACGCGACGACCTCCACCCCCTCGCTGGTAAAGATGCGGACCAGCCCGTCGCAGACGATGTGCCCGCGCAGCCGGTCGGCGCCCCCGGCCCGGGCGGCGGCTCGTTCCGCCGCCCGTCGTTGCAACGTCGCCAGGTCCGGCACATCCGACACCGCCGTCATCGGTTCTCCTCTCCCAGACGCAGCACCTCACCGAGGCGCATCCGCCGGTTCATCAGGTTCTCCACCGCCAGCCCGGTCACCAGGCCCAGGACCACCAGCCCCAACACCGAAGCCAGGACCAACGGATCCAGGTGATCACGAACCGGCACGCCGGGCACGAACGCGGACAGCCCGAGGGTCGGCCCCAGGATCCGGGGCAGGGCCACCCCCACCGCCGCCCCGGTCAACGCCGCGACCAGCACCAACGGCACCAGCTCGTACACCAGCAGCCGTCGGCCACGGCGGGCGGACAGGCCCAGGGTGCGCAGCCGGGACAGCATCCGGCCCCGCCCGGCCGCGTCGGCGACCACCGCGAACCCGACGGCGAGCACCGCCAGCGCGGTACCCCCGGCCGCGCCGGCCGTGAACGCCAAGGTCAGGACGTCGTTGGCCCCGGTCCGGTCCAGGTTTTCGCGGTACGCCCGCCAGGTCTCCAGGGCCGCCGGCACCTGGGTACGCGTCACCTCCACCCCGAGCACCGCCGACTGCCGCCGCCGTTGCGCGTCGTCGGCCACCCCCAACAACTGCGCCTGATCGATGTCGTCACCGGCGACCAGGTACCGGTTCGGGATGATCGGCGTGTACTCGTACTCGGGCAGCGCCTGCCACGGCAGCACCACGAACCGTTCGGTGCCCAACCCGACGCCCGGGAAGGCGTCGGCCACCTCGGCGACCCGGAACTCGTACAACCTGCCCTGCACATCGACGGCAGCCCGGTCACCGACCTGCGCCGCCACCTGCGACGACACCACCGCCGGTACCGGCCCGTCACCCCGGGCGGCAGCCCGCAGGGCGGCCGGCACATCCACCTCGACACCGCTGCGCGCCACCACCTCCGCGAAGGCCGGGCCGTCCACCACCAGCACCCGGGCCGTGCCGATCTGCCGCGACGGCACCCCGGCCCCCGGTGCCAGCCGACGATTCGAGTCCACCCACACCCGAGCCACCGCCGTCACCCCGGCCACCCCAGACAACGCGTCCTGAGCATCGGGGGAGAAGGTGTACCCGGTCAGCCAGGCGTCCGCCGGCACCGTCAACGTGGCCGCCCGGTCCCGGGCCGCCGCGACGGTGGTGGTGACCACCCCACCGAAGACCCCGGTGCTGACCGCGACGATCAACACCGCCAACGGACCCAGCGCCACGGGCGCACCCCGTCCGGCGCGGGCGACACCGAGGAACAGCACCGCACCCCGGGCCCGCGCGGCCAACCGACCGGCCGCCCGCAGCGGCCACGGCAACAGCCGCACCGCCACCAGCGCGGCGGCGACCGCGACCAGCACCGGCACCGAACTGAGGTACGCGTCGACCCCGGCGCCCGGGGCGAGACCACGGCGGCGCAGCAACACCACCCCGAGCGCGGCCAGCACCAGCACGCCCGCCTCGACGGTCAGCCGCCGCACCGACGGCCGTCGCCACGCCACATCGGCACGCCCGGTCACCACCCCGACCCGCCGCTGCGAGTGCATCGCCAACACCGGCACCACGGCGGTGGTGAGCACCGCCACCGCCAGCACCAACCACGGAAACGCCCCGTCGCGACCCGGCACCCGGCTGCCGACGAACCAACCGACAAGCACCGCCAACGGCTGCACGGGCGCGGACTCGGCGAGGCTACGCAGCCCGATGGCGGAAAGCGCCGCACCCCGGGCCCGCAGCAACGCGAACTCGTCACGTCGCCGCAGCACCGTCAACCGCGCCGCCAGCACGATCAGCCCGAGCAGGCTGGCGACCAGCCCCGCCTGCACGACCGCGAGCAGGGCCTGCACCGCGTGCAGTTGCCCGGCGAACCGCGACAGCGCACCGTCCAACGACGTCTGCACGGTCGCCCCCGAACTCCACGACATGCGGCGGGCCTCGGCCACCGCCGCCGTCACCGACTCCAGCGTCGCCGCGTTCAGGCGTCGCTCGTCGAGGCGGTACCGCCAACCACCGACCGCGGGGACACCACTGCCGGCGGATATGACGTCCACCCCGACCCAGTCGGTCACCCCCGCCACGACGTACGGCTCACCGTCCAGCACCGGGACCACCGGCTCCAGGGCGTAGCCCAGGTCGTCCCAGACCGGGTCAGCGGCGTCGCGCGGCTCGAACACCCCGACGAGGTGCGCGTCCGCCTGACCGTCGCGCCCCGCGAACCGCAACCGTTGGCCGGCACGCAACGACAGCGTCTCGGCCACCGCCCCCGACACCACCACCTCCGCCGGGCCGCCCAGGCGGGTACGGGGCCAGCGCCCGGCGGTCAGCTCGGCCGCCTCCACGACGCCGGTCTGGGCGCGCAGACCGAACATCTTCCGGGCACCGCCGTTCATCGGCGGCTCGTCGCCGATGGCGAACAGTTGCTCCTCGTCCAACGACGCCGCGTACCACCGGCGCTCCACCAGGCCCGGCAGCGGCTGCGGCAACTCGGCGGCGTAGCGGTCCAGGTCCGCCTGCCCGGCGGCCACCGGCGCGGGCCGCTGCCCGGCGAGTGACACGTCCCGCACCAGGTGCGGCAGCCGGGCCACGTCGGCGCGCAACCCCCGATCGGCGTACTCCCCGGTCAGCCGCGGCGCGGCGGTCAGCAGCAGCGCCGCCACCAACCCCAGCACCGCCAGCAGGCCCACCTGCCCGCCGTACGCCCTGATCCGCCTCGCGCTCACCGGGCCGACCTTTCGTTCGCGACTGCGGGGCTCGCAAGCTCACTCCTCGCGCTCACTGGTCCTCCCCGGTGCGCAGGTGCGCGGCGGTGAGCCGCCGTCGCACGCTTACCGACACCGCGGCGCTGAACGCCAGGGCCAGCGCCAGCAGTCCGACGCCGGTACCCAGCACCGGCGGCCAGTCGACGCTGAGCAGCGGCGGAGGATCGGGGCGGTCCGCCGACGCAGTCAGGATCACCAGCGGCGCCATCGTCGCCGCCACCCCGATGCCCACGGCCAACCCCACCAGCACACCCATACCGGCGAGGAACGACTGCTCGGCCAGCAGCGACCGGGCCACCAGGCGGTGACCCGCGCCGAGGGTGTGCAGCACCGCCAGTTCCCTGGCCCGGCGCCGTGCCGTGGCGCTGACGTCCACGGCCACGCCCACCGCGGCCAGCAACACCGCAGCCAGGGCGGCGACGAAGAGCGCGCCGCGGGCACCCACGCCGAACGGGTCGCGAGCCAGCTCGTCGGCGACGTCCTGGCGATCCAGCACGGTCAGGTCGTCGAGCGCGGCGGCGGCCCCGGCGACCTGTGCCGCCGCACCCGGCCGGGCGGCGACCCACCACTCCTGCGGCGAGCGGACGATGCCATGCTCGTGGAACAGCCGGGTACGCAGCGACGGCAGGTCGACAAGCAACGCGGCGTCCTCGACGTCGCCGGGCAGGGCCGTGACCCGGTCCACCAGGACCACGTCGACCTCGGCGCCACCCAGGAACAGCCGGGTCTGTGCCCCGACGTCGATGTGCAGCATGTCCAGCGCCGAACCGGTGGCGACCACCGGCACCCGGCCCGGTCCGGCGGTCCGGGTGACGGCCAGTTGCACAGGGGTGTTCCGGGCGAACCAGCCCGCCGGTATGTCCCGTTCGTAGCGACCGGCCAGCGTGGTGCCGGAAACCGTCGGCGCGGTGGCGGTACCGGCGCGGTCGACCAGCTGCCACGGCCCGTCCGCGGTCAGGTCCACCGGGGTGCCGGTGGTGGTGTCCGGGCCGGCACGCAGGTTGGACAGCCGCCAGTCGAGGTTCAGCCGCGGACCACCGAGGGTCTCGGCGGTGAAGCCGGCCAGCCGCCACGGCCCGTCGCCGGCCGGCAGCTCGACGGAGAACCGCAGCGGCTCACCATCCCAGCCGGTCGAGCCCAGCGCCACCCGACGGTGTTCGCCCCGGGCGTCGCTGAGCACCATTTCGTGACGGATGGGCACGCCACTGTCGACGTCACCGCGGGTACGTAGTTGGCCGGTCAGTCGGGTACCGGTCGGCAACACCGTCTCCGGTGCCGGTACCCGCGCGTCGACGAGGCCGCCGAGCAGCCGGTCGGTGGATCCACCGGCCAGGTCGGCACGGAGCCGCAGCACCTGGTCGGCGGCGTCGGCGTCCACCGCCACCATGGTGGCCGGTTCGGCGCCGGCGCCGAGCCGTACCGGCTCGCGCCAGGCCGGCAGGACCGCCCGGATCCCCGGCAGGTCGGCGAGCTGGTCGGCGCGGCCGTCGGGGGCGGCGCCGGTGGCCTCGGTGAGCCGCAGGTCGGCACCGACCCGGTGGGCGGCCTGGTCGTCGAGGGAACGTTGCGAGGTTCCGGCGAGGGACCAGGCCAGGGTGCCGACCGCCACGGCGAGGGCGAGCAGCAGCACCGGGCCGGCGTGCGGACGCCGCCCGGCCTGCCAGGTGCCGAGCATGACAGCGGTCCACGGCCGACGGTCCACCCAGCGTTCCGTCAGCCGCACCAGCGGCGGCAGCAGCCGCAACGCGAGCACCGCCCCGGCCAGCACACCGAGCGTCGGCGCGGCCGCCAGCAGCGGATCGACGCCCAGTTCGCCGCCCCGGGACCGGGACAGCGGGGACGAGTACCTGCTCAGCTGGTACCAGCTGAGCAGGGCCAGGCCGACGAGCAGGACGTCCAGTCCGGCCCGCTGCACCATGCCCCGCCGGCTCGGGCGGGAGCGGCTGGCCAGGTCCGCGACGTAGCTGTCGCCGCGGCGCAGACTCGGACCGATCATCGCGGCCGCGCAGCCGGCGGCCGCGAGCCCGGCCACCAGCCACACCGTCGGGTCGGCCCAGTCCGGCCGCAGCGAGACGGCGGCGAGTCCGGGCAGCCGGTCGGCCAGCCCCAGCAGCTCCACCACGAGCGGCGGGGCGAGAAACACGGCCGGCAGGACGACCAGGGTGGCTTCCCGGGCGGTCAGCCCGGCCACCTGCCAGCGGGCCGCGCCCCGGGCGCGCAGCAGCGCGGTCTCACCCCGCCGGTGCTCGGTGAGCAGGATCGCCACGAGCAGCAGCGCGTACCCGCCGAGCACCACCACCAGCAGCATCGGAGTGACCAGGGCGGACCGGCCGACGAGGGTGGCCTGGCGCAGCCGCTGCACCAGGTCCACCAGGTTACCGCTGACCACCGCCGAGTCGCCGAGGCCGGCTTCGGTCGGGCTGCTCGTGGTGATCCGGCCGGCGGCGTCGGCGAGCCGGTCCAGGGCGGTCGGGCCGACCCCGGCCAGGTCAGGCTCGACCAGCCAGCCGGCGGAGGCGTTGGCCAGGAAGTGGGTGTCGAAGTCATCCCGGGACACCGTCATCGGGCCGTAGGTGGCCGCCTGCGGCAGCGAACCGGTCGTCGTCTCCGGCGCCAACCGCCAGTACGCGGCATCCGGGTCGACCGGAGTGAACACGCCCGTCACGACGACCTCGGTGACCTGCCCGCTGAGCCCGTCGGTGATCGGGATGCGGTCGCCGACACCCACCCGCAGCGTCGTCGCGGCCACCTCGGCGATCGCGGTCTGCACCGGACCGGCCCCGGTCTGCGGCCACGACCCGGCGGTCAGCCGCGCGTGCGCGGGCAGATCGTCGAGGAACATCACCGACGCGTAGGTGGCCCCGCTGCGGTCGGCGACGGCGTCGCCGGTGTCTCCGCGCAGCTGCCGACCGGCCGCGTACCCGGCGGTGCTGACCCGGGCCGGTAGGCCGGCCAGGTCGGCGGCGACCTGCTTGCGCAACGCGTCGTCACGGTCCCGCAGCGCCTCCGCGGTGCGGCCGGCGGAGGCACGTACCAGAATCGAGCGTTCCTCGGCGGTGGCCGCCGTCAGCACGTTGCGGGTGCCGGAGTCGACGACGTCCCGGTTGTACGCGGCCAGACCGGCGAGCGCGACGGTGGCCACCAGCGCCGCCCCGGCGGCCGCCAGCAGCAGACCCCTCGTGGCCCGGGCACGCCGCAACGCGAACCTCATGTGTCCTGTACCCCCGCCGGTCCGCGGGCCGGTGTGGCCCCTGGTTGCTGCCGTCATGCACCAGGAGGGGCCGAGTCCCGCGAAAGGTTCGCAGCGGTGATCGTTTCGTTATGCGGGGACGCGGCCTCCGCTGCCGGGGCCCAGGTCACCGGCGCGGTGGTGCCGCCGGCAGAGCACCTGGTACCGCACGTCCGCGGTGTCGACGGTGTCGCCGATGACGACCTGCGCGCCCTCGCGGGCCACCCGCCCGTCGGCGACCCGGGCGTTGAGCAGGCCCTCACGGCCGCACCAGCAGAGCACCTCGACCTGGATCCGGGCCACCGAGTCGGCCAGCTCGAACAGCCGCTGCGCCGCCGGGAACAGGCTGGAGCGGAAGTCGGTGGCCAGGCCGAAGGCGTACACGTCGACGTCGTAGCTGTCGACCAGGTCGGCCATCTGCTCCACGTGCTCGACCCCGTAGAAGCTGGCCTCGTCGCAGATCAGGTAGTCCACCCGTACCCCGTCGGCCCAGGCGTCGCGCACAAGCGTGCGCAGGTCGAGCGCGTCGGTCACCTCGATGGCCTCGTGGGCCAGACCGATGCGGGTGGTGACCTGCGGGCCCAGGGAGCGGTCGATGCGGGTGGTCACCAGTCCCCGGCGGCCCTGCCGGGCATGGTTGTAGTTCATCTGCAGCGCCATCGTGGACTTGCCGCAGTCCATCGGCCCCCAGTAGAACCGCAGCGCGGCGGCGTGCGCCGGCCGCCCGTCGACGCCACGGGCGGCGACGCACCCGGCCGGGCTGTCGCCCGCGGCGGGCAGGGTCGGGCGGGCCAGGCAGGTCGGTACGGCGTCGTCGGTCGTCACGGACCGGCAGCCTAGTGCGGTGTGCTCCCGGCTGGCGCGGTCGACCCGGCCGGGGTGTCGATCATCGCATCGGCGCCCGGGTCAGAGCACCCGGGGCGGGGTGTTGCCGGCGGCGACGATGGCCCGTCGGATCGGCACCGCCAACAGCAGCAGGAAGCCGACCACGAAGAAGATCAGCAGCGAGACCAGACCGACCCGGTAGGAGTTGGTGAGCTGGAACACCAGCCCGAACGCCGCCGGTCCGAGCCAACTGGTGCCCTTGTCGCTGATCTCGTAGAAGCCGTAGTACTCACCCTCCTTGCCGTCGGGGATCAACTGACTGAACAGCGACCTGCTCAGTGCCTGACTGCCGCCGAGGACCAGGCCGATGGCCGCGCCGAGCACCATGAACGGCAGCGGATCCTCAGCGGGCAACCGGAACGCCGCGACGATCACCAAGGTCCACAGCACCAGGCTCAGCAGGACCGTCTTCCACGCCCCGATCCGACCGGCCAACGCGCCGAGGGTCAACGCGCCGCCGAAGGCCAGGAACTGCACCAGCAGGATCGTCACGATCAGGGTGCTCTGCCCCAGCCGTAGCTCCTCGGTGCCGTACACGCTGGCCAGCGTGATAACGGTCTGGATGCCGTCGTTGTAGACCAGGAACGCCAGCAGGAAGAACAGCGTCAGCGGGTACGTCTTCATCCCCCGCAGGGTGCGCCCGAGCTGCCGGAACCCGTCGGTGAGCACGTTGCCGCGGCCGGCGGCGGCCAGCGCGGCGGCAGTCGGGTGCTCCCGCAGCCAGCGCAATGGCACCAGGGTGAACGCCGCCCACCACAGCCCGGCCGACACGATCGACCAGCGGGCCAGATCCAGGGTGCGCTCGGCGGTGCCGTTGTCGAACGACTGCACCACGACCAGGTTCAACGCCAGCAGCAGACCGCCGCCCAGGTAACCCAGCGCCCAGCCTCTGCTGGAGATGCCGTCGCGTTCGTCCGGCCCGCCCAGCTGCGGCAGGAACGAGTTGTACACCACGATCGACGCCCCGAAGGCGATGTTGGCGATCAGCAGCAGCACGCCGCCGAGCAGGTACCGGTCGCCGGTGACGAAGAGCATCGCGGTGGTGGCGAACGCGCCGGTGAACGCGCTTGCGGCCAGCAGCCGCTTCTTGTGCAGCGACCGGTCGGCGATCGCGCCGATCACCGGCAGCACGAAGACGGTCAGCAGCACCGACAGCGAGATCGTGTACGGGTAGTACGACCCGGCGGCCACCTTGATGCCCAGCGGATAGACGTAGCCGCTGCAGTTGTCGGCACCGGGTTCGCAGCCGGCAGCGAGCTTGGCGACGCTTGTCAGGTACGGCCCCAGGAACACCGTGATGACTGTGGTCTGGAAGGCCGAGTTCGCCCAGTCGTAGAAGTACCAGCCGGTGCGTTCGCGCCGGGTGCTTCGCGGTGGTGGGATGTCCTGCGCCGCCGGGGTGACCGTCTCGGCCATGGGGGTCCTCCGCCCAGGTGTTCAGGCGGCCCAGTGGCCGCGGCTGCGGTAGACGTCGCGCAGCACGCCGACGTGGTCGGTCATGATGCCATCAACCCCAAGATCAAGTAACTCGTGCATCTCGGCAGGTTCGTCGATCGTCCAGACGTGCACCTGCAGGCCGAGCCGGTGGGCCGTGCGCAGGAAGCGACGGTCGACCACCGGCACCCGCCCGTAGCGCACCGGCACCTGCGCGGCCACCACCGACGGCGGTAACCGCAGCGGCCGTCCGGCCCACGAGGCCCACCGCAGCCGGGCCACTCCGCGTACCCCGAGGCTGGTGGCGACGCGTCCGCCGGTCAGCGCCCGCAGCCGGGTCAGCCGGGCGTCGCTGAACGAGGCCAGCAGCACCCGGTCGGCGGCGCGAGCCCGGTCGACAGTGGTCACCGTGGGCGTCACCCCCTGGTCGGACTTGACGTCGATGTTGAACCGCACCTGTGGCCACGCGCCGAGCACCTCGTCGAGGCGGGGCACCACGGCGGAGCCGCCGACGCGCACCGTGGCCAGGTCGGCCCAGCGCATGGCGCCCACCCGGCCACGCTGCCCGGTGACCCGCTCCAGGGTGTCGTCGTGGAACACCACGGCCACCCCGTCGGCGGTGCTGTGCACGTCGGTCTCGACGTACCGATAGCCCAGCTCGACCGCCCGCGCGAACGCGGCGGCGGTGTTCTCGTCGCCGTCGGCGGCGCCGCCGCGATGGGCGAAGGCCAGCGGCGCGGGTGCGTCGAGGTAGGGGTGCGCGTTCGTGGGCACGCGGCGCAGTATGCCTGGCCCCGGTGACCGCCCGGTGGCGGGCCGGCGGCGACCCGGATTCGTCCCGTCGTCCACGCCCCATCCGATACCCACCGGTGATTGCCGGATGCCGGACAGTAACCTTCCCTGCTCGGTCGGCACCGGCGACGATGCCCCGGTGATGCCGTGGACGAGTTCTGTACCGCGACGAGACGACCCGCCCTCGACGCCGGCGGCGCTGACCATCCGCCCGGTGCACCCGCTGCCCGGACGCGTCGCGCCACCGCGCCGCCCGGCGACCCGCGATCTTCCGCCGGGGTTCGGGGCGCTGCTGGTCACGACCCTGGCCGCCGGCAGCCCCTGGGGGTACGAGGTGCTGCGGGAACTGAGCGTCAACCTGCCCCGCATCGACGGCCCGGCCGGGATCCTCACGACCGCGGTCGACGCGCTGCTGCTGGGGCTGTCGTGGCTGCGGTGGGGCAGCCCGGACACCCTGTCCAGCTACCAGCTCGCGCGCACCGCCCAGGTGGCGCTGTTCGTCCTGATCGTGCTGGTGCTGCTGCGCAGGTTGGCCGCCTGGGCCACGCCTCCCCGGGCGTACCGCTTCTTCGGCACGCTCGGCGCGACGGTCGTGGCGGCGACGCTCGCCACGACCGGCGGCGCCCTGGTGCATCTGGCCGTCGACAGCGGCGTCTACACCGGGTCGGCGATGCGTGCGGAACTGCTGAACGAACTGGTACGGGCACTGCTGTGCGGGTTCGTCGTCGGCCTGCTGCTCGCGGCGGCACCGGCACGGCGGCGCCGGCCGCGACCGACCGTTCCCGGTCTGGGAGGCAACTGACATGGTGATCCGGCAGGCCACCCCCGAGGTCTCGACGGCGGGCCCGGCGGACGCCACGAGCGAGGCGACCCGCTACCTGTGCGTGGCGGCGCACACCGACGACACGTTCGCCGACTCGGCCCTGTCCGAGGTCCTCGACGACGAACTTCGGGCGGTGGCGCCCTCGGTCGGCTTCGACCTGACCACCGTGCTGCGGCACTGCCTTGAGGCACGTCAGCGGCGCATCCGTCGCGATGCCGGCCTGCTCATCGCCGGCAGCATGGCCCTGCTGCTGGCGCCGCTGTGGACGCTGCTGGCCGCGGCGGTGCTGGCGGTCGGCATGTCGCTGACCCGGGCCAACCGGAACGGCCCGCTGGCCTCGGCGGCGGCACTGGTCGCGACGATCGTGGTGTCGCTGTGGCTGGTGGCGCAGTTCGCCGGGGTGCAGACCGACGAGGACGGCACGCTCGACTGGATGATCGGCCTGCCCTGGCTGGCGCTGGTGGCCGGGCTGCTCGCGTACCTGATCCTCGTGCTGCACCTGCTGGGCACCCGGCAGCTGCTGGTGCAACGGCTGCGGCGCGGTCACTTCCAGCCCGCGTCGCCCGAAACCGGCCCGGTGCCGCAGCGCCACGCGGCCCGCCTGGCCCAGCTCGACACCGCGCAGCACGGCAACGTGACGATCTACAGCGGGTACACCCCGTTCGTGGGGCACGGCGCACCGGTGGCCGGCTGGTCGTTCGCCCTGCCCATCCACCGGGCCGAACAGCACCTGCCCGAACCGGCGACGGCGGTCACCGACGACGACCCGGACGCCACCGTACAGTTCGCCGTGGTGGATCTGATCGACCACGTGCGGCAACGACTGGCGGCGATCCGGCTCGACCCGGCCGGCGACCCGGAGCTGAATCCGGAACGGCTCGCCGGGCTGGTGCTTGAGGATCGGGTCTTCGTGCACGGCGGTCTGCTGACCGACGATCCGCAGCTGCTGCCCGAGCGCAGCCGGATGCCCCGGCAACGCTGGTCCGACGAGCGGCTGCGAGCGGTGGCGAGCCGGCCGCAGGGCGCCGCCCGACACTTTCTGGGCGCTCTGGTGCCGTCCTGGGGCGGCGAGGTGGTGGCCTGCACGTTCCTGCACTTCTCCACCGATGGTCGGGTGCTCTACCTGGAGTGCGCCCGGACGTTGCTGGAGCCGCCCCGCATCGAGTACCACGACGTGGACCGGCTGACCGAGTGGATCCCGGTGCGCCAGTTCGTCCAGTTGTTCACCGCCGCCGCCGAGCAGTTGGTGCGTACCGCCTTCGGCGCGCCGGTGCGCCTGGTACGCGACGGCGTCCGGGTGGTGCGTCACCAGATCCGGCAGTCGCGGTCCCGCCGGATGGCCCGCGAGGACCTCGGCTACGACTACGGCGCCCGGGCCGGGGTGCGGGAGCTGGCCACCGGCACCACCTACCACAACTACTTTCAGGTGCTCGACGCCGCGAAGCATCTCAAGGTGGTCGAGCGGCACGTGCTGGCCGCCATCGTCGACTTCCTGGAGGACAAGGGTGTGGACACCGCCGAGTTCCGCACCCGGCAAACCATGATCCTCAATCAGGGTGTGATCCAGACCGGCGGCCTCAGCGTCGTCGGCAACCAGGCGGTGGGCGCCGGCGCGCGGGCGGAGCAGCAGACCACCACGGAACAGCCGGCACCACAGGGCACGAGCCGTCGAGCCGGCACCGGGAGGCCGTCATGACCACGTCCGACAACTCGATCAACTTCGGGATCCAGCAGTCGGGTGGGGTGAGCCAGGTCGGCAACCAGGCGGTGGGTCCGGGAGCGCACGCGGTCGGTGGGACGTTGTGGGCCACCGCGCCGGGGGTGGACGTGCCGGCGCTGGTGGCCCAGCTGGTACAGACCCTCGACCAGCACCGTGACGAGCTGCCGGAGCCGGCTCGGGCGGTGGCCGCGGAACTGCGGGTCCAGCTGGCACGGCCGGATCCGGAACCGGCCCGGGTGACGGCGCTGTTGCAGCGCCTGGCGGCCCTGGCCGCGCCGGTGGCGCCGGTGGCCTCGGCCGTGACCGAGGTGTTGCGGGCCGTGCAGCAGGCGACCTGAGGCTCAGCCGGCGGCGGGGCGGCGCCGGTGGGCGCGGCTGGGGTCGACCGGCCGGCTGGGGTCGAGGTGGCGGGGGCGGTCGGGTTCGTCCGGCCGCAGCGGGGCCAGGGTCTCGGTGAGCGCGTCGATGATCCGGTCGGTGGCCTGTCGGGCCGCGCCCGGCGTGCCACGGGTCACCTCGGCCAGGTCCACCGGGTCGCCGAAGTGCACCCGTACGGTGGGGCGGCGCACCAGCGCCCGGGCGACGCCGCGCAGCATCCCTTTCGGGGCCTGGTAGGGCAGCACCTCGTGGGATCCCCACTGGGCGAGGGGAATCACGGGCGCGCCGCAGGCCAGGGCGAGGCGGGCGGCGCCGGTCTTGCCGCGTTCGGGCCACATGCCCGGGTCCAGGCCGATACGTCCCTCCGGGTAGACCAGGATCGGTGCGCCGGCGGCGACCGCGGCGGCGGCATCGTCCAGGGCCCGGTGTACGCCACTGGTGCCCCGGTCGACCCGGATGTGCCCGGCGCTGCGCATCGCGGTCCCGATCAGCGGGGCCCGGAACAGCCCGCCGGTGGCCATGATCCTGGGTGCCACCCGGCGGGCCCGGCAGGCCGCGGCGAGCACGATCGGGTCGAACGGGCTGATGTGGTTGGCGGCCAGGATCAGCGGCCCGCCACGCAACCGGGCCGGGATGTCGCCGGTGACCTCCAGCCGGGCCAGCGTCCCGACGACGACGCGGGCCAGCAGCAACGCGACGCGCCAGATCAGCGGCGGACGCCAGGGGGAGTGGGCTGCTTCCATCAGCGGGAAATGGTCGCACGGCGGGCGGGCGGCCCGGCGGCCAGGGCGGGCCGTACGACAGAGGTGAGCAGGGTCATTGGTCCCGGTCCGGTTCGGGCCGGCCGCCTCTGCCAATCCTCGTACGACGCGCTGTAGTATTTACTACGTCTTGTAGTATGAATAGCCTGGGGGTCGCAGGTGGACGCGTTGGACGTCGCCCGCTGGCAGTTCGGTGTCACCACCGTCTACCACTTTCTCTTCGTGCCGTTGACCATCGGCCTGTCCGTTCTGGTCGCCATCCTGCAGACACTCTGGCACCGCACGGGGGACGAGAAGTACCTCAAGCTCACCAAGTTCTACGGCAAACTCTTCCTGATCAACTTCGCCATGGGCGTGGTCACCGGCATCGTGCAGGAGTTCCAGTTCGGCATGAACTGGAGCGACTACTCCCGCTTCGTCGGCGACATCTTCGGCGCGCCCCTGGCCATCGAGGCCCTTGTCGCGTTCTTCCTCGAATCCACATTCATCGGACTGTGGATCTTCGGCTGGGACCGACTACCCAAACGCCTGCACCTGGCCAGCATCTGGGCCGCCGCCATCGGCACCAACCTGTCGGCGTACTTCATCCTCGCCGCGAACTCGTTCATGCAGAACCCGGTCGGCTACCGCTACAACCCGGACACCGGTCGCGCCGAACTGACCGACTTCCTCGCCGTGCTGACCAACAAGGTCGCCCTGATCACCTTTCCGCACACCATCGCCGGCGCCTTCCTGGTCGCCGGGTCGCTGCTGGTGGCCGTCGCCCTGTGGCACCTCATCCGCCACCGCGACAGCGCCGACACCCCCGCCTACCGCTTCGCCGCCCGCTTCGGCTCCTGGGTCACCCTGATCTCCGCCACCGTCGTGGTCATCACCGGCGACATCCAAGGCAAGATCATGACGCAGGTGCAGCCGATGAAGATGGCCGCCGCCGAAGGGCTCTACGCCACCGAGAGCCCCGCGTCGTTCTCCGTACTGACCGTCGGCAGCCTCGACGGCAGCCGCGAACTGTTCGCCCTCAAGATCCCGTACCTGCTGTCCTACCTCGGCACCGGCGACCCCAACGGCACCGTGCAGGGCATCAACGACCTCCAGGCCCGCTACAGCGCCCAGTACGGCGCCGGCAGCTACACCCCGATCATCCCGGTCACCTACTGGAGCTTCCGGCTCATGATCGGCTTCGGGCTCGCCGCCGCCGCCATCGCCCTGCTGGTGCTCTGGACCCAGCGCAGAGGCCGCGCCGTCCCGAACAGCAAATGGCTGCTGCGCGCCGGCCTGGCCATGCCGATCCTGCCGCTGCTGGCCAACTCCTTCGGTTGGATCTTCACCGAGATGGGCCGCCAGCCCTGGATCGTCTTCGGCGAGATGCTCACCCGCGACGGCGTGTCCCGCAGCGTCTCCCTGACCGAGGTGCTCACCTCCTTCACCGCCTTCACCCTCATCTACGCCGTCCTCGCCGTCATCGAGGTGAAACTGCTGATCCGTTACGCCAAGGCCGGCGTACCAGACGTCACCCCGGCCCCCGAACCCGACGACACCGACGACGCCGAGCGCCCGCTCGCCTTCGCCTACTGAGTCCGGAGCCCCACCGTGGAACTGACCACCATCTGGTTTCTCCTCGTCGCCGTGCTGTTCACCGGCTACTTCATCCTCGAAGGCTTCGACTTCGGCGTCGGCATGCTGCTGCCCGTGCTCGGCCGCGACGACAAGGAACGCCGCGTCATGATCAACACGATCGGGCCGGTCTGGGACGGCAACGAGGTCTGGCTGATCACCGCCGGAGGCGCCATGTTCGCCGCCTTCCCCGAGTGGTACGCCACCCTCTTCTCCGGCTTCTACCTGCCCCTGCTGCTCATCCTGCTGGCCCTGATCGCCCGCGGCGTCGCCTTCGAATACCGCCACAAGCGTCCCGAGGCGTCCTGGAAACGCCGCTGGGACAACGCCATCTTCTTCGGCTCACTCGTCCCGGCCATCCTGTGGGGCGTGGCGTTCGCCAACATCCTGCGCGGCGTGCCGCTGGACGCCGACCACGAGTACGTCGGCGGACTGCTCAACCTGCTCAACCCGTACGCCCTGCTCGGCGGCGCGACCACCGCGGCGCTGTTCGCCACCCACGGCGCCGTCTTCGTCGCCCTCAAGACCGTCGGCGACATCCGCGCCCGGGCCGCCGCGCTCGCCGTGCGCCTGGGCGTGGCCGCGGCGGTCCTCGCGGTGGCCTTCCTGAGCTGGACCCTGACCATCCGCTCCAGCACGGCCGCCGTCGTGCTCGCCGTCGCCGCCGCGCTCGCCCTGCTCGGCGGTCTCGCCGCCGCCACGGTACGCCGGGAGGGCTGGGCCTTCACCGGCACCGCCGCCGCGATCGGCCTGGCCGTGGCCACCCTGTTCGCCGCCCTGTTCCCGAACGTGCTGCCCTCCACGCTGGACCCCGCCGGCACACTCACCGCCACCAACGCCGCCTCCACCCCCTACACCCTCACGATCATGACCTGGGTGGCGGTGTTCTTCACCCCGATCGTGCTGGCCTACCAGGGCTGGACCTACTGGGTCTTCCGCAAGCGCATAGGCGTGGCCCACATCCCGCAGCACTGACCGGCCGGCGGGCGGAATCCGGGAAAACCCGGGCCCCGCCCGTCACGCCGCCGCCAGGGTCTGCTCGGCGCGGCGGCGCACCACCTCCAGCACCCGCGCCGCCGCCGCGAGGTCGTCGGTCGGAAGATCGGCCCACAGCCGGGCGCCGATCTCGGCGGAAGCCGCGGCGACCAACTGCTGCGTGTGCCGCCCGGTCGGGGTCAGCGCGACCCGGGAGGCGTCGGAGGGCAGCGGCGCCACAAGCGTCGCCGCGATCAACTCGGCAAGCGTGGCGTACGCCGACGCGGTCGACACCTGCATCGCGTCGACCAGCCGACGGGCGGCATCGACGCGGGGGAGCGGAGCATCGGCGGCAGCCAACGCGTTGAGCAGCAACCCCTGCGCGAAGGTCAACCCGAGACGGTCCAGCTCCCGCTCCAGCACCGCCCGGGTGGCGTAGTGGGTCCGGCCGAGCATCTGCCCGTTGAGGGTGATGGACATGTCAACCTCTATTCATTGGTGAAGCCAACGTTGGCGGAGCCAACATACCATCGATCGTGGGTGCCGCCAACGAAATCGCGTACAGTCCCCACATGGAGCAACCCAGCGCCCCCACACCCAACCGACTGCGCACCACCCCCAGCTGGCTGCTCACCCAGACCGCCGCCCACGCCACCCGCCTCGTCACCACCGCACTCGCCACCCGCCACGCCCGCGGCTACCACTACCGACTACTGGCCACCCTCGCCGAAACCGGCCCCGCCAGCCAGGCCGACCTCGGCCGACACAGCGGCATCGACCGCAGCGACATCGTCGCCACCCTCAACGACCTCGCCGACCGCCACCTCGTACGCCGCCAAGCCGACCCCACCGACCGCCGCCGCAACATCGTCCACATCACACCCGCCGGCCAACGCGAACTCACCCACCTGCAACACGCCCTCGACACCGCCCAGGACACCCTGCTCGCCCCACTGAACCCCACCGACCGCCACGAACTCGTCCGCCTGCTCGACCTCCTGCTCACCCACCACAGCGAACCGGAAGGCTGACCATGGCCCGCACCCACCACTACGCCACCACCGTCACCTGGACCGGCAACCTCGGCACCGGCACCAGCAGCTACCGCGACTACCGACGCGACCACGACATCACCACCGACGGCCGCCCACCCATCCCCGGCAGCTCCGACCCCACCTTCCACGGCGACCGCACCCGCTGGAACCCCGAACAACTCCTCCTCGCCGCCCTGTCCCAGTGCCACATGCTCGCCTACCTGCACCTGTGCGCCGACAAAGGCATCGTCGTCACCGACTACATCGACCACGCCACCGGCACCATGACCACCGACAACACCGGCAACGGCCACTTCACCGAGGTCACCCTGCGACCCCACGTCACCGTCGCCGACCCCACCACCACCGACATCGCCACCGCCCTGCACGACGACGCCCACCACACCTGCTTCATCGCCAACTCGGTCAACTTCCCGGTCCGCCACCACCCCGTCACCACCACCTGAACCCACCGGAAAATCCCGTCGACCCCACCACCACGACCGCTATCGTCGGCCCGTGCCCGACGTGCGTGAACTCACCCCCGACGACCTGAACGACGCCTGGCAACTCGGCCGGCTCGCCTTCGGCTCCGACCCGCAACCACCCCCACCACCAAACCCCACCGGCCGAACCGCCCACGGTGCCTTCGACCCCACCGGAAAACTCATCGGCAAAGCCATCGACCTGCACGACGAACAATGGTGGAGCGGACACGCCGTACCTGCCGCCGACGTCGCCGGCGTCGCCGTCGCCCCCGAAGCACGCGGCACCGGAGTGGGCCGAGCCCTACTGACCACCCTGCTCCGCCACGCCCACGACCGCGGCGCCGCCGTCAGCACGCTGTTCCCCACCACCGCCGCCCCCTACCGCGCCTGCGGCTGGGAGATCACCGGCCAACTACGCACCCTCGACCTACCCACCGCCACCCTGCCCCGACACCGCCCCGACCCACGGCTGACCATCCGCGCCGGCACCAGCGCCGACCTGCCCGCCACCGCCGAGCTCTACCAACGCGTCGCCCACCACCGCAACGGCCTGCTCACCCGCACCCACCGCCGGTTCACCGCCACCGACGAACTGCCCTACGACGGGCTCACCCTCGTCGAACACGACAGCCAACTGGTCGGCTACGCCGGCTGGGACCGAGGCCGCGGCTACGGCCCCGACGCCGTACTCACCGTCGAAGACATCCTCGCCACCACCGCCGACGCCGCCCAAGCCCTCGTCGGCACCCTCGCCAGCTGGTACAGCGTCACCCCGACCCTGCGCGTGACCCCGCTACCCGACGACACCGTCAGCACCCACCTGCCCCTGGAACGCGCCCGCGAACACGAACGCGAAGCCTGGATGCACCGACCCGTCGACATCGTCCGCGCCGTACAGGCCCGCGGCTGGCCCACCCACACCCACGGCCAGGTCACCTTCACCCTCACCGACGACCTCGCCGACTGGAACACCGGCACCTGGCAACTCACCGTCGCCGACGGCCACGCCGACCTGCACCGCACCACCACCGACGCCGACCTGCACCTGACCGTACGCGGCTTCGCCCGCCTCTACACCGGCACCGGCACCGCCCGCACCCTCGCCGAAGCCGGACTGCTGCACCACCGCACACCCGACCCCGCCGCCCTGGACCTGCTCGCCGCCGGACCCACCGCCCACCTCATCGACTACTTCTGACAAACGCCGACGGCCCGGCCCGGCAGGGGATGCCGGACCGGGCCACCGATCGGATCGAAACCCTCAGCCCGCCTCGCGCAACTCCGCCAACCGGGCCTCGATCTCCGCCAACTCCGCCCGCAACTTCTCGGCCTGCCGCTCCGCCTCCGACCGCTCGGCGGCCAGAATCTGCTCCACCGCCTCATGCACCCCCGGCACATCCACCAACGCCACCATCCGCAGCGCCTCCGCCGGCTTGAGCACATACGGCTTGGCCAACACCTTCCCACCCTGCTGCGCCGCGACCGTCCACTCGCCCTCGGCATAGGCCAACGTCACCGTCAACCCCGCCGGCCCCTTCGGCTTCGCCGCCTTCACCGCCCGCCGAGCCGGCTTCGCCTCCACCTTCGACCCCACCGTCTCGTCCACCCTCGGCTCCTCCCGACCCGACTGCTCATCCCGCCCCGGCTGCTCCTCCCGACGCTGCTGCGGCACCCGATCCAACACGAACTCCGGCGTCACCACCGCCGGCTCGACCGGCGCCGGCTCCACCTTCGACTCCGCCGGCCGCCGACCCGCACCCCGCGGCGCCACCGCCACATCGGCGGGGGAGAAGGGCAACTCGTCACGCCCGAACCGCACCACCACGAACTCGTCGGACTCCGCCGGATCGGTCAACTCCACCACCTGACCCAACTGACCGGCGATCTGACCGGCCGCCGCCGTGAACACCACCTTCGGCTTACGCCCCGCGGCCAACGCCTCCCGGATGCCGCGCACCTCGTCCTCGGACAAACCCTGACCAGCGGCACCCATCGCCCAACCTCATTCCTCGTACACGTGTTCAGCCGCCTGCCTTGATACCAGCAGCCAGCGACAACCCGAAGATCAGCCCCCCAACGCCCGCAACGCCCGATCGGCATGCTCATTCATGCCCAACTCGCTGTGCACCACCTCGACGACCCGCCGATCGACCCCGATCACGAACGTCATCCGCCGGGTACTCAACGGACCCAACGGCAGCCGCCGCCGCACCCCGAACCGCTCGGCCACCACGCCGTCCGGATCCGACAACAACGGATAGTCGAAACCGTGCAACCGCGAGAACTCCGCCTGACGCCGCACCGAATCCCGGCTGATGCCCACCCGCTGCGCCCCGACCGCCGCGAACTCCGCCGCCAGATCCCGGAAGTGACAACTCTCCGCCGTGCACCCCCGCGTCATCGCCGCCGGATAGAAGAACAACACCACCGGCCCCGCCGCCAGCAACTCCGTCAACCGCCGCGGCCGACCCGTCTCGTCCGGCAACTCGAAATCCTCGACCAGATCCCCGACACCTACACCCGCCACGAG
Organism: Micromonospora sediminimaris; assembly: GCA_900112325.1. Lineage (GTDB taxonomy): Bacteria > Actinomycetota > Actinomycetes > Mycobacteriales > Micromonosporaceae > Micromonospora > Micromonospora sediminimaris. The sequence goes on from FOLJ01000003.1 coordinate 453,579, forward strand.
CCCTCCCCACCGACACCATCGCCGCGAGCGTAAGCCATCGCCCACCACCGACCGTGCGCTCGACCACACCGCGCTACCCGCCACCGCCACCACGCCGGTAACGTCCCCGACACCGGCTCGGGGCAGGGGAGAGGTCCATTGGCCAACGTCACCGTCATCACCGGCGGCAGCCGCGGCATCGGCGCCGCCACCGCCCGCCGCCTCGCCCACACCGGCCAGCACATCGCCATCGGCTACCGCCGCGACCACACCGCCGCCGACACCGTCGTGGCCGAACTGCGCGCCACCGGCGTACGCGCCATCGCCGTCCCCGCCGACACCCGCGATCCCGACCAGGTCACCGCCCTGTTCGACGCCGCAGCCGAACTCGGCACCCTCACCGGCCTGGTCAACAACGCCGGCATCACCAGCCCGATCGGCCCCTTCACCGACCTCGACCCCGACGACCTGCGTCGCGTCGTCGACGTCAACCTCATCGGCTACGTCCTCTGCGCCCAACAGGCCGCCCGCCGGATGAGCGACGGCGCCGCCATCGTCAACCTCTCCTCCGTCGCCGCCACCCTCGGCAGCCCAGGGGAGTACGTCCACTACGCCGCCGTCAAAGCCGCCACCGACGCGCTCACCACCGGCCTGGCCAAGGAACTCGCCCCCCGCGGCATCCGCGTCAACGCCGTCGCCCCCGGCATCATCCGCACCGACATCCACGCGCTCTCCGGCCAACCCGACCGGCCCAACCAAGCCGCCGGCCGGATCCCACTCGGCCGCCCCGGCGAACCCGACGAGGTCGCCGCCGCCGTCGCCTGGCTGCTCAGCCCCGACGCCTCCTACACCACCGGCGCTATCCTCCGCGTCGGCGGCGGCCTCTGACCGCCGACCCGCCAGCGCCAGACGGCGCAGGCACGACGCCAACGAGCCAGGCCGAGCGGGAATGCGCGCCGGTCACCCGGGTAGCCCCACGAAGGCCGCCACCGCGCTCCGGGCGCCCGGCGGCTACCCGACGCAGGAGGGGAGCAGACATGCAGACCACCTACGACTCGGTGGACGACCTGGCCGCGGCGCTGCGCCGGGCGGCGTCCGCCCACGACCGCCACGAGAAGAAACTCGGCCACCCCGACCCCGACTGGCCGGACTGGTACGCCCGACACATGGTCGACGAGCGCGCCGGCCACCAACAGCACCGCTGAGCGTTGAACCGCCGGTACCCGTGCCCGCCGTCAGGCAGGCCACGGCACCTCGTGGTACGTGATCCCCGAGGAGATGGTGACAACATGCTGGTGCCGCCGCAACGGACCGTCCCGTAGCGCGTCGAGGTCGACCGGTCGCGCCTCGACGAAGACCGTAGGCCAGGTGAGATCCGGAACGGGCTGGCTGTTCAGGGGATCGCCGAGCCGTGACCATTCGGCCTGCCCAGTCCAGTCCTGTGCCCAGCCGACCTGAACAGTCCAGCCCCGCCCGGGGACGAGGTAGCCCAACCCGGGCTTGGGTAGCAGCAATCCGTCCTCGGTCCTGCCGTTCGCCGCGTAGTAACTCTCGATCTCATCGATGGCCGACTCGGTGGAGGGCACCAGCCCGGCAGCTCTGGCGTGCCTGTCGACCTCCCGCAGCACCTCCAGCAAGTCACCGTCGGCCCCGAGATACCTGGTCTCGGTGAGACCGCAACTGATGCGGTACTCGTCGTGGGCCCACAGACCGTTCGTGTCGCCGGCATGGCAGATGTCCCGCGTTGCCACGGCGACCGGCCTGAGCGGCGACGCCCGGGCCACGTCGGAGAGCAGGATGCTGAGCTGCTCGGCGCTCGACGCACTTGCCTGCCGGACCGCTGCCGATTGCGCTTCCCGGCTGGCTTCCTCGCGCGTGGGTGCGTCCGACCCGCAGGCCGCCAGCGTGAACACCAGAGCTGCGGCTGCCGCCGACGTGACCAGGTGACGAGGAGTCATGGTTGCGAGGATGCTGGCCGCAGTCAGACGAAGCATGAGTCGCCGTACTCATCTCGCCGCATCGCCGACGTCGTGAACGCCAGAGGTGGGAAGCCGCACGTCGGCGGCCCCGCCTCTCCTCGACGACGACCATCCGCGCACCGATTCGATAATGCACATTATGTAACGTTGAGTGGGTGGGGCCCCTGCCCTGACCGATCCAGAGGCCCACCCGACGGTCAGCCGATGGGACCGAAGTTGACTTCGGCGGCCTGGACGGTCCCGGCCTGGCGGCCGGGTGCGCTGTGGAAGCTCCAGTACAGGTTGGTGTGGGCGATGACCTGCTCCGGCGGCGGCGCGCCGTAGGCGGTCAGGTCTTCCGTGGTGTGCGCGTCGCCGACAAGCGTCGCGTCGTAGCCGCGCACGAACGCGCCGTGCAGAGTCGACCGGATGCACGCGTCGGTCTGCGCGCCCGTGACGACCAGCCGGCCCACGCCGCGCTCGGCGAGCACCGCCTCCAGGTCGGTGTCCTCGAACGAGTCGCCGTAGCGCTTGTGCACCAACGGCTCGGTGTCCTCGCGGAGCAACTCGGGCACGTACTGCCAGGCCTCGCTGCCCTGCGGGAGGCCTTCGTCGGAGTGCTGCACCCAGACGACCGGCACGCCCTCGGCGCGCGCCTTACCCAGCACCGTGTTGATGTTGGCGATGACGCCGTCACGGTCATGGGCGTCCGCCACCACCCCGTTCTGCACGTCGATGACGAGCAGCGCGGTGTTGGGTCGCTCGGGCAGGGTCGTCATGGTGCGCCTCCGGTGACGGTGAACTCGGTGATCGCACCGTAGCTCCGACCCCTGACAGAAACGCTCCCCTGCCCTCGGGCCCGGAACGTGAAAGTCATGCATAATATCCCTTATGCATGACAAGCAGGACGAATCGGTAACAACGCTGATCGAGGAGTTCCTGACCGCCCGGGCCACCCGTAAGCCCTCCCCGCACACCCAGGCGGCCTACCGGCGGGATCTGACCACCGTCGCCGCGCTCGCCGCGGAGCTGTCCACCCCTCCCCTCCCCCTGGCCGAGCTGCCCGTCGACTCGCTCTCCCCCAGGCTGATCCGGGCCGCGTTCGCCCGATTCGCCGCCGGCCGAGCGGCCAGCTCCGTCGGTCGGGCCTGGTCCACCTGGAACGGCTTCTTCTCCTTCCTGGTCGCCGAGCAGGTGGTGCCCGGCAATCCGATGCCGGCCGTGGGACGTCCCCGCACTCCCCTGCCGACGCCCAAGCCGCTGCGCGGTGAGGACACCCCCGAACACCTGCTCACCTCGGCGGCACGGGCCGAGGGACGGCAGCGGGACCCGTGGCCGGAGCGGGACGTGGCGGTGCTGGCGCTGGCCCTGTGCGCGGGGCTGCGACTGTCGGAGCTGCTGGCATTACGGGTCGATTCGCTCGGTGGCCGCCCCGGTGAGCGCCGGCTGGAGGTGGCCGGCAAGGGCGGGCGCCCCCGGGTACTGCCAATCGAGCCGGATCTGGACGCGGTGCTGGCGAGCTATCTGGACAGCCGTGCCCGCCGCTTCGGCGCGCGTACGGTGCGGCAGGTGTCGCCGCTGTTGGTGGACCGTCAGGGTGAGCCGCTGCGCCGGGGCGGTCTGCAGTATCTGGTGGAGTCCTGCTACCGGCGGGCCGGGATCGTCGACCGGGTGCCGCGTGGGGCGCGGCTGCACGCGCTGCGGCACACGTTCGCCACCCGGTTGGCCGAGGACGGCGCCGGGGCGGCGGAGATCATGCGGCTGTTGGGGCACGCGTCGTTGGCGTCGTCGCAGACGTACATCGAGGTGACGTCGGGGCAGCAGCGGGAGGCGGTGCGGGCCAACCGTACGAACCGGGCGTTGGCGGGGCTGCTGCCGGCTCCTGACTGAGCTGACGCGGCCGGTGGTGTGGCAGGCTGGCGAGGACGCGACTGGCGGCATCGGGGATGGGATCGACCATCGGGAAGCTCGTCGTGGGGGGTCGTCCGCCTGGGCCTGCCACGGGCGAGGTGAGCCATGTCGACGACGGCGCGGTTGCTGCCGGGTGTGCCGGTGGCGGAGGAAATTCTGGCCCAGGTGGCCGAGGGGGTGGCGCAGCTGCGGGCGGCGGGGGTGACTCCGACGTTGGCGACGGTGCTGGTGGGTGACGACGAGGCCAGCGCCGGTTACATCCGGATCAAGCAGCGGCGGGCGGCGGAGCTGGGTTTCGCCTCGCCGCACGTACGGTTGGCGGCGTCGGTGTCGCAGGCCGACGTGCACGCGGTGCTGGCCGACTTCAACTCCGATCCTGGGGTGCACGGGGTGTTGGTGCAGCACCCGATCCCCGGCGGTCTGGACTACGACCGGGCGTTGCAGACCCTCGCCCCGGATCTGGACGTGGACGGGATGCATCCGGTGAACATGGGGCGGCTGGCGTTGGGGTTGCCGGGACCGCTGCCGTGCACGCCGGCGGCGATCGAGGCGTTGTTGGCGTACCACGGGGTGCCGGTGGCTGGTCGTGAGGTGGTGATCCTGGGTCGTGGGGCGACGTTGGGGCGGCCGTTGGCGATGCTGCTGGCGCAGAAGCGGTCGACGGCGAACGCGGCGGTGACGGTGGTGCACACGGGGGTGGCGGACTGGCCTCGGTATACGCGTCGGGCGGAGATTCTGGTGGCGGCGGCCGGGGTGCCGGGCATCGTGCGGCCGGAGCATGTGCGCCCGGGTGCGGTGGTGGTCGGTGGTGGGGCGCGGTACGCGGGGCGTCGGTTGCTGCCGGACGTCGATGAGTCGTGTGCGCGGGTGGCGGGGGCGATCACGCCGAGGGTCGGTGGGGTGGGTCCGGTGACGGTGGCGATGTTGTTCCGGAACGCGTTGCGGGCGGCCCGGTCAGCGGCTGGCCAGGTGCTTCGCCAGGGCGGTGGCGCTGAGGCACTACCTCGGTGACCGCGCCCTGAAATCGGGGAGGCGGCAACAACGCTGTAGTTGCCGCCTCCCGGGGGCCGGACACCGCGACAACCCTGATGTTGCTGGGGCGTCGGAGGAGCGGCGTCCGGCGGGTTCGCGGGGTCAGGGGCGACTGCCGAGGTCGACGACCAGGGGGCGGTGGTCGGAGATTGTCGACAGTGGGGTGCGCACGGCGGTGACCGGGGGTAGCTGGTCGAAGCCGTGCCGGTCGGCGAGGATGTGGTCGAGTTGGACGCGGGGTTGCGCGGCGGGGTAGGTGGGCCGGCGGGCGAGCAGGTGCCAGCCGGAGACGACTCGGGTGGCCCAGGCGGGCAGGTTCAGGTCGCCGAGCAGGATGCGTGGGGCGGGTAGGGCGCGCAGGGCGCGGATGACCTGGCGGAGTTGGCGGACGTTCCAGCCGGCGACGAAGGACAGGTGGGTGGCGGCGACGGTGAGGGGGCCGTGGGGGGTGTCCAGCACGGCGGCGAGGACGACGCGGGGTTCGTCGCGGAGCAGGATGAGGCCGCCGCCCGGGCCGGGCACGTAGACCGGGGAGCGCACCGGGGCGGGGTGCAGGCGGGTGACGCGCCAGTGGGTGACCGGGTGGCGGGAGATCAGGCCGACGCCGTAGCAGGGTTCGCCGTGGCCGTCGTCGTCGTGGGTGAGGGGGCGGAACTTTTCGCCGGGGGTGCCGACAACTGCGGCGGCGAAGCGGTGCTCGGGTGCGCCGAGGGCCTGGGCGGCGATGGCGGTGAGGTCGAGGTTGCCGCTGCGGGACTGGTCACGGTCGACTTCCTGGAGGGCGAGGATGTCGACGTCGAGGGCGGCGACGGCGGCGGTCAGTCGGGCCGGGTCGACCAGGCCGTCGGTGAGGGACCGGCCGTGCAGCAGGTTGAACGTGGCCAGGCGCACGCTGTCACCTTAGCGACGGCGTGGGAGAGTTGCCCGATGCTGCGGGCGTTGTGCTGTTCGGTGCTGGTGTTTGTGGCGGTTGCCGGGATGGGGATCTGGGTGCGGCGTCGTCGGGGCCGGTGAGGCTGGCCACAGCCGGCGGTGTGAGCGGGGGGCCGGTGGGGAGAATCCCTGGTCGTGGAGTTGGACCCGGTGACCGTGGTGACGTTGCTGACCGCCGCCGCCCTGGCGGGGTGGGTGGATGCGGTGGTGGGTGGTGGTGGGTTGCTGCTGTTGCCGGCGTTGCTGGTGGCGGCCCCGGGGATTCCTCCGGCGACGGCGTTGGGGACGAACAAGTTGGCGGCGATCGCCGGTACGTCGACGGCGGCGGTGACGTTCGCCCGCCGTACGAAGATCGATTGGGCGGTGGCGGGGCCGGCGGCGGCGTTGGCGGTGGTGTGTGCGGGTCTGGGTGCGGCGTTGGCCGGGGCGGTGCCGCCGTCGGCGTACCGGCCGGTGGTGCTGGTGGTGCTGGTGTCGGTGGCGTTGTTCGTGGTGCTGCGTCCCGCGTTGGGGGTGCTGGCGGTGCCGCAGCGGCGGACCCGGCCGCGGGTGGTGGTGGCGGTGCTGGTGGCCGGGGTGGGCATCGCCGCGTATGACGGGTTGATCGGTCCGGGTACGGGCACGTTCCTGGTGCTGGCGTTCACCGCGCTGGTGGGTGCGGATTTCCTGCACGGTTCGGCGATGGCGAAGGTGGTCAACGCGGGCACGAACGCGGGTGCGTTGGCGGTGTTCGCGGTGACCGGGCACGTGTGGTGGCTGCTGGGTGCGGCGATGGCGGTGTGCAACATCGCGGGGGCGTCGGTGGGTGCGCGGATGGCGTTGCGGCGCGGTTCCGGGTTCGTGCGGGTGGTGCTGCTGGTGGTGGTGCTGGCGTTGGTGGCGAAGCTGGGATACGACCAGTGGGTGGCTGGTTCAGCTGCGGCGGGAGGAGTCGAAGCGGCCGGCGCGGATCTCGCGTAGGGCACGGCGGCGGGTTTCGCCGCGCAGGGTGTCGACGTAGAGGCGGCCGGCGAGGTGGTCGGTCTCGTGTTGCAGGGCGCGGGCGAGGAAGCCGCTGCCGGCGATGGTCAGGGGTTCGCCGTGCTGGTCGTAGCCGTGGGCGGTGGCGTGCAGGGCGCGGGGGGTCGGGAAGTACAGCCCGGGGATGGACAGGCAGCCCTCGTCGTCGTCCTGGAGTTCGGTGGAAAGCTCCAGCGTCGGGTTGATCATGTGGCCGCGGTGGCCGTCGGCGTCGTAGACGAAGACCTGCGCGTTGACGCCGATCTGGGGGGCGGCGACGCCGGCGCGGCCGGGCGCGCCGAGCAGGGTGTCCATCAGGTCGGTGACCAGGGTGCGCAGTTCGGCGTCGAAGCTGGTGACCGGTTCGCTGGGGGTGCGGAGCACCGGGTCGCCGATGATTCGGATGTCCCGCATCGTCATGTCGGCAAGGTTATCGGGCGGTGGCCGTCGGCGGGGGTGGCCCGGTTCGGTGGCCGGAGAGAGCGGCCCGCACCGGGGTGGTCTTGGCGGCGGCTTCGGCGACCTCGGCGGCGGGGTCACTGTCCCAGGTGATGCCGCCGCCGGCCCAGACGTGTAGGGCGTTGGCGTCGACGGCGGCGGTGCGGATGGTCAGGCCGAGGTCGATGTGGTCGGGGCCGACCCAGCCGAGGGCGCCCATGCTGGCGCCACGGCCGACGGGTTCGAGGGCGGCGATGTGGTTGAGGGCGGCGAGTTTCGGTGCGCCGGTGACGGAGCCGCCGGGGCAGACGGCGCGGAGCAGGTCGGCCAGGCCGAGGCCGTCGGCGATGTCGGCGCGGATGGTGGATTCGGCCTGCCACAGGTCGCACCAGCGGCGTACGGCGAACAGGTCGTCGACGCGGACGCTGCCGGTGCGGGCGACGCGGGCCAGGTCGTTGCGTTCCAGGTCGACGATCATGATGTGTTCGGCGCGTTCCTTGGCCGAGGCGAGCAGGTCGGCGCGGCCGGCGGCGGTGGCCGGGCGGGTGCCTTTGATCGGTCGGGTGGTGAGGGTGCCGTCGCGTACCTCGATGAGGGTTTCCGGGCTGGCGCAGCCGATGGCCCAGCCGGGGCCGGTGAGCACGCCGCCGTAGCGGGCGCCGGGTAGGCCGCCGAGGCGGGTCAGGGCCGGCAGTGGGTCGCCGGTGTAGGGGGTGCTGGCGTGGCCGACGATGTTGACCTGGTAGACCTCGCCGTGGCCGATGGCGCGGCGGATCGCGGTGACCGCGTCTGCGTGTTGGCGGGGGGTCCAGCTTTCCGTCCAGGCGCCGTGCCACCAGGGTGGTGGTGGGTGGGGGTGGGTGGTGCGGGCCGCGGTGTGGGCGTAGACGACGACGGCGACTTCGGGCAGGTCGGCGGGGTTGGGTGCGCCGGGTGGGCCGCCGGCGAGCAGGGCCGCGGCGGTGGCGGAGAGGTAGAGCGCGGCTCCGCAGATGCCGTGCTGGTGGTGGGGGCGTGCCGGGCGGGCCAGGTCGCGTAGGTGCAGGCCGTGTTCGGCGAGGAACTGCTCGGCGTACGTGGCCGGGTCGCCGCCGTCGGCGGGGCGCCACTGCCAGCGGGCGTGTTCGACGAGCCGGCCGCGGCAGGGCGCGGGAACCGCGGGTGGATCGACAACCATCCGTGGGAGCGCTTCCACTACGTCTGGACGGTTCATGCTCATCCGTTCAGCGGATTTCCCGCGCACCACGCGTACATCTGCTCGATGCGGCAAGCTTTCGCTTGGTACTGTGCGTCACTGGTCATGTGAACCATGACACAGTGCCCCCACAGTCCGGAGAACCCGATGTGCCAGCACCAACCCACCTGTCCCTCCGCCGAAGCCACCGACCGGGAAGCCGCCAGGGTCATCGCCTGCTTCCGTGAACAGGGCTGGAGCCTGCTCTGCAACGGAGTCATCGTCTTCGAGGACACCGGCGAGCTGCTGCCCGACGGCAGCAGCATCGCACCGCACCGAGGCCCCGCCCGACACGCGCTCGCCGCCTGAGGCGACGTCACGATCCGTCACGACGTCTTTCCCGCGCCGACCCAGGCTAGTCCCCCGGTCAGGGACCGCCACGACCAGGTCGGCGCGGTACCGGACCCGGTCAGCTCTCGTACGCCTGCGGTGACGGGCACGAGCAGACCAGGTTCCGGTCGCCGTACCCGCCGTCGACCCGACGCACCGGCGGCCAGTACTTCCCCGCCCGCTCCACCCCCGCCGGCCAGGCGCCCACCGACCTCGGGTAGGGGTGCGGCCAGTCGTCACCGCCGACCATCTCCGCCGTGTGCGGCGCGTTGGCGAGCGGGTTGTCCCCGGTCGGCCAGGCACCCGAGCCCACCTTGTCGATCTCCGCCCGGATGGCGATCATCGCGTCGCAGAACCGGTCCAGCTCGGCCAGGTCCTCACTCTCGGTCGGCTCCACCATCAACGTCCCCGCCACCGGGAACGACATCGTCGGCGCGTGGAAGCCGTAGTCGATGAGCCGCTTGGCCACATCGTCGACACTCACCCCGGTCGCCTTCGTCACCGGCCGCAGATCCAGGATGCACTCGTGCGCGACCAGGCCCTTGTTGCCCGCGTACAGCACCGGGAAGTGCTCCCGCAGCCGCGCCGCCACGTAGTTGGCCGCCAGCACCGCCACCCCGGTCGCCCGCGCCAGGCCGTCGGCGCCCATCATCCGCAGGTACGCCCACGGGATCGGCAGGATCCCCGCCGACCCGTACCGGGCCGCCGCGATCGCCGGCCGCCCCGGCACCGGCGCACCGGCCGGATCAGCCGGCAGGAACGGCGCCAGGTGCGCCCGCACCGCCACCGGACCCACCCCCGGCCCACCGCCGCCGTGCGGAATGCAGAACGTCTTGTGCAGGTTCAGGTGCGACACGTCCGCACCGAACCGGCCCGGCCGGGCGAACCCGACAAGCGCGTTGAGGTTCGCACCGTCGACGTACACCTGCCCACCGGCGTCGTGCACCTTCGCGCACAGCGACGCGATACCCGTCTCGTACACCCCGTGCGTCGACGGATACGTCACCATGATCGCCGCGAGGGTGTCCCGATGCGCGTCGATCTTGGCGTCCAGGTCGACCAGGTCGACGTTGCCGTCGGCGTCGCAGCCGACCACGACCACCCGCATCCCCGCCATCACGGCGCTGGCCGCGTTGGTGCCGTGCGCCGACGACGGGATCAGGCACACGTCGCGGTGCTGATCACCCCGGCTGCGATGCCACGCGCGGATCGCCAACAGTCCCGCCAGCTCGCCCTGCGAACCGGCGTTGGGCTGCACACTCACCGCGTCGTAGCCGGTGACCTCGGCCAGCCACCCCTCCAACTGGCCGATCAGCTCCCGGTAGCCGGCGGTCTGCTCCGCCGGAGCCAACGGGTGGATGTTCGCGAACTCGGCCCAGCTCACCGGCTCCATCTCGGCGGTGGCGTTCAGTTTCATCGTGCACGACCCCAACGGGATCATGCCCCGGTCCAGGGCGTAGTCGAAATCCGCCAGCCGACGCAGGTACCGCAGCATCGCCGTCTCCGACCGGTGGGTACGGAACACCGGATGGGTGAGGAAGTCACTGGTGCGGGCCAACGCGGCCGGCAACATCTCGGGCACCTCACCGGCCACGCCGTCGACACCGAACGCCGCCCACACCACCGCCACCTGCTCGGCCGTGGTGGTCTCGTCGCAGGACACACCGACCCGGTCGGCGTCGACCAGCCGCAGATTCACCCCACGCCGCTGCGCCTCGGCGACGACCTGCCCGGCCCGACCCGGCACCCGCGCCGTCACCGTGTCGAAGAACGCGACGTCGGCCACCTCGACCCCACCGGCCCGCAACCCGGCGGCCAACCGGGCCGCCATCCGATGGGTACGGGCCGCGATCTCCCGCAGCCCGTCCGGGCCGTGGTACACGGCGTACATGCCCGCCATCACGGCCAGCAGCACCTGCGCGGTGCAGATGTTGCTCGTCGCCTTCTCCCGGCGGATGTGCTGCTCCCGGGTCTGCAACGCCAACCGGTACGCGGCCGCGCCGGCCGCGTCCCGGGACACCCCGACCAGCCGGCCCGGCAGCATCCGTTCCAGACCCGCCCGCACCGCCAGGTAGCCGGCGTGCGGCCCACCGAAACCCATCGGCACCCCGAACCGCTGGGTGGTGCCGGCGGCGATGTCCGCGCCGATCTCCCCCGGCGGGCGCAGCAACGTCAACGCCAACAGGTCCGCCGCCACCGTCACCAACGCCCCGACCGCGTGCGCGGCCTCGACCAGTGGGGCGTGGTCCCGCACCGCCCCGGACGCCCCCGGATACTGCAGGTGCACCCCGAAGAACTCCGCCGGCAACGGCTCGACGGCCAGGTCCAGCACCCGCACCTCGATACCGAGCGGCTCGGCCCGCCCGGCGATCACCGCGATGGTCTGCGGCAGGGCGTCGGCGTCGACCACGTACACCCGGCTGCCGCTCTTCGACGCCCGCCGCGCCAGGGTCATCGCCTCCGCCGCCGCGGTGCCCTCGTCGAGCATCGACGCGTTCGCCGTCGCCAGACCGGTCAGATCCGACACCATGGTCTGAAAGTTCAGCAGCGCCTCCAGCCGACCCTGGCTGATCTCCGGCTGATACGGCGTGTACGCCGTGTACCAGGCCGGATTCTCCAACACGTTGCGGCGGATCACCGCCGGGGTGTGGGTGCCGTGATACCCCAACCCGATCATGGAGACGGCGACCGTGTTACGGGCCGCCAAGGCCCGCAACTCCGCCAGAGCCTCGTGCTCGCTGGCCGGTGGCGGCAGGTCCAGCCGGCCGTGCCAGCGGATCACCTCGGGAATCGCCGCGTCCATCAACTCGTCGATCGAGGCGTACCCGACGGCGTCCAACATGCGGCGCTCGTCGTCGGGGCCGGGACCGATGTGACGATCGGCGAACTGCTCGGCGGTCATGGGCGCTCCTGCGAGGGGCGGGGGTCGACAGGTCGGCCCTCCCCCTCTGTCACACCCCGCGGGCGCTCCACAGTGCCTGACCCGACGTGGTCCTTCTGCCTGAGAGGTTCCGGGGAGGATTTGCCCCTTCGGCGCCGCCCCGGCTGTCGCCAGGCGGTCTCTCCCACGTCGGTGCTACCGGCGCGATCAACGCTACCAGCGGGCCCGACGGCCCGCACCGAAGCCCCTGACCTGCCCGCCGCTCACCCGCCGACCGGACTCGGCACCCCCGGCAACGCCGCCGACCCCACCGCCGGCCCGGCACCGAGCAGCCGGTCCGCCAACGCCGGCAACAGCCGCCCCAACGGCGCCTCCACCCGCAGGCACGCGTACTCGTCACCGCGGGTCGACCCCTGGTTGACGATCACCACCGGCACGTCCCGCTTCGCCGCCCGCAACACGAACCGGCGACCCGACATCACCGTCAACGACGACCCCAGCACCAGCAGCAGCCGGGCCTGCTCCACCATCGCGAAACACGACTGCACCCGATCCGCCGGCACCGTCTCGCCGAAGAAGACCACATCCGGCTTGAGCAGCCCGCCGCAGGCCACGCAGTCGACCGTCCGGAACGCCGCCACCTGCGCGTCAGCGAGATCAACGTCACCGTCCGGGTTGACCGCGGCGGCCTGCCCGACGAACCCGGGATTGGCCGCCCGCAGCCGCCCGTCCAACTCCGCCCGCGACGTACGGCGTCGACACCCCAGACAGACCACCTCGTCGAGCCGACCGTGCAACTCCGTCACGTCCCGGCTACCGGCCGCCGAGTGCAACCCGTCGACGTTCTGCGTGATGATCCCCGTCACCAGCCCGCTCTGCTGCAGGCGGGCCACCGCCCGGTGCCCGTCGTTGGGTGCCGCCCCGGCGATCAACCGCCACCCCAGGTGACTGCGCGCCCAGTACCGCCGCCGCGCCGCCGCGTCGGCCAGAAACGTCTGATACGTCATCGGAGTGTGCCGGCGCGCGACACCACTGGGCCCCCGATAGTCGGGAATGCCCGACTCGGTGGACAACCCGGCGCCGCTGAGCACCACCACCCCACCGGCGGCCACCAGCCCCGCCAACGGCTCGATCAGCTGCTGCACCCACCCATCGTGCCCCAGCACCGTCGCCGCCGACGAACGCCACCGGCAGCGGTTCAACCGCCGCCGGTGGCGCCACGGTGAGCGGGGCACCGCCAGACGGGCTCGCGTCAGCGCTGCTGATGCCGAGGCAACGACCGGGCCGCCGCCGCACCGGCCGCCGCCGGCTGCGCCCCGATCCGCTCCATGGTCCGCGACAACTGCTCACTGCCGTCGTCCAGATGCCGCGCCGCCGCCTGCATGTGCGAGATCATCATCTCGCCGTAGATCCGCAGGGCCTCCCGCGCCGCCACCCCGTCGTCGAACGTCGGCCCCGCCGCCACGTGGTAGTCCTGCACCGCCCGCTCCGCCTCCTGACGGGCCTCCTCCACCGCCGCCCGCACATAGCTCTCGTACTGGGTACGGGCGTACTCGGCGACCCGCCGCGCATAGTCGTGCGCCTGGGCGATGATCTGCTCGGCCTCCCGCTGCGCCGCCGAAAGCAGATTCACCTCCTTGGCCGCCGGCACCTTCGCCGTCGGCTCCGAACTCGGAATCACCCCGTGCCGGTGCAACTCCACATGGTCGTTGAGCCGCTCGTTCTCCGCCCGCAGATTCGCCACCTGCGTCGACAGCAGATCCAACTCATCGGCCACCTGCACCCGGAACCGGTCCACGTCGTTCTGGTCGTAGCCGCGACGCCCGAACGACGACGACCCGAACTCCCACCGGCGCACCCGGTCGGCGGTCATCCGCACCTGCACACCACCGGCGACCTGCGCACCGTCGTACCTGCCGACCGGGGTTCCACTCACCGCACCGGCCTGCCACTCCCGGCCACGAGGCTCACTCACCGGGCACCTCCGGAATCGTCAGAGACAGCGGGGCCTCCCACCGCCGTCCGCCACGAGGGGCCGTACCAGTGCCTACCCAGACCCTCGTGATGCACCTGCCCGGCATGGAAACCGGACCGGGTCAGGGTGGCCACCGTGTGCGACACCATGTCGTCGGAACCACACACGTACACATGCCGGGACCGCCAGTCACCGTCGGCCAGCGCCCGGTCCACCGGATACACGAACTCCCCCGGCCGGTTCAGGTCCAACCCCACCACCTGCGTCACCGACAACCAGGCGTACGAGGCGGCCAACTTCTCCAACGCGTCACCGTCGTAGAACTCGCTGCGCGAACGCGCCCCCACGTACACGTCGACCCGACGCCGGGAACCCTCGGCCGCCACCTGCTCCACCAACGCCTTCAGCGGAGCCCAACCGGTACCACCGGCCAGCAGCAGCAGATCCGCCGAACCCGCCGGACGCAACGTCAATCCGTCACCCACCGGAGCGGCCAGATGCAACTGGTCACCCACCGCACACCCGTACACCAGCCGCGACGACACCGCCCCGCCCGGCGCCGCCCGGACATGCAACTCCACAGTGCCGTCCGCGCGCGGCGCGTTAGCCGGCGAGTAGTACCGCCACGACCGCACCGCCGGATGCGACACCCCGATCGACTGACCCGCGGTGAACGGCAACAGATACTGCGGACGCAACGTCAGCACCGCCACGTCGAACGCCCGCCGCTCGTGCCCCACCACCTCCGCCACCCACCACGGTGGACTCACCGCCTCAGCGGCCTGCGCCGCCTCGGACATCACCTGCGCCACCAGCCCGTACGCCGCCGCCCAGTCCTGCGCCAACTCGTCGGTCCACTGGTCGGCGAGAAAATGCCGCAACGTCGCCAGCAACGCCTCCCCCACCGCCGGGTAATGCTCCGCCCGCACCGCGAACTTGCGGTGGTCGACGCCGAGATCCTGCAGGAAACCCACCAGCCGGTCCACCTGGTCCACCTGGGACACGATGTGACCGAGCGCATTCACCAGCCGATCCCGCTGACCCGCCATGTTCGTCGGGAACATCTGCCGGGTCTCCGGATACGCCAGGAACAGCGTCGAATAGAAGTAGAGCGGCACCTGGTCGCCGTGCGCAGCCACCAGCGACCAGCTCTGCTTGAGCCGGGGCACGTCCACGCTCAGGCGCCCGCCTGGTCCCCGCCGGCCACCACCTGGTCCTGCACCTGCGCCAGCACCGCCTGCACGTCGGCGATGATGTCACCCGGCACACCCAGCTGCGTCAACGTCGCCGTCAGATGCTCACCAACCATGACGTAGTGCGCCACCGGAATGTTCAACGGCTGATGCGCCGACGCCAGATCCCGGCCGGTGTACTCGTTCGGACCACCGAGCACCACCGTCAGCATCAACGCCAGGTGCCGGCGCTGCCCCGCCATGTCCACCTCGGCGAAGTAACCGGCAAGCTCCGGATCGGCGAGCACCCGGTCGTAGAACAGCTCGACAGCGGCCTTCACCGAAGCCGCACCGCCGATGCGCTCGTAATGCGAGACCGGAGCGGTCTCCTCGGTAACCGTCACGGTTGTTTCCTTCCGTCGTGAGGGGACGCGCGGTGTCAGCGCGCGCAACGACGACCCGCCGACACCGGAACCACCCCACGGCAGCGGCAGCGGCAGACCGTGTCGGACGATAGCGTGCCGCGTCCGCCCCGTCACCGCCGGCCCATCGGAATCCCGGACACAACCAGACACGAAGAGTCACAAATCTCACCCCGGACCGTCACCCCGGGACAACCGGACCCACACCCAACGTGATCAACCAGGCCCGGTGGCCTGCCAGCGGCCGAACGTCACCAGCGGCACGCCCGAGCGCACGACGACACAGTGGAACGACTAACCCGCCCGCCGCCGGGCCCGCCGTGCGGCCAACTCGTCGCCCACCGCACCACCCTCGGCAACCTCCGGCGACCCCTGCTCCACCGACACCGCCGCCGGCTCCGCCGGCAGATGCGACAGCGAACCCTGGATCTCCTTGAACGCGCCACCGATCGCGATGCCGAACACCCCCTGGCCGCCCTGCAACAGGTCGACCACCTCCTCCGGCGAACGACACTCGTACACCGTCGTCCCATCGGAGATCAACGTGATGCCGGCCAGGTCCGCCACCCCACGCGACCGCAACGCCTCGATCGCCTTACGGATGTTCTGCAACGACACCCCGGCGTCCAGCAGCCGCTTCACCACCTTCAACACCACCAGGTCGCGAAACGAGTACAACCGCTGCGTACCGGAACCCGACGCGTCCCGCACACTCGGCACCACCAGAGCCGTACGCGCCCAGTAATCCAACTGGCGGTAGCTGATCCCCACCGCATGGCAGGCCGTCACACCCCGGTACCCCACCGCACCGTCACCGTCAGTTGCCGACCCGGGCATCCCACCCGACTCACCCGACACCGCACCCTGATCGGAATCCCGCGGCTCGTACATCCCGACAACCTCCCCGTCAGTGCGGTGCCACGCCGCTTCCGGGACGCGCACCCCTCGACACGGCAACCCTATAGCGACCATCAGGAGTTACCACGGAGAAACCGTCGCGACACGCCGCGCATCGACAGCGATGACCATCACCATCACCGACAGTCACCGCCCACACGGCCTTCCCACCGACATCGGCAGGGCCGAACACTCAGCCGGCGAAATCCTCCGGGCGAACCTGCTCCAGGAACTCCCGGAACTTCTCCACCTCGTCCTCCTGCTCGTCGGGAATCACGATCCCCGCCTCACTGAGGACCTGCTCCGCACAACGAATCGGCGCACCCACCCGCAACGCCAGAGCGATCGAATCACTCGGCCGAGCCGAAACCCGCACCCCATCACCGATCAACAAATCAGCGAAGAACACGTTCTCCTTCAGCTCGGTGATCTCCACCGCCCGCAACGGCGCCTTCAACGCCGCCAACACATCCCGCAGAAGATCATGGGTCAGCGGACGCGCCGGCTTGACACCCTGCTGCTCATAAGCGATCGCCGTCGCCTCGACCGCGCCGATCCAGATCGGCAGATAGCGGTCCCCCTCGACCTCCCTGAGCAGGACGATCGGCTGGTTACTGGGCAACTCCACCCGAACCCCGACCACGCTCAGCTCGCGCACCGCCGCCTCCGTGTCGTTGTCACCTACGCCGCACCGCGCCCTTCTCTGCACGGTACACGGACCGCGACACGGCCGTCTCATGCGCTACACGCACCCACGCCCGCGCCAGAAGAGGGGTTACCCCCGCAAGCCTACGCCACTCACCAACCAGCCGATCAGTACGCACACGCACCTCACCGACCCAACGTCGAACGCAACCCCACCCGCACCAACGCCGCATGCAACTGCTCAGACAACGCCACCAACTCCCGCGCCGTCTCCGCCGCCCGCGCCCGCGCCGCCGGATCACTCTGCCGCACCAACGGCGCCACCAACTGCGCGAACAAACCGACCTCGCGATCCGCCGCCGTCCGATAACCCCGCAGATGCCGCGGCTGGAACCCGTACGCAGCCAGACCCGCCACCGCCCGCGCAATGATCAACGCGTCACCGTCATACCACCCCGGCGGATCCGACACCACCAACCCGAGCCGCTCCAACTCACCCAACGTCGACTCGTCCAGCCCACTACGCGCCACCAACTCGGCACGATCCAACCGGACCTGCGCCGACTCGACCGACGCCGCCGCACCACGACCCGGCACCTCACCATCAGGGCCCACAGCAACCAACGCCGGACGCGACCCCTCCGGCACCTCACCATCGGCGTCCCACCGCGCCAACTGCTCACGGATCACCCGCAACGGCAGATACTGATCCCGCTGCGCCGTCAGCACGAACCGCAGCCGCGCCACATCGTCCCAGCCGTACTTCCGGTAACCCGCCGCCGTACGCTGCGGCTCCACCAGGCCCTCAGCCTCAAGAAACCGCAACTTCGAAATCGTCACGTCCGGAAAATCCGCCCGCAACTGGGCCAGCACCTCGCCGATACTCATCAACGGCGGGGCGCCACCCACCCCGGACGGCCTGGAGGCCGCAGGCTCGTTCACCCCCGGCCGGCCTCACCCTCCGGGCGCGGACCGGCGATGAACACCACCCGGAACTTGCCGATCTGCACCTCGTCACCGTTGCTCAAGGTCGCCGCCTCGACCCGCTCCCGGTTCACGTACGTGCCGTTCAAACTGCCCACGTCCCGCACCGTGAACGTCCCACCATCCCGGTGGAACTCCGCGTGCCGACGCGACACCGTCACATCGTCGAGGAAAATGTCACTGTCCGGATGCCGCCCACTGGTCGTCACATCGTGATCCAACAGGAACCGGGCACCCGCGTTCGGCCCCCGCCGGACCACCAGCAGCGCCATCCCCGGCGGCAGCGAACCGGACATCCGGCTCGGCACCACATCGGTGTCCGGCCCCTCCAGCGCTTCCTCGAGCGAACCGAGATTGAGCGTCGACGTGACGTCGAGCGGGGGGAACTCGTCGCCTGGGCGAGTCATGGGGACCACCTCACGGAATCTGTTTCGGTCGGCGTCGGGTGACGGCGGGTCTGGCCGCCGGGCTCTCATCCACCCGGCGGCTGGCTCTCCGTGCCCCGAAAGGCTGTCCGCGACGCTCAACTAATGGGTTCTCGGTCGACTGGGCGAGCCTAGCCAGCGCCGAAAAACAGGGCAACCGGACGCGCGGCAGACACCGCCCCGCCCGCACAGCAAAAAGCTCAGCTCTCGGTCAACTCGCGATACGCGGCCGCACTCAACAGACCATCCACCGCCGCCGCATCCGCCGCAGTGATCTCCACCAACCAACCCGCACCGTACGGATCACTGTTGATCACCTCGGGGGTGTCGACCAACGCCTCGTTGCGCGCCGACACCGTACCGGCCACCGGCGCGTACAACTCCGACACGCTCTTGGTCGACTCGATCTCACCCAGCGACTCACCGGCCGCCACCGTCGCACCCGCCTCCGGCAACTGCACATACACGATGTCGCCGAGCGCGTCCTGCGCGAAATGAGTGATGCCCACCCGGACGGCCCCACCGTCCGCGACGGCCACCCACTCATGCTCGGCGGTGTAACGCAGATCCTCAGGAATCACCAGCAGCGTCCTCATCCATCGCGACACCGGACCAACCGGTGCCGGCCCGCCGACCTTCAGGAGACCGGACGGGCATGTTCCAGCGGGCGGGGCACGTGCAGCGCCGACACCTCGGCAACCTCACGCTCCTCAACGATCACGTTACCGCCGTCGCCAGCCACCGACGCCACCACCCCACCAGGAATGTTGAGCGCCGTACGCATCGTCGCCGGGTCACCCAGCACCGTGATGGTGAACGGCCCCGTCAACGGACGCCCGTCCACGATCAACGCCCCGTTCTCCCCGTTGAGGAAATACGTCGACGCCACGATCCGCACCGTCGCCTGGTCACCACCGGAGATCTGCATCGCCTCCGCCCCGGCACCCCGCAACTCCTGCACCGCATCCAGCACCCGCACCGCCGAGATCGGCTTCGCCCCCGCCTGGAACCGCACCGTCAGACCCGGGCCCCGCGCCGGCAACGTACCCGCCAGGATGCCCAACTCGTCCGCCCGCCGGGTCGCCTCCTCCAACGCGGCCTGACGCCCCTGCTCACCCGAACGCAACTGCCGCTGACTCTCCTCCAACGCGGCGATGTCCTGCCGCAACCGGATCTCCCGCGCCTCCAGGTCGTACAGGATCCGAACCAGATCCTCCTGCCGCGCCGCCGCCAACGACGAATCCGTCGACGTCATCTTCAACTGCACGGCCAGGGTGAACCCCAACAGCCCCAGCAACACAACGATCACCACCGCCGCCGAGCTGAACCGTCGCCACGGCGACACCACCGCAGCCGGACCCGCCGCGGCAACCCCCTCCGCCGGTGCCGCGGACGGATCCTCGTCCTCTCCCGACGGGCGCTCCTGCGGCGACAACGGACTCAACTCGTCCGGATCCGGCGCCTCCGGACGCGGATCCGGCTCCCCCGCCGGGCCATCCGGCCGCGTCGGCTCCGCCGGCTGCGGCCACCCCGTACCCGTCTGCGTGTGCTCGTCACTCACGCCACAAACCTACGCCCGGAACAGGTGCCGACGGATCGCCGCCACGTTGCCGAAGATACGAACCCCCAACACGACCACCACACCGGTGGACAACTGACCGCCCACCCCCAACTGGTCACCCAGATACACGATCAACGCAGCCACCAGCACGTTCGAGATGAACGACACCACGAACTGCTTGTCGTCGAAGATGCGGTCCAGCTTCGCCCGCACCCCACCGAACACCGCGTCCAACGCGGCCACCACCGCGATCGGCAGGTACGGCTGCAACGCCGCCGGCACCGTGGGATCAAGCCACAGCCCGAGCAGCACCCCGGCCAACAGGGCCAGCACCGCGATCATCGACCACCTCCGGAGGGACTGGGGGACGTACCCGAGCCGGACGACTCGTCACCGCCCGACGACGACACACTCGGACTCACCGCGGGCTCCGCGTAGCGTAGCCGCAGCTCCGGAGCAGCCGGCAGCGTGAGGTCATCGGCGTCCCGCACCGCGAACGACAGACCCGTCACCTTCGCCACCTGGCGCATCGTCAACGCGCTACCGCTGGCCTCGTACCGCTCCCGCATGCCACCCGGCCCGATCGCGCTCACCTCGTACGGCCCGGTCACCGGACGGAAGTCCACCAGGATCGCCTGACCCGCGGAACGGATCGTCGACGTCGACGTCAACCGCTGCCCATTGATGGCAATCGCCTCGGCGCCGGCACCCCACAGATCGTTCGCCACGCTCTGCAGGTCGAGATAAATCACCTGGGCGGGACCGGCATCGGCACCGCCGAGCGCATCCTGGCCACCTGGCGCGTCCGCCAACTCCACCACCACACCGTCACCGCGCACCCGCCCCAGGCCGGTACTCGCCTCCAGCTCCCGCAACCGGGCCGCGCGGGAACCACCCAACGCGGCCTCCCGCTGCCGGTTGACCTCCTCGCGCAGTTCCTCGGCCCGGGTCGACAAGGCGTCGGTCTCACCCTGCCGCTGCTTGATCTGCGCCACCAGGCCGGACCGGGCCTGCGCACGCCCCGGCTCCTCGGCCATGGTCTGCCGGTAGGCCACCGCGAACAGGAAACCGAGCAGCACGATCACCACCAGGCCGACCGGCCCCACCGACCAGCCCGACCGCGCTGGCCGGCCGGTCTCCGCCCGCCGGGCCGCCGCGTCGGCGTAGCCCGGATCCAACGGGTTACGGAACAACTCGGTGAGGAAATCCGGGGTGAAGGCCCTCGGCCCACGCCGGCTCTGATCGTCACTCATGCCGCCGCTCCCTGCCGACCGCGTACCGCACGAACCAACTGCCGGGCCTGAATCACGTACAGCGCGCCAGCGACCCAGTAGAGCACCAGCCCCCACCACGCCAACGCCCAGCCGATCGTGCCGGCCACCGCTGCGGCCGCCGGCACCACCGCGGCCAGCAGCAGGATCGGAAAGGCAGCCAGCAGCAGGAAGGTAGCCGTCTTACCGACGTAATGCACCGGCGGCGGCCCGTAGCCGTGCCGCCGCAGCACCCCGAGCGAGCCCAGCAGCAGCACCTCCCGCGCCAACAGCGCGGCGGTGAACTGCCACGGCACCACTTCGCGGGCGGTGAACGCGACAAGGGTGGCGAGGATGTAGAGCCGGTCGGCGAGCGGGTCGAGCAACTCGCCCAGCCGGCTGACCTGCCCCAGCCGCCGGGCGATCCAGCCGTCCACCCAGTCGCTGGTGCCACCGACGGCCAACACCACGATTGCGGCAGCGTCGGCGCGCACCACCAGGAACAGAAAGAGGAAGAGGGGAACACCCAGCAGGCGGACGAAGCTGATCAGATTCGGCCAGGTGAGCACCCGGTCGTTCGGTCCCCGGCCACCGTCGCGGGCCTGCGGTTGCTCCTCCCGAGCCGCCCGACCCGACACCGAACCTCCTCCGCGACGCGCTCGGGCACCGCGGACCAGGTCCGCCGTTCGGCGTCGTACGCGTGTCCAGCCGGCTGCTGCCGGCGCCCCCTGTGATCCCCTGCCGGGATCCGTCCCCTGACCCGCCGTCCATCGTCGATGATCACGGGCCGGTCGAATGCGCTGCCACTATAGCGGGCTGCTGCCGTGGTTTCGCTGCCCAGCGGGCCCGTGCCGATGGCTGGTTGTTGCCATTGTGATGGGCATCACTGCGTGTAAGGCATCCTAGGACACTAGTCGAAGTGGATTCCCGTGCGTCGGACAGTGGCGCTCGCGCCACTGTCCGACATCGTGGCCGCCTGCCCGAACGCCACCAGCGCCCCGAGCAGGTCCTGCCGCCCTCGGGCCGGCATCCGTTCGAGCACGGCCCGCACCGCCTCGTGCCGGCGTGATCGCACCTCGGCCAACAGCACCTCGGCCGCCGCCGTCGGGACGAGGCGCACCTCCCGACGGTCGCGCGGGTCGGCCGTTCGGCGCACCAACCCGATCGCCTCCAGCCGGTCACAGAGCCGACTGGCCGAGGAGGGGACCACATCCAGCAGCGCGGCCAGCCCGTTGACGTTGATCTCCGGGCGGATACTCAGCAGGGACAGCACCCGCAGCTGGGTCGGCGACACCGAGAGGCGGTGCCGGGAAACGGCCGAGTCGAGCACGCCCACAAGCGTCTCGGCGGCCGCGTCGATCGCCGCGGTGAGATCCGGTCGCTCCACGCGATGTCCCCTGCGATTGTCCCGCTGGTCCTGCACCGAACCGCCGGACGGGTCGGTCAACCCTGTTCCTGGCCGGCCGAGCCGCGCCAGTCCAGGCAGACGACGACCGCGTCGTCCCGCAGATCGGTGTCCGCGTGGAAGGTCTGCAACTCGCGCATCACCGTACCAACCGCCTCGGTCGGCGGCTGCAACCGCGTGGCCCGCATCGCCCGGGCCATCGCCCGCTCGCCGTACGTCTCCCGGCCGCTCGGATCGGCCGCCCACACACCGTCGGAGACGATGAACAACCGGTCCCCCGGGTCGAGGTCGAACTCCTGTAGGTCGTAACGGCTCTCACCGAACATCCCCAGCGGAAGCTGCTGCTCGAGAGCGACCCGGGAGACGGCGCCGCCGCGCACCCGCACCAGATGTGGCGAGCCGGCGTCCACCGCCCGCACCCGCCCGGTGACACAGTCCAGTTCGAGCAGCAACGTCGCCACGTGCCGGTGCCCCCGATGCTGGTAGTAGACCGTGTCGGAGGCCAGCTCGGCCTGTTCCACCAGACCGCCACCGGAACGGCGGGCGTTCCGCATGGCATTGACCGTCACCGCCGTCAACAGGGCAGCGGCCAGCCCGATACCGTCGCCGTTGAGGACGGTGACGGTCAGCCGGCCCTCGTCCAGCGACCAGTCGAAGTGGTCACCACCCACCGTGTACGCCGGTTCCAGCTGGCCCGCCAGTTGGAACGAGTCATGGCTGACACTGCGCCCCGGCAGCAGTTCCCACTGCAACTCGGCGGCCATGCTCAGCCGCTCCCGCCGCCGAGCCCGCCGGTAGCGGTCGGTCTCCCGGTCGGCCGCACGCAGCGCCATGGCCATGTCCCCGGCGATGTCGACCGCCTCGCGCACCACCGACTCCGTCGGCTCCCCGGCCAACTCGACCATGAGCACGCCCAGCCGCTCGCCCCACACCGTCAGCGGAACGTAGATGCGGCACCGCCCGTCCTCACCGGACTCCCGGACCGGCTGCTGGCTGCTGAAGCAGCGCTGCACCGTACCCTGAACCTCGGCGACCGCCACGGCGGGCTGGCGGGAGTCGAGCACCGGCCACAGCCCGCTGATCCGGTAGTCGGCAACGAACACGATGGTGCCCGACGCGCCGAGCGCCGACCGGATGGCCACGTCGGCGGCCTCGACCACGCGGTCGGGCGGGGCCTCGCGCAGGGCGCGGGAAATCCCCGTGGGCGCATCCGCCATGACCATCCTCCGAAAAATACTTGCTCTGGGGCAAGCATCATACGGAGGTGGTTTCGCCCATGGTCACCCGACCGACCGCACGGCGACCGCGCCGTGAAACGCGTCCGGCACCTCCTCCGGTCGCCCCTCCGGTCGCCAGCGGGTCACCGGCACGATCCCGTCCCGGGTGGGCTGCCACCGGCCGAGCAACGGGCCGAACGCGGCCGGCGGGCGCATTCGGAACGCCGGCCCCATCATCGCCAGCGCCTGCGGATACGCGGCGAGTTCCTCGGTGTCGAAGTCGATCGCCAGGTGACTGCCCGGTGCCACCGCGGTGTACAGCTCGTCCAGCGTGCGGGCGAGAGTGTCGTCGTCGAGGAACGCCGCCAGGCCGAGAAAGACCACCCCGACCGGGCGACGCCCCCAGCCCGGCACGAACCGGTGCAGCAACGCCGGGTCGACGGTGCCGATGTCGGTGGCGTCGCCGAAGCCGTAGCCCGCCCGGTCGCTGCCGGCCAGGATGCGCTGCCCGAGACGGATGGTCACCGGGTCCACGTCGGTGTAGAGAACCGTCGCGTCGGGTGCCACCTCGTGCACGTTGCCCATCGTCGGCACCCCGGCGCCGAACACCAGGAATCCGTCCACACCGGTGGCGGCTATCGCCCGTACGGCACGGCCGAGAAAGGCGCGCAGCGCCCGGAAGACCGGAGCACACGGCCCGTACGCCTGCTCGAAGGCGCGGGCGGCGGCCACGTCCACCGGATGGTGGTGCGTCCCGCCGAGCCAGAAATCAATCATCCGTGCGGTACTGGGCTGGTCGGGCTCCACCATCGACGACGCTCCTTCCCCAGTCGCCAGCGTACCGACAGCACGTCGCTCGCCGGTATCGCCCCGTTGGCCGCCGGGGGCGGCGATACTTACCCAAACCGGTCCCGACGGCGGGCCCAGCACAGGGAGGCGACGGTGAGCTCGGTCAGCGGCGCGGCGGTGGTGGTCGGCGTGGACGGCTCCGAGCCCGCCCGCGCCGCGTTACGACTTGCCGCCGCGACGGCGGCCCGCCGCGATCGCCCGCTGCGGGTGGTGCACGCCTTCATCTGGCCGACGCTGCACTCCCCCGTCCGGCCGGCCACGGAGAGCGCCCCCGGCGGGGGTCTGCGGGCGCGAGCGGAACGGATGGTCGCCGACGCCGTCGAAGAGGCCGAGGCGACCGCGCCGGGACTACGGGTCACCGGCGAGATAATCGACGGTGAGGCTGCGGCCGTGCTGCTCGCCGAGGCGCCCGGCGCGGCGATGATGGTCCTCGGTGACCGCGGTGCAGGCGGTTTCGCCGCACTGCTGCTCGGCTCGGTCGCGGTGAAGTTGGCCGCGTACGCCGATTGTCCGGTGCTGGTGGCGCGCGGCGCGCAGCACCCCGACGGTGTCGTGGTGGTCGGGGTGGACGGTTCCGAGTCGTCCCGCCGGGCCGTGGAGTTCGCCGTCGACGAGGCCGCCCTGCGCGACGCCGCGGTGCTCGCCCTGCACGCCTACCGGCACCCGGTGTCCACCGGCCCGGGTGACATGCAGCCGCTGGTGTACGACGAGTCCGAGTTGCGCGACGACGAGGACCGTGCGGTGGCCGAGTCCATCGCCGGGCTGACCGAGCGGTACCCGGAGGTGCCGATCACCCGGAAGTCGGTGCGGGGTCGGGCCGCCCGGGTGCTCACCGACGCGTCCCGCCAGGCGCAACTGCTGGTGGTCGGGGGGCAGGGGCGTGGTGAGGTGACCGGGTTGCTGCTGGGTTCGGTGAGCCAGTCGATGCTGCACCACAGCCACTGTCCGGTCGCGGTGGTACGCGGCCCCCGGTGACCGGCCGGCACGGTTGGCGGCGGCCCAGGCGGGTAGACGGGCCGCGTACGCCACCGGCGACGACCAGAGAGGTCACCGACGCCACCGGCGGCGGCCCAAGGGGGTCACCGACGCCACCGGCGACGAACAGGGGGATACAGCCATGCCAGGACCTCGGCCCGGCAGCAACGCCTACGACAAGCAGCGTGCCCGCCTGCGCAACGCCATCGACGGCTCCGGCCGGCGCACACCGGACCAGAAGGCCGACGAGGCGGCCAACCGGATCCTGCGGGAGGATCGGGGCCGGCGCGGCGTCGTGCGGGGCGAACGCGCCTACGGGCCCAAGGGAAACCGCGAGCCCGGGGATCCGAAGAAGTGAGGACCGCCGACCTGACCGACGGCCTCATCGCCGGGGCCGTCGGCACCGCAGCGCTCAACATCGTCACCTACCTGGACATGACGGCCCGGGCCCGACCGGCCAGCCAGACGCCCGAGCAGAGCGCCGGGAAACTGGCCGGTGCCTTCCACCTGTCCCTGGGGCCGCCGCAGCAGGCGGACAACCGGCGCAGCGGCCTCGGCGCCCTGCTGGGCTACGGGCTCGGCGCGGCCGCGACGGTCGGCTTCGCGCTGCTGGCCCGGGGCCGTCGGCAGCCGTTGCTGCGCGCGGCCACGCTGCTCGGTGGGGGCCTGATGACCCTGTCGGACGGGTCGCTGACGCTGCTCGGCGTCACCGACCCGCGCACCTGGCGGCGCGTCGACTGGCTCGCCGACATCGTCCCGCACCTCACCTTCGGGCTGACGGCCGCAGCCACCTGGAACCGGCTGCGGCCGTCAACCGGCAGCAGGGCCTAACGGTCGCTGTCGTCCTCGGCGACCGGTCGACCGCTGGGTCCGTACGGTGACACCTGGCCGTGCGGCGCCGGGCGGCCGGTGTCCCCCGGCGAGGAGCCGCGGTTGCGGGGATGGCCGGCCGGGTCGGGGCCCTTGTTGTCCTGGCTGGTGTCACCGAGGGCGTTACGCCGGAGTTCCTGCTGCTGCGGGTTCGTCACGGTCGTCTCCCTTCGCCCGAGCGCGGCACGGCGCCGCGTCACCACGGCTTACCCGCCTCCGTCGGCGGCATTCCGGCACGAGGGCTAACCGGGCCGGCGGCGGGTACCCCCCGAGGATGGGTGACCAACGGGCGCTGGCGCGGTCTCTGCTGACCCGCCGCACGTACGCCGAGGAGGCCGGCATCGCGCTGGCTGACCGACCCGCGCCGCTGTACCAGTTGCTGGTGCTGGTCACGTTGCTCAGCACCCGGATCCGGGCGCAGGTGGGGGTGGCGGCGGCCCGGGAACTCTTCGCGGCCGGCTACCGCACCCCGCAGGCCATGGAGGCCGCCAGCTGGCAGCAACGGGTCGACGCGCTGGGCCGCGGACACTACCGCCGCTACGACGAGCGGACCGCCACCATGCTCGGCTCGGGCGCCCGGCTCTGCCTGGACCGCTGGCACGGCGACCTGCGGCGGTTGCACCGGGAGGCGGCCGGTGAGCCGGCGCAGTTGCGTCGGCTGCTCACCGTGTTTCCCGGGATCGGGCCCACCGGCGCGGACATCTTCCTGCGCGAGGTGCAGTTGGTCTGGCCGCAGTTGCGCCCGTACGCCGACCGGCGGGCGGTGGCCGGCGCGCGGCGGCTCGGCCTGCCGGCCAGCACGGACCGGCTCGCCCGGCTCGTCGACGACGTCGACTTCGGCCGGCTCGCCTCGGCGCTGGTGCGGGTCGCCCTCGGCGAGGAGTCCGCCGGGCAGATCAGCCGCGGTGTGGCGGCCCGCTGAGCGCCGTCACTTCGCCGCGTCACCGCCGGGTTTGGTCAGATACCACACCAGCAGCGACGCCAGCAGCGCCAGCACCACCAGCCCGCCGGAGAGGCCGCGCCCCTCCTCCGGGGACCGACCCGTGGTGCCGAAGTAGATCACGGCGAGGCCGGCGAGCACCGCGACGAACTTCCGGATGCCTCGGTCCTTCACAGCTGGCACGGTACGCAACCGGGCACCGTTATGGCGGATTAGCCGGTTTTGTCCCCCACCCGGGGAACTCCTCAGTCGACTTCCAGGTCGTCGAGGGAGATCTTGTGGCTCATCAGCCACCGGGCCAGCGCCGACATGCCGAACAGCCACAGCGGCGCGGACTCGGTGGTGCCGTTCGTCGCGTAGACGGCGAACCGCAGATCGGGCGCCCGGTACGCCTCGATCCGCCACCGGTGCTGCCGGTCCCGCCAGACCGCGGAGGGGTCCATGCCGTCACGGTAGGTGCCCGGCTCCGCCGCCCGCCGACGATGTGCTCAATCCACCACCACCCGAGCATCGTCGGGTAGCCGACGGGTCAGTCCCCGCTGGTCCAGCAACTCCAGCAGCGGCACCGCCACCCGGCGGGTCGTGTCGAGCGCCTGCCGGGCGGCGCTGAGGGTGAACGGCTGCGGGAGCCCGGTCAGCACCCGCACCGCCTGCTGCGGCGCGCCGGGCAGCAACAGCACGTTACCGGTCAGCCGCAGCAGCGCCCCGGCCCGCACCGCGGCACCGATCTCCCGGGTGCCGAGCCCGACCGCGGCGAGCCGGTCCGCATCGGGAGCGCGGAACGGGTGTGCCGCGTAGTCCTCGCTCACCAGAGCCAGCGCGCGGGCCACCGGCTCGGGCAACGACGCCGCACCGGGCGCCACCACCCGACCGGCGACCAACCGCAGCGGCGGCTTCACCAGGGCTTCGACCAGAGACCGGTCGGGCAGGTCGAGGTGTCGGCGCAGTTGCTCGACCGGAGCGCCAGATGCCAGCGGATGTGTGCGGGCGTGCTCGGCCACGGCCACGGCGAGCCGGTCGCCCAGCCCTCGCCAGTGCTGCGGATCGGCCAGCCAGTCACCCGCAACCGGGGCAACCGTCACCGGAACACCCGCCCGGACCAGGTCACCGACCCGGGCCAGGCCCCGCCGGCTCAGCTCGCCAGCAAGCTCGGGACGGCCGTCAAGGGTGGCCAGCACGGCCGCCCGAGCCGCCGCGGCACCCCGACGTGCCAGCGGTGGCGGCCGCACGTCGAGCACGGTGACCCCGCCGGCGACGTACCGGCGGCCCGGATCGCGCAGCAACGCCCGGTCCCCGATCAGCAGCGGCAGCGGACGGCTCAACCGCAACCGGGCGGTGTCCCCGCCCAGCGGACGGACCCGCACCGGCACCGCGGCCGAACCGACGTGCAGCGTCAGCGTCACCGGCAACTCGGCCACCGCGACACCGGCCAGGCGGACGTCCACCAGGTCGGTGGGTTGGAATCGGCCCGGGGTGAGCAGGGCGTCGCCGCGGCTGATCCGGTCGCGGGCCACGCCCCGCAGATTCACCGCCACCCGGGCCACCGGCAGCGCCTCGTCGCAGGCCGCGCCGAGCCGATGCAGGCCCCGGATCCGCACCGGTACACCGGCGCCGGCCAGCTCCAGTTCGTCGCCGACACGTAACCGCCCGGCGCCGAGGGTGCCGGTGACCACCGTGCCGCTGCCCCGCACCGTGAAGCAGCGGTCGACCCAGAGCCGAACCGGCCCGTCGGGCACCGGGGCCGGCAGCCGGTCGGCCAACCGGTCCAGGGCGGCCCGCAGGTCGGGCAGACCGTCACCGGTGGCGGCACTGACCGTCACCGTCTCCACCTCGCCCAACGAGGTCGCCGCCAGCTCCGACCGGGCCCTGGCCAGGGCCGCGGTGGGATCGGCCAGGTCCGCGCGGGTCACCACCAGCAGGCCGTACCCGACGCCGAGCGCGTCCAGGGCGGCCAGGTGCTCGGCGGACTGCGGCATCCAGCCCGCGTCGGCCGCGACCACCACGACGGCGGCCGGCACCGGACCCACCCCGGCCAGCATGTTCGGCACGAACCGCTCGTGCCCCGGCACGTCGACGAACGCGACGGTACGACCCGACGGCAGCGACGTCCAGGCGAACCCGAGGTCGATGGTCATGCCGCGCCGGCGCTCCTCCGCCCAACGGTCCGGTTCCATCCCGGTCAACGCCCGCACCAGCGTGGACTTGCCGTGGTCGACATGCCCGGCGGTGGCCACCACCAGCATGGTCAGTCGTCCCCCGGCACGGCCAGCACCGCCGCGCGCAGCAACCCGTCGGCCCCCTCCGGCACGCACCGCAGGTCGAGCAGGAGCCGAGCACGGACCACCCGACCCAGCACCGGTGGGTCGGCGGCACGCAGCGGGCCGGCGTACCGCTCGGGCAGGCTCAGCGCCCACGAGTCCAGTTCGACGCCAGGCGCGCCGCCGCCGCCGACCACCGCCACCGACGGCACCACCTCGGCCTTGCGGCCGTCGGCGGCGAGCGCGTCGCGCAGCCGTTCGGTCCGCTCACGCAACGCCGCCGGGTCGGCGTGCAGCGCCCGGTGGGTCGGGGTGGCCGGGTCACCGAGGGTGCCCGCGAGGGCGGCCAGGGTCAGCTTGTCCACCCGCAACGCCCGCGCGAGGGGGTGCCGGCGCAGCCGCTCTACCAGGTCGGCGACGCCGAACAGCAACCCGGCCTGCGGGCCGCCCAGCAGCTTGTCGCCGCTGGCGGTGACAAGCGCCGCCCCGGCACGCAGGGTGCTCGCGGCATCCGGTTCGTCCGGCAGCAGCGGGTCGGGTACGAGCAGCCCGGAGCCGATGTCGGCGACCACCGGCACACCCAGCCCGGCCAGCCGCCGCACCGGCACCGCCGAGGTGAAACCGGTGACCCGGAAGTTCGACGGATGCACCTTCAACACGAACCCGGTACGCGGCCCGACGGCGGCGGCGTAGTCGGCGAGGGTGGTCCGGTTGGTGGTGCCCACCTCCCGCAGCCGGGCACCGGTGCTGGTGAGCAGGTCCGGCAGCCGAAAGCCGTCGCCGATCTCCACCAGTTCGCCCCGGCTGACCACGATCTCGGCGTCGGCGGCGAGCGCGGTGGCCGCCAGCACCAGCGCGCCGGCACCGTTGTTGACCACGTGCACCGCCTCGGCGGCCGGTACGGCGGCGGCGAGCGCCCGCAACGCGTCCCGCCCTCGGCGCGCCCGCCGCCCGGTGCCCAGGTCCAGTTCCACGTCGGTGTACCCGGCGGCGGCGGTCACCGCGGCCACCGCAGCCTCGGAGAGAGCGGCCCGCCCAAGATTGGTGTGCAGCACCACCCCGGTGGCGTTGAGCACCACCCGTGGCACGGGCGGCGGCAGGTCGGCCAACGCGGCGTCGCGTACCTCGGCGGGGTCGATCTCACCCCGGCGGGCCCGGTCCTGGGCCTGCCGCACCGCGCTGCGCACCCGGTCGCGGCCGACCGTCGCAGCGGCCGCGACCAACTGCGGATCAGCCAGCAGCACATCGGTACGCGGCACCCGGCGCCGCGGGTCGGCGCCGCCGTCGCCCATCGGTTCATCTCCTCGCAGCCTGGCGGAGACGGACGGGAATCGAACCCGCCTGGCCCGGATCCCGGACCACACCGGTTTTGAAGACCGGGAGGGGCACCAGCCGCCTGAACGCCTCCACCGGCCATTGGATCACAGCTCGGCGGCGGGTGTGCGGCCGAGTCGACACCATGGTCACCGGCCGGGATCGGCCGCCCGCCGGTCGAGCCGGGCCCGCTGCGGCAGCACCGTGTACTTCGGATCGCGGGCCGAGGCGACCCCGGCGTGGAAGACACCGAAGCGGGTGGCCACCGAGGCGGCCAGCAACGCGGCACCGGAGACCGCCGAGACCAGTCGGCTACGCCGGCCCAGCACCGCCCCGGCCACCCCGGCCACCGTCAGTGCCCGCCCGGCGCGCAGCAGCCGACCGGGCCGCCCCGTCCGGTAGGGCTCGCCCAACAGGCCGAGACGAGTCTCCACCCGGTGCGCGCCGAACAGTTCCAGTCCGGCGCCGGCCACCGCCATCCGCCGCGCCGGACCCGCCTGCGCGGGCGGCACGGCGAGCAGACCCACTCCCGCGCCGCTGGCCAGCGCGCTGCCCGCGAAGACGAACGGCAGGTCGGCGTACGCCTCGTGCCAGGACGGCACGGCCGTGTCGGCCAGCAGCACCGCCGTGTACGTGCCCAGGGCCGGTGCGGCCACCGCAGCGGCCAGCCCGGCAGCCCGCCCCACCGGCGGCAGCGCCCGACGGGCCAGCCCGAGTGGACCCCGCGTGGGCAGCAGCGGCGCCACCTCGGCGACCGCGGCAAGTCCGGCGGCCGGACCGTACCCGGCGAGGATCCAGGTGCCCACCGACATGGGTGAGGTCGGCTTGGCCACCCGCAGCATGTGGTGGAACCGTTCCGGCCGGCCCAGGTCCTTGACCAGCAGGCCGGCGCTGGCGGTGACCGCGGCCAGCGCGGCGAACCGGCCGGCGCGGCGAACCCCGGCCCGCCCGGTGAGCTGCCCACCGGCCGCCAGCAGCGACGAACCGGCGGCCAGCCCGCCGGTGAACAGGTACGCGGCGATCTCCCACGTCCACACCGGCGGTTTCAGGATCGGCCGGCCGTAGTAGGAGGTGAATTCCGCCGGCGGCACGGCCAGTTCCTCACCACCCCGGCGGCCGGCGCGGAAGCGCCGGAACCGGTCCCCGACGGCCGGTCGGTCCCGGTTCACCGTCGACCACCGAGGAACGCACCGACCGCCGCCGCCGTCATGGCCAGCGCGGCCAGCCCCGCCCGACGCCACATCGCCGGCAGGTCCCGGGTGGTGACCTGCGGATCCGGCGGCAGGCCGTACACCTCCGGCTCGTCGAGCAGCAGGAAGAACGCGCCGTCGCCACCCACCCCGTCGTCCGGGTCGTGGCCATAGAGCCGTGCCTGCGTCTCCCCCCGTTCCCGCAACGTGGCGACCCGCGCGGCGGCCCGTTCCCGCAGCTCGTCGAGGGGGCCGTACTGGATGGACTCGGTCGGGCAGGCCTGCGCGCAGGCGGGGGTCAGGCCCGCGCCGATCCGGTCGTAGCAGAGCGTGCACTTCCACACCCGGCCGTCGTCCACCCGGCGGTCGATCACCCCGTACGGGCAGGCCGACACGCAGTAACCGCAACCGTTGCAGATGTCCTCCTGCACCACCACGGTGCCGAACTCGGTGCGGAACAGCGCCCCGGTCGGGCAGACGTCGAGGCAGCCGGCCCGGGTGCAGTGCTTGCACACGTCCGACATCATCAGCCAGCGGAAGTCGCTGCGGCCCTCGGCGCTGCCGGTGCGTCCCGGCGGCCCGGCCGCCGGCATGCCGAGGAACTCAGTCATCCGGGCGGCGGCCGGCGGTTCACCGGGCAGCAAACCCGGTTCGGTTCCGGGCTGGGTGACGGTGCCGGCTGACCGGGCGGCGGAGGCCGGGCCGGCCGGGTCGCCGGTCGGGTTCCCGGCGAACGACGCGGTGCCGTGACCGGCGGGTCGGGGCTGTTCCACGAAGGCGACGTGCCGCCACGAGTTGGCGGTCAGCGCGCCGGTGTTGTCGTAGGACATGCCGAGCAGATCCAACCCGGCGGTCGGTACCCCGTTCCACTCCTTGCAGGCCACCTCGCATGCCTTGCAGCCGATGCAGACGCTGGTGTCGGTGAAGAAGCCCATCCTCGGTGGCGCGTCGACCCAGCCGGCCGCGGTCGCCGGATCGGCGGCCGGCAGCGACGACTGTGGCGGTACGGCGGGCCGGTGCGGCGGGTCGACCATCAGGGGTTCCCCTCTCCGTCGCCGGTGGACCCGGGCGGCTCGACCGGCACCCCGGGGGTGACCGCCGGCGGTAGAACACCCGGCACGATGCCGGCCCTGGTGCGGTAATCCTGCACCAGTTCCCGCAGCGCCGCGCCGGTGGGCCGACGCCCCGGTCGCACGTCACAGGTGCCGATCTTGCTCTCCTGGATCAGGACGTTCGGGTCCAGGGTGATGCCGAACAGGTCGTTGGCCGAGTCGCCGGTGACCAGTCCCTCGAAGCCGAAGTGGTACGGCAGCCACAGCTGTTGGATCACCCGGCCGTCCACCGTCAGCGGCGCCAACCGGTCGGTGACCAGCACCCGGGCCTCGATCGCCGCGCGAGCGGTGATCAGGTGCGCCCACCCGAGATGGGTCAGCCCGGCCAGCGTCGCCAGCTCCGGCGACACCTCCACGAACATCTCCGGTTGCAGTTCCGCCAACGGCGCGACGGTCCGGCTCATCCCGCCCGCGGTGTGGTGTTCGGTGAGCCGGCTGACCGTGAACACGTACGGGAAGACCTCGTCGTGCTGCTGCGGCGGGCTCGGGTTCGTCGAGTTCACCGGGTGGTCGTACCTCTTGCGGGTCGGGTTGGCCTGCTGGCCGTAGAGCGGATTACGCACCGGCGACTCGGCCGGCTCGTAGTGCGTCGGCAGCGGCCCGTCCAGCACCCCGCTGGGCGCGTACAGCCAGCCCTTGCCGTCGGACTGCATGATGAACGGATCGTCACCGGCCAGCGCCGCCGGCCCCGTGGCACCCTCCGGCGGCCGGTACGACGGCGGTTTCGTCACCTCGAAGTCGGGCACGTCGCGACCGGTCCACCGGCCAGCGTCGGCGTCCCACCACACGTACCGTTTGCGCTCGCTCCACGGGCGGCCCTGCGGGTCGGCGGAGGCCCGGTTGTAGAGCATCCGCCGGTTCGCCGGCCACGCCCAGCCCCACTCGGCGGCCACCCAGTCCTGCTCGTGCCCGGGCCGACGCCGGGCCGCCTGGTTCACACCGTCGGCGTAGACGCCGGTGTAGATCCAGCAGCCGATCGCGGTCGTCCCGTCGTCGCGGGCCTGCGTAAAGGTCGACAACGGACGGCCACTGACCGTGTCGTATCCGTTGATTTCCCGCAGCACCGCCTCGGCGTCCGGCTCGGCGAGCCGGCCGTGCGTGGGATAGTCCCAGGTCAGGTCGAGCAGCGCCCGGTCGCGCGGCAGGGTCGAGCCGGCCAGCTTCTCCCGGATCCGGCGCCCCAGGTGGTAGAAGAACCACAGCTCGGAGCGGGCGTCGCCGGGCGGGTCGACGGCCTTCTCCCGCCACTGCAGCAGCCGCTGGGTCTGGGTGAACGTGCCCTCCTTCTCCACATGGGAGGCGGCCGGCAGGAAGAACACCTCGGTGGCGCACTGCTCCGGCACGATCTCACCGGTGGCAACCTCGGGGCCACGCTGCCAGAAGGTCGCACTCTCGATCATGAACAGGTCGCGTACGACCAGCCAGTCGAGGTTGGCCATGCCCAACCGCTGGGCCCGGCCGTGCGCCGAGCCGACCGCCGGGTTCTGGCCGAGCAGGAAGTACCCCTTCACCTTGCCGTCGATCATGTTGAGCACCTGCTGGTAGGTGCCGTGATCGCCGGTGAGCCGGGGCAGATGGCCGTAACCGAAGTCGTTCTCCGGTGTCGCCGCGTCTCCCCAGTACGCCTTGAGCAGGCTGGCGGCGTAGGCGCGGGCACCGCCCCAGAAACCCTTCTGACCGGGGTGCCGGATGCTGTCCACCCAGGCGTCGAAGTCGGGATGCTGGGCGTGGTGCGGCATCGGCAGATAACCCGGCAGCAGGTTGAACAGAGTCGGGATGTCGGTGGAGCCCTGGATGCTGGCGTGCCCGCGCAGCGCCATCACCCCACCACCGGGCCGCCCCACGTTGCCCAGCAGCAGTTGGATGATCGCCCCGGTGCGGATGTACTGCACGCCGACGGTGTGCTGGGTCCAGCCGACCGAGTAGATCAGGCAGCCGGTGCGTTCCCGCCCGGAGTTCTCCGTCCAGGCGCGGGCCAATTCCAGGAACTTCTCCCGGGGGATGCCGCAGACCCGTTCCACCATCTCCGGCGTGTAGCGGGCGAAGTGCCGCTTGAGGATCTGGTACACGCAGCGCGGATGTTGCAGCGTGTCGTCCCGCTGGACCTGCCGGGACACCGGGGCACCGTGCGACTCGTGGCGCAGGCCCGCCGCGGTCTCCCGCTCACGGGCGGTGTGCCCGCTGCCGGAGTCCCGCTCGTGGCCCGCGTACTGCCAGCTGTCCTGCACGTAGCTGGCGGTCGCCGGGTCGAAGCCGGAGAAGAGCCCGTCGGCGTCCTCGGCATCCACGAAGTCGTCACTGACGATCGTCGCGGCGTTGGTGTACGCCAGCACGTACTCCCGGAAATCCAGCTCGTTGCTGAGGATGTGGTTCACCACCGCGCCCAGCAGCGCGATGTCGGTGCCCGCCCGGATCGGCAGGTAGGCGTCGGCGACCGCGCTGGTGCGGGTGAACCGCGGGTCGACGTGGAAGACCTTGGCCCCACGCCGTTTCGCCTCCATCACCCACTGGAAGCCCACCGGATGGGCCTCGGCCATGTTCGAGCCCTGGATGACGATGACGTCGGCGTTCGCCACGTCCTGCTGAAAATCCGTCGCGCCACCGCGACCGAAGCTGGCCCCCAGACCGGGGACGGTGGCGGAGTGTCAAATACGGGCCTGGTTCTCGATCTGAAGCGCCCCCATCGCGGTGAACAGCTTCTTGATGAGGTAGTTCTCCTCGTTGTCCAGGGTGGCCCCGCCCAGGCTGGCGATCCCCAGCGTGCGGTTCAACGGCCGGCCCTCGGCGTCGACGTCCTCCCACGTCTCGGCCCGGGCCGCGAGCACCCGATCGGCGATCATGTCGAGTGCCGTGTCGAGGTCCAGGTCCTCCCACTCGGTGCCGTACGGCCGCCGGTAGCGCACCGTGGTCTGGCGCAGCGGGCTGGTGACCAGGCTCCGGCTGGCGGCGCCCTTCGGGCAGAGCCGACCCCGGGAGATGGGGCTGTCCGGATCACCCTCGATCTGCGTGACCTGGTCGTCGGTGACGAAGACCCGTTGCCCGCAGCCGACGGCACAGTACGGGCAGACGGAACGGGCCACCCGGTCGGCGCCCTCCGTGCGGGCGGTCAACTCGGCACTGCGGTTCGAGCACGCCGCAGCGCCCCGGCCCAACGGGTCGGTGCCGGTGAGCTGCCGGTAGACCGGCCAGCCCAGCAACCTGTCCCGCAGCCCCACGCTCGACACCTCCGGTGTTGACCTTAGGACAGCGCGCCGAGATCGGCGACCCACCTTTCGGAACCACATCACGACGTCGCCCCCGGCCCGATCTCGGGCCGGGGGCGACGAAGGTGCCGGTGTGCAGGTCGCCTCTCGGCGAGTGGCGCGACGCGGCTCCAGCCGAACGGTATTCCGCGAAGGCAATTTAGGTGAGGCCCGGGGACACTTGACACACCGACACCCGAGTCAACAGGTTACCCGCTCTGCTTCTTCCTACCCCTATGGTGAGCGCCGCCACAGTAGGGCCGGCACTATCTGAAGATGCCGCTGGCCGGCACCCGGTGTGTCGGGTGCCGGCCAGCGGTTCTTGCTCCCCCTGTGGAGGAATGTCTTCGGTTATCGGGTGGTGGGGTCAGCTGGTCCAGTGTTCGGCGACGAGGTCGGCGGCCTGCTGTTCCCACTGGGCGTAGTGGTCGGGGTAGGCCGACACCTGCACGGTCTGCGCGGCCTGGGTGAGGGGCATGTCCTGCCAGCCGTCGACCTGCTTCAGGCCCTTCAGGAACGCCAGGGTCGAGTACTCGGGGTCGGTGATCTGCTCCACCGTGCCCCAACCCGACGACGGGCGCTGCTGG
>FOLJ01000010.1 GCA_900112325.1 Micromonospora sediminimaris
CCCACCCCGCCACCCATTCCACCCCGAGCCCCCGACCGCCCAGCAATCTTGGTCCGAAACCGCCCACCCAAGGGCGAAATCGCACCAAGATCGCCGACAGGAAC
Source organism: Micromonospora sediminimaris (assembly GCA_900112325.1). Taxonomy (GTDB): domain Bacteria; phylum Actinomycetota; class Actinomycetes; order Mycobacteriales; family Micromonosporaceae; genus Micromonospora; species Micromonospora sediminimaris. Next base: position 105 of record FOLJ01000010.1, read on the forward strand.
CGGCGGAACCGGACACACCCGGCACATTCGGACGGGGCCCGCCCGCGACGACAAAATGCCCCAAACAGGGTCACCGACTGCCACACCAGGGACAGGTCATCGGACCGCCCCGACCCGATCTGGGGTTACCCTGACAGCATGCAGGCGGTCTCCCCCACCATGACCGGCGTGGCGCACCTGGCCCGGCCCGGCCGTCCCGCCGTGGTGGCCAGGACGCTCGCCGAGCTGCGTGGGCCCACCCGAGGGGTGGTGGAACTGCCGGTACGGCTGATGTGGTGCGCCGACCGCGCGTTCGACCTGGCCGACCCCGACCAGTTGCTCTGGCTCTACGAGAACGTGCTGCGCGAGACCACGAGCGTCGACGACCTGCGCCGTCTGGTCAACGGGCGGACGCTGCGCCGGGTGTGGCAGCTGCTCAACCTGCCCCGGGGCGTACGCCTCGCGTGGGAGAGCCGACACCAGGGGCTTCGGTCGGCGTGACCGACGCGACCCCCGACGCACACCCACACGAGCTCTACCGGGAGGTCGCCCGGGTCGCGTTGACCGTCGCCGGGCCGCACCGCTTCGTTCTCGGTGGCGGAGTGGCCTGGGCCGCGCACGGACTGGTCACCCGCCCCACCGAGGACGTCGACCTCTTCGCCGACGTGGAGGGCGCCGCCGCCGCGGCAGCGGCCGACGTCCGGGTTGCGCTGGAACGCGCCGGGTTCGAGGTGGTCGACGCCGATCCGGACAGCGACCTCGGTGACCTGTTCGACGGCTTCGACCGGGATCTGCGGGACTTCGTCGTCGGCCGGGACGAGCGGCGCATCCGCCTCAGCCTGGCCCGGCTCGACCGACACCGCAGCCCGGTGGTGATGGACCTCGGTCCGGTCATGGACGTGCGGGACCTCATCGCCAACAAGACCGCCGCCCTGGTCAACCGTCGCGAGGTACGCGACTACATCGACGTGGCCTCCGCCCTGGAGCACCGGTCCGTCGCGGAGCTGCTGGAACTCGCCCGCCAGCTCGATCCCGCCCTCGATGACGACGACGTACGGGCGGCCGGCCGGTACCTCGACCGGATCCCCGACGCCCGATTCACCCGCTACGGCCTCGACCCCGCCGACATCGCCCAGGTCCGGCGGCACCTGGCCGCCTGGCCCCGCTGACCCGGCCCCGCCGACCCACACCGAGCCGGCGGGAGCACCGCGTCGACGGGGACCTCACTTGGTGAAGCGGCCACCGGTGACGCCCAGGACCTCGCCGGTGATGAAGCTCGACTCCTGCGAGGCGAAGAAGACGTACGCAGGCGCCAGCTCCGCCGGCTGACCAGGCCGACCGACCGGGGTGTCGGTGCCGAACTGCTCGACCTTCCCTTCCGGCATGGTCGCCGGGATCAGCGGCGTCCAGATCGGACCCGGCGCCACCGCGTTGACCCGGATGCCCCGATCGACCAGATCGGCGGCGAGAGCCTTTGTGAAGTTCGCGATCCCCGCCTTGGTGGTGGCGTAGTCGAGCAACTGCGGTGACGGGTCGAACGCCTGGATCGAGGACGTGTTGATGATCGTGGACCCCTCGCCCAGATGCGGCAACGCCGCCTTGCACAGCCAGAACATCGCGTACAGATTGGTCTTGAACACCCGGTCGAACTGCTCGGTGCTGATGCCGGCGATGCCCTTGTCCTGCGCCATCTGGTACGCCGCGTTGTTCACCAGGATGTCGATGCCACCCAGGTCACGCACCGCCCGCTCGATCAACGTCTCACAGTTGCGCTCGTCGGCGATGTCACCCCGGACCGCCACACCCTTGCGACCGGCGGCCTCGATGAGGCGCACCGTCTCCCGGGCGTCCGCGTCCTCCTCCTCGCTGAGATAGGAGATCAGCACGTCGGCGCCCTCCCGGGCGTACGCGATGGCGACCGCCCGGCCGATGCCCGAGTCGCCGCCGGTGATCACCGCCTTCTTGCCGTCAAGCTTGCCGGTGCCCCGATAGGAGTCCTCTCCGTGATCCGGCTCGGGCGTCATGTCGCCGGTACGACCCGGTGGGCTCTGCTGCTGGTTCGGCTGACCTGACTGCTGGCCGTACTGCTCGGTCGGGTCCTGCGGGGTGTGCTGCGTCTCGCTCACGGAGGTCTCCTCGCCCGGGATCGTGGGGTTGCGCTCCCGCAAGCCCCTACCCGGGCGAACTCGGTGGAAACCGTCTGGTCGCCGCGACGACACGGGCTCTCGACGAGTACGGGTCGCGGTGCGGTGCGTCACCACCGGTAAGGCATCCTAGGATCCTGGATGGCTGGTCCCGCATGCGGTCGCGGACCGCGGCGAGGGCCGCCACCGCGCCGGCAGGGCCAGCCATCCAGTCGTCAGTCGGACAGTCGTGCGGCGACGCGGCGCCTCGGTGCGGGCAGGCGATCCGCCAACGCCAGCGCGGCCCGGACCGGTACCCGGCCGAGCAACTCGTCGAACTCGGCCCGGCCCAGGCAGAACCGGGTGAACGCACGCCAGCCCGGCGGCGTGGCGAGCAACCTGTGGCAGAGCGCCGGTCGCTGGGAGAAGACGTCGAGCAGCCGCTGCCCGGCCCGCATGGCCGGGACGAGGCGCTCGGTCACCGACCGCTCGTAGCCGGCGAGATCAGCGCCGGCCACCGCCGCACCGGCAAGCTCGCCGGAGCGCAGCGCGTAGCTGATCCCCTCCCTGGTCCAGGGCTCCAACAGGCCGGCGGCGTCGCCGACCACCAGCACCCGCCCGCGCCGCAGCGGCGAGTCGTCGGTCCGGCAGCGGGTCAGGTGACCCGAGTCATGGATCGGCGAGACGTGGGCCAACCCGAGACGATCGACGAACCTCCGCAGGTACTCCCGGGTCCGCTCCCCCTCCCCCCGGCCGGCGATCACACCGACGGTGAGCCGATCTCCCTTCGGGAACACCCAGGCGTACGAACCGGGCAGCGGCCCCCAGTCGAGCAGCACCCGACTCCGCCACCGGGCCTGCTCGGCCGGCGGCACCGGCAGCTCCAGCTCCAGCCCCAGATCCACCTGGCGGTGACGTACCCCGACGTGCCGTCCGCTGACCCCGGACGAGCCGTCGGCGCCGATGACCGTACGGGCCAGGAGCAGCTCGCCGTCGGCCAGTCGCAGGCGTACGACATCGGGGTCCTGCTCCACCGACCGGACGGTCGCCCGCTCGCGGACCTCGGCCCCGGCGGCCACCGCGGCGGCCCGCAGCCGGTCGTCGAACTCCTCCCGGCGCACCATGCTCACCAGCGGCCCGGCGCCATGCCGGCGGGTGAAGCCGCTTCGCCCGTCGAGGGTGAACGTGACCCGGTCCACCGTGTCGTGGGCGGGTACCTCGATCCGCCCGGCCACCGCGGCGAGCGAGGTGCCGATCAACCCACCGCCGCAGGTCTTGTAGCGCGGATGCGCGGCGCGCTCGACGACAAGCGTGCGGACTCCTCGACGGGCAGCGACGGCGGCGGCGGAGAGCCCGGCAGGGCCGCCACCGATCACCACGAGTTCCCAGACGCTCACTGGTGCAGGGTAGATCAACCAGGGCGCGCGCGGCGGTAACGGTCGGCCGGGACCGGCGCTGACGCGGGCATCTTCTCCGGCGCGCCGGGTAACCGCCGGCCGCAGACCGCCTGCCGCAGGCGGACGGAGGCGCGAGGAGGACACCATGCAAGAGGTGCGGCTGTCGGACGTCGAGGCGCGGGTGTACGACGCGGTGGCGGCCCTGGAGGCGCGCGGCCAGGTACCGTACCCGGACATGATCGCTCAGGAGTGCGGGCTGACCGAGGAGCAACTACAGACCCCGCTGCACCTGCTGACCGAGAAGAACCTGCTGCATCGGGAGGATTCGCCGATGGCCGGGCTCGACTTCGGCCCCCGCTTCTGCGCGCAGCAGCTGGCATGACGGTCGGTCGCGCACCCCACGACCGCCACCTTGCCCGGCGGATGGCCGGTTGACCTCGGCGGAGCCCAACGGTTCGGCGGGGTCCGGGACCACGTCGTACGAGCGGCGGCGCTGGCAGGCCCTCGGCGTGGGGCTGGTCGCGGCGTTCATGACGCTGCTCGACATCAGCATCGTCAACGTGGCCCTGCCGTCCCTGGAGCGTGCCCTGCGGGCGGATCCGAGCGACCTGCAATGGGTGCTGTCCGGGTACGCGCTGAGCTTCGGGCTGGTTCTGGTGCCGGCGGGGCGCTTCGGTGACGTCCGCGGGCGACGCAACGCGTTCGTCTTCGGCATCGCGCTGTTCACGCTGACCAGCGCGCTGGCCGGGCTGGCCCAGTCCCCCGGCTGGCTGATCGCCGCCCGGCTCCTCCAAGGCGCCGCCGCCGGGGTGGTGAACCCGCAGGTGACCGGCCTGATCCAGCAGCTGTTCGCGGGGCCTGAGCGCGGCCGACCCTTCGGCTGGCTCGGTGCCACCATCGGTATCTCCACCGCGATCGGTCCGTTGCTCGGCGGCCTGCTGATCGCCGCCGGTGGCCCGGAACACGGCTGGCGGTGGGTCTTCTTCGTCAACGTGCCGGTGGGGATCGTCGCGGTGCTGCTCGGCTGGCGGTTGTTGCCCGGCCGGATCACCCCGCGCGGTGCGCAACGCCGGTTCGACCCGGTCGGCGTGCTGCTGCTCGGCATCGGCGTGACGCTCGTGCTGCTGCCGCTGGTGCAGCGCGAGCAGTGGCACGGCGCGACGAAGTGGCTGCTGATGCCCGCCGGCCTGATCACCCTCGCCGCCTTCGTCGGCTGGGAGCGCCGGTACGCCCGGCACGGTCCGCCGCTGTTCGACGTCCGGCTGTTCGGTCACCGGTCGTACGCCCTCGGCTCGACGATCGCGCTGCTCTACTTCGGCGGGTTCACCGCGATCTTCTTCATCTTCACCCTCTACCTGCAGAACGGGCGTGGCTACAGCGCCCTGGTCGCCGGTGCGGCGATCACCCCGTTCGCGCTCGGGTCAGCCGTCGCGTCCGCCGTCGGCGGGCGGCTGGTCAACAGGTACGGCCGGCCGCTGGTCGCCATCGGGCTGGTCGGCGTGGTGACCGGCCTCGGTCTCGCCGCGCTGGCCATCGAGCTGGCGCCGCGCGCGCCGGTGCCCTGGGTGACCGCGCTGCCGTTGCTGGTCGCCGGCATCGGCAGCGGCCTGGTGATCGCTCCCAACCAGACGCTGACCCTGACGCAGGTGCCGGTTCCGCAGGCCGGCAGTGGTGCCGGGATGTTGCAGACCGGGCAGCGGATCGGCTCGGCCGCCGGCATCGCGGTGGTCGGCGCGGTCTTCTTCTCCGCGCTGGCCGACGGCGCGGACGCCTGGTCCCGGGCGTTCGAACGGTCCCTGCTCACCTCGGCCGCGATCATCGCGCTGGCCCTGGTGGCGGCCACCGTCGACATCATCGGCAACCACCGCCGCGGCCGGCCCCCCGAGCGGGGCCGGCCGGGCGGTCACTGACTGCGGTGTCACCAGAGCTGGGAGACGATGTCCGCCGCCTGCTCCTCCCACTGCGCGTAGTGGAACGGGTAGGCCGACACCTGCACCGTCTGCGCGGCGGCGGTCAGCGGCAGCTCCCGCCAGCCGCCGACGTTCTTCAGGGCCTCGAAGAAGACGGTCGAGGAGTATTCAGGATCCCGGATCTGCTCCACGCTGCCCCATCCGGTGGACGGACGCTGCTGGAACAGGCCCTGCGAGTCGTGGTCGTTCCACGCGCCGAGGTGTCCCAGGTTGTAGAGCTTCGACTCCTGCAACGCGGTGGCGATGCCGATCACGGCACCGCGCTCACCGACACCGGTGCGCTTGGCCACCTCGATGATGGTCTTGGCGTTGTCGCGCTGGGCGTCGTCGAGAGGGACGCGCGACTGGGCGCCCTGCACACCGTGCGGGATCAGCTCGTCCCGGGTCGGCTTCCCAGCGTCCGGCTTGTCGGTGCGGCCGGCGGTGGTCAGCCCGGATTCGACGGTGACGCCGGTGCTGGTGCGACCGGTCGCCCGGTCGATCGCCGCAACCGCGCCGGCATGCGGACCGGCGGTGATCGGTGCGGCCACGGCCGTGGGGCCGAAGGCGAGTCCGGCGAGGGCGGTCACGCCCACCACGCTGAGCGTGGTCTTCCGGTTCGGGATCGTCGCGATGGCCGGGAGCCATCGAGTGAAGTCCGGCTTCACGATGGTTGCCCTTTCGATCGGGTACGAGCCGCTCGGGGTGAGCCGCTCTCGGGGGACGGGCCGAGCTGGTCGAGGTTTGCCAGCCGGCGCTATGGGGGACACAACCCGGTTGACAAGTCCGCCATTCCGGAAATGTGCCGATGGTGGTCGGCTGCGACCCAGGTCACGGCGCAGACAGGCTCGGTGGGGATGAAACGGACAGCGAGCGTCACACCTCGTACGGTTCGCCGAACCGAACCAGGACGTGCCAGAGCTGCTTGAGCTGCTGCAAGCTGTCCGTGGTCGGCCCGTGGTCGGCCCACCGGCCCGGGTCGGTCACCACCGACGCCGCGGCCCGCCCGATCAGCGCGGCGTGCAGCGGCTCACCCGCCCCGCCGAACTCGGCGTGCACCCGGGCCGCCAACGGCGGGATCGCCGGCCCACGAAACTCGGCGTCCACCCGGTCCACAGGCAACGCGAAGCCGGCGTGCCAGCGGATCGGGAAGCCGTACCGGTGGGCGGCGGCGATCAGCCTCGCCGCGGTGTCGGTGCCCCGGAACGAGGGATCGACGACCAGTTCCAGGACGTCGCGGTCCAGTCGGACCTCGCCGTGCACCTGCGCCTCGACGTAGTCGTCGAGGGCCCGGCCGGCGGCCCGGGGTGCCGCGGCCACCGCCTCACGACGACGCAGCAGTTCACCGGTCAGGGTCACCAGGTCCGTACCGGGCCGGCCCAGGCACACGCCGGTATCGGTGGTGGCGGCGATCAGGGCGGCCAGCACCGGCTCGACCACGTCGACGGTGCCGACGTCACGCGGTCCGAGGTGGCTGTCGCCGAAGCAGAAGGTGGTCCGGGCCAGTACCTCGGGACGCAGCCGCAGGTGACAGGAACCGAACCGGGGGCAGGCGCCGTCGGGGTGGTCGAGCAGATTGAGGCCGCCGTACTTCGGCCGCTCCGCCGGGCCGACGCCCGGTCGCTGGTAGGCGCCGCCGAACAGGCGCTCCTCCCAGCGGTCACGGTCCCCACCGGGGTACGCGGTGAGGCCGCCGTTGGAGATCCGCGTCTCGAACTGGTTGCGGTAGACCCCCTCGGTGGCGAGGGCCTCGGCGACCGTGCGGCCGTCGGCGCGCAGCCGGTCGGGGTGGAAGTTGAGGGTGATCCGTCCCTGCCGGCCGATCTCCGCGACGAGCCGCTCCGGTTCGTGGCGTACGCCGACGGATGCCAGCGCCCGCCCGATCACCGCCAGCGCGGCGGGACGGTCACGCAATGCCACCTTGCGCACGTGGCGCAGTGCCGCGCGTTGCGCGGCGGTAAGTGTTGGATCGACGGACATGCCGGCAGTCTCGCCGGGACCGGCTCCTGGCCGCATCCCGGTTCTCGCGGGCCGGGCCGGGCCGGAGGCGACAGCGCCCTCAGTGCCCCCTGGCGAGCCACTGTGGCAACTGCGGCGCCTCGGCCCCGATGCTGGTGCTGTCGCCGTGCCCGGTGTGCACCATCGTCTCCGGCGGGAGGGTGAGCAGCCGGTCGCGGATCGAGTCGACGATGGTGCCGAAGTCGCTGTACGAGCGGCCGGTGGCGCCCGGCCCGCCGGCGAACAGGGTGTCGCCGGTGAAGACGGCGCCCAGCTCGGGGGCGTACAGGCAGCACGCGCCGGGGCTGTGCCCGGGGGTGTGCAGCACGGTGAGCGTGGTGCCGCCCGCCGTGATGGCCTGGTCGTCGCCGAGGGTGCCGCCCGGTGGTTCGTCGGGATGCACCATGTCCCACAGCACCCGGTCGGCGGGGTGCAGCAGCACCGGGGCGCCGGTGGCCCGGGACAGTTGCGGGGCGACTCGGACGTGGTCGTCGTGGGCGTGCGTGGCGACGATCGCGCTGACCCGCCGCCCGGCCACCACCTCGAGGATGGCGTCGACGTCGTGTGGGGCGTCGATCACGACGCACTCGGTATCGTCGCCGACCACCCAGACGTTGTTGTCCACGTCGAAGGTCTGACCGTCGAGGGAGAAGGTGCCGGAGGTGACCGTGTGGTCGATCCGGGCGGCCATCAGAAGACCACCACCGAGCGGAGCACGTCGCCCCGGTGCATCCGGTCGAACGCCTCCTCCACCCCGTCCAGACCGATCTCCTCGGTGACGAAGGCGTCCAGGTCAAGGCGGCCCTGCAGGTACAGCTCGGTGAGCATCGGGAAGTCACGGCTGGGCAGGCAGTCGCCGTACCAGCTGGACTTGAGGGCGCCACCGCGACCGAAGACGTCCAGCAGAGGCAGTTCGACGCGCATCTCGGGTGTGGGCACGCCGACCAGCACGACGGTGCCGGCCAGGTCACGGGCGTAGAACGCCTGCTTCCAGGTTTCCGGCCGACCGACCGCGTCGATCACCACGTCGGCGCCGAAGCCGCCGGTGGCGGCCTGGATCTCCGCCACCGGGTCGGCCTCGGAGGCGTTGACGGTGTGGGTGGCGCCGAACCGACGGGCCCAGTCGAGCTTGCGGGAGTCGGTGTCCACCGCAATGATCGTCGTCGCGCCGGCCAGGGCCGCGCCGGCCACCGCCGCGTCGCCGACGCCACCGCAGCCGATCACCGCCACCGAGTCACCCCGGGTCACCCCACCGGTGTTCATGGCCGCGCCGAGGCCCGCCATCACCCCGCAGCCGAGCAGCCCGACGGCGGCCGGCCGGGCCGCCGGGTCCACCTTCGTGCACTGGCCGGCGTGGACCAGGGTCTTCTCGGCGAAGGCGCCGATGCCCAGCGCCGGGGCCAGTTCGGTGCCGTCGGTGAGGGTCATCTTCCGGGCGGCGTTGTGGGTGGCGAAGCAGTACCACGGGCGCCCGCGCCGGCAGGCCCGGCACACCCCGCAGACGGCCCGCCAGTTGAGCACCACGAAGTCACCGGGTGCGACCGCGTCCACGCCCTCGCCGACCTGCTCGACGATGCCGGCGGCCTCGTGGCCGAGCAGGAACGGGTAGTCGTCGTTGATGCCGCCCTCGCGGTAGTGCAGGTCGGTGTGGCAGACGCCGCACGACTGCACCCGGACCACCGCCTCGCCCGGCCCGGGGTCGGGCACAACGATCTCGGTGACCTCGACGGGCGCGCCCTTGCTGCGGGAGATGACTCCCCGTACCTGCTGGCTCACGCTGTCCTCCTACTCGGCACCGGCCCGCGGTCTCGCCCTCGCCGCGCGGCGGAGGCTGCCGCCTTCGCCTCCGGAGGCGAACCTACCGCCGCGACGACGGATCGGCACCGCTTCGCCGCCGGCGCCCAGCGCGGACGGCAGCCGGCGCACCCCTGGGGCGAACCTACGCATCGACGGGGCTTCTTCGCGGCGCGCCGGCCCGGTCGAACCGGACGTTGGGGTCGGTCAGCCGCCCGTACCGCATGGGCAGCAGGTCACGCAGGTAGTTCTGGTGCAGCCGCCACGGTGCCCGGGTGCCCTGGCGGGGCAGCCTGCCGACGCCGCGGCGCACGTAACCGGAGGTGAGGCCGATCAACGGCGTACGCGGGCCTGGTGGCGAGGCGAGCGGGGTGACGATCTGGGTTCCGGTGCGGTCCAGGTGACGCAGCAGCCGGCACACGTAGCCGGCCACCAGATCGGCCTTGAGCGTCCAGGAGGCGTTGGTGTAGCCGATGGTCATGGCGAAGTTCGGCACCCCGGAGAGCATCATCCCCTGGTACGCGACGGTCTCCGGCAGATCCACCTCCACCCCGTCCACCCGCAGGGCGATCCCGCCGAGGGCGAGCAGGTCCAGCCCGGTGGCGGTGACCACCACGTCGGCGGGCAGTTCCCGACCCGAGGCGAGCCGGATTCCCCGGGCGGTGAAGGAGTCCACGGTGTCGGTGACCAGCTCGGCCCGCCCGTCGGAGAGCACGCGGAACAGGTCACCGTCGGGAACCACGCACAGCCGCTGGTCCCACGGGTCGTAGCGGGGGGTGAAGTGGCGTTCGACATCGAAGCCGGCGGGCAGTCGACGGGCCGCACCCCGCCGCAGCAGCCCGCGCACCAGCCCGGGGGCGCGCCGGCTGAGCTGGTAGTTGGCCGTGGCGAGCAAAATGTTCTTCCAGCGCACGGTCTGGTGCGCCAGGCGCGCCGGCAACAGCCGCCGCACGGCGTCGGCGAGCCGGTCGCGGGAGGAGAGCGCCAGCAGGTACGTCGGTGAGCGTTGCAGCATCGTCACCCGGGCCGCCTGCCGGGCCAGCGCCGGCACCAGCGTCACGGCGGTGGCGCCGCTGCCGATGACCACCACCCGCTGGCCGGTGAGGTCGAGGGCTGCGGGCCACTGCTGCGGATGCACGATCCGGCCGGTGAACCGCTCCTGGCCGGTGAAGTGCGGCGTGTGGCCCGCCTCGTACCGGTAGTAGCCGGTGCAGGCGTACAGGAACGAGCAGGTCAGTACGACGGTCTCCGCGGTGTCCTCGCGGCGTACCTGCACCGTCCAGCGGGCCCGTTGGCTGTCCCAGTCGGCCCGCTGGACGCGGTGCCGGAACCGGATGTGTCGGGTGACGTCGTGCTCGTCGGCCGTACGCCGCAGGTAGTCGCGGATGGTGTCGCCGTCGGCGAGGCTCTTCGGGGCGGTCCACGGCGCAAACGAGTAGCCGAGGGTGAACATGTCCGAGTCCGAACGAACCCCGGGATAGCGGAACAGGTCCCAGGTGCCCCCGATCGCGTCGCGCGCCTCGACCAGGGCGTAGGTCCGGCCCGGGTGGCGACGCCGCAGGTGGCAGGCGGCTCCGATGCCGGAGAGACCGGCGCCGACGATGAGCACGTCGACATGCTCCCGACCCATCCCACCTCCCACCCCACGCCAACGACCGGACCCTACCCTCCCAACCACCCCCGTCACAGATCTTGCACTTTCTGCCGCCGCACAGCCGACAAGAAGGGCATCCCGGCGACCACAAGCGCAAGAGCCGCGAGTCAGGAGGTGAGCAGGGCCGCCGCGGTGTCGAGCAGCGCGAGTTCGGTGGCGGTCTGGGTGGGGTTGGCGCGCCGGATCGCCAGGGCCTCGGCGACGAGCGGTACGGCATGCTCGCGGATCACCAGCAGGTAGGTCCGCAGGGCGGCAGCGGCGGCGTCGGCCATCGGCTGATCGGGGTCGACGGCGACCTGGGCGAGGATCAGCGCGGTCATGGCGACGTCCAGACCGGGTGGGCCGTGGCGCACGTTGCGCCAGTCGACGAGCACCGGACCGCTCGGCGCGAGGATCACGTTTTCCGGGTGCAGGTCCAGGTGCAGGATCCGCTCGTCTGCGGACGCGCCCGGCAGTGGTGGCACGGTGTGCAGCCGGCGGTGCAGGCCGGCGAGGATCCGGGCGGCGGCGTCGACCTCGGTCGTGCCGTCGACCAGCGCCTGGAGCATCGTCGGTCCGGTCACCCGCTGCATGACCAGGTCCGCACCGTCGGCGCGGTCCACCCGGGGCACCGGGAATCCGGCGGCGTGCAGGTGGGACATGAATCGGGCCTCGACGGCGACGTCGGTGCCGTCGCGGTAGCGGCGCAGCACCCGGCCGCCGTCGAGGGCGTACACGTCGGCGTCACGGCCGGCGGCGAAGGGGGTCGCTCCCATGGGTGGCACGGTAACCGGCAGCGCCCAGGCCACGATGGACGGCGGTCGGGGACACCGAGCGTGGTGCGCCTGTGACAGGCTGGGATGACAGCGAGGGTCGCCGGAGGTGATGGTCACGTTACGCATGCACGACCTCGTTGCCGTGCCGGACATGTCGCCGCTCGACATCGACGTGGCCGTCGGCGCGACGGTCGCCCTGATCGCCCGGCCCCGGCCGGCCACGGCCGTGGCGCGGGTGGTGGCCGGGCTGGCCGCGCCGGTCACCGGCCGGATCCTGGTCGGCGGCCGCGACGTCACCGACCTGCCGCCGCTGCGCCGTCGCATCGGATACGTGCCGGCCGGCGGCGCCCTGCTGCCCCACCTCACCGTCGGCCGCAACATCTCCTACGGTCAGCGCCGACGCCGGTGGGTACGCGACGTCGCCGAGGGCTGGGCGGCCGCCCTGGTCGACCGGCTCGAACTCGCCCCCACGCTGGGTCTGCGCCCGCACCTGCTGTCCGAGGCGCAACGATTCCGGGTCGCACTCGCCCGGGCCATGGCCTGTCTGCCCGAGGTGCTGGTGGTCGACCTGCCGGCCCCGGTCGACGGGGTCTTCCTACCGGACCTGCTCCAGCGCACGGCCCCACCGGACGCCCCGGGCGTGACGGTGCTGCTCTGCTCGGCCGAGGAGGAGGTGCTGACCGGCGTGACCGAGCGGGTGCCACTCGTCGACGACGTCCCACCCGGCCCGGTGCAGCCGGCGGCGCGGGCATGACCGGGGCCGGGTTGCGTCGCCGTACGCTGCTGGGCGCCGCCGCGGCGGCCACCGGCGCGATGGCCGGTGGCTGTGGGCAGGGTCGACGGTCGGTGCAGGTGGCGGTCGTCTGGGCCGGCGGCGAGTTGGGCCGGTTCCGGGAGGTGGTCGCCGGCTACCCGACGACCGTGCAGGTGGTCAGCGTGGGCAACGACATCGACGCGTTTCTGACCGCGCGCCGCGCCGCCGGCACCAGTCCCGACGTGGCGATCCTGCCCCGACCCGGTCTGGTCGTCGAGTACGCCCGGCGGGGCTGGCTCAGCGAGGTGACCCCGGCGGTCAGCTACACCGCCCCGGCGGGGATGCGCGACCTGCTCAGCGTCGACGGGCGTCGCTACGGCGTCTGGGTCAAGGCGGCCCACAAGTCGTTGTTCTGGCACTTCCCGTCGATGCTGGCCGAGCCGCCCAGGTCCTGGGACGCGCTGGTGCGGTTGACCCGCCGGCTCGGCGAACGGCACCGGGCGGGTGCGGGCCCGGCCCCGTTGGCGATCGGTGCCGCCGACGGCTGGGTGCTCACCGACTGGTTCGAGAACGTGCTCGGCGACGTCGCCGACGTGGACCTGTACGCGGCGCTGGCCCGTGGTGAGGCCGACTGGCGGGGCCGGCCGGTGCGGTACGCGTTGGAGCGGCTCGCCGAGCTGTGGAGTGTGGCTGGGGCGTTCCCGGGCGGCGGGCGGCGGGCCCTGCTCACCCAGTTCGAGGAGTCGATCATTCAGGTGGTGCACCACCGCGAGGCGACCATGGTGTTCGAGGCTGACTTCGTCGACGCGGTGGTCGGCCGGTTCCGCCGGGGCACCGAGCCGCTTGCCACGTTCCGTTTCCCCGGCGCCCGGGTGGCCGACCAGCCGCTGATCGTCGGTGGCGACGCGGCGGTGGCGTTCGCCGGCTCCGACGGCGGGGCGGAACTGGTGCGCTGGCTCAGCGACGCGGTGGCCTTCCTGCCCTGGCTCGACGCCGGGGGTTACCTCTCCCCCAACCTCGCCGTGCCGGTGGCCAGCTACCGCGACCCGTTGCGCCGACGCCTCGCCAGCGAGCTGCGTGCCGCCGACAGCGTGCAGTTCGACCTCTCCGACCAGCTGCCCGGCACCTTCACCGGCACCGACGGGGTGGGGATCTGGCGGATCATGCAGGACTTCTTCATGAACGTGACCGACGGGGTGCCGGCCCGGGAGGCGGTCGGCCGGGCCACCGGACAGCTGGCGGAGGCGGCCCGGGCGGCGGCGGGGGGCGGCAGGTGAGCCGGGGGCCGCTGCTTGGCGAGCTGGCGGTGCTCGACGATGTCGGGCCGCCCCGACGCGGCCGGGCCTATCCGGCGGCCGGCGTCGGCTGGGCGCTGCTGGCACCGGCGGTGCTGCTGCTCGGCGGCCTGCTGGCCTGGCCGGTGCTGCGTACCGTGCACGCCAGCGTCACCACCGACGGCCGCTGGGTGGGCGGCGAACACTACCGGGCCGCCCTCGCCGCCCCCGGCACCGCCGCGGTGATCGGGCGCACCCTGCTGTGGGCGCTGCTGGTACCGACGGTGGTCACCGTCCTGGGCTATCTGCTCGCCGCGGCCTCCCGCCGTTCCCAGGAGGGCTGGCTGGTCCGGCTCATCCTGGTGGTGCCGACCGCGCTGCCGCTGGTGGTCACCGGCGTGACCTTCCGGTTGCTCTACGACCCCGACCCGGGGCGCGGGCTGGCCACCCTGCTGCTGGCCCGGGTGACCGGACGCGACCCGGAGCAGCTGCCCCAACTGCTCGGGCCGGACCTGGTCACCGTGGCGGTGATGTCGGCGTTCGTGTGGGCCTGGGTCGGGCTGGCGATGCTGGTGTTCCGGGCCGCTCTCGACGCGGTGCCGACCGGGCTCGTCGACGCGGTCCGGGCCTTCGGCGGCACCCGCCGCGACGTGCTCTGGGATGCGCAGTGGCGACCGCTGCTACTGCGTACCGTCGCGGTGGTCTTCGCCCTGGTCGCGGTCGGCACCAGCCGCACCTTCGACCTGATCCTGGTGATGACCCCGGGCTCGGTACGCGACGAGGCCGCGGTGCTGTCGCTGCGGATCTGGCAGACGTCCGGTGCGACGACCACCGGCGAGGGCGCCGCCCTGGGCGTCGTCTGGCTGGTCGCGGTGACCGCCGGCATGCTGGTGGTGGCCCTGTTCGTCCGGCAGGCGTGGCCGCCGCCGCAGCAGCCGGCGGGCGGCGCGGTGACCGCGCGGCCACCGCGCCGGCTGGTCCGGCTGCTCGCCGCGGGCGCGGCGATCGCCTGGCTGCTGCCGCTCGGGGTGTTGGCCGCCACGTCGTTGCAGAATCCGGTACGAGCGGCCACCGGCGGCTGGTGGTCCGGCCCGCCGGGTCTGGACTCCTACCGGGCCGTGCTCGGCGGCGCGGAGCTGTGGCGCAGCCTCGGCTTCACGCTGGTGCTCGCCGTCGTCGTCACCGCCGCGGTGCTGGGTGTCGCGCTGCTCGCCGCCTATCCGCTGGCCTGGCTGACCGGGCCGGCCGCCCAGCTCACCGGGCTGGTGCTGATGGCCGCGGTGGTGGTCCCGGTGCAGGTGATCGCCGGCCCGCTCAACGAGGTGCTCGGGCTGGTGCTGTCCTCCGGCACGGCCCGGGGCGTGGCCCTGGTGCACATCGCCCTGGGTGTTCCGTTCGCGGTGCTGGTACTGCGCAACTCCTTCGCCGACCTGCCCGCCGAGCAGGTCCGTGGCGCCCGGATCGGCGGGCGGCACTGGTGGGGCACGTTGCGCCGGTTGGCCCGGCACAACCGCACCGCGCTGGTGGCGGTGGCGGTCCTGGAGTTCGTGCAGGTGTGGAACGACCTGGTGGTGGGTCTGCTGTTCAGCGGGCCGGACGCCGCCCCGCTCGGGCTGTTCCTCGCCGGGCAGACCCGCGGCTTCGTGGCCGGCAGCGGCACGCTCGCCGCCGGTTGTGTACTCGCCTCGATCCTGCCGGTGCTGGTGTTCGTGCTGGCCCGCCGGCAGGTGGTGGCCGGGTTGGTCGCCGGGGGTGTGCGGTGACCGGGGCCCCGCCCCGGCGGGCGGGCCGGCGGTCCCGGCTGTTGAGCGTGCTGTTGGCCGCCGGCGGGGTGGTGGGCGCCGGGGTAAGCGCCGTGCTCGGCAACGTCACCGGCAACCTGCTCTCCGAGTTGTCGCTGACCGTTCTCGGCTCGGCGAGCCTGGGCCTGGCGGCGCTCGGGGTGGCCGCCTCCTTCGTGGTGGAGTGGCGGCGGCGGCAACGCGAGCAGTTGCTGGCCGGCGACGAGGCCGAGGTGCAGGCGGGCAGCAGCGCACCGACGCTGCCCTGGCCGGCCGGGTACACCGGTCGGCAGGGCCAGGCGGAGGCGGTGGTGGCCAAGCTCGCCCCGGAACACGCGGTGGCGGTGGTGGGCCGGCGCGCCGTCGGTACGTCCTGGTGCGCGATCCAGGCGGCGAACCTGAGCCGTGCGGACTTCCCCGACGGGCAGTACTACCTCGACCTGCGCCGAGGTGGTCGGGCCCGCTCGCCCCGGGAGGTGCTGGCCGCGCTGGCCCGCATCGTCGGCACCCGGGCGCCCCGGTCCGGTCGGCCGGACGACCTGGCCGACGCCGCCGACGAGCTGCGCGGCCAGTTGGACGGCCGCAAGGTGCTGCTGGTGCTCGACAACGTGGACTCACCGGCGCAGGTCCGGCCGCTGCTACCGCCGACCGCTCGGGCCTGCCGGCTGCTGCTGGCCGGCACCGGCCGGCTCGCCGCCGTCGACGGGGTGGTGGCGTACTGGCTGGCCGAGCCGGACGTCGACGATGCGGTGGAGATGTTCGCCGACGCCGGAGCGGCCACCGCGGTGGCCCGTCCGCACCGCCCGGACCCGCGTTCCGACCCGGCGGTACGGACCATCGTCGAGCTGTGCGGACGACAGCCGCGCACGGTGACCGAGCTGGGACGACGCAGCGCACAGCACGGCTGGCGGCCCGCCGACGTGCTGCACGCGCTGCACCGCGCCGTCGACACACCGCCGCACCAGCGGGTGGGTGTGTCACCGGTGACGGGGTTGGTCACCGCTCGCGACACCGCTTACCACGCGCTCAGCGGCGAGGCTCGCCGGCTGTGGCGGTTGCTGTCGCTGAGCCGGGTACCGCTGGACCGGGCGACCATCGCCGCGCTCGCCGGACGCCGACCACACCGGGTCGCCGCCCTGTTGGACGAGCTGGCTGACGGTGCCTTCGTCGTCGGCGCGCCCGGCGACCGGTACGAGATCCGTCCGCTGCTCGCCGGGTACGCCCGGATGCATCTGCGGGAGGCCGAGCCGGTGCACCGGCGGGTCACCGTGCAGGCGCGGCTGACCCGGCATCTGGCCCGCCGGGCCGAGCAGCAGGTGGCCGCCCTGGCGACCGGTGCGCTCGACCGCGGCCAGCGGCTGCCCGACGACGATCCGTACGGCTGGTTCGACCTGCATCAGGAGTTGCTGCTGGCGGTGGTGAAGGTGCCGGCCGGCGCGGTGGAGACCCTGCCGCGTCGGGTGCGGGACTGGTGGTTCCGGCTGGCCGTGGCGCTGTGCGGCTGGCTCGCGCACACCGAACGGCTCGACGAGTGGGAGGACGTCTGCGGGACCGTGCTGGCCAACCCCACCGCCCAGGACCGGCCGGAGATCGCCGGTTGGGCCCACAACGAGCTGGGTGTGCTGCGTCGTCGCCGGCACGACCCGTACGGTGCGGTCGCCGCGCTCAGTCTGGCGGTGGCCGGGCAGGGCCGCCGGGGCACCGCCCAGGCGCGGATGAATCTCGGGCTGGCCCTGCTCGACCTCGGCCGCACCGACGAGGCGGTGGAGCATTTGGAGCTGTCGCGGCGACACCGGGCCAGCGCCGACCGCGCCGGTCGGGCGCTCAGCGACCTCGGGCTGGGGGCGGCGCGGCTGGCGCGGCACGAGCTGGAGACCGCGCACGACCTGCTGGTACGGGCGGCAAACTCGTTCCGGTCGCTCGGCGACGCACGCGGCTACGCGGCGGCGTTGACCAATCTGGTGCTGGTCCACTCGGCGATGGGTGAGCACCTCGACGCGGCGCAGGCGTGGCGGGCCGCGCTGCGCGAGTACGAGTCGCTCGGTGACCCGACCAACCGGGCGGTGGCGCTGCTCAACGCGGGCGTGGCGTTGCTCGGCGTGGCGCCGGGACAGGCCCGTCAGGCGTACGAGTTGCTGGCCGAGAGTTGGCGGCTGCGCGAGGGTGGCCGACCGGACGCCGGGTTGGGCCGGACGCTGTTGCACCTGGGCGACGCGGCGGCCGCGCTCGGCGACCACGAGGAGGCCCGTGGGCACTGGGCGGACGCGGCGGCGATCTGCGAGGTGGCCGGGGACGACGACGGCCAGCAGGCGGCCGACGCCCGACTGGGCGGTGAGCACCCGGCCGAGCCCCGCCCGGGGTGATCGTGGCGGCTACCCGCCGTGCTGCACCGCCGCGACGGTGGCGATGCCCGCGTCGATGGCTGAGGCGGTGTTGGCCGCGTAGCCCAGCACCAGGCCGGGCCGGTAGGGCCGCAGGCAGTGCCAGGACAACGGCTGCACCTTCACCCCACGCGCCAGCGCCGCCGCGGCGAGTTCCGTGTCGACCACGCCGCTGTCCAGGGTGACCGTCAGGTGCAGCCCGGCCGCCGCGCCGTGGACCGTGGCCTCCGGCAGGTGCCGGGCCAGCGCGGCGGTCATCGCGTCCCGCCGGCGTACGTGCCGCCGACGCAGCAACCGCAGTTGCCGTTCGAACGCCCCGCTGGTGATCAGCTCGGCGAGCACGAGTTGGGGCAGCACGGCGTTTCCCAGGTCGGCGTTGCGTTTGGCCGCCACCACCGCGTCCCGGTAGCGGCGGGGCACCAGCAGCCAGCCGATCCGCAGTGCCGGGGCGAGCAGCTTCGACACGCTGCCGGCGTAGCACACCCGCTCGGGCAGGGTGGCCCGCAGCGCGGGCACCGGCGGGCGATCGTAGCGGTGCTCGGCGTCGTAGTCGTCCTCGATGACCAGCCCGCCCGCTCGGGTCCAGCCGGCGAGTTGGCGACGCCGTTCGCCGTCGAGCACCGCACCGGTCGGGAACTGGTGCGCCGGGGTGAGCATCACCGCCGGCACTCCGCTGGCCGTCAGCTCGTCCACCCGCACCCCGGCGGTGTCCACCGGGATCGGCACGGTGGTCAGCCGCCAGTTGTCGAGGTGCTGACGGACGCCGAGCGAGCCCGGGTCCTCCACGCCGACCGTGGTCACGCCGTCGTCGCGCAGCGCCTGGGCCAGCAGGCCGAGCGCCTGGGAGACACCTGTGGTGACGATGACCTCGGCCGGGTCGACGGTGATGCCCCGGTTGCGGGCCAGCCATCCGGCGACGGCCCGGCGCAGGGCCGGCGTCCCGCACGGGTCGCCGTAGCCGAGGTCGGCGGCGACCAACCGGCCGAGCACCACCTTCTCGGCCCGCAGCCAGTCCGCGCGGGGAAACGCCGCGAGATCGGGTACGCCGGGCGTGAGGTCGATGTGGGCCGGGATGGTGCGTACCGTGTCGAAGACGTCGGTGCCGGGCGCGGCGCGGAACAGTGCGGCCGGATCGACCACCCGGGCCGGCGACGCGTCCTCCGGCGGCTCGGCCGGCTCGGCGACGGCGTTGGTCGCGGTGAGGGCGCTGGCCACGACCCGCGTGCCGGCGCGGCCCCGGCCGGCGACGTGCCCGTCCTCCATCAGGCGCTGGTACGCCTCGACCACCACGCCCCGCGACACGCCCAGGTCGGCGGCGAGGGTGCGGCTGGCCGGCAGCCGGGATCCGATGGGGATCACGCCGTCGGCGATCGCCCGGCGCAGCCGGTCCGTGAGCCAGGTTGCCCGGCCTCCGGGTGGCGCCTGCCCGACGTCCAGGTGCAGGAAGTCCGCCCCGGCGTTGAGGGTCGGCTCCGCCGCCGGGCGAGGCGTCCGGCCCCGATCCGCTCCGACCGTTATGGACCTGTCGACGGACATGTCTTTGGCACTGCCCACCGGACCATTGTGCCGGCAGGGTGGTGGTGAACCCGTCACCGACCAGGGAGCAGTTCTCGTGACCATCGCATTCCTGCTGACCACGCTGGTGGTCGTCGTGACCCCGGGCGCCGGGGTGCTGTTCACCCTCTCCGCCGGGCTGACCGGTGGGCACCGGGCCGCGCTGCTCGCCGCCGTGAGTGGCACGTTGGCCACGTTGCCGCACCTGCTGGCGGCGGTGACCGGGCTCGCCGCGCTGCTGCACTCCAGCGCGCTGGCCTTCGACCTGATCAAGTACGTGGGCGTGGGCTACCTGCTCTGGCTGGCGGTGGCGACGGTACGCGAGCGGGGCGCGTTCACCGTCGACGACCACGGCCCCGCCCCGCCGGCCGGCCGGATCATCGGCTCGGCGGTGGCGATGAACCTGCTCAACCCGAAGTTGACGATCTTCTTCGTCGCGTTCCTGCCGCAGTTCGTTGAGCCCGGCAGCCCGGGTGCGCTCGGCCGGATGCTCGGCCTGGGCGCGGTCTTCACCGCGACGACGCTTGTGGTCTTCGTCGGCTACGGGCTCGGCGCCGCCGCCGTACGCCGGCGGGTGCTCGACCGCCCTCGGGTGGCCGACTGGTTGCGCCGGTGCTTCGCCGGGTCGTTCCTGGGGCTCGGGCTGCTGCTGGCCCGCGCCGAGGCGTGAGTGGACGAGGAGCCGAACATGTTCTTCCAGCACTCACCACAGGTGTGGGCGCAGCACCCCTCGCTCGTCGCCGGCGTGCTGTACGTCGAGGGCGTCGCCGGGAAGCCCCGCGCCGAGCTGCCGCTGGCCGAGTTGCTCGGGGCGGCCCGGCGCCGGCTCGACGGGAGCACCGAGGCGACGTTCGCGGAGATCCAGGCATGGCGACGGGCGTTCACGCGGATGGGCCTGGCTCCCACGAAGTACCGGTGCGCGGCGGAATCGCTGCTGCGGCGGCTGCGCACGGCCGGCGACCTGCCGAGGGTGAGCCCGCTGGTGGACCTCGGTAACGCCGTCTCGGCTGCGTACGCCGTGCCGGTGGGGATCCTCGACGTCGACAGGTGTGGTGGCGGCATCGAGGTACGCCCGGCCCGGGGCGACGAGCGCTATCTGACCTTCGGTGGGGTCGAGGAACACCCCGAGCCCGGTGAGGTGATCTTCGCCGATCCGCTCGGCCGGGCACATGCGCGCCGGTGGACCAACCGGCAGAGCGGCTGGTCGGTGGTGCGCGACGACACCCGCACCGTCCTGGTGGTGGTGGAGGCGATGCACCACCAGGCGGACCGCGACGTGCCCGCGGTGCTCGACGCGCTCGCCGCCGGGTTGCGGCACGGCTGGGGCGTCTCGGCACGCACCAGCATGTTGAGCCCGGACGCGCCTCGGTTCGAGGCGTAGCTGCCGGTCACGCTGGGCACCGGGGCGGCCGGCACGGGGCGGCCGTCCCGGGTCCGCATGGGGTCAGCGGGTCTCGCCCGGTGCGAGGTAGCGGTAGCCGGGCACGGTCTCGCCGAACCAGCCGTTGACGCTGGCGAGGCCACGCTCGTTGAGTTGGGCGTCGTGGATCGGCAGGACCTCGGCCGCACCGACCCCGACCGCGAAGTCGATCGCCTCGGTCAGTTTCAGCCAGGACGCCTGCGCCGGCACCAGCAGGGTCCGCACCGGCCGGTCCGGTGGGGCCAGCGAGTCGCCCGGGTGGTAGACCGCGTCGGCCACGAGGTAGCCGAGGTTCGGGCAGTCGGGTTGCCCGCCGTGGATGGTGGCGTGCCGTCCGCCGACTGCGGTGACGTCGAGGCCGGCGGCGGTGAAGCGCTGACCCGGGCGCACCCGGGTAACCGTCAGCGGCGCCAGGTCCGGCAGCACGGCCCCCTCCGGCGCGAAGACCGGCACACCGAGGCCGGCGAGCCGGAGCACGTCGATGTGGTCGGTGTGCTCGTGGCTGACAAGTACGGCGTCCGCGCCGACCAGAGCCCGCGGCTCGCTCCAGGTGCCCGGGTCGATGACGAGCACGACGCCGTCGTGTTCGAGTCGGACGCAGGAGTGCGTGTACTTCGTGAGCCGCATTCCGGGACGGTACGCCGAGCAACCCGCCGCCGGGTGCCCGCCCGGGGGCGTCCGTGCCGTTGCCGGCCGACGCGCCCGGTGACGTGCGGCTTCAGCTCCGGGTCGAACGCCGCCGGCCCGCGCGACCGGCTGGCGGCCGCTCCGCCGCCGCCTCGGCCACCTGACACAGGTCGGTCAGCGGGTCGTCCGCCTGCGCCGCGCAGGCCACCCGTTGCAGCAGGTCACGCAGGCTGCCAGCCTGCTCCGGCGACAACTCCCGCAACAAGCGCGCCTCGACTGCGGCGAGGGCTTCGCGACGGTGCCGAGCGGCCGTCCGCCCGGTCTCGGTGAGGGTGACGAGGCGGCTGCGCCGGTCCGCCGGGTCGGGTCGGCGGACCACCAGCCCGGCCTGTTCCAGGTCGTCGATCAGGTACGTCAGCACCGTGCGGTCGATGCCCAGCTCCTCGGCGATGGCGCCCTGGTTGCGGGCCGGTTCCCGGTCCGCCGAGGTGAGCACCTGGTATCCGCGGGGCCCGCCGGGCAGGTCACCGACGGCATGGTCGGCGGCGCGGAGGTAGGCGCGAAATACGACACCGAGCATCCAACCGAGGTCGTCGTTGATCGGATCACTGGCCTGGGCGCCGCTCATCGGCCCACGATAGCGTAGATCACATATTTTCTTGAGCAATGATGTTCTGTGCGACATAACATTTGTCTCGGCGCGGGTCCGCGCCGCAGGACCGGAAGGACGGCCGAGATGAGCGACTACGGGCACCCACTGACCTTCGGGTCGTTTCTCACGCCCGGCAACGCCGACCCGACCCGGCCGGTCGGCCTGGCCATGCTCTCCGAGCAGGTCGGGCTCGACCTGGTGACGTTTCAGGACCACCCGTACCAGCCGGCGTTCCTGGACACCTGGACACTGCTCAGCTTCGTCGCGGCTCGCACCGAACGGGTACGCCTGTCCGCCAACGTCACCAATTTGCCGTTGCGCCCGCCGGCCGTGCTCGCCCGGGGCGTGGCCAGCCTCGACCTGCTCAGCGGCGGCCGGATGGAACTCGGCCTCGGCGCTGGCGCATTCTGGGACGCCATCGAGGCGATGGGGGGCCGACGCCTCTCCCCCGGTCAGGGGGTACGCGCCCTGGAGGAGGCGATCGAGATCATCCGCCAGATCTGGGACGTCGACGCCCCGGGCGGCGTCCGGGTCCCCGGCGAGTTCCACCGGGCGGTCGGCGCCAAACGCGGGCCAGCCCCGGCCCACGACGTCGGTATCTGGCTCGGCGCCTACAAGCCGCGCATGCTGGCGTTGACCGGGCGGCGGGCGGACGGCTGGCTACCGTCGCTGGCCTACCTGCAACCCGGCGATCTGGCCCGGGGCAACACCATCATCGACGAGGCCGCCGCGGACGCCGGACGCTCCCCCGCCGACGTGCGGCGACTGCTCAACGTCAACGGACGGTTCGCGGCCACCGGACGTGGCCCGCTGGACGGTCCGGCCGAGCAGTGGGCCGAGGAACTCGCCGACCTGGCCCTCACCGAGGGGATCAGCACGTTCATCCTGGCCAGCGATGATCCGGACGATCTGCGGCGGTTCGCCGCCGAGGTGGCACCGGCCACCCGGGAACTGGTCGCCGCCGAACGCGCCGACCTCCCGACCGGTGCCCCGGCCGACCGGACCCGCACCGGGGCCGACCCGGCCGGGGCCACCGGCGGCACGCGCCGCCACACCACGTCGGCCGGGCCGACCGGCCGCCCGGCCCCGGTCGGTGCGGCACCGTTCGCCGTGGTGCCGACACCCGATGACGGCGTACGCCGCAGCGACGTGCGGGTGTGGGACGAGGCCGCCCGACCGGCCGGACCCGCCCCGGACCCGCAGCGCACCTACACGGCGCACGACCAGGCGGGCGCGCAGCACCTGATCGACGTGCACGACGGTCTACGCGCCGAGCTGGCCCAGATCCACGACCTGATCGAGCAGGTCGCGGCCGGCCTGATCGACGTGGGTACGGCCCGCTCGCACATCAACACGATGACCATGCGGCAGAACAAGTGGACGTTGGGCACCTACTGCGAGTCGTACTGCCGGGTGGTCACCACCCACCACACGATCGAGGACCGGTCGCTCTTTCCGCACCTGCGGCGGGCCGACCCACGACTCGCACCGGTCATCGACCGGCTCGAGGAGGAACACCACGCCATCCACGACGTGCTGGAGGGCGTCGACCGGGCGCTTGTCGCCTTCGTGGCCACCCCGGACGGGATGGCCGACCTGCGCGCCGCGGTGGACCTGCTCAGCGACACGCTGCTGTCTCACCTGTCCTACGAGGAACGCGAACTGGTCGAACCGATCGCCCGGCTCGGCGCGCACTAGGCATCATCGAGCAATGGAGCCAGCTCGGGGACACCGGTGCGTACCGCACACCGCCGACGTGCGGATCGAGGCGTGGGCACCGGACCGGGCCGGTTGTGTGGCCGAGGCGGTCGCCGCGCTGGTCGGGTCGTTCACCGACCCCGGCGGGGCCCGCCCCCGTGCCGAGCGGGTGTTCCACGCGCCGCCCGCTGCCGACATGGATCTGCTGGTGACCGTCCTCGATGAGGTCATCTTCCGGATGGAGACGACCGACGAGCTGCCGCTGGCGACCGAGGTGATCGACGACGGAGTCGACGGGCTGCTGGTGCGCTGGCACACCTGCGCCACCACCGACCTGGAGCTCACCGGCGCGGTGCCCAAGGCGGTCTCGCTGCACGAGCTGCGCTTCGGTCCGGCCGGAACCGGCTGGTCCTGTGCGGTGACGCTGGACGTGTGACGTCACCCGCTGGCCGACACCGGCCACGAACCGTCGGGCAGGTGCCGCTCAGCCCTTCACCACGCCGAGCGGGACCAATCGGGCCACCTTGCGGCACAGGCCGGCGCCCTCGGCGGCCTCGACCACAGCCGTGATGTCCTTGTACGCCGACGGCATCTCCTCGGCCAGGCCGCGACGCGACGCTCCGCGTACCGCGATGTCCTGCGCCTCCAACTGGCCGCGCGGGTCGGTGCCGTGCCCGGCGGAGACGGCCTGCTTGCGACTGCGTACCCGGCCCGCCCCGTGGCAGGTGGAGGCCCAGGCGGGTGAGCCGGCCACCCCGGTCAACACGTACGAGCCGGTGCCCATCGAGCCGGGGATGAGCACCGGCTGACCGACCGCGCGCAGGTCCTCGGGCAACTCGGGGTGCCCCGGCGGCAAGGCACGGGTGGCCCCCTTGCGGTGGACGCACAGCCGTCCCACGACCCCCGCCACGACATGTTCCTCGATCTTGGCGAGGTTGTGCGAGACGTCGTAGACCAGGTCGAGTCGCCGACCGGTCTGCCGCCTGAAGATCTGCTCCGCCGCGTGGGCGAGCAACTGCCGGTTGGCCCGAGCGTAGTTGGCCGCCGCGGCCATCGCGCCCAGGTAGGCACGTCCTTCGGCGGAGGCGACCGGCGCACAGGCGAGCTGCCGGTCCGGTACCCGGATGCCGTGCCGGTCCATCACCCGCTCCATGATCCGCACGTGATCGGTGCAGATCTGGTGGCCCAGGCCCCGCGAACCGCAGTGGATCATCACGCAGACCTGGCCGGTACGCAGCCCGAACGCCTCGGCCACCGGCTCGTCGTACACCTGCTCGACGGCCTGTACCTCCAGAAAGTGGTTGCCGGAGCCGAGACTGCCCACCTGGCGCGCGCCGCGCTCGATCGCCCGCTCGCTGACCTGGGTCGGGTCGGCCTCGTCCACCGCGCCGTGGTCCTCGCACCGGTCCAGGTCCCGCTCCACGCCAAAGCCACGCCGCACCGCGTACCGGGAGCCGCCGCGCAGCACCGCGTCCAGTTCGTCGCGGCTGGTCAGCTGCCACACCGCCCCGCTGCCCATGCCCCGGGGGGTGGCCGCGCCGAGCCCGTCCATCACCGCGTCCAGGTGCGGGCGTAGTTCGTCGCGGCCCAGGTCGGCGGCGAGCAGCCGGACCCCGCACGAGATGTCGAATCCGACACCGCCCGGCGAGACCACCCCACCCGCCTCGACGTCGGTGGCGGCG
The DNA here is from genome assembly GCA_900112325.1 of Micromonospora sediminimaris. Lineage (GTDB taxonomy): Bacteria > Actinomycetota > Actinomycetes > Mycobacteriales > Micromonosporaceae > Micromonospora > Micromonospora sediminimaris. The sequence goes on from FOLJ01000010.1 coordinate 25,577, forward strand.
ACCCCGCCGATCGGGAAGCCGTAGCCCCAGTGCAGGTCCGGCATCGCGTACGAGGCGTCGACGATGCCGGGCAGGGTGGCCACGTTGGCGACCTGTTCCAGCGACCGGTCCGCCGCCGGGTCGGGCAGCAGGGACCGGGACGCGAAGACCACTCCGGGCACCCGCATCGGGTCACGCCGCTCGATCCGGAACCGGTACGGCGACTCCTCGACCACCTCCATCGAGGGCAGCTACCCGCCGTCGCCCCAGCTACACCTGGCGCTGCCGACCATCGCCCACGGACGTGCCGGACAGTCGCTGCGGTACGTCGAAAGGCGACCCTCATTCGCGTCGCCGGACGGCAGCTGACGCACCCTCACCGACCTAGCGTTCGTGGCGCAACGGACCGCGCCTGGACGGGCGCCGGAACGATAGGAGGACAGGTGTCCCGCAACAGATTCATCTGGATCGGGCTGGTCGCGCTGACCTGGGCGGCGATGATGTCGTTCGGCGGCGTGGCGGCCGAGACCGTGATGCTCTACCCGAACATCTTCCACGACGCCCCGGCATCGCTGGAGCGCGCCCGCGACTTCCTGACGGTCAGCGGCCCCAGCGACTACTTCCCGCCGCTGGGCGCCTCGGTGGTGCTGCTCGGCGTCGCCACCACGGTGCTCACCTGGCGAGATCGCCGGCTGCGGTGGTGGGTCGCCGCCGCGACCATGGTCTTCGTCGCGTGTGAGTTCCTCTTCTCGGTCGTCTTCTTCTGGCCCCGCAACGAGATCATGTTCGTCGATCCGGTGGGCGCCCACTCACCGCAGTACCTGCGCCAGGTGGCGGAGGAGTTCGTCGCCGGGCACCGGGTGCGGCTCGCCGGTGGCGCGGTGACCGCCGCGCTGGCCTTCACCGCTCTGCTGCGCTGGGCTCGTACCGCCGCCGGAGAGCGGGGGGCCCGCACCACCGTCACACCTGGTAGAAGCGACGGTAGCGGCGGATGAGCCGCCACTGCACGAGCACCGCCGCGACGGTCAGCAGCATCATCACCAGAGTCGCCGCCGCCGCGTAGCCGTACCGCAGGTACTCGAATCCGGTCTGGTAGACGAAGAGCGACAGGTAGGTGGTGGCGTACGGCGGGGGGCCGCCGTCGGTCACCACGAACGCCGGCACGAAGGTGAAGTGCAGGCTGGCCACCGCGTCGCGGACCGCCAGCAGGGCGAGCACCGGAGCCATCAGCGGCAGGGTGATCCGGCGGAAGACGTCCCAGCCGGTGGCGTCCTCGATGGCGGCCATCTCGTACACGTCGCGGGGCAGCGCCCGCCGGGCGGCCAGCAGCACGACGAAGGTCTCCCCCATGGTGAACAGGCTCATCAGGATGATCCCGGCGCGGGCGCTTGTCGGGTCGGTCAACCACTGCGGCGGGGTACGACCCAGCACGGTCAGCCCGTTCTCCCCGCCTACCCGCAGCAGTTGGTTGATCGGCCCGTACAGCGGGTTGAACAGCCAGAGCCAGAGCAGCCCGTACGCGATCTCCGGTACGGCGGTGGGCAGCAGCGTGGCGGTGCGGGCGGTGCCGACGCCGGCCGCCCGGCGGTGCAGCAGCAGCGCCAGTCCCAGCGCCAGCAGCACCCGCAGCGGCACGGCCACCAGCGCGAAGACCACCGAGTTGAGCAGCGCCACCCGGAAGATCGGGTCGTCCAGCAGGGCGGCGAAGTTGTCCAGCCCGGCCCAGGTCGGCGGACGCAGCAGGTCGTAGTCGGTGACCGACATGCCGAGCGTGACCAGGGCCGGCACCAGCACCAAACCGACCAGCCCGATCAGGTACGGCGTCAGCATCAACGCCAGCTGCCGCCGCGCCCTGGTGTCCGGGCTGCGCACCGGCCGGGCCGCCCGCCGGCCCGGCGCCGCACCGCTGGCGCTCACGGCTGGTACCGGCGACCGGTGGCGGCGTGGAACAGGTGCGTGTCCGCCCACCGTACGTCGAGGCGTACCGTCGCGCCCCGATCGGGCCGGCGGGCCGCCGGCACCCGGGCGACCACCTGTTGTCCGGCGGCGAGGCGGAGGTACGCGAAGGCGTCCGCACCGATCACCTCGACCCGGTCGACGGTGGCGGGGGTCCCCTCGGTCGAGTCGAGCGCCACGGCTTCGGGTCGGAACCCGATCTCCAGCAGTGCCTCGTCCGTGAGCGTCGGCGCGTCGCCTCGTGGTCGCAGCGGGCCGTCCGCCGGCAGCAGGTTCATCGCCGGTGAGCCGACGAACCGGGCCACGAAGCTGCTCGCCGGGGTGCGCCAGATCTCGTCCGGGGTGCCCACCTGCTCGACCCGCCCGTCGCGCAGCACCGCGATCCGGTCGGCGAGCACCAGCGCCTCGGTCTGGTCGTGGGTGACGTGCACCATTGTCGCCCCGATCCGGTCGTGCAGGGCCCGCAGTTCGGTCCGCATCTCGGCGCGCAACGCCAGATCCAGGTTGGACAGCGGCTCGTCGAGCAGGAACACGTCCGGTTCGCGGACCAGCGCCCGGGCCAGGGCGACCCGTTGACGTTCCCCGCCGGAGAGCTGCCCGGGCCGGCGGTCGAGCAGCCCGGCGCAGCCCACCGTCTCGGCCGCCGCCCGGGCCCGTTCGCGCGCCAGCCGGCGCGGAATGTCGCGTACCTCCAGCCCGAAGGCGATGTTCTCGACCACGGTCAGGTGCGGGAACAGGGCGTACGACTGAAAGACCATCGACACGTTGCGGCGGCCGGGTCGCTCCTCGGTGACGTCGCGGCCGGCGATGCGGACCCGACCGGCGGTGACCGGTTCCAACCCGGCGACCACCCGCAGCACCGTCGACTTGCCGGCGCCGGAGGGGCCGAGCACCACCAGCAGTTCACCCCGGGCGACGCTGAGGTCCACCTCGTGCAGCACGGTGGTGTCGCGGTAGGCGGCACTGACGCCGTCGAGGACGAGCCCGTCGCTCACCCGTTCTCTCCCCGGGCGAACATCGGCCGGCTCTTGGCGTCCAGCTCCCGGATCACGTCGTCGAGCTTGTCGCCCCGATGCATGGCGTTCTCCAGGATGCCGTAGCTGAGGTCCTCGATCTCTGGCCAGGTGGAGACGGTCGGCAGGGCCCGGACGGTGGGGATGGCGTCGAGGAAGACCTGCGAGTTGCGGGGCGGTTGGTCCGGGTCCAGGAACGCCGGTGAGCGGGACACCTCCATGTGCGACGGCACGGTACGCCCGGTCGCGGCGATGATCCGCTGTCCCTCCTCAGACATCGCGTACTCCATGAACCGCCACGCGGCGTCCTTGTTCCGTGACCCCCGGGTCATGCAGTACGCGTCGGAGTGCAGCACCCCCACCGGCTGCCGGTAGACCGGCAACGGTGCGACATCCCACTCGAAGCCGGTGATGGTGCGGAAGTTGGTGGTGGCTCGGCGGGAGGTCATCAGCATGGCGAGCCGGCCGTTGAGGAAGCGTGACTCGTCGTCCTCCGCCTCCACCTCGGCGTCGCTGGGCACCACCCCGTACGCCTGCCGCAGGTCGATCAGGTTCCGCAGCGCATCGCGGGCGGCCGGGCTGTCCAGCGTGAGCCGGGTCGGCCGCTCGGGGTTGTCGACGATCTCACCGCCCTTGGACCAGACCAGCGGGGCCAGCCGGATGATCGACGGCTCCACGCCGAGCCCGTGCACGGCGGGCAGCCGAGCCGCTCCCTCGGCCTCGGTGCCCTTGATCACCAGCCCCCGGTCGTCGCGGGTCATCAGGGTGGCGGTGGTGACCAGGTCGTTCCAGGTCCAGCCGGCCGTCGGCTCGGGCACCCCGTACTCGGTGAACAGGGTGCGGTTGTAGTAGACGGCGAGGCTGGAGACGTTCTGCGGCAGGCACAGTTGGGCGTCGTCCCACCGGAACGCCTCCATCGCCACCGGGTAGTAGTCGGCCGGGTCGAGCACCGAGGAGCCGGCGATCCGCTCGTCCAGCGGCTCCACCACCCCCTTGGCCGCGAACTGGCCGTAGAAGCGGTAGTTCATCAGGAACAGGTCCGGTGGTGCGCCGCCGGCCACCGAGGTGGCGAGTCGGGCCAGCAGGTCCTTGCGGTCGCTGGCCTCGATCAGCTGGATCCGCTCGCCGGACCGAGCCTGCTGGTACGCCTCGATCAGGGTGCGGTACGCGCCGAGTTCCTCCGGGGCGCCGAACACCAGCAGCTTGACCGGATCACCTGAGGACAACCCGCCGCCGGAGCCGCAGCCGGTGAGGGCGAGCATGGTGCTCAACGCGAGGGCGGACAGGGATCTGATTCGCACGATTGTCATCCCTCGGATCGGTCGTCGTGGTGCAGGAAACGCCGCTGCGCCAGCGCGAAGACCACAAGCGCGGGCACCATGGCGATCACCGCCCCCGCCAGGAAGACGGGAAAGTTGGTCGGGTCCAGCAGGGACAGCGACCGCAGCGCCAGCGGCAGGGTGAACAGCTCACGGTCGTAGATGTAGATCAGCGGGTCGAGAAAGTTCGACCAGGTCAGCACGAAGGTCAGCGCGGTCAGCCCGGCGGTCACCGGGCGCACCAGCGGCAGCGCGACCCGCCACCAGGTCCGCAGCGGTGACAGGTCCTCCACCAGGCAGGCGTCGTACAGGTCGGCCGGCAGGGCCCGGAAGGCCAGGTAGTAGACCAGCACGTAGAGGGGCGAGGTGCCCAGCAGCGCCGGCGCGATCAACGGTACGAGGGTGTCGGTCAGCCCGAGCAGCCGAAAGATCGCGAAGCGGGGCACCAGCAGGGCGGTCGCCGGCACCATCAGCGCGACGAGTGAGGCGGCCACCACGACAGCGGTGACGCGTGGCGCGATTCTGGCCAGCGCGAAGCCGGCCAGTGCGGCGACGAGCACGCTCAACGGCACCGCCACCACGGCGACGAGCAGCGAGTTGAGCGAGGCACGCAGCAGGCCGCCGAGGTCGAGGGCGCGCTCGTAGCCGGTGGTGGAGAGCGGTTCGGGCACCAGCTGCGGCGTCGGCGACGGAGGCAGGCCGGGCTCGGTGAGGGAGCCGGATACCAACAGCAGCAGGGGCGGAACGAAAACCAAGAGGACGAAGACCGCGCCGAGCGTACGCCACAGCCGGGCGGCCCGTTCGGGCAGCGGTGAGGGGCCGCGAGCGCGACCCCTCACCAATGGTGTGCCGATGATCGTGTTCCTTACTTCAAGGTCATTTTCCAGGCGCCGAGACCGTGCGAGGCAGCGTAAAGGATCCGCTCGCCGGGCACGATGGTCAGGCCGGCCACCTCGACGTTGGGCATACCGCGAGCCGCCTTGGTCCAGGACTTCTTGCCCTTGGGCAGCAGCAGCACCCCGAAGTCGGTGGAGGCGTACAGGTCGCCGGTGACGTCGTCGCGGACCAGGTCGGTGATCGGCTGGTCCCCGAAGTCGTACGACCTGTCGCTCCAGGTCGCCCCGTCGGCCGTGACCGTCACCTCGAAGGCGTGGCCGGGGGTGGTCGGCGTGTTGGAGCCGTACCCGCTGTAGGAGATCCACGCCCGGGCCGGGTCGGCCGGGTCGATGTGGATGCTGGTGACGAAGCGGTTCGGCGTGGCGGCGGTGTCCACCCGGGTCCAGGTCACCGCGGCGGCCGGTTCCGCGTCGACGTTGCGGCTGACGAAGACCCGGCCGGTGCTGGTGGCCGCCCAGGCGGTGGAGCTGTCGGAGTCGACCCGCTGGATGACCGACACCGCGCCGCCGGCCCGGTCGCCCCAGCCGGTACCGGTCAGGTTGGTGGTGCCCAGCGGCTCCCAGTCACCGCAGTCCTCCTCGTAGGTGCCGGTCCAGGAGTTGCAGATCCGGTCGGCCTCGGCCAGGCTGCGGTTGCCCAGGCCGAAGGTCTTGGTGCGGTACGCCGACAGTCCGGTGCCGGCGAACATGGTGCCGCTGACCTTCGGGTCGCTGATCACCGGGGCGTAGAACAGGCTGCCCGGCTGACCGTAGATCGGGTCGGCGGTCCAGATCCAGCTCGCGATGTCACCGTTGGCGAAGCTCACCTCGGGCGAGACGTCGTAGTAGGTGTGGAACCGGAACTCGGGGCGGGCGACGTCCCAGCCGGAGGCCCCGCCGTCACCGATCATCGTGTTGACCCAGCGCTGCCGCTGGCCCTTGTTCTCCCAGGTGCCGTTGTCCTGGGTACCGCCCTGCAACAGGTTCACGTCGTGGGGGCTGGCCGAGAGGCTGATGAACTGCAAGGTGTTCATGCCCTTGTTGACGCCGTCCAGCTTCGACGGGATCTTCGACAGCATCTGCCGGCAGCGGTCCCGCTGGCCCGGCTTGGTCAGGTTGCGGTCCGGGTTGTCGCACCAGGACGAACGGTCGACGAACTCACCGCTGGAGCGCATCACGCCGCCGTCGCTGGCCTCGAAGAACTGGTACGGGTTGCGCGGGTTGGTGACCAGGTCGTGCTGGTCGGGGTGCAGGCCGTTGGGGTGCAACTCGTCGGTGCCGTCGTAGGTCATGTCGGTGCCGCTGACCCCGGCGTCGGTGGAGAGGATCACGGCCCGCTTGTTGGCCACCGTCTCGCCGTACACGTAGGAGCCGCCGGTGTAGACGATGTCGGGGTGCCCCGCCGGGGTGTGCACGAACACGTCGTACCAGCACTGGCCGGTGCACTGGTTGTAGGTGGCGAAGCCCGGATCGGCCGGGTTGGAGCTGGTCAGGTCGGTGAACGTCGGCGATCCGGCGGCCACGTCGTCGCTGCGGAACAGCCGCGAGTACGGGGTGCCGGTGTTGCCCTCGTAGACGTACATCCGGGTCTTGCCGCCGGGCAGGGCGGTCACGTCGATCGCCGGGCGGGTCTGGAACATCGCGGGGTTGAGCGACGGCTTGATCTGCGTCCAGGTCGCCCCGGCGTCGGACGAACGCCACACCCCCCGGGCGTACGAGCTGGCGTAGACGATGTTTGCGTCGCGCGGGTCGAGCTTGACCTGGCGTACGCCGCGCGGCGAGCAGGTGGCGGTGTTGTTGTACTCGGCGGCGCTGCCGGTGCAGGCGGTGGCGTCGGCCGAGCCGTTGTGGATGAACTTCCAGCTCTTGCCGCCGTTCGTGGACTTGTACAGGCCCCACTTCTCGGCGTCCGGCACCGGCCGGGTGACCCCGGTGCAGCAGGAGCTGGACATGCCGCGCAGCGCCGTGGTGGTGGCCACGTAGAGCGTCTTGGGGTCGCCGGGCTTGATGGTGATCTCACCGATGCCCTTGCCGCCGAGGACGTCCTTGCCGAGCGGGCCGGACCAGGTCAGGCCACCGTTGGTGGACCGGTACAGGCCGACGCCGGCGACACAGCCGGAGCCGCAGGTGTTGGCCTCGCCGGTGCCGACGTAGATGGTCAGGCCGGTGCGGTCGTTGCGGTCGATCGTCACCGCGCCGGCGGCGTTGATGCCCAGCGGGCCGCCCAGGTAGAACCACTTCGGTTCGCCGGCGAGGATGTTCAGGGTGCCCCAGACGCCGCCGCCGGCCGGGGTGACGTACGCCCGGCAGAGCAGCTTGGAGCAGTCGGGGCTGATGTCGATCGAGGTGACCCGACCGCCGGCGACATACTCGTTGGGCACGTAGTTGAAGGCGTTGCGGTACTCGGTGAACGGGTAGAGCGCCTCGCTCGGGCCGATGTTTGTCCACTGCCGGCTGCCCTTGAACCGCTTGTCGGCGGCCTTGAAGGCCGACTTGGACCGGTCCAACTGGGCGATGGTGATCGCGTCCGCGGGGTAGGCCCGCTCCAGGAACGCCTGCTGGGCGGCGCCGCCCGGCCCGTCGGGGGACATTCCGCTGTCGCCCGGAACGGCGCGGCGCAGCCGCTCCAGGTGGGTGCCGAGCGCGTTTGGCATCTCCCCGCCGACCGCGACGGGTGCCGGCACCTCGGCGCCGGCGAAGTGGATTCCGACCAGACCCGTCGACGCCACCAGGGCACCGACCGCCAGGCCAACAAGCAGATGGCGACGTCTACGCTTCACGAGGGTTCCTCCGGCATGACGGCGTCACCGCAGCGCGGCATCCGGATTGGCGACCGTCGCTGGCAGCGTCCACGCAGGAATATGTCAGAGAGATACACCCCAGGCAATAGAGCTGTTAGACGTTATCCAACCGCCGCCGGGAGGGATGGACCGGATGTCCGAGGAGGGTGGGCCGGCCGGGGACGAGCTGCGGGCCGACTGTGCCCGCTGCTTCGGCCTGTGCTGCGTCGCCCCCGCCTTCGCCGCGTCGAGCGACTTCGCGCTCGACAAGCCCGCCGGCCAGCCGTGCCGCAACCTGGGAGCGGATTTCGGCTGCACCATCCACGCCGAGCTTCGCGAACGGGGTTTCCCCGGCTGCACCGTCTTCGACTGCTTCGGCGCGGGTCAGCGGGTCGCCCAGGTCACCTTCGGCGGTCGGGACTGGCGCGAGGAGCCGCGACGCGCACGGCAGATGTTCGACGTGTTCGCGGTGATGCGCCCGCTGCACGAGCTGCTGTGGTTGCTCACCGAGGCGCTGCGGTTGAGTCCCCCAGCCGACCTGCGGGCGGGGCTGGCAGCTGCGCTCGCGGAGACCGAGCGGTTGACCGGTGGCGACCCGGAGACGTTGCTCGCCACCGACGTCGACACGCATCGGGCGACGGTCAACTCGCTGCTCTCGCGTACCGCCGAGCTGGCCCGCGCCCGGGGCGGAGCCGGCGCCGACCTGCGCGGCGCCACGCTGGTCGGCCGCGACCTGCGCCGCACCACCCTGCGCGGGGCGAACCTGCGGGGCGCCGCGCTGGTCGGCGCCGACCTGCGTGGCGTGGACCTGGCCCGAGCCGACCTGACCGGCGCGGATCTGCGCGGGGCCGACGTGCGCGGGGCCGACCTGTCGGGTGCTCTCTTCCTGCACCGGTCACAGGTCGACGCCGCCCGGGGCGACCTGCGGACCCGGTTGCCGGGACGGATCAGCCGCCCGGCCCACTGGTCACACCTGCCGCTCGCCTCGCCGAGAGCGTCGCGGCGCGGCCGGCGCCGCTGACCGGTACGAGACGACGGCCCGGCCCGGCGCGGCGCGATCGGTCAGCGGCGAACTGGCGCGGCGGCCTTCCGCGCCTCGTTCATGCCCTGGTTGGCCAGCGCGTCGGCCCGCTCGTTCTCCGGGTGCCCGTTGTGGCCCTTCACCCACAGCCAGGTGATCTGGTGCCGGGCGCAGGCCGCTTCCAGCCGCTGCCACAGGTCGGCGTTCTTCACCGGCTGCTTGGCGGCGGTCAGCCAACCGTTGCGTTTCCACGACGCCAGCCAGCTGGTGATGCCGTTGCGCACGTACGTGCTGTCGGTGTGCAGTTCGACGGTGACCGGGCGGGTCAGGCTCTCCAGCGCCTCGATGGCGGCGGTCAGCTCCATCCGGTTGTTGGTGGTCGGGTCCGCTTCCCCGCCGCGCAGCTCACGCTCGTGGGAGCCGTAGCGCAGCACCGCGCCCCAGCCGCCCGGGCCGGGGTTGCCGCTGCACGCCCCGTCGGTCCAGATCCGCACCACCCGGCCGGCCGTCTCGTCCACCATGGCGGCAGACCCTACCGTCCGCCGGCCCCCGGGTCGCTCGACGGGCCGTTAGGGTCGGCGGAGTGAGTGATGTCGTGACCGAAAGTCGGCTGCTGATCCGCCCGGCGGAGCCGGGAGACGCGGAGATGCTGCACCGTTTCATCGTCGAGCTGACCGAGGCCGAGCAGTATCCCGGCGAGGTGGCGGCACAGCCGGCGGACGTGGCGAACGCGCTGTTCGGCGACCGGCCGGTGGCCGAGGCGGTGGTGGCCGACGTCGCCGGTGACCCGGTCGGTTTCGCGCTCTACTACCCCACCTACAGCACCGTGGCCGGCCGGCCCGGCATCCACCTCGAGGACCTGTACGTCCGGCCGGAGCATCGCGGCGATGGCGTCGGTCGGGCGTTGCTGGCCCACCTGGCGAGGTTGGCCGTGGCACGCGGTTGCGCCCGCCTGGAGTGGTGGGTGCTGCGTACCAACGATCCGGCGCTGCGCTTCTACCGACGGCTGCACGCCCGCACCGTCGACGAGATCGACGTGCTTCGGCTGGACGGCCCGCAGCTGCGGGCGCTCGCCGCCGACCACCACCGGTCCGAGGTCGACTCCGCTGTGGCTCAGTGACCTGGGGCGTCGACGTTCGGCGACTCGCTGTCGACGACGGGCGGCGGCACGGTCCACGCCGGGTGGCGCGACGGCGCGAGCCGGTCGCGTAGCCGACCGGCGGCATCGGCGACGGTGGCGGTGACCATCGGTCGCAGTCGGGTGGAGCGCATCACCGCCAGGTCCTCGGCCACGGTGGTGTCACCGTCGAGGAAGCGCAGCACCCGGCTGGCCGGGTTGCGCTCGAAGAGGCGGCCGAAGAATTCCGGACCGTCGACCAGGCCACCGTTGAGTGCCCGCAGCGCGACCGCGTCCATCCACCGGTGCCGGTCGGGGTACGCGGACGCCGGCACCGGTGGCCGCCCGGCGGCGACGGCCCGGGCCACCTGTTCGGCCTGACGGTGCATCGCCGAGAAGGTGAAGCCGGTCGAGGGCCGGGTGGCACCGCCAGCCGTGCCGAGCCGCACCACTCGCGGCGTGGGCCGGGCCACGAACGGGCCGTCGGTCATCGGGATGACGCCGTTCTCGACCTCGGCGACCGTGAGCCGGGCCGGGTCGAGACCGAGCAGGTCGCGGTATCCGGCCAGCGCCGCGTCGTACGCCGCTCCGGTCAGCAGGTGGGGTGAGAACTCGGTGTACTCGACCAGGGCGTACCGACTGTCGACGGGCAGCACGTAGCCGAACGAGACCCCCCGGGCAGGCTGCGGGGTGCGAAAGTCCATCAGGACCGCCCGCGCCGGGTCGAAGACCGGTCGGTCGGCTCTCAACCACCAGCCCCGGAAGTGCTGCAACCAGTTGGTGCGGCCGGGCCGGTGCGGTGGCCGCGGCCGGGAGTCCAGCAGCCAGCCGGCCCGCAGCAGCGGTCGACCCTCGACGGTACGCACCAGCACCCGTTCACCATCGTCGTCGACGCTTCCGGCAGCGGCGACGATCCGGGTCACGCCCAGGCGTCGCTCCGCCGCTGCGGCCCGCTCGTAGATCGGGCCGGAGCGCAGCATCGCGTACCGCAGCGGACTCAGATCCAGGGCGTGCCGCGTGTCGGGCGTGACCACCTCGACGCGTGACCAGCTGGCGCTGAGCAACTCGTCCAGGTCGTTGCCGGGCCGGCCCCAGAACGCCCAGGTGCGGTCCTGCCCACGTCGGTGCACCGGATCGACGACCGCGATCCGCACGTCGCGTACGCGGTGCCGAGCCAACGCGGCCAGCACCAGCGACGCCGCCCCACCCCCGCCCACCAGGGCGAGATCGACGTCGACCGGCGGGGAGTCCATCCGATCACGCTGCCACATCCGCAGGCCGGTCGGATGCGCAGGGGGCGGTGCCGACTTCTTGGGCCGGTCCTCGAACGCCGCAAAGCCCGCTGGCCGGCACCCGATGTCGGGTGCCGGCCAGCGGTTCTTGCTCCCCCTGTGGAGGAATGTTTTCGGTTATCGGGTGGTGGGGTCAGCTGGTCCAGTGTTCGGCGACGAGGTCGGCGGCCTGCTGTTCCCACTGGGCGTAGTGGTCGGGGTAGGCCGACACCTGCACGGTCTGCGCGGCCTGGGTGAGGGGCATGTCCTGCCAGCCGTCGACCTGCTTCAGGCCCTTCAGGAACGCCAGGGTCGAGTACTCGGGGTCGGTGATCTGCTCCACCGTGCCCCAACCCGACGACGGGCGCTGCTGGAACAGGCCCTGCGAGTCGTGGTCGTTGCGGTCACCCAGGTGACCCAGGTTCTCCAACTTCGACTCCTGCAACGCGGTGGCGATCGACACGACCGCGGCCCGCTCGTCCATCCCGGCCTTCTTCGTCGCCGCGATGATCGCCTTCACATTCCCGACCTGCTCATCGTTCAAATCAACAAGCGACTGGTTGCTCGGGGTGCCGTGCGGCAGCAGCTTGCTGGTGTCGGCCTTGTCGGCCTGCACCGCGGCGACCGGGACGGTCTTCACCGGGGTGGTGTCGGCGTGGGCGGCCACCGGACCAGCGAACAGACCACCGGTGAACGCCACACCCGCGATACCCAGCACGCTCTTCCGCAGCATCGTGTTCATGACAAAGCTCCAATCGGGGGTCAACGCACACAATCCGCCGGGGGACAGCAGACACGCGCACGCAAGCACCAGCACAAAAGGCGCTCAAAACAGAAAGGGGAAAGATCTCCGGGACGCGGGGCCTGAGGGGCCGCTTCGCATCGCCGCGACCATGTCCAACGACCGGCGACCCGCCAACATTCCCGGGGCCACCCGCCGTGCGGGCAGTCTTTCACGGCCGTTCGCGAGTGTTCAACGACCGGCCGGTCCACACCATTCCCCAACCCCCTCCCCCGGAACCCGACACCCCACCCCAAACCCCCCCGGGATCATTGGGAGGGCGCACGCAGGCTGGGGCGCGGGTGTAGGCCACCTGGGCATCGCGCCCACAACCCCAGCAGCCGGACACGGCGTACCCCGACCGCCCCTTCCGCGACGCCTACGGCGTCCGGGAGAACACCGGACGGCAACGAGGATTTCTCATTTTCACCGGATCGAGTCTCAAGGCCACCTAGTGTTGGGCACACCGGTGCTAGTCACGGAGTTGGCCACCCGAACGACGTCCCACGCAGTCAGCGGACGAAAAGTGAGGGAAGACGCGTATGAAGGCAAGAAGAGTTCTCATACCGGCGGCAGGTGGCATCGCTCTGGGCGCGCTGTTGCTGCCCGGCACCGCGCTGGCCGACACGACCGTGTCGCCGTCCACCACGCCGGTCGGCGGAACCGTCGTACTGACCGCGACGGGCTGCAACCCGAAATCAGGCGACGCGATCTTCCGCGTCACCGGGCCTGACCGCGACCAGAACGTTCGCTCCACCACGGCAGCCGCCGGTGGCGGGTTGAGCGCGGAGTTGTTCACCGCCGGTTTCACCCTCGGCACCTACACGGTCTCCGCCACCTGCGGCGACGGTACGGCCGACGGCAGTGCGACCTTCACGGTCACCCCGATCGGCGGTGCCGAGGCCGGCGGCCGTGACGACGACGGTGCCGGGACCCTGGCCACCGGCGCCACCCTGTTGGCCACCGCGCTAGGCGGTGCCGTCATTCTGGCCCGGCGGCGTCGCCACGCCGTCACCGCCGCGACCCACTGATCCACGACTCACCCCATCCCATCCTGCGACGGGTGCCCGCACCGTGCTCGACGGTGCGGGCACCCGAGGTGGCACCGGCAGACGAAGATCCCACGCCCCTCGCGGGCACCGCGAACGGAGGTTCCCGTGCGGGCGTACCAGGTGATCCGGTTCCTGATCGCGGCGCTCGCGGTGGCCGGCCTCGCGCTGGTCGGCACGGGTCTGACGCGGCTACCGGCGCGACCACCGCAACCCGACGGCGCGACGGCGCCGCACCGGACGGTTCCGGCACCGCACCTGTCGCCGCTGCCCCGGGCCGCCCCTGTGGAGGTACGCATCCCGGCCGTCGGCATCAGCGCACCGCTGATCTCCGTCGCCGCCGACGCCGCCGGGGCGCTGGAGGTGCCACCACTGGACCGCCCGGGTGTCGCGGGCTGGTACCGGCCCGGAGTCAGCCCCGGCGAGACCGGCAACGCGGTGCTGGTGGGTCACGTGGACTCCCCCGGCGGGCCAGCCGTCTTCTTCCACCTGGGGCGGCTGCGTCCGGGCGACACCATCGAGATCGTCCGGACCGACGCCCGGATGGTGCGCTTCGCCGTGCACGACGTCGAGGCGTATCCGAAGGACCGGTTCCCCACGGACCTGGTCTACGGGCCGGGCGACGCGGCCGGCCTCCGACTGATCACCTGCGGCGGTCGGTTCGACCGGGGCACCGGCGAGTACGTCGACAACGTGATCGTTTTCGCCACCCGGGCAGCGTGAACCCGCGTTTGACCGTCGGGGCGCCGGGAAGAACTGTCGCCCACGGCAGATTCGCAAGGAGCGACGATGGCGCAGGCAGCACGGGCCAGCAAGCGGACCGGCGCGGAGAAGGGTGGCCCGCCGCCGCGGAAGGTGGCGGCGAAGAAGGCGGCCACGGCGGCGAAGCGGGCCACCGGGGCCACCGCCGCGAAGACGCCCGAGACGAAGCCCACCCCGACGAGTTCCCGCGTCGCCCGCAAGAAGGCAGTCTCCGCCACCGCCACCCCGGCCCGCCGCCCCACTGCCAAGGCAACCGCGGCGAAGAAGTCCGCCCCGGTCAAGAAGGCATCGGCGAAGAAGGCGACGGCGGCGAGAGCGTCCGGCAGGACGGCACCGGCGGGGAAGGCCACGGGTACGAAGCGGGCACCGACCAGGAAGACCTCCGCCTCCCAGGCCGCCGCATCCCGGTCCCGCTCGGCCACGCCGGCACCGGCGAAGCGGGCCACCACGATGGAGTCGTTCGGCAACCGGCGGAGCCCCCGCTCGGGATCCCGCTGACCGGCGCGTCCGCAGGGCTGTCGGGCCCTGGGGCGGGCGAGTCGGGAGCCCGGCCGCCGTAGCTTCGGCGGTTTTTCCGACGGCCGCCGCGGCGGTCGGCAGCGGCGCCGACGCGCCCCCGGTGGCCGTGGCCGACGCCGTGACCGGAAGGATGGCGACGTGGCCAAGCGAGACAGACGACCAGCCAGCGGACCCGAGGTGACCGGGACGTGCCCGTGCGGGCAGGGCCTGCCGTACGCGGACTGCTGCGGACGGCTGCACCGGGGTGAGGCCGACGCGCCCACGGCCGAGGCGCTGATGCGGTCCCGGTACGCGGCCTTCGCCGTGGGCGACCCGGACTATCTGCTGCGCAGCTGGCACTCCGGTACCCGGCCGCCACGGCTGCACCTCGACCCCACCCAGCGCTGGACCGGGTTGGAGGTGCTCGACACCGACGGCGGTGGCCTGTTCGACAGCACCGGCACCGTGGAGTTCCGCGCCCACTACCGGGAGGGGCACGATCCGGGCACGGTGACCGAACGCAGCCGCTTCGTCCGTGAGGACGGCCGTTGGGTATACCTCGACGACGACCTGGGCTGAAGCCGTTAACCGCCCCGGGCCACCCCCACCGACGCGAGCGGTCTCCGGTCGTCGGACGGCCGGATCGCCAGTGCCACCGCGATCAGCAGGTACGGCACGGCGGCGACCGCGAACGCCACCCGATTGCCCGCCACGGTAGCGACCAGGCCGTACCCGCCGTACACCACGATGATCGTCAGGTCGGTGGCCATCCCGGCGAGCGAGGTGACGGTGGCCCGCCCCGGCCCGGTGATCCGGGCCTGTAGTCGCGCGTCGGCCAGCACAGAGGCCAGTTGAAGACCACAGAACGCCACTGCCACCAGCCCGAACGCGGCCGGGTGACCCGACAGTGCGCCCCCGGCCAGGGCCAGCGCCGAGCCGGCCAGCAGCAGCGCAAAGCCACGACTGCCGAACCGCTGACCGACCGGGGCGAGCAGACCACCGACGACCTGCCCGAGCGTGACGATCAGGAGCAGCAACGGCACGGTGGTCAGCGCGACGCCGGTGTCGCGGGCCAGCAGCGGCGTGTACTCGTCGAGTGCGCCCCAGACTGCACCGACCCCGGCGACGAGCAGCACCGCCCGGCGCACCGACCGGTGACCTCGGGCCTCGGCGACTCCCGCGCGCAGCCCCTGCCACCAACCGAGTTCGTCCCCGTCCGGGTCGGCGGCCGTCACGGTGTCCGCCGGCCCACTGACCACGGTTGGGGCCGCCCTGCCCACGGCCGGCACGGCGAGGTCGGCGTCGAGGTCAGCCGACGCGGCGCGATCGACGCCACGCGGCACGGCGCGATCGACGTCGAGGCCGCCCGGCGGGGCGGAGGCGACGCCGGCCGGGCGGGTGGCCTGGCGGTGTTCGGGGAAGCGGACGGCGACGGCCGCGGCGAGCAGGCACACCGCGATGCTGGCCGCGCCAACCGCCGGGTAGCCACCGAACGCGAGCACGGGAGCAGCCAGCACGATCGACGCCAGCACACCGAGGGTCCCGGCGGTGCGCGCCCGGCCGATGACGCGGGCGTACCGGTCGGCGGCACCGAGCCGGTCCAGTTCGTCGAAGACCAGAGCCTCCGTCGCGCCGGAGGCGAGCGCGCCGCCGGCCCCCCAGAGGACGAACCCGGCGGCGAACGCCGGATAGGACGGCGCGAGGGTCCAGAGGGCGAAGCCGGCGGCGGTGCACAGCGGCGCGAGGCAGAGCATCCGCCGTCGGGAGGTCGCATCGGCCCAGGCACCGGAGGGCACCTCCAGCGCGATGCTGGCCAGCGACCAGATGACGAACAACGAGGAGATCTGCCCGACCGACAGGCCGGTGTCGGCGAAGAGCAGCGCGTACACCGGGTAGAGCAGCACCAGGTCGGTGAGGAACGCGTACGCGTAGAGCGTGCCGGCCAGGCGGCGGGCACGCGGCGAGGTCGGGGTCATCGGGGCCTTTCAGGTGGACGGGTCACGGACGCCGGTGTCACGGCGTCCGGGGCGGCCCACGGCCTCGGATGACGGATCAATGTCGCCAGGTCATGGCGCTGATGCTAACGCCCACCCGGCGGTTCCGCACGGGTGATTCGGGCGTGGCCAACGGCCCGGGCGGGACGGGACCGGTACCGGTCCCGTCCCGCCCGACGGTCAACGCTGCTCGCCGGTCTTCGGCAGCACGATTGTCGAGTCGCTGTCGGCGGAGTCGCGCGGTGCCGGCACCTGCGGCGGATTCGGAGTGACCACCTGGGTGGTGTCCGGGTCGCTCTCCGGCGACGCCGAGGGCTGCGTCGGGGCCGGATCCTGGCGTGGTAGCGGCGTGGTCGCGTCGGGATCGATGGCGGGGCCGGTGACGACCTGGGTCGCCTCCGGGTCGTCACCGGTGGAAGTCGGCTCTGCGTTGACCGGGTGGGAGGTGCTGGGCGTGGCGACGTCCGACGCATGGGTGGACGCGCTGGCGGCGGGGTCGGCGGGACGTTCGTCGGCCTCGCGCCGGCTGGCGGAGTAGGCCCGGGCGTGCTCGGCGATGGTCCGCGACTCCTGCTCGGCCCGGGCGAGCCAGGACTCCCAGCGGCTCTGCATCGGACGCACCAGCCCGCCGCCGACCCCGACCACGAGGATGCCGCCGATCGTGGCCAGCACGGCGATCAGCACCGGCGTGGTCACCGTGGTCGCCACACCGATCTGGTTGAGCGCGGCGATGATGCCGAGTCCGAGAATGAACGCCGAGGCGGCGGTGGCCAGCAGCCGGCCGTAGGACAATCCGCCGAGCGCGCCCGAGATGATGTCCTTCACCGCACTGGCGATGGCGGCGGCGACAACCACGATGACGATCGCCACGAAGGCGCGGGGCAGCCAGGCGATGACCCCGCCGATCAGGTCGGAGATCGGGTTCGGCCCCCAGACCCCGAAGGCCAGGTAGAGGGTGAGCAGGAGGATCCCGTAGTAGGCGAGCCGGGCGACGATGTCGCTGGCGTCGTAGCGGGATCTGGCCAGGGCCCGGCGGATGCCGCCGCGCTCGACCGCACGGTCGAAGCCGACCCTTTCGAGCAGCCGGTTGACCAGCTTCAGCACCGCCTTGGCCAGCAGCCAGCCGACCACCAGGATGGCCACGACGGCGAGCGCCTTGGGCAGGAAGAGAAGTATCGAGCGGAGGGTGTCCCCCACCGCGTCACCGAAGTCGTCTCGCATCGGATGGTCCTCCACAGGGGCAGGTGGTTCGTCCGGCCCGACCTACCCGCCTGCCCCTGCGCAGAAACCAGTGGAGGAGACGACCTACGGACGCAGTTGGGCCAGTGAGGCGACCGCGACCCCGTGCGCGTACTGCTTTGACGCCGCGTCGATCAGCGGGCTGAAGTCGTACTGGATGAGTGCCCCGTACTGGAAGAGCCCCATGCCGCCGGCGGATGCCTGGGCCACGTGCGTACGGGTGACGGTGTCGTACGGGCCGGAACAGAAGAAGCCGCCGTCGAGCCAGATCGGATCGTGGTAGTTCATCCAGAATTCCTCGTTGACACCGTACGGAGTTCCCATGCAGTACGGCTGCCACTGGGTCTGCACCCGGGTGAACGCGTTGACAAGCAACGACCTCAGCTCGGTGACGCTGAAGCGGGCCTGGGCCCGGGCGATCAGCGCGATCGGCCCGATGGCGCCGAGCAGGATGCCGAGCTGGTTCTTCGCCGAGGCGTTGGTGACCGCGTTCCACAGCGCGTCGATGAGCGTCACGCAGCTTGTCACGTCCTGCGCCCAGCGCTGCTTGAGGCTGAGCGGGAACTCGGCGATGTCGGCGAACTCGAGCACATGGTGCCGTACGCAGCCGGTCGCCTCCGCCACCGCCAAGGCGTCGGCGTGTGCGTTGATCGCGTCCCGCGAGGCGTTTACCGCGCCGATGATCTGGCTGGTCGCCTGTTCGAGAGTGAGTCCGCCGTTCTGGGAACTGTTGAAGTACGAGTAGGCCGCAGCAGCGAATTGGATGATGGCCGCCACCGTCGTCGGGTCCACGGCCGCCTGTGCCGGTCGGGCTCCGCCCGGCACGACGAGCCCGGTGGCCAGCACCACAGCCGCCATGCCGGTAGCGAATCGCTTACGTAGTCTTGTCACCGATCGCCTCCCTGGTTGTCCATGGTTTGTAGGACCGCCCGGGCCACCGCCCAACTCGTGCCCGCCCCGGCGGCCTCCAACAGCGACTCCGGCGAGTACGGGCCCTCCCGCCAGTCGCCGAAGTATTCGTAGTCCTGGAATTCCAGTCGCCGACCGTCGGGCGCGGTGCAGACGTGCACGACGTGGTAGATCGACGGGTGCGGGTCCAGGTCACCTTGCGCGGGGGGTGCGCAGACCGGCTTGAGGTTCTCCACGATCGACTCCAGTGCCTCCCGGTAGTGGCGCATCAGCGTGGTCGTGCCGAACCCGGCCTTGGCCCGGGCGGCCAGCGCCATCGGGTAGAGCGTGTGGATCGCGTACCCGAGGTCGTTGCGGGACTTGGGGTCCGTCATCGCGTTGAAGACGCTCGCCGCCATGTCGGCGTCGCGGGTGACGGCCATCGCCCAGTCCCAGAGCGTCTCCTCCTCAAAGATCTCTATGTCGTTGAACTCCACGATGTGCGCCCGTGCCGCACCGAGCCACGGCGCCGCGGCGAGGGCGTCCATGTGCGTGAGCACCACCGACTCGGCATCGTCGACAGCCAGGATGGTGTCGGTCACCAGCTGGGCGATCTCCTCGGGGCTGAGCCCGCCGTCACTGAACAGGTTCAGCAGCTGGATGACAGTGGTGCCGATCTTCTGCACGGGCACCGTGCCGTCGGCGGCGTGCGCCGGCGCCGCCGTACCCGGAACAGCCAGGGCGACCGCCAGCGTGGCGGCGACGAGCGTACGTACCGGTTGACGTCCCATGGCGATTCTCCTTCGCCCTGTTATCGACGGACGCGAATAGCGTGGACCGCGCGGCACCGGCTTGTCTTCGTCATCGGTGACAACCCGGATGCGCGATCGGGCAACGCCGCTTGTCACTTGTGGTGACCCGATCGAACGCGGTGCCACCCTTCGCGGAGCGCTGGTTATTACTCGGGCGGGGGCACTAATCTCTGAGGTTGAGGTGACGCGGGAACGGCTGGACCTTCGAGGCAGGGGCTTCAATGGGAGACCTGTTCCACCAGCTCAGCAAGCAGGTCGACCGCAACGCCCGACGGGCTGTTCGGGTGTACCAACGCGAGCTGCCCGAGTTTCGGCGGGTCGATGTGTCCAGCCACGGGCTCGCCGCGATGATGGATTTCGCGGTGCTGCTCCGCCGCCGCACCGCTGCGCTCGCGGCCGACGAGCAGCCTTTCACCGACGACGATCTGCGGCACATGGAGTCGGTCGGCCAGGAGCGCGGCGAACGTGGCATCTCCGCCGGAGCCCAACGCCAGGTGCTGACGCTGCACTCGACGCTGACACTTCAGGAGATCCGCGAGGCGGCCGGGCCGGACGACATCGAGGACGTGATGCGAATGCTGCGGTGGCTGGGCCCGCAGGGCGCGGTCGCCCAGGCCGCGTACACCCGGGGTTTCCTCGCCGGGCAGCACCGCAGCGTGCCGTTCGCAGCGCGGATACAACACCTCACGCTGGCACTGCTTCACGACGACCCCGCCGCCGGTCAGCTCGCCGGTGACCTCGCCCTGTCCCACCACGGGCCGTACCTGGTCACGGTCGTCACCATCCGAGGCGACACGCGACGCCTGACCGCCAAGGTGCGCGCCAGAACCATCGAGACGCTGCTGCACGTGCGCCGCACGCCGATGATGTGGCGCAAGCCGTCGGAGTTCGTCCTGCTTACCCCCGTGTCGGAGGCGGTCGGAACGCTCGTCGCCACGGAGCATCAGATCGCTCTCGCGGTGATCCGCGGTCTCGCCGACACCGTCGGCCGTCCGCTGTCGATCGGCACCGCCGCCGGCCCCACCGGCAGCCTGGCCGAGACCGCCGACCTGGCCCGCCGGGTCAGCTGCGTCGCGCCCGCGCAGGCGAGGCCGGATTGCCTGCACACGGTCGCCGACGTCCTGATCGAACTCGCTGTCGCACAACTGCCCGCGGTCGACCGTTGGCTCGACGACCTCACCCGCCGTCTCTCCGCCGGCCCCGATCTTGTCGAGACGCTCGCTGCCTACTACGACAACGACATGAACCGCCTTCGTACCGCGGCGGCCCTCAACATCCATCCGCGCACGCTCGACTATCGCATCCGCCGGGCCCACGACCTGCTCGGCTTTCACCCCGCGACGGCCCGAGGCGTACGCCTGATCGGTGCCGGCATCGCCCGTGCTCGGGCCGACCGGACGCAGTGAGCCGGCCGGTGCCGGTCCGCCGCAGCGTCGCGGCCGCCTCGACGAGCCGCTCCGGCCCAGGACGGCAACCCTGGGCCGGAGCGATGGAGCTGGTCGATCAGACGAAGTTCACGTCACTGCACCACATGTACGCCTGGTCGAGGTGCGAAGCCTGCCAGATGACGAAGACGATGTGGCGTCCGGTGTAGCCGGAGGTCGAGACGTTGAACGAGATGTTCTGCGCAGGCGCGTACCTGCCGGTCTGCGTGATGAAGTCGAGGTTGCCCCAGCCGAGCCGCTGGGTGGTGGGGTCGAACCCCTGCTTGCTGACGTAGACGCGGAAGAAGTCGGCGCCGTGGCTGGCCTGGTCGTAGAGCTGGACCGTGAAGTTGCGGCTCACGTTCGTCGTCCGCCACGCGCCAGGCTGGTTCAGGCTGTTGTTCCTGGACAGCCCGTTGCTGCACAGCTGCCCGTCGGGGGTGCGGCCCTGGAAGTTGCCGCCCAGACCGTCCCGCAACGCGCTCATCCAGTTCCACATGGTGTCGGGGTTGGCCTGGAACGCCTGCCAACACATGGGGTCCTGCTGCTGCATGGCCGGGTTGGTGTGCTGGCTGCCCCAGCTCTGCCAGCACTGGTAGGCGCGGGAGGCCGGGTTGATGATGGTGCCGTGCGCCTGGGCCGGGGTGGCCCAGGGCAGCACGCCAACGATCATCGCGAGTAGCACGGCAAACACCCGAAGGGGTTGGCGGACGGCTGACCGGGACCGTCCGCCGCTCTGATCAGGCCTGCGTGAACGCATGTGCGTCCTCCGTTCCTCGGTGGTGTCGGTGGATGGGAGCGCTTCCAACGCCAGATAAGCATCGAGTCGCATAAATGTCAATAATGATCTTAATTGGTGCCACTGTGTCCCGAGCCGGCCCGAGTCACCGTGAAGGGCACCAATGCCCCATCTGTGCTGCGACGATGACCCACTCCGCCACCCACCCGATCACCCGAACGACGTCCCGGATCGAAACTTTCGGTTGTTGACGGCTCGCGATTCATAGTACGAGAGCGCCGTCAGGCCGGCTCGTTCCAGAGGCGGACGTCGGTGTGGCCGGCAGAGGTCGTCAAGTCGCGTCCGCAGCGAGCAGCGGCAGCCGCTCGGCGGCGGCGCTGCCCGGTTCCACGGCGCTACCCGGTTCCACGGCGTGGGCGATCAGGATGGGGCCGCTGCATCCCGGGGGCCGGTAGGCGTCCCAGCCGCAGACGCATCCCGACCAGCGGCCCGTCGGAGTCAGCCTGGACAGGCGTAGCTGACCTCGGTCGCCGCCTGCGCCGGTGCCGGCGACACGATGTTCACCGTCGCGGTCTCCGTGGTGCTGCCGACCCCGGTGAACGACCAGCGCAACGTCAGCGTGACGCTACGCTGTCCCCGACCGACGCGCTCGGTGAGCAGAGCACCAGGCGCACTGCCGGTCCGCAGCCACTGATACTCGATCACGCCCGCGCGGCCGTTGGTCCGCACGGTGGCGACCACGTCGACGGTGACGTCGCAGCGTGCCTCGGCCGGTCGGGGCACGCTCGCGGTGACATCGGCGATCTCCAGCGGGCTGAGTCGCTGCCAGATCCACAACCCCACTGCCGTCAGCAGCGCAAGGCTCAGCAGCGCGGAGAGCACGGTGGTCACGCGACGCCAGGGCGACGGCCGGCGCGGCGGCGCGGGTGCCGGCCAGGCCGGTGCCGCTGGCGGGGCGACCGGCACGCCGGGACCGAACCGCAGCTCGCCGCCGGGCCCGGCGGTGGGCGCGGGCAGGGCCGTGCCGCCGGTACGCGTACCGACCGTGACATTCGCGGCCATCGTGTCTCCCCCGGTCCCAGCCAGCGACAGCGTCCGCTCCGCACCGTCGAGTGACAGCGTCCGCTCCGCACCGTCGAGTGACAGCGTCCGCTCCGCACCGTCGAGTGACAGCGTCCGCTCCGCACCGTCGAGTGACAGCGTCGGCTCCGCACCGTCGAGTGACGGCTTAGGTGCGGTCACGGACGGTGGCTGTGCGGGCAGGGTGACGGTCGGCTCGGCCGGTACCCGTTGGGTGGGTAGGGCCTCCGTGGCGTCGTCGTCCGGCTGATTCACGCTGTCGTCTCCTGCGTTCGTCGCGGGCCTGGGTGCGGGGGCGGCTGGTCAGCCGGGCGTGCAGAAGGAGTAGAGCGTCACGTGCACCGTCGCACCGGTGGTGGTGTTACCGGCGGCGTCGGTGGCCAGGACCGCGACCGGGATCCGCGTGGTCGCTCCGGGCCTGGGCAGGTCGCCGAGCACGCCCCGGAACTGGCCGCCACGCAGCTGAGCCATGTTCTGCTCGTAGGACCGCTTCTCGAGCGTGTAGCGCAGACGGACCCGCAGTTCACCCGAGTCGGTACGGTCGTCGGCGACGAGCGCGGTGACCGTGCTCGCTGTCGGCCCGAACGGGCAGCCCGCCGGATCCAGTTCGGTCGGACTCGCGGTGACCCGGTCGACGGTGGGCGCGGTGGTGTCCGACGGCGGTGCGGGACTGGTGGACGACGTGGGCGCCGGCGTCGCGGGCGGTGAGCCGCCCGGGGGACGCACCGACCGGCTCGGCTCGACCGTGGTGCCGCCCGTCGGGACGGTCCCCGTACCGGTCGGGGTGGGTGAACCGGGGGTGCCGACCGTCGGCACGTCGGACGTCGGCGTCGGCTGCTGTGCGGCCGGCACTCCGACGGTCGGGACGGTCCCGGCGGTCAGATCCGTGCGGGCCTCGGTGGCCGCCGCCGCACCGACCGACGGTGGCTCGTCCTTCCCGGCGTAGCTGAGCCCGGCAACGCCGACCAGCATCGCCGCCACCAGGCCGGACCCGACCAGCGCCGCCCGGGATCGTCCGGTCCGCCGAAGTACGGATCCGTCGGCGGCCCCGCCCACCGATGTCGGCGCAGAGGCGCCGACCGCCGTGCTGGCCACGCTGATGCCGCCCCCGCTGCCGTCCGGGAACGGAAACAAGGCCGCCAGCAGCGCTGCCCGGCGAGCCAGCTCGCGCCACCCGCGTTCCTCCCAGTCGTCCCCGTAGGCACCGGCGGCTACCTCCTCCAGGCTGGCGAGGAAGACCTGCGCGGGCTGTGGACGGTCGTCGGGCCGCTTGGCCATTCCGTCGCGCAGCAGGCCGTGCACCGGGCGCGGTGCCCGATCGGTGGGGATCGGCGCCCGGATGTGCTGCCGGCGCAGCGTGGCCAGATCCCGCCCGTCGAACGGCGGGTGGCCGGTGAGGCATTCGAAGAAGGTGGCGGTGGCGGCGTAGATGTCGCAGGCCGGGCTGGCCGGCGCACCGGACCACTGCTCGGGAGCCATGTAGCGGGGGGTGCCGGTGACAGTGCCACCGGAGGCGACACCGACCGGCATGGCGATGCCGAAGTCGGCGAGCTTGCTCGCGCCCTCGGCAGTCACCAGCACGTTCTCGGGTTTGTAGTCACGATGCACCACGCCGCGCGCGTGCGCCGCACCGAGCCCGGCCAGGGAACCCTTGAGCACGCAGAGCGCCGACTCCGGTGTGGTGGGACCCTGCGCACGCAGCATCTGGCGCAGCGACACGCCGTTGACCAACTCCATCACGATCGCCGCCCCGCCGGACGCCTCGACGTACTCGTAGAGGCGACAGATGTGCGGGTCGTCAATGTCGGCAAGCAGCCGCGCCTCGTCCCGGAAGTCGGCCCGCAACAGCTCGTCGTCGGGCCCGGTGGTCAGATACTTGATCGCCACCGCGGTGCCGGTGGCGTCGTGCACGGCGAGATCGACGCTGCCGGAGGCACCGGCACCGAGCCGACGGACCGGGGTGTAGCCGGAGACCTGCCAACCGTTCATGTCGCCACTATCCGTGCCACGCGCAAGTGAACGGTGCCGCTGAACACGCGATCATTATCGCCACCGCCGCCGGTGACGCCATCGGCCCGGCGGGTGCACCGACCCCACCGGGTGGCCAACTGGTGAGTCGTCCGGTGGGCACGGTCGGCGGCCTACCCGTTGCGCCTGGTGCCGCCGACCGGCGCTGAGCTGCACCGCCCCGACGTTTGACCGGGCTCGGCGACGGAAAGTGTGGCGGGATGAGATGGGCCCGTCACGCCGTACCCGCCGCCGTCACCGCCCTCGCCGCGCTCGCCGCCCGTGACCTGCTGCAACGCGAGCACGCGCTGAGGCGCAACTTTCCGCTGCTGGGTCGCGCCCGCTACCTGCTCGAATCGCTCGGGCCGGAGCTGCGGCAGTACATCGTGGCCGGCAACAACGAGGAACGTCCGTTCACCCGGGACCAACGCCGCTGGGTGTACGCCTCGGCGAAGCGGCAGAACAACTACTTCGGGTTCGGCACCGACAACGACATCGAGTACAGCCCGGGATATCCGGTCATCAAGCACCGCACCTTCGGTCGGGCGGTACCGCCGTCGACGCCGACTACCGGGCACGAGGTGCGACTGCCGTCGGCGAAGGTGCTCGGAGGCGCGCGACGCCGCACCCACGCGTTCCGCCCCGCGTCGGTGGTGACCATCTCCGGGATGAGCTTCGGCTCCCTGTCCGGCCCCGCTGTCGAGGCGTTGAACCGGGGCGCGGCGCTCGCCGACTGCCTGCACAACACCGGCGAGGGCGGGCTGTCCCCGTATCACCGCCACGGCGGCGAGCTGATCCTGCAACTGGGTACCGCGTACTTCGGCTGCCGCGACGATCGGGGCCGGTTCGACCTGGCCCGGCTCAAGGACGTGGTCGCCGGCGCACCGGTGCGGGCGCTGGAGATCAAGCTCAGTCAGGGCGCCAAGCCCAGCCTGGGTGGCCTGCTGCCGGGGGCGAAGGTGTCGGCGGAGATCGCCGCGACCCGGGGGATCCCGGTCGGACGGGACTGTGTCAGCCCCTCGCGGCACGCGGAGTTCGCCGACTGCGACAGCCTGCTCGACTGGGTGGAACTCCTGGCCACCGAGACCGGTCTGCCGGTCGGTATCAAATCGGCCGTGGGCGACCTCGATTTCTGGACCGACCTGGCCGACCTGATGCGCGACACCGGCCGAGGCGTCGACTTCGTCACCATCGACGGCGGCGAGGGCGGCACCGGGGCCGCGCCACTGATCTTCACCGATTCCGTGTCGCTGCCGTTCCAGCAGGGCTTCGCCCGGATCTATCCCATCTTCGCCGAACGTGACCTGCACGAGCAGGTCGTCTTCGTGGGCTCCGGCAAGCTCGGCCTGCCCGACAACGCGGTGGTCGCGTTCGCGCTCGGCTGCGACCTGGTGGCCGTGGGCCGGGAGGCGATGCTGGCGATCGGCTGCATCCAGGCGCAGAAGTGCCACACCGACACCTGCCCCACCGGAGTGGCCACCCAGAACGCCTGGCTGACCCGGGGGCTGGACCCGGCATCGAAGTCGGTCCGGGCGGCGCACTACCTCAAGACGCTGCGGCGGGACCTGATGAAAGTCTCCGAGGCGTGCGGGGTGGAGCATCCAGGGCTGATCGACACCGACGCCGTGGAGATACTCGGCGGGCGGACCAGCGCCACTCCGCTGCGCGAGGTGTACGGGTACCGACCTGGCTGGGGCCTACCGTCGGCGGCCGACCGCAAGGCGGTCGTGGAGCTGATGTCCACCGAGGCACCCCAGGGCGGCAGCGCTCCCCCGTCACCGACCGCCCAGCGTTGACGCCCGACGTTTCGCACCAGCCGCCGACGGTGGTTTCGAGCCCGGGTGCGCGCGGGTCGACCGGGCCGACCCGCGCGCGTCCGGGTCGCCGGAGGACGGATCACGTTCGTGCCATCTCAGCACGGATCAGCGGCAGGCCCCTCCTCCGGCGTCGACCGTCATCACCGTCCTGGGCGGCGTCGCCTGTAGGGCGGGTGGTACCCGACGCGTCGCAACGGTCGAGTGACTGATCCGGACCGACGGGACCGGCCGCCAGAGCAGGTTGACGGTGGCGCCGCCGGGACCCGACAGACGTTGCCGGCCCCGGTAGCCGAGCCGGCGATAGAGACGCAGGTCGTCGTCGTGCACCTCCGCGTACGCGGGCAGACCGAGGTTGTCCATGTACCGGTGGCTGCCGGCGAGGACGGCGGCGGCCTGACGAGCCCGGTCGACGTCCGGGGGTGCGGCGAGGAACGCGAGGTGGTTGTGTGCCTCGGCGGGCCGCCGCGCGGCAAGGAGATGGTCGACGCGACGGAAGCGCACGGCGTGTTCGCCGCTGGCGTCGTCGAGTCGCTCGTCGTAGCGGGGTGGCGGCGGGATCGGGCGATAGCGGTGGAACCAGACGGTGGCGGCGGTCCCGTCCTTGAGCAGGAACGCGTCGCCGAACAGCAGGGCGTGCTCGGTCCAGATGCGGGCCACGGCGGCGATCACGGCAGCACGGCGCCGCTCATCGGGCACGAGCCACGCGCCGAGGGACGTGGGGACGATCGTGGCGGTGAGCAGGTCGACGATCCAGTCGACGTCGCACCATCGGGCACGGTTGACCGGCAGGGTGACGTGCATGGTTACTCCTGGTGAGGCATGAAGTCGGAAAAGTAGGTGATGGGCCGGTGCCAGGCAGTCACACGCCGGCAGGCCCGGGACGGTCGGCGGGGTAGACCGCCGTCAGGTGTCGCGTCGCGCGGCCAGGACCGACGTGGCGGCGCGGAGGTGGCAGCGAGCGGTCAGGCGGGCCGGCTGCGCGGGCGTGGCGAGCGGGAGGGGCGTCTCCGGGTACGCGCCAGCCGGGTCACCCGGCCGCTGACCGTCGGCGGCGACCAGCCGGCCACGGCCATGTCGACCGGGCCGCTGTGCGACGTCGGTGCCGACTCGGCGCCGCTGGTGCCGGGAGCCGGCGACGAGGGCGGCGGACCCGGCGTACGGTCGGCCTGCCCGTCCCGCTCGTGCAGTCCACCGTCGACGATCTCCTCGCCGCTGTGCGGCAGCGAAGCCGCCGGGTGGCCGGACCGGTGACGGATGACGTGGTGGACGGAGCCGATCTGCCGGGCGCCGTCCGCGCCGGCGTCGGCCCGGTCCGGCCTGGCCGGTAGCGCGGGTTCGGCTTCCGGTGCCGGTGGCGTGGCGGGATCCGGATCGGGCCGGGGGGTCGGGTCCACCGGTGCCGGAGCGGGTTGGGGCAGCTCGACGACCGGATCCAGCACGTCGAGCACCGGCTCCAGCCCCACCACTACGGAGTCGAGCAGCGGCGACTCGGGATCCAGCAGCTCCACAAGGGCGGCGATGAGCGGCGCTGCGAGCGTCCCGGCCTCGGCGACCACGGCGGCCACCTCGTCGCGTACCGCCTCGGGCAGTCGCGCCAGCGGCTCCGCCGATCGGCTGTGGGGCCGGCTCGCAGCTGGCGACCCGGCCGTCCGCTGCGCTGCCGGTGCCGCACCCGCCGGGTGGGCAGCGACCCGAGGTGCGGTCGGCCTCGGTCTCGACGTGCTCGGGTCGGTCGGCGGTGGCGCCGGGTCGGCCGGTGGTGCCGGGTCGGCCGGTGGTGCCGGGTCGGCCGGTGGCGCGGTGTCCTGCGGTGGTCGCCCACCGGCAGGTGGTGCCGGCGGTTCCGCCGGCCTGGCGTCGGCGGGTGGTTCGGGCTCGTCGGGCGGAAGCGGTCGGGGCGGATCGGACCTGGGCGGTGGGGCCGGCGGCGATGGGGCCGGCGGCGGGGGCTCCGGGGCGGGCGGATCCGACGTGAGTGCCGGGGCGAGCAGACCTCGAACGAGGTCGCCGACGCGGGGGGTTGCTCCGTCCTGAGTGGCCACCGACGGCTCCCCGGCGGCCCCGGCGGAATCGGCCGAGGCGACGTCGTAGGCGCACCATGCCGCCCCGGCGACCGCGGTCAGGAAACCGAGCCGTAGGACCGCGCGGGCGAGGCCACGCCGTCGTCTCGTCACCGGCGCCTCCCGTGCCCGACCGCCACCCGCTGCGAACGCACCCTAACTCACTGCGACAGTACGGTCACGAGCCACGGGCGTGTCGATCCGCCAGGTTCCCAACTGGTCCAACCAGTTGACGGGTTGATGTGCCCTGGGCCACACTGCCGGGCATGGCATTCGTCCCCGTCACCCGGGCCTCCGTCTCCGACCTGGTCTTCGGACAGTTGCGCGACGCCATCGTCAGTGGCACCTACCGCACCGACGACACGCTGCCCGGCGAACGGGAGCTGGCGACGACCTTCCAGGTGAACCGACATGCGGTCCGGGAGGCGCTGCGTCGGTTGCAGCAACTCGGCCTGGTCCGGATCAGCCAGGGCGGGGCCACCCGGGTGCTGAACTGGCGGGTGCACGCCGGTCTGGATCTCGCGCTGTCGCTGGTGCGCTCCGGCGACGTACTGCCGGTCGCCACCCTGGTCCGCGACATGATGGACATGCGGGCCTGCATCGGCGTCGACGCGGCCCGGCTCTGCGCCCGCCGGGCCGACGACGCGGCGCGGCGACGGATCGTCCGCGCGGTGGAAGAGTTCGCCGACCTCGCACCCGATCTGACCGCGATGGGTGAGGCCAACATCGCCGTCTGGCGGTTGATCCTGGACGGCTGCGGCAACACCGCGTACCTGCTGGCCTTCAACAGCCTGGTGGCCGGCGCCCTGGCGGTGGCCGAGGTGCCGCCCCAACGGCGCGCCACCGAACTGCTCGACGTCACCGGGCACCGCCGGCTGGCGTCGGCCATCGCCGACGGCCGGGACGTCGAGGCCGCCGAAGAGGCCCGATCGCTGCTCACCGCCGCGCTCACCGCCCCGACCAGAAAGGACAGCCGGGCATGATCCCCGCCGTGCTCTACGCCATCCCCGCGTTCCTCCTGCTCATCACCGTCGAGGCGCTGTCGTACCGGTTCGCGCCCGACGACGCCGAACGGGGCTACGAGGCCCGGGACACCGCCACCAGCCTGACCATGGGGGCCGGCAGCCAGGTCATCGGCGTGCCGTGGAAGCTGCTCACGATCGGCCTGTACGCCGCCGCCTACACGATCTCGCCGTTCAGTCTCTCCCCCGGCGACTGGTGGGTCTGGGTGTTGTTGTTCTTCGCCGACGACTTCGCCTACTACTGGTTCCACCGGGCCCACCACGAGGTGCGACTGCTGTGGGCGGGACACGTGGTGCACCACTCCAGCGTGTTCTTCAACTTCTCCACCGCGCTGCGGCAGAGCTGGACGCCGATGACCTCGCTGCCCTTCTGGCTGGGCCTGGCCCTGCTCGGCATTCCACCGTGGATGATCTTCCTTCAGCAGTCGATCAGCCTGCTCTACCAGTTCTTCCTGCACACCGAGCGGATCAACCTGCTGCCCCGACCGATCGAGTTGCTGTTCAACACCCCCTCACATCACCGGGTGCACCACGGCTCGAACGACGAGTACCTGGACCGCAACTACGGCGGCATTCTGATCATCTGGGATCGACTCTTCGGGACCTTCCAGGCTGAGGGCGACGCGGTCCGGTACGGCCTGACCAAGAACATCGGCACCTACAACCCGCTGCGGGTGGCGACCCACGAGTACGCGGCCATCTGGCGGGACCTGCGCACCACCAGGTCCTGGCGGGAGCGGCTCGGGTACCTGCTGCGCCGCCCGGGCTGGCAGCCGGCCCGATGAACACCGCGACCGGCGCCGGCCGGAGGCTGGTGGACACGCGGCTGCGGCGGCCGGACCGGGATGTGGTGTTGCTCTGGGCGTTCGCCGTCGTGGCGGCCGTCGAACTGGTCGCCGTCGCCACCGACGTGCTCGCGGTGCAGTGGTTGGCCAAGCCGCTGCTGGCGCCGCTGCTGCTGGCCTGGCTGTGGCGGGTCCGCGCGGCGAACGCCCCGATCGCGGTCGGCCTGCTGCTCGCCACCGCCGGAGACGTCGCGCTGCTGATGCCGTCGGACGCCGCGTTCCTGGTCGGGATGGGCTGTTTCCTCGGCACCCAGCTGGCGTTCGTCACCGCGTTCGTGGGTCACCGCCGGGCCCGACCGGCGGCGCTGGCCGGGTACCTGGCGCTGTGGGTGGTGGCGAACGCGCTGCTGTGGCCGCGGCTGGGCGACCTGCGGCTGCCGGTGCTCGGGTACAGCCTGGCGTTGTGCCTGATGGCGGCGACCGCGACCGCGTTCGGCCTGCGGGTCGCGATCGGCGGCGCGCTGTTCCTCTTCTCGGACCTGTTGATCGGCCTCGGTGCGGCCGGTACGACGCTGCCCGGACACGGCGTGCTGGTGATGGCGACCTACAGCGCCGCACTGTTCCTGATCAGCACCGGCTGGGCAGCGGCGAGCCGGCACCGAACCTAATGGCCCTGGTAGAGGGCGGCGACCTCGTCGGCGAAATGATCCTGCACCGCCTCCCGCTTGATCTTGAGCGTGGGGGTGAGTTCCCCGTCCACCTCGGTGAGATCCCGGTGCAGGATCCGGAAGGTCTTGACCTGTTCGGCCCGGGAGATGCTGCGGTTGGCCCGGTCGATCGCCATCTGGATCTCGCCACGTAACTCCGGATCGTCCCGCAACGCGGACACCGACGCCCCGGGATGCCCGTGCTGCTCCCGCCAGCGCGTCCACGCCTGCGGGTCCACCGTCACCAGCGCGGCGACGTAGGGGCGACCGTCGGCGACCAGCATCACCTGACTGATCAGTGGATACGCTCGGATCCGCTCCTCGATCGGCGCGGGCGCGATGTTCTTGCCGGCGGCCGTGACCATGATGTCCTTCGTCCGTCCGGTGATCCGCAGGAAACCGTCGTCGTCGATCGTGCCGAGGTCGCCGGTACGCAGCCACCCGTCGTCGGTCAACGCCGCCCGGGTGGCCTCCGGGTTGTTCCAGTAGCCGCCGAACACCACCTCGCCCCGGGCGTGGATCTCGCCGTCGTCGGCGATGCGGATCCGTACCCCCGGCAGTGGTCGCCCGACCGTGCCGATCCGCATCGCCGTCGGCAGGTTCGCGGTAAGCGCCGGGGAGGTCTCGGTCAACCCGTACCCCTCCAGCACGGTGATGCCGGCGCCCCGGAAGAAGTGCCCCAGCCGCTCCCCCAGCGGCGCGCCGCCCACGATGGCCATCCGGCACCGTCCGCCGAGTGCGGCGCGCAACCGGCGGTACGCGGCGAGGTCGAACACCAGGTGCGCCAGGCGGAGCAGCCTTCCGGGGCCACGTGACGTGTCCAGCGCGCGGCTGTACCGCACGGCCGCCCGCTCGGCGAGGCCGAAGAGCCATCCCCGGTGCGCGTCCTCGGCAGTGTGCCGGGCCTGGTCGTGCAGCTTCTCGAACATCCGGGGCACGGCGAGGATGAAGGTGGGCTTGAACCGGCGCAACTGGTCGAGCACCCCGGAGATGTCGGCGCTGTGCACCATGGTGGCGCGGTTGTGCACCATGCCGATCTGGATCAGTCGGGCGAAGGCGTGCGCCAGCGGCAGGAACAGCACAGTCGTCGCACCCGGATGCAGCAACTGGGGCAGCACCGCGGTGGCGTTGCCGATGTCGGCGGCGAGATTGCGGTGCGCCAGCACGCAGCCCTTCGGCGGGCCGGTGGTGCCGCTGGTGTAGACGATGGTGGCGATGTCGGCGCCGGTCACGGCGGCTCGACGCGCATCCACCTCGGTGGCGTCGATGGCGCGGCCCCGCGCCACCAGCTCGATGAGATCACCGGCGTCGATACGCCAGGTCTGCCGCAACTCGGGCAGCTCCGAACGCAGATCGGCCACGCTGAAGGCGTGGTCCGCGGTCTCCAGCACGCAGCCGACCGCACCGGAGTCGCCGAGCATCCAGCGGATCTGTTCCGGGCTGGAGGTGTCGTAGATCGGCACGGTCACCGCGCCGATCGACCAGAGCGCATAGTCCACGAGCGTCCACTCGTACCGGGTGCGGCTGAGCAACCCGACCCGGTCGCCGTGCGCGACCCCGGCGGCGACGAAACCGCGGGCCACCGCGACCACGTCATCGCGGAACTGCCGGCAGGTCACCGGCAGGGCGCCGCCCCGCCCGGAGCGGCGCACCGGCCACGACCGGGGATCCGGGTCGGGCCGGACGAACTGCACCGCGTCCGGGTCCTCGGCCGCGTTGCGCCACACCTGCTCCGCCAGGGTGGTGTCCTCGCCGCTGACGATCGACTCGACCGCTGTCTCCCGCATGCCCGCTCACCTGCCGTCGCGTCACCCAGCCAAGGCCACCCGAACAGATGCTGAACTCCCCCCACGCGCCGCGCCCTGAGAACCCCCGAATCCACCCCGCGCCATCCCACCTCGTGCTACCCCCGACACCCCCACCCCGCCGCCGCCCCAACCCCACTTCGTCGATCTTGCAGTTCCGGTCGGCGAAACAACCCTTTCGTGGCTTTCGCGGGGACAAAAAGTGCAAGATCGACGAGAGCTGGGCGGGGGCGGTCACCAGTCATGGACGGTGCCGTCCTGGAGCCGGTTGAACGGCAGGTACGCCGGTTGGTACGGGAACCGGGCGGCGGCCTCCTCGTCCAGTTCGACGCCGAGACCCGGCTGCTCACCCGGATGCAGGTAACCGTCGGTGAAGGTGAACGACTGGCGGAACACCTCGTCGGTGAGGGCGCCGTGCCGCATGTACTCCTGGATGCCGAAGTTGTGGATGGCCAGGTCAAGGTGGAGCGCGGCGGCCATGCCGACCGGCGAGATGTCGGTCGGCCCGTGGATGCCGGACTTGATCTGGTACTGCGCGGCGAAGTCGAGCAGCTTGCGCATCGCGGTGATGCCGCCGGTGTGAGTGACCGCGGAACGCACGTAGTCGATCAACTGTTCCCGGATCAGGGTCTGGTAGTCCCAGACGGTGTTGAACACCTCGCCGATCGCCAGCGGGGTGATGGTGTGCTGACGGACCAGCCGCAGCGCGTCCTGGTTCTCCGCCGGGGTGCAGTCCTCCAGCCAGAACAGGTCGTACGGTTCCAGGGCCTTGCCCAGCCTCGCGGCCTGGATCGGGGTCATCCGGTGATGCCCGTCGTGCAGCAGCGGCAGTTCGGGCCCGAACTCGTTGCGGACCGCCTCGAAGACGCCGGGCAGGTGGCGCAGGTACGCCCGGGTGTCCCAGTCCTCCTCGGCCGGCAACGGGGTGCGCTGCGCCGGCTCGTAGTCGTAGCGCTTACCGTCGGCGCTGGGCTGGGTGGCCACCCCGTACACGGCGTTGATGCCGGGCACCGAGGTCTGCACCCGGATGGACCGGAAGCCGAGGTCGAGGTGGGCCCGGATGGAGTCGAACAGCTCCGGCAGGTCCCGCCCGGAGGCGTGGCCGTACGCCATGATGCCGGTGCGGGACGCGCCGCCGAGCAGCTGGTAGAGCGGCATCCCCGCGGCCTTGGCCTTGATGTCCCAGAGCGCGACGTCGACCGCGGCGATGGCCGCCATGGTGACCGGCCCGCGCCGCCAGTACGCCGAGCGGTACAGAAACTGCCAGGTGTCCTCGATACGGTGCGCGTCGCGCCCGAGCAGCAACGGCACGACGTGGTCGCGCAGGTACGAGGCGACGGAGAGTTCGCGCCCGTTGAGCGTGCCGTCACCGAGGCCGGTGATGCCGTCCTCTGTGGTGATCCTCAGGGTGACGAAGTTGCGGTCCGGGCTGGTGACGATGACGTCGGCGGCCACGATCTTCACGAGGGGTGCCTTTCCCGCGGGCCGTTGAACCCGGCGGCGGCACCGGCGGCGAGTCGGGGGAACCCGCGTTGAGCTCGACGTTGTACTGGCCCGAGATGCTAGGCCACAACGCCACCGCGCCGCCATCCGCGGCCAGGAACCTCCCTCGGCCGACCGCCTGCCCGATGTGGCCCAGCGCCATCCCTTCCACCCGGCACGCCGGCTCCCGTCCGGGTGGTGCGTACGATGCGGCACATGGCGTTGTTGCACCGAGCGGACATCCGTCCCACCAAGCTGGAACTGTTGGCGGCCTGGCTGCCGACCCGCGACTGGTACGAGGGCGGCGTCGACGTGGCGCGCGTTGCCGGGTACCGGTTCGACGACCCGGCCGGGCAGGTGGGCATCGAGACGCTCCTCGTCGCCGGCGGCGACGGGCCGGTGCACCAGGTTCCGTTGACCTACCGTGGGGCGCCGCTGGACGGCGCCGACGAGTGGCTGGTGGGCACCACCGAGCACTCGGTGCTGGGTCGGCGCTGGGTCTACGACGCGGTCGGCGACCCGGTGTACGCGGCTGCTCTGGCCGAGGCCGTCCTGGCCGGCACGGGACAGGCCGAGGAGTACTTCGAGGTTGACGGCCGGCGCGAGGTACGCCCGCCCAGCATGGCCATCACCAGCGACGCCCCCGCCGTCGCCGTGCCTGTGGTCGGCGCGGTGCTCCGGGTGGTCGACGGCGACCCGACGCTCATCGTCACCGACACCGTCGAGCTGGGGGTGATCCGCCGCCCCGGATCCACCGCCGCCCCCGCCGGTGCCACCTTGACCGGCAGCTGGGACGACGTCCGGGTCTCACTGGCGTACGCCGCGCCGCGCTGAACCGGCACGGACACCGCGACGGCCCCGCGCCGCGCCATGTGCGCGTCAGTCGGTGAAGGCGGACAGGTCGAACCGGGTCAGGCGGTCCGGGTCGGCGATCACGTCGATCTCGGCGATGCGACCGTCGCGGATGCTGAACGCCATCACCGACAGTGGGCGGCCCGACGCCATGACGACCACCCCGGCGGCACCGTTGATCAACGCGGGCCGCGCGAACGGCGAGAATCGTCCGAACGTCGTGGCCTGGGCGGCCACCGCCGGAGCGCTAATGATCACGGTGGTGTGGCGGGTGCGGGTGGTGCCGCCGTCGGCACGAAGCACCACGTCCGGGTGCAGCACGGCGACGAGTCCCTCGAGGTCACCGTCCCGGGCTGCGGCGAGGAACGCGTCGACCACCGCGCGCTGCCGGGCGAGGTCCCGGTCGGTCGGCGGGGCCTGTCCGCGTACCCGACGGCGGGCCCGGCTGGCCAGCTGCCGTGCGGTGGCCGGCGACCTGTCGATCATCGGGGCGATCTCGTCGAAGGGCACCCCGAACATGTCGTGCAGCACGAACGTGAGACGTTCGGCGGGCGTCAGCGTGTCGAGCACCACCAACAGCGCCAGCCCCACCGAGTCGGCCAGCACAGCGGCCTGCTCGGGATCGTCGGGTCCGGCGGGCATGATCACCGGGTCCGGCACCCGGACGTCCCACGGCTCCTCGCGTCGCCGCTGCCGGCTGCGCAGGATGTTCAGGCACACGCGGGAGACCACAGTGGTCAGCCAGGCGGCGAGGTTGTCCACCTCGTCGTGGTCGGCGCGGGAGAGCCGTAGCCACGTCTCCTGCACGGCGTCATCCGCCTCGCCGAGCGAGCCGAGCATCCGGTAGGCCACCGAATACAGGTACGGCCGTTGCTGCTCGAACCGCTCGGCCAACCAGGCGGACTCGCCCACGCCACTCCCCTTCCTGAAGGTTCACCCACCCGACCCCGGCCGGAGCCTGAATGTGACGAGCACCGGTCTGGATGTGCCGAGGGCGCCAGCGCCCGGCGGGACGGGTGCCGCCGGTCAGGCCAGGATGACGGGGTTGGTCAGGGCCGCCATCCGCCGATCCGGGTGGCGTACCTCGGCCCGGACGAAGCCGCCCTCCCGCACGGCGGTGCGCCAGCGGACCGTGCCCGCCCCGTCGGCGGGAAGTCGCTCGCGGAGCACGGTGCCGCGTTCGGTGTGCAGACTGACGACGCCGGACGGCACCCCATACACCCGCAACCGCACCTCGATCGGCTCGCCGCCAGAGTCCAGGCGTTCACCGACACCGACCACGCGATCACCGCTCGCGGCGGTGAACGCCAGGTCGACGGCGGCGGAGCCGGCGATCCAGCTCCGGCCGGTCCGCAGGCCGGCGAGGACCGCGTCGACGCCCAGTTCCTCGGCGAAGACCACGGTGTGCGGGGTGCCGAGCTGACCGGCGAGGTGGGCGTCGCTGTTACCGAGCGTCGGCCACCACCGTCCCCGATGGATGTCGTGGCCGAGGTTGCGTCCCCACTCGGCCAGCGCCGCCTCGTTGTCCGCGTTCCACGGCAGGTCCGAGCGCCACTGTCCGTTCCACACCTCCACCGCGTCGAAGCACCGGTACGGATAGGCCAACGTCCCCGACTCGTACGGCGCGTACGGGTGGGCGGCCACGCAGATCCCGCCCCCTCGGCGTACCCGGGCCAGTTGCCGGTCGATGGCGTCGTCGCGCACGCCGTAGCGCCACTCGATCTGGTGCCCGGGTTCGAGGCCGAGGGCTAGCCAGTGACCGGTGTGGGTGGTGACCTCCTGACCGAGGATGACCAGCAGGTCGTCGCCCGCGTACCGGCTCCACTCACCGTGCCCGGCCGTGGTGTTGTGCTCGGTGGTGGCGACGAAGTCCAGCCCGATCTCGCGGGCGGCGGCGGCGAGCTGCCCCGGGGTGAGTTCGCCACCGGCGGAGAGCGTCGTGTGCAGGTGGACGTCGCCCCGGTACCAGCCGGGCCCCCGACCCGCCACCCGCCGGGCCGGGTACTCCGCCCCGTCGGGATGCCGGAGCCGGTCTTCAGTCACGCGAGGGTCGCATGAGACGCTCGGCGGTGCCGAACGCGTAGCCCCTCGACTCGATCAACTCCGAGTCGTCGCGCTCCCAGGCCAGTTCGTCGATCACCTCGACGACTCCGGCGAGCCTGGCCGCGTGATCGGCCACCATACCGGCGAGGCTGCGACTCTCGACGGTGCCGGACAACGTCACCACGCCGTCCACCACGCCGACCGTCACGGTGTTCGGGTCGATCCACAGGCCGCGCAGCAGGGTGTCGACGACGTCGGCGCTGATCTCCGCGTCCGGCCGGGTGTGGATCCGCAGCAGATCCCGCCGCGACACGATTCCGACCAGCCGCCGGTCGGTGTCCACGACCGGCATCCGCTTGACCTGTGCCGCCTCCAGCCGCCGGGCCGCTGCGGCGACCGACGCCGTCGGCCCGACGACGACCGCCGGCTCGGTCATCAGGTCGCCGGCGACGGTGGCCTGTGCCTTCGCCGCCACCCGGCGAACGCCGATGATCCGGCGGTGCCGCTCGTCCCCCGCGGCCTCGATCTTGTGCAGCAGGTCGGCCTCGGACACCACGCCGAGGACGTGACCCTTCGCGTCCACCACGGGTGCCGCGCTCACACCGCTGCCCACCAGCGCGTCGACCACCTCACGGTACGAGGTGTCGGGCCGCACCGACACGACGTCGCGGGTCATCACGTCGCCGACCGTCCATTGCGTCTTCTTCTTCAGGGTGGTCATCGTCGCCTCCTTACTCCGCCACGCTGCCACCATCGCTGACCTGCCGACAGAGGCATTGGCCCTGCCTCCGGGTCCGTTCTTCCTCTCCTACCCAGGGAGGAGACGGCACTCGACCACCGGCCGCGGTCGAGGCCAGTGGTCGGGCGACGTCGGCCCGTACGCCGACCAGCATCTACAGACATGACTGACAACCTGTCGCGGCGGGCGTACCGGCACCGCCCCCTGATGGTCTTCGTCTCGGCGATGGCGGTGCTCGCCGTCGTTTGTGCGGTCGGCGTCGTGGCCGACCAGCGGGTCCTGACCGGCGTGCCGATCTGGCTCAAGCCGTTCAAGTTCTCGGTGTCGTTCGTCCTGTACGGCGGCACCCTGGTCTGGCTGCTCTCCCTGCTACGTCGCCGTAGCCGGGTCGCGGAGTGGGCGGTGACCGTGATGGTCGCCATGGGTGTGGTGGAGATGTGCATCATCGTCGGACAGGTGCTCCGCGGCACCACCAGCCACTACAACGAGACCAGCCCGGTCAACGCCGTGCTGTGGCAGCTGATGGGTGCAGCGATCATGGTGCTGTTCGTCGCGCACGTCGTCGTCGGTGTCGCGGTGCTACGGCAGCCGATCGCCGGCCGCGCCGGCCGCTACGCGATCGGTCTGGGGCTCGGGCTGGCGGCACTCGGCATGCTGGTGGCGGTACCGATGACCCTGCCGGATCAGGCTTCGGTGATCGAGGGCGTCGCCGGGGCACACAGTGTGGGCGTGCCCGACGGCGGGCCGGGGCTGCCGCTGGTCGGCTGGAGCACGACCGGTGGGGATCTGCGGATCGGGCACTTCGTGGGGCTGCACGGGATGCAGGTGTTGCCGGTCCTGGCGCTGCTGCTGAGCCGGTTCACCGGTGGTGCGTTGGACGAGCGCACCCGAGCACGGTTGCTGCTCGTCGTAGGCGCCGGCTACGGTGCGGCGACCGTACTGCTGACCTGGCAGGCGCTGCGCGGGCAGCCGCTGCTCCGGCCGGACACGCTCACCCTGGCCGCTGCGGCGGCGCTGGCAGTGGCGACCGTAGCCGCTGCCGGCGCGGTGCTGGCCCGACACCGGTTTTCGGCGACCACTGTCGAACATCGGCCGGCGGGCCCGGGTGAGCAGCGGGCGGCGGGTCCGCGCGACGGGCGGGTCGCGGGTGACGAGCGGACGGAGGTGACCGTGTGAGCGCCACGTTGTTCTCCTTGACCTTCGCGGTGGCGGCACCCTTCTGGGCGCTGATGATCCTGCTGCCGAACTGGACGATTACCCACCGGATCATCCGATCACCGCTGATCGTGGTGCCGGTCGTGGCGATCTACGCGATCCTGGTGGTCCCGGCGTTCGCAGAGGTTCTGCCGGCGGTGATCGACCCCACCCTCGACGGCGTACGGGAGTTGTTGGGCACTGCCGACGGTGCCGCGGCGGCCTGGGCACACTTCATCGCCTTCGACCTGTTCGTGGGCCGCTGGGCCTGGCTCGACAGCCGGGAACGGGCAGTTCCACCGCTGGTGATGGCGCCGGTGCTGCTGCTGACGATCCTGCTGGGCCCGATCGGCCTGGCCGCCTATCTGGTCGTACGCACCAGATGGGCTGACCCGACGGCCGCTGCCGGCCTCGACGAGCACCGCCTAGGCTGAGGCCGTGGCCTGGGTGGGACGGCTGTTCGACGCGCGCGACAGCCTGGTGCGGATGGTGCTGCTCATCCTCTCCGGCCTGGGCTACCTGTTCTTCGGCGCCCTGTCCGCACCGACCAGCACCCAGTGGATCCTCGCGGTGCTCGCCTTCGCGATCGGGCTGGCGCTGCACCACCGGCCGCTGGCCGGCATGCTGACCCAGACCACGCTGCTGGCGGTCGCGATCTGGCTGGTCGACGACTTCATGATCAATCAGGTGGGTGCCAGTTGGGCGCTGCTCGAACTGACCATGGTCGCCCGCCGGGGGCGGACCATCTGGCTGGCGGCGGGGCTGCTGGCCGTGGTCGACCTGACCGACTCGATCGGCGATCCGCTGTCGCGTCTGCTCTCCGGTGTGTTCGGGCTGCTGGTGGAGGTCGGCGTTCCGCTGCTGCTCGGGCTGGTCATCCGGACCACCCGGGAACTCGGGCAGCAGTCGCGGCAGCGGGCCGAGGAGGAGCAGCGGCGGCGCGAGTCGGAGAGCCGTGCAGCGCGTGCTGACGAGCGCAGCGCCATCGCCCGGGAACTGCACGACGTGGTGGCGCACCACGTGGCGTCGATGGTGCTGCGCGTCGGGGTGGCCCGGCACGTGCTGACCGACCTGGATCCACGGGTCGGTGAGGTCTTCGACGACGTCCACGGCACCGGCACGGCAGCCCTTGCCGACCTGCGCCG
Source organism: Micromonospora sediminimaris (assembly GCA_900112325.1). Lineage (GTDB taxonomy): Bacteria > Actinomycetota > Actinomycetes > Mycobacteriales > Micromonosporaceae > Micromonospora > Micromonospora sediminimaris. The sequence goes on from FOLJ01000010.1 coordinate 65,832, forward strand.
GCTGGTCGCGGTGCTACGCGACCCCGACGGCGTACGCGGCGACGCCGCGCTGACCGCGATCGAACCGTCGGCGCTGCCGGCCGCGCTCGGCGCCGCGGTGGACCGGGCCCGTCAGGCCGGTGTCACAGTGGTCGCCGACATCGACCCGGCGGTCGGCGCCCTCGACGCGGTACGCGGCCTCGCGGTGCTTCGGCTCAGCCAGGAGGCGTTGACGAACGTGGCCAAGCACGCCGGTACCGCTGCGGTGGCGCGGCTCTCGGTAAGCGTGGTCGACGGGGCCGTTCACTGGGAGGTGGTCGACGACGGTCGCGGCTCGGTGCCCGCCACCGTGCCGGTCGGCGGCGGGCACGGCATCACCGGCATGCGTGAGCGGGTCGAGGTCCTCGGCGGACAGTTGACGGCCGGCCCGACCGGCACGGGGTGGCGGGTGGCCACCGTGCTGGACGGAACCCGTGCCGGCCCACGCGCGACGGAGCCGGCGTGATCCGGGTACTGCTGGTCGACGACCAGCACCTCATCCGCGCCGGCCTACGCATGCTCTGCGAGGCCCAACCCGACATCGAGGTCGTCGGCGAGGCCGACAACGGCCGCGACGCGATCACCCTCGCCGCCCGGCTGGTGCCCGACGTGGTGGTGATGGACCTGCGCATGCCCGGGGTCGACGGGATCTCCGCCACCAGCCGGATCATCGCCGACCGTCCCGGTGCCCGCGTCCTGGTGCTGACCACGTTCGGCGACGACGACCACCTGTATCCGGCGTTGACGGCCGGCGCCTGCGGCTTCCTGCTCAAGGACGCACCGCCAACCGAGCTGTTGGAGGGTGTGCGCCGGGCCGCGACGGGCGACAGCCCGTTCAGTCAGGAGGTGCTGCGCCGGTTGGTGCAGCGCGCGGTGCACGCCCGCACCGGGCCGCCGTCACCTGTCACCGGGCTGACCGCCCGGGAACAGCAGGTGCTGGAGCTGGTCGCCGACGGGCTGTCCAACGGCGAGATCGCCGAGCGGCTGCACATCGGCGTCACCACTGTCAAGTCCCACGTCACCAGCCTGATGACCAAGACGGGCAGCCCCAACCGGGTACGCCTGGCGCTGTTCGCCCGCGGCCTGTGAGCCGCGTCAACCGCCGGCCATCGCGCCGAGGACGATGAACGGCTCCTGCCCGGCGACGACCCGCTCGGGCAGGGGCGTGTCGGGTGAGCAGTTGGACAGGTCCTCCTCGCAGGCGTAGAAGCGGACGAAGGCGCGGCGCTTACCGCTGTGCCGGTCGCGGATGGTGCCGAGCAGCATCGGGTACCGCGCCTCGACGGCGTCGAGCACCAGGCGCTGGGTGGCCGGCCCGGGGCCGGCCACCTCGACTCGCACCTCACCGGTGACCCCGGCGAGGGTCTTCAGGTGAGCCGGGAGGACGACCCGGATCACGGCAGCACCTGAACTTCCACCGAGAGCACCGGCGGCAGGTGTTGGACGATCGGCGCCCAGCTGTCACCGCCGTCGGCGGAGCGGTAGACCTGGCCGCCGCTGGTGCCGAAGTAGATGCCGCAGGGGTCGAGCGTGTCGACGGCCATCGCGTCGCGCAGCACGTTGACGTAGCAGTGGGACTGCGGCAACCCGTCGGTCAGCGGCTCCCACTCGTCGCCGCCGGTGCGGCTGCGGTAGACGCGCAGCTTGCCCTCCGGCGGGTAGTGCTCGGAGTCGCTCTTGATCGGCACCACGTAGATGGTCTCCGGCTCGTGGGCGTGCACCGCGATCGGGAAGCCGAAGTCCGACGGCAGGTTGCCGCTGACCTCGCGCCAGTTCGCGCCGGCGTCGTCGCTGCGCATCACGTCCCAGTGTTTCTGCATGTACAGCGTGTCAGGGCGCGACGGGTGCTGGGTGATGTGGTGCACGCAGTGGCCGACCTCGGAGTCCTGGTCGGGAATCTCCCCCGACCGCAGGCCCTTGTTGATCGGCAGCCAGCTGGTGCCGCCGTCGTCGCTGCGGAACGCGCCGGCCGCCGAGATGGCGGTGTAGATCCGACCCTCGTGGACCGGATCCAGGATGATCGTGTGCAGGCACAGGCCACCCGCGCCGGGCTGCCACGACGGCCCGCTCGGGTGGGTACGCAGGGCGGTCAGCTCCGTCCACTTGCCGCCGCCGTCGTGGGACACGTAGAGCGCCGCGTCCTCCGCGCCCGCGTAGACGGTGTCGGGATCGTCGCGGGACGGTTCGAGGTGCCAGATGCGCTTGAACTCCCAGGGCCGCGGGGTTCCGTCGTACCAGAGGTGGTCGCCGACGTCGCCGGCGTAGGCGAAGTCGTTGTCGACCGTGGTCCAGGTCCGTCCGCCGTCGTCGGAGCGCTGGATCAGCTGCCCGAACCAGCCGCCGGACTGGGAGGCGTAGAGCCGGTCCGGATCGGCCGGCGAGCCGGTGAGGTGGTAGATCTCCCAGCCGCCGAAGTGCGGCCCGTCGACCGTCCAGCTGCCGCGTCTGCCGTCGGAGGTCAGGATGAACGCGCCCTTGCGCGTCCCCACCAGTACGCGTACACCACTCATCAGCGTTCTCTCGTCTTCGTCGGGTCGGTGTGGCGGTCGCCGCGCGACCGCCGCACCGACATGCATCAGTCCTGGTCGGTCTACTCCTGAGGTACGACGAACTGGCATCAGCGAAACGGACAGCAACCCGCCGCCGCGCGGGATCCCCCCGCTTTCTGTCGGATGCCCGTCACTCCCGCCCCTGACCCGTATCCCGCCGTGGCGGCCCTTGCACGGTGTAGTGACAGCGACCACGATGGGATCATGGTCGATGGATTGATCTTGCAGGTCGGGTCGGACGGTCCGCTCAGCGACGAGGAGTTGGCCGAGCAGGCCCGCCATCTGAAGGAACACCTGAACCAGCTGCCCGGTGTCGAGGCGAGCGAACTGACCGCCGAGGCCGCACCGGGTACCCGGGACACCGCGAGCTACATCTTCGGCGTGCTGGCCCTCGCCGTGTTCACCGTGCCGACGGTCAAGCGGGCGGCGGCGGACATCCGGCACCTGGCCGAGGTCATCAAGCGCTATCAGGAGCGCAACAAGGGCAAGCGACTGCGCATGACCCTTCCCGACGGCACCGAGATCGACGTACGGGACGTGTCGGAGAAGACCCTGGCCGAGCTGATCAAGTCGGTGTCGGTGCCCCGGCAGGGTACGGCGGCCGTGCCCGAGAAGGTCGACGGTGACTGACCCGGCGGAGCCACGGTGAAGCGGGCGCTGCTGGTCGGGGTGGGCAGCTACGCCAGCGAGGCGCTGCCCACCCTCGACTCCCCCGCCAGCGACCTCAAGGACTGGGCCCGGCTGCTACGGGATCCGACGCTCGGCGCCTTCGACGACGTACGCGATCTCCTGGACGCCGACTCGTACCGCCTCCAGCTCGCCCTCTACGACTTCCTGACCAGCGCCGACCCGCACGACTTCCTGCTCGTCTACTACTCCGGCCACGGGCGGCTGCATCACGGTCACCGGCTCTACCTCACCGCGACCGACACCGACCCCGACCGGCTGCCACCGACCTCGGTGCCGACCGACGAGTTCCGGCACTGGGTCGACGAGTGCCGCGCCCGCGAGCTGGTGCTGATCCTCGACTGCTGCCACGCGGGCGCCTTCGGCGACCTCAAACAGCGCGGCGACCGCAGTCGCATCGTCGTGGTCTCCGCCGGGGCCACCGAGCTGGCCCACGAGGGCGACGGTCACAAGCAGCACGCGCTGCCGTCGGCATTCTCCGGTCCGTTCCTGGAGGGGCTACGTACCGGCGGGGCCGACCGGGACGGCAACGGGATCATCAGCGTGCGAGAGGCGTTCGAGTACGCGGCCGTGCGCATGGTCGACCGGGAACGCCGGCAGACACCGCAGATGCGCGCCGCCGGCGTCGGTGATCTCATCCTCAGCAACGCGCCCCGCCGGCCCCAGCTGATCCCGGAGGAACTGCTGGCGCTCACCCGCAGCCGGCTCGCGGCGGCCCGGGTGCTGGCGGTGGACGAGCTGAGCAACTGGGCGTACGGCCACCAGCGCAGCCGGGACCAGCTGGTCGCCGCCTTCGAGACGCTGGAGACCCTGGAACGGGATCCGGCGGAACGGGTGGCCGAGCGCGCCCGCCAGGCCCTGTCGGGGCGGCTGCGGGTCACCCGCGCCGAGGTCGCGGAGGATCCCGGGCCGCCGGAGCCCGCGGGCGAGCCGGGCTGGGCGGCCGGCAGCACCTTCTACGAGGTAAACGTCCGGTTCTTCTACGACTCCGACGGAGACGGACACGGCGACCTGCGGGGTGTCACCGAGAAGCTGGACTACCTGCGCCGCCTCGGCGTCGACTGCCTGCTGCTCAACCCGATCATGGCGGCCCCGGCGCTGGGCGACGGTCGGGCGGCCGCCGACTTCGAGGCGATCGACGAGGGCCTCGGTGCCCCGTCGCACCTGCTGGAACTGCTCAGCCTCGCGCATCGGCAGGGGTTGCGGGTGGTGCTGGACCTGGTGCTCAACCACACCAGCGACCAGCACCCGTGGTTCCAGGCGTCGCGCAGCGACCCGACCGGCCCGTACGGCGACTTCTACGTCTGGAGCGACAGCGGCGACAGTTACGCCGAGGCCGACGACCCGCTCGGCAGCCACGGCGCGGGGTGGACCTACGACAGCCAACGCCGCCAGTACTACTGGCACCGCTACAGCCGGTCCGAGCCGGACCTGAACTACGACGCGCCCGAGGTACGCGCGGCGATGCGCGACGTGATGGCGTTCTGGCTCCGCCAGGGCGTCGACGGGCTGCGCCTGCTCACCGTCCCGTACCTGTTCGAGCGCAGCGGCACCTCCAGCAAGGGGCTCGACGAAACCCACGGCTACCTGCGTCAACTCCGATCCTGGTTGGACACGACGTACCCGGACCGGATCCTGATCGCCTGGAGTGAGGACTGGCCGGAGGGGGCGGGCGCCTACTTCGGCACCGCCGAGCACCCCGAGTGCCATCTGGTGATGTACGCCTCGCTGATGCCGAGCCTGCTGCTGGCCATGCGACGGGAGGCGCACCGGCCGGTGTCCCGGGTGCTGGCGCAGATGGGCGACCAACCGTCCGACCGGCACTGGGCGGTGTTCCTGCGCAACGGCGACGAGATGTCGCTGGGCCTGCTGCACGAGCGGGAACGCGACGACCTGCTGCACGCGTACGCCCCGCTGGCCCGGATGCGCGGTGCGACAGGCATCCGGCGGCGCACGGCGACCCTGCTCAACGACGACCGGGGGCAGTTGGAGCTCGCCTTCGCCCTGCTGCTGTCGATGCCCGGCGTACCGGTGCTGTACTACGGCGACGAGATCGGCATGGGTGAGAACCTGGCGTTGCCCGGCCACCTGGCGTTCAACACCCCGATGCAGTGGGCCCCGGACCGCAACGGCGGCTTCTCGGTGGCGCAGCCGGAGAACCTGCCGGCACCCCCGATCCACGAGTCGATCTACGGCTACATGGCGGTGAACGTGGAGAACCAGCTCCGCTCGCGCTCGTCGCTGCTGCACGTGGTCGAGAAACTCATCGAGACCCGGCACGCCTGCCCGGCGTTCTCCCGCCCCGGTTGCCGGATCGTCCGCTCCACAAACCCGGCGGTGCTGGCGTTCCTACGTGGTGAGCCCGACGACGAGGTGCTCTGCCTGTTCAACTTCGCCCGCTATCCACAGACCACAACGCTGAGCCTGGCCTCGCACGTCGGTTGCCGGCCCCGGGAGTTGACCGGCGGCGCCGAGTTTCCCGGCGTGCCGGATTCGGGCGAGTACGACCTGGGCATCGCCGGGCACGGCTTCTTCTGGCTCTCGGTGGCCGCGGGTCTGCGTGACATACCGTTCGAGTAGCTCGTCGCCCGCCACCGTGGGCCGCGACTGCCGGGCTCATCCCGCCGGGGACCGGCGCGCGTCGGTGGGCCAGATGACGGTGGTGGGGATGCCCCGCTCGCGGGCCCAGCCGACGGTCCGGTCGGTCGACGCGTCGTGGCAGCCCGGTTCGCCGTCCCAGACCGCCACCAGCCGCTGCACCCGCAGCAGCAGCTCCCGGTTCGCGGCCACGTAGGCGGCGGTGCCGGAGGTGCGGTGGCCGGTGTGCAGGACCCGGGTGGCGCGGCCCAGCAGCTCGTCGAAGGCGCCCCGGGCCGCCGGGGCGATGGTGTCCCGGTAGTCGGGGGCCGGCAGGACCACCTCGTACGTGCCGCCGCTGTCCAGAACCGCGCGGGCGAAGATCTGGTCGGTGCCGGCCGCCAGGCAGGTGACACCGTGCACCGGCCGGTCGCTGATCCGGCGCAGTTCGAGGCGGATCGCCTCGGCGACCAGCCGCTCGGTGGCCGGGGTCAGGTTGATGTGGCCGGTGACCCCGACGCGGACCGGTTCCCGTTCAGGCGGCATCGGCCGACCCTCCCCGCTGGACCGGCACGGTGTGGCCCAGTCGGATCAACTCGAAGCCGCAGTCGGACAGCACATCGGGCAACGCCCGGATCTCCTCCCGGTTCTGCTCCTTGGCCGCCGGTGGCAACTCGTCCCACGGCCGCAGCAGGTGATGCCGACGGCGGACGTCGTCGCGTGGCTCGCCGTACGTCCAGCCCTCGGAGCGCCGTTCCCGGCACCACCGCTCGTGTTCGAGTCGGGCCAGCTGTTCGACCCGGTCGTCGATGGCCCGCCCTGCCGCGGAGGCGTCACCGGCACCGCCGTGCCGGGGTGCCACGACGCAGCCCAGGTTCAGCAGCTTGGCCGCGATGTCCTGGACGTGGCTGCGGTTGGCGCGGCGCAGCGACTCCGGCAGCCGGGACCAGGGCACCATGGCGGGTGCGTCACCAAGACGTACGCCGGCCCGCTGCTGGGCGTGCAGGTACCGCAGATGAATCTGCTGGGCGAGTCGTTCGGTGAGGTCCTCGGCGATCAGCCGGGCGTCGCAGGCGTGCGTCAGCACCGGGTACAACCGCAACTTGCCGTGCACCTCGTCGAGCAGGTCGTGGCGGACGTCGCCGTGAAAGGCGGCGGCGAGCGCGGCCTGCCGGTAGACCGGCACGAAGACGATGCTGCGCGCCCCGCGCCAGAGCGCGGGGGTGTCCAGCGCGAAACGCAGGCCGCTGATCTCGTCAGGGGCACAGAGGTAGATGCGGTCGTAGCCCTCGGCGGCGAAATGGTCCAGGCCGACCAGCCCCGCGATGTCCCGGTCGTACCCGACCAACCGGCAGACCTCCCGCAGGAACGGGTAACGGGCGGTGGCCAGGGCCAGTTCGGCCCGGGCGTCCGGTGCCACGAGATCCACCCGCAGCCGACGGCCGGAACCGCTCTGGTCGGCCTGACGCGCCCGCCAGTGCCGGGCGGTCTCCACCAGCAGCGCCCGGCGGAAGCTGCCGCCACCGGCGATCAGGACGGTCGTCGACCGGTCGGGGGCCGACGGCAGCGGATGGTGCCGGTGCAGCGCCCGGGCGGCGATGTCGTCGACGTGGAAGTAGTCCAGACGCAGCCGGCTGGACCCGGCGGCGCCGAGCCGCCGGGCCTGCAACGACAGGCACATCTCCGGGTCGTGGACCTGCACGTACACCCGGGGCGGGTGGCGTCGGTCCTGGATCAGCCGGTTGGCGGTGTTGGCGATGGCGTGGTTGCGGTCGTCGTCGTCGGTGCAGGCGTAGACGGTGTGCGCCCGGGGCAGGCCGGCCCCCCGCAGCACCTCCTCGTTCGTCGGGTCGCCGACGACGCCGAGGTAGCGGCGTCGGCGGTACTCCAGCGGCCCGAACGGTTCCGAGCGGACGACCACCACCCGGTCGCCGTCGGCGTAGAGCCGGTCGGCCAGCATGTGTGCGAACTGGGAGTCGCCGCAGACGACGGCGTGGCCGCCGGCGCGCCGGGCCCGCCGCCGCCGGATCTCCGTGGCCAACAGCAGCCGGCCGGCCTCGGCCACCGCCAGCAGGGTGAACAGCGGCGCCATGAACCGGGCCACCTGCAACTGCCACGGATAGGGACCGGGCTGCTCGAAGAGTTCGGCGCTGAGGAAGAACAGTTGCAGGTCGTAGTAGAGGATGTCGTACCGGTCCCCGATGGCCTCGGGGCGTACCCGCGAAAGGCGGTCCAGGCCGATGTAGCCGAGCACCGAGGCGACCAGGCCGATCACCCCGAAGACGACCCGCAGCCACCACGTGGCGGGACGGGCCGCACCGGGGACCGGCTGGGTCATCGCGCGGCTGCCTGAACCCGCCGGTGCCCCAGCCACCGGATTACGACCATGCGCGCAATGCTATTGGACAAGATTGATCACCAGGGTCGGCGACGTGCCGGCCGGCCGGGCACTTTTCGCAGGTGACGCCGTTTCGTCGAGGTCGGACTGTCGGGGCTCAGCTCGACATGACCCGGGCGTGCAGGTCGGTGACCACCTTGCGGGCGGACTCGAACGCACCGGCCTGCCAGGCGATGTAGTGGCTGAGGTGGTCACCGGCGAAGTAGACCCGACCGTCCGGCTCCAGCAGCCGGCCGTACTGCCCGCTGGTGCGCGACGGCCACGACACCCAGCCGCCCTCCGAGTAGCGGGTGCGGTCCCAGGCCACCGAGAACGACGTCTCCAACTCCGTCCGGTACGCCTCACCGTGGATCCGCACGCCCTGGGCGACGGCGCGGGCCTCCCGCTCGGCGGGCGTGAGCGCCGCGTACGCCTGGGCGTTGGCGCCGAAGTTGTAGTAGCCGACCACCACGCCCTTCGCCCCGTGGTAGCCGTAGGACGGGTACCAGATCGTGGCGAGGTCCAGGTTGGTGTTGGTGATGCCGGAGTAGATGTTCTCGTCCTGCTCCCACCACCGTCGCCGGTACTGCAAGCCGATCTTGCCGGTCGCGTTCGGGACCGGGTAGGCCAACGCGTCCCGGACCGGCTGGGTGAGATTGGCCGGGATCTTCGCCAGCACCTGTGGCGGGATGGTGCAGACACAGAAGTCTGCGGTGGCGGTACGCGGCCGGCCGCCCGGCCCGTCGTAGACCACGGTCACCCCGGAGCCGGTGTTGGAGATCGAGCGCACCTGCGCGCCGTAGGTGACGAGCCGACGCCCCACGGCCGCTTCGAGGGCGTACGCGATGCGGTCCATCCCGCCGACCGGCTGGAACATCAGCATCGCCTGGTCGTAGCCGAACTCGAAGGAGAAGTACCGGCCGATGCCGCTGGCCAGCACGTCCGTCAGCGGGTACGGGGTGAGTTTCGGGGTGCCCGCCTCGAAGCCGGCGCCCGGCTCCACCAGGTAGCCGCGCCGGTTGGTGCCCGCGTACCGCCAGCTGGCCGCCGGGTCGTCGGCCACCCGGCCGCCGATCGCGCCGAAGCCGCGCAGGAACTCCAGCAGCCGTTCCTTGTCCTCACCCGTCAGGTAGGTGTCGAGCGCACCCTGGTCGGTGGCCTTGGCGAGCAGTTCCGAGACGTACCCGTAGACATCCGCCTTGGCCTCGCGGTGCCGGATCGGCCGGCCGGACAGCGCCCCGGCGTTCTCGTTTACGTAGTAGGCGTCGGCGTTCTGGTTGCCGAATATCTCGATCGGCACGCCGAGTTCCCGGCAGTAGTCGAGGGTCACCATGTGCTGGGCGATGCGGGCCGGACCGGCGTTGAGGTACTGGCCGTCGGCGAAGCGGGCCCGCTGGGTACGCCCGTCCAGGTCGGTCTCGGTGGTGCCGCCGCGCACCGTCCAGTTGCGCCCGCCGGGCCGGTCACGCGCCTCCAGCAGACGCACCAGGTAGCCCGCCTTGCCCAGCTCGTACGCGGTGGCCAGGCCGGCGATGCCGGCCCCGAGCACCAGCACGGACTTCGCCGAGCGGCCGGTAAGCGTGAAGTCGGACCGGTTCGGCGCCCGGAACGGTGGCGCCGCCTGCGCGGCGGGTGCCAGGCCGAGCGCACCCATCGTCCCGTAGAGCACCCCGGCCCCGCCGGACACCCCGACGGCCTGGAGGAACTGTCGCCGTGTCGTCGGTATCGTCACCGCCACCTCCCACACAAGATCGATGCCCGACGATCTCAGTGACGGGTTTCATGGACGAATCTCTGTTGTTACGCGTGGATCACCGGCCGGGGGTGCGGCCAGTGATCCACGCGCCGTGGGCGACCGTCAGCGGTAGCCGGCGGCGATGATGTTGGCGTGCACGGCGTTCTCGGTGGCGTCGGAGGGGTAGCCGGCGACCATGGCGCCCTCGTAGAAGGTGCCGGCGCTGAGGTTGGCCCCGCCGTCGGGCTTGCAGCAGTCCCCACCGCTGCCCAGGACGATCGCGCCCTGCTTCTTCATCGGGCTGTAGCCGGGCGGCAGCGGTCCCTCGTAGAGCGTGTAGAGGCTGCCGGACTGGGCGTTGCTGCCCTTGATGGCGAAGCGGGTGGTGCCGTTGTTCTTCAAGGTGGCGGTGACGAACTTGTGCGGGAAGGAGCGCTGGTTCGGGTTCCACGACTGGCTGCCGCCGGGGAACAGGCCCCACTCCAGGTCCGCCTGCACCCACGGGCCCGTTCCGGAGCACCCGCCGAACCAGCACTGGGTGCTGAAGTTGATCGCGTCCATCGCGCCTGCGGCGTCGGCCTTGCGGGTCGTCTCGCTGTTGCCGTAGTCGAAGCAGCAGCCGTTGTTGACGTGGGTGCCACTCGTCACCATGTACATGCCCTCGGGCGCGCTGCCGGTCGGCACGCCGGTCAGGTGGCCGTCGCGCCAGTAACTGTTGCCCGGGTTGATGTACAGCGAGTACGCCTTGCTGCCCCCGACGGTGAGCGACTCGGTGGTGGCGATCGCCGGCCGGCTCTGCGGCGAGCCGGGGACGACTGTGGACCCCTGATACCACAGGTCGTTGCCCCGACCGGACTGGTCGTAGATCACGGTGATCACGCACTGCGTACCGGCGCAGAACGAGTCCTGCGTGGCCGCGTTTGCGGTGCCGCCGGTGGTCAACAGGCCGATGTCGCGGGTCGTGTTGTCCGACGAGCGTCGCACCTGGTAGAGGTTGCCACGGTACGCCGCGTACAGCGCCCGGGTCGTGCTGTGGGCCGCCACGCACGCCGTACCGCCGGCCGCGTAGATGTCGCAGGGCAGCGACCCGGCCGGCGGGGTGGGCGGCGGGCTCGTCGGCGGGGGTGCCGGCGAGGTCCACTGCTGGTTGGTGCCGCCGTGACAGGACCACAGGATCATCTTCGTGCCGTTGCCGGTGCCGGCGTTGTTGGCGTCCAGGCAGAGCCCGGACTGCACGCCGGTGATGGTGCCGTTGGCGTTGACGTTCCACTGCTGGTTCGTGCCGCCGTGGCAGTCCCAGATGATCACCTGGGTGCCGTTGCTGGTGCCGGCGCCGTTGGCGTCCAGGCACTTGGTGCCGTACACCTGAAGTTGCCGGCCGGCGGTGTAGGTCCAGGTCTGGTGGGCTGCGCCGAAGCAGTCCCACAACTGGGTCTGGGTGCCGTTCGTGGTGCTCGCGTTCGGCACCTCCAGGCACCGCCCGGAGGCCACACCGGTGATCACGGCGCTCTGCCCCGGGACGATGGCCTCGGCGATCACCGGGCCCGGCGCAGCGACCGCGACCTGGACCTGTGGGGCCAGGATGGCCCCACCCACCAGGACGAGAGCTGACGCGCCGATGGCCGCCAGCCGTCGGGGACGGTGACGTCTCGCAACGATCATGGTGATTCCTCCGGGGGTGGTGGTGGTGGTGGAGGTCGGGGTGCGACTTCCGAGAGCATAGAGGAACTTAAACATGATTGGTATGACGTCCGACGACCCTGAATGCGCACGCGTCAGCACGGCCTGTCACTCCGGTCGATCCGGTCGATCCGGTCCCCAAGTACGGACGGCTCACCGAATCCTGCTCCAGGCCGTACAATTCGCCGCTACGCGAACACCCTCACCGAGGACGAGGTGGCGCGGTGTCTGCCGACCGTACTGGCCCAGCCGGGTCTCCGGCTCGATCACCAGCGGGTGGATCGGGGTGACGGTGGGAATGAAGGCGATCACGTCGAAGCTGCCGGCAAGGGTGGGCAGCTCGTAGTAGTGGTCCTCGTCGCGCTCGGCCTGGTAGAGGCCGGAGATCAACCGGGTTCGCCACGGCCGTTCACGCCGCTCCGCGAGGTTCGCAGGAACGGCGGAGCGCAGGTCGATGATCCGCTCACCGGGGTCGTCGAGCAGCACCGCCTCCAGTGACGACGGGGCGGGGCGCGGAATGTCCGTCGCGGGGAGCCGGCCGTGGCCGAAGGTGACATGTACGGCTACGTATCCATCGCCCAGCGCGGCCCTCAGGTGTGCGCCCACCATGGCATCGCCGTGTGCCGCGACGTGTGCGCTGCCCTCCCAGAACACCACGCGGTCGCCGGTACGCCGCAGGTGGTCGAGGAGTCGCCCGGCGGCCGCACGCTCCTCCGAAGCCGCGTCGTAGCCGCCGCCGAGGGCGTGCGCGTGGAAGTCGACGATCGCGTCGATCAGCCGTAGCGCCTCGTCGCGCCCCGGGCCGGCCGACAGCTGGGCGGCCAGGTCGCGGGAGGTGCGGGCGAGTTCCACGAAGGGTACGCCCGGGTGGGTGCCACGCAGGCGTTGGACGTGCTCACCGTTGTCGTGTGCGGTACGGATGACGGCGAAGATCTCGCCGATCCGGGCCGCGGTCGCCGGTTCCACCGGATCGAGCAGCGCCACGACCCGGTCGTAGTCGGCTGGCAGCGCACGCCGCCCGTTGACCGCGATGACGCGTACCGGATCGTCGGGGTGATGTGCGTTGTGCCGGCGCAGCCGGACCAGCGCGTCGCGCATCTCGGTCGTCCGCCACGGACCCCAAGCCTGGCCGAGCGCAGTGTCCAGGTCGACGTCCTCGCCCCGGACGTAGCAGTCGTAGAGGTCGCCGACCCGCTGGTTGTCCAGCAGCGCGACGGTCCGGAATCCGCGCCGGATCAACTCGTGGGTGGCCTCCTCGACCAGTCGGAAGGTCTCGTTGGCCTCCCGGGTGCTGGTGCCGAGGCCGACGATGGTGGCCGATTCGACGAGGGCGGCAAGCGTCCGGGCGGACGAAGGGAGATCACTCATGCCCCCGACGATCGGGGTTCAACATATGTTGAAGTCAAGTCCGCAGGCGGTCACGTTCACGGGTCGGTCATCGTGCGGGATCGGCCCGCCCGATCTCGCACAACCTGGTGCCCGACTCCAGCGCCGCGAGCTGCGCCTTGAGGTTGCGTACCCGCCCCTCGACCTCGGCCACCAGCCGGTGGGCGACGCCTGCCCACTCGTCGGGTGTCGGATCGGCCGACAGGTCGGCGAAGAGAGCGGCGATCTCGCGGACACTCAGACCCGCCCGCTGGGCGAGCTTGGCCACCTGGATCCGGCACGCGGCGGACCCGTCGAAACGACGTTGGTTGCCGGCCGTGCGTACCGCGGTGATGACCCCGTGGCTCTCGTAGAACCGCACGGCGGACGGCGCGACGCCGCTGTCGACGGCGACCTCACCGACGCTGAACGTCCGAGGGGAACCCGCGAGCACTGTCATGGCGGCAGGATAGGCACGCGGGCGACTTGACTTCAACATATGTTGAACCTGCACGGTCTGGGACATGAGTGTTTCGACCGACCAGCACAGCAGCTTGTCTCCCGCCGCCGGCATACGGGTGGCCGTGATCTCGGGCAGCGTCCGTAAGGACCGCATGGGCCCGACGATCGCCCGCTGGGTCGCCGCCGCCCTGAACCCGGCTGCCGCGCTGAAGCCTGATGCCGGGATGGGCCCTCTTCACATCGACCTGATCGACGTGGCCCACGTGGAGCTGCCCGACGACAGCCTCCTGTATCCCGGCGGCGGGCCGAAGAGCGAGGTCGCCGACCGGATAGCCGCAGCCGACGCGTTCGTGTTCGTCACGCCGGAGTACAACCACAGCTACCCCGCCTCGCTCAAGCGCCTGATCGACTGGCACTACGGCGAGTGGCGGCTCAAGCCCGCGACCATCGTGGCCTACGGCGTTTACGGCGGGTACGCGGCGATCGAACACCTGCGCGGCGTACTCGCCGAACTCAGCGTAGTGACCACCCGCCGGGCCCTGGGTCTGCGGGTGCCGTGGACGGCCCTGGACGACCAGGGCCGCTACACACCGGACGCGGAGCTTTCCCGTGGCCTGACCGCGAGCCTGGCCGAACTGCGCTGGTGGGCGGAGGTGCTGGCCGACGCCCGTCGGGACCGCACCCCGCCCACCTGACCCGACCGGCCCGGACGCGACCGGCTCGGACGTGGCCGTGCCGCCGGGCCGGTCAGCCGGTGACCAGCGGGTCGTGGACCCGGCCGAGGAACAGCGGCACGCCGGTGACCCGGTCGTGGATGACGTACAGGAACGGCCGGTTCACGAAGAACTGCGGCCCCTGCGGGATCGACGGTGGCCGGATGATGACCGCCGACGCGGCAGCCGCCTCGACACCCTTCTCGTCCACCCCGATGAACGTCTCGTGCACCACGTCGTCGATGCACAACGCCGGGTCGGTGGTGCTCATCCCGGTGAAGTCGGCGTACGGCGTGAAGGCCGTGGGCATGCCGAGGCCACTCAGCGCCGCGCCCAACTGGGCCGGCAGGCGGAACGTCCACCGGGGCATCCGCAGCTCGATGTCGGTGAACTGGAAGCCGGCGAACAACGCGCTCAGCCACGCCCCGTCGAGGTTGGCCTCGACCGCGGCGAGGTTGTCCCGGGTCGGCATGACGATCGCCATGGCCAGCCCGTTGCCCGCGAGCGGTACGTCGACCGCCCGCCAACCGTCGCCCAGGAGGTGCCCCATCCGGTCGAACGGGCCGCGCATCATCGGCACCTGGACGACCGTGCCGTCATCCCGGGTGAACGGTTCCTCCACTGTGGCGGACGCCCTGAAGGGGTAGTACCAGGCCGCCTTGAGGTAGGCCGTGTTGGTGAGCATCAGGCTGGTGTCGGAGCGCACCGAGTCCGGTACCAACAACTCCGGGATCTTCGCGTTGGTCCGATCGGACACCCAGGTGTTGATCTCCTGGCGGGCCGCTTCCGGCGCGTCACGGAAGTCGACCGGGTGCGGGAGGGCACCGTAGTAGCCGGCCAGGGTGTCCCGGAACCCGGATCGCAGGCCCAGGTCGAGGCGGGTCCACACCGCGTTGGCCGTGGTCATCCGGGGCTGCCGCACTCCGTCGCCATCCTGGAACCGCCCGGCGAGCGACTGGTCGACGGTGTTCAGACCGCTGTCGAGCGCGCCGGGTCGCGGATGCGGCGCGTGCAGCACGGCATCCATCTCGTCCGCCGTGGTCGAGCCAGCACCCGCCCTGGCCATCGCCAGAGCCAACTGGACCGAGTACGGCGCGCAGACCACGTTGCCACCGGTGTGGCTCGACGCGATCGTGCGGTAGAGGTCGGCGGTGAAGCCGCGTACCGCTGTCGCGGCGGCCTGCATGGTGGCCGGGTCGGGCGGTACGCGTACCGGATCGCTGGACGCGGACGCTCCGGTGAGCCAGCGGGGATGACCTGGGGCGGCGGTGAGAGCGGCGGCCGCGAGTGGCACCGCTCCGAGAATCGATCGACGCGAGACCATGCCCCGACGGTAGTGCAGCGTTACCGGGACGTGACGGAGGAAGGTCCAGAATGCATCGAACTTCACCAATGTTCGTTACTTGCGTACGTACTCCGACAACCGCTGCCCTCTGCCCCGCCAGGACCGGTCAGTCGAACGTGCGGCCACCCCCGCCGTCGCCATTCTGCTCATAGTGGGTTTCCACCTCGCGGGTGGGTCTCACCAGAGCAGCCAGGAACTCGCGGGTCTCCGGGTCGACCGAGTGGATGATCGTCCCGCGCATACCGCGGGTCAGCAGCACCTTGTAGGTGTTGCGGATCAGCCGGTCGGCTTCGTCGTCGCTCACGGCTTTGCGGCTCCGCAATGCCGGATCCTTCGACTCGCCCCGCCGGGTCACCAGTCGGCCGTCGCGCGCCACCAGGTCGGGGCCGATGATGACACCGGACCAGTCGTACTCGAAGCCCTGGGCGGTGTAGACGCAGCCCACCTGGTCGAAGCCGTTCGGATCGGTGGCCCAGAAGGCACTACCGGGAGCATCACCCACGCTGCGATCGCTCTTGACGTTCCAGG
This sequence comes from Micromonospora sediminimaris, assembly GCA_900112325.1. Lineage (GTDB taxonomy): Bacteria > Actinomycetota > Actinomycetes > Mycobacteriales > Micromonosporaceae > Micromonospora > Micromonospora sediminimaris. Next base: position 81,868 of record FOLJ01000010.1, read on the forward strand.
GTCGGGCCCACTCACCGACCACCACGTCCGGCACAAGGGTGCCGTCGAGTCGAGGGTCGCTCCACGGCCAGCAGTAGCCGGCCGACATCCGGGCCGTCTGTCCCGGCTCACCGGCGGCGCCCGGCGGGCGTTGGCGCGCCCGCAGGAACGCTTCCAGCTGCGTCGGGGACTCCGCCAGCCGCAGATCGAACCGTCCGTCGCCGGCCCACACGGTCGGTCCATCGCCGTCCAGGCCGAGCAGAGTGAGCACCCAGTCCTCGTACGCCGCGCTGCCGCCGCACCGGAACTGGTCGTGCAGGGCGACGACTTCGACCTCCAGGCCCAGCTTCCCGGCGTACGCCGAGATGACCTCGACGCTGCCCAGCTCCCCCGGTTTGACCACCTGATGCTCATCGAGCAGGAAGACCGGCACGCGCGCAGTCGAGATCAGTTCGTCCAGCTGCGGCCTCGCCCGGTCCCGCCGAGCCTTGGGTGTGTACCGGTTGACGGAGGTTTCCCGGATCCGGTGTGCCTCATCGCAGAGCAGCACCTCGATGTCGTTGGCCCCGGCGTCCATGAAGCTGTTGAAGTACTTGAACATCCCTTGGAGCCGGGTCGAACGGTGTCCGGCGTAGCGACGCAGGGTTTGGGTGAACGCGCGGGAGCCGGTGGCGTGCAGCACGGTCCGACCCTGACGGGCCAATTCACCCATCACCGACAGGGCGATGACGCTCTTGCCGCTGCCTGGTCCGCCGGCCACCACCACTGCCCGCTTTCGGTTCGCCTTCCGGGCCCGCTCGACCGCGTGCAGCACCAATTCGTACGCCACGTGCTGCTCGTCGAGCAGCGTGAACTGTGACCGGTCTTTGAGTTCCTGCGCGGCGTACCGAAGCAGATGTCGACTGGGCCGGACGGTGCTGGTCAGGAAGCGATCGGCGGCGGCCGCGCCGGATTTCGGCGCGAACCGCGACTGGAGATAGGCGAGCCACTGGCCGCGACGCTGCCTGGTGAAGAGTCGGCTCTGCTCGGTGACTGGTCGACCGAGCAGGTCGACGATGTCCCGGTCGACGGCGTTGTGCAGGTAGGCGGCACCATTGAGCGGGTAGCGGCGGCGGCCCAGGATGCCGAGAAAATCGGTGAGGTACTGGCAGTAGTCGGCGACCTGCACGCCGGGATGCAGTCGTGGTCCACGTGCGTGCTCGACCGCGACCAGGGTGTCGGATTCCTCGTACGCGGTCGCGTAGGACCATTGCTTCAGCTCCACGACCAGATAGGAGTCATCCCCGCTACGAGGATCAACGCCGGCGAGCACCGCGTCGATGCGTCGGCTGGTTAACGGCAGTTGGTACTCGACCAGCACCTCCACCTGGTCGAGGCCAGCGTCGGCGAGATCCTGCGCCAGGACCGGCAGGCTGTTCATCCAGGACCGCCGCTCAGCCGGGCTCACTCCGTGGCGGATCGACCACAGATGCTCGGCGACCCGGTCGGCGAGGGTGCCGTCAGTGGCCAGACGCAACAGATTGGCGGCGGACGTCCGAAACGCCGACATTGGCACATGCCCCCAGGCAGCACGATGTGATCGTGCGGATGGGGGGCATATCCGTGCACCGGAAGCCCGTCGGACCGCTTGGCTCTGAGCACCTTACCGAGTCGGATCAGGGTCTTGGTGGCTAGCCGGTGCGGTCGGCCGAAGGAGCCTTGACGGCCGAGCCGTACGACCGCTCGACCGGGTAGCGATGCGCTGCCTCCGTCAACTTGTCGGTTGCGGCAGCCAGCGGATCGATGCCCAGGATGTCGCTCAGGCGGGCAAGGTAGATCATGACGTCGCCGATCTCGGCGCGCACCCGTGCGCCGTGCTCGGGATCGGCCATCACCTGCGCGGATTCCTCCGGGGTGAGCCACTGCAACTCGGCCAGCAACTCGCCCACCTCGCCGGCGAGGGCCATCGCCAGGTTCTTCGGCGTGTGGAACCGTTGCCAGTCCCGCTCGTCGGCGAACCGGCGCAGCCGGTGCACGAGGTCGGCCAGCCCGGGGTCGTTCGGTTCGTGTTCCACGGGGCCGAACCCTACCGCCGCCGGCCCATCAGTCGACTTCGGCCGGGCCGGTGAGTGCCGCCCGTCCCCGGCTTCCCGATCCTGCCCCCGGCGTTCCCGAGTTCTGTCGGACCGGTGTCGTAGCTTGGGCCGATGACCGACATGGTGGCGATCGTCTGGCGGGCCTGCCTGCGTCTTCCCGAGGTCAGCGAGCGGCTGAGCCACGGCACCCCGACCTGGTTCGTCCGGGGCAAGAGGTCGTTCGTCATGGTCTGGCCGGACGGCCATCATCAGGACGACTTCGCCCACCTGTGGTGTGCCGCCCTGCCCGGCTCCGCCGAGGAGCTGATCGCGGAGAATCCCCGGACCTACTTTCGCCCGCCCTATGTGGGGCATCGCGGGTGGGTCGGCGTACGCCTCGACACCGGGATCGGCGAGTCCGAGCTGGCCGAGGTCATCGAGGACGGCTATCGGTCGGTGGCGCCCCGGACCTTGCTGGCCCGGCTCGACGAGCCTCGATGAAGCCACGTTCCGACACAACCTGGCGTCGAGCCGGAAGCAGTTGCAGTTCACTACCTCATGGGAGACAGCGTGTCGGGTCGGTTCGTGTACTGGATGAACGTGTCGGTCGATCTGCGGATCGAGCGCGCCCCGGGTGAGCAGGGCGGCGGTGACTGGATGCGCATCGGGGAGTCGTTGCACCGGGAGTTCAACGCGCGGGCTCGGGCGATGTCGCTGATGATCGAGGGTCGCACGATCTACGAGACTATGGAGGCGTTCTGGCCGGGCGCCCGTGACGACGAATCCCTGCCGGACTTCATGCGTGAGTACGGCGAGATCTGGACCTCGATGCCCAAGGTGCTGGTCTCGCGTACCCGTGACAGCGCCGGGCACAACACCCGGGTCATCGGTGGGGACGACGCGATCGAGCAGCTCGGACGGCTGCGGGCGCAGTCCGACGGTGACATCGGGGTCGGCGGCGCCACCCTGGCGACCGGCCTGCTGCGGGCGGGGCTGCTCGACGAGCTTCTGCTCTTCACCCATCCGGTGGTGCTCGGCACCGGTCGGCCGTTGTTCGACGCGCACGACGAGCCGGTCGAGCTGGATCTGATTGAGCAGGCGTCGTTCGATCAGGGTGTGACGATGCACCGGTACGCGGTCCGAGGCGTCCGCAGCCCGGGCCCGGTGGCCTGACGGGCCACGCTGAGCCGTCGATCCGACCTGCACCGCCCTGAGGGCCGAGGATCCGCCCGCCGACCCTGCGGGCGGTTTTTCGTGTGTGGACGATCCTTTCGCCACCATAGCCAAAAGTTCGATTAAACCTGGCAGAAGCCATGGACATATCGACATCGCTTTTGTTAACTTCAGCCCGGATGTTACGACGAGGTGAACCGTCGCCGGGGCCAGCGTCTCGATCGTGACCTCCGACGGCCCCTCGGACACCTACCCCCAACTCCCAGTTCCCGCGCCCGCGTCGCCCACCGGCGATTCAACGGGCCATCCGGTGCTGCCCGACACCCGGAGGAGAAGCCCAGCACCCGTACGTCCCGACCTGCCCGACCCGTCCTCACACCTAGGAGAGGCAGTTGAAGAGACGACTCGCGCTCGCCGTGGCGGGCCTGACGACCATCACGCTCGTCGCCCCGCCCGCCAGCTCGATGGCCGCGCCGACCACCCCCACGGCCACGCCCGGCACCACCAGTCCCCCACCGGACACGGCCTTCCAGAAGGTCACCCTCAACGACCGCCCCGGCGAGCCGATGGACCTCGCCGTGCTGCCCGACGGCCGGGTGCTGCACGTGACCCGGGCCGGCGTGGTGTGGCTGCACAACCCCGACACCGGCCGCAACACGATCGCCGCCACTCTCGACGTCTACCAGCACGACGAGGAGGGCCTGCAGAACGTCGCCGTCGACCCCAACTTCGGCCGACGCGGCAACAACTGGGTCTACCTGTACTACTCGCCGCCGATGGACACTCCGGTCGACGACCCGTCCACGCCGGACGTCAACGAGGGCGACGCGCCGGCCTGGGGCTCCGAGGAGGAACTCGCGCCGTTCGAGGGCGTCATCCGACTGTCCCGGTTCCGGCTGGTCAAGGACACTCTGGATCTACGCTCCGAGCAGCGGATCATCGACGTGCCGGTGGACCGGGGCATCTGCTGCCACGTCGGCGGGGACATCGTCTTCGACGCCAAGGGCAACCTGTACCTCTCCACCGGCGACGACACGAACCCGTTCGAGTCTGGCGGGTACGCCCCGATCGACGAGCGGCCCGGCCGTAATCCCGCGTACGACGCGCAGCGCACCAGCGCCAACACCAACGACCTGCGCGGCAAGATCCTGCGGATCAAGGTCGGCGCCGACGGCAGGTACACCATTCCCAAGGGCAACCTGTTCAAGCCCGGCACCCGGGACACCCGCCCCGAGATCTACCTGATGGGTCTGCGTAATCCGTTCCGGATCGAACTGGATCGCAAGACCAACGACCTGTACGTCGCCGACTACTCGCCGGACGCTGGTCAACCCGACCCGCTGCGCGGACCGGCGGGGCACGGTAAGTGGTTCGTGGCCCGCAAGGCCGGCAACCACGGCTGGCCCTACTGCATCACTCCGCAACTGCCCTACCGGGACTACGACTTCGCCGCCGAGGAGTCCGGTGCGGAGTTCGACTGCTCGGCGCCGGTAAACGAGTCGCCGAACAACACCGGGCTGCGGAAGCTGCCAGCGACGCAACAGCCGGACGTGTGGTACAGCTACGATCTCTCCTCCGAGTTCCCGGAGCTGGGCACCGGCGGCATCGGCCCGATGGCCGGTCCCGCGTACCGCTTCGACCGGGCGACCACCCGGGGCCGCAACCCGGTGGCGTGGCCGGCGTACTACGACGGCAAGCCGCTGTTCTACGAGTGGACCCGCGACTACGTGAAGGCGTTCCAGCTGGACCGGCGCGGCAAGCTAGACGGGATCGAGCCGGTGTTGCCCTCGGTCGTCTTCGACAACCCGATGGACCTGGAGTTCGGCCCCGACGGCGCGCTCTACGTCCTCGAATACGGTGACGGTTTCTTCAGCGAGAATCCGGAGGCGCAGGTGGCCCGGATCGACTTCATCGGTCGGGACGGCAACCGCAGCCCGATCCCGGCGGTCTCGGCCAGCCAGACCGCGGGTCTGGCCCCGCTGACGGTGGAGTTCTCAAGCGAGGGCACCACCGATCCGGACGGCGACCGACTGCGCTACGAGTGGTACCTGGACGACGACGACCGGGTCGACTCGCGGTCGGCGAACCCGACCTTCACCTACCGCGAGAACGGCAGCTACGACGCAACGCTCAAGGTCACCGACCGGAAGGGACGCTCGGCGTCGGCGTCGGTGCGGGTCGTGGTCGGCAACGCCGTGCCGGTGGTCGAGCTCGTCGCGCCGGTCGAGGGCCAACCCTTCGCCTTCGGCGACACCATTCAGTACGAGGTACGGGTGACCGACGACCAGGCGGTGGACTGTGCCCGGGTCAGCGTGACCTACATCCTCGGCCACGACGACCACGGCCACCCGCAGACCACCGCCAACGGCTGCACCGGGTCGATACTGACCACTGTCCCCTCGGGGCACGACCCGGAGACGGACAACCTGTCCGCCGTGTTCGTCGCCTCCTACACCGACCCGGGTGACGACGGGCTGCCGCCGCTGACCGGGACCGACCAGGTCGTGCTCGTACCGGGCGTGTAGACACCCACGAGAGGAGTCATCATGTGTTACGGCTACGACGGGATGGCCGCACTGCGGCGTTCCGTCCTCGACCGGCGGGGCCTGCTACGCGGCTCGGTGGCCGCGATGGCCGGTGTCGGCCTCGCCACGGCGGGCGCAACGGCCGCCTCCGCCGGTCCCAAGCACGGTCCGGGGCACGGGCACGGGCATGCCGGTCGGCGGCGGGTGCCGCCGGGGCTGATCAGCATTCAGTTGTGGACGGTCCGTGACGCGCTGAACGGCGAGCCGGGGTACGACGCCACGCTGCGGCACCTGGCCCGGATCGGCTACCCGAAGGTGGAGCTGGCGCTGGGCTACTTCGGCCGCAACGCCGCCCAGCTGCGCCGTTTCCTGGACAGCATCTGCATCAAGGCCACGTCCAGCCACGACGGGATCAGCGAAACTCCCGCCGCGCTACAGGAGAAGATCCGCAACGCGGTGACGCTGGGCCAGAAGTTCATGGTGGTGCCGTACCTCTACTCGGAGAACGCCGACGACTGGAAGCGGTGGGCGGAGCAGATGAACGTGGAGGCCGCCGCAGCGGCCCGAGCGGGTCTGCGGTACGGCTACCACAACCACGCCCACGAGTTCACAATCGACCTCGGCGGTGGTCGGACCCCGTGGGACATCCTGACCGAGGAGCTGGACCCCCGGCTCGTCCACCTGGAGATCGACATTTACTGGGCGGTCACCGGCGGCATCGAGTCCGGTGACGGGGTGACCGACCCCGAGGGCTTCACCCTGGACGTCATCCGCGCCGCACCGCAGCGGGTGCTCCAATACCACGTCAAGGACCGGCACGCCGCCGACGGCGACATGGCCGACCTGGGCACCGGAATGATCGACTTCAGGCGGATCTTCCGGAAGCACCCGGTGCTTGAGTACATCGTGGAGAACGACACTCCGGACGTGACGCCTCAGCTCACCGCCGAGATCGGCTACCGCTACCTGCGGAACCTGCGGTACTGACGATCGCTCTGCGGTAGTCGGGGCACCACGTCGGCCACGGTCGAGGTGGTGCCCCGACCACCCGGGGTGGAACCCGGCGCGACTCGACCGCAAGTGCCCGGTCATTCGGCCGGTCGCCGTTCCTGCGGCCAGTAGGCGAGCCGCCGATCGTATTCCACGTACCATTCGTACAGATGATCGTCGTGGTGGTACGCCCGGACGAAACGGCTGTCCCTCAGCTCGGTGCAGGCCAGGACGGCTCCGTGTGCCTGCCACACCGGCGGTGGCACCGCGCCGCTGGGCCCGACGACGATCAGCCGCAACCCCCGTAGCGTACGAAGGACTTCGTCCATCGTCGCGTTGCAGAGCGACGATGGGGTGATCTGGACGACCTCGCACTCGTCGGCCAGCCGGTGCAGGTCATCGCCGACCAGCTGGATGCGCGCCTCGCCGAACCTCGCGTTGAACCGGGCGAGAGTGGACCGGACACGCTCGGCTCGTGGCGCGTCGTGCAGATCGGCCACCAGCACGCGACCCACCCCGTCCACCTCGGCCAGGTGCTCCATCAGCCCGCCGAAGCCAATGACCCCGACCGTGCCCGCGCTCCCCACCGCCCGGGTCAGCGCCTCCGTCACCGTCGACCCCGCCTGGTGGGCGTGCACCTCGTCAAAGGGCGCGACCACGTGACCCAGGCCCGCTTCCGCCAGTGCGGTCGGCCGGAGCCAGGGCCGGGACAGCGCACTGAGGAGCGCGATCTTGACGGCCTGCCGGGTCAGGTCCAACCCGGCCGGTGGCGTACGCACGAGGTCACAGTCCAGCAGCGACCTGCCGGGCGACGTACCGAGGTAGTCGGTGACCTGGGGGCCACGCCGGCACACGACCGCGCCCGGTGACCCGCCGCCGTGGTAACCCTGGTAGTCCATGGCGGTGCCGACGCTGCCGTCATCGAGGACGACGGCTGCGAAGGATCTGCCCGTCAGGATCTCGTCGACCGACCGCTGGCCCTGATCCGGACGCGTGCGCAACTCGCGGCGGATCGCGGTCTCAATCAGCGACACGGCCGGGCCCCCGGGTGGCCGACAACAGATCGTCCGCGAACCGCTGCGCCTGTGCCACAGCGAGCGCGGCCACGGTCACCCGGATCGCCGGTGTCGGTGCGGCGAATCGCGACCCAGGGGCGACCTGCCAACCGCGCCTGGCCAGCCGGGACACGGTCTCCGCCTCGTCGGGCACCTCGATCCACACGTTCAGTCCGGTGCGCCCGTATCCGCGCAGACCCCGCTCGGCCAACAGATCGAGCACGTGTCGGCGGCGTCTGCCGTACTCGTCCCGCACCCGGGCGAGGTCTGCCGCGAGGTCCGGGTCGGCCAGGTGGGCGGCCACGGCGAGCTGGGTCATCCGGCTGATCCACCCACCGCCCAGGAGCCTGCGCTGGTCCACCTGCTGGATCGACTCCCGGTCACCACAGACCAACGCGAACCGGAGATCGGGGGCGAGCCACTTGGACACCGACGCGACGTGCAGCCATCGTGGATGGCCGGCTGGTATCACGGAGTGGTAGTCGGTGCCCGCGATCCCGCCCGCATGGTCCTCTTCGATCACGAGCAGGCTCGGGAAGCGTTCGATGATGGCGCGCAGCGTGTTGCCGCGCCCGGACGTGAGTGCTGCCCCGGTGGGGTTCTGTGCGCGCGGGCGGTACAGCACACCGGCGGCGTCCCGGAGCGCCGCGACGAACGGTTCTGGTCGCAGCCCCTCCTCGTCGACGGGTACCGGCACCGGCACCAGACCGAGCGCGGCGATCAGCGGAAGGTCTCCGTTGTAGGTGGGGCTCTCCACGATCACGCGGTCCCCGGGACGCAGCAGCGTGGCCAACGCCCGATCGACAGCCTCAAGCCCACCGGGCAGCGCCGTCAGGTGGTCGTTGGCGACGCCCTGGCCGGCCAGGTACGCCTGGGCCGGGACAAGCAGGGCGTCGACGATCCTGGGGGTGCCGTAGAGCAGCAGGTCGGCCGCGACGGCGGTGGGCCAGCGGTCGTGACGCCAGAGGAGCAGGTCCGGATCCGGGTTGCCCGACGAGAGGTCGCCCGACCGCGACATCGGACGGGGCGCCTTCCGCAGGCCCGTGGCCGCGCTACGCATTCTCGGGCAGGAGTTGGAGCAGCGCCGCAACGAACTCGTCCTGTCGGTCGGGCAGCAGGTCCAACGCCTTCGCCACCGGGATGAAGAAGCACTCGAACACCATGCCGTCATCGGTGCCGCTGCTGCCGGCGACCTGGTGGGACCAGCGGTCCCGACGCTCCGTCGTGCTCGCGTGGTAGAAGACGGTGACCCGCGGCTGACCGGTGTGCGGATGCGGTCGTTGCTGCACGCCGAGACTCTTCCGCACCGTGACGGCGGTGACGCCGGTCTCCTCGGCCACCTCGCGCAGCACCGCATCCTCAAGTGGTTCACCGGCCTCGATGCCCCCGGCGGGCACCTGCGTGCCCGCCTCAGGCTGGTCTCGGTGGTCGAACACCAGCAGCTCCGGCCCGGTGAGCGTGTCACGCACGACATAGACGGCGACGCGGACTCGGACCTCAGACATCTGTGGGCACCTCTCGGTCGTGGGACAACTGCGGAAACTGTGACAGCAGCGAGGCGACCAGACGCTGCGTCGCGCTGTCGGACAACTCCTCGTGGTTGCGGAAACGCAGCACGCGCGTCGGTACGAGGTTCGCCTGGATGGCGCGGTCGTAGGCGTCGTACAGCTGGACCAGGGTGTCCGGGCGCTCGTACGGCCGCAGCTCCTTGTTGCGGGTGCCGATGCGCGTCCAGGCCAGCGCGGGTGGGGTGTCCACGAAGACGATGACGTCGGGCGTCGGCATCCGCAGCGCCGTCATGGCGGCGCTGATGCGTTCCATCGGTACGCCGTGCAGGACGTGGTGGTAGACGATGTCGCTGAGCACGTACCGGTCGGTGAGGACCGGACCGACGGCGAGGGCGGGCTTGATGTTGAACTCGAAGTGCAGCCGCTTGTCGCGCAGGTACGCCTCCACGACGGCGTCGGCGTTCCCGTTGCTGCGGGCCATCCGGTTGCCCACGATGAGCCGAGCGGCGTCGGTGTCGAGCCAGCTGTGCTGGCCGAACTCCGTCACCGTCGACGCGACCTGCCGGAGGGCCTGCGCGAGGCTGATCCGTAGCGTCGATTTCCCGCTGCCGTCGGTGCCCTCCAACGCGATGAACGGAAATCGCCGGTCCTGCCGGCCCGCCGGGATCACGGCTGACGCTCCTGCGGTGTACGCCCGGCCGGGTGCCGGGTCAGGTAGTCGAGCCGGGAGGTGAACAGATGCACCGACCGCTCGGTCCCCGGCCACCAGCAGCACAGCAGCTCGGCGAAGAGGGACGCCTCCTTCAACCCCAGGGCCACGGTTCGGGCGGCGCTGGTCAGTGGCGAACGGACCGTCTCCACCAGTGCGGCCAGCGCGGGTAGCCGCGCGGCCAGGTCCTGCCCCCGCTCGTCGGCGCTGGTGAGCAGTTGGGCCACACAGCCGGCGACGAAGACATCGTCGACGCCGACGTCGCCGAGACTGCGACGAAGGCACTCGTACACGGAGGGCTCGACCGCCGCCCAGATCCGGGCAGGTGCGGCGATCATCTCGTACAGCAGGCGCTCCAGCGCGGAGGCCTCCGACGTGAACGCTCGGTCCGGTGCCAGCAGCAGCCCGGCGCCCAGGCCCGGCGGGCGCGGCAGCGAAGCGGCGGGAAACAGCCCGCCCGTGCCCAGCTCCACCAACGCGCCCAGGTCACCGTCGACCAGGATCTCCACCGCCTCCCGGACGTATCGCAGGTCCGCGGGGCCGGACGAGCCGACCACGAGCTGGTGGCGGCGGATGCCCACCGCGACCTCGTGGGTTCGCAGGCTCGCGGCGAACTCCGGCCAGCCACCGTCCGGCACCCCGGTGGCGGCGGCCACGCAGACGGTAGCCACGTTCGCGGGCGTGTACGTGGCGAGTTGTCCGGCTCCGGTCGGGGTCAATACGTAGTCGTCCACCAGTTTGGCCAGGACGCGCAGGTGTTCGGCGTACACCAGCGGCTCGAAGATCATCGTGTGTTGGCTGATCAACCGGCCGAGGAACATGTGCCGCATCAGGTCGTCGGGGTGGGCTGGGGCGGTCGTCTGCGGTCGAGGGGCGAGCGTCCGGGTCGTCACGAGAGCACCTCCAATGCGGCGGTGGCGTTGGGTGGCCGGCGGTCCGGCTCCCACCGCACGCACCGTTCGACCAGCTCGATCAGGCGCGGGTCGTGTCCGGTCACCACGCTGGGCAGCGGCGGTGCGCCGTAGCGGGGCATGGTGCCGGTCAGCAGCTCGTACATGACCATGCCGAAACAGTAGATATCGCTGGTGATGTCCGCCTCGTGGTAGCCCACGTCGTACTCCGGTGGCCACGAGATCAGCGCCGACTTCGGCGATCGGGGCTCGGTGGCGGTGCGGGCGCGGGCGCAGCCGAGGTCGGCGATGACCGGTCCGCCGTCGGCCATCAGGACGTTCTCGGCATTGATGTCGCGGTGGACGTAGCCGATGTCGTGCAGGACGGTCATCCCGCTCAGCAGCCGGCGCGCGAAGGCGATGGCGGTCGCGGCGTCCGGCGCCCCGTGCGTGCCGAGCCAGTGGCGGACCGAGCCGAGCGGCAGGTGCTCCATCACGTAGTACGGCACCGGGGCACCGAGGTCCATCTCGACCAGGTCGGGGAAGTACGGCGAGCCGCTCAGGCGGGAGAGGAGGTCGGCCTCCTGGCCGAACTGGTCCCTCGCCTGCCGGTGTGCCCGCTCCGGCAACTGGCGGTACCAGTAGTAGCCGTGCAGCTCGGCCCGTAGGTGCGGCGGCGCGGCGGCGATGACGCTGTGGTAGCCGAACAGCCCCTTGGCGACGAACTTCACGCCGGGCCGGTCGGCCCGCTCGACCAGCAGGAGGGTGCTCCATCCGGTGAACGAGACGACCGAACTGAACGTGTAGGGCGTGCTCGTCTCAAGCACCTGGCGGAACACGCGCGTCGGCGAGATGCCGGCCAAGGAATCGAGGTTCACCGCCGCGGTGGTGTCGACCGTCATCGGGGTCCGCCGTCCGACGTGGGCTTGTAGACGTAACCGAGGGTCAGGTCCGACGTGCCCGGAACGACCTCCACCACATGGTCGGTGCCGGCGAAGAATTCGTCACAGGCCTTCTTCACCCCGGGCAGCCCGTCCCAGGCCCGCTCGTTGCGGCTCAGGTCGCAGTAGTCGTCGATGACGAGCAGTCCGCCCGGCTCCAGGCGGGGCCACACCTGTTCCAGGCTGAGCTGGATGGAGCGGTAGTGGTCCCCGTCGAGGTAACCGAAACATATCCGCTGGGGCAGTTCGGCGAGCGTTTCGTCGAACCAGCCGGCGACGACGCGCGGCATCGGCAGGTCCCTGCTGCGGAAGTTCTGCTCCACCTGCTCCGCCGAGGCCAGGCATTCGCCCTCCGGCAGGTGGGTGTCCAACTCCCCCGGTGGCGGCATCCCGGCGAAGCTGTCGAACAGCACGAGTTCGCGTTCCGGGGCGAGCGCCCGCATGGTCGTCGCGAGCCAGACGCTGGTGTAGCCGGCGTTGCAACCGACCTCCACGACGTCGCCCGCGACGTTCGCCCGGAGCACCGAGGACAGGCCCCAGTGCAGCGTGACGAGACGTTCGACATCGGACATGTTGGCATTGAGCTCAGCTAGCTCGTAGGCAAGACGTGCGTCCATTGCACTCTCCGTCAGTTGGTGAAGAAGCCGATGACTTTCTTGATCCGTCCGTGGGTGACCGGCTCCGTGCTGTGGCTGAGCTGGCTGCCGAACATGACCAGGCCCCCGGCGGCCATCCGGGTGCGCCAGCGGGTCCGGGGCAGCGCCTTGTACCACTGCGTGGTGTGGTCCGCGCCCTCGCGGACTCTGCGCAGCCCGTCCGTGGGCTCCTCCCACAGGTCTGGGCTGCCGCAGGTCTCGACCACGAAATCCCCGCCGGAGAAGCCGTCGTTGAGGGTGATGCTCACCCCGGCGACCTTCACGTGATCCGGGTCGGTCTCGTCGAACGGCATATCGATGTGCGGTGTGATGTACTGGCCCACGCCGTACTCGAGATAGATCCACGAGGTCAGGCGACGGCCGCTGGGAAACAGGCTGCGCAGGTGCGGCAGGGCCCGCCGCGCCGCCTCGTCCAGTACCGTCGTCGCCCCCACCGGCAGCGGAAAGAGCTCCAACCGCCCGGCCGGTTCGTAGAGCTCCATCACGTCGCGGGTACTCATCCCGTCGACGGCGTGCACCGACACGGCGCGCTCGCCCTCGAAGGCGGCGCGGCCGTCGGCGGTGATCTGCCGGTCCACCGCATCGCAGATCGCCTGGCACTCCATCGGGGTCAGGAACTGCTCGATACTGTGCACCAGGAGGGATTCCGAGGTCGTCAACATGATTCCGTGCCTTTCCCCTTCTTGGCCAATACCAGTTGGATCGAGCCGGCCGCCGAAGGTGGCCGCATGTCACTGCCGGCGTGGACGTGCGCGGCGGCGGTCAGGGCAAGCCCGGCGCACGCGGCGGCTCGCTCGATCTCGTCCTGGTCGTACAGCCACAGCCAGGAGTAGAACTCCCGCCTCGGGCCGTCGTCCCGGGTGATCCGGAAACGTTGCAGGTAGAGGCGACCTTCCGCCGCGAACCGCGCCTGATACTCGACGACGTGCTCGGCCCGCAGGAAGATGCCGGTGCCGGCGGGATAGTGGGTGGACTCACGGTCGACCGGGTGCATCCCCGAGCCGGTGCGGGTCCGCACGTCTGCGAACACCCGCCCGCCGGGCCGCAGGGCCGCGGCGATCCGGTCGAGTGCCGGGCCGAGCGTCGACGGGTCGAACTGGTTGACCAGCTCATAGGTGAGCAGACAGAGGTCGTGCGCCGGCACCACGGAGCCCGTGTCGAAGGCACCGACCTGGAAGTGGCACCGTCGATCCGGGCATCGGCGGCGCGCCGCGACGATCGCCGCCGGGTTGACATCGACGCCGAGGTAACTGCGGCAGCCGGTGCCGTTCGCGATCTCGCGGGCGTAGGTGCCCGGGCCGCACCAGGGGTGGTAGATCCGCTCGTCGCCGGTGAGGGTGAGCCAGCCGAGTTCCCGGCGCACCGCCGCAGCGCTGCGGCCGGCGACCTCGCTGTCGTCGCGGCACTGCACGTCGGCGAGGCAGGATCCGATCACCGGATCGCGGTACGGGATGCCGTTCGCGCAGATGTGGGCCCAGTCCACTGTGGTGTCCGGCATGGTGACCATCAGGCCGGTCCGGGCGGCTGCGACGGGTTCGGGATGACCGCGCCGCAGGGCAGCATGCGGACCACGGGTGGCGGTGCGCCGGTGAGCAGGCACTCCAGGTCGATCCGCTTCAACAGCGCCGGACCCTGCAACTTGCCGCGTAGTGCCGCTGCCACGTGCGGACGGTCCGGAGTTCGCCGCTGCTGCGCCTGCAGGATCCTGGGCAGGCTGCGGTCGCCGAACCACAGGTCGCCGATCTCGGCGATGACTCCCGCCACCTCGTCGCCGTCCACCAGCCCGGCGAGCAGCAGCTGCCCGAGCGCCGCACGCACCTCCACCAGCGGAACCGTCACCGGCCGGTACGGCGGCTCGGCCGCGTGCAGGAGCATCACCTCGTCGTCGTGGAGTCCGTGGCGTTCGATGAGTTCCACCACCGCGCCGTAGCCGCGCATGCCGTGGGTACGCAGCTCGACGGCGCGCAGCGCGCCCATGGAGCCCAGCCCGATCACGTCACGTCCGTCGCGCAGCGCGGCGCAAATCTCCCGGTGGTCGACGGCGAACTCGTGGTAGAACCCACCGTCCACGATGATCACCCGTCCGGACGGGTGGTCACGTAGCGCCGGTGCCAGCATTCCCCGGGTCAGCGGCGGAAGCACCGAATATCGCGCGGAGACGCCGAGCAGGTTCGACTGGTAGCCGGTCGGCCCGACGAAGATCAGATCCCGGTCAGCCATGGGACCACGCCGCAAGCCGTGGCCCCACCCGGGGCGAGAGCCCGGCGACATACGACTCGCAGCCGACGATGACGGTGCGTACCACCCAGGCCCCGTCGGTGCTCCCGTCCCGCAGGACGAAGCGGATCACCGGACCGATGCCGCGTTCGGCCAGCCAGTCGGCCAGCCCGACGGCGTCTGCGGGTACCGGTTGGCTGAACTGCTGCCGGACGTCGGACAGCGCGCTGCACTCACCGACCGTGGCCTGCTCCGTCGCGACGTCGACCAGGCTCGGCAGATCCTCACGACCGCCGTGCATGAAGGCAGCGCGGCTCTGCAGCGCCTCCAGCAGGGCACGTTCGATCGCCAGGTCGAGGTCGAGCGCGCAGGCATGCCCGCCGTTGACGAACCGCCGGTCCGTCTCGTCGCGGTCCCAGAGCACGACGTGCGCGACCGGCAGGCCCAGGTCCTGCTTGACGGCCAGCAGGCGGATCGCCACGTTCGCGCGACGGATCCGCGCGGTCAGGCTCGTGAGCCGGTCGGGCAGCGAGTGCTCGTCGATGGCCCATTCCTGACCGGCGGCGGCCGGAAACGACAGGGCGTCGCGCTCCAGCACCTCGAGCATGGCGTGCATCGTGGCCTGCTCCAGCGTCAGGCCACAGCCCAGTCCGAAGGAGTTCGCGCCGAAGTACGCCCGGGCGGCAGCGTCCGGCGGTGGCGGCAGCAGAACCAGTTCGCTCGGCAGCAGGACGGGCGTCGCGCTGCGCAGGTCCGTCCCCTGCGCCGCGGTCACCTCCTCGTCCAACGGGATCCGGACGCCCAGGCGGGGACAGAGCCGCAGGAGCGCGGCGGCGCCGCCGAACTGGGCGGCGATCGCCCGGTACGTGGTCCGTACGAGCGGCACCTGACAGCGAGTGTGCTCGGCGGCCGCGAGTTCCATCGCCTCCAGCCGCGCCCCGATCTCGGCTGCCGCCTCCGTCGTCCCCTTGCCCCCCGTGACGACAAGGGATCCGACGAGTGCTCCCGGGCGCACGGCCATGGCGACGGGCACCCCCACCCGGTCGAGCCGGGTGATGCTGCTGCTGCGGGTCACTCCCACATCGGCTGACCAGGTACGGGCCATCGCCAGCACGGCGTCCTCGGTGGGACTCGACGGCATGATCACTTGCTACTCTTCCGAGGCTGTCGACCGGGAGCGGCCAGTGGCCACCGAGGCTCGGGAGCCACTGGCCGCACCGGATCAGTTGTCGGTCTTGTCGGCTTGGATCGCCTTCTCGACGCGATCCCAGTCGCTCGCGAAGACCGCTGCCGTGTGCGCGGTGGCGCGGGTGTCGCGAGGGTCGAAGTTGGCGGACTGGATCGCGTCCACGAACTCTTCGAACTCCTGGTCTGACTTCATGCTGCTCCTTTCTGCGGCTCGTGGTTTACCTGGACCGGCCGGCGTCCGGCGCTGGGGAGCACGCCCTCAGGCAACGAAGCTCCACAGCAGTGACGCCACCCGCTCATCGCGGACCTCGGTCAGGGCGTCTCGTACTGATCCGCGCGCGAGGTCCCACTGTTCCGAGCCGATCTCGGCTCGGATCCGGGCGTACGCGGACGGCCGTTCGTCGGCTGCCGCGTGGTACTCGAAGTACTTCTGAAGGACCCCAAAGGCGAAGCCGGCGTGCAGCAAGCCGTACGCCGGGCGGTATGCCTGCTTCCACGGCGAGAACCAGCGCGCCTCGGGATCCAGCTCGACCCCGCAGGCCGCGAAGATCTCGTTCAGCAACGTGTGTGCCGACTCGTGCAGGATCAGTTCACCAAGGCGGACTGGGTCCTGCACGACGTCGATGAAGATCGTGCCGGGCAGTGCCTTCAGGGCGTAGCTCTGGGTGGTGTCGCGGTCGGCGCGTAGCTGCATGGTGACCACGACGCCGGTCACCGACGTGATGAAGTGGTCGAAGCCGGCGAGTTTGATCGCCTCCCCGGCAGCCGACCACGGCGCCGACGGCACCGCCTGCCGGTCCGGCTCCAGGTCGAGGAAGAGCGGCGACTCGTAGCGGTCGTCGTCGGACCGCGCACAACTGTCGGCCGCCACGATCCGCACGTCATGGCCCGGCAGCAGCGGCACGCCGCTCGCGGCATCCACAGCTGCCCAACGCTGGACCAGGTCACGTGCGTCGTCGAGGCGCCGCTCGCGCACGGCCGCCGTGATGGCGTACGTGAAGTGGTGCATCAGGGCGTACTGCCGGGCATCGAGGGCCGGTGGCACGACGAACCGCCCGTCGAGGCGGGCCGCGGCGGTGCGTACCTGTGCCACGCGATGCTCGCGTAGCGTCGCCAACTCGTGGGCGAGGCCCGGCCAGACTTCTGGCAGTGCGAGGTCAGTGCTCACTGGCTACTCGCTCTCTGGCGATATCCGCCGCGATGTGGTCAATGATCTCGATTCGATGAGTGCAGTAGTCCTCGTAGAAGGCGCTGTTGCGGTAGCGCATGCGGGTGGCGAGGCAACCGCCGCCGCAGGTACTCCGATAGCCACAGCCCACGCATTTGTCGAGCAGTTCGTCGAGGCCGTCGCGCAGCGTCGGGTTGGTGACGAGGGAGGTGGCCACGTCGAGGGACGGCAGGTCGTGAATGGTGCCGAGCAGCCCGTCGGGTACGCCCAACTCGTCACAGCTGCCGAGGCGGCCGTCCGGATAGAGGGTCAGCACGAACGCGCATTTCTGTTCGGCGAAGTGACAGAAACGGGTGTCGCGGCCGGCGAGTACGCGTATCACGCTGGTGAAAGGCTCCAGCAGGAATCGCCGGAACAGACCTGAACCGCGCCAGTGGTCGTACGCCCGGACCAGGAACGCGGAGAATTCGAGTGGCGTGATCGCCCAACCGGCATGCTCCTCCCCCTTGGGCAGCAGGGGGAGCATCGTCTCGCGGTTACCGACCGGAATTCGTTTCGGCATGACGTTGAAGTCGAAGCAGGGAGAGAATTTCAGCGCCTTCACCGCGTCGAACCCGGCAACGAAGTCGAGCGTCTCCTCCGGGCGCCGGGACACGTCCTTCGTCACGGTCGATATCAGGCCCACCGCGAGACCACGCGCGGCGGCCATTTCCAATGCCACATGGACGCGCTCGGAGGTGCTCCGGTCGCGATAGTCGACCCGGTTGCGGTTGGCCTCAGGATCACCATCGAGGGACACGCCGATGTCTATCTCGGGCCATTCCTCGGCAAACAGATCGAACCACTCGGGCGTCAACATCGTCGCGTTCGTCTGGACGCTCAGGGAGATGTTCCCCGGGTAGCCCCGCAGGAGCCGCAGGAGGTCGGAGGTCGCCTCCATCCCGTACAGCAGCGGCTCGCCGCCGTGCAACTCCAGGCTCAGTGGCCGGCCGCCGGCCAGGTCGAGCAGGCGGGCGAGGGCGTCGAGGGGAAGCTTGTCGTAGCCGGCGTAGGGCTTGCGCTTCTCGTAGCAGTAGTAGCAGTTGATGTTGCAGGCGTCGCCGACGAGCTTCAGGATCACCGACAACGGCTCAGCCGGTCCGGGTATTCGCAGGTTCGCCTGCTCTGTCGTCATCGCTGCTACCACCATGACCTATCTAGGAGATCGCCCTTATCCGCGGTCGACAGTTCTGATTTTCGGGTCATCAGATATCCCGCCCATGCGTCCCGAGTAGGCGCCGGAAACATCTGGCACCTCGTACGGTAAGACGGACGACACAGCCTCGTCGTCGCCCTTTTTTCTGGCCCGATAACACGCTGGAGGCTTCGGGATTCGGACCCTACCCGGCACTACCGTGATCCACAAGCCCCGATCAACGAGCGACTTGAACGCACACACCGCCACCCCGTCGACTCCACCACTTCGCAGGTCCCGCATGTACACGTCATGTGCGCTGAATATGCACGCCCGGTCGTACCATGTGCGCCGCGGATGCACCTTCGACAAAGTGCAATGCGGGGGAGAACAGGTACCGGGGTGTAAATGAAGAGGCAACCGGATAGCGGCCAGGTCGCCGAGCTCGACAACACGTACAGTGAGGCATCGGATACAGTTTCGCAAGTCGAAATGGTCGATGTCAGTTCGCTGCGGGGGGGCTTCTCACCGCGGTTGGACGGGATCAGCGCGAGCCACACCAGGCTGCTCGGGGAGTTGACCGATGTGGTGCCGCCGATCGTTGTCCAGCGGTCCTCGCTGCGGGTGGTGGACGGCATGCATCGACTGCGGGCGGCACGTGCGCGAGGCGACAGGCGAGTGCCGGTGGTCTACTTCGACGGCTCCGACGCGGACGCCTTCGTCGCGGCGGTGCAGTTGAACATCGCGCACGGCCTGCCGCTGAGCACTCGGGATCGGCTGACCGCGGCTGAACGGATCCTCGCCTCGCACTCCCAGTGGTCCGACCGCCGGATCGCGTCCGTGTGCGGGGTTGCCGCGAAGACCGTGGCCGCGCTGCGGCGACGTTCAACCGACAACAGTCACCAGCTGAACGTCCGGATCGGCCGGGACGGCCGCCGGCATCCGGTGTCGGCGGAGGCGGGCCGGCGGTTGGCCGAGCAGATCGTGCGTCGTGAGCCGGGTGTCAGCCTGCGCGAGATAGCGCGCCGGGCGGGCATCTCCGTGGGCACCGCGTTCGACGTCCGGCGTAAGGCGCTCGGCGAGGCTTCCGCCCCGGCGATCGAGGTGACCGCCGCTGAGACGGCACCCGAGCCGCCGGCACCCGCACCCACATCCACCGATCGGCTGCCGGCGACAGCCGCGGACCTCAAAGCCGTCATCCGACCGAGGTTGGAGCGGCTCGTCCAGGATCCCTCGCTGCGGTACACCGACCACGGCAAGGCCCTGCTCCGGCTGCTCACGGCAACGCTCACGTTCATCGCGCAGTCCGCGGATGCCGCCGGGACCGTGCCCGCGCACTGCCACGAACCGCTACGCGCGGTCGCCCAGGCCTGTGCCGGTGGGTGGCACCAGTTCAGCGAGATGCTTGCCGAATAGCTGCCCCGGTCCCCCACGCCACGAGCGTCGTGTCTCGTCGCACCCTGCCCCGATACCAGGTGACATGCGGATCAACTCCCTGCTGGACACCGCCGCGCGACGGCATCCACACCGCGTCGCGGTCGGCGACCGGCTCCACCGGTGGAGCTACCAACAGCTCCGGCGACGCAGCATCAACCTCGCGAACCTGTTCCGGGCAGCCGGCCTGCGGCCGAGTGACCGGATCGCCGTGCGAACCGGCGGCGCCGGCTTCGCGGCGATCCTGTTCGCCGCCGCGTACGCGGACCTGACGCTGGCGCCGCTGTCGACCGGGATGCGCCCGTTCCAGCTTCGCGCGGTCCTCGCGGACATTGCCCCGGGCCTGGTGATCGGGGTCGAACCGGCGAGTGTCGACGTCCCCGCGCCGACCTGGTCGGCGGAGCGGTTCGGGCAGATCCTGGCCACCCTCGACCAGCCCGTCGCCGATCCGCGTCCAGGCGTCGCCGACGGTGCGCCGGCGGCGCCAGCACTCCTGATGTACACCTCGGGTAGCAGTGCGCAGCCCAAGGGTGTGGTCTGCCCGCACGAACGGATCCTCTTCGCGACCGAGGCGATCGGGCAGGTCCTGGCATATCGGCCGGACGACGTGGTGCTCTCCTGCGTGCCGCCGTCGTTCGACTACGGGCTCTACCAGATCCTGCTCAGCACGGCTGCGGGCGCGAGGTTGGAGATCCTCGGGGAGGGAGAGGGCATCGCGCTGCTGGACCGGATAGCCAGTTCCCAGGCCACAGTCGTACCCCTGGTGCCCGAGATCGCCACCGCGCTGCTCCGGCTGGCGGCCCGAAAGCCGCCGCCGGTAAAGCAGCCGGTCCGGCTGTTCACGAGCACCGGCGCCCGGATGCCGGCGCAGCTCGCCGACGGCCTGCGCGCCGCGTTCCCCGGTGCCGCGTTGACGCACATGTACGGGCTGACCGAGTGCAAACGGGCCACCATCCTGGAGCCGGACGGCGACCTGGTGCGCCCCGGTTCGGTCGGACGCGCGATTCCCGGCACCGTGGTACGGGTCGTCGACCGTCGCGGGCGTCCGCTGCCTCCGGGCAGCGTCGGTGACATCGTCGTCGAGGGTGGCAACGTCATGTCCGGCTACTGGCGCGACCGACGGCTGAGCGCCGCCGCCTTCCAGCTGACCGCGGGGGTACGGCGACTGCGTACCGGCGACCGCGGCCACCTCGATGCGGACGGCTACCTGTACCTGCACGGCCGGCGCGACGATGTCTTCACGCATCGCGGGGTGCGGTCGAGTACCGCCGAGATCGAGGCGGCGGCGATGGACGTCGCCGGTGTCGGCGGCGCCGTCACCCTTCCGCCGGACGAGCGGGGCCCGTTCACCGTCGTGGTGGCCACCGGCCGGCCAGCCAGCGACGTGCTGAGGGAGTTGGCTGGCCGGCTCGAACCGGCGAAGGTGCCGGTCCACTGCGTGACGCTCGACGCGTTGCCGCTCACCCCACACGGCAAAGTCGACCGTCGACGGATCCGCGCGATCGTGGACTCACGCCGATCGCCGACCCCCGTTCAAGTGCGGACACCTTGACGATATCGGGGTGATTGTTAGTCTGCCGATCTTCAGCCAGCCCCCGTCGATGACCATTGTTGGGATGAGAACCGGATGTCGTCTCGACAAGCCCGCCCCACTGCGGCCGATACCGAAACCGACACGGTCCATTCAGAAACCCGCGCGCTCTATCCATTGCTGCCGGGTCAGCTCACGCTTCACCGCACACTTCAGGAAACGCCGGAGGTCATGACATCCCTCTGGATGTCCTATCGGGTCGACGGTCCGCTGGACGTTTCCGCATTCGTCGATGCGGTGCGGTCGACGGTGGCCAGGCACGCGGGGCTGCGGATCGGCGTCACGACGCAGGACGGCGCCCCGGTCCAGTGGGTTCGCCCGATGCCGGACCAGCACCCGATCGTCACGCTGACCCAGGTCACCGCGAACGACACCGAACAGTTCACCCGGTACGTACGCGCCGTGCTGGCGACCGATCTCAGGCACACCTTCGATCTGGCGGTCGAATACCCGTTCATCATCCGACTCCTGCGTTTCTCACCGACGCTGCACGCGGCGATCGGGGTGTTCTCCGCCCTCGCCGTCGACGCCACCGCCCGGATGACCGTCGTGCGCGAGATTTGGGACACGTACTTCGGTCGCCCGCCCGGCACCGAGCCGAAGGACGCCGACTATCTCGCCGCGGTGACCTCCCGGGCAGCTGCCGCCACCACCGGACGCTCGCGGGCGGTGTCCGCGTACTGGCGACGGCGCGCACCCTGGCTCCCGCCTCGCTGCCAGTTCCTTCCCGGCATCGGTGGACCGGCCACGCCCACCGCCCGGACCGAACTGCTGCCCGTCGTCGGCCCCGAATGGGAAGCGCTGCGCCGCCGCTGGCAGGCGTCCGGCTTCACCACGGCCCAGTGGCTGCTCGCCGTGTTCGCCGCCACCGTCTTCCTGGTCACGCCGCAGGACCGGATCGCCGTCTCGATGCGGCTGAACGGCAGGCGTCACGCCGAGCGCGGCATCGTCGGCATGTTCGACGTCACCGTGCCGGTCGTGCTTGACCGACCGGCACGGCCCGCCGACCTGCTGGTACAGGTCAGACGGGAGCAGCTGGCGGCGACCTCGCGTCGGGACGTGTCGCCGCAGGTCCTGGACGAGATGTGGGCGGCAACGGCACGGCGGCTGGGGCATCCCGTCCACCGCACGCTGCTGATGACATACCTTGAGGACACCGCCGACCTCCACCCGTCAGGTCGTGCCCCGGACACCGCCGGCCTCGACCCGTCAGGTCGTGCGCCGGTCGCCATCGAACGCGGCGCGTACACCCCCGGTTTCCAGCGGATCGCCGACGGCCTGCGGATCGCCGTCAACGAGCGTCCCGACGGGCTGCGGATCCGGCTGACCGTCGACGGCGGCACCATGTCGCAGGAGAGCTTCACCAGGTTCGTCACCGCCTTCCGGGCGCGACTGGACGGAGATGACTCCGGCCGGGTCGCCGCGGCCCCGGCCGGAGCACCGGCTCTCGCGCCACTGCGGGCACCCGACGGCGCGGTGCTGCTGGTCGTCGACCTGGCCGAGGTCACCGCGGCCCTCGAAAGGCAGCCCGAGGTCACCAGCGCCACGGCCGCCGTGGAGATCGCGGACGACGGTGGATCGCGGGTCGCCGCCGAGGTCAGGGCCGGCGGCGTCCCGGTCACGGCGGACGATCTCGCCGACCGGGTCCGCGCCACGCTCGCGCACCGGCCATATCTGGCGGTGCCCGGACGGATCTCGGTCGGACACGACTCCGCCTCCGGCGACCGGCCCGAGGCGCTACTCAGGGATGGAGTTGGTTGACCGGTGGAGAACGTCCACTCGGACACGACGATCGACGAGAAGGTCCTCGACGTGGTGGCCACCCGGGTCCTCACCGTGCCACCGACCGATGCCGCGGCACGCTATACCGCCGCCATGCGCCTGGCCGACCTGGGGATCGACAGCCTCGTGATGGCGGAACTCATCATCGAGTTCGAGCAGGAACTGGGCATCCTGCTCGACGTCGTGGCCGTCGACCGCATGGATACGCTCGGTGACCTCTGCCAGGCCCTACGACCGGCGGCGGGCTGATCCGTGCCCGTGTCGCTGTGTGATGACCAGATCAGCTCGCGGGTCGCGCGGCTGCGGGCCGCCGTCGCCGCCGCCGGCCTACGCCACCTCGCGGTAAACGTGACCGCCGGAGCCGACCTCGTGGTGGCGCTGCGCGCGCTGCGCCCGCTCGACGTCTCCGTCGTCCTGGTGGGCCCGACCACTGCCGCGCCGGCGTTGGCTCACCTCCGGCCGCAGGCCCTGCTGGACGTCGGCGAGGAGCGGATCCGGCGCATCACCGAGGCCGACGGCGAGCCCGGCGGCCGGCCGGCCGGAGTGTGGATATTCTCGTCGGGGACCACCGGCACCCCCACCCCGACCCACTGGAGCTGGCACGAGCTGAGCCGCGGTGCCGACTGGCTCGACGCGGCCGGCGGCGAGCGGTGGGGAGTCGGCTACAGTCCGTCCACGTACGCCGCGGTGGCCGCCGTGAGCCAGGCGCTCGGCCGGGCCGCCCACGTCGACTTCCTCACCCCCACCGAGTTCGCCACCCGCGCAGCCGCGCACTATGACGTCGTCGCCGGCACCCCCTCGTTCTGGCGGATGGCAGCGCTGCACCTGGGCACCGAGAGCGCCCGACCCCGGATAGACACCGTCTCGATGGGTGGCGAACCGGTGGACGCGAGCTTGCTGCGCCTGATCCGGGCCGCCTTCACGCCACGCCGCGTGCTGCAGATCTACGCCAGCACCGAACTCGGCCGCATCGCCACCGTCACCGACGGGCTTCCCGGCCTGCCCTGCTCGGTCCTCGACGGGTACGGGCCGGAGGGTAAGGCGTTGGCGATCCGCGACGGCGAACTCCTGGTGTCGTCCGGGCCGGGTGCACCGTACCTGCCGACCGGCGACCTTGCTGCCGTCCACGACGAGCGGGTCCACATCCTCGGCCGTCAGGGCGATGTCATAAACGTGGGCGGTACGAAGGTCGTGCCGGGTCACGTGGCCCGGCTGTTGCAGGAGCACCCGGACGTCGCCGCGGCCCGGGTGTACGCGGTCCGCAGCAGCGTGCTCGGCGCCGTTGTCGGCGTGGACATCGTCACCCGGTCCGAAAACGACCCCGACGTGGTCGTCCAGCGGGTCAGGGCGTACGCCCGCCGGGTGCTCTCCCCGCCGGAACAGCCGCGCCGGTTCGCCGTGGTCGACCAGCTCGCGGTGGCCACCTCCGGCAAGGCGGCCCGTGGTGGATGAGACGAACGGGACGGTGTTCGTCACCGGCGGGTCGCGCGGCATCGGCCTGGCGGTCACCCGCCAGCTGCTCACCGCCGGATACCGGGTCGTCGCCGTGTCGCGCACCCTGTCCGGCGAACTCGCGAGCCTGCGGGACACCGTCGGTGCTGCCCTGACGTTCCTCCCCGCCGACCTCACCCGCGGCGACGACCGGGTCGCGGTGGCCACCCGGATCCGGGGCTGCGCCGACCTGCACGGCCTCGTCAACAACGCGGGGGTGGCGACCGGCGCGCTGCACGTGGCCACCGCCAGCGCCGACGTGAGCCGGATGTGGCAGCTGAACGTCGAGGTGCCCATGTCCCTGTGCCAGGCCGCGGTCAAGGCGATGTACGGCAGTGGTGGACGCATCGTCAACATCTCGTCGATCGCGGCTCACCGGACCTTCCGCGGGCTCGGCGCCTACACCGCCACCAAGTGTGCTCTCGAAGGGTTCTCCAGGGTGCTCGCCGCCGAGGTCGGCCGCCGGGGCATCACGGTGAACTGTGTCGCTCCCGGCTTCATCGACACCGCGATGACCACCGCGATCGCGGACGACGTCCGCGCCGCGATCCACCGTCGCAACATGCTCGACCGAGACGCCACCCCCGGCGACGTGGCGCGGTCGGTGGAGTTCCTGCTCTCCCCCGCTGCGGCGGCCATCACCGCGCAGGTGGTCCGGGTCGACTCGGGCAGCGGCGGATGAGCACGCTGGACGAGCGTGGGCAGGTGGAGCAGCCCACCCCACCGCCAACCGAATTCACCAACCGGCGCCAACGCTTCCGGCGCGAGGCGGTACGCAACTACGGCCTCACCCGGGAGACCGGAGAGCCGGTGGACCTGCGCTGGCGGGCCCGACCAGGGCTGGGCTTCCTGCGCGACCTGCGGTGGCGAAACCTGCGGGCGGCGCTGGCGCATCGGCGCAACCGCGTACCAGTCGTGCTCCAGTCCCAGATGAGCGACTGCGGGGCCGCCGCCCTGGCGATGGTCCTCGCCTACTTCGGTCAGCCGGTGCCGCTCGATGCCCTCCGGACGGAGACCGACACCGGCCGGGACGGGGTCGCGGCCCGTTCGATGCTGGCCGCCGCCCGGCGTCGCGGCCTCGTCGCCCGCGGTGTCCGCGTCTCCATCGGCGGGCTACGTAACCTTCCCCCGGCCACCATCCTGTTCTGGAACTTCGTCCACTTCGTCGTGTTGGAGCGGGTGACCGACAGCCACATATACGTCGTCGATCCGTCCTTCGGGCGGCGCAAGGTCAGCCTGGCGGAGGCCGGCAAGGCGTTCACCGGGGTGGCGTTGGAGTTCCACCCGCCGATCGGCGGCGCGGATCCGAGGCGCGCTGCCGGCCGCCACGCCCTCGGCGCCGCTCGCATGCCCTACGCGACCAGGTTCTTCCCCCGCACCAGCGCCTGGTTGCCCCTAGTCCTGACCTCGGTCGCTTTGACCCTGTGCAGCCTGGTCGTGCCGATCGCCTCCTCCTACGTCGTGGACTGGGCCAGCCGGCCCGGCGAACCGGCCAGCGTCTGGCTGTTCGTCGCCGCGCCGCTGGTGCTGTTCGCGATGTACTTCTGGATGCAGACCGCGCGGCGGATGGCGTTGCTGTCCATCCAGACTCTCGCCGACAAGTCGGTGACCCTGGGAACGGTCCAGCATCTCGTGTCCCTGCCCTTCGACTACTTCGCCCGCCGCCACACCGGCGACCTCGCGATCCGGGTCCGTACCAGCAACGCGGTCCGTCAGGTGCTGACCGGGAGTGCGCTGTCGGCCGTGCTCGACGGCGTGCTGGTGCTGGTGTACGGCTGGCTCGTCGTCATCGCCGACCCGCGCCTTGGCACGCTGGTGCTCGCACTCGCCGTCGTCCAGGTCGGTGTGCTCGCCGTCAGCTGGCGCCGGCAGGAGTACCTCACCGCCGCCCTGCTGGAGGCGCAGGCGAGGGCACAGACTGAGCTGTTCCAGCTGCTCGACGGCGTGCCGACGCTCAAGGCGTCCGGGCTGGAAGGTGCGGCGGCCGAGAACTGGAGCCACACCTTCGCCGCCGAGGTGAATGCCAGGACCAGCAGCCGGCGGTTCCTCGCCGTCTGCGAGGCCGCCAGCACGGCGATCCAGTTCCTGGCGCCCCTCACGGTGCTCGCCGCTGGTCTGGTCCTGCTCGATCGGGGCGAGATCTCACTGTCCCGGGTGGTGGGCTTCTCCGCCCTGGCCATGGGCATGTTCGTGCCGCTGGCCAGTCTCACCCAGACCGGCCTGCAGGTCGCCGGGCTACGGGCGACGTTGACCCGGCTGGCCGACATCCTCGACGCTCGCCCCGAGGCCGGTCCGGACGCGGTGGTGCCGGCCCGGGTCACCGGCGCGGTCCGACTCGACGCGGTCCGGTTCGCCTACCCCGGCACCAGGACACCGGCGGTGGCCGACATCGACTTCGAGATCGTGCCCGGTCAGTTCACCCTCGTCGTCGGTGCGTCGGGCTCCGGCAAGTCGACGCTGGCCATGCTGCTGGCCGGGCTCTACCTGCCGAGCGCCGGCACGGTCCAGCTCGACGGGAGGCCGTTCGAGCAGCTCGACCGACCTGCCGTGCGGCGGTCGATGGCCTACGTACGCCAGGACGCCCGGCTGTTCGCCGGCACCATCCGGGAGAACATCGCGTT
Organism: Micromonospora sediminimaris; assembly: GCA_900112325.1. Taxonomy (GTDB): domain Bacteria; phylum Actinomycetota; class Actinomycetes; order Mycobacteriales; family Micromonosporaceae; genus Micromonospora; species Micromonospora sediminimaris. The sequence goes on from FOLJ01000010.1 coordinate 109,014, forward strand.
GGGCCGGCCGGAGTGCACTCTCGACGACGTCATCGCGGCGGCGCGGCTGGCCGAGGTCCACGACGACATCGACGCGATGCCGATGCGGTACGAGACGCTGCTCGGCGCCGCCGGGGCGGGCCTGTCGGGTGGTCAGATCCAACGCATCTCGCTGGCCCGGGCCCTGGTCCGCGGTTGTGACCTGCTCATCCTCGACGAGGCGACAAGCGCCCTCGACCGGCTCACGGAGGACCGGATCGTGACCAACCTGCGCGGAACGGGCCGCACCCTGGTGGTCGTCGCGCACCGGCTGTCCCACCCGGAAGCCGCCGACCAGATCCTGGTGATGAGCGACGGCAGGATCGTCCAACGCGGCCGGCACGAGAGCCTCATCGCCGAGGACGGCCCGTACCGACGGCTCGTAGGGGCTGCGCCGTGACCGCGCCGCAGGGCCTCGACGTCGGGGCGCTCGACGACCTGCTGGCGCTGATCCTGCGCGTGCCGGACAGACACCGGCGGTTCGAGGTCGACGCCGCCACCGCCGCCGCCAGGTACGAGATCGACGAGCCCACGACCGCCTTCCTCGCCGCCGCTGGCCTACCCTCGACGTCCGGTCCGGACGGCAGCCGGTTCGACGCCACCGACCTGCGCAACGTCGCGGTTCACCTGTTCGCGCGGTCCCGCGAGCGCAGGGTGCTGGCCTGGTGGATCCGGGAGCTGGAGCGCCCCGCCGCCGTCACCCGTTACCGGATGGACTACGTGGCACGGTGCCCGGAGCCCGGCCATGCCGGGCCGTGCCGGTACCGCCTCGCGGTGCCGGAGGACGACTGGCACGAGACAGGCGCGGTGCCGCAGGACGGCGCCGTCCTGCACTCGGTGACGTTCGACCGGCCACGCAGGTGGCCCGAGCTGCCGGCCGCGCTGCTCGGCCTGCTGGACGAGACCCGGCACATCCGGTTCCTCTGGCTCCCCGAGACGCTGCGCGCCGATGCCAGTTTCGTCCGGGCCACAGGCGTCGGGGACTGCGTCGGCGTGGCCCACTTGCTGGTCGAGGAGGCCCGCCGTCGCGGGCTGGCGGCACGGTTCTCCCACGGCAGGTCACTGACCCCGCCCATCTCCGCGTCACACTCGTGGGCCGAGTTCCACCTGGACGGGGTCTGGGTTCCCGTCGACCCGGTGCTCGTGGACGCGCTGCGGCACTGGGGCATCGCCGGACCGGGGTGGCAGCGGACCTCGTCGCTCGGCACCGTCCTCGGCCGCGTCGGTGCCCGACGACGTGACCTCGTGACCCATGCCGGTCAGCCGGTTGCCGCGAAGTTTCCCACCTACGTCGAGACAGGAGATTGACATGGTGGACTGGCCACCCGCCTTCGAATCGCTCATCCGGCAGCGTAGTCGGCTGCTCGGCGCCGACACGCCACTCGACCCCGACCGCGGCCTGTCCGACCTGGGGGTCGACTCGCTGGAGGTGGTCGAGTTGATCGTCAATCTGGAGACCGAGTTCGACATCGAACTCCCGCCCGGGCTGCTGCGGCCAGAGGTGTTCGCGACGCCGGGCACCATCTGGGCCGCGGTCAGGGGTCTGGTATGAGCCACGCCGAGGAGGGACAGCTGCGGCCGACCTGGGCCCGGCTCGCCACCGTCGCCGCCAAGTTGAGTGACCAGTCGCGCGACCAGCGTTACCACGTCTTCGACGTCTTCGACTGGCCGAACGAACTGCCGACCGACCAACACTGGATGAGCCCGGAGCTGACCACGTGTTACGGCACCCCGGTGTGGGACCGCCTGTCGGAAACCGATCGGCTGCGCCTGACCCAGGCCGAGGCGGTCAACTTCTTCAGCCTCAACGTTCACCTCATCCGGGACCTGATCGGTGAGGTGGCCGGACGGATCTACGACACGCGCTACCCGGGACTGTCGGAGTTCTTCCACGACTTCATTCATGAAGAGAACGAGCACATGTGGTTCTTCGCCCAGTTCTGCAACCGGTACGGGGGCAGGGTCTACGGCACCAAACGTGTCGTCGGACAGGCCGCCGAGGGCAACGACGCGATCCGCGACGTCATGGTCTTCGGTCGCATTCTCATCGCCGAGGAACTGTGCGACTACTTCAACGCGAAGATGGCGACGGACACCCGGCTTCCGGAGATCGCGCAGCGGATCAACGCCGTCCATCACCAGGACGAGTCGAGACACATCGCGTTCGGCCGGCAGATGATGTGGGCGCTGTACGACGAAGCCACCCGGAACGCGACACCGGAGGAGGTCGAGAGAGCCGCGACGTATCTGTCGCGCTACATCACCTCGTGCCTGCGGGCCTTCTACAACCCGGCGGTGTACGCCGACGCGGGCCTCGACGGCGCCAGGCGAATCCGGTCCGAGGTGATCGGCGACCCCTACCGTCAGGAGTTCCACCGGACTGTGATGCGCAAGACCACCCGGTTCTTCGGTCGGATGGGCCTGTTCACCGAGGAAGCGGTCGCCTGGTGACCGGCCAGCTACCGCGACGGCTCCTGCACGAGTGGTTCACCGCCGGCCTGGCGACGGCACCCGACCGCGTCGCGCTGCGGATCGGCAGTCAGGAGTGGACCTACACCCAGCTGGACGACGTGGCCCGACGCTGGGCCGGTGACCTGACCGCCAACGGTGCCCGGACCGTCGGCATCCTCGCGGCGCGCAGCATCGAGTCGTACGCGGGGCTTCTCGCCACGCTCTACGCCGGTGCCACGGCGGTGCCGCTCAGTCCGGCCTTCCCGGTGGCCCGGACCTGCCGGATGGCGGCGATCGCCGGTGTCGACACGGTGATCGCCGACCGGTCGGTGGCGGCCCTGCCGCACCTCGTCGCCGCCCTGCCCGGCCTTCGGGTGGCGGCGCCGGCCACGACGCCACTGCCCACCCTGCCCGAAGCGGCGTACGACGACGCGGCCTATGTGCTGTTCACCTCGGGTTCCACCGGCCAGCCCAAGGGCGCCCCGATCACGCACGCGAACATGGACAGCTTCCTGCGGTACAACCTCAAGCGGTACGACATCGGCCCGGACGACGTTTGCTCGCAGACCTTCGACCAGACCTTCGACCTGGCGATGTTCGACCTCTTCATGGCCTGGGGCGCGGGCGCGACGGTGGTGTCCACGCCACCACAGGTGTTCGCCGCGCTACCGGACTTCCTGGCCGCCGAGCGGGTGTCGCTCTGGTTCTCCGTGCCGAGTGCCATCGCCGTGGTACGGCGCCGGGGCGGGCTGGCCCCCGGTGCGATGCCGACGCTGCGGTGGAGCCTGTTCTGCGGTGAGGCGCTGCGCCTGACCGACGCCCTGGACTGGCAGCGGGCGGCACCCGGGTCCACCGTGGAGAACCTCTACGGCCCGACCGAGCTGACCATCGCCTGTTCGGCGCATCGGCTCAGCGCCGACTCCGCCGACCTCGCCGTGCACGGTGTCGTCCCGATCGGCCCGCTGTACCCGCATCTGCGGTACCGGATCATCGAGGACGGGGTCGACGGCGTCGAAGGTGAGCTGTGCGTGACCGGACCGCAGCTGTTCCCCGGCTACCTCGACCCCGCCGACGATCAGGGCCGCTTCCACACCGGCGACGGCCGGCGCTGGTACCGCACCGGCGACCGGGTCCGGCAGCTCGCCGGTGCCGAACTCGCCTACCTCGGCCGGATGGACCGCCAGGTGAAGCTGCGCGGCTACCGGGTCGAGTTGGACGAGGTCGAGTGGCACGTCGAGCAGTTGCCCGGTGTGCAGCGGGCCGTCGCGGTGGCGTACGAGGCGGCCGGGCGAACCGAACTGGCGGTGTTCTACGTCGGTGCGCCCGGCCTGGACGTCCGCGGTCCGATGGCCTCGCTCGTGCCGGGCTACCTGGTGCCGAGGCTGTGCCAGCACGTCGAGGCGCTGCCGCACAACGCGAACGGCAAGATCGATCGTGCGGGCCTCGCCGCGCGCGCCCGAGACCTCACCGGCGGGGAGCGCGTCGCCCATGCCTGAGTGCCCGCCGATGTGCCCGCCCGCCGACGCCGACCTCGGGGCGATGCTGTCGATCCGCCGCTTCGAGTACGCGGTACTCGACCTGCTCGGCCGCGGAATCATCAGCGGCACCACCCACACCTGTCTGGGGCAGGAGTACATCCCGGTGGCCGTCGAGTCCCTGCTCCGGCCGGACGACGAGGTGTTCAGCAACCATCGCGGACACGGGCACTACCTGGCCAGGTACGACGACCCGGCCGGCCTGCTCGCCGAGCTGGCCGGCCGGGTAGGTGCGGTGTGCGGCGGGATGGGCGGCTCGCAGCACATCCGCCGGGCCGGTTTCATCTCCACGGGGATCCAGGGGCAGCTGGTACCCGTCGCGGCGGGTGCCGCCTTCGACCTGCGTCGCACCGGCGCAGGGGCGGTCTCGGTCGCCTACATCGGCGACGGCACCTGGGGGCAGGGCGTGGTGTACGAGGCGCTCAACCTCGCCGCGCTCTGGCGGGCACCGCTGGTCGTCATCGTCGAGCACAACGGGATCGCCCAGTCCACTCCGACCCACGCCCAGATGGCCGGGACCGTCGCCGGGCGCTGCGCCGGGTTCGGCATCCGGCACGTCAAGCTGGTCGATGTCGACGTCCACCGCATACGGACCACCCTCGCGCCGCTCGTCGCCGAGGTCCGCCACGACGGCGCCCCGCTGGTGGTCGAGTTCGAGACGGTACGGCTGGGACCGCACAGCAAGGGCGACGACACCCGTACCCCGGCGCAGCTCGACGCCGTCGCCGGACGCGACTGGTACGCACGGTGCCGCGCGGCCTTCCCCGAGCAGGTCGACCGGCTCGACGCCGTCGCGACCGCCAGGATCCGCGACGTGGTCGACGAGGTACTGGCCCGGCCGCTGATCGGTGCCGGTCATGGATGACCGGCGCGCGGAGCGGGTCGGTGCGCACCTCAACCGTGCGCTGGCCGCCCTGCTGACGAGGCGGCCGGATCTCTACCTGATCGGTGCGGACGTGGCCGACCCGTACGGCGGAGCCTTCGGTGTCACCCGGCGGCTCTCCACCGAGCATCCCGACCGGGTACTCACCACGCCGATCAGCGAGCAGGCGATCGTCGGTTTCGCGGTGGGCCTGGCCCTGCGGGGCCGGGAAGCGGTGGTGGAGATCATGTTCTCCGACTTCGCCACCCTGTGCTTCGACCAGATCGCGAATCTCGCCGGCAAGGTGGTCAGCATGTACGGCGAGCAGGTGCGGATGCCACTGGTGATCCGCTGCCCGACCGGTGGCAACCGAGGCTACGGTCCCACCCACAGCCAGAGCCTCCAGAAGCACTTCCTGGGGATCCCCAATCTCGCCCTGTACGAGATGAGCCCGGTGCACGACGGGTACGCGACACTCGCCCAGATCCTCGACTCCGCCGCTCCCGCGCTGTACTTCGAGGACAAGGTGCTCTACGGCCGGCGGCGGTTCGGCGCAGCCACCGGCGACGAGATGTTCCACCGTGAGTTGATCGGTGGCTCCTGCGACTTCGCGGTGCTGGGCATTCGCGACGTGGACCCGGTCGACGTCGTCGTGATCGCGCCGGGCGGCCTCACCGACCGGGTCCTCGGTGCGATGCGCGACGCCTATCTCGGTGACGAGACAGCGGTGCGGGCGGTGGTGCCGTCCCGGCTCTACCCGTTCGACCCGGCACCGCTGGCCCCGCTCGTCGGCCGGGCGCGGCGGGTGGTGGTCGTCGAGGACGCGGTGGCCGGCGGGGTTTGGGGAGCCGAGGTCGCCCACGCCATCCACCAGCGGATGTGGCACCTGCTGTCCGGGCCCGTCCGACTGCTCCACGCGCCGTCGGGCACCATCCCTGCCGCCGCTCATCTGGAGCGTGCGGTGCTGGTGCAGGCCGACGATATCCGCGCCACGGTGACGGCGGTGGCCCGTGGGTGACCTCCGCCTGCCCCGGCTCAATGCGACCGACGACGAGTACACGCTCCTCGAATGGCTGGTCGGGGACGGCGCACCGGTCGGCGTGGGGACCGCGGTGGCTCTCGTGGAGACGTCCAAGGCAGCGCACGAACTGGTCACGGACGTCGCCGGAATGCTGTGGCACCGGTTGGACGCACCCGCCACCTGCCGCCCCGGGCAGTTGATCGCCACCGTCGCCGGAGGCGACCATCCGCAGCGGTCGCGGGCGGACACCGATGCTCCCGGTGCCCGATCGGTGGCCGCCGGCACCGATCCGGTCGCGTTCACCGTCACCGAACCGGCTCGGCAGCTCATGGCCCGACATGGCCTCACCGACGCGGCGATACGTTCGATCGGTAAGCAGGTCGTCTCCCGGTCGGACATCGAACGGCTCGTCGCCGGGCAGCCGGCGCCGGACGCGGCCGACCGGGTGACCATCACACCCGCCCAGCGACGGATCGCCCGCACCGTGTCCGTCGCACACCGGGAGATCCCCGCCGCCTACACCGTGGCGAAGGTTGTCGCCGACCGGCTCGGACGACGCCTGCGTGAGCAGGCGGCGTCCATCGGCTATCTCGGCGTTGCGGAGCTTGTCGTCGAAGCGATCGCGGCGCGGCGGGCCGAGTTCCCCCTGTGTTTCGCACGTCCGGTGGACGACGAGGCGGCGACCGTACGGCCCGGTGCCCACGTCGGTGTCACGATCGACGTCGGGACGGGCCTCTACCTGCCGGTCGTCGCCGACGCCGACACCCGACCGCTGCGGGACATCGCGGCCGACCTGCTGCGGTTCCGGCATGCCGCGGTACGTGGCGGGTTCGCCGAAGCGGATCTCACCGGATCCAACATCGCGCTCACGATCCACACGGACGCCGACATCGTCCACGCGCAGCCGCTCATCTTCCCGGAGCACACCTGCGCGTTGTCGCTTGCCTCGATGCAGCGTGAGTTGACACTTCAGGGCGACGGATCCGTCACGACAAGCGAGTATTTCCATCTCGGTCTCGCATACGACCATCGGTTTATCAACGGCCGGTCGGCGGCGGCATTCCTACGGGCGGTCAAGGCCGACCTGGAGTCAGGATGACGACCGCCACCGGCTGTTGGTTGAACACCATTGGGCGGCGTCTTTGCCGACATTTCGGAGATATCCTGTGGCCTCCACGCTCCATCGGTGTCATCGATCCGCTCTGGAGCTACTGGTGGAAATCGACCACTTCCACCTCCTACTCCTGGATCGACCGCCGTGGTGGAGGAACACGCCTATCGGCGACCCTGGAAGGGGGTGAAACCACATGACCGAGGTCGAGTTCGAGGCCGTCGACATCCGCGAGATGGCTGACGAGGAGCTGGACGACATCGTCGGCGGCCCCAACGCCTGCCAGTGACGACTAGTCGGTAGGAGGCGCCTGAGCCGGTGTGCTCAGGCGCCTCCGTCCCGCTTTCAGACGAGCGACTTCGAGGCGGGCAGTTCACGGTCGGTGGCCGGGTCGAAGAACCGGCTGAGGAAGTCCTGCTGCCACACCCGAGGCTCGGCCAGATCCCACTGGCCGTACTGGGTGAGCAGTTGGTCCGGCGCGCTGCATCGCTGCCGGAGCGCCGCGAGGGTGTCCGCCGCGACGGTGTCCGGAAAGAGCATGTTGAGGTGGGCGAGCCCGTAGTACACGGGCTCAGCGACGCGGTACTCGTCGACGCGTGCGAGCAGCAGGTCCCACGAGAAGTCCGGACCGGCCGAACGCACCAACTCGGCGATGTCCACATACTTGATCAGCCGGCGATGCTTGCCGCCACGGGTCATGAACCTGAGGGTCGTCGACGTCTTGTAGATGTGGGCGGCCAGATCGACGACCGCGTCCTCGACGGACGGCACGAGGAACGAGGCCGCACCGTACCGGTGGTGCTGGGCGTGTGCCACGACGGCGCTGACCGGGACGTCGTAGCCCTTGCCCGGCAGGGCCAGCGACACGTTGACGTCGACGCTGACGATCGGGCAGTCGATCTCACCGGTCAGCTTGTTCAACTTGGGCAGGTCGCTGCCGTAAAGACGCCAGAAGGCACGCTCCCGCTTGCTGAGCGGGACGATCCCGTTCACCGACGGGTGGCCCTCCACATAGCCCAGCTGCTCAAGCACCTCGACAAGTGCCGGCGCCTGCTCTCGGACGACGAGGACGTCCAGGTCGCCCATCGGCCGCAGGCCCGGCTCCTGGTACGCCGAGAAGGCCAGATGGCCGCCCTTACGCAGCAGGACGGTGACGCCCTGCGTGACGGCGGCGTCGCTGATCGCCTGGATCTCGCGCAACATGACCTCGTTGGTCCGCCGGGTGTCGCGGTAGGTGGCGTACAGCAGCATCATGACGGCGGGGTCGAGACCGGTCACCGTCTTGTCGGTCAGGAAGCGCCACCCGTGCCAACCCACGAGAGCGGCGACGCGGTGGCGCGCCGCCTGAGCGGCGAACTGCCCCCAGTCCAGCCCCGGCGCGTCCTGGGCAAGGATCTCGCGCACGCGAGCCAGCTGCGGGTCCGCGACATGTTGCCTGCCAAGCAGCAGCAACAACTCCGACTCGACCGACATCACGGCCATTCGGCCTCCTCTTCGACTGCGCTACGACCCTGACACCCAGGGGCTCGCTCTCCATCCACTGTGTCCATCCGGACCCGGGAGGACGCGGTTCGTCTGCCCCGGTGGGAGGAGCTGACGCAGTTTAGATGGTCAATCGGGGTGCCGCCGCCTGCTCAACCTGCCCGATTCCCCTCGGCCCGGGACACCCGCAGGGCAGCAGCGCCTCGTCTCCGTCCGCGCCCGAGCGCCGCCGCGGTTGGCTACCGCAGCCGGCGGGCGGGAAATCGGGCCGGCGGATCGGCGATCGCCGACTGGGCGGCGATCAGCTGAAGTTCCCGGGTGCCGGCTGCCAGGGTGGCCTCCAGCACCGCGAAGATCGATGCGGTGGTGCGTTCCAGCGCCGTGGCCGGCGAACCCGTCGTGGACAGGTGCGCCAGGTACAGGGCGGCGGTGACGTCGCCACCACCGTTGGGGTTGATGGGCAGCAGCGGGGTGGTCACCGCCCAGGCACCGGCGTCCGAGACGGCCACCACCTCCAGCGTGTCCGCCGGCAGGTCGCCGTGCAGCACGCTGGTCACCAGGACGTGCCGGGGCCCGGTGGCGCGTACCGCGTCGACGGCGGCCAGCAGGTCGTCGACCGTGTTCGTCGGTCGGCCGGCGAGGAACTCCAGCTCGAACTGGTTCGGGGTGACGATGTCCGCGCGCGGCACCACCACGTCGCGCAGGTACTCCGGGATGCCGGGCCGGACGAACATTCCCCGGCCGACGTCGCCCATCACCGGGTCGCAGCAGTAGAGGGCGTCCGGGTTGGCGGTCTTCACCAGGGTCACCGCGTCGAGGATCACCGCGCCCATCGCCGGATCCCCCTGGTAGCCCGAGAGCACCGCGTCGGCGTCGCCGAGCACACCACGGTCGGCGATGCCGGCGATCACCTCGGCGACGTCGGCGGGGGCCAGCAGCGGGCCGCGCCACGCGCCGTAGCCGGTGTGGTTGGAGAAGTGCACGGTCAGCACCGGCCAGACCTCGTGGCCGAGCCGCTGCAACGGGAACACCGCCGCCGAGTTGCCGACGTGACCGTAGGCGACCGAGGACTGGATGGACAGGATCTTCACCGTCACATCATGGCGGTCGGCGACCCGCGATGGGGCCGGGGTCCCGCTACGCAGTCGCGGCGGCAGCCGGGCGACCGGGCGGCGCTGAGCCGACCGGGCGGTAGTGAACCGACCGGGCTGGTGGCGGCTCAGCGCCTCGGCATGGTCAGCACGATCCGGCCGGCTGCCCGACCGTCGGCCTGCCGGGTCCACGCGTCGGCAACCTCGGCCAGTGGCACGGTCTCGTGGGTCGCGGCGAGTCGACCGGCGGCGACGTGGTCGGCGATCTCCCGGATCGCCTGCGCCCGTTGCGCTGGGTCCAGTTCGTTGTTGGTGTAGCCGAGGATGCGCAGGGAGCGGCTGCGTAGCGTCGCGGAGTCGAACGGCGCCTGGTCGCCGGCCGAGCTGCCGAGGTTGACCAGCCGGCCGTGCGGGGCGAGGGTGCGCAGCGCCGCGGCGGCCGGCACCCCGAACAGCGGGTCGAGCACGACGTCGGCCGGCCCGTCGCAGGCGTCGACAAGCCGGCCGGCGAGGGTGTCCACGTCGTCGGTGTCGCCGAGGGTCACCACGGCGTCGGCGCCCAGCAGCCGGGCCCGTTCCCGGGCGGCGGCCGACCGGGCGGCGGCCACGACCCGCCGGGCGCCGTGCAGCCGGGCCAGTTGCACGGCGGCCTGACCGACGACGCCGCCGGCGCCGAGGATCACCACCTGCTCCCCCGGGCTCAGCTCGCCACGCCAGGTCAGTGCCATCAGGGCGGCCACCGCGGAGAGCCCGAGGGCCGCCACGATGGTGTCGACGCCGTCAGGCAGGGCGACCACGTCGGCGTACGGCACGACGCAGTGTTCGGCCATGCTGCCGTCGCCGGGACGCATGCCGGCCGCCGTGGCAAACCACACGGGCGTGCCGTTGTCGAGGTGACCGACGCCCTGGACACCGGGCACGTACGGGGTGGCGGGCGGGCCGAAGTACGAGGTGCCGGTGGCGCAGAGGACGTCCAGCGGGGTGATCGGGGCGGCGGCCACCCGGACCCGCACCTGCCCGTCGCCGGGTCGCGGTGGTTCGCGACGTGCGACGGCGGGCGGGCGGCCGCAGGCGGTGATGACGGCGGCGTCCATCAGGTGGCGATGTCCGGGTACGGCAGTGAGAAGTGCGCCAGCCGGCGGGCGTACTCCTTCTGGAACCCCAACGGTTCGGGGTCGTCGCGTTCGAACATGGCGATGAACAGGGTCAGGGTGAGAAACGGGTGGGCACCCAACTCGAACAGCTTGACGTAGTCGTGGGTGGCCAGCGCCTCCCGTTCGATCTCGTCGAAGCGTAACCAGGTGCTCGCCTCGGGGACGTGACAGTTGAGGATCTGGTTGGCGCGTTCGGCCTCCCACCAGGTGACCGTGCCGCGCGGGTCGTCCCGGTAGCGCTCGACCAGGTCCGGGTCGCGGTCGACGGTGTAGAGGAACTTGTTCAGCAGGTACCTGCTCACGACGTCACCGTCCCCTGGTCGCCGCCCGCCGGCACCCCGTCCGGATACCAGGTGAAGTACGCCTCCATGGTGTGGAACAGGTCGAGCGTGTCGACGTAGTCGGCCTTCGCGCCCTCACCGGCGACGCCCATCATCAGCATGAAGTCCATGAAACCGTGGGTGGCGTTGCCGGGGGCGTGCAGGCTGTCCAGGGTCACCTCGGACAGGCAGCCCTCCAGGTCGCCGCTGGCAATCCACTCCACCGCCCGGCGGTCGAACTCCGGGTCGGGGCCGTGCGGGCCGAACTGCCGTGGCCCGCCCAGTTCCAGCGACAGGTGTCCGGTGCCGACGACGGCGACCCGCTGGTCACCGGGCCAGGACTCGACAAGTTCGCGGATGGTCCGGCCCAGTTGCACGAAGCGTTTCGGCTGCGGCAACGGCGGGGCGAAGATGTTGGTGTAGACCGGCACGATCGGCAGGTCGGCCTCGGGCCGCAGGGTGATGATCGGGCAGGTGATGCTGTGGTCGATGCGCAGCTCGTTGCTGTACGCCAGGTCGAAGCCGGCGTCGAGGCCCTCACGCAGCAGGTACGCCGACAGGTCCTCCTGGCCACGCAGCACCATCCGGGGCAGGCCGAACTCGCGTTCCTCGTTGTACCAGTTGGCGTCGTAGAACGGCGCCTTGCCGATGAGGAACTGCGGCATGTTGTCCAGCCACAGCTGGTGGAAGTGGTCGGAGCCGACCATCACCAGCACGTCCGGCCGGGCCCGGGTGAGCGTCTCCCGGAATGCGGTGATCTTGCGTACCCATTCGTCGGCGAAGGGTGGCCGGTCCTCACCCTGGGCGGTGCTGGCCCGGTAGTAGAAGGGGTGGTGGGTGGAGGCAATGACCGCGGCCAGTGTGGCCATGGACGGCTCCTCTCAGGACGGGTCGGGCGTGGTGTAGGTGGCGTTGCGGTCGACGGTCAGGTAGACGTCCATACCGATCGGGGTGCGGCGTTCCTCGGCGAGGTGCCCGAGCAGGCCGGCGGCGCGGGCCAGCAGCGCGAAACCGCGCAGCAGGTCGACCGGCAGGCCCAGGTCGGCCAGGGCCGCGCCACAGACCCCGGCACCGTTGAGCGGCAGGGTACGACCCAGCACCTCCGGGTGGACCCGGCCGATCGCCTCGAACAGCCGCAGGTGCGGACCGCGCAGCTTCTCCTCTTCGGCGATGCGGATCAGGACCGGCGTACGCGGGTCCTCGGTCTTGTGCACGGGGTGACCGAGTCCCGGGACCAGCCGCCGGGCGGACCGGGCGACGCTGACGGCGTCGCGGGCCAGGTCGTCGAAGCCGGCGTCGTCGGTGGGCAGGGGGCCGTCGACGGCGGCGAGCGTGTCGGCGAGGAACCGGCCACAGTCCTCGGTGACGCCGAGGAAGCGGGAGCCGCCGCCGAGCAGTCCGGCGGCGAGGGCTCCCTGGAGTGACTCGGGGGCGCTGAGGTAGGTCAGTCGGGCGGCGATGGCGGTCGGGGTGAACCCGTGGTCGGCGAGCGCGACCAGCACCGCCTCGAAGACGCGTACCTCCGACGGGGTGGGGCGGCGCTGCGCGACCAGCCAGAAGGCGAGTTCACCGAAGCCGACGTGGCCCATCAGGTCGGCGGCGAGATCCTGGCCGAGCAGCCGGATGGTGCTGGCGTCGGAGGTGCCGATGGACGTCGGGAAGCTGGTCACGGCTGGTCCTGCCTCTCGGTGAGCCACGTGCGGATCTCGGTGCCGTGCTCGTCGAGACCGGGCGGTGGCAGGTCGTAGCGGGCCGGGGTGGCGGAGAAGGTGATCGGGTGCCGGACGCTGGGTACCGCCCGGTCGCCCGCGCCGACCTCGACGACGGGGTGGAGGTCGAGTTCGTCGGCGAGCGCCACGCCGCCGTCGATGGTGTTGATCGGCGCGCACGGCACGCCCGCGGCGATCAGGTCGCGGAACCACTCGTCCTTGCTGCGGGTACGCAGCCGCTCCAGCAGCAGTGGGCGCAGTTCCTCGCGGTTGGTGGTGCGGTCCTGGTTGCGGCCGAAGCGTGGGTCGTCGACCAGTTCCGGTACGCCGAGCACCTCGCAGAGCTTGGCGAACTGGCCGTCGTTGCCGGCGATGACGACCAGTTCACCGTCGGCGGTGGGCAGTGGCTCGTACGGGAACAGGCTCGGGTGGGCGTTGCCCATCCGGTAGGGCACGGTGTCTCCGGCGACGTAGGCGCTGGAGTGGTTGACCAGGCCGGACAGCGCCGAGGAGAGCAGGTTGACCTCGACGTGCTGGCCGTCGCCGTCCACACCCCGGTGGTGCAGGGCGGCGAGGATGCCGATGGTGGCGTGCATGCCGGTCATCACGTCGAACACGGAGATGCCGGCCCGGTACGGCGAGCCGTCCGGGTCACCGGTGAGGCTCATCAGGCCGGAGATCGCCTGCACCATCAGGTCGTAGCCGGGCAGGGCGGCACCAGGGCCGGTGCCGAAACCGCTGATGGAGGCGTAGACGATGCGCGGGTTGGCGGCGGCGACCGTGTCGTAGTCGAGGCCGAAGCGGCGCAGCCCGCCCGGCTTGAAGTTCTCGATCAGCACGTCGGCGCGGTCGGCGAGGGCTTGGGCCACCGCCAGATCGTCGGGGTCGCGCAGGTCCAGGGCGATGGAGCGCTTGTTGCGGTTGATCCCCAGGTAGTAGGTGGAGACGCCGTCGCGTACCGGCGGCATCCAGGTGCGGGTGTCGTCGCCGCCGGGGCTCTCCACCTTGACCACCTCGGCGCCCATGTCGGCCAGCAGCATGGTGGCGTACGGCCCGGCCAGGATCCGGGAGAAGTCGGCGACCAGCAGGCCCCGTAGTGGACCACCGCTCGCCGTCGGTTCCGGTTCGCGTCCGTGCTCGGCTGCCATCGACATCCCACTCCCGACCGCTAGGCGGACATCTGTCCGTGACTGCCGAGTATTCGAGCGGATGTGCGCCATGTCAACCGTTGACACCTCCGGGAAGGGGCACCCACACTTGCGCCCAACGTAGGTCCGCCCGCAGTACGGACAGATGTCCGCAGACGTGGGCCGGATTGACCACCGCTGGGAGTTGACCGCCATGAGCGCACCTGTATCAGGCCCGAGTCCCGACCGTCCCCTGCTGTTCCGCAACGGCCTCGTCCTGACCATGGACGACACACACCGCGTCCTGCCCGGCACCGACGTCCTGGTCGTCGGCGAGCGGATCGCCGAGATCGGCGTCGGGCTGGCCGTCCCCGACGGCGCCATCGAGATCGACGCGTCCGGTGGCATCCTCATGCCCGGAATGATCGACACCCACCGGCACATGTGGCAGACCGCGATGCGCGGCTACGGTGCCGACTGGACACTGACCCAGTACTTCGTCTGGTACTACCTGGAGTCCGGCAAGCTGTTCCGCCCCGAGGACATCTACGCCGGCAACCTGCTCGCCGCCATCGAGGCCATCGACGCCGGTGTCACCACCACCGTCGACTGGTCACACGGCCTGCAGAGCACCGACCACGCCGACGCCGCCGTCGACGCCCTGCGGGAGGTGCCCGGCCGCTTCGTCCTCGCGTACGGCAACATCCAGCAGGGGCCGTGGGAGTGGTCGACAAGCCCACAGTTCCGCGACTTCGTCGAGCGTCGTTTCCACAGCCGCGACGACATGCTCGGCCTGCAACTGGCCTTCGACGTCACCGGCGACCCAGCCTTCCCCGAGCGGGCCGCGTTCGAGGTGGCCCGGGAACTGGACCTGCCGGTCACCACGCACGCCGGGGTGTGGGGCGCGACGAACGACGACGGTATCCGGCTGATGCACGAGAACGGCTTCATGACCCCGTCCACGGTGTACGTGCACGCCGCCACGCTCACCAACGACTCGTACCATCGCATCGCCGCGACCGGCGGCTCGGTGTCGGTGTCGACGGAGAGTGAGCAGAGCGCGGGGCAGGGCTACCCGCCCACCTGGGCGCTGTGCCACCACGACATCCCGGTGTCGCTGTCGATGGACACCAGCGTCTGGTGGAGCGGCGACCTGTTCTCCGCGATGCGGACCACGCTCGGCGCCGACCGCTCGCGTGAGCACCTGGAGGCCCACGCCCGGGCCGACACCGTCACCCACTGCCGGCTGCGCGCCGAGCAGGTCGTCGACTGGGCCACCCGGGGCGGCAGCCGCGCGCTCGGCCTGGACGACGTGGTGGGCAGCGTGGCGACGGGCAGGAAGGCCGACCTCGTACTGATCAAGAACGACCGCTCGCCGGTGATGTTCCCGATCCTCAACCCGTACGGCCATGTCGCGTTCCAGGCGCAGCGCGGCGACGTGCACAGCGTGGTGGTCAACGGTCGACTGGTCAAGCACGACCACCAGCTGCTCGGGGTGGACCTGGCCAAGGCCCGCCGGCACGTCGAACAGACCATCGACCACCTGGTCGGCGAGATGGGCGCCGAGGCGTGGGCCAAGGGCATGAACCCCGACATCCCGGAGACGAAGATCCAGGAGAACCCGTACACCTACACCGAGTGGGACGCCGGCTCGGCGCAGTGGAAGCATTGACCGGCAGGTGACCCTCGGAAGGCAGGCAGTGATGGCACGCGACGCCCGACCCGACTTCATCGAAGCCCTCGCTCGTGGCCTCGACGTCCTGCGCTGCTTCCAGCCCGGTCGACCGGTGATGACGCTCAGCGAGATCGCCGGTGCGACCGGGCTGGCCCGGCCGACCGTCCGCCGGATCCTGCTCACCCTCGAGGACCTCGGCTACGTACGCTCCGCCGAACGTGGCTTCGCCCTCACCCCCCGGGTGCTCGAACTCGGCATGACGTACATCAACGCCCTGGGCGTGTGGGAGGTCGCCCGGCCGCACATGCAGCGGCTCGTCGCCCAGACCAACGAGTCGACGTCGATGGCCCAGCTCGACGGCAGTGACATCGTCTACGTCACTCGGGTCGCCGTACCGAAGATCATCACACTGGGGGTGAGCATCGGCACCCGCTTCCCCGCCCCCGCCACCTCGATGGGCAAGGTGCTGCTCGCCGCCCTGGACGAGGAGACTCTCGACCGGGTGCTCGCCGTGCCCGGCCGGTCCGGCATCACGCCCCGCTGGCAGCCCGACCGGGCCGCCCTCGACGCGTCGCTGCGCGAGGTGCGGGCCCGGGGCTGGGCCCTCGCCGACGAGGATCTCGCCCCGGGCATCCGGTCGGTCGCCACCGGCGTCCGCGACGGCCGGGGGCGGGTGGTGGCCGCCATCAACGTCACCGTCCACGCGGCCGAGACGTCGGTGCGCACCCTCACCGAGGAGCACTTGCCGCGCCTGCTCTGCACCGCCGCCGACATCAGCCGGGACTGGGCGCTGCTCGACGCCGTGCCCAGCGCGCTCCAGGAAGCGACCGTCGAGCCCGCCCCCGTTCCCGCCGCCCGGGTCGACGCCGGCACCTGACCTGTCGAGCTGACCGCACGAACGGATCGCGCCGGGCGACGCTCCCGCCGCTATCGCCCGTCGCGCAGCGTGAGCACGTACGTGGCGGTGAGCGCGACCGTGCGGTCCGCGTCCTGGGACAGCTCGGCGAGGGCATGCGCGGCCGTGGCACCGGGGATGTCGGCGAGCGCCTGGGTCAGCCGACTGCGTACGGGTGAAGCGACGCCGTCGCTGCCGAGGCGCGCGACCAGGTGGCCGGCGATCTGTTCCGCGAGCGCGGGCTCACCGGCCAGCGCAGTCAGTGCGTCGGCTGCGTCGGCCTCGTTCGTCTCCTCGACGACCATCTCGATCAGGGTCGGGATCGCCTCGGCCACGCCACGTGCCCCGAGCGCGAGTGCCGCATACCTGCGGACGACGGGGTCGGGGTTGGCGAGGGCGTCCCGCAGCAGCGCGGTCGCGTCGTCGTCCGGGATCTCGGCGAGGGACTTGACGGCGCGTTTGCGTACCTCTGGGTCGGGTTCGTCGAGTCCCGCTGCCAGCAGCGCGGCGGCGCCGTCGGCCGACTGCGCCAGCGCCCAGCGAAGGGCACCGGCGACGTTCGGGTCCGACTCGCTCAGTACCGCCTCGACCAGTGCCTCCACCGGCACCGCCGCCTCGCCGGTCGAGGACAGGGCCGCGCGTTGGCGTCGCCCGGCGTTCTCCGAGCCGAGGGCCTGGAGCAGGGCGACGACCTGGAGCACGTCCGCCCAGTCGGCGGGTTGCGCGGCCCCGATCCGACGCAGGCGGGTGAGCAGCTCCGTCTGCGCCGCGATCCGCTCTCGGGTCTGCTGGATCAGATCCTCGACGAGCTGCGCCGGGGTGAAGCCGGGGTCGTCAAGCGCCCGCCGGACCTCCCGCAGCGACAGCCCCAACGACCGCAGGCTCTCGATGTGGAAGATCCGGCGGATGTCGTCGCTGGAGTACTCCCGGTAGCCGGCTCCGCTGCGGCCCGTCGGCTCCACCAGACCGAGCGATTCGTAATGCCGGAGCATGCGGGCGCTGACGCCGGACCGTCGCGCCACCTCACCGATCAACACCGCCGGTCACCGCTTCCGGTCGTTCTCGCCGAGGGCCACCACGCGCTTCGCCTCCTCGATCGCGAATGCGAAGCCGGCGTCCGGGTCGTCGAGCAGACGTTCCGTGGCGATCGCGTGCTGACGTACCCCTGGGTCGGCATCGCGCGCCCCGGCCCGCAGGATCGGAGTGATCACCTCACCGAGCGCGATCAGCGCCCGGCTGAGGCTCAACTGCGTCTCCCGCCCGCCGCGCCCGAGCTGGGTCGCCAGCACCTCGGCCAGGGCTGGCTCGTCACCTTGAGGTACCAGCACCACCGCCGCCCGCCAGGCGCTGCGGGCCACCTCGTCGTCGGCGTCGGTCAGCAACGCCCGGGTGATCGCCGGCCACGCCCGCCGGTCCCCGATCTTGGACAGCGTGTGCAGCGCCTGGCTGCGGGCCTGGGCGGTTTCCGAGCGAAGTTCCGCGACGAGGCGGGGCACGGTCAGTTCGGCCGGGTGCCGGATGAGGGCCCAGGTGAGCATCTCGCGTACGGAGAACTCGGGCTCGACCGCGCAGCGCTCCACGAGCGTGTCGACGAAGCCGGGGTCGGGGGCCGTGCCGGCCGCCATCGCCGCCCGCAGCCGCACCGACGAGCTGTCGCTCGACAGTCCGCGCAGAATCCGCACCGTGTCCGTGGCCTCCTGGGGCCTGCTCATCCGGATCACCTCCTCGACACAGTGAAGACCTTGTCACTCTGTCAAGGTCAAGCCGTGGGTGCCGGCAGATCTCCGCGGCACCCACGGCTCGCCGAGGCGTCCGGTCAGCGCTTCGGCGCCTTGACCTTCTGCTTGTTGTGGTTGTTGCCCCGACCGTCGGGCTTGTAGTTGCGCTCGACGTTTCCGGCCGCGTCGACGGAGAACCAGTGCACTGTCGTACCGACGGGGATGGTCAGCGTCTCACCGCCCTCGCGGATGCCGGCCGAGCCGTAGAGCGTGGAGTCGTAGGTGGGTCGGCTCCGGTCCAGCGTGTAGAACACCGCCGCCGGTTCGCTCGTGGAGAAGGTGACGTCCACCATGCCCGGGGTGGCGCTCGCAGTCACCGACAGGGAGCTTCTCGGCCGCTTCCGGTCCGTGTCGAAGTCCCGGGCCACCCGCAGCATCTCGGTCAGGCCGTTGGCGAACTCCATCGTCTCGGCGTGCGCCTCCTGCCAGGCCGGCTGGAACGAGGTGCCGACCTCGAAGTTCCAGGCGTAGATGCCGTACTTGTACCAGAGCATGTCACCGGAGTTGCCGGCCGCCGAGTACAGCACGTCGGCGATGGGGCCGGTCCGGGCCGGGGTGACCGCCAGGTTGCGGTGCCGCTTGATGGCGGTCAGGATGCGCGACGACGCCCCCCAGAACAGCGACTCCTCGGCCAGCGTCGGTCGCGGCGCCGAGATCCGGCCGGGGACGGCGTAGGAGCCGGGCGACCACATGAAGTAGTTACCCGACGAGTGCAGGTTCATCGAGAACTTGATGTTCGGTCGGGCGGCCAGCCAGTCGACGTTGCGGTTCTCCGGCTCCGACAGCTCGCTCGGCCCGGCGTACGTGCCGCTGGTGCAACTGGTCGACGCGCCCGCATAGCCGTCGAAGAGGCTGTACTCGGTGTAGTTGCGGTTGTTGTCCACGCCCCACGAGTTGCGGCCGAGGAAGTCCGCCGGCGCCTCCGGGGCGCAGTGGTTTGTCATGTTCTTGCGCTGGGAGTTGAAGTCGTAGAACGAGTAGTGCCCGCCGTCCGGGTTGATCGACGGAGCGATCCAGATGTCGAGGTTGTCCACCAGGTCGCGGGTCTTGCGGTCGTGCGCGTAGTTGCGCAGCAGCCGCTCGGCGGTCTCGATGGTGACCAGCGGCGGCACCCACTCCCGGGCGTGCTCCTGGGCGTACGCGAGCACCCCGAGCCGGGAGCCGTCGCGGTGCTTGCCGATGCGGATGGCGTACACCGGGTGCGGGTCGCGGGAGACCGACGCCGGCGCGGCGAGGCCGTCGGAGAGCGCGGTGCGCGCGACCGGCGCGACCACGCCGGTGCCCGGGCTGCCCCGATAGGTGTACGCGGTCAGCAGCGTCCCCGCCTGCGCGTTGAGCGCGGCGACGACCTGCTCGGCGGTGCTGGTGACGGTGCCGCTGCCGTCGGTGGCGAGGTCGACGCTGACCTGGGTGCCGGTGACGGTCACCGCCAAGGGTGCGTCGGCGACGCCGGGATCGGCGAACTCGACGGAGATGTCGTTGCCGCCCTGGTGGCCCCAGGCCAGCGAGTCGACCGCGACCCGGCTGTCGTTGGCGGTGCCGAGCACGGCCTGCGCCTTACGCCGGTAGCCGTTGGTCCGGTACGGCAACTCGACGATCTCCGAGATCTTCGGGTACTGCGCGGACAGGGCCTTGATCCGGTCGTACAGCTCGGTGGGGGTCAGGTAGCTGGCCACGAAGTCCTTCATGTAGCCCGGCCCCTCGGGGTCCTTCGGCGGAATGGGCAGCCACTCGTTGACCTTGGCCACCGCCATGTCACCGCTCGGACTGGTGATCCGCACGTACGCCGGGCGACTGGTCACCTGCGCCGCGCCCCGGTGGTAGAGGTAGACACCGGCGTCGACGAACCGGGAGATGGTCTGGGTGCCGCCGGAGCCGATCTCGGTGCCCGGCCCGCTGTCCCGCTCGACGGTCAACGGGCTGGCGTCGGTCTGCCCCTGCGCCCACTTCGCCTCGACCGAGAGCACCTGCGTGTCGCCGGAGGTGTAGTAGTCCGCCCGGATGATTTTGACGTCGGAGACCGTGGACCGGGCCGAGAAGTCGGCCGCTGCCGCGTACTCCCGGTTCTCGGCCAGGTGGGCGGCGATGGTGGCCTCCCGCTCGGCCAGCCGCTGCGCCGCGTCCTCCGGGGTGTGCAGCACCTTGCCGAAGGTGTAGCCGGCCCGGGTCAGCGTGGCGACCTCGTTGCCGGTCACCACGGCGTGCACGACGATGCCGTCGCCGGTGTGGGTGATGTGATGGTCGAGGTCGACGCCGGTGGCCACCAGGGCGTCCAGTTCGGCGTCGTCGGCCAGGATCACCTCGACCACGCTGGCCCGCTCGTCGGCGAGCCGGCCGAGGTCGGCGGGCGCGGTCACCGGCGCGGCGGCCTGCGGCACGATCGCCGCAGCGGGATTGACCAACAGCAGCACGGCCGCGAAGGCAGCCAGTGCGGTGGCGGCGGGCAGCTGGGGTCGCCAGCGCAAGCCCGTACGGACCTTGGACATGAGGCGGTCGCCCCTCTTCTCGGCGCGCGGCACGGAGGCAGCGGGTTCAGCGCGGACCGGCCGGGCCGCCCCAGCCTGCGGGACAGTCACGGCGACGCGCTCGGCGGTCGACGCTGCCCGCATCGCCGATTACGCAGCGTCGCGCATCCGGGTCGTAGGAGTGATCGAGATGCCGACATCCTTCGCCCGCAGATAGGGATCTGTCAATCATCGGCGGCCCCGCCCCCGGTGACCGCGCCCACCCCGCCCGACGGTCCCGGAACTCGTGTTTGACCTGCGTGCAGACTGGAGATCA
Organism: Micromonospora sediminimaris; assembly: GCA_900112325.1. Classification (GTDB taxonomy): domain Bacteria; phylum Actinomycetota; class Actinomycetes; order Mycobacteriales; family Micromonosporaceae; genus Micromonospora; species Micromonospora sediminimaris. Next base: position 130,024 of record FOLJ01000010.1, read on the forward strand.
AGAGCGTGAGGCTCGACAACGAGGGGGATCACGCGTGTCCGAGAACGCCATCGACCGGCACCACCACACAACCGACCGGCCCGCCGGGGTCACCGACCCGTTGTTGTGGCGGCTCGCCCTGGACGTCGCCGACGCGCACGCGCCGGGCGAGGACGGTGGCTGCACCCACCTGCTGTGCGCCGGTCAGAACTGGCCGTGCGAACCGTGGCAGCAGGCCCAGCGGGCGCTCAACCTCGCCCAGGGCGGTACGGCCGACGAGACGACAGCTCCTGCTGCCAGCCGGGACGACACCTGGGCGGACTCGACCGCCCGGCCGACCTGGTCGACGGACCACTCCCGCCGCCAGTCCGCCGCCGCTTGAGCGAGCCAGGCCGGGCCGAGGTGTCAATGTAGCGTTGACGGGTGCTCGACCCGCTCGATCAACTCGCCGACATCCCGTCCGCCCGGGACCGGCTCGACGACACCGAACTCGATCTCATCGATCGGGCCCGGCAGGCCGGCGCCACCTGGAACCAGGTGGCCGAAGCCCTCGGGCTGGGCAGTCGCCAGGCCGCCGAACAGCGCCGCCAGCGCCTGGCCGCCGCGCGCACGGCCCGCCGGACCGACTCCGACAGGCGCTGGCCGGCCGAGGTGGCAGCGCTGCGCGGCCTCCTCACCGACCTGCGGCGCTGGATCGACGCCGACCGTCGCTGGGACAGCCGCTTTCCCCGGGCCGCGCTGACCCGCCGCACCACCGTGCTCGCTCTGGAGGCCGAGCCGGGTGCCCTGTACGACCTGGCCGCCCGGATCCGTGCCGACCTGCCGGCCGCCGACCCCGGACTGCCCACCCCGGTACATGCCATCGCCGGCCGCCTCGCCGAGGCGCTGTCAATGCAACGTTGACGTCGAGCCCAACTATTGCCTCTGTTCGACTCAAGACAGGACGCTGTGAGCCACTCTGACTCATTTCCGGAGGGCTCGTGCGGCGCAACGCGATCCTGTTCGTGGCGGTATCCCTGCTGTCCGGCCTCGGCGGCAGCGCGATGGCCCTGGTCACCGGCATCTGGATCCTCGACCTCACCGGCTCCCCCGGCCTGGCCGCGCTCGCCGGCCTCTGCGGGTACGCCCCCACCCTCGGCGGCCCGTGGCTCGGTGTGCTCGTCGACCGGCTGCCCCGGCGCCCGCTCGTCATCGCGGCCAACCTGACCCTCGCCGCCACCCTGCCCAGCCTGCTGGCGGTCCGTGGCCCCGGCCAGGTGTGGCTGCTGTTCTGCGTGGCCACGGTCTACGGCATCGCGTACGTCCTGGTCGACGCGGGCGAGAGCGCGCTGCTGCCGGCGGCCCTGTCGCCGGTCCAGCTCGGACGGGTGAACGGATGGCGCTCCAGTGCCCAGGAAGGCGTCAAGCTGGTGGCCCCGTTGGCCGGTGCCGGCCTGTACACCTGGCAGGGCGGCCACCTGGTCGCCCTGCTCGCCGCCGGCCTGCCGGCCCTCGCCGCAGCCGGCTTCGCGGCGCTGCGCCTGACCCGCACGCCGCCGCCGGTCGCGCAACCGGACCGGGGAGTCCGAGTCGGGTTGGCCGTTCTGTTCGGCGCGGCGTCCATCCGACGACCTGTGGTCCTGGCCGGAGTCGCCATCGGCATGTCCGGCTTCACCACCGCCGCCGGCTACGCCGTCGTCACCGACACGCTCGGCCTACCGGCGACGTTCCTGGGTGTCCTGCTCAGCGCCCAGGGCGCCGGCTCGGTCGCGGCTGGACTGGTCGCCGGCCGGCTGATTTCCCGGCTCGGCCCCACGGCCGTGGCCCTGGCCGGTACCGGACTCTTCGCGCTCAGTTGCCTGGTCCGGTGCCTGCCCTGGTGGCCGGGAGTGGTCACCGCGTCGGTGCTGGGCGGCCTCGGACTGCCGTGGGCGCTGGTCGCCGCCGTCACCGCCGTCCAGACACACAGTCCCGACGCGCTGCTCGGTCGGGTCGCCGCCACCGCCAACACGGTCATGTTCGGGCCGATCGCGGCGATGACTCCGCTCGGCTCCGCCGCCGTGCTGCTCGGCCCACGCCCACCGCTCGTCCTCGCGGCCGCCGTCTGCCTCACCGTCTGCACGCTGACCTGGCGACGTCGGCGCGACCGTTCACCGTCGCGCCCCTCCCCCGCGTCGCCCGGTCGTCCCGGGCTGACGTCGCGAGCTGCGCCGGACGGCGTCAATGCGAGAAGGGCTCCAGGCACCCGAATTCGGCAGCCGAGCCGGTGACCCTGGCCATGACCCGGTCGGGCCGCACGGACCCGATCACACAGCCCACGTCCGCGAAGCGCACCGCGTACACGGCACCCGGCGGGGGCGTCGTCTCCGGCCCGATCGGCGTTCGCATGGTGGTGACCTCGATCGCGTCTGCCTCGATGCCCAGGTCGAGCAGCACTCGCAGGGTGGACTCCGGTGCGAAGTCCCCGGCCTCGCGTAGTGCCTCGAGCCTGGGCCGGATCCGCGCGGCGAGCTTCTGCCCGGTGCGCTGGTCCGCGGTGGAAAGCTCGTGCCGTCGCTTCCAGCCGTTGTTGTCGGCATGGTTGTTGGGTACGCCTGCCTGCGGAGCGGCCGGCTTCGCGACCACGGTGGGCGACGGCGACGTGCTCGTAGGTGTCGCCTGCACGTCGTCGCCCCCGGCGCCGGGGGCGGCGCAGCCGAGCAACAGCACGGCCATCGGGGCAGCAGCCACCAACGAACTGGTCTTCCCTGCCCGCATCATCGACCCCCGTCGTTCCGAATCCGAGGATCAGATTGTATGAGGTTGCCGCTCTGACGCAGGAGGAGAACCGGGCCAGCCGATCGTGCGGTTCGACCATTCGCTACCCGACAGTTGCGGTCAGGCCCTCGCCGCCGCGGCCGTCTGCGATGAGCGCTTCGACTCGCGCCGCCACCTCTGCTAATCCGCCATCGCCGAGACGTCGGTCGGCCCGCAGCGCGATGAGATGACGGAGGACAGTCAGATGTTCAGTGAGGTCTGCGGGACCTGGCGGGTAGGTGGCCCGCTGCATCTCCGAGACAGTGCTGGGAACCGCCGCCACGACGTGGCTGAGCTGAGTACTCGCCGTGCGGGAGAATTCGACCACGTCGACACCAGCCGCGCGTGCCGTTTCCAGGGCTCGTAGCAGGCCCAGTTGGGCGTCGTACCAGACGCCGAACAGGGCGAGGTCCCAGACCGCAGCTGCTTCCGGCGCTTCACCGACAAAGCGCGGCGTGCTCAGCAGACCGAGGACCGTCCGATGCTGTTCGAAGGCGTACGGAGATCCGCTGTAGAGGATGGTCGCGGTATCCGTGCCGATCATCTCGGGCGAGGCTTGGATCCCCGCGTCGAGGTAATGTGCGCCTCGGCTGGTTACCCGCCGGGCCGCTACCCGCGCCTCACTGGCGGTCCCCGTGTACATCCCGACAACCGTACGCCCGGACAGGTCCATGTCGAGCTGGGCAAGGCACTGCTCCACCGCTGCGAAGTCCTTGAGGGTCAGGAAGACGAGGGAGCTTGCTGACACTGCCTCCCGAATGGACCGCGCTGGTAGTGCCCCGGCGGCCACCAGGTCGGTCGCCCGACTTTCGGTACGGTTCCAGACCGTGACATCGTGCCCGCTTCGCAGTAGGCGATAGGCCACCGCGCTACCGATGGCTCCGGTGCCGATGACCGCGACCCTGGCTGCCGATTTCCCGATTCCACCCATGGCACGATCCTCTGACCTCAACCTCGCTTGAGGTCAAGCGGATCAGATGGTGAAGCCGCCGCGTTCCCGTGCGGCGGCGCGCTGGAGCGACTTGACCAGGAAACGGCAGGGATCCGCAACCTCGTGACGCGTTCCACGGTCATCCGTGTAGTGATACCGGTCGAGATAGCGGTAGCCGGTGTCCTCGTACCCGAGTCGGAGGTACAGCGCAAACGCCCGCGCATTGTCCTCGCCGACGCCCATGCCGATCCGGTGATGACCGCGGCGTACTGCGAGCGCCTCGGCCGCACGGATGATCGTCGTTCCGACGCCCTGAGACCGCCGGTCGGGAACAACTGTCAAGCCGTTGATCTCCGGGCAGCCTGGGAACTGGGCACGGACATCCGACTCTTTGGGTCCCTGCCACCTCACCTCGCCGCAGCCAGCCGGAGCATCATCCAGGTAAGCGATCAGGAAGGTGCTGAGACCCTCGCTCTGCCGGCGGTAGCGGGCCTCGTGGTAGCGGCTCCGGCCGGTCGGGACGGCCTTCTCCAGGACGGGGACGTCCTGCGCTCGGCATTCTCTGACGAAGTTCTGCGGAGCTCCCTCAGGCACAGTGGTTCACAGTAACGACGAGATGAGCGCCTTCGGAGCAACTGCCTGGGCGGTATGGGCCTCGGCCGCGTCACGCCCCTTGCGGCGACTCGGCCGCCTACTCGGCGTCCCGGTCGGGGCAGCTTACGGTCAGGGCGGCGGGCACGGCACGTACCTTCAACTTCCGGGCTTTGCTGCGGGCGCCGCCGTCCAGCTCGTACGTCTTGGGGTCGGCGAAGCGGACCTTGACCTTTCGTCCCCGGGTGATCCGCACGAACTTGGAGTCGTCGGAACGGCCGGTGGCCATCTTGCCGAGGGTCCGGGCCCAGTCGACGGCACCGCTGGCGGTGGAGACACCGATCTCCAGCGAGCCGCTGTCGGGGCGGGCGTCGTCGAAGGCGGGAATGCCGCCGGTGATGGTGCCGACGTTGCCGAACAGGACGCAACTTGCCTCACCGTCGAACCAGAGGGCTCCGTCGACGGTGATCCGGGTCCGGGTCAGCTCCCCGCGCACGTGGCGCAGCCCGGTCCACACGTAGGCGAGCCGGCCGAGGCGGCCCTTCATCTCCCGGTCGGCCTCGCGGATGAGGTCACCGTCGAAGCCGGCACCGGCCATCACCGCGAAGTGCTCGCCGTTGAGCTTGCCCAGGTCGAGGCGGCGACGCCGCCCGTGCAGGCCGATTCGCACCGCCTCGCGCAGGTCCTCGGGAATGCCCAGGTTGGTGGCGAAAAGGTTGGCGGTGCCGGCCGGCAGGATCGCCATCGGGGTCCGGGTGCCCGCCAGGGTGTCGGCGCAGCGTTGGACCATGCCGTCGCCGCCCCAGACGAAGACCAGTTCGGCACCCTTGTCGAGCGCCTTGCGGACCTTCTTCGGCGCCTTGCGACTCTTGGGCACCTCGTACCAGAGCAGATGTTCGACGCCCGCGCCGACGAGGGCGGCGCGCAGCTCGTCCAGGCCGCCACCGAGGTTCTTCTTCCGGTGGGCCACGACCGCGACGGTGCCGACCGCCACGGCGGGCGCAGGCCGGTCCGGATCCACAAGCACACTCGCACTCATGCCGGCCAGTGGTACCCAGCCACCAGAAACTCCACTCCTGGAGTGATACCGCCGTGGCTTCGGCGTGCCGAAACATTACAGAGGTGCCCGACTTGGCCAATACGGCATGGGCCTCATCGGCAACGAAGCGGGGTACCGTCCAACTTGTGGCTTGGGGCGCGTGCCGCTTGCCGAGCCGGCTACTCGGGAGGTAGGCGGTAAGTATGGTGAAGAGTGCCGACACCGTGGGTGCGAGGATCCGCTATTGGCGGATGCGTCGGGGCGGCATGTCCCAGGCCGTCCTCGCCGGGCTCGCTGGAGTCAGCCAGTCGTACGTCTCACAGATCGAGTCGGGGCGGAAGACCATCGACCGGCGCTCCACCCTCGTTGCTTTCGCTGCCGCTCTCCAGGTCACCGTGGCCGACCTGCTGGGCCAGGGCACCGAGACCGGCGACCCCGCCCGGGAGCGGGCGGCGGAGTGCGTGCCGGCGATCTGGTCGGCGCTGATCGAGATCGAAGACGGCGAGCGACGTCCCTCGACGCGAGCCGGCGAACAGCTGGCTGGCGACATCGGACGAAGCGACCGGCTCCGCATGAGCTGCAACTATCCGGCCATGGCCCGGATACTTCCCAACCTGCTGGTGGAGGCCGCCGCCGTGGGCGGTCCGACACTGGCGCAGGCTGCCTACCAGGCATCGACGTGTCTTCGGCACCTCGGATACCGGCACTTGGCGCTCAACGCCGCCCGGGTTGCAGTGTCGGCAGCCGAGAGCGTCGAGGATCCCGCCTGGATGGCGGCGGCGCGTTTCGCCTACGTGCAGAGCCTGCCGATCGAGTCGGCGGCGCTCGCAGCCAGGGCTGCCGACCGGTCACTGGGTGAGTTGCAGGCTGACGCTGGCGACGTGCGGGTGCGTCAGATGCTCGGCCAGTTGCACCTCTCGGCCGCGTTGACCTCGACCGTGGACGGTCGCCTGGACGTCGCTCGCGACCATCTTGCCGAGGCGAACCGGGAGGCGACCAGTCTCGGCGATCCTGCCGACGGGGGCGGCTTCAACGGCTGTGGATTCGGGCCGACCAACGTCGGGCTGTGGCAGATGTCCATCGCGGCGGAGCAGGGTGAGATGGGCCGGGTGATCGAGCTGTCCCGCACGGTCCGACCGCAGGTGCTAGCAGCGACGATCCGACAGTTGTCCTACTGGCTCGACCTCGGCCGCGCTCTGGCGGACACCGGCCGTCGAGACGCGGAAGCGCTGGGTGCATTCGTGCAGGCCGAGCGAGCCGCACCCATCCCGTTCGCGCTGAGCCCCCTCGCGCGCGACGCGGTGGTGTCCCTCGCCCAGCGGGCCAGGCGTCGGGCTCTCCCAGATGATCTCCGGCTGCTCGCTGGCCGAATGGGCATCAGGCTCGCCACATAACTGGCGGTAATTACGCAGTCACCAACTCGCCCTACTGTCCGATGCGGAGAGGGCGGGCGTCCCTTTCCGCCGATGAGACAGAACCCTCCTTACCCTCCCCGTGCGGTCCGACGGACCGCACGGTCGGAGGTGGTGCGCGCCAGGCGGTCCGGGCAAAGGGTTCAGTGGTCAGCCCCTCCTGGCCGAGGTCTCGCGGCAGAGATCGGTGGAGGTGGAATGAGCGCGCAGGACGACGGCACGGCGGGGAGCCGGGGCGAGCATGTCGAGGCGGCTGAGCGGGCCGCTGCGCGGCGGCGGCTGCTGGAACAGGCCGAGGCGGAGCGCGTACCCGTGGAAGACATCACGCGGGCGGTGCCGGATCGGCGGTGGCGGCGTGACCGGTAGGGGCGAGGTGCCGATCGGGCGGCGGGTGGCGCAGTGGCGGGCCCGGCGACGGATGACCCAGCAGGCGCTCGCCGACCGGTTGGGCAAATCAAAGAGCTGGGTGGACAAGGTGGAACGGGGTGCCCGCGCCCTGGACAAGTTCTCGCTGATCCGGCAGATCGCCGACGTGCTGCGGGTCGAGCCGGCGGTGTTGCTCGGCGAACGGCCGGCGACGTTGGTCGGCGCAGCGCCGGTGGACGGGCTCGACGGGGTGCGGACCGCGCTGGCCCGCTACGGAGGTCTCCCCCAGGTGGGGTGCCAGGTGTCGGCGGTCGAGCTGCGCCGGCAGGTCGGGCACGCCTGGCTGAGCTACCAGCATGCGCGGTATCCGCAGGTGGTCCGGCTACTGCCGGGGCTGCTGGACGCCGCCCGGGGCCTCCCTCGCGACGACGCCGAACTGCTGGTGCAGGTGTACCGGATGGCCTCAGCGGTGCTGGTGAAGCTGGGCGAGCCGGATCTCGCCTGGCTGGCCGCCGACCGGGCGGCGACGGTAGCGGGTGGTGACGCGCTCCTGGCCGGCACGGCGGCCGTCGCGGTCGGGCAGGCGTTGCGCGCCGCGGGTCGGGAACGGCTCGCGTTGACGGCGACCTTCGACGCCGCCGTACGGCTGGTGCCGGCGCTGGCCGGGACGGCGGGAGACGCGCCGGAGCCGACACCGGGCGCATCTGCGGTCGGTGGCACGCTGCTGCTCCAGGCCGCCTTCGCCGCCGCCACCTGCGGCGAGGTCCGCCAGGCCGGGCAGTTGCTCAACCGGGCCGCCGACCTCGCGGCCGGCTCTCGCGATCGTGCCGGTGTCGGCCAGAACGGCGATCAGACTCCCGGGGAGGACGCGCAGCGCATATGTTTCGGGCCGGTCGTCGTGGAGTTGGCGCGGGTGCTGGTGGCGGTCGAACGGGGCGACGCGGCCGAGGCGGTGTGCCGGCACGAGGTGGTGATCCGGCGCGACGGGTGGCGACGGCTGCCGGCCGAGTACCGGGGCGCCTACCTGGTGGACGCCGCACGGGCGTACCTGCTCGCCGGTGACCTGCTCGGTGCCGGCCGCATGCTGGTCGCCGCCGACGCGGTGGCGCCGGCCGAGGTCCGGTCGCGGTCGTCGGCGCGTACGCTGCTGGCCGAGATCGCCCGAGGTCGACCCGCACCGGCCGGCGTGGCGCGGCTGACCACGCTCGCCGGCCTCACCCGCTGACCCGCCGCCCCGACCGACGTCGAGACCCCACGCCGCCCCGCGTCTCGACGCCATCATGTGGGGGGCCCGCCGACACCGCGACGATCAGGCCCGCTCCCGGGATCGAGTTGGCTGCGACGCCACTCGATCCCGGAAGCGAGGGTGGCTACAGGGTGCGGGCGAGGCGGTCGGCGAGGATCCGGGCGAACCGCGACGGGTCGGCCAGGTCACCACCCTCGGCGAGCAGCGCGGTGCCGTAGAGCAGCTCGGCGGTCTCCGCCAGGGCGTCGCCGCTGCCGCCCTGTTCGTGTGCCTTGCGCAGGCCGGTGACCAGCGGGTGACTCGGGTTGATCTCCAGGATCCGCTTGACCTTCGGCACCTCCTGCCCCATCGCCCGGTACATCTTCTCCAGGGTGGGCGTGATGTCGTGGGCGTCGCCGACCACGCAGGCGGGCGAGGTGGTCAGCCGCGACGACAGCCGGACCTCCTTGACGTTGTCCGCCAGCACGGTGCCCATCCAGCCGAGCAGGTCGGCGTACTCGGTGCGCTGCCGCTCCCGCTCGGCCTCGGCCTCGGTACGCTCCTGCTCGGTGTCCAGGTCGACCTGCCCCTTGGCGACCGAGCGCAGCGTCTTGCCGGCGTAGCTGCCCACCCGCTCGACCCAGACCTCGTCGACCGGGTCGGTGAGCAGCAGCACCTCGTAGCCCTTGGCGCGGAACGCCTCCATGTGCGGGGAGTTCTCGATGGTGACCCGGTTCTCGCCGGTGGCGTAGTAGATGTCGCTCTGCCCCTCCCGCATGCGTTCCACGTAGCCGGCCAGGTCGGTCTGCTCGGCCGGGTCGTGGGTCGAGGCCACCGAGAGGATCTCCAGCAGGGTTTCCTGGTTGTCGGTGTCCTCCAGCAGACCCTCCTTGACCGCCGGCCCGAACTCGGTCCAGAAGGTGCGGTACCGCTCCGGCTGGTCGGTCTTGAGTTCCTTGACCGTGGCGAGGATCTTCTTGACCAGGCGGCGGCGTACGGCGCGGATCTGCCGGTCCTGCTGGAGGATCTCCCGGGAGATGTTCAGCGACAGGTCGTGGGCATCCACCACACCCTTGATGAACCGCAGGTAGTTGGGCATCAACGCGTCGCAGTCGTCCATGATGAAGACGCGCTTGACGTAGAGCTGCACCCCCCGGCGCCCCTGCGGGGAGAACAGGTCCAGCGGCGCGTGGGTGGGGATGAACAGCAACGCCTCGTACTCGAAGGTCCCCTCCCCGCGCATGTGGATGGTTTCGAGCGGGTCCGCCCAGTCGTGGCTGACATGCTTGTAGAACTCGTGGTACTCGGCGGGCTCGACCTCGCCGCGTGGGCGGGCCCACAGCGCCTTCATCGAGTTGAGGGTCACGGTCTCGGTGGTGGCGGGGGCGTCGTCGGTGCCGGGCCGCTCGACGGTCATCCGGATCGGGTGGGCGATGAAGTCGGAGTAGCGCTTGACGATCTCCCGGATCGTCCACTCGGCCGTGTAGTCGTGCAGGTTGTCATCGGCGTCGGCGGGCTTGAGGTGCAGGGTCACCGCCGTGCCCTGGGCAGCGTCGTCCAGCTCGGTGATGGTGTAGGTGCCCTCGCCGGTGGACTCCCAGCGGGTACCGCCGCTCTCGCCGGCCCGCCGGGTGACCAGCTCGACCCGCTCGGCGACCATGAACGCGGCGTAGAAGCCCACGCCGAACTGACCGATCAGCTCCTGCGAGGCACCCGCGTCCTTGGCCTCGCGCAACTGCCGCAGCAGCTCCGCGGTGCCGGACTTGGCGATCGTGCCGATGACGGAGACCACCTCGTCGCGGCTCATGCCGATGCCGTTGTCGCGCACGGTGAGGGTACGGGCGTCCTTGTCGACCTCGATGGCGATGTGCAGGTCGCCGGTGTCGACGGCAAGATCCTTGTCGACCATCGACGCCAGGCGCAGCTTGTCCAGCGCGTCGGAGGCGTTCGAGATCAACTCGCGGAGGAACACGTCCTTGTTCGAGTAGATCGAGTGGACCATCAGCCGGAGCAGCTGACGCGCCTCGGCCTGGAACTCCAACGTCTCGGCCCGGTCGTTCACACCAAGTCCTTTCCGGTCGTCGCCACGACGGTTCGCGGAAAGGATACGAGTCGTCGCGCTGCGCGTGCGTCGGGTGGTCCGCCTCTCCTCAACGCGGATTGATCAACACGGCGTAGTCGGCCGCGGTGAGCGGCCCCGACGACAGCGAACCGTCCGCCCGGGGGACGCTCAACGGCGTGCCGCCCTCCAGGAACAGCACCGCCGTGACGTCGGTGCGGGCGCTGAGCGTGCAGACGATCTGACCGTACGCCAGCCGACCGTCGATGCGGCCGGTGTCCACCGCCGTCAGTCCGACGGTGACCCGGGCCAACCCGTCGACCAGCTCGACCACCGCGCTGGTGAAGGCCCCCGGCAGAGCGCTGGTCAGCCCGTCGTCGCGCTCGGCCGGGGTCGGCCCGGCCAACAGGGCCCGCAACTGCGCGTCGAGCGCGGGCACCTGGTCGGCGCGGCGGATCACCGGCACCAGGCGTTCGTCGCGGGAGAAGTAGAGCACCTCGGTGACCGCGCCGGTCTCGGCCGCCGTCGGTGCCGCCGTGGCGGTGGACGGGAAGGGTACGGGTGGCGGGGTGACCGCGCGGGGTTGGTCCTCGGCGGGCACCCCGCACCCCCCGAGCAGGGCAAGCACCGTGGCCACCACCAGGGCTACCCCGGCCTTCCACCCGGCCCGAACGGTACGCACGGCCCGGGCAGGTTGACCGGCGTACGCGGACCCGACGGCGACGGGCCCGGTCATGAGACGCTCCCGGGCAGGGTGACGCGGAACCGGGCGCCGCCCTCCGGGCGGTCGCTGACCGAGGCGTCTCCGCCGTGCGCGGCGGCGTGCTGGGCCACCAGGGCCAACCCCAGGCCGGTGCCGTCGCCGCCGCCCCGGTAGTTGGCCGCCCGACCCCGGACGAAGCGGTCGAAGATCACCTCGCGGTCTTCCATCGGCACTCCCGGGCCCTCGTCGTCGACCTCGATCACGCCCGTGTCCGCGGTGTGGGACAGCCGCACCGCGATCGGCCCCGCACCGTACCGCTCGGCGTTGTCCAGCAGGTTGGTCAACACCTGGGTGACCCGGCGGCGGTCCACCCGCCAACTGGGCGGGGTCCCCGCCGCCAGCTGCACCATCGACTCCGGCAGGTCCCGGTCCCGGCACGCCTGGCGGGCCAGCTCGGGCAGGTCAACCGGCTCCCGGTGCACCGGCTGATCACCACGGGACAGGTCCAGCAGGTCGTTGACGAGTTGCTGGAAGCGCTCGATCTCGTCGGCGACGAGCCGGGCGGCGGTGGCGGTCCGCTCGTCCTGGTTCTCCCGGCGTCGGGACAGCACACTCGCGGCCGCGGCGAGGGTCTGCAACGGCGAGCGCAGCTCATGGCTGACGTCGGCGGCGAAGCGCCGGTCCCGGTCGATCCGCCCGGCCAACTCGTCGACCATCCGGTTGAAGGAGGTGGAAAGGCGGTTCAGGTCCGGGTCGGTGTCCGGGGCGAGCCGGGTGGTGAAGTCGCCGGCCGCGATCCGTTCGGCGGCGTCGGCCACGGCGGTCAACGGGCGCAACCCGTGCCGGGTGGCGTACCACCCGAGGGCCGCCCCCGACCCGGCGACCATGATCGCGACCGCGGTGAGCGCCAGCGCCAGCACCTGGAAGGTCTGCTCCAGCTCCCGCAGCGAGGCGATCTCGTAGAAGGCGGTCGACTCGGACAGCGGCACCCCGACCAGCATCACCGGGCTGTCGTTGAGGCGTACCCGCTGCACCGCCGGCTCCCCCGCCGAGACCAGGTCCTGGAGCTGGGCCGGAACGATTGTGGTGAGCCCGGTGTCGGCGCTGCGGGCGTACCACTCGCCGTCGAGCAGCACCAGGGGTCGTCGGCCGGTGCCGGTGTCCAGCGCCCGCAGCGCCTCCGCAACGTCCGGGTTCTCGGTGTTCAGGCCGGCGCGGACCACCGCCGCGTCGTAGTACGCCGCCCGCAGCACGGTGCGCTCCCGCTCGTTGAGCAGGGTGCGGCGGGTCAGCTCGTACGACACCAGAGCCATCGAGGCGGACAGCAGCAACGCGCCGATCGCGAACGCGGCGGTGACCCGGGCACGTAGTCCGAGGCGTCTCATCGTTGCAGTTTGTAACCGAGGCCGCGCAACGTCACCAGGTGCCGGGGGTTTGCCGGGTCGGCCTCGATCTTCTGGCGCAGCCGACCGACGTGCACGTCGACCAGCCGTTCGTCGCCGCTGTCGTACCCCCAGACCCGGCTGAGCAGCTGCTGGCGCGACAGCACCCGGCCGGCGTGTTCGGCCAGCTCGCACAGCAACCGGAACTCCGTACGGGTGACCGCGACCGGCTCGCCGGACCGCCGCACCTCCCCCGCCTCCGGGCTCACCTCCAGCTCGCCGAAGGCGAGCACCGGTACCGGCTCGGGGCCGTCCGGCGCGGTCACCGCGCGACCGCGTCGGCGCAGGGCGCGCAGCCGGGCGGTCAGTTCCTTGATCGCCACCGGCTTGACCACGTAGTCGTCGGCACCGGCCTCCAGCGCGGCGACGATGTCGTGGGTGTCGTCGCGGGCGCTGACCACGACGATCGGGACGTCGTCGTCGCGGCGCAGTTGGCGGATGCCCTCGAAGCCGTCGATGCCGGGCAGCATCAGGTCGACCAGGACGTAGTCGGCGGGATCCCGGCGCTGCGTACGCAGCCCCTCCTCGGCGGTGGCCGCTCCCCGGGCCTCGTAGCCCTCGTCCTCCAGAGCGAGCAGCAACGCCAGCCGGATCCGGTCGTCGTCCTCGATCACCAGTACCGCTGTCATACCGGAATCATCCCCAAGCCCTGACCACCGGACCAACCACGATCGACAACAGGGTGTTTTGTCACGCAACTGTCATCCGTCCGCGCGGTGCCCGCCAACCCCGCTGGGCAGGGTGAGAGCCACTTGGAGACCGCAGGAGAGGGGGCCTTGGCCGTGACCGCACCACGACGCCCCGAGTGCTCGGTGCCGCTGGTGGAGGTGTCCATCACCGAGTTCGATCTGAGCTGCCTACCCGAGACCGGTGCGGTCCTCGATCAGCTGCTGGCCCTGCGTCCCCAGCAGGTCGTGATCGACCTGGCCGGCTGCCGACACATCGACGCCGCCGCCATCGGCCTGCTGCTCGACGTGCACCGCCGGATGGTCCGCGCCGGAGGTGTGCTGGCGGTACGCAATCCGAACCCGCGCATCACCCGGATCCTGCAGACCGCCCGGCTGGACCAGATCCTGCCGGTGCACACCGACGCGGAAGCCGCCCCGGCCACGGCGGCCGACGCGGGAGCCGCCCCGGCGGCCCCCGCCGCCGCTACCTCCGTCGGTGCGGGTATTGGCCCACCGGCCGGCGGGACACCGCCGCCGAGTGTGGCGCCGCGCGCTGCCGCGTACGGCCGCGCCGCGGTCACCGTACGCACCTGACCCACCGCAGCCGACCGCATCAGACGTGAGCACGAGGAGCAGCATGACCAGCGCCGGGATCGTCGCGGCCCTCGCCGTGGGCCTTGCCGTCGGTGCCCTCGGGCGACTGGTCCTGCCCGGCCGCCCGGCCGTGCCGTTGTGGCTCACCACGACCATCGGCGCGGTGGCCGCGCTGCTCGGTGCCATCACCGCCTGGCTCGCCGGTGTTCAGGGGTTCAGCCTGCTGGGTCTGGTGGTGCAGGCCGGGCTCGCCGCGATCGCGGTGGTGATCGTGGTCGCCACGACCGGCAAGGAACGCTCCGACTCCCGGTGAGTAGTCCGCACGGCGACGGCGCTCCGCCCGCCGCCCCGAGTTCCGTACCCCGGCCGACCGGCCGCGGCACCGGAGAGGAAGCAGGATGACCGTCGTACCGGACGACAACCTGATGACCCTGATCTGCGACGTCTGTGGCGACACCACCACCGGCACCGCCTGCGTGCTGCCCGACGCCGAGGTTGTCTGGACGCTGGTCTCCGACCACGGATGGAGCGGTTCACCGTTCGCCACCGGTCCGCACCGCTGCCCCCGGTGCAGTTCGCTGCCGCCGGGCAGCCCACCCGGTGACAGCGAGCGCGGCGGGTCGGTCCGCAACGCCGAGGCGGCTCCCGCCGACAGCGACCTCGACCCGGGCACCGGCGACGCGCTGCGGACCGCGCTGCGCGCCGCGTTCGACGTGGCCGGGACGGTGGTGGTGGACCTGACCCACGTGCAGGTCATCGACTCAGTCGGGCTGGGCATGCTCGTCCGGGCCCACCGGGACGTACGCGAGCAGGGTGGGCGGCTGTGCCTCGCCGCGCCGTCGAGGTTCATTCGTACCGTCCTGCACACCATGAAGCTCGACGGGGTCTTCCCGATCTTCGACAGCCTCGACGCTGCGCTCGATCAACTGAGTGCCGCAGCGGTGCAGAACGCCGTTCCGGCCGGCATCTCGTCGGTCGACGTGACACCCAACGACGTGCCACGGCCCGCCGCCGAGGTGTCCTCGCTGCCCACGGCCCGCCGTCCGGCAAGCCGCGTCACCGTCTGACCTCGGCGGGATGCCGGTACTGCCCCTGAAATCCGACCCGACCAGGGCGAGAAGCCGCCGATCACGTACGGGCAACGTGATCGACCCGAGCACGACATTGATGATTGTCTGATAAAGCCCCAGTAGGTTTCGGCAGTCGTCGATCCGCCGACGTTCTTCTCGTACCGGGACAACCCGGAGGTCGGTAATCCATGCCCGAAACCCGTAGTGCCGGCGTCATATCCACGAAGCGTCGCGGACGGCTCGGATTCCTGCTCGGCGTGGCGCTGGTGACGGCCGGCGTCCTGTTTCAACTGCCTGACGTACGGATGATGATCGACCATGCCCGCATGCGACAGGCGGAGCCCTCCATGCCGGGCATGCCCGGCATGGAGGGCGTTCCCCCCGGCCAGCCGATGGACATGTGGACGCCCACGATGATCCTCGGCATGCTGCTGCTCCTCGCCGGCCTGCTGCTGGCTGGGCGGGCGCTGTTCGCGGGCATCCAGCGACCGGACTCCGAAGGCGTCACCGTGGAGTCGATCGAGCATGGTCGGCTGAGACCGGCCTACTGGATCACCTGCGCGGTGCTGACCATCGCCTTGGTGGTCGACATCATGAAGCCACTCACCCTCGGCTTCGTCATGCCCGGCATGAGCGACGAGTACGGCATGTCACTCGAATCGATCTCGATCCTGCCCCTGGTCGCCCTCACCGGTACCGCCGTCGGGTCGGTCCTCTGGGGCCTGCTCGGCGACCGGTACGGTCGGCGGACCGCCCTGCTCCTGGCCACCCTGCTGTTCATCGCGACCTCGGCGTGCGGGGCCATGCCCAGCTTCGAGTGGAACCTGGTGATGTGCTTCGCGATGGGCACCTCCGCCGGTGGCCTGCTGCCCCTGGTGTTCACACTGATCGCCGAGCTGACCCCACGCCGACACCGCGGCTGGGTGGCGGTGACCGTCGGTGGAATCGGTGGTCTGGGCGGGTACCTGGCGGCCAGTGAGGCGGCCCGCCACCTCGAGCCGGCGCTGACCTGGCGCGCGCTCTGGCTGATCGGGCTGCCCTCCGGGCTGCTGCTGTTGCTGATGGCGCCGTCGATCCCCGAGTCGCCGCTGTACCTGCTGCGCGCCGGGCGGCGCACCGAGGCGGAGGCCGTGCTCCGTCGTTACGGATCCCGTCTGAGTGCCACGCCACCGGCAGCGGGGGTCGCGGAGACACAGCTCGGCGTGGGGGCGATGCTTCGGACGTATCCCGTCGTGACGTCGGTGATCGGCGTGGTCGGTGTGGTGTGGGGGCTGGTGAACTTCGGCTTCCTGGTCATGCTGCCCGCGCAACTGCGGGAGGCCGGGCTCGCCGGTGGGGTCGCGAGTGGCCTGCTCGCCGACTCGGCGCTCTACTCGACCCCGGCCCTGGCTCTCGTCGTGCTGCTCTACGCGGCCTGGAGCGGTCGCCGGGCGCTGGCGCTGTTTATCGCGATCACCGCGATCGGGCTCAGCGGAGTGGCCCTCTGGAGCGCCGACAGCGGCGGGACGGCGCTGCTGTTGGCTTCCATCGGCCTGCTGGTGCTGTCGCTGTCCGCGGTCAACGCGATGCTGCTGCCGTACAGCGCCGAGATCTACCCGACCGCGATGCGGGCCACCGGCTCCGGCTTCGCCGGTGCGGCCACCAAGGTCGGTGGCATCCTCGGACCGTCCACCATGCTGCTGGTCCTCTCCCTCGGTAACGGGCTCGTGCTGCCGGCCATCGCGCTGGGCGTGCTGTGTCTGGTCGCCGCGGTCCTGCTGCTGGTGTTCGGGCCGGAGCTGGGCGCATCCGTCGGGCCACTCGCGCGTCAACGGCACGGAAGCGTCTCTGACGGCGTCGCAGACGGCTCCCGCAGGAGGTTCCTGGCGCGCGGTTGAACCGATCCACCACCTCCGCCCGTACCTGAGTGCGAAGGGAGTGGCCCATGAAGCGCCTGACCCCGTTGCTCACCCTCCTGTCGGGGGCGGTGACGGCTGCTGTGCTGTTCACAATGAGTGCACAGGCATCCCCGCCGGGCACCCAACCCGCGGCCGGCGGAGGTGCACCGGCCGCCGCGCCGGCCCCGTCCGCCGACGTGGAGGCGGACCCCGACGCGGTCGCGCCCGGTGAGGAACCGACCGACCCCGACGCCGACGCCCGGCGACCGGCCGGCACCTCGCCGCCGACGGATCCGGACGCCTCGTCGGCGGGGACCGAGGTGACATCGGTCGAGCAGAACTGGATCGGTGAACTCGAGAACGGTGCCACCATCGCCATCACCGTGAAGGACGGCAAGGCCGAGGCGTACGTCTGCGACGGCCGGAGCATGGAGCTCTGGCTGTCCGGCACGGTACGCGACGGCAAGATCGAGCTGACCGGCAAGGACGCGAAGCTGACCGGTGTCATCCGGGGCGACCGCGCCAGCGGTGAGATGATCGTCGGCGTACGGCGCTGGAAGTTCACCGCCCGACCCGACGACACGTCGGCCGACGAAGCGGTGGTGAAGTCCGGTTCGGGCACCGCTCCGGCGATCTACCGGGTGACCGAGGAGACCCGCAGGGCCGGCTACGACGGCGGCTGGATCATGCGGCCCGACGGCACCCAGATCGGCATCGTCACCTGGAACGGCAAGCCCATTCCGGCACCGCCGTTGGACCCCGCCTTCAACAGCACCGTGGTCAACGGAGTGACCCTCGTCGCCGAGCCGGTCGTCCCCGGGGCGCGGTGATGTCCCAGCACCGACACGGCGGGGCACGCACCGTGCCCCGCCGGGCGCCGGAGCCCACGGTCGAGGTGATGCGTGACTTTGGCGCCCCGCCGCCGAGCGCACCGAGACGGCGGCCCTCGCTGCTGGTGCCGCTGGTGGTCGGGGCCGGGGTGGCGGTGGCGCTCGGCGTCTACGGACGCACCCACACCCCCACCGGCATCGCGGTGAACGTGGCCGGCTTCTCCTCGCCGTTGACGGTGAAGGTGTGGCTGGGCACCGGGGCGGCGTTCTTCGCCGTCATCCAGTTGCTGTCCGCGTTGGCGATGTGGGGTCGGCTCGGCGGCTTCTCCCCGTCCTGGGCCGGCTCGGCACACCGCTGGTCAGGGCGGATCGCGTTCCTGCTCACCGTGCCGGTCGCGGTGCACTGCCTCTACGCGCTCGGCTTCGCCGACTACGACACCCGTACGCTGCTGCACTCCCTGCTGGGCTGCTTCTTCTTCGGCGCCTTCGCCACCAAGATGCTGACCCTGCCCAAGCGGGGCCTCGCCGGTTGGGTGCTCCCCACCATCGGCGGGGTCGTGTTCGTCGCCCTGATCGGTGTCTTCCTGACCTCGTCGGTCTGGTACTTCACCACGTTCGGAATCCAGTTCTGATCCCCCCGGAAAGGCAAGGCACCTCGGATGAACCACGAGCAGGCTGGCTGCTGCCGGTCACGACGCGCCCTGCTGGCCGGTACCGGCGCGGTGGGCGTGGCCGCGTTGACCGGCTGTGCGACGTACGGTCAGCCCACGGCGGCACCGCCGGCCGCACCGCCCGCCGGCAGCTCCGGCGTCGACCCGTCGGACACCTCGGGTGTCGACCCGTCCGGCACCGCCACGCCGGGCGATGACGGCGCTGATCCCGGTACACCGGCACTGGCCACGCTGGCCGACATCCCGGTCGGTGGCGGCGCGATCTTCGCCGACGCCGGCGTGGTGGTGACCCAGCCGACCGACGGGATCATCAAGGCGTACTCCGCGACCTGCACCCACCAGGGCTGCACGGTCACCTCGGTCTCCGACGGCACCATCGTCTGCGCCTGCCACAACAGTGTGTTCGACATCGCCGACGGCTCGGTACGCAGCGGCCCGGCGGGGGCGCCGCTGCCCGCCGCGAACGTCACCGTCGACGGGGACGCCATCCGGTTGGCGTGACCCGGCGCTCGGCGATGCGAACGCGGTGACGCGGCCCACCCAGGCCCGGGCCGCGCGGGGCCGTCCGAGGTGGCGTCACGCCCCCGGACGGCCCCTGCCCCACCCGCGATCCACCGGGTGGGGCAGGGGCACCCATCGTCAGGACGCGGCGCAGGTCAGCCCGGAAGGCGTACCCGATCCGCTGCCGGTCAGCCCGAACGTGGTGCTGGTGCCGGCGGCGAGTTGCCCGTTGTAGGGCTCGTTGCGCACCGTCACTGTGGTTCCGGAGGTGGTGAGCCGGCCGTTCCACAGTGACGAGATGGTGGTGCCGGCGGGGGCGGTCCAACTGACCGTCCAGCCGGAGATGGCCGCCGTACCGGTGTTCCGGACGGTCACCTCCGCCTGGTAGCCACCCTGCCAGGAGCTGGTGACCCGGTACGTGGCGGCGCAGCCGGCGTCGCCGTTGTCGTTGCCGGCCGGGGTGGTGACGGTCGACGGCGGCGAGGCCGCCGAGACGTTGCCGGCCGCGTCGCGCGCCCGCACGGTGAAGGTGTAGCTGGTCGAGGCGTTCAGCCCCGTCGCCCGGTAGGTGGTTCCGGAGACCGTGCCGACCACGGTGGCTGCCCCGGATCCGGTCGCCCGCAGCACCTCGTACGAGGTGACGCCCACGTCGTCCGTGGCCGCCGCCCAGCTCAGCGTGGCGGCGGTGGCGGTCACGTCGGTGGCGGTCGGCCGCCCCGGTGCGGTCGGCGCGGTGGTGTCACCGGGGCCGGGGCCGCCGGCGTAGCGTTCGGCGAGGCTCATGCCGGTGGTGGAGTCGGTGCCGCCGAGGCGCACCTGGTGGTCGAGGCCGACGAACTTGCCGTTGTGCTGCCACAGCGCGGGCTTGAGCATCTGGTTGTACTTCGTCTCGTCCCAGCTCGCCCAGTCGTCGAGCAGCAGGCCACCGGTGTCACCTGAGTTGGGGTTGAGACACCAGAACGTGTGGTGGATGCCGTTCTCGATCATCAGGTCGCGCAGCGCGGCCATCCAGCGGTCCTGCCGGGCGTCCTGCCCCAGCCGGCCGCCCCACTCCCCGATCAGCAGCGGCGCGATGTTCTGCTCGTGGATGTAGAACCAGTTCGGTCGCCACACGTCGTTGGTAAGCGAGTCCTTGTCGAAGTCGCCCTCGAACCACGGCTGCTCGTACACCAGCGGTCCGTAGTCGTGCGGCGAGTAGACGAGTTGGTCCTGCTGGGCACCGAGGTTGACCGGGTGCTCGGCGACGCCGCGCAGGTTGCCGCCCCACCAGTTGTAGTGGTAGTTGGGGCTGCGGTCGGGGTTGGTGTTGGGCGAGTCCCAGGTGGCGCCGGCCCGCGGATAGATCTCGATGCCCTCACAGAGGATCAGCAGGTTCGGGTTGATCGCCAGGATCCGCCGGCCCGCCGTCTCGCACGCGTACTTGAAGTTGTCCTGGTCGGTGCTGGAGTCCCACTTGGCCCGCTCGGGATCGTTCGGCGTCCCGTGCGGCTCGTTCTTGACGTCCATCGCGACGATGGTGTCGTTGGTCCGGTAGCGGGTGGTGATCCATTCCCAGCCCTGGAAGAACAGCTCCGGGGTGATGCTGCCCTTCCACCACACCGGATAGACGTGGCCGGAGTTGTCCGCCTCGGCGCTGTGCACGTCGAGCATGACCTTCAGACCGTACTTCTCGCACAGTGCGAGCCAGTGGTCGAAGACCTGGAGGTTGTTCAGGCCCTCCAACTCCGGGTTGACGTACGTGTTGACGTTCGGCCGGATCGTCTGCCCGGCCTTCCACTCCAGCAGCAGTTGCGTGGAGATGGGCACCCGGACGATGTTGATGCCGCGCTGGGCCATCTGGCGGGTGATCGATTCGAGGTTGCCCGACCACAGGCCGTGGAAGACCCGCTCGCTGGCGTTGAAGCCGAACCAGTTGGCCCCGGTGAGCCAGACCTGGTTGCCGGCCTCGTCGACGATCCGGTTGCCGTCGGTGTGCAGCCAGTCGGCGGTGGGTGCGGCGGCGACGGCCGGAGCACCGACCGTCGGCGCCGCCGTCGCGGCGGGCGCGGCGGCGGCCACGCCGAGCAGAGCCACGGCCACCGTCGCGGCGGCCTGAAGTTTTGTACGTGCAGACATGCGACTTCCTCTGTGGTGGGTGAGGGAGCGAGCACGTCGAGAACAGTCCTGCCCAGGGACCGTGGGAGCGCTTCCACGCCCACCTTAGGCGGTCAACCCCCACAACGGAAGGCCCACCCCGCAACCTCGCCGATCTTGCACTTTCCGTCGCCACAAAAGCCGCGAGAGGGCCTCTAGCCGACCGAAAGTGCAAGATCGCGGGGGTCACACCGCGAGGGCTTCGCGGACGGTGTGTTCGGCGGCGGCGCCGCCGTCGCCGGCGGAGGTGACGCGCCCGGACTCCAGCACGTGGTAGCGGTCGGCGACCCGCAGCGCGAAGCCGAGGTGCTGCTCGACCAGGAGCACGCTGAACCCGGTCTGGGCGATCAGGGCCACGATCCGGTCCTGGATCTCGGTCACCACCGACGGCTGGATGCCCTCGGTCGGTTCGTCGAGCATCAGCAGCCGGGGCCGGGTGATCAGCGCCCGGGCGATGGCCAACTGCTGACGCTGGCCGCCGGAGAGCAGCCCGGCCCGCCGACGCAGCAGCGGACGCAGCGCCGGGAAGAGGTCCAGCACCTCCGCGGTGGCCGTTGCCCCGTCGCGACGGCCGTCGGCGACCAGGCGCAGGTTCTCCGCCGCGGTCAGGTGGGGGAAGCACTGCTGCCCCTGCGGCACGTACGCGATCCCCCGGGCGACCCGCTCGTGCGGCGCCAGCCGGGTGATGTCCGCACCGTCCAGCTCGACCCGGCCGGCGCTGGGGCGCAGCAGGCCGGCGGCCACCCGCAGCAGGGTGGACTTGCCGGCGCCGTTGTGGCCCAGCACGGTGGCGACCCCGTCGGCGGGCACCGCCACGTCGACACCGTGCAGCACCCGGCTGCGCCCGTAACCGGCGTGTACGCCGCGCATCGTGAGCATCATGCCTCCGTGTGCGTCGGGGCCGACCCGGCGTCGACCGGGTGACCGAGGTAGACCTCCTGCACGCGTGGATCGGCCTGCACCTGGGCGACGGTGCCCTCGCTGAGCACCCGACCGCCGTGCAGCACGGTGACGGTACGCGCGAAGCGGCGCAGGAAGTCCATGTCGTGCTCGATCACCACCACTGTGCGGTCCTGGCTCACCCTCTCCAGCAGCTGCCCGGTGGCGTCGCGTTCCTCGTGGCTCATGCCGGCGACCGGCTCGTCGAGCAGCAGCAGCCGGGTGTCCTGCACCAGCAGCATGCCGATCTCCAGCCACTGCTTCTGCCCGTGGGCGAGGGTGCCGGCGAGCTGGTCGGCGCGGCTCGCCAGGCCGATGACGTCGAGGGCCTCGGCCACCTCGTCAGGAACGCCGTGGCGGCGGCGCAGCAACGTCGCCCAGCCGCGTCGGGCCCCGGCGGCGATGTCGAGGTTCTGCAACACCGTCAGCTCCTCGAACACCGTCGAGGTCTGGAAGGTGCGGCCGACGCCGAGCCGGCTGATCCGGTGCACCGGCCTGCCGAGCAGTTCCCGGTCACCGAAGCGCACCGAGCCGGTGGCCCGGACCAGGCCGGTGACGGCGTCCACCAGAGTGGTCTTGCCGGCGCCGTTGGGCCCGATCAGGAACCGGATGTCGCCCGGGGCGACGTCGAGGGAGACCCCGTCGACGGCGGTGAACCCGTCGAAGCTGACCCGCAGGTCACGCACGTAGAGCCCGTGCAACTGCCCGGTCATGCCGCCCCCTCCCGTCGGCGAGGCCGAAATCGCCCGAGTCGACTCGGGCGAGGTTCGCCGTCGTCGCGGCGGCGGGCCAGGCCGATCAGCGAGGCCAGGCCGCCGGGCAGGAACGCCACCACCACCACGAACAGGAGACCCTGAAGGTACGTCCAGGTGCCCGGGAAGCGCTCCGACAGGGCGGTGCGCGCCCACGCCACCGCGACCGCCCCGAGTACCGGGCCGAGCAGCGTGGCTCGCCCGCCGATGGCGACGCCGATGACGAACTCGATGGATGGCACGATCCCGATCAGCGCCGGTGAGATGATGCCCACCGCGGGCACGAAAAGCGCGCCGGCCAACCCGGCCATGCCGGCGGCGACCACGTACGCGACAAGCTTCACGGTGGCCGGGTCGTAGCCGAGGAAGCGGACCCGTTCCTCCGAGTCGCGGACGGCCACCAACAGCTCGCCGTAGCGGCTCTGCATCAGGTGCCGGGCCAGGGCCAGCAGCGCCAGCAGGGTGCCGGCGATGATGAAGTAGACCATCCGCTGGTTGACCGGGTCGTCCAGGTCGTAGCCGAAGAAGCCCTGGATGTCGGTGAGCCCGTTGGTGCCGCCGGTGGTGCCCTGCTGACCGATCAGCAGGATCACCATGGCGGCGGCGAGGGCCTGGCTGAGGATGGCGAAGTAGGCACCGCGCACCCGGCGGCGGAAGACCAACGATCCGAGAACGAAGGCGACAGCCATCGGCAGCAGCACCGTGGCGGGCAGGGCGAACCATGGGCTGGCGAACGGTCGCCACCACAGGGGCAACTCGTCGAGTTGCCCGTACAGCATCATGAAGTCGGGCATGTTGCCCGGGCCCGCGTCGGCGAGCTTGAGATGCATGGCCATCGCGTAGCCGCCGAGGCCGAAGAAGACCCCCTGGCCGAGCGTGAGCATGCCGCCGCGCCCCCAGGCCAGGCCGATGCCGACCGCGACCATGGCCACGCAGAGGTACTTCGCCAGCAGGGAGAGCCGGAAGTCCGACAGCACCAGCGGCGCGACGGCGAAGAGCAGGGCCGCGCCGAAGGCGAATCCGACGGCGGCCCGGTACCGGTGGCGGGACGGTCCGGCCGCAGGTCTGGTCGGTGGTGCCGGCGCGGGGTCGGCGGCGGTGACGGGATCTCGGGCGACGGTGGTCATGCCAGACTCCTGGTGCGCAGGGTGAACAGGCCCTGGGGTCGCCACTGGAGAAACGCGACGATGGCGATGAAGACCATCACCTTGGCGACGCTGAGGGTGGTGAGGTACTCGCCGGTGGCCTGGAGCACGCCCAGGGCGAAGGCGACGATGACGGTGCCCTTGAGCTGGCCGATCCCGCCGACCACGACGACCAGGAAGGCGTCGATGATCAGGTTGGTGCCCATGGTGGGACCGATCGGCCCGAGCAGGGTGAGGGCCACGCCCGCGATGCCGGCCAGGCCGGAGCCGATGAAGAAGGTCATCCGGTCGACCCGGGCGGTGGGGATGCCGGAGACGGCGGCCAGGTCCCGGTTCTGCACGACGGCCCGGATCCGGCGACCCAGCGGGGTGACCCGCAGGGCCAGGGTCAACGCGACGACGGCGCCGCCGGCCAGGGCGAGGATGAACAACCGGTTGTTCGCCACGGTGATGCCGCCGGGCAGCGCGATGTTGCCGGTGAGCAGCTCCGGTGCGCGGGTCTGCACGTTGGGGCTGCCGAAGATGTCCCGGGCGAGCTGTTGCAGGATCAGCGACACCCCCCAGGTGACCAGCAGGGTGTCCAGCGGGCGGGCGTAGAGGCGGCGGATCAGCAGGAACTCCAGCAGCACACCCATCGCGCCGGCCACCACGAAGGCGACCGGCAGGGCGATCAGCAGCGACCAGCCGGCCGCGGTGATGACCTGTTGCAGGACGTAGGTGGTGTAGGCCCCGGCCATGATGAACTCGCCGTGGGCCATGTTGATCACGCCCATCTGGCCGAAGGTGAGGGCCAGGCCGAGCGCGATGAGCAGCAGCACCGCGCCGATGCTGACGCCGGTGAAGAGTTGGCCGATGAGAACTGTCACGGTGCGTACTCCGAACTGCTGGTGGGGGTGGGCCCGGGCGGTCGCGCCGCCCGGGCCCACCGGGTCAGCTCAGGCCACCGGCCCACGGGTAGCTCTTGAGGTACGGATCGGGGGTGATCGGTTGTCCGGAGTTCCAGACCTCGGTGATCAGACCGTCCGCACCGACCTTGCCGACGCGTGCCGTCTTGGCGATGTGCTGGGTGGCACCGTCCACGGTGACCAGCCCCTCGGGCGCCTCGAAGGTGATGCCGTCGGACGCCTCCCTAACCTTCTCGACGTCGAAGGTGCCGGCCTTCTCGACCATCGCCTTCCACAGGTAGACCGAGACGTACGCGGCTTCCATCGGGTCGCTTGTCGGCTTGTCCGCCCCGTACTTGGCCTTGTACGCCGCGACGAACTTCTCGTTCGCCGCGCCGGGAGTGGTCTGGTAGTAGTTCCAGGCGGTGAGCTGGCCCTCCAGGTACTGGGTGCCGATGCTCTTGACCTCCTCCTCGGCGATCGACACCGACACCACAGGCATGGTGGCGGCGGTCAGCCCGGCGGACTTGTACTCCTTGAAGAACGCCACGTTGCTGTCGCCGTTGAGCGTGTTGAAGACCGCGTCCGCGCCGGAGGACTTCACCTTGTTCGTGATGGTGCCGAACTCGGTGGAGCCCAGCGGGGCGTAGTCCTCCCCCAGCACCTTCATCCCGTTGGCTTCGGCGTACGCCTTGATGATCTTGTTGGCGGTGCGCGGGAACACGTAGTCGGAGCCGACCAGGTAGAGCGAGGTGGCACCCTGGGCCTTGAGGTAGTCCAGGCCGGGGACGATCTGCTGGTTGGTCGTGGCGCCGGTGTAGAAGATGTACGGCGACTGCTCCAGGCCCTCGTACTGCACCGGGTAGAACAGCAGTGCCTTGTTCTTCTCGAACACGGGCTTCACGGCCTTGCGGCTGGCCGAGGTCCAGCAGCCGAAGACGGCCGCCACGCGGTCCTCCCGGATCAGCTTCTCGGCCTTCTCGGCGAAGGTCGGCCAGTCCGAGGCGCCGTCCTCGCCGACGGGTTCGATCTTCTTGTCGAGCACGCCCCCGGCGGCGTTGATCTCCTCGATCGCCAGCATGATCGCGTCTCGGACGGTGACCTCGCTGATGGCCATCGTGCCGGAGAGGGAGTTGAGCAGGCCCACCTTGACGGTGTCGCCGGAGACATCGGCGGCGACTCCCGCCGAGGTGTTCCCATCGGTGGTCTTGCTGCCGCACGCGGCCAGCGCGGCCGCGGCGACCAGGGTCATGGCACCCGCCAGGATGCGGCGGCCCCGGATCAGTGTCATCAAATCTCCCTGCGTCGCGTGTGACGTCAGTCAGTGCCCGGGAACGGTCGTCGGCCCCGAGTCGAAGTGCGGATCTGTCTAACTGCGGTGCGGTCCGTCGGAACATTGGCGCTGCCCGGTACGGCGGGTGGACACCGACCCGGGCGGCGATTCGGATATCGGGCAGGGAAAGCTTCGATCCGTTTCATTGCACGGATGTTTCCCAGTCCTCAATAGAGTGTTTCCGCTGGCCCGGCCGCTCTGATGGGGGCACGAAAAATGCCGGTGCATCGCCGAGGAGAATCGGCTGAATGACACCGGCACACGATTTTCAGCCGCATTCGGCTGCACTTTTCCGTCCCTCGCCGGACGGTGGTGATATCCGACGTGACGGTCGGATGCTTCACGTAGGAAGTATCTTGGCCGCCGGCCGGCGGACCTGTCAAGGCACGGTCCGGTCACGCCCCGGCGGCATCACAGTTCAGTCAGGACGGTGAAGTCCAGGCCGTCGGCCTCGGCCAGGTAGATGCGCTGGCGGACATGCCTGCGGCGCAACCGCAGCTCGCCGCGCGGCCCGTCGTACGACACCACGTCGGCGGAGGCCTCCACCGCCCGTACGTCAAGCGTGCCGGCCTTGGCGATCAGCGCGGCCAGCAACATCACACCCTCGTAGCAGGACTCCCCCAGGCTGCCCAGCGGCGGCGCCTCCAAGCCGAAGCGGCGACCGAAGCTGCCGTGGAAGTCGAGATTCTCCTGGGTCACCAGGCCGGCGAAGAAACCCGCCGTGCTGAACAGCCCCCGGGTGTTGGCGGCACCGCTGGCGAGCAGCATGTTCTCGTCCATCAGGGTGCTCAGGCGCAGACAACGCTGGTCCAGCCCGGCGCGGGCGAACGCCCGGTTGAACCGGACCGCGTCCGCGCCCACGAGCAGCATGAGCACCGCGTCGGCGTCGCTGCGTTCGATGCGCCGCAGCACCTCCGCGTAGTCGTGGGTCTCCAACGGCAGGAAGTGCTGGCCGACCACGCGTCCGCCGCTGCGCAGCGCGTACCGGTGTGCCGCCCGGGTCGTCCGGCGCGGCCAGACGTAGTCGTTGCCGACCACGAACCAGCGGCGCACCCCGAGATCCCCGGCGAGCACCCGCATCGCCGGCCACAGCTGCGCATCCGGCGTCTCGCTGGTCAGGAAGACGCCCTCGGTGCGCTCGCCCCCCTCGTACAGGGCTGTGTAGACGTACGGCACCCGGTGCGCGATGCGCGGCGCCACCGCCTGTCGTACCGAGGAGATGTGCCAGCCGGTGACGCCCTGCACCGCGCCCACCGACACCAGCGCCTCCACCTCGGCGGCCACCTCGGCCGGTGGCGCCCCGCCGTCGACCGGCACCAGCCGCAGCTCCCGGCCGAGCACGCCGCCGCGCCGGTTCAGCTCCTCGACCGCGAGCTGCGCGCAGAGTTCACAGCTCGGGCCGAACATGCCCGCCGGCCCACGCATCGGATAGACCAAGGCGATGCTGACCACGCCCCGGTCGACGGTCAGCCAGGACGCCCCGGCGGTGATGCTCTCCCCCGCCTGCGGGCGCCCGGACCCCGGTGCCGGCGCGGACATGAACACATGGTGGCCGCCGCCGCTGGTGAAGACCAGCCCTCCCCAGTCAGCGGGACATCTCGCTACGATGACACCGCAACCGCGAGGCGGGAGTGCCATGTCAGACCTTCCCGGTTCCGCAGCCGACCTGTTACCCCTGCTCACCCGCGCCGAGCGGCTGCTCTCGCGCCGGGTCGGCGGGGTGCTCGCCGCCGAGTCGCTGAGCATCGAGGCGTGGCGGGTCCTCTGCCTGCTCGCCGACGGTCTCGGGCATCCGATGAGCGAGGTCGCCGCCGAGGCGTCGCTGCCGCCCGGCACCCTGACCAAGCTGGTCGATCAACTCGTCGACCGCAACCTCGTCTTCCGCCGGATCGACCCCGTCGACCGTCGCCGCATCCGCGCCTACCTGACCGCACGGGGGCGTCGCGAGCACGAGCGGGTGGACGCCGAGATCCGCGCCGACCTGGCCGGGCTCAGCATGACGGACGACACCGACCTGGCCGGCCTCCTCGACGCCCTGATCACCCGCCTGGACTCCGGTCGCCGCACCCCAACCCCCGCCTGACCGGTTCACTGCCCGGTGCACCCGCCCCGACCAGAAGTGCAAGATCCGCGGGGCGGGGTAGCGGGTCAGCCGCCGTTGACGGGGCGGAACTGCGGGACGGAGTGGCGGGCGCGGGGGGTGCGGTTGGTGGTGGGGCCGACGGCGTCGAACATGGTCCGGCCGAGGACCGCGTGGGCGCGTACGGCCGGGTGGGTGCCGCCGTAGTTGTCCAGGTCGCCGAGAGAGTCGGCGAAGAAGGCGTACGTCAGGGTGGGCGCGCCGGTCGCGTCGAAGATGACGCCGGCCTCGTGCCGCGCCGCGCCCGAGGAGTCGTAGTCCGCGCCGTACTTGGTGGCGACCCGGCTGCGTTCCGCCGAGGACATGTCGCGGCGGATCCCGTCGTGGTAACCGTTGATCCAGCGCAGGATGCCGAGCAGGAAGTCACTCGACCGGGCCGACAGCAGGGTCTTGTTGGCCAGCCGCCACAACAGGTCATGGGTCTCGCGCGGAGTGGTCACCCCGAGGAAGAACCGGTTCGGGTTGGCCACCGGCTCGACCCGGGTGTGCGTGAAGCCCTTGGCCGCCAGGATCTCGTTGATCTCCAGTGCCGGCACCACCCGGCCGCACATCCGTACGGCCGTGTTGTCGGAGACGAGCAGCATCGCGGTGAGGAAATTCGCCACAGTGACCTCGTCGCCCCAGACCGTCTGGAGGAAGTAGATCCCGCTGCCGCCGAGAATGATGTCGGCGCTCAGGTCGAGCCGCTGGTCAAGTCGCAGCTCGCCGCGGTCGATCTTGTCCATGACCGCCACCGCGACCGCCAGCTTCTGCACGCTGTACCCGTGCGTCACCCGGTCGGCGTCGTCGGCGATCACGGTCCGGAGGGCCCCGCTGGCGTCGAGCATCGCGACGTGCGAACGCCACACCCCGCCGGCCCGGGCCTTCTGCTGCCGGTACGTCCGGCGAATCACCTCTCGCGGCGGCACCCTCTCGATGCCCGCTGTGGTGCCGTCAGCCGGCGCGGCCACCGCACCGGACGGCGTCGCCGCCAACGTCACAGCTGCCGCACCGAATCCGATCGCGGCCCGACGACTGACCCGCTTGGTCATTGCCTCTCCCCAGGGTTTCCGCTGCCACCGGCGACCGCCGGCACCTGACCCACCCTGCCACATGTCCACAAAGGACACTTGCCGAGACCGGACCGCTCAGAGCGCGCTTATCGTCTCCGGCGCCCGTTCCCGACGGGACAGTGCCCGCACCACCGCGAGCGGACCGTGCCGCCAGGCCGCGATCCGGGTGAGCAGGTCAGTTGTCAGTTCGGTGGCGGCGGCCGGCATCTCGGGCGTCGGCAGGCCCAGGCTGACCGCCAGATCATCGGTGTGCACCACCAGCTCCAACAGCCGGGTCAGCAGGAAGTCGTCGACGGCCAGTCCCCAGTCGCCGAGGTCGACGATCCGGTACGGCGGCTGCGCCGGCACCGTACGGCGCAGCTTCGCCAGAACCCCGTCCACCTCCACGGCGAGCTGGGCGGCGTCGGTCTCGGTGGCGGCCCGTTCACCCCGTTCGCGGATGTCGGTGTTGTCCGCCTCCTCCGCGCCGGTGGTGACCCAGCCACTGCCGGTGAAGTGCGCCAGGACGTCGATCGCGGTTTGCCCGGGCGGCGCGTCGAGCAGCTCCGAAGTCCGGGTGATCTGGTTGGCGAGGTGCCGGGCCAGCCCGCCGGTCGAGTAGTACGGCAGGGCGCTCGGCGTCGTCCAGCGCTCCGCCAGCACCGGCGTACGCAGCAGCGAGGCGGCGACGTCGGCGGCGGCGAGGTAGGCGCTCCGGGTGGTGACGTCCTGGGACAACAGGCCCGGGTCGACGCGCAGGCCGAGGTCCGGCTGTCCCAGCCAGTCCAGTCGGGCCGAGGTCCGCTCGGCGTGTTCGGTCAGCAGCAGCCGCACGCGGTACGCGGCCAGCAGCATCGCCTGCAGGGAGTCCACCCCGAACGCGGCGTCGACCGCACCGTCGGCCAGCCCTTCGATCTGGAACGGGCAGCACCAGTCACCGCCCGGCAGCGGGTCGGGGTGCGGCTTGCCGAAACGGACGACCAGCTCCGACGTGCCGTCGTCAGGAAGAACCATCGCGATCCGCCGCTCGGCGACGACCTCACCCAACTCGTACAACCTCACGCTCCTCTCCCCCGGCCGAGGCAGCGATGGTATCCGTCGCGGTGTCGGGTTCGAGGTACTCCCGCAGGGTGTGCGCGTCCGGCGCGGTTGCGCTCCACAGGGTCGCCGGGCCGCCGGCCAGCGGCAGTCGGGCCCGCGTACCGCACACCGCAGCCGACTGCGCCGGTCGGGCCGGGTCCACGATCAGCAGCGAACCCGTAGCGGACGCGCCGGCCAACACCGTCGGTCCGGCCCAGCCGGCGGCGTTCGGCCCGACCGCCAGGGACTGCCGCAGCAGCGGCCGATCGTCCAGGTCGACCCAGGTGTTGATCTCCATGTTGCCGGGCTGCTCGCCGTGACGCCCGCAGATCAGCTCGTCCCGCCAGTGCAGGGTGCCCCCCGCCGCGACGGCCACCTGCGAGTCCGCGACGTGCGCGCAGCCGGCCGCCGCGACCAGTTGCTCGGGCAGCCAGAACAGGGCCGCCCGCTCGGCGACGGTGGCCCGGACCAGCGTCCGGGACACCGCGCCGGGGCGGCCCGGCAGCGCGACGGACGCCGCCACCGTGTGCACACGGACCACCGCGCCGGGGCCGACCTCGACGTCCAGCCGCAGGTCGTCACCGGCGAGCGGACCGGCCGCTCCGCCGACGACGTACACCGTGACACCACCGCCGGGGGCCGGTACCTGGCGCAGCAGCAGCGGGCTCTCGCCGCGCAGTTCGGCCAGCACGGTCTGGCCGCGCCGGTCGACGCGGGCCACCAGCCGGGCGGTGGCCCGCATCAGGCCTGCCCGGCGGGTACCGGGCCGGCCGGCGTGGACTGCGCGGCCCGGTGGTGGGCCAGTTCGTGACGGATCCAGGCGGCGACCTGGGTCGCCAGGGGATCCTCGCTGATGGACTGGAACACCGTCGGCAGGTCGCCCCGACGGGCCCGGGCGTCGCGGTCCATCACGGACAGGTCGGCACCGACCATCGGCGCCAGGTCGGTCTTGTTGATGACCAGCAGGTCGGCCGCGGTCACCCCGGGGCCGCCCTTGCGGGGCACCTTGTCCCCGCCGGCCACGTCCACCACGAAGATCTGCCGGTCCACCAGGCCCCGGCTGAACGTGGCGGTCAGGTTGTCGCCACCGCTCTCCACCAGAACCAGGTCCAACGGGCCCAACGCGTCGGTCAGCTCGTCGACGGCGTCGAGGTTGGCGCCGATGTCGTCGCGGATGGCGGTGTGCGGGCAGCAGCCCGTCTCCACCGCCCTGATCCGGGTCGGATCGAGCACCCCGGCGCGCTTGAGGAAGTCGGCGTCCTCGGTGGTGTAGATGTCGTTCGTCACCACACCGAGGCGCAACTCGTCGGCGAACGCCCGGCACAGCGCCGCGACCAGCGCGGTCTTGCCGGAGCCGACCGGGCCGCCAATGCCGACCCGCAACGCCCGCGCGGCAGTCGGTAGCGGGGCGTGCGGGTCGACCCCCGGCTCGGGGTGGGTGTGGGGAACGGACTCGTCGTGATCGAATTCAGGACGCAAAGAGACGCACCTCCCAGGTGACGTGAGCTTCGGCATGGATGTCGGCGAGTGGAGCGGCGGCGGCGGGCAGCCGCTCCGGTGGTTCCTCGGCGGCGCGGGCCGCCCGCGCCGCGGTGGCGTCGCAGGTGCCGGCGAGCCGCACCAGCAGGGCCTGCACCTGGTACGGGTCGAGGCCGAGCAGGCGTACGGCGGCACTGGCCGAGCCGGTCACCGTCGCGTGGGCGGCGACCGTGGCAACCTGTCCGGGGTTGAGACCGGCGGCGGCACCGACCAGCCCCAGCACCAGCGGCTGGTGTGGCCCGTCCGGCGCGGCGGGCAGGTCGTCGAAGGTGGCCTGCGGCCAGATCCGGCGGCCGGCTCGCAGCAGTGCGCGGCCCTGCCGGCGGGACACCGACCGCTGCGCGGGCGAGGCGGTCCGGGCGTCCAGTTCGGCGTCGAGTCGGGCCAGCGCGGCGGAGCGGCCGGCCGACCACGCCACGCCACGGGCCGCCGCCGCGAACGCCGCCGTGACCAGTCCCGCAGTGGCCAGCCGACCCCGCAGGTACTCCGCCAGGGTGTCCAGATCGGTCACCCGGCCGGCGGCGACGGCCGCCTCCAATCCGGCCGAGTGGGCGTGCGCGCCGGCCGGGAACCGCCCGTCGGCGAGGAGCAGCAGCATCGTCGGGGTGGCCATCAGAACAGGAAGTACCGCTGGGCCATGGGCAGTTCGGTCACCGGATCCGGCTCCACCACCACGCCGTCGATCCGGACGGTGAAGGTGTCCGGGTCGACCTCGATGCGCGGTAGGGCGTTGTTCTCCGGCAGGTCGGTCTTGCCGCGCGACCGTACGTCGGCCACCGGCACCACCCGACGCCGCACGTCCAACCGCAGCCCGGCCTCCACCGCGGCGGGTGCCACGAACGCCAGGCTGGTGGCGGCAGCCGCGCCGCCGTACGCCCCGAACATCGGCCGGGGCAGCATCGGCTGCGGCGTGGGGATCGAGGCGTTCGCGTCACCCATCTGCGCGTACGCGATCATGCCGCCCTTGATGACCAGGTGCGGTCGTACGCCGAAGAAAGCCGGCTCCCACAGCACCAGATCGGCGAGCTTGCCCGGCTCCACCGACCCGATCTCGTGATCGAGTCCGTTGGCCATGGCCGCGCAGATGGTGTACTTCGCGACGTACCTACGGGCCCGGTGGTTGTCGGCGGCGCCGTCGCCGGGCAGGGCGCCCACCCGCGCCTTCATCACGTGTGCGCTCTGCCAGGTACGCAGCACGATCTCTCCGATCCGCCCCATCGCCTGCGAGTCGGAGCCGATGATGGAGATCGCCCCGAGGTCGTGCAGCAGGTCCTCGGCGGCCATGGTGGACGGTCGGATCCGGCTCTCGGCGAACGCCAGGTCCTCCGGCACGGCCGGGTTGAGATGGTGGCAGACCATCAGCATGTCGAGGTGCTCGGCGAGGGTGTTGCGGGTGTACGGGCGGGTCGGGTTGGTCGACGACGGCAGCACGTTCGGCTCACCGGCGACGGTGATGATGTCCGGCGCGTGCCCGCCGCCGGCCCCCTCGGTGTGGTACGAGTGGATCGCCCGGCCGCCGATGGCGCGCAGGGTGTCGGCGACGAATCCGGCCTCGTTGAGCGTGTCGGTGTGGATGGAGACCTGCACGCCGGAGGCGTCGGCGACCCGCAGGCAGGCGTCGATCGCCGCCGGGGTGGTGCCCCAGTCCTCGTGCAGCTTGAACCCGCCGGCCCCGGCCCGCAACTGCTCCCACAGCGCCTCCTCCGAGACGGTGTTGCCCTTGCCGAGCAGCAGCACGTTGACCGGGAACGTGTCGAGGGCCTCGTGCATCCGGGCCAGGTGCCAGGCGTTCGGGGTGACGGTGGTGGCCCGGGTGCCCTCCGCCGGGCCGGTGCCGCCGCCGACCAGGGTGGTGACTCCGCTGGCGAGCGCCTCGGCGACCAGTTGTGGGCAGATGAAGTGCACGTGGGTGTCGACCGCCCCGGCGGTGAGAATCCGGCCGTTGCCGGCGATCACCTCGGTGGCCGGGCCGATGACCAGATCCGGATGGACACCGTCCATGGTGTCCGGGTTGCCGGCTCGGCCAAGCGCGACGATCCGCCCGTCGCGCAGCCCGACGTCGGCCTTGACCACCCCCCAGTGGTCGAGGACGACCGCACCGGTGATCACGGTGTCCAGGGCGCCCTCGGCGCGGGTGGCCCGGGACTGACCCATCGACTCGCGAATCACCTTGCCGCCGCCGAAGACCGCCTCGTCACCGCCGGCACAGTGGTCGTGCTCGATCTCGATCAGCAGGTTCGTGTCGGCCAGCCGGATCCGGTCTCCGGTGGTCGGCCCGTAGAGGGCCACGTAGCGGTTCCGCTCCACGATGCTCACGCCTTCCGTCCTTCGTCCAGCGC
The DNA here is from genome assembly GCA_900112325.1 of Micromonospora sediminimaris. Classification (GTDB taxonomy): domain Bacteria; phylum Actinomycetota; class Actinomycetes; order Mycobacteriales; family Micromonosporaceae; genus Micromonospora; species Micromonospora sediminimaris. The sequence continues at coordinate 164,072 of FOLJ01000010.1, forward strand.
TCCGGCGCACTCGCCGCGCAGGCCCGGCACGATCCGCGCGCCACCCAGCGGCACCAGGTCCACCCGGCGGCTCACGCCCGGCTCGAACCGCACCGAGGTGCCGGCCGGTACCGCGAGCCGCTGCCCCCAGGCGGCGTCCCGGTCGAAATCCAGCGCCGGGTTGGCCTCGGCGAAGTGGTAGTGCGACCCGACCTGCACCGGCCGGTCACCGGTGTTGACCACCAGCAGCGTGGTCACCGGCCGGCCGACGTTGATCTCGACAGGCCCGTCCGCCGGCAGGATCTCCCCGGGGATCACGGGATCGGGTGGTGCACAGTCACCAGTTTGGTGCCGTCCGGGAACGTCGCCTCCACCTGCACCTCCCCCAGCAACTCGGGGATGCCGTCCTGCACGTCGTCCCGGCTGAGCACGGTGCGTCCGGCGGCCATCAGGTCGACCACGGACGCACCGTCGCGTGCCCCTTCGAGCAGGAAGGCGGTGATCACCGCGACGGCTTCCGGATAGTTGAGACGCAGGCCGCGCTCGCGGCGACGTCGGGCGACGTCGGCCGCCACGTGGACGAGCAGGCGGTCCTGCTCGTGAGGGGTGAGATACACGGGTGCTCCCGGTGGATGTCCGCGCTCCCGACGCCGCCGGCCCGGCGCCTCGACGCGCCGCCGCACGGTTCGGGGTTCGCCCGCCGGCCCGACCCGCCACGCGCATCGGGCCTGGGAGTTCCACCCTCCCGGCCCACGTGACGGATCACCGGCGGTGGCTTCTCGGATGCGGACCGCACCGCCCACCGCTCAGCAGACCGTAAGGGATCACGCGCTTCCCCGGCAACACCCAACCGGCGTACGCCCCGGGTGGGAGGTCGGCGTGCCGGGGGTCGGGGTGAGGGTGGTCATAACGGGTGGACGCTGGGCGGTCAGCGGCTGCTAGCCTCGGCCGCAGGTCATGAGTGCCAGCGCCAAGCCCCGGCTCGCTGGCCGGCAACCCTCCACCGCGCAGGGGTGCCCCGGGTGAGGACCAGGCATCGGAGCGTTCTCCGGTGCAAGCGTGGCCTGGGTTCCCAGGTCATCACGACCTTGAGGAGAACCATGTCGTACCGCAGCCGACCCGCCGTGGCCCGCCCGGGCCTGACCCGACGCCGCCACGTCGACATGATGCGGGTGTGCAGCGCCGCGTGTAGCTGACCGCGTCGCCGCCGGTCACCGACGCTTCGGCTGACCGGGACCTGTTTTCGCTCCGTCATCGAACCCCATCCCAGCGGTCCGCCCTGCGGCGGACCGTCGGTGTGGCACGTCCGTGCCCGCCGCCGCTCGACCAGGAGACACCTGTGCGATTCCTTCCCACCCTGACCCGCGCCGCCGCCGTCGGCGTCGCCGCGATCCTCGGCGCCGCCACCCTGACCGCCTGCGGCTCCGACTCCGCCGGCAGTACCGCCGACAACCCGTACGGCCTGCTCCAACCGGGGGTGCTGCGGGCCGGCACGCTCACCGACGCCCCACCGAACGTCTACCTGAAGGACGGCAGGTTCACCGGCTTCGACAACGATCTGCTGGTCGCCGCCGCCGACAAGCTCGGCCTGACTGTGGAGTTCGTCGGCACCGACTTCTCCGCCCTGCTCGCCCAGGTCGGCAACCGGAAGTTCGACGTCGGCAGTTCCTCGATCACCATCACCGAGGCGCGGAAGAAGACCGTGGACTTCGGCAACGGGTACGACTTCGGCTACTTCGGGCTCGACGTGCCCGCCGGGTCGGCGCTTACCAGCTTCGACGAGCTGCCCGGCAAGCGGGTGGTGGTCGTGCAGGGCACCGTCCAGGACGACTACGCCACGAACAAGGGCCTCGACCCGGTGCGGGTGCCCGACTACAACGGCGCGATCAACCAGCTCAAGGCCGGTACCGCCGATGCCTGGATCGCCCCCGCCGAGATCGGCGAGAAGACCGCCGCGGACAGCGGCGGCAAGATCACGGTGGCGGCGAAGGAACTCAGCCCGGCACCGACGGCGTACGCCTTCGCCAAGGGCAACGACGCGCTGCGCGAGGCGCTGAACCGGGCCCTCGACGAGCTGATCGCCGACGGCACCTGGACCCGGTTGCAGGAGCAGTACTACCCGGGCCGGCCGATCCCGGCCGACTTCACCCCGGGCAGTGGTGACGTGTCGGCTCCGGCCGCTTCCTGACGGTAGGAGCACGAGCGAGCAGGGCGGAGGTTGACCGTGGATCCGTTGCGCACCCTGTGGGAGACGTTCTTCGACTGGGAGTCGATGCGTGAGGCGCTACCCGAGATGCTCACCGTCGGGTTGCCCAACACGCTGATCCTGGCGGTCACCGCCGCCCTGCTCGGCTCGGCGCTGGGCATCCTGCTCGCGGTCGCGGGCATCTCGCGTACCCGCTGGCTGCGGTGGCCGGCGCGGGTCTGGACCGACGTGTTCCGGGGCCTGCCGGCGGCGGCGACGATCCTGCTGATCGGTGTCGGCCTGGCCCCGCTGGGCATGCAGGTGTGGGGGCCGAACCCGTACCCGTTGGGCATCCTGGCGCTGTCGCTTATCGCGTCGGCGTACCTCGGGGAGATCTTCCGCTCGGGTATCCAGTCGGTGGAGGCCACCCAGTTGGAAGCGGCCCGCGCGCTGGGCTTCTCCTGGCGCGAGGCGATGCGGAGGGTGATCATCCCGCAGGGCATCCGGCGGATCCTGCCGGCCTGGGTCAACCAGCTCATCGCCCTGATCAAGGACTCCAGCCTGGTCTACTTCCTCGGCCTGCTGGCCAGTCAGCGCGAGCTGTTCCGGATCGGTCAGGACTACGCGGCCAACACCGGCAACCAGTCGGCGCTGCTGCTGGCCGGGCTGTTCTACCTCGCGCTGACCGTGCCGCTGACCCACGCCGTCAACTGGATCGACAAGCGACTGCGGCACGGCCGGCCGGAGGCCGGGCCCACCGACGACCCCGACGACCTGGACCTGGCGCTGCCCGGCGCAGCCGGAGGCAACCAACGATGAACACCTCGGTCAGCCTGAGCCTGCGCGACGTGCACCTCGCCTTCGGGCGTCACCGGGTGCTGCGCGGGGTGGACCTGGACGTGGCGCGCGGCGGCACCGCGTGCGTCATCGGCCCGTCCGGGTCGGGCAAGTCCACCCTGCTGCGTACCGTCAACCGGCTCCTCGAACCGGACCGGGGCGACGTGCTGCTGGACGGGCGCAGCGTGCTGCGCGACGACCCGGACGCCCTGCGGCAGCGGATCGGCATGGTGTTCCAGCAGTTCAACCTCTTCCCGCACATGAGCGTGCTGCGCAACATCACCCTGCCGCTGCGCCGCATCCGCAGGCTCGGCGAGGACGAGGCGGTGGCCCGGGCCCGGGCTGAACTCGACCGGGTCGGCCTGGCCGCCAAGGCCGACGCCCGGCCCGCTCACCTGTCCGGCGGGCAGCAGCAGCGGGTCGCCATCGCACGGGCCCTGGCCATGCAGCCTCAGGTGATGCTCTTCGACGAGGCCACCTCCGCGCTCGACCCGGAACTGGTCAAGGGGGTGCTGGCGCTGATGGCGGAGCTGTCCGCCCAGGGCATGACGATGGTGGTGGTGACCCACGAGATGGGTTTCGCCCGCCAGGTCGCCGACACCGTCGCCTTCATGGACGCCGGGGTGGTGCTGGAGGCCGGCGACCCGCAGTCACTCTTCGAGTCGCCGCAACATCCCCGACTGCGCCGCTTCCTGTCCCAGGTGCTGTGAGACGGACGCGAGCGCGTCGAACATCACCCTCCGGCACACGCCTGCATGCACCTTGCGTTGCAGTGACGCGCCGTCCGGTCGCCCCGGCAGGCTCCGCAACCTCGGCTTCTAACGCCCGGTATAGGCTGTCGCTCGAATCTGCAACATCCAACTCCACCGGGAGGTCTACGTTGAGCGACCGGGTCATCGACAACCCGATCATCAACTCACCGTACGGCCGGCCCACCCGCCACTTCGCCTTCGACCGGGACGGCATCACCGACCGGATCGAGGAGCAGCGGCGACCGTCGAGCTTCTTCATCCCGGTGCCCCGACCTCGCAAGCGGGGGCAACAGCTTGAGTTGCAGGTCTTCACCGAAGACGACATCAAGCCCAACAAGCAGGTCAACGACGTGCGGGAACGCGTCGACGCGTGGCGGGAGGCAAGTTGGCCCAACGTCACACCTGTGACCCGCCGCCTGCTGGAGTACTGGAGCGATCCGGAGCGGGACAACAAGATCCTGTTCTGTCAGCGTGAGGCGGTCGAGACGGCTATCTTCCTTGCCGAGGGCGCGACCAAGTGGCAGGGCAGCTGGATCAACAACGATCTGGACGCGCACAACGCCGAGCACAACAACGGTCTGCCACGAGTCGCCCTCAAGATGGCGACCGGCACCGGCAAGACGGTTGTGATGGCCATGTTAATCGCCTGGCAGACGATCAACAAGGTCCATGCACGGTACGACAAGACGTTCGCCAAGCGCTTCCTGGTGGTGACTCCCGGCCTCACCATCCGTGACCGGCTGCGGGTCCTCCTGCCGGAGGATCCGGGTAACTACTACCGCGAGCGCGATCTGGTGCCGGCCGAGTTCGCCGACGATCTCGGCCAAGCGAAAATCGTCATCACCAACTTCCACGCCTTTCAACTCCGCGAAACTCGCTTCGGCCGCAACGCGACCGGAAACACCAAGGCCCTGGTGGCACCCGGTCGACCTGACCCGTTCCGGGAAACCTCGGCCCAGATGGTCAGCCGGGTACTACGCGAGCTTGGCGGCTCGTCTGAGATCGTCGTCTTCAACGACGAGGCACATCACTGCTACCGGGGACGTGCCGGTGAGCCGGAGCCGGACGCCGACACGGTCGAGAATCTGCGCGGCGACGAGCGAAAAGAGGCCGCCGACCGGGCCGAGGATGCCCGGATCTGGTTCAGCGGCCTGGAAGCGGTCCGTGCGAAGGTCGGCATCAAGAGGGTGTACGACCTGTCCGCGACCCCCTTCTTCCTGGCCGGATCCGGCTACCGGGAGGGCACTCTTTTCCCCTGGGTGGTCAGCGACTTCTCGCTTATCGACGCCATCGAGGCCGGCATCGTAAAGATCCCCCGGGTGCCGGTCGACGACGACCGGGTCGCCAACCGCGTGACCTACCTGAACCTCTGGCAGGAGATCCGGGATTCGTTGCCCAAGGGTGGACGCCGGTCCAACCAGGACTTCACCGCCGCGGATCTGCCCGGCGCGCTGACCGCCGCCCTGCACAGCCTCTACGGCTCCTACGTGTCGGCCTTCGAGGCTTGGGAGAAGTCAGAGGCCGCAGCGCACGGGCAACCGCCTCCGGTGTTCATCGTCGTCTGTAGCAACACGACTATCTCGAAGGCTGTCTACGAGTGGATCGGCGGCTACGACCGTGAGCAGGGCGGTCACCTGTTGCCGACCGCCGGACAGCTACCCCTGTTCAGCAACGTGGCGGATGGGCAGTGGCTGCACCGGCAGCGAACGATCCTCGTCGACGCAGCAGAGTTCGAGTCCGGCAGCCTGTCACCGGAGTTCCGCCGCACGGCGGCCCGTGAGATCGCCGAGTTCAAACAGGAGTACGCGGACCGCTTCCCAGGCCGGAGCGCGGACGACATTGGCGACGCGGAACTGATGCGGGAGGTGATGAACACCGTCGGCAAACCGGGGAAGCTCGGTGAGCCGGTGCGGTGTGTCGTCAGCGTCTCCATGCTGACGGAGGGCTGGGACGCCAACACGGTCACCCACATCCTCGGGGTGCGGGCCTTCGGCACTCAACTGCTGTGTGAGCAGGTGGTCGGCCGGGGCCTGCGGCGACGCTCGTACGTTGCTGACGAGGACGGCATGTTCACCCCCGAGTACGCGGATGTCTACGGGGTTCCGTTCCAGTTCATCCCCACGGTGGCCGTGTCCCGTGAGTTGCCGATGAAGCCGGTTCGCAACGTGCGGGCCGAGCCGGACCGGGATGCGGCAAAGCTAGAGATCACCTTTCCGCGGGTGGTCGGTTACCACCTGGAGATACCTGACGCGCCGCTGGTCGGCGACTTCTCGGATCCCGACTTGAAGATGATCCTGTCTCGGCAGGACCTGCCGACAAAGACCATGGTGGCGGGGCAGGTCGGCGAGGAGGACGTGCACGACCTTGAACGGTTGAAGGGCCTCCGTGGACAGTTCGTGGCCTACCGGTTGGCCAGCGAAGTGCTCAAGCGCAAGTTGCTCACCACGGACGGTGACCTGCGGCCGTGGTACTTCCCGCAGGTGCTGGAGATCGCTCAACAGTGGCTTCGCCGCTGCGTCGACCTCCGGGACGACCAGGCGATCGGCCTGATCCTGCTGCGGGAGGCCGAGGCGGTAGAGAAAATCGGGCAGTCGATCACGTGGCAGGGAGGCCGGCGGGAACGCTGGGTGCTGCCGGTGCTGCGGACGGCGGATCCGATCGGCACCACTGCGAGCGTGGACTTCCGGACAACCAGGGAGGTCTGGCCAACGGATCCTCGGCGGTGCCAGGTCAATCTCGTGACGCTCGACGGCAAGGATGGCAACGCCTGGGAGCGGGCGGTCGCCCAGGCCATCGAGTCGCTGCCGGAGGAGCAGGTCGCCGCGTACGTCCGCAACGACCACCTCGACTTCTTCATCCCGTACGAGCACGCCGGGCGGAGCCGGCGGTTCTACCCGGACTTCCTGGTCAAGTTGGCCGATGTCGGTGACGGGATAGCCCGCACCCTGATTGTCGAGGTGTCCGGCGGTCGCAAGTCACAGTCCGAGGCTGCGCAGAAGGCGTGGGCCGCCCGCAATCTCTGGGTGCAGGCGGTCAACAACAGTGGCCGGTTCGGGCGCTGGAGCTTCTGCGAACTTCGAGACCCGACCACCGCCAAGCGAGACCTTCGACCCGCCATAGATGCGCTGTTCGCCCTGCAAGGCGCGGCGGCGCTCACCGATGCCGTATCCGCCGAGGAGGAGCTGGTCTGATGCCCCCGAGGAGCCGCAAGCCCGCCGTCAGCAACGTGCCGGTGCAGGCGATCGCGCACCCGACGGACCGGCGAGTGCACATCCCGACGGCGGACGGCCAGGAGTTCGTCTCGCCCGACGCCGCCCGGATCGAGCAGGTCAAGAAGGAGCGCGATCCGAGCCTGGACCCACAGCTCGTCTGGATCGGCAAGGAGGAACAGGACGCCGAAGACCTGGTGGTCGAGGCTCCACCGATCTACATCCAGGAAAAAATCGCCCCACGCACCCTGGTCGAGGAGTTGCGCAGGGCCAGCGAGAAGTCCCGCCCTCGTGAGAACGAGCAGCTCGGCCTCTTCGCCGACGACTACGCCGACTTCGACGGGCTGGACGACTGGCAGTCGGTCGAGTATTACCAACACGAGGCCAACTGGTCCAACCGCATGATCCTCGGCGATTCCCTGCGCGTCATGGCGTCGCTCGCCGAGAAGGAGCGACTACGCGGCAAGGTCCAGATGATCTATATCGACCCGCCGTACGGCATCAAGTTCGGCTCCAACTGGCAGATGTCAGCACGCAAGCGGGACGTCAAGGACGGCAACCTCGCCGATGTCACCCGTGAGGTCGAGCAGATCAAGGCGTTCCGTGACACCTGGGAACTGGGCATCAACTCCTACCTGGCGTACCTGCGCGACCGCCTGATCATCGCCCGCGATCTGCTCACCGAGTCCGGCAGCGTCTTCGTCCAGATCGGCGACGAGAACGTCCACCTCGTCCGCTGCCTCCTCGACGAAGTCTTCGGCCCCGACAATTTTGTGTCGCTAATCAGTTTTGTTACTACTAGTGGATTCGATTCGAGCACTCTGGCAAGGGCCGGCGACTACATAGTTTGGTACGCCCGATCTACGAATCATACAAAGGTCCGCCGTGTTTGGCAGGAGGCGGATCGCAACCCTGGGGGTTCCTACCGATGGTTAATGCTGCCGGACGGCCGCTACCGCAGCATGACGTCCGCAGAACTTGCCGGAAGCGCACCCCTCCCCGCCAGCGCTAAGCTGTACGCACCGGGCGACCTTCAATCGCAGAACCCTGCGGGCGTGGATCAGCCATTTGAGTACCAGGGCAAGACCTACCGACCCATGGCAACTTCCCACTGGAAGGCGAATTATCCGGACGGGATGAACCGCCTAAAGTGGGCTGGCCGGATCCACGCCGCAAAGAACTCCTTGCGCTATGTAAGGTATGCAGAAGACTTCCCGTTGAGATCAGTCAACAATATGTGGACCGATACAGGGACCGGGAACTTTACCGACGATAAGGTCTACGTAGTTCAGACCAACACCAAGGTGGTTGAGCGGTGCATGTTGATGTGCACCGATCCGGGGGATCTGGTGTTGGACCCAACCTGCGGTTCTGGGACGACTGCGTATGTGGCTGAGCAGTGGGGGCGGCGGTGGATCACCATCGACACCTCGCGGGTGGCGATCACGCTTGCCCGCCAGCGGCTGGTCGGTGCGAAGTATCCTGCCTACCTGCTCGCTGACTCTGTCGAGGGTCGGGCCAAGGAGCGGGAATTGTCCGGTGGCGAGGTGCCTCCCACACCGCCCGGTAACGACATCCGCAAGGGCTTCGTCTACGAACGCGTCCCGCATGTGACGCTCAAGTCCATCGCCAACAACCCGGATATCGAGGAGGGCATGAGCCGCAAGGAGATCGACGCGGCGATCGCCCGTCACGCCGAGACCGAACTGCTTTACGACCGGCCCTACGAGGACAAGAAGCGTATCCGCGTGGCCGGCAGGTTCACCATGGAGAGCCTGTCGCCGCATCGGCCCGCAACCTTCTCGGTTGGCGAGGAGCAGGCCAACGGGACCGATGTCAACGCCTATGTCAAAACGATCCTGGACAACCTGGCAAAGGCCGGGGTACAGAACGGCTGGCGTAACGAGCGGCTGGAGTTCGCCTCACTGAATCCCTACCCCGGCAAGTTCGTCCACGCCGAGGCTGCGCGACGTAACGACGACGAGGGAACGTCAGCGCGGATCGCGGTTAGCGTCGGCCCGCAGTACGGCACAGTGGACGCCGACTGGGTCAAGGACGCGGCCCGGGAGGCTCTCAAGGGTGTCGGTTTTGACCTACTGCTGGTGTGCGCGTTCGGCTTCGATGGGCGGGCCAGCGATGCCGCCGGTGAGTTCGCTCCGGAGGGCAACGACTTTGCCACCGTCGCGGAGCAGCGGCAGCTCGGTCGCCTTCCCGTCCTGCTGGTTCGGATGAACGCGGACCTGGCGATGGGCGACACCCTGCTCAAGAAGACCGGGACGGCCAACCTGTTCACGGTTTTCGGTGAGCCGGACATTGCCATCGACCCGGCGCCGGAGGATGGGCTCGTCGTCGAGATCCGCGGTGTCGATGTCTACAACCCCACCACTGGCGAACTGCGGCCGGACCACGGCGTCGCAGACATCGCCCTGTGGATGATCGACACCGACTACAACGAGGAAGAGTTCTTCGTACGCCACATATACTTCGCCGGCAAGGAGGGCAAGCCGGACGGGCTGGACCCATACTCCCGACTGCGCAAGGCACTCCGCGCGCAGATCGACGAGTCGGCCTGGGAGAGCCTCTACGGCCACCGCTCACGTCCGTTCACCCGGCCCGGGTCAGGGAAAATCGCTGTGAAGGTGGTCAATCACTATGGCGACGAGGTGGTCAAGGTCTACGAGGTCTGAGCTGACGAGTACCCGTACTCGGCCAACCGGTCTCGGGCAATGTCCAGTTCCTCGTCGGTGAACAGCCCGGCGAACCGGTCTTGCAGCACGACGGCCTCCACGGAGAGGTCGAGCCGGCCCTTCTCCCAGAGGGCGGTGAAGCCGCTAGAAACCGACCCCGCCCGGATCAACCTTCGGGCTGCTTCCAGTCCGCCTACTTCCTGCACCATTTGCAGGAAGTAGGCAGCGTTGTAGCCTGCCTCCTTCTTGGCCTTCCGGTACACATCCAGCATCGCGCTGTGGAACTCAGCAGCGACTTTCGGGTCCTGCTCATCAGAGGCTCGTCGATGAGGCCCGGTCGGACTTCGATGTGGCTGCGAGACCACACGGGGTTTGCTAGCGGACCGGGACGGTGGACGGTAGGCCGGGTTGCGGGTCATTGCGACGTGGTCGCCCAGATCCGTGTTGAGACGCTGCGGACGAGGCAGGGCGCTCGCCACCAGTGCCCGGGTCAGCGCAGGATAGATGTCGCCAAGCGTCAGCAGCGGTCCACAACCCGGGATGCCCTCTCGTAGTGTCTTCACCAACTCGCCGGTAAATGCGGTGAAGCGTGCGCCGACCGGCGCGACTGCTGTCTCGTGAGCAGGTGCCGACGCCAAGGTGTAGGTGCCGCGGATGTCCAGCTTTCCGCCGACCGCCGAGGCTGTGCCCGACATCGCTTCGACGGCGTGCCCTGAGAAGCAGCAGTCCAGAATTAGGATTCGATTGTCGGCAGGGCTTTCGGCCAGTGCGGACCGGAGCCAGGTCATCGGTACGCCAGAGTAGTGAACCCGGTAGGGATCGGGGTCGGTGATCTCGACGGCCAGAAACAGCTCACCGTGCCTGCTGAGCACCCCGTGGCCCGCGTAGTACAGCACTAGCGTGTCCAGCGCTTCGTTGACCACGGCGTCAATCGCATCTCCGACCTGCTTTGGAGTTGCCGGGTCGGTCAGCACCCGGCAGCCTGACGGATCGAGGCCACCCATGGCCGGATCGGTGAGGGCGTCGGCCAACGCCTGTACGTTGTTGACGGTCGCTGGAAGGTCGTGCAAGCCTTCGTGCGAGAAGCGCGACGACCCGATGAGCAGGGCCCGCGATGCTTGTCGCTCCGGGAGCCTCGCGTTCATGACACCTTCCGATCGGAGGTGAGGGTGTCGTACAGCTCTTTGACTGAGGCTGCGTTACTGGCCTCGACCTCGACCCTTTGAAGGGTCTCCCCCGTTTCGGCGGCGACGAACTCCACGCTGATCCGAGCGCGCCGCGACTGCAACCAGGTATTAAGGGCACCTGCCAGCACGGCAGCCGCACCACCGCTGCTGAGCGCGACAGAAATGATCTCCACGGCACCGCCCATCTCGTGCGGGCCGGGTTGGCGAGGAAGCGTCTGCACCCTGCCACGGAGTTCATCTGTGCGCTGAAGCCAACTGAACAGCGAATACACGTCGCCTGGCCTGCCGTCGAGCAGAGACATTTTGATCAACGCCATGTCGTTCATTATCTAGTAAGGCTAGATGAAGGTCAGCCACCACCCGGCGATGTCGTTCCTGAGTCGACGCGATCTCGATCATCGGGAAATGCGAGGAATTCCCACGTCATTACTTCGGCCGAGATGCTGGTCAGCTTTCAGCTCTTTCCGTCGGCGGAAGCTGCGCGTAGCGTGAGGTACACGATGTACCCCATCGAGTGAGGTGTCGTCCGTGACCAGTCAAGAGCAGCCCAGGCCGGGCCAGCGAGTCGAGCGGCTACGTCGAGCGGCCGGGCTCTCCCGCGAACGCCTCGCCAACTTGAGCGGACTATCAGCGACCACTGTGAAGTTCATCGAGAACGGCCGTCGGTCGTTGACCCTGCGTGCCGCGCAGCAGATGGCACCACACCTCGGGGTTCGGGACCTCGGTGACCTCTTCGGCCCGTCCGTGGCACTGTCTCTCGACGGCCGGCCCAGTCATCCCGCAGTGCACGAGGTCCGCCGCGCGTTGACCGCCTGGCACATTGTCCTCGACGGGCAACCGGAGAGTACCGACTATCTCCGGGGTGCGGTGGATGCCGCATGGCAGACCTGGCACACGTCCCGACACCAACGCACGGCGGCGGGGGAAATCCTGCCCGGCCTGCTAGATGCCACCCAGCGAGCGACTCGGTTGCATTCCGGTGATGATCGACGGGCAAGCCTCGGCCTACTCGCGCAGGCTTACCATCTCGCCCAGGCGTATCTGGCGTGGCACGGCGACCGCGAGTTGGTCTGGTTGACCGTCGATCGCGGGATGACCGCCGCCCTGGACGCGGACGACCCACTGGCTATCGCACGAGCGAGTTGGTTTGCCGCGCACCTGCTGCGGTCGGTCGGCCGCGGAGACGAAGCGTTGGAGCGGCTTCGGGAAGCGCGCGGGCTTATCGAACCACGGGTTGCGGATAGCGGCCCCGAATGGGCGGAAGTACTCGCTGACCTGCACCTCTGCTCGGCCCTGACCCGCGCCCGTACCGGCGACCAAGGCGCGTGGTCGGATTGGGACACCGCTCGGTCGATTGTCGACCGGGCGTTGCCCGAGGGTTTCGTGGGCTTGCAGACCCGCGTGTCGCGGCCGTTGGTCGACGTGTACGCGGTCATGTGCGCAGTGGATCTCGGTGATCCGGACGAGGCGCAGCGCCGCGCCCACGCTCTCGACCCAGCGTCAATCCCGTCGACAGAGCGCCGGGGCCGGCACTACGTGGAGCTGGCACGCTCCGCCGACCTGGAGGGTGCGAGAGAAGCGACCCTCCACTTACTGGCGCGAGCCGAGGCGACGTCACCGGATACGGTCCGCTACTCGCCCGTGGCGCAGGACATGGTCACTCGGCTGTCCCACGAAGCACCTGCGGCAATCCGCGCCGAGGCGGTTGACCTCGCACGTCGAATCGGTGCCACCGACCTTTAGGTACGCCTCGTCACCGGGTACGTCGCGTACCCCAGCCTCAAGCACTCGATTGCTTAGCGTAATCAGACGGTAGCGACGGGAAGTTGCTGGCGCTTCTGATCGCGAAGGAGTCGGGAATGATCGGCCAGAACGACGCCGGTACGCCAAGTAGGGGCGAGCAGATCGAGGCGGCCGAACGGGAGGCGGCGAGACGCCGTCTGCTCGCCCAGGCCGAGGCGGATCGGATACCGGTCGAGGAGACGACCCGGGCGGTGCCGGATCGGCGACGGCATGGGTGACGAGTTGCCGATCGGTCGGCGGGTGGCGTACTGGCGGGGGCGGCGGCGGATGTCGCAGCAGGTGTTCGCCGACCGGCTAGGCAAGTCGAAGAGCTGGGTCGACAAGGTCGAGCGCGGTGCGCGTTCGCTGGACAAAGTGTCCACGATCGCGGAGATCGCCGCTGTGCTGCGGGTCGATCAGTCGGTGCTGCTGGGCCGCGATGTCCGTCCCGCCGCCGTCAGCGAGCGGGCGGCGGGTGTGGAGCGGATCCGGGCGGCACTGTCGGCGTACGACATCGCGGTGGGCCGGCGGGTGCCGGGCCGCGACATACCGGCGGCAGCTCAGGTGGCGCGTAGCGTGGTTCACGCCTGGACCACCTACCAGCACGCACGGTACCCCCAGTTGATCGACCTGCTGCCCGGGCTGATCGGCGGGGCGCAACGTGGTTACGCCCGCGAGCCGGGACCGGGGCGCGGACCGCTGGTGGAGGCATACCGCATCGGTGCGGCGCTGCTGACAAAGCTCGGTGAGACCGAGCTGGCCTGGCTGGCCGCCGATCGGGCGATGACGCTTGCCACCGGCGACGCGGTGCTGGCCGCAACGGCGGCAGTGCAACTCGGGCAGGTGTTGCGCGCCACCGGGCAGACGCGCGCGGCGGTGTCGACCATGCGGTCCGCCGCGTACCGGATCGCACCGCCGGACCTCGACGGTGGCCCGTCGGGGCAACTGTCCCTGTGCGGCACGCTGCTCGTGCAGGGCGCGTTCGCGGCGGCCGGCGACGGCGACGAGCGCGGCGCCGCCAACCTGCTCGACGAGGCCGCCGACCTGGGCGACCGGGTGGGCGACGGTCATGACCATCATCGCACCGCCTTCGGGCCTACCGCCGTCACCGCAGCGCGGACGGTGGCGGCACTGGAGTTGGGCGACGCGGGTGCGGCGGTCACCTGGCATCAAAGGACGGTCCGACGCGACGGTTGGCAGTGGCTACCCGTCGAGCATCGCGCCGCCCACCTGATCGACGCCGCCCGCGCGCACCTGCACGCCCACGATCACACGAGCGCCGCACGGACCCTGCGGCAAGCCGAGAGCATCGCACCCGCCGAGGTGCGGCACCGCCCCGCCGCCCGCGACCTGCTCGCCCAGGTGCTCCGGAGCCCGCACGCCCCGACGACGATCGTGCAGCTCGCTGCGGCCCTCGGGGTGCCGGCGACATGACCGCGCGGCTGTTGTCCCTGGCTCAGATCCTCAACCGGCTCGCCCTCACCGCCCGCCGGACCCTCCGCGAGCACTGCCCGTCCCCCGGCGGCCCCTGCCCGATCTGCCGCCTGGCGGACTGCGCCACGGCAGCCGCTGCGCGCGACGTCCTCGACGCCATCACCCAACTACGCTGGCACCGCCTAAAGGTTCCGCCGCACCTCGTGTCCTCCGAGGATCCCAGCGTGCTCCGCGCTGACCGACACCTCGAGCACTGACCGCAGTAGCGGCGTGTCGAGTCACTCCACTGCAAACGATCAAGACGGATCAGGTGGGGTCAGGTGGGGGTGTCGCGGCGGCGGAAGGTGGTTAGGCCGAGGGCCAGCAGCGCGGCGGCGACGGCGGTGAGGACCACCAACGGCAGTACGGTGACGTCGACCGCGGGCACCGACGGCACGTGGGTGTACGGCGAGAGGTTAAGCGCCGCCTGCGGCAGGTCCAGCGCGGCACCCAGCTGGCCGAGCAGCAGGAACACGATGAGCACCGCCCAGCTCAACGCGACCGACAAACGGGGCAGCGCGCCGAACAGGGCGGTCACCACCCCGGCGACGACAAGCAGGGCCGGCAACCACAGCAGCGCCGCACCTGTCAGCTCGACGGTCCAGCCGACCGGGTCACCGACCGCCAGCCCGTACCCGAGGCCGGTGGTGGCACCGGCCAGCAGCATCAGCGCCAGCGCACCGAGCACCGCGCCGGCCACCTGAGTGCCCAACCACCGGTAGCGGCTGACGGCAGTGGCGAGCAACGGTTCGAGGATGCCGTCGGACTCGTCGCCACGCACCCGCAGCAGGGCCTGCACGACGTACGCCCCGAGGGTCAGGGCGAACAGCGCGAGCATCGCCGCCAGGAAGGCGTCGACCAGGTCGGCCCCGCCGCCGAGTTGGGCGATCGCCTCGGCGGCGGCCGGGTTGTCGGCGATCATGTCGTCGACCTCGTTGCCGGCCAGGCCCATGGCGAGGCCGAGCACCGCGACCGCGACCGCCCAGCCGGTCAACGCGCCACGGTGCAGACGCCAGGTGAGTCCGGCCGGGCTGAGCAGGCCGGCGGCGGCGGTGGCCGGCCCCCGGCGGGCGGCGAGCAGGCCGGCCCCGAGGTCGCGCCGTTCGGCGAGCGCGTACGCCCCGGCAACCCCGACGACCAGCAGGGCGACCGGCAGCGCGAGAACCCACCACCGCTCGCCGCCGAAGGCACGGATCTGGGTGCCCCAGCCCAGCGGCGACAACCAGGTCGGCCAGGCGCTGTCCAGGCGTACCGCGTCGGCGGCGCGTTGACCGAGCACGTCACCGGTGGCCCGCAGCAGGAACGCCACCCCGACCGTGGCGGCGGCGAGCGCGTTCGCACCCCGGGAGGTCACCGAGAGTTGGGCGGTGACGGCGGCCACCCCGGTGAAGGCGAGGCCGACCCCGACGATCGCGGCGGCGGCGGCCACCGAGCCGGCGGCCGGCAGCCCGGCACCGACGAAGGCGAGCGCGAGCAGCGCACCGGCCAGCACGTTGGCGCCGACCACGACGACCAGGGCCGCGGTGAGCAGCGCGTACCTGCCGACGGCGGCAGCGCCGAGCAGTTCCGCGCGGCCGGTCTCCTCGTTCTGCCGGGTGTGCCGGACCACGGCGAAGGTGCTGAGCAGCGCGGCGAGCACGGCCAGGGTGAGGTACGTCTCGGTGACCACCACGGCACCGAGGTCGGTGCTGGCGACCGGGCCGTTGAAGGCGCGGGCGACGACACTTGTGTTGGCCACCTCGGCGTACCCGATGCGGTTCTGCTCGTCGGGGTAGATGCTGGCCACGCTCTCGGCGAGGGCGTAGCCGATCAGCGGGCTGCCGAGCGTCCAGATGGCCAGGCGGACCCGGTCGCGACGTAGGGCCAGCCGGGTGAGCCAGCCGGTTCCGGTGAAGGCGCTCATCGGGTGCCTCCGGTCGTCGCCTGCCGGTCACCGTTGACGGCCTCGCCGTAGTGCCGCAGGAACAGTTCCTCAAGCGTGGGCGGTGTGCTGGTCAGCGCGCGGACCTCGAAACGGACCAGGTGGGCCAGGAGCGCGTCGAGGTGCTCGGGCTCGACCTCCAGCCGGACGCGACCGTCGACCGGGCGAACCTCGTGCACGCCGGGCAGCTCCGTGAGGCCGGTCGCCGGCCGTCCGGTCTCGACGGTGACTGTGGTACGCGCCAGGTGCCGCAGCTCGGACAGCGTGCCGGACTCGACGATCCGGCCCTCCCGGATGATGCTGACCCGGTCGCAGAGCGCCTCGACCTCGGCCAGCACATGGCTGGAGAGCAGGACGCTGGCGCCGGCCTGGGTGAGCTGGCGGACCTCCTCCTGGAACACCGCCTCCATCAGCGGGTCCAACCCGGAGGTGGGCTCGTCCAGCACGTACAGCTCGACGTCGGAGGCGAAGGCGGCGACGATGGCGACCTTCTGCCGGTTGCCCTTCGAGTAGGTGCGGCACTTCTTCGTCGGGTCCAGATCGAAGCGTCGCAGCAGTTCGTCGCGCCGACGCCGGTCCAGCCCGCCGCGCAGCGCGCCGAACAGGTCGATCGCCTCCCCGCCGGAGAGGTTGGGCCAGAGGTTGACGTCGCCCGGCACGTACGCCAAGCGCCGGTGCAGCGTGACGGCGTCGCGCCACGGGTCGCCGTCGAGGATGCGGACCTGCCCCGAGTCGCGGCGCAGCAGGCCGAGCAGGATCCGGATGGTGGTGGACTTGCCCGAGCCGTTGGGTCCGAGGAATCCGTGCACCTCCCCCGGTTCCACCGTCAGGTCGAGCCCGTCGAGCGCGCGTACGCCGCCGAAGGTCTTGACGAGGTTCTCGATGGAGATCACGGACATGGTGCCTCCCGTCGTACGGTGTCTACCGAACCACTGTACTGACCGATGGTAAGGGGTCGATACGAGGCGTCCCGCCCGGCGGTCAGGAGGCACTACGCTTGGCGCATGAGCTGGGAGGAGACCGACGGCACCCGCAGCCGGATCCTGCGCACCGCATCGGACCTCTTCGCCGAGCAGGGATACCAACGCACCTCGCTGCGGCAGATCGCCGAACGGTTACGGCTGACCAAGGCCGCCATCCTCTACCACTTCCCCAGCAAGGCGCATCTGCTCACCGCACTAGCCGAGCCGCTGATCCGCGACCTGGAGGCGCTGCTGGACAAGGCCGGGGCACTGCCCGGCCAGCAGGCGAGGTGGACGCTGCTGGCGGGCTGGGTGGACACCATGCTCGCGCACCGCGGCCCGCTCGGCATGCTCTTTCACGACCTCGCGCTCGTCGACCGGGGCAGCACGTACCACCGGCTGATGCAGATCGCCATGCGCGCCAACGAGATCGTCGCCGGACCGGACGCCGGACGCCGGGATCGGGTCCGGGCGGTCCAGGCCATCGCCATGTGTAGCGATCCGGTGGTGTTCATGATCGACGTGCCCGCGTCGGTGCTGCGGGGCGACATGCTCGACGGCGCCTGTCGCCTGCTCGGCGAGGCGCCACCCGACGTGGCGGAGCCGGTGGACCGGTCCGCACCGGCGGCCGACCTGACGACACCGGTGACCGAAGTGGCCTCCAGCGCCGTTTCCGCGACGCCCGAGCGGGTGGGGCGGCGGCGGCCGGGGCGACCCCGGTCGATGAGCCCGGAACAGGTACGGTCCGCCCGGCGGATGCATCTGGCGGGCACCCACTCGGCCGACGAGATCGCCGCCGAGTTCGGCGTCTCGCGCGCCACCGTCTACCGCCACCTCGACGCGGACGACGATAACGAGACAGTTCTAAGATAGTTTCGAGACAGCCTCGGCCGGCCGGCCCGGCGGCGGGGCGGGGCGCCCCGCCGCCGGCACGTCACCGCACCAGGCCGAGCCCGGCGTACGTACGCTCGTGCGCCGGAAACTCCTCGTCGGTGTGCGGCGCGTAGATCCAGGTACGCAGCGAGTCGGCAGCCGTGTCGATCTCCACCAGCCGCACCGGGTTGGTCCGGCGCGAGTGGAACGTCTGGAGGAAGGAGTGGACCCGGTTGCCGTGCACGCCGGTGTCCACCCGGGAGGCCGCCGTGCCCGTGTGGCCGGAGAAGACGAATCGGATGTTGGGGTATCGCGCCACGAGGTTGTCGAAAAGGTACCGCGGGCTGGTCGAGCCGTAGCCGGCCGACTGGCCGATCGAGGCGTCGCTCTCCAGGTAGTGATGAGTGACGATCACGACGTTGTGCCGGGGATGGGCGGCCACGACGGCCTTCGCCCAGGCGACCGCCGCCCGGCGCGGCCACAGCTCCAGACTCAGCACCAGCCACCGCACGCCGCCGGCCGTGTAGGTGGCGTAGGCGTTGTCCACCTTGCCGGCCTCGAACTGGCCACGCACCGCCCCGAACCGGCCCGCCGTGAAGTACCTGTTGAACACCGTCGTGTCACGCAGCAGTTGCCCGGCAGGGCTGCGCAACTCCCCGTCCGGCCCGGCGGCCTGGGTGTCGTGGTTGCCCACGGCGAGGGTGTACGGCATGCCGGCCGTCTCCAGTGGACGCAACGCGGCCCGGGCCCGTTCGTACTGCACGTGGCCGGGAGAGTCGTAGTTCACCACATCGCCGGAGTGCGTGACGAAACGCAGGTCGAGGGTGGCGCGCTGGTCGACCAGCCAGTCGACGCGCTGACGCAGCCGGGTGTCGCCCGCGGACAGCACCTCCTCCTGGGTGTCCGGGACCACGGCGAAGGTGAAGGTGGCGTCGACCGCCGGCGGCGGCTGCACCCGCACGTACGCCAGGTGTGCGTTGCGGTCGCACGCGCCGGTGTACCTGTCGTTGACCAGCTCGATCCGAACGTCGTGCCGCCCCTCCGGCAGCTGCTCACCGACCGGATAGCCGCCGTAGTCGGCGGCGCTGGTCACGGTGATCTCGCCGATCACCTCGCCGGCCACCCTGACCCGCAGGGTCGGCCAGCCGTCGCAGTGATCGCCGATCGCCCCGACGACCAGCCGGCCGGCGCCCCGTACCGGGACGCTGGCGTAGCTGGCGTTGTGCCACAGCGTGGCGTGAGTGCCCGACGGCGGCCGGGGCGTGCCCGTAGCCGGTTGGATCGAGCCGTTGACCACGGTGAACGGTGACGCCGCGTGCGCCGCGCCAGCCAGTACGCCGGCCGACAGTACGACCACGACCGCCATGATCGCGCGCGTGATCCGCATGGATGCCTCCCTGTGCCCACCCCCGGCAGCTGCCGGACATCGGGATGCTAAGGCAGACTCACCGGACATTCCGGCACCGCGACATTGACACGCAGTGACGTTAACTTGGCCGAAACGTCACAGGGCGCGGCGTCGTCAGCCGACGTCGACCCAGTCCAGCGTGCGCTGCACCGCCTTGCGCCAGTCGGCGTAGCCGGCCGCGCGCTGCTCGGGCGACCAGGACGGCTGCCAACGCCGACTCTCGTTCCAGTTCTCCCGCAGTTCCTCGGTGTTCCGCCAGAATCCGACGGCCAGGCCGGCGGCGTAGGCCGCGCCGAGGGCAGTGGTCTCGGCGACCACCGGCCGGCTGACCGGCACGCCGAGGATGTCCGCCTGCAACTGCATGCACAGGTCGTTGACGGTGACGCCGCCGTCGACCTTGAGGCGTTCCAGCGGTACGCCCGAGTCCCGCGCCATGGCCTCGGCCACGTCGCGACTCTGGTAGCAGATGGCTTCCAGCGTCGCCCGAGCGATGTGCGCGTCGGTGTTGTAGCGGGACAGGCCGACGATCGCGCCCCGGGCGTCGGATCGCCAGTACGGGGCGAACAGGCCGGAGAAGGCGGGCACGAAGTAGACGCCGCCGTTGTCGTCGACCTGGCGGGCGAGGTCCTCGCTCTGCGCCGCACTGCTGATGATCTTCAGCTGGTCGCGGAGCCACTGCACGGCCGAACCGGTGACGGCGATGGAGCCTTCGAGCGCGTAGACCGGCGGCTGGCCGGCGAACTGATAGCACACGGTGGTGAGCAGCCCGGCCTCGGAGCGGACGATCTCCGACCCAGTGTTCAACAGCATGAAGTTGCCCGTACCGTACGTGTTCTTCGCCTCGCCCGGGGCGAAGCAGACCTGACCGACAGTGGCCGCCTGTTGGTCACCAAGATCCGCGGTGATCGGGACCGGGCCGGCGAACGGGCCGCTGGGCAGGGTGACGCCGTAGGCGTCCGGATCGGACGACGGAACGATCCGGGGCAGCATGGCGCGTGGAACGCCGAAGATGGACAGCAGTTCGTCGTCCCAGTCCAGGGTTTCCAGGTTCATCAACATGGTCCGGCTGGCGTTTGTGGGGTCGGTGACATGGACACCGCCGTCCGGGCCGCCGGTGAGGTGCCACAACAGCCAGGTGTCGGTGTTGCCGAAGATCGCCTCACCGCGTTCGGCGGCCGCCCGCACCCCGTCGACGTGCTCCAGAATCCACTGGATCTTGCCACCGGAGAAGTAGGTCGCCGGCGGTAGACCGGCCTTGCGCCGAATGATCTCGCCGCGCCCGTCGCGTTCCAACGCCGAGGCGATCCGATCGGTCCGGGTGTCCTGCCAGACGATGGCGTTGTAGTACGGCCGACCGGTGCGCCGGTCCCACACCACAGTCGTCTCCCGCTGGTTGGTGACACCGAGGGCCGCCAGGTCACCCGCCGCCAGGCTGTGCGTGTTCAGCGCCGTACGCACGACCGTCTGGGTCCGTTCCCAGATCTCCAGCGGGTTGTGCTCGACCCAGCCGGCGCGCGGCAGGATCTGCTGGTGTTCGAGCTGGTGGCGGCCGACCTCGTTGCCACCGTGGTCGAAGATCATAAACCGGGTGCTGGTGGTGCCCTGGTCCACGGCGCCGACGAAGTCAGCCATGCGGTTCTCCTTCTCCTGGTCCTCGCTGCGGTACCGCCTCGGGGTAGATCCTTCCCGATGTCCGCGCCACTCACCACGAACGGCCGGCGCGGACGTCGGGTGCGGCGGGCGGACGGCACCGGGTGGGTCGGCCGACGCAAGCCCGGTACCGTTCGGCAGACCACCACTGGGTCGCCGCCGGCGGCGACCGGGACCAGGAGCGCAGCATGCGGCTAGACCTACGCGACCGGACCATCCTGATCACCGGAGCGGCGCGGGGTATCGGCGCTCAACTGGCCCGGGCCGCCGCGGCCCGGGGCGCCCGGGTCGCCGTGGTCGGCCTGGAACCGGTGCTGTTGCGGCAGGTCGCCGCCGAGGTGGGCGGGCACTGGTACGAATGCGACGTCACCGACCAGGCGGGCCTCGACGACGCCGTCGCCTCGACCGTGCAGCGCTACGGCGGCATCGACGTGGTGGTGGCCAACGCCGGCATCGCCAACATCGGCACCGTGTCCACCGGCCCGGTCGACGCCCTGGCACGCACCATCGAGGTGAACCTGACCGGCGTGGTCCGCACGGTCAGCGCGGCGCTGCCGCACGTACGCGCCGCCCGCGGCCACGTCCTGATCGTCTCCTCGGCGGCGGCCTTCGCCGCCATGCCCGGGATGGCCGCGTACTGTGCGTCGAAGGCCGGGGTGGAGCAGTTCGGCAACGTGCTGCGGCTGGAGAACCGTCGGCGGGGACTCACCGTGGGCACCGCGCACCCGATCTGGATCGACACCGACCTGGTGCGCGACTTCCGCGACGACCTCGCCTCCTTCCACGCCGCGCAGCGCAAACTGCCCTGGCCGCTGAACACCGTGGTCAGTGTCGAGCGGTGCGCCGAGGCACTGCTGCGCGGCATCGAAGGTCGGCGACGCAAGGTCTACGTGCCACGGTCCGTCGCCCTGGTCCAGGCGCTGCGCCCGATGGTGCTCAGCGGGTTCGCCGACCGGCTGATCGACCGCTTCGGCGGCGCGGAACTGGCCGAGCGGTTGGAGGCGGAGGTACACCGTCTCGGCCGATCCTTCGGTCGGACGTCGGTGGAGGGTGGCCAGTAGCTTCCGGATGGTTGCCCCTCGGCAAAGGTCGCGGATGTTCGCGGACGACGTACCCTGCCTGCATGAACTACCTCGGCCCGCCGGACGCCCGGGATTCCCGCGACCCGTCCCCCGGCGGCGGCGAGACCACCCCACTGCTGTCCGAGTCGTTCACCGCGCAGACCGTGACGGCGCTACGGCACCTGCTCACCGCCCGGGTGGCCGCCGCCGGCCTCACCGGCGATGTGGCCGAGGATCTCGTCCTGGCCGTGCACGAGCTGGTCACCAACGCCGTGCTGCACGGTGGGGGCCGGGGGCGACTCGACCTGTTCCGGCGGGCCGACCTGCTCGTCTGTGAGGTCACCGATCACGGCCACGAGCACGGTGGCGACCTGCCGGTGAACCTGCCCGCGACGAACACCCCGGGTGGCCGGGGTCTCTGGCTCGCCCATCACCTGACCGGGGCGTTGACGCTGACCCGCCGGCCCGATGGTCTGACCGCGACCGTCACCGCCAGCCTGCGCGACGAGCCGTCCGGGTCGCCCGAGGCCACGGACCGGCCGCCGCACCCGTGAGACGAGCGGCGGCCGGTCCACCTGGTCACCCCTTCTGCTTCTGCTGGCACGACACGCAGAACCGCGCGTGCGGCAGGATCTCCAGGCGTTCCCGGGGGATGTCCGTTCCGCACCGCTCGCAGCTGCCGTAGCCACCGGCGGCGAGACGTCGCAGCGCCCCGGAGATCTGGTCGAGGCTCTGCCGGGTAGCGGCGATCAGCGCGGCATTCGTGTGCGCCTCCGCCGGATCCCCGGTGTCGGCCGTCAACTCGGTCAGCCGAGTCGTCTGGGCCTCGAACTCGTGGTTCAGCGTCGCCTCGAGTTCGGTGCGCCACTGCTGGTCGTAGGTGCCGGTCCGTTCGCTCATGTCGGTTCCTTCCGGAAAAGAAAAAGGGCCGAAGCTCTGCGCTTCGCCCCTGGGCCGTCACGTGTCCGTGCACGGTTTCCGGAGGGCTGCGACCCGCGGGACGCGGCTGGCCGTGACCGGCACGCCCGCAGACCCGGGGCGCGGGGGTGGCCGCGCCGGGCACGCGCAGCACAACCGCCGCCGCCGTGACGGCGGCGGCGCGGTTGAGCGGCGCGGCGGTTCGCATCGGACCACCATAGGCGGCGGCCAGCAGGAAACCAATGCCGATTCCCCAGGCGCGGGTCGGGCCGTCCGGATCTACCTGAAGGTGGCCAGCCAACACAGACCAGCACCAGAGCGGACCAAAGCCGTTAAGGTGACGATGGCGGAGGAGTCTGACCGGCGCTTCGCCGCCGGCTCGGGCCACCCTGGCGCCAGCCCTCGTCGGCCGGCAACGCCCCGCAGGAGGTGCCGGAATGTCGGAGGCGGTGCGCGACTTCTTCGACGGCCTCGTCGAGGGTGGGGGGCGGATGCTTCGGCAGGTCTGCGGCACCGTGCGATTCGACCTGGGTTACCCCGACCGGGTCGACCACTGGCTGGTCAGCATCGACCAGGGCCGGATCACGGTGTCGCGCGGCGACATGACGGACGCGGACACGGTGATCTACACCGACGCGCAGTTCTTCCTGCGGATGGCCCACGGCGAGGTCAAGCCCCTGCCGGCGTGGCTGCGCAACGACTTCACCGCCGACGGCGAGTTCCGTTTCGTCGTCATGTTGGAGCGGCTGTTCGCGCCACCGCCCGACGCCCACCACCCCCGTGAGGTGGCCGCCCGGGCGCTGGCCGCGTACCGACGGCCGTCACCGGGCGAGGCGGCGCCCCCGGCCGGCGACGGGGAGCCGCGGTGAGGAAGCTGGTCCGCATCCTCGACGGCAACATCTTCGCGCTGAGCGACGACAACGGCGACATGGACTTCAGCCCCACCAACCCGAGCGGATTCTTCGCCTTTGACACCCGCTTCCTGTCCACCTGGCGGCTGCGTCTGGACGGGGAGCGGCTGCACCCGCTGGCCGTGCACGATCCGAGCTACTACAAGATCCGGTTCTTCCTGGTTCCCGGTCACCCGACCCACTACGTCGACGCGAAGGTCTCGGTGATCCGCGACCGGTGGATTTCCGACAGCGCCTTCATCGAGCACCTCACCGTGCTCAACCACACCAACGGCCCCGTCGACTACGTGCTGCGCATCGACGCGGACAGCGACTTCGCGCCGGTCTACAACGTGGTCTGGCCGCACGGGTCGACACTTCGCGGCTACCGCGAAGTGTCGGGGGACGGTCTGCGGCTCGGTTACCGGCGAGAGAAGTTCCATCGGGTCACCGACGTCTCGAGCAGCGAACCGGCCGAGTTCGACGAGCGCGGGTTGACCTTTCGGATCCGGGTGGACCCGCAGGGCCGGTGGACCACGACCCTGCGGGTGCAAGGGCTCGTGCTGCGTCCGGACGGAGCGGACATTCGGGAACGCCTGCGGCATCCGCGCGGCAAGGTGGGCGCCGAACTGCGCCAGGACCTCAGCGAGTGGGTCGCCGAAGCCCCTCAGTTGTACTGCGACTGGAAGTCGTTGTGCACCACCTACCAGCGCGGGCTGATGGACCTGGCCGGCCTGCGCTTCTCTCCGCTGGCGCTGCCGCACGAGACCATGCTCGCCGCCGGGTTGCCCTGGTCGGCCACCATCATCGGCCGCGACAACCTGCTCACCTGCTACCAGACTCTGCCGTTCGTGCCCCGGATGGCGGCGACCACCCTGCGCCTGCTCGCCATCGACCAGGGCACGGTGCTCGACGACTTCCGCGACGAGGAACCCGGCAAGATCCTCAACGAGTTCCGGTACGGGGAGATGGCCGCCTTCGAACATCGTCCCCAGTCGCCGTACTACGGCGGAGCGGACGTGACGCCCCTGTTCGTCGTGCTGCTCGACGAGTACGAGCGCTGGACCGGCGACGCCGCGCTGGTGCGGAACTTGGAGGACGCCGCCCGCGCGGCGTTGCACTGGATCGACGAGTACGGCGACCTGCGCGGCGACGGCTACCTCTGGTACCAGCCACGCAACGACGAGAGCGGGGCGCAGAACCACTGCTGGAAGGACTCACCGGAGGCGATCTGCTACCGCGACGGCCGGCTGCCGGGGCTGCCCCGCGCCACCTGCGAGTTGCAGGGGTACGCGTACGACGCCAAACGGCGCGGGGCCCGGCTGGCTCGCGAGTTCTGGGGCGACCCGGCGTACGCCGAACGCCTGGAACGGCAGGCCGAGCAGCTCAAGCAGCGATTCAACAGGGACTTCTGGATCGATGGGGGTGAGTACTTCGCGCTGGCGCTCGGCCCCGACGGCGACCAGGTGGACGCGCTGGCGTCGAACATGGGGCACCTGTTGTGGAGTGGCATCGTGGACCCCTCCCGGGCCGCCGCAGTCGCCGATCACCTGCTCGGGCCCCGACTCTTCTCCGGCTGGGGGGTGCGGACGCTGGCCACCGGGCAGGCCAGCTACAACCCGCTCGGCTACCACGTCGGTACGGTGTGGCCGTTCGACAACTCGCTGATCGCCTGCGGGCTGCGCCACTACGGGTTCGTCAAGGAGGCGGGGATCATCGCCGAATCCGTCGTCGAGGCGTCCCAGCATTTCGCCGGGCGGATGCCGGAGGCCTTCGCCGGCTACGACCGCGAGCTGACCCGCTTTCCGGTGCCGTACCCGGCCGCGAACAGTCCCCAGGCATCCGCCACGGGTGCCACCTTCCTGCTGCTGCGCGCCCTGCTCGGCCTGGAGCCGTACGGCGACCACCTGGTGGTGCATCCGGAGATCCCGCCGCGCTTCGGCCGGATCGAGCTGCTGAACATCCCGGGCCGCTGGGGTCGTAAGGACGCGATCGGCAACGCCCGGACCTACGGTCCGCCAGCACCGCGCTGACGACCAGGTCGATCGCGCTGCGCAGCTGGTCGGGCGGTGGCGGGGCAGCCCCGGGCTCCGCTGCCGGCGGTGCCCGGCCGCATGCCAGGTAACGTGCTGCGGCATGACTGGCGTGGCGTACTCGCATTGTTCGTACTGCGGCGCGGCCTACCCGCCGCCGGTCGGCTGGCCCCGGCTCTGCGCGAGCTGCGGTCGACAGGTCTGGCGAAACCCGCTGCCGGTGGCGGTTGCCGTACAGCCGGTGCTGACCGCCACCGGTCTCGGTGTGGTCGTCGTCCGGCGGGACATCGAACCCGCCCGAGGGCTGCTCGCGCTGCCCGGTGGGTTCATCGAGCACGGCGAACGATGGGAGGACGCGCTGGTCCGCGAGCTGCGCGAGGAGACCGGCCTGCATGCCGACGCGGCCGGTGCCAGGCTGGTCACCGTGCAGAGCGCGCCGGCCGGCGGCACCATGCTGATCTTCGGGGAACTGCCGGTACGACCCGCCGAGGATCTTCCGCCCTCGGTGCCGACCGCCGAGGCCACCGAGTGGCTGGTGCTGACTGAGCCGACCGAGCTGGCCTTCTCCACCCACACCGAGGTGCTGGCCGACTTCCTCGCCCGCCGGCCCGCCTGACCGCCGGCCCGCCTGACCGCCGGCCCGCCTGACCGCCGGCCCGCCTGACCACCGGCCCGCATGACCAGCCGGGCCGTCTGACCAGCCGGTTCGCCTGACCAGCCGGACGCCGCGAGCAGGCGTGGTCGACGGCTCGGCGGGTAGACGGGGAGACCGCACCGGGACGCCGGGCCCGTGCCGGGTCGGGTCGGTGCACACGTTCCGGGGGGCCGATGACCAGCAAGCCGGGGGCCTCGGACGACGTCGTGGAGCTGCGGGTGCACGGCGTGTCCGGTGCCGACGCCGAACAGATCCTCGACCGTCCGCACAGTCACCAGGTCGCCGGGGACCGTAGCGGCGGGTTCTACCGGCCGCGCCCGGGCTATCCGGACACCAGGGGCCCGGCGGGCGTGACGCTGGAGGCGTATCGCTGGGGTGAACTGCCCTCCGGCACCACCGTCCGCACGCTGTCGCTGATGTTCCTGCTGCCGTTCATGCTGTGCAACGTCGCGATCTGGATGCGGCCGCCCCCAGGCCACAAGTCCGATTCCGGGGTGAAGGCGTTGTGCCGGCTGCTCGCCCTCAGCCTCACCATGCTGTACGTGCTGGCGGCGATGGGCGTGGCACTGGACCTGGTCGCCTGGCGGTGCGTGCCGAACCCGTCCTGTCTGGCCGGGCGGCCGTGGCTGTCCTGGATCAGCGACCGACCTCCCGGGCTCACCCTGGCCGTCTTCGCGCTCCTGCCCTTCGGCGCGCTCATGCTGGTCTGGCTGCTCGGCGTCCGCCCCGGCCGCAACTTCGCCGCCTTCCACACCCCGATCAGCACTTCGGGGGGCCACCAGCTCAGCGCGGTGGGCCAGTGGGACAGAGCGCCGACCGTGGACCGGCTCTGTTCGCTGCACGGCGCCGCCGGGCTGATGACCCTGAGTCTCGGTCTGGTCGCCGCCCGGATCGGCTCGGGCCCGTCGCCGCTCAGCGTGGCCCTGGCCGTCGTCAGCGGGGCGGTGCTGTTGGCCAGCATCGTGCTGGTCTGCGCCCACCCGTTCGTCGACCTGCTGCCGACCGACTCGTACGCGGACCGGATAGCGCGCGGGCTGCGCAACCTGGCCTTCGTGCTGATTGCTGTGGTGCTGGTGGCGGTGTCGGTCGACCCCACTCCGTGGCGGATCCGGGACGGGCTGCCCGGCTACGCCACCGCCGTCGGGCTGGTCATCTCCTCCCAGGCGGTGCTGCTGTTCCTGCTCGGCGCGGGCGCGCTGATCGCCCGGAGCCGACGACGGCACAACACCGCCGACACCACCGGCAGCGGCGAATCGTTCGACCGTGGCGACGCCGGCCGCGGTGCGGCGCCCGCACCAAGTGTCGAGCCCGACGAGGCGCGTCGCGGATTCGGCCGTAACGGGCTCGGCGCCGGACCGCTACGCGGGCTGGGTGCTCCCGTGATCGCGGCCAGCGCCACCGGGCTGGCGGTGGCGATCTCCGCAGACCTGGTCTACCGGGTTGCCGATTTCCTCAACCGCCGTGCCGACGCCGACGGGGAGCGGGCGATCAGCCCGCCGCTGGGCTACAAGTGGGCCATCTTCGTGTTCCTGGTGGCGGCGGCAGCCACCCTGCTGGCGGCGCTGATCATCGTGCTGGCCAGTCGTATCCCCCGGATGCGCACCGCCCGGGCCACCGTCGCGCACGACTTTCCCGACGCACCGCCGGCCGCCCGGTACCGCCTGCATGAGGTCGAGCGCATGATCGCCCGAGCGCGGTTCACCGAACGGGTGGAGTCACTCGCGGTGGTGTACGCCTCTGTCGTCGGGGTGGGCATGCCCAGCAGTCTGCTCGGCATGCTGGGGCTGGCGCCGGGCCCCACGGTGCAGCAGTTGACCGGCATTCCGGCCGCGGCGACCAACTTCGGTATCCAGATGGGCAGTTTCCTCATCGCGGCGGTGGTGTTCGCGCTGCTCGTCGGCGGCGTCTTCGCGTACCGCACGTCCCGGTTCCGCAGGTACGTGGGCGTGCTGTGGGACCTGGGGACGTTCTGGCCACGGGTGGCGCACCCCTTCGCACCACCCTGCTACGCCGAGCGCGCGGTGCCGGAACTGAGTCGACGGATCGCGCACCTCACCGACCAGGGTCACGGAGTGCTGCTCACCGGGCACAGTCACGGTTCGGTGCTGCTCGCGGCCACGATCCTGCAACTGCCACCCGAGGTGTGCGGCCGGTTGGCGCTGCTCACCTACGGCTCACCGCTGCGCCGGCTCTACGCCCGGCTGTTCCCCGCCTACGTCAGTGACGAGGTGCTCCGCGACGTGGGCGACCGGGTCAACTGGCGGTGGATCAACCTGTGGCGGGACACCGACCCGATCGGGGGCTGGGTCTTCTCGCCGCACCGGCCGGAGCGTCCGCCGACGGTGTCCGGCGCCGCCGGCACGGTGGACCGGCGGCTGCGCGACCCGGTCGGCGTCGTCCCGCCGCCCGGCGACAGCGTCCCGCACCCGATCGTCGGGCACTGGCCCGGCGAATCCGATCCGCGCTTCGAGACCGCGGTGACGGAGTTGGCGAGCCGGCTGCGTGAGCACGACAAGCCGGTCTGAGCCGACCGGCGGTGCGGCTATCCTTCCCGGATGGGCACCTCCCCCAGCGCCGAACGGACTGTGATCGCGTCGAACCGCCGGGCCCGCCACGACTACGCCGTGCTCAAGACGTACGAGGCCGGCATCGTGCTCGCCGGCACCGAGGTCAAGTCGCTGCGGGCGGGACGCGTCTCGCTGGTGGACGCCTTCGCGCAGGAACGCGACGGGGAGATCATGCTGTACGGCCTGCACATCGCCGAATACGGCTACGGCAGCTGGACCAACCACGCGCCCCGGCGTACCCGCAAGCTGCTGCTACGCCGGGTGGAGATCGCCCGGATCCTGGACCGGACCCGCGAGGGCGGGATCACCCTGGTGCCGCTGTCGATGTACTTCTCCGGCGGCTGGGCAAAGGTCGAGCTGGCGCTGGCCAAGGGGCGACGATCGTACGACAAACGGCAGGTGCTGGCCGAACGCGACGCGAACCGGGAGATCGCCCGCGAGCTGGGCCGCCGACTCAAGGGCCGCCCCGGTCGAGGCTGAGCCCGCCAGCGGCCCGGCCACCCCGGCGCGACAGCCGCACCGTGGCTCGCCTTGGGGCGGGTTTGCGCCGGAGCGGGCGCGCCCCGGAGACCGTCGGGAACCTCGGGACCGGTCGACGGTCTCTCAGTCGGCGAGCAGCTGGGCGTGGGCCGCGCGTAACCGGGTCAGCGCGGGATCACTTCCCGGCGGGAAACGTCGATCCAGCTCGGCCCAGACCTCGGCGAGCGCCGTGGTCACCGCCCGCAGCTCGGCGGCGTGCCGGCGCCCGCTCTGCTGCCGCTGAGCGTCCAGGCGTCGGGACCAGCCGGCGGTGACCTCGGCCAGGCGCCCGGCGTCGGCGCGCGCCTCGGCGACGGTGCGGGCGGCCGCCGCCGGCACGATCGCGGCGACCGGCCGGGGG
Organism: Micromonospora sediminimaris; assembly: GCA_900112325.1. GTDB lineage: Bacteria > Actinomycetota > Actinomycetes > Mycobacteriales > Micromonosporaceae > Micromonospora > Micromonospora sediminimaris. The sequence goes on from FOLJ01000010.1 coordinate 193,981, forward strand.
TCGCCGTCGCGGGTGACCACCGTGACCGAGTCGGTCAGTTCGGCCATGGCGACGAGTTGGCTGAGTCGGGTGCGCGCCTCGCGAAGGGGCAGCGAGCGCGCCGGGGCGTTTCGCGGAGTGAGGGCGGGGACAGCCATGAATACATGGTCGGTGCCGGGTACGACACTTTCCGCGACGGTCAGCGCGACGGATGGTCCCGACGGGACGGAAACTGGGCGCCGGGGCGGGCCAGCGTCGACCGGGCGCGCAGCCCCACCGGATCGGGGGCGTCGGCATCCGGCGTCGCGCTGGCCGTGGGCGGCTGCGGTCGCCGCGCGTCCAGGTAGGCGAGCGCGGCGCGGTCCTCGTCGGTGGGTGCGGCGAGCAACGCGTACACCAGACCGACCACGCCGAAGATGACCAGCAGCACGATCGGGATGAGCAACGTACCGACACCGGCCCCGCTGATCTCGCCGCGTTCCTCGTGCAGGTGCACCGACAGGGCGCTCATCCCGGTGAAGTGCATGCCGTTGACCGCCACCCCCATCACCAGCGCCGAGGCGAAGATCGCCATCCCCTTGCGTACGGTCACCGCGAGCCAGAGCGCGACGGTGGCCGCGACCACGGCGATCAACACCGACAACCCCACCCGGAGGTTGTCGTAGAGCAGCCGACCGTCCAGCCGCATCGCCGCCATGCCCGTGTAGTGCATCGCCGCCACTCCGGCGCCGGTGAACAGGCCGCCGCCGAGGATCCGTCCCGCCGAGAGCCGGCCGGTGCCCACGATCGCCAGCCCGATGCCGACCGCGATCACCGCGAGCAGCGCGCTGCCCACGGTGATCGGCACGTCGTAGCGGATCCGCGACCCGGTCACCGCGAAGCCCAGCATCGCCATGAAGTGCATCGTCCAGATCGCCGTGCCACCGAGCGCCCAGGCGGCCAGGGTCCCCCACCAGAGCTTCTGGCCGGTGCTGGCGGCGGTCCGGATGCGGCCGGCACAGACCAGGCCGAGGATGGAACCGAGCACCGACAGCGCGTAGCTCAGCGCCGGTGTGATCCAGCCGTACTCAAAGTGATTGATGTCCGCCACGTGGGCTCCCCCCAGAGCTGTTACCGGCGCGTAGCGCACGCGCCGATGACATGATCCGGGACGCTCTCACCAGGCACAACAGGCCCCCCGGGCAATTCTCGGGGTGCCGCTGCGGTAACACAGCGATGCGTCGATTCCGACGGTCGCCCGGCGCCCGCCGGACAGATTCAGGCCGGTGAATGGTACGCCAGCACACCCCGGTTGACGGCGCTGATCGCCTGCCGTGCGGTGGCCCGCAGCTCGGTCGAGGCACCACCGGAGTCGGCGAGCTGGCCGAGCAGATCCACCACCTGACGGGCCCATCGGACAAAGTCCCCGGCGGGCATCTCGCCGTCAAGCTCGTGCCCGCTGGCCAGCACCTTCGCCAGCGCCTCACCCCGGGCCCAGCGGTAGACCGGCCAGGCGAAACCGAGATCCGGCTCGCGGGTTACGGCCAGCCCGCGCGACGCCTCCTCAGCCTCGATCTCGCTCCACAGCTTCAAGGTCGCGTCGACCGCCTCGGCCACCGCGCCGCGGGGCAGCGAGGCTCGTTCGTCGACGTCGCGGCGGGCCTCGAAGACCACCACCGAGACCGCGGCGGCCAGCTCGGCGGGCGACAGCCCGTCCCAGACGCCGCGCCGGAGGCATTCCGCCACGAGCAGGTCCGCCTCCGTCCAGATCCGCCCGAGCATCCGGCCGGCGTCGGTGACGGCGCCGTCGGCGGCGAGGTAGCCGCGCCCGGTGAGCAGCGCGACGATCCGGTCGAAGGTACGCGCCAACGACCCCGTCCGACCGGCGACCCGCTGCCGCAGCTCCTCGGTGTCGCGCTCCAGCCGGCGACGACGCTCGGCCCAGCGGGCGTGCTCCTCCCGCTCCGGGCAGGCGTGGCAGGGATGCCGGCGCAGCTCGGTACGCAGCTGGCTGAGCTGGTGATCCTCCCCGGACTGCCGGCCCCGGGCCCCCCGGCGGGAGTGTCGGTCCAGTCCGGTGCCGCTCACCTGCGCCGCCAGGTCACGCCGGGCCGCCGGATTGCGATGGTTGAAATGCTTCGGCACCCGGATCCGGGCCAGCACCTCGGCCGGGGTGGTGAAGTCACCGGGGCTGATCCGGCCGGCCCAGCGATCCTGGGTGAGCACCAACGGGCGCGGCTCGCTGAAGCCACCGGCCGCCGGATCGAGCACCACGGCCAGGCCGGCCCGCCGCCCGGACGGCACCCGGATCACGTCACCCACCCGCAGCCGCTCCAGGGCCGCCACCGCCGCCGCGCGTCGCTGGCTCTGCCCCTGGCGGGCGATGGCCCGCTCCCGGTCGGCGATGGCGACCCGCAGGGCGAAGTACTCGTCGAAGTCGCCGTGGTGGCACTCTGCCTCGACGCCGTACGCCTCGAGGGTCTCGGTGTTGCGTTGCACCTGCCGGGCCAGGCCGACCACCGAGCGGTCCGCCTGGAACTGCGCGAACGACGACTCCAGCAGCGCCCGCGCCGACTCCGCACCGACGCTGCCGACCAGGTTCACCGCCATGTTGTACGACGGCCGGAAGCTGGACCGCAGCGGATATGTCCGGGTGGAGGCCAGCCCCGCCACATGCCGGGGGTCGGTCTCCGGGGACCACACCACCACGGCGTGCCCCTCCACGTCGATGCCGCGACGACCGGCCCGCCCGGTGAGCTGGGTGTACTCCCCCGGGGTCAGGTCGACGTGCGCCTCGCCGTTGTACTTGACCAGGCGTTCCAGCACCACGCAGCGGGCCGGCATGTTGATGCCCAGAGCGAGGGTCTCGGTGGCGAAGACCGCCTTGACCAGCCCACGGACGAACAGCTCCTCCACGACCTCCTTGAACGCCGGCAGCATCCCGGCGTGGTGCGCGGCCAGCCCGCGCTCCAGCCCGTCGAGCCACTCCCAGTAGCCGAGCACCGACAGGTCTTCGCCGGGGATCGCGGTCACCCGGGACTCCACCACGCGGCGGATCTCCGCCCGCTCCTCGGGTGAGGTGAGCCGCAGCCCGGCGGCGAGGCACTGCTGCACCGCCGCGTCGCAGCCGGCCCGGCTGAAGATGAACAGGATCGCCGGCAGCAGCCCCTCGCGGTCCAGCCGGTCGACGATGTCCGGGCGCAGCGGCCCACGCCAGCGGGGGCCGCGCCGGCCGGCGCCGAAGCCGCCGGAGCGTCCCTCACCGAGATCCAGCCGGCGCATCGTGTCCCGGGTGTAGCGCAGCAGCTCCGGGTGCACGTCGTGCTTGCGGGCCGCCGCGGCGTCGTGGAACAGGTCGAACATCCGCTTGCCGACCAGCATGTGCTGCCACAGCGGCACCGGCCGGTGCTCGCTGACCACCACGGTGGTCTCGCCCCGAACCGTGATCAGCCAGTCGGCGAACTCCTCGGCGTTGGAGACCGTCGCCGACAGCGACACCAGGGTCACCGAGGCGGGCAGGTGGATGATGACCTCCTCCCACACCCCGCCACGGAACCGGTCGGCCAGGTAGTGGACCTCGTCCATCACCACGTACGCCAGGCCCTCGAGGGTGGCCGAGCCGGCGTACAGCATGTTGCGCAGCACCTCGGTGGTCATCACTACCACCGGGGCGTCACCGTTGATGGCGTTGTCACCGGTGAGCAGCCCGACCTGCTCCGCACCGTAGCGGTCGACCAGGTCGTGGTACTTCTGGTTCGACAGCGCCTTGATCGGCGTCGTGTAGAAGCACTTGCGCCGGGCCCCGTCGACCGGCGTCGGCCGCCCGGGCGCACCCCGCAACGCCAGGTGTACGGCGAACTCGCCGACCACCGTCTTGCCGGCCCCGGTCGGGGCGCAGACCAGCACGCCGCTGCCCCGCTCCAGGGCCTGACACGATTCCCGCTGGAAGTCGTCGAGGTCGAACCCCAGGTCAGCGGTGAACTCTTCAAGCGCCGGGAACTGTGAGGCCTGGGCGGCCCGGCGGCGCGCCGCGGCGTACCGCTCGGCGGGGCTCGACATGTCACCAAGATTAGTGCGTGCCCACGACGAGTACCCGGCAAGGCCGACCGCCGGGGCGGTCGGAGTGGGTCGGTAGGGTGCACGACGTGCCGGATCATGCCGAACCGACCAGCCCCGTGCCCGACGTCGACGGTCGGGGTCCGTCCCGTCGGCAGGTGCGAGCGGTCCTGTTCGACTTCCACGGCACCCTGGCGCAGGTGGAGGAGCCCAGCCAGTGGGTGCTGGCCGCCGCGTCGGCGTGCGGGGTGGTTCTGGACCGCGTCCGGGCGACCGCCCTGGCCGACCGGCTGCTCACCGCCGGCCGCGCCGGTGGGCCGCTGCCGGCCCGGGTGCCGCCCCACCTGGCCGAGCTGTGGGCCGACCGGGATCTCTACGAGCACGCCCACCGTGGCGCCTACACCGGGCTGGCCGACACGGTCGACGCCGGCATCGACGGCTTCGCCGAGGCACTGTACGAACGGGTGCGCACGCCGCAGGGGTGGGTGCCCTACCCGGACACCGCGCCGACCCTCGCAGCGCTGCGGGCCGCCGACGTCCGGGTGGCCGTGGTCAGCAACATCGGTTTCGACATCCGGCCCCTCTTCGACGCCTGGGGACTGGCCGACCTGGTCGACGCCCACGTGCTGTCGTACGAGGTGGGCCGCTGCAAGCCCGACCCGGCGATCTTCTGGCGGGCCTGCGGCCTGCTCGGCGTCGACCCGGAGGAGTCACTCATGGTCGGCGACACTCCCGCCGACGCCGGTGCCGTCGCCGCTGGCTGCGCCGCGCTGATCCTTCCCGCCGCCGACCCCGGCCGCCCCAACGCCCTCGGCTCCGTCCTCAACCTCCTGCACACCCCCTGACCATCCCTGCTTCCCCGGTACGGGTGGTCAGCGGAGGAGGTGGAGGGCGTGCGGGGTGACGGTGACGGTGAGGGGGAGAGGGAGGGAGCGCTCGCCGTCGGCGTAGGTGGTGATGCTGCCCTCCGCGGCGAGGGTGACGGTACGGGCGCGGTAGGTGTGCACCAGGGGATGGGTGACGTGGGTGCCGGCGTAGATGCGCGGCTTGACCCGGATCAGGGTGCGTCGGTCGAACCGGCCGCCGACCACCACGTCGAGCAGGCCGTCGGTCGGGTCCGCGTCGGGGCAGATGCGCATCCCGCCGCCGTAGCTGGCTCCGTTGCCGACCGCCACCAGGACCGCGTCGACCTCGATCCGCTCGCCGTCGAGGGTGAGGGTGTACCGGCGGGGACGTAGCCGGGCCAACTCCACCAGGATGGCCAGGTCGTAGCGGCGTGGACCACGCGGCCAGCGCATCCGGTTGGCCCGCTCGTTGACGATCGCGTCGAACCCGGCCGCCAGCACCGCGCCGTACCAGCGGACCGTGCCGTCGGCGCCGGTCATCCGGGCCAGGTCGACCGGCCGACTGCGCCCCTCGCGCAGGGCCGCCGCGATGACGTCGACCGCGGCCCGGGGGTCGGCCGGAAACCCGGTCTCCACCGCGAAGTCGTTGCCGGTGCCCGCCGGCACCGGCCCGAACGGCACCGAGGTGCCGGCGACGGCCTGCATCGCCCGGTGCACAGTGCCGTCGCCACCCACCGCGATCAGGGCACCGGCTCCTTCGGCGACGGCGGCCCGGCAGGCCGCCTCGGCCTCGGCCGCGCTGCCGGCCCGCAACAGCCGCACCGGCCGGTCGGCCGCCGCCAGCCCGTCCAGCAGGTCCGGCAGCAGCCCCCGGTGTCGGCCACGGCCGGCGGTCGGGTTGGCCAGCACGGCGACGGGCCCACCAGGCACCGAAGGGTGATCGTCTGAGGTCACGGCGAGCACCGTACCTGCCCGGACCGGTGCGGGCGTGCCGGTGCCGACCCGGCACCGGCCCGTGCCGGCAACGGAAACCGGACAGTCCCATCGTCTGCGCCGCAACTGTCATTTGTCACGACCGGTCGTGCGGCACGCATTCATCTCCATGACTGAAAACACTAGGGACGCCATAGGCCGAACGGACAGACTCGTATCCATCAACAGGACCGCAGCCGGCAGGCGGATGGGAGGCGACACAGTGGACGAGCGCTACGACAGCTACTGCGCTGCCGACCCGCTGTTCTACGACTCCCTCGGCAGCGCCGTCGCGCAGCCCACCTTCGCCGCGGCCAGCCGGCCGCTGCCGACGGGATGGCGACGGGAGTCACTCGACGACTGGCTCATCCACGCGCCGGACGGCGAGCGACTGCCGCAGCAGGGCTGGAAGGTGCACGTGTCGGCCACGGTCGCCAACGCCGACCGGGTGCTGGACGCCGTCTGGGACTACTGCGTCCCCCGGGGGCTGTCCTTCAAGTTCCTGCGCGGCCCCCGCACCCTGCTGCTGCGCAACTCCAAGTACGCCGCCCGCGCCGCCAGCGGCAAGTTCGTGACCGTCTACCCGCGCGACGACGCCGAGCTCGAACTGGTCTGCAAGGAACTCGACGAGCTGCTCTCCGGCGAGGCCGGCCCCTACATCCTCAGCGACCTGCGGTACGCGGCCGGCCCGGTGTACGTCCGCTACGGCGGCTTCGCCGCCCGGTACTGCCACTCCCCCGACGGCCAGGTGGTCCCGGCAGTCGAGGACGACACCGGCACCCTCGTCCCGGACCGCCGCGACCCGGTCTTCCACGTGCCGTCCTGGGTGACGCTGCCCGACTTCCTCGCGCCCCACCTGGCCGCCCGCAACGCGACAAGCACCGACGAGGTCCCCTACCGGATCGAGAAGGTCATCCACTTCTCCAACGGCGGCGGCCTGTACGTCGGACGCGACGGGCGCACCGACACCCAGCTCGTGTTCAAGGAGGCTCGGCCGCACGCCGGCCTGGACGCCGACGGCACCGACGCCGTCACCCGGCTGGCTCGGGAGGCCGCCGTCCTGCGCCAACTCGCCGACCTGCCGCAGGTGCCCCGGGTGCATGACGAGTTCGCCCTGAGCGACCACCGGTTCCTCGCCCTGGAGTTCATCGAGGGCCGCCCACTGAACAAGGTCCTGGTCGACCGCTACCCGCTTATCGACGCCGACGCCACCGACGAGGACCGCGCCGCGTACGCGAGTTGGGCGCTAGACGTCCACCGCCAGGTCGACGAGGTCGTCCGGGCGATCCACGCACGCGGCCTGGTCTACGGCGACCTGCACCTGTTCAACATCATGCTGCGCCCGGACGACCGGGTCGCGCTCGTCGACTTCGAGGTGGCCGCCCCGATCGACGGGCACCGCCGGCCGGGCCTGCGCAACCAGGGCTTCGCCGCGCCCCGGGGACGGACCGGCGTGGCCGTCGACCACTACGCCCTGGCCTGCCTGCGGCTGGCCCTGTTCCTGCCGCTGACCCAACTGGTCCGCCTCGTCCCGGCGAAGGCGGCGCACCTGGCCGACATCATCGCCGACACCTTCCCGGTGCCGAGAGACTTCCTCGACGCGGCAGTGGCCGAGATCACCGCTGCGGACGCCGAGTCCGGGGACCGCGTCCCACCCACCGCCGACGTCCCACCCGTCGACCGGGACCGGCTGGCCCGCGCCATCCTCACCAGCGCCACGCCCGCACGTACCGACCGGCTGTTCCCCGGTGACATCGAACAGTTCCGCAGCGGCGGGCTCAACCTCGCCCACGGGGCGGCCGGCGTGCTGTACGCGTTGCACCAGGGCGGCGCCGGCCGGTGGCCGGAACACGAGCAGTGGCTGGTCCGCCAGGCCACCTCACCCCCGTCGGGCACCCGCTGTGGCTTCTACGACGGCCTGCACGGCGTCGCGTACGCCCTGGAAGTGCTCGGTCGCCGGCAGGACGCACTCGACGTGCTCGACATCTGCCTACGCGAATCGACCACCGGGCTGGACCACAGCCTGGCCGGCGGGCTGGCGGGGATCGCCCTCAACCTGGCCGAGCTGGGCGGGCGTACCGGGGAACCGGCGCTGCGGGAGGCGGCCTGGCAGGTCACCGGAGAGTTGGTGGAACGACTCGCCGACGACCCCGGCGGCGACGTCAGCGGCGGGCGGCACCCCTACGCCGGGCTGCTACGCGGCCGGACCGGAGCGGCACTGCTGCTGGTGCGCCTGTACGAGCTGACCGGCGACCCGGACCTGCTCGACCACGCCGCCACCGCGCTACGACAGGATCTGCGTCGCTGCGTGGTACGCCCCGACGGTGCGCTGGAGGTCAACGAGGGCTGGCGGACCATGCCCTACCTGGGGCAGGGCAGCGTCGGCATCGGGCTCGTCCTCGACCAGTACCTGCGCCACCGCAGCGACGAGCAGTTCGCCGAGGCGAGCGCCGGGGTGCGTCGCGCCGCCCGGTCGCCGTTCTACGCGCAGTCCGGCCTCTTCGCCGGGCGGGCCGGCATCATCGCCTACCTCGCCGCCCAACCCGGCGATCCGGAGCTACGCGGCGAGCTGGACCGGCAGATCCGGCGGCTGGGCTGGCACGCCCTGCCGTACCGGGACGGCACCGCCTTCCCCGGCGAGCAGCTGCTGCGGCTGTCCATGGACCTCGCCACCGGCACCGCGGGCGTACTGCTGGCCCTGGCCACCGCCCGACCCGACGCCCCGACGACCCTGCCCTTCCTCGCGCCCCTCACCGGCGCACCCGACTCCCCCGCGACGGCGGGGGCGACCCTGACCCCGACGCCCGATAGGAGGTGACACGACATGGCGCTCCTCGACCTTCAGGGACTGGAGGCGGCTCCGGCCGACCGTACCGGCGGTGGTAGCCGGGCGAGCCTGCTGCTCTGCGGCGACAGCTCGCTGTCCGTGACGACCTGCAACTGATCGGACCGCACCACGCGAGGCCCTGGACGGTGACCTGACCGTCCAGGGCCACGCCGTACGACCGGGAGGACCGATGCGAACGCTGGCCGGCGAGGACCGCCTGCTGTTCCGGGTGGTCCGCGACGGTGGCGGCTGGACCGTCACGCTTGTGGTGGTGGCGCTGGCCGGTGCCGCCGCCGAACTGGCACTGCCCGCGGTACTGGGGCTGGCCGTGGACGCCGCAGTCGGTGGTGACGCCTCCCCCCGGTGGCCCGTGGTCGCCTGCGCCCTGGTCGTCATCCTGCTGGTCACCGACGTCCTCGGCGACCTGGCCGGCGGGTACGGAGCCGCCCGGGCCACCGCCCGGCTCCGCCGCCGGCTGCTGCGGCACCTGTTCGCGCTTGACGTCCGGGCCGTGCGCCGCTTTCCGGTCGGTGACCTGGTCGGCCGGCTGGCCGGGCAGGCCGCCGACACCGGGCAGGCCGGCACCGCCGTGGCACTTGGCGGGATCGCGGTCCTGCCGCCGCTGGGCAGCGTGGTGGCACTGTTCCTGCTGGAACCCGTCCTCGGGCTCACCCTCCTCGCCGGACTGGCCGTGCTGACCGTCCTCATGGCCACCTTCGTCACCGACGCCTCGGCAGTGATCACCGCGTACCAGCGGGTGCTCGGGACGATCGCCGGCCGGCTCCAGGAGGCGCTCGGCGGGTCCCGCACCATCGCCGCGGCCGGCACCACCGACGCCGAGTGCGACCGGGTGCTGGCGGCGCTGCCCCAACTGCGCGACCACGGGCGGCTCGGCTGGCGGTTGCTGGCCCGGGCCAACGCCCGGGTCGCGGCCGTGGCGCCGCTGCTCCAGGTCGCGGTGGTCGCCGTCGGCGGGTACGCGCTGAGCGTCGGTTGGCTGACCCCCGGGCAACTTGTCGCCGCGGTGCAGTACGCCGCGCTCGGGGCCGGGCTGGGTGCGGTGCTGGCCACCCTCAACCGGCTGGTCCGCAGCCGGGCCGCGGCCCGCAGGATCGCCGAGCCGCTGTCGTGTCCGGTCCGCCCCGACGGCGACGAGCCGCTGCCGCCCGGCGGCGGCCACCTGCGGCTGCGCGGGGTCGGTGTGCACGCCGACGACCGGCCGGTCCTGGACGCGGTCGACCTGGACGTGCCCGCCGGCTGCACGGTGGCCGTCGTCGGGCGTTCCGGCGCCGGCAAGTCCGCCCTCGCCGCCGTGGCCGGTCGGTTGTACGACCCGGATACCGGTGCGGTGCTGCTGGACGGGGTGCCGCTGACCCGCCTCGACCGGGCCGCGCTGCGGCGGGCGGTGGGTCACGCCTTCGACCGCCCGGTGCTGGTCGGCGAGACGGTGCACGACGCGATCGGCCTCGGTCTGCCCGAACGGGCGGCCCGGCCGCCGTCGACCGGTGCGCCGGCCACCGCCGCCGTGCTGGCGGCGGCCCGGGCCGCGCAGGTAGACGGGGTCGTCGCCCGGTTGCCCGACGGATTCCGCACCCGCACCGTGGACGCACCGCTCTCCGGCGGTGAGGCACAACGACTCGGGCTGGCTCGCGCGTTCCACGCCGAGCGGTTACTCATCCTCGACGACGCGACGTCCAGCCTGGACACCGCCACCGAACATCGGATCACCCGCGCGCTGACCGGCCGGGATTCGGGACGTACCCGCCTGGTGGTCACCCACCGGGTGACGACGGCCGCCGCGGCCGACCTGGTCGCCTGGCTCGAAGCCGGTCGGCTGCGCGCCCTGGCACCGCACCGGCGGCTCTGGGCGGACCCGGACTACCGGGCGGTGTTCGCGGGCGACGGTGTCCCCCGATGAGCCGCCCCGACGTCGGTCGGACGACGTGGCGGGCGCTGCGGGCGCGTCGCCGGGAGGTCGGCCGGCTCGCCGCGTGGTCGGTGGTCGAGTCCCTGCCGGCGCTGCTCGCCGGGCTGCTCGTCGCCCGCGCCGTCGACCAGGGTTTCCTGGCCGGCCGGTTCGCCACCGGCCTGGCCTGGCTGGGCGGACTCGCCGTGGCCATCCTGCTCGGCGCGGTGGCGACCGGCCGGGTCTACCGGAGCCTGGGTGCCGTGGTGGAGCCGTTCCGCGACGAGCTGGCCCGGCTGGTGGTCCACGGCGCGTTGCACGACGCCACTCGGGCCGGTGGTCATCCGGACAGCGCCCCGGTGGCCCGCCTGACCCATCACGTGGAGATCGTCCGGGACACCTTCGGTGGCCTGGTCATGGTGGTACGCGGCTTCCTGTTCACCGCCGGGGCGGCCCTGCTCGGCCTGCTGGCACTGGATCCGACCGTCGCGGTGCTGGTGGCGGCCCCGCTGCTCACCGGGCTGGTCGTCTTCGCCGCCGCGCTCCCGGCGATGATGGCGCACCAGCGCACCCAGGTACAGGCCGGTGAGGCGCTCGGCCGGTCGGCGGCGACCGCGCTCACCGGCCACCGCGACGTGCTCGCCTGCGGCGCCGAGGAACGCACGGTGGCCGAGGTCGACCGCAGGGTCAGCGACCACGCCGACGCCGAGCGGACGCTGGCCCGGATGTCCGCGCTACGCAGCCTCAGCCTCGGCCTGGGCGGCTGGCTGCCGGTGGTGGTCCTGCTGCTCGCCGCGCCATGGCTGGTGCGCCGCGGGCTGAGCACCGGCGCGGTGCTCGGCGCACTGGTGTACGTCACCACCAGCCTGCAACCCGCGCTGCACGCACTGGTGCAGGGTCTGGGAGGCGGAGGGCTGCGCTACGCCGTGACCCTGGAGCGGATCCTGGCCACCTGCCGCACCCCTTCGCACAGCGGTTCCGCGGCCACGCCCATCCCGGAACCTGAGGCTGACCCTCCGGCGGTTCGGCTGGCCGGCCTGACCTTCCGGTACGGTCCCCGTGCCCGGCCGATCCTGGACGACTTCTCGATGGACCTGCCCGAGGGAGCGCATCTCGCGGTGGTGGGGCCCAGCGGAACCGGCAAGTCCACCCTGGCCGCGCTGGTCGCCGGCCTGGTCGAGCCGGAACGCGGCATGGTCCACCTCGCCGGTCGGCCGGTGGCCGCCGTCGCCCCCGCCGACCGGGCCGCGCTGCGGGTGCTCGTGCCACAGGAGGCGTACGTCTTCACCGGCTCCCTGGCCGACAACCTCCGCTACCTTTGCCCGGACGCGGACGACACTGTCGTCGAGACCGCGCTGGCCAGGCTCGGTGCCGGCGCTCTCGCCCGGCGGCTGGGCGGTCTCGCCGCCACCGTCGCCCCGGCCACGCTCTCCGCCGGCGAGCGGCAACTGATCGCCGCCGTGCGCGCCTACCTCGCCCCCGCCCCGCTGGTCATCCTGGACGAAGCCACCTGTCACCTGGACCCGACGTTGGAGGCCACCGTCGAGTCGGCGTTCGCCCGACGACCGGGCACCCTCGTCGTCATCGCCCACCGGATCAGTTCCGCCGTCCGCGCCCGCCGGGTGTTGGTGTTCGACGAGGACGGACCGGTGGCGGGCAGCCACCACGAGTTGCTCGCCCGCTCACCGGCCTACCGGGAACTCGTAGGCCACTGGGACGGCGACGCGTCGGCATCGCCGGCCGCCGAGGCGGATCGCGCCGCCGACGGCGACCGTCCGGTCGGCGCGGATCGTGTCGTCACCACCGAGCGTGCCGCCGTCGCGGAGCGCGCCGCGGCTGCCGGCGGATTGCCGCATCTCGGCTGATCCGGCGCGGCAGCCTGGTCAGATCCAGCCCGCGTCCCGGGCCACCTGGACTGCCTCCACTCTGGTGCGCCCGCCCGTCTTCCGGATGATCCGGCCGAGATGATTGCGGACGGTGCCAGGGGCGAGACCGAGCGAGCCGGCCACCTCCGAGACCGGCGCGCCGCCTGCGGTCAGGCTGAGAATCTGCGCCTCACGCTGGGTCAGTGGGCTGTCCCGGTGCAGCGCCGCCAGCACCAGATCCGCGTCGACCACCGGCTCGCCACGGGACAGCCGGCGGATCCCGTCCACCACCCGCTGCGGCGGGACGTCGCTGCCGAGGACGCCGACGGTCCGGGACGGGGTGAGCATCCGATGCAGACTCCCGGCCCGGCGCGGCGCGGCGAGCACCAACAGCGGACAGGAGTCGGTCGCCGGCAGCCCCTCGACGAGGTCGAGGTCGACCACTGCCACGTCCGGACGCCGCGTGCGGATCGTCCACGTGACCACGTCGCCGCGATCCACCTCCGCCACCACACTGATGTCGTCCTCCGCGGCGAGCACGAGAGACAGGGCGCCACGGACCAGGGCACCATCGATAGCGAGCAGGGTACGGATCACCGTAGGCTCCCCGAGCATCGTCAGCTGGATCACCGAACGTCAGCATTCAAACACGCCCTGACCGGTTTCGCCCGTCGGCGGACGGCGGCCGGCCGGGGCCGCCGGGCGGCGGCCCCGGCCACTGTCACATCCAGCCGTCACGGCGTGCGAGCAGGACCGCCTCCATCCGGTTGCGGGCACCGGTCTTGCGCATGATCGCCGACAGGTGGTTACGCACCGTACCGTGCGCCAGGAACAGCCGATGAGCGATTTCCTTGAGCGGCAGTCCCTCGGCGGCCATCCGCAGCACCTCGGCCTCCCGAGGCGTCAGCGGGCCCGTGGCCGGCCGCAGCGCCGTCGCGGCGGCGGCCACGTCGATGACCCGCTCCCCCGCCGCGAGCGCCCGTACGGCCCGGACCAGCTCGTGCAGCGGCTCGTCCTTACCGACCAGTCCTTTCGCTCCGGCCGTCAGCGCCTCCTCCACCAGGCACCGGCCCCACCGGTCACTCAAGGCCAGAACCGCCGTCGCGGGTGCCGCCTCGGTGATCTCGGTGATCACCGCCACCGGCTCGGGAACGCCCGACGCCAGGTCGACAAGCACCACGTCCGGCAGGTGCCGGCGCACCATCGCGGGCAACTCACCGATACCCGTCACCTCGGCGACGACCTCGATGTCCTCCTCACCGGCCAGTGCCGCGCACAACGCACTGCGCAGCAGACCCATACTTTCGCCAACCACAACGCGGATCACCACGTAGCTCCGATCTGAGGTACGCGCCACGGCCGTCTCCCGGTCCCCTGGACGGGACTGCGCAGGTCGGCCAGACGCGAACGGACTGGGCCCGGCCCGTGGGACGTCGACTGGACGGCCCCGGGCACCCGTACGACCACGCCGGGCGACCAGCCGGTGATTCCCGGCGGCGCGGGCGGGTCAGGGCGGACTCAGCCGGGTCGGGCGGCCACCCCGGGGAAACGGCCCGCGTGCCGGCGGGGCGAACAGACATCGGCCCGGGCGCTGGCCGTCGCCGGCACCTGGCACCCGTCGAGGATCACCGCCCGCAGCGGCCCGGGACCGCCATCGGCACCGGCGACACCGTCTCCACCGGGCGGGTGAGGGCGCTGCGGAAAACCGGTCGGTGCCGGCGTAGACCCGGATCCAGCACCTGACGTGCCGGTCGAGGGCCGATGCCATTTGGCCGCCACCCCGGCCACGGTCGCGGCCGACGTCACCTCCCCCGGTGGTGCGCCCCGTGGTGTTGCGGCGGGCGGCGGATCGGGCGCCAGCGGCCGGGCCGGCGGGGTCACACCCGCGACAGGGTCGCTGGTCGGTGCCCACGACGTCGATCTGTCCACTGTGTACGGGCCGGTGGCGGACCGTCCCGGCAGCACCGGAAGCGTGGGGGTGACCAGTTCCGTCAGCTGCGTGACCGGCGTCGTCACCGTTGCCACGCCGGACGAGACCGCCGCGACGACCGTGACCAGCACCGGCCGTACGACAGCCTGGGTTCGCCCGATGACGGCTTCCGTGGCGGGCAGGGCCGCAGCAAGCAGAGGGTCCGCGCCCGTCGTGGGCAGGGACGCCAGGGCCGCCGTGGGCGAGGCTGCCACGCCGGTCGCGGCCCGGGTCACCTCCGGCAGTAGCGGCAGGCCGGTCCCCTCGGCCAGGACCGGAGTCCGGTCGCCAACGACCGGTACGGTCGACCGGGCCGGCGGTGCCGCGAGCGCGCGCCCGACCGACCCGGGGTCCGCTGCCGAACGCTCGCCCAACGATTGGTCGCCCATCGGACGGTCACCCGGTGCACGGCCGGTGAGCGGCCGGTCACCCGGTGAGCGGTCAGTCAGCGATCGGTCAGCCGGTGAACGGTTGCCCGGTGACGGGCTGGCGGACGGACCATCGGGCGCAGGCCCTCGGCTGCCACGCGCTGGTGGCGCCGCCGGGCGGTCCCCAGCCGGTCGGCCGCTCCGCGCCGTGCCCCTTCGCGCACCCCGCCGGTCATCCTGCCGACCGGCGTCCGGGGAACCCGGCGTCGCGCTCCGACCCGCACCGCGATGCCGGGCCTCCGGGCGTTCGACGAGGCCGTTGATCAGATCATCGATGGGCGAGGTGGACCGGATCCGTTCGAGTTTGCGCTCGTCGACGCCGACCGACGGCACAGCTGCGGTGTCCGCGCTGGCCGGGTCGCTCGACAGGGCACCGAGGATGAACCCGACGCCGACGGCGGCGGCTCCCGTGAAGGCGAAACGGGCGATGGTGGCCCCCAAACGCGCTGCCGAGGCGTCGGGCCCCCGCCGGGCGGCGGGTGGACGGCGGAACGTCGGACGGCGCACGGAGCCTCTCTCTCGCCGAGAACGTCGACTCATCGTATTCAGTCCCGTACCCAGTCGCTGACCGTGAACAACGGGGTGACGGATTGCCGACTGTCCGGCTGACGGCGGCACGGCCGTCAGGTAGCCGCGCGGTTCGCTCCCCACACAAAGAGCGACAAGCCTTCCAGACGTGGAAGGCTTGTCGCTCTGGTGCCGCGAAGCGGCACGGGTCAGGTCACGTCGTCGTAGCGTCGCTCGATCGACAGGGGCCGGGCCACCGGCTCGGGGGCGTCGACCGGACTGACCCCGCCGACCGGCTGTCCCGCCTCCACCGGCTCCCGGTCGAACTCCAGCGGCGACGCCTCGTCGTCGTCGGTGTCCGCGTAGAGCTCCTTGCCGCGTCCCTTCCGCCGGTCGTTGAGGAACGCGACCCCGACCGCGATGAAGTAGAGCAGCGACAGGCACAGCGCCAGCAACGTCATGCCGAACGGCCCCGGGTCGGGCGTGGCCACCGCCGCGAACGCGAAGCAGATGAAGACCACGATCCGCCACCAGCTGAGCAGCCGCCGGGCGCTCACCACGCCGGTGAAGTTGAGCATCAGCAGGGTGAGAGGGAACTCGAACGCCACCCCGAAGAGCAAGATCATGGTGGTGACGAAGCTGATGTAGCGGGTGACTTCCAGCTGCGAGTCGGTGCCGGTGACACCGGCTTCGAGCAGGAACGCCAGGCCCTTGTCGACGACCAGGAAGGCGAGCACCGCGCCGGCGGCGAACAGCGGCGCCGCGATCGTCACGAAGACGTACGCCCACTTGCGCTCATGCCGGTGCAGCCCCGGCGCGATGAACGCCCACAACTGGTACAGCCAGACCGGGGCACCGAGGATCAGACCGATCCAGAGCGCCAGCTTGAGCTTGAGGATGAAACCGTCGGCGGGGGCGAGCATCAGGAACTGCTGGCACTCGCCGTCGACCATCATTCCCGGCAGCCGGCAGTACGGCTGTTTGAGCAGGTCGAACGCCGGCTGGGCGAGCAGGTAGCCCCCGATCAGCCCGACGACGATCGCCAGCGAGGCGCGAAACAGCCGATCGCGTAGCTCGCGGATGTGCTCGACGAGGGTCATCGAGCCGTCGGCGGCCCGCTCGAAGTTGCTCGGTCCGCGCTTGCGGAGTCCGAAGGCCACGGTTACCGGACCCGCGGATCAGTTCTCGCGGACGCGCTGCACCGGGTCGACGACCGGCTGCTGCACGGTGCCCTGGTAGGGCTGCTGCTGCGGTGGCGCCGCCTGCTGCGGCGGGTACGGCTGGTAGCCGGCCTGCGCGTCGGCCTTGCCGGCGAGGTCGCGGTCGTCGTCAGCAAGGCTCTTCGTCTCGGCCTTGATGATCCGCAGCGAGCGACCGAGGGACCGGGCGGCGTCGGGAAGCCGCTTCGCGCCGAAGAGCAGGATCAGCACGACCACGAGTACGGCGATGTGCCACGGCTTGAGGGCACCCATGTGAAGCTCCAGTCGCTTGTGCCAACGGGGGTGTTCCGCAGCCCATCGTACGTGCGACGAGGGCCGTTGCCACCCGCCGGGGCGGTGGTGGTTCGTCCCGGCGGGTGAAGTCTCGGCCAACCGCGAGTGTCCCGTCAACCAGGCGGCTGGATCATTCTGCGCGAAGTCGGCTCGCCGCGTGCAGGAGGACGCACCGTACGGGCAGAAACGCGCACCGAGCGTTCTCCGCCGGTGGACCGGCGGCTTCAGTCGCCGCGGCGGGCTTTTATCACGGTGAGCCGCTGCTGGGTCGTCTCCAGCCGGCTCTGCAACCCCTCCGCCCGCTGCTGAAGGCTCTCCGCCGCCTCACGCAGCGCCGTCGCCTCGTCGGCACGCCGCTGCAACGCCAGCGCCGCCCGACGCAGCCGGGGCAGTCGCGCCAACACGGGTCGTACCGCCAGGGCGAGCAGAACCAACGGCACCAGCACCAGCGCGAGCACGATCCACTTCAGCACGCCGGCCAGCCTACTGCCTGTCGCCGGCCGCCGCCGGGTCCGCGCCGGCCGGCACCGGCCGGGCGTACGCCTCCAAGGCCGCCACCGCCGACTCGTGGATCTGCCCGGCCAGCTCGGCCGGCGCGACCACCTCGACGTCCGGGCCGAGACCCAGCACGAACCGACGGGCCCAGCCGAGATCGCTGACCCGCAGCGACACCACCCACCGTTCGCCGTCGGACTCGACCCGCTCGCAGGGGTAGTACTCGGTGATCCACCGCTCACCCCGGCCGATCCGCAACGTGATCAGCGGCAGGTCGGGCGAGGGCCGGAACGCCCCGTCGCGTAGATCCTGCGGTCGGGCCTGCGGCGGCACCACGGCCGGCTCGGCCAGCTCGGTGACGGCGTCGATCCGGTCGGCCCGGAACAGCCGCACCGCCTCGGCGCGACGGCACCACGCCTCCACGTACGTCCGGCCGCCGACCATCAGCACCCGCAGCGGGTCGATGATCCGCTCGGTGGTCTCGTCGCGGGTCGCCGTGTAGTACGTGATGCGCAGCGCGCGACCACCCTCCACCGCGGCGCGCAACTGCTCCACCCGCCCGGTGTCCCCGGGCAGCCGCACCTCCACCGGTGCGGCGACCAGGTCGCCGGCCGCGTCCTCGATCTTCGCGAGGGCCCGCTCGACCGCCTCCCGGTTGGCCACCCCGGGCGTCTCGGCCAGCATGCGCAACGCCACCACCAGCGCCAGCGCCTCGTCCGGAGTGAGCCGCAGCGGCCGGTCGATGCCCGCGTCGTAGGTGATTGTCACCCGGTCACCGTCGAAGGCCATGTCGATCAGGTCACCCGGGCCGTACCCGGGCAGCCCACAGACCCAGAGCAGCTCCAGGTCCTCCCGCAACTGCCGCTCGGTGACGCCCAGGTCACCGGCCGCCTCGGCGATCTCGATCCCGGGCCGGGCGAGCAGGTACGGCACCAGGTTCAGCAGCCGGGCCAGCCGGTCCGCCGAGGCCCGGGAACCAGCACGCGCCGCCGGACGGGTCGGGCTGCTCATGGCACCACCGCCAGGGTGTCGTGTCGGGCGGCGATCTCCTTCAGCCGCTGGATGACCGCCTCCCGGACCTCGGGCGGGTCGACCACCCGCACGTCCGGCCCGTAGCCGACGAGGTGGCCGGCGAGCGAGCAGGCGTCGCCGTACGGCAGGACCAGCCGGTCCGCGTCCGACCCGGCGGTGACCTCGACCGCCCAGCGGCGCAACCCGGCGGCGCGCCCGGGGGTGACCAGCACGGTCGCCCGGCCAGATCGCTCGACCGGGCCGGACCAGCGGGCCACGTGACTGATCAGGTCGACTCCGGTCGGGGGCTGGTAGGCGCCGGGCTCGCCGGTGGCCCGTACCACACCCACCACCCGCGACAACCGGAAACAGCGGGTGGCGTCGCGATCCAGGTCGTGGCCGACCACGTACCACCGGCCCCGCCAGCACACCACACCCCACGGTTGCAGCCGGCGCCGCGCGGGTGCGTCGCGGTCCGGAACCCGGTAGTCGAAGCGGACCTCCCGCCGGTCGCGGGCGGCCGCGGTCAGTGGCGCGAACGCCGGATCGACCGTCACCATCGGCTCCAGCCCGAGGGTGGCCTGCGGGTCCACGTCCACACCGGCGGCGCGCAGCTTCGCCAGCCCCGACGAGGCAGCGGCGGCCAGGCCGGCGTGCTGCCACAGCCGCGCGGCGATGCCGACCGCGGCGGCCTCGTCCGGCTGGAGGGGAATGTCGGGCAGCGCGTACTCCCGGCGGGCGATCCGGTACCCGGGCTCGGCGTCGAAGGCGCTCGCCGTCCCGGTCTCCAGCGGTACGCCCAGCTCCCGCAACTCGGCCTTGTCCCGCTCGAACTTGCGCTGGAAAGCCTCGTGCTCACGGGCGTCGTCCGGATCGTGCTCATAGCCGGGTACGGTCGCGGCGATCTGCGCGGCGGTCAGGAACCGCCGCGTGGACAGCAGGCAGATCACCAGGTTGACCAGGCGTTCGGTGCGGCTGCGCGACACCCCGTAGACGCTAGCAGCCCTGACCTCCCACGCAGGCACCCCACGCCCCCCACCTTCACTCCCCGTTCCCCCTCTCGTCGATCTTGCACTTGTGGTCGGCGATATGCGTCTTTTGAGGTGCTACGCGGGGGCAGAAAGTGCAAGATCGCGGGGTGGGGTGGGTGCGGGGTGGGGTGGGGGTTAGCGTGCGGGGGTGGTGCGGTGGCGGGCAGGTGCGGTGGTCGGGGTGCGTCGGCGGTGGGCCGGGGCGGTGGAGCTGGACGTCGAGGTGGACGGCGGCGGCTCGATGCGGGCGCTGGCATATCCGGCACTGGTCGGTGAGCCCGAGCCGGGCGATCGGGTGCTGCTCAACGCCGGGGCGCTGCTGATGGGCCTGGGCACCGGCGGGTACGCCCTGGTCGTCGCGCTGCCGGAGCGGCTGCCGCCGGACCCGCCGCAGGCCCTCGACTCCCGCGACGCGGGTCATCTGGTCAAGGCCCGCTACACCCCGTTGCAGCCGATCCTGCTCGGTGTCGACGAGGAGGCGTCACCGCACCGGGAGGTGCTGGCCGCGGCCGACGACCTGGCCGGTCTGCCGGTGGTCACCGCCGATCTGCACTCCGCGCTGCCGGCAATCCTGGCCGGCGTTCGGGTGGACGCGCCGCAGGCGCGGGTGGCGTACCTGCTCACCGACGGCGGGGCGTTGCCCGCCTGGTTCTCCCGCACCCTCGCCGGGCTGAGCGACGAGTTGGTCGGCACGATAAGCGTCGGGCAGGCGTTCGGCGGCGACCTGGAGGCCTCGACGCTGCACAGCGGGCTGCTCGCCGCCCGACACGTGCTCGACGCCGACGTGGTGGTGGTGGCGCAGGGCCCGGGCAATCTCGGCACCGGCACCCGCTGGGGCTTCTCCGGGGTGGCCGTCGGTGAGGCGGTAAACGCCGTCGCCGCCCTCGGCGGCCGCCCGGTCGGCTCGCTGCGAATCTCCGCCGCCGACCCGCGACCCCGGCACCGTGGCGTGTCGCACCACAGCCTCACCGCGTACGGCCGGGTGGCGCTGGCCCGTGCGGAGCTGGTGGTACCGGCGGACCTGGAGCCGCTGCTGGCCGCCGAGGTCGACGCCGCGCTGGAACCGCTCGCCGAACGGCACACCCTGGTGCGGGTGGACACCACCGGGCTGGACGCGGCGCTGCGACGCAGCCCGGTACCGCTGTCGACGATGGGGCGCGGGCTGGACGCCGACCACGCCTACTTCCTGGCCGCCGCCGCGGCCGGTCGACACGCCGCCCGGCTGGCGGCGGAGCCACCCCCGGCATCGGCCGGGCGCTGACCAGGGGCAAGCGCTGCTGCCGGGGCCCCTGCCTGCGCCTCAGGCGAAGATGATCAAGGCGGCCCAGGCGCCCACGATCAGCGCCAGGGCGACGGCCAGCACCCAGGTGGGCACGGTGTACTCGCCGCGGCGGTTACGCTCGATCTCGGCGCGGATCTTGTCGCGGCGGCGTTCGAGCCAGCCCTGCCGCTGAGCGCCCGGGGAAGGAGGTTCCGGAGGAATCATGACCCCACCAGCCTACCCGGGGCCGGCCGGTCGGCACGGCCCCGGTCGACCGGTCACATGCTGGCGATCAGCCGCTCCACCCGCTCGTCGTACGCCCGGAACGGGTCCTTGCAGAGCACGGTCCGCTGCGCCTGGTCGTTGAGCTTCAGGTGCACCCAGTCGACGGTGAAGTCCCGCCGCTTCTCCTGGGCGTGCCGGATGAACTCACCGCGCAGCCGGGCCCGGGTGGTCTGCGGCGGCGTCTCCTTGGCCTCGAAGATCTCCGGATCGGTGGCCACCCGGTCCACGTCGCCGCGCCGCTCCAGCAGCGCGTAGAGGCCCCGCCCCCGACGCAGGTCGTGGTACGCCAGATCCATCTGCGCCACCCGGGGGTGCGACAGCGGCAGGTCGTGCTTGCGCTGGTAACGCTCGATCAGCCGCAGCTTCGTCACCCAGTCGATCTCCCGGGAGACCGGTTCCAGGTCACCGGTCTCCA
This sequence comes from Micromonospora sediminimaris, assembly GCA_900112325.1. GTDB lineage: Bacteria > Actinomycetota > Actinomycetes > Mycobacteriales > Micromonosporaceae > Micromonospora > Micromonospora sediminimaris. Next base: position 215,305 of record FOLJ01000010.1, read on the forward strand.
CCGCCCGCAGCACCCGACCCCACAGCTCCACCACCCGCTTGGCGGTCTGGTCGCCGCCCCGGCGCTCGACGAACTCGGTGGCCTTGGCGAGGTACTCCTGCTGGATCTCCAGGGCGCTGATCTCCTTGCCCGAGGCCAGCCGCACCTTCCGCCGGCCGGTGATGTCGTGCGACACCTCCCGGATCGCCCGGATCGGATTCTCCAGGGTGAGGTCGCGCATCACCACGCCACCCTCGATCATCCGCAGCACGATGTCGGCGGTGCCGACCTTGAGCAGCGTGGTGACCTCGTTCATGTTGGAGTCGCCGACGATGACGTGCAGCCGGCGGTACCGTTCCGCGTCGGCGTGCGGCTCGTCGCGGGTGTTGATGATCGGGCGGCTGCGGGTGGTCGCCGAGGAGACGCCCTCCCAGATGTGCTCGGCCCGCTGCGACAGGCAGTAGACCGCGCCGCGCGGCGTCTGCAACACCTTGCCGGCACCGCAGATCAGCTGCCGGGTGACCAGGAACGGGATCAGCACGTCGGCGAGCCGGCCGAACTCACCGTGCCGGGACACCAGGTAGTTCTCGTGGCAGCCGTACGAGTTGCCGGCCGAGTCGGTGTTGTTCTTGAACAGATAGATCTCCCCGGCGATGCCCTCGTCGTGCAGCCGCTTCTCCGCGTCGATGAGCAGCCCCTCCAGGATCCGCTCGCCGGCCCGGTCGTGGGCGACCAGGTCGACCACCGAGTCGCACTCCGGGGTGGCGTACTCGGGGTGTGAGCCGACATCCAGGTAGAGCCGAGCGCCGTTGCGCAGGAAAACGTTGCTCGACCGGCCCCAGGACACGACCCGGCGGAAGAGGTACCGGGCCACCTCGTCAGGGGACAGCCGCCGCTGTCCGCGGTAGGTACAGGTGACGCCGTACTCGGTCTCCAGACCGAAGATTCGCCGTTCCATGATGAGACATTAGCCGTACGGAGGCCCTGTTCGTCACTGTCGGGGACGTGCCGGCCTCAGCCGTCGGTGGAACCGGCCATGGCGGAGAGAGTCTCGACATACCGACGGCACGTGTCGTACTCCGGCAGCAGCCCGGCCGCCCGAGCCTGCGCCAGGGTGGGCGCGGCGGCGTCGCGGGCGGACAGCTGCGCCCCGGTGGTCGGCCAGTCGATGCCCAACTCCCGGTCCAGCGGGTGCACGGTGTGCTCGGCCGACGGGTTGTACGTGGTCGAGCAGAGGTAGGTCAGGGTGGCGTCGTCGGTCAACGCGCAGAACCCGTGGCCGAGCCCCTCGGCCAGGTAGACCGCGCGCCGGTCGACGTCGTCCAGGCGCACCCCCTCCCACCGGCCGAAGGTGGGCGAGCCGAGCCGCAGGTCGACGATCACGTCCAGCACGGCCCCCCGCACACAGGTGACGTACTTCGCCTGCCCCGGTGGCACGTCGGCGAAGTGGATACCGCGCACCACGTCACGGGCCGAGATGGACAGGTTGCCCTGGGCCAGCCGCAGCGGATGCCCAACCGCCTCGACCAACCGGTCGAAGCGGTACCACTCCAGGAACAGCCCGCGCGGGTCGCCGTGCTGCCGCGGGGTGATCTCCCAGGCACCCTCGACGCTCAACGGCCGCAGCTTCATCGGACCGCACCCGCCCCACGGAACTCACCGGTCGGTTCCTGCCGCCCCCCACCGGCGAGCAGATCGAGCAGGTAGTCGCCATAGCCGCTGCGGGTCAACGGCTCGGCCAGGGCACGCAACTGCGCGTCGTCGATCAGCCCGGCCCGCCAGACGGCCTCCTCGACACAGCCGATCTTCATGCCCTGTCGTTCCTCGATCACCCGGACGAACTCCGCGGCCTGCACCAGCGAGGCGAACGTGCCGGTGTCCAGCCAGGCGGTCCCCCGGTCCAGCACGGTGACCGACAGCTCACCCCACCGCCGGTACGCCTCGTTCACCGCCGTGATCTCCAACTCGCCCCGGGCGCTGGGGGTGAGCCCCCGGGCGATCTCCACCACCCGGTTGTCGTAGAAGTACAGGCCGGGCACCGCGTACCGGGACATCGGGCGCTGCGGTTTCTCCTCGATCGACAGCACCCGACCCTCGGCGTCGAAGTGCACCACGCCGTACGCCTGCGGATTGGCCACCGGGTAGGCGAAGATCCGGCCGCCCACCGGCTCGCCCGCCGCCGCCAGCTGCCGGCCCAGGCCCACCCCGTGGAAGATGTTGTCGCCGAGGATCAGCGCCACCGACTCGTCGCCGATGAAGTCCGCGCCGAGCAGGAACGCCTGCGCGATGCCCTCCGGGCGAGGCTGGGCGACGTACTCCAACCGGAGCCCGAACTGAGCGCCGTCGCCGAGCAGCCGCTGGAACTGGCCCTGCTCCTCCGGCGTGGTGATCACCAGGATCTCGTGTATCCCGGCCATCACCAGGGTGGAGAGCGGGTAGTAGATCATCGGCTTGTCGAAGACCGGCATCAGCTGTTTCGACACCGCCCGGGTGATCGGCCACAGCCGGGACCCGGTGCCACCGGCGAGCAGGATTCCACGCACCCGCGGCAGCCTACCGGCAATCGGACGCGCAGCCCCGCCTCGCCTGCACTGTCGATGTGGCCGTTTCGCGTAGACTTTCGGACCCGTGAGGATCCTGGTCACCGGCGGCGCCGGCTTCATCGGTTCGGAATACGTCCGGACGCTGCTCGGCGTCCCCGGTGGCGGCGCGGCGGGCGTGCCGGCGTGGAAACCGCCCCAGGTCACCGTGCTCGACGCGCTCACCTACTCCGGCAACGTGGCCAACCTCGCGCCGGTGGCCGACGACCCCCGGTTGCGCTTCGTGCAGGGCGACATCCGTGACCACGACGTCGTCGACCGGGCTGTCGCCGGGCAGGACGTCGTCGTGCACTTCGCCGCCGAGTCCCATGTCGACCGTTCGATCGCCGGCGCCGCGCCCTTCGTCACCACAAACGTCCTCGGTACCCAGAACCTGCTCGACGCCGCGCTGCGCCACGGCGTCGCCCGGTTCGTGCACGTCTCCACCGACGAGGTCTACGGCTCCATCGCCGACGGCGCCTGGACCGAGGACTGGCCGCTGGCCCCCAACTCCCCCTACTCGGCGTCGAAGGCCGGCTCCGACCTGCTCGCCCTGTCCTACCACCGCACCCACGGCCTCGACGTGGTGGTGACCCGCTGCTCCAACAACTACGGGCCCTACCAGTACCCGGAGAAAGTCATCCCGCTGTTCGTCACCAACCTCCTCGACGGACACCGCGTCCCGCTCTACGGCGACGGCGGCAACGTACGCGACTGGCTGCACGTGCACGACCACTGCCGCGGCATCGCCCTCGTGCAGGACAAAGGTCGCGCCGGCGAGATCTACCACATCGGTGGCGGCACCGAACTGACAAACAAGGAACTGACCGCCCGGCTCCTCGACGCCTGCGGCGCCGGCTGGGACCGCGTGACACCCGTCGCCGACCGCAAGGGACACGACCGCCGCTACGCCCTCGACATCACCAAGATCAGCAAAGAGCTCGGGTACGCCCCCAGCATCACCCTCGACACCGGTCTCGCCGAGACCGTCCGCTGGTACCGGGACAACCGCGACTGGTGGGAGCCACTGAAAGCAGCGAACGCGTGAGATTCCTGGTGACCGGGGCCGGCGGGATGCTCGGACGCGACCTGGTCGACGTCCTCGCCGCGCGACCGGAACACCGTCTCACCGCGGTCACCCGCACCGAACTGGACATCACCGACAGCGTCGCCGTGCACGCCGCCGTCGACGGGCACGACGTGGTGGTCAACACCGCCGCCTGGACCGACGTCGACGGCGCCGAGGCGCACGAGTCGGCGGCCACCGCCGTCAACGGCGACGCCGTCGTCCACCTCGCCACCGCGTGCGCCGCGCACGGCGCCCGCCTGCTGCAACTGTCCACCGACTACGTCTTCGACGGCACCGCCACCACCCCCTACCCCGAGGACGCGCCGACCGCCCCGCTCAACGCGTACGGTCGCGGCAAGCTCATCGGGGAACAGGCCGTCACCCGGCTGCTGCCCGACACCGGATACGTGGTGCGTACCGCCTGGCTCTACGGCACCCACGGCCGCAACTTCGTCACCACCATGCTCGACCTGGCCGACCGACGCGACACCCTCGACGTCGTCGACGACCAGCACGGCCAGCCAACCTGGTCCCACGCCCTCGCCCGCCACCTGGTCAGGCTCGCCGAGGCCGCCCACAGCGGACACGCCGCACCCGGGATCTACCACGGCACCTGCGCCGGCGAGACCACCTGGTTCGACCTGGCCCGCGCCGTGTTCGCCCGGCACGGCCTCGACCCGGACCGGATCCGCCCCACCACCAGCTCCCGGTTCGTGCGACCCGCCCCCAGGCCGACGTACAGTGTGCTGGCGCACGGCCGGTGGGCCGAGGCCGGGCTGCCGCCGCTGCCGGACTGGCACGCCGCTCTGTTCGACGCGTTCATCCCCACCGCCCCACGCTTCCCGCGGAGGGTCGTATGAAGCTCACCCTGGTCACCGGCCTGACCGGCCTGCTTCTGCTGGCCACGATCGTCGAGCTGCTGCGCCGCCGCCAACTACGCGAGAAGTACGGCATGCTCTGGCTCGGCCTGCTGTTCGTGGTGATCCCGCTGTCGCTGTTCCCCCGGCTGCTCGACGGCGTCGCCGACCTGCTCGGCGTCGCCTCCGGCGTCAGCCTGGTGCTCTTCCTCGGCATCGTCTTCCTCCTGCTGGTCTGCATCCATCTCAGCTGGGAGGTCAGCGCGCTGGAGGAGGAGACCCGCACCCTCGCCGAGGAGTTCGCCCTGCTCCGCGCCGAAGTCGAAGCCGAACGGACGGAACGGGCGGAGTGGACCCGACGCCTGGACCGGACGGAAGTGGTCTCCCGCGATGGTTGACGGCGAACGACTCCTCATCATCATTCCGGCGTTCAACGAGGCCGCCTCCATCGGCGACGTCGTCGGCGAGATCCGCGGCGAACTACCCGCAGCGGACGTGCTCGTCGTCGACGACGGCTCCACCGACCACACCGCCGCCGTCGCCATCACCGCCGGTGCCCGCGTCGCCCGGCTGCCCTACAACCTCGGCGTCGGTGGCGCCATGCGGCTCGGCTACCGCTACGCCCACGACCACGACTACGACGCCGCCGTGCAGGTCGACGCCGACGGGCAACACGACCCCCGGTACGTGCCGAAGCTTGTCGACCTGCTCGGCGACCACGACCTGGTCATCGGGGCCCGGTTCGCCGGCGAGGGCGAATACACCGTGCGCGGCCCCCGCCGCTGGGCGATGGCCGTGCTGTCGCTGGTGCTGTCCGGCCTGGCCGGCACCACACTGACCGACACCACAAGCGGCTTCCGGGCCGCAAACCGACGGATGATCGAGATGTTCGCCCACTGGTACCCCGTCGAGTACCTAGGCGACACCGTCGAGACGCTTGTGCACGCCGCCCGGCGCGGCTACCGGATCCAGCAGGTCCCGGTCGCCATGCGCCGTCGGATGGCCGGCACCCCCAGCCACTCCCCCACCCGGGCGATGATCTACCTCGGCCGGGCCCTGGCCGTCCTCACGCTCGCCCTCATCCGCCGGTGATCCGCCGCCTGCTCCGCTTCGTCCCACCCGGCACGGTCGGCGTCGGCATCGGCCTCGCCGTGGTCGGACTGGCCTCGTACGTCCACCTCGCCGTGGCCGGACACAACCTCGACGCCGCCGACTACTCCTCACTGTCGGTGCTCTGGTCCGTCGTGTTCACCCTCGGCATCGGCGTGTTCTTCCCCGTCGAGCAGGAAGTCGCCCGCCTCGTCGCGGCCCGGCGCACCCGCGACCTGCCACCCGGGCCGGTGCTGGCCCGCGGTGCCGCCGTCGCCGCCGCCGTGCTCGGCCTGCTCCTGGTGCTCACCGTCGGTGGCGCAGACTTCCTCACCGATCGGCTCTTCGACGGCGACCCGGCGATGGTGCCCGCCCTCGGTGGCGCACTCGCCGCACTCGCCGTCGCACACACCAGCCGAGGTGTGCTCTCCGGCCTGCGCCGCTTCGGCTGGTACGGCACCCAACTCGGCCTCGACGGCGGACTGCGCATCGGCCTGGTCGCCGCCCTCGCGGTCGCCGGCGTGGACTCCCCCGTCGCCTACGCGCTGGTCCTGGTCGCGGCACCGCTGGCCGCCGTCGCGCTGACCGTCGCGCCGGTCGCCCGGACGGCCGGCGGTGGACCGACGGTCCCCTGGCCGCCGCTGCTACGCGGACTCGCGCTGCTCACCGTCTCCAGCCTGCTCGCCCAGGTGGTCGTCAACGTCGGAGTGATCAACGTACGGCTGCTCGACCCGGCCGAGGTCGCCACCGCCGGCGCGCTGCTCTCCGCGCTGGTGCTGGTCCGCATACCACTGTTCGTCTTCGGCTCGATGCAGGCCGCGCTGCTCCCCGGCCTGTCCACCGCCGCCGCCACCGGCGACGAACCGGCCTTCCGTGCCCTGCTCCGCCGATCCCTGGCCGTCGTCACCGCCCTCGGGGCCCTCGGCGGCACCCTCGCCGCCCTGTTCGGCCCGGCGCTCGTGCGAGCTCTCTTCGACACCTCCGACGTCCTCGGCCACGGCGACTTCGCCTGGCTCTCGGTGGCCACCCTGGCGTACCTGTGGGCGATGGTGCTCGGTCAGGCCCTGCTGGCCCGCGACCGGCACCGCGCCCAGGCCCTGGCCTGGACCATCGGCGTCGCCGCGCTGGTCCTCGCGACCCTGCCCCCACTTCCCGTCGCGCTGCGCGTCGAACTCGGCTACACCGTCGGTTCCGTGGTGGCCGCCGCCGTCATGATCACCCTGCTGCGCCGTCGCCGGGCCACCCCACCTGCCCCACCGGTCGCCGCGCCGATGCCCGCCACCACCAGCGGAGGAACCCCATGAGACCGCCCCGCGTCACCGCCGTGATGCTCGCCTACGGCGCCGAGCCCTGGCTGGTTGACGCCGCACGGGCCGTACTGGCCAGCACCGGCGTCGACGTCGAGTTGGTCGTGGTCGACAACGGCTGCACCGGCCACGGCATCGACGTGGTCAAGGGCCTGCCCGGCGTACGAGTCATCCGGCCGGAGGTGAACACCGGCTACTCCGGCGGCTGCAACGTCGGTGCCGCCGAGGCCACCGGCGAGTGGCTGGCCTTCGTCAACTCCGACGCCATCGTGGCCCCCGACGCCCTCGCCCAGGTCGTCGCGGTGGCCGCCGAGCCGGGGATCGGCGCCGCCATGGCCTCCATCCGGCTCGCCCACGACCCCGACCTGATCAACACCTCGGGCAACCCGCTGCACTTCACCGGCCTGTCCTGGGCCGGCGGCAACGGCGAACCGGCCAGCGCCCACGCGGAGCGCACCGCCGTACCCTCGCTGAGCGGCTGCTGCTTCGTCATCAGCCGCCACCGCTGGGAAGAACTCGACGGCTTCCCCGACGCGTACTTCGCCTACCACGAGGACACCGAACTCAGCCTGCGGCTGTGGCAGCGCGGCCTACGGCTGGAGTACGTGCCCGACGCCGTCGTCCTGCACCACTACGAGTTCTCCCGCAACGACCTCAAGCTCTACCTGGTCGAACGCAACCGCCTGCTCACCCTGCTCACCGCGTACCAGGGCCGGACCCTGGCACTGCTGGCACCGATGCTGCTGCTCACCGAACTCGCCATGCTCGCCACCGCGCTGGTGGGCGGCTGGGGACGCCAGAAGACCCGCGGCTGGGCGTGGCTGTGGCGTCACCGGAACTGGATCCGCGCCCGTCGACGCCGCCTCCAGGCCGAGCGCACCGTCGGCGACGGCGCCCTCGCCGACCTGATGACCGCCCGCGTCGCCCCGTCGAACGTGCCGGTCCCACCCGGGATGGGTGTCTTCAACGCGGTCGCCGCCGCGTGGTGGGCAGCCGCCCGGCCACTGCTCGCCCGCCGCTGACCCGCCCCGAAACCGTCCACCGTACGCCGAACGTCGACCGTCGACCGTCGACCGTCGACCCCGAACGAGACAGCGCCCGACACGGTCGAAACCGCTCGGGCGCCACCATCGTTCGGGGTGAAGATCAGGTGCCGGAGTTGTCGCCCGGCTTGTCCTCCAGATCAGCGGAGCCAGCCGAGGTGGTCGGCTTGTGCCCCTCCTCGGTCGGCGTGGTCGGGGTCTGCGCCCGGCCACCCTCCGCTGCCGACCCGCCGGCCGCATCGCCGTCCAGCAGAGCGGTCAACGCGGCACCGGTGATCCGCCGGAAGGTACGACCCACCCGGCTACGGTCCAGGATCGCGACCTCCAACTGGTCGCCGGCGATCGTACGGGCGGCACCGCCCTCGCCGCCGACGCTGCCCAGCGCCTGCACCGCCACCTTGACCGCGTCGGCGAGCGACATGTCCGGCCGATGGTTCGACTTCAGCACCCCGGAGATCGCCTCGGCCTGACCGCCCATCGCCATCCGGCCCGGCTCGTCGGTCACCGACCCGTCATAGGTGCACCGGTACAGCGAGTCCTCCTCCGGCGTGGCACCCACCTCCGCCACGCAGATCTCCACCTCGAACGGCTTCGACTGCTCGGTGAAGATGGCACCGAGAATCTGCGCGTACGAGTTGGCCAGTGCCAGACCGGTCACGTCCCGGCGGTCGTAGCTCAGACCGTTCAGGTCGGCCATCCGCACACCCGCCCGGCGCAGGTTCTCGAACTCGTTGTACCGCCCCACGGCGGCGAAACCGATCCGGTCGTAGATCTCGCTGACCTTGTGCAGCGTGCTGGAGAGATTCTCGGCAACGAAGAGCACCCCGCCGGTGTAACTGACGACCACCGAGCTGCGTCCCCGAGCGATGCCCTTGCGGGCCAACTCGGAACGGTCGCGCATGATCTGTTCGGGCGAGGCGTAGAACTGCATGGCCACGGCGGCGGCTCTCCTTCGGGCGGTACTCGGGAAACGGGATCAGCTGCGGGCACGGGCGGCTCAGCCGCCCGGATTCTCCATCCGGCCGGCGACGACGCTCTCCGCGATCGCCGAGGTCTCCGCGTCGGTCAGCCGGTGCGTGCCCTCCGCCGTCGCGGTCATCACCACCGGGTAGATCCGCCGCGTCAGGTCGGGACCGCCGGTCGCGGTGTCGTCGTCTGCGGCGTCGTAGAGCGCCTCGACCGCCAACCGCACCGCGTCGTCCACGGACAGCCCGGTCCGGTACCGCTTCTTCAACGCCGACTTGGCGAACAGCGAACCCGAGCCGATCGCGTCGTAGCCAGTCTCCTCGTACGGGCCGCCGGTGACGTCGAAACTGAAGATCCGCCCGGCCCGCGCCGGATCGCTGGCCGCCAGGTCGATACCGGCGAAGAGCGGAATCACCGCCAGCCCCTGCATCGCCGCGCCCAGATTGCCGCGAATCATCGAGGCGAGCCGGTTCGCCTTGCCGTCGAGGGAGAGCATCGCGCCCTCGATCTTCTCGTAGTGCTCCAGCTCAACCTGGAACAGCCGCATCAGCTCGATACCGATCCCGGCGGTGCCGGCGATGCCCACCAACGAGTACGCGTCGGCGGGGTGCACCTTCTCGATGTCCCGCTGGGCGATCAGGTTGCCCATGGTGGCCCGCCGGTCACCGGCCATCACGACGCCACCGGACGCGGCGATGGCCACGATCGTGGTGGCGTGCGGGGCCAGATCGGCGGCCATGCCCGGGGGCAGCGCCCGACGGCCCGGCAGCATCTCGGGGGCCACCTTGCTCAGGAATGCCGTGAAGGAGGACGTCCCCGCGTTGGTGAACACATCTGGAAGACGCCCGGATGGATCAAAACCCGCTGCCACGTGGTTCCTCTCAGGTACGTGATGGCCCTGGCCAGCCTCGTCGGACTGTCACGGAACTGGCCAAGACCACCGTTGCAGTTGAAGCAGAGTATCCCGCGCACCCACCCGGTGCGATGATCGTGGTCCACATGTTCCGGATCGGGGTCACCGCAGACCGCGCAGACACCGCCCTGCTCGGCCAGCAGCTCGTCGAACTCCTGTTGCCCGATGCCGTACCGCCGCCGCAGGTGATACTCGCGATTGCCGCCGTAGAGCCGCTGCTTGGTCTCGTTGGTGCGGGTGTTGTGGCAAGGCTTGCAGTAGGTGGCGTAGCCCGAACTGTCAGCACGGTTACGCGGGAAATCAAACAGTGGCTTGACGCTGCCACAGTCCGCGCAGAAGCGATGTCCGTCGGCCACCTCCCGAGCTGGCTTCACCTCTCGGCCAAACTGGAGCTTCACTCGCTTGGCATAGCTCGCCTTCGACCTGACATTGAAGCAAGGCTTGCAGTAGCTGCCACGACCGCTGGGACGCTTGCTACTCGTACAAAACTCCGCCAGCGACTTCCACTCTCCGCAGTCACGGCATCGGCGTTGACCTTGCCGGTCATCCGAAAAATCCACCATGTCCGACTTCTACCTATATGTTCACTGACCTCCTTTCTGTACGTAACCTCTCACGAACTCTTCGGCGTTTTCTTCGAGGACGGAGTCGATCTCGTCGAGCAGGTCGTCGACGTCCTCGGTGATCTCGGCGTGCCGCTCGGCGACCTCCGGATTCGCCTCGACGGTGACGTCCTCGACCTCTTCGCCCTGACGGGACTTGCCCGACTGCGACTGACCGCCGCTGTCACGAGTGGCCATCGTTGCCTCCTCCACGATCTCCCTGCGATGAACTTACCTCGCGGGAGCGACGAAACGTTCCCCGCGCGCCGGTACCGGCGCGCGGGGAACGAACAGCTGACGGACGCGAGCCGGTGGGTCAGCCGCCGGTCAGGGTCTCCAGCAGATCCTTGGCGCTGGCACAGCGGTCGAACAACTCACCGACATGCCGCCTGGTGCCGCGCTCCGGCTCCATCATCGGCACCCGCACCAACGACTCGCGACCGACATCGAAGATCACTGAATCCCAGCTGGCGGCGACCACTTCGGAGGCGTACTGGGCCAGGCAGCGCCCCCGGAAGTAGGCCCGGGTGTCCTCGGGCGGCTCCGTCATCGCCGTACGGCTCTCCTCGTCGCTGAGCAGCGTCTTCATCGACCCGCGGGAGACCAGCCGGTGGTAGAGGCCCTTCTCCGGGCGTACGTCGGAATACTGCAGGTCGACCAGTTGGAGCTTGTGCGAGCCCCAGCCGAGCTTCTCCCGCTCCCGGTAGCCCTCCAGCAGCCGCAGCTTCGCCACCCAGTCGAGTTCGTCGGCGCAGAGCATCACATCGCGCCCGAGCCGGTCGAGCACGTCCTCCCACCGGTCCAACACGTCGGCGGTCTGCTCGTCGACGTCGTTGCCGTAGCGGTCGTCGACGAACGCGCGCACCCGCTCCAGGTAGGCCCACTGCACGTCCATGGCGGTCAGCCGGCGTCCGTCGCGCAGCCGCATCAGGTGCGACAGCGACGGGTCGTGACTGACCGCGCGCAGTTCGCCGACCGGGTCGGCGATGCCGAGGTCGGGGCCGAGCGCCTTCTCCTCGATCATCGTGAGGATCAACGCGGTGGTGCCCACCTTGAGGTAGGTGGAGATCTCCGAGAGGTTCGCGTCTCCGATGATGACGTGCAGCCGGCGGTACTTGTCCGCGTCGGCGTGCGGCTCGTCGCGAGTGTTGATGATCGGCCGCTTGAGCGTGGTCTCGAGGCCGACCTCGACCTCGAAGAAGTCGGCCCGCTGCGAGATCTGGAAGCCGCTCTGACCACCGTCCTGGCCGATGCCGACGCGGCCGGCGCCGCAGACGACCTGCCGGGTCACGAAGAACGGCGTCAGGTACGCCACGATGTCGGCGAACGGCGTCTGCCGGCGCATGAGGTAGTTCTCGTGCGCGCCGTAGCTGGCGCCCTTGTTGTCGGTGTTGTTCTTGTAGAGGTGGATCGGTGCCGTGCCGGGGATCGTGGCGGCCCGCCGCGCCGCCTCCGCCATCACCCGCTCCCCCGCCTTGTCCCAGCGGACGACGTCGCGGGGGTTGGTCACCTCGGGGGTGGAGTACTCCGGGTGGGCGTGGTCGACGTAGAGCCGTGCCCCGTTTGTCAGGATCACGTTGGCCAGGCCGAGGTCCTCGTCGGCGAGCGCCTCGGCCGGGTCGTAGGCCGCGCCGGAGTAGGTGAAACCCCGGGCGTCCCGCAGCGGTGACTCCTCTTCGTAGTCCCACCGGGCCCGGCCACCGCGGTTCAGTTCCGGTCGGGCGCCGTAGGCGTTGACCACCTGGGAGGAGGTGACCATCGGGTTGGCGCCGGCCTGGCCGGGCACGGAGATGCCGTACTCGACCTCGGTGCCCATGATTCGTCTAACGCTCATCGACCTACCCGCTTCGTTTGCCCGACCGGTCCCCGTCATGTCGAGCGTAGTCGCCACTTCGCCAACCGGGGGCGTGGCGGTGGGGCGGGTCCGCCCCGGGACCGGGATGGCGGGCCTTGTGCGACACGGTCCGGGAGTACGACGGGGCCCGCGACGCGGTGCGTCGCGGGCCCCGGTGGCGCCGGCCGGTCAGAGATACTGACCGGTGTTGCTGGCGGTCTCGATGGAGCGTCCGGCCTCGGTGCCCTTGCCGCCGGAGACGAGCGTGCGGATGTAGACGATCCGCTCGCCCTTCTTGCCGGAGATACGGGCCCAGTCGTCCGGGTTCGTGGTGTTGGGCAGGTCCTCGTTCTCGCGGAACTCGTCGACGCAGGCGTCGAGCAGGTGCTGCAGGCGCAGTCCCTTGCGTCCGGAGGTGAGGAACTCCTTGATGGCCATCTTCTTGCCCCGGTCGACGATGTTCTGGATCATCGCGCCGGAGTTGAAGTCCTTGAAGTACAGGACTTCCTTGTCACCGTTGGCGTAGGTGACCTCCAGGAAGCGGTTCTCCTCCGTCTCCGAGTACATCCGCAGCACCACCGCGTCGATCATGGCGGCGACGGTGGCCTGGGGGTCGCTGCCGTGTTCGGCCAGGTCGTCAGCGTGCAGCGGCAGGCCGGGGAGGATGTACTTGGAGAAGATGTCCTTGGCCGCCTCGGCGTCCGGACGCTCGATCTTGATCTTCACGTCGAGTCGTCCAGGACGCAGGATCGCCGGGTCGATCATGTCTTCCCGGTTGGAGGCGCCGATGACTATGACGTTCTCCAGCCCTTCGACGCCGTCGATCTCGCTGAGCAGCTGCGGCACGATGGTGTTCTCCACGTCGGAGGAGACACCGGAGCCACGGGTGCGGAAGACCGAGTCCATCTCGTCGAAGAAGACGATGACCGGCGTGCCTTCGCCGGCCTTCTCCCGAGCCCGCTGGAAGATCAGACGGATGTGCCGCTCGGTCTCGCCGACGTACTTGTTGAGCAGCTCGGGGCCCTTGATGTTGAGGAAGAAGCTGGTGTGCTTCTCCTCGCCCCGCCGCTCGGCGATCTTCTTGGCGAGCGAGTTGGCGACCGCCTTGGCGATCAGGGTCTTTCCGCAGCCGGGCGGGCCGTACAGCAGGATGCCCTTCGGCGGGCGCAGCTGGTGCTCCCGGAACAGGTCCGCGTGCAGGAACGGCAACTCCACCGCGTCGCGGATCTGCTCGATCTGGGAGTGCAGGCCGCCGATGTCGGTGTAGTCGACGTCCGGCACCTCCTCCAGCACGAGTTCCTCGACCTCGCTCTTGGGAATCCGCTCGTACGCGTACGCCGAGCGAGGTTCGATCATGAGCGAGTCGCCGGCCCGGATCGGACTGCCGATCAGGGTCTCGGCCAGGTGCACGATGCGTTCCTCGTCGGAATGCGAGACCACCAGCGCCCGATCGCCCGGCGCGCCTTCGGGACCAGCGAGGATCTCCTTGAGCATGACTACCTCGCCGACCCGCTCGTAGCCGAACGCGTCGACGATGTTGAGCGCGTCGTTGAGCAGGACCTCCTGGCCGCGCCGAAGCTCGTCGACGTCGAGCGAGGGCGAGACGGCCACGCGCAGTTTCCGTCCGCCGGTGAAGACGTCAACCGTGCCGTCGTCGTGCTTGGCCAGGAAGACGCCGTAGCCACTTGGGGGTTGAGCGAGCCGGTCGATCTCCTCCTTGAGCGTCACGATCTGCGCGCGAGCTTCCTTGAGGGTGCTCACGAGCCGTTCGTTGTTCTCGGTCAGCCGCGCCAACTGCGCCTGGGTGGCGGCCAGCCGCTCTTCGAGCTGCCGGACGTGTCGGGGGCTCTCGGTCAACTTGCGCCGCACCAGAGCGAGTTCCTCTTGAAGGAACGCGACCTGCGTGGAGAGATCGTGGGCCTCCTTCTCCCACCGTGCGGCGCGCGAGTCCGCGTCGTCGCTGCGTGCCACGTCCCACCTCCCCGGGGGGCTTGAACGTTCTGACCTAACACTAGCCGCTATGAGCCCGATTCGGTCCTCCGCAACGCGCCCGTCACCGAAGCTTGATCGCCAAGGGTGGGTCGACGGGCGCATACGGGCATTCGGGTACCGTCGAGGGGTGGGACGGGAGAACATGGGGGGTGCACCGGTGGCCGAGGTCGCGACCGACCAGCTGCAGGTCTGGGTCGACCAGGATCTGTGCACGGGCGACGGGCTGTGCGTGCAGTACGCGCCGGAGGTCTTCGAGTTCGACGTCGACGGGTTGGCTTACGTCAAGGGTCCCGACGGTGAGCTGGTGCAGGCACCGGGCGGCCGGGTGGACGTGCCGGAGCACCTGCGCCTTGAGGTGATCGACTCGGCGAAGGAGTGCCCGGGCGAGTGCATTCACGTCGTACGCGGCAGCGACGGCGTCGAGGTCGCCGGACCGGAGGCCGAAGACTGACCCGCTGATCCCGGAATCACCCGGTCGGGCTACAGCAACGGGCGACCGACCACCGAGGCGACCAGCCGGGCAAACTCCTCCAACCGGGCGATCTGTCCGGCGCCGCCGTCGTCGAGCGTCTTGCCGAAGCGCAGTGCGTCGTGCCGCGGGCCGCCTGCGCTCTCCTCGCCCGGCGGCGACTCGTCGAGCGAGGTCAGCAGCAGGTAGACGTCGATGCTGTCGACCCGGATCTCCCCGTTGTCGTGGCGGAACAGCCGGCGTCGGCAGCCGACCTCGGTGACCGAGGAGACCGGCACCACCCGCAGCGAGGAGGTCATCGAGCCGGGCGGCCCCTCCCCCGGTGGCACGTCCTCGCCGTGCCAGAGCACCAGGCGGCTGCCGTCGCAGACGACGACCTCCTGCCACACGCCGTTCACCTCGTTGACGAAGCGTTCCAGGGTGAAGCCGAGCACCGACGCCCCGCGCAGGACGCCGCCGAGCGCTTCCAGGGCGACGTCGGGGTCACGCAGGTAGGCGCGCGCCGCGGATTCCAGGTCGGTGTACGGAGACCAGTCGGGGAAGACCGCGGGCAGGTCGCCACCGCCGAAGCCGGGCCGGCTCATGCCGGCCCTCCGCTGCGCTGCGGGCCGACATTGCGCTGCGGACCAGCATGAGGCACTGAGGCGCTGAGTTGATGATTCGCTCGCTGACGCTCACTCATCGGATCACCTCCGCCGTCACGGCCTGTCCGTCTCCTGCGCCACGTCGGGTCGTGTCTGCTCGGCGGACGCCTCGTGTGGCGGTACGGCCGCCTGCCGGGCCGCCTCCACCTCGCGTAGCGCCTGGCGGCGTTGCGCGTACGCCTCGGTGCCCTTGCTGGGTTTGCGACGCCGGGGCGGGGCGGTGACTCCCGGGGCGAGCTTACGCGCGGAGACGAGGAAGGCGGTGTGGGCGATCATCCGGTGGTCGGGGCGGACCGCCAGCCCTTCGGCGTGCCAGTCCCGGACCAGTGACTCCCAGGCCCGCGGCTCGGTCCAGCCGCCGCGCTCGCGCAGGGCCTCCACCAGCTCGGACAGCTGCGGGGTGGTGGCCACGTAGCCGATGAACACGCCGCCGGGCAGCAGCGCGCGCTCGACCATGTCGAGGTTCTCCCAGGGGGTGAGCATGTCCAGGATGATCCGGTCGAAACCGGTCTCGCGGCACTCGGCGACATCACCGACGTGCAGGTGCCAGGCGGGGTGCGAGCCGTGGAAGAACGACTCGACGTTCCGTCGGGCGATCTGGGCGAAGTCCTCGCGGAGCTCGTAGGAGTGCAGTTCTCCGGCGGTGCCGACCGCGCGCAGCAACGAGCAGCTCAGCGCTCCGGAGCCGGCGCCGGCCTCGAGGACCTTGGCCCCGGGGAAGATGTCACCCATGGCGACGATCTGCGCGGCGTCCTTGGGATAGATCACCTGGGCGCCCCGGGGCATGGAAAGCACGTAGTCCGACAGCAGCGGGCGCAACGCCAGGAATGCGGTGCCGCCGCCGGAGGTGGTGACCACGCTGCCGTCGGGCAGGCCGATCAGCGCATCGTGCGCCAGGATGCCGCGGTGGGTGTGGAACTCCTTGCCCGGCTCCAGGGTCACCGTGTGCATCCGCCCCTTGGGGTCGGTCAGCTGCACCCGGTCGCCGGGTTGGAACGGCCCACGCCGCACGGCGGGCGGCTCCACCTTCTGCTCGGGCAGGTCGCTGGCCGGGTTGGCGGAGTGGGTGACGGTCACGTGTTCATCTTCCGGTGAGGTTCGAGCAGTTGAGCCAGATCCGCGATGTGCAGAACGCCGACGACATCTTCGCCTGCCGTCACGACGTACTGTGCGCCCGGGTGGGTCTGCACGGTCTCCAGCACCCGTTCGCCGTCCGTGTCCACCGGCATGGCCGGCAGGTCGGCGAGGGTGCGGGCGACCGCGTCCACGGCCAGCCAGGGGCGGCGGGCCTCCGGCACCGCCGCGGCGGCGGCCGGGTCGACCAGGGCCACCGGCCGGCCGGTGGAGTCGGTGACCAGCAACGCGGCCGGGTGCTGCGGCTCGGTGGTCGGGTGCGTCTGTGCGGCACGGCGCTGCGCCTCGGCCAGCGGGGTGCCGGTGGGCACGGTGTGCACCGGACGGGCGAGGGTGGCCAGATCGACAAGCGGAAGCCGCCGGCCGATGCGGGACATCCGGATCGACTGTCCGGCGCCGTGCCAGAGCGTGAGGGCGACAAGTGCCGTCAGCGGCAGGGCCAGCAGGCTCAGCACGTCGATCGCGTAGAGCGCGGCCACCAGCAACGCGGTGCCGACGGCGAGGATCCGTCCGGCCCAACCGGCGACCTCGGTGGCCCGGTGCCGGTCCCGGGTCAACGCCCAGACCACCGCCCGCAGCGCCCGACCGCCGTCCAGCGGCAACCCGGGCAGGATGTTGAACAGCGCGACGATGACGTTGCTCGCCGCGAGTTGAAAGGCGAGCTGGTCGGCCACGGTACGGTCGGGCAGGGCCAGCGTCGCGGCGACGGCGGCCGCGCCGAGTACGGCGGAGACGGCCGGCCCGGCCAGCGACACCAGCAGGTCCACCCGTGGCGAGGGTGCGTCGCGGTCCATCTCGGTGTAGCCGCCGAGCAGTTCCAGGGTGATTCCGCGCACCCCGATGCCGAAGCGACGGGCGGTGAGGGCGTGGCCGAGTTCGTGGGCCAGCACCGAGCCGAGCAGCGCGAGGACGAAACCGGCGCCGACGAGGTAGCCGCCGAGCGGGGACAGTTGCAGTCGTTGGCCGGCCAGTTCGCCGTACAGGACCGTGATCAGGAGGGCGAGCAGCAGGATCGAGCCGTTCAGGTAGAGCGGCACCCCGAGAATCCGGCCCACCCGCATGCCGGGGCGCTGGCCGGCCCGTGGTCGCCTGCGCTGTTCCATCGGGCTGATGCTACGCGGCGGGAGATCACGTACCGGAGCGGCGGCGGTCGGCCTGTCATACCGGTGGCCTAACCTTCCGGGGCATGACGGCGGATCCGGTGATCACTCAGCAGGCCCCGACCCCGACCGAGCTGCCGGCGACGGTGCGGGCCTCGCTGTCACCGTCGCGGGCGGCGGATTTCAAGACGTGCCCGCTGCTCTACCGGTTCCGCAGCATCGACCGGCTGCCCGAGCGGCCCAGCGTGGAGCAGGCTCGCGGCACGCTGGTGCACGCGGTGTTGGAGCGGTTGTTCGACCTGGCGCCGGCCGCCCGCACGCCGGAGGCCGCCGGTGATCTCGTCCCCGGCCAGTGGGACCGCCTGGTCACCGAGCAGCCGGAGTTGGCCGGGCTGTTCCCCGATGACGACCCGGCCGCCGTGGCGGAGTTCCTCAGTTCGGCGTCGGCCCTGCTGGGCGGCTACTTCGCGGTGGAGGACCCGCGTCGGCTGGAGCCGGCGGAGCGGGAAAGCCTGATCTCCGCCGTGGTCGACGACGAGCTGCTGATTCGCGGCTATCTCGACCGGCTCGACGTGGCTCCTGACGGTGCGCTGCGGGTGGTGGACTACAAGACCGGCGGCGCCCCACGGGAGGCGTTCGAGGCGCGGGCCCTGTTCCAGTTGAAGTTCTACGCCCTGGTCCTGTGGCGCACCCGGGGCGTGGTGCCCCGGGTGCTGCGCCTGCTCTACCTCAAGGATGCCGAGGTGTGCGACTACGCCCCCGAGGCCGAGGAGCTGGTGCGCTTCGAGCGGACGGTGGTGGCGTTGTGGCGGGCGATCGAGCAGGCCACCGCCGCCCGCGATTTCCGGCCCCGGCCGAGCCGGCTGTGCGACTGGTGCAGCCACCAGGCCCGTTGCCCCAGCTACGGGGGGACGCCGCCGCCCTTCCCGGAGCCGACGGCGACGCCCGATCCGCTGCGCGACGCCCGGTCCACCCCCGCGCCGCCCGGCGCCGACGAGTAGCCGTTCTCCTTCCCGGGGATGAGGGACGAGTCACCACACAAGACGATCTTTCAGCGGCGCGGGCGGCTAGCGTCGGGGCGTGGGTAACGCGCTGAGGCAGTGGCTGCGTCGCAATCCGGCGGCCGGTGACGCGCTGCTGGCCGTCGGCCTGGTCCTGGCGGAGGTCGTGTTCACCCTGCTGGCTCCCCGGGAGCTCTGGCCGCGACCACTGCCGGCGACGCTGGGGTGGAGCGTGGTGTGCGCGGCACCGGTCGTGCTGCGCCGGGTAGCGCCGTGGCCGGCGCTGCTCGCCGCGTTGGCGACGCTGCTGCCGTCCTTCGTCATCGAGGTGGCGCCGAACACGCAGAGTCTCACCTTCGTGGTGCTCACCTACACGATGGCGGCCTACCGTCCGGTGCGGCCGGCGCTGGTGGCGGCGGTGGGGTTGTGGCTTCCGGTGGCCGTGGTGAACGCCCTGGTGCCGCCGGAGGGTGTTCCGCAGGTCAGTTCGGCGTTCCTGATCGCCAACAGCATCCTGGTGGGGATCGTGTCGTTCTCGGTGGGGCGCACGGTGCACGCGCGGCGCTCCTCGACCGAGGCACTGCGGGAACGGGCCCGGGTCGCCGAGGCCAACCAGCGGGCGCTTGCCGAACAGGCGGTCGCGGACGAGCGGCGCCGGATCGCCCGGGAGTTGCACGACGTGGTGGCCCACCACGTCAGCGTGATGGGGGTGTTGGCGACCGGGGTGCGGCGGGTGCTGCGCCGTGACCCGGACAGCGCCGACGAGGCGATGGCCACGATCGAGGAGACCAGCCGGGCGACGCTGCGGGAGCTGCGCCGGCTGCTGGACGTGCTGCGTACCGAGGCCGAGCCGGCGGCGGAGCTGGCGCCGCAGCCGGGTCTGGCCGGTATCGCGACGCTCGCCGATCAGGTCCGGGAGGCCGGGCTGCCGGTGACGTTGACCGTGGCAGGAACGCCGGGGCAGTTGGAGGAGGGGGTGGCGCTGACCGTGTACCGGATCGTGCAGGAGGCGCTGACGAACGCCCTCAAGCATGCCGGGTCGGCGACCGCGCAGGTGCGGGTGGGTTTCGGTGGCGATGCGGTGGAGGTCGAGGTCACCGACACCGGTCGCGGGCCGTCACCGGACACCGATCGGATCGGACACGGCCTGGTCGGGATGCGGGAACGGGTCGGCCTCTACGGTGGGGTCCTGCGCACCGGCGCGCGCAGCGGCGGCGGCTACCGGGTGTACGCCCGGATTCCGGTCGAGCCGCTGCCCGAGACGAGCCGGCGGTGAGGTGGGCCTGGTGAGCGGTGCAGTCGACAGGGAGGATCAGATGGCCGATTCGACGGGGCAGGCCCGGCCGGTGCGGATCCTGCTCGCCGACGACCAGCCGCTGCTGCGTACCGGCTTCCGGATGGTCCTCGGCGCGGAGACCGACCTGGACATCGTCGCGGAGGCCGGCGACGGGGTGGAGGCGGTGGAGCTGTCCCGTCGGTTGCTGCCGGACGTGGTGCTGATGGACATTCGGATGCCGAGGATGGACGGGGTGAGCGCCACCCGGGCGATCGTGGATGCCCGGCTGCCGGTGCGGGTGCTCATTCTGACCACCTTCGACCTCGACGAGTACGTGGTGGGTGCGCTGCGGGCCGGGGCGAGCGGGTTCCTGGCCAAGGACGTGCCGGCGGAGGATCTGGTCACCGCGATCCACACGGTGGCCGCCGGCGACGCGGTGGTGGCGCCGCGGATCCTGCGTCGGCTGCTGGACCGCTTCGCCGACGTGCTGCCGGATCCGTCCGCGACGCCGCCGAAGGCGTTGGGCGCGCTCACCGAACGGGAGCGGGAGGTGCTCGTGCAGGTCGCCCGCGGCCTGTCGAACGCCGAGATCGCCCGGGCGCTGTCGGTGAGCGAGACCACCATCAAGACGCACGTCGGACATGTGCTGACCAAGCTCGGGCTACGCGACCGGGTGCAGGCGGTGGTGCTGGCGTACGAGTCGGGCCTGGTCCGACCTGGGGGTTAACGCCGTCGTTGCATCCGTCACCTACCGTGACGACCTGCGGCGGAAATCGGTTGACCCTCACGCGACGGCAACGTCCAGGATGACCATGACCACCGACGGCAGATGAGCGACAGCTGCCGGAGTCGGGGACAACCCTGACTTCGGTTGGGGGGTACCCGCAGCCGGAAATCCGCTTCGGCTCCGCCCGGAGTCGGACGGATCGGCGGTGGGCAGCACAGATGATGGACTCGCACCGGACCAGCGGGGGCGGTGCGAGCAGACCGCGACGGAGAGGTACGTGACGTGACCGCTACCACAGGCCAGCCGGCATCGGCCGCAGCCCGGGCGAGCGACGTGTGGAAGGTGTACGGCAGCGGCGAGGCGCAGGTCATCGCCCTGCGGGGGGTCAGCGCGGAGTTCGAGCGCGGACGGTTCACAGCGATCATGGGCCCGTCGGGTTCCGGCAAGTCGACGTTGATGCACTGCCTGGCCGGGTTGGACTCGGTCACCCGGGGCACGGTGGCGATCGGCGACACCACCGTCACCGGGCTCGGTGACGCGGGTCTGACGAAGCTACGCCGCGACAAGGTCGGCTTCATCTTCCAGCAGTTCAACCTGCTGCCGACGTTGACCGCCAAGGAGAACATCCTGCTCCCGCTCTCGATCGCCGGGCGCAAGCCGGACCCGGCCTGGTTCGACGTCGTGATCGACACGGTGGGTCTGCGGGACCGGCTGGGTCACCGGCCGGCGCAGTTGTCCGGCGGCCAGCAGCAGCGGGTGGCGTGCGCCCGGGCCCTGGTCGCCCGCCCCGAGGTGATCTTCGCGGACGAGCCGACCGGCAACCTCGACTCGCGTTCCGGCGCGGAGGTGTTGAACTTCCTGCGCAACTCGGTACGCCAGCACGGGCAGACCATCGTCATGGTCACCCACGATCCGACGGCCGCCGCGTACGCCGACCGGGTGGTGTTCCTCGCCGACGGCCAGATCGTCTCGGAGTTGATCGAGCCGACCGCGGACACGGTGCTGGACACGATGAAGAAGCTGGACACGCCCGCCGAGGTGGCCGGCTGATGTTCCGGGCAACCTTGAAGAGTCTGCTGGCCCGCAAGGTCCGGCTGATCCTGTCCGGCCTGGCCGTGGTGCTCGGCGTGATGTTCGTCTCCGGCGCCTTCGTCCTCACCGACACCCTGGGCCGCTCCTTCGACTCGCTGTTCGCCGACGCGTACGCCGAGGTCGACGTCAACGTGGCCGCCAAGCCGAAGCTGGAACTCGGCGAGATGGAGGGTGAGCAGCTCGCCAGCCCGTTCCCGGCCGCCACGTTGGAGACGGTGCGTGCGGTGGACGGGGTGGCCGAGGCCACCGGGGTGGTCGCCGTCGACGGGGCCCGGTTGATCGGCAGCAACGGCAAGGCCGTCACCTCCTTCGGGCCGCCGCAGTTGGGCGGCAACTGGACCGGTGAGAGCGACCTGGTGCGGTTGCGGGAGGGCCGGGCACCGCAGGCCGACGACGAGATCGTGATCAACAAGGGGTTGGCGGACGCCGGCCGGGTGGCGCTCGGCGACCGGGTGGGGGTGCTCACCCTCCAGCCGCGCCAGGATTTCACGATCGTCGGCATCTTCGGCTACAGCGGTGACCGCGACTCCCTCGGCGGCGCCAACGAGGTCATGTTCACCACCCCCGTGGCGCAGCAGCTGATGCTCGGCGAGTCGGACGTGTTCAGCAACATCGTGGTCACCGCCGCCGACGGCGTCTCCGACGACCAGCTGCGCGACGCGGTGGCCACGGCTGTCGGCGACGGCTATGTGGTCAAGACCGGCGAGCAGCTCTCCGCCGAGGCCGCCGCCGGCCTGAAAGAGGGGCTGTCCTTCTTCAACCGCATCCTGCTCGGCTTCGCCGCGGTGGCCCTGCTGGTCGGGACGTTCCTGATCCTCAACACGTTCTCGATCATCGTGGCGCAGCGCACCCGGGAACTGGCGTTGCTGCGGGCCGTCGGCGCCAGCGGCAAGCAGATCATCGGCTCGGTGGTGCTGGAGGCGGTCGCCGTCGGGTTGATCGCCTCGGTGTTCGGCCTGGCCGCTGGCATCGGCATCGGCGCGCTGCTGGCGTACCTGTTCGGCAACCTCGCCGGTGGGCTGGCCCTGGCCGGGGTCGCGGTGCCGGCGTCGGCGGTGATCGGCGCGTTCGGCGTCGGTCTGGTGATCACGGTGCTGGCGGCGCTGCTGCCGGCGCTGCGGGCCGCGCGGATCCCACCGATCGCGGCGATGCAGGACGTGGCCACGCCGGACCGGCCGTTGACAAAGGTGACCGTCGGCGGCGCACTGGTCACCGCGATCGGCGCCACCCTGCTCTTCCTCGGCCTGGGCGGGTACGCCGGTGGCAGCACGCTGGCCACAATTCTCGGTGGCGTGCTGTTCTCGTTCATCGGGGTGGCCCTGCTGACGCCGCTGATCAGTCGTCCGGTGGTGGCGGCGCTGGGCACGGTTTTCTCCGGCTGGGTGCCGGGCAAGCTGGGTCGGCTCAACTCCGGTCGCAACCCGCGCCGCACCGCGATCACCGCCGCCGCGTTGATGGTGGGGATCGCCCTGGTCACCGGCATCACGGTGATCCTGGACTCGGCCAAGAGCAGCATCAGCGGGCTGGCGCAGGACAGCATCAGCGCCGAGCTGGTGATCGCCGGGGCGCAGTCGGGTCCGCGCCCGCCGACGTTCGACCCGGCGGTCCTGGACGAGGCGAAGGCGATCCCTGGTGTCCGCCTCGTCGACGGCGAGTACGGCGACATGGCGCTGGTCGGCGGCGAGCGTACCTGGGTCGGTGCCAGCAGCGAACCGAGCGCGCTGGTGGAGATGTTCGGCGCGACCGCCACCGCCGGGGACATCGGGCGGCTGGGGCCGGGCCAGATGTTGATCAGTTCTGACGCGGCGGAGTCGCGTGGCCTGTCGGTCGGCTCGACGGTGCCGGTGCAGTTGGCCCGTGGCGAGGAACGCACCTACACGGTCACCGGCATCTACGAGAGCACCCCGCTGTTCGGCGGCGTGACGTTGCCCGCCGAGGCGGCGCGTGACTTCGCCATCCCGCAGCCCATCCAGGGCTACATCCAGCTGGAGCCCGGAGTACGGGCGGCCGACGTGCTGCCCCAGGTGGAGGCGCTGCTGACGGACAGTCCGGAGGTGTCGGTGGCCGACCGGGACGCGTTCATCGAGCAGCAGGCCGGGCAGCTCGACGGGCTGCTCCAGATGATCCAGATCCTGCTGGCGCTGGCCATCGTGATCGCGGTGCTCGGCATCATCAACACCCTCGCCCTGTCGGTGCTGGAGCGGACCCGGGAGCTGGGTCTGTTGCGTGCCATCGGCCTGCGCCGGTCGCAGACCATGGGGATGATCACCGTGGAGGCGGTGGTGATCTCGGTGTTCGGCGCGCTGCTCGGCGTCGTGGTCGGTGCCGGCCTGGGTGCCGCGGTGGTGGAGGCCCTGCGCGACGAGGGAATCACCAAGCTGGTGCTGCCGTGGGGCCAGATGGGTGTCTTCCTCGGCCTGGCCGCGATCATCGGGGTGATCGCGGCGGCGCTGCCGGCGATCCGGGCCGCCCGGATCAACGTGCTGGGCGCCATCGCCCACGACTGAGGCACCGCCGAAGCAACGGCCCCTGTCACCGATCCGGTGGCAGGGGCCTTGCGCTGCGCGTCCAGCAGATCAGCCGGACGGTGTCAGGCGGGGGTTCGGCGCAGCAGCCCCGCCAGCAGGTCCAGATCCGCCAGCAGCAGGCTCTCCAACTGGTGTACGCCGTCGGCCGGCGCCAGCGGCACCTCGGCGGGTACGGCCAGCACCGCGGCCCCGGCGGCGACCGCGCTGGCCACCCCGGTCGCCGAGTCCTCGATCGCCACGCACCTGTCGATGGGCACTCCGAGCAGCCGGGCGGCCGTCAGGTAGGGCTCCGGGTGCGGCTTGGTCGAGTCGACCTCGTCACCGCAGACCACCACGTCGAAGCTGTCCCGGCCGAGGGTGTCCAGGGCGATCTCGACAAGTGCCCGCCCGCTGGAGGTGACCAGGGCCGTCGGGATCCGCGCCTGCCGGACCGCGCCGAGCAGCGCCAGCGCCCCCGGCCGCCACTGCAGCCCGGTGCGGAACAGCTCCAGGATCCGCGCGTTGATCCACTCCGCGCTGGTCTGCGGATCCCGGTGCGGCTGCCCCAGGTCGTCGTGCAGGATGCGCATCGAGTCGGCCATGCCCGTGCCGACGATCGCCCGGCGGGCGTCGGCGGAGAGGTCGCCGCCGTAGTGCCGGGCGAGTTCGGCCAACGCGACGTCCCACAACCGCTCGCTGTCGACCAGGGTGCCGTCCATGTCGAAGAGCACGGCGGCTGGACGGTTGCTGCTCACCGGATCCTCCTCGGGCTCGGGTAACCGGTGAATCCTGTCAGCCGACGGTGCTTCCGCGCCCGGCGCAGTGACCTTTCTCAACCGAGGTCGCAGGCGGCCAGGGATCGTTCGTAGCCGCGGAAGAACGCCTCGGTCCGCTGCTCGGGGGTGCCGTGGGAGCCCTCGGCGAACCATGGTTGGCCGGGGTCGTCGCCGACGGCCAGCAGTCCCTCGTTGAACTCGTCGAGGTCGCCTTCCTCCAGGGTGAGCCGGCCGGCCCGTACCGAGTCGCCGAGGAACGCCCCGGCCATGCAGTCGGCCTGCAACTCCTGCTGGATGGTGAAGTTGTACCGGATGCCCAGCCGGGTCTGGATGCCGTGCGCGTACTCGTGGCCGAGCAGATAGAACACGAACGCGTCACCGATCTGCCGGAAGGCGCCGAAGGACCAGTTGATGTCGTACGCGATGTAGTCGTCGATGGTGCAGTAGACCGCGTTGTTGCGGGGCACCTCCTGCCCGCCGCAGGAAACCTCACCGTCGCGCTGGTACGGAATGACCTGCCGGATCGGCCGGAAGGACTGCTCCGACGCCTCGAACTGGTCGGCCCAGTACACCTCGGCGAGCCGCTGCGCGTCGGCCACGTCCTGCCGGAACTCCTCCACCGTGTCGGTGCCGTCGGCACGGGTCACCTCGGCCGTCGGCTCGGCCGGCTGCCGCTGCCCGCCCGGGTCCGCCGGTCCACCGACCGGCTCCACCATGCAGGCGGCCGCCGCCACCAGCGCTACCGCCAGGCCGGCGAGCCTGCCCCGGCGTCGCCCTCGCCCACCTGCCGCCACCGTGCTCCTCCCGCCTCGACGTCGCCGGTCCAGTACCCCGACGGTACGACCGTCACGCCCGTTGCCGTCAGGTACGCCTTACCGCCCCGTCCGGTTCAGTTGCCCGCCTGCCGGCGTGTTTCATCCGAGTCTCTCGGGCCGGTCGGATGAAACACACCTAGGGTGCGGTGGTCGGTGTCCGGAACGGACGCCCGGCTCCGACGTCCCCGGTGAACCGGCACCGGCGATGGTGGCGGACGCGAGAGGGAGACCCCGTGAAATACATGATCATGCTGTACGGCTCGCAGCGGGACTACGACGCGATGGCCGGGCACGGCTCCGACCGACCGGCGATGTCGGCCGAAGAGGTGGCCGCGATGCACGAGCACATGGGCAGGGTGCACCAGGATCTTGCCGACTCCGGTGAGCTGGTGGACGCTCAGGGGCTGACCGCGCCGGTGCACGCCCGCCGGGTCCAGATGCGCGACGGCGCTGCGATGGTCACCGACGGTCCGTACCCGGAGACGCAGGAGGTCCTCGCCGGGTACACGGTGGTCGAGTGCGCCAGCTTCGACCGGGCCGCCGAGATCGCCGCCATGCTGGTGAACCCCGACAACCCGGGCGAGTACGTCGATGTCCGCCCGATCGCCGAGGGCGTCGACGATCTCGTCTGATGGGTGAGCCGACCGTCGAGGACCTGCTACGCCGGCTGGCGCCGCAGGTCCTCGGCGCGCTCGTGCGCCGCTACGGGCACTTCGACACCGCCGAGGACGCCACCCAGGAGGCGCTGATCGCCGCGGCCACCGCCTGGCCCCGCGACGGCGTACCGGCCAACCCTCGGGCCTGGCTGATCACGGTGGCGTCGCGGCGACTCACCGACCTGCTCCGGGCCGAGCAGGCGCGACGCCAACGGGAGGACCTCGTCGGCCGGCGGGTGCTGGCCGAATGGCGGCTACCACCGCCGGGTGAACGGATCGCGGATTCCGACGACACCCTGATCCTGCTGTTCCTGTGCTGCCATCCGTCGCTCCCCCCGCCCGCGCAGATCGCGTTGACCCTCCGGGCGGTCGGCGGGCTGAGCACGGCGGAGGTGGCCCGGGCGTTCCTGGTGCCGGAGCAGACCATGACCCGGCGGATCAGCCGGGGCAAGCAGCGGATCCGCGACAGTGGCCTGCCCTTCGCGATGCCCGACCCGGCCGAGGTTCCGACGCGCCTCACGGCCGTGCTCCGGGTGCTCTACCTGATCTTCAACGAGGGGTACGCGAGCACCTCCGGGCCCGGACTGCTCCGCGCTGACCTGTGTGCCGAGGCGATCCGGCTGACCCGGCTGCTGCGTCGGATGCTGCCCGACGCCGCGGAGGTGACCGGGCTGCTGGCGTTGCTGCTGCTCACCGACGCCCGCGCGCCGGCACGCACCGGGCCGCACGGCGAACTGGTGCCGATGGCCGAGCAGGACCGTTCCCGCTGGCGGGCCGATCAGATCACCGAGGGCACAGCGCTTGTGGTCGAGGCGCTGCGCCGGGGACGCCCCGGGCCGTACCAGGTCCAGGCCGCCATCGCTGCCCTGCACGACGAGGCGCCGAGCCCGGACGAGACCGACTGGCCGCAGATCGCGGCGCTGTACGAGGTGCTGACGGAGATGGACAGCAACCCCCTGGTCGCGCTGAACCACGCCGTCGCGGTGGCCATGACGGACGGTCCCGACGCGGGACTGACGCTTGTCGACCGGGTGGCCGCAGACGGTCGGCTGGCCCGGGATCCGAGGCTGCCCGCCGTACGCGCGCATTTGCTGGAGCGGCGCGGCGACCCGGCGGCGGCCCGCGCCGAGTACCGGACAGCCGCCGCGCGGGCCGCCAACCTGGCGCAGCAGCGTTACCTCAACGCTCGCGCCGACCGCCTCACCGACGGCTGACCCACCGGGCGGCACCGACGGCTTCGGCAGCCGGACCGCCATCGCCGCGGCGGCTGAGGCATCAGACGTGCGACGGCGGGGGCAGGTCACCCGTCCGGTCGGCGGGTACCGCCACGGTGATCCGGATCTCGGTGGTCAGCGACAAGCCGCCGCCAGCATCGCGGGCGGCGTCCAGCGCCTGCGCGGCGTCGGCGGTCGCGGCGGGCAGGCGGTCCGCCGGTAGGTGTTGCAGCAACGCCCGTCCGCCGTGTGACCACATCCACCGCACCCAGTGGTCGACGTCGTCGAACCGGCTCTCGATCCGGTGCGCGACGATCGAGGTGACGGTGAGGCCGGCACCGTCCATGGTGGCGGTGATCGCCTGCTCGTCGGCGAACGGGCCGGCCGGCCGCGCCGGCCGGGCCTGGTCGGTCGGCAGATGCGCCGCCAGGGCGTCGGTGGCGGCGACGAAGGCCGGATCCTGGGCACCGAAGGTGCTGATCACCAGGCGGCCGGACGACCGCAACAGCCGAGCGTACGCCCGCAGTGCCTGTTGCGGCTGCGGGAGCAGGAAGACGACCAGCCCGGCCAGGACGGCGTCGAAGCTGCGTGGCGGGAAGTCGGGCTGCTGCGCGTCGTCGACCCGGACGTCGACGTGGGTCAGACCAGCGCGGGTGACGTCCTCGGCGGTGAGGGCGACCATGGCCGGAGCCAGGTCGATCCCGGTGACGTGCCCGGTCGGCCCGGTGGCGTGCGCCGCCGGGAAAAGCACCGCGCCGCGACCGCAACCGACGTCGAGAACACGCTCACCCGGCCGGATGGCGGCGCGCCGGACGAGCTCGGCACCGAACGGACCGAAGAAGGAGACTCCGGTGCGGTCGTAGTTCGGCGCGGCCTGTTCGAACACCTCTGCGGCCCCACCGGGCCGGGCACTGCCCGTCATCGACGCCCCCTCCATCTTGTCGGACATGAAAACCCTAACCGGCAGGGGTGCCGGGTGGCGCCCCTGCCGGCGCTTGCGGTCCGGTCAGGCGAAGAGCGTGTGATAGGCATTCAGCGCGGGTTGGCCACCCAGGTGGGCGTAGAGAACGTTGGCGTCGGCGGGGATGTCCCGGGCACGGACGAGGTCGATCAGCGCCGCCATCGACTTGCCCTCGTACACCGGGTCGATGATCATGCCTTCCAGCTCACCGGTGAGCCGGATCGCGTCCAGGGTGGACTGGACCGGAAGGCCGTACCGCTCCCCTGCCCAGCCCGCCAGCACGGTGATCTCGTCGTCGCGCAGATCCCGCCCGAGGCCAATGAGTCCAGCGGTGTCACGGGCGATCTTCTCCACCTGGGCCCGGGTCTCGTCGAGCTTCGCCGAGGCGTCGATGCCGAGCACCCGCCGGGGCCGGTCCTGGCCGGCGAAACCGGCGATCATCCCCGCCTGGGTGCTGCCGGTGACGCTGCACACGACGATGGTGTCGAAGAAGATCCCCAGCTCCCGTTCCTGTTGCTGGACCTCGTAGGCCCAGTTGGCGAAGCCGAGCCCGCCCAGCGGGTGGTCGGACGCCCCGGCGGGGATCGCGTACGGCACGCCACCGCCGGCCCGGACCTCCTCCAGCGCCCGCTGCCAGCTCTCCTTGATGCCGATGCCGAAGCCGTCCGGCGCGAGGCGCACCTCGGCCCCCATCACGCGCGACAGCAGAATGTTGCCGACCTTGTCGTTGACCGGGTCCGGCCAGTCCACCCAGCTCTCCTGCACCAGGACGGCCTTCAGGCCGGCCCGGGCCGCGACGGCGGCCACCTGACGGGTGTGATTGGACTGCACGCCACCGATGCTGACCAGGGTGTCCGCGCCAAGGGCCAGGGCGTCGGGCAGCAGGTACTCCAGCTTGCGGGTCTTGTTTCCGCCGAAGGCCAGGCCGCTGTTGCAGTCTTCCCGCTTGGCCCAGATCCGGGCGCCGCCCAGATGGCGACTCAGCCGGTCCAGCGGATGGACCGGGCTGGGACCGAAGAGCAACGGGTAGCGGTCGAACGTGTCGAGAGACATGCAGCATATTGCACGTTGCATGCCTTCGCGTGTCAAGCCCTCGTCGCGTACGGTGGGCTGCCCGACGCGGTACGACGACGGCAACGGGGGCGTGACGTCCGTCGACGTCACGCCCCCGGTCACCGGTGCCGCCCTGGCGGGCGGGATCTCAGCAGGTGTTGAGCATCGTGCTCAGCGCCGACTTCTCCGCGCTGTTCACGGTGAGGCCGTAGTACCACTTCACCTGGATCCAGGCCCGGGCGTAGGTGCAGTGGAAGGCCGCGCGCGGCGGCTTCCAGGCGGCCGGGTCCTTGTCGCCCTTGGACGAGTTGACGGTGCCGGTGACCGCCCACAGTTCCGGCCCGCCCAGGTCGTTGGCGTAGGTCTGGCGATGCGAGGTGCTCCAGGCCCAGGCGCCCGAACGCCACGCCTCGGCCAGCGGCACCACGTGGTCGATGGAGATCTCGGCGGGGTTCGTGCGGGTCACCCCGTCGTACGGGCTGTACCAGGACCCGGAGGTCGGATAACAGCTGGAGTTCACCACGACGTTGCTGCCGTCCCGCTTGAGCACCTGCTCCCGGGTGTTGCAGGCGCCGGTGATGGTGATCCAGTGCGGGAAGAGGTCGCGGTTGTAGCTGGACTGGTGGGACTCGGCCGCGACGGTGAGCGAGTTCAGCCGGCTCACCGCCGTGCTGTACGAGGGGATGTTGGGGGGTGTGGCATGGGCGGCCGGCGGCACGAGTACCACCGACAGGGCGACAGCGACCACCGAGACGATCGCCACCTTGCGTAGGTGAGCCACGGGACGACTCCTGACTGTCTCCTGCGACGGCGGGTGGGGGAACCCGGCTTGGGGGCGCGGCAGGCGACATCAGGATTCTCGCAGAAATCGCGATCAATAAATGTCATCGCGCTACAAGCACCGTGAACGCCACATGAAGACCCGCCGCGTCCCTGCGGTGCTTCGTGCGTCGGACCGGGCGCGGCGCTACGCCGGGCGCTCCGGACCGTTGCGGACGCGGTCGGTCCGGTACGCCCACATCGCGATCTCCACCCGGTTACGGACACCGAGCTTGACCATCAGGCTGGCGATGTGGGTCTTCACGGTGCTGAGGCTGATGTGCAACTCCTCGGCGATCTCGGTGTTGGTGCGACCCCGCGCGACAGCCACCAACACCTCCTCCTCCCGCAGCGTCAGCGCGTCGACCGGCTGCTGCGGCGGCGCGGCCGGACCCGCGTCGGCGAAGGCTCGGAGCAGCCGGGTGGTGATGTTCGGCGCGATGAGCGCGTCTCCGGCGGCGGCAGCCCGTACGGCCTGGGTGAGCAGCGCCGCGCCGGCGTCCTTGAGCAGGAAACCACGCGCTCCGGCGCGGAGCGCGGCGTAGACGTACTCGTCGAGGTCGAAGGTGGTGATCACGACCACCGCCAAGGGGTCGGGCACGGCCGGGCCAGCGAGGCGACGGGTGGCCTCGATGCCGTCCACGCCGGGCATCCGGATGTCGAACAGACACACGTCCGGGCGTAGTCGCCGGGCGAGTCCGACGGCTCGGTGACCGTCGCCCACCTCGCCCACCACCTCGATGTCCGGCTGGGCGTTGAGGATCATCGTCAGGCCGGTACGGACGATCTCCTGGTCGTCGGCGACGATCACGCGGATGGCCACCCCACGATTGAACACGGCCGGCGGCCCGGCCCAAAGTACGACCAGCTTCCCCGTCCATCGGCCGAGACGACGCCGGCCCGCACGGCGATGAGTACGGTCCGCCGCGTTGCCAGGATCGATGAAACAGGAGCGGCCGGTTCCTTCCCGACTGACCCGCAAACCGCGTCCGGCCAGTGTCGGGCGGGCAACGGGCAGTGGGCGGAGGGCTGGTCGCCGCGAGAAGGGATGCCACAGCTGTGACAGCCTCCGCCAGGTCGACCTGGCTCATTCCCGCCGGTCTGCTGGTGCTCGGCGTGGTGCCGGTGGTGGCCGGCGGCCTCCGCCTGGCCGAACTGGCCGGCGGCGCCCAGGTGCTGCCCGACGGCGACCGGATCGCCTCACCCCCGCTGCCGCTGGTGGCCCACATCGTCGCGGTGACCGTGTTCAGCGTCCTCGGCGCCTTCCAGTTCACGCCCCGGTCGCGTCGGCCGCACCGTGGTTGGCACCGGATCGCCGGTCGGGTGCTGATTCCCTTCGGGCTGCTCACCGCGGTGAGTGGCCTGTGGCTGACCCTGGTCCCGGCCCGGGGGCCACTCGACAGTGACACGCTGGTCGCCGTCCGCGTGGTGGTCAGCGTCGCCATGGCGGGCGCGATCGTCCTCGGCTTCGTAGCGGTCCGACGCCGCGACTTCGCCCGGCACCGCGCCTGGATGATCCGCGGCTACGCCATCGGAATGGGCGCAGGTACCCAGTTCTTCACCCAGATGGCCTGGCTCGCCGCTGTCGGTCCACTCACGACCTTCGGCCGGACCGGAACGATGACCGCCGCCTGGCTGATCAACGTGGTGCTGGCGGAATGGATCATCCGGCGGCGCGGCGGTACCACCGGAGCGCGCCCGGCGGCGCGCGGGCGCCGCGCCCGCGAGGGCAC
This sequence comes from Micromonospora sediminimaris, assembly GCA_900112325.1. Classification (GTDB taxonomy): domain Bacteria; phylum Actinomycetota; class Actinomycetes; order Mycobacteriales; family Micromonosporaceae; genus Micromonospora; species Micromonospora sediminimaris. The sequence continues at coordinate 247,512 of FOLJ01000010.1, forward strand.
GGCGATTCCGGTGTGAGACCTCCGAGCGGGTGTCACGTTCGGCGGCTGGGCGGGGTCGAAGACCTGTACCCATCCGAACGGAGAAGCCATGAACGACGCCGCGACGAACGCTCCCGTCCTGGTCACCGGCGGCACCGGCACACTCGGCGGGCACGTCCTGCCGCGCCTGAGCGCGGCGGGACACACCGTACGGGTACTCAGCCGCAAGACCCACCGAGGTGTCGACGGCGTCGAGTACGTCACGGGCGACCTGCTCAGGGACGAGGGCATCGAGCCTGCTGTCGACGGTGTCCACACGCTGCTGCACCTGGCCGGCGGCCCGAAGGGCGACGACCGGGCCACCGCCAGCCTGATGCGGGCCGCCGCCCGAGCCGGGGTACGGCACGTCGTCTACATCTCGGTCATCGGTGCCGGCCGGGTGCCGATCGGCTACTTCGAGGCCAAGCACGGCGCGGAGCGGGCGGTAAGCGAATCCGACGTGCCGTGGACGACGCTGCGGGCCGCGCAGTTCCACGACCTGGTCTACACCGTCGTGCGGAAGCTGGCAGCCCTGCCGATCGTGCCCGACCCGAGGGTGATCCGGTTCCAGCCGGTCGACTCCCGCGACGTCGCCGACCGGCTGGTCGACCTGGTCCAGGGCGTTTCGTCCGGTCTCGTGCCCGAACTGGCGGGACCGCAGGTCTACCCGCTGGCCGAACTGATCCGCAGCTACCTCGCCGCCCGCGGCGGGAACCGGCCCTTCCTGCCGGTCCCGGTGCCCGGGGCGGTCGGCAGGGCGTACCGCCACGGCCACAACCTCACCGTCGACGGCGTCACCGTCGGCACCCGCACCTGGGAGGATTACCTGGCCGAGAAGTTGCGCTGATCGACCTCCGGCCACCGGAACCCGGCCGGCTGGCGGCGACCGACGGTCGCCCCGTCATCGGGCAGCGGGCCGGCCGGGTCCGCCCGCAGGTCGACGCGGATCCCGTCCAGGATCACACCGGATGCCTGCTCGACGACGATGGGCGACCGAGGACGCCGCGCCTCGCCGGGCCCGGCCGTGGCGAGCGGCAGCGGCACGAACGTGCAGTCCCGGACCACCACGTCCCGGTATTCGAGTACCCGGAACGAGTGGTCGATCTCGCTGCGTCCCCAGCCCGCGATCCGGACCGCGTACAGCGGACCGTTCCAGGCCACGTGGGCACCCGAGACGCGGATACGCGCGCCGACCGGGTTGTCACCGGCGGAGTGGAACCGGTCGGTGTTGTCGCCGGGCAGGAGCCGGAAGCCGATCTCGACATCGGACAGGTGGACCCGGTCCACCGTCACGTCGTGCACCGAGCTGAGGTAGAACCCCTCGAAAGCGTCGGACACGCGCAGGTCACGGAGTTCGAGGTGGTGCGGATGGTACGAGGGCCCGACGATCGAGTCGACCCCGTCGCCGACCGCGCCCCAGTGCACGGCGATGCCGGTGCAGCCACCGACGATGGAGACGTCGCTGATGGTGACGTCGCGCACCGCGCCCATGACGGCGACGCAGTTGGCGGCGCGCTCGTCGCGGCGCTCGACCTCGACGCGCCGGATCTGGATGTCCTCGATCCACTCCGCCCCGGCCGGGTAGAGGTAGTTCCCGATGGTGATGGCGGTGCCCCGGTCGCCGCCGTGCTCCCCCGGCGCGCACGGCGGCGGGCGGAAGCCGATGTCCTGGACGGTCACCCGGGAGCCCAGCACGTGGACGATGGGTTCGCCGGCCGACGAGGACGACGTCAGCCACGTGGTCACCGGCCCGTTGCCCGGCGCGGCCCCGGTCAGCGTCCAGCCCGAGCCGAGCACCACTCCCCGGTCCAGGGTGAAGGCGCCCGCCGGCAGCCGCAGGGTGCCCCCGGTACCGGAGGCCAGGATCTGTTCGAGCGCCCGCCGGTTTGCCGCTGGATCAGCAGTGAGGGTCAGGTCATGGTGGTTGTGCTCGGTCACCGATGACACTCCAACTCGACGAGCTGGCAGACGGTCTCGGCGACCCGCCGCCGTACCGCCGGGTTGTCGTGCTCGGCGAGCCCGACCAGCACCGGACCGGGCGCCGTACGCTCGACCACCACGTCGAGGGTCTCCTCGCCCTGCGGGGTGGCGCTCACCCGGCACTCGGTGCCGTCGACCAGATGGACGCCCCGGACCACCAGCCGGTCCGGGTGCGGCGGCCGGGTGAACGGCGACGCCTCGAACAGCGCGTATCCCGCCCCACGCTGCGCCACCCGGAACGCCTTCAGCACGGTCTGGCCCTGCTGGCGGCGCAGCCACTTCTGGCTCGGCTGTCGCACCGCTGCCGGTGGGGCGGTGGCGGCCGCGATCCGCAGCCGGCACCGTACGGTGGGGTCGGCGGCGTTGACCACGATGAACCGCGACCGGGGGTGTCCCTGTCCGCGACCTCGCGCCCCGACCAGACCTCCGGCGCTGACCAGCCCGGCGAGCTGGGCGGCGGCACCGGCGAGTCGAGTGGCATCACCGCGCTGCTCGGCCGCGTCGATCGCGACGATCTCGACCTGGTTGATCCGTACGCCGATCGCCGCCAGCGGGCTGAGCGCGGTCGACGCCCACGACGGCAGCGTGCCGTCCACCACCTCGATGATCAGGAGGCCGTCGTCCCCCACCTCGTCGGCCCACAGGTCGAACTCCACCCAGGCGTGGGCCTCCACCATCCGCAACCGCCCCCGTTGGCGGCTGATGACAGCGGCGGCCCGGTCCGCGCCCTGGGCCCGGACCATGACCAGTCGCGGCAGCTCGCGCATCCCCCGAGCCGGTGCCGCCGCCCGCGACCAGGCGGTCTGTGAGGCACCGTCGATGTGCAGGTCGACCCGGACGCGAACCGGGCGGCCGTCGGTGCGTACCTTGAGCACGACCGCGCCGGACCCGCCCTGGACCCGGCCCACGATCGCCACGCCCCGGGCGACCTGGTCGGCGAGCAACACCTCGGGATCCCCACCCGAAATGAACGTCGCGGGAAGCTCCCGGGCCGGGATCGGCTCGTCGAACTCGGTGGCGAACCAGGCGCCGATCGCCACTACCGGACACCTCCCGGCATCTGGAGGTCGGTCCGGGTCAGCACCGGCTCACGCCGGGTCCACATGCGCTCGACGGCCTCGAAGACCGGGTCCGCGTCGCTCTCGATGTGTCGGAACGAGGTCCGCACCGCGCGCAGCAGGTAGTCGGCGGGCCACACCTCCCAGTGCGGCACCTGAGGGGTGAACAGGTCGGTGGCGCTGCGGTAGAACCACAACCACAGGCGGGCGCGCTCGACCTGCTCGGCGGAGATGATCTCCTCGCCGTTGAGCATGGCGCTGATCGCGGCGTCGAGTGCCTTCCAGTAGGTCTCCGGGTCGTTCACCACCGTGGACAGACCACACTCGCTCCACTCGGACCAGCCGGCCTGGATCACCGGGATGCCGTACGCGGGCAGCTCGTTGCTGACGCTGCCGCGCACGGTCACGCCCAGGTCGACGAGGCTCCACAGACCGTTCTTGCTCAGGTCCTTACTGGGCTGGAACACCATGTGCCGGTGTCGGGCGTACCGTCGGGCGACCGAGTCGAAGAAGTCGGTGCTGTCGTAGCGGAACTGGCTCGGATGGTCCTGGAACAGCCACTGCACCTCGGTGGCGGTACTGGCGAACTGGGCGGTCTCGGCGAACCAGTCGGCCAGCGTCGGGAAGGACTGGTGGTTCGTGCCCGGCGCGTCGGACACCGCGTGGTTGAACACCGCCACCACCGGACGAGCCGGGTCGAACCCCAGGCGGGCCGCGAAGTGCGTCCGCAGCCGGGCCCGCTCACTGCTGTTGGTGATGTCGACGGACGCGCTGGCGCCGCCCCGCCACCAGCTGGGCCGGCCCAGGTTGACCTTTGACCGCCAGGCGACGAGTTCGGCGTTACGCCGCACCTCGTTGCGTCGTGTCCACACCCGCTGTTCGAAGAAGGCGCCGATCTGGTGAGTGAGTTCACCACGGAAGGTGTGCTCGCCAGTGTCGTTCTCGGGGAACAGCGCGTACGCCTTGAGACAGCCGGTCTGCTGGGTGTGCACCACGGGTACCCCGGCCCGTCGGGCGGAGTCCACCGCGAGCCCCCAGTGGTCGTAGTCGACGTGGCTGGTGACCAGCGCGACCACCGAGCCGCTGCCGAGCAGGGCGTCGTAGGCCGAGGAGATGGCCCGGGCCAGCGCCTGCCGTCGCCGGTAGCGCGGGTCGGCGGCGGGGTTCTCCGGCGGCCGGGGGCGCTTGGTCACCCGGCAGTAGGTGGCGCTGACGAACTCGGCGAGGGTTTCCTCACTGATCGGCGCACCGGGGGGCAGCGGCCGTCCGAACAGCTCCACCGGCACGGCACTCGGCGTGGCGGAGTTGGCCGGCCCCTCCACGAGGCGGTACAGGTCGATGACCTGGCTGGCGCCGTAGGCGGCCGCGATCCGCTCGACCAGCTTCACGTCGAACTCGGTCCACAGCGCGTCGTGCCACATCTGCTCCACCCCGGTCACCACGACCAGTTGAGCCGGGACGATGCGGCGGATCGCGTTGGCGACCGACAGGTTACGCATCGCCACCCTGATGTCCTGGTGGAACACCTCGACGACGAGGTAGTTCTGGGACGTCGTGGAGCCGAGGTTCTTGCGCCAGTAAACGTCAGCGGAATCGAGGAAGGCCTCGAACTCCTTCTTGTCAGCCCCGAGCCACACCCGAAGAACCGCCTTCCCCCGCATACCCGTCTGAACCTGTGTCTGAATTCGTTGGCGCACCGCGGCACCCGCCGGCAGGCCCGGCACGACTCACGGAGACCGCAAGGTACCGGCGCCGAGAAGAGTTCAGGTTGACATCGCATGGACAACAGGTGGCCGGGACGGCATCAGCAGTGAACCTCAGCAGGCTGACGCGCGGGTCCGCCGTGGGCGAGTGGCCGAAACGTCCTGGGCAGTACACCTAGTCCGGGCGAGTGTGCTTGTCGATCCGCTGCCGCAGGGTGTCGGCGAAGCCTTCGGCGGTGGCCAGCTGTTCGCGGAGTGCGTCGACCCGCGTGGTGGCGAGGGTGTGGAACATGGCGAGCCGGTCGAGCAGGGCGCGACGTTCGTCATCGTCGGCAGCGGGCAGCGCGTCGAGGATGCCGAGCAGGTCGCGCATCTCGTCGAGGGTGAACCCGAGGGGTTTCATCCGTTTGACCACCCCGAGGCGGTCCAGATCGGGTTCGGTGTAGAGGCGGAAGCCGCCGTCGGTACGCGCCGACGGGACGATGAGCCCGACCTGTTCGTAGTGACGGATGGTGCGGATGCTCAGGCCGACCCGTTCGGCGGCCTCGCCGATCTGCATGAGTCGGTCGGGTGCCGGGCCGCTGGCGTGTCGCGGCCCGGCGTCGCGTCCGGTGAGGGTCATCAGTGGCCCGCGCTGAGGGTGCCGGCGAGGCTGCCGTGGATCGCCGCGCTGGGCTTGTTCAGTTCGACGATCTCGACGGTCTTGCCGCGGTCGGCGTACTTGGTGGTGATGGCGTCCAGGGCGGCCACGGAGGAGGCGTCCCAGACGTGCGCCCGACTCATGTCGATGACCACCTTCTCCGGGTCGCCGGCGTAGTCGAACTGGTAGACCAGGTCGTTACTGGAGGCGAAGAAGAGTTCGCCGTGCACCGAGTAGATCCGGGTGCCGCCGTCGGGGTCGAGCACGCTGGTGACCTCGACCAGGTGGGCGACCCGGCGGGCGAAGATCACCATGGCGGTGAGCACACCGGCGACGACGCCGATGGCCAGGTTGTGGGTGACCAGGGTGGTGGCGACGGTGGTGACCATGACCAGGGTCTCGCCCAGCGGCATGCGCTTGAGCGTGGCGGGGGCGACGGAGTGCCAGTCGAAGGTGGAGACCGCGACGATGACCATCACGGCGACGAGGGCGGCCATCGGGATGGTGGCGACCACGTCGCCGAGCGCCACGACCAGGATGAGCAGGAAGACGCCGGACAGGAACGTCGACAGGCGGGTCCGGGCGCCGGACGCCTTCACGTTGATCATCGTCTGGCCGATCATGGCGCAGCCGCCCATGCCACCGAAGAAGCCAGTGACGATGTTGGCCACGCCCTGGCCCCAGGACTCGCGGGTCTTGTTGGAGTGCGTGTCGGTGATGTCGTCGACCAGCTTGGCGGTCATCAACGATTCCATCAGCCCGACCAGCGCGATACCGACGGCGTAGGGGGCGATCAGGGCCAGGGTCTCCATCGTCCACGGGATCTGCGGCAGGCCGAGGGTGGGCAGGCTGTTCGGCAGTTCGCCCTGGTCCCCGACGGTCGGCACGGTCACCGCGGCGACCACCGTGATCACGGTCAGCACGACGATCGCGACCAGCGGGGCCGGCACGGCCCTGGTGAGTCGGGGCAGGCCGACCATGATCACCAGAGCGAGGGCGACGAGGGGGTAGACCAGCCACGGCACCCCGAGCAGGTACGGCACCTGCGCGGCGAAGATCAGGATGGCCAGGGCGTTGACGAACCCGACCATCACGCTGCGCGGGATGAACCGCATCAGCTTCGCCACCCCGAGAGCGGCCAGCAGCACCTGGATCGCCCCGCCCAGGATCACCGCCGCGATCAGGTAGTCCAGGCCGTGCTCCTTGGCCAGCGGCGCGACGACCAGGGCGATCGCGCCGGTAGCCGCGCTGATCATCGCCGGGCGGCCACCGCAGATCGAGATGACCACGGCCATGGTGAACGAGGCGAACAGTCCGACCCGTGGATCCACCCCGGCCAGGATCGAGAAGCTGATCGCCTCCGGGATCAGGGCCAGGGCCACCACCAGCCCGGCGAGGACCTCGGTCCGCAACACCTTCGGCGACAACCAGGACGGGCGGGACAGACGCGGCCGGGCGACCGCGGACAGCATCGAAGACATACAGCCGTTTCCACTCAGGGTGCACGCGTCCGGCGCACACACGATGCCGCTCCCCCGGGCAGGGAGCGACTGATCTGCACATACCAGTGCCGGTCGGACGTTTCCGGACCGTTTCCGGGCATCGTCGCCCGGAAGAAACCGCTCAAGAAGGAGACCGCGAGGGGCCGTAGCCGCACCTCGACGACCAGCACCGAACCTACCCTCCGGAGAGGGTAGGTTTCACCCCACGGTGATGATCATCACCGTGGGGTGAGCGTGGTACCGCTGGTGGATGAGCGGGCTCAGCCGCCCACGTAGGCGGCGAGGTGTTCGCCGGTGAGGGTGGACCGGGCAGCGACAAGATCGGCGGGGGTGCCCTCGAAGACGATCCGGCCACCGTCGTGACCTGCGCCCGGCCCCAGGTCGATGATCCAGTCGGCGTGGGCCATGACCGCCTGGTGGTGTTCGATGACGATTACCGACTTGCCGGAGTCGACGAGCCGGTCGAGCAGACCGAGCAGGTGCTCGACGTCGGCGAGGTGCAACCCGGTGGTCGGCTCGTCGAGCACGTAGACCCCGCCCTGCTCGGCCATGTGGGTGGCCAACTTGAGCCGCTGCCGCTCACCGCCGGAGAGAGTGGTGAGCGGCTGACCGAGGCTGAGGTAACCGAGGCCGACCTCGGCGAGCCGGTTGAGGATGCGGTGCGCGGCCGGCGTACGCGCCTCGCCGGACCCGAAGAACTCCTCCGCCTCGCTCACCGGCATCGCGAGCACCTCGGCGATGTCCCGACCGCCGAAGCGGTATTCCAGGACGGATGCCTGGAACCGCTTGCCCTCGCACTCCTCGCACACCGTGGCGACGCCGGCCATCATCGCCAGGTCGGTGTAGATGACGCCGGCGCCGTTGCAGTTGGGGCAGGCGCCTTCGGAGTTGGCGCTGAACAGCGCCGGCTTCACGCCGTTGGCCTTCGCGAACGCCTTACGGATCGGGTCGAGCAGCCCGGTGTACGTCGCCGGGTTGCTGCGCCGCGAGCCACGGATCGCGCCCTGGTCGATCGACACCACCCCGGCACCGGGCGGGATCGACCCGTGCACCAGCGAACTCTTGCCCGAACCGGCGACGCCGGTGACCACGACCAGCACCCCGAGCGGGATGTCGACGTCGACGTCGCGCAGGTTGTGCGTCGAGGCCTTACGGATCGGCAGGTGCCCGGTGGGCGTACGCACCGACTTCTTGAGGGTGGCCCGGTCGTCCAGGTGGCGGCCGGTGAGCGTACCGCTGGCCCGCAGCCCCTCGACGGTGCCCTCGAAACAGACGGTGCCGCCCGCCGTGCCGGCCCCGGGGCCGAGGTCGACGACGTGGTCGGCGATGGCGATCGTCTCCGGCTTGTGCTCCACGACGAGCACGGTGTTGCCCTTGTCGCGCAGCCGCAGCAGCAGGCGGTTCATCTGCTGGATGTCATGCGGGTGCAGCCCGATGGTGGGCTCGTCGAAGACGTAGGTGACGTCGGTCAGCGACGACCCGAGGTGGCGGATCATCTTGGTGCGTTGGGCCTCGCCGCCGGAGAGCGTCCCGGACGGCCGGTCCAGGCTGAGGTAACCGAGCCCGATCTCGACGAAGGAGTCGAGGGTGTGCTGCAACGACGCCAGCAGCGGCGCCACGGAGGGTTCGCGGAGCCCGCGCACCCACTCGGCGAGATCGCTGATCTGCATGGCGCAGGCGTCGGCGATGTTGACGCCCTTGATCTTCGAGGAGCGGGCCGCCTCGCTCAGCCGGGTGCCGCCACAGTCGGGGCAGGTCGTGAAGGTGACCGCCCGTTCCACGAAGGCGCGGACGTGCGGCTGCATCGCCTCGACGTCCTTGGACAGGAACGACTTCTGGATCTGCGGGATCAGACCCGAGTACGTCAGGTTGATCCCGTCGACCTTGATCTTGGTCGGCTCCTTGTGGAGCAGGTCGTGCAGCTCCTTCTTGGTGTACTTGCGGATTGGTTTGTCCGGGTCGAAGAAGCCGCTACCCCGGTAGATCCGGCCGTACCACCCGTCCATGCTGTAACCGGGCACGGTGATCGCGCTTTCGTTGAGCGACTTGCTGTCGTCGTACAACGCGGTCAGGTCGATGTCCGTCACCCGCCCGGTGCCTTCGCAGCGCGGGCACATGCCACCGGTGATGCTGAAGCTCCGCCGCTCCTTCGTGGTGGTGCCGCCACGTTCGATGGTCACCGCGCCGGCACCGCTGATAGAGGCGACGTTGAAGGAGTACGCCTGAGGCGACCCGATGTGCGGCTTGCCGAGCCGGCTGAACAGGATCCGCAGCATGGCGTTGGCGTCGGTGGCGGTGCCGACGGTCGACCGCGGGTTGGCGGCCATCCGCTCCTGGTCGACGATGATCGCGGTGGTCAGCCCGTCGAGGACGTCGACCTCCGGCCGGGCCAGGGTCGGCATGAAGCCCTGGATGAACGCGCTGTAGGTCTCGTTGATCAGCCGCTGCGACTCCGCCGCGATGGTGCTGAACACCAGCGAACTCTTGCCTGAACCGGAGACGCCGGTGAACACCGTCAGCCGGCGCTTCGGCAGCTCGACGGTGACGTCCTTGAGATTGTTCTCCCGGGCGCCCTGCACCCGGATCAGATCGTGGCTGTCGGCGGCGGGTGGTGCCGACCGGTTGTCCCTGCTCATCGCACTTCCTGGATACGGATCATGTTGCCGGCGGCGTCCCGGACGGCGCAGTCACGAACCCCGTACGGCTGGTCGGTCGGCTCCTGCACGATCTCGGTGTCGCTGGCCTGCAACCGCTCGAAAACGCTGTCGAGGTCGGGCGTGGCCAACAAGATCGAGGAGTAGGTGCCCTTGGCCATCATCTCGGTGATGGTACGGCGCTCCTCGTCGGTCACGCCGGGGTCGGCGGCCGGTGGATGCAGCACGATCGAGGTGCCGGGCTGACCGGGTGGGCCGACGGTGATCCAGCGCATGCCCTGGTAACCGACGTCGTTGCGGACCTCGAAACCGAGCAGATCCCGGTAGAAGGCCAGGGCGGCGTCCGGGTCGTTGTGCGGCAGGAAGCTGGCGTGAATGGTGATGTCCATGCCGGTCACGCTAGCTGCGACGCGCGGGCCGCTGCTTCTCGATTCCTGACCGGTCTGGTCACCTGTTTCACCACGCAGGAGGGCATCCCCTTCGTCGCACGGGCCGCGTCGCGCCGGTAGACGCTGGGCGGCACGCCGACCAGTTCGGTGAAGCGGGTGCTGAAGGTGCCCAGCGACGAACAGCCGACCGCGAAACAGACATCGGTGACGCTCAGGTCGCCACGGCGCAGCAGCGCCATGGCCCGCTCGATGCGCCGGGTCATCAGATAGCCGTACGGGGACTCGCCGTAGGCCAGCCGGAACTGGCGGCTCAGGTGCCCGGCCGACATGTTGACCCCACGGGCGAGGGCCTCGACGTCCAGCGGCTTGGCGTACTCACGGTCGATGCGGTCGCGCACCCGACGCAGCCGGGCCAGGTCGTCGAGACGCTGTTCGGTGGTGGATCTGCTGGTCACCTGAGCGATCGTGCCACGTCGGTCCGACAGGCGGCGAGTTCGGCGGCCCCCAGGCGCGCCGTTCGGGCGGGTTACGGGGCCCTACCGGGCCCATAGCGCACGGTAGTCTGTGGCGGACCTGCCGTCCGTGCATGAGGTGTCTCGGGGAGCCGGCGTTGACGATCGAACCCACCCATCCACCGGCGACTGTCAACGGCTCCGAGGCCGTGATCCGGTTGGCCCGGGAGGTGAGCGGGCGGATCGCTCCGGAGGAGTCGGGCATCTTCGATCAGGTGGCGACCGTCTGGCGGGCCGGGTTGGCGCAACGCCGGGCACCGGGCGGCGGGGTCGGTTTCGGCATCGAGGACGCCTTGGTCAGCGCGATCGTCATCGAGGTGGTGGCCGCATCGATCCTGGACGTGCTGCGTCTCGGTGCCAGCACCGTCCGGTCGCGGTGGCGGCGGTGGCGGGTACGAGGCCGGCGCAGACCGTCTGCGAGCGAGCTGGACCGCGCCGCGCTGCCGGCGGTCGACGGTCAGGTCGTCCTTACCGCCGCCCAGGTGGCCAGGTTGCGTTCGGTGGCCCGGGGCCACGCGATGACGCTCGGGCTCGACCAGGCCGCCGCCGACCTGCTCGCCGACGCCCTGGTCGGCGCGGTTCACCTCGACACGGCGCCGCCGGATGACACTCACCCCTGACCAGCAACGACCCCGGCCGCTGTGGTGGCTGTACGGGCTGATCGCGGTCGCCCTCACCAGTCTGGGAGTGGCGGCCGGCAATCTGTTCTTCCGCGGCACCCTGTCCCTGCTGATCCCCTACGACCTGACGACGACGCGCTGCGAGGCGCTGCACCAGGGCTCCCTCGACGCGTTCGGCGACTGCGCGGCAGAGCAGCTGCGCGTCCACGGATTTGTGGTCGGGTCAGCCGCACTGGTCCTACTCGCCGGAACGCTGGCTCTCGCGGTGGTCGTACCGTGGTGGGATCTGCGCCGGTTGGGTCGCCTCGGTCGGCTCGACGTCCCGCCGGCCCAGCAACGCTTCGCCGAGCTGTGCCAGCGGCAGGGGCTGTCGGGTGGGCGTACCCCTCGGTTGTGGGTGGCCGGGCCGGCGGTGCGCCACGCCTTCACCACCGCCCTGCCCGGCCGGCGACCCACCGTGGTGGTCCCGGCGCGGCTGGCCCTCGACGCCGGTGACCGGTTCGACGCGGTCGTCTCCCACGAGATCGCGCATGTGCTGGCCCGCGACGTCAGTCTGGTCTCGACGATCCGAGGTCCGGCATGGTTGGCTCCGCCCGCCGTGGCGCTGGCCGGCGTTCCCTTTCTGAACCTGTTCGGGGTGACACCACGGCGGGTCGCGGCACAGCTCGGGGTCGCGCTGCTGGCGGTGGTCGTGACGCTGCTCGCGGCCGCGCTGCTACGGCTGCGCGAGTACGAGGCCGACCGCTACGCCGCGAGCGTGGGCGCCGAGGCCGCCCTGACGGCGTCGTTCGCCCGGACGGTGCCGGCAGCGCGGCAGCGAAAGATCGGCCGGGCCCGCCGGTTGCTGGCCCGCCATCCCGAACCCACGGACCGGATACGCACCCTGCGGCAACCGGCGTCCGGCTACGAGGGCGGGTTCGCGCAGGCACTGGCGGTCGGCTTCGTCGCGGTCGCCGCCATGTACGCCACCCTCGTGCTGGTCTACTTCGGCGATCCACAGTGGTACGGGTGGGGCAACGGGGTTGTCCCGGTGGCGGCCGGTGTCGCCGTGCTCGGGTTGCTGTTTCCATCCCTGCTGCGGCGGGCCCGGCTGCCGCAGCAGGGATGGTGGCGTCCGGTGCTCGGCACCTGCGCCGGAGTCGCCGCCGGGGCCGCGTTCATGCCTGTCGTGTTCCAGGCCAGGCCACTGCGCTACCCGCCGACGCAGCCCGGTGATCCGGGGCGGACGGCACTCTCCGTGCTGCTGCTCACGCTGGTCGCCGCCGGGGTGGTCGCGCTCGCAGCCCACCTGGCCGAGCTGGCGGCCCGCCGGGGGCGGCCGGTCCACGCCGGCCTGGCCGGGTGCGCGGCCGGACTGACCGCCGTCGCCGCGCTCTGGACCGTCGGTCTGGTGGCCGCGGTCCTGCACGACCTCGACGACCTGCGGTATCTGCTCACCTATGGGCTGGCCAACCAGCCGTGGCCGGCGCTCGCCCTCGGGCTGCTGCCGGTCTACGCGCTGCTGTCGCCGCGACGCCTGCCCGGAGGACGGCGGTCGTGGCTGGTGGCGCTCGTCGCGGCAGCACTCGGCGGCACCGCGGCGATCCTGGTGACCGCGGAGGGTGCCGGCCTGACCGACCAGTTGCGGGCGCAGCAGCAGCGGTGGTGGCTCTGTGCCGCCGCCGGCGCGGTGGTCCTGGTCGTCGTGACGCTGAGCACCGCCTGGCCGTACGGCTGGGCGCGGGGAGTGCTCGCCGCGACCGCGACCACCGGCACCGCCACGGCGGCGCACTACGGGTACGGCCGGCTGACGGATCGGCCGACCGAACCGGACATGTTCGCCATGGACGTCGCGGTCGCCCCGCTCTGGCTCGGTCACGCCGTGCTGCTGCTGGCGGCGCTGCTGATACCGCTCAGCGCCGCTCGACGCCGGCCGATGATCGCCGAAAGCGCGACGCGGGGCCGCGCCACACCGGCCTGGGTGAGTGCGACAGCCGCGCCGACCGCGACGGCGGTCCTGGTCGCCGCCGTCGCGATCGTGGTCGTCAATGTCGGCGTACCCGGTGGCGTCGCCATCAACGCCGGCCAGCGCCGGCTGGCGGATTTCGACAGACGGTACGAGGTGGCACAACGGGTGCTCACCGCCGAACAGGCCGACCGGGCCGCCCAGGCCAGCGTGCAGGTGATCCCGTTCAGCTGGCGCGTCGTCGAGTCCGCGCCGGCGGGGCAGGGCATCGCGTCCGGGCCGGTGACCGTGTCCGTCCCAGAGTGTGAGCCCCTGGTCCGGGAACGGTTCCTGACGGTAGGCGAGCCCAGCCTGCGCGCGACCGGCAAACGGACCTACACAAGTGAACCGGCGGACGGTGACTTCCCCTACAGCGACCTGACCGTCACCGTCTACGCGTACGACGCCCCGGTGGGCGAAGCCGTGCTGACCGCTGCCCGGGACGCCCGGCGAGCCTGCCCGTCGTTCATCCTCGACGACTTGCTCGACGTCGAGGTCCGGGCCGCCAGCGCACCGATAATCGGCGAGCTGAGCTGGCGGTACGACAGCACGATGACAGCTGGTTTCGCCGATGGCACCACCGTCACCGCGGACAACGCGTACGTGATGATGGCGGTCGGGTACGCCGTCGTCACGGTGTTCATGTCAGCCTGGCAGGAGCCGCTGGACGAGCACCTGCTCCGGCTGGTCCTGACGGCCGTGGAGCATCAACTGCTTGAACCGTGACCGGCTGGTGTGTCCGGGCTGTCGTCGAGGTCAGCGGTCCCGGGGCGACACCAGGCCGGACTCGTAGGCGATGACCACGAGCTGGGCTCGGTCACGGGCATGAAGCTTGGTCATCGCCCGGTTGATGTGGGTCTTGGCGGTCAGCGGGCTGATCACCAGGCGTTCGGCGATCTGGTCGTTGGACAGGCCCTGCGCCAGGAGGACGACCGTCTCCCGCTCGCGATTGGTCAACTCCTTCAGTCGCGCACCGGTCGGTCTCCGCTGCGGCTCGGTGACGTACCGGTCGATCAGCTTGCGGGTGATCGACGGCGCGAGCAGGGCGTCGCCACGGGCGGCCACCCGGACGGCGTACACGAGATCCGCCGGCTCGATGTCCTTGACCAGGAAGCCGGCGGCACCGGCGCGAAGCGCGTGGAAGACATGTTCGTCCAGACCGTAATTGGTCAGGATGACCACGTGCACGCCGGCCAGCGTCGGATCCGCTGCGATGTGCCGGGTGGTCTCGATGCCGTCCATGACCGGCATCTGGATGTCGACGAGCGCGATGTCGGGCAGGTGCTTCCGCGCCAGGGTCAGTGCCTGCTGGCCGTCGGCGGCCTCGGCCACCACCTCGATGTCGTCCTCGATGTCGAGCAGCGCACGGAATCCGCTGCGCAGCAGCGGTTGGTCGTCGACCAGCAGGACGCGAATCATGCCGCGCCCACCGGAAGTTCGGCGTGGACGGTGAACCCGCCCTCGTCGCGTGTCTCGGCCCGCAACAGCCCACCCAGAGCGACGACGCGTTCCCGCATGCCGAGCAGTCCGACGCCCGGTGCCGCCGCCCGGCCCGGCGCGCCGTCGCCGTTGTCGTCCACCCGGATCGCGAGGGTGCCCGGCCGGTAGTCGATCCGTACCGAGGCCGTGGCGGCGGAGGCGTGACGGGCGATGTTGGTGAGGGATTCCTGCACGATGCGGTAGGCGGTGCGGCCCACCGCGACCGGCACGTCGGTCCGTTCTCCGTCGATCGTCAACGTCGCGTCCAGGCCGGCCATCCGGGCCCGTCGCACCAGTTCCGGGAGCTGGTCGAGCCCGGGCGATCCGGCGGTGCCGTCGGCGCGCAGCGTCTCCAGGGTCGCGCGCAGTTCCCGGGTCGCCTCGCGGCTGGCCTCGCGGATGGCCGAGAGCGCCTCCGGCACCGGCTCGCCGCGCCGGCTGGCCAGGTGCACGGCGACCTCGGCCTGCACCTTGATGATCGAGATCTGGTGGGTGAGGGAATCATGCAGTTCCCGCGCGATGTGCAGCCGCTCCTCGTCGGCGCGGCGCAGTGCCGTCTCCTCCCGGGTGCGCTCGGCCTCCTCCGCACGCCGCTCGGCCTGCCGAAGCGCCTCACCCGCAGCCCCGGCGGCGATCAGCCAGGCCACTTCGAGGGCGTCGCGGGCCCGCGCGAGTGCCTCGCCGACGGGTAGTCCCGGTGGTAGGACCAGAGCCGCGAGCGGAAGGGAGACCAGCATCGCGACGGCCGCCACGACCGTGACCACGCGGTGTCCCGCGCGTACGGCCGCGTAGACCGCGAACAGGAACGCGACGGCGGGCAGCTCGATGCCGGTGGCCTGGTGGCCCACCGCACACACGCCGGTGACGATCAGCACCGCGACCGAAGCTCGTCGACGCGCCGCCAACACCAGGCCGCCGGTCACCAGCCACGCGTAACCGAACAGGTCCGCCCCGGTGGCGGGGCGCGTTGCGGACAGTCCGGCGATCAGTAGCAAGGCTGTCACGCCCACCGCGATCGCCCAGTCCCCGACCGCGGCGCGCCTGAGGATCCGCCCGCACCGCTCGCTCATGGGCGCACCCTAACCGGCCGGCGCGGCCCGGCGACTCCTGCTCACGGACGACTGGCCGGCTACCACGTACGCGGTAGTGGGGCGGCGGCTACGGCGTTGGTGGCAGCCGGTCACGCCGGCTGCGGCAGCCGCAAGTGGTCGACGGCGGGAGTCGCCGTCACTGTCGTGCAGCAGGCACCGGGGGAAGCGTCGGTGCCCGGTCCAGGTGGTCCAGCCGAGCGAGGTCGGCGGTGCCGGCCCGGACCACGGTCGCGGCCAGCCCGGTGGCTGCCGGGTCGGACCCGCCCTGCTGTTCGGCGCTGGCGATCCGCACCGACTGCGTCAGATGCGCCCGCAGGTGCCCGGCAGCCAGGCGGTGAAACGTCCGCCCGGTGGCCGAGCGCAGCGCGGTAAGTTCCTCGTCGGTGAGCATGCCGGGCATGTCGTGACCCTCGTGCGGATTGGCCACCGGTGCGCCGAAGTCGGCCAACAGCCGCCGGGCCCGGGTCAGGTGGATACGTTCGCTGGTCTCGATCCGGGTGGCGAGCCGCCGCCAGGCCGGGTCGGTGGTCCGGTCCGGCACCAGGTCGAGGATCGGCAGCAGCCGTTCGGCCATGGCCACCGATAGTTGAAGCCAGGCGATGTCGGTGGCGCTGAACTGTCCGGCGGGTGGTGTTCCCGTGGCCGGTGGTGTTCCGGTGGCGCACCCGGTGGCGAGCAGCAGCGCGGCGAGCAGCGCGGCGAGCCGAGGTCGCACGCGGCCTCCTTCGCGTCCGCCCGGCGGCGGGCCGGTACGACCGGGCCCGCCGCCGGGTGTCACCTGTGGACTCAGAGCGGCCTGCCGTCGTGCCCGCACTTGATGACCGGACGGATACAGTCGCGGACGCGGCGCGCCAACTCCTCGACCGGCCAGGCGTTGAAGAAGTCGCCGTGCATCGTGTAGCCCGGCCCGGAGGCCAACCGCAGCCGCGACGGGTCACCGTTGACCGGGTACCGCAGGACCTGCCGCAGCTTCGGCACGTGCACCGGGTGGCTGGCCGGGCAGGCCTGGTTCACCGGGTAGGTCAGGTGGCTCTTGTGATCCGGTGAGTCGAGGTCCCGGCCGTTCCAGCACTGCGGAAAGTCGAGGTACGACTCCAGCATGGTGCCGGCCGGGCAGTTGACGAAGTCCTTCGACGGCGGCACGTGCCCGGCGTGCAGGCACGACCAGCGGGCGATGCTGTCGCCCGGTCCGGCGGCCCGGGCGTTTCCGGCGACGAGGCGCAGGCCCAGCGGGAACGGCTGCGTCTGCGCGACGACGTCGGGACGCACCCCTTCGCCGAGATAGTAGAAGGTGGCGATGGACGGTTCCACCGGCACGTCGTCGCGGTAGAGGGTCGGCACCCAGTACGACGAGACATCGACTCGCGGGTTGCAGGTGGTGGCGGAGCCGACCAGGTCGGGCAGCGTGGTGTGGGCGTTGGTCACCGTGCTGCCGAAGAAGCTGTGCATGTGCGAGGCACCGGGCAGCCCGGGGAAGACGATGGGGTCGTCCGGAAGCCGGTGGCTGTACGTGCAGTCGGCCGGGAATTCGGCCACCCGGATGGCGTTGACACCCGGGGCGGCGTCGGCCGGCGCGGTGCTGGCCACGACGTAGCTGCCGAGCAGCACCAGCAGGGCGCCGATCGCGGTGCCGAGGCGCAGCAGGCTACGGCTGGCGGGATGGGGTGCGGCGCTTTCCATCTCATGGCTCCTGTCGGGGAGGGGTCAGGGGCCTTCCGACGCCGCCGCCGTAGACTTCGGAGCTTCCCTGGCCGGACTGGTGGTGGTCGCGGATTGCGATTGAGAGAGAGCGCTCTCACATCAGCCTCACCCTAGCGTCGATGGTTGTCAATACGAACCGCAGCTGGGCGCAACGACGACGGGCCGACCCAGGGGTCGGCCCGTCGAGTGCCGATGCCGGCGGTGGGGCGTCGACCTCGATCGACACCCCACCCGGTCCAGGTCAGCCGCTTGAGCAGGTCGCGGATGGCGTGGTGTTGTTACCGTTCTTCCAGAGCGTGATGCCGAAGTTGTTGCCGTTACCGTTCGGACGTGCGGTGATCGTGCCGCTGTTGCCGCTGATCGAGGCGTTCCAGCTGTTCTGCAGGCTCTGGCCGCCGTTGGTACGGATGGTGACGGTCCAGTTGTTGCTGCCACTGACCGAGAAGGTCGTGTTGAACCGGTCGTTCCAGTCCTCGGCGCGGTTCACGCTGACCGTGCAGCCGCCGTTACCGGGCGGCGGGGTGGTCGGGTTGGTCGGGCCGGGGCCGGGGGTGCCGCCTTCCGAGAGGGTGATGTCCGAGCTTCCCTGGCTCTGGTAACCCTCGGTCGCCATGATCTGGTAGTAGTGGTTACCGAGGTTCAGGCCAACCCGCGCCCAGGCGTCGAAGTGGTTGGCGGTGGTGATGGTCCCGCTGCTGCGCTTCTGCTGCCGGACGCTCCAGTACTGGTAGAACGTCTGGGTGCCGTCGATCGACGGGGCGTTGACCCGCTGGCTACGCAGGATGTCGTAGGTGCCGCCGTCGGTGGTGATGCTGCCCAGCCGGGTGGCCCCGCTGCTCGGGTTGTAGCTGCCGAAGTTCTCGACGATGTAGTACTCCACGAGCGGGTTACGGGTCCAGCCGTACAGGGCGAGGTAGCTGTTGTTGTTACCCGGGTTGTAGCTACCCGAGTAGCTGATCGT
>FOLJ01000001.1 GCA_900112325.1 Micromonospora sediminimaris
CCCCGCTGGCTTCGGCGCCGCTGGCGGCTGCGCGGCGAGCCAGGCCGCGTCCGGCTCGGGCTCGGGCCGCAGCGACGGCCATCGTGACCAGCCGGCGAGCAGGGTGTACGTGACCGCGGCAGCGAAGGCCGGCAGCAGCAGGTTGCCGTAGGGCACCGGCAGCACCCCGAAGAACAGCTCGATCCCGCCGGCCCGCAGGTCCGCCGGCTTGCTGAAGCGCGTGCCGTCCGGGGCGCTGGCCAGCAGCCGCTGATAGCTGGCCAGGCCGACCCGACGCCCGACCTGCCAGGCGACCAATCCGGCGGCGAGCCCACCGGCCGCCGCGACGACCAGCCCGACCGGCCCCCGGTGGCGACGCAGCAGGAACCACACGGCGAGCGCGGTGAGCACCCCGAACGCCAGCCCGAGCAGGCTGAACCATCCGTCCGCGGCGATCGGCTGTTCCGGTTGCGCCTGGCCGTACACCGCGCCGTCGCCACTCTTGACGACCGGCGTGGCCGGCGCGACCGCCGCCCAGAGCCACCCCAGCGGCGCCCCCAGCAGGCCCAGGACCAAAACCGTCGCCGCCCCGAACGCCGCCACTCGGCCACGCCCACCCGGCCTGCCGGCGGTCGAATCGACGGCCTCGGCGGAGAGCACCGCGGCCCCCGCAGCCGGGTCGCTGCTCGACTCGGTGGCCGCAGCCGCCGGCCCGTCGACCTCGGCGGCCAGCCCGGCGACCTTGCCACCCGGCTCGGTGGTCTCGGTACCCGGCGCGGCGGCCTCGGCGGTCGGCTGGCTCGCCGACTCGGTAGCCGCCACGGCGGCGTCCGTCGCCGGCTGGCTTGTCGATCTGGTCGTCGGCTCGGTCGACGAATTCGGCAGGGCAGCCGACGGCCGGGCGGGCGGTTCGGCGGCGGGGGTGGTCGGGCTCACCCGATGATCCTCGCAGCTACCGTCGTCGGTCGTACACCGTGTCGCGGCAGCAGGTGCCGCGAGCCGCCCGGCCGACCGGTATCCCGCGTGTCGGTCAGCGGCCGAACGGCTCCAGCATCGCCGAGGCGGCCCGCAGCCAGGCCTGGCGGGTCTCGCCCTGGAGTTGGTGGTACTCGATCGACGAGCCGGTCTCCAGCGCCGGGTCGTACGGCACCACGGTCACCGCGCGGGTCCGGGTGGCGAAGTGCTTCTCCAGGTCGCCCTGCAACGGCAACCGGCCCGGGGTGGGGCAGGAGATCAGCGTGACGGCGTTGTCGGCCAGCTGACCCATCCCCTCCTCGTGCAGCAGGTCGAGCATCCAGTCTGCGCTGAACGCGGCGTCCTCGCGGGGCACCGTGGTGACCACCAGCTGATCGGCGGCCTGCATGACGGTACGCCAGTTCGGGCTCTCCACGTTGTTGCCGGTGTCCACACAGATCACGTCGTGGGTGCGACGCAGCAGCTCCAGCACCCGCTTGACGGTGAACTGGTCCAGCCGTTGGGCGAACCGGGGGCTCTCCTCACCGGCGAGCACGTCGTACGACCCGTCGGAGGCGTGCCGCAGATAGTCGTCCAGGATCTCCAGCAGCTCCGCCCCCTCCCGGATCTCGATCTGCACGAGATCGGCGACCAGGTGCCGGATCGTTCGGGCATGCCGGGCGCTGCCGGCGCGCAGCCCGAGGGTGCCGCGTAGCTCGTTGTCGTCCCAGGCCAGCACGCCTCGGCCGCGTACGCTGCCGACGGTCGCCGCGGCCAGCACGGTGGCCGTGGTCTTGTGCACCCCGCCCTTCGGGTTGGCGAAGGCGATCACCCGGGGGGTGCCCAGGTCGCGCCGGAGCACGGCGGCGGCCCGTTCGAGGTCGCTGCCGGCGCTCTGCGCACGCCACTCGATGCGCCCGGGGCGGCCGGCCACGGTGGCCGGCGGCAGCACAGCCGGCGGCGGGGTCGGCGGGGCCACGGCCGGCAAGGGTGCCACCGGCGGTGCCACGGCAGGGGGCGCCATCGCTGCCGAGGGCGGCTGATAGCCGTTGTCCAGCAGGGCGTACCGGGACTCCACCGGCGGCGCGGCGTGCCGGTAGCCGTTGTCCAGCAGGTTGTACCGGGACTCCATCGGCTCCGGCCGGCGCGGCTCCGGCACCGCCGGGTACGGCGGCTGCGCCGGCTGTCCCCGGTAGGGCTGGGCCGGATGCGCCGGGTCGACCCGGTAGGCAGGTTCGGCGCGGTAGGCCGGCTCCTCCCCGTACGACCGGTCCGCCGGCTGGCCGACGGCCGGCGCCCGCCCCGCGTAGCCGGTGCCGGGCCCCCGCCGCGGCAACGGCTCAGGTGACGGTGACGGCGGTGGCTCCTCGGCCCGCCGCTCGGTGGCGGCCGGCTCTGCGCTGCGTCCGCCGAGGCGGGCTCGGTCGAGCAGCGCCCGCCACCGCGGTGCGGGTTCGGCGGGCCGTCCCCAACCGGTCTCGCTGCCCTCCACGGATCGCCTCCCCAGCGCTTCGGTCTCCGTCTGACAGGCTACGAACGAAAGCCTACTGAGGCCACACCGGGCGACAACCGGATGTGTCGACAACCGTCAAGGTGCCGACTCTGGATCATCCTCGTCGACGGTGTCTGCCGAGGTCGAGGGCGTCCATGTCGAAGCCGAAGGCGCGGGTGCGGGCGGCGACGGAGACGGTGACGGATCCGTCACCTCCGGCGGTGTCAGCGAGCGGTCCGCCACTGTCGGCTCCGGCGCGGGCGGGCCCTCGGTGGCGGCTGTGGTGGCACTTGCGGTGGCGGAGACGGTGGCGCTCGCCGTCGGTTCCGGCGTGGCCGTCCGGTCAACCGGCGGCCGGACCACATCTCGCTGCTCCGGCAGCGGCGGGGTGAAGACGGTCCGCTCCAACCGCCGAACCTCCGGAGCCGGATCCACCACCCGCACCCCGGAGCGGGCCGCGACGCCGCGTAGCTTCGCCGGCTCGGCGCGTACCACCAGGGCGTAGAGGCAGGCGCACTCGGCCCGGAACGCGGCCGCCTCCGCCGCCGCGACCTGGGCGCCGCTGAGGTACAGGCCGCGCAGTTCGCGCTCCTCCGGGCCACCACCGCCCAACGCGGTGGCCCGGGCCCGGTAGTCGGCGGCCTCCCGCTCCTTGCGCTCGGCGAGTTTGATCATTCCGGCCGTCACGTCCTCCGGCACCCGCTGGGTCGGAATACGGACGATCTCGGTCTGCCGCTCCGGCAGCGGCACCCGTCCGAACACCACCGCGACCCCCACGTCACCGACCACCGCGGCGAGTCGGGCCGGGGTGAGGTACTCGGTGAGCGAGACGAGGGCGTACGTGCCGTCGCCGAGCGAGCCGGCCAGCGCGGCCAGGTCGGCCGCCGCGGTCGCCTCGTAACGGGGGATGGAGTCGCCCTCGACCACGCCCACCCGGGTCACCTCGCCGACCGTGCGGTCCGGCACGGGCGGGCCACCGGTGGCGAGCACGGCCGTGGCCAGCACCGTGGTGCACGACAGCATCGCCACCCAGCCGAGCAGCGGAGTGCGGCTCGGGCCATGGCCGAGCCGGGTCACCGTGGCCGCGAGGCGGGGCAGCAGTCGCTGGTCCAACTTCCGCAGCAGATCGCCGGCGCGCACGGGCGGTCCCCTCGTCGGTCGGTCGGAACGGGTGGGACGCGTCAGTCGCGGAGGATCTCCAACGTGCGTCCCAGATCGTCAGGGTAGTCGCTGACGAAGCGGACCTCGTCCCCCGTACGGGGGTGCTCGAAGCTCAACTCTCTGGCGTGCAACCACTGCCGGTCCAGTCCGAGCCGGGCGGCGAGTGTCGGATCGGCGCCGTACGTGAGGTCACCCACGCACGGATGCCGCAGCGTCGAGAAGTGCACCCGGATCTGGTGCGTACGGCCGGTTTCCAGCCGCACGTCGACCAGGCTCGCGGACGGAAACGCCTCGATGGTGTCGTAGTGGGTGATGCTCGGCTTACCGCCGGAGACCACCGCCCAGCGGTAGTCGTGGTGCGGATGCCTGTCGATCGGGGCGTCGATGGTGCCCCGCAACGGGTCCAGGTGGCCCTGCACCACCGCGTGGTAGCGCTTCTCCACCTCCCGATACTTGAAGGCCCGCTTCAGCACGCTGTACGCCTGCTCGCTCTTGGCCACCACCATGACCCCTGTGGTGCCGACGTCGAGGCGGTGCACGACGCCCTGACGCTCGGCGGCGCCGCTGGTGGCGATGGTGTGCCCGATCGCGGCGAGCCCGCCGATCACGGTCGGGCCGGTCCAGCCGGGACTGGGATGCGCGGCCACGCCGACCGGCTTGTCCACCACCACGATGTCGTCGTCGGCGTACACCACCCGCAGGCCGGGCACCGCCTGGGGCACCACCACCGGCGCCGTGGCCGGCGCGGGCAGCGTCACCTCCAGCCAGGAGCCCGCCCGCACCTTGTGCGAGTTGGGTCGTACCGCACCGTCCACCAGCGCTTCCCCGGCATCGACGAGCGCGGCGGCGGCGGTACGGGACAGGCCGAACAGCCGGGCAACGGCCTGGTCCAGTCGCATCCCGTCGAGTCCGTCGGGCACCGGCAGGCTCCGCTGGTCGCCGCCAGCGGCGAAGGTGGCCGTCACGCCCGCTCCCGCCGTCCGCCGTCGGTGTCGCTCTGATCGCCGGCCCCGGCGGGCTGCCGGTCCGCGGTGCCGCCACCGGCCGGTGGGTCTTCCCGGTCGGTGGCACTGCGCCGGCCGTCGGGCAGCGCCCGGGTGCCGTCGCGCTGGCGTCCGGTGAACTCCAGCGCGACGGCGAGCAGCACACCGCAGACCAGGGCACTGTCTGCGACGTTGAAGATCGGGAAGACCCGACCGTACGGGTCGAAGACGCTGAACATGTCGACCACGTGCCCGACGAACCAGCCCGGCGCCCGGAAGATCCGGTCGAGCAGATTGCCGGTGACGCCACCGACCACCAGGCCCAGCGCGACCGCCCACGGCGCCGAGCGCAACGTCCGCGCCATCCAGGCGATCCAGCCCAGCACCCCGATCGCGATGATCGGGAAGATGAAGGTGTAGTCCTTGCCCAGACTCCACGCGGCCCCGCTGTTGCGGGTCAGCGACAGGTAGAGCGCCCCACCCAGCAGTCGCACCGGCTCGCGGTCGCTGAGTTCCTGGAGGGACAGGTGCTTGGTCAACAGGTCGACGGCCAACGCGAACACCGCAAGCGAGAGGAGGATCGTGACGGCTCGGCGCCGCGGTCTCGTGGCGGTGCCCGACCCGGTGGTGCCGGATCCAGCGGGCGGTGCTGCGCTCATCTGCTCCCCATCGACTATCGCGGCGGTACGGTCGCACCGCTGCGCACCCACGCCGGGGAACGTGCCGTCAGCGCCGCTCCTCCAGCTGCTTGCAGGTCACGCAGAGAGTGGCCGACGGGAACGCGGCCAGCCGCTCCACCGGGATGGGGTTGCCGCATCGCTCGCACCAGCCGTAGCCACCCTCATCGAGACGCTCAAGGGCGCGCTCGACCTGCGTGATCCGTTCCAGGATGCTGTTGGCGAGGGAGATCTCCTGCTCCCGCTCGAACGTCTTGGTGCCGGTGTCGGCCTGGTCGTCCCCGGCCGAGTCGGTGAGGCGGTCGCGCTGCAGCTCGGTGATCTCGCTCAGCGTCTGATCGTACTCGGCTCGCAGTTCCTCGTGCCGGGCCGCCAACGCGGCTCGGATCTTCTCGGTCTCCGCGGCGCTGCGGGTGGACTTCGCCGCAGTTTTGCGGCCTGCGGTCCTGGTGTCGGCTGGCTTGGCCATCGTCGCTCCCTCGGCCACGGAGCCGCGGTTGCCCGCGACGCCTCGACAGGGGCCGCCGCATCGGCCGCCCCAGGTACAAAACGGGCGCGCGGCCACGGGGCCGCGCACTCCGGAGGTTGGCAAGGATACGGAACGTAAAGGCGTCCGACAACGTGCCGCACCGCGACGCCCGTTCCACCCCGGTTACTGCCATTTCGGGGCAAAGGGAACGCTAGCAGATGTCCGACACTCAGCCGGTCGGTTCCGCGCCGTCCCGCAGCTGGCTCAGCCGACCGATCAGATCCGGCCCGGAGGGCGTGACCAGGAAGAGTTTGTCTCTGCTCGCCGCACCGGTGCGGAGCGACACGGCGGCCGGCCGGACGCCGAGCGCGGCAGCCAACGCGCGACGGGCGGCCTCGGTGGCCCGACCGTCCGCCGCCGGTGGATGCACCGCGATGACGAGAGCAGGCCCGTGCGGGCCGTCGAACCGGCCACCCACGCGGGCCCGGGAGGCGCCCGGCTTCACCCGTACGGCGACGACCAGCGCATCGTCCATCGGGGCCACGTCAGCGGCGCTCGGTCTCCGCCAGCAACACGGTGTCCGGCGTGCAGTGCGCGCAGGGGGTGAAACCGAGTTCGACCGCCTCGGCGACGGGCAGCGGCTCGTGCTCCCGGCCGACCAGGTGCGGGCACCCGTCGAGGTGGTACCGCGGCCGGCCGTCGACGACCCGCACCTCGTCCGCGAGGCGGGCCACCCGGGCGGCCTGCTCCGCCGTGGTCTCCTCGGCGGCCGGCTCGTCGTCGTACTCGTCGGCAACCCCCGACCGCTCGCGCGGCTCGGTAACCGGCGAGCCGGGTGGTTGCCGCCACCCGACATCGCCGGTGTCCACGGTTGCCGAGGTCTGCTGGTTCGGAATGCCCCACCCACGCCCGTCGCCGTCGCGACGGGTCTGGCCAGCCGTAGCGCCGCTGGGAGCCGAAGCCCGGCCAGCCGCCTGGCGGGCGCCTGCGACAAGTGCCACGGCGGCCAGCAGGCTGGCCCCGATCGAGACGACCAGCAGCGGGCTGGAGCCACCAGCCAGGCCGAAGACCAGCAGCACCACAGCGACGAGGATGAGCCCGAGACTGATGACTATCATGGCTCACCCTCGCCGTGTCGTACCGATGAGGCTGGGCGGGTGATCGCCGCGCTGGCGGCAGTCACCGACCCGGTTCAGCGACCGGCCTCAAGCGCGCCGGAGCGGCCCCCGCCGTAGGAACCGGCGAGACCCGCCGCAGCGAGCCCGTTGCCGGCAGCCCGGGCGCCCTCGCCGCGGGTCATCTCGGCCTCCAGGCCCTGACCGCGGCCGTCGAGGTCCCGCAGCTGGCTCTCCAGGTACGCCTTGAGCCGGGTGCGGTACTCGCGCTCGAACTGCTTGAGCTCCTCGATGTGCTTCTGCAACGCGGTGCGCTTGGCGTCCAGGCCACCCATGGCCTCCTGGTGCCGCTGCCGGGCGTCGCGCTCCAGCGCGTCCGCCTTGGCACGGGCCTCGCGGGTGACCTCCTCGGCCTTGGAACGGGCCTCGGAGAGCAGCTGGTCGGCCTCGCGGCGAGCGTCGGAGACGTGGTCGTCCGCGGTGCGCTGGGCCATCATGAGCACGCGCAGCGCCTGCTGCTCGCCGTCCGGGCCGGCCACGGCGCCACCGACACCGACGGAGCGGACCTGCTCCAGCTCGGCCTGCATGGCGCGGGCGGCCTGCTCGGCGGCGGCCTTGTCGCGCTGCACCCGGTCGAGCTGGGCCTTGACGTCGTTCAGCTCGGCGGCCAGGCGGGCGTCGCCGCCGGGGCCGGCCGGGGCACCGCCCCGTCCACCGCGCTCCACCTGGGCGCGCAGTTCGTTGTTCTCCTCGATCAGACGGGCGAGTTCGCGCTCGACCTCGTCCAGGAAGGCGTCGACCTCCTCCTCGTCGTAGCCCCGCTTGCCGATCGGCGGCTTCTTGAAGGCGACGTTGTGGACGTCGGCCGGGGTCAGCGGCATCGAAACTCCTCGGGTCAGTTGCGGCCGCGATAGCGCGTCGGTCATCAGGCGGTCCTGATGATCGCCGGCTCTAACACAAACCTCATCAGCACGAACAGGATAACCAGGAGCACAAGGGAGGCCAGGTCGATGCTCACGGTACCAATTCGCAGCGGAGGGATCACACGCCTCAACGCCCGGAGCGGGGGATCAGTGACGCTCCACACGGATTCCAGTCCGGCTGACGCTCCCCGACCGGGCTGCCAGCGTCGGCCGTACTGCAACACCGCGCTGAGTACGAAACGGGCCAGAAGAACGATCAGAAAGACATACGTGGTCAGGTAGAGAACCTGTAACAAGATCGACAACACGGCAGGCGACGTCCCTCGGGTCGGGCGGGTCAACTCAGGCTGAAGAACCCGCCCTCAGCAATCTTGGCCTTGTCCTCCGCGGTGACCTGGACATTGGCCGGTGAGAGCAGGAACACCCGGTTGGTCACGCGCTCGATCGTACCGCGCAGCCCGAAGGCCAGCCCGGCGGCGAAGTCCACCAGACGGCGGGCATCCGCCTCATCCATCTCGGTGAGGTTGATGATCACCGGCACCCCGTCGCGGAAGTGCTCGCCGATCGTCCGCGCCTCGCGATAGGTCGTCGGGTGCAACGTGGTGATCTGGTACCGCTGCTCCTCCTCCGGCACCAGCGGGCGCTCACGCGGCTGCACCTGCGGCGCCAGGGCGAGATTGTCCCGGGTGTGGTAAGTCAGCGCGCCGGACGGCTCGCCGGTCGACCGGGTGATCGACCGGACACTGGACCGCTCCGACCGCTCCGACCGCTCCGGGCGCTCGGACTCCAGCCGTTCGGCCTCACCCAGCCGGCCCGACCGCTCGCTCAGCCGCCCACGGTCACCCAACCGTGGACGCGGCGCCGGCGGCTCCTCCGGCTCCTCCTCCTCGTCGGCGAACTCCTCGGCGTACCGGCTCTGCCGGTAGCGCGACTCCCGGTAGCCACCCTTGTCGTAGCCACCGTCGTCGTAGGCCCGCTCGTCGTCCTCTTCGACCAGTCCGAGCCAGACCCCCGCCTTGCGCAGTGCACCCATCCCCGCGCCCTTCCCGTCCGCCGTGCGGCACACGCCCCCGCCGTGTCGCCTGTCGCGAGTGGACCATCCCTGCCCACCGGACTGGAACGGCAATCCCCCGACGCGCAATTCGCGTTGCACGTCACGCCCCCCGTCGCCGGGAAGGCCGTTCCCACAAACAACACTGATGTAATTTGCTTCCCTCGCGGCCAGGCTACCGCAGCGTGGGACGCATTCCGAGCAACGCGCTGCCGACGCGGACATGTGTCGCGCCGTGACCGATCGCCGCCTCCAGGTCGCCGCTCATGCCGGCGGACAGCTCCGTGGCCTGCGGATGGTCCGCCCGCACCAGCGCCGCGATGGCCGCCAGCCGGGCGAAGGCGCGCTCCGGCTCCCAGCCCAGCGGCGCCACCGCCATCAGGCCGGCCAGCCGCAGCCCACCGGCGGCGGCGACCGCCTCGGTGACCGCGCCGAGGCCGGCGTCCGGATCGGCCGAGTCCGGCACGGCACCGCCCCGGGCCGCGTCTCCGTCGATGCTGACCTGCACCAGGACGTCCAACGGCCGGTCCCGGCCAATGGCGGTGACACCGGCGTCCAACGCGGACGCCAGGCGGACACTGTCGACGGACTGGACCACGTCCGCGTACCGCAGCACCGACTTGACCTTGTTGCGCTGCAACCGGCCGACGAAATGCCAGCGCGGGGCGACCCCGGCGGCGGCGACCTGCGCCGCCTTGGTCGCCGCCTCCTGGTCACGGTTCTCCCCCACGTCGGTCACGCCGAGGCCCACCAGAGTCACCACATCGGAGGCCGGATAGGTCTTGGTAACCGCGATCATGGTCACTTCCGCCCGGTCCCGGCCCGCAGCCGCGCAGGCGTCAGCGATCCGGGAGCGTACGCGGGCGAGCCCGGCGGCGATCTCCGCGCGCCGGTCGGCTCTCGCCGGGGCTTGGCTGTCGGTCATCGGCAGTGTTCAGGACCCGTTCTTCAGGAAGTCGGGCACATCCACGTCGTCGAAGAGCACCCGACGCGGCGACTGCGGCGCGGCCGGCGCGGCCGGCGACGGCAGGATCGGTGTGCTCGGCTGTGCCGGCTGGTTCTGGTTGGTCTTGCGGGCCGGCTCGGCCGCCTTGTACGCCGGTGTGCCACCGTCGAAGCCCGCCGCGATCACGGTGACCCGCACCTCGTCGCCGAGCGCGTCGTCGATGACCGCACCGAAGATGATGTTCGCGTCCGGGTGAGCCGCGTCGGTGACCAGCTGGGCCGCGTCGTTGATCTCGAACAGGCCGAGATCGGAGCCACCGGCGATGGAGAGCAGCACGCCACGGGCACCGTCCATGCTCTGCTCAAGCAGCGGGCTGGAGATGGCGGCCTCGGCGGCCTCGACCGCGCGATTCTCGCCTCGGGCGCTACCGATGCCCATCAGCGCGCTGCCCGCGCCGCTCATCACGCTCTTGACGTCGGCGAAGTCGAGGTTGATCAGACCTGGCGTGGTGATCAGGTCGGTGATGCCCTGCACACCGGAGAGCAGCACCTGGTCGGCCGTCCGGAACGCGTCCATCATGCTGATGTTGCGGTCACCGAGCGCCAGCAGCCGGTCGTTGGGAATGACGATCAGGGTGTCGCACTGGTTACGCAGCTCGTCGATGCCGGCCTCCGCCTGCACCTGGCGGCGCTTGCCCTCGAAGGAGAACGGGCGGGTGACCACACCGATGGTCAGCGCGCCGAGCTTCCGGGCGATGTTCGCCACCACAGGCGCGCCGCCGGTGCCGGTGCCACCACCCTCACCGCAGGTCACGAAGACCATGTCGGCCCCCTTGAGGACCTCCTCGATCTCGTCGCGGTGATCCTCGGCGGCGTTCTTGCCGACGTCCGGGTTGGCACCGGCGCCCAGCCCCCGGGTCAACTCGCGGCCGACGTCGAGCTTGACGTCGGCGTCGCTCATCAGCAGCGCCTGCGCGTCCGTGTTGATCGCGATGAACTCGACGCCCTTGAGCCCAACCTCGATCATCCGGTTGACGGCGTTGACGCCGCCACCCCCGATGCCGACGACCTTGATGACCGCCAGGTAGTTGTGCGGAGGTGTCATCTCCGGTCCTTTCCTTCGAGATCGGCTACTCCCCGACCGAGCTACGGCCTGGCCGGACCGACGGTCGACGCAGTTACCACCACCGAGGTCGAGAGGTAAACCCTCACCCTCTACTAGAGGGTTAGAGTTATGTCAACCACTGATCCTCTTCGGGGCAACGTAAGCGCAGCCGAGCGATGAGCCAAGGACCTCTCCGGCGTGTCGCCGGTGTAGCGAGACGGCTCACCACTGACCGGTCGCTCACCGGAAGGTGACCACATCCGGCGCGCTCACGTCGATCCGGGCCGCATCCTGGTCGAGCAGCGCGGTGGCCACCCGCGCCTTGTCCGCACCACGGGTCGCGTCGCCCCAGAACACCGTACGGTCGTCATGCAACCTCAGGCTGATCCGGGCCAGCCCCTCGACACTGATCTCGACCAGCTGGTCGAGCAGCTCCGGGGTGAGCACACCGAGCACCTCCAGACCGGCCCGGGTGTCCGGGTCGTCCGGACCGGGCGTGGCCAGCCGTACCAGCGGCAGGCCGTCCGGACGCTGCGGCACCGTCCGGAACACCACCCCTGCGGCGTCGACCACCGCGAACTGCTCTCCGCGCGGCACCACCGCCACAGCCGTACGCTCGGTCAGTCGTACCACCAACGCGTCCGGCCAGTCCCGAGTGACGGTGACCCGCTCCACCGGCGGCAGGGCACCGATCCGGCCGGCCAGCGCGGCCAGGTCCACCCGGGCCAACGGAGCACCGTCCGGCACGCCCGCTGCGTCCCGCACCTGCACCGCCGTCACCAGTTCGGCACCCTCCACCCGAACCTCGCGTACCCCGAACAGGCCGGTGCCCAGCAGCATCCACGCCACCAGCCCGGCCACCGCGACCACACCACCAGCCACCGCCCAGGGCAACGCCGCGCGCATCCGCCGACGCCGGGCCCGGGCCATGAACCGCCGGGTCGAGGCGGGTACCGCGTCGCTGCCGGCACGTACCAACTGCCACCGGCGCACGGGGCGACGCCCCGCGCCACCGTCCACACCGGTGCCGCGCCCCCGGGCCGGACCGGGACTCATTCCGCGACGGGCGCCGCGCCGTCCACGCCGACGGCTCCGGGAACGCTGCCCCCGATGCTCGTCGACCCGCCGGCCACCCCGCCCGCGACGGTGCCGGTCAACGCCGACGCACCGGCGGTACGCGCCGTCAACGCGGCCAACAACTCGTCACCCATCAGCGAAATCGGCGGAGCCCCCATCGTCACCACCACGTCGCCCGGCCGGGCCCGGCGGGCCACCTCGGCCGGCACCGCCTCCCACGTGTCGACGAAGACCTTCCGCTCCGCCGGCAGCGACACCGCCTCGACCAGCGCCGTCGAGCCCTCGCCGGGGGCACGTTCCTCGCCCGGCCCGAAGACCTCCAGCAGCACCAGCTCGTCGGCGATCGCCAGCGCCTCGGCGATCTCCGCCTGCAACTCCCGGGTGCGGTAGAGCCGGTAGGGCTGGAAGACCACGATCAGCCGGCCCTCCCCGGCCACCTCGCGCAACGTCCGCAGGGCCAACGTCATCGACGTCGGGTGGTAGGCGTACTCGTCGTAGACGAGCACCCCGTCGACGTCGCCCTTGCGCTCGAAACGTCGGCGCACCCCCGGGAACGCCGCGAGCGCGGCCTCCGCCGCCGGCAGTGGCAGCTCCAGCAGGTACGCGGCCAGCACCGCCGAGGCACTGTTGAGCCCCATGTGCCGGCCCGGCACCGGCAGTCGGAACTCACCCAGCGAGCGACCGTCGATCTGGGCGAGGTAGCGCACCCCCCGCGCCGAGGAGGCCATGTCGGTAAGCCGCAGGTCGGCGTCCTCGGCCTCCCCGTAGGTGTACACCCGACGCCCCTCGGCGCGCAGCGTCGCCGCCAGCCGCCGGCCACCCGCGTCGTCGGCGCAGGTGATGACGAAACCCTCCGGGTCGGTGAGCCGGGCGAACTCGGCGAAGGTGGCCTCCAGATTGGCCAGATCGCCGTAGGTGTTCAGGTGATCCGCCTCGACATTCGTGACTATCGAGACGTACGGACGGTAGATGAGGAAGGAACGGTCGCTCTCATCGGCCTCGACCACGAAGTACTCGCCGGTACCGTGGTGCGCCCCCGAGCCGACCTCGGAGATCTCCCCACCGATCACGAAGGACGGATCGGCCCCGGCCTGTTGCAGCACCATGGTGACCATCGAGGTGGTCGTGGTCTTGCCGTGGGTGCCGGCGACGGCCACGGTACGGCGACCGGTCATCGCGGCTGCCAGGGCCTCCGAGCGGTGCAGCACCCGCAGCCCGCGGCGGCGCGCCTCGACCATCTCCAGATGGTCGGCGGGAATCGCCGAGGAGTACACGACAGTGTCGACCCCGTCGAGGTTGGCCGTCTCGTGGGTCATGTGGATCGTCCCCCCGAGCGCCCGCAGGCCGGCCAGCGACGGCCACTCACGCAACTCGCTGCCGGAGACCGGCAGGCCCCGGGTGAGGAAGAGCCGGGCCAGTCCGCTCATGCCGACCCCGCCCACGCCGATCAGGTGGATGTGGCCGAGATCCTCGGCGGTGAGCGTGCCCGCCGGGCTGAACGTGGTCATCTCGCTCCTCGCGCTCACCGGGTAACCGCCTCGTAGACGAAGTTGAGCAGCGCCTCGTCGCCGTCGCGCCGCCCGTAGGCCGCGGCGGCGGTACCCATCGCGTGCAGCCGCTGCGGATCGCGGATCAGCGGAATGACCGTACGTTCGAGCCAGTCCGGAGTCACCTCGGCGTCGTCGACGAGCAGGCCGCCACCGGCCTCGACCACCGGCAGTGCGTTACGCTTCTGCTCCTGGTTGCTGTGCGGATAGGGCACGTAGATCGTCGGCAGCCCGATCGCGGCGACCTCGGCGCAGGTCATCGCCCCGCCCCGGCCGAGCATCAGGTCCGCCGCCGCGTACCCGGCGTCCATGTCGGACAGGTACGGCAGCGTCACGTACGGCACCGGCAGGTCCGTCGGGACCGACACCGGCTCGTTGCGGGCGCCGATCACGTGCAGCACCTGGACGCCGTTGCGGGCCAGTTCCTTCGCCGCCCCGGAGACCGCGAGGTTGATCGACCGGGCGCCCTGCGAGCCGCCGGCGACGAAGAGCACCGGCAGGTCGGGGCGGAGCCCGAAGTGGGCCCGCGCGGCGTTACGCATCGCCGCCCGGTCCAGCCCGGCGATGCTGCGGCGCAGCGGCACGCCGACCACCCGGGCGTCGCGCAGCGACTCCGCCTGCGCCGGCTGGTGCGGGAAGCCGACCGCGACGTGCTTGGTGAACTTCATGCCCAACCGGTTCGCCACCCCCGGCGGCACGTTCACCTCGTGGATCACGATGGGCAGTTCCCGCCGCCAGGCGGCCAGATAGGCCGGCACCGAGACGTACCCGCCGAAGCCGACCACCACGTCGGCGCGTACCTCGTCGATGACCTTGCCGGCCGCGCGGGCCGCGGTCCACATCCGGCCCGGGGTACGGACCAGGTTCATGTTGATCGACCGGGGCAGCTGGTAGGCAGGGATGTTCCGCAGGTCGTAGCCGGCCGGCGGGATCAGCTCGTTCTCCAGGCCCTTCGGTGTGCCGAGGCAGGTTATCCGGACGCCGGGGTCGTGCCGGCGCAGGCAGTCGGCGAAGGCGAGCAACGGGTAGATGTGCCCCCCGGTGCCACCTCCTGCGAGCACCACCGAACGCAGCGGACCCATCAACGTCTCCTCTCGCTCGCCGACCCGCTGCGACCCCGGCTGTCCCGGGCGCCACGCGACGCGGCCTGGTCGTCCCTACGCCGCTTGCGTGCCTGGGGCACGGAGCCCCGGGCCGTCGACGGCGGCGCCGAGCGGCGCCGCCGGCCGGGAAGCGGCGGCAACGGTGCCCACACTAGTCGGACCCACCGGGCCGGTGGACGGGCATGCAGGGCCCGGGCCGCATCGGGTTCCGCGCGGGCGAACGAGGCCAGCATGCCGACCGCCGCGAGGGTGACCACCAGGGCGCTGCCGCCGTCGGAGATGAAAGGCAGCGGTACACCGGTCAGCGGCAACAGCCCGATGACGCCGCCGATGTTGATGAACGCCTGCCCGACGAGCCAGGCGGTGGCGCCCGCGGCGGCCAGTCGCCGGAACGGGTCGTCGACCCGACGGGCGATGCGCAGGCCGGTGTAGCCGAGCACGGCGAACAGGGTGACGATCACGGCGCAGCCGACCACCCCCAGTTCCTCGGCGATCACCGCGAAGATGAAGTCGTTCTCCGCGGCCGGCAGCCAGGCCCACTTGGTCCGCCCCTGGCCCAGCCCGGTGCCGAACCAGCCGCCGTTGGCGATGGCGTAGCGGGCCTGGACCATCTGGTAGCAGAGTTGCTCCTTGCATCCGTCCAGCGGCGGCGGGTTGAAGAAGACGGTGAGCCGGGCCAGCCGGTAGTTCTCCTCACCCCGTACGCCCGAACCGGCGCCGAGGGAGGCCACCGCCACCAGCAGGCCGATGCCGAGCAGCCCGATCGCGCTGAGCGCGGCGAAGACCCGCAGCCGCACCCCGGCCGCCCAGAGCAGCCCCACCACCAGGGCCAGCAGGCAGAGCATGCTGCCCAGGTCGTTGTAGCCGACCAGCACGAAGAGCAGCCCCACCACCGGGAACAACGGCGTGGCCAACTCCCGCCACCAACCCAACGCCGCGCCCTTGCGGGCGAGCACGTGCGCACCCCACAGCACCAGCGCGAACTTCGCCAGCTCCGACGGTTGCAGGCTGACCTCGCCGACGTACAGCCAGAGCAGCTGAGCCTCCAGCGGGCCGATCTTCGCGTCGCCGTCGGTCAGCCGCCCGTACGCCACCAGCAGGTTCAGCACCACCAGCAGCCCCACCGCGACGGCCAGGGTCGGCCGGCCCAGGGCCCGGTAGGTGCGCGCCGGCAGGCGCTGGCAGGCCCAGAACGCCACGATGCCGATCACCGCGAAGATCGCCTGCTTGGTCAGCGACGCCGAGGCGTTGCCACCCAGGGCGTAGTCCCGCACGCTGGTGGCCGAGAAGACCATGGTCAGCCCGATCAGCAGCAGCAACCCGGCGCTGGCCAGCAGCAGGTGGTACGAGGCCAGCGGCCGGGACAGCAGGCCCCGCAGCGCGGCCAACGACCCCACCGCGTCCAACCCACGCCACGCCCCCTCGGCGTCGCCGCGTCCGGTCACCGCGGTCACCGACACCTCCGGACGCGCCGGGCTGCGGTCCACTGCCACGTCGTCTGCTCGCGCCTCCCCCACAGCGTCATCATCGCCGCTACCGGCACCCGACCGGGGCGGTACGGCCCGGTCGGCGTGTCGCACTTGCGCCAACCACCCTCCGCTGTCCCCCCAACACTCCATCCCAAAGCGTTGATCAAGAGGTTTGGGTCGGGATCCGTAACGGATCCCGACCCAAACCTCTTGATCAACGCTGCCCAGCGGGGTGGGGTCAGCCCATGTTGGCCAGGAAGTCGCTGTAGAAGAGGCCGAGGGCGATGGCCACGCCGATGCCGGCGATGATCCAGAACCGGACCACGATGTTGACCTCGCTCCAGCCGGCGAGCTCGAAGTGGTGTTGCAGCGGGGACATCCGGAAGACGCGCTTGCCGGTGGTCTTGAAGGAGATGATCTGGATCACCACCGACATCGTGATGATCACGAACAGGCCACCGATGATCAGCAGGAGCAGGATCGTCCGGGT
Organism: Micromonospora sediminimaris; assembly: GCA_900112325.1. Lineage (GTDB taxonomy): Bacteria > Actinomycetota > Actinomycetes > Mycobacteriales > Micromonosporaceae > Micromonospora > Micromonospora sediminimaris. Next base: position 16,541 of record FOLJ01000001.1, read on the forward strand.
GGACATCGCCATCCCGGCGATCAGGCCACCGAGGCCGAGCGCTCCGGTGTCGCCCATGAAGATCCGGGCCGGCGAGGTGTTCCACCACAGGAAGCCGACGCAGGCACCGGCCGCCGCTCCGGCGATCAGCGCGATCTCCAAGGGGTCGCGGACGGTGTAGCAGTAGTTGTCCGGATTCGCGGTGTACGCCGGGTCGGCACACCAGTGCCGGTACTGCCAGAACGCGATCACCGCGTACGCGCCGAGCACCATCACCGAGGCCCCCGTGGCCAGCCCGTCGAGACCATCGGTGAGGTTGACGCCGTTGGTCGCCGCCATCACCACGAAGATGAAGATGATCACGGCACCGATCTTGGTCACGTCCAGCGCCGGGATGTCCCGGATGAAGCTGAGCGTGGTGCTGCCGACCGTCTCGGTGTTGGTCACCGCGCCGGTGGCGTCGGTCATGGTGGAGGGGAACCAGAGCGCGACGACTCCGAACACCGCGCCGACCAGGATCTGCCCGAGCAGCTTGCCCCTCGCGCTCAGGCCACCGCTGTGCCGCTTGCGCACCTTCAGGAAGTCGTCGATGAAGCCGACCGCGCCGCAGAAGACCATCAGCCCGAGCAGCACCAGCGCCGTGATGGTCGGCTCGACCTGGGCGATCTGCGCGTCGGGCAACGTGGTCAGGGCGAGGTGGCCGGCCACGTACGCGATGACAGTGGCCAGGATGAACACCACGCCGCCCATCGTCGGCGTGCCCTTCTTGCCCTGGTGCATCTGCGGGCCCTCGGCCCGGATGGGCTGGCCGGCCTTGAGCCGGGTGAAGACCCGGATCGCGATCGGGGTGCAGAACAGCGAGACGAGGAAGGCCACCCCGATGGCCACGATTACCGCCCTCACGCGGCGCCACCCCCGGCCGACGCCGACGTACCCGTACCGCCCCCGGCGGCCTCGACGCGCAGCGCGTCGGCCACCTCCCAGGTCCGGTACCGGGAGCCCTTCACCAGGACGACGTCGCCCGGCCGTAGCTCGCTGCGCAGCACCTCGACGGCCGCCGCCTGATCGGTGAGCAGCACCGACTCTCCTCCCCAGTCACCTACCGATGTCGCCCCGTGATGGATCGGCGCCGCCGCCTCGCCGACCACGAGCAACCGGTCCACACCCAGCTCGGCCGCGAGCCGGCCCACCTCGGCATGTCCCTGCGCCTCGAACTCGCCCAGCTCGGCCATGTAGCCGAGCACCGCGACGGTACGCCGTCCCGCGCCGATGCCGCCCAGCGCCCGCAGCGCCACCGCCGTCGACGCCGGGTTGGCGTTGTACGAGTCGTCGATCACGGTGATCCCGTCGGTGCGCTCGAAGACGTCCATCCGACGGGTGGAAACCAGCCCGAGCGCGCCAAGCGCGGTGGCCAGCTCGGCCAGCGGCATGCCCAGCTCCCGCGCCACGGCCGCCGCGGCCAGGCTGTTCCAGACCTGGTGGCGGCCGGTGAGTCCGAGCCGCACCGGTGCACTGCCCTCCGGCGTGACGAGGGTGTACGCGGGCCGTCCCCGCTCGTCAAGCGTCACGTCCACGGCCCGCACGTCGGCGTGCGCCGACTCGCCGTAGCGGATCACCCGGGCCACCGTACGGGCCGCCATGGCGTCGACAAGCGGATCGTCGGCGTTCAACACCGCCAGGCCGTCGGCCGGCAGCGCCTCGACCAGCTCGCCCTTGGCCAGAGCGATGTTCTCCTGCGACCCGAACTCGCCGATGTGCGACACCCCGACGTTGAGCACCACGGAGATGCGCGGCGGCGCGACCTCACAGAGGTACCGCACATGGCCGATGCCCCGGGCGCCCTTCTCCATCACCAGGTAGCGGGTGGTCGGGCCGGCCTGCAACGCCGTGTACGGGTGCCCCAGCTCGTTGTTGAACGATCCGGGCGGCGCCACCGTCTCACCGAGCCGGGTGGTCAACTGGGCGATCAGGTCCTTGGTGGTGGTCTTGCCCGACGAGCCGGTCAGCCCGATCACGGTGAGCCCGGGCAGCCGGTCCACCACCGCACGGGCGAGCCGGCCCATCGCTGCCAACGGATCGGCGACAACGATCATCGGCACCCCGGGCACCTCGCGGGTACCCATGACCGCCACCGCGCCGGACGCCACCGCCGCGGCGGCGAAGTCGTGGCCGTCCACCTTCTCCCCGTCGAAGGCGACAAACAGCCCACCGGGGGTGACCTTGCGGGAGTCGAACTCCACGCTGCCGGTGACCTGCGCGGCGGGATCGGCGGCGACCAGCCGACCGTCGACCGCCGAGGCCACCTCCGCCAGGCTGAGCGTGATCACTGGCCCTCCAGATCCCCGAAGCGGCCCCGCAGCGCGTCGGCAAGCTCGGTCCGGTCGTCGAACGGGTACACCTCGCCGGCGATCTCCTGGCCCCGCTCGTGCCCCTTGCCGAGCAGGGCCACCACGTCACCCGGCGTCGCCAGCCGCACCGCCTCGTCGATCGCCGCCCGGCGACCACCGACCTCGATCACCTGGGCCGACGCGCCGGCCCGGCGCGCACCGGCGAGCACCTCGGCGCGGATCACCGCCGGATCCTCGGTGCGGGGGTTGTCGTCGGTCACCACCACCACGTCGGCGCCGGCCGCGGCGGCGGCACCCATCGCCGGCCGCTTGGCCCGGTCCCGGTCACCACCGGCCCCGATGACGCAGATCAGCCGGCCGGTGCTGAGTTCCCGCAGCGCGGCCAGCGCGGCCACCACGGCGTCGGTCTTGTGCGCGTAGTCGACCACCCCGCGCACCCCGCCGGCCACGCCCACCGACTCCAGCCGCCCGGGTACGCCGCCGCAGGCGGCCACGCCCTCGGCGGCGGTAACCGGGTCGATCCCGGCAGCCACCAGGCTGGCGATGGCCAGCAGGGCGTTGGACACGTTGTGCCGGCCGGGCAGCGCCACGCGGGCGGGCAGCGTCAGTCCGTCCGGGCCGTGCGCGGTGAACCGCTGCGCGTACCCCTCGCCGGTCTGCTCGTCGGCCCACCAGGTGGCGGCCCGGTCCCCGAGCGCGGAGAAGCTGACCGTGCCCGGCTTGAACAGCGCCTTCAGCGCCGGGTCGTCGTGGTTGAGCACCTCGATCGCGCACCGGCCGTCGAACAGCCGGGCCTTTGCCGCGAAGTAGTCCTCGGCGTCGGCGTGGAAGTCCAGGTGGTCGGAGCCGAAGTTGGTCCAGCCACCGACGGCGAACCGCACCCCGCCGACCCGGCCCATCGCCAGGGCGTGGCTGGAGACCTCCATGACCACCGCGGTCACGCCACGCTCGCGAGCGGCGGCCAGCATGGCGTGCAGGTCGGTGGCCTCGGGCGTGGTCCGCACGCTGTCGATCACCAGATCACCGAGGCGGGTCTCCACGGTGCCGATCAGGCCGGTGGTGTGGCCGGCGGCGCGCAGCCCCGACTCGACCAGATACGCGGTGGAGGTCTTGCCGGCGGTACCGGTCACCCCGATCACGGTCAGTTCTGCCGTCGGATCGCCGTAGACGGCCGAGGCGAGCGTGCCGAGCACCGCGCGGGGGTCGGCCACCACCAGGGTCGGCAACCCGCTGTCGGCGGCCCGCTCGGCACCGGCCGGATCGGTGAGCATCGCGACCGCACCGGCGCTCGCCGCTGCGGCGGCGAACTCCGCGCCGTGCCGTCGGGCGCCGGGCAGGGCCGCGTACAGATCGCCGGGGCGGACCTCGCCGCTGGCGTGGGTCACCCCGGTCACCATCGGGTCGGCACTTGTCGGGGACGCCACGGCGAGCCGGGCGGCCAGGTCACCGAGCCGGATCCCGGTCACGGAACGGGGACGAGGATTGCCGCGCACGGCGTCAGACCCTACCCGGTCGCTCGGTCCGGGCCGCACGGCGCGCCTGAATCTCCGTCTGATGAAGTCGAACCGCAGGTGGTGGCTACGGGAAGACGGTGAACGTCGGCGCCGGCTCGGTCGACGGCGGTACCCGGTGATGACGCAGGGTGAAGGTCATCATGTCCTGGAAGGCCGGTGCCGAGATCTGGCCACCACCACCGCTCGGGCTGTGCACGAAGACCGCGATCACGTAGCGCGGGTTCTCCGCCGGGGCCATCCCGATGAACGAGGCGACCTCGCCGGGCTGCTTCTTGCCGTCGACCAGTCGCCAGCCGGTGCCGGTCTTGCCGGCGACCCGGTAACCGGGGACGGCGGCGGCCAGCCCGGTGGCGTCGTCGACAGTGGTGACCGCTTCCATGATCGTACGCAGGGCGGCGGCGTTGTCCGGACTGAGCACCTGCCGGGTCTCCGGCGCCGGCGCGGGGGTCCGTTTCCCGTTCGGGGCAATGGTCTCCTTCAGCAGGTGCGGCTGGATGTACGTGCCGTCGTTGGCGATGGCGGCGTAGGCGGCGGCCATCTGCAACGGGGTGGCGTCCACGCTGTGCCCGATCGGCACCGACCCGTACGACGAGTCGCTCCACTCCTCCACGGGCAGCAGCCGCCCGCTCGCCTCACCGGGCATCCCGACCTCGGTCGGCTTGCCCAGGCCGAACCGCCGCTGATAGTCGAGCAGGCGTTCCGCGCCGAGCTTGTCGGCGATCTGGATGGTGCCGACGTTCGAGGAGTACGCCATCATGCCGGCGACGCTCATCCGCCGCCCGTTCGCCTGGTGGGTGTCGCGGAACCAGGTGTCGCCCTTGCGGATGGCGTTGGCCACCGGGAACGAGGTGTCCGGGGTGATGACGCCTTCCTGAAGGGCGGCGCCGAACGTGATCGGCTTGTGCACCGAGCCGGGGTCGACGATGAAGCTGGTGGCCGCGTCCTCCCGGTCGGTCGGCTCACTCGGGAAGGGCTTCGCCGCGTTGTAGGTGGGGTGGCTGGCCTGGGCCAGCACCTCACCGGTACGCGCGTCCAGCACCACGGCGGCGCCGGTGCTGCCCTGCACCTGTTGCATCCGGTCGCTGAGGATGCGCTGCACCATGTACTGCAGGTCGCGGTCGATGGTGAGCACCACCGAACTGCCCGGCTTGGCCTTCGTGGTGCTGCTGTAGCCGCCGGGGATGGGAGCGGCCAGGTCGCCGAGACCGACCTCGAAGACCCGCTGGCCGTCCTCGCCGTGCAGCAGGTCGTCGAAGCGCGCCTCCAGACCCTCCAGCCCGACCATGTCCGGGCTGGTGAAGCCGATCAGGTTGGCCGCGAGATCCCCGCCGGGCACCTCGCGCCGCTCGTCGCGGTGCGTGGCGATGCCGGGCAGCTTGAGCGCCATGATCTCCTTCGCGCGGTCGATGTCCACCCCCCGAGCGAGGTACTCGAACTGCGAGTCGACGCCGTTGATCCGTTTGCGGGGCTTCATCTTCTCGGCCAGTTCGGAGGCCGGGATGCCCAGCAGCGGGGAGAGCGCCCGGGCGGTCGCCGCGATGTCGACGATCCGGGTCGGGTCGGCGTAGACGTACCGGGCCTCGACGCTGTGCGCCAGGGCGGCCTCGCCGGAGCGGTCGAAGATGGCGCCCCGCGGCGCGGGCAGTTGCACGGTCCGGGTGCGGTCGGCGAGCCCGCCGTCGGCGTACGCCGGTGTGTCGACGGTCTGGAGCACGACCAGCCGCACCCCGACGGCGACGAAGAGGGCCAGGGTCAGCGCGGTACCCAGTCGCAGCCGGCGTCCCGGGTCGGCCAGCCGGGGCGGTCGGGGCCGCTTGCGTGCCGGCCGGCGCGGCGGCGTGTGGTCCCCGCGACGCGGCTCCCGGGTGGCCACCCGCCGCCGAGGGGCGGTGACCGGGGGCTCGTCGCGCGGGGTGCGGTCGGTGACCGTACGGGTCACCGTGGCACGTGCGGCGCCACCGTCCCGCCGGCCCGGGCGGCCGGCCGCCCGGCCGGCGGCGCCCCGGCCACCGTCGAGCACCTGTAGCGCCGGGCGGAACGGGTCCTGCGACCGGTTGCTGCGCGGAGTACGCCGCTGCTCCGCGCGTCCGGTGCCGGCAGCCGCGCCGCCCTCGCGCACGGTGCGGCCCCGGGGGGTGTAGGCGCGGGCGTCGGAGATGCCGCCGAGGCCCGGATCCGCGTCCCGCTCCGCCGTCGCGCGGGGCGGCGTACCCCGCTGCCCGCCGCCACGCGACGAACCGCGCCGGGAGCCTTCGGCGTCCCGGCGCGGTTCCTCCGACCTCGGTGGCACGGCCTACCCCTGCCCGCCCTGCTGGCTGGCGATGGAGAGCTTCCCACCGGCCGGCTGCGGCACCCCGATCACCTTGCCGTCCGGCAGCCGGATGTACGCCGGCTCACCCGACTCGACCAGCCCCAGCTTGCGGGCCTGGGCGGCGAGGTTGCCCGGCGACTCGGACTCGGCGATCTGCTTCTTCAGCTGCTGCTGCTCCACGTCGAGCTTGGCCTGCTGCTGCTGCAACTCGTCCAGCCGGAAGGCGTTCTCGTTGATCTTCGTGTTGACCGCCAGGATGCCCAGCACCCCGCCGACGACCAGCACCACCACCAGCGCGGCGAACGGTGCCCGCGGCACCCGCACCGGCGGCGGCGGGGCGACCCGCAGCCGCGGCGACTCCGACCGCTCGGCCGCGACGGCGACCCGCTCCACCGGACGCAGCGCCGCGCTGCCCTGGGTCGGGAACTCGCGCGCCCCCCGGGCGCGAGTCTCCGCCGACCGGTTCACCCGGTCCGTCCGCCGAGCACCGTCGCCCGCTCCCCGGGTCCGCTCCGCCGCGATCCGGCCCCCCGACCGCGGTGCGCGCTGCCCGGCGCCGGCGATGTCCCGACGCTTGTCTACGTTCATGTCCCCTCCCCCTCTTCGTCCGTCGTGTCCCCCGGCGCCCGCCGCGGATCCGGACCGGATTCCGTGGTGGACCCCGTCCCCGGTTGGTGCATCGCCTTGACCCGGCGGCGGTACCGTTCGCGGTCGGTACGCCCCCGTTGCCGTGCCTGCGGATCGATCCGCTCCGCGGCCCGCAGGCGCACCGAAGCGGCCCGCGGATTCGCGGTGACCTCCACCTCCCCAGGCAGTTCCGCGCCCCGACTGAGCAGCCGGAACGTCGGCTCTGACCCGGGCAGTTCGACCGGGAGGTCGATCGGGCCCGTGCTGCGGACCCGATCGGCGAGCGCCTGCTTGGTGAGCCTGTCCTCCAGCGAGTGGTAGGACAGCACCACCAGGCGACCGCCGACGGCGAGTCGATCCAGAGCGGCCGGCAGCGCTGTCTCCAGCGCTGCCAGTTCTCTGTTTACCTCGATCCGTAAAGCCTGAAACGTTCTCTTTGCCGGGTGTCCCCCGGTTCGTCGGGCTGGTGCCGGAATCGACTCCCGGACCAGCTCGGCCAGCCGCGCCGACGAGGTGATCCGGCCGCGTTCCCGCTCCCGGATGATCGCCGAGGCGATCCGGCCGGCGAACTTCTCCTCGCCGTAGACCCGCAGCACCCGGGCCAGGTCCGGGTGCGGGTAGGTGTTGACCACCTCCTCGGCGGTCACCCCCCGGGTCTGGTCCATCCGCATGTCCAACGGCGCGTCCTGCGCGTACGCGAACCCGCGGTCGGGCGCGTCGAGCTGCAACGAGGAGACACCGAGATCGAACAGGACCCCGTCCACGGACGGATATCCCAGCCGGTCAAGCACCTCGGGCAGTTCGTCGTAGACGGCGTGCTCCAGATGGACGCGGTCGGCGAACCGGGCCAGCCGGACCCTGGCGTGGGCCAGCGCCTCGGTGTCCCGGTCCAGGCCCACCAGCACCGTCTCCGGATGGGCCTGCAGCACCGCCTCGGCGTGGCCGGCCAGACCCAACGTCGCGTCGACGTGCACGGTGCGGCCACCCCGGCCCAGCGCGGGGGCCAGCAGCTCGAGACACCGCTCGAGCAGCACCGGCACGTGCGTGCCGCGTAGCTCCCCCATGTCGACCCCCACTGGTTGAACCGGTTGTGTATCCGCGCCCTGTTCGTCGGACGACGCCGTGCCGTCGTACCGCCAGATCCCCATCCGCTCTCCGCCCGCCCGTCGGGCCGCAGGCCCGGAGGGTCGGATCGTGCGCCTGGCACCGGGGAAGGGATGCCAGGAACTCGAAAGCGGCTGGAGATCTCGCAGTACGTCGGGCGTCGCCACGCCCTACAGACCGCCGGGCAGCACCCCTTCCTCGATGTCGGCGAAGTCGTCTTCGCTCTCGGCGAGGTAGGTCTCCCAGGCGACCTTGTCCCAGATCTCCACCCGGGTGCTCGCACCGATGACCACCAGGTCCCGGTCGAGCCCCGCATATGTACGTAGGTGCGGCGGGATGGTCACCCGACCCTGCTTGTCCGGCACCTCGTCGTGCGCGCTGGCGAAGAACACACGGCTGTAGGCCCGGGCCGCCTTGTGTGTCATCGGCTGCGCACGCAACTGCTCCGCGATCTGCTGGAACTCCGGCGTCGGGAAGACGTAGAGGCAGCGCTCCTGCCCTTTGGTGATCACGACACCCCCCGCCAGCTCATCCCGGAACTTCGCCGGAAGGATCAACCGGCCTTTGTCGTCCAGGCGCGGAGTGTGGGTGCCGAGAAACATCGGCCCAACCCCCTCGCCCTTTGAGCGGCGTTCGCGCGCCGCTGACCCCCCGGGCCGGTGGGCCCCTCCCGGCCCCACCAATGCGCCCCACTCTACTCCACTTCCCTCCACTCGCAACCAGATTCGACCGCGTGGCGCGCCGCGCGTCGCCACAAAAGCGCACGTCAGGCGGGGTGGAGCGGAGTGGAGGGCCCGGCGGCCCCGCAGGGCGGGTCCGCTTTCCGACATAGATCGACTCCGTCCGGCCGAGGGTCATCCGACCGGCCGCCGGCAGAGCCGAGCCGAACGGATCGCCGTCGGTGCCGATCTCGCGGGTCCGCTGGTCCGGTAACCTCGCTCGGGTGACGGACGCGAAGATGCCCCTGCGGGCGAAGGTGGCCAGCTCCGTGTCACGGACCGCCGCGGCGTTGTCCCGGGCGGCGGGCCGGGGCGACGGCTCGGTGATCGGTGGTTGGCTCGGCCTGAAGATCGACCCCGAACTGCTCGCCCACCTCTCCGCCGGCCGGGCCATCGCGCTGATCTCCGGGACCAACGGGAAGACCACCACCACGCGGCTCGCCGCCGCGGCCGTCGGGGTACTCGGTCGGGTCGCCACCAACTCGTTCGGCGCCAACATGCCCACCGGACACACCTCCGCGCTGGCCAAGGCCGGCAGCACGCCGTACGCGGTGCTGGAGGTCGACGAGCACTACCTCGCCCAGGTGATCGAGGCGACCGACCCGCACGTGGTGGCGCTGCTCAACCTCTCCCGTGACCAGCTGGACCGGGCCAAGGAGGTCGCCATGATGGCGCAGCTCTGGCGCGCGGCGCTGGCCCGGCATCCGGACATCCGCGTGGTCGCCAACGCCGACGACCCGATGGTGGTCTGGGCCGCCACCCCGCCGGCCTCCCACGACCAGCGGATCACCCCGCCGCACGTCACCTGGTTCTCCGCCGGGCAGCGCTGGCACGACGACTCCTGGGTCTGCCCCGAGTGCGGCTCCACCATCCAGCGCTCCGGCGAGCAGTGGTGGTGCACCGGCTGCCCGCTACGCCGGCCGGAGCCGCAGTGGACCGTGGACGACGAGGGCGTCGTCGACCCGACCGGCGCCTGGTACAAGGTCAAGCTCCAGCTACCCGGCAAGGTCAACGTCGGCAACGCGGCCACCGCCCTCGCGGTCGCCGCCGAATTCGGCGTACGCCCCTTCGACGCGGTGCCCCGCCTCGGTGACGTGACCTCGGTGGCCGGACGCTACGCCCAGGTGGTCCGGGAGGGTCGCACCGTGCGACTGCTGCTGGCCAAGAACCCGGCCAGCTGGCTGGAGGCGTTCGACATGGCGGACGAGGCGCCGACGCTGCTGTCCATCAACGCCCGCGACCCCGACGGGTTGGACACCTCGTGGCTCTTCGACGTCGACTTCGCTCCGCTGCGCGGACGCCTGGTGCTCATCACCGGCGACCGGGCGTACGACCTGGCCGTGCGGCTGGAGATCAACGACGTGCCCTTCCAGTACGTACGCACCTTCGACGAAGCCGTCCGGGCGGTACCTCCGGGTCGGCTGGAGGTCATCGCGAACTACACCGCGTTCCAGGACATCCGAGCGGAGTTGGACCGTGTCAACTGAGACCCTGCGCATCGTCTGGATCTATCCGGACCTGCTGTCCACCTACGGCGACCGGGGCAACGCTCTGATCCTGGCCCGCCGGGCCCAGCAGCGCGGGTTTCCGGTCGAGGTGCTGGAGGTCCGCTCCGACCAGCGGCTGCCCACCACGGCCGACATCTACCTCATCGGCGGCGGTGAGGACGGCCCGCAGGCGCTCGGCGCGCAACGACTGCTCGCCGACGGTGGCCTGCACCGGGCGGTGGCCCAGGGCTCGGTGGTCTTCGGTGTCTGCGCCGGCTACCAGTTGCTGGGCACCTCGTTCTTTGCCAAGGGCACCCAGTACCAGGGCCTGGAACTGCTCGACCTCTCCTCGGACCGGGGTCCCAGCCGGGCCGTCGGCGAGTTGGCCGGCGACATCGACGCCCGCCTCGGCCTGCCGCCGTTGACCGGGTTCGAGAACCACGGCGGTCGCACCCACCTCGGCCCCGGGGTCTCCCCGCTGGCCCGGGTCACCGCCGGGGTCGGCAACGACGGCGCCACCGAGGGGGCCTGGCGGGGCAAGCTGCTCGGCACGTACTCGCACGGCCCCGCGCTGGCCCGCAATCCGGCCCTGGCCGACCTGCTGCTGCGCTGGGCGACCGGCGCGCAGCACCTGCCCCCGCTCGACGACACCTGGGCCGACCGGCTGCGGGCCGAACGCCGGACCGCGGTGGCCACCGCCCGGGCATGATCCGCAAGCTGCGGAGACGACTACTGCGGGTGAGCCGGTCGGGTGCCCCCGCGGCCGGCCCCCCGCAGCCCGACAGCCCACCGGTCGGTTCCCCGCCCGCCGGGTGGTGCCGTCTGCTGGTCGCCGCGACGCCGTCGGTCACCCGGTTCGCGCTGCTGCTGCTCCTGCTCGCTGTCTTCGGGGCGACGCTGTTGCTGGTGCCGCACCCCGAGCCGACGGCGCTGCCGGACCTGGCCGACCGGATGGGACGGCTCGCCCCGGTGGCCGGTGTGCTCGGCGGGGCACTGCTGCTGGTGGCGCTGGTCCCCCGCACCTTCATCACGCTCGCCGCGGGTGCCATCTTCGGTGCCCTGGAAGGTGCCGCGTACGCGCTCGGCGCCGCGCTGCTGGCGGCGGCGATCGGCTTCACCGTGGGGCGGGTGCTGGGCCGGGAGTTCGTCGCCGAACGCGTCCGGGGCCGGCTGGCCCGCCTCGACCGCTGGTTCGCCCGGCAGAGCGTCCTCGGCGTGGTCACCGTACGGCTGCTGCCGATCTCCGGTTTCGGTCTGGTCAGCTACGGCTACGGCACCACCGGCGCGCGGGTGCTGCCGTTCCTCGTCGGCAGCGTGATCGCCTCCGCGCCGACCGCGTTCGGCTACGCGGCGGTCGGCGCAGCCGTGACCAGCCCCGGCGAGATCAACTGGTTCGCCGCCGCCCCGGCCTCGCTGGGCTTCATCGCCAGCGCCGTACTGCTCGCCCGCTGGTGGCGCGCCGAACGCCGCCTCCGCCGCTGACCGACTTCCCCACCCCCCGAACCCAGCGGGACCGCGCAACTTCGGGGAAAGTGCTGGTTCCGAGGCGGTCGAGGCAGCACTTCCCCCGAAGTTGCGCATGCAGGCATGCGGGCGCGCGGCGGGGTGGCGGAGGGGAGATGACGGTGGGGGTCAGCGGGGCGGGGCGACCAGGCCGGCTTCGTAGGCGGCGATGACCAGGTGCACCCGGTCGCGGGCGCCGAGCTTGCTGAAGAGTCGGGCCACATGAGCCTTTGCGGTGGCAGTACTGATCACCAGCTCGGCGGCGATCTCGGCGTTGGACAGGCCCCGTCCCACGAGGGTGAGCACCTCGCGCTCCCGATCGGTCACCCCGGCCAGCGACCGTGGCGTCGCAGCCGCCGGCCGGCGACTGAACTCGGCGATAAGTCGCCGGGTCACACCTGGTGCGATGAGCGCGTCCCCCGCCGCTACCACCCGGATCGCGCCGAGGATGTCCTCCAACGCCATGTCCTTGACGAGAAAGCCGCTCGCGCCGGCCCGCAGCGCGGCGTGCACGTGTTCGTCGTCGTCGAACGTGGTGAGCACCAGCACCCGGGTAGGACCGCCGGAGTCGGTGATCGTCCGCGTCGCCTGGATGCCGTCGGTCCCCGGCATCCGCAGGTCCATCAGCACCACGTCGGGCAACACCTCACGAGTCAGGCGTATGGCTTCGGCGCCGGTGCCAGCCTCGCCGACCACTGCCATGTCCGGCACGTCGGCGATCAGCACGCGCAGCCCGGCCCGCACCAGCGGCTGGTCGTCGACGAGCAGCACCCGGATGGTCACCGCTCCGCCACCTCCTCAGGACGACCGCCGACCCGGCCGCCACCAGCCGGACGGCCACCGACGACACCAGCACCACCCGGACGACCACCGGCCGGGACTGCGCTCTGCGGCGACACCGGCAGCCAGGCTGTCACCCGGAAGCCTCCCTCGGACCGTGGTCCGGCCCGGAACCGGCCGCCGACGGCCATGACCCGCTCGCGCATGCCGATCAAGCCGTGCCCCTCGACGCCGATCGGACCGCCCCGGCCGTCGTCGACGATTTCCACCATGACCGCGTGGTCGCCGCGCTCGACGACGACCCGGCACGCGTCCACCCCGGCGTGGCGGACCACGTTTGTGAGCGCCTCCTGGACGATGCGGAACGCGGCGAGGTCGATCTCAGCCGGGACCGGCCCGTCGCCGGCCGAGCACAACTCGACCCGGACTCCGGCATCACCCGTCGCGGCGATCAGCCGCTCCAGGTCCACCAATCCGGGCACCGGCTCCAGCGGCGGCGGATCCCCGTCGCCGCGGCGCAGCGCGCCGAGGGTACGCCGCAGGCCGGCCAGGGTGTCCCGGCTGGCCGCCTCGATGGTGGCGAGCGCGGCGCGGGCCTGGGCCGGTTGGGTGTCGATCACCCGTGCCCCGACCCCGGCCTGGATGGCGATGACGCCGATGCTGTGCGCGACCATGTCGTGCAGTTCCCGGGCGATGCGCAGCCGCTCGGCGGTGACCGCCTCGGCGGCGGCGTGCCCGCGCATCGCTGCCGCGTAGCTCCGCCGTGCCCGCACCGAGTTGCCGGCGATCCAGGCTGTCGCGACCGCCAGCACGGTCAGCGCGGCCTGGTCCACCGGCTCGACTCCGAGGTTCACGAAGGCAGCGAGCACCTGCGTCACCAGCACCGCCCCGGCGGCCGGCACCGACACCCGACGGGAGCGGTTCGCGGCAACGACGGCGAGCGCCGCGTCGACGGCGAGGAACTGGAGATTGAAGATGTCGCCGAGGTACCCGGGATCCCGGCCGTGCACGGTCGCGGCGCACAGCGTCGCTCCGGCGAGCATCAAGCCGAGCGCGGTCAGCGGGCGGCGCCGCAGCAGGCCCGCCGGCAGCGCCACGATGAGCACCGGCACCAGGTAGCGCACCGGCAGCCACCAGCCCACCACGCCGAACCCGTCGCCGCTGTTCGCCACGGCCGGCGCCAGCGCCCAGAGCACCGGCAGCAGGGCGACCCCGGCCCACACCAGGACCGCCCGCACCACCGGCACGGTGGCACGCGGCCGGATCAGGGCGGTGACGTCCACCGGCACACGGTATCCAGCGCCGCGCCGCGCCGGCATCGGCCCGGGGGCGTACGCCCGCAGGCCACTGTCCAGGCGCCCGGTACGGCCGGCGGGTCGACGCGGCAGCGCCCGGCGCCCGGCAGCGTGCACGGCATGATCGAACTTGATGGCCTGACCCGGCGGTACGGCCGCACCACCGCCGTCGACGGTCTGACCCTGACCGTCCGACCCGGCCGGGTGACCGGCTTCCTCGGCCCGAACGGCGCCGGCAAGTCCACCACCCTGCGCATGGTGCTCGGGCTGACCACGCCGACCAGCGGCACCGTCACGGTCGCTGGCGTCCGGTTCCGGGACCTTGCCCGGGGGCTACGGCACGCCGGCGCGCTGCTCGACGCCGGGGACGTGCACGCCGGGCGCAGCGCACGGGCGCACCTGACGGCCCTCGCCCGCGGCAACGGCATCGGCTCCCGGCGGGCCGACGAGGTCCTGGGACTGGTCGGCCTCGACGATGCCGCCAACCGCCGGGTCGGCCGATTCTCGCTCGGCATGCGGCAACGCCTCGGTATCGCCGCCGCGTTGCTGGGCGACCCGCCCGTGCTGATGTTCGACGAGCCGTTCAACGGCCTCGACCCGGAAGGGGTGCGCTGGGTGCGCGAACTGTTCCGACGGCTCGCCGCCGAGGGCCGCACCGTCTTCGTCTCCAGTCACCTGATGGGCGAGGTCGAGCACTGCGCCGACCACCTCGTCGTCATCGGCCGGGGCCGGTTGATCGCCGACGAGTCCCTGAACGACTTCGCCGCCCGCGCCGGCCGGGCCGAGGTCGTCCTGCGTACCCCCGAATCGGCCGCCCTGACTTCGGCGCTGGTGGACGTTGGCGCGGACGTGCGGCCGGATGCGGATGGCGCGCTCGCCGTCAGCGGGGTGGACGCGGAACGGATCGGCGACCTGGCCCTCGGCCTGCGGATCCCGCTGCACCAGTTGACCACCCGCACCGCCTCACTGGAGGAGGCCTTCATGGCACTCACCGCCGCCGACGTCGAGTACGCCGCCCGGAGGACCCGATGACCACCGCGACCCGACCCGCCACCCGCACCAGCCCGACCCACCTGGCCCGCTACCGCGACCTGCTCGCCGCCGAATGGATCAAACTCTGGTCGCTCCGCTCCACCTGGGCGGCGTTCGCCCTGATCCTGCTCGCCATGGTCGGCCTCGCCGGCCACGCCGCGCTGGCCACCCACGCGGGCTGGCCGGACTGGTCGGCCGAGCGGCGGGCGCTGCGTTCCCCGCTCTGGGACGCCTTTCCCACCGAGGCGCAGATGTTCGTCGTCCTCGCCGCCAGTGGTGTCGGCGCGGTCGCGATCGGCGGTGAGTACGCCTCCGGGCTGATGCGCACCACGTTCGCGGCCGTCCCCCGGCGCTACGCGGTGGCCGCCGCCAAGTTGACCGTGCTGACCGGCGTGCTGACCCTGCTGGGGGCGCTGGGCGCGGCGGCGGCGTTCGTGGTGTCGCAGGCGATCCTCGCCGACGTCGACGCGAACATGTCCATCGGCGATCCCGGCGCGCTGCGCGGCATCGCCGCCTCCGCCCTGCTGGTGCCGCTCTGCGCGCTCGTCGGTATGGCCCTCGCCGCGCTGATCCGGCACACCGCACCCGCGATCGTCACCGCCGCGACCCTGCTGCTCCTGCTGCCCACCGCCGTCGACGAGGACGAACGCTGGAGCGCACTGCTCCGGCACGCCATGCTGGTGCCCGCGTGGCAGCGGCTCAGGGACCCGAACGGCTCCCCGCCGTGGCTGACCGACATTCACCCCGCCACCGTCTCCGGCGCTTGGACCACCTACACCGCCTGGGCCGCCCTGACCGTCCTGATCACCGCGCTGGCCCTGACCCACCGCACCCCCTAATACACCCACCCCACCCAGCGTTGATCATGAGGTTGACGGCGGTAGTCGACCTTCAAACTGCCGCCACCTCATGATCAACGCGGGTGGAATCGGCCAGGGTGGGGGTTACAGGACGATGGAGACCATGCGGGTGGGGATGACGATGACCTTGCGGGGTTGGGAGCCGGCCAGGGTGGTGGCGACGGCTTCCAGGGCCGCCTGCCGTACGTCGTCCTCGCCGGCGTCGGCGGGCACCTCGACGCGGGCCCGGACCTTGCCGTTGACCTGCACCGGGTAGGTGACCGTCTCGGCGACCAGCAGGGCCGGGTCGGCGACCGGGAAGTCCGCGTACGTCAGCGAGGTGGAGTGGCCCAGCCGTTGCCACAGCTCCTCGGCGATGTGCGGGGCGAACGGCGCGACCATCAGCACCAGCGGCTCGGCCACCTCGCGCGGGGTACGCGACAGGCGGGTCACCCCGTTGGTCAGCTCGATCAGCTTGGCGATCGCGGTGTTGAACCGGATCTGCTCCATGTCGCCCCGGACACCGTCGATGACCTTGTGCAGCAGCCGCCGGGTCTGCTCGTCGGCGGGGGCGTCCACCACCCGCGACTGCCCGGTCTGCTCGTCGACGACGGCCCGCCAGACCCGTTGCAGGAAGCGGTACGAGCCGACCACCGCCCGGGTCTCCCACGGGCGGGACACCTCCAGCGGCCCCATCGACATCTCGTACACCCGGAACGTGTCCGCGCCGTAGGCGGCACACATCTCATCCGGGGTGACCACGTTCTTCAGGGACTTACCCATCTTGCCGTACTCGCGGTTGACCTGGACGTCGCCCAGGAAGAAGCCGCCGTCGCGCTCGGCGACCTCCTCCGCCGGCACGTACGCGCCCCGGGCGTCGGTGTACGCGTACGCCTGGATGTAGCCCTGGTTGAACAGCTTGCGGAACGGCTCGAAGCTGGAGACGTGCCCCAGGTCGTACAGCACCTTGTGCCAGAACCGGGCGTACAGCAGGTGCAGCACGGCGTGCTCGGCGCCGCCCACGTACAGGTCCACGCCGCCGCAGTCGCCCTCGGCGCGCGGGCCCATCCAGTACCGCTCGTTTTCCGCGTCGACGAACCGGCCCTCGTTGGTCGGGTCCAGGTAGCGCAGTTCGTACCAGCAGGAGCCGGCCCACTGCGGCATCACGTTCGTCTCCCGGGTGTAGCGCTTCGGACCGTCACCCAGGTCCAGCTCGACCTCGACCCAGTCGCGGCGGCGCGACAGCGGCGTCTCCGGGTCGCTGGCCGCGTCCTCCGGGTCGAAGGTGCGCGGGGAGAAGTCGTCCACCTCGGGCAGCTCGACCGGCAGCATCTCCTCCGGCAGGGCGATGGCGGCGCCGTCGGCGTCGTAAACGATCGGGAACGGCTCGCCCCAGTAGCGCTGCCGGCTGAACAGCCAGTCCCGCAGCCGGTAGGTCACCGCGCCCTGACCGTTGCCGGTCTCCTCCAGCCAGCCGATGATCCGGGCCTTGGCGTCGGCCACGCCCAGGCCGTCCAGGTCCAGGCCGCGCTCGGGCGCGGCGCTGTTGATCGCCGGGCCGTCCCCGGTGTACGCCTTGCCGTCGAAGCCCTCCGGCGGCTGCACGGTACGCACGATCGGCAGCTCGAAAACCTCGGCGAACTCCCAGTCCCGCTCGTCCTGGGCGGGCACCGCCATGATCGCGCCGGTGCCGTAGCCGGCCAGCACGTAGTCGGCGATGAAGATCGGGATCTGTCCCCCGGTGACCGGGTTGGTGGCGTACGCGCCGGTGAAGACGCCTGTCTTCTCCTTCGTCTCGGCCTGCCGCTCCACGTCGGTCTTGGCCGCTGCCGCCTTGCGGTACGCCTCGACGGCCTCCCGCGGGCCGGCGTGCCCGCCGGTCCACGCGTCCCGGGTGCCCTCCGGCCACGCCGCCGGCGCCAGCGTGTCGACCAGCTCGTGCTCCGGAGCCAGCACCATGTAGGTGGCGCCGAAGACGGTGTCGGGCCGGGTCGTGAACACCCGGATCGGGGCGACCGGGGTCGGGAAGTCGATGTGCGCGCCCTGCGACCGGCCGATCCAGTTGCGCTGCATCAGCTTGATCGGCTCGGGCCAGTCCAGCTTGTCCAGGTCGTCCAGCAGCCGGTCGCCGTACGCGGTGATCCGCATCATCCACTGCTTCAGGTTGCGCTTGAAGACCGGGAAGTTGCCCCGCTCGGAGCGGCCGTCGGCGGTGACCTCCTCGTTGGCCAGCACCGTGCCCAGCCCGGGGCACCAGTTCACCGGTGCCTGCGACACGTACGCCAGGCGGTGGTCGTCGACGATGGCGCTCCGCTCGGCGGCCGACAGCTCGGCCCACGGCCGGCCGTCCGGGGTGCGCCGCACGCCCCCGGCGAACTCGGCGATCAGCTCGCTGATCGGCCGGGCCCGGCCGGCCTCACGGTCGTACCAGGAGTTGAAGATCTGCAGGAAGATCCACTGGGTCCAGCGGTAGAAGTCGGTGTCGATGGTGGCCACCGAACGTCGCTGGTCGTGGGCCAGGCCCAGCCGGCGCAGCTGCGCCCGGTAGCGCTCGATGTTGGCCTCGGTGGTGGTCCGGGGGTGGGTACCCGTCTGCACCGCGTACTGCTCGGCGGGCAGCCCGAACGCGTCGAAACCCATCGCGTGCAGCACGTTGCGGCCGGCCATCCGCTGGTACCTGGCGAAACAGTCGGTGCCGATGTAGCCCAGCGGATGCCCGACGTGCAGCCCGGCCCCGGACGGGTACGGGAACATGTCCAGCACGTACAGCTTCTCCGCACCTGATCGCGGGTGGGCCGGATCGGCCAACGGACCGGACGGGTTCGGCGCGTGGAAGGCACCCTCCCGCTCCCACCGGTCCTGCCAGCGGCTTTCGATCTCGTCGGCCAGCGCTGCGGTGTACCGGAACGGTGGGACGTCTGCCTCGGTCATGGCCTTCTCCTCGCGTCGCTCGGCGGAGTCTGTCGGAGTGCTGGCTGGTCTCGGGTCTGCCACACCGGCCCGTCGGGGCCGGCAGCGGGCACGAAAAAGCCCCTCACGCAGGAGGGGCCGCCGTGCTGTCGCGCGTTCAGCGCATCAGCACGGCCCGGTAAGAAGCAGGAAGACTCCGGCCATGACCGGCAGTGTACCGCGCGTGGTGTGTCGCCGCCGCCCACCACCCCTCAGATCTGGCCCCGGGCCGGCTCGTCGCCGCCCTCGCCGGCCCGGCCACCGAGTTCGTCGTAGCGGGTGATCGGTGCCAGCGGTGCCCCGGACTGGTAGGCGGCCCGCGCCAGGGTGTAGCCGCCGATCGGTGCGGTGAACAGTTGCAGCCCGACGGCGGCCAGGACCACCACGGCGGTACGCCAGCCAGGAATCAGCAGCAGCACGCCGAGCAGCACGCAACTCACCCCCAGGCTGGCCGCCTTGGCCACGGAGTTCATCCGGTGATAGACGTCCGGCAGGCGGATCAGGCCGACCGCGCTGGTCGCGATCAGCGCGGTGCCGAGCAGCAACAACGTCGACGCCAGCAGGGTGCGGATCATCGCTGCCGCCGGTGCACCAGCCGGGCCATCGCCACCGTCGCCAGGAAACTCACGAGCGTTCCGGTCAGCACCAGGTCGAGCAGATCGGGGGCATGCAGCCGGGCGGCGAGCACCGCCAGGGCCGCCAGGAAGACGAAGAAGCCGAGATCCAGGGCGGCTGCCCGGTCGGCGTCGGTCGGACCGACCACCAGCCGGACGATCACCACCGCCATCGAGCCGGCGAGGACCACGAGTACCGAGTCGAGCAGGATCATCGTCACCTCCGGGTCACCTCCGACTGGCCGCCGTCCGGGCCGTCCGGGTGGGCGGCCGGGCGCAGGGCGGCCAGCAACCGCCACTCCAGTTCGGTCACCGCCCGCCGGAACGCCACCGGGTCGGCGGCGTACATGCCGTGCACCCAGAGCGCGGCGGTGGGTTCGCGGTGCACGCCCAGGGTCAGCGTGCCCGGAGTCAGGCTCACCGCCAGCGCCACCGCGGCCACCTCGGTGTCGGTGGTCGCCCGCAGCGGCACCCGCACCACCGCCGGCGCCAGCCGGGAACCCGGCGTCAGAATCTCCCAGGCCACGGCGAGGTTCGCCTGGACCAGCCGGACCGCGAAATAGCCGGCGAACCGCAGGAGTCGTCGAGCCCGCACCACCGTGCGGCGCGGGATCGGCATAGCGCCGGTGCTCATCGGCCGGTCACCGCCCGTACGTAGTCCACCGGGTCACGCAGCCCGGCCGCCGCCGTGTCGGCGAGCATCAGCAGCGGTGCCGCCGCCAGCCCGGCTGCCAGGGAGAGGCCGGCCAGCGCCAGCGGTGGGCCGACAAGGGTCGGGCCGATCCGCTTCGCCACGCTCGACGAGGCCGGCGGGTCCCCGGTGAACAGCGCGCTCCAGACCTTCAGCATGGACAGCAGGGTGACCAGACTGACCAGCACCGCGACCGTCATGGCCAGCCAGGCGCCGGCCTCCGCGGTGGCCCGCAGCAGCAGGAACTTCGCCAGGAACCCGGAGAACGGCGGCAGGCCGGCCAGCGACAGCGCCGCCCCGGCGAAGGCCAGGGCGAGCGCCGGACGTTGCCCGGCAAGACCGCCGGAACCGTCGAGCCGGTCGGTGCCGCGCCCGGCGCGTACCGCTGCGGCGCACAGGAACAACGCCGCCTTGACCACGATGTACTGGGCCAGGTAGTAGACCGCCGCGGCAAGCGCGGCGGCGGTGAACAGGGCCAGGCCGAGCAGTACGTAGCCGAGCTGGCTGACCATGTGGAAGGTCAGGATCCGCCGCATCGAGTTCTCACCCACGGCCCCGAGCACGCCGACCACCATCGACACGAGCGCCACCGCGCCGAGCAGCCAGCGGTATCCGGGATCGCCGCCGTACACCACCGCGTAGATCCGGATCACCGCGTAGAGACCGACCTTGGTCAGCAGCCCGGAGAAGAGCGCCACCACCACTGGCGAGGCCACCGGATAGGTGCGGGGCAGCCAGTCGTGCAGCGGCACCAGCGCACTCTTGACGCCGAGGGCGAGCAGCACCACGCCGCCGGCGACCGCGACGGTCGGTTGGTCGCGTGCCGCGCCGGCCAGGTCGCCCAGCCCGACCACGCCGGTGGTGCCGTAGACCAGGGCCACCCCGGCCAGCAGCAGGGTGGACCCGAGCAGGTTGGTGGCCACGTACACCCGTCCCGCGCCGCCGCGCCCGGCCCCGCCGGCCAGGCTCAGCAGCACGTACGAGGGCACCAGCATCACCTCGATGAGCACGAAGAGGTTGAACAGATCGGTGGTGAGGAACGCGCCGCCGGACCCGGCCGCGAGCACCAGCACCAGCGGCAGGAAGTACGGGCGACTGTCGTCTCCGGAGCCGACAGCGGCGACGAGACAGCAGAGCACCACCAGCGCCGTCACCGTGACCAGCAGGGCGCTGAGCACGTCTGCCGCCAGGCTGATGGCGATCGAACCGGGCCAGCCACCGACGCGCAGCACGGCCAACGCGCCCCCACCGGTCCACGCCAGCAGCGCCAGGCCGGTCGCCAGCACCACCGTCATGGTCGTGAACGCGCCGACCCGATGCAGCCTGGTGCGGCCCGGCAGGGCGAGCAGCACCCCGGCGACGAGCAGCGGCCCGACCACCGGGATCAGCAGCAGACCGCTCACCGGCGCCGCCCCGTGCCGTGCCCGCCCTCTCCGCCGTCACCTTCGGAATCGGCGTCGGCGTCGCCACCGGTCGGATCTGCGGCGGGCCCACCGGCACCGCGTCGCAGCAGGCCGAGCAGATGGATGGTGATTCCGAAGCTGATCACGATCGCGGTCAGCACGAACGCCTGCGGCAACGGATCGGCGGTGTCGGGACCGACCTCCTCCAGCGCCGCGGTCCGCCGGGCCAGCCCACCGGCGGCGAGCAGCACCACGTTGACGGCGTGACCGAGCAGCACGAAGCCCAGCACCACGCGCAGCAGGCCCGGCCGCAACAGCAGGAACACTCCCGCGGCCACCAGGACGCCGACCACGAACGCGGCGCTCACCGGGCACCTCCGGTCTCCGGCTGGCCGGTCGGCTGGCCGGTCGGCAGGTCGGTCGGCAGGTCGGTCGGCAGGTCGGTCGGCTGGTTCGGCG
The DNA here is from genome assembly GCA_900112325.1 of Micromonospora sediminimaris. Taxonomy (GTDB): domain Bacteria; phylum Actinomycetota; class Actinomycetes; order Mycobacteriales; family Micromonosporaceae; genus Micromonospora; species Micromonospora sediminimaris. Next base: position 38,195 of record FOLJ01000001.1, read on the forward strand.
GTACGCCGAGGCGGCGCACCGCGGCCACCACCAGCGCCAGGACCATCAGGTAGATCCCGAGGTCGAACAGCAGCGACGTGGACAGCGACGGCAACGGATCCGGCGTGTTCAGGGCGAGCGGCGCGAGCAGCGACCGACCTGCGGCGAGCGGCACCAGCGCGGCGACCGTCGCGGTCAGCAGCCCGGCCGCCACCAGTGGCGCCGACCTGAGCCGACTCAGCAGTGGTGCGCCGCCGGGGTGCGCCAACTGGCCGAGCCCGACGGCGGTGCCCGCCAGCAGCGCCCCGATGAAGCCGCCGCCGGTCTCCTCGTGTCCGCGTAGGAACAGCACCGCCGAGGCGAGCAGCATCACCGGTGCGAGCACCCGGTAGGCGAGGCCGAGCACGAGGTCGTCGCCGGCCGTTCCGGTGCTGGCCGGCTCGACCGGGCGACCGGCGGCAAGCCGGACCAGCCCGAGTGCCACCACCGCGAGCACCACCGCCTCGCCGAGGGTGTCCAGGGCCCGGAAGTCCACCAGGATGGTGTTGACGACGTTGGCACCGCCGGTCAACGCCTCCGCCCGGTCGAGGTACCACCGGCCAGGGCCGGACACCTGGTCGCGGCCGGTCAGCACGGCCGTACCGGCGGCGGCCGCGACACCGGTGGCGGCCGCGAGCAGGGCCGCGCCCACGACCGGCCGGCGTCGTCCGACGGGCGCGAGCCGGGGTGGCTGCTGGCGCAGAGCCAGCATGACGACCACCGCGGTGAGCACCTCCACCAGCATCAGGGTCAACGCCACATCCGGTGCTCCGACGGTCAGGAACCACGCCGAGAGCAGCAGCCCCACCACTCCGGTGAGGCCGATCGCCGCCAGCGCGGAGCGCGCCACCAGCAGCCCGGCGAGCGCCGTCACGAGCATCCCCAGCAGCAGCCAGTCGCCGGGCCGGGCCGGGTCGCCATCACCCAGGCCGGCCGGGACGTCGGTCAGCGTCACCGCCGCGACCGTGGCCAGGGCCACCGTCGCCAGCAACGGCCGGGCCAGGTACGGTGCCGGCCCCGGCGCGTGCGCGGTCCGGGCGACGAACGAGCCCGCATGCAGCAGCGCCTGCCGGGCGCGCTCGAACAACTCGGCGAACGGCGGGATGGTGGGTACGGACCGAAGCCACCGGTCCACCCGGACCCGGCCGAGGAACATCAGGACGCCCAGCAGCACGGTGAGCACGCTCAGCCCCAACGCCGGGGTGAAGCCGTGCCAGAAGGCCAGATAGGGCGGCGTACCCTCCGGGCGGGCATCGTCCGCGGCCCGCTCCACCAGCGGGCTCAGCACGGCCACCGTCGGGCCGAGCACGGTCGCGGCCACCGCGGCCACCGCGGCCGGGGCGAGAAACGCCCAGGACGGCTCGCGCAGCTGGCGCTGCCGGGTCGGTCCCTCCACCATGCCGTGCACCAGGCGGGCCGCGTACGCGAAGGTGAGCACCGAGGCGAGCACCCCGAGCCCGGCCGCGCACCAGCCGAGCCACCCTCCCCCGTAGGCCCCGCCGAGGGCCTCGAAGATCGCCTCCTTGCCGACGAAGCCGATGGTCGGCGGCAGGCCGGCCATCGACATCGCGGCCAGCGCGGTGAGCCAGACCGTCGCCGGCATCACCCGGTGCAGCCCCGCCAGTTCCCGCACGTCGCGGCTGCCCGCCTGGTGGTCGATGATGCCGACCAGCATGAACAGGGTCGCCTTGAACAGCGCGTGGGCGACGGTGTAGAGGATCGCCGCCGCGTCGGCGTCCGGGGTGCCAACGCCGATCACCCCGACCAGCAGGCCGAGCTGACTGACCGTGGAGTACGCCAGCAGCGCCTTCAGGTCGTACTGGCGCAGCGCGAGCAGCGCGCCGAGGATCGCGGTGAGCAGGCCGACGGCGATCAGGGTGCCGTTCCACGCCCAGGAGCCGCCGAACACCGCCGAGAAGCGCATCAGCAGGTAGATGCCGGCCTTCACCATCGTCGCCGCGTGCAGGTACGCGCTCACCGGCGTGATCGCCACCATCGCACCGGGCAGCCAGAAATGGAACGGCAGCTGCGCGGACTTGGTGAACGCCGCGACGATGATCAGCGTCCCCACCACCCAGGCCGGTACGCCGCTCAGTCGCTCCGGCTCGGCCACGATGGTGTCCAGGCTGGTGGTGCCGAGGTGCACTGCCAACAGCACGATCGCGGTCAGCAGCGCGAGACCGCCGGCGACGGTGACCAGCAGCGCCTGCACGGCCGGTCCGGTGGCCGCCGGCCGACCGCCCTGCCCGATCAGGACGAAGGAGAGGATCGAGGTGAGTTCCCAGAAGACGAAGAGCACCAGCAGGTCGTCGGCGAGGACCAGGCCCAGCATCGCGGCGGCGAAGAGGGTCATCGTCACGTACACCCGCTCCTGCTCGGCCTCGCTGCCGTCGAGGTAGCGGGGGCAGTAGGCCATGATGAGCGCGCCCACCCCGAGCGCCAGCAGCGCGAAGACCAACCCCAGCGCGTCCATCCGCAACGCGGCGTGGACCGCCAGGCCGGGCAGCCACCGCCAGGCCACGGTGACTTCCCGGTCGTCGAGGATCACCGGCAACCGGGTGAGCAGCAGCGCAGCCGCGACGAGATAGCCGGCGGCCAGCGGATAGCCGGCGTCACGGCCGAAGCGCCGCACCAGCAGCGGTACGCAGACCGCCAGGCCGACCTGCCAGGCGAGCGTGGCGGCGAGGATCACCTCGTCATGTCCTCCTGTCCGGCAGGCGGATTCGGGCCCGCTTACCCGGCAGAACCGATGACATGCGCTGTGTGAATGACAAATCACTGCGTAAGCGCTCAAACACCTGCGGCGGTCGGCGTTGACGACAAACATGGTTAGCCTGAGAGGCCAGTGAGATTGCCGCGGCACATGAGGCTCACACGTCGCGAACGAAACGGCGGGGCCAGGTGCTCTTGTAGAGAGCTGCCGTGACGGCGACGAGGAGGAGGCCCGTGACACAACAGACCTGGGACGACGTTGGCGGTCTGCTGCCGTACGACGAGTTCCGCGCCGCCAGTGACGCGATCGTTACCAACATCGAACAGGTCATCGAGGGCAAGACCGCGACCGTGCGGCTCGCGCTGGCCGTCCTGCTCGCCGAGGGTCACCTGCTCATCGAGGACGTGCCCGGCGTCGGCAAGACCAAACTGGCCAAGGCCCTGGCCCGGTCGATCGACTGTTCGGTACGCCGCATCCAGTTCACGCCCGACCTGCTGCCCAGCGACGTCACCGGGGTCAGCGTCTACAACCAGGAGACCCACGACTTCGAGTTCCGGCCGGGCGCCGTCTTCGCGAACCTGGTCGTCGGCGACGAGATCAACCGGGCCTCGCCGAAGACCCAGTCCGCGCTGCTGGAGTGCATGGAGGAACGGCAGGTCACCGTCGACGGGGTGACCTACCAGTTGCAGACGCCGTTCATGGTGATCGCCACCCAGAACCCGATCGAGATGGAGGGCACCTACCCGCTGCCGGAGGCGCAGCGCGACCGGTTCACCGCCCGCATCGCGATGGGGTACCCGGACCCGACCGCCGAGCTGGCCATGCTCGACGGGCACGGTGCGGTCGACCCGCTGTCCGGGCTGCGGCCGGTCTCCGACGCCGACACCGTACGCCGGCTGATCGGTCACGTCCGGCAGGTGCATGTCGCCGACGCCGTCAAGCAGTACGCGGTCGACCTGGTCACCGCCACCCGCGAGTCACCCGACCTGCGGCTGGGCGCCTCCCCCCGGTGCACCCTGCAACTGCTGCGCACCGCCCGCGCGGTGGCCGCCCTCGACGGGCGGGACTACGTCCTGCCCGACGACCTTCAGGTGCTCGCCGTGCCGGTGCTGGCGCACCGGATCATCCCCACGGCCGACGCCCAGCTCGCCCGGCGTACCACCGACGCGATCGTCGCCGACCTGGTGCACCGGCTGCCGCTGCCGCACGACCGCAAGCGCTCGCCCTACGACACCCGGCCACCGAGCGGTAACGGCCGGGCCCCCTTCGAGCCGCGGAGGCCGTGACGTGCGTGACGGGCTGCGCGGGCTGACCACCCGCGGCCGCTCCTTCCTGGCCGCGGCGGTGGCGGCGGCCATCTCCGCCGGCATCCTCGGCGAGAAGGACCTGCTGCGGGTGGCCGTGCTGCTGGCCGTCCTGCCGCTGCTCGCCGCGCTGTACGTCGGCCGCAGCCGCTACAAGCTCGCCTGCCACCGGTCGCTGGAACCGCACCGGGTGCCGGTCGGCGCGACCGCCCGGGTGGTGCTGCGCCTGCAGAACATGTCCCGGCTGCCCACCGGCACCCTGCTGCTGGAGGACCGGCTTCCGTACGCCCTCGGCAGCCGCCCCCGGGTGGTGCTGGAACGTCTCGGCGCGCACCAGGCCAGCTCCGTGGCGTACACGGTGCGCGCCGACGTGCGCGGCCGGTACGAGGTGGGGCCGCTGGTGGTCCGGATGACCGACCCCTTCGGCCTCTGCGAACTCAGCCGCGCCTTCCCCGGTACCGACCGGCTCACCGTCGTTCCGCAGGTGGTCCCACTGCCGTCGGTGCGGCTGCCCGGCGAGTACGCCGGCAGCGGTGAGAGTCGGGCCCGCTCGGTGGCGGTGCACGGCGAGGACGATGCGGCCACCCGGGAGTACCGGCGCGGCGACGACCTGCGCCGGGTGCACTGGAAGTCGACCGCGCGCACCGGCGAGCTGATGGTGCGCCGGGAGGAGCAGCCCTGGGAGAGCCGGGCGACGGTGCTGCTGGACACCCGCGCGTACGGGCATCAGGGCGACGGTCCGACCGCGAGCTTCGAGTGGGCGGTCTCGGCCGCCGCCAGCATCGCGGTGCACCTGCGGCAGGCCGGGTACAAGCTGCGCCTGGTCACCGGCTCGGGCGCGGACGTCGACGCCACCGAGGGCGCCGGCGACGGCCTGCTGCTCGACCAGCTCGCGGAGGTCCGGCTCGATCAGCGGGTCGAGATCACCACTCTGGTGCAGCACGTACGGCAACGCGCCGACGGCGGGCTGATCATCGGGCTGTTCGGGTCGCTGAGCACCGCCGAGGCGGAGCTGTTGGCCGGGTTGCGCGCCAATGGCGCCACCTGTGTCTGCTTCCTGTTGGACAGCTCCGCCTGGTTGAACCTGCCGACGCCCGCGCGGGCCGAGGCCGATCAGGCACACGACAACGCGGCGCTGGCGCTGCTGCATTCCGGCTGGCGGGTGATCGGCGTCGATCACGGCGGCCGGCTGGCGGCGCTCTGGCCACAGGCGGGGCGGGGCTCGCAGGGGTTCGCGCTGCGCGCGGCGATGGCCGAGACCGTGGCCGGTGGCGTGCGATGAACGGAAGGTCCCCCTCATGATCGCCCATCGGAATCTGGGCCTGGTGGCCGCCGGCGCGACCTTGCTCGCGGCAGCGCCACTGTCGGCCATCTTCGAACGCTGGACGTGGCTGGTCCAGGCGGTCATCGCGGTGGCCGCGGTGGCAGCCGCCGCGTCGCTGGCCCGGCTCGGCCGGACCCCGCTGTGGGTGCAGATCCTGGCCATGGTCGGCGGTCTCACCCTGGCCCTGACCTGGCTGTTCCCCAGCGGCTCCGAACTGCTCGCGGTGCTGCCCACCCCGGCCACCTTCGGGCACTTCGCCGAGTTGCTCGGCAACTCGGTCGAGGACATGCGCTCCCACGGCGTGAAGGTCCCGGACACCGACCCGCTGCTGTTCATCACCGTGCTCGGCATCGGCGGAGTGGCGGTGCTGGTGGACGTGCTCTGCGTCGGGCTGCGCCGCCCCGCTCTGGCCGGGCTGCCCATGCTGGCCATCTACTCGGTGCCGGTCGCGGTCTACGTGGACAGCGTCCCGCCGGTGCCGTTCGCGATCGGCGCCGCCGGTTTCCTGTGGCTGCTGGTCACCGACAACGTGGACCGGGTCCGTCGGTTCGGCCGGCGGTTCACCGGAGACGGCCGCGACGTCGATGTCTGGGAGTCGTCCCCGCTGGCCGCCGCCGGCCGGCGACTCGCGGTGGTGGGCCTCGCACTCGCCGTACTGGTTCCGTTGGCCGTGCCGGGAATGACCGCCGGCTTGATGACCACGCTCAACTCCGGCCCCGGCTCCGGCATCGGTCCCGGGTTCGGTGGCTCCCCGGGCCGGGTCGACCTCTTCGCCGCGCTCAGTGGCCAGCTCAACCAGTCCCAGGTGACCGACCTGGTGACGGTCACCACCACCGAGGAGGAGCCGTTCTATCTGCGCTTCGGGGTCGCCGACGACCTGCGTACCGACGGCTTCCGGGTGCGCGGGCCCAACGGTAGGCGGGTCACCGGCGACCTGCCCGATCCCTCGGGGCGGTCGGCGCCGGGCATCCAGCGCACCCGGCAACGGGCCACCGTGCAGGTGAGCCGCGAGCTGAACATGCCGCTGTTGCCGGTCTACGCCGAACCGGTCAGCTTCGCCGAGCTGGGCAACAACTGGTTCTACGACCCGAACCTGCAGGTCGTCTTCTCCAACCGGGAGAACTCCCGGGGCAAGGAGTACTCCTTCGACTACGTACGCTCGTCGTATAGTCCGCAGGCGCTGCGGCGGGCTCAGCCGCTGCCGGCGGACCTGCCGCTGCGCCGGCAGCAGACCGTGACGCCGGACGTGCCGGAGGTCCGGGCCCTGGTGGAGGACCTGATCCGGGGCGCGCGCACCGAGTACGACAAGGTGCGAGCCATCTACAACTACTTCTCCGAGGACAACGGCTTCAGCTACCGGCTCAGCACCGAGCAGGGCAGCAGCGGCGAGGCGATTCTCGACTTCCTGGAGAACAAGGTCGGCTACTGCCAGCAGTACGCCGCAGCGCTGGCCTGGATGGTCCGCGACGCGGGCATCCCGGCCCGGGTCGCCTTCGGGTTCACCAACGGCAGCCGCCGCAGCGACGACACCCTCACCCTGACCAACCGCAATCTGCACGCCTGGACCGAGGTCTACTTCGACCAGATCGGCTGGGTGCCGTTCGACGCCACCCCGGCCTACGGCGTGCCGGGCTCGACCCGCTCGGCGTGGGCACCGGACGTGGACGCCCCGGAGGAGAGCACGCCGCAGGGCGGCAGCGCGGACACGCCCGAGGAGACGGATCCTTCGGCCGAGGCGGAGCAGGGACCGAACCAGTTCGAGGAGGGCGAGGACCCGGGTGCGGCGGTCGGCTCCGACACTCCCGCCGCGCAGACGCCAGTCTGGCCGTGGCTGGTCGCCGCCAGCGTCCTGACGCTGCTGGTCCTGCTCGCCGTACCCGCACTGCGCCGACTCGCGCTGCGCCGCCGTCGGGGCCGGCCGGCACCGGCGGTGCGGGCGGTCGACGCGCCGGACGCGGACCCGTCGGCGACCGGTCAACCGGTCGTGGTGGTCGCCACCGATCCGGACCGGGCACGAGCCGACGCGCACGCCGCCTGGGACGAGCTGATCGACACGCTTGTCGACTACCGGGTCGGGGTGGATCGGACGGAAACCCCCCGCGCCACGGCGGAGCGGGTGGCCCGGGAGCGCCTGGCCGCGCAGACCGACGCCGGCTCGGCGGTACGTCTGCTCGGACGTGCGGAGGAGCGGGCCCGTTACGCCCGGGACCCGTTGACCGGCGAACCGTTGCCGGCGGCCCTACGGACGGTGCGCGACGCGCTGGCCGGGCAGGCCGACCGGCGGACCCGGCTGGTGGCGACCATGCTGCCGCCGTCGGTGTTGTCCCGGTGGCGCACCGCGATCGCGGACAACTCGTCACGACTGGTCAACTCGGCCGGGCAGGTGCGCCGGAGGCTGCTGCGGTTCAGTCCACGTCGGCTGATCGCCAGCCGCGCGGGGCGCTGAACGCGACCCACCCCACCATCCTCACCGTCTGCCGGCGACACCCTCGTGGGTCGCCGGCAGACGCGCCTACCGGCAACCGGCCGGGTGACAGCCGACAGCGGCAGGAGGGCAACGCGAAGCCTCACCCGGTGCCCTGGCCGTTTGCGCGCCACTCACCCCGGGCGGTCGGCCCGGGGTGACGTGCTTCCTCGTCAACGGCGGAACGGGGTCAGCGGTGCCCCTCCGGGCGCTGCCGCCACCGGTCCTCCATCCGGTCGAGGAAACCCGACCTCCGGCCGGCACGACCTCTGGGCCGGCGACGACTCGCCGTGCCCCCGACGACGTGCAGGTCGGGTGACTGCGCCCGACGGTGCGACTGCACCGCGAACGCGGCCGAGGCCAACATGACAACGAATCCCGCCACTGCCAGCGGCGGAGTCTTGATCACCGCGCCATAGACCAGCAACGCCAGGCCAGCGATGATCAGGCCGGCAGCGACGAGCAGGCGACGCCGCGCGTGGAAGCGCGGATCGCTGGCGCGCACCGCCGAGGCGAACTTGGGGTCCTCGGCAAGCGACCGCTCGATCTGCTCGAACAGCCGCTGCTCGTGCTCCGAGAGCGGCACGGCACTCCTCCCCGGTCACGTTGGTCGGTCCGGTCGGACCGACAGACCGTGGCAGCCAACCGGCTGCTTACCCGCAAGTCTACGAGGGCCCTCGCGCGTCGGAAAGCGGGACGACCTACGGCCGGGTCGGATTTTCATTTCGTCGGGGATCGCGCCCGGTGAGAAGACTGGCCGGTCCTATGACGGACCGCCCGAAACGGGCAGCCGCCGCGTCGGCCGCCACCTCCGCCTCCCGCCAGCCCCGCTCCGGCTGGCCGAGGGCGAGTTGCTGCGGCGTCTGGTCCGCCGCGGTCAATCCTTCCGCCCGGACCCCGAGCAGGCGAATCCGCTCACCTGGATCCAGCGCGGTGTAGAGCGCCCAGGACGTGTCGAACATCTCCCGAGCCACGTCGGTGGGCACGTCCAGGGTGCGTGCCCGGCTCACCGTGCGGAAGTCGGCGGTCCGCACCTTGAGTGAGACCGTCCGCCCCACCTGCCCGCTGGCTCGTAACCGGGCGCCGACCTTCTCGGCCAGGGCGAGCAGCGTACGACGGATCTCGGCCGGATCGTCGACATCCACGTCGAAGGTGACCTCCGCGCCGATCGACTTCTCGGCCTGCTCCGGGCTGACCCGGCGCGGGTCACGGCCCCAGGACAGCTCGTGCAGGTGCGCGGCGGCCGCCTCGCCGAGCGCGGTCCGCAGCATGCCCAGCGGCGCCTGCGCGAGGTCGCCGACGGTACGCAGACCGAGTCGTAGCAGTGCCTGCTCGGAACGCTCCCCCACCCCCCACAGCGCGGCGACCGGTAGCGGGTGGAGGAACTCGAGCACCCGGTCGGCCGGCACCACGAGCAGACCGTCGGGCTTCGCCCGGGTCGAGCCGAGCTTGGCCACGAATTTGCTCGGCGCGACCCCGACCGAGCAGGTCAGCCCCTGCTCCTCGGCGACCCGCTCGCGGATGCGACGGGCGATCGTCGCCGGCCGACCGAACAGTCGCCGGGCACCTGCGACGTCCAGGAAGGCCTCGTCCAGCGAGAGCGGCTCGACCAGCGGCGTGACGTCACGGAAGATCTGCATGACCGCCCGCGAGGCCGCCGAGTAGCTGGCGAAGTCGGGGGCGAGAAAGACCGCGTGCGGGCAGAGGGCACGGGCCCGCATCGTGGGCATGGCGCTGCGGACGCCGTACCGTCGGGCCTCGTAACTGGCCGAACTGACCACGCCGCGGGGACCGACCCCGCCGACCACGACGGCCCGGCCGCGCAGCTCGGGGCGGTGACGGACCTCCACCGAGGCGTAGAAGGCGTCCATGTCGACGTGCAGGATCGGGCACCCGGCGTCGTCGGCGCCGGGCCCGAACCGGGGATCACCGCCCCGGGGTAGCGACTGGCTGCGGCCCACCCGCGCAGGTTAGCCCGCGGGAGTGACATTCCGGCCGGTCAGCCCCGCACCACCAGCAGCGGAATGGTCATCTCGGCTGCGGTGTCCGCGCCGTGGAAGGCCACCAACCGGGACACCATCGGCGGCTCCGACCGACTGGCCAGCACGGCGAACGTGTCGTTGCAGACCACCACCACATCGCCGATCCGGTCCAGGTGGTCGGTGGCCACCGGCCCGAACCGGCCACTGGCCACCGCCTCCTCGCGGGTCAGCACCCGGGCGGCGGTGCCGAGCACGGCCGACCAGGCCGCCACCACGTCGGCGGTGGCCCCTGGGGCGACATGCAGGTAGCGCACCCGGGGCTCGCCCGCCACCACCCGCACCCCGTCGGTCAACCGGGGATCGGTGTCCAGGTCGAACCGGTCCCCGGCGGGAATGTCGAGCTGCCCGTGATCGGCTGTGACCAGCAGCGCCGCGTCGGGCGGCAACCCGTCCAGCAACCGGGCCAGCAACCCGTCCAACTCGGTCACCGCCACCCGCCACGGCAACGAGTCGACGCCGCTGAGGTGACCGTGGCGGTCGACGTCCGGGTGGTAGGCGGAGACGAGAGTCGGACCGGGTCCGGCGGTCAGCGCCGCCAGCGTGGTGGCGGCCACCGCGTCGACCCCGGCCGCGCCCCGGTAGTCACCGCCCCGGTTCGCGGCCAGGGTCAGGCCGGTACCGCCGAACTCCGGCCGGCTCACCACGGTCACCGCCACACCCGCCGCCCGCGCCCGTTCCAACTGGGTGGGGACCGGTTGCCAGCGCAGCGGGTCGGGATCGCCGTCGCGCCACTCGATGTGGTTGAGCACGCGCTCGGTGCCCGGAACGCACACGGTGAAGCCGAGCACCCCGTGCGCACCGGGCGCCACACCGGTGCCCAGGGTGACCAGGCTGGTCGGTGTGGTGGAGGGAAAACCGGAGGTGAGCGGTCGGCCGGCCGCGGCGGTCAGCCCGGTGAGCGTCGGCGCGTACGGCGCGGCGGTCGGGATCTGGTACCAGCCGAGGCCGTCGACCAGCAGCACCGCGATCCGGCGTACCCCCGGCAGTTCGGCGGCGAGGCCGAGCGGGTCCGTGGCGCCGGGGACACCGAGCACGGCCAGCGCGCTGGGCAGCACGTCAGCGAGGCTCCCACCGCCGTATCCCGGCGCGACGACCTCCAGCGGTCGGGCCCGACCGATCAGGCCGGTCATGCCGGGCGGCGGGCGAACAGGTGCAGCTGGGCCGCGACGTCCCGCCAGGGTGGTTGCGCGGCCAGCGTCCGCTCCAACTCGACCAGGGCAGCGGCCTGACCGTCCGCCACCGCCGCGGGCAGCAGGTCGGCCAGGACGCGTACGCCGTGGATCTCCTCGACGGTGAGCCCGGCGGCGGCCAGCAGCGCGGCGGCGCTCTCGACGTCGAAGCGGCGGCGCAGGGTGTCCCGGGCGCCGGCCGCGCCGGTCGGATCGGCAGCCAGGGTCGCGGCCACGTCGAGGTGCCCGTTCATCGCCCGGCCGAGCACCGCGGCGGCCCGCCCGGCGACCAGCACGCTCGCCGCGCCGCCCGGTCGCAGCACGCCGACCAGCGCGGACACCACGGGCGCCGGGTCGTCGACGACCTCCAACACGGCGTGGCAGAGCACCAGGTCCACGCTTGCCGGCTCGATCAGGCCGGCCAACGCGTCAGCGTCACCCTGCACCGCGCGTACCCGCCCGGCGACCCCGGCCTCCGCGGCGCGGCGGCTGAGCGCGGCGAGCGCGTCGGGACTGGCGTCGACCACGGTCACCCGGTGGCCGGCCCGGGCCAGCGGCACCGCGAAGCCGCCGGTGCCACCGCCCACGTCCAGCACGGTCAGCTCGGCGGCCGGCCGGCGGTCCAGCTCGGCGCGCAGCACCGACCAGACCACGGCGGTACGGGGGGTGAGCGGCGGCCCAGCCGGGCCTGGGGTCTGTTCCACCCGGTCGAGCCTAGTCAGCCCGGAACAGATCGCCAGGGGGCACCTGCGGCTGTCAACGGAAGTCACGGGAGGTGGGGCGGACCGGTGCTTCGATCGGGTCCAGCCGGTCGGCGACCAGGTTGACCACCCCCTCGTGCCGCTGAAGCCGGCCCCGCACCACCAACGCCGTGCTGGTGCGGGCCACCCGTCGATGCCGCTGCCACAGGCCGGGCGAGCAGGTGACGTTGAGCATGCCGGTCTCGTCCTCCAGGTTGAGGAAGGTGACCCCGCCGGCGGTCGCCGGCCGCTGCCGGTGGGTGACGATCCCGCCGACCCGGATCCGCCGACCCGGCTCCACCCGGCCCAACCTGTCGATCGGCACCGCGCCCACGGCGTCCAGCTGCGGCCGGATGAACCGGGCCGGATGGTTCTCCGGCGACAACCCGGTGGCCCAGACGTCGGCGACCAGCCGGTCCACCTCCTCCATCCCGGGCAGCACGGGCGCCGCCGTACCGGTCACCGTGCCGGGCAGCCGACCGGGCCGCTCCTGGGCCGCCGCGCCGGCCGCCCAGAGCGCCTGCCGCCGGGTCAGGCCGAAACAGGCGAAGGCGTCCGCGGTGGCCAGCGCCTCCAACTGCGCGGCGGTCAGACCCACCCGCCGGGCCAGCTCCGGCATGTCGCGGTACGGGCCGTTCGCCGCCCGCTCGGCCTCGATCCGCTCGGCCACCCCGTCGCCGAGGGTACGCACGCTGGACAGCCCGAGCCGGACCGCCGGGCCGCCCAGCCCCCAGGCGTGCGGCGGTTCCCCCGCCCGGCTGCCCCAGCGGGTGTCCGGGGTGGATTCCAGCACCGGCTTCGCGTCGCTGGCGTTGACGTCCGGTCGGCGTACCTCCACGCCGTGCCGGCGGGCGTCGTCGACCAGGGTCTGCGGCGAGTAGAAGCCCATCGGCTGGGCGCTCAGCAGCGCGGCCAGGAACGGACCGGGGTGATAGCGCTTCAGCCAGGAGCTGGCGTAGACCAGGTAGGCGAAGCTCATCGCGTGGCTCTCCGGGAAGCCGTAGCTGGCGAACGCGGTGAGCTTGCGGTAGACGTCGTCGGCCAGTTCGCCGGTGATGCCGCGCTCCGCCATGCCCCGGTAGAGCCGGTCGGCGATCTGCTCCATCCGCTGCACCGACCGTTTGGCGCCCATCGCCCGGCGCAACTGGTCGGCCTCGGCCGCGTCGAAGCCGGCCAGGTCGATGGCGAGCTGCATCAGCTGCTCCTGGAACAACGGCACGCCGAGAGTCTTCTCCAGCGCGTTGCGCATCAGCGGATGCGCGAAGGTCACCGGCTCCTGGCCGTTCTTGCGCCGGATGTACGGGTGCACCGAGCCGCCCTGGATCGGCCCGGGCCGGATCAGCGCCACCTCGACCACCAGGTCGTAGAACTCGCGGGGCCGCAGCCGGGGCAGGGTGGCCATCTGGGCCCGGCTCTCCACCTGGAACACCCCTACCGAGTCGGCGCGGCAGAGCATGTCGTAGACCTCGGGGTCGTCAAGCGTCATGTCGCCGAGATCCAGGCTCATCCCGATCATGTCGTAGCCGTAGTGCAACGCCGACAGCATGCCGAGGCCGAGCAGGTCGAACTTGACCAGGCCGACGGCGGCGCAGTCGTCCTTGTCCCACTGGAGCACGCTGCGGCCGGGCATCCGCCCCCACTCCACCGGGCAGACCTCGATCACCGGCCGGTCGCAGATCACCATGCCGCCGGAGTGGATGCCCAGGTGCCGGGGGAACGTCTGGAGCTCGTTGGCGTACGCGACCACCTGCTCGGGGATCTCCGGCACGTCCACCGTGGCCACGTCGCCCCAGCGGTCGATCTGCTTGCTCCACGCGTCCTGCTGGCCGGGTGGGAAGCCGAACGCCTTGGCCACGTCCCGCACCGCCGAGCGGGGCCGGTAGGAGATCACGTTGGCCACCTGGGCGGTGTGCTCCCGGCCGTAGCGGGCGTAGACGTGCTGGATGACCTCCTCCCGGCGGTCGGACTCGATGTCCACGTCGATGTCGGGCGGCCCGTCGCGCTCGGGCGCCAGGAAGCGTTCGAACAGCAGCCGGTGCCGGACCGCGTCCACGTTTGTGATCCGCAGCGCGTAGCAGACCGCCGAGTTCGCCGCCGAACCCCGACCCTGACAGTAGATGTCCGCCCGCCGGCAGAAGTCGACGATGTCGTACACCACCAGGAAGTAGCCGGGGAAGCCCAACTCTTCGATCATGTTCAGCTCGTGGTCGAGTTGCGCGTACGCCTGCGGGTGCGCCGCGCGCGGGCCGTAGCGCTCCCGCGCGCCCTGCTCGGTGAGATGGCGCAGCCAACTCATCTCGTTGTGCCCCGGCGGCACCGGGTACGCCGGCAGCTGCGGTGCGACGAGCTGGAGATCGAAGGCCAGCTCGGCGCCGAACTCGGCGGCCCGGGCCACCGCACCCGGGTACGCGGCGAACCGGGCCGCCATCTCGGCGCCGTCGCGCAGATGGGCGGTGCCTGCCGCGGGCAGCCAGCCGTCGATCTCGTCCAGGCTGCGCCGGGCCCGGACGGCCGCGAGGGTGGTGGCCAGTCGACGCCGCCCCGGAGTCGCGTAGTGCACGTTGTTCGTGGCCACCGTGGGCAGGCCGGCGGCGGCCGCCAGCTCGGCCAGGGCGTCGTTGCGGTCGCCGTCGATCGGATGCCCGTGGTCGGTCAACTCCACCGCCACCGTCTCCGCGCCGAACAGCGCGGTGAGCCGGTCCAGCTCGCGGGCCGCCGCGTCGACTCCCTCGGTGAGCAGGGCGGCCGGCACGTGCCCCTTGCGGCAGCCGGTGAGCACCAGCACGTGGTCGCGCAGGTCGGCGGCGATCTCCTCCAGCTCGCCGTAGACCGGGCGGCCCTTCTCACCGCCGCGTAGCTGGGCGCGGGCGATGGTCGCGGCCAGCCGGGCGTACCCCTCGTGGCCGTGGGCCAGCAGCAGCAGGTGGTGGCCGTGCGGATCGGGTACGCCATTCTGGGGGCCGGGCAGGCCGAGGGACAGCTCCGCTCCGAAGATCGTCGGCAGACCCAGCGCGCGGGCCGCCTCGGCGAACCGCACCACACCGTAGAAACCGTCGTGGTCGGTGACGGCGAGCGCGGTGAGCCCTAACCGGACGGCCTCCTCGGCCAGTTCCTCGGGGTGGCTGGCACCGTCGAGGAAGCTGAAGTTGGTGTGCGCGTGCAGTTCGGCGTACGGCGGCACGTCGTCGGGTCGGGTCAGCTCCGGCGGCCGGTAGTGCTCCCGCCGTCGGCTCCAGGCCGGCGAGTCGCCCCCGTCGGCGTCGACCGCCAGCGGATCCACCACGTGCAGGTGCCGCCCCGCACCGTCGCCCTTCCCGCCCCCGCCGCCGCCCTTTCCGCCACCCGGCCGCCCGGAGAGCACCCGCTCCAACTCCGACCACGGCAACCGGGGGTTGTGGAAACTCACCGCCGCCACCTCGCCGTCGCGCAGGACGCCGCATCTCGTGCCCTCGACCGGCCCGGATGCCCCGGCATACCGCAACTGGTGAAGCCCGCCGGTCCGGGTGCCCCGTCAGTCATAGATCGCCTCCACGAGCCACCGGCCGGACTCGACGGCGAGCAGCAGGGCGGTGCCGTCGGCGAGGCGGACCTGGAACCGGGCTCGACGGCGGGCCTCGGCCGGGGCCCACCACCGCTCGTCGACCGGCCACGGACCGGCCCAACCGACGATCTCGACCCACCCGACCGTGCCACCACGGAGGGCAGCGGCCGAAGAGGGGGTGGCCGAAGAGGGGGTGGCCGAAGGGGCGGAACCCGGGGCGGGAGTGGGGCCGGCGAGCTGCGGCGGCATCGTGCCGATGCTCAGTCGGGCCGGTGGGGCGCTCACCGCCAGCCGGGCGCTCACCACGACCGGCGCGCCGGTGGCGTCGAGCACGCTGGCGGCGAGCGGGGTGGGCAGCACCACGGCCGGCGAGGGCGGCGGTAGTCGCCCCGGCCAGGGCGGTACCGCCGGCCCGGAACCCACCCGCCGTCCACCGGGACGGGTCGGGAGTCGTTCGTCGCCCCAGGGCACCAGCCGGGTCTGGTCGGCCGGGGACCGCCCGCCACCGAGCACCGCGGTGACCACCGCCTCGGGACCGAGCAGGCCCTGCACCCGGCTCAGCGCACGGTGTGCCCGCTCGCGTTCCGCGCCGGTCTCCCCCCACAGCCCGGGTTGCAGGCCGGCCTGGGCCAGCACCCCGTCCGGCAGCAGCCGCAGCCGGACGATCCCGGCAGTGGGACGGGCCGGCCGGTCACCGCCGCGACGGGCACCGGAGAGCCAGCCGTCCAGTTGCCAGCGGACCCGGTCGGCGATCGCCGCCGCGGTGAGCAGCCCGTCGTGCCGCCAGACCCGGTGCAGCTCCTGGCCGTGCGCGGTTACCGCCTCGATGCCCAGGCGGGTGCAGGCCAGTCCGTGTCCGGCGAGCCGTTCGTGCAGCTGCTCGGCCAGTGTCCGGGCCGCGAAGGCCGCCACGTCGATCCGGTCGATCGGCTCGTCCAGGTCGGCGGTGACCGTCAGGTCGACCGGTGGGCGCCGCGCCGCGAGCGGCCGGTCGTCCCGTCCGGCGGCCAGCCGATGGGCCAGCGCCCCGTCGAAGCCGAACCGGGCCAGCACGTCACCGGCGGGCAGCGCGGCGAAGTCGCCGAGCGTACGCACCCCCAGCCGGCGCAGCAGGTCGGCCAGGGCGGGGCGGCCGAGCGCCTCGACGGGCTGACCGGCCAGGAATTCCGGTGTCCCGCCGGGCGGCACGATCCGCCCCTCGCGGGCGGCCAGGCCGGCGGCGAAGACCCCGGCGGCGACACCGACCTGGCTCTCCACCGCGCAGCTGAGGGCGACGTGCTCGACGATCCGCTCGGCGGCCGCCTCCTCACCACCCAGATAGCGGCTCGGCCCCCGGGCGGCCAGCGCACAGGCCCCCGGGCGGATCACCTCGACCCCGACCGCCACCTCCTCGACAGCGGCCACCACCGGCTCGAACGCCCGGGCGTCCCGCCCCGGATCGTGGTCGACGACGGTGAGCCCGGGGCAGCGTCCCTGTGCCTCCCGCCGACGCAGCCCTCGGCGTACCCCCTCGGCGCGAGCCCGCTCGGAACAGGCGATCACCCGGTTGGCGTGCAGCACCGCGACCGGCCCGGTGGCGGGCACTCCGTCGACGATCTCGGCGGCGAGTACCGGCCAGTCCGGGCACCACAGCAGCAGTGTCCGGACCGGTTCATCCACGGCCCGCCACCACCCGCAGGCGCGTGGCACCCGACCGAGCTGTGGCGGCCGGGCCGGGCACGACCCGGGTCAGCTCGTCACCGGGCAACCAGACCTTGACCTCCCGGGGTCGGGCGGCGGCGCCCCGCCCGCGAGCCGAGATGGTCACCTCCCGGCGGCGCAACCGCCCCCGCCCCGGCCCGAGCCCCTGCCAGATCCCACGGACCACCTGGAGCGTCACGTCCGCGCCGTCCCACCGGCCGTACGGCACCAGCACGCTGCCGCGTTGCCGGGCCCGCGCGGCCAACCGGTCGGCGACGGAGGCGGAGACGGTGGACGGGACCGCGGTGACCACCACGTCGACCCCGTCGATGAGCGCGGCGACGACGGTGGGCCACTCCGGACCGGGCTGCGGCACCAGGGCGAGCCGGTCCAGGACGATGCCGGCCTCGGCTGCCGCCCCGGCCCCGAAGGTCGGCATCCCGACCACGGCGCACCAGGATCCGGCGCGGGACGCCTCGGCGAGCAGCGCGAGCAACAACGAGGTGGTGCCGCTGGGTCGGGTCTGCCCGCCACCGATCGCGATGGTGCTGCCGCGCCGCAGCCCCCGGTTGGGCAGCAACCCGGTCAACTCGGGCCGTACGGGCAGCACCCGGTGCCCACCCGCCGGGTCGGGTGCGCTGGCCGGGCGGACCAGCCCGGCCAGCGCGGCGGAACCGACCACCATGCGGCCCGCCATCGGACCTCCCCCGTCATCGCCACGGACATCCGGCTCGTGGATGGTGCTGTCGTGGATCAGAAGAACGTGTGTGTGGCGGGGCGGCGTCCGGCCACCCTAGGGTCCCGCCAACGGTGGCCGGACGCCGCGGCTCAGGCGGCGAGACCGTCGATCGCCGGCTGGTGCGCCAGGCCGAGTGCCGCCTCCACCACCGTCACGAACTCCTCGGCGGCGCGGAGCAGGTCATCGGCCTCCCGGGCGGTCACCACCCGGGGAATACCGGCCTCGGCGGCGGCTCGTTTGCCGGCGCCGAGGGCGAAGTAGCCGGCCCACTCGTCGAGCTCGGGGGCGACACTGGCGAGCAGGACCCAGACGCTGGTGATCCGGTGGCGTCGGGTGGGCGCGGGACGGGCGCGGGCGGCGAGCACCGCCGCGGCGGCACGCAGGGCCGCGAGATGGGCGGCGGCATACCGGAGGCCATCAGGGCCGGTCCGGGCGGCCTCGGCGAGCCCCTGCCGGGCCACCGCGAGCAACTGGACGGGAGTACGGTGCGGCAGCACGTTCGCGGGCACCGTCGGCGCCTGAGCCGGACTGGTCGGCATGGTCTCCTCCAGATGAGCCGGGGCGGGCAGGCGCGCGACGGAGTTGGAGCCGTCGACGCGGCAACCCGCGACGGTCGGTGCGGAGGAAGACGCACCAGGTGGGTGGCCGGCCGGGTGCGGAGCTTCCCCACACCACACCCGGCCGGCGTACCGGCGGGTCCGTCGTCCGCCGCCCGGGGGTCGTTGGGCGGCGGACGACGGCCTGCCTGACGGGCCCGGACTCGCGACTGCCCGGAGCCCAGGTGCGGTCCGCGGCACCGCACCTGTCGGAAGCCGGTGCCGCGAAACACCCGCCCCCGAGAGGGGTTGGAACGAACGTTCGAGGCAATCGAACACTCGTTCTAACTGCTGCTGACAGTACACCCTCCCACCGACGAAAACGCAACGTGTGACGCGCCAACAACATCGCTCGGATCGGCAGCGTCGCGCAGGACGCCGCAACTCGCGGCTTCACCGGCACCGGATACCGCGAGATGCGGCAACCCGGGGACGATCTGATGATCGCCGCGCGCCGACTCCCGGGGTGACGTGGCCGGTGGCGCGGGCGGTCCGCGTACCGGGAAGAATGGCGGCATGCAGTCACACCCGAACGTCCGGGCGGTGCAGGACGCGCTCGATGCCGCGAACGCCCGGAACGGCTCCGACGCGCCCGCCACGGTCCGCCTGCTGCCCGACGCCGTGCACACCGCCGCGGCCGCCGCCGAGGCGCTCGGCGTCGACGTCGGCGCCATCGCCAACTCGCTCGTCTTCGACGCCGACGGGGCCCCGCTGCTGGTGCTCACCTCCGGCGCGCACCGGGTGGACACCACCGCGCTGGCCACCCGGCTCGCCGTCACCCGGCTGCGCCGGGCCACCCCGCAGTTCGTCAAGGAACACACCGGGCAGGTGATCGGCGGGGTCGCCCCGGTGGGCCACCCGCAGCCGCTGCGCACGCTCGTCGACACCGCCCTGGACAAGTACGACGAGATCTGGGCCGCCGGCGGCGTACCGCAGGCGGTCTTCCCCACCACGTACGCCGAACTGCTCCGAGTCACCGGCGGGACCCCGACCGACGTGGCGTGAACGAGCGAAGCGAGCGAGCCATCAGGCACACCACAGTGGCGCCTCGCGCCGGCGGCGAGCGCAGCGAGGTGGCGGCGTGAGTGACCCGGAGAGCGTCCCCGAGCTGGTCACCCTGCACGTGTGGCGGATCGCGCCGGCCGCCGTGGGCCGGGCGCTGCCCCGGATGGCGGTCGACCCGCGCCGGCTGCGGGCCCTGCCCGGCGTACGGTTCGGCAAGCTGCTCGGCACCGGGACCGGCACCGGCTTCGGGCCCGGCGACGCGGACCTGACCCGGTGGGCGGCGCTGACGGTCTGGGACTCCCCCGCCGCGGCCGCCCGGTTCGCCGACTCGCCGGTGGCGCGGGCCTGGTCCGGTCTCGCCCGCGCGGGCGTCCGGCTCGACCTGCGACCGTTGACCAGCCGGGGTGAGTGGTCCGGCCGGCGGCCGTTCGGTGCGCCCGCCGGTGGCCGGGGCACCGGTCCGGTGCTGGCGCTGACCCGGGCGCGGCTACGTCCGACCCGGGCGCTCACCTTCTGGCGGGCGGTCCCGCCGGTGGCCGCGGCCCTGCACGCCGCACCGGGGCTGCTGGCCCGCTTCGGCGTCGGCGAGGCGCCCCTGGGCTGGCAGGGCACGGTGAGCGTGTGGCGTGATCCGGCGGATCTCGTGGCGTTCGCGTACCGTCACCCGCAGCACCGGGCCGCGATCACCCGGACGGAGACCCAGCGGTGGTACGCGGAGGAACTCTTCGCCCGATTCGAGGTGCGGGACGTGGTCGGCGACCGGACGGTACTGGGGTGGGTCACCGACGACGGTGACCCGGCGAAGGGTGAACGGGCATGAGGTTGGTGCGGTGGACACCTGACGATCTCCTCCGGCGACTGGACGACGTGGTGGCCGTCTACGGCGAGGCGATGGGTTACCGCGCCGACCTGCTGGAGGCCCGCCGCGGCTACATCGCCACCCACGTACGTCGGCCCGGCTTCCGCGCCGTGGCCAGCCTCACCAGCGCCGGCCACCTGGCCGGGTTCGGGTACGGCTACGTCGGCGCCGCCGGACAGTGGTGGCACGACCAGGTCTGGCGGGCACTGGACCAGCCCACCCGGCGGCGCTGGCTGACCGACTGCTTCGAGGTGGTCGAGTTGCACGTGCGGCCACCGGCCCAGGGGCACGGGCTGGGCGCCGGGCAACTGCGGGCCCTGCTCACCATGGCCGAGAACGCCACCACCCTGCTGTCCACTCCGGAGGCCGACGAGCAGACCTCGCGCGCCTGGCGGCTGTACCGCCGGTTCGGCTTCGTCGACGTGCTGCGCGACTTCCGTTTCCCCGGCGACGAACGCCCGTTCGGGGTGCTCGGCCGGGATCTGCCGCTGCCCGCGCCGGGACCGACACCACCGCCGTCGATGCCGACCCCACCGCCCACCCGGTCATGACCGCACGCGCACCCGCCCGCGGCTACGCCTGGACGTTGCTGGCCCTGCTGGTACTGGCGCAGATCTGCTACCCGCTGACCGGCGGAGTCACCCGGGCCAGGCTGACCGTGGCCACAGTCGTGCTCGGCTACCTGCTCTCGGTCGGTCACGCCCTGGTCACCCGGGGGCCACGGGCAGCGACGGCGCTTGTCGCGGTGGCCACCGGCGGCGGGTTCGCCATCGAGGCGCTCGGCGTGGCCACCGGCTTCCCGTTCGGCAGCTACGACTACTCAGGCCAGCTCGGCCCGAAACTGGCCGGCGTACCGCTGATCATCCCGCTGGCCTGGACCTGGATGGCCTGGCCGGCCTGGTTGGCGGCCACCCGGCTCACCGGCGGGTCGTCCGGTCGGTGGCGCTGGCCCGGCCGCATCGCGCTGGCCACCGTCGGGTTGGCCGCCTGGGATCTCTTCCTCGACCCGCAGATGGTGGCCGAGGGGCACTGGGTGTGGCGGGATGCCACGCCGGCCCTGCCCGGGTTGCCCGGCATCCCGGTCAGCAACTACCTGGGCTGGCTGCTGTTCGCGGTGCTGATGATGACCGCGCTGCGCCCGCTCGCCGGGCCCAGCGTGGCCACCACCGGCACCGGCGACCAGCCGATGTACGCGCTCTACCTGTGGACGTACGGCTCCAGCGTGCTCGCCCACGCCGTCTTCCTCGACCTGCCCGCCTCGGCGGTGTGGGGCGCGGCCGGCATGGCGGTGGTCGCCGTACCGCTGGCCGTCACCCTGCTGCGGGCCCGGCGGACCCGCGACCGGGCCACCGGTTCGCCACGCTCCCCGGTCGACGTGGTGGCATGATCGCCGCGCTGGTCCTGCTGCTCGGTGTCACCGTGCTGACCGCGCACACCGTGGTCAACGCGGGCCGTTGGCTGCGCCGGCCGACCGACCGGCCGGTGGAGATCAGCGAGACGGTGGCGGTGCTGCTGCCGCTGCGTGACGAGGCCGACCGGGTCACCCCGTGCCTGCGCGCCCTGCTCGCCCAGCGGGGAGTGCCTCGGCTGCGCGTCGTGGTGCTCGACGACGGCTCGGTCGACGGCACCGCCGAGGTGGTCCGCGCGGTGGTCGCCGACGACCCCCGGGTCACCCTGATCACCGGGGTGAACCCCCCGCCGGGCTGGCTGGGCAAACCGCACGCCTGCTGGCAGCTGGCCACCTGGGTCGGGGACCCGGCCGACGCACTGGTCTTCGTCGACGCCGACGTGGTGCTCGAACCGTACGCCGTGGCGGCGGCGGTCACCGAACTGCGCGCCGCCGGGGCGACACTGCTGTCGCCGTACCCACGGATCGTGGTGCGGACGGTGGCTGACCGGCTGGTGCAGCCGCTGTTGCAGTGGCTGTGGCTGACCTTCCTGCCGCTGCGGGCGATGGAGCGTTCGCCGCGACCGTCGCTGGCCGCGGCCGGCGGGCAGTTCCTGGTCGTCGACCGGGCCGGTTACCTGCGGGCCGGCGGGCACGCGGCGGTCGCCGACAAGGTGCTGGAGGACATCGAGCTGGGCCGGGCGGTGAAGCGGGCCGGCGGCCGGATCGCCCTCGCCGACGGCTCCCGGCTGGCCAGTTGCCGGATGTACGAGGACTGGCCGCAGCTGCGTGACGGCTACACCAAGTCGCTGTGGGCCTCGTTCGGGCACCCGAGCGCCGCGGCCGTGGTGCTGACCGTGCTGCTGGCGCTCTACACCGCACCGCCGCTGGTGGCCGTCGCGGCGCTGCTCGCCGGTGCGCCGACGGTGGCCGGGGTCGCCGTGGGCGCCTACCTGGCGGGGGTGGCCGGGCGGATGGTCAGTGCCCGGGCCACCGGTGGCCGGGCCTGGCCCGACGCGCTGGGCCATCCCGTGTCGGTCGCGGTCCTCGGTTGGCTGACCCTGCGGTCGTACCATCTGCGCAAGCGGCGACGCCTGTCCTGGCGTGGCCGTCCGGTGGGTTAGAGCCTGGGAGGACGCGGCATGGCGCGGATCGTGGTCATCGGCGCCGGCGTGGGTGGGCTGGCCGCCGCCGCCCGGCTGGCCGTCACCGGACACCAGGTGACAGTCCTCGAACGTGCCGATGAGATCGGCGGCAAACTCGGCCGGCACCGCCGGGACACTCCCGAGGGCGCGTTCCACTTCGACACCGGCCCCAGCCTGCTCACCCTGCCCCAGGTCTTCCACGAGCTGTTCGAGGCGACCGGGGCGAAGCTCGACGAGTACCTCGACCTGGTGCCGCTGGACCCGATCGTGCGGCACGTCTTCCCCGGCGGCGGTCCGGTGCTCGACTCCTGCGCCGACCCGACCGAGTTCACCGACCGGATCGGCGTGGCCCTCGGTGACCGGGCCGCCGGCGACTGGCAGCGGTTGTGGCGGCGCGCCGCCCGGGTGTGGCGGGCCTCGGAACGCGACATCCTGCGCCGCCGGGTCGACTCCCCCCGCGACCTGGCCCGGCTCGCCTGGCGGCTGGGCGACCTGGCCGCGATCCGACCCGGCCAGAGCCTGCGCGGGCTGGGTCGCAGCCTGATCTCCGATCCGCGGCTGCGGATGCTGCTGGACCGGTACGCCACCTACACCGGCGCCGACCCGCGCCGGGCGCCCGCCGCGCTTGTCGCGGTCCCCTACGCCGAGCTGGCCTTCGGCGGCTGGTATCTGCGCGGCGGGCTGGGCACCCTCGCCGACGCGTTGCTGTCCCGCTGTCTGGATCTGGGGGTGGTGGTGCGCACCGGCACCGCGGTCACCCGGATCGACGCGGTGGGCGGGCGGGTGCACGGGGTACGCGTCGCCGACTCGACCACTCCGGTCCCGGCCGACGTGGTGGTGGCGAACGTCGACGCGCTGAGCGTCTACCGTGACCTGCTGCCCGACGCGCGTCGGCTGGCCGGGCTCACCGACCGCAGCCTGGCCGGGTTCGTGCTGCTGCTCGGCGTCCGCGGCGACTCCGGGCTGGCCCACCACAACGTCTTCTTCCCGCGCCACTACGACGCCGAGTTCGACGCGGTCTTCGGTGACCCGGGACGGGGGGTGCGGGCCCGCCCGGCCGCCGACCCGACGGTCTTCGTCACCGTGGCGAACGACCCGGCGGTCCGCCCGGCCGGGCACGAGGCATGGTTCGTGCTGGTCAACGCCGCCCGCCAGGGCACCGCCCCGGGCGCGATCGACTGGCGTCGGCCGGGGCTGGCCCAGGCGTACGCCGATCGGATCCTCGACGTGCTTGCCGAACGCGGCGTGGACGTACGCGACCGGCTGGTGTTCCGCGACGTGCGTTCCCCGGCCGATCTGGCCGCCGCCACCGGCGCACCGGGCGGCACCATCTACGGTACGGCCGGTGGCCTGCTCCGGCCGGCCAACCGGGGACCGGCCCGGGGACTCTGGCTGGTCGGCGGCTCCAGCCATCCCGGCGGTGGTCTGCCGATGGTGACCCTCTCCGCGCAGATCGTCGCCGAGGCGATCGGCCCGGCCTGGTAGCTCAGCCGGCGTCGATCAGGGCCCGGCGCACCGCGGAGAGCAGCTGTCCCAGCCCGAAGGCGGCGAGCAGCACCCAGACCGCGGTCGCCATGGTGATGGTGCCGGCGGCCAGGTCCACCTCGATCAGTCCACTCAGGCCGGCCAACAGCAGCCCCGCCACGGCCACACAGACCCGGGTGGGCCGCTCCCCCACGGTGACCGCGCCGATCTCCCGCATCCCGGCGGCGACCGCCCGGGCCCGGACGTACTCGTGCAGCCAGGAGAGCGCACCACCCGCGGCGACCAGCGCCCCCGGCGCGCCGACCAGCCAGAACGCCACCAGCCAGGCAGCCTCGCCGATCCGGTCGGCCAACGAGTCGTAGACGTAGCCGAGCCGGGTGGTGCGGCCGGTGGCCACGGCCACCGCACCGTCGACGCTGTCGGCCACCGAGGCGAGCAGCACGAACAGCGCGCCCAGGAACGGCCCGTCGCCCGGTCGGACCGCGAGCAGCGGTACGCAGAGACAGAGCAGCACCCCGACCACCGTCACCGCGGTCGGGCCGACCCGTAGCCGGCCCAGCAGGAATCCGATGTGGTAGGAGAAGCGCAGCCAGCCACGCACCACGGGAGTGGCGGCCCGGGGATCGAACCCGCCGTGCAGCCGGGCCCACGCCGTGGCGTAATCGTTCCAGTTCAGCTGTCTGCCCACCACGGTTCAACCGTCGCGACAGCGCCGAGGTGTCGCGCGCCGGGTGTCACGTCTCGGCGCCCACCCGCAGGTTCTGCCATATCTCCCGGGTCGCGGTGGACCGGTTGAAGGTGATGAAGTGGATCCCCGGGACCCCCTCGTCGAGCAACCGGAGGCACATCTCGCTGGTCTGCTCGATGCCGAGCCGGCGGACCGCCTCCGGATCGTCGGCGACCCGCTCGAACCGCGCGGCCAGCGCGGGCGGGAAGGGTGCCCCGGACAGCTGCACGGAGCGCTCGATGGTGCCGATCCGGGTCACCGGCATCACCCCGGCCAGGATCGGGGTGTCGCAGCCGGCGGCGGCCACCCGGTCCCGCAGCCGAAGATATTCGTCAGCGTCGAAGAACATCTGAGTGATCGCGAAATCCGCGCCGGCCCGGCACTTGCGGATGAAGTACTCGGTGTCGGTGTCGACATCCGGCGAGCGCGGATGCCGGTAGGGGAAGGCGGCGACACCGACGCTGAAGTCGCCGGAGTGACGGACCAGCCGGACCAGATCCTCGGCGTAGTGCACGCCGTCGGGGTGCGGAATCCACTCGCCGGTGGGATCGCCCGGCGGGTCGCCGCGCACCACAAGCACGTTGCGCACCCCGACGCCGGCCAGCCGGCCGATCACGTGCCGCAACTCGGCGACGGAATGGTTGACCGCCGTCAGGTGGGCCATCGGCAGCAGGGTGGTCTCGGTGGCGATGCGCTCGGTGACCGCGACCGTGGTGTCCCGGGTCGAGCCGCCGGCACCGTAGGTGATCGAGACGAAGGACGGACGCAGGGGCTCCAGCTCGCGGATGGCCTGCCACAACTGCCGCTCGCCCTGCTCCGTCTTCGGGGGCATGAACTCGAAGGAGAAGGTCGGCTGACAGTCGCGGACCAGCTCTCCGATCGCCGGTTGCGGATTCGGGAGGACCGAGGGAAGACCGAGCGCCACGCACCGACTCTAGCGGGCCGGGCCGGACACCCCCACCGGCTTCCCAGCGGTGGGGACGCGTGCCGCGTTCAGGAACTGTCGCACCTGCCGGCTAACGTGCACGCCTGGCGCGGATGCGGCCGAGTCCGCACCTGGGGGCCGCGCGGGGGTCAGCAGCAGATCGGTGCGCACCGGCATCTCCCGTACGGGTGGGTCGGGCCACCGCCACGCCGACCCGCCCCGGAGGCCCCGATGTCACAGCCCCCGCCCAGCCGACCGCCGCTCGGCCCGATGGTGGCCCGGTTACGACTTGCCAAGGGCTGGAGCCAGTCCCGCCTCGCGGCAGAACTCTGCGCCGCCGCCGGAGTGTCCACGCTGAGCCGGCACGAGGTTTCTCGGTGGGAGCGGCAGGTGCGGGTGCCGGGCCGGTTCTGGCGTGGCTGGCTGGCCCTG
Source organism: Micromonospora sediminimaris (assembly GCA_900112325.1). Taxonomy (GTDB): domain Bacteria; phylum Actinomycetota; class Actinomycetes; order Mycobacteriales; family Micromonosporaceae; genus Micromonospora; species Micromonospora sediminimaris. The sequence continues at coordinate 64,490 of FOLJ01000001.1, forward strand.
GTGCTCGCGGCGCCGGCGAGCCCGCTGGCCACCGGGCCGGACGCCCTGTCGATCGAATCCGGCACACCCACTGATCCGGCAGGCAGATCCACCGGCCCGGCGGCCAGGCCGACCCGCCCAGCCGCCACAACCGTCGGTACGGCGGCCCGGCCCGCCGGGCGTTCCCGCCGGCCCCGGTGTCACAGCCCTCGCCCGGCCAACCGCCGCTCGACCCGGCGCACCTCGGTCGGGCGACCTCCTGCGGATCTCCCAGGACGCGAGCCCACAGTTCTACCGGCCGATCACGCTCCGAGTGATCAAGACGCTTGACTGGACCACGTACGACGGGTGGATCTGGTTGGCGGGGTATCAGATTGACGACAAGCGGAACGCCGTAGCACGGCGGACAGTCTTCGTCCTGATCGAAGGGCTCAAGGTGGCTGGTGGCGCGCCAGGGGGTCGGGCTCGTCGACCGTCACCCCGAGGGCCTCGATCGTCGACCAGCCCTCCGGCAGAGCATCGATCCGGCCGCGACCAGCAGTTGGCCCCGACGCGCCGGAGGGCGGGTGGGTCGTGCCGGCGCACCCCGACCCATTAGCGTCGGGACGTGACCCATGCTGCTCCCGTCTCCCCCGTCGACCGTGCCAGCCTGCGCCAGCGGGTCGACAAGGCGCTGTCGGAATTCCTCGCCGGCCGTCGCGCCTGGATGACCGACGTCGACGACGCCCTGGTGCCGGTCGCCGAGGCGATCGAGGCGTTCGTGCTGGGTGGCGGCAAGCGGCTGCGGCCGGCCTTCGCCTACTGGGGCTACCGGGGTGCCGGCGGGGTGGACACCGACCCGGTGGTGACCGCCCTCGCCGCGCTCGAGTTCGTGCAGGCCAGCGCCCTGATCCACGACGACCTGATGGACCGCTCGGACACCCGACGGGGTGAGCCCGCGGTGCACCGGCGGTTCGCCAACCGGCACCGCGGCGCCGGCTGGGGTGGCGACCCGGACGGCTTCGGTGACGCCGCGGCGATCCTGCTGGGTGACCTGTGCCTGGTCTGGTCCGACGAGCTGCTGCACTCCGCCGGACTCGACCCCCGGACGGTGGCCCGCGCCCGACCGGACTTCGACGAGATGCGCACCGAGGTCACCATCGGGCAGTACCTGGACGTGCTGACCCAGGCCACGGGCGACACCTCGCTGGAACGGGCCGGCAAGGTCGCCCGGTACAAGTCGGCCAAGTACACCGTGGAGCGGCCACTGCTGATCGGCGCGGCGCTGGCCGACGCCCCCGCGGACGTACGCATCGCCTACTCGGCGTACGGCCTGCCGTTGGGTGAGGCTTTCCAGCTGCGTGACGATGTGCTGGGTGTCTTCGGCGACCCGGCGCAGACCGGCAAGCCGGCCGGCGACGACCTGCGCGAGGGCAAGCGGACCTACCTGGTGGCGGCGGCCCTGGAGGTGGCCGACGACACCGGTCGCGCGCTGCTGCTCGGTGGCCTCGGCGATGGCGAGCTGGACGCCGCTGGGGTGGCTCGGCTACGGGAAGTGATCGTCGACACCGGCGCGCTGGCCCGTACCGAGCAGCGCATCGTCACCCTGACCGACGCGGCGCTCGCCGCGCTCACCGCCGTCGACCTCGACACCGAGGCCCGGCAGGCGCTGGTGGACCTGGCCATCGCCGCCACCCGCCGCGCCGACTGACTCCCCTCAGAAGCCCAGGGCCTGGGCGCGACGCTTGACCTCACGGGCCTGATCGCCGCCGAGGGCGGCGGCGGGGGTGCCACCGGCCAACGTGTCGTCGGGCTCGTAGAGCCAGCGCAGTGCGGCCTCGTCGTCGTAGCCGGCGTCGGCCAGCAGGGTGAGCACGCCCGGCAGGTGTTTGAGCACGGTCCGGTTGGCCACCAGGTCGGCCGGGATCCGGCGGACACCGTCGCGGCGGACCGCGACCAGTTCCCGGTCCCGGATCATCTGGTGGACCTTGCTGATCGGCAGGTCGAGCCGCTCGGCGACGTCCGGCAGGGTCAGCCAGCCCGCCGGGTCGGCGGGACCGGCCAGGGGCGCACCGCCCTCGGCGGGTACGGAATCGGTCACGCGCAACACCCTGCCACGCCACCCCCAGGCCCGGTCAACGGCCTCCCGACAACCACCCTGAGCAGGGGCGACCGTCACCCTGCGCGCGCGCCGGACCCAAGCTGGGAAGCCTGTCGGTAGCATCCTGTTCAACCTTCGTCCCCCCGACACATAGACTGCCTGCTGATGGACACACAGGTCGCCGACACGTTGCTGGGCTCGCTGATCGACGGGCGCTACCGCATTCGCGGTCGCGTGGCCCGTGGCGGCATGGCGACCGTGTACACCGCCACCGACGAGCGGCTCGAACGCACCGTCGCTGTCAAGATCATCCATTCCGCACAGGGAACGCCCGGCCAGGCCGGCCGGCCCAGCTTCGTCGACCGGTTCACCGACGAGGCCAAGACCATCGCCCGCCTCACCCACCCCAACGTGGTGGCGGTCTACGACCAGGGCACCCACGCCGGGCGGCCCTACCTGGTCATGGAGTACGTCCGCGGCCGCACCCTGCGCGAGGTGCTGGCCGAGCGGCGGCGGCTCAACCCGGACGAGGCACTGGCCATCACCGAGCAGATGCTCGCGGCCATCGGCGCCGCCCACCGGGCCGGCCTGGTGCACCGCGATGTGAAACCGGAGAACGTGCTGGTCGCGGAGGCACCCAGCGGCGGTCCGGCCAACCTCGTCGACAGCGTGGTCAAGGTGACCGACTTCGGGCTGGCCCGTGCCGTCGAGGCGAGCACCGACCACGACAGCGGAAACCAGTTGATGGCCACCGTGGCGTACGTCGCCCCGGAGCTGGTGACCGACGGCCGGGCCGATGCCCGCACCGACGTCTACTCGACGGGCATCGTGCTGTTCGAGATGCTCACCGGCCGGGTCCCGTACGACGGTGACCGGCCGATCGACATCGCCTGGCAGCACGTCGACCGGGACGTCCCCGCACCATCGACGCTGGTGCCGGGCCTGCCGAGGGTGCTCGACGACCTGGTCGCCCGCGCCACCCGTCGCGATCCGTCGGCCCGTCCCGCCGATGCCGGCACGCTGCTGGCCGAGGTGCAGGTGGCCCGGGACGGGCTGGGCAGCCCGAACAGCCACACCGCTCTGATCGCTCCGGTGACCGACGGCCCGGCCGTGTCGCAACCGACGATGATGGTCGCGCCCGTACGTCCGGCCGAGCGACCGACCTGGGCCCGCCTGCCGGAAGATGGCCCGCCCGCTCGCGGTCGGCGGCGCGCGACGCCGAGCGGCGGTGACGATCTGCGTGCCCGACTGGCCGGGCTGGGCGCCCGGCTAACCGGCCAGGGCGGCGGACGTCTCGCCGTCGCGGCCGTCGTCGTGGTGCTCGGGCTGGTGGCCGCGCTCGGTGGCTGGTGGTTCGGCGTCGGTCGGTACACCACCGCGCCGCAGCTGGTGAGCATGAGCAAGGCCGAGGCGGAGGCACAGGCATCCCAGGCCGGCTTCGAGGTGGTCTACGCCGGCCCTCGGTACGACGACCAGATCCCCCGCGACGGCGTGCTGAGCCAGGATCCCGCCTCGTCCGCCCGGATCGTCAAGGGCGGCACCATCACCCTCACCCTGTCGCTCGGGCCGGAGCGCTTCGAGCTGCCGGACGTGGTCGGCAAGGAGTTCGCGCTGGCCGAGGCCGACCTGCTCAGCGCCCAGCTAGAGGTGGCCAAGGGCACCGCCCGGTACGACGACAGCCTGCCGGAGGGCATCGTGGTGGCCACCGACCCGAAGGCGGGCGAAGAGGTCAAGCCGGGCGACGAGATCACCGTCATCCTCAGCAAGGGCCGGGCCCCGATCACCGTGCCGAACCTGGTCGGCAAGAACCTCAACGACGCCCGTAACCAGATCGCGCAGCTCGGACTGGTGCTGGTGGAGCCGACGCGCAAGGAGTCCGACAAGCCGCGTGACGAGGTGATCGGGCAGAGCCCGGCCGCTGGCGGCGGCGTGGAAAAGGGTGCCCAGATCCGGCTGGAGGTCAGCGAGGGCCCGCCGCTGGTGACCGTGCCGCGCGTCGTCGACCTGCCCTGTCAGCAGGCTAAGCAGGTGCTGGAGAGCCAGGGCTTCCCGGTGGCGGTGCAGTTCAACCCGAACGCCGTCACCCGCTTCCAGAACCCGAACGAGAACGCCCAGGTCGCCCCGGGGACACAGATCACCATCGGATGCTTCTGATGCCGACGCCGGACGCCGGGCACCGGCCGATCGGATCGCACACGCCCGCCTCGGGAGGGCTGGCCAAGGCGGCGCTGCCGTACGTCGACGCGGCCGGCTCCGAAGTGGCGCAGGTCTACGTCGGCAACTCCCGGGGCTGGGCGATGCCGGCCGGCGATCCGGTGCAGGACGCGCTGTTCCGGGACGGCTGCGCCGAACGCGGGGTCGCCGTCTACATCCACGCGTCGCTACTGGTCAACCTCGGTTCACCGACCGAGGCAACGGTCGAGCGGTCGACCCAGAGCCTGGCGCACGCGCTGCGCCGAGGTGCCGCGATCGGCGCGCGCGGGGTGGTCTTCCACGCCGGCAGTGCGGTGGACGCCGGGCACGCCGACGCGGCCATGCGGCAGGTACGCGAGTCGCTGCTGCCGCTGCTCGACTCGGCCGCCGACACGGGCGGCCCGATGCTGCTGGTCGAGCCGAGCGCCGGAGGCGGCCGGTCACTGGCCTGCCGGGTGGAGCAGCTCGGCCCGTACCTCGACGCGGTCGACCGGCATCCGCAGCTCGGGGTCTGCTTCGACACCTGCCACGCCTGGGCGGCCGGGCACAACCTGGCCGCCGAGGGCGGGATGACCGCGACGCTTGACGCTCTGGTGACCACGGTCGGTGCGGACCGGCTGCGGCTGGTGCACGCGAACGACTCGAAGGACCTGTGCGGTTCCACCCGGGACCGGCACGAGAACATCGGCAAGGGCATGATCGGCGAGCCCGCCTTCGCCGAGCTGATGCGTCACCCCGCCACCGCCGGTGTCCCGATCCTGGTGGAAACCCCCACCGAGCGTCACGAGGGCCACGCCGCCGACATCACCACCCTCCGCCGCCTTCTCCCCCGCCCCTAACCCCGCGCTTCCCCACCCCTCTTCACTCCGCGATCTTGCACTTTTTGCCTCCACATAAGCCGCAAAAGGGGCGTAACGGCGACCAAAAGTGCAAGATCGCGGAGGGGTGGGGGGTGGGGTGTGGGGCGGGTGAGGGCAGGGGGTCAGCGGCGGAAAATGTGGGTGAGGATGGCGGCGGCTCGGGCGACCTGGCTGTCGGTGACGTCCAGGTGGGTGACCAGGCGGGCCGTGCGGGGACCGAGCACCGAGATCAGTACGCCCTCGGCGCGGGCGGCGGCGGCCAGGGTCGGCGCATCCAGCGGGGCCTTGGTCAGATCCAGTGGAACGATGTTGGTGCGTACCGTGGTGGCCAGCACCCCGAACGGGGCGACCGCCTCCGCCAGTCGGGCCGCCTTCGCATGATCGGCCGCCAGCCGGCCGATGTGGTGAGCCAGGGCGTGCCGACCAGCGGCGGCCAGGATGCCCGCCTGACGCATCCCACCACCCATCCGCTTGCGGATCACCCGACCCCGTTCGATCCGGTCGGCAGCGCCGACGACAAGTGAGCCGACCGGCGCGCCGAGCCCCTTGGACAGGCAGACCGACAGGGTGTCGAACAACGCGCCGTAGGTGGCCAGGGGCACCCCGTCGGCGACGTGCGCGTGCCAGATCCGAGCACCGTCGCAGTGCAGCGCCAACTGCCCGGTGTCGGCGACCCGGCGCAGCTCGCGCAGCGAATCGAGGGGAATCACCCCGCCGCCGCCACGGTTGTGGGTCTGCTCCACCGCGATCGCCCGGGTGGGCACCGCCCAGTAGCCGTCGGGACGCACCATGCCGGCGATCACGTCGGGGTCGAGCTGGGCACCCACCGCAGGCCAGGTCCGTGAGGTGACCCCGCCGTACGCGGCGGCAGCCCCCATCTCGTACGTGACCACGTGCGCGTCGGCATCGCAGAGCAGCTCGGAGCCGGGCGGCACCAGCAGTTGCAGGGCGATCTGGTTGGCCATCGACCCGCTCGGGCAGAACAACGCCGCCTCGTGCCCGAACATCGCGGCGATCTCGACCTCCAGGGCCTGCACCGTGGGGTCCTCGCCGTAGACGTCGTCACCCACCTCGGCGCTGGCCATGGCCTGCCGCATCGCGGCCGTGGGTCGGGTCACCGTGTCCGACCGCAGGTCGATCAGGTCAGCCACAGTCACTCCTCGCGTCAGCCACGCAGCATCTCCGCGACGAGGAAGGCCAGCTCCAGCGACTGCTGGGTGTTCAGCCGGGGGTCGCAGGCGGTCTCGTAGCGGTCGGGCAGGTCGAGGTCGGCGATGCCCTGAGCGCCGCCGAGGCACTCGGTGACGTCCTCGCCGGTCAACTCGACGTGCAGGCCGCCGGGGTGGGTCTCCAGGCCACGGTGCACCTCGAAGTAGCCCAGCACCTCATCGACGATCCGATCGAAGTGGCGCGTCTTGTAGCCGTTTGACGACTCGTGGGTGTTGCCGTGCATCGGGTCGCACTGCCACACCACCTTGGCTCCGGCGGCGGTCACCTTAGCCACGATCGGCGGCAGCGCGTCGCGGACCTTGTGATTGCCCATCCGGCTGATCAGGGTGAGCCGGCCGGGGATGTTGTCCGGGTTCAGCTTCTCGCACAGCTCGATCGCCTCGTCCGGGGTGGTGGTCGGGCCGAGCTTGACCCCGATCGGGTTGGCGATGCGGGAGATGAAGTCGATGTGCGCGCCGTTGATCTGCCGGGTGCGCTCACCGATCCAGAGGAAGTGCCCGGAGAGCCCGTACGGCCGGCCACCGGAAACCCGGGTCAACGCCCGGTCGTACTCCAGCGCGAGGGCCTCATGCGAGCAGTACAGGGTGACCGTACGCAACGCGTCGTCCTCGGTCATCCCGCAGGCGCGGATGAACGCCAGGGCCCGGTCGATCTCCCGGGCGATCGCCTCGTACCGCTCGCCGGCCGGCGAGTTGCGTACGAAGCCCTTGTTCCAGTCGTGCACCGCGTGCAGATCGGCCAGCCCACCGGCCAGGTACGCCCGCAACATGTTCATGGCGGCGGCCGAGTTCGCGTACGCCCTGATCATGCGCTGCGGGTCGGCGACCCGCGCCTCCGGCGTGGCCTCCAGCGAGTTGATCATGTCGCCGCGGTAGGCCGGCAGGCCCCGCGCGTCGGTCGGCAGCGACCGGGGCTTGGTGTACTGCCCGGCCACCCGGGCCACCTTCACCACCGGCAACGACGCGCCATAGGTCAGCACGATGGCCATCTGCAGCAGCGTGCGGGCGTTGGCCAGCAGGTGGCTCTCGGTGTTGTCGGCGAAGGTCTCCGCGCAGTCACCGCCCTGGAGCAGGAACGCCTTGCCCTCGCAGACCAACGCCAGACGCTGACGCAACTGATCGACCTCGTACGGGGCGACCACCGACGGCACGGTGTCGAGCACCTTGCAGACCTCGGCGACCTGGGCCGCGTCGGGCCAGGGCGGAGTCTGGGCACGCGGCAGCTGTCGCCAGCGGTCCAGGCCGAGAGCCTCGTCCTCGGCGGAGTCGACGGTCGGGCGGCTGGTCTGCAGCACCGGGCTGCCCACCGCCGGATGACTCAACTGATGCCACTCATGGCGCATGCTATTCAGCGTACGGCGACCAGCCGGACGGGCCATCGGCGAGGGGCCGGGTTCCGGCAGATGGACGATCCTCGACGGCGACGCAGGTCAGGGCGTCGGTGCCGGTGCCGGACTGTGTGCGCCCGGCCGCTCGTCGGAGATACACCAGTCGAGCCCGTCGCGAGTGACGGTGAACAGCAGCGGGCGGGTCGCCTTCTTCTTGCCGACGGTCACCGTGATCGCGGTGCTGACCTCCTGCCCGGACGGACCGGGCCGGATGTCGGTGATCTCGGACTTGGACACCTCGAAGTGGTCGGCGAAGTCTCCGTTCGCCTCGGTGGCGGCCGCGTCGAACGCCTCGTGCAGCACCGCGCAGAGTTGGCTGCGCCCGGCCGCCACGTCCTTGGCGGTCATCGCGTCGAGATATGCCTGGACCCGCTCGCGGGACTTCAGGGTGGCCTCCTCGGCCGGTGCCCGCCCCGGTTGCTCCGCCTCGGGCTCACCGCCGACGAGCCCGCAGCCGACGAGCGCGAGAGGCACGGTGGCGAGCAGCGCGATGACGCTCGTCGGACGCCGGTTCCTGACCCGCATCGGCACCTCCCTCGACGCCGGACATCGAGACACGGTCGAGCGGCGAGTCTGTCACACCACCGTCCGGGCATCGAGATCGACCCCGGGCACAGCGGACGGGGAGGGGCCGGTGCGGGGCCCCTCCCCGTCGTGTGGGTGGTGCGTCGACCGTCGGCTCAGCCGAGGCCGCCCTTGATGGCGCTGATCAGCTCACCGTTGCTGGTGTCACCGGAGAGCTCCCAGAAGAAGGCGCCACCGAGGCCCTGGTTCTTGGCGTACGTCATCTTGCCGCCGATGGTCGACGGGGTGTCGTAGCTCCACCAGTTGCTGCCGCACTTCGCGTACGCCGTGCCGGCGACGGTGCCGGTGGCCGGGCAGGTGTTCTTGAGCACCTTGTAGTCCTCGATGCCCTGCTCGTAGGTGCCCGGTGCCGGCCCGGTCGCGGTGCCGCCCGGCGTGGACTGGGTGACCCCGGTCCAGCCACGGCCGTAGAAGCCGACGCCGAGCAGCAGCTTGTTGGCCGGGATGCCCTTGCTCTTGAGCTTCTGGATCGCCGCATCGGACCAGAAGCCCTGCTGCGGGATGCCCGAGTACGAGTACAGCGGCGAGTGCGGGGCGGTGGGGCCCTGCGCGTTGAAGGCGCCGAAGTAGTCGTACGTCATCGGCATGATCCAGTTGAGGTGCGTGGCGGCACCGGCGTAGTCGGTGGCGTCGATCTTGCCGCCGTTGCTGCCGTCGGCGGTGATCGCGGCGGTGACCAGGTTGTTCGAGCCGAACCGGGCGCGCAGCGCGCTGGCCACGTTCTTGAACGCGTTCGGGCCGCTGGCGTCACAGGTCAGGCCACAGGCGTTGGGGTACTCCCAGTCGATGTCGATGCCGTCGAAGACGTCGGCCCAACGCGGGTCCTCGACCAGGTTGTAGCAGCTCTCGGCGAAGGCGGTCGGGTTCTGCGCGGCCTGGGTGAAGCCGCCGGACCAGGTCCAGCCACCGAACGACCAGATCACCTTGAGGTGCGGGTACATCTTCTTGAGCTTGCGCAGCTGGTTGAAACTGCCACGCAGCGGCTGGTCCCAGGTGTCGGCGACGCCGTCGACACTCTCCGCCGCGGTGTACGCCTTCTCGTAGTCGGCGTAGCTGTCCCCGATGGTGCACCGGCCGCCCGTGGTGTTGCCGAAGGCGTACAGGATGTGGGTCAGCTTCGCGGCTGAGCCGCTGGTGTGGATGTTCCGCACGTGATAGTTGCGGGCGTAGACGCCCCACTGGGCGAAGTAGCCGACCACCTTCTGCGCACCCGGGTTCGGCGGCGTGGTGGTCGGGGGCGTGGTGGTCGGCGGGGTGGTCGTGGGTGGCGTGGTCGTGGGTGGGGTCGTGGTGGGCGGTGCGGTGGTGGTCGGCGGCGTGGTGCCGCCGCCGCACGACGCGCCGTTGATGGTGCAGTTCAGCGGCGCCCGGTACGCGCCGGTGCCGTTGTATCCCCAGCTGAAGGAGGCGCCCGGGGCCAACGCACCGGCCCAGCTCTTCTTGACCGCCACATAGCGGTTGCCGTTGCGGGTGACGTCGGCGTCCCAGTAGCTGCCGATGCTGGTGCCTGAGGGCAGCTCGAACTCGATGCGCCAGGTGCTGACGCTGGCGTCCGACCCGTTGGTGATGGTGACCCGCGTTTCGTGACCCGTACCCCAGTCCGACACCCGGGTGAACGAGGCGGTCACGCTTCCGGCGCCGAACGCCGAGGCCATCGGGACCGTGGCGACGGTCACCGCGACCACGGCGCCGACCCAGAGGGCTCGGCGAAGCGATCTCTTCATGTGGCGTCTCCAAACAGTTAGGAAACTTTCCAAAAGGATGAGGAGACGCTACTCACACGCCACCACTTCGTCAAGATGTCCATGTATCGATTGGGCGAGGAGGCCAGATTGGACTTCTCCCGGCGTCACCGCCGGTCAGGGGTCGGGTACCGATCGGTAACTTCACCACCACCCGCATCGCCCGCGCCCACCGTCGCGGCGGTAGCCTCCGGGCATGACCGTCTTCGACATTCCGATCGGTGCCCTCGCCGGTGGCCCGGCCGACCTCGCGCAGTACCGCGGACGCGCCCTGTTGATCGTCAACGTCGCCTCGCGCTGCGGCCTCACCCCGCAGTACGCGGGCCTACAGACCCTCCAGGACGAGTACGCCGACCGTGGACTCACCGTGCTCGGCGTGCCGTGCAACCAGTTCGCCGGCCAGGAGCCGGGCAGCGCGGCGGAGATCAGCGAGTTCTGCCAGGTCAACTACGGGGTGACCTTCCCGATCACGGAGAAGGTCGACGTGAACGGCCCCGACCGCCACCCCCTGTACGCGGCCCTGGTGGACACCGCCGACGCCGACGGTCACACCGGCGACGTCCGGTGGAACTTCGAGAAGTTCCTCGTCGCTCCCGACGGCTCCGTCGCCGCCCGCTTCGCCCCCACCGTCACCCCCGACGACCCCACCCTCCGCGCCACCATCGACAAGAACCTCCCCGCGTAACCCACCCCACCCCCGCCCCCACCTCGTCGATCTTGCAGTTGTGGTCGGCTTTTTCTGGCTTTCGCACACTTTTGGTCCGACAAGAACTGCATGATCGACGAGCCGGTGGGTGGAACGGCGGGGCGAGGCAGGTTCGGGGCAGGTAAGCGCGGTGGAGGGGTGAGGCATCGCCGGTGACGACCCGGCGGCCAAGGCAACCGTGACCGACTTCCTGGATCGGATCGGCTACGACACGGTGGACGCGGGCCCGCTCGCCGACAGCTGGCGCTTCCAGCCGGACACCCCCGCCTACGGGGTCATCTACTCCGCCGATCCGGCGAACCGGGAACAGGAGACGCCGGCCGGCGCGGGCGTTCTGCGCGCTGCCCTCGCCGACGCCGGCTGACCCGGCCGCAGTCCGACACCGACGTCGCCCCGGGCGGTGCCGGAGCCATCATTCCGACTCTTGTCGAGATTCGTCGATTTCCGGTTCCGCCATCGGCGGAATCAGCCCGGCGGACCCGTGTAGATGTCATGGAGATTCCGTCTCGGTCCCATGGAGATTCCATGTAGATCTCGCAAATGTCCACGCCGGCCAGATACGACAGGCACGAGATGAACCGGCCGACCGAGGCGCAGACCACACCGCAAAAATGCTGCGCTGTCAGCGACGAAACCGGCAGCACCAGCCTCGGCGGACGCCTGGCACCAACCCGGGCAGATGACTCATTCGGACGGTAACGGCGGCAGAACAAGATCAGGTCGGCGTCGGTATTCACCCTTACGTCCGGAGTGTCGCAGGTCGGAGGTCTGGTCGGCACCCCGATCCTCGTTACCAGAATTGCGCGTCGGCTGCCAATGAGCAGCCGAAATCGCATCGGTATCCATCACTGCACATCGCTGCCACGAGGCGACAACGGGCTGGGCATCGGGGTTGCCGTGCACAGAAAAATCTCGGGTAGGGTCGAGCCTCGCTCACCTGGGCTGTCCTGACTTCGGCAGGCCCACGGCAACACCTGGTGTCGATAGCAGCGCACCTTCGTGCGATGCCCAAGAAAGCTGCCCGCGTACCGCATGCCCATTGGAATGGAGACCGTGTCCGCACTCAGAGTGAAATCCCTCTACAAGGTCTACGGGAGCCGCGCCGACAAGGCGGCGGAGATTCTCCGCAACAGCGCAGGCCGGGACGACAAGCTGGCAGGACTACCGGTCACGGCCGCGGTCGTCGACGCGAACTTCGAGGTCAGACGCGGCGAGATCTTCGTGGTCATGGGCCTGTCCGGCTCGGGGAAGTCCACCCTGATCCGGATGCTCAACGGGCTGCTCTCCCCCACGCACGGCACGGTCGAGATCGACGGGGTCGACATCACCAAGCTCAAGCCCGCCGCGCTACGGAAGCTGCGCCGCGAGAAGATCAGCATGGTCTTCCAGCACTTCGCGCTCCAGCCACACCGGTCGGTGTTGGACAACGCCGGCTACGCGCTGGAGATCGCGGGCCTGCCGCGCGCCGAGCGCCGGGAGAAGGCGCTGCAGGCGCTCCGGATGGTCGGACTCGACGGCTCAGCGGACAAGCTGCCGCAGGAACTCTCCGGCGGCATGCGCCAGCGCGTCGGCCTGGCCCGCGCGCTCGCCGCCGGCACCGACATCATGCTCATGGACGAGGCGTTCTCCGCGCTCGATCCGCTGATCCGCCGCGAGGTGCAGGACCAGTTGCTCGGGCTACAGGCCGAACTCGGCAAGACGATCGTGTTCATCACGCACGACCTCAACGAGGCGATGCGCCTCGGCGATCGCATCGCGGTCATGCGTGCCGGTCGGATCGTCCAGATCGGCACCGCCGAGGAGATCCTCACCGACCCGTCAAACGACTACGTCGCCCAGTTCGTCGCCGACGTCGACCGGACCAGGATCCTCACCGCGTCGGCGGTCATGGAGCGACCGCTCGGCGTCGTGGACGTCAACTCCGGCCCACGCGTGGCCGCCCGGGTGCTGCGCGAGACCCAGACGTCGGCCGTCTACGTCACCGGCCGGGACAAGCGGTATCTGGGCACCGTGACCGCCGACGCCGCCACCCAGGCGGTCCGGGACGGCCGGAAGAACCTCCAGGAGATCGTGTCGACCGAGTACGCCCACACGGTCGAGGACACGACGCCGGTGGCCGACATCTTCGCCGCCTCTGCCCAGAGCCCGGCACCGGTCGCCGTGGTCGACAGCGCCGGGCGGCTCGTCGGCGTGATTCCGCGGGTCACCCTGCTGAGCGCCCTGGGCAACCTCAGCACCGACACCGCCGGGGCCACCGCCACCCCGGGGCCTGCGGACGAGGTGGGCACGTCGCCGACCACTGACCCGACCCGGGCCGTCGGAGCGGCCGGCACGGCGGCACCGACCGGAAACGGCGACCCGACAGCGGAGGTGCCGGCCCAGGTGGTTGCCGAACCATCGGCCCGGCTGACGGGAGAGCCCGCATGAACAGCGCCGACAGTATCGATGACCTGCTGCCGTACGTGCGGATCGGCGACGCGTTCAAGGTCGGCGTCGACTGGTCCAGGGATCATCTGTCCGCCGTCTTCGACGGCATCGCCTCCGCCGTCGATTCGCTTGTCGAGCCGCTGGTGGACCTGCTGACCGCGCCCCCGGCGATCGTCATGGTACTGATCTTCGCCGGCCTCGGCTGGTGGCTGCGGGGCTGGAAGTTCGGTCTCGGCACCACGCTCGGGCTCGGCCTGGTGGCCGGGTTGCCGATCTGGGAACAGACGATGAGTACGCTGGCGCTGGTCCTGGTGGCCAGCGGAATCGCCCTGTTGCTCGCCGTACCGCTGGGCATTCTCGTCGCGGAGAGCCGCCGTGTCTCGGCGGTCGTCCGGCCGGTGCTGGACCTGATGCAGACGATGCCCGCGTTCGTCTACCTGATCCCGGCCATCTTCTACTTCGGCGTCGGCGCCGTGCCCGGCGTGCTGGCCACCGTGGTGTTCAGCATGCCGCCCGGGGTACGCCTGACCGAGTTGGGCCTGCGCCAGGTCGACCGCGAGGTCATCGAGGCCGGCGAGGCGTTCGGCGCGTCGCCGTGGAAGATCCTGCTGCGGACCAAACTGCCACTGGCCCTGCCGACCATCATGACCGGCGTCAACCAGGTCATCATGCTGGCCCTGTCGATGGTCGTCATCGCCGGAATGGTCGGCGCCGGCGGGCTTGGTGAGGTGATCATGACGGCGCTCGCCCGGGTCCAGGTCGGCGCGGGCTTCGAGGGCGGCATCGCCGTGGTGATCCTGGCGGTGGTGCTCGACCGCCTCACCGATTCGATAGGCGCGCGTACCGCCTCCGCGAAGGCGCAACGCGCCATGCAACAGGCCTGACCCCACGTCCTGACCCACGCGGGGAAGTCACCGGTTGCCGGCGCCCTGCCTCGCTACCGCGAGTTCCGCCGGTTCACCGCAACAAGGGAAGGAAACTCCACATGTGGAGCAGTAAATTGGTGCGCCGGGTCGCGCTGGCGGCCACCGCCGCCCTGGCGCTGACCGGCGTCGCCGCCTGCGGCGACGACGGCGACTCCGGCAGCTCGACCGGCGACAACAAGCAGCTCACCATCGGCTACATGGCCTGGGACGAAGCCATCGCCGCCTCCTACCTCTGGAAGAATCTGCTGGAGGAGAAGGGCTACGAGGTCGAACTCAAGAACGTCGAGGCGGGGATCGTCTACCAGGGCCTGGCGACGGGGGACATCGACCTCTTCCTCGACAGCTGGCTGCCGCAGACCCACGCCGACTACATGAAGGAGTACGGCGACAAGATCGAGAAGGTCGGCGTCTGGTACGACAACGCCAGCCTGAGCATCGCCGTGCCGGAGTACGTCAGCGACGTCAATTCGCTTGAGGACCTGGCCGCCAACGCCGACGCCTTCGGCGGTGAGATCATCGGGATCGAGCCCGGTGCCGGCCTGACCGCCGCCACCCAGGACAAGGTCATCCCGGAGTACGACCTGACCGGCAAGCTCACCCTGAAGACGTCGTCGACGCCAGCGATGCTGGCCGCGCTGGACGGCGCGATCAAGGACCAGAAGCCGATCGTGGTGACCCTCTGGCACCCGCACTGGGCCTACGCGAACTACCCGCTGAAGGACCTGGCGGACCCGAAGGGCACGCTCGGCGGGGCCGAGGAGATCAACACGCTGGCCCGTGAGGGCTTCGGCGCGGACTTCCCCGAGGTCACCGAGATGCTGCAGAAGTTCAAGATGGACGACCAGCAGCTCGGCTCGCTCGAGGACCTGATGTTCAACGTGCACAAGGACGACGAGGAGAAGGCCGTCGAGGAGTGGCTGAAGGCCAACCCGGACTACGCCGGCACGGTGGACGTCGCCAACTCCTGACCGGGCCTGAGCGATAAGCCGTCGGTGGCGGGGCAGTTGGCCCCGCCGCCGGCGGCTCAACTACTTGTCAGGAGCGACGCCGCCGGAGTCCCGGATCGACGGGACGCCGGCACGCCGGGCCCGCCACTCGGGGGCCAGCACCGACCAGACCTCCAGGTCGATCCGGCCGTCCGGGCCGGCAAGCACCTCGCGCAGCACGCCGTCACGCCGCATGCCGAGCCGGCGGGCAACCGCGATGCTGCGCGCGTTGCCGGCGTTGGTCCGCCACTCGACCCGATGCAGTCCGCGCTCGACCAGCACCCAGTCGATGAGCCGTTCGACCGCCCGGGTCACCAGGCCCCGGCCCTCGGCTGCCGGCTCCAGCCAGCAACCCGCCTCGCACACCCCGGACGCCGCGTTCAGCGACACCAGCAGCACCCCACCGACCAGCTTGCCACCCGACCAGATCCCCCAGATGCCGCCGTCGTCGCGGGCCCACCGGTCGGCATAACGCTGGAGCACGTGCCGCGCCCCGGCCAGGTCGGTGGCCACGAAGGACGGCGACACCCACGGCGCGATGTGCTCCCGCGCCCGGTCCAGGTTGCCCAGGAACTCCTCGGCGTGCCACGGGTTCAGCGGCCGCAGCTCGGCGTCCGCACCCAACGCTGTGGCGAACATCAGCACCCACCTCGCCGCATCGCGGCCATCGACGTGGGACGGAAGCCGAGCTCCCGGTAGAGCGGCTCACCCTCCGCACTGGCCTTCAGGTCCACCGTGCGCACGCCCCGCTCGGCGAACCAGTCCAGCAACGAGCCCAGGCAGGCCCGGGAGAAACCCCGACGGCGGTACGCCGGATCGGTCGCCACGTTGAAGACGTATCCGGATCTGCCGCTCGGGTCCGCCGGCCCGCCGAGCCGCAGGTCGACCACGCCCACCGCGCAGGCGGCAAGCGTCCCGGGCCGACCCGGCGCGTCCACCACGTAGGCAGCGAGGTCGGCCTCCGGGTCCGGCAACTGTCGCCGGAGCGTACGAAGCGCGATGTGCTGCCATTCGCCGGGCTCGGGCGGCGTGCCACTCATCGCGCCCAACATGACCGACCGCAACCGGACCAGTTCCCGGGCGTCGTCCACAGTCGCCCGCCGCACGTCACTCACCAGCAGAGACTAGCCGTATTCACATCTCCGCCTGGACCCCGACCGGTGCGGGCCTTCCGGGGGCGGTCACCTGTCGGGCCCGGTCTCAGATCGGGCGGCGGCCGGCGAAGCCGCAGTCGGCACGGTGGTACCAGCGCACGTCCGAGTCGCCCTCCAGCCAGCACCAGAGCACCTGCCGGCCCTCGCGTTCGCCGGGAAAGTCGAGCAGCACCGGTGCCACGCTCTTGACCTCGATGCCGTGCTGCTGGATCTCGTCGAGGACCGCGTACAGCCGGGCCTCCAGGCCCTTGACCTCGGCCCTGCCGCCGAGTGCGCTGAGCCCGTGGCCGGCCAGGTCGGCCTGCAACTCGGCCAGGTCGGCCCGGACCCGGATCAGCTCGTCGATCCGGGGATGCAGGGTGGCTACCAGATGCCGGGCCTGGGCGAGAGTGAACACCGCGCCAGTATGCGCCACCCCGATCACCGGAACGACCCGGCACCGCTGAACTGACCGCCGTGGTGTCCGCGCCCGCTACCGTCCCGAGCCGGCCAACCACCCGTCACCGCACGAGACGCCGCATTTCGCGCCCTCAACTCGACCGGGATACCGCCACTTACCGCAACCCGCGCCGCCAGCGCGGCCCGGGGCGGGGCGGGCGGGGCCGGGCCGGGGCGGGCGGGGCCGGGGCGGGGCCGGGGCGGGGGCGGGGGCCGGGAGGACGCGGGTGGGGTGGGTGCTACTCGGCTTGGGCGGCTAGTTCGCGGGCGCGGTCGCGGGCGGCCTCCAGGGCCGCCAGCAGGGCGGCGCGTACGCCGTGGTTCTCCAACTCGCGGACGGCGGAGATGGTGGTGCCGGCGGGCGAGGTGACCGCCTCGCGCAGCTTCACCGGATGCTCGCCGGAGTCGCGCAGCATCACCGCCGAGCCGATCGCGGTCTGCACGATCAGGTCGTGCGCCACCTGACGGGGCAGGCCGAGCAGGATGCCGGCGTCGGTCATCGCCTCGACCAGCAGGTAGAAGTAGGCCGGGCCGGAGCCGGACAGCGCCGTCACCGCGTCCTGCTGCGTCTCGGGCACCCGGATCGTCGCGCCGAGCGGCTTGAACATCTCCTCGGCCAGTGCCAGGTGCTCGCCGGTGGCGTACGCGCCGGCCGAGATCGCGGTCATCGCCTGGTCCACCAGAGCGGGGGTGTTGGTCATCACCCGCACCACGGGGGTGCCCTCGGGCAGCCGACGGCTGAAGAAGCTGCTGGGCAGGCCGGCGCAGAGCGAGATCAGCAGTTTGCCGGGCGGCACCTTGGGCCCGATCTCGTCCAGCAGCGCGGCGGCGTCCTGCGGTTTCACCGAGACGGCCAGCACCTCGGCCTCGTCCACGGCGGTGAGGTTGTCCACCACCCGTACGCCGTAGCGGGCGGCCAGTTCCTCGGCGCGGGCCGGGCGGCGGGCGGTGGCCAGCAGCCGGTCCACCGGCCAGCCGGACCGCAGCAGCCCGGAGAGCATCAGCTCGCCGATCTTGCCCGCGCCGATCACCGCGACCGTGTGCACCCCGGCTGACACCTGGCGTACCCCCTTCGTGGGCCGACGTCGCGGCGGGCCCGACGGCCCGACCGCGACGCCGGAACGACGATCAGCTACCGAAGAAGACCTCGGCCTCGGCGTACCGCTCCAGCGGAACGGTCTTCAGCTCGGCGGTGGCGTCAGCGAGCGGGACGCGGACGATGTTGGTGCTCTGCATCGCGACCATCTTGCCCCAGTCGCCCTCGTGGGCGGCGTCGATGGCCTGCAGGCCCAGCCGGGTGGCGAGCACCCGGTCGAACGCGGTGGGGGTGCCGCCGCGCTGGATGTGGCCGAGCACGACCGTGCGGGCCTCCTTGCCGGTCTTGGCCTCCAGCTGCTCGGCCAGCCACTGGCCGATGCCGCCGAGCCGCACGTGCCCGAACGCGTCCAGCTCCTGGTTCTGCAGGACCATCTGGCCCTCCAGCGGCTGGGCGCCCTCGGCGACCACGACGATCGGGGCGTACTGGTGCTGGAAGCGCTTCTCGACGTAGCCGGCGACCTGCTCGACGTCGAAGTTCCGCTCGGGGAGCAGGATCACGTTGGCGCCGCCGGCCAGGCCGGCGTGCAGGGCGATCCAGCCGGCGTGCCGGCCCATCACCTCGACCACCAGGGTGCGGTGGTGGCTCTCGGCGGTGGTGTGCAGCCTGTCGATCGCCTCCATGGCGATGTTGACGGCGGTGTCGAAGCCGAACGTGTAGTCGGTCGCGCCGAGGTCGTTGTCGATGGTCTTCGGCACGCCGATGACGTTGACGCCCAGTTCGTGGAGCTTGGTGGCGACACCGAGGGTGTCCTCACCGCCGATGGCGATCAGGGCGTCGACACCCTGCGCCGCCAGGTTGTCCTTGATCCGCTCGACGCCGTTCTCGATCTTGAAGGGGTTGGTCCGGGAGGAGCCGAGGATCGTGCCGCCACGGGGCAGGATGCCGCGGACCTCCGCGATGCCGAGCGGGCGGGACAGCCCCTCGAGCGGACCCTTCCAACCGTCCTGGAAGCCTACGAACTCGTGGCCGTAGCTGGCGACGCCCTTACGGACCACCGCCCGGATGACCGCGTTGAGACCCGGGCAGTCGCCGCCGCCGGTGAGCACGCCGATACGCATGATCTGCTCATCCTCCTGGGGAGCATCTGGTCAAGCCCGATCAAGCCCCAGGATATGTGTCAGCGCGGACCCTCGGCACCGTTGCCGGCCCGGGGCGGGCCGTCCCTACGAACTGTAGTCGCCGCTCGGTACGGCCCACACCGCGCCCCGCTACCGGTCAGTAGCCGTCCTCCCGGTGATCGGCCGAAGACCCACCGCTGGACGCTGCGCCGACCGGGCCGATCAGCTCGACCTGACCACCCCGGGCGTCCCAGCACCGCACGGCCGTGGGGTGCACGGCGATCAGTGTGAGCCCCGCCGTGGCCGGACCGTCCGGAAACCACGGGGCCAGTCCGGGGTGCCACAGCCGCTCGGCGCGTGCCTGGTCAGGGTCGTCCCGGGCGCTGCCGGTGATCGAGGCCCAGACCTGCGCCTGCGGGTCGTGCAGGCTCAGCTCGACCTCCGGGTTGACCCGCGCCTGCCGGGCGGTCGCCGAGCCCGCGTACGCGAAGAACCACAGCTGCCCGTCGAATTCCGTCCGTTGCAGCGTCATCGGCCGGCCCACCAGCCGACCATCGAGGGAGATGGTGGTCAGGGTGCAGATCCGCGCGGCCCGGATCAGCTCGGTGATCCGTCTCCGGGCCTGCCGGCCGCCGATCACCCCGCCGCTCACGTCGACACTCCCCTGCACCTGCCCACGCCGGCACTCCCTCGCCTCGGCCCGTCGGCGAACCCGGTGCCCGGGACAGCACGGGTCAAACCACCGAAATACCGAATCTCACGAACCGGTCATCGCCCGCCACCGGGCCAGGTTGTGCCGGGCGTCGACAAGCGCGTCGTGCCGGGCCGCCGCGGCGTTCGGCAGCGGAGGCCGACCCCGCTCGTCCCACAGCTGCCGCAGCTCCTTGGTGTACCGGGGGATCTCCCGGGGCAGCGCCGGCATCGCACCCCACAGCTGCGCCAGGGCCACATGGTCGTACGCCGCGTACCAGGCCCACAGTTCCACCTCCTCGCCAGGGCGGCCCCGGATCGGCTCGACGAGGAACTCGTACAGGTCATCGCGGATGCGCTCGCGGGACCGCCACGCCCGGTCTGCCGGGGAGGGCAGCTTGTCCAAAACGTTGCGACGTACCCAGGGCACCGCCCGGGACGCGTCGAACTCGGTGGAGACCGCGTAGAACTCGCGGCCGTGCTCGTCGACGACGCCGATCGAGACCAGTTCGACGGTCCGGCCGTCCTCGATGAACTCGCAGTCGTAGAAGTAGCGGTAGGCCATCGTGACCATCCTCGCGGACGGTCACCGCGGCCCGTTCATCGGGTCGCCGACACCGGGAGCGCTTCCACGGTCCGCCGGGAGGTCACGCCCCAGCTCGAACCGGTCACGGAAGTGATTTGAGGGGTGTACAGCACGCGACGGGACCGTCATGATCTGATGTGTTACCGCTGCCGGACGCCGCACGGGTGTCGGATCACCTCGTCAGGGCCGCCAGGCTCACCCGGTGAGCGAGTTGGGGTCCTTGACCGGGGAGGGGTGGGGCCGTGGAGATGCGCCTGCCGGAGCCGGGCGACGCGCTCACCGGCGTCGACATGTTCGCCGGGCTGGAGCCGGAGGTACGCCAACGGGTGGTCGCCGCAGCGGTGCCCCGGACGTACCGCAAGGGTCAGCTGCTGTTCGTGGAGAACGACCCGGGCGAGTCGCTGATCATCCTCCGGCGGGGAGCGGTGGCCGTGTTCCGGACCGCGCCCACCGGTGAACGGGCGATCCTGACCGTGATGCGTCCGCCGGACGTGCTCGGTGAGGTCTCCCTGCTGGACGCCTCGACCCGGTCGACCTCGGCCGAGGCGATCGAGGACACTGCCGCGCTGGCGTTGTCCCGGCCGGCGTTCATGGAGCTGGTGCACTCGAACGCGCGCATCCTCGACGCGGTGATGCGGTCCCTCGGTGCGTTGATCCGTCGGCTGACCGAGCAGAACGCCGACCACGTCTTCCTCGACCTGCCCGGTCGGGTGGCCAAGACGCTGGTCCGGCTCGCCGGCGAAAGCCAGGCTCCGATGATCACCATCGAGCTGAACCAGAGCCAGCTCGCCGAGATGGCCGGCGGCTCCCGGCAGAGCGTCAACCAGGCGATCGGCTCGTTCGCCAACCGGGGATGGCTGCGTACCGAGGGTCGCCGGATCGTGGTCACCGACGTGCCCGCGCTGCGCCGCCGCGCCGGCATGAACGAGCGCTGAGCGGCCCCCGCGCGGACGACAATGCGGGCGGGGGCCGGGACGAACGTCCCGGCCCCCGCCCGCAGCTGTGCGGTCAGGGCTTGGTGCTGCCCGGCCCGACCCATTCGGTGTCACCCGGTCCGACCCAGTCCGTACCGTCCTTGCCACCGCCGGGCACCTCGCCGACGATTCCCTGCGCCTGCAACTGGGCGAGGGTGGCGGCGTCCACGTCCACCGAGTCACCCGCGGCGTGGGCGACCCCGTTACCGTCGGTCCAGTCGCTCTTCAGCATCACGTACACCATGGAGCTGTCCCCCTGATCAGCGGTCGACGAATCGGCTGCCTGAATCTAGCCGTTCCGGAGCGCGCTGAGCTGCCCGGCTGAGTGTCCACAAACCAACAGCCCGGTACCCGACAGTGCATCGGAGGGCGATACTCGATGCTGCGCCCCGGGGCGTCGGGGGCCTGCCAGTGGAGGGTGTCATCGCCGCGCAGTGTGACCGCTGTGGACGTACCGCCGCCGAGGGCGACCGCTTCTGCGGTGGCTGCGGCGCGGAACTCGGTGCCGTCTGCCCGCACTGCCTGCGCCCCCTCGCGCCGGACGTGGCCTTCTGCACCTCCTGCGGGTCGCCCCGCGCCGGCACAGACCGGCCGGCGACCATCAACCAGGAGGATCGCCGCCGGGTCAGTGTGCTCTTCGTCGACCTGATCGACTTCACCCCGTACGTCGAGCGGGCCGACCCGGAGCTGGTCCGCGGCATGCAGACCGGCTTCTTCTCCGCCGCCCGTCGGGTGGTCGGCCAGTACGGCGGGGTGGTGGAGAAGTACATAGGTGATGCGGTGATGGCGCTGTTCGGTGCGCCGATTGCCACCGAGACCGACGCGTTGCGGTGTGTCCGGGCCGGGCTGGAGTTGCAGCGGGTGCTGACCCGGTTCACTCCCACCGGCACCGACGGGCTGCGCTTCCGGGTCGGGGTGGCGACCGGGGAGGCGCTTGTCGACGTGGCCGCCGCCCGCGACGGCGGGCAGGCGATCGTGGCCGGTGACGTGGTCAACACCGCCTCCCGGTTGCAGTCGGCGGCGCCGCCCGGCGGGGTGCTTGTCGACGGTGCCACGCACGCGCTGACCCGGGACACCATCCGGTACGACGAGCAGCCCCCGGTCACCCTGCGCGGCCGGTCCGCACCGACCGAGGTGTGGCTGGCCCGGTCCGCGGTACGCCAGCAGCCCACCGACCGGGAGCCGGACACGACCCCACTGATCGACCGGGAACACGAGCTGGGCATGCTGGTCAACGCCCTGCACCGCAGCCTGCGCGACCGTCGGCCCCAGGTGGTGACCGTCTTCGGCCGGGCCGGCATCGGCAAGAGCCGACTGGTCCGTGAGCTGCACCGGCACACCGGCCGGCTGGTGGACGAGCCACTGACCTGGCGGATCGGCCGGTGCCCGCCGTTCGGTGAGAACGTCACGTTCGCCGCGCTGGCCGACATCGTCAAGGCCGAGGCGGGCATCCTCGACACCGATCCCGCGGCCAGCGCCGCGCAACGGCTGGCCACCGCCGTGGGCGAACTGGTCGGCGTCGCCGAGCGGGACCGGGTGGCCGACGCGCTGCGACCGCTGGTCGGGCTGGCCGGCACCCCGCTGCCGGCCGAGGAGGCGGAGTCGGCGTGGCGACGGTTCCTGCTGGCCCTCGCCGCCCGCCGCCCCACCGTGCTGGTCTTCGAGGACCTGCACTGGGCCGACGACGCGATGCTGCGCTTCGTGGAACTGCTGGGCGCGGCGGCCCGGGACGTACCGCTGCTGCTGCTGTGCACCGCCCGTCCCGAACTTGTCGACCGGGATCCGAGCTGGGCCGGGACGATCACCGGCTCGGTCACCATCGCCCTGCCGCCGCTGCGGGACACCGGCATCGCCGCGTTGTACGCGCACATGTTCGGCCAGGCCGCGTTCTCCGCCGACCTGCTGACCCCGCTGATCGAGGTGGCCGGCGGCAACCCGCTCTACGCCCACGAGTACGTCCGGATGCTGATCGAGCAGGGGGCGCTGCGGCAGTCCGGGCGTGGCTGGTCGTTGGAGAAGCACCTGGACCTGCCGATGCCGGAGAGCGTGCACGCGGTCATCGCCAACCGGGTCGACCTGCTCGACGCGAAGGACCGGGCGGTGCTGCTGGCCGCCGCGGTCGTCGGGGTGCAGTTCTGGCCAGGTGCGGTGGCCGCCGCCGTCGGGCAGCCGGTCGAGTCCGTCGAGCGTGCCCTGCGCCGGCTGGAGCAGCGGGACTTCGTCCACGAGCAGGCCGCCTCCACGATGGCCGGTCAGCCGGAGTACCGCTTCCGGCACGTCCTGGTCCGCGACGTGTGCTACCAGCGGCTGCCTCGTACCGAGCGGGTGGCCCGGCACGAACGCACCGCCGACTGGCTGGACACGCTGTCGCAGAGCCGGGACACCGACCTGGCCGAGGTGCTGGCCCACCACCGCTGGGCGGCGCACGAGATCGCCCGTTCGCTGGGCATGGAGACCCTCCGCTACGCCGCGCCGGCCCGGGCCGCGCTGCACCGGGCGGCGCGCCGGGCGTACGCGCTGCACGGGCTGGACGCCGCCGCCAGCCACGCCGCCCGGGCGCTCGGCCTGGCCGACGACTCCGATCCGGTGGGCCGGCTGCAGCTGGAGCTGCTCAGCACCGAGATCTCGTTCCACCGCGACGGCAACGCCTTCCTCTCCAGCGGCGGGCCGGAGCAGGTGCAGGCGCTCGCCGAGCGGCTGCTCGCGTACGGCGACGAGGCGTGCGCGGCGCGGGCCTGGACACTGCTCGGCCAGGCCGCGTGGCTGCGGGCCGACCGGCCGGCGGCGCTGGCCTGCCTGGACCGGGCGGTACGGCTGTTCGAGCCGCTGCCGGACAGCCCGCAGAAGGCCGACGCCTTCGCCGAGTTGGGGCGGCTGCACATGCTCAACTACGAGCGTGACCCGGCCGTGGCGGCGGCGGACACGGCAGCGGAGATCGGCGAACGACTCGGGCTGACCGAGACCCGCACCAACGCCCGGATCACCGCAGCCACCGCCCGTTACCAGGCCGGCGACCGCGCCGGGCTCGACGAGTTGTACAGCATCGTCGAGTTCAGCCGGGCCGGTCAGTTGCTCGCGCTGCCTCGGGCGACCCAGAACCTCGCCTACGCCGTCTGCGAGGAGGGCGACTGGGTGCGTTCCAACGCCCTGCTCTCGGCGGTGCCGGCCCGCACCGCGAGCGGGCAGACCCTGACCACCAGCTACTCAAGCGAGGCGATGCGGGCCTGGTTCGAGGGGGACTTCGGCCGGCTGCTCGCCGCCGCCGAGGCGTTCGTGGACACCCCGACCGGCAGCTGGGACATGCAGGTACGCGGCCTGCGGTCGTGCCTGCTGGTGCTGCGTGGCCGGCCGGTGCCGCCGGGCCCACCCGCCGACGGGGCGCCGACCGGGACACCACCACGCGACGACGTGGCCGCCGCGTTGGACATCGCGCGGCGCAGCGGCTTCCACCGGCTGCACTGGACGATGCTCGCGATGGGAGCGTTGTGCCGGGCGGTACAGGGTCGCCTCGACGAGGCCGCCGCGCTTGTCGACGAGCTGGCCGAGTCGTGGACCGCGGTACCGGCGCTGGCCAGCGGCGAGTGGATCGCCGCGGCCAGCTGGGCGGCGTGCCTCACCGGACGCAAGCCCGCCGCCCGGATACGCGCCATGCTGGACCAGGTCGGTCACCGTACGCCGTGGTCCGAGGCGGCGCTGCGGACGGTGACCGGCGCGCTGGCCGGGGCCGACGACAACCACCGGCACGCCGCCGAGCTGCACCTGGCCGCCGCCGAGACCTACGCCGGCATCCCCGACGTCACCGACCGGATGTTGGCACTGACCTTCGCGGTACGCGAACTGACCTGCGCCGGTGACCTCGCGGCGGCCGACGCGCCCCTGGCCGAGCTGCGCGCCTTCGCCCACCGCAACGGCGCACCGGGCCTGCTCGCTCTGGCCCAGCCGCCCGCCGACACCGCACAGATCCTCGCCTCCTGACCGTCGCCGGCCCACTCGCCTCCCACGTCCGGCCTGCCGTCTCCGGTGGGCCCCTCAGGCCGCGACAGGTGTGGCGGGCGGGGTCGTCGCGGTGGGCTGGGCCTTTAGCTGCTGGGCGTAGACGTCGACGTACTCGCGGCCGGAGAGCTCCATCAACTCGTACATGATCTCGTCGGTGACCGCGCGCTCGACGAACCGGTCGCCGGCCAGCCCGGCGTAACGGGAGAAGTCCAGCGGTGGGCCGAAGCGGATCCGGACCCGTGCCAGGTTCGGGATGAGCTGACCGGGCGGCTGGATCTCGTCCAGGTTGAGCATCACCACCGGCACGACCGGCGCACCGCTCTCCAGCGCCAGCCGGGCCACTCCGGTCTTGCCCCGGTAGAGCCGGCCGTCGGGCGAGCGGGTGCCCTCCGGGTAGATGCCGGCGATGCCGCCGGCCCGCAGCACCTTCAGCTGGGTGTCCAGCGCGGCGCGGGCCGCCCGGCCGCCGGAGCGGTCCACCGGGATGGTGCCGGTGCCGGTGAAGAACATCTTGGTCAGCCAGCCCTTGATCCCCCTGCCGGTGAAGTACTCCGCCTTGGCCACGAAGGTGACCTTCCGCGGCACGATCAGCGGTGTGAAGATCGAGTCCGAGAAGGAGAGATGGTTGCTGGCCAGGATGACCGGACCGGTCGCCGGTACGTGGTGCAGGCCCTCCACCTGCGGCCGGAAGATGAGCCGCAGCAGCGGGCCGAGCAGCACGTACTTCAGCAGCCAGTAGAGCACCGGCATCCTCTCCCCAGGTGTTGCTCACCGCGGACCGCTCCGGGTCGGGTGATCGTGGCACGAGCCTACGAACCACCGGCCAGCCGCGGCAACGGACGCTCGGCCCGAAATCACCCGTCACGTTCGGTGTTGGCCGCTCCCCTTCCGTACCTCCCATCTCCGCCCTTTGCTCTACTTCAACCCACGCAACAGTCACTTTCCGTGCCGGTTGTCCGCCGGAACCTGGCTTCCGCCGGCACCATCCCACCTGGTCAGGCGGCTGTGCGTGGGTTGAAGCAGAGCAAAGGCGGCGGTGGGTAGGTGCGGACCGAGGCGGGCTTCGTCACGCTGAGTCGCCATCACCGAGGGTCGTCGCCTGGCCGAGTCGCCCGGCAGACAGGCGGTGCGACAGTGACGGCTGTGGCCATCGGCCGGGCCCGGTGACCGTACGCCGCGCCACAAGGCACTCCCCGAACCCACCCTCGACGTGTCACGATTCAGGGCACGGGGCGTGCGGGGGCGCGCCGAGGGGCTGCGGGGCGCGCCGGTGGCGCGATGAGGAGGATGGTCGGTGTCAGCGGGTGGGGCCCGCCGGGGACGGCGGGACAACGGTCTCGACGCGAGCGAGTACGCCATCGCCGGCGACGTCGATCCGCGCGTCGGCGAGCACCTGCTCGACGTACTGGCCGCCGGCGGGATCGCCGCCTACCTGCAACCATCGGCCGACCTGAACCCGGTCACCCGTACCACCACCGTGCCACCCCGGCCGGTGGACCGGCTCTACGTGGACCGCTCGCACCTGAGCACCGCCCGGGACTACCTCAGCCAGCTCGCCGACGAGACCGGCGACGCCCGCGCCAGCGAGGAGCCGGACATCGACGCCGAGTGGGAGCGGATCATCGCCGGCTTCCACGCCCCGCCCGGCTCCGGCGACCATCCGTGGCCCGCCGCAGAGAATGTGGACGACCCGGCCGGACGGGGCGGTGGCACGGCCACCGCCACCCGACCCGGCACCGACGAGCCCGGCCCCACCACCACCGACGTACGCCGACTGCCGTACGCCGCCGACATCTCCGGCGTCTCGGTGGGACGTGGCCCCCGCGACGGGGAGGGGCCGTCGCTGCTGGACGGCCTGGACACCTTCGGCGCGGAGCTGCCCGACGACCCGGACGACGACGAGCGCTACGTACCGCCGCCGCCACCCCCGCTGCCCCGGGTGTCGAAGTTCGCGCTGGCCGGCATCCTCGCCGTGCTGCTCGGCTTCGTGCTGTTCCTCTTCCCCGATCTGCTCCCCGTCGACCAGGGCATCGTGACGTTGCTCGGCTTCACCGGCATTCTCGCCGGTTTCGTCACGCTTGTGTGGCGGCTGCGGCCCGGCGACGCCGACGACCGCGATCCGGACGACGGCGCCGTCGTCTGAGTCACCGCGCAGGGTAGCCGTCCGGATACCGGGACGGCGACCGCCCGTGCCGACGCGCGTAACAGTGGTGTAACTTACTGTCAGTAGGAATACCGCAGTACGTCACGTCACCCGCCGACTGCCCGGTTGTTCCTTCCTCGTGGCGGTCACTCCCCTGCTGATCGGAATGCCCGAGATGCGACAGAGTTCCCTCGTGGTGGTGGCCAACCGCCTACCCATCGACGACAGCGTGGCTCCCGACGGCGCCTGCGAGTGGCGGCGCAGCCCTGGTGGGCTGGTCAGCGCGCTGCACCCGCTGCTGCGCCACACTCCCGCCACCTGGGTCGGCTGGGCCGGCGGCACCGGCCCCGCGCCCGCCCTGCCCGACATCGACGGAGTACGGATGCGCTCCGTGCCGCTCAGCGGTGAAGACCTGCGTGACCACTACGAGGGTTTCGCCAACGCGACCCTCTGGCCGATCTATCACGACGCGGTCGAGCAGCCCCAGCACCACCGGCGCTGGTGGGACGCCTACCAGCGGGTCAACCAGCGGTTCGCCGAGGCCACCGCACAGGTGGCCGAGCCCGGCGCGGTGGTCTGGGTACAGGACTATCACCTGCAACTGGTACCGGGGCTGCTCCGCACCCTGCGGCCCGACCTGCGCATCGGCTTCTTCCTGCATGTGCCCTTCCCCCCGCCGGAGCTGTTCATGCAGTTACCCCGCCGGGCCGAACTGCTACGCGGAATGCTCGGCGCCGACCTGGTCGGCTTCCAGCGTGCCCAGGCCGCGCACAACTTCGCCCAGTTGGTGACGAAGGTGCTGGGGCTGCCGGCCACCGACCGACGGGTCGGCGTCGAGGACCGGGTGGTGCGCATAGGCGCGTTCCCGGTGTCCATCGACACTGTCGAGATGGCGGCGTTGGCCGACCGCCCGGACGTGGCCGACCGGGCGCACCGACTGCGTCACGACCTGGGCAGCCCCGACCAGGTGATCCTCAGCGTCGACCGGATGGACTACACCAAGGGCATCGAGCAGCGGCTCAAGGCGTACAGCGAGTTGCTGGCCGGTGGGCACGTCAAGGTCCGCGACACGGTGCTGGTGCAGGTGGCGGTGCCGAGCCGGGAGCGGGTCAGCCAATACCAGATCCTCCGGGACCGGGTGGAGCGCGAGGTCGGGCGGATCAACGGCGAGTTCGGCCGGGTGGGTGAGCCCGCCATCCACTACCTCACCCAGCCGTTCGATCGCGCCGAGTTGGCCGCGCTCTACCGGGTCGCCGACGTGATGGCGGTGACCCCGTTGCGCGACGGGATGAACCTGGTCGCCAAGGAGTACGTCGCCGCCCGGGTCGACGACAGCGGCGCGCTGCTGCTGAGCGAGTTCGCCGGGGCCGCCGCCGAACTACCACAGGCGTACCTGGTCAATCCGCATGACCTGGAAGGGCTCAAGCAGGGTCTGCTCGCCGCGTTGCGGGCCGATCCCGCCGACGTAGGGGAACGAATGCGATCGATGCGTGCGTACCTGCACGAGCACGACATCCGTGCCTGGGCCCGCTCCTACCTGTCCACACTGGACCAGAGCGGTTCGATGCTCACCCGCCTCGGTGGCGGCTGAGACCGGTCGCCGGGCACACCCGCGACGCCTCAGCCGAGGTCGTCGCGGGCCGGGTCCTTGACCAGCCAGTCGAGAATCGCGTCGATCGGCTCCCGCCACCTGGCGTCGAGCATCAGGTCGTGCCCCATGCCGGGGAAGAGCAGCGGAGCCGAACCGTATCGCCGCGCTGCACGGGTCAGCGCGGCGGCCGGCACCACCCGGTCGTCCGGGCTACCCAGTACCAGCACGGGCGGATCACCCACCGCAGGCTCCGGATCAGCGCCGGTCAACAGCTGCCACTGGGCCCGCCGGGCCGCCCGCCCCAGCCGCCCGGTGTACCGCCGGGCATCGGCGTCGGGCAGCTCACCACTGAACAGCTGCCGGCGATTCAGCCGCAGCCCGGCGCCGAACACCGCCGGCAGGGTACCGAGCGGGTTGCGGCGCAACGCGGTGCCGAACGTCGCCCAGCCGCCGAACACCGGCGCCACCAGCACCGCTGCCCGAGCCGGATAGCGGGCCATGGCATGCGCGACCACCAGGGCTCCGGCGCCGTGCCCCACCAGCACCGCCCGGCGCGGCAGGCTCGCCGCCACCTGGACCACGTCGTGGGCGTACGCCCGCAGGGTCGCCTCCGGGGCCGGCTCGCTGGCGCCGTGCCCGCGCAGGCTCACCGCGTAGCCGCCGAAGCCGCGGGCGGCGACGTGTCCGAGCCAGTTCTCCGCGTACGCCCAGGCACCATGGCCGAAGCCGGGCACGAACAGCAGCGGCGGCCGCCCCTCCTCCAACTCCGGGACGGCGCTGAGCACCTCACGCCGGACCGGGCGCACCGGCCGCGCCCACTCCCAGCTGCGCATCACCCGCTCGGTCACTTGCTCTCCAGCTCGCGTAGGGCGCGCTCCAGCGCGCGCAGATAGTCGGCGTGCCCGACCTCGAACCAGTGCCGGGTCGAATCCTTCACCTGCCCCGAGTAGCGCTCGCCGGCCCCGGCGCGTACCCGGGCGGCGAAGGCCGCGGCCCGCTCCGGACGGCTGACGCGCAACCGCAGCAACCGGGCGAAGAGCACCGCCTGCCAGTGGGCCAGGGTGAAGATGCCGGAGTCCGGTTGGAGCAACCCGGTCACCGCGAGCGTGGGATGGTCCGGTACGAGGGCGTTGAGCCACAGCCGCGGCCGGCCCACCCCCTCGTCGTCCCCGAGGAGCTTGCCGTCGAGGAACTCGAAGCGGGGCAGGTAGCCGGTGGCGAAGACGACAAGCTCCGGGTCGACGTGCCGGCCGTCGGTCAGCTCCACCGAGTGCGGGTGGAAACGCTCGATGTCCGGCACCGGGGTGATCGCGCCGTGACCCACGTGGTAGACGAGCAGGCTGTTGGCGATCGGGTGGGTCTCGTACACCCGGTGGTCGGGCTTCGGCAGGCCGAAGCGGGTCAGGTCGCCGACGGTCAGTCGTAGCGTCCGGTGGTAGAGCCACTGCCGTACCCGCAGCGGCACCCGCAGCGCCAGCAGCAGGTCGTTCACCTGGTCGGCGGGACGACCGAAGACGTACTTCGGGGCGTACCAGTAGCCGCGGCGGGTGGAGTGCCAGCAACGCGACGCCTGCTGGGCGGCTTCCACGGCGATGTCGCAGCCGGTGTTGCCGGCGCCCACCACCAGCACCCGCTTGCCCCGCAGCTGCGCCGAGTCCTTGTACGACGCGGCGTGCATGACCTCGCCCCGGAACTGCTCCAACCCTTCGTAGCGGGGCAGCTTCGGTGACCAGTTGTGCCCGTTGGCGATCACCACGGCGGCGTACCGGGAGGTTCGCTCCGGGCCGTAGCCACCGGTGCTGCGGGTGGTGACGTCCCACCGGTCGTCGCCGACCGGCTCGACCCGCACCACCTCGGTGCCGAACCAGATGTGCCGGCGCAGGTCGAAGTGGTCGGCGTAGCGCTCGAAGTACGACAGCAGCTGACTGTGATGCGGGTAGTCCGGCCAGTGGTCGGGCATCGGGAAGTCGGGGAACTGGGTGAACGGCCGCGACGAGATCAGGTGGGTGCTGGCGTACACCGGGCTGCGGTCGTGCCGCCAGTTCCAGGCGCCACCGACTCCGGTCTCGCGTTCATAGCAGTCGACCCCGAAGCCGTGCTCGGCGAGGTTCTTGACCGCGGTCAGGCCGCTGGCACCGGCGCCGATGACGCAGACGGTGTCGCCCCGGTCGGAGACCGGGCGGCCGTCGTGGCCGCGGGCGAGCGTGGTCGTTTCCGGATCTGGCCGGCCGGGCTCGGTGGAGGTGGGCACCGGGGGATCTCCTTCGTCTCGGCACGAGTGCCGGGTCGCGCGAAATCCTCTCCACAACGGAGCGGGATGTCCAGCCCGGCGGAGAGCCGATGTCAGGCGGCGGCGGGCAGCAGCAGGTCGACCAGGACCGGGAAGTGGTCGCTGGCCCGCCGGGTCAGCGGGGTGTCCACCACGTCGTAGTCGACCACGACGATCCGCGCGTCGACGAACAGGGCGTCGATGCGCCGTCGGGGGTCCGCGCACGAGTAGGTGAGCCGATCGGTCCGGTCGGCCGCCACCGCCGCGTCGGTCAGCCCGTCGGCGACGGTGCGCCACGCCGGCCCACCCGGTTCCTCATTGAGGTCGGCGGCGGCGATCACCGGGTGGGGTGCGGCGGTCAGGTCCCGCTTGAACAGCTCGGCCTGGCCGGGACGCTCCGCCGGATCGGTGGACAGGTGCGACCCGGCCACCGTGAACCGGGCCGAGGCGCCCACCCGACAGTCGGCGTACGCGGCGCCGCGCAGGTGCCGGCCCGGGGTGAGCGGGAAGCGCCGGCAGCGGGTCGCGGTCACCCGCACCCGGAGGCTGGTCAACACCAGGTTGCCCAGCGACGGCAGCCCACCGGCGGCGACCACCAGCCCGAACGACTCGGCCAGCGCGGCGGACTTCTCCCGCCACCGGAACCGGCGCGGTCCCTCCTGGACGATGACCACGTCCGGTGCTGCCTCGCGCACCACCGTGGCCAGCGCGGCGGTGTCGTCGCGCTGGCCGTGGACGTTGTACGACAGCACGCGCAGCGGCACGCCGGGCTGCGCCACCGGATGCGGTGTCGCGGACACCGACACCGCTAGATCCGCCGGGCCAGGTCGGCGGCGCCGATGACCCCGGCGGAGTTGCCGAGCTCGGCTGGCCGGATCTCGGCCACCGGCAGCCGGCTGCGCTGCGCCAGCGCCTCGGTGAACGAGCGACGGGTGGGGCCCATCAGCAGGTCACCGGCGTCGATGACGCCGCCACCGACGACCAGGATCTGCGGGTCGAGGATCTGCGCCATGTCCGCCAGGCTGGTGCCGAGCCAGCGGCCGACCTGCGCGAACGCCTCGGCCGAGACCGGGTCGCCCCCCTTTGCGGCGGCGGTGACCATCGGGCCGGTGATCGCTTCGGCCTCACCGTCGGCCAACTCCAGCAGGGCGGCGGCCCGGTGCGGCTCCTGCCGGGCGGCGGCCCGGGCGAACCGGACCAGGGCGCTGCCGCTGGCGTACTGCTCGATGCAGCCGAGTCGGCCGCAGCCGCACTGGTGGCCGTCGGGGACGGTGAGCATGTGGCCCAGTTCGGCGGCGATGCCGTGGGCGCCGCGGACCAACTCACCGCCGAGCACGATGCCGCCGCCGACGCCGGTGCCGATGGTGAACATGACCATCGAGTCGTCGGCGTGGCGGGCGGCACCGTAGCGGAACTCCGCCCAGGCCGCCACGTTGCCGTCGTTCTCCACGATGACCGGCAGTCCGACCGCCGCGCTGACGTACGCCCGCAGCGGCTCGTCGCGCCAGGCCAGGTTGGGGGCGAAGAGCACTGTGGAACGGCTGGCGTCGATCCAGCCGGCCGCGCCGATGCCGACCGCCTGGATGTCATGACCGGCGCTCAGTTCGGCGACGAGTTCGATGATGACGTCGCGGGTCTTGCCGACGTCGTCGGCGGGGGTGTCCCGTCGGGTCTGCACGAGGACCGTGCCGGTGTCGTCAACGACACCGCCGGCCACCTTGGTGCCACCGACGTCGACTCCGATGGTCAGCGTCACCGCTGCCACTCCCCTCTGCTGTGCCACCCCGCGCACACCTGCCCTCGCCGGTGGTGCTGCGGGTCGTCCGTGATCAGGCCCCGTCGCCTGGTGCGCCCTGCCGCCCGCCGGGCGCGGTACGGCCGTCCGGCGCGGGCTCGTCGCCCGGCGCGGGTTCGCCGTCGGGTACCCGGGAGGCGGGCACCACGCGACGCTCGGTCGGCGTCCGGCGTCCGGCCGGTGCGACCGGCCCGGCGGCATCGACGGGCGCGGCGGCCGGGACGGCGACGTCCTCCGCCCGGGTCGCGGCGGACCAGACGTCCCGCTCCGGTGCCGGCTGAGAATCATGCCCGGTCCGGGTCGTCTCGCGCCACACGTGGTCGCCGTACGGATCGGTGGCGGCGGTGGCGGCGGCATCGGCGGTGGGCCCCGGCGGCGGCGCCGCGCCCGGTCCGGCCGGCGGCTCGGCCGGGGCGAAGGCACGCAGGAAACTCGCCAGGCCAGCGGCCAGATCCCCGGCGCCGGTGGCCAGTCGCTCGGCGAACTCGGGGCTCGGATCACGCAACGCGGCAATGCCCCGGCAAACCGGGCAGACACAGCATTCGGCCGCACCGGTGGCGAAACCCGCTCCGGTGTCAGCGGAGGCCGCACCAGGGACGTCGTTGTGACCGAGGACACCGGTCACGATCCCGCCGAGCGGGCCCAGCGGCACCGCCGCCGGGTTGGCGGCGGCCAACCGTACGGTGGCCAGCAGAGTGGCGACCAGCCGCTCCGCCTCTTCCCGGGCCGTACCCGGATCTGTCGCACCCATGCTGGGCTCCTCTACCGCGGCGACCGGGTCGCCAGCTGCGTCACTGCGCCGCACCGGATGCTTCTACCCGGCGCTTGAGCTGCTTCAACGCGGCGTCCATGATCATTTTTTCGGCCTTGCGACGGAACATGCCGAGCATCCCGACCGCGAGCTCCACCTCCAGGGTGTAGGTCACGGTGGTACTTCCGTCGGCGTTGGCCTCCAGGTCGTACGAGCCCCGCTGCGCCCGCTGCATCTTCGACGGGGCCACCAGGTGCCACTCGATCCGGGACAGGTCTTCGGCATAGGCGTACGCCAGCACGTACTCGTCGGCCATCACCGTGGCATCGAGGACGAAACGGACCTGGCTGGCGTAACCGTCCTCGTACTCCTCGATCACCTCCGCCGCACGGACCGCGTCGGTCCACTCCGGGTAGCTCGGGAAGTCACAGATGACCGCGGCCACCCGGTCCGGTGACGCGCCGATGATGATCGACTGGGTGGAGGAGTCCGCCATGCTGGGAGGCTACCGTCCGGTGACCCCCCGCGCGCCGCGCCGCCCACCTGCGGTGTGCTCCCGGTCGACCGGGCGGGTAGGTTTCGACAGAGCCACCGGCGCAGGTGGCGTCCCGACCCGGTCCCGTGAGCACGAGGGAGTGCAGGTGCGCGAGTTCACCGTTCCGCCGATCGTCACCGTCGGCGATTCGGCCAACCTCACCGATCCGGTCTGGGACAACGCCGAGACCGCGCCCGACGCGGTGCAGTTCGCCCGCCGCGACGCTGCGGGTGGCTGGGCCGACGTGACCTGCCGGCAGTTCCGCGACGAGGTGGCCGCGGTCGCGCGCGGGCTGGTCGCCGCCGGTGTGCAGCCGGGCGACCGGGTGGCGCTGATGAGCCGCACCCGTTACGAGTGGACGCTCGTCGACTACGCCATCTGGGCGGCCGGTGCGGTCACCGTGCCGATCTACGAGACCTCCAGTGCCGAGCAGGCAGCCTGGATCCTGGGCGACTCCGGCGCGGTGGCCGTCGTGGTGGAGACCACCGCGCACGCCACGCTGGTGGCCGGCGTCCGTGACCAGTTGCCCGCCCTGGCCCATGTCTGGCAGATCGACCTGGGTGGCGTGGACGACCTGGTGACCGCCGGCGCGGAGGTGGAACCGACCGAGATCGATCGCCGCCGCGCGGCCCTGCGTTCCTCGGACGTGGCGACCATCATCTACACCAGCGGCACCACCGGCCGGCCCAAGGGCTGCGTGCTGACCCACCGCAACATGTACGCCGACATCGCCAACGCCGTCCCGGTGCTGCCGAACCTGTTCGGGCCGAACGCCTCGACCCTGCTGTTCCTGCCGCTCGCACACGCCTTCGCCCGGCTCATCCAGATCGGCGTGGTGCAGGCCCGGGCGACCATGGCGCACTGCTCGGACACCAAGAATTTGGTCGCCGAGCTACAGGACTTCAAGCCGACCTTCGTGCTCTCGGTGCCGCGCGTCTTCGAGAAGGTCTACAACGGCGCCAAGCAGAAGGCCGAGGCCGGCGGCAAGGGCAAGATCTTCGCCCGGGCCGAGGCGGTCGCCATCGCGTACAGCGAGGCGCTGGAGACGCCCGGCGGGCCCGGCCTGACGCTCCGTGCCCAGCACGCGCTCTTCGACCGGCTGGTCTACGGCAAGCTGCGGGCCGCGCTCGGCGGGCGCTGCCGCGACGCGATCTCCGGCGGCGCGCCACTCGGCGCCCGGCTCGGCCACTTCTTCCGGGGCATCGGCGTGACGGTCTGCGAGGGCTACGGCCTGACCGAGACCTCTCCCGCCGCCTCGGCCAACCTGCCCGGATTCACCCGGATCGGCACGGTCGGTCGGCCGCTGCCCGGCGTGACCATCCGCATCGCCGACGACGGCGAGGTCCTCATCGCCGGTGATCTCATCTTCCAGGGGTACTGGCACAACGACGCGGCCACCGCCGAGGCGCTCACCACCGACGGCTGGTTCCGCACCGGCGACCTGGGTTCGCTCGACGGTGACGGATACCTGACCATCACCGGCCGCAAGAAGGAGATCATCGTGACGGCCGGCGGCAAGAACGTCGCCCCGGCCGTGCTTGAGGACCAGGTCCGGTCGCACCGTCTGGTCAGCCAGTGCGTCGTGGTGGGCGACCGGCAGCCGTTCATCGCCGCGCTGGTCACCCTGGACGAGGAGGCCCTGCCGGGCTGGCTGGAGTCGGCCGGTCTACCGGCGGACACCGGGATCGAGGAGCTGCGTCAGCACGACGGGCTGCGCGCGGAGATCCAGGCTGCGGTGGACCGGGCCAACGAGTCGGTCTCCAAGGCCGAGGCGATCAAGGTATTCCGGGTGCTGCCGCACGACTTCACCGAGGCGACCGGGGAGTTGACCCCGTCGCTGAAGGTCAAGCGTCAGGTCGTACACAAGACGTACGCGGCGGAAATCGCCGATATCTACCGCGGCTGACTACCATCCGTCACGTGCCCGCCTCCACATCCGCCCTGGCCCGCTCGCACCCGCTCGCCGCGGCGGCGCGCGTCGTCGTACTCACGCTGGTCGCCGTCCTGACGCTGTTCGCCACCCGCGACGTCACCCAGCTGTGGTGGATCGTGCTGCTGGCGCTGGCCGGGCTACCGGCGATGCTGGCCCCTCAGCACCGGCTCGTCGGTCCACTCAGCCGGGTGGCGGAGGTGGTGGTGCTCGGCCTGGCGGCCAGCCAGGTCGCCGCGGTGGCCACTGTCGGCGGCCACATCGGCGGGCTGGGCGCCTCCGCGGTGCTGCCCTATCTCGCGGTGCCGGTGACCGTCACGGCGCTGCGTCGCCGATTCCGTGAGGGTGCGGCGCTGATCGCCGTGACCGCCGGCAGTCTGCTGGTCGCCGGCGCGGTCACCGAGGTCGGCGGGGTTCGCCAGCTCAGCCAGCCCGGGTATCTCGCCGTCTGCGCGCAGTGGCTGATCCTGGCCGCCCTCGGTCTCTACGCCGCCGGCACCCTGCACCGGGTCATGCAGGTCCGCCACGACAGCAAACCCCAGCCGTACGCCGAGGCGACCCGGCTGCTGACCCAGCTGCGTACGGTGGCCCGCCAACTGCCCGGCGCCACGCTGGACCCGGGCGGCATCTCCGAGCACCTGTTGGAGGAACTGCGCACGGTGGCCCGTACCGACCGGGGCGCGGTGCTCTCCGCCAGCGGTGGTGGCCGGCTGGTGGTGCTCGCCCAACTCGGTGCGGACCGGGTCGACTGGGAGACCACCATCGACGCGGACTCGGCCATCGCCGACGCCTGGGCCAGCCAGCAGTCGCAGACCTCGGCCCGTTCGCAGTCCCGCTCGCACCGGGGCGGGGAGGTCTCGGCGCTGATCGTGCCGCTGGTGGCCGGGTTGCGCACGGTGGGTCTGGTGGTGCTGGAGACCGACACGGCGCACGCGTACCCGCCACCGGTGGTGGCCCAGGTGACCGGGCTGACCGGCCCGGCCGCGCTGCGTCTGGAGGCCGCGCTGCTCTTCGACGAGGTGCGCTCGCTGGCCACCAACGAGGAACGGCAGCGGCTGGCTCGGGAGATCCACGACGGGGTGGCCCAGGAACTGGTGATGGTGGGCTACGGCATCGACAACGCCCTGGCCACCGTGCACGACGACGCCGAGGAGACCGCCGAGTCGCTGCGCCTGCTGCGCCACGAGGTGACCCGGGTGATCACCGAGCTGCGGCTGAGCCTGTTCGAGTTGCGCAGCGAGGTTGACCGGCACGGTGGCCTGGCCGCCGCGATCGCCGAGTACGCCCGCACCGTCGGCGCCTCCGGCGGGCTGCGGGTGCACCTGTCCCTGGACGAGTCCACCGCCCGGCTGCCCGCCGCGACCGAGGCCGAGTTGCTGCGCATCGCCCAGGAGGCGGTCACCAACGCCCGCAAGCACGCCGGTGCGGCCAATCTCTGGGTCACCTGCGAGGTGGACCCGCCTTACGCGCAGATCGAAGTGTCGGATGACGGTCACGGCATAGGTGACCAGCGCTCGGACGGGCACTATGGTCTTGCGATCATGGCCGAGAGAGCGGAACGTATCCGAGGCCGGTTGGAGATCAGGCCGCGGCAGCCGAGCGGGACGACCGTCGCGGTGGTGGTCGGTTCACCGCCCCGGCGCGATAACGTTCGCGGTAGCGCCGCCGCTGCAGAAGGGGAGTAAGCCGAGGATGACCACAAGCCCGACACCGGCAACCCGTACCAAGGTCCTCCTTGTCGACGATCACGATTTGATCCGCAAGGGCCTGCGGCACGCCTTCGAGCGCGACCGGCAGTTCGAGGTCGTCGGCGAGGCGGCCACGGCGGCGGAGGGCGTCCGGCAGGCCGGTGCCCTGCAGCCGGACGTGGTGATCATGGATCTGCGGCTGCCCGACGGCAGTGGCCTGGAGGCCACCCGGGCGCTACGCAAGTCCAGTGCGTCGATGGGCATCGTGGTGCTCACCATGTACGCCGGCGACGACCAGCTCTTCGGTGCCCTGGAGGCCGGCGCCAGCGCGTTCGTGCCGAAGACCGCGCCGGCCGACGAGGTGGTCGCCGCCGCCCGGCACGCCGCCTCCTCCCCCAGCGCCTTCACCGCCGCCGACCTGGCCGAGGCGATGAAGCGTCGACTCGCCCCGTCCGGGCCGCAGCTCTCCCCCCGCGAGGGACAGGTGCTGCGGCTGCTCGCCGACGGGATGAGCGTCGCCGGCATCGCCAAGCAGTTGTTCGTCAGCGAGTCGACAGCCAAGACCCACATCTCGAAGCTCTACGAGAAGCTCGGCGCGGCCAACCGGGCGCAGGCGCTGATGACCGCGCTGCGGCTCGGTCTGCTTGAGGCACCGGACGCGCCGAAGTTCTGACCGGCGCGGCACCGACGGGGATCCGTGTCCCGCCACGGCGGGGCACGGATCTTCGCATTCATCGCCCTCCGGCACGAACGGCTATGGCCTCCCTTGCGAAAGCGGGGCAGAATACCCGCCGGGGCGGCGTCGCCTCCGTGGGCGTGCGAAGGGGTGAGGGCATTGCAGCGGCCGGACTGGGCACCCGAGACAATCGATGTCGAACGTCCCAGCGTCGCCCGCATGTACGACTACTACCTCGGCGGCTCACACAATTTCGCCGTGGACCGGGCGACCGCCCGCGCGATGGTGGCGGCGGTGCCGCAGGCGCCGCTGATGGCCCAGGCCAACCGTGCTTTCCTGCGCCGGGCCGTGCAGTTCCTCACCGACGCCGGCATCCGGCAGTTCCTGGACATCGGCTCCGGCATCCCCACGGTGGGCAACGTGCACGAGATCGCGCAGTTGCACGCCCCCGACTCGCGGGTGGTCTACGTCGATGTCGACCCGGTCGCCGTGGCGCACAGTCGGGAGATCCTGGCCGGCAACGACCGCACGGCGGTCATCCAGGAGGATCTGCGCCAGCCCGACCGGATCCTGGCCCACCCCGACGTCCGCGCGATGCTCGACTTCTCCCAGCCGATGGCCGTGCTGGTGGTGGCGGTGCTGCACTTCGTCTCCGACGACGACCGGCCGGCCGAGGTGCTGCGGACCCTGCGGGCGGCACTGGCTCCCGGCAGCTACCTGGTCCTGTCCCAGGCCAGCGACGACGGCCGGGACGAAGCCGAGCGGGCCGAGGCCGAGGAGGTCTACCGGCGCACCGACAGCCCGCTGTGGGTACGCAGCCGGGCCGAGCTGACCGGGTTCTTCGACGGCTTCGAGCTGGTCGAGCCCGGCGTGGTGTGGGTGCCGCAGTGGCGTCCGGAAACCCCGGAGAGCGCCGAGGACGCCGAACGGGCGGTGTTCCTCGGCGGGGTCGGGCGCCTCGGTGGGTGAGCCGCCGGACGGCCAGCCCTGCGCCGGCGTGTTCGCCCGCGCCTGGGCGAAGGCGGTAGCGGGCACCAGCTATCTGCCGATGACCCACGCCCAACTGGAGCTGCTGCTGCAACGGCTCACCGACCTGCTGGCCGAGGCGCTGCGGGCGGAGCCGCTCGACCTGCGGGTGGGGCACAAGGTCGCCGACGAGTTGGTAGCCGCGCACATCGTCTCCGCCGAGGCGCTCGGCCGGACCGTGGAGGTGATCCAGCTTCGGCTGGTCCGCGACCTCGACCTGGTCTCCGACGACATCGAGGACCGGATGGCCCGGCTGCTGGGCGCGGTCGCCACCGGATACGCCCGGGCGCTGCGTGACCGGACCCTGGACGAGCAGGAGTCCATCCGGCGGGCCGCGATGACCGCCCGCGTCGAGGCGGAGCAGGCCCTGCGGGCCAGCGAGGCCCGCTTCCGGCATCAGGCCAACCACGACCCGTTGACCGACCTGCCGAATCGCACGCTCTTCGCCGAACGCCTCGCCGCCGCCGTCGACGGATCGGCCGGCAGCGGCCGCCGGGTCGGGCTCTGCTTTCTCGACCTGGACCGGTTCAAGCGGGTCAACGACTCGTTCGGGCACCAGATCGGCGACCGGGCCCTGGTGGCGGCGGCGCAGCGCCTGCGGCGGGCGGTCGAGCCGCACCTGGTCGCACGGCTCGGCGGGGACGCCTTCGTCGTCCTCGTCGAACGCTCCACCGGCACCGGTGACGTGGTCGCCGTCGCCGAGGCGGCGCTGGCCGCGCTCTCCGAGCCGGTGGTGGTCGACGGGCATGACGTGACGGTCACGGCGAGCGTGGGCATCGTGGAGCGGCGGGTCGCGGGCACCTCTCCGGACGACCTGATGCGTGCCGCCGGCAGCACCCTGCACTGGGCCAAGTCGGCTGGCGGCGCGGGGTGGGCGCTGTACGACGCGGAGCGCGACGGGCGGGAACAGGCCCGTCAGGAGCTGAGCGCGGCCATCCCGGCGGGCCTGGAACGGGGTGAGTTCTTCCTCGACTACCAACCGTTGACCTCGTTGCACGACGGCTCGCTGCTGGGGGTGGAGGCGCTGGTCCGGTGGCGTCACCCACGGCTCGGGGTGCTGCGGCCGGACAAGTTCATCGGTCTGGCCGAAGAGACCGGGTTGATCGTGCAGCTCGGCGGGTGGGTGCTCGCCGAGGCGTGCCGCGAGGCGGTCGGTTGGACGTCCACCTCGGGCCAGCCGCCGTACGTCAGCGTCAACCTGGCGGTCCGTCAGGTCCGCCGCCCCGGTCTGGTGCAGGAGGTGCGGTCCCTGCTGCGGCGTACCGGCCTGCCGCCGAACCGGCTCCAGCTGGAGATCACCGAAAGCACGATGATGACCACCTCCGAGGAGCCGGTACGCGCCCTTCGTGCCCTCGCCGACCTGGGCATCCGGATCGCCATCGACGACTTCGGTACCGGCTACAGCAACCTGGCCTACCTGCGGGATCTGCCGGTGACCGAGTTGAAGGTGGCCGGTGAGTTCGTTCGCGGCCTACGCACTCCGGAGGCCCTCGCCGACGAGCGGATCCTCGCCTCGCTGGTGTCGCTGGCGCACGCGCTGGACCTGACGGTCACCGCGGAAGGGGTGGAGACCGGCGGACAGGCCGAACGGTTGCGGGCGATCGGCTGCGACGCCGGTCAGGGCTGGCACTTCGGCCGCCCCGCCTCCCCCGATCACATTCTCGCCCGCATCCGCTGAGCCCGCCTCCGGTGGCCGGTCTCAGCCGGCGAGCAGCGTGGACAGGCGTCGCGCCTGCGTCTCCCAGCGCCACTCCCGCTCCACCCAGGCCCGGCCGGCGGCGCCGAACTGCCGGGCCAGGTCCCGGTCGGCCAGCAGGGTGGCCACCCGGTCGGCGAGTTCGGCGAGATCCCGACCGTCCACCACGTAGCCCGTCTCGCCCTCGCGTACCGCGTCCGGGGCACCGCCGGAGTTGCCGGCCACCACCGGCAGGCCGGTCGCCGACGCCTCCAGGTAGACGATGCCGAGACCTTCGACGTCCAGTCCCCGGTTGCGGGTGCGGCACGGCATGGCGTACACGTCGCCGGCCGCGTAGTGGGCGGGCAGTTCGGCCGAGGGCACCGAACCGGTGAAGACCACGTCCCGCTCCACCCCCGACTGGCGGGCCAGCCGGGCCAGCGTGGTCCGGTACGGCCCG
The DNA here is from genome assembly GCA_900112325.1 of Micromonospora sediminimaris. Taxonomy (GTDB): domain Bacteria; phylum Actinomycetota; class Actinomycetes; order Mycobacteriales; family Micromonosporaceae; genus Micromonospora; species Micromonospora sediminimaris. Next base: position 106,125 of record FOLJ01000001.1, read on the forward strand.
CCGCCGACCACCAGCAGCGCGGCGTCGGGCACCCGGCGGCGGATCAGCGGCATCGCCCGGATCAGCATGTCCTGGCCCTTGCGGGGCACCAGCCGGGACACGCAGACCACCACCGGCCGGTCGGCCAGGCCGAGCCGGTGCCGCACCGCGCCGCCGTCGACGGACGGATGGTAGACGTCGGTGTCCACGCCGGGCGCGAGCCGGCGCAGCTCGGTCAGGCCGTCCAGCGCCCGAGCCAGCCGGGTGCGGGTGTACTCCCCCAGGTAGGTGACCACGTCGGTGTCCCGACCGATGCGTCGCAGCGCCGTCCGGGCCATCGGCAGCGCCGCCCAGCCGACCTCGTGGCCGTGGGTCAGGGCGACCACCCGCCGGATCCCGGCCCGCCGACGCAGCCCGGCGGCGAGCAGGCCGAGCGGAGCCGCCGCGCCGAACCAGACCGTGTCGCATCCGTACGACCGGGCCAGCCGGGCGGCCCGGCGGGCCACCAGCGGGGTGGGCAGCAGCACCTTGGTGCGCTCCCGCACCACCTCGAACGGTTGGTCGGCGTCGAACTTGTCCGCGCCGGCCCAGCGCGACGCGTACACCACCACCGAACCGGCCGGCTGACGCACCGCGAGGTTGTGCACGAACGACTGGATACCGCCCGGCCGGGGCGGAAAATCGTTCGTGACAAGCAACGTGCGGTGATGATTCACTCGCTGACGCTCGCTCACCGGCCAACCTTTCGGGCGTACGCGCGGGCGGCGGCGATCCGCTCCACGGTGGACGGGTGCGACGCCGAGTAGAGGTACTCCCAGCGGGGCGGGTCGGGGTCGGAGAGGTTGACCGCGGACAGCCGCCGCTGCATCGACTCGAATGCCACCGGGTCGCCGGTCAACGCCAGCGCGTGCGCGTCGGCGCGGGCCTCGATCCGCCGCGACATCAGCGACTGCACCGGGGTGAAGACCAGCCCGGCCACCGTCACCAGGGCGAGCAGCAGTGGAAACGCGCGGGGTTCAGCCGCCGAGTCGACACCGGCCAGGCGCAGCAGCGGGGGCCAGGAGCCGATCAGGTAGAGCGCCACCACCGCGGCGGCGGCGCCGAGCGCGCCGGTGAGGGTGCCCACCGATACGTCCCGGTCCCGGGCGTGGCCGAGTTCGTGCGCCACCACCGCTGTCACCTCGGCCGGCGTCGCCTCGCGCAGCAGGTTGTCGTACACCACCACCCGGCGGGTCGGCCCCAAGCCGGAGACGTACGCGTTGACCGCCCGGGTGCGCCGGGAGGCGTCGGCGACCAGCACGTCGCGCACCGGCACTCCGTCGCGTTCGGCCAACTCCATGAGCTGGCTGCGCAACGGCGAGGGTTCCATCGGGCTGAACCTGTTGAAGACCGGCTCGACCAGCACCGGCAGCACGAAGGAGAGCAGCACCACCAGGGTGGCGGCGCCGGCCGCGCCGAACGCCCACCACCAGCGCGGGGCGAGTCGGATGACGGTGTAGAAGCCGAGCAGGGCCACCGCGCCGATGACGGCACTTACCGCGTACGACTTGAGCAGGTCCACCGCCCAGCCGCCCCAACCGTTGGTGGCCAGCCCGTAGCGGGTGAGCACGCTGTGCCGCCAGGCCGCGAACGGCAGCGTCACCAGGTCGGCGACCAGCACCACGGCCAGACCGCCGAGGATCGCCTGCGCGATCCAGTGCCCGCCGAAGGGGCGCCCGGCCAACTCGACCAGGCGACTGCCCAGCGGGGTCAACCCGAGCGCGAGTGCCACCAGCAGGCCGACGCCGAGGGCCGCCCAGCCGCCGGGACGCAACGCGGATCGGAACTGCCGGGCGTGCTCCACCTGCCCGGTCGGCAGGTCACGCAGGGCGGCGAGCTGGTCTGCCCGGGGAGCCGGTGGGCGCTGCCACGGGACCAGCACCAGTGCCGCCACGACCAGCGCGACGCCCAGCCCGGCCAGGGTCAGCACTGCCCACCCCCGCGGGCTCACCGCGACGCTCCGTCCGGCACCGGCGACCCGCCGCAGCGAACGCGAACCGACCCGTCGCCCCCCGTGCGCCTCATACCGCCGCTCCTGTCGCCATGGGCGCCCATCCTATGTCCCGGCGGGTGCCCGCCCCGCGCCCGTCGACCCACCCGCACGGCCGGCCCAGGACCGGCGCAGTCGGGCTCAGGACCGCGAGAGCCGACGCACCAGCGAGTCCGCCCCCAGCGGGTACGCCCCGTGCCGGCGTACCCCGTCGGCGACCTCACGATCGGAGGACACCACCACCACGGGGCGGCCGGGCGGTTCGGCACGGACCAGTCGGCGGATCAACTCGTCGGCGGTCTCACCCTTGCGGGAGAACAGCACCCGTACGCCGCGCGGGGCAGGCGGCAGGCCGTGCACTCGTTCGGCGCCGTCGAAGACCACGGTGACCTCGTCACCGGTCTGCGCGGCGATCCCGCCGAGGCCGGTGACCAGCCGCTTGCGCTGCTGTTCCAGCGACATCTCGCCGAAGCCACGCTTGGTCACGTTGTAGCCGTCGACCACGAGGTGCGCCCGGGGCAGGGCCAGCAGTTGATCCAGCCGGGCCGGGTCGTCGGTGTCCTGGGCTCGGGCCGCGGCAGCGGTGGCGCCCGGAGAATCAGCGAAGGAGTCGGCCACGAAGTCGGCGGGCAGCCGGTCGACCGGGTCCAGGGCCAGCTCCCGACGCAGCCCGAGGGCGGCCTGACCGATCGTCTCCAGCAGCAGCCACAGTCGTGCGTCGTCGACCGAGCGGGCCTCCTTGGCGCTGCTGCGGGCCGCTCCGGCTGCCGCCTCCGCCTCGGCCAGCCGGGCTCGGGCGCGACGCAGTTCGGCGTCCGCGTCGGCGGCGGCCCGCGTGGCCCGGCCCCGCTCGGTGGCCAGCAGCTCGTTCGCCCGGCGCTCGCGGGCCTGGCTCTCCCGGAGCGTACGGGCCAACTGCCGGGCCTCCTCACGCAGCTGGCCCAGCTCCTCGCGCACCCGGGCCAACTCGTCGCGGAGCTTGTCCGCCTCCACCCGGGCCACCGCCCGGTCATGGTCGGCCCGGGTGGCCCGCTGCTCGGCCTGCCGAACCAGTTCGGCCACCACCGCGGTGTCCGCCTCGGCGCGGACCGCCGCCCCGCTGGCGTCGATCAGCTCCCGCCAGCCGCGCGGGCGGGCCAGGTAGGCCAGGGCGGCCACCTCGACCGGGTCGGCGGCGGCGGGGGCGGTGCCCTCCACCACTGCCGTACCCAGGTCACCGGCATCGGTCAGGACCCGGGCGGTGACCCGCTGCCGGAACAGTGGATCGGCGGCGAGTTGAGCGGCGATCATCGGCGCACCGAGCCGGGCGCGTCGGTTCGGGGCGAACTTGGCGACCCGGCGCAGCGGCACGGGCACCTCGTCGGCGGGCAGACCGGGCAGCACCGCGGCGGTGAGCGAGATGATTCGCTGTCGCACCGGCTCGGGCAGGCTCGGCTCCGGCTCCGGCTGCCCCGGCTCCACCGACCCGGAATCCGTCACTGCCGGGGCGTCGGTGGCGTCCTCACCGGTCGCAGGAACCGCGACGACCTGCTCCTCCTGCGGGAGGTTGTCGTCGTGCGGCTCGGTGAGGGGCATGTGGCAAGTCTCCCACCGCGACCGGGCCCACCGCCCGGTGAGTGAGCCGATCTCTCATCCTAGACCCGGGAGTTGCCGGTGGGACGGATGGGGCGCGAGTGTCGGACCGGACCGTTACGGTGCCGCGGATGGCAGCACAGGAGTTCCTGCAACCGGCGCTGGCCGGGCTCGATCCGACCGTCGGCGGTGTCGACCCGGCGCTGCCGCTGTACGCGACGACATTCGTGGTGGTCGACCTGGAGACCACCGGCGGGGCTCCCGACGGTGGCGGCATCACCGAGATCGGCGCGGTCAAGGTGCGCGGCGGTGAGGAGTTGGGGGTGCTGGCCACCCTGGTCAATCCCGGGGTGCCGATTCCACCGTTCATCACCGTGCTGACCGGCATCACCCAGGCGATGCTGCTGCCGGCACCACCGATCGAGCAGGTGCTGCCGAGCTTCCTGGAGTTCGTCTCGGATGCCGTGCTGGTCGCCCACAACGCGCCCTACGACGTCGGCTTTCTGAAGGCGGCCTGCGCGAAGCACGGCTACCGCTGGCCGAACCCGCGGGTGCTGGACACCGCGGCGCTGGCTCGGCGGGTGCTGCTGCGTGACGAGGTGCCCAACCGCAAGCTCGGCACCCTCGCCGCGTACTTCCGCGCCGCCACGCAGCCGACCCACCGAGCCCTGGACGACGCCCGGGCCACCGTCGACGTGCTGCACGGGCTCATCGGACGCCTCGGCGGGCACCGGGTCGACACCATCGGCGACGCCATCGAGTTCGCCCGCGCGGTCACCCCGACCCAGCGGCGCAAGCGGCACCTGGCCGACGGCCTGCCCCGCTCCCCCGGGGTCTACATCTTCCGGGCCGCCGACGACCGACCGCTCTACGTCGGCACCTCCCGGGACATCGCCACCCGGGTGCGCAGCTACTTTACCGCCGCGGAGAAACGCGCCCGGATCTCGGAGATGCTGGCCGCCGCCGAACGGGTCGAGGCGGTGGAGTGCGCACATTCGCTGGAGGCCGAGGTGCGGGAGCTGCGGCTGATCGCGGCGCACGCGCCGCCGTACAACCGCCGGTCGAAGTACCCGGAGCGGGTGGTCTGGTTGAAGCTGACCGACGGGCCGTACCCCCGGTTGTCGGTGGTCCGGGAGATCTCCCCGGGCGACCGCGCCTACCTCGGCCCGTTCACCTCGCGACGCGCCGCCGAGCTGGCCGCCGCCGGCTTCCACGACGCGGTCCCGCTGCGGCAGTGCACCCACCGGCTGTCGCTGCGCACCGTCACGCCGGCCTGCGCGCTGGCCGAGCTGGGTCGCTGCCCGGCACCCTGCGAGCATCGGATCTCTCCCGAGGAGTACGACGCCCAGGCGGTCACGCCGTTCGCCACCGCCACCACCGGCGATCCGCAGCCGGTGGTGGACGCCCTGCTCGCCCGGATCGAGGCACTCTCGGCCGGCCAGCGCTACGAGGACGCGGCCGTGCTGCGCTCCCGCCTCGCCGCGGTGCTGCGGGCCGCCGTACGCATGCAGCGCCTCGCCGCGTTGAGTGGGCTCGCCGAGGTGGCTGCCGCTCACCCGGCGGCCGGCGGCGGCTGGGAGCTGGCGCTGATCCGGCACGGGCGGCTCGCCGGTGCCGGGGTGTCCCCGCCCGGCGTCCACCCTCGACCGACATTGGCCACCATCCGAGCCACGGCCGAGACGGTGCCACCCGGGCACGGTCCGGTACCGGCCGCCAGTCCGGAGGAGTCCGAGCGGATCCTGTCCTGGTTGGAGCGACCGGAGACCCGGCTGGTCGAGATGTCAGCCGGTTGGTCCTCCCCGGTGGCCGGGGCGGCACGGTTCCGGGACCTGTTGACCAAGGCCGAGAACGCGGCGTCCCGGCAACTCTGGTCCGAACGCTCATGAGCAACTGTCCGATCGGACTACGTCGACTCACTTACTCTGTTAAGGAAGTGCAGTCCTGCCCGTTTCGAGGGTCTGCTCCCGCTTGCCGGATTCCGGTGGTGGTGCAGCAGGCGTGAGGGGGTGTCCCAGGTGGACGTCAACGCCGGACACGGCGGCGCCCTGGGCGGTGCGCTCCCGACACAGCCCGGCGAGCTGCCCCTGACCAGACGACTCCGTTCGCTGCTGACCTGGCCGAGCGCCGAGACCGAACCGGTCGGCCAGCTGGTACGCACCCACCGCGCCATTCACGCCGGCGCCGACCCGGCGGTGCTGCGCCGCGCCTACACCATCGCGGACAACATGCACCGCGGCCAGTTCCGCAAGAGCGGGGAACCGTTCATCACCCATCCGCTGGCGGTCGCCCAGATCTGCGCGGAGCTGGGTATGGACACCACCACCCTGGTCGCAGCCCTGCTGCACGACACGGTGGAGGACACCCGCTACACGTTGCAGGCCCTCGCTGAGGACTTCGGCCACGAGGTCGCCCACCTGGTCGACGGGGTGACCAAGTTCGACAAGGCGTTCTACGGGCAGGCCGCCGAGGCGGAGACCATCCGCAAGATGATCGTCGCGGCCGGCAAGGACGTCCGGGTGCTGATCATCAAACTCGCCGACCGACTGCACAACATGCGCACTCTCGGCGTACGCTCGGCCGCCTCCCGCGAGCGGATCGCCCGCAAGACCCAGGAGGTGCTGGTACCGCTCTGCGACCGGCTGGGTATCCAGACCCTCAAGCGGGAACTGGACGACGTGGTGCTGCTGCACCTCGAACCGGACGAGCACGCCCGCATCGCGCGGCACGTACACGACCGGCCCGGCTGGGACAGCTACCTCGCCGAGGTGGTCGCGCAGGCCAGGGTGGCGCTGCGGCGCAGCCGGGTCGACGCCGAGGTGGCCCCGCGACCCCGGCACCTCTACTCGATCTGGAAGGACACCGTGGCCGGCGGCCACGCCGCCCCGTTCGACCTGCCCCGGATCACCATCGTGGTGGACGGCCCGGCGACCGACTGTTACGCCGCACTCGGCGCCGTGCACGGCGTCTGGCGGCCGGTGCCGGGCCGGTTCAAGGACTTCATCGCCTCGCCGAAGAACAACCTCTACCGATCCCTGCACACCAGCGTCTGCGGGCCGAAGAACCGCACGGTCGAGGTGCTGATCCGCACCACGGAGATGCACCGGGCGGCCGAGTACGGGGTGGCCGCCGACTTCCGCTTCCCCCGCTCCGGCGGGACGACGGCCCGCCCGGGGCAGCTCGACTGGCTGCGCCGGGTGTTGGACTGGGAGCAGGATGCGGCCGACCCGGCCCAGTTCCTCCACTCGCTTCGTTGCGACCTGTCCGAGGCGCAGATCCAGGTGGTCGCCGAGGGGCGGCAGATCGTGCTGCCCGCCGGTGCCACCCCGGTCGACCTGGCGTACGAGCTGGGCACGGACCGGGGGGAACGGTGCCTGGCGGCCCGGGTCAACGGTCGGCTGGTCCCGCTCTCCTCCGAGCTTGAGGAGGGTGACGTGGTGGAGATCTTCACCGAGACCGACGAGGAGAGCAGCCTCGACGCCGAGGTGGCTCCCCGGGGGCCGCGTCGCGAGTGGCTGGGGTTCGTCAAGTCGCCGCACGCACAGATGCAGATCAACAGGTGGTTCGCCGAGCACAGCGAGCCGGGCATCTCGATCAGCGACAAGGTACGCCTGGGCCGCGCCACCATCGGGCTGGCCCTGCGTCAGCACAACCGCGGGCTGGCCAGTGATCTGCCGCTGCTGCGGCTGTCGGAGGAACTCGGCTACCCGGATCTGGAAACCCTGCTGGTCGCGGTCTTCGACCGGGTCATCGAGCCGGACGCCGTGGTACGCCAACTAATCGATCTGGTCGACCACCGTCAGTGACCGCCCAGGCCGTACGCGGTACCCGGCGTGGTCCTCGTGGCGCGAGCACGCCTCACGGCCACTAGCCTGGAGCCATGATCCCCCGTACCCGCCGCACCGGGCGCGCCGTCGCGTACCAGGTCTTCTACCGGCTGCCGCTGCCGGTCCGACGTCGGCTGGTCCGGATGGCCGTACCCAAATACATCGTCGGCGCGGTCACTCTGCTCCGGGACAGTGAGGCCGAGGGTGCGGGACGGTTGCTGCTGCTGCGGCAACCACCGGGCCGCGGGTGGACCCTGCCGGCGGGGTTGCTGCAACGCGCCGAGCACCCGGCCGTCGGCGCCGCCCGGGAGCTGTACGAGGAGAGCGGTGTCCGCCTCTCCCCCACCCGACTCACCCCGGCGGTGCCCAACGCCATCGTGCACGCCAAGGGCTGGGTGGATGTGGTGTTCACCGCCGAGGTGCCCGCGTCCAGCACCGAGTTGACCGTGGACGGGGCCGAGGTCTTCGAGGCCGCCTGGCATCCGCTGGACGATTTGCCGAAGCTGACCTGGCCGACCGCCCGCCTGCTGGCGTACTACGACATCGGTCCGCTGGCCGGGCAGTTCCCACCGCCGCTGCCCGACACGACGCCATGACCCGGCCCGGGGGTGCCGAGAGCGACCGTCGGCCCACCGTTGCCTCCGCCGGCATCTGCGCGGTGGTACTCGCCGCCGGCGAGGGCACCCGGCTGCGCCCGCTCACCGAACGGGTACCCAAGGCGCTCTGCCCGGTGGGCAACGTGCCCCTGCTGGACCGGGCGCTCGCCCGGCTCACCGGTCTCGGCCTGAGCGGCCCGGCGGCGGTCGCGGTCAACGCCTGCTACCTGGGCGAACAGGTGGTGCAGCGGGTGGGTGCCCGGGCGCACCTCTCGGTGGAGCCGGGCAGTCCGCTCGGCACCGCGGGCGGGGTGGGACGGCTACGGGACTGGATCGACGGCCGGGGCGTGCTGGTCGGCAACGCCGACGCCTACCTGGCCGATCCGGCGGCACCGCCCGGCCCCGACATCACCACGCTGCTCGACGGTTGGGACGGCGAGTCGGTACGCCTGCTCGGCCAGCCGGCCGCAGACCCGGGCGCACCGGGCACCTTCGACGGGCACGTCTTCACCGGTTTCTCGCTGTTGCCGTGGCGGCTGGTCCGCGACCTGCCCGCCACCTTCGGCGACCTGGTACGCGCGGTGTGGCGCCCGGCCGAGGCGGCCGGCCGGCTGACCGTGGTCAGTTACCGGGGCACCTTCATCGACACCGGCACCCCGGCCGACTACCTCGCCGCGAACCTGCACGCCGCTGGTGACGGCGGCCTGATCGACCCGGCCGCCACGGTCACCGGCCCCTGCCATCGCTCCGTCGTGGGGGCGGGTGCCACCGTCCGGGGTGCGGTCAGCCGCAGCGTGATCTGGCCGAACGCCCTCGTCGGCGCCGACGAGCACCTGCACGACGTGATTCGCGTCGGTGCCGACCTGACCGTCCGGGCGGCTTGACCGGAGGCCGGGCCTTAGCATGAGCGACGACGCCGACGAACGGAGAACCCTCCAGTGATCACCGCGATCGTGCTGATCGACTGCGCCACCGACGCGATCCCCGAGGTGGCCGAGGCACTGGCGAACCTGCCGGGGGTGAGCGAGGTCTACTCGGTGGCCGGGCACGTCGACCTGATCGCCATGGTCCGGGTCCGCGAGTTCGACGAGATCGCCCAGATCATCGCGGGCAGCATCTCGAAGGTGCCGGGCGTGCTCAACACCGAGTCGCACATCGCCTTCCGCGCGTACTCGCGGCACGACCTGGAGGAAGCCTTCGCCATCGGGCTGGGCAGCACCGACTGAGCCGGTCCACCCCGCACGGGGTGGACCGGCTCGTCGCGTACCGCCGGGTCAGCTCTGCTGTGGCACCGGCGTCTCGGTGACGGTGCCACCCGGAACCGGGGCCTCCTCGGTGAAGGTCTCACCCGGAGTCGGCGTGGTGCCGCCCGGAGCCGGGACGGTGCCACCCGGGCTGGGCGTACCGCTCGGGCTGGTCTCCGGGACCGGGATGCCGAGTTCCTCGGCCAACATCACCAGGGCGTCGTAGTGCGCCTGCAGGACCGGCAGCGCGGTCTGCGCCAGCTGGACCACCTGCGGTTCGGTACCCTGCGAGATCTCCGTCTGGGTCGCCTGGATGGCCTGGACGTGGCCGGCCAGTTCCTGGGTCACCCAGAGCCGGTCGAACTCCTCACCGCTGGCGTTGTTGAGCTGGTCGAGACCGTCCTGCTGATCGGTGGTCGGCTCGCTAGGCAGCTCGACGTTTAGCTGTCCGGCCAGATCCTGCACCGACTGGTCCAGTTCGGTGTGGTCCGTGACGAACTGCTGCCCCAGCTCCTTGACCTGCTGGTTCTGGCCCTTCTCCTGGGCCAGCTCACCGGCGGCGATCTCGTACAGGTTCACCTGGTGGACCGCCTGCAGGTACTGGCTGTCCTGTTCCGACGGCTGCGCCGCCGCCTGTGCCGCCGCGGCGGGCGCGACGCCCACCAGCACCAGCGCGGCCAGCAGGCCGAGGCGTTTGATACCCAACATGCTTCCTCCCCGTTGAGACGTTGGACCGCACGGATACCCGGCTGGCCGGGGTTATTCCTGCGATCCGGCGACGACGGGAGGCGGCGACGACGTGTCCGGAAGAGGCGAAACGAACGCGGCGCCCGCCGGAACTGGTCCGGCGGGCGCCACGTCACGTTGCGACGGATCTCAGGAGCGGGTCTCCCCGCTGGTGATCTCCTCCCGCTCCGGGCGCGGCTCGACCGGCGGGTGCCCCGGCGAGACCGGAGCCTCGGCCGGGCGCTCGATCGGGTAGAAGAAACCGCGGATGGCCGGGCCGAGCGCACCGAGCCGGTTCATCTTCTTCGGCACCACCCAGCCGGCGTAATCCAGCTCGCCGTGCCCGTTGCCCGCACTGAGCGGCTGGTGCACCTCGACGAACCGCCCGTCCGGCAGCCGCCGGATGATGCCGGTCTCCACGCCGTGCGCGAGAACCTCCCGGTCGTGCTGCTGCAGGCCCAGACAGATCCGGTAGGTGACGTAGTACGCCAGCGGTGGAAGGAGCAGCAGACCGACCCGGCCGGCCCAGGTCATCGCGTTCAGGCTGATGTGGAACTTGTCGGCGATGACGTCGTTCGCGCCCGACAGCGTCAGGATCACGTAGAACGTGAGGGCCATGACGCCCAGACCGGTGCGGAACGGGACGTCGCGGGGACGCTGGAGCAGGTTGTGGCTGCGGTAGTCCTTCAGGTGGCGAGCCTCCATGAAGGGATAGAGCAGGGATATCGCCACCAGGATGCCGGGTAGCACCACCGTCGGCCAGAACAGCGGCGGGATCACGTATCCCTCGCCGATGGGTATGGTGATCTCCCAGTCCGGCATCAGGCGGGTCGAGCCGTCGAGGAACATGACGTACCAGTCCGGCTGGCTGGCCGCCGAGACCACCCACGCCTCGTACGGGCCGAACAGCCAGACCGGGTTGATCTGGAACAGACCGCCCATCAGCGCGATCACGCCGAAGACGACCATGAAGAAGCCGCCCTGCTTGATCGCGTAGCGCGGGAACATCCGCTCGCCGACCACGTTGCCGTTCGTCCGGCCCGGTCCCGGCCACTGGGTGTGCTTCTGCTTGAACACCAGGCCCAGGTGCACGGTGATCAACGCGACCAGTAGGCCGGGGATGAGCAGCACGTGGGCAATGAAGAACCGGCTGATGATGATCGTGCCGGGGAACTCGCCGTTGAAGACCGCCGCGGTCACCCAGGAGCCGATCACCGGGATGGAGAGCATGATCGCGGAAGCGATCCGCAGGCCAGTGCCGGACAGGCCGTCGTCCGGCAGCGAGTAGCCGGTGAAGCCGGCCAGGAAGCCGACCCAGAACAGCAGCGAGCCGATGATCCAGTTGGTCTCGCGCGGCTTGCGGAACGCGCCGGTGAAGAAGACCCGCAGCATGTGCACCACGATCGCGGCCATGAACAGCAGCGCCGCCCAGTGGTGCATCTGGCGCATGATCAGGCCGCCACGGACGTCGAAGGAGATGTCCAGCGTCGAGGCGTACGCGGCCGACATCGGCGTGCCCCGCAGCGGGGCGTAGCTGCCGTTGTAGATGACCTCGGTCATCGCCGGCTCGAAGAAGAAGGTCAGGAAGACACCGGTCAGCAGCAGGACGATGAACGAGAAGAGCGCGATCTCGCCGAGCAGGAAGGACCAGTGGTCGGGGAAGACCTTGTTGAGCAGTCGGCGCAGCGGAGTCGCCACCTGGAAGCGGTCGTCGACCGCTCGGGCGGTGTTGCCCGGCACTGCTGCCACGTCAAACTTTCGCCGCTTCACGGCCGCTCCCAGAAGTCGGGCCCGACGGGTTCAGTGTAGTCGGACGTAGCCACGAAGTAACCTTCGGCGTCCACCTCGATCGGCAGCTGCGGCAGCCGCCGGCTGGCCGGACCGAAGACGGGCTTGGCGTTGTCGGTGATCAGGAACTGCGACTGGTGGCACGGGCAGAGCAGCCGGTTGGTCTGCTGTTCGTACAGGCTCGCCGGGCAGCCGGCGTGCGTGCAGATCTTCGAGTACGCGGCGTAGTTGCCCCACATGTAGCCGCCGTGGCCCTCGCGCTCGTTGTTGCGGCGCGACGCCTCGGCGTCGTCCTCGCGCAGGTGGATCAGCAGGGTGGGCGAGTCCGCGTACCGGTTGCTGACCCCGTGCTCCACGCCCGGGAAGACGGTGATCTGACCACCGGCGCTGATGTCGGCCGGTCGGATGGGCCGGCCGTCCTCGCGGACCAGCCGGATCTTCTGACCGTCCCGGGGGGCGAACCCGGTGGTCATCATCTGGTCGTCCTTGTGCGGGTCGGAGATCAGCCCGCCGACCAGGGGCGCCGCGGCGACAGCGCCGACCGGCAGCAACCCGGCCAGCAGCGACACCCCGAGCAGCGGCCGACGCTTGACCCCCAGTTCGTCGGCCATGTACGCCATGGTCTCGCCGGTGATCCGCTGGTCCTCGGCGGGCACCGCGCCCTCGTGCCGGTCCTGGATCGACACCTCCTTGGGCAGCAGCTTCTTGCCCCAGGTGAGGATGCCGAAGCCGATGCCGAGCAGGGCGACGCCGAGGGTCACCCCGAGCAGCGGGGTGTAGAGCTTGTCGCCGCCGCGACCCGGCTCGTACTCCCACGGCCACCAGATGTAGATGGCCAGGAAGGCGGTCGCCGCCAGCCCGGTCAGCAGGAAGAAGCCCGCCACCGTGCGGACCAGCCGCCGTTCGGCCTTGGTCCCCGGTGCCACCTGCGGCTCGTAGTGGACGATCTCGATGTCGTCCCGCCGGGCACCCTCCCGGACGATGTCGAACCGACTCAGCCGGGGGTCGTTCACGTCGAGCGGCTCTCCGCCCGGCAGGGCCCGCTGCCCGGTCTGGCTGCTCATGGTCCCCCCGCTCACGACTTGCCCGCGATCCACAGGCTGGCGAAGACCAGCGCGACGATACCGACGAGGAAGATCGCCACTCCCTCGGTGGAGGGTCCGTACCGGCCCAGGTTGAACAGGCCGCCCGGGTCGCCGTCGTCCTTCAGCGTCTGCTGGATGTAGGCGATGATGTCCGCCTTCTGCTCCGGCGTGATCTGGTTGTCACCGAAGACCGGCATGTTCTGCGGGCCGCTGAGCATCGCCGCGTAGATCTGCCGGTCGGTGGCCGGCGCGAGGCTCGGCGCGTACTTGCCCGAGGAGAGGGCGCCGCCGCCGCCGCTGAACGCGTGGCACTGCGAGCAGTTGATCCGGTACAGCTCGCCGCCGATCGCGACGTTGCCGTCGGCGTGCAGGTTGTCACCGGCCGGCACGACCGGGCCACCGCCGAGCTCCTGGATGTACGCCGCGAGCTGGTCGATCTCGTCGCGGGTGAACACCTCGGGCTTGCGCGCCGCCTGGGCCTCCTGCCGGGCCATCGGCATCCGACCGGTGCCCACCTGGAACTCCACGGAGGCGGCGCCGACGCCGATGAGGCTCGGCCCGCGCCCCTCGACCCCCTGCGCGTTGCGACCGTGACAGGTCACACAGCTCACGTCGAACAGCGCCTTGCCGTCGGCGGCGGCGGTGCTCAGCGGCGGGTTCTCCTGGGCGGCAGCGCCGGGGGCGAGGACGGTGTAGGCGCCGCCGGCCAGCATCAGCGCGGCGACCAGCCGGACCGCAGCACCCAGCCGGCGGCGGCCCCTGCTGGGCGCCCCGGGCCGCCCGCGCAGCCGCGCGAGCAGACCGCGTCGGCGGTCGTTGTCAGAAGTCATGACCTGTGTCCTTAACCGGTTGGACCTTGTGTTGCGGGGGGTGGAGCAGCGGCAAGGCGGCTGGCGCGCGCCAAGATCACTGAAGCCAGTAGATCATGGCGTAGAGCGCGATCCACACGACGTCGACGAAGTGCCAGTAGTACGACACCACGATCGCGGCGGTGGCCTGAGCCGGGGTGAACCGGCCCATGGTGGTACGGATCATGAAGATCACGAAGGCGATCAGACCCCCGGTGACGTGCAGGCCGTGGAAGCCGGTGGTCAGGTAGAACATCGACCCGTAGCCGTCGCTGTTGATCTTGACGCCGTGGTGCACCAGCTCGCGGTACTCGTTGAGCTGGCCGAGCACGAAGATCAGACCCATCACGAAGGTGATCGTGAACCAGCGCCGCAGCGCGTGGACGTCACCCTTCTCGGCGGCGAACACGCCGAGCTGGCAGGTCACCGAGGACAACACCAGGATCACCGTGAAGGTGGTCGCGTACGGGATGTTGAGGACCTCGGTGTGCTCCGCCCACTGCTCCGGTGCCGCCGCGCGGATGGAGAAGTACATCGCGAACAGCGCCGCGAAGAACATGAGTTCGCTGGAGAGCCAGACGATCGTCCCGACGCTGACCATGTTGGGACGCGTCAGGGAGTGGATCCGGCTCTTGTCAATGGCTGGGGCCGCAGTCACGCGGTCATTATTGCCGTTCACCACGGCCGGCGATCAGCGGGGGGTGAAACCCGGGCCAGGTGTGGCCCGATCGGTACCGTCCGGTTCGCCTGACCTAGGCTGTTTGGTGTGCTGCACGTCGATCCGATCTCCCTGGCTGCTCCGGCCGCGCCGCTGCTCACGGCGGCCATGACCGGCTCTGCCGCGAACGGGATGACGACGGGCGTCGGGGCAGTGGCGGCCGAAGCCGCCCCACCGCCGTTCTCCATCACCGCCGTGGTGACCGAGGCGCGGCTGGACAGCTGGCTCGCCGTCGGCCTGGTCCTCGCCGCCGGTCTCTATCTCTACGGGGTGTACCGGCTGCGGCTGCGCGGCGACCGCTGGCCGGTCGCCCGGACGATCTTCTTCCTCGGTCCCGGCCTCGGCGGCATCGCCTCGGTGACGGTCAGCGGGCTGGAGACGTACGACACCACGCTGCTGTCGGTGCACATGGTGCAGCACATGGTGCTGTCCATGGTCTCGCCGATCTTCCTGGCGCTGGGCGCGCCGGTGACCCTGGCCCTGCGTACCCTGCCGACCGGTCCACGCAAGCGGCTGCTCGCGGTGGTGCACAGCCGGATCGCCCGGATCTACACCTTCCCGCTCGTGGCGTTCGCCATCTTCGTGGTGAACCCGTTCGCGCTCTACTTCACCGACCTGTACCGCTACACGCTGGAGCACGCCTGGGCGCACGAGGTGGTGCACGTGCATTTCATCATGACCGGCTGCGTCTTCTTCTGGCCGCTGCTCGGACTGGATCCGCTGCCGGGACGCTGGCCGTACCCCGGGCGGGCACTGCTGATGCTGTTGTCGGTGCCGTTCCACACCGTGCTCGGGCTGACGATCATGCAGAGCACCACCCTCTTCGGCGGCGACTGGTACCCCTCGCTCGGGCTGACCTGGGCCGACCCGTGGGAGGACCAGGTGCTCGCCGGCGGGATCCTGTGGGCCGGTGGCGAGTTCGTCAGCGTGACGATGCTCGCAGTCCTGGTGGTGCAGTGGATGCGTCAGGCCGAGCGGGAGGCCCGCCGGATCGACCGCGAACTGGATCGCCAGGAGGCCCGCCGCCGAGCGGCGGAAACGAGGGCCTGAGGGCAGCCCGGCAACCGGCCGGGGCGGCGTGTCGCGCGCACCACACCGACCGGTACGATCAGCCACGCAGCTACGAAGTGGGAGCCGTGAAAGCCATGAGCGAGCGGATCAAGCTCGGTGCGATGGTGTCTCAGGACGGCCCGAAGCGAAGCGGAGTGTCGGCATGAGCGACCGTCTGTGCACCGTCCTGCTCTACAGCGACGACCCGCAGGTGCGGGACCGGATGCGGCTCGCCGTCGGCACCCGACCCGCGGCCGACCTGCGGGTCGAGTTCGTCGAGGCGTCCACCTACGCCGAGTGCGTCCGACTGGTCGACGACTACGAGATCGACCTGATGCTGCTCGACGGTGAGGCCACCCCCGGCGGCGGCATCGGCATCGCCCGACAGATCAAGGACGACCGTGACGACGCCCCACCCACCTGTGTGGTGATCGCCCGCGCCGCCGACCGCTGGCTGGCGTCCTTCGCCGAGGTCGACGCCACTCTGGTGCACCCGCTCGACCCGGTCACCACCGCCGCCACCGTGACCGAGCTGCTGCGCGCGGGCGCACCCGCCTGACGTCCCACTCCGGCACCGCCACGGCGCCGGGCGAGCCGGCGCCGGTCCCGTCCCACCCGTAACCGTCTGCTCGGGAGGCCCACCATGGGCGATCGGACCTGGCCGCACCTGCTCACCGCGCTGCTGCGCGGCGAGGAACTATCCGCCGCCGACACCGCCTGGGCGATGGGCGAGATCATGTCCGGGTCGGCCGGGCCGGCCCAGATCGCCGGCTTCGCCGTCGCGCTGCGGGCCAAGGGCGAGACCCCGGCCGAGGTGACCGGGCTGGTCGAGGCGATGCTCAGCCGGGCCGTCCCGGTCGAGCTGCCCGAGGAGGTACGCGCCGAGGCGCTCGACGTGGTCGGCACCGGTGGCGACCTCGCCCACACGGTAAACATCTCCACGATGACGGCGCTGGTCGTGGCCGGGGCCGGCGTACGCGTGGTCAAGCACGGCAACCGGGCCGCCTCGTCCTCCTGCGGCACCGCCGACCTGCTGGAGTTCCTCGGCATTCCACTGGATCTCGGGCCCGATCAGGTGGCCCGCTGCGTGGCCGAGGCCGGGATCGGCTTCTGCTTCGCGGCCCGGTTCCACCCCGGCATGCGCCACGCCGGTCCGGTCCGCCGGGAACTGGGCGTGCCGACCGCGTTCAACTTCCTCGGCCCGCTGACCAATCCGGGCCGTCCCCGCTCGGGCGCCGTCGGCTGCTTCGACGCCACGATGGCGCCGGTGATGGCGGCCGTCTTCGCGGCCCGCGGCGACTCGGTGCTGGTGATGCGCGGCGAGGACGGGCTGGACGAGTTCACCACTGCCGCGGCGACCCGGTTCTGGATCGCCCAGAACGGGACCGTCAGGGAGGCCGTGGTGGACGCGGTCGACCTCGGCGTACCCCGGGCCACCCTGGCCGACCTGCGCGGCGGCGACGCGGCCCACAACGCCGACGTGGCCCGGCGGCTGCTCGCCGGCGAACCGGGACCGGTACGCGACGCCGTCCTGGTCAACGCGGCGGCGGCCCTGGCCACCCAGGGGCCCCTGGACGGCGACCTGACCGACGCGCTCCGCGCCGGCCTGGGCCGCGCCGCCGAGTCGATCGACTCCGGCGCGGCCGCCCGCACCCTGGACCGCTGGATCGAGGTCGCCCGCACCGTCTGATCCCACCCGGTGCTCGACGCGGGGTGTGTCGGAGGGCCGTGGAAAACTACAACTGAGTAGTTCCGGCGATGCCCAGCGACCGGCCGCCGAGCGGAAGGAGAGGTCCGTGACGGAGCGCGACCTTCACTGCGACACCTGCGGCAGCATCCAGCCGTTCGAGGCGCCGCCCTGCGTCGACGGCCACGGGGCCGACTGCCCCGAGCGCGCCTGTACCGGCTGCGGGGCGGCGATCATCACCGTCTTCGTCCTCAGCCCGCCGCGCCGGTCGTCCCGTCGCCGCACGGCGATCCGACACCGCGCCGCCTGAACCGGCTCACCCACCAACGACGAGAGCCCGCCCCGGTTGGGGCGGGCTCTCGCTTCGTTTCCGCGGCTCAGTGCTCGGCGGTGCGCCGGGTGCCGCTGTAGTACTCGAACAGCAGGCCGCAGGCGGCCAGGATCACGGCCAGCGCACCGAGGCCGAGCAGCCAGAACTGCCAGAACACCAGGCCCAGGCCGGCGATCGCGGCGGCCAGGGCCAGCCCGAACGGCCAGTAGCTGCCCGGGCTGAAGAAGCCGATCTCGCCCGCGCCGTCGGCGATCTCGGCGTCCGGCCGGTCCTCCGGACGCAGGTCGATCCGGCGGGAGACGAACCAGAAGAAGCCGCCGCACATCGCGCAGAGCAGGAACGACAGCAGCAGGGCCACGGTGCCGATCCACTCGACCCGACCGTCCGCTTCGGCCCACGTCCAGCCGCCGTAGAGGAAGGTCGCGAACAGCAGGAACCCGGCGATGATCAGGAAGATACGCCACTCGGTCTTCATGCCGGTTGCCTCAGCTTCCCGTGCCGGCCGGAGCGGTGTCCGGGTTGAAGTTGCTCTCGGTGCGCCGCGTCTCGAACGGCCGCGTGGTGGTCGCGTACGGCTCCTCACCGATCGACGTCAACGCGTCCTGGGTCGAGGCACCGCCCTGCTTCGCGGCGAGGAAGCGGTCGAAGTTCTCCGGCGAGACGACCCGCAGCTCGAAGTTCATGAAGGCGTGGTAGCTGCCGCACAGCTCGGCGCAGCGGCCCACGTAGGCCCCCTCGGTCTCCAGCGAGGAGACCTCGAAGACGTTACGGATGCTGCCGGGCATGACGTCCCGCTTGAACAGCATCTCCGGCACCCAGAACGAGTGGATGACGTCGCGGCTGGTCTCCTCGAACCGGATGGACCGGCCGGTCGGCAGCACCAGGATCGGGATGACCTCGCTGGTGCCGAGCACCGACGCGGTGGTCTCGGCGTCGACGCCCTGGCCGTCGCGGTAGTTGAACTGCCAGTTCCACTTGAAGGCCACGACCTCGACGGTGACGTCGGGGTTGTTGGTGGTCTTCACCACGTCGGTCTGCACCACCGCGGTGTAGTAGAAGAGCACCGAGACGATCAGCACCGGCGCGATGGTGTAGAGGAACTCCATCGGCAGGTTGTAGCGGGTCTGCACCGGCAGCTCGTTGCCGCGCTTGCGGTAGCGCACGATGCACCAGAAGATCAGGCCCCAGACGAAGAAGCCGACCGCGAGTGCCGCGACACACGAGGCGATCCACAGGTCGTACATCCGCCGGGCCTCGGGAGTGATGCCGCCCTGCGGCCACCCGAAGCCCCCGAACGCCGCACCGACGTCACAGCCCGTGAGCAGGACCAGCAGCGCCGCCCCACTGAATCCGAGCCCGGCGAGACGCCCGGCACGACGCCCCCGCCGCCCACCGGCTCGCGGGGTTGCGCTGCGCCGTACGGCCGTCGGCCGTACCTCCGAACTCCTTGCGACCACCTGGTCCTGCCTCCCTAGCGCGCCGCGGTGTCCTCGTTTCGGCCGGCTCCGCCGAGCGGAGCCGCCGCACCGGCGGCAAAGGCGTCACCGACGGTCGCAGATTACTCGACCATGACGGGCTGGACCCGGTTGGGGTCGTTGTCCGCACCCGACGAGGGATCTTGTGCCGACCGAGGCGATAGCGTGGGCAGACGTGACTTCCTCCCCCGTCTACCTGGACGCGGCCACCGCCGCGCCGCTGCATCCGGTCGCCCGGCAGGCGCTGCTGGCCGCGCTCGACGACGGTTGGGCCGACCCCGACCGGCTCTACTCGCAGGCCCGGCGCGCCCGCCACCTGCTCGACGCCGCCCGCGAGGCCACCGCCGACACCCTCGGGGTACGCCCCGACGAGCTGTCCTTCACCGCCAGCGGCACCAGCGCCGCGCACACCGCAGTGCTCGGTGGGCTGCGCGGACGCCGACGGGCCGGCCGAGTCCTGGTGCACTCGGCGATCGAACACTCGGCCGTGCTGCACGCCGC
The DNA here is from genome assembly GCA_900112325.1 of Micromonospora sediminimaris. Lineage (GTDB taxonomy): Bacteria > Actinomycetota > Actinomycetes > Mycobacteriales > Micromonosporaceae > Micromonospora > Micromonospora sediminimaris. Next base: position 125,578 of record FOLJ01000001.1, read on the forward strand.
CGAACAGCACGTCGCCGGCGGTGGCACGGCGGTCGAGGTGCCGGTCGACCGCCTCGGCCGACTGGACCTGGACGCCTGGTCGGCGGCGGTCACCGGTGCCGAGGTGGCGTCGGCCGCGCTGATCGCGGCCAGTCACGAGGTGGGCACCGTCCAGCCGGTCGAGGCCGCCGCGGCGGCCTGCGCCCGGGTCGGCGTGCCGCTCTACGTCGACGCCGCGCAGCTGGTGGGCCGGGTACCGGTGCCGTCCGGCTGGTCGGTGTTGACCGCGAGTGCCCGCAAGTGGGGCGGTCCACCCGGCGTCGGACTGCTCGTGGTCCGCAAAGGCACCCGCTGGGAGTCACCCTGGCCGGCCGACGAGCGTGAGTCGGGGCGTACGCCCGGCACGTTGAACCTGCCGGCGGTCGTGGCGGCGGCGGCGAGCCTGCGCGCGGCGACGGCCGACGCGGCGGCCCAGGCGACGCGGCTGTCCGCGCTGGTGGACCGGATCCGGGCCCGGGTGGCGGCCGAGGTGCCGGACGTGGAGGTGGTCGGCGATCCCGAGCACCGGCTACCGCATCTGGTCACCTTCTCCTGCCTGTACGTCGACGGGGAGGCGTTGCTGCACGCGCTGGACCGACGGGGTTTCGCCGTCTCGTCGGGCTCGTCCTGCACCTCGTCCACCCTGCGCCCGTCGCACGTGTTGGAGGCGATGGGGGTGCTCTCGCACGGCAACGTCCGGGTCTCGCTGCACACCGGCAACACCGAGGCCGATGTGGAACGCTTCCTCACCGAACTGCCCGGCATCGTCGCCGACCTGCGGGAACAGGCGGGAGTGACAGGGCTGTGAACGTCCCCGACGCCACCGGTGACACACCGGACCGCCCCGTGGGGGGCGCGTCCAGCGACCTGCCCGGTCAGCTGCCTGACGAGGTGCTCGACTGTCTCGGCCAGCGCTGCCCGCTGCCGGTGATCGCCCTGGCCCGCCGGCTACCGGAGCTGCCGGTGGGCGCGGTGGTCCGGGTACTCGCCGACGACCCGGCGGCAGCTGTCGACATCCCGGCCTGGTGCCGGATGCGCGGCCAGGAGTTCCTCGGCGCCCACCCCGGCCCCACCTACCACATCCGCCGAACCCACTAACAATTGATCACGAGGTGGGCGGCACCGTGGGATCGAACGCTGCCGCCAACCTCATGATCAACACCGATCCCGACGCCGGGATGCTGGTGCACGCTCGGGGTTCGAGTCAGGGGAGGAGGTGCGGGCGGAGTTCGTTGGCGGCGTGGTCGCCGTAGGACTCGGCGAGGCGCTTGACGAACACGTCCCGGCGCACCTGGTACTCCTGGGTGCCGACGGTCTCCAGCACCAGCGTGGCGAGCAGGGAGCCGACCTGGGCGGCCCGCTCCAGCCCTACCCCCCAGGACAGCGCGGTGAAGAAGCCGGCGCGGAAGCCGTCCCCGACACCTGTGGGGTCGACCGCCTGGGTCTCCCGGGCGATCGGCACGTGGATCGTCTCGATCTCCCGCCCCGCGATCTCCACCCCGTGCTTGCCCAGCGTGGTGACCCGGATCTTCACCCGGTCCAGCAGTTGGTCGTCGGAGAGGCCGGCCTTGCTCTGCAGCAGCGACTTCTCGTAGTCGTTGGTCATCAGGTAGTCGGCGCCGTCGATCAGCGCGATCACGTCCTCGCCGGGCATCCGGGCGAGCTGCTGGGACGGGTCGGCGGCGAACCGGTAGCCACGCTCGCGGCACTCGGCCGAGTGCCGCAGCATCGCCTCCGGGTCGTTGGCGCCGACCAGCACCAGGTCGAGCCCACCGAGACGCTGGGCGACCGGGTGCAGCTCGATGTTGCGGGCCTCGCTCATCGCGCCCGCGTAGAACGAGGCGATCTGGCACATGTCGGTGTCCGTGGTGCAGACGAAGCGGGCGGTGTGGGCGATCTCGCTTACGTGCACCGAGTCGCAGTCCACCCCGTGCCGCTCCAGCCAGGAGCGGTAGTCGGCGAAGTCGGCGCCGACCGCGCCGAGCAGCACCGGCCGGAGACCGAGCTGCCCCATGCCGAACGCGATGTTGGCCGCCACCCCGCCCCGGCGCAGCACCAGATCGTCCACCAGGAAGGAGAGCGACACCTTGTGCAGCTGATCGGCGATGAGCTGGTCGGCGAACCGCCCCGGGAAGCTCATCAGGTGGTCGGTGGCGATCGAGCCGGTCACGGCGATCTTCATGGCAACCCTCGGGATCGGCAGCAGAGCCCGATCAGCCTACCGGCACCGCGACCCCCGAGCGACCACCCGACTCCACCCCACCCACCCACACCCCACCCCACCCCCCCTGCACGGATGATCAAGAGGTTTTGGCCGCGCCGCCGGCCATATCGCGACCAGAACTTCTTGGTCAACTGGGTGGGCGCGGCGGCCGGGGATGCAGAGACGCGGACGGCGGTACGGCCGCTGGGGCCGTACCGCCGTCCGCGTGCAGAACCGGACTCAGCTGAACGAGTCTCCGCAGGCGCAGGAGTTGCCCGCGTTGGGGTTGTCGATCGTGAAGCCCTGGGCGTCGATCCGGTCGGCGAAGTCGATGGTGGCGCCGGCCAGGTAGGGGGCGCTCATCCGGTCGACGACGACCTCGACACCGTCGTAGTCGGTGACGATGTCACCGTCGAGCGAACGCTCGTCGAAGAAGAGCTGGTACCGCAGGCCGGAGCAGCCGCCCGGCTGCACGGCGACCCGGAGCCGCAGGTCGTCGCGGCCCTCCTGCTCGATCAGGGCCTTGACCTTCTGCGCCGCGACGTCGGTGAGGACGACGGACGTGGGGGCCTTGGCCTCGGTCGACTCGGTCTGCGCTGGCGTGGTCACGTGGAATTCTCCCTGCGGCGCGTCGGTGTGGTCCTCCCCTGGCCAACGTCAGCCGCCGGTCAGCGATTCCCACAGTGGTCCAGTTCTTGATTGTAGGCCGCCGGTGGCGGCCTGGCCCGGCGGCGTGACCAGGCACTCGGTGGGAACCGGGATCAGCGGCTCCACTGCCGGGCCAGCCGGGCGCCGAGCGCCCGCAGCCCCTCCGCCGGACGCTCCAGCGCGGCGGCCAGCCCGCCGTGCTCCTCGCCGCCGAAGTGCTCCACCAGGCTGTACGTGTCGGTCACCCCGACCGACGCCGCCTCCCGCCGCCCGGTGCTCACCTGCCCGGCGAGCACGACGCAGGGTACGCCCCGGTCGCGGGCGGCGCCGGCCACGCCGGCCACCACCTTGCCGCGCAGCGACTGGTGGTCGAACCGGCCTTCCCCGGTCACCACCAGATCCACCTCGTCGAGCACTGTTTCCAGCCCGACGGCCCGGCTGACCAGGCCGATGCCGGACTCGCACCGCCCGCCGAGGGCGAGCAACGCGGCACCGATGCCGCCGGCAGCGCCGCCACCCGGCAGCGCGCCCAGCCCGCTGGGGCAGCCGGGCAGGTCCCGCTCCAGCACCTCGGCCCAGCGCCCGAGCGCGGCGTCGAGCAGCAGCACGTCGGCCCGGTCGGCGCCCTTCTGCGGGCCGAAGACGTTGCTCGCGCCGTGCAGACCGAGCAACGGGTTGTCGACGTCGGTGGCCGCGATCAGCCGGGCCTCACGCAACCGGGGCAGCCCGTCGAGCTTCGCCGCGGCGGCCAGGGCCGCACCACCGTACGGCAGGGCCGCGCCGGTGCCGTCGAGGCCCACCGCACCCAGGGCGGCGAGCATTCCCGCGCCGCCGTCGTTGGTCGCGGAACCACCGAGCCCGACCACCACCGTGCGCGCGCCGGCCTCCACCGCGGCGGCGATCAGCAGACCCAGGCCGTACGACGTGGTGGTCAACGGGTCACGCTCGGCGGCGTCGAGCAGGTGCAGGCCGCAGGCCTGCGCGCTCTCCAGCCAGGCGACCGCACCCCCTTCGGTGAGCAGCATCTCACCGGTGGTCGGGCGGCCCAGCGGATCGGTCGTCGGCACCGGCACCCGCCGACCGGGCAGCGCCTCGGCGAGCACGTCGAGGAAGCCCGGTCCCCCGTCGGCCAGTGGTCTGACCAGCAGGTCGTCGCCGGGTGCCACCTCCCGCCAGCCGTCGGCCACGGCAGCGGCGACCTGCGGGGCCGGCAGCGTACCGGCGAACTTGTCCGGGCAGAGCAGTACGCGCATGCCTGGCAGTGTGGCAGCCCACACCGGCACGGGCGGCACGGCGGTCATGCTGTGGGACCATGGAGAGCGTGACGTCGACCTGGGTTGAGCCCTCCAACACCGCCACTGCGCTGCTGCTCCTCGGCCGCGGCAGCGACCCCGCCACCGAACGTGGCGTGGAGTGTCCGGGTGACCTGCCGGCACCGAGCGATCCCGACCTGGTGGCCCGTGCGACCGCGGCCAAGGCCGCCCTCGGCGACCGGGTCTTCGTGCTGGGTCACCACTACCAGCGCGACGAGGTGATCCAGTTCGCCGACGTGACAGGCGACTCGTTCAAGCTGGCCCGCGAGGCCGCCGCCCGGCCGCAGGCCGAGTACATCGTCTTCTGCGGTGTGCACTTCATGGCCGAGAGCGCGGACATCCTCACCGCCGACACGCAGCAGGTCGTGCTGCCCGACCTGGCCGCCGGCTGCTCGATGGCGGACATGGCCGCGCTGCCGCAGGTGGAGAACGCCTGGGACGTCCTCTCCGAGCTGGGCCTGACCGAGCTCACCGTCCCGGTCACCTACATGAACTCCTCGGCTGACATCAAGGGCTTCGTCGGCCGCAACGGCGGTGTGGTCTGCACCTCGTCGAACGCGAAGCGGGCCCTGGAGTGGGCGTACCAGCAGGGTGAGAAGGTGCTCTTCCTGCCCGACCAGCACCTGGGCCGCAACACCGCCGTGCTGGAGATGGGTTTCTCCCTGGACGACTGCGTCCTGTACGACCCGCACAAGCCGAACGGCGGGCTCACCGCGGAGCAGCTGCGCGAGGCGAAGATGATCCTCTGGCGCGGGCACTGCTCGGTGCACGGCCGGTTCACGCTGGACAGCGTCAACGACGTTCGGCAGCGGGTGCCGGGAGTGAACGTGCTGGTGCACCCGGAGTGCCGGCACGAGGTGGTGCAGGCCGCCGACCTGGTCGGGTCGACGGAGTACATCATCAGGACCATCGAGGCCGCCCCGGCCGGCTCCGCGTGGGCCGTCGGCACCGAGTTGAACCTGGTCCGCCGGCTGGCGCTGGCCCACCCGGACAAGCAGATCATGTTCCTGGACCGGGCCGTCTGCTACTGCTCGACGATGAACCGGATCGATCTGCCGCACCTGGTCTGGGCGCTGGAGGAGCTGGTCGCCGGTCGGGTGGTCAACCGGATCACGGTCGACGCGGACACCGCGCACCACGCACGGGTGGCGCTGGACCAGATGCTCGCACTGCCCGGGGCCTGACCTCGACCGTCCCTCACACTGAGTGAGGGACGGTGTACGCGAAAGTGCCGGATCACCGATAAATGCCCTCCGAAGCGGTGTGACCGGATCCATTCTCATCACGGAGGGCTATGCTGCCGGGCGACGACATACGCGGGCGCGGGCGTTTGGGCGCGACCGCGTCCCGGGTAGCGAACCGGGTGGTGTCCATCCATCGAAACGGCAGCACGCACGCGCTGGAGGTTGCGTTGACCGACGACGTCCTGGTCGTACACGGAGGCACGCCGCTGCAAGGGCGGATCCGCGTGCGCGGCGCGAAGAACCTGGTTTCCAAGGCGATGGTCGCCGCGTTGCTCGGCGACAGCCCGAGCCGGCTGTTCGACGTACCGAAGATCCGCGACGTCGAGGTCGTCCGGGGCCTGCTGGGGCTGCACGGCGTCAAGGTCACCGACGGCGTCGAGGACGGTGAGCTGGTCTTCGACCCGGCCAACGTGGAGAGCGCCAGCACCGACCAGATCAACGTGCACGCCGGCTCCAGCCGGATCCCGATCCTGTTCTGCGGGCCGCTGCTGCACCGCCTCGGGCACGCCTTCATTCCGGACCTCGGCGGCTGCCACATCGGGCCCCGGCCGATCGACTTCCACCTGCAGGCGCTGCGGGAGTTCGGTGCGACCGTCGACAAGACCCCCGAAGGGTTGCACCTGTCCGCGCCGAACGGGCTGCACGGCACCAAGTTCGCGCTGCCCTACCCGAGTGTCGGCGCGACCGAGCAGGTGCTGCTGACCGCGGTGATGGCCGAGGGTGTCACCGAGCTGCGCAACGCGGCCGTGGAGCCGGAGATCGTCGACCTGATCTGTGTGCTGCAGAAGATGGGCGCGATCATCAAGGTGCACACCGACCGGGTCATCGAGATCCAGGGCGTGCCGAAGCTGCACGGCTACACCCACCGGCCGATCCCGGACCGGATCGAGGCGGCGAGCTGGGCGGCGGCGGCGTTGGCCACCCGTGGCCACGTCGAGGTGCTCGGCGCGGAGCAGGCCGACATGATGACCTTCCTGAACGTCTTCCGGTCGGTCGGCGGCGAGTACGAGGTGACCGACACCCGTCCGCCTCGGCCCGGACAGCCGGGCCAGGAGGGCGGCATCCGTTTCTGGCACCCCGGCGGTGAACTCCAGGCCACCGCGCTGGAGACCGACGTGCACCCGGGCTTCATGACCGACTGGCAGCAACCGCTGGTGGTGGCCCTGACTCAGGCTCGCGGGCTGTCCATCGTCCACGAGACGGTCTACGAGCAGCGGCTCGGCTACACCGAGGCGCTGAACTCGATGGGCGCCAACATCCAGGTCTACCGGGACTGCCTGGGCGGCACCCCGTGCCGCTTCGGCCGGCGCAACTTCAAGCACTCCGCGGTGATCGCCGGCCCGAGCAAGCTGCACGCCGCCGACCTGGTCATTCCCGACCTGCGGGCGGGCTTCAGCCACCTGATCGCCGCGCTGGCCGCCGAGGGCACGTCGCGGGTCTACGGCGTCGACCTGATCAACCGGGGTTACGAGGACTTCGAGGCCAAGCTCGCCGATCTCGGCGCGCAGGTGGAACGGCCGTAGTCGACTCGACGCGCCGCCTGCCGCGCGTTCGCCTGCACCGCGATGTGCACCGGGCGCGCGGCGTTGGCTACCCTTGCCGCGTGCCGTCGCTGTTTCGTCGCAAGTCCGCCGACCTCGCCGATCCTCCCACCGAGCCGCTGACCCCGGCGCAGGAGGAGGCAGCCGAGGCGGCGCGGTCCCGTGCCTACACCCCGGCCAAGGGACGGGAGACGCCGAAGCGGCCCGTCACCGGCCGCCGACCCGCCGGGGCGACGAAGCCGCTGAGCAAGGACGAGGCGAAAGCGCTGCGCCGGCAACGACGCGCCGAGGCGGCCGCGGAGTTCCGGCGTGAGGGCGGTCCCCGTGACCGGGGTCCGGAGCGGCTGCTGGCCCGTAACGTCGTCGACTCCCGACGCACCGTCGGCACCTGGTTCTTCGGCGGCGCCCTGGTGGTGCTGATCGGCTCGAACCAGGCGATGCCGCCGGTGATCCGGTTGGCCTCCAACCTGCTCTGGGGCGCGCTGGCGCTGGGCGTGGTGATCGACTCGGTGCTCATCTCCCGCAGGATCAAGAAGCTGGTCCGCGAGCGGTTCCCGAAGTCCACCCAGCGGATGGGTTCGCTGTACCTCTACGCGATCATGCGCTCGATCACCTTCCGCAAGCTGCGTTCGCCGGAGCCGCGGGTCGCCATCGGCGACCAGGTCTGATCGCCACCCGGGCACGCCGAGCACTGTCGGATCCTCGAATCGGGCCCTTCCGCCGGGCTGGCACCGGAGCGATCCTGGCTCACGTCACCCGATCCTGGGTCACGTCACCCGCCCCCGGGCAGCCGCAACGGGCGACTGACGGTGGGTGCGGCATCGTCGGAAGTCCGATACCGGCATAGGGATAAATGTCCGGATCAATAGGATAACGTTTGGGTTGACGAGGGTGCCGCAGTGGCGGTGACCGAGCCCGCGCCGCTACCCTCCTTGCGCAGCCATTCGGTGCCCGGACGAGCGATTTCACCGGTCTCCGGGGTGCCCAGCGCGACCATTTCCGACGAGGTGACATCGCCGTGAGCGAGCGGACGCGAGCCGACCACCGGGGCGCGACCGTGAGCGAGCGGGCGCCGGCCCTGAGTTCTGGCACGTGCCGGGACGGCGGGCTCGATCGTTGGGGTTCCGCCGCACGCGCCCAAGCGTCTTCTGTCGTGACTGGCGCCGCCGCCCGGCGGCGTCCCGGCCGCAGCGACAGGTCCGGCGGATGAGTCGCGGCTACGCCGACCGGTGGCACGATCCCGCGGAGCCATCCTGGGTCGTCGAGCCGACGAGCGAGTGGCAGCCGCAGTTCCCTGGCCAGCGTTATCCGGGTGACATCGGCGTCGAGCACCAGCCACCGTCCGCCCGAGGTCGAGCGAGCGCCGTCGGGCGCGCCGAGGTGCCGCCGCTCGCGCCGACCCGACCCGACGGCACGTACGTCGGCCGGTCCTGGGACGACGAGCCGGATGGTTGGCCGGGCCGACACGAGGCACCTGAACGGCGGCCCGCCGACGGCCCCAACGGTTCGTCACCGTACGACCGGTCGGTGCCGCCCGACTCCCGGTCCGAAAGGGCGAGGCCCGACAGACGGCGCTCGCCGTACGGTGAGCCCGCCCGGGGTCGCGACGGGGTCGTCTGGTCGGACTTCGGCCCGCAGGGCACCGGTACCGGCGCACCACCACGACGCGACCAGCGTGACCCGGACCGGTATGTCGATCGACGCGACCAGCGTGAACCCGATCGGTTTCCCGACCCACGCGACCCGGATCGCCGCCGCGACCAGCGCGACCCGGACCGGTACGCGCGACGCGGCCCGGAGCGGCACGCCCGGCAGGAGCCCGAACGGCGTGACCCGGACCGTCGCGACAACCGATACCCGCGACCCGAACCAGAGCGACGTGGCCAGCGCGAACCCGAGCCGTACCCGGACCGGCCGCGCCGACGCTCCGAGCCGGCTGGCCGCGACGACTACCGGCGCGGCGCGCCGGTGTCCCCGGCCCCCCGTCCGGAACCCGGCTGGGCTGCCGAGGTGGACGAGGAGACGCGCCGGCCCGCCGCCGCACACCGCCCGGTGGAAGGTGCCGACCGCCGGGCGCCTGAAGACACCTCCCCGCGCCCTCGCTACCAGTGGAGTCACCACCCCGGGCAGCCGACCCGCACCGACGGCCCACTGGTGGACGGTTACCGCACCGACTTCGTCGGCGGCGGCGATCCGGACGCCGCTCCGTACCCGGACGGCTTTGTCGACGACGAACCGATCCCGGCCGCGCCCGACGAATGGGTCCGCCCGGATCCCCGTCGGAGACGCCCGGAACCGCCGACGCCGGATCAGCAGCCGTACGGCGCTCCGTCGCGTGGCGACCTGCCCTGGCCCGCGCCCGGACCGCTGCGACCGAGCAGCGGACGGGACCATCGCGAGTACCAGCGGCCGAAACCACAGGAGCCGGAGGCCGACCGGCGACCGATCGGCGCACCTGACGGTCCCGGCCCGGAGCGGTTCGTCGACCGGCCGGCCGCTGCGCTGCCCGACCCCGAACGGCCGGTCTCCGCGGCACCCGACCAGGATCCACGCCGCCGGCACCTGTCGGTGGTGCCGGACCATCCTGTCTCCCCCGCTCCGGAACGGGATCGTCCCGTCTCCCCCGCAGCCGGCCGGGCCCGGCCCGTCTCCCCGGCTCCGCAGCACCCTCAGCCGGAGATCGAACGCCCGCAACGGAGCCGCCCCGCCGCCACTGCCAGGGACCGGAGCGACACCCACCTGCCGGGTCAGGACCGTGGTCCGACCGGGCGACCCGACCGGAACCGGGTCGACCCTCCCGGCCGGGACCGGGACCGGCCCGCCGTCGCCTCCGGCGCCGACCGGGCCCCGACCGGGGACGCGGTCCGGCCGGCACCCCTGCACCAGCACGAGGTACGTCCCGCGCCGTTGCACGAGCACCAGGTCCGTCCGGCGCCCCTGCACGACCAGCCAGTCGTCGCCTCACCACCACCGGCCCCGGCCCCCTCGGTTGCCGCCGCGCCACCCGTCTCCGCACCACCCGTCACCCCACCACCGACCCACCAACCGGTCTCCGCACCACCGACCCACCAACCGGTCTCCGCGCCACCCAGCGAGCCGGCCGGGCCTGCATCGTCGGGGCCGACGTCCGGTGCCCTCACCGGCCCGGCACCGGTCGGACCGCCGCCGATAGGTCGACCCGACCGGGCCGGCGGCGACGCCGGGCTGCCGAGCACACCGGCCGCCCGCCGGCCCACCCGGTACGTCCCACCAGCACCCGAGCCGTCCGCGCCCCCGCCCGCCCGTCCCGCCTCCGACGGCCCGCAGAGCTGGTTCGGGCCCGCCGCCGAGCCGGCAGCCGCGGCACCGGCCACCACCCCGCCACGGGAGCAGCGCGCCGCACCTGGCACCGATCCGCTCGCCGACTCCGTGCCGGCACCGCCCAACCTCCCCGCGCCGGACCGGCCCGCGTCACCGGAGATCGCGCCGCTCGACGACATCGAGGCCCCCGCGCCGCCGGTCTCGGCGCCTCCCGTCTCCGCACCGCCTGCACCCCCGTCCGACCTGCCGGCCTCCACACCGCCAACCTCGGCGTCCCCGGTCCCGGCACCTCCCGTACCGGAGTCGCCGACCCCGACACCGCCGGTTTCCGCGCCGCCGGCGTACGGGTCGTCGATCTCCGCGCTCCCCGGCGAGCCCGACCTCGACGCGCCGGTTTCCGCCGTGCCGGTGTCGGCACCGCCGGCTGACTCCGCGTCCTCGGATGACCAGGCTCAGGTCGGGCCCACCGAGTCCGGTACTACCGAGAGCACCGAGGCATCCGTTGACACCATCGAGCCTCCGGTCGACACCCCGCCCGGTGACATCGGTGACGGGAGATCGCCGGGTGATGGTCCTGGCCCGGTCGACGCGACACTCGCCACCTCCGCCGAAGCCGGCCCACCGGCCGACGGCGAGCAGAGCACCGAGGACGCGGAGGACGACGAGCCCGCATCCGAACCGCCGGCCGATCCCGAACAGGTGTTGGCGAACTTCCGCTGGCGACTCGATCCAGCAACTCTGCGCGAGATCGTGGACGACCCGGAGGAACTGCGGGAGGTCCGGGAGCGGCTCACCGAGAAGCTCGCCTCGGCGCTGGACAACCGGTCTCGGGCTCGGCTGCTGAGTCTGCGCGCGGTGGCCTCGCGGGTCCTCGACGACCTGGACGACGCGCTGGACGACGCCCGGATGGCGCTTACCTACGCCGAGGCGACCGGGGAGTTGCGCCGGGCCGCGCTCGCCCAGGCCCGGTTGGCCCATGTGCTGCGCTGGCGCGGCGAGTTCGCGGAGGCCGACCGGCTGTTCGCGGAGGCCAACTCGATCGAACTACCCGACCGGCTCCGCGCCGCACTGCACGAGCACTCGGCCCGCTGCTGCTACGACCAGGGCCGGCTGATCGAGGCGTGCCATCATTTCGAGCGAGCTCTCGACCTGCGTGGCGAGCAGGACGCCGAGTTGCTGGCCCGGGTCCGGACCGGCCTCGACGCGGTGGCCGCCCGCGCCGAGGAGAGCGGCTTCGGGCCGTACCCGCGCAGTTGGGACGAGGTGTTGGAGCGTGACCGGGCGCCGGTGCCGGCACGCGACGGCGGCCAGGGCCTGTGGGGTTACGCGGACGCGGACGGCGACATGGTGGTGCCCGCCCGGTACGCGGAGGCACAGCCGTTCCGGGAGGGCCTGGCCTGGGTACGCGGACCGCAGAGCGACCGGTGGTCGTTGATCAACCTGGCTGGCGACCCGGTGCTCGGGCCGACCTACCTGGCGGCTCGGCCGTTCTCCGACGGCCTGGCCTGGGTGGTACGGGACGAGAGCGGCTGGCACGCCGTCGACACCACGGGTGAGGTCGCGGTGCCGCCGGGTTTCGCCGACGTGCGGCCCTTCCACAAGGGCGTGGCGGTGGTACGCCGAGAGGGCTGGGGGGCCGTCGACCGCACCGGAAGAATCGTGGTGCCGACCCGCTACCACGGCTTCCACACCACACTGGCCGACGGTCACTACGTCGACGGTTTCACCGAGGAGGGGCTGGCCGTGGTGGATCTGGCTGGCCGCAAGGGTGTGGTGGACCGTAACGGGCAGGTGATCGTCGCACCGGCGCATCCGGCCTTGTTGATCCACCCGGTCGCCTTCCTGGCGACCAACAGCGCCGGGAACTGGGGTGCGTTGGACCGGCGGGGCGAGTCGTTGATCGACCCGATGTTCCATCACCCGAGCGCGGTCGTCGCCGAGATCGACGGGCTGCTCGCCGACGCCAACCCGGTGCTCTGAAAAGCCTGTTCGAGGAGGCCGTGCCCGACTGCGCCGGCCCGGACGACGACCGTCCGGGCCGTCCGGGCACCACTGCTGTCGGCCAGGATCAGGCCGACGTCTCCCACCGGGCGTGGTGGGGCCGGGCCTGACCGGTCTTGGGGCCCCGCGTCTCGTCCCAGCGGGCGCCGACGGTGGTCACGGCACTGGCCGGTGGGTCGGTTGGTCGGCTTGGCCGGTCGGCTGTTGACCGGGCGGCGGTCCCAGCAGCTCGATCCCGTGCCGCGCGGAGGCGTGACCGAGCGCGGCCGGATCGATCGGCGCCGGGTCCGGCAGCCGACGTTCGAGCGTCGGCACCCCGACGTCGGCGACGTACTCCTCGAAACCGGCGGGGGTGGTCAGTTGCAGCACCCGCAGCGGTTCGTCCGTCCCGACCGCGAAGGTGTGCGGCAGACCCGCCGGCAGCAGCACGAAGTCACCAGGTGCGGCGGTCAGCACCGTGTCGCCGCAGTAGAACGTGGCGGTGCCGGACAGCAGGTAGAACATCTCGTCCTCGACCTGGTGCCGGTGCAGTGGCGGAGCGAATCCGGGCGGGTTGACGAACTCGACAGCGGTGAGCCGGCCGCTGGTCTGCGCACCTGTCGCCTTGACGGTGACCAGATTGCCCAGGAACCAGTACGCCTCCCCCTCGTCGGGGCGGCGGACGAACGGATCGACGGACATGGCGCCTCCCAGGGACTTCATTGGACAGCCAGCTATCGAATAGCCAACCAGCTATTCGATAGCTGGGAGTCTAGTGAATACATTGCTAGTATGACGACGCCATGGATGAAGTCAAGGACGGAAAACCGACCCGGCCGTACCGCTCCCGGATCCGCGAGGAGAACGCCCGCCGCACCCGGCAGGCCGTGGTCGCGGCGGCGACCGACCTCTTCGTCGCGCGGGGCTACACGGCCACGTCGCTGGCCGACGTGGCCGCCGCAGCGGGGGTGGCCAGACCCACCGTGTTCGCCACGTTCGGCGCCAAGGCGGCGCTGCTGCGTCAGGTGCTCGACGAGGCGCTCGCCGGCGACGACGAGCCGGTGCCGGTGGCGCAACGCCCCTGGTACCAGCCGGTCTGGGAGGCCACCACCGGGGGCGAGGTGCTCGACGCGTACGCCGGGGTCTGCACCATGATCGGCGGGCGGACCGCCCGGGTGTTCGAGACCGTCCGCCGCGCCGCCGACAGCAGCCCCGAGGTGGCCGAGGTCTGGCAGACGCTGCTACGCAACCGGCGGCTCGGCGCCACGATGGTGGTCGAGCGGGTGTGCGCCCTGGGTGGGCCGCTGCGCCAGGGCGCCGACATCGAGGCTGCCATCGACGAGGTGTGGTTCTACAACGACCCGGCGCACTACGGCGCGCTGGTGCTGGAGCGTGGCTGGCACGAGGAGACCTTCCGGCAGTGGCTCGGCCGCAGCCTGCGCCATGCGCTGCTGTCGGACCAGGACTGATCACCGTCTCCTGCCGGGGGCATCAGGGCGGGCTAGGGTCAGAGCATGGAATTCCGACACCTGGGCCGCTCCGGCCTCATGGTCAGTGAGATCTCGTACGGCAACTGGATCACCCACGGTTCGCAGGTCGAGGAGGAAGCGGCGTTCGCCTGCGTGCGAGCCGCCCTCGACGCCGGCATCACCACCTTCGACACCGCCGACGTGTACGCCGGCACCCGCGCCGAGGACGTTCTCGGCCGGGCGCTTCAGCAGGAGCGGCGCGAGGGTCTGGAGATCTTCACCAAGGTGTACTGGCCCACCGGGCCGGGCCGCAACGACCGGGGCCTGTCCCGAAAGCACATCATGGAGTCGATCAACGGATCGCTGCGCCGGCTGCGTACCGACTACGTGGACCTCTACCAGGCCCACCGGTACGACTACAGCACCCCGCTGGAGGAGACGATGGAGGCGTTCGCCGACGTCGTGCACTCCGGTAAGGCGCACTACATCGGCGTCTCCGAGTGGAAGGCATCGCAGATCCGCGAGGCGCACGGCCTCGCCCGGGAGCTGCGCATCCCGCTGGTGTCCAGCCAGCCGCAGTACTCGATGCTCTGGCGGGTCATCGAGAGCGAGGTCATCCCCACCAGCGAAGAGCTGGGCCTCGGGCAGATCGTCTGGTCGCCGATGGCCCAGGGCGTGCTCTCCGGCAAGTACCTTCCCGGCCAGCCGCCGCCGTCCGGTTCCCGGGCCACCGACGAGAAGTCCGGCGCGGGCTTCATCGCCAAATGGCTGACCGACGACGTGCTGACCCGGGTGCAGCAGCTCAAGCCGCTGGCCGACCAGGCCGGGCTGACCATGCCCCAGCTGGCCATCGCCTGGGTGCTGCAGAACCCCAACGTGTCGTCGGCCATCATCGGCGCGTCGCGGCCCGAGCAGGTGCACGACAACGTCAAGGCGGCCGGCGTGAAACTCGACGCCGGCCTGCTCAAGGCGATCGACGAGATCGTCGACCCGGTCACCGAGCGGGACCCGGCGCGCACCGAGTCGCCGGCCGAACGGCCCTGACCCACCCCGCCCGGCCGGCGTACCGCACGTCGGCCGGGCGGACGGGCCGCCCGAGCCTGCTCAGCCCTGCCAGAAGCGGATCAGGTCCAGACCTGTCGCGTACAGCCAGGGCGGCAGGCCGAGCGCGTCGCCGACGGCGAAGACGGCGGTGAAGAACCAGCCGCCGATCGTCGGGTTCCACAGCAACGCGAAGAGCAGGATGAACCCGTACGGCGCGAAGAGGTCGTACATCCGCCGGTACTGCGGCGTCAGCCACGGCTGGATCATGTTGCCGCCGTCCAGGCCGGGCACCGGCAGCAGGTTGAGCAGGCTGGCGGTGATCTGGAGGAAGGCCAGCAGGGCCACCGCCGCCCAGAACTCCACCGGCCCACCGCCGCCCGCACCGAGCCGCAGCACCACCACCAGCACGAGCGCGAACAGCACGTTGGTGGCGGGCCCGGCGAGACTGACCAGGGTGTGCCGTAACCGCCCCGGAATGACGTGCCGGTCGACCCAGACGGCGCCACCGGGCAGGCCGATCCCACCGAGGAGTACCACCACCACCGGCAGCGCGATGGACAGCAACGGATGGCTGTACTTCAACGGGTTCAACGTCAGGTAGCCGCGGTGGGCCACCCCCCGGTCACCGCTGCGGTACGCGACCACGGCGTGGGCGTACTCGTGCAGGCACAACGAGACCAGCCAGCCGCAGACGACGAAGCCGAACACCGTGAGCCGGACGTTGCCGATCCCATGCCAGGTCAACACGGCGCTGGTCACCAGCAGGGCGACCAGCGCCAGGAAGACCGGGCTGGGTCGGAAGGCCGCCCGGGGCACCCCGAGCACCAACGGCTCGGAGTCCCTGGGTGTCATCACTCGGCCACGGGCTGCAGGCTCATCCGGTACTCCACCCGATCGTCTTCCAGGAGCGCGACCGAGGTGACGCCGGACGCCGCGAGTTCCCGCCAGGTCTGACCGATCCACGACTCGGCATCCGCCTGACTGCCGAACGACTCGGCCGGCCCGTCGACCGACTCGCCGTTCGCGCCCTCGTACCGCCAGCTCCACGCCATGTGCGCGTCTCCCCTCGCCGCTGCTGCCCCCATGGGACGGACCTCCGCCAGCGTAGTCGTACCGCACGGCCGCCGACCGGGCCACGGGCGTCGATCGGCGGCCGGTACCGTGGCCCGGTGCTGACTCAAGGGGGCGTGCTCAGCGGACGGTACCGGCTGGGCGAGCGGGTGGCGACCGGTGGGATGGGCGCGGTCTGGCGGGCGACGGACCTGCTGCTGGGCCGCGAGGTGGCGGTGAAGGTGCTGTTGCCGGCGTTGACCGTCGAACCCGAGTTCACCACCCGCTTCCGGGCCGAGGCACGGATGCTTGCCGCGCTGCGGCACCCCGGGGTGGTCGCGGTGCACGACGTCGGCCAGGCCACACTCGCCGACGGCAGCCGGGTGGACTACCTGGTGATGGAGTACGTCGAGGGCGAGCCGTTGAGCGCCCGGTTGCGCCGGCTGGGCCGGCTGGACCCGGCCACCACCATGTCCGTCGTGGCCCAGACCGCCGAGGCGCTGCACACCGCCCACCTCGCCGGCATCGTGCACCGGGACGTGAAACCCGGCAACCTCCTGGTCAAGGCGGACGGCCAGGTGGTGCTTGTGGACTTCGGCATCGCCCGCTCCGGCACCACGGCCGGGATCACCGCCGCCCACACGGTGCTCGGCACCGCCTCGTTCATGTCCCCCGAGCAGGCCGGCGGCCAGCCGATCTCCGGGCTGAGCGACATCTACGCGCTCGGCGCCGTGGCGTACCTCTGCCTCGCCGGCCGACCTCCGTTCGTCGGGGACAACCCGCTCGACGTGGCCCTGCGGCGACTGCGGGAAGAGCCACCGCCGCTCCCGCCGGACGTTCCCCCGCCGGTGGCCGAACTGGTGTTCAGAGCCATGGCCAGGCAGCCCGGCGACCGGCACGCCAGCGCGGCGGACCTGGCCGCCGCTGCCCGCGCCAGCGCGCCGGAGCAGGCCCCACCTCCCGGGCCGAGCGGCTTCGCGGTGCCGCCGCCGGCTGCGCATCCGGGGCAGGGTGGCCTGGCCATGGCCACGCCGGTCGGGGCCGAATCCGGTACCGGGGCGATCACCGTGGCGAGCGCCCCGACGCGTCCGGACGGTGGCCGGCGGTTCGGCGCACCGGCCATGGTGACCGCGGTGGCCGGTGTCGTGATCGTCGCCGCGGCGGGGGTGGCGCTCGCAGTGGTGTCGCAGCCGGACGCCGAAGGCGCCGACCCTCCGGTGGCCGCGTCCGCGCCGGACGCGGCGGGACTGGTGACCGCCGGCGAGACCGGCGCGCAGGGCACGGGTGAGCGGTCGGCGAGCCGGTCACCGACAGCCTCCGTACCGACGACGAAGGGCACCTCGTCGCCGGCACCGGGGCGCGACGACGCCGGGGCGGTCACCCCGCAACCGACCCATTCCGCTTCGCCTTCGCCCCGGCCGAGCGCCACACCCAGCAGCGGCGATCAGGCGAACCCCTACACCGCCACCCAGGCGTGCGGCAGCGGCTACCGGCTGATCAACTCGGCGCCGTTGACCGCGGACGGTCGCCGGCAGGCCACCGTCCACCTGCTCTACCACGCGGGCACCGGCTCGAACTGCGTGGTGACGCTGAAGGAGAGCGCGGTCGGCGCGCAGACGGCGGTCTCGGCCTTCCTGGAGGTTCGCGGACGCGGGCGGTCTACCGACGACGGCTCGTTCCGCTACTACGCCGGCCCGGTGCGGGCCGAGGCGGCCGGCACCTGCGTCAAGTGGGGCGGTTCCGCCGGTGGCGCCAGCTACAGCAGCCCCTTCGAGCACTGCGACTGAGCCTGCCGTGGCCGGGTATGTGTTTCGGGAACCCGACGCACAGGAGGCGACAATGACGACACCGATCCCGCAGATGGACACGGCGGAACTGCGCGACATCGCGGTGCGCGGCGGAATCGAAGGGGCGCGGGAGATGGACCGGAACGAACTGATCGACGCCCTGCAGGCCCGCCCCGGTGAGGGTGCCTGGCAGGAGGATCCGAAGCCGGCGAACGTCAACCCCAACGACTTCCGGTACCAGGCCCCCGAGCGGCACTGAACGCGTCGCGGGGCGGCGGTACGGTGCCGCACCTGCGGTGCCCCGGTCGCCCCGCTGGACGTAAGGTACGCAGCATGTCCCAAGACGGGTGGAACACGCTTCTGGTCCTCGGTGGCATCCGGTCCGGCAAGTCGGAGTTCGCCGAGTCCCTGGTAGCCGACGCGCCCACGGTCCGCTACCTGGCCACCGCCGCCGACCCGGGTGACGACCCCGAGTGGGCCGCGCGACTCGCCGCGCACCGCGCCCGCCGGCCCGAGACCTGGAGCACGGAGGAGACCGCGACCGACCCGCGTCGTCTCGCGGACGTGATCTCCAACGCCCGGCCGGAGGAGACGCTGCTCGTCGACGACCTCGGTGGCTGGGTGACCGTGCTGCTCGACCCGGCTCACCAGCCGGCCGACGACACCGCCACCGTCGACGAGCTGGCCGCGGCCGTGCGGTCCTGCGCCGCCCGGCTGGTGCTGGTCAGTCCCGAGGTCGGGCTCTCCCTGGTACCCACCACACCGCTGGGCCGGGCCTTCACCGACGCCCTCGGCGCGGTCAACCGCGCCGTCGCGGACGCCTGCGACACGGTCGTCCTGGTGGTGGCCGGTCAGCCGTGCTGGTTGAAGCCCGCCGTCGGCCAGCCCGCCGTCGGCCACCCCACTCAGGCCGACTCGGCGACGGCCACTCCCGCCCCGATTGCTGCGACGGTGTCCGCCCAGAACGGCCCGACCGCCGCCACGGTGCCCGCACAGGCCGGTCCGACCGGCCAGTCGCCGGTCGGCCCCGATGGTCCGCCGCTGCCCGGCTCACCGCCGGTGACCACCCCACAGGTGCCCGCCGAAACCAACTCCGACGTTGGCGGCACCGGCTGGACCGCGCCCACCATGGCGCTCCCGGCGGCCGCGACCGGCCTGGTCATCCAGCCCGGCATGGAACTGCCCATGCCCGACGAGTACACCGGACCGCAGGCCGTCGAGCGGCTGGCGGGCCTGGACGTGCCGGGCACCGGGCTCGGTGCGCTGGAGCAGGTGATCTCGTTCGCCGCCGCCACCCAGGGCACCCCCACCCCCACGCCGTGGCGGTCGGTGCGGGTGCTGGTGGTGCACGGCGACCACGCCGGCGGGGTCGCCGCCGGCACGGTGACCGGTGAATCGGACCGGCGGGCCGAGCAGGCCCGGGCCGGGCAGGGTGTGCTCGCCCGGCTGGCCGCCGAGAGCGGCGCGAGCCTCCAGGTGGTGGACGCGCCCGCCGCCGCACCCATCGAGCACGGCCCGGCGCTCGACCCCGAGCAGGTGGACTCGGCCCTGCGCTACGGCTGGCGGCTGGCCGAGGAGGCGGCGGATGCCGGCGTACAGCTGCTGGTGCTGGCCGCGTGCGGGGCCGGCGCGGAGGCGACGGCCGCGGCGGTGCTGGCCGCGACCGCCGGCGCCGAACCGCCCGCAGTGCTCGCCCGGGTGGTCACCTCGGGTGGCGAGATCGACGACGTGGCCTGGATGGCCCGCTGCGCCGCGGTCCGCGACGCCCTGCACCGCACCCGTCGTTCCTCCCGGGACGCCGCGAACGTGCTCGCCGAGCTGGGCGGCGGGGACATCGCCGTCGCCACCGGCATCCTGCTGGGTGCGACCGCCCGCCGGCTGCCGGTGCTCCTGGACGGGCCGGTCGGGGTGGCCTCCGCGCTGATCAGTCGGGACCTGGCCGGGCAGGCCCGGCACTGGTGCCTGCTGGCCGACGACGGCGGGCATCCGGCCGTCCGGCTGGCCGCCGACGTGCTCGGCCTGGACCCGTTGACCCAGCTGCGGCTCGACCTCGGCGAGGGGGCGAACGCGCTCACCCTCCTGCCGCTGCTGCGCTCGGCGCTGGCGCTGTCCGCCGCGCTGCCGACCCGCCCCGAGGGCGACGACAGCGAGGGCGGCGAGGTGGACCCCGTCGAGGAGGCGGAGCCCGACTTCCACGAGCCGGAACCCGAGGGGCCCGGCCCGACCACCACCACGCCGGCCGCCGAGCCGGCGGAGACCTCCGCCGCACGTGCCGGCTGAGCCCCGGCTCGGCGACGGGGCGCGGCTGGCGCTGACCACCCTCACCATCCTGCCGCTGCGCGTCGGCCGGATCGACCGGGCCACCGCCGGTACGGCGATGACGCTCGCCCCGGTGGTCGGCCTGCTGCTCGGGGTGCCGCTGGCCGGCGTACTGCTGCTGCTGGACGCCGGCACCGCGCCGCTGGTCGCCGCCGGGGTGACCGTCGCGGTGGCCGCCCTGCTCACCCGGGGGCTGCACCTGGACGGGCTGGCCGACACCGTGGACGCGCTCGGGTCATACCGACGCGGACCGGCCGCTCTGGAGATCATGAAGAAGCCTGACGTGGGGCCCTTCGGCGTGGTCGCTCTGGTCCTCGTCCTGCTGGTGCAGGCCGCGGCGCTGGCCGAGCTGGCCGGTCGGTCCCGTCCCGCGGTGTTCGCGGCCGTGCTGACGGCCACCGCCGCGGGGCGGCTCGGAGTGACGCTGGCCTGCCGCCGTGGGGTGCCGGCGGCGCGCCCCGAAGGGCTGGGTGCGCTGGTCGCCGGCAGCGTCGGACCGATGGCGCTGGGCGTCGCCACCGCCGCCGTCGCGCTGCTGGCGATCGCGGCGGTGCCGCACCGGCCGTGGCAGGGCCCGCTGGCCGTCCTGGCGGCGCTCGCCGTCGCGGCCGGGCTGCTGCGACACGTGGTACGCCGGCTCGGCGGGATCACCGGAGACGTGCTCGGCGCGATCGTCGAGCTGGTCACCACGCTCGTCTACCTGGGACTGGTGCTGTCCGCCTGAGTCGATGGCCCGGCGCCGGGTAGCGTACCTGCGACGACAGCACCGGCGCGGCCACCCGGGGGACGACATGCTCATCACCGACGACTTCCTGCCCGTTCCGGTCCCGGAGTCGCTCAGCGCGACCTACCTGGTGCCGACGGTGGGGCTGCCGTCGGTGACCGCCCGCACGGCCGTCGGGAAGTTGGCCGGCCGGCTCGCCGAACCGGTGTACGGGCTGGCCCGGCAGATGCTGGACAGTCCGCTGATGAGCGTCGACATCCGGCCGGTCGGCGAGTTTCCCGAGCTGCCGCCGGACCTGCTCACCGCCTTCGGGGCCAGCGAGGCGCAGCTGGACCGGCTCGCCGCGGCGACCCACCTGGTGGTGGTGCAGGCGGAGTACCGGCCGGGTTGGCCGCCCGCCCACGAGTGGGCCGCCCGGGCGGTGGCCGCGGCGGTCGCCGAGGCAGTGGGTGGCGACGTGGTGGACGTCTTCGGCCTGCAGTTCCTGGACCCTGCCGCGGCGCTGCGCTCGCTGCCCGACGCGCAGGGCCGGGTCCGGCTGGTCGACTGGGTGCTGGTGCCCTACTCGTCGGACGCCGAGGGGCTCTGGTTCACCACCAAGGGACTGCGCCGCTTCGGCCTGCTGGAGTTGCAGACCCAGGGGGTACCCGACCATCTCACCCGGGCCTGGGGCGCGGTGATGACCGGTGCCGCCCGACGCCTGCTGCGGGACTGGACCGACGGGCTGGCCGGCGAGGAGGTGCCGGCGTTCGTGCAGCTACCGGTGCTGGCCACGGTGACCGGACACGACATCGCGGTGGCGTACGGCAATCCGGAGCAGCACGGGGCGACCGCGCCGGTGCTGCTGCGCCTGGAGCTGGATCCGGCCACCGACCCGGACGCCGACTCCTTCCTCAGCCTGCGCCCGCCGGCCGGGCATCCCGGTCCGGCCGGACGCTACTTCGCCAACGCCTGCGCCACCCTCTTCTCCGGGATTCAGCCCGACGTGCGGTACGCCCGCGCCGGTGACGCGATGAGCCGGGCGATCGCCACCGCCCGCGCCGGGCTGGCGGACATCCGGGCCCGGTTCCGCGACGGTCAGCTGCCACCGGAGACGCAGCTGGTCGTCAAGTACGGGCTGCCGGGCGACGACGGCCCGGAGTACGTCTGGGCCGGCGTGACGGACTGGGACACCCCGGACCGGATCGTCGGGGCCAGCGCCAGCGACGCCAACACCGACCCCACCGTACGAATCGGCTCCCCCGTCGTGGTGGAGGTCGCCGACATCGTCGACTGGGCCGTCCTCGGCACCAGCGGCGTCATCGAGGGCGGCTGGACCCAAGCCGTCCTAGACGCCGGCCAACCCCCCACCCCCTAACCTCCCCCCCCGGTCCCCCCACCCCCCACCCCCCGGGTCCCCCCGGACCTTCGCGTTGATCAAGAAGTTTGCGTCGGGTTCCGTGCTGCACGGCGACGCAAACTTCTTGATCAACGCGGTTCTGCCGGTGGGGTGGGTGGGTGGGGTGGGGGTTATTTGACGGAGGGGTGGATGAAGGGGGGGCGGGTTAGGTGGACGGGGGTGCGGCGGTTGCGGATGTCGACGTGGAGCTCGGCGCCGTCGGGCAGGGCGGGGGCGGTGTCGATCAGGGCGAGGGCGATGCCCTGCTTCAGCGTGGGGCTGAAAGTGCCGCTGGTGACGGTGCCGACCCGGGTGTCGCCCGCGTACACGGCCATGCCGGGGCGGGGAATGCCGCGCTCGACGGCGACCAGGCCGCGCAGCGTACGCGCCGGACCGGCGGCCTTCTCCGCGACCAACACGTCGCGACCCCAGAAGGCCGGCTTGTCCCAGCCGACCGCCCAACCGGAGCGGGCCTGCACCGGCGTGATCTCCAGCGAGAGATCCTGCCCGTGCAGCGGGTACCCCATCTCGGTGCGCAGCGTGTCCCGGGCGGCCAGCCCGCACGCCTGCGGCGCCGGCTCGGCGGCGAACAACGCGTCCCAAACCGCGACCGCGTCGCCGGCCGGGACCACCAACTCGTAGCCCAGTTCGCCGGTGTAGCCGGTACGGCACACGGTCAGCTCGACCGGGCCGAGCGTCGCCCGGGTGAAACTCATGTACCCGTGCTCGGTGGGGAGACCCAGATCGCTCAGCAGTTCCGCCGACCGGGGCCCCTGCACGGCCAGTACCGCGTACCCCTCGTGTTCGTCGCTGATCGTGACCTGCGACGGCGCGGCGGCGCGCAGCCGGCGTACCACCTCGGCGCTGTTCGCCGCGTTCGGGATGAGGAAGACGTGGTCGTCGGCGTGCAGGTAGGCGATGATGTCGTCCACCACCCCACCGGTCGCCTCGTCGCAGCAGAGGGTGTACTGCGCCCGGCCCGGCCCGATGCGGCCCAGGTCGTTGCTGAGGCAGGTGTTGACGAATTCCGCCGCCCCCGGCCCGGTCACCCGCACCTTGCCCAGGTGTGACACGTCGAACACGCCGACATCGGTACGCACCGCGGTGTGCTCGCGCAACACCCCGCCGCCGGCGTACTCCAGCGGCATCTCCCAGCCGCCGAACGGAGCGAACTTGGCGCCGAGCGCGGTGTGCCGGCCGGCCAGCGGAGAACGACGCAGCCGGGTCGCGGCGGCGTCGGTGGTCACCTCGGTCATGGGTGGCAACTTACCGGGACGCACCGGGCTGGTTAGCATCGGCGGGACCGCCGGATGACCCGGCGGGGCAGCAATGACGTCCGGCGGGTAATCATCCGTCGGGGAACTCCATCGCCGGTACGCCACCACGCGACCGGCCCGGCCCGCCCGGGAGCAGCCTCCGTGACATCGCCCAGCACCACCCTGAGCCTGGTCGACACCGACCCCGCCGAGCTCGCCGTCGACGCGATCGTGATCGGCGTGCACAGTACGACCGGCGAGCAGGACGCCACCAGCGGCCTCGCCGGCACCCTGCTGCTCGCCAGCGGCGCCGAGAGCATCGCCGCCGCCTTCGACGGCAAGCTGACCGAGACGCTGGCACTGCTCGGTGCGACCGGCGGCCCGGGCGAGGTGATCAAGTTGGCGACGCTGGGCACGGTCACCGCGCCGGTGCTCGCCGCCGTCGGCCTCGGCCCGGAGCCCAGTGGTGCGGCACCCGCCCCGGAGACGCTGCGCCGGGCGGCGGGCGCCGCCGTGCGTGCCCTGGCCGGCTCGGCCCGCGTGGCGATGACGCTGCCGCTGCCGGACGACGCCGACGCCGCCGACGCGCTGCGCGCGGTCGCCGAGGGCGCGCTGCTGGGCGGTTACCGTTTCGCCGGGTACAAGACCCGTCCGCAGCCGACCCGCCGCGAGCCGGTCGCCGAGGTGCTGGTGGCCGTACCGGACGCTGCGGACGCGGCAGCACAGGCCGAGGTGGTCCGGGCCCAGACGGTGGCCGGCGCGGTTCGACGTACCCGCGACTGGGTCAACATCGCCCCGAACGAGCTGCGCCCGCCGGCCTTCGCCGACGCGGTCGCCGAGGCGGGTCGGGCGGCCGGTCTCGACGTCGAGGTGCTCGACGAGGTCGCTCTGCGCGAGGGCGGGTACGGCGGCATCATCGCCGTCGGTCAGGGCTCGGAGGCCCCACCACGACTGGTCAAGTTGACCTACACCCCGGACGGTGGCGGCACCGGTAAGCGGGTCGCCCTCGTCGGCAAGGGCATCACCTTCGACACCGGTGGCATCTCGATCAAGCCGGCCCAGGGCATGTGGGAGATGAAGTCCGACATGGCCGGGGCGGCGGCGGTGGCGGCCACCATGCTGGCGGTGGCCGAGCTGAAGCCGTCCGTGGCGGTGACCGGTTACGTGCCGATGGCGGAGAACATGCCGTCCGGGACCTCGTACCGGCCCGGCGATGTGGTCACCATGTTCAACGGCAAGAAGGTGGAGGTGCTCAACACCGACGCCGAGGGCCGGATGATCCTCGGTGACGCGATGGCCCGGGCCTGCGCCGACGGCTGCGACTACCTGTTCGAGACCTCCACCCTGACCGGCGGCCAGGTCGTCTCGCTGGGCAAGCGGATCTCCGGCGTGATGGGTACCGCCGAACTGTGCGAGCGGGTCCGCGGTGCCGGTGACGCGGTCGGCGAGCCCGCCTGGCCGATGCCGCTGCCGGACGACGTGCGCAAGGGCATGGACTCCGACGTCGCCGACATCTCTCAGGTCAACGCGGGCATGGACCGGGCCGGCCACATGCTCCAGGGCGGTGTCTTCCTGCGCGAGTTCGTCACCGACGATGTCGCCTGGGCGCACATCGACATCGCCGGCCCCTCGTACCACGCAGGCGAGGCGACCGGCTACTGGACCAAGGGCGGCACCGGCGTCCCGGTCCGCACCCTGCTGCACCTGATCGACGACGTGGCCGCCAACGGCTGAGCCCCGCGCAGGCTGCGCGGGGCTGCGCAGGTTTCGATCAGTTTCGGGGAAGTTGTTGTGTCCACGCGCCGGGAGGCAGTAACTTCCCCGAAACTGCTGCCTCCCGGCGCGGGCGCGGGGCGCGGGGCGGTAAGCGCGCGGCTGCGGCGCGGATGCGGGTCAGTACTGCTCGGGGCGGCGTTTGCGGCGCTCGTTGTAGTCGCGCATGCGTTGCGGGTAGCCCATCAGCGCCACGTCGTAGATCGGGATGCTCAACCGGTACGCGAACCGCCGCGCGCCGTCCGGCCCGTCGATCCGGCGTCGGGTCCACTCGCCGTCGTCGGCAATGAGGATCACCGTGGTCTCGGTGACTGTGGTACGCGGTTCGATGTACGCCTCGACGCCCTTACGGGTACGGACGAAGTTCTCAAGGTGCTCCAGATCGGCACGATTAGCCGTACGGTCAGGGTCAGCCGCGCGTGGTCGCTTGCTTCGCCGGAACAGTCCCACCGAGCCGTCTCCCCAGTCGTGGCGTATCGAAGGCAGAGCCAAGGGTACGTGGCGGCAACGTGTCGTTGGGCACCTCGGTACGCGGGTGCGACGCGGTGGTGACAAGATGGCCGAGGTGGGGTGTGTCCGTGTTACCCCGCCGTGACCCCCGATGCAGCGAAGCGACCTGGGAGTTGGACGTGAGCGAGCCGAACGACGCAACCTTCGACATCGTCATCCTCGGAGGTGGTAGCGGCGGTTACGCGACCGCACTGCGTGCCGCCCAGTTGGGCCTTTCCGTGGCGCTGGTCGAGAAGGGCAAGCTCGGCGGCACCTGCCTGCACAACGGCTGCATCCCGACCAAGGCGCTGCTGCACGCGGCCGAGATCGCCGACCAGACCCGCGAGTCGGAGCAGTTCGGTATCAAGGCCGAGCTGGTCGGCATCGACATGGCGGGGGTCAACTCGTACAAGGACGGCGTGATCTCGCGGCTCTACAAGGGCCTGCAGGGGCTGGTCAACGGCAACAAGTCGATCACCTTCGTCGCGGGGTACGGCAAGCTTGTCGCGCCGAACGCGGTCGAGGTGGACGGCAAGCGGTACACCGGCCGCAACGTGGTGCTGGCCTCCGGGTCGTACGCCAAGAGCCTGCCGGGCCTGGAGGTCGACGGCGAGCGGGTCATCACCAGCGACCACGCCCTGACCCTGGACCGGGTCCCCGCCTCGGCGATCGTGCTCGGCGGCGGCGTGATCGGCGTCGAGTTCGCCAGCGTGTGGAAGTCCTTCGGAGTGGACGTGACGATCGTCGAGGCGCTGCCCCGGCTGGTCGCCGCCGAGGACGAGGAGTCGTCGAAGGCGCTGGAGCGGGCCTTCCGCAAGCGGAAGATCAACTTCAAGGTCGGCAAGCCGTTCGAGAAGGTCGAGAAGACCGACAACGGCGTGAAGGTGACAATCGCCGGCGGCGACACCGTCGAGGCCGAGCTGCTGCTGGTCGCGGTCGGCCGGGGCCCGAACACCGCCGACCTCGGCTACGAGGAGCAGGGCGTGAAGATGGACCGGGGCTACGTGCTGACCGACGAGCGGCTGCGCACGAACGTGCCGAACGTCTACGCCGTGGGCGACATCGTGCCCGGTCTCCAGCTCGCCCATCGCGGTTTCCAGCAGGGCATCTTCGTCGCCGAGGAGATCGCCGGCCAGAACCCGGCGGTGATCGACGAGGCGGGCATCCCCCGGGTCACCTACAGCGACCCGGAGCTGGCGTCGGTCGGCCTCACCGAGGCGAAGGCCAAGGAGCAGTACGGCGCTGACAAGGTCAAGACCTACAACTACAACCTCGGCGGCAACGGCAAGAGCCAGATCCTCAAGACGGCCGGCTTCGTGAAGCTGGTGCGGGTCGAGGACGGTCCGGTGGTCGGCGTGCACATGGTCGGCGCGCGGGTCGGCGAGCTGGTCGGCGAGGCGCAGCTGATCTACAACTGGGAGGCGTACCCGGGCGAGGTGGCGCAGCTCGTGCACGCCCACCCGACGCAGAACGAGGCCTTGGGCGAGGCGCACCTGGCCCTCGCCGGCAAGCCGCTGCACGCGCACGCCTGATCACGACGTACCCGCGGCGTCCGGCGACGGGCGACGCTCCCCCCACCAGGGAAATGAAGGAGTCTGGAGAACATGCCGGTATCGGTCACCATGCCCCGGCTCGGCGAGAGCGTCACCGAGGGCACCGTCACGCGCTGGCTCAAGCAGGAGGGTGACACCGTCGAGGTCGACGAGCCGCTGCTCGAGGTTTCCACCGACAAGGTCGACACCGAGATCCCGTCCCCGGCGGCCGGGGTGCTGACCCGGATCGTGGTGGGCGAGGACGAGACGGCCGAGGTCGGCAGCGAGCTGGCGGTGATCTCCGGCGAGGGCGAGTCGGCCGGCGGCGGAGCCGCCCCGAAGCAGCAGGAGGCCCCCGCCGAGCAGGCCGCCGAGGCTGCGGCGGAGCCGGAGGCCGAGGCGGAGCAGCCCGCCGTCGAGGAGCCGGCCGAGCAGCCGGCGCAGGCGGCCCCGGCGCCGTCGGGCGAGGGAACTCCGGTGCAGATGCCGGCACTGGGCGAGAGCGTGACCGAGGGTACGGTCACCCGCTGGCTCAAGCAGGTCGGCGAGACCGTCGAGGTCGACGAGCCGCTGCTGGAGGTCTCCACCGACAAGGTCGACACGGAGATTCCCTCGCCGGTCGCCGGTACCGTCCTGGAGATCAAGGTCGCCGAGGACGAGACCGCAGAGGTCGGCGCGACCCTGGCCGTGGTTGGTGCCGCCGGTGCCGCGCCGGCCGAGGCGAAGCCGGAGCCGAAGCCCGCGGCGGAGGCGAAGCCCGAGCCGGAGCCCGAGGCGAAGCCGGAGCCGCAGGTCTCCGAGCCGACGCCCGGCATGTCGTACAACGAGCCGGCCGCCGAGGCCGAGACCGCGCAGGAGCCGGTCAAGGCCGAGCAGGCGGCGCAGCCGCCGGCCGCGGCCCCGCAGCGCGCGGCGGCGCCGTCCAACGGCGGCGAGCAGGCAGCCGGTTACGTGACCCCGCTGGTACGCAAGCTGGCCAGCGAGCACAACGTGGACCTCGCCTCGGTCAATGGCACAGGTGTCGGCGGTCGGATCCGCAAGCAGGACGTGCTGGAAGCGGCTGAGAAGGCCAAGGCGGCCAAGGCTGCGCCGGCACCGGCGGCAGCACAGCCGGCGGCGGGTGCACCGGCGAAGCCGGCCGCCAAGCCGCAGCCGAGCGCCAAGCGGGGCACCACCGAGAAGCTGCCGCGCATTCGCGCTGCCATCGCCAAGCGGATGCTCTCGTCGCTGCACGAGATGGCGCAGCTCACCACGGTGGTCGAGGTGGACGTCACGAAGGTCGCCAAGCTGCGGGCGCAGGCCAAGGAGTCGTTCCAGCAGCGGCACGGTGTCAAGCTGTCGTTCCTGCCGTTCTTCGCTCTCGCGGCCATCGAGGCGCTTCAGGCGTACCCGATCGTCAACGCCAGCATGGACCTGGACGGCGGGACGATCACCTACCCGGACGCCGAGAACCTCGGCATCGCGGTGGACACCGAGCGGGGCCTGCTGGTGCCGGTCATCCACAACGCCGGTGACCTCAACCTGGGCGGTATCGCCAAGCGGGTCGCCGACCTGGCCGAGCGGACCCGGACCAACAAGATCAGCCCGGACGAGATCGCCGGTGCGACCTTCACGCTGACCAACACCGGCAGCCGGGGCGCTCTCTTCGACACCCCGATCGTGCCGTCGCCGCAGTCGGCGATGCTGGGTACGGGTGCCGTGGTCAAGCGTCCGGTAGTGGTGAACGACCCGGATCTGGGCGAGGTCATCGCGGTACGCCAGATGGTCTACCTGGCCCTGTCCTACGATCACCGGCTGATCGACGGTGCCGACGCGGCCCGCTTCCTGACCGCGGTCAAGGAGCGCCTGGAGGCCGGCAACTTCGAAGCCGAACTGGGCCTGTAACCCCAGCGCACCAGCAGGGCGCCCCGGTCTTCCGGACCGGGGCGCCCTGCTGTCTGCCCCTGCCTACCCGCACCCCGACCCCGCCCGCCCCCTGTTGATCAGGAGGTTAGCGGCGTTGTTGATTGGGTGCTGAGGTTCCAGAGGCGGTGGGCGGATTCGGGGTCGAGGGCGTAGTCGGCCACGCCGGTGCGCGTGCCGGGCTGGTGGGGGCCGGCCTGTTGGCAGTCCTCGAAGTAGCGGCCGCCGACCCCGTCGAGCAGCGGTGAGGTGGCCACCAGGACCGAGGTGGCGGCCCCCTGCTCCGGGGTCTTCCAGGATGGCGTGGCCGGCCCGCTCTGGGCGCGCATCCGAGCCAGGTCGTCCTCGGTCACGTAGCGCTGGAGGTTGGTACGGATCGCGCCGGGGTGCAGCGCGTTGACCAGGATGCCGTCGTCGGCCCAGCGCCTGCTCGCCTCGACCGCGAAGAGGATGTTGGCGGTCTTGGACTGCCCGTACGCGGCCCACGGCTCGTAGACCCGGCGCTCGAAGTTGATGTCGTCGAAGACGACAGGTGAGCGCAGATGCGCCGCCGAACTGACCGAGACGATCCGGGCGCCCTGCGCGGCGGCGAGGGCCGGGTGCAGCCCGGTGGCGAGCGCGAAGTGCCCCAGGTGGTTGGTGGCGAACTGCATCTCCCAGCCCTGCGGGGTACGCATCTCCGGCGAGGCCATCATGCCGGCGTTGTTGACCAGGATGTGCAGCGGGCCGTCCCAGTTCGCCACGAAGGCGGCCACCGAGGCCGGGTCGGCCAGGTCGAGCGGGGCCACGGTGACCCGGTCATTGCCGGTCGTACCGATGATTTCCGCTGCCGCCCGGTCGCCCTGCTCGGGCTTGCGGACGGCGAGGGTGACGTCGGCTCCGGCGGACGCGAGCGCCCGGGCGGTCTCCACGCCGATGCCCGACCCGCCGCCGGTGACGACGACCCGGCGCCCGGTGAGGTCGATGCCGGCGACGACCTCCAGCGCGGTGGACGCCGCGGTGAACGGGGTGCTGACAGGTGTGCCGATGGTCATGATCCATCCTTGTCTCAGATGTGCGGCGGGTCGGTCCGCCGCTACGATGAGAAGCGGAGGCTCCTCCGTTACCGCCAGGCTAACCGGAGGTTCCTCCGTTTGCCAACCGGTCGGAGGCCGACTGTCAGGAGGAGTACGTGCCGGAGCAGCCATCCCGACCGTTGCGCGCCGACGCGCTGCGCAACCGCCAGCGGTTGCTGGAGGCGGCCGTCCGGGCGTTTTCCCGGTCCGGGGCGGAGGTAACCCTGGAGCAGATAGCCCGCGACGCCGGAGTCGGAATCGGCACGCTCTACCGGCACTTCCCCACCCGCGAGGCGTTGGTCGAGGCCGCCTACCGCAACGAGTTGGAGCGCCTCTGCGACTCCGCCGCCGAGCTGCTCGACCGGCTGCCTCCGGAGGCGGCGACCCGGGCCTGGATGGACCACTTCATCGACTACCTCGCCACCAAGCGGGAAATGGCCGACGCGCTGCGCCTGGTGATCGCTGCCGGCACCAACCCGTTCGCGCAGAGCCGGGACCGGCTGCTCTCAGCCCTGACCCGACTGCTGGCGGCGGGCGCGGCAGCCGGCACCATCAGGTCGGACGTGGAACCCGGTGACGTCCTCGCCGGGCTCAGCGGAGTGTCGCTCGCCGCCGGCGGCCGGGAACAGCGCGACCAGGCCCGACGCCTGCTCGACCTGTTGATGGACGGCCTGCGGTACCGCCGGCCTGACTGATCGGAAACGGGCGTACGCCCAGGTCGGCGCTGCCAGACTCAGCCCGTGGGCGACATGGGCTGGCGAGGGCGGCTCGGGCCGGCCGTCGGCGTCGCACCCGGCGCCCGGGTCGACAAGTTCGAGATCTTCTTCGACCTGGTCTTCGTCTTCTCGTTCTTCATCATCACCCGCGCCACCGCCGCCAACATCAACGGTCGCCAACTGCTGCACGCCGCCCTCGTGCTGGCCGTGCTCTGGTGGTGCTGGGTGGTGCACACGGTGGTCGCCACCCGGATCCGCATCGGCGAGGGTTTCGTGCCGGTGCTGATGGTCGTCGGGATGGCCGCGCTCTTCTGCTTCGCCCTCGCCCTGCCGCAGGCGTTCATGGACCACAAGGACGAAGCGGGTCCGGTCGTGGTCGCGGTCAGCTACGTGGTCATCCGGGCCATCCACCTGATCCTGTTCCTGCACGTCGTACGGAACGATCCGACCGAACGCCGGCAACTGCTCCGATACGCCCCCGAACTGGCGCTGAGCACCATGCTGCTGCTCGTCGCGGCACTGCTACCCACCCACATCCCCGATGCCGGGACGGCCGCCCTCGTCCGCGACGCGCTCTGGGTGAGCGTGGTGCTGCTCCAGTACGGCACCGGGCTGCTGGCCCGCACCTGGGGCTGGCAGGTGACCTCGGCGGAGCACTGGACCGAGCGGTACGACCTGATCCTGATCATCGCGCTCGGCGAGTCGGTGATCTCCGTCGGCGTCGGCAGCAACCTGCTCGGCCAGGCACCGACCTGGCCCGGGGTGACCGCCGCCGTCTTCGGGATCTTCTTCACCGCCGCCCTCTGGTGGGTGCACTACGACCTGATCGGCCCGGCCGCCCGGATCGCCCTGCACGCCAGCCTGGGTCGCGCCCGGGTGCTGATGGCCCGAGACGCCTACGCGTACCTCTACCTGCCGATGATCGCCGGGATCATCCTGTTCGCCCTCGGTGCCGAGGGCATCGTGCACGACGTCGCCGAGCCCGGCGTGCCGGTGACCGAGCCGGCCCACGGGCCGGACGTGCCGATGCTGTTCGGTGGGGTGTTCCTCTACCTGCTCGGGAACATGGCGTTCCAGCTACGCACCCTGCACACGCTGACCTGGACCCGGGTCGGCACCCTGGTCGTGCTGCTCGTCGCGATCCCGGTCGCCATGCCGATGCCCGGGCTGGCCGCTCTCGGGCTGCTCACCGCGATCTGCGTCGGCCTGGTCTTCGCCGAGGTGGTGCTGATGTCCGAGGCCCGGCACACGCTGCGTGCGGTGGTCTTCGAGGAACGCACCGCTCACGAGACCAACGAGGCCGCCTACCGCGCCCGCTGGCACGGCCAACCCCCCGGCACGACCTAACGCGAAAGAAGCAGGTTGTAGCACTTTGTAGCACCCTCACCCAGCATGGGACCATGGCGAAGCACGCGCACAGGGAGATCACCCAGCGAGAGTTGCGCAACGAGTCCGGGTCGATCATGCGCGGCGTGGAGCGGGGTGATTCCTTCATCATCACGCGCAACGGCACGCCGATCGGCAAGTTGATCCCGCTCCGGCAACGCACCGAGGCCACGTTCGACCCACTGCCCTTCGACGCCGAGGCGGCAGGCGCCTTCGGCCTGATCACTGGCGCGGTCCCGGCCACCGGCCGCACCACCCGTCGTACCTGGCGCTTGGCGGCCACCATGCCGCCGCCCGCATCCTCGTCACTGCCGACCAGATCGCCCCCGCCGAAACCCGAGCGCGCCCCCATCGCCCGCGCTGCACTCGCCGCCGTTTTGCACGCCGGCCCTACCCCCGCCGACCTCACCCGCCTCGCCACCACCATCGGCCTGACCTTGGTCAGTACGTAACGTCCACGCCCGCTGGAGCTGCTGGCAGTCCCCGGCCGACGATTGACGATCAGCACCGACCCTGCCGGAGGTGGCTCGGATGCAACCGCTGGCCAGCGATCACGAATCACCGGCCTCCAGCAGGGCCTGGGCGGTGAGCCAACGGTGCAGCGTCATGGCCAGTCGTACGGGCTGGTCGAGCTGGACCAGGTGGCCTGCATCCTCGATCAGCTTGAGCTGGGCGCCCGGGACGAGGTCGGCCAGTCGGTGGGCACGGTCGACCGGGATCCAGGTGTCGTCCGTACCCCACACCACCAGGACCGGCAGGTCCAGACGGGGGTAAAGGTCCTGGATCTCGTCGGTGTAGCGCTGGTCCGCCTGGGCGATCTGCCGGTAGAAAGCGGCCTGCCCGGTCGCATCGAGCCACGGAGACACGAGTGCCTGCATCTGGTCGGGTGTGAGACCCCGGTGGCTGGCTCCGGCGATGTAGGCCCGAAGCGCTCCTTCGTGGACGGCGGGCGGCATGGCGCTGAAAACGTCGACGTTCTCGCGTACCAGCCGGAAGAAATCCGAGCCCCAGGGAGCCAGCGCCACCACGTCGACCAGCGCCAGCGACGCGAACGAACAGCCGTGCAGGAGACGAGCCCGCAACGCGACGGCCCCGCCGTAGTCGTGCGCCACGACATGTGGGGACGGCAACTCCCAGTACGAGAGGAGGTCGGCCAGCAACTCACCCTGGACGTCGAGCGACACCCGGTGCTCTGGCAGCTTCGAGGAGAGCCCGTAACCGGGCATGTCCCACAGGTGGACCGTGAGCTGGTCGCTCAGGGCCTCGGCGTAGGGG
Source organism: Micromonospora sediminimaris (assembly GCA_900112325.1). Taxonomy (GTDB): domain Bacteria; phylum Actinomycetota; class Actinomycetes; order Mycobacteriales; family Micromonosporaceae; genus Micromonospora; species Micromonospora sediminimaris. The sequence continues at coordinate 158,980 of FOLJ01000001.1, forward strand.
CCCCACAACTGCGACGACCACGGCGTCCCGTGGCAGAACACGACGGCGGGCCCGGAACCCGTCCGACCCCATCGGACCGTACGTCCGCGCCACTCGAACTCTTCCGTCAGATCCATCCGGCCAAGGTTGCCAGACGGCCATCGGTGCGAGCAGCTTCGGCTGGCTAAGCTGCGCCGGTGAGCGGAGGACGCGAGCAGACGGTCGAAGAAGCGCTCGACGAGTTGCGGAGCGAGTTCGGGGCCGATGACGGCTCCTTCCTGCTGCAACTACGCATCGACCTGACATGGGATCGCGCTGCCTTCGCCCGCCTGGCGGCGGCGATGCGCGTCGTCTGTGAGCGGTACGACCGCCGCGAGGCGCCCGACCGGTGGCTGGTGGAGGGCTTTCGCTCGATCCCGAGCTGGGTTGCCGGGCATACCGCGCACCCCAGCTTCCCCCGGCCAGAACCCGAGAGCTACTACGTCGCGAGCCTCGACCGGCTGCGGGACCTGGCCGCCTGCTTCCTCCACGGCATCAAATGATGCCGGCCACGACGTCGGCAGCTGTCATCCTGCCCGACGGCACCGGCCGACCGGCTCCGATAGCGTGCACGGCGACCGGTCGACCGGCTGGGACTGTTCAGCCGGTCGCTGGTCGGCCCGGACCGCGAGGCCGCCACCGAGGCACCTGACCTCCGTACGCGCCACCGCCACACCCGCGCAGGGCGCGCTTGACTTCGAGTGCGCTCCAAGCGCGACGCTTGGCGGCATGACGACGACACGGAAACTGGGTCGCAGCGGGATCGAGGTCAGCGCGATCGGCATGGGGTGCTGGGCGATCGGCGGACCGCTGTGGGGTGACGACCGGCAGCCGTTGGGCTGGGGCGAGGTGGACGACGAGGAGTCGGTACGGGCCGTGCACGCGGCGCTTGAGCACGGCGTGACCTTCTTCGACACGGCCAGCAACTACGGGGCCGGACACAGCGAGCGGGTGCTCGGCCGAGCGCTCGCCGGGCGGCGGGACCGGGTGGTGATCGCCACCAAGTTCGGCTTCACCTCCGACGAGGCGACCCGCCGGGCCACCGGCGAGGACCACCGTCCCGAGTACGCGGTGGCCAGCCTGGAGGCGTCGCTGCGCCGGCTCGGCACCGATCACGTCGACCTGTTGCAACTGCACCTGAACGACCTGGCGCCGGCGCTCGCGCTCGACCTGGTCGACACGCTGGAGGGCCTGGTCACCCAGGGCAAGATCCGGGCGTACGGGTGGAGCACCGACCACCCCGACTCGGCCACCGCCTTCGCACCGGCCGCCCCGCACTGCACGGCGATCCAGCACGACCAGTCCGTGCTGCGGGACAACGCCGACATGCTGGCGGTCTGCGAGAAGTACGACCTGGCCAGCATCAACCGGGGGCCGCTGGCGATGGGGCTGCTGACCGCCGCGACCCGGTCGCTTGGCGACGACGACGTGCGGGGGCGGGCACCGGAGTGGTTGCCCTGGTTCACCGACGGCAGGCCGGCGCCGCAGTGGGCGCAGCGGGTGGCTCGGGTACGCGAGGCACTCACCGCCGACGGCCGTACCCTCGCCCAGGGCGCGCTCGGCTGGCTGCTGACCCGCAGCCCGCGTACGGTGCCGATCCCCGGTTTCCGCACGGTGGCGCAGGTCGAGGAGAACGCCCGGGTGCTCACCCTCGGGCCGCTGCCCGCCGACGCCTACGACGAGGTCGAGCGGCACCTGTCGGAGCTACGTCGGGACGGGGCCGCCACGCGGGCGTGACCGACTCGACCGGGCCGGGTCGCCGCGCGTACCCGAAGATGGAGGGCATGCGGATCCTCATGGCCGGCGCGTCCGGCTTCCTCGGCACCCGGCTGGTCGATCTGCTCGTCGCCGACGGGCACCAGGTGACCCGGCTGGTACGACGACCGCCGCGGGCCGCCGACGAGCGACGATGGTCGCCGTCGGCGGCGCAGTTGGACCCGGCGGTGGTCGCCGAGGCCGACGCGGTGATCAACCTGGCCGGCGCCGGTGTCGGCGACCGGCGCTGGAACGACAGGTACCGGCAGCTCATCCGGTCCAGCCGGGTGGACACCACCACCACCCTGGCCACCACGATCGCCGGGCTGCCGGCGGCCGATCGGCCGGAGGTGCTGCTGAACTCCTCGGCGATCGGCTGGTACGGCAACACCGGCGACCGGGTGGTCGAGGAGGACGCGCCGGCCGGCGAGGGTTTCCTCGCCGACGTGTCCCGGGTGTGGGAGGCGGCCACCCGGCCGGCCGAGGACGCCGGGGTACGGGTGGTGCGGCTGCGCACCGGGCTACCGCTGCACCGCGACGGTGGGCTGCTCAAGCCGCAGCTGCTGCCGTTCAAGCTGGGTATCGCCGGCCGGCTCGGCAGCGGCCGGCAGTGGATTCCGTGGATCTCGATGACCGACTGGCTCAACGCCACCACGTTCCTGCTGGCCCGGGCGGACCTCGCCGGGCCGGTCAACGTGGTCGGCCCGGCCCCGGTCACCAACGCCGAGTTCACTCGCGAGCTGGCCCGCCAACTGAACCGTCCCGCGGTCATCCCGATCCCGGCGCTGGCCCTGAAGGTCGCCCTGGGCGGCTTCGCCCAGGAGGCGCTGACCAGCACCCGCGTCCTCCCCGGCGTCCTCAACCGCGCCCAGTTCACCTTCCGCCACCCCGACCTCCGCACCGCCCTCCACGCCGCCCTCCACGACTGACCCCTCCCCTTCAGCCTGTTGATCATGAGGTTGGCGGCAGGGTTGATCTGAAACTGCCGCCAACCTCATGATCAACGCAGGCGTCGCGGGGGTGGTTAGCAGCCGATGAGCCAGTGGTTGGGTGCGGTTTGGCGCAGGGTGGTGGTGTAGAAGGTGTTGTAGAGGCCCATCCGCTGGTTGGAGCCGTTGGCGTAGGCGTAGCCGCCGGAGTGGTACGCCCGGCCGGCGGAGACGTGGGCGTAGTTGCTGGCGGTGACGCAGGTCGGGGCACCGGTGGGGGTCGGGCTCGCGGTCGGGGTGGGTGACGCGGTCGGGCTCGGCGACGTGGTCGGGGTCGCCGTCGGGGTCGGGGTGACGCCGCCGTTCAGGCCGAAGAAGACCGCGTCGTGGTACGTCGAACAGATGGTGTCCAGGAAGTACGCGGCGGCGGTGCCGCACTGGTCCGCGCCCGAGCCCGGGTCGACGGGGGTGCCGTGCCCCATGCCGGAGACCCGGTGTACGCGGACCACGTCGTTGCCGTAGACCTCGACGCTGGTGCCGGCCGGCAGTTGTCGGGTGCTGGTGGGCGTCTGCGAGACACCGAGCACGTTGGTCCACTGGTCGCGGGACTCGGTGGCGTTAGCCGTTGCCACCGTGTAGTCACTGGTCCCGTGCCAGATGGCCACCTTCGGGCGGGCACCGGAGTAGCCGGGGTAGGCGTTGCGGACGAGATCGCCCCACTGCGCGGGGCTCTTGTCCACACCCGGGCTCATGCAGGAGAAGGCGTTGATCATGCTGGTGGCGCACCGGTGCGGCAGCCCGGCGATGATCGAGCCTCCGGCGAAGACATCCGGGTAGGTCGCCAGCATGGTGGCGCTCATCGCCCCGCCGGCCGACAGCCCGCTGACGTAGACCCGGTTGGCGGCCGTGCCGTACACCGACCGGGCGTGGTCGACCATCTGCTTGATGGAGAGCGCCTCGCCCTGCCCCCGGGACGTGTCACCGGTCTCGAACCAGTTGAAGCAGGAGCTGGAGTTGTTCGCCGAACGCTGCTCGGGGACGATCAGCGCGAACCGCCACTGGTCGGCGTACTTCTGCCAGCCCGAGTTGGCGAAGTAGCCGCTGGCGTTCTGGGCGCAGCCGTGCAGCAGCACCACGGCCGGGGCGCCGGAGGGCAGGTTGTCCGGCCGGTACGCGTACATGGCGAGGTTGCCGGGGTTGGAGCCGAAGCCGGTGACCTGGGTCAGGGTTGCGGCCTGGGCGGGCGCGGCGACGGCCACCAGCGCGGTGGCGGCCAGGGCCAGCCCGGCCAGCGCACCGGCGAGCCGGGTACGGGTGCGGCGCACGAGAGCCTCCATAGGGTGTGAGCTGGGTCACCAATGATTGCCGCGACGTTACGCACTTGTGTCACACCGATGACATGGCGGCCGTGCACATATTCGTCGATGTCCGGGTGTGGCAGCGCGGGCCGCCGCCTACCTGCCGGGTCTGACCGGCGTGTCCCGGTGCGGTTGGTAACGTCCGCTAGGTGCCCACCTCCCCGTCCGTGGCTCCCGCGCCCGCCTCACCGTCGCCGTCGCGGGTCGCCCGCGACCGCCGCGTCGATCTGATCGTGGTGCTTGTCGCGTTGGCGCTCGCCGTCTGGGTGACCAGCGGGCTGTGGATCGACCCGAACGGGCGGGCGATCACCGTCAACTCCAGCGACCAGGCGCTGTTCGAATGGTTGCTGGCCTTCGGCGGGCACGCGCTGACCCATGGGGACAACCCCCTCTTCACCTATCTGATCAACGTCCCGGACGGGGTAAACCTCGCGGTCAACACCTCGATCACGGTGTACGCGGCGGTCTTCGCCCCGCTGACGTACCTGATCGGCCCGTCGGCCACCTTCCTGGTGATCCTCACCCTCAATCTGGCCGCCACCGCCGTCGCCTGGTACTGGTTGCTCTCCCGGCACCTGGTCCGCAGCCCGCTCGCCGCGGCCGTCGGTGGACTGTTCATCGGCTTCTCCCCCGGGATGGTCTCGCACGCCAACGCCCACCTGAACTGGACCGCCGGCTGGCTGGTGCCACTGCTGGCATGGCGACTGTTCGCGCTGCGCCGGCCAGGCCACTGGCTGCGTGACGGCGCCACCCTCGGCGTACTCGTCGCGGTCGCCTTCTCGATCGCCGCCGAGGGACTCTTCTTCACCGCGCTGGCGCTCGGACTCTTCGTCGCCGTCTGGGCGCTGCACCCGGCCAACCGGACCGAGGCCCGCGCCGTACTGCCCTCGTTCCTGCGCGGGCTGGCGGTGACCGCGGTGGTCGCCGGGGTGTTGCTGGCCTACCCACTGTGGCTGCACTTCGCCGGGCCGCAGCGATTCCACGGCACCGGCTTCGACGCGGTGATCCATTCCGAGGACATCGCCGCGTACGCCGCCTATCCGCGCCGCTCCCTGGGCGGCGAGGCCGGGTTCGGCACCTCGCTGGCACCGAACCCCACCGAGGAGAACTCCTTCTTCGGGCTGCCGCTGCTGGTGCTCGCCGTCGGCTGTTTCGTGCTGTTGTGGCGGGGCGGTGACGCCCGTCGACGGGCCACCCTGTGGGCCCTCGGGATCGTCGCGGTGGTGTTCACCGCGCTCTCGTTCGGGCCGGTGGCCAAGGTCGACGGCCGGCGAACCGACCTGCCGATGCCCTTCGACCTGCTCGGGCACCTGCCGGTGGTGAACGCCGCGCTGCCCGCCCGGTTCGCGCTGGTGGTGACGCCGGTGATCGGCCTGCTGCTGGCGTACGCGGTGGACCAGTTGCGTCGACGTCCGCCCTCCCGCCCCGCGGCTGTGGCCTGGACGGTCGGCTTCGCGGTGGCCCTGGTGCCACTGCTCCCCACTCCGCTGCTGACCAGCGAACGTGAGCCGATCCCCCGCTTCATCACCTCCGGCGCCTGGCGGAACTACGTCTCCACGGGAGGGGTGCTGACTCCGGCACCGCTCACCCTCGACGTCTACCCCGACGGCCAGCGTTGGCAGGCGTACGCGCTTGCGAACCGACAGGGAGAATTCGCCATCCCGTCCGGTTTCTTCCTCGGCCCCGGCGGTCCGGACGACCGGGGACGCATCGGTCCGGTGCCGCGCCCGTTCGGCGCGCTGCTGGACCAGGCCGCCCGCAGCGGTCTGCCGCCGATCGTCACCGAGGGCACCCGCGAAGAGGTCCGGGCCGACCTGGAGCACTGGCGAATCGAGACCGTGGTGCTCGCCGACCAGGTCCACGGTGCCAAGTGGCCGGTCGACGAGGAGGCCATCCGCCGCACCCTGGTCCTGCTCTTCGGTGAGCCGGAGCGGGTCGAGGACGTCTGGGTGTGGCAGGTCCGGCGGTGAGCCAGCCGGGTCCGGCCGTGAGCCGGCTCACCACTGGTGACCAGCGGGTACGGGTCTAGGCTGGACGCGTGACCGTGACGACCTCCGGCCTGACGGCCGTACGCGCCGGTGTCCTCGACTACTCCGCCGCCTGGGACGAACAGCGGCGCCTGCACGAGGCGGTGGTCACCGGCGGGCAGGGCGATACCGTGCTGCTGCTGGAGCACCCGAGCGTCTACACGGCCGGCAAGCGCACCGAGCCGTGGGACCGCCCGGTCGACGGCACCCCGGTGATCGACGTGGACCGCGGCGGCAAGATCACCTGGCACGGCCCGGGCCAGTTGGTGGGCTACCCGATCGTGCGCCTACCCGACCCGGTCGACGTGGTCGCGTACGTACGCCGGGTCGAGCAGTTGCTGATCGACGTGTGCGCCGAGTTCGGGCTGGTTGCGGGCCGGGTCGACGGGCGCAGCGGGGTGTGGGTGCCCGCCGACGACAAAGGTCCGGAGCGCAAGGTCGCGGCGATCGGCATCCGAGTAGCCCGCGGCGTGACCCTGCACGGCTTCGCCATCAACTGCGACTGCGACCTGGCGTACTTCGACCGGATCGTGCCGTGTGGCATCCGCGACGCCGGCGTCACCTCGTTGACCGCCGAGCTCGGCCACCCCGTCACCATCGCCGACGTCCTCCCCGCAGTAGAACGCCACCTCCCCACCCTCCTCCCCACCCCCTAACCCCACCCCCACCCAGTCCCGCGGTGATCAAGAAGTTTGCGTCGGTTCCGGTGCGGATCCCCGACGCAAACTTCTTGATCAACCCCACCGGGGGGTGGGGTGGGGGGGTTAGGGGGTTAGGCGGTGGAGGTCGCGGGGGAAGGGGGTTACCTGGCGGATGTTGGGGGCGTGGGTGAGGCGGGCGACCAGGCGTTCCAGGCCGATGGCGAAGCCGCCGTGCGGGGGCATGCCGTGGCGGAACGCGTCGACGTAGCCGGCGTACGGTTCCACCGGCTCACCCCGGTCGGCGAGCGCGGCCAGATAGTCGGCGTGCCGGTGCAGCCGCTGGCCACCGGTGACCAGTTCCAGGCCCCGGAACAGCAGGTCGAAGCCGTTGGAGTAGCCCGGCCGCGCCGGGTCCGGATGGGTGTAGAACGGCCGCTTCGCCATCGGGTACCCGGTGACGAAGAGGAACTCCGACCCGTGCTCGCGCCGGGCCCACTCCCCCAGCGTCCGTTCGTGCGCCGGTGCCAGGTCCGGCTCGTCGGCGGGCGCGTTGGCGATCCGCAGCGCCTCCGTGAAGTGCACCGCCGGGATCTGCGCCGGCACCGGCGGGGGTGTGACGCCGAGGGTGTCCAGCGCACCCGCGGCCCGGTCACCGACCGCGTCAAACATCCCGGCGAGGGTGTCCCGCAGTACCGTCATCACGTCGCGGTGGTCGGTGACGAAGCCCAGCTCCACGTCGAGCGAGGTGTACTGCGCCAGGTGTCGCACGGTGTCGTGCGGCTCGGCGCGGAAAACCGGCCCGACCTCGTAGACCCGCTCGAAGACCCCGACCATGAGCTGCTTGTAGAACTGTGGCGACTGGGCCAGATACGCGGGCCGGCCGAACCAGTCCAGGTCGAAGACGTTCGCCCCGCTCTCGGTGGACGAGGCGACCACCTTCGGCGTGTGGATCTCCACGAAGCGGCGGGAGTCCAGCGTGGCCCGGAAGCCGGCCACCGCCGCCGCCGAGATCCGCAACGCGGCCGATCGGGTCGGGTGGCGCAGGGCGACCGGGGCGTGGTCGAGCTGCGTCGGCAGGGTGGCGGCGAGCTCGGGTCGGTAGAGGTCGAACGGGGGCGGTACGGCGGGCGGTCCGAGTGGCCGTACCGTCGGGTCGGTCAGCTCCAACCCGCCGGGCGCCGCCGCGTTGGTGACCACGGTGGCCACCACCTCGACGACGGTCTCCTCCGGCAACGCCTCGACCTCGGCACGCACCGCGGGGTCGGTGACGACCACCTGGGCGAGGCCGGCGGCGTCCCGGACGATCAGGAAGGCCACCGACTTGAGCAGGCGGCGGCGGTGAATCCAGCCGGCGATCCGGACGGTACGCCCGGTGTACGGCGCGAGCTGGTCGGACAGGATGCGTTGCACAGTGGCTCTCCTCGGTCGATCGCAACGCCCTGGCCACCTCGGGTGGCGAGGCGTCGCCTCAGCCCCGGGAGGTGTGGGCGAGCGGGAACCTCGCGGTGCCACCACACCTTCGCTCCCGTCGGGGACGGGAGCCTCGTTCGTCGCCTTTTCACCGGGGCCAGCCGGGCGGGCTCTACTGGGCGTGGATGCCGGAGCCGCCCTGCTCAGGACCGTCCAGGCACCAAACGCTGTTCTTCCCGCAGCTCGGGAGGGTCTTCGCGGCCCCGGTGCCAGACCGCCTCGCAGCAACCGGCGGCTCTCTTCAACTGGCGGATCGGTGCGCTACTCGGCTCCGTCGTCGCTACTCGCCGCGCACGCTAACACCCCGTCGGGTCGTCCTGTTACGTGTTTTTTTGCAGTCCGGTGTCCGGCGTCACAGGATTTCCGGGGTGACGGCCGTCGCCCGCCGTTCATCGACCGCCGCCGTCCGGCGTAGGCTCGTTTTGTGACGATCGAGCACTCCGCGCCGACGACCGGCCAGGCCGCGAGTACCGCGACGCCCGCCCCTGAGGGGCGGCGACTGCTGCGGATCGAGGCACGCAACGCCGAGACGCCGATCGAGCGCAAACCGCCGTGGATCAAGGTCAAGGCCAAGATGGGCCCCGAGTACACCCAGCTGCGTGGGCTGGTCGCCCGCGAAGGGCTGCACACGGTGTGCCAGGAGGCCGGCTGTCCCAACATCTACGAATGTTGGGAGGACCGCGAGGCCACCTTCCTCATCGGCGGTGACCAGTGCACCCGCCGCTGCGACTTCTGCCAGATCGACACCGGCAAGCCGGCCGAATTCGACGCCGACGAGCCGCGTCGCGTCGCCGAGTCGGTGGTGTCGATGGGGCTGCGGTACGCCACCATCACCGGTGTCGCCCGTGACGACCTGCCCGACGGCGGCGCCTGGCTGTACGCCGAGACCGTGCGGCAGATCCACGCCTTGCAGCCCGGCTGCGGTGTCGAGCTGCTGATCCCCGACTTCAACGCGGTACCCGAGCAGCTTGCCGAGGTCTTCGGTGCCAAACCGGAGGTGCTCGCGCACAACGTGGAGACGGTTCCCCGGATCTTCAAGCGGATCCGGCCGGCCTTCCGCTACGAGCGGTCCCTGGACGTCATCTCGCAGGCCCGCGCCGACGGCCTGGTCACCAAGAGCAACTTGATCCTGGGCATGGGCGAGGAGCGCTCCGAGATCTCCCAGGCCCTGCGCGACCTGCACGCCGCCGGCTGTGAGCTGATCACCATCACCCAGTACCTGCGCCCCTCCCCCCGGCACCACCCGGTGGAACGGTGGGTCAAGCCGGAGGAGTTCGTCGAGCTGCGGGAGGAGGCCGAGGAGATCGGCTTCGCGGGCGTGATGAGCGGCCCCCTGGTCCGTTCCTCCTACCGCGCCGGCCGCCTCTACCAGCAGGCCCTCGCGGCCCGCGAACCGGCAACCCTGGCCACCCGCTGACCCACCCGCCCCGGGCCCGCCGCGTCAGGGGTCGGTGAGCAGGTTGAGGCGGTGGGCGAGGGCGGCGGCCTCGACGCGGTTGGTCACGTCGAGTTTCGCGATGATCCGGGAGACGTGCACGCTCGCCGTCTTGGGCGAGATGAACAACTGCTCGGCGATACGGCTGTTGCTGTGACCCGCGGCGACCAGACGCAACACCTCACGCTCCCGCTCGGTCAGCAGATCCGCGCCCGGTCGACCGTTGCCGGCACCACGCAGCCCCACCCGGCGGGCCAGGGTGGCCGCGCGTTCGGCGAGCCGGACCGCGCCGAGCCCGTCGGCGAGCCCCGCCGCCTCACTCACCGCCGCGCCGACCTCGTCGCGCTTTCCCGCACCCGCCGCCGCCTCGGCGTAGCCCAGCAGCACCCGCGCCAGTTCCCCGGGCTGACCGGCGGTCCGCCAGGCCGCGACCGCGGTCCGCCAGGCGACGAGCGTCTCGGCACCTGACGCTCCGCAGGCGACCACCTCGGCGGCGTACGCCCGCTCGGCGGGAAAGCGGGCCGCGACGCCGCCGGCCAGCGCGGCGACCTCGCCCGCCACCGCCTCATCGCCGACGTGTCGGGCGGCCCGGGCCGCCGCGGCCAGCACCGGCCAGCTGTACCGGGGATAGTCGACGATCGCCGGGTCGGTCAGGCACGCCTGCGCCGCCCGCAGCGCTTCGGCCCGGTCGTCGGCCGCCAGCGCCGTCTCCAGCCGCAGCAGGTACAGCGGAAGCCGGTTGTGCGGATGCAGGTACGGCTTGGTGAGGAAGCTCAGCGCCCGGGCGACGGTCTCGTCGGCGCGGGGATGCCCCTGTGCCAGTCGCAACGCGGCCCGCAGTTGCAGCCAGTGCAGGCCGGAGACGCCCGGCGGATCGAGCCGGGCCGCCTCGGCGCAGACCTGGTCGGCCTCCGTCCAACGGCCCAGCGCCAGCAGCGCCTCCGCCCGGTTCGAGAGCAGGTACGCCCCGGTGGAGCGGCTGATGCCGACCCGACGTGCCTCGCTCACCCCGTCCGCGGCGGCCTGCGCCGACTCGTCGTACCGGCCCAGCTCGAACAGCACGTCGGAGATGTGTACCAGCGCGCTGACCAGTGCCGGCGTCTCCCCGGCGGCACGCGCCAGCGCCTCGCAACGGCGCAGCTCGGCCAGCCCGAGATCGGCCGCGCCCTCCCGTCGTTTCAGCACCGCCAGCTGCACCAGCAGCAGGGCTGCGTCGGTGTCGGCCGCCCGTGCCGCGGTCACCACCTCGGCGGCGATCCGGGCCGCGTCGGCATGGTCGATGCGGGCCAGGTGATCGGCGAGGTCGGCGAGCAGCCGCAGGCGGTCGGGCCCGTCCGACACCCCTGACACCAGTCGGTACGCCTCCCGCAGCTCGGTCGCGCCGTCGCTCTTGCCGAGCATGGCCAGCATCCGGCCACGCCGATCCAGCAGCCGCGCCGCGCGCAGCGGCTGCTCACCGGTGTCCACCTCGGCCAGCGCAGCCCGGGTCAGGGTCAACGCCCGCTGGTAGTCACCGGCGGTGGTCGCCGCGCCGAGCGTCTCCTCAAGCAGCGCGAGGTGGTCCATGCCGAGCCGGTCGGCGGCGTCGGGCACCAGTTCCCAGAGTTCCAGCACCCGTTCCAGCAGCCGGGTCTGCTCGGCGTACGCGTACCGGTCGGCGGCGGCGCAGGCGGCCACCCGGGCGGTCACCAGGGCTCGGGGATGGTCGTGGGCGGCGTACCAGTGGTGGGCGATCTCGGCCGGCGCCCGGCCGGCGGCGACCAGGTGCGGGTGTGCCTCGATGGCGGCGGCGAATCGGGCGTGCAGCCGGGCGTGTTCGCCGGGCAGCAACTCGTCGTGGACCGCCTCACGGACCAGCGCGTGGCGGAATTCGTAGTCGCCGTCCGGGTCGGCCACCAGCAGTTGAGCGGCGACGGCGGCCCGCAGGGCGTCGTCCAGCTCCGCCTCGGGCAGGCCAGCGACCTCGGCGAGCAGTTGGTGGGCCAGGCGGTTGCCGCCGGCGGCGGCGATCCGCAGCACCCGTTGGGCTGGCTCGGGTAGCCGGTCCACCCGGGCCAGCAGCAGATCACGCAGCGTCTCCGGCAGCGCGGCGCAGCCGATCGGGCTGCCAGCGGCGGCAAGCTCCTCGATGAACAGGGGGTTGCCCTGCGTACGGTCGTGGATGTCGTCGACCGCCCGCGCGGCCGGCTCGGCACCGAGCAGCCCGGCGAGGACCGCCCCGGTGCCGTCCCGCTCCAGCCGGGACAGCTCGATCCGCTCGACGCCCCGGGCCCGGTCCAACTCGGCCAGGAAGGGCCGCAGCGGATGACCCCGGTGCAGTTCGTCGGTCCGGTAGGTGCAGACCAGCAGCAGCCGGCCGGTGCGGGCCGCTCGCACCAGGAAAGCGATGAGGTCGCGGGTGGACCGGTCCGCCCAGTGCAGATCCTCGATCACCAGGATCAGCGGCTGGGCGGCGGCGAGCCGGCCGAACAGTTGGGCGACCAGTTCGAAGAGGTAACCCCGGGGGGCGTCCGAGGGCGGTCCGGCGGCGGGCGCGGCGGCACCGGCCGGCCGGGCCAGCTCCGGCAGCAGGCGGGCGAACTCGGCGTCGTACCCGTCGAGGACACCGGGGCCGTCGCGGCGCAGCACCGTCCGCAGCACCGCGGCGAACGGAGCGAACGGCAGGCCGGCCTCGCCGAGTTCGAGGCACTGCCCGACCAGCAGGCGGGCGTCGTCGCCGAGAGAGCGGCCGAACTCCTCCAGCAGGCGGGTCTTGCCGACCCCGGCCTCGCCGCCGACCAGAACGGTGACCGGCTCCCCGGCGCGGGCGCGGCCAGCCGCCGCACGTAGTCGCGCCATCTCCCGCTGACGGCCGACGAGGATGGTGCTGGTGGGGCGGACGCTCACGGCACCGAGCATGCCACGCCCGCCGTCGCCCGCCCGTCGGCCGCCGTCCTCCCGGTCGGCTGCTCCCGGGTCGGCGCTCAGTGGCGTGCCTCGTCGGTACGCGTCCGATGGTGCCGGCGGTGCAGCCAGCCGCGGGCCGAGCGGTGCGGTAGCGACCGGGCCAGCCGGTCCTGGGCGGCCTCGGCCCGCAGCTCCGCGGCGTGCGTACGGTAGAGGGTGAGCATGAGGTTGGCGTCGTGACCGAACATGGCGCGCTCCCTGCGATCGTCGTCAACTGGTGACTCTGACTCTGCTCGCGAAGGTGCCGCCGGGGCATGGGCACCGCGCCTGATCTGTGCCCACTCGCCCTCCTTACGCCGGGTCGCTGGCGGCGTAGCGGCGTCGTAAGGTACTCAGCCGGCCGCGGATCAACGGTGCGGCGGGCGACCACTAGACTCGACGACATGGCAAAGCCCCAGGAGAAGGTCTCGTTCGGCCAGCGGCTGAAGCAGATCGGGTTGGTGTTCCGGTTCACCGCCAAGCAGGACAAGTGGTTCGCCCCCTTGGCCACCGGTGCGGTGCTGATCCCGCTTGCGCTGACCGTGGTCGCGGTCGCGCTCTGGGGCTGGCTCTGGTTGCCGCTGGGCATCCTGTTCGCCCTGCTCTGCCTGCTGATCGTGCTCAACCTTCGGTCGAACCGGGCGATGATGAACGCGGCCGAGGGGCAACCGGGCGCCGCCGCGCAGATCATGGAGAACATGCGCGGTGACTGGCGGGTCTCCCCGGCGGTCAGCTCGACCACCCAGATGGACATGGTGCACCTGGTCATCGGGCGGCCCGGCGTGATCCTGCTGGCGGAGGGCAACCCGCAGCGGGTCCGGGGCCTGCTGGGCCAGGAGAAGCGTCGGCTGGCCAAGGTGATCGGCAACGCCCCGCTCTACGACTACGTCATCGGACAGGACGAGGGCGAGCTGCCGATCCGCAAGCTGCGGATGACGCTGATGCGGCTGCCCCGCAACCTCAGCGGCAAGGACGTCAACTCACTGGACAAGCGCCTCAAGGCGCTCACCTCCCGCCCCCAGATGCCCAAGGGCGCCATCCCCAAGAATCTCCGCCCGCCCCGTGGCGCGTCCCGCCAGATGCGCGGCCGCTGAGCCCAGCACGGAGGGGTCGGTCAGCGCACGGCTCGGGCCCCTGGGCTCGCGCGAGAGGGCGGGTCAGCGCGGTACGGGGGTGACGACCGAGCCGGTGAGGCGGTCGTGCAGGCCGCGCCGGTGCTGATCCATCAGGAGGGCCGGGACGACCAGGGCCAGCAGCACACCCCGCAGCAGTGCCCGGAGCAGGCCGATCCGGCCGCCGTCGGTCCAGTCGACGCACCGGATCCGGGTCAGGTACATGCCGGGGGTCTGGGCGAACAGGCCCAGGAACACGCCGTACAGCAGGATCAGCACCAGCACGGGCGCCCAGGCGTCCCGGGTGGGGCTGGCGAACAGGCCCGACGCGAGCAGGCAGAGAATCCAGTCGATGACCAGAGCCCCGAACCGGCGGCCCAGGTCGGCCGGGACGAAGTCGGGATCCGCGGCGGGGGGTGGCGAGGGGCTCGGCTGGGTGGTCACCTGCATGAGCCTAGCCAGCGCGGCAGCCGGCCCCGCGCAGGCCCGGCGCCAGGCGGGAGCCGGACCGGTGCCGGCAGGAGCCGGACCGGTGCCGGGCGCGCCGACGCGGAACGCCAAAAAGGACCAATCTCATCAAGCTTCACTACACTGGCACAGCCGGACCCGTTCCTCGGGTTGAGGTGTCCGGGTCAGGCACTCGGGGTGACCCAACGCGAGGGACGTAACACGGCGGAAACACTGGAGACATGGCCGGGCAACCGCACGGCCATAGCGTCGCCAGGAGCCTAGCTATCCGTGGACGTGCCAGGAGGACGAGTGTTCGCCAATCCCGAGGAACTCCTGCGTTACCTCAAGAACGAGGACGTGAAGTTCGTCGACGTTCGTTTCTGTGACCTGCCCGGCGTCATGCAGCACTTCAACCTGCCGGTGGAGTCCGTCGACGACGACTTCTTCACCAACGGTCTCGCTTTCGACGGGTCGTCGATCCGCGGCTTCCAGGCGATCCACGAGTCGGACATGCTCCTGCTCCCGGACGTCGCCACCGCCTTCATCGACCCGTTCCGCGCGCAGAAGACCCTCGCGCTGAACTTCTTCATCCACGACCCGTTCACCCGCGAGGCGTACTCGCGTGACCCGCGTAACGTGGCGAAGAAGGCCGAGGCCTTCCTGGCCGCCAGCGGCATCGCCGACACCGCCTACTTCGGTCCGGAGGCGGAGTTCTACATCTTCGACTCCATCCGCCACGAGACCTCCGCGCACCAGGCGTACTACTACATCGACTCGATCGAGGGCGCCTGGAACACCGGCCGTGAGGAGGAGGGCGGCAACCGCGGCTACAAGACCGCGTACAAGGGTGGTTACTTCCCGGTGCCGCCGGTCGACCACTACGCCGACCTGCGTGACCAGATCGTCCGCCGGCTGATCGACACCGGCTTCACCGTGGAGCGCTCGCACCACGAGGTCGGCACCGCCGGCCAGGCGGAGATCAATTACAAGTTCTCCACCCTGCTGCACGCCGGTGACCAGCTCCAGCTCTTCAAGTACATCGTGAAGAACACCGCCTGGGCCGCCGGCAAGACCGCCACCTTCATGCCGAAGCCGCTCTTCGGCGACAACGGCTCCGGCATGCACACCCACCAGAGCCTCTGGCTGGGCGGCGAGCCGCTGTTCTACGACGAGACCGGCTACGCCGGCCTGTCCGACACCGCCCGCTGGTACATCGGCGGTCTGCTGCACCACGCGCCGTCGCTGCTGGCCTTCACCAACCCGACGGTCAACTCGTACCGTCGCCTGGTCCCGGGCTTCGAGGCGCCGGTCAACCTGGTCTACTCGCAGCGCAACCGCTCCGCCTGCACCCGTATCCCGGTCACCGGCAGCAACCCGAAGGCCAAGCGGGTCGAGTTCCGGGTGCCGGACCCGTCGGCAAACGTCTACCTCGCCTTCTCGGCGATGCTGATGGCCGGCCTGGACGGCATCAAGAGCAAGATCGAGCCGCCGGCACCGATCGACAAGGACCTCTACGACCTCCCGCCGGAGGAGTGGGGCGACGTCAAGCAGGTGCCGGGCTCCCTGCCGGCCGTGCTGGACTCGCTTGAGGCCGACCACGACTACCTGCTCGACGGCGGCGTCTTCACCCCCGACCTGATCTCCACCTGGATCGACTGGAAGCGGGCCAACGAGGTCGACCCGGTGCGTCTGCGCCCGACCCCGCACGAGTTCGCCATGTACTTCGACTGCTGATCTCACTCAGCGCCTTCCGGGCCGGCTCCGCACCACGCGGAGCCGGCCCGCGGCATTTCGGCCAACCCAATACCTTCGCGTCCGATATATTGAGGGCGTGGACACTCCGCTACGCGAACCCACCTTCCTCATCCTGACCGCGCTCGCCCGCGAGCCGATGCACGGCTACGCGATCATCGGCGAGGTCGCGGCCCTCTCCGACGGGCGGCTGTCGCTGCGCCCCGGCACCCTCTACGGCGCGCTGGACCGGCTCACCGACGCCGGCCTGGTCGAACTCGACCGGGAGGAGACCGTCGACGGACGGTTACGCCGCTACTACCGCCTCTCCCCCACCGGTGACGCCACTCTCGCCGCCGAGACCGAACGGCTGCGCCGCAACGTCGAGGCCGCCACCGCCCGACTGCGCGCCCGCGCCGCGCGCCCGCTCGCACCGCGTACCGCCGGAGGGCTGGCATGAGCGAGCGTCAGCGAGCGAATCGTCAACGCAGTGCGGCTGGTGCCTCAGGCCGGCACGCAGCGAAGCGGAGGTCCGGCATGAGCGAGCGTCAGCGAGCGAATCATCAACGCAGTGCGCTGGGGCCTCAGGCCAGCACGCAGCGAAGCGGAGGGCGGGCATGAGCACTCTGGAGCGCCGATACCGGCACCTGCTGCGGGCGTACCCGCCGGACTACCGCCACGACCGCGGCGACGAGATCGTCGGGACGTACCTCGACCTGGCGGACCCACGCCGGCGCTGGCCCTCCCCCGCGGACGCCGCCGACCTCGTGCGCGGTGGCCTCCGCCAGCGGCTGCGGGCCGCCGGTGCCACCGACCTGATTCCCGGGGTACGCCTCGCGGCACTGCTCGCGCTGACCACCGCCGCCTTCCTGGCCGGCTTCTGGACACTCGTCGAGCAAAGCCCGCCACCGCCCGAGACGGGCGTGCCGGTGTTCGGCCCGTTCGCGTCGACCGGCCTCGTCGCGTGGCTCGCGTGGCTGGTGGTGGCGGTCCTCGTGCTCGTGGCACCGGGCCAACCGACTCGGCTGGCCCTCGCGGTGGCGGTGCTGGCCACCGTGGCGGTTCTCCTGGCGAGCCCGGCCGCAGGCCTGCCCAGACCTCCGCTGCTGGTGCTGGTGCCACAGGTCGCCCTCGGCGTGCTGGCGCTTACCGTCGACACCCACCTGCCGTTGCCGGCTCGGGCCTTGCCCATCACGGCGGTCGCCGGCGGTGGCATGACCGCCTACGTCCTCGGGCACAGCAACTACTGGGGCTCGTACCGGTGGACGTCCGAGCAGCTACTGCCGGCTGCCGGGGCGGTGTTGCTGGTGGTCGCGTTGCTGCTTGCCGTCGGGCTGGCCATGCGTCGGGACTGGCGGGGTGGCTGGGCGGTGATCGCCCTGCTCACCCCGGTCGGTCTACTCAGCGTGCACATCCTGGCCGGGGCGGTTGACGGCCTCGGCGGCGCTCCGCGTCCGACCTATCCGACCCTGGTCGGGGCCGCGCTCACGGTGGGGCTGCTCGGCCCGGCCGTGCTGCCGGCCGCCGTAGCCCTGCGCCGTCGCATCGGGAACAGCCCCGGGGAACCCTGTCCCACCTGTGGCGCCCGCCGCTGACCGGGCCCCGCCGCCGCTTAACCGCGCACGGAGGAGGGCTCGGCGGCTGTGGCAGTGCAGGTGCTTCACACCGGCGTGTCGAACAGCTTTGCTGCCACGCTTCGGCTGCGCAACCGCGCGCCTGAGGAGGAGCAGACGGGCGGATCAGTTACGACTCGGTGAGAATCCGGCAACGGCGCAGCGCCGTCGATCAGGGTGGGGTTGATCGCCAGGGCCGGCGGCGGGACAGGGACCAGAGGACCGTGGCGAGGACCAGTGCCGTCATCGCAATCGCGCCCGGAGCCTTGGTCAGCCGGGCCACATTGGTGCCGTCCGGCAGGGCGAGGAACGAGGCCAGCGCGCACGGCGCCACGAACCAGGCGGTCCGGGTCGCCACCACCGCGAGCAACGCCAGCGGCCAGGTGGCGTACCAGGGATGAAACACCGGCGCGAGCACCACAGTGGCCACCAACCCCACCCCCGCACCCCCGACCGGGTTGATCAAGAGGTTTTTGCCTTCGATTAGCGCTTGCTGCGGCGAAAACTTCTTGATCAACGCTTTGGGGTGGGGTTTGGGTGGGGGGTGGAGGGCGGAGAGGGTGCGGAGCCAGAGGAGGGGGAGCAGGGCGGCCAGGAGAAGCAGGGCGGCTGTGCGGGTTACCGGGACCGCGTCGGGGTGGCGGCCGAAGAGTTCACCGACGTAGTCGACGAGCATGCCGACGGCGGTCGGCGGCGAGGTCCACTGCACCGTGTCGCCGCTGCGGCCCAGCCCACCGAGCCAGCCGAGCCCGAGACCGGCCAGCCGCGAGAGGGCCAGCAGCCCGCCGACCGCCCCGACGGCCAGCACGCCACCGTCGCGCAGCAGCGTCCGCACGACGGGCCGGCCCCGCACGGTGACCAGCGCCGCGAACGGCAGCACCACCACGGCGGTCGCCTTCACCGACACCGCCAGACCGAGCAGCACCCCGGCGACCACGAGCACAACGACCGGGTGCAGCGATCCGAGCCGGCCCGGACGGCGGACCAGCATCAGTAGGGCGGGCAGGAGCAGGCCGAGCATCACCGCGTCGTTGTGCGCCCCGGCCACCAGGTGCACCCCGACCAGCGGGCAGGCCAGCAGCAGCCAGGTCGCCCGCCGGGGCGGTACGCCGGCTGCCCGGGCCAGGCCGGGCAGGCAGGCCGCCGCCGCCAGCACGCCCGCGAGCGCCAGCATCCGCAGCAGCAGCACCGTGCCGACCAGCCCACCGCCCAGCACCACGGCCAGCGCGGCGAGCAGCACGAAGAACGGCCCGTACGGGGCCGGGGTGTCCCGCCAGACCGGCGCGACCGCCTCCGCCCAGGGGCAGCCGGCCGCAGCCACGCCGATGGCGTACGGATCACCACCGTCGGCGTAGATCCAGCCCTGGCAGGCGTACGAATAGACGTCCCGGCTGCCCAGCGGGGCGGTGACCAGCAGCGGCAGCGTCCACCACCCAGCGGTGACGTACGCCCACCTGGTCGACGGCGCACCGTCGCGCAGTGCCCACCAGGCGCCCACCATGGCGGTCGTGCCGAGCAGCCACAACGTGACGGTCAGCGGTCCGCCGTCAGGGGCGGTGGTGGCATCGGGCAGCGCGCCGCCGAGGTACCCGACGACCGCCAGCAGCAGCGCCCCCACCAGTCCGGTGTACCGGGCGACCCGGTCCCGCGCGCCCACCGCCCGGGCATCGGGATCCCGCCCGCGTCCCCGATCGCACCCGGGACCCGGATCGCGCCGGTCGCCGGACGCGCAGCGGGGCTCGGGATGGGGACGGGCGCCGGGATCGGTCACCGGCGGTACCTCTCCTCAGGTGCGGGGTCCAGGGACGCCTCGCCGGAACTGGCCCAGGGGGTCCCCTCCGGGAAGACCCGCCCTAATCGGCAGGCACCGGTTGACGGGCCGCCGCCCGGGCCTCCTTCGCCGACCGTACCAAGCGGACCGTCACCACGATCACGAACAGCGTCATCAGCGGCGCACCTACCGTCTTGGTGTAGCGGGGCAGGCCGGTGCCGTCGGCCAGCACCAGGAACGCGGCGTACCCGGTCACCGCGCTGAACCACCAGGTGCGCTGCGCGGTGGCGGCGAGCAGCGCCAACGGCCAGAACCAGTACCAGGGGTGGAACAGCGGGGCGAGCGCCACCGTCGCGGTCAACGCCAGCGCGGCGTGCCAGAGCGGTTCCCGGTGGCGGGCCCGGAACCACAGCCACACCAGCAACGCCGCCAGCACCAGCACCGCGATGCCCCGGGTCACCGGCAACGCGTCGATGTGCAGGCCGAACGGCAGCACCAGGTAACCGACGGTCTGCCCGACGGCGGTCGACGGCGAGGTCCAGGCGACCACCTCGTTGCCGTGCGACAACCCGGTGATCCAACCGAGATCCAGCCCGGCGGCGAGGGTCACGCCGAACAGCGTGGCCACGGCACCGCCCACCACCGGCGTACCGTGGCGCAGCAGCGCGCGCAGCGAGAAGCCGCCGGTGATCGCGGCGAGCGCCGCGAACGGCACCACCACCAGCGCGGTCACCTTGATGCCGGCGGCCAGGCCAAGCACGACGCCGCCGGCCAGCAGCGGCCAGGGTCGCCCGGGGCGACTGACCACCACGGCCAGCCCGGCCACCATCAGCCCGACCATCAGCGCATCGTTGTGTACGCCGGAGATAAGGTGCACCCCGACCAGCGGACTGGCCAGGGCGAGCCAGAGGGCCCGGCCGGTCGGCACGCCGCACCGACGGGCCAGCACCGGCAGGCAGACCGCCGTGAGCACCACGCCGGCCACCGCGAGCACCCGGAACAGCGCGATACTGCCGATCAGGGAACCCGTCGCGGCGACCACCGCGCCGGCGAGCACCACGAACAGCGGACCGTACGGCGCCGGGGTGTCCCGCCAGATGTACGACATGGTGTCCAGCCACGGGCAGGGCAGCGTCGACACGCCGTACTCGTAGGGGCTGATGCCGTTGGCGTAGCTCGCCCCCTGGCACGCGTACGCGTAGGCGTCCCGGCTGCCCAGCGGCGGCGTGAACAGGAACGGCAGCGCCCACAGCCCGGCGGTGACCAGGGCCCACCGGGCCGACGGCACCCGGTCCCGCAGCGTCCACCAGGCCACCGCCATGGCCGCGGTGCCGAACAGCCACAGCCCGATGATCAGCGGCCCGTTCGGGCCCAGCCAGATCTTGACCGGGTTGGGTCGCAGATCACCGTCGGGCAGCGCACCGCCGAGGAACGCCGCCACGGCGAGCATGATCGATCCAGCCAGTCCGGTCCAGCGCACGAGGTGATGGGGCACGTCCGACATGCTGCCAGTACCGTGCGCCCGCTCCGGAGGTGGGCATCGCGCGCCGCCCCTGCCCGGCCCCCGCCCGCGCCCACCGGCAACCAACGCACCGGCGGCCGCCCACCCCAGCCGTCGAGCGCTGACCGTCAGCCGGGCGGGCAGTGGCCGGAGGGCCGCAGGCTGCTCGTGATCTCGAAGGTTCCCGCAGTTCGGGCCCGTACGATGACCCATTCGTCCGGGTCGGCGCTCAGGCACCCGTCTCCCGCCGACAGTGCCAGCCAACGGGACCAACGGACCCGGACGAGCACATCGGCGGGCGTGTCGACGGTGAATCGCACCCCCGCGTCGTCGGAGGTGACGAGCCGAGCCGGCGGGGAGACGAGTGGTGCCGGGTCGAGCACCTGGTACAGGCGCCACTGCCCGGGGCGGCCGACCTCCCGCAGGTACGGCTGGCCGGCCAGCACGAGCGTCGCCTCGTCCCGGCCGTACCGGTCGAGGGCCGCGTCCGGCGCGACGGCGACATAGCTGACGGCATTGCGGCGCAGCCATTCGCCGTACCGCCCGGCATCGAGACTGCCGTCGTAGAAGAGCGGGTTACGTCCCACGTCGACCTGCCGCTCCCAGCCCCGGGCCAGTGGCACGGCGGCGGCCACGAAGGCGCTCTCCCAGTGGTCCCGCAGCGGCACCACTTCGATCCGGCCCACCGGTGCCCGCCGCTCCAGGTCGTCCAGCAACGGCTCATGGAAGGCGGCGTACGCCGGTGCCGACCCCCGGCGGGCGATGTCGTTGGTCATCACCGGGGACTGCCACCAGAACAACGCGACTAGCAGTGCGGCCAGCCAGCGCCGGCCCAGTCCGACGTACGCCGCGGCGACCGGCAGCGCGAAGAGCATCGGCAGGCGCAGCGCGTTCGAGCCGATCGGGCTGGGCAGGTGATAGGCCGCGACCAGGAGCAGCGCGGTGAGCGCGGCACCGACCCGCAGTGCCCGGACCGGTACGAGCACGAGCACCACCACGGCCAGGGCGAGGTTGATCCGCAGTGATTCGGCGCTGAACGGCTGCCGGCCACCGTTGCCGAAGAGCGCCGCCATCGGCGCCACAGTCACCAGCGGCGCGAGGCACAGGACCAGCGCGGCGGTTCCGGGTCGCCGGTCCCGCCAGACGTCGAGGACCAGCAGGGCACCGCCGGCCAGGCCGAGGAAGAGGCCGGCCACCGGGCTGGCGGCTGTCGCGAGCACCGCCGCCGCACCGGCCGCCACCAGCCGCCACCAACGCGCCCCCCGGGGCAGCGCCACCAGGCAGAGCGCGAGCAGCGCCCACATCAGGCCGACGGCGAAGGTGATCCGGCCACTGGCCAGGTTCCCCACCAGGACGATCGCACCCAGCAGGCCGCCGAGCAGCGGACGGCGGGCACCCGTCAGCACCAGCAGCCAGGCCAGTGCCACGGCGGAGACGACCGCCGCGACCGCACCGACCGGGCGCACCCCGACAAGCGCGCCGAGCGTCTGGGTGTAGAGGCTGTAACCGAACTGGTTGACCCCGCCGTACCAGGAGAAGTCCAGCGGGGCGAGACCGTTGCGCTCGGCGAAACCCGCGCGGGCCACCTGCGCGGAGAGGTCGGTGCCCATGGGCGGGGCCAGCAGGAACGCGACAGCCAGCAGCAGCGACACCACAAGCGCGCCGAGGACCGGGTACGCCGCCCTGCGTGCACCGGCACCCGGCGCAGCTTCGGCGGCCTGCCCCTCCGGGACGGCAGCGTGGGTCGAGGTCGGCACCGAGCAGTCCTACCACGATCAGTGACCGGCCCGGGTGGCGGGTCACCCGGACACCGGCGTCACATCTCCAGGACGCGCTCGGTGGCGGCGCGGGAGCGGCGGCCGGTGCGCAGGTACTCGTCGAGAAACTCGCCCGGGTCGTCGCGGCCGAGCAGCCGGACCACGCCGGCCAGTTCCACGCCGTGCCGGGGCAGCTGGTCGCCGGCACGGCCCCGGACCAGCATCAGCGCGTTGCGGACCTGCGCGGCGAGCGTCCAGCCGGCCGTCATCGCCTCGGCGTCCGCCGGATCGACCAGGCCCGCCTCCCGAGCGGCGGCGAGCGCGTCGAGGGTACGCGTGCCGCGCAGCTGCGGGTACGCACCGGCGTGCCGCAGCTGGAGCAGCTGCACCGCCCACTCCACGTCGGCCAGGCCGCCCCGGCCCAGCTTGGTGTGGGTGGCCGGGTCGGCGCCACGGGGCAGCCGCTCGGTCTCCACCCGCACCTTGATCCGGCGGATCTCGATGACCTGCTCCCGGGTCAGCCCGTCGGCCGGGTACCGGATCGGGTCGACCATCTGCTCGAACCGGGTACCCAGTTCGGCGTCGCCGCAGACACAGCGGGCGCGCAGCAGCGCCTGCGCCTCCCACACCCGCGACCAGCGGGCGTAGTACTGCTGGTAGGCGGCGAGACTGCGGACCAGCGGCCCCTGCCGGCCCTCGGGACGAAGGTCGGCGTCGACGCCGAGCGGCGGGTCGGGTGCGGGCATGCCGAGCAGCCGCCGTAGCTCCTCGGCGATGGCGTGCGCGGCGGCGCTGGCCGCGCTCTCGCTGACTCCCTCCGGCGGGTCGTAGACGAAGAGCACGTCGGCGTCGGAGAGGTAGTTCGACTCGTAGCCGCCGAGCCGACCCATCCCGATCACCGCGAAGGTGAGTCCCGGCATGGCCGGCTGGGCGGCCCGGGCGGTCCGCAGCGCGGCGGCGAGGGTGGCGTCGGTGACGTCGGAGAGCGCGGTGCCGACCGCCGTGATGTCGGACAGGGCGGGCGTGGTCCGGCCGCCGTCGGGACGGGCCGGGGCCAGCGAACCGGCCCGGCTGAGCACGTCGGTGCAGGCGAGGCGGAGCAGTTCGCGGCGGCGCAGCGCGCGTACCGCCCGGGTCGCCTCGACGGGATCGCTGTGCCGGGCCGCGGCGGCGGTGAGGCCGTCGAAGAGCACCTCCCGTGGGCGCGGACTCAGCTCGCTCTCCTCGGCCAGCAGGCGCAGCGCCTCCGGCTCGCGGGTCAGCAGGTCCGCGACGTACCGGGAGGAGGAGAGCACCCGGGCCAGCCGGCGGGCCACCGGCCCGGAGTCGCGTAGCAGCCGCAGGTACCAGGGGGTGCTGCCGAGGGAGTCGGAGACCTGGCGGTAGTTGAGCAGGCCCCGGTCCGGCTCCGGGGCGTCGGCGAACTCGCTGAGCAGCACCGGCAGCAGGGTGCGTTGGATGGCGGCCGTACGGCTCACCCCGCCGGTGAGGGCCTGGAGGTGACGCAGCGCCCCGGCGGGGTCGGCGAAGCCGAGGATCTCCAGGCGGTTGCGGGCCGCCTGCGGGGTCAGCCGCAGCCCGTCGGCCGGTACCCGGGCCACCGACTCCAGCAGCGGCCGGTAGAGCAGTTTGGCGTGGAGTCGGCGTACCTCCGAGGCGTGGGTGACCCACTCGGCGCGGAACTCCTCGACGGCGCTGCGCCCGGGGCCGGCGGTGTAGCCGAGCGCGGTGGCGAGCCAGCGCAACGCGCCGGGCTCGGTCGGCACGGTGTGGGTACGCCGCAGGCCCTGGAGCTGCAGCCGGTGCTCGACGCTGCGCAGGAATCGGTAACCGCGCAGCAGCGCCTCGCCGTCGGCCCGGCCGACGTAGCCGCCGGTGACCAGCGCGCGTAGGGCGGGGATGGTGCCGGGCGCGCGTAACGTCTCGTCGCCCCGACCGTGCACCAGTTGCAGCAACTGCACCGCGAACTCGATGTCGCGCAGCCCGCCGGGGCCGCGTTTGATCTCGCGTTCCAGTTCCTTCGGCGGGATGTGGTCGATGATCTTGCGCCGCATGGCCCGGACGTCCTCGACCGCCTCGGGGCGTTCGGCCGCCTGCCAGAGCAGCGGCGCCAGCGCGTCGATCCACTCCTGGCCGAGCGCCAGGTCACCGGCGGCGGGGCGGGCCTTGAGCAGCGCCTGGAACTCCCACGTCCGGGCCCAGCGCCGGTAGTAGGCCAGGTGGCTGGCGAGGGTCCGCACCAGCGGCCCCCGGTTGCCTTCGGGGCGCAGGGCCGCGTCTACCGGCCAGGCGACCAGCCCGCAGATGTGGATCAGTCGGGTGGCCACGGTGGTGGCGGCGGTCAGGTCGTCGTCCTCGGCCGCCACGAAGATCACATCGACGTCGGAGACGTAGTTCAGCTCGCCGCCGCCGCACTTACCCATCGCGACCACGCTCAGTCGCGGTTCCCGGGTGCCCTCGGGCAGCTCCGCCACGGCGATCTGGTAGGCGGCCGACAGCGTGGCGTCGGCAAGTGCCGAGAGCGCGGCCATGGTCTGTTCCAGGCCGCGCCCGCCGGTCAGGTCGGCCGCCGCGACCCGCAGCAACGCCAGCCGGTACGCCCGCCGCAGCACAGCGACGGGATTGCCCTCGCCGGACCTGTCGAGCCGGCCGTCGGCGGTCGGTGCGAGGCCGTCCGGTTCGGTACGCAGCACCGGCCACTGGTCGGGGTTGGCCACCAGGTGGTCACCGAGCGCCGAGGAGGCGCCCAGCACGGCGAGCAGCCGGCGACGCAGACCCGGGTCGTCATGCAGCGCGGCGAGCAGCGCCGAACCCGCTCCGATGCCGCCGACGGCCGCAGTGCTGCCCTGACTGCCGGCGGCGCCGTCACCTCCGGCGCTGCCGCCGTTGCCGGTCGCACCCTCGCCCGCGGCGCCACCGGCATCCCCGCTCCCGGCGGCGCCGCCCTGGCCGGTGGGGGTCGCCGTGACCCGGCCGGGCCCCGCACCCCGCTGCCGCACCGCCGCGCCCGGGCCGGCGGTGCGGTTCGGGCCAGCGGTCACGCGGTGTTCCGCCTCGACCAGCCGGTGCAGCTGACGCAGCGCCAGATCCGGGTCGGCGGCCCGGGACAGCGCGGTGAGCAGCTCCTGGGCCTGCTCCCCGGTGGGTTCCTGCGTCTGCGCGCGCCACAGGTCGAGCCCGTCCGGGCCGAGCAGGTCGGCGGCGCGGGCACCCGCGTCGTCGTCGGTGACGCCGAAGCCGTAGCGGGCGAGCCGGCCCGTGGCGCTTGTCGGCCGGCCCATCAGTGCCCGAGCAGGGGCAGGCTGCGTCGCGACCCCTCGTCCAGCTCGCCGAGGGCGAGCGCGGCGAACCGCGCCGCGAACGGCTGCCAGACCTCCTCGACGTCGGCCATCACCGCCTCGCACGCGGAGATCACCAGCTGCGGGTCGTAGCCCAGCTCGGCCAGCAGCGCCGAGTCGGTGGCCCATTCGGCGATCATCGCGGTGTCGCACTCGATGTGGAACTGCAACCCCCAGGCCCGGTCGCCGAGGCGGAACGCCTGGTGCGGATAGCGGGTGGAGGCGGCCAGCAGGGTGGCACCGGCGGGCAGCTCGGTGATCTCGTCGGCGTGCCACTGCAACACGTCGGGGATCAGCGGAACGTACCGGAAGAGCGGGTCGGACTCGGCCGCGTCACGCCGGCCGACCACGGCAGGCCCGACCTCCGGCCCGGACGGGCTGCGCACGACCGTGCCGGCGTGGGCGGTGGCGAGCAGCTGCGCGCCGAG
Organism: Micromonospora sediminimaris; assembly: GCA_900112325.1. Taxonomy (GTDB): domain Bacteria; phylum Actinomycetota; class Actinomycetes; order Mycobacteriales; family Micromonosporaceae; genus Micromonospora; species Micromonospora sediminimaris. Next base: position 185,239 of record FOLJ01000001.1, read on the forward strand.
GCAGACACCAAGCGTCGGCAGCCGGTGCCGCACCGCCTTGCGGAGCAGCTTCTCCACCGCCGGGAACCAGGGGGCCGCCGGCACCCCGTCGACCAGCGGGTAGGCCTGCTGATCACCGCCGAGCACCACCAGGGCGGCGTACCCGTCCAGGTCGGTGGGGAGCGCCTCGCCCGCGTGGGGGCGGACCACCGCCAGCTCCAGCCCGGCTTCGGTCAGCCACTCCCCCAGCCGGCGCGGGTCGTCGGTCGGGTCGTTCTCGATCACCAACGCGGTTGCCACATCGTCGAGGCTATCCGGTCCGGCCGCCCCGGCCCGCGCGAGGGATCGGCGCGGTGTCCGGCAACGTCGAAGGTTTCGCTGGCCACCGCAGTAGGCTCTGCCGCTGTGTCCGACCGCAGCACGCCCGACGACGTCGTACGCCCACCCGCCCTGCGCCCCGGCGACACGGTGATGCTGGTGTCGCCGTCCGGACCGACCCGCCCGGAACGGGTGGCCCGGGGCGTGGAGCTGCTCACCGGCTGGGGACTGCGACCGGTGCTCGCGCCCAACGCCTACGCCCGGCAGGGCTACCTGGCGGGGGCGGACGCGCTGCGGGCGGCCGACCTGAACACGGCGTTCGCCGATCCGCAGGTGCGCGGGGTGATCTGCACCCGGGGCGGGTACGGGGCGCAGCGGGTGGTGGACGCGATCGACATGGCGGCGGTACGCCGTGACCCGAAGGTGGTGGCCGGGTTCTCCGACATCACCGCGCTGCAACTGGCGCTCTGGCGGGGTGCCCGGTTGGCGGGGGTGCACGGTCCCGGGGCGGCCTGGCGCGACGAGCGCACCCCGCTGTCCTCGGCCGAGTCCCTGCACGCGGCGATGACCAGCACCGAGCCGGTCACCGTACGCGCCGTCGAGGGCGAGGAGACCTTCGGCGTACGCGTCGCGGGCCGGGCCACCGGCCGGCTGCTGGGCGGCAACCTCTGCCTGGTCGCGGCCTCGCTCGGCACCCCGGACATGCCCGACCTGACCGACGCGGTGCTGTTGTTGGAGGACGTGCAGGAACCGCCGTACAAGGTCGACCGGATGTTGACCCAGCTCCGCCGGGCCGGCGCGCTGGACGGGCTGGCCGGGGTGGCGGTGGGGCAGTTCACCGACTGCGCCGACGGCTGGGACACCACGGTGGTCGACGTGCTCGTCGAACGCCTCGGCGACCTGGGCGTACCGGTGCTGGGGGGTCTGCCGATCGGTCACGGCCCCGGGCAGCTCACCGTCCCGGTCGGCACCCGGGCGACCCTCGACGCCGACGCCGGCACCCTCAGTGTGGTCGCCGCCGTCCGCTGACTCTTTGTCGGACACGTCCGGATTTCTGGCCCGGATTGCCAGCTCGCTGACAGCTTCGCCATGGTTCGCGCCCAGCCGGGCTCGTCACTGTCGGTGACGTCATCGCATCACCGACGAGTTGGAGGAACGATGTCCCGCACGATTTCGAAGAAGCACCTGCTGGCCGGCCTGGCCGCGGCAGGCGTGCTCGGCGTGGGGATCGCCGCTCCCACCGTGGCGCTCGCCGACGACAAGGCCACTCCGAGCGCCAGCGCGAGCAGCGAGCCGCAGGGCGACCGGCAGGAACAGCGGGCCGCACGGCACGCGCAGTTCGCCGAGGCGCTGGCCGAGGAGTTGGGCGTGCCCACCGAGAAGGTGACCGAGGCGCTGGAGAAGCTCCGCGAGCAGCACCAGCCGGAGGGCCGGACGGACCGCGAGGGCCACCGGGGATTCCCGGGGCGCGGTGAGGGACGGATGGGCGGCGACGGTGCCGCCGAGGGCCGTAAGGGCGAGCGGCGGACGCCGCCGTCGGCCGAGGAGCGCAAGGAGACACTGACCGAACGGCTCGCGCAGGCGGTCGAGGACGGCAAGCTGACCCAGGAGCAGGCCGACGCGATCACCGCCGCCGTCGAGGCCGGCGTCTTCGGCGGCTGGGGTGGCCCGGGCGCGCGGGGCGGCGAGGGCGAGTCCGCCGGCAAGTGACACTCGGCCGGCAGCGGCTGAGCTACCGCCCCAGGTCAGAGGCGGCCCCGCTCCACTCCTGCGGGGCCGCCCACCGGGTGCGTCCGGCGCTCCCCCGTCACGCCCGACTCGCTGCCCGACTCGCTGCCCGACTCGCTGCCCGACTCGCTGCCCGACTCGCTGCCGCCTCGCGACATGCGGCGAGTCGCGGCTTCCGAGCCCCGGGAAGCCCCGAAATGCCGCAACCCGCGACCGGCACCGACAGACCGACCGGCGGTGGGTCCGGTGCGGGCTGCGGTCAGGCGATGCAGGCGCAGACGATCAGCGCGGCGCCGAAGTGGCTGGCGGCGCTGACCCGGGCCACCGGGTGCGGCTCGTCGGAACAGACGACCTCGCCGAGCTTGCCCGGCGTGATCAGGTCCAGCACGAAGAAGGCCAGCGCCATGATGCCGAGACCGATCAGCCCGAAGATCACCGTCGAGGCCAGCCCCTTGGCGAAGTCGCTGTAGCTGGTCAGGATCGCGGTGAAGACGATGCCGGCGACGCCGAGCTGGTTCGCGGCGAGCAGCAGTCCAGCGTTGGCGTTGCGACGTACCCAGATCAGGTCCCGCAGTTTGCCCGGGGTGAGCAGGTCGACCAGGACGAAGCCGGCGGCCATCAGGCCAACTCCGACGACCCCGAACACCACGCTCTGCCAGGCTCCGCTGAGCAGATCCTCCAGCACCGACTGCCTCCCACGAGTCTCCGGCCGACGAATGCCGCCGGCACGGTGATCGAGACGATAGCGGCACCGGGCAACGCTCGACAGCCCGGAGGCGGGCCCGTGCCGACGGGCCCGCCCGGAGCAGCAACTACAACGACAGGCGGGCCCGCCGCAACGGCGGTTACAGCGACAGGTAGTGCTGGCGCTCGTACGGAGTGACCTCGCGGCGGTACTGCTCCCACTCGGCCCGCTTGTTGCGCAGGAAGAAGTCGAAGACGTGCTCGCCGAGCACCTCGGCGACAAGTTCCGAACCCGCCATCACGTCGATCGCCTCGGACAGGTTCTCCGGCAGCGGCTCGTACCCCATCGCCCGCCGCTCGGCGCTGGTAAGCGCCCACACGTCGTCCTCGGCGCCCGGCGGCAGCTCGTACCCCTCCTCGATGCCCTTCATCCCGGCGCCGAGCAGCACCGCAAAGGCGAGGTACGGGTTGGCGGCCGAGTCGGGCGAGCGGATCTCCACCCGGGCCGAGTTGGGCTTGCCGTACGCCGGCACCCGGACCAGCGCGGAACGGTTCAGGTGCCCCCAGCAGACGTACGCGGGGCTCTCGGTGACCCGGTCCGGCAGCGCCTGCGGGAACAGCCGCTTGTACGAGTTCACCCACTGGTTGGTGACCGCGGTGTACTCCCGGGCGTGGGCCAGCAGCCCGGCGATGAACGCCCGGGCCACCTTGGAAAGCTTCATCGGGTCGCTGGCGTCGTGGAACGCGTTGCGTTCCCCCTCGAACAGCGACAGGTGGGTGTGCATCCCGCTGCCCGGCTGGTCGGTGAACGGCTTGGGCATGAAGGTGGCCTGCACGCCTGTGGAGAGCGCCACCTCCTTGACCACGTGCCGGAACGTCATGATGTTGTCGGCGGTGGTCAGCGCGTCGGCGTAGCGCAGGTCGATCTCCTGCTGGCCGGGGGCGACCTCGTGGTGGCTGAACTCCACCGAGATGCCGATCCGCTCCAGCGACAGCACCGCCTGGCGGCGGAAGTCCCGCGCCACGGCGTGGGTGGTGTGCTCGAAGTACCCGCCGGTGTCCACCGGCACCGGCACGGTGCCGTCCATCGGCCCGTTCTCCAGCAGGAAGAACTCGATCTCCGGGTGGGTGTAGAAGGTGAAGCCCTTCTCCGCCGCCCGGGACAACGCCCGACGCAGCACGTGGCGGGGGTCGGCCCAGGACGGGCCGCCGTCGGGCAGCAGGATGTCGCAGAACATCCGGGCGCTCTCGCCGCTGACCCCGCCCTCGAACGGGAAGACCTGGAAGGTGGTCGGGTCCGGCATGGCGACCATGTCCGACTCGAAGACCCGGGCGAATCCCTCGATGGCCGAGCCGTCGAACCCGATGCCCTCCTCGAAGGCGGCCTCCAGTTCGGCGGGGGCGACCGACACGCTCTTGAGCGTGCCGAGCACGTCGGTGAACCACAGCCGGACGAAACGGATGTCCCGCTCTTCCAGCGTACGGAGGACGAACTCCTGCTGACGGTCCACTTCCCCAACCTTCCGCGACACGCTATGTCCGCCTTGGGTCGGACTCTGCCCGACCTGACCGACCAGTCTCCACCGACCCGATTACGCAGACGTTAACCGAACCGCGGCCGTTGCGTCCCGTCCCGTCCCGACCGGCGGTCCGGCCCGGTCGTACTGCCCCACGCCGACGTGTCGAGCCCATGGCGCTGGGGCAAGATGAGGACATGCCCACCCTGCGTCTCGCCCTGTGCCAGGTCAACCCCAGTGTCGGTGACCTCACCGGCAACGCCGGTCTCGTCCGCGCCTGGACCCGCCGGGCCGCCGCCTCCGGTGCCCAACTGGTCCTGTTCCCGGAGATGATGCTGACCGGCTACCCGGTGGAGGACCTGGTCTTCCGGCGGTCCTTCGTGGCCACCTCCCAGGCGGCGCTGGGCCGGCTCGCCGCCGATCTGGCCGCCGACGGCCTGGGCGACCTGCCGGTCGTGGTGGGTTATCTGGACGCCGACGGTCCGCCGCAGGTCAGCGCGGACGCCGAGCCGGGCCGGGGAGCGCGCAACGCCGCCGCGCTGCTGCACCGCGGCGAGGTGGTCGCCACCTACTTCAAGCACCACCTGCCCAACTACGGCGTCTTCGACGAGGACCGCTACTTCGTGCCCGGCGACATGCTCACCGTGGTCCGGCTCGGTGGGGTGAACGTGGCGCTGACCATCTGCGAGGACCTGTGGCAGGCCGGCGGGCCGTTCGCCGCCGCCCGCCGGGCCGGGGTGGGCCTGGTGGTCAACATCAACGGCTCACCGTACGAGCTGAACAAGGACGACCTGCGGCTGCCGCTGGTCCGGCGGCGGGCCGCCGAGGCCGGGGCCACCATCGCGTACGTCAACATGATCGGTGGTCAGGACGAATTGGTCTTCGAGGGCGACTCGATGATCGTCGCGGCGGACGGCACGGTGCTGACCCGGGCACCGCAGTTCGTCACCCACCTGCTCGTGCACGACGTCGACCTGCCGGCGGCCGGCGACGCGGGCGACGACGGCGAGCAGTTGGCCGAAGGGCTGCGGGTGGTGCGTCGTACGGTCGACGGAATCCCGCCCTCGCCGACGGGCCCGGCGGCCACCGGCGGCCTCATCGAACCGGTGGCCGACGAGGCCGAGGTGTGGCAGGCGCTGGTGCTCGGCCTGCGGGACTACGTCGAGAAGAACCGCTTCCCCTCCGTGGTGCTCGGGCTCTCCGGCGGCATCGACTCGGCGGTGGTGGCGGCCATCGCGGTGGACGCCCTCGGCGGCGACCGGGTGGTCGGTGTCTCCCTGCCCAGCCAGCACTCCTCGGAGCACAGCCGCTCCGACGCGGCCGACCTGGCCAAGCGGACCGGCCTGGACTACCGGGTGGAGCCGATCCAGCCGATGGTGGACACCTTCCTGGCGAACATGTCGCTGTCCGGGGTCGCGGTGGAGAACCTCCAGGCCCGGGTACGCGGCGTCATCCTGATGGCGTTGTCGAACCAGGAGGGCCACCTGGTGCTTACCACCGGCAACAAGAGCGAGCTGGCGGTCGGCTACTCGACCCTGTACGGCGACTCGGTCGGTGGCTTCAACCCGATCAAGGACGTGTGGAAGACCCTGGTCTGGCGGCTGGCCAAGTGGCGCAACACGGAGGCGACCCGGCTGGGCCTGACGCCACCGATCCCGGAGAACTCGATCGGCAAGCCGCCGAGCGCCGAGCTGAGCCCGGGTCAGCTCGACAGCGACTCGCTGCCCGACTACGACGTGCTCGACCCGATCCTGATCGGCTACATCGACGGTGACCTCGGCCGGGAGGGGCTGATCGCCGACGGCCACGATCCGGCCGTGGTGGACAAGGTGCTGCGGTTGGTGGATACCGCCGAGTACAAGCGCCGCCAGTCCGCGCCGGGTACGAAGATCTCGATGAAGGCGTTCGGGCGGGACCGGCGGCTGCCGATCACCAACCGGTGGCGCGAGGACGGCTGACCGGGCGTCACGAGCGGCTGGCTCGTGACGTCGGGCCGGAGTGACATCCTCCACTGCGCCCTGCCGCCGACCGCCCGCACGGTGGGACGATCGCGGCAGAACCCGGGGACCGCGTACGCGGCCTCGAGGAAGGAGAACATCGTGGTGGAGTCCACTCCGGCCGAGGTGACCGCTCTCTACGGCGGCCCGGCCACCCGTCGCGTCCGTACCCGCGACCTGCTCGCCGCCAAGGAGCGCGGCGAGAAATGGTCCATGCTCACCTCGTACGACCAGTACACGGCCTCGATCTTCGATGCCGCCGGCATCCCGGTGCTGCTGGTGGGCGACTCGGCGGCGAACAACGTGTTCGGCTACGAGACGACCCTGCCGGTGACCGCCGAGGAGCTGCTACCGCTGGTACGGGCGGTTGTCCGGGCCACCCGGCAGACCCTGGTCGTCGGTGATCTGCCCTTCGGGTCGTACGAGGAGGGCCCGACCCAGGCGCTGCGGACGGCCGTCCGGTTCATGAAGGAGGGCGGTTGCCACGCGGTGAAACTGGAGGGCGGCCAGCGCTGCGCCGCGCAGATCGAGGCGATCGTCGGGGCCGGCATCCCGGTGATGGCGCACATCGGCTTCACCCCGCAGCGTGAGCACACCATCGGCGGGTACCGGGTGCAGGGCCGCGGCGAGACCGCCGACGAGGTGCTGGCCGACGCGCGGGCGGTAGCTGCGGCGGGCGCCTTCGCGGTGGTGCTCGAAATGGTGCCCGGCGACGTCGCCAAGCGGGTCACCGCCGAGCTGCCGATCCCGACGGTGGGCATCGGCGCCGGCCCGGACACCGACGCCCAGGTGCTCGTCTGGCAGGACATGGCCGGCCTGCGTACCGGCAAGGCGCCACGCTTCGTGAAGCGCTACGCCGCCCTGGCCGACACGCTCGACGAGGCCACCCGCCGCTTCGCCGACGAGGTCCGCTCCGGCCAGTTCCCCGCCGCCGAACACACCTTCTGACCTCCGTTGGGCTGTGGCAGACCCGGCCACGACCATCAACTCACCCGGGCGACGGTCGGGGTCGCCGGGTGAGTTGATGGTCGGAGTCGCCGGGCGACGATGCGGGGCCGGCCGGGGCGACGAACGTGGCAGCTCTGGCCGCCGCCCACCGGTAGCGGCCAGAGCTGCCATCGCCCTGCCACGCCCGGCCCGACCGCTGCCTTCCACCGAACCCGCACCCCATCGGTGCGGCCGGATCGTCCGTCGGCTGCCGGTCATCGACAAGCGTCACAGCAGAGCATGCATAGGCGACGGCGCATCGCAACGGATGGCCGCAGCAATGGCTCGACGGTCAGGGCGGGTGCGTCCGGCGAACGGGTCGACCGGACGGACGCCTCGCCGCCTGCCGTTCCGCCCCGCCCGGCAGTCGCGACTCCCTGCTGGCCGCCGCACGGGTTACCTCCGCGCGGGCTCGTGGCCCGGCCGGCACCTGCGTCAGCAGTCGCGACCCAGCGGGAACGGAGACCATCTGTGCCGGTGCGGTGGACACCGATGTGGGCGAGCCCGCCCCGACGGGCATCGAGGTCAACGGCTTCGACCGACCGGACGCTGGGTCTACTGGCCACGGCGTCCCGGGCGCAGGCGAGTGGTGTAGGTGGTTGCGACAGGGACGCTGATCGGGGTCGAGCCAGGCGGGCGGGATGAACTCCGGATGACCGTCGGCGGCGAGGTGGACCTGCCAGCCGTGGTGGTGCACCTGTCGATGGTGGTGACGGCAGAGCAGCACCGCGTTGGCGAGGCTGGTGACGCCGCCGTCGGCCCAGTGCCGCAGATGATGGCCCTCACACCAGCGGGGTGGCCGGTCGCAGCCCGGAAATGCACAGCCCCGATCTCGCAGCACCAGGGCCCGCCGCAGCGGCCCGGTGATGAGCCGACGTCGCCGACCCACGTCGAGGACCTGACCCGCTCCGCCGAGCACTGCGGGCAGGACCGCCGCGTCGCAGGCCAACCGGCGCACCGTTGCGGGCGTGAGGGTGACACCGCTGTCCAGCGTGCCGGGCCCGAGGCTTCCGGTGAGGGTGTCAAGCCCGGTGGTGACGACGATCTGAGCGGTATCGGCACCGTGCCCGGGCAACTCGCCGGCGCCGAGGACTAGCCGACAGATGTCGCCGAGGGCATCGTGGCGTCGTTGCCCTGGCGAACGGGGATCGTCAGGGCCGGCTGGTCCGGTGAGCGGCTCGATGGCAGCCCGAAGCAGCGCGGCGGTCTCCGCGTCGAGGCTGCCAGCCAGCCGCGTGCGCCCATCCCGCAGGTCGGAGAGGGTTATCTGCCGGTCGCGCGCGGCGCGGGCCGCCTCCGCTTCCAGCGCTCTGCCGGTGACCGCCTCGGCGACCTCGGGTGCCACGTGTTCGAGAATCCGGCTCCCGAGTCGGCGCAGGGCGGACGGATCGAACTGCCCGGCCCAGTCGAGGAGGAGTTCGACAGCCGACCCGGCCGCCTCGGTGCCGGCCGCACCTCGAACCGTGGCCGCGACATCGGCGATTGCCCGGACCTGCTCCAGATCGATCCGGCCGGCGGCGAGTGCGGCGGTCATCTCGTCGGACTCGCGGTCGAGCGCCTCAGCGAGGTCGACCAACCGGCGGGCCGCCGGCACGCCGAGCCGGAGCCGGTCGCGGAGCCAGACGGCGGTGGACGACGCGCCCTGCGCCACCGCCACGCCACGGCCGTCCAACTCACGCACCAGCGCCAGCTTCGTCGCGGCGAGCCGCTGCTCCAGCCGGTGCGCGGCTTCGAGGGCATCGATCAGCTCGCTCTCCGGCATGGCCCAGACAGCGGCGTCGACGCAGGAACGCGTCGCCACCTCTGCCCGCTCCAGCTCCTCCAACACGTCACCGACGATAGAACGTATGTACGACAGTTCCGATCGATCTCCACGGTGGTCATCGGTGCCGGTTGCGACTGGACGCGCGCTGCGACGATGCGATCATGATCGATGACATCCCGGCTGGTCGGCGCTGGCACTGGTGGACGGTGTTGCGGCTCGGCGTCGTCGCGCTGTGGCTGGTCGCGGCCGGAACGGCTTGGTGGACGGCACCTCGGCAGCAGAGCTACGACCAGGCGGAAGCGGATCTGGCTGCCGGCCACGTGGTGGCTTACCAGTGGGGTGACCGGTGGGACGCCGACCGGCGAACCCCGTGGTTCGGCACCGCTGACCTGGAATCGTCCGGCACGCTCGGTCCGCTGTTCGGGTGGCGCACGCCCGACGGTCGGGTCTGGTGGACCGACACCACCTACTTCGAGCAGGTCACGATCGCCGGTAGCGTCCGCGAAGCGTCCTACGCCGGGCCAGGCGCGATCGGCATCGCCGAACAGTTGCAGGCCGCGGGCCTGGACAGCCGCAGCGCCGCTCTCCAGCCACTTGGGAACCTCATTGCCGGAACGGGCCTCGCCGCCGCCGTGGTCATCATCGGTGTCCTGCTGACCGGGCCCGCTCCGGTGCTGGGTACGCGGTGGTTCTGGTTCTGGTTGGTCTGCCTCGTACCGTTCGGGCTCGGAATCCTGTGGTGGTTGGCCCGGGAGCATCCGTGGGCGCGCGCCGGCTCCCCGCCCGCCAGCCCACGTCAGCGGAGCCGTGGTCCGCTCGGTTTCGCTCTCGGCCTCGTCGCCGTGCTGCTGAGCAGCATGCTGTTGCTGGTACTCGGCCGGCTTCTCGGCGATTGGTGGGTGCCGCGTCTGGACGCCCGGTAGGGCCAGCGAAATCCATCGAAAGCCGCTACGGTTCACGCTCGTGAATCGAGTTCGTGCTTATGTCTCTGTCCTGGCCTGCGCCTCGCTGCTGGCGTTGGCCGCCTGCGGTGGCGAGGAGGCAGCCCCGACGGGCGGAGCCTCGTCGTCGGCCACCGTGCCGTCCGCCACCGCCACCTCCGCCCCGGCGCCGCCGACCGCCGACGCGGCGGACGTGGTGAGCGACAAACAGCTCTGTGAGTCGGCGAAGCAGGCCAGCGACAAGATGAAGGAGGATCTCGTCGCCGCGGTGAGTTCCGGTAGCGAGCCGTCGCCGGCGCTGTTCCAGAAGATCCTGTCCGGGTTGCAGAACGAGGTGACGCGGGTGGCCGGCACCGGCGCCACCGACAGCAAGGTGGTTGCCGCGTTGGAGGAGTTCGGCGCGGAGGCCGGCAAGGCCGCCAACGCCACGGACCCGGCGACGGCTGCGGACAACCCGGGCTTCGAGAAGGCCGGCGCCGCCCTCAGCACGGCCTGCAAGTCGGCCGGCGTCAGCGTCAACTTCTGACCGCCGGACGCCCTGACGAAGGATCCGGATCCGTGGCAGCTGCGGTAGCGGACACGCCGACCGGCTGACGCCTTCACTGCCACGGATCCGGCTGCGCCTGGTGACCTGCGCGGTGGGCGGCCAGGACCCGGTTGACCGCAAACGGGTTCAGAGATCGGTGACGCGGACGCCCGCGTGCGCCTTGTAGCGCTTGTTGATGGCGATCAGGTTGGCGGTGAACGCCTCGACCTGGTGCGCGTTGCGCAGCCGTCCGGCGTAGATGCCGCGCATGCCGGGGATGTGGGCGGCGAGCGCGCCGACGATGCCGACCAGTTCCCGCTCCTCGGTGCAGATCAGCACGTCCAGCTCGATGCGGTCGATCTCGGGGTCGGCCAGCAGCGGAGCGCTGACGTGGTTGAACGCGGCGCAGACCCGGGAGTCGGGCAGCAGCGCGGCGGCCTGCTGGACGGCGCTGCCCTCCGGCACCGGCAGCGCGTACGGGCCCTGCTTGTCGAAGCCGAGCGGGTTGACGCAGTCCACGACGATCTTGCCGGCGAGCGGTTCGGCGAGCGCGCTGACCGTGGCGGCGTGCCCGTCCCACGGCACCGCGATTATCACGACATCGCTGCGCCGGGCCACCTCGTCGTTGTCCGCACCGGTGACGCTGCCACCGGCCGGCACGCCGGGCAACGCGGCGATCTCCGCGGCCGACTCGGCCGCCCGCTGCGCGGAGCGGGAACCGATCAGCACCGTCAGGCCCGCCCGGGCGAACCGGTAGGCGAGCCCCCGGCCCTGGTCGCCGGTGCCACCGATGATGCCGATGGTGAGCCCGGAAACGTCGGGCAGGGTGCTCGGGTCGTATGCCATGGTCGTCATCCTTGCAAATCAGCTGGTCCGGCAGCAGCGTCCGACGCTGTGACAATGCCCGCTGCGGCGGGCGCGACGGCCCCCCGGACCGGCCGCGAGAAGACCATGCGGCACCGGTCGCGGCGCGGCGTCGGGGTGTCAGGCGAGTTCGAAGGCGACCGAGCGGGTGGCCGGGTCGGCGGCGACCAGCCGGACCCGGACCCGGGTGCCCAGTGGCAGCTCGCCGAGACAGCGGGCGCGTACCGGCGGGTCGTCGAGGGCTACCGTGCCGCCGGGTGGGCGGCCCTCACGGGCCTTGCCGTTGGCCGGCGCGTCGACGTCGAGCACGGCGGCGTCGAAGGTCTCGCCGACCCGGTTGGCCAGCAGCACCGCCTCGGCCAGGTCGATCGCGCCTCGGCTCGCCGCGGACGCGGTGCGGTCCGTGGCCGCCATCACCGACGGCAGCCGGGGCAGCGCCGCGCGGGCCCAGTCGGGTACCTCACGGCCGTCGTGCAGCGCCAGGCAGATCTCCGTGGCGTACCGATCGGCGAGTCGTCGCAGCGGCGCCGTGACATGGGCGTACGCGGCCGCGACCCCGCCGTGCGCCGGCTGCTCGGGCGGCTCGCCGTCGAACGGGGTGTACGCGGCCGCACGCATCAGCTCCGCGGCCTGGTCGATGAACGCGGCGGCCCGAGGCTGGGCCGGGTCCAACCGGAGCAGCAGTTCACCCACGCCGACGTCGTCCGGCCAGTGCACGCCCAGCGGGGCGGCGGCGGCCCGCAGCCGCTGCACCGCCTCGGGCTTCGGCGCGGGCATCGTCCGCAGCAGGCCGATCCCACCGGCCAGCATCAGGTCGGCGGCGGCCATCCCGGTGAGCAGGGAGATCTGCGCGTTGTGCTCCTCCATCGGTACTGGCGCCCGCAGCACGAGTCGCCAACCGTCGCCGTCGGCCTCCACGTCCTGTTCGGGAATCGGCAGGTTGACCGCGCCCCGGCGCAGTCCTCGGGCGGTGAGCAGCGCACCGATCTCGGGCAGCAGGGCGATCGGTTCGGGGAGCCGACCCGCGTCGGCGTCGGCCTGCACCTGCGGGTACGCCAACTGGGCCCGGCTGCGGACCAGGGCGCGCTGCACCACCACCGCGCTGGTGTCACCGTCGGCGTCCAGGTCGATGGTCCACAGCACGGCTGCCCGGTCGACGTCCGGCAGCAGGCTTGCCGCGCCTTCGCCGAGTGAGTACGGGTGCAGCGGCACGTTGCCGTCGGGAAGGTAGACCGTCTGCCCTCGACGCCAGGTCTCGTCCTCCAGCACACTGCCTGGACGCACGTGGGCGGCGACGTCGGCTATCGCGTACCGCACCCGGTAGCCGCCGTCGGCGCGGCGGCTGAGGTGCATCGCCTGGTCCAGATCCCGCGAGCCGGGCGGGTCGATCGTGACCAGCGGGACGTCCGTGCAGTCGACGGCCGGCCGGGGCGGTGCGGCGGCTGCCTCGTCGGCCTCCCGCTGCGCCGCCTCCGGGTAGGTCTCGGGCAGACCCAGTTCTCGGCGCAGCGCCCCGAAGTCGATGCGCGGTGCCAGCACACGTCGGATGACCATGCGCCCATCCTGACAGCGCCGGACGCACCGCGCCCTCCGCCGAGCGACGGGTCGTCAGCGTACGCCGGGTCAGCGGGCCGTCCTGCGCGTGGCGCCGGTCCGCCCGCCGGACGCGGCACGCCCGGTGCTCCGGGCGGCGGTCTTCGCAGGCGTCTTCTTCGCTGCCGCCCTCGACGTGGATGCCTTCTTCGCGGGCGCTCTCTTCGCCGCAGGCGCCTTCTTCGCGGAAGTCCTCTTCGCAGGGGCCTTCTTCGCTGCCGACGTCGACGCGGGGGCCCTCGACGCGGACGTCTTCTTCGCCGCTGTCCGGGTGGCCACCGTCGTACTCTTCCGAGCCGGTGCCTTCTTGGCGGCCACCGTCTTCGCGGGTGCCTTCTTCGCCGCGGCCTTTCTCGCCGGAGCCTTCGCCGCCGTCTTCCGCGCTGCCGCCTTCTTCACCGTCGACGTCGCGGTCTTCGCCGGTGCCTTGCGCGCGGCCGACGTGCTCCGCGTACCCGTCGCCTTCTTCGCGGGCGCGGTCTTGCGGGCCGGGGCCGCCTTCCTCGCGGAGGTCGCTTTCTTCGCGGGCGCGGTCTTGCGCGTCGGGGCCGCTTTCCGCGCGGAGGTGGCCTTCTTCGCGGGCGCCTTCGCCGCCGTGGCCCGCGCGGACGTGGCCTTCTTCGCGGGTGCCGTCTTGCGGGCCGGGGCCGCCTTCTTCGCGGGTGCCTTGGCCGCCGTGCTCCGTGTGGAGGTCGCCTTCTTCGCGGCCGCCCGCTTCGCCGCGGATGTGGTCGTGCGCGGGCCGGTGGCCGTCCGCGCCGACGCCGAGCTGGTCCTCGCGGCGGGTGCCTTGCTCGGCGCGGCCTTCGCCGACACCGTCTTCTTCGCGGGGGCCGCCTTCTTGGCCGCGGCGGTCTTCCGCGCCAGCGTGGCCGACCTGTCGGCGGGCGCTGCGCCGCCGGTCGCCTTACGGGCCGCCGGCGCGGTGCCGGACGCGCGGCGGGTCGACGGGGTACGGGCGAGGCCCGCGGTGCGTTCCGTCGCGGCGGTTTTCCTCGCGGGCGTACGCTTCGCGGCCGGGCGGGTGGCCTGTTGCGCTTCGGCCATCTCGGTTCCCTTCATGGGGACGTGCTGCCGCCCTCGCGACGCACGCAGAGCCTCGGCGCGGGAGGCGTCCCGCGCCGTCTACCTGTCCTCCCCGGTCCAGCGAGCATCCTCGGCCTCCCACGCCTCGTTGCGTTCCCGCACCTGTTGCAGGGCGTTCTCCGCGTCGGCGGCCGAGTCGTACGGGCCGAGAACGTGCCGCGCGGGGCACACGTCGGCACCGGACTCGACCCGGTGGTGTCGCGTACACCAGTAGTAACGTCCGCGTCCGCTGTCGCTCATGGCATCACTGTGCACCGGGAAACGACCGACCGCCACCGGAACACAGCAAGTCACCGGGCCCTTCCACAGTAGACGTGCTCCCTGGCCTGCGGGCCTGAACTGCGAAAATCGTCGCCGCCAGCCCGGGTGCGGGGGTGGATCCGCGGATTGGCTAAGGTCACCGGATGGGCGTACCGGACTACATCCTGCGGATGCGCAAGCACGTCGGCCACGACCTACTCTGGCTACCCAGCGTAAGCGCGATCGTCCGCAACGACGCGAGTGAGCTACTGCTCGCCCAACGGGCCGACGACGGTCGCTGGTCGGTGGTGAGCGGCTTCGTCGAGCCGGGTGAGCAGCCCGCCACCGCGGTCGTGCGCGAGGTGCTGGAGGAGACCGGCCTGGCGGTCGAACCGCTGCGACTGAGCAGTGCCGTGTCGCACCCGCACACGTACCCGAACGGCGACCGTTGCGAGTACCTGAATCTCGGTTTCCACTGCCGGTTCCTGGGCGGCGAGGCACGCGTCAACGACGACGAGTCGCTGGACGTGCGGTGGTTCCCGCCGGGACGGCTGCCCGACCTCGACGAGCACGCGCGGCTGGTCATCCGGCACGCCCTCGGCGGGGAGACCTCCGCCTTCTTCCTGCCCGCTGGAACGCAGTGGGGCGAGCCCGGTGAGCTGGAGTACTCCTGAACCGCTGCGGCGGTACCTGACCGACCTGGTCGCGGTCGCCGGCGAGGTGCTCGGTGCCGAGTTGGGCGGGGCGTACGTGGCGGGCTCGGTGGGTCTGGCCGCGTACCAACCCGGACGCAGCGACGTGGACGTGGCGCTGATCTGCGCCGGACCGCTCGACCACGGGGTCGCCGGGGAGTTGGTGGCCCGGCTGCGGCACGAGGCGCTGCCCTGCCCGGCGCGCGGCCTGGAACTGGTCGTGTACCAGCAGAAGGTGGCGCGGTCCGGCACACCGGAGCCGGGTTTCGAGGTCGAGCTGAACACCGGCGCCCGGATGGACTTCCGGGTGTCGTACGGCCCGGCGCAGCGCCCGAGCGCGGACGGCCTTTTCTGGTACGGCCTGGACCGCAGCATCCTGCACCAGAGCGGGCGGGCGCTGCTCGGTCCGCCCGCCGCCGATGCCTTCGCCGATCTGGCCCCCGACGATCTGCGTCGACTGGTCCTGGACGCGCTGCGCTGGTGGTTGGCGCGATCGGTGCCCGCCGGGGAGGTGCCCGCCCCCGGAGCGGAGGACGCCGTGCTCGGCGCCTGCCGTTCCTGGGTACGCCTGCGCACCGGGATGTGGCTGCCCAAGGTGGCTGCCGGCCGGCGGCTGTTGGACGAGGCCGGACCGCTTGTCGACGCCGACACCACCGAACTGGTCGAGCGGTCGATCGCCGCTCGCGACGGCGGTCCGCCACCGACCGGGGCGGCCGCTCGCGCCTTCCAGCGACGTGTGCTCGCCGACCTCGCCGGCACACCCGCCTGAACGGACCGTCGTCTCGTGCAGCGCGCGGCCCGGCTCCTCAACCGGATCGGGAAGCATCCCCGCAGGTAGCAGACGAGTTCGTTCGTGTGGCATCAGCCGCTGCGGCGATTCTCGGCCGTCCCGGTGGTCACCCAACGTGGCCCGCTCAGCCCGTTCGCGCTGCACAAGATGCGGATGGGAGGTGGCATGTGCCAATCTCATCCGAGATTTGTTCACCCCGGCACGACCGCGTACCGGTGCGCACCTACAGCTCGTCAGCAGAACCTGGAGAGGCACGTGGCAAACCTCGACACCGCCCTGAAGGACGCCATGACGATCGACGGGGCCATCGGCGCCGCGCTCGTCGACTACACCAGCGGGATGACCCTCGGCGTCGCCGGTGGTACTCCGGAGATCGACCTCACCGTCGCCGCCGCTGGCAACACCGACGTGGTACGCGCCAAGATGCGCACCATCGAGATGCTCAAGCTGAACGACGAAATCGAGGACATGCTCATCACCCTCGGCGGCCAGTACCACATCATCCGGCCGCTGAACGGCCCCAACGGCAAGGGGTTGTTCCTCTACCTGATGCTCAGCAAGGCCCGGTCCAACCTGGCGCTCGCCCGGCACCAGCTGCGCACCATCGAGGAGCAGCTGGAACTGTGAGCAGCGGCGACACCCTCCTCCCCCGTCGTACCGCCAAGCAGCCGGACCTTCCGCCACCGGTGCGGCTCCCACCGTCGCTGGCCGGTGACCCGTCGTTGCCGTACCCGGCGATCGGCACCGAACTGCACGAGCTGCGCCTCCAGATCCCCGGGGTGCAGGGAAGTGTCCTCGGCGGAGTCGACGGCCTGCTCATCACGCACGACGTGCCCGACACTCTGGACCCGGACGACCTGGCCGCGATGGCGGCGGCGACCTTCGGCCTCGGCCGGCAGGTCAGCCTCCGCCTCGGCCAGGGCGAATTCCGTCAGTCCACCGTCCGCAACCAGGCCGGCTACTTCTCCGTGTACGCCGTCGGCTCACACGCGCTGCTCTCGGTGGTCGGTGCCGACGCGATAAACGTGGCCCGCCTGCACCTGCACGCCCCACCGGTGGCCGAACGTCTCGCCAAACTCCTCGAACCCGCCTGATCCGCGAGCCGCGGTGAACGTCGGTCAGGTGGCGCCCGTCGAGCCGTCGGTCAGTTCGCGGAGAATGTCGGCGTGGCCGGCGTGCCGGGCCGTCTCCTCGATCAGGTGCACCATGATCCAGCGCAACGAAACCTCCCCGAGCTGCGGGTGGGGCACCACATGGTCGAGGTCGAAGCGGGCCGCCACCTCCCGCGAGCTGGCACACTCCGCCTCGTACGCCGCCGACAACCGCTCGACGGTGTCACCCTCGGCCAACGCGAAGCTGGCCGTCGCGTCCTCCTCGGAGGTGAGATAGACGTCCCCCGGGCCGGGCGCGAGCAGACAGCGGAACCAGTTCCGCTCCACAAGCGTCAGGTGCTTCACCAGGCCGGCGAGGGTGGTCGCCGACGGCACCAGTCGCCGGGCAGCCTCAGCGTCGGAGATGCCCCGCAGCTTCCCCAGCACCACCGCGCGATGAAAATCGAGAAACGCATCGAGCACGACGCGTTCGTCGCCGGTGCTCGCCATCATCGCAGTGAGCACGTGGTCGGGCGGAGCCTCCATACCGGGACCTTAGTGGCAGCCCACCCGTCCCCGCTGCCCCGCGACCCGCCACCGGCGCCCCGTCCGCCGGCCGTCGCCTTCGCCGCCCGATCCGTCGATCACATCTGGTCGACCCGAGCAGACCACACCTACCATGTGCCGGTGATCGATCAGGATCGACGGCGGGCTCCCGTCCCGGTCGTCGCCGCCGCGATCACTTTCATGCTGGGCATGGTCATCCAGGCCGCCCAGGTCAAGACGAGCACCGCGCCCGGGGCCACCGAGCCGAGGACGACCATCTTCGCCGTAGGACTGATCCTTCTCTCCTTGGCCTTCGCGTACGGCTTGTGGCGCCAGGTCGGGCGTGCCCAGATCCTGACAGCCGGCTTCGCCGCTTTCAACATCGCGTACGGCCTTGTGGAACTCCCCGACATCCACCCACTGTCGGTGTTGCGGATGCTGGCCTTCGCTGCCGTTGTCGGCTTGCTGCTGCTGCCCACATCGTCTCGACAATGGTTTCCACCCGGCACGTGAGTCGCCCGGCACCGGTCCCACCGCCCGCAGCGTCCCGGTTGGCCCCGGTCACGAGGATGCCGCCACGGATCAGCCGTGCCTCTTCAGCCCACGGATGTGCGCGCGCACGGCTGCTCAGCCCTGGCGTGCCAGACACTGCCCACCAGGGCCACGGGATAGTCGATCTCTCTGACCTGGCGATCATCGGTCTCGACCGAGAATCGCATCGGCAGGATGCTGCTCTCGAACGCGGTCGCGCATTCGAAGCGCAGTTCGACATCGATCAGGCCGGTATCACCCGGGCCCAGCACCTGAGACGCGCCGGTGTCACGGACCTGGGCACCCGGTCCCTGCCCGGCCGCCGTACGAACAGTGACCGGCGCCTGCCCAGCGTTGGTCACCGCCAGCTGCCCGTCCATCTGAAGAACACCCGAAACGTCCGAACTCTCGCCAGCGATGGACACGGGGACCGCCACGAGCGCGACCGAAGCGCGTCGCTCCCGTTCCTCCCGCGCATCCCGTAGCTCGCTCACACCCAAGCCACCCAGCACCCCGCCGGCTACGAAAGCAGCGACGAGCCCGACACTCATCTTCCGTCTGGTCAGGAGGCCGTCGGAAACCACGCTGCCCGTCGTCGTCGACCGCTGGTTGTGCTCATCCAGGTCGATCACTTCACGCTCCGCCGGCATGATGTCAGCCTAGGGCGTTCCCTGGCAGCGCGTCGCTGGTCGTACACCCCCTGCGGAGCGCAATGCCAATCGATGACCGAACACAGAACCAGGTCGTCGCCTCGATCAAGACTGCGCACCTGGTGGGCGACGGACGAGTCGAACTGTACGCGGAATCATGCACGCGAAGTCGCTCTGACCAAGGCCGGAATCCCGCGACAGCCGCTCTGGCCGTTGCTGGGCCGTCAGCCAGCTTCGACCGATCCGTCTCAGCTGACGTCGGGCCCGGGCTGATACGCGGCGATCCAGTCCCGCAGGCGCTTCATCACCAGGGGATGCAGATCGACCAGGAGTTCGATCCGCTCGGCGACCACGCCCGGTTTCACCAGACCCGCTCGGAGCAGCGCGTCAGCGAACTTGGTGTCCTTCTCCCGGCCGGCCACCAACTTGGACACCACGCAGTCGTGCGGGTCGAGCGCATAGCCACGTCCCGGTTGGGTGTTGTCGGACTCCACAAGCACCAACCGATCGCGCCAACCGTCGGGCAGCACCGCCGTCGAGACACTGACGCCCTGGGCGTAGTAGCCGTACGTCTCGTGAAACGGCGAGAATTCGCCGATGAACGCGTCGACCTGGTCGGCCTTCTAATCGTCCGGATCTTCGACAATCCGACCCGTCGGTCTCAGGACATGCTCCACTCTGCGCGCTTCATGCCGCCCGGTCCCAGCCGCTGCGCTTGAAGGACTCAAGAACCTTCCGACGCTGCGGCTGCGAGAGCACGCCAGCGAAGGGCGAGTTCTGCCGCAACTCGACAGCCTCCGGATCTTCCGAAGTCAGCGCCCGAAGGACAGACCCAGCCCCTTCGTTGATCTTGCTCTGCCAACGCCTCAGCCAGACCTCGGTCATGGTCCCCCGATGCTGCCGGAGCAGCCGATCAAGGTTCTTCGCAGCCTTACCCAACACCTTGTCCGGATCGACCACCAGGCCACCCGCCACCGCCTGGTGCAGCCACAGCGACTTGAGCTGATCACGGGTCAACGCCTGCTTGGGTCGCAACAACGCCTCGACGTGCTCCCGCCTGACCTTGCGGTGCGCACCCACCCGCACGAACGGCAGATCCCCACGTTCACACAGGTTGACCACCTGCTGACGCGACGACCCGAGCAGCTTCGCGGTCGCCCCAGTGGTCAGGAGTTGCGTCCCACTCATGGTCGTCATACTCGCCAACATGCGTCGTAAACGCCAAAAACGCAACTCAATAGCCGGCGTCTGCGCTGCTCAAGGCGCCGCGCTGCGCGTCGTGCGGGGCGGGACGCCCGGCCTGCGGCAAGCTGCCCGGCCGCCCACGGCGCCGGGGCGGGAAGCCACCGACAGCCGCCGGGACACCGCCAAACCGCATCAGGCGCCAGCCGCAGCAAAGGCGTGACGGAAGCTTTCGGGTGGCCCTGTTCGAGTGGTCGGAGCACAGCACTGATCGCGGGTGGGCGACGGACGAGTCGACCTGTACGCCGGATTCTGTGCGCGGCGCGCACCTGGGGTGCGTGCCGGCGGCGGCCATCCATCTCGGCCTGCCGTTGCCGACAGGCTCGTGCGGCCTACCCGCAGACATCGGGCGGGCCGCCCTCAAGCGTCTGCGCGGGCGTCATCCTGCGATGGCAGCCCTTTCTTGGCCTTGCTCCGGGTGGGGTTTACCGAGCCACCCCGGTCACCCGGGGTGCTGGTGGGCTCTTACCCCACCGTTTCACCCTTACCGTCCCCGATGGGGCCGGCGGTCTGTTTTCTGTGGCACTGTCCCGCGGGTCACCCCGGGTTGCCGTTAGCAACCACCCTGCCCTGTGGAGTCCGGACGTTCCTCGGCGGCGGGCCGCAGCCCACCGACGCGACCGCCCGGTCGACTCGTCCGTCGCGTACCCATCCTAACGACACCGGATCCGCGACTATTGCGCCCCTGTGTCAGGGGCCGCCGGGCACGAGGCTCACGCGGGTCCTGCGGACAAGTGGCGATCCGTGGCAGTGGAGGTGGTTCCGGGCCGGCGTGTCGACCGCATTCGCTGCCACGGATCGCGATCACCGGGAACACTCGGGGGTGGCTCGGAGGCGGCAGCGCCGTGGGGGGCAGGGGGCGTGGGGCAGGCGGGCGGATAATGGCGCGGTGACGATGCCGCCGTTCCCTGAACCGACTGCGCCGGCCGACGGGCGGGCCGAGGTGTTCCTGCGCTACCTCGATTATTTTCGGGAGGGCGTGCTGGCGAAGGCCGCCGGGCTGACCGAGGAGGAGCGGCGGGGCAGCCGGCTGCCGTCCGGCTGGACCCCGCTGGAGTTGCTCAAGCACCTGCGCCACGTGGAGCTTCGCTGGATCGAATGGGGATTCCAGGGGCGCGACGTCGCGGACCCGTGGGGCGACCAGCGTGACGAACGGTGGTACGTCGCGCCGGAGGAGAGCTTCGCGGAGCTGACGGCCGCGCTGCGGTCGCAGGGTGCCCACACCCGGGCGGTTGTCGAGGGCACCGACCTGGCCGCACGCGGGGCACCGGGGCCACGGTGGGAGGGCGCGGATCCGGCGTCGCTGGAGCGGATCATGTTTCACCTGGTGCAGGAGTACGCGCGCCACCTAGGTCACCTCGACATCGTGGCCGAGTTGGCCGGTGGCCCGGTCGGCGAGTAGCCGGGGAGGGGCAACCGGCGCAGGTTCCGGACCGCTAGCCTGCGGATCATGGAACTCGCCGAAGCCGCGTTACTACTCGCCGCCGGACTCGCCGCGGGTACGGTCAACGCGGTGGCCGGCGGTGGTTCGCTGATCACGTTTCCGGCGTTGCTCGCGATCGGGTTGCCGCCGGTGCCGGCGAACGTCACCAACTCGCTGTCGGTCGCTCCCGGGTATCTCGCCGCCGTGGCAGGCAGCCGGGTGGATCTACCTCGGTCGCGGTTGCTGGCCGCGTTGGTGCCCACCACGGTGGTCGGCGCGCTGGCCGGTGCCGGGCTGCTGCTGGTCACCCCCGCGCGGGCGTTCGAGCTGGTCGTACCCTTCCTGGTGCTGGGGGCGACAGCGCTGCTGGCGTTCCAGGATCCGCTGCGCCGGCTGGTCGGCCACCCGCGTGACCTGACGCCCCGCCGCCGGGCCGTGACGGTGCAGGTGGTGGTGGCGCTGGCCGCGGTGTACGGGGGTTACTTCGGTGCCGCCGTCGGGGTGATGCTGGTCGCCGGGCTGGCCCTGGTGCTGGACGCGACGCTGGCCCGGGTGAGCGCGATCAAGAATCTGCTGTCCGCTGTGATCGGCCTCACCACGGTGGTCGTCTTCGCCATCGCCGGCCCGGTGAACTGGGCCGGGGTCGCGGTGGTCGCCCCCGCCACGCTTGTCGGCGGTTACGCCGGCGCGCGCCTGGTCCGCCGGCTTCCCTCGGCGATCCTGAAGACCATCATCGTCGTCTTCGGCACCGTGATCGGCACCTATCTCCTCTGGCGCGCTCTAGCCTGAACCCGCGATCTTGCACTTCCTGACCCCGCGAATCAGGCATAAGCAACTTCTCGGCGACCAAAAGTGCAAGATCGACGGGGCGGGGCGGGGCGGGTCAGAGGTCAGCGAGGTGGGCGGTTTCGTTTATCGAGCGGACGGCGACGCCGCCGTCGGGCCAGCGGTCCAGCACCGAGACGCCGGCCGCGTCGAGGTAGAGGCGGTGCAGGAAGGAGTCGGTGGCGGCGAGCGCGTCGCGCAGCATCAGCTTGATCGGCGAGACGTGCGAGACCACCACGACGGTCTGACCGGGGTACGCGTCGAGCAGCCGTCGCACCGCCCGGTCGCACCGTTCGGCGACTGCGGCGAACGACTCGCCGTCCGGCGGGGCGACCCGGGTGGAGGCGAGCCAGGCGTCGAGTTCGCCGGCCCAGCCCTCGCGGACCTCGGCGAAGGTGCGTCCCTCCCAGGCGCCGAAGTCGCATTCGATGAGTTCGTCGTCGCGGCGTACCGGCAGGTCGCCGACGGCGGCGGCGATCGCCTCGGCGGTTGCGATGCACCGGGACAGCGGTGAGCTGACCACGGCCACGGTGTTCGGCGCGAGCGCGGCCACCCGGGCGGCCGTGGCCCGTACCTGGGCCTTGCCCTTGCTGCTGAGCGGGATGTCTCCGCGACCGGAGTAGCGGCCCTGCTCGGTGTACTCGGTCTCGCCGTGCCGGACCAGGACGAGCCGGGTGGCGGTGAAGCTGGGCCGGGGCTCCCAGGACACCGGCGCGCTGGTCAGGTCGGCACCCGGTGACTCGGCCCGGGCGGCGACCTCGGCTGCGCCGCCGCCGGCCGGCTCCGGGCCACCGAGGCGACGCGGCGGCTCGACCACGCGGGGCGGCTCGACGGTCGGCGTGGCGACGCCGGACGCGGCTGCGGCGTCCATCGCGGCGTTGGCGAGGGCGTCGGCGTGGGTGTTGCGGTCCCGGGGGATCCAGCTGAACCGTACGGCGGTGAACCGGCCGACCAGTTGGGCGGCCTCGGCGGCCAACGGGCGCAGACCGGGGTGCTTGATCTGCCAGCGGCCGCACATCTGCTCGACGACCAGCTTGGAGTCCATCCTGACCTCGACCTCGTCGGCACCGAGTTCGGCGGCGGCGGCCAGGCCGGCGATCAGTCCCCGGTACTCGGCGACGTTGTTGGTGGCGGTGCCGATCGCCTCGCTCCGCTCGGCCAGCACCTCGCCGGTGGCCGGGTCGCGGAGCACCGCACCGTACCCGGCCGGCCCGGGGTTGCCCCGGGATCCGCCGTCGGCCTCGACGAGGACCGTACGCGCGGCCACGGTTACAGCCCGGACTCGTTGGTGCGGACCATGATCCGGCGGCACTCCTCGCAGCGGACCACGTCGTCGGGGTCGGCCTTGCGGATCCGGGCCAGGTCGGCGCCGGAGAGCTCCAGCCGGCATCCGCCGCAGCGACCGGCGGTCAGCAGCGCGGCGCCGAGGCCGGTGTCGGTGCGGATCCGGTCGTAGAGCTGCACCAGGTCGGCGGGCAGGTCGTTCGCGAGGGGCTGGCGGGCGGAGCGCTTGAACTCCTCCTCGCGACCGATCTCGGCGAGGCTGTCGTCGCGCCGCTGCTCGGTGGCGGCCCGCCGTTCCCGCACCTCGGTCAGTCGCTGTTCCACCCCGTCCAGCACCGACTGGGCGGTCTCCCGCTGCTCCATCAGCTCCAGCTCGGCGTCCTCCAGGTCGCTCTGCCGGCGGTTGAGGGAGGCCAGCTCGTGCTGAAGCGCCTCCAACTCACGGGCCGGGCCGGTGCCGGCGGCCAGCCGGTCCTCGTCCTTGGTCTTGCGCGCCCGGACCTGGTCCACGTCCTTTTCCAGCCGGGCGATGTCGCGGTCCAGGTCGTCGACGGCGACCTGGGCGCGGACCCGCTCGTCCTCCAGGGCGGACAACTCCCGGGCGAGGGCCTCCAGCTCGGCCCGTTCGGGCAACGACCGACGCCGGTGGGCGAGCTGGGCGAGAGCGGTGTCGATCGCCTGGAGATCGAGCAGGCGGCGCTGGACCTGGGGGTCAGCCTTCACGGTCGGGCTCCTTGTCGTCCGCTGCGGGTTCGTCCGGCGCGCGTTCGTCCGGGTGCGGTGAGGCGGCGTGCACGGTCCACGGGTCGGTGTCCAGGTCGGACACCAGGGTCTCGACGCCGGGCGCGGCCCGTAGCAGCGCCGCGAGGTCGTCCAACCACGGCCGTTCGGTGGCCCAGTGGGTGGCGTCGAGCAACGCCGGCCCTCCGGTGGCGAGGTGCTCGCCGGCCGGGTGGTGGCGCAGGTCCGAGGTGAGGTAGGCATCCACCCCGGCGGCGGTGGCGTCGGCCAGGAAGCTGTCCCCGGCACCACCGCAGACCGCCAGGGTACGCACCAGGCGCTCCGGATCGCCCGCGGCGCGTACCCCGGCGGCGGTGGCCGGTAGTGCGGCGGCGGCCCGGCGGGCCAGTTCGGCCAGGGTCAGCGGCTGCGGCAGGCGGCCGATCCGGCCGGCGCCGCGCCCCTCCCCCTCGGCGGGGGTGCCCGGGCCTGCCGGTTTCAGCGGGCGCAGGTCGAGCAGACCGAACCGGGCGGCGAGCGCGTCGGACACGCCCGGCACGGCCACGTCGGCGTTTGTGTGCGCGACGTACAGCGCGACATCGGCCTTGATCAGCTGGTGGACGATGCGGCCCTTGTAGGTCGTCGGCGCCACCGACGACACCCCGCGCAGCAGCAGCGGATGATGGGCGATGATCATGTCGACGCCCGCGTCGAGCGCCTCCGCGACCGTCTCGGGAACCACGTCCACGACGCAGAGGACCCGGCGTACGGGGGCGGACGGCTCACCGAGCACCAGGCCGACCCGATCCCACTCCTCGGCCCAGGCCGGCGGGTAGTGCCGCACCACCTCGGCCACCACGTCGGCGACGGTCGGCAAGGCTGCGGTTGTGCTCACGGCCGGTGAGCTTACCGGCGTCAGCACGTCTACCGGACGTCACCCGGCCGCGGACCTCGCCGCGGCCGGGCCGTGAACTCTGTGGTGGCCGGTAGCGAGCTGTCACCCCGGGCCCGACCGGCGTCGTCAACTGTGGGGCTGCCGGTCAACCGGTCCGGCAGAGGCGGTCGCGCACGGCGGTCAGCGGTAGCGCCCACGGGAAGGCGTGCTGGTGCCGCTCCCCCGTCCCCGGCGGATGCAGGGGGTAGACGTCATCACCGAAGAGCACCCCCACCCCCCATTCGGAGAGCCGGGCGAGGCCCGCCCGGAAGGCGGGGTGGGCGGCCATCGCCGCGTTGGTGTACGGCACGGCCACCAGCGGTATCCCCCGGCCCTGGGCCTCCACCAGCAGCCCCAGGGCGAGGGTGTCCGCGATGCCGGCCACCCACTTGTTCACGGTGTTGACCGTGGCCGGGCAGACGATCATGGCATCGGCGGTGGGCAGCACGTCCGGGTCGCCCGGGTTCTTGTAGTGCGTGCGTACCGGGTGACCGGTCTGACGGGCCAGTGCGGTGCGATCGACGAACTTGGCACCGTCGGGCGTGGTGATCACGCAGACGTCCCAGCCGTCCTGCTGGGCCAGGTCGACGAGCCGGCCCACGTCTCGGGCCAGTGGCGAACCACAGGCGATGATGTAGAGCACCTGACGGTGCCCGTCGTGGCGGTGCGAACCGGTCATGCCGGCTCCGAGGTCATACTCCTACTCCCATGTGCTCAGCCAACTCTGCGATCGGAGAAGGCGGCGCACCACGTGTGCGACGAAGGACGTCCGACATCACCTCGTGGGCGATCGGGCGGCAGCGGATCTCGGAGGGTGCCAGGCGGTCACCGCGCAGCAGCATCTCCCCGGCGTTGGCCACGTCGCCGATCAGCGCGAAGCCCCGGGCCAGGTCGAGCAGGTGATGCGCCCGGCGTTCGGGCAGCATCGCGTCGAACGGCGCGGGCTGGATCTTCTGGCGGTGCACCTCGACGGCCCGCCCGCCGTCGCCCAGCTCGACGGCGGCCGCCGCCCGGTGCAGCTCCACATTTGTCGGCCCGAACGAGGTCCAGTAGTGGTTGTGGTCGCCGCCGAGCTCGACCGCCGCCGCGTGGGCTCCGTCGAGCAGATCCTCCACGGTGGCGCTGTCACCGATGCGGGAGGCGGCCATCGCACCCTGGAGCAGCAGCATCCCGTAGACGGAGAGGCGCTCGGGACGACTGTCGTTGCCGCCGCCCGGGGCGAGTTGGTTGGCGATCCGCACGTTCAGCTCAAGCGCCGGCCGGGGCCGGCCCATCGCCACCAGCGCGTTGCAGACCCGGGTGGTGGCGACCCCGGCGAGCAGTTGGTCGTCGGCGCGTTGCGCGACGGCGATGGAACGGTCGGCGGCGAGCCAGGCGAGATCGCACTCGCCGAGTTTGCGCAGCACCGAGGAGGCGAGCTGGTAGACCTGCCCGAGCAGGTGGGCGGCACGCTGGGCCTGGTCACCGCCGTACGCGGCGTCGGCCGCCTGGGCGTCGCGGAGCAGCTTCGGCAGGGCCCGGGTGAGCATCCCGTAGCGGCCGTACTGGTAGGTCAGCCAGGCGTGGGTGACCGCCTTGCTCATGTCGGCCAGCGGCGGTGGGCTCGGTGCCGCGTCGAAGTACGCGCTGATCGAGTCGTACCGCTCCAGCGCGGCCCGGATCTCCTCGACCTCGAACTGGTCGATGCAGTTGAGCGCGTCGGTGCGGCGTTCCGGATCCTTGCCGAGCAGCAACTGCACGTCCATCTGGAGGATGTCGGCGATCTCGTAGAGCACGGAGAACTTGTCCAGCCGCCGCACGCCCCGCTCGATCTTGTCGACCCAGCTCTTCGACTTGCCCAACCGGTCGGCGAAAACCTGCTGCGACATTTTTCGCCGGCCGCGCCAGTAGGCCACCCGCCGCCCGATGGGTAGCTCGTCCATCTCCCCAGTCCTCCCCTTTGCTGGAGCCCTGGCCGGGGGCCGGGGGCCGTTCCGTAGGCGCGGCGATCCGTCCGGATCCCTGGTTTCCGCTGGTCGCACAGGAGGTGCGTCAGCCTTCTGGCCGAGCCTCGTAACTTTCGTGCAAGTTGCATCGGCCACTTTGTCAAACAAAACGATGACGGGCTACGGCAGTGACGGGTCTCGACGTACGAGCTGACGCCGGCCAGGCGCGGCGAGGGGAGATGGCACCAATGTGGGGGAATGTCGCACCGCACGTGGCGCGTCTGTCGCCGTTGGAACGGGTACGGCTGCGCCGGATCGCCGTGCGCTACGCCCTGCACGGCTGGGCGATCACCCCGGGCGCCTGCCTGGCGCGGAGCCGCTTCGTCTGCGGTCGGGCCGGCTGCCCGACCGTCGGCTGCCATCCCGCCCTGGAGGACTGGGAGCACGCGGCAAGCACCGATCCGGCGCGAGTGGCCACCTGGTGGCGGTCCCGGCCACACGGCGTACTGCTGCCCACCGGCCGCTCCTTCGACGTGCTGGAGGTTCCCGCCCACCTGGGCCGGCTGGTCCTGGATGCGGTACGCGTCCACCCGGTCGGTCCGGGGGTACGCGGCCCGGTGCTGGTCACCCCGACGGGGCGCTGGATGTTCCTGGTCCGGCCGGGCGACCCACTGCGACCGGAACTGGAGCAGTGTTTCGACGTGGTGCTGCACGGTCGCGGCTCCTGGGTTCCGGCGCCACCGACCCGGCTGCCCGAGGGCCAGGTCCGCTGGGCAGTCGCACCGGAGCAGGCCCGCTGGCAGCTACCGGATGCCTACCTGGTGCAGAACACGCTGGTGGAGGCGCTGCGTGCGACCGGCGTGACGCTGACCCCGGCACTGGTACCCGGCCATCTGCCGCTGCCTCGCCGCAGCCGCTGACCGGGCGCGCGGTGCGACGCGTCGCCGGCCTCTGCCAGACCGGCTCCGGCGCGACCTTCGCCGCGCTCCCCGGCACCGGCAGCGAGACCCGAACCGACCGGCGCTCGTTGGATCCTTCGACGGCGCGCCTGCGCCGGGAGCGGGGATGCGATGTCCACCGGCGACACCAGACACCATCCGGGCGGAGCAGAGCCGCCCCGGCGACACCGACCCGGCCGCCGATGGGCGGCCACCCGTCCCCCGGGCGCCCGGCCCGGCCGTCCCCGGCCGACCGGGTCCCGCCCAGCTATCACCCACCGCCCAGCCCGCTGGCCCTGACCCGAACAGTTACACCCCCGGTTACGCCGGCCCACACCGTCCGGCCAGGTCGCCCCGAAGCCGGATCCGTGGCAGCGGAGATGGTCTCCGGGCGGCGTGTCGGCAGCCGTGACTGCCACGGATCACCGGGCTGCCACGGGGTACCGGGTGCTGCGGGGCGGGGAGGTCGGTCGGGCTAGGCCGACAGGGGCAGGTTGGTGGAGTGCAGGCAGCGCGCGTCGTCGGTGACCACCACGTGCTGGTGCGCGGGCAGCCGATCCAGCCATCCGATCCCGGCCACGCCCATGGCCACCGCCGCGGTGGCGTACGCGTCGGCCAGTCCGAGGTCGTGCCCGACCACGGTCACCGAGCGCAGCCCCCTGGCCGGCGCGCCCCGCCGGGGATCCTGCACGTGCGGGCCACGTTCGTAGACACCCGAGGTGGCGACCGCCAGGTCTGTCCCGGTGAGCGCCAGACAGACCGCCGACGGGTTCCACGGGTGCCGCACGCCGATCCGCCACGGCAGCCCGGTCGAGGAGCGGCCCCGCACCCGGACGTCACCACCGGCGTTCAGGCAGTGGTTGTCGACACCCGCCGCGCGCAACCGGTCCGAGGCCACCTGGACCGCCCAGCCCTTGACGTACCCGGACGGGTCCAGCCGCCCGGTGGCGTACGCGTCGAAGAAGCCGTCGGTGGCGCCCCACAGGTCGGCGCAGCGTTCCAGCACCCGGCGCAGGTCGGCCGACGCCTCGGAGAGCAGCAGCTCGCCCCGGTCGAAGCGGCACACCTCGCTGTCCGGCCGGTACGTGCTGAACCTCGCGTCCACCTCGCGCAGCCAGGCGAACACCCCGTCGGCCAGCGCGGTCAGCTCGACCGTGGGCCGGTCGTCGGCGATGTCGAGGCTGACCGGGGTACCCATCACGTGTTCGACCCGACGCAGCCCGGGTCGGGTCAAGGTGTCCACCCTCACCGCCGCTGGTCGATCGCGGCCTGCAAGGACCGCCGGTAGGCGTCGCTGGTCGCGGTCGCGCCCGAGATGGTGTCCAGGTCGGCGCTCTGCCGTTCCACCACCATCCCCACCGCGCCGCTGTACCGGCTGTCGACCTGGTCGCTGCGCTGGTCGGACTGGGCCGTCCCGCGCGGCAGCCGCTGCGCCGCCGCGTTGACGATCCGGTCGCCGACCACTGTGATGCGGACCTGCACGTCGCCGAACTCGTTGCTCACCACCGGCCCGACGAGCGTGCTGGCGGTGGGTGGCGCGGCGGCGGTGCCGGTCCGGGACGCGGCGGGGGTACCCGGTGCGCCGCTCGAACCGGACCGGCTCGCGCCGGAGGCGCTGCGGGTCGATTCCGGCGCGGTGCTGGCCCGCGGCGTCGTCTCGTCCGAGCCGGCTGCTGGTGCCGGCCCCTCGGCGGCGGTGGGTGCCTCCTGGGCGGGTTGACCGGTGCCCGGTGCGGCCTTGAACACCACAAGCGCGGTGGTGCTGGCGGCCAGGCCGGTGATCGCGAGGAGCGCGCGACGCATGCGGTGGGCCCTCTCAGAGTTCGAAGGTGGCGAGGTGGATCTGCCGGCGGCGGACGCCGGCCTGGCGGAGCACCTGGCGATACTGCTCGACCAGCCCGGGTGGGCCACACAGGTAGACGTCGCGACGAGCCACGTCCGGCACCAGCTGGCGCAGCCCGTCCGGGGTCATCACCTGCCGTGGGACCGGGTCGTTGCGGGAGCCGACGACGTACCAGACCCGCAGACCGCGGTTGCGGACCAGCCAGTCCAACTCCTCCTGCAACAACACGTCGGCCGGGGTACGGGCCCGGTAGATCAGCGCGGCACCGGGCGGCAGTTCCTCCAGCATCGCCCGCAGCGGGGTGATGCCGCTGCCGGCGGCGATCAGCAGCGCGCGCTCGCGGGTGCGGTGGGCCGCCGTGCAGGTGCCTGACGGGCCGACCGCCCAGACCCGTACGCCTGGGTCGAGGTTGCGCAGGTCCTGGGTGTGCCGACCGACCACCTTGACGGTCAGTCGCAGCCAGCGGTCGTTCGCGGCGGCGGAGACCGAGAACGGGTGCGACTGCCACCAGCAGCCCCGGGTCAGGAAACGCCAGCGGAAGAACTGCCCACCCAGCAGCTCCAGCCGGTCGAGGCCCGACCCGGTCAGGTAGAGCGAGACGGCGTCGGGGCTTTCGGTGACCACGTCACTGACCCGTAGCCGGTGCCGCAGGTTGAACCGCAGCGGGTTGATCACCCGACCCCACAGCCACGCGGCGACCACCAGCACGTACAGGGCGATCCATCCGGTACGCGCCGGGCCGGGCCGGAACAACTGGCTGCCGTTGCTGAACTGGTGGGCGAAGCCGAGCAGCAGCACGGCGTACGCGGCCAGGTGGGTGGCGTGCCACAGCTCGTACGGCAGCACCCGGCGTACCGCCCGCACGCTCACCAACCCGACCAGCACCAGCAGGCCGGCAGCAGCGAACGCGGAGACCATGTCCTGGTACTCGCGCAGCATCACGCCGGCCTGGCCGAGCAGCGAGCGACCTTCCAGCCCGGCGTAGCCGACCAGGATCAGCGCCGTGTGGGCGAGCACCGCGACCAGCAGCGTGGCGGCGACGTCGCGGTGCCAGCGGGCGATCCGCTCGCCGCCGGCCCACCGTTCGAGCACCGGCAGGCGGCTCATCATCAGCACCTGGACCAGCAGCAGGTAGCCGGCGACCAGCCCGGTGATCTGCCCGGCGGCGGTGGTCATCGCGGTGGCACCGGTCAACGAGCCGGCCGGGGTGTCCCGCCACCACGGCAGCACGCTGGCCACCAGACCACCCAGGAACAGCACGACAAGCAGCCGCCGACCATTGGCGCCGCGCCGTGGCACGGCCGCCGGTGGGGCGGACGCGCCCGACCCCGGCCGGGCCGGCCGCGGACTGACGTACGGGCGGGGGTAGGTCGTCACGCCCGGCCGCCGCACTCGTCGAGCTGATCGGCCATGCACCGTTTCCGATTCCTGCCGGGCGTCGACCCTGGACGTGACCGGTCTGCCGTGGTGCGACGCCTGCTGCTGAGGGTTTGCCCCGGGAAGGTAGTCACCGGGCCGACACACGACAAGGCCGGTCGACCGCCCCAGGCCGGGGCACTTAAGGCGGCGCTCATCGCGAGCCGGCGTCGGGCGGTTACCGGCCAATCGGGTACGCACGTCACAAGCAGGGCCTTCGCTCGCCTGCCGTTGCCCGGCCGGCGACAATCCCCCAACCGGTACCCTCGCCGCGCCGCCCCGCCGCGCAGGAGAAATTTAAGGCTCGGATAAGGGGTCGCTCAGCTGTCGCCCGGCCGCGCTCCCGAGCCGTGGGCGCCAAAGTAGCAACAGGAAGAGCGCGTGAGCCCTCTCCGCAGCGGGTATTCCGTCGCACCGTTGCTGAACGCGTGAGGGGAAGGCACATGCTCAGCAAAGAGGATCAACGCAGATTTGAGCAGATCACCCGCCACCTACGGGAGAGTGATCCGGCGTTCTTCGCCCGGCTCGACCACCGTGCCCGGGGCCGTCACGGCCGCTGGCTGCTGCTGTTGACCGTCGTGCTCTGGGCGGCGCTGCCGGCGACCACCGTACTCGCCGGCCGGCTGGCCGGGGCCATCTTCGCGGTGGTGCTGTTGACCAACGCGGCGCTGATGTGGCGGTTCCGTCAACGTTGGCTGTGACCGGGCCGGTCGGGGTGGCTTACTCCTCGCCGAGCTGGCGGTAGGCGTGGCGCAGACGTTCGACGAGTCCTGGCCCGCCGATGGCCGGCGCGGGCGCGCCCAGCTGCCGCAGCAACAGGTCCGGTCGGGCGGTCAGGCTCGGCGGGCGGTCCGGCAGCGGCACGGGCGGCAACCAGAACCGGTCGACCGCCTCGGCCAGCGGCGTGACGGGCAGGTCGGCCAGGGCCCGGACGGCCCCGGCCGCGGGCATGGTCACCTCGTGGTCGCCGGGCCAGCCGGGGTCGGCCGCCCCGGTGCCCGACGGGGCCGAGGAAGCACTGTGGCCGGTCGGGTTCGTCACGTCCCGGCGCGCCGGTTCGTCGGCGCGGCCCGCCGCTTCGCCGCCACCGGGCGGCCGGCGCGCCGGTTCGCGGTCGCCGGGCCGCCGGCTCGTCAAGGCGTCGGTGGCCGATGCACCTGCGCGCAGCTGCCGTAGCCGGGCGAGCAGGTCCGCCCGGCTACGCCCGCGCCAGTGCAGCAGGGTGAACGGGTCCGCGTCGAACGCCTCGGCGAGCAGATAGAAGGTCGCCGCGAGGTGTTTGCAGGGCACTGCGACGTCCGGGCACGAACACCGCTGGTCCAGTTCGCCGATCGCCGCCGGAAACAGCGGCGCCTCGGCGGCGGCGAACAGCTCCTCCAGCTCGGCCGGCAGGTCGCCGGCGAGCAGCCGGGCGCTGAAGAACGCCTGGGCGGCGAGTTCCGCCTCGATCCGGGCCCACAGCCGGGCCGGAAAGGGCGGAAGTGCGACGCTTACCTGGTACGGCCGGGCCCGGGAGCCCTGCACCACCGCGGTAACCACGCCTGGCGCGACGTCGAGGCGGAGCACCTGCCCGGCGCGGGCGTACGACCGGCCCCGGGTCAGCCGGGTGCCGAGCGCGAACGACTCCAGCACCTCCAGAAATCGGCGGGACCACCAGGAGACGCCGATCGCGCCCCGGGTGCTGCGGGCCCGCAGACCGCCGTCGACCCGGCGCGGCGGGCCGTAGTCGGCGAACCTGCCGCCGTCGTCGGCCCTCACTCGGCCACCGCCCCCGCCTCCAGCGTGAACAACTCCCGTAGCTGAGCGGTGGACAGCTCGGTCACCCACTGCTCGCCGGTGCCGACCACCGAGGCGGCCAGGCCACGCTTGTCGGCGATCAACGCAGCGACCTTCTCCTCCACCGTGCCGGCGCAGACGAACTTACGGACCTGCACCCGGCGCCGCTGTCCGATCCGGAACGCCCGGTCGGTGGCCTGGTCCTCGACCGCCGGGTTCCACCACCTGTCGACGTGCACCACGTGATTGGCGGCGGTAAGCGTCAGTCCGGTGCCGCCGGCCTTGAGCGAGAGGACGAACAGCGCCGGTCCGCCGTCGGACTGGAAGCGGGTCACCATCGCATCCCGGTCGGCCTTACCGACCCCGCCGTGCAGGAAGAGCACCTCCCGGCCGAACCGGGCCGACAGGTGCCCGCGCAGCATCCCGCCGAACTCCGCGTACTGGGTGAACAGCAGGGCCTTCTCCCCCGCCGCGAGGACCTCGTCGAGGATCTCCTCCAGCCGGGCCAGCTTGCCCGACCGTCCGTGCAGGGAGGAGCCGTCGCGGAGCAGCTGCGCGGGGTGGTTGCAGACCTGCTTGAGCCGGGTCATGGTGGCCAGCACCAGCCCGCGCCGCTCGATGCCGTCGCTGGATTCGATCCGGGCGAGCATGTCGTCGACGACCACCCGGTACAGCGCCGCCTGTTCGGCGGTGAGGTTGCAGACGACCTCCATCTCCAGTTTCTCGGGCAGGTCGGTGATGATCGACGAGTCGGTCTTGAGCCGGCGCAACACGAACGGACCGGTGATTCGGCGCAGCCGTTCGGCGGCCTCGGTGTCCCCGTGCCGTTCGATCGGTTCGGCGAACCGCTTGCGGAACGTCGCCGCCGGGCCGAGCAGGCCCGGGTTGGCGAACTGCATGATGGACCAGAGGTCCGCCAGCCGGTTCTCCACCGGCGTGCCGGTGACCGCGATGCGGTGCCGGGCGGGCAGGGCGCGTACCGCCTCGGCCTGCCGGGTGGCGGCGTTCTTGATGGCCTGCGCCTCGTCTACGACCACCCGGTGCCAGTCGACGCCAGCCAGCTCCGCGGCATCCCGGGCAGCCACCGAATACGTGGTGAGGACCAGGTCCGCGGCGTGCACGCTGGCGGTGAACTCCGTGCCGCGGGCCCGCTGCGCGCCGTGATGCACGTGTACGCGTTTGTCCGGGGTGAACCGGGCGGCCTCCCGCTGCCAGTTGCCCACCAGCGACATCGGGCAGATCAGCAGGGTCGGACCGGCCTGCGGCGGGTCGGCGGCCAGCAGCGCCAGCAGCTGCACGGTCTTGCCCAGCCCCATGTCGTCGGCGAGCACCCCACCGAGCCCCAGCGACTGGAGAAACGCCAGCCAGGCCAGCCCTCGCCGCTGGTACGGCCGCAACGTGCCGTGGAAGGACGGCGGCTCGTCCAGCGGGGCGAGCCGGCGGTCCACGGCCCCGGCGAGCAGGTCACCGAGCGCGCCGTCGGCGCTCACCTCGAGCACCGGCAACGCGTCCGGTTGCTCGGCATCGGACAGACCGAGCCGCAGCAGGTCGGCCACGGTCAGCTCACCGCTGGCCCGCAGCAGGCGCAGGCCGGCGGCGAGCCGCTTCGGGTCCAGCTCGACCCAGCGCCCCCGCAGCCGTACCAGCGGGGTCTTCAGCTCCGCCAGCCGGGTCAACTCGTCGGAGGTCAACGGCTCGTCGCCGAGAGCCAGCTCCCAGCGGTAGTCGACCAGGGCGTCCAGTCCCACCCGGTCGGCCGGGCCGGTGACCGTGCCGGGCGCGCTGCGGGAGCTGGCCCGCAGCCGGGCGCCGAGCCGCGATGCGGGCCGTCGCCACCACGACGGCAGCAGCACCGTGAAGCCCGCCGCGTGCAGCGTCGGAGCGCCCTCGCGCAGGAACCGGTGCGCGCCCTCGGTGTCCAGCTCCAGCGCCTCCGGCCGGGCCGTACGCAGAGCCACGTCCAGTTCCGGCCACAGTCGGCTGGCCCGGCCGAGTTCGGCCAGCAGGATCTCCTGCGGATGGTCACCGGCCACGGTCTCGCCGTCGCCGCGCCACACCTGTCCGGCGTCGACGTGCAGGCCCGGCTCGTCGTTGACGCGCAGTCCGAACTCGACCCGCCACCGGCCGGTGGTGGCGACCACGGCATCGGGGTCGGCCGGCACCACAGTCACCGGTTCGGTCAGCTCGTCGGCCGACGGCTCGACCAGCCGGAAGCTCGCCCGCACCGTGCCACCGTCGGCGTCGCGCTGCCACTGGTCCAGCTCGGAGCGGAGCGTGCGCAGCGCCGCCGCCTCGGCGGTGAACCCGCGCTGCGGTCCGGTCAACGCGCCCAGCCAGGCCGTCACGGCACCGTTCGGTCGCGTCCCCCGGGCCAGCGTCATCGGCGGCAGCGCGGCGCGCACGGCCGCGTCGGTGAGCGCGTCGAGCGCGTCAGCGACCAGCAGCCCGGGCACCTCTGCCGACCTGTCGGCGCGGCCCGACGCCCGGGTGGCGGCCCCTCGGCCGGAATGGTCGGCAGCCGCACGGGTCGAGGCCGCTCGACGGCGGCCGGCGTCCGGCGAGGCCGCCCGGCGGGCGGGCGCCGTCGCGGGCAGCTCCGCCTCGACCACGGCCCGGGCTGCGGGGGGCAGGGCCAGCGCCAGCGACCGGGCCCAGGCGGCGTCCGTGCCGGTCAGCAGCGGTCGCCACACCGCCCAGGCGTCGGATGCCCCGGTGGCCGAGAACGGATCGGTGGCCGAGAACGGATCGGCGAGGCTGGGCAGGACCCGGCCGCGGGTGGCCAGGTCGGTGGCGAAACCGGCCAGTTCGGCCAGGTGTCGCAGGCTCGCGCCGGGTGCGGCGGCCAGCTTCTCGACGGTACGCAGCAGCGACAGCGCGGCGTCCGGGGCGTACGCCAGCACCGGAACCTGCCACCCGGCGAGGGTGACCGGACCACGGACCGGTGCCACGACGGTGGTGCGGACCAGTTCCGGTGAATCCAGCGGCGAGCCGGCGCGGGTGGGCAGGCGCAGCAGCGCCGTGCCGAGATCGTCCGGTTCGGCGACGTCGGCCAGCAGTGCGACCAGTTCGGCGTGCCCGGCGGCGAACGGGTGTGGGCGGGCTCGCGGCGCCCGGCCGGGACGGCGCGGGGCCGCCGGTGGCAGGGTGCTGTCCTCGGCCCAGACCGCCAGCCCTCGGCCGGGCAGCCACATCCCATGGACGACCAGCACGCACTCCCCCTCGAACCGGGCGGGTCCGCGCCACGTCGGCGGCGACCCGGGGCCAGGATAGGCGGCGCCGACCGGCTAGCGTCGGCGCCATGTGCGACCTCCTGGTGATCGGCGGCCTCGGCGTCGATGTGCGAGTGCGGGTGCCCCGGCTGCCGTTGCCGGTGGTCGACTCGGTCACCGTCGATCCGATCGAGTTGCGGGTCGGCAACACCGGCGCCGGGGTGGTCCTCGCCGCGCACGCGCTCGGGCTGCGGGTGACGGTGGTCGACACGGTGGGCGTGGATCCGGCCGGTGCCGTCGTGCGAGCCGCGCTGGCCCGTACCGGCGTGCGGGCGGTCCTGGCCGACGACCCGGCGGGTACCCGGCGGTCGGTGAACCTGGTCGACCCTGGCGGGCGGCGGATGTCGCTGTACGACCCCCGGGCCTCGGACGGTCCGCCACCGTTCGCGGCGCCCCGGGTGGCGGAGCTGATCGAGGACGCCACCCACGTGCATCTGTCGATCATGGGATGGGTGCGGGAGTTGCTGCCCGACCTCGGTGACGTGCTCAGCGAGGGGGTGGGCGCCTCGACCGACCTGCACGACTGGGACGGGCACAACCCGTACCACCGCCGCTTCGCCGACGTCGCCGAGTTGGTGCTGGTCAGCGGTGCGGCGCTCGGGGACCGGGCGGCGGCCGTGGCCGGCACGCTGGCACCGCGCCCGGTGCTGGTGACCCGGGGCGCGGACGGTGCCGATCTGTACCTGGGCCGGGACGTCCATCGCGTTCCGGCGGCCGTCCCGCCCGGCCCGGTGATCGACACCAACGGCGCCGGGGACGCCTTCGCGGCGGGGATCATCGCGGCCCGGTCCCGTGGCGCGACCTGGCTGGAGGCGGCCGGGTACGCGTCCCGTGTCGCCGCCGCGGCCTGCACCCACGACGGCATGGAGTACCCGCCGGGGCTGCTCCCCCGCGACTGACCGATCGGGGCGTACCGCTGCCGGGTGGTGCTTGACAGCCCCCTTGGTAAGTCGTAGCTTACCGTTCGTGGCCACTTACCGATCTGACGAGGGCTGGGACGCCCTCGGCGACCCCACCCGTCGCGCCATCGTCGCGTGCCTGGCGGAACAGCCACGTGCCGTCGGCGAACTCGCCCGGGAACTACCGATCAGCCGGCCCGCGGTCTCCCAGCACCTGAAGGTGCTCAAGGACGCCGGACTGGTCGTCGACCAGCAGGCCGGCACCCGACGGGTCTACCGGCTCAACCCGGCCGGCGTGGCCGCCCTACGCGACCAACTCGACACGTTCTGGCGCCGCGCGCTGGACAGCTACCAGGACGTCGTCGACCAGACCACCGAGGAGGACTCATGACCCAGGCAGCGGATGTGGTGGTGCGCCGCCAGATCATCGTGAACGCGCCGATCGAACGGGCGTTCACCACGTTCACCGAACGCTTCGGCGACTTCAAGCCACGGGAACACAACCTGCTCGGCGTCGCGATCGCCGAGACCGTGTTCGAGCCGAGAGTCGGTGGCCACATCTACGACCGTGGCGTCGACGGCACCGAGTGCCGCTGGGCTCGGGTGCTCGCCTACGACCCACCGGACCGGGTCGTGTTCAGCTGGGACATCAACCCCAAGTGGCAGGTCGAGACCGAGCCCGACAACACCAGCGAGGTCGAGGTGCGGTTCGTCGCCGAAACCCCGCACCGCACCCGGGTGGAACTGGAACACCGCCACCTCGACCGGCACGGCCCCGGCTGGGAGTCCGTCCGGGACGGCGTCGCCGACGACGGAGGATGGCCGCTCTACCTTGACCGCTACGCCGCCCTGTGCGACGCGTCCGGCTGACGGCAGGATCATCCCGCTTCGCCCTGCGGGTCACCGACGGCCGGGGCAGGATGGGCGCATGGCATCCACGGTTGAGATCCCACTGGTGGGCGGCACGGCCGACGGCGAGCACGTCACCGTCGAACTGGACCCGAACGGCCGGCCCCCACTGACCCACCACCACCTGGGGCCACAAGGGCTGGCGGCAGCGGAGATCTACGAGTTGGAGTCCGTCGACACCGACCGCCAGCAGTGGCGCTACTGCTGGCGGGGGCCGGCGGTCTGACCCGGCCCCCGCCACCGGTCAGGCGCCGACCTCGACCAGAGACCGGTTGCGCAGGCTCTCCAGCACCGCCCGGGTGACCTGGGAGGTGCCTCTGGCCTCGTCACACACCCGCGCCACCCGCTGGGCGGTGACCTCGGCCCGCTGCTCGCGCTCATCCCACAACTGGTCCACCTCGGCCAACAGGGGGCCCTCCACCTCACGCTCCACACCCCGCAACGCCGGCACCCCGAGTCGCTGGGCGAGGTCGAAGACCTTGCCGGCGTACGGCAGGGGCAGAAACGGCGTACCCATCATCGCGGCGAAGATCAGGAAGTGCAGGCGCATACCGACCGCCAGGTCGAAGTGACGCATCAACCCGAGGATCTGCTGCGGTGAGTAGGTGCCGTGCAGGATCCGCCCCCGCTCTGCGGCGATCATGTGCGACAGCACCCCGTGCGAGTGCCGGATGTCGTCGCGTTCCATCGGCACGAACAGCACGTGCGCGTCGATCCGGTGCACCAGGAAGTCGCCGATCTGTGCCAGCAGCCGGTGGTATCCGTCCACGTCCAGCCGTTCCGCTGCCCGGCCCGGCTCCCGCACGCTCATGCCGACCAGCCGTTTGCCGGCCGGCACGCCCTCCTCCCGGAGGAACTGCGCGGGAAAGTCCTCCGGTTCCAGCAGGAACGCCGGATCGCCGGTGACGGTGATCGGATTGAGCAGACCGGCCTCCTCCAGCACCATCCGCGACTCCTGGTCGCGTACGGTCACCTGGACGGCACCCGCCAACGTCTCCCGGACCATGCCGGTGTCCACCATCTCGTTGAGCGGCCCGACGCCGACGGCGTACGTCAGCAGGGGCAGACCCCGCTCCTGCGCCACCCGGACCACCCGCAGGTAGCGGCGGGCCTCCTTGTCGTAGAGGATGCCGCCGCCGCCCAGGATGAGCAGGTCGAGTTGAGACAGTACGAGAGCGGAGTCGGTCCGGCTGACCCCCTCCCACGGCACCGCCTCCACGTCCGGATGGGCGACCGCGGTGTGTGCGGGATTCCGCGAGAACACGATGATCCGGGCGTGTGGCTCCTGCTGCCGCAGATCGGTCAGCAGACCGGTGAGGATCGCCTCGTCGCCCAGGTTGCGCCCGCCGTACGAGCCGAGCACGCCGATGGTCAGTCCGGCACGCGTCATCCGTCGCTCCTCCCCAGGTGCGTCCGCTCGGACGTTTCCCCGCTGCGCTGGTGAACAGTCCTCGCCGGTGGGCCTGGGGCAAGGCCGGCGGGAAACGGGTTGCCCGTACGGGTGCCCGACCGGCAGCGTGCACGACATGCAGGCGCAGACACGGAATCGGCTACGGTGGGCCCAGTTGCCCCCTGATGTCCGATCCGCCGTGGAGGAGATCCTCGGCGACCGGGTGATCGAAGCGGTGTCGCAGCCCGGCGGATACTCCCCCGGCACCGCCGACCGGGTACGCACCGCCAGCGGGCGGCGCGCCTTCGTCAAGGCGGCCAGCCCGGCCCAGAACCCGGACACCCCGGACATGCACCGGGCCGAGGCGCGGATCACCGCCGCACTGCCCGCGTACGCCCCGACGCCCCGGTTGCTCGGCTGCCACGACGACGGCCACTGGGTGGCACTGGTGCTCACCGACGTCGACGGACGCCACCCCGTCACCCCGTGGCACGCCGAGGAACTCGACGCGGTGCTTGACGCCCTGGAACGGATGTCGACGGCGCTCACGCCCAGCCCGGTGGCGGAAGTGCCGGCCATCGCCGAGCGGCTGGCCGACGAGTTCGCCGGCTGGCGGCGAATAGTCGACGACCCGCCGCCGGAGTTGAACGCCTGGGCCCGGACGCATCTCGACGACCTCTGCTCGTGGACGGACCACGGCCTCGCCTCGCTGGCCGGCGACACCCTGTGCCACGTGGATATCCGCGCGGACAACCTGCTCGTCGACCGGGCCGGCCGCGTCACAGTGGTCGACTGGCCCTGGGCGGCGCGCGGCCCGAACTGGCTGGACACCGCGATGCTGCTGCTCGACGTACGCCTCCAGGGCGGGCACGACACCGAGGCGCTGATCCGTCGGCTTCCGCTCACCGCCGCAGCCGACCCGGACGCGGTGACCGGTCTCTACGCCGGCCTAGCCGGCTTCTTCACCGACCGGGCGCGCCTGCCCGCGCCGCCGGGCATCCCCACCCTCCGGGCGTTCCAGCACGCCCAGGCCGAAGTCCTGCTCACCTGGCTGGCCGAACGCATCGCCACCTGACCCGACCCGCCCCGCCCGCACCGCACCGCACCGCACCGCCGCACCACACCGCCGCACCGCACCGCACCGCCGCACCGCCGCGCCGCGCCTGATGGTCGAGGCAGCAAGATCCCCGAAACTGCTGCCTCCAGCCGCGGCGACCCAGCAACATCCCCGAAACTGCTGCCTCGGAGCAGCGGTGGCCCTGCGACAATCCGACGTTGCTCCCCTCCCAGCGGCGGTCCCCGCGACACTCCGGCGACCTCCTTGGGGTGGCGGGGCCGGGTTGGTGGGCGGGGTTTCAGGTGGGCGGGGTGGACACGTGGGTGAGGAAGGGCAGGACCACCGTGGGCAGGGCCGGTGAGTCGACGATGTCGTAGTGGGTGAGCCCCGGGAGGACGGCCAGCCGGGCGGCCGGACGACCGGTGCCGTCCCACCCGGCGTCCCGATGGCCGCCACCGAGCAGGCCGAAGAACTCCACCATGTGCGCCGGGCGAACCGAGTCGGCGTCGGCGAAGACCAGCATCGTCGGCGTGGTGATCGCCGCGACCTCCGATGACCAGTCGTAGTCGCGGCGCAGCAGTTCACCGGTCCGGACCCAGAGTCGTGGCCAGTCCTGCGGGCGGGGCGCGA
The DNA here is from genome assembly GCA_900112325.1 of Micromonospora sediminimaris. Classification (GTDB taxonomy): domain Bacteria; phylum Actinomycetota; class Actinomycetes; order Mycobacteriales; family Micromonosporaceae; genus Micromonospora; species Micromonospora sediminimaris. Next base: position 226,244 of record FOLJ01000001.1, read on the forward strand.
CGCGCCGGTAGAGCTGCTCGGGCGGGGTGCCGCGCATCCGCTCGGCGGCCGCCTCGTCGGGCTCGGGCATGCCGGCGAGTACCTCGGGAAACCAGCCCTGCCGCCGACATGGCGCGGAGACCACCACCAGGCGGCGGAGCAGTTGCCGGTGCTGCACCGCCAACCGCAGGGCGACTCCACCGCCGAGGGAGAAGCCGAGCACCTCGGCCTCGGCCAGACCAAGGTGAACGATCAGCGCAGCCACGTCGTCGGCCATCGACTCGTACCGCAGCGGGCGGCCGGGGTCGGCGGTGCGGCCGTGACCCGGCAGATCGACGCTGACCACCAGGCGACGCCGCGCGAACGCCGGTCGGATCGCGGCGAAGGTCTCCGCCGTGCCGAACCCGCCATGCAGCAGCACCAGCGGGCGACCTTCGCCCTCCGTCTCGTACCAGAATCGAACGCCGTCGAGCTGCGCGTAGCTCATGCTGTTCCTTCCCTGCTCCGACGCGGGACGGGCACCGCCCCGCCGGATGCCGAGTCGTCGTTGCCGAGCCGGTGCCGGGAGCACGACACCGATACGATCAGCGAGTCTCGATGCTCTCAGCAGTTACCCACCCCGGATGAGGTGAGGTGCGGTGGCCGTTGTCGTCGACCTGCTCAACATCACGATCATCCTGCATGGGCTGCTGAAGCTGACCGCCATCACGAACGCGATCCGCTGGATCAGCGAACGGGGCCGGGACTACCGACTCGCGTACGACCGGATGCCACCCGCCGACGACGCGGCCAAGCTACGCCTGCTGGTCGAGTGCGGCGGCACCTTCTTCCCGTTCGGCGCGAAAGATCACCGGATCCGGCGGCGATACCTACGTTGGCAGCGACGGTCCCGGCGGTGGCGGGCGGCAGCCGTCGCGTTGCGGATCTGGGCCACGGTCTGTTTCACCGCGCCCGGACTGGTCGCGCTTACCGTCTTCGGCACAGCCGGTCCCGCCTTCTTCCTACCCCGGCCGCCCGGCTCCCGCTGGCTCACTCTCGGCGCCGCACTTGTCGCCGCCGCCATCGTCATCGCGATCTTCTTCGAGGCGCTGACCTGGTATCTGACCGTACGCGGCTACGCCCGCCGGTTCCTCACCACGGGCTTCCACCGGACCCGGGTCGACTCGACCGGAGAGAACCTCGCGGAACTGCGGGTCTACATCTACCTCGCGGCGTCGATGGTGTTGGCCAACTCCATGCTCTGCCTGACGGCGGCCGTCTCCTTCGGCTCCTACCGCTACCTCGACGGCAACGAGGTCGGCTACGGTCCCAGTGCCGTTGCCGCAGCCTGCCTGCACACCGCGTCGAGCATGTCCTTCCTGGGAGAGTCACCCTTCACCACCCACAACTCGGTGGGCAGCCTGATCGGTGTACTCGACCTCGGGTCGGGCGTGATGCTGATCCTGTTCGGGCTGACACTGCTGCCGGCGATGCTCAACCTGAACGGACGAGACGAGTAGGTGGTGCGTGGTGGGCGCGGCAGGTTTCGAACCTGCGACCCCTCGCTTGTAAGGCGAGTGCTCTCCCGCTGAGCTACGCGCCCGGACGCCGTACGGCGGGCCGGCGGTTGGCAAGCTTACCCTGCCACCCGCCGGCCCCGGCGGACGCCTCGCGACCGGTGGGCCGGGTCAGGCCACGGCCTCCGCCAGGGCCTTACGCCAGCCCTGCTGGTCGCGGGCCTCACCGGGCATGTGCATCTCGGCGAAGCGGACCACGCCGGACCGGTCGATGACGAAGGTGCCCCGGTTGGCGATGCCGGCGACCTCGTTGAAGACGCCGTACGCCTGAGCGACGGCGCCGTGCGGCCAGAAGTCGGACAGCAGCGGGAACTGGTAGCCCTCCCGTTCCGCCCAGATCTTGTGGGCGTACACCGAATCGACGCTGACGGTGAGCACCTGGACCTCGTCGTTGACGTACTCGTCGAGGTTGTCCCGTACCTCGGTCAGCTCACCTTGACACACCCCGGTGAACGCCAGCGGGTAGAAGACCAGCAACACGGTACGCCGGCCCCGGAATTCGGAGAGTCGGACCTGCTGGTTGTTCTGGTCCTTCAACTCGAAGTCGGGCGCCTCGACGCCAACCTCGATGGGCATGCGAACTCCTCGGATCGGTTCGGGACGGCCTCGGTCACTCGCCGTGGGTGGGGTTACTTCTTGCCCTTGGCGCCGCGACGTAGCACGAGTCGGGCACCGCTCCAGTCCTTGCCGGCGTTGACCGTGGAAGTCTGCTGAAGACCAGCGGTGGGTGCCGACTCGGCGATCTCACTCGGTTCGACGTGGCCGTCGCGGCCGGCCTTGGGCGTCAGCAGCCACACGACCCCGTTGTCGGCCAGCGGGCCGAGGGCGTCGACGAGCAGCTCGAAGAGATCACCGTCGCCGTCCCGGTACCAGACCAGCACCGCGTCGACCACCTCGTCGGTGTCCTCGTCTACCAGATCTCCACAACGGTCGGTCAGGGCGTCTCGGAGATCGGAGTCGACGTCGTCGTCGTAGCCCATCTCCATGACGACCATCCCCGGCTCGATGCCGAACCGGTCCGCCAGGCTGCGTACCCCGTCAGCAGCCTGACCAGCGGTCGCGCTCACTGTCGCGTGCCTCCTCATCTCGTCCGAGCCGGCGTCTGCTCGACGCCGTCAGGCAAAGTCCACACAGTTGTGCCCTCCTGCGCAAGTGGCGCACCGGGTGGAACGAAATTTACCGTGCCAGCAGCGTACGGGCACCCTGGGTGATGGCCTCCTCGGACACCAGGACCTGTCGGGCGGCCGGACCCAGCGGCACAAAAGAGTCAACTGCGGCCACCCGGCGTGCCGCGCCGACATATCCGGCGTCCACCAGCGCGGCGATCACCCCCTCACCGACCCCACCGGACCGGCGTGTCTCGTCCACCACCAGCACCCGGCCGGTCGCGGCGGCCTCCCGGATGAGGTCGGCCACCGGCAGTGGCGCAAGCCAGCGCAGGTCCACGACCCGGGTGCCGATCCCCTCGTCGGCCAGCGCCGACGCCGCCCGCAACGACATTCGTACGCCGTTACCGAAGGTGATGATGGTTACGTCCTCGGCCGAACCGACTCCGTACACGCGGGCCCGTCCCACCGGCACGTGGCCGCCGGCCCAGGCGCCGGGATCCGCGTAATCGGCCAGCCACTCACCATCACCGTCGGTGTAGAGGTCGCGGGTGTGGTAGAGCGCGATCGGCTCCAGGAACACGCAGACGCTGCCGTCCACCGTCGCGCTCGCCAGGCAGGTCCGCAGCATCGCCGCCGCGTCGTCCGGCCGCGCCGGCACGGCGATCACCAGACCCGGCACATCCCGCAGTACGGCCACCGAGTTGTCGTTGTGGAAGTGCCCGCCGAAGCCCTCCTGGTACGCCAGCCCGGCCACCCGCACCACCATCGGATTGCGCAGCGCTCCCTGCGAGAAGAAGCGCATCGTCGCCGCCTCCCCGCGCAGCTGGTCCTCGGCGTTGTGCAGGTACGCCAGGTACTGGATCTCCGGCACCGGCAGCATTCCGGCCAAACCCGCGCCGAGACCGAGGCCGAGGATCGAGGTCTCGTCGAGCAGCGTGTCGAACACCCGGGCGACACCGAACCGGTCACGCAGGCCCTTGGTCACCCCGTAGACCCCGCCCTTGGCGGCGACGTCCTCACCGAAGACCGCCATCTGCGGATGGCTGAGCAGCCCGTCGGTGAGCGCCGCGTTGATGCTCTGCGCGAGGGTGAGCGGCCCGGCCAGTTCCGGCGGCTTGCCGCCGAACGCCTCGGCCCGCGTCACGGCGTCGGGCCCGGCGGCGCGGGCGCCCGCGTCGGCGACCGCCAGGGCGACCCGCACCGGGCGGCGCGGTGCCAGCGGGGCGATCACCTCGGCGGCGTCGGCCAGCTTCGGCTCGTCGAGCACCTCCTCGGCGATCCGGCGAACCTGCCAGCCGATCTCGTCGTAGCGGTCCAGCAGTTCCGGGCCGCTGGCCAGGCCCGCGTCGACCAGCCGCCGGGCGGTGGCGACCACCGGATCGCGGGCCACCTCGGCGGTGATCTCCGAGGCGGGGCGGTACGCGCTCTCGGCGTCCGCACCGGCATGGCCCATCAGCCGGACCGTGGTCAGGTGCAGCACGGCCGGGCGGCGGTGCCGGCGTACCCAGGCCGCCGCCTCGACCGCCACCTCGTAGGTGCCGACCAGGTCGGCACCGTCGGCGGCGAAGTACCGGATGCCGGGCTTGGACCGCAGGGCTGTCGCCACCCACCCCTGCGGCGACCGGACACTGATGCCCAGCCCGTTGTCCTCGCAGACGAAGAGCACCGGGATGCGCAGGCCGGTGTGGTCGTACCAGCCGGCGGTGTTGAATGCGGCCGTGGCGCTGGCGTGGTTGATCGAGGCGTCCCCGAACGAACAGACCACGATGGCGTCGGCTGCCCAGGGCGTCGGTTCGGGTTCCACGCCGGCTCGGTTCGCTTCGCCTCGGGCGTCCAGCCGACGCAGCCGCTCCACGGCAAGACCCATCCCGACCGCGCGGGGCAGGTGCGAGGCTACGGTCGAGGTCGTCGGGACCACCGCGAGGTCGGCGCGGCCGAACACCTTGTGCCGGCCACCGGCGATCGGCTCCTGGCTGGAGGCCACCATGCCGCGCAGGACGTCCCGGGCAGCGTCGGCGTACGCCCGGGGCAACGGCCGCTTGACCCCCGTCATCCGCATCCCGTCGGGCCCGACGTCGTCGCCCGGCCCGGGAGCCGGCACGGTCACGGTCGCCGGTCGGGAGTGGGCCAGTGGCACGGCCGCCGGTTGGTCCCCGACGGCGGTAGCCTGCCCCTCCGGGTTCGAGCCGGAGTCGGCGGCCCGGGGCAGGTCGGCAGCGTCACCGTCACTCCGGTCGATCGCCGCCGCGCCGGGCGAACCCACGCCGTCGGGCGAACCCGTGCCGCCGGACGAGCCCGCGCCGCTCGGCGAGTCGGTTCCGTCCGTGGCCGGACCGCCGGCCGGCTCGCCCGGGGCGGCCCCCTGTTCGCTGCTCTCCGGCAGGTCCGGAACGGGCGACGCGCCGGACCGACCGGAAGGGCCGGCCTCGGTGGTACGGCCGGCCTCCGCAGCGTCCGTCGGCTGGCTGGCCCGGGCCGCCGGAGCAGTCTCGGCGGCCGGCTCACCCGACCGCACGGCCGACGCGGACGGTGGCACAGCCGGCGCGGACGGGTCCGCCTGGGCGGCGCGGACGCAGTAGAAGGCGCCGGAGCGGTAGTGCAGCAGGGCCGGGTCCGTGGGCCGCAGCGCCGCCGCCACCGCGGCGTTGCCCTCGTGACCGGCGGAGCCGATGGTGTAGTAGCCCTCGCCGAAGCTACGCAGCCAGCGGCCGGCCAGGTCGAGTTGCCGGCTGGTGACCTGGGCGTCGAAGAGGTCCAGCAGTTGGGCACCGGTCAGTGCGCTGCCCTCGGCCACCGGCCGCGCCGGGTCGCTCCGGTGCGGCGGCGCGGCGAGGGCGGCCAGGGACTCCCGGAACCGGTCGTCGAGATCCTGCGGGGTGGTCACGTCCGACAGCATTACCGACCGGGGCACGCCTCGCACAGCCGAGTGCCTCTCACGGCTGCCCGGTCGGGCCGCAGTCCTCCGGGCAGCCGCCGTCGGAAACCTTCCACACCAGATCACGAAGTGCGGCGAGTTCCTCGTTGTCGAGCCGGGTCAGCAGTCGGGAGTCGGAGAGTACGAGATGGACCCGCTCGCGCATCCGCCGGCCGGCATCGGTCACCACCAACGTCTTCTGCCGCCGGTCTGTCGGGTCGACCCGGCGCTCGACCAGCCCGGCCTGCTCCAGCTTGTCGACCAGCGCGGTGACGTTGGACCGGTCGCAGCGCAGCTGGTCGGCGAGCTCGCGGGCGGGCAGCGGACGGTCCGGGTCGAGCTGGTACAGGGCGCGGGCCACGGCCGGAGTCAGGCCCAGCGTGGCGATGTCGAGATCCTGGTGGTGCCGCAGGGCGGCGGCGACGTGCATGATCCGGCGTACCGCGTCACCGGCCAGCCGGGCGCGGTCGGCCGGTTCCGGACCGACCGGGGCGATGATCGGCCGTGACATGGTCACATCCTAGGGCGGCGGCCCCTGCGACCTCGTCTGACTGACGGCGTCGGGCTACCGAGAGGTTCGTCGGGTCAGTTCCGCTCGGCCCTGTTCGGGCGATAGCGGCGGACGAGCACGCGCCCTGGGCCAGCGACCTGGAGCTCGACTACGCCGATCCGACCTCACGCACCGTCGGCAGCGAGTTGGTCTGCTCCTCGACCACCTCGGGTGGCGACGGGGCGGACGCGGCGACCGGCGCGCACCCGTGACTGGCCTGGAACCGCACCTGCGCTTCCACTACAACCTGCGGGGCTACGTCCGCACCACCATCGCCAGGGCGCAGCTCACCGCCGACTTCGACGTGACGGGGGCGGGCGAACCGGACGGACGGGGTGAGCGAGGACGGAATCAGCCTGACAGGAAGGAGAAGCGGACCTGCCGGGTGGGATTGTCGCCGTTGGTGTCGACCAGGCAGATCGACTGCCAGGTGCCCAGGGCCAGCCGCCCATCGAGCACGGGCAGCGTCGCGTACGGGGCGACGAAGGCGGGCAGCACGTGATCGCGGCCGTGCCCCGGTGAGCCGTGCCGGTGCCGCCAGCGCCCGTCCGTGGGCAGCACGGCATCCAGCGCGGTCAGCAGGTCGTCGTCCGATCCTGCCCCGGTCTCGATGATGGCCACGCCGGCGGTGGCGTGTGGCACGAAGACGTGCAACAGGCCGTCGCCCGAGCCGGCGACGAACTGTTCGGCCTCGGCCGTGATGTCCCGGACGGTCGGCCGGGACCCGGTCCGGACGGTGATCAGCTCACTGCGCACACCCGCATTCTCCCCCACCCGGCGACGGCCCGCCGGTACCCACCGGTGCGCCCGCCGCGACCGCCACCGACCGGCAAAGTTACTGGTGGGTACCTGTGTCGAGCGTCGCCCTTCGGCCGGGTGGACGTGACGCCGAGTGCCACGACGGGGCAGGATGGCGCTAGAGACCTATCCCACACACAACCGAGGGAACGCCTGTGGCTACGGAACGCAAGCGCCCGGTGATCACGGCCGGCCTGCCGAGCCAGCTTCCGGACATCGACCCCGAAGAAACCAGCGAGTGGGTCGAGTCGCTCGACGGTGTCATCGACGACCGTGGCACCAAGCGAGCCCGCTACGTCATGCTGCGGCTGCTGGAGCGCGCCCGGGAGCGTCAGGTCGGCGTGCCGTCGCTGACCACCACCGACTACATCAACACCATTCCGCCGGAGCGCGAACCGTGGTTCCCCGGTGACGAGCACGTCGAGCGCCGGATCCGGGCGTACGTGCGGTGGAACGCGGCGATGCTTGTGCACCGCGCGCAGCGGCCGGAGATCGGCGTCGGTGGCCACATCTCGACCTACGCCAGCTCGGCGTCGCTCTACGAGGTCGGCTTCAACCACTTCTTCCGGGGCAAGGACCACCCGGGTGGCGGCGACCACATCTTCTACCAGGGGCACGCCTCCCCCGGCATGTACGCGCGGGCGTACCTGGAGGGCCGGCTCAGCGAGAACCAGCTCGACGGCTTCCGGCAGGAGCTGTCCCACCCCGGCGGCGGTCTCCCCTCGTACCCGCACCCCCGGCTGATGCCGGACTTCTGGGAGTTCCCCACGGTCTCCATGGGTCTGGGCGGTCTGAACGCCATCTACCAGGCCCGGTTCAACCGCTACCTCCAGCACCGGGGCATCAAGGACACCTCCGACCAGCACGTCTGGGCCTTCCTCGGCGACGGCGAGATGGACGAGCCGGAGACCCTTGGCGCGATCGGGGTGGCCGCCCGCGAGGAGCTGGACAACCTCACCTTCGTGATCAACTGCAACCTCCAGCGCCTGGACGGGCCGGTGCGCGGCAACGGCAAGGTCATGCAGGAGCTGGAGGCGTTCTTCCGGGGCGCCGGCTGGAACGTCATCAAGGTGGTCTGGGGGCGGGAGTGGGATCCGCTGCTCGCCGCCGACACCGACGGCGCCCTTGTCAACCTGATGAACACCACGCCCGACGGTGACTACCAGACCTACAAGGCGGAGTCCGGGGCGTACGTGCGGGAGCACTTCTTCGGCCGTGACCCGCGCACGCGCAAGATGGTCGAGGGGCTTACCGACGACGAGATCTGGAATCTCAAGCGGGGCGGGCACGACTACCGCAAGCTCTACGCGGCCTACAAGGCGGCGACCGAGCACACCGGCCAGCCGACAGTGATCCTGGCCAAGACGATCAAGGGCTGGACGCTCGGCTCGCACTTCGAGGGCCGCAACGCCACGCACCAGATGAAGAAGCTGACGCTGGAGGACCTGAAGACCTTCCGCGACCGGCTCTACCTGGACATCCCGGACTCGGCGCTGGAGGAGAACCCGTACCTGCCGCCGTACCTGCGGCCGGACGACAAGTCCGACGAGATGCAGTACCTGCACGAGCGGCGCAAGCAGCTCGGCGGTTACCTGCCGACCCGCCGGACCAGCGCCAAGCAGCTGGCCATCCCCGCCGCGGAGCGCTTCGCCGACGTCAAGCGCGGTTCGGGCAAGCAGAAGGTGGCCACCACGATGGCCTTCGTCCGGTTGCTCAAGGACCTGATGAAGGACAAGGAGTTCGGCAAGCGTTGGGTGCCGATCATCCCCGACGAGGCACGCACCTTCGGTCTGGACTCCATCTTCCCGACCGCCAAGATCTACTCGCCGCACGGCCAGCGGTACACCTCGGTCGACCGGGAGCTGTTCCTGTCGTACAAGGAGTCGACCGCCGGGCAGATCCTGCACGAGGGGATCAACGAGGCCGGCTCGGTGGCCTCGTTCACCGCGGCTGGCACGTCGTACGCCACCCACGACGAGCCGATGATCCCGATGTACATCTTCTACTCGATGTTCGGGTTCCAGCGCACCGGCGACGGCTTCTGGGCCGCGGCGGACCAGATGGCCCGGGGCTTCGTGCTCGGCGCCACCGCCGGACGCACCACGCTCAACGGTGAGGGGCTCCAGCACGAGGACGGTCACTCCCTGCTGCTGGCCGCCACCAACCCGGCGGTGGTCGCGTACGATCCGGCGTTCGCGTTCGAGATCGCGCACATCATGGAGAACGGCCTGCACCGGATGTACGGCGCGGAGCCGGAGAACGTCTTCTACTACCTCACCGTCTACAACGAGCCGATCCACCAGCCGGCGGAGCCCGACGGCGTGGACGTCGAGGGCATCGTCAAGGGCATCCACCGCTACTCCCCCGCGCCGTCGCTGGACGGGGACGCCCCCCGGGCGAACCTGCTGGCCTCCGGCACCGGCATGCAGTGGGCGCTCAAGGCGCAGCAGTTGCTGGCGCAGGACTGGGGGGTGGCCGCCGACGTCTGGTCGGTCACCTCGTGGACGGAGCTGCGCCGCGACGCGGTGGAGTGCGAGGAGTACAACCTCCTGCACCCCGGCGCCGAGCAGCGGGTGCCGTACATCCAGCGCAAGCTGGCCGACGCCGACGGCCCGAAGGTCGCGGTCAGCGACTGGATGCGCGCGGTGCCGGACCTGATCTCCCGCTGGGTACCGGGCGACTGGACCTCGCTGGGCACCGACGGCTTCGGGCTCTCCGACACCCGGCACGCGCTGCGGCGGCACTTCCACGTCGACGCCGAGTCGGTGGCGGTCGCGACGCTGCGGCAGCTCGCGCTGCGTGGGGCGGTGCCGGCCCACGTGCCGGCCGAGGCGGCCAAGAAGTACGCCATCGATGACGTGAACGCCGCCCCGGTCGGCGAAACCGGCGGCGACAGCTGACAGTTCCATCCCGAAGGGCCCGGCGCGGTGTGACACCGCGCCGGGCCCTTTCGCGTGCGGTGCCCGCGCCGTGGCTCGGTGGGGCCCACCGGGCCAGTCCGCAGGTATGACCCTTCCGGTATCGACGAGCATCTTTTTCGTGTAACACAACGCATCCACAATTGCCGATAGGTGTTTCAGCTTGCCCCAGGGACACCAGGCCGGCCGGTGAACTCACCCCGTCGCGCCCGTCCACCGCCGGCCGGGACGTCACCGCCGCATTGGCGCGCGACGGGAGGGAGTGCACATGCGACCTGTTCGGATCGGTCTGGCCCTGGCCGTCGGCGCCCTGGTGGTGTCGATGCTCCCGGCGAGTTCGCCCTCGGTGGCCCACGACCCGGCCACCCCGGCCGGGCGTGCGTCGGCGCAGGAGTTCATGGCCCAGCGCGAACCCACTCAGCAACTCGTCGCGGCCGCCGCCGCGACCTGCACCAACGGCCAGGCGGCGGGATATCCCTGCCGCAATGTGGACCTGCTGTCGTTCATGCCGCTGTCCAGCATCGGCGGCAGCCAGGCCAACGACATCTGGGGCTGGACCGACCCGCAGACCGGCAAGGAGTACGCGCTCGTCGGTCGCCGCAACGGCACCTCGTTCGTGGACGTGTCCAACCCGACCGCCCCGGTCTACCTGGGCAACCTGCCCGCGTACCAGAACCGCACCGCGATCTGGCGGGACATCAAGGTCTACCGGGACCACGCGTACGTGGTGGCGGACGTCTCCGGGCACGGCATGCAGGTGTTCGACCTGACCCGGTTGCGTGGCGTCACCACGCCGCAGACCTGGACGGCCAACACGCACTACAGCCGGTTCGGCAACTCGCACAACATCGCCATCAACGAGCAGACCGGGTACGCGTACGCGGTCGGCACGAACACCTGTAGCGGCGGCCTGCACATGGTCGACATCCGCACCCCGAAGTCGCCGGTCTACGCCGGCTGTGTCAGCAACGACGGTTACACCCACGACACCCAGTGCGTGGTCTACCGGGGTCCGGACACCACCTACACCGGGCGGGAGATCTGCGTCAGCTCCAACGAGGACACGGTGACCGTGGTCGACGTGACCACCAAGTCGGCTCCTCGGCAGCTGTCCCGCATCGGCTACAGCGGGCGGGCGTACACCCACCAGGGCTGGTTCACCGACAACCAGCGGTACTTCCTGCTCGACGACGAGTTGGACGAGACCCGGCGCGGGGTGCGGACCCAGACCTACATCTGGGACCTGGCCGACCTCGACGCACCCCGGCACATCGGCACCTACAGCGCCCCGTCCGGGGTCCAGGCCACCGATCACAACCAGTACGTCAAGGGCAGCTACAGCTACCAGGCCAACTACCGGGCCGGGTTGCGCATCCTGGACCTGCGTAACGTGGCCAGCGGTCAGGCCACCGAGGCCGGGTACTTCGACATCTATCCGTCGAGCAACAGCGCCTCGATGAACGGGGCGTGGAGCACCTACCCGTACTACCCGAGCGGCATCGTGGTGGTCAGCGGCATCGAGCAGGGGCTGTTCGTACTCCAGCCGCGCTTGTCATGACCGCCACCGACCATCGGCCGGGCACGGCCGCCGGCCAGGTCGAGGGGGCGTCCCAGCCGGGGCGCCCCCGCCCCGACCCGGTGCCGCCGGGCGGCACCGCGTGGCGGTACGCCGCCGCCACGCTTGTGCTCGGCCTGACCCTGACCGTCGGCTTCTTCGCCGGTCGCGCGGGTGCGCCGACCTCCGGTCCGACACCGCAGGCGGCGTCCACCGCGCACCTCGGTCACGGCCCGGGTGGGCTGGAGGTGTCCCGCGACGGCTGGACCCTGGCCCTGGACACCCCGAGCCTGACCGCCGGCCGGCCGGGTGAACTGGCCTTCCGGATCACCGACGCGGCCGGCGCGGCGCTCACCACCTTCCAGGAGAACCATGAGCGCCGGATGCACCTGATCCTGGTCGGTCGGGATCTCTCCGGCTATCAGCACGTGCACCCGGAGATGTCGGCCGACGGCACCTGGCGGGTCACTGTCACACCTACCGCGCCCGGCCCGCTCCGGGCCATCGCGGACTTCTGGCCGCAGGGGGCACCGGCGGGCGTCACGCTCGGCGTCGACGTGCCGGTTCCCGGCCGGTACGCCTCAGGTCCGCTGGCTCCGCCCGAGGAGACGATCCTGGTGGACGGCTACACGGTCACCCTCGACGGTGGGCTGCGGGCGGGCGAGTCCAACCAGGTGCTCGTGTGGCTGGGGCACGACGGGCAGCCAGTCAACGACCTGCAACGGCATCTGGGCGCGTACGGGCACCTGGTGGCGTTGCGCCAGGGCGATCTGGCGTACCTGCACGTGCATCCGGCGGCGGCCAGCCAGCCCAGCTCGGTGGTGGCGTTCGGCGTCACCGTGCCGTCGGCCGGCACCTACCGGCTGTTCTTCGAGTTCCGGCACCTCGACGAGGTACGCGTCGCCGCCTTCACCGTGGTCGTGTGACCTGTCGCGCCGGGTACCGACGAGCGGTGGCGGCCCGGGTGCCCCTGGAGGGGACACCGGGGCCGCCACCTTCGCGGGTGACGCCGGGACGCGGCCCGTCAGCCGACGGCGGCCAGATCGGTCAGCCGGGCCAGCGAGTCCTCCAGGTCGGCGCCGACCCGACGCAGGCCGAGCCGAAGCAGGGCGGCCTTGACCGGGCCGGCCGGCCAGCGAACGACGATGAGCCGCACGACCGTGCCGCCCTCCTGTTCGTCGGGTGTGAGCTGGACGTATATCTCGGTGCGCGCCTCCGCTCGGGCACCGGCGCCCTTGGCGCGTTCGCGCCAGCCGATCAGGGTCGGCTCCTGATAGGCGATCACCTCGGCCTCATGCGCGGCGCCGCGTCCGGCCTGGACCAGCTGCCGCCGACCGAAGCCCTCCCCCGAGAGGACCTCGGCCGCACGGACCCCGGCCAGCCAGGCCGGCAACTGCTCGGCCCGCTGCACCACGTCCCAGACCGCTTCCACCGGCGCCGCCACGTGCGCGCTGCGTTCCACGAGGATCATTTCCGTCTTCCTCCAGTGAGGACATCCCACAATATTCGGCACTCTATGCGCAAAAACGGACGTATATGGACGGGTTCGTAAAAGACACGCCGAAAGGTATTGCTCTCGGCCGCTCGGGAGCCTATGGCGCACCGCCTCGCCGCCCCCTAGAGTTCCGAGCACGTTTCGCGTTCGAGCGACCGGGAGGGCGTATGTCGACCGCACCGATGCCCGAGTTCCCCACCGGCTTCCGCTGGGGCGTCTCCACCTCCGCGTACCAGATCGAAGGCGCCGCCGACACCGACGGACGGGGACCGTCCATCTGGGACACCTTCGCCCACACCCCCGGCCGGATCATCGACGGCAGCAGCGGCGACGTGGCCTGCGACCACTACCACCGGTACGCCGAGGACGTCGCCCTGATGGCCGGGCTGGGGGTGAGCGCGTACCGCTTCTCGATCGCCTGGCCCCGGGTGCTGCCCAGCGGCACCGGCCAGGTCAACCCCGCGGGGCTGGACTTCTACGAGCGGCTGGTCGACGAGCTGCTCGCGCACGGCATCGATCCGGTCGCCACTCTCTTCCACTGGGACCTGCCCCAGCCGTTGGAGGACGCCGGGGGCTGGCTGAACCGGGACACCGCGCACCGCTTCGCCGAGTACGCGGACGTGGTGGCCACGCGCCTCGGCGACCGGGTCCGACTCTGGATCACCCTCAATGAATCCTTCATCCACATGAGCCTCGGGCACGCCACCGGCGTCCACGCCCCCGGCCGGATGCTGCTCTTCGACGCCTTCCCGGTCGCCCACCACCAGTTGCTCGGTCACGGGCTCGCGGTCGCCGCGTTGCGTGCCCGCAGCACCAGCCCGGTGGCCATCGCCAACAACTACTCACCGGTGCGCGTCGTCGGGGGCAGCCAGGCCGACGCCGCCGCAGGGGCGGCCTACGACGCCCTACACAACCAGCTCTTCACCGACCCGCTGCTCGGTCGCGGGTACCCGGCGGAACTGGACTTCGACACCGCTGCGGTCCGCGACGGCGACCTGGACGTGATCGCCGCGCCGATCGACGTGCTCGGCGTCAACTACTACAACCCCACCGCGGTACGCGCCCCCGAGGAGGGATCGCCGCTGCCCTTCGAGCTGGTGCCGCTCACCGGATACCCGCGTACCGCCTTCGACTGGCCGGTGGTCCCGGAGGGACTGCGTGAGCTGCTCGGCTGGCTGCGTGACCGCTACGGCCGGGCGCTGCCGCCGATCCAGGTCACCGAGAGTGGCTGCGCCTACGACGACGCGCCCGACGCCGACGGACAGGTGCCCGACGCGGACCGGATCGCCTACCTGGACGGTCACCTGCGGGCCGTTCGCGCCGCCATCGACGACGGGGTCGACGTGACCGGCTACTTCGTCTGGTCGCTGCTGGACAACTGGGAGTGGGCCGAGGGCTTCACCAAGCGATTCGGCCTGGTGCACGTGGACTTCCGCACCGGGCAGCGCACACCCAAGTCCTCGTACGCCTGGCTGCGCGAGGTCATCGCGACCGCCCGGCGGGCACCTCGGTGACCACCGTCGACCCCACCCCGGCCTCGCTGCCGGCCGCGCTCGCCGAGCCGACCGTGCCGGTTCGGCGCGGATGGATCGCGTTGCTGTTCGCCGCCAACCTCGGCGTCTGGATGGCCTTCTTCACCCCGATCCAGGTGCTGCTGCCGCAGCAGATCGGGCAGATCGCACCGACGGAGAAGGAGACCATGCTGGCCGTGGTCACCGGCTTCGGCGCCCTCGCGGCGGTGCTCGCCAACCCGCTCGCGGGTGCCCTGTCGGACCGCACCTGCCTGCGCCTGGGCCGGTGGGAGTTCGGCCGTCGGCACGTCTGGACCCTCGGCGGGGCGGTGCTCGGCGCGCTGGCGCTGGCCTTGCTGGCTCAGGCCCGCACCGTGCTCGGGGTGACCGTCGGCTGGGTGGCCGCCCAGGTCTGCTTCAACGCGATGCTGGCCAGCCTGACCGCCGCGGTGCCGGACCGGGTTCCGGTCGCGCAGCGGGGCGGCGTCTCCGGCTGGGTCGGCATTCCGCAGGCGCTGGGGCTGGTCCTCGGCGTCGTCCTGGTCACCGTCCTGGTCACCGGTAACACCGCCGGCTACCTGGCGGTCGCCGCCGCCGTCCTGCTGCTCGCCCTGCCGTTCGCCCTGCGCACCACCGACGATCCGCTACCCCGCACGCACCGGCCGGCGCTGCGCGGTCTGCTCGCCGGGATGTGGGTCTCACCGCGCCGGCACCCGGACTTCGGCTGGGCCTGGATCACCCGGTTCCTGGTCCAGCTCGGCAACGCCTTCGGCACGCTCTACCTGCTCTACTTTCTCACCGACGAGGTCCGGGTCGCCGACCCCGAGGGCGGGCTGCTGGTGCTGATCCTGCTCTACACCGCCGGTCTGATGGCCACCACCGTCATCGCCGGTCGGCTCTCGGACCGCTCCGGCCGGCGGAAGGTCTTCGTGATCGCCGCGGGCGTGGTGATGGCCGCGGCGGCGCTGCTGTTGGCCGCCGCCCCCACCTGGCCGGTGGCGGTGATCGCCGCGCTGGTCCTCGGCGCCGGCTACGGCGTGTACCTGTCGGTGGACGCCGCGCTGATCACCCAGGTGCTGCCGAAAGCCACCGACCGGGCCAAGGATCTCGGTGTGATCAACATTGCCAACTCCGCGCCCCAGGTGCTCGGTCCGGCCGTCTCCGCCCCGATCGTGGTGCACCTGGGCGGATACCCGGCGCTCTACGCGACCACCGCCGCGGTGACCCTGCTCGGTAGCGTCCTGGTCCTGAAGATCCGCTCGGTGCCCTGAGGCGTACCCCTTGGCCGAGTGCGGTCGCGCGTCGCCGTAGGCTGGAGGTCGTGACGGTACGTGTGCGCTTCGCCCCTTCCCCGACCGGTATGTTCCACGTCGGCGGTGCCCGCTCGGCACTCCAGAACTGGATCTACGCCAGGCAGCAGGGCGGGGTGTTCGTGCTGCGCATCGAGGACACCGACGCGGCCCGTAACAAGCCGGAGTGGACCGAGGGCATCCTCTCCGCGCTGGACTGGATCGGTATCGAACGGGGCAGTTACGAGGGCCCCTACTTCCAGTCCTCGTACGCCGGTGAGCACCGGGCCGCCGCGCAGCGGCTGTACGAGGCCGGCCGGGCGTACTACTGCGACTGCACCCGGGAGGCGGTGCAGTCCCGCACCGGCAACCAGTACACCGGCTACGACGGCTACTGCCGCGACCGGGCGCTGCCCCCCGGTGAGGGCCGGGCGCTGCGCTTCCGCACCCCGGACGAGGGTGCCACGGTGGTGACCGACCTGATCCGGGGCGAGCCGACCTTCGAGAACAAGCTCATCGAGGACTTCGTCATCGCCCGGGGGGACGGCTCGCCGGTCTTCCTGCTGGCCAACGTGGTGGACGACATGACCATGGGGATCACGCATGTGATCCGAGCCGAGGAGCACCTGCCGAACACCCCGAAACAGCAGCTGCTCTGGGACGCGCTCGGGGTGAAGCCGCCGATCTGGGCGCACGTGCCGGTGGTGGTCAACGAGAAGCGGCAGAAGCTCTCCAAGCGCCGCGACAAGGTCGCCCTGGAGGCGTACCGCGACGAGGGGTACCTCGCCGAGGCCATGCGCAACTATCTGATGCTGCTCGGCTGGGCGCCCTCCGGAGACCGGGAGATCGTGCCCTGGTCGGTCATCGAGGACGAGTTCCGGCTGGCGGAGGTCAACCCGTCCCCCGCGTTCTTCGACGAGAAGAAGCTGCGCGCGTTCAACGGCGAGTACATCCGGGCACTGCCCGTGGCCGAGTTCATCGAGGCGTGCCAGCCCTGGCTGACCGGCACCGGCACCATAGCGCCGCCGCCCTGGCAGCCGGCCGAGTTCGACCCGGCCGTGTTCGCCGCGGTCGCCCCGTTGGCGCAGACCCGGATCGCGGTGCTCAGCGAGATCGTGCCGAACGTCGACTTCCTCTTCGTCGACTCCCCGCTCATCGACGAAGCGGCCTGGACGAAGGCGATGAAGGAGGGGTCGGCGGAGCTGCTCGACGCCGCCATCGCCGCCTTCGAGGCTGTCGATTCGTGGGACGCGGAGACACTCAAGGCAACGCTGGAGACGGTCGGCGCGGAGCGCGGCCTCAAGCTCGGCAAGGCACAGGCGCCGGTACGCGTCGCGGTCACCGGCCGTACCGTCGGCTTGCCGCTGTTCGAGTCGTTGGAGGTGCTCGGTCGCGAGCGCGCGCTGACCCGGATGCGCGCGGCCCGGGTCCGCCTGGTCTGACTGCACCGGCCCTGGCCGAGCGGCCGGGCTGTCAGCGTTCAGCCACGGCGGGCCGCGCGGCGGCGGATCAGCCGGGCCGCGGCCAGGACGGCCAGCAACAGCAGCACCGCGACGGCCGCCCACCACCATCCGCCGCCGGAGGACTCGTCCGACATGGGCATGGGCGTGGCTGCCTCAGGAGTGACAGGCGCCGGGGTACTCGCGGCCGTACCGATCGCCGTCGGATCGGCGGCGGCGGTCGGTTCCGGGGTCGGGTCGGCGGGCGTACCGGTGGTCAGCGTGAACCGCACCTCGCCGGTGATCGGGTGACCGTCGCCGGACACCAGCCGGTAGCCGACGACGTACAGCCCCGCCGCGCCGGGAGTGAACGGCACGCTGACCCGGTTGCCGGAGAAACGCGGCTCTCCACCGGCCGCGTCGACATTGTCCGGCCCGGTGACCGTGACCTTCGTCGTGTCCTCGTCGAGCCGGGCCAGAAAGCGCAGCTCGACGCGCTCCGGCGCCTCGGCCACCCGGGCACCGTCGCGAGGGCTGCTGCCGGTCAACTGGTTGTGTGCGGCAGCCGGCACCGCCGGCATCAGCAACGACACGCCGAACGCCACGCCGAACACCGCTGCCCCGAAACGCGTCAGACGCGCTATCCTGCCCCCCATCATGGCCTCCGCAAAGGTAAAATCCGCCCGCTGCTTCGCGGCTGGTCGTTGGTCGGGTCGCAATCGCAGATAGTTCCAATTAGTGTTCCATCAGCTGCAACCGATCGGCGTTCCGCGGAGTCTTTGAGTGGGTACCTGTCCTGTGGGCACGGTCACCACCGTCGGCCTTCCAACGTGTGTGACCCCTGCAGCACGGCCACCCATCGAACGGGGCGAGGAGGCGGCATGGTCCGACGGATGAGGCGACTGGCCGGGGCGACGGCGGGTGCGGTGGCGGCGTTGCTCCTGTCGCTCACCTCTGCCGAGGTGGCCGGGGCGGCGCCGAAGACGCCACCGGCTGGCGTGGACATCACCGGGCACGGGCTGGCCGAGCCGTTGCGCCTGCGCGCCGACACCCACCCCACGCATGTCGTCGCCGTCATCGAGCAGGTCAATCACAAGGGCCTGGTCCGCCAGTCGGGCGGGCCGAAGAAGGGCGACCTCGGTCCGAAGTACACGGTCCTGGTGCTGGCCGGTGACGCTCCGAAGCAGACCTACGACCTCTACCCGAAGGCGGTCGGCGGGCCGCGCGTCTACCGCCCGGCGAAGCAGCCCGACCGCAAGGTCAGCGCGGCCTGGTACCTCGGACGGGTCAGCATGTCCGAGACGCTGCGCACCGCCGGTGTGCCGCTGGAACGGACCTACGAGGCGGTCAGCGGGGGTGCCGGCGGTGGTGAACGCATCATCCCGGAGGACGCGCTCAACCCCGCGCAGGACATCAACGAGGCGTTCAGCGAGTTGCGCCGCCTGCTCCTGCTGAACGTCGCGGTGGTGCTGGTGATCACCCTCGGGCTCGCCGGGATCGCGCTACTGATCCGCCGCCGTACCCACTGACGCCACCTCCGGCCCGCGAACGCGCCGCAGCAGCCTGGCTGGCTGTACCGCCGCTCAGCACCAACGACCCGGCGGGCGTTCCCGCCGCAGGCTGCGTTGGGCCGGGCGGACCGGACCGTGCCGGTGCGCCCCGGCCCAGCCGGGCAGGTCACTGCGGCACCCGCTGGCCGTCGGGTCGGTCTGCCCGGCCGTGGACGGCTCGACGGTGCGCTGACGGGGCACCGGTGGCTCGCCGCCGCGCTGCCGGGCGGACGCGGGATCGTCCTCAGGGCGCTCCGCCATCCGACCGGCGCCCGGCTCGACCGGATGCGCCAGACCGGGCGGCCTGCGGTGGGGCTTGGCGAGGGCCGGCTGCTCGTGCGGGCCCGGTCGGCACGGCTCCCCCTGGGCACAGCCGTGGTCGGCCTCCCCGTACGCCATCGGCGTCTCCTCACGCTCGCCCTCACCCGCCGGCGCCCACCCGACGTGCCCTGTCACCGTACTGGCCGGTTCTGACCGGCCGCGCAGCGCGTGCCGGTTCGGCCGTCGGCGGCACCGGTGTCGACGCCTGCCGTCAAGGTCCAGGTCAGCGCATGTCAGGCTAGGCGGGTGAGCGAGTCGGGCAGCACGGACCTGTCAGCCACGCTGCGCCGGATCGAGCGGGCGGCCGGCGCGCTGGCCACCGCGAGCGTGGTCCGGATGGACGAGACCCTGCCCTGGTTCCGGGAACTGCCGGCCGACCAGCGCTCCTGGGTGATGCTGGTGGCCCAGGCCGGCGCCCGCTCCCTGGTCCAGTGGTTGCGCTCCGGCGGCGGGGCCGCCGAGGGCACCCAGGAGGTTTCCGACGAGGTGTTCGCCACCGCGCCGCAGGCCCTGGCCCGCTCGATCACCCTCCAGCAGACCGTCGCCCTGATCAAGGTGACCATCGACGTGGTGGAGGAGCAGGTCAGCGACCTCGCCGCCCCCGGTGAGGAGCCGCAGCTGCGGGAGGCGGTGCTGCGGTACTCCCGGGAGATCGCCTTCGCCGCCGCCCGGGTCTACGCCCGGGCCGCCGAATCGCGCGGTTCCTGGGATGCCCGGTTGCAGGCCCTGCTGGTGGACGCGCTGCTGCGCGGCGACTCACCGGACGTGCTGGCCAGCCGCGCCGCCGCGCTCGGCTGGACGGACGCGCCACCGGTGGCGGTGGCGGTCGGCCCCTCCCCCGGCGGCGAGGTCGCCGCGGTCCTGCACACCGTCTACCGACAGGCCCGACGGATCGGGGTCGAGGTGATCGGCGGCGTGCACGGCGACCGCCTGGTGATCGTGCTCGGCGGGGCGGCCGACCCGGTCGCGGCGACCGGCAAGCTGCTCACCGCCTTCGGCGAGGGACCGGTGGTGGTCGGTCCGGCGGTGCCGAGCCTGGACGAGGCGACCGAGTCGGCCCGGGCGGCGTTGGCCGGTTACCGGGCCGCCCCGGCGTGGCCGGCGGCGCCACGTCCGGTGCACGCCGGTGACCTGCTGCCCGAGCGGGCCCTGGCGGGCGACGCCGAGGCCCGTCGGCGGCTGCGCCATGACGTGTACGCGGTGCTGGTCCGCGCGGGCGGTGAGCTGCTGGAGACGTTGGACGCCTTCTTCGCCGCCGGTGGCACGCTG
The DNA here is from genome assembly GCA_900112325.1 of Micromonospora sediminimaris. Taxonomy (GTDB): domain Bacteria; phylum Actinomycetota; class Actinomycetes; order Mycobacteriales; family Micromonosporaceae; genus Micromonospora; species Micromonospora sediminimaris. Next base: position 246,497 of record FOLJ01000001.1, read on the forward strand.
GAGAGCGCCGCCCGGGCGCTGTACGTGCACCCGAACACGGTGCGTTACCGGCTGCGGCGGATCTCCGAGGTGACCGGCTTCAGCCCCCTGGCGCCCCGGGACGCCTTCGCGCTGCGGGTCGCGCTGACGGTCGGCCGGCTGGATCCGGTGGTACCTACCCAGACATTGGCCCCACCAGTCAGTAAAAGATCACAGCATGGTGATGACCAGCGTCAGTCTTTGTAGGATCCCTCCAACTGACCTAGTGCGGTTTGGTGCCAGCCGGCACAGCGCAACCCATGGGTATCCAGGAGAGTCATAGACGTGCTCGCCGTACTCTGCCCCGGCCAGGGTTCCCAGAAACCCGGCTTTCTGACCCCCTGGCTCGACCTCCCCGACGCCGAGGCTCGACTGCGCTCGTGGTCCGAGCTGGCCGGCGTCGACCTGGTGCACCTGGGCACCACCGCCGACGCCGACGAGATCCGGGACACCGCGCGCACCCAGCCGCTGCTGGTCGCCGCCGCGCTGCTCGCCGCCGAGCAGCTGCCGATGCGCCAGGTAGCGGTGACCGCCGGGCACAGTGTCGGTGAACTCGGCGCGGCGGCGCTGGCCGGGGCGCTACCGGCGACGGACGCGATCACCCTCGCCGGCGTACGCGGCCGGGAGATGGCCGCCGCCTGCGCGCTGGAACCGACCGGCATGGCCGCCATGCTCGGCGGCGACCCGGACGAGGTGACCGCCGCGATAAGTGCGCACGGGCTGTCAGCCGCCAACCGCAACGGCAAGGGCCAGGTCGTCGCCGCCGGCGCGCTCGACGGGCTGGAGAAGCTGGCCGCCGAGCCCCCGGAACGGGTCCGGGTCGTCCGGTTGCAGGTGGCCGGCGCGTTCCACACCCCGTACATGGCTCCGGCGGAAGCGGCGCTGGCCACCGTCGCCGCCGGGATCACCCCGAGCGATCCGGACCGCATCCTGCTGTCCAACCTCGACGGGACGGCGGTCGACAACGGCCGGGAGTTGCTCGAACGGCTGGTCCGCCAGGTCACCGCCCCGGTCCGCTGGGACCTCTGCATGGCCACCCTCGCCGCCCTCGGCGTGACCGGCGTGATCGAGCTGCCGCCCGCCGGCACGCTCGCCGGCCTGGTCAAGCGCGAGCTTGCCGGTGCCGGTGCACCGGAGATCGTCACCTTGAAGACCCCGGACGACCTGCCCGCCGCCCGGGAGCTCATCGCCCGGCACGGCACGACGGCCGGCGGTTCGGTAAACGAACACACTTCGCTCACGTCTCGCGACCATGCTGGGGAGGCCTCGTCATGACGGGCAGCCGGATCCTGTCCCTCGGGCACTACCAGCCGTCCCGGGTGGTGACCAACGACGAGATCGCTCAACTGGTGGAAACCAGCGACGAGTGGATCCGCGACCGGGTAGGCATCGCGACCCGCCGGATCGCCGGTGACGAGACGGTCGCCGACATGGCCGCAGCCGCAGCCGACAAGGCGCTGGCGAACTCCGGCCTGACCGCTGCCGACATCGACCTGGTGGTGGTCGCCACCTGCACCTCGATCGACCGCAGCCCGAACGTGGCCTGCCGGGTGGCCGCCAAGCTGGGGATCAACGTCCCGGGGGCGTTCGACGTGAACACCGCCTGCTCCGGCTTCGCGTACGCGCTGGGCACGGTCGACCACGCGATCCGCGCCGGCGCGTCCCGCAACGCCCTGGTGATCGGCGCGGAGAAGCTGTCCGACTTCACCGACTGGACCGACCGCTCCACCTGCATCATCTTCGGTGACGGCGCGGGCGCGGCCGTGGTCACCGCTGCCGCCGAGGACGAGCCGGCGGGCGTCGGTCCGGTGGTCTGGGGCTCGGTGCCGGAGCGCGGCGACGCGGTACGCATCGAGGGTTGGCGGCCGTACGTCGCCCAGGAGGGTCAGACGGTGTTCCGCTGGGCCACCACGGCACTGGCACCGCTCGCCCTACAGGCGTGCGAACGCGCCGGTGTCGACCCGTCGGAGCTGGCCGCCTTCGTCCCGCACCAGGCCAACGCCCGGATCATCGACGGCATCGCGAAGCGGTTGAACATCCCACAGGCGATCATCGCGAAGGACATCGTCGAGTCCGGGAACACCTCCGCGGCCAGCATTCCGCTGGCCCTGTCCAAGCTGGTGGAGCGTCGCGAGGTGCCCTCCGGCGCCCCGGTGCTGCTGTTCGGCTTCGGCGGCGGCCTGACCTACGCCGGTCAGGTCGTCCGCTGCCCCTGATACCCCCACGGCGCGCAGCGCCGAGGAGCGACGGGTGGCGTCGCCGCCCGTCGAGAGAACCCGATGAGAGGAACCCACCGCAATGACCCGTGACGAGATCACCGCCGGCCTCGCCGAGATCCTCGAAGAGGTTGCCGGGGTGAACCCGGACGACGTGGCCGAGGGGAAGTCCTTCACCGACGACCTGGACGTCGACTCGCTCTCCATGGTGGAGGTCGTGGTAGCCGCCGAGGAGAAGTTCGGCGTCAAGATCCCTGACAACGAGGTGCAGAACCTCAAGACCGTCGGGGACGCCGTGAGCTACATCGAGGCGCAGTCCTGATCATGAGTCGCATCGACGTCGTCGTCACCGGGCTCGGCGCGACCACCCCGCTGGGCGGGGACGTCGCGTCGACCTGGGACGCCATGCTCGCCGGCCGCTCCGGGGTGAGTTCGCTCGCCCAGGAGTGGGCCGCGCAACTGCCGGTCCGGATCGCCGCCCAGCTCGCGGTCGATCCGGCTGGCCTGCTGGACCGGGTGAAGCTGCGCCGGTTGGACCGTTCCGAGGCGATCGCGCTTATCGCCGCCCACCAGGCCTGGTCGGATTCCGGCCTGGCCGACTCCGGGCTCGACCCGGAGCGGCTCGGCGTGAGCGTCGGCTCGGGCATCGGCGGGGCGCTGACCCTGCTCGCCCAGGACGACGTCCTGGAGGCGTCCGGTCCACGGCGGGTCTCCCCGCACACCATCCCGATGCTGATGCCGAACGGCCCGGCCGCCTGGGTCGGCCTGGAGTTGGGTGCCCGCGCGGGCGTGCACTCCGTGGCCAGCGCCTGCGCCACCGGCGCGGAGGCGATCGCGCTCGGTCTGGACATGATCCGTGCCGGCCGCGCCGACGTGGTGGTGGCCGGTGGCACCGAGGCGGTCATCCACCCGCTGCCGATCGCCGGCTTCTCCTCGATGCGGGCGATGTCGACCCGCAACGACGAGCCGGAGCGGGCCTCCCGCCCGTGGGACAAGGGCCGCGACGGCTTCGTACTCGGCGAGGGGGCCGGCGTCGTCGTGCTGGAGCGCGCCGATCACGCCGCCGCCCGAAATGCCCGGGTGTACGCGAGGCTCGCCGGCGCGGGCATCACCTCCGACGGCTTCGACATCGTCCAGCCGCACCCGGAGGGTGCCGGCGCGATCCGGGCGATCGCGAAGGCGATCTCCGACGCGGACGTGGCCAAGTCCGACATCGTCCACGTCAACGCGCACGCCACCTCGACCCCGGTGGGCGACCTGGCGGAGATCACCGCGTTGCGGGCAGCGCTGGGCGACCATCCGGTGCTCACCGCCACCAAGTCCATGTCCGGTCACCTGCTCGGCGCGGCCGGCGCACTGGAGTCGATCGCCACCATCCTGACTATCCGCGACAGCGTGGTGCCGCCGACGATCAACCTGGACGACCCGGACGACGGTCTCACCCTGGAGGTGGCGGCCAACAAGGCCCGGCACATGGACGTGCCCGCCGCGCTGAACAACTCGTTCGGCTTCGGCGGTCACAACGTGGCGCTGGTCTTCACCCGGCCCTGAGCCGGCGCGGGTGTCGGGAAACCCGCCACGACCGCGGTGTTTCCCGGCACTCCCGGACCGGCGAGCAGTGGTCTCTCCGACGACTTGACTTCCACTCGGGACACCGCTTTTGCTGGCTCCCTTGTCGATCACTGACGGGGGTTGGGTACGTGGGACGACGGACGATCGCGGCGGCGCTGACCGTCGGGCTGCTCGCCGGGTGCGGCGGCACCGGGGAGGGTGCCGGCGGCGCGACCGGAGAGCCGTGGCACGACGAGGTGGCCGCCGCCGCACCCGCCGGCACGGTCGGCGCTGGTGCGCCCTGCCCGCTGCCGGTCACCTTCGAGCTGGCCGAGGGCTGGGAGGCGGAGCCGATCGAGACATCGGACCCCACCGACGAGCTGGGTGACGCGGTCGCCGAGGCGCTGACCCGACGCGGCGGTTCGACCGTGCGCTGCGAGGTGGACGGCCGTGCGGTGGTACCGGGCTTCCTGCGGGTCTGGACGGCCGACGGCGCAGGCACCCCGGCCCGGCAGGCGTTGGAGGCGTTCGTCACCGCCGAACCGGAGTCGAGCGGCCAGCAGTACCGCGAGACCCGCGCCGGCGACCTCGACGTGGTGGAGGCAACCTGGCTCAGCCGACGGGCGCTGACCGACTCCGACGTGCGGGAGTGGGCGTTGGCCGTGACGGTGGCCGACCGGACGGTCCTGGTCGAGGCGAGCAGCACCAGCCTCGGTGAGCCGCTCGACGTGCTGCCCGCGTACCGGCTGGCCCGCGACACCCTCGTCGCGGCACCCTGACCCGAAGGGGCGCGGCCCCCGGCCCGGACGGGTCAGTCCGCGCAGGTGGTGGCGGGCAGCCCGGGCACCTTGACCGGGGAACGGCCCGTCGGACGGGTCTCGCCGGCAAGCACGTCGGCCAGCGCGGTCATCGAGGCCCGGCTTGACGAGTAGGTGGCCAGCAGCGTGGCCGACTTCGCTTCGGCCAGCACGTACGGGGTGTCCATGGCCACGGTGACGGCCGCGTCGCTCCGCAGGTCCTTCGCGCCGTCGCCGTAGCCGACCAGATGCACGACGGTGCCACCGCTGGGCACCACCTGCACGCCGGCCGAGGTCAGCGCCTCGGTCAACGCCGCCCGGGTGTGCGCCCGCCCGCCCGACGAGGTGACGGTCACCGGACCACGGACGCCGGTGGTGTCGCACCGGCCGCGCAGCACGGTCACCGCACCGGCGGCCAGTGCGTCGGCCGCCTCGCGATGTGCCGTCGCGCCCAGCGTGGACAACTCCGGTGCGGGTGCGTCGCCCAGGGTGAATTTCATGGTCAGCACGCGGGTGGCCGCCTCGACCAGCCGGCTGCGGGGCAGTGTGCCGTCGCGCAACGCGGTCAGCAGCCCCTCGTACGCCTGGCCGACGTGCGGCGGCATGAGGATCAGGTCGTTGCCGGCCTTCAGCGCCCGCACCGCCGCCTCACCGGGCGGGAAACGACGGGCCGGCGGCATGTTCATCCCGTCGGTGATCACCACGCCCTGGAAGCCGAGTTCCCCGCGCAGCACCTCGGTGAGCAGCTTGTACGAGAAGGTGGCGGCCACGCCCGGGTCGACCGAGCGCACGTCGAGGTGGGCGGACATCACGGCCAGCGCGCCGGCCTCGATGCCGGCGGAGAACGGCGGCCACGCCTCGGTCGCCAGCTTGGCCCGGGACTGCGGGAGCCGGGGCAGGTCCTTGTGCGAGTCGACGGCGCTGTGGCCGTGCCCCGGGAAGTGCTTGAGAGTGGCTGCCACCCCGGCGGTCTGCAACCCGCGTACCGCGCCGCCGACCTGGTCGGCCGCCCGCTGCGGATCCGAGCCGAACGAGCGGGACCCGATGACGGTGCTGCGCTTCACCAGCACGTCGGCCACCGGCGCGAAGTCGACGTTGATGCCCATGGCGGTCAGTTCGGTGCCGGCGGCACGCCAGGCGGCCTCGGTCAGGTCCGGGTCATCGGCGGCACCGGCACCGAGCGCGCTGGGCAGCATGGTGACCCCATCGGTGATCCGAGTGACCACCCCGTACTCCTGGTCGGTGCCGATCAGGAAGGGCGCCGCGCCGGCGGGCAGCCGCCCGGCGGCCTCGCGCAGCCCGGTGGTGAGCCTGCGGACCTGCTTCGGGTTGTCGACGTTTGTCGTCTCCTGGTTGCCCTGGGTGGGGTCGTCCGCGCTGAAGCCCACCAGAATCAGCCCACCCAGGCGGTACTTCTCGACCATTTCGGCGGGCGTGTCCACCCCGGCCAGCGCCCGGTTACCGGCCGCCGAACCGGAAGACACCTTCGTCGCGTGGTCGCCGTACGCGTACGGCATCAGCACCTGGCCGACCAGGTCCTCGTCGGCAAGTTCGGCGACGAGGGCGGCGGCCCGGGTGGCCGGGTCCTCGGGCGGCACGCTCGACGGCGGCGCGGGCTCCGTGACCGGGGTCGAGGCGGGGCCCGCCGAGGGGCGTTGGCCGGCCTCGGAACAGCCGGCGACGAGCAGCGCGGTCACCAGGACGAGCGCGGTGGCGACGCGCCGAGGGGTAGTCGACACGCGGACCATCCCACCAGTTCACCGCGTACCGGGCAACTCGACCGGGGCCCGGGTGGCCGGCCGGACCTGCCTATCCGACCCGGGTGAGCAGGGTCACCGGCGCACCGTCCCCGGCGTGGCGGTACGGCTCCAGTTCGGCGTCCCACGCGGTGCCGAGCGCCTTGTCGAGGGCGTGTGCCAGGGCCTCCGGCGCCCGCGCGCCAGCCATGATGCTGCGCAGCCGGTCCTCGCCGAGCTGGATGTCACCGGCCGCCCCCACGGTCGCCCGGAACAGGCCCCGGCCTGGCACGTGCATGAAGCGCTCGCCGTCGGCCCCGGGACTGGGTTCCTCGGTGACCTCGAAACGGATCATGGGCCACTGCCGGAGGGCAGCGGCCAACTCGGCGCCCGTTCCCGGGCTACCGGACCACCCGCACTCGGCCCGGCGGGCGCCGGGATCGACGGGCTGAGCCGTCCACTGCAGGTTGACCGGCGCGGCGAGGACGCGCGCGATCGCCCACTCGACGTGCGAGCACACGGCGAGCGGGGTCGAGTGGACGTATACGACGCCACGCGTTGGCACGGTGACCTCCCGGAGTGCGAGGTGCGTCTTCCCCTACGACCTCGCCCGATCCGGGCTTGTGGAACACATGATGACTGCTGTGACGGATGGTACGCCAGGGAATCGGAAAATCCGCCGCTCGGAATACCCGGACAGGTGACCGCGGTTCCACCTCGTGACGCCGCGATGACCAGCCGGCATCGTGGGTCGTGTACAGTTCCATCGGCGGCCTGTGCCGCGTAAGCCTCCGCGGGTCTCGCCTCTGACGGCCCCCGCAACAGCCCCCGGACGTTCCGTCCTCCGTACGTCTTGCAAGGAGTACCTCCGTGGCGAGCAACACCTCTAAGACCGCGCGCGCGTCAGTCCGGGCCGGCCAGGCTGGCCAGGGTGGCGCCCTCAGCGTGCTGGGCGAGTTCAAGTACGTGATCCCGCTCAACGGCGGCAAGCACGCCTACGTGCGGAACCTCACCAACGGCAGGACGGCGCACCTGCGCACCGACTCCGAGGCCTTCATCGAGGAGATCCGGGTGCTGGCTGCCGCCGGCCACGCCGCCAAGATCCGGGCCGAGCTCAACGGTCTCAACGCCGCCCACCCGGGTGACGGCTGGGACGCCACCGAGAAGCGCCTGGTCGAGGCCGGCGTCTTCGAGGCCTGATCGGCCGAGGGCGCCGCGCCCGCTGCGTACCACCTGTGAACGCCCGTCGGGTCGCCCCCGACGGGCGTTCGCCGTCTCACGCCCGGTGCGGCGGATCCAGCAGGGCGACCTCGCCGGTGGCGAGGTCGTAGACGGCTCCGGTGACGGCGACCCGGCCGGCGGCCACCGGCGGCGCCAGCCTCGGGTCGGCGCGCAGCGCGGCCACGGTACGGACCACGTGCCGGCGGACCGCGAGGGGCAGCAGGTGCGGTTCGTCCATCCCCACCTCGGTGACGGCCGGCGTGATCCGGTCGACCAGATGGGCCAGCGCGCCGGCCGGACGCCGGCCGGCACGCAGCGACTCGGCGGTCGCCTGCACCGCGCCGCACCGCTCGTGGCCCAGCACCATCACCAGCGCTACGCCCAACACCTCCACCACGTACTCGATCGAACCCAGCACCGCCCGGTCCAGCACGTGCGCCCCGGTGCGGATGACACAGATCGAGCCGAACGTCTGGTCGAAGATCGCCTCCAACGGCACCCGCGAGTCGATGCAGCCCAGCACCACGGCGTACGGCTGCTGGTCGCCGGAGGCGGTCGCGGCCGCTGCGGTCACGTCGTGGCCGTGCACCGGTTGGCCGCTGACGAAGCGCCGGTTACCGGCGAGCAGTTCGGCCAGGGCCGCGCGCGGCGTGCCGCCGCGGGCCTGGCCGGCCAGCGCGGAACCGGCGGGTACTCCCCCCGTGGATGCCATCTCCTCAGCCTGGCCGGGCCGTCGCCCGGACAAAGCCGATCGACGAGATCTTCTCAACAGCCCGGTTGGCGTGTTGTCATGACGGGTAGCCGGTGTTACCACCGGGTATCCCCGGTGTTACGCATCCGTGCGCCGTGGGGAGGTGGCAATGCCGGAGCCGACCGAGGTACGGCTGGGCGACGACGTACGCCTGCACGTGGAGACCACCGGCCCGACCGACGCCGAGGTGACCGCCGTGCTGCTGCACGGCTGGACCCTGGACGGACGCAGTTGGCACCGGCAACTCGCCGCCCTCCGCGAGACGTTCGGCTCGGTCCGGGTGGTCACCTACGACGCGCGTGGGCACGGTCGGTCCAGCTGCATGGCGCTGCCCACGGCCACCCTGGCCCAACTGGGCGACGACCTGGCCGCAGTGCTGGACACGGTGGCGCCCACCGGCCCGGTGGTGCTGGTCGGCCACTCGATGGGCGGCATGACGATCATGGAGTACGCGCACCGCCACCCGGACCACTTCTCCCGACGCACCGCCGGTCTGGTCTTCGTCTCCACCACCGCCGAAGGGCACACCCACACCGTCTACGGCCTTTCTCCCCGGATCGCCCGGATCATCCGGCTGGCCGAAACCACCGGAGCCGGCGTTCTCGCCCGCTGCGGCGCCTGGCGACCGCCCCGGGCCCTGTTGCGCGCGCTCCGACCGAGCATCCGGTGGATGCTGTTCGGGGACAGCTGCGACGCCACGGACATCCGGCTGGTCACCTCGGCGGTGGCCCGCGCCTCGCTGCGGTCGATCGGCGGGTTCCGCGCCTCCATCGGCACCCAGCACCGGCTGGCGACGCTCACCGCGCTGGCTCACCTGCCGGCGGCGGCGCTTGTCGGCGACCGGGACCGGCTCACCCCGCCGCCGTGTGCGCAGTCCATCGCCGCCGCGCTGCCCGCCACCGAGCTGACCGTCTGCCCCGGTGCCGGACACATGTTGATGATGGAGCGTCCCGAGGAGGTCAACGCCGCCCTGGCCGGCGTGTTGCGCCGGGTCCTCGATGACCTCCCGGCCGGGCAGCGCGTCCTCGGCTGACCGCCACCCGCTGCGGCCACGGTGCCCTGCCGCCGGGTCCGTCGCAGGTCGGCGAAGATCCGGGGGAAGCGCCCTGGGACGCGGGGCGTAATCTCGTGCGGTTGGCCGGGCGGCGTCACGAGGAGAGCGAGCGGTGGACCAGAGCACCCTGGATCAGGAGATCGCCGCCGAGCAACGGCATCTCGACCGGGTGTACGCGCGACTGGCCGAGCTGCGCCGATCCGCGGTTCGCGCGGAACGGGAGGGCTACCGGCTGGCCCGGGTCGGCAACTTCGGTGCGCTCGTCGAACGCGACGCGATGGTCTTCCACGCCGCGCAGCGACGCCATGTGCTCGACGCCGAGTACGAGGGGTTGGTCTTCGGCCGACTCGACCTGCGTGACGGGCAGACCCTGTATGTCGGGCGACTCGGTATCCGCGACGAGGACGCCACCACGCTTGTGGTGGACTGGCGGGCCCCGGCTGCCGCCGCCTTCTATCGGGCGACCCCGGCCGAGCCGCTGGGCGTCGTCCGGCGTCGGACGATCCAGTCCAGCGGGGAGCGGGTCACCCGGATCGAGGACGACCTGCTGGACCCGGACGCGGCCCCGCCGGACATGCCGGTGGTCGGCGACGGCGCGCTGCTGGCCACCCTGTCCCGGACCACCGGCCGGGGCATGCGGGACATCGTGGCCACCATCCAGCGCGAGCAGGACGAGGCGATCCGCTCCCCCGGCTCGGGAGTGACCCTCGTTTCCGGCGGCCCGGGCACCGGCAAGACGGCGGTGGCGCTGCATCGCGCGGCGTACCTGCTCTACGCCGACCGCAGCCGGTACGCCGGAGGCGGCATCCTGGTGATCGGTCCCTCCTCGGTCTTCGTCGAGTACATCGCCTCGGTGCTGCCGTCGCTGGGCGAGGACACCGCCACCCTGCGCTCGCTGGGCACCCTGTTTCCCGGGGTGGTGGCCACCCGCACCGACCCGCCCGAGGTGGCGGCGATCAAGGGCTCGCTGCGAATGCGCCGGGTGCTGGAACGGGCGGCCCGGGACGCGGTCCCCGACTCCCCGACCGAGCTGCGCCTGCTGTACCGGGGCACGTTGCTGCGGTTGGAGCAGGCCGAGCTGGACGCCATCCGGGACCGGGCGCTGCCCCGCGGCGCCCGCCGCAACGAGGTGCGTCGGGCCGGCTTCGACGGCGTGCTCGCCGCGCTCTGGGCGCAGGCTCGCCGGCTGGGCATCGCCGGGTTGCCCGAACAGCGTGCCTTCGAGGACGAGCTGATCGACCGGACGGACTTCCGCGAGTTCCTCAAGGCGTGGTGGCCCCGGCTGCATCCGCGGCATGTGCTCGCCTGGTTGGCCGAACCGCAGCGGCTGCGCCGGTACGGCGGGGGCCTGCTCTCCGGTGCCGAGATCCGGCTGCTCGGTGCGGCGTACCGGGAGCTGGCCACGGACGGGCCGACCGTGGCCGACGTCGCGCTGCTGGACGAGTTGGACGCGCTGCTCGGCAAGCCGATGCGTCCCGCCCGCCCGAAACGGGATCCGTTCCAGCTGGCCGGCGGGGTACGTGAGCTGAGCACCCATGCCGACCGGCAGCGGGCTGCCCGTCAGGCCGCCCGGGAACGCCCCGAGGACTACCGCGACTACGCCCACCTGGTGGTCGACGAGTCCCAGGACGTCTCACCGATGCAGTGGCGGATGGTGGGCCGGCGCGGGCGGCTGGCGTCCTGGACGGTGGTGGGTGATCCGGCGCAGACCGCGTGGACGGGAGATCCGCAGGAGTTGGCCCGGGCCCGCGACCAGGCGCTGGGGCGCCGCCGCCGGCACCGGTTCACGCTCACCACGAACTACCGCAACTCGGCGGAGATCTTCGCGGTGGCGGCGGCCGAGATCCGGCGGGCGTACCCGGATCTCGCATTGCCCACCGCGGTCCGTTCCACCGGGATCGATCCACTCCAGCTCGAGGTGCCGGCGCCCGAGCTGGAGACCACCGTCGTGACGGCCGCCAGCGCCCTGCTCGGCGAGGTCGAGGGGACCGTCGGCGTGATCACTCCGGTGCCCCGACGGGACCAGGTCGCGGCCTGGCTGGGGGCGCTGGGCGGGCAGCGGTTGCAGGTGGTGACCAGCCTGGAGGCCAAGGGCATGGAGTACGACGGTGTGGTGCTGGTCGCCCCGGCGGAGATCCGGGCGGAGCCGGGCTCCGGTGTCCGTACCCTCTACGTCGCCCTGTCCCGGGCCACCCAGCGGTTGACCACCGTCGACCCGACCGGTTGAAACCGAGCACGGCGACCCGCCCGACGATTGCACACATAGCGATGTTGGCATAGCTCCGTCCCCGGTCCGGCGGACGACGCAAGGTGTCTGGGTGGGCGCCGGCCATGACCACCACCACGCTGCGGTGTCGAACGCCGCCCACCGCCACTCCGGCCGGCTGTGGGCAGCGTTCGCCCTGCTCAGCGCGCTGATGGTGATCGAGGCAGGCACCGCTCTGCGGACCGGTTCGCTGGCCCTGCTCTCCGACGCCGGGCACATGTTCACCGACGTGTTGGGCATCGGGATGGCCCTCGCGGCCGTGGCCGCCACCCGTCGGGCCGACACGGACCCGCAACGCACCTTCGGGCTCTACCGACTGGAGGTGCTCGCGGCCCTGGCCAACGCCGTACTGCTCTCCGGCGTCGCGGTGTACGTGCTGGTCGAGGCGGTACGCCGAATCGGCGATCCGCCCGAGGTGCTCGCCGGCCCGGTCCTGGTGGTGGCCGCACTCGGCCTGCTCGCCAACGTCGCCGCGTTCGCCCTCCTGCGTCCGGGGGCGCGGGAGAGCATCAACCTGCGCGGGGCGTATCTGGAGGTGCTGGCGGACCTGCTCGGTTCGCTTGGCGTGATCACGGCCGCCCTGCTGATCGCCGTGACCGACTGGTGGTGGGCCGATCCTCTGGTGGCCACCGCGATCGCCACGTTCATCCTGCCCCGGACCTGGCGCCTGGGCCGGGCCGCGGTACGCATCCTGGTCCAGGCCGCTCCGGAACACCTTCAGGTCACCGCGGTGTACGACCGGCTGGCCGCGGTGCCGGGCGTGGCCGGCGTCCACGACCTGCACGTCTGGACGTTGACCTCCGGCATGGAGGTCGCCTCGGCGCACCTCACCGTCAGACCGGGCGCCGACGTCGGCGCCGTGCTGGCGGCGGCCCGCTCGGCGCTGCACGAGGACTTCCAGATCGAGCACGCGACCCTCCAGATCGAGCCGCGGTCGGATCCCGGGCACTGCGGGGCGGCGCAGTGGTGACCGGAAGAATCAGAGAAAAGGGGTTATTGTCCGCTTTTGGTCTGTTCTACTAGTCAACAACTGAACACCAGCAGTAACAGCAGCTGCACCGGTCACATGGGCACCGGTAGGCTCGGACCCGGCCTCCGCCAGGCGGCACCCACAGGTGCCGGCGGCGGCCGCCGCCTAATCGCCCGCCAGGGCGAACCGGGGAACCAGGTTCCTGGGGTGTATCCGCGTCAGCGGTAGGGATCTTCCGTCCCGAACCCGTCAGCTAACCCGGTCGGCGGCTGACGGAAGGAAACGTGCATGCCAGCAGTGGCAACGGTAAGACCGGCCGCCCGTACGGCGGCCCTGATCGCCGCCGCGCTCGCCCTCACTCTCGGCGTCGCGCTGGCCCCCTTCACCCCCGCCGCCGCGGCATCGCCGCCATTGCGGGCGGCTGCCCCGGGCGACGTGGACGACGAGGGCGGCACCCCGGCGCTGCGGGCCCAACTGGAGGCCGCCAGCAAGGGCTACCTCGACGCCAAGACCGCACTCGACCGCTCGGTCAAGCGCCAGAAGAAGCTTGCCGAGCAGCTCAAGACGACCGAGAGTCAGGTCGCCGAGCGGGGCACCAAGGTCGCCGAGATCGCCGCACAGGCGTACCGCACCGGGCGGCTGGGCGCCGCGTCGGCTCTGCTCAACAGCGGTTCACCGGCCGGCTTCATGGACCGGGCGGCAGCGCTGGACGCGGTGGCTGCCAACGAGGATCGCGCGCTGCGTGAGCTCCAGGTGGCCCGGGACGAGGTCAGCGCCACCAAGCAGGCCCTGGACGTGGAGATCCAGGAGCAGCGCAAGCAGGTGGCCGTGATGGCCAAGCGCAAGGACCAGGCCGAGCGGGCGTTGACCGTGGCCATCGAGCGGGACGAGGCGGCCGAACGGGCCCGGGCCGCCGAGCGGGCCGCCCGGTCACCGTCGCGCAGCAGCGGGTCGAGTCCCACCGCCAAGCCCGCTCCCCGCAACTCCGACGGGTCGTGGCCCTCGGAGTCGTGCAGCGTCAACGACCCCACCCCGGCCAACGGCTGCATCACCCCACGCACCCTGCATGCGCTGAAGCAGGCCAAGTCGGCTGGCTTCACCCGGTACGTCTCCTGCTACCGCTCCGGCGGCTCGGGCGAGCACCCGAAGGGTCGGGCCTGCGACTTCGCCGCCCAGAAGAACGGCTTCGGCGGGGACGCGACCGGAGGCGACCGGACCTACGGCAACAACCTGGCGGCGTACTTCGTCAAGAACGCCGACCGGCTCGCGGTGCTCTACGTGATCTGGTACAGGCAGATCTGGCTGCCCAGCAGCGGCTGGAAGTCGTACAGCGGTGCCCGGGGTGACCCGTCCAGCGACCACACCAACCACGTCCACCTGTCGGTGTACTGACTTCCTCTTCGCGCCGGGTGAACTGCTCTTCACGAGCGGTTCACCCGGCGCTGCGTTTCACCGTTGGCCGGCGGGGCACCGTCCCTTCGGCGCGCATCGACGCGCCTCCTTGGTTACCGTCGTACCAGGAAGCGGTATTTGTCCGCTAACGGGAGGAACGCCATGAACGAGCGAATCGCCAGACCCGGCGGCGGTACGGACAACGGGGAGCGGTCATGACCGGCCGCGTCATGATCTTCGCACCGACACCGCTGCTGACCGTGACCATCGACCAGCCGAGCGACGCACCGGAGTTGCACCTGCACCCGGGCGGGCAGGGGGTGTGGCAGGCCAGGATGGTGTTGTCCCTCGGCGTCGACGTGGTGCTCTGCGCGGCGCTCGGCGGCGAGGTCGGGCAGGTACTGCAACCGTTGCTGGTAAGCGAGGGAGTCGACCTGAAGGTGGTGGCCCGCGACTCCGGCGGCACCGGCGGGTACGTGCACGACCGCCGCGAGGGGACCCGTCAGGAGATCGTCGACGTCATCGGCCAGCCGTTGAGCCGGCACGAGTTGGACGAGCTCTACAACCTCGCACTCGGCGAGGGCCTGCGCGCGCCGGTGAGCGTGTTGAGCGGGCCGAACCATCCGTCCCTGGTCCCCGCCGACCTCTACCGGCGCTTCGCGGCCGATCTCGGTGCCAACGGTGGCCGAGTGGTGGTGGATCTCTGCGGCGAGCACCTCGCCGCCGTCCTGGAAAGCGGTGTCTTCTTTCTCAAGGTCAGCCACGAGGAACTGATCGCCGACGGGCGGGCCGACGGCGACGACGAGGAGGAGCTCACCCGCGCGATGTACGACCTGCACGCCTCCGGCGCCGAGAACGTGGTGGTCAGCCGGGCCGACAAGCCCGCGTTGGCGCTTGTCGACGGCGAGGTGTTCGAGGTGCGGATGCCGCGGCTGGAGGCCGCCGACCCGCGCGGGGCGGGCGACTCGATGACCGCCGGGGTGGCCGCCGTGGTGGCCCGGGGCGGCGACGTCCGCACGGCGATCCGTACCGGCGCGGCGGCCGGCGCGCTCAACGTCACCCGACACGGCCTCGGCACCGGCCGCCTCGACTCGATCAACGGCCTCGTCGACCGGGTCCGGTTGGAACCGGCGGGCAGCCGTCCCCAGGAGCGGACCACCCCCGACGAACTGGCGCAACGGGCGGGTGGCCGATGACGCTGCGGGTGTTGATCACCAACGACGACGGGATCGCCGCGCCGGGCATCCAGGCGCTGGCTCGGGCGGCCGTCGACCGGGGCCTGGACGTGGTGGTGGCTGCCCCACTGGAGGAGGCGAGCGGCACCAGCGCCGCGATGAGCGCCATGGAGCAGGACGGGCACGTGGTGGTCCACGACCATCCGTTACCGGAGCTCGACGGCGTGCCGACGTTCGGCGTCGGTGGCTCGCCCGGGTTCATCGCGCTCATCGCCGTACACGGTGCCTTCGGACCGCCGCCGTCGGTGCTGCTGTCGGGCATCAACCGAGGCGCCAACGCCGGCCGCGCGGTGCTGCACTCCGGCACCGTCGGGGCCGCCTTCACCGCTGCGGCCAACGGCTGCCGGGCGATGGCGGTGTCGCTGGACGTGCTCTCGGCGGGTGAGGCGACGGCGGCCAGCGGAGGTGCCGCGGTGGCGGCTGCCGCCCGGGTTCGCGACGCCGAACGGAACTGGGCCACCGCCGCCCACGTCGCCCTGGATCTGCTGCCCCGGCTGACCGCCGCGCCGACGGAGAGCGTGCTCAACGTCAATGCGCCCGATCTACCGCTGGCTCGACTGCGTGGGGTACGCCATGCCACCCTGGCGACCTTCGGCCAGGTGCAGATGACCGTCGCCGAATCCGGGCACGGCTTCGTGCGTACCTCGCTGGAGGAGCCGGGACAGGCGGTACAGCCCGGCACGGATCTGGCTCTGCTCGCCGACGGCTACGCATCGGTGACCGCGGTCCGGGCGGTCACCGAGGTGGCCGACGTGGACCTGTCCGGCCTCGACCGGGAGTGATCAGGTGCCCCTGCGGTAGTCGATGCGGTCAGGCCCCGGGGAGCACCTCGGGAGCCGTGGCCGCCCCGGCGTAGTAGGGCTCCGGCGCGCCGAAGAGGCCGAGCAGGCCGGTCACCCAGAGCTGCCGGTGCACGAACCGGCTCGGCTCGGTGACGATCAGCTTCACCCCGCTGACCTCGGCGGTCTGGAATCCGGCGACCATCGCGCTGATGCCCACCGAGTCGATGAAGGTGACCAGCCGCATGTTGAGCTCGATCCGGGCCGGCCGCCCCTTGGCCAGCACCTCGGCGATGGCCTCTTTCACCTCGTACGCGGTGTCGACGTCGATCTCACCCCGAGGGGCGATCTCGATGACACCACCGGGCCGAACCGTCTGCAGGATCGACAGGCTCACGCGAGCACCTCCACTCGCCCGTACGACGGGCGCCTCATCAGTACGCGGGCCGCGACCGACAGTATTCCTTCAACCGCCTCGGTCGCCACCCCTCGGGATGAGCAATTCACGGATGCGGGCACAACAAATCACCCATATCCGAACTATATTGGCCTTATCACTCAGCGTTCGACCTCTGCCGACGCCGCCGAACCAGGGTAGCGGGCCGACGCCATCCCCGTCGTTTTCCAGCACTGCCGGCGTGCCCACGAACAACCGGCCTGACCTGCGCTGGGCGCGCGATAGTGGCGCGGTGTGCCTAGCATCACGAGTGACCCCTATGACGGGAGGACCACATCATGCTCCGCAGACTCGCCGCGCTCGCCGGTGTCAGCGCCCTGCTCGCCCTCGTACTGGCCTGCGGTTTCGGCGGCGGCGACGGTGACGACGACGATGACGATGACGACGACTTCGCCCGCGCCGCGGCGGTGGCGGTCGCCGTCCGCTGACCAATGCGACGAACCCGGCGTGGTCCGGACCGCACCGGGAAACGCGCCTGCCCTTCCGGTCGGGTCGGGCGTTTCGATGGTTTGCGTCCGGGCCGGTGTGGGCACAGCCTCCGATGCGAACCGCCACCGGCCGGACAACGCCGCCGACAGCTGATGCGTGCACCGGCTCCGGCACCGTCGAGGAGGGAACCACCATGTTCGGAACACATCTGCTGGAGCGCCGCAGCAAGCCGGAGCGGGTCGCGGACCAGGCGTGGCAACACCTCGTCTCGGCGGTGAACAACGCCGGCGACAGCCTCCGCGGCACCGCCCGCACCGCCCGCCACAGCTCCGCCGGTTTCGCCGGCGACGCTGGTGACCTGGTCGAGTCGGCCGCCGAGGAGGCCCGTCACCGCGCCAGCCGCGCCTTCGACGCGCTCGCCGGACGCCGCCCGGCGCTGCCCTGGACGCTGCTGATCGGCGCCGCCCTGGTCGGTGCCGCGGTCGGCTGGGCCGCCGGCACCGCGGCACGCGCCGCGGGGAGCCGGGACCGGGCCCTGGAGGACATCGAGTTCGTCGACGTGGACCGACCCGACTCCCCCGCCGACCCGACAAATCCCGTCAGCTGACGGTTCTGTGTGACGACGGGCCCCACCGACCGAGGCGGTCGGGCGGGGCCCGTCGTGCTGTCATGCATCAGCCCTTCGCCCGCTGGAACCTCCCGGGCAGCTCAGGTCGGGAACGGCCGACCTCGTCCGATCCGGGTGAGGCCGATTCATCCGGACGGTCACCAGGCTCGGTCGCGGCGGGCCTGGCGTGTCGGTCCGCGCCACCGTGGTGAGAAGGGAGCGACCGATGGCCAGCATCTCGACGATCAATCGCACCGACCAGGACATCCGGTCCGCGGTGCTGGACGAACTCGACTGGGAGCCCCGGGTCCGGCCGCACGAGATCGGGGTGGCCGTCACCGAGGGCGTGGTGACGCTGACCGGGCATGTGGACAGCTACGCCAAGAAGTGGGCGGCCGAGCGCGCCGCGCACCGGGTCACGCAGGTGCGGGCGGTGGCCAACGACCTCGCGGTGCGCCTGGTGACCGGCGCGGAACGCACCGACCCGGAGATCGCCGCCGCGGTTCAGCACGCCCTGCAGTGGCAGGCGTTCGTGCCGGTCGACGCGCTCGACGTCACGGTTTCCCAGGGCTGGGTCACCCTGCACGGCGAGGTCGAGTGGGAGTACCAGCGCCGCGCCGCCGAACAGGCCGTCGGCCAACTGCACGGCGTACGCGGGGTCAGCAACGGCATGAGCGTCCGGCCGTCGGTACGCCCCGACGGTGCCCTGCTGGCCCGGCGCATCGTCGACGCGCTGGCCCGCAACCGCGCCACCGACGCGGAACAGGTGACGGTACGCGTACACGGCGACACGGTGCTGCTCGGCGGACTTGTGCACTCGATGCCCGAACGCGCCGAGGTGGAACGGGTCGTCTGGTCCGCCCCCGGCATCCGGGAGGTGCAGAACCACATCGCGGTCGCCCCGGTGCTCCGCTGAGTCGCCCGGAACCACCCGGGTCGGGTGAGTCGCGCTCACCCGACCCGGCCCGAGGCTGGGGGGTATGACCGATCAGCTGACCACGCCCCTACAGGTCACTGCGCGACTCCGCACACCCGTCACCGAGCACGACCACATCCGTGGTCCGCTGAAGGCACCGGTGACGATCGTCGAGTACGGCGACTTCCAGTGCCCCTTCTGCGCCCTCGCCCACGCCAATCTGACGGAGGTGCTACGGCAGCGCGCCGACACCGTCCGCCACGTCTACCGTCACTTCCCGATCACCAACATGCACCCGTACGCCGAGCGGGCCGCCGAGGTCGCCGAGGCCGCCGGACGGCGGGGTCGGTTCTGGGAGATGCACGACTGGCTCTACGAGCACCAGGACCAGCTGGATCCGGTGCACCTGACGCTCGGTGTCGAACAGCTCGGCCTGCCGGTCGACGAGGTGGAGGCGGAGATCGGACGGCACGCCCATGGCGACCGGATCCGGCACGATTTCGTCGGCGCCATCCGCAGCGGGGTGGACGCCACCCCTACCCTCTTCGTCAACGACATCCGCCACGACGGCGAGTTCACCCCAGCCAGCCTCCTGACCGCCGTCGACGCCGCCGCCTGACCTTTCACGAGGGTCGGCCGCACAGTCAGATGAGGCGGAGTTGGCGGGCGCGGCGGACGGCGTCGCGACGGCGGGTTGCATCGAGCTTGCGGTAGATGTTGCGGACGTGGGTCTTGACCGTGTTGACGGAGACCGACAGTTCGGCGGCGATCTCCACGTTGGACAGGATGCTCTGCAGGTACCGCAGGATCGTCAGCTCCCGCTCGGTGAGCGGCTCGTCCAGCGACGGCACCGCCGCGTCGGCGGCACCTGAGCCGCCCGTCTGTCCGGCCGGCGCGTCGACGGCGCGTACCAGGTCACTCACCAGCGACCAGTGGGCGGTACCGGAGTCGAGGTGGGCGGTGAGCAGTTCCCGCAGTCCCGGCTCGGCCTGTCGGAACGGGCGACGGTAATCCTCCGGCGCGGCCAGGTCGAGCGCCTGTTCCAGCAACCGGCCCGCCCGACGGTCGTCACCGGACCGGACGGCCAGCACCGTGGCCAGCAGCGCGGCGTCGAGGCGTACCGGCAGCGGCCAGTCGGCCGCAGGTGCGGCGGTCCAGTCCGGCAGCAGACGGTCGGCGGCACGGGGGTCACCGGCCCGCAGTTCGGTCCGGGCCGCCGCGACGGCCAGCGCCGCCGCCGCACCGGTCATCGGCTCGGCCAGCGGCTCACCGGCCAGTTCCCGGGCCGTCTGTACGTCGCCCCGCGCGCTGTGCAGGTCCAGTTCGGCGGCGCGCAGCCACGTGCCCAGCTCACCGCCGCGTGCCCCCCACCCGGTGCGGGCCTCCACCAGCAGCCGGTGGCCGACACTCGGCTCCCCCTCGTCGAGGCGCAGGTACGCGCGGCACCAACCGGCCACCGCGCCGGGCACCGGTTCCGCGCCGGCCGGCGCGGCCAGCCCCAGGTGCGCCTCGGCCTCCGCCGGCTGGTTCCGGTGCAGCGCCACAACGGCCAGCGCCAGGTGCGCGTACCCGCAGTCGAGCAACGCCGCCCAGCCCTGGCAGGCCGGCAGGGCCAACGCCGCCCGGGCCAGTTCCTCGGCGGCGCGCAGCTGTCCACGCAGCGCCGCCACCAGGGACCATCGGCTGGCGCAGACCAGTTCGGTGCGCGGACGTGCCGCCTCCCGGGCGGCCGCCAGCGCTTCGGCGAAGCCGGTCGCCGCCCCGGTCAGGTCGCCGTCGTCCAACGCGAGCAGGGCGAGCGCGGTGCCGGCCACGGCCCGTACGTCAGCGTGCTCGATGGCATGGTCGGCTCGCGGGTCGCCGGTCGGGTGTCCACCGTCGGTGGCGAGCAGGCGGGCGGCGGCGGCGCGTACGGGCGGCGGGTCACCGGCGAGTCGGGCCAGGGTGAGTTCGACCGCGGCGACCAGCCGACCGAACCGGGCCCGGCGCGGTTGCGGCAGCCGCCGGAGGTGCCCGCCGGCCAGCCGTAGGTAAGCCTCGGCCGCCCCGGTGTCGCCGTCGAGGGCCCGTTCGGCGGCGCAGGCCAGCGCGAGTTCCGGGTCACGTTCCACCGCCTCCGGCGGGGGTGGCGCGGGCACCGGCCCGACGCCGGCCGGCCGCTCGTAGGGCACCAGTTCCGGCCAGCGGATCACGAACAGATCGGTGGCGGCGGTCCAGTCACCGGCGGCGAGCGCGTGGCGCAACGCGTCGGCGGGTCGGCCGTTGCCGGCGTACCATCCGGCCGCCCGCAGGTGCAGGTCGCGCAGCTCCGCTGCGGGTAGCCGGACCAGCTCGCGGTGCAGCAGGTCGGTCAGCAGCGGATGGCACCGGTACCACACCGGCCGGCTGCCGTCATGGTGGAGCAGACCGCTGTCGTCGGCGAGCGTGCGCAGGCGTTCCTCGGCGTCCGCGTCGCCGCTGAGTGCGGCGGCGAGGCCGGCGCAGACGGCGTCGACGATCGCCGCGCGGCGCAGCAGCTCACGGTCCGTCGGCTCCAGCCCGGCCAGCGGCTCCGCCCGCAGGTAGCCGGCGATCTCCGGCTGGTCGGCGCCGAGTTCGCTGATCCAGCGCTCCGGGTCCGGTTGGTCCCGCAGGGCGAGGGCGGCGATTCGCAGCACGGCCGCCCACCCCCCGGTCCGCTGCCGCAGCCGGGCCACCGCGGCGGCCGGCACCACCACCCCGTGCGCGGTGAGCAGGTCGGCGATCTCGTCGCCGGTGAAAGCCAGATCGTCCGGGCCGATCTCGGTCAACTCCCCGGCCAGCCGCAGCCGGTGCACCGCCATTGGCGGACCGGTCCGTCCGGCCGCCACCAGCCGTAGCCGCTGCTCGCTGTGGCGGAGCAGGAACTCCAGACCGGCCAGCGCCGCCGGTTCGGTGATCAGGTGCAGGTCGTCCACGATCAGCACCACCGGCCGTTCCCGGACGGCGAGGGCGGCGGCCATGATCTCCAGCTCGTCCGGACGTGGCGCCCGGTCGGGCATCGGCGTCTCCGCCGGATCCGCGACGGAGCGCAACGCGGCGCCGAGATACGACCAGAGGCGGTCCGGGTCGTCCCCCGCCTCGACCGACACCCAGGCCGGAACCGGGGCCTCCGATTCAGCCTCCTGCCGCATCCGTCGCCAGGTGGCCAGCAGCGTCGTCTTACCCCAGCCGGCGGGTGCCCGGAGCACGGTGACCGGGCGGGCCACCGCCTCGTCGAGCAACCGGGCCAGCCGGGGCCGGAGCACCATCGTCTCTCCCGGCGCGGCGGGTGCCAGCCGGGAGGCCAGCAGGGGTGGGCCGCCCGGTGGGCGGACCCCTGCGTCGGCCCGGACGGTGCTGCGGTCATCCGGCATCCGGCCCACCCCCACGGACGCGTGCTTCCTCCCCCGGCCCTGCGGCGGGCGGTTACCCGACCCGCGACGGTTCACCCCTTCCGGGGGAACCGGGTTCACCCCGCCAGCGGCAACGCTGGCCCTGAGCTGGGCGGACGCGTCGCGGATCCCACCGGGTCACCCGCCGACCCGTTCGTTGGGACGGACCACACGGTGCGGAAGCGGGATCGGAGGTACGAGTGGGACAGGTCGGGACTGTTGTCGCGGTGGCCGGCGCCCTCGGCGTGGCGGCGGCCCGGGCCGCGCGTACCGCCGTCATCCGGCAGCGCACCCGGCGTGCCCGACACCCCGGAGGTTGGCAGGTGGTGACGGTCGACCGGCCGCCGGAGCAGGTGCTGCCCACCGGGGCCTGGCCGGTGCCGCTCCGCCGCCTCGACGGTGCCGTCGAGGTCGCGGTGGCACCCGCGCCGGGTGGCCGGGGTACCGAACTGGCGGCCCGGCCACGGCCGCACGCGGCCTGGCCCGGGCTCGCCGCGCACCTGCTCGGCGACGATCCCGGCCTGCTGGTACGGCAGGCGTTGTGGCAGGTCAAACAGCTCGCCGAGACCGGCGAGGTGCTGCGCGTCGACCGGACACCCGGCGAGCGCGGGCCGGTGGCGCCGACCCACAGCTTTCCGCCGCGAGCGGACGGGCCGCCACGGTGAGAGCGCTGTGCTGGACCACCGGTGGCGAGTTGGCCGTCCGCCAGGTGCCCGATCCGGAGCTGCGTAACGACCACGACGTGATCGTCCGGGTGCGGCGCAGCGCCACCTGCGGTGCCGACCTGCCGCTGCTCACCGGGCAGGTGCCGGGCCTGGCCGCCGGTGACGTGCTCGGCCACGAGTTCCTCGGCGACGTGGTCGAGGTCGGCCCCGGCGTACGCCGGCACCGGATCGGCGACCGGGTGGTGGTCTGCGCGTCGGTGGCCTGCGGTGCCTGCTGGTACTGCCGGCGAGGGCTACCGTCGTGCTGCGACAACGGCAGCAGCGACCCGACCGCGAGTGAGGCGGAGTGGGGTCACCCGGTGGCGGGCTGCTTCGGCCAACCCCGGGCCGCAGGTGGTTTCGCCGGCAGTCACGCCGAGTATGTCCGGGTGCCGTACGCCGATGTCGGGGCGTTTCCGGTGCCGGAGTCCGTCGGCGACGACCGGGCCCTGTTCGCCTCGGACGCCGCACCGGCCGGCTGGCTGGGTGCGGAGGGTGGCGAGGTGCGCCCCGGTGACGTGGTGGCGGTGTGGGGAGCCGGCGCGGTCGGTCAGCTGGCCGCCCGGGCAGCCTGGCTGCTCGGCGCCGAGCGGGTGGTCGTCGTCGACCGGCACCCCGGGCGGCTGCTGATGGCACGGCAGCACGTCGGCGCCGAGACCATCGACCGGCGGGACACCGACGTCGCGGCGCAGCTGCGGGAGTTCAGCGGTGGGCGGGGGCCGGACGTGTGCGTCGAGGCGGTCGGCGGTCCGGCGGGGGAACACCGGTCGCTCGCCGACCGGTTCACCGGCCGCGCCCGGGTGCCGGAAGCGGTCCGGGAGGCGGTGTACGCCTGCCGCAAGGGTGGCAGCGTCTTCGTCCTCAACGGCGGCGCCCGCCACGTCGACGCGTTCCCGGCCGGCACCGTCGTGCACAAGGGACTGACCGTGCGCGGGGGACGCCAGCACGGCCAGCGCCACATCCCGATGCTGCTGGACCGCATGGCCCGCGACGAGCTGCGTACCGAGCACCTGGCCTCGCACCATTTCCCGCTGGAACGGGCCGCGGAGGGGTACGCCCTGTTCCGGGACCGGCCCGAGGAGTGCCTCCGGGCCGTGTTCACCCCGCAGTGACCGGGACCGGGCGGATCGGCGGCGACGGTGGCATGATCGCGGGATGGCTGCCCAACGTTCGTACGACGTGGTGCTGTTCGGGGCGACCGGGTTCACCGGTGGGCTCACCGCCCGCTACCTGGCCCGGCACGCGCCACCGGGACTGCGCTGGGCGATCGCCGGCCGCAACCCCGACAAGCTGGCCGCGGTCCGGGACCAGTTGACCACGATCGACCCGGCGCTGGCCGGGTTGCCGCTGCTCACCGCCGACGTCACCGACCCGGCCTCGCTGCGTGCGGTGGCCGCCGACGCCCGGGTGGTGGCCAGCACCGTCGGCCCGTACGTCCACCACGGTGAGCCGCTGGTGGCCGCCTGCGCCACCGCCGGCACCGACTACCTCGACATCACCGGCGAACCGGAGTTCGTCGACCGGATGTACCTGCGCCACCACGCCGAGGCGGTGCGCACGGGTGCTCGGCTGGTGCACGCCTGCGGCTTCGACTCAGTCCCGCACGACCTCGGTGTCTGGTTCACGGTCAAGCAGTTGCCCGCCGACACCGCCGTCACCGTGGACGGGTACGTGCGGGCGGGCGGACGGTTCTCCGCCGGCACGTACCACTCGGTACTGACCGCCTTCTCGCGTACCGGTGAGGCGTCGCGGGCGGCCCGCGAACGCCGCGCCGCCGAGCCACGCCCGACCGACCGCCGGGTCCGGGCCGTGCCGGGCCGACTTGCCCGCTCCCGGGACCTGCCGGTCTGGGCGGTACCGCTGCCGACCATCGACCCGCAGGTGGTCCTCCGCTCGGCGGTGGCCCGCCCCGAGTACGGTCCGGATTTCCGCTACCGGCACTTCGCGGCCGTGCGGCGGCTGCCGACGGTGCTGGCCGCCGGTGCGGGACTCGGAGCCGTGGTCGGGCTGGTGAAGCTGCCGCCGACCCGACGCTGGCTGCTCGGCCGGCTCGCCTCCGGGCAGGGACCGAGCGCCGAGCAGCGGGCGAAGTCGTGGTTCACGTTGCGTTTCGTCGGCGTCGGCGGCGGGCGACGCGTGGTGACGGAGGTGACCGGCGGAGACCCCGGCTACGACGAGACCGCGAAGATGCTCGCCGAGTCGGCGCTCTGCCTGGCCTGCGACGATCTGCCGACCACCTCGGGTCAGCTCACGCCGGTCACCGCGATGGGCGACGCGCTGCTGCACCGTCTCACCGCGGCCGGGATCACCTTCCGGCTGCTGAAGGAGGAGCCGGCGGCTTGACCCTCGACCAGGTCGAGGGGGCAGGATCGGCCCGTGGACAGTGACCTGCGCAGCATCGGTGAGCTGGCCCGGGCCAGTGGGCTGACGGTGAGCGCGCTGCGGTTCTACGACGCCGCCGGGGTGCTGGTCCCGGCCCGGGTCGATCCGGTCACCGGGTACCGCTGGTACGCCGACGACCAGGTGGCACCGGCCCGGCTGGTGGCCGGGCTGCGCCGGATCGGTCTGCCGGTGGCCGAGATCGCCCGGGCGGTACGCGCGGAGCCCCCGGTGGTGCGCCGGCTGCTCGACGCGCACCTGGGGCGGCTGGCGGACGGACTGGCCGAGGCGCGGCGCGAGGTCGCCCGGATCCGTCGCCTGCTCGCCGACGACCAGCCCCCGCCGGCCACCCGGCTCGTCCTGACCGGGTGTGCGTTGTCCGCCGCCGTGGACGCCGTCCGGTTCGCGGTCGGCACCGACCCGGCGCTGCCGGGGCTGGCCGGCGTGCTGCTCGACGTGACCGACGAGGGGATCCGGCTGGTGGCGACCGACCGGCATCGACTGGCGGTGGCGACGGCCGGCGCGACGGTGCACGGTCCGGCGGTGCGTGCGCTGCTGCCCGTGGCCGCTGTCGACCGGCTGCGCCGGCTCTCCGACGAGGCGGTCACCGGCGAGGTACGGCTGACCCTGGTCGGACGGCAGGTCGTCGCCGACGTCGCCGGGCGTCGGTTGCGGGTGACGACGCTGCCGTACGACTTTCCCGACTATCACGCCCTGCTGCCGGGAGCGACCGGCGGGCCGGCCCGGCGGGTGCCGGTGGACGCGCCGTGGCTGGTCGCCGCGCTGCGCTCGGGTGCCTCGACGGTGACCCGGGAGCACGCGGGCGGCCCGCTGCCGGTGACCGTGCTGGGGCTGGGCGGCCGGGACGCGCTACGCCTGCTCGACCCGGACGAACTGACCGACGATCCGGCCGGTCGGGCCGACGCCGAGCTGCGGGTCGGCGTCAACGGGGGGTACCTGCTCGACGCCCTGCACGCGGCGGGTGGCCCGCGCCTGGTGCTGGAACTGGACGGCCCGGTCACCCCGCTGGCCATTCGCCGGCCCGACGATCCGGCCGCCTTCTCCATCCTGATGCCGATCCGACTCTGACCGCGGCGACCCGTCCGGTCCGGCTCGGACCGGACGTCGAAACCGCCGGTCCGCGGTGGGTCGGGTGCGGGAGGCGGGGCGATTCGGGCGCGACGGTAGCATCTGGAGGTCCACCCGAGCCCGGACGGAGGCGTACGGAGCAGCATGCTCGACATGGAGTTGATCCGGAAGGATCGCGACGCGGTGGCGGCCGCGCTGGCGAAGCGGCTGGACGCCGCCGAGGTCGACCGGGTGCTGGAGGAGATCCAGCAGCTCGACCGGGAGCGTCGCCGGCTCATCAGTGAGATCGACGGGGAACGCCAGCGCCGCAAGGCCGAGGCCCGGGCGTACGCGCAGGCGAAGCGAGCCGGTGTCGAGCCGCAGGTCACCTCCGACGACGGTCGGAAGCAGGTCGCCGAGCTGGAGGCGGAACTCGACGAGGTGCAGGCGCGGCTGCGTACCACCATGAGCGAGCTGCCCAACCTGCCCGCCGAGGACGTGGTGCCCGGCGGCAAGGAGGCCAACCGGGTGGTGAAGACCTTCGGCGCGCCACCGGCCATCGAGAAGGTCCGCGACCACGTCGAGCTGAGCCGGATGCTGGGTCTGGTCGACCACGAACGCGGCGTCAAGCTCGGCGGCTCCGGTTTCTGGATGTACACCGGGGTGGGTGCCCGGTTGGAGTGGGCGCTGATCAACTGGCTGATCGAGCGGAACATCGAGGCCGGGTACGAGTTCCTCCTGCCGCCGCATCTGCTGCTGGACAGCGCAGGTTTCGCCGCCGGTCAGTTCCCCAAGTTCTACGACGACGTCTACCACCTGGACAAGCAGTCCGCGCCGCGTGGGCAGTTCCTGCTGCCGACGGCGGAGACGGCGATCCTCGGTGCGTACCAGGACGAGATCCTGGATACCACGAAGCTGCCGCTCAAGGTCTTCGCCTACACGCCGTGCTACCGGCGCGAGGCGGCCGGCTCGCACTCCGACGAGCGGGGCACGGTGCGGGGGCACCAGTTCAACAAGGTGGAGATCTTCCAGTTCACCCTGCCCGAGCAGGCCGACGCGGCGCTGGAGCAGATGGTCAACCACGCGGAGAGCCTGGTCGAGGGGCTGGGTCTGCACTACCAGCGCAGCCTGCTCGCGGCCGGCGACTCCAGCGCGTCGATGCGTAAGACCCTCGACATCGAGGTGTGGATGCCCAGCACCGGCAAGTACAAGGAGGTCTCGTCGGTCTCCTGGGGCGGTGACTACCAGGCCCGTCGGGCGGCGATCCGCTACCGCGAGCCGGGCGGCAAGCAAACCCGCTTCGTGCACACCCTCAACGGCTCGGCCCTCGCCACCAGCCGCCTTCTCCCCGCCATCCTGGAGCAGTTCCAGCAGCCCGACGGCTCGGTCCTGGTCCCCGAAGTCCTCCGCCCCCGCCTGGCCACCGACCGCCTAACCCCGCACTGACCGCCCCCACCCCAGTGCGTCGGCGAGGGGGCAGGGGCGTCAGGTGGCCAGCGCGGTGACGCGGCGGGTGAGGTCCTCGCCGTCCAGCCAACCCTGGTGGATGATCCGGCCGTCGCGGTCGATGATGACGAAGGTGCTCTGCTCGACAACCTCGAAGCGCCGCCAGATCACCCCTTCGCGATCCTCGATCTGCGGCATCGGGCCCAGTTCGAACTCGGTGACGAAGTCGGTCATCGCCTTGCGTTCACCGAGCCCCGCGACGCCGATGATCGGCACGGTCTCCCGGAAGCCGGGCTCGATCTCGGCGATCGTCCACGCCTGGCTGGCGCAGGTGGCGCACCAGGGCGCCCAGAACCAGAGCACCACCGGCCGGCCCGCCAGGGTGGCGGCGTCGAAGGCCGCGCCGTCCAGGGTGGTGCCGGTGAACCGCAGGGTGTCCGGCACCGGGCCGGTCGACGGGGACGAGGCGGTGGCGGACGCCGGACCACCGGCCTGCGGGGCCGCCTCGGCGTCCGGACCGGTGCCGCATCCGGCGGTGGCCAGCACGGCGGCGAGCAGGGCGGCGGTGACCGCCCCGGTGACCCGTCCGGTTCGTGGAACCGACCCCATCGGCGTCTCCTTCGGTTCGCTCGCCCGTCGACCCGGGCAGCCGTGCCACCCGGTCGACCGGCTCAGGCTTCGGTCAACCGCAGCGCCAGCGCCGGGCAGACCTTGACCGCCTTCACCGCGCCCTCCCGCAACCAGGTCGGCACGGGGGTGGGCGGGAAGGCGGGGTATCCGTTCTGGTCCAGCCGGATGAAGTCCGGCACCACGTGGGCGCAGAGGCCGTGGCCGTCGCAACGGGACCAGTCCAGGACCAGTTTCTGTGGGTCGGGGTCGGGAGCGCCGGGTAGACCCATCATGCCCTTGACCCGCCGTCCGCAGCCCTCGCCGGTGGTGTGCTTCTTCAGGTCGTCGGCGAAGACCTCCATCGCCGAGAGCGCGAAGCGGGACGTACCGTCGGGGTGGCTGCACGCGCCGCGGCCCTTGACGTCGCCGGCGGCGGCCCGGACGACCTCCACCGGCGCGCTGCCGGAAACCGCCAGGTCGACGGCGCGGGCCAGGTCGGGCAGGCCCCGCTTGCACGGGCCGCACTGCCCGGCCGACTCGCCGGCCAGGTAACGGACCACCTGCGCCGCCTCGCCGAGCGGGCAGGTGTCGTTGGCCAGCGGGACGATGATGCCAGCGCCGAGCGTACCGCCGACCGCGGCGAGCCCCTTGCGGGAGACCTCGGCCCGCTCCGCCGCCTCCCGGGTGATCCACTTGCCGTGGTAGCCGCCCATGAGGATGCCGGGACCGTCCGGCACCTCGCACAGTTCGAGGATCTCGGCCAGCGGAGTGCCGGCCGCGCACTCCACCACCGCGTGGCGCTTTGCCGCGCCGGTGATGCTGAGCAGCACCGTGCCGGGTTCGTCGTCGGTGCCGAGCGCCGCGTACTCGTACGGGCCGAGTCGGGCGGCGATCGCCATCTGGGCGTACGTCTCGGCGTTCGACAGCAGGGTCGGCATCCCGCCCACGCCGGAGTCGCTGGACCGCTTCTTGGTGCCGGGCGGGATGTGCGGCAGCCCGTTGATCCCGTTCACCAGGGCGCCGCCCTCACCACTTATGAACCGGTGCGGCACCGTCACGACGCTTGTCGGCGCCGGCATCCGGCGCTCGTCCAGGGCCTCCATCAGGGAGTCCCGGCCCACCAGGTCGTCGGCCACGCAGAGCACGATCTCCTCGGCGTCCAGCGCGAATGCGGCCAGCGCGGCACCGTCGAGAATCAGGTGCGGTGCCCGGGTGAGCAGGACCTTGTCCTTCCAACTCGCTGGCTCACCCTCGGTGGCGTTGACCACGACCACGGGCGGTAGATCCTGACGTTCACAGGACTCCAGCACCGCCCGCAGCTTGCGGGCGAACGGGAATCCGGCTCCGCCCTTGCCCTTGAGCTGGATGCCCTCGGCCAGACGCAGCAGGTTGGACGGCTCCATCGGGCTGATCGGCCCATGCACCAGCTCGTGGGCACGCAGGTCGAGCCGGCCGAACTCGGCGAACCCCGCAGTGAGCCGCGGCTCACCCACGGCAGCCACCGGGGGAACGGTGGTCCGCATCGTCACTTGGCCTCACCCCGCAGCCCGGCCCAGTAAGCGCCGTCCACCGAGTCCGGGTCGGCGCGGCGGCGACGCCGGCTCTCCGCCGACGAGGCCCGGCGGGCACGTCGGGAGGCCAGGTCGACAAGGGTCGGAGTGTCGTCGTCGTCGGCCACGTCGTCCGGGGCATACCGGGCCGGCGGGCGCCAGTAGTCGGTCTCCGCCGCCGGCAGGTCGTCCTCGGCGCTGTGCCGCCCTCCGCCGCTGCGCGGCGCGGCGGAGATCGGCGAGCCGGAGATGGGCGCACCGGAGATCGGGTCGACCGAGATCGGGGCGGCCGACTCCCACCGGCGAGGGCTGTCCCAGGGCTCCTCCGGCTCGTCCTCCATCCGCTGCGGAGGAGCCGAGTACCGGCTGTCGGTCCGGGACCGGCGGGAACGGCCGTACTCCTCCTCGTCGTCGAAGTCGCGGCGGCGGCGACGCACCGGCTCCTCGTACTCCATCAGGTCCTCGTCGCGACGGGACGCACGACGGCCCACCGGCTCGCGCTCCTCCTCGCGCCGCGACCGGCGGCCGGTCGGTTCCTCGTCGCGCCGCGACCGGCGGGCGACCGGCTCCAGTTCCTCCTCGACCCGCGCCGCACGCCGCCCGGTGGTCTCCAGCTCGTCGTCGCGGCGGGAGGACCGCCGCCGGGGCTCGGCGTCGCGGCGGCGGCGAGCCACCGGCTCCAGCACCTCGGTCTCGCGGCGCACCACCCGCTCCAGTTCCTCCTCCTCGCGGCGCGAGGCGCGCCGGACGACCGGCTCGAACTCCTCGTCGCGACGGTCCCGGCCGGACCGCACCGGTTCACGCAGCGTGCCCGGCTCGGGAACCACCGGCACGGTGAACCGTTCCGGGTCGTTGCGCCGGATGGTGGGGCTGGCCCAGGTCCCGGAGGTGCTGTCGGCCCAGCTGGTGTCACGACGGACCCGCTTCTCGCGACCGTCGTCGGCTTCGTCGCGCCGGCCGGTCAGGGTGCCGAGCAGGGACTTGCCCCGGGTCTCCTCGGTGGACTTGGCCCCGCTCATGACCTCGTTCAGAACTGCGGCCTGCTGTTGCTCGCGGCTGCGCCGCTGCAGGGTGACCGAGAGCCGGACCATCAGGGCGAGCACGACCAGCAGCACGCAGGCGAAGTAGCTCAGGCCAACCCAGGTGGCGGGCGGACGGCCGGCGAGCAGGCCGTGGAAGATGGCGAACGGCCAGGAGACGTACGCCATGGAGTGCAGGGCACGCCACACCCACTTCGGGCCGACGTCCGCGAACCGCGCCCGGATGATCCCGGTCCAGAGCACACCCACCATGAGCAGCGCGGCGATGGTGCCCAACCCGATGTAGAGGCCCCGACCACCGACGAACGGCACGGCTGCGTCGGTCACCCCCGCCCGACCACTGGCGATCTTCGTGATGACGTGGAAGGCCAGCCCGGCCACGCCGAGGATGCCGGTGGCCCGGTGCGCGGACTGCAACAGCACCCGGTGCCGGATGAGCAGCACCAACCGGTCGGTGGCGAGCAGCCCCATCATCACCGTGAGGCTCAGCGCGACAAGCGCGATCACGCCGGCGAAGAACTCGGTGAAGAAGAAGCCCATCGCGTACATCTGCTGGCCGGCGCCGGTGAGCATCGTCAACGCCCACAAGGCGGCGAGCCCGGACGCGGAGAGCGCCATGATCTGGCCGCGGGACCGGACGCGGATCCCTCGACTGCTGCTGCTGGTACGTACGGCAGCTGCCTTCTCGTTCTGCGTAGCCCGGACCATCTGCTCCTCGATCGTCTCGCGGCGGCGCACCGCCGGCCGACCCTGTTCCCCACTCCAGTACGCAGCGCGGCTCCGGTCGGATCAGTGTCGTAAGAAAAAATCTCGCCGAGTTGTCGAACCGCCCCGCCACCCGGCGCGTATAACGGCCCCGCCGCCGACCGTCCACACCAGCGCATTGACAGGCGTTGAAATCAGCTTGTAACCTTTCCGAAATTTTCAGCCCTGATTGCAAGATCCGGGCAACAGCAGCACCACCTCCCCGTCCCCCGGCACCCCTGGAGCACCCGATGCATCGACGTCGACTCCGCCCCGCGATCGTCGCCCTCGCCGTGATCGCCGGCCTCCTCGCCCCCGGCGTGGTCACCGCACCCCCGGCCGCCGCCGCCCCGAGTGGTGGCAAGAAGGTCATCGCCAACCTCTTCGAGTGGAACTGGCCCTCGGTGGCCGGCGAGTGCAGCAGCACCCTCGGCCCGAAGGGCTACGGCTACGTCCAGGTGTCACCACCGCAGGAGCACGTGCGCGGCAACCAGTGGTGGGTGGCCTACCAACCGGTCAGCTACCGGATCGAGTCCCGCAAGGGCACCCGCGCGCAGTTCAAGTCCATGGTCGACACCTGCCACGCGGCCGGCGTGAAGGTGATCGTCGACGCGGTCATCAACCACATGTCCGGCCAGGACAACGGCGGGACCGGCTGGGCCGGCTCGACCTACCAGCACCACGTCTACCCCGGCATCTACCAGTCGCAGGACTTCCACTACTGCGGGCGCAACGGCAACAACGACATCGCCAACTACAACGACCGCTACGAGGTGCAGAACTGCGAGCTGGTCAACCTCTCCGACCTGAAGACAGAGTCCGACTACGTCCGCTCCCGGCTGGCCGCGTACCTCAACGACCTGCTGTCGCTCGGGGTGGACGGTTTCCGCCTGGACGCCAGCAAGCACATGCCTGCGGCCGACATCGCCAACATCCGCAGCCGGCTCAACCGGTCGGCGTACATCGTGCAGGAGGTCATCTACGGCGCGGGCGAGCCGATCACGCCGAACGAGTACACCGGCAACGGCGACGTGCACGAGTTCCGCTACGGCAAGGACCTGGCCCGGGTGTTCCGCTCCGAGCGGCTGGCGTACCTACGCAACTTCGGCGAGGGCTGGGGCCACCTGCCGAGCGCCGTGTCCTCGGTCTTCGTGGACAACCACGACACCCAGCGCGACGACGGCGGGGTGCTGACTTACCGCGACCGGGGCATCTACGCGCTGGCCAACGCGTTCATGCTGGCCTGGCCGTACGGCTCCCCGACGGTGATGTCGAGCTACACCTTCAGCAGCCGCGACGCCGGCCCACCCTCGGACGGCAGCAACAAGACGCGCAACACGGTCTGCTACTCCGGCTGGGAGTGCGAGCACCGCTGGCCGGTGATCGCGAACATGGTCGGCTTCCGCAACGCCACCGAGGGCGCCGGGGTGAGCAACTGGTACGACAACGGCAACAACCACATCGCCTTCAGCCGCACCGGCCGGGGCTTCATCACCATCAACGACGAGGGCTCGGCGATCAACGGCCGCTCCTACTACACCGGACTGCCGGCCGGCCGCTACTGCGACGTCATCCACGGCACCTTCACCAACGGCACCTGCTCCGGCCCGGTCGTCACCGTCGACGCCAACGGCTGGTTCGCCGCCAACGTCCCCGCCCACGACGCCATAGCCCTCCACCTAAACGCCCGCCTCCCCTAACCCCCCACCCCACCCACCCCCGCCCTTGACCGCCCGCGTTGATCAAGAAGTTTTGGTCGCCCCGCCCGCTCAACCCCGACGCAAACTTCTTGATCAACGGGGCAGGGGGCGGGGGCAGGGGGGCGGGGAGGGTTGGGGTTTTGGGGTTGTTTGGGGGTTTTGGGGGGTAGGGTGGGTGGGTGGGGGTTTTGGGAGTTCTGGGGTCTCGGGGGCGGCGGGGGGTCGCTTTCGGGGTGGGCGTGGCGGTGCTGATGGGTGGGGCCGCGTACACGGGATGGGCGCTGACGCCGACGCCCGGGACGACACCCGTCGCCGGGCCCACCGGTGAGGCGCTGGCGCCGACGGCGGAGGTGCCGCCGTCGGCCGACGCTGAGCGGGTGCTGCCCGCGGCACCGGCGCCGGACGGGCTGCCGGAGATCGACTACGACCCGGCCCCCGCCGGCTTCCCCGACGACCCGGACGCCCTCGACACCACACCGCTGACCCAGGGCCTGCACCCGACCCGCAAGCTCGCCGCGTACGACGCACCCGGCGGTCGACCGTTGGCCTTCCTGATGCCGACGATCAGCGAGGTGGAGCTGACCGTACCGATCGCCCGCCGCGAGTCCGGCTGGACGGCGGTGCTGCTCCCCTCGGCCAACCGCAAGCTGGCCTGGCTACCACCCGGCGGTTTCCGCACCGTCGCGCTGCGCGACCAGATCGTGGTGGAACGTACCCCGTTCCGGCTCACCTGGTACCGCGACGGCACCGCCCAACGCTCCTGGCAGATCAGTCTCGGCCAACGCGGCCAGGAAACCCCACTCGGCCGGACCTTCGTGCTGGGCCGCACCCCACCGCCGGAGTCGGTCTACGGCGGGGTGGACATCTACGCCCTCGGCTCGATCCCCGACGACCTGGACTCGGTGCCCGCCGGGCTGCGCGGCGCCCACATCGGCATCCACACCTGGTACCACGACGGTGAGCTGGGCCAGCAGACCACGAACGGCTGCATCCGGTTGACGGCCAGCGGCCAGCGCCTGTTGCTGGAGAAGCTACGTCCGGGCACGCCGGTGGTCGTCGTCGACGAGCTGCCGGCCCAACCCGCCACCGCCTGAGCCGATGATCGGACGCCGGTGACAGGGCGGTACAGACACCGTCCGTCACGCTGCGGGGCGATGTGACGCTGGGCAGCCGGTACGAGCGTGGCGCGATGGACTGTTCCAGGTTCCTGGGGTCAGTACGCGATGTTGCGAGCTTCGCCGCTGGCGGGTGTCCATTCCTCCGGCCGGATGCGCTGGGCGGGCACGGCTTCGGCCGAAGGGTCCAGTTTTCTCCAGAGGAACTCCAGTGACAACGCCTCGATGAAGGCGCGCTGCTCGTTGTTTGCCGCCGCGCCGTGTCCACCCTCGACGTTCTCGTAGTACGACACGTCGTGGCCGTGCTCGCGCAGCCGGGCGGCCATCTTGCGGGCGTGCCCGGGGTGCACCCGGTCGTCGCGGGTCGAGGTGATGAACAGGACCGGCGGGTACCGCTCGTGACTGCGCACGTTGTGGTACGGCGAGTAGTCCCGCAGGAAGGCCCAGTCCTCCGCGACGTCCGGGTCGCCGTACTCGGCCATCCAGGAGGCGCCGGCCAGCAGCCGGTGGTAGCGACGCATGTCCAGCAATGGGACGTTGGCGACGACGGCGCCGACCAGCGACTGGTAGCGGGTCAGCATCGCCCCCATCAGCAGGCCGCCGTTGCTGCCGCCCTCGATGCCCAGCATGGCCGGCGTGGTGATGCCCCGGCTCACCAGGTCGGTCGCCACGGCCGCGAAGTCCTCGAAGGCGCGGGTTCGATGGGCGCGCAGCGCGGCCCGGTGCCAGCGCGGGCCGTACTCGCCGCCGCCGCGGATGTTCGCCACCACGTAGGTGCCGCCGTGGGCCAGCCAACCCCGGCCGACGATGCCGTCGTAGCCGGGGGTCAGGGACACCTCGAAGCCACCGTACCCGTGCAGCAGCGTCGGTCCGGCGGGCGCGGCCGGATCCCCGACCACGAAGTACGGCACCCGCGTGCCGTCGGCGGAGGTGGCGAAGAACTGGCGTACCGCCAGGCCGTCGGGGTCGAAAAACGCAGGTGCCCGCTTGAGCGTCTCGACGCTGCCACCGACCCGTCCGAGCCGCAGCGTGGCCGGCTGGAGGAAACCCTCCGAGGCGATCAGGTACGCGTCGTCCCGGTCCGGATCCGTCTCCACGACGCAACTTTCCTGGTCAACCGGCACCCCGGGTAGCGGTTCGCGCCGCCAGCCGCTCTCACCGGGGCTGAGCAGTTCCAACCGGCTGCGGACATCGGTGAGGGTGGTCAGGATCAGGTGGTTGCGGGTCCACGTGTACCCGTCGAGCGAGGTCCGGTCGTCCGGCTCGAACAGCACGTTGAAATCCCGGTCACCGGCGAGAAAGCCGGCGAACCGGATCGCCAGCAGCGCACCCGCCGGGTGGCCGACCTCGCCCACCTGCCACGGCGTACGCGGCCGGACCAGCAACCATTCCCGGTGTACGTCCCAGCCGGCGTCCTCGGGCACCGGGATCCGAATCCGCTCCCCCGCCCCGGTGAGCAGGTAGCTCTCCGACCGGTAGAAATCCACGGTGCGCGTGACGAAGTCGCGCTCGAATCCGGGCGTCAGGTCATGCCAGCCGTACGCCCCGATGTCGGTGGTGGACGCCTCGAAGACGATCTCGGCCTCGGTCAGCGGGGTGCCGCGCCGCCACCGGCGCACCACCCGGGGATACCCGGAGTCGGTAAGCGATCCTGGCCCGAGGTCGGTGCCGATCCAGATGTGGTCGGCGTCGATCCAGCCGACGTCGGTCTTGGCCTCCGCCACGGTGAACCCGTCCGCCACGAAGGCCCGATCACCCAGGTCGTACTCGCGCACCACCACCGCATCCGCACCGCCCCGGGAGAGGCTGACCAGGCAGCGCCGGTGCTGCGGCGGCAGGGTCGCCACCCCACCCCAGACCCAGTTCTCGCCCTCCCGTTCGGCAAGCGCGTCAAGGTCGAGCAGGACATCCCACTCCGGTTCCGGCCGGCGGTACTGGTCGAGCGTGGTACGCCGCCACAGCCCGCGTGGATGGGTCGCGTCGCGCCACAGGTCGTAGTAGTAGCCGTCGCCGCGCCAGGCCGGGTACGGGATGCGGTTGTCCGCGTCGAGCACCTGCCGAATCTCGGCCTGCCGGGCGGCGAACGCCGGACCGCCGGTCAGGGCCGCGACGGTCTCGGCATTGCGCTCCCGGACCCACGTCGCAGCCTCCGGGCCGTCCAGGTCCTCCAACCAGAGGTACGAGTCATCGCTGTCGTCGGTCGAGATCGCCACCCTCGAACTATCGCCGACATCCGTGTCGGCACCCGACCCGCCGGCTGTCGACATGGCGACTCGGCTGATCGGCGCCACCCGTTCGGCGCTGTGGGCTGATCAGCCGACTCGGGTGCGGGAGGCGTCGGTCGCCTCGATCCAGCCTCCGCGAGGTAGAGCGTCTGGCTGGCCGGCGGTGAGTACGAGTGCGTCGACCTCATTGATGGAGCCATCGGTGCCGACGAACTCGACGTTCGCCCACCCGTGGTACGGGTCGACATCCGGGCCGACTCCTCCACCCCGTCCGGCAACCACCGGCTCAGCCTTCGCCCCTCACCGGTCACACGTCCGCGCAGCGCACAACAGGCGTCAGCGTCAGAGCGGCAACACGTTCCGCACTTGAACGAACACTTTCTGCTTCATAGACTCGCACCTACGCGCTTTCCCGCCCCCTCCGGGAGGTCGCATTGGGCACATCGACTCGACTACCCGGCCCGACCGGTGGCGGCTGGACCAGCGCGAAGCGCAGCCTCAGCAGCTGGACCCCGCGCCCGCAGAGCCAACCCGGGTCGCTCGTCGAGGACGACCGCCGAGAGGCTGAGCGAACGGCGGAGAAGTTCCGAGACGCGCTGCGTGATGCGCTCCGCGAGGACCCGGAGCGATTCGGCATCCAGAGTTCCGCCAGGGCGAGCGGAGACCGTCTCATCACCGTGTTGGACGACCTGCGCCAGCCGGACCCGGCCCTGCTCCGGGGCATCGCGGATCACCCATACCTCGCTCCGGCGGACGAGTTCGTTCGTCGGTTCGTCGCCGAGGTCGGCGGCGACGGCCGACTGGTTGTCGACGCAGCCACCCGCCGGGCCGCGCGCCGCGTGGTCGAGCGGCTGGTGGACCACGACGGCCCGCTCGCCGACCCGCTGCGACCAGGGGGTATCAGCGGTGAGCTGTTCTGCGCCCTCTACCAGTCCTTCTTCGGGGATCTGGTCGGCCAGTTCGTGCACATCCTGATCGCCGAGAACGTCAAACTCGCACTGCCGGTGCTGGCGCTCGACCCCACCGACACGGTGGCCGGCTTCGTCGCCGACCAGATCGTCAAGGTCCTGCCTGATCCCTGTGCGGTGGCGAACGCACGCGAGCCCGAACAGCCACGCCTCGTCGACATTGCCCGGGACCTGCTCGCAGAAACCGTCGCGGAGGCGCTGGGCTTAGGCGACTCCGGTCTGGAGCTGGCAGCATGAGCCCCGCCAGTTTCGCTTACCAGTATCCGAGCAAGACGAGGTTCTCAGGTCCAGGTCGACCAACGGGACTTGACCCACAACTGCTGTTACCTGCTGATCGTCGACTACAGCAGCTCGCCGAAGTTCCGGGCGACCGACCAGGCTGGGCTCAGGACCTGGTCCAGATCGCGCGTGCTGTCTACCTGGCGGACAAGCTGTCCTCGCGGGCACTCTCCGACGACGGCTGGACCCGACACATCGAGCTCTCGGTAGAGGTGGTGGAGCCAGATCGATGGACTGAACGGACGCTCGTGCTCTTGTCCCGGCTGCTGGAGGCCTTGTCCTCGGACCACTGGGCCATCAACGTTCGTCCTGGGGCCGTTCGGTGGCCGCATCAGGGCCGAATGCTTTCGGCCCAGCAGGTGCAGGAGGTCGCGCTGTTCTCCGGTGGCCTGGATTCCACGGCACACGCGGTTGAGCGTTCCACGGCAGGTGCGGGTGACCTCCTGCTCGTCTCCTACTACGAACCTCATTGGGGAAGGCAGCAGGACGTCGTACTGGAGACGATCCGGACGGCAGCTTCACGGGGAATTCAGCAGTTCAAGGCGTCACAACAGGTACGCGCCCCTAATGTCGAACTGGAGAAGTCGGCACGCACGCGGGGGCTGTTGTACATGGCGACCGCCGTCTACCTGGCGGCGGTACACGACGTCTCGAACGTCGCCGTACCGGAGAACGGTCAGCTGGCCATGAACCCGGCGTTGACCCCCGCTCGGTCCGCTGCTTGCTCGACCCGCTCAGTGCATCCCGGCACGCTGAGCCTCCTCAACGAGATGATCGGGGCGGTCGGAGGTACGACAAGCGTCATCAACCCGTACCTGCACCTCACCAAGGGTGAGGTATGTCGACGGGCGTTGCGGGCAGGGCTGGATGGCACGACGCTTACCAACGCCACTGTCAGCTGTGGTCGCCCGCCCAGAGATCGGCCGGACCCACACTGCGGATGCTGCTACCCCTGTCTGGTACGACACTCCGGTCTGCTCACCGCGCTCGGAGACGACGACACGCCGTACGTGAAAGACGTGTGGGCCATGGCGGACCGGCTAGCTGCGACCGATGATCGGCGGGCGTTGCAGCGCTGGCTGAGCGAACCGTTCGGCGTGCGTGATCTGTTCACCGACCTGCCCGTACCGGAGGGGTCTGACCTGACCGCCCTTGTTGACGTCGTGCAGCGCGGCCGTACGGAGCTGACCCGGATGTTCGTCCGGCATCACAAATTGGTCAGGGCAGCGATTCGGTGACGTTCGGCCCTGGCATGGGCACGGACTGCGGGGGTATGACCGACACATGAGGGCGAGTTTCCGGCTCGGCAGGATCGTGGGCGTACCGGTCGGGGTCAACTGGAGTGTCCTGGTCATCTTCGCGCTGATCTGGTGGGGGCTGTCGGCCAACCTGTTCCCCGAGTCGTACCCGGGTCGGTCGGTGTTCGCGTACCTGCTGGCCGGGCTGACCGCCGCGGTGGTCTTCTTCCTCGGCCTGCTCGCCCACGAGGTGTCCCACGCGGTGGTGGCCAAGCGCAACGGCCTGGGCGTGCAGGGGATCACCCTGTGGCTCTTCGGCGGGGTCGCCGAGCTGCGCGGCGAGGCCCGCTCGCCCGGTGCCGAGCTGCGCATCTCCGGGGTAGGGCCACTGGTCAGCCTGATCATCGGCGCCGTCTTCGGGGCGATCGCGATGCTGCTCGCCCTGGCCGGGGTGCAGGGGCTGCTGCTGGGCGTGATGGCCTGGCTCGGCGGCATCAACCTGCTGCTTGCCGTGTTCAACATCCTGCCGGCGGCACCGTTGGACGGCGGGCGGCTGCTGCGGGCGGCGGTGTGGAAGGCCACCGGCGACCGGACCCGGGCCACGGTGGTCGCGGCCCGGGCCGGCTGGATCCTCGGCCTGGCGCTCATCGGGTTCGGGCTGTGGCGGTTCCTCACCGGTGCCGGCGTCGGCGGGCTGTGGCTGGCGCTCATCGGCTGGTTCCTGATCGGCGCGGCGACCATGGAGGAGCGGCAGGCCCGGGTGGGCGACGCGTTGCGCGGCATCCGGGTCGCCGACGTGATGAGCCCGCAGCCGCAGACCGCCTCGGGTGAGCTGACGGTGGCCGACTTCGTGGACAACTACCTCTTCGCGTACCGGCACACGGCGCTGCCGCTGACCGAGGACGGCCGGCCGGTCGGGCTGGTCACCCTCGACCGGGTACGCGGCGTGCCGTCCGGCGAGCGGGGCAGCACCACCCTGGCGGCGGTGGCCTGCCGCGCCGACGACCTGGTGCTCGCCTCTCCCGACGAGCCGCTTACCGACCTGCTGCCCCGGCTCAGCGACTGTGCCGACGGCCGGGCCCTGGTGGTCACCGACGGTCGCCTGG
Source organism: Micromonospora sediminimaris (assembly GCA_900112325.1). Lineage (GTDB taxonomy): Bacteria > Actinomycetota > Actinomycetes > Mycobacteriales > Micromonosporaceae > Micromonospora > Micromonospora sediminimaris. The sequence goes on from FOLJ01000001.1 coordinate 286,455, forward strand.
TCGGCATCGTCTCCCCCAGCGACATCAGCCGCGCCGTGCAGCGCAGCAGCATGCGCGACCAGCTCACCACCGGCCGCTGACCGCCGACCGCGCTGACTCAGTCGAGGTGGTCGGCCGGGGCGGTCTGCAACAGCCAGGCCAACGGCATGCGGGCCTGCTCGACGTACCGACCGTCGCCGCCGAGTTCGTGCAACGTGACAGTCTGCGCGTCGTCCCGGTCCACGATCCGGAATCCGACCACCGTTTCCGTCCGGCCCGGGATGCGTACGCCGACCGCCTGGAGCACCTGTTCCGCGGGCCAGCCCGCCATGATCAGCCAGGCGAACAGTCGGCTCGCGATCGTCGCGTGCTCCGAGTCGGGCGGCGGTATGACCGACAGAACCCCTTCGGGGCTGGTCTCGTAACGATGACCGTTCGCGTCGGCGGCGTTCATCGCCGCCACGTCGTCGAGCGTCACGACGGCGGGCATGTGCATGCCGACAGCCTCAGCGCTCATGGGCTAATCCTAGTTCGATGTCCGGGCACGTCCACCGGCCCGCGCCGCGTCGGCACGCCGGGGCGTGGTCAGCGGGGAAGCAGCTGGTCGAGTTCCTCGGTGCGGAATTTTCCGTTGGGGTCGAGGCGGTTGACCAGCGCGGCGAAGTCGGTCCAGCGGCTGTAGGTCGCGGCGATCGTCCCGGTCGGCATGGTGAAGACCTTGCCCCAGTGCGGCCGGGGCGCGAACGGGGCCAGTGCCCGCTCGACCTCGGCAAGGACCGGCAGTACCGCCGCCGCGTCGGCGATCCAGGTGAAGTGCACCGCGAGGCTGTCGCGGTCGTACTGCGGGCTGAGCCACAGCTCGTCGGCGGCGATCGTGCGCAGCTCGCTGGTCTGCGCGACCGGGGCGATCAGGTGCGCCACCTCGTCCAGCGCGACGAGCGCGTCGGCGGCCACCGCGCGGGGCAGATGGTACTCGGACTGCAACTCGTCACCGTTGCTCGGCGTGAAGCCGAGCCGGAAATGCGGTAGCCGCTCGTGCCAGGGGCCGGGCACGCCGAGCTGCTCGGTGCAGTTGGCCACCGGCATACCGGGCACCGGGTGCCAGGGCCGGTCGGCCGCCGCGGTGCCGAGCCAGTCCGCCGGGGGCGCGGGCTGGTCCGCGAGCTGCTTGCGCCAGACCTGGGTGCCGCGGGTGGAGCGCCAGTCGGTGAAGACACTGACGCTGTACGCCGAGGCGAGCGCCTCGTCCAGCGCCTCGCGGGGCAGGTCGAGGCGGACGTACTGGCGTACCTCGAAGGTCGGCACCACGTCCAGGGTGAGTCGGGTGACGATGCCCAGCGCGCCGAGGGAGACCACCATGCCGGTGAAATCGGGGTCGGTACGGTCCACGGTGAGCAGGTCACCGGCGGCGGTGACCAGTTCCAGGCCGGCGACGGCGGTGGCCAGGTTGCCGACGGTCTCGCCGGAGCCGTGGGTGCCGGTGGCGACCGCGCCGGCCACCGAGATGTGCGGTAGTGAGGCGAGGTTGGCCAGCGCGTACCCGCGCTCGTGCAGCCAGGTGGCCAGGTCGCCGTAGCGCAGCGCGGCCGGCACGTGCACCACCCGCCGCTGCTCGTCGAGTCGCGGGGTGGCCGGCAGTCCGGCCAGCGTGACCAGGTCTCCGGTGGTGTCGCCGAGTCGGTTGAACGAGTGTCCGCTGCCCACCGCCCGGATCCGGTCGCTGCCGGCGACCAGTTCCCGCAGCTCGTCGATCGAGGACGGCCGGCGGTACGCCCGGGCTGCGTACTCGACGTTGCCGGCCCAGTTGCGGTGCGTCGACACTCCCGACCCCCTCTGCACGCCGGCGGTTACCGCCGGCTCCGTCGGGGAACCCTACGCCGATGAGCAGCTACCGTGATCCCGCCCCTCGCGGCGACGTGTATCCCTCCGAGGAGGAGATCGACCCGGCCGGCAACGGCGTGGAGCCCGCCACCGGTTTCACCGGCACCGTCGACGGCTCCCCGGTCACCTGGTCCGATGCGGGGCCGTGGGCGAGCCAGCCGGATCCGCAGCCCAGCCCCACCCCGGAGCCGGTGCCGGAACCGCCGCCCGCCCCCGGCCCGCCGCCCCGGGTCGAGACCGGCGCCCGGTCGATCGTGACCCGGCACATGGACGGTTCGGTGCAGGTGGTCACCGATTTCGACGGCGACGGCGTCGCGGACCAGGTGCAGTTCGACCTTGACGGCGACGGGCTACCGGACGTCACCTACCTCGACCGCGACCGGGACGGCCAGCTCGACACCGTGCTGCGCGAGGAGCACCGGGTCTGACGCGCCGCCCCGGCCCGCCCGGCCCGACTCGACCGGTCAGGCGGGCGGCATCTGGGCGAGATCGACTCCGATTGCGGCATGCCGGGGTTTCCAGGGCCGCTGATACCCCGACTTGCCGCAATCGGAGCCGCCCCGCGACGAACAGCCGCGCCGCGACGCACGGAGCCGCCCGGGGCGGGACGGTCAGAGCTGCCGCATCACCTCGGTGGCGACCAGGTCCAGGTGGTCCAGGTCGGCCAGGTCGAGCACCTGGAGGTAGAGGCGCTGGCTGCCGATCTCCGCGTACCGGCCGATGGTGTCGATGACCTCGGCAGGGGTGCCGGCGAGGCCGTTGACGCGCAGCTCGTCCGGTTCGCGGCCGATCGCGGCGGCCCGCCGCGCCACCTCGGCGTCGTCCTTGCCGCAGCAGAGCACCAGCGCGTTGGACCAGGTCAGCTGCGCCGGGTCGCGGCCGATGTCGGCGCAGGCGGCACGGACCCGCTCGAACTGGGCCACCGTCTCGTCGATCGAGACGAACGGCAGGTTGAACTCGTCGGCGTAGCGGGCGGCTAGCTGCGGCGTACGCTTCGCGCCCTTGCCACCGAGCAGGATCGGCGGGTGCGGGCGCTGAACCGGCTTGGGCAGCGCGGGCGAGTCGCTGACCTGGTAGTGCCGGCCGGTGAAGTCGAACGTCTCGCCCGGCGGGGTGCGCCAGAGACCGGTGATCACCGCCAGTTGCTCGTCCAGCCGGTCGAACCGCTCCCCCAGCGGCGGGAAGGGAATCCCGTACGCCTGATGCTCGGCGTCGTACCAGCCGGTGCCGATGCCCAACTCGACCCGGCCGCCGCTCATCTGGTCGACCTGGGCGACGGTGATCGCGAGCGGGCCGGGCAGCCGGAACGTCGCGGCGCTCATCAGCGTGCCGAGCCGGATGGACCGGGTGTCCCGGGCCAGCCCGGCCAGCGTCGTCCAGGCGTCGGTGGGGCCGGGCTCGCCGCTGACCGACCCCATCTTCAGGTAGTGGTCCGAGCGGAAGAAGGCGCCGAAGCCGGTCTCCTCGGCACGTCGGGCCACGGCGAGCAGGTCGTCGTAGCTGGCGCCCTGCTGGGGTTCGGTGAAGATCCGCAGTTCCATGGGTCGAGCATAGGTAAGCCACCGGCGGTGGCGCTCGGGGACGCTCGCCGGCCACTTCCGGAAGGATAGCCGGAAATCCTTGCAGGTCTTGCAGTTGGCCGCAAGGGACGGCCTCGCCTTGCATCGTGTTGTGAAAGATAGGTTCCCAACCATCGATGCCACTGTTACGGTCACGCAACCACCGCAACTTCTTGCACACCTTGCAGGAAGACGGACTTTCGCCGACGTCTGCCTGACCGTCCCCCGAGGAGGGCACCGTGCGTATCCCCCGTCCCCGCGCCGCGATCCCCGCGGCCCTGGCCGCGATACTTGTCGCGGTCGGTCTCACCTCCGTCGCCGCCGGCACCGGGCCTGCCAGCGCCGCCGACGTACGCGTCAACGGCGACGCCATCGTCCATCTGTTCCAGTGGCGGTGGAACTCCGTCGCCGACGAGTGCGAGCGCAACCTCGGTCCCAACGGCTGGGGCGGCGTACAGGTCTCCCCGCCGCAGGAGCACGTGGTGCTGCCCAGCGCCGAGGGCGCCACCTACCCGTGGTGGCAGGACTACCAGCCGGTGTCGTACCGGCTCGATCAGACCCGGCGAGGCACGAAGGCCGATTTCGTCGACATGGTCCAGCGCTGTCGCGCTCAGGGCGTCAAGATCTATGTGGACATGGTGCTCAACCACATGAGCGGCACCGGCTCGGCCGGCAGCGGCCCGGGCAGCGCGGGCACCGTCTACAGCAAGTACAGCTACCCGAACCTGTTCGACGACGGCTCGGGCGACAGCTACGGCTACGCCGACTTCGGGCCCTGCTACCGGCGGATCAGCAACTGGGGCAACAAGCAGGAGGTGCAGGACTGCGAACTGCTCGACCTGGCCGACCTCAACACCGCCGACCCCGAGGTACGGCGGAAGGTCGCCAAGTACATGAACGCGGTGATCGACCTCGGGGTGGCCGGGTTCCGGGTGGACGCCGCCAAGCACGTACAGGAGGCGCACCTGGCCGACATCATCAGTCGGCTGCGGGACGTGCCCGGCTTCGGCGGCCGGCCGGACCTGTTCCACGAGGTGTACGGCGACGGCACCATCCCCTACACCGCGTACGCCCCGTACGGCGGGGTGACCAACTTCGACTACCAGCGGGCCGTGTCCTCGGCGTTCCGCGACGGCAACATCGCCCAGCTGGGCAACCTGCCCAACTACGGCGGGCTGACCGCGCAGCAGGCGGTGGTGTTCATCGACAACCACGACACGCAGCGGGAAAACCCGACGCTCACCTACAAGAGCGGCGCCCGCTACTACCTGGCGGACACGTTCATGATGGCCCACCCGTACGGCCGGCCCCAGCTGATGTCGAGCTACGCGTACGGCTCGGTGCACGGGCAGGGCCCGCCCAGCAGCGCCAACGGCACCACCCTGGCCACCGACTGCGCCAGCGACGCGTGGATCTGCGAGCACCGCGACCCCGGGGTGGCCGGCATGCCGGGCTTCCGTAACGCGGTCGCCGGCACCGGCATCGGGTCGGTCACCACCGAGGGCAACGGTCGGCTGGCGTTCGCCCGGGGCGACCGGGGGTACGCCGCCTTCAACGCCACCGGCAGCACCTGGAGCCACAGTTTCGCCACCTCGCTGCCGGACGGCCGCTACTGCAACGTGGGCCGGGGCGCGTACGACCGGTCGACCGGGGCCTGCCCGGGTGGCGCGGTCACCGTCACCGGTGGCAGCTTCACCGCCGCCATCCCGGCCGACCAGGCGGTCGCCCTGCACGTCGAGGCCCGGCTGGACGGCGTCACCCCGAGCCCGACGCCTACCGCGACGCCGACCACCACGCCGACGCCGACCGCGAGCCCATCCCTGCCGGCCGGGTCGACCCGGTTCACCGCGACCGTCTCCACCGACCCGGGCCAGGAGGTGTACGTGGTCGGTTCGGTTCCGCAGCTCGGCTCCTGGAACCCGGCCAACGGGGTGAAGCTGTCCACCACGTCGGGCAGCTACCCGACCTGGACCGGGTCGGTGGACATTCCGGCCGGCACCGCGTTCGAGTGGAAGCTGGTGAAGGTCGGCAACGGCACGACGCAGTGGGAGAACGATCCCAACCGCACCGGCCTCGGCGGTACCGCCGTGACCGCCACCTGGAACCAGCCCGCGAGCGACCCACCGGGCGACGCCACGGTCTCCGTACGGGTCACCGCCGACACCACGTACGGGCAGCACGTGTATCTGGTTGGGGACCTGCCCGCCCTCGGGGGCTGGGATCCGGCCCGAGGGATCCGGCTGTCACCGACGGAGTATCCGGTCTGGACCGGTGCGGTGCGCCTGCCCGCCGGCACCACCTTCGCCTACAAGTACGTCAAGCGGACCGACTCCGGGCAGGTGGTGTGGGAGTCGGGCGCGAACCGTACCGCCACCGCCTCCGGTTCGCCGACGCTCACCGACACCTGGCGCTGACCGCACCTGGCACCGCCCGCACCGTGCGGCCCCTCCCGATCCCCGACCGGGAGGGGCCGCCCCCGTCCCACGGTGCGCCGAGCGGCCGGCGTCCACCCACTCCGGACGCCGGCACGTCGACGGTCAGGGCGTTGCGCGTCGGATGGTCAGATAGCTGAGGCCGGCGAGCAGCAGGGTGAGCAGAGCCGGCCAGCCGACCAGCAGGGCCCAGCCCGGCTGGTCGGCGAACCAGCCACCGATCGCCGACCACCAGCCCCGCCAGGTGGCGAGCACGACGAGCCCACCGATCCCGGCCAACGCGACGGTGCTCAGCATCAGCAGGCCGTTGACGCCCCAGCGCTTGAAGACCAGCGCGATGGCGATGCCGATGAAGCCGAGCAGCAGGAACGGGATCGCGAAGCTGAGGAACCGCAGCACCGGGTTGTCCACCAGCAGGAAGGGAATACCGAAGAAGCGCAGGTTGACGCCCCACCCGTCGGTGGTCTCCTCGATCACGGCCAGCAGGTAGAGCACCGCCGCGTAGCTGACCGCCTGCCCGAGGTAGTTGAGCACGTTGCCGAGGTAGAAGCTGCGGCGGGAGACGCCCAGCCCGATGGCGAACGGAAAGTCCTGGGTGATCGCGTTGATGCTGGCGACGAACATCACCACGTAGATGCTCATCAGCCCACCGGTGGTCGGCTCGAAGTCGTCGGCCTCGTTCATCGCGCTGAACAGGGCCAGGTTGATGAGGAAGCTGAGCGCGAGGATCCCCCACGGCCAGCCGACCACGCTGCGCCAGCCGACGAACTGGAGCCGGGCCACGGTCAGGGCGCGGTTCATCGGACAGCCTCCTTGTCTGCCGCGGCGGCGCCACCGGCCGCGTGCCCGTTGTTCGAGGTGGTCAGGCGTACGACGATGTCCTGGAGCGAGGACGCTTCGAGGTCGAGGCCCAGCGACCGGGCGCGGTCGGGCGCGGCCGGGCCGAAGTCGCCGCGTACGGTGGCCCGAGCCGTGCCGCCGAGCGACGCCCGGTGCAGTTCGGTGCCGGTACGGGCGAACTCGTCCACCGCCGCGACCGGGCCGGAGACGGTGACCACCTGGCCGCGCAGCGCCTCCGCCTCGACGTCGAGCAGCAGCCGACCCCGGTCGATCAGCAGGATGTGCTCGATCAGGTCGCTGACCTCGTCGATGAGGTGCGTCGACAGCACGATGGTGCGGGGATGTTCGGTGTAGTCGGCCAGCAGGTGATCGTAGAAGAGCTGCCGGGAGACGGCGTCCAGCCCGAGGTAGGGCTCGTCGAAGAAGGTCAGCGGGGCACGCGAGGCGAGCCCGACGACGATGCCGAGCGCCGAGAGCATGCCGCGGGAGAGCTTGCGGACGTTGCGCCCGCGCGGCAGTTGGAACACGTCGACCAGTCGCTGGGCGAGCGCCTCGTCCCAGCCTGGATGCACCAGGCGGGCCGCCCGCAGGACGTGCGCGACCCGCAGGTGCGACGGGTAGGTCTGGCTCTCCTTGATGAAGGAGATCCGGGAGAGCACCTGTTCGTTCTCGTACGGGTGCTGCCCGAAGACGCTGACCTCACCGCTGGTGGCGAAGTTCTGCGCGGTGAGGATCTGCATCAGGGTGGTCTTGCCGGCACCGTTGCGCCCCAGCAGGCCGTGGATCCGATGCTCGGCAAGCGAGAAGCTGACCCCGTCCAGGGCGGTGACTCCCTGGTACCGCTTGGTCAGGTCGGTGACGGTGACGACCGCGCTCATCGGCCCTCCTCCCAGGTGTCGATCATGTTCTTGAGTTCGGCCGGTTCGATGCCGAGCTTGCGCGCCTCGGTGAGCAGCGGCCGGACGTACTGCCGGGCGAACTCGTCGCGGCGCCGGCCGCGGAGCTTCGCGCGGGCGCCGGGAGAGACGAACATGCCGATTCCTCGCTTCTTGTAGAGAGTTCCGTCGTCGACCAGCTTGTTGACCCCCTTGGCGGCGGTCGCGGGGTTGATCCGATGGAAGGCGGCCAGCTCGTTGGTCGACGGCACCTGACCCTCCTCCGCGAGGGTCCCGTCCAGGATCGAGTTCTCCAGCAGTTCCGCGATCTGGAGGAAGATCGGCCGACCGTCCTCCATCACGCCCGCCGTCCCCAGACGCCACCCTGGTTGACTGGTTCATCACTCATGTAACTAACCATGCAACCAGGGTGGTTCCCCTGTCAAGGGGCGGACGGAGAGCGGCCCGGTCCGGAAGTCACCCCGGACCGGGCCGCCCTACGGGGTTCAGCTTCAGCCGTACGGAGGGCGGGCGTACGCGGCCCGCAGCGCGGCCAGACCGGTCGCCTTCGGACTGAGGGTGCCCCAGCCGGAGTTGAAGTAGTTCGTCCGGGCGATCAGCGGGCCACGCTCGGCGTTGAGCCGGGCGATGGCCGGCGGCACGGTGGCGATCCAGGCCGCCTGGTCGGGGAACTCGATGACCCGTACGCCCCACTCGGCGATGAGCACCGGACGGGACAACGCCACCGGGCCGAGATCGGCCACCGCCCAGTCCTTGGTGCGCCGGAACCGCTCCAGCGCGGTGTGGCTGGGACTTGTCGCGTAGACGTTCCACTGGAGGTAGTCCAGCCGGGTCATCAGCGCCTCCGGGTGGGTGCGCCGGAAGCAGTCCCGGTTGAAGCCACCGACCCCGACCGAGAAGGTGCTGCCCTGGGGCAGCCCCTTGGCCCTGAACCAGTTGACGATGTACGTCACGGCCTGCACCGCCCGGGCGTCAGACTCGGCCCAGGTGTACGCCTTTCCGGCCTCCGTGGTGCCGAACTCGTGATCGGTGTCCAGCTCGGAGGCGAGTTGGATGTTGACCCCGAAACCCATCGTCAGGTACTGCGACAGCGCCCGGGCGAACAACCCGTCACACTGCCCGGCGAGGACCTGGCCGTAGCCGTACGCCTTCGGCCAGACCGCGCCGGGCCGCTGCTGGATGGTCATCGCCGGCGCCGGCACGGTGTATCGCACCCCGTCCACGGTGAAGGTCTGCGGCCCGGTGTCGGGCGCGCCGTAGTGCTTCAGTTCGAGCACCATGTTGAGCTGCACCCCGGCGCGCCCCAGCGTGATCAGCCAGGGGCGTTGGTAGCCGGGGAAGGTGTAGCCGTCGGCGAAGCTGCGGTACTGGGTCAGCGACCGGAAGTTGCCGCCGGCCATGTCGGCCGTCGGGTCTGCGCCGCCGGAGAGGTAGTACCCGCCCAGCACCGGCGGCAGCACGGTGTAGGCGACGCTGGCGCTGGCGGTCCGGCTGGCGGAGTCGCGCACCGTGACGGTCACCCTCGGCATCACGCCACCGCCCGGAACACGGCGACCGCGCCGTTGTCGGAGACCCGGGACCAGGTGCGCCCCGAGTCGTCGGCGACGGTGACGGTGAGCGGATCGATCACCGCGGTCACCGAGACGGGGGCGCTACGGTTGCCCTGCGCGTCGGCCACCGTGACCGTCACGGTCAACCGCTGGTGGTCCGGGTCGCCGTAGTTGACGGTCAGCAGCATCTGCTCGCCCGGCGAGTAGGTGGTGGGATTCATCGAGGCGTTGGCGGTGGGAGCGGCCATGGCGGCTCCTTCCTGGCTTGGTCGCCGTGCCCAGCGGGTGCAACACCGTCGGTGCGGCTGGTCTACGGCGGCGGGCCGGAGCCGGGTGGCGCAGCGGCGCGCCCCGGCGGGATCCGTACTGGCGGCCGGCGGGACGTCGCGGTTCCCACCCCGGCCGGAGGATCGGATGTGGCCCGCCATCCGCAGCCTCGCTACCTGCTACAACAGTGCGTCGGGGTACGCTCCGCCGTCTTGTCCGTTTCCGGACATATTGACCATTATGGAGGCGACACGTGAAGTATCTGATGTTGATTTACGGCAACGAGGAGATCTGGGGCAGCCTTCCGGACGGTGACCTGACCACCCTGATCGGGAAGGTCGACGCCTTCACCGAGGCGCTGCGGGCCTCGGGCGAGTTGGTCGACGTGCAGGGGCTGGTGTCCCGCCCCCGGTCGGTGCGGATCAGCGCCGACGTTCCGGTGGTCACGGACGGGCCGTACCTGGAGGCCAAGGAGTACGTGGGCTCGTACCTCGTGGTCGACGTCGAGGACGAACAGCGGGCGTTGGAGATCGCCCGTGACTATCCGGGCCTGCGGTTCGGCACCGCCGGCGGCGGCTTGGAGATCTGGCCGCTGATGACCGGAGCGGACCACTGAGCCTCGACGCGACCACTGTCGATTTATTACGCCGGCTCGCGCCGCAACTGCTGGCCGCGCTCGTCCGCCGGTACGGCGACTTCGGCCGGGCCGAGGACGCCGTGCAGGAGGCCTTGGCCGCCGCCGTCGAGAGGTGGCCACTCGACGGCGTACCCGAGCAGCCGTCGGGCTGGCTGCACACCGTCGCCGCCCGCCGCTACGTCGACCTGGTACGCAGCGAGTCCGCCCGCGCCCGCCGCGAGCGCACGGCGCTGGACCTCACCCCACGCGACGCGTTTGTCACCCCGCCACCCGACGCCGAGGCGCCCCGGGACGACCTGCTGGAGTTGTTCCTGCTCTGCTGCCATCCGGCACTGCCGGCACCCGCGCAGCTGGCACTGACCCTGCGCGCGGTGGGTGGGCTCACCACCGCCGAGGTCGCCGCGGCCTTCCTGGTGTCGGAGCGGACCATGGGGCAGCGGATCTCCCGGGCCAAACAGCGGCTGCGGGAGGCGGGCGCCCGGTTCGCACCGCCGCCGACGGCGGAACGGGAGGCCCGGCTGGCCGTCGTACGCCAGGTGCTGTACCTGATGTTCAACGAGGGCTACAGCGCCAGCAGCGGCCCCCAGCTACGTCGCGCCGACCTGACCGGGCAGGCCCTGCGGTTGACTCGCCGGCTGCATGAGCAACTGTCCGGCGACGGGGAGACGGCCGGCCTGCTCGCGTTGATGGTGCTGACCGAGGCCCGAGCGGCGGCCCGGGTCAGCCCCGACGGCGAACTGGTGCCGCTGGCGGAACAGGACCGCGGGCGGTGGGACCGGACGGCGATCGACGAAGGGCGCGCGCTCGTCGAACGCAGCCTGGCCGCCACACCACCCGGGCCGTACCGGATCCAGGCCGCCATCGCGGCGGTGCACGCCGAAGCGCCGAGCGCCGAGGCCACCGACTGGCCCCAGGTGCTCGGCCTCTACGAGTTGCTGGAGCGGATCGCACCCAACCCGGTGGTCACTCTGAACCGGGCGGTGGCGGTGGGCATGGTCCACGGGCCGGCCGCCGGGCTGGCCCTGCTGTCCGAGGTGGAGTCGGGGCCGCTGACCGGGCACCACCGACTGCACGCCGTCCGCGCCCACCTGCTGGAACTCGCCGACGACCGGACCGCCGCCGCTGCGCAGTGGCGGGCGGCGGCAGACCGTGCCGGCAGCGATCCCGAACGGCGGTACCTGCTGCGCCGCGCCGCCAACGCGAGCGACAGGAGCCGGCGTCAATGTGAGCCAGGTCACTCTCGGGTCCGGTAGAAGCGGGCCGTCCGGCTCCGATCCACAGGTGGAACGGCACCCACGGTGGGTGCCGACGGATCCGGGAGGAACGGACATGACGAAGGTGACCGCCCAACTGTCGGTGTCGCTGGACGGCTACTACGCCGGGCCACAGCACGACGGCGACGGCGACTGGCTACGGTCCGCGGAGAGCCACGGGTTCTTCCGGGTGACCCGGTGGGCCACCGAGGCGATGGCGTGGCGCGAGCGGCAGGGCTTCGCCGGCGGCCGGCACGACGCCGACTCCGAGATCATCGCCGAGTCGTTCGCCGCAGCCGGCGCGTACGTGATGGGTCGCCGGATGGCCGACGGCGGCGAGGTGCCGTGGGGCGACGAACCACCGTTCCGCGCTCCGGTCTTCGTGGTGACGCATCGGCCCCGCCCGACCCTGCACCGTCAGGGCGGCACCAGCTTCACCTACGTCACCGACGGGCTGGCCAGCGCGGTGGCACAGGCGCGGGCCGCGGCCGGTGAGAAGAACGTCGCGGTGGCCGGCGGTGGGAGCCTGGTCCGGCAGGTGCTGCGGGCCGGGCTGCTCGACGAGTTGGAGCTGCACGTGGTGCCGGTCGTCCTCGGTGCCGGGCTCCGGCTCTTCGACGACCTGGGCCTCGACGATTTTGAGGCGATCGAACTCACCCCTGACCGGGTGGTGCCGAGCCCGCAGGTCACCCACATCCGGTACGCGGTGCGCGGCCGCGCCCCGCTGGTCCTCGACGACCGCGGCCGTGGCACCGGCACCCCGTAGGGCATGCCGTCAGAGGGCGGCGAGGAAGGCGAGCACCTCGGACCACCCGTCCCGGCGGGCGGCGGCGTCGCCCGCCCGGGTGCCGCCGTGTGTCTGCTCGCCGGTGCGCCCCTGGTGCACCGTCTTCGACGGCAGGTACGGGAAGGTGCCCACGCCGTGGCCCGCGTCCGGGTAGAGCAGCACACGGTGGGGTGGGCCACCGAGGGCCAGCAGCAGCTCGGCGGCGTAGCTCGGCGCGTCCCAGAGCAGGTCGTCCGCCCCGGCGATGGCCAGTACCGGTCCGTCGATCCGGTCGACAGGTATCGGGCCGCTCGGGACAGGTCGGCCACGGTAGGTCCAGGCGGGCGCTCCGGTGTACGGGTAGCCGAGGTGGACGACGCTGCTCGGGGCGTAGGCCACGACGGCGCGTACCAGGTCGGGACGCTGTTGCGCCAGCAGCAGCGCGGCCTCGGTGCCGCGTGAGTAGCTGATCACCGCCGGCTCGCCACCGGAGTACGGGGCGAGCAGTTCGGCGGCGGTGACGAAGTACTCCAGCGGTATGTCGTGCAGGCTGTCCGGCAGTCCGGACGCTCCGAAATAGCCCAGGCACAACACCGGGTGCCCACGGGAGGCGAGCAACGGTGCGTCGTACAGCCCGCCGACGCCGCCCTCCGAGCCACCGAACCACAGCAACCCGCGCCGGCGGGGCACGTCCGGCGGCGGAAGGACGAGCAACCCGCGAACCCCGTCGGCCGCCGGGGTCAGTTCGGTGAAGGAGACCTGACCCGCCGTCCAGTCCCGCCGCACGGTGACGGTGGCGGGCTCGCGCCCACCACCCACGGCCGACAGCCGGACCGGGAAGTCACGCCGCAGGTGCGGCCAGATGGGCGCGAAGGAGGAGGCGTCGCCGTCGGGCGGATCCATCGACCAGAACAGACCCATCGGGTCGACACCCGAGTAGGAGCCGTGCACCGGGGCGTCCCGCGACACGTCCACCACGCCGTTGGCGTCGGCCACGAACGTCGCCTCCGCCCGCCACACGCGCCCCGCGTGATCCTCCGCGTCGGCGGCGATCACCGCCCGTTCCCTCGCGGCCAGGCCATTCACGCGTATCCGCAGCGGCTGGTCGACGAGCGCCACGGCCGGCGTCACGTCCAGGCGCAGGCGCGCCGCACCGCCCCTGCCCCGGTCGCCGACGAGCAGGGTCGCGACCAACAGCCCCACCAGGACGGCGGGCAGGATCCTCGACGCTCTCCACCAACGCGGCATCGACAACACCGTATTGCCGACTGTCCACCAACGTCCGTCCCGCCGCCATCGGGTGTCGGCAGGGCGACCGCGCTGGTGCCGAGCACCCGCCTCGCCGGTGTAGGCAAGCCGACTGTGACCTTGACCGGCGCCCGGAACAGTGGCAGCAAGCTTCGACTACCACCGATTGGAGTGGCCCATGTCTCTCCGTCTCCGTCTCCGTCACCTTGCCGCCGTCCTAGCCGTGGTGCTGGCCGCGGCGCTGTCGATCACCGGCGCACCGGCCACGGCCGCCACCGCCGACCGCTTCGGATTCGCGTACGTCGACGATCCGACGGTGCCGCTCTGGACGCCGCTGCCCGCGGCCTACCAGTTCGGCAGCTGGGCCCCGGGGCCAATGGCCACCGGCGGCAAGGTCGCCCCCGGCCGGTTCCTGGTGAGGTTCCCGGCCATCGGCCTGGGTTCGCGCGGCAACGCACACGTCACCGCCGTGGCGAAGGACGGCCGCTTCTGCGAACTCGTACGGTGGGGCAGTTCGGGCGCCGACGAGATCGTCGACGTGCAGTGCTTCCGACCCGGGGGCACCCCGGCCGACACCCCGTTCACGGTGTTGTGGACGGTCAGCTCCGGCATCCTCCCGGCGGGCGTCGGCGCGTACGCCTCGGCGCAGGTGTTGTCAAACGTCCTCGCCCAGTCGTACAACTCGACAGGTGCGCCCGTCACCGTCGCCAACGTCGCGGTGGGCATCTACGACGTGCGCTTCCGGGCGGTCGGCGCGCCACCCGGCGTGCTGTCCGGAAACGTCCAGGTGACCGCCCAGCAGCCGAACGCACAACCGCGCCGATGCAAGATCCTCCGCTGGGGTGCGGCCGGTCTGGACGCGGTGGTCTACGTCGCCTGCCATGATCCGTTCACCGGCGCGCGGATGAACAGCGACTTCACCGTGTCGTTCCATCGGGAGCGCTCGGTCTACGCGTCGTTCGGCCCGCCGAAGCACTTCGGGTACCTTGCGACGCCGTTCGCCGGCCCGACGAACTACTCGTACCCGCTCGGCGTCGGCGCGAACGGCTTCGGTCCCACCGGCCCCGGCACCTTCGTCGTCAAGTTCCCGGCCCTGCACGAGAAGAGCACCACCGCGCAGGTGACCGCGATCGGTGACGACCCCTCGTACTGCACGATCCAGGAGCTGTGGGCGCAGTTCGGCAGCGACGCGGTGTTGCCGGTCGCCTGCTTCAGCAACGCCGGCCGTCCGCAGGACGCCCCGTTCAGCTCGACCTTCTCGTCGAGCGTCTGAGCCCGTCGGTCCCCGCCCAGGCACACCTGGGCGGGGCTTTCGGCCGGCGCGACAGTTGCACGCGGCGTCATCTTCCCCGCTGCCCGGCGGCGGAGCTGGCCGGACGACAGGATCCGGCCAGCTCCGCCCCGGGCAGGTCGCTGGCGGCGGCGCGCAACGCGACGATGCTCGCGGCGACCGCAGGATGGCCGCCCGCGCCCTGTCGGTAGGCGATCCGGGTCCGCCGCCGGATGGTGAGCGGAATGAGGACCACCCCGCTGGGCGGCCGATCGACCGCCAGTTGGGGTACCAGTCCGACGCCCTGACCGGCGGCGACCAGGGCGAGCACGGCGGCGAAGTCGTCGGCGTGGTGCCGCACGGTCGGGCGGAAGCCGGCCAGCTCACCGGCGTGCAGGGTCACCGCGTGACAGAGCGTGCCCGGGCTGCCGACGATCCAGTCCGCGTCGCGTACCGAGCGCATCGGGTCATCGGTGGGGTGGCGGTCCGCCCCGACGGCCAGGAACACCGTCTCGTCGAGCAGTGGCACCGAGTCCAGGGCCGGATCCGGCTCGACGGGCACGATGTCGTAGTCGTGCACGAGGGCCACGTCGAGGCGGCGGTCGCGCAGCGCGTCGGGCACCGCGACCGGGTCCAACTCGGTGACCATCAGGTCCAGCGCCGGATGGTCACGGCCGAGCGCGACCAGGGCGGGCAGCAGCAGCGTACGCACGGCACTGGGGTACGCGCCGATGCGTACCGTGCCGGAGAGCCCGCCCCGGGCGGCGGCGAGGGTCGCGTCGGCCGCCTCCAGCGCGGCGAGGACCACCTCGGCGTGCCGGACCAGCGCCTCCCCGGTCGGGGTCAGGGTGACCCGCCGGCCGGCCCGTTCCAGGAGCGCGACACCGGCCTCGCGTTGCAGCGCGGCGAGCTGCTGGGAGACGGCGGACGGCGTGTACGTGTGCGCCTCGGCCACGGCGGCGATGGTGCCGAGGTGGGACAGGTCCCGCAGCAGGCGCAGCCGGCGAACGTCAAGCATCAGCTCAGCTTACGTATTCTGTGAGCAATCGGAACTGGTGCTTCATCTTCCGCTGGCGGAGGCTGGCAGCATGACACCTGCCGGGCTCTACGTACCCATGATCACGCCGTTCGACGGGAACGGTGCCGTCGCCCTCGACGCGCTGAGCGCTCTCGCCCACGAGGTGCTGGCGGCCGGCGCGGTCGGTCTGGTCGCCCTCGGCACCACCGCCGAGCCGCACGCCCTCAGCGCCGTCGAGCAGCGGATGGTGGTCGACGCGGTCGCCGCGGCCTGCCGGGAGCACCGGGCCGGTCTCCTGGTCGGCGCGCACACCGCGCCGGAGCTGCGGGCACTCGCCGGGCGACCCGAGGTCACAGCGGCGCTCTGCCTGGTCCCGCCGTTTCTCCGCCCCGGCGAGGAGGCGGTACTCGCGCACTACGCCCGGTTGGCCGAGGAGTCCCCCGTGCCGCTTGTCGCGTACCACGTCCCGTACCGCACCGGGCAGCAGCTTGGCGTCAGCACGCTGCGCCGCCTCGCCGGGCTACCCGGCCTGGTGGGCGTCAAGCACGCGGTCGGCGGCATCGACGCCGACACGATCGCCCTTCTCGCCGACCCGCCGTCCGGCTTCGCGGTGCTGTGCGGCGAGGACGCGTACGCCTCGCCGCTGCTCGCTCTCGGCGCGGCCGGCGGCATCCTCGCCTCCGCGCATCTCGTCACCGCCGACTACGCCGAGCTGGTCTCGGCCTGGCGGTCCGGCGACGTCGCCCGGGCCCGGCCGCTCGGCCACCGGCTCGCCGCCCTATCGGCCGCGCTGTTCGCCGAGCCCAACCCTGCCGTGGTCAAGGCGGTGCTGCACGCCCAGGGGCGGATCCCGACGCCGCTCGTCCGTCCGCCGCTGCTGCCCGCCACGTCGACCGCCACCGCGCGGGCGCTGACCTGCCTGGCCAGGGTGCCGGCGGTACCGGTGTGAGGGCGTCCGGCGGATCTCAGCGAGAAATTTCCCGGCGGCATGTCGAGAAGCCGGGTCGGGCTCCGTCCTCGTTGCGAACGCGGCCACAATGGCCCCGTACCGAGAAGGAGCATCCGATGGCCAAGTACCTGCTGCTCAAGCACTACCGTGGCGGCCCGACCCCGCTGCACGACGTGCCGATGGACCAGTGGACGCCCGAGGAGATCTCGGCCCACGTGCAGTACATGCGCGACTTCGCGGCTCGGCTCGAAGACACCGGCGAGTTCGTCGAGGGTCAGGCGCTCTCCCCGGAGGGCACGTTCGTCCGCTACGACGGCGAGGGGCGACCGCCGGTCACCGACGGCCCGTTCGCCGAGACCAAGGATCTGATCGCCGGCTGGATGGTGATCGACGTCGAGACCTACGACCGGGCGCTGGAACTGGCCGGCGAGCTGTCCGCGGCACCAGGTGCCGGCGGGAAGCCGCTGCACGAGTGGCTCGAGGTGCGGCCGTTCCTGACCGAGCCGCCGACCATCTCGGAGTGACGCACGGTGGATGAGGCCGTCCTACGGACCCTTACTCCCGCCGTGATCGGCATCCTCGTCCGTCGCGGAGTCGACTTCGCGACGGCCGAGGATGCCGTGCAGGACGCGCTGGTCGAGGCCGTCCGGGCATGGCCGACCGACCCGCCGCGCGACCCCAAGGGCTGGCTGGTCGCCGTGTCCTGGCGGAAGTTCCTGGACGCGGTTCGCGCGGACACCTCGCGGCGACGGCGCGAGGCGCTGGCGGAGGTCGAGCCCGCGCCCGGCCCGGGCGAGCTGGTGGACGACACGCTCGCCCTCTACTTCCTGTGCGCGCATCCGTCGTTGACCCCGGCCTCGGCGGTGGCGCTGACGCTGCGGGCGGTGGGTGGACTGACCACGCGGCAGATCGCCCGGGCCTACCTGGTGCCGGAGACGACCATGGCGCAGCGGATCAGCCGAGCCAAGCGGACCGTCTCGGGAGTCCGGTTCAACCAGCCCGGTGACGTCAGCACCGTGCTGCGCGTGCTCTACCTGGTCTTCAACGAGGGCTACTCGGGCGATGTCGACCTCGCCGCGGAGGCGATCCGACTCACCCGCCAGTTGGCGGCCAGGATCCGGCACGAGGAGGTGGCCGGCCTGCTCGCGCTCATGCTGCTCCATCACGCCCGTCGCACGGCCCGGACCGCCGCCGGCGGCCGGCTGGTGCCGCTGGCCGAACAGGACCGCAGTCGCTGGGACACCCGCCTGATCGCCGAAGGCGTGCAGGTGCTCCAGAACGCACTGGCCCGCGACCGCCTGGGCGAGTTCCAGGCGCAGGCCGCCATCGCCGCGCTGCACGCCGACGCCCGCACCGCCGAGGAGACCGACTGGGTGCAGATCGTCGAATGGTACGACGAACTGGTGCGCCTCACCGACAGTCCGGTGGCCCGCCTCAACCGGGCCGTCGCGGTCGGCGAGGCCGACGGACCACGAGCCGGCCTGGCTGCCCTGGCGGATCTCGACCCGGCCCTGCCCCGGTACGCCGCTGTCGCCGCCTACCTGCATGAGCGTGACGGCGACCTGGCGACCGCGGCGCGGCTCTACGCCAAGGCCGCCCGATCGGCGCCCAGCCTTCCCGAAATCGACCATCTCACCCGGCAGGCCGCCCGACTCAACGCGCTGCTACGCGGTTGATCGGTCGCTGTGGCCGCATCATCTTCAAGGAGACAAGCATGGCGATCCAGCGGTTGGACAACGTCCTCATCGTGGTCCACGACCTTGACCGGGTCATCTCGTTCTTCGTCGAACTCGGCATGGAACTGGAGGGCAGGGCGCCGATCGAGGGGCGTTGGGTGGAACGCGTCATCAGCATCGACGACGTCCGGCAGGAGGTCGCGATGCTCCGGACCCCCGACGGCCACGGGCGCATCGAACTGGCGAAGTTCCACACGCCGAGGGCGATCACCCCCGAGCCGCAGGAGGCACCGGCGAACACCCTGGGCATCCGGCGCATCATGTTCGCCGTCGACGACATCGAGGACGTCACCGCCCGCCTGCGCGCCCACGGGGCCGAACTGGTCGGCGAGCTGGCGCAGTACGAGGACAGCTACCGGCTCTGCTACGTGCGCGGCCCCGAGGGCATCGTCGTCGGCCTGGCTCAACAGCTCGGCTGAAGGCCGACAAGCGGCTCAGGGCAGTGGGACGACGTAGGAGTCGACGCGGGCGATCAGTCCGTCGCGGAAGGTGAACAGGTCGTTGAAGGCGAACCGGAACGGTCCGTGCTCGACGCTTGTCCCACGCCCCTCGCCGGTGGTGACGACCACCGGGCCGTCCTCGTACACGCGCTGGACGTCCAGGTCGGGGCTGCCGGTGAAGGCCGGATTCTCGATCTCGCTGTCGAACTCGGTCTTGCCTCGGGTGGTCCGGTGGCCGTGGATGACCCATTCGACGTCTTCGGTGAGGGTGGCGAGGATTCGCCGGTGGTCGCTCGTTCGGAAACCTTCGAGGTAATCCGCGACGAGGTCGCGCTGGGTCTGCTGCGTCATGATGTGCTCCGTCCTGTGGGGGCGTCGGGTTGTTGCAGGTGCGCCGCCAACGCGTCGAGGATCGAGGCGAGCCCATCGGCCGCCTGGGTCGTGCGAAGCTCAGCGGGCAGTCGGCGTTGGTGCACGGTCAGTTCGGTGCCGCCGCCAGCGGGGTGGAGACTCACGGTGGTCCGCAGCCCGGTCAGCGGCTCGTCGAACACGAGCTCGTGCGGTGCGGTGACGCGCACGTAGACGAAGCGGAGCCGACGGGTGGCGCCGTCCGGCGCGCGGGTGTCGAGCGCGAACTCCCCGCCGGGACGCAGGTCCACGACCACGGACTCGGGCGGTACGACGGCGTGCGAACCGCCCCAGAATGCTGCGATCCCCGCCGGTGAGGTGAAGGCCACCCAGACGCGATCGGGCTCGGCCGGAAGGTGGCGGCTGGCGACCAGTTCGTCGCCGCGAAGCTGCGACCTGGCGGTCATCGGGCCGCCTCCTCGTCGGCGAGGTGCCGCTCCAGGGCGTCGAGCCGGTCGTTCCAGACCCGGCGTTGCTCGTCGATCCAGGTGCCGAGCAACGACAGCTGATCGACCCTCAACCGGCAGGGACGCCTCGTGCCCTCGCGCCGCTGCTCGATGAGGCCGCACCGGCGCAGCACCCCGACGTGGTGCGAGATCGCCTGTGGGGTCAGGTCGAAGGGCGCAGCCAGCTCCCCCACCGTGGCGTCACCGCGCGCGAGACGGGCCACCAGGGCACGCCGGACAGGGTCACCGAGGGCGGCGAAGGCGGAGTCGAGCTCCGGGGCGGGTGCCAACGAGATGGACATGCCCCCACGCTAACACAAACAATCATTTGCAAAAGATGTGGTTTGCCTTTCGCTGCCGGCAGAAGCACTCGCCTTCCGGTCCGTACCCGGCGGCCACCGCCCCTGCACCCTCCAGGCCGACGCTCAAGAACGGCCTCGTACCGTCGTACGGTCAGGTTCGGTCAGCCGGCGCTCAGCCGGTCGGACGGGCGTCGACGCGACGGAGTGGGGCGGATGGTCGAGCGGGAGATCCTGACGGGCGGCGGCGTCAACGAGGTCGTTCGAATCGGCGACACGGTGCGTCGACCTACCGGACCCTGGTCCGTCCGGGTCCACGAACTGCTGCGGCATCTCGCCGCCCAGGGCTTCCCGGCGGCGCCCCGGGTACGCGACACGAGCGAGCCCGGCTTCGAGATCCTCGATTTCCTGCCGGGCGAGGTGTCGAACTATCCGCCCACCCCCGCGGCGGCCTCGGTCGAGGCGTTGGAGAGTGCCGCCGCGCTGCTGCGGGCGTATCACGACGCGACCGCCGAGTACGCGCGGCGAGCGCCCCGCGACGGCTGGCAGGTGCCGGCGACCGAACCGGTCGAGGTCATCTGTCACGGTGACTACGCGCCACACAACTGCGTGCTCGACGGCAACCGCGTCGTGGGCATCATCGACTTCGACCACGCCCAGCCCGGGCCCCGGATCTGGGATGTCGCCTACGCGGCCTACCGATGGGTGCCGATGACCGCTCCGGAGAACACGGACGGCTTCGGGACCACGGAGGAACAGGCCGCTCGGCTCCGGACGTTCTGCGACCGTTACGGGCTGGACGACAGCGCCCGATCCGACCTGGTCGACGTCACCGTCGCCCGGTTGCACGCACTCGTCGACTTCATGCACGCCCAGGCAGCCGCCGGCAACACCGCCTTCGCCGGCCATCTCGCGGACGGACACCACATCCAGTACCTCAACGACGCGGAGTACGTACGCTCCAACCGCCTGGTCTTCGAACGCGCCCTGCACCCCTGAGCCGGCCTCGCCTGCGGCGGCCGTCACCAGTCCGATAGCTGATCTCGCAGGGGGCGGACCTGCATAGGGGACAGCGCCGCGTCCGGGTGGACGCGGCGCCGTTTCGTACGATCGGCTAGCTGATCTTCTTGCGGTAGATCGCGGTCGCGGCGACGTAGGCCACCACGAGCAGGCCGACACACCAGGCGAGGGCGATCCAGATGTCGTTGCCGACGGGTTGCTGCGCGAAGAGGCCGCGGAGGGTGTTCACGATGGACGTCACCGGCTGGTTCTCGGCGAACCAGGCGACCGGGCCGGGCATCGAGTCGGTGGGGACGAACGCCGAGCTGATGAAGGGCAGGAAGATCAGCGGGTAGCTGAAGCCGCTCGCGCCGTCGATGGTCTTGGCGGTCAGGCCCGGCATCACGGCGACCCAGCTGAGGGCGAGGGTGAACAGGACCAGGATGCCGGCGGCGGCGAGCCAGTCGACAACTGACGCGCCGGTGCGGAATCCCATGATCAGCGCGACGCCGATGACGATCACGAGCGAGGCGAGGTTGGCGATGAGCGAGGTCAGGACATGTGCCCAGAGCACGGAGGGACGCGAGATCGGCATCGACTGGAAGCGCTCGAAGATGCCACCCTGCATGTCCAGGAACAGGCGGTACGCGGTGTAGGCGATGCCGGAGGCGATGGTGATGAGCAGGATGCCCGGCAGCATGTAGTTGATGTATGACTCACCGGTGCCGGTGTTGATGGCCCCGCCCAGCACGTACACGAAGAGCAGCAGCAGTGCGATCGGGGTGATCGCTGTGGTGATGATGGTGTCCGGGCTGCGGAGGATGTGGCGCAGGGAGCGACCGGTGAGGGTTCCGGTGTCGCTGAGGACGTGGGCGGTCATCGGGATTCCTCTCCCGCAGGAATGGCCGCCTCGTCGGTGGTGTCACTGCTGCCGCCGACGAGGGCGAGGAAGACGTCTTCAAGGGTCGGCTGCTTCTCGACGTACTCGACCTTGGCGGACGGGAGGAGCTGCCGCAGCTCGGCGAGGGTGCCGTGCTGGATGATGGTGCCTTTGTGCAGGATCGCGATTCGGTCGGCGAGTTGCTCGGCCTCGTCGAGGTACTGCGTGGTCAGCAGGATGGTGGTGCCATCCTTGGCGAGTTGCTTCACCGTCTGCCAGACCTCGATGCGGGCCTGCGGGTCGAGGCCGGTGGTCGGCTCGTCGAGGAACACGACCGGCGGTTTGCCGACCAGGCTCATCGCGATGTCCAGCCGCCGGCGCATGCCGCCCGAGTACGTCGCCGCCCGGCGGTTTCCGGCTTCAGTGAGCGAGAAGCGGGCGAGCAGGTCGTCGGCGATCGCACCGGGATTCCTCTGATGGCGGAGCTTCGCGATCAGTACCAGATTCTCCCGACCGGTGAGCACGCCGTCGACTGCGGCGAACTGGCCGGTCAGGCTGATCGACCTGCGTACGTCGGCCGGCACCGAGGAAACGTCGAAGCCGTGGACGCTCGCGCTGCCGCTGTCCGCCTTCAGCAACGTCGACAGAATCCGCACCAGCGTGGTCTTTCCGGCGCCGTTCGAGCCGAGCAGCGCGAAGATGCTCCCGGCCGCCACGTCGAAGTCGACACCCCGCAGCACGTGCAGGTCCTGGTAGGACTTGGTGACGGCCCGCACGCTGATCGCGGGTTCACGCGTCTGGGTGGTCACGGCCTGTCCTCCTGCCCGCTGTTGTGGTCGGCGGCGTCGATCGCCTTCCGGAGACGCTCGCGCTCCTTGTCGATCCACTGCCGGCCGGCGTACGCCTGTAGGAACGTCTCGGCGAACTCGACCGGGTCGTCGCCGACGACGGCACGGACCGGCGTTCCGTCGGCGACCGCACGCTCCCAGAGGTCGACGAAGTCGCCGAGCATCGTGGTGATCGTGTCGCCGTCGAGGATGCCACCGTGGTACATGAAGTACCGGTGCAGCGCCTTGGCCGAGCCGCGGTAGGGCTCCGGCAGGGCCTCGATCCGGGCCATGTGGTGCTTGTACTGCTTCTTCTGCTCCAGCGATCCGACGATCGTCTCGATCCACTTCGCGGCCATGCTCATGCTCCCTGGTCGTGTTGGTTGCCGTTGTGACGGAGTTGCTCGATGCGATCCGTGAGGACGCTCCAGGTCCTCCAGAACTCGGCGAGTTGGTCCCGCCCCTTCGCGTTCAGCGAATACACCTTCCGCGGGGGCCCCTTCTCGGAGGGCACCTTCTCCACGTCCACGAACCCCCGTTGCTCCACGCGGACGAGCAGTGCGTAGATGGTGCCTTCCGCGATGTCCGAGAACCCGCGGTCGCGCAGCCACGCGGTGATCTCGTAGCCGTACGCGGACCTGCGGGCCAGGATCGCCAGGACGATGCCTTCGAGGGTGCCCTTCAGCATCTCGGTCATCTGGTTGCCCATGTCCTCATCCCCTCGCTACCAAGCGACGCTGACTACTGGTAGACAGTAGCGCTAGGTACCGGTAGATAGCAACACTGAATACCGAGCGATTCGACGCGGGCTCCATCCTGAAGACGTCGCTGCCGGACGCCGTCGGAGGCGGCGTTACCGTTTGGCGCGGTCGAGCGAGGCGAGCACCTGACGTGCAGCTGCCGCTGACGCTGAACGAGCTGCGGGCCGGACGAGCGAGGGGAACTCAGCGATGGGCGACGGGGTGAGCGGTGCGCGGGTGCGGTCCGATACGGCCCCGGAAGTCCGGGATCGTGGTCCGGTGGCGCTCGCGCTCCGGCCCTTCGGCTACCTGTTGATCGGGCTCGTGTGGGCGGCGCTCTCGACGGTGATTCTCGCGCTCGGACCGGGGATGCTGGCCTTTCTGGTCTGGGCCGATGTCACCGGCGCCCTCGGCGAGGTCGAGCTCATCACCGGGGGCGTCGCCGAGTCGCTGCACAACCCGGCAGAGGTGATCGCGATCGTGATCTCGCTCCCGCTGCTCGCGCTGCTCTGGGGCGCCGGCGTGCTGTGGATGCTGCCGTGCGCGGCGCTGCCCCCGATGCTGCTGTCGTTCACCTTTCTGGTCCGGTCGCTACGCCCCTCCTACGCCGACGACGCCCTGTCCTTCACGACGCGAGGGGCGCGTGGCAGCACCATGGGTGTCACGTTGACGCAGGTGTCCCTGTCGCTGCTGCCTGTCCACCGGTCCCGTTGGACGGACACCCTCATGCGTTTCTACGTGGCCGGCTGGGCCGTAAGCCTGCGAGCGATGACCGCCGCGATCCCCGCAGGATTCGGCTGGCTGGCAGCCGTCCTCGCCACCATGGAAGACCTGCCGACGACCGTACGCGTACTGCTCGCCGCCGCGGCCGTCGGCTCGGTCGGCTGGTCCGCTGTGCTGCTGCGCAAGCACTGGCGCGCCCGGTTCCACGGCGAATCGACCGGGCGGTCGGAGCGGCCGATCACCGACCTCTCGGCCGACGAGCGCGATCGCCGTCGTCGGGCTCTTGAGAAGCGTCGGGCAGCGCGCCTGTCGCGTCGCTGACCACGAAAAGCGCTGTCCATCGCCGTCGAGGCGGCCAGTCGCTGGCGGAGTAACGCCGACCTTGTGGCGGAGGACCGCTGCTGAGGCGTCCACTAACGTTGGCCGGACGGGGAACGGGACTCCTCGCGCGACGACTTGTGCGATGTGGACTCTCATGGAGGCTGGCGTGGTCTGGATCGGCCCGGCGAGCGAGAGGGAAACGACGGTGCCTGACCTTGTCGGCCTGACCGTTGAGGCCGCGTGGCAGGTCACTACGGATCACCATGTGAAGATGACCAGCGGTGATCCCGACGGGCCGCCCCTGAGTCAACTGACCTCGACGGGCGTCTGGCTCATCACAGACCAACAGCCGCCAGCCGGGACGACGATGCGCCGCTTTGGCTCGATGGCGGTCGTCGTTGAGCAGATACCGGACAACCTGGCTGGCGACCGTGACCACGCCGCCCGCTACCTCGCTTGGATGGCCTCGGCGCCGACCTGAACCCCGCCACAGACGGTGATCCAATCCAGTAGACGTCAGCGCACTCGCCCGGCCACCGTCAGGACCCAGCGAGTAGTCGGATCTCGCAGCGGACGCCACTGACTTGGCGGGCCGACCATCACCGGTAACGAGTGGGCATGCCATCGACTCCGCCGCCGCGCCCCTGACCGCTTGAAGGTCTGTCCCGAGATCAGCCGATGAACCCGGCGACGTACGCCGCGAGCGACATGCCGCCCGACCCGCCACCGCCGACCGTCACGCAGCCGTCGGCCGGAGCGCGTTCCCCAGCGAGATACGCGACGACCCGCAGCGGATGCTGGAAGTGCACGGTCAGGAAGCGCCAGGCCGCCGCGTTCAACTCCGGTTGCCGAGAATTGGCCACCTCACCCGGGTCGCCAGCGTGAAACAGCAACACGGCACCTGCGCGATCCCGCAGCGCCCGGCCGAGGGCCAGCCGCTCAGGGCAGCGTTCGCAGGTCAGAAAACCCTTCGTCGGCGCCGTCGAAGCCAGCGGACAACAAACCTGCGAACCCATCCTCCGGCCAGCCGGCAAGGTAGGCCGGAAGGGGTATGTCCAGGTCGCCGTCCGCGTCCAGCATGGCCGGCAGCACACCGCTCTCCATCTGACGATGCAGTTCGGGATCCCAGTCGTGAGCCACCCGAAGCTGGTGACCGACGTGGTCGGCAAGCAGCTTCCACAACGCGCTGGACGGCAGTCGGGACTGCGAGAAGACCGGCTGACCAGGATTGCCGACATACCTGATGACAGTGCCGCCGGGCTGCTCGCTCAATGGCTTACCGAGCCCCCAGCAGATCCGGTTACACGAGCAGTACAGAAACGCCGATCCCCCCACGTCTCACCCTAACCGGGTACGCCCATTCCACGAGCCCCCAGCATCCACAACCCTGCCGGCCGACCATCCGGCGTGTGGAACGCAACGTACACGTCCGCGTATCTCGCCACCGGGGGTGGCGGCCGCCGTCCAGGGTAATTATGCTGCCCCCGGTGAGGGTTCTCGAGTTCGTCGGGAAGGCGGCTCTCTTCTTGGCCGGGTTGAGCGCGATCGTCGATCTCATCGATCAAGCGAAGCTGCGACGCTGGAGTCAACACGCCAACAAGTACGCACAACGCAGATCTGAATACCGGAAAATTGCTCGAATCGTTCGGCTGCGTACGAAAGCCATGGACTTTTTCATCAAGACCAGCGGTTTTAACGTGCCCATGAGCAACATCGCGGTGCTGAACTACAGAATTGTCCACACCCCGCCGCAGACCGCCCCATCCGGCTTGAACAAGGATGCCTTCATCACCTTCTGGCATACCGTGATGGATGAACTCCGGGACACCTACGACCTACGCGACGACAAAAGTCTCCTGGGCAGCCAGACCCTGCCTTTCGGTGGTTCGGTCCCATCCGAGGTCACCCTGGTGGAACGTCGCATCGACGAGTTCCTGTCACGAGAGCTACCCGAGAGCGAACAGCGGCTGGTAAGCAGGGCCGCCGACGCCGAAACACGAAGCGTCTTCATCTTTACCCCGATACTGATGATGCTGGCTCTGGCTGCGGCGGCGGTCGTCACTGACAACATTTTCGGTCCTGGTGGATTGACGACTCAATCACTGGCGGTACAGTTTCTCACGATTACGGGAGTAATCGTGTTCATAGCCGCGATCGTGTCGATCGGCATGCCCGGCGTTTTAGAGGGAGCACTGCTCGGCACAGCAGCGCGCTTCCTCGAATTCCTTGCCGAACCCGTACGCCCGATCCGCAGAATTGCGCTGTCTCTCTTTGTCGGGGGCTCACTGATAGATATTGTGGTCCTGTTCCTCAAATAGGCTCGGGACAGCGCCGCCCTGACGCCTTTGTCAGCTCTTTTTTAGCCTGCTTGTACGAGTGGTACACCGTCGGCACCTGGCGGCGGAGGTCGTGTTCGAGCACGGTGACTGTGACGGCCGGCGGCGGGGCTGGGAACAGGTCCAACGCTCGGCATGTCTGTCACCCGACCAGCCAACTCATCTCCTGGCGCAATCACGAGAACGTCGACGTCATCGGCGAGATCGACGACAGGAACCAACCCTACAGGTAGGCCAACGTCTACTGCGTAGTGAACTTGCCGTAACGTTTACGGTGGGCCAGAGAGGCCTCCGGTGGGTATGGGCGTCAACACCTCACACACAACTGGCGGTCTATTATTCCGATGACACTGCAGCCCACTGACGAGCTCTCTGCTGCGGCGTGGCTGTATGCGACCGATGTCGGTCCGACGCGGGTTGATCACGTTCGGGCCGGCCTCGTTCCCCGCGTACGCGTGCCTTCGCCATCTGCCCGATCCGGTCCTTCCGGATATGCGCGAGTCGGACGTGTGGTTGCCATCTCGCCGATCCACTGAGATCGACATGGCCCGGGCGGCGACCATCGCCGACGACCCGTTGCCGCTGCGAATGCGCAGGTCAGGATCGCCGCTCGGTTGGCCGGCGCAGGATCAGGCGATCTGACGGAGGTCGCTGCCGTAGTCGAAGATGATCCGCATCCGAGCGCCCAGTGCTCGCGCGTACCGACTCAGGGTCGCGACCTCGTTGGCCTCCAGATCGCCGTTCTCGATCTGACTGACCCGGCCGGGGGTGACCCCCATCAGCTCGGCAACCTGCCGCTGGGTGAGCCCGAGACGCTTACGCTCCTCGGCCAGGTGGAACGCGCTGATCCACGCCTCGGTGCGGGCGCGCTCCACATCGAGCGCGTCGTCGTCCCCGTCGTGCAACTCGGCACGGATGTCGTCCCAGTCATGGAAGTCGCTCATCAGCCTTCCCTCCGCTTCCTCTCAAAGGCGAGCCAGCCCTCGTAGGCGACCTCGGCGACCGGGATCGCTTCCTCGTACCATCGAGAGCAGTCTCCGGCCTTGTTGCCGGCCACCAACAGCACCGCCTGCGACCAGGGATCAAAGACGAACAGAACCCGGATCGCGCGTCCCGCCCAGACCTCGGACGCAGCTCCTTGAGATTGCCGATGCTCGACCCTCTGAGCGTGTCGACCAACGGACGTCCCAGGCCCGGACCGGTCTCCGCGAGCATGTCGATCGCCACGTTGACCGACCGGTACGTCGCCGGATCGGTCTGGCGGAGCGAGCGCAACCAGTCGCGGACATCGCTGGTCGTTCTGATCGCTCAGCGACGGGCGGGGCCGTGAGGCATGGGCCAACTATAGCTCGACCTATACCTTGATGCGGCATACGAACCGAGAAGCGCAGGTCGAGCGCCGCCCACACATTGACCGACACCGCATCCGGCATCGCCCGCATCCACAACATCATCCTCACCGGATGACACCCAGCACCGTTACCCGACAATGCCTCCACGGGTTACGAGATATCCCTTAGACAGGACGCCTGCGTCCAGTCGTCCCACCGAGAAGATCAGCCGGCCGAGCGCCGAAGTTCTCCTGACCGACGACGTGGAAGCCGCACCGCTTGAAGAACATGATCCTCGCCGCCGGATCCGATGAGACGTCGATTGTGCCCGCGACGAAGGTGCAGCCACGCTCGGCTGCTTCTGCCGCGTACGCCGCGATCAAGGCACCGCCGACACCCGCGTGCCGCACCGCCGAGTGCACATAAATCCGATCAAGGAAGGCGTGCGGTGCGACTGGCAACTCGTACGACTCGAACGCCCCACTCTCAGCGACGTTGGAATCAAACGATCCGGTCAGCATCCCCTCGATCGCGTCACCTCGCACTGCCACGAACGTCGTGTAGAGGCTGCTCGGACGCCTGTAGCGCAACAGCACGTTGAGCGCTACATCGCCGGAGTCCTCGAGCATCCGACACATTGCCGGGCGATCAGCTTCCTCCAAGAACTCGACGCGAAGGGTCTCCACCCTTCCCATCCAACACGACGCGACGCTCCTCTCAGCATGGCCGTTCCAAGGGGCGTCAGACCGATGATCCTCGGGCGGCCGCCGTCAGGACGCGGCGAGCAGTCGGATCTCGCAGCGGATACCGCTGGCCTTGGCGAGCCGACCATCACCGGTCACGAGTGGGCAGGCCAGCAACTCCGCCGCCGCGACGTAAGCCGCGTCGTACGCCGTGACATTGCCCCGCATCTGCCACATCCGGTCAACCAGCATCGCGACGCCAACCTCGTCGATGACCAACGAAGGCAGGGTGTCGATCGCCTCCTGAGCCCGAGCAAGGCCGAGCTTCCCACCGAGGACCTTGCCTCTGATCACGGACATGACCTCGACCAGAAGGTGGCTCGGCGCGGCCCAGTGTGGATCGCCGGTCAGTTCCGCCCGCGCCGCATCCCCGACCGGCCCATCATCGACCAGAGCGTCGGCCAGAACCGACGCATCCACCACGATCACGCGGCGCTTCCCCACGGTCCGCGCTGCTCCCGCTGGTCGTCCAACTCGGCGGCGCTCTCCCCCGGCAGAGAGCGAGCACCGTCGGATCGACCTGCGAAGCGATCAAGGGCCGCCGTGTTGCGCAGCCGTCGAGCCTGCGTCTCCACCAACTCCAGCAGGTACGCCTGCAGTGACTGCCCACGCGCCTTGGCCTGTGCCGCCAGGGCGTCTCGCACTTCCTCCGGAACGTCCCGAATCTGGAGAGCAACCATGCATTCATTATGCATGCAGCTCTCGTGTTGGCCAGGAAAGACTCGAACCCGATGCACGTGCCCTGCTCACTCCGACACCACGCCTTCGAGGACGGTGTGAAGCGAGCGGCGGATTGTGCTGCTGCGGACTCATTGCGGACTGACGGCGATCGGTCCAGATCTTGACGCGGGGCGTCCGGGTCATCGGTAGCCTGGCTGACCAGGGAAAACAACTGGTGGGCCGGAGGTGTCACCATGCGAACCGCGCCGCCACGATCGCAGGCGATCCGCTAACCCTGAACTTGCCCGGCCCACGGGCCTCGGGTCGTGCGCGATGATTCCGACACCACCCACCGAACCGCCGGCCAGTCGCCGTGGTCTAGACCCGTGGACCTCTCTGGACGGCGAACAGGCAGCCCGGATGGCGCCAGGAGCTAGAACCGTAGAACATTTAGTTCTACACTTGTGTCCATGGAACGCATCGGTGTCCGGGAGTTGAACCAGAACACGAGCCAGGTGCTGGCTCGGGTGAGTGGCGGCGAGACCGTCGAGATTACCGATCGCGGACACCCGATTGCCCGACTTGTTCCGGTAGGCGGCGACAGGTCGGTGTTGGCCAAGTTGGTAGCGGCAGGGCGAGCCGTCGCCCCCACCGGCGGCGGCTCTGTTCCACTTCCGCCGAAGCTCGGTGACGAGAGTGTGGACGCGGCCGCCTCACTCGCTGCGATGCGTGACGAGGAGCGCTGGTGATCTATCTCGATTCAGCTGCCGTCGTCAAGCTGGTTCGGCAGGAGATGTGCAGCGCCGACCTTGTCTCCTGGCTCAACAAGCACGACGACGTGCCGCTGGTTTCCTCCGCTCTCGTCGAGGTGGAAGTACCCAGAGCGCTGCACCGATCAGCTCCGCAAGCTTTGATCGGAGTACCGGCTGCCGTCGGACGGCTGTTCCGACTGGAGATCGACAGCACGATCCGTGCGACCGCAGCTGCGTTCGCCGAGCCGATGCTCCGCAGCCTCGACGCCATCCACCTGGCCACCGCCCAAGTGCTGACCAACGAGTCCGGCGCGGCACTCACCGCCTTCGTGACCTACGATCGGCGGCTGCTCGAATGCGCCGAGCAAGCAGGACTACCCGTAGCAAGCCCCGGCCAGAACTGACCCACGAATCCACCACCCTGGTGCGGGGTCCGGCCGCCGTACGGCAGCGCGGCCGGCGACACCGGCTGCGGCCTGCGCTTCTGCGACCTTGCACCCCTTCGTCTGGGTATTCGTTTCGAGTGGGCCGGAGGTACCACCATGCGAACCAACCGGCGACCATTGCCGGTGCCTCGTTACCCCTGCCGCGAGCAGGAACGCTGGCAGGTAGGGCTGCGTCGTGACGAACTATCGCGTGCGGCGCGTCGGAGGACGCCGCTCAGACCGTCCGCCCGCAACACTTCTTGTACTTAGCTGTGGATCCACACCAGCATGGGGAGTTCCGCGGTGGCGGCCACGCGATGGTGTGTTCCTCGGGAAGGGTCTCGCTGTAGCGGACCTTGAGCGCTGGATCGAGAGGCGACTCGCCGGTCCGGTCCGCGAACTCACAGAGATCGGCGACAGTTGCCGGCACCACCCGGATGGCTGGCACACCGCCGTTCGCCAACTCACGCCACCGGCGCTCGGCAGCCTGATAGTGCTCGTCGTCGGTCATGTCGTCTTCTTGCGGCCACCGCCGTCGTGCCTCGGCCCGCTCCTGGCGTGGAAAGATCAGCATCCGCACCTGTCGTGGCACTCGTCCAGAGGCCACGGCGTCCCGTACCCCATCCGCGTCGACAAGCCGCTGCCGCTGTGGCGGCGCCGCCGCCGGAACCAACTCATCGGTGGCATCCGGCACCAAGCTCAACTGGCGACGGACCTCCCGACGGCCGCGGATCATCACCGAGGACATCTGCATCCAACCATTCGGGCCGCGAAGCGCCTGCAACTCCTCAGCCGACAGGCGGGCCACCGCCCGGTCGTACCAGCGCAACGCACCATGCACGTCGCCTCGCTCGGCGAGCAGCTCGGCGACCAAGGTGCAGTGACCGTCATCCACCGCTGCGTCGTGAGCCAGGGCATCCAGCACGACGTACGCCTCATCGACGTCGCCCTGCTCGAATCGCACCTCAGCGAGCTGCGCCATCGCGGAGCAGCCGTCCCCACCGCCGTCAGTGATCAGCCTGGTCAGCAGGTCGGCTGCTCGGTCGAACCGCCCCGACCGGCGCCATGCGTCGGCAGCCTCGAGCAGGATCTCACCTCGCTCGTCCGGATACTGCTCCACCTCAGCCTCAAGGGCCGCAGCCTCGTCTGCCACACTCATCGACACGGCACCTACCGTACTGAATGCCTCGACGCCATCGGGCGCGGAGAGCCAGGGGCGTCAGGAGCGGTACACATCCCTTCGATGATCAATGTCCACAACAGTCACGGTGCGGTTGTCGTCGTCGATGCGGTAGATAATCCGGTAGGTACCTCGCCGGGCGCTGAACCGATCCGACAACGGCGGCAACAAACGCTTTCCGACCCGGTAGGGCTCTCGCACCAACGGCCCGGTCATGAACTCGTACGCGGCGACAGCGACGGCCTCCGGCAACCGTTCGGCGAGCGCTCGACGGACGGTTGGTGTGGTGCGCAGCGTGTGCGTATCTTCCGGCAGCCGAGGGCTCACGCGGCCGAGGCGCGACGGGCGCGAATGGTCTCCGCAATCTGGTCGGCGGACACCTCTTCACCTCGGGCCAGTTCGGCGTCGGAGTCGGCCAGCCGCCGCAGGGTGCCCGCATCCCCGAGAACCGCGACGGTTTCCTCCAGACGCTCCAAGTCCTCCACCGACACCAGCACGGCCGACGGCCGACCATGCACGGTCACGGTCACCCGTTCATGGTGGTCGTGCACCCGCCCCACCAGTTCAGAGAGCCGAGTCTTCACTTCCCCCAACGGCAGCGTCGTCATGGTCATAAGTATGACCAAAATCTGCTGCGGCGTCCACCGTTCCTCCAGACACCATGCCGATGGTTCGCATGGTGAACACACGGCGCCACAAAACGGCAGGTCAGAAAGTTGCGTGGGGCGGGCGGGACTCGAACCCGCGACCGAGGGATTATGAGTCCCCTGCTCTAACCGGCTGAGCTACCGCCCCGGCACCGGGCCGGATCTTATCCCGCCCAGTCGATCACCGGCCAACTAACCTTCCCGACCTCCCTGCGGTCCGCCGGACCGCACGTTCGGACGCTCGATGCGAGCGCCGTGCGGTGCAGGTCGGGAGGGATTCGGCGGCCACGGCCTCTCCTCACCGGCGTCGCCCCCGCGTCAGCAGCACGATGGGCAACGCGAGGATAACAGTGAGCAGCCAGCCGATCACGACCGCACCCCACAGTACGGCGACGTCCTCCTCGGCGGTGGGACTGATCAGCATGCCGATGGTGAGCAGCAGGGTGAAGCCGCCCACCACCAGCGTGGCCAGGCCACTGAGCACCATCAGCAGGACCTCCCACCCGGCCCGCTTCGGCCGGGCCAGGTGCTCGCGGGCCTCGCGGAGGGTACGCGGTTGCGGGATGCTCTCCGGATCGCGGGGCGGCATGGTGATCTGCCGGTCGATCGGCACTCCGCTGTCGATTACCTGCATCGCCGCCGGACGCGTGTCGAACAGGGTCGGCTCGATGTGCAGCACGATCGCGTCATGGCCGATGAGCTGCCGGGCGCCGTCGGGCCAGGCGAGCATCGCGGCGCAGTCGGCGTAGGTGACGGTGAGGGTGCCGCCGGCACTGAGGTGGCTGACCCCCTCGGTGCCGATGAGCAGTCGACTGTCGTCGTCGCGGGCGCGGTAGGTGGTGCCCGCGACGGTCGACTCCGACGAGGTGGGCGCGGCGGTGAAGCCGGCCCAGTCGGCGCTGGTCCCGTTCGGCACCATCAGCAGCGCCGAGGCGTACGCCTCCTGGGCGACCTCGTGCAGGTCGGCGAGGGTGACCGCCTTCAGCTGCGCGAGCTGCTCGTCGATGGTGCGGTTCGGCTCGCCGGTGAGCAGGTTGAAGGCGTACGCGGGCAGCCGCGTGGCGTCGGCCTCGGCGGTGGCGTACATGTCGATCCGCTTGGCCACCACGGCGTCGAGGTCGCTCTGCTCGATCCGGCCCACCCGCAGCTTGGCCAGCACGTCGATGAATCCACCGAGCACGGCGTCCTGCTTCTCGGCCAGCGAGTCGGCCAGGGCCCGCAGGTGGGCCTGGCCGTCGCCACGCGGTTCGTAGCCGCTGCCGATGGTGTAGGAGAGACCGGCGTCCTGGCGCAGCGCCCGGAACAGTTCGCGCTCCAGCACCTCGGCGAAGACGTTCGCCGAGGTGCGGCGGCGCACGACCGCGTCGAGCACCACCGCCCGCGAGCCGTGCACGAAGTACGCCGGGGTGGTCGGCAGCGCCGACGAGGCGGCCGGTACCGGCTGCCGGCTGCCGGCGGGCAGGTCCAGCCGCAGCCCTTCGGGAACCCGGTCACCGGCGATCCAGAGCACCGCGTTCTCCCGGGTGAACCAGCATGCGGCCCACTGGCGCAGTTCCTCGGCGGTGAGCCTGCCCAGTCCCCATTCCGGGTAGCTGCTGAGCCCGTGGTCGCGGGCGCCGTGGCGCCACAGCGGGATGTCGTCGATGGCCGCGCTTCCGCGACTGCTCCACTCGGTGCGCAGGATGTCCTTCTCCACCTCCAACCGCCCGGTCGGCAGGTCGGTCAGGTTGGCGCAGACGGAGGTGAGGAAGGTCGCGATGTCCGGTGCTGAGCCCTGCATGTGGAAGGTGGTGAAGGTCGGTCCGGTGGCGCCGTTGAAGTGGTAGTCGGCGGTGCCCAGCGGGGCGAGAACGAGGTGTTCGAGCAGGTGCGTGATGCCGTGGCGGGCCAGCGTCTCGTCGGCGGTGCCGACCCGGAAGGTCAGCCCGGCGCGCATCGGCCCGCCGGTCGGGGCGAGCAGGGTCGGCACGCCGTCGGTTTCGAGGTGTTGGATCACGGCTGGCCGCCCTTCGCGTACGCCTTGTCGCGGAACCGCTGGAACTGCGCGACCGCGTCGCCGAAGTAGCCGAACATCGACTCGTCGCCGAGGTCACCGAGGGCGGCGAACTGCTGCGCCGCCGACGTCCACTCCTCCATGAGGCAGAAGGCGAGGGCGAAGGTGCTGCGTACCCGGACCCAGCCCCAGCCGTGCCGGAACTCGCGGTGCCAGATGGAGCGCTGGGCCGCATCGTGGATCGCGGCGCGCACCTGCTGGCCGCGCAGGAATGCCCGCGCAGCGGACAGGGTGCCGTGGTCGAAGGCCTGCTCCAGGTGCACCTCGACGATGAGGACCGCGTTCGGCGCGCCGGCCGGTGCGGCGGCGGTGCACTCCCGGGTGAAGTCGTGCGCCTTCTCCCAGGTGCCGCTCCACTTCGGGCAGAACTGCTGCAACAGGGAACTCTGGGCCGGCAGGTGGTGCGGGTGCCTGGCGGCGAGGCGGTCGTAGCGGCGGCGGGCCTCGGCCTGGCCGAGTTGCAGGCCGCGGGCGCTGGTGACCCGCTGGGTCCAGGCTGCCGCGTCCTCCGGGTGGCGGGCGGTGGCCTCGATGAGGATCTGCTCGGCCCGGCGCAGATGTTCGAAGAACTGGGCGAACTGTTCGCGGCTGACGTCCTGCGCCCGTTGGGCGGTCCGGATCCGCCACCCGGCGCGGATCAGGTGCGCCCCCAGCATGGCAGCGGCCACCGGGTCGTCCGGCTGTTCGGCGAGCGCCTTCCGGAGGAACGTCTCGGCGTCCGCCGTGTCGCCGACCTCGCCGACGAGGACCGTCCTGCCGTGGGCGTCCTGGGCGTCGACGAGGGTGCGCATCGCCGGCCAGTCGCCCGCGGCCAGCGCGTCACGGGCGGCGGCCACCTGGGGGTACGCCGCCGCGGCGTCGAACACCGGCGGGGCGAGGGGTCGGGGCATGGCGAGGATCATAGGTGATCATCATCGGGCCTGGTGACCCCGAATTTCAGTGCTGACGCAGGTGCCGCAGGGTGGCTCCGGCGGTGCGCCATCCGCTGGCGAGTGCCCCTTGGATCGATGGGCTGTCGCGGTGGTCACCGGCGACGAACAGCCCGTTTCCCAGCGCCACGGGCTTTCGGAGCCGGCCCTGTGGCGGCGGCGCGGCGGGCAGCGCGGCAGGGATGGTGACCGTGGTCAGGTGCTCCCAGCCGGCGGTGGGCCGCCCGTACAGCCGGGTCAGTTCCAGCCGCACGGCCGACTCGGACGGTACCGACGGGCCGACCACGGAGGTGGCGATCAGGTGCCGGTCGGGTGGCGCGTAGCTGGGCGCGGCCCGGCTGACCACTACCGTGTTGGCGACCATCTCGCGGCGGTCGCCGTCGACGAGCAGGATCGGCTCGCCCACCGGTGGCTCGGCGGTGGCGTGGTAATAGGTGGTGTAGCTGTGCATGCGCACCGGCGGCAGGGCCAGCAGCCGGGTGGCGGTGGGCGGGTCGACGGCGACGACGACGGCCCGGCAGCGCAGCTCACCGGCGCTGGTGCTGACCCGGCCCGGTGCCACCGCGGCGACGGTGGTGTTCACGTCCAGCAGCCCGGCCGGCAGCGCGGCGGCGACGGCCCGGGGCAACGCCGCCATGCCGTCGGCGGGCAGGCCGACCCGGCCTCGGGCGAACGAGCGCAGCACCATGGCCAGGACGTGGCTGGAGGTTGCCAGTTCCCGGTCGAGCAGCACACCGGACAGGAACGGGCGCAGCAGATCCTCGATGATGGCGTGGGAGAGGCCCGCGCGACGCAGCGCCGTATCGGCGGTGGTCTCGGGCCTGGCGAGCAGACGTTCCGCGGGCAGCGTGGCATAGCTCGCGGCGAGGGCGGCGAAGCGCAGCCGGTCGGGCAGCGACCCGACGGAGGCCAGGGCGGTGCCCGGTCCACCGGCGGGATCGCGTAGCGGATTGACCAGCCGCAGCAGCCGGTCGCCCTTGCGTACGAGAACCCCGGGAACGAAGAAGCCGAGGTCGAGACGGTCCACGTCGAGCAGCGCGCCGAGCCGGGGGTATGCCGTGTTGAGGACCTGGAATCCACGATCGAGCAGGAAGCCGTCGACGGTGTCGGTGGCGACCCGGCCACCGAGCCGGTCGGCGGCCTCCACCAACCGCCAGGACACCCCGGCGCGGTGCAGGCGGCGGGCCGCGGCGAGACCGGCGAGGCCGCCGCCCACGATCACGACGTCGGTGTCAGCAGGCACGGGGTACGCCCTGCGCCGGTCGTGCCAGTGCGAGTTGGCCGCGGGCGGGCCGTGCCGCCACGGCGGGGCGCGCAGCGGCCTCGGATGGTCGCGGCTCGGCCGAGCCGATCTTCCAGTTTCCGGACATCCCACCCACCGGCTGTCGTCGCAGGATCGACGCGCACCAGCGTAGACGCGTTGGCCGGGTGCCGCCCGCGGAAGCCCGGCGTCGCGCCGGTCGGCCGGATCTGGGGGGGGGGACGCGAGTGACGCCCACCGGATCCGGCCGGTGGGCGTCGTGGTGAGGAAGGAAGCTCCCCCGTTTGGACTCGAACCAAAAACCTGCCGGTTAACAGCCGGCTGCTCTGCCAATTGAGCTACGGGGGACCGCAACAACGCCCGGAGCGGATCGCTCCGCACCGCGCGCCGGGCACAAGAGTACAGGACGGCGGGGGGTGTTGGTCCAGGGGGTTCATCGGCCACCACCGAGCGACCCGGGGGCGGTTTACCGGACAAATCGTCATCCTGGCACAAGGAGGTATGAGCGGAGAGCAGGATGGGTAGTTAGCTGCCGACGACAGGACGCAGGCGCGAATCGGTCAGTCCCGCCACCCGGGTATCCGGGAGCGGGACGGCGGCGCGTCAGGTACGAAAGGAGCCGCCATGCGCGGAAAGATCATGTTCCTTGGCGGGCTGGCTGCAGGGTTCGTCCTGGGCGCCCGTGCCGGCCGGGAGAAGTACGAGGAGTTGGTGGTCCGGGGCCGCAAGGTGCTCGACCACCCGACCGTCCAGGAGGCGGCCGGGGTCGCGCAGGCCCAGGCGAACCGTCTCTACCACGAGGGCAGGGACAAGCTCGGCAACTCCAAGCTGGGCGAGAAGCTGAACGGCAACGGCAAGGCGGGGATCACCCCCGCCGACGACACGTTCGCCGGTACGCCGGCCACGGCCGGCACCAAGACGGGTTCCGGCTCGTCGAGTTCCAGCTCGACGTCCGCCACCCCCCGCAGCAAGCCGTCCGGCTCTGGAGCCAACGGCAGCACCCTCTGAGCACCCTCGGACGGGCCCGGCCACCGATGTTGGTGGCCGGGCCCGTCCGTGTGCCCGGCCGGCAGCGGGTCACGCCGGGCCGCCGCGGCGACAGGCGTTGACGGGTCCGCTCCCGGCCGGCCACTGGCCTGAAACACCGCCGTGGAACACTCCGCACGGAGGTGGTCGAGATGGCCCTGGTCCGGCCGGAGAATCCGCAGCAGGCACGGTTGGTCCGGCTACTGCGGGACGAGGGTCCCCGCTCCCGGGTGGAGCTGGGTGACCTGCTGGGTCTGTCCCGGACGGCCCTCACCACCGAACTGGACCGGCTCACCGCCCGAGGGCTGGTCGAGACCGCCGGGCCGGCGGCCTCCCGGGGCGGGCGCCGGTCGTCGTTGCTCCGCCTTTCCGGCGGCGTGCGCTTCGCCAGCGTGGTGGTCGCCACCGACCGGGTCACCGTTGCGATCACTGACGGCGAGTTGAACGTGCTGGCCGAGACCGACGAGGTGGCGGACGTGCGCGACGGGCCGGAGCCGGTGACCGGCCGGGCCGTCGAGCTGGTCGACAAACTCCGCGCCGAGCTGGGCGTCACCGAGCTCACCGGGGTCGGTGTCGCCCTTCCCGGGCCGGTCGACGGCGGCACCTCCACCGCACCGGCCGTCCTGCCCCGATGGCAGCGCTTCCCGGTCCGCGACGCGTTCGCCGCAGAACTGGGCTGCCCGGTGCTGGTCGACAACGATGCGAACGTGCTCGCCCTGGGCGAGCGGCACGCCGGCATCGGCCGTACCGTCGAGGATTTCCTCTACCTGAAGCTCGGTACGGCGATCGGCTGCGGGCTGGTGCTCGGCGGGTCGCTCTACCGGGGTGCGACCAGCAGCGCCGGCGACATCGCGCATCTACCGCTCGGCGAGGAGGGCCCGCCCTGCGCCTGCGGGGAGGCCGGTTGCCTTGAGGCGTACTGCGGGGACGTGGGGTTGGTCCGGGCGGCGTTGGCGGTCGCCCGGTCGGATCGCTCCCCGGCACTGGCCGCACGGCTGGCCGAGGCGGGCGGGCTCACCGTCGCGGACGTGGCCGCGGCCGCCACCGCCGGGGACGCGGCCACCCAGTTGCTGGTCCGTGACGCCGCCCGCCGGCTCGGCCGGGTCCTGGTCGGCCTGGTCAGCTTCTTCAACCCCGGCATCGTCGTGATCGGTGGGGCACCCGACGGGTTCGGGCACCTCCTGCTCTCCGAGATCCGTGGCGTGGTCTACCGACGCTCGGCGCCACTGGCCACCGGCACCATGCCGATCGTCCTGTCGGATCTGGCCGGCCGGGCCGCCGTGGTGGGCGCGGCCCACCTGGCCAGCGAGCACGTCTTCAGCGCCGGCTGAGCACGCCGACGCCCGGAAGCCGGCGCGGGCCGGCTCCCGGGCGTCCGTACGGTTCAGTCCTTGCTGCTGAACGCCGCGTCGAAGGCGGCGGACGGTGCGTCGAAGGCGAGTCGGCGGACGAACTGGAGCGCCTCCGGGGCGCCGACCAGCCGGTCCATCCCGGCGTCCTCCCATTCGACGGAGATCGGCCCGGAGTAGCCGATGGCGTTCAGCGCCCGGAAGCAGTCCTCCCAGGGCACGTCGCCGTGGCCGGTGGAGACGAAGTCCCAGCCGCGGCGCAGATCCGCCCAGGGCAGGTGCGAGGCCAGCCGACCGCGACGGCCGTCGCCGGTACGCACCTTCGCGTCCTTGCAGTCGACGTGGTAGATCCGGTCGGCGAAGTCGAAGATGAAGTTGACCGGGTCGAGTTCCTGCCAGACGAAGTGCGACGGGTCCCAGTTCAGCCCGAACGCGGGCCGGTTACCGATCGCCTCCAGGGTCCGCTTCGTCGTCCAGTAGTCGTAAGCGATCTCGCTGGGGTGCACCTCGTGGGCGAAACGCACCCCGACCTCGTCGAAGACGTCGAGGATCGGATTCCACCGGTCGGCGAAGTCCTGGTAGCCGCGCTCGATCATCTCCGGCGGCACCGGCGGGAACATCGCCAGGGTGTGCCAGATCGACGAGCCGGTGAAGCCGACGACGGTGTTCACGCCGAGCTTCGCCGCCGCGCGGGCGGTGTCCTTGATCTCCTCGGCGGCCCGCTGGCGTACTCCTTCGGGCTCGCCGTCGCCCCAGATCCGGGCGGGCAGGATGCCCTGGTGCCGCTCGTCGATCGGGTGGTCGCAGACCGCCTGGCCGACCAGGTGGTTGGAGATCGTGAAGACCTGAAGGTTGTGCTTGGCGAGCGTCTCCCGCTTGCGTTCGACGTACGAGTCGTCGGCCAGGGCCTTGTCGACCTCGAAGTGGTCGCCCCAGCAGGCGATCTCCAGGCCGTCGTAGCCCCACTCGGCGGCGAGCCGGCACACCTCGTCGAACGGAAGGTCGGCCCACTGGCCGGTGAACAGCGTGATCGGTCGCGCCATGTGTCCTTTTCCCCTGTCGTGTTGGGGATTCCGTTACCTGCGGGACCGGGGCGAGGATGGCCGGATGCGGCGGCCCCGACGGTGCACCGGTGGACGCTTGTCGCGTCTGGGGCCGACGGGTTGCGCCTCCCGTCGACTCACCGGCCACCTCGCGGTCGCCGTCTCCCACTCTAGGCGGGCGGCGGGCGGTAGGAAAGTGCCCCGGCGCGACGGGTGAGCGTCGCACCGGGGCACTACCGCTGGTTCGGTTACGGAAGGACCCAGCGCTGGTTGGCACCGGTGTGGCAGGTCCACAGGTGCACGGCCTGCCCGTCGGCGGAGCTGTTGTTCGACACGTCCAGACACTTGCCCGAGTTCGGGTTCCGCAAGGTGCCGTTGGACTGCGCCGACCAGACCTGCGCACCACCGCCGTTGCAGGTCCAGAGCTGGATCTTCGTGCCGTCGGCCGACCCGGCACCGTTGACGTCCAGGCACTTGCCCAACGCCCGGATCGTCGAGTTCGGCGTCACCGTCCAGGTCTGCGCCGCGCCACCGTTGCAGGACCAGAGCTGGATCTGCGTGCCGTTCGCCGACGAGCCGTTACGCACATCCAGACACTTGCCGGCCAGTCCGGTGATCCGACCGGTCCGGTCACCGTCCGGCGGCGGGTTCGTGCCGCCGAGTTCCCTGATCCGGATGTTGCGGAACGAGACGTCGTCGCCGGTGCCGTGGTTCTGGATGCCGATGTGGCCGGCGAGCGACCGGACCGGGTCGGTGTTGGTGAAGTCGTTGATCTTCGAGCCGTTCAGGAAGACCTGGAGGCGCTCCCCCTCCACCAGCAGCTCGTAGGTGTTCCACTCCCCCGCCGGGTTCAGCGCGGCGTCCCGGGCGGCGAGGTCGGCGGCCTGGAAGCCGTAGACCGCGCCGGTGGTCCGGTCGGCGGCGTCGGTGGGGTCGATCTGCACCTCGTAGCCGTTGTTGATGGCGGAGTTCGGGTCA
The DNA here is from genome assembly GCA_900112325.1 of Micromonospora sediminimaris. Classification (GTDB taxonomy): domain Bacteria; phylum Actinomycetota; class Actinomycetes; order Mycobacteriales; family Micromonosporaceae; genus Micromonospora; species Micromonospora sediminimaris. Next base: position 327,532 of record FOLJ01000001.1, read on the forward strand.
CTCGACGGTGGGAAGCCGATGAAGACGCCGGAGTTGTCGTCGCCGGCCACCCGCCAGTCCAGCTTCAGCGAGTAGTTGGTGAACTGCTTGGCGCTGTGCCAGAACAGCCCCATCCCGCCGACCGAGGTCAGCGTGGCGTCGGAGTTGCTGAAGCTGCCCGGCCCGGCCTGGGACCAGCCGCTGGTCGAGCCGTTGTAGAGGGTGGTGTAGCCGGTCTCCGGCCGGCAGTCGGCCTTGGTGCGGCCGGCTGCGTACCGGATGCCGCCGAGCAGGTGCGCCCGGAAGGCTGGCTCGGCGTACGACGCCTGGGTGTGGCCGCCGCCGGTGTAGAAGGACCGGCCGCCGTTGTACGTCTTGCACCAGGCGATCGGGTGGTCGGCGCCCATCACACCGCCGGAGTACGTCGACTCGTTAAGGTTCGCCAGCACCCGCGCGTTGGCGCGGGGGTTGCTCTGGAAGTCGTACCACTCGTCGGTACGGACCCAGTTCTGCGGCAGGTGGGCGGTGGCCGCGTGGGCGCGGTTCTCCACCCGGACGGTGGCCTGCTGGATTGCCGGGTGGGAGCGGAAGTACGCGCCGACCAGGTTGCCGTAGAAGGACCAGCCGTACTCGGTGTCGGCGGCGGAGTGCACGCCGACGTAGCCTCCGCCGGAGCTGATGTACGACTCGAAGGCGCTCTGCTGGCTGTTGTTGAGCACGTCGCCGGTGGTGTTGAGGAAGATCACTGCCTCGTACTGGGCGAGGTTGCCGGTGGTGAAGACCGCGGCGTCCTCGGTGGCGGTGACGGTGAAGCTGTTCGCCGCGCCCAGGTCCCGGATGGTCTGGGTGCCCACCGCGATGGAGTCGTGCCGGAAGCCGGCCGTCTTGGAGAAGACCAGCACGTCGTACGGGGCGTCGGCGGCGCTGGCCGGGGTGGCCGGTGTGGTGCAGGCGAGTACGGCGAGCGCGGCGGTGGCCAGGCCGACGGTTGTTCGGAGGAGTTTTCGCATCTAGCTCTCCCAACGATCGTTGTGTCAGGAGGGGCCCCTTAGCAACCCTAAGCGACGGCGAGGGGCCCCTCCTCGGATCAGGGCAGGACCCAGCGCTGGTTCGCGTTGGTGTGGCAGGTCCACAGGTGCACGGCCTGCCCGTCGGCGGAGCTGTTGTTCGACACGTCCAGGCACTTCCCCAACGCCCGGATCGTCGAGTTCGGCGTCACCGTCCAGGTCTGCGCCGCGGTGCCGTTACAGGTCCAGAGCTGGATCTGCGTGCCGTCGGCGGTGGCCGCGTCGCGCACATCCAGGCATTTACCGCCCAGCCCGGTGATCGGACCGGTTCTGGTGGTGCCACCACTGCCAATGGTGAAGGAGAACGAGTCCAGGTCGTAGAGCGAGCCGGTCCCGGTGCCGGCGAAGGTCAGCGTCCCACCCTCCGGGTCGGACGACCCGGCCGAAAAGGAGTTCACGGTCAACGGGGCGACGCCCGAAGTCCGGTTCGCCGAGGCCACCGCCGTCGGGGCCCGGTTTCCGCCGCCTCCGGGGTGGTGGGTGGTACGCATGGTGGGCATCGCTGTGCTGTCCCTTCCTGACGAGTGCTCTGCCAGGGCGGGGCGCGCGCCGTCGCGCCGAATGCCGTAGCGGGGGTGCCGAGGAGGGGTGCCGCGCCGCCGGTTTACCTCGACGAAACGTGTTGGTCCTAGCGACGACACTAAACGTCATACGTTGATGTGTCTATATCTTCTGCCCGCCGGATGCCGACTTTCGTCAGTTCGGTCAAAAGCCGTACGGGAGGGCTCCGGCGCGACAGCGCTCAGCGCCGCCGGTCGATGGCATTCAGCGTTGTCGGTCGATGGCCTGGCCGGCCAGCTCCATCAGGGCGGTCCGGCTCTCCGCGGTCACCTCGGTGTGCTCCAGCGCCGCGAGCCCGGCCTCGGCGCGAACCTGGATCATCTGCTCGATCTTCCGGCGAGCGCCGGTGCTCTCGATGATCTCGCGCAGCTCGGCGGCGCCGTCGGCGTCCAGGTCGGGATTGCCGAACAGCTCGCGCAGCCGGGCGCCCTGCACCCGGTCGGCGGCATCGCGGGCCAGCGCCATCATCACCGTCGGCTTGCCCTCGCGCAGATCGTCAAGGACGGACTTGCCGGTGACCGCCGGGTCACCGAAGACCCCCAGCACGTCGTCGCGCAACTGGAAGGCGTCCCCGAGCGGGTCACCGAACTCGGCCAGCGCGTCGAGCAGCTCGACGGGGGCGCCCGCCAGCGCGGCGCCGATCTGCAACGGCCGGGTGACCGTGTAGCGGGCCGCCTTCATCCGGATCACCGTGAGCGCGCTGGCCACCGAGCCGTCGCCCACCCCGGACACCAGGTCGAGATACTCCCCCGCGATCACCTCGGTCCGCATCAGCGCGAACACGGCGTACCCCTGGTGCACCTGGTCGGGGCTCAACCCGCACTCGTGGAACATCTGATCCGACCAGGCGGCGCAGAGGTCACCACAGAGCAGGGCGGTGTTGCGCCCGTACGCCTCGGGGTCGCCCCGCCAGGACGAGCGGGCGTGCAGGTCGGCGAAGATCCGGTGCACCGAGGGCTCCCCCCGGCGGCGGTCGCTGCCGTCCAGGATGTCGTCGTGGATCAGCGCGAAGGCGTGGAACAGCTCCAGCGCGGCGGCGGCAACCACGATCGGTGTGCCGTCCGGGCCGCCCGCTCCCCGCCAGCCCCAGTAGCAGAACAGTGGTCGCAGGCGCTTCCCGCCGGCCAGCACGAACCGGTGCAATGTGGTGAAGACGCCCCGTGGCGCGCCGTCCGGCCAGTCCGGATCCTGCCGGTCGAGGAACGCGGTCAGCTCGGCGTCGAAGCGGGCCCGCAGCCCGGCGGAATCGACAGCTGCCTCGGCGACCGTCACCGTCCCTCCAACCCGGCCAGTTCCAGCAGCAGCCCCTTCACCTCCGTGGCCGCTATCCGGTCCCGGGCCACCGACGAGTCGGAGCAGAGCAGCACCGGCCCGTCGGCCGGATCGGCGGGCAGCCGTCCGTGTGAGCCCCGGACCGCCCGTGCGCCGGCATCCAACCCGACCACGTTCATCAGGTACCGCATCCCGAGTTTCTTGCGGGCCAAGGCGACCCCGGCCCGGCGCTTCGCCGCACCCGGCGCGGCGGGGTCGAAGAACAGCTCCGCCGGGTCGTACCCGGGCTTACGGTGGATCTCCACCAGCCGGGCGAAGTCGGGCGCACGCGCGTCGTCCAGCCAGTAGTAGTACGTGAACCAGGCGTCCGGCTCGGCCACCAGCACCAGCTCACCGGCGCGCGGATGGTCCAACCCGTGGGCCGCCTTGCCGTCGGCGTCGAGCACCTCAGCCACCCCCGGCAGGCTGGCGCAGAGCTTCGCCACCGCCGGCACGTCGGCCGGATCGCGCACGTACACCTGCGCGACCTGGTGGTCGGCGACGGCGAAGGCGCGGGAGGTCCACGGGTCCAGGTACTCCATGCCCGCCTGGGTGTGCACCCGCAGCAGCCCCTCGGCGCGCAGCAGCCGGTTGACGTCCACCGGCCGGGACACCTCGGTGATGCCGTACTCCGACAGCACCACCACCGTCGCGTCCCGGCTCTGCGCGGCGTCCAGCAACGGCGCGAGCACACCATCCAGCTCCGCCGCCGCGGCGGCGGATCGGGGGGATGACGGGCCGAAACGTTGCAGGTCGTAGTCCAGGTGCGGCACGTAGACCAGGGTCAGATCGGGCGAGGACTCGGCGAGGATCTGCTCGGCCGCCCGGCAGATCCAACGCGACGACGGCAGGCCCGCCCCCGGCCCCCAGTAGGTGAACAGCGGAAACGTGCCGAGCCGGCCGGTGAGCGCGTCGTGCAGTTGCGGCGGATCCGTGTAGCAGTCCGGCTCCTTGCGACCATCGGCGTAGTAGACCGGTCGCGGGGTGACCGTCCAGTTCACGTCCGCGCCCATCGCGTACCACCAGCAGACGTTCGCCACCGTGTAGCCGGGTCGGGCGCGGCGCGCGGCCTGCCACAGCTTCTCCCCGCCGACGAGCGCGTTGTGCTGCCGCCAGAGCAGCACCTCGCCGAGGTCCCGGAAGTACCAGCCGTTTCCGACGATGCCGTGCTCCGCCGGAAGGGCGCCGGTGAGGAAGGTCGACTGCGCCGAGCAGGTCACCGCCGGCAGCACGGTGCCCAACTCGGCGCGGAACCCGGTGTCGGCGACCGCGCGGAGCCGGGGCATGTGCGCCAGCAATCGGGGGGTCAACCCCACCACATCGAGCACCACCAACTGCCTGCTCATGCTCTCACCGCCTCAGCTAGCGGGGTCAGCCCGAGGGCGACCAGCTCATCCCGGGTGAAGGCCAGCTCGGCCGCGATCCCGGCGGCCAGCTCCGCGTCGGTGCGCGGGCGCCGCGCGGCCGGCAGCACCCCCCAGGTGTACGTCTCGACGTCGAGGTGGTCGCAGCCGGCGTCCGCACCGGTGAAGAGCGCGGCCAGCGCGGCGCGCAGCACCGGCAGGGTCGAGCCCAGCGGTGGTTCGGGTGGGGCGTGCAGTGGCACGTGGTAGTGCACCCGCCACGGCCCGGGCAGCCCGGCGTCCAGAGCGACGTCGAGATCGTCGGCCGCCCAGCTCGGATCCGCCGGATCGGCAGCCCGCAGCCCACCGGCCGATGCGGCGGCGCAGCCGGCGGTGCGGGTCTGGTGCAGGAAACGCGGCTCGACCCAGCGGCGCAGGGCGGCGGCGTCAGCGGTCGGGTCGGCCGCCTCCAGCGCGGCGGACACCTGCACCTTGACCACCGGCAGGCCGGCGACGGCCAGCCGCTCCAGAGCGGCGGCGGGCTCCTCCCAGGCGCAGGCGAGGTGGGCCAGATCCAGGCAGATCCCGAGGCGATCGGTGTCCATTCCGGACAGTGCGGCGACGGCCTGCGGGGTGCTCTCCACCACGCAGCCGGGCTCCGGCTCGAAACCGACCCGCACCGGCCGGCCGGTGTCCCGCTCGACGGCGGCCAGTCCGGTGGCGAGCTGGTCGAGGCGTCGACGGGCGGCCTCCGCGTGGCTGCGGTCCCACGGCGCGCGCCAGGCCAGCGGCAGGGTGGAGACCGAGCCACGGGCGGCGTCGTCGGGCAGCAGGTCGGCCAGGACCCGGGCCAGGTCGAGGGTGTACCCGAGCCGGTCGTCAGTGGTCCAGTCCGGCCGGTACACGGCGCCCTTGACCACGGGTGCCTGGAAGGCGGCGTACGGGAAGCCGTTGAGGGTGACCACCTCCAACCCGCGTACCGTCAGCTCGGTGCGCAACCGACGACGGGCGGCCGGGTCGGCGGCCAGTTCGGCGGCGACCGGAGCGGCCAGCCACAGGCCCAGCCCGAGCGGGTCGGCGCCGAGCGTCTCGCGGATCGGCACCGCGAAGGTGTCCAGTTGGGCGACGATGCCGGCGAGGTCCTCGGCGGGGTGCACGTTGGTGCAGTACCCGAGGTGGACGGTGCGCCCGCCGGTGTGCCGCAGCCGCATCAGCTGCCGCCGCGCAGGATCGAGTTGCCGGCGAAGGTCGGCTCGGCGAAGTCGTCGTCGGTCAGGTCGAGCCGCCCGGACTGCCCGTAGAACTCGATCGGGTTACGCCAGAGCACCCGGTCGACGTCGTCGTCGGTGAAGCCGGCGCGCAGCATCGCCTCGCCGGTGGCCCGGGTGAGCAGGGGGTCGGAGCGTCCCCAGTCGGCGGCCGAGTTGACAAGCATCCGGTCGGTTCCGTACGCCTTGAGCAGCTCGACCATTCGCGGCGGCGACATCTTGGTGTCCGGATAGATGGAGAAGCCGAGCCAGCAGCCGGTGTCCCGGACCAGTTTCACTGTCGTCTCGTTGAGGTGGTCGAGCACCACCCGCTCCGGCGCGATGCCGGACTCGGCGACCACGGCCAGGCTGCGCTCGACGCCCCGGGCCTTGTCCCGGTGCGGGGTGTGCACCATCGCCGGCAGGTCGTGCGCCACGGCCAGGGCGAGTTGGGCGGCGAAGGCGTCGTCCTCCTCGGGGGTCATCGAGTCGTACCCGATCTCGCCGACCGCCACCACGCCGTCCTTCTCCAGGTAGCGGGGCAGTTCGTCGAGCACCGGCCGACAACGCCTGTCGTTGGCCTCCTTCGGGTTCAGCGCGATCGTGGCGTGATGGCGGATCCCGAACTGCCCGGCCCGGAACGGTTCCCACCCGACCAACGAGTCGAAGTAGTCGGTGAACGAGCCGACGTTGGTACGCGGCTGGCCCAGCCAGAACGCCGGCTCCACCACCGCCCGGACACCGGCGGCGGCCATCCGCTCGTAGTCGTCGGTGGTGCGCGACGTCATGTGGATGTGCGGGTCGAAGATCCGCATCACACCTCCCTGGGCTGGGGCTGGCTGGCGGCGGTGAGCCGATCCAACAGTTCGGTGGCGTCGGCGGGCATGCTCCGACCGGCGGCCCGGCGCTCGGCGGCCAGCGCGGCGAGCATCTCCGCCAGTTCCCCGTCCGCGCGGGTGTCGAGGTCGGCCACCACCGCCAGCGGCACGCCGGTGAAGACGCACTTGAGCACCGCCTGCCGCCAGGCCGACGGGTCGAGGTGGCGGGCGTACGGGCCGAGGGCTGCGGCCACCAACCGCGTGTCGTTGGTGCGGATCGCGTCGTGCAGCAGCGCCACTCCGGCCGCGCCGATCGGCAGCAGCGGCAGCGCCTTGAGCACGGCCCGTTTCTCGGCGGCGTCCCCGGTGCGGTAGAGGGTCTCGGCCTGCTCGGCATGGTCGGTGGGCAGGCTGGCCAGCAGCACGGCCCGGGCGGCCTCGTCGGCGGTCCATCCGGGCAGGTCGGGCAGGTCGTGTCGCCCGCAGCGACGACCGGCCGCCGGGAAGAACCGCGCGATGGCGGTGGGGTCGGTCGCGACGCGGTCCAGGGCCGTGGCCAACCAGTCCGGATCGGGTACGCCCCGCAGGGCCGCCCGCAGCTCGTCCACTGTCATCGCGTCTCCTCCCTCGTCCGCCGCCGTCGACGGCCGTGGCGGTGGTACCGCGTGCGTCCTTTGCTCTGCTTCACTCCACGCGTCGGTCGTTGTCCGGATAGCGGACGCCTGGCGGTGCGCCGGTTGAAGCAGAGCAGAGGGCGTGCCGCGAGGCGGCGGTGCGCAGGAAATCCAGCGAGCGGGCGGCGACGGCGGGAGCGGCGTGCGAGTGCCGGGGCAACTCGACCGCCACCAGGCCCCGGTAGCCGATCTCGCGCAGCGCGGCCAGCACCGGCGGGAAGTCGATCTCGCCGGCACCGAACTCCAGGTGTTCGTGCACACCCCGCCGCATGTCGTCGATCTGCACGTTGACCAGGTGTGCGGCGACGTCACGGACACAGTCGGGCACCGACTGCGGCTCAAGGCAACGGCAGTGTCCGATGTCGAGGGTGATGCCGAGGCGGGCCGGCGAGCCGAGGGCCGCGTGCAGGCGACGCCAGTCGGCGATGTCCGCCACCAGCATGCCCGGTTCCGGTTCGAATCCAAGCGTCACCCCGACGGCCTCCGCCGCCTCGATCACGGTGGCGCAGCCGGCGACCAGGCGGTCCCAGGCCACCGCCGGGGTGACCGTGCCCGGCCGGACACCGGCCCAGAACGAGACCGCCTCGGCGCCGAGATCCGCGCCGATCGCCACCGCCCGGCGCAGGAACTCGATCCGGGGCGCGGGGTCGTCGTGCAGCAACGTCGGGGCGTGCTTGTGCCAGGGGTCCAACAGGAACCGCGCGCCGGTCTCGATCACCAGGCCGAGGCCGAGTTCGGTCAGCCGACTGGCGACGGCGTCGACACGCCCCGCCAGTCCGGGCGCGAACGGGTCGAGATGGTCGTGGTCCAGGGTGAGTGCGACACCGGCGTAACCGAGATCGGCGATGACCGCGAGCGCGTCGTCGAGGCGGTGGTTGGCGAAGCCGTTGGTCCCGTACCCGAACCGCAGCCCGTCGGGGGCGGTGGCGGTGCCCGCGGCCGTCATGTCGGTGAGACCTTCCGGGCCAGCCGCCGGCCCAACGGCGCGGCCGCCGCCACCGCCAGTCCGAGCAGACCGGAACCGGCGCGGGCGGTCAGTGCCCCCTGCAACGCTGGCAGGCCGGTGATGCCGGCGCCCACCGCCGCACGGACCCGCGCGGCGGTGGGCTCGGCCGCCACCCGCGCCTGCGCGGTGCCGTAGCGAACGGTGTACCAGGCGGCGAGGACGGCCGGCAGCGCCACCGCCACGGTGCCGAGGGCACGCCGACCGTTCCCGACGTCGCCGGTTCGCTGACCGTCGGCGCGGACCACAGGGGCGCGCCGGCCGGATTCCACCGGGACACCGGCCCGGGTGCCGCTCGCGGTGAGCCGGCGACCGGGCGGGAGCGCGGCGCTCGCCGCGACCAGGGCGGTGCCGGCGAGGGTACGCAGTGGCAGGGCGCGGTCGGTGCCACTGACCTCCCGGCGGGACAGCGCGGTGACGGTCCAGGTGTGCGCGGCGACGGTGACCGCCGCCGGCAACGCCCGCGCCGTCCGACCCCCGGCAGCACCGAGCAGCACGTCCAGCCCCCGGCAGGTGGCCATCACGGCGGGGCCGGCGGCGGTGTTCTTGGCCGCTAGGTCGTACCCCCAGACGGCGGCGGCGAGCGGCAACGCGACGGCGGTGGCGCGCCGTCCGCCAGCTGCGGCGGCGAGCCCGACGCCGGCCACGGTGAGACCGGCGGCGAGGCCGACCGCGAGACCGGGACCGACCCGGCCGCTCGGTATCGGCCGCTCGGGGCGTTCCACGGCGTCCAGCTCGCGGTCGGCCCAGTCGTTGGCGGCCATGCCGGCCCAGTACAGCAGCACCGACGCGGCGGCGAGCGCGGGGGTACGCGGGCCGAGGCTGCCGGCCGCAGCGGCGCCGGCGACCACGTCCCCGGGTACGGAGAGCGCGGCTGGGGCGCGGACCAGCTCGGCCAGATCAGCCACGCGTGGCATCGGTGTCTCCGGCGTCCAGGCTGCCCGCGAACGCGCACAGCCGGGTCCACTGGTCGGCCAGCGAGTGCGTCGCGGTGCCCAGCGGATCCTTGAAGAAGAAGGCCAGATCGGTAAGCGGCCCGGTGCGGCCGGCGGCGTGCGCGGCGGCGGTGAGCCGGGCCAGGTCGAGCACGAGTGGGGCGGCCAGCGCCGAGTCGCAGCCGTGCCAGGTGAACTCCAGCCGCATCCCGGTGCCCAGGAACCCGGCGAAGGTGATCAGATCCCAGGCGGTCTTGAAGTCACCGAGTTCCTCGACGTACCCGATCCGGGTGTCGCCCTGCGGCAGGTAACCGAGCGTCTCGCCGAGCACCCGTTGCTTGCTGCGCACCTTCGCGGCGTTGGCGTCGGGATCTGCGAGGGTGGCGCCGTCACCGCCGCCGAGCAGGTTGAGCCCGGACCAGGACCGGACGGTGAGGTGACGCATCGCGAACATCGGGGCGAGCACCGACTTGAGCAGGGTCTCCCCGGTCTTGCCGTCGTGGCCGGCGTACGGCACGCCGTGGCGGTCGGCCAACGCGGTCAGCGCCGGCAGCCGTAGACCGGTCGACGGGGTGAAGTCGACGTACGGGCAGTCCGCCGCGACGGCTGCGTACGCGTAGAGCGAGCTGGGGGGCAGCACCTCGTCGGGGCCGGCGAGAGCGGCCCGCAGCGCGTCCGCGTCGGCGTGCCCGGGATGCGGGCGGGGCGCCGGTTCGGTCGCGGCCACGTTGACCACCACCACCCGGGCCAACTCGTGTCGCTGCCGGAAGGCGGTGAGATCGCGGACGAGCGCGGCGGCCCGGTCGGCCTGGGTCCCGGCGGTGGGCGCGGGGCGCAGTTCCCGTTCCACGGCGGACAGTTCCTCGGGCAGCGCGGCGACCAGGCGGGCCGGCAGTACACCGGCGTCAGCGAGCGCCTCGGCGCGCTTGGCGATCGGCGTGACGGCCACGTCGTGGCCACCGAAGACCAGGTCGGCGAAGCCCGGCAGAGCGGGGCTGTTGACCCCGGGCAGTTCGGTGACGCAGCCGGTCGGCCCGGTCAGCCCGGCACGCAGCGCGAGCGCCCCGACGATGCTGGTGGTCGCGACCGAGCCACGCGCTCCCACCAGCCAGACACCTGTACGCATGGCGCTCCTTCCGGTGTCCAGAAACCGACAAGCATCGATTGCATCTTGATATCAGGAAAAAGTTGAAAAAGATACGGGTTAAGCCGATGCGCCCCGTCCGCCGCCCCCCGGTGGGTACTCGCCGGCCGGCGCCGAGGTCGGCGGCGACGACGTCGGGCCGGCGTACCGGGTGGGTCGGTCGGACGGGGCTGGCAGGCAGGGGCAGTCGGCGTCTCGCCCCTGCCTCCCCCGCATCCGGCCCGGCCGGGACGACGGTGTCCCGGTCGGACGACTCGTCGGACACGGTCCGCCTTGCGGCGGGAGTCTCCAGGTGGGTGGTCAGCGGACTGGTAGGTGGGCGGCGGCCCTCCGGTGCTGCCGGGGAATCCCGGTCCGGCCGCACCGGAGGAGCCGCATTGCTCGTGCCGCCGGTCGCCCGGGGGCACGACCTCCGGACCCGACCCGTACCGGCCACGGGGCGCAACCGTGGCCGGTCCTCGCCGGTCGGCTCCGGAGGTGGTTCAGGCGGCGGCCGTCGCCATCGACGGCTCCACCGCGGCCCAGGAGGAGCCCAGCTCGGCCGAGCGGGTCACCGCGTCCAGCACCAGTTGCACCTGCAACGCCTCGGCGAACGAGGGCGACGGGTCGACGCCGGTCGCCACCGCCTCGATGAAGTCGCGCATCTGGTGGGTGAAGGAGTGCTCGTACCCGATGATGTGCCCCGGCGGCCACCAGGCCGACAGGTACGGGTGCTCGGCCTCGGTCACCAGAATCCGGTTGAAACCCTGCTCCGCGGCGGGCCGGGTGGCGTCGAGGAACTCCAGTTCGTTGAGGCGTTCCAGGTCGAAGGCGACGCTGCCGAGCGAACCGTTGATCTCCACACGGAGGGCGTTCTTGCGCCCGGTGGCGAACCGCGTCGCCTCGTACGTGGCCAGTGCCCCGCCGTCCAGACGGGCCACGAAGATCGCCGCGTCGTCGACGGTGACCGGGCCGGTGGCGGCGCCGGCCCCGTCGGCCTGCGCCGCCAACCCGCTCGACTCGGCCGGCAACGGCCGCTCCTTGACGAAGGTCTCGGTCACCGCGCTGACCCCGCTGATCCGCTGTCCGGTGACGTACTGGGTCAGGTCGATGATGTGCGCACCGATGTCGCCCAGTGCACCGGAGCCCGACACCTCCTTGCGGAGCCGCCAGACCAGGGGGAACTGCGGGTCCACGATCCAGTCCTGCAGGTAGGTGGCCCGGACGTGCCGGATCTCGCCGAGCCGCCCGTCGGCGATGAGCTGGCGCATCAGCGCCACCGCGGGCACCCGCCGATAGTTGAAGCCGCACATCGACCGCGCCCCGCCGGCCTGGGCGGTGGCCGCCGCGGCGGCCATCTCCCGGGCCTCGGCGACCGTGTTTGCCAACGGCTTCTCGCACAGCACGTGCTTGCCCGCGGCCAGCGCCGCCAGCGCGATCTCGGCGTGGCTGTCACCCGGTGTGCAGATGTCGACCACGTCGATGTCCGGGCGGTTCACAAGTTCCCGCCAGTCCGTGGTGTGCTCGTCCCAGCCGAGCCGGTCAGCGGCGTCGGCCACCTTCCCGGCGTCCCGGCCGCAGATGAGCGCCATCCGGGCCCGCGCCGGCAGGTCGTACACCCGGTTCACGGTGCGCCATGCCTGCGAGTGCGCGGCCCCCATGAACGCGTAGCCGACCATGCCGACCCGCAGTTCGTTGTTTGTCGTGGACAAGGTGGGTCTCCCCCCGTTGTGTCAGAACCCGAGCTTGAGGTAGTTGCTCGCGTTCTCCTTGGTGATCGTTTCGGAGGCGAGGACAATCTCCTTGGGAACCTGGAGTTCCACCAGGTCGGACATGCCCCTGCCCTGGCCGATGAGGCGGGCCAGCGAGATCGCCGAGGACGCCATCGACGGGCTGTAGGTCACCGTCGCCTTGAGCACCGTGTTGTCGGCCAGGATGTCCTCCATCGCCTTCTTCGAGCCGGCGCCGCCGACCATGAAGAACTCGTTGCGGTTGGCCTGGCTGAACGCGGCCAGCACACCGATGCCCTGGTCGTCGTCGTGGTTCCAGATGGCGTCGATCTTCGGCTCGGCCTGCAGAAGCTGGCTCGCCTCCTGCTGGCCGGAGTCGGCGGTGAACTGCGCCGCCCGGCGGTTTTTCACCTTCAGGCCGTGCTGGGCCAGGGTGTCGTTGAAGCCCTTCGTCCGCTCCTGGGTCAGCTCCAGCGAGTCGATGCCGGCGATCTCGGCGATCACCGGGTTGCTCACGCCCTTGGCCTTGAGCTGCTCGACGATGAAAGTGGCCGCAGAGACACCCATGCCGTAGTTGTCGCCCTTGATCTGCAGGCGGTACGCCTTGGCATCGGGGAAGGCCCGGTCCAGGTTGACCACCGGGATGCCGGCTGCCATCGCCTCCAACCCGAACGAGTTCAGCTCCTTGCCGTCGTGCGGCAGCAGCACGATCACGTCGGGTTGCTGGGAGATCAGGGTGGACAGCGCCGCCCGCTGGGCCGCCGCGTCCGCGCCCGCCTCGACCGTCTTGAACTCCACGTCGGAGTACGCGGCGGCCTGCGCCTTGGCGTTGTTGGTGATCGCGGCGATCCAGCCGTGGTCGGCGGCCGGCGCGGAGAAACCGATGGTCACCTGCTTGCCGGGCTCAGAGTTGGCGTTGCCGTCGGCCGCCTTGGTCTGCGCCTCGGTCGGCGTCTGCTCGTTGCTGGTACAACCGGCGAGCAGTACGCCGGCGCCGACGGCCGCCCCGCCGAAGAGCAGCCGGCGCCGCGACATGTCGCGACTGTGCTGGGTCATGACGACCTCCTGATTATTCATGTGGTGGGGATTTTGGGTGTACGAAGCCCGGCCACCGTCGGTTGTTCGGGTGGCCCGGATGCAGTGGTGCTCAGCTCGTGGTGAGCCGGTTACGACGGAAGAACTGGGAGAGACTGCCGAACTGGATCTGCTGGATCAGGACGGCGGCGACGATGATGCCGCCCTTGACCATGTTCTGCGCCTCGGTGGTGAGGCCGTTGATGGCGAAGAGGTTGGTGATGGTGGCGAAGATGATCACACCGAGCAGGGAGCCGACGATGGTGCCCCGCCCGCCGCTGAGCAGCGTGCCCCCGATGATCACGGCGGCGATCGCGTCCAGCTCGTAGAGGTTCGCCATCGCCGCCTGGGCCGAGGTGGCCTGCGCGGTGAGCATGATGGCGGCGATGCCGCAGCACAGGCCGGACAGCGCGTAGAGCAGCAGGGTGTGCAGCCGGACGTTGATGCCGGCCAGCCGGGCGGCCTCCGGGTTGCCGCCGACGGCCACGGTGCGCCGCCCGAAGGTGGTGCGGTTGAGCAGCACCCAGCCCGCCGCGACCACGGCGGCCAGGATGTAGACCAGCAGCGGAATTCCGAGCAGGTTGGTGCTGGCGATGCCGTTGATGGTGCCGTTCTGCGAGATCTGGGTCTGCTTGTCGGAGATCTCGGCGGCCAGTCCCCGGGCGGCGACCAGCATGGCCAGCGTCGCGATGAAGGGCACCAACCGCCCGTAGGCGATGAGCGTCCCGTTGACCAGGCCGACCGCCACCCCGACGATGATCGCGGTGAAGATCATTCCGCCCGCGCCGAAGTTCTGGGTCGCCACCGTGGTGCACCAGACCCCGGCAAGCGCCACGATCGCGCCGACCGACAGGTCGATGCCACCACCGATGATCACGAAGGTCATCCCGACGGTGACCACGCCGACCACCGAGGCGAGCTTGAGGATGCTGAGCATGTTCGCCCAGACCCAGTCCGGGTTGGAGTACAGGTCCGAGCGGGTCGCCGCACCGATCACGAAGAGTGCCAGCAGCACCCCGATCAGGGCGAGGTTCCGCTTGGCGCCCTCACCGCCATCGCCGTGCCACCAGGACAGCCCGCCGGTGGAGCCCGCCGTGGCGTGCCCCGCCGCCTCGGTCTCGGCCGGGTCCACCGGGGGTGACTGCGCCGGCAGCTTAGTCGTGGGCGGACTGTCGGTCATGCCGCTGCGCCTTCCATCAGGGACCCCGCCATCACGAGGTCGAGCACGGTGGGTTCGTCGAGTTCGTCGGCAGGGGCGGTCCGGACGACCCGCCCTTCGCGCATCACCAGCACCCGGTCGGCCAGGCCGAGCACCTCGGGCACCTCGCTGGAGACCAGCAGCACCCCGACCCCCTGGGCCGCGAGCTGCCTAATCACCTGGTACAGCTCGGCCCGGGCACCGACGTCCACCCCTCGGGTGGGCTCGTCGAGCAGCAGCAGCTTCGTGTCGCCGAGCAGCCAGCGACCGACCACCACCTTCTGCTGGTTGCCGCCGGAGAGCGTGCGCACCGCCCGGCGGACGTCGCGCGGGCGCATCTCCAGGCTCTCGGCGATCCGATCAGCCTCCGCCCGTTCCCGGCCCACGTCGGTGAAGCCGAAGCGGGCATAGCGGTCGAAGGTGGCGAGGGTGACGTTGCGGTAGATCGGCTCGCCGAGCAGCAACGCCTGACTCTTGCGCTCTTCGGGGGCCATGCCCATGCCGGCCTTCACTGCCGCGCCGACGCTGCCCGGCCGCAGCGCCCGGCCGGCCATCCGCACCGAACCAGCCTCGGCCGCCCGGGCACCGTAGATCGTCTCAAGCAGTTCGGAGCGGCCGGAGCCGACCAGACCCGCGATGCCGACGATCTCTCCGGCCCGGACGGACAACGACACGTCGGCGAACTCGCCGTGGCGGGTCAGCCCGTCGACCTGGAGCAGTTCGTCGCCGATCACGGTGCCGGCGGCGCGGTCCGGGAAGACGTACTCGATGGTCCGGCCGGTCATCCGGGAAACCAGGTCGCTGGTCGGGGTCTCGCGGGCCGGCAGGTTCGCCGCCGTGGTCCGGCCGTCCTTGAGTACGGTCACCCGGTCGCCGATCTCGCGGATCTCCTCCAACCGGTGCGAGATGTAAATGACCGCGATGCCCTGCGCGGTGAGTTCGCGGATGATCCGGAAGAGGTTCTCCACCTCGTCGTGGGCGAGCACGGCACTCGGCTCGTCCATGATGATCAGCCGGGCCTCGTGGGACAGCGCCCGCGCCATGCTGACCACCTGCTTGCCGGCCGCCGGCAGGGCCCGCACCATCCGACCCGGTGGGATCTCGGCGTGGCCGAGCCGGCCGAGGATCTGGCGGGTCCGGCTGGCCATGTGGCCCCGACGGATGAACCCGAGCCGACGGGGCTCGTGCCCCAGAAAGGCGTTCTCCGCCACCGACAGGTCATCGACCAGGTCGAGTTCCTGGTAGATGGTGGCGATCCCGGCGCGCATCGCGGCCTGCGGGTTGGCGAAGGCGAGCCGGTTGCCGCGCCACTCGATGTGCCCCGAGTCGGGCCGGTGCACCCCGGCGAGCACCTTGATCAAGGTGGACTTGCCCGCGCCGTTCTGCCCGAGCAGGCAGTGCACCTCGCCCGCGCGGACCTCCAGTTGCACGCCGTCCAGGGCGCGTACGCCGGGGAAGGTCTTGACCACGTCGGTCAGGCGCAGCACCACCTCGCCCGCGCCGGTGGTCGCCGGGGCCGGCGACGCGCCGACCCCGCTCGCGATGTCCTGTTCGGTCATGCCGCCTCCCCGAACGCCAGGTCGCTGGCGAGCACCGCGGCGCCGGCCACGCCGGCCCGCGGGCCCAGCTCGGAGAGCACCACCGGCAGGTTCCCGGTGGCCAGCGGCAGCGAGCGGCGGTACACGACACTGCGGATCTCGGCGAGCAGGATGTGCCCGAGTTGGGCGAGTCCGCCGCCGATCACGATCATCGAGGGGTTGGTGAAGCTGACCAGCCCGGCGAGCACGCCGCCGACCCGCCGTCCCCCCTCGCGGATGAGCTGGATGCAGGTCACGTCCCCTTCGAGCGCCCCGGCGGCGACGTCGAGAGCGGTGACCGAGCCGTTCGCCTCCAGCCGCTCGGCCAGGGCGGGTGAGGTGCCGGCCCGCGCGGCGGCGGTGGCGTCCTTGGCGAGGGCCGCCCCGCTGAAGAGCGCCTCCAGGCAGCCGGCGTTGCCGCAGGAACAGATCGACCCCTGCGGGTCGACCTGGATGTGGCCGATGTCGCCGGCGCACCCGTCGGTACCCCGGTAGACGTCGCCGCTGAGGTAGATCCCGCAGCCGATGCCGGTGCCGATCTTGACGAAGAGAAAATCGTCGACCGAGTGGGCCACGCCGCCGTGCCGCTCGCCGATGGCCATGATGTTCACGTCGTTGTCGACCACCGCCGGGCAGCCGTGCTCGCGGGTGAGCAGTTCACGGACGGGGAAGCGGTCCCAGCCGGGCATGATCGGCGGCGAGACCGGCACTCCGTCGCGGAAGCTGACCGGGCCGGGCACTCCGATACCGACCGCGTCGAGTCGCTCGTAGACGCCGTCGACCCGGGCCTTGTGCAGCAGCTCGTTGACGCGCTGGAGGATCGCCTTCGGACCGGACCGGATGTCGGCCGCCTCCGCGTACGCTGCCACCGGCTCCAGCCGGCCGTTGACGACCTCGACGTCGATCGAGCTGGCACCCAGGTCGACGGCGGCGAAACGCAGCTCGGGGCTCAGTTCGACAAGCGTCGACCGACGCCCGCCCCGGGAGGCCGCCTTGCCCGCCTCCGCCACGTAGCCGAGGGCGACCAGCCGCTCCAGTTCGGCGAGCAACCGGGGCCGGGGCATCTCCAGGCGGTCGGCGAGTTCGGCCCGCGACAGCGCTCCCTCGTCGCGTAACAACCGCAACAACCGGACGTGCAGGGGGTCGGCGTTGGGCACGGGCTCACCTCTCCCACCGGGGGTGTTCACATCGACGAAATGCCGACGTGTGGTGCCCGACACAGTAGGAGGCTTCAGTGCACCCTGTCCAGACCTTAGAACCAATCTGTGCCCAACTTTTGCTGGATCTAGCAAAAGCTACCGGCGAGTCGACACCATGCCCGAGCCGCAGGCCAGCACCTCCACCGCCACCACTCCATCGATTCTCATCGCGCTACCCGACGCACCACCGCAGGCGTCGAATGACATCCGTCCGGGCGACGACATTGGGCAAAATCCGTCCGGCCCGTCGACACACCAGGAAACGTTTGTCGATATCGTTGCATTGACATCGACTGACGCCGAAGGTAGCGTCCCCGGCAAGACACGGGGGAAATACCAGCCACGCATTTGTTGATAATGCGTTCCCCCCTCCTGTCCTCACATCAGGGAGGGAAATCCATGAAGATCGGTTATCGCGCGGCAGCCGTGGCGCTATTGGCCACGCTACTGGTCGCGCCAGCCGCCCGAGCCGAGGCGACGCCGTCGATCACTGCGGGAAGCGCACCGGCAGCCGACCGCAAGACGACTCACAGCGCCCCCTCTGAGCTGCTGCGATCCTCCACGAGCGAGGTCGTGACACCGCTCGGCAACTGCACCGCTGGGGTCTTTTGCGGAGAGGTGAAGAACCGGCTCGGCAGGTCGTTGAAAATCTCCGGAAACTGGCCTTCAAACACAAAGACAATGATGCTCCCGGCCGGCCAGGGCGCCGCTTCCGACTCCAGCTACTACTACGATTTCCGGGACACCGACGGGTTCCAGGTGCCGAGCGGCTACATCTATTACGACACGATTGGCAGCACCTATCGTCCCGGCTGGCACCGGGTCAGGGACTACCAGGAAATCACGCTCAACGCCTGGTGTCTCGTCTCGGCCTGCGGCTGACAGTCAATCGCAGTACGCAGCTGAGATCGTCGCCGTGCCCCAGCGCTCCCGGGGCACGGCGACGACCCTCAGCCGGCACGCCCGCCACCTTCCTTCGAGCGCAGCTTGCGATCGTCGCGCAACTCAACGTAGGGCTCCCGATCGACCGGCCGGAGGCCGCCGCTGATCGCCCGCGCCCGCGCCAGCTCGGCATCGAGTTCCGCACCGAACAGGATCGCGATGTTGCTCAACCAGAGCCAGACCAGGAAGATGATCACCCCGGCCAGCGCCCCGTAGGTCTTGTTGTACGAGCCGAAGTTGCCGACGTAGAAGGCGAACAGGCCGGAGACCAGCAGCCAGATCAGCACCGCCAGCACCCCACCCGGGCTCACCCAGCGGAAGCCGCCCTGGCGCGCGTTCGGGGACGCCCAGTAGAGGATGGCGAACATCAGGCTGACCAGGAGCAGCAGCACCGGCCACTTGGCGATGTCCCACACCGCCACGGCCGTGCTCCCCACCCCCAGCGCAGCGCCGACCTCCTCGGCGAAGCGGCCGGTGAAGACCACGATCACCGCACTGGCCAACAGCATCACACCGACCAGCGCGGTGACCCCCACCCGGATCGGCAGGGTCTTCCAGATCGGGCGGCCCTCCGGCACGTCGTAGATCGCATTGGAGGCGCGCATGAAGGCAGCGACGTAACCGGAGGCGGACCAGAAGGCGGCGAGCAGACCGATGATCGCGGCGATACCAGCCAGCCCGCCGTTCTGCTGGGCCTGCTCGATCGCGGCATCGAGGATCATGCGGATGTTCTCCTCGGGCACCGACTCCGCGACGGTGTCACGTACCGTCCGGGTGGCCGCCGGGCCCAGCAGGCCCAGCAGCGAAACCAGCACCAGCAGGCCCGGAAAGATGGAGAGCACCCCGTAGTAGGTGAGTGCCGCGGCCCAGTCGGTCAGGCTGTCGTCGCCGAACTCGCGCACCGTCCGGCGCACCGCCGCCAGCCACTCGCCCCGCGACAACCGGCCCGGATGTGCCGGCGGGTCACTTGCCTCGCGCCCTACCGGCACCTGGTCGCGGTCGGCACCCGACTCGTTTCGCCGCCCCTCGCGGTCACGGTCGTCCGGCCGCTCCGCGCGGCCGCGGGCGGCACCCGACTCGTCCCGCTGCCCCTCGGGGGCGGTGTCGAGCCCCGGGTCACGCCGGTCTGGACGGGAAGACTCCTCGGAGGCCATCGCCTCTCCCCTCGGCTCCGCTCGGTGCTGGTTGAGGAGACATGCCCAGAGACCGACGTGAAGTAACCCCACCGGGCAGCCGCTCGCCCGGCTGGCCCGAAGCCTCGGGCCAGGGTGCGAGACGGCCGGCGCGGTTCCGGTTCCGGGCAGACCCGGGAAATGCGCCTACGGTGCTTCCCATCCACCGGCTCAGACGAATGCGATCACTGCGGGGAATTGGTCGTGCCTCGCCCGCCGGGATCGGCCCACCGGCCAGCGATGCGCCCCGGGACCGGCCGCGTCGATCTTCCGGAGGACGTCGAGCAGGCGACAACCCAGCCGGTTCGGAGCGACACCTACCGTAGTCGCATACACGGAGAGTAATCACTCGACTAGATTTTCTAGTCGACAAATCCGCCCGCAAGATGCCCGCTAACCCGATAAAACGGACAGCTGTCGTTGCCCTCTCCGGCGACCAGCCCTACCTCCATCGGCACGTCCGGGCCAATCATGAACGCTATTCTTAATTATTGCCGCGACGCATGACTTGAAAGAATGTAAAGTCACTCAGCGAAGCGATGTGCGACTATGTCCCCCAACGTGGAGTCAATTCGCGTATCGTCCCCCCTCGTGTCGGCTATCCGATTCACCGAAGATTCCGGACCTGAGCGTCGCGGCGGACACAGCCGAGTCGCGGAGGCGGAGGCACCCGCCGTCGGGACCGATCCGGTCCAGATCGATCCGACCGACATCGCCGGGCGGTTCGAGGACGAGAAGCCGGGTCGGGTGCTGACCGGACCAATCGCTCTCGCACTGACCGCGGCCACCCTGGCGATCAGCCTGCTGGCGCTCTGGCAGGTGTTCCGGCCGCTGGCCCAGGGCAGCAAGTACTACCTGATCTTCTTCCTCGCCGGCGTACTCCCGTTGGTCTTCCTCGTCTACCCGGCCGACCTGCGGCCGCCTCGCCGCCTGCGGGAGCTGTTCGCAGGTCGAGCCTCGTCGGCGTCGACACCCGACGCGACCGGGTCCGGCGGATCCAGGCCGACCGGGTCCGGCGGGTCCGGGCCCAGCCGGGTCGACTGGTTGCTGGCCGCCGCGGCGCTGGCCGGCTGCCTGTACCCGGTGCTGCCGATCGCCCTGGCCGGCGGTGGCGGCGGCTACGACGCCTTCCTCGACCGGCAAGGGCTGCTGGTCGGGATGGACGTGGCGATGGGCAGCGTCCTGCTGCTCCTGCTGCTGGAGGGCTGCCGACGCACCACCGGCTGGATCCTGCCCGCCGTCTGTCTGGTCTTCCTCGGCTACGGCTACTACGGGGGACTGCTGCCACAGACCTGGGCGGTGGCACACGCCGGGCTGGACTTCGGGCAACTGGTCGACGCCTTCTACAACTCCGACAGCGGCTTCTACGGCACCCCGCTGGACGTGGCCGCCACGTACATCGTGCTGTTCACCATCTACGGGGCGGTGCTCGATCTCTCCGGCGCCGGCCGGTTCTTCGTGAACCTGTCCGCCGCGGCGTTCCGGCGCTCGCGCACCGCCGCCGGTCGTACGGCGGTGGCCTCCGGCTTCCTGCTCGGCACCGTCTCCGGCTCCGGCGCAGCGACCACCGTCAGCATCGGCGCGGTCACCTGGCCGATCCTGCGCCGTGCCGGGTACCCGGCGGAACGGGCCGGCGGCATGCTCGCCGCAGCCGGCGTCGGTGCCATCCTGTCCCCGCCGACGCTCGGCGCGGCGGCCTTCATCATCGCCGAGTACCTCGGCGTGTCCTACCTCCAGGTACTCGGCTGGGCGGTGGTGCCGACCGTCCTCTACTACCTCGGCATCGTGCTCTCGGTGGAGATCGACGCACGCCGCTCCGGAGTGCGGGCGGCATCCCTCGCAGCCGGTTCCGCCTGGCGGCTGCTGGCCCGGTCCGGGTATCACTTCGCCTCACTGTTCGCCATCGTCGGGCTGCTCGCCGTCGGGCTGTCGGCGACCCGTGCCGTGGTGCTGGCCACCGTCCTCGCAATCGTCCTGTCCTTCCTGGACCGCAGTCACCGGCTCACCCCGGCCCGACTGGTCGCCGCGCTCTCCAACGGCGTACGCGGAGTCCTCGCCGTCACCGTCGTCTGCGCGGCGGCCGGCGTCATCACCGCCACCACCACCAAGACCGGGCTCGGTCCGCAGGCCGCCGCGCTCCTGGTCGGCGCCGCGAGCGCGGTCAGCTCCGAGCCGGCCGTGGTGCTCGCGCTGACCGCGCTGCTCGCCGCCGTCGCGCTCAGCCTGCTCGGCCTGGCGGTCCCGGTGACCGCGTCGTTCGTGATCGGCTGGGTGATCATCGGGCCGGCGCTGCTGGACCTCGGGGTCAGCGCTCCCGCCGCCGCCATGTTCGTCTTCTACTTCGCGGTGCTGTCCGAGGTGTCGCCGCCGACCGCGCTCGCCGCCGTCGCCGCCGCCGCGGTCACCGGTGGACGACTGGTGCCGACCATGTGGCACACCCTGCGGTACGCGCTGCCGGCGTACCTGATTCCGCTGGCATTCGTGATCACCCCGACCGGGCTCGGTCTGCTCGGCATCGGCGGCCCCCGGCGGATCCTCGTCGCGGCCGTCGTCACGGCCCTCGGTGTCGCGGTGCTGGCCGTCGCGGCGGGCGGCTGGCTGCCCGGCGTCGGCGCGGCGGGCGCGCCGGAACGCGTCATCGGCGGGGCCGCCGGACTGACGCTGCTCTGGCTGCAACCCGTGCCCGTCGCGATCGGTGCCGTGCTGGCCGGCGTCATGGCGGTGGGCGTGTTCATACGACGCGGATCCGCCGGCCCCTCCGGCGGAACGCGAGCCGGATCACCGGCATGACCCAGGAAGGAGACACTGTGGGACGGATCAACGCGCGGCTCGTCGCCGGGGTGGGAGTCCTCACCCTCGTCGCCGCCGGCGCCGCCGGTTGCGGAGGCCGCCAGGACGCCGCGGCCACGGACGACACCGCGAGCGCCGTCACCTGTGAGGTGGCCGAGAACACCCGGGTGGGCATCGCCACCGGTAACGCCACCGGCGTCTACTACGTGGTCGGCAACGCCCTGGCCGGTCAGCTCGCGGACAGCACCGGCGGCCGGTTGACCGGCACCGCAGCCGAGACCGGAGCATCGGTCCAGAACATCGAACAGCTCGTCGGTGGCCAGTACGACGTGGCCTTCTCGCTGTTCGACACGGCCGTCAACGCGGTGGAGGGCAAGGACAGCTTCAGCGCACCGCAGCCGGTCGAGGCGCTGGCCCGGATCTACGACAACTACACCCAGGTGGTCGTCCGGGCCGACGCGGGGATCAACTCGGTGGCCGACATGCGCGGCAAGAAGATCTCGACGGGCTCCCCCAAGTCCGGCACCGAGGTCATCGCGAACCGGCTGTTGGAGGCCGCCGGCCTGAACCCGGCCACAGACGTCCAGGCCCAGCGGCTCGACCTCACCAAGACCGTGGAGGGCGTCAAGGACGGCACCGTCGACGGTTTCTTCTGGTCCGGCGGGCTGCCCACCGGCGGCCTCACCGACCTGTTCACCACCGCTGGCGACAAGGTCAAATTCATCGACATCACGCCCTTGCTGCCTAAGATGAGCGAACTGAACCCCGCGTACCAGGCCGGCACGATCGGCAAGGACGTGTACTCCACAGTGGCGGACACCCCGACCATCGTGGTCCCGAACGTGCTGCTCGTCCGCAAGGACCTCGACGCCAACGTGGCCTGCGCCATCACTCGGACCGTGTTCGAGAAGAAGGACGCGCTGGCCCAGGCCAATCCCGCTGCCAAGGGCATCGCCCTGGACACCGCCCGCAAGACCGACCCGGTCGGTCTGCACCGGGGCGCGGCCAAGGCGTTGCAGGACCTCGGCGCGAGCTGACCGACGGCGGCCGGGCCGGCGTCTGACACCCCGGCCCGGCCGCCCCCGACCTCGGGAGACCCCCGTGCCGCTGTCCTCGCTGGCCCGCGTACGCCGGCACAACCGTCCGTCCGGCCACACCGGCCGACTCTGGTCGGTGCGTACCCAACTGCTCGCACCGATCCTGATCGCCACCGCCGGCCTGCTCGTGCTGGGGGCCATCCAGACCGGTGACGCCCTGGCCGCCTCCGCCGACGCCGAACGGGCCCGCGTGCTGGCCGGCACCGCCACCGCCACCGTCTCGCTGGTACACGAGCTGGAACGGGAACTCGGTGAGACGGCGGCGCTCCGCCAGCGCGGCGGTACCTCCGGCCGGCAGTTGGTCGACGCCCAGCGGCACCGGGTCGACGAGGCCAGCGAACGCTACCGGACCGCCAGCTCCGACGCCCGCCGCACCGCCCCGGACCTCGGCCACGACCTCGACGGCGTGACCGAACACCTCGACCAGCTCGACGAGGCCCGGATCGCCGCGCTCACCACCGACAATGCCGACGGGATCTACGTGGCGCTGGTCGAGTCGCTGCTCGCCGTCGCCGACGCGCTGCCCGCTCAGCTACGCGACCCTGAGCTGGCCAACCGCGCCCGTGAGGTGGCCGCCGTCGCCGCCCAGGAACACCTGGCGTCGCTGGAACGTGACCTGCTCCGGGCAATCTTCGTGCGAGGTGAGCTGGTCGAGGGCGAACTCGCCCGGCTGGGCCGGCTGCGCGGCGCGCAGGAGCAGCGGCAGGCCGAGTTCTCCCGGATCGCCGGGGAACGCGCCACCGACGCGTACACCCGTCTGATCGCCGGCGGCGACGTCTCCACCGCCCGCCGGATGCGCGACAGCGCATTGAACGCCGACGCCGAGCCGGCCGCGCTGCCCGCCGACGGAGACGCCTGGTACGTCGCCCAGAGCGGTGCCATCCGCCGATTCAACCTGCTCGGCCGGGAACTCTCCGACGAGCTGGACCAGCGCGCCGCCGAGTTGGCCACGGACGCCCGACAACGGGCATTGGTCACCGGCGGATCCACCGCCGGCCTGGCGCTGGTCTCGCTGGCCAGCGCCGCGCTGCTGGCGGTACGCACCAGCCGCCGGCTGCGCCGGCTACGGGTGGCGGCGCTGACCATGGCACATCGGGAGCTGCCCGAGCGGATCACCGCCATCGCGGCCGGCGACAGCGGCCCGACGGAGGGCACCGCCTCGCAACTCACCGCGGGAATCAGCCGTGGACGCGACGAGATCGCCCAGGTGGCCGAGGCGTTCGACACCGTCAACCGGGCCGCGCTGCGGCTCGCCGGTGCGCAGGCCGAACTGCGGATGGACGTGACCCGGATGGTCGAGGCGCTGGCCCGCCGGATCCGGACGCTGATCACCCGGCAGCTGCGGCTGCTCGACGAGTTCGAGCAGGAGGAGACGGATCCGGACGCGTTGGCCCGACTCTTCGCCCTCGACCATCTCGCCGCCCGGATGCGGCGCAACGGAGAGAACCTGCTGGTCCTGGCCGGCGGCGAGCCCGGACGCTCGCAGGACGGCCCGCATCTGGTGGCCGACGTCGTACGCGGCGCCGCCTCCGAGATCGAGGAGTACGCCCGGGTCGAGATCGACGTGCCCACCGCCGGTGTGCACGGTTCGGCGGTCGGCAACCTGGTGCACCTGCTGGCCGAGCTGTTGGAGAACGCCACCTCGTACTCCCCGCCGCACACCCCGGTGCACGTGGACGGTCGACGTACCGTCGACGGGCTGACCCTGCGCGTACACGACCAGGGCATCGGCATCGGCGAGAACCGGCTGGCCGAGATCAACGAGCGGCTGCGCGCCCCGGCCGCGTTGTCCAGCGCCGCGGCCGGCAGCATGGGCCTGCACGTGGTGGCCCACCTGGCCGCCCGGCACGGCATCCAGGTGCGGCTGCACAGCGCCGGTGCCGGAACGGTCGCCCAGGTGGACGTGCCGGAGTCGCTGCTGACCCGGATGGAGCAGCTCACCGGCCGTCCGAACGCGGTCGGCCGGCCGGCGCCCCCGGCCGCCGGCGCCTGGTTCCGGCACCGGGGCGCTCCGGCGGTGGTCGGTGCCGCAGCAGACCGGTACGACGTGCACCGCGCCCCCACGATGACGCTGCCGGTGGTGGGCAACGGCGCAGCGGCCTGGTCACCCGAACAGCCCGGTCAACCGCACTACCGACCGCCCGCACAGCCCGTCGGCGTCGCGCCGAACGGGCCACCCGCGTCGGCCAACGGCGCGTCGACCTGGCGACCCGGCGCCGCCCGCCCCGAGGAAGCCACCGCGGCCGGCCTGCCCCGGCGGGTACGCGGCGGCGGCCTTCAGTCCGAACTGCACGACGTGCCGCCGCCGCAGGCCGCGCCGGACCTGCTCGACCCCGAGGTGGTACGGGCCCGGCTGTCCGCCCTCTCCGCCGGGGTGGCCCACGCGATGCGACGTAACCAGCAGACGAACGGGAGACCCTGAATGATGCCCAACGGCAGCCCCGGCCTCGACTGGCTCCTGGCGAACTTCGCCGAGCAGGTACCGGACGTGTCGCACGCCCTCGCCGTCTCCGGGGATGGGCTGCGGCTGGCGGCCTCGCCGCACCTCTCGACCGACCAGGCGGACCAGCTCGCCGCCGTGATCAGCGGCCTGGCCAGCCTGACGGTCGGCGCTGCCCGGCTGATGTCCGCCGGCCGGGTCCGACAGCAGATCGTAGACATGGACGGCGGCGTACTGCTGGTGATGGCGGTCGGTGACCGCGCTCTGCTCGGCGTACTGGCCGCCGCCGGCTGCGACCTGGGTCAGATCGGCTACGAAACGGCGACGCTGGTCCAGCGGGTCGCCGAGGCGCTCGAACCGGCGGCCCGCAACTGGGCGGAGCACCCCGGCGGAGTGCCGGCATGAGCCGGGGGCGGCGGTTGGTGGCGGCCCTGCTGGCGGTCGCGCTGGTCACCGCCTGCGGTGCCGAGCGCGCCCCGGAGGCTCGGCCGTGGCACGACGGGCGCATCTTCCTCGCCACCGGCAACACCACCGGGGTCTACTACCAGCTCGGCGGCGGCTACGCCGATGTGATCAGCCGCCACCTGCCCGGCTACGAGGCTCGGGCGGAACCGACCGGGGCCTCCGTCGAGAACATCACCCGGCTGGCCGACGGCGACATGGAGATCGCTTTCAGCCTCGCCGACACGGCGGCGGACGCCACCGCCGGCCGTGGCGCCTTCGACGGTCGCCCGCAACCGGTTCGGGCGCTGGCCCGGGTCTACAGCAACTACACCCACGTGATCGTCCGCGCCGACGCGCAGATCGCCGACCTCGCGGGACTGCGCGGCAGACGGGTCTCCACCGGCTCACCGAAGTCCGGCACCGATGTCATCGCCGGTCGGCTGCTCACCGCCGCCGGACTGGACCCCGAACGGGACGTACGCCGAGCCCGGGTCTCGCTGCCGGAGACGGTGGCCCGGATGCGCAGCGGCACGCTCGACGCAATGTTCTTCTCCGGCGGGCTACCCACTCCGGGCATCGCCGACCTGCTCACCAACGCCCCCGACCGGTTCCGGCTGCTGCCGGTCGCCGACCTGATCGAGCCGCTGAGCGCCACGCACGGCTCGGTCTACACCACCGCCGAACTGCCCCCCGACGCCTACGACACCCCCTCGGGCACCCCCACCGTGACGGTCCCCAACGTGATCCTGGTCAGCGCGGAGATGCCCGACGACCTGGCGTACGACCTGACCCGCCTGCTCTTCACGTATCAGGCCGACCTGGCCGTGGCGCACCCCGAAGCTCGCAACTTCAACCGCGAGTCGGCCGCCACCACCGACCCCATCCCCCTGCACCCCGGCGCCGCCCGCTACTACCAGGGCGCCTGACACTCACCGCTGGCAGTCGCGATCTGTGGCGTCGGGTTGCCAGCCGGCGGCCAGGAGGGCACGGCGGACGGTGTCGGCGACCTGCTCCGGGTGTGCCCGGACCAACCAGGCGGGGAAGCGGAGAATCCGCTCCCCCGCGGTCCAGACGTCATTCTGCCGGCGCATGTCCGCCGTCCACTGGCGTACGTCCATGTGGTGCGCGCCGTCGATCTCCGCGTGCACACCCCACTCCCGCCAGTACGCGTCCAGCCAGCGCGTCCGGCCCGCCGCGTCGGTCCGTCGCTGTTGCAGGTCGGGCCGGGGCAGACCGGCTCGACGGCAGAGCCGGACGAAGTCGATCTCGCTCAACGCCTGAGCGCCACCGGCGATGTCGTCGATGGTCTGCCGGATCAACAGCCGTCGGGGTGCGCGAGGCAGCACCTCCAGCACGGCGGCCAGTTCCTCCGGCAGCACCCGGCGCTGCTGGCAGCCGGCAGCGAGCGTCTCCTGCGCCACCCGTGGCGAGGGCGCCCAACTGGCGGCGTCGACAAGTGCCCGCGCGGTGGTCGTGCGCGGCGGACGGCCGACCTGGAGATGCTCGGCAGGCAGGACCGATGTCCGGTGCACCACCACGGCCGCCATATCGATCGGCAGGTGGCGCAGGGTGGTCCGCCCGGCCCGACGGGACGCCGGCACGAGCACGTGCAGCGGCTCGGGTCGCAGGCCGCGTACGCCCGCCTCGGTGGCTGCCGTGGCACCCGCGAGCACCGCACCCGCCCCGGCGGCGAGAACCGCGACCCACAGCTGCTGATCCCGGGTCAACCGGCCGTTGCCGGTCAGCAGCAGCCCGCGACTTATCGCCCGCCACCGCCGGGAACGCACCAACCCGCGCACGGCGGCGTCGCTCAGTACGGTGCGGGCCTGCGCGCTGGTGAGCACGCCGGCCTGCTCGAAGGCCAGCCACTCCAGCGTCCCAGCCGCCTCATCCGGAACCATCCACCGACCGTGGCCGTCCACCGACCCCAACACCACCAGATCTTGGACACTTCCCGTTACGCGCTAACGGATTCTGTCCAAGATTGACCAAATAGGACGGTGGAGCGTGGCGGGGTTACGGGTGTAGGGGGAGGTGCGTGAGGAAGCTGCGCCACGCGGTGGGCGGGAAGGCCAGCACCGGGCCGGTCGGGTCCTTGGAGTCACGCACGGCCACCAGACCAGGCAGGTTGTCGGCCACCTCCACGCAGTTGCCGCCGCCTCCGTTGCTGCGGGTGCTCTTGCGCCACCGGGCGCCGGTCATGTCCATGTCTCCGCCACTTCCGCGATCAGGTCGAGGGACTGCTGCTGCGATAGTGCCTCACCCCGGATCGACTCCCAAATCTCAACCATCTGCTGCACGTATTCCGAACGGTCAATCACCTGTGCGTGGCGCTGCCCCTCCAGGTAGACCACGTCCTCGCCCTGCGGGTAGGTCGCGATGACGAAGGGGCCGTCGAGCCCTGGATAGGCCCCCGCGGAGAGCGGCACGACCTGGATCCGAACCCGGGGCAGCGTCGAGCCGAGCTTGACCAGGTGCCGCAGCTGCTCGCGCATCATCTCCGGGCTGCCTATCCGGCGGCGCAGCACGTACTCGTCGATGACCACGGTGAACAACGGCGGTCGGTCCCGGGTGAGCACCGGTTGCCGGTCCAGCCGGTTCGTCACCTGTTGGTCGATCTCGTCCGGCGCGAACAATCCGGCGCCGTCCAGAATCGCGCGGGCGTATGCCTCGGTCTGCAACAGGCCCGGCACGTAGAGCGGCTCGAACGACCGCAACGCGGTGGCCTCGGCCTCGATGCCGGGCCAGTCGCGGAACCACGGCACCACTGTTTCCCGGCTGATTCGGCGCTGGATGCGCTCGAACCGACCGTCCCCGCCGAAGACGGTGTCGCTGCGGCGGGCGAAGTCCAGGCTGGGGCGGCGCTCACCGGTCTCCACCTTGGCCACCAGCGCGGCCGAGTAGCTGAGTGCCTCGGCCAGCGCGGTCTGTGACATGCCGGCACCGGCCCGGGCCAGCCGCAGCTCCTCGGCGAAGTGCTCCAGCATGGACGAGCGCTCCACGGACACCCTCCGTACATCCTCGTACCGTCTGGGACCGGCCGTGGACGCGCTGGTCGTCACCGCGCCGGGCCTCCCACCGTAGTCGTGTCCTCACCAGACTGTCACTCAGCGGAACCGCTCACGGGAACGGACGGCGGGCGGAACCAGGCCGGGGCGCCGGCAACACCCGACATTCGGCCGGCGCCCCCTCCACATCGACGGAGGCTTCATGCGAATCAGGTTCTGGCGATGCCGGCCCCCGGCGACACCCGCGCCGCTCCCCCAGCGCACCCGCAACACCCGCCCCCTGCCACCGGCCTGGTGGCAGGACATGACCGACCAGGTCACCTCGACCAACCCACCACCAGCGAGTTTCGGCCAGCCGCCGCATCCGAACCGGCCGGGACCAGGGACGCGCGCATCGGCCGCAGACCAATCCGGGCATCGGGTGCCATCGCAGCGGACCCAGGGTCGTCCGGACTGGGCGACGGCACCGACCCGGGTGTTCCCGCTCGTCCCCCGGCGGCGAGCCCGGGCAGCGCTGATGCCCCGCTACCGGCCGCATCTCGCGGCCCGCCCCTCGTGGCGGTGCCGGGTCTGCGGGGCCGCGTGGCCGTGTTCGCCGGCCCGGCTGGCGCTGCTCGGCGAGTACCGGGAGAACCGGACCGGCCTGCTGATCTATCTCGGCACGATGATGTACGACGCGGCCGGCGACCTCACCGGCCAGTATCCACCGGGCGTCCTGGCCGACCGCTTCCTCACCTGGGCCCGGCCCCGTTGAGACGCGTCGCGCCGTGGTGCTGGACTGTGGCACTCCTGATGCTAGACACGCCGACCGGAGGGCACCTGGAGTGCCACAATCTCCGCTGCCCGCGCCGCCCACCGCCCGAGCGCCGGCGGGAGCGTGGGCTACTTGTAGAGCAGGCGACCCATCCGGCGGGAGGCGATGAGCAGGCCGGCGGCGAGCACCGCGAGCAGGTAGAGCACGTCGAGTGTCCAGCTCCAGCCGCCGGTGTCGACGGTCAGCGCACGGATCAGGTGCACCGCCCGGTAGAGCGGAGTCACCTCGACCAGCCACCGCAGCACCGCCGGGTACGCCTCGGCGGGCACGAAGGTGCCGGAGAACAGGAACAGGACGAACTGCATCGAGCTCATCAGGTCGAAATCCTGCCAGCTGCGCATGAACGTGGCGATGGCCATGCCGAGCGCGCCGAACGCGAAGCCGACCAGCACCGCCGCCGGGAATGCGGCGAGCGCGCGGGCGGGCGCGGTCAGGTCCATCACCACCATCACCACGAGGAAAGCGGCCGAGTACGCGCTGCCCCGCAGCATCGCCCAGGCCAGCTCGCCGAGGGCGATTTCGAATGGCTGCACCGGGGTGGCGATCACCCCGTCGTACAGCTTCATGTACTTCATCTTCCCGAAGAAGTTGAAGGTGGTCTCCGCCAGCGCGCCGGTCATCGCCGACGAGGCGAGCATGGCCGGGGCGACGAAGGCCGCGTACGTCACCACCGCACCGCTGGGCAGCGTCAGGTCGCCGATCAGCGCACCCACCCCGACGCCGATGGAAAGCAGGTAGAGCAGCGGCTCGACGAAGCCGGAGACGAGCAGCAGCCAGTAGACGGACCTCAGGGCGGCGACGTTCCGTTCGGTGACCGACGCGGATCGCCGCGACGCGGCCGAGACGTCGACAAGCCGGGGCAGCACCAGAGTGACCATGACCCTCTCCTAGACGACGAGCCGGCGGGCGAAGACGCGGCGGGCGAGCAGCCATCCTCCGGCCGCCCAGGCGGCCAGGTAGCACAGGTGGCCGATCACCGACCACTGCGGGGCGACGCCGAGCACCGCCGCGCGGCACAGGTCCACGGCGTGCCAGAGCGGCGTGACGTACGCGAGCCAGCGCAGCGCCAGCGGCAGCGACTCGACCGGGAAGAACACCCCGGCGAACAGGGTCATCGGGATCACCGCGAAGCGGAACAGCATGGCGAGCCAACTGTCCGAGTCGACCGACGCGGCGTACGCGAAGGTGGGCGCGGCGACGGCCAGCGCGAGCAGCGCCGCCACCGGCACCGCCAGCACCGCCCACGGCGAGCGCAGCGCCCCCAGCACCCCGGTCACCAGGAGAAACGCGATGACGGCGGTCAGCACCCGGAACAGTACGAACGAGAGGTGACCGGCGAGGATGTCGGCCACCCGCAGCGGCGACGAGCGCTGCCCGAGGTAGATCTTCTGCCACTGGAGGTTGCCGAACACCGGCCAGGTTGACTCGCTGATCGCCACCTGCAACGCCGTCGAGGCGAGCAGCCCGCCGGCGATCCATTCCAGGTAGGAGACGCCACCCACGCCCTGGTCGATGTACGCCCCGACGCCCACCCCGAACCCGAGCACGGTGAGCGTGGGCAGCAGGAAGGACGAGAAGGCGCCGGCCCGCCAGGTGCGCCGGTAACCCACCAGGTGGTATTCGAGTACGGCGAGGGCCGGCACCCGCGGCAGGGCGGGTCGGTCTCGGGTGAGTTGTGCCGTCACGGCAGCCCCTTCCAGCAAGTCCTGGCTCAGTCGACGAGGGTGCGGCCGGTGAGGTGCAGGAAGACGTCCTCCAGGCTGCTGCGTCGGACCAGCACGTTTGTCGGTCGCAGCCCGAGCGCGGCCACCTCGGCCACCGCCGCGTCACCGTCGGACACGTAGACCAGGACCCGGTCGGGCAGCACCTCGACGCGTTCCCCCAGCGCGTCCAGCTTGCCGGCGAACGTCTCCTGCGACTCGGCGGCGAACCGCAGCTCGACCACCTCGCGGGTGGCATGCTGCTCGATGAGCGCGCGCGGCGACCCCTCGGCGACGATCCGGCCGCCGTCCATCACCACCAACCGGTCACAGAGCTGCTCGGCCTCGTCCATGTAGTGCGTGGTGAGCACCAGCGTGACGCCCTGCTGCTTGAGCCGGAACAGCCGTTCCCAGACCAGGTGCCGGGCCTGCGGGTCGAGACCTGTGGTCGGCTCGTCGAGGAGCACGATGTCCGGCTCGTTGACCAACGCGCGGGCGATGGTGAGCCGGCGCTTCATGCCACCTGAGAGCGGCTCGACCTTGCTGTCCGCCCGGTCGCCGAGCTGCACGAAATCCAGCAGCTCGGCGGCCCGTGCCCGGGCCACCCGGCGGGGAATGCCGAAGTAGCGGGCGTACGTCGTGAGGTTTTCCCGGACGGTCAGCTCGGGGTCGAGGTTGTCGAGCTGTGGACAGACGCCGAGCCGAGCCCGGATGGCTGGCCCGTCCCGCACCGGATCCATGCCCAGGATGTGCAGCTCTCCGCCGCTGGGCGGCGAGGTGCAGCCGACCATCCGCATGGTGGACGACTTGCCGGCGCCGTTGGGCCCCAGGAAGCCGAACGCCTCACCGGCGCTGACCTCCACGTCGATGCCGTCGACGGCAGTGAAGTCGCCGAACCGCTTCACCAGCCCCCGTGCCTGAATGAGTGGTCGCCCCGTGGTCACT
Organism: Micromonospora sediminimaris; assembly: GCA_900112325.1. Classification (GTDB taxonomy): domain Bacteria; phylum Actinomycetota; class Actinomycetes; order Mycobacteriales; family Micromonosporaceae; genus Micromonospora; species Micromonospora sediminimaris. The sequence goes on from FOLJ01000001.1 coordinate 359,723, forward strand.
CCCGGACCCTAGACACCCGGTCCGACACTTCCCAACGGATTAACGAGTTCAGAGGTCGGCGGGGGTGGTGGCGGTGCGGGCGGCGGCGACGAGGCGGTCGGTTTCGGCGAGGACGTCGGGGGCGTCGGTGGGGGTACCGGGGTCGTAGTGGACCATCCAGGTCAGACCGTCACTGCCGGGCACCCGGCGACCGACGATGCGGCCGGATCCGCCGGGCAGGGCGTGGTGCTGGGTGTACGCGACGGAGCGGGTGACCCGGGTGCGTACCTGGTGCGGCAGCTCACCCGGATCGAGCAGCAGGTACCGCTCGGCCGGCAGCTCGGCGACCACCAGGTAGCCGTCCCGCTCGGCGACCCGCTCACCCGGGGTCACGGTCAGCTCGCGGCCCGACCAGACCGCCTTGACCACGTCGTGCCAGCCGATCCGGTGGCCCCGGCCGGGCAGCCAGAGCCCGAGGTTGGTGGCGACCACCACCCCGTCGCCCTCCCCGTTGCCGGCGGCGGCCCAGGCCAGCACCCGTTCGTCGCGCTCCAGCGGCGGCCGGTCGGCCGGTGGCAGCTTCGGCCGGCGGCGGAACAGTGGCATCCCTACAACCCTCCCGCCGCCTGCTCGCGCAGGGCACGGGCGTGCTGCTCCAGCGAGAGCAGCTCACCGAAGGCGGCGAAGTACTCGTCCTTGTTGTTTACCGGATTGATCCGCTGGATCCGGGACTTCAGCTCCCGGATCCGTGCGGTGACCGACCCCCACTGCAACCGGGCCATGGTGATCGAGACGTAGCGCGGGTCCGGTTCGCCGTCGATCCGCAACGGTTCCACGGCCAGCTCACCGACCAGGGCCTGGGCGGCGAGATCCTCGCAGGCGTCGCGTACCGCCTCGATCCACACCGCGCCGCCGGCTGCCGACGCGACTCCGCCGGCCGCGGCGACCGCCGCCCGGACGGCCACGTGCACCGGATGCCGGTAGTCGGTCGCCTCGACCGCGTCGAACATCGGACCGGCCAGCACCGGCTCCTGGAGGGCCAGCTTCAGCGCCTCCCGCTCGACCATCGACTGCGGGCTGTCCACACTCGGCTCGGTCCGGGCCGGCAGGGTCATAACAGCCGAACCTCCAGACTGACGTGCAGCCGATTCGCTCGCCACAACAGCCCTGCTGACTTCATCCGGCTCAAGTCCGAGATAGCCAGCAAGCTCACGGCAGTAGTGGATGCGACGGTCCCGTCGCTTGAGTTGGGCGACCATCGGTGCCGTAGCGTTCAGTGCCCTAATTCGGCCCTCGACATGGTCAAGATCGAAGCGACTCACTCGCGACCGAAGCGCATAGGAGATCATCGGTTCACGCCGCGCGATTAGGTCCCGAACGGCGGGGTCACCCTTCGCCATCCGCAGATCGCAGGGGTCCATGTTGTCGGGACTAACGGCGATGTAGGTGGAGGCCATGAACTTGCCGTCATCGGAGAAGGCACGCAGAGCAGCCTTCTGGCCCGCAGCGTCACCATCGAAGGTAAAGATTACCTCTTCCATCGCTGTGTGGTCATCGAACAGCAGCCGGCGCAGTACGCCGATGTGGTCGGCGCCGAAGGCGGTGCCGCAGGTCGCCACGGCGGTCGGTACGCCGGCCAGGTGGCAGGCCATCACGTCGGTGTAACCCTCGACCACCACCACCCGACCCTGCTTGGCGATCTCCCGTTTGGCCTGGTCGATGCCGTAGAGCACGTGGGACTTCTTGTAGATCGGCGTCTCGGGGGTGTTCAGGTACTTCGGGCCGTCGTCGTCGGCGAAGAGTTTGCGCGCACCGAAGCCGATGACGTCGCCGGTCAGATCCCGGATCGGCCAGAGCAGCCGGCGGCGGAACCTGTCGATCAGGCTGCCGGAGCGGGCCGGGCGGGACAGCCCGGCGGTGACCAGTTCGTCGTGGCTGAAGCCACGCTGACGCAGGTGCTTGGTGAGCAGATCCCAGCCGTCGGGGGCGAAGCCGCAGCCGTACCGCTGCGCGGCGGCCCGGTCGAAGCCGCGCTCGGCCAGGAACTCCCGGGCGGGACGCGCGCCGGCCGTGGCCAACTGCGCGGTGTAGAACTCGACGGCGGCGGCGTGCGCGGCCACCAGCCGCTGTTTCTGGCCCTGTTGCGGACGGTTCGGTCGGGGCGCGGACCGGTCGTCCTCCACGTAGCGCAGTTGCAGACCGGCGCGGGCCGCGAGCCGCTCCACCGCCTCGACGAAGCTGAGGTGCTCGGCGTCCATCAGGAACTTGATCGCGTCACCGCCGGCACCGCAGCCGAAGCAGTACCAGACGTTGCGGGCGGGCGAGACGTTGAACGACGGGCTCTTCTCGTCGTGGAAGGGGCAGAGCCCTTTGAGGTTGCCACCACCGGCCGACTTGAGCGTCACGGTGTCGGAGATGATCTCGGCGATGGACGTACGCTCGCGGACCAGCGCGATGTCCTCGTCCCGGATCCGCCCCGCCATACCCGCCACCTCCTCGACCTACATCCTGCCCTGCCCGCACCGGGCGCGCGGAAGGGCCCCTTGGTGACGTCTCCGACAGCGGATGCGCCCTTGCCGACACCATCGACGCGGGGCGCGAACACCGACGCCGCGCCGTTCCGCCACGGAGGCGGAACGGTGCGGCAGGCGGGCAGGACCGGTCAGCGGGGGCGGCGACGCAGGTAGCGGCGTACCGGCGGCGGATCCTCCTCCTCGTACGACCGGGCGGCGCGGACCGCGTCGGCCAGCCCGTGCGGGCGGGTGCGCGGCGGCCCGGCCAGCAGCGGATCGCGGGCCATGTCCTTGACCAGGGCCACGGCCAGCCCGAGCATCACCACCACGAACGGCAACGCCACCATGATGGTGGCCTGTTGCAGCGCGTCCAGCCCGCCGACGAGCAGCAGCACGGCGGCGACCGCGCCGATCAGGATTCCCCAGCTGACCACGACCAGCCGGTGCGGACGCAGCGCGCCCCGGGAGGTCAGCGAGCCGAGCACCAGCGAGGCGGAGTCGGCGCTGGTGACGAAGTACAGCGCGATGAGCACCATGGCCAGCACGCCGGTCAACGCCGCCAGCGGCAGCGCGTCGAGCAGACCGAACAGCGCCTGTTCGCTGCTGGCGGAGGCGTCCGCCACCAGGTCACGTACCCCGGTGGCCTGCACGCGCAGCGCGCTGCCGCCCATGATCGCGAACCAGACGGCGCTGGCGCCGCTGGGCACCAGGAGGACACCGATCAGGAACTGCCGCACGCTCCGGCCCCGCGAGATGCGGGCGATGAAGGTGCCGACGAACGGCGCCCAGGAGATCCACCACGCCCAGTAGAAGATCGTCCAGCCACCCAGCCAGGCCGGGTCGGAGAACGCCCCGGTCCGGGTGGACATGAAGACGAGGTTGCTGAGGTAGTCGCCGATCGAGGCCGGCAGCACCTCAAGGGTGTAGATGGTCGGCCCGACCACGAAGACGAAGAGCATCAGCGCGACGGCCAGCACCACGTTCGTGGTGGAGAGCCACTTGATGCCCCGGTGCAGGCCGGTGAAGGCGGAGATGACGAAGGCGAGCGTCAGCGCCCCGATCACCACCAGCTCCACCGCTGTGGAGTCCGGCACCCCGGCGACCAGGTCCAGTCCGGCGGCGACCTGGAGAGCGCCGAGGCCGAGGCTGGTGGCAGAGCCGAAGACGGTGGCGAAGACGGCCAGCAGGTCGATGACCTGACCGACGGCGCCGTCGGCACGGTCGCCGATGAGCGGGCGGAACGCCGCCGAGATCCGGTTCTGCCGGCCCCGTCGGAACGTCGAGTACGCCAGGGCCAGCGCCACCACCGCGTAGATCGCCCACGGGTGCAGGGTCCAGTGGAAGAGAGTGAACTGCATGGCCGCGGACGCCGCCTGCCCGGTCTGCGGCTCGACGCCGGTCGCCGGTGGTGGTGTGGCGTAGTGCTGGATGGGCTCGGCCACGGCGAAGAAGACCAGGCCGATGCCCATGCCGGCGCTGAACATCATGGCGATCCAGGCCAGCGTGCTGAACTCCGGCTCGTCGTCGTCCTTGCCGAGCCGGATCCGGCCGAACCGGGACAGCGCCAGCACCACCGCCAGCACCAGGAAGGCGTTGGCCGCCACCACGAAGAACCAGCCGAACGTGTCGATCACCCAGGCCAGACCCGATTCGCCGACACTCGCCAGCGAGTCACGGGCCAGAACCCCCCAGAGCACCACGGCGAGCACTCCGCCGACGCCCAGGCCCAGCACGATCGGATCGATCGTGCCGCCCCTACCGCCAGGTTCGGCGGTCTTCTCGTCTACCTGCTCGCTCATGGTCACCCCTGACCATCCTCCCGTTCCCCTGCCGCCGTGCTCCGAGAATCCGGCTAATCGCACCCTGAGAGTCGACTTTCGGCCGTTTAGGGGCGCGTTGGGGTGCCACCTTGCCGGTTATCGGCTCGACGGTCAACCGAGCGGCACGGGAACGCGGCCCTGTTCGTCGGCCTCGACCTGGCGGTTCCAGTCCGGCTTGGTGGCCCGCCAACCCTCGTCGTCCAGGCCCTTTCGCCAGTAGCCGGAGATGGACAGCCACTCGCGGGGCACCGACCGCTCCACCCGCAGCAACCGGCGCAACTGGCGGACGAAGGACGCCTCACCGTGCACGAAGGCGTGCACCGTGCCGGGCGGGAAATTCAGCTCACGCACCGCGTCCACCAGCGCCTCACCCACCGGGCGTACGCCCCGGTGCAGCCAGGTCAGCCGGACCGCGCCGGGGCTGGGCAGCGGCTGTTCGTCGGCCGGGCCGTCGACCTCGACGAAGACGTACGCGGGCGCACCGACGGGCAGCCGGGCCAGGGAAGCGGCGATCGCCGGCAGGGCGCTCTCGTCGCCGACCAGCAGGTGCCAGTCGGCCGCCGGGCTCGGCGCGTACGCCCCACCCGGGCCGACGAACAGCACCTCGTCACCGGGACGCAGCCCCGCCGCCCACGGGCCGGCCAGCCCTTCGTCGCCGTGGTGCACCACGTCGACGGTCAGTTCCCCGGCCGCCGCGTCCCAGGCGCGGACCGTGTACGCGCGCAGCCGGGGCCACTGCTCGCGCGGCAGGTCGCGACGAATGGCGGCGAGATCGAGTGGGCGCGGGTGGTCGATCCCGGCGACCGGAAAGACGATCTTGATGTAGTGGTCGGTGAACTCGCCGACCGGCAGGCCGGCCAGTTCCTCCCCGCCGAGCACCAGCCGGACCACGTGCGGGGTGGGCCGCGACGTGCGCAGTACGCGGGCGGAGGTGACCTTCTTCGAACGATCCGTCATTCGGTTAGGCTAACCTAACTCCCGTGCGCCGTTCGGCCCCCGGTCCGGATGTCAACTTCTGATCAGTCGATCATGCCAGGCCAGGGCGGCGGGGTCGGTAAGCGAGGCCACCTGGTCGATCACCACCCGCAGCCGGGCTTCGTCATCGGGTGCGTCCCGCCACAGCGGGGCGAAGACCGGATCGAGCGCCCCAGGTGCCCGCGCGGCCAGCGTCGCCACGAGCCCCGCAATTATCTCCCGCTGCCGCTGGTAGCGACCCTGCGCACCGGGCCGACGCATCACGTAGCGCAGGGCGATCCCCTTGAGCAGCGCGCACCGGGCACGCAACGGCCGGGGTACGACCAGGTCGGCCGCGTACCGCCGGTGTGGCCCTGGCCCGAAGCGTTCGGTGGTGGCCGCAACCGCGGTCGCCACGAACTGACCGGTCAACACGCTGGTGGTCGCCTTCAGGGCGGCCTGGGCCCGATGGCTGCCGTCGTAGCCGGCCAACGGGGCGAGCACCGGGTCGGCGAGCAGCCCGGTCAGCGTCTCGTCGAGGTAGTCGGCCGACTCGGTCGAATAGACGGCGGCGACGTCGGCGCAGAGCGCCGCCCGCTCGTCGGAGTCGACGAGCAACGGCTCCAGCGTGAGGTAACCACCGTGGATGCCGTCCTCGACGTCGTGCACCGAGTACGCCACGTCGTCGGCCCAGTCCATCACCTGCGCCTCCAGGCACTGCCGCTCGCCGGCCGGCGAGCCCTGCCGCAGCCAGGCGAAGGCGGGCAGGTCGTCGGCGTACACCCCGAACTTGCGCCGGCCAGGCTGGCGGGTCCACGGGTACTTGCCGACCGCGTCCAGCGAGGCACGGGTCAGGTTCAGCCCGGCGGACGTCCCGTCCGGGCCGTACACCTTCGCCTCCAGCCTGGTCAGGACCCGCAGTGTCTGGGCGTTGCCCTCGAACCCACCGCAGTCGGCGGCCAGCTCGTCGAGCGCGGCCTCGCCGTTGTGGCCGAACGGCGGGTGCCCGAGGTCGTGGGCCAGCCCGGCGGTGTCCACCACGTCCGGATCACAGCCCAGCCGGGCACCCATCTCCCGGGCGATCTGGGCCACCTCCAGCGAGTGGGTCAGCCGGGTACGCAGGAAGTCGTCGGTGCCGGCCGTGTGCACCTGGGTCTTCGCGGCCAGCCGGCGGAACGCCGCCGAGTGCAGCACCCGGGCCCGGTCCCGCTCGTACGGGGACCGGCCGTGCTCCGGGTCCTTTACCGGCTCCGCCACCCGACGCGCCGCGTCCGGCTCACCGGAGGCAGCACTCAATCCCCACGCTGCCGCAGCACGCAGAACTCGTTGCCCTCCGGGTCGGCCAGCACCGTCCAGTCGTCGCCGTCCTGCCCGATGTCGACGTGCCGGGCACCCATGTCGACAAGCCGTTCCACCTCGGCCTCCCGGTCGGTCGGGCGCAGGTCGAGGTGCAGCCGGTTCTTGCTCTCCTTGACGCCGGTCACCGGCACGAACACGATGCCGGGCAGCCGGTCCGCGCTCTGCCGGATCTCCACCTCGTCGGGTCGCTCCTCGACCACCTGGTACCCGAGCGCCTCGGCCCACCAGCGGGCCAGCCGCCCCGGATCACGGGCATCGACGGTCAGGCTCTCCCACACGGCGGTCATGCCGGCACCGCCACCGCGACACCGACAGCCTCCGACAACTCGGCACGCGATCCCATCCGTCCACCCCTTCGCGAAACGACTGTCCACGGGCGAAGTCAGGTTACGCCCGAGGCCCCGGTTCGGCGCGCCGACGACGTGCCCACGGCGGGCCCACATCCTCCGATCAGACGAGAGTTGTCGCCCGATTGCCGACGGTAACGGGATCGCACTCATCGACATCCACGGGTAGCGTCGCCATCGCGGAACGTCACCTGTTGCGGCGAGACACGACCGGTGGGAGAGACACGCTCGTGAACGCGGAAACGATGATGGGTACCGAGCTCCGGGGGCTGCGCCGACGCCGTCCCGAGGTCGCCGGCACGGTCCTCGCCGGCACGGACGGCCTGCTCATCTCCAGCGACCTGCCCACGACCGACGCCACTCACCTGGCGGCGCTGGCCGCAGCCAGCTTCGGCCTCGGGCATCGGATGGCCGCCACCGTGCGGCAAGGCGAGTTCCACGAGTCCGTGGTGCACACCGCGGCCGGTTGCGTGGTCACCTACCCGGCCGGTCGGGATGCCCTGCTGACCCTGGTCGCCGCACCGGGAGCGGATCTGGCGGCACTGCGCGAAGAGGCCCGTGGGGTGGTCCGCCGCACCGGTCCGGCCCTCGCCGCCTGCCGCCGCCCGACGCTGCTGCCCGACCAGCCGGATCCGCACGCCCCGCTGGCGGTACGCACACCCATGGCCTCGATGCCGAACCAACGCCCCCGCCGCGCACAGTCCATCACTTGGCGGCGCCCCCCGATCTGACCGCTCCTGGCACCGGGCGGCATCCACACGCGCCGCCCGCCACGTCATGCGCCCCCGCGCCGCACTACCCGTGCCCGCGCCACGCCGCACCCCGCGCGCACCCCGCACGCCACGCCACCCCGCACGCCACGCGCCACCCCGCGCGCCATGCAGCAACATCGGGGATGTTGTCGTCTCACGGCCGCTCGACACAGCAACATCCCCGATGTTGCTGTGCTTCACCGCGCGGCACGACGCAGCGCGGCGCGGCACGACGCAGCGCGGCACGACGCAGCGCGGCGCGGCACGACGCAACGCGGCGCGGCACGACGCAACGCGGCGCGCGGCGGGTATGCGGCTCGCCCGGGGCGGGGCGAGCCGCCTGGTCAGCGACTGTCCGAGCCGCTGGTGACCACTGCCGCTCGGCCGGCCTCCAGCCGCGCCACCGGCACCCGGAACGGCGAGCACGAGACGTAGTCCAGCCCGACGGAGTGGAAGAAGTGCACCGAGTCGGGATCACCGCCGTGCTCGCCGCAGACCCCGAGCTTGAGCCCCGGGCGGGCCGCCCGCCCTTCCTCGGCGGCGATGCGTACCAGCCGACCGATCCCGTCGGCGTCGATGGACTCGAACGGTGAAATGCCGAAGATGCCCAGCTCCAGGTAGCGCCAGAAGAACGCTCCCTCCACGTCGTCGCGGGAGAAGCCCCACCCCATCTGGGTCAGGTCGTTGGTGCCGAAGGAGAAGAACTCCGCGGCCTCGGCGATCTGCCCGGCGGTCAACGCCGCCCGGGGCACCTCGATCATCGTGCCGATCAGCACGTCGACGTCGCTGCCACCTACCACCTCGGCGATGATCCGCTCGGCCTCGGCGCGTACCGTCTCCAGTTCCTGGACCGCGCCGACCAGCGGGACCATGATCTCCGGGCAGGGACGTACGCCCTGGCGGGTGCACTCCACAGCCGCCTCGGTGATCGCCCGGACCTGCATCGCGAACAGGCCGGGGATGACCAGGCCCAGTCGTACGCCGCGCAGCCCGAGCATCGGGTTCTCCTCATGCATCCGGCGTACCGCCGCCAGCAGCGCCTCCTCTTTGGCGACGTCCTCGCCGCGCTCCTGGGCGACCGCCACGTTTACGGCGAGCTGTTCCAGCGGCGGCAGGAACTCGTGCAGCGGCGGGTCGATCAACCGGACGGTGACCGGCAGGCCGTCCATCTCCCGGAAGATCTCCACGAAATCCGCCCGCTGCAACGGCAGCAACGCGGCGAGCGCGTCCTCCCGCTCGGCCGGATCGCGGGCCAGGATGAGCCGTTCCACCAGCTCACGCCGGTCGCCGAGGAACATGTGCTCGGTGCGGCACAACCCGATGCCCTCGGCGCCGAAGCGCCGGGCCCGGGCCGCGTCGGCGGCGGTGTCGGCATTGGTACGCACCGCCAGCCGCCGGCTGCCGTCCGCGTGCGACATGATCCGGTGTACGGCCCTGACCAGCGCGTCGTCTGTGGACGCCGGATCGAGTTCACCCTCGAAGTAGCGGACCACCTCGGACGGGCTGACCGGCACTTCGCCCAGGTACACCTTGCCGGTGGTGCCGTCGATGGAGACGACGTCTCCCTCGGTGACCGTGTGTCCGGCCACGGCGAACCGCCGCTTCGGCACGTCGATGTCCAGTTCGTCGGCACCCGAGACGCAGGTCTTGCCCATGCCCCGGGCGACCACGGCGGCGTGACTGGTCTTGCCGCCCCGCGAGGTGAGGATGCCCTTGGCGGCGATCATGCCGTTGAGGTCGTCCGGGTTGGTCTCCCGGCGGACCAGGATGACGGCCTCGCCCGCGGCGGCCAGCTCGACCGCGCGGGCCGAGGTGAAGACCACCTTCCCGACCGCCGCGCCCGGCGAGGCGCCGATACCGGTGGCGACCGGCTGGAACTCGTGGTCGAGCTGGAAGCGCGGGAACATCAACTGAGCCAGTTGTGCGCCGTTGACCCGGTGCAGGGCCTCGTCGAGGTCGATCAGGCCCTCGTCGACGAGTTGGCCGGCGATGACGAACGCGGCGGCGGCGGTGCGCTTGCCGACCCGGGTCTGGAGCATCCACAGCTTGCCGCGCTCGATGGTGAACTCGATGTCACACAGGTCCCGGTAGTGCCGCTCCAGCCGGGCCATGTAGTCGAGCAGTTCGTCGTAGGAGTCCTTGTCGATCCGCTCCAGCTCCTGCAACGGCACGGTGTTTCGGATGCCGGCGACGACGTCCTCGCCCTGCGCGTTGGCCAGGTAGTCGCCGTAGATGCCCTGGGCGCCGCTGGCCGGGTCGCGGGTGAAGGCGACGCCGGTGCCGGAGTCGGGACCGAGGTTGCCGAAGACCATCGCCACCACGTTGACGGCGGTGCCCAGGTCGGCCGGGATGCGCTCCTGCCGGCGGTAGACCACCGCCCGCTCGGCGTTCCACGAGTCGAACACCGCGCGGACCGCCAGGTCCAGCTGGTCGCGCGGCTCCTGCGGGAACTCCCGCCCGGTGTGCTTGGTGAAGATCTTCTTGTACGCGTCGACGAGTCCACGCAGGTCGTCCGCGTCCAGGTCCAGGTCGAGGTCGGTGCCCTTGGCACGCTTGGCCTCGTCGAGCGCATGCTCGAACTCCTCGCCCGGCACGTCGCAGACGGTCTTGCCGAACATCTGGATCAGCCGCCGGTAGGAGTCCCAGGCGAACCTGTCCGCACCGCCGGAGGCGGCCTGGTCGGTCGAGCCACCGGCCTGCCGGGCCAGTCCTTCGACGCTGCGGTCATTGAGACCGACGTTGAGTACGGTTTCCATCATTCCGGGCATCGAGAACTTCGCCCCGGAGCGTACGGAGACCAGCAGCGGGTCGTCCGGGTCACCGAGACGCCGGCCCATCTCGCGCTCCAGCGCCGTCAGGTGCGCGCTGATCTGGTCGGCCAGCCCGGCCGGTTCCGCACCCGTGTCGAGGTACGCCTTGCACGCCTCGGTGGTGATGGTGAAGCCGGGCGGCACCGGCAGGCCGAGATTGGTCATCTCGGCCAGGTTCGCTCCCTTGCCGCCGAGGAGGTCCTTGAGATCCTTGTTGCCCTCGGCGAAGTCGTAGACGTACTTGTGCTCAACCGTCTCTTGCGCTGCCACCAGAGCCTCCCACGCACCCGGATTGACACTTAACGAAGGTTAAGTTTTGTGATACCCCGAATCCACCAGCTGGTAATCCGGGGAGTCGTGCCGATCGGTGGGCGAAGGCTAAGCGAACAACGAGCGGCCCGGGAGCATTCGGTGACAATAGGCACAGCAATCACGACTGTTCGCGTTCAGCACGGTTTTTGGGAACGGTTCCACGCGCACATTCACGCAATTGCCGACCTCCCCGTACCCTTGACGGCACGCTCCGTCACCACCCCGCACCATTGCCACAACCGCCGCGAATACACCCCCTCGGGAGTCCTCGTGTCCGCCGCACCCGAACCACTCGACCCGCCCCAGCTCGCCGACCTCCCCGCACCGCCCGAAGCGGCACCCGCCCCGGAGGCGGAGACCGCCGCGCGCGCCGACGATGCGGCCCAGGCTGCCGGACGTACCGCTGGGGAACTGGCCCGGGCGGCGGAGCGGAAGGCGGCGGCGCTGCTCGCGCCGCCGGCACCGACCCGGCTGGGCGACGTGGTGCCCGCGCCGGAACGAGTCGAACCGGACGCGACGGCCGACTACCTGCTCGCCGCCGATGCGGTGATCCGGGTCAGCGCCGATCCGGCCGCAGTGGCCGTCGCCGGGCAGCTCGCCGCGCTGCTGCGCCCGGCGACCGGATACCCGCTGCCGGTGACCGATGCCGCCACGCCCGTACCGTCCGGTGGCATCGCCCTCGACCTGTCCGGCGAGGCCGCACTGGGTGCGGAGGGCTACCGGCTCGACATCACCACCGACGGCGTACGCATCGCCGCCGGCACCGCCGCCGGTCTCTTCCACGGGGTTCAGACGCTGCGGCAGTTGCTGCCCGCCGCCGTGGAGAGCGCCACGCCGGTCACCGAACGCTGGGTGCTGCCCGGCGGGTCGATTCTCGACCGCCCCCGCTACCCGCACCGCGGAGCGATGCTCGACGTGGCGCGGCACTTCTTCGGCGTCACCGACGTGCTGCGGGTGATCGACCACCTGGCCCGGTACAAGCTCAACCGGCTGCACCTGCACCTCACCGACGACCAGGGCTGGCGGATCGCGATCGACTCCTGGCCCCGGCTGGCCACCGTCGGCGGGGCCGGCGCGGTCGGCGAAGCCCCCGGCGGCTACTACACCCGGGCGGACTACCAACGGATCGTGGCGTACGCCGCCGACCGGCACATCACCGTGATCCCCGAGATCGACCTGCCGGGCCACACCCACGCGGCGCTGACCGCGTACGGCGAGCTGGCCCCCGACCGGGTCGCGCCGCCGCCGTACACCGGAACCGAGGTGGGCTTCAGCTACGTCGACCCGGCCAGCGAGCGCACCTACGACTTCGTCGCCGACGTGCTCGGCGAGATCGCCGCGCTCACCCCCGGGCGGTGGCTGCACATCGGCGGCGACGAGGCGTTCAAGGTGCCCGCCGAGGTGTACGCCGCTTTCGTCGAACGGGTGCAGCGCATCGTCGCCGGACTGGGCCGGGAAGTGATCGGCTGGCACCAGATCGCCCCCGCCGCCCACGCCGACCGGCGGATCCTCCAGTGGTGGGGCACGACCGGCGAGGATCCGGTGACCGCCGAGGCGGTGAGCCGAGGCGCCCGGCTGATCCTCTCTCCCGGCAACCACGCGTACCTCGACATGAAGTACGCCCCGGCCACCCCGATCGGGCACGACTGGGCCGGCCTGATCGACGTACGCCGGGCCTACGACTGGGATCCGGCCAGTCACCTGGCGGGCGTACCGGCCGAGGCGGTGCTCGGTGTCGAGGCGCCGCTGTGGACCGAGTCGGTGACCACCCTCGCCGAGATCGAGTTCATGCTGTTCCCCCGGCTGCCCGCCATTGCCGAGCTGGGCTGGTCACCCAGGTCGACGCACGACTGGGGGGCGTTCCGCGAGCGGCTGGCGGGGCACGGCCCACGCTGGGCGACGGCGGGCATCGCGTACCACCGCTGTCCGAAACTGCCCTGGCCGGCGACGCCACCGGTGCCCGCCCCGCGCAGGCCGTCGCCCGGCACCGAGCCGGCCGAGCCCTCGCCGGTCAGCCGTTCCGGCGAGCCGCCAGTCCGTCCAGGAACAGCTCCAGACCGAGGGTGAAGCGGTCCACCGGTCCGTCGGCGAACAGTGCGTCGCGCAGCGCGACGGTGTGCGGGAAACGGTCGGCGGGCAGGTCGCGGTAGTACTGCGCGACCTGTGCCCAGCGCCGTTGTGCTGCCGCCGGGCCATCGTGACCCATGACCCGCTGCCGCGCGGTGTCGAGGGCGTCGGCGGTGACGTAGAGCGAGAGCCGGTCGACCGCCCACGCGCAGACCTGGTCCGGAAAACCGGCCGTACGCAGGATCGCCAGTAACGCCTCCGCGATGCGGGCCGGGTTGCCACCGACTGGCGGACCCGACATGGCCACCGCGGCGATGTCGTTGTGCGCCAGCAGGACCCGTCGTACCTCGCGGGCCAGCGCGATGAGCGGCCCGCGCCAGTCCTCCGGGTGAGGCGGCGGCACGGCGACCTCGGCCAGCACCCGGTCGAGCACGAGTTCGAGAAGCTCGTCCTTACCGGTGACGTGCCGGTAGATCGAGGCCGGCCCGGTGCCGAGCCGGTCGGCGACGCTGCGCATGGTGACCGCATCCACGCCGGCTCGGTCGACCAGGTCGAGCGCGGCCCCGACGATCGCCTGCCGGGTAAGCGCAGGCTTCGTTCGGGTGCCCCGTCGAGCCGGGATCTCCGCACCGCTGTCGGTCATCCGGCTTCCTCCGCAGCTCCGGTGGCCGCCCCGATCCCGGCGGAACGGCCACAGCGTAGTCGAGGGTCGGCGAGACCAGCTTGCGAACATCGTTCGCCTTATGCGAACATCGTTCGCGTGAGGTCGATGAAGGATGTCAGGACGTGTATCGCTACTGCCGCAGCCATCCTCGCGCCGGCCACGATGATCGGCGTGGACCTGACCGACGGCGCGACCCGTCCCGGCTATCAGCTCACCCGGCACTGGATCAGCCATCTGTCCCTGGGTGACCTGGGCTGGCTCGGCACCGTCAAGCTCGTCGCCGTCGGCCTGCTGATCGTCGCCATCGCGATCGGGCTACGGGACCGGGCGAGGGCGGCCGGCGAGACGCCGCGCGGGGCAACCTGGAAATCCGTGGCCCTGGCCGGGCTGGCCCTGGTGTCCACGGCCGTATTTCCCATCGACCCCGGCCTCGACTACCCACCGGGTGCCATCGGGAGGCAAACCTGGCTCGGCGGACTCCACGACCTCGCGGGACTGCTCGTCGTCGCCGCGCTCACCGTGACCGCCTGGCGGCTGGGCCGGGATCTCGACCCACGCGGCGCGACGGTCAGGGCGGCCATCACCCACGCCGGTCAGCGCGCGGACGCTGACGCCGAACCTGCCGCTGGCGATGACACGGACGCCATCAGCGAATCCGGAATCGACGAACGCACGGACCCCACTGCCGGGCCCGCCTCCGGTCAACTGGTAGGCACCGGTGGCCAGCCCACCGGCTGGCGTGATGTGGGGCGGGGCGTCGCGGCGCTGGTGCTGACCGCCTTCCTGACCTGCGCCACGCTCGTCACCCTCGACCATGCCGGGTTGTTCCCCGGCGCGCCGGGTGGGGCGTTCGAGCGGATCGCGATATATGCCGGGATCGCCTGGCTCGGCGCTGCCGGCACCCGACTCCTGACCCGCCCCTGACACCCGGGTCATCATGTGGCCGGATTGTCCGGTTCGCCGGTGGCCGAGGCCACCCCACCGGCGGAATCGCGGGCCGGGTCCGGTGGTTGTACATGGGGTAACCACGGGCGCCTCCGAGCGCCGCCCCCGGCCCGGGTCGGAATGGCTCCCCGCCGTCGGGCGTTACACCCCCGGACGACAACGCCAGCGCCATCCGCCTCCCCGCGAGGCCCGGGAATGGCCCCGGCCCACCCGGCGTTACACCTGGCCGGGCCGCGAGCCCCCGGTGCCACCCCGCATCCCCGGGACACCGGACGAACGCCGCAAAGCCTCCCCCCTTCTCGCATGGCTCACCCGCATCCCCCACACGCGGGCGGAGCCGCGCGCACCCCCGACCGAAAGGTGCAGATCATCATGGCTACCACCATCCTGCGTAAGACCGCCCTGACCATCGCCGCTGCCGCCGCCACCGCCGGCGGCATCGCCGGCCCCGCCATCGCCGCCCAGGCCACCCCGGGTGTCCAGGCGAGCGCCGTGCAGGCCGACCGCAAGCCCGGCGGCGAGCGCGAACTCGGCGTCCGCTACGAAGCCCAGCCCAACTTCTACTACTGCGGCCCCGCCGCCGCCCGCAACGCCCTGAGCGTGCAGGGCAAGAACATCGACGTCGACACCATGGCCAAGCAGATGCGCACCACCGAGGCCGGCACCAACTCCATCAACGACATCACCCCGGTACTGAACAAGGAGACCGGCAAGGACGTCTACAAGTCCGTCGAGATCGCCGACCCCAAGGCCGACGACAAGCAGACCGACAAGCTGCGCGACGACATCGTCCGCACCGTCAACGACGGCCGCGCCGTAGTCGCCAACATCGCCGGCACCGCCACCGACACCGATGGCACCCCGCACAGCTTCGAAGGCGGCCACTACATCAGCGTCGTGGGCTACCGCGACGGCGGCGACACGGTCACCATCGCCGACTCCGCCGACCCCGCCCAAGCCTCCTACCGGATGAGCATCGACACCCTCGCCGACTGGATCGCCACCCGCGGCTACAGCGCCACCTCCTGACCAACCGAAACACCACGAAGGGCCGACCCCACCCGGGGCCGGCCCTTCGTCGTCCCACCCCCAACCCACCCCAACCCCACCCACCCACGCCGGACCGCCCGGAGGATGCAGCAACATCGGGGATACTGCTGTGTCAAGCCACGGCGAGGCAGCAACATCCCCGATGTTGCAGGCGGCATCGCTGCCCCCAGCAGGCGGCGAGGGCCACGGCGGCGGGCGGCACGGCGGCGCGGCGCAGCGGCACGGCACGGCACGGCGGCACGGGGTCCACCGATAGTCCCTGACCTGAGGAAACCGGCGGCACTGCGGGCGGCACGGCGACGGACGGGCGCGGGCGGTTGGCCGGTGAGGGTTATGGCGGCGGGGCCCCGTTCAGACGGTGGGGGCCAGAAACTCCAGGCGGTTGCCGTGGACGTCGTGGGTGTGGAAGCGTCGCAGGCCGGGCAGATCTTCGTCGCCCCAGGTGACCGGATGGCCCGCGGCGCGCAGCCGGGCGGCGAGGGCGTCGAGATCGGGCCGCAGCAGGGCGGGGTGCGCCTTGCGTGCCGGGCGGAAGTCGTCCTCCACACCGAGGTGCAGTTCGGCACCGTACCCCTGGAACCAGCAACCACCGCGGGCCGCGAGGGCGGGCGGTTTGGTCAGCTCGGTGAGGCCGAGGATGCCGACGTAGAAGGCCCGCGAAAGGCCCTCCGAGCCGGGCGGGCAGGCCAGCTGTACGTGATGGATCATGTGTGCACCTCCCGTCCAGACGATGTCACCGGGTTGCATGAATAGCAAGACGGACGTACGGTTTTGTTGATGGCGAGAATCGGCGGTAAGTGTTGCCTAACCACGGCAGCACTCCGGCCGGTGCGAAAGACTGCTCAGGACTACTCACGGTCGCTGGTGTGAAGGAGTACGACGTGGCGAGCCTCGACACCTTCGGTGCGAAGACCCAGCTACGCGTCGGAGACGCGAGCTACGAGATTTTCAAGATCAGCAAGGTGGAGGGCCAGGAACGGCTCCCCTACAGCCTGAAGATCCTGCTGGAGAACCTGCTGCGGACCGAGGACGGCGCGAACATCACCGCCGAGCACATCCGCCAGCTCGGTGCGTGGGACCCGACCGCAGACCCGAACGTCGAGATCCAGTTCACCCCGGCACGGGTGCTGATGCAGGACTTCACCGGCGTACCCTGCGTGGTCGATCTGGCGACCATGCGTGAGGCCGTCCGCGACCTCGGCGGCGACCCGACCAAGGTGAACCCCCTCGCCCCCGCCGAGCTGGTCATCGACCACTCGGTCATCGCCGACCTGTTCGGCCGCGAGGACGCCTTCGAGCGCAACGTCGAGCTGGAGTACACCCGCAACAAGGAGCGCTACCAGTTCCTGCGCTGGGGCCAGAGCGCGTTCAACGAGTTCAAGGTGGTCCCGCCCGGCACCGGCATCGTGCACCAGGTCAACATCGAGTACCTGGCCCGTACGGTGATGGAGCGCGGCGGCCAGGCGTACCCGGACACGGTCGTCGGCACCGACTCGCACACCACCATGGTCAACGGTCTGGGCGTGCTGGGCTGGGGCGTCGGCGGCATCGAGGCCGAGGCCGCCATGCTCGGCCAGCCGGTGAGCATGCTGATCCCACGGGTCGTCGGCTTCAAGCTCTCCGGCGAGATGCCGGCCGGCACCACCGCCACCGACCTGGTGCTGACCATCACCGAGATGCTGCGCAAGCACGGCGTGGTCGGCAAGTTCGTCGAGTTCTACGGCCCCGGCGTGAGCGCGGTGCCGCTGGCCAACCGGGCCACCATCGGCAACATGTCCCCGGAGTACGGCTCCACCGTCGCGATCTTCCCGATCGACGCCGAGACCGTCCGCTACCTGGAGCTGACCGGACGCGACCCGCAGCAGGTCGCCCTGGTCGAGGCGTACGCCAAGGAGCAGGGCCTCTGGCACGACCCGGACCACGAGCCGGTCTACTCCGAGCAGTTGGAACTCGACCTGGGCACCATCGAGCCCTCTCTCGCCGGGCCGAAGCGCCCGCAGGACCGGGTGCCGCTCGGCAACGCCAAGACCCTGTTCCGCTCGGCGCTCACCGACTACGTGTCCGCCGACGAGACCGGCGGCGACCCGGGCCGCAAGCCGGGCGTCCCGCAGCAGGAGCAGCCGTACGGCGTGACCGGCCACGCCGACGAGGCCAGCGCCGAGTCGTTCCCGGCCAGCGACTCCCCGGCCAACGGAATCGACGACCCGGCCGACGCGCCCCGTGAGCTGGTCAACTCCGCGGTTGGCTCCGGTGGACGGGCCAGCAACCCGATCCGGGTCACCGGCGCCGACGGCACCGAGTTCGAGCTGGACCACGGCGCCGTGGTGATCGCCGCGATCACCTCCTGCACCAACACCTCCAACCCGCAGGTGATGATCGGTGCGGCGCTGCTCGCCCGTAACGCCGTGGACAAGGGCCTGAACCGCAAGCCGTGGGTGAAGACCACCCTCGCGCCCGGCTCCAAGGTCGTCATGGACTACTACGAACGGGCTGGTCTGACGCCGTACCTGGAGAAGCTCGGCTTCCACCTGGTCGGCTACGGCTGCACCACCTGCATCGGCAACTCCGGCCCGCTGCCGGAGGAGATCTCCGCGGCGGTGAACGAGGCAGACCTCGCGGTCGTCTCGGTGCTCTCCGGCAACCGGAACTTCGAGGGCCGGATCAACCCGGACGTGAAGATGAACTACCTGGCCTCCCCGCCGCTGGTGGTGGCGTACGCCCTGGCCGGCACGATGGACATCGACCTGGCCAACGAGCCGCTCGGCGAGGACAGCGAGGGCAACCCGGTCTTCCTGCGCGACATCTGGCCGAGCACCGCCGAGATCCAGGACGTCATCGCCTCCGCGATCGGCGCCACCGGCTTCAGCTCCGCGTACGCCGACGTCTTCGCCGGTGACGAGCGCTGGCAGTCCCTGCCGACCCCGACCGGAGACACCTTCGCCTGGGACGGCGACTCCACCTACGTCCGCAAGCCCCCGTACTTCGAGGGCATGGGGCGCCTGCCGGCGCCTGTTTCCGACATCGGTCCGGCTCGGGTGCTGGCCAAGCTCGGCGACTCGGTGACCACCGACCACATCTCGCCGGCCGGATCCATCAAGGCCGACTCGCCCGCCGGGCAGTACCTCGCCGAACACGGCGTGCCGCGCCACGAGTTCAACTCCTACGGCTCCCGCCGGGGCAACCACGAGGTGATGATCCGGGGCACCTTCGCCAACATCCGGCTGCGCAACCAGCTCGTCCCCGGGGTGGAGGGCGGCTTCACGGTCAACCACCTGACCGGGGAGCAGACCTCGATCTACGACGCCTCAATGGCCTACCAGGAGGCGGGCGTGCCACTGGTCATCCTGGCCGGCAAGGAGTACGGTTCCGGCTCGTCGCGGGACTGGGCGGCCAAGGGCACCATGCTGCTCGGGGTGCAGGCGGTCATCGCCGAGTCGTACGAGCGGATCCACCGCTCCAACCTGATCGGGATGGGCGTGCTGCCGTTGCAGTTCCCCGCCGGGGAGAACGCCGAGTCGCTGGGGCTGACCGGCACCGAGACGTTCACCATCGCCGGAGTGACCGCGCTCAACGACGGCGACACTCCGCGTACGGTGAAGGTCACCACCGACAGCGGCGTGGAGTTCGACGCGGTGGTGCGGATCGACACCCCGGGTGAGGCGGACTACTACCGGCACGGCGGCATCCTGCAGTACGTGCTGCGGCGCATGATCGCCAACTGACCGCGATGCCATGAGGGCTCTCACCCGGAAGGGTGGGAGCCCTCATGTCGTCTGGTGTCCCGTCAGTCGGCGCGACGTGCCTCCCGAGTCTTCATGGCGTGCTCCACCAGCATGATGAGCACCTCCTTCACCGACTCCCGCTGCCGGGCGTCGCAGAGCAGCACCGGCACCTCGGGATCGAGGTTCAGCGCCGCCTGCACCTCGTCGAGCCGGTACTGGCGGGCGCCCTCGAAGCAGTTGACCGCGACGAGGAAAGGGGTCCCCCGACCCTCGAAGTAGTCGAGGGAGGGGAAGCAGTCGGCCAGCCGACGGGTGTCGGCGAGCACCACCGCGCCGATCGCGCCGAGTGCCAACTCGTCCCAGACGAACCAGAACCGGTCCTGGCCCGGGGTGCCGAAGAGGTACAGCACCAGGTCGTCGCTGATGGTGATCCGACCGAAGTCCATCGCGACGGTGGTGGTCCGCTTCGTCTCGACGCCTTCCAGGTCGTCGATGCCCACGCCCGATTCGGTAAGCACCTCCTCGGTCCGCAGCGGACGCGTCTCGCTGACCGCGCCGACCAACGTGGTCTTACCCACCCCGAACCCGCCGGCGATCAGAATCTTGATCGCTGTGGGCAGAGCCGCCGCGTCCGACGGCCGCTCAGCGTGCCCGTAGTCCATTGATAACCGCCTCGAAGATGCTGTGTGCCGACGATCGCCAGGTGCAGCGGGCCCAAGCCGGCGGGCCGGTGACCGGGCGGGCCCGGCCGCCGGTCACCGCGTTCCCTCCACCGTCATCCGGGCTGCTGTTCCCCGTTGGCCTGCTCGGCTGGCCGTGACGGCGAGGCGACGTACCTGCCGACCCGGGTGATCAACATGGCCATCTCGTACGCGATCAACCCGACGTCGGCGTCCTCACTGGCCAGCACCGCCAGGCAGGCGTTACGCCCGGCGGCTGTGACGAACAGGAACGAAGACTGCATCTCGATGATCGTCTGCTGCACCTGCCCGCCGCCGAAACGCTTGCCGGCGCCGCGAGCCAGGCTCTGGATGCCGGCCGCCATCGCCGCCAGGTGCTCACCGTCGTCGCGGCTGAGCCCCTGCGAGGAGGCCATCAGCAGACCGTCGGCGGACAGCGCGACCGCGTGTTCGGCCTGCTTGACCCGGCCAACCAGATCATCCAGCAACCACGTCAGGTCGGCACTCGAAGCCGTCTTCTGCGCCACTTCGTCGTCCTCTTCTCCCCCGGCTCATCGCCGTGCTCACTTGGGCCTGACCGTTCTCCCCGGCTCGCCGGGCAGCGCACCTCGGTCAGGTCGCCTGTTGATCGGCGTCCTCGGGCTCATCGTCGGGCCCGGACCGACCGCCAGCACCGAGCAGCCGTGCGGCATCGGAACGTCCGCGCCGGGTGCCGGTCTGGTACGAACTCATCATGCGCCGCACCTGTTCGGGCTCGCGGACCACGTCCTCGTCCGCTTGCACCGTCCCGGGCTCGGCCCGCAACGCCGGGGCCAGGCTCGCCTGGCGTACCCGGACCGGCAGGCCCGACTCGGTGCGGGTCGGCTCGACCTCGGCGGGCATGGGGCCACCCGGGGTCACCGGGTCGGCCGGTTGACCGGCGGCGGGGCCCGCACCGCTTCCGGTGCCGGGATCACTTGTCCGGCGCGGCGGCCACTGCGGACCGTTGTTGGACGCTGACGTGACCGGCAGTCCGATCGGAATCGTCGGTCCGTCCCAGGCAACGGAGTGCCCGGCACGGGGCCGAGAACTGCTCGGCAGCCCGGAACCATCGGCACCGTCACCGCTGGAGTGCCCGATCTCCGCCGGTGCCTCCCGGCCGGTCCCGATCACGCCACCGTCGCCGGTGGCCTGGGCCGCGGCGTCCGCAGGTCGTCCCTCCGCCATGCTCGGCTCAGCCTCGTCGACGATCAGATCAGTCGGGATCAACACCACGGCGGTCGTCCCGCCGTACGCCGACTCCTTGAGCCGGACCTGCACGCCGTGCCGGTCGGTCAGCCGGCTCACCAGGTAGAGGCCCAGCCGGGACGCGTCGGCGAGGTTCCGCTCGGAACGGTCCACGATGCGATGGTTGGCGGCGGCGAGGTCGTCCTCGGTCATGCCCAGACCGCGGTCCTCGATCTCGATGGCGAAGCCGTTGGCGACCAGTTCTCCGCGCACCTCCACGTTGGTGTGTGGCGGAGAGAACGAGAGTCCGTTCTCGATCAGTTCGGCGAGCAGGTGGATGACGTCACCGACGGCCCGCCCGGCCAGCGACACACCGCCGATCGAGAGCAGGGTGACGCGGGTGTAGTCCTCGACCTCACCGACCGCACCCCGGACCACGTCCACCATCGGGACGCTGCGGCGCCACGCCCGGGCGGGGGTCGCGCCGGAGAGCACGATGAGGTTCTCCGCGGCACGTCGTACCCGGGTGGCCAGGTGGTCGACGCGGAACAGGTCTGCCAACTCCTCGGCGTCCTGCTCGCGACGCTCCATCGCGTCGAGCAGGGTGAGCTGGCGGTGCACCAGGGCCTGGGTACGCCGGGCCAGGCTCAGGGACACCTCGCGTGCGGACCCACGCAGCTGGGCCTGCTCGACCGCGGTGCGGACGGCGCCCTCCTGCACCACGTTGAAGGCTCGACCCACCTGGCCGAACTCGTCGTCATCGAAGCGCAGCGCTGGCATCTCCCTGGCGACGTCCACCTGCTCACCGCGCCCGAGCCGCTCCGCCACGCTCGGCAACCGTTCGTTGGCGAGTCGGAACGCCGCATCGCGCAGTCGTTGCAGCTGCTGTGCCAGCGCCCGTGCCGTGGTGATCGAGACGACCACCGAGGCGATGACCGCGAGCAGGCCGAGACCCGCGACGAGGACCAGCCGGACGATGACACCGATCGCGACCGGCGTGGCCCGCTTGACGATGTCGTCACCACCGGCCAGCACCACGTCACCGATCTCGATGAGCGCCGGAGCGGTGGTGTCGGACCAGTCCGAGGTCGAGAACGGCAGTCGGTGGGTGCCGTTGCCGTTCATCACCTGGGACTCCAGGTCGGCCAGTCGCCGGAAGCTCGCCCCGGTGACCATCTGCTCGTAGCGGTGCTGATCGGCTTCGGGCAGCCGGACGACCGCCTGCTCGGCGACGAACTGACGGGCACCGACGACCCGGGTGAACTCGGCCCGCTCGACCGAGGTGATCCGGCCTGCGGCGAGCACGCCGGCCAGCATGGCGTCCTCCTGGGACAACAGCTCCCGGGCACGGTCGAGCCGGATCAGTTGTGCGGTGTCCTCGGCGACCTGGTCGTCGTCGAGATTGCCGAGTTCGTCGTACACCTGGTAGATCGATTCGATCAGCTCGGTGAACGTCGCACCGGCGTCGCTGCGGCCGATGTTGCGCCCGTCGACGGCAGTACGCGTGTCGGGCAGCGCGGCCAGTTGCCGTTTCAGCTCCGCGATACGGTCGTGCAGCGCGTCGCTGCCGAACACGCCGACCTGCCAGTCGTCGGTCGACTCGACGAACTCGGCGGCCAGTTGGTCGGTACGGGCACGCAGCCGGGTCAGCTCGTCAAGCTGCGCCTCCTGCGGGCGTCCGAGATAGACAAGCGAGGTGCGCCGTTCCAACTGCAACTGCAGCAGCAGCGGCTCGGTGGGATCGAACACCTGCGCGTCGAGCGCCTGCACACCGAACAGGTTCACTCCATCGCGGACGGTTACCCAGGCGGCGAAGCTCCAGAGCGCCACCAGCGCGGCCAGCAGGGCCACCACCTTGGCACGCAGCTTCGTACTGCGGGAACCCATCACACCGTCCCTGGCCGTGAGCTAGTTGACCGGTCAGTCAGGAGCGAGCCACACAGCACACCGGCCCCGGCGCAACCTAACAACGTCACCGCAGCAACTCAAGCGCTGGTGATCATGCGCTGGTCGACCCGGGTCACCCGCCGCAGGTGCACGGTCCGGCGACCAGAGCGCCGGCCGCCGGGCCGCCCGCACCGTCGCCCGCCCGATGAGCGGCGGCGGCTGGCCGCCGGGGGCACATCGGCCGGTCTGTGCGATTCGCCGACGGGAATGCGAGCCGTGGTCGGCCCCGCTGTGCCAGGCTCAGGGACATGGACGACAAGACCATCCTGAGCCGGATCTCGGATCTGGTTGACGAGGAGCACCGGCTGCGCGCACAGGCGCAGGCCCACGAGACTGGCACCGACGATGAGGCACGCACCCGCCTGCGGGAGCTGGAGGAGTCCCTCGACCAGTGCTGGGATCTGCTGCGCCGCCGCCGTGCAGCTCGGCAGGCCCATGGCGATCCTGAGGCCCAGGGCGCACGCCCGACGTCCGAGGTCGAACGCTATCTGCAGTGAATTCCGCTCCCACGCCCCGCGACGGGCTCCGGGTGGCGGTGGCCACCACCCGGAGCCCGGTCGGTCAGGCCAGACCTGCCTCGCGGCACAGCAGTTCGGTGAGCACCGTCGGGTCCACGAGGTCCGCCGGCAGTCCCCGGGCGACGAACCAGGCGGCGACGATCCGAACATCGCGGGCCAGGAACTCCCGCCCCTGCGGGTTCACCACCACGTCGACCACCTGCGGCAGGTCGATCAGCGCCAGTCGCCCCGCGTGCACCAGCAGGTTGTACGGCGACAGGTCGCCGTGCGCGTACCCGGCTCGGGCCAGGACGACAAGCGCGTCGACCAGTTGCCCCCACAGAGCACGTAGTTCGGCCGGTGCTGGGCGCAACTCGGCCAGCCGGGGTGCGGCGCGTCCCTCCTCGGCGTCGCCGAGGAACTCCAGCATCAGCTCGGTGCCCCGCAACTGCACCGGGTACGGCACGGTGATGGTGCCGTAGCGCTGGCCGATCTCCCAGAGCCGGCTCAGGGCGGCGAACTCCGCCGCCGCCCACTGTCCGGCGATCATCTGCCGGCCGAACGCGGTCCGGCCGGTCATTGCCCGCATCTCACGTGAGCGGCGCACCCGGCGCCCTTCGAGGTATCCCGCGTCCCGGTGAAACAGCCGGTGCCGAGGATCCCGGTATCGTTTCGCCGCCAGCAGGCAGGACCGGTCGGTGCCGGGTAGACCTCGGCGCACCAGGTGAACGTCGGCCTCCTTGCCGGTCTTGAGCACACCGAGCTCGGTGTCCTTCGCCGCCAGTTCGGTGACCAGCCAGTGCGGGTGGGGCTGCGGGCCGTGCAGCGCGTCGTCCCAGGAGGACCACGTTTCGCCGGTCCCCGGGTCGGGCTCTTCGGGGTCGGTGGGAGCGGGGCCGGTCGGCCGGCCGCGCTTCAGGAAGTGCGGTTCGTCGTCGTCGAAGCGGCGTCGGCCGCGGGTTCGGCGCTCGGGCGCCGGAAAGTCGTGATCACGCATGACGCTGGTAATCCCTTGGTCGAGGTGTGGGGAGGCAGGAAGTGACCTGCGAAGACGGCCATGACCGACCCCCTCTCCTCGACCGGGCGCACGCCCGGAGTGCACGATGCGCGGACCATGCTTGTCGGCGGCACCGGTCGGGTCAACCCAATTAGCGCGACTCAGGCGCCCATGATCTCGGCGATGGCGGCGATCACGGTGTCCACCGTCGCCGTGGGCGCGAACCGGGCGTCGGTCCAGGGACGCCCCCGGTGCAGCCAGATGCTGGGCAGGCCGACGGCGGTGGCTCCGCCGATGTCCGCCTCCGGGCCGTCGCCGACCACCCAGGCACCGCGCAGCGGCATTCTGGCCCGCTGCGCGGCGAGCGCGAAGATGCGGGGGTTGGGCTTGCTGACCCCCGCCTCTTCGGAGATCACCCAGTCGGCGACGTACCGGTCCAACCCGGTGCGGCGGATCTTGGTGTCCTGTTGCCGAACCGCGCCGTTGGTCACCACGACCGGCATCCAGCCGGCGTCGTCGGCGATCCGCAGGGCGCACGCCACCAGCGGGTCCAGCCGGGTGAACTCGACCACCCCGTCGTGCAGCTCCTCCACCAGGTCGATGGAGGGGATCCGCAACCGATAGCGGTCCCGGATCGCGTCCGCCACGTCCCAGCGGTCTGTCAATCCGTCGGCGTCGATTGACAGCAGCCACTCGATGTCGTGCGGCGGCGCTCCGATGCCGTCGAGGAAGCGCTCTGCCCAGGTGCGGAACGGCCCGGCCCGATCGAGCAGGGTGTTGTCCAGGTCCAGCAGGAGCAGCGGCACTCGGGCACCTTACGGGAATCGGGTACCTCGCCGACAGGGCGGAAGGTTACGCGGTGGTGTCGGTCCGGAACAGCCGTCGCGGGCGGCCGACCACCAGGAACCAAGCCGTACGTACGGTTTGCGTCAGTCGAGGGGAGCTGACACGATCGACACGTGCCCAGAGTAAGCCAGGATCAGCTCGACGCCCGCCGCCAGGAAATCCTCGCCGCCGCGCGAGCCTGCTTCGCCCGGCACGGCTATGAGGGCGCGACCGTGCGACGCCTGGAGGAGGCCACCGGCCTCTCCCGTGGCGCCATCTTCCACCACTTCCGGGACAAGGACTCCCTCTTCCTCGCCGTCGCCGAGGACGACGCGGCCACGATGGTGGAGACGGTCGCCCGCAACGGACTGGTCCAGGTCATGCGTGACCTGCTCGCCCGGGCGGTCTCCCCGGACACCACAGGTTGGCTGGGCAGCCAACTGGAGGTGTCGCGACGACTGCGTACCGACCCGACCTTCGCCACCCGCTGGGCACAGCGGTCGGCCGCCATCGCCGAGGCGACCCGGGACCGGCTGGCCCGTCAACGGGAGGCCGGCGTACTCCGCGAGGACATCCCCATCGACGTGCTGGCCCGGTTCCTCGAACTCGCCTACGACGGGCTGGTGCTGCACCTGGCCATGGGTCGGCCCGCCGGTGACCTGGGCGCGGTGCTCGATCTGGTCGAGGAAGCGGTGCGCCGACGCTGAACCCGTCAGGTAACGAGAAGATAACTCGACCGTACGGGCAGCCGGATGCTGGCATCGCCGCTCCACAATGAAGCCGCGTTCCCTCGCGTGACAGGAGCAGGCCATGACGGGTTTCGCGGTCGATTACGACACCTGGGGAGTTCCCGGTCCCACCTTCATCACGCTCTACCTGGTGGCTGCGGTGACCGCCGTCACCGTCGTGCTGATCCGCCGCCGGGCGCTGCTGGGCGGGCGTGCCGCGCCCCCCGCCGACCAGCTGAACCCGCAGCAGGTCGCCTACCTCAACGGCGGCGATGACTTCGCCGTCTGGACCTCGCTCGGCGCGTTGCGCAGCCAGGGCGCGATCGGCGTGGACCCGGACCGCCGGCTGACCGCCGACGGTCCGCTGCCGCCCGCCGCCACCCCACTCGACCGGGCCATCCACTACGCCGCGACGCAGCGCACCCTGGCCCGGGAGCTACGGCGCACCGAGTGGGTCGAGCGGGCCCTCACCGAGCTGCGTGACGGCCTCGACCAGCGCGGTCTCGCGATCGGTCCGGACCGGCGGGCCGCGCTGCGGCACGGTCCGCTGCTGCTGGTCGCGCTCCTGGTGCTCGGTGTCACCCGAATCGTCGCCGGGATCGCCAACGACCGCCCGGTCTGGTATCTGGTGCTCACCGTCGTCGCGCTCGGCGTACTGACCGCTGTGCTGCTCGTCCGGGTGCCCCGCCGAACCCGGGCAGCCGAGGCCGCCCTGCGGACACTGCGCCAGCGCAACCGGCACCTCGCGCCCACCGCGAACCCGGCGTACGCCACCTATGGAGCGGCGGGAGCCGCCATGGCGGTGGCCCTCTACGGCACCGCGTCACTCTGGGCACTAGATCCGACCTTCGCCCAGCAGGCCGAGATCCAACGCCAAGCCGTGGCCGGCGGCGCGACGTCCACCGGCGGGTGTGGCGGCGGCGGTGCCGCGGGCGGCGGCGGCTGCGGTGGCGGCAGTTGCGGCGGCGGGGGCTGCGGCGGCGGGTGCGGCGGATGAACACCCCGCATGGCGTGGGGATCGGCTGGCGCCCGGAAATTGCCGGGTTCGTCGCCGAGCTGCCCGGCCTGCGCTTCGTCGAGGTGATCGCCGAGTCGGTACCGACCGCCGGACCACCACCGGACGACCTGATCGAGCTGCGGGACCGCGGCGTCACCGTGGTACCGCACGGCGTGCGACTCTCCCTCGGCGGCGCGGAACCGGTCGATCCGACCCGGGTCGCCCACCTGGCGGCCGTCGCGCAGCAGCTGGCGGCGCCGCTGGTCAGTGAGCACATCGCCTTCGTCCGGGCCGGCGGCCTGGAGGCCGGCCACCTGCTACCCCTGCCCCGCACCCACGAAGCGGTCGACGCGATCTGCGCCAACATCACCCGTGCCCAGGCGGACCTGCCGGTGCCGATCGCGCTGGAACCGATCGCCGCCCTGTTCGACTGGCCGGACGACGAACTCGACGAGGCGGCGTTTCTCAACGAGATCCTGGACCGCACCGGAGCACTGCTGCTGCTCGACGTCGCCAACGTGTATGCCAACGCCCGCAACCGCGGCACCGACCCGCTAGCGCTGCTGGACCGGCTGCCGCTGGAACGGGTGGCGTACCTGCACGTCGCGGGCGGTGCCGAGGGTGGCGGCTTCTACCACGACACGCACACCGATCCGATCGGGCGGGAGGTGTTGGAGCTGCTCGCCGAGTTGTGCGCCCGGCACCGCCCACCGGCGGCCCTGCTGGAACGCGACGGGCACTACCCACCCGCGGCCGAGCTGCGCACCGAGCTGGACGCCGTCGCCGCCGCCTGCGGCTTTCCGGAGGTGACGTGACGCCGGCCGGGGCGGGGCCCGCCGGCCCGGCCGGAAGGCCGGTCGGATCGCTCGCCTCGCGGCAGGCGGAACTGGTCGCGGCCCTGGTGGCCGGCGCTCCGCCGCCGCCCGGCTTCGCGCCCGGCCCGTTGGCCGCCGCCCGTGCCGCGTTGCTGCGCAAGCGGGCCGGCGAGGTCGCCCGACACTGGCCGCTGCTCGCCGCCGGGCTCGGCCCCACCTGGCCGACGGTGTTCGTCGAATGGGCGGCCGACCGACCCACCGGCGGCGGGTTGCGCGACGGCTGGGACCTGGCCCGTGCACTGCACGCCCGCACCGCCCTGCCGGCACTCGGCGCCGAGGAACTGGCCGTCCGCGAGGCGCAGTTCCGCTACGACGGGCAAAGGGCACCGCGTCGCCGCCGCTCACCCGCCCTCGGCCGGGTCGGCGCCGTGCTCGCCCTTCAGGTCGCCGGCCGGGTACGCCTGCTGCGCCCGGCCCGCCCCTGAACCTGACCCACGACACGGGACCGGGGCTGTTTCCGGCCCAGCGGGCTGGGGCAGGATCGTCGGCATGGATCTCGGACTGACCGATCGGGTGTACGTGCTCACCGGGGCCTCCCGTGGGCTTGGTTACGCCACCGCGCAGTGCCTGGTGGCCGACGGTGCCCGGGTGGTGCTCTCCGCCCGGCACGCCGACGCGGTGGAGGCCGCCGTGGCCAGTCTCGGCGGCCCCGACCGGGCCGTCGGCGTCACCGCCGACCTGGCGGACCCGACGACCCCCGAGCGGCTGCTGACCACCGCACAGCACCACTTCGGCCGCATCGACGGTGCCCTGGTCTCCGTCGGCGGACCGCCCGCCGGCAGTGCCGCGTCGGTCGACGACGAGCAGTGGCGGCAGGCCTTCGAGACTGTCTTCCTCGGTAGCGTCCGCACCGTACGAACGGTCGCCGCCGCGATGCCCGACGGTGGCGCCATCGCGCTGGTGCTCTCCACTTCGGCGCGCGGCCCGGTACCCGGGCTGGGCATCTCCAACGGCCTGCGGCCGGGTCTGGCCGGTGTTGCCAAGGATGTCGCCGACGAGTACGGCCCCCGGGGCGTACGGGTGGTCGGGCTGCTGCCGGGACGGATCCTGACCGACCGCAACCGGGAACTCTTCGCTGCCTCCGGCGACCCGGAACGGGCCCGGACCGAGGTGGAGGCCGCCATCCCGCTCCGCCGCATCGGTGACCCCGCAGAATTCGGTCGGGTTGCCGCCTTCGTGCTCTCCCCCGCGGCCAGCTACCTCACCGGCGTCACCGTTCCGGTCGACGGTGGCGCGCTGCGCGGCCTGTGACCGCCGGACAGCCGTCCCGCCGCGACCGGCGGGCCACGCACGGCAGGTCGACCCCCCAGTCCCGGCCGGGGCGAGAGGAGCCGCAGCCACGCCCGTACCCACGCCCGAGCCGGGAGGAGCTGGCCGCCGCGGCCGACAAGACCATCCCGGACATCATCGGCGTCGGGCTGGACGTGCTCTTCGTCGGGATCAACCCGGGGCTCTGGTCGGCCGCGACCGGGTGGCACTTCGCCCGCCCCGGCAACCGGTTCTGGCCGGCGCTGCACCGGGGTGGATTCACTCCCCGGCTGCTGCACCCCAGCGAGCAGGACGAACTGCCGGCCCTCGGGCTCGGGATCACCAACATGGTGGCCCGGGCCAGCGCCCGCGCCGACGAGCTGACCGCCGGCGAACTGGTCGACGGCGCACGGCAGCTCACCGACAAGGTGGGTCGGTACCGGCCGCGCTGGGTCGCGGTGGTCGGCGTGACGGCGTACCGGATCGGCTTTGCCCGACCGAAGGCGGGGTTCGGGCCGCAACCGGAGCAGTTGGCCGATGCCCGGCTGTGGGTGCTGCCCAACCCCAGCGGGCTGAACGCCCACTACACACCGCAGACCCTCGGTGCCGCCTTCGCCGAACTCCACTCGGCCGCCCTCGGGTGAGCGGCGAATGGACCAGCAGCCTCAGTTGGCGGCGGCGGGCGGCATGGCCTCGTCGGCGATGTACTCCCGGCTGGGGATGACCACCGGCTCCGGGCCGGTGGCGTCGGCGTACGGCGTGGGTGAGTCGGCCACCGCGAACTGGGTGCGGTACAGCTCGGCGTAGAGGCCGCCGACCGCGACCAGCTCGTCGTGGCGGCCCCGCTCCACGATGCGGCCGTCGTCGAGGACCAGGATCTGGTCGGCGTCCCGGACGGTGGAGAGCCGGTGGGCGATCACCAGGGCGGTACGCCCGGTCAACGCCACCGACAGCGCCCGCTGCACCGCCGCCTCGCTCTCCGAATCCAGGTGCGCGGTCGCCTCGTCGAGAATCACGATCGACGGTGCCTTGAGCAGCAGCCGGGCGATGGCGATGCGCTGCTTCTCGCCACCGGAGAAGCGGTATCCACGCTCACCGACGGTCGTCTCAAGCCCGTCCGGCAGGGACCTGACCAGGTCGGCGACCTGCGCCCCGGCCAACGCCGCCCACAGCTCGTCGTCGGTGGCGTCCGGCTTCGCATAGCGCAGATTTTCCGCGATGGTCTCGTGGAACAGGTGCGAATCCTGGGTGACCACCCCGATCTCGTCGCGCAGCGAGTCGAGCCGGGCGTCCCGGACGTCGACTCCGCCGACCAGCACCTGCCCGTCGGTCACGTCGTAGATGCGGGAGATCAGCATGGACAGCGTGGACTTGCCGGCGCCGGAGGGCCCGACCAGGGCCACCATCTGCCCCGGATCGACGCTGAACGAGACGCCCTTGAGCACCGGTTCGTTGACCGTACGATCCAGCGCGGCGACCTCCTCCAGCGACGCGAGGGAGATCTCGGCGGCGCTCGGGTAGCGGAACCGTACGTCGCGGAACTCGACAGTCCCCGCGCCCTCGGGAATCCGCACCGCGTCGGGTCGCTCCTTGATGCCCGGTTGCAGGTCCAGCACCTCGAAGACCCGGTCGAACGAGACCAGCGCGCTCATCACATCCACCCGGACGTTGCTCAGCGCGGTGAGCGGGCCGTAGAGGCGGGTGAGCAGCAGCGCGAGGGTCACCACGGTGCCGGCGCTTACCTGGCCGCTGACCGCGAGCCAGCCGCCCAGGCCGTAGGTCAGGGCCTGGGCCAGCGAGGCCACCAGCAGCATGGCCACGAAGAAGGTACGCGAGTACATCGCGGAGGTGATGCCGATGTCGCGGACCCGCTCGGCGCGGGCGGCGAAGCGGGCCGCCTCCGCGTCGGGTCGGCCGAAGAGCTTCACCAGCAACGCCCCGGCGACCCCGAACCGCTCGGTCATCGTCGCGTTCATCTTGGCGTCGAGGTCGTACGACTCACGGGTGATCTCGGCCAGCCGCCGGCCCACCCGACGCGCCGGGATGATGAACACCGGAAGCAGCACCAGCGACAGCGCCGTGATCTGCCAGGAGAGGGTGAGCATCACCGCGGCGGTGAGGACCAGCTGGATCACGTTGCTGACCACGCCCGACAGCGTCGAGGTGAAGGCCCGCTGGGCACCCATCACGTCGTTGTTGAGCCGACTGACCAGGGCACCGGTCTGGGTCCGGGTGAAGAACTGCAACGGCATCCGCTGCACATGGTCGTAGACGCGGGTACGCAGGTCGAGGATGATGCCCTCGCCGATGCGGGCCGAATACCACCGTTGGGCCAGCGACAGGAGAGCGTCGGCGACCGCGAGCGCGGCGATGAACAGGGCCAGCCGGATCACCAGCGCCCCTGCCTCGGCGCCACCCCGGGTGATCGCGTCGATCACGTCGCCGGCCAGCAGCGGGGTCGCCACCCCGATCACCGCGGCGACGATCACGGTGAGCAGGAATACGACGATGTCGCGCCGGTAGGGGTGGGCGAAGGCGACGATCCGGCGGGCGACACCGCGCTTCAGCCGGTGCGCGGCGATGTCGTCCTGGCTGCGCATCGACCGGAGCATGCTCCAACCGCCCATGCCACCAGCGGCCATGTGGTTGGACACGCTCACCTCCGGATCAGGACGTCGTACACCGTCGGGTCAATTCTCCCGATGACTACGACAACCACGCGAGTAACCCGGATCTTCCCGAACGGTCCTTACTATTCGCCCCGGCCGGCGAGATCCCGCAGCCGTCGCGTCTGCGCCTCCCGCTCGGCGCGCTGCTGCTCGGCGTGGGTACGCCCAGCGGCACCGGCGAGCAGCGCCTTGATCTCGACGACGGCGTCCCGGTTGTGAGTGAGCAGCCCGGCGGTCAGGTCGCGCACCGCGTCGTCAAGCTCCGCGGCCGGCACGACCAGGGTGGCCAGCCCGATCCGGTCGGCCTCGGCCGCGTCCATCCGCCGCCCGGTGGTGCAGATCTCCAACGCCCGGGCGTAACCGACCAACTCGACCAGGCGCTTGGTGCCGGCCAGGTCAGGGACCAGGCCCAACGTCACCTCGGCCATGGAGAACGTCGCGTTCTCGGCAAGCACCCGCAGGTCGCAGGCGAGGGCGAGTTGGAAACCGGCGCCGATGGCGTGCCCCTGGACGGCGGCGATCGAGATCACGTCCGGGCGGTGCAGCCAGGTGAATCCGCCCTGGTACTCAGCGATCTTGTCGGCGCACTCCTGCTCCGACAGGGTGGTCAGCTCGGCGAAGGAGCCGGGCCCGGAGGCACCGGCGACGGCCAGGTCGATACCGGCGGAGAAGGCACGCCCCTCGCCGCGTACCACGACCACCCGCACGTCACCGGGAAGCTCCCGGGAGAAGTCGCTCATCGCGCGCCACATCGCCGCGGTCTGCGCGTTGAGCACGTCGGGCCGGCACAGGGTGACCGTGGCAACCGGCCCGTCGCATTCCAGCCGGACCCCGGTCGCCTCGGCGGTCACCAGGCGGCCCGGGTCGCGGTGGTGGTGGCGGTGCTGCTGGACGACGCTGACGGGCGGGTCACGCCTTCTTGCGGCGCCGGGCGCCGCCGCGCTGCCGCAGCTGCACCCCGGACTCGGTGAGTACGCGGTGGATGAACCCGTACGATCGCCCGGTCGAGGCCGCGAGCGCCCGGATGCTCTCGCCCCCGGTGTACCGCTTGACGAGGTCCTTCGCGAGCGTCTGACGCTCGGCTCCGACGATCCGGCGACCCTTCTCAGTGCTGGTGGCTGTGCCAGTGGCTGCCATGCTGTGTCCTCACGTCCCAGACTGTGCGGTTCGGATACGGTCCCACCTATTAGACCGTCTCGAACGATCATGCGCCAGATATCAACTATTCGCCAACCGACACGCTATGCAATGTCAGCTTCCCGATAGGTGATGCCGCACGAGGCTCAGGCCAGCTCGACCAGTTCCAGCAGGTCGTCGCTCCAGGCGTCCTCGTCACCGTCCGGCAGCAGGATCGCCCGGTCCGGCTTGAGCGCGAGAACCGCGCCCGGGTCGTGCGTGACCAGCACGATTGCGCCGGGATAGCGGGCGATGGCGTCGAGCACCTGCTCGCGGCTGACCGGGTCGAGGTTGTTTGTCGGCTCGTCGAGCAGCAGCACGTTGGCGCCCGAGCAGACCAGGGTGGACAGGGCCAGCCGGGTCTTCTCCCCGCCGGAGAGCACGCCGGCGGGCTTGTCGACGTCCTCGCCGGAGAAGAGGAACGCCCCCAGGATCTTCCGCAGTTCGGTGTCGGTCTGCTCGACCGCCGCCGCCCGCATGTTCTCCAGCACGGTCCGTTCCACATCAAGCGTCTCGTGCTCCTGAGCGTAGTAGCCCAGTCGCAGCCCGTGACCGGGGCGCACCTCGCCGGTGTCCGGCTCCAGCAGGCCGCCGAGCATCCGCAGCAGGGTGGTCTTGCCGGCACCGTTGAGCCCGAGGATGGCCACCCGGGAACCTCGGTCCACCGCCACGTTCACGTCGGTGAAGATCTCCAGCGAGCCGTACGACTTGGACAGGCCGGTCGCGGTCAGCGGGGTCTTTCCGCACGGTGCCGGTGCGGGGAAGCGAACCTTGGCCACCTTGTCGGCGACGCGGACCTCCTCCAGGCCGGACATCAGCCGTTCGGCGCGGCGGGCCATGTTCTGGGCGGCGACCGTCTTGGTGGCCTTGGCCCGCATCTTGTCGGCCTGGGCCATCAGCGCGCCGGCCTTCTTCTCGGCGTTGGCCCGCTCCCGGCGGCGGCGACGCTCGTCGGTCTCCCGCGCCTCCAGGTACGCCTTCCAACCCAGGTTGTAGACGTCGACCACGCTACGGGTGGCGTCCAGGAACCACACCTTGTTGACCACCGACTCCAGCAGGTCGCCGTCGTGAGAGATCACGATCAGACCGCCCTTGTGGTTGGCCAGGAAACCTCGCAGCCAGGTGATCGAGTCGGCGTCGAGGTGGTTGGTGGGCTCGTCCAGCAGCAGAATCCCGCCGCCGTTCTCGCCCGCGTCGCGGAACAGGATCCGGGCCAGCTCGATCCGGCGACGCTGACCGCCGGAGAGGGTGCCGATGGTCTGCGCCAGGGCCCGATCGGGCAGCCCCAGGTTGGCGCAGATGCGGGCC
Source organism: Micromonospora sediminimaris (assembly GCA_900112325.1). Classification (GTDB taxonomy): domain Bacteria; phylum Actinomycetota; class Actinomycetes; order Mycobacteriales; family Micromonosporaceae; genus Micromonospora; species Micromonospora sediminimaris. The sequence continues at coordinate 394,170 of FOLJ01000001.1, forward strand.
GCCTCGGCCTCCGCCGCGTACCCGCCGAGCGCGGCGAACTGGTCCTCCAGCGCGCCGTAGCGGCGCACCAGTCGCTCGTCGGCATCCTCGGCCAGCTGCGCCTCCAGTTCCTTCATCCCGGCCATCAGCGCATCCAGCCCGCGGGCGGACAGCACCCGGTCGCGGCCGGTGACGTCCAGGTCACCGGTACGCGGGTCCTGCGGGAGGTAGCCGACGGCGCTGCGCCGGTCGACCTGCCCGGCGTACGGCTGTCCCTCCCCGGCGAGCACCTTCAGGGTGGTGGTCTTGCCGGCGCCGTTGCGCCCGACCAGACCAATCCGGTCGCCCGGCTGCACCCGCAGCGTGGTGTCGGACAGCAGGATCCGGGCTCCGGCGCGCAGTTCCAGGCCGGTGGCAGTGATCATTTCCAGGTACTCGCTCTCGGGATCCGAAGGGCTGACTCAGGGCACACGAAAGCGCCGGCGGATCCCGGTGACCCGTCGGCGCGGGGCGTTCAGCCTTCGCAGCGCAGCACGGCGTCAAGTGTACCGGGCCCCGGCCGGCAGCCCCTGCGGATTACCGACCAAGATCGTCGGGTACCGGATCGCCGACCGGACCGGTTCCGGCCCACGAGCCACTGACTGATCGGGGTCACCATGGAGCTGAACGAGAACGCACGGATCGACACCAGCCAGGTGGAGGACCGGCGAGGCAGCGGCGGAGGCGGCGGGATGGGCATCCCCATCCCGATCGGCGGCGGGCGCGGCGGCATCGTCGGCATCGTCATCGCCGTGCTGGTGGCCCTCGTCGGTGGCGGCTTCGGCCTGAACGCCATGACCGGCGGTGAGGAGCAGGGCGACAACGCCGCGCTGGAGCAGCGCTGCGCCGCCGAGAACGCCCTTGAGCAACTCGACTGCCGCAACACCCTCTACGTCAACTCGATCCAGGCGTACTGGCGCACCGCCCTGCCGCAGGCCCTCGGCGAGCAGTACCGCCCGACCCGCACCGTCTTCTTCAGCCAGGCCGTCAACACCGCCTGCGGCCAGGCCGACTCCGGCGTCGGCCCGTTCTACTGCCCGGCCGACTCGCTTGTCTACATCGACCTCTCCTTCTACGAGGTGCTCGCCACGCAGCTCGGCGCCGAGGGCGAGTTCGCCCAGCCGTACGTGCTGGCCCACGAGTACGGCCACCACGTGCAGAACCTGCTCGGCACCAACGAGCAGGTGCGCCGCCAGCAGCAGCGCGACCCGGGCAACGCCAACGACCTGTCGGTACGGCTGGAGTTGCAGGCCGACTGTTACGCGGGAGCCTGGGCGAAGAACGCCACCGGCACGGCCGACAACAGCGGCCAGAAGATCTTCACAAGCATCACCGAGCAGGACATCGCCGAGGCCATCGACACCGCCGAGGCGATCGGTGACGACGCCATCTCCAAGCGGGCCGACCGGCCGGTCAACCCGGAGGAGTTCACGCACGGCTCGTCGGAGCAGCGTAAGCAGTGGTTCAACCGGGGCTACGAAAACGGCGACCCCGCCTCCTGCGACACGTTCAGCGGCGCGGTCTGACGACCCGGCACACTGCGGGCCCGGTCACTGGTGACCGGGCCCGCCGCCGCCCGACGCGCCCGGTCCGCCGGGCCGGTGCTAGCGGCCGACTTCCGGCTGCGGTTCGCGGACCAGAATGCGAACCGCCCGGGCGGCGGCCACCGCGGCCAGCAGCACCGCGTGCCGGGGTTCGGGGACGTCGAGCAGGCGGTCGGCGCGCAGCGCGGCCAGCGGGGCGAGTCGACGGTCGGCCAGCACGGTGTCCACAGCCCGCCGGTCCCCACCGGCGACAAGCGCGTCCAGCCGGTCGACCGCGGGCAGCAGCAGCCGGACGGCCAACTCGACGGCGTCGGCCAGCGCCGCCTTGGTCTGGTTGTCCCGGCGGCGCGCGAAACGCTGCTGGGACCAGCCGCCGGCGGCGGTGCGCCCCTGAACGTAGCGGGTGTCCACCTTGTGCACCGGCAGCCGCTCCCCCTCCGCGATGCCCACCGCCACCGCGCCCTTGCGGACCAGCAGCAGCCCGAGCCGGCGCGGCACGGTCACCGCCGCCACGAAACCCGCCAGATCGGTGGCCGGCGACGAGCCCGGGGGCGCGTGCAGTTCGGCGGTGGCACCGTCCGGAGCGGACAGCAGCAGGCCGTACTCCTGCACGTCGACGGTGGGCGGGCCGTGCCGGTCGGCGAAACCGGCGACCCAGCGGGCGGCCCGGCCCGGATCGACCTCCACCCACCGGCCGCCCCCGGCGGCGGGTCGGCTGCTCATCACCCGACCGTACGGCACGGCCAGCTCGGGTCAGCCACCGAGGAGCATGGCGACGGCGAGCACGGTGATGATCGCGCTGGACAGCAGGGCGGTGACCAGGCGACCGCGGTTGCTGGTGAGCACCTGCCCGATCAGCGAGCCGCCCCCGGCGATCAGCAGCTGCCAACTGGCCGAGGCGATGAACACCCCGAGGGTGAAGACCACCGCGACGGCCGTGCCGGAGCCACCCAGGTCCGCCCGGCCGAGCACCAGGGCCGTGAAGTAGACAACGGTCGCCGGGTTGAGCAGGGTCAGCGCGAGGATCCCGACAAACGCCCGGGCCGGCGTGTCCAGCCCACGCCGCGCCGGTTGGGGACCGGACCCCGTGGTGGCCTCGGCCGCCCCTGACCGACCCGGGCCACCCGCCGACGGGTGCGCCACGGAGGTCGGTACGTGGTCCGGTGAGCGGCGTGGGCCGCGCACCCGCAGGGCCCGCCACGCGCCGTGGGCGGCGAGGGCGAGCAGCACCGTCGCGCCGACCAGTCGCAGCGGCCCGGCGACCGGCGCGAGCCACCCCGCGACCACCGCGCCACCGAGCGCCGCGACACCGGCGTACAGCCCGTCGGCGGTGGCCACCCCGAGTGCGGCCCCCGCACCGACCCGGAACGAGGTCCGCGCGGTGAGCCCGAGGATGAGCACGGCGATCGCGCCGACCGGGACGGCCACTCCGTAGCCGGCGACCAGACCGGCGAGGAACGCGCCGGTCACGACGGACGCCGTGCCGAGACGCGGCCCGACGCCAGCCGCTGTCGGCGCGCGGCGGTGGCCACGGCGACAGGACTCAGCTTCATCGGGTACGCCTCACTCACCGCGTCATCCTGCGGCGATCCGCCGCACCGACGCCACGGCTTTTCCGGGCCGGGCCGAGCTGCGGTATGTCGGTCGGTCGCAGGCAGCCCGACGCCACACATTGCGGTATCCCGCAGTCGGGAGTACGGCCCCGGCCGAGAACAAGACGACGTCGGGCGCGACATCCGGTGGATGCCGCGCCCGAGGCGGAACTGTTGAGCCTGCCCGGAGGAACTGTCAGACGTTGAAGCCGAGAGAGCGGAGCTGGTCGCGGCCCTCGTCGGTGATCTTGTCGGGGCCCCACGGGGGGAGCCAGACCCAGTTGATCCGGATGTCGTCGACCAGACCACCGCCGGGCCCGGTGGTCAGCGCCTGGCGGGCCTGGTCCTCGATCACGTCGGTGAGCGGGCAGGCCGCCGAGGTCAACGTCATGTCCAGGGTGGCGACGTTCTGATCGTCGACGTGCACGCCGTACACCAGGCCGAGGTCGACCACGTTGATGCCCAGCTCCGGGTCGACGACGTCCTTCATCGCCTCTTCGATGTCGGCGACGGCGGCCTTGCCGCCGGTCGGCGCGACGCTGCCGTCAGCCACCGGGCCGGTGGCCGTGCCTTCACCGGCCGCCGAGGTCGCCTCGGTCGCAGTGTTCTCGCTCATGCCTTCACCTCCGTCGGGCTCGCGCCCACACCGGCGCGTGCCGCGGCGTCCTTGAACGCCATCCACGGCAACAGCGCGCACTTGACCCGGGCGGGGTAGCGGGCGACGCCCTCGAACGCCACCCCGTCACCGAGCACGTCCTCGTCCGGCGTGACCTGACCACGACCGGACATCAGCGCCAGAAACGCCTCGTGCACCTCGAACGCCTCCGTCGCGCCCCGGCCGGTCAGCAGCTCGTGCAGCACGCTGGCGGACGCCTGGCTGATCGAACAGCCCATCCCGTCGTACGACACGTCGTGCAGCGTCGCACCGTCGGTGGCCACCCGGACGGTGATCTCGTCCCCACAGGTCGGGTTGACGTGGTGCGCCTCGCCGACCCGGTCGGCCGGATCCTCGGCGTCGCGCAGCCCGCGACCGTGCGGGTGCTTGTAGTGGTCCAGGATGATCTCCTGGTACAGCGACTCAAGCTGCATCAGCAGAACACCTTCCGCACCTGCTCCAGGCCCGCCACCAGCGCGTCGATCTCCTCGGTCGTCGTGTAGAGGTAGAACGAGGCCCGGGTGGTGGCCGGCACCCCGAACCGGGTGCAGACCGGGCGGGCGCAGTGATGGCCCACCCGCACCTGCACGCCGAGGGAGTCGAGCACCTGACCCACGTCGTGCGGGTGCACGTCGCCGAGCGCGAACGAGATGGTGCCGCCCCGGCCGACCGGCACCTCCGGGCCGAAGATCCGCAGGCCGGGCACGGTGCCCAGGGCGTCCAGCGCGTACGCGGTCAGCTGCTTCTCGTGCCACTGGATCGCCCGCATGCCGATGCCGGAGAGATAGTCCACTGCCGCGCCGAGCGCGACCGCCTCGGCGATCGGCGGGGTACCGGCCTCGAACCGGGCCGGTGGCGCGGCGTACGTGGAGCCGCCCATCGTCACCGTTTCGATCATCGAACCGCCACCGAACACCGGCGGCATCGCCGCCAGCAGCTCCATGCGGCCCCAGAGGACGCCGATCCCGGTCGGTCCGCACATCTTGTGCCCGGTGAAGACGATGAAGTCCGCGTCCAGGTCGACCACGTCGATCGGCATGTGCGGCACCGACTGCGAGCAGTCCAGCAGCAGCAGCGCCCCCACCTCGCGGACCCGGGCGGTGATCCGCGAGGTGGCGTTGACGGTGCCGAGGATGTTGGACATGTGCACCAGTGAGACGATCTTCGTCCGCTCGTTGACCAGGTCGGTCAGGCCCGACTCGTCCAGCCGGCCGTTGTCGGTGACCGGGAACCAGCGCAGCGTCGCGCCGGTACGTTCGGCCAGCAACTGCCACGGGACGATGTTCGAGTGGTGCTCCATCTCGGAGATGACGATCTCGTCACCCGGCCCGAGGCGGAGCCGAGGGTCGGCGTCCGCCCGCAGCGAGGCGTTGGAGAACGCGTACGCCACGATGTTGATCGCCTCGGTGGAGTTCTTGGTGAAGACCACCTCGTCGACGCTCGGCGCGTTGACGAACGTGGCGACCTTCGCCCGGGCCCCTTCGTACGCCTCGGTCGCCTCGGTGCCGAGCGTGTGCACCGAGCGGGACACGTTCGCGTTGTGCCGGGCGTAGTGTTCGGCCAGCACGTCGAGCACCTGGCGCGGCTTGTGCGAGGTGTTGGCGCTGTCCAGGTAGACAAGCGGATGCCCGTTGACCTCCCGATCGAGGATCGGGAAGTCGGCGCGTACCGCCGTCACGTCGTAGCGGGGCACGTCGTCGTACTGCGGCATCCCCGGCGGGATCGCGATGGTGGTCATCGTCGTGACCGCCCCTTCCTTCGCAGATCAGACCCGCGCCGGACCGGCCCCGGCCGCGTACCGCTCGTAGCCGGACTCCTCAAGCTTGTCGGCCAGTTCCGGGCCGCCCTGCTCGACGATCCGACCGGCGACGAAGACGTGCACGAAGTCGGGCTTGATGTAGCGCAGGATCCGGGTGTAGTGGGTGATCAGCAGCAGGCCGGTGTCGCCGGTGTCGCGCACCCGGTTCACGCCCTCACTCACCACGCGCAGCGCGTCCACGTCGAGGCCGGAGTCGGTCTCGTCAAGGATGGCCATCTTCGGCTTGAGCAGCTCCAACTGCACGATCTCGTGGCGCTTCTTCTCACCGCCGGAGAAGCCCTCGTTGACGTTGCGCTGGGCGAAGGCCGGGTCCATGTGCAACCGCTCCATGGCACCGCGCAGTTCGCCGCCCCAGGTGCGCAGCTTCGGCGCTTCGCCGTCGATGGCGGTCTTGGCGGTACGCAGGAAGTTCGCCACCGACACGCCGGGCACCTCGACCGGGTACTGCATGGCGAGGAAGAGGCCGGCGCGGGCCCGCTCGTCGACGGACATCTCCAGGACGTCCTCGCCGTCCAGGGTCACCGAGCCGCCGGTGATCTCGTACTTCGGGTGGCCGGCGACGGAGTACGCCAGGGTCGACTTGCCGGAGCCGTTCGGGCCCATGATGGCGTGGGTCTCCCCCGACTTCACGGTCAGGTCGACACCGTGCAGGATCGGCTTGAGCTCACCCTCGGGCAGCTTCACCGACACCTGTAGGTCGCGGATCTCCAGGGTGCTCATTATCGGGTCACTCCATTGCTCGGCGTCAGACTGACGTAGATGTCACCGTCGCGGACTTCGACGGGGTAGACGGGTACGGGTTCGGTGGCGGGCAGCCCGGTCGGCTCGCCGGTACGCAGATCGAAACGGGAGCCGTGCAGCCAGCACTCAAGCGTGCAGCCTTCGACCTCGCCCTCGGAGAGCGCCACGGCCGCGTGCGAGCACTCGTCGAACACGGCGTAGAACTGGTCGTCCTCGCCGTGCACGAGCGCGATCTGGGTGCCGTCGACGTCCGCGCTGATCGCGGTGCCCTTCGGCACGTCCTCGCTGGCGCAGATGCGGATCATCAGGCGCCCGCCTTCGTCAGCCGCGCCTCGATAGCGTCCCCCAGCCGCTCACGCAGGGACTCCACCGGGATCTTGTTCAGCAGCTCGGCGAAGAAGCCGCGCACCACCAGCCGGCGCGCCTCGGCCTCCGGGATGCCCCGGGCCATCAGGTAGAACAACTGCTCGTCGTCGAAGCGGCCGGTGGCGCTGGCGTGACCGGCACCGGCGATCTCGCCGGTCTCGATCTCCAGGTTCGGCACGGAGTCGGCCCGGGCACCGTCGGTGAGCAGCAGGTTCCGGTTGATCTCGTACGTGTCGGTGCCGGTCGCCTCGGCCCGGATCAGCACGTCGCCGACCCAGACGGTACGGGCGCTCTCCCCCTGCAACGCGCCCCGGTAGCCGACGTAGCTGCGGCAGTCCGGCACGGTGTGGTCGACCAGCTGGCGGTGCTCCTGGTGCTGGCCGGAGTCGGCGAAGTAGAGGCCGTACAGCTCGGCCTCGCCACCGCGGTCGGTGTACTCGACAGTGGTGTACTGCCGGACCAGATCGCCACCGAGGGTGACCTGAACGTGCAGCACCCGCGCGTCGCGCCCCAACCGCACCTTGAGGTGCTGCGCCTGCACCGCGTCGTCAGCCCAGTCGGCCACGGTGACCAGGGTGAGCTTCGCCCCGTCGCCCACCGACACCTCGACGTTGTCCGCGAGGGTGGCCGAGCCGACGTGCTCCAGTACCAGGATCGCCTCGGCGAACCGGCCCACCTCGATGACCGTGTGCCCGAAGGCCAGGCCCTCGACGCCCGCACCGACCGCCCGGAGAATCGCCGGACCGCTGATCACCGCGTCCTGCGCCACCCGGACCAGCAGCGCCTGCTCCGCCCCGCCGTAGGCCAGCGCGCTGACCCGGTCGAACGGGGTGAGCACGCTGCCGACCCGTGGGTCGTCGCGGCCGACCCGCTCCACGGACACGCCCTCGGGCAGATCGGCGTACTCGTGCCGGACCGTGCCGGTGGCGGTCGGATCGTCGCCGACCAGCCCGCGCAGCCGCTTGAGCGGGGTGAAACGCCACTCCTCCTCCAGGCCGGTCAGGGCCGGGAAGGCGGCGACATCGTACGAACGCAGCGCCTGCGACTTGGTGCTGGGCGGCGCGGAAGCCTGGGTAGTCATCTCGTCCTTGTTTGTGTCTACGACGACGGTGTCCGGTGCTCTGGTGGGCCAGGGTCAGCCGACCGCGCCCTCCATCTGCAGCTCGATCAGGCGGTTGAGCTCCAGGGCGTACTCCATGGGCAGTTCCTTGGCGATCGGCTCGATGAAGCCGCGCACGATCATCGCCATCGCCTCGTCCTCGCTCAGGCCCCGGCTCATCAGGTAGAAGAGCTGGTCCTCGCTGACCTTGGAGACGGTCGCCTCGTGCCCCATCGACACGTCGTCCTCGCGGATGTCGACGTACGGGTAGGTGTCGGAGCGGGAGATGGTGTCCACCAGCAGGGCGTCGCACTTGACCGTGCTGGCGCTGCTGTACGAGCCCTCCAGCACCTGCACCAGCCCCCGGTACGAGGTCCGGCCGCCGCCCCGGGCGATCGACTTCGACACGATGGTGCTGCTGGTGTGCGGTGCCGCGTGCACCATCTTGGCGCCGGCGTCCTGGTGCTGCCCCTCGCCGGCCATCGCCACCGAGAGCACCTCGCCCTTGGCGTGCTCGCCGGTCATGTAGACCGCCGGGTACTTCATGGTGACCTTGGAGCCGATGTTGCCGTCGATCCACTCCATGGTCGCGCCCTCGTGGCACACGGCGCGCTTGGTGACCAGGTTGTAGACGTTGTTCGACCAGTTCTGGATGGTCGTGTAACGGCACCGGGCGTTCTTCTTGACGACGATCTCCACCACCGCGCTGTGCAGCGAGTCCGAGGAGTAGATGGGCGCGGTGCAGCCCTCGACGTAGTGCACGTACGCACCCTCGTCGACGATGATCAGCGTCCGCTCGAACTGGCCCATGTTCTCGGTGTTGATCCGGAAGTACGCCTGTAGCGGGATCTCCACGTGCACACCCTTCGGCACGTAGATGAACGAGCCGCCGGACCACACGGAGGTGTTCAGCGCGGCGAACTTGTTGTCGCCGACCGGGATCACCGTGCCGAAGTACTCCTTGAACAGATCCTCGTGCTCCTTGAGGGCGGTGTCGGTGTCGAGGAAGACGACACCCTGCTCCTCCAGGTCCTCACGGATCTTGTGGTAGACCACCTCGGACTCGTACTGGGCGGCGACACCGGCGACGAGGCGCTGCTTCTCCGCCTCCGGGATGCCCAGCTTGTCGTAGGTGTTCTTGATGTCCTCGGGCAGGTCCTCCCAGCTGGCGGCCTGCTTCTCGGTGGAGCGTACGAAGTACTTGATGTTGTCGAAGTCGATCCCGGTGAGGTCGGCGCCCCAGGCCGGCATCGGCTTGCGCTCGAACAGCCGCAGGCCCTTCAGGCGCAGGTCGAGCATCCAGGCCGGCTCGTTCTTCTTGGCCGAGATGTCCCGCACCACCGCCTCGTTGAGGCCGCGCTGAGCCGAGGCTCCGGCGACGTCCGGGTCGGCCCAGCCGTACTCGTAGTTGCCCAGGGCGGCGAGCTGCTCCTCCTGGGTCAGGGGCTGGACGATCTGCTCGGTCATCTATCTGTCCTCACAGTGGTGACGGTCTTACCGGACTGGGCGTGCGGCGAACCCGGGATGTGCGTGGTGCACACCCCGTCGCCGTGCGCGATGGTGGCCAGGCGCTGCACGTGGGTACCGACCAGGCGGGAGATCACCGTGGTCTCGGCCTCGCACAGTTGGGGAAACTCGGCGGCCACGTGCGCCACCGGGCAGTGGTGCTGGCAGAGCTGGCCGCCGGAGGCGATCGTGGAGGCACTGGCAGCGTATCCCTCGGCGGTCAGCGCCGCGGCGAGAGCCTCGGCACGGGCCATCGGATCGTCGCCGGCGTCGGCCAGCGCGGCCTGACAGCGTGTCTCCAGGGCGGCCACCTGCTCGGCGGCGAAGCGCTCCACCGCCTGCGTGCCACCGGTGCGGGCGATCCAGCGCAGCGCGGCGGTGGCCATGTTGTCGTAGTGGTGGGTGCCACACCGGCTGCGGGCGGCATCAGTGAGCAGGAACACCTTTGCCGGCCGGCCCCGCCCGCGGTGACCGCGTACGGTCTGCTCACGGGCCACGACGTCGCCGTCGGCGAGCATCGCGTCCAGGTGCCGGCGGATCGCCGCCGGGCTCAGCCCGAGCGCGTCGCCCAACTGCGCGGCGGTCGCGGCGCGGCGTTCCAGGAGCAGCAGGGTGACCCGGTCCCGGGTCGACGGCTCACTGGCGAGCGTGCCGGCCGGAGCCGGCTGCTCAGGCGTGACGTCGGCACCTGACAGCGACCGGCCGGCGACCACAGCGGTCGTCGGCTGGTGCCCGGTGAGCGCCGCCGCCTTTTTCACAACGCCCACGTTACGTAATTCGACCAGGGCCCGCAAACGTGACCCCGGTGATCCGAACCACCGCACGGGCGGAGTCACCCGATCGGCGACAACTACGTTGCGTAGGATTCGCTTCGTGAAGCGACCCGACCGCTCCCTGGTCTCCCGCACCCTGCTGCGTCGCCTGGCGTTCGCCAACATCGTCGCGAACGCCGCGATCGTCGTCACCGGCGGGGCGGTGCGGTTGACCGCCTCCGGGTTGGGCTGCCCCACCTGGCCCCGGTGCACCGACGAGTCGTACACCACCACCGCCGAGATGGGCATGCACGGGGTGATCGAGTTCGGCAACCGCCTGCTCACCTTCGTGCTGGTGCTGATCGCGGGCGCGACCCTGCTGGCCGTGCTGGCGTACCGTCCCCGGCGTCGCGGTGCGGCGCCCCTGGCGCTGGCCGTTGTGCTCGGCATCGTGGCGCAGGCGGTGATCGGCGGGATCACCGTCCGCACCCAGTTGCATCCCTCGATCGTGGGCATTCACTTCGTGGTGTCGATGCTGCTGCTGCTCGTCGCGTACGCCCTGTGGCGTCGGGTGAGCGAGCCGGACGGCCGCAAGGTGCCGGTGGTGCCGCCGGCGCTGCGGTCCCTGACCTGGATCACCCTGGTGGCCAGCGCGGCGGTCATCGTTGTCGGGGTGGCGGTGACCGGCAGCGGCCCGCACGCGGGCGACGCGGACGCCGTCCGCAACGGCCTGGACCCGCAGACGATCTCCCAGGTCCACGCCGACCTGGTGTTCCTGCTCGTCGGCCTGACCGTGGGGCTGTGGCTGGCGCTGCGCGCGGTCGGCGCACCGGCGCGGGCCGTCCGGGCCGCGCTGACCCTGCTCCTGGTCGAGCTGGGGCAGGGGGTGATCGGCTTCGTGCAGTACTTCACAAACCTGCCGGCGCTGCTGGTCGGCCTGCACATGCTCGGCTCCTGCCTGGTCTGGCTCGCCACCCTCGCCCTGCTCTGGTCAACCCACGAACGCCACCCCACCCAACTCCCCCACCCTCAGACCCCCACCGAAACCCTGACCCCCGCCCGAGCTTCTAGTTGATCATGAGGCTAGCGGCACCTGAGAAGATCAACCTTATGATCAACGAGAAGGGGTGGGGTGGGACAGCTGGGTGAGGATGGCGTCGGCCAGGCGGTCGGGGGCGTGGTCGGCGTGGGCGAGGAAGAGTGAGGGCTCGGTCAGTTCGAGTTCCACGAGCACCGGGGCGCCGTCGGCAGCGGGGATCAGGTCGACCCGGGCGTAGAGCAGGCGCTCGGTCCCGCCGGGCACGGCCGCGAGGGCTTGCGCGGCGACGGCGAGCTGCGCCGGCTGGGCGGTGCGGGCGCTGGTCTCCTCGGCCCCGTTCAGCACGCCGTCACCCTGCTCCGGCCCGGTCAGTATCGGCCCCTTACGGACGGCGTGGCTGAAGGTCAGCCCGGCCGGGCCGGCGAGGAAGAGCAGCGCGGTCTCACCGACGGTGTCGACCGCGCTCAGGTACGGCTGGACCATGGCCACCCGACCGGTCGCGCCGAGCCTACGTACGTGGGCCGCCGCGAGATCCCGGTGCTCCGGGCCGGCCAGGTCGTAACGGCCGGTGCCCCGGCTGCCCGCGCTCACCGTCGGTTTGATGACGTACTCACCACCGTCGGCGGGCGGCTGCCACGGCTCGCCGGGCGACACCCAGCCGGTGGGGACGGTGGGCACACCGGCCGTGCACAACTCGTCGAGGTAGCGCTTGTCGGTGTTCCAGCGCACCACGTCGGCCGGGTTGACCAGCCGCGGTACCCGCGCCGTCCAGGCGAGAAACTCGTCCCGGCGGAACGTGTAGTCCCAGGTCGAGCGGAGCACGGCCAGGTCGTAGCCGGCCCAGTCGATTGCCGGGTCGTCCCAGACGACGGGTTCGGCGACGATCCCCCGGGCGGCCAGCGGGGCCACCACCAGACGATCGTCGTCGTGCAGGTCGGCCAGGTCAGTGCAGGTAATGAGAGCGACCCGGGGTTTCCCCCGGGTCGGCTGGTGGTGATCGGTCAATTTATCTCAACGGGCCATCGTGCGGCGGGCCATCGAACGCCAGAGGTCGTTGCTCGGGCGCATCTGGTCCATCAGTTCCCGTTCCCAGGCGTTCTCCACGGCGACCCCGGCCTGCGCGCAGGCCTCGCGGGCGGTCACCGTGTCCTCGGCGAACTGGTCGCCCCACGCGCCGTCGGCGCCCACCAGGACGATGCGGGCACCGCGCTTGCCGACGTACTCGATGACCGCCTTCGCCCCGCCGTGCTCGGCGGCGAACGACTTGATGCCCGCGACCAACCCGTTGGGGGTCTGCCCGGAGGCGGTCTGATCAGTCGTCAGCGTCGTATCGGAACCATCTGCCATAACGTGAAGACTAAGCAGAGGTGCACTCGGAAGGGCGAGAACCATCAACCTTTTGTGATACCCATTACCCGCAGGTTTAAGGAAGACCAAAGACGTTTCGCCCGTATTTATCAGCACCAAACCGGGTCAATCGGAACGCAAAACGTCACCAAGCGGGCTTCGCAGGGTTGGGGGTCCGGCGCGGTCAGCCGTCAAAGCAGGGCGTCGAGGGCCGCGGCGGCGAAGACGATGGTCAGGTACGACGTCGACCAGTGGAACAGCCGCATCGGCTTGACCGGCTCGCCCCGACGAGCCCGACCGGCGAGCCGGTGCGCCTCGGCCAGGAAGATCGCGCCGACCACAAGCGTCGGGACGCCGTAGACCGCGCTCAGCCCCAACGCCCACACGGCCAGCGAGGTCAGCACGGTCAGCCAGGCGAACAGCACGATCTCGGCGTTGACCCGCCGGACCGAGGCGACCACCGGGAGCATCGGGATGCCGGCCCGCGCGTAGTCGTCCTTGTACTTCATGGCCAATGGGTAGAAGTGCGGCATCTGCCAGAAGAAGACCACCCCGAACAACGCCCACGCCACCGGCGACAGGGAGCCGGTCACCGCGGCCCAGCCGATCAACACCGGCGCGGCGCCGCAGGCGCCGCCCCAGAAGGTGTTCGCCGTCGTCGTGCGCTTGAGCCACAGGGTGTAGACGACGTCGTAGTAGACGATCGCGGCCAGCGTGAGCCCGGCGGCGAGCAGATTGGTGAAGACCGCCATCAAGGCGACCGAGACCACCGCCAGCACCAGACCGAAGACCAGCGCGTTGCGGGGCGTCACGGTGTGCGCCGGCAGCGGACGTCGCTTCGTCCGCCGCATCAACTGGTCGATGTCCCGGTCGATGTAGCAGTTGAGCACGCTGGCCGCGCCCGCCGCGAGCGAGCCACCGACAAGCACCACCGCGACCAGCCACAGCGAGGGCAACCCGCCATCCGCGAGCATCATCGCCGGCACCGTGGTGACCAGCAGCAACTCGACGATCCGCGGCTTGGTAAGCGTCACGTACGCCGCCACCACCGCCCGCAGGTCGCGGGGGCGGGCTGGGGTCTCCCCGGCCGTACGCACCGGCGGCTGCCCGGCAGGGTTACTGACGGGGCGCTCGGTGATCATGCTCACGGATTGCCACCTTCCGGCGTCGGGAGGGGAGGTCACGGCGGCGGGACCGACTCGGGTCCACACACCGACCCACACACTACGCGTCGTCGTTTTGGCTGCCCGGGCGACCCGGCAACGGTGCCAGTCGTCACACCGGAGGCTGGCGGGCGGGCCCGCGACGAGGGTGAACCGCGAAGCGCACCCGAAACGTACAGACCAGCATGCTGAGATCCTCGGGCGCACGTTTAGCCGCGCTCGATAGGGTCACCACTGAGGGTTCCGCCCATCTCGCCGAGGAGCACAAACCACCGTGGCTGCCAACCGACCCGCGCACCCCGCACTTGACTGGTCCGACCTCGACCGCCGTGCCGTGGACACCGTCCGCGTACTGGCCATGGATGCCGTGGAGAAATCCGGCAACGGCCACCCGGGCACCGCGATGAGTCTCGCCCCCGCGGCGTACCTGCTGTTCAACCGGGTGATGCGGCACAACCCCGCCGATCCGAACTGGCCCGGCCGGGACCGCTTCGTGCTCTCCGCCGGGCACTCCAGCCTGACGCTCTACATCCAGCTCTTCCTCGCCGGCTACCCGCTCAGCCTGGACGACCTCAAGTCGCTGCGGCAGTGGGGTTCACTCACCCCGGGGCACCCCGAGCACGGGCACACCCCGGGTGTGGAGACCACCACGGGCCCGCTCGGGCAGGGCCTGGGCAACGCCGTCGGCATGGCGATGGCGGCGCGGCGCGAACGCGGCCTGTTCGACCCGGAGGCCGAGGCCGGTGAGTCCGCCTTCGACCACCACATCTGGTGCATCGCCTCTGACGGCGACATCGAGGAGGGCATCAGCCACGAGGCCAGCGCCCTGGCCGGGCACCAGCAGCTGGGCAACCTCTGCGTGATCTACGACGACAACGAGATCTCGATCGAGGACGACACCCGCATCGCGCTCAGCGAGGACGTCGCGGCCCGCTACGCCGCGTACGGCTGGCACGTGCAGACGGTCGACTGGCGGCGCGGCGACGCCGAGAAGGGCGACTACCACGAGAACGTCGAGGAGCTGTACCAGGCACTGCTGGCCGCCAAGGCGGAGACCGCCCGTCCGTCGTTCATCGCGCTGCGCACCATCATCGGCTGGCCGGCGCCGAACAAGCAGAACACCGGCAAGATCCACGGCTCGGCGCTCGGCGCCGACGAGGTGGCCGCCACCAAGGAGATCCTCGGCTTCGACCCGGCCGGCACCTTCGAGGTCACCGAGGAGGTGCTCGGCCACACCCGGTCGGCGCTGCGGCGTGGCGAGACCGCACAGCAGGAGTGGACGACCACCTTCGACTCGTGGTCGAAGGCCAACCCCGAGCGCCGCGCCCTCTACGACCGGCTGGCCGGCCGGGCGCTGCCCGAGGGCTGGGCCGACGCCCTGCCGGAGTTCCCCGCCGATGCCAAGGGCGTCGCCACCCGGGCCGCCTCCGGCAAGGTGCTGGCCGCGCTCGCGCCGGTGCTGCCCGAGCTGTGGGGCGGCTCCGCCGACCTGGCCGAGAGCAACAACACCACGATGAAGGGCGAGCCCTCCTTCGTGCCCAGCCAGTACGCCACCAAGGAGTTCCCCGGCCACGAGTACGGCCGCACGCTGCACTTCGGCATCCGCGAGCACGCCATGGGCGCGATCCTCAACGGCATCGCCCTGCACGGCGGCACCCGCCCGTACGGCGGTACCTTCCTGGTCTTCAGCGACTACATGCGGCCGTCGGTCCGGTTGGCCGCGTTGATGAAGCTGCCGGTGGTCTACGTCTGGACGCACGACTCCATCGGTCTGGGTGAGGACGGCCCGACCCATCAGCCGGTGGAACACCTGACCGCGCTGCGGTCCATTCCCGGCCTGGACGTGGTTCGCCCGGCCGACGCCAACGAGACCGCCTGGGCCTGGCGGCAGGCCCTGGAGCACACCGACCGGCCGACCGCGTTGGCCCTGAGCCGGCAGGCGCTGCCGACCCTGGACCGCACCCAGCTGGCCGGCGCGGAGGGGGTCGCCAAGGGCGGCTACGTGCTGGCCGAGGCGTCCAACGGCAAGCCCGAGGTGATCATCATCGGGACCGGTTCCGAGGTGCAGCTCTGCCTCACCGCCCGGGAGCGGCTGGAGGCCGACGGCACCCCCACCCGGGTCGTGTCGATGCCGTGCCAGGAGTGGTTCTTCGAGCAGGACGAGGCGTACCGCGAGTCGGTGCTGCCGCGCGGGGTAAAGGCCCGGGTGAGCGTGGAGGCGGGCATCGCGATGTCCTGGCGCGGGATCATCGGCGACTGCGGCGAGAGCGTCAGCATCGAGCACTACGGCGCGAGTGCCCCGCACACCGTGCTCTTCGAGCAGTTCGGCTTCACGCCGGACCGGATCGTCGCCGCCGCGCACGCGGCGCAGACCCGGGTCGGCGACATCAC
Source organism: Micromonospora sediminimaris (assembly GCA_900112325.1). Lineage (GTDB taxonomy): Bacteria > Actinomycetota > Actinomycetes > Mycobacteriales > Micromonosporaceae > Micromonospora > Micromonospora sediminimaris. Next base: position 410,202 of record FOLJ01000001.1, read on the forward strand.
CGGTTTCACGACCGGCAACTGAGGGAGGCGTTGGCGCACATGACGACCGACAGGCTGGGCGAGCTGACCGCCGCGGGAGTGGCGGTCTGGCTCGACGATCTATCCCGGGTACGTCTGAACTCCGGCGGGCTGGACCAGCTGCGCCGGGACAAGCACGTGGTCGGGGTCACCACCAACCCGACCATCTTCGCGAAGGCGTTGAGCGACGCCGACGAGTACGACTGGCAGCTGCGGGACCTGGCCGCCCGGGGCGTCGACGTGGAAGAGGCCGTCCGCATGCTCACCACGTACGACGTGCGGTGGGCCTGCGACGTGATGCGCCCGTCGTACGACGCCAGCGCGGGCGTCGATGGCCGGGTCTCCATCGAGGTGGATCCGCGGCTGGCCCACGATTCGCAACGCACCGTGGCCGAGGCCCGGGCGCTGTGGTGGCTGGTCGACCGGCCGAACCTGTTCATCAAGATCCCGGCGACCGAGGCCGGTCTGCCGGCGATCACCGCGGCGCTGGCCGAGGGGATCAGCGTCAACGTCACGCTCATCTTCGGCCTGGACCGCTACTCCCAGGTGATGGAGGCGTTCCTGGCCGGGCTGGAGCAGGCCAAGGCGAACGGCCACGACCTGAGCACGATCGGCTCGGTGGCCTCGTTCTTCGTCTCCCGGGTCGACAGCGAGGTCGACGCCCGGCTGGAGAAGATCGGCTCCACCGAGGCCAAGGCGCTGCGTGGCAAGGCGGCGGTGGCCAACGCCCGGTTGGCGTTCGAGCGCTACAGCGAGGTCTTCTCCACCGACCGGTGGCGGGCGCTGGCTGACGCCGGTGCCCACCCGCAGCGCCCGCTGTGGGCCTCCACCTCGACCAAGAATCCGGATTACCGGGACGTCATCTACGTCGAGGAGCTGATCGCGCCGGGCACGGTCAACACCATGCCGGAGCCGGTCATCCACGCCTACGCCGAGCACGGCGAGACCCACCCGGACACGGTCACCGGCGCGTACGACGACGCCCGGGGGGTCTTCGCCGCCCTGGAGTCGGTGGGCGTGGACCTGGCCGACGTGATCGCCACCCTGGAGCGGGAGGGTGTGGAGAAGTTCGAGGCGAGCTGGCAGGAACTGCTCGACGGTGTCCGCAAGTCGCTGGCCGCCGCCGGTCAGGGCAGCAGCAGTCCCGGCGACGCCGCCCGGGGCAACGCCGACGCCGCCGCGCGCGCCGGAGGAAACGCGTGACGCTGCCGTCCGGCAGCACCCACGCCGCCACCTGCATCGGGTGGCGGCGTGGGTCGGTGGCGCTACGCGAACGGTTCGCAGGTGGGTAGCTTTCTTCAGACAACCGGTACGGTCGACGTTGATCTACCGGTGCCCGGCAACCCGTACTCCTGTCGGGGAGTCGCCGGCGGTGGCCGGCGTCCCTGGCCGGTCGGTGACGTCCGCTGCCGCACCGGCATCCGACCGATCGGTCGGCGGGCCTTGGCGCGATGGGTCGCTACGGGCATGACGATGGACGACGTGGACGAGCGGAGCGAGGAGGCGGCGTGAACCCGCTGCGCGACCCGCAGGATCGGCGTTTGCCCCGAATTCCGGAGCCATGTGCTCTGGTGATCTTCGGGGTGACCGGTGACCTGGCTCAGAAGAAACTGCTACCTGCGGTCTACGACCTGGCCAACCGGGGGCTGCTGCCGCCCGGCTTCGTGGTCGTCGGGTTCGCCCGGCGGGACTGGGGCGACGGCGATTTCGCTTCGCTGGCCCGCGAGGCGGCAATGGCCCACGCCCGGACCCCGTGGCGGGAGGAGGTGTGGTCGCGACTCGAACACAACATCAAGTTCGTCGGCGGGTCGTTCGACGACGACACCGCCTTTGACAACCTCGCCCGCTGCCTGGACGGTCTGCGCGACAGCCACGGCATCCACGGCAACGCGGCCTTCTACTTCTCCATCCCACCGGCGGCGTTCCCGGTGGTGCTCAAGCAGCTGGCCCGCACCGGCATGGCCGACAACGAGAAGTGCGGCGGTTGGCGCCGGGTGGTGGTGGAGAAGCCGTTCGGCAACGACCTGCCCTCGGCCAAGGCGCTCAACGACCTGGTCGACGACGTCTTCACCCGGCAGGATGTCTTCCGCATCGACCACTACCTGGGCAAGGAGACGGTTCAGAACATCCTCGCCCTACGCTTCGCCAACAGCCTCTTCGAGCCGCTGTGGAACTCGCAGTACGTCGACTCGGTGCAGATCACCATGGCCGAGGACGTGGGTATCGGTAGCCGGGCGGGGTTCTACGACTCGGTCGGCACCGCCCGCGACGTGTTGCAGAACCACCTGCTGCAACTGCTCGCCCTGGTGGCGATGGAGGAGCCGACCAGCTTCGACGCCGACGAGATCCGGGCCGAGAAGCTCAAGGTGCTCAAGGCCATCACGTTGCCGAAGGACGTCACCCAGGGCACGGTACGCGGTCAGTACCTGCCCGGCTGGGTCGGCGGGCAGCGGGCCAGGGGCTACCTGGAGGAGGACGGCGTCCCGTCGACGTCGACCACCGAGACGTACGTGGCGGTGCGGCTGGGCATTCAGAACCGCCGGTGGGCGGAGGTGCCGTTCTACATCCGGGCCGGCAAGCGGCTGCCGCGGCGGGTCACCGAGGTCGCGGTGATGTTCAAGCAGGCGCCGCACCTGCCGTTCAATCCGGCCGACATGGAGATGCTCGGCAACAACCAGCTGGTGATCCGGGTCCAGCCGGACGAGGGCGTGGTGCTCAAGTTCGGTTCGAAGGTGCCCGGCACCACGATGGAGGTCCGCGACATCGCGATGGACTTCCAGTACGGCGAAGCGTTCACCGAGTCCAGCCCGGAGGCGTACGAGCGGCTGGTGCTGGATGTGCTGATCGGCGACCGGACGCTGTTCCCGGACGCCGCCGAGGTCGAGCAGAGCTGGGCCGTGGTGGACCCGCTGGAGCACGCCTGGGAGGGCACCAAGCCCGAGCCCTACCGCTCCGGCGAGTGGGGCCCCCGGGCCGCCGACGAGATGCTGGCCCGCGAGGGCCGGGCCTGGCGGCGGGCGTGAGCGAGCGAAGCGAGCGAACCATCAGGCTCAGCAGCGTGGCGTCTCGCGCCGCCGGTGAGCGGAGCGAGGCGGCGCGAGGCGAGCGAAGCAGGAGGCTGCGGTGATCGGACTGTGGGACACCACCGGCAACGAGGTGGTCAAGGCGCTCGCCGCGGAACGACGCAGCGCGGGCGGGGTGGCCAGCGGAATGGCGCTGACCCTGATCGTGGTGGTCGACGAGAAGCGGGTCCGCGAGGCGGAGGCGGCAGCCACCATCGCCGCCGCCGCGCATCCGTGCCGGCTGCTGGTGGTGGTTCGCTCCGACGTGGACCGCGACCGCAACCGGCTCGACGCCGAGATCGTGGTCGGCGGGCGGCTGGGCCCCTGCGAGGCCGTGGTGATGCGGATGTACGGTCGGCTGGCGCTGCACGCCGAGTCCGTGGTCATGCCGCTGCTGGTGCCGGACGTACCGGTGGTCACCTGGTGGCACGGTGAGCCGCCGGAGGAGATCGCCACCGACTTCCTCGGTGTGGTGGCCGACCGGCGCATCACCGACTCCGCGCAGGCCGCCGACCCGATCGCGGCACTGCGGCAGCGGGCCCGCGACTACTTCTCCGGCGACACCGACCTCGCCTGGACCAGGATCACCCCGTGGCGCACCCTGGTGGCCGGCGCGTTCGACACCACGGACGCCCAGCTCACCGAGGCGGCGGTGGTCGCGCCACCCACCGACCCGACCGCCGCGCTGATGCGGGGCTGGCTGCGCAGCCGGCTCGGCATCAAGCCGCGCTGGGACCGGACCCGGGAGTTCCCCCGGATGCGGGAGGTCCAGTTGCGTTGTGCCAACGGCGACGAGTTGACGCTGACCCGCGAGGACAGCGTGGCCACGTTCCGGCGTACCGGCCAGGAGGATCGGATCCTGCCGCTGGTGCGCCGGCCGCTCGGCGACGAACTGGCCGAGGAGCTGCGCCGGCTCGGCACCGACCAGGTGTACGCGGAGGCGTTGGGCGCTTTCGCCGGGCTCAACAACTTGGATCGACGGCCCAGCCAGCGGGTGCACGTCTGGAAGGACCCGGCCACCGCCCAGCGGGCCGAGGCCGGCGTCGCCGCCCACGCCACGACGAACGCCGGCTCCTGACCCTCCCACCCCTCCGGTACGCACGACACCGACCGCCCGGCGGTCGCGGAAGGACACCATGAGTGAGGCGAGTGTCGCCGTCCACGCCGACGCCGACCTGCTGGCGCAGGCGGTCGCGGCCCGACTGGTGGTGCGACTGCTCGACGCCCAGGCCGCACGCGGCCAGGCGTCGGTGGTGCTCACCGGCGGTCGGATCGCCGCGGCGGTCTACCGAGCGGTGGGCGCACTGCCCGCCCGGGACGCGGTCGACTGGTCCCGGGTCGACTTCTGGTGGGGCGACGAACGGTTCCTGCCCTCCGGAGACCCGGAGCGCAACGAGACCCAGGCCCGCGCGGCGTTGCTCGACGCGTTGCCGGTGGACCCGGCCCGGATCCACGCCATGCCGGCCTCGGACGGCGACGCCGACCCGGAGGAGGCCGCCGCCCGGTACGCGGCAGAACTCGCCCAGGCGGCCCGGCCCGGCACCGCCCTGCTGCCCCACTTCGACGTGCTGATGCTCGGCGTCGGCGAGGACGGGCACGTCGCCTCGGTCTTCCCGGAGCACCCGGTCCACTACGAGAGCCGACCCGTCAGCGCGGTGCGGGGCAGCCCGAAGCCGCCGCCGGTACGCATCACCCTCACCCTCCCGACGATCAACACCGCCGAGGAGGTGTGGCTGGTGGCCGGTGGCGGCGACAAGGCGCACGCGGTCGGCATGGCGCTGTCCGGTGCCGGCCCGGTACAGGTGCCGGCGGCCGGCGTGCAGGGCACCGGGCGTACCCTCTGGCTGCTGGACCGGGCCGCGGCGGCCGACCTGCCGGCCCGCTTCCGCAGCCTGCGCTGACGCGGCCGGCGGCGGGCCCGAAGCTACGACCGGCCGCGGCGCTGGCGTAGCGCGGCGAGAGCCTCGGCGAGGATCGCCTCCCCCTCGGCGTCGGTACGACGTTCCTTCACGTACGCCAGGTGGGTCTTGTACGGCTCGGCCCGGGTACGGCCCGGCGGATCCTGGGCGTCCTGACCGGCGGGCAGCCCGCAACGGGGGCAGTCCCAGACGGTCGGGGCCGCCACGTCGGCGACGATCCGGATGTCGGTGCGGTGCCCGTTGCGACACCAGTAGCTGACCGACCGGCACGGGACCGGCTGGTGGCGTTCGGGGGGACGTGGGGGCGCGGACCCGACGCGGGCGCCCCGGATGACGTGGCCGTTCGGCACGGCGCTGACTCCTGTCGTCGGAGGGGACCGCCGTCGGGGGGTGGACGGCGGGCGACGCGGTGCAGCGGGTGAAACGGACTGCGCGCGGCCCGTCGGGTGACGGACCGCGCGCAGATTGTACGCCTCGGGGGTCGAATCAGACGCCCGTACCCACCTCAAGCCGGAGCCAGAGACCGAGCCCGATGATGCAGGCGAACCAGACGATGCCCACCAGCACGGTGTAGCGGTCCAGGTTCTTCTCGGCCACCGACGAGCCGGCCAGGCTGGAGCTGACGCCACCGCCGAACATGCTGGACATCCCACCGCCCTTGCCTCGGTGCAGCAGGATCAGCAGGGTGAGCAGGACGCTCGTGATGACCAGCAACACGATCAACGTGTAGGCGAACCAGATCGGCATGGCGGGGGTCAGTCCTCTCGTTACGATCCTCGCCCGGGCAGTTCGGGCACGGCGGCACCGACCGGCGGACGGGCGGAGTCAAGGATAGCGAGCGATCAGCCGGAGATGTGCTCCGGGAACCGGCAGATCTTCGCGAACTCCTCGGCGTCCAGGCTGGCGCCGCCCACCAGGGCGCCGTCCACGTCCGGCTGCGCCATGATCGAGGCGACGTTCGACGACTTCACCGAGCCGCCGTAGAGGATGCGTACGCCGTCGGCGGTGGCCTGGTCCACGGTCTCGGCCAGCCGGGCCCGCAGCGCGCCACACACCTCCTGGGCGTCCTCCGGGGTGGCCGTCTTGCCGGTGCCGATCGCCCAGACCGGCTCGTACGCGACCACCACCCGGAGCACCTGCTCCGGGCTGAGCCCCTTGAGGGCAGCGTCGAGCTGGTCGGTGCAGTGCGCCACGTGGGTGCCCTGCTCCCGGACGTCCAGCCCCTCCCCCACGCAGAGGATCGGGGTGAGCCCGTGGGTCAGCGCCGCCTGCACCTTGGCGCCCACCAACGCGTCGTCCTCACGGTGGTACTGCCGCCGCTCGGAGTGCCCGACCACCACGTACGTGCAGCCGAGCTTGGCCAGCATCGCGCCGGAGACCTCCCCGGTGTACGCGCCGGAGGCGTGCGGTGACAGGTCCTGTCCGCCGTAGCCGATGAGCAGCTTGTCGCCCTCCACCACGGTCTGCACCGTGCGCAGGTCGGTGAACGGCGGCAGCACCACCGTCTCCACCTCGGTCAGCTGCTTCTCGGTGAGGCTGGCCGCCAGCTTCTGCACCAGCAGGTTCGCCTCGAGGTGGTTCAGGTTCATCTTCCAGTTGCCGGCCATCAGTGGCCGGCGGGGGGCGCTCGCCATCAGTTCTCCAGAGCCGCGATGCCGGGGAGGGTCTTGCCCTCCAGGTACTCCAGGGACGCGCCACCGCCGGTCGAGATGTGCCCGAAGGACTTCTCGTCCAGACCCAGGGCCCGCACCGCGGCGGCGGAGTCACCACCACCGACCACGCTGAACGCGTCCGAGCCGGCGATCGCCTCGGCCACCCCACGGGTGCCGTGCGCGAAGGCGGGCATCTCGAACACGCCCATCGGGCCGTTCCAGAAGATCGTCCGGGCGCCCTTCAGCGCGGCAGCGAAGCCCGCCACCGTCTTCGGGCCGACGTCCAGCCCCACCCGCTTGCTGGGGATGCCGTCGGCCGGCACGGTGTCGTGCGCGGCGTCCGGGGCGAACGCGTCGGCGGCCACCACGTCGACCGGAAGCATGATCTTGCCCTCGGAACGCTCCAGCAGGTTGCGGCAGGTCTCCACCATCTCCGCCTCCAGCAGGGAGGAGCCGACCTCGTGGCCTCGGGCCTTGAGGAAGGTGAAGCACATGCCACCACCGATGAGCAGCCGGTCGACCTTCGGCAGCAACGCCTCGATCACCGCGAGCTTGTCGGAGACCTTCGACCCGCCGAGCACCACCACGTACGGCCGCTGCGGGTCGCCGGTGAGCTGCGAGAGCACCTCCACCTCGCGCAGCACCAGCCGGCCGGCGAAGTGCGGCAGCCGGGCGGGCACGTCGTGGACGCTTGCGTGCTTGCGGTGCACCGCGCCGAAGGCGTCGTCGACGTACACGTCGCCGAGGGCGGCGAGCTGATCGGCGAAGGCGCCCCGCTCGGCGTCGTCCTTGCTGGTCTCCCCCTTGTTGAAGCGGAGATTCTCCAGCAGCGCCACCTCGCCGTCGGCGAGCGCCGCCACCGTCGCCCGGGCGGACTCGCCGACCGTGTCGGTGGCGGCGTGCACCGGCGTGCCGAGCAGCTCACCGAGCCGCCCGGCGACCGGGGCGAGGCTGAACTGCGGGTCCGGCGCACCCTTCGGCCGACCCAGGTGGGAGCAGACGACGACCTTGGCACCGGCCTCGGTCAGCGCGCCGAGGGTCGGCAGCACCGCCCGGATCCGACCGTCGTCCGTGATCGCACCGGTCTGCTTGTCGAGCGGGACGTTCAGGTCGGCGCGCACCAGCACGCGCCGACCCGAGACCCCCTCGGCGAGCAGGTCGTCGAGGTTACGGATGCTCACAGCGACGAACCAACCAGCTTCACCAGGTCGACCAGGCGGTTGGAGTAGCCCCACTCGTTGTCGTACCAGCCGACGACCTTGACCTGGTTGCCGATGACCTTGGTCAGCGGCGCGTCGAAGATGCACGACGCCGGGTCGGTGACGATGTCGGCGGAGACGATCGGGTCCTCGTTGTAGGTCAGGATGCCCCGCAGCGGGCCCTCGGCGGCGGCCTTCAGCGCGGCGTTGACCTCGTCCACCGAGGTCTCCCGACCGACGGTGACGGTGAGGTCGGTGGCGGAGCCGGTCGGGATCGGCACCCGCAGCGCGTACCCGTCGAGCTTGCCCTTGAGGTCCGGCAGCACCAGGCCGATGGCCTTCGCGGCACCGGTCGAGGTCGGCACGATGTTCAGCGCGGCGGCACGGGCCCGGCGCAGGTCCTTGTGCGGCGCGTCCTGGAGGTTCTGGTCCTGGGTGTACGCGTGGATGGTGGTCATCAGACCCTGCTGGATGCCGAACGTGTCGTGCAGGACCTTCGCCATCGGCGCCAGGCAGTTGGTGGTGCAGGAGGCGTTCGAGATGATGTTGTGCTTCGCCGGGTCGTACTGGCCGTCGTTGACGCCCATCACGACCGTGACGTCCTCGTTCTTCGCCGGAGCGGAGATGATGACCTTCTTGGCCCCGCCGTCGATGTGCGCCTTGGCCTTGGTGGCGTCGGTGAAGAAGCCGGTCGACTCGATGACCACGTCCGCGCCGACGTCGCCCCACGGCAGCGCCGCCGGGTCCTTCTCGGCGTACGCCTTGATGGACTTGCCACCGACGGTGATCTCGTCGGCGGTGGCCTTGACCTCCTGCGGGAGGCGGCCCAGGATGCTGTCGTACTTGAGCAGGTGGGCGAGCGTCGCGTTGTCGGTCAGGTCGTTGACGGCCACGACCTCGACGTCAGCGCCGGACGCCAGCACTGCCCGGAAGAAGTTACGGCCGATCCGGCCGAAGCCGTTGATGCCAACCCGGATGGTCACAGGTCCCATCTCCTCGCGTTCTGGTCCGCCGGCGTGGAGACCCTCGGCCGGCGAAGTTGTGTGCGCCGACCGTTGGAGCCGGCCGTTGACGGTTCATCCCGGCCACCCCGCCGCGGTCCGAGGGACCTGACCGCCGTCGAGGCGGTGGATACGGCGGGGAACACCGGTGCCGGCCCCCTTGCCGTACGCAGCGACCTTATCCGAGCGCGCTGAGCCACGCTGCGCCGGGTGGTCGCCCCACCGTCCTATCAGACCACGAGCATGTCGGGCGTGACGGCCGCTTCGGTATCCGGGATGCCGAGGTCGCGGGCCCGCTTGTCGGCCAGCGCCAGCAACCGGCGGATCCGCCCGGCGATGGCGTCCTTGGTCAGCGGCGGGTCGGCCAGCGCACCCAGCTCCTCCAGAGAGGCCTGCCGGTGCTCCAGGCGTAGCCGGCCGGCCGAGGTGAGGTGCTCCGGCGCGTCGTCGGCGAGGATCTCCAGCGCCCGGGTCACCCGGGCCGCGGCGGCGACCGCCGCGCGGGCCGAACGCCGCAGGTTGGCGTCGTCGAAGTTCGCCAGCCGGTTGGCCGTCGCCCGCACCTCCCGCCGGACCCGGCGCTCCTCCCAGGCCAGCACACTGGAGTGTGCGCCGATGCGGGTGAGCAGCGCGGCGATCGCGTCGCCGTCCTTGACCACCACCCGGTCGACGCCGCGTACCTCGCGGTTCTTGGCGGTGATGCCCAACCGCCGGGCCGCGCCGACAAGCGCCAGCGCCGACTCCGGCCCGGGGCAGGTGATCTCCAGGGCGCTGGACCGGCCCGGCTCGGTCAACGAGCCGTGCGCCATGAACGCGCCCCGCCAGGCGGACACCGCGCAGCAGACGCTGGCGGCGACGACGTGCGGCGGCAGCCCGCGTACCGGCCGGCCGCGCACGTCGAGCAGCCCGGTCTGCCGGGCCAGGGCCTCGCCGTCCTTGACGACCCGGACAATGAAATGGCTGCCCTTGCGCAGCCCACCGGAGGCGAGCACGTGGATCTCGCTCGGATAGCCGTAGACCTCGGCGATCTCGCGCCGCAACCGCCGGGCCACCGCGCCGGTGTCGAGCTCGGCCTCCACCACCACCCGCCCGGACACGATGTGCAGCCCACCGGCGAACCGCAGCAGCGCCGCCATCTCCGCCCGCCGGCAGCAGGGCTTGGGCACGTCGACCCGACTCAGCTCGTCCTTCACCGCAGCCGTCATCGCCATTGTGCGTCCCCTCACGGACCGGTTCCGGCGTGTCGCCGGAGATTACGTACGTGTCTAACGATCGGCGCCCAGTACAGGCACCAGGGCGGCGCCCAGAGCAGCCGGATCATGACGGGGCGTGCCGTCGTCGACCGCGACGGGAGCGAGGACCAGCCGGGCTCCCAGGGATTCTGCCGCACCGTGGACCGGTTCGGGGTCACCGACCGCCTTGGCGTCGGCGAGCACGAAGTCGACAGTCAGCTCCGGCAGGTACCAGCGCAGCGCCGCCAGGTGGTCGGCGACAGAGAGACCGAGGGTCTCCTTCTCGGCGGCGAGGTTGAGGGTGACCAGCCGCCGGGCCGGGCTGGCCAGGATAGCCGCAGCCAGCTGCGGCACCAGCAGGTGCGGCAGCACGCTGGTGTACCAGCTGCCCGGCCCGAAGATCAGCCAGTCGGCGGCGCCGATCGCGGCGACCGCCTCGACACACGCCGCCGGCGCCTGCGGGGTGAGCCGAAGCGACTCGACCCGGCCCGTGGTGACCGCGACCTGATGCTGTCCGCGTACGGTGCACACCTCGTCGGGACGTCCCGGGTCGGCCCCGCGGACCCGGGCCTCGATGTCGACCGGCTGGCGGGACATCGGCAGCACCCGGCCGACCGAGCCGAGCATCGCTCCCGCGTGCTCCAGGGCGGCCACCGGGTCGCCGAGCAGCTCCATCAGACCGCAGAGCACCAGGTTGCCCACCGCGTGCCCGGCCAGCCCGTCGCCCCTGCCGCCCGTGGTGGTGTCCGCGAAGCGGTGCTGGAACAACCCCGCGCTGCGTCGGGTGGCGGGGTGGTCGCCGGCCAACGCCACAAGCGCCTGCCGCAGGTCACCGGGGGGTAGTCCGCCCCGTTCGGCGCGCAGCCGGCCGCTGGAGCCGCCGTCGTCGCCGACGGTCACCACCGCCGTGATGTCCAGATCCAGCTCCGGGGCGCAGCGCCGCAACGCTCGCAGCGAGGCGGCCAGGCCGTGCCCGCCGCCGAACGCCACCACCCGGATCGTCATTCCCGCCCCAGGTCGCGGTGTTGGGCGTTGGCGGCCAGCCCGGCACGACGCAGCCGGGCGGCCAACTCCTCGGCGATCGCCACGCTGCGGTGCTTGCCGCCGGTGCAACCGACCGCCACGGTCAGGTACCGCTTGCCCTCCCGCTCGAAGCCGGCCGTGGTGGCGTTCACCAGGTCCGCGTACGCGTCGACGAAGGCGTTCGCGCCCTCCTGCCCCAGCACGTACGCGCTGACCGCCTCCTCACGCCCGGTGTGCTCGCGCAGTTCAGGTACCCAGTACGGGTTGGGCAGGAACCGGGCGTCCATCACGAAGTCGGCATCCGGCGGCAGGCCGTACTTGAAGCCGAAGGAGATCACCGTGAGCCGCAACCGGCGGGCGTCCTCCCCGCCGAACAGTTCCTCGACCCGGCGGCGCAACTGGTTCACGTTGAGGTGGCTGGTGTCGATGATCACGTCGGCCTGGTCGCGGGCCTCTTCCAGCAGTCCCCGCTCGACGGCGATGCCGTCGGCGAGCCGGCCGTCACCCTGCAACGGATGCGAGCGTCGCACGCTCTCGAACCGGCGGATCAGCACCTCGTCGTCGGCGTCGACGAAGACCACCCGGGGGGCGTAGCCACGCTCCTTCAGCTCCCGGATCGCCTCGGCCAGATCGGTGGAGAAGGCCCGGGAGCGCACGTCCAGCACCATCGCGGTACGCCGGGCCGCCCCACCCGCCTTCACGGCCAGCTCGGCCATGTCCAGCAGCAGCGCCTGCGGCAGATTGTCGACGACGTAGAAGCCGACGTTCTCCAGCGCCCGGGCCACGGTGCTACGTCCACCACCGGAGAGACCGGTGACCACGACCAGTGTGGTGTCCGTTTCGGCGGGCACCGCGGTCTGCTCACCGGGTACGCCCGCACGGTGACCGGTCGTGTGCGCCTCGCCCACCCGTCTGCCCCTCCAACCGTGCCGCCCCGGCCGATTGGCCGGGCATGGTCAAGCAGCGACTCTAACTCGCCGGTGTCCGGCTCCGGGGGGACGTACCGTCGCCACGCCGCAGGCCGCCGGAAGCGCGCACCCGTCGTGTCGGCTGACTGACGGCGCGCGACGCGCGACACGGCTATCCTCCGGCCATGGGCAGGCACGGGGCGCGGCTGCGCTGGGTGGTTGCCCTGGTGTCGGTCACCATCGCCGTGCTGGCCACGGTGGACCGGTACGTCGACCGCGAACGCGAATGGGCTCGCGGCGGCGACCAGGTGGCGGTGACCGTCGAGGCGGTGCTGCCGGAGCCGGACCAGGTGGCGGACGCGGTCGTCGCCTTCGGCTGGCCCGAGCCGGTGGACAACGTCGTCGGCGACCCCGACCGGCAGTCGGTGGTGTTGCGGCTGCGCTGGTCCGGGCCGCCCCGCAAGGGCCACTACCAGGTCATCCTGCTCGACGGCCGGGTGGAACCGGCGAGGGTGGTACAGCCGTACGCCGGCTGGGACGCCGACGGCGACACCGGTTCCAACTGGGCCGGGGCGTACGACGTGCTGGCCGAGCGGTACGCCTGGCTCGCCGACACCGCCACCCGCGAGGGCCCCGAGGGCACGTTCACCACCCCGCCCCACGTCGGCGCGGTGGGCACCCGCGCGACCGCCGACGGCAGCCTGATCGCCGTCTTCCAACTGCTGCCCGGTGCCCTCCCGATGACCGACCCGTCGCGCCTGGTGGTGGCGTTCTGCTACGTCGAACCCGACGGCGACGTCCGCTGGGCCAAACAGGTGCCGGTCCCGCCTGCCCCATGACGGCGTAGCACGGAACCTCGCTCGGGCTGCAACGCGCTCTAAGCTCGGGCCGATGGCCGGAGCAACGCAACTCCCGGGGCGGACCTTCCGCGAGGCGGTGGGCGACCGGACGGTCGACGCCACCCTGATCGTGCTGGCCGCCGCGGTGGGACTGATCACGGTGGTCGACCAGGTGAACGACCCCGCGCCGGTTTCCGCCTGGGTCCGGTACGCGGACTGGGTCACGGGGGCGCTCGGCTACCTCGCACTGTGGTGGCGACGCCGGTTCCCGGTCGTGCTCGGCGTCGTCCTGGCCGTGGCGAGTTCATTCTCCGAAACGGTCGCCCCGGCCGCGATCGTCGCGCTGTTCACCGTCGCGGTGCACCGCTCGATCAGGGCGACGGTCGTGGTGTGCACGATCAGTCTCGCCGCACTCGGCACGTATCAGCTGCAGTGGCCCGAGACGACGGCTCCACCGTTGACGGTGTTCATCATCATCGTGCTGGGGCACCTCGCCACCGTGGCGTGGGGACTGTCGGTGCGCAGCCGCCGGGCGTTGGTCGCATCCCTGCGGGAGCGGGCGGCAGCAGCCGAGGTCGAGGCGCTGCTGCGGGCCGAGCACGCCGCGCGGGAGGCTCGGGAGGCGCTCGCGCGGGAGATGCACGACGTCCTCGGACACCGGCTCTCGTTGCTCAGCGTCCATGCGGGCGCCCTCACCTACTCCCGCGACGCGCCGGCCGAGGACCGGGCGCGGGCGGCCGAGGTGGTCCGCGAGAACGCGCACCGCGCCCTGCAGGATCTCCGCGAGGTGATCGGGGTACTCCGGGCCCCCGTGGGCGAGCTGCCGCTGCCGGGCGTCGTGGACGTTCTGGAGCTGATCGACGAGGCTCGCCAGGCCGGAACACCGGTCGAGCTGCGGGACGAGGCCGGGGTGACGACCGATGACCGGATCCTCCCGGCGACGCCGGGTCGCACGCTCTACCGCCTCGTGCAGGAGGCCCTGACCAACGTGCGCAAGCACGCCCCGGGTACGCCGGTGGTGGTCCGGATCACCGGGCGGCCCGGCGACCACGTGACCGCCGAGGTGGTGAACGCCCGGCCGGCGGGTCCACGCTCGCGCCCCGACGGTTCCGGGGCGGGGTTGCGCGGGCTTGGTGAGCGCGCCCGGCTCGTGGGCGGGCAGCTCGACCACGGCCCGACGGAGTCGGGCGGCTGGCGGGTCCGGCTCCGGTTACCCTGGCCGTCGTGACCCACCCGATGCCTGCCGACAACGCGGTCGGCGGCCAGCCAGTCATCGACGTACTGGTGGTCGACGACGACCCGGTGGTCCGGTTCGGGCTGAAGATGATGCTGAGCGGAGCTCCCGATCTGCGGGTAGTGGCTGAGGCGAGCGACGGCGCGGAGGCGGTGGAACTGACCCGGCGTCACCGACCCGACGTGGTGTTGATGGACATCCGGATGCCGGGCACCGATGGGCTCACCGCCACGGAAACGCTGCGCGGCGAATCGTCCGCGCCGCAGGTCATCGTGTTCACCACCTTCGACGCCGATGCCCACGTGCTGCGTGCCCTACGGGCGGGCGCGGCCGGGTTCCTGCTGAAGGACACGCCGCCGGACGAACTCGTCGTCGCGATCCGGCACGCGGCACAGGGGCGTCCCGTGCTCTCGCCCGAGGTGACGCGTCGACTCATCGCGCGGGTCGCGGAGTCGGGGCAGGACGGCCGGCAGCACACCGCCCGACGCCGTCTCGACGTACTCGCCGACCGCGAGCGGACGGTCGCGGTCGAGATCGGCGCTGGGCGCACCAACGCGGAGATCGCCGCGCGGCACCACCTCGGCCTGACCACGGTCAAGACCCACGTGTCGGCGATCCTCACCAAGCTGGATCTCAACAATCGCGTGCAGGTCGCACTCCTCGTGCAGGAGGCGGGGCTCGTTCCCCCGGACTGATCGGGCAGCACCGGGCACGTTCCTACTTTGGTCTGTGGATCCGGAGCCTTGGACGGAGAACGCAGCCAGCCGGCCCGCCTAGCGTCGATGTCATGCCACCTTCACTCCGACATACCCGCGTGTCACCGGTACCCCGACGGACCGCCGCGGTGCTGGCCGCCGCCGTGCTTGCCCTGACCGGTTGCACCGGTGGGGTCAGTACGGCGGCAGCGGGCCGGCCTTCCTCCGGCCCGACCGTGCCCGCCCCGATCCCGGACCCGGTGCAGTGGGAGGAGTGCGGGCCGAGCCTCGACTGCGCCACCGTCGAGGTGCCGCTGGAGTACACCGAACCCGACGGGGAGCAGATCAGCCTCGCCGTGACCCGGCACCGGGCCACCGACCCGGACCGGCGCATCGGCAGCCTGTTCATCAATCCGGGTGGTCCGGGGGTGCCGGCTACCGAGACGGTCGCGTCCATCGACGCCGCCAACGACACCGGCCCCTACACGCCCGAGGTCGTCGCCCGGTTCGACGTTGTCGGCATGGACCCGCGCGGTGTCGGTCAGTCCGGTGCCGTGCGCTGCCTCACCGACGAGCAGCGGGCCGAGCAGGCAACCGAAAACCGCGACCCACGCATCCCGGGTGGGAAGCCGTTCGGGAAGTTGCTCATCGACGCCCGCACCTTCATCAAGGGCTGTCTGGACCAGCAGAGCCCCGAGTTCCTGGCGAGCCTGTCCACCGACAACGTGGCCCGCGACCTGGACCAGGTGCGTGCCGCGCTCGGCGAGGAGAAGATCACCTTTTACGGTGCCTCGTACGGCACGGTGGTGGGTCCGATGTACGCCACACTCTTCCCCGACCGCGTACGCCAGATGGTGATCGACGCCCCGGTCGACACCGACCTGTGGCAGAACGACCCGCTGCGACTCCTGGACGACGTCGCCCGCTCCAACGAAGAGACGCTCGACGCCTGGTTCGACACGTGCCGCGCCGAGGGCGTGCAGGTGTGCGCGTTCGGCGACGGCGACCCGCGGGCCGCCTTCGACGCCCTGATCACCAAGCTGGAGGCGAAGCCGCTGGTGGTCCCCCCGGTCGAGGGCCTCACGCCGGGTGGCACGCTCGACGGGGCAATGGCCCTGGAGGCTGCACGGGCCGCCGCGGGCAACCGGGCACTCTGGCCCGTACTCACCGCGGGCCTCCTTGCCGCGCAGCAGGGTGATGGCACGGGCCTGCACTTCGTGGTCTCATTCGTCACCGTTGCGCCGTTCGGTGGCCCGTTCGCGATCCTTCAGGAACCGCACACCGCCGTGCGATGCGTCGACTGGCCGAAGCTGGACAAACTGTCCGAGCATCATGTCGCGGCCAAGAAGATCACCGAACGCGGCGAACGGCTCGGCAGCCGGGCCGCCTACAGTGCGCTCAACTGCGCGCTGTGGCCCGTCGAGAATGAGGACCGGGTCACCCGGGAACTCACCGGCGCGGGCGCCCCGCCGATCCTGGTGGTCGGCGGCCGGTTGGACAACGTGTCCCCGCACCACTGGGCCGAGGCGATGGCGGAGCGGCTGGAGGACGCCGTCCTGCTCACCCGCGAGGGCGTCGGCCACACCTCCTACCGCACCAGCGGCCCGTGCGTCGACGCGGCCATCGACGCCGCACTGATCGACGGAGTGCTACCCGCTGAGGGCACCGTGTGCGACGCCGTGCCACCCGCCACCACCCGGCCGCTGGGGCCCTCGCCGTCCGGGTCCGCCGGCGCGGCACCGGCGGGGTAACCGCGTCATCGATCTACCCGGTACGCGAGATGCGGCATGTCGTGGCTTCCGCCAGCGCGGATACCCGCGACATGCCGCAACCCGTGTCACCCAACGTGGCTCGTAGAATCCTCGGATGGTCTCTCCCGCCGACGTGAGCGTCACCGACCTGGCCGCCTCCGACGCACCCACCGCCGAGAAGGTGACAGCGACGCTCGACGTGCTGCGGAGGGTCTTCGGGTACGACTCGTTCCGGGGCTTCCAGCGGGAGGTCATCGACCATGTGGTGGCCGGCGGCGACGCGCTGGTGCTGATGCCCACCGGCGGCGGCAAGTCGTTGTGCTACCAGATTCCGGCGCTGGTCCGCGACGGTGTCGCCGTGGTGATCTCGCCGCTGATCGCGCTGATGCAGGACCAGGTGGACGCGTTGACCGCGGTCGGGGTGCGGGCCGGTTTCCTCAACTCCACCCTCGACCCGGACACCCGCCGGCTGGTGGAGGCGGAGTTCGTGGCCGGCGAGATCGACCTGCTCTACCTCGCGCCGGAGGCGCTGGCCAGCCGGGGCACGCTGAACCTGCTGGACCGGGGGCGGATCAGCCTCTTCGCCATCGACGAGGCGCACTGCGTGTCGCAGTGGGGCCACGACTTCCGGCCCGACTACCTCAACCTGTCGATGCTGCACGAACGCTGGCCGGGCGTACCCCGCATCGCGCTGACCGCCACCGCGACAAGTGCCACCCGGGCCGAGATCGCCACCCGGCTCAGCCTCACCGACGCGCGGCACTTCGTGGCCAGCTTCGACAGGCCCAACATCCAGTACCGGATCGTGCCCAAGCGGGAGCCGCGCAAGCAACTGCTGGCCCTGCTGCGCGACGAACATCCCGGCGACGCGGGCATCGTCTACTGCCTGTCCCGCGCCTCGGTGGAGAAGACCGCCGACTTTCTGGTCGCCAACGGCATCGACGCGCTGCCCTACCACGCCGGCCTGGACGCGGCCACCCGCGCCGCCAATCAGCAGCGCTTCCTACGCGCCGACGGCGTGGTGATGGTGGCGACGATCGCCTTCGGAATGGGCATCGACAAGCCCGACGTACGGTTCGTCGCCCACCTCGACCTGCCGAAGTCGGTTGAGGGCTACTACCAGGAGACCGGTCGCGCCGGCCGCGACGGCCTGCCGTCGACCGCCTGGCTGGCGTACGGGCTTCAGGACGTGGTCCAGCAGCGAAAGATGATCGACACGTCCGAGGGTGACCTGGCGCATCGGCGCAATCTCGCCGCCCACCTCGACGCGATGCTGGCGCTCTGCGAGACGGTCCGCTGCCGCCGGGCGCAGCTGCTGGAGTACTTCGGCGAGCCGGCCACCGGCGGCTGCGGCAACTGCGACACCTGCCTGGAGCCACCCGAGTCCTGGGACGGCACGGTGGCCGCGCAGAAGCTGCTCTCCACCGTCTTTCGGCTGGACCGGGAGCGCAACCAGCGGTTCGGCGCCGGGCACTGCATCGACATCCTGCTCGGTCGTAGCACCGACAAGATCAGCCAGCATCGACACGACTCGCTTACCGTGTTCGGCATCGGCGGGGAGCTGAGCGAGGCGGAGTGGCGCGGCGTGGTCCGACAACTACTCGCCGAGGGACTGCTCGCCGTCGAGGGCGACTACGGCACCCTGACACTCACCGACGCCAGCGCCGAGGTGCTCAGCCGGCGTCGTACCGTGATGCTGCGTCGTGAGGCGGCCCGCCCGGCGAAGGCGGCCAAGCCCCGCGGCGCGGCCACCGTGGTCGCCGAGCTGCCGGCGGAGGCGGCCGGCACGTTCGAGCGGCTGCGGGCCTGGCGGGCGGCCACCGCGAAGGAGCAGGGCGTACCCGCGTACGTCATCTTCCACGACGCGACGCTGCGCCAGATCGCCGCCGACGCGCCGTCGTCGCTGGCCGAGCTGTCCCGGATCAGCGGCGTCGGCGAGAACAAGCTGGCCAAGTACGGCGAGCAGCTCCTCGGGGTGCTCGCCGACGCCACCTGAGGTGCCGCCCACCCTCATCAAGATCCGCGCACTTTCGGGGATGTTGCTGTCCCAGACGCCGTGGAGACCGCAACATCCCCGATGTTGTCAGCTTGCGGGAGGTTCGGGGGTGGGGGTGCGGAGGGCGGTGAGGATTGCTTCGGCGGTACGGCGGCCGACGCCGGGGACCTCGGTGATCTCCTCGACGGTGGCGGCCGAGAGGCGTTTCAGCGAGCCGAAGTGACGTAGCAGCGCCTTGCGGCGTACCTCGCCCAGGCCGGGGACGTTGTCCAACGCCGAGGTGGTCATCCGCTTGGAGCGGCGCTGCCGGTGGAAGGTGATGGCGAAGCGGTGGGCCTCGTCGCGTACCCGTTGCAGCAGGTAGAGCCCCTCGGAGGCGCGCGGCAGGATGACCGGGAAGTCGTCGTCGGGCAGCCAGACCTCCTCCAACCGCTTGGCCAGCCCGCAGAGCGCCACATCGTCGATACCCAGCTCGGCGAGGGCCTGCGCGGCGGCGGCGACCTGCGGCGCTCCGCCGTCGACCACCACCAGCTGCGGCGGGTACGCGAACCTGCGTGGCCGGCCGGTGGTCGGGTCCACCAACGTTCCGATCCGCGGCTCGTCGCTGCCGTCGGTCGCGCCCAGCTCAGCCGGGGGGGCGTCGGCTTCGACACCCACCTCACCGGTCTCGGCGCGGGCGTCGAGGTAGCGGGCGAAGCGGCGGCGCAGCACCTCGGACATCGCCGAGAGGTCGTCGGTGGCACCCCGGATGATGAATCGCCGGTACTCGCTCTTGCGGGGCAGCCCGTCCTCGAAGACGACCATGCTCGCCACCACGTCGGTGCCCTGGATCTGCGAGATGTCGAAACACTCGATGCGCAGCGGCGCCGTCCGCAGCCCGAGCGCCTCGGTGATCTCGTCGAGGGCCTTGCTGCGGGTGGTGAGGTCACCGGCCCGCTTGAGCTTGTGCCGGGCCAGGGCGTCCTTCGCGTTGCGTTCCACCGTCTCCATCAGGGCCCGTTTGTCGCCGCGCTGCGGCACCCGCAGCGTCACCCGGCCGCCCCGGTGGGTGGAGAGCCAGTCGGCCAACGCGTCGGCGTCGGCGGGCAGCTCGGGCACCAGCAACTCACGTGGCACATCGGCCTCGCCGTGTTCGCCGCCGTAGACCTGGGTGCAGAAGTGGTGCACCAGGTCACCGGTGGTCAGTTCCTCGGTCTTCTCCACCACCCAGCCGCGCTGGCCGCGTACCCGGCCGCCCCGCACGTGGAAGACCTGGACCGCGGCTTCGAGCGGGTCGTCCGCGAAGGCCACCACGTCGGCGTCGGTGCCGTCGCCGAGCACCACGGTCTGCTTCTCCATCGCCCGGCGCAGCGCGGCGACGTCGTCGCGCAGCCGGGCCGCCCGCTCGAACTCCAACTGCTCGCTGGCCTCGGCCATCTCGCGTTCCAGTTTGCGGACCATGGTGTCGGTGCGCCCGGCCATGAAGTCGCAGAAGTCGTCGACGATCTCGCGGTGCCGCTCGGCGGAGACGCTGCCGACACAGGGGGCCGAGCACTTGCCGATGTAACCCAGCAGGCAGGGGCGGCCGACCTGGCCGGCCCGCTTGAACACCCCGGCGGAGCAGGTGCGGGCCGGGAAGACGCGCAGCAGCAGATCGAGCGTCTCGCGGATCGCCCAGGCGTGCGAGTACGGCCCGAAGTAGCGCACCCCCTTGCGCTTTGCGCCGCGCATCACCTGGAGCCGGGGATACTCCTCGTCGAGGGTCACCGCCAGGTAGGGGTACGACTTGTCGTCGCGGTACCGGACGTTGAATCTCGGGTCGTACTGCTTGATCCAGAGGTATTCGAGCTGGAGCGCCTCGACCTCGGTGCCCACGGTGACCCAGTCGACCGACTCGGCAGTGGTGACCATCTGCTGGGTGCGCTGGTGCAGCCCCCACAGGTCGGCGAAGTAGGAGTTGAGCCGACTGCGCAGGTTCTTCGCCTTGCCTACGTAGATCACCCGGCCGGTGCCGTCGTAGAAGCGGTAGACCCCCGGCGCCTCGGGGATCGTGCCCGGCGCGGGCCGGTAGGTCGACGGATCAGCCACACTCCGAGATTAGTCGCCGCCCCCGACAGCCCGAATCATCCCTGGATGGCCGTTCTCACCCTGGCCGACGCCAGCACCCCGCCGCCCCGATCGACGCCTTCCAATATCGAGCACTGCGGCCTACCATCCAGTAACCGAATGTTCTTCATGTAATGATCCCGTCCGATGGCCCCCGTCCACAGAGGATCGCCATGACCGGTCACACCACCGCCCGCCGGCTGCTCGCCGGTGCCACGACCGCCACCGCCGTCGCCGCCCTCCTCGTCGCGGCCCCGACCACCGCCACCGCAGCCAGCACCCCGACCGAGAGCACCCTCGCGACAAACGTCGCCAACGCCTTCGCCGCCAACGACTACTGCCTCGGGGAATGCTCGGAGATCCTGCCGCCGGGCCAGAACGGCAACGCCACCCTCGTCGAAATTCTGGGCAACCAGGCTCTCGGCACCCTGCCCCGGCACTCCGCCGACCAGCTCGACAGGTACGCCGACCTCGTCTACGGCTACGCCGGGCTGCGCGAGGACCAGATCGACACCTTCTTCAACGACGCCTCCTTCGGCGTCGCACCCAGCCAGGTGGAACGCGACTACTCACCCCGCTCGGACGTCCGCATCCTGCGGGACCGGGCCACCGGCGTCCCACACATCACCGGCACCACCCGCGCCGGCACCATGTTCGGCGCCGGGTACGCCGGGGCCGAGGACCGGCTGTTCACCATGGACCTGCTGCGGCACGTCGGCCGGGGCACGCTTACCCCGTTCGCGGGAGGAGCACCGGGCAACCGGGCGCTGGAGCAGAGCGTCTGGCGGACCTCCCCGTACACCGAGGCCGACCTGTCGGCGCAGGTCGCCGCGCTGCGGCAGAAGGGTGACCGCGGTGAGCAGCTCTACACCGACGTGCAGGAGTACATCGCCGGGATCAACGCCTACATCCGGACCTGCATGGCCAACCGCAACTGCCCCGGCGAGTACGTGCTCACCGGGCACCTCGACGCGATCACCAACGCCGGTGGGCCCGAGCCGTTCGTGCTGACCGACCTGGTCGCCATCGCTGGCGTGGTCGGTGGCCTATTCGGCGGCGGGGGCGGCACCGAGATACAGTCCGCGCTGGTCCGCATCGCCGCCCGGGCCAAGTTCGGCCCGGTGGAGGGCGACCGGGTGTGGAACGGCTTCCGGGGCCAGAACGACCCGGAGACCGTGCTGACGCTGCACGACGGGCAGAGCTTCCCGTACGGCGACGCCTCCCCCGATGCGCCAAGCGTGGTGCTGCCGGACGCGGGCTCGGCCCGGGTCGAACCGATCTTCACCGACCCGACCGGCTCCGCGACCACCGCCACGACCTCGAACAGCGGCTCCGAGCTGGCCGCCGCGCTGTCCGGGCTGACCATCGACCCGGCACACCGCGGTATGTCGAACGCGGCGGTGATCTCGGCAGAGCACTCCATCAGCGGGCACCCGGTGGCGGTGTTCGGGCCGCAGACCGGCTACTTCTCCCCCCAACTGCTGATGGTCCAGGAGTTGCAGGGGCCGGGCATCAGCGCCCGAGGTGCCGCCTTCGCCGGGCTGAACCTGTACGTCCTGCTCGGCCGGGGCCAGGACTACGCCTGGAGCGCCACCTCCTCCGTGCACGACATCACCGACACGTACGCGGTGCCGCTCTGCGTACCCGGCGGTGGCACGCCGACGCTGGGCAGCAACCACTACCTGTTCCGCGGCCAGTGCCTGGCGATGGAGGAGTTGTCCCACGTCAACCGGTGGAGCCCGACCGTCGCCGACGGCACCGCAGCCGGGTCGTACAAGCTTGTCGCCTGGCGTACCAAGCTCGGCCTGGTGGCCTGGCGGGGCACCGTCGGCGGGGTGCCGCACGCCTTCACCCACCTGCGGTCCACCTACGGCCGGGAAGCCGACTCCGCGATCGGTTTCCAGATGTACAACGACCCGACCCAGATGGGCTCCGCGGCGGCCTTCCGCGCCTCGGCGAACAACGTCGAGTACGCGTTCAACTGGTTCTACGTCAACTCCACCGAGTCGGCGTACTTCAACTCCGGACTCAACCCGCTGCGGGCATCCGGCAGCAATCCGAGCCTGCCGATGAAGGCCGAACGGGCGTACGAGTGGCAGGACTTCGACCCGGAGACCGGCACCGCCCGGTACGCGCCGGCGTCGGCCCACCCGCAGTCGGTGAACCAGGACTACTACGTCAGCTGGAACAACAAGCAGGCCAAGGACTTCGGCGCCGCCGACGGCAACTTCAGCTTCGGTGCCGTACACCGCGGGGACCTGCTGGACCGGCCGGTCAAGGCGGCACTCGCGGCGGGCCGCACCTTCGACCGGGCCTCGCTCACCGAGCTGGTGCAGCGGGCCGGGCTGACCGATCTACGCGGCGCCGAAGTGCTCGGCGAGCTGATCCGGGTACTGGAGAGCCAACCGGTCACCGACACCGCCCTGGCCAGCGAGATCGCGCGGCTGAAGGCGTGGCGGCAGGCCGGCGCGCTGCGGGTGGAGACGGCCGAGGGCAGCAAGGTCTACCAGCACGCCGAGGCGATCCGGACCCTCGACGCCTGGTGGCCGCTGCTGGTGCGGGGCATGTTCCGGGAACCGCTCGGCACGGAGCTGTACCAGTCCCTGGTCAACACTCTCCAGGTCAACGAGTCACCCTCCGGCCACCAGCAGGGCGACGTGTCGAACCTGCCGTCGTCGGCGAACAGCGCCCAGACCCACAAGGGCTCGGCGTTCCAGTACGGGTGGTGGGGTTGGGTCGACAAGGATCTGCGAGCCGTCCTGGGTGACCCGGTGGCCGGCGGGCCTGGGCGTACCTTCTGCGGCGACGGCGACCTCGCCGCCTGCCGGCAGATCCTGCTGGACACGCTGCGGACGGCGGCGGCGACGCCGGCCACGCAGACCTATCCGGGTGACTCGACGTGCGCCGCCGGTGACCAGTGGTGCGCCGACGCCATCGTCCAGTCACCGCTGGGCGGCGTCAAGCACGCCACCATCGCCTGGCAGAACCGCCCCACCTACCAGCAGGTGGTCTCGTTCCCCGCCCGCCGTGGCGACGACCTGACCAACCTGGCCGCCGGCCGCCCGGTCACCGCGTCCAGCAGTCAACTGTTCAACGGTGCCGGCCGCGCCGTCGACGGTGACCTGGGCACCCGGTGGGCGAGTTCCTGGTCGGACAACCAGTGGCTGCGGGTGGACCTCGGTTCCGTACGGCAGGTCGGTCGGGTGGTCCTGGCCTGGGAGGCGGCCTACGCCCGGTCGTACCGGGTGGAGGTCTCCGCCGACGGCGCCACCTGGCGGCCGGCCTGGTCGACCACCGCCGGGAACGGCGGAACCGACGTGGTCAGCTTCGCCACGCAACAGGCCCGGTACGTGCGGATGTACGGGCTGACTCGGGGCACCTCCTACGGCTTCTCGCTGTGGGAGATGTCGGTCTACGCCCGGTGACGTCGACGGTCGCGGCCGGGACGGCACGTCCCGGCCGCGACCGTCGTTCGGCCGGCTCAGGCCAGCGCGATCTGGTCGCCGTCGACCTTGATGTTCTTGGCCGGCAGCGGCGTGGTCGCCGGGCCGGCCGTGACGGAGCCGTCCTCGATGGAGAACTTGCTGCCGTGGCAGGTGCAGTTGATGGTGCCGCCGTCGACGTTCGACACCGGGCAGCCCTGATGGGTGCAGACCGGGTCGAAACCCTTGAAGTCACCTGCGGTGGGCTGGGTGATCACCACGCCCTGGGCGGCGAAGACCGCGCCGCCGCCGACCGGGATGTCGGTCGTCCGGGCCAGTGACTGGGCGCCCTCACGATCCCCGCCGCCAGCGTCGCCGGTGTTGGTGACCTGCGGTCCAGGACTCGGTGCCGCGCCGCCGTCGTCGTCCTCACCGCCGCAGGCGGCCAACACCACCGCCGCGCCGACCGCCCCCGCGCCCGTGAGCACGGCCCGACGGCTACGCACTCCAGGCCCGGCCGGCACCTGATCGTCGCCAATGCCAGCGCTGCCCTGCGGCTCGCTCATGCCTCGCCCCTCCGTCGGTCACTCCGGTGCATGATGTGTCGCTACTCTCCCTGCACGCACCACTCTGCCCGGCGGTTCACCCGATCGGCCACCCGGGCGCGCCGTCCGACCGTCAGACACCCGCCGACCGCCGCCTGTCGGTATCCCGCCCGGCGGAGTCGGCCCGTCAGCGCGCGGCAGCTGTGGTCTTCCGACCGCCCCGGGCCCGGCTACCGTTCGCCTTCGCCGCCCTGGTGGTCGCCGCCACGGCGCCCTTCGCCGCGCCGTCGAGCCTGAGGACGGTACGCAGGAACTGCCCGGTGTGGCTCTCGGCGACCTCGGCGACCTCCTCCGGGCTGCCGGTGGCGAGCACGGTGCCGCCCCGGTGGCCACCCTCCGGGCCCATGTCGATCAACCAGTCGGCACTCTTGATCACGTCCAGGTTGTGCTCGATCGTGATCACCGTGTTGCCCTTGTCGACCAGGCCCTCCAGCACCAGCAGCAGCTTACGGATGTCCTCGAAGTGCAGGCCGGTGGTCGGCTCGTCGAGCACGTAGACCGTCCGCCCGGTGGAGCGCTTCTGCAACTCCGAGGCGAGCTTGACCCGCTGCGCCTCGCCACCGGAGAGGGTCGGCGCGGGCTGCCCCAGCCGTACGTAGCCCAGCCCCACGTCGACGAGCGTCTTGAGGTGCCGGTGGATGGCCGGGATCGCGGAGAAGAACTCGGCCGCCTCCTCGATCGGCATCTCCAGCACGTCGGAGACGGTCTTGCTCTTGTAGTGCACCTCAAGGGTCTCCCGGTTGTACCGGGCGCCCTTGCAGACCTCGCACGGCACGTACACGTCGGGCAGGAAGTTCATCTCGATCTTGATGGTGCCGTCGCCGGAGCACGCCTCGCAGCGACCGCCCTTGACGTTGAAGGAGAACCGTCCGGGGCCGTACCCCCGAACCTTGGCCTCGGTGGTCTCGGCGAACAGCTTGCGCACGTGGTCCCAGACGCCGGTGTAGGTGGCCGGGTTGGAGCGCGGGGTACGGCCGATCGGTGACTGGTCGACGCCGACGACCTTGTCGACGTGCTCCAGGCCGGAGACCCGGGTGTGCCGGCCCGGCACCAGCCGGGCGCCGTTGATCTGGTTGGCCAGCACCGCGTAGAGGATGTCGTTTACCAGCGTCGACTTGCCCGAGCCGCTGACGCCCGTGACGGCGATCAGCTGGCCGAGCGGGAAGCTCACGGTCAGGTTGCGCAGGTTGTGCTCGCGGGCCCCGTGCACCACCAGCTCCCGCCCGGGGGTCTGCGGGCGGCGTCCCCGGGGGGTCGGGATCTCCCGCCGACCCGACAGGTACGCCCCGGTCAGCGACTCGGGATTCTCCAGCAGCGCCGGCACCGAGCCGCTGTGCACGATCCGACCGCCGTGCTCCCCCGCGCCGGGACCGATGTCGACGATCCAGTCGGCGGTGCGGATGGTGTCCTCGTCGTGCTCGACCACGATCAGCGTGTTGCCCAGGCCGCGCAGCCGCACCAGCGTCTCGATCAGCCGGTGGTTGTCCCGCTGGTGCAGGCCGATCGACGGCTCGTCGAGCACGTAGAGCACCCCGACCAGGCCCGACCCGATCTGGGTGGCCAACCGGATGCGCTGCGCCTCACCGCCGGAGAGGGTGCCGGCCGGGCGGTCCAGGGAGAGGTAGTCCAGCCCGACGTCGAGCAGGAAGCGCAGCCGGGCGTTGATCTCCTTGAGCACCCGCTCGGCGATCAGCTTCTGCCGGTCGGTCAGCTCGATGCCGGCCAGCAGGTCGGCGCACTCACCTACCGACAAGTTGCACACCTCGGCGATGCTGCGCCCGGCCAGGGTGACCGCGAGCACCTCGGGCTTGAGCCGGGCACCGCCGCAGGCCGCGCAGGGCACGTCGCGCATGTAGCCCTCGTACTTCTCCCGCGACCACTCGCTCTCGGTGTCGGAGTGCCGGCGCTCGATCCACTGCACCACACCCTCGAAGCCGGTGTAGTACGACCGCTCCCTGCCGTACTTGTTGCGGTAGCGCACGTGCACCTGGTCGTCGGAGCCGTGCAGGATCGTCTTCTGCGCCCGCGACGGCAACGCCCGCCACGGGGTGTCGACGTCGAAGTGCTCGGCCTCGCCGAGCGCCTCCAGCAGGCGCAGGAAGTATTCCAGGTTGTGCCCGGTCGCCCAGGGCTGGATCGCGCCCTCGCGCAGGCTGCGTTCCGGGTCGGGGACGACCAGTTCCGGGTCGACCTCCTTCTTGGTGCCGAGGCCGGTGCACTCCGGGCAGGCGCCGTAGGGCGCGTTGAAGGAGAAGACCCGGGGTTCCAGGTCCTCGATGGCGAGCGGGTGGTCGTTGGGGCAGGCCAGATGCTCGGAGTAGCGCCGCTCCCGGTCGGGGTCGTCCTCGGCCAGGTCGACGAAGTCGAGCAGGACCAGACCACCGGAGAGGCCCAGGGCCGCCTCGACCGAGTCGGTCAGCCGCTGCTTGGCGCTGGGCTTGACGCTGAGCCGGTCGATCACCACCTCGATGGTGTGCTTCTCCTGCTTCTTCAGCTTCGGCGGGTCGGTGAGCTGGTGCACCACACCGTCGACCCGGGCCCGCGCGTACCCCTTGGCCTGGAGTTCGGCGAACAGGTCGACGTACTCGCCCTTGCGTCCCCGCACCACCGGGGCGAGCACCATGAACCGGGTGCCCTCGACCATGGCGAGAACCCGGTCGACGATCTGCTGCGGGCTCTGCTTGGAGATCCGCTCGCCGCAGACCGGGCAGTGTGGTTCGCCGACGCGGGCGAACAGCAACCGCAGGTAGTCGTAGACCTCGGTGATCGTGCCGACGGTGGAGCGGGGGTTGCGGGACGTGGACTTCTGGTCGATCGACACCGCCGGGCTCAAGCCCTCGATGAAGTCGACGTCCGGCTTGTCCATCTGGCCGAGGAACTGCCGGGCGTACGACGACAGCGACTCGACGTAGCGTCGCTGCCCCTCGGCGAAGATCGTGTCGAAGGCCAGGCTCGACTTGCCCGACCCGGACAGCCCGGTGAACACGATCAGGGCGTCCCGGGGCAGGTCGAGGCTGACGTCACGCAGGTTGTGCTCGCGCGCGCCACGAATGATCAAACGGTCGGCCACGGTCCGTGTACTCCCGGGTGAGAATGAAGAGGAAGATCTGTCCGCTTTTGAGGTGACCCCAGCGGTTGTGTCAGCGCGGAGAGTGCGCCCCGGCAACTGTAGACCCGACCCCCGACAACTTCCCCCACCCACACATCCCACCCCTCCCCCACCCACCCGCTCCCCGCCCAGCTGCGCGCGACCATGCAGTTGTGGCACGGAACAAAGCAGTCAAATCGCCCGTAGCGACGACCACAACTGCATGATCGCGGGACACACGGGTGGGGTGGGAAGTGGTTAGCGGGGGTGGGGGGTGCGGCGGGTGGCGCGGGACACACGGGTGGGGCGCGTGGAGCGGCGACGGGTCTCGTGGGCGACCTCCCGTTGCAGCCGGCGCCAGCTGTCGTAGCGGCGGGCGGTCAGCGCGCCGGCATCCAGCGCCGCCCGCACCGCGCAGCCGGGTTCGGCCTCGTGCCGGCAGTCGCCGTACCGGCAGCTGGCGGCCAAGTCGGCGATGTCGGCGAAGGCGCGGTCGAGCCCGGTCGCGCCGTCGAGCAGGCCGACGGCCCGGACCCCGGGCGTGTCCACCACGGCGCCCCCACCCGGCAGCGGCACCAGCGCCCGCCAGGTGGTGGTGTGCCGACCCTTACCGTCGACCCGGCGGATCGCCTGGGTGGGCATCACCACCGCCGAGACGAGCGCGTTGACCAGGCTGGACTTGCCAGCGCCGGAGGGCCCGAGCAGCCCGAGGGTTCGGCCGGGGCCGACCTCGGCGCGCAGCGCCTCCAGTCCGGTGCCGTGCTCGGCGCTGACCGGCAGCACCGGCACCCCCGGAGCCAGGGCCGCCAGTTGACGGGCTACCGCCGCCGGATCGGCCGCCAGGTCGGTCTTGGTCAGCACCACCAGCGGCCGGGCACCGGACTCGTGGACCAGGGAGAGCAGCCGCTCGATCCGGGCGGCGTCCGGTGCCGGGTGCACCGGCTCCACCACGGCGGCCACGTCGAGGTTGGCGGCCAGCAGTTGACCGCTGGCGTCCTTACCGGCGGTGCGCCGGATCAACGCGGTACGCCGGGGCAGTACCACCTCCACCGTCACCCGCCCGTCGGGCCAGGCGCACAGCAGCACCCAGTCGCCGACGCCGGGCAGCCGGGTCGCGTCGCGCACGGCGGCGGCCAGCAGCGCCCCGCCGGTCGAGGCGCGCACCGGCCCGGCCTCGGTGAGTACGGTGCAGACGCCCCGGTCGACCCGGGCCACCCGGCCGGGACGCTGATCGGTACGGATACGTCGCAGGTGGGCCGCCCGGTCGGTGTCCCAGCCCAGGGCGGTCAGCGAGATGGTCATGGCTCCTCGTTCAGTGTCGGTGCGGGTGATACACGGGTGCGGTGACCGGCATGACCACCACCTCCTCCGCTCCGGCGCCACGCACGAACCTGGTCGACCTCCCTCGGTGGTGACCGGGCCGCGAGGCAGCAGACGAGCGTCGCGTGACCCGGTCGAAGGGGTCGCTGGCACAGACGGTAGGTCGGGCCACGCCACGCCGGAAGTGAATTCCCCGGCGACGCGGGTGGGCGCGGGCCACTAGGGTCAGCACCGTGACGATGGATCCGCTGCTGCTGACCGGCGACGTGGACGAGGCCACGGCGCGCCTGCTGCGCACGGCGGCCACCTTCGACGCCGCCGACCTCGCCGCACCGTCCCTGCTGCCCGGGTGGAGCCGAGGACACGTGCTGGCCCACCTCTGCCGCAATGCCGACGGCTTCGTCAACCTGCTCACCTCGGCCCGCACCGGCGAACCGATCCCGATGTACGCCAGCGCCGCCGCCCGGACCGCCGACATCGAGGCGGGGGCCACGCGTACCCCGGAGGAGCAGCTGGACGACCTGCGGCGCAGCGCGGACCGGTTCGCCGAGGCCGTGGCCGCGATGCCGGTGCCGGCATGGGGTGCCACCGTCGAGACCCGGCACGGCTCGCAGCCGGCGGCCCTGCTCGTCTGGGGTCGACTGCGGGAGCTGGAGATCCACCATGTCGACCTGGCGGCCGGCTACCGGCCCACGGACTGGTCACCGGACTTCGGTCACCGGCTGTTGCACGAGGTGACAAGCGGCTTCGCCGACCGGGACGACGTACCGGCGATGGTGCTTCGCTTCGACGGCAGCAGCCACGAACTGGTGCTCGGCGACCGGGCAGCGGCACCGGTCGTCACCGGTTCGGCGGCCGAACTCGCCGCATGGTTGACCGGCCGCGACCCCGGCGCCACGCTGACCGTCACCCCCGACGGGCAGCTGCCCCACCCGCCCGAATGGATCTAGGGAGCCATGACCTACAGCGGAGAAGTCACCCCCGGCGGCCCGCCGGCGGTACGCGAACTCGACCGGCTGACCATCACCAAGGTGTCGGTCGGCCCGATGGACAACAACGCGTACCTGCTGCGCTGCGGCGACACCGGTGAGCAGGTGCTGATCGACGCCGCCAACGAGGCGCCCCGCCTGCTGGAGTTGATCGGCGACGCGGGGCTCACCGCGGTGGTGACCACCCATCAGCACATGGACCACTGGGTGGGTCTGGAAGAGGTGGTGGCCAAGACCGGTGCCCGTGCGCTGGTGCACGCCGACGACGCCGACGGGCTGCCGATCGAGGCGCAGACCCTCGCCGAGGGCGACGTCGTACCGGTCGGCGACTGCGCCCTGGAGGTCATCCACCTGCGGGGGCACACCCCGGGTTCGGTGGCGCTGCTCTACCGCGACCCCGGTGGCGTGCCGCACCTCTTCACCGGCGACAGTCTCTTCCCCGGCGGGGTGGGAAATACCGACCGGGATCCGCAGCGGTTCGCCGCGCTGATCGACGATGTCGAGCACAAGCTGTTCGACCGGCTGCCCGACGAGACCTGGTTCTACCCCGGGCACGGTCGGGACTCGACGCTCGGCGCGGAACGCCCCCACCTGGCCGAGTGGCGCGCCCGAGGCTGGTGACAGCCGCGCTGCTCAGGGAGCGATGCGCAGCCGTCGGATCTGGTCGTCGTCGTAGTCCTCGAAGCGGTACCGCAGGCCGGCGAAGGGGCCCCACGCAGGTGCGGCTGGACGCTGCTGATCCTGCCCGACGGGTGCGACAGCCACCCCCGGTTTCGACCAGAGCCGAGGCTGCCGAGGAGTTCCCGGACCGGTCGGTTCAGCGGGTGGCCGCGCGCAACCGCCGGCGGGTGCCGAGCAGCACCAGGGCCGCCAGCAGCAGTCCGCCCAGCATGGTCACCAGTAGCGGACTCGCTCCGGCGGGCAGGAGCCCGGCCAGTGTCCGCGACGCCGTGCCCACCACCAGGTAGAGACCGGCCCATCCGGCCGCGCCGAGCGCCGCGAACCCGAGAAACCGTCGGTACGACATGTGCAGCCCGCCCGCGGCCAGGGGCAGCAGGGCGTTGAACACCGGCAGGAAGGGCGCGATCAGCACCAGCCGACCGCCGTCGCGGCGCAGGATGGTCTCCGCTGCCGCCCACCGCGCCTCGCCGACCCAACCGCCGAAGCGGCTGCGCCGCAGCCGGTCGCCCCACCGCCGGCCGACGAGGAAGCTCAACGACCAACCGGTGAGACAGCCGGTGACCACGGCGACGAAGGTCGCCAACCCGGTGGCGGGGCTGCCGACCGCCACCGCGGCGAGCACCGCCACGTCACCGGGCACGAGGACGCCGAACAGCGGCACCGCGTCGAAGAGCATGACCACCCCGAGCACCGCCATCAGCACCACCACGGGAAGCTCTCCGACCTGGGCCAACTGGTCCGCCATGCCTCGTACGCTAAGACCTGCTCGCCACCGTGGACATCGGGTTTCCTCCCCATCCTCCGGGTGGCGCCCCTGAGGGTGATCCCTGATCGCGCCCGCCGCGTCGGAGCCATCCGCCGCAACGCCTGAGGCGCTTCGCCCGGCAAATCCGCTATTCACCGGTTACTGTCGGGAAGGTATTGGGCGATCACCGGCGCGCAAGCCAGCGGTCGCCCGCATGGAACAGGGAGAGAGTACGCATGGCAACCGGCACCGTGAAGTGGTTCAACTCCGAAAAGGGCTTCGGCTTCATCGAGCAGGACGGCGGAGGGCCCGACGTCTTCGTCCACTACTCGGCCATCCAGTCCGGCGGTTACCGCGAACTGACCGAGGGCCAGAAGGTCGAGTTCGACGTGACCCAGGGGCAGAAGGGCCCGCAGGCGGACAACGTCCGTCCGCTCTGACTCGTACGGTCCGGCGGGGCTGATCGCACGGCGGCGGGTGGCGGCCGGTACTGGCCGCCACCCGTCGGAGCGTCGGCTCAGGCCGCCAGTCGGCGGCTCAACTCGCTGACGACCTGTTGCGCCACGGTGGGCGGGATCGCCGCCGCTATCTCCTGCGGAGTGAGACCCGCCAGCACTCCGGTGACGATCGCCTGCTCGTCGGTGAAGTCCCGGTTCATCAGCGAGTCCACCGTGTTCTGTAGTGCGGTGAGTTGCGCGCCGATGGTGCGCAGTGTCGGGTGGGAGACCCGGAAGTCGGGATCTTTGTGATCCTCGCCCATCGCCATCCGGGTGTAGGTCTGCCCGACCGGGTTGCGTCCGTCCAGGACGGTGAGGTTGCGGTGGACGGTCTTGAGCCAGTTGTGTTCCTCGGGTGTCATGTCGTTCTCCCCCTCCTCGGAGTTCAGCAGTCCGATGGCGGTCAGGTAGCGGCGGAACAGCGGCCGCTGGTCGCGGTTCGCCTTGATCGAGTCCCGGAAGAAACTGAAGTGGCTGTGCCACAGGTGGGACCGGTCGCCGGTGCTGCGGCGACCGAGCCGGTCCCAGCGCCGGACCACCTTGCCGTCGGGCGAGTAGATGATCTCGCGGATGTCGCGGGTGTCCGGGGCGTTGGCGACGCACTGCGCCACGCACCAGGCCGAGAACGTGAACAGGTTGTGGGTACGGCCGTTGGAACTGAGCTGGAACGTTCCGACGTCCAGGGCGGCCGCGTCGAGGGTCAGGCCGTTGCGGTCGCGGGGCGACTCGACCACCGAGTAGTCGTTGGTGACGACCCGGTCCGACCCGCAGTGGTAGCCCCCTCGGTGGTTGGCGTCGCCGACGATGCCGACCTCGTTGGGTTCGAGGTCGGCGTCGCGGCTGCGGTTGGGGTCACGGTTGAGATGCTCAAGCAGCAGACTACGAACGGCGAGCAGATTTGCCGGGGCCCGCGTCATGGCTCCCCCCTTCGCATACTCGTTGGGACCAGGCGCGACGGTGACACCGCGTACGCGGTGGAGGGGCTCACCGGCGGGCCCGGCCAATCGGGTGCACGGCGCCGGGCGTATCACCACGATAGCTCGGGTTGCTAGAGAATGCCCAGCTCAGAGGCGCTTTGATTCAGCTTGGAGAAGGCTGAGAGGCAGAGTGGACGACCGGTAGGACCACTGCGGACGGATGATCCGGGTCGTGCAGGATCTCCCGGAATCCACCACGGAGTGTGACAGCTGCGCCGAGCGGTTCGCCGGTGCCGGGGTTACGCGCGTAGCGGGGGTGGGCCCCACCGGAGACCTGCAGCCGCAGTCGGTGCCCCGGGGCGAAGCGGTGGGCGGTGGGCCACATCTCGACCGGCACCACGACGGCGCCGGTGTCGTCGGCGGGGAACCGCTGCGGGTCGAGGCGGACCAGACCGTCGCAGATGTTCCACGAACGTCCCCGACCATCCACGTCGCACAGTCGCACGAAGACGTCCAGGTGGGTCAGCTCGCTGCGCAGGTGGATCTCGGCGCGCACCGGCCCGACCACCTCGATCCCGGCGGCCAACGGCTCGCTGGTCCAGGTCAACACGTCGGGCCGGGCCTCGACCGGGCGGTTGTCGAACGGTCCGGCCCGCTGGGCCACCAGCAGTGGACCACCCAGCGACGGTGTCGGGTCGGCCGGGTCGTACCAGAACCCGTCCGGCGGTGACGGCACCGGGTCCGACGGGCTCAGGGTCGCCCCCGGATGCAGGTGCCACCGCACGACGTCGGCGGGTGGCGGCCAGTCGGGCAGGTCACGCCAGCCCCCGCCGGCACCACCGACGTGCACCCGCACCGGAGCGTCGGGCGGATCGGCGACCTCGCCGGCCCGATCGTCGGACAGGTGGGTGCCGAGCCAGCTCAGCCCCTCACGCAGGGCGGCGATGAACAGCCCGGGGCTGCCGTGCGTCCACGGCCCGACCACCAGGCGTGGACGGGCACCGGTGGCCCGCAACGCCGTGTAGTCGCGCAGTTGGGCCGGCAGGAAGATGTCGTGCCAGCCGCTGACCATCGCCACCGGGGAGCCGACCAGGTGCAGCCGATCGTCGAAAACCCGACTGCGCCAGTAGTCGGCCTGTGGGGTGTGATGCCGCAGCCACTCCTGGAAGAACGGCACGGTCACCCCGGTGGCGACCCGGTCCGCCTCGATCAACGGAAGGTGGGACAGGGCGGCGGTCAGCTTCGGCTGGCCGCGCTTGAGTTCCCACTGGCGGGCCAGCCACGGCACGGTCTGCGCCTGGAGCAGCTCGGCCCAGGTCAGCACCGTGTCCAGGGCGAACGACTCGCCCGCGTACGTGGAGTCACGGGTGGTGGAGGCGGTCGCGACCGCGACCATCGCGCGCAGCTGCGGGCCCGCGTCCGCCGCGAGCGCCCACTGCACGAATCCCTGATAGCTGGCGCCGAACATGCCGAACGCGCCGATCCACCACGGCTGCCGACGCAGCCAGTCGAGCGTGTCCAGGCCGTCGTCGCGCTCGTGCACGAACGGCTCGAACTCGCCGCCGGAGCCGCCCGTGCCCCGGCAGGACTGGATGACCACGTGGAATCCCTGCTCGGCGGCGAGTCGGCAGAGCAGCCGCATCGGTCCGGCCCGACCGTACGGGGTGCGGATCAGCACGGTGGGCGCGGCGGGCAGGTCGGGAGCGTAGTGGTCGGTGCGCAGAATCACTCCGTCGCGTACCCGCAGCGCGATGTCCCGGGTGACGGTGACCCGTCGGGTCCGCGCCGGTGGCAGTCGCAGGGCGGCAGCGGCGAGTCCGGCCGCCAGACGATCAAGCACGACTCACTCCGACCGGCGGCGGTGCGGCTCGGTCCGGGCGGCACGGACCTCGTCCCGGTGCTCCCGCAGCGAGGCTCCCATCGCCGTCATGAACCGGTACACCACCTCCAGTTCGTCGTCACGGAAGCCGGCCATCACCCGGTCGGTGCGCTCGCCCAGCGGCCGGAAGAAGCCCATCGCCAGCTCGGCGCCGCGTTCGGCGTAGCGCAGCAGGACCTTGCGTCGGTCCGTGGTGTCCCGGTCCCGGCGCAGATGCCCGACCCGTTCCAGCCGGTCGATCAGCGCGGTGACCGAGCCGGAGGAGAGCCCTAGGTGCTCGCCGAGCCGGCCCGGCGTGATCGGGTCGCCGACCAGCTCGGCGTCCATCACGGCGATCAGCGCCTGCAGGTCGGTGGCGTTGAGGCCGTGCTGGCCGGCGAAGGCGTGCCCGACGTGCTGCGCGTCCACGCCGTAGCGCCGCAGCTCGGCCGTGATCTCGGCGATCAACACGTCCCGGCGCGTGTCGCGCCTGCGGTACATACCGTGAGCTGCCACGTCCCGCCGCTTCCTCCCGACGTCCCGGGTTCGCAGCATAACCGAGAGAGACCCTCGTCTCGTTTACCGAGATTCTCTACCACTGAGCTGTTGCAGCATCTCTCTTGATAGGCGAAAATCTCGGCTGTCTAGATACTTTTGCCTGGGGGTCCTGATGTCCGTGTTCACCCGCGTGGCGGGCGGTCGCCTGAACGCCTGGTTCACCATCCTCGCGGCGCTCGCCGTGGGCGCGGCCGTCTTCTGGTTGCCGACCCCCGACAACCCGGCACCCGTCTCCGCCACCGGCCTGTCCGACCGCTGGCAATCCACCCAGGTCGAGCGGTTGCAGGACGAACTACCCGCCAGCGACGTCCAGCCGGCCATCGTCGTGGTCACCCGTGACGACCGCGCGCCGTTGACCGACGCCGACCGCACCGCCGTCACCACCGGCACCGGCGCCCTGAGCGGGTTCACCGTCGGCGGTCAGGTCGCGCCGCCGCAACTGTCCCCCGACGGCACCGTCGCCCTGGTCGCCGTGCCGTTGAGCACCGAGGGTGGTCAGGAAGCGGTGGCCGCCACCGTCGCCGAGGTCCGCGAGGCGCTGACGGCGCTGCCGGCCGAACTGACCGTCGAGGTGACCGGCCCGCCGGCCTTCACCGCCGACCTCACCAAGGTCTTCGAGGGCGCCGACACCACCCTGCTCGCCGTCACCGCCGCCGTGGTCGCGCTGCTGCTGCTCGTCACCTACCGCAGCCCGCTGCTGTGGATGGTGCCCCTGGCCGTCGTGGCCGCAACCGAACAGGTCGCCCTGCGGGCCCTCGACACGGTGATCCCCGCCGTCGGCATCAATTTCGCCGGCGGTGCCGTCTCCGGCATCGCCAGCGTCCTCGTTTTCGGCGCCGCCACCAACTACGCCCTGCTGTTGATCGCCCGCTATCGGGAGGAACTGCGCCGCGAGGCGGACCGCTTCGCCGCCATGCGCGCCGCGTTGCGCCGCACCGCCGAACCGATCCTCGCCAGCGGCGGCACCGTCATGCTCGGGGTGCTCACCCTGCTGCTCAGCGAGCGGGAACTCAACCGGGCCCTCGCCGTCGCCTGCGCCACCGGCATCCTCCTGGCCATGGCGTCGGCGCTGCTCGTGCTGCCGGCCGCGCTGGTGCTGCTCGGGCGGCGCCTGTTCTGGCCGTTCGTACCGCACGTCGGCAGCGAAGGTCGGGAGGGCCGGGTCTGGGGCCGGCTCGGCGCCGCCGTGATCCGCCGACCGGTGCCCGTCGCGGTCCTGGCCACGCTGCTGCTGGCCGCGCTTGCCCTGGGCGGCCTCGGCCTGCGGACCGGGCTGTCGGAGACCGAGCAGTTCCGGGTACAGCCCGAAGCGGTCGCCGGAGCAGAGACCCTCGCCCGCGCCTTCCCCGCCGGCACCACCCAGCCGGTCGCGGTGATGACCCGACCCGACACCGTACCGGCGGTCACCGCGGCCGCCGCCGAGGTGCCCGGGGTCGCCTCCGCCCGTCCCGGCACCGCCGGCCCCACCGTCGCCCAGGTCGACGTGGTCCTCGAGGCCGAGCCCGGCACCACCGCCTCCGACCGGACGCTGGAGGCCCTGCGGGACGCGGTCGCCGCCGTACCCGACTCCGCGCCGCCCGCCCCGGCCGGCGGCGACACCCCGGCCGGCGCCATCGTCGGCGGCACCGTGGCCGGCACGTACGACGCGTCGGCGGCCGACGCGGAGGACCTACGCGTCATCCTGCCGCTGATCCTGCTCCTGGTCGGTGCCGTGCTGGTCCTGCTGCTACGCGGCCTGCTCGCCCCGGTGCTGCTCGTGGTCACCGTCGTCGCGTCCTACTTCG
Source organism: Micromonospora sediminimaris (assembly GCA_900112325.1). GTDB lineage: Bacteria > Actinomycetota > Actinomycetes > Mycobacteriales > Micromonosporaceae > Micromonospora > Micromonospora sediminimaris. The sequence goes on from FOLJ01000001.1 coordinate 447,280, forward strand.
CCAGCCTCGGCGGCGCCTGGCTGCTCTTCGACCACGTGCTCGGTTTCCCCGCCCTGGACACCACCGTGCCGCTGCTGGCGTTCGTCTTCCTGGTGGCGCTCGGCGTGGACTACAACATCTTCCTGGTCACCCGCGCCCGCGAGGACGCCCGCACCGCCGGCACCCGCGAGGGCATGCTCTCCGCGCTGCGAGTGACCGGCGGCGTGATCACCAGCGCCGGGATCCTGCTGGCCGCCGTCTTCGCCGTCCTCGGCGTGCTACCGCTGATCACCCTGACCCAGATCGGGATCATCGTCTGCCTCGGCGTGCTGCTGGACACCCTGCTGGTCCGCACGGTGGTCGTCCCGGCCCTGGCGTTCCTGCTCGGGGAACGCTTCTGGTGGCCCGGCCGGGTCACCGACGGTCAGAACCCGAGGCAGACGCACTCCGACATCAGCGCCCGGACGTTGCGCACGTAGCTCGGGTTCGGGATGGTCAGCGGCTCCCCCTCCCGGGCCACCGCCCCGTGCCCGTAGTTGTAGGCCGCGATGATCGCGTTCAACAGGCACGAGTTCAGCTCCGAGGTGCACAGGTCGGCGTCGAGCCGGTAGTCGGCGTCGAAGTACATGTCGCCGATGTACTTGGTCAGCCAGGCCAGGTAGGTGCTACCGAGGTAGGCGTTGTCCCGGTAGTCCCAGACGTCGTAGCTCTGCCCGAAACGCTGGTTCATCCAGGACGCGGTCTCCGGCCTCACCCGACGGCGGACCGACCGCCCGTCACCGCACGGTCCCGGGTGGCCCAGGCGACCATGAACACCGCCGTCCAGGCGGCACCGAGCAGCACCGCGCCGACCGTGCCGCTGGCCGTACTCAACCCCAGATACAGCCGGGCGCCGCCGATGGTGACCACACCGGCCGCCGCCACGGTCCACGCGGCCACCGCCACCGGCCACCGGGCACCTCGCGACAACAGCCACGCCAGGGTGCACAGGCTCGCCGTCACCACGACGTTCTGGGTTGAGAACAGCACCACCCGACCACCGGCGGCCAGGTCCGCCACGGCCGCCAGCACCACCAGCGGCACGAATGCGCCGACCGTGCCGACCACACTGAGCAGGTCCGCCCGCCAGGGTCGTTGCCGCCACGCCTGGATCAGGGCGACCACCGCCACCATCACGATCAGCGACGAGCCACGCAGCAGCGACACCGCCGCCTGGGTGGCCTCCACCGCATCGGGCGTACGCCGCGCCGCGAACCAGCTCGCGATCGCCCCGTCGACCAGAGCCAACCCGCTGTGCCGGACCACCACCCGCAGGACCCACGCGATCACCAACGCCACCACGAAGAGCAGCACCACCCCGACGGCCAGGTTCGCCAGCAACGCCCATGCCGGCCCGAGGCGCAGGCTCAGCAGGAAGAACAGCAGCCCGTAGCGGGCCGACAGCCACCGCAGCGGCGGCAGCCGGGCCGCCCGGGTCAGCAACGCCCGGGCCGGATCGGGGTTTCGGCCCAGCCAGCGACCGGCCAGCACCACCGCGACCAACGCGGCCACCAGCACCAGCACCGCTCCGGTGGCCCGGCCCAGCAGCCGGGAGACCGTCTCGTACGACTCCCCGGCCAGATGCCCGACGAGCACCGAGGCACCCACCCAGGTGCTCACCCCGGCAAGGTTCCACGGCGCGAACCGGCGGTACGGCATACCGGCCGCACCGGCCAGTCGAGGCACCAGCGTGCGGGCGAACGCCACCCAGCGGGCGGTCAGCACACCTCGCCCACCCATCCGGTCGAGCATCGCGTCGGCGCGGGCCCACCGCTCCGGCCCCACCCGGGCACCCCACCTGCTGGCCCGCAGCCGGGGCCCGTAGCGCCGACCGGCGCGGAACGCCAACGCGTCGCCCAGCGCGGCGGCGGCGATCATCACCAGCAACGCCGGTACGAACCGCAGCGTGCCGGTGTACGTGAGGAAGCCCACCAGCAGCAGAGTCGCCTCACCGGGCGCGACCAGCCCGATGATCAGTGCCGTCTCGGCGGCCACGACCAGCGCCGCCACCACGTAGATCAGCCACGGCGGCAGGCTCTGCACCGAACTGAGCAGATCGTGCACGGCGCCCCCGGATCACCTCGGCAGAACTGCCCTGCAAGTGTGACAGTGCCCTCTGTCACCGCGCGGCCCCGCCCTCCGGTGACCCCGACGCCACGCGGCTCCCGCGCAGGCGGGAGGATGGAGCTCATGCAGCTTCGCACCGACCTCCGCAACGTCGCCATCATCGCTCACGTCGACCACGGCAAGACCACCCTGGTCGACGCCATGTTGCGGCAGTCCGGCGCCTACGGCGCCCGGGGCGAGGTGACCGAGCGGGTGATGGACTCGATGGACCTCGAACGCGAAAAGGGCATCACCATCCTGGCCAAGAACACCGGCGTGCGCTACCTGCCGGCGGACGGCTCCGACCCGGTCACCATCAACATCATCGACACTCCCGGTCACGCCGACTTCGGCGGCGAGGTGGAGCGCGGCCTGACCATGGTCGACGGTGTGGTGCTGCTGGTGGACGCCAGCGAAGGGCCGCTGCCGCAGACCCGCTTCGTGCTCCGCAAGGCCCTCAAGGCCCGTATGCCGATCATCCTGGTGATCAACAAGGTGGACCGCCCGGACGCCCGGATCAAGGAGGTCGTCGACGACACCTACGAACTCTTCCTCGACCTCGACGCCGACGAGGAGCAGATCGACTTCCCGATCGTCTACGCCTGCGCCCGCGACGGCATCGCCTCCCTCACCCAGCCCGCCGACGGTTCGGTGCCGGACGACAGCCACAGCCTGGAGCCGCTGTTCCGCACCCTGCTCGACACCATCCCACCGCCCGCGTACGACGAGAGCGCCCCGCTGCAGGCGCACGTCACCAACCTGGACGCCTCCCCGTTCCTCGGCCGCCTCGCGCTGTGCCGGGTGCGGCAGGGCACCATCGCCAAGGGCCAGTCGGTGGCCTGGTGCCGCACCGACGGCAGCACCCAGCGGGTCCGCATCTCCGAGCTGCTGATGACCGAGGGCCTGGAGCGCAAGCCCGCCGACAGCGCCGGCCCGGGCGACATCATCGCGGTCGCCGGCATCCCCGAGATCATGATCGGTGAGACCCTCGCCGACGCCGAGAACCCGGTCCCGCTGCCGCTGATCACCGTCGACGAGCCGGCGATCTCCATGACCATCGGCACCAACAACTCGCCACTGGTCGGCCGGGTCAAGGGCGCCAAGGTGACCGCCCGGATGGTCAAGGACCGCCTGGACAAGGAACTCGTCGGCAACGTGTCGCTGCGGGTGCTGCCCACCGAGCGACCAGACGCCTGGGAGGTGCAGGGCCGGGGCGAGCTGGCCCTGGCCATCCTGGTGGAGCAGATGCGCCGCGAGTCCTACGAGCTGACCGTGGGCAAGCCCCAGGTGGTCACCCGGGAGATCGACGGGCGCACCTGCGAACCCGTGGAACGGCTCACCATCGACGCGCCCGACGAGTACCTCGGCGCGATCACCCAGCTGCTGGCCACCCGCAAGGGCCGGATGGAGCAGCTGGTCAACCACGGCACCGGCTGGATCCGGATGGAGTGGCTGGTACCGGCCCGCGGTCTGATCGGCTTCCGTACCGAGTTCCTCACCGAGACCCGGGGCACCGGCATCCTGCACCACGTCTTCGAGTCGTACGAGCCGTGGTTCGGCGAGCTGCGGACCCGCAACAACGGCTCACTGGTCGCCGACCGCTCCGGCGCCGCCACCGCGTTCGCCATGATGAACCTCCAGGAGCGCGGCACGCTCTTCGTCGAGCCCGGCACCGAGGTGTACGAGGGCATGATCGTCGGGGAGAACTCCCGCTCCGACGACATGGACGTCAACATCACCAAGGAGAAGAAGCTCACCAACATGCGCTCCTCCACCTCGGAGGAGACCGAGAAGCTGATCCCGCCGCGCAAGCTCTCGCTGGAGCAGGCACTGGAGTTCTGCCGCGAGGACGAGTGCGTCGAGGTGACCCCGGCCGCCGTCCGCATCCGCAAGGTCGTGCTCGACCAGACCCAGCGGGCCCGCACCGCCGCCCGCCGCAAGCACGCCGGCTGAGACGCGCGATGGCCGCAGGCGACCTCCACGCGCGGCTGGACCGGGAGCCCGGCACGATCTCGGTGTACGTGGGGCCCCTCGGTGCCCCACCCACCTGGACCCGGCACGCCGAGGCCACCCATTACGCGGCGAGCACGATGAAACTGGCCGTGCTCGCCGCGCTGCACCGCGCTGCCGAGGCCGGCCACCTCGACCCGGACGCCCCGGTCGAGGTCGTCAACCGGTTCACCTCCGCCCGGCCGGATGCCCCGCCGTACTCCTGCCGGCGGGCGTACGACAACGACGAGGCCGTGTGGGACCGGCTGGAGGGACGGGCGTCGCTGCGCTGGCTCGCCGAGCGGATGATCGTCCGCTCCAGCAACCTCGCCACCAACCTGGTCATCGAACACGTCGGGCTGCCGGCGGTGGCCGAGGTCTGGCGACTGGCCGGTGCCCGGCACAGCGTCACCGGGCGCGGGATCGAGGACTTCGCCGCCCGCGATGCCCAGATCACCAACCTGGTCACCGCCGCCGACCTGGCCGCGCTGCTCGGTGCCGTCGCCACCGGCGCCAACCGCCCCGGCCCGATCGCCTCACCCGCCGGCTGCGCCGCCATGCTGGACGTGCTCTGCGCCCAGCAGATCCGTCAGGATGTCGCCGAAGGGCTGCCGCCCGGCATCCGGCTCGCCCACAAGAACGGCTGGGTACGCGGCGTACGGCACGGCGCGGCGGTGGTCTACCCCGACGACGCCGCGCCCTACCTGCTCGTCGTCTGCACCACCGTCGACGACGACCAGACCAACGCTCAGGCCGACGTCGACGCCAACCAGTTGGTGGCCGACATCTCCCGCGAGGTGTGGCAGGCCCGTCACGACCTCACCGCGCTCACTCCAGCAGGTTCCCCCGCAACGCCGCCACCGTCTCCTCGGTGATCCCCAGGCCGTCGCGCAGGTACGCCCCGAACGACCCGTGTACCTGCCGCACCTGCTCGTACGCGGCGTCGAGGTATTCCGGGCGGACCTCCAGCACCGGCCGGACCGCCGTCTCGTCCAGCCCCGGGTGACGCTGGCGCATCGCATCGACGAGCACCTCGCGCAGGCTCTCCGTCAACGGGTTGTGGGCCAGGTAGTCGGCTCGGATCGCGGCCTCGTCCACCCCGAGGGCGTGCAGCAGCACCACCGTCAGCCAACCGGTGCGGTCCTTGCCCGCCGAGCAGTGGTACACCAGCGGAACGTTGCGTTCGTCGGCCGCCAGCCGGACCGCCGCGGCGAAGCCCTCCCGGGCCGCGGCGCCCGTGACGAACCAGCGGTAGATCGCTGCCATCGCCGCCGGTGTCCCCTGCCGCGCCAGCTCCGCGTACTCGCTCAGGTCGTGGCCGAGCAGCACGGCCGAGACGTACGTGAAGACCGGATGCGCCGGGTCGTGCACCGGCAGGTGCACCACGGTCGGCTCGCCGGTCAGCCGGTCCGGTGGCGCCACCGACACCTCGGACTCGGCTCGGAGGTCCACCACGCAGGCCGGTCCGAGCTTCGCCAGCACCGGCAGGTCATCGTCGGTCAGCCGACCCAACGCCGGGGTACGGATCAGCCGTCCGGGTCGCACCCGCCGGCCTTCGGCACCGATCAGTCCACCGAGGTCCCGTGCGTTGGGTGCACCGACGAGTGTCCAGCCCGATGCCGTCGCTCGCTCACCAATCATGTCGCCCCCTCGCGTACAGGGTGCCGTACCCGTTGATCGTCGCCACAGGCACCCGTCGCCCGATCGCGGAGTGGCTAGAGCCGGCCGGCACCGGTCCGTGGCCCGGCGGTGCCGGGACGGTCGCCGTAAGAATCCAGACTGACGAATTGATGGTCGTGGTGGTTCGCCCTATGGTCCGAGCAACGGGGGTGCGACCGACCGGGGTGATCGTGCGGCCGGGCACCGAGGCGGTGAGCCGAGTCGCCGTCGCTGCCCGGTGGAGTCGCCCCGGCGCGGTCCGGCCGGTGGACGCCCCGGCGCTCGGCTCACCCGCCGACGTCGGGGCGTGGGTCGCCGGCCTCGCCGCCGCCCGGCAGTCCTAATGACGCAGCCCTCGGACGCATGACGCAGCCCTCGGACGCCACCCTGCCCGGTGCGGCTCGAAGCCGGCTCAGCGGCGGGACTCGGCCAACTCGCGTCGCCGGTCCCGCGAGGACCTGATCAGGCTCGCCGCCGTGGCCACCGCCAGGGTGCCCAGGATGATCAGCAGGGACAGCCAGATCGGGATGTGTGGTGCCCAGCCGACGTGTTCGCCACCGTTGACGAACGGGAGATTGTTCTCCGCCAGCGCCTCCAGGATCAGCTTCACCCCGATGAAACCGAGCACCACCGCGAGTCCGTGGCTCAGATAGATCAACCGGTTGAGCAGCCCACCGAGCAGGAAGTAGAGCTGCCGCAGCCCCATCAGTGCGAACACGTTGGCGGTGAAGACGAGGTACGGCTCCTGGGTGATCCCGAAGATCGCCGGAATCGAGTCGAGCGCGAAGATCAGGTCGGTGGTGCCGATGGCGATCATGACGATGAGCATCGGCGTGAACATCCGCCGGCCGTTCTCCCGTACGGTCAGCCGGGCGCCTTCGTAGCCCCGGGAGATGGGCAGCGCCCGCCGGCTCCAGCGGATGAGGACGTTCTCGGTGAACTCCTCCTCGCTCGACTCGCCCTGCCGGGCCAGGTTGATAGCGGTGTAGATCAGGAACGCCCCGAAGACGTAGAACACCCAGGTGAACTGCGAGATCAATGCCGCCCCCGCGGCGATGAAACCACCCCGCATGACGAGCGCGAGGACGATGCCGACGAGCAGCACCTTCTGCTGGTACTGCCGGGGCACCCCGAAGCGGGCCATGATGATCACAAAGACGAAGAGGTTGTCCACCGAGAGGCTGTACTCGGTCAGCCAGCCGGTGTAGAACTGCCCCGCCACGCTCGCCCCGGCGGTGAGCCACAGTCCGCCGCCGAACAGCAGGGCCAATCCGACGTAGAAGGCGACCCAGAGGCTCGACTCCCGCACGCTCGGCTCGTGCGGCCGGCGCCCGATGATGAGCAGGTCCACCACGAGGACCGTGGTCAGGGCTGCGAGCGTCGCCGCCCACACCAGTCCGGACACGTTCACAGTCTCATTCCTCCGGTCGCCACCCAGCAACCGGCACACGGTACGCCCTGTCGGGTGAGGTGGGTGCCCCACCCCCTTTGGGCATCCTAGGAGGATGGGTTACCGGGGTGGGTGATGGCCCCGCGCAGGAGACGGTGGACGGAGATGCCGGCCAGCCGGCATGGTGCCGGCAGCGATGTGGAAGGCTGCCGGCATGGTCCTTGAGGTTGCGCTCATCGATGTCATTCCCGGTCACGAGGAGGCGTTCGCCGCCGCGTACGCCCAGGGGCGCCCGTTGCTCGCCGGCACGCCCGGCTGCCGCTCGGTACGCATGACCCGGGGCCTGGAGTCACCCTCCCGTTTCGTGCTGCTGGTCGAGTGGGACACGGTCGAGGCACACGAGCAGAACTTCCGGGCGACGGAGCGTTTCGCCGGTTGGCGGGAGTTGATCGGTCCGCACTTCGCCGCGCCACCGCGAGTCGAACACTTCGTCGACGTACCCGCGTGACCGACACCGGATCATCACCACGCACCGAACCGAGAAAGTGTCACACCGTCCACCTATCGTGCGTCTCGCGTCGGCACCGGCCCCGACGGCTTCGGGGGCGCCGGGTCCGGTCCCGACGCCACGACCGTGTGTGGACCTGCCGCCCCCTGTGATGGGTGGCAGGTGCAGTTCGTCATCCGTCGAGCCGGCGGGACAGCAGCCGCACCGTCTCCTCCTCCGGCAACGCCGTCTCCAGCAGACAGTCGGTCATCCGTTCGTACCGGTCGACGTCGGTCGCGGTGGTCAGCCGCACATCGGTGGTCAACGCCTCCAGCATCACCGTGCGCGGGTCCGCCGGGTCTGGGAAGGAGTAGCAGGAGAACGGGGTCAGCGGCAGCGGGCGCCGGCCCGCACCGACCTGCAGCAGCCGGATCGTCACGTGCGGCAGGGCGGCCAGTTCGAGCAGCTGCCCCACCTGCTCGCGCCACACCTCCACCGGGTCGTCGCCCGGCTCGCAGGCCACCTCGGTGACCAGCGCCGTGTAGCGGGGCGGTTCGACACGACGCAGCACCGCCTGCCGGGCGGCCCGGGCCCGCAGGTCGGCCTCCACGTCCACCGTGGGGTCGATGAGCTGACCGGCGACGATGCGCAGCCGGGCGTACGCCGGGGTCTGCAGCAGCCCGGGCACGATCACCGGCTGGTACTCCACGATGCCCGCCGCCCCGGCCTCCAACTCGGCGTACGTGCGCTGCCGCTCGCTCATCTCCCCCAGGGACTTCCACCAGCCCCGGCTGGTCGCCGCGTCCCGGGCGATCACGATCAGGGCGTCGCGCTGCAACGACGGCACCTCATAGACGTCGAGCAGGTCGAGCACGTCGGCCAGGTCGGGCCGGCTCTGCCCCAGCTCGATGCGGGACAGCTTGGAGGTGGACGCCCAACCGAGTCGCTCACACACCTGTTCCAGCGTCAGCGCCTCCCGTCGGCGTAGCTGACGCAACTCGGCGCCCAGTCGCGCACGTCGAATGACCGGACTTGTTGGCAACGGCATCCCTGCCTCCCCACCGAGGGAGAGTACGCAGGGCGATCACTTAGCGCAATAGGACGCTCGCATTCCGCTATTGCCCCACCGTAGGATGTGGATTGCCCGGCTGGCGGCGCCTACCGCACGCCGGCGGCGTCCATCCCCCGCAACTCCTTCTTGAGGTCGGCGACCTCGTCGCGGATCCGGGCGGCCAGCTCGAACTGCAAGTCCCGCGCGGCGGCCAGCATCTGGTCGTTGAGCTCCTGGATGAGCTGCGCCAGCTCGGCCCGCGCCATGCCCTCGCGGGCCGGGGTGGCGGTGCCGCCCCGAGCTCGGCTGCGGGTCTCCTTGACCGGCGCCTTGCCGCGCGACAGCTGCCGCACCGCACCGCCGACCCGGGTCGCCTCGGTGTCCTCCGCCTCACGGTAGATGTCGTCGAGAATGTCGTGGATCTTCTTGCGCAGCGGCTCCGGGCTGACTCCGTGCGCCTCGTTGTGGGCGATCTGCTTGGCCCGCCGCCGGTTCGTCTCCTCGATCGCGTCGGCCATCGACGGGGTGATCTTGTCCGCGTACATGTGCACCTGGCCGGAGACGTTACGGGCCGCCCGGCCGATGGTCTGGATCAACGACCGGCCGCTGCGCAGGAAGCCTTCCTTGTCCGCGTCCAGGATCGCCACCAGCGACACCTCGGGCAGGTCGAGGCCCTCGCGCAGCAGATTGATGCCGACCAGCACGTCGTAGTCGCCCCGACGCAACTCGCGCAGCAGCTCCACCCGGCGCAGGGTGTCGACCTCGGAGTGCAGATAACGCACCCGGATGCCGTTCTCCAGCAGATAGTCGGACAGATCCTCGGCCATCTTCTTGGTCAGCGTGGTGACAAGCACCCGTTCGTCGCGCTCGGTCCGCAGCTTGATCTCGTGCATCAGGTCGTCGATCTGCCCGCGGGTCGGCTTGACGACCACCTCCGGGTCGACCAGACCCGTTGGGCGGATCACCTGCTCCACGAACTCGCCCTGGGCGTGCTCCAGCTCCCACGGGCCGGGGGTCGCCGACAGGAAGACCATCTGGCCGACCCGCTCCAGGAACTCGTCGAACCGCAGCGGCCGGTTGTCGGCGGCGCTGGGCAGCCGGAACCCGTGATCGATAAGCATCCGCTTGCGCGAGGCGTCCCCTTCGTACATGCCGCCGATCTGGGGAATCGTCACGTGCGACTCGTCGACCACGGTGAGGAAGTCGTCGGGGAAGTAGTCCAGCAGGCAGTGCGGCGGGCTGCCGGGCAGCCGGCCGTCGATGTGCATCGAATAGTTCTCGATGCCCGAGCAGAAGCCCACCTGCCGCATCATCTCGATGTCGTAGGTGGTGCGCATCCGCAGCCGCTGCGCCTCCAACAGCTTGCCCTGCCGTTCCAGCTCGGCCAGCCGCTCGCCCAACTCCGCCTCGATGTCGCGGACCGCCCGTTCCATCCGCTCCGGGCCGGCCGCGTAGTGCGTCGCCGGGAAGATCAGCAGATGGTCCACCTCACGCACCACGTCACCGGTCAACGGGTTGAGGTAGTAGAGCTTCTCCACCTCGTCACCGAAGAGCTCGATGCGCACGGCGAGTTCCTCGTACGCCGGAATGATCTCCAGGGTGTCGCCGCGGACCCGGAAGGTGCCCCGCTGGAAGGCCATGTCGTTGCGGGTGTACTGGATGTCGACCAGACGGCGCAACAGTTGGTCCCGGTCGAGGTCCTGGCCGACGGCCACCCGTACCGCGCGGTCGAGGTACTCCTCCGGGGTGCCCAACCCGTAGATCGCCGAGACGGTCGCGACCACCACCACGTCGCGGCGGGTGAGCAGCGACATCGTCGCGGAGTGCCGCAGCCGTTCGACCTCCTCGTTGATCGAAGAGTCCTTCTCGATGTACGTGTCGGTCTGCGGGATGTACGCCTCGGGCTGGTAGTAGTCGTAGTAGGAGACGAAATACTCCACCGCGTTGTCCGGCAGCAGCTCGCTGAACTCCTTCGCCAGCTGGGCGCAAAGCGTCTTGTTGGGTGCCAGCACCAGCGTGGGGCGTTGCAGCCGCTCGATCAGCCAGGCCGTCGTGGCGCTCTTGCCGGTGCCGGTCGCGCCCAGCAGAACCGTGTGCCGGTCGCCGCGACGCACCCGCCGCTCCAGGTCGTCGATCGCCGCCGGCTGGTCACCGGCCGGCTGAAAATCACTTATGACCTGGAAACGGCCGTCGAGCCGGGGTATGTCGAGCGCCATGACGTCAACGGTACGCCGGGGCTATGACAGCCAGGCCCCTTCCGGCCCCCGGCGACCCGGCGGACCGCCAGGTCGACAACGGTGGGGGCGCTGTTCGGCTCGGCGCGGCCGGCGGGCCGCGTCGGCGGACCCGCCCCACCTTTCGGACGACTACGTGCGGCACCTGATCGGCTTCGATATTCGCATTGTGTGGTTCTTCTCACCCGGCTACGCTTTTCCTGTAGGCCGCTCGCGGCGGCCGACCGGGCCGGTGGCGGGCCGCACAGGCCACGCCGCCCCCGGCACCGAGGGTCGCAGCACCCGGCATGCCTGGCGTGCGCACCGGACGTGGTCGCGCGGATCGCGCTGACCGGCCGCCGCGAGCGCCCCTGCTCGTCACCCCGGCATGCTCCGGGCCGTTCATCCTCCCGTGGAGAACAACTCACGACCGCCGTCCGACCGCCGCCGCGCGCCCAACCGCCGCCACCGCGCCGGCATCGTGCCACCCGCGGTCCTCCACCTGGGCAGCACCGAGACGGCCGGCCGGACACCGCAGTCACGGCCGGGCATCCGCCGGGCAGTGGTCTCCGGCGGGCTGCTCGACCTGGCCGCCGGCAACCGCGCCGACGAGGAGGACCTGGCCGGGGCGGCCACCGGGGCCGACGGCCCACGGCGCGCGGCCAACCGCCGACGTCGTCTCACCCTCGCCGGGTTGACCCTCACCGCGGTGCTCTCCGCCGTGATGCTGGTGACCACGTTGGTCAGCTGGACGCCGGACGGGCCGCCGCCACGGGACCTGACCACGGCCGAACGGGAGCGCCTGGCCGTCATGCGGGTGACCAACTATCGCGAGCTGCGCGCCGGGTTGCACGTCACCGCCGGTGCTGGTGCCGCCCGCACCGACCTGCTCGGCTGGGTCGACTGGTCCCGGGGGCTGGCCTATCTCGACGTGGGTGGCCCCGGCGCAGGCCCGTCGCGCGGTCTGGCCCAGGCCACTCCCACCGTGCTGGTGATCAGGCCCGACCCGACGGCGGTACCGACGCCGGCCATGCCGCCGCTGGTGCCACCGGCCGACGGTTGGCGGCTACCCGCGGACCGGGGGCTCGATCCGCTACTCGGGATGATCTTCGCGCTCGCCGCCGACCGGCCCGACGAGGTGGACGGCTGGGTCGGCCGCTGGCTGGACCGGGAACACCTCAACGGTGAGCCGGTCGACGTGCTGGAGGTGTCGACGCCGGGCTCCGGTGCGTCGCCGAGCCGCGAACCCGCTGCCCCGGCCGACGCCGCCGCCCCGGTCCGCTACTGGCTGGACCGGGCCGGCCGGCTGCACCGGGTACAGGCCGACCTCGCCGGAATCGGACCCGTCACGGTGGTCCTGAACCGGGCGGACCGACCGACGTTGCGGCCGGTCGAGGCGCTCGGCGGCCGACCCGGCCTGCCCCGCGCCCTGACCGCCACCGAGCGGGACCGCTGGCGCCGGCTGCCGGCCCGCCTGCGCACCGCCGGCGGGGCAACGGCCACCCTGACCATGCCCGTCTCCACCGCCACCAACCTACGTGGCAGCGGTTGGCTGAGCTGGAAGTCGGGCAGCGCCTACCTCGGCGTCACCGACCTCGACGCGGACGGTCGACGCACCCTGGTCCGCCACCACGGCCGCAAGGTCACCCGGATCGACGGCACCGGCGACTCGGCGCGTCCGCCGCTGCCGCCGCCGGCCGCCGGCTGGCGGGCGGGACCGCACCGCACGCAGGCTCTCGACCCGCTGGTGGCTGCCGCGCTCCAGGCCGCACAGCGCACCGGCGTCCAGGGCAGCGCGCGACGGCTACGCGGCGACACCCTCGCCGGCACCACTGTCGACGTGGTGCAGGTCGACACGGCCCGCGGGCCGCTGCGCTACTGGGTCGACCGGTCCGGGATGCTGCGCCGGCTGGAACTGCCGACGCGGGCGGGCGCCTGGGCGCAGCTCGACCTGGCCCCGGGCCGGGTGCCACGGCTGACGCCGCCGCGGCAGCGTTGACCGGGCCATCGGACGCCCTCCCATGCGACCCCGACGAACCGTCAGGGATGCCAACCGGTGCGGGCGGCCCACTCCTCCGCCCGGAGGTGCTCCTCGTCGAACCACGGGTCCTTCGCCGTGGCGTACGCGCCGCTGTCCGGCGCGGACGCGGCCAGTTCCCGCTTGAGCACCAGGTACGCGGCCCGCTGGTCGGGATCGGCCCGTAGGTGATCGCGCATCAGCAGGGCGTACCGCCAGCCCGGCGAACCGGTCACCCGCACGTGCAGGTGGACGGGGCGGGCCGGGTCCGCGCTGCCGTGCAGCCGCTTCGCCCACTGGCCGCTGCCGGCCGGTCGGGGACTGTCCCACCACTCGCCCGGCAACCGCGGGAAACCGGCGTCGGCCAGCCGCTCGGCCAACACACCGTCGGCCTCGGCGAGGGACGGCACGCTTAGCTGAATGTCGATGACGTCCTTGGCGGCCAGGCCGGCGACGGCGGTCGAACCGATGTGATCGATCCGCAGGTCGGCCGGGGCGATGGCGTGCCGGATCCGGTCCGCCAGCCGGGCGTACTGTCTCGGCCAGGTCGGGTCGGGATCGGCCAGCCTGACCTGGTGAAGTCGCACCGCCCGCCGATGACGGACGTTGGTCTCGAAGGGCACCAGCCGGTCGCGCCAGAGCGCGTCAACCGACTCGTGCAGTTCGTCGAGGGTGCCCTCGTTGGTCAGCAGCACGTCCGCCACCGCCGCGCGGCGGGCGTCGTCGGCCTGGGCGGCGATCCGACGCTGCGCCTCTGCCCGGCTCATCCCCCGGTCGCGCGCCAGCCGCGCCAGCCGGATGTGGACCCCGGTCTGCACCACGACCACCAGGTGGTACGCGGGCGCCAGTCCCACCTCGGCCAGCAACGGGACATCGTTGACCACCACGGCGTCCGGCGAGGCGGCGGCGGTCAGTTCGACGGTACGGGCCCGGACCCGGCCATGGATGATCGCCTCCAGCCTGCGTCGGGCCGGTTCGTCGGCGAAGACCAGGTCACCCAGGGCAGCCCGGTCCAGCGCCCCGTCGGCGTCCAACACCCGGTCGGAGAAGGTGGCGACCACCTCGGCGAGCCCCTCGGTACCGGGTGCGACGACCTCCCGGGCGAGCTGATCGGCGTCGATGAGCACGGCACCCCGCTCGACAAGTCGTGCCGCCACCGCGCTCTTGCCCGAACCGATCCCGCCGGTCAACCCCACCCTCAACACGGCACCAGTCAACCCGATCACCCCACCCCCGCCAACCCCCACCCCGCCCGCCCCAGCGTTGATCATGAGGTGGCGGCACTTGTTGATCGACTACTGCCGCCAACTTCATGATCAACGGGGATGAGGAGGGCCCCGCCCCGACCCGGGTGTTCCGGGTCGGGGCGGGGCCCTCCGTTGTCAACCGACAGATCCAGGTCGCGGCGCGGCGTCAGACACCCCGCGACTGGACGTGCCGCAGATTCACTTGCCGCCGGCGAGCTTCTCCCGCAGTGCGGCGAGCGCCTCGTCGGTGGCCAGCGTGCCCGCCGGCTCCTCGGCCTGCCGGCTCGGGGCCGCGCTGGTCGAGGTGGTGGTGCCGCCGCCCGTGGGGGCGGGCTGCGGGTTGGCAGCGGCCTCGGCCTCGGCGGCCCGGGAGGTCTGCACCTGCTTCTGGTGCGCCTCCCAGCGCTGCCGCGCCTCGGCGTACTGGTTTTCCCAGGTCTCGCGCTGCTTGTCGTACCCCTCGAGCCACTCGCCCGTCTCCGGGTCGAAGCCCTCCGGGTAGATGTAGTTGCCCTCGGTGTCGTAGGTCGCGGCCATGCCGTAGAGGGTCGGGTCGAAGTGCTCCTCGCCCTCGACGAAGCCCTCGTTGGCCTGCTTGAGCGAGAGCGAGATCCGGCGACGCTCCAGGTCGATGTCGATGACCTTGACCATGACCTCGGAGCCGACCTGAACGACCTGCTCGGGGATCTCCACGTGCCGCTCGGCCAGCTCGGAGATGTGGACCAGACCCTCGATGCCATCGTCCACCCGGACGAAGGCGCCGAACGGCACCAGCTTGGTGACCTTACCCGGCACGATCTGCTGGATCGCGTGGGTGCGGGCGAACTGACGCCACGGGTCTTCCTGGGTCGCCTTCAGCGACAGCGAGACCCGCTCGCGGTCCAGGTCGACGTCCAGGACCTCGACCTCGACCTCCTGGCCCACCTCGACGACCTCGGACGGGTGGTCGATGTGCTTCCAGGACAGCTCGGAGACGTGCACCAGGCCGTCCACGCCGCCCAGGTCGACGAAGGCGCCGAAGTTGACGATCGAGGAGACGACGCCCTTGCGGACCTGCCCCTTCTGGAGCTTGTTGAGGAACTCGGTACGCACCTCGGACTGCGTCTGCTCCAGCCAGGCCCGGCGGGACAGCACCACGTTGTTGCGGTTCTTGTCCAGCTCGATGATCTTGGCTTCGAGCTCGCGGCCGACGTACGGCTGCAGGTCGCGCACCCGACGCATCTCGACCAGGGAGGCCGGCAGGAAGCCACGCAGCCCGATGTCGAGGATGAGGCCACCCTTGACCACCTCGATGACGGAACC
Source organism: Micromonospora sediminimaris (assembly GCA_900112325.1). Taxonomy (GTDB): domain Bacteria; phylum Actinomycetota; class Actinomycetes; order Mycobacteriales; family Micromonosporaceae; genus Micromonospora; species Micromonospora sediminimaris. The sequence continues at coordinate 462,759 of FOLJ01000001.1, forward strand.
GCGGACGACGCCGTCCTCGTCCTTGATCTTCTCGATCGTGCCCCAGGCCCGCTCGTACTGCGCCCGCTTCTTGGAGAGGATCAGCCGGCCCTCCTTGTCCTCCTTCTGAAGGACAAGGGCCTCGATGTGGTCGCCCACCGAGACGACCTCTGCCGGGTCCACGTCGTGCTTGATCGACAACTCCCGAGAGGGAATGACACCCTCGGTCTTGTAGCCGATGTCGAGCAGGACCTCGTCCCGATCGACCTTGACGACGGTGCCTTCGACAATGTCGCCGTCGTTGAAGTACTTGATGGTCTCGTCGATCGCGGCGAGGAAAGCCTCCTCAGAGCCGAGATCGTCGACGGTGACCTTGGTGGCGCTCGAGGGGGCCTCGATGCTGCTCGTCATGTGGGCGGTTGCTCCGGTCGGATGGTGTGTCACAGCAGGCTGGTGTCGCGGTGACCTGTGCGCGCCAACGGATCCGTCGGCGGGCCCACCTGGATATCGCTGAACGAGATCTTGATGTGACTCCGTCGACCGCGCACCTGCTCCCTGCCGAGGCACACGATCCGCGAGCGCATCGTCTACCCTACCTGCTGCATTACCACAGCGTGCAAGCCCTCCCGTCTACTCATCGGCGCACCAGCAGCGAAAGCGGAGATTTCGACCAGAGATGCCGCGGGGGCGACGGGCCGCCGCCGGCCCCACCGCAGTGAGGGCCTAGCGTGGCCTGGTGGACGACGAGGACCGGGTGACCCGGCGTCGGGTCGGTGATGCCGAGGCACGCACCGCCAACCGGCGCTGGTGGGACGCCGACGCCGACGCGTACCAGGCCGAACACGGCAGCTTCCTGGGCGACGTGGACTTCGTCTGGTGTCCGGAGGGGCTGCGCGAGGCCGACGCCGGGCTGCTCGGCGAGGTGACCGGGCGGCAGGTGCTGGAGGTCGGCTGCGGTGCCGCCTCCTGCTCCCGCTGGCTGGCCACCCAGGGGGCCCGGCCGGTCGCGGTGGACCTGTCCGCCGGCATGTTGCGGCACGCGACACAGGCCAACGCCCGCAGCGGGGTACGCGTGCCGCTGGCGCAGACCGACGCGCTGGCGTTGCCCTTCGCCGACCAGACCTTCGACATCGCCTGCACGGCGTTCGGCGCGGTCCCGTTCGTCGAGGACTCGGCGGCACTGATGCGCCAGGTGCACCGGGTGCTGCGTCCCGGCGGCCGGTGGGTCTTCTCGGTCACCCACCCGATGCGCTGGATCTTCCTCGACGATCCCGGGGAGGGCGGGTTGACCGCCGTGCACTCGTACTTCGACACCCGGCCGTACGTGGAACTGGACGAACACGGCCGGGCCAGCTACGTCGAGCAGCACCGCACCCTCGGCGACCGGGTACGCGAGCTGGTAGGTGCCGGGTTCCGGCTGCTGGACCTGGTGGAACCGGAGTGGCCGGAGGGACACGAGGGGATCTGGGGGCAGTGGAGCCCGTTGCGCGGCCGACTGTTTCCCGGCACCGCCATCTTCGTCACCGAGAAACCGGCCCGCTGAGGAACGACGCCGTGCCGGACGGTCAGTGCGACGCCGTCGTCCCCGGGTGGCGTTACGCTCACCACATGAGCGCCGAGCCCATCCCGACATCACCTGGCCCCTGGTGTCCGGACCCGATGCGGCAGCAGCGTGCGGACTACACGCTGGAGGACCTGCTCGCCCTGCCGGACGACGCCCCCCGCGTCGAACTCGTCGACGGAGTCATCCACGTGACACCCTCCCCCACCCTGGGCCATCAGGACATCTCATTCCTGCTGACGTCGTGGTTGCGATCCCACGCGCCAGCGCACCTGCGTGCCGCCCAGGCGATCGGCGTCGGGCTCAGCCACAACACCAGCCGACAACCGGACGTGCTGCTCTGCCGCGCCGGACTGCCCGCCGACCGGTCCCGGCTGCGACCAGCGGACGTCGTGCTGGCCGTCGAGGTCGTCTCGCCGGGTACCCGCCGCGTCGACCGGTTCGCCAAGCCGGGCGAGTACGCCGCCGCCGGCATCCCCTTCTACTGGCGCGTCGAGCTGAACCCGGTGCACGTGTACGCGTACCGCCTCGGCGACCGGATCGGGCCGGGCGGGGAACGGCAGTACGAACTCGTCGCCGACAGCGCGGAGCTGATCGAGCTGACCGAGCCTTTCGAGATCAAACTTCCGGTCCGCGACCTCACTCCATAGCCCCGACCGTGCACGTGACCCGACGGCGGCGTTTTCACCGACCGCCCCCGGGTACCCGAACACCATGGCCGACCAGGAGTTCCGCAAGGGTGACCACGTCTCCTGGGCCAGCCACAGCGGCCGGGCCCACGGTGTGGTCAAGGAGAAGCTGACCGAACGGACCCACGTACGCGGGCACCCCGTGAACGCGTCACCGGAGCAGCCGCAGTACCGCATCCGCAACGACGACTCGGGTCGGGACGTGGCCCACCGTCCGGAGGTGCTGCGCCGTGAGCAGTCGTGACGACCCGGACCAGACCTACCGGGAGTTCACCGAGGCGGTGAACATGAAGCCCGGCGAGTTGTCGAAGTGGCTGGAAACCGACGAGTCCAAGCAGGTCGGCTGGCACAAGGGTGGCCGGTCCGGCGGTGGCGAGTCAGTGGGTCACGAATCCGGTCGGCGAATCATTGAGCTGCTCCGCCGGAAACGGGGCCAGCTGAGCGCCGCCGACTACACACACATGCGCAAGGTCATCGGGTACGTGCACCGCCACCTGGCGCAGCGGCCCTCCGGCGACGTACAGGACACGAAATGGCGTTGGTCCCTGATGAACTGGGGCCACGACCCGCTCAAAGCGAGCCGGTCGTGACCCCGGTACTGCGAGCGGTCAGGCGATCTTCATGTACGAGCCCGTGAACGACCCGGTCTCGACATGCCAGTGGACGTGGTACGGCCCGTTACCGGCCGGGTACCTGGCCGAGCCGAGCGTACGCAGGGTGCCGTCGCACACCGCGTAGTTGATCGTACGGGCGCCGTTCGGGTTGTTGATGAGATGGATGTACGTCTCGCTGTGATAGTTGCCGAGGCAGTAGTAGGAGACCGCCCGCTTCGAGTGGTACGTGCAGGTACGCGGCCCGTCCGGATACTTGCTCGACGCACCCAACGAACTGCCCTGTGGGAAGTTCGTGACGATCGTGTTCGTCGGGTACGCACACAGCGCCAACGGTGCCGGATCGGCCGCGTGCGCGGCGGTGGGCGCGGCAACGGCGAACGCCACTACCACCGCGAGCATGCCGAGCACCCGAGACATTCGTAACAAAGATTCCTCCCCGTGATCAAACTTGGGGGGAGCCTAACAGCCGCTACGCGAAAATGTGTCCCCTGTGGAGGGAACCGCGCTGGCTCGTCACTCAGTGGTCGGCGCTGTTCCAGTCGCGGCCGTCGCCCACCGACACCTCCAACGGCACTGACAGCGGGTACGCCCCACCCATCTCGCGCCGGACCAGTTCCTCAAGCACCGTCCGTTCTCCCGGCGCGACCTCGAAGACCAGCTCGTCATGCACCTGCAACAGCATCCGGGAACGCAGGCCGGCGTCCCGCAATGCGGTGTCGACGTGCAGCATGGCGACCTTGATGATGTCCGCCGCGGAGCCCTGGATCGGGGCGTTGAGCGCCATCCGCTCGGCCATCTCCCGACGCTGCCGGTTGTCGCTGACCAGGTCGGGCAGATACCGCCGACGGCCGAGGATGGTGGAGGTGTAGCCGTCCTGGCGAGCCCGGGCGACCACCTCCTGCAGGTAGTCGCGTACCCCGCCGAACCCGGCGAAGTAGTTCTCCATCAACCCGCGTGCCTCCTCGGCGCTGATGCCGAGCTGCTGGGACAGGCCGAAGGCGCTGAGCCCGTACGCCAAGCCGTAGTTCATCGCCTTGATCTTGCGCCGCTGGTCCGGGGTGACCTCGGCGAGCGGCACCGTGAAGACCGACGAGGCCGTCGCGGCGTGGAAGTCGGCGCCGGAGTTGAACGCCTGGATCAGCGCGTCGTCGGCCGACAGGTGCGCCATGATCCGCATCTCGATCTGGCTGTAGTCGGCGGTGAGCAGACACTCGAAGCCCTCCCCCACCACGAAGGCACGGCGGATCCGTCGCCCCTCCTCGGTGCGGATGGGGATGTTCTGCAGGTTGGGCTCGGTGGAGGAGAGCCGGCCGGTGGCGGCCACCGTCTGGTTGAAGGTGGTGTGGATGCGCCCGTCGTCGGAGACCGACTTGAGCAGCCCGTCCACCGTCGACTTGAGCTTCGCCACGTCGCGGTGCCGCAGCAGGTGGGCCAGCACCGGGTGCGGGTTCTGCGCGTAGAGCCACTGCAACGCGTCCGCGTCGGTGGTGTAACCCGTCTTGATCCGCTTGGTCTTGGGCAGATTCAGCTCGCCGAAGAGGATCTCCTGTAACTGCTTGGGTGAGCCGAGGTTGAACTCCCGCCCCACCGCCTCGTACGCACCCTGCGCGGCGGCCTTCACCTCGGCTGCGAAGTGCGCCTCCAACTCCGTCAGGTAGTCGGTGTCGGCGGCGATGCCGGTGCGCTCCAGCTGCGCCAGCACCCGCATCAGCGGCAGCTCGACCCCGGCCATCAGCCGGGCCGACTGCTCCCCGTCGCGGGACAGCTCCGCGTCGATCGCGTCGGCCAGGTCGAGGGTGGCCCGGGCGTGCAGCATCAGGTTCTGCTCGGCCTCGCTGTCGCCGCCGAGCCCGTCGAGAGTCAGCTGCCCGGTCTCGGGGGCGTCGACCCGCAGTTCCCGGTGCAGGTAGCGCAGCGCCAGGTCGGTGAGGTCGTAGGACCGCTGATCGGGGCGGGCCAGGTAGGCGGCGATCTGCGTGTCGCGGGCGATGCCGGCGAGATCCCAGCCGTGCGCGGCGAAGGCGAGCACGGCCGGTTTGCTGTCGTGCAGCACCTTGGGCCGGGTCTCGTCGGCCAGCCACGCCGCCAGCGCCGCCTCGTCGCCGGCCTCCAGCTGGCCCGGGTCGAACCAGGCCGCCGCACCGTCGGCGGTGGCCAGGGCCATGCCAGTGACACTTGCGGTGTGCCGGCGATTCGGGCCGGTGTCGAGCTTGACCGCGACGCCGACGCCGGTGCCGGCCGGCGCGTGCGTCTCCAGCCAACCCACGAGCGCGCCGGGCGCGGACAGCACCTCGCCGGCCAGGTCGAAGCCCGACTCCGCCTCCGGCTCGACCGCTTCGAGGTACTGGTAGAGGCGGTCCCGCAGGATGCGGAACTGAAGGGTGTCGAAGACCTGGTGCACCGCCTCGCGGTCCCATCCCTGCCAGCGGGCGTCCTCGGGACGCAGCGGCAACTCCAGGTCGGCGACCAGCTGGTTGATCTCGTAGTTGCGGATCACATCGGCGAGCCGTTCCCGGAGACTGTCGCCGGCCTTGCCCTTGATCTCGTCGGCGCGGGCGATGACGCCGTCCACCCCGCCGTACGTGTTGATCCATTTCGCGGCGGTCTTCGGGCCGACGCCGGGGATGCCGGGGAGGTTGTCGCTGGTCTCGCCGACGAGGGCGGCCAGGTCGCGGTAGCGGCCGGGGGTGACGCCATACTTCGCCTCGACCGCAGCCGGGTCCATCCGGGCCAGGTCGGAGACGCCCTTGCGCGGGTAGAGCACAGTGATGTGCTCGTCGACGAGCTGGAAGGCGTCCCGGTCGCCGGTGCAGATCAGCACCGGCATGCCCTGGTCGCGGGCCTGGCAGGCCAGCGTGGCGATGACGTCGTCGGCCTCGTAGCCCTCCTTCTCCACCACCGGGACGCGCAGCGCTGCCAGGATCTCCTTCACCAGGCTGACCTGGCCCTTGAAATCGGTCGGGGTCTCGCTGCGACCCGCCTTGTACTCCGCGTACTTCTCGGTGCGGAAGGACCGGCGGGAGACGTCGAAGGCGACGACGATGTGGGTCGGCTGCTCGTCGCGCAACACGTTGATCAACATTGAGGTGAAGCCGTAGACCGCGTTCGTCGGCTGCCCGGTCGTGGTGGAGAAATTTTCCACCGGCAGGGCGAAGAACGCCCGGTAGGCCAGGGAGTGTCCGTCGACGAGAAGCAGGCGCGGGGTCGTAGCTGTCACGGCTGCGACTCTAGTCCGTACCGCCGACAAGGCTGGCGCGGCAGCACCGGAACGCCGCCGGCCGCCCACCCACGAGGGACGGACGGCCGACGCCGGTACGACACACCTCAGGCCACGCCCAGGTACGCCTCCTTGATCGACGGGTCGTGCAGGAGTTCCTGACCGGTGCCCTCCTTGACGATCCGACCGGTCTCCAGCACGTACGCCCGGTGGGCCCGGGAGAGCGCCTGCTGGGCGTTCTGCTCCACCAGCAGCACCGTGGTGCCCTGCTGGTTGATCTCCACGATGATGTCGAAGATCTGCTGGATGATCATAGGAGCGAGACCCATCGACGGCTCGTCCAGCAGCAGCAGCTTCGGTCGGCTCATCAGCGCCCGTCCGACGGCGAGCATCTGCTGCTCACCGCCGGAAAGGGTGCCACCGGCCTGCTTACGCCGCTCACGCAGCCGGGGGAACATCTCCAGCACCCGCTCCAGGTCGGCGGCGATGCCGGCGTGGTCGCGCCGGGTGTACGCCCCCATGTCCAGATTTTCCAGCACGGTCATGCCGGGGAAGATCTGCCGACCCTCGGGCGACTGGCACAGGCCCCGGACCACCCGCAGGTCGGCGCGGAGCTTGCTGATGTCCTCACCGTTGAAGGTGATCCGGCCGCCGGACAGCGACCGGATACCGGAGATCGCCCGCATGGTGGTGGTCTTGCCGGCACCGTTGGCACCGATCAGGGCCACCACCTCACCCTCGTTGACGGTGAGGCTGATGCCGTGCAACGCCTCGATCCGGCCGTACGAGACGCTGACGTTGTCCAACTCAAGCAGCATCGGCGGACTCCCCCAGGTATGCCGCGATCACCCGCGGGTCTCGGCTGACCTCGTCCGGCAGGCCGTCGGCGATCTTGCTGCCGAACTCCAGCACCACGATCCGGTCGGTGACACCCATCACCAGCCGCATGTCGTGCTCGATCAGCAGCACGGTGACGCCGTTGTCGCGGATCCGGCGGATCAGCCCCAGCAGTTCCTCCTTCTCGGCCGGGTTGAACCCGGCCGCCGGCTCGTCCAGGCAGAGCAGCTTCGGCTCGGTGCCGAGCGCCCGGGCGATCTCCAGCCGCCGCTGGTAGCCGTACGGGAGGTTGCGCGCCGCGTCGTTGGCCCGGTCGGCGATGCCGACGAAACGCAGCAGCTCCATCGCCTTCTCCTCGGCCGCCCGCTCCTCCAGAACGTAGCGGGACAGGCCGAAGGTCTTGGCGAAGGACCGTCGCAACTGCTGCCAGGTACGTGCGACACCACCGGCGGCGGTGACCTCCGGCAACTGCTCCGGCGTGGGCCGCACCCGGTAGAGCCGGAACAGCGCGCCGGGCACGCTCGTCTTGTGCCGGGAGTCCGTCCCGACCATGACGTTCTCCAGCGCCGACATCTCCGGGAACAGCCGGATGTTCTGGAACGTCCGGGAGATGCCCAGCCGGCTGATCTGGTGCGGCTTGCGACCGGTGACCCGTTCGCCGCCGAACCGGACCGCACCCGAGGTCGGCTTGTAGACCCCTGTCATCACGTTGAAGCAGGTGGTCTTGCCGGCACCGTTGGGCCCGATCAGGCCGAGGATCTCGCCTTCCTTGATCTCGAAGTTGACCTCGTTGAGCGCGACCACACCACCGAACCGGAGCGTGACGTTGTCGACCTCCAGGAGGTTCCTGGCCGGTCCCGGTTGGGCCGGGATCTTCGGCGCCGCCGGGGTCTTCGTCTCATCAGACATGAGCGGGCGCCTCCTCTGCCTCCGCCGCGCGGTCCTTCAGCTCACGGGCCCGCCGCCGGCTCGGGATCAGGCCCTGCGGACGCAGGATCATCACCAGCACCATGGCCAGACCGAAGGCCAGCCACCGGTAGTCGGCGATCTCCCGGAACCGCTCCGGCAGGTACGCCAGCAGCACCGCACCCACCGACACGCCGACCATGTTGCCCGACCCGCCGACCACCACCATCGCCACGAACAGGATGGAGAGGTTCACGTTGAACTGGGTCGGGTCGATGAAGGCGTACCGGCTGGCGAACAGGAAGCCGGCGAAGCCGCCGAGCGCCGCGCCGATGGCGAAGGCCCAGAGCTTGAACTTGAACGGGTAGACGCCCATCACCGCGGCCGCGTCCTCGTCCTCCCGGATGGCCAGCCAGGAACGACCGACCCGGCTGTGCTCCAGCCGCCGTACCGCGAAGACCATGAGCAGCACGACGGTGATCGCCAGCCAGTACCACGGCTTGATGTCGATCAGGCCGAAGATCTGGTTGTCCGGCGAGGGCGGTCCCTCCGGGCCGGGAATCGCCGAGATGCCCTGCGGGCCCCGGGTGACGCCCTCCAGGTTGCGGGCCACGATGCGGATGATCTCACCGAAGCCGAGCGTCACGATGGCCAGGTAGTCACCGCGCAGCCGCAGCGTCGGCCAGCCCAGCAGCACCCCGGAGATCAGCGCCAGCACCAGTGCGATGAAGGCACAGATCGCCCAGGTCACCGCCCAGGTGGGCGGCAGGTCGAACTCCCGCTGGAACCACTGCACCACAGGCGAGTTCACCGAGCCGAACAACGCCACCGCGTACGCGCCGATGGCGAAGAAGCCGATGTAGCCGAGGTCGAGCAGACCGGCCAGGCCGATCACCACGTTGAGGCCGATCGCCACCAGCACGTAGACGGCGCAGGTGAAGAGCACACCCGCCCAGTTGCTGCCGCCCGAGATCGAGTCGGTACGCAACCAGGTGAGGCCGGGGATGCCGAGCAGCGGCAGGTAGTAGAGGAACACCACGAAGGCGACGAACGCCAGGGACCGCTGCCACTTCGGCAGCGCGCGCCACCGGTCGCCGACCGCGTGCAGGGCGTTGACCCGACCGCGGTCCAGCTCTCGCATCTTGTTGATCATGCTCGGGCCCTCCCCAGCGATTCGCCCAGAATGCCGGTGGGCCGGAACATCAGCACCACCACCAGCACCACGAAGGCGATGACGTCCTCCCAGCTGGACTGGAAGAGGGTGGCGCCGTAGACCTCGACGATGCCGAGGAACAGCCCGCCCACGAGCGCGCCACGCAGGTTACCGATGCCACCGAGCACGGCCGCGGTGAACGCCTTGAGACCGAGCACGAACCCGATGCTGTTCTGCGTGAAGCCGAAGCGCATGCTCCACAACAGCGCCGCCGCGCCGGCCATGATGCCGCCCAGCACGAAGATCAGCATGATCACGCGCTCCTGGTTGACGCCCATCAACGCCGCCGTCTCCGGATTCTGCGCCACCGCCCGCACGCCCCGGCCGTACCGGGTGCGGTTGATGAACCAGTCCAGCAGCGCCATCATCACCACGGCGGAGACGAACACGATCAACTGAATGTTGGTGATCGACGTGCCGAAGATCGTGAAGAGCGTCTTCTGCTCGATGATCGTCGGCATGCCGAGGATGATCCGGGCCCGACCGAAGATCGAGGGCACCGCCTCGCCCAGCAGCTTCGGCAGCACCAGGCCGAAGATCTCCACCAGCACCAGCGACAGGCCGATGGCGGTGATCAGGAAGATCAGTGGCGGCGCGTTCTTACGCCGCAGCGGGCGGTAGGCGATCCGTTCGATCGCCAGCGCGGTGCCGCCCGAGGCCAGCGCCGCGACTATCAGGCCGAGCACCAGGAGCAGCACCGCCTGGCCGATCGGCGGGTTGTTCTCCACCCCGAAGGCGGTCCACAGGCCGAGCACCGCGAAGGTGCCGACCATGAACACCTCGGAGTGAGCAAAGTTGATCAGACGCAGGACGCCGTACACCAGGGTGTAGCCCAGGGCGATCAGGGCATAGATCGCCCCCTTGGACAACCCGTCGACGGTGTGCTGGCCGATGTGGCCGAAGAGATCGTCGAAATTCACCAAGGTCTCCTTGCATGGAGCGCGGCCGGGGCAACGAACAACCCCGGCCGCACTCGGTGCCGGTCGTCAGCTGAGCTTGAGCTCCTGCAGCGGCTCGAACGCCGTGCCCTTGATCTCGTACGACCAGATGACAACCCGCGACGGGTCAACGTCACCGTTGGCGTCGAACTTGATGTACTTCGACACGCCCTGCTTGTCGTAGTTCTTCACGTACTCCAGGATCTCGGCGCGGCTCTTCTTGCCGTCCTTGAAGGCGTCCACGAAGATCTGCGCGGCGTCGAAGCCCTCAGCACCGTAGGAACCCGGCGCCTGGCCGTACGCGGCCTGGTAGTCGGCGGTGAAGGTACCGCCGGCCTTGTCGGCCGGGAGGCACGGGCAGGTGATGATGGAGCCCTCGGCACCGCCGGAGGCACCCGCCGGGAAGGCCGGGTCGTAGAGACCGTCCGGGCCGATGAACTTCGCCTCGACACCGGCGGCACGCATCTGGCGGACCAGCGGCGCGGCCTCACGGGTGTACCCGCCGTAGAAGACGAAGTCGGCGTTCGCCGCCTTGATCTTCGAGATGGTGGCGTCGAACTGCGCCTGCCGCTCCTGGATCTTGTCGCTGGCGGCGATCGTGGCGCCCAGGTTCTTGGTCAGCTCGGCGGTGATGCCGGCACCGTAGGCGCTGGCGTCGTCGATCAGGAAGACCCGCTGCGCGTTCTGCGACTTCAGGTAGGTCGCCACGGCGCCCGCCTGGGTGCCGTCGTTGCCGACCACCCGGAAGAAGGACTTGTTGCCCTTCTGGGTCAGGTCGGTCCGGGTCGCCGACGGGGCGACCATCACCAGACCGGCGGCCTCGTAGACCGGCATGGTGGCGTCCGACTCACCGGAGAAGTGACCGCCGATGACACCGAGGAACGAGGCGTCACCCGCAACCTGGTTCGCCACCGGAGTGGCCTGCGCCGGGTCACCCTGCGTGTCGAACTCGACCATCTCGATCTGGCAGTCGGCGTTCGCGTCGTTGTGCTGCTTGATCGCGAGCTTGGCGCCGTTCAGCGACGGCAGCACCAGACCCGCGTTGTCACCACTGAACGCGCCGAAAATGGCGATCTTGCCACCGCAGTCCCCGGACGCGGTGTCATCGCCGTTGCTGCCACCGGTGTCCTGGCAACCCGCGGCTGCCACCAGCACCGCGGCGAGCGCGGCAGTACCCAGCGCCCTTGAATAGCTTCGCCTCACGGCTTCCTGACCTCCTCCAGAAGCAGGACAGGTACCTGATCCGGGCGGCGGCGACGGCTGTGGCGCGGCACCACCGGCCCAGCAAGGACACCCCCTGCATTACGGCTCGTGATGGCGGAGCGTACCCACACTCCTACGGTCTCGGAAGAGTCAGAGGCGGGGTCTGCGAAACCGTTACGAAGACGACCCCGAATGCCGCCACTCCCGTAACAGGTCAATCCGCTGACCGGTCGTTGAGCGGCTGCCCGTCCGCCACTCGGGACGTCGTCGATCACCCGAACGGACCTGTACCGAACGCCGAGCACCACAATCGGACGTCGCCGTACGATCAACCGAAGCAGCTACAGAAAGTAGCCGAATGGACTCACTGTGGCGTCGCCGGAAACTGGGCGCCCCAGAGCGACGTGGCCGAGCCGTCGTCCACCGCCAGCAACCACCGTTTGTCGTCCGCCGCCAGGCTGACACTCCGGTCCGCCCCCACCGGTGCCGGCACCGGCAACTCGACCACCCGCCACCGGTCGCCCCGGTCGTCCGACAGCCACCCGCCGTACCGCTCCCCGTCGGAAACCACCGCCACGATCCGGCCGGCCCCGGCGGCCAGCCCACCGACCGAGGGCACCCCGCCGGCCACCCCGCCGAACCCACCGGCCGCCGTCCAACCCGTCGGCTCCTGACGCCACGCGCCGAACCCCCGGCCCCGCAGCCCCACCCCCACCGGCGCGCCGTCGACCAGGACCACCCGCTGCATCTCCTCGTACGCCTCGGTGCCGGCCAGTACGGTGCGACGCCAGCCACGCCCGTCCGCCGACGTCCACGCCACCGGATCCCGGTCGATGCGGCCCGGAACCAACAGCCCACCCACCGCCAACCACCCCGACGACCCGGCCACCGCATCGAACGCCCAGGTCACACCCTGCTCGTCGGTGGACAGCTCCGGCGCGCCCTCGATCAGCGTGAACTCCGCAGCGTCCGGCGAGACCCAGGCCGCCGCACCGCTGGCCCGGTTGCCGACGATCAGCCAACCGGCGGGACCGGCGGCCAACCGGGAGACATTCACCGCCTTCGGCCCGCCGTACAGCTCGAACGACGCCGCCACCTCGACCAGCGTGCCGTCCCCCCGCTGCCACCAGGTGCTCACCCGCGGATTGCCGTGCGCACCACCCACCTTGCCCCCGACGGCAGCAGCGCGCCCGTCGCGGCAGGCGATCGAGAACAACACGCTCCGCCGTCCGTAATAGGAATCGGCCACCACCGGCACCGGCGTCCACAGGGCACCGTCCCGGCTGGACCACGCTGCCGGTCGGGCGGCACCGGCCCCGTCGGCAACCGCACCCGCCGCATACCAACGGCCCGCGCAGACAGCCAGATCCCGCACCACGATCCGGCCCGGCCCGTCGGGCGACGGCAGCTGGACCCGCTGCCACACCAGCGACACCGGGTCCGGCTCACCGGTCTCACCGCCGGCTGCGGGACAGCCAGCCAGCAGCACCACGAGCAGGCCGCACACCACGAGGAAGAAGCGACGACCAGCAGAGCGCCGGGGACGCGCGAAGCACCGAACGCCCATACGGCCAGATGCTAGCGGCGCCAACGAGCCTCGGCGATGGGCATGACCACGGCGACCCGGTCGACAGTCGGTCAGGAGGCCGGCTCGGCCACCTCACCGCCGGCGGTCTCGGCGAGGATCCGCTCGGAGACCTCCTTCATGGTCATCCGGTGGTCCATCGCGGTGCGCTGGATCCACTTGAACGCCTGCGGCTCACTCATGTTGTACGTGGTCATCAGCGCGCCCTTGGCCCGCTCGACGGTCTTGCGGACCTCAAGCCGATCGGTCAGCCCGGCCACCTCGGCCTCGAGCGCGGCGATCTCCGAGTAGCGGGAAAGGGCGATCTCCACCGCCGGCACCAGGTCACTCTTCTGGAAGGGCTTGACAAGGTACGCCATCGCACCCGCCGCGCGAGCCCGCTCCACCAGATCACGCTGGCTGAACGCGGTCAGGATGATCACCGGGGCGATCCGGGCACCGGCAATCCGCTCGGCGGCCGCCAGCCCATCCATGATCGGCATCTTGATGTCGAGGATCACCAGGTCGGGCTTGAGTTCCTCGGCCAGCCGGATGGCGGTCTCGCCGTCACCGGCCTCGCCGACCACCTCGTAGCCCTCCTCGGCCAGCATCTCGGCCAGGTCCAGCCGGATCAGCGCCTCGTCCTCGGCGATCAGTACCCGCCTGCGCGCGGCATCCGTCTGCGTCTCGGCCACGAGCCACTCCCACCATCGTTTCCGGCACGGCTACCACCCATGCTCCCGCACGAGCGTAGTCGGGTACAGTAAGCCCCACCCGCCGGGATGGTGGAACGGCATACACGGAAGTCTCAAACACTTCTGCCCGAAAGGGCTTGCGGGTTCGAATCCCGCTCCCGGCACTCCTGTCATACACGCGTTCGATGATGCTGACGTGCATCCTCCCGAAATGCGGAAGCGCGTCCGTGCTCTACGTGCCCAGGGCCACAACATCCGCTCGACGGCCCGTGCCCTCTCGCTCCCCTACACCACCGTGTGGCACTGGTGTGTCGACCGGCCGGAACCCGTCATCGCCGGAAGTTCGGCCCGCTGCTTCCGTTGCCTCCCGGATGAGGACGGTCCCTCCGATCCATCGGCCTACGCCTACCTCCTCGGTCTCTACCTGGGAGACGGTCACCTCGTGACCAGCGCACAGGTACCGGTTCTGCGCATCTACTGCTCCGACACCTGGCCGAACCTGATCTCCCTATGCGACGAGGCCATGCGCGCCGTGCTGGCAGCCTCCGTGCAACGCGTGCAGAAACAGGGCTGCGTTGGGGTGCAGAGCTACGGCACGCACTGGCCCTGTCTGCTGCCGCAACACGGACCCGGCAAGAAGCACGAGCGGCGGATAATTCTCGCCGACTGGCAGGAGCGCATTGTCCGGACGGTCCCCGGCGCCTTTCTGCGCGGCCTGTTCCACTCCGACGGTTGCCGGATCGCGAACCGGGTCACCGTGCGGGGAAAGACGTACGTCTACCCGCGTTACATGTTCGTCAACGAGTCCACCGACATCCTGGGCCTCTGCCAGTGGGGACTGGACCTGCTCGGCATCGCCTGGCGGATGAACCGTCCCAACAGCCTCTCGGTCGCCCGGCGGGAGGCGGTCGCCGCGCTCGATCGCCACGTCGGCCCGAAGTCGTGAACCGCGCGGACACCGCCGACCGACGACTGTCCGCACCCCGAAGGGTCGGACGGGGTCAGATCGTGGCGAGCGCGTGCTCCAGGTCGGCGCGCAGGTCCTCGGGGTCCTCCAGGCCGACGGAGAGGCGCAGCAGTCCGCCGTCGGGTTTGGCCTCCGCCTCGACGGGGCGGTGGGTGAGGGAGGCCGGGTGCTGGATGAGCGTGTCGACGCCACCAAGTGAGACCGCGTGGGTGATCAGCCGGCACGCGCCGGCGACCGCTGCGGCGGCGGGTGCGCCGCCGCGTACCTCGAAGGCGAGGAGGCTGCCCGGGCCGGACATCTGCCGGCCGACGAGTCCGGCCGGGTCGTTGGTGCCGGGGTGGTGGACCCGCGCGACCGCCGGGTGTGCGGCGAGCCAGAGGGCGAGTTTCTCGGCGCCGGCCTGCTGGGCGCGGACCCGCAGCGGCAGCGTTTGCAGGCCGCGGTGCAGCAGGTACGCCCCGAGCGGGTGCAGGATCGCGCCGGTGAGGGCGCGGATCTGGCGCAGCCGGGTGGCCCACTCGGCGTCGCAGGCGATCACTCCGGCGAGGACGTCGCCGTGGCCGCCGATGCTCTTGGTGGCGCTGTGCAGCACCAACTGGGCACCGTGTCGGGTGGGTTGTTGGAGGACCGGCGTGGCGACGGTGTTGTCGATCAGCAGGGGCACCTGGCCGGCGGCGTCGGCGAGGGCGGCGATGTCGATCAGGTCGAGGGTGGGGTTGGCGGGGGTCTCGGCGACCACGAGGGCGGTGTCGGGGCGGATGGCGGCGGCGACGGTGTCGGGGCGGGCCCAGGTGACGTCGGTGCCGAGCAGGCCGGTGGCGAGGACGTGGTCGGTGCCGCCGTAGAGGGGGCGGACGGCGACCAGGTGTCGTCGGCCGTCGCGGGTGGCGGCGAGCAGGGCGGCGGTGAGCGCGGCCATGCCGCTGGCGTAGGCGACGGCTTCGGTGGTGCCTTCCAGTTCGGCGAGGGCGGTTTCGAAGCGGGCGACGGTCGGGTTCCACAGCCGTTGGTAGACGGCGCTGGCGTCGGTGGGGAGGGTGCCGCCGGTGGCGAGGGTTTCGTAGGCGTCGCCGCCGGCGTCCACCGAGGGCAGCGGGTTGGTGGTGGACAGGTCGATCGGCGGCACGTGGACGCCGAGCGCGGCGAGGTCGTCGCGGCCGGCGTGCACGGCTCGGGTGTCCACGGTCGTCATGTCGAGAGGATCGAACATCCCGCCCATCAAGGGCAATAGTTCCGAATATTATTCGTCGTAATCCCTTTCGTTGCCGGCGGCGTTCGGTGGAGGATGGCGGCATGCCCCCCGTATCGAACGATGTTCGGCCGTTCGCGGCCCTCGACGACACCGACCGCGCCATCCTGGCCGCGCTGGCCGGCGACGGCCGGTTGCCGAACAATGCCCTGGCCGAACGGGTGGGGGTGGCGCCGTCGACCTGTCTGGCGCGTACCCGGGCACTGCGGGAGAGCGGGGCGATCCGGGGTTTCCACGCCGAGGTGCATCCGGCGGCGTTGGGGTTGCCGTTGCAGGCGCTGGTGTCGGTGCGGCTGACCGAGCACGCGCGGGCGGCGGTGGACGCGTTCCGGGCCCGCTCGGTGCGTCTGCCGGGCGTGGTGTCGGTGTTCCACGTGGCCGGTGCGGAGGATTACGTGCTGCACGTGCGGGCGGCCTCGGCGGAGGCGCTGCGCGACTTCGTACTGGACCATCTGGCGGTGGATCCGGCGGTGCAGCACACGCAGACCAGCCTGATCTTCGAACAGGCTCGCGGGTCAGGTTGATCACGTCGCCGTACGGTTCGGGAACAGAACGGGCGTACGCCGGGTTGGCCAGCCGCGTGATCGACGTACCGTTGTCTGTCCTTGACCTCGCTCCCGTCGCCGCCGGTACCTCCGCCGGTGAGGCGTTGCGGCACACCACCGAGTTGGCGCGACGCGCCGACGAGTTGGGCTACCACCGGTTCTGGGTGGCCGAGCATCACAACATGCCGGCCATCGCGTCCTCGGCACCGGCGGTGCTGATCGCGCATCTGGCCGCGCACACCACCGACATCCGCGTCGGTTCTGGTGGGGTGATGCTGCCCAACCACCCGCCGCTTGTGGTTGCCGAGCAGTTCGGCACCCTGGAGGCGTTGCATCCGGGGCGGATCGACCTGGGCATCGGCCGTGCTCCGGGCACGGATCAGGTGACCGCGTTGGCGCTGCGCCGGACCATGGAGGGCCTGTCGGCCGAGGGTTTTCCCCGCGAGCTGAACGACCTGATGGGCTACTTCGACGAGGCCGGGTCGGGCCGGATCGCCGCGACTCCGGGGCGTGGGCTGCGCCCGGCGGTGTGGTTGTTGGGTTCCAGTGGGTTCAGCGCTCAGCTGGCCGGCACGCTGGGCCTGCCGTTCTCCTTCGCGCACCACTTCAGCGCGCAGAACACGTTGCCGGCGTTGGCGCTGTACCGGCAGAGTTTCCGTCCGTCGCGGTGGCTGGAGCGGCCGTACGCGATGGTGGCGGTGAACGCGGTGTGTGCGGAGTCCGACGAGCGCGCCGAGTGGTTGGCCGGGCCGGCCGGGTTGTCGTTCCTGCGGCTGCGTTCGGGTCGGCCGCAGCCTCTGGCGAGCCCGGACGAGGCGGCGGCGTACCCGTTCACCGAGTTCGAGCGGGAGTTCCTGGCGCAGCGCCGGCAGGGTCAGGCGAGCGGTTCCCCGGAGACGGTACGCCGACAGTTGAGTGAGCTGCTGGCCAGCACCGGCGCGGACGAGCTGATGCTGACCGCGATGGTGTACGACGTCGCCGACCGGGTGCGTTCGTTCGAGCTGATCGCGACCGAGGTGGCTGGCGGTCTGCGCCGCTGACGCGGTGGCCGCCGACCGGTGGGGCTTCGCTGGCCGGGACTGCATGGTGGCCCAGGTCACAGCGTTTCCGGGGCCGCGAAACACGATCTTCACGACAGCGTCACCCTCGCGACGCGGAGCCCGCCTAACTTTGTATCCGGTGGTGGTACGGCACTCCCCGGTCGGGACGGGTCGGGGGTGCCGCGGTGTGGGGCACCGGGCCGCAGTTGTGCGGATTCCGCGATTGCGGCCCGGTGCCTTTTCCTTTTGCTCTTCTACCGCTTCGTCCGGCCGCCGGTCAACGCAGGTGGATGTCGGGCGCGGGCGGCGTGGTCATGCCGTCGCCGATGAAGAAGCTCGGGTGCGGGGGCTGGTTGTAGGCGGTGTTCTGCCAGGCGATGGCGACCCGGTACTGCAGGTCGTGCATCAGGGTGTGGATCCGGGTGCCTGTCGGCGTCGGGGTGCTGTAGATCCGCAGCGCCCGGCTGTCGCTGGTACGCCAGACCACCTCCTCCCGCCAGTCACCGAACAGGTCGGCCGAGAGCGCGGGGGTGGCCTTGGTGCCGTTGTTGGCCGCCACGCCACTGCCGGTGAGCAGGCGGGTGTCGCCGCCGGTGCCGTACTTGTCGATCCGGGTGGCGTCGAGCAGTTCGCGGACCGGGTCGCCGTCCCACCAGATCAGGAAGTTCGTCGAGGAGGGCTTGCGGCCGATGTTCTGGCCGCGGGTGTTGGCCAGTCCGCTGACTGCGGATGACCAGGATTCGGCGCCGGGGCTGCCGGCCCAGATGTCGGCGGAGACGCCCCGCCCGTTGTCGCCGCCGGTCGGGGTGGACCAGAGGATCTGGCCGGTACGGGCGTCGGCGAACCAGGAGCTGGGCTTGCTGCCGTCCTCGCTGACCTTGAAGTACTCCAACCCTGGGCGGGCCGGGTCGAGGTCGCCGACGTGCCCGGCGTCGCCGTGGCCGTGGCCTGTCGACCAGAGCAGCCGACCGTTGTCGTCGATGGTGGCCGCGCCGTAGACGATCTCCTGCCGGCCGTCGCCGTCGACGTCGGCGATGGAGAGGCTGTGGTTGCCCTGCCCGGCGGCGGCACCGTTGCCGGAGGCGTTGGAGTCGAAGGTCCACCGCTTGGTGAGGGTGCCGTTGCGGAAGTCCCAGGCGGCGATGACCGCGCGGGTGTAGTAGCCGCGGGCCATGATCAGCGACGGGCGTTGTCCGTCGAGGTACGCCGTGCCGGCGAGGAACCGGTCGACCCGGTTGCCGTAGTTGTCGCCCCAGGAGGAGACGGTGCCGCGCGGCGGGTCGTAGTTGACGGTGGAGAGGGCGGCGCCGGTGCGGCCGTCGAACATGGTCAGGTACTCGGGGCCGGCGAGAACGTAGCCGGCGGAGTTGCGGTGGTCGGCGTTGGCGTTGCCGATCACCTGGCCGGTGCCGGAGCGGGTGCCGTCGGCGGTCTTCATGGCCACTTCGGCTCGGCCGTCGCCGTCGTAGTCGTACACCTGGAACTGGGTGTAATGGGCCCCGGCCCGGATGTTGCGGCCGAGGTCGATGCGCCACAGCCGGGTGCCGGTAAGGGTGTACGCGTCGACGTAGACATTGCCGGTGTAGCCGGACTGCGAGTTGTCCTTGGCGTTTGACGGGTCCCACTTGAGCACGAACTCGTACCGGCCGTCGCCGTCGAGGTCGCCGACGCTGGCGTCGTTGGCGCTGTAGCTGTACGCCTCGCCACTGGGGGTGGTGCCGCCGGGCGGAACCTGCAACGGCACGTCCAGGTAGCCGGAGGCGAACTGCAGAGCGGGGGCGGAGGCGGCCTGCTCGGTGCCGCCCACCACGGCCCGTACGGTGTACGTCGCGCCGGCCGGTGCGCCGCTGTCCAGGTAGTTGGTCGCGCCGGTGATCGGGCTGGAGTTCACCCTGGTCGTACCTCGGTAGAGGTTGAACGCGACGCCGGTGGTCCCGGTGCCGAGCAGCCGCCAGGAGACCAGGTTGGCCGACCCGGAGCGGACGCTGATCAGGCCCCGGTCCAGGTCCTCCGCCTGCATGGCTCCGGCCGGTGGCGTGGTGGGCGGCGGCGTGGTGGGTGACGGTGGCGGCGTGGTCGGTGGCGGAGTGGTCGGGGTGGTGGCGCCGGTGCAGGTGGTGCCGTTCAGCGCGAAGCTGGTCGGGGCCGGGTTGCTCCCGTTCCACGAGCCGTTGAAACCGAAGTTGACGGTGCCGTTGGTGCCGATGGCGGCGTTGTAGTCGACGTTGCGGGCGCTCACCTGGGCACCGGACTGGGTGACTGTGGTGTTCCAGGCCTGGGTGACCTGTTGCCCGGCGGCGTAGGACCAGACGAGCGTCCAGCCGTTGACCGGGTCGCCGAGGTTGGTGACGGTGACGTCGGCGCCGAACCCGCCGGTCCACTGGTTGGTGACGCGGTAGTCGACGCGGCATCCCGCGGCGGCGGCCGAGGCGGTCAGGGTGGTCAGCACGCCGGCGGCGGCGACCGCGGTGACGGTGGCCGCGGCGAACAGGGCCGCCCGGGGGGCGGTGCGAAGCATGGTTCCTCCGGTGGAGGTCGGACGCGCGGCGTCAGGTGGTCCGCCGGCCGTGCCCGGAGCCGACGAGCGTTGTCCACCGGCCGTGCCCGGGCCGGCGGCCCGCGCCGCGCTAGCGGAAAGAGTCCATCGAATCGATGGCAATGAGTGCGTTCCCGCGCACCTGTGATGCTAGGGCAAGCGTTTTCTGCTCACAATCGATCTGCCGCCTTGCTCCGGAGCCGCTCCTTTGATCCACTCGCCAGGTGGCTGCACACATGACGCCCGAGGAGTTCCGCCGGGCCGGGTACGCGGTGGTCGACTGGATCGCCGACTACTGGGCGACCCTGCCGCAACGCCCGGTGACCTCCCAGGACCCGCCCGGCACGGTGGCCGCCGGGCTGCCGGCCGGGCCACCGGCCCACGGTGAACCGGTCGAGGCGGTCCTCGCCGACCTGGACAAGCTTGTCGCTCCCGGGCTCACCCACTGGCAGCATCCGGGCTTCTTCGGGTACTTCCCGGCCAACACCTCGGGCCCCAGCGTGCTCGGTGACCTGGTCAGCGCCGGGCTGGGTGTGCAGGGGATGCTCTGGGCCACCGGTCCGGCCTGCACCGAGTTGGAGACGGTGCTGCTCGACTGGCTGGCCGACCTGCTGGACCTGCCGGCCCGGTTCCGCTCCGCCGGCAGCGGCGGCGGGGTCATCCAGGACTCGGCCTCCTCGGCCACCCTGGTGGCCACCCTGGTCGCGCTGCACCGGGCCGCCGGCGGGCGGTGGCGTCAGGCCGGCGTCGACCGCCGCTACCGGGTGTACGCCTCGACGGAGGCGCACTCGTCGGTGGAGAAGGCCGCCCGGATCGCCGGGCTGGGCGCCGACGGCGTACGCCTGATCGAGGTTGACCCGGTGACCCGGGCGATGTCGCCGGTGGCGCTGCGCGCCGCGATCGAGGCGGACCGGGCTGCCGGGGTGGTGCCCGCCCTGGTGGTGGCGACCGTCGGCACCACCTCCACCACGGCGGTGGATCCGTTGCCGGCCATCGGCCCGATCTGCGCCGAGCACGGTGTCTTCCTGCACGTCGACGCCGCGTACGCGGGCGCGGCGGCGGTCTGCCCGGAGTTGCGGTTCGGCCACGCGGGTCTGGAGTACGCCGACTCGTACTGCTTCGACCCGCACAAGTGGCTGCTCACCGGCTTCGACTGCGACGCGTTCTGGGTCGCCGACGCGGGCGAGTTGGTCGAGGCGCTGACCGTGCTGCCGGAGTACCTGCGCAACGCCGCCACCGAGTCCGGCGCGGTGATCGACTACCGGGATTGGCAGGTGCCGCTGGGCCGGCGGTTCCGGGCCTTGAAGCTGTGGTTCGTGCTGCGCTGGTACGGCGTCGAGGGCCTGCGCGAGCACATCCGCCGAGGGGTGGCGCTGGCCGCCGGGTTCGCCGACCGGGTCCGCGCCGACGACCGGTTCGAACTGGTCGCCGACCACCCGTACGCCCTTGTGTGTTTCCGGCTGCGCGGCCCGGACGGGCCGAACGAGCGGCTGCTGGCGGCGGTGAACGCCGCCGGCAAGGTGTACCTGACCCACACCCGGGTCGCCGGCCGCCACACCCTGCGGCTGGCCGTCGGCGCCCCGCAGACCACGCAGGCGCACGTCAACGAGGCATGGGAGCTGATCTCGCGCACCGCAGCGGCCCTGCCCCGGGAGATCTGATCGCCCGCAACCCGCTTGTCGGCATGAGGTCGTCGTCCCCCGCTCCGGCTTGCCGGGACGACAAACCTCATGGTCAACGGGGATCGGGGTGGGCGGGTGCGCCCGCGCCGACCGGCTCGGCGGTGGGGGGCGCCACGTCGGTGGCGTGGGTCGCGGCGAGGGCCCGCTCGCGGCGGGTCCGCAGCAGCACCCGGATCGCCAGCGTCAGGGCCGTGATCCAGCCCGCGGCCAGCAGCAGGTAGACGAGCGCCGGCAGGGGACCACCCAGGTCACCGGCGCGGATCAGGACGCGGGCGTTGGTCAGCACGATCACGCCTCCGACGGCCGCGCCGAGCAGTTGGGCCGGCACGATGCGCACCAGCCAGGCCGCGATCGGTGCGGCGATCAGGCCACCGGCGAGCAGCGCGAGCACGATCGGCAGCAGGAAGCCCTCGGTGCCCAGACCGATCAGGAAGCCGAGGCTGGCGGCGGCGGCCACGACGAACTCGGAGGTGTCCACCGAGCCGATCACCTTGCGGGGCTCCATCCGACCGCTGACCAGCAGGGCCGGGGTGGCCACCGGGCCCCAGCCACCGCCGCCGGTGGCGTCGACGAAGCCGGCGACGAGGCCGAGCGGGCCGAGGAAACGCCCGCGCAGCCGGCCGGCGGCCGGGTTTCGGCGCAGCGGCCGGGAGAATCGGATGAGCAGGTACGCGCCGAGCGTGAACAGGATCGCGGCCATCCAGGGTGCGGCCGACTCGGTGGAGAGCGCGCTGAGGAAGGTGGCGCCGGCGAAGGCGCCGAGCGCGCCGGGCAGCGCGATGCGCCGCACCACCCGCCAGTCGACATTGCCGAACCGCCAGTGCGCCGTGCCGGCGGCGAGCGTGGTGCCGATCTCGGCCAGGTGCACCGAGGCGGACGCGGCGGCCGGTGCGACGCCGGCCAGGAGCAACAGCGTCGAGGAGGTCAGCCCGTACGCCATGCCGAGCGAACCATCGACCAGTTGCGCGGCGAGCCCCACCAACGCGATGACGAGCAGCTTGCGCACGACGCCTCCTGGCTATTCGATATCTCCTATCGGCTTGGTCGAGAATGCGGCATGGCCGGTCTCCGGTCAACCCTGGGATCAGTCAGTGAGACGACACGCCGACGCGTGGCCGCCGTCCGGCGGTGGCGCGGGTGGTCAGGTCCAGGCGCCGGGGTCGGCGACCAGCTTGGTGACCGGCTCGGGCAGGGTGCCCCGCGCCACGTCGGCGACGGTGACCAGTTCGAGGATCTGCCGCTCGCTGGCCCGCAACGCGATCCAGACCTCCTGCAACGCCCGGGCCGCACCCTGGTAGCCGAGATGCTCGGGGCGTTGGCCCCGAACGTGGGCCAACGGCCCGTCGATCACCCGGATCACGTCGGCGAGGCAGATCTCCTCGGCCGGCCGGGCCAGCCAGTAGCCGCCCTCGGGCCCGCGCTGGGCCTGCACCACGCCGGCACGGCGCAGTTGCAGCAGGATGCTCTCCAGGAACTTCGGTGGGATCTGCTGGGCCCGCGCGATCTGGTCGGCGGTGACCGGGCGACCACGTCCAGCCCCGGTCACCGAGGCCAGTTCGGCGACCGCTCGAAGGGCGTAGTCCACCCGGGCTGAGAGACGCATGTCGGAAAGGTTAACTGTCGGGTATCCGGAGGTTGCCCGGCGGCCCGACCAAGGTCCGGCACGTCATACCGTGGTCGCTGTCGGTCGCTGACCGAGGACGCCGAACGGTGTCTCAGCCGCCGACCCGGCGCAGCAGGCCCTCCTGCACGGCGCTGGCGATCTGGCTGCCGGCCACGGTGAACATGCGGCCGGTGGCCAGCCCGCGTGCCCCGGAGGCCGACGGGCTCCAGCAGTCGTAGAGAAACCACTCGTCGGCCCGGAACGGCCGGTGGAACCACAGGGCGTGGTCGAGGCTCGCACCCACCACGCCGCCCGGCCCCCACACCTCGCCGTGCACCGAGAGCACCGAGTCGAGCAGGGTCAGGTCGGAGGC
Source organism: Micromonospora sediminimaris (assembly GCA_900112325.1). GTDB lineage: Bacteria > Actinomycetota > Actinomycetes > Mycobacteriales > Micromonosporaceae > Micromonospora > Micromonospora sediminimaris. The sequence continues at coordinate 486,170 of FOLJ01000001.1, forward strand.
GTACGTCAGGGCGCAGGCGTGCAACAGCGGATCGTCGGGCAGCTTGCCGTCGATGCGCATCCACACCCGCTGGTGCGGGTCGGCCGGCCGGTCGCCCGGCCGGACCCAACCCGGCTCGCCGACGTAGCGCACGTCGATCGGGCGGGGAATCTGCCCCCAGATGCCCAGCCGCTCCGGGTAGCGGGAGAGCCGGTCGGTCATGGTCGGGACCGACTCCGGCCCGGGCACGTCCGGCGGCAGCGGGGCGTGGTGGTCCAGCCCCTCCTCCGGCCGCTGGAACGAGGCGGACATGAAGAAGATGGGCTTGCCGTGCTGGAGCGCGACCGAGCGGCGCACCGAGAACGAGCGGCCGTCCCGGATGTTCTCCACCTCGTACTCGATCGGCTCGACCGGGTCGCCGGCACGCACGAAGTAGCCGTGCAGCGAGTGGACCACCCGCTCCGGGTCGACGGTGCGGCCGGCGGCGACCAGGGCCTGGCCGGCGACCTGGCCGCCGTACACCCGCTGCGGACCGACCGGCGGGCTCATCCCGCGGAACGACATGGTGCCGGTCGGGGCGAGGTCCAGCACCTCCAACAGCTGGTCGACGGCGGCCTGGCCGACGAGCGAGCCGTCGGTCACTGCAACGCCCGCGCGGTGGCGGCGTCGACAAGCGAGCCAAGCTGGTGTACCCGCAGCGTGTTGGTTGAGCCGGGGCTGCCGGGCGGGCTGCCCGCCACGATCACCACGTAGTCGCCGGGGTTGCCCCGGTTCAGCCCGAGCAGCGCCTGGTCGACCTGACGGAACATGTCGTCGGTGTGTTGCACGAACGGCATCAGGAAGGTCTCCACCCCCCAGGAGAGGGCGAGCTGCGCGCGCACCTCGGGCACCGGGGTGAAGGCCAGCAGCGGCAGGTCGCAGTGCAACCGGCTGAGCCGACGCACGGTGTCACCGGTCTGCGAGAACGCGACGAGCGCCTTGGCGCCGATGGCCCGGGCGATCGAGGAGGCGGCGACGGTGAGCGCCCCGCCGTGCGTACGCGGGTCGTGCTGGAGGCGGGGCACCAGGATGGATCCGGCCTCGGTGGTACTGACGATCTTGGACATGGTGCTGACGGTGAGCACCGGATACTTGCCGACGCTCGTCTCACCGGAGAGCATCACGGCGTCGGCGCCGTCGAGCACCGCGTTGGCGACGTCGGAGGCCTCGGCGCGAGTGGGCCGGGAATTCTCGATCATGGAGTCGAGCATCTGGGTGGCCACGATCACCGGCTTGGCGTTCTCCCGGCACAACTGCACCGCGCGCTTCTGCACCAGCGGCACCTCGTCGAGCGGCAGTTCCACGCCGAGGTCGCCGCGGGCCACCATCACGCCGTCGAAGGCCAGCACGATCGCTTCGAGGTGATCGACCGCCTCCGGCTTCTCGACCTTGGCCAGCACCGGGCGGTGCACGCCGACCTCGCTCATGATCGCGTGGCACAGCTTGATGTCGTCGGCGGAGCGGACGAACGACAGGGCGACCAGGTCGACACCGAGGCCGAGCGCGAAGCGCAGGTCGGCGGCGTCCTTCTCCGACAGGGCGGGCACGCTGACCGCCACGTTGGGCAGCGAGACGCCCTTGTTGTTGCTGACCGGCCCACCCTCGGTGACAAGCACCCGGATGTCGTTGCCGGTGACGTCGGTGACCTCGACGGCGACCCGGCCGTCGTCGATCAGCAGCCGGTCACCGGGCTTGACCTCCTGGGGAAGCTTGCGGTACGTGCAGGAGACCCGCTCCTTGCTGCCCACGACGTCGTCGCCGGTGATCACCACGGAGTCACCGGTACGCCACTCGTGCGGCCCGTCGGCGAACCGGCCGAGTCGGATCTTGGGCCCCTGGAGGTCGGCCAGGATCGCCACCGGCTGGCCCGCCGCCTCAGCCGCCTCCCGGACGAGGCGGTAGACCGACTCGTGGTCGGCGTGGCTGCCGTGACTGAAGTTGAGCCTCGCCACGTTCATGCCGGCTTCGACGAGCCCACGGATGCGCTCGGGCGACGAGGTGGCGGGGCCAAGAGTGCAGACGATCTTCGCGCGGCGTGTCACGCCCATCAGGCTAGTCTCTCCTCCGGGTCGGACCACCGGCCGACCCCTTGCGCAATGTGGAACAGTTGTCCAACGGCGCGCGGCTCACGCGCGCAGCCGGCGAGCGTGGGCCGCTCCGGACGTCGATGGCGGGCAACGGCGACCGCGCGCCGGAATGGTACGCCCCCGACGCCAGGGCGCGTCGGGGCGCTCCGGGGCAGCAACTGTACGCCACCATTCGACCACCTGGCGTAAGTGCGGTCGGGCTGGCTCAGCTCTCCGTCTTGACCAGCGGAAACTCCATCGATCCCGCCGGGCAGAGGAAGGTCATCACGTCCACCCGGTAGAGGCCGGCCTGCACCGCCGGGTCGGCTTCCATCACGCTGCGGACATCGTCGACCGATCCGGTCCGGGCCAGCCCGAAGCCGAGCGGCGGGTCCGGCTCCCGGGCCTGGCCGTCCACCGCACCGGCGACCAGGATGATCCCCCGCTCCTGCATCGCCTGCATGTGCCGGGCATGCTCGGCCTGCAACCGCTGGACGGTCTCGGCCGGCAACGCCCGTCCGGCAGCGCCGGGATACAGCACGATGCACTCGTACGTGTCGAGCGCGAAGTCGACCTGCGGCTCCCCTGACATGGCTTCCCTTTCGCACGGCCCGCCGACGCCGGGCGGTGCAGGCGGCGGTACCGTCCAGCCTCCCACGGACGGTCCGACCGCACGGGCGCTCCGCCGATCCTCCCCGGGGGCTCCCCCTCCCCCGGTGCCCGGTCGCCGGGTCCCCCCGCGCGCCGGGTGACCGACGGGCGGGCGGTCGCTACCGTGTGGTCGATGTCGTGCGGGTGACGGTGGGAGGGTGCATCGGTGCGGGATGGTGAGCCGGCGGCGCAGCCGCTGCCCTACGCGGAGGTCACCGACGAGGGGTACGGCAGCCGGGTCGCGGAGACGTTCTCGGTGCGCCGGTACGGTCCGGCGGTGCTGCTCAGCGGCGACTGCCCCCGCTGCCGGCACCCGATCACCTGCCCGATCGTCGGCGAGGTGTACCGGCGGGAGACGCCGCCGACGTCCGTCGACCCCGGCTACCGGACGCTGCTGTGCAGCTGCGCCGCCGACCACCCGGCCCGCCCGGACGGGCTGGTTGGCTGCGGCGCGTACTGGACGGTGACGCTGGAGGTCGAGTCGTGATCCGAGTGCGGCCGGGTCCTGCGGCGACGCTCACCGACCTGCGCCGGGCGCAGGAGCTGGCCGCGTTGCTGCGCGGCGAACTGGACCGGGTCCGGGCCGCCGCGCTGGCCTGGCGCAACGGGCTTGGCGGCCTGCTCGTCGCGCTGGTCGGCTTCAGCCTGATCCGGGGTCGCTCCGACGTCAGCACTCTCGCCCCGGGCTGGGGCGCGCTGGTCGGCGTACTGCTGCTGGCCGCGATCATCGCCGGGGTCGCCGGAGCGCTGGCGTTGCTGCGGGCCGCGCACGGGCCACTGTCGGTGACGCCGGTCGCCGAGGTGCCTCCGGCTCCGCTCGGCGAACACCGGGAGGCCCTCGTCGCGGCCCGGGCACTGCGCCTCGGGGTGCTGCTGGTGCTGCTCTGCACGGCTTTGCTCGTCGCCGCCGTGGGAGTCACCTGGTACGCGCCCGGCCAACCCTGACCAGCGCCGCCCTCGTACCGGCCCGGGACTCGGCGCACGGCCGGGGCCGTGCGTGGTGGGCCGGGTCCGCTGCGGGTCGTGCCGGTGATCCGCGCCCGGCGGGACGTTCCCGGTCAGGGACCGATGTGGGCGTAGCCGGCCCAGAGTTCCGGCAGGTCGGGCAGGGCGGCACGCACCTGCCGGACGGCATGGTGCAGGGCGGACGCGGCCCGCTCCGGGTCGAGCCCGCCGGGCACCGCCAGCGCCGCGTACAGGTCCTCGCACAGCTGCACGGTCAACGTGTCGGAGATGGCCCAGAGCGCGCCGATGACGTGTCGGAAACCCGCCAGCTGGAACGCGGTGCCCAGGGTCAGCGCCTCGTCGGGCAGGGCCGCGCCGCCGCGTACCGTGTCGCAGGCGGACAGCACCGCGAGCGCGGCAGTGGTGCCCGCCGGCCGCCACAGATCCCGGACGTGCAACGGGCCGCCAGCCAACGCGAGCCGGCCCCGGGCCGGTGCGGCGAGATCCTGCGTGCCGTGACAGCACAGGTGGACCACCGACGTTCCCGGCAGTGCGCCGAGCACCGCCGAAGGCGTGGCCGCCGGCCCGGTCAGCGACCTCACGTCGGTCACGTACCGGCGCACCACGGCCTCCTCCCCCGCCGCGCCGGGCAGGTCCGCCAGCCCCGGCGTCCGCGGCATCCCGACCACCAGGGCCGAGGTGACCGGCACGTCCCTGCCCGTCGGCGCCCGCCGGGCCCGGATGAGCGCCCGCAACGAGGCCGTGTACGACGGGACGACCCGGTCGAGGGCCCCGGGCCCCCCACCCAGCGGGGCGGCGGCGTGCAGCGGCAGCAGGGTGAGCGCTCCCGTGGGGCACCACCACAGGCGGGCCGGGACAACGCCGGGGTCCGGTGGCCCGGCGGCTGAGCCCAACGCGTCGAGCACCGGGGCGGCGACCACCCGCCACAACCAGTCCAGGGTCTCCGGGATCCGCCGTCGGAACGCCTCCCGGCGACGCTGCGCCACCGGCCCCGGGTCACCACCGGACGCGGTGACCTCGGCCAGGCCGGTCAGGAAGTACGCGGCCCGCAGGTGCAGTTCGCCGAGGGTCAGCTCGGGCAGCGGCACCACCGTCACCCGCCCCTCGTCGACCAGCAGCGCGTCGCAGCGCCGGGCGGCGACGTTTACCAGCACCACCGGGCCGTTCCCGGCCGCCTGGGCAAGGTCGGCGAAGGGGGGTGGGCGCAGGAAACCGTCGAAGCCGGGCAGCCGCCGGATCTCCGCCAGCACCTCGCGTCGCTGGAGGGCCAGCTCGTGCCGGCGTTCCGAGCCCACCTGGTCGACGTTCGTCCCGGCGATCATCGGAACCGGCAGCCCGGCGATCGACGACGGGCCGGGCCGGGGATCGAGACGGTCGAGGGCGGCCTGTGCGGCGCCCAACCGCTCGGCCAACCGGGGTTCCCGCGCGCGTAGCGCGGCCAGGTCCGCCCCGGCGTCGTGGGCCCGGGTGAGCAGCACCCCCCGGCCGTACTCCAGCAGCTCCACCGCGCGCTCCGGCCGGTCGAGCGCGATCGCCACCGCCGCGGCGTCGCCGGCCAGGCCCGGGAACTGCCCGAGCAGCCGGCCCTGGTCGTCGAGGTCCATGCCGTGCCAGGCCACCAGGTCGAGCAGCTCGATCGCCGTGGTGTAGCCCTCAAGCGCCGCCGGCAGGTCGCCGGCTTCGGCGGCGAGACCGGCGTACGTCCGGGCGGCGCCGGCCCGCAACAGCGACGGCGCCGCCTCGATCGCCGCGGCCGCACGCAGCACGTCGATCGCCTCGGACAGGTCGACCGGCGGCAGGTCGCCGGAGACGGCCGGAACGATGCCGGTCGGGTCTGCGGGCAGCGCCGTGCTGCCCGGGCCGCCGGTGACGGGGTCCGGCGCGGCGTCCTGGGTGGCGCGTGCGATCTCCTCGACGGCGGCGGCCAGGTTGTTCAGGCACATCGTCCGCTCTGGATGGTCGACGGGCAGAGCCGCGACCGCCGCCCGGTACACGGTCAGCATCTCGTGGGCGTCGCGGCCGGCCCGGCCGGCCCGGAACCTGATCAGCAACGCGTTACCGAGGTTGGTCAGCAGCTGGTGCCGTTCCGGGGCCGAGGCGGGTGTCGCCTGTTCGATCTGGCGCAGCAGCGTGACCGCCTCGTCGAGCGTGGCGGGATCCTCGGAGAGTTGGTGCCGCAGCAGGTGGCTGAGGGCCAGCGTGCGGGCGATCCGTACGCGGTCGACGGGCTCGGCCTCCCGCTGCGCCAGCTCCGCCGCCTCCCGCAGCAGCGCGACCGCCTGTTCGGCGTCGGTAAGCGCGGCGGCCCGGGCCTGCTCCGGTGCGGTGCGGCCATCGGCCGGCAGCGCGGCGTTGACGACCAGTTCGGTGCGCCGGTTCAACGCCGAGCCCAGGTTGAGCAGGCCGAGCATCCGGTCCGGGTGCCCGGGTGGGGCAGCCGCCACCGACCGCCGCAGCACGTCGATCGCCTCGGTGAGGATGCCCAGGTCCTGGGTGCGGCCGAAGAGTTCCTGCAGGACCAGACCCAGATTCGACAGGCGGAGCGGCAGTTTCGCGGAACTCGCGGTGGCGGCGACCGCCTCCCGCAGCCGCACCACGGCCGGTTCCAGCAGGTCGGGTTCCCCCGCCAGGTTGGTCAGCTCACGCAGCGTGGTGCCCAGGTTGTTGAGCAGGTCGGGCCGATCCGGATGATCCGCCGGCAGCAGCCGCTCGGCCTCGGTGAGCACGTCGCGGGCCTCCCGCAGGGTCGCCAACCCGGCCAGGTCGGCGTACCAGCGGCCCAGCGCGTGACCGAGGTCGCCGAGCCGTCGGGCCCGCTCCCCCGGGTCGCTCGTTCCGTCGGCCGCCGCCCGCAGCAGTCGCTCCGCCTCGTGGAGATCCTCAGCCCGGCGGTGCCGCGCATAGCGCGCCTCCCGCAGCTTGCCCTCGGCCTGCCACAGCCCGCCAATGTCCAGCCCGTCGAGTCGAGGTCCGGCCGCCGCCGCCCGATACGCCTCGATCGCCGCGTCCAGGTCGGCCGAGGTCTGCCGCCGCTGGTGACGCTCGCCGACCAGCCCGGCCAGGGTGGCCCGGGCCAGACCTTCCCGCTGCTCGCTGAGCCCGGCCGCCAGCGCGGCACGGTTGGCGTCGATCGCCGTGTCCAGGTCGCCGTCGGTGCCGCTGGCGACGAACCGCCTACTGGCCAGCGTCGCGTACGTGAAGACCACCAGCGGATCGGCCCGGACCGACACCGCCTGCGCCAGCGCGTCGACCGCCCGGTCGAGGTCGGCCGGCTCACCGCGTCGCTGCCAGCGTTCGCGCAGCCGATCGCCGAGGTTGACGCGGGCGATCATCCAGACCGGCGAGTCGGCGGACGCGGCCCGGGCCGCGTCGCCGAGCAGGCGGATCGCCTCGTCCAGCGCCGCCACGTCACCTGCCTGCTCGAACCGGTCGCCGAGAACGTTGCCGAGGTTGAACAGCCGGGTGGGGCGCTCCGGGTCCCCGGCCGGAGTCGACTCCAGACTCTCCCGGTGCGCGTCGATCGCCGCCGGAAGCGACAGCTGCCGGCCCAGGTGCAGGTACTGGTCCCGGTGCACCCGTCCGAGCGCGGAAAGGTAGTGCAGGCGCTCGGGTACGCCCGACGGTGTTTCGGCCAGCGCCCGTTCCAGCAGGGCCTGCGCCTGGCCGGCCACCCGGTAGTCCCCGGAACGTTCGGCCCCGCCCATCAGCGCGACCGCCTGGCGGAACAGCTCGGCCGGCGCGTCGCCGCCGGACCGGCCGGGCGCGGAGCGGGCTGCCGGGATCCGGCCACCGGTCCGGGCGGACGCGGGGCGGGCGGCCGGGCTCCGGCCACCGGTCTGGGCGGAACCAGCGCTGGTGGGCGTGTGGGCGTGGAGCAGGGCCAGCAATGACGGCGGTACCCGCTGCGGTGCCAGGTACAGCAGCATCTGGGTCAACCCGACCGCCTGCACGAGATCGGCAGCGTTCTGCCCGGCCGGCAGGCTCTGGTACCGGTACCAGTGCAGGCAGGCCAGCAGGAACAGGGCCTCGGCCTCGTGCTCGGCGAGTGAATCGCGCCCGGCCACCCCGTCGAGCAGTTCGTACACCGGTCGGGCCTCCTGGAGGGCTGCGGGCTCCAGCACCCACCTGGGCTCCATGGTGGTGCCGAAGTCGTCGAGCCGCTTCCGCAGCCGCCGCACCGGGTCGGACCTGAATCGCTGCCACATGCCAGCCCTCCCGTCGCAGGCACCGTCCGCCCAGGGGTAGCAGCTGCGGTGAACGGCCGCTGTCCCAAAACCGACCGGGTAACTTGGGGCTCCGACAGGCAACGATCGGAAAGGTGATCCCCATGGCGCTCGAAGCCGGCACCCGGCCTGCCAAGGAGTCCGGCACCTACCGCATCGGGGGCGATCTTCAGGTCGACCGGCTCGGCTACGGCGCGATGCAGATCACCGGCCCCGGGGTCTGGGGCGACCCGAAGGACCCGGCCGAGGCGGTCCGGGTGCTGCGTCGCGCGTACGAGCTGGGGGTGACGTTCATCGACACCGCCGACTCGTACGGTCCGTTCGTCTCCGAGCTGCTGATCCGCGAGGCGCTGCACCCGTACGCCGACGACCTGCTCATCGCGACGAAGGCCGGGCTGACCCGCAGCGGCCCGGGTGACTGGCGGCCGGTGGGCCGACCGGAGTACCTGCGTCAGCAGTGCGAGTTGAGCCTGCGCCACCTGGGGCTGGAAACCATCGGCCTCTACCAGCTGCACCGCATCGATCCGGCGGTGCCGCTGGCCGACCAGCTCGGTGAGCTGGCACTGTTGCGGGAAGAGGGCAAGATCCGGCACATCGGGCTCTCCGAGGTGACCGTCGACCAGATCGAGGCGGCCCGCCGCATCGTGCCGATCGTGTCCGTGCAGAACCTGTACAACCTGGCCAACCGCGACGCGGAGGACGTGCTCGACCACTGCGAACGGCACGACCTCGCGTTCATCCCGTGGTTCCCGATCGCGACCGGTGACCTGGCCCGGCCTGGCGGCCCGCTGGACGCCGTCGCCGCCGAGCACGACGCGACGCCCGCGCAACTGGCCCTCGCCTGGCTGTTGCGCCGGTCGCCGGTCATGCTGCCGATCCCCGGTACGTCGTCGGTGGCGCACCTGGAGGAGAACGTGGCCGCGGCCCAGGTGAAGCTGACCGACGCCGAGTACGAAAGGCTCTCCGCCGCCACCGCCTGACCCTCCCCACGCGACACTTCACCCCCCTCCCACGCCGCGTCGCCCACCCTCCATACCCTGCGCCGTGGCGTGCGTGTCATGCGCGCCCTGCGTGCGCCGTGGCCGTGCGTGCGCGCCGTGCGCGTCGTGCGCCTGCAACTTCGGGGAAACTGCTGCCTGCGCCCGCCTGGACCCGACACCTTCGGGAAAAATGCTGCCTGCGCGGCCCGCCTGGCATCGGGGGTGTTGTCTGGGTGGGGTATCGATGGCTGCGGCCCGGCGACTCGGTGAAGCCGCCGGGCCGGGTGGGTCACAGGGCGAGGCAGTTGGGTTTGATCGCGGCGTCGCGGAGAACCTGTCGGATGACGGTGTAGGTGGTGCCGTCGAGCACCAGGCCGAGGTGGCCGACCACGCGCAACGGGCACCGGGACTGGATCAGTACGTTTGTCGCGCCGTCCGCCAGCTTCGCGTTGTCGACCGGTCGGACCAGTTCGTCCTGCCAGGTCCGCACCGCAGTCCAACGCACCGGGGCCGGCGTGTCGTCGCCCGCGTTGAGGGCGGTGAGGAACGACGACCCGATGGTCATCTGCTGGCAGGCCACCACGCCGGCGCAGCTGCCCAGACCGAGGAACGACACGATGTTTGCCACGTATGTGCCGTACTGCGGGGTGCCCAGGCTGACGTAGCGCTCGACGGAATCGCCGCCACCGAGGTTCTTGATGTAGTAACGACTGACCAGGCCACCCTCGGAGTGTGCGACCAGGTCGACCTTGGCACCTCCGGCGGCGGCGCGGACCTGCCCGACGTACCCGCGCAGCCCGGCGGCGGACGCGGTGATGTCACCAAGTCCGAGGTTGGGCAGCTGGTAGATCCAGACCCGGTAGCCGTCGGCGCGCAGCCGGGCGGCGAGTGGCTCGTAAACGGCGGTGATACCGCTGAGCCCACCCACCACGATGACCGGATTGGCGCCGGCCAGCGCCCGCAGGTCGTCGGCTACGGCGTCGCCGATGGGCGTGACGTGGGCAGACCCGGCCTCGCGGGCGGACCCGGCGGCGGTGCCGGTACCGGTGGTGCCGGGGGCGGCGGCGGTGGCGGTGGCGGTGACGGCAGACCCGGCGGCGGTGCCGGGGGCGGTGGTGACGGTGGCGGTGATGCCGGTGCCGGTGCCGGTGCCGGTGGTGACGGTGGCGACGCGGGTGGGCGCTGCCCTGTCGGGCGGAGCGGCGGTGGCGGCGGGAGCCGTGAGGACGGCGGCGACCGTGAGCGTCAGGACGGGGACAGCCTTTCGGAGCAGCATCGCTGCACCTCCCAAGGGGATCCCGGGGTTACCGGGTGGAGGCGGTGGGATGTCCGATCGACCGTGCACTGATGATGCGGGTCACGATCCAGAAACGTCAATGAAAAGTTACGCGCGGGTAGCGAATGCCCACCGGACGTTCCGCGAGTGGAGCCGACAAACCGTCCACGTACGACGAACGCCGCACGCACCGGATGGGTGCGTGCGGCGTCGAGTTCGGCGTGGGTCAGCTGGCTGGCGTCGTCTCCGGCTCCGGCTCAGGACGGGCCTGACCCTGCTTCACGTACGTCGGGTGCAGCTGCACCGGCCGGCTCTCCTGCTGGCGGCGCTGCCGCGCCCGGACCCGCAGGTTGAGGAACTCCACGAAGATCGAGAAGGCGATCGGGCCGTACACGTAGCCCTTCGGGATGTGCTGGTCGAAACTCTCCGCGATGAGGCTCGCCCCGATGAGCAGCAGGAACGACAGAGCCAGCATCTTGACCGTCGGGTGCTGGTTGACAAACCTGCTGACCGCACCGGCCGAGACCAGCATGATGATCATCGCGATGATCACGGCGGCGACCATGATGGCGAGTTCGTCGACCATGCCGACCGCGGTGATCACCGAGTCGAGCGAGAAGACCACATCCAGCACCAGGATCTGCGCGATGACCGCGCCGAACGAGACCACTTTGCCGCCCTCGCGGCCATGGTCGGAACCTTCCAGATGCTCGTGGATCTCGTACGTCGCCTTGCCCACCAGGAATATTCCGCCGAGTAGCAGGATCAGATCGCGCCCGGATATCTCCTGCCCGAGCACGGTGAACAGCGGCGCGGTCAGACCGATGATCCAGGACAACGACGCCAGCAACAGCAGTCGGGTGATCAGGGCGAGCGAGATGCCGATCGTCCGCGCCCGGGCCTGCTGGTGCTCGGGCAACCGCCCGGACAGGATCGAGATGAACACGACGTTGTCGATGCCCAGCACGATCTCCAGCAGGAGCAGGGTCGCGAACGCGATCCACAGCTCGGGACTGGTCAGGAACTCCATGCCATCCTCGACTCTCACGACCGGCCGCCGGGTCGGCACCCGGACCATCGGCTGATCTGCATCATGATGACCTACCGGGCCGCCAACCGCTTCGCAACCCCGCCCGCCCCACAGCACCCCCGGCCAGCACCGGACCGACCGCACGACTTGCGGCATGTCGTCCCTTCAGGGGCGCCGGGAAGCTGCAACATGCCGCATCCTGCGACAGCATCCCGGGCAGCTCTCTTCCCGGACAGCCTTCCGGCCGCACGCCACGACACCGCCCGGACCGGTCTCGCCTCCAGCCCACGACAGACGTCCGACAGGTCCCGGCCGGTCTCGGTCGCGCGCCACGGCGGCGGCGCCGACAGCTCTTCGGCGGGCGGGCCCGGGGTCCTACGCCACTGACGGATCGATGGCATGCTGTGGCCGTGCCCGGCACCTCACCTCCCGACGAACGACTGCGGGTCATGCCGTGGTGGCTGGTACTCATCGGGCTGCTGCTGGCCGCCCTGCTCGGCTGGTGGGTGCTGTACTGGCTGCTCGGCGAGGCCGACCGCGCCGCCGCGCCGGACACCCGGGCCACGCTGCGCATCGACGCCATCCGCACCGGGTTGACAGTGGTAGCCGGCACCGGCGGTGGGTTGGCGCTGCTGCTCGCCGCCCGGCGACAGTGGATCAGCGAACGGGCGCAGCGGCACCAGGAGGTCGTCGCCGCCGCCGACCAGGCACACCGTGACCGGGTGCAGGCGCACGCCGAGGCGGTCGCCGAGGCCGGGCAGCGACACCAGGAACACCAGGCCGAGGCCGCCGCGCACGACGCGGCCGAACGCCGGCTGACCGAGCTGTACACCCGGGCCGTCGAACTGCTCGGCAACGACAATGCGGCCGTACGCCTCGGTGGTCTGCACGCCCTGGAACGGCTCGGTCAGGACAACCCGGCGCAGCGTACGACGATCGTCGGGGTGCTCTGCGCGTACCTGCGGATGCCGTCGCCGGACGACGCGCGAGAGGCGGAGGTACGCCGCAGCGCGCAGCGGATGCTGACCCGGCACCTACGCGCGGACGGTGACGTCTTCTGGCCCGGCATGCGCCTGGACCTCACCGGTGCGCGGCTGGACGACTTCGACGCCACCGGCTGCGCCCTGGACGACGCCGACCTGACCGACGCCACCTGCACCGGCACCACCCGCTTCACCGGCGCGACGCTGCGCGGCCGGCTCGCCCTCGCCGCCACCTTCGAGGATCTCGTCCTCGACGGAGTCACCGGGGATGCGAAGATCATGCTCGACGACGCCACCGTCTCCGGCCGGCTGACTGTCGAACGGGCCGAAATCGGCAAGCTGAGCTGCCGGCGGGCCACCATTGCGGCGGCGTCGTTGCGGGCCACGTCCGTGCGACGGACGGCGAAATTCGACCACGCCCGCTTCACCGAGGGCGCGAGCTTCCGCGAGGCGGCCTTCCACAGCAGCGTGTCCATGGAACACGCGACCTTCACCGGCCAGGCAGACTTCCGTCAGGCCCGCTTCGCCGACCTGGCGCTGTTCCGCTGGACGGAGTTCGGCGGCGACGTCTGGTTCACCGACGTCGACTTTGACGGCCCGGCGAACTTCGGTCGAGCCCGCTTCCACGGCCCGGCCAGCTTCGAGCACGCCCGGCTGGCCTACCGCCCCCGGGTGGACCAGGCCCGCGCGACGGCCTCGGCACCGCATGTCTGGCCCGACGGTACGCGCGTCGAACCCCTCGACACCGACTGGCTCCTGCTCACCGATCCGTAGACCGGCCCCCGAGATGAGATCGGTCCGGTCCCTTCGATTTCCTGGACCCGACATAGGATGCGGGACTCCTGACATTCGACGAGGGAATTCATGTCCACGGCCAAGCAGAACCCCATGTCCTCGGTGTTCTCGGTAGACATCGGCATGCTCCTGGCCACCCTGCTCGCTCTCGTCGGATACCTGCTGCCCTGGTTCCGTCCGCGCCCCCGCGCCCAGTGGTCCTTCTCCGGCTGGGCGTACGCGTCGCTCAGCGACGGGAGCGGGGGTGGCTGGACGCTGCTCACCTTCGGGTGGCTGCTGCTGGCCGCTGGGGCCGCGCTGTGGGCACGGCAGGTCATGGCGGCGGCGATGGCCGGAATGGTTGCCGCCGTGGGCACCCTGGTCACCGCTATGGCGGTGGTGTCGGCCAGCTTCGGCATGATCGGTGAAAGAAGTGCGCTGGACTACGTGACAGAGCTGCCCTTCGGAGCCGGCATCCCGATCATGGCCGCCGGTATCGGGCTGCTCCTGGCCACCTCCTGCCGGGCGATCATTCGGTGCCACCTACTGGAAGCCACCCTGGACCGACACGACCCACCAACCCCCTGACGCACCCGCCCACTGAGCGCGCCCGCCGCCCGCCGCCCGCCGCCCCGATCATGCAGTTGCGGCACCCGATATCAACGATTTGCCCCACTCTGTCAACAACCACAACTGCATGATCGACGCCGTGCTGAGCGGAGGGTCAGATGCGGTCGGTGAGGTGGGCGACGAAGGTGCGCCAGGCGGTTGGGGGGAAGGTAAGCACCGGGCCGGTGGGGTCCTTCGAGTCCCGCACGCCGACCACGCCGGGCAGGTTGTCGGCGACCTCGACGCAGACACCGCCGTTCGTGGACGAGCGGGACGACGTGCGCCACCGCGCGCCGGTCAGGTGGTCCATGTCTTCGCCGCCTCCTTGAGCACGTCGAGGGTCTGCCCCAGCGGAAGTGCTTCGCCCCGAACCACGTCCCATGCCAATGCAAGACGAGCAATAGGATCCGGCTGCCCGGTGGTCTGCGACTCCAACTGATGATCCACGCAGGCGGCTCGTGATCCGTCGGGCAGGTCCGCCAGGATGAACGCGCCGGCCAGTCCTGGATAGATGCCAGCGGAGAGCGGCACGATGTGCAACTGGATATGCGGCTGCTCGGCGCACGTCACCAGATGCTCGACCTGTTCGGCCATCACGTCCGCGCCGCCGCACGCCCGCCGCAGCACCATCTCGTCAAGCACCACGAAGAGCTGCGGGGCCGGGTCACGCGCGAACACCGCCTGCCGCTCCAGCCGCGCCGCGACCCGCTGGTCCAGCTCGGCGAGCGGCGTCCCGGCCGCCCGGAAGACCGCGCGGGCATACGCCTCCGTCTGGAGCAACCCCGGCACGAAGGAGTGCTCGTACCAACGGAAAGCTGTCGCATCCCGCTCGATCTGGATCCACTCGCGCAGCCAGATCGGCGCGGCGTCGCCCTTGACCAACTCGTCCCAGAGCGTCGCGAAGTAGCCACCCGTGTCAAGCGCCTTGTCGACGGCGGTCAGGTACGGCAGCGTCGGCGGCTTGGTGCCGGTCTCGATCGCGCTCACCTGCGAGTCCGAGCAGAAGACCCGCTCGCCGAGCTGAGCCTGGGTCAGCCCGGCGGTCGCCCGACGTCGCCTCAGTTCGCGAAGCAGGTACTCCGACGGCGAGATTCCCACGGCTTCCAGTCCCTTCCACGACGCCCCACTCCGTTCCATGCCGGCTCGGGGCAGGTCGTCACGTTCCGCGATCAGGCGATAACTATTCCGAGCGTAGGGGGCGTACGTCCAGGGTGGAAGGAGCACGACGAGCCTGGTGGCGACCCATCCCCCGGTCCCGGCAGGACACGCCCGTGCCGGGGGTCGCCGCCAGGCGAGCATCCGCGGCGACCCCCGATCCCCCTGCCACCGACGAAGGAGGTGTGTCGTGTCCGCGACGAGGCACGCCAATGCCGTTCCGACAGCGCGCTGGCCGACCCGCCGAGCCGCCCGCCCCGTCGTCGCGCCGGGCGGCACCCGCGAGGACGGTACGCCCCGGGTCACACCCGGCGTCTACCTGCTGACCCGCGACGCATCCCCGCAGTTCGTCAGGCCGATCACGGTACGGGTGATCCGTGAACGGACCGGCCGGAGCACCTACGACGGTTGGGCGTGGATCGAGGTGTACCAGCTCGACCCTCGGGGCGAGGCGATCGACCGCCGCGAGTTGTACGTACGCCCCGACGGAATGCGCCCCGCGCCGCCGCTACGACACCGCACAGCGGCCCGGCGTGCTGCGACGAGGGCCGCCGGATGAACACGCCCGCCCGTGAACACGTACCGTCCCGCCCGACGTGGCGCTGCCGTGCCTGCGGCATCGCCTGGCCCTGCTCTGCGGCGAAGCTGCGCCTGCTCGCCGAGTACCGGGGCAACATCCCCGGTCTGATGATCTACCTCGTGACGCTGCGCGAGGAGGCCATCGCCCAACTCGCCGAGCGCAACCCCGGCACCCGCCTGCCGGACCTGCACCGACGCTTCACCGACTGGATACCGGCCCGCTCCCGCTGAAGGCCACCCGCCCTGGAGCGCGGTAATCCCCTGCCGCGTCGCGGGTCCTGCGGATGATGCAGTCAGCTCCGACACGGAAGCAGGGCGACCCATTCAAGGGCTTGGGTGTCGTTCCCGTGGTTTACTCGCAAGGATGGGCTCGTAACCGCCTACTGGGTAGGGGCACACCGCCGATGTTGCTAAGTTTCCGCTTCGCCAACCATCGTTCGTTTCGCGACGAGCATCAGCTCAACCTCATGCCCGTCTACGGCGACGGCGCCGAGGCGGACGAGCTAGCTCCGCAGGCGGTCCAGGTCGTTGGCATTTTCGGAGCCAACGCATCCGGCAAGTCCAACTGTCTAGGTGCCCTGGGTTTCATGCGACAGATGGTCGTGGAGTCAGACCGGGCGGTCGAGCCCGGGGTGGGACTGTCTCGGGAGCAATTCCGGCTGGATCCCGACATCGCCACGCAGCCCTCGCAGTACGTCGTGGACCTCATGCTCGGCGGGGTCCGGCACACTTACGGGTTCACGATCGATGACGACCGGGTGCTCGACGAATGGCTTTACCACTATCCGCTGGGTCGCAGGCGGCGCATCTTCGAACGAGATGGAAGCGAATTCTCCTGGGGCGAAGAGTCGGGCCGCCGTCCCTTGGAGCAGATCGCCGAGATCACCGCCCCGACCGCGCTCTTCCTCAGCACCGTCGCCCGTTTCGGCCACAGCCGCCCGGAGCCGGATCCGGCAAACCCGCAGCCGCTGCACGACACCTACCGATGGTTCTACCTGATGAGCCAGCGCACCGATCCTGCCTCCGGGCTCTCCGCCCTGATGCGTGCCGGCAGTTCGGACGCGGAGAAGGTACGCCAACTCGTCGTCGACCTGTTGCAGGCCGCTGACGTGGGCATCGTCGACATCGTGGTCCGAACTGACGCAGACCCCGAGGAGCAACCCGCGCAGAATGCGCTCAGGAAGTGGCTGAGAACAGCGGTTGCCTCGATGCGCCTCCCCCGGATCCAGTTCGCGCACCAAGGTCCCAACGGCACCGCGCTGCTCGATCTTCACGACCAGTCCAGCGGCACCCGGCAGTTGCTCACCCTGGGGCTGCACGCCGCTGCGATGCTCCGCACCGGTGCCACGATGTTGATCGATGAGATCGACGCCAGCCTGCATCCGATCCTGACCGCCAAGCTCATCAGCCTGTTCCGCAGCCCGCAGGCCAACCCCCTGGGCAGCCAGCTCGTCTTTACCAGCCACGACGCGGCGCTGCTCGGCACCATCGACGCTGAGGAGATCCTGCGCCGCGATGAGATCTGGTTTGTGGAAAAGGATGGCCAGGGAACGTCCTCGCTCTATCCGCTGACCGACTTCAAACCCCGCAAGGAGGGTGAGAACCGCCAACGCCGCTACCTCAACGGCAACTACGGGGCGGTCCCCGACCTGTCCAGCCACTTGTTCGAGCAGGCACTCGCCACCCGTGGAGACGTGGATGACACCTCGACGCGTTGAACACCGGACAGGCCGCACGGTCGACACCGGCCGGCGGGAAACCGACCTACGCAGGCAGCCGGCTTCTCGGGAACAACGGCGAACCGTGCTGATCACCACGAACGGTGAATCGACCGAGCGGACGTACTTCGACGCGCTGAAGCGCGAACCGTGGATCAGCGCCAAAGTGGCAGTCGCAGTGGAGCGCGGCTCCCCCACCGACCTGGTACGCGGCGCGGGCCGCCGGCAGCGGGACAACGACTACGACGAGGCATGGGCCGTGTGCGACGTCGACCACTACCCACCCGAGGAAGCCTCAGCCGAGGCACAGCGGTCGGGGGTACGGCTTGCCTGGTCCAACCCCTGCTTCGAGGTGTGGCTGCTACTCCATCTGTGTCATCACGCCGGCTATGTCGAGAACGCCAAGAAGGCCAGGGACCTGCTCCGTAAGCACCTCCCCCACTGGGACAAGACGCTGCTCGACTTCGACAGCTTCCGCAGCGGCGTCACCGACGCATGCCGGCGGGCAGCGCGACTCGATCCACCACCCGCTGGAAATCCCTCCACCTCAGTTGGTGAGCTTGTCGCCGCACTACAGCGTTGATCTGGACGCCTCATCAACCGGTGTTTCCACAGACGTCAGCCTCTGTGATCCTTGGCTTTGGTCCATGATGGAGCGCCCCACTCTTGCGGCGGCGGCTCGATCAACCGCATCGACGGGTGCTGTTAGCATCACGGCGGACGCGGTCAGCACTCATGAGGATCCGGCGAATCGATGTCTCGGAACGAGCAGGATCCGTACGTGCTTCTCGGCGTCAGCCGGGATGCGTCGCTGGCGCAGATTCGTGAGCGCTACCTGATCCTGGTGCAGGTCTGGCACCCGGACAAGCATCAGTCGAGCCCGGAGAACGTGCGGGCCGAAGCCACCCGGCAGATGCAGCAGATCAACAGGGCGTACAAACTGCTCACCGACGTTCGGGAACGCGAGGCCCGCGAGCGCCAGGCCCGCCAGGCCGAGGAACAGCAACGCGCGACGCACCAGCGGGCGGGCAGTGGGCAGCGGGCCAGCGACTGGGCAGCACAGCAACGCGAGGCGCGTGAACAGGAGGCCCGGGAGCGGGCGGCAGACGAACGTCGGGCCCGGGAGCGGGCGGCACGCGAGGCACGCGCGCAGGAAGCCCGCGAGCGCGAGGTGCGCGAGCGGGCGGAGGCCGAGCGGCTGGCGCGGATACGCGAGCGGGAGGCACGCGAGCACCAGCATCCCCGCGCCCGGTGGACGCATCCCCGGTACCAGCCGGCGCAGCTACCGGAACCGCTGACCATCGAACCGATAACCATCTCGTTGTCGGATGGCGCCGAGGGTTACACGCTGTTGGCTCGATCCGAAGACCAGGAGTCTGTGGTCTTCTTTCCCGGCGCCGACGGCGAGCTGCTCCTGTTCCGCGCCAAGGAGACGCTGCACCGGTACCTGACCGAGACCAGCTCCCACGAGCTGGCCGCCGTTCCCGGTTGGGACGAGTTCATGAACTCGATCCTCAAGGCCGGAATCAGCGTCGACGACGATCGGTCGTACGACTTCGGGTTGATCCTCTACAGCATCAGGCGCCCGGTGACCGACTGGGTTCCCCGGCTCTTCATCACCAACCGCGATCTCCTGGTGGACATCGCGGAGGCGTTCGGGATCACCGAGGCGTTGGAGGTGTTGCGCGTCGGATCGGCGATCGACACGCTCGACGATCTGATGCGGGTCGCCGACCGACCACTCGCCGGATGGGGCGCACGGCGTCGGCTCGACGCCATGAATTCGGGGCCTGCGAGCATCGCGTGGCGCAGGGTGATCCGGAACGTCGAGAAACGCGTACGGTGGCTGCGCTGAGCGGCCAGCCTCGTCACTCCTGCGGCCCGCTGTCACCGGCCTGGATGGACCGGGCGGTCGGCAGCAGCGCATCGCTGAATTCCGGGAGCGTCAGCACGTTTACCGCGACGCCGGGCTCGACCAGCCAGAACGCCTGGACACCGTCGTGCAGACCGGCGCTGTCACCGTGCGGGAACTCGCTCAGCTGCCACTCGGCGGGGTCGCGCTCGTGATATTCGCGAAGGAAGTCCCGTAGCGCGGTCAGGTCGACAAGCCGGTCCCCGCGCAGCACGTGGACCCGCAGATCCACGCGATGCCCCTCGGGCGTCTGCCGCTCCCAGACCCGGCTGGCGAAGCGTACGTCGTCCCACTCGGTGGCGAAGTCGGACACCTCGTCGCCGACACCGGCCGGCACCTGCCCGATGTGGAAACCGTCAAGCAGCCCGCCGTCCCGCCTCTCGCCGCTGCTCATCCCACCGCCTCGATCGGTTTCCGACTCAGTTGCCAAGCGCCCGTACCTTGGCGATCGTCTCCTGGACGTGCTGCCGGGCGGGCTCGTGCCCCTGCGCCGCCTGTGTGAGCGCCTGCCGGTACGAGTCGATCATGTTGATCAGTGGCCCGGCGGCGACACCCTGGAGGGCCCCGGCGACGAGCTGGCGGGCCTCGGCCGCGTCCTGCGCCGCCGCCGCTGTCTTCGCCTTCGCCTCGTCCAGCTTCTGCGCCGCCGCCGCCAGCCTGGCGATCATCTCCGCTGCGCTCACACGCCCTCCCCACGATCGCATCACCCCGGCGTCGCCGCCTGCCCACGAGCAGCGACCACACAGGAGCGTACGAGATCCACACACGCATCGCGACCACCCGAACGCGCCACACCGCCAAGGGTGGGTACATCTGTCGCTGTCATGGCGACAACAACTGCACCCACCCCCCGTTTCGCCTCGTCCCGCCAGCCGCCGTGCCGACGATTCGGTGGACCGGCTACCCGGGGGGGGTCAGCGCAGCACGCGGAAGAGCAGCAGGTAGCCGCAGTAGGCGAGGGGTACCGCGAGGAAGCAGATCAGGAAACCCAGGACCGGATGGCGCGGCGGGGTGGCGGCGCCGACGGCCGGCCGCCCCCAGCGGCCGAGCACCAGCCAGCCGCCGATCAGCGCCATGGCGGGCAGGCCGGCGAGCATCCAGGCGAGCAGGGTGCCCAACCCAACCACGCCGAGGCTCCAGCCGAACGTCAGGACCAGCAACAGCAGCGCCGCGATGCCGGCGGCACCGGCGTAGACCGCGACCGCTCGGGCCCGCGACGACCAGCCAGGTAACAGCGCCGGTTGCTGGGCGAGCAGTTCGGCCTGCTGCCCGTGCCGGTCGGCCTCGTCGGCCCACCGCCGAGCCAGCTCCAGCTCCGTCGCCGGGTCGACCGCTCCGGCGCGCGGGGCCGGCACCCCAGCCGCCGTCGCGCTCACGGCCACCGGCAGCGCCGGGCCCGTCTGTCCCACCCCAACCGGGGAGTACGCCCCGACATCCGGCCGCCCCGGGGCGGCGGCTGCGCCGCCGTCCGACCCCGTCCCCGGTCCCCACCCGCCGCCCGGGTACCCGGGCGAACCCGGCGGCCGACCCGGCGGGCCCGACACCGGTGCGCCGGTCGGCGACGGCCCGGCCGGGCCGGACACCGGTGCGCCGGGTGGGGCCGGCGGGCCGGACATCGGCGCGCCGGGCGGGGGCGGACCGGGAGGCGGACCACCGGGCACGGCTCCGCCCGGCGTGGCACCGGTCGGTGCGGTGCCGCTCGGGCCGCCCGGTGCGATGCCAATGGTGCGGCCGAGGTGGTCGAGGCGCTGCCCCTGCGCGGTCAGCCGCCGGTCGAGGTACTCCACGGCGGCGCCGAGATCCCGCTGCCGTTCGGCCTCGGCGGCGGCGCCCTGCTCACCGGCACGGTGCTGCACCGCCAGGTGACGGGCCAGCGCCGCGTACTCGTCGAAGGTGGACACGCCTCACTCCTGCCCGTCGGAGGGGTGACCGTCGCGGGCGAACGGCACGATCAACCGGACCCGCTGGTCATGCCGGTCCACCAGCAGCGCCCGATCCGCGCGGGGGGTGTATGCGAGGTCGTGCACGCCGAGGTGCAGACCGAGATCCGAGCCGGGCACGTTCAGCGCGACCAGGCAGGCGACGTCGTCGCGGTTCTGCGTACCGCCGAGGTCGTCGGCGAGCCGGCGCAGGCCGCGCCACCAACCGAGCAGGTGCACCCCGTGGCCGGGCCCCTGGCGCAGCAGCACCCGCAGGTCGTCGTGGCCGGAGCGGAACGTGGTCGGGTCGCTCTCGCCGAGCAGGCCGGCGGCGGCGTCCATCCCGAACACCACCAGATAGCTACGCCCCGCCGGCACCGCACCCGGCTCCGCCGCCCCGGCACCCGCACCGATGTGGTCAACACCCCGCAGGGCGGCTCCGGCGGGTGCGGACCCTGGGCCGTCGGTGCGGTGACCGCCGGCCAGGCCGGTGGCGAGGGTGCTGATCCGGTCGCGTAGGGCAGCGGCGTCGAGCCGCTGGACCCGGTGCCCGCCGGCGGCCAACGTGGCTGCCGTGTCGTCGGCCGCCGGGTCGGCGGCGGCGACCAGCGGAGCAAGCACGAACACCGCCTCGCCGGGGGCATGCTGTCGGGCCAGGCTCAGGGTGGCTGCCCGCAGCACCTCGGCCCCGGCGGACGAGGTGCCGACCACGGCCAGGTGCCGGCCGGGGGCGGTGTCCATGATGAACAGGGCGGTGGTGCCGTCCACGTCGACCGTCCGGCCGACCAACGCCAGGGGACGCCGGCCGCCGGGGCGCAACCCGGTGAAGGTGGCATCCTCCTCGACGCGGGCGGTGTCGTAGCCGCGGAACACCGACGGTGGGCGGGCCCCCGCCGGGCGGGCCTGCCACAGCTCGTGACGCAGCCGGGTCAACTCGTCGGCTGCGGCGTGCGCGTCGGGGAAGCGGATCACGGTGTTCGCGCCGGGCGCGCCGGCGGCGGTGTTCACCACGGCCGAGCCGACCGGCAGCGTCGCTGCGGCGTCGTTGAGGTGGTCGAGCACTCCCCCGCCGCCGGGCAGCGCCACCCGCAGGGCGAACTGCCCGAAGACCGCCTCGGCGCGGCCGTAGAGCGCCTCGATCCCGGTGGTGCTCTGGCTGGCCAGCACCAGGTGTACGCCGTACGAGCGGCCCTTGCGGGCCAACTCCTCCAGCAGATCCGCCGACTCGCGGGCCAGCGGATCGTTGCCGGCCAGCAGCACGTGGAACTCGTCGATCACCGCGACGATCCGGGGCACCGGGGTGTCGGCGGGCAGGTCGGCGAGCTTTGTGACGCCGTGCCGCTTGAGTGCGGTGGCCCGCCGGTGCAGTTCGCGGCGCAGCTCGCGCAGCACCGCCACGCCGTACTCCCGGTCGCTCTCGATACCGACGGCGCGGGCGTGCGGCAACCACGAAGGGTCGCGTTCGGTGGGCACGAACTCGGTGAAGCTGACCCCCTCCTTGAAGTCCAGGAGGTAGAGCTGCAACTCGACGGGCGAGTAGCGGACCGCCAGGCCGTACAGGACGTCGAGCAGGAAGACGGTCTTGCCGGCGCCCGTACGCCCGCCGACCAGCCAGTGCGGGGTGGCGTCGTCGAAGGCCATCGGGAACGGGTCGCGTCCGGCGCGGCCCACCACGGTACGCAGGCCCGCCCGGCCGGAGAGCCCCCACCGCTGCCCGGGCAGCAGGTCGGCGAAGCCGACCGCCTCGCCGCGTCGGGCCGCCTCGCCCAGGTGGGTGGCGAGCGCGGCGACGGAGGCCGGCGGGGGGTCGCCGTCGAGGACCACCGGCGCGGCCAGTCCGCTGCCGTCGGCGCTGAACGGCGTGCCGGGCGGGTCGCCGACCCGGGCGTACCCGTCGGTCAGTCGGAGCAGTGTGGTGGCGCCCAGCGGTGGGGCGGACTCGCCCGGCCCGGCCGGCGGCCAGCCGGCGAGCAGCACGCAGACGGCGGCGGCGGGGCCGGCGTGGGTGAGCGCGG
Source organism: Micromonospora sediminimaris (assembly GCA_900112325.1). Lineage (GTDB taxonomy): Bacteria > Actinomycetota > Actinomycetes > Mycobacteriales > Micromonosporaceae > Micromonospora > Micromonospora sediminimaris. The sequence continues at coordinate 509,044 of FOLJ01000001.1, forward strand.
CCAGTCGGGCGGCCTCGCGGGGCGCGGGGATGGACGCGGCGACCAGCACCAGCAGGTCCTGGTCCGGTCGGTCGGCCTGCCGCGCGGCCCGCGCGTGCCGTTCGGCGGCGTCGAGCAGCGTGGTGACCTCCGCCTCGGTGGTGGCCGGCGGGTCGACGACTCCGGCGTCGAGCAGCGGTCGCAGCGGACCGAAGGTGGCGCCGAGGGCGGCGGTGTCCAGCGCGGCGACCCGGACACCACCGGGCGCGGCGGTGGCCAACAGCCGCAGCACCAGGGCGCGGAGCAGGCCGGCGACCGTCGGCTGGCGGGCGTCGCCGTCGATCGCCAGGTGGTGCCCGGCGCCCAGGGGCAGCAGCACCGGGAAGCCGCCGCCGGCGGTGACCGCCTCCCCGACGCGTACCGGGACGGGTCGGCGGGCCAGTGGGGTGCCCGGCGTCGGGGTGGCCAGCGCGGCACCGACCCGGGCCAGCCGGGCCAGCAGGTCGGTGTCGACCACTGTGGCCGACGGTGGGGTGGCGCTCAGCGCGGTGCGGGCGGATTCGAGGTGGGCGCGGGCCGCCCGGTGAGCGGCGACCGCCTGCTCGTACGCCGACGCGAGCCTGCCCACACCCCTGCCCTTCGCCGCCGAGCGCCGCCTGGTCGCAGAAACCCTAACGGACGGCGGCGACACCGGCACGTGTCCGAACCGGACGTGTCGGACCGCCGCCTCGGCCGGGTGCTGACGCGCTGCGGCCGACGGCCCGAACCGGACCGTCGGCCGCAGCGTACGGTCAGCCGGTGACCGCGTTGAGCGCCGGCAGGTAGCCGTAGCGGTAGCCGTCGGCGTTCGGGTGGTACGCCTCGATGACCCCGGTGACGTCCCGGATCCACGGCTGGGCGCCGCAGACGCCGTGACCGGCGAAGGTGGGTCGGGTGTCGGCGAAGGTGGCGCCGGCCGCGGCGGCCCGGTCGGCGGTCACGGTGGCGAGGACGTCGGCCGCCTCGTTGAGGATGGTGCGCTTGTAGGTGCTCATGGCCAGCAGTCCGCAGTAGCGGGTCTCGAACAGCCGTGGATAGCCGAGCACGATCAGTCGGGCGTTGGGTGCCCGTTCCCGGATGGCGGCGTAGGTGCGGTCCAGCCGGGCCGGCAGCGTGCCGGTGGCGAACGCCTTCGCGGCGTTGACGGCGTTTGTGCAGGTGGAGGTGCTGCCGAACCGGCAGTCGGTCATCACGTCGGCGAAACCGGCGTCGTTGCCGCCGATGGTGATGGTGACCATGGTGGTGGTGGCGGAGAGCGCGCCAAGTTGGTTGTCGAGCACGTCGGCGGTGACCGCGCCGCCGCAGGCCGGGAACCGGAAGCTGGCCACGTTGTTGGCGGCGGCCCAGAGCGGGGCGTACGACTTCTGGCTGCGCAGGCAGGTGGACAGGTCGTACGGTCCGGCACCGACGCCGGAGGAGTACGAGTCGCCCAGGGCGACGTAGTGGATCGGGGCGGCGGCCTGGGCGACGCCGGGGACGGCCAGCGCGCCGACGGCGGCGGTGAGGAGGGCGACCAGCGCGGTCAGGGCGCGGGCCAACGGACGGTGGGGCATGACGGACCTCCACGGGGGTGGTGGTGGAGCCCGAGAGCCGCGCGCGTGGCCAAGGGTTGTTACTGGTCGGTAATGCTATCGAAACATCTGGATAAAGTGAATAGCCGTTAAGGAGAGGCCGCGTCCGCGCGGTCGTCCCGCGTGGACGCGGCCTCGTCGAGACCTCTCCGGCAGCTGGCCGTCAGCGCGCCGCCAGGGGCTGGCTGGCCGGGTGGACCGGGGCCGGCAGGGCGCCGACGCCGTCGAGGTACGTGTGGATCGCCGCGGCGGCGGCCCGCCCCTCGGCGATCGCCCAAACGATCAGCGACGCACCCCGGTGCATGTCACCGGCGACGAAGACCCCGTCGGCCTCGGTCTGCCAGTCCGCCCGGGAGTCGACCGCGCCCCGCGCGTTCCGGGCCACCCCGAGCTGCGCCAGCAACGGCTGCTCCTCGGTGCCCTCGAAGCCGATCGCCAGCAGCACCAGGTCGGCCGGCAGTTCCCGCTCGGTGCCCGGCACCGCCGTGACGATCCGCCGGCCGTCGCGCTTCTCGACGGTCACCTCGGCGATCCGCACCGCCCGCACCGCACCGGTGCCGTCGTCGACGAACTCCTGCACCGCCACTGCGAAGACCCGCTCGCCGCCCTCCTCGTGGGCCGGGTACTCCCGCAGGATCCAGGGCCACGTCGGCCACGGGTCGCGGCCCTCGTCCCGGGCGCGCGGCGGCTGCGGATACAGGTCGAGCTGGTGCACGCCGGCCGCACCCTGCCGGTGCGCCACACCCAGGCAGTCCGCCGCGGTGTCGCCACCGCCGATGATGACCACGTGCTTGCCGGCCGCGTCGATCGGCGTGCCGTCCGGCAGGGTGGCCAGCGCCGGCTGGCCCTCGCCGGCCGCCGCGACCACCCGGTTGGCCGCCACCAGATGCGCCATCGCCTGGTGTACGCCACGCAGCTGCCGGCCCGGTGTGTCGGTGTCCCGGCCCTGCAACGCGCCACAGGCCAGCAGCACCGCGTCGTGCCGGGCGCGCAGCTGTTCGGCGGTGACGTCGACCCCGACGTTCACCCCGGTCCGGAAGTCGACCCCCTCGGCGCGCAGTTGCGCCATCCGGAGGTCGATGTGCCGCTTCTCCAGCTTGAAATCGGGGATGCCGTACCGGAGCAGGCCACCGATCGCGTCGTCGCGCTCGTACACGGTCACGGCGTGACCCGCGCGGGCCAGTTGCTGCGCGGCGGCGAGCCCGGCCGGCCCGGAGCCGACCACGGCGACCGACCGACCGGAGGGTGCCGGCGCCGGACGCGGGGGCAGTCCCCGGGCCGCGGCCGCGTCGGCGATCTCCACCTCGACCTGCTTGATGGTGACCGGCGCGCCACCGGCGATGCCGAGCACACACGCGGCCTCGCAGGGCGCCGGGCAGAGCCGGCCGGTGAACTCGGGGAAGTTGTTGGTGGCGTGCAGCGACTCCACGGCCGCGTCCCAGTTGCCGGTGCGGACCAGGTCGTTCCAGTCCGGGATGCGGTTGCCCAGCGGGCAGCCGTCGTGGCAGAACGGGATGCCGCAGTCCATGCAGCGGGTGGCCTGCTCGCGGATCAGTCCCTCGCCGGCCGGCGGGTAGACCTCCCGCCAGTCGCTGATGCGCACCGGCACGGGCCGGCGGGCCGGCAGCCGCCGGCCGTAACGCAGGAAACCGTTCGGGTCAGGCACGAGCCACCTCCTGGGCGACCGCCCGCGGGGCGGGGGCTACCGGCGCGGACGAGCCGGCGGCCGGCTGCCCCGGTGCCGCCAGTGCGCTCATCACCGCGTCGTCGACGTCCTGGCCGGCGGCTTCGGCGGCCCGCATGATCTCCATCACCCGGCGGTAGTCCCGGGGAACCACGGCGGTGAACTCCTCCACCGCCTCCGGCCAACGCTTGAGCAGCTGTTCGGCGATCGCCGAGTCGGTCTCGGCGAAGTGCCGCTGCACCAGCTCGTGCAGGCGGGTCCGTTCCGCCTCGCTCGGCGCGGACAGGTCGACCAGCTCGGTGTTGACCCGGCGTCGGTCGAGGTTCCAGACGAACGCCGTCCCGCCGGACATGCCGGCGGCGAAGTTGCGGCCGGTCGGACCGAGCACCACCACGGTGCCGCCGGTCATGTACTCGCAGCCGTGGTCGCCGACACCCTCGACGACCGTCACCGCGCCCGAGTTGCGGACCGCGAACCGCTCCCCCACCCGCCCCCGCAGGTAGACCTCACCGGCGGTGGCGCCGTACAGGATGGTGTTGCCGGCGATGATCTGATCCTCGGCCCGGCCGCCCGCCTCGGCGTCGGCGGAGACGAACGGTGCCGCCGCGTCCGGCCGGACGATCAGCCGGCCACCGGAGAGTCCCTTGCCGACGTAGTCGTTGGCGTCACCGTGCAGGCGCAGGGTCACCCCGCGCGGCAGGAACGCGCCGAAGGACTGCCCGGCGGTACCGCGCAGGGTGAACTCGATGGTGTCGGCCGGCAGGCCGGCACCGCCGTGGCGGCGGGTGACCGCACCGCCGAGCATCGCGCCGACACTGCGGTGCTCGTTGCGGATCGCCACCTCGGCCCGCACCAACGGCACCGACTCGTCGGCACCAGTGGCGCCCAGCGCCGGCTCGGCGAGGGCGATCAGCTCGTTGTCCAGGGCCAGCTCAAGGCCGTGGTCCTGAGCGCGTACGCCGCGTCGGGCCGCGCCCTCGGGCAGCTCCGGAAGGTGCAGCACCCGACCGAGGTCGAGCCCACCGGCCTTCCAGTGCTCGACCGCCGGTGCGACGTCGAGCAGCTCGGTACGCCCGATCGCCTCGTCGATGCTGCGCAGACCCAGCTCGGCCAGGTAGCCGCGGATCTCCTCGGCGAGGAACAGGAAGAAGTTCTCCACGAACTCGGGCTTGCCGGTGTAGCGCTCGCGCAGCACCGGGTTCTGGGTGGCGATGCCCACCGGGCAGGTGTCCAGGTGGCAGACGCGCATCATGATGCAGCCGGAGACGATAAGCGGGGCGGTGGCGAAGCCGAACTCCTCGGCCCCGAGCAGCGCCGCGACGATCACGTCCCGGCCGGTCTTGAGCTGCCCGTCGACCTGCACGGTCACCCGGTCACGCAGCTTGTTGAGCAGCAGCGTCTGCTGTGCCTCGGCCAGGCCCAGCTCCCACGGCGTACCGGCGTGCTTCAGCGAGTTCAGCGGAGACGCGCCGGTGCCGCCGTCGTGGCCGGAGATCAGGATGACGTCGGCCTTGAGCTTGGCCACCCCGGCGGCGACGGTGCCGACACCGACCTCGCTGACCAGCTTGACGTGCACCCGGGCGGCCGGGTTGACGCACTTGAGGTCGTGCACCAGCTGGGCGAGGTCCTCGATGGAGTAGATGTCGTGGTGCGGCGGGGGCGAGATCAGGCCGACGCCGGGGGTGGCGTGCCGGGTACGGGCGATCCACGGCCAGACCTTGTTGCCGGGCAGCTGACCACCCTCGCCGGGCTTGGCACCCTGCGCCATCTTGATCTGGAGATCGTCGGCGTTGACCAGATATTCGCTCGTGACCCCGAACCGACCGCTGGCGATCTGCTTGACGGCGGAACGGCGGGCGGGGTCGTGCAACCGCTCGACGTCCTCCCCGCCCTCGCCGGTGTTGGACTTGCCGCCGAGCCGGTTCATCGCGATGGCGAGGGTCTCGTGCGACTCGGCCGAGATCGACCCGTACGACATGGCGCCGGTGGCGAACCGCTTGACGATCTCGCTGGCCGGCTCCACCTCCTCGATCGGCACCGGCGGCAGCACGCCGCTGCGTAGCCGGAACAGCCCGCGCAGCGAACCCGCCCGCGCGGCCAACTCGTCGACCTTCGCGGTGTAGTCGCGGAAGACGTCGTACTGGCGGCTGCGGGTGGCGTGCTGGAGCAGGAAGACCGTCTCCGGGTTGAACAGGTGCAGTTCACCCTCGCGGCGCCACTGGTACTCGCCGCCCACCGGCAGCAGGTCGACCGCCTCGGCGCCGGCCGCCGGCCAGGCCAGCGCGTGCCGGGCGGCCACCTCGGCGTGGATGCCGTCGAGGCCGACCCCGCTGATGGTGCTCGGCGTACCCCGGAAATACCGCTCGACCAGTCGGGTGTCCAGGCCGACCGCCTCGAAGACCTGTGCGCCGCAGTACGACGACACCGTCGAGATGCCCATCTTGGACATGATCTTCAGGACGCCCTTGCCGAGCGCCTTGACGTAGTTGCGGATCGCGGCCCGCGGCTCGACCCCGGCCAGCGTGCCCGTGGAGATCATGTCCTCCACCGACTCGAAGGCCAGGTACGGGTTGACCGCCGCCGCTCCGTAGCCGATCAGCACCGCCGCGTGGTGCACCTCGCGGCAGTCGCCCGACTCGACGATCAGCGCGACCTGGGTCCGGGTCTGCTCCCGCACCAGGTGCTGGTGCACCGCCGCGGTGAGCAGCAGCGACGGGATCGGAGCCAGGTCGGCGTTGGAGTCCCGGTCGGAGAGCACCAGGATCCGTACGCCGTCCTCGATCGCCTCGGAGACGTGCCGGCAGATCTCGGTCAGCCGGGCCCGGATCCCGGCGCCGCCGTCGCGGATGCGGTAGAGCCCGGAGACCCGTACCGCCTTGAAGCCGGGCAGGTCACCGTCCTCGTCGATACAGAGGATCTTCGCCAGCTCGTCGTTGTCGATCACCGGGTAGGGCAGCACGATCTGCCGGCAGCTCGCCGGGCCGGGATCGAGCAGGTTGCCCTCCGGGCCGATGGTGGTGGCCAGGCTGGTCACCAACTCCTCCCGGATGGCGTCCAGCGGAGGGTTGGTGACCTGGGCGAACAACTGATGGAAGTAGTCGTAGAGCAGCCGTGGCCGGGTGGACAACGGGGAGATCGGGGTGTCGGTGCCCATCGAGCCGATCGGTTCCGCGCCGGTCCGCGCCATCGGCGCGAGCAGGATCTTCAGCTCCTCCTCGGTGTAGCCGAAGGTCTGCTGGCGGCGGCGTACCGAGTCGTGGGTGTAGACGACGTGCTCGCGGGCGGGCAGGTCGTCCATCTCGATCAGCCCGGCGTGCAGCCAGTCGGCGTACGGCTGGGCGGCAGCCAACTCGGTCTTGATCTCGTCGTCGTGCACGATCCGGCCGGCAACGGTGTCGACCAGGAACATCTTGCCCGGCTGGAGCCGCCCCTTGGCCACCACGGCGGCCGGGTCGAGGTCGAGTACGCCCGCCTCGCTGCCCAGCACCACCAGGCCGTCAGCGGTCTGCCACCAGCGGCCCGGACGCAGACCGTTGCGGTCGAGCACCGCGCCGACGATCTCGCCGTCGGTGAAGGCGACCGAAGCCGGACCGTCCCACGGCTCCATCAGGCTGGCGTGGAACCGGTAGAAGGCGCGCTTGTCGGCGCGCATGTCGGGGTCGTTCTCCCACGCCTCCGGAATCATCATCAGCACCGCGTGCGGCAGGCTACGCCCGGCCAGGTGCAGCAGTTCGAGGACCTCGTCGAAGTTGGCCGAGTCGGAGGCGGCCGGGGTACAGACCGGGAAGACCCGCCGGATGTTGCCGGGCAGGTCAGGCGTACGCAGCAGCGCCTCGCGGGCCTGCATCCAGTTCCGGTTGCCCCGGATGGTGTTGATCTCGCCGTTGTGGGCGATGAAGCGGTACGGGTGCGCCAGCGGCCAGGACGGGAAGGTGTTGGTGGAGAACCGGGAGTGCACCAGGGCGATGGCACTGGCCACCCGCTCGTCGGTGAGATCCGGGTAGTACGCGGGCAACTGGTCCGGGGTGAGCATCCCCTTGTAGACCATGGTCCGGCCGGACAGCGACGGGAAGTACGCCGGCACGCCCCGCTCGGCGGTCTCCCGTTCGGCCTGCTTGCGTACGCAGAAGGCGACCCGCTCCAGCTCGACACCGGCCAGCGGGGCACCGGCCGGACCGGCGGGGGTGTCGGTGAGCCGCTTCGCGGCGAGGAAGACCTGACGGATGCGGGGCATCGCCGCCAGCGCCGTCTCACCGAGGTCGCTCGGGTCGACCGGGACGTCCCGCCAACCCAGCACCTCGGCCCCCTCGACCAGGGCGTACTTCTCGACCACCTGCCGGGCACGGGCCTCGGCGGTGGCGTCGTCGGGCAGGAAGACCAGACCGGTGGCGTACGCGCCGGCCGGAGGCAGCGGAAACTCGACCACCGCGCGCAGGAACGCGTCCGGCACCTGGATCATGATGCCGGCGCCGTCACCGGTGTTCGGTTCGGCGCCCCGGGCACCACGATGGTCCAGCCGGCACAGCGCGCCGAGGCCGTTGGCGACCACCGTGTGCGAGCGTCGGCCGTGCAGGTCCGCCACGAAGGCCACGCCGCACGCGTCATGCTCGTACGCGGGGTCATGGAGGCCGGCAGGGGACGCTACCTGGCCTTCTCGCGGCGCCGGCTGGGGGCGGTGTGGGTACGCAAGGGCCACCGGGCCTCCTGTCGTCGCTCAGGCTGGATCATGGTCGGGACGACGTCGGCCCTGTATCGGACTATTGAGTCTACGTTAGGGCCCGGCACGCAAGGCCAGTGCAGATTGATCACACCGTCCAAAGTCTGGGACATGTAGTCTCGCGCCGTGGATTCCGAGCGTACCGACCTCCTCGACCGGTTGGAACGGTTCTACGACGCGGTGCCCCGGGACGCGGCCCGTGTGGAAGATCACGGCGGTCTGGTGTTGTTCGTCCGGGAAGGCCCGGGATGGCCGTTCTACGCCCGGCCACGGCGGGACGGCACCGGGTCACCGACTCTCGCCGACGTGGCGGCGGTGCGGACGCGCCAGCGCGAACTCGGTCTGCCCGAGGCCCTCGAATGGGTGCACGACACCACCCCCGCGCTGCTGGCGGTGGCCCGCTCGGGCGGCCTGTGCGTCCTCGAAGCGCCGCTGATGGTGCTCGACCCGGCCGCCCTGCCGAACCCGGCGGAACTGGGCGTACCGGTGCGGTTGCTCGACCCGGCGGACGAGGACTTCGATTCGGCGGTGGCCGCCCGGCGGGCCGTGGCGGCGGTCGGATTCGCCGCCCCTGGCACCGGACGGGGCGGGGCCGGACCGGCCGACCGCGACGCCGCCATGATCGGGCTGGACGCGGCGGCGGTCGACGAGGAACGGTCCCGTATCGCCGACGGCAGCCGGCTGTCCGCGCTGGCCGGCACCCCGACGGAGGGCCCCTTGGCCAGCGGGATGGCCCTGCGGGTCGGCGACGTCGCCGAGATCGCCGGAGTGGCCACGCTGCCCACCGCCCGCCGTCGAGGGCTCGGCGCGGCAGTCACCGCCACCCTGGCCCGCGCCCTGCTGGACACCGGCACCGACCTGGTGTTCCTCTCCGCCGGTAGCGAGGAGATCGCCCGCGTCTACCTGCGCGTCGGCTTCCGCCGCATCGGCACCGCCTGCATCGCCTCCCCCACCCCCGCGCACCCCTGACCCCACCCACCCCACCCCACCCCGCCCGTCCAACCGGTTGATCAAGAGGTTTTGGTCGCAATCGGCCGCTGCGGGCGACCAAAACCTCTTGATCAACCCTGACAGGCGCGGGGGCGGGGGCGGGTCAGGTTGGGGGGCGCCATTGGGCGGCGATGGTGGCGGCGGTGCCGAGTAGGCGGGGGGTGATGGTGCCCAGGGCGGCGTCGCGGGCGCGCAGCGCCAGGCGCCCCCGGGTGCGCAGCACGGCGGACATCCGTCGGGTCTGCCGGACCACGGCCGCCGCGCGGGGTCGCCGCGCCCGGTCGTACGCCAGCACCGCGTCGGGCAGGGTGGACTCGCGTAGCAGCACGGCGAGTGTCGCGGCGTCTTCGAAGGCCAGGCAGGCACCCTGCCCGAGGTGCGGCGGCATGGCGTGCGCGGCATCGCCGAGCAGCACCACCCCGCCCGGGCCGGCCGGGAAGCCGAACGCCCGGGGCAGCGGACGCAGCTCCCGGATCTCCCGCTGCACCAGGTCGGCCGGGTCGGTCGCGGCCAGCAGTTCGTCGACCGGCGCGGGCCAGCCGGCGTACCAGCGGCGCAGCAGCGCCAACTGGGTCTCCGGCGGCTCGGGACGGGCCGCGCCCGCCGCGGTGGCCATCCAGTAGATGCCGCCACGGCTGGAGGCACCGGAGGAGCCGCGCTCGCCCAGCGAGGCGGACACGAAACGGTAACCGGCACCGAGGATCTCACCGCCGACCGCATCGGGCAGGCTCGGCGCGCGGTACCAGGGGATCACCGCCCGCCAGGCGGCGCAGCCGGAGCTGACCACCCCCGAGGCGGGGGCGAGCTGACGCCGGATCACGCTGTCCGTGCCGTCGGCGGCGACGACCAGATCCGCCTCGTACGTGTGCCGGCCGTCGCCGACAGCGGGCCGTTCACCGGCGGCGGCGCGCACCGTCCGCACCGTCACCCCGGTACGCAGCTCGACCCGCTCGCCCAGGCCCGCGATCAGCGCGTCGTGCAGGTCCTCCCGGTGCACCACCACCGGGAGACGCTCGGCCGGCGTCGGTCGGGGCTGCACCAGCCAGTGCCCGTCCGGACGGCGTACACCGCCGTCGGACAGGGTGGTGGCGATGGCGTCCAGACCGGCGCCGAGCCCCAGGGCGCGCAACGCCCGGACCCCGTTGGGCCAGAGCACCACGGCAGCTGGCTCGGGACGGATCCGGTCGGCCCGCTCCAGGAGCGTCACCTGCCAGCCCGAACGGGCGAGCGCACCGGAGACCGCCAGGCCGCCGAGCCCGCCGCCGACCACCACCGCGGTACGCATGACCGTCCTCCGGCCTCAGCTGTCGCGGTCGGCGGGCCGAGCAGCGGCGGACTCGCCCGCCGTGCTCTCGGCCGGTGAATCCGACGCCGACCCGGTCTCCTCGCCGTCGGTGGGCCCACCAACCGACCCGGGGCGCTCACCAGCCAACCCGGCGGGCCCGCCAGCCGACCCTCCGGACGGCTCACCCTTCGGCCGGGCGGCGGTCGCCGCCTCGCCGGCCGGCCGGTCCAGGACGGACGCCTCGTCGGCCCGCTTCGAGGGGGTCACCACGTCGTCCATGTCCGGCTGGTCCGGGGCGGACGCCTCGCCGGCCGGCCGGTCCGGGGCGGACTCGGAGCCCGCGTCGACCGGGTCCGCCGCTTCGGGTGGCGCCTCCCCGGTCCGTCGCCAGTGCGCGAACTGCTCCTCGCCGACCACCCGGTAGCCCTCGGGTACCGCCGGCTCGGTGGTGGCGCCCTTGGCCGACAGGTCCACCTGCGAGACGTCGGAGCTGGCCGGCGGGCCGGCGACGCTCGGCAGGCCGACCGGGATCAGGTACTCCCGTGGCCCGCGTACCCGCAGGAAGTAGATGAGGGCGCCGAGGAACACCAGCGCCGCGGTCCAGACGTTTACCCGTACGCCGAGGATCGTGTTTGCCTCGTCGGTGCGCATCATCTCGATCCAGAACCGGCCGGCGGTGTAGCCCATCACGTAGAGGGCGAAGGCGCGGCCACGGCCGAGCCGCAGCTTACGGTCGAGGAAGTACACCATCGCGGCGACGCCGACGTTCCACAGCAACTCGTACGCGAAGGTCGGGTGGTAGAGCCCCTCCTCCAGGATCGGCTGGCCGGCCTCGTCGCGCAGCGCCTGCCCACCGTCCATCCGGTGGATCTCCAGCCCCCAGGGCAGGTCGGTCCGACCGCCGTAGAGCTCGTTGTTGAACCAGTTGCCGAGCCGGCCGATCGCCTGGGCCAGCGGCAGGCCCGGCGCCAGCGCGTCGGCGACCACGGTCAGCGGGATGCCCAGTTGCCGGGCGGCGATCCAGGCGCCTACCGCGCCACCGGCGACCGCACCCCAGATGCCCAGCCCACCCTCGTGGATGAAGAACACCTTGATCCAGTCCCCGCCGGTGCCGAAGTACTTTTCCGGTGAGGTGATCACGTGGTAGATCCGGGCGCCGATGATGCCCGCCGGCACCGCCCAGACGGCGATGTCGAGCACCGCACCCGGAGCCGCGCCGCGCTGGCGCAGCCGCCGCTCGGTGACCCAGCAGGCCACCACGATGCCGGCGATGATGCACAGCGCGTACGCCCGGATGGGGATCGGGCCGAGCTGCCACACGGCGTTGCTCGGGCTGGGGATGGCGGCCAGGGACGTCGGCGAGGCGAGACTCACGGGTGCACACGCTACCGCTGCGGACCCCTGTGGCGTCACCCCGGTCCGCGCCGGTAACCCTCAGCGGTCGGGGTGGCGGACGCCGTCGGACAGTTCGGCGCTCAGCGTGCGCAGGGCGGTCAGGGCCTCCGCCTCGTCGGGCGTGTCGAGCAGGCAGCGGATCAGCGCGCTGCCGACGATCACCGCGTCGGCGTACCCGGCGACCGTGGCGGCCTGGGCACCGGTGCCCACACCCAGCCCGACGCCGACCGGCAGGTCGGTGACCTCCCGCACCCGGGACACCAGCACCGGTGCCGCCTGGGAGGTCTGCGACCGGGCACCGGTGACGCCCATGATCGCGGTGGCGTAGACGAAGCCCCGGCAGTGCGCGGCCGTCATCGCCAGCCGCTCGTCCGTGGAGGACGGCGCGACCAGGAACGTCCGGTCCAGCCCGTGCGCGTCCGAGGCGGCCAGCCACTCGCCGGCCTCCTCGGGGATCAGGTCGGGGGTGATCAGCCCGGTCCCGCCGGCCGCGGCGAGATCCCGGGCGAAGGCGTCCACCCCGTACCGCTCGATCGGGTTCCAGTAGGTCATCGTCACCACCGGCGCGCCGGTGGCGGCCACCGCCTCGATGATGCGCAGCGTGTCCCGGGTGCGTACGCCGCCGGCCAGGGCGATGTCGCTGGCACGCTGGATCACCGGGCCGTCCATCACCGGGTCGGAGTACGGGATCTCCACCTCGATCACGTCGACGCCCGCGGCGACCATCGCCTTCATCGCGGCGATGCTGCCCTCGACGGTCGGGAAGCCGGCCGGCATGCAGCCCACCAGCAACGCCCGGCCGTCCGCCCGGGCCTTGTCGAAGGCCACCCCGATCCGGCTGGTCCGCTCGCTCATGGCCTCACTCCTTGTCGAGGATGCCGAAGTACTCACCGGCGGTGTGCACGTCCTTGTCGCCCCGGCCGGAGAGGTTGACCACGATGGTGGGCTGCCGGCCGAGCTCGGCGGCGAGCTTCGGCGCGATGGCCAGGGTGCCCGCGAGGGCGTGCGCGCTCTCGATCGCGGGGATGATCCCCTCGGTCCGACAGAGCAGCTCGAAGGCGGCCATCGCCTCGTCGTCGGTGACCGGCTGGTACGTGGCCCGGCCGGTGTCGTGCAGCCAGGCGTGCTCCGGGCCCACGCCCGGGTAGTCCAGGCCGGCGGAGATCGAGTGCGACTCCTGCGTCTGGCCGTCGGCGTCCTGGAGTACGAAGGTCCGGGTGCCGTGCAGGACGCCGGTGGAGCCGCCGGTGATGCTCGCGGCGTGCCGGCCGGTGTTCACCCCGTCGCCGCCGGCCTCGAAGCCGTACAGCCGCACCTGCGGGTCGTCGGTGAAGGCATGGAAGATGCCCAGCGCGTTGGAGCCGCCACCGACGCAGGCGGTCACCGCGTCCGGCAGCGCACCGGTCAGGTCCAGGCACTGTGCCCGGGCCTCCTCGCCGATGCCCCGGACGAAGTCGCGAACCAGCGCCGGGAAGGGGTGCGGTCCGGCGGCGGTGCCGATCAGGTAGTGGGTCTCGTCGACGTTGGCGACCCAGTCCCGCATCGCCTCGTTCATCGCGTCCTTGAGGGTGCGCGAGCCGGTCGTCACCGGCACGACAGTCGCCCCGAGCATCCGCATCCGGGCCACGTTCAACGCCTGCCGCTCGGTGTCGACCTGCCCCATGTAGACCACGCATTCCAGGTCGAACAGGGCCGCGGCGGTGGCGGTGGCGACACCGTGCTGACCGGCACCGGTCTCGGCGATCACCCGCCGCTTGCCCATCCGCCGGGTCAGCAGCGCCTGACCGAGCACGTTGCGCACCTTGTGCGCGCCGGTGTGATTGAGGTCCTCCCGCTTGAGCAGCACCCGGGCACCGGCCCGGGCGGAGAACCGCCGGGCCTCGTAGAGCAGCGACGGCGTCCCCGCGTAGTCGCGCAACAATCCGGCGAACTCGGCCCGGAACGTCTCGTCGGCCATCGCCGCCTGGTGCGCCAGGGCCAGTTCGTCGAGCGCGGCGACAAGTGCCTCCGGCACGAACCGGCCGCCGAACGTGCCGAAGTGGCCGGCGGCGTCGGGGAACTGCGCCGGCACCTCGGTGTTCGTGGCGTCAGCACTCATCGCGGGTCCTCTCGCTCACAAACGGTCGCCCGGCGCGGTTCAGCGCACCGGGCGGGGCGTCGCCGGGTGGTTGCCGGCGTTGACCAGTTCGGCCACCGCCTCCCGGGGACTCTTCTGGGTGACCAGACCCTCACCCACGAGGACGGCGTCGGCGCCGGCCGAGGCGTACCGGATCAGGTCGTGCGGGCCGCGTACGCCCGACTCGGCGATCTTGACGACGTTGCTCGGCAGGCCGGGCGCGATCCGCTCGAACACCGACCTGTCGACCTGAAGGGTACGCAGATCACGGGCGTTGACCCCGATGACCTGAGCGCCGGCCTCCATGGCCCGGTCGGCCTCCTCCTCGTCGTGCACCTCGACCAGCGCGGTCATGCCCAGCGACTCGATCCGCTCCAGCAGGCCGACCAGCACGTTCTGCTCCAGCGCGGCGACGATCAGCAGCACCAGGTCCGCGCCGTGGGCGCGAGCCTCGTGCACCTGGTAGCTGGAGACCACGAAGTCCTTACGCAGCACCGGGATGTTCACCGCGGCCCGCACGGCGGCGAGGTCGTCAAGTGACCCGCCGAACCAGCGCCCCTCGGTGAGCACGCTTATCGCGCGGGCGCCACCGGCCGCGTACTCGCCGGCCAGGTCCGCCGGGTCGGCGATCTCGGCCAGCTTGCCCTTGGACGGCGAGGCGCGCTTCACCTCGGCGATGACCGCGACGCCGGGCCGGCGCAGGGCCGCGTACGCGTCCAGTGGCGGCGGCGCGGCGGCGGCCAGTTCACGGATCCGCTCCAGCGGAACCTGTTCCTGCCGCCGGGCCACGTCCTCCCGGACGCCGGCCAGGATCTCGTCGAGCACGCTGACGGGCGTCGCCGAGCCGGCCTCGTCCCCCTCCGCGTGGGCATGTTCAGCAGTCACCAACGGACTCCCCTCTCCGGGTGTCATGGGCCGATGCTAGGGGGCCCCACCTGGACCCGACCGCCGGGGGTATGGCGCTCCTCACGAAATGGGCTGCGGCATAATGGCCCACTTGTGCGCACGGACCGTGACTCTGCGTCACGGCATCATCGACGATCACCCATGTGAGAGCGGCCGAGAGGCCGCGCGACGGCCGGCGGGATCCGGCCATGTCGATGCTGTGACCAAGCTCAAGGACCAAGGTCCCTGTGCCGGTCAGGCCCGCTACCGCAGAGTTGACGGTGCAGTCATCACCACGAAACCCGGGCCGAGCAGCATCAGGCTCGGGCACACTCAATGACGCGCCTGCCCCATCGCCACGACGATCTCTCCCCGGGGTGATCATGAGTACCTCCGCGCCGCACCAGACCATCGGACTCACCACCATCTCGCGCACCGTCGCGTCGCTCGCCGTCGGTGTCGTCCACACGTTGGAGCGGGCAGTGATCGGACCGGACCGGATGCGGACCGCGTCCGGCAACGCCTGGGAGGCCATCTGCGCCGACCGGGCCCGAGCCGACCAGCGGGCCGAACTGGACCGCCTCGTCGCGGAACTCACCGCCGCCCGGGCGCGCGCCCGGCAACCGGTCGGCTGACCGCACCGACGCCGGCCGGTCAGCGGATCGTCGGGTCCTCGCCGCGGTCCAACGCCTCCCACGCCTCGACGGTGCCCGCCCCGCCGATCGGACCGCCGGTGCCGGTCGGCCGGGTGGTCCGCCGTTCGTAGCGCGCACCCATCGCCGGCCAGCGGTGACCACGCAGCATGGTCAGCGCGCCACCGACGGCGGCGAGGATCCCGCCGAGCAGGGTGAGCGCCGGCCACTGCCAAGTGACCGGGTCCCCGAGGTCACCGACCAGCCCGTAGCCCCCGCCAGCCGCGAGAGCCAGGCCGAGCAGGGTCAGCAGCCCGCCGAGCACCCGACGCAGCCGGCCCCGGGTGGCCAGCACCGCGCCACCCCCGGCCAGCCCGACGAGGGCCAACGCCGGCAGCCACGGCAGCAGCTGCCCGCCCGTGCGGCCCTCCTCCACCAGCAGCATCGGCTCCGACCGGCCGACCACCCCGACCACCCAGGTGCGGGTCGCCGCCCACAGCGCCAGCCCCGCGCCGGCCAGGCAGAGCAGCACGGCGTACGCCAGCTCACGCCGGCCGGGCACGGGCCGCGCGTCGCCCGTCCCGGGCCCCACCGGCACGCTCACCGGGTAAGCCTTCCGTTCACGACTGCGGGACTCCGCTGCGCTACGTTCCTCGCGCTCACCGAGCCGGCCTGAGGGTTTCCGCGGCGGCGATGGCCGCCAGCACCGCGGCGGCCTTGTTCCTGGTCTCCTGGTCCTCGGCGGCCGGGTCGGAGTCGGCCACCACGCCTGCCCCGGCCTGCACGTACGCCCGGCCGCCCCGAATGAGCGCGGTCCGGATCGCAATGGCCATGTCGAGATCACCGGCGAAACCGAAGTAGCCGACCGTCCCGCCGTAGAGTCCCCGGCGGACCGGCTCCAGCTCCTCGATGATCTCCATTGCGCGTACCTTCGGCGCGCCGGAGAGCGTGCCCGCCGGGAAGGTCGCCGCGAGCGCGTCGAAGGCGGTGCGGTCCGCCCGCAGCGTGCCGACCACCGTGGAGACGATGTGCATGACGTGGCTGTACCGCTCGATGGTGGCGAACTCCGGCACCTCGACGGTGCCGGGACGGCAGACCCGGCCGAGATCGTTACGGCCCAGGTCGACGAGCATCACGTGCTCGGCGCGTTCCTTCGGGTCGGCGAGCAGTTCGGCGGCGAGCCGGGCGTCGGCCTCCGGGGTCGCGCCACGAGGCCGGGTCCCGGCGATCGGGTGCAGCAGTGCCCGCCGCTCGCCGTCCACCTCACCGGTCACCTTCAGGTGCGCCTCCGGTGACGAGCCGACGATGTCGAAGTCGTCGAAGCGCAGCAGGTACATGTAGGGGCTGGGGTTGGTGGTGCGCAACACCCGGTAGACGTCCAACGGGTCGGCGTCGGTCTCCCGCTCGAACCGCTGGGCGAGCACGATCTGGAAGCACTCACCGGCCCGGATCGCCTCCTTGGCCGCCTCCACCGCCTTCGGGTATCCGCCCTCCGGGGTGCGGCTGCGCACCTCGCCGGCCGGCGGGCGGGCGACCGTGGCGACCATCGGCGGGATGGGCCGCGACAGCGCCGTGGTCATCGCGTCCAGGCGGCCCACCGCGTGGTGGTAGGCGGCGACGACCCGCTCGTCGCGCCCCGGTTCATCCAACGGCGGCAGGATCGCGTTGGCGACCAGGATCGCCGAACCGTCGAAGTGGTCGAGCACCACCAGATCGGTGGCGAGCATCATGCCCAACTCCGGCAGGCGCAGATCGTCCTCGGTGAACGCGGGCAGCCGCTCGAAGCGGCGGATCAGGTCGTAGCCGAGATAACCGACCATGCCGCCGGTCAGCGGTGGCATCCCGTCACCCGGGGTGCCGGGCGGGCCGGCCAGCGCCGTCACCGTCGCGCGTAGCGCCTCGACCGGGTCCCCGGAGGTCGGCAGCCCGGCCGGGGGCACGCCGAGCCAGGCCGCGGAGCCGTCCCGCTCAACCAGGGTGGCGCTGCTGCGCACCCCGACGAAGGAGTACCGGGCCCAGGCCAGCCCGGATGAGCCGACGCCCTGCTCGGCCGACTCCAGCAGGAACGTCCCCGGGCCACCGGCGAGCTTGCGATAGACGCCGACCGGCGTCTCCGCGTCGGCGAGCAGCCGACGGGTGACCGGCACCACCCGCCACCGGGCGGCCAGTTCGGTGAAGGTGGCCGCGTCCGGACTCACCCGACCATCGCTCATGCCGGCACTCCGCTTCGCTCCGTGCCGCCATGAGACACCACCGCGCCGAGCCTGATGATTCGCTCGCTCCGCTCGCTCATGAGGCCACCTCGCCGGTGACGGGGAGCTCGGTGGAGAAGCAGGTGCGCTGCCCGGTGTGGCAGGCGGCACCGACCTGGTCGACGCTCACCAGCACCGCGTCACCGTCGCAGTCGAGCGCGACGGAGCGGACGTACTGGTGGTGGCCCGAGGTGGCGCCCTTGACCCAGTACTCGCGCCGGCTGCGCGACCAGTAGGTGGCCCGACCGGTGGTAAGTGTGCGGTGCAGGGCCTCGTCGTCCATCCAGGCCATCATCAGCACCTCACCGCTGTCGTGTTGGCGGACCACGGCGGCCACCAGGCCGTCAGGGGTGCGCCGCAGGCGGCCGGCGATAGCCGGATCGAGCCGTGACGGTCGCTGCGAACCGCCCAACGGCTCCGGCTGGTCAGGGTGGGCGCCGGTCACCGGCGCGTCAGGTACGGGCACAGTGACCCATTGTCCCGCACGCGGCGCGGGTACCCCAGCGGGCTCCCGGCTGGCGGACGGGGCACCGCCGCCGGTTCGGCCCAGCTGGGCCACGTAGCGGTCCAGGCGCCCGTCTAGCAGGGCGTCGGCGAGATCCGGACCGGCCACCTGGCCCACCTCGGCCGCGTACGGACGGATCAACGGCAGGGTGCCGGTCACCAGGCGAGCCGCTGCCGCCCACACCTGGCCGGTCGAGCCGGGACGCAGGCCGAGACAGCGCAGCATGTCCTCGCGGTAGCCGGCCGGCGCCACCGGCAGGTCGAGGGCGGCGGCGAAGGCGGATCGGCGGGAGACCACCCGTACCGACGGGTTCGCCAGCCGCAGCACCGAGGGGCAGAGCCGGGCCAGGTCGGCGGCGGCCAGCCGGGCACCGAGCGGATCCTCGTCGTCCCGGGCCGCGGCCACCTTGCCGAGCGTGGCGATCAACTCCTCCAGCCGGGGCTCGTCGGCCGGCTGGCAGAGCACCGGCAGGTCGATGCGGTGCCGCCAGTACGGGTCGGCCCAGAGCAGCCGGGTAGGGGCCGTCACCGGCAGGCCGAACGCCCAGTCGGCCGGCTCACCGAGGCGGGTCACCCAGGAGCGGATGTCCCGGGCCGCCACCGACACATGGGTCAGCCGGCCGGAGTGCTCCGCGAGGTACGCCCGACGGGCCGCGTACGGAGCGCCACCGAGCAGCACGTCGACATCGACGTCGCTGTGCGCGGTGGCGGCCCGGCGCGCGTGGCTGCCGCGCAGCAGGATGCCCACCACGGGCCGGTCGGCGCTCGCCCGCAGCCGGGCGGCCCAGTCGTCGAAGAACCCACTGTCCGGTGACGGAGCGTGATCCACTGAGCAATCGTGCCGCACGTCCGATCAGGGCGCAATGACCGGTGACGGACCTGGCGTCCGATCTGACAACAGCTGACCGTGCTATTAGCCTTCCTGCCCCAGAGGTCGTTTTCGGCCAATTCTGCGGCTCAGTCGAATTCACCCAGCTCCGCCCGCCGGTAATGGTCGATCTTGAAGTCGAGGACCTTCAGGTCCTCCTCCAGCTCGGCCATCCGGTGCAGCACCCGTACCCGGTGCTCCTCGAACAGCGCCCGCCGAGCGCCGAGCGTGCCGTCACCCTGTCGGGCCAGCTCGACGTAGCGGCGCATGTCGCGGACGGGCATGCCGGTACGGCGCAGCCGGGTCAGCAGCAGCAGCCAGTTGACGTCGTCCGCGGTGTAGCGACGCCGACCGGCGGAATCCCGGCCCACCGGGGCCACCAGCCCCTCCTGCTCGTACCAACGCAACGTGTGGGTGGTCAGGCCGACCCGCTGGGCCGCCTCGCTGACGGTGTAGGTCGGCTCCCGCGTACCGATGTCCATCGTTCGAGGGTCCCAGCACCGGACGGCCCGGCGCGACCCCGTGACCCGCGCTTGCCGAACCGGCCGTATTTCACCTACCGTTGATTTCAACAGACAATGAATTTGGGGAGGTGGGCGATGGACGACGCGATCGCCGTTCGGGGCCTGGTCGTGGACCGGGGCCGACGGCGGGTGCTGCACGGCATCGACGCCACGGTGCCGCGCGGCTCGGTCACCGGGCTGCTCGGGCCCAGCGGCAGCGGCAAGACCACGCTCATGCGCGCGATCGTCGGCGTGCAGGTGATCAGCGCCGGCACGGTGACGGTGCTCGGGGCCGCGGCCGGCTCACCGCCGCTGCGCCACCGGGTCGGTTACCTCACCCAGGCGCCGAGCGTCTACGCCGACCTGACGGTGCGGGAGAACGCCCGCTACTTCGCCGCGCTGCACGGCCGCGACCGGTCCGAGGCCGACCGCGCGGTAGCCGACGTCGGCCTCGCCTCGGCGGCCGGCCAACTGGTGGGCACCCTCTCCGGCGGGCAGCGCAGCCGGGCGTCGCTGGCCTGCGCACTGGTCGGCAAGCCCGAGTTGATCGTGCTCGACGAGCCCACAGTGGGTCAGGACCCGGTGCTGCGGGCCGACCTCTGGGCCCGATTCCATGCTCTGGCCGCGACCGGGACGACTCTGCTGGTGTCGAGTCATGTGATGGACGAGGCCGCCCGGTGCGACCGGTTGCTGCTCATCCGGGAGGGACGGCTCATCGCCGACGACACCCCGGCCGCCGTCCGGGCCGCCGCCGGGGTCGACGACCTCGACGAGGCGTTCCTGCGGCTGATCAGAGCCAGTCAGCCCGACCAGTCCGGGCAGGCGCGATGAGCCCGCGCATCCTGGCCGCCACCGTCGCCCGCATCCTGCGGCAGCTGCGCCACGACAAACGAACCGTCGCGCTGCTGGTGGCCGTGCCCACCGTCCTGCTCACCCTGATCTACTACATGTACGCCGACCAGCCCGCGCCGCCCGGGCAGCCGTCGACGTTCGACCGGATCGCGCTGGTGATGCTCGGCTTCTTCCCGTTCATCATCATGTTCCTGGTGACCAGCATCGCGATGCTGCGCGAGCGCACCACCGGCACGCTGGAACGACTGCTCACCACTCCACTGGCCAAGACCGACCTGCTCTTCGGGTACGGGATCGCCTTCGGGCTGGCCGGCGCGGTGCAGGCCGGCATCGCCTCCGCCGTCGCGTACTGGGTCTTCGGTCTCCAGACCGCTGGCAGCAGCGCGCTGGTCATCATGATCGCCGCACTGAACGCCGTGCTCGCCGTCGCGCTCGGGCTGCTCTGCAGTGCCTTCGCCCGCACCGAATTCCAGGCCGTACAGTTCATGCCGGTCGTGGTCGCACCACAACTGCTGCTCTGCGGGCTGTTCGTACCCCGCGACGAGATGGCCGGCTGGTTGCAGGCGATAAGTGACGTGCTGCCCCTGTCGTACGCCGTCGAGGCCCTGCAAGAGGTCGGCGCGCACGCCGAACCGACCGGGACGATGTGGCGCGACGTGGCGATCGTCGCCGGCGCGGCGGTGCTGGCGCTGGTGCTCGCCGCGGCCACCCTGCGTCGGCGCAGCGGCTGACGGCGCCGTGCCGGTGCCAGTCCGGGCGGACCGCGCGCGCCGGACCGGCACCGGCACGGACACGAGCGAGGGAGGGCGATGGTACGGCGCAGCGGACGGCGACCCGGCAAACCCGGCACCCGGGACACGATTCTCGACGCCGCCCGGGCCGTCTTCGCCGAACGCGGCTACGACACCAGCACCATCCGAGCCATCGCCACCTCCGCCGGGGTCGATCCGGCGCTGGTGCACCACTACTTCGGCACCAAGGAACAGCTCTTCCTGGCCGCCATGCGCTTTCCGGTGAACCCGGGAGAGCTGCTGCCCAAGGTGCTCGCCGGTGACCGTGCCGCCCTCGGCGAACGGCTGGTCCGCATGTTCGTCACGGTCTGGGACTCGCCCGCCGGTGCCGCCGGGGTGGCCCTGCTGCGCTCCGCGGTCAGCAGCGAATGGACCGCCCGGCTCCTGCGCGAGTTTCTCACCACCCAGGTGCTGCGCCGGGTCCTCGACCAGCTCGACGTCGATCCGGCCGAGGTGCCGCTGCGCGGGTCGCTGGTGGCCAGCCAACTCGTCGGGCTGGCGCTGATGCGCTACGTGATCCGGCTGGAGCCGGTCGCCTCCGCCGCGCCGGAGACCCTGATCGCCACGGTCGGCCCGACCGTGCACCGCTATCTCACCGGCGAACTCGGCGGCTGAGTCGCCCAGGATCAGCCCGCGCTGAGCACCGGCTCCAGCAGCCGGGTCAGGTCGGCCTGGTCGGTCAACCGGCGGCCGAAGGAGAGCCGGGCCCGTCGCCGGGCACCCGGCCGGCCGAAGGTCACCAGCATTCCGTACCTGTCGATCCGCTCGACCCGTGGCGCGTGCCCGGCCGGACCGGCGGCCAGGCCAAGCTGCCGGCGCAGGTAGTCCGTCATCCGCTGGGCGTGGTCCTCGCCGAGGTGGGCGAGCAGCCCCGCCTCGACCGGGTGCAGCGGATCCGGCTCGGCCTCCGCGTACGCCGCAGGGTCGATCCGGCGCAATTCGCCGGCCCGGTGCCAACGCGCCTCCGCCACCTCGAAGCGGAACAGCCGGAAGCGGGTGCCGACGTCGAGCAGGTCGCCGGTAGGCTCCACCGCGGCAAAGTCCAGCGCGGCGCCCCGTGCCTCGTCGCCGGCCAACCGGCGCGCCCAGCCGGAGACCAGGGCCCGGCCGAGTGACGGCGCCCCGGCGGCGGGCGGCAGGTCCAGCACGTCGAGCACCACCGCGACGGCGCGCTCCTCGGCACCGGCACCCAGCGCTGCCGCGAGATCGCTGACCACCGGCACCAGCAGCAGCACCCGCCCCTCGGGGTCGGTGGCGTGGCGCGCATGGTGCAGGCCGGGCCGGCAGGCCAGGTGAACGAGGCCAGGCAACCGACCCGCAACCAGGGTCCGGACGATCTCAGCGGGGCTGGGCCGCATGACACGACCTCCTTTGAGGTTAGGCTTACCTAACTCGGAGGGTATGGCATCGGCCCGGCGGCGTCTACCGGGTCTGCTCAAGCCACGAGGCGTAGAGCAGCCCGTACACCGAATCCGGGTCGCGGATCAGCTCGTCGTGCGAACCACGCTGCACGACCCGCCCCTGATCCACCACGATCACCTCGTCGGCGTTCTGCGCGGTCGACAACCGGTGCGCGATCGCCAGGGTGGTCCGACCCCGGGTCACCGCGTCCAACGTCCGCTGCAACCGCACCTCGGTGGCCGGATCCACCGCGCTTGTCGCCTCGTCCAGCACCAGCAGGTCCGGATCGGCCACGTACGCCCGGGCCAACGCCACCAGCTGACGCTCCCCCACGCTCAACGCCTCGCCCCGCTCACCCACCCCGGTCGCCAGCCCGGCGGGCAACCCGTCCAGCCAGTCAGCCAGACCCAGCTCGGTGAACGCGGCGGCGAGCTGTTCATCGGTCAGCTCCGGGCGAGCGAAGCGGACGTTGTCGGCCACCGTGGCGTCGAACAGGAACCCGTCCTGCGGCACCATCACCACCCGGGAGCGCAGCGAGTCGAAGCGCACGTCGGTCAGCGGCACCCCGGACAGCAGCACCGCCCCCGCCGTCGGGTCCATCAGCCGGGTCACCAGCTTGGCGAAGGTGGTCTTGCCGCTGCCGGTCTCACCGACCACGGCCACCCGACTCTTCGCCGGAATCTCCAGGCTGATGTCATGCAGCACCGTCGGGCCGCCCGGATAGGCGAAACGTACGCCGCCGAAGCGGATGTCCAGCGGCCCGGTGGGCAGCTCACGCCCCTGCGACCCGGGATCCGCCACATCCGGTTCGACGTCCAGCACGTCGAGCACCCGACGCCAGCCGGCGATCGCGTTCTGCGCCTCGTTGAGCACCTCGGTGGCGATCTGTACCGGCTGGATGAAGAGCGTCACCAGGAACAGGAACGCGGTGATCTCACCGATGCTCAGCGTCTGGTCGGCGCCGAGGAACACCCCCAGCACCACCACACCGGCCAACGCCAGGCCGGCCGCCAGCTCACCGACCGAGCTGCCGAGAATGCTGATCCGGATCGCCTTCTGCTGTGCCCGCCGCTGACCGTCGATCGCCTCGTCCAGCCGCCGGGCCGTGCGCCCCGCGATGCCGTACGCCCGGATCACCGGCGCGCCGACCACGCTCTCTCCGACCGCGCCCAGCAGGGCGCCGGTGCGCTGACGGACCACCCCGTACGCCGCGGCGAGCCGGCGTTGGAGCAGTCGGATCACCAGCACCGCCGGCCCGAAGGCAGCGAAGACCACGAGGGTCAACTGCCACGAGTACGCCAGCATCACGGCCGTGGTGACCGCCAACTGCCCCAGGTTGACCAGGAGGATCACCCCGCCCCACTGGAGGAACTGGGTGATCTGGTCGACGTCGCTGGTGACCCGGGAGACCAGCGAACCGCGCCGCTCCGACTGCTGGTGCAGCATCGACAGGTCGTGCACGTGCCGGAAGGCACGTACGCGTACCCCCGCCAGCGCCGTCTCGCTGACCGTGAACAGCCGGCGCATCATCAGGTAGCCACAGGTCGTGGTCACCACCAGCACCGCCGCGGTGACCGACACCACCACGAACAGCGCGTCCAGGTCCAACCCGCCGGCGATGCCCCGGTCGATGCCCTGCTGCACCGCCACCGGCACGGCCACCCGGCCGACCATGTACACGAGCGCCAGACCGAGGGTGCCGGCCAGCCCGACCCGCAGTTCCGGGGAGAGCGCCAGCCCTCGACGCAGCGTCCGCCACGTCGACTCGGCCTGCTCCGGCGCTTCGCCGACCGTCCCCGCTCCCACGCTCACCGGTCCACCTCCAGTCCGGAGGTCATCGGGGTGACCTCGTCGTACGTGCGCTGCCGGTCGTGGTCGACCTCGGCCTGCTCATAGGCGGTGACCAGATCGGCGTACCCCGGCACGGTGGCCAGCAGCCTGCTGTGGGTGCCCCGCGCCACGACCCGCCCCTGTTCCAGGTAGATGACCTCGTCGGCGAGGGCGATGGTCGCCCGACGGTAGGCCACCACCAGGATCGACGCGCCCGGGCCGCCACCGGCCGACGAGCGCAGCCCGGCCAGGATGGCGGCCTCCACCCGGGGGTCGACCGCGCTTGTCGCGTCGTCGAGCACCAACAGGCGGGGCCGACCCGCCAACGCCCGGGCGAGGGTGAGTCGCTGCCGCTGACCGCCGGAGAGGGAGGTACCCCGCTCACCGACCATGGTGTCCAGCCCGTCGGGCAGGGCGGCGACGAACCCGTCGGCCTCGGCCAGGCGCAGCGCGGCCCAGACGGCCTCGTCGTCGACGCCCGGGCGGTCCAGCGAGACGTTGGCCCGGACCGTGTCGTCGAAGACGAACGGCACCTGGGCGACCAGCGCGGCGGTGCCGGCAAGCACGTCCGCGGCCAGGTCGCGAACATCGACGCCGTCGATGCTGACCGTGCCCGACCGTGGATCGACCAGCCGGACCGCCAGCGCGGTGATCGTCGACTTGCCGGCGCCGGTCGGCCCGACCAGGGCGACGGTCTTGCCCGCCGGCACGGTGAAGGTGACCTCGCCCAACACCTCGGCGCCGGGCAGGTGCGCCTCCGCCGGTTCGTAGGCGAAGCCGACGTCGGTGAAGGTGAGCGTGGCTGGCGTCGCCACGGCCGGGTCCGGCCGGGTGTCGCCGTACGGCATCTCGCCGGTGGCGTCGAGCACCCGGCGGATCCGGTCCCAGCCGGCGACGCTGCGCGGCAGTTCGGCAAGCACCCAGCCGATGGCCCGCACCGGGAACGCCAGCACGGTGAAGAGGAAGGCCACGCTGACCAGCTCGGACACCTCGATGGCACCCTGCCGCAGCCGGTACGCGCCGACGACCAGCACCGCGAGGGTGCCGAGACTGGGCAGCGTCTCCAGCATCGGGTCGAAGATGCCCCGCAGCCGACCGACCGAGATCAGCGCGTCGCGCAACTGGCCGGCCCGGGCCGCGAACCGGGCGGTCTCCTGGGCCTCCCGACCCATCGTCTTGACCACCAGCGCACCGTCGAAGCTCTCGTGCGCGATTCCGCTGACCTCGGCGCGCAGCCGCTGCGCCCGCGCCTGCCGGGGCGCCATCCGGCGGGAGTACGCCACGTTTAGCGCGAACAGGGCCGGGAAGACGGCCAGCCCGACCAGCGCCAGCGCCCAGTCGACGGCGAACAGCGACGTCACTGCGCCGATCAGCATCACCAGCGTGCCCACCGCGAAGGGCAGCGGCGCGATCGGCTGCCAGGCGGCCTCGACGTCGGAGTTGGCGTTGGACAGCAGCGTGCCTGTCGCGTTGCGTTGGTGCCAGGACAGCGGCAGTTCCAGGTACCGCCGGGTGACCCGGCGGCGGTAGGCGGCCTGGAGGCGGAACTGCATGTAGCCGGCGCCGAGCCGACGGCCGAAGATGCCGACCACCCGCAGCACACTCAGCCCGAGCAGTGCCGCGGCGGCCAGCGCCAACGCGCCCACCGCCACCGAACCGCTCTCGACGGCCGGCACCACCACATCTCCGACGACCGCGCCGACCACGAACGCGCTGGCGACCACCATCAGCCCGAACAGCACGCTGCCGGCCACCGCGACCGCGAAGATCCTCGGTTGTTCCCGGATGGCCCGCCCGAGGACGGTCAGCCCGCGACCGAGCACGTCCCGACTAGTCCCGCTCGCCACATTCTCCCCCGCCGTAAGCCGCCATAATCCTCTCTCATCCTTACCGCTACCGACCCGGTACGCCGACCCGCGGCGATATGTCCGACGTCACCCCCGGACCCGGGTCGCCCGCGCGCCCGGCTCAGGACGCGAGCTGCCCCGCACCGGCCTACGATCACTGCCATGCCGCGGTACGCCCGATCGGAGCGCGAGGCGCTCACCGAACTGATGTCCACCCTGGGCCCGGACGCCCCGACCCTCAACGAGGGCTGGACGACCCGTGACCTCGCCGCCCACCTGGTGGTCCGGGAGCGTCGTCCGGACGCCGCCGCGGGCATCGTCCTCCCACCGCTGAGCGGGCACGCCGAGCGGGTGCGGCGTCAGGTCGCCGCCCTCGACTGGACCGAACTGCTCGCTCAGGTGCGACGTCCTCCGCTGTGGAGCCCGGTGAGCAACCCGCTGACCGACGAGCTGACAAACACGCTGGAGTTCTTCATCCACCACGAGGACGTACGCCGCGCCCGGGCCGGCTGGCAGCCCCGGGAGTTGCCGGTGGGGTTGGAGCGGGGACTGTGGCGACGGGTGTCGACGCTGGGACGGATGGCGCTGCGCCGCTTCCCGGCCCAGGTGCTGGTGCAGGCGCCCGGCCACGGCGAGGTGGCCACCGGCCGTGGCGGCGAACCGCTGCGGCTGGTCGGCACCCCCGGTGAGCTGGCCCTGTTCCTGTCCGGCCGGCAACGCGCGGCGCGGGTGCAACTCGACGGCGCGCCGGCCCTGGCCGATCGGTTCCGCACCGCCAGCCTGGGCTTCTAACCCTCTGTGCGGAACCGGTCACGGCAAAATCCGAAACGTTACTCAGCTCATCGGTCGACCACGATCGGTGCTCCCGTACGCTGACCGCGCCGCCTCGTGGGGGGGCGGCGACAGGGAGCGCGATGCGAAGCTTTGTGGTCTCGGCCCTGCGCGAGCCTCCGTTCGCCCACGTGCGGCACGAGGACACCGAGCACGTGGCGCGGGAGAGCGCGGACTGGGCGCAGGACCTGGGCCTGATCAGTAACGGGCAGCGGCTGCACCGGGCAGATGCCGCCGGGCTCGCTGGGCGGGCCTGTCCGCAGGCTCCGCGGGAACGTCTGCGCCTACTGACCGATCTGATCTCCTGGCTGTTCGTGATGGACGACGCCTGCGACGAGGACGGGCTGGGCGCCGAACCCACCCGACTCGCGCCGACCGTGGCAGCTCTGCTGGACGTGCTGGACCGCCAGGGCGCGCCGGGTCCGGTGCCGCCCGGAGCGGCCGGGACGCTGGCGCTCGGCCTGGCCGACCTGTGCCAACGGGTGCGTGGCCACCGGCGTCCGGCGGTGCTGCTGCGATTCGTCGCCGGGATGCGCGAGTACCTGCTCGCGCTGCTGTGGGAGGCGGCGAACCGGGAACACGAGCGGGTCCCGCCGATCGACGAGTACGTCCAGATGCGCCGGCACACCGGCGCCGTGTACCCCAGCCTCACCCTTACCGACCTGGCGTTGGACGGCTTTCCGCCGGCCGTACGCCGAGCCGATCCCGGGTGGGCCACCCTGGAGACGCTGGCCGCCGATCTCATCTGCTGGTGCAACGACGTCTTCTCCTACCGCAAGGAGCACCAGGGTGGGCCGGACGCGCACAATCTGATCACGGTGCTGGCCAGGGAGACCGGCGACGAGTCGGTGGCGCTGCGGGCCGCTGCCGACCGGTTCAACGATCGACTCGGGGCGTATCTGGCGGCCGAGACCGACCTGTTGGCAAGCCACGGCGACGCGGTACGCCCGGCGTTGGACACCCGGCGGAACTGGATCCGGGCCACCTACGACTGGTCACGGGCGGCGGCCCGCTACGAGTGAGACGAAGGTGCCTTTCGTGGGAAGAGGCTGGTGGATGATCGTCAGGGCTAGCCGATGCCCGGGGACAGGCAATACCCTTCGGTAACGAACACCGACCGTGACGACCGTCACGCCTCCACCCCCGAAGGCGGCTACAGCGATGGCTCTCGATGTACCGTACAGCTCCATTCCTGACATGTTCCTCAAGCGCGTCGCGGCTTCCCCCGACCGCCACGCTTTCGCCCACCCCGGCCCCGACGGCCCGGTCTGGCTGACCTGGGCTCAGGTCTCCCAGCGGGCCACGGCGATCGCCGCCGGCCTGCACGGCCTGGGCGTCGGTCAGGAGGACCGGGTCGCGATCCTGGCGAACACCCGGATCGAGTGGGTGATCGCCGACTTCGGCATCATGTGCGCCAGCGGCGCCACGACCACCGTCTACCCGACCACCGAGCCCGAGGACGCCACCTACATCATTTCCGACTCCGGCTCCAAGGTGCTGTTCGCGGAGAACCCGGACCAGGCGGCCAAGATCGCCGGAGCGCAGTTGCCCGCGCTGACCCACGTGGTCCTCTTCGACGGCACCCCCGACCCGTCCGCGGCCGTGCCGCAACTGACCCTCGCCGAGTTGGAGGAGCAGGGCGCCCAGCGGCTCGCCGAGGATCCGGAACTGATCGAGCGCCTGGTCGCCGGCATCGGCCCGGATCATCTGGCCACCCTGATCTACACCTCCGGCACCACCGGCCGTCCCAAGGGCGTCGAGCTGCTGCACGGCGGCTGGTGCTGGGAGGGCGTGGCGCAGGAGGCGGTCGGGCTGCTCCGCGAGGACGACCTCCAGTACCTCTGGCTGCCGCTGTCCCACTCGTTCGGCAAGACGCTGCTCTGCGGCGCCACGCACGTCGGCCTGCCCACGTACGTGGACGGCCGGGTCGACAAGCTCGTCGAACTGCTCTCGGTGGTCCGCCCGACGCTGATGTGCGGCGCACCCCGGGTCTTCGAGAAGGTCTACAACAAGTCGGTCACCACCGCACAGGACGCCGGTGGGGCGAAGGCCAAGATCTTCGCCTGGGCGGTCGGCGTCGGCAAGGAGAAGGTCGCCCTGGAGCAGGCCGGCAAACCCGTGCCGGGCGGGCTGAAGCTCAAGTACACGCTGGCGGAGAAGCTGGTCTTCAGCAAGCTCCAGGCCCGGCTCGGTGGCCGGATCCGGGTGCTGGTCTCCGGCGCCGCCCCGCTCAGCCCGGAGATCGCCACCTTCTTCGCCGCGGCGAACCTGCCGATCTCCGAGGGCTACGGGCTTACCGAAACCAGCGCCGGCAACTTCGTCAACCCGCCCGACGGGCTGCGGATCGGCACCGTCGGGCGGGCCATGGGCGACCTCGAGTGCCGCATCGACACCGACGGCGAGATCCTGCTCAAGGGCCGGCCGGTGATGCGGGGCTACCACAACCTGCCCGAGGAGAGCGCCGCCGCGTTCACCGAGGACGGCTTCTTCCGTACCGGCGACATCGGCAGCCTCGACGACGACGGCTACCTGCGCATCACCGACCGCAAGAAGGACCTGGTCAAGACCTCCGGCGGCAAGTACGTCGCACCGTCGCACATCGAGGGCATGTTCAAGGCCACCTGCCCGTACACCTCGCAGGCCGTGGTGATCGGCCAGGCCCGCAACTACTGCACCATGCTCGTCACGCTGGACCCGGACGCCATCGCCGGCTGGGCGGCCGGCACCCCGCTGGAGGGTCGCCCGTACGCCGAGATCGTCGCCTCTCCGGAGGCCCAGGCCATGGTGGAGGAGTACGTCGCCCAGCTCAACCAGAAGCTGAACCGCTGGGAGACCATCAAGAAGGTCACCATCCTGCGGCGCGACCTCACCATCGAGGACGGCGAGATCACCCCCTCGCTGAAGATCAAGCGCCGTGGCGTGGAGAACAACTTCGCCGACGAGATCGACAAGATGTACGCCGGCACCGTCGCCGAGATCTGACGGCCCACGGCCTCGGCCCCGCACCCGTCCCTCCCCGGGGTGCGGGGCCGATCCGTGGCGCGCCACGGACAGCGGGGAGTCAGCCGCTCAGGCGATGACGCTCGGCTCACAGGCGGCGACCGCGGAACACGTTCGCCTCGTCCTCCAGGGCGACCTGCTCCTCCAGGGCCAGGCTCCGCACCCGTCGGCGCACCTGGCGGTCCCGCCCGATCTGCATCAGCGCCAGGACGACGAAGACCACACCGATCAGGGTCAGGTCGACCAGGGTCGGCAACGACAACAGCGCCGGCGCCGAGACGGTCAGCAGGCCGGCAGCCACCAGCGGCCGGCGGGCCAACCGATGGAACATGCGCCACTGCATGGCGACCAACGCCAGCAGGTAGAGCACCAACCCGCCGTAGAGCGAGAGCAGTTCCAGCCCGCCGAAGATGTCCCGGCTGGCCAGCACGTCGGGGTCGGTGAGGCGGGCGAGCATGCGCTTGATCCCGAGGGCGAAGAAGATGATCCCGACGATCAACGCCAGGTGCAGGTAGGTGTAGACGTCGCGGATCAGGGGGATCCGCTCCGCCCCCCGCACACCGTGCAGGTGCTGCTCCATGGCGAGGGCGAGGGTGTCGAAGTAGAGCCACCACAGCGCGAAGATGATGCCGAGGGTGACGCCGGCCGCGTAGATGGCCCACCAGGTGATCGGCCGTCCGGTGCGTTCCGCCGCACCCAGGCCCAGGGCGATCACCGATTCACCCAGCGCGACGAGCACGATCAGTCCGTGCCGCTCAGCCAGATGCCCGGCCGAGCGCACCTGCCACTCGGTACGGATCAGCATCAGGGCGGCGGCGTACTCGAACGACAGTGCCACCACCCACAGCCCGAGCCGCACGCCCAGCGCCACCGTGCCGTCGAAGAACATGTCGGGCAGCACGGCGGCGATCAGGATGAGCACCGCGCCGCCCGTCGTCGGCAGCGTCAGCAGCAGCGCCCGGCGACGTGACAACACCCGCACACCCACCCAGAAGGTCACGATCTTGATCAGCCAGGTGAGCAGGTAGGCCGTGGCGAACACCAGCGGACCGTCCAGACCGCCCGGCTCGTCGAAGAACGCCACGTCGGTGGTGAGGGCCAGCACGAAGATCGACGCCATGATGCCGAAGCCGATCGCGGGCATGATCGCCTGGTCGGCACGGACGAAATTGCCGAGTGCGGCGAAGCCGCTCCAGCACGACCACAGCAGCGCCAGCACGAGGAACATCTCGAACAGGGCCACCCCGGTTAGATTCTCGGAGGTCAAGGTGGTGACGTTGAGGAACGCGAAGACGAAGACCACGTCGTAGAAGAGCTCAAGCCGGGTCACCCGGGTTCCGGGCCGTCCCCAGCTGACCAGTTCGAGTCTCCCGCCAGTGCCCACCCGGGCAGTGTGCCAAGGACGACGACGGGCCCGGGCAGGTTCCACGAACCCCCCCGGCACCGGTGGCCGGCCGCCGCGACACGGCCGCATCGAGCCCGCCTCCCGACCGGCCGAGCCGGTGACGACCCGTGCCGCTGCGCCGCTCAGGCGATGACGGCGGGCTCCCGCCAGCGGGGCTGCCCCGCCCGGTCCAGGTCGTACCGGACCGCCGCGATCCGTCCGACCGCCTCGACCAGGTCGGTGGCCGGCAGGGTGAACGGCAGCCGCAGGAAACGCTCCAGCGTCCCGTCGAGGCCGAAGCGGGGTCCGGGCGCCAGGCGTACGCCGACCTCCTCGGCGGCCCGTGCCAGAGCGCTGGAGATCGGCCCGTCCAACTCGGCCCAGAGGGTCACTCCGCCACGCGGCACGGTGACCCGCCACTCCGGCAGCCGGGCGGCCAGCGCGCCGAGCAACGCGTCACGCTGCACGGCCAGTTGCGCCCGCCGGGCGGCCACGATGGCCGGCGCGACGTCCAGCAGGTGCACCGCGACCAACTGGTCCAGCACCGGGCTGGACATGTCCACCCCCACCCGGGCCGCGGCCAGCCGCTGCACCTGGGGCGCCGAGGTGCGGATCCAGCCGATCCGCAGCCCGCCCCAGAACGGCTTGCTCATGCCGCCGATGCTCACCACCCGGGAGTGCCGGTCGAAGCTAGCCGTCGGCGGCGGCAGGTCCGTCCCGTCCAGCGGCAGGTCCACGAACGACTCGTCGATCACGAGGTCGGTGCCGACCGCGTGCGCGGTGGCCACCACCCGTTCCCGCAGCTCGGCCGGCATCAGGTGCCCGGTCGGGTTCTGGAAGTCGGGGATCAGGTACCCGACCCGGGGCCGCACCTGCCGCAGCGTGCCCAGCAGCAGGTCCGCGTCCCAACCGTCGGCATCGGCGGCCAGGCCGTACGTGGTGATCCGGGCTCGCCGGGCGGCGAGCGCGGCGAGCGCGTTGGGGTAGCTCGGCGACTCGACAAGCACCCCGCCGCCCGGCGCGAGCGCCAACCGTAGTACCAGGTCCAGGGCGTGCTGCGTACCGTTGGTGACCATGATCTGGTCGGGCGAGGTGGGCAGGCCCCGCTCGGTGTAGCGCTGGGCGACCGCCTCCCGCAGCTCGATGATCCCGATCGGGTGGTACCCGGCGCCGCTCAGGTAGCGGGGCAGGTCCTCCGCCGCCGCGCGGGCCGCCGGCAGCAGCTCGGGCGGGGCGGCCAGCGCCGCCACCCCGAGGTCGAGCATGTCCCGGTCGTCCAGCGGGATCCAGAGCCCGTTGGGCGCCACCCGGTGCGTTCCCGGCAGCATCGTCCAGCTTCCGGCACCCCGCCGGCTGGCCAGGTGCCCGCTGTCGCGCAGCTCGCGGTACGCGGCCGTGACGGTGGTACGGCTGATCCGCAGCGCTTCGGCCAGGTCGCGTTCGGCCGGCAGGCGCACGCCGAGAGGTAGCCGCCCGTCGGCGAGCAGACCGCGTACCGCCCCGGCCAGCGCGGCGTAGTCAGGGCTGCGTCGCCGGCCGGGCAGGGCGTGCCACTGCCCGAGCAGCCGGGCCAATTGGACCCCACGCACTTGACTGACCATGGCCACTCTCCCAATATTGGCTCTGTCGCGAGGCCAATTGGCACCTAGAGTGGCATGCGTGGCAATGATTGGCAACCTCCGGCACCGGCCGACCCGACGGCTCACCCACCTGTTCGTCGGGCTCGTCCTCTACGGCTTCAGCATGGCGCTGATGATCCGCTCCGGGCTCGGGCTGAACCCGTGGGACGTCTTCCACCAGGGGCTGTCCCGACTGACCGGCCTGAGCATGGGCACCGTGGTCATCGCGGTGGGCGCGCTGGTGCTGCTGGCCTGGATCCCGCTGCGCCAACGCCCCGGCCTCGGCACCGTCGCCAACGTGGTGGTGATCGGCCTGGCGGTCGACGCGACCCTGGCCCTGCTGCCACCCGGAGGGCCACTTGCGCTGCGAATCGTCCTGCTGGTCGTCGGGATCGTCGGCAACGGCGCGGCCACCGCGCTCTACCTCGGCGCTCGACTCGGCCCCGGCCCCCGCGACGGGTTGATGACCGGCCTGGTCGCCCGCCGCCCCGGCCGGTCGCTACGCCTGGTCCGCACCATCATCGAGGTCGGCGTGCTGGCCGTGGGAGCGCTGCTCGGCGGCACGGTCGGCATCGGCACCATCGCCTACGCGCTGACCATCGGACCACTGGCCCAACTGTTCCTGCCGCTGTTCGACGTCGCCGAACCGAACCCACCGGCCCGGATCGAGCCGGCCCCGGCGACCTGACGACCACCCAGCGCCACCGCCACATACCGGATCGGGCCGCTTCCGTCCACCCACATCGACTGTCGGCAATCATGATGCCACTCACGGTCGCAGTGCGACGGTCGGTGTTTTCCTGGAGGCGGGTCGCCCGGCAGAATCTCCGCATGGGGGACAACGCCTGGCGTCGTACCGACGCATGGATCTTCGTCTCGCTGGTGATCGCCAGCGGCGCCGGACGCCACCGACGGTCCACGACCACTCGCCGCCCCGAGGGGGTACGCCTCGCCGACGTGCTCTCCACGGCCGACCATCTCGACCGCAGCATCCCCGATCGGCACGACATCGAGGAGGCGATCCGCCGGTTGCTCGGTGCCGGGCTGGTCGACGTCTCCGACGGCTGGTTCCGGATCACGCCCGACGGCGAGCACCTGTGGCGCTCACGGCCGAGCGCCGGGCTGGCCACCACCGTCGACACCGTGCAGGGGGTGCTCAGTCGCCGGCACGCGCCCGGCACCGCGGACTGGCACCTCGACGAGCAGGAGCACGCCGCCGCCGTGCAGGAGTACCTGGTGCGATCCATCCCGATGCCCCGACGCTCCCCCGAGGGACACTCCGGCCGCGGTTGACCCCCGCGCCGTCGACCGCCGCGGCCGACAGGATGCGACCCACCGGCCGCAGCGCCCTGATCGGCGTCAGCGCACCGGATGACCGGCGCCGCGCAGCACGTCCTTGACCTCCGCCACGGTCAGCTCCCCGAAGTGGAACACACTGGCGGCCAGCACCGCGTCGGCGCCGGCACCGATCGCCGGAGGGAAGTGGGCCGCCGCACCGGCACCCCCGCTCGCCACCACCGGGACATCGACGACCCGGCGTACCGCGCCGATGAGCTCCAGATCGAACCCGGCCTTCGTGCCGTCGGCGTCCATCGAGTTGAGCAGAATCTCACCCGCGCCCAGCTCGGCGCCGCGCCGCGCCCATTCCACGGCGTCCAGCCCGGTGCCGCGCCGCCCGCCGTGGGTGGTCACCTCGAAGCCGCTGGCAGTGGTGCCCGCCGGTGCGCGGCGCACGTCGAGCGAGAGCACCAGCACCTGCCGACCGAACCGCTCCGCGATCTCCGCGAGCAGCTCCGGCCGGGCGATCGCCGCCGTGTTGACCCCGATCTTGTCGGCTCCGGCGCGCAGCAGGGTGTCCACGTCCGCCACCGTCCGCACCCCGCCGCCGACGGTCAGCGGGATGAAGACCGACTCCGCCGTACGCCGGACCACGTCCAGCATCGTCCCCCGGTCGCTCGACGAGGCGGTGACGTCGAGGAAGGTCAACTCGTCGGCGCCCGCGCGGTCGTACGCGGCAGCCAACTCCACGGGGTCGCCCGCGTCCCGCAGGTCGAGAAAGTTGACGCCCTTGACCACCCGTCCCGCGTCCACGTCGAGACAGGGGATCACCCGCACCGCCACCGTCATGCGACGAGCCTATCGCCGCCCGTACGGCCTGCGCCGGCCCGACCGGGGCGACGGGGTGCGCCGCCGGTCACAGCCGCACCAGCATCTTGCCGAGGTTCTCCCCCCGCAGCAGGCCGAGGAAGGCCGCCGGGGCGTTCTCCAGGCCGTCGACGATCGTCTCGTCGTACGCCAGCGTGCCGTCGCGCAGCCACCCGGAGACCTCCCGCACGAACTGCTCCCGCAGGTGGCCGTGATCGTTGACCAGGAAGCCGCGCAGGGTCAGCCGCTTACCGATCACCTGGGCCAGGTTGCGTGGGGCGGCCGGCGCCTCGGTGTCGTTGTACTGCGCGATCATGCCGCAGATCGCCGCCCGACCGTGCAGGTTCATCGACGAGATGGCCGCCTCCAGGTGCTCGCCGCCGACGTTGTCGAAGTAGACGTCGACGCCGTCGGGGGCAGCGGCCCGCAGCAGGTCGCGTACCGGGCCGTCGTGGTAGTCGAACGCGTCGTCGAAGCCGAGCGCTCGCAGTCGCTCGACCTTCGCCGCCGATCCGGCGCTGCCGACCACCCGGCCCGCACCGCGGAGCCGGGCGATCTGGCCGACCATGCTGCCGACCGCGCCGGCCGCCCCGGAGACGAAGACCGTCTCGCCCGGACGCATCGCGGCCACCTCAAGCAGCCCGGCGTACGCGGTCAGCCCGGTCATCCCCAGCACACCGAGGTACGCGGTCACCGGCGCGAGACCCGGCTCGACCTTGCGGGCCGCCTTCGCCTCGACCAGCGCGTAGTCCCGCCAGCCGAGACCGTGCAGCACGGTGTCACCCGGGGCGAACCCGTCGGCCTCGCCGCCGACCACCTCACCGACCGCCCCGCCGTCCAGCGGCGCGTCCAGGGCGAACGGCGGCACGTAGGACCGCACGTCGTTCATCCGCCCGCGCATGTACGGATCCACCGACATGTACCGGTTGCGGACCAGCAGCTGCCCCGGGCCGGGCGTGGGCACCTCGGCGGTGACGAGCCGGAAATTGTCCTCGGTGGGCCAGCCCTGCGGGCGCGAGGCCAGCTGGATCTCACGGTTGGTGGGCACGGGAGTGTCCTTTCTCTGCCGTCGGGGCGATGGCGCGACCGGGCCTCGGCCCGATCACGGGTTGGCCAGGACCGCCAGAGCCTCAGCCACGGTGAACGCCTCCGCGTAGAGCGCCTTGCCGGCGATGACGCCCTCCACGCCGACCGGCTCCAGGGTGGCCAGCGCCCGCAGGTCGTCCAGGGTGGAGACGCCGCCGGAGGCGATCACCGGAGCGTCGGTACGGGCGCACACCTCGCGCAGCAGGTCCAGGTTCGGCCCCCGCATGGTGCCGTCCTTGGTGATGTCGGTGACCACGTACCGAGAGGCACCGGCCTTGTCGAGCCGCTCCAGCACCTCGTACAGGTCGCCGCCGTCGCGGGTCCAGCCCCGGGCCGCCAGGGTCCGGCCGCGTACATCCAGCCCGATCGCGACCCGATCGCCGTACTCCGCGCAGACCCGGTCGCACCACTGCGGGTCCTCCAGCGCGGCGGTGCCGA
This sequence comes from Micromonospora sediminimaris, assembly GCA_900112325.1. GTDB lineage: Bacteria > Actinomycetota > Actinomycetes > Mycobacteriales > Micromonosporaceae > Micromonospora > Micromonospora sediminimaris. Next base: position 545,688 of record FOLJ01000001.1, read on the forward strand.
TGTTCACCCGCTCGGCACCGGTGGCCAACGCGGCCCGCAACGAGGCGTCGTCCCGGATGCCACCGGACAGCTCCACCCGCACGTCGAGACGGCGCACCACCTCGGCGAGCAGCTCGGCGTTGCTGCCCCGGCCGAAGGCGGCATCGAGATCGACCAGGTGGATCCACTCGGCGCCGTCGCGCTGCCACGCCAGCGCGGCCTCCAGCGGGTCGCCGTAGGTGGTCTCGCTGCCCGCGGCGCCCTGCACGAGCCGGACGGCCTGGCCGTCGGCGACGTCCACGGCGGGCAACAGGGTGAGGCTCATGTGTCTTGTCCCTCTCGCATGGTCAACGGCGGTCCAGGGCGATCACCACGATCACCGGCAGGACGAGCAGCAGTAGCAGGATCAGCCCGACCCGCAGCGCCAGATCGGGCACGAGCACCCAGATGAGGGTGATCGCCGCCAGGGTGAGCGCCACGATCGTGGCCCGCTCTCCCCGGGAGTATCGCGGCAACCGGCCGGTGCGGCCACGACGCACCGCCGGCACCACCCGGCGGACCAACGCCCGACGGCGGGCCCGACGGGCGGTGGCCCGCTCGCGCAGCACCCGCTGCCGGGCCGCCTCCGCCTCGCGGGCCGCCCGGCGCTGGGCCCGTTCCTTGCTCACTGTGCCTCCCGGCGGGTGCGCCCCACCGGCTCAGTCACCGGCCGGCACGGTGGCCAGCCAGTTGCGCAGCAACGCGGCACCGGTCTCGGCGGACTTCTCGGGGTGGAACTGGGCGGCCGACAGCGCGCCGCGTTCCACCGCCGCGACGAAGTCACAGTCGTGGTGGGCCGTGGTCACCCGGGCCCCGGACGCCGTCAACGCGGCGGCGTCGCCGACAGCGTACGAGTGGACGAAGTAGAACCGGCTGTCGGCGGGCAGGCCGGCGAAGAGCACCGAGCCGACCGGCGCCTGCACGGTGTTCCAGCCCATGTGCGGCAGCCGGGCGGCGGCGAGCCGGGTGACCGAGCCCGGCAGCAGTCCCAGCCCCTTGGTCACCACCCCGTGCTCGTCGCCGGACTCGAAGAGGATCTGCATGCCGACGCAGATGCCCAGCACCGGGCGGCCGGCGGCGACCCGCCCGGCGATCACCGGCCCGGCACCGATCGCCTCGATGCCGGCCACGCAGGCGGCGAAGGCGCCCACTCCGGGAACCACCAGGCCGTCGGCGTCGGCCGCGGCGGCGAGATCACCGGTGACCACCACGTCGGCGCCGGCCGCGGCCAGCGCCCGCTCGGCGGAGCGCAGGTTACCCGAGCCGTAGTCGAGCACCACGATTCGACGCCGTCCACCGGGGGCCGCCCCGCCGTCGGGTCGGCCGGTCATGACCCGTCCCCCGGCAGCAGCCAGAGCACCCCCGCGGCGGTGGCCAGCACGGCCAGCAGCGCGGTGACGACCACCGCGCCGCGGGGCGCACCCTGCCGGTGCAGGGACAACGCCCCGCCGACAAGCACGCCGGCCAGGATCAACAGCAACGTGGGCAGGATGCCGCTCACCGGCGACACCTCCGCCGCGCCGTACCCGGGCCCGTCACAACGCCCCCTTGGTGCTGGGAATCGCCCCGCCCGCCGTCGGGTCCACCGCGGTGGCCTCCCGCAGCGCCCGGGACACCGCCTTGAACTGCGCCTCGACCACGTGGTGGGCGTCCGGATGCCCGCCGGGCCGGGCCGCCCGCAACACGTCCACGTGCAGCGTGATCCGGGCCGCCTGGCCGAAGGACTCCCAGATGTGCCGGGTCATGCTTGTCGGATACACCGGACCGATGTACGGCGCCAGGGCCGGCTCGTCGTGCACCACGTACGGCCGGCCGGAGAGGTCCACGGCCGCCCGGACCAGCACCTCGTCCATCGGCACGGTGGCCGAACCGTACCGGCGGATGCCGGCCTTGTCGCCCAGCGCCTGGTCGAACGCGGCACCGAGGGCCAGCGCGGTGTCCTCCATCGTGTGGTGCGCGTCGATCTCCAGGTCACCCACGGTGCGCACGGTCAGGTCGAAGCCACCGTGCCGGGCGATCTGGTGCAGCATGTGGTCGTAGAAACCGACCCCGGTGCTGATCTCGGCCACTCCGGTGCCGTCGAGGTCGACCTCGACCAGGACCTTGGTCTCCTTGGTGATCCGCTCCACCCGGGCGGTCCGGCTCATGATGTGCCTTTCGTCGGTCGCGGCTGCGGGGCGATGGAACCCTCGCGCTGAATACTGTCCACGGCGGCCAGGAAGGCGTCGGTCTCGGCCCGGGTGCCGGCGGTGACCCGCAGCCAGCCGGGCAGGCCGACGTCACGTACCAGCACGCCGTGCGCCAGCAGCGTCCGCCAGGCCACCGACTGGTCTCCGCCCACCTCGTACAACACGAAGTTGGCGTCGCTGTCGGCGACCCGCAGGCCACGGCGGCGCAGTTCACTGACGATGCGGTCGCGCTGCTCGGCGATCTCGACGACCGTGCCGAGCAGGGCTTCGCAGTGCGCCAGCGCGGCCCGGGCGGCGGCCTGGGTGAGTGCGGAGAGGTGGTACGGCAGGCGGACCAGTTGCACCGCCGCCACCACCGCCGGATCGGCGGCCAGGTAGCCCAGCCGACCCCCGGCGAACCCGAACGCCTTGCTCATCGTCCGGGTGACCACCAGCCGTGGGTGCCCGGGCAGCATCGACAGGGCGCTGACCGTGCCCGGCCGGGCGAACTCCGCGTACGCCTCGTCGACGACCACCATCCCCGGAGCGACGCGCAGCACCGCGCCGATCACCGCCGGGTCGAGCGCGGTGCCGGTGGGATTGTTCGGCGAGCAGAGGAAGACCACGTCCGGCCGGTGCTCGCGGACCTGCTCGACCGCCTCGTCGGCGGTGAGCGCGAAGTCGGCGCCCCGGCGGGCCGGCACCCACCGGGTGCCCGTGCCGAGCGCCAACAGCGGATGCATCGAGTACGCCGGGGTGAACCCGAGCGCGCTGCGTCCCGGCCCGGCGAACGCCTGGAGCAGCTGCTGCTGGACCTCGTTGGAACCGTTGGCCGCCCACACCCCGTCGGCGGTGAGCCCGTGGCCGAGGTACCCGGCCAGGTCGGCCCGCAACGCCAGCGCGTCCCGGTCGGGGTAGCGGTTGAGGTCGCGCAGCTCCGCCGCGAGGGCCTTGCCGATCGCCTCGGCCACCGCCTCCGGCAGCGGGTGGGAGTTCTCGTTGGTGTTCAGCCGCACCGGCACGTCGAGCTGCGGCGCACCGTACGGCGACAGCCCCCGCAGATCGTCACGGATCGGCAGGTCGGCCAACCCGGTCATGTGGTCGCCCCGGTCTGCGACTGCGGCGCCGGGGGTCGGGAAGCACCGGGAACCCGGGCAATGACGGCCTCGCCGTGCGCCGGCAGATCCTCCACGTTCGCCAGGGTCACCACGTGGCCGGCGACCTCCCGCAGCGCCTCCTCGGTGTACTCCACCACGTGCACGCCGCGCAGGAACGACTGCACCGACAGCCCGGACGAGTGCCGGGCGCATCCCCCGGTGGGCAGCACGTGGTTGGAGCCGGCGCAGTAGTCGCCAAGCGACACCGGCGAGTACGCGCCCACGAAGACCGCGCCGGCATTGCGTACCCGCATCGCCCACTGACGGGCGTCGGCGGTCTGGATCTCCAGGTGCTCGGCCGCGTACGCGTCGACCACCCGCAGGCCCGCCGTCAGGTCGTCGACGAGCACCACGCCGCTCTGCTCGCCGCCCAGCGCGGTGCCGACCCGCTCGGCGTGCTTGGTGGCCGGCACCAGTCGGGCCAGTTCCCGATTCACCGCGTCGGCCAGGGCGACCGACGGGGTGACCAGCACACTGGCCGCGAGAGGGTCGTGCTCGGCCTGACTGATCAGGTCGGCGGCGACGTGCACCGGGTCGGCGGTGTCGTCGGCCAGGATCGCGATCTCGGTCGGGCCGGCCTCCGCGTCGATGCCGACCACCCCGCGCAGCAGCCGCTTCGCGGCGGTGACCCAGATGTTTCCCGGGCCGGTGATCATGTCGACCGGTGCGCAGTGCGCGCTGCCGGCGGCGTCGGCGGCACAGCCGTACGCCAGCATCGCCACGGCCTGGGCGCCGCCGACGGCGTACACCTCGTCGACGCCGAGCAGCGCGCAGGCGGCGAGCACCCGCGGATCGGGCAGGCCGCCGTTGTCCTTCTGCGGCGGGCTGGCCACCACCAGCGACCGGACGCCGGCCGCCTGGGCGGGCACCACGTTCATCACCACGGTCGACGGGTACATCGCCAGCCCACCGGGGACGTAGAGACCGACCCGGTCGACCGGGATCCACCGCTCGGTGACCGTGCCGCCGGGCACCACCTGGGTGGTGTGGTCGACCCGTCGCTGATCGGCGTGCACCCGCCGGGCCCGGCTGATCGACTCCAGCAGCGCAGCACGGACCTGGTCGTCCAGCGTGCCCTCCGCCGCCGCGATGGCCTCCGCCGGCACCCGCAGCACCTCGGGGGCGATCCCGTCGAACCGCTCGCTGGCCTCGCGGACCGCCGGATATCCATGCTCGCGCACCGCCGTGACGATCGGGCGGATGCGCTCGACCGCCACCGAGACGTCCAGCTGGGCACGAGGCAGCAGGTGGCGCGGGTCACGCACGCCACCGCGCAGGTCGATCCGGTTCAACACGCCTGCGAGTCTAGGCGGCCCTCCGTCGGGCCGACCGCGCCGTCCGCTGTCCGGGACGGTGAGCCGGGACACGCCACCGCCCGCCGATCGGGCTACGCTTGATCACGTGACCGCACGGCTGCCGGTGTTCCCGCTCGCCACGGTGCTCTTCCCGGGGCTGGTACTGCCGCTGCACATCTTCGAGGAGCGCTACCGCGCGCTGGTCCGACACCTCGTCGCGCTGCCCGAGGGCGCACCACGCGAGTTCGGGGTGGTGGCCATCCGCCGTGGCTGGGAAGTCGCCTCCGGTGCCGGCCAGGACATGTCCGGCAGCGGCGAGGTCACCCTGCACGAGGTGGGTTGCACCGCCGAACTGCGGCAGGTCACCGAGCTGGATGACGGAGGCTTCGACATCGTCACCGTGGGGCGGCGTCGCTTCCGGATGGGCGACGTCGACCGGACTTCCGCGCCGTACCTGACCGCCGAGGTGCAGTGGTTGCCCGAGCCGGACGGCCCGGACGAAACCGCCGATCTGCTGGCGGCCCGGGTGATCGCTGTCTTCCGGCAGTACCTGGGCCTGATCCGAGCCGAGGCCGGTCAGCTCACCGAGCAGCTGCCCGAGGACGCGACGGTGCTGTCCCACCTGGTCGCCGCGACCGCGGCGCTGACGTTGACCGACCGCCAGCGCCTACTCGCCATCGACGGCACGGCGGCCCGGCTGCGCGCCGAACTGCACCTGCTCAACCGCGAGGCGGCGCTGCTTCGCCAGGTGCGGGCGGTTCCGGTGCCGTTGGCGGAGTTGGCCTCGCCCCCGCCGGCCCCGAACTGACCTCGCCCGCCGGCTCCGCCGGCCCGGAATCGGCTGCACCCGCCGGCCCTGCGGGCAGCGGCGGATGCGCGGCGAGCCAGGCC
>FOLJ01000012.1 GCA_900112325.1 Micromonospora sediminimaris
GAGTAGCGGCCGTTCTCGCGCAACACCATGCAGGCGTCGCCGCTGTCCTTCCAGAACGAGAAGAAGAACCCGTTGTGGGTACCTTCCGTGTTCGAGCAGACCTGCCGGTCGGCCTCGGCCTGGGCGGGGCTGGCCGAGATCGCGACGGTGCCGGTGCTGATCAGCGCCACGGCGCAGGCGGCACCGATGAGCGACCTGAGTCGTCCACGCCTGCGACTTCGTGGTGGGACGGGGACGTTGTTCATGCTTCCTCCTCGTGACGGCTGACCGGTGGCCAGCAGTGCGCTACGAACCGGCGGTCCCGATGGCTGTGCGGCCACCATCGACTGTCGACGTCGTACCGGGTGGCGGTCTGCCGGTCGAACTGCACCGTGACCGGCGGAGTAGGTAGCGACATCCAACGATCATCCAGGTTCGTCGATGGCCAACAGTATTGGCGCGTATCCGCCGACCCGTCAACAACTTCCGGAAATACTCTCGAAACCTTCCCTCGACCGCCCGGCCACGCCACGAAACGCATCAGCGCTGGTCAGTAACAACGGGATGGCCGACGATTGCTCGACAGGGCCACGACGGGCCACGCCAGGTACGCACCGCTGACCAGCGGAAGTTCCAGTGACTTTCCGGATGCTCACCGGCGGCGCAGCGCCGTCAGTGCTGGTGGCGGGGCTACGACGACCAGAAATGGGTACGGTCGCGCCGCCTCGCCGCGCAACGCAGGCGTGGACCCCTTCGGTTGGGGTAGGCCGGGCTGCCGTGGGATGACGCCGCGCCTGGTACCGGCCCGCTCGCGGCGAGGCTGCGAGGTGTCCCGGAGGGTCGATGTCGACTGGATCAGCGGCAACCGGTGGGTTGGCGCCGCCCGAGGACGTGGTGGAGCTGCGCGTGCACGGGGTCTCCACCCCTGCCGCCGAGCAGATGGCGCAAACGCCCGTGCAGGTGGCAGGGGATCGCAACGCCGGCTTCTACCGGGCTCGCCCGAGCTGCGCCGGTACCGACCGCACCGACACCGTGGAGGTGTACCGATGGAGTGACCTGCCCTCCGGCACCATGATCCGGACGCTGTCGATGGTGTTCCTGCTGCCGTTCACGCTGCTCAACGTCGCGGTATGGATGCGCCCGGGAAACCCGGGCACCGACGCGGCGGTACGGGCTCTGTGCCGGGTGCTCGGTCTCACCCTGACCGCGCTGTACGTCCTCACCGCCGTCGGAGTCGCGTTGGACCTGACCGCGTGGCAGTGCATGTCCTCCCCGGACTGCCTGTCCGGCCGCAGCTGGCTGTCCTGGCTCGGTGGTCGCCCCACCGGCCTGCGACTGACGGCCCTCACCGCGGTGCCGGCCGCCGCCATCGCGCTGATCTGGTGGGCCAGCACCCGCCCCGGACGAACCTTCAACGCGTTCCGCCCGCCGGAGAGCACCCGGTCCGGACACCCGCTGAGCACTGTCGGCCAATGGGACGCCGAGCCGCTGATGGGGCGACTACGCTCGATCCACATCGCCGCGGCGTTCGCGACGCTCGACGCCAGCCTGCTCGCCGCCCGGACCGCACACGCCCAGGGCCCCGCGCCCGCCACCATCGTGCTCACGGTCGCCACCGGAGCGGTGCTGGCCACCTGCGTCGTCCTGGTCTGCACTCCCCCGCTGATCGAGCGGGATCCCACGGACCCTCGGCTCGACGGGATCGCCCGGGCACTACGGACAACAGCCATCGGGCTCACCATCGTGGTCGTCGTCGACGTTCTCGCCGCCCCCGCCGACTGGCGCGAGGAAGGTGGCCTGCCCGGCTACGCGCCAACCCTCACCTGGCTGTTCGGCACGCACGCCGTACTGCTGGCCGCCCTGGTCTCGGTCACGCTGCGCCCCCGGGGCCAGCGGTCGGGCCACCGACGCCCACGCTACTTCGGCGCTCCGGCGGCAGCCGCCGCCGGAGCCGGTATCGCGGTGGCGTTCTCGGCCGAACTCGTCCGTCGGGTGGCCGATCTCCTGGACCGGAACGCGTCGGCCGGGCAGGTGGCCATTCGGCCACCACCCGCCTTCACCTGGGCGATCTACGGCTTCTTCCGGGCGGTGCTGATCACGCTGGTCGTGACGGGCCTGGTGGTCCTGCTGACCCGGCGCGGCCGTACCCGCGCGGCGACCGCGATCCTCGCGCGCGATTTCCCGAACCCGCCACCGGAGGCCGTTGCCCGACTACGGCAGGTACGGCAGGCGATCGCACGGGCCCGGTCCACCGAATGGCTGCCACCGCTGGTCGTGGTCTACGCCGGTCTCGGCGGGCTCGGCGCGGCAACCACCGTGATCGACCTGCTCGGCGAGCATCCCGGCGACGTCATCCAGCGGTACGCGCAGGTGCCCGCAGGCCTTATCGAATTCGGCATCGGACTCGGTAGCCAGCTGATCTCGGCAACCGTGCTCGGCCTCGTCATCGGTGGAATCTTCGCCTACCGGACGCCAGGATTCCGGCGCCGTGTGGGCGTGCTCTGGGACCTGGCCACCTTCTGGCCACGCGCCGCCCATCCCTTCGCCCCGCCCTGCTACGCCGAGCGGGCCGTGCCGGAGCTGGCCCGGCGCATCACCTACCTGATCAGCAGGGGCCACCTGGTGGTGATCACCGGATACAGCCAGGGGTCGGTGCTGGTCGCCGCCACCATCCTGCAGCTGGCTCCACGGGTCAGCGATCGGGTCGCCCTGCTCACCCACGGCTCACCGCTGCGCCGACTCTATGCTCGGTTCTTTCCCGCCTACTTCGACGACGACATGTTGCACGAGGTGGGTGACCGGGTCGGCTGGCGATGGGTGAACCTGTGGCGGGACACCGACCCGATCGGTAGCTGGACCTTCTCCGGCCACCGGCCCGACACGCCACCGACCAGCACCGGGCCCTCTGCGACGGTGGACCGCCGCCTGCCGGATCCGGCGGGCCTGGTCGCCCCGCCCGGCGACAGCGTTCCGCCGCCGATCAAGGGCCATTCGCCCGGCGAGTCCGACGAGGCTTTCGTGGCGGCGACGCGGGAACTGGTCGTGCGGTTGCGGGCCGGTCAGCCCACCGGTCCCGGCGACGATTCCCCGCCTACCCCGTCGTAGCCGAACAGGTGAGCCCGTGGGGGCGCGACCAGGCACGACGAGCCGCGGTCAGCCACTGGCACCGCAGGGACCGGCGGTCGTCTCCGTCAGTCGCTCGATGCGTCGTAGGGCCTCGTCGATCGCCGGGTCGTCGACGTCGTCGTAGATCCGCGCCGCCTGGCGCCAGGCGGCGATGGCCCCGGCCTTGTCACCCATCGTCTCCCGCGAATCGCCGAGCCGGACCAGAGTCTCGGCCTCGTGGTAGCGGTCGGCGGTGTCGCGGAACAGCTGGATCGCCTGCTGGTAGCAGTCGACCGCCCGGGCGTGGTCACCGAGCCTGTCGTACGCGAAACCGATGCTGTCCAGCGTCGCCGCCTGACCGTTGCGGTCGTTGCTGCGGCGCTGCTCGGCCAGGGCGGCAGTGCAGCTCTCGATGGCCTGGTTGTACTCGCCGGTGGTGGCCAGCAACCAACCGATCGCGTTCAGCGCACGGGCAGCTCCGGAACGGTTGTCGACCATCCGGTACAGCCGCAACGCCTCGCGGGCGTGCGTCAGCGCCTCGTCGAGCCGACCGCCCAGGAAACATAGTTCGCAGTAGTTGTGCAGGGTCTGTGCCTGACCGGTCGGGTCGTTGAGGTTCCGGTAGAGGTCGAGCGCGCGGCGGAGCCGGTGCTCGGCGTCCTCGTGTTCGCCGAGACGGGTGAACGCCCGCGACAGCAGGCGGTTGGCGGTCGCCTGACCGGCGAGGTCGTCGATCTTCTCGGCGGCGGTCAGCGCGACCTGCTGAATGGCGAGTTGGTCCTGCCAGAGACCGCGGGGCGCGACGAACGTGTTCAACGTCCAGGCGAGCTGCCAGGCGTACGCCTCGAACCCGCTGTCGGCGGCCTGCCGGACCATGCGGAGCAGCACCCGGTGCTCCGCGGTGAACCAGGCCAGGGCGGCGTCGTGGTCGGTGGCCGGTCGCCGGATCACCCCCGGTAGTGGCGGCACCGGTTCGATCGGCGCCCACTGTGGTTGCAGCAGCACGGCCGCCGGGTAAGCACCGTGCAGGTAGTGGTCGTAGAGTCGTTGCCGGCCGGCTCGCCGCTCCCCGGCGTGCTCAGACGAGTCGGCCAGCTCGGCCGCGTAGACCCGCAGCAGGTCGTGGAAGGTGTACCGGCCGGGCGTGTGCTCGGTCAGCAGGTGCAGTCGGGTCAGCTCGCGCAGCGGCGGCACGACGGCCGCCGTGGGCACCCCGGCCAGGGCGGCTGCGGCGTCGGCGCTCAGGTCCGGACCGGGATGCAGGCCGAGCAGTCGGAACAGCCGCGCTGCGGGCGGACTCAACGCCAGGTAGGAGCGGGAGAAGACCCGCCGCACGTCGCCGTCGGCCAGCACGTCGAGCCGGGCCTCGGTGGAGTGCAATTCGGCGGCGATGGCATCGAGCGGAAAGGTCGGGTGGGTGGCGACGCGCGCCGCCACCATGGACAACGCCAGCGGCAACCGTCCGGTGGCAGCGATGATGTCGGTGACCGCCTCCGGATCGGTCGCGAGCCGGGTGGCGCCGAGCCGGCCGGCGAGCAGACTCATCGACTCGTCGTCGGTGAGCACGTCCAGCCGCAGCGGTTCGGCGCCCTCGGCGGCGACCAGGTCGGCCAGCCGGTCCCGGCTGGTGACCACGACCAGACAGCCACCGGCTCCCGGCAGCAGGGGCCGCACCTGACTGGCGTCGCGGGCGTTGTCGAGCACCACGAGCATCCGCCGGGAGGCCAGCAGACTGCGGTAGAGGCCGGTGCGGGCCTCGGTGCTGGTCGGAATCCGGGAGGGCGGCACGCCGAGCGCCTCGAGGAAACCCTGAAGCGCGTCGTCCGGGAACGCCACCTCGGCCTCGTCGTAGCCGTGCAGATTCACGTAGAGCTGACCGTCAGGAAAGCGGTCGGACACCCGGTGGGACCAGTGCAACGCCAGGGCGGTCTTGCCGACGCCGGCCATCCCGGACACCGCTGAGATGACGACCGTCGCCGGTCCTTCGCGGTCCAGGAGCGCGTTCAGGCGGGCGAGTTCGGTGGCTCGGCCCACGAACTGTGGCACCGCGAGCGGCAGCTGCTCGGGCCGCCGACCGCCGGAACCCGGAGTCGCCGGGGAGGTCGCGTCGGGCGTCGGCTCACCGCTGCTGGTGAACCCGTTCGCCACCAGGCTCGGGCGGTGATGCAGGATGTCGTCGTAGAGCCTGATCAGCTGTGGTGCAGGGTCAAGACCGGTCTCCTCCGCAAGGATCTGCCGGGCCTGCTGGAACGCGTCGAGTGCGCCTGCCACATCGCCGATGCGGTAGAGGCCCAGCATCAACTGGCTCCAGGCCCGCTGGCGCAGCGGATGCTCGTCGAGCAGGGCTCGCAGCCGGCCGACCACCGCGGCCGACGCGCCTTGCGCCAGCATCGCCTCCGCGTAGTCCTCCTCGGCGAGCAACCGCTGCTCCTGCAACTGGGCGACCCATCGGGTCAGCAGCGGGTGCGATGGCAGGTCTGCCAGGGGTGCCCCGCGCCAGAGCGTGACCGCCTCGGCCAGTTCCGTCTCCGCTCGGACGGCGTCACCAGCGGTCAGTGCGTCCCGGCCACGCGCGGCGGCGGCGTCGAACCGATCCAGGTCACGCTCGCCCGGCCGGACAGCGAGCAGGTAGCCGCCGGCCGCCGTCGGTATCCGTTCCTCACCGAGCAGTCGGCGCAGCCCGCGCACGTACGTCCGCAGGTTCGCCGCGGCCGAGGGTGGCGGTTCGTCGGCCCAGAGCATCGGGACCAGTTCGTCGGTGCCCACAGTCTCGTTGGGGCGCAGCAGCAGGGCGGCCAGCAGCAGCCGTTGCTTCACCGAACCGAGCGGGATGAGCCGATCGCCGCGGTGCACCGCCAGCGGGCCGAGCAGGTCGAAACGCACAGGGTCCGTCCATCGGGTACGCCGGGCAAGGGCCGGTCACCCGCCCCGACTGCCGCACCTGTTGAGCGCGTCGGCACGGGCAACGGTGACGTTGTATCTCCTTTGTGGCAAAGGCTATACGCCGGTCATCGTAGAGGTCCCGGCAGTACCGAACCACCGGCGGCACGCGGGTGCCGAGGGCCGCCACACCGGCCGGTCGGGTCTACTCGGTTCCTTCCAACGCCGGCACTCGCCCTAACCGCCGCCGGGCCGGCTGGTGAGCTGGCTGGTCAGCACCACCAGCAGCTCAAATCGGACGGCCGGATCGTCCAGGTCGTCGCCGTACAGTTCACGCAGCCGCTTGAGGCGGTAGCTGACCGTCTGCGGGTGCACGAACAGCTCGGTGGAGACCTCGGCGCGCGAGCCCCAGTGCCGGAGCCAGGCGTACAGCGTCGCCAGCAGGTTGTCCCGCTGTGCCGGGCGCAGCTGCGCCAGCGGCGCGAGGCGGCGGGCGGTGAGCACCGCCAGGGCCCGCTGCTCGCCACGCAGGGTCAGCGTGACCAGGTGGTCGTCGACGAAGACCGGACCGGAGGCCGGTCCGACCAGCCCGGCGGCCAGCTCGGCGAGCCGGACGGCCGCCGGCACCTGCGGCCAGCCCAGTTCCGGGCCGACCACCGCCGGCCGGCCGGTGAACGCCTCGGCCAGGGTGGCGCGGGCCGCCCGGGTACCCGCCCGCAGCAGCAGCACGGCGTCGCGACCACGCTCGATGACCAGGCCGTCCGGGCCGTACCGGAACCGCGCGTCGCGGGCCTGGTCCAACGGCAGCAGTACGGGCACCACCGTGTCCAGCTCGACCCAACCGATCCGGGCCGCCGCCGACTCGACGGCACTGGGCAGGCCGTCGCCGCGCAGCAGCAGCTCGGCGAGGTGCCGCCGACGGTCACCCTCCCCGGCCTGCTCGCGCAGCTGGAGCGCGTACCCGTCGGTGCTCGCGGCGGCCAGCTCGGCCACGTAGGCGCTGACCGCGTCGGAGAGGTCGATCAGTTCCTCCGGATCGACCGGGCGTAGCCGGGCCAGTGACTGCGACGCCGTACGCAGCAGCAGCCGTGCCGCTGTCCGCAGCGCGGTCAACAGCGCCTCCGGTCCCCGGTCCTCGCGGGCCTCGGCGGCGCCCAACCCGACGAAGACCTCCCGGAACCGGGGCGGCAGCGCCGGTTCCCCGGTGCCGATGAGGTCGAGAAAACGGTCGAGCGCCACCTGCACGGCGGTGCGTACGTCCCGGGCGAACTTGTCGTCGGCGATGCCGGCGAAGGCCGGGGTGGCCTCGGTGACGGCGACCGCGACGGCGGCCACGGTGGCCGGCAGGTGCGGGCGCATCGCGGCGGCCAGATCGGCGGGCAGGTGTCGCCAGGGAGTCGCGGAGACAGGCGCGATCATCCGGCGATTTTGTCACGGCAGGATAAGAACGGCGGCGGTTCTCACTGCCGACGGGACGGTGTTTCGATCGGCCCGGCCGCGCGACGATGAACCCGACCGGCGGGCGGGCCAGCGCAGCGACCGCCCGGTGGCCGACGAACCGACGGAGGAGAACGCGTGCAGCACCGCCTGTCCCGCCAGCACGTCGTCGACATGTGTCGCACCATGCTCGCCCGGGGCTACCTCAAGGCCACCGAGGGCAACGTCTCGGTCCGGGTGCCCGGCCACCGGCGGTACGCGGTCACCCCGAGCAACTACGACTACGACCGGATGCGGGTCGAGGACATCTGCATCGTCGACTTCGACGGCAAGCACGTGCCCGACGACTCCGGCGCCGACCTGAAGCCGTCCATCGAGTGCGGGATGCACGCCAACATCTACCGGGAGCGGCCGGACGTCAACGCGATCGTGCACACCCACCAGCCGTACGCCTCGGCGCTGGCCTTCCTGCGCAAACCGATCCCGGCACTCACCGACGAGCAGGTGCGCTTCCTCGGCCGGGAGGTGGCGATCATCGACTACGCCCCGTCGGGCACCGGGTTCCTGGCCCGCAACGTGCAGAAGAAGGTGACCAGCGGCGACAACGCCTTCATCATCGCCAACCACGGGGTGGTCGCCGTCGGCACCGACCCCGACCGGGCGGTGTTCAACATGGCGCTGCTGGAGAAGGTGTCCATCGCCTACCTGCTGGCGCTGACCAGCGAGGCGGGGAAGGTGCACACCATCCCGACCGCGATCCGGGAGATCGCCTTCACCAAGCTGCGGGCCGACGAGAAGCGGATCGCCGCGCAGCTCACCGAGGCGGTCGAGCCGCTACGGGTGCCCGCCGACGAGGAACTGCCAAGCGCCGACGCGGCAGCCGCCGAGGTCGCCGCCGGCCGGACCGCGGACATCACGCCAGGCGCGGTGGACGGTGCCGCGTCCCCGGGCAACGGGACGGACAGCGATCCGGGCGTCGAGTCGGCCCGGCTCGGGTACGCGATCAGCGAGTACCCCGACGTCGACGACGTGATGCGTCGGCTGAAGGCGCTCACCGCCCAGCCGGTGCGCGGGCTGCGCCACGACGCGATGCTGGACGTGCTGAACTACTTCGACACGAAGTGCCGGGCCAGCAAGGAGATCACCGACCGGGCGCGGCGACGCATCCCCGGCGGGGTGCAGCACAACCTGGCGTTCAACTATCCGTTCCCGCTCGCCGTCGACAAGGCCGACGGAGCGTACCTGGTGGACCGGGACGGCAACACCTACATCGACTTCCTCCAGGCCGGCGGACCGACGATCCTGGGCAGCAACTACGGCCCGGTCAACGAGCGGGTCGCCGAGGTGGTCCGGGACTCCGGCCCGGTGACCGGGCTGTTCCACGAGTACGAGCTGAAGCTCGCCGAGATCATCCACCGGTTCATGCCGCACGTGGAGATGTACCGGTCGCTGGGCTCGGGCACCGAGGCGGTGATGGCGGCCGTCCGGGGTGCCCGCGCCTTCACCGGCAGGAAGATGGTGATCAAGGTCGGTGGCGCCTATCACGGCTGGTCGGACACCATGGTCTACGGGCTGCGGGTGCCCGGCACCTACCGGATGAACGCCAAGGGCATTCCGTTCGGGGCCACCGCCCGCACCCGGGAGGCATTCCCCCACGACCTGGGTCAGCTCAAGCGCAAGCTGATCGAGAACCGGCTGCGCGGCGGCACCGCGGCGGTGGTGGTCGAGCCGGTCGGCCCGGAGTCCGGCACCCGGCCGGCGCCACGCGATTTCAACGCCCGGGTCCGCGAGTTGTGCGACGAGTTCGGCGCGCTGCTGATCTTCGACGAGGTGGTCACCGGGTTCCGCCTCGGGCTGGGCGGCGCGGCCGGCTACTTCGGTGTCACCCCCGACCTGACCGTGCTGGGCAAGGCGGTCTCCGGCGGCTACCCGATGGCCGGCGGCGTCGGCGGGCGGGCCGACGTGATGGCGGTCTTCGGTTCCGGGCTGGACGGCAAGAGCGGAGCGCACATCCAGGTCGGCGGCACCCTGTCGGCCAACCCGCTGTCCTGCGCGGCCGGCTACTTCGCCATCGAGGAGATGGCCCGCACCAACGCGCCGGTGATCGCGGGCCGGGCCGGTGACCGGCTGACCCGCGGCCTGCAACGGCTGATCGACTCCTACGGGCTGCCGTACGTGGCGTACAACCAGGGGTCCATCGTGCATCTGGAGTGCAGTGGCGTGATGCTGTTGGACATGCGCAACCCGGTGAAGCTGCTCAAGGAGAACAAGACCCGCAAGCGGCTGATGGAGCAGATGGGGGCCGCCTACACCGCACACGGCATCGTCACCCTGGCCGGCTCGCGGATGTACACGTCGATGGCCGACACCGACGAGGTCATCGACGACGCGCTCGCCCGGTTCGACCGGGTCTTCGCGCTGGTCGAGGGGGTCTGATCCGTGGCCGCCAGCCCGCCACAGGTCTTCGCGATCGACCTGGGCACCTCCGGGCTGAAGGCCGCGCTGGTCGCCGCCGACGGCACGGTCACCGGCTGGGCCGAGCGACCGGTCCCGCTGCGGGTGCTGCCCGGTGGCGGCGCCGAACAGGATCCGCTCGCCTGGTGGAGCGCGCTCGGGCAGGTCGCCGCCGAGCTGGGACGCGACCATCCCGAGCAGATGCGGGCGGTCGCCACGGTGTGCGCCTCCACCCAGGGTGAGGGGACCATCGCGGTGGACGCGGCCGGTGCACCGCTGACCGCGTGCATCAGCTGGCTCGACATGCGCGGCGCGCCGCACCTGCGACGGCAGTTCGGCGGCTTTCCCGCGTACCAGGGGATGTCGGTGCGCCGGATCGCCCGCTGGCTGCGGCTCACCGGCGGCATGCCCTCACCCACCGGCAAGGACCCCGCCGCCCACATGCTGTTCGTCCGCGACACCCTGCCGCAGGTGTACGCGCGCACGGCGACGTTCCTCAACGTGCTCGACTGGATCAACCTGAAGCTCACCGGACGCACGGTGGCGACCGTCGACTCGATCCTGACCTCGTGGGTGACCGACAACCGGCGTCCCGGCGACATCCGCTACTCCCCCACCCTGGTCGCCGACAGCGGCATCGACGCGGACAAACTGCCACCGATCGTCGCCTGCACCGAAGTGATCGGCACGTTGACACCGGCCGCTGCCGCGCACCTGGGCCTGCCCGCGACGGTACGGGTGGTCGCCGGTGCGATCGACAACACCGCCGCGGCCATCGGCGCCGGCACCACCGACGACAACAAGCCGCACCTGTACGTCGGCACCTCCTCCTGGATCGCGGCCCACGTGCCCCGGAAGAAGACAGACGTCTCCGCCGGCATCGCCTCGGTGCCCTGCGCGGTCGGCGACCGTTACCTGATGACCGCCCTCCAGGCCACCGCCGGCGCCAACCTGACCTGGCTGCGGGACAAGATCGTCGAGTACGACGACCCACTGCTCAGCGCCGGTCACCTCAGCCGCGACGAAGGGACGATCTTCGACGCCTTCGACACGATCATCCCGACGGTGCCGCCGGGCGCGAACGGGGTGCTCTACACCCCCTGGCTGTACGGCGAACGTGCCCCGGTGGACGACGCGAGCCTGCGTGCCGGGTTCTTCAACATCTCCCTCGACACCAACCGCTCGGACCTGCTGCGGGCCGTTTTCGAGGGGGTCGCCTTCAACACCCGCTGGCTGCTCGGCGCGGTCAACCGGTTCCTGGGCGCGCCGGTCACCTCGATGGCCATCACCGGCGGCGGGGCGCTGTCAGACTCGTGGTGTCAGATCTTCGCCGACGTGCTCGACGTCGAGATCCGCCGCGACGCCCAGCCGCTCGCGGTCAACGCCAGGGGCGCCGGGTGGATCGGCGCGGTCGGCACCGGGCAGCTCACCTTCGCCGACATCCCGGGCCTGATGCGTACCGACCGGGTCTTCACGCCGGACCCGGCGCACCGGTCCGGCTACGACGAGGTCTTCGACGTCTACCGGCAGCTGCACCAACGACTCGCCCCGGTCTACCGACGTCTCAATCGCGGCTGACCTGCTTGGCGGCCCGCGGTTTCTACGCGATCGACAGGTGATCAGCTTTTTGCCCGTTTCCCATTAATCGGGATTGGCGGCTGTGATGCCCGCCTGGAAGTTTCGGCGGTCATCGATGATGGCTTTTATCCTCTGATCGATGCGACGCTATGACGTCGGCGTCGGCCATCGACAGGAGGATACGTGCAGGCAATACGTCGCAGGCTACTCGGAGCCCCCTCCGCCGACCCTGAGCAGGCCGACCCGGAACAGGCAGCGGATGTCCAGCCCCGTAAGGGACAGGGCAGGCTGGCGGGGGCCGTCCGGGTGGCGTCGCGCCTGTTGCTGCATGAATGGACGTTGGCGGCAATCGCTGGAGTGGCGGTGGCTGTTGTCCTCACCTGGCCGACGTTGAAGCAGCCGTGGACGACCATCCCGGGCGACATCGGCGATCCCCCATTGCAGGCGTGGCAGGTCGCCTGGGCCGGGCATGCGCTGGTCACCGACCCGCTCAACCTCTGGCACTCGAATACGTTCTTCCCCGACCTGTACACGTACGCCTACACCGACATCGTGCTCGGATACGCACCTGCCGGTCTGTTCGTCAACGGCGTGGCGTCGGCCATCTTCCGCTACAACCTCCTCTACGTCCTGGCGCACGCACTCGCCTTCGTCGGGGCGTACGCCCTGGTGCGCCAACTCGGCGCCATCCGGACGGCAGCCGCCGTCGCCGGCGTCGCCTGGGCCTTCGCACCGTGGCGGCTCGCGCACAGCGGCCATCTGAACATCCTCTCCATCGGCGGCGTCGCACTGTGCCTGGCGATGTTGGCTCGCGGCCACGGATGGTCCCTGCGGGACGGTCACCGACCGGCGCTGCACCGTCCCGGCTGGATCGTGGCCGGCTGGCTGGTCGCCGCCTGGCAGCTGACCCTGGGTTTGGCGATCGGCCTGCCGCTCGCGTACTTCCTGGCCGGCACCATGCTTGTGGTCCTCGTGGCGGTTGGCTGGGCCCGCTGGCGGACCGGCACCTGGTTGTTGGGTCGCCGGGTGGTGCTCGCGAACCTCTTCGGCGGCGTCGTCTTCGCAGCGGTGTTGATCTGGTTGGGGATCACCTTCCTGCGGGTGGTGGAGCTGAACCCGGAGGCGCACCGGGATCTGTCCTGGACAGAGATGTTCTCCCCACCCCTGCTGGGATACTTCGTCGCGCCTGCGGACTCGTGGCTGTGGGGCGACCACTTCGCGGCCGCCCGCGCCCAGCTGTCCTGGCCTCCGGAGATGGCGCTGCTGCCGGGCGTCACGTTGATCGTGCTGGCCGTGGCCGGGCTGAGCTACTCGACGTTCCGGGTGCGCCACCGCGTCCTGCTCGGGCTCGGCGTGCTGGTCAGCGGCGCGCTCGGACTGGGCAGCAATCTCGTCGGTCAGGGCGACCCGGGATACCTGACCCTGTCCCGACTGCTGCCCGGATGGGACGCGCTACGAACCCCGGGTCGGCTGATGGTGTGGACGAGCCTGCTGCTCGCCATTCTCGCAGCAGGAGCGATTAGCGAATTCGGACGAAATCGCCCCAAGGTCGGGTGGCCGAAGCCGGTGAGCGCGGTCGTGCTCCTGCTGCCCCTGCTGCTGGTCCTGGTCGAAGGGGTCAACCGGACACCACATCCCACCGTGCCCACCGCCCCGCCAGCGTTCCAGGCGGCGGACGACCCGATGCTGGTCCTGCCCAGCAACGGCGTGGCCGAATCCGACATCATGCTCTGGTCCACCGAGGGATTTCCCCGCGTCGCCAACGGGTCGGTCACCTTCCTGCCGGCCAGTCAACAACAGATCCGCGCGGTGACCACGACCTTCCCCGATCCGGGCAGCATCGCCTTCCTCCGGCAGATCGGCATCCGGTCGGTGGTCGTCCTGCCGGACAGGCTCGCCGGAACGCCCTGGGACGGCCTGCCCGCCCGGCCGGTGGACGGCCTCGGCATCACCCGGGAGGAGATAGCCGGCGCGTGGGTCTACCGCCTCGACTGAGGCGGGCCCAAACTACTGCTTGTCACTCCCGGGTGGCGCCCATGGGCTCGCGGATCAGGGCGCCGTCGATGTAGCAGTACCGCCAGTCCTCGCCCTCCTCCAATGACCGGATCAACGGATGGCCGGTCTGCCGGTAGTGCTCCTCCGCGTGGTTGTTGACCGAGTCACTGCAACAGCCCACCGCGCCGCAGGTCAGACACATCCGCAGCTGCACCCAGTCGTCGCCGCTCTCCACACACTGCGGGCACGCGTCCGCGTCGGACTCGGTGATGTGGATCCGGTCGAGGTGCGTGCAGGCGGTGCTTATCGTCTCCTCACGCACGTACCGCCAACTGGAGTGCAGCAGCCGGTCCGGGATCATCCGAGCCAGGAAACGTGAATTCGCCGCGAGCAGCGGGCTCGCCACGGCCAGGATCAGCACGTACAGGGCGATGAACGGACCGAGTCGGTCGTCCAGGCCGGCGGCGATGGCGAGGGTGGCCAGGATCAGCGAGAACTCGCCCCGGCCCAGCACGGTCAGGCCGAC
The DNA here is from genome assembly GCA_900112325.1 of Micromonospora sediminimaris. Lineage (GTDB taxonomy): Bacteria > Actinomycetota > Actinomycetes > Mycobacteriales > Micromonosporaceae > Micromonospora > Micromonospora sediminimaris. Next base: position 13,955 of record FOLJ01000012.1, read on the forward strand.
GTTGGCGGCCCCGCGCTGGTTGAGCCCGAACAACCGGCCGGCGATCAGGCCAGCCACCACGTTGGTGACGATGCTCATCAGTACGGCGAGCAGCACCGGCAGCGCCACCGAGCCGAAGTCGCCGACGTCGATGCTCAGCCCGAACACCAGGAAGAAGACGGCCGCGAAGACGTCACGCAGCGGCAGCACCAGACGTTCGACCCGTTCGCGGATGGGAGTACGGGCCACCACGAGACCGATCATCAGCGCGCCGATCGCGTCGGAGACGCCGATCTCGGCCGACACCCCGGCGACGAGCACGACCAACCCGACCATCAGGATGGCCAGCAGTTCGTCCTCGTTGCTGTCGATCACCTTGCCGACCAGGCGGGCGCCGAAGCGGGCGACGGCGAAGAGCACCACCAGGTAGGCGAAGCTCAGGCCGATGCGCAGCACCAGTTCCCCGGCGGACCCGGCACCGGACAGCAGCGGCGAGAGCAGCGCCAGATACAGCGCGAGGAACAGGTCCTCGATCACGATGATGCCGAGAATGACAGGCGTCTCCGCGTTGGCCAGCCGCCGGAACTCGATGAGCAGTTTCGTCACGATCGCCGACGAGGAGATGCCGAGCGCACCGGCGATCACGAACGCCTCGTAGCCACCCCAACCGAGGGCGAAGCCGAAGAGCAGCCCCGCACCGACGTTGAGGCCGATGTACGAACCGGCGGCGACGAACAGTCGTTTACCGCTGCCGAGCACCTGGTCGACCGGGAACTCGACGCCCAGATGGAACAGCAGCAGGACCAGGCCGAGGGAGGCGAGCAGGCTCAGGTCCTCGGGATGAGCGATCAGCACCGGCCCCGGGGTACCGGGCCCGAGCAGGATGCCCGCCAGCATGAAGAACGGCACGGTGGGCAGGTTGATCCGACGACCCGCACGGGCCAGCAGGCCCGCGATCAGTACGAGGGCCCCAAAGCCCACGAGGTCAGCATGCACGGCGAGGACTCCTGGAGCGGACTGAGCGAGGGCGCAAGACGCGGAACGGCTACTCGGAGAAGTACGTGCCGGCCAGCAGGGCGCCCACCTTACGCGCCTGCTTCTCCGACATCTCGATCACGGCGACCGGATCATCCTGCCCGGCGGCGAAGACGTAGAGGTCACGGTTGCCGTCCCGGCGTACCACCACCGAGATCCGTTGGGTGTTGCTACCCAGGTCGACGTCGTACCGCTTGCCGATACCTGGCAGTTCCTGCACATAAATCCCTTTGCCCATGGCCCCTCCCGCTGCGCGGTCCACGATCTCTGCGCAATGGTACGAGGCAGCCGGCGCGGGCCGGCTGAATCACCACCTGCTTGGTCTGCGGCAGGGCGTCGATCAGGGGCTGGGACACGTTGATCGTGTCGGAGATGTGCCGGCGGTGCGTACCTGATGCGGGCCGGGGCCTGAGCCAGCATCCGGTGCTCGGAGCTGCGCGGCGCCCGGGACATTGCGTCGCAAACGGCGAGAGAGCCCGCGATCCGTCCGCTGGCGTACCCCGTTCATGGACACGGGTGAGGCAAGTCCCGGCCGATCAGCGCACCGGAGCACCCGCGAAGGCGGTTCGTCCCGATTCACCCGCACGTGGGCTTCGCGGTGATCGCCCCGGTGCCGATTCGCTGACGGAACCGTCGACGCGCACCCGTTGGCGAACGGTTACGAGGTGAGGCGGAACGTGGCGTCGGCGCGTGCCTGGGCGTCGTTGATCGGGTCGAGTCGCAGCTGGTAGTTGTAGTGCCGGACGTACCTGTCGGGGTAGTTGTACGACCGGAACGACGACCAGGACGTGTTGCCGAGGCCGGCGACCTGCCGGAAGGTGGCGTCGGCGGCGAAGACCGAGCTTCCGTCGTTGGCCGCCAACACGAAGTCGAAGCCGTAGTGCCGCAGGTAGTGGCCGGGATAGTTGACCGATTCGAACGACACGCCGGCGGCGTCGGCCAGCCCGGGCACCACCCGGAACTGGGCGTCCTGGGCCGGGCTGACGTTCGCGTCGATACGTACGTCGTAGTTGGCGTGCCGCACGTACCGGTCCTGGTGGGTGTACGCCTGGATCCGGTTGGCCGGGGTGGTGGCGCCCCAGCGTCCCAGCACCGCACTCTCCTCGGCGGCGGTCAGGTTCAGGATCGAGCCGTGTCGTTTACGGCTGGCACCCAGCTGGTAGTCGGTCCGGGTCCGGAAGTTCGTGACGCTGCCCAGGTTGGTGGAGGTGACCGGCATGTAACCACGCCCGGTGGCGTACTGGTCGAGCCAGAGCGCCCACTCGTTACGACCGTTGAACTGCATCCACATCGGCCCTTCGACCACGTTGCCGCCGCCGGTGCCGTTGGAGATGCCCAGGTGGGAGAGGTTGCCCAGCGTCGTCCACGAGCCGAGGATCGAGTTGCTGCCCTCGATGGTGATGTGCCCGTCGGCCGACGCCCGGTAGTAGCGGTACCCGCCGACGGACCCCGGTACCTCGACGATCTGGGTGTCGATGATGCCCTGCCCACCGCCGGGGCGTTCGATGTAGAGCTGGGGCGCGGTGAAGCTGCGGAAGTCGCTGGTGCGGACGTACCAGATGCGGTGCTTGGTCACGCCGTCGCGCAGGGAGTTCGTCGCCCAGTAGACGACGTAGTCACCGGTCGCCGCGTTGTAGATGGCCTCCGGCGCCCAGGCGTTGCCGGCGCCCGGGATGGCACCGGCGACGTTGATCAGCCAGGGTGCGGACCAGTTCACCAGGTCGCGGGACTCCCACACCACAAGCGACCTGCTGCCCCGGTTCGCCGCGTCGTTCCACGAGGTGCCGCTGGCGATCCGCAGATCGGTGGCGACGATCCAGTACCGGTCGCCGGCGGGCGAACGGACGATGGAGGGATCGCGCACCCCCCGGGTGCCGACCGTGGACAGCAGCACGGGTGCGCCGTTGTTCAGGTCGCGCCAGTTCAGCCCGTCCCGGCTGTGGGCGAAGTAGACCTGCTCGCCGGTGGCCGACTCGCCGGTGAAGTGCGCCATCAGGTAGCCGGCGAACGGGTCGAGCGCGGCGGCCTCGGCACGCGGTGCCTGTGCCGCCGGCAGCAACAGCAGACACAGGGCGGCGAGCAGAGCGCTCGCCCTGGTCAGGACTTTGGACATGCGACTCTCCGTCCGTCCGGCGCGGCCGACGTTAGCGCTAACATCACCCGCGCCCGGACGGCCCTGGTCACTGTTTCGGGGGTGTTACGCAGTCTCCGCTTGAAATCGACACCCGTCAAGACAGTGACCGCTTCCACGCCGTCGCCTACGCCAACGGCGACGGGCCGGCGGCGGCCGCCCGGTCTCGGCATCCGGCCGGTCTCGGCACCCGGCGCTGGCACGGAAACGTGGGTGACGGTACAGAACAGCACCGACAGAATGTTCCGGTGCAGATCCGAGAGGTGCGTCAGGACGAGCTACCCATCCTGCAGGACATCGAACGCGCCGCCGGACAATGCTTCCGCGACGTCGGTATGCCGCAGATAGCCGACGATGCACCGCTGCCGTTGGACATCCTCGGCCGCTACCGCGAGGCAGGCCGTGCCTGGGTTGCCACCGACACGACCGAAAGGCCGGTCGGCTACCTCATCGCCGACCTCGTCGACGGCAACTTCCACATCGAACAGGTCTCCGTACATCCCGACGCCGCCCGTCGCGGGATCGGACGTCAGCTCATCGACCACCTCGCCGACCATGCGATGGCCAGCGGCATCCCCGCCCTGACCCTCACCACGTTCACTCAGGTGCCGTGGAACGCCCCGTACTACGCCCGTTGCGGCTTCCACACCCTGGACCAGAGCGACCTCACCCCGGGTCTTCGGGCCATCCGCCAACGCGAGGCAGCGCACGGACTCGACCGCTGGCCCCGCGTCTGCATGCGCCGAACCCTGTGCCCGCCCTCGAACCAGACGTCGCCCCGAGCGCGGCCCTAACGAACACCCACCAGAAGATCATTTACCGGCGCCCTGCGAGCGAGAGGCTTGCCGTATCAGATCTCCATGTACTACACGAAGCACGCATGCCCGGTGCTCCAGCACTGTCAGCAGCAGGCCGGAGCCGCCACGATCCATGACGTCATGACGCTTTCCACCCAGCCGTCCTGCGGCGCAGATCGGTCACCTCAGCTGACGGCGTGAAGCCGGCCGAGGCGTAGGTAGCTACGGCGCCGACGTTGGAACTCTCCACGCACACACTCGCGCTGGACGAACCCATGTCGCGAAGGGCCGCAGCGGCGGCGAGCGTGATCGCCGTGCCGTAACCATGGCCTCGGTGACTTTGGTGGACGCCCATCGGTTCCAGCAATCCTGGCCGCCCCGGGCCGGCTGACCACACTGCCGCGACTGCCACGGCCTCGCCGCCCTGATCGAATGCGGCGAGGCAGCGTGCGTCAGCGTAGAACGGGCCACCGGCCATGGCGAGCCAACGCCCAACCGTGCGGTGCCGGTCGGCATCAGTGAAGGGCGACCCGCGAAACGCGAACCAGTGGACGCCGACCCACACCTCGGCGCGATCGGACTCGATGGTCTCGATACGCAGACCGCAGTCCTGCACCGGGTCTGAAAGACAGCGGTGGAACGTTGTCCACGGCTCATCCCGCTCCCAACCCCGTTCCAGCAGCAACTGGGTGAGACGCTGCGCACCTCGGGCTTCGACGGTCGCACCGTCGGGATCCAGCACACGCCCTGGGGCGTCCAGGTCAGCGGCGAGCCGGCGGGCCAGCGCCTCGTCATCACGCCAGTCGGGAGCGACGGCCATGCGCACCAGTTCGGGGCCGTCCAGCAGCCCGATCGCGTGAACCACCCCGTCGTGCAACCACATCCGGAGGTCAGCCGCCGTAGCCTCGGCACCACGTAACGAGTGCCAGCCGAGATCGCCGGAATGCAGTTGCAGCGGTCCCCCGTCGTGCTGCCACCGCTTGAGCGCGTCCACCGCTGGTGGCAGCTCATCAACGCTCGGGGTACTCAGAATGATGCTCATGGTGCACCCAAACCCAAAGAGCGGCCCGGCACCATCGATTATCGAAGCAGTCGACGTTCGTCACGGTTCGCCGAATGTCTGTATCCAGGTCTCGCGCGGCAGCCGCTGCAGCGACTGCCGAGTTGACTCGAAGCCCAGTCGCTCGTAGCCGGACACAGCTCAACTGGCTGCATCAAGCCTGCCTGCCTCGGCACCTCAGCGCCGGTAGATATCCGGAAACGCCGCCATGGCGGTCCGCAGGTCGGTCAAGGGGCCGCCGTCGATCGGGGTGCGGGTTGCCAGCAACCGCTCGGTGCCGTGCCAGACTGCCATCGCGTACTCGGCCTCGGAGGTATGGCAGAGCAACCTGCCGGCGGGCGTGCTGAGGTGCAGTCCGTGACGGCGGGTACGACGCAGGGCGAAACTCCAGGCGCTGGAGGCGCCGGTGAACACGTAACTGTCATCCCGGCGCGCCAACAGGGTCGCGACGCCGTGGAGCATGTCCGCTGCGGCGAGATACACCATCAACAGCCCGCGCGACCCGAACTGGCGGGAACTGTGGGCCCCACCGTCCCAACGCAGGCTGACGTGTCCCAACTCGAACCCGGTGACCTGCGCTGGCTCGTCAACGGGTGCGTCGAACGCCACGACGATCACACCATCATGTTCACATACCCGGCCCACGGGTACGGGTGATGGCTGGCGTGGCGCCACCGCGCCAAGGGCTGTCGGTCGAGCGGCTGGTCGTCTGCCTCGGCACAGATCGCGGCCATCTCACTCAGGTAGGTGGCCAGTGGCGCAAGGCCCGCCGTCGCCCGCCACTGGTCCACACCAGACTCGCCCCGAATCGGGGTCACGTGCACCCGCCCGTCCGCCCGCCCGTCCGCCCGTCCGCCCGCCCGCGTTGATCAAGAGGTTTTGGTCTCCGACACGCGCGAACGCAGACGCAAACTTCTTGATCAACGCGTCCGCCGGGGGCGGGCAACGCGTCCGCCGGGGGCGGGGGTAGGTGGGTGGGGTGGGTGGGGGGTTATAGGTGGGTGGGGGGTTATAGGTGGGTGGGGGTGGGGATGCCGAGGAGGTGTAGGCCGGTTCGGAGGGTGTCGCCGGTGAGGTGGCACAGGGCGAGGCGGTTGGCGCGCTGCGGTCCGGTGGCGCGTAGCACGGGGCAGTGCTCGTAGAACGCGGTGAAGGTCTGCGCCAGCCGGTACAGGTAGCCGCAGAGGCGGTGCGGCTCGTGACCGGCGACCACCTCGGCGAGGGTGTCGGCGAACGCGTCGAGATCGAGGATCAGCGCCCGCTCGGCCGGTTCCAGCGCCGCCGTCACGTCGACTGTGGCGTCGGCACCGTCAGCGTGGGCCAGGATGGAGCGGACGCGGGCGTGCGCGTACTGGAGGTAGACGCCGGTGTTGCCGACCAGCGCCAGCATCCGCTGCGGGTCGTACACGTAGTCCCGGGTCCGGTTGGTCGCCAGGTCGGCGTACTTCACCGCGCCGATGCCGACCTGTTGCGCCCGCTCGTCCAGGGCGGACCCGGTCAGCCCGGGATTCTTCGCCGCGACCACCTCCCGGGCCCGGTCGACCGCCTCGGTGAGCAGATCGACCAGGCGGACGGTGTCGCCAGCCCGGGTCTTGAACGGTCGCCCGTCCGGGCCGAGGACGGTACCGAAGGCGACGTGCACGGCGGCCACGGTCGACGGCAGCCAACCGGCCCGCCGCGCGGTGTCGAAGACCATCCGGAAGTGCAGGGCCTGCCGGACGTCGACCACGTACAGCAGCCGGTCGGCGTGCAGTTCGACGACGCGCTGCCGCAGCGCGGCCAGGTCGGTCGCGGCGTAGCCGAAACCGCCGTCCCGCTTGCGTACGATCAGCGGCGTCGGCTCGCCGTCCGGGCCGCGGAGGTCGTCGAAGAAGACGCAGAGCGCGCCGTCGCTGGTCACCGCGACCCCCCGGCGCTCAAGATCGTCGGCGACCTCGGGCAGCGCGGCGTTGTAGGCGCTCTCCCCCACCGTGTCGGCGTCGGTGAGCCGCACCCCGAGCCGGTCGTAGACGTGGGTGAAGTAGCGGGTCGACTCGGCGACGATGTCCCGCCAGGCGGCCACGGTGCTCGGATCGCCGGCCTGCAACGCCACCACCCGCCGCCGGGCCCGGTCGGCGAACGTGGAGTCGGTGTCGAACTCCCCCCGAGCCCGCCGGTAGAGCGTGGCCAGCCGGCCCATGGCCCCGGTGTCGTCCGGTGCCGGCGGGTCGGGGTGCTCGACCTGGTACTGGATGAGCATGCCGAACTGGGTTCCCCAGTCACCGATGTGGTTGCGCCGCACCACGGTGCCGCCGAGGTGTTCCAGGATGCGTACCAGCGCGTCGCCGATGATGGTGGAGCGCAGGTGCCCGACGTGCATCTCCTTGGCGATGTTCGGCTGCGAGTAGTCGATCACCGTGGTGACGCCGGACTCGGGCATGCCGATACCGAGCCGGACATCACCCAACCGGCTGGCGAGCTGCGCCAGCAGCGCCCGGTCGGTCAGCTCGATGTTGACGAAGCCCGGCCCGGCCACCCCCGCGCTGGCCAGCAGGCCGTCGTCGGGTAGGCCGGCGACCACGTCCGCCGCGACCTGCCGCGGGTTGCGGCGCAGCGTCCGCGCCGCCGCCAGCAGGCCGTCGGCCTGGAAGTCGGCGTGCTCGGAGCGGCGGATCTGCGGCGCGAGGTCCGCCATTCCCAGGCGGGCCGCGGCGGCGGTGACGGAGTCGGACAACGACGAGGCCAGCGAGGGCACGGTCACGGGGAACTCCCTGGGATGGGATGAACGGGATCGTCACGAGGCGGGCCGGCCGCACGGCAGGTGCGGGCACGGCGAAAGGAACGCGCGGGTGAGCGGGACGACTATCGTCGTCGCAGGCGCGAGCGGCGGACGGTGCCGAGCACCCGATCCATCTCCACCGCCTCGAACGCCGGGGCCGCGAACCGAGCGCGGCCAGATGCCGGAAGTGTACGCGTCGTGCGGTGCGGATGTGGACGTGATTGTCCCGCCGGTGCCGTCGAGGCGTGGGGAAATCCCTGATTCCCTCGCCGCCGGCGCTGTCTAGGGTCGACTCAGGGCCCGGCCCGGTACTCGCTGGTCTGACCGCGCCTGACGCCGCAGCTCCGGTGCCGTGGTGCCGGTGGGTGGCACCGTCCCGACCCCAATGAGGAGTACCGGTGCGCAAGGTTGTCTCGGCTGTCCTCACCGTGGTCCTCGCGCTGGCATCGACAGGGTGCGGCGGTCGGTCCTCGGGCGATCCAACCGCCGACGAGGACCCGTACAGCGAGTCCGCGCTGCGCTACGGCATGGCGCCGGTGCCGCATCCCGACCTGACGTACCAGCCGGATGTGGTGCTCGTCGGCGGTGGGGGCCGCTCGGTCCGGTCGGTCACCGCCGACGGGTTGACCTGGCGGATCGACGGCGACGCCTCCCGTGCCGAAGACCTGGCTCCCGGCAAGGTCATGTTCATCACCGGACGTGGTGTCGGCCGGGTGCTCGACGTGCAACGCGACGGGGGCGACCTGCTCGTCACGATCGGCCCGGTGTCCGTCACCGACGTGATCCGCGACGGCACTCTGGAGCAGCGCGGCATCGCGATCGAGAACCCGGTCGTCTACCAGGCCGGTGAGCCGATCTGGGCGATGTCCGAGGAGGAGGCCGACGCCCTGGGCGCCACGCCCACCGGCCGCGCCGGCCGGGCCGGGCCGCTGCGGCTCGCCCCGCCACCGCCCCGGCCGAACCAGCCGCCGCCGAGCCGTGGCGGTGGCGAGGTCAGGACGGTCGTCGCCAACTTCTCCACAGGCGTCAGCCTCAACGACGGCGCGGAGGTCAGCTTCCACTACCACCGCAACGGTACGAAATTGTCCGGGCGGGCCGCACTGACCTTCGCCAAGCCGGAAGCGGACTTCCACCTGAACATCAAAGGCGGTTCGGTGACCCGGGCGGAGCTGTCGATCAGCGGCGGCTTCGGCATCCGCTACTCGTTCGAGGCCGGTCTCCGGGACGGGCAGAACATCAGGACGGTGCTCCCCATCCCGGTGGATTTCAGCATCCCGATGGGCACGGTGCTCGGCGTACCGCTGGCGTTGACCGTCAGCCAGACGGTGAAGGTCACCACCGCCTTCGGCGCGAAGGTGGGCACCATCAAGGGCAAGGGTGAGTTCTCCCTCGCCGGCTCGCTCGGCTACGGCTACGCCAACGGCACGTTCGGCCCCCAGGTCAGCAAGAACTTCAAGCGCAAGGAGAGCCTGATCAACTCGCTGACTGGCGTTCCGGTCGGGGTGATGGGCCTGCTCATCGAGCATCAGGTCCGGTTCGACGTCGGTTTCAGCGCGTTCGTGCTCAAGGCCGGTCTGTTCTTCGAGGTGTCGACCGCCTACGGGACGACCATCGGATCGGCGCTTGGCGCGCCGCTGGCGGTCTGCCGGGGCGTGGGCATCGGCGTCCGAGCCTCGTACGGCGTCGGCTACACGATCCTGGCCCCGGTGGTGAACGTGATCAACAAGTTCCTCAGTCTGATCAACGTCAGGCCGATCGACCCGTCCGGCAAGCTGGGGCCGCCGCCGTACGTCATCCACAGCGACGAGGAGGTCATTCCGCCCGGCACCAGACTCTGCGGCACCCCGAAGCCGGCCGCCGACTGAGCACGGTGCCGGCGGCCCGGACGTCCGGTCACCGGCCCACGTCGTCGCCAGCGGGTGAGGAACCGGCCGCGTCGGTGCCGAATCCGTCGAGCGCAGCGCGCTCGTCGAGCGTACGCAGCTCCTGAAACACGGTGATGTGTAGGCCGGCCGGGGCGTCGAGGCGGGCGTTGACCGACTGCCACGGCGTGGTGGTGGGTGGTGCCACCTGCTCGGCGCCGGCCGCGACCAGCCGGTCGGTGATCGCGGCGGTGTCGTCCACCTCGAACGCCACCCGGATGCGCGGGGCGACCTGACGTCCCACCTCCACGTCGTCGATCATGCGTTTCTGCGCCGGATTGGCGATCTCCAGCGTGGCCCGTCCGGCGTCCAGGATCACCACCTGGGCATCGTCCGCGCCGGAGAACGCGGCCTGCTCGGGCAGACCGAGCACGTCGCGATAGAAACGCACCGCCGCGTCGTAGTCGTCGGCCTGCACCACGAGCCGCAACTGGCGGACCCTCGACGTGGACCTCTCGGATGAACTCACTGCTGCCACTCTCCCGCGCTGGTTTCCGTGGGTGCCGGCGCCGGCACCCACCGGCCATGGTGGTGCGCTCGGCCGCCGACCGCCACTCTGGGCGGCCGGGGCCGGTCGTCGCGCCGCCGGGCACCTCGCGGGCGCGGTCACCGCCCCGGTCACGTCGAGTCGCCGGAGTCAGTCGGGTAGGTCGGCGATCCGGGTCGAGAGCCTGCGCAGCATGGCGAGTTCGTCGGCGCTCACGTGCTCCAGGAAACGGGAGCGTACCGAGTCGACGTGGTGCGGGGCGGCCTGTTCGAGGACACCGAAGCCGTCATCGGTCAGGCGCAGGAGACAACCACGGGCGTCCTGCGGGTCCGGCTCCTTGTCGATGAGCCCTCGTACCTGCATCCGCGCGGAATGGTGGGACAGGCGGCTGCGCGACCACTCCATCTTGGCGGCCAGCTCACGCAGCGGCCACCGACGATCGGGCTTCTCCGACAGCGTGCTCAGCACCTCGTAGTCCGCGGCGGAGAGCCCCGAGTCGCGGGCCAGGTCACGGCCGATCCGGGCGGGTAGGGCGATGAGCAGCCGCCGGAAGGCCCGCCACGCCTGCTCCTCCTCCGCACTCAGCCAGACCGTCTCCATGTCCGCCACCCTACATGTCATTGACACGTCATTGAAAGTACGCCTATGGTCGTTGACATGTCATCGAATAGCTCGGGCGACCTTCGTGTCCTCGTCATCACCGCCAGCACCCGACCCGGCCGGCTCGGACCCGCGATCACCGACTGGTTCGTCCGGACCGTCCGCCCGGCTGCCGCGTCCGACGCGATCACGGTCGACGTCGCTGATCTGGCCGACGTCGCGCTGCCCCTGCTCGACGAGCCCGAACATCCCGCCCACGGCAGCTACCGGCACGAGCACACCCGCCGGTGGAGCCGCACCGTCGCCGCGGCCGACGCCTTCGTGGTGGTGACGCCCGAGTACAACTTCGGCATGCCTGCGGCGCTGAAGAACGCCTTCGATTTCCTCTACCACGAGTGGGCGTGGAAGCCGGTGGCCTTCGTCAGCTACGGCAACACCTCCGCCGGCACCCGATCCGCGCAGATGGCGAAGCAGGTCGTCACGACGCTGCGGATGATGCCGGTCGGCGCCACGGTGGCCCTGCGCATCGCGGACACCGTCCACGACGGTCAGGTGGCCGGGTCGGCCGCGCTCGACGCCGCCGCCCGCGCGGTGCTGGGCGAGCTGAGCCGGGTGGCCCGTGCGCTTCGTCCGCTGCGCGGCGGCACCGACCCGACGGTCGTCGACGCGCCGGTCACCGGTCTCACACTCCGCGAAGCCCAGGCCGGCGACCTGGCGGAGCTGCTGGTCCTGCAGCGGTGCTGCTGGGTCCAGGAGGCCATCGTCAACGACACCCTCGACCTGGTGCCGCTGCGGGAGACCATCGACGACCTGCGGGCGTCGCTGGAGACCTGGCGATGGTGGTGCGTACGCCGCGACGGCCGCCTCGTCGCTGCGGTGCGTGCCCGGGCGCAGGAGCGCGCCTGGCTCATCGGTCGCCTGATGGTGGCGCCCGACCAGGCAGGCAACGGCATCGGCTCCTGGCTGCTGTCGTACGCCGAAGGACAGGCGCCCGAGCAGACCACGCACTGCACCCTCTTCACCGGCCACCGCAGTATCCGCAACATCAGCCGGTACGAGCGCGCCGGTTACACCCGCACCGCCACCGGCGACATCCCACCGGACAGCGTCCGCCTGTCCAAGCCGCGCACCCTCCAGCTGACCGGTGCTGTCCAGCACGGTGTCCCTGTGGTGTGATCTCCAGGCATGAGGGTCCGGGTGGTCGGTGCCGGCGTCGTCGGTCTGACGAGTGCGCTGCGCCTGGCACGCGACGGCCATGACGTGGACGTGGTTGCCGCCCGGACGGGCGACGACACGACATCGGCGACCGCGGCGGCACTCTGGTATCCCTACCGCGCGTACCCGGCGGCGGAGGTGACCCGTTGGTCGGCGTCCACCTACACCACCCTGCGTGGCCTGGCCGCCGATCGGCGCACCGGCGTGCGGATGCGCCTGGGTCGGGAGCTGTTCCGTCGGCCCGCCGCCGAGCCGTGGTGGCGGGACGCGGTGTCGGACCTGGCCCGGGTCGCCGCCGAACGACTACCGACCGGCTACGCCGACGGTTTCGAGCTGACCGTCCCGGTGGCGGACATGGCGGTCCACCTGCCCTGGCTGCTCGGCGAGGCGACCGCCGCCGGGGTCACGGTCCGCGCCGGGCGGTACGAGAAGCTGGCCGACGCCTTCGTGGGCGTGGACGCCGTGGTCAACTGCACCGGGCTCGGGTCCAGGGAACTGGTCGGTGACGTACACCTCTCTCCGGTGCGGGGGCAGGTGGTCGTCGTCGCCCAGTTCGGCCTGCGCGAGTGGGTTCTCGACCAGTCCGATCCAGAGCAGCTGCGTTACGTCGTACCCCGGGGTGACACGGTGCTGCTCGGTGGCACCGCCGACGACGGCGACGAGGACCTGACCGTTCGGGCGGACACGGCCAGCGGCATCGTCGACCGCTGCGCCGAACTCGTACCCGCGCTGCGCGACGCGCGGATCCTCGGCCACCGGGTCGGACTACGACCCGGCCGTCCGAGCGTTCGGCTGGAGGTCGAGGTCACCGGTCGTGGTCCGGTGGTGCACTGCTACGGCCACGGCGGCGCCGGCGTGACGCTCTCCTACGGCTGCGCCGAGGACGTCGCCCGCCTGGTGTCCGGACTCCGCTGAGCGACGTCACCCGGCGAGCCGACGCGGCGACATCACCGTCACGGCGTGGACGACGGCAGTGTCACCGTCACGGTCAGGCCGCCGTCGGGGCGTGGTTCAGCCTCGGCGACGCCGCCGTGGGCCCGGGCCACCGCCCGCACGATCGACAGCCCGAGCCCGAAGCCCCGGGTGCCGGCGACCCGCTCCCGGCTGAGCCGCCGAAACGGCTGGAACATCGTCTCCACGTCGTAGCTCGGGATCACCGGCCCGGTGTTGACCACGACCAGCGTGGGACGCCCGGCCACCTGCCCGGTACGCACCCGCACCCAGCCGCCCGCCGGCACGTTGTGCCGCAGGGCATTCTCCACCAGGTTGAACACCAGCCGCTCCAGCAGCACCGGGTCGCCGACCGTGCGGACCGGTTCCAACGAGCGGTGCACCGCAACACCGGGATGCCCAGGCGTCACCTGCTCGACCACGTGGGCGGCGATCTCGGCGAGGTCGACCACCGCACGCTCGGTCACCTCGCTCTCCGAGTCGGCGAGGGTGAGCAGACCGTCGATCAGCCGCTCGTGCCGTTCGTTCACCGACAGCAACGCCTCGCCGAGCCGACGAACCTCGTCCGGAGCGTCCGGTCGGCTGACCGCCAGCTCCACAAGCGCCCGGTTCAACGCCAGCGGCGTACGCAACTCGTGGGAGGCGTTCGCCACGAACCGGCGTTGGCCGTCGAACGACCGGTCCAGCCGCTCCAGCATCTGGTCGAACGTGTCGGCCAACTCCCGCACCTCGTCGCGGGGGCCGGTCAACGCGATCCGTTCGTGCAAACCACGTCCGGCGGAGTCGGCCCCGGCGATCCGGCGGGCCGTCCCGGTGATCTGGTGCAATGGTTGCAGCGCCCGGCCGGCGACCAGCCAACCGATCACCACGGCCGCCGCCGAGACCACCACCAGCGCGAGGCCGCCCTGGGTGAGCAGCGACTCCAGGGCGGAGCGCTTGGCCTCGCTCTGCACGTCCTGGATCAACATGCGGATCTTGTCGAGGTCCTCCATCGACGTCGGCATCCGGGTCACCACGGTGGCGCTGTCCGGCAACTCGGCGCGCATCGGCTGCGGCATCCGCTGGTCCACCAGCACGTACGTGACGCCGAGCAGGACGATGCCGGCGAGCAGGAGAAGACCGCCGTAGACCAGGGTGAGGCGGGCCCGCAGAGTCAGTCGCTTCACCGGATCGTGTACCCCGTGCCGGGCACGGTCTCGATCACCGGAGGATCGCCGAGCTTGCGCCGCAGCTTCATCACGGTGACCCGGACCACGTTGGTGAACGGATCGATGTGCTCGTCCCACGCCCGCTCCAGCAGTTCCTCGGCGGAGACCACCGCACCGTCGGCACGCAGCAACTCGGCCAGCACCGCGAACTCCTTGCGCGACAGCGGCACGTAGCGACCGTCGCGGTACACCTCGCGGCGGCCCGGGTCCACCGCGATGCCCGCCCGGCGCAACGTCGGTGGCGCGGCGGGCCGGGCCCGCCGGGTCAGCGCGTGCACCCGGGCGGCCAACTCCACAAGCGCGAACGGCTTCACCAGGTAGTCATCGGCGCCCAGGGCGAGGCCGGCCACCCGGTCACGTACCGCCGCGGCCGCGGTGAGCATCAGCACCCGGGTGTCACCCCCGGAGTCCACGATCGCCCGGCACACGTCGTCGCCGTGCACCACCGGCAGGTCCCGGTCGAGCACCACCACCGCGTACTCGTTCACCCCGAGCCGTTCCAACGCGGCATCGCCGTCGTACGCGACATCGACCGCGAACGCCTCCCGGCGCAGCCACTCCGCGATGGCGTCGGCCAACACGTCCTCATCCTCGACCACCAGCACTCGCACCGGTCCATGGTGCCGCGACCGCAGATAACGCCGCCGTAAACGTGATCGGTTACGCCCGCGATACGTCACCGCGGATGCACTGGTCCGGTGTCCGGCGACCGTCGTCGGACACCGGAGAGGACACCGACGATGCGACGAAGCACACTCACGCTTCCCGTACTGCTGATCCTGGCGCTCGCCGGCTGCGCCGGCCAGGACGGCGACCGTACCGGGGTGGCCACCGCCGGCGGCGCCGCCGCGACCGCCTCCGCCTCGGCGACCGGCGCCGACGGCAGCGACGCCGAACGAAGACTGGAATTCGCCAGATGCATGCGGGAGAGCGGGGTGGAGATGCCCGACCCGGAGGCCGGCAACGGGCCGATGTTCCGGTTCGACGGCGACGTCGACCCGAAGCAGGTCGAGGCCGGCATGGAAAAGTGCCGCCACCTGTTGCCCAACGGTGGGCAGGCGGCGCAGCTCGACGCCGAACAGCTCGAACAGATGCGGGTGATGGCCCGGTGCATGCGCGAGAACGGGGTGCCGGACTTCCCGGACCCGGCAGCGGACGGCCGCATCCAGATCCAGCGGGACGCCCTGGGAATCGACCCGGACGACCCGGCGTTCCGCTCCGCCTTGGAGGCGTGCCGTCAGCACGCCCCGCAGTTCGGGGGCGGCCGGTGACCCGTCGCACCCGCCTGCCCGCCGCCGGTGGCGCGGCGCTGGTCCTCGTCGCCGGAGCCGGTGTGGCCGCGGCGGTCGGCTTCGGTGGTGGCTCCGGCGACGGCTCGGTCGAGGCCCGCACCGCCGCGCCCGGCAGCGCCGCCGTCACCCGACACACCCTCGCCGACGCCGAGACCATCGATGGGGAGCTGGGATACGGGCCCAGCCGAACCGCCACCAGCCGGCTGCCCGGCACGCTCACCGCACTGCCCGACACCGGCGCCACCGTGGCGCGCGGCAAAGCCCTCTACGCCGTCGACAACGACCCGGTGGTCCTGTTGTACGGACGGCTGCCCGCCTACCGGACGCTGCGACCCGGCGTCGAGGGTGCCGACGTCAAACAGTTGGAACGAAACCTGACGGCCCTCGGCTACTCCGGCTTCACCGTCGACGACGCGTACACCTGGGCCACCGCCAAGGCGGTCCGTGCCTGGCAGGACGACCTCGGCGTGCCGGAGACCGGCCGCGTCGAGCTGGGTCGCATCGTCTTCGCCGACGGTGCCGTCCGGGTGGAGGGTCACCAACTGGACGTGGGCGCGGCCATCCAGCCGGGGCAGGCGGTGCTCACCTACACCGGCACCAGCCGGCTGGTCACCGCCGAACTCGACGTCGACGACCAGCGTCTCGCCGAACGTGGCACGACGGTGCAGGTCACCCTGCCCGACGGCCGGCAGGTGGCCGGGAAGATCGACACCGTCGAGACGGTGATCCGCAACGGTTCTGCGGACGCCGGTGGCGACACCAGCGCCGAGACGAAGATCGAGGTGACGATCGCGGTCGAGGATCAGTCGGCACTGGCCGAATTCGACCGTGCGTCCGCCGAGGTCACCTTCACGGTCAGCGAGCGTGCGGACGTGCTGACCGTGCCGGTGGCCGCGCTGCTGGCGCTCGCCGAGGGCGGTTACGGCCTGGAGGTTCTCGAAGACGGAACCAGCCGGATCGTCGCGGTCACCACCGGACTGTTCGCCGACGGTCGGGTCGAGATCACCGGCGACGGAATCGTCGAGGGCACCACCGTCGGGATGCCCCGGTGAGCGGGGACGTGGTCGTGCTCGACCAGGTCGGCAAGCGGTACGGCGACGATGTGGTCGCGCTCGCCGAGGTGTCGCTGCGCGTCGGGTACGGCGAGTTGGTGGCCATCGTCGGCCCGTCCGGTTCCGGCAAGTCGACGATGCTCAACGTGATCGGCACGCTGGACGAGCCGACCTCGGGCACGGTGGTGATCGACGGTCACGAGGTGGCGCAGCTGTCCGACCGGCAACTCTCCACGTTGCGCGCCACCCGCATCGGCTTCGTGTTCCAGCAGTTCCACCTGGCCCCGGGCGTACCGGTGGTGGACAACGTGGCGGACGGACTGCTCTATGCCGGCGTACCCCGCCGGGAGCGGCGGCGGCGGGCGGAGGCCGCGCTGGATCGGGTCGGTCTCGGGCACCGGCTCGGGCACCGGCCGCACGAACTCTCCGGCGGCGAACGGCAACGGGTCGCGGTGGCCCGTGCGGTCGTCGGTGAGCCCGCCGTGCTGCTCGCCGACGAACCGACCGGCAACCTCGACACCGGCTCCGGCGCGGCCGTGCTCGACCTGCTGCACGAGCTGCACCGGGCCGGGACCACAGTTGTCGTGATCACCCACGACCGGGAGATCGCCGCCGCCCTGCCGCGGCAGGTGCGGATGCGCGACGGACGGATCTGCGCGGATTCGCGGCTCGTGTCGAGCGGGGTGAGCTGACATGTCGGTGACCTTGCAGAACCGGCCGGGCGCGCAGCTCACCCCGGCCCGGATGCCCGCCGCCGACGTGGTGCGGGTAGGCGGCGTCGGGCTCCGGACCCGCCCGCTGCGGGCCTTCCTCTCCGCGCTGGGCATCGCCATCGGTATCGCCGCGATGATCTCCGTGGTCGGCATCTCGTCGTCCTCGCGCGCCGAACTGGACCGTACCCTGGCCGCGCTCGGCACCAACCTGCTCACCGTGTCACCGGGCCGGACCCTCTTCGGTGCGGACGCCCAACTACCTGCGGACTCGATGGCGATGATCGGCCGGATCGGTCCGGTGACGCAGGTGGCGGCCACCGGTCAGATCGCCGACGCCAAGGTCTACCGCACCGACCGCATCCCGCAGGCGGAGACCGGCGGCATCGCGGTACGGGCGACCCAGCTCGGGCTCCTGGACACCGTCGGCGGCGAGGTGGCCAGCGGCACCTGGCTGAACGAGGCCACCGCCCGGTACCCGGCGGTGGTGCTCGGCGCGACCACCGCCGAGCGGCTCGGGCTGGGTGCCGCCGGCCCGGACGTGCAGGTGTGGCTCGGTGATCGCTGGTTCACCGTGGTGGGCATCCTCGCTCCGGCACCGCTGGCACCGGAGCTGGACAGCTCGGCCCTGGTCGGCTGGGCCGTCGCCGCGAACCACCTGCGCTTCGACGGTCACCCGACCACCGTCTACACCCGTACCGAAGCCGACCAGGTCGAGGCGGTCCGCGCGGTGCTCGGGGCGACCGCCAATCCGGAGGCACCCAACGAGGTCGATGTCTCCCGCCCCTCGGACGCGTTGGCCGCCGCCCAGGCCACTGACGAGACGTTCACCGCGCTGCTGCTGGGGCTGGGCGCGGTGGCCCTGCTCGTCGGTGGCGTCGGAGTGGCCAACACCATGGTCATTTCGGTGCTGGAGCGGCGCTCGGAGATCGGGCTGCGCCGCTCGCTGGGTGCCACCCGGGGGCAGATCCGCACCCAGTTCCTCGCCGAATCGCTGCTGCTGTCAGCCCTCGGCGGAGCTGGCGGGGTGCTGCTGGGCATCCTGGTGACCTCCGGGTACGCGCTCTCCCAGGGCTGGCCGACAGTGGTCCCGGCCTGGGCGACGATCGGGGGTGTGCTCGCGACGCTGCTCATCGGCGGCTTGGCCGGCCTGTATCCGGCGATCCGTGCCTCCCGCCTCTCCCCCACCGAGGCCCTGGCGACCACGTGAGGCGGCCGGCAACCGGCCGCCACGGTGATGCCGGCAGGGGCACCGGGTGCCCCTGCCGGCGTCACGTCACAGGGTGATGCCCAGCACCTGGCGCAGCCGGTCGGCCATGGCCCGGTAGCCGCGGGCGTTGGGGTGGAAGGAATCCTCCGGGTCGGCGACCACGAACCCGTTCGACCACGGATCACCGCTGCACACGCGGTGGCCCTGGAACACGTCGTAGGCATCCACGAAGACGATCCGCCCGTCACCTGTCGCCCGGACGGCTGCGGCGATCATGTCACGGGCCTGGGCCGTGGCCTCGGCGATGCGGGTGAGTTCGGCGGTGTCGATGGTGGCGTTCGTACCGAAGCATCCGCTACTCGTGGGCAGTGGATCCACCCCCGGCACCGGCAGGAAGGCCGGGTAGCTCAGCACCGCCAGCACGGCGTCGGACCGCATCCGGGAGAGGATGTTCTGGTAGAGCGAGACCAGCCGGGTCTGGGTGGCCTGTAGCTCCGCCGGGGTGACCAGTGGGGCACCGCCGCAGTCCGACAGCGCGCAGTCGCGCAGCTTCGCGGCGAAGCCGAGGTCGTTGCCACCGATCGTGACCGTCACCAGCCTCGTGTACGGCTTCACGTAGTCGACCTGGGCGAACTCCTCCAGGCTCTGCCGGTTGGTCAGGTCGTTGATCCGCGCGCCGTGACACGCCTTGAGGTTCGTCCGGTCGATCGGCAGACCCCGGAAGCGGTCGCCCTGGACCTGCATCGAGTAGGTGGCGTTGGCGCGACGGCAGATCCCCGGGTTCGGCGGGCCCAGGTACGGCGGCGCCCCCGTGCCGGCGGAGTACGAGTCACCCAGCGCGGTAAAGCGGATCACCGGCGCCGCCAGTCCACTGTCGAACGTTCCAGTGCCCAAGACGATGTGCAGCAGATCCGTGCCGAGCCCCTCGCAGAGCAGGTAGCGCAGGCCCGGCAGCGGGCCGCAGGCGCCCCAGGCGGAACCGACCGGCGCCAGCAGGTAGAGCTCGAAGAGGATCTCCACCTGGCGGCCACCGTCGTAGAAGTCACCGGGGATCCGGACGCCGCCGCTGGTGGCCCCGTAGTAGTACCGGTTGAAGGCGAACGGCGAGCCCACGTACAGCAACGTGCCGTCGTAGCCGGGGGTGCGGTCGACGACACCGGCGACACCGTACGCGTAGTCGAGGTAGAAGTTGCAGCTCAGCTCGGCGAGATACTCGACGGTCGCGGAGTAGTTGTCGGCGTCGGCGTTGACCGACGTCCGGCGCGCCACCTGCTCCTGGCAGTACCAGTCCGCGTCCTGACCGGCACCGGCGGTCCGGCTGCGGACCGCGGACCCGGCGTCGGCCCGCAGCCCGTTCCCGGTCGCCTTCTCCTGCCCCGGCAGGGCCTTGGGACTGACCGGTGCGGTCCGGCTGGTGAACGGCGCCGGCCGGGTGCCCTTACGCGGCACCACCACCGGTCCGGGCAGCGTGGGTCGTGGCTCCCAGGCCTCGCTCGACCCGGTTTCCGGCCCCGCAGCCGACACCGCCGAACCGGTCGGCGCGGCCATCGCCGGTTGGACCGCGCCCAGCAACCCGACCACCATCAGCATCGGCACGCCCATCCAGGAACGTCGCCGTAGCGACCACCACGCGATGGCGGTCCGGTGCCGGGACCGGCGTTTTCCGTCCACGATCATCACCCCTCACGTCCTGCGGAATCGGGTACCGGCAGGGTGGCAAAGCGCGCCAGCGGAGCGGATCCGTGAAACTACGCAAGCGGCTACGCAGGTGGCCCGTGGTCGCCGAGAGCCTCGGTGAGCCGGCGGGCCATCGCGGTGCGGGAGTGGACCTGGAGCTTGGCGAAGACCCGGTTCAGGTGGGACTCGATGGTCCGTGGGCTGAGGTAGAGCCGCGCGGCGATCTCCTTGTTGCTCAGGCCGGTCGTCGCCAGGCCGGCGATCTCCCGCTCCCGGGCGGTGAGGACGGCATCACCGCCCGGTCGTCCGGCACGGGCCGGGCCGGCGGCACGATGTCCGGCGAGCACGGATGCGGCCCAGCCGGCGCCGCAGGCCCGGTAACCGGTCTCGGCGCGGTCGAGTGCCGCGGCGCCGGGGCCGGGCCGGCCCGCGACGAGGTACGCGGCACCGGCGAGGTGGCAGGACAACGCTGCCTCCATCGGCGTTCCGGCCGCCGCGAAGCAGGCCGCCGCGCTCTCCGCCAGCGTCGTCGCCCGTTCCGGGTCCGCCATCCGGTACGCGGTGAAGGCCCGGGCGAACCGGGCCAGTCCGATCTCGTACGGCAGACCGGCGGCCGTCGCCCGGCGTTCCGCCTGCTCACCGACCTGCCTGGCGGTGGTGTGGTCACCTCGCCCGACGGCGGCGACGGCCGCGACCAGGTCCCGCGCCACCAGCACCGGTGGATGTCTCGACGGCGGTGCCGCCGGTTCGATGAGCAGGTCGGCGCCGCCACCCCAGTCGCCCGCGACCGCCTTGGCCAGCGCCAGCTCCACCCGGTTTATCCGCCACCACGCCCGGGACCGTGGCTGCCCGACCGCCACCTCGGGCCCGGCACCGCTCAGGTCGGCGTCGAGGTGAGCCGAGGCGGGGCCGGCGGTGTCGAGGGCCGCAGCCGGGCCGGCGGTCCACAACACCGGGCGTAGCCGGACCGCCGCCGCCATCGCGGCCATCTCCGTGCTGCCCACCCGCTCGGCAGCGGCCCGCGCCTCCTCCGCGGCCCGCACCGCACGGGCGAGCCGGCCAGCGCGGGTGTGCACAAGCGACTCCATGACGAGCAGGTACGGCGAGGCACTGCTCGGCCCAAGGCCGTCCAGGATCCGTCTCGCCCGGGCGAGATGTCGGTCGGCGTCGGCGAGGTTGCCCAACTGGATCTCCACCAGCGCCAGCGGTGAGACGATCTCGACGTACGGGCGCAGGTCCGCGTCGCCGGTGGCGTCCACGGCGACGACGGCGGCAGCGAGCTGCTCGCGCGCCGACCTGGCGCAGCCGAGGTACAGGGTGGCCAGCGCCCGCAACGTCAGCGCCGCCGCCACGAGCACCGACCGGCGCTCGTCCAGCAGTTCAAGGGCCCGCTGCGCGTGGTGCACCGCCGAGGTCGGCTCCTCCCGGAACGCGTCCACGGCCGCCAGCTCCACGTGCAGCTTCGCCTCCTCGACCGGGTCGAGCCCGCCCCGCCCGAGCTGCGTGCCGAGCGTCGCGGCCGCCTCGGCGAAGTCGCCGAGCTGCCGGGCCACCGCCACACTGAACGTCTCGGCCCGCCTCTGCACCGGCCCCTCGGCGCGACGCAGCCGCTGGAGCACCTCGCGACTGCGGGCCAACTCGCCGCTGCGGCCGAGGGCCCGGGCGTACCACATCGCCACCTCGGCACGCCGCTCGTCGTGCGCACCCATGTCCGGCATGATGCGCAGCGCGGTGCCGAGCCAGCGGGCCGCCTGGGCGGGGGCCTCGTGCGCGAACGCGACACCCGCGTCGACAAGCGTGGCCACGGCGGTCTCGTCACCGTGGCGGGCGGACCGTTCCGTGTGGTGGGCCACCAACTGCCGGGACGCCCGCCGGCCGCGCAGATAGCCGGCGGTGCGGGTGTGCGCCTCGAACCGCCAGGCCGCACCGGTCAAGGCGTACGCCGAGGCCCGCATCAACGGATGCCGGTAGCGCAGCCGACCGCCGTCCGCGTCGAGCAACCCGAGCCGCCCGAGCTGGTCGACCGCAGCGGTGACCACGGGCATCGGCAGGCCGGCGACGTGCCCGACGAGGTCGATCGTGGTGTGGTCCCCGACCACCGCGGCGATGTGGGCGACCCGCTGCACCGACGGCTGCTGGGCGGTGATCTCGGCGGCGAGCCCGGCCAGCACGGACCGTCGCGATCCGGCGAGGCAGTCGGCGTCGACCGGGTCCTGCCGCCGAGCCAGGGACACCAGACCGTCCAGTTCAGTGTCGTCGAGCCGGGACAGCGCCTGGATGTACAGCGGGTTGCCGAGACTGGCCCGCAGGATCAGCTCCCGGCGGCGACGTGGCACGCCGGCCAGCAGAATGTCCAGGCTTGCCACGTCCAACGGCGGAAGGTCGATGAGGGTGGCCGCAGGGCCGAGCCGCGCGATGGCGTTGACCAGCCGCGCCGGCGGGCAGGCGCTGCGAAACGTCACGGCGAGCAGCATCGGCACCGGCGGAGGGTTGCCGATCAGATGCTCGGTCAGCTCCAGCGACGCCGAGTCGGCCCAGTGCACGTCGTCGAGCAGCAGTGCGGCACCCGGCTCCGGCGCCCGGGTGAGCATCCGCCGCACCGCCGCCGGCACCGACGGCTGCGCCGCGTCGTCCGGCCCGCTGCCGGCCGCCTCCACCATCTCGGCGTAGAGCCCGAACGGCACCCCCTGCTCGTACTGGGTGGCCCGGCCGAGGCGGACCAGCAGCCCGGCGTCGGTGGCCCGCCGGGCCAGCTCGCGGAGGATGCGGGTCTTGCCCAGGCCCGCCTCGCCGCACACCTCGACCGCCACGGATCGCCCGGCGCGCACGGTGGCCACCGCGCTGTCCAGCGACTCCAGCTCGGCTGCCCGGCCCACCAGCACCGGATCGGGCCCGAATCCCACCTCTCGGCTGGCTGTCATCTCGCCTCCCCACGGGGAGTGTCACAGCGACAGCCATCGGTGACCATCAACTATCGGCCCGATCGTTGTCGGCGGCGTCGGTGCGGTGCCGCCGTCGACTCATCGGCGTCGCCGGTGCCGGATCGTCGCCGGTTCACCCGATGTCGACCTCGATCTCGGGCGCGTTAAGCAGGGTGTTGTGCACCGTGCAGTGGCTCGCCACGGCACGCAACGCGGGCCACTTCTCCGGCGGCAGGTCGGTCGGCGGTCGTACGGTGATCCGGATGGCCGCGACCCGGGCCGGCCGGTCGGTGGCCATCTCGAACGACGCGCTCACCGCCAGGCCGGCACGACCGTGCCCGTGCCGGGTCAGGTAACGCCCGGCGTAGAACGCGACGCAGGCGGCGAGCGAGGCGGCGAAGAGCTCCGTGGGGCTGGGCGCGGTGTCCGCACCACCCGCGTCGACCGGTTGGTCGGCGAGCAACCGGTGATCGCGTACCCGGATCTCGTACGCCTCTCCGGCACGAAACCGTACGTCGATCGGGTCCAGGTCGACTCTGGTGTCCATAGGTGTCATAGCCCCTCCTCGGGTACGTCCGCTCTCATCTGATCCCCGGGAGAGGCTGCGTGGCAGGGCCGTTCGGCCTGCCGAAGCCGGGACAACTCGGTCAGGCGTTGCCCCACCGGCCACGGTGGATGACCGTGCCGGCGGCGCGGCGACGCGCGGCGACGGCGGCGCTGTCGCCACTGGTGGTCGAGGTTCGGCCGCCCGTACGATCGGGTGGTGCGGGAGCTGCTGCGAGCGTGGTGGCACGAGCCGCGCCCGGCGGGTCCGCCGCGCGGATGGCGGGACTGGCTGCTGGTCGGCATGTTCATGGCGACGGCCCTGCTGGAGGGGCTCGTACGCGCGAATCTGCCGGCGCCGACGTTCGTGCCGGTCCTGATCGGTGTCGGCCTCGCCCCGGTGTTGCTCTGGCGACGGACCAGGCCGTTGCTCATGGCCGCGGTCGCCTTCCCGGTCTGCGCCGTCGGCGAGGCCGTGGTCGGCGGCGATCTCGGCCTGCACACGCTGGCCTACCTGCTGATCCTGGTGTACTCGCTGTCGCGGTGGGGCTCGGGGCGTGCGGCGGCCCTCGGAGCGGCAATCGTCGCCGCGAAGATCGCGCTGTCGGCGGCGGCCGGTCACCTCGGTCCGGGCGACGCGCTGGCCGGGGCCGGGGTGGTCTCGGCCGCGCTCGCGCTCGGCGCCGCGCTGCGTTACCGGGCCCGTGCCCGCCAACGCGAGTTCGAGCAGGTGAAGCTGCTGGAGCGGGAGCGACTGGCCCGCGATCTGCACGACACCGTCGCCCATCACGTGTCCGCGATGGCGATCCGGGCCCAGGCCGGGCTGGCCGTGCTCGACACGCAACCGGCCGCTGCCGCCGACGCGTTGCGGATCATCGAGGCCGAGGCGACCCGGGCGCTTGTCGAGATGCGCGCGATGGTGCGGGTGTTACGCCGCGACGAGCCGGCCGACCGGACGCCAGCCCCACGCATCGCCGACCTCGAACACCTGGCCGGCCGCTCCGCTCAGGGCCCGGCAGTCGAGGTGGAGTTCTCCGGTGACCTCGACGGGTTGCCCGCGCCGGTGGCCACCGCGATCTACCGGCTGGCCCAGGAATCGGTCACCAACGCCCGCCGGCACGCCCGGCACGCGACACGCATCGTGGTGCGCGTCGCCTGCGACGATGAGGTGGTGCAGCTACGGGTCAGCGACGACGGAGAGGTTCCTGGTCCACGGGCCTTCGGGCCCACCGGCTTCGGGCTGATCGGAATGCGCGAACGGGCCCAACTGCTCGGCGGCTCGGTCGACGCCGGGCCGAACCTCGATCGAGGCTGGACGGTCACCGCGACGCTGCCGCGCGTCGCGGCGGCATGAGCCGCAGCGCGCGACGCCCGCCGGCCTGACGGTCGGGTCCTGGCCACCGGCTCGTCAGGTCAGCTCTGCCGGGGCGCGCGCGGTCAACTCGTCGCAGTGGGCGGCCGGGTCCGGGCTCTGCCACCCGCCGTCCTGCCCGGCTTCAGCCGGGCCGACACCGGCGTCGTCACGCACTCCGGCGATCAGGTCGGCGGTGGTGTGGGCCCGGATGCCGAGCGGCGCGCTGTCGGTGAATCGCCCGACGACCGCTCGGACGTGCTGCTCGGCGGGGCGCGCGAGACCGTCGTACACGGCCGCGAACAGCTCCCGCGCCGGCTGCCTGAGCCAGCCGGGCGGCAGCAGTTCCACCGGTAGCTGGGGGTCGAGGGTGGGAAAGCGGCGGAAGGTGTCCATCACCTCGGTACGCGCTCGGACCGCCGCGGCGCCGTCGACCTGCCCGGAGCTGACCAGTGGCAGCAGCGATGTCCAACGGTCCAGGAACTCCGCGTAGTGCCGGGTGATGGCGTCGATGTCCCATGCCTCGATGGGGGCACGATCGCTTATCGAACCCAGCACGTTCTGGCGGCCCCGAAACACCGTGACGGTGCCGAGGGTCAGCTGTTCGAGCTGTGCCCGCGCCCGCGTCGTCAGTTCGTACGGCGAGATCCACAGGCCGTCGTAGAGCGGCGCGTATCCGAGCCAGCGGAGTTGGCTGCGCAGCGCCCGCCGCTGGGCGTTGCGATCCTGAGGCAGCGAGAAGGCAACGATCGTCCAGCACCCGTCCCAGGGCGCCGCGACGGTGGTGGAGGTGAGGATCCAGTTGCCTCCGCTCGAGAGGTTGGCGGCGGCCGCCCGGCTGAGCCGGTACGAGCTGCGGCGTCCGTGCCGACTGCCTTCGAGCACCCCACGGCGGGCCAGCCGGCTGATCGCGGTACGGGCACCGGCGGTGGTCACCCCGGACTCGGTGAGCAGCGCGACGATGGCGGCGGAGGGCAGCGCGGCGCGGGTCCGCAGGGTGTAGTCCGCCAACAGCGTCATCGCGAAGCCCTGGGGCGAGTTGCCCACCTGTCGCCGCGGCATCCGGAGCGAGTTGCTCCCGTCGTCGGAATAGATCTCCTCGATGTGGAACGGGCTAGTCACAGGCGCTCCGGACTCGACTCGGGTACGGGGTATCGACTGTAGATGGACGCCGATGCGTCAGTCCGGCGGCCCGGCCGAGGAGCGGAGCCACAGTTGATCGAGCTGCGTCGATTGACACTTCCTGGGCCCAGGAGAACAATATCTGCTACACGACGCCACACGGAGCCGGGCAGGGCAAGCCAGAGGTGGACACGCCGTGATCACTGCGGGGAGTTGGGCGCACCCGCGAGCACAAACGTGCAGATCGATCCCAGCCTGCGAGCAGGCGTTCGAAGGAGTCGTCCGTGAAAATCAGAAGGAAATTACTGCTCGGCATGGCCGTGTCGCTGGTCGCGGCCGGCCTGGTGGCCCCCACGTTCAGTCCGGCGTACGCTGCCTCGCTGACCGAGGTGACCAGCTTCGGCGACAACCCCGGCCGGATGCGCATGCACATCTACGTACCGGACAACCGCCCGGCCAGGCCGGCGACGGTGGTGGCAATGCACGGCTGCGGCGGCTCAGGCCCCGGCTTCTACTCCGGTAGCGAGTTCGCCAGCCAGGCCGACCGGTACGGCTTCATCGTGATCTACCCGTCCGCCACCCAGCAGGCCGGCTTCGGCAACTGCTTCGACGTCTGGTCGGACGCCGCCAAGCGCCGCGGCGGCGGCAGCGACCCGGTCTCCATCATGTCGATGATCCGGTACGCGCAACAGCAGCACAACGCCGACCCCGACCGGGTCTACGCGACGGGCAGTTCGTCCGGCGGGATGATGACCAACCACATGTTGGCCCTCTACCCCGACGTGTTCAAGGCCGGTGCCGCGTTCATGGGGGTGCCGTTCAACTGCTTCGCCAACGCTGCGGACTACCCACCCGGCAGCAGCCAGTGCACCGGCGGCAACATGAACCGGACCCCACAGCAGTGGGGCGACGCGGTGCGCCAGGCATACCCGGGTTACTCCGGTCCGCGCCCCCGGGTGCAGCTGTGGCACGGCACCAACGACACGCTCGTGCCGTTCTCACTGCTGCAGGAAGCCGTCGAGCAGTGGACCAACGTGTTCGGGCTCAGCCAGACGCCCACCTCCACCGACACGCCGCAGGCCAACTGGAACCGCCGTCGATTCGCCGACACCAGCGGCACCGTCCAGGTCGAGGCGTACAGCATCCAGGGCGCCGGCCACAGCCTGCCCTCCGGCGGCATGGCCGCGGCAGCCGTGCAGTTCTTCGGCCTGACCAACCCGAACCCGACCACCCCGCCGCCGAACCCGACCACGCCACCGCCGAACCCCACCACCCCACCGCCGAACCCCACCACGCCACCGCCGAACCCGACCACCCCGCCGCCGGGCCCGGCCGCCTGCCGGGTTGCCGTCGCCGTCAACGCGTGGAACAACGGGCTCACCGAGAACATCACCATCACCAACACCGGCACCAGCGCGATCAACGGCTGGTCACTGGTGTTCACCCTGCCCGGTGGTCAGAACATCACCGGCGGCTGGAACGCCACCTACTCCCCCACCTCGGGACAGGTGACGGCGAGGAACGTCTCGTACAACGCCAGCATCCCCGCCAACGGATCGTTGACGATCGGCTTCCAGGCCACCCACACCGGTAACGCCGCAAGGCCCAGTTCGTTCACCCTCAACGGGGCGTCCTGCACGGTCGCCTGACACCGCCGGCACTCCGGGGAGGGCACGTTCGCGTACCTCCCCGGGGTGCCCGCCGGATCGGCGGGCCGTGACGCCCAACCCGACGCGGCTACGACTCGGCCTGGACCCCTTGGGCGAGCAGCCCGTCGACGAGGGCGCGGAGGCCGTCGACATAGGTGTCGCGCGGCGCCAGCACCGCCCAGCGGTCACCGAGCGCCGCGAGATGCGGCAGTTTCTCGGGGTCGATGTTGCCGAAGAACGCGCCTCGGTGGTTCCCCCCGTCGCCGCCACCCCGGCGCGCGGTGTGTGATCGGACGAGAATCTCCCCGACCGTGTAGTACCAGATGCTGCGGAAGACGTAGACGGCGTGGTCGGGGGTGCAGCCGTAGTCGATGGCGCCGGCCACGACCGCCTCGACCAACCCCAGGGGCGAGTCGCCCAGCCGGGCGATGAATCCGTCGGTGGTGAGGACCTCGGCGGCCCACGGCCAGGCCGCCAGCGCGTCGTGGATCGTGGCGGCCGCGGCGATGACGCGTTCCTGCGGCTCCTCCGGCAGACCGGGGTGGGAGACCTGCTCTCCGTACTCGTTGATCAAGAGGAACAGAAGGTCCTCTTTGTCCTGTACGTGATGGTAGAGGGTCGTCGCCCCCACGCCGATCTCGGCGGCCAGCTTGCGGATGGTCAGTCTCTCCCACCCGTTGCGATCGATGAGGCCACGCGCGGCGGCCAGGATCTGGGCGCGAGATGTCGTCGGCGGTCTGCCTGCTTTGAGTCGCGGCGCATTGACTTGGGGCACCGCCCCATCATGCCTTCTCCACCAACCGGGTTGCTTCCACGTGACGCGCTAGACAGCGGCCCACGGCCGATGTTAATTTCAGAACGCGTTCGAAAAGTCGGACGCTACCCGTCACTACGACAGAGGACCGGTTTTGCGGTGACGAACAAGGCATTAGTCAACGGACAATCAGCACTCGACCGGGGTGCCCGGCCAGGGCTCACCCTGGCCGCGGTGGCCGTCGTGCAGTTCATGGTTTCGCTGGACCTGTCAGTCGTGAACCTCGGTCTCCCGGAGATCGCCGAGAGCCTCGGCTTCAGCGAACTGGGCCTGACCTGGGTGATCCACGCCTACGCCCTGGCCTTCGGTGGGCTGCTCCTGCTCGGCGGCAAGATCGCCGACCGGTACGGCCACAAGCGGATCCTGCTCATCGGGCTTGTCGTCTTCGGCATCGCCTCCCTCGCGGGCGGTTTCGCCGACGTACCGGGTCACCTGGTGGCTGCCCGCGTCGCACAGGGTGTCGGGGCCGCCATGCTGGCGCCCGCCGCGCTGGCGTTGCTGACCGCGACCTTCCCGAGCGGCAAGGCCCGGGTGAAGGCGTTCGGCGTGTGGGCAGCGATGAATGCCGCGGGCGGCGCCCTCGGCGTTCTGATCGGCGGCGTGCTCACCGAGTACGCCGGCTGGGAGTGGGTGATGTGGGTCAGCGCTCCGATGGCCGCGCTCGCCATGGTCCTGACCTGGCGTGGCATCGCCAGGGATCTGCCGGTCGCGCCCGAAGGCCGGCCGGACGTGCTGGGCGCTCTCCTGGCCACCGGCGGCATGACGCTGCTGGTGCTCGGCATCGTCCGTACGGACCGGTACGCGTGGAGTTCGATGGTCACCCTCAGCACCCTGGCGGCGGCCATCGTGCTGCTCGTCGCGTTCGTCTACGTCGAACGGACCACCACCCGTGATCCCCTGGTCCGGGTCGGGCTGTTGGCCAACCGCTCGGTCGCGGGCGCCAACACCTACAACCTCATCTTCGGCGCCACCATGGCCTCGGCCTTCTACTTCGTCTCGCTCTATCTACAGCGGGTGCTCGGCACCAGCCCGGCGGAGACCGGGCTGAAGTTCCTGCCACTGGCGATCGGCGTGGTCGTCGGCTCCGTCATCGCCATCAAGCTCGGCTACAAGGTGCCCGCCCGCACCCTGATGATCGCCGGCGCGCTGGTCAGCGCGGTCGGATTCGCCGGGTTCGGCATGATCGACTCCGACGGCTCGTTCCTCGCTGACGTCCTCGTCCCGTCGGTGATCGCCAGTGTCGGCTTCGGGCTCTGCCTCGGGCCGATGGTCTCCACCGCCACGCACGGGGTCGCTCAGCACGAGACCGGCACGGCGTCCAGCCTGTTGAACAGCTCCCGTCAGATCGGTGCCGCGCTCGGGCTCGCCGCGCTCAGCACCGCCGCCTTCGAGTACTCCGGCAAGGAGGGCACGCCCAGCGCGCTCAGCGACGGGTACGCCTTCGCCCTGACCCTCGGCGCCGGGCTCTGGATCGTCGCCGCCGTCATCGCGCTCGTCGTGCTTCCCCGCGTCAGCCCGGCGACCCAGGCCGAGCAGGACGACCGCGAGCTGGTCGACGTGCCGGAAAAGGCGGTCTGACCGACGGCCGGTACGTCATGAGCGGCCCACTCGGTGACGGCCAGGGGCGGCACGCGACAACACACGTGTCGGGTGCCGCCCCTGGCCGGACAACACACCGTCGCCGGACTCGCGTGCCCGCACACGGTCGTCCCACCGGCCCCGGAAGTCCGGCCCGGGCCCGGTCCCGCGACCCGGCGGCCGCCCTGCAACGTGGAGGGTGCCGCAGCTGAAGGATGGGAAAATGCCCGCAAATGTACCCCGCAGCCGGCGCGTCGGTCGACCACCACGCCTGTCTCTGGAAGCGATCATCGACGCGGCGACCCGGATCCTGCAGGACGAAGGACTAGAGCGGCTGTCGATGCGCCGCCTGGCGAACGAACTGGGCAGCGCCCCGATGGCCCTCTACCACCACATCCGCGACAAGGACGAACTGCTGGTCCAGGTGATGGAGTCGCAGGCCCGGGACATCTCCCGGCCGGCCCTGCCCGCCGATCCCCGGGAACGGCTGATCGCCGCTTCGGTCCTGCTCTACGACCTCCTCGCCGAACGTCCCTGGATCGTCGAGGTGTTGACCAGCGACAACCTGATCGGCCCCTCGGCACTGTGGATCGTGGAGGAGATGCTGGACGCCGCGATCGACTACGGCCATTCCGCCGACGAGGCACACCACGTCTACCGCACGATCTGGTACTACATCGTCGGAAACCTGATCATCCGGGTGGCCAACTCCCGCCGCCGCGCTCACCCCGGCACCGCCCACCAGGACGAGGTCATCGCCCAACTGACCGCCGACACACACCCACGGTTGGCGACGATCGCCGACCGATGGGGCGAACTCAACGCCCGGGAGACCCACCAACGGGCACTGGCAGCGATGATCGACGGCCTGCTACCGGCGCGCACCGCAGTCAAACCGCAGCGCACCGGAGTGCACACCGCCCCCGTGGCCACCACGAAGAGGCCGGACCGGCAGGACACCGTCGATCCGAGCCAGTTGGAGCTGTTCATCTCGTTGTGCATCCCGCCCTACGGTTCGCCGGCGGAGTTCAGCGTCAGCTGGTACCCGGCCCTGCGAACCTGATAGCGGCCCGGGCGGCGCGGTGGCCCAGGAATGTCGGCCGTCAGCTGGCTGCCGGCGACACAGATATGTCAGTGAGACATGATCATGTCTCACTGACATACCGCGCACACCGGAATGCGCCCCCGGCCCAGCCGCCGCGCCGCGGACAGCTTGCCCGGTCGGCCTCTGGCGAGCGCCTAGAGCCGCAGCTGAGGCGAGTGCAGATCCAACCAGGTGTGCAGGTCGAGCACCCGCTCCAGGGCACCACGCATCGCCACCGGCATCCCCGTCGGGTCCTGCGCCACGGCCTGTTGGGCCCAGTTCCGATCGATCAACGCGAACACCTTCGCTTCCCGGTCGGCCACCAGTTCCTTCACCTGCTGTTGGAGGATTCCCGCGTACGCCGGGTTCTGAGTCGACGGGTACGGGCTCTTGACCCGCTCCACCACCGACCGGGGCAGTACGTGGGCGGCGGCCTGACGCAGCAGGCTCTTCTCCCGGCCGTCGGAGACCTTCATCGACCAGGGCGTGTTGTAGACGTACTCGACGAGACGGTGGTCGCAGAACGGCACCCGCACCTCGAGCCCCACCGCCATCGACAGCCGGTCCTTGCGGTCGAGAAGGGCACGCACGAACCGCGTCAGGTGCAGGTGACAGGCGATCCGCATGCGTCGCTCCGCTGCGGACTCCCCGTCCAGGTGCTCCACCTCTGCGAGCGCCGCAGCGTACTGATCCGCCGTGTAGGTGCCGACGTCGAGCCGCTCACGCAGGCCCGCCTCGATGTGATCAGTACGGCCCGGCAGGGTCAGCGGCGGGATCACGGTCATCCACGGGAACGTGCCGGCGTTCAGGGCCGCCTCGTGATGGAACCACGGGTACCCGGCGAACACCTCGTCCGCCGCCTCCCCGGACAACGCCACAGTGGAGTGCTGCCGGATCGCCTTGAACAGCAGGTACAACGACAGGTCGAGATCGCCGAAGCCGTTCGGGATGTCGCGGGCGGCCACGGCAGCGCGCCGCACCGCGGGGTCGGACAGCTCGGCCGGGTCGAGCACCACGTCCCGGTGTGCCGACCCGACGTGGGCCACCACGTCCCGCACGAACGGCGAATCCGGGGTGTCGCGCATCTCGTCGGGTACGAAGTTGTCCTCCTGGCCGACGAAGTCCACCGAGAAGCTGCGCACCTGCTCGCCCCGCAAACCGAGGCGCTGCGCGGCGATGGAGGTGATCGCGCTGGAGTCCAGGCCGCCGGAGAGCAGGACGCACTGCGGCACGTCGGAGATCAGCTGGTGGTCGATCACGTCGGTGAGCAGGTCACGTATCCGGGCCACGGTGTCGTCGAGGCTGTCGGTGTGCTCGACCGCACGCAGGCGCCAGTAGACGCGCTGCCTGATCCCGGCGCGGTCCACCGTGACCAACGCCCCGGGCAGTACCTCGTGCATGCCCTTCCACAGCGCCCACCCGGGTGCCTTCGTCTGGGCGAACAGCTCACGCAGCCCGTCGGTGTCCACCACCTTGGGCGCCAGCGGGTTCGCCAGAATCGCCTTGGGCTCGGAACCGAACAGGACCCCGTCCGGCGTCGGGTAGTAGAACAGTGGCTTGATCCCCATCCGGTCACGCACGAGGAGCAGCTTCTGGTCCCGCTCGTCCCAGACCGCGAAGGCGTACATGCCCTCCAGGTGGTCCACGACGCTCTCCGCCCACTGCAGGTACCCGTGGAGCACGACCTCGGTGTCGCTCTCGGTCCGGAAGGTGTGCCCGAGCGCCGTGAGCCGTTCGCGTAGCTCCCGGAAGTTGTAGACCTCTCCCGAGTAGACCAGAGCCACCTCACCGGCGGGCGTACCCACGCTCATCGGCTGCACGCCGCCAGGCAGATCGATGACCGCGAGGCGCCGGTGTCCCAGCGCGGCGTGCGTACGCACGAACGTCCCTCGGTCGTCCGGCCCGCGGCAGGCCATGGTCTCGGTCATCGCGTCGAGCGTTTCCCGCTGGCGCGTCAGATCGGCGTCGAACGATACCCAGCCGGCAATACCACACATATCGTCCTCATTCCACTCGTGTCGTGCGCGATGCTCGTCGGTCCGGGTCAGGGGGTGGACGGCCACGGCACCGCCGACGTGGCGGAGATCGCGCGGGCACGGGCCGTGAGAAGCTCGACCACCGCGTCACGGTGCTCGTCCAGGTAGAAGTGACCGCCAGGGAAGACGTGGAGCTCACACGCGCCGTCGGTGGCGTCGTGCCAGCCGGTGGCCTCGGCGACGGTGACCTCCGGATCCCGGTCGCCGTAGAGCACGGTGACCGGTGCCCGCAGCCGCACACCGGGCAGCGGCCGGTAGGTCTCGCTCAGGCGATAGTCGGACCGGATGACCGGAAGAAACGCCTGAATGAGCACCGGGTCGTCGAGGATGTCCAGATGGGTCGCCTCGGTGCGGCGCAACTCCTCGATCAGCTCGTCGTCGCTGCCGAGATGCACCTGACCCGGTCTGGCCAGGTGCGGCGCGGGATGCCCGGACACCACAAGCGCCGCCGGCGGGTCACCCGCCGCCGTGAGACGGCGGGCCACTTCGTACGCGACGACCGCGCCCATGCTGTGCCCGAACAGAACGGTCGGTGTCGGCGGCCCGGCCAACGGCAGGTCCACCGCGAGGGTGTCGACCAGACCACGCATGTCCGCAGGGACCGGTTCGGCAAACCGGTCCTCCCGACCTGGGTACTGCACGGCGAGGAACTCGACGTCCCAGGGCGCTGCTGTGAGCCACGGGCGGTAGTAGCTCGCGCTGCCCCCACCGTGCGGAAACAGCACCACGCGGGCACGGGCGTAGGGCCGGGGAGCGAGCCTGCGGAAGGCCCCCGCGACCAGCTCACCGGCCGACATCAGGGCAACTCATTCGCTCGCGCCGGAGACCATGGAAAGACTCCAGAAGTCGGCGTACCGGCCGCCGCGACGCAGCAACTCGTCGTGGCTGCCCTCCTCGGCGAGCTGTCCGTCATCGATGAAGACGACGCGATCGGCGCGTTGGACGGTCCGCATCCGATGCGCGACCATGACCACCGTCCGACCTGCCATCAGACGTTCGATGCCATCGTGGACGGCCGCCTCGTTCACCGGATCGAGCGCCGAGGTCACCTCGTCGAGCAGCACGATCGGTGCGTCCTTCAGCAGTGCCCGCGCGATCGAGACCCGCTGACGCTCTCCGCCGGATAGCGACGCGCCGCCCTCGCCGACATTCGCGGCCCATCCACCGGGCAGCCGCTCGACGACCTCGTCGAGCCGCGCGGCGGTCGCCGCCGCCCGCACCTCGGCGTCGCTGGCGTCGGGCCGACCGAGTCGTACGTTCTCCTCGATCGTGCCGTCGAAGAGGTAGACGTCCTGGAAGACGATGGCGATCTGTGCCATCAACACGGCCGGGTCGATCTGTCGGACGTCGACACCGCCCACCCGCACCGCCCCCGACTCCGCGTCGTAGAACCGGGCGATCAGCTGGAGCAGCGTGCTCTTGCCTGCGCCGGACGGACCGACGACGGCCAACCGCTGCCCCTGCGGCACCGACAGCGACACCTCGTCGAACACGGTGCGATCGCCGTGGCGGAACGTGACCGCGTCGAACTCCAGGTCGAACCGCTGTGGCCGGACCGGCTGGTCCGCTTCGGGCAGCGGCTCGGTACGCAGCACCTTGTCGAGCCGGT
The DNA here is from genome assembly GCA_900112325.1 of Micromonospora sediminimaris. Taxonomy (GTDB): domain Bacteria; phylum Actinomycetota; class Actinomycetes; order Mycobacteriales; family Micromonosporaceae; genus Micromonospora; species Micromonospora sediminimaris. The sequence goes on from FOLJ01000012.1 coordinate 48,746, forward strand.
CCAGCTCGGCGCGGGCGGTACGCAGCTTGCCGCCGATGTCGGACAGGGACAGCAGCGGGTCGGCGCTTCGGGCCGCGAGCACCAGAATGGACAGCACCTCCGCGGCACCGAGGTCGCCGTCGAGCGCGAGATAGGTCCCCAGGACCAGCACGGTGGTGAAGACGGCCTGCACGATGACCGTCAGACCCACCGCGCCGGGCAGCACCGACATCGTCTGCCGGCGGGAGGCCCGCTCCACGCCCTGCAACGCGTCGTCGAGCAAGCCGAACCGCTCGCCACTGCGCCCACCGGCCCGCAGCACCGGCTGGGCCTGGAGGTACTCGATGACCCGGGCGCTGGCCTCGTTGTTGCGCGCGGCGTTGTCGGCGTCGTTGGCGGCCATCAACCGCGCGGTCCATCGCTGGGTCAGCACCACGAGCGGCGCGGCCACCAGCGCGGCCAGCCCGAGCTGCCAGTTGAACACCGTGATCACGGCAACGATCGTCAGCGGCGTCACGCAGGCGGAGATGAACGGCCCGAGCAGGTGCGCCGACACGCCCATCGCCGCGAGCAGACCGCGGCTGGCCATGACCGACACCTCCCCCACCCGGGCGGCGTTGTACCAGCCGATGGGCAACCGGGCCAGGTGTTCGCCCAGGCCGTGGTACATGCCCCGCAGCATCGTGGTCCCGACGCGCATGCCGGACAGATCGCTGACGTACCGCAGCACCGCGTAGACCGCGACGGAGACTCCGAACGCGATCAGCCACGGCCAGGCGTCCGACGGGGTGTCCCCGAATAGGGCCCGCAGCACGGGCAGCAGCAACGCGTAGAGCAGACCCTCCAGCACGGCGGTCACCGTCATCAGGGCGACCGTACGACGCATCGGCTTGGCGTACTCGTCGCCGAGCACCCGCAACAACATTCTGATCATCGGGAAAGGTCTCCTTGCAGTGCACCAGCGCGGGCTTCGCTGTCGTCGGCGACGGCCGACTGCTGGGTCCGCCAGAAGGCGGCGAACTTTCCGTCCCGGGCGAGCAGGTCGGTCGGTCTGCCCTGCTCGACGACCGCTCCGTCCTCCAGCATCACGACGAGGTCGGCGTCGGCGATGGTCTCCAGACGGTGGGCGATGACCAGAACGGTCCGGTCGCGCAGCGTCGCCAGGGTCTGTCGTACCGCCTGGTCTGTCTGCGGGTCCGCGAAGGCGGTCGCCTCGTCCAGTACCAGCACGGGCGTGTCGGCAGCCAGGGCACGCGCGATGGCGATGCGTTGCGCCTCACCACCGGAGAGCTTGACCTCCTCGCCGATCACGGTCTCGTAACCGCGGGGCAACGCGAGTACGCGGTCGTGGATGTGCGCCAGCTGGGCGGCGCGCATCACGTCCTCGGTGGTCGCGTGCGGAACCGCCAGCGCGATGTTGTCCGCGACCGACGCACGCAGCAGCCGGACGTCCTGGAGGACGAAGGAAACTCGACGGTAGAGCTCTCGACTGTCGATGTCGCGCAGGTCGACGCCACCGAGGCGCACCGAGCCGTCCGTCGGGTCGAAGAACCGGGGCAGCAGTTGCACAAGCGTGGACTTTCCGCTGCCGGACGGCCCGACCACCGCGGTGAGCGTGCCCGGTTCCAGTGTCAGGTCGATCCCGCGCAGCACCTCTGGGCCGTCGTCGTCGTAGCTGAACCGGACGTCCCGCAGCTCCACCCGATTGTCCTGTGGGGTGGCCGGACGCGCGGGCTGCGGCAGCGTCCCCACCCCGAGGACCTCCCGGATGCGGCTCACCGCACGGCCGGCTGCCTGCATGTCGTCGAAGCCGTGGCCGAGGGCCGCGACCGGAGCGGTCAGCCCCAGCCCGAGCAGCAGGAAAGGGAGCAGGTCCACCGCGGCCATGTCGCCGGCGGTGATCCGCACCGTGCCGCCGATCAGGACCACCAGCAGCACGAAGGGCGGCGACAGCGCCAACTGCATGCCGGCGGCGACGGCGGAGACGCCGCGTACCCAGCGGGTGAAGATGTCGACGAACTCGTCGGCGGCGGTGAGGAACTTGCGGTGCGCACGCTCGGAGCCGCCGAACGCCTTGACCACGGCGATGCCCTGCACGAACTCGACGACGGAGGTGGCGATGCGGCCCATCGCCGCGTCGAAGTTCTGCTGCTCGCGGGTACGCGCCGGAGTCATCAGCAACGGAACGTGCGCGATGGCCAGCACCACGGGGATCAGGGTGATAAGGGTGAGCCGCCAGTCGACGGTCAGCAGGTAGACCAGCGACACCAACGGCACGACGAAGGCGGAGACCAGTTCGCCGGGAGCGTGGGCGATGAACGGGTGCACGGCGGCGACGTCGTCACCGACCACCTTCGCCAGCTCGCCGCTGCGGCGGCGGGAGAGCCAACCGATGGGCGCCTGACCGAGGCTGCGGGCCAACGCCCGGCGCAGCGACAGCTGCACCTTGCCGTCGAGGACGTGACCGAGCCCCGACGACGCGCCGGTGAAGACCAGTCGGACGAACAGACCGATCGCGCCGAGGATCACGAAGGTCCATACCCGGTCGGTGTCAACCGGACCGGGCGACAGCAGGGCGCGCCCCAGCTCGATCACCGCGAACAGCGGTGCCAGACCGGCGACGGCGCCGATGACCTGCAGGACCACGACGACCGCGAAGCTCGGGGCATGGGCGCGCAGCAACGGCCCCGTGTTCACCGGCTGCCGTCCCGTGGGAGTGCCTCCCGATGACGGCGTGGACTGCTCTCCTGCCTCAACGGAGTGGGTCGCACTCATCGCTCTCCCGTCCCTATTTTCAAACACGTTCGAGAATTACTCTACCCCGAACCCATCCACCGAGCTACCGTGAACCGGCATGCCGCGAATGAACAGGTTGTGGCGCGCCGCGGAGATCGGTGACCACCAGCGGGTCACCCGGATCCGGGGCAGCCACCTCGGGATAGCCGAGTGCCTCGGTCAGCTCCTTCCAGGCGGTCGCGACGGCCAGGTGTCGCTGGCCGCCCCGCAACGGGTCCACGCCCGCGTCGATCCGGTCGCGCAGGTCGTCGAGGGCGGTCAGCACACCGTCCCCCCACAGCTCACGCACCACGCCCGACCAGGTGGGTGTCTCTGCCGGGCCCACGTAGTCCGCGGTGGGTCCGAGCACGTCCGACCACCGCGTGTCGGTGGCCGCCGCGCCCGTGAGGAAGACGCCCGCCGGATCCGCCGGGGTACGCAGCACCGGATTCCACAGCACCGGACCATGGGTGTTGGCCAGCATCAGGTTGCCGGCGTCGGTGCCGACGGTGACCCGGTGCAGCAGCAAACTCGTGCTGTCGTCGCCCGCCTGCAACCGGTTCTCCACCCGCAGCGTCAGCGGTACCCCGGCGACCTGCCCGTCCACGCTGGTCAGCGGCCGGCCGGTCCGGCTGCCGACAGCCGCCAACGACCACGGCCGCAGCCCGTCGAAGACCTCGGCGAGGATGTCCAGCAGGTCGAAGCAGACCTGCACCGCACACACCGCGTCGACGAAGACCGGCTTGCGCAGCCGGACCAGCGTGCGGGCAGCGGCGATGAACTGTCGGACCGGCTGCACATGCGGGTAGAAGGTGTTGACCACGTACTGGGCCCCGGCGCGGCGCGCCGCCCGCAGGCAGTCCGCCAGCTCCGCCGGGTGCACCGGATGTTCCTGAAGAACGTGGATGCCCCGGTCGAGCAGTGCCTTGGCCAGCTCGACACCCGGCCCACCGCCGACCGCGGTCGACACCACGACGCAGGCGGCGTCGATGTCGCGGGGCAGGTGGGCGACCGAGGAGTACAGCGGGACGCCGTACTCCTTCGCCAACGCCACCGACCGGGTGCTGCCCCGGGCCAGGATGCCGGCGAGTTCGAACCGCGCCGGGGCGCGGGCAATTGCCGACAGGTAGACCTGGCCGAACCGCGTTCCGCACACGACGACGCGCATCGGGCCCAACGCAGGGCCGCTCACCGGCGAGCCTCCAACGCCGCGAGCACCGTCGCCACCTGCGACGGCTGGAGACAACTGAAATGGTCACCAGGGACGTCGACGACCGTCAGTTCACCGAGACAGACCTCCGGCCAGAAGCGGGTCGCCTCGGCGCCGGCCCCCGGCAGCAGATCCCCGACCACCGTGGGCCGCAGGAGGGTGACGTCTGCGGCGTAGGGCTCGGGTTCGTGCCGCGCCACCGCCCGGAGGGTCCGCACGAAAAGGGTGTGGGCCGCCGCCACCCGCTCCGGGCCACCCCACGACGGGTCCCGGTCGGCGACAGCCTGATGCAGCTGGGCACGCCTTTCGGCGGTGGGGCGCCGCCCGAGGGCGCAGAACCGCTCGGCGACCGCGGTCAACTGCTCGTCACCGGTCAGTCGTCCGAGCGCACCCGCCGGCACCACTCCCGGCGAGTCCGCCAGCACGGTCATGATCGCCCGGTCGACGACCGCCTCGTCGACGGCCCAGCCGAGGGCCGCCGGGTCGACGCCGGCCGCCCGCGCGAAGGCGTAGTCCTGTATGAGTTCGTCGTCCACCCGGTACGGAACGCGGTGTCCGGACAGGACCGTCAGTCGCACCGTCGTCCCGGCCTCGCTCAACGCCCTGGCCAGTTCCAGGGCGATCGAGGCACCGAGGCAGTAGCCGATCAGCTCGACGTCGTCGAATCCGGCGGCCCGGATCTCACCCGCGTAGCGTACCGCCAGGTCCTCGACCAGGGTGGCGTCGTCGATCTCGCCGGTCGCGCCGCTGTCCGGCGCGACGAGGCCGAACACCGGCCCGCCCGCGCCGAGCCCGCCGGCCACCGCCCGCAGCGCCGTGAGGGTGCCCGTGCCGTCGTGCACGAGCAGCCGCACCGGCCCCTGGGCCGCGCCGCCGAGCGGGACCAGTGACGACCGTCGCGCCGTGGCGGCCGCCACCGGCTCCGGCGCCGGCTCCGACGCCAACCGCGCCGCCAGGCCCGCGACCGTCGGCTCGTCGAGCAGGGCGCGCAGCAGTACGTCGAACGGGAACCGGGCGGCCTCGGGCAGCTGTTCACGCAGTTGCCCGACGAACCGCGCCGCCAGCAACGAGTTGCCGCCCGCGTCGAAGAACCCCAGCTCCCGGCTCGGCGGCGGACCGCCGAGCACCTCACCCCACAACTGGGCGAGGTGCTGCTCGACGCCCGGACGTGGCGGTTCGGTCCGCCCGGCGGGCACGGCGGTCGGCGTGGGCGTCGACTCCAGCAGCCGCTTGCGGTCGACCTTCCCGTTCGCGGTCAACGGCAACGCCTCGACGACACGTACCCGCGCGGGAACCATGTACGCGGGCAGCCGCTCGGCCACCCACGCGACGACCTCGGCGGGCTCGACCGTGCCGGGCGGTCGCTGCGGCACCACGAACGCGACGAGCGCGCGTTCGAGCGTGTCGTCGCCGGACGCCAGGACCACGCAGGTGCTGACCGAGGGGTGCTCGCCGAGCACCGCCTCGATCTCGCCCAGCTCTATCCGGTGGCCACGGATCTTGACCTGCTGGTCGGCCCGGCCGAGGAACTCGATCTCTCCGTCGGGAAGGTACCGACCCAGGTCACCGGTGCGGTACAGCCGCTCCCCCGTCTCCGGGTGGCGGATGAAGCGCTCGGCGGTGCGCGCCGGGTCGTTGAGGTAGCCGTCCGCCAGGCCGACACCCGCGATGAACAGTTCACCGGCGACCAGATCGGGGCGGTCGCGCAGCGCGGCGTCGAGCACGTGGAAGCGTTGGTTCGCCAACGGCAGTCCGTACGGGATGCTGCGCCAGTGTGGATCGACCGTCCGGATGCGGTGGTAGTTCGACCAGATCGCCGCCTCCGTGGCCCCGCCCAGGCTGACCAGTTCGGCGTCGGGCACGTGCCGTGCGGCGTGTCCCGGCAGCGACAGCGGGATCCAGTCTCCGGACAACAGCGCCAGACGCAGGCTGGACAGGGCCGTGGGTTCCACGTCCAGGTAGTGCATCAGCATCTGCAACTGCGCGGGAACCGAGTTCCACAGCGTGACACCGTGGGCGGCCACCATCGCCGCCCAGTGTGACGGGTCGCCACGCCGCGCCGGGTCGGGCAGCACCAGCGCGGCGCCACGGGCGGGCGGGCCGAACAGGTCGTAGACGGACAGGTCGAAACTCAACGCGGCGAGCCCGAGAACCCGGTCGGAACCGGTGACGTCGAAGCGCTCGTTGATGTCGTGCACCGTGTTGGTGGCGGCCCGGTGGCTGATCATCACACCCTTGGGCGTCCCGGTCGAACCCGAGGTGTGCATGACGTAGGCCAGTCCGGTCTGCTCCGGCCCGGAGTCGGTCGGGATCTCCGACAGCGGCACCGGCGGCGCGCCGGTCACATCGACGCCGGCGACCTCGGCCGGCAGCGTACCGACCGACGCGCCCGCGACGACCGCGAACCGGGCGCCGCTGTCGACGAGGATGCGGTCCCGGCGCACAGCGGGCTGACCGATGTCCACGGGTACGTAGACGCCGCCGGCGAGGAGCACGCCGAGCACACCCACGACCTGCTCGCACGACTTGTCGATCAGGACGCCGACGAGGTCGCCGGGCCGGCATCCCGCGACGCGCAACCGTTCGGCGACCCCGGCCGCGCGGGCCAGCCAGTCACCGTAGGTCATCGACCCGGCGGCGTCGATGACCGCCACCCGGTCCGGATGCTCGCGCGCGTAGGCGACCAGCGGCTCGTGCAGCAGGCCAGCCGGCACGGGCGCGTCGGTCGCGTTCGCGGCGGTCCGGCGGGCTCGTTGCGGGCTCGGCAGCGGCTGCGGATCGACCGCAGCCCACGTGGTGTCGTCGGCGGCCAACTGGTGCAGCAGGTGCACGAACGCGGCGAACATCTCGTCCACCACGTGTTCGGGGAAGACTCCCTCCCGGACATCCCAGTTCATGTCGAGGCCACCGAACTGGTCGCCCACCTGGCAGTCGATCCACACCTGCGGGGTCTGGCTGACCCCGTACACCGGCCTCGGCTTGCGGCCGGCCACCGACGGTTCGCCGCCGCCGACCCCGATCGCGCCGGTGAACACCACCGGCAGCACCGCCGCGGCGTCGCGGCCGCGACGCCGGGCGAGCTCGCGCAGCACCTCCACGCCGCTGAACAGCCGGTGGTCGAGGTCGTCGAAGACCCGCTCGCCGAGGGCACGCGCCCGGTCGGCGAAGCTCGTACGCCCCGGGCAGTCCACGGCGAGCACGCTCAGCGAGGTGAAGTCGCCGAGCAGGTGGTCGACGTGCGGATGCAGCGGCATCCGGTTGAGTACCGGCAGCCCTACGCAGAAGCGGTCGTTGCCGCTCCAGCGACCGATCGTCTCCGTGTAGGCGGCCAGCACGGCGTTTGCGGGGGTGATGCCGTGTCCGGCGGCGCGCGCCTTCAGTGACCGCCACACCCGGTCGTCGACGGTGGCCGCCAGGCGGCGGAACCGCGCCGGTGCGGTGACCGGGTCATGGTCGTCGCGCAGCGGGAGCGCCGGGGCACCGGGCAGTTCGTCGACGCGCGCGAGCCAGTACGCGCGGTCCCGGCTGTACCGGGAGGTGTCCCGCAGCCGACGTTCGGCGAGGACGTAGTCCCGGAAGGTGGCCTCCAGCGGAGGCAGGACGCAGTCCGGCTGCCGGTAACGGCGGTCGAGTTCGGCCAGCACACGTTGCAGGCTGAGCCAGTCCAACGCCATGAAGTCCACGGAAACGTGCAGCACGCTACGGTCGGCGGCCAGGGTGAGGCGCAGCTCGTACATCGGCCGCTCGCCGGTGGGGTGCACCCGGTGCGACAGCTCGTCGCGCACCCCGACGATCGTCTGTCGTACGGCGTCGGCCGGCGCCCCGCGCAGGTCGGTCACCGTGAGGCCGGTGCGCGGTGGCGCGGGCAGCACCCGCTGGGAGCCGTCCTCCTGGATGACCGTCCGCAGGGCGTCGTGGCGGCGTACCAGGCCGTCCCACGCCTGCCGCATCCGCTCCGGGTCGATGTCCGCCGGGTACTCGAACTCCTGGTAGAGATGGCAGGAGACGCCGCCGTAGGCGAAGGCCGGGTTGCGTCCGAAGAGATAGGCCGACTGGATGTCGGTCAGCGGAAAGGGCTCGTCCCGCGCCTCCGGTTGGTCCCGCCACACCGGGTCGAGCTGCTCGGCGGCGTTGCCGGTGGTGTCGGACATGCTGGCCAGCAGCTCGGCCTTGCTCTGCCGCAGCCGGGTGAGCAGTTCGTCGGTCATGCTGCCGCGGGGAGCACGGAACCGCAGCTGCTGGCCCTCCCGCCAGACCCGGATGCCGGCGCTGGCGAACTCGTCGAGCAGGTCGCTGGCGTTCACACCGCACCCTCTTCGAAGTCCTCGGTGGTGTCCCAGCCGGCGGGGCTCGTGCCACCCGTCGCCTCGCGCAGCTCGTCGATGAGCGCGCTCAGGCCGGCGACCGTCGCGGCCCGCATGACGTCGCGCATGGGCAGCTCGACGCCCCACGCCCCCCGTACCTCGGCGACGAAGCGGGTGGCGAGCAGGCTGTCGCCGCCGAGCCGGAAGAAGTTCTCGTCGCGACCCACGGCGTCCAGACCGAGCAGCTTGGCCCAACGGTCGGCGACGAACGCCTCGGTGCCGCCCCTCGGCGGGGCGCCCACGTCGCGTGGACGGTCGACCGCCTGTTCGAGGACCACCTGGATCCGTCGCCGGTCGACCTTGCCGTTGGCGCTGAGCGGCAGCGCGGGCAGCACGGCGACGTGGGCGGGCACCATGTGCTCGGGCAGCCGCTCCTCGGCCCACCGGCGCAACCGGTCCGGGTCCACGCCGCCGGTGGTGGCGGCGGGCCGGTCCGCGGTCAGCAGGATCTCGCCGGTGGCCTCGGTGCGCAGTACCCGTACGTCACTCAGCCCCGCCGCGCTCAGGGCGCGCGTCCAACGCTCTGGGCCGTGGAGCCAGCCGGCCGGCCCGTCACCGTCGAACCGGCCGGCCCGCGCCTCGAGCGGCAGCGCGGTCACCAGGGCCAGCGGCGTCGGGTGGGCGCGTTCGAGCAGGTACAGCCGGCCGCCGGCGGCGAGCAGGAGACCCATGGTCACCGCCGCCGTCTCCGGGTCGGACATCCGGTGCAGGACGTTGTTCGCCACGACGGCGTCGAAGGTGTGTACGTGTGGTGCGGCGATGGCGTCTGTACCCTGCACCGCGACCCGGACGCGGTGCCCGCGCTCACGCAGCGACGCCTCCGCCTTGGCCAGGGTCGGCCGGGCGGCCCCGAGCAGCGTGTACTCGGCCGCGTCTCCGGGCAGTGCCGCCAGCAGCCGAGCCGTGCCGCGGCCGCTGTCGGGCTGCCACTCGGCCACCACGCGCGGCGCCGTGCCGCCACGTCCCGTCAGGTCGTGCGCGATGGCGGCGAGACACTCGGCGGTGGCGGGCATCAGGTCGTTGAGCGCCTCCGGGGCCAGTACCGGGTCGTCCAGCAACGCGGTGGCCTCGGCGGCACCGGACAGGATGGCCGAGTAGAGCGGCGCGGCCCACTCCAGGGCGGTCGTGACCGGTGCGAGACGGGTGCCGATCGTGTTGTCCCGGATCCGCTTGACCCACCGCGCGTCCGTGACCTCGGCCCACCTCGGCCCAGGCGCGTACCCGTCGGGTGTGTCGGACAGGACGTCACGGTGCGCCAGATAGTCGAGCCAGACGTCCACCACCGGCCGTTGCACGGCGCAGACCGTGGACGGTGGGTCCGCCGGCTCGATCAGCGGCGCGACGACCTCGGCCAGCAGGACCTCGACCAGCTGATGTTCGAGCAGCAGCGGGTCTTCCTCGGCCGCGCCGATGACAGGTGGCAGGAATTCGTCGCCCGGTCGCCCGCTGCCGCGCTCGACGACCGGGAGACCGGAATCCGGCGCGGGCCCGCGCTCGACCACGGCGGCGACCACCTCGCGTCGGCCTTCGGTGACCACGACGGCGACGGCCTGAGCGACCTCGGGGTGCGCCTGAAGGCAGGACTCGATCTCGCCCAGCTCCACCCGGAAGCCGTTGATCTTCACCTGGTGGTCGAGGCGGCCCAGGAACTCCAGGTTGCCGTCGGGCCAGTACCGGCCCAGGTCACCGGTGCGGTACCAGCGCTCGCCATCCACCACCGGGAAGCGGGCCGCGCTCAACTCGGTGTCGCCCCGGTAGCCAAGCGCCACCCCGGCGCCGCCGATCCACAACTCGCCGGGCACCCAGTCGGGGCAGTCCCGTCCGCGGCTGTCCACCACGCGGAACTTCTGGTTCCGCAGCGGCGTGCCGTAGGGGATCGAGCGCCAGCCGGCCGGCACCTCGACGACCTCGAAGGAGTTCGACCAGATCGCCGCCTCCGTGGCACCACCGAGCGAGATGAAGCGGCACCGTCCGTCGGTCGCGCCGGCCAGTCTGCCGGGCAGGTCGAGCCCGATCCAGTCACCGGAGAGCAGAGCGAGGCGCAGCGTGTCCGGAAGGTGGGCGTCGTCAGCGGCGGTGAGCAACATGTCCAGCAGGGCGGGGACCGTGTTCCAGATGGTCACGCCGTGCCGGCGACACAACCCCAGCCACTCGGTGGCGTCGCGCCGGCCCGACTCGGGTACCAGCACCGCGGCGCCGCCCACCGCGAGCAGCCCGAAGATGTCCCACACCGAGAGGTCGAAGTCCAGCGCGGACACCGCCAGGACCCGGTCTGCCGGGCCAAGGTCGAACCGCTCGTTGATGTCCTCGACGGTGTTGACCGCCGCGCGGTGGGTGAGCTCGACTCCCTTGGGCAGGCCGGTCGAGCCCGACGTGAAGATCACGTACGCGGGGTCTTCGGGGTCGGCGGGCACCGGAGCGTCCAGCGGGTCGGCCCGCTCGGCGGCGTCGATGGTGAGGATCTCGGCAGCCACGTCGGCCGGGCCCAGCAGCCCGCTGCCGTCGAGGACGATCCGGGCACCGCTGAGTTCGAGGATGCGGGCCCGTCGCTCGGCGGGCTGGTCCACGCCGATCGGGACGTACGCCGCGCCGGCGGCGAGCACGCCGAGCACGGCCACGATCTGCGGTACGCCCTTGGGCGCCAGGACGGCCACGTACGACCCGCGGCCCACTCCGCGCCGGGCCAACGCCCCGGCGACGCGCAGGGCACGCGCGGCGAGTTCGTCGTGCGCCAGCGCCCCCTGCTCCCCCCACAGCAGCGCGGGCCGCCCGGCCCGGTCACCCGCCTCGGCGAAGAACCGCGTGTGCAGGAGGTTCTCGGTCATCGCCCGGGTCGACGAGTTGACCGCCGCGCGCGTGCGCCGCGATGCCGCCGGCAGAGCGATCTCCGGCAGCGCGCCCGTCCAGGCACCTGCGGCCAGCGCACGGACCAGCGTCTCGTACGCCGACATCATCTCGTCCAGCATGCCCTCGGGAAAGAGCGACTCGACGGCGTCCCACACCAGGCGTACGGTGCCGTCGCTGGTGCGGTAGATCTGGTGGTCGAGCCAGATCTGCGGAGTCTGGGAGATCATCCATGTCGGTTCGCCGAACCGGGCGGCGAACTCCTCGGGGATCAGCGGCGCGGACAGGTCCACGGAGAACACCACGGGCGCCGTGCGGGGCGACTCCGGGTCAGCGCGGGTGAACTCGCGCAGCACATCGACGCCGGTGTACGCGGCGTGCCCGATGTCCTCGTGCATCTGCTTCTGGAGGGTGCGCGCGCGGTCGGCGAAACTGTCGCCGGAGAGGTCGACCTCCAGCAGCACCAGGCCGGAGAAGTCGCCCACCAGCCGGGGCATCTCGGGATGCACGTCGAGGTCACGGTCGAACAGGGGAAGACTGAGCAGGAAGTGCTCGTCCCCACTCCAGCGGCTCAGGACCGTGGCGTACGCGGTGGCCAGCACCGCCGCGGGGGTCAGTCCCGCCTCGCCGGCCCGGCGCTCCAACTCCTGCCACTGGTCCACGGTGAGGTCGAAGAACCGACGGGCGAAGCGCTGCACGGTGACCGCGTCCGGATCGACCGCGAGGGGCAGCTTCGGCCCGCCGGGCAGCGCCGGCAGCCGCCGCTGCCAGTACGGGCGGGCGCGATCCCGTTCGGTGGCCCGGTTGCCGGCCTGCTCGGCGAGGTACCGGCCGAAGGTGTAGCCGACCTCGCCGAGGGCCTCCGGGTCGTCGTAGAGGACGACCAGCTCCGACAGGATCACTCGGAAACTGGCCAGGTCCACGGCCAGCAGATCCACGTTGAAGTGCAGCCGGTCCACCCCGTCGGGTAGCCGGGTGAGCTGCACGTCGATCACCTCACCGCGGCCGACCTCCAGGATGCGGTGCGAGAGCCGGTCGCGCAGATCCAGCGCCGCGGCCGCCGCGTCGCCGGCGGGACGGTCGCGGAAGTCGTGCACGGTCAGGCCGGGCCACACCGGCTCGGGCAGGATCTGCTGGGTCGCATCGTCGGCGAACCGTGCCCGCAGCATCGGATGGCGGGCCAGCAACGCCCGGACCGCCCGTTCGAGGCGCCGCGCGTCCACTCCGGTCGACTCGAACTCGAGGTAGTTGTGGCAACCGACGCCGCCGAGCGCATGGTCACCCGAGCGGCCGAACAGGTACGCCTGCTGCACCGGGGTCAGCGGGAAGGCCCGGTCCGGGTCGTGGCGGGTGACGTCGGCGGGTCGCGGGGGCGCTGCCGACTCGGTCGCGGTCACGGTGGGACCGACCAGGCCGACCCAGGCCGACAGCCGCGGGTCCGTGGCCAGCTGGGTGAACGTGACCTCGGCACCGGCGCCGTTGAGCCGGCTGGTCAGTCGCATCAGGTGCAGCGACTGCAGGCCCAGTTCGAACAGGTTGCTGTCATCGTCCGCCGTGGTCAGTTCCATGCCGAGCAGTTCGGACACCGCAGCGCGCAGGGCGTCCCGATCCGTCCCGGTGCCGCAGTCGGTGTTTTCCGCCACCATTCTCAAGCTCCCTTGCGCGCTATCGACTCCGCTGCGGATTGTTCGGTTCGAAAGTGTCGACGGGCGGGATGTGAGATTGATGTCAGGCGAACCGGCGACATCAGCGCCGACACCTGGCCCCGACCCTAACAGCAGCCCGCAGCACCGAGCAATCTGTTGCCACCCGGCGGGTGGCCGTGAATATCGTGGTCTCCGTCATGAGAAATGCACACCGGATCGACTACCGGTCCGCGCCGATCAGCTCGGTAAGCGAGTCACCCAGCATTGTGCCGCGGACGCCGAGATCGAAAGCCAGGTCGAAGTGGTTCCGCGACGGCACGACGAGGTCGACCACCTGACCGCCGCCGGCCCGGACGGCGTCGACGAACTCCGCATGCTGCCTGCCGAACTCGTCGGTCTCGTGCTCCCCCCTCGCGACGACCAGCGGCGGCAGCGGCGCCGGCAGTCGATGGATCGGGCTGTAGGCGTGGGCCGTCTCCGGGTCCAGCCCCAACGCCTCGTTCACGTATGTCCGACGGACCGGCTCCAGGTCGTAGACGCCGCTGAGCAGGACCGCACCCGCCACCGTCCGATCGGGACGGTCTCCGTACCGTCGCCAGCCGGGCCCGTCGAGCAGCGACATGGCGGCCAGGTGCGCCCCGGCGGAGCACCCGCTCAGGTAGATCGATCCGGGGCTCGACGGCAACTGGTCGGCGTTTCGGCAGATCCAGCGGACTCCCTCGGCGACCATGTCGACGATCTCCGGAAGCCGGTACGCGGGCGCCAGGCCGTAGCCCAACGCCGCGACGGAGATTCCTCGCGGCACCAGGTCCAGCGCCATGAAGGCCGATTCGAGTCGGCTCAACTCCTGCCAGTAACCACCATGGATGAACACCAGCAGCGGACCGCCCGGTCCGGCCGCCGGGAAATAGTCGAACAATTGCTCTTGTCGCGGCCCGTAACGCACACCGGAACGCACTTCGAGTCGGTTCCGGGCCAACGCGCTGCGTTCGGCGTACTCACGCAGGAAGACATTGATGTCCGCGACGCAGGAACTCGGCGAGTACTGAATGTCCAGGGTTCGTTGGTCGTAGGTCAGATACACGTCTTTTTCGCTTCCGGGCCGAAACGGTCGCTGCTGAACCTTCACCACCTTCCCCTGCGGTCGACCGACCGCAGGGGAAGGTGTGCGTACGACGCGGTCGGAAGGTTCACTGGTTGGCGCGCATGGCGGCGAAGTACTCGTTCTGGGTGGGCAGCTCCTGGACCAGTTTCTCGGCCTTCACCCGGATGCGCTCGAACTCCGCCAGGGCCGCCCGCTCGTCGGCCAGCTCGACGGCCGGCGAGTGCCGCACGTCGATTCCGCCCGTGCCCAGCAGGATGCAGTTGTACGAGTAGGGCGGCAGACCGTGGTAGTACGGGTAGATCGACTCCGAGTCCGGCACCTTGTGCTGCCAGATCTCGATCCGCTCCGCGAGCGCGTCGGGGATCACCCGGGTCTTGGTGTCCTTCCAGTACTGGTTGTCCACCCGCTTCGCCCCCCGGTAGTGCAGGCAGAGGAACTCCCGCACGCCGTCCATGACGTGGGTGATGGACCTGTTGTACTGCTCGCGCAGCAGATCGTCGCCGAGCCCGGACGGGAAGTACTTGACCATCTGTTCGATGGCGTGGTGGATGAAGAAGATGCCGGTCGACTCCAGCGGCTCGACGAAGCCGCTGGACAGGCCGACCGCGACGCAGTTCTTCACCCACGACCGCTGGCTGCGTCCGATACGCATCCGGATGTGGTTCGCGGGCACGTCGGCCGTCTCGGGGCCGACGAACTCGCGCAGTACCCGCTCGGCCTCCTCCGGGGTCGCGTAGTCGCTGGCGTAGACGTACCCGGTGCCGATCCGGCTGATCAGCGGGATCGTCCAGATCCATCCGGCGTCCTGCGCGGTCGCGGTCGTGCACGGCCGCAGCGGCTTGCTCTCCATGTCCAGCGGCACCTGGAGAGCGACAGCGCTGTCGTTGGGCAGGGTGTCCTGGTAGGACACGAACGGTTCGCCGAGGGCCTTGTTCAGCAGCAGCGCCCGGAAGCCGGTGCAGTCGACGAACAGGTCGCCGGCGATCTCGCCGTGCTCGGCGGTACGCACGTGTGAGATGAACCCCTGATCGTCGAGCGCCACGTCGACGACGTTGTCGACGACGTGCTTGACACCCCGCTGGGTGGAGTAGCCGGTCAGGAACTTCGCCAACAGGTGCGCCTCGAAGTGGTACGCGTAGGGGATCTGCGCGCCCTGGTACTCCGCGATCGTCGACCGGGCCGACGTCTCGTCGCGGGTCTGCTCGACGAAGCCCTGGTCCACCAGGCTGCCGTCGAGATACCGGGGCGAACGCTCGGCATCACACAGCGACGCCATGACGAAGCAGTCCTTGTCGAACCGCGAGGTCGTCGGGTAGCGCAGCCACCAGTCACTGAGGGGGAACCCGTCGACCGAGGCCATCTGCTCGAACGGGTGGTAGAAGTGATGGCCCGGCTCGCGCCAGTTCTCGAACCGGACGGCCAGCTTGTACGTGGCGTTACAGGCGGGCATCCATTCGGACTCCTCCAACCGCAGGAACTCGAAGAAGTGCCGGATGTCGCTGAAGGTGGCCTCGCCGACCCCGATCGTGCCGACGGTGGCCGACTCGACCACCGTCACGTCGATCCGGTCACCGAAGGCTGCCGCCAGGTACGACGCCGTCATCCAGCCGGCCGTACCGCCACCGACGATGACGACTCGCTGTGTCCTGCCGGGGTCGCGCGTGCTCTTGGCGGCGGCACCACTGACAGTCATTGCGGTTCCTCCTTGTACCCGATAACCCGGGACTCGACGAATGTGTCTGCTTCGGCTCAGTTCTTCACGACTCCGCCGTTGAGCCCCGGCGCGAAGACCTCCGGGAACAACGTCCGCTCGGTCGACCGCCACAGGTAGGCGGCACCGGCTGATCCGGCCGTACCTCGGGCCGCGCCGAGAAACTGCTCGGCCAGCTGGGCGTGCCGCGCACGCCATGACCGCACCGCGTCGTCGAAGTCCGCCAGCGCGGCGCGGACCCGCTCGGCCGCCCTCAGGCCACCGTCGGTCCGGACGCGGTCGCGGTACTCGACGAAGGCGCGCGACAGGGACTGTTCCTCGGACCGGGCGACGAGCCGGGCCCGCTCCCCCGGGGTGAACCCGGGTGTGTTGAGAAATCGCGGATCCCGGGCCCCGCAGAGGAACTCGATCTCCCGATACTGTGCGGACTGGAAGCCGCTCGACGAGCCGAGGGTCGCTCGGATCTCGTCGAACGACTCGGGTGTCAACGTGCTCAGCACGTCGAAGTGTCCGCTGAGCACCCGCATCGCCGCCGGCAGTCGGTCGATGTGCGCGGCGGCGACGTCCGCCCGGTCGCGGGTCAGCGCGTCCCGGGCGGACTCGACGTGTCGCAGGATGACCGCGAACCACAACTCGCATGCCTGGTGGGCGGCGAAGAAGAGGGTGCGGTCCGGCTCGTCGCGTACGCAGGCGATGTCGAGCAGCTCGTCCAGTCTGAGGATCTCCCCGTACGCGCGGTCGCGCCGGGTGTCCGTCGGATTGGTCATCGGTGTGCAGGCCCTCCTCAGCAAGGTGCCGGGACGGTGGCTCAGCGGTGCTGAAGCTCCCGCCGCCCCGCGCGCAGGGCACTCTTGTCGATCTTGCCGACGGGCGTACGGGGCAGTTCCGGCACCACGACCAGTTCGTCGGGCAGCTTGTACGGCGCCAACCCACGGTCGCGGATGTGCTCCCGGATCGTGCGCAGCGACAGCGTCATCGCCGCCGCCTCCGCCTCGGCGGTGAGCACCACGAACACGCAGATTCGTTCATCGATGGCGTCGTCGGGGATGCCGACGACCGCAGCGTCCCGCACCGACGGGTACGTCAGCACATGGCCCTCCACCTCCTCGGCGGAGACCTTCTCGCCAACGTGGTGGATGATGTCCTTGAGCCGGCCCTCGATGACGATGCGCCCGTCCTCGGTGAGCTTGGCCAGGTCACCGGTCCGGTAGAAGCCGTCGGTGGTGAACGCCCGGCGGTTGTGCTCCGGCGCGGCGAAGTAGCCACGGATCGTGTACGGGCCGCGGGTGAGCAACTCACCGGTCACCCCGGCCGGAAGCTCGCGATCCTCGGGGTCGACGATCTTGACCTCGTCGTCCGGACAGATGGGCGTGCCCTCGGTGGTGTAGACCACCTCCAGCGGATCGTCGAGGCGGGTGTGGGTGATCAGCCCCTCGCCGATGCCGTAGACGTTCATGATGCGGCACCGCAGGCCCGACCTGACGCGTTCGACCGCTGCTGGGCTGAACTTCGAACTGCCGACCTGAAGGGTCATGCCGCTCATGTCCACCGGCATGGTCTGTGCCGCCTCGGTCCACAGTAGGGCGAGTGCGGGCACCAACGCGGTGTGGGTGACGCCCTCCCGAGCGATCAACGGAAAGACATGGTCCGGGCTGGGGTTGGCAGCCAGGACGGCCTTGCCGCCGACGAGCAACGCGCCCAGTACGCCGGGACAGCCGAGCGCGGCGTTGTGCGGCACCGGGTTGGCCGCCAGGTAGACGCTGTCCGCGCCGAAACCGGTGACCTCGGCGCACGCGAAGATGTTGTAGGCGTAGTCGTCGTGGGTACGGGGAATCAACTTCGGCACGCCCGTGGTCCCGCCGGAGAGCAGCAACAGGGCGACCTCGGCAGCGTCGACAGGTGGCAGTTGCCTCGGCTCGGCGCTGGCCAGTTCGGCCAGCGAGGTGAACTCGGCGCTGTCGCCGGCGATCACGACGTGCCGCACGCTCGGCACCTCGGCGCGGACCTCGCGGGCCAGCTCACGGTGGTCGAACCCCTGGAACCGGTCCGGGCCCAGGTATGCCACAGCATTCGCGGCACGAGCCAGGTGAGTGATCTCGTCGCGGCGATGGCCGGGCAGGGCCAGCACCGGTATCGCGCCGATGCTGAACACCGCCAGCAGGACCGACAGGAATTCGTTGACGTTGGGCAGGTGCAGGACCAGGCGGTCACGACTGCCGATGCCAAGGTCGAGCAGCCCCGCGGCGATCCGGTCGGCCTCGTCCGCCAGCTCCGCGTAGGTAACGCGACGGGTGACATCCACCGCGGCCACCTTGTCCGGATGGCGGCGGACGCTGTCGTCGAAGAGCTGCCGAAGGGAGAAACCCCGCCAGTAACCCGCCTGTCGATAGCGTTCGGCGACGTCAGGCGGCCAGGGCACGAACCCGTCCAGCATCTGTCTGTCCTCCTTTGGTGCGGCGCTAACAGATTCCGGTAGCAGCCCAGAGCCCGCGTCGCACCCGACAGAGCCTTGACAGATTGTCGGGATGGACGGGCCGACTCGGTGACGCTCGATGTCGTGAGCCGAACACGGAGATCCGACCGTCGGTGGGTACGGACGCTCACCGGCGTCGACGAGCCCACCACGCGGCTGGTCTGCTTCCCGCACTCCGGAGGCACGGCTGCCGTCTACCGCCCCTGGTCCCCGCTGGTGCCAGCCGGCGTGACCCTGCACGCCGTGCAGTACCCGGGCCACGCCGATCGGCTTGCCGAGGAACCCGCCGGCAGCATCGCCGAGATGGCCACGCAGGTGGCCGCGGAGCTGCTGCGGATGCCGCCCGCCCGGTGTGCGCTGATCGGACACAGCCTGGGCGCGCTGGTCGCCTACGAGACAGCGCGGGTGCTGCGGGACAACGGCAGCCCCGTGCACCACTTGTTCGTCTCCGGCGCGGCCGGGCCGCGGCTGGCGGGCGGCGGCACCATTCACCAACTCGGTGACGAGGAGCTGTGGTCGGCGATCGTAAAGCTCGGCGGGATCGAGCCGGAGCTCGCCGACCAACCCGAACTACGCGACCTGCTGCTGCCAGTGCTCCGATCGGACATCACCCTGCACGAGACCTACCGGCCCGCGCCGGACGCCGACCCACTGGACTGCCCGGTCCGCAGCTACTACAACACGGAGGACCCGCTGGTCGACGCCGACCAGGTCGCCGCGTGGGCCGCGGTCAACGAGCGCGAGTTCAGCATGCGCGCCTGGCCCGGCGGCCACTTCCGGTTGCACACCCATCCGGAGGAGCTGGTCGCCGACGTGGTGGCGACCCTGCTGGGAAGCGGTGTGCGGCGGTGACCCTCGACGGCAGGTCGGTCGTCGTCACCGGCGCCGCCACCGGTATCGGTCTGGGCATCACCGAGTGCCTCGTGAAGTCGGGCGCGCACGTGACGATCGTCGGCCGTCGCGAGCAGCCGTTGCGGGACCTGGCGGAGCGGTACCCCGCCGCCGTGACTGTGGTGGCGGCGGACGTGTGCGCGCCGGGCACCGCCGACCGGGTCGTCACCGTCGCCGCGGAGACCTACGGTGGGCTCGACGCGGTGGTCAACAACGCCGGACTGGCCCGGTTCGGCCCGATCGACGCACTCGATACGGCGTACCTCGACGAGATGTTCGCGGTGAACGTCCGCGCGCCAGCCGACCTGATCCGGTGCGCGCTGCCGCTGTTGCGGGTCAGCAGAGGCAGCGTGGTAAACGTCTCCTCGGTCGGCGGCGTCCTGTCGATGCCGGGACGTGCCTACTACGGCGCGACCAAGGCGGCCCTCAACAGCCTCACCCGGTCCCTGGCCCGCGAACTCGCACCGGACGTACGCGTCAACGCCATCCTTCCCGGGCCGGTGGACACCCCGATGTGGACCGACACGGGGCTGGACGACACCGGCATCGAACGGCTGCGGACCGACCTGGTCGCGTCGACCCCGATGGGACGTTTCGGCGACCGCGCGGAGATCGGCCAATGGGTCTGCACGCTGCTCGACCCGGCGCTGTCGGGCTGGGTGACCGGCGCGCTGATACCCGTCGACGGCGGTCGCACCGCATGAGACCCGCCCAGTCAGCACCAACCCTTCACTGAACAGAGGTGGTCAGAGCGTGAGCCCCGAGATCTCGTCCGCTGCCAGCTTCATCCCCTCCTCGTGTCTGCACACCATCTTCCGCGCCGCGCAGGAGTCCGAGCGGCGAACCGGCGCCGAGGTGGTGAAGCTGCACGTCGGGGACCCGTACTTCCATCCTGCGGGGAATGTCGCCGACGCGTTCGTCGACGCGGTGCGGCGCGGCGACACCAAGTACACCGGCCCCGATGGGCTGCCCGAGCTGCGCGAGGCGGTGGTCGAGAAATTGCGTACGGACAACTGTGTGGACACCGTGGTCGACCGGGTACTCGTCACACCGGGCTCCTGCGAGGGGCTCGCCGCCCTGTTCCAGACCCTCACCGAGCCCGGGGCCGAGATTCTCCTGCCAGAGCTGCACTGGCCGGTCCACCTGCAGCAGAGCCTGCTCGCCGGACTCCGGCCGGTGCTCTACCCGCTGGGGCCGGGTTTCCGACCCGAGGTCGAGCGGATCGCGGCCGCCGCCAGCCCCCGGACCAAGGTGTTGCTGATCAACTCGCCCGCCAACCCCACAGGTGTGGTGCTGGACCCCGGTGAGATCACCGCCCTGCTCGACCTGGCCCGCGCGCGGGGCTGGCACGTGGTCAGCGACGAAGCGTACGAGCACTTCTGCTACGAGCGCGAGCACCTCTCCGTCGCCTCGCTGGAACGCGACGTCCCGGTCGAGGAGCGCATCGTGCACAGCGTCTTCAGCTTCTCCAAGAGCTTCGCGATGACCGGCTACCGGCTGGGGTACGTCGCGTTGGCCAACGATCGTGCCGCCGACGTCATGCGGGTGGTCCAGGAGGCGAACATCATCGGCACCAACACCCCGGTGCAGCACGCCGGGGTGGCCGCGCTGGCCAGCCGGTCCGACGCCGCCGCCACCAACCGCAAGCTGGTGCAGCGTAACCGCGACGTGGCCCTGCCACCGCTGGTCAAGGCCGGACTGCTCAACGAGCTGCCGGCCGGCGGCTGGTACGCGATGCTGGACGTGGCCCGGACCGGACTGGACGCCGAGACGTTCGCCCTGCGACTGCTGGAGCGCAAGGGCGTCGCCGTGGTCGCCGGCAACGGGTTCGCCATGCGTCCCCAGCTCGACGACCAGGGCCACATCCGCGCCCACGACTACGCCCCCTGGGCACGGCACCTGGTCCGCGTGGCGTTCTGCGTCGATCCCGGGTGGCTGGAGACCGGGGTACGCAAGATCCTGGAGTTTGTCGACGAGTGCGGCGACGACGGTCACCACTCCGCCGAATGAGCCGGTGCCCTGCCGTCGGGCCAGCACCTGGCCGGCAGGTACGGCAGTCCGGAAGACTCCCTGTGCGTTCGAGCGAGGAGGTGGGCACGCCATGCCGGAGCCCGTGACAGGCACCGTCGCGCAGCCACTGGTCGACCCGGCGCAGTTCCGTTCCCTCATGGCCACGCACCCCGCCGGGGTCGCCGTCGTGACGACCACGGCGACGGACGGTGCGCCATGGGGTATGACCTGTTCGTCGGTGTGCAGTGTCGCGCTCCAGCCGCCGACCCTGCTGGTGTGTCTACGCGCCGCGAGCCCGACGCTGGCGGCACTGCTCGACGTGTCAGCCTTCGCGGTCAATCTGCTGCGCGACCACGCCGAGCCGGTCGCGCAGCTGTTCGCCTCCGGCGCCCCGGACCGGTTCGAGAAAGTCTCGTGGATCCCGGATCCGGAGTCCGGGATGCCCCACCTGATCGACGACGCCCACACGGCCGCGGACTGCCGGGTCAGCAATGCCCTGCCCGTCGGGGACCACGTCGTGGTCTTCGGGACGGTACTGCGGGTACGCACCCACGCGGTCGCCCCGGTCAGCCCGCTGCTGTACGGCATGCGGCGGTACTGGTCGCTGGCCGTCACCCCGGACCCCGAACGTGGCGGGCCCGACCTCGACGGCCGACGGTGAACGAGTCCTCTGGAGTTGAGATGAGCAGTGTCCACACCGGCGCCCCGCCCGGCGCACCCCGTCCGACCGGCCCGAGGGCCCGGATCCCCGACTGCCCGCTGGGACGCACGGTGGAGGCCGTGGGCGCCTGGTGGACGTTGGAGATCCTGCACGAGATGTTCAACGGCCACACGCGGTTCGGGACCATCCGCCACAACCTCGGGACCCCCGACGAGCTGCTGCTGGAGCGTCTTGGTGACCTGCGGACCAGGGGCCTGATCGAGCAGGTGGCCGATGCTGCGGACCTGGAGGTCCGGGAGTACCGGCTGACCCCCTTCGGTAGGACGCTTCGTCCGCTGCTGCTGGTCATCGCGGCGTGGGGCAACCATCGGCTCGTCCCCCAGGAACGCAGCGTCATCCTGGTCGACACGGAGACCGGTGTGGAGGTGGAGCCGGTCGTGGTGGACCGGCGGACGGGCCGGCGGATCGACGACGAGAACGTGGTGTTCGCCTGTGGCCCGAAGGCGAGCGAGATGGTCACGGCGCGGTACCCGAAGATCATGCTGACCGCCTGAGGTTGTCGTCGTCAGGAAGGGTGGCGGTGTCCCGCCGCGTGTGCGCCGTGGAACGGCGTGCTGACGCCGTCGTACCGCAGGCGGAGCATCATGCCCTGGTCGGCGTGCGGCAGATTGTGGCAGTGGTTCATCCAGATGCCCCGGTTGGTCGCCTGGAACACGACCTCCCACACCTCGCCGGGGCGGACGTCGAACGTGTCCATCCAGAGCGGGCTGCCCGAGGACTGCTGGCCGTCGCGGGACAGGATCAGCACCGGATGGCCGTGCAGGTGCCAGGGATGGGTCTCCAGACTCCGGTTGACCACGGTGAACCGGACGATGTCGCCCTCGGTGACCAACTGGTCGGGGATCGACGGATGGCCGAGCCCGTTGACGGTCTGCGCGAACGCGGGTCGTCCGTCGACCATGGCCAGCCCACGGTCGAGCACGAGGGTGAAATGCCGGTCCGCGGGCGCGGTTCGCAACGGCACGGGGGTCGAGGTCCCGTAGGTGAGCAGGTCCAGTTCCGGCCATCCGGCGGTGTCCTCACCGGCCGCCGCACCGTCCGACGCGCCCGGCTGGGGCCGTAGCCACACCGCGGCCACGCCGTCGACGAAGAGCGCGACGGGGGTCTCCGGCATGGCGAACACCAGGTCACGCCGCCCACCCGCAGCGACCCGCAGCGCGGTCCGGCTCGTCTCACCGGGCCCGTGCAGGTCCCGGCCGTCGACCGCGACCACCCGAAACGGGGTGCCCGCCAGCGCGAAGCGACGCGGGTCGGAGTCGGTGTTGATCAGACGCAGCCGGACCGTCGCGCCGGCCGCCGCGACATGCTCGACGCCCGCGACCGCCGCGCCGCCGCTGAAGGTGTGCACGGGGACGACCACGTCGAGATCCGCGGGGTCGGGATCCGTGCGGGGGGCAACGACGAGCACGCCGTAGAGGCCGCGCCGCACGCCGACGTGGGACGCGTAGTGGGTGTGGTACCAGTACGTCCCGACCTGGTCGGCGCGGAACCGGTAGACGAAGGCGGTGCCAGGCGCCACCGCCGGTTGGCTGAGGCCCGGCACCCCGTCCTCCCCGCACGGCACGTCGTAGCCGTGCCAGTGCAGGGTCACGCCCCCGTCGATGTCCTGGTTGACCAGGCGCACTTCGAGCAGGTCGCCCTGGGTGGCGCTGAGCTGCGGACCGGGCACCGCACCGTCGAAGGTCCAGGCATCGATGTCCTTCCCGGACGGCAGGCGCACGGCGGCCTTGCGGGCGGTCACCCCGTACGCGCGTCGAACGCCACCCGGCGCGGGAGTGTCCGGCCCACGCAGGTCGGCCACCGACACCAGCGATCCCCTGCTCGGGCCGGGACCACCGCCGAGGGTGTGCGCCGCCCCGGAGGTAAGCACCGACAGGCCCGCGCCGGTACCGGTCGCGCCGACAGCGACCACGCCGCCGGCCACGCCGAGGAAACCACGACGGGACAGGCCCATCCCGGCGTTCGAGACCGCCTCCCCCACGACCTCCGCGCCGGGTGCCGGGAGCGACCGCGCGGTCAGCAGTACGGCCGCCACCACGAGACCGACCGTGATCAGCGCCGTCGGCAGGGTCAGCGGGTACCCCACGAGGTAGGTGGTCACGAAGCTGGCCACCGCTGCGTACCCGGCGGCGAACAGCGCGACGACACCCGCCTTCTCGCCACCGGATCGCCGGGGCATTCCGGCGATCCGCGCGAGCAGCATCGGTCCGGCGGTCACCGCGGCGGCCAGGGCGGTGACCCCGAGCAGCGGCATCCCCAGCAGGACCTTCTCCTGGACGAACCACCAGCCCCGTCCGGCCAGCACCGCCACCGACACAGCCTTGGCCAGGGTGAGCAGCAGGGCCGCGCCGAGCAGCACCAGGCCGGCTCGGGCGCGGCCCCGTACCGCGGTCACACCGGCGGCGAGCCAGGCGGCGGCGCCGAGCAGCGCCCAGGCGTGATCGAAGACGGTCAGCGCCGCCGTGGTCATGACCGGGTCGCGTGGCTGAGCTCGGTGCGCGGCCAGGCGATCTGGCGAGCCTCACGCACCACCCAGATGGTGGCCCCGACGATGATCAGCCCGTTGACGGCGTGCACGCCGAAGATGAGGTGACCCGTCTCGGAGCCCTCGCCGAAGGACCTGGCGACCTCCCGGATCAGCGACTGGATGAGCACCAGCCCGGCCACCAGGGCCGTCCTGCCGATCACCCGGCCGGGCATCCGGGCGATCGCGGAGACAACCACCAGCACCACGGCGGAGAAGAGGATCAGGTAGCCGAGAAAGCGATGAGGGGAGAACGCCTCCTCGATCGGCGCGGAGTCGAATGCTCCGCTGGCGGCGAGATAGAACTGTGCGACCTCGGCGAGCAGCAACAGTGACGCCAGGCCCGCGAAGAGCTTCTTCATGGCACCGATCCTGGTGCCGGGACCACCGTCGCGCATGCCCCCAGGCGTGTCTCCGGCTACGCGAATTCGCGTAGCCGGAGACGGTCCGGATACGTCGCAGGGCGTAGTTGGCCACGCACCAGAGAGTGTGAGAGGTGCCGTAGGATCGCGTCATGACCCTGCGGGTGCTGCCGGAACGACTGCGGGCCTGGCTCGCCCGACGGCCTGCCTGGTTCGCGGACGTCCTGTTGGCACTGTTCATCACGGTGGTCCAGGTCCAGAGTGTCAGCGAGCACGGTGCCGTCCTTCCCGAGCCGATCGCCCGTCCCGCCTCGGATTTCGGGTACGCCGGATACGCCCTGGTGGTGTTGAGTGGTGTGGCCATCGTCGCCCGACGCCGGTGGCCGGTCGCCGTGTTCGCGCTCACCGGAGCGGCCAGCCTGGTCTACTTCGGTCTCGGGTTTCCCGACCGGATGGCCTGTCTCGGCCTGTTCGTCGCCCTGTACACCCTCGCCGCCTACGGTGACGGGCGTCGGTCGCTGCTGATCGCGGGCACCGGCACCGCGGTGCTGGCCGTCGGATGGTTGGTCGCCGGTGCGGATGTCCAGCCGAGTGAAGCCCTGGGCTGGGTGCTCTTCCGGATCGGAGCGTCGGTCATCAGCATCACGCTCGGCGAGTCCGTCCGGTCCCGCAGGGTCATCGCCGCCGACGCGCAGCGACGGGCCGAGCTGGTTGAGCGATCTCGCGAGGAGGAGACCCGGGCCCGGGTCGACGCCGAACGGTTGCGGATCGCCCGCGAGGTCCACGACACCGTCGCGCACGCCATCGCCATCATCAACGTGCAGGCCAGCGTCACGGCGCACGTGCTCGACAAGCGGCCGGCTCAGGCCCGTGACGCGTTGCGGGCCATCGAGCAGACGAGTTCCCGGGCACTGCACGAGATGCGCGCCGTGCTCGGCGTCCTACGCGAGGACGACGGGCGCGAACCGCACCCGGGTCTCGACCAGGTCGACGCGCTCGCCGGCAAGGCCCGCGAGGCCGGCTTGGAGGTCACCATCGAACAGAGCCCGGCCGTGGCACCGCTGCCGAGCGCGGTGGACAGCGCGGCCTACCGCATCGTCCAGGAATCGATCACCAATGTGATCCGCCATGTCGGGCCGACCCGGGTGACAGTGACGATCGAGGCGACCTCCGACGCGCTACGCATCCGGGTGCTCGACGAGGGTGCCCGCGACCCGGTTCTGGTCGCGGTGGGTGCGGGCGGTCCACCGTCGGGCGGGCGTGGAATCGTGGGCATGCGGGAGCGCTGCCAACTGCTCGGTGGGGAACTGCACGCCACCGCACGTACCGGTGGCGGCTTCGAGGTCGTCGCCCGCCTGCCGCTCGCGCCGGTTGCGTCCCTCCCGTGACCAGCGTGTCCATCAAGGTGCTGCTCGCCGACGACGAGCGGCTGGTCCGCTCCGGTTTCCGGCTGCTACTCGACCTGGAGGACGACATCACAGTGGTGGGTGAGGCCACCAACGGCGCCGAGGCCGTCGAACTGGCTCGCGCCACCCGACCCGACGTCGTCCTGATGGACATCCGCATGCCGCGACTCGACGGCATCCGCGCCGCCGCGCAGATCGTCGAGATGCCCGGCATGGAGCAGGTCCGCATCCTCATCCTGACGACCTACGACACCGACGAGAATGTGTTCGAGGCCCTTCAGGCGGGGGCGAGTGGTTTCCTGCTCAAGGATGCCGGTCCTGCCGAGCTGCTGCACGCCATCCGGGTCATCGCCGCCGGCGACGCGCTGCTCGCCCCACGGGTCACCCGCAGGCTCATCAGCCAGTTCACCGCGCAACGCAAGGCAGCGCAGGCGGGCGAGGACCGGCTTGCCGTGCTCACCGAACGCGAGCGTGAGGTGCTCACACTTGTCGCGCAGGGGCTGAGCAACGACGAGATCGGGGCCGCCCTGTTCCTCAGCCCGGCCACCGCGCGCACCCACGTCGGCCGCATCATGGGCAAGCTGGGTGCCCGGGACCGAGCGCAACTGGTGGCGATCGCGTACCAGACCGGTCTGGGCCAGTACACCGAGCAGCACTGATCCGGTCCCGTACCGAGCCGGAAAGGAACAGGCAAGAGTCCACACGGGAGCGTCATGTGCCTGCCACCATCGGGCCATGAGCGAGCCCGCCCTCGGCTTCCGGTCCCTGGACCTGGTCGACCCAGCCACCTTCGTCGACAACGACGTGCACGGGTTCTGGCGGGACGTACGGGCGGAGAATCCGGTCTACTGGCATCCGGCCACCGACAACAATCCGGGGTTCTGGGTGGTCTCCCGGTATGCCGACGTCCAAGCGCTCTACCACGACGCGGCGCTCAGTTCCGAACGCGGCAACGTCCTGGACGTCGTGCTGCGGGGCAACGACTCCGCAGGCGGAAGCATGCTCGCGGTCACCGACGGACCGTCACACCGGAAACTACGCAACCTGATGTTCAGCGCCTTCACGCCGCGGGCGCTCGCCGAGGTGGTGACAAACGTTCAGCTCCGCTCCACCGAACTCGTGTCGGCGGTCGTCGGCGCGGGCTGTTTCGACTTCGCCGCCGAGGTGGCCGAGCAGATCCCGATGAACACCATCTGCGATCTGCTGTCGGTGCCGAGCGCCGATCGCAGGGACCTGCTCCGGTGGAACAAGATGGCGCTGTCGTCGGACCGGGCCGACAGCAGTGACCTGGACGCGCTCAGCGCTCGCAACGAGATCCTGCTCTACTTCGTCGAGTTGGCCGAGGAGCGGCGGCGCAAGCCGGGCGACGACGTGATCAGCATGCTGGCGAGCGCCGAGGTGGACGGGGTGGCGCTGACCGTCGAGGAGATCGCGGTCAACTGCTACAGCCTGATCCTCGGCGGCGACGAGACGTCCCGGATCTCGGCAATCTGTGCCGTACTTGCCCTGATCGAGAACCCGGACCAGTGGGACGCCCTGCGGACCGGCGCGGTCGACGTCGACTCGGCCGTGGAGGAAGTGCTGCGCTGGGCGACCCCGGGGATGCACGTGGCGCGTACCGCGCGTACCGGTTTCGCGATTCACGGGCACCGGGTCGAGGCCGGCGACATCGTCACGCTGTGGAACATCTCGGCGAACAACGACGAATCGGTCTTCCACCAGCCGCGACGGTTCACCCTGTCCAGGTCGCCAAACAAACACCTTTCGTTCGGCCACGGCCCGCACTACTGCCTCGGCGCCTTCCTCGGCCGCGCGGAGCTGCGGGCACTGCTGACCGCCCTGACCACCCAGGTGACCCGGATGGAGCTGTGCGGCAAGCCCCGCCCCATCTACTCGAACTTCGTATCCGGCTACGACACCCTGCCCGTCCGTTTCGAGATGTCGAGGTGACCGTGAAGAAAGCCGTCTGTGTCATCGGCGCGGGCCCGTCGGGTCTGATCGCGATGAAGGAACTGCTCGACGAGGGCCACACCGTGACCTGCTTCGATCACAACGCCGAACTCGGCGGTGTGTTCCGCGCCGGTGCGGGCACCGACGAGCCGGGTGCCTACGACTCGACGCTGCTGACCATCTCCAACTACATGATGGCGTTCTCCTGCTTCCCGCCGCCGGAGAAGCAGGAGCGACGGTTCTGGACGGCGGTCGAATACCGGCAGTACCTCCACGACTTCGCCGACGCCTTCGGCCTGCGTCCCCTCATCCGCCCCCGCACCGATGTGCTGAGCGTCGCGAGGAGCGACAGCGGCGAGGGCTACGTGGTCGAGACCGCGCCCGTGGACGATCCCACCGCCCGGGTCAGTCACCAGTTCGACGCGGTGGTCGTGTCCAGCGGCACCCACCGGGTTCCCAACAAGGTCAACCTGCCGGGGCAGGAGGACTTCGCGGGCGTGGTCACCCACTCGGCCTTCTACCGCAATGCCGAACCGTTCCGCGGAAAGCGGGTCCTCTGCGTGGGCATCGGCGAGACCGCAGCCGACGTCGTCAACGAGATCGCCCAGGTGGCGGCGAGCTGCACGCTGTCGATCCGCCGTTGGCAGTCCGTCGTCGCACGGTTTCCGGGTGACCGGCCACATCCGAACGACGCCTACACCTCGGAGATGCTGAACGCGCTACCGCTGTCGGCTGCCACCGCTGTCCACCGCATCGGCACGCTGATGGGCAAGCGGTTCGGCAAGACCGCCGCAAGCCGGGCGATAGCGGCGTGGAACTCGAACAACAAGAGCTTCTTCAACCACTTCCTGACCAAGAACGATGCGTTCATCCATCGGATCGTCGATGGCACCCTGACGGTCAACGCCTCCGGCATCGAGCGGCTCGGTGCGGATTACGTCCTGTTCAAGGACGGCCGGCGGGAGACTATCGACACGATCATGCTGAACACCGGGTACACCGAGGACTTCACCCTCCTCAAGGACGTGCACATCACCGACGTACGCCAGATGTACAAGCACATGATCCACCCGGAGCTCGGTACGGGCGTGGTCTTCATCGGATGGGCGCGGCCCGCCGCGGGCGGGGTCCCGGCCTGCTCGGAGATGCAGGCCCGCTACTTCGCGCTGCTGTGCAGCGGCAAACGGACGCTGCCGCCGCCGGAGCAGCTAAACCAGCTGATCAAGCAGCAGGCGACGTACGAGGACGAGTTCTTCACCGGCAATCCCGAACTGCGCACGCTGGTGCACTACAACCGGTACATGATTGATTTTGCCAAAGTGATCGGGTGTTCGCCGTGGCGTCCCGAGGTCTTCCGCAACCCGCGGCTGGCATACCACCTGTGGTGCGGTTCGCAGGTGCCGCTCGTCTTCCGCCTGCACGGGCCGCACAGCGACCGCGCGACGGCACAGCGTCGGATTCTGGAGCTGCCGGTCGCCTTCAACCCCGCGGAGATCATTCTGGCCACCGCGCTCACCGGTGTCACCCGCGCGCTGGGCGCGGTGGGCCTGGCCAAACGCGACGGCGTCTACTGACCTGCCGCGCAGCTCGGGTGCTGCCCGCGACCAACCGACGGGCAGCACCCGACACCTGCCTACCTGGACTGCGCCATCAGCTCGGCCAGATCGGCCAGGCTCTCGGCCTCGAAAACCGAACGCATCGGTACGGTCACGCCCAGCTCTTTGCGCATCCGGCTGGCCAGCTTGGCGGCGAGCACCGAGTGCCCACCCAGCTCGAAGAAGTTGTCCTGCGGCGTCACCTCGGTGATCTCCAGCGTCTCGGCCACCAGGCCGCACAGCCGGTCCTCAAGTGACGGCGCGGAACCCGAGCCGTCGACTGCGGGCTCACCGTCGGGCGTACCGGCCGCCGGTGACGGGGCAGGGCGCTGCTCGGCCGGGGCCGTCGCCGCCCGCTCGGCCAGCGCCTTGCGGTCGATCTTGCCGTTCGGCAGCGTGGGCATCCGGTCGAGCACGACGACGGCGGACGGAACCATGTGCTCGGGCAGTGCGGCCCGGGCGTGCTCGCGTACCTGCGTCGCCACCATCGGCTGCTGTCCCGAGGCCGTCACGTAGGCGACGATGTGCTGCGACGAGGCGTCGGCGCCGCCGAGTACCGCCACGGCCAACTCCACCGCCGGGTGGCTTTCCAGCCGCGTCTCGACCTCGCCCAGTTCGACCCGGAAGCCGCGCACCTTCACCTGGTCGTCGACCCGGCCGGTGAAGTAGAGCTGCCCGTCGGCGGCGCGTCTGCCCCGGTCGCCGGACCGGTACATCCGGCTGCCCGGCGGGCCGTACGGGTTGGCGACGAAGCGTGCCGCGGTCAGGCCCGGACGGTGCAGATAGCCCCGGGCCATGCCACTGCCGGCCAGGTAGAGCTCTCCCTCGTCGCCGTCGCGCAGATCGCGTAGGTGCTCGTCGAGCACGTACACCGCGCTACCGTCCCAGGGCGAGCCGATGCTCACCGTCTCCTGCACGCCCTCGACCGGGCCACCGATCGACGTGCCCACTGTCACCTCGGTAGGACCGTAGCCGTTGAACAGGCGCCGGCCCTGCGACCACTGCGTCGCCAGGGCTCTGGTGCAGACATCTCCGGTCGAGGTGAGCGTGCCGCCGGACAGCAGGCCCGCGCTGTCGGTGATGCTCAGCGCCACCGGGGGCAGCGTGGCGTGGTCCACCTCGTACTTCACCATCGTGTCGCGCAGCGCCTCGCCGGGCATCAGATCGTCCTGCTCGGCCATCACCAGCGTCGCGCCGTGCATGAGGGCCATGGTGAAGTCCCAGAACCAGGCGTCGAAGCTGAATGAGGCCCACTGCAGCACCCGCTCGCCGGACCGGATGCCGTACACCCGGGTCTGGGTGGAGACCAGGTCCGCCACCCCGGCGTGGGTGAGCGCGACTCCCTTGGGTACGCCGGTGGAGCCGGAGGTGTAGATGACGTACATCAGGTTGTCGGCGGTCAACGGCGCCCGCCGCTCCGCCGCGGTGACGTTGTCCCCCCGTTCGCCCGCGCACTCCGCCACGACGGCGGGATCGTCGAGCACCATCTCCGGCACACCCAGATCCAGCGTCGCGACGCCGCTGGTCCGGATCGACAGCATGGCCCGTGCGTCGGTGACCATGTGGGTCAGCCGCTCGCCCGGGTAGGTCGGATCGAGCGGCAGGTACGCGCCGCCGGCCTTCAGCACGGCGAGAACCGCCGTGATCAGGGTGTCCGAGCGCGGCACCGCGACCGCGACCAACGAATCCGGACCGACACCGGCCGCGATGAGCCGACGGGCCAGGCGATTCGCTCGTGTGTTCAGTTCCGCGTACCCGACGGTGGTGTCGCCGAAGATGACCGACGGAGCGTCACCGGCCTTCAGCACGCTCGCCTCAAAGAACTCCGAAACAGTGTCCACTCCGCCTCCGACGCAGCTTTCCTGCCGATGTGGTTCCGAACATAACGGTGGTGGCACGGCCCTTCGCCGTACGCTTTCTCGGATCTGTCAATCTCCTTGCGGGTGGACGGACCGCGAGGTCCAATTCACCACGTACGCACCGACTCACCTCGACCGGTCCTTCTTCGACACCGCAGTGACGGCCCGCCGCGTGTCCACCCGAGGTGTGGACGCCCGTGATCCGGGCTCGACGAAGAAACCACGTCCCCAGACCGTACGGATCGCGAGACCGACGATCTCCAAACGCCGGCGTAGCCGCATGACGTGCAGGTCCAGCGCGTTGCTCGACGAGCTGGCCCCGGAGCTTTCCAGGATCTCCCGCAGCTCGGTCCGGTAGACCAGCTGGCCGTACCTGGTCAGCAGCGGCGCCAGCATCTCGCACTGCATCAGAGAGAGCGTGACGGATGTGTTGTTGAAGTACAGCATTCCGGCCGGGTCCAACACCGGCTTCTCGTTGAGCACTGCCCGGGCCGCCAACTGACGGACCCGGACCTGGAGGTCTTCCCGTCCGATGGGCGGGCGTACCCAGTCCTCGTAAAGGCTGAGTTGGTCCGGCGGTGCCGCGCCGTGTTCCACGATCAGCAGACAGAGGTGCTGCTGCTCGTGGCACTCCGCGCGGATGTCACTTTCCGCAGGCCAACGAACGAACTTAACCCGGTTCTTGACATCGACCATCGCCTGCATCCCCCATAGCCACCATGTCTCGATGGGAATTAAGAAATGCCACCCTTGAGACTCCTCACAGGTCTGTCTTCTTTGCGTCCCAGCGCTGAACCGGCGCGCCGGTCACCAGCGGGTGGTCTCGTCGGTCCGGCCCGGAGGGCGATGCCGGCGACCCGAGCTTCCCCTCGCGCCTGAGCGACCAACGCACCAGCGGCCCGGTCACCGCCGTGGTGAGCACGGCGACGAGCACGAGGACGCTGTATCCCAACTGGTTGAGGAAGCCGGCCTGGTAGCCGATGCTCAGCACGACCAGCTCGGTGACCCCTCGGCAGTTCATCAGGATGCCGAACCGCAGCGCCTCGCCGTTCGGCATACCGGCCAACCGAGCCACCCCGCCCGCCCCGACGATCTTGGTCACGACGGCCGCCACGAACACCCCGGCGAATACCAGCCAGGTGATCGGCGCAGTGCCGATCAGCCCGACCGAGGTCGTCAGGCCGACACCGGCGAAGAACAGCGGTAACAGGATGAGCAGGGTGAAGCCCTCCAACTGCTGACAGATCCGTTCGACGACCAGCGAATCGCGCGGTACAGCGACGCCGAACAGGAAGGCGCCGACCACCGGATGAAGCTGGATGGACTCAGTGAGCACCGAGTAGCCGATCGCTCCGGCCACCAGCACCACCGTCAGCGACTGACCAGAGCCCAGCCGTCGGACCAGCGCCAGCAGCAGCGGGCGGACGCACAGGACGGTCACCAGAACCAGCGCGGCCCCGAGCAACAGGACGCGCAGCCCCCCGCCGCCCGCGCTCTGCCCGGCCAGCAGGAAGGCCAGCACCAGCCAGAGCAGGCCGTCACCGATGGCCGCTGCCGAGATGGACAGCACACCGACGCTGGTGTGCCGCAGTTTCAGGTCGTCGAGGATGCGTGCCAGCACGGGCAACGCGGTCACCGCCATGGCCAGTCCGACGAACATCATCGTGCCCGCCGGCGAGCCCTGCGAGCCGACGAACAGCCCGCCGGCAGCGGCGACGATGCCCATGCCGGCCAGCCACGGCAGACCCATGCCGGCGACCACCACCGCCCCGACCACGCCCTTGCGCTCGATCCGGTCGGTACGCAGTTCACAGCCGAGCAGGAAGACGAAGATGACCAGGCCCAGTTGCGCGACCTTGTCCAGCCCTTCCGTCACCGCCGGGGGGAACAGGAACCCGGTAGCCGCCGGCCAGACCACACCGAGCAGGGACGGGCCGAGCACCAGACCGCCCACCATCTCGCCGACCACGGAGGGCTGACCGAACCGGCGGGCCAGCCCGGCGCACACCTGGCAGGTCACCAGGACCACCGCGACCGCGAGCAGGAATCGGGTGAGCGAGCCCCCGTCGTGCGGGCCTGCCGTGTCCCACAGCGGCACCGTGCTCACCAGCACGACGAGGCCGACGGTCACGCCGAGCAGGGTCCGGGCCCGGGCGGACAGGTTCATCACGCCCGCGAGCCGGTCGACGGGGCCGAGTCCGCTCTACCGCCGGCAGCGCCGTACTCGGGCACGGCGTCCCGCAGGCTCTTCGGCCGCATGTCGGTCCAGGACCGATCGATGTGGTCCACGACCTCCCGTCGGGGCGCCGGACCGTACACCACCTGCCAACCGGCGGGGACGGTGATGCCGGTCGGCCACAGCGAGTACTGCTCCTCGTCGTTGCACAGGGCCAGGAATTCTTGACTGTCGTCGTCGAACGGATTGGACACGCGGACAACCCCTCAGGATCTCGAATGGTTTCCGGATGGCGACGGGTAAGGGTTGTGGCAGGCGCCGGTCCTCGTGGCTGGTGTGGTGGTGGCCGGCGAGGTGGGTGAGTGTCCGGTTGTCAGGCCGGTGCGGGTGCCGCCTTCTCGATGAACAGTTGTCGCGCTTTCGCTCGTTGCAGCTTCCCGCTTGTGGTCTTGGGGAGGCTGCGTCTCGGTACGAGGTGAACCTGGGCCACGGGCACACCGCTGCGTGCGCTGACCGCGGACCGCACCGCCTGGCGTAGTTCTTCCTGCTGATCTGCGGGCACGTACGACTCGACGATGAGGTGCAACTCCTCCGAGTCGCCGCCCTCGGGGCGATGGCCGACGGCGACGACCGTGCCGAGGCGGACGCCCGGGACCGCCTCGGCCGCCTGCTCGAAATCCGACGGGAAGTAGTTGGCGCCGCGGATGATGATCAGATCTTTGGAACGTCCGGTGATGCGGATCTCGCCGTCTCGCAGGTAGCCGACGTCGCCGGTCTTCCACCAGTCCGGCTCGGCGATGGCCGCAGCGGTCTCCGCCGGCAGGTCGAAATATCCGACCGTGCGCGACGGGCTGCGGAACTGGATGTCGCCGATCTGGTTGTCGCCCAACGGCTCGCCGTCACCGTCGACGACGCGGATCTCGGTACCCACGACGGGCGCACCGCAGGCGACGACCTGCATCCCGCTCGCCTCCCCCGGGTCGACGTCGATCACCTGACCGTGGGTGACGGCGGCCGTGCGGTCGATGGTGTCGACCCGGACCGGCGCGTTGTGCGGCGACATGCTGATGGTCAGGGTCGCCTCTGCCATGCCGTAGCAGGGCATGAAGACGTCCTGCCGCAGACCCCACGGGCGGAAGCGATCGACGAAACGCTGGATGGTGCCGGGGTGGATGGGTTCCGCTCCGCAGAATGCCATCCGCCAGGACGACAGGTCGACACCCTCGAGATCGCTGTCGCGGACCCGGTCGGCGGTGTAGCCGTAGGCGAAGTTGGGCGCCGCCGCGAGGGTGCCCCGCATCGCCGTGATGTTGCGTAGCCACTCGACCGGTGAGCGCAGGAACTGCGTCGGCGGCATGAGGACGCTGCTGCCCCCGGTGTAGACGGGAACCATGATCCCTGAGATCAGGCCCATGTCGTGGTAGAGCGGAAGCCAGCTCACCGACGTGTCCTCGGCCGACCACCCCGTCGCCGCAGCGCTCTGGGCCAGGTTCGCGGCCAGGTTCGCATGCGAGATCATGACGCCCTTGGGCCGGCCGGTCGATCCGGACGTGCACTGGATGAACGCCAGGTCGTTCTCGGACGGCAGACGGAACCGCTGCAACGAAGCCTCGGCGGACGCGGCACGCTCCTGCAGCACGTCCGCGTCGATGAACACCGTGTCCGTCACGGCCTCCGACGCCTGAACCACCGCGGCCCTGGCCAGGACGGCCGCCGGCCGCAGGTAGGCCACCAGGTCCTTCACCTGGCCGTCGAATCCCGCCGCCCGCCCGAAGCTCGTCGGCACCGCGATCGCCGTCGGGGCAGCGCCGAGCAGCTGACACCCGAGGAACGCCGTCACGAACGTCCAACTCGTCGGCAGGCAGAACAGCACCCGGTCGCCACGCCGCACGCCGTACTCGGCGAGGACCGCGGCACAACGCAGCGCGTCGTCGAACACCGTGTCGTAGCGGCGCGACTCCACCCGCCCCGGCTCGGGTACCACAGCCATTTCCGCCCCGTCCGAGCCGCGCTCCGCCTGGGCCGCCAGGGCATGCATCACCGTCGGATAACTCGGCACAACTTCACTCATCGACCCCGCTCCTCACAACCTGGGACGGCCTCACTGACAGCCCTCAACCACATCCAGCACATCGCGCTCCCCCGCGCGCCGCGTCGTCCCGGCGGACCGCCGCGTTCGCCGGCACCGAAACGCCTCACCGCCGCACCGCCAGGGCAAACGCGAGGCCGTCCGCATAGCGGGCCCACACCGGTACCGACAGGCCACCAAAGGAGGCAATCAGCCCATCACCCGCCCGGTGCAGCTTGATTCGCCAGAACAGCACGCCGTCACCGACCGCCATCCCGTCCAGCGCCTTGAACGCCGCCTCCTTGGCGGAGAACAACTCGACCGGGCGGTACCGGCCGTCGGGCGCGAGCAAGGTACGCCGCTCCCCCTCGTACAGGACAAAATCGACCATGCGCTCGGTGACGGCCGCGTCCTCGATGTCGACGCCTACCCCGGCGGCGCCGGGGACCACCACCGCGACCGCCACCCGCTCGGTGTGCGCGATGGACCCGGGGTAGCCGCGCGGAAAAGCCGGCCTGCCGCCGGCGACGCGCGGCACGCTCCGGACGACCGAGCCCGCCGCGGCCAGCGCCGCCGCGGCGGCCTGACGGCCGGCCACGAACTGTTCGTCGGGCCCGTTCGGCGGCGCTACCGGAGACCATTCGAGGTACGTGCCCGGTGTGACGAGGGCTCCGAGTCCAGCGGTCACCGAGTCACCTCAGACGCGCAGCGCCACGACGTGCTCGGCCAGCGAGCTGATCGAGCGCAGCACCTCCGGTTGGATGTCGTCGTCCCACTCGAAGCCGAACGCATCCTCCATCGCCACGAGCAGGCTGACCAGCGCGGCGGAGGACAGCCCCTGTTGGCGCAGCGACACCGTGTCCGACACGGTCCGGACGAAGCTGTCCGGGCCGTGCATCTCGACCAGCAGCTCGCGAATGCGCTGCCGGGTCTCTGTCACCTGGTCAGCCATTGTTGTCGACCTCGTCGACAAACCTCGCCACCGAGGCCGGCTGCTCAATCCTCGTCGGATTCTTTTCGAGTTGAAAACTGCTGAGTGTCACGTTCGGCGGACACCCAGGAAGGTCACCAGCAGACACCACATCCCCCTTGTTCATCCCCTGCGCGCCCAAGGCGCATTCGGATGACTGCGTCACGTCCCGCCAGCGCACTTGATGGGCGCACCTCAGTCAGGTGAGCGTCCACCGGGCGTCGCCTCCATGGCGGCGCCTGATGGCGCGACAACCGCACTGATCTCGTGGCATCGCGCGGATTGCGCCCATTCCCCAAACCGGCGGAGCACTACCGTACGCTATCATCTGATCGACGTACTGCAATCCATTAATTCTGCATACCCTGTTGTGCGCTTCCCACGTGACAGGCAGCGAATAATGGGTCGAACCACACCTGTGAACCGCCGGGAGGAAGTTTCCATTTCCCGACGGTCCACAGATGTTGACAAAATCCGGACGCGACCTAACG
Organism: Micromonospora sediminimaris; assembly: GCA_900112325.1. Taxonomy (GTDB): domain Bacteria; phylum Actinomycetota; class Actinomycetes; order Mycobacteriales; family Micromonosporaceae; genus Micromonospora; species Micromonospora sediminimaris. The sequence continues at coordinate 85,876 of FOLJ01000012.1, forward strand.
CGCGTCGCGCCACATGAAAGAGGTATTGATGCCGAGAATCGCCTCCTGGGAGACCACCCGGAAGCCGAACCTCTCGTAGAGCACGACGTTGCGGTCGACATCCGCCTGGAGGAACGCCGGCACCTGCTGCCGGTCCACGTCCGCGAGAAAGGCCGTGAGCAGTGCCGAGCCGATCCCGTACCCCTGCTGGTTTGGGTGGACCGCGATCGGTCCGATGTGCCAGTGGGGTTTGTGGGGTTCGTGCTTGGCCCGTCCACCCACCACCTTCAAGGCACGCGGCAGCCCGAAGCCCATCGTGCGGACCTGCGAGGGCACCGATTTGATCTTTTCGCGGACCGTCATCTGGCAGTGCGGCCACTCCGCGGCCTTGAGCACCCCGGCGAGCTCGCCCTCCCGCTCGGCGACGAGCACGTGGCTGGCCGTATTGCCGAGCTTGAGGGTACGGGCAGCGTGTTCCATGATCCGGGCGGCCTTGTCGCGGTTGCCGCCGGCGATCGCCAGGTTGCTCGGATTCAGGGCGAACGCGAGGCCGACGATCCGGCTCGCCTCGTCCATCTCGGCGGGCGTGATCCGCCGTACGGTCACCACGCTCATATGCCAACCTCCGGGTGGGTCGTCAGTCCGGTGGAATCCCGCACCATCCACGGCGTCGTCGATACGTCCGCCGCAGTGATCCGGGTGGGATGGAAGCCGTGCCGACCGGCCAGTTCGAGAGCGGACAGCACACCGTCGACGGAGAGTCCGCCGTAGGACGGACTCGCGGCGGCCGGTTCGAGGCCGAGCAGGATGGTCTCGGCCAGGCACGAGTAGACGATGCCCGGCGGCAACGTGATGCCCGGGAAGTGGGGCGTCTGCCCATTGGGGAGCCGGACGCGGCCACCGGACACGAGGGTGACGTTCGGCAGACCCGCCACCGCCGGGTGAGCGTCACCCGGCACCGCGAGATCGCAGACGAGAACCTCCCGGTCGGCCGCCAGGTGGGTCGGGAGGATGACCGGGTCAGCCGCGTTCGTGGCGCTCACCACGATCGGGCAGTCGCGCAGCGCGTCGAGGTCCTCGGCCACCGAGACGTCGACCAGGTGGGCCATTCGTTTCGCGACCGCGGCGAGCCTGCGCCCGGAGCCGGGTCGGCCGACGAGGACGAGCGAGTCGCAGTGTGGAGCGACCAGATCGGCCATCACCGCGCCGATGTTGCCGATGCCGCCCACCAGCCCGACCCGACGCGCACCGGAACCGCTGCTGCTCAGGTGGCGCTGAAGCAGGTCGTACGCGCAGGCGGCGGTGAGTGAGTTGCCGGAGGTGACGCGTACCTCGTTCTCGATCACGTCCCGCCCGGCGCCGGTGACGATCGAGGTGTAGCCGCCCAGACCGACCACGTCGCCGCCGAGGGCGACGCCCAGCTCCACCGCGTCCAGTACCGTTCGGGACAACCAGGGCCGGTGCCCCGCGCGCAGCGCGTCGACCGCCTGAGCGGCGGTGAACGGCACCGCCACCACGCTGACATCGGCCTCGCGCCCGGTTGCAGAGGTCACCCGACGCCGGACCACCTCGAACGGATCCAGTTCGCCGCGCATCCGGTCCAGGGCCGCCGCGCACCGACTCTCCGACCACTCCGCCAGTTCGGGCGCCAGGGACCGAACCGTGGTGGCGTTGTCGAGGTTGGCGAGGAACACCACGTGCGGAACGTCCGCGTCGTGGCGCGCCCGGCGCGGGCGGGGTGGCGAGGGCACATGCTGGCGCGGCCGCCAGGCTCCCGTCGGTGGCACGGCCAGGTGCGACAGCAACGTCGCGTAGTCGCCCTTGGCGAGCAGGCCGGCCACGTCGTCGAACGCCGCGACGGCCCGCTCGATGTCCTCGGGTGCGAGCAGGGCGGACGGCTGTACGCGGACGGTCGTGGGCGCGGACAGGGTCGGCATGACCCGGACCCGGTGCGCGTGCAGCAACCGACCCGCGATCAGGAAGCCGAGCGACTCGGCGTCGAACACCGCACGCAACAGGGCCGACTCGGGCTGCGGCAGGCGAAACTCCACGCCGATGAGCAGCCCGCGGCCGCGGACCTCAACAACTGCTTCCGGCCACCGCGCCGCCACCCTGGCGAGTCGGTCCCGCAGCTCCGCGCCGGTCGCGGCGATCCGATCGCGGTGACTCTCGTAGAGCTCCAGGGCGGCCGCGGCGATCAGCGCGGAGAAGTCGTCCTCGGCGAAGGTGGACGTGTGGTGGCGACCGAAGTCGGCGACGTAGCGGTCGGCGGCGACCATCATCGCCGAGATCTTGGCCAGTCCACCGCCGAGCGACTTCGACAACAGATAGTAGTCGGCGACCACACCGGACGGTTCGGACGCCAGGAACGTACCGGTGCGGCCCATGCCGCACTGGATCTCGTCGAACACCAGCGCCGCGTCGTGCCGGTCGGCCAGTCTCCGCAGTGCGGCCAGGGTCTCGGTCGGAACCTCCCGCACCCCGGCCTCACCCTGTACCGGCTCGGCGAAACACGCCGCCACCGGAGACAGGTTGCGGGCCCGGGACTGCGGCACCCCGTCCGCGTCCAGGGTGACGGTGCAGATCTCGACCAGCCGGTCGTCCAGCGCTGCCACCACCGCCTCGGGCGTCCAGTCGGCCAACCGCACTCGCCGGGGCCCCGGCACGTGCAGGTCCTCGGGCACGTTGGAGCCGTGGGTCAGGGTGCCCGCGGCGGTCGTCTTGCCGTGGAACGCGTCGCGCAGCGAGACCAGGACCGGCTCGGCCCGCAGCAGCTCGGTCACCTTCTCGACCGCCGCACCGACCACCTCGCCGCAGGGGCGTCCGGCCGCCGGCCCGCTGCCGCACGGCAGGTCGGCGAGGCCGTCGCGGTGCAACCGGCGCAGGGACCGCTCAAGCTCCTCGCGCAGCGCGCCGAGCCGCCTGCGTCGCTCGACCACGGCGTGCTTCACCGCAGCCTCCACCGCCTCCGCACCGGTGGACCCGAGCGTCACGACATAGTCCACACCGGTGGTGGCCCGCACGAGTGCCGACAGCTTCGCGGCCAGCACGGCCGCCCCCGGGCGGATGCTGGCCTGCGCGTTGAAGGGAAGCTGCTCGTCGAGGCACCGTCGGGCCACCGCGACCAGCGCCGGGTGGTTGTGCCCGAACAGGGAGGACCCGGCACCGCCGACCAGGTCGAGGACCTGGTCGGCGGTCTCGGCACCGTCCGACGACTCCGGCGTGAGATGGTCGCCGCGCCCGCGGCGGTACGCCACGTCCAGGTTGAGTGCCTGGAACAGGCGGCCCAGCTCCGGGCGGGCGTAGCGGCCGAAATCGAGGTCGGTGCTCACGGCTGGCCGATCCCGTTTCCGACCCGTACGGTCATCGACGCGGTGACCTGGTCCACGACGTCACGCAGCGTGCGCATCGACGCCGCCTGTCCGTCGGACATCTGCACCTCGAATAGAGACTCCATCTCCACGATCAGATCGATCGACCGCACCGAGTCCAGGCCGTAATCCGCCAGTGGCGTGTCCGGATCCAACTCCGGCACCTGCAACCGACGACGGAACAATTCGTCAACCACATCCAGAACTTCGCGATCCACTGCGCTCCCCCTCCTCACGCAAAGCGCCATCCCGCCCGGCGCTTCGGCAGCCGCCTCGTCGGTCGAGCGCACCTCGACCGGGCTTTTCCGACCGTCGACCGGTCAGGCACGGGTTTCGACCTCGTCGATGAACTTCGCGACCAACGCCTGGAAACCCGCCGCGTCGTCCAGGAACGGCAGATGGCCCGCTCCCGGCATGATCTCGTAGCGACCGTTGGGAAATTTCTCCGCCAGTTCCTTGGCCCCGGACGGGCTCAGCAACACGTCGTCGTCACCGATGACCACCAGGGTCGGTGCCTCGATCCGAGCCAGCACATCCGCGCTCGTCTCACCGGTCAACGCCAACTTCAACCCGTTGACCAGATCCTCCTTCGTCGACAGAGCCAGGAAGCTCTCCCGCAACCCGAGGAAGCCCGGCGTACCCAATTCCTCGATCATTTCCGCGCCGAACACCTCCGGGTACAGGTGCGCGTACAACGCCGCCATTCCGTGCTGCTCCAGCGTCAGCAGCCACGCCCGCTGCACCAGACGATGACGACGCATCCCCCGGGGACCGAGCGCCGGACCGGCCAGCACGATCCCCTTGACCCGGTCCGGGTGCTTCAGGGCCACATCCCGCGCCAACACCGTGGAGATCGAGGTCGACAACAGGTACGCCTGGTCGATCTCCAGCGCATCCAGCAGCCCGACGACGTCCTCGACGTGCTCGTCCCACGTCGGATACTTCTCCGGGTGCGACGACCGGCCATGGCCGCACAGGTCGTAACTCACCACGCGATGGCCCACCGACAACTCGTCCGTGAACACCCGCCACGTCGGAGTCGTCATGAAGAAGTTGTTGAGCGTCAGGACCACCGGACCCGTACCGGTCGACTCGTAGTACAGCTCGACACCCTCCCGCCCACGGGCCCGCACCGCATCCTCGCGGTACGCCACCTCAAGACGTTCGAGAACCTCACCAGCAGACACCACATCCCCCTTATCCCAGTTCAATGCGTTCAGCAGCAGGAAGTACGCCGGCGAACCCGGCGACGACATCGGCTGCCGACGTCTCGTCGGAGACCGATTCGCAGGACAGGCCGCAGTACATCGCCATCTCCTCGATGCGGCCGGTGGTCGCCACGGTGGGCACCGCGGCGCTGAAGCGGGGCACCAGGTACGAACGCTCTTCGACCCTCGTGCGGCCGATGAACTTCTTCGGTTGCCGCGGGTCCTCGGTCACCGGTGTGGCCAGCACCCGGTGACGCCGACCCGGCCACCCGATCTCGTAGACGTCGGTGATCACTGTGTCGGCACCGTCAGCCGCGCACACCGCCGTCTTGAAGTGGGGATGGGCCCAGGACTCCCGGGCGACGACGAACGCCGTCCCCAGCAGCACGCCGTCGGCTCCGGCGGCTATCGCCTGCTCGGCGTCGGCCGGCGAACCGATGCCACCCGCCGCGACGACGCAGGCGCTGGGCGCCCGGTCGCGCAGCTCGGCGACCAACTCGTCGCGGCGCGACCCACCGAGCAGGTGTCCACCTGCCTCGATGCCCTGCGCCACCACGACAGCGCCCCGCTCCGCCGCCCGTACGCCATCCTCCACGGTGCCGACCTGGACCACGAGAACCCGGCCGGTCGCGGCGACGCGCTCGAACACCGCTTCCTCGGGCATGCCGAACAGCGACACGTAGACGTGCGGCGGCGTCTCGGTGAGCACCTGCGTCACCTGGCGGTCGAGGTCGTCGGGACCGACCACCTCCGGGATGAGATTCACGCCGACCGGTCGCGACGTGCCCGCCACCAACCGGCTCAGCACCGCCGACAGTGCCTCACCCATCAGCTTGTAGCCGCCCACGCAGCCGGCCGCACCCGCGTTGGAGACCGCGCACGCCAACTCCGTGCCCGCGACGCCGCCCATGCCCGACTGGAGCAGGGCCACGTCGGTGCCGAGCACCGTCGCCACGCTCGACCGCATCAGCCCAGGCTCTCCACTGCGGACAGCGCGGCCTCGACACCACCGAAACGCGCCGTCAGCGTGTGCACCCACCGCTCGACGCCGAACGCCAGACAACTGGTGTGGGCGGTGTCGTCTCCGGCCTGGATCTCGCACCGCTCGCCGAAGAAGTTCCGGTGGTAGTTGACCGAGCCGATGGCCAGGCCATCGACGACGAACTCCTCCTTCACCGGGAACAACCGCTGCATCTTCGCCTTGCCGCTGTTCTTGTCGAAGAACGGATCCGTGGCGACCTCGAGCTTGACGTCGAGACCGAGTTCGGCGCACAGCGCCAGCACCGCGTCCTTGGCCCGGCCCAGGTGCTGCTTGGCACCCTCCTCCTGGCCGACGAAGACGATCTCCCGCATGGAGAAGCCGAGCAGCCGCTGTAGGCCGTCGTAATGCTCCTCGTTGCGGAAACAGGTGCCCAACGTGGTCCGCAGGACTCCGTCTGCGGGCAGGACCGACCCGGCCAGGTCCAGGTAGATCGCGTAGCAGGCGGCCGAGGGCAGGGCGAACTCGGCGGGCCGCAGCACGTCGGCCGGCACCTGTTCCAACGGCCGGGACGCGGTAGCCAGCAGGGTGCCCACCCGCTCCGGGTCGAGCCGGGCGGCCGCCAGCCCCAGATGCGGGAAGTTGTCGTAGTAGTCGAAGGTGTCCAGGTCCCGGGTGCGCAGCAGGAACGGGAACCGGAACTCCGCGGCACCCCAGCCGTCCCCGAATCGCCGGAACACCGCGTCGATCGCTCTCAGCAATCGCAGCTGGCCACCGTCGAGGACCCGCAAGCCATTGTCGGTAACGGTAGTCATGACGCCGCCTTCTGCTTCAGGAACCGCGCCCCGATCGCGTTGAGGGTGCGGAAGTCGTCGAGGTCGAGTTCCTCGGGGTCGATCGACTCGCCGGTCAGTTCCTCCAGCAGGAAGATGAACTCGACGAAGGCCAGCGAGTTGATCGCCCGGCTGTCGATGAGGTCGAGGTCGTCGTCCAGCTTGTCGAGTTTGGGATTGCGGTCCAGGATGAACTCCCGCACCGCCTGCATCGGTTCGGTCCTCACTTGACCAGTTCCCTGCCCACGCCGGCCTTCGTCAGAAAGCTGCGCGTCCGCTTGAGGATCCGCTCGTGCGCGGCGTGTCGGGCCGGGTGCTCCAACGCGCGGCGGCGCAACGCCAACGCGTCCGGAATGCCGGCGTCGCGGTAGGCCGCCGGGTTGTAGAGCGTGGCGATGCTGTACCGCAGGTAGTTCTCCAGGTACTCGGCGACCAGCGGCACCTCGGCCGGGTCGCGCTTGGCCACCTGGCCGAGCAGGTTGGTGAAGATCATGCGCCCGAACGCCACGTGCCGGCTCTCGTCCTGGTGGTGCACCCGGTTGATCTCGCGGGCGATGTGCGGCAACGACTCGTCGGTGGCCATGTACGCGTTGTAGTGGTCCACGATCTCCTCGAAGATGAGGATGCGGGCGAACACCACCAGCTCACGGGCCACCGGCGACAGGTGTTCCACCGAGTCGGCCTGCAGGGACGGCTGGGCCGGGTACAGCTTGCCGCCGTAGCGCAGGCAGAACTGCGCGAAGAACCACATGTGCTCGTTTTCCTCACCGATGAAGTGGTGCAGGAACTCCGAGACGTTCGCGTACGTCCGCTCGTGGATGCGCATCACGACTTCGCTCATCAGCTCGCGGATGCCGTGGATGTTGAGGCTGAAGAAGTTGATGGCCTCGTACTTGGTAAGCGCGATCTGCTGCTCACGGGTGAGCTCGTCCCACATCGGCGTGCCCGCGAGGGTGGTCAGGCTCTCGCTCATCCACGGCAGGTCCGGCTCGATGGCGTCCGGCCAGTCGAACAACGTGTACGGGTTGTAGTAGCCGGACTCGGCCATGTGCTCGAGCCGGTCCAGCTCCAGCTCGATCGGTTCGATCTCTCGTACCGCCATTGTCAGTCGTCCTCCCCGATAGGTGGTTCAAGAGGTCAGGTTCACCGCGCCGACCTGATGTCGGCACGCAACAGCGCCGGTTGTGGCGACCCACATTCGTGGTGTCCGAAGGACGCGTTGCCGGAGGCGGTCGACGGGATGACCTTGTTGTAGATCGATCCGAGACACAGCTCCTGGAACTGCTCGGTGTCGGCGGACAGCCGCGCCGCGAGCTGCGCCTTGGCGATGTCGACCGTCTTGGTCACCCCGTCGTCGTCGGTCACCTCGACACACGCGTGCGGCAGGTCGAGCGCGCCGCCGAGCACCCCGGTGAACCACCCGCGCTTCGCCTCCGCGCGGTATCCCGCCGCGCGGAACCGCTCGGCCAGCAGCAGGCTCGCCGCGATGCAGCTCGTCACCCCGAGTTCGTGCACCAGCGCGTAGTCGGCCTGCATCGGCACCGGAATCATCTGCCAGCGGTAGCCGGCGTGCAGGTAGTCGCGGGTCAACGTCCGCAGGGTCGGGGATACCAGAGGGGTACGAGCGCCGGTGTTTGTGACTGTCGCGGCGTACTCCGCCGACCCTGCGCTCGGCGTGAGTGGCGTGATCTCCTCCAGCTGGCCCCCGAACCGGACCACGTCGGGCCCCTCCAGCCGCCACGGCGCCACCCCCGAGCACTCGTGGCACTCCAGTCGGACCCGGAAGCTCCAGGTCTTCGGCCGAAGCAGGTCGTCGACCGAGCGACCCGCGAACCGGAACAGCATCCGGAACGCCAACTCCGGCTGCGTGTTCGACCGGTACGAGTACATGCCGAGGTTGTAGAGGTCGTTGGGGTCGAAGTAACGTACGCCGTCCCGCTCCTCGGCCGGCAGCCCGGCGTCGACCAGTCGGTCCACGTCGGCCGAGTCGCAGTGCAGCATTTCCCGGGCCACGGACTCCGGCTGAGTCTTGCGGGAAAACTGATCGGGAACGAATTCGATCGATTCGGCGACTTTTTCCCACGGTGGACAGGCAGTCGCTTGTTGCTGTGGCACGGTCTCTCCCCCAGGCAGCGTCAACCGGGTCTACGACCGGATCAACACCGGTCCCGACCGCACAGGATTACGAAACACCCGACAATGGGCCATCAGTATGGTTCACGACATTCAGCCGGGCCCTGCCTGGCCCTGCGGAACACCAACGCACGCTACCACCCACCCAACGTCCCGCAATCCGTTAATTCTGCATATGCGGCTGTGCGCTTCCCACGCATCGCACGATTCCGCCGATTCCTCCGCTACGCCGGCAGCACCCCTTCACAGCTCAGCCGGCACTAACACTCCCGCGACCAGCGGAAAAGCCAGTCGAAGCCATGTCTGCACAGCTCAGAGGGCCTTCCACCGATGTCGGGGATCCGATACGGAACCGCCACCAACAACCATGTGGCATAGGTCACACAATGAAAAGTGTATATGGCCTGGGAATGAAGAGCGGGTCACCGATCAGGGCTGCAACGACAACCTCGCCGAAACCGCGCCGGCCGACGCCAGGACCGACAACCGGTGACATATTCGTTTTGCAGGTTGCACGGGGCCGCAGACAGGTCACCTCTTCACCACGTCGGATAGCCGACATACCGTAGAAATGCAACCACCATGACAGCGCAAACCCCACGTGCATTTCTCATGGTCGTATTCCGATCCGACGCCGGTATCGTAGGGTGCGGCACAACGGACGCCCAGCGCGGCGTCGCGGTGCGGCGTGGCGGGCGCGGATCGGCGGGCCACAGTCGCCCGATCAAGCCGTCGAAGGGGCCAACATGCCGTTGGATCGGATACTCCGCCGTCTCATCGCCTGGCAACATGCCGACGGTGCGCCGCCTCCGCTCCGCACGATGCCGGTCGAACAGGCCCGCGAGCGCTACCGCGCAAGTGCCCTCCGCCCCCGGGGCCAGGGCGGCGAACCGGATCCAACGGTGGTCGTCGACGAAAAGATCGACAGTTTGGACAGCACGCCGATCCGGTGCAGGGTCTACACACCGCGATCCGACACCGACCGAGTGATCACCTACCTGCACGGCGGCGGATGGGTGACCGGTGACCTCGACACGCACGACCTGGCCTGTCGGGTGCTCGCGGCGTCACTGGGCACGGTCGTCGTCTCCGCCGACTACCGCAGGGCGCCGGAGTTTCCGTACCCCACCCCGCTGCACGACGCCATCGCGGCCGCGCGCTGGACCGGCCGGATGTTCCCCGACCGCGACCACGTTCTCGCCGGCGACAGCGCGGGTGCCCAACTCGCCCTCGGTGCCGCCCTGGACGCCCGCGCCAACGGCGACCCGCGCATCGCCGCGCTGTTGCTGATGTATCCGCCCGTCGACCCGAGTCTGCGGATCGCCGCCGCCAGTGCGCACACCGAGGGGTACCTACTGTCCGTCGAGGACCTGACCTGGTGCTACGAGCAGTATCTTCCCGATGCACGGCATCGGAGCGATCCGGCCGTCGATCTGCTACGCGCGGACCTGCGCGGTCTACCACCGACGGTCGTCGCCACGGCCGAGTTCGATCCGCTGCAACGCGAGGGCGAGCTGCTGGTGGAGCACCTCCACGCCGCGGGCGTACCCGCCCGGCACGTGCCGGGACCGGGCCTGGTGCACGGCGCCTTCCTGATCCAGGACATCGTGCCTGCGGCGGCGACCAACGCCCAGCAGGTCGTCCGGGAGGTCGACGCCCTCCTCACCGCCGCCCACCGGCACACCGCATGACCGGCCGCCACCTCGCCGCCGCGGCGACCGGACGTGTTCACGAGGTCGCGGCCACCAGTGGCTGCCAGTCGGTGTAGACCGGGTCCAGGCCGCCCCCGAGGAACAGCCGGCGCATCTCCGAGCGCTTGACCTTGCCGCTCGTGGCACGCCGGACGCCGCCCCGGCGCAGCAGGACGGTTCCGCCGGGGCGGACGCTGAACTCGCGGGTGAGCGTACGCGTGATCTCGTCGGCCAGATGGCGCAGCCGGTCCTCGGACGGCCGCCCGTTGACCTCGGAGACCACGACCAGGGCGTTGCCGGACCCGGATCCGTCGAGCGGTACCGTGAAGACCGCACCGATGATGCCCAGACCGGGGATCTGCGCCCGCAACGCCCGCTCGATCTCCTGCGGGTAGAGGCAGCGTCCATCCACGACGAGCAGTTCGGCCGTCCGCCCGGTCAAATACAGCTCGCCCTCGTGCATGGTGCCGAGGTCCCCCGTGCGGACGTAGCCGTCGACCGTGACCGTCCGGTCGGTCGCGGCCTCGTCGCGCCAGTAGCCACGGGAAACGCCGGGGCCGCGTACCCAGATCTCGCCGATCGTCCCGGCCGGCAGCGCCGCACCGGTGGTCGGGTCAGCGACCAGCACCTCGACGTCGCGGGGTGCGCCGCAGCTGACCACGCCCGGACCCGCGTCGGTGGGAGTGAACCGGTGCCGCTCCAACCCATGCTCGTCGACCCTGGTCACGACGGCCTTGCGGAACGGGTCGGCCGAGACCAGCAGCGTCGCCTCGGACAGGCCGTAGCAGGGGCACACCACATCGTCGCGCAGCCCGGCCGGAGCGAACCGCTTGGCGAACGCCTCCAGCGTCTCGGCGTGCACCCGTTCCGCCCCGTTGACTCCGATGCGCCACCGGGACAGGTCCAGCCCGCTCAGTTGGCTGTCGGTGACCCTGGCGCGACACATCTCGAAGGCGAAATCCGGGGCGGCGGAGACATGGATGTCGTACTTGTCGATCATGCGTAGCCAGCGGTGCGGCTGGCGGATGAAGGCGGCCGGGTGCATCAGTACGCAGCCGCCGCCCACCAGCAGCGCAGGCATCAGGTGACCGAAGAGTCCCATGGCGTGGTGCAGCGGGACCCAGCCGCCGAGCCTGGTCTCGGCGGTCAGCCCATACACGCGGCGCTGGCTCTCCATGTTGTGCAGGAGGTTGCCGTGGCTGACCGGCACGCCCCGGGGCTCGCCGGTGGTGCCCGAGGTGTACTGGATGATGGCGAGCGTGTCGTGGCCCAGCTCGCTCGGTGACCACGACTCCGCCTCCGGTACGGCCGCACCGTCGGTGGCCAGCAGGGGTAGGTAGCTCAGCCCGACCGACTGCGCCCACGCCATGACGGCGGAGCGGTTGACCGTGTCGGTCAGTACCACCGACACCCCGGCGTTCTCCGCGATACCTCGGGCGCGTGACCGCTCATGGGGATACCGGCCCGGCAGCGGTGCCGGCACTGCGATCATCCCGGCGTAGAGACAACCCACGAGAGCCACGGCGAAGTCGAAGCCGGTGGGATACAGCAGCAACACCCGGTCGCCGGCCGGGTAACGGGCCTGGAGCCAGGCCCCGATCTTCCTTGCATCGGCATCCAGCTGGGCGAACGACCAGCACCGATCGCCGTCCGCATGATCGATGTCATCGACAACGATCAGCGCGGTGCGCTCCGGTGTCGCACGGGCGTGCCCACGGATCACGGCGGTGGCACTCGCGGTGAGCGACAGATCCATCATTGCCCCGGTTCCTCTCCCTGCCGTGTGCACGAACCGCAAGCACCACGAATGACCCGTCGAGGCGCTCCAGGAAGTCAGCGAACGACGGAAGACGCGTCGGTTGCGTCAGGTGCCGTCGATTGTGCGGAGAATCGCATGGATCAGCAGGCTAGCACCGGCCGGACGGGCCATCCACCAAACCATCGCCACTGCTGAGAAATGCATACCCCGAGTATTAGAAACACATTTGGATGCAATGCCTCCCACACTGGGGACTCGCCAGCATAAAGCCGCCTTTACCGCAAGGAAAGGTTTTGTAAAGAAATCCGACCGGAGTGTGCTGATTGGACCCGGGGCCGCCCTCCCGTCCCACTCAGATCCAGTGCGACTCCCGGGCGATCCGCAGCGCGTCGATCCGGTTGCGCGCATTGAGCTTCGCGACGACCGACGACAGGTAGTTACGCACCGTGCCGTCGGAGAGGCGCAGCCGAGCCGCGATCTCGCCGACGGTGTCCCCCTGATAGACGTGGGTGAGTACCGAGAGCTCGCGTGGCGTGAGTGGGCAGTCCCCATTGCCCAGGGCGGCCACCGTGAGCTCCGCGTCGAAGACGCGCTCGCCGAGGTGGACGCGGCGGATCGCGTCGAAGAACTGGCGCGGTGGAACATCGCGCTGCACCAGCCCCGCGATCTCCCCCGCGAAGGCCCGGCGCACGACCGGCCGGGTGAAGGAGGTCGCGAGCAGCATGCTCCGGCACCCCGGGATGCTCGCCACCTTCTCGGCGAACGCGACCGCGTCGCTCTCCTCGCGCTGAAAGCTGATGATCACCACGTCGGGCCGATGCAGCTCGGCGAAATCCAACGCGTCCAAATAGTTACTCATGGATCCGACGACGCAGAACTCCTCCTCCTGCCCCAAGAGGGCAGTGAGCGCAAAACGGGACAGATGCAGAACGTCGGACACGAGCACGTCGATTGCCACTTATTCCCTCCAGACGGTTCCCCGACCGCGCCGTTGGGGGCCCAGCGCGCACCCTCGACGTCATAATGTCACACGCGTACGAAAATCTGAAGGTCGATATCTGACAGCGCCGGACGTGCAATTTGCTACCACTGTGGACATTCACTGGATCAAGATTGCGACAAGCATGACAGTGTCAAATTCGCGATAGTTGTCCGGCCTTCGGCCGATCGGACCAGGAAGGTCGTCGGGATCGCGGCGCTTCGACCGGAGACGGTGGCGGACAGCGCGCCACGTTGCCTGTCGGCGTCCGAGTCAGGGGAGGCGATTCGCTACCTGACGGTCCGGTACGCGCATCCGCCACGCGTCGGTGATCAGCTCGTCGAGCCGTTCGACGGTGACCTCGGCCAGACGCACCATGACCAGGGGTAGCCCGTCGTAGGCGGGGGTGGTGAAGAACAGCGCCGGCTCGCCGAGGAGCAGTGCCTGCTTCTCGGCCTCGTCGCCGACGTACAACACTGCGATGTCGGTGCGGATGACGCGCGGCTTGCCCGGTCGGCGCTCGGGATAGGACCAGACGAAGCCCTTGTCCGCGACCCGGAAGTCGAAGCCGTCACTGTCGATCTCCACGGCGTGCGGTAGCGCCAGGGCCAACCGGCGTACGTCGCAGGCGTCAGCCATCGCCTCCCCCTGAGCTCACCCATCGCGGCATGCCGAGAGGTTAGCCGCTGACTCCGACATCGACACCGCGTCGGGCATCTCCCCTGCTCGCGGGCCGGTTACCGCGGACTGCCGCGAGAGCGGCGGCGGACGGGACCATCCGCAGGTCGCTGCCCGCAGGCACCGGCCGGCGGCCCACCGCCTCATCGGGCTCCGCGGGCCGCCGTGCCAGCTCAAGCGTCGGTCCAGCTCAGGCATCGGGCCAGCTCAGGGGTCGGGCCAGCTCAGCGGCCCCGGGTCGAGGTTCCTAACGGGCCAGCGCCTTCTCCAGCTCCGCCTTCGACATCGACGAGCGACCCTTGACGCCACGCTTCTTCGCCTCGTTGTACAGCTGTTCCTTGGTGCGCCCGCCGGCGCCACGGTGCGAGCGCTTGCCGCCGCGGTGGCCGGACGAGACGTCGTCGAGCGACGATCGGCTCGCGGTCCGCGCCTCACCGGAGCGGGCCCGCTCCTTGTTTACCGTACGGGCCGCGATCTCCTCGGCCCGGCTGGTGGACACGCCACGCTTCTTGGCACTGGCCTTGACGTGCTCGTACTGCCGTTCTCTTTTCGGGCTGGATCCCGCAGGCATGGAGTGCCTCCCTCCACCGACAGTGTTCACCGCTCAGGTGCCCCACCGTCGGACGCCGAAACACTCGCGGACCCGCCGCAGCACCGGGGCGGCGGGACGCACGATGTCCGCCCCGCCGCCCGGGATGCTGGTGACTCAGGAGGTGAACTTGTCCAGCGCCAACTCGATGGCACCGCTGTCCGGCTGGGCGTACGCCCGCATGGTCTCCTTGTTGTAGGAGATGAAGCTCGGGCACCGCACCGCCGGGGCGTTGACCCGCCCGCCCTCACCGATCTTCTCGCCGGTCTTGGCGGCGTAGAAGGTCAGCGTGTAGCGCGAGGAGACGTAGTCGACGGTCACCTGCTTGTCGTCGCGGTCCTTGTACTGGCACTTGCGGGGCGTACCCTCGCTGCCCTGCTCGAAGGTGAGGCAGCCGACGACGGAGACCGATGCCCACTCGGCGGTCTTGGCGTAGTAAGGCTTGTCGAAGCCGACCGACTTGCTCAGCCACGACTCCGGACGCTCCGGGGAGTTGGCGAACGTGTAGACCTTGGTGCCCTTGGCCCCGGTGTAGGGCGCGGCGTTGAGGATCGGGCTGCCTTCGCAGACGGCGGACATGTCGCTGGAGTTGCGGGCGGTGACCGCGTTGTTGTTGTCCGGCTGCTCCTCCGCCGGTGGCGCGATCGACGGCGCGTCGGTCGGTGCACCGGGCGCGTCGCTCTGCTGGCCCGCGACCGGCTCACCCTCGTCGTCACCGGCCAGCACGAAGAAGCCGATGACGCCGCCGCAGGCGACGAGCACCGCCATCACGGCGGCACCGATCCCCAGACCGAGCCAGAGGCCCTTGTTCGAGGACTTCTTCGGCTGCGTCCCGTAGGCCGGGGGTGGCGGCGGCACCGGCGCACCGTACGGCGACGGGTAGCCGGCCGGGGTGACCGGCGAGCCCGGCGGACCGACCGGGGAGCCGGGTGGTGTGCCCCAGGGGGCGGCGTTCGGATCCGGCTGTTGCCCACCGTACGGAGGGTGGCTGTCACTCATCTGATGCCCTTGTCGAAGTCGAGAGGTTACCTGGCCGATGATCACAGTCAGGGTAGTGAGCAGCGCAAGTCCGGACGCCATCGACTCCCCGACCACCCAGCCGGCGGACGTCGGGGCGCGGGTTACCGGTGTGCCGACACCGCGCGGCGGGTACCTGTCGGACACCGGAGAGGAGGACGAGATGACGACCGACCCGAGGTACACGCCGATCGCAATGACCGGGACCGGCAAGCTGATCGACGACGACGGCGACACCGGCACCGAACTGGTCGGCGCGGACGACGCGGCGGCCGATGCCGTACGAGCCGGTGCCGACATCGACCTGGCAGCGGCAGAACGGGACACCGATCCGACTCCCGTCGGCGCTGCCGATGCCGAAGCCGACCGACGACGGGCCGCCGGCGAGGACTGAGTCGGCCCTGTACCGAACTGTGGCCCCGGGACGTCGTCCCGGGGCCACAGTTGGTTCCAGGCTTCGATGTATCGAAATATTGCGTCATCGTTTCGAAGCCACGTAAGCTGCCGTGGGAGCGCTCCCGGCCTCCTCGTCGCTGCCGCCGGAGTGCCGTGCCCCCACCACCACGACCAGATTGCGATGGTCCACCATGAAGCAACCTCCGCGCCGCCTGCGGCGCCTGTTGGTCGCGGCCGGTGCCGTCGGCGCATTGACCCTCGGCGCGTTGACGGCCCTGCCCACCACCAACGCGATGGCCGCCACCGGCTGTTCCGTGACCTACACGACGAACAGCTGGTCCGGCGGGTTCACCGCGAGCGTCACCGTCACCAACCTCGGCGACCCGGTCAACGGCTGGACGCTCGGCTTCAGCTTCCCCGACAGCGGCCAGCGGCTCACCCAGGGATGGTCGGCCACCTGGAGTCAGAGTGGCAGCTCCGTCACCGCGCAGAGCGCGAGCTGGAACGGTTCGCTCGGCACCGGCGCCAGCACCAACATCGGCTTCAACGGCAGTTTCACCGGCGCCAACCCGTCACCGAGTTCGTTCACGCTCAACGGCACCGTGTGCACGGGCTCGACCACGCCGACCACTCCCCCGCCGCCCACCACCCCACCGCCGACGACGCCGCCACCCACCACGCCCCCGCCCGGCGGTCAGACCCCGGTGGCCATCAACGGGCAGCTGCGGGTGTGCGGGGTCAACCTCTGCAACCAGTACGGTCGACCGATCCAGCTGCGCGGCATGAGCAGCCACGGCATCCAGTGGTTCGGCAACTGCTACAACCCGGCCTCGCTCGACGCGCTCGCCACCGACTGGCGCGCCGACCTGTTCCGCATCGCCATGTACGTGCAGGAGCAGGGCTACGAGACCGACCCAGCGGGCTTCACCAACCGGGTCAACAACCTGGTCGAGGAGGCCACCCGGCGCGGCATGTACGCGATGATCGACTTCCACCTGCTCACCCCGGGTGACCCGATGTACAACCTGGAGCGGGCCAAGACCTTCTTCGCCGCCGTCTCCGCCCGGCACGCGGCGAAGAACAACGTGATCTACGAGATCGCCAACGAACCCAACGGGGTGAGCTGGTCGACCATCAAGAACTACGCCGACCAGGTGATCCCGGTGATCCGGGCCAACGACCCGGACGCGGTGGTCATCGTGGGCACCCGCGCCTGGTCCTCGTTGGGCGTCTCCGAGGGCGCCAACCACACCGAGATCGTCAACAACCCGGTGAACGCCAGCAACGTCATGTACGCCTTCCACTTCTACGCCGCGTCGCACAAGGACAACTACCGCGCCGAGGTGGAGCGGGCCGCCGCCAGGCTGCCGCTGTTCGTCACCGAGTTCGGCACGGTGGACTACACCGGTGACGGCGCCGCCGACCTGACCAGCAGCGCCCAGTGGCTCGACCTGCTCGACCGGCTGAAGATCGGCTACGCGAACTGGACCTTCTCCGACAAGGCCGAGGGCAGCGCCGCGTTGCGGCCGGGCACCTGCAACGGCAGCTCCTACACCGGCACCTCGATGCTCACCACCTCCGGGGCGTTCATGCGCGAGCGCATCCGCACCCCGGACAACTTCCCCACCAGCTGATCCGAGCGCACCACCACCACGCGGCCCCGGCGGTTCACCGCCGGGGCCGCACTGGTGCGCAGGCTCAGCGCACGTGGGACACCGGGCCGATCAGCGAATCGGCCGGCCCGGCGGATCCCGCCCGGTACTCCTGTAGCGGCACCGCACCGGCCTTCCAGGCGGCCAGCACCGGCTCCACGATGCGCCAGCACTCCTCGGCGACGTCGCCGCGAACCGACAGGGTCGGATCGCCGTCGAAGGCACCGCGCAGCACCTCGCCGTACGCGGGCAGGTCGCCGGGGCCGAAGTCCGCCGTCAGGTTCGCCTGTTCCAACTCGAAGGGATTCCCGGGACCGTTGATGTTGAGATCCAGGCCGAGCCGATCGGGTCCGAAGCCGATTCGGAGCCGGTCGGGCCGTTCGTAGCCGGTCAATCCGTCGGGCACCCGGGTCGGCTGCTTGAAGGTGATGATCGCCTCCTTGCGTACGGCGTCCACCGCCTTGCCTGAGCGCAGCCGGAACGGCACTCCCGCCCAGCGCCAGTTGTCCACCGTGACCGCAAGTTCCGCGAGCGTTTCCGTGCCCCGCGCGGGATCGACACCGGGCTCGTCGGCGTAGTTCGGCAGCCGCCGCCCGTCGATCTCTCCCGCGGTGTACCGGCCCCGCCGGCTGGCCACCGCCGGATCGTCGTGCCACAGCCGGGTGGCCCGCAGCACCTGCGCCTGGCGTCCCCGCAGTTCCTCGGCCCGCAGCGTCGGCGGCGGATCCATGGCGAGCAGGGCCAGCACCTGGAGCAGGTGGGACTGCACCATGTCCACCAGCGCCCCGGCACGGTCGTAGTAGCCCGCCCGCCCTTCCAGGCCGAGCGTCTCGTCGAAGACGATGTCCACGCAGGCCACGTGCGACGAGTTGAGTACGGGCTCGAAGATCCGGTTGGCGAAGCGCAGGCCGAGCAGGTTGAGCACCGTCGACTTGCCGAGGAAGTGGTCGATCCGGTGGACCTGGCCCTCCGGTACGAGGGTTGCCAGCAGTTCGTTCAGCGAGCGGGCCGAGATCCGATCGACTCCGAAGGGCTTCTCCAGCATCAGCCGGGTGCCAGGAGGCACACCGATCCGGGCCAGCGCGGCGGCCGAGCGGGCCGTCACCAGCGGCGGCAGCGCAAAGAAGATCACCAACGGCCCGGTGCAGCAGCCCAGCAGCGACCGCAGGTCCTCCTCGCGCGTCACGTCGGCCGGCACGTAGCGGGTCTGCTGGATCACCTCGGACTCCACCGGACCCACCGCGCCGACGGTGCCGAAGGAGTCGGCCACCCGGCGCCGCCAGCGCTCGTCGTCCCAGCCGTCCATACCGCTGCCGATCAGCCGCAACCCGGGCACAGCTCCGGTGGCCAGCAACCGGCCGAGCCCGGGCAGCAGCAAACGCCCGGTCAGGTCACCGCTGGCGCCGAGCACCAGCAGTGTCTGCCGTACGCCGGTGGCGGCGGCGGGTTCTGCGGGGACAGCTGCGGGGGCGCTCGATGCCGGCGTCGTCATGCCACCACCATGCCCTGTCCCGGCGACCGGCACGCACCGGACCCCGTGGACTCGCCGACTGTTCGCGCACCGCACCCAGGTCCGTGCGGATCGTCACCCCGGTGGCGTCCGGCGATCCCACAGGTCGTGGTGTCGGGCTGGCGAGCCGATCTTCATATGGCAGTCTGGTCTCACCGGCGGCCGGGACGAGGCCGGCGGCGTGTCCGACCCCTGCGAGGAGACGATCGATCCGATGGCTGCGGACGTCACCAGCACCGACGAGTGGCAGGCCCTGCGCAAGCACGCCGACGAGATCCGCGGGACACACCTGCGGGACCTGTTCGCCACCGATCACGAACGGGGCCGGCGGCTGACGGTCGAGGTGGCCGACCTCTACGTCGACTACAGCAAGAACCTGGTCACCGACGAGACGTTGCGCCTGCTGACCGCCCTGGCCGAGCGGGTCGGGCTGACCGACCGGATCGCCGCCATGTTCGCCGGTGCCCACATCAACGGCACCGAGGATCGCGCGGTGCTGCACACCGCGCTGCGGCTGCCGTCCAGCGCCACGCTCACCGTCGACGGGCAGGACGTGGCAGCCGACGTGCACGCGGTACGGCAACGGATGGCCGAGTTCGCCGAGAAGGTGCGCTCCGGGCAGTGGCGCGGGCACACCGGCGAGCGGATCCGCACCGTGGTCAACATCGGTATCGGCGGCTCCGACCTGGGGCCGGTGATGGCGTACGAAGCGTTGAAGGCGTACCGCGACGGCGGTCTGAGCTGCCGCTTCGTGTCGAACATCGATCCCACCGACATTCACGACACCACCGCTGATCTGGACCCGGCCACCACGTTGTTCGTGGTGGTGTCGAAGACCTTCTCCACGCAGGAGACCCTGGCCAACGCTGAGCAGGCCCGGCGCTGGCTGCTGGCCGGCCTCGACGCCGATGCCGACGCGGTGGCCCGCCACTTCGTCGCGGTCAGCACCAACGCCCAGCGGGTGGCGGACTTCGGCATCGACCCGGCCAACATGTTCGGCTTCTGGGACTGGGTCGGCGGCCGGTACTCGCTGCCGTCTGCGGTGGGACTGTCGGTGATGCTGTCCATCGGGCCGGCGCGCTTCGACGAGATGCTGGCCGGCTACCACGCCGTGGACGAGCACTTCCGTACCGCGCCGCTGGCAGCCAACGCGCCGGTCCTGCTCGGCCTGCTCAACGTCTGGTACACCAACTTCCTGGGCGCGCAGACCCATGCGGTGCTGCCGTACTCGCAGTACCTGCACCGGTTCCCCGCCTACCTGCAACAGCTGACCATGGAGAGCAACGGCAAGTCGGTCCGCACCGACGGGCAGCCCGTGTCGTACGACACCGGGGAGATCTTCTGGGGCGAGCCCGGGACCAACGGCCAGCACGCCTTCTACCAACTGCTGCACCAGGGCACCCGGCTGGTGCCGGCGGACTTCATCGCCTTCAGCGAGCCCAACCACGACATCGGCGACATGCACGACCTGTTCATGTCGAACTTCTTCGCCCAGACCGCAGCCCTGGCCTTCGGTCGGACCGCCGAGCAGGTCGCGGCCGAGGGGACTGCCGCCGACCTCGTGCCGCACCGGGTGATGGCCGGCAACCACCCGACCACGTCGATCGTGGCCGACCGACTCACCCCGGCCACGCTCGGGCAACTCGTCGCCCTCTACGAGCACATCGTGCTCACCGAGGGCGCGATCTGGGACATCAACCCGTTCGACCAGTGGGGTGTCGAGCTGGGCAAGGTGATGGCCAACCAGCTCGCTCCGCTGCTCACCGGCGACCAGGCCGACCTGACCGAACTGGACTCCTCCACCGCCGCCCTGATCCGGCGCTACCGCGTCCAGCGCCAGCGGGACTGAGCCCGGGAACCGTCCGAACGCTGCGTGAGCCGTGACTGGCCTGAGCGTCGAGGAGGCGATCACCCGCGCCCACCAGGAGGAGTGGGCGCGGGTGGTCGCCAGCCTCGCGCGCCGCTTCGGTGACCTCGATGTCGCCGAGGACGCGACGGCCGAGGCGTTCGTGGCGGCCGTCGAACGGTGGCCGCGCGAGGGCGTACCACCCAGTCCCGGCGGTTGGCTCGCCACCACCGCCACCCGCAGGGCAATCGATCGACTCCGTCGCGAGTCGCAGCGCGAGGCCAAGCACCGGGCGGCCCGGATCGTCCACGACGACTCCCCGGCCGAGCCGACCGGCGCGGTCGAGGACGACCGGCTCAGGCTGGTCTTCACCTGCTGCCACCCGGCGCTCGCGATGCAGGCCCGGGTGGCGCTGACGCTGCGCCTGCTCGGCGGCCTCACCGTCGGCGAGATCGCCCGCGCCTTCCTGGTTCAGGAGACCACGATGGCGCGACGGATCACCCGCGCCAAGGTGAAGATCAAGGCGGCACACATTCCCTACCGGGTGCCCTCGCCCGACGACATCCGCGAACGGCTCGTCGGTGTGCTCGCGGTCGTCTACCTCGTCTTCGACGAGGGCTACCTCGCCAGCGCGGGGGACGAGGCGGTACGCGTCGACCTCAGCGACGAGGCGATCCGCCTCGGCCGGCTGCTCCGGACCCTTCTCCCTCACGACGGTGAGGTGGCCGGCCTGCTCGCCCTGATGCTGCTCACCGACGCCCGACGATCGGCGCGCGTGTCCCGCACCCGGGAGCTGGTGACCCTCGATGAGCAGGACCGCACCGCCTGGGACCGCGATCGGATCGCCGAGGGCAACGCGCTGCTCCACGAACGGATCAAGGTGGTGGCCGCCGGCGGTGACCCACCCGGGCCCTACCAGTTGCAGGCCGCGATCAACGCGGTCCACACGAATGCCCCCTCCAGCCGGGAAACCGACTGGTCCAGCCTCCTCGCCCTCTACGACCAGCTGACGCTGCTCGACCCCTCGCCGATCGTGCGGCTCAACCGGGCGGTCGCCGTCGCCGAGGTCGGCGGCCCCGCGGTCGGCCTCGCTGAGATCGAACCACTCGTCGCGGCCCTCGACGGCTACCACGCCTTCCACGCCGCCCGAGCCGACCTGCTGCGACGGCTCGGACGCGACGGCGACGCACGGGTGGCGTACGACCGGGCCATCGGTCTTGCCGGCAACCCCGCCGAACGGGCCTATCTCACCCGCCGCCGCGACCTGCTCGCCGGTTGACCGGTGGGAAAAATCTTCTGGCACCTTGTCGGATGGGCGGCGGGTCGCTCGTAGATGAGGTGAGAGGCGGCCGGAGAAGGCCGCCGGGACATGGGAGCTATGCGATGGCGCGGTACTTGATCTCGTTCAACGATGGCGCGATGGACCACATCCCCGACGAGGATTGGCCCGACGTGGGCAAGGCCGCGCACGCGGTGACCCAGGAGGCCGTGAACGCCGGGGTGTTCGTGTTCGGCGCCGGACTGCAACGGCAGCGGGCGAGCGTCGTGGCCACGGACGGGCTGGTGACCGATGGCCCGTACCCGGAGACCAAGGAGGTCATCGGCGGATTCATGGTCGTCGACGTAGCCGCACGCGAGGAGGCGCTGGCGTGGGCCGCCAAGATCGCCGTCGCCTGCCGCTGTGCGCAGGAGGTGCGGCAGCTCATGCCGGACCCGGAAACAGACGAGATGCTCCGCCAGGCCGGCAGGCGAGGCTGATCTTCCGCCATTCGGTTGTCTTTCGGTCCGTTCTGGCCCAATGGGTCACGTGCGGGTGTCCGGACTCCCCCCGTTGTCCGGGCACCCGCGTCACGACGACGCGACCGAGGAGCACAGCCCATGCGGAGCACCATCAACAGCGCCACCGTGAGCGAGCTGGACGCCCCAGGCGAGCACGCCGACCACACCCGGCTGCTGGAGCGGACCCTGTTCGAGGTGAAGCGGGTGATCGTCGGCCAGGATCGGCTGGTGGAGCGGCTGCTGACCGCGTTGCTCGCCCGGGGCCACTGCCTGCTGGAAGGGGTGCCCGGCGTGGCCAAGACCCTCGCCGCGGAGACCCTGGCCACGGCGGTTGGCGGCAGCTTCGCCCGGATCCAGTTCACTCCTGACCTGGTGCCGTCGGACCTGCTCGGCACCCGGATCTACCGAGCCTCGACCGAGACGTTCGACGTCGAGCTGGGGCCGGTCATGGCCAACCTGGTCCTCGCCGACGAGATCAACCGAGCCCCGGCCAAGGTGCAGTCGGCGCTGTTGGAGGTGATGGCCGAGGGACATGTCTCGATCGGTGGGCGGACATACCCGGTCCCCACCCCGTTCCTGGTGCTGGCCACCCAGAACCCGATCGAGTCCGAGGGCGTCTACCAACTGCCCGAGGCGCAACGGGACCGCTTCCTGATGAAGGTCGTGGTCGACTATCCAACCGACGACGAGGAACTGGGCATCCTCTACCGGATGGGCACCGGCACCCCGGCCGCCCGGCCGGTGCTGGACCCGACTCGGCTGGTGGCGTTGCAGGCCCGGGCCCGCGAGGTCTTCGTCCACCACGCTCTGGCCGAGTACGTCGTACGGCTGGTGCTGGCCACCCGCGATCCGCGCCGGTTCGGGCTACCGGACGTGGCCGCGCAGCTGGCGTACGGTGCCAGCCCCCGCGCCACCCTCGGTCTGATCGCCGCCGCCCGGGCCCTGGCGTTGCTGCGTGGCCGGGACTACGTGCTCCCCGCCGACGTACGGGAGATCGCCGGCGACGTGCTCGCCCACCGGCTGGTCCTCTCCTTCGACGCGGTCGCCGACGACGTCGACCCCGACGAACTGGTACGGCAGGTCGTCGAGGCGGTGCCGCCCCCGCAGATCGCTCCCGCCCAGGAAACCCAGGGGCCAGGTCTGGGGACGGCGGCATGAACGAGAACGCGACGAGCCTCGGGCACCTGGCGCCGCAGCGTCGGCTGCGCCGGCTGGAACTGACCATCACCCGCCGGCTCGACGGGTTGCTGCACGGGCAGCACCTGGGCCTGCTGCCCGGCCCGGGCAGCGAACCGGCGGGCAGTCGGGAGTATCGCCCCGGCGAGGACGAGGTACGGCGGATGGACTGGTCGGTTACCGCGCGGACGACCGTGCCGCACGTGCGTACCGTCGACGCCGACCGGGAGCTGACCACCTGGGCGTTGGTGGACGCGACGCCCAGCATGGACTTCGGCACCGCCGAGTTGGAGAAGCGCGAGCTGGCGGTGGCGGCCGTCGCCGCCGTCGGGTTCCTCACCGCGGGCTCCGGCAACCGGCTCGGCGCGCATCTGCTCGGCGACGCCGGAGTGCGCCGCTTCCCCGCCCGCACCGGCCGGTATCACCTGCTCAGCCTGCTGCGCACCCTGTTGGAGGTGCCACGCGGCCGGCCGGCCAGCGACCCCGTGCCGCTGGCCGAGGCCATCGACGGGTTGCGCCGGTCGGCCGGCCGTCGCGGGCTGGCGGTGGTCGTCTCCGACTTCCTGGATGGCCTGCCCGACGAGGGGGTGGCCGGTGCCGGAGGCCGCCCCCCGGACTGGGAGCGACCGCTACGGCGGCTGGCCGCGCGGCACCAGGTGCTCGCGGTCGAGGTCCGCGATCCGCGCGAGCTGGAGCTGCCCGACGTCGGCCTGATCACGTTGCTCGACCCGGAGAGCGGGCGACGGCGCGAGGTCGCACCGGCAGCCGCCGGCTGCGCGACCGTTACGCGGCGGCCGCCGCCGCGCAACGGCTGGCCGTGGCGCGGGCGCTGCGCCGGGCCGGCGCGGCGCAGCTCCCGCTGAGCACCGACCGGGACTGGATCGCCGACATCGTCCGGCACGTCCACGCCCAGCGCCGGCTGGCCCGGGCGACCCGACCGACGAACGGAGGCGCCGCGTGAGCTGGGAGTCCCCCGAACGGCTGTGGCTGTTGGCCGGGGTTGCCGCCCTGGTGGTCGGGTACCTGCTGCGTCAGCGCCGACACAGCCGGTACGCCGTGCGGTTCACCAACCTGCGCCTGCTGGACAAGGTGGCGCCCACCCGCCCGGCGTGGCGCCGGCACGTACCGGCCGGGCTGTTCGTCGCGATGCTGGCGCTGCTGGTGGTCGGCTTCGCCCGCCCGACCGACGAGGTACGGGTGCCCCGGGAACGGGCCACCGTCATCGTGGCCGTCGACGTGTCCCGGTCCATGCTCGCCGACGACGTACCGCCGGACCGGCTGCTCGCGGCCCGGGAAGCGGCCCGCGAGTTCGTGGCCGACCTGCCGGCGGAGTTCAACGTCGGGCTGGTGGCCTTCGCCGGCAGCGCGTCGGTGCTGGTCGCACCGGGCGGCGACCGGGAGTCGGTCACCGCCGGCATCGACCAGCTCGACGAGGGTGTCACCGGCCTACAGGGAACGGCGATCGGCGAGGCCATCCACGCCTCGCTGGAATCGATCCGCACCCTGGACGCGCAGGCCGCCGAGGATCCGCCGCCGGCACGGGTGGTGGTGCTCTCCGACGGGGCGAACACCTCGGGACGGGAACCGGCGCAGGCTGCCGCCGACGCGGTGCAGGCGGGCGTACCTGTCGACACCATCTCCTTCGGTACGCTCGACGGCCGCATCGGTGGCGGCCAGTCGGTCCCGGTCGACGGGGAGACCCTGCGCGCCGTGGCCGAGCAGGCCGGCGGGGGCTACTACGAGGCGGGCAGTGGCGACGAGTTACGTGCTGCGTACTCCGACATCGGCTCGTCGGTCGGTCACCGGCTGGAGCGCCAGGACGTGTCGGCGCGGTTCATCGGCGCCGGCCTGGTGCTCGCCCTGCTGGCCGCCGCCGGCTCCCTGTTCTGGTTCTCCCGACTGCCCTGACGGCCGTCCTACGGACCTCTTCGAGGAGGGACATCGCATGCACAGCACGATTCCGGGGTTGGGTGAGCCGCGCGGACCACGCTTCGTCTCGCCTGCCCTGTCGACCGACGATCAGCCGACCGGGTCCACTCCCGTCGCGCCGATCCCGGGCGCGCTGACCGGGCCCGACGACCCGGCACACGGCCTGGCGGACCAGAGCGCGGAAGCGGACTCCGGTGCGTCGCGCTGGCCCCGGCTGCTGCTGGCCGGGTTGGCCGTGGTGGCGGTGTCGGCTGGCGCCGGCGGCGTCGCCGGGCACCTCACCGCCGGCGACACACCGGCAGCCGACCCGGGAGCCGCGCCGGCCGGTGCGACCGGAAGTACGACCGCCGACCTGGTCACCGCCGCCGACCAGGTGCTCGCCGGGGTGGTGTCGGTGCGGGTGACCAGCGGCGGCCGAGGTGCCTCCGGATCCGGGTTCCTGATCGACGAGCGGGGGCATGTGGTGACCAACAGCCATGTGGTGGCCGGCGGGGACACCTTCCAGGTGGTCGGCCGGGACGGCCGTCGGCTCACCGCACGGTTGGTCGGCCGTGACCCGGGTACCGACATCGCCGTGCTGCGGGTCGATCCCGGCAACGCGCTGCGCCCGCTACCGCTGGCCTCGGCCGGCCGGACCCGGGTCGGTGAGCCGGTGCTCGCCGTCGGCTCGCCGCTCGGACTCTCCGGCACGGTGACCGCCGGAATCGTCAGCGCGCTGGACCGGCCCGTCCGGCTCGGCGGTGGCGCCCGGCAGCCAGCGGTGCAGACCGACGCGTCCATCAACCCCGGAAACTCCGGCGGCCCACTGGTAAACGGTCGGGGCGAGGTGGTGGGCGTGAACACCGCTATCGCCACGCTGGAGGGCAGCGGCAACATCGGGATCGGTTTCGCCATCCCGGTGGAGCGGGCAGCTCAGGTGGCGCAGGGGCTGATCGCGAGGGGATAACTGACAGATGCGGCTGCTCGTGGTGGAGGACGAAGAGGATCTGGCCGGCGCGTTGCGGGTCGGGCTGGCCCGCGCCGGCTACGCCGTCGATCTCGCCGCCGACGCGGCGCAGGCGTACGACCTGCTGCTGGTCAACGCGTACGACCTGATGCTGCTCGACGTCAATCTGCCCGATGGCGACGGGTTCGCGCTGTGCCGGGCGATCCGCTCCGGCGCGGTCGAGGTGGCCGGTGGGCGGGATCTTCGGGTGCTGATGCTCACCGCCCGCGGTGCCTTGACCGACCGGGTCCGTGGCCTGGACGAGGGCGCCGACGACTACCTGGTGAAGCCGTTCGCGCTTGTCGAGTTGCTGGCGCGGGTGCGGGCGCTGCTGCGCCGGGACACCGGCGGTACCGGGGTGGTCCTCACCGTGGGCGCGTTGACCCTGGACGTGGCGCGGCAGGAGGCCCGGCGGGGCAGCCGTCAGCTGCACCTGACCCGGAAGGAGTTCGGCGTCCTGGAGTACCTGATGACCCGTCCCGGGCGGGTGGTGCCGGCCGAGGAGTTGCTGGAGCACGTCTGGGACGCCAACGCCGACCCGTTCACCGAGACCGTCCGGGTCACCGTGGGTACGCTGCGGCGCAAACTCAGCGGTGGCGGCGACGCCCCGGCGATCGAGACGGTCGTCGGACGCGGCTACCGGCTGCGGGAGGTGCTGGCATGACTGTCTTCCGGTCGATCCGGTTCCGGCTGACCGTGCTCTACTCGACGCTGTTGTTCGCGCTTGCCGGCGCCGGCCTGCTGGTGGCGTACGTGGCGGTGGACCGCGCGGTCGATCCCAAGCCGATCACCAAGCGGTACGAGGCGCAGTTGGTCAAGCTCAAGAGCGACGGGCGTACGGTGCCGACCGGCACCACGCTCGAGGTGGCCGAGGTGCAGCAGATCGAGGACGAGGTGAACCTGCGGCTGTTGCAGACGGTCCGGGACTATTCGTTGATCGCGCTCGGCGGGCTCTTCGTGGCCAGCCTCGGCATCGGTTGGGTGCTCTCCGGCCGGGCGTTGCGTCCGGTCGGCGAGATCGCCCGTACCGCCCGGGAGATCCAGGCCACCGACCTGTCCCGACGGATCCGCCTGGCCGGTCCCCGCGACGAACTGCGCGACCTCGGCGACACCATCGACTCGATGCTCGACCGGTTGGATCATGCCTTCCACGCCCAGCGGCAGCTCATCGATGACGCTTCGCACGAGTTGCGCAGCCCGCTGGCGATCATCCGCGCCAATCTCGACGCCTCGCTGACCGCACCGGAGGCCGGTGACCAGGAGCGTGCCGCGGCGGTGGCGACGATCGACCGGGCCACCGACCGGATGTCCCGGCTGGTCGAGGATCTGCTGGCCACGGCCCGCCGGGACGCCGACTCGATGTCCGACACGGACGTGGACCTCAGCACCGTGGCCCGTGAGGCCGGCGAGGACTTCGCCGCCCTGGCCACCGGCCGTGGCCTGCGCCTGCGGTTCGCGCTCGACCCGGATCTCACGCTCATCGGAGACCCGGACACGCTGCGCCGGGCCGCCGGCAACCTGCTGTCCAACGCGGTACGCCTCTCCCCTCTCGGCGGGGCGATCAAGGTGGCCACCGGCCGGGTGGGCGACTGGTTGTGGTTGGCCGTCGCCGACGAGGGGCCGGGCATCGCCGAGGCCGACCAGGCACGGGTCTTCGACCGGTTCTGGCGGGGCGAGGCCGGTCGGGGTGGCTCCGGTGGCGACCGGCGGACCGGGTTGGGGTTGGCCATCGTCCGGCAGATCGTCGAGTCGCACGGTGGACAGGTGGCGGTGTTCTCCCGGCCGGGTACGGGCAGCACCTTCGTGTTGTGGCTGCCGGCCGCCGATCGGACCGGAGACACCCGGCCGCCGGCCAGCACGCCGCTGTGACTGTCATCCAACTGTCATCCAACCGTGCGGTCGACTCCAAGGTCGTTGCGCAAGGTGGTGATCGATCGGGACGGCGCGTCGGGTCGCCGGCATCAACAACGAAGGAGACCGCTGTGGTGATGCCGTGGCCTTGGCCGATGCCCGACGATCACTCCTTCCGCGCGCTGTGGGACGAGCCACAGCATCACGACGAGGATGTCCGTCTCGCCGCCCTGGTCGCGCAGCGGCTGAGCGCCGACTGGTCGACCCGCAGGCAGCAGATCACGGTGATGGTGCAGAACCGCGTCGTGATCCTCACCGGCCTGGTCGCCAGCGCCGAGACCCGCCGCGCGGCCGGCGAGTTGGCCTGGGACATCGAGGGCGTGACGGACGTCTGCAACGCGCTACGGCTGGCCGGTCACCGGCGAGGTCGCCGCTGATGAACTTCGGCTCGTCCACGGTGCCACGGCACCGGTGCCGTGGACGAGCCGGACCCGCGTAGGTCGCCTATTCCGCCGCGTCCGCTGCCGCCGGGTGTCTCTGCAAGCGGGCGAGCGCGTCGGCGCGGGTGTCCGCGACCGGAAACACCTCGTCCAGCCGGGTGACCCGGAGCACCTGACGGATCAGCGGCGAGGTCGACGCCACGCAGAGCTGTGCGCCGCGGTCAGCGGCGGCGCGATGCGCGCGGACGAGCAGCCCGAGCGCGGTGGAGTCGACAAGATCCGTCCCACCGAGATCCACCAGGACGTGCCCGCCCATGTCGGCCGCGTGCCCCAACGCCATGCCCAGCGTCTCGCCGGTGTCGACATCGACGTCGCCGGCGACGGTCACCACGGTGACGGCACCGAGGTGCTCGATGCCGAGGATGCCACCGGGCACGCCGGCAGCGGCGGGGCCGAGCTGGGTGCAGTGCGCGCAGCGGTGCGGACCGTCGGCCAGCGGGGAACCGCTCCAGCCGTGCTCGGACACCAGCGGCCACACCACCTCCGCGGCGGAGTGCGTCCGCGGTCCGGCGACCGTGTCACCGCAGTTGTCACAGGTCAGGGTGACCAGGTGGTCATCGAGAACGACGGCCATGGCGCGCTCCTTCCCAGGTCGGAGGGGTTGAGGTCCCAACCCTGCCGGGGCCAGGTGGCGGGCACCGCGCGGACACATGACGGTTGGGTGACGAATCGTCTTCCCGCTGCTTGCGGGTCGGATGGGCGACGTCGGCGCCGCGTACGTCGTCCGCTTTGCGACGATAGACGTAGAGCGATCAGTTGATCCCTGTGTGCGACGGGAGGTCGAAGGATGCGAAAGGCACTACCCACCGACGAACCGGTCGGCACCCTGGACGTGGTGCACCGGTTCCACGGCCCGATGCCCACCGGGGTGACCGTCTCGCACCGCGGTCGGATCTTCGTCAACTTCCCCCGCTGGGGCGACCAGGTGCCCGCCACCGCGGTGGAGCTGCGACGCGGACGCGAGGTTCCCTACCCCGACCTGCGGTGGAACACACCGTCCAGCGACGACGACCCGGCCGCGTTCGTGTCGGTGCAGAGTGTGGTGGTCGACCCGGCCGACCGGCTCTGGGTGCTCGACACGGGCAGCCCGATGTTCC
Organism: Micromonospora sediminimaris; assembly: GCA_900112325.1. Taxonomy (GTDB): domain Bacteria; phylum Actinomycetota; class Actinomycetes; order Mycobacteriales; family Micromonosporaceae; genus Micromonospora; species Micromonospora sediminimaris. The sequence continues at coordinate 115,813 of FOLJ01000012.1, forward strand.
AGCCGACCTCGCCCGGCGGGCCGAAGCTGGTCCGCGTGGACCTGAGAACCGACACCGTCGCCCAGGTGGTCACCTTCCCGCCCGAGGTGGTGCTGCCCACGTCGTACCTCAACGATGTGCGCTTCGACCTGCGCCGTGGGGAGGCCGGGCTGGCCTACATCACCGATTCCGCCGATGGTGCCCCCAACGCCCTCATCGTGGTCGACCTGGCCAGCGGGGCATCGTGGCGGCGACTCAACGACCACCCGTCCACGAAGGCCGCGCCGCTGGAGGACTTCCGTCCGGTGGTCGAGGGACGCCCGTTCCTGGTCCGGCCCCCGGACGCTCCCCCGCAGCCGGTGGGCGTCGGCGCCGATGGCATCGCTATCTCCGCCGACGGCACGCGGCTGTACTACTGCGCCCTCGCCACCCGCCGCTGGTACAGCGTCGCCACCGACGCCCTGGCCGACCGCGCCCTGGGCGACGCGGAGGTCGCCGCGACGGTGCTCGACGAGGGCGACAAGGGCGGCGGCGCCGACGGCCTGGAGTCCGACGACGCCGGCCGGATCTATCTCACCAACTACGAGCACAACGCGGTGCTGCGACGCCGGCCCGACGGCGAGTACGAGACCGTGGTGCACGACGCCCGGCTGCTCTGGCCGGACACGCTAAGCGTGGCCACCAACCGGCACCTCTACATCATCGCCAACCAGGTGCACCGGCAGCCGCCGTTCAACCGCGGCCGGGACCTGCGACGCCGGCCGTACGCCCTGTTCCGGACCCGCATCGACGCGGGCCCGGTGCTGCTGCGACCGTGACGACCGGCACGCCCCGATCGGGTGGAAGCGGCACCTGATCGGGGCGGCGGGCCATGCGCCGCAGATAGCGTCGGAGGGAATACCGACGAGGTGAGGAGCCGGGTCGTGACCGAGCCGGAGGAAGAACGCGAGAAGAGCGCGAAGACCGACCCGGTGCTGTTCTCCCCGGACGGCGACCCGCACCACAATCCGGCACAGACGCCGCTACCGGACGAGCACCTGCCGGTGACGTACTCCCACGACGGCGAGACCGACGTGATCGACGGGGAGCAGTAACGGCTACCCGCCGGCGCGTACCGCGGCGGTCAGCTCGTCGTCGTAGCGGGCCAGGGCACGCCCGTCGGCGGAGTAGGCGATCAACTGCCCGTGCGCCATGGTGGCCGAACGGAACGAGAACGTCCGGACCCCGGGATAGGCGGCCAGCAGCGGGATGGTGCGCGGCGGACCGCCCGGAGCGGAGTGGTAGTCCAGCCGCGCCACCTGGTCGGAGACCACACCGTTGACGCGCACCTTGGTCTTTTCGCTGCGGGTGCCGAAGGTGACCGGGGCACCGGTGCCGTAGCGGGCGCACTCCACCGGCCCCCGGCAGACGAAGAAGTACCGCGAGTTGACCACGTCCGGGAGACGGTATGCCTTGAAGGTGGGATCGGCCCCGGCGGGCAACGGCTGCACGGCGAAGAACGCCAGTGCGCCGAGGGACGCCACGCCGACCCGCAGCCACCCTCGCGGGAAGGCCCGGTTGGCATGGGTACGGGCGGTGGTGAGCGCGACCGCGCCGAACCCTGCCACGCAGAGCACGACGGTGCCGATGGCACGGGCGTTCTCGAAGAGAAACTGCACACCGGGTCGCATCGACACCGGGGCCAGCACGACACCCAGCGACAACACCATGCTGGCCAGCAGCAGTGCACCGGCGACCCGCCGGGCCACGCCGACGGCGCCCACCAGCAGCATCGCGGCCAGGATGGTCCACACCTGGTGGTGGGTCCAGGAGACCGGGGACGCGGCCACGGTGGCGCAGCCGACCAGCACGGCGGCGTGCCCCGGTCGCCCCAGCCGGGACAGCGCCCGCGCCCGGAGTAACGCCAGGGCGCAGATGACGGCCACCAGGGCGGCCCAGACCAGCGGAAGGGACCCCTCGTCCATGCCGATACGAAGCAGCATCCCGTGCACCGACTGGTTGCCCAGCGACGCCAGGTTGCCGATCCGGGAGGTCTGGGTGACCGTGCCCGCCCAGTAGGTCAGGCTCTCGGCGGGCAGGACGGCCAGGGCGAGCGCCGCGCAGCCGACGAAGGCGGCCAGCGCGCGGGCGGCGTCGCGGTACCGGCCGCAGGCCAGGAAGTAGAGCACGAACAGCAGCGGCGTCAGTTTGATCGCCGCCGCCACGCCGATCAGCACACCGCGCATCCGTGACGGCGGCGCCATCCCGTCGAGCAGCGCCATCAGCACGATGAAGATGCTCACCTGCCCGAACCGCAGGTTGCTCTGCACCGGCGCGGCGACCATGAGCACCGCCGCGACCGCCGCGATGCTGACGGACGCCGACGTCGTCGTGCGATCCCCGGCCGTACCCGGGCTCGGCATGGCGGCGCGCCCTTCGGCCAGGGCACGACCGACGGGTATGGCGATGGCCACCACGGCGGCACAGGTCGCCGCCAGCCAGAGCGCTTCGACCACGCCGAGCGGCACGGTCGTGATCGGCCAGAGCACGAGCGCCGCGAACGGCGGGTACGTGAACGGCCCGCCGTTCGGCGCCACGTACCCGTACAGCGGACGTCCGGCCCGCAGATCGGTCAACGCTCCGTGGTAGATGTGCAGGTCGGACAGGCGGTCAGGGCGCCGCAGCACCAGCGCGACGGAGACCAGTGCCGCGACCGCGAACCCCACCCACAGCAGCGCCGCCCGACGATCCCGCATGGACAGAGAATAGATGTACCCGCGACCGCTGGGCGCGAGGCGGCGCGCCGCTCGGCGCGGCCCCACCACCGCTCAGCGCGGCTGCTCCACCACACCTTGTGACGTCGCGACGCAGGCGAAGAGAATCATCGATGTTCTGAGAGCCGGACGAGGTAGGGCACCGGGCAGCCCTCGATCGGAACACCACCATGTCTCCTTCCGTCCGGAGGACCCGTTCCATGAGAAAAGCGATCCGACTGTGGTGCGCCGCCCTGGCAACCCTCGTCCTGACCGCGTTCGCCGCGCTGTCGCTCCCGACATCGGCGTCGGCGGCGACGCTTACCGAGGTGACGAATTTCGGCACCAACCCGAGCAACCTACGCATGTACCTCTACGTGCCGGACCGGGTCGCGCCACGACCGGGCCTGCTGGTCGTGGCGCACTACTGCACCGGCAACGGGCCGGCGATGTACTCGGGCACCCAGTACGCACGCCTGGCCGACCAGTACGGCTTCATCGTGATCTACCCGTCGGTGACCCGCAGCAGCCAGTGCTTCGACGTCTACTCGCAGCAGGCGTTGCGTCGCGGCGGGGGCAGCGACCCGGTCGGCATCATGTCGATGGTGGAGCACGTCCGGAGCCGCTACTCGGTGGACCCGGCCCGGATCGCCGCGACGGGCACCTCGTCCGGAGCGATGATGACGAACGTCCTGCTCGGGCTCTACCCGGACGTCTTCCGCGCCGGCGCGGCCTTCGCCGGGGTGCCCTTCGGCTGCTTCGCCACCACCGGCGGCTCGGAGTGGAACAGCCAGTGCGCCAACGGGCAGATCATCCGCACCCCGCAGCAGTGGGGAGATCTGGTCCGCAACGCCTATCCCGGGTACACCGGCCCACGGCCACGGATGCAGATCTGGCACGGCACCAACGACGACATCCTGCGCTACCCGAACTTCGGCGAGCAGATCAAGCAGTGGACCAACCTGCACGGGTTGAGCCAGACCCCGACCTTCACCGACAGCCCGCAGTCCGGCTACACCCGGACCCGGTACGGCGGTTCCGGCGGTAACGCACCGGTCGAGGCGATCAGCATGCAGGGCGTGTCGCACAACCTGCCGGTCGACGCCGCGCAGGCGATCCGGTTCCTCGGACTCGACGCCGCGTCGCCCACCCCGACGCCGACGCCGACGCTCACTCCCACTCCCACGCCGACGCCGACGCCGACGCCGACGGTGACTCCCACGCCGACGCCCACCACGCCGCCGCCGGGCACGGGGTGCCGCGTCAGCTATGCGGTGAACGCCTGGAACACCGGGCTGACCGCGTCGGCGACCATCACCAACACCGGCGCCACAGCGGTCAACGGTTGGAACCTGGCGTTCACCCTGCCTGCCGGGCAGACCATCACGAACGGTTGGAACGCGACCTACTCCCCGACCTCCGGGGCGGTGACCGCCCGCAACGTCTCCTACAACGGCACCATCGCTCCCAACGGCTCGGTCACCATCGGCTTCCAGGCCACCCACAGCGGCAACACCGCCAGCCCGTCCTCGTTCTCGCTCAACGGCGCTCCCTGCGCGGTCAGCTGACCGTAGCCCTCGCCCGGATCGGCCCGGTGTCCGTACGGCTACCGCCGTACGGACACCGGCGTCCCGCCGCTCACTTGGTTTAGGCCGGACCGGAAGATATATTGCTGTCGATGTTAGGAAAGCGCTTGCTCTGCGTCGTTCACCACTCCGGCACGCGCTCCACCACCGCACTCGCACCCGGAGGAACCCGCATGCTGCTCAGGACAGGAAGACGAACGGCTCGGCGCTGGCTGGTCGCCGTCAGCACGTTGGCGCTTGTCGGCGCCGGTGTGACGGTGGCCTCGCCGAGCGCCCGGGCCGCGACGGTCGATCCCAACGCCACCTACGTGTTCGTCAACCGGCACAGCGGCAAGGCGATGGATGTGTGGAACTGGTCCACCGCCGACAACGCCCCGATCAACCAGTACACCCGCAACGACGCCGCCGTGCAGCAGTGGCGGTTCGTCGACGTCGGCAACGGCTACTACCAGATCCGCTCCGTACACAGCGGCAAGGTCCTCGAACTGCCCAACGCCACCGACGGCGTCCAGCTCGTGCAGAACGCCGCAGCCAGCGGCAACACCCGCCAACACTTCCGCCTCGCCGACTCCGCCGGCGGGTACGTCCGGTTCCTCAACCGGCACTCGAACAAGGCCCTCGACGTGTGGGGCTGGTCCACCGCCGACGGCGGCATGATCTCGCAGTACCAGGACCACGACGGCGCCAACCAGCAGTGGCAGCTGGTCACCCTGGGAGGCGGCAACGGCAACGGCTGCGGCAGCGGCTCGTTTCAGGCCGAGGCGGTGCTCAACGGCGGCACCTGGACCGCCCGCAACGGTGGCAGCACTGTCTACACCGGCAGCGACATGCGCTCCGCCGTGCAGGCCGCGGTGAACAGCCTCAGCGCCGGCCGGACCAGCAAGCAACGGGTCGTGGTACGCGGCTCCGGCTCGATCAGCGCCGGCTCGCGCATCTCCCTGCCGAGCTACACGACGATCGACGTCTGCGGCACGATAAACGTGACCGGCTCCGGCTCCGGTGACCAGGCACCGATCTACTCGCGCGGCACCACCCAGGTCGAGGTGCAGAACCTCACCGTCACCGGCACGCCCCTCTACGGCATCTTCATGCGCAACGTCACAAACGTGATCCTCGGCCAGATCGACCTGCGCCTGTCGAGCGGCTTGGGGGTACGCATCGACAACCGGGGCGACACCAGCCAGTGGACGCGCAACGTCCGCATCGACAACGTGTTCGTCTCCGGCACCAGCACTCACGGCGTCGAGACGTACGGCGTGGACGGCCTCACCGTCGGCACGGTGACCGCCCGCAACGTCGGCGGTTCCGGCCTGCTGCTCAACGAGACCATCAACGCGACCGTGGCCACCGTCGACGCGGAGAACGCCGGCACCGGCACCGGCTACGCGGCGTTCCGCACCGCCAACCGCGCCGGGCGGATCGGCTCCGGTTACCCGATCAACATTCGGGTCGGCACCGTACGGGCACGCGGCGGCGGCCGAGGCATCTTCTGCGTCTCCGAGTCCGGCGGTGTGGCGGTCAACCGGGTCGACATCGCCAACACCGGCAACAACGCGATCCTGATCGAGAACTGCTACGGCGTGGACATCGCGGCCGGCGGTGGCACCATCAGCGGTGGCGGGGAGGTTCGACTGGCGGCGCGGACGGAGTTCCCCGGCAACCGGGACATCACGCTGCGCAACTTCACCCTGGCCAACAGCCGGATTCTGGAGAGCCCCTGCACGACCAACCTGACCATCAGCAACGTCACCCTCAGCAATTCGAGCATCAACCGCTGCTGACTCGCCCGCACCCGTCCCGGCGGTCCGTCAACGGACCGCCGGGCGCGTGGGTGCGTCGGGCAAGGTCAGGCAACCGAACGGCCGCACGGCCACCCGCTCGGAGTCGGTTGACAGATCATGGGGGTGATCCCAGACTGGCTCGCGTCGATGCCGTCGGCCACCGGTGAGGAGCCTGGATGAAGATCGCCGATGCCCGGGTCATCGTCACCTGTCCCGGCCGGAACTTCGTCACGTTGAAGCTCGTGACGGACGACGGGGTGACCGGGGTCGGCGATGCCACCCTCGTCGGCCGGGAGATCGCGGTCGCGAGTTACCTGACCGAGCACGTCGTACCGCTGTTGATCGGTCGGGAAGCCGACCGGATCGAGGACACCTGGCAGTACCTGTACCGGGGCGCGTACTGGCGGCGCGGCCCGGTGACGATGAGCGCCATCGCGGCGGTGGACACCGCGCTGTGGGACATCAAGGGCAAGGTGGCCGGGCTGCCGGTGTACCAACTGCTGGGCGGTCGCAGCCGCGACGGGGTCACCGTCTACGGCCACGCGAACGCGCCCACTGTGGACGGCCTGCTCGCCGAGATGGCCCACCACCTCGATCTCGGGTACCGCGCGATCCGGGTGCAGTGCGGCGTGCCCGGGCTGGCCGACACCTACGGCGTGACTCAGGACGGCGCGGCACATGAGCCGACGGGCGCGGCCGTCCCGGCCGAGACCGTGTGGAGCAGCGAACGGTATCTCACCCATGTGCCGTCGGTCTTCGCCCAGGTACGCAGCGAGTTCGGGCCGGAGGTGAAGCTGCTGCACGACGTGCACCACCGGCTGACCCCGATCGAGGCCGCCCGGCTGGGCAAAGCCCTGGAGCCGTACGCGCTGACCTGGCTGGAGGACCCGGTGCCGGCGGAGTTGCAGGAGGGTTTCCGGCTGATCCGCCAGCACACCACCACGCCGCTCGCCGTCGGCGAGGTCTTCAACACCGTCTGGGACTGCCAGCAGCTGATCACCGAGCAGCTCATCGACTACGTGCGGGCCACCGTCGTGCACGCGGGAGGCATCACCCACCTGCGCCGGATCTTCGACCTCGCCCACCTGTACCACGTACGCAGTGGGTCGCACGGCACCACCACGCTGTCCCCGGTGTGCCTGGCCGCGGCCCTGCATCTCGACGTCAGCATCCCCAACTTCGGTCTGCAGGAGTATCTGCCACACACCGAGGCGACCGACGCGGTCTTCCCGCACTCGTACCGCTTCGCCGACGGCTGTCTGCACCCGTCGGAGGAACCGGGGCTCGGCGTCGACATCGACGAGGAGTTGGCGGCGCGGCATCCGTACCGCCCGGCTTCGCTGCCGGTGAACCGGTTGGAGGACTGCACCCTGCACAACTGGTGACGTGGCGCTCGGCCTGACCCGCTGAGCCAGGCGGCACCTGGCGCGCCGAGGCCCGGCGCGGACATGTCCGCGCCGGGCCCGGTGTGGTGCTGACGGATCAGCTCCCGGAGCAGGCGAAGTTACCGGATGGCCCGGTACCGGTGCCCTGGAAGCCGAAGCTGGCGGTGCCGCCGGCGCCGACGCTACCGTTGTAGCTGACGTTGCGGAACGTCACGTTGCCACTGGTTCCGCTGGAGCTGGCGTTCCACGTATTGGTCACCGAGCTACCGCCCGGAAGTCCGATGGTTACCGCCCAGCCGTTCAAACTGCTGGAGCCTGCGGTGACCCGGATCTGAGCGACGAAGCCACCGTTCCACTGGTCCAGCGACGCCACCGACGCGGTGCATCCGGATCCACCGGGCGGCGGAGTGCTCGGCGGCGGGGTGCTCGGCGGCGGGGTGCTGGGCGGCGGAGTGCTCGGCGGAGGAGTGGTCGGCGGCGGGGTGGTGGGCGGCGGGGTGGTCCCGCCCGCGTTCAGGGCATCGAGCGTCGCGTTGTACGCCTGCTTCTTGTTGCCGTTGTTGTCGAACAGCAGCGGGGTGCCGTACGAGCGCCACGAGTCGCTGTCCCGGATGCCCCAGACGGTGATGCCGTTGCACCGCGGGACCGCGAGGCAGTCCTGGACCACCCGACGGTACGTGTCCGCCTGCTGGGAGCCGGAGCCCTCGATGTCCAGCTCGGTGATCTGCACGTCCACCCCGAGCGCGGCGAAGCTGGACAGCGTGGTGCGGTAGTTGCTGTTGTACGCCGACTGCGCGTTGAAGTGCGACTGGAACCCGACGCAGTCGATCGGCACGCCACGCTGCTTGAAGTCCTGCACCATCCGGTACACGGCCTGGGTCTTGGCCCAGGTCCAGTTGTCGGTGTTGTAGTCGTTGTAGCAGAGCTTGGCGCCCGGGTCGGCGGCCCGGGCGGCCCGGAACGCGGCCTCGATCCAGTCGTTGCCGGTGCGCTGCAGGTTCGAGTCCCGCCGTGCGCCGCTGTTGCCGTCGTCGAACGCCTCGTTCACCACGTCCCACGAGTCGATCTTGCCCCGGTAGTAGGACGCGACCTGGGTGACGTGGTTGAGCATCGCGTTACGCAACGCGGTGCCCGACATGTTCCGCATCCACTCGGGCTGCTGCGAGTGCCAGGCCAGGGTGTGACCCCGGACCTTCCAGCCGCGGGACAGGGCGTGGTTGACGATCCGATCCGCGTTCGTATAGGTGAACCGCCCCTGCTGCGGCTCGAGCGCGTCGATCTTCATCTCGTTCTCGGCCGTGACCGAGTTGAACTCGCGGTTCAGGATGTTGACGTAGGTGGAATCGGAGAGCTTGTGCCCCGCCACCGCGGCACCGAAGTACCGGCCGGACTGGGCCGCAGCCGCACCGAGGGTGGACTCGGCGGCCTGGGCGCTGGAGGTCACCACCAGGCTGGAGGCAACGAGGGCGAGACCGACTGCGGCCGAGACCAGCGCAGCGCGCGTTCGCAGTCGGGTAGCCGGCCGCCCGCTGGCGCGGGCGTGGGCGTTGTTCATGGCATGAGCCTTTCGACGAAGCCGTGCTGATGAGAAGCCGGCCCCGACTACTGCCCAACACGATGGCCCTCGTCGCCGACGCGGTCGCCCGGATGCCGCGTCGGCCGGTGCACTCAGCCGGCCATCATGAGTAGATCGAGGCTGTTGTATCGAAAACCTTATCGAAACAGGTCCGAAAGCTCAACGCGCCGCAGCACTCTTTGACCGTTCATCCCCGTACCGGTCCGACTCCGCCGTCGTCGGCGCGCCACCGGGAATGTGGTCATGCCGGTGAGATCAGAGCCCTCGAAAGTTTCGGGCCGTCCGACCGATCCGTGGTTTCCTCGCCGAGCACGTCAGCCAGCCAGCGCAGCTGCCGCCGCACCTGAGTCGCGTCGCCGTGTTCGTGGCCGTTGAACGGATAGACATGCATCGTGCGCTCGGGAGGCGGACCACCAACGGTGGCACCGTAGTGGTTGTAGGCGGCGAACCCGGTGCTCGGGGGACACACCATGTCCCGCAGCCCGATGCCGAAGTGGACCGGCGCGTTGGCCCGACGGGCAAAGCTGACCCCGTCGACGTACGACAGCGTGCGTCGTACGGCCGGCTCCGCGTCGCGGTTGACCGCGAGGTAGTTGACGATCTCGCCGTACACGCCGACCTCGGTGATCTCCAGGGCCCGCTGCGGGTGACAGAGGAACGGTGCGGTGGTGAGCACGGCGGCGAGGTCACTGACCAGGCCGGCGACCGCGAGGGACAAACCGCCCCCCTGGCTGTTGCCGGCGGCCACCACCCGACGCGGGTCGACTCCCGGCAGCGCACGGGCCGCCTGCACCGCCCGCACCGCGTCGGTGATGAGCCGGCGGTAGTAGTAGCCCTCCGGGGTCATGATGCCGCGGGTCACCGGCGACGGACCACCGGGTGCCGCACCGTGCGGGTCCGGCGTATCCCCCGCGCCGTACTGGCCGGACTGTCCCCTGGCGTCCATCAGCAGGTGGGCATAGCCGGCAACCGGCCAGGTCAGGCGTTCGTGTGGCAGCCCCCGACCACGGCCGTAGCCGACGTACTCCACGATCACCGGTAGCGCCTCGTCGACCCCGGCCGGACGGTTGTACCAGGCCCGGACCGGGTCGCCGCCGAAACCGGCGAAGGTGACGTCCCAGCTGTCCACCAGGCGCAGGTCGGTCGGTTCGGGTCGGAGGTCGAGCAGCACCGGCGACTGGGTCGCCGCGTCCAGGGTCGACTGCCAGAACGTGTCGAAGTCGGCGGGCTCGGCCACGGCCGGCGTGTACTGGCGCAACTGGGCCAGCGGGAGGTCGAACAGGGGCATGGCTCCTCGCAGCGGGCTCGGTCATGAATGTGGGGGCGGCGCGGTGCTCTCCCTGATCACCAGTTCGGCAACCAGATCTATCCGGCTGGTGGGCAGGGCGTTGCCGCGCGCTAGGTCGAGCAGCATCTGGGTGGCGGTGCCGGCCATGTCGCGCAGCGGTTGATGGACCGTGGTCAGGGCCGGACCGACCCAGGCCGAGAGTGGCAGGTTGTCGTAGCCGACCACCGACACGTCGCCGGGAACGTCGAGGCCGAGCTGCCGGGCCGCCCGCAACACCCCCAACGCCTGCAGGTCGGAGCCGGCGAAGATCGCCGACGGACGGTCGGGCCGGCTGAGCAATTCGATGCCGTGGGTGTAACCGGCGTCGAGGTGGAAGTTGCCATGGCGGACCAGCGTGGCATCGATCGGGACGCCTAGTTCCTCATGGGCACACCGGAAGCCGGCCGTGCGGGCCCGGGCACAGAGCACGTCCCGTGGACCGGAGATGACCGCGATCCGGCGGTGCCCGAGATCCAACAGGTGCCGGGTGGCGATCAGACCGCCGTTCCAGTTGTTCGAGCCGACGGTCGGCACGGAGGCCACGCTGGCGCTGTCGGTGTCGATGACGACCACGGGGATCGACTGGCGCTGCAACTGCTGCCGCTGCGGTTCGGTGAGGTTGCACATGACCAGCAGCACCCCGAGGGGGCGCCGGGCGACCGCCGCGTCGACCCAGGACTGCGGTGGCCGGCGAGCGGCACTGAGCTGCGACAGCATCACGTTCACCCCGGTGAGGGCGGCGACCGCCTCGACCCCCCTGATGATCTCCAGGGCCCAGTCGGAACCGAACTCGTGGAACACCAGGTCGATCTGGCCCTCTCCGGGCGCCCGACGGGAGCGTCGGCGGTAGCGGTGCCGTTGCAGGCTGGCCTCGACGCGCGCCCGGGTCACGGCGGCCACGTCCGACCGTCCGTTGAGGACCTTCGAGACCGTGGCCGAGGAGACACCGACCTCCCGCGCGATGGTCGCGATGGTCGCGGAGCCGAGCGCTGCCGGCGAACGCTTCTCTGCCATCGGATCCTCTGCAACGATTCCGAAATTTTCGGAGACTGTAGCACGCATCGGACCGGCGGAAGGTGACCCAAGTCGATGCTGCCCACTCGCGGAGATGAATACGGGCAATCGCTTACCAGCACGGCAAGTACGGCCTGAACAGTCTTTCCATGCCTCTTGACATGCCCTGTCGACGCGCTTAGGTTCCCCGACACAGGTGTCCGACTGGTTTCCGAAAATTTCGATAATCGCCGTGCTCCACGGCGGTCGGCGTGGCCTGCCGGGAGACCTCCCGGCCCCGGCCGGAGGGGTTCGCATGACAAGTCAGCTGCCCGTCGACGACCGATTGGCGTCCACTCACGCCGATCGGTGGCGTGATCCGAAGCTGCGACCGGACGAACGGGCCGACGCGCTCATCCCGCTGATGTCGCTGGAAGAGAAACTCGCTCAGCTGGTCGGCCTCTGGGTCGGTGCGGACGCTTCCGGTGAGGGCGTCGCTCCCCACCAGACCGACATGGTCGAGCACACCCCACCGTGGTCGGAGGCGATCCGGCACGGCCTGGGGCAGCTGACCCGGCCGTTCGGAACCGCGCCGGTCGACCCGGTCCTCGGCGCGCGTTCCCTGGCCGCGTCCCAGGCGCAGATCGTTGCGGCAAACCGGTTCGGCATTCCGGCGCAGGTGCACGAGGAGTGCCTCACCGGCTTCGCCGCCTGGCGGGCTACCGTCTACCCGACGCCGCTGAGCTGGGGCGCGGCCTTCGACCCGGAGCTGGTCGAGGAGATGGCCGGGCTGATCGGCCGGTCGATGCGCGCCGCCGGTGTCCATCAGGGACTCGCACCGGTGCTGGACGTCACCCGCGACTACCGCTGGGGGCGCACCGAGGAGACGATCGCCGAGGATCCCTACCTGGTCGGCACGATCGGCGCGGCGTACGTGCGCGGGTTGGAGCGGGCCGGCGTGGTGGCGACGTTGAAGCACTTCGCCGGCTACTCGGCGTCGCGCGGCGGCCGGAACCTGGCGCCGACCGCGATGGGGCGCCGGGAACTGGCCGACGTGATCCTCCCACCCTTCGAGATGGCCCTGCGGCTCGGCGGGGCACGGTCGGTGATGAACTCGTACGCCGAGATCGACGGTGTGCCGGCGGCGGCCGACGAGGATCTGCTCACCCGGACGCTGCGGGAACAGTGGGGCTTCGACGGCGTGCTGGTCGCGGACTACTTCGCCGTCCGGTTCCTGCAGACCCTGCACGGTGTCGCCGCGGACGCGGCGGCGGCGGCGCGGCTGGCGCTACGGGCCGGCATCGACGTCGAGCTGCCCACCGTGGACGCATACGGCGCGCCCCTGGCGGCGGCGGTACGCTCCGGCGAGGTCAGCGAGGGCCTCGTCGACCGGGCGCTGCGGCGGGTGCTGATTCAGAAGATCGAGCTGGGGCTGCTCGACGAGGGCTGGCAGGAGCTGCCGGCGGACGTCGAGGCGCTGCGCTTCGACGACGAGGCCAATCAGGCCGTCGCCCTGCGGCTGGCCCGCCAGTCCGTCGTGCTGCTGCGCAACCGGGACGGGCTGCTGCCCCTCGCCGATCACCAGCGGGTCGCCCTGGTCGGTCCGGTCGCGGACGACGCGATGGCGATGCTCGGCTGCTACACGTTCCCGCTGCACGTCGGGGTGCACCACCCCGAGCACGGCATCGGGGTCGAGATCCCCTCTCTGCGCGAGGCGCTCGCACGGCGGCATCCGCAGCTCACCCACGTACCGGGTACCGACATCACCGGCGACGACACATCGGGCATCGCGGCGGCGGTTCAGGCGGCCGCCGACGCCGACGTCTGCGTCCTGGCCGTCGGCGACCGGGCCGGCATGTTCGGCCGGGGCACGTCCGGCGAGGGCTGCGACGCGGTCGACCTTGAGCTGCCCGGAGTGCAGGCGGAACTGGTACGCGCGGTGCTGGCCACCGGGACGCCGGTCGTCCTGGTGGTCCTCTCCGGCCGTCCGTACGCCCTGGGCGACGCGGCGGACAGCGCGAGCGCCATCGTGCAGGCGTTCTTTCCCGGCCAGCTCGGCGGTCAGGCGTTGGCCGAGATCCTCACCGGCGCGGTCGACCCGTCCGGGAGGCTGCCGGTCAGCGTGCCCCGGCACGCCGGTGGGCTGCCCGGCACCTACCTCACCCCCATCTTGGGCCGACGGTCGAAGGTGTCGTCGGTGGACCCGACGCCGGCGTTCCCGTTCGGCCACGGTCTCAGCTACACCACCTTCGAGTGGGACGACGCCGAGGTGAGCGACGCGTCCGGCGATGTCACCGCGGCTCCGGCGACCTGGCCGGTCGACGGGGAGGTGACCGTCGGCGTCACCGTCCGCAACACCGGCGCCCGGGCCGGCACCGAGGTGGTCCAGCTCTACCTGCACGATCCGGTGGCGCAGACCACCCGACCGGTGGTGCGTCTGATCGGGTACGCGCGGGTCCCGGTGGCGCCCGGCGGAGCGGCTCGGGTCAGCTTCACGGTCCCTGCCGACGTCACCTCGTTCACCGGGCTGCACGGCCGGCGAGTGGTCGAGCCCGGCGAGGTGCAGCTGCGGCTCAGCCGTTCCAGCGCTGACGTGGTGGCGAGCCTGGCACTGCGGCTGGAGGGTGACGAGCGCGAGGTCGGTCACCACCGAGAACTGCTGTCCCGGGTACGCGTCGAACCGGTCACCGGGCCCGCGCCGGAGGACCGGCCATGAGCAGCGTGACCACCCTGAACTCGTCGGCGTCCAGTCCGGACACGACGACACCGAACCGGCCACCACGGGCCCCCCGGCAGACCTGGCGACGCGCGCTGCGGCGCGACTGGCAGCTGTACTCGCTGGCGATCCTGCCGCTGCTGTTCTTCCTGATCTTCCGGTACCTGCCGATGCTGGGCAACATCATCGCCTTCCGCCGGTTCCAGCCCGGCGGCAACATCTTCGGCGAGTACTGGGTCGGGCTGCGGTACTTCAAGATGTTCCTGAACGACCCGACGTTCTGGAACGTCTTCACCAACACGCTGGTGCTGGGTGCGCTGACCCTGCTGTTCTGTTTCCCGTTGCCGATCGTGCTGGCGCTGCTGCTCAACGAGGTCCGGGCCCGCAAGCTCAAGCGCTTCGTGCAGTCGGTGTCCTACCTGCCGCACTTCCTGTCCATCGTGATCGTGGCGGCCATCGTCATGCAGCTGCTGTCGATGGATGGCACGGTCAACCAGCTCGTCCGCGCCGGTGGCGGTGACGCCATCCCGTTCCTGCAACGGCCGGAGTGGTTCCGCACCATCTACGTCTCCTCGGAGGTCTGGCAGACCGTCGGCTGGGGCACGATCCTCTACCTGGCGGCGCTCACCACCATCGACGACGACCTCTACGAGGCGGCCCGGATCGACGGCGCCAACCGGTGGCGGCAGACCTGGCACGTCACGCTGCCGGGCATCCGGCCGACCATGGTGACGCTGCTGATCCTCAACATCGGCGCCTTCATGGCGGTCGGCTTCGAGAAGATCCTGCTGCTGTACAACCCGCTCACCTATCCGACCGCGGACGTGATCTCCACCTACCTGTTCCGGATGGGCTTCCAGTCCAGCAACTTCAGCTACGCCGCCGCGATCGGGCTGTTCGAGGCGGTGATCGGGTTGATCCTGGTCGTCTCGGCGAACCTGATCGCCCGCCGCACGGTGGGGACGAGCCTGTGGTGACCATCGACGCCGCCGAGCGGCCCACCGAGACCAAGCCCCGCCCTCGCCGTCGCCGGGGCATCCAGCAGACCCGGGGCTACCGGGTGTTCCAGGTGGTCAACGGGATCATCCTGACCCTCGTGGTGGTGGTGACGCTCTACCCGTTCGTCAACATCGTGGCTCGTTCGATGAGCGACGAGGCGTACATCATCGCCGGCCAGGTGAATCTCGTGCCGCGCGGATTCACCCTGGAGACGTACCAGCTGCTGATGTCCGACTCGTTGTTCTGGACGAACTATCGCAACACCGTGTTCTACACGGTCACCGCCACGGTCATCTCGATCGTGATGACCACCTGCTACGCGTACGTGCTGTCGAAGAAGCAGCTCAAGGGGCGCGGGATGCTGGTGGGCATCGCGGTCTTCACCATGTTCTTCACCGGCGGCCTCATTCCCAACTACGTGCTGGTCACCAGCCTGGGCCTGAAGAACAGCGTCTGGGCCATCGCGCTCCCCAACGCCATAAACGTGTTCAACCTGTTGGTGATGAAGGCGTTCTTCGAGAGCCTGCCGACGGAGCTGGAGGAGGCCGCCGCGGTCGACGGGCTCAACACGTACGGCATCCTGCTGCGGATCGTGCTGCCGCTGTCGAAGGCCATCGTCGCCACGATGGTGCTCTTCTACGCGGTGGCCTTCTGGAACTCCTGGTTCGCGGCCTTCCTCTACATGGACCGGCAGGAACTCTGGCCGGTCACCGTGTACCTGCGAAACCTGATCGCCGGTGCCACCGGCGCGGAGAACGTCGGGGCGATCACCGAGGCCAACGAGGTACAGGCCGAGGCGACGCTCAAGGCCGTGACCATCGTGCTCACCACTCTGCCGATCCTCCTGGTCTACCCCTTCGTCCAGCGGTACTTCGTCCGGGGCATCATGCTCGGCGCGGTTAAGGGCTGACCAGAAGAAACACCCCTCTCATCACCGAGTTGAAAGGATCCCGCCATGTTCCGCAGATCGTGGCGTCACGCGGCGGCGGCTGCTGCCGTGCTGCTAGCCCTCAGCAGCGTCACCGCCTGTGGCGACGACTCGTCCGACAGCGAGGACCTGTCGGAGAACCGGGTCGGCGCGATGGAGAACTACGCCGCCGGTACCCAGTTCAAGGCCACCGAGCCGCTCTCCTTCTCCGTCCTCTACAACAACCACCCGAACTATCCGCTCAACGAGGACTGGCTGTTCTGGACGGAGTTGAAGTCCCGGACGAACGTCAGCCTCGAAAAGGTAGCGGTGCCGCTTAGCGACTACAACCAGAAGCGCAGCCTGCTCATCGGTGCCGGCGACGCGCCGCTGCTGATCCCGAAGACCTATCCGCCGGACGTGCACGCGTACGTCTCCTCGGGGGCGATCCTGCCGGTCAGCGACTACCTCGATCTGATGCCGAACCTCAAGGACAAGATCGAGAAGTGGAATCTCAAGCCTGAGATCGACACCCTGCGCCAGCAGGACGGCAAGTTCTACCTGCTGCCGGGTCTGCACGAGAAGCCCTGGCACGACTACTCGCTGGCGGTCCGCACCGACATCCTCGAAGAGCTGAACCTCGAGGTCCCGAAGACCTGGGACGAGGTCTACACGATGCTCAAGGCGATGAAGGCGGCGTACCCGGACGTCTACCCGTTCTCCGACCGGTGGAGCCAGCCCAACCCGGCGGGCAACCTGCTCAACCTGCTGGCCGTGTCCTACGGCCTGGAAGGCGCCGGTTGGAACTTCCAGCACGTCAGCTGGAACGCCCAGGCGCAGCAGTTCGAGTACACCGGCGCCACCGAGCAGTACAAGCAGATGTTGCAGTACCTCAACAAGCTGGTGGCGGAGAAGCTGCTCGACCCGGAGAGCTTCACCCAGACCGATGACCTGGCTCGGCAGAAGCTCGCCAACAGCAAGTCCTTCGTGATCAGCGCCAACGCTCAGGCCGTGGTGAACGACTACCGGCCCGACCTGGCCGCCACCAACCCGAAGGCGAAGATCACCAAGATCCCGCTGCCGATCGGTCCGGCCGGCGAGATCAACCCGGCCAGCCGACTCGAGAACGGCATGATGATCTCCTCCAAGGCCCGCGACAGCGAGAACTTCGTGGCCATGATGCAGTTCGTCGACTGGCTGTGGTATTCGGACGCGGGCCAGGAGTTCGCCAAGTGGGGCGTCGAGGGCACCACCTTCGTCAAGGACGCCGCCGGCAAGCCCAAGCTCGCGCCGGAGGTCGACGTCGTCGGTCTGAACCCCGGTGCGCCCAAGCACCTGCAGAAGGACTTCGGCTTCTACAACGGCGTCTTCGCCTACGGCGGCAAGCCCGAGCTGGTGCAGGCGTTCTTCTCGCCCGAGGAGCAGGAGTTCCAGCAGGTGATGAACGCTCGGGCGCCGAAGTCGCCGCCGCCGCCGTACCCGCTCAACGACGAGGAACGCGAGCAGGTGTCGCTCTGGGAGACCCCGCTGAAGGACCACGTCTACCAGGCCACGCTCCAGTTCGTCCTCGGGCAGCGTGACTTCGCCGAATGGGACGCGTACGTGGCGGAGTTGAAGAGCAAGAACATGGACGCCTACCTGACGATGGTCAACGAGGCGCACAAGCGCTTCCAGGAGAAGAACTAGAGACGTGTCCGGTCCGGTCGTGTCGGCGCGACCGGACCGGACACCTTCCACCCGAGCACAGGGACGACGATGCGGATCACCGTTGCGGAGCAACCCGTCGGCCGGCTGAGCGACGCGTGGCGTCTCGCCGTCGGCACCGGCCGGTTCGACCTGGCACTGCGGCGCGACTACCAGGATTCACTGGCCCTGGTCCAACGCGAGATCGGCTTCCGGTACATCCGGGGGCACGGTCTGCTCAGCGACGGCGTCGGTGTGCACCGGCCGTACGACCACCAGGGTCAACGGCACGTCCGGCACGCCTTCGGCTACCTCGACCAGGTCGTCGACGCCTACCTTGAGCTGGGCATCCGGCCGTTCGTGGAGCTGGGTTTCATGCCGTCCGGGCTGGCCAGCGGCGACCAGACGGTCTTCTGGTGGCGCGGTAACGTCACCCCACCCCGGTCGCACACCGAGTGGGCAGACCTGGTCCGGGCCACCATCGGCCACCTCGTCGACCGGTACGGCCTGCACGAGGTGCGTGGCTGGCCGATCGAGGTGTGGAACGAGCCCGACCTGAAGGAGTTCTGGCAGAACGCGGACGCCGACGCCTACCACCGCCTCTACGAGGTGACCGCGCACGCGGTGAAGGACGTCGACGCTGACCTCCAGGTCGGTGGCCCGGCGCTCTCCCCCGGCGCCGACGACGGGTGGCTGCCCCGGTTCGCCGAGTTCGTCACCGACCGCTCGGTGCCCGTCGACTTCGTCAGCCGGCACGCCTACACCTCCGGCCCGGCCCAGCACGTGCCGTTCGGCGTACACCAGACCCTGGCACCTCCGCAGCGGCTGCTGGAGCAGTTCGCCAGTCCCCGCCGGTTGCTCGCCGGCAGCGCGCTGGCCGACCTGCCGGTGCACATCACGGAGTTCAACAGCTCGTACCGGCCGGACAACCCCATCCACGACACCGCTTTCCACGCCGCCTACCTCGCCCCGGTGCTGGCCGGCGGTGGCGACCTGGTCGACTCCTTCGCGTACTGGACCTTCAGCGACGTGTTCGAGGAGGTGGGCATCCCGACCGCGCTGTTCCACGGCGGTTTCGGCCTGCTCACCCACCGTCAGATCCGCAAACCCACGTTCCACCTGTACGCCTTCATGAACCGGCTGGGTCCGCAGATCCTGGCTCGCGGCGCGGACCACCTGGTCACCCGCGACGGCACCGGCCGTATCGCGGTGCTGGCCTGGGCGTCGGTCGACGTCACCGGCGGTGAACCGCTGGACGGCCACACCGTACGCCTGTCGCTGCCGGTGGCCGGCTCGGCCGCCCGCACCGCGTTTCTGCTGCGCTCCTCGGTCAGTGAGGAGTCCGGCAACGCCTGGCGGGCCTGGAGCGAGCTGGGCCGGCCCCTCTCCCCCACCGCCCGCCAACTGGACGTCCTGCGGCAGGCCGCCGAGCCGGGCCGGCGGCACAGCTCGCTGCCGGTGGTGGGCGGTCGCGTCGAACTGGATCTGCACCTGGCCCGGCACGAGGTGACCCTGGCCGAGGTGAGCCCGGTGACCGACGAGACTCCGCCCTGGTGGGACGAGAGGCGACTGCTGGGCGGTGAGCCGTCGTGAGCACCGCCGCCCGTCGGGAGTTCGGTGCCGGACCGCTGTCCCGAGGGGCGGCGCTGATCTACACCCTGCTGGTGGTGGAGTTGCTGCTGCTGGTCTGCGCGGCGCCCGGCCTGGTGGCACTGTTCGCGTTGGAGCGGCACGTGAGCAACCTGCCGCTGGTCGCGGTCTGTGCGGTACCGCTCGGCCCGGCCTTCTCCGCCGCGCTGTACGCCCTGCACCGGCAGCGTCTCGACCTGACCGAGCTGCACCCGTGGCGGTTGTTCTGGCGCGGGTACCGGGCCAACCTGACCGGCTCGCTGCTGGTCTGGGTGCCGACGCTGGTGTGGCTGACCGTCATCGCGGTCAATCTGGTCAACCTGCCGGCGGCGGGGGTGCCCGGCTGGTGGGCGGTGCCGCTGGCACTGGTCGGTGCCGGGGTGTCGGTCGTGGGCGTCAACGCGCTGGTGATCACGTCGCTGTTCACGTTCCGGCTGCGCGACGTGTTCCGGCTGGCCGGGTACTTCGTGCTGCGTACCCCGGTGGTCGCTGTCGGCACGGCGTTGCTGCTGGTGGCGGCGACGGCGCTCACCATGGTCGCCTCGGAGGCGGCGCTCGCCGCCCTCGGCTCGGTGCTGGCGCTGGCGCTGGTCCGGGGCGGCACGCCGATGACCGACATCATCACCGAGGAGTTCGTCGAGTGAGTCTGCCCGTCACGCCCAAGGTGCCGTTCGGTGGCGACTACAACCCCGAGCAGTGGCCCGAGCCTGTATGGGACGACGACGACCGGCGGTTCACCCTGGCCGGGATCGACACCGTCACCCTCGGCGTCTTCGACTGGGCACTGACCCAGCCCGCCCCCGACAGGTACGACTTCGGCCTGCTGGACCGGATCGTGGACCGGGCCGCCAGAGGTGGCCGGATGATCTGCCTGGCCACCGGCACCGGCGCGCATCCGGCGTGGCTGGCCCGCGCCCACCCGGAGGTGACCCGCGTCGACTTCGACGGACGCCGACACCGGTTCGGCCAGCGGCACAACTCCTGCCCCAGCTCGCCGGTGTTCCGTCGACTCTCGACGGAGTTGGCCCGCCGGGTGGCCCACCGGTACGCCGACAATCCGGCGGTGGTGGCCTGGCACGTCGGCAACGAGTACGGCGGTGCCTGCTACTGCGATCTCTGCACGGCCGGCTTCCGCCGGTGGCTACGGGAGCGCTACGGCACCCTGGACGCGCTGAACGCGGCCTGGTACACCACGTTCTGGTCGCACACCTTCACCGACTGGGACGAGATCGAGGCGCCGTCGGCACTGACCGAGCACTGGCGTGGGCCGGACCACACCGCCTTCCAGGGCATCACCCTGGACTACCGGCGCTTCATGTCGGAGGCGATGCTGGCCAACTTCCGCGACGAGAAGACCGCCATCCGCGAGTCCAGCGACCTGCCGGTGACCACCAACTTCATGGGCATGTACCGACCGATCGACTACCACCGCTGGGCCGCGGACCTGGACTTCGCCTCCTGGGACAACTACCCGCCGGAAGGTAGTTCGCCGGCCTGGATGGCGCTCAGCCACGACCTGATCCGCGGTCTCAAGGATGGACAGCCGTTCTGGCTGATGGAACAGACACCCAGCATGACAGCCTGCCGCGACGTCAACCCGCTCAAGCCGCCCGGAGTGATGCGGCTGTGGAGCTGGCAGGCGGTGGCGCACGGCGCGGACGCGGTGCTCTTCTTCCAGCTACGCGCGTCGCGCGGGGCGTGCGAGAAGTACCACGGCGCGGTCATCGGCCATGCCGGTCGCGCCGACACCCGGGTCTTCCGGGAGGTGGCCGAGCTGGGTGCCGAGTTTCGTCGGCTCGGCGACGCCACGCTCGGCGCGCGTACCCCGGCGCGGGTGGCGCTGCTGTTCGACTGGGACAGCTGGTGGGCGCTGGAGATGTCCGACGGACCGTCCCGACTGGTCCGCTACCAGCAGGTGGTGCTCGCCTACTACCAGGCGTTGTGGGACGCCGGGGTGGACGTCGACGTGCTCGCGGCCACCGCCGACCTGTCTAGCTACGACGTGGTCGTCGCCCCGGCGCTGCACCTGGTTGCCGGTGACCTGGCCGAGCGGTTGGCGCAGGTGGCGCAACGGGGCGGTTCGGTGCTGACCACGTTCCTCTCCGGCCGGGTGGACGTCGACGGCAACGCGTTCCTGGCGGACGTGCCGGGCCCGCTGGCGCCGCTGACGGGGGTACGGGTCGACGAGTGGGACGCCCGGGGCGCGGAGGTGGTCAACCCGGTCCGGCTGGGCACCGGGGCCGAAGAACTGGAGGTCGCCTCCCGGCTGGTGTTCGAGCTGATCATTCCCGAGGGCGCCGACGTGGTGGGCAGTTACCGCGCCGACTGGTACGCCGGCACCCCGGCGGTCACCCGCAACACCTACGGCGCCGGCCACGGTTGGTACGTCGGCACGGCGCTGGACCAGCGCGGCGTCTCCTGGGTGGTGCGGCAGGTGCTGGACCGGCACGGCCTGGCCGGCCCCTACCCGGACGTGCCGGGCCTGGAGACGGCGGCACGCGTGACCGGCGACGGCGCCCGGCTGCTGTTCCTGCTCAACCACGGCACCGATGCCGTCGAGGTGACCGCCACCGTGTCCGGCGTGGACCTGCTCACCGGCGCTCGGGTCGAGGTGGGTGACCCGCTGCGACTCGACCCCGCCGCCGTTCTCGTGCTCCGTGACTCCGGCAGGGCCGGAACCTCGTCCTGACCCGCGCTCCGGCCGGTCCGCGTGCGGCGGCAGGTCTCGTCTCCGCTCAGCGGGGTGTCCGGTTGGCACCGAGCCAGTCGACGGCGAAGCCGACGAGCGCGCGCTGGCGCATCAGCCGGCACTCGGCCGCGCCCGCCCGCCCGATCCGTGCGCCGCCGGTGCTCTCGAAAGCGTCGCCGACCTGGTCGAAGTCACTCTCGTCGGTGACGAGCGTTGCGCTCACTCGGTCTCCGCGGTGAGGGTGCGCAGGTTTCCGCGTACCTTTTCGAGCAGTTCGACGAAGGCGGCCCGTTGGTCGGTCGCCATGCCGGCGGTGGCGGTCTCGGCGAGCGTGCGCCAGGCCGCCTCGATCTTCGGGATGACGGCGCGGCCCTTGTGGGTCAACCGGATCCGGGTGGCACGCCGATCACCCGGTACGGGCTCCCTGACGAACCAACCGCCCTGATCCAGGCGACTGAGACTGCGGGTCACCGTGGGCTGTTCCACGCCGAGCCGGGCGGCGATCTCGGAGATCGTCATACCGTCGGGCTCCTGGCCGAGCAGCCACAGCAGCACGTCCTGCCCCGGGTGCAGGGCGAGCGCGTCGAGTACGTCGGCCTGCGCGCTCCGGTACAGCTTGGCCACCTTGACCAGCGCTTTGTTGGTGGCCAGGACATCCGTCAGTTCCACCCGGGAAGTGTACGAGTTGACGGGCCGGTGCCAAATGATCCATAGTCGACTAACCTATAGCCGACTATGGAGTTGTGATGGAAACCGGTTTGTCGAACAAGGTCGCCCTCGTCACCGGGGCCTCCGGGGCCATCGGCCGTGCCACCGCCCTGCGTCTGGCGGCCGAGGGCGCCTCCGTCGCCGTGTCCTGGTACACCAACCACAACAGCGCCCTCGACGTGGTCGAGGCGATCACGCGAGCCGGCGGCCGGGCCTGCGCCATCCACCTGGATCACCACTCTCTGACCACCATGCCCGGCGTCATCGAAGAGATCGCCGAACGACTCGGACCGGTCTCCGCCCTGATCGCCAACGCCGTGCAGTGGCCCTCCTTCGACACCGACGAGATCGGTGGGCTCACCACATCGCTGGCCGTCAACACCGTCGGTCCGCTGGCACTGATCGATGCGGCGCTGCCAGCCATGCGCGCCACCGGCTGGGGACGCGTCGTCGTCGTGTCGACCGACATCGTCGCGCAGCCCATGGCGGGGCCACTCGCCTACGCCACCGCAAAGGGCGCGCTGGAGACCGCCGCGCGGGTGCTCGCCGTCCGGGAAGCCCGCCACGGCATTCTGACGAACATCGTGCGCCCCGGCTTCACCCTCACCGACAAGGCACTGACCGCTCCGTTCCTGGGGCCGGAAGCGGTCGCCGCCGAATCGGCGAAGACCCCAACCGGCCGCATCTGCACCCCCGAGGACGTCGCCACCGCCGTCACCTACCTGGCCTCGGCGGCGAACGGTCATGTCAACGGCCAGACGGTGTCGCTGGCCGGTGGTCGGGAACTCGTCCGCGGGTGACGCCGGCACGAACCACCGATGTCTGTACGACGACGAGGCGGGTGGGAACGCCTCCGAACCCAGAACGGGCCCGAGACCGGACCCGACGTGGACGACGAGCGCGACGCCACCAACTTCTCGTACGTCTCCTTCGGCGACGTCGCGCGGGCACTGTCGCTGACCGTGGACACCCGGGCCGGAAACGACCCTCGCCTGCGTTGACACCCACGACGTCGGAGCGACCCGCTCGCGGCAGCTTTCGGAAGCTACGACGGCAGCCAGGCGAAGCGGATGTCCGGTGCCTTCTCCTCGTTACGCGACCCGTCGGTCGCCTCGACCGGGACGAAGCCGTGCCGACGGTAGAACCGCTGCGCGCCGGTGTTGGCCGCGAACGTCCACAGCTGAAGACCCTCCGGCCGACGGGACTTGGCAAGCTCGATCAGTTGAGCGCCCAACCCATGTCCGGTCCAGGCGGGATCTACATAGAGCTGGTCGATCCAGTGGCCGTCCAGAACCAGCACGGCCAGCGGCAGTCGGTGGCCATCCTCCGTCAGCCACACTTCCCGTTCAGCGATGACGACGTCCCTGACCCACTCCCGGATCTCCGCCGCCGAATGCACGGCCGCGGGAATCGCGCCGACCGCGGCACGGCGGGCAGCGATGAGCAGGTCGGCGACTGCCCGCGCATCTTCGGCGCCAGCACGACGAGATGCTGCCGAGCCCGGCGACGGGGCGTCAGACGGGCCCATCGGCTGTTCACCTCCCACACCGTCGGCGCCGTTCCAGCGGTGTCATGAGTAAACGCGGGTGCGGGCAGACCGGCAAGAGCAGTAGCGTCCCGGCCCATGACCTCGGACGCTTTCGTACCAGCCGGCTTCGCCCCGCCGACATCGCTGATCACCGACCGGTTCCGCCTCGAACCGCTGGGCCCGCAGCACAACGTGGCGGATCACGCCGCCTGGATGTCGAGCATCGAACACATCCGCGCCACGCCTGGATACCCGGACGGCAACTGGCCACCGCTCAGCGGTATGTCGCTGGAGAAGAACCTCTCCGATCTACGCCGTCACGCTGACGACTTCACCAGGGGCACCGGGTTCACCTTCACCGTCCTCGACCCGGTCGACAGCGACGTCATCGGCTGCGTCTACCTCTACCCGTCGGCCTCCGAGGAGTACGACGTCACCGTCCAGTCCTGGGTGCGGGCCGACCGGGCGGACCTCGACGAGCCGCTCGCCACCGCCGTCGCCAACTGGATCGCCACCGACTGGCCCTGGACGCGCCTGGACCGGTGCGGCCGCTGAGGACGTGGCTGCCCGTCCAGGTCCGCGGTAGCGCCTCAGTCGTCGACCGGTTGCGGCCGCACGGGGCCGAACTCGTCGGCGAACTTGTGCAGTACGAGAACAGCTACCGGCTCTGCTACCTGCGCGGCCCGGCGGGCATCATGGTCGCGCTCGCCGAACAGATCAGGTGAGCGGCCTCCAGTTCCGGCTGCGGCCGGTGAGCCCGAGAACTCGGTCGAGCAGCGGAGCGTCGGCGGGCTGGGTGATCGACGGCCCGAACAGGCCGGGGGTGCCGTCGCTGCTGGCCTGTCGGGACACCAGGCGATGGACCGTGTCGAGGGTCTGGTCATCGATGTCGTACGGCTGCCCGGTCGCGCTGGCGAGATCCCATCCGTGGACGACCAGTTCGTCCAGCGCGACGACGCCCATGATGTCGGCCGGCAGCCGCACCCCGCCGACCGCGGTCTCGCCCGTCCCGGCGGCCGGCTCGCGCCATGCGGCAACCAACTCGTCGAGCTGCACCGGCAGTCGGCCGCGCCACTGGGGGTCGAGCCTGTCGACGGAGGGGTCACCCGGACCGTTCGGCGCGGGATCCGGCCCCTTCTCGGCAGCCGTCCGGAACGCGAGCGTCAGCCCCATGAGATGGTCGAGCAGGTCGCCGACCGTCCAGCGGGCACACGGAGTGGCATTGGCAAGCTGGTCGTCGGTAACCCCGGGCAGCAGCACCTTCAGCGCGCGGGCTGCGGGCTCGAGATCCGGGCTGCCGTTACTGTCGATCATCTCTGCTCCTTCGTCCGCGAACACCTCCGCACGCTACGCTCCGGGACCGACAGACATTCCGTGACGACGGTCGGTCACTGGGTGCCGGGAGCGGCGGCGCGCCACTGGATCGGAGTCACCCCGTGTTCCGCGCGGAAACGTTTGATGAAGTAGCTGACGTCGGGGTAGCCGCTCCGGCGGCTGATCGTGGCCACGGTCAGGTTGGTGTCGGTGAGCAGCAGGCGGGCCTGTTGCATGCGGCGCTGCGCGATCCACTGCTGGACGGTCCGGCCGGTCTTACGGCGTACCACGGTGGTGAGATGTCCGGCGGTGAGCGCCAGTTCGGCGGCGACATCGGCGAGCGAGATGGGTTCCTGGTAGCGCCGCTCGATGACGTCGAAGACGGCCGCGAGCATCGGCTCGTCCGCCGAGCGCAGCTGGTCGGCGACGCCGGTCGGCAACCGGGCCGCGGCCACCAGCAGCAGGGTCAGGTGGGCGAGGGCGGCCTCCTGGTGCCCGTCACGCCGGGCGCGCAGCTCGGTGTCCAGTGCGGCGAAGCGCTCGACCCAGCCCGCCCGGTCGGACGGTGGGATGCGCAGCCGCTGTGCCCGGTCTGTGCCGTGGGCGAACGGGAGGAGCAAGGGGTGTGACCGCCACGACGAGTAGGCCCCCGACTTTCCGGGCCGCACCACGTCGGTCGGGAACCACACCGTCCATCCGTCGGTGACCGTCGTCTCGATCGGGTCGAGGAGGGAAACGACCTGCCCTGGCGCGATGACGAACAGGTCCCCGTCGGTCACCGTCCACCTGCGGCTGTCGATCACCAGCCGGCCGTCGGCGCGGTGCGCGTAGAAGAGCACCAGGAAGTCGTGGGTGTGGGCACCGCTGGCGGCCGGGCCGGGGACCGGCGTGCCTTGTGGGACACGGGCCACAGCGATAGGGGCGAGGCCGGGCACCCGACCGAACCCGATGACCGGCACGCCCTGCCCGGTCACCCCGACGGCACGGGGGGCCGGAACCAAAATTCGTCGCATCCGGTCCACAGTTGCGCCATTGTCCACGGTGTCGTGCTCCATGACGCTGAGAGTACGACCGAACTTCATCTGATATCGGAGCGTCACATGACCGGACAGTCCCACCACACCGACGCGCAGCAGTACCTGCCCGGCATGGGCAAGCACTGGCTGCTCCCGCTCTACGATCCGTTCTCCCGCCTCGCCGGGGTCGGGCGTATCCACGGGCAGCTGATGGACCGGGCGAACCTCCGGTCCGGTCAGCGGATCCTGGAGATCGGCTGTGGTACCGGCAACCTGCTGACCGCGCTCGGGCGTCGGGTACCGGACATCGACGCGCTGGGCATCGACCCGGACCCGGCCGCGCTACGCCGTGCCCGCCGCAAGGCCGCCCGGCACGGGCTGCCGATCCGGTACGAGCAGGCGTTCGCCGGCGCGCTGCCGCTGCCCGACGACAGCGTCGACCGGGTGCTGTCCGCGTTCATGCTGCACCACCTGGACGACGACGAACGCGCCCGGGCGCTGCGGGAGGTCAGGCGGGTGCTGCGGCGCGGCGGTGAACTGCACCTGCTCGACATCGACGGCACACCGTCGGGCCGACGTGGCGGAAAGGCGCACCGCATCGCCCGGGTGGCCGCCAGCCTCCCCGAGCGGGTGCTGGCCGCGCTGGGCGACGCCGGCCTGACCGGCGTCGCGAGCAACGGCGGGGGTAAGGCGTGGTTCGGCCGCTTCGCCTGCTACCGCGCCGAGGCACCCTGAGGCCAACGACACCGGCCGTCGCCGCAGCTCGGCGTCGCCGAGGTCCGGCTCAGTGCAGGGGCCGGCCGTGCGCGTCGGGAACGCCGGACTTGCGGTGGAAGTAGGCGTTGATCTGGTCACGCCACTCCCGCGCGCAGCGCAACTGCTCGTCGAGGCGCTCGGTCACTCGGGCGTGCACCGCCGCGTCCACCAGGCCGACCAGCGACTTCCACCGCAGGCAGGCCGCCTCCACCTCGGTCACCCCGTCGAAGTGGGTGTCGTAGATGTGCTGGATGACGGTGCGACCGCTGTGCAGCACGTGCTCGTACGGCACGTGGTGGAAGAAGAGCAGCACCTCGTCGGGGCAGGTCTCCGGAGATTCGTACACCCGGGACCAGGGCCGCGGGTACTGGCCGGTGAAGCCGGTGCCGGTGGCCCGGCTACGGTCCACGCCCACGCCGTCGCGATCGGCGAAATGGTACGTACCCCACCGGCTGTACTCGTAGCCGTCGACATCGGGGCCGTAGTGCAGACCCGGCCGCACCATGAATCCCACGCCCAGCGGGGCGGTGTAGCGCTCGTAGGTGCGCCACGAGTCGTCCATGATCTCGTGCAGGGTGCGGCGGAGCAGGTCCGGGTCGGCGCTGGTGTCCGGGTGGAAGGTCAGCTCGATCCACTCGTCGAGCAGCTCCGCCGGTCGCAGCCGCGGATCCCAGGCCAGCCGGCCGAACGCGTACAGGTTGGCCTGGGCCAGCGGATGCCCGGTCCAGAACGGGTCGTCGCCCACGTTGGAGACGGCGACCAGGCCGCCACCGCCGGCGGCCACACCGGCGACGGTGTCTCCGTCGTCGCCCCAGCCGAACCGCAGCACCTCGCTCCACCAGGGAGCCAGATAGCACACGTGCCGCTGCTGGCCGGTGTACTCCTGCGTCACCTGGAACTCCACCGCCATCCGGGTGCCGGGCATCGCCGTGATCACCGGGGAGACGGGTTCCCGGGTCTGGAAATCCATCGGGCCGTGCTTGACCTGCACGATGACGTTGTCCCGAAAGCGGCCGTCGAGCGGGGCGAAGTGGTCGAACGCCGCCCGGGCCCGGTCGGTGGTGCGGTCGCGCCAGTCCTGCCGGTGGTTGTAGACGAAGGCCCGCCAATGCACCACGCCGCCGTGCGGAGCCAACGCGTCGGCGAGCAGGTTCGCCCCGTCGGCGTGGTCACGGCCGTAGCTGAACGGGCCCGGTTGGCCCTCCGAGTCGGCCTTGACCACATAGCCGCCGAAGTCGGGGATGCGGGCGTACACCGCCCGGGTGGTCTCCGCCCACCAGGCCCGCACCGCGTCGTCGAGGGGATCCGCGGTGGGCAGGCCGGCGAGGACGACCGGCGCGGCGAAGGTGACCGACAGGTGCACCCGGATGCCGTACGGGCGAAACTCGTCGGCGAGTTCGGCGACGTCGTCGAGCCGCTCGGTGAGCAGCCGCGCCTCGGTGGCGTGGACGTTTACGTTGTTCACCGTCACCGCGTTGATCCCCACGGCGGCCAGCAGGCGCGCGTACGCCCGCACCCGCCCGCGGTCCCGCCGGGGCTGGCCGGCCTGCCAGAAGATCGAGCCGCCGGCGTAGCCGCGTTCCACCTGCCCCATCACCGGGTGCACGTCGACGTTGTCCCAGTGGTCGAGCATGCGACGGCGCATCGCGGGACGGTACGGCTGGGCCGCGTACGGTGCGCCGAATGCCGTTTCACCGAGGCGGGTCAGGTGGAACAGCCCGTAGAGCAGCCCGGCCGGCTGGTCGGCGAGCAGCACCGTGACCTCGCCGTGGCGGGCCAGGGCGTAGCCTTCCGCGCCGAGCGGCCCACCGGCTGCCGTTTCCAGGTCGGCCAGGGCGGCGTCGAGCTCGGCGGGTCCACCGTCGCCGACGGCCGGGACCAGGGCGAGCACCAGGCTCGGCGGCGGCCCCTCCGCCTTCCGCCGGACGCTGCCGCCGTGCTCGGCGCAGGCCCGCTCGACCTCGGCGACGACCGTGTCGATGAGCCCTGCGGCACCGACTACGAGACAGTGCCGGGAGCCGATGGCGCGGAACGCCTCGGGCGGCAACCAGGCGGGGTGGACGTCGGTCGGGGCGGGGGCGGTCATTGCGCAGATCGTAACGATCCCACCAAACACGTCAAGATACTTCCGGAAGTTCCGGTCACCGGTGGGCCCGCCGCACGAGCGTGCCCACCGGCTTCTACCAGGACGCTGACGCCGTACCGTCAGCCTGGTTCGACGGGCAGCCACAGCTCACAGGTGGCGGTGCTGAAATCGGCCGCACGATCGAGGATCGCGACGATCGACGGGCCTGGACGCAGCCGCCAAGGGTTCGACGGGAACCATTCGGACGCGGTCGCGGCCCAGGTCTGTTGCAGTTGCTGCGGGTACGGTCCGGCGGTGCGGAAGACCGCCCACGTCCCGGCCGGCGCCTCGATGCGGTCGAGGTCGTCAGGGACCGGGGTGTCGCGGCCGACGGCGACCCCGTGCAGGTAGGTCAGCTCGGTGCCCTCGACGGCGTCGGGATCGACGTCGTCGGTGACCTGGAGCAGACCACCGGGCTCGGTGCCGCCGAGTTCCTTGAGCCGCTGGTGCTCCTCGGCCGGCAGCGCGGCGACGTGCCGCTGGATGTGCGGGTTGACGCCGTGGTGGATGAGCGGAACCCGGGTGGCGTGTCCGATGAGCCGGAACGCGGGTCGGTCGACGATACGGGTGTCCACGGGGACGCTCCCTTCGACGGTCAGGCGGAACCTGAGCTGTGGTTGGCTACGCAGGGGGCCTCCGTCGCGGCGTACCTCACCAGGGCCGACGCCGTGGACGGCCCGGAACGCCCGACCGAACGCCTCCGTGGAGCCGTACCCGTACCGCACCGCGATGCGGAGCAGGTCGTCCTCGCCGCGGACGACATCGGCGGCGGCGACGCTCATGCGCCGCCGGCGCACGTACTCCGACAGCGGCATGCCGGCCAGCGACGAGAACATCCGGCGCAGGTGGTACTCGGTCGTGCCGAGTGCCCGGGCTGCCCCGGTGACGTCGAATTCCTCGGTGAGGTGCTCCTCGACGAGGTCGACGAGCCGGTTGAGTGCCGAGATCATGAGGCCTCCTTCCGCCGTCAAGACTGGCCGGCGCGCCCCGCGTCGCGCCCGATCATCCTGGCCCGATCCGATCATCCGGGAGCCGACGGCTGCACCGGACGCGTTCGTTTGGGACGCCGGTGGGCGGGTAGACGCCGGATCCGCGGCGAAAGGGGTACGGCGAGGTGGACGACGAGCAGTTCATCGACTCCGTGGCGAAGCGCACCGGGACCTCGGCCGAGCAGGCGACCGCCATCGCCCGAGCCACGCTGACCACGCTGGCGGAGCGGATCGACGGCGGCGAGGCGCGCGATCTCGCCGGCCACCTGCCGGAGGGGCTGCGGGCGTACGCGTTCGGCCCGCATGAGGACGCCGAACGCTTCGGCCTCGACGTGTTCGTGCAGCGGGTCGGTGGGCGGGCGGACGTCGACCCCGACCTGGCGACCGCCGGCATCCGCGCGGTCCTCGACACCATCCGCGAGGCCGTGGAAGCCGGTCAGTACGACGATGTCATCGCGTTCCTGCCCGCGGAGTTCTGGCAGGTGGCGAACCCGGCCCCGCGGTACGACGCACACCGCGACCGGGGCTGACCGCGGCGCCGGACGTCACCGGAGCGCGACGCGTTCCACCACCGGCTCCAGGTACACCGGAAGGTGGTCGCCGGCCTGGGCGACGAACATGGCCACCTCGTACGCCATGTCGCCGACCTCCGCGTCGCCGTCGATCCCGACGGCGAGGACGGCGCCGTTGCCGGTGGTGGCGTGGAACAGGAACGCCCGGGACATCTGCACCACCACCTGGTGCAGTTCGCCGTCTCCGCAGACCCGTGCGGCGGCCAGGCCCAGCGCCTGCAGACCACAGACCATGCTGGACAGTTGGCTGGCGAGTTCGTCGTCGATGCCCCGCGAGGCGCCCAGCAGGAGGCCGTCCGGGGAGAGCACCACCGCGAACTGGGCACCCGGCACACGGTCGACGATGTTGTCGAGCGCGCGGCCGAGGTTGTCGGCGGTGGCCACCGCAGTAGTCATGGCAGATCCTCTCGTTGGCGGAGCCGGCGGATGAGGGCCGGTCCGAGGCTCAGTTCGTGGCCCGTCGGGGCCACGGCTGTCCGTTCGTGGTGTACGACGGGTCAGCCAGGATGGTTCGAAGCAGGGCCAACAGGTCGGTGCGGTTGGCGCAGTTGAGCCGCGAGCGCATCCGGGCCACGTGGTGCTCCACAGTCTTGGCGGAGATGAACAACCGATCCCCGATCTCCCGATAGGTGAGACCGGCGACGACGAGTTCGGCCACTTCCCGCTCCCGGTCGCTGAGCCGGGGCGAGACGGTGCCGGCCGCCGGCTTGCGGTCCTCGGCGGCGGACCGGCCCTGAAGCGCCCGTGCGCAGTCCAGCAACGCCGTCATCGCCCGCCGGTCGGCGGTGCGGATGGCGGCCTGCCCGGCCAGCCGGGCACCGTCCCAGCAGAGGCCGGTGTCGTGCAGGCCCCGGGCGGCAGCCTCCACCCGGACCGGATCGACGGTGCCGCGCAGCACCTCCAGCCAGCACTCGGCCGCGGCGGCCACCACGGCGGCGTACCGGCTGTGGCCGGCGGCGGCGAGCAGGGCGCTGACGTGCTCGTCGGCGGCGACCGGGTCGTCGGTGAGGATCGCCGCATGCAGCCCGCTCCAGTGCAGCGGCGTACGCCACAGCGGCGGATCGGCCAGGCGGCCGAGCAACTCGTGGGCGGCCCGCAGGTAGGGCTGGAGGCGACCCAGGTCGCCCAGGCGGGCACCGGCGATGGCCAGCTCGCCCAGCGGCAGCAGCGTGAACAGGTCGACCGGATGGCGGACCACCGCCTCCAGCGCGGGCACCCAGCCACGCTGCAACGCGCCGAGGTCGCTCGCGCGCCGGGCGATGCCCATGGTCAACCCGGCGGCGAAGAGCAGGTCGCGGGACTCCAGCCCGACACCGGTGGTCGCCTCGGCGAGTTGCTCACCGGCGGCGGCGATCCGCCCCCGCGCCATCAGGATCCAGGCTCGCAACAGCCGGTGCCGGCCGGTCAGCAGCGGCCCGCCGATGCCGCTGGCCAGAGCCCGGTCGAGGACCCGCTCGGCGATGTCCAGCTCACCACAGTGCACGGCGGTCAGCGCCGCCAGCGCGGCGGGGCTGTCCGGCAGCAGCACCGCCCGCCCGTCGGGTTCGAGCAGGGCCGCCGCCTGCACGAGGGTGGACAGGGCTGCCGACGGGGTGCCGTGGACACTTTCGCGTACCCCGTCGGCCATCAGCCGGGCGGCACCGGCCTGCAACGTCGGCGGGCTGTCCGGGACCGGCTCGGGATGGTCGGTGGAACGGGCGGTGGCGAGCGCGCCGACCGTGGCGAAAGCGTGCGCGCTGACCCCACCGGACCAGCGGTACAGCTCCACGCTGCGGTCGGTCTGTCCGCGATGGGCCAATGCGGTGGCGGCGACGAGAGCAGCCTCCGCCCGCTGGTCCGGCGGCGCGGTGGTGAGCAGCCGGTCGGCCAGTCGCAGCGCGAGGTCGAGGTCACCGGCGAGGGCGGCGGCGACCGCTTGCCGGACGCCGGTGGGGCGGCCGGCGGCGCCCGCCGCGGCGAACAGGTGCGCCGCCAGCGCCGGCTCGCCACCGAGGGCCTCCTCCGCCGCCGCCTCCAGGGTGGCGGCCGGGCAGTCACCGGCGACACCGGCCGCCAGCAGCGAGCGCACCAGCGGCAACACCGGTGCGCCACGGCTGAGCGCGAGTTCGCTGAGCAGATGCCAGACGGCGGTACGGTCGGCGGCCGGGCTCAGCGCCGTCACCGCCCGCCGGACCAGCGGGGTGGGTCGGCCGTCGGCGCCGAGCAGCCCGGCGGCGCGGGCTTCGGCGACGAGGTCGTCGATCTCCGCCGGTCCGCGGTTCAACAGTGGGCGCAGCGCCTCTGCCGGCAGCGGAACGCCGGCGGCCAACGCGATCAGCAGCCGTCGCACGTCGGAGGAGAGGTGGTCCAGGTCGGGACCGAGGTGCAGGACCACCTGGCGAGGCGGTTCGGTCGGAACGCCGGTGGCCGTCTCCTGCTCGCGCAGCCCGTCGACAAGCCATCCCACGTGCCGAGGCACCCCGCCGGTCTGGCTGTGCACGAAGTCGACCAGGTCCGGGCGGCGGCCGAGGCGGGGCACGGCGGCGAGGTACGCGGCGGTGCGCGCCCGGGTGAACGGGGTGAGCAGCAGTTGGCGGCCCTCCCGACGCAGCGTGTCGGTCAGCTCGACCAGCGCTGCCGGCCGGGGCCACGGTCGGTAGCTGATCGCGATGCGGTGCCGGCGGTCGGACACCAGCCGCCGCAGCGTACCCAGCCGGGCCTCGTCGAGCAGGTGCGCATCGTCGATCAGCAGCACCGCGTCGGGGACGTACGCGTCGTCGGTGGCCGGCACCTCGGTGTGGACGGTGACGCCGGCCCGGGCGTACCGACCGGCCAGCTCCTGAAGGTAGGTGGTGCGGCCGTGGCCGCCCGGTCCGGTCACCCCGAGAGCGAGCGGCGCGGCCGGGTCCGCGGTGATCGCGTCGAGCAGGTCGGTGGGTTCGGCGTCGAGGACCAGCGGGCTGTCCGCCACGGCGCTCGTCATCATGGCGGTCATCCTTCGTGTCCCCGGTTGCGGGCCAGCTTTCGGCGAGATCGCTTCGGCAGGTCGAGGGGTGGGTAGCGGATCGGCGGGCGGGGCGGTGGCTCCTCGCGGGGGGTCAGGTCGTCGGCCGGGCCCACGGGTGGACCGGCGGTGCGCGCCACCGATCCGACGGACGCGGTCGCGAGGGCGGCGGGGGTGCCGACGGTCGCGGGTGGACCGGCCGGTGGCGGCGGGCCGGCCGGCAGCGGACGTGGGGACAGGATCCGGGTGCCGGCGGCGGCGGCGCCGGCCGCCGCCGTGTTCTGCGGATCGGGCGCGGTCTCGACCGGAAAGCCGGCCGTGGCGAGCAGCTCGGCGACCAGCGGTACCCGGCTGGCGCCGCCGGCCAGCAACACGCCGTCCAACTGCGCGGGTGCCAGGTCGGCGGCGCGGACGGCCTGCGACAGCAGCTCCACAGTGGCCTGAACCGCCGGCCGGATCAGCTCCTCGAACTCCAGCCTGGTCACCGGCACCCGGACGGGCCCGGTCGGCAGCGACAACGCCACGTCGGTCTGCGACCCGACGGTCAGCTCCCGTTTGGCCCGTTCACACTCGACGGGCAGCTGACGCAGGGCGGTACGGGCACCGGGGCCGGCGGTGGCCAGATCCCGCGCGAGCACGGACCGTACGTGCCCGGCCAGCGCCTCGTCGAAGTCGGCGCCGCCGAGCCGGGTGAGTGTCGCGGGGACGCCGACGGTCTCGTACCGGTCCCGGGCGTTGCGCCGGACCAGTGCGGTCTCGAAGGTGCCGCCACCCAGCGCGTACACGGCGGCGACCCCACCCGCGAAGCCCCGGGCGGCGTGTCCCTCCGCCACGGTGACCGTGCGGGGTAGCAGCGTCACCGCACCCAGGCCGTAGTCCCACAACGCGTTGTGCAGCAGGTCGCAGCGGTACCGTCCCCAGGACGCGGGATGACTGAGCACGATCATCTCGGCCGGCGCGCCCCGGGCACCGTGGACCTGATCGACCACGTGCGCGGCGAGCAACGCGACGAGGGTCTCCGGCCGGTACCGCTCACCGGCGAGCAGCAGCGGCACGTCGTCGCCGACCCGGCTCAGCACCCCCCGGGCGGTACGCTCCGATTCGTCACCCTCACCGAGGGTGAACGTGCCGTCGGTGGACAGCAGCAGCGTCGACGGCAGCGGCCCCGGTCCGGGGTGCAGGGCGACCGGCTCGGGATGACCCCAGTGCCCGTCGCGGTGCCGGGCGACCGCGGCGACGGTGCTGGTGTTGCCGATGTCGATCCCGAGCACGTAGGCCATCTGCTTTCTTCCTTGACCGCGTCGGCCGTGGGGGTGGGCCGGACAGGCCCACCGTTGCGGGCCGCCCCGGGGGACCCCGTGGGCTCCTACGTTCGTACCAGAGATCACTCCGGCATCAGGAGCCCCAACTTCGGCGGGCGCCGGTCCCCCACTCCCCCTAACGTACGAGAGCCCGGATGCCCCTAATCGGACGGGTCGGATTGCGGGATCGTCCCCGATGCCCGGACCCGGGCACCGCCCGTAGCGTCATCGGCGATCACCGGTCGTTGACGTTTCGCCGAGGAGAGAACCCCCAAAATGGACCAGACCCTGCACGACTTCGTGCTCAACCTGCTGACCGACGCGGACGCCCGGTCGGCGTTCGACCTCGACCCGGAGGGCGCGCTGCGGGCCGCCGGCCTCGGTGACATCACGGCCGCCGACGTCCAGGACGTGGTGCCGCTGGTGGTGGACTACGCCCCGGTGCAGGGGCTCGCCCCGGTCGCCCCGGTGACCGGGCAGCTCGGCCTCGACCCGCTTGTCGGTGACGCCACCGACGCGATCAGCCAGTTGCAGAGCGTGGCGCAGCAGATCAGCGTCGGCAGCTCCCACTCCGGGGTGGACCTCAAGGCCGGCGTGCTCGGCACGATCGCCGTCGACCCGTCGACGGTGACCGCAGGGGCGACCGTCTTCCCGGGAGTCGGCGTCGGCGTGACCCCCACCGGCGTGGGCGTGGATCTGTCCGGCGTGAACGATGTGGCCGACACCCTCGACGCGGACGTGGTGGCCCCACTCGACCGCACCACCGAGCCGGCGCTCGGTGACGTCACCGGCGCGGTGGGTGACCCGGTGTCCGCGGTGAACGGGACCAGTTCCGGACTGCTGGACACCACGTCCGGTCTGCTTCCCGGCACCACCAGTCAGGTCGGCGATCTGGTCGGTTCGCTCGGTGTCGGTGACACCCTGGGCGGGCTCGGCCTGACCGGCGACACCGGCGGCGTGGTGCCGTCGCTGGACCTCGACTCCACTGTGGGCGGTGTGACCGGGCAGGTCGATGGCCTGTTGGGCGGCGTCACCGGGACCGTCACCGGCGGTACGAAGGGGTTGTTGGACGGCGGGGTCAGTGGTTCGGTGAGCGGGGACACGGCAACCCACGGCGAGGCCTCCACCTCGACCGGCGGGGTGCTGGGCCTCACCGACGGTCTGCTCTGACACCCGTCAGCGGGCGGGGTCGACACCATCCGGTGCCGGCCCCGCCCACTTCTCGCACTTGATAATTGAGCCGAATTCAGCACACTTGGTGCGGTGATGGCGGGAATCTGGCTCGACGCGCTCGACGACATCGCCCGCACGTGCCAGGAACATGGTCGGGGCGATCTGCTTCAGGCGGTCCGCCTCAAGCGCGCCCACCTGCTCGATCCGACGTTGACCGTGCTGGTGGTCGGCGAGCCGAACCAGGGCAAGAGTCAACTGGTCAACGCGATCGTCAACGCACCTGTCTGCCCGGTCGGCGACGGAACCACCACAGTCCTGCCGACGGTGCTGCGGCACGCCGAGGTCGCCTCGGCGACGGTGGTGCAGACACCACTGACCAGACCGGGAACGCCGCCGG
Source organism: Micromonospora sediminimaris (assembly GCA_900112325.1). Classification (GTDB taxonomy): domain Bacteria; phylum Actinomycetota; class Actinomycetes; order Mycobacteriales; family Micromonosporaceae; genus Micromonospora; species Micromonospora sediminimaris. Next base: position 152,657 of record FOLJ01000012.1, read on the forward strand.
CCGCCGACCCGCCGGCCGTGCAACGGACGCCGGTGCCGACCGACCAGATCGCCGCCGGGGTCGGTGGCAGCACCGGCCGGCTGCCCGGCGGCGGCCCCGCGTACATCGAGATCGGCCTGCCCCGAGGGCTGCTCGGCGCCGGCATGGTGCTTGTCGACATGCCGGGCGGCGGTGACCTCGCCGCCGTGGGCGCCGGCGCCCCGGTCGCCGCCCTGGCCCGCGCGGACACCGTGCTGCTGGTCACCGACTCCACCCGGGACCTGGCGGTCAACGAGCTGAACATGTTGCTGCACCTCACCCGGTCGCACTCCAACGTGGCAGTGGTACAGACCAAAACGGACCTGGTGCCGGACTGGCGGGCGGTGGCCGACCGCAACCGGCGGCACCTGGCCGACGCCGGGGTGCCGGCCCCCTTGGTCCCGGTGTCCGCCGCGCTGCGCCTGCACGCCGCCGCCACCGGCGACCACGCGCTCAACGCGGAGTCCGGCTTCCCGGCGCTGATCGCCCTGCTCCGGCGACACCTGGCCGCCAAGCCCGACACCCTGGCCCGGGCCGCCGTGGTGCTGACCGCGCGCACCGTGGTGGAGCAGCTCGCCGCCCCGCTACGGGCCGAACTGACCGACCAGCGCTCGGCCGAGGAGTCCGCCCCGATGGCCCGGCTGCACGCGGCGCAACGGGAGGTCGACGAGCTGCGGCGGTGCGCCACCCGCTGGCAGAACACGTTGACCGACGAGATGGCCGATCTGATCTCCGACATCGAGCACGACCTGCGCGACCGTACCCGGCAGATCCTGCGGATGGTCGACGAGGCGTTCGAGACCGCCGACCCACTTGTGGCATGGGATGCCGTGGCGCAGTGGCTGGAGGAGAGCCTCGTCGAGGCGGCTGCGGCGAACCGGCGGTGGCTGGTGCAGCGGTGCGACTGGATCGCCCGGCGGGTCGCCGAGTCGTTCGCCCGGTACGGACACGGGTCGCTGCCACCGTGGCCGCTGACCGCCTCGGCGGAGTACGGCGCACCGGTGCCGGAGCTGGAACGTCCCAACGTCGACCGGTTCACCGTCGGCCAGAAGATGTTCACCGGCATGAAGGGCTCCTACGGTGGGCTGCTGATGTTCGGCCTGGCCCTGACCCTGGCCGGCATGCCGATGATCAACCCGATCTCGATCGGTGCCGGTGCCCTGTTCGGCGGCAAGAGCATCCGCGACGAGGGGAAACAGTTGCTGCGCCGTCGGCAGGCGACGGTCAAGGCGGCGGTACAGCGGCACGTCGACGACTTCTTCATCCAGGTCAGCAAGGACAGCCGGGACGCGGCCCGCCGGGCGCAGCGGGTACTGCGGGATCACTTCGCCGCCCTGACCGACGAGTTGCAGACCGCCATCATCGAGTCGCTGCGCAGCGCCAAGGAGGCGGCCGACACCGACGCGGCGGCACGCGAGCGACGCCAGCGGGAGATCCAGCAACGGATGATCCGGCTGGCCGAGCTGTATGAGCAGGCGCAGCAGGTGACCGCCGCCCGCCCGGCGCCGCTGGCGCCGCTGGCATGACCGGCGGGCGACTGGACGCGGGGGTCCGGGACCTGCTGCACCGGGCGCTGCACGGCTACCGCGACAACCCCCGGGCCAGCGAGCTGCTGCGGCACCAGTTGGCCCGCTACGACCAGCCGCTGCGGGTCGCCGTCGTCGGCGGGTGGCGCAGCGGCAAGTCGACCCTGCTCAACGCCCTGATGGGCGAGGAGGTGGCCCCGGTCGACGGGAGCGCCTTCACCTGGTACGAGGACGGGCCGCAGCCGGACGCCACCGGGTACTCCACCAGTCACCCCCCGCAGCGGCTGACGGTGCTGCGCTCCGGCACCGGGATGCGGGTCGACCTCACCGGTTGGCGCGCCGGGGAACTGCGCGACATCGTGGTGCGGTGGCCGGCACGCTCGCTGCGGCAGGTGACGTTGCTGGACACACCGGCGATCGGCGCAGCCGACGAGCAGGCAACGGATCCGGTGCTGGCGCGGGTGCTGCGGGAGGCCGACGCGCTGCTGTACCTGACCCGCGACGCCCGGGGAGCCGACCTGCGGATCCTGGGGGCGACCCGGGAGGGCGTGGTCGGGCAGGCCGCACCCGTCCACACGATCATGGTGCTGTCCCGGGTGGACGAATCCGGTGGTGGTCGGGTCGACGCGCTGCTCGGCGCCCGTCAGCTCGCCCGACGGGCGCTACGTGACCCGCACGTGGACTCGCTCTGCGTGACGGTGGTGCCGTGCAGCGGGCTGCTCGGCCTGGCCGGCCGGGTGCTCGGCGAGACCGAGTTCACCGCGCTGGCGGCCCTGGCCCGGGTGCCGCGCGCCGAGCTTGAGCCGTACCTCCTCTCCGCCGAGCGGTTCGCCCGCGGCGAGCCACCGGCCGGGTTGGACGCGGCCACCCGTAACGCACTGCTGGAGCGGCTCGGCGTGGTCGGAATCCGCCTGGCGACCACGCTCGTCCGCACCGGCTGCGACAACCGGGTGGCGCTGGCCGCCGAGCTGGTCCGTCGCAGCGGGCTCGGTGAGCTACGCGAGTCGCTCAACCGCCTCTTCGTCGACCGCCGGCACGTGCTCAAGGCGCGGTCGGCGCTGACGGCGGTGGAGGCGCTGCTGCGGGACGAACCGGGTCCGGTCACCGGCGACCTGCTCGCCGCGCTGGAGCAGCTGCTCGCCGGTGCGCACGAGTTCGCCGAATCCCGGCTGCTGGCCGCGCTGCGGGACGGCCGGCTCGGATTCGACGCCGAGCTGGCCGCCGAGGCGCGGCGGCTGGTCGGCGGGGACGGTGACGAACCGGCCGCCCGGCTGGGCATCGCGCCCGACGCGACACTGGCGTGGCTGTGGGAGACCGCCGCCGAGGCGCGCTGGCGGTGGCGCGAGCATGCCGAGGATCCCGGAATCGCGCTGCCACAGCGGCGGGGCGCGCAGGTGGTGGCCCGCAGCTGCGAGGGTCTGCTCGCCGACCTGGCCGCCGCCCACGCCCGCTAGCTGGAGTCCCTTGCCGCCTGCGGCGGGCCTCGGCGACGACCGGCCGCGTCGGGGATCGACGATGCCGGGTCAGGCGGGCCGCGCGGGAGCGTGCAGGCCCACCAGACCGGGCACGGCGGCGCGGCCGAGTTCCGCGCCGGTGACCGGATCCTGCCAGCACACCGCTGCCCGCTGGCCCAGGTAGAGGCGAGTGTCGTCCGGGCTGAGCAGGACGCCGGTGACCGGGTCGGCGGTGGCCCGCTCGGCGGTGACGGCGAGACCGGCCAGTTCCACGGCCCGTACGACGGTGCCGGCGCCGAGAAACAGCCGCTCGGCGGAGGCCGCCGCGAACGCCGGACCACTGCCAGCGCCGAGGGTGGCGACGCGGCGTACGGTCAGCTCCTCGGTGGAGATCTCCGCGACGGCGCCGGAGCCGACGTCGGCGACGTAGAGCCGGCCGCCGTCCGGCGCGATGGCCATGGTGTGGCCGTCGGCGGGCCCCTCCCCGAACGGGTGCGGCAGATCCACGCAGTACGCCCACCGCTGTTCCAGGTGCAGCGTGTGCACGAAGGCGTGCACGTCGCTGCCCGGCCGGCCGCTGATCCGGTCCCGGGTGTGCTGATGGTCGGGCTGGTGGGTGTAGAGCGTGTAGAGCACGGCGCGGTTCGGGGCCAGCACCGCCTGCCGTCCGTCACCACGCATCTCCTCCTCCGCGCCCTCCGGCACCGGTGTCTTGGCCCGGGTGAGCAGCGGCCCGGTGACCCCGGTGGCGAGGTCGACCAGGCGTACCCGGTAGCGGTCCGGCGCGGCCGGCGGCAGCCACTCCAGCACGAACAGCCCGGCCAGGTCGTGGGTGAACGCCTCCGGCACCACGTTGCCCGGCAGCCGCAGCCGTTGCCGCACCCCAGCGGCGTCGGCGATCAACACAGGCGTCTCGGCGCGTCCGGCGGGCCGGTCCCCGGTGGCGCTGAGGCGTTCGGTGGTCAGCGCCAGCCGGCTGCCGTCGGTGGAGGCGGTCTGCGGCACCCAGCGGCCCGGCAGCCGTACCCGCTCGGAAGCGTCGCCCCGGCCGGCGTCGACGCGCCACAGGTCGGTGTCGGCGCCGTTGGCGGCGGCCGTCCACACCAGCCGCCCGTCGGCGGTGGCCACTCCGGCGCCGATCCGCTGCCGGTCGGTGCCACGCAGCACGGTCAGGCCGCCGTCGAGGGTGACGAGCAGTGGGTCCGGTAGCGGGTCGGCGGCGGCCGGGGTCGGCTCGCAGCCGACCAGGGTGGCGGCGCCGGCCCCGGCCAGGGCGGTCAGCAGGGTACGCCGCGAGAACGTCGTGTTCGCCATCATGACCCGGTGACACCGGCGGGCCGTCCCGGGTTCCCACCCGGCGCGATGGAACCTCGTCGGCACGAGCGGTGTCAGTAGGGGTGATCCCACCGGAGGTAGCCCTGGACGACGAGCAGTTCGTCACCCGCGCGCAGGCAGGTGACCTGGCGGCGTACGAGTCCCTGGTCGCTCGGCACACCGCGGCCGCGTACCGGACCGCGGTGCTGCTCGGCGCGGGCTCCGATGCCGAGGACGTCATCCAGGAGGCGTTCGTGAAGGGGTACCGCAAACTCGACCGCTATCGCGGCGACTCGTCGTTCCGCTCCTGGCTGCTGGCCATCGTGGCGAACGAGACACGCAACCTGCACCGCAGCCGGGAGCGGCGCGACGGCCTGGCGCTGCGTGCGGCGCGGGTGGCGTCGGGCTCGGAGATCGTCGAGGACGACGCCGTCGGCGCGGTCCTCGCCGGGGAACGCCGAGCCGCCCTCGTGCGGGCCCTGCGATCGCTGCCGTCGCGGGACCGGGAGGTGATCGTCTGCCGGTTCCTGCTGGATCTGACCGAGGACGAGACGGTCACCATGCTGGGCTGGCCCCGGGGCACCGTGAAGTCGCGCACCTCGCGGGCACTTGGGAAACTGCGCGGCCTGCTCGCCGTCGAGGAGGTCAGCCGTGGATGATCTGGAGCGGGAGCTACGCGACCTGTCCGGCTGGCTGTCGACCCCCGAGCCACCGGACGTCACGGCCCGGGTCCGTGCCCGGCTGACCACCGCACCACGCTCCCGCCGCGTCGCGGTCCGACGGCGCTGGCGGTACGCGCTCGCGGCGGCGCTCGCCGCGCTGCTGGTGATGCTGCCGTCGGGACGGGCCGCGCTCGCCGACGCGATGGCGGGCCTGCTGCGCTTCGCCGGCGTCACCATCAGCACCTCGCCCGACCGGACGGCACCGACCGGCGTCCCGTCACCACCGCCGGGACAGCGCACCGCCGCCCTCGACGAGGCTCGCCGGTTGGTGCGTTTCCCGATCCGGACGCCGACCGTGCTGGGTCCGCCCGAGCAGGCGCTGCTGGCCGACCCGGACGGCACCGGCGCATACCGGGTGGCGAGCCTGCTCTACCGGGCCGGCGCCCTGCGCCTGGACACCTTCGACGGCCGCCTCGATCCGGTCTTCTTCAAGCAGGCCGGCGGGTCGGACGCCGAGTGGACGCAGGTGGGCGCGGCCGAGGCGATCTGGCTCGATGGCCCGCACCCGGTCTCCTACGTGGACCGCGACGGGATCACCCACCAGGCGAGCGCCCGCCTCGCCGCCGCGACGCTGATCTGGGCGGACTCCGGGGTGACGTATCGGTTGGAAGGCGATCTGACAATGGCCGAGGCGGTGATGATCGCCACCACCCTGGCGTGACACCGCAGGGTCGATTTGGCATCACGTGACGGTCGTACGCTGCTGGTGACAATTCCGCGCAATCATGCCTGTAAGCGTGATCAACCAGTGCCGCCAGGAGTTGCCTGGCGCCTCCACCCGCCCGTGGTTCGGTATCGCCTTCGTAACGGGCCCACAACGATTCCTCGCGGGTGAGCCCGACGACGGCGCCCGGAGTCCCTACCGGGATTTTTCCGGGACCAGGATGCGAGCTACCAGGTTGCCGAAGCGGTGCGGCGGGGCTCCCGGCCCAGCTTCCGGACGATTCGGACCCCGTAACCGACCAGTGTTTGTTAGCGCAAACACCCTGTCACACAGAGCCACGTTCGTAGCCGCCCTGCTACCGCCACCGATAAACCCGGCTGACCAGCGACGTCGTCACCCCCGACTTCAGGTCACGGAAGTTTCGGAAACGTGTCTTGTTTTTTTCGGACAAGTCTGCGACCGTTTTGGCCGTCGGTGGCCTGGGTCACTCCGAGGTTGATCGCGAGGTGACCGCGAGGCGAGCCCGGACCAGTGCCTGTCGACAGGAAACACCCCTTCGGCGCCGCCACGGCGCACGTGCTGGCCTTCGGCTCGTTCGCAGGGGTGTTTCAGGTTGGCGGACTTGGCAGAGAGGAAGATTGATGAGGGCGAGAAAACTACTGGCTGTGTCGGTAGCCCTGGCGACGGGCGTCCTGGCGACGGCGGCCTGCGGCGGCGACGACTCGGACGGTCGTAACAGCGACGGCTCGGTCACGATGAGCTTCTGGCACAACGCCAGCACCGGGCCGGGTAAGGCATTCTGGGAGAAGACGGTCGCGGACTTCGAGGCCGCCAACCAGAACGTGAAGATTGAGATTCAGTCGATCCAGAACGAGGACCTGGACGGCAAGCTCCAGACCGCCCTGAACTCCGGCGACGCCCCCGACGTGTTCATGCAGCGTGGCGGCGGCAAGATGGCCGCGATGGTCAAGGCCGGCCAGCTGATGGACCTCACCGACTCGATCACCGACGACACCAAGAAGGTGATCTCCGAGGGGTCGTTCACGGCGCAGACGATCGAGGGCAAGGTCTACGCGATGCCGGTGGCCGTCCTGCCCGGCGGCTTCTTCTACAGCAAGGACCTGTTCGCCAAGGCGGGCATCAACCAACCCCCGGCCTCCCTCACCGAGCTTCAGGAGGCCGTGACCAAGCTGAAGGCGGCGAACGTCCAGCCGATCGCCCTCGGTGCAAAGGACGCCTGGCCGGCCGCCTTCTACTACTACTTCTTCGCGCTGCGTGAGTGCAGCTCGGAGACCATCACCCAGGCCGGTCAGACGATGACCTTCGACGACCCCTGCTGGCTCAAGGCCGGTCAGGACGTGCAGAACTTCGCCGCGTCCGAGCCGTTCAACAACGGCTTCCTGACCACCTCCGCTCAGCAGGGCGCCGGCAGCTCGGCCGGTCTGCTCGCCAACAAGAAGGCGGCGATGGAGCTGATGGGCGCCTGGAACCCCGGCGTCATCGCCTCCCTGACCCCGGACCAGAAGCCGCTGCCCGACCTGGGCTGGTTCCCCTTCCCCAGCATCGAGGGCGGTGCCGGTCAGCCCGGCGCGATCCTCGGCGGTGTCGACGGCTACTCCTGCTCGGCCCAGGCTCCCAAGGCCGAGTGCACCGCCTTCCTGAACTACATCGCGAAGACCGACGTGCAGAAGGCCTACTACGAGGCGTTCAACGCGCCGCCGGTCAACAGCGAGGCCCAGGCCGCCGTCACCGAGCCGCACCTGCAGTCCATCCTCGCCGCCTACAACCAGGCGCCGTTCGTCTCGCAGTGGCTCGACACGGTCTACGGGCAGAACGTCGGCAACGCCCTGAACACCGCAGTGGTGAACATGCTGGCCGGCAAGGGGGACCCGCAGAGCATCGTCGACGCGGTCAAGGCCGCCGCCAAGAGGGCGCAGTAGTCCGAACGCCATGTCTGAAACGCAACACGAGAGCGTACGGCTCGCGCCGGACCCGTCACCGGGTCTGACGAAGGTCGGGGGTGACACGCCGGTCGTGTCGCCCCCGGCCCGGCGCCGCCGACGCAAGGGCATCGGCTGGCCGGCCCGGCTGGAAATCGCGCTGATGACGGGGCCGACACTTATCGTGTTCCTGTCGTTCGTCATCCTGCCCGTGGCCATGGCCGCCTACTACGGCTTCTTCAGCTGGCAGGGCTACGGGCCGGCTGAGGACTTCGTCGGATTCCGCAACTACCTGCTGATCTTCGAAGACAGCACCTTCATCGACGCCCTGCGCCACAACGGCATCATCGTGGTGCTGTCCCTGCTGCTCCAGGGGCCGGCGGCCATCCTGCTCGCCCTGCTGCTGAACCGGCAGATGTGGGGGCAGACGCTGATCCGGGTGCTGGTCTTCATCCCGTACGTCATCGCCGAGGTGGTCGTCGGCACCGGCTGGAGCCTGATGCTGCACGGGGAGGGCGTGGTCAACGCCGTCCTCGAGAAGATCGGGCTCGGCTGGCTGCAGAACGACTGGCTCTCCGATCCGAAGATCGCCATGTGGACGCTGATGGGCATCCTCACCTGGAAGTACATCGGCTTCGCCGTCATCCTCTTCCTCGCCGGGCTACAGGGCATCCCGGAGGAACTGACGGAGGCCGCGGCGATCGACGGCGCGTCGTACTGGCAGATCCAGCGACGCATCACACTGCCGCTGCTCGGGCCGACGATCCGCATCTGGGCCTTCCTGTCGATGATCGGCGCCCTGCAACTGTTCGACCTGGTCTACATCATCTGGGGCCAGTACGTGGCGGCGACGGCGGGGACCTCGACGATGGCCACCTACATGGTGGCCAACGGACGAAACGCGGGAGAGTACGGGTACGGCAACGCGGTCGCCGTGGTCCTGTTCTTCATCTCGCTCTTCGCAGCCCTGCTGTACCAGCGGTTCATCCTGCGCCGGGACACCGAGGGCGCGATCACCGGAGGGAGGCGCTGATGGCCGTGACCGCCGTAGCGGGGCGCCGGGCGCCGCGCAGGTCATCCCGGTCCAGGAAGCCGTTCAGCTGGACGGACCCGTCGGTGTACTTCATCGCGCTGCTGCTCATCGCGACGATGCTGGCCCCGGTGGTCTACATCATCCTGGGCGGCTTCCGTACCAACGCGGAGATCACCACCGACCCCGCCGGGCTGCCCACCACCTGGCAGACCCAGAACTACCTCGACGTGCTGACCGGGAGCACCTTCTGGCAGCAGGTCTTCAACTCCACAATCGTGGCCCTGGCCACCACGGCGGGGGTGGTGACGCTCGGTCTGATGACCAGTTTCATCATCGCGCGCTACCGCTTCTGGGGGCGGGGGGCGATGTACGCGCTGTTCGCCGCCGGTCTGATGTTCCCGCTGACGGTGGCGATCACCCCGCTGTACATCCTGGTCAAGAACCTCGGGTTGATGAACACGCTGCCGGGGGTGATCCTGCCGCAGATCGGGTTCGGCATTCCGTTGACCATCATCATCCTGGTCCCGTTCGTACGGGCGATCCCCGACGAGATCCAGGAGGCCGCGTCGATCGACGGTTGCAGCCGACTGGGCTTCTTCTGGCGGATGGTGCTCCCGCTGGCCATGCCGGGCGTCATCACCGTGGCCATCCTGACCTTCATCCAGAGTTGGAACGGATACCTGCTGCCGCTGTTCATCCTGAACCGGGAGGAGACCTTCACGCTGCCCCTCGGCGTGCAGGCGTTCGCCTCGGAGTACTCGGTCGACACGGCCAAGGTCCTGGCGTTCACCTCTCTTTCGATGATCCCGGCGCTGGTCTTCTTCAGTCTGTTCCAACGCCGGATCGTCGGCGGGCTGACCGGAGCCGTGAAGGGCTGATCCGTCAGCGGAAGCGACGGCAGTTCCTCGACGCGCCCGGCTCGCCCGGTCCAGACTCAGGTCTGACCGGGCGAGCCGGGCGCGTCGGCGCGTCGGGCGGTAGCGCCACCCCGGGCGGCGGGGGCTACAAGCGGCCTTGCAGGACCGTGCCCATCCGCAACGCGACCTCCTTGCGCCGGCCCGAGTCACCGATGTCGGCCTTGATGCCGCAGAACTCACCGCTGCCGCACGGGAACCACAGCTCGCCATGGATCTCGTCGTAGACGGCCCCGTCGGCGGATCCGCTCACCGGTTCCCCGATCTCGGCCACCGCCTCGTACTCGTCCTTGGACAGCACCGACGCGTGGATCGCTTCCCCACCGGAGGTCGCCGTCCACACGCAACCGCCGAGTTGGTAGTCGTGCTGCCCGCCGTCGTGCGCCCCGATCGCGTCCGCGACCTCGTCCGTGGTGAGGCGTTCACACTCCTCACCCTTCGGCTCGGTCAGCGACCCGGCGTCGTCGTCCGGCGCGGCACCGTCGACGCTCTCCGCGGCGCCCGGAGCCGCCCCCGGCGTCGAAGAACCTGAGCCGGCATCGCTCCCACACGCCACGAGCATGGCGAGCACCCCACCGACGACCGCAGCCTTGGCCAGCCTTCTGAGGATCTCCACAGGTCATCCCTCCGCCGCGGCACCGCTTGCCGCCGATGACCAACTTCAGCACGACCAGCCGAAACTTGAATCGGTAGATTCCCCCGGCTTTGCCGGGATCCGGCCGCGCTGTCAGGTGACGGGTGGGACGGCCAACATCGCCAGCGGCACATGGTGCTGCCCGGCGTGGATGTCGTGGTCGCGCAGGCTGCCCTGCACCACCGGCCGCGGGAACGAGATCTTCACGACGTTGAGCGACGGAATCCGGTAGAACTGGACGTCCTGCGCCGGGACGCCGTAGAGGCGGGCGATCACCGAGGCGTCCAGGAACGCTGGATCAGCGACCACCGCGTAGGCGTCGGCGTCGCGGGCGAACACCTCCATCGTCACCCAGAACGGACCGGCGTTCTTGGACCGGACCTCCAGCGCGAGATCGGCGACCACGGTCATCGGTTGTCCTCCAGGCAGACGCGGAACAGGCTGGTCGGCGACGACACCTCGACGACGTGGTTGAGCACGAACTCGTACACCGCTCCGCGTTCCGTCTCGGCCGGTGACGTGGCGAAGGCGAGGCTGGGCAGGTAGTCCATGTCCGGCGTGGGCAGGTGCAGCATCAGTGGGTTGGCGACCTTCGCGACCGCGGTCGCGGTCGCCTGGTCCGCCGCACGCACCAGGAGCATCACGCCCACCTCGCGGGGCGGGCCGGTGGCCGGGTCGAGGTCGCCGAGGATCGCGTCGTACCCGTAACGGCGGATGTCGAAGCTGTAGTCGCCCTCGCCCAGCCCGATGGTCCCGGCCACCCACTCGATGATCATCTTGCGGAGCAGGGCGGTCCAGGTGTCGATCTGGCCGAGGATGTGCGGATCGCGGATGGCGGTGAACGACATCGTCTCGTACCCGGTGATCCGGGCGCCCTCCAGCTTGATGGTGTGCTGCGCGGCGGGCTCGAACCGGGAACCCTCGACACGGACGCGCCGCTCGTCCAGGGCGCGGTAGACCGCGTCGCCGACCTCGATGGTGCCGGCCGGCTCACGCATGGTGAACGGGTTTACCGTCTCGTAGAGCATGTGCGCCGCTACCGAGGTGGGTGTGCAGGCATTGGTCGGATCGAGCGGCTCGATTGTGAAACCGGTCGCGTCCACGGTGGCCAGCACACCGCCGGCACGCGGGTTCGTGGTGCACTGTCCGCCACACTCGACGATCTTCGCGGCGTGCCACACGGGTCCGGCCGGCATGCCCTTGAGCAAGGGATAGGCGGCGGCCACGGCCGTGTCGGTGGCCCGTCCGGCGAGGACCACGTCGGCGCCGGCGGTCAGGGCCGCGGCGATCGGTTCGTGGCCCATCATCCCGACGATGTTGGTGCAGCTGTCCAGTGTCACCCGGTCGAGGTCGCCGGCTGGCGGCAGGGGACGGATCCGGTCCAGATCAAGGTCGGCGGCCTGCTGCGAGCTGTAGATCGTGGCCAGCCGCAGGTCCAGGCCCTCTGCGGCGAGGATCTCCCGGGTGATGCCGGCGACCCAGTCGACACCGGCATCGGTGCCGCTGGTGCCGCACGAGCCGACGATCAGCGGAATGCCGGCCGTGGCCGCCGCCCGCAGCAGCAGGCGCAGGTCGCGGGCGACCGCGGCGCGGGCGGTCTTGGCGGTGCCGGTGCCCAGGTAGTAGGGCCCGGAGTCGGTCGAGCCGCCGTCCACGGCGATCACGTCGGCGCCGAGGGCCAGTCCACGTTCGACGGTCTCGGGCGGGAAGCCGGCGCCGAGCATGCCGACCGGCACGAGGATGCGTACGGAGTCAGGGTTGGTGGCCATCGTTCCTCAATTCTTGGCGATCGCACGGCCGGCCTGCCGGCCGGAGAAGAGACAGCCGCCCAGGAAGGTGCCCTCCAGGGCGCGGTAGCCGTGCATGCCACCGCCACCGAAGCCGCTGGCCTCACCGGCGGCGTAGAGGCCGGGAACCGGCTGCCCGGTGGCGTCCAGGACCCGCCCGTCGAGGTCGGTGTGCAGGCCGCCGAGGGTCTTGCGGGTGAGCACGTGCAGGCGTACGGCGATCAGCGGTCCGGCCTTCGGGTCGAAGATCCGGTGCGGCGGGGCGGTCCGCATCAGCCGATCCCCCCGGTAGTTCCGGAAGTTCCGGATCGCGGCGAGTTGCAGGTCCTTGGTGAACGGGTTGTCCAGTTGCCGGTCACGTGCCTCGACCACCCGCCGCACCTCGGCCGGGTCCAGCAACGGCGTCTCCGTGAGCGCGTTCATCCCGTTCACCAGTTCGTCCAGGTCGGACGCGACCACGAAGTCCGCGCCGTGGTTCTTGAACGCCTCGACCGGCCCCGGCGCACCGGCCCGGATCCGGCCGAGCACCTGGCGGACGCTGCGCGCGGTCAGGTCCGGGTTCTGCTCCGAGCCGGAGAGCGCGAACTCCTTCTCGATGATCTTCTGAGTCAGCACGAACCAGCTGTGGTCGTACCCGGTGGACCGCAGGTGAGCCAGGGTGCCGAGGGTGTCGAGCCCGGGCGAGAGCTCCGCCGGCAGCCGACGGCCGAGGGCATCCAGCCAGATCGAGGAGGGTCCGGGGAGGATACGGATGCCGTGCCCGTCCCAGATCGGGCTCCAGTTCTGCACGCCCTCCACGTAGTGCCACATCCGGTCCGGGTTGATCACCGCGCCGCCGGCCGTCGCCGCGATGTCGATCATCCGGCCGTCCACATGGGCCGGCACCCCGGAGATCATGTGCGTGGGCGGCGTGGCGAGCCGCTCCGGCCAGTTGCGGCGGACCAGGTCGTGGTTGCCGCCGATGCCGCCGGAGGTCACGACCACCACCGGCGCGGACAGTTCGAAGTCCGCGACGACCGTCCGGCTGGTGGCGGTGCCGCGTTCCGCGCCGCTCGGTTCGAGGACCTTCCCGCGTACGCCGGACACGACGCCGTTGGTACGCACGATCTCGTCGACCCGGTGCCGGAACTTGACCGTCACCTTCCCGGCGCGCACCTTGGCGACGAACGGCGCCAGCAGCCCCGGCCCGGTACCCCAGGTGATGTGGAAGCGGGGCACCGAGTTGTTGGCACGCTCCGCCCAACCGACGATCGGGAACAGTTTGACGCCGAGCTGGCGCAGCCAGGCGCGTTTCTCACCGGCGGCGAAGTCGACGTACGCCTCGGCCCAGCGTCGGGGCCACTCGTCCTCGGGCCTGTCGAAACCGGCGTTACCCAGCCAGTCCTGCCAGGCCAGCTCACGCGAGTCGCGGATGCCCATCCGGCGCTGCTCGGGCGAGTCGACAAGGAACAGGCCACCGAACGACCAGAACGCCTGGCCGCCGAAACTCTGCTCGGGCTCCTGATCGAGCAGGAGGACATGGTGCCCGGCGTCCACGAGTTCGGCGGTGGCGACGAGCCCGGCCAGGCCGGCCCCGACAACGATCACATCAGCTGTCATCTTCTCTGCTCCGGGTCGATCAGGTGGGCGTTGACAGAGGTCCGCGGGTTACCGGCCAGGGCGGCGACCAGTTCGCGCGCCCCGCACCGGCCCGAGTCGCGGCGGGCCTCGGTGGTCTGGCCGGCCATGTGCGAATAGACGGTGATGCCGTCGACTCCGCGCAGCACGCTCTCGGCGGGCAGCGGTTCGACGTCCACCACGTCGAGGGCCGCCCCGGCGATCCGGCCGGACCGGACCGCCTCGGCCAACGCGACGACGTCGACGATCGGCCCGCGTGCCGTGTTGATCAGGTGGGCGGTCGGTTTCATCCGGGCCAGCGCCGCAGCATCGATCAGGTGCCGGGTGCGCGGGGTCAGCGCGGTGTGGATCGACACGTAGTCGGCGTCGCGGAGCAGGTGTTCCAGCGGGATCTCGTGGCCCAGCACCGTCATGCCGAACGCCTCGGCGAGTGGTCGCACCCGCTGGGCCACCGCGCCACGACCGATCAGGCCGAGGGTCTTGCCGCGCAGTTCGTGCCCGTCCTGGCGCGGCCAGTCGCCGGCCGCGACACCGACCGCCATCGGGACCAGATGCCGCGCCTGGGCAAGCAGCAACGCGATGGTGTACTCGGCGACCGCGTTGGCGTTGATCCCCGGCAGGTTGCTGACGCTGATGCCGAGACGGGTGGCGGCCGGTACGTCCACCGAGTCGTATCCGACACCGGTGCGCACAATCGCCCGCAGCCCGGGCGAGGCCGCCAGCACCTGCTCGGTCATCGGCTCGTTGGCGATCAGCGCGCCGTCGGCGCCGGTCAGCGCGGCGATCAGGTCCGCCGGCCGGCGCGACCCGCGCATCGGGTCGTGCCGGGTGGTGCAGCCCTGGCCGGTGAGGTAGGTGTCCACCTCGTCCCCGGGGCGCAGGTAGTCGGTGGTGATCAGAATGGTCGACATCGGCTCTCTCTCAACGTGACAGGGCGGGGGTCGTCTCGCGGACCCGTACCAGACGGGCCAGCCGGATCACCACCACACCGGCGAGGGTGGCCAGCACGGCGATGTCGAGCAGCATCCAGTTCCAACCGACGAGGTCGACCGCCGCGCCGACAAGCGCCGGACCGGCGAAGCCGCCCAGGTACCAGGTGACCGCGTAGAGCCCGGTGTAAGCGCCGAGCATCCGGCTGGACGGGGCCAGGTTCCACAACGCGACCGCCGCGTTGATCAGGAATCCGGCGGCGCCCATGGCGGCGACGCAGAACAGCACGACCGTGCCGGTGGGGGTCCGCACGACGGCGCCGGCCGCGAGCGCCGCGGCGAAGACGGCGATGCCGATCAGGATCACCCGCAGCCGGCCGAAGCGCTCGGCCGCCAGCGCGGCCGGATAGGCCGCGATCAGGTACGCGACGCCGCTGGGCAGGGTGAGCCCGCCCGCCTCACCGCGGGTCAGGCCGAGCACCTCCATGCCGTACGGGGTCATCAGTGACCGGGACGCGAACCAGGCGCCGCCGAAGAGGAAGACGGTGAGCAGCAGCAGTACCCGCCGCCGGTCCCGGCTGGTGACCAGTTCGGTGATGACCCGCCACAGTGGCGACTTCGTCTGGTCAGGTCCGGCGGTCGCGTCCTCGGCCACCGCGGCCCGATAGGCCGGGGATCGGCTGTCGCGTACCTTGACGATCATCACGGCGGTGACGACCAGCATGATCGCCGCTGGGATGACGAAGGCCGCCCGGGGGTGGTCGTCCACCACCAGGAGGCTGATCAGTGACGCCACGATGATGGTCAGCGAAGTGGCGATCTTGACGATGGCGTTGGTCCGGCCGCGTCGGTGCGGCGGGACGAAGTCAGGGGTCAGCGCCTCGGCGAGCGGTCGCATGGTGTTCGCGACCAGCGCGTAGCAGACCATCACCGCGACCAGCGTGACCAGCGAGGTGGTCCAGGGCAGGAGCAGGAAGAGCAACGCGCCGAGGGGCATGCCCAACGCCAGGTACGGGATGCGCCGACCCCATCGGGTCCGGGTGTTGTCCGACCGGTTGCCGATCCAGGGCTGGATGAAGATCCCCAGCAGGTTGTCCATGCCCATCAGCACGCCGACGAGCGCGGCGCTCGTGATGTGCTCGCGCAGCAGAACGGGCACCTGGTTGTCGTAGAAGTTCCAGGTCGACTCCTGCGCGAACAGCGCGAGAGCGATGAAGAACGTGATCTTCCGGTATGACACCTCGTCGCGAGTCTTCATGTCGGCCATGTCACCTCCACGTAACGTGTGCCGCGTCACGCTAGTTTGCTATAGCAAAGTCGTCAACCGTTGCATGCAACTTAGGCAATGGCATGAGTTAGGGTGTGGCCATGACAGTCACGGAGACGCTCGCCGATCAGGCGTACCGTCAGGTCCGCGCCGCCATCGCCGCCGGTGAGCTCACAGCGGGAGAGAAGGTGACCGAGCGCGGCCTGGCCGAACGCCTGGCGATCAGCCCCACCCCGGTCCGCGAGGCGCTGCGGCGGCTGGAGTCCGACGGGCTGATCGAGCGCATCGGGCCGCGTACCGTGCTGGTCGCCGAGATCCGTGACGCCGCCATCGACGACCTCGCCGAGGTCGAGGTCGGCCTGCGCGGCCTGGTCGCCCGGTTCGCCGCCCGGCATGCCACGGCGGACCAGCTCGACGCCCTCGACGAGATCCTCGACCGGGCTGACGACCTGCTGATCCTGCTCAAGGAACGCCGCACCCAGGGCATGCCGACCGAGCGGCACCTCAACGCCCTGCTCGACACCATGGTGGAGTTCAACGAGACGGTGAACGCCTGCGCCCACAACCCGGTCCTCGTCCGGATGCTCGACCAGAGCCGGGTGTTCACCCGCCCGCAGCGGCGGGAACTGCTGTTGCAGCGGGTGGCCGAGGACGACACCTTCGGCATGGAGCGTTACACCAGCCACCGCGCCCTGGTCCGGGCACTGCGGGCTGGCGACTCCGCCGCCGCCGAACGTATCGCCATCGCGGACGCCCAGGGCGGCCTCGACGCACTGCGGAGGGCCCGATGAACCACCGGATCGCCGTCATCCCCGGCGACGGGATCGGCAAGGAGGTCGTACCGGCCGGAATCGAAGCCCTGGAGGCGACCACCGGGCGCTTCGGCCTCCGGCTTGAGTTCACCGACTTCGGTTTCGCCAGCGCTGAGTACTGGCAGCGACACCAGCGGATGCTCCCGGCCGACTGGGAGGAGACGCTGCGCGCCTTCGACGCCATCTACTTCGGCGCGGTCGGCTGGCCCACCGTGGTGCCCGACCACATCTCGCTCTGGGGCAGCCTGCTCCAGTTCCGGCGCACCTTCGACCAGTTCGTGAACCTGCGCCCCTGCCGGCTCATGCCCGGCGTCCGCAGCCCCCTCGCCGACCGCGAGCCCGGCGACATCGACTTCCTGGTGGTACGCGAGAACACCGAAGGGGAATACTCAAGCGTCGGCGGGCGCATCTTCGAGGGCACCGACCGGGAAACCGTGCTCCAGGAGACGGTGATGACCCGGATCGGCGTCGACCGGGTGCTGCGCTTCGCCTTCGAGCAGGCACAGAACCGCCCGCGACAACACCTAACCTCAGCCACCAAGAGCAACGGCATCGCCATCTCGATGCCGTACTGGGACGAGCGGGTGGCCGCGATGAGCGAGCGGTTTCCCCGCGTACGGGTCGACAAGTTCCACATCGACGCCCTCGCCGCCCAGTTCGTACTGCACCCCGAATGGTTCGACGTGGTCGTCGCCAGCAACCTCTTCGGTGACATCCTCTCCGACCTCGGCCCGGCCTGCACCGGCACGCTCGGCATCGCGCCGAGCGCCAACGTCAACCCCGACCGCCACCACCCGAGCCTCTTCGAACCGGTGCACGGCTCCGCACCGGACATCGCCGGCCAGGGCATCGCCAACCCGATCGGCCAGATCTGGTGCGGCTCGATGATGCTGGACCACCTCGGCCATTCCGAGGCCGCCGCCCACCTCCTCGGTGCCGTCGAGGACGTCCTGGCGCTCGGGCCGAAAGAGGCGCCCCTCACCCCCGACCTGCACGGCACCGGCACCACCGCCGAACTGGGCCACGCAATCGCCGAACGCGTCCGGGAACGCTGAATCCCTTCGGCGTCCGTCGGGGATTGCCCGGTTGTGGGGCAGTACCGCTCGGAGTCAGTGCTGGACGAGCCCGCCGACCGGGACCGGCAGAACGTGCCCGGTTTTCGGACGCGTCCGCGCCAGGGCGAGGCCGACGTCCACGAGGGAGGATCGGCACAGGTGAACCACCTCCGCTATCGGAGTCCAGACCGATTCGGCGGTCGCGCCGTTCGGCTCCGGCCGGAGGACCCCGCCGGTGATGCGGACCTGGTAGAAGATGCCCACATTCTGGTGCTCGCGTCCGGACCGTGCCTCGGCGGCGGGAATCACCCGGGAGTCCACCCCCAGCAGGCGTTCGACCACACCATCACAGCCGGTCTCCTCGGCAACCTCCCGAAGCACCGCGTCGAACGGATCCTCCGCGTGCTCGACCCGGCCGCCCGGAAGGGACCAGTTCGTCTCGCCCGACGGCCACACGCAACGGACGAGCAACACCCGCTCATCGTCGATGCACACGGCGTAGGCGGCCAGCCGGAAACTCATCCCAGCAGTGGTCCCCGTGCGCGGACCCGGAACGGCGGAAGCCCCGCCACGCTGGTCATATGTTGGCGAGCAGCACGTCGAGTGGCTGGGGCACGGTGTCCCGGGCGACAGCGGCCTCGACGAGCAGGCGGGCGTAGCGCAGGTTGCGGCGCGAGCTGCTGCGCAGGAACCGCCACAGCTGCGCGTCGGGATCCCGGCCGCGCCAGGCGGGCTGGCTCTGGAACCCACGGAACTGGCGCAGGTCGCCCTGGGCCTCGAAGAGGGCTTCGACACCCGCGCTGCCGACGGCACGGATCAACTCATCCTCCAGGTCGGCGACGCAGACGAAGAAGCCGAGCTGCGCCAGCTCGGCGCGGGTGCGGGGCGTACCGACACCCGCCTCGGTCAGCCCACGCCGGAAGATCTCCTCCTCCCGCAGGTCACACAGGCCGGCGAGGCGCAGACCGGTCCCGGGTGGGCCCAGCCTGGTCAGGAAGCGACCGATCGCGTGGGCCCCGCCGATCGGGACGATGACGGTCCGCTCGGCGGCGAGATCGCGGCCACGAGCGGCCGCCAGCGTTTCCAGGGCGATCTGGTCGCTGATGCCCTCGACGAGCACCACGGCCACGGCCGACTCGACCTGTGCCAGAGCCCGGGCGGTGGCCTGCATCGATGCGGCGTTGCCACCCAACGGCCCGTCCAGGCCGGTCCGGGCCGGCTCGCGACGCGAGGTGACATCCATGGTGGGCCTCCCCCGTCCGGTCGGCGGTGGAGCCCCGCGACGGGCGACAAAGACAAAGGCAGAGAGTCGCCTCCCTGCCACTCCTAACGTATAGCGCACCGGGGGGCTTGTGGCAAGACCCGGGTTCTGCCGCAGAATCGTCGGCCGGACACGGGACCGACGAAGAAACGGGGGCACATCGTGCGGGAGCTGTCGACGTACGGGACGACCGGGCAGTACGTGTTGGGCCTGCACGACATCGATGGGACACAGCTCGGGGTCGTGGGCGGCAAGGGCGCTCACCTGGGCGTGCTGACGCGGATCGACGGCCTCCGGGTGCCGGCCGGCTGCTGCGTGACCACGGCCGCGTTCCGACGGGTCATGGCCGAGGTGCCCTCGATCGACGATCGGCTCGATCAGCTGGCGCGGCTGGACCCGGACGACCGGGACGCGATCCGGGCGCGCAGCGCCGAGATCCGGCACGCCATCGAAGCCGTTCCCGTGCCGGGTGAGCTGGCGGCGACGATCGCCGCCGCCGTCGACGAACTCGACGGTCAGGCCGGGTACGCCGTCCGGTCCAGCGCGACCGCCGAGGACCTGCCGACGGCCTCCTTCGCCGGTCAACACGACACGTACCTGAACGTGCTGGGCGCGACCGCGGTCGTCGAGCACGTCCGCCGGTGCTGGGCGTCGCTGTTCAGCGAGCGGGCGGTGACCTACCGCCAGCGCAACGGCGTCGACCACCGTACGGTCCGGATGGCCGTTGTCGTGCAGCGCATGGTCTTCCCGGACGCGGCCGGCATCCTGTTCACCGCCGACCCGGTCACCGGCAACCGGAAGGTCTCCTCCGTGGATGCCAGCTACGGCCTCGGCGAGGCTCTGGTCTCCGGCCTGGTCAACCCGGACGTGTTCACGGTGCGCGACGACGAGATCGTCGGCCGGGCGGTCGCCACCAAACGACGGGCCCTTCACGCCCTCCCCGACGGTGGTACGCGGGAACAGCCGGTCGACCCGCAGCGGCGGGAGCAGCCGACCCTGACGGACACCCAGGTCGTACGGCTCGCGCAGCTCGGGCGGCGGATCGAGGCACATTTCGGCTGCCCGCAGGACATCGAGTGGTGCCTGGTCGGCGACGCCTTCCAGATCGTGCAGAGCCGGCCCATCACGACGCTGTTCCCTGTCCCGGCAACCGGCGACCAGGACAACCACGTCTTCGTCTCGGTCGGCCATCAGCAGATGATGACCGATGCCATGAAGCCGCTGGGGCTGTCGATGTGGCAGTTGACGGCCATGGCACCCATGCAGGCGGCCGGCGGGCGGTTGTTCGTCGACGTCACGCAGCGGCTGGCCTCCCCCGCGACCCGTGCCGCCCTGCTGGAGCTCATGGGTAAGGGCGACCCGCTGGTCAGGGATGCGCTGGAGACCATCCTCGACCGCCCCGACTTCATTCCGAACCGGCCGGACCCATCCGCCCCGACGCGGCCCGAGGCGCAGACCGGTGGCGCACCGGCCGCCGGCCCAGCGGTCACTGCGATCGACACGGACCCGGCCATCGTCGCCGGACTGGTCGAGCGCAGCCAAGCCTCCGTCGCCGCCCTGCGGCGCGACATCCGGACGAAGGCGGGCACGGCGTTGTTCGACTTCCTGACAACCGCGTTCCAGGAGCACAAACGAGTCCTCAGTGACCCGCTGAGCATGCAGGCGATCATGGCCGGGATGGAGGCCACCTGGTGGCTCAACGACCACCTCCGGGAGTGGCTGGGCGAGAAGAACGCGGCCGACACGCTGACCCTCTCCGCCCCCGGCAACGTGACGTCGGAGATGGGGCTGGCGCTGCTCGACGTCGCCGATGTGATCCGCCCGCACCCCGCGGTGGTGGCGTTCCTGCATGACGTCGAGAGTGAGAGCTTCCTGGACGAGTTGCCCAGGCTGCCCGGCGGCACCGAGGCGCGCCACGCCATCGAGGCGTACCTCGACCGGTACGGGATGCGCTGCGTCGGCGAGATCGACATCACCAGGCCACGGTGGCGCGAACGTCCCGCCACGCTGCTGCCGGTACTGCTGGAACACGTCCGGCACGCCGAGCCGGGGGCCGCCGAGCGTCGTTTCGAGCAGGGCCGGCAGGCTGCGGAGCAGAAGACGCAGGAGGTGCTGTCCCGGCTGCGCGCCCTGCCGGACGGGGAGCGCAAGGCCACCGAGACCAAGCGGATGATCGACCGGGTCCGGACCTTCGCCGGCTATCGGGAGTACCCGAAGTACGACATCATCAGCCGCTACTTCGTCTACAAGCAGGCCCTGCTGGCAGAGGCCGAACGTCTCGTCGAGGCACGAGTGATCCGCGAGAAGGAGGACGTCTTCTTCCTCACCTTCGACGAGTTCCACGACGCCGTACGCACCAACCACGTCGACGACCGGCTCATCCGGCAGCGCCGGGAGGAGTTCCGGTCGTACCAGGCGCTCCGACCACCTCGGGTGCTCACCTCGGAGGGTGAGGCCGTCGCCGGAGCGTACCGACGCGACGACGTGCCGGCCGGCGCCCTGGTCGGCCTGCCGGTCTCCACCGGGACCGTGGAAGGGCGCGCCCGGGTCATCCTGGATCTGGCCCAGGCCGATCTCGAACCGGGCGACATCCTCGTCACCACCCACACCGATCCCAGTTGGACGCCCCTGTTCGTCGCCGTCGCCGGCCTGGTGACGGAGGTCGGCGGGCAGATGACCCACGGCGCGGTGATCGCCCGAGAGTACGGCCTGCCAGCCGTGGTCGGGGTGGCAGACGCCACCCGACTGATCCCCGACCGGCAGCGGATCCGGGTGCACGCCACCGACGGCTACGTGGAGATCTTGACCCGATAGACGCCCTCCCCTGGAGATGAAAGGCTCATCGAGTGGTCAAGTTCCCCGATGTCGCAGCTGACGAACGCAGCACCCTGGAGCAGTTCCTCGACTTCCATCGCCAATGCGTCCTCGACACCTTGGATGGGCTCAGCCGTCACGAGATGGCGGCCAGGCTCCTGCCGGCTACGGAGTTGACCATCGGCGGCATCGTCAAGCATCTCGCGCGCGTGGAAGACCTCTGGTTCCAGGAAAAGCTTCTCGGTGCCCCGGTGCCCGAGCCCTGGGCGTCGGCGCCGCTGGACGCCGACCCCGATTGGGACTTCCACTCCGCTGGCGAGGACTCCCCCGCCGACCTGGCAGCGTTGTACGCGACCGCGTGCCAACGGAGCCGACGTGCCGCCGCCGGCTACGCGAACCTCAGCGATCGGGCGGCAAAGCCGTCGTTCGGCGGCGGGCCGGTGAGCCTACGGTGGATCCTCGTGCACATGATTGAGGAGACCGCCCAGCACCGCGGACACCTGGACCTTCTCCGAGACGCCCTCGATCGGAGGGCCGGTTCACCGGTTGCCGTACAGCTACCAGCCCAGGCCGAGGGCCCGCGCGGTGAAGAGGGCGGCCAGCCAGCCCCACCCCGGGATGACGATGGCGCGCTGGATGAGGCCGAGGCGTGGTGACACCTCCTCCCACGCCCTGCCGAACCAGCCGAATCCGACGAACAGGGCGACGGCGAGACCGGCTGAGACGATCCGCCACGACGTCCCGGGCAGCGTGAACGCTCCGATCGCCACGGCGAGGGGCAGGGACAGGAAGACGACGGCGCCGGCGAGGTCGTGGAGTCGGTGCTGGGCGCTGTGCTCCTCGGGTATCCCGGCCGGAGCACCCGGCGGATATCCGAGCATCGGGTCCATCCGGAACAACCCGGATGCGACGAGGGCGAGCCCGAAGACGGTCAGCACCACACCGAGCAGAGTGCTCGGCCCGTCGAGGAGCACCCCGACCGCCCCCGCCGTGATCGCCGAGCCGGAGACGACGAAATTCGTCGTCTGGATCCAGCCTCGCCGGCCGAGCGCCAGCGCGCTGATCGGGTGGCGTGCCGAGGCGTAGTCCGGTCGACTCCAGCCGTCGGCGAGGAACACCAGCACGAACAGCACTGCACCGATGGCGCCTGCCCACAAGGCCACGTGACTTCTTCCTGCCGTCTGCCGGGCTCTCCGGCGGCTTCAGTACATCGCGTCAGCCCCCCGGCCGGACAGTGCCGCTCGTCATGAGGTCGCGCAGGGCGAAGCGCAGGTATCCGGACTACTCCCCTACACGAATCGCGGCGACAGCAACGGGGAGGTACGACGTCGCCGTCCGGTCGATGATCCGGGTGACCGATCCACCTTGCCCGTCGATACGACAACCCATAGCCTTGATTCGCAGACGTCTATGGATCACCACCCGCGGCGTCGCGAGGGTGTGGCTGCCCGCGTTCCCGCTGGCCGTACCGCCGGGTGGTTGCAGCGACGGGGGATTCCTTGATGCGACGACCGACGACGTGGACGATCCGGCTGGCCACCGCCCTGGTCGCCGTTGGCGGCCTGGTGGCGGCGACGGCTGGGGGCGGCATCGCGCACCGGCCCGCCACCCCACCCACCGCCGTGGTCGACTGGAACGCCGAGCGGCAGACGGTAGACGGCTTCGGCGGGTCCTTCGCCTTCCACAAGGCGGGCGGCGTGCAGCGGCTCGGCGAGCCGCTCACCTCGCAGATGCTTGACATGATCTTCGACGACCGGGCCGGGATCGGCCTGGACATCGTGCGCGTCATGGTGGGCGACGGCGGCGTGTGGGGCGACCAGCTCTACGACGGGCCGACGCAGACGATCGAGCCAGAGCCGGGCGCCTTCGTGTGGGACCGGCCCGACTGGGCGCAGCGCAAGGCCGACTTCGACGCGTACCAGGTCTGGTTGATGCGACAGGCGCAGGCGCGCGGCGTCGAGACGATCCTCGCCAGCGTGTGGAGCCCACCTGCGTGGATGAAGCAGAACAACAGCGTCACCTCCGCCAGCCCCACCGGCGCACCGAACAAGCTCCGACCCGACATGTACCAGGCGTTCGCGGACTACCTGGCGGAGTACGTGCTCGGTTACGAGCGCGAGTTCGGGATCAGGATCACGCACCTCTCTCCGACCAACGAACCCGACATCTCCACCGGTTACTCCAGCTGCCAGTGGACCACCGAGGAACTACGCGTCCTGGTCCGCGACCACCTCGGTCCCACCTTCGAACGACGGGGCGTCACCGCGAAGATCGTGCTCGGCGAGGGCGTCGGCTTCCACGAGGGGTACGCGCTGCCCGCGATCACCGACCCGGCGGCGAACCGGTACGTCGACGTCGTCGCGGCGCACGGCTACGCCGGGCTGATCGACGGCGCCACCCGGGCCGCGCCCACCGCGTTCACCACCTCGCACACGCTGGGCAAGACCATCTGGCAGACCGAGTACATGAACCAGGGCGCGCCGCGCGACCGGCTGTTCGTCAACAACACGATAAGCGACGGCCTGCGCTACGCGACCCTGATCGGCAACCTGTTCGACGAGACCCGGCTGGGCGCGTACTTCTGGTGGTGGCCGGTGGCGAACAACGGTGCGGACGGCTCGGACCTGATCCGCCTGGTCAACACCGGCACCCCGCAGAGCGGCAACCCGACCGAGACCGGCCAGTACCGCATCTTCAAGCGGTACTACACATTCGGCCAGTACAGCCGCTTCCTCGACCCCGGCGACGTGATGATCGACGCCACCAGCACGCCCGCGCCCGGGGTGACGGTCACCGCGTACAAGGACGAGTCGACGCACGACTTCACCATCGTCGTGGTCAACAACAACCCGAACGACGTCCCGCTCACCGTCGACCTCACCGGCGGCTTCCCGCTGCCACCGGAGACCAGGCAGGACTGCAAGCGAGGCGGCTGGGCCAGCTTCGTCAACCCGACCTTTCGCAGCCAAGGCGAGTGCGTCTCTCACGTCGCCGCCGGGAAGGGTCCACGTCCGTCGGTGGTGCCGTACCGCACGTCGGGCAACGAGAACATGAAGAAGCTGGCCGCCATCCGCACCCACGGCGGATCCTTCCGCACGCATCTGCGGGGTCACAGCGTGACCACGTTCGTGCCGAAGTGGTCCGAGCTGCCCGCACTGCCCGACCGCAAGGACGTCTTCTCCACCTATCTGGCCGAGGAGAACGACGGGCAGTCCCCCGGGCTGCGGGTGACCAGGACGCCCGAGCACGGCAAGGTCGTCACGGGCGTACGCGACGGCAGCCACCTCCGCTGGGCGAACGTCAACTTCGCGGACGGCTCGGCGGCGGGCTTCGCCGACCAGAAGGGCCAACTTCGCCTGCACGCCACCGTCGCCCCGATGGCCGGCGGCGTCATCGAGGCACGGATCGGCAGCCCGGACGGGCCGCTGGTCGGCTCGATGACCGTACCGCCGGGGTCCGGCGCCGACTGGGTCACCGCGACGACAGAGATCGACACCAGCCCGCAGGCCGCGAACGGCTTCCACGACCTCTACCTGGTCTTCACCGGCGGTGCCGGCACCCTCTTCACTGTGGACCGCGCCGAGTTCAGCGACTGACCATACGCCGGCTGGGCGTGCACACGGTCGCGCTCAGCGCCGCCACCCTCCCAATCACCCGCCTGCTCGCCAACGGCGGCATCCACCGCTGACGGAGACGCCCACGCCGCAGGCACCGGCCGGCCGGGCACCCTCCGCCACGGGCATTCCTCCCCGCAGGAATTCCGGCGGCAGCATCCGCCGGTCGTCACCCTCGGCGACATCACGTCCGACCGCCAACCTACCCACACCCCGCTTTGCTCTGCTTCAACCGACGCAACAGTCACGCTCTGTGTCGCCGCCCGGTCGAACGGCAGATCACCACCGATGCGCCACTGCTGCTCAACGGCTATTGCGTGGGTTGAAGCAGAGCAAAGCGTGGCTAGTGCAGCTCGGGAGGGCGGCCGGGAGTGACACGCTGAGTGAGTTTCACCCAGGGTCATCAACAAGCTGGATGCAGACCGATGTCCTGACGGACGGCCCGGCCGGTGCCCCCGGCCGGGCCCGCACCGTCACGCCAGCCGGGCGGGCTCTCGGGCCAGCAGCGCGCGTAGCGCCCGGACCACGTCGGCCGGGGCCTCCTCGGCCATGAAGTGGCCGCAGGTGACCGTCTCGTGCACCAGGTCCGGCGCCCAGCCACGCCACAACCCGGCGGCGTCGTACCCCAGAGCCGCACCCCAGTCCTGCTGAAGCACCGTCACCGGCATCCGCAGCCGGTTACCGGCCGCCCGATCGGCCCGGTCGTGAACGACGTCGACGCCCGCGGTGGCCCGGTAGTCGGCGACGATCGAGTCCACCGACGCGCGGGACGCCGCGAGGTAAGCCGCACGTACGTCGGCGGGAATGGCACCGGGGTCACGGGTCCAGACGTCCAGAAAGTGGCCGAAGAAGGCGTCGGCGCTCGCCGCGATCATCTGTTCGGGCAGGCCGGGTGGCTGCGCCATCAGGTACAAATGGAAGCCGACCGCCGCGTCCACGCCGTGCAGCACGTCCCACATGTCGAGGGTGGGCAGCACGTCGAGAATGGCGAGACGGGTGATGCGTTCCGGGTGGTCGAGTCCGGCACGGATGGCGACGAGGGCACCCCGGTCGTGACCGGCCAACGCGAAGCGCTCGTGCCCGAGCGCCCCGGCGAGCGCGACCACGTCGGCGGCCATGGTTCGTTTGGCGTACGCGGTGCCGTCCGGATCGGCGGGCTTGTCGCTGGCGCCGTAACCGCGCAGGTCCGGCACGATCACCGTGTGGTCGGCGGCCAGGTCGGCGGCGACGTGCCGCCACATCAGGTGGGTCTGCGGGAAGCCGTGCAACAGCACGATCGGGCTGCCGGAGCCGCCGACGGCGGCGTGCAGTTCCACCCCGTCGGCGACGGGAACGCGCTGCTGTTCGAAGCCGCTGATGCGCGGGGTCATTCCAGGTCCTCCGGATCACGTGGGTGTCGAACGGCGGTTGCCGGTCGTCGACACCGAGGTTCGCCGGGCCGGATCAGCAGCGGATGAGTGCCCGATGAGTACGGGCGGACCGCCGCCATGATCGGCACTCGCCCTAGAGTGGTCACATGACCAGGCAGGACACGGTTCCGGCGGTGTCCTTCGGGGTGCTCGGTGCGGTAACCGCGTGGGCCGGTGGCGTACCGGTCGGGCTGAAGGGTCCCCGGCACCGCGCCGTGCTCGCCCGGTTGCTGATCGCCCGGGGCCGGGTGGTCCCCGTCGACCAACTCCTCGCCGACCTCTGGCACCCGCCGGCGGAAGGGTCGATCGCGGCGATCCGCACCTTCGTGGCCGATCTGCGCCGGGCCCTGGAGCCGGAACGGCCGGCCCGCCGCCCGGCCCGGTTGCTGATCACCACACCCCCCGGGTACGCGCTGCGCGCCCCCGCCGACAGCGTCGACGCCTGGCGGTTCGAGGCGGCGGTCGTGGAGGCCGGACGGCTGCTCGACCAGGCCCGCCCCGAGGCGGCGCTGACCGGCCTGGACGGGGCGTTCGCCCTGTGGCGAGGGCCCGCCTACGCCGGGTACGACGGGGAGGGTTGGGCCCGTGGGGAGATCAACCGCCTCGACGACCTGCGGTTGCTCGGTAGCCAGCGGCGGGCCGAAGCGCTGATGGCGCTCGGGCGCGACGTCGAGGCCGCCACCGTCCTGCGGGGTGACGCCGAGGCCCATCCGCTGCGCGAGGACATCTGGCGGTTGTGGGCCGTCGCGCTGTACCGCTCCGGCCGGCAGGGCGAGGCCCTTGCCGCGCTGCGCCGGGTCCGCGACTCCCTCGTCGACGAACTCGGCATCGACCCTGGGCCCCGGCTGCGTCAGCTCGAAGCCGACATCCTCCGGCAGGCACCGCACCTCGCCCCGACCACGCCCACCGCGCCGACACCGGCGCCCGCCGCCCCCGCTGCGGCGCCGGCTTCCTCCCCCGAGGTGCCGGTCGGGGCCGACGGCACGCCCCCGGAACGTCCCGACGTGCCGCCGGGGCGGCGTCCCTTCATCGGCCGCGAACCGGAACTGGATCGCCTCGTACGAGTCGCCGCCGACACGGCCCGGGACGGCGCGCCGGCCGTCGCCCTGATCTCCGGCGACGCGGGCGCCGGCAAGACCGCCCTGCTCGACGCGCTCACCCGTCGTCTGGCGGCCGACGGCTGGGTGACCGCCTGGGGGAGCGTCCCCGAGTACGACGGTGCACCGACCGCCTGGCCCTGGACGCAGATCAACCAGACGCTGACGGCGAGGATCCGGCCGACACAGCCGGTCACGCCGTCACCGCCGGCCGACGCCGGACCGGTACCCGTCGACGGCAGCGAACGGAGCCTCGAGACGCTACGGTTCCGGTTGCGGCGCGAGGCGATCACACTTGTCGACACGGCAGCCCGGCAAGCCCCGGTGCTACTGGTCCTTGACGACCTGCACCGCGCCGACGAGGGCACCCTGGACCTGTTCACCGGCCTGTTCGCCGAGCCCGCACCGGCCAGCGGCCCCGTCATGATCATCGCTGCGTACCGCACGTCGCAGGTCGGTGCCGCGCTGACGGCGACGCTGGCCCGGCTCGCACCCCGCGAACCGGCCCGGGTCTACCTCACTGGCCTGTCCGAGGTGGCGACCGCCGAGCTCACCCGGGAGGTCGTGGGGTTCGACGTCGACGCCGCCACCCTCAGGTCGATTCACCATCGCAGCGGCGGCAACCCGTTCTTCGTCCGCGAGCTGGCCCGGTTGCTCGCCGCCGAGGGTCCGCAGGCGCTCGCCCGGGTACCCGCCGGGGTGCGGGACGTCATCCGGCACCGCCTCGCGCAGCTGCCGGAAGCCACCCGCACACTGCTACGGCAGGCGGCGGTCGTCGGCCGCGAGGTCGACCCGGAGGTGCTGTCGGCGTCGACCGGCGAACGCGAACCGGTCGTCCTCGACGCTCTCGACCAGGCCGAACAGGCCGGCTTCCTCAGCGCGCACGGTACGGCCGGGCAGTTGCGCTTCACCCACATCCTGGTCCGTGACACCCTCTACGACGACCTGCCGGCAGCCCGACGCGCCCGGTGGCACGCCGCCGTCGGTGAGGCCCTGGAACGGCTGCACCCGCACCAGGCCGCCGCCCTCGCCCACCATTTCACCGCCGCAGGCAACCGGGCCACCGCCGGCCGTGCGGCCCGCTACGCACGGTCGGCCGCCGAGCAGGCCGAGGCGCGGGCCGCCCCGCACGACGCGGTCCGGCTCTGGGAGCAGGCGGTCACCGCGTACGACCGGGCCACCGACGGCGACGTGCACGGCCGGTTGGCGGCGCAGATGGGTCTGGGACGGGCCCTCGCGGTCACCGGTCGGCTGGCGCAGGCCCGCCGGCACCGGGCCGCCGCGATCAGCACCGCGCAGCGACTCGACGACCCCGAGCTGCTGGCGGACGTGCTCACCGCCTTCGCCGTACCGGCGATCTGGACCCGCAACGACGACGAGCCGCTGTCCCGGCAGGTCGCGCTGGCCGTCGAGACGGCACTGGCGGCCCTGCCTCCGGACGATCGCACCCGCCGAGGTCACCTGCTGGCCACCCTGGCGCTGGAGTTGCGCGGCAGCACCGGTGATCGCGGCGACCGGGCCGCCCGCGAGGCGGAGGACATCGCCCGGCAGACCGGCGACGTGCCGTTGCTCGCGTTGGCGCTCAACGCCCGCTATCTGCACACCTTCCACCGGGCCGGCCTGGCGTCGGAGCGGGCCCGGCTCGGCGTGGAGCTGGCGGAGGTGGCCCGCTCGCGGAATCTGGTGACCTTCGAGGTGCTCGGTCACCTCATCGCCATGCAGGCGTACTGCGCGGTCGGCGACCTGGCCACGGCCGACGCCCGCGCCACGGCCGCCGAGCACCTCGCCCGTCGCTACGAGCTGCCCCTGGTCGGTCTCTTCACCCGGTGGTACGCCGCCCTGCGGCTGGCCATCGAGGGGCGACCCGCCGAGGCGGAGGACGCCTACCGGGAGGCGGATCACGCCCTGCCCGCGGACGAACTGCCCGGCATGGCGCAGGGGCTGGCCCCGCTGGCGCTGTTCTGCCTCCGGCTGACCACCGGCGGCGACCCGACACCGGGCGAGACGGTCCGCTGGCGGGGCGAGGACTGGGGCCCGCACGAACCCTGGGTCCGCCCGCTGCTGCTGCTCGCCGCCGGTCGTCGCACCGAGGCGGCCGAAGCCCTGGAGGCCGTGCCGGACTCGCCGCACGATCTGCTGCGCGAGGCCCGCGGCTGCCTCGTCGCCCGCGCCGCCGTCGCGCTCGGCGACCGGTCCCGCATCCGCGCCACGTACGCCGACCTGCTGCCCGCCGACGGCGAGCTGGCCGGTGCCGGCAGCGGTGTGCTCACCCTCGGCCCGGTCGCCCGTCACCTCGGCGACCTCGCCGCCGCGCTCGGCGACCATGACCGCGCGCAGGTCCACTACTCGTCCGCCCACGGGTAAGTGGGCTCACCTCCGCCGCGCCGGGTCGTCCTCGATCGTCACGTCGACCGGGCCGACCCGGAGGAAGCCATCGGTCAACGGGGTGCAGCGGAGGCCTCCCCTGCCGCGCAGGCCACGCCACGCGCCGGGGCCGATGGTCACGTCCATCCAGGCGCAGGGGTGCGCCGCCCGGTTCGCCCGCAGCCGCACCGGCCCCTGGCCGGAGTCGAGCACCAGCACCGAGCCGACCAGGTCGTCCACGGTGATGCCCCGGGTCAGGATGTTGCGCCGTACCTGAGCCAGGCCGGTCCCGGCCGGCAGCGACTCGGCCGCGATGACGGTGACGCTCGCCTGCCGATGTGCGGCCTTGCCGAAGTACCGGTCCCCCACGATGCCCAGCTCGGCCCGGACCTGGATCTCGTCC
Organism: Micromonospora sediminimaris; assembly: GCA_900112325.1. Taxonomy (GTDB): domain Bacteria; phylum Actinomycetota; class Actinomycetes; order Mycobacteriales; family Micromonosporaceae; genus Micromonospora; species Micromonospora sediminimaris. The sequence goes on from FOLJ01000012.1 coordinate 183,305, forward strand.
ACCAGCTCACCGGCCGCCGCCGGCACCGGCCCGTCCGCCGGCCGGCCGACGAACCGGTGCACGGGCGAGGCCAGCAACTGGACGATCTCCGGCATGCCCCGACCCTATGCCGGGCGCGGTGACCGGGTCAGGAGAAGCGGCGTCCCTCGTCGCGCCGGTAGGCCCAGCCGGCGAGTGCCGCCAGCCCGACGATCCATACCCCCAGCATGACCATCGAGAGCGGTTCGGGCCGGAAGTCGCCCACTGCCGTCCACATCAGCTCGACCGCGCCCCGCGTCGGCAGGAAGGGTGCGATCGCCTCGATGAACGCGGGCGCCTGCCCGGGTGCGGTGAGCAGTCCACCGCCCACGGCCAGTGGGAAGAACACCAGTTGGGCGACCACGATCGCCGCCTTGCTCGGCAGGGCGTACCCGATGGCCAGCCCCATCAGCGTGAACGGCACCGACACCAGCGCGACGGCGACGGCGGCGAGCGCGAACCCCGCTGCGGTGGTCCGGGCCTCCGTGAGCAGCGCAGCGATGAGCACCACCGGCAGCAGCGACAGGTAGGTCAGGGTCAGACCGGCCAGCACCCGCCCAGCGAACCGGGGCGCCGGCCCGACCGGCAGGGTCCGCAGGTACGGATCCCACGGCTGGGCCCGGTCCTCGGCGACACCGACGCCGTACTGGAAGACGTTCGCGCTTAGCACCGCGAAGGTGACCATGGCGGCGGTGGCGTAGGTGGCGCCGACGGGGTTGTCACCGACGGCGGGCACCACGAAGAAGAGCATCGCGACGGCCGGAAAGAAGGCGCTGCCGAACACCGCGACCGGAGTCCGGACGAGTTCCAGCAGTTGATAGCGGGCGTGGGCCAGGGCGTACTGCACGGCGTCTCCTCAGGCGGTGGTCGGCACGCCGGCGTCCGCCGGACGGCTCTCGGCGGTGATGGTGAGGAACGCCTCCTCAAGCGAGGTGGGTCGGACCTCCAGGTCGCGGAAGGCCACACCGGCGGTGACCAGATCGCGGACCAGTTGGTCGGCGTCGGCGGTGAGCAGATGGATCCGCTCCCGGTCCCGTTCCACCCGGACCAAGTTCGGCAGGGTCGGCAGGTCGTCGGCGGTCAGGCTGACCCGGCGCAGACCGACCACCGCGCGGATCGCGGCGACGCTGTCGTCGGCGAGCACCCGACCCTGCCCGATGACCACCACCCGCTGCGCCAGCGCCTCGATCTCCTCCAGGTAGTGGCTGGTGAGCAGGACCGTACCGCCGTCGGCGTGGAAGGCGCGGATCGCGTCCCACAGCGCGTGCCGGGCCTCGACGTCGAGGCCGGTGGTCGGCTCGTCGAGCAGGACCAGCCGGGGCCGACCGACGAAGGCCAGCGCCACCGCCAGCCGCCGCCGCTGCCCCCCGGACAGACCACCGGTCTGTCGTCGGGCCAGGTCGGCCAGACCGAACCGGTCGAGCAGCTCGGCCCGTGGGACCGGGTCGGGAAAGTGCGCGCCGACGAAGTCGACCACCTCACCGACGCGGAGCGAGCCGGGCAGCCCGGTCTCCTGTGGAGTGACCCCGACCCAGCGACGGCACGCGGGGTCGCGGGGATCGCCACCGAACAGCAGCACCCGGCCGCCGGTGGGGCGACGCAGCCCGACGAGCAGGTTGAGCAGGGTGCTCTTGCCGGCGCCGTTCGGCCCGAGGAGGCCGACCAGTTCGCCAGCCGGCACGTTCAGGTCGACCCGGTCGAGGGCCAGGACGTCACCGTAGCGTCGGGTGGCCTGCTCGGCCCGGGCGAGAATCATGACGTCTCCTTGGCATCGGCGGATGCGAGCAGCGCCCGGATCGCCTCCGTGTACTCCTCGAAGGCCAGGCGGCCGCGACGGGTGAGCGCGATCAGGGTTACCGGGGTACGACCCCGATGGGTCTTGGTGACGGCGACGTAGCCGGCTTCCTCCAGCCGCCGCAGGTGCACCGAGAGGTTCCCTGCGGTCATCCCGAGGATCTCCTGGAGGCGAGGAAAGGTCACCTGATCGGAATCGGGCAGGGCGGACAGGGAGGCGACCACCCGCAACCGGGCCTGAGCGTGGATGACCGGGTCGAGTTCGGTCATCGTCGGCCTCGGCGACGCAGCCAACCGAGCAGTCCGGCGAGCAGCATCCCGCCGCCGCCGGCAACCGCGACGATCAGGGCGTGCCAGCCGGGGCCGGCGATGGTGCCCAGCAGGTTGACCACGGTTATCCAGACACCGAGCAGGAACAGCGGCCGGTCCAACCAGATCGCGCCGCCGGCCATGTGCAGGATGCCGGTCAGCCCCACCGCGAGGGCCGACCAGAGCAGGCCGACCAGATCCGGCGGGAGACTGTCGGACAGCCGACCGGCGAGCACGAAGAGGGTCAGGAAGCCCAGCCCCCAGGACCAGCCGTACCAGGCGCCGCGCCGGGCGGATTCCCCGGTCACCTGCCCGTACGCCCGTGCGCCGGCCACCGCGCTGACGGCGCCGGCGGCGGCCAGCAGGACGAACAACACTGTCAGCGGCAGCCACGAGGGCATCTCGACCAGGGGTGTGTCGCCCGGCGAGTAGTAGAGAAAGTGCAGCCCGAAGCCGATCAGCCAGGCCAGCCCCCAGGGCCAGTAGTAGGCACGCGGGTCCGGCTCGAACTGACGGGCGGCGGTGGCCCGCTGCTCGTCGATCAGTCGCAGGGCGGCGGCCGGGTCCTCGGGTGGCAGGTCATCGTCGGCGATCACGCAAACTACTTTAAGATGCAAAGTCAAGGGTGCCGACGGCGGCCCCTATGCCCCGTTGGCCTGCGGACCGGTCAGCGGTCCGCAGGCCAACGGGATCGCTCGTCAGCTTCCGCAGGTCATCGTGATCCCCGCCGGCACCGTGCTGGCCGAGGCGAGCAGCCCGAACGTGGTGGTGCCGCCCGGCGCGACGGTGCCGTTGTACGGCGCGTTGCGGACCGTGACGTCGGCGGCCGAGTTGTCGGGCACGCCACCCCAGACCGACTGGATCCGCTCGTCACCGGACCACCGCCACCGGACGAGCCAACCGTCGAGCGGTTCGCTGCCGGTGTTGCGTACGGTGACCGTGGCGACGAAGCCGCTGCCCCAACGGGCGTCGATAGTGGCCGTCGCGCCGCAGGGGGACAACGGCTCCGTCCTCGCCGGCCCACCGATGACGTACGGATCACGCCTGGCCTCGACGTCGCTGAACCGGAACCAGTACTCGGTGTCCGGGGTCAGCCCGTCGAGCGTCACCTGCCCGTTGCGCTCCAGCCCGGTGACCGCCTCGGCCACCGGGTTCTGCCACTTCGCCGCGTCGTCACGGCTGGTGAAGAGCAGGACGGTCATCGGCAGGTCGTAGCCGCAGGGTGGGCCGCTGAACATCAGCGAGTAGCTGATGGTGACGGAGGTGGCGGTGACCCCGGTGACCATCCCGCTGATCGGCAGTGCCGGCGGGCACGCCACCGTAGGGGTCGGGGTCGGGGTCAGGCTTGGGGTCGGACTCGGACTCGGGGTCCACAGGGGCACCGGAGTCGAGGCGGCCGGGGTGTCGGCGGCGCCGGCCGCCGTGACCCCGGCGACTGCGGCCAGGGTCACTGCGGTCAGCACCACGCCGAGCGTACGTAGCATCCGTTACCTCCAAGGGACGGTGACCGGCGGGTCGGCTGACCCAGCCGACGGCCGGTAGGTTGTCGGGCACCGGCCAACGGACCGCTGACGGCGTCGACAGCAGACGTCACGGTGGCGGTACGCGCACAAGAGGGCTGCCCGGACGCGTGGCATCCACGGCGCGCCCACGCCCGTCGAGCGACCACATCGGCTCCCCGGACGCGGTCGATGAGCCCGAGTCTCCCAGTCGACGCCCCTCGATACAACCACGCCGATTCGGCGGACCGGACACGAGCCTGGATGTCGCGTCAGGACCCGGGCCCGCCAGGCAGGTCAGCCCATGGACTTGGCACCGTCGATGGCCTCGCGGATGATGTCGGCGTGCCCGGCGTGCTGGGATGTCTCCGCGATGATGTGCAGCAGCACCCGGCGGGCCGACCAGCGGGCGCCCGGCTCGAACCAGGGCGCCTCCGGCAACGGCTGACCGGCGTCGAGGTCGGGCAGGGTGGCGACGAGTTCGTCTGTGCGACGCGCCACCTCGTCGTACGCCGCCAGAATGCCGGCCAGGGTCTCCCCCGGCAGCATCTGGAACGACTGCGCATGACGCTCGTAGACGCCCGGGTCGTCCGAGCTGCCCATCGCCGCCGGACCATTGACGATGAAGTCGACCCAGTCGCGCTCGCAGTGCGTGACGTGCTTGATCACCCCGCCCACACACAGCTCGCTCACGGTGCTGCGCTCGGCGGCCTGCTGGTCGGTCAGCTCCCGAGCGGTGTTGCGCAGGAAGAAGCGGTGCTGGCGCAGGGCCTGAAGCAGGTCGGCGCGCTCGGCTGGCAGCTCGGTCTCGATCATGGTCGGCCCTTCGTCGGCGGTCGACCGGATGCTATTGGCCACCCCCGACAGTCCCCTCCGCCAGCGCTCGGCACATCCGGTCGAACTCGGCTCCACCGGCGGCGGTAAGCCTTCGGTGGCCCTTGACCGCAGACCGTGATCGGCTTAGCTTCATCGATCAGAAAGGTCTCTTAACGATTTCGCCCACCCCGCCTGGGAGTGCCGATGCGATCACCCCGTTCCCGCCGCCTCACCGCCGTCGTCGCCCTGACCACTCTGCTCGTCACCGCCGCGCCACCGGCCGCCGCCAACGCCGGTGGCAAGCCGGGCCGCAGCGACGGCTACCACCGGGTCGGCTACTTCACCCAGTGGGGCATCTACGGCCGGGCGTTCCCGGTGAAAAAACTCGACACCTCCGGCGCGGCGAGCCGCCTCACCCACGTCAACTACGCCTTCGGCAACGTCAGTGAGGACGGCCGGTGCTATGTGGACGGCGGTCCCGGTGAGGGCGACGCCTGGGCCGACTACCAGCGTCCCGTCCCGGCGGAGGAGAGCGTCGACGGGGTCGCCGACACCTGGGGTGAACCACTCAACGGCAACTTCGGCCAGTTGGCCAAGCTGAAGGCCAAGCACCCCGACCTGAAGGTGATGATCTCCCTGGGTGGGTGGAGCTGGTCCACGTACTTCTCCAACGCCGCCCGCACCGACGCCTCCCGCCGAGCCTTCGTCTCCTCCTGCATCGACCTCTACCTCAAGGGAAACCTGCCGATCCTGGACGGCGGCAGCGGCGGAACCGGTGCCGCCGCGGGCGTGTTCGACGGGATCGACCTGGACTGGGAGTGGCCCAACTGGCCCGGTGAACCCGGCAACGTCATCCGCCCCGAGGACCGGGAGAACTTCACCAAACTGCTCGCCGAGTTCCGCCGGCAGCTCGACGCGTACGGCCGGCAGACACGGCGTCACCACCCACTGACCGCCTTCCTCCCGGCCAACCCGGCCACCATGGACGCCGGCTACGAGGGACGCAAGATCTTCAAGTACCTGGACTTCGCCACCGTGCAGGGCTACGACTTCCACGGCACCTGGGAGGCGGTGACCAACCAGCAGTCGGCGCTGCGCGTGCCGAAGGGCGCGCCGGACGACCCGGACTTCTCGGTCGAGGTGGCGATCGACGGCTGGATCGCCCGTGGGGCGCCCCGGCACAAGCTGGTCCTCGGCATCCCCTACTACGGCCAGGGGTGGACCGGCGTCACCGGCGGTGGCAACGGGTTGTTCCAACCGGCCACCGGGCCCGCGCCGGCCACCCACGCCGCCGGGTTCGAGGACTACAAACAGCTCAAGAACCTGACCCGGGACGGCTTCACCGTCCACCGCGACCTGCGCGCCGGACATGCCTGGCTGTTCGACGGCACGACCTTCTGGACGTACGACGATCCGGTGGTGGTGTTGCAGAAGACCCTCTACATCCGCCGGGCCGGCCTGGGTGGAGCGATGATCTGGTCGCTCGACGGCGACGACGACCACGCCACCCTGACCAGGACGATCAGCCTGGGACTCACCACCCGCTAGCCGTACCGTCGCCCGGCCGCCGTCCCGCACCGGCGGCCGGGCGGCGGGCGCTCATCCGAGAATTCCCTCGTGCAGCGCGCGGAGCACCGCGTTCGTACGGTCCCGCGCGCCGAGCTTGGTCAGGATCGTGGAGACGTGGTTCTTGACCGTCCCCTCGGCGAGAAACAACCCGTCGGCGATCTCCCGGTTGCTGTAGCCGTGCGCCACGAGCCGCAACACCTCCTGCTCGCGTTCGGTGAGGTTCTGCACCGGCGGCGCCTGCGGTCCGGCCGGGGACGGCCCGGAGCGGATCGCCCGCAGCATCCGGTCGGTGATCGACGGGGCGATGAGCGTGCCGCCGTCGGCGAGCGTCCGGATGGCCCGGGTGAGCTGGTCCAACGTGACGTCCTTCAGCAGATAGCCCCGGGCACCCGCGCGCAACGCCGCGAGCACGAGTTCGTCGTCGTCGAACGTGGTCAGCACCAGCACCGGGATGTCGACGCCGTCCGCGCGCAGCCGTTCCAGCACCCAGATGCCGTCGAAGCGGGGCATCCGCAGGTCGAGCAGGACCACGTCGGGGACGGTACGCGCGATGACCGGGAGCGCGGCCCGACCGTCGTCGGCCTCGCCGACCACGTCGATCCCGGCCACCTCCAGCAGCCCGCGGATGCCCTGCCGGATCAGGGTCTGGTCGTCGACCACCACCACCCGGGTCATCGCGCCGGCACCCGCGCTGTCACCCGGAACCCGTCACCGCCGTCGACCGACAGCTCACCGCCGAGCGCGGCGAACCGTTCGCCCAGGCCACGCAGCCCGTTGCCAAGCGTCGGTTCCGGTGCTCCCCGGCCGTCGTCGCGAGCGTCCAGCACGATCTCCCGTTCGTCGCCGGTCACCGAGATCCGCAGGGTACGCGCGTCGGCGTGCCGGATGGTGTTGGTGACGATCTCCTGAGTGGCCCGGACGAACGCCGCGCTGTCGTCCTCGTCGACGCGTACCGTCGGGGACACCTCGATGGTCACGTCGAGACCGGGCAGGTCCTGCGTCACCCGACGCAACGCCTGCTCAAGATCGGGACTTTCGGTACGCAGCCGCCCGACCGTGGCCCGCACGTCGCCGAGCAGCTCCCGGGCGACCTGATCGGCCCGCTCAAGGTGGGTACGCAAGGCCGGCCCCTCCAGGTGGCGGGCGGTCTCCAGCTCCAGCGTCAGCACCGTCAGCTGGTGGCCGATCAGATCGTGCAGTTCGCGGGAGATGCGCAGCCGCTCCGCCGTGGCAGCCGAGTCCGAGAGCAGGACGCTGGCGGCCTGCAACTCGACATGCGCCTCGGCCAACTCGCGGCGCATCCGCTGCTCCCGCAGCAGGGTGACCGAGCTGAGCAGCGTCGCCACCTGGATCAGCAGGTAGAAGATCAGAAGCATGACGCCATCGGCCGGCGCCCGCGTCATCGACGCCGCACCGAAGGTGATCACCAGTGTGTTCGCGACCACCACCGCCAGCCCCACCGGCAGCGGCACCACGTACACGCTCACGGCTGCGGTGAGGACCAGCAGCACCGGCAACAGCCCCAGGGTGGATGCGGTCAGCAGCAGGGCCCAGGCGGCGGCGACGGTCGCGGCGAACGCCGCGAACCGCACCAGCCGGGACACGCGGGTGGCCACCGAGACGAGCAGGGCGACCAGGTAGCAGCCGAACAGCACGATCCACCAGCCGCGCGCGATCGTGGTCCCGATGGCGCCGAACAGGCCGGGGCCGGCGACGGCGACCGCCACCACGAGCATCGCGAGGCCGGACCACTCGTCTGTCCCGACCCGTCGCATGATCCCCACTCTAGGTCGGGCCACGGCGAGCCCACCTGTGCCGGAAGTAATGCCGGCAGGTGATGACTTTCGGGACACGACACCGGCCGGACGCGTTCGTAGCGTCGAGGCATGCACAGCACCGAACCGGCAATCCTCGCCGAGCACCTCGCCAAGAGCTACCGCGATACGCGGGCGGTCGTCGATGTGAGTCTGCGGGTCGAGGTCGGTGAGGCGGTCGGTGTGGTCGGCGCCAACGGCGCGGGCAAGACGACGACCGTCGAGATGATCGCCGGGCTACGCGTACCCGAACAGGGGCGGGTACGCGTACTCGGCCTCGATCCGCGCCGGGACCGCGCACGGCTGCGACAGGTCCTCGGCGTGCAGTTGCAACAGGCCCAGCTGCACCACGCGCTCCGGGTCACCGAACTGGTAAACCTCTACCGCAGCTTCTACCCCGATCCCCGGCCCACCGAGGAGCTGCTGAACCTCGTCGAGCTGACCGAGCAGCGCCGGACCAGCTTCGACAAGCTCTCCGGCGGGCAGCAGCAGCGGCTCTCCATCGCCCTCGCCATCGCCGGGCGACCCCGCGTGGTGATCCTCGACGAACTGACCACCGGGCTGGACCCGACGGCACGACGCCGAATGTGGGGCACGGTCGAGCGACTCAGATCCGAAGGGGTGAGCGTGCTGCTGGTCAGTCACACCATGGAGGAGGTCGAGCGGCTCTGCGACCGGGTCGTGGTGCTCGACGCCGGCCGGGTCGTCGCGCTCGACACCCCGGCGGGCCTGATCGCACGCGCCGGCACCACCACCCTCGACGACGCGTTCGTCGCGCTCACCGGCCGGCAGTTGACGGAGGAGCCGGCATGACCACGCTCGTCGAGGCCCGTCGACCCGGGCTCCGTTCGCTGGTCACCCTGATCGGGTGCGAGGCGAAGATGGTCGTCCGGGACACGGCGGGGCTGGTGGTCCCGCTCTGCCTGCCGTTGCTGATCATGTTGACCAGTGCCACCTCCGCGAGCCGGACGGTCGTCGCCAACGGGCGCACCGCGTTGGACCTCTACGTCCTGCCACTCGTGTTCACCATGGTCGTCGCCATCATCGGCATCATCAACATGCCGAGCTTCCTCGCCTACTACCGTCGCTCCGGAATCCTCCGGCGGCTCGGCGTCACCCCCGCGTCGCCGGCCATGGTCCTCGCCGCCCAGGCCGTCGTCAGCGTCCTTCAGTCGCTCGTCGGCATCGCAGCCGCCCTCGTCGTGGCGTTCCTGGCCTTCGGCGCCAGCCCGCCCGCCAACCTCGGTGCCGCGGTCGGGGTGGTCGCGTTGGCGATGGCGGCGATGTACGGCACCGGCATGATCGTCGCGGCGGTCGCGCCCACCCCCAACTCCGCCGTCGCCATCGGCCTGGTCGCCTTCTTCGTCCTCGGCGCCCTCGGCGGCATGTTCGGCGGCCGGGACTCCCTGCCCGAGGTGCTCGCCGAGATCGGTGGTTGGCTGCCGTTCGGCGCGGCCGTCGAGGCCCTGTCGTCGGCCTGGGCCGGCGCCGCGGTACCGGCGGCGAACCTGATCGGCCTCGGTGCGACGGTCGTCGTCGCAGCCGTGGTCGCGGGTCTGCTGTTCCGGTGGGAGTGACCCGTCACTCCCACCGGAACACGCCCGCTGAACGGGCCGGTCGGTCAGGACGGCTCGGCGGTGAGCAGGTAGTCGTCCGCCTCGGTGCTCCACCGCAGACCCACCGCGCCTTCCGTGGCGGCGGCCTTGCAGAACTGCAGAAAGCCTCGGTAGCCCAGCTTCTTCTCGCTGAAGTCCGGCCGCACCCGCCGGAGCTGGTTCTTCAGGCCGGAAAGGGCCACCTCGCCGGTCTCCCCGCCGAGATCGCGGACCACGGAGCCGAGCAACGCGAACGCCGTCTCCCGGTCGCCGTGTTCCGGCAGGGAGACCTCCGGGTCACCCTTGGCCGGGCCTTCCGCCAACTCGATGACACGCAGTTCGGCGAGGTGGCGCAGCAGTTCACCGAAGGTACGGAACCCGTGGTCGGACTCGCTGAAGGTGGGATCCTTCCGCAACAGCGTCCGCTTCAACCGCGAGGCGGTCACCTCCCCGCCGGAACTGCCCTGCAGACCCGCGACGGTCTGCGCGACAAGTACGGCGAGCGCGTCGGCGTCGCGGGGCGGCTCCTCGGTGGGCGGCACCTCGATCTCCACCTGCTCGGCGGGCCGCGGCTCCGGCTCGGGCAGGCGGGCCGGACGGCCCCGTCGCCCCCGCGTCGGCAGGATGTCGACGCCCTCCAACCGGTCGTAGTAGAGGAACTCGTCGCAGGCGGGTGGCAGCAGGGCCGAGGTGGACTTCTCGACCCCCACACCGATCACCTGCTTGTTGAGTTCGCGGAGCTTGTGCACCAGCGGCGTGAAGTCGCTGTCACCGGTGCACAGGACGAAGGTGGAGATGTACCCGCGTTCGAAGGCCAGCTCGATCGCGTCGACGGCCATCTTGATGTCGGCGGCGTTCTTGCGGGTGGCGCCCATCCGCTGCGGAATCTCGATCAGCTCGACGTGCGAGCGGGTCAACATCCGCCGGTCCTCGTCGAAGTACGACCAGTCGGCGTACGCCCGCCGCACCACCACCCGGCCGCGCTCGGCCAACGCGTCGGCGATCGGTCGGAAGTCGAACATCGCCCCACCGTGGTGGTCGCGCACCCCCAGCGCCAGGTTCTCGTAGTCCAGAAACAGGGCGATCCGGTCCTCATGCTCCACCCGGGCAGCGTACGTCGTGCGACCGTGACCGGGCCGGCAGCCGGTGGCACCGCGCCGCGACGGGAGCGTCACGGACAACGGCTACCATCGCCCGATGGATCTTCGCGGCACGATCAGCCCGGACCGTCCGCTGCTCGTCCTGGCCATCGCCGAGGAGGCCGCGTACCTCGACGCGGAGCTTCCGGTGCTGCTGACCGGAATGGGAAAGGTCAACGCCGCCGCCGCCGTCGCGGCGACGCTGGCCCGCTTCCCGCTCCCGTCGGTGCTTGTCAACCTCGGCACCGCGGGCGCGCTGCATCCGGGTTGGACCGGCACCCACGAGGTCGGCAGCGTCCTCCAGCACGACCTGGACACCGAGTTCATCCGCCGGCTCACCGGTCAGACCGTCGGCGCGCCGCTGGCCCTGGGCGACGGCCCGACGCTGGCCACCGGCGACCGGTTCATCGCCGACGACGCGGCCCGCTCGGCCCTGGCCCGCCGTGCTCACCTGGTGGACATGGAGGGGTACGCGGTGGCGTCGACGGCGCTTGCCTTCGGCGTACCGGTCCGCATGGTGAAGCAGGTCAGCGACGAGGCCGGCGACGGGGCTGAGCGCAGCTGGCAGGAGTCGGTGGACGGCTGCGCCAGCGTCCTCGCCGCTTGGGTGCGGGACAACCTCTGACAGTCGTGGCCGGCCGCTCGCCGCGCACGTTCGGCGGTGAGCGGCACGTTTGACGCAGGGAGGCGCGGGTAGCCGCGCTACTGCGGCTACGGATTGGAACGGGGCATGGAGCTGTCGGCACGCACGACGATCATCATGCGGAGTGGCATCCGGGGGGTCATCGCCGCGATGGCGATGTCCGGGCTACGCCAGGCCACCACCTCCCTGAATCTCGTGCAGAGTTCGCCGCCGAAGTCGGTGATGGAGAAGCTGGTGCCCGGACTGCTCGACCGGTTGCCCGGCGATCAGCATCCGGCGGCCCTGGCGGTGGCGCACTGGAGCTACGGGCTCGGCGCCGGGCTGGCCTTCGGCGCGCTGCCCAAACGCCTACGTCACCGGATCTGGGTCGGACCGCTCTACGGCATGGTGCTGCTGCTCGGCTTCCACACCACAATCGCGCCGGTCCTCGGCATCGACCGACGGTTGACCGACTGGCACGAACAGTTGGCTCTGGTCGCCGACCATCTGCTGTACGGCATCGTGGTGGCGGGCTTTCCGATGCCGCACCGGGACTGACAGCCGCCTGTCCGCACCGGCGGCACCGCGCACCCGCCCGTGCCCGAGCCTGCCGACGCGCCGCACGCCACGTCGGCAGGCTCATACCAGGTCAGGCGCCGCCGGCCAGGTCCCGCCTGCGGAAGGCGGCCACGGCAGCCTGGGCGAGGGCGCCCGCGAGCACGGTCAGCACCACCACCGCGACCACGCTGATGTTTTCCAGCGGGTACTCCCCCACGTGCTCGAAGGGCGACAGCCGCAGCACACCCTCGGGCAGTTCCAGGATCGGGGCGAAGTAGCCGGCGATCAGCCCGTAGCCGAGCACCACCCAGATCACCGGCAGCACTCTCGGTGCGGCCGCGTAGAGCAGGGCAGCGGCCGCGAGGACCAGCCAGACCGCCGGGGTGTGCGCGAGGTGGCCGACCAACAGGTCACCGAGCAGACCGGCATCGCCGGTGCTCGCCGCCGCGCCGACACCCATGCCCACGCCGGCGACCAGCAGCAGCCACGGTACGCCGAGCGCCACGACGGCGACGTGGCTGCCGATCCAGGCGGTCCGGCTGACCGATGTCGCCAGCACCGGCTCGGCCCGTCCCTCAGTCTCCTCGGCGCGCAGCGACTGCACGGCGAGTACCGCGTAGACCCCGACGACGAGCGCCATGGTCAGGCCCATCATGCCGAGGTAGCCGGCGAGCAGGTCACCAGAGCCGCCGCCCATGACCTCCACCAGGTCCTCGGGTGCGTCCTCGAAGCCGTCCAGCAGGGGCTGGGTGAACGAGCCGTAGGCCACGCCGGCCGCCAGCAGCGCCACGCTCCAGCCGATCAGGCTGGCCCGGTGCAGCCGGAACGCGAACGCGAACGGGCCGGCCAGCCAGCTCGCGGCCCGTGGCGACCCCGGACGGGGCGGCACCAGGCCGGCACCGAAGTCGCGCCGCGCCGACAGGACGTAGCCGGTGACGGCGGTCGCCGCCGCGAAGGCCAGCGAGACGGCCAACGGCCACCAGCGGTCGTGGACGTACGCGGCGGTCTGCTGGGACCAGCCGATCGGCGACAGCCACGACAGCCAGGACGGCCCGCTGCCCTGCACCGCCGCCATGTCACCGAGGCCGCGCAACACGAACGCGGCACCGAGCGCCGCCCCGGCCATGCCAGCGGCGGCCCGGGGGTACTCCGACAACTGGACGGTGACCGCGGCGATGCCGGCGAAGGCCAGCGCCACCGCACCGACGGAGGCGCCGAACAGCATGGAGCCGCCCGGATCGAAGCCACGGCTGGCCAGCATCGCACCGATCAGCAGGGCGACAATCACCGCCATCACGGCGGTGAGGGTCAGTGCTGCGGTCAGTTGGGCGTGCCGACCGACCACATTGGCGCGGACGAGTTCGGCCCGGCCGGTCCGCTCCTCGGTCCGGGTGTGCCGGACCACGGTGAGCAGGCCCATCAGGCCGGCGCCGATCAGCACGTAGAGGCCGTACTGGCCGGCGAGGAAACGTTCGATGGTCAGGTCGTCGAAACCGAAGCCGGGTCCACCGAACAGGGCGCCGGCGGGGCTGCTGGTGAAAGCGGTGAGCCCCGCCAGATCCTCCGGAGTCTGCGCGATGGTGTCCAGCGCGGCTGCGAAGTACGTCATCAGCAACGGCAGACCGAGCGCCCAGGCAGGCAGCCGGATCCGGTCACGGCGCAGCATGAACCGCAGCAGGCTGCCGGTTCCGGTGACGGCGGTGCCCGTGCCGGCCGGTGCCGCGCGGTCGAGCGTCGTCGCGGTCATCACGCCACCTTCCCGACACCGTTACCGACGAGCTGGTCGCCGTAGTGCCGCAGCAGTAGCTGCTCCAGCGTCGGCGGCCGGACGGTCAGGCCCTGCACACCGAGGTCACCGAGTTCGCGTACCACGACGGCGAGTTGGTCGCCGTCGACCTCGAAGCGGACCTGTCCGTCGTCGGTGCGCAGACCATGCACGCCGGCCAGGTTGGCCAGGCCGTCGGCCGGCCGGTCGGTGACGGCCTCGACGGAGGTACGGGTGAGGTGGCGCAACTCGGTGAGCGAGCCGGTCTCGACGATCTTTCCCTGCCGGATGATCGAGATCTGGTCGGCGAGCACCTCGACCTGGGCGAGGATGTGGCTGGACAGCAGCACGGTGCGCCCGGCGTCCTTTACCTCGCGGATGCAGTCCTGGAACACCGCCTCCATCAACGGGTCCAGCCCGGCGGTCGGCTCGTCGAGCAGGAGCAGCTCGACGTCGCTGGCCAGTGCCGCGATCAGCGCCACCTTCTGCCGGTTGCCCTTGGAGTAGGTGCGGCCCTTCTTGCTCGGGTCAAGGTCGAAGCGTTGGCACAGCTCGTCCCGGCGGACCGGGTCGGTGCCGCCACGCAGCCGGGCGAACAGGTCGATCGCCTCGCCACCGGTGAGGTTGGGCCACAGCTCCACGTCGCCGGGCACGTAGGCGAGCCGTCGGTGCAGGGCGACCGCGTCGGCCCAGGGGTCGCCGCCGAGTAGCCGGGCCTGGCCGCCGTCGGCGCGCAGCAGCCCGAGCAGGATCCGGATGGTGGTGGACTTGCCGGCGCCGTTGGGGCCGAGGAAGCCGTGCACGGTGCCGGGGTCGACCCGCAGGTCGAGTCCGTCCAGTGCCTTGACCCGGCCGAAGGACTTGTCGAGGTGGTGGATGTCGATGGCAGCAGTCATGGTCGTTGACCTCATTCGAGGTAGCCCGGAGCGTCCCGGGGTGCGATGTGCTCGATCAACGGATCCGGGGGCACGCCACCCGGGATCCGGTGCGGTTCGCGCTGGTGCGCGGAGGAGTGGGCCACGCCGCGGCGTGGTGGCGGTTCAGCTCGCCGTACCGTCCTGGTCGGCAGCGTTCGATGCGGCCGACGGCGGATCCGGCACGTACATCAGGTATTCGTCGAGCATCGACCGGTCGACGAGCAGCCCCTCGGTGAACAGTTCCAGCGCCGGCAGGGTGAGCTCGTCCATGTAGCGCCGGAACAGGGCGGGAAACTTCTCGGGCTCCGCGTCGCCACCGTGCAGGGTGAACCAGAGCAGCATGCTGCCGGTCGCCTGGTAGGCCAGGTAACGGGTACGAGCGGCCCGGTCACGGCTGGGCCGCACGACCCCGGCCGCCTCCCCCGCCGACAGGTACGCCTCGGCGTCGCTGATCATGTGCTCGATCAGCTCGGCCGCCAGCTCCCCGCCGGCCTGCATGCTGCGCAGCAGATACAACACCATCGGCGCGAACTGCTCGACCTGGGCCATCTGCGCCAGCAGCATCGTCCCGGTGCCATCGGTCAGCGCCTTCTTCTTCTCCCGGCGCATGAACTCCAGCACCCGCTCGTCGCAGGCGCGGCGCAGCCCGTCCTTCGAGCCGAAGTGGTGCACGATCAGCCCGGCGGTCACCCCGGCGTCCGCGGCGATGGTGCGCAGCCCGGCCCGGAAGCCGTCGCGGCCGAACCGCGCGATGGCGGCGTCACGGATGCGGCTCGCGGTGGCCAACTCGCCGCCGCGCTCCTCCGAAGCTCCGCCCAAGGACGTCACGACACCAGATTAAACACTCGTTCAACCGGCCGGCAAGCCCTCCATCGCCGCAATCCTGCGAGCCGCCTGAGAATGACCTGCCCCCTCGGCGATGCTCAGTCGGGCTCGGGGGCGGGGATCTCGCGGAGGCCACTCCCGTCGAGGCGCAGCCACCGGTCTACGCCGATGTCGCGCAGGAAGCGTTCGTCGTGGCTGACCACCACGAACGCGCCCCGATAGGCGTGCAACGCGTTCTCCAGCTGACCGACGCTTACCAGGTCGAGGTTGTTCGTGGGCTCGTCGAGCAGCAGCAGGTGCGGCGCCGGCTGGGCGTACAGGACACTGGCCAGGGTGGCGCGCAGGCGCTCACCGCCGGAGAGGACGCCGACCGGCAGCTGGGCGCGGGCACCCCGGAACAGAAACCGGGCCAGCAGGTTCATCCGCTCCGCCTGCGGTCGGCCCGGGGCGTACGCGGTGAGGTTCTCCAGCACGGTGCGGTCCACGTCGAGCAGGTCCAGCCGCTGCGACAGGTACGCCACCCGGCCGTCGGCCCGACGCACCTGCCCACCCTCCGGATCCAGGTCACCGAGCAGCAGGCGCAGCAGGGTGGACTTGCCGACGCCGTTGGGGCCGGTCAACGCGATCCGCTCCGGGCCACGGATGGTCAGATCGACGCCCTCCCCGGCGAACAGCGCCCGGCCGCCGTACCGGACCTGCATCCGCTGCCCCTCGACCAGGGTCCGGCCGGCCGGGACGTCGGTCTCCGGCAGCTCCAACGCCAGCGTCTGATCGTCCCGCAGCGCCCGGCCGGCCTGGTCGAGCCGGGACTGCGCGTCGCTTACCCGGCTGGCATGCGCCTGCTGGGCCCGACCCGCGGACTCCTGGGCGCTGCGCTTGAGCCCACCGGCCACGATGCGGGCCAGGCCCGCGTTGCCGAGGTTGCGGGCCGCGTTGCCGGCTCGCCGCTCGGCGCGTTCACGGGCCTGCTGCATCTCCCGTTTCTCCCGCTTGACCTCCAGCTCGGCGCTGCGGACCTGGCGCTCCGCCAGCTCCCGAGCAGCCCGGGACGCCTCCTCGTAGGCGGTGAAGTTCCCGCCGTACAGGCGCAGCTGCCCGCCGTCGAGTTCGGCGATGCGGTCCGTCCGGTCCAGCAGCATCCGGTCGTGGCTGACCAGCAGCAGGCACCCGGGCCAGCTTTCCAGCACCGTGTACAGCCGGTCTCGGGCGTCGATGTCGAGGTTGTTCGTCGGTTCGTCCAGCAGCAGCACGTCGGGACGCCGCAGCAGTTGGGCGGCCAGGCCGAGGGAGACCGCCTGCCCGCCGCTGAGGGTGTCCAGGCGACGCTCCAACGCCACCTCGCCCAGCCCCAGGCGGTCGAGTTCGGCGCGACTGCGCTCCTCGACGTCCCAGTCGTCACCGACGGCGGCGAAGTTCTCCTCGCGGGCGTCGCCGGCCTCGATCGCTCGCAACGCGGTCAACGCCGGGGCGACGCCCAGCACCTCCGCCACGGTCAGGTCACCGGTGAACGGAAGGTTCTGCGGCAGGTAGCCGAGCGTTCCCTCGACCGTCACGCCGCCCCCGGTGGGTACGAGGTCACCGGCGATCAGGCGCAGCAGCGTCGACTTGCCGGCGCCGTTCGGCGCGACCAGGCCGGTGCGACCCGGCGACACGGTGAATGACAGATCCCGGAACACCTGGGTGTCGTCGGGCCAGGAAAAGGACAGGTTGGTGCAGACGACGCAGACGTCGGACATTAGAGAGGACCTCAGGTGGGAGGCCGGGGACACAACGCCCCGGTCAGGCAGACAGAGCCACGACTCGACAGGCCGCCGTCACCCGGCGGCAGGGCTGCTCACCCTGAGATGTCGTCGTCCCCCGAAAGCATGCCGAGCGCTCCTCGCTCCGTACCTGGCGCTTTGATCCGCAGGGCAAGCCTAACAAGGTCGGCGTCGACTCGGCAGACACCCGCCGAGCCCCGAACCGCGGCGGGTGTGTGCCGATCAGGACCGGACTCGGCCCCGTGCCCGGAGGTACAGCAGCGCCGCCCCGGTCACCGCCACCGGCCAGAGCAGGTACACGCCGGCCATGACCAGCAGGAACAGCACCACACCGATGGTCGCGGCGGCGGCGTACCAGGCGGCGCTGCGGCGGGGTAGCAGCCGCAGCGCCGCCGCGACACCGATCACGTAGACGGTGATGAAGGAGCCGGTCGTGAGCAGCACCAGCGAATGGGTGCCGAGGCCGGTGACCAGTACCGCGCCCAGCGCGAGGAAGGCCAGGGTGGCGGTGACGGCGAGGCTGCGGCGGGGCACCTCGCCGGCCACGCTGCCCCGGGCGAGCCAGTCCGGCAGCGCGCCGTCGCGGCCGAGCGCCGCACCGAGCTTCGCCGCTCCGGCGTAGTAGGCGTTCATCGCACCGAAGGTCAGCAGCAGCGCCGCCCCGGCGACCAGCCAGCGGGCGTCGCCGCCGAGCGCGACCGCGAACAGGTCGCCCAGTGGTGCCGTGGAGTCCGCCGCGGTCGAGCCGAGCACGGCGACGGTCGCGAAGGCCACCGCCAGATACAGCGCGCCGACCACGACGACCGCTGCGGCAGTGGCCCGGGGCAGATCCCGCTCGGGACGGCGGAACTCGCCCGTCAAGTGGGTGATCGCCTCCCAGCCGACGAAGCTCCACATCAGCAACGCCGCCGCCGGGCCCACGGCCGGCAGGCCGTGCGGGGCGAAGGGCGTGAGGTTCGCGGCGTCCGCGTGTGGCAGCGACAACAACACCGCCAGCAGCAGGAACGCGACAAGCGCTCCGGCGAGCGCGAGCTGCACCCGGCCGGCGAGCTGCACACCGGCGTGGTTGGTGGCGGTGACCGCGACCATCAGCAGCGCCGCCGTGACCGCGACGGTCGGCGTACCGCCGCCGACCGCCGCCTCGACGTAGGCGGCGCCGAACAGCGCCGCCGCGGATGCGCCCGGCGGCACCGCGAAGTAGAAACACCAGCCGACGACGGCCGCCGCCCGCGGTCCGAAGGCCATCCGGGCGTACGTCGAGACGCCACCGGCGTCCGGGTGACGGGAACCGAGCGCGGCGAACGTGGCCGCCAGCGGAGCGGAGACGATCACGAGCAGCAGCCAGGCGAGCAGCGAGGCGGGGCCGGCGGCCTCGGCCGCCAGCGCGGGCAGCGCGATCACGCCGGTACCCAGTACGGCACCGACGTAGAGAGCGGTGCCCTGGGCGGCGGTCAGCCGACCACCGGTCACCGGCGTGGCACGGGTCTGGGTCATGTGATCACCGTCGTTCAGGCCGGCCGACCGGGACAGCAGGATTGACGCCGAGCTGCGTTAGATTTCTGCCATGCGTCCGCACGTCGTCGCGGTGGCGGTGACCGACAACCCGCCGATCTTCGAGTTGGCGGTCCCGCAGGAGGTGTTCGGCACCGACCGACGGGACATCGTCGACCCGTGGTACGAGATGCGCCTGTGCGCGGCCGAGCCGGGCCCGCTGCGTACCACGGGTGGCTCGTGGCTCGACCCCGCGTACGGCCTGGACGATCTGGTCGAGGCCGACACCGTGCTGGTGCCCGGTTGCGCCCGACCGACCCAGGTGAGTCCCCCGGCAGCGCTGGTCGAGGCGCTGCGCGCCGCGTACGCGCGGGGCAGTCGCATCGTCGGCATCTGCACCGGCGCGTACCCGATCGCCGCAGCCGGCCTGCTCGACGGTCGCCGCGCCACCACGCACTGGATGAACGCGCAGGACTTCGCCGGCCGGTTCCCGCTTGTCGACCTCGACCCCCGGGTGCTGTACGTGGCGGAGGACAACATCTTCACCTCGGCCGGCACGGCCGCGGCCATCGACCTGTGCCTGCATCTGGTGCGGCTGGACCACGGTGCCGCGGTGGCCGCCGAGGTGGCCCGGCGGATGGTGGTGGCGCCGCAGCGGGGCGCCGACCACACCCAGTATCCGGCGCCGCCGGTGCGCGGAGTCTCCCCGGCCGACCTGAGCCCGGTGCTGGAGTGGGCTCGGCAACGCCTCGACCGGCCGCTGTCGGTGAACGATCTGGCCCGCGCGGCCAACCTGAGCCCGCGCACCCTGGCCCGCCGGTTCCGCGACTCGCTCGGCACCACGCCGTTGCAGTGGCTGTTGGAGCAGCGGGTCCGGCTGGCACAGGAGTTGCTGGAGACCACCGAGGATCCGGTCGAGCGGATCGCGCACCGTACCGGCTTCGGCAGCGGCGCCAACCTGCGCCAGCACTTCGGTCGGATCAGCGGGATGACCCCGCAGACCTACCGGCACGTCTTCCGGTACCGGGTCGGCGCGTCTGCCCGCCCCACGGTGCCGCACCGGCCGGCCGGCCAACCCCTGCGGTAGCCCTGGCCGCTGGCAATTCACCGGCCGCCACCCGTTGCGTCGTTACCGGAAACTTCCGGAAGTTATGGCCACCACGGCGGTCTCGACATAGCATGCACGCGCTTGAATCCGTCCCAAGGGCCACGTCAGACACACCCCGCCAGCACCGATAAAAAGTAGAGGGATTTCGATGCGCCTCTGGAACCTCTCCCATCGATCACGACGCCGATCCCGAACCGTCGCGCTGCTCTGCTCGGCAGCGCTCGTCGCGGCGGTCGCCGTGGCACCCGCGCCGGCGGCAGCCGCCGAGATCGTCCTCGCCAACGACTTCGAGTCCGGCTCGTACGGGCCGTGGGGACCGCGCGGCGACATCACCCTCGCCATCGCCGACGAGGGACACGAGAGCGACAGCAGCCTGTCGGTCACCGGCCGTACGGCGAACTGGCAGGGCCCGGCGACGAGCGCGACGGCGCTGTTCCGGCCCGGCACGCAGTACTCGGTCACCGCCTGGGTCAAGCTGCCGGCCGGCACCGAGGGCACCGCGGGAGTGCACTTCACCGTCGAGGCGACCCCGGCCGACGGCGGTGACAACACCTACACCTGGATCGGCGGCGACGTCCCCACCACCGCCGAGAGCTGGGTGCAGATCGGCGGCACCTACACGCTGCCCGACGGGCTCAGCGCGGCCACCCTCTACGTCGAGGCGGCGGAGAGCACCCCGTTCCTCCTGGACGACGTCCTGATCACCGGGCCGGGCGGCGAACCGGGCGGACCTGAGCCCGGCACCGTCGTCATCGACACCGACTTCGAGGACGGTCTGGACGGCTGGGGTCCGCGCGACAGCGGTGCCGGCGCCCCGACGGTCGAAGTCAGCGACGTCGCACACGGCGGCTCGGCCGCGGCGCTTGTCACCGACCGGGTCAACCAGGGTGCCGGCCTCGGGCGTGACGTCGCCGGCCTGTTCGAAGCGGGCGTCACCTACGAGTTCAGCGCCTGGCTGCGGTTCGCCGAGGGCCAGCCGACCGACCAGATCTGGCTCAGCCTGGCCAGCACCTCCGGCGGCAGCCAGTCGTTCAGCACCCTCGCCCAGTTCGAGTCCATCACGAACACGGGCTGGACCGAGGTGAGCGCCCGCTTCACCATGCCCGCCTCGGACGAGGCGTCGCTCTACTTCGAGACCCGCTGGGAGGGCGCGGACGTAGCCGGCAACACCAGCGACTTCCTGGTCGACGACATCGTCGTCCGGGTGCCGGAGCCGCCGGTCATCGAAGACCTGACCGGGATCCACGAGACCACCGATTTCCCGGTCGGCGTGGCCATCGACGCCCGGGAGACCGTCGGCGGCGCCGCCGATCTGCTGAACCGGCACTTCAACCAGGTCACGCACGAGAACCACATGAAGCCCGAGGCCTGGTACGACGACGAACGCACCTTCCGACCGCACGAGCAGGCGCTCGCGGTGATGGACTTCGCCCGCGACAACGACCTGCGCGTCTACGGTCACGTGCTGGTCTGGCACAGCCAGACCCCCGACTGGTTCTTCCAGGACGCGGACGGCCAGCCGCTGTCCACGTCGGCGGAACACCAGCAGTTGCTGCGCGACCGCCTGCGTACCCACATCTTCGACGTCGCCGAATCGCTGTCCGAGCGGTACGGCCCATTCGGCTCCCCCACCAACCCGCTGTACGCCTGGGACGTGGTCAACGAGGTCATCAGCGACAGTGGCGAGTACGCCGACGGCCTGCGCCGCAGCGAGTGGTACCGGATTCTCGGCGAGAGCTTCATCGACCTGTCGTTCGAGTACGCGCACGAGGCGTTCAACGACGTCCACGCCGTACCCGGCAGCGACCCGGTCACCCTGTTCATCAACGACTACAACACCGAGCAGAGCGGCAAGCAGGCCCGCTACCGGGCGCTGGTGCAGCGGCTTGTCGACCGCGACGTGCCGATCGACGGGGTGGGGCACCAGTTCCACGTCTCGCTGGCCACGCCGGTCAGCAGCCTGGAGGCCACCTTGGACGCCTTCGCCGGGCTGCCGCTGACCCAGGCCGTCACCGAACTCGACGTCACCACCGGCACCCCGGTGACCCAGGCGCGGCTGATCGAGCAGGGCTACTTCTACCGGGACGCCTTCCGCATCTTCCGGGAGCACACCGACGACCTGTTCGCCGTCACGGTGTGGGGCCTCACCGATGGCCGCTCGTGGCGGTCGGCCAACGCGCCGCTGCTGTTCGACGACAGCCTGCGGGCCAAGCCCGCCTACTACGGGGCGGTGGACGGCGACCTGCCGGCACGCCTGCGCACGGCCAACGTCTTCGCCGGTGACGTGGCCCTCACGGACGCCGCGCCGAAGGACCTGACCTGGCGCAAACTGCCCCTGCACCCGATCGAGGACACGGCCCGGTTCCAGTTGCGTTGGGCGCCGGACCACCTGACCGCGTACGTCACGGTCGACGACGCCACGGTCTCCGGCGACGACCGGGTCACCTTCGCCCTCGGTGACGAGACCTACCGGGTCTCCCGCGACGGCAGCGGCGACGTGCCGGCCGTGGCGGCCGAGCGGGACGACGGCTACCACCTGGTCGCCCACCTGCCGCTGGTCGATGCCGCCGAGGGCGAGACCCGCACCTTCGACGTGCGGGTGACCGACAACGGCACCACCTCCGGCTGGAACACTCCGGGCGCCGTGGGCACCCTGAGCCTGGTGGAGGAGCTGTCGTACCTGGAGGTACGGGAGACGGGCACCGCGCCGGTCATCGACGGCACGGTGGATGCCGGCTGGGCCCAGGCCACCTCGGTCACCACCGCCAAGCAGGTCTCCGGCACCGACGGCGCGACCGCGAACGTCCGCACCCTCTGGCGGGGCCAGACGCTGTACGTGCTGGCCGAGGTCACCGACCCGGTGGTGGACGTCTCCGGCTCCGACCCGTGGACCCAGGACTCGGTCGAGATCTACGTCGACGCCGGCAACGCCAAGAACGGTCCGTTCCGCTACGACGACACCCAGATCCGCATCAACGCCGACAACGTCGTGTCGTTCGGCACCGGTGACGAGGCGTTCCAGGCCGGGCGGCTGGAGAGCGCCGCCGTGCGTACCGAGACCGGCTACACCGTCGAGGCGGCGATCAGCCTGCTCGAATACGGTGGTCTCGGCACGTTCCACGGCCTGGACTTCCAGGTCAACGACGCCTCCGACGGCGCACGCACCTCGATCCGCAACTGGGCCGAGCAGAACGGCGAGGGCTACCAGACCACCGCCCGGTGGGGGGTGGGTCGGCTGGTCGCCGGTTCCAACGTGGAGATCACGATGGAGCGGATCGCCCGTTGGAACTCCAACAGCGGCGGCGGCTACTGCGCCACCATCACCGCCACCAACAACGGTGACAAGTCCGTCGAGTGGACCGCGGTGGTCGATCTGGAGGGTGACATCTACACCGCGTGGAACTTCAAGCGGGAGCGGCTGGCCGACGGCAGCTACCGGATCCAGGGGGTGAAGTGGAACCGGACCCTGGCCGCCGGCGCCAGCACCTTCAGCGTCGGGTACTGCGCCAACCTGTGACACCCGGCCCGGGCCACGTCAGCCGACCACGCTGACGGGCCGGGGCCGGTGAGGTGGCTCCGGTGGTGGCCACCGCCCACTCAGGGCGGTGGCCACCACCTGCATGTCCGCCTTCTGGCCGCCGCGGTCGTCGCCGATCTCGTCTCCGTCCGGCGGCCGTGACCAGCCGGCACCGGAGCTGAGTTGCCGGAGCGGGGCGGCGGCCCCGCACCGCTCAGATGGCGCGGGCGATGCAGATGCGGGCGTCGAGCCGGGGTCCGGCCTCGTAGATCATGTACGAGACGCCGCCGTCGGTGCCGAAGGCCGGCGCGGCGACCCGACCGTTGTCCGAGGCGATCGGGGCGTGGAAGACCCCGAGGTGCACCTCCCGGTCGAAGTTGTTGCCGACCTCGGTGAGCCGGATCCGTCCGTCGTTGCCGTGGTAGGCGACGTAGCTGGTGCCGTTGCGCCTGAGCAGGTGCGGGCTGGAGATGTCGGTCAACCCGTCACCGGCCGGCGAGATCAACGGGTTCGGGGCGAACTGCCACTGGTCCCAGCCGTTGGGTGACCAACCCCAGAA
Organism: Micromonospora sediminimaris; assembly: GCA_900112325.1. GTDB lineage: Bacteria > Actinomycetota > Actinomycetes > Mycobacteriales > Micromonosporaceae > Micromonospora > Micromonospora sediminimaris. The sequence continues at coordinate 206,980 of FOLJ01000012.1, forward strand.
GATCTTGCGGGTGCCGGGGCCGACGGTGTGCGCGCCCATGAAGAGCATGACGTACTTGTTGTTCTTTCCGGCGACGGAGTGTTCGAAGACCCGGGCGTACGAGGTCTCGGTGGTGTTCGGCACCAGCCGGGTGCTCAGGATCGGCGTCTCGTTGGTGAAGGTGATGCCGTCGCGGGAGCGGGCCACCCGGGTGGTGAAGTTCTCCCCGTGGAAGTAGAGGAAGAACTCCCTGGTGGAGGCGTTCCACACCACGTGCGGTGAGGAGACGTGACTGACCGTGGTGGTGGGCAGTACCCGGTCGACGATCGGGTTCCCGGGGTGTTCGGTGTAGGGGCCTTCGAGCCGGTCGGCGTAGGCCAGGCAGATGCCGCCGGGCGCGTCGTGCGGGGCGTAGTAGAGGTAGTACCGCCCCCGGGCACCGGAGATCTTGTCGTAGACCCCGCGTACGCAGGGAAAGATCATCTCGCCGGTGGGGTTGTAGGCCAGCGGGCCGGCGAACGCGTCGCGGACGTACCGGTAGCTGGGGAAGCCGGCCGGGCCGGCGAGGGCCGGAGCGGCGGCGAGGGTGCCGCCGAGCGCGGTACCGGCGGCCGTCGCGGTGCCGATCAGGGCGGCGCCGCGCAGCAGGCCACGGCGGGTCACCGGGGCGGGTCGGGGGGTCCGGTCTGGCATGCGGGTCTCCGATCGTGAGGGGACGCTCGTCGATGGCGGAGCTGGGGATGGTGCGGGACCGCCCTGCCGGCGGGAACGCGGCGGAACGGTGGGTGGCAGGCGTGGACCGCGGCCACCGCAACGCTTGCCGGTGACCGTGCGTGAGATCGGGCTCCATGAGGGAGCGAACCTTGTGATCGATGAGTCTGCGGTCGCCGACGAGCCCGGGTCAAGGCGCTAATACGAATTATCACGCCGATTATCCGGAGAAGTTTTCCGACGACGGGGGTTGACGACAGGTGGTGGCGGGTCGCAGGATTTCACACCAACGTAGCTAATGCGTATTAGCGCAGAAATGATTGGACACGGAAAGTGACCGGATCGCGCAGGCGGGTGACCCAGCAGGACATCGCCCGGATGACCGGCGTCAGCCAGGCGACGGTCTCGCTGGTGCTCAACGGCCGCGACGACGGCAGCGTCCGGATCGCCCCGGAGACCCGGGAACGGGTGCTGGGCGCCATCCGGGCCACCGGGTACGTCGCCGACCCGGTGGCCCGGCGGCTCGCCGCCCGGCACAACCGGATCATCGGCGTCTTCACCTACGAGCCGGTCTTCCCGGCCGGCACCGGCGACTTCTACCACCCGTTCCTGGTCGGTATCGAGGAATCGGCCGAGCGTCTCGGCTGCGACCTGCTGCTGCTCACCAGCGCCCCGGTCACCGACGGCCGGCGGCGAATCTTCCACGACGACAACCGGCTGCGGCTGGCCGACGGCTGCGTCCTGCTCGGTCGGTCACTGGACCGCGACGAGCTGGGCCGGCTGGTCGCCGAGGGGCAGCCGTTCGTCTCCGTCGGCCGACGCGACGACGCGGGCGGACCGGTGCCGTACGTCGGCGCGGACTACGCCGCCGCCACCGCCGACGTGGTCCGGCGCGCCCTCGACGCCGGCCACACCAGGCTGGCATACCTCGGCCAGGGCGCCGGCCCGGAATCACACACCGACCGGTTCGCCGGCTACCGGACCGCCCTCGACGCGGCCGGGCTGCCGACCCGGCACGAACCCACCGACCGCTCCCCCGCCGACCTGCTCGACACGCTGCTCGACACCGGAGTCACCGCCGTGGTGGTCGAGGAGTACGCCGACGGAGTCTCGCTGGCCAACGCCGCCGTCGAGCGCGGCCGGACCGTGCCCGCCGACCTGTCCATCCTCGCGCTTGGCGACCCGACCCGGCCGACCACAAGCGACCTGGAGTTCACCGGCTTCCGGATCCCCCGCCGCGAGATGGGATGGCAGGCCGTCGAGGTGCTCACCGGGCTGCTCGCCGGGGTGCCCGGCACGGTGACCCAGCGGCTGCTGCCGTGCCAGCCGGTCGACGGCGTCACCCTCCTGCCGCCCCGGCACTGACCAGCTCACCCCCGGTCGCCACCCCGTTGCCCGGCGACCCTGGACCGTTCCATGAGAGGACCGACCGTGCCCGAGATGCAGGCCGAAGTACTAATCGTCGGCGGTGGGCTCGGCGGCGTGGCCGCCGCCCTGGCCGCGCTGCGCGCCGGCCGCAGCGTGCTGCTGACCGAGGAGTACGACTGGCTCGGCGGGCAACTCACCAGCCAGGCCGTACCGCCGGACGAGCACTCCTGGGTGGAGCGCTTCGGCGTCACCGCCAGCTACCGGGCGCTGCGGGACGGCATCCGGGAGCACTACCGGCGCTGGTATCCGCTGACCGACCGGGCTCGGCGCACCACCGCGCTCAACCCGGGCGCCGGGCACGTCAGCCGACTCTGCCACGAACCCCGGGTCGCGGTGGCGGTGCTGGAGGGCATGCTGGGGCCGTACCGGGGATCCGGGCGGCTGCGGGTGCTCCAGCCGTACCGGCCGGTGGCCGCCGACACCGACGGCGACCGGGTCGTCGGTGTCACCGTGGCGCACCGGCACACCGGTGAGCGGGTGCACCTGAGCGCGCCGTACGTGCTGGACGCCACCGAGACCGGCGAGCTGCTGCCGTTGACCGGCACCGAGTACGTCACCGGCTTCGAGTCCCGGGCCGACACCGGTGAACCGAGCGCGCCGGAGCAGGCCCAGCCGGCGAACATGCAGGCGGTGTCGGTGTGCTTCGCGGTCGACCACGTCGACGGCGACCACACGATCGACAAGCCGGCGGCGTACGACTTCTGGCGGGCGTACCGGCCGCCGTTCTGGGGCGACCGGATGCTGTCGTTCCGCTCCCCCAACCCGCGCACCCTGGCGATCTCCGAACGCAGCTTCACCCCCAACCCGGACGACGACCCCTGGCTGGTCCAGGCCGACCAGCGGGTCAATCCCGGCGACGGGAACCTGTGGACGTTCCGCCGCATCGCCGCCCGACGCAACTTCACCCCCGGTGCGTACGACAGCGACATCTGCCTGGTCAACTGGCCGATGATCGACTACTTCGAGCGGCCGGTGATCGACGTACCTGACGGCGACGCCGGCATCGCCGCGGCCCGGGAGCTGTCCCTGTCGGTGCTGTACTGGTTGCAGACCGAGGCGCCACGCACCGACGGTGGAACCGGCTTTCCCGGACTGCGACTACGCGGCGACGTCACCGGCACCGGCACCCCCGCCACCGGCGGAGACGTCACCCACAGCGGCCTGGCCCAGGCGCCCTACATCCGGGAGTCGCGCCGCATCCGCGCCGAGTACACGGTCGTCGAGCAGGACCTCTCCCTGGAGATCCGGGGCGACAAGGGCGCGGTCAGCTACGCCGACTCGGTAGGGGTCGGCATGTACCGCATCGACCTGCACCCCTCCACCGGCGGCGACAACTACATCGACGTGGCCTCCTGCCCCTTCGAGATACCACTCGGTGCCCTGATCCCCAGGCGGGTGGAGAACCTGCTGCCCGCCGGCAAGAACATCGGCACCACGCACATCACAAACGGCTCCTACCGCCTGCACCCCGTGGAGTGGAACGTCGGCGAGGTCGCCGGTCTGCTCGCGGACTTCTGCCTGGCCCGGCGGGTCACCCCCCGCGCGGTGCGCTACACCCCCGGCCTGCTGGCCGACTTCCAGAACCGCCTCGCCGATTCCGGTGTCGAGCTGCGCTGGCCCGACATCGCCGGCTACTGAGGAAGGACATAACCCCATGAGGAACCGGTTGACGGCCGTCGTCGCGCTCACCGCGCTGCTCGGCCTGACCGCCTGCGGCGGCGACTCCGCCGAGTCCGACGGCCCGGTCACGCTGCGGATGACCACCTGGTCGGCGAACGAGGCCCACCTGAAGCTGTTCAACGAGATCGCCGCCGAGTACACCGCGACGAATCCGGACGTCGCCGGGATCACCTTCGACCCGATCCCGTTCGAGAGCTACACCACCACCCTGACCACCCAGATCGCCGGCGGCAACCCGCCCGACCTGGCCTGGGTGCTGGAGAACTCCGCGCCCGACTTCGTCACCTCCGGCGCGCTGGTGCCGCTTGACGACACCCTCAAGGGCACCGAGGGGTACGGCTTCGACGAGCTCGCCCCGGCCGCGACGAAGCTGTGGCAGGCCGACGGCAAGCTGTACGCGTACCCCTTCTCCACCTCACCGTTCGGGGTGTTCGTCAACACCGACCTGGTGAAGTCCTCCGGCGCGCAGAGCCCGGCCGAGCTGATCGCCGCCGGCCAGTGGACCTGGCAGAACGCGCTGACCACCGCGAAGGCGGTGCAGGCGGAGACCGGCAAGGCGGGTCTGGTGGTCCGCGACTTCGACTACAAGGGTTGGGACTTCCTGTCCACCGTCTGGACCGGTTGGGGCGCGCAGGCGTGGAGCGAGGACGGCCGCACCTGCGGCTTCAACTCGGCCGAGATGGTCGAGGCGATGACCGTCCTGCACCGGGGGATCTTCGTCGACAAGGCGCTACCGGGCCCCGGTACCACAGCCGACTTCTTCGCCGGTGACGCCGGCATGACCATCACCCAGATCTCCCGCGCGTCGCTGCTGGAGGGGCAGAAGTTCGGTTGGGACCTGGTGCCGCTCCCCGCCGGACCGAAGGGTGAGTACGCGGTGATCGGCCAGGGCGGGATGGGTGTGCTCAAGCAGGGCCGCAACGCCGAGGCCGCCGCCGACTTCCTGGCCTACCTGACCAACCCGGCCAACTCGGCGAAGCTCGCGCAGTTCTTCCCGCCGCCGCGTACCTCGCTGCTCACCGCCGAGACCCTCGCCAAGACCAACCCGCTGCTCAGCCCGGAGCAGTTGCAGGAGGTGGTCATCGACGGGATCGCCGACGGAGTGGTCAAGCCCAGCCACACCGGCCAGGCCGAGCTGAACCAGGCGGTCCGGGCCGCACTGGACCCGCTGTGGCGGCCGGACGCCGACGTGCGGGGCGTACTCGACGGCGTCTGCACCGCGATCAATCCGCTGCTGGCGAAGTAGGTTCTCCGATGTCGGTCCTGACCAGGGACACCGTGGGGCGGGCCGGTGACCGGTCCGCCCCCGGCGGGGCCGCGCCGCACCGGCGCGGCTGGTGGACGACCCGCCGCCGCGACCAGCTCGCCGGGCTGCTCTTCGTCGCACCGCAACTCGCCGGGTCGGTGCTGTTCGTGCTGATTCCGCTCGGGCTGGTCTTCTGGTACAGCCTGCACGAGTGGAACGTGCTCGCCGGCACCTTCGAGTTCGTCGGCCCGGGCAACTACCAGGCCATGGCCGACGACCCGAACCTGCCGTCGGTGCTGCGGGTCACCGCGCTGTTCTCGATCGGCCTGGTGGCGTTCAACCTCAGCCTGGCCCTGCTGCTCGCGGTGCTGCTCAACCAGCGGCTACGCGGCACCGTCGTGTTCCGGACGTTGTTCTTCTCCCCGGTGGTCGTCTCGCTGGTCGCCTGGACGATCGTGTGGGGCTTCCTGCTCCAGGACAACGGCGGTGTCAACGGGGCGTTGGGCGTGGCCGGCGTGGACGGGCCGAACTGGCTGCGCGGCGACTGGACGGCACTGCTGTCGGTGATCGTGGTGCAGGTGGTCAAGAACGTCGGCCTGAACATGGTGCTGTTCCTGGCCGCCCTGCAGGGGGTGCCGGCGGAACTGTACGAGGCGGCCCGGGTCGAGGGCGCCAACGCCTGGACCCGGTTCCGTCGGATCACCGTGCCGCTGATCAGCCCGACCATCCTGCTCACCTCGATCATCACGGTGGTCGGGTCGTTGCAGGTGTTCGCCCAGATCGCCGTGCTCACCCAGGGCGGGCCGGGCACCTCGACCACGGTGCTCGTCTACTACCTGTACCAGCGGGCGTTCCAGTTCCACCAGTTCGGCTACGGGGCCACGCTGTCGGTGCTGCTCTTCCTGATCGTGCTGGTGCTGACCGTCGTGCAGTGGCGGATGCGCAGGAAGTGGGTCTTCCATGAACAGTAGGCTCTCCGTACGGGCCAAGGTCGCGCTCTACGGCGCGCTCTGCCTGCTGGCCCTGCCGTTCGTCTTCCCCACCTGGTGGATGGTCACCTCGTCGGTGAAACCGGTAGGCGACATCTTCGCCTTCCCACCGTCGCTGATCCCGACCGAGGCCAGCCTCTCCGCGTACCGTCGGGTCTTCGAGCTGCAACCGTTCGCGCAGCAGTACTTCAACAGCGGGTACATCGCGGCCGTGGTCACCATCGGCACCCTGGCGGTGTCGTCGCTGGCCGGGTACGCCTTCGCCCGGATCCGCTTCCGGGGTCAGCAGGTGCTGTTCGTGGTGGTGCTGGTCGGGCTGCTCATCCCGAGCGAGGTGACGATCGTGCCGCTGTTCCGGATGTTCAACTCGTGGGGCATGGTGGACACCCACTGGCCGCTGATCCTGGTGCCGATCCTCGGCGCGCCGAGCGTACTGGCCACCTTCATCATGCGGCAGTTCTTCATCACCCTTCCCGCCGAGTTGGAGGAGGCGGCGCGGGTGGACGGGCTGGGCCGCTTCGCCACCTTCTGGCGCATCGCGTTGCCGCTGGCCCGTCCGGCGCTCGGCGCGGTGGCGATCTTCACCTTCCTGCACAGCTGGAATCTCTACCTGGAGCCGATCGTCTTCCTCTCCACACCGGAGAAGTTCACCCTGCCGCAGGCGCTCACCCAGTTCGTCGACGCCTACGGCGGGCCGATGTGGGACGTACAGCTGTCGGCGGCGTCGATGACCGCCATCCCCATTTTGGTGATCTTCGTGATCGCGCAACGGCAGTTCATCGAAGGTCTGGCCCACACCGGTCTGAAGGGCTGAGGCGCCCGCAGACCTCAGGTGCGGCGAGCCCCGGTCGACCGTTGCTGGTCGCCCGGGGCTCGTCGGTGGGTGTCGGATCAGGCGAGGTCGAAGCGGTCCAGTTCCATCACCTTGGTCCAGGCCGCCACGAAGTCGGCCACGAACTTGACCCGGGCGTCGTCGCTGGCGTAGACCTCGGCGAGCGCGCGGAGCTGGGAGTTGGAGCCGAAGATGAGGTCGACCGCGGTGGCGGTCCACTTCACCTGCTCGGTGGCCACGTCCCGGATCTCGTACACGTGCTCGTCGGACTCCGACGCCTTCCAGCGGGTGCCCGGGGAGAGCAGGTTGCTGAAGAAGTCGTTGGTGAGCACGCCCGGCCGGTCGGTGAGCACGCCGTGCCGGCTGCCGCCGACGTTGGCGCCGAGAGAGCGCAGACCACCCACGAGCACGGTCATCTCGGGCGCGGTCAGGTTGAGCATGTACGCCCGGTCGATGAGCAACACCTCCGGCTGGGTCTTCTCGCCCGGACGCAGGTAGTTGCGGAACCCGTCGGCACGCGGCTCCAGGACCCGGAACGACTCGATGTCGGTCTGCTCCTGGCTGGCGTCGGTGCGGCCCGGGTGGAACGGGACGGTGATCTCGACACCGGCGTCCCGGGCCGCCTTCTCCACCGCGGCCGAACCGGCCAGCACGATCAGGTCAGCGAGGGAGATCCTGGCCCCACCCGCCGAGTTGAACTCCCGCTGGATGCCCTCCAGGGTGCTCAGCACCGTCGCGAGCTGCTCCGGCTGGTTGACCTCCCAGCTGCGCTGCGGTTCGAGGCGAATCCGGGCACCGTTGGCACCGCCGCGCTTGTCGGTGTACCGGAAGCTCGCGGCCGAGGCCCAGGCGGTGCTCACCAACTGGGCAGTGGTGAGACCGGACTCCAGCACCTTCGCCTTCAGCGCCGCGATGTCAGCTTCACCGACCAGCTCGTGGTCGACGGCCGGCACCGGGTCCTGCCACAGCTGGGGCTCCGGCACCCACGGCCCGAGGAACCGGCTGACCGGACCCATGTCGCGGTGCAGCAGCTTGAACCACGCCTTGGCGAAGGCCAGGGCGAACTCGTCCGGGTTCTCCAGGAACCGGCGGGAGATCTTCTCGTACGCCGGGTCCACGCGCAGCGACAGGTCGGTCGTGAGCATCGTGGGCTTGTGCTTCTTCGACGGGTCGTGGGCGTCCGGGATGATCGCCTCGGCGTCCTTGGCGACCCACTGCTTGGCACCGCCGGGGCTGGTGGTGAGTTCCCACTCGTAGCCGAAGAGGATCTCGAAGAACCGGTTGCTCCACTGCGTCGGCCGGTCGGTCCAGGTGACCTCGAGGCCGCTGGTGATGGTGTCGGCGCCCTTGCCGCTGCCGTACGTGCTCAGCCAGCCCAGGCCCTGCGCCTCCAGCGGCGCGCCCTCAGGCTCTGCGCCCACGTGGTCGTCGGCGACACCGGCGCCGTGGGTCTTGCCGAAGGTGTGGCCACCGGCGATCAGCGCGACGGTCTCCTCGTCGTTCATCGCCATCCGGGCGAAGGTCTCCCGGATGAAGTGCGCCGCCGCGAGCGGGTCCGCGTTGCCGCGCGGGCCCTCGGGGTTGACGTAGATCAGGCCCATCTCGGTCGCGCCGACACCCTGCGACATCTCCTTCTCGGAGACGTAGCGCTCGTCACCCAGCCAGGTGTCCTCCGGGCCCCAGAAGATCTCCTCGGGCTCCCAGACGTCCTCCCGGCCGAAGCCGAACCCGAAGGTCTTGAAGCCCATCGACTCCAGGGCCACGTTACCGGCGAGCACGAGCAGGTCGGCCCAGGAGATCTGCTGGCCGTACTTCTGCTTCACCGGCCACAGCAGGCGGCGCGCCTTGTCCAGGTTGGCGTTGTCCGGCCAGCTGTTGAGCGGGGCGAAGCGCTGCCCGCCGTCACCGGCGCCGCCGCGGCCGTCCTCGATGCGGTAGGTGCCCGCGGCGTGCCAGCTCATCCGGATCATCAAGCCGCCGTAGTGACCGAAGTCGGCCGGCCACCAGTCCTGCGAGGTGGTGAGGACCTCGGTGATGTCCCGCTTGAGCGCCTCGACGTCGAGCTTGGCGAACTCCTCGGCGTAGCTGAAGTCCTCCCCCAGCGGGTTGCCCTTCGACGAGTGGGCGTGCAGCACCGAGAGGTCGAGCTGGTTGGGCCACCAGTCCCGGTTCGTACGCGGACGACCGCCGGTCTTCGGGGTCGGCGAGTCGATCGCCGGGTTCTCGCTCTCGCTGCCGTGGGCGGTCACGGAGTCGTGCGCGACCGGGCAGCCGGCCGCCGCCTTGGCGTCCACGCCCTGGGCGCTGGACGGGGCGTCGTGCTCTGCGTTGCTCAATGTGCTTCCTTCCGACCTGGCGGTTCACTTGTGGTGCGGGCGGTCGCGCAGTCGGGGCAGGTGCCCCAGTAGACGACCTCCGCCTCGTCGACCACGAACCCGTGGTCGTCGGAGGCGGTCAGACAAGGGGCGTAGCCGACGGCGCAGTCCACGTCGGCGATCACGCCGCAGGAGCGGCAGACGACATGATGGTGGTTGTCCCCGACCCGGGACTCGTAGCGGGCGATCGCTCCGGTGGGCTGGATGCGCCGCACCAGACCGGCGTCGGTGAGTGCCCGCAGCACATCGTAGATCGCCTGGTGGGACACGGTGGGATGATCGGCACGGACCAGCCGGATCACGGTGTCGGTGTCGACGTGCGGGTGGTCGCGTAGCGCCGCGAGCACCGCCAACCGGGGCCGGGTCACGCGCAACGAGACCGCCCGCAGCTGCGCCTCGAAGTCGGCCGTCATGCCGACGAACCTACTCGGTTCTTCTGGAATCAATCAAGTTTTCGCGGAATCAGGCATTCGTGTCGCCGGTGTCCCCGCCCTCGTCCGCAGCCGCCGACGTGGCCGAGGTCACCGAGGCGGTGGGAGACGTCTGATCGGCAGGGGGAGCTGTGGTTTCGGCAGGTTCCGTGCTCGGTGCCGGGGTCGGATCCGACGGCGGGGACGGGGTGGGGGGCCGCGAGGTCGCCGCGGGACTCGACGTCGCCGGCGGGCTGGGCGTGGGGCTGGTCGTCGCCGACGGGCTCGGGGAGGTCGACGGATCGGACGTGGTCGGCGTCGAGCTGGTCGGCGTGCCCGGTGGCGTCGCCGATGGTGCGCCTGACGGCTGGGCGTCGGGCTGACCCGATCCGCCTCCGCCGCCGTCCGGAGACGGGCGGTCCTCCTCCGGCGTACCCGACCGCCCCCGTCTGGACCCCTCCGTCGACGCCGCCGGCTCGGCCGACGCGGAGGCCAGGACCGACGTCCGTACGTGCGTGCCGGCATGCTCGCAGGCGACACCCGCCAGGCTGAACCGCTCCGGCGTCTCGTGCCCGCCGGACTCGACCCGGCCGTGCAGGGTCGCCGTCACGCCGGTGCCCGGTTCCGACGGCTCGGCCAGCCGCAGGGTCACCCGCTGCTCATCGTGTGTCCAGGCGGCGCCCCGCACGTCGAGGAGATGTTGGCTGGCGGGCAGGGTGAAGGTCAGCGCCCGCTGCCCGGTCGCGGGTCGCCCGGTTCCGGTAACGCTGATCTGAGCCAGGAAACGGCCATCGGCGGCCTGCTGCGCCCGGTACTGCACCGTGCAGCCGGCCTCGGCGGCCGGTGGGTCCGCCGAGCCTTCCTCGGCGGTGAGCAGTCCCGGCAGGATCCCGGCCAGCGCGGCCGCCGCGGCGGCAGGAGCGGCGAACAGCAGTCCGCGCCGCCGCCCGACGACCGCCGACCGCCGGGCAGGTGCGCCGGCCGGCCTGGTGGGGCCGGCGACCGTCCGGGTGGGTACGGCGACCGAGGTGGGCGCGGCGCCGGGTGCCGGCCGCACGGTCATGGTCACCCCGGCCAGCGTCTCGGCGACTTCGGCCGCGCCCGGACGCCGGTCCGGATCGGTGGCCAGACACCTACCGATCAGGTGCGCGTGGAAGTCGGACAGTCCCTCGACGGCCGGAACGGCCACCGATTCGTGCGGAGCGCGTTGCGGAGCCTGACCGGTGAGGCACTCGGCGAGCACGACGCCGAGGGCGAACACGTCGCCCGCCGGCACCGCCTCCGCTCCGGCGGTCAGCTCCGGCGGCAGATAGCTCGGGGTCCCCCACAACTGCCCGTCCGGCTCCGCCGGGTCGTCACCCGCGCCGGCCGCGATACCGAAGTCGACCACCTTCACGCCGCTCTCGGTGAGCATGATGTTGCCGGGCTTGACGTCCCGGTGCACGATGCCCTGCTCGTGCGCGGCGGCGAGAGCCGCCGCAACCTGCTGACCGATCCGCAGCGCCTCGTCCGGGGGCAGCGGGCCGGCGGCACGGAGCCGAGCGGACAGCGTCGATCCGGCGACGAACTCCATCACCAGGAACGGGGTGGGTGTGCGGGTCAGGTGCCGCTGCTCACCGTAGTCGTAGACCCGGGCCACACCCGGGTGGTCCAGCCGGGCGGCGGCCAACGCCTCGCGGCGGATGCGGTCGCGGGCCGCCGGGTCGCCCAGCAGCGGCGCCGACAACAGCTTCACCGCGACGGTACGCTGCAACCGCAGATCGTAGCCGCGCCAGACGGTGGCCATCCCACCCCGACCGACCGGCTCGTCGAGCCGGTAACGCCGCTGCAGACATCGCACGAGCCCAACCTCCCGCTCCGGTCGCGCACCCCTGGCAGGGTGTCCCGTCGGCGGATCGTGTCCGGTCACCGCCCTGGTCGACTATCGCGCTACCCCCGGCCGGAGGCTGGAAAACCCCTGGTCAATCAGTTGGTACGTCTCGATTCGTGATGTCACGTGACCGTCACACGTTCGCGCGGCACCCGTCATCCCGCAGGGCATCTCTGGGAACAGGCATCGTTTCGAGGAGGCGACGACATGCGCGACCGACCTTTTGCCAACTGGACCACGCGGCGGGTGCGCGCTGCCGGCGATCCAGCAGTCCATCCGGCCGTGCGGGGCGGCCAAGGAGGAGCCGTTCCGCGCGGCGTCCGGCACGCGGCGCTCGTCACCGCACTGGCGGCCGTACTCGCCGGCACCGGCTGCGCCCCCGAGCCGGTGGCGGAACCGCCACCTCCCGCCACCGGCACCAGCCCGCCGAACACCCTCGCGAAGGTCGACGTCGGTGACGCGCTGACCGTGACCGCGACCGTGGACCGGGTCATCGACGAGCGCGCGCTCGTCGTACGGGATGTCGACCTGGCCGACCGCACCCTGCTCGTCCTGACCCGGCAGGCGGTGGAGGCGGCCCCGCCGCAGTTGCTCAGCGTGGAGGGGACCGTGGTCCGCTTCTCGTACCGCAGCCTCGCGGCCCGCCACCACCTGACCGACCGGGCGGCGTACCGCCCGTTCGAAGGGCAGAAGGCACTGGTGGCCAGTCAGGTCACCGTGTGGCGGTGACGGGCTCCGCGCAGCCGGCCACGCCGCGGTACTACAGCTTGCGGGCGACCACCCCGACGAAGGTGTGGTAGGTGTCGCTCTGCTCCGGTGCGGTCTCATCCGGGTCCGGTCGCCACGCGGCCACCGGCACCAGGCCCGGTTCCGCCACCTCCAGCCCCTCGACAAAGGAGAGGATCTCCTCGTCGGTACGCCAACGACCGGTGCCGAGGGACTCGTTGAAGATGCGCTCGACCTCGCGCGCCTTCCGGGAGGCATCGGGGTGCCGGTCACCGGGATCACGGAAGTGGGAGATCGCGACGTAGCTGCCCGACGGCAGGGCGTCGATCAGCCTCGCCGCCACCGCCTTCGGGTTCTCGTCGTCCGTGAGGTGGTGCAGGATCGCGAAGAGCAACAGCCCGACGGGGCGGTCGAAGTCCAGGAACCGGCGGACCTCCGGGTGCTCCAGGATGGCCTCCGGCGACCGGATGTCGGCCTGGACCACCGTCGCGGTTCCGGCGTCGGCCAGCAGCGCCCTACCGTGCGCCAGCACGATCGGATCGTTGTCGACGTAGACCACCCGCGCCTGCGGGTCGTGGCGCAGGGCCACTTGGTGCACATTGCCCTGAGTGGGCAGACCGGAACCGAGATCGAGGAACTGCCCGATGCCCTGCTCGGTGAGAAAGCGCACCGCCCGACGCAGGAAGGCCCGATTCGCCTGGCCCGCCTGCGGGCCGTCCGGCGTGATCCTGAGCGCGTGCTCGGCGACGGCGCGGTCCACAGCGAAGTTGTCCTTGCCACCGAGCATGAAGTCGTACACCCGGGCGATGCTCGGCACGCTCATGTCGACCCCGGACGGTGCCACCTCTTCATTCGCCACAGTTCGTCTCCTCGTCCACACCGGATCACGGTCGGCCGAACTGCACCTGCTCGACATCCTGCGGCCGACGCCGTCGACCATCCTAAGTGGTCCCCTCGACGGCGCGCTCACTCCGGTCCGTCTCGGCTTCCTCGTTCGGGTGCCAGACATCCGGTGGTCGATGCGCCACCGTCGTCCCGGTCAGCGTCGAAGCCTGTCGGTGGCCGGTGCCAGAATGCCGCACAACCGATCTTGGGAGGGTTACGTGGGTAGCTGGGACAGCGGACCGTTCGACAACGACACCGCCGCCGACTGGTGTGGCGACCTAGACAAGGCCGACGCCACTGAGCGTCCGGCACTGGTCCGCAAGGCCCTGCACGGGGCCGCCGTCGAGCAGGACTACCTCGACTCCGACATCGCCTGCGAGGCGATCGCCGCAGCCGCGATCGTGGCCGCGCACCTGCCCGGCGGGCAACCCGTCACTTCACCGTACGCGCCGGAGGTTCTCCGCAGCGGCGGCCGACTCGACCTGCCCGGCGACCTGCCCGCACTGGCCGCGAGCGCGCTCGAGCGGATCATGTCCGCAGATTCCGAATGGCACGACCTGTGGCAGGAGGCGTACGCCGACGACGACAACCCGGCCTTCGACACCGTCCGCGAGCTGCGCCGGACACTGACGGCCCGATCCGGCACGGATGGGTCCGCAGGTCGACCGGATCACGACTCGGTGAGGTAGGGCGTGGCCTCTCGGGGCTTCATGCGACCCGTGCTCACCTGGGCAGGGATGCCGCCCAGGTGAGCACGCGGTCGACGTCCGATCGCGTCCAGCCGAGTGTGGGATCGATCGATACGAGCAAGGTCGGTACCGGACGGGCAGCGGCCCACCGCCGGCCGACGGCGGTGTGGTCGTCATCGATCCACGCGGCCGGTCGATCGGCGGCCACGGCGGCCACGGCCGGCACCTTGAGTTCAGGATCGAACGGCACCGGTGGGACGACGACCACCGGCAGCGGCCCGACTCCGAGCAGCGGCAGGTAGAGCTCGTTGGCGTCCTCGCCCCAACCCGTTGCCCACCACAGCTCTCCGGCGACGGCCAGCTCCCGGATCCAGTCGGCATGCGCCACGCAGTAGCGCTGCGGGTCTTCCCCGTCGAAGAGGACACGTTCCTGGTAGCCGTCCGGGCAGGTCGGTGCCGCGAAGGGATTCAGTACGCCGTCGAGGTCCAGGAAGATGACGGGTAGGTCGGGCCGTCCCGCGCGGTGCGGATTCAACGGACGCACATGGTCGGCAGGGACCCTAGGACGCCTGGCGGACGGGCATGTCGGCCCGCCAGACCTCGGCCAGATCGCTGAGAGAAACGTCCAGGGCGTGGCTGAGGCGGACCACGGTGCCGAACGCCGGCGCGGGGAGGCGGCCCGCCTCGATCTTGCGCAGCGTCTCGGGCGAGATGCCGGCTGCCAGGGCCACGTCGACGAGGCTGCGGCCGGCTCGAGCGGCCCGCAGGGCGGCTCCGAGGCGCTGGCCCGCGGCGATCTGTTCGGCGGTGAGCGGTTGGCGAACCATGCCAGCAGGATATCCCCTCCGAGCCGCCCCATCGTGACGTGGTATAAAAATACCGCAAGGATGAGGGAGGCTTTCATGATCGAGCTCAAGTCGGCCGAGGAAATCGAGCTGATGGCGGTGACCGGCGAGTTCGTCGGCGAATTGCTCGCCGAGCTGAGCGGTGTCGCCGCCGTCGGCGTCAACCTGATGGACCTTGAGCACTACGCTCGCCGTCGGATCAACGAACGCGGTGCGGAGTCCTGCTACTGGGATTACGCCCCCTCGTTCGGCCGTGGTCCGTTCCGCAACGTGCTGTGCCTGTCGGTCAACGACGCGGTGCTGCACGGTCTTCCCCACGACTACGTCCTACGGGACGGCGATCTGCTCAGCATCGACATGGCGGTCGGCATCGACGGCTGGGTCGCCGACTCCGCGCTCTCCGTCGTCGTCGGCACCCCCGACCCGGCCGACCTGAGGCTGATCGAGGCCACCGAGGTCGCACTGGAAGCCGCCATCAAGGCCGCCCAGCCCGGCGGCCGGCTGGGCGACGTCTCCGCCGCGATCGGTGAGGTCGCCAACGCCTACGGCTACCGGGTCAACGCCGAGTTCGGCGGCCACGGCATCGGCCGCACCATGCACGAGGCCCCGCACGTGGCCAACAGCGGCCGCCCCCGGCGCGGCCTGAAACTCGAACCCGGCCTGACCATCGCCATCGAGCCCTGGCTCTGCCACTCCACCGACAAGATCAGGTACGACAAGGACGGCTGGACCATCCGGTCGGCCGACGGTTCCCGCACCGCCCACTCCGAGCACACGGTCGCCGTCACGGCTTCCGGCCCCCGGGTCCTGACCCGCCGCCCCGCCCACGGCACCGCCTCCCCGGACCACCCCGAGAAGTCCGCCACCCACTCCTGAGCCGGGCGATCTCCGCGCGGTCGACGGACCGCCGGTTGTCAGCACCGGCAGCGGTCAATGCCGGGCCATGTGGGCTATCGGGGGGTCAGGACACCGAACTCGTTGCCGTCGGGGTCGGCCAGCATGACCGTGCCGTCCTCGCCGACCCCGATCCACGTGGCGCCGAGGGACACCAGCCGGTCGGCCTCCGACCGCTGGTCGCCGTCGGCGGGTGGCGCAAGTTCGAAGCGCTGCCGGCTCCTTCCCTGCTTCGGTGCCACAGGCGGACCGCCCCAGGCGACCTTCGTCCCACCGCGCGGTGACTGCACGGCGGTCTCCTGATCCTGATCCCACACGAGCGGCCAGTGCAGCGCCGCCTGCCAGAAGAGGCCGACCTCCCGGGTGCCGTCGCAGGCGATTTCACCGAGAAACCCGCATCCGGCGAGGAACTTGTTGCCCGGCTCGATCACGCACAACGCGTTACCTTCGGGGTCGGCCAGGACGACGTGTCCTTCCTCCGGGCGTTGTCCCAGGTCCAGGTGGCCCGCACCGAGAGCGAGCGCCCTGGCCACCGTCTGCTGCTGGTCGTCCGGGCTGGCGCTGGTGAGGTGCAGGTGCAGGCGGTTCTCCCCCACCCGCTTCGCGCGGCTTGCCGCGAACCGGAGGCCGAGCTGCGTGTCCGTGCCGGGGAGAAACGCGCCGCCGGCGTCACGAACGACATCCCGGCCGAGCAGGCCGGCCCAGAACTGCGCCAACCGCAGCGGCGCGCTGGCATCGAAACACACCGCGACCAGCTGACACGTCATTGCATCCCCCGGATCGTCGGCTGACCATCATCGGCAGCGCCATTCACCGGGTGGAGCGTAGGGAGATTCGTCGCCGGGCACAGCCGAATATCCCGACGACGCCCGCGTGGTCTCCCCGAACGGCGTGTCGGCCGTGGAGGTCAGCAGCCGAGGCGCCTGGTGGACAGGGCGATGTCATCGATCCAGAGATCGAACTCGCCCGGCGTGGTGCCGCCCTGGTAGAGCTGCCAGCCGATCTTGACGGTGTTCACCGTCGGCAGGACGAACGGCACGTCGTTGCCACCGTGTTCGGTGGTGGAGGCGGTCAGCTCCGGGTTCGCCACCCCGTCGATCCACACCGCGACCCGGTTGTCCGCCGGGTCAAGCTGCCACTCGAAGCACTGCCAGGTGTCCTCGACGACCGGGGCGGACTCGCGCCAGTTGGTCCAGTCGCCGGTCGGCCCGCCGTCGGCGCCCACCCCCCAGAAGATGCCGGGAACCGTGGGTGCGTACTGCCCGCCGATCGGACGGACGATCTCCGAGCTGCCGGTGCCGGTCGCCTCGACCAGGGTGAAGTGCGCCCAGTCCGGGCCGGTGGGGAAGGCATCGACGCGCAGCCGCATCCGACCGTAGAAGCGGTTTCCCGGCGCAGCGAAATCATCGACGCGAAGGAAGGCTCGTCCGTTGTCGACGGTGTGGATGTGCAACACCTGGTTGCCACGACGGGCACGTTCCACGGTGAGTGTGCCGTTGCGCGTGTCGATGCCCCAGTCCAGGGTGCTGGCGCCACCGCGCGGAAGTCGCTCGAAGTCCTCGCAGAAGAGCATCTGCCGGGTGCAGGAGCCTCGGTGGGCGGCGTCCGCGGCGTCGGACGGGACACTGCCGACCGTGACGCCGACCGTCAGGGCCGTCAACGCGGCAAGAAGGCTACGCATATTCTCCTCCAGGAGCTGATTTCCACCACGGCAAATTGGGGTGGCGAGGCTTGGGAGCGTTCCCATATATAGCAGATGTTGGATCTACTTGCCTGCGTTGTCCTACCCCTCGGCGGGGCGCATACTGAGCTCAACCTCGTCGTCTCGTTCGCCGTTCTGCCGCAACCGCGAACGCACGACGGGGTTTCTCCATCCGCACGGTGTTCGATACGGCGCAGCTGTGGACGTTGCAGAGGAGTACCAGCCATGAGACCGATCGTCCTGGTGCACGGCTTCCGGGTGACGCCCCGCAGCTGGGAGCGGTGGATCAGCCACTATGAGAGCAGGGCCACCAGGTGATGGCCCCCGCATACCCAGGATTCGAGGTCGAGGTCGGGGCGCTCAACGCCGACCCGACCCCGAACGCGGAGCATTACACCTCCGACACCGTCACCGAACGCCGCGAGCACCCGGGGTACGCCCACCTGCCGCCGGCCCAGCAGGGGTGGGAGCGGATCGCGGACGAGGTGCTCGACTGGACCGTGCGGCAGGCGGCATGACCGACGTACGGATCACGCACATCGGCGGTCCGACCGTGCTGATCGAGGTCGACGGTTGGCAGCTGCTCACCGACCCGACGTTCGACGCGCCCGGGCGGACCTACCAGTTCGGCTGGGGCACCGCCTCACGCAAGCTAGCCGGCCCCGCACTGGCCGCCGAGTCGCTCGGCGACCTCGACGCGGTGTTGCTGACCCACGACCACCATGCCGACAACCTCGACGACGCCGGCCGGGGCCTGCTGCGGGCGGCGAGCCGGGTCGTCACCACGGTGGCCGGCGGCCGGCGACTCGGTGCCGGCGCCACCGGCCTGGCACCGTGGCAGCACACCACACTCACTGCACCCGGCCGCCCGACCATCGAGGTCATCGCGACCCCGTGCCGGCACGGCCCACCACTGAGCCGGCCGGTCGTCGGCGAGGTGACCGGGTTCGTGCTGCGCTGGCCCGGCCAGCGGCACGGTCCGCTCTGGATCACCGGCGACACCGTGCTCTACGACGGAGTCCGTCGGGTCGCCGACCGGTTCGCCATCGGCACCGTCGTACTGCACCTCGGAGCGGTGCGGTTCGGCCTCACCGGTCCGCTGCGCTACACGATGACCGCCGCCGAGGGCGCCGAACTGTGCGGTCTGCTCAAGGCCCACACCGTGCTACCGGTGCACTACGAGGGCTGGGGTCACTTCCGCGAGGGCCGACCGGCGATCGAGGCCGCCTTCGCCGCGGCTCCGTCCCCGGTCCGGGAGAGCCTGCGCTGGCTCACCCCCGGCACGGCCACTACCCTCACGGTCTGAGCGAGCGGGTGACCCGAGCGACGACAAGAGCCCGAACAACTGTCTCAGCGGCATATTCATGTCACAGCGACATGTCGCTCAGCACCGACAATCCATCCGGCCGCCCGGCTACGAGGAAAGACCACCATCATGAACGGCCCCGCCCAGAGGAAGATCGCCGAGACGCCGACGGCGAGGCAGCGACGGGTGTGGGACAGGTCCGCACCCCGCTACGACAAGCAGATCGCGTTCTTCGAGCGGGTCCAGTTCGCCGGTGGCCGCGAATGGCTGGGTGCCCGCGCGCGTGGTCGGGTACTGGAGGTCGCCATCGGCACCGGCCGTAACCTGCCGCACTACCCCGTCGACACGACGGTGACGGGCGTCGAGCTGAGCCGGGCGATGCTGGACATAGCGCGGCGACGGGCCGCAGATCTCGGCCGCACCGTCGACCTGCGCGAGGGCGACGCGGAGGAGCTGCCCTTCGCTGCCGCCTCGTTCGACACCGTGGTCTGCGCCCTCTCACTCTGTAGCATTCCGCGGCCGGCGCGGGCGATCGACGAGATGAAGCGGGTCCTCGTACCCGGCGGCCGGCTGCTCCTGCTGGACCACATCGGTAGCACGTGGCCACCGATCTACGCCGCGCAGTGGCTCCTCGAACGGCTGACGATTCGCTCGGCCGGCGAGCACCTCACCCGCCGTCAGCTGCCACTCGTGCGGACGGCAGGGTTCACCATCGTCGAGGCCGAGCGGTCGAAGGCCGGCACCGTCGAACGCGTACACGCGGTCAAGCCCGCGTGAGCAGCCGGCGTACGCCAGGAACCGAGCATCGTTCGCCTTAATATGAGTTAACTGGTATAGAGCTTTCTCTATGGATTCCGGTTAGGTTGGCGGTGGCCCACCTGATCCGGCTGGCGTACCTCCGAGGCGCCCGGCAGCGGCACCGGCCAGGTCAACGGGCTGCGACACCCGCAGCATCGTCGCCCAAACCCCGAGGGCGGAGCGCGGCGGGACAACCCCGCCCCGATCGCGGCGCACCCCCGATCCGCGCCGCCGTTTCCACAGGAGGCAATAGATGAGACGAGTTCTCACCCTCGCGGCAGCAGCGATCCTGCTGCCCGTCGGTGCCATCGCCGTCGCGGTAACCCCCGCCGCAGCGGCCCCACTGCCCACCCCGGACACCGCCAGCGCCGCCGTGGCGGCCGCATCGTCGGAGATGCTCGCCGCGATGCAGCGTGACCTCGATCTGACCCCCACCGAGGCGCGCACCCGGATCGCCCGGGACGACAAGGGAACCAGGACGGACGCCAGTCTGCGCCGGTCCCTGGGCTCGTCGTACGCCGGTGGCTGGATGACCGCCGACGGCCTGGTCGTCGCCGTCACCGGCAAGGCCGCAGCCAACCGGGTCAAGGCCGCTGGCGCGCAGGCGACGATCGTCGAGCGCAGCGGCGCCGAGTTGGACCGGATCAAGGCAACCCTGGACCGCCACGCCGCCAAGGCGCCGGCCGGCGCGGTACCCGGCTGGTACGTCGACGTCACGACCAACACCGTCGTGGTCCTCGCCAACGGGAACACCGCAGCGGCCGCGAAGTTCGTCCGCACGAGCCGCGTCGACGCCACCGCGGTCCGGGTGGTCAGCACCACCGAGGCTCCTCGGCTGCTCTACGACGTCCGGGGCGGCGACGCCTACTACATGGGCGGACGCTGCTCGGTCGGGTTCTCGGTGACCGGAGGCTTCGTCACCGCCGGACACTGTGGCCGCACCGGCACCGCCACCCAGGGCTACAACCAGGTGGCCCAGGGCACCTTCCGCGGCTCGTCGTTCCCGGGCAACGACTACGGCTGGGTCCAGACCAACTCGAACTGGACGCCGCAGCCGTGGGTCAACAACTACTCCGGCGGCAACGTGACGGTCGCCGGCTCCACCGAGGCCGCCGTCGGTGCGGCGGTCTGCCGCTCCGGCTCGACCACCGGCTGGCGGTGCGGCACCATCCAGGCCAAGAACCAGACCGTCAACTACGCCGAGGGCTCGGTCAGCGGACTGACCCGCACGAACGCCTGCGCCGAGCCGGGCGACTCGGGCGGGTCGTGGCTGTCCGGCCAGCAGGCCCAGGGCGTGACCTCGGGTGGCTCCGGCAACTGCTCCTCCGGCGGGACCACCTACTTCCAGCCGGTCAACGAAATCCTCTCGGCGTACGGCCTGACGCTGCGCACCAGTGGCGGTGGTAACGAGCCGCCGCCGCCCACCGGGTGCAGCGGCTACGAGGCGACCTACACCGGCAGCATCTCCTCCGGCCAGAGTCGCTACCAGCCGAACGGCAGCTACTACTACTCGTCCTCCTCGGGCACCCACCGCGGCTGCCTGGACGGGCCGACCGGGGTGGACTTCGACCTCTACCTGCAGAAGTGGAGCGGATCGGCCTGGGTCGACGTGGCCGGCTCCTACAGCGCCGGGCCGGATGAGTCGCTGACCTACAACGGCACGGCGGGTTACTACCGCTTCGAGGTGCACGCGTACAGCGGCTCCGGCAGCTACTCGCTGGGCATCACCAACCCCTGACCCTTCGACGGCCCGGTGGCGGGGTGCGGATCGGACCGCACCCCGCCACCGGCGTTCGGCCGTCCCGGGTCGGGGCTGATGTCACCGGGTCACGCCACTCCCGCTGGCCGCTCGTCACGGCCGGAGAGGTCGCGCAACAGGTCCGCCGCGCGCCCTGCCCCGCCCGCCTTACGGCTCTGCTCACTCCAGTAGCAGCTGCGCTGCCGGAAGCCGTCCTCCGACAGCAGCCGACGCAGCTTGCCGGTGATCTCGTCCGGGTCCACCCGGGGCGGTTCGTCGAGGGCCAGCCCGACACCCGCGTCGACCGCCCGGGCGGCGACGTCGTAGCAGTCCAGCCAGAACGGGGTGATCAGCATCGGCTGTCCGAAATGGATCCCCTCGTGGAAGCCGTTCGCACCGCCGTGGCAGACGAAGGCGCGTACCCGCGGGTGAGCGAGCACCGCAAGTTGGGACGGTACCCACTCCTCGACCCTGATGTTCGCCGGCAGCGGTCTGGTCAGCGCGCAACGTTGCTGGGGCGGCAGTTTCCACAGCACCTGGTGTTCCGGGCCGATCCGGCCGAGTGCTTCGGCGAACGCGTCGAGCTGGGCAGCGGAGAGACTGGCCAGGGTGCCCAGGCAGACGTACACCACGCTGGTCTGCTGGTCCAGCCAGTCGGTCAGTTCGTCGCAGGGTCGCTCGGGCGTCGTGGTTTCCTCAGGCACCATCGCGCCCAACAGGTGCAGATGGTCCGGTGCGGGGAAGGGGTACTCCAGCCCGAACACGGTGTAGCCGAAGACGGCGACCGCTGCGGCGGCGTACTCAGCGGGGTCACCGGAGGCGTTGGCCAGGCCGCGGGCCCGGCGCCGCCAGGTCGGCCCGGCCAGCGCGCGCAGCAGCGCCATGTGCAGCCGTGCGCGGAACAGCACATTGGTCAACCGCTGTGCCCCGGTCAGCCGGCGCGGAAGCCCCGAGGTCGGCGTCGGGTAGTCCCACGGCAGACGGCTCAGGTAGGCGGCGCTGATCGGATACGGCACGCTCAGCACGTAGGGCACGCCCGCAGCGGTCGCCGCGTCGAGTGCGCCGAGGTTCATCACGTCGATGACCATCAGCCGGGGGTCGACCCGCTCGATGTGGTCCAGGCTGCGCCGGTATACCTGTGCGGTGCCGTCGGCCGTACGTACCGCCCGGGCGAGAGCGGCCAGGCCGGCGGTGGTACGTCGTCCACCGGCCATCGCCGCGTACAGTTCGCCCTCGATCCGCACCGGCACGTCGGCGCCGGGCAGGTATCGCAGCGGGCTGCCGAGCGCAGCCGCCTCGACCCGGTGCCGGGCGTCTACGTCGACGCTGAACCACAGATCCGGTTCACCCCGTCGGGACATCTCGGCGGCGATGGTCAGCAACGGGTTGAGCTGTCCGGGGTGGGACGGGCTGGCGAACATGATCGGCCTGCGGGGCACGGCCCCGGCTGCTGCTGGCACCTCGGCTCCTGACACGTCGGTACTGGTACGTCGGCTTCGGGCTCGGCGTCATGGCCTGAGGCGTACCGGCAGGTGGTCGTAGCCACGGAGCACCCGGGTCGGCCGGCGTTGCGGTACTCCGTCCAGCGCCAGATCGGGGTACCGCTCGAACAGGCTGCGCAGTCCGATCTCGCCCTCGAGTCGGGCCAGGTTGGCGCCGAGACAGTAGTGTGCCCCGCTGGAGAAGGCGAGATGGTCGCGCGCGTTGCCCCGGGTCACGTCGAAGCGGTCCGGATCGGCGAAGACAGCCGGGTCCCGGTTGGCCCCGCCCAGCATCGGCACCACGACCTCGCCCCGGCGTAGCCGTACCCCGGCCACCTCGGTGTCGGTCCGGCAGTACCGGGCAGTCGTCTGCACCGGGGAGTCATAACGCAGGATCTCCTCCACCGCGTTCGGCCACCGGTGCGGCTCGGCACGCAGCAGGGCGAGTTGCTCGGGGTGGGCCAGCAGCAGCGCCGTGCCGGTGCCGAGGAGATTTACGGTCGTCTCGAAGCCCGCAGCCATCAGCAGGCCGGCGAGCACGACCAGTTCCTCTTCGGTCAGCCGTTCACCGTCGCTGTCCAGGAGTACCAGTTGGCTCAGCAGGTCGTCGCCGGGGTCGGCGCGCAGGCGAGCGAAGTGTCCCCGCAGCCAGGCGTTGAGCTGCCGGATCCCCGCCTCGACACGGCGGAACTGACCGAGGGAGAGCCCCAGGTCCAACGCCGGCGACATGGCGGAACCCCAGTCCAGGAAGCGTTGGCGCAGTTGCGGTGGCACGCCGAGGATCTCGGCGATCATGGTGACCGGCAGCAGACTGGCGTAGCGCGCAACCAGATCCACCGGCCCGCGGTGCGGGGCGGCCCGGCCCAGTTCGTCGAGCAGGTCGGCACAGTGCCGCTCGACCTGGGACCGCAGACCCTCGATCGCCCGGGCGGTGAAGACCTTGACGACGAGTCGACGGTAGCGGGTGTGCGCGGGAGGGTCGGTGACGAGCATCGACGGCGGATCGATAGGCCCGATCGGCATCCCCCGCCGGCTCAGCCGGCGCAGCGTCGCCAGCGGGCGGGGCGCCGGAACCGTGTCCGGATGCACGCCGAACGCGTCGCGGCGGAGTACCTCGGTGACCACGTCGTGCCGCGTGGCACTCCACATGAGGCGGCCACGGACAAGGGCACCGGTCTGGCGGACCTGGCGATAGAACGGGTACGGGTTCTCGCGGATCACCGGGTCGAGAAAGAGCCGGGCCTGCGTGTCGCCCCGACGTGCGGCGGCGGCGATGCCGAGCCGCAGCAGACCGTGCCGCACCGTCCACCGCAGGAGGGTTCCGGGCCCGGACATCACGCTCCCGCCACCCGAGATGAAATGCCCGGCTCAGATCGCCGATCCGGTGCGTCCACCCGCCTCATTCCCTCACCTGAAAGCCGGCACAAGGCCCCACGCACGCAAAGATCATCACGCCCAGGATCGCGTCCGGAAGCTCAATTCGGGTCATACGCTAGAGACGAACGAGAGGCGACTCCCAAAGGCTGACAGACATCAGAATGATGCCGTGACCCCGGCACCACCTCTCGGCTACGCTGCCCCGAAGTGATCAACGGGAGCGGCGGTGGCGTGAGAACGCCACGCCGGAGAATTTCGCCACAGAAACGTCAGGAACAGCCGCCGAGAACAGGCGGCTGACCTCACCTTGTCTCCACCGCCGCGCGCCTCGTCCGTAGCGGCCAATCTCGACCGCAGCGACACCCTCCGCACTTCCGGAACCGGGCACGATCGCGAATGCCATCGGCGCCCCGGTCCGGTGCGGTAGCGAGCGAAAAGGTGACCAGTGATCAATCCGGGCCGTACGTCGTTAACCACATACCAATCAGACATCTGGGTAGCGAGCCGTTTGTCTCCGAAGAACCCGCAGTTCAATGTGTGCGGATGGGAACAGTTCGTCGGCCCCCTCGACCACGGGCTCCTACTCAGCTGCGTACGGCAGGCGATAGAGTCCAATGACGCGCTGCGATTACGCTTCGACGAAAAAGACGGACTGCCCTTCCAATGGGTGGAGCCTGAGCAGGCAGTGGTCGAGGTCCACGATTTCACCAGCGCCCCCGACCCGCACGAGGCGTGCCATTCCTGGATGGCACAGTCGTTCGCCGAGCCCTTCGAGCTGCACCGCAACCGGCTCTACCGGCTGGCCCTGCTGAAGGAGAGCGAGTCCGTCGCGTACGCCTACCTCAACGCCCACCACCTGGTCACCGACGGTTGGGGCGCCCGGCTGCTGCTGCGGCAGGTCTGCGCCGGGTACGCGGCGGCCCTCGCGGGAACGGCTCCGGTCGCGGGCGGACGCCCGTCCTACCTGGACCTGGTGCGGGACATGGCCGACTACGCCGGATCCGTTGAGCGCAAGCGGGACGTCGAACACTTCCGCGCCTGCCTTGACGGCATCACCCCAGCCCTGTTCGCCCCTCGTACCACCGGCCGTTACCGGACCGCCCGGCACAGCTTTCCCCTACGTCCGGAGCTCGTCGACCGGATCCGGGCCACCGGTCAGTCGCCGTTCACCGTCTTCGCGGCGGCCCTCGCGGTCTGCCTCGGTCGTATCCATCGGGCCGAACAGGTCGTGCTCGGCGTGCCGATGCTCAACCGGAGCACGTACGCGCAGCGGCACACCGTCGGCCACTTCGCCAACGAACTGCCGGTGCCGGTCGCGGTTCCCGGTACCCGCACGATGCTCGCACTGGCGGCCGAGCTGCAACAGACCCTGCGCTCGATGCGTACCCATCAACGCCTGTCGCGGGGCGAACTGCTGCGCGAAGTCACCCCACCCCATGGGCCCCGTCAGCTCTACGACGTGACCCTCTCCTGGCTACGCTGGCCACGTCCGGAGTTGATTCCCGGCATCGCCCACCGGACACTCGGTGCCAGCCGGGTAGGTGAACAGAACGCTCTGGCCGTGCTCGTCAACGAGCACGACGACGGCACGTTGACCGTCGACCTCGACTACTCCCGTGACGTGTTCGACGAGGACTTCACCGCCGAGGCGTTGGGCCGACACCTCGTCACCCTCCTCAGCCACGCGCTCGACCGGCCCGACGTGCCCCTGAACCGGATCCCGATGCTCAGCGACGCCGAACTCGACCAGGTCACCGGGGCGCACGGCGACTGCGACGTGGACCATCCGACCGAGGCGACACTCCACGCTCTGTTCGAGGAACAGGCAGCCCGGACACCCGACCGGATCGCCGTGGTGGTGGACGGTACTGGCGAGACGCTCAGCTACGCCGACCTCGACGCGCGAGCCAACCAGGTGGCGCAGGCGTTGCGTGCCGACGGCGTCGGCCGCGACGACCGGGTGGCAATCCTGGCCGAGCGGGGAGCGTCGCTGCTCGCCGCGATCCTCGGCACTTTGAAGGCGGGCGGGGCGTACGTCCCCGTCGACCCGGATCATCCGCCGGCCCGGATCCGGTACCTGCTCGCCGACAGCGGCGCGAAGGTCCTGCTGACCTGCGGTGCGCAGCCGGCCTCCCAAGGCGGCGGCACGGATGCCGTCCCGGGCCTCACCGTGCGCCGCCTCGACGCGCTGACGACCTACCCGAGCGACCCGGTCGCACCGTCCGCCCGGCCCACCGACCTCGCGTACGTCATCTACACCTCGGGATCGACAGGCGACCCCAAGGGAGTGATGGTCGAACACCGTTCGGTGGTGAACCGGCTGGCGTGGATGCAGCGCTGTTACCCGCTCGACGGCGACGACGTGCTCGTACAGAAGACCCCGATCTCGTTCGACGTGTCGGTGTGGGAGCTGTTCTGGTGGGCGCTCGCGGGTGCTCGACTCGTCCTGCCGTGCCCCGGGGCGCACCGGGATCCCCGCACGCTGGTGACCACCGTGGCACGGCACGGAGTGACCGTCATCCACTTCGTGCCGTCGATGTTCGGGCCGTTCCTCGACCTGCTGGCCGAGGCACCGGAACTGCGCCGGCAGGCCGACCCGCTCCGGCTGGTCTTCGCGAGCGGTGAGGAGCTGCCCGCCCGACGGGTCGACCAGTTCCACAGGTTGTTCCACCGACCGCCCGGCACCGACCCCTCCGCCGGGCCCCGGCTGATCAACCTGTACGGGCCGACCGAGGCGACGGTCGACGTCACGCATCACGAGTGCCACCCCGATCCGGACCGGCCGACGCGACGCGTGCCGATCGGCCGACCGATCGACAACGTCCGGCTCTACGTGCTCGGCCGGGACGACCAGCCGCAGCCGGTGGGCGTACCCGGTGAACTGTGCGTCGCCGGGGTCGCCGTCGCCCGGGGCTACCTGGGACGCGCCGGGGTCGGCGGGACCGGGACCAGCGGGCAGGCGTCGGCCGCCACGCGGTTCGTCACCGACCCGGTGCGCGGTGCGGGCCGGATGTACCGCACGGGTGACCTCGCCCGGTGGCTCGCCGACGGCAACCTCGAATATCTCGGCCGGCTCGACGGGCAGGTGAAGATCCGGGGCAACCGGGTCGAAACCGGCGAGGTCCAGCAGGTGCTCGCCGGCTACCCGGGGATCCGCGAGGCCGCGGTCGTCGCCCGTACCTCCGCCGGTCGGAACCTCCACCTGGTCGGTTACTACGTGGCGGAGGCGGACCTCGACCCGGTGCGGCTGCGCGGCCACCTGCTGCGCCACCTGCCGGACTTCATGGTGCCCGCCTTCTTCGGCCGGCTGGACCGGATGCCTCTCACCGCGAACGGCAAGCTCGACGTCGCGGCGTTGCCCGCACCGGCGGCACGGCCGCATCAGGAGCCGGCGCAGGCGCCCCGCGACGACGTGGAGCGCACCCTGGCCATGATCTGGTCACGGGTGCTGGACCTGCCGTCGGTCGGCATCCATCAGGATTACCACGCCATCGGCGGCGACTCGATCCTGGCGTTGCGCATCCGCGCCGAGGCGGAGCGGCAGGGCCTGCGTTTCACCCTCGCCGACCTGGCCGAACATCCGACCATCGCGGCGCTGGCGCAGCACGCCCGACGCACTGCGCCGGCCGACATGTCGCCCAGCCCGCCCGCTGCGGAGGCCCCGTTCGCGCTCGTGTCCCCGCTCGACCGGGCCCGGCTCGGCGACGCAGCGGACGCCTTCCCCGCCACCGCGCTCCAACTCGGGCTCCTCTACCACAGCAGCGAGCACGAGACGGCCACCGCCTACCACGACGTCTTCCGCTACGAGGTCCGGATGCCGTGGCACGAGGACGCCTTCCGCGCGGCGTACGACCGGCTGGTCACCCGGCACCCGGGCCTGCGCTCCGCCTTCGACGTGGGTGGCTGCACCGAACCGCTGCAGATCGTGCACACCCGGATCGCCGGCGGCCTCGACATCGCTGATCTGCGTACCCTCGATCCGGGCGCCGCCCGGGCCGAGGTGCTGGCACACATGCGACAGCGACGCCGCCACCGGTACGCGTTCGACCAGCCGCCGCTGTTCCTGTTCCGGGCACATGTCCTCCCTTCCGGCGTGGTCGACCTGGTGTTCAGCTTCCATCACGTGCTCCTGGACGGCTGGAGCGTCGCCACCGTCGTCGGTGACCTGTTCCGCGACTACCTGCACCTGATCGGCGCCGGAATCGAGGCGGTCGCCGAGACGACGCTGCCCGGCCCGGCCGCATTCGTCGTCGAGGAACGCCGCGCGCTCGCCTCCACGTCGGCCCGGCGATTCTGGGCCGACCGGCTCGACGGCGCCGAGCTGACCCAGCTCGACGGCTTCCGGCAGTACGAGCCGCCGGGCGACGATGAGTCGCCGACGCAGCTGGTCCCGCTGCCGATGGGTCTGGAGCAGCGGGTACGCGCCTTCGCCCACGATCACGGGCTCCCGCTGAAGTCGGTGTTCCTCGCCGCCTACTGCCTGACGCTGCGGCTGTACTCCGGTACCACGGACGTGACCGTCGGGCTGGTCACCCACGGCCGACCCGAGCGGGACGGAGCGGAGCGGCTGGCCGGGCTCTTCCTCAACACGGTGCCGTTGCGCCTCCGGTCGGAGCACCCCTGCTGGCTGGAAGCTGTCCGCGAGGTGCACCAGCGGGAGCAGGAGTGCCAGCCGTACCGGCGTTATCCGCTGCACGCCATCCAGCACGACCGGGGCGGCGGGCCGGTCTTCGAGCTGGCTTTCAACTACGTGCACATGCACGTCCTGGCGCCGCTGCTCGGACTTCCCTCGATCACACTGCTCGGTTTCGACGCCTGGGAGGAGACCAACTTCGCGTTGCTGCTCAACGTCTTCGTCCACCCGGCGGAGCAGCGCATCTCACTGCGGATCGACGCCGACCGCCGGACGTTCACCCGGGCGCAGACCGACCTGATCGCCGAGACGTACCTGCGGATCCTCGCCCGGATCACCGACGAACCGGACGCCGCCCCGGACTTCGGATTCCTGGCCCCGGCCACGCCGGTGGTCACGGCCGGTCCGGTCAGGCCGGCGAGCGGGCCGCACGGCGATATCGTCCGCCGCCTAGTCGATCATGCGCGGCACACGCCGGATGCCGTGGCGGTGGCGGCCGGAACCCGTCGGTGGACGTACGCGCGGTTGCGGCAGGAGGTCGACCGAATCGCGTACGCGCTGATCCACGCCGGGGTGCGTCCGGGCGACCTGGTCGGGATCGCGGTGGGCCGCTCCCCCGAGATGATCGCGTCGATCTACGGCGTCGCCCGTGCCGGCGCGGCCTGTCTGCCGCTGGACGTGACCTACCCGCCGGAGCGGATCGCGGCGATGCTCAGCCAGGCGCGACCGGTCCGAATCATCGCGGACCGGTCGCACGCCGAACTGGTGGGCCGACCCGGGATCGTGCTGGTCGTGGAGGACCTCCTCGCACCGCCTCGGGTCGTCACACCGGCCCCACTGCCCCGGCACCGGCCGGACGACCTGCTCTACGTGCTCTTCACCTCCGGTTCCACCGGCGTACCGAAGGCGGCGGCAATGTCCCACGCCGCCTTCGGCAACCTGCACACGTGGCAGACGGGAGCGGCCAGTGCGGCAGCCGGCGGCGTCACCCTCCAGTTCGCACCGCTCAGCTTCGACGTGTCGTTCCAGGAGATCTTCACCACGATCAGTGCCGGCGGGACGCTCCAACTCATCGACGAACGGCAGCGGCGAGACACCTCGGAGCTGCTGCGACTGCTCGACCGGGAGTCCGTCGAACGGGTCGCCCTGCCGTACGTGATGCTCCAGCAACTCGCCGGGGCCGCGGTGACGCTGGGGATCCACCCCCGCGCGCTGCGGGTGGTGATCTCGTCGGGAGAACAGCTCCGGGTGACCGCCGAGATCCGCCGGTTCATCGCGGCCCTGCCGGCCGGCGCGGTCCTGGAGAACCAGTACGGACCGACCGAGACCCACGTCGTCACCGGGTACCCGATGACCGGCGACCCAGACCGGTTCCCCGATCTCCCCCCGATCGGGCCGGCGATTCCCGGGGTCGAACTGCACCTCTTGGACGAGCGGATGCGTCCGGTACCAACCGGAGTCGCCGGGGAGCTGTACCTGGGCGGCGTCCAGGTGGCGCGGGGCTACCACCGGCAGCCCGGACTGACCGCTCAACGGTTCGTGCCCAACCCGTCCGGTACGCCCGGTGCGCGGCTCTACCGCACCGGCGACCTGGCCCGGGTGCTGCCCAACGGCGACCTGGTCTGGCTCGCGCGTACCGACACCCAGACCAAGATCCGGGGTTTCCGGGTGGAGCCGCTCGAAGCCGAGATAGCGCTGATGAAGCTGGCCACGCACCACCCGGGCATCCGCGAGGCCGCGGTGGTGGCTCGACGCCCGGAAAACGCCGATGCCTTCCTGGCCGCCTTCGTCGTCGGTGAGCCGGCCCGGGTCGACCTCACCGACCTGCGGCGCCGGCTGCGGGAAATGCTGCCCGAGCAGTTGGTGCCCACCCACTTCCACTGGCTACCGGAGATGCCGCTGACTCCGAGCGGCAAACGCGATGAACGCCGACTCCGCGAGCTTCCGCTGCGCATGGAGGCGGCTCGGCCAACGGTGCCCCGCAACCGGTACGAACGCGTCCTCGCGGAGATCGTCGCGGAGTTGCTCCACCTGCCGCAGGTCGACGTGCAGGACAACCTGTTCGAGCTGGGTGCCACCTCGCTCACCGCGATGCGCCTGGTCACGCTCATCGAGAAGCGGTACGGCGTGGTCGTGCCAGTCGCCGCCTTCGTCACCGCCCCGACCGTGTCCAGCCTCGCCGCGCTGCTTCGGGCGGGCGGAGCGGACCCGGCGTCGGTCGACCCGCTGGTGCCGATACGTGCCGCCGGTGAGCGAACGCCGCTTTTCCTCGTTCACCCGATCGGCGGCAACGTCCTGTGCTACCTGCCGCTTGCCCGGCACCTGCCCCGGGAGCAGCCTGTCCACGCGCTTCAGGCTGCCGGCATCACCGCCGGGACGAAGCCGCTGCGGTCCGTGCCGGCACTGGCGGCCAGCTACCTCGCCGCGATCCGCCGGGTCCAGCCGCACGGGCCGTACACGATCGGCGGTTGGTCGTTCGGCGGCGTCGTGGCCTTCGAGATGGCCCGCCAGCTCAACCGGGCTGCCCGCCGGCTCGACCCCACCGGAGCCCGCCCGGTAGAGCAGCTGATCCTCATCGATCCCATCGCCAGACGCTCCGACGAGCCGGTGCCAGTGACCGACGACGTGCTGCTCGACTGGTTCTTCTGGGAACTGATGCCGCTCGACCAGGACCGGCCGCTACTGGAGCCGATTCCGTCGAATCTGACTTCGCCCCAGGAAAGGCTGGACTTCGTCGCCCGCCGGGCCGGCGCCGCCGGGGTGTTACGCCCGGGCGACTCGCCGGCGGCGGTGCGTCGGCTGTTCGAGGTGTTCAAGGCCAACTGGGAGGCCATCATCGCCTACCGTCCCGAAGTCGTCGACCAGGACATCACCCTGCTGCGGGCCTCCGATCCGCTTCCGCCTCTGCTCAAACCCATGCACGACATCGCCGGGTCGCTGCACCTCGACCCGCGCAACGGGTGGGGTGAACTGACCACGGGCCAGATCGACGTGCTCGATGTGCCTGGCGACCATCTGGCACTGATGGACCCGCCGCACGTGGTGGACGTGGCCCACCGGATCGCCGAGCTGCTGGCCGCTTCCACCACACCGGTGACCGGCCAGAGCGCATCCAGCCCGGTTGGCGGCGGCCGGTGATGGCGGCAGCGGACGGAACGCGACGCCCGGCGCGACGACGCCCCAAGGCACTCATCATCGGCGCGGGCATCGGCGGGTTGGCGGCAGCCGCCACCCTGCGTCACGTCGGTGTCGACGTGGAGATCTACGAAAGAGCCGGTGACATGCGGCCCGGCGGATCGGCGCTGTCGCTGAGCGCCAACGCACGCGTCGCACTGCGCACCCTCGGCCTCGATCTCGACGTCGAGCGGCGGGGCCGCGCCTACCCGGCGCTGCGGCTCTGCACCGCCACCGGCGATCCGATCAGGACCGTGTCGTTCGAGCGGCTCGGTGACCGACTCGGAGCACAGAACCTCGCCATCCATCGGGCCGAGCTGCACCAGGCGCTGCTCGCCGCCGCCGGCGACCCACCGGTGCGGCTCGGTGCCACGGCCCGGCGGTTCCGGGTGACCGGCGACCACGTCCGGGTCGACTTCCACGAAGGGCAGACCGCCGAGGGGGACCTGCTCATCGGTGCCGACGGATTCCATTCGGCCGTCCGCCGGCAGATAGCCGGACCCGAGCGGCCCCGCGAACCGGGGTACGTCTGCTGGCTGGCGACCCTCCCGTTGCGACACCCGAAGATCCATGACGGCTACGCCGCCCACTACTGGGGACGGGGCCAGCGGTTCGGCCTGGTTCAACTCGACGGCGACCGGGTCTACTGGTGGGGCACGCTGAACATGGCACCGGCCGTGGCCCGTGACTGGCGCGGTGGCAAGGCCGAGATCGAGCGGGCGTACTCCGGCTGGGCCGAGGAGATCCGGGTCGCTATCGCCCAGACGCCCGAGTCGGCGATCATCAGCGTGCCGGCCCGGGACCGGCCGTTCCTTGACCGGTGGGGCTATGGACCGGTGACGCTGCTCGGTGACGCGGCCCACCCGATGTTGCCGAGCCTCGGCCAGGGCGCGGCGCTGGCCGTGGAGGACGCCGTCGTCCTCGCCCACTGCCTACGTCAGGCAGTCGATCTGCCCCAAGCCCTGCGACGCTACGAGACCGCGCGGCGCGATCGGACCCGCTGGATGGTCCGGGAAGCGTACTCGCTCAGTCGGGTCGAGCAGTTGGCCCACCCGATCGCCGACCTGGTCCGCCGGCTCTACCTGCGCTGGCTGCCCGATCGCCTCCTCGACCGGCGCAACGAGATCGCACTCACCTTCGCCGGCTCCCCGGACCCGACGGTGACCCCGAAATGATCGTTCCGACGACCGAGGTACGGCGGACGTTGAGCCCGCTCGAACGCTGGTACTGGATCGCCGATCAGGTGTCACCGCTCAACGTCGTGGCCCGCGTCCGGGTACGCGGGCCGCTACCGGCCCCTGTGCTCCGCGCCGCGCTGCACCACCTGCGCCGACGGCACCCGCTGCTGCGAGTGGCGATCGCCGCCGCGCCGGACGGGCGATCCCCCCGGTTCGTGCCTGTCGATCGGCCGATACCGCTGCATCAGGTGTCCGACGTCGAGGACGTTTCGTCGGATGCGACACCGGGCTGGGTGCGGCGAGTCAACGAGTACGAACTCGTCGACCGGATCGACTGGCGCATCGGCCCGCTGTGTCGAGCCGTGGTGCTCACCCGGGCCTCCAGCACCGGCATGCCCGACGACGAGGTGCACGATCTGCTGCTGACCATGCCGCACTGCGTGGCCGACGGCACGACCGTGCTCTCGCTGCTGCGGCAGTGGATCGAACTCGCCGAGCCGGCGTACTCCGTCACCCAGGACGTCGACCGTGCCGAGTCGACCGTGCCGGACCCGGTGGGCACGCCGGGTGAGCCGGCGCTGCCCGCCTGCGAGGCGATGTTTCCCCGCCGGTACCGGGGCGTGCTCGGGGCGCTGCGGCTGCGGCGGCTGCTGCTCCGGGACCTGTACCGGGTACACCGTCACCGTCCGGCCCGGGTCGTGCCGAGCCACTTCGTGCCGTTCACCGCGCGGCGTACCCGGCTGCTCGCCCGGAGCCTCACTCCGGAGCAGGTCGAGGCGCTGGTGGTGGCCTGTCGGCGGGAGGAGACCACGGTGCACGGCGCACTCGCGGCCGCGATGGTGCTGGCCGTCACCGCCGAGACCGGCCCACCGGCGCCGGGACACGTGACGATCGGCTCCCCGGTCACCTTCCGCGACGCGCTGGAGCCCGCCGTGCCCGAACGGGCCGTGGGGGCGTACGTCGCCACCGTGCCCACCCTCGTCAGATACCGTCCAGGGCTCTCCCTCTGGCATCTCGCCCGCTCGATCAGCGACGATCTCGCGGCCCGTCGCCGGGCGGGCAGCCACTTTTCCATGATCGACCTGGTCGGGCTCACCGGTCCGAAGTCGGTCACCGCCAGCGGGCGGTTCATCGAGATGATGGAACGCAGCGGTCCGGTGAACCTGTGCCTGTCCAACATCGGCCGGTACGACTTCCCCGCCCGAATGGGGCCGTGGCAGCTCTCCGGTGCCCAGTTCGTCGCCGGCCTTTCCGTGTGCGGCTACCTCGTCTCCACGGTGAACACCAGCCACGGGCGCTTGTTCTGGAACTTCACCTACGTGCCCGACGCACTGCCCGAGCAGCGGGCGATCGGCCTGGTGGAGGCGAGTGTCGACGCTGCGCTCGCCGCGATCGGCTGCCGGCCGGGGCGGAGCCGCCCGTGATCAGGAGAGCAGCAGGGATCACGCCTTCAGGTCGCACCGTGGTGATCACCGGGGCGTCGTCCGGTCTTGGCAGGGAGGCGGCCCTACACCTCGAGCGGATCGGTTTCCAGGTCTGCGCCGGGGTGCGCGCCACGGCTGACGGCGAGCGGCTGCTCGCGGAGTCGTCGGCCGGCCGGCTGCATCCGCTGCGCTTCGACGTGACCGAGCCGGGTCAGATCCGGCAGGCGGTGGACGAGGTGACCCGGCGGCTCGGCGACGTCGGGCTCTGGGGCCTGGTGAACAACGCCGGCGTCGCCCAACCCGGTCCGTTGGAGTGCCTGTCCGGTGCGCAGCTCCGGCGGCAGTTGGAGACGAACGTGATCGGTCAGGTGGAGACGATCCAGGGGTTCCTGCCGCTGCTGCGGGCCGGCCGGGGGCGGATCGTGAACGTCACCTCGGGACTCGGCCGGGTGGCGCTGCCGTACCTGGGCGCCTACGCGGCGGCGCAGTTCGCCAAGGAGGCGATCAGCGACAGTCTGCGGCGCGAGTTGCGGCCGTTCGGTGTCACGGTCTCGGTGGTGCAGCCGGGCGCGATCCGTACGCCGATCTGGGAGAAGCTCGACCAGGCCGGGGAGGAGCTCATCGACGGCGTGCCGGAGCCGACCGCGGCGTTGTACCGGGCGGCGTTCCGGGCCTTCCTGCGCCGCAACGCACGCCAGGTGCATCGCAGCAGGACCACCCCCGGGCAGTACGCCCGGACGGTGGCCCGTGCCCTCACCGCGGCTCGGCCGAGGACCCGGTACCCGGTCGGCACCGACGTACGAATCGCGAGCCTGGCCGCCCGGCTGTTGCCGGACAACCTGATCGACCGGAACCTCGCCGCGCTCGTCCGGCCGCGCGATGGCTGACTCACCGTCTCTCGCCCTCAGCCCGAACCGTGACGACCGACATCGAGAGGTGGCCAGACGTGGATACCGAGCAGAGCCGGGCACGAGCGCAGGCGTTGTTCGCCCGCAACCTCGAATACATCACCGAAGGACGGATCCGGGAATGGGTCGAACTGTTCGACCCGGACGGGGTGCTGGAGTTTCCGTACCCACCGCCGGGCGTCCGACCCCGGTTCGTCGGGCACCACCAGCTGTACGAGCACATGAAGGACTTCCCGAAGCAGTTCGACGTGCGCTTCTCCGGCCTGGTCTTCCACGAGACGACCGATCCCGAGTTGGTCATCGCCGAGTTCGTGGGTCACGGCAGGGGCGTGATCACCAAACGACCGTTCCACCAGGTCTACATCTCCGTGGTCCGCTTTCGGGACGGCAGGATCGTTCACTTCCGGGACTTCTGGAACCCGCTGGTGACCATCCGCACCGCTGCCACGGTCGGCCACGTGTGGCGCGGTCTCGTCGACCTGGTGCGAAAGCGGCGGCCGGATACGTCCAGCCGCCGCTGACGTGGCCTCCCCACGGTCCCTATCCGGCAGGGCGAAGCGTGGTCCGGACACCCGGAGGTGTCCGGACCACGATCGAGCCCGCTCAGCGTTGCAGAGTGAGCAGGCCGGGACGGTACGGCAGCAGGCCGTAGTCACCGCCGGAGTTGGGTGACCGTCCCTGGTAGAGCAGTTGCAGGTTGCAGGGATCCACGGTCATGGTCTGGTCGGCGTTCGACCGGATGAGCTCGCCGTGGCTGATGTCGTTGGTCCAGGTCGCGCC
>FOLJ01000029.1 GCA_900112325.1 Micromonospora sediminimaris
CGTCCGCAAGTGAATATCCGGTATTAGCCCCGGTTTCCCGGGGTTATCCCAAAGCCTAGGGCAGGTTGCTCACGTGTTACTCACCCGTTCGCCGCTCGAGTACCCCGAAGGGCCTTTCCGCTCGACTTGCATGTGTTAAGCACGCCGCCAGCGTTCGTCCTGAGCCAGGATCAAACTCTCCAACAAAAACCTGAAGGAAAATCCATCCCAGCAACAAACAAAATTGTTGCCAAAGGAATCCAAACCAACCAGAAAAACTGGCCAGCCCGGGAATCAAACAAAAATTTGGCACTGGCATATCAAGCACCCTGTTGAGTTCTCAAAGAACAACCACACACCGAACCCGGGGCCTCATTTGAGGAACCGCGTCCGGGGCAACCGCTCCAAACTATCCGAACTGCGTTCCGAGGTCAACCTGAGCAATCAGGCTTCTCGCAACTCGCTCGGGGCCCACGCCATCGCCCACCTTGCGGTGTCAGCGACTATCGTGGAGAACCGCAGACCGGCCGATCATCACTCAGGACAACCCGCCCGGCTCCTGCCGGCTCCAGAACCCTACCCGGTCGGCTTCGCGATCGCAACTCCATCTCGCAGAGTCGCTCCACACCGCCCGGCCTCAGCTCCGCGTAGACTGGTCTTCGCGTTGCTGGCGCCCGTTCTCGGCCGGTTTGCCCGGCCTCCCGCGTGCAGAGAGAAAGTTACGCGGACACCCCCGAGAAGGCAAATCATCGTTCATCGATGCGGAGTTTGAGTGCAGTGGACGCTGGTCGGGTGGCATCCCTGTGTTCGGTCCCGGCCGACGGCTCGGCTCACCGAAGTCGGTTCGGGTACGGGCGCGGTCTCCGCTGGTGTCTCCCCGCAGACGGCCATGAGGGGTTCCGACGTGCCAGAGTGTCAGGCATGGATGACGTGTCCCGGCCCGTAAGCCCGGTCCTCGCCGAGGACGCGCTGCTCGGTCTGCTGTTACCGATATGGCAACTGCTCATCGGGGCCTTCGTGCTCTTCGCGGTCCTGGTCTCGATCGGCCGTCTGGCCCGACGTGGCCCCTCCAGGATGAGCACCGCTCTCCTGATCACCGCAGCCGCCATCGCCGGCTTCGCGCTTGTCGGCGTACTACTTCAGGGATAGCGGCGTCAGAGCCGGCGATTCGCCAGGCTCGGCAGCTCGGCACGGATCCGGTCCAGGCAGCTCAGGTCGATGTCGGTCACCGCGAGCCCCGGACCGTCGGGCACCTGGGACAGCACTGTCCCCCAGGGGTCAATCACCATGCTCCGCCCGTAACAGGTGCGGCCGGGTTCGTGGTCACCGGTCTGCCCGGCTGCCGCGACGAAGCACTGGTTCTCGATCGCGCGGGCTCGCAGCAGCACCTCCCAGTGGTCTCTCCCGGTGTGCATCATGAAAGCCGCCGGCACCACCAGCAGATGGGCGGCACCAACGGTGGCCAGTTGCCGGTAAAGCTCCGGGAAGCGCAGGTCGTAGCAGATGGACAGGCCCACCCGTAACCCTTCGACGTCAACCACGACCGGCTGCTCCCCGGGCGCCACAGTCGCCGACTCCCGATAGGAAACGCGGCCGGGAATCTCCACGTCGTACAGGTGGATCTTGCGGTAGGAGGCGGCGAGCGTACCCGAACGGTCGAAGACCAGCGTGGTGTTCCAGGTGCGGTCCGGGTCGGGGCCGGCCTCGTGGAAGGAGCCGGCGATCAGCCAGATCCCGAGCCGGCGCGCCGCGGCAGCGAAGAACCCGCCCACGCGGCCGGCCGCGGACTCCGGCGCGGGCATCCCGGCGCCTGGGCCGAGGTAGTCGACATACTCCGGCAGCAACACCAGGTCCGCGCCGGCGCCGGCAGCGCGTTCGATGAGAGTTTCCGCGGCGGCGAGGTTCGCCTCTCGGTCATCCCGGGAGTTCAGCTGGCAGACGGCGACGCGCATGGCTGCCAGCGTACGGGTGGACGGTGGCCAGCCGCAGTGTGCGGTCGCGGGAAACTCGTCCAGCAGCACGGCGGTCGCCGCCGCCCGCGTCTCGCCGCCGCTGGCGTCGGGTAGACCGAGCCACCGGTCGAGTTCAGGCGGACTTCTCCTCGCGCTCGCGCCGGGCACGGCGCCCCGTGAACTCACGCGGAACGATGGTCGGGTTCACGTTCTCCAGTACCGCCTCACGAGTGATCAGCACCCGGGCGGCATCAGGATTGCTGGGCACCTCGTACATCACAGAGAGCAGCACCTCCTCCATGATGGCGCGCAGCCCACGAGCGCCGGTGCCACGCAGCATCGCCTGGTCGGCGATCGCTTCGAGGGCGGGCCGCTCGAACTCCAACTCGACGCCGTCCAGCTCAAACAGGCGCTGGTACTGCCGGACCAGGGCGTTGCGCGGCTCGGTGAGGATCCTCACCAGCGCCGTGCGGTCCAGGCTCCGGACACTCGTGATCACCGGCAGTCGGCCGATGAACTCGGGAATCAGCCCGAACTTGAGCATGTCCTCCGGCATCACCTGGCTGAAGATGTCATCGGTGGAGCGGTCCGAGACGGCGCGCAGCCGGGCACCGAAGCCGGTGCCCCCATGGCCGGTACGCGCCTCGATGATCTGATCCAGGCCGGCGAAGGCACCACCGCAGATGAACAGCACGTTTGTGGTGTCGATCTGGATGAACTCCTGGTGGGGGTGCTTGCGACCGCCCTGCGGGGGCACGTTCGCGACGGTGCCCTCAAGCATCTTCAGCAGGGCCTGCTGCACGCCCTCACCGGAGACGTCACGGGTGATCGACGGGTTCTCCGACTTGCGGGCGATCTTGTCGACCTCGTCGATGTAGATGATGCCGGTCTCGGCCCGCTTGATGTCGTAGTCCGCTGCCTGGATCAGCTTGAGGAGGATGTTCTCCACGTCCTCACCGACATAGCCGGCCTCGGTGAGGGCGGTGGCATCGGCGATCGCGAAGGGCACGTTCAACATCCGGGCCAGGGTCTGCGCCAGGTGGGTCTTGCCACAACCGGTCGGGCCCAGCAGCAGGATGTTCGACTTGGCCAGTTCCACCCCGTCGTTGCCGGCGCCCGGCGCGCCGGCCGCCTCGGCCTGGATCCGCTTGTAGTGGTTGTAGACCGCGACGGCGAGGGCCTTCTTGGCCCCCTCCTGCCCCACGACGTAGTTGTCGAGGAACTGGCAGATCTCCATCGGCTTGGGAAGCTCTTCCCACTTCACCTCGCCGGACTCGGCCAGCTCCTCTTCGATGATCTCGTTGCAGAGATCGATGCACTCGTCGCAGATGTAGACCCCAGGGCCCGCGATGAGCTTCTTGACCTGCTTCTGCGACTTCCCGCAGAAGGAGCATTTCAGTAGGTCGCCGCCGTCACCGATCCGTGCCACCTACGTTCTCCCTGCACTCATCGGCCGGAGCCCCGGCCACGACCTGCGGACGCTGACGCTCCGCCCGTCTTCTATCGCCCGCCGGTCGCCCGGCGAAGCGGTACGGACCCGACGTTACCCGCTGCCGGAGGTTTCTCCGACCCCCAAAACGGGTGTGTCAGAGGTCGGTCGGCAACGAGCCCGACCGACCTCTGACCCGGTAGGGGTCAGCTGGCCGCGTTCGCGGCCAACAGACCCTTCTTACGACTGGTGAGGATCGTGTCGACCAGCCCGTACTCGCGGGCCTCCTCGGCCGTCATGATCTTGTCGCGGTCGATGTCCTTGCGAACCAGGTCGACCGGGCGGTTGCAGTGCCGGGAGAGCATCTCCTCCAGCTGGGTGCGCATCCGCAGAATCTCCTTGGCCTGGATCTCGATGTCCGAGCCCTGCCCGTAGCCGCCCTCGGTGGCCGGCTGGTGGATGATGATGCGGGAGTTCGGCAGGGCCATCCGCTTGCCCGGAGTGCCCGCCGAGAGCAGCACCGCAGCAGCCGAGGCGGCCTGGCCGAGGCAGACCGTCGAAATGTCCGGCCGGACGTACTGCATGGTGTCGTAGATCGCCGTCATGGCGGTGAACGAACCACCCGGCGAGTTGATGTACATGATGATGTCCCGGTCGGGGTCCGTCCCCTCCAGGGTGAGCAACTGGGCCATCACGTCGTTGGCCGACGCGTCGTCCACCTGCACGCCGAGGAAGATGATGCGGTCCTCGAAGAGCTTGTTGTACGGGTTGGACTCCTTGACCCCGTACGACGTGCGCTCGACGAACGACGGCAGAACATAGCGGTTGTGCACGGCCGCGAACTGGGGCGGCAGGCTGAGGTCGGTCATCGTCTGCTCCTCGATCAGCTCAGGGTCCCGGCGCCCTCGGGAACCTGAGCGGCACCCGTGATCACCTTGTCGATGAAGCCGTAGTCGACGGCCTCCTGGGCGGTGAACCAGCGGTCCCGGTCCGAGTCCGCCTCGATCTGCGCCGGCTGCTGACCGGTGTGGTAGGCGACGCGCTCCTGGAACATCCGCTTGGTGTACAGCATCTGCTCGGCCTGGATCGCGATGTCGGCGGCGGTGCCGCCCATCCCGCCGGAGGGCTGGTGCATCATGATCCGGGCGTGCGGCAGGGCGTAACGCTTGCCCTTCGTGCCCGCGCAGAGCAGCAGCTGGCCCATGGACGCGGCCATGCCCATCGCCACGGTCGACACATCGTTGTCGATGAACTGCATCGTGTCGTAGATGGCCATGCCGGAGTAGACCGAGCCACCGGGCGAGTTGATCCAGAGGTTGATGTCGCGGTCCGGGTCTTCCGCGGCGAGCAGCAGCAGCTGCGCGCAGATGCGGTTGGCGACCTGGTCGGTCACCTCGCTGCCCAGGAAGACGATCCGCTCCTTGAGCAACCGGTTGTAGACCGAGTCGTCGAGGTTGCCAATGGTGTCACCGCCGCGGGCGTCGATCGCCCGTAGCGGCTTCGCTGGGATGTGCATGTCGGTCATGGCAGCCCTTCGCTCTCCGTACCGTCGTGTCCGACACTAACCGCTGGGCCGGTCGCCGGACTCCCGGTCCGGGCACTGTTCGCTCTCAGCGCAGCAGGCCGAAGGCGTACCCGGAAAGGGATTGGGCCACCACCCACCGCGACCGGCGGACGGTGGCCCCATCCGGCGATCAGTGCTCGTGCGAGTGCTCCTGCTCGCTCGCCTCACGCAGCGCGTCCATGGTCACCTCGTTGCCGGCCGAGTCCTTGATCGTGATGCGCTCCATCACCGAGGCGAGGGCCTTGCCCCGCCGGACGTCGCCGTAGACCGCGCCGGCAGTACCGGAGCGAACAAGCTGGTCGTAGTACTGCTGGGGGGCCATACCGGCGCGCTGGGCGCGGTGGACGATCTCGTGACCGAACTCGTCGTCGGAAACCTGCACGTCCTCGGCGTCGGCGAGGGTGTCGAGCAGCAACTGCACCTTCACGCCCTGGGTGGCGGCGTCGGTCAGCTCGGCGTCGATCTGCTCCTCGGTCTTCTCCTCGGCGGCGAGGTAGTCCTCCATCGAGGCGCCGATGCGCTCCAGCTGGTCGGCCATCGCCTCCTTGCGACTCTCCACCTCGTCGCGAATCACGCCTTCCGGCGCCGGCACGTCGGCGGCCGCGACAAGCTGCTCCAGGGCCTTGTCCCGAGCGGCGTAGATCTGCTCGACCCGCTTGCCCCGGGTGACCCGCTCGCGCAGGTCCGCCCGCAGCTCCTCGATGGTGTCGAACTCGCTGGCGAGCTGGGCGAACTCGTCGTCCAGCTCGGGCAGCTCCTTCTCCTTGACGGTACGCACGGTCACCAGCACCTCGGCGTCGCGGCCGGCGAAGTCGCCGCCCACCAGCTGGGTGGTGAAGGTGGTGTCCTCACCGGCGGAGAGACCCACGACCGCCTCGTCAAGCCCCGGCAGGAGCTGCTTGCTGCCCACCTCGTGCGAGATGTTGCTGGCCGAACCGCCCGGCACCTCCTCGCCGTCGACGGTCGCCCGCAGGTCGATCTGGACGTAGTCGCCCTCGGCCGCGGCGCGCTCGACGGTCTTCAGGGTGGCGAAACGCTCACGCAGCCCGTTCACCTGCTCGTCGATCTCGCTGTCGTCGATCTGCAGCTCGTCGACGGTGACCTCGATCGAGGCCAGGTCGGGCACGGTGATCTCCGGCCGGACGTCCACCTCGGCGGTGAAATTGAGGGAGTCACCGTCATTGAACTCGGTGATGTCGACCTCGGGACGGCCCAGCGTCTTCAGGTCGTGCTCCCGGACCGCGGCGAGGATGTTCTGCGGGATCGCCTCCTGCACCGCCTCGTTGAGCACGGTGCCCCGGCCGACCCGCTGATCGATGATCGCCGGCGGCACCTTCCCCTTACGGAAGCCGGGGATCT
This sequence comes from Micromonospora sediminimaris, assembly GCA_900112325.1. Lineage (GTDB taxonomy): Bacteria > Actinomycetota > Actinomycetes > Mycobacteriales > Micromonosporaceae > Micromonospora > Micromonospora sediminimaris. Next base: position 6,284 of record FOLJ01000029.1, read on the forward strand.
GGATCTGCTGGCCGATCTCCCGGTACGCCTTCTTGAGGCTCGGCTCGAGCTCGACGAACGGCACCTCGATGGCGAGCCGCACGCGCGTCGGGCTCAGAGTCTCGACGGTGCTCTTCACAGGCGTACTCCTTGACGGATCTCGGTTGAATCTGGGCACACTTTCGGCCCATCGAGTGTAGGCGAACCGACACGGCGGACCAGCAGCACCCGGGGCCGGCTGCGGGCATGCCCCGCGTGCCGGTCGTCCGGGTGCCGCCGTCCGGTGCTTGCGGCAGTCGGGGTGGCGGGATTTGAACCCACGGCCCCTCGCTCCCAAAGCGAGTGCGCTACCAAGCTGCGCCACACCCCGTGGCGACGAGCAGTCTATGCCGTCCCTCCGACAACCGGCTGCCGGGGCGTCCCCCAACGCGCCGAACGAGGACGAACCGGGCACCAGCACTCCGCGCGGGTCGGCGCGGGTCGGCGCGGGTCGGCGCGGGTCGGCGCGGGTCGGCGCGGGTCGGCGCGGGTCGGCGCGGGTCGGCGCGGGTCGGCGCG
>FOLJ01000005.1:0-66379 GCA_900112325.1 Micromonospora sediminimaris
GAGCCGGGCGGGGCCGCGCCAGAGGGAGTGTGGCGCGGCCCCGGCCGGGGTCAGGCGGTGGCCGTGCAGGTCACCGTCGGTGTGTTCGTGCTGCTGCCGGAGGCCAGGAAGCCGAAGCTGGTGCTGGCGCCGGCACCGAGGTTGCCGTTGTAGCTGACGTTGGTGGCGGTGACGGTGGAGCCGCTGGAGGTGACTGTGGCGTTCCAGGCCTGGTTGACCTGTTGTCCGCTGCCGTTGGTCCAGCTCACCCGCCAGCCGCGGATGGCCGCGTTGCCGGCGGTCACCTGCACCTCACCCTGGAAGCCGCCGGACCAGGTCGAGGTGACCCGGTACGTCGCCGAGCAGGCACCCGTCACCGGCGGGTTGGTGGTCGGCGGGTTGGTGGTCGGCGGCGGCGTGGTGGGTGGCGGCGTGGTCGGCGGGGGCGTGGTGGGTGGCGGCGTGGTGGGCGGAGGGTTGGATCCGCCGCCGAACTGCACGTCGCTACAGATGTAGTACGACTGGTCGGAGTGACTGGCCTGCCAGATCGTGTAGATGACGTGCCGGCCGGTGCGGCCCGGAGCGTTGACCGGGATCTCGATGGAGACCCCACCGGGCTCCTGCTGCCACTGGGAGGCCGGCGTGTTGCCGATCTGACCGACCAGTTCCAGGTGCGACCAGGCCAGCGGCGTGTTCAGCGCATCGTAGCCCTGCCGGGTGGCGTACACCCGGATGTAGTCGGCACCGTGGCTGGCCTGGTCGTAGAACTTGAGCCGGAAGTTGTTGCCGACCGAGGTGGTCCGCCACGCACCCGGCACGTCCATCGCCCGGTAGCGCCCGTTCTCGGTGCGCCCGCCGGAGCAGAGCTGGCCGTCCGGGATGGCGGCCTGGTGGTTGCCGGCCACGCCCTCGCGGTACAGGCCGTTCCAGTTCCACATGGCGTTGGTGTCGGTCTGCCAGGCCTGCCAACACATCGGGTCCTCGGTGGCCATCCGCGGGTTCTGGAAGTCGCCACCCCAGCGTTGCCAGCAGCCGTAGTTGCGGGAGATGGGGTTGGCCACCGAGCCGTGCGCGGAGGCGGACTGCACAAATGCCGTGGAGAGCAGCAGCGTGGCAACGGCCGCGACGGCCAGCAGCCACAGTGCTCGCGATGATCTGAGCGAATTGGACATGGAGCCCCCAGGGGGAGTCGTCGGATCTCGACATCGCCCGGACGCTCGGGAGTTGCCCTCTCCCGTGCCGTCAGTGTGGCCCTCGTGCGCTGACTCGGAAGGATGGCACGATCGATCGTCACCCGTCAATGAGGAAAGCGATTTCCAGCACCGGGTGCGAGGCGTCGTCGAAACGCTTCCACCACCGGGTTCGGGTGGCTCACCACTTCCGGCGCATCGGTGTGTGGGGGATGCCGTCCTCGACGTACTCCGGCCCGCTGACCGTGAAGCCGTGCCGGGTGTAGAAGTCGACCAGATGTGACTGCGCGTCCAACACGCACGGCCGGTCACCGATCTCCGCGAGGGCCGCCGTCATCAGCCGGCCCGCGTGCCCGGCGCCCCGGGCCGTAGGGGCCACCACCACCCGTCCGATCCTGGCCACTCCGCCGGGGTCGGCCAGAAGCCGAAGGTACGCCACCGGAGCGCCGTCGCGTGCCAGCCACAGATGCCGGGTGCCGGGCTCGACGTCGCGCCCGTCGATCTCCGGGTACGCGCACTCCTGCTCGACCACGAAGACGTCGACGCGGAGCCGCACCAGATCGTGGAAGGTGCGGGCGTCCAACTCGGCGAAACTGGCGCTGTGCAGCTGCGTGTCAGGCATCCCGCCAGGCTAGTGCTGTCGCCACCGGACGTCGGTGTGGAGGTGCCCCTGGCCTGGCCTGGCTCGGCCTGCCCTGCAGGTTGCGCCGCCTGGCTTCGTATGCGTTTGCCGGCATGCGCGCGGAACCGGATTACGGATCTTGGACATTTTCCGTTAGCCGCGAACTGTTAGCCGCGAACGGAAAATGTCCAAGGTCTACCTTGGCGTCTTCGCTTCTCGGGCGGGATTTCCCATGGTGCTCGGTCGCTGCGGATGATCGGTCGACGGCCGTCAGGCGGGACGCGCTCCCACCGCGTCGCGGATCTCGGCCCCCTGCTCCGTCTCCACCGCCCGAGCGCAGTGACCGCAGCAGAAGAACCGGCCGGAAACCTCGACCCCGTGGCCGGAGATCTTGATGCCGCAGTGCTCGCAGATCGGCGCCAGCTTGTGGATCGCGCACTCGAAGCTGTCGAAGGTATGTACGTCGCCGCTGACCGTACGCACCTCGAACGCCAGCCAGTAGTCGTTGCCGCAGACCTCGCAGGTAGCCACGCCCCGTACCTCCATCAGAAGACCTTTTGTCCTATCTTGCGGCACGACGCGGGGCGGCCCCTGTTTTATTGACAGTGGTCTTTACTGTTAACAAGGTTTAAATTATGTTGGTGGCACCTCACCAGGCATCACGCCGACAAGGAGCTGCCGCCATGCGCCGAAGAATCACCCTTCCGCTCGTCGCGACGGGCGCCATGGTCTCCACCCTGGCCGTCGCCACCCCCGCCCAGGCACACGGCTACGTCTCGTCGCCGCCGAGCCGCCAGGCGCTCTGCGCCCAGAACCGGGTGCCCGACTGCGGGCAGATCAGGTGGGAGCCGCAGAGCGTCGAGGGCCACAAGGGGCTGCGCAACTGCCACGCCAACATCTCGCACTTCGCCGTCCTCAATGACGACAACCGGGGCTGGCCGGCCACCTCGGTCGGCACCACTGTGACGTTCACCTGGGTCAACACGGCCATGCACGCCACCCGCGACTGGGAGTACTTCATCGGCAACACCCGGGTCGCGGTCTTCTCCGGCGGTGGACGCCAGCCCGGCGCGACCGTCTCGCACACCGTCAACCTGTCCGGCTATCAGGGTCGACAGAAGCTGCTGGCGGTGTGGAACATCTCCGACACCGCAAACGCCTTCTACTCCTGCGTGGACCTCCAGGTCGGCGGTGGCGGCGGCAATCCCACGCCCAGCCCCACCACCAACCCGCCCGCCCCGTCGCCCACCCCGACGGTTGCCCCGACCACCAACCCGCCGAGCGGCGGCACCTGGGCCGCCGGTCGCGCGTACGCCGTCGGGGACCAGGTCACCTACGGTGGCCGTAGCTACCGTTGCCGGCAGGCGCACACCGCCATCGCCGGCTGGGAACCGCCGAACGTACCGGCGCTGTGGAGCCAGCTCTGACCAACGGGAGGTGCGACCGGAGCTGGTCGCACCTCCCGCCCGCCGTACCGTCGCTCCCGCCCGCAGTGCTGCGGGCGGAAGCTGGTGTGCTGACGGCCCTAGCCGCCGTGTCGCGGGCCGGGGCCGGCGTGCTGGGAGCCCGAGTCGCCGTGTCGGGGGTGCGGCGTGCCACGCGGCGCGGGCTGCCGCTGCACCTGCTCGCGGTGCTGCTAGCCGCCGGCTGTGGCGGCTCACCCGCGCCGTCGGCGCAACCCGCGCCTGTTGAGGCCACGCCATCGGTGGCCGCGACCCCCGCCGGGACGCCGGGTGCCACCAGCGAGATGACCGGTATCGACCTGTTGTTCCTGTCGATGATGGCCGGGCACACCGAGCAGACCCTCCAGATCGTCCGGCTCGTGCGGGACCGGCTCTCCGACGACGAGCTGCGGACCCTGGTCGCCGCCGTCGAGGCGACCGAGACCGACGAACTGGCCGCCGCACGCAGCTGGCTGGCGCAGGCCGGGCGCAGTGCCCGCGCCGACGACCACGCCGGGCACGGCACCGGACCCGAGCAGCTAACGCGGCTGCGCGACGCCCCGGACACCGAGGTCGACGCGGTGCTGATCGAGGTGCTCAGCGCGCACCAGCAGGCCGCGGCCGACCTGGCCCGGGCACATCAGGCAGCGGGCACCGACGCACGGGTACTCGACATGGCCCGCCGCGTCGAGCAGTCGCGTACCGCTCAGGTCGCGCTGATGGCCGCCCGACCCGCAGCCGACTGACCGCCCGGCGGCACGGGCTCGGCCTGGAGTGGTATCGGCGCGGGCCGGGCCCGGCGTGCGTGGGCCCGGGCCGACGCGGCCTCGGCCGGACCCGGCTTGCGCGGGCCGGAGTGGCAGCGGGCGGGGCGCCCTGGTCAGACGTCGTTCGGGTCCAGGCGAATGGAAAGCGAGTTCACACAGTGCCGGGTGTCCTTCGGGGTGAAGCCCTCACCCCGGAAGACGTGACCGAGGTGGCTGTCGCAGCGGGCGCAGCGGATCTCGGTGCGACTCATGCCGAGGGAATTGTCCTCGATCTCCTTGATCGCGCCCGGGATCGCGTCGTCGAAGCTCGGCCAGCCGCAGTGCGAGTCGAACTTGGTGTCGCTCGGGTACAGCTCGGCGCCGCAGGCCCGGCACCGGTACATGCCGGGCGTCTTGGTGTCGACGTACTCGCCGGTCCAGGCCGGCTCGGTGCCATGCTCGCGCAACACCCGGAACTCGGCGGGGCTGAGCCGGACCCGCCACTCGTCCTCGGTGCGGGGCAGTTCGCTGTCGGGAAGAGTCACAGGTCAACGGTACGCCGAAGGTCGGACCCATCGCATATGGTCGCGCAATGGGTGGCACGAAGGCTGCGGCCGAGCAGATCGAGGTGGCCGGGCAGAGCGTACGACTGTCAAGTCCCGACCGGGTGATCTTCCCGGAGCGGGGCTTCACCAAGGCCGACGTCTTCCACTACTACGTAAGCGTCGGCGACGGCATCATGCGCGCGCTGGGCGACCGACCCACCACGTTGCAACGCTTCCCCGACGGCATCGAGGGGGAGATGTTCTTCCAGAAGCGGGTGCCGACCCGGGGCGTGCCGCCCTGGGTGCGTACCGCCGAAATCAGCTTCCCCAGCGGTCGCAAGGCCGCGGAGCTGTGCCCGGCGGACCTGGCCCACGTAGCGTGGGCCGCGCAGATGGGAACTGTGGTGTTCCACCCCTGGCCGGTACGGTCCGCCGACGTCGACCAGCCCGACGAGTTGCGGGTCGACCTGGATCCGCAGCCCGGCACCGACTTCGCCCACGCCGCGACGGCCGCCGCCGAGCTGCGGGCGATCCTCGACGAGCTGGGCGTGCCGGGCTGGCCGAAGACCTCCGGCGGCCGGGGCGTGCACGTCTACCTACGCATCCAGCCGCGCTGGACGTTCGTCGAGGTACGCCGGGCCACCATCGCGCTGGCTCGGGAGCTGGCCCGCCGCCGGCCCGACCTGGTCACCACCGCCTGGTGGAAGGAGGAACGCGGCGAGCGGGTCTTCGTGGACTACAACCAGATGGCGCGGGATCGCACCATCGCCTGCGCGTACTCGCTGCGGGCCAACGCCCGGGCGACCGTCTCCACTCCGGTCACCTGGGACGAGTTGGCCGACGTCGACCCGGACGACTTCGACCTGCGTACCGTGCCGGAACGGCTGGCCCAGCGCGGCGACCCGCATGCCGGCATCGACGACGCCGCGTGGGACATCACGCCGCTGCTCGAATGGGCCGAGCGGGACGCCGCCGCCGGCGAGGGCGACCTGCCCTACCCGCCCGACCACCCGAAGATGCCCGGCGAACCGAAGCGGGTCCAACCCTCCAAGGACCGGGACCGCCCCCGCTGACCGTCACCGGCGCGTGTCGCCCGCCTCCACCACGGTCTTGGCGGTCAGCAGGTCCGCGCCGGTGATCTTCCGGTACTCCGCGATCGCTTTGATCTTGTTACCTCGGGCGAGGTGCTCCCGGACGACCGGGGGCAGCGGGTCGGTGTCGGCGACGCCGAGGTGATCCATCACCAGGGTCAGTCGCCGCTCCAGCTCGGTCAGCCGGTAGGCGGTGCGGGCCACCTCGCGACGGCTCGGTGCCTGAGCGAGCAGAAGGCCGACGACCAGAGCGAGGAGTGTGGCCAGAAAGATCTCCATGCCGGTGATCGAACCAGCTCCGCGCTACGGCGGGCAACGCGCCCGCGCCGATCGAGCGTCAGCTCGGGGTGCCACCCTTCACGCCGTTCACGAAGGACCGCCACTGGCAGGCGTCGAACCGCAGCACCGGCCCGGCAACGTCCTTGCTGTCCCGCACCCAGACCACCCGGGCAAGATTGTCCGCCACCTCGACGCACTCGCCCTCCCCGCTCCGGCTGCTCTTGCGCCACCGGGCGTTGGTCAAGTCATTCATCGAAGGTCTCCTTGATAACCGTCCCGATCAGATCTTCAGACTCGCGCACGCCCAGCGAAAGGTCCAGAAGGGTGGACCAAGCGTCAGCGTAAGCCGCCACTTCTGTCGGCTTGTCCAGGTAAAGGCTGCCGGTCAGCGACTCGCTGTAGACGGTCGACGGCTCTGCGGGCCGCGTGCCGACCGCTGGAAAGTCCAGCATGATGAACGACCCGGCAACGGATGCCGCGTGGGGGCCGCTGCCCAGCGGCAGCACCCGGACCGAGACGTTCGGTCGCTGTGCGGCGTTCACCAGGTGTGCGAGTTGGCTGCGCCAGGCGTCCAGGTCGGTAATGGGGCGGCGGATCACGGCCTCGTCGATGATGGCTTCGAAGCTGGGAGCCTTTGGGCTGCGGCGAGCGAGCAGCTTCTGACGCTCCATGCGTAGTGCGACCTTCTGCGCAACCTCATCCTGGCTCCGGCCAGCCTTGGCGCTGAAGATGACCGCAGCGTATTCGGCGGTCTGGAGCAACCCAGGGATCAGCGTCGGCTCGTACTGACGCACGCGGCGGGCCGCCGCCTCCAGCCCGACGTACAACTCGAACCACGCCGGGATGGCCTCACCGTAGGCGTGCCACCAACCCCGACTCTTGCTCTCCCGAGCCAGACTGACCATGACCTCGGTCAGCTCGCCGGAGGTGCCGTAGTGCTGGCACATCAGCGTCACATCGTGGGTACGCAGAGAGGTCTGTCCGCTCTCCAGGCGATACATCTTGGCGCGCGACCATTCGAGGGCCTCGGCGGCAGCCTCCAGGTTGATGCCGGCTTCCTCCCTGGCCTGGCGCAGCAACCTGCCCAGTTGCCGTCGCGGCACCGAAGACCCAACGTCGCTCATTTTCACCCCGTCTCACATCGGTGCTGCCAGTGTCTCGTTCGGAACAGCATCGAGGCCCAGATGACACACCATCAATATCTTTTCCCGAATCTCCGTATGAGACATTGCAGATCGGCGAAGCGCGGACCGATGGTGGCAGGCATCGGCATCATCGGTGCGTGTTCGCGGGAGGCTCGTGGTGGTTTGGTGGAAATGGTTTCAACGGCAGGACGAACCGATCGACGTGGTGCAACGGTCCGCGTACCACGAGCGGGCCGGTGCGTACCGCGCCGATCAACCCGGGCGGAACGCCCCGGCGGCCCGGCTGTGGCGGTCCCGCCACGTCGTGCGGCGATGCCACCGGCGGAGCATCCGGTGAGCGCGGAGCAGTGGATCGGGTCCGTCGAGGTGGCGGACCTGCCCGAGATCGAGGTCGACAGCAAGCCGGAACTGCTGGTGCTCGTGGCGGAGAACGACATCCCGATCGGCTGGGCGGTCGTCCTGCCCGAGGGGGACTTCTGGCTGATCCGGAAGTCCACCCGGTCCTTGGCCCACGGGTCGAGTCTGGCGACGCTGACGACGTTCTGGGCCACAATCCTCGGTTGCGATGTGGGGCGACCCCGGCTGGCCGGGCCTCCGCCCGCCGGTGTCAGAGACTGAGCTTCATGCCCTCGTGGCTGGCGACGAAGCCGAGGCCGAGATAGAAGCGGTGCGCGTCGTGGCGGGCCTTGTCGGTGGTGAGCTGCACCAGGCCACAGCCGCGCCGCCGCGCCTGGGCGATCGCCCAGGTCATCATCTGCCGGCCCAGGCCCCGTCCGCGCTGGTCCGAGCGGACCCGGACCGATTCGATCAACTGTCGCTCGGTGCCGTGCCGGCCGAGCCCGGGGATGTAGGTGAGCTGCATGCAGCCGAGCAGCTCACCCCCCGCCTCGGCGACGACGAGCTGGTTACGCGGGTCGGCGGTGATCTCCGCGAACGCCTTCTCGTACGTGGCGTCGACCTCGCCGACGTCACGGGTACGCCCCAGCATGTCGTCGGCGAGCAGGTCGAGGATGGCCGGCAGGTCGGCCCGGACCGCCTCACGGAAGATCACCTCACTCATCCCGCGAGCGTCCCACAACGGTGCGACCCGATGTGCGGCAGAGCACCGTCAACTGTCGCTGTACCGGCTGACGCGTTCGAGCACCGCCAAGGCTGCGCCGACGGAGGCGCATGCGGCCGGGATGGGTGGCAGATGTTCCGGCAGGCCGGCCTCGGTGAGCGGAGCCTCGAAGAAGCCGCCGCCGCCGTCGACCCGATCACCCACGACGATCTCCCCGACGTCAGGCACGCGTACACCCACCCGGCCGTTCGGAAGCAACGTGGTGCCCGGCGGCCAGACCACCACTGCGGCCCCTGCTTCGTCCCGCAGGGTCAGGCAGCCGCCATCACCGACGGCCACTCGACCGTGCATCGCCGCGAGAAAGTCGTACGTCGCACCGGCGACCAGGGTCCGGTAACCGTCACCGTCCAGCACCCGGCCGCTCCCGACCGCCGGGGCAGGTGCCGGTTCCGGCGCCTGCCCCGGCGAGATACCAGGGGCCTTCTCGGTGCTGGTAGGTGTCCGAGGGCCACCGGTGCAGCCGGTCAGTGCCAGCAACAACCCGGCAGCAACGACATCGATCCTTAGCACCGACCCATTAGATCCGTAACGTCCACGTCCATCCCTTAGCGACATGCCGGTCGGTGGCGTGGTCTCTGCGCCGATGGCCCCGGGTAGGTGGCAACCGTTCGGCTCAGCTCTTCAGTGGCAGTGGTGCTGGTCCGACTGGACGGGCGTGGCGCCGGGGCGGGTCCACTGGGCTACCGGGCGGCCGTCCTTGCGCCACCAGCTGTACGTCGGGTCGGCCTGCGGCCAGCCGTCGGGGGAGTCCTCCCAGGCTTCCTGTCGTCCGTAGGCCGTCATGTCGAGCAGCTGGAGCGAGCCCATGATCGCCTCGACGCCGCGTCCGGTCGTCTCGTAGGTGAGGAACACCCGGTCACCCCGGCGCAGGTAGCAGGCGATGAAGCCGCCGCCGGCGACGGCGGGATCCTCGATGCCGTACGTCGAGTACCACGGGTGGAGGTAACCCATGAACTCGCGGAACGGTGCGATCTCCTCGTACGGTCCCTCGGCGAAGACCGCGAACCTGATGCCCCGTGCCTCCAGGTAGCTAGCCTCGTGGAAGTTCCAGATGCTGATGGTGCAGCCTTCGCACTGCTCCTCGAACGGCTTGCCGAGGTGCCACATGTGCTTGTAGACCACGAGCTGGTCACGCCCGTCGAAGAGGTCGAGCAACGAGACCGGGCCCTGCTCGCCGACCAGTTTGACCGGGCTGACCTCGGTCATCGGGAGGCGACGGCGGGCGGCGGCGATGGCATCACCCGCCCGGGTGTGCTCCTTCTCCCGTACGAGCAGTGCGTTTCGCTCCCGAAGCCAGGTGTCGCGGTCGACCACCGGAGGCGCTGGCGATGTGTCCGTACTCTGCATGCCGCTACTATAAACATAGCGTCCACTCGTGTGAAAGAAGTTGATCAGGTTTGCCTGCCAAGTTGACCTACGCGCACCACGGCGACGCCTGCCGGGCTGCCAACGCCCTCGACCTGGTGGGTGACAGGTGGACGCTTATCGTCGTCCGCGAACTGCTCCTCGGCCCCAAACGCTTCGCCGACCTTCAGGACGCCGTTCGCGGCATCACCCCGGCGGTCCTCAGTGACCGGCTCAGATCCCTGCGACAGGCCGGCATCGTCGACCAGGTGACCCTGCCCGACCTGGCGCGCACCCGCGCGTACGCCGTCACCGAGTGGGGCCGTGGCCTCGAATCGGTCCTGGCGTCCCTGGGCCGCTGGTACTCCTCCGGACCGGACCCCCGCACCAGCGGTGGCATGACCCCCGACGCCATGGTCCTCGCCATGCGCACCATGGCGCCCCCCGTCCCCGAGGGCCTGCCGCCGACCGCCCTGCGCCTCTACGACGCCCGCCAGCCCAACCCGCCCGTACGCGAGTACCGGCTGGCCGCGAATGACGGGCTGCTGGACGTCCGGCCCGGTGTCGCCGTCGACCCGGTGGCGACAGTGACCGCCGACTCGACGGCCTGGAGTGAGGTGCTCTTCGACGGCCTGCCGCTCACCGGCGCCGAGCGCGCCGGCACCGTACGCGTCGAGGGCGACCGCGACACCGTCACCGACGTTGTTCGCCTCTACCTCGCGGCCCCTCGCGGCTAGCGAGAGGGAGTACGCCGACGGATGCGCTGGCCGCCAGTCCGGGGAGCGGGCAGGCTAGCGCGCTGGGCAGCGCTTGCCGTCGGGCGGGACGGTGAGGTCGATCAGGTATGCGTTGACGGCCTGGGTGATACAGGTCGTCTGCGGGTAGGCGGTGTGCCCCTCGCCCTCCCAGGTGAGCACTCGCCCCACGCCCAGCATCTCGGCCAACGCCGGGGTCTGCTCGTACGGCGTGGCGGGGTCGCCTGTGGTGCCGACGACAAGGATCGGCGGGGCGCCCTCGGCGCGGCCGGTCGGGTAGGGGTCGCTGCCGCCGGGCCATTCGGTGCAGGAGACCAGGCCGGCGGCGAGCGGTGCGCCGAAGAGTGGGTACCGCGTGCGCCACTCGGACTGGAGCTGGCGGATCCGCTCCAGGTCGGGGCGTTGTTCCTCGTCGGCGCAGTTGATGGCCAGGTTGGCGTCGAACAGGTTGCTGTAGTTGCCGTCGGAGTCGCGGTCGGTGTAGTTGTCGGCGAGCCGGAACACGTCGGTCGGGTTGCCCTCGTTCAGCCGGTCGATGGCCTGAGCGAGCTGCTCCCAGCCGGGCTCGGAGTACAGCGACGAGACGATGGCGTAGAAGATCCAGCCGGCGGTGGCCTCCCGGCCGTCGGCGGAGCGGACGGGGGAGATCTCGGCCTTGTCCATCGCCGAGGTGACAGCCGCCCGGGCGTCGGGGGCGATGGGGCAGCGGGCCGCGTTTGCCGCGCACCACCTGGTGAAGTTGTCGAAGGCGCGTTCGAAGCCCCTCGCCTGGCTCTCCGAACCTTCGATCAGACCTTGCCGGGGGTCGACGGCGCCGTCGAGCACAAGCGCCCGCACCCGCTGCGGGAACAGTTGGGCGTACGTGGCCCCCAGCAGGGTGCCGTAGGAGTAGCCGAGGTAGGTCAGCTTCTCGTCGCCGACAGCGGCCCGGATCGCGTCGATGTCGCGGGCCGCCTGCTCGGTGCCGTACAGCGGTAGCTGGTCGCCGTACTTGGCGCCGCACCCTTGACCGATCTGCTCGTTGAGCGCGACGAAGTCGTCGAACGACGCCTGGCTCTCCGGGTCGGGGTTGTAGCCGAAGACGGCGTCGAGGTCGGCGTCGGAGATGCACTCGACCGGGCTGGACCGGGACACCCCGCGCGGGTCGAAGCCGACGATGTCGAAGCGTTCGAGGATCGCGTCGGGCAGGCCGCCGTACTGTTCGCCGAAGGTGAGGTAGACGGCGGTGTCGACGCCCGAGCCGCCGGGGCCGCCCGGGTTGACCAGCAGGGAGCCGATCCGGTCGCGCTGGTTGGTGGAACGGGCCCGGAGCAGCGCGATCTCGAAGGTCTCACCGGCGCCCGGACCGGTCGTGGCGGCGCTGCCGCCCGCCCAGTCGCGCGGCACCTGGATGCGGGTGCATTCGTACCTGATGTCCGGAGCGCGTCGCCCGACCACCTCGTCGGCCACCTCCGGGCAGGATCGCCAGGTCGGCGCGGCCCCCGGTGCCGCGGCCTCGCCGTCGACGTCGGTGCGCGGCGCGAACGCCGGCAGCGTGCAGCCGGCGGTGAGCACCACGGCGGCGGTCAGGCCGGCCATGGTGAGCCGGAAACGGCGGGTCCGATCGGGCGTACGGGTCACGAACGAGCCTCCGTGATCAGATTGCCGGCCAAGCTATGCGGGCCCGGCCGGTACCGCCGGGTCACCCCGCAGCACCTGGTCCACGTCGAACCGGACCGGCCGGTCGAGTTGATCGTATCGGCAGGAGAGCGGGTCGCGGTCGGGTCGCCAGCGAACGAAGCGCGCGGTGTGTCGGAACCGGTCACCCTCCATCGCGTCGTACGCCACCTCGACCACCAGTTGCGGGCGCAGCGGCTCCCATTCCAGGTTCTTCGTGCCGGTCCAGCGGCTGACCCCGCCGGGGATGCGTTGCCCGCGTTCGTGGTCGCCGTGCACCCACGGGTGCTCGGGCCCGGCGTCGCGGTAGGGGGCCAGCTCGTCCAGCAGCTCGGCGCGGCGGGCCATGGTGAACGAGGCGCTCACCCCGACGTGGTGCAGCACCCCGGCGTCGTCGTAGAGGCCGAGCAGCAGCGACCCGACCACCGGACCGGACTTGTGCCAGCGGAACCCGGCGACCACCGCGTCGGCGGTGCGGGCGTGCTTGACCTTGGACATGAGCCGCTTGCCCGGCTCGTACGGCAGGTCGGCGGGCTTGGCGATCAGCCCGTCCAGGCCGGCGCCCTCGAAGACGTCGAACCAGCGGCGCGCCACCTCGGCGTCGGTGGTGATCTGGGTGACGTGCACCGGGGGTCGCACCCCGGCCAGCGCCTGCTCCAGCCGGGCCCGGCGGGTCGGGTAGGGGGCGTCGAGCAGGCTCTCGTCGTCGAGCGCGAGCAGGTCGAAGGCGACGAAGTCGGCGGGGGTCGTCTCGGCGAGCAGCTTCACCCGGGAGGCCGCCGGGTGGATGCGCTGGGCCAGCAGCTCGAAGTCGAGCCGGGGCTTCCCGTCCGGGCCGTCGCGGCGGATCACGATCAGCTCGCCGTCGACCGCGCAACGCGGCGGCAGTTGCCGGCGGGCCTGCTCGACCACTTCGGGAAAGTAGCGGGTCATCATCTTGCCGCCCCGGCTGGCCAGCTCCACCTCGTCGCCGTCCCGGAGGACGATGCAGCGGAAGCCGTCCCACTTGGGCTCGTAGGTCATCCCCGGGGCGGTGGGGATCGAATTGACGCTGCGGGCGAGCATCGGCTCCACCGGCGAATTGATCGGCAGGTCCACGGCGATCAGTCAATCAGACGGCACCGACAGTGGTGAGCCGGATCACGGTCGCCCGGTGGGCGGCCTGTCCGCATCTGACCCGTCACGTACTACCCGGGCGAATCGCAAAACCGCAGGTCAGAGCTACTTTCGCGAGGTGGCGGAGTGGGTGTGCGGGTGCTGCGGGCGGTGGCGGGTCAGCGTCGAGCTGATCCACGGCCGGTACGTGTACCGGTTGGTGCACACCTATCCCCGGCGCTTCGGCGGCGGCAAGAACGTGCTCGGCGAGGTGGGGTCGGTGGACGAGTTGGCCGAGCTGCTGCGTCGGCGTACCCCGGTCGACCTGGCCGACCTGCGCGAGGCCGCCTGATCCCGGCGTTCAGTAGTGGGCGAAGGATCGGATCGGGGCGCGCGGGCCGAACTTCGGCGCCTGCACGGCGGCGGCCTCCAGCAGCCAGCAGACCCGGCCCCGGTGGCCCCGGAACGGCTCCAGCAGCTCCAGCATCCGGGCGTCGTCGCCGCGCGGTTCGCCGGCCAGGGCCCAGGCGACCGTGTTGGGTACGTGGTAGTCGCCGACGCTCACCGCGTCCGCGTCGCCGTACGCGACCCGGACCACCTCGGCGGCGGTCCACGGCCCGATGCCCGGGATCGACCGCAGCAGCCGGGTGGCCTGGGTCGAGTCGGCGCATCGTTGCAGGCGGTCGGCCATCCGCGCGGCCCGGATCAGGGTCTCGGCGCGGCGCTGTTCCACTCCGAACGGGTGGAAGACCCAGTAGGGGGCGGCGGCGATCACCGCCGGGTCGGGTGGCAGCAGCAGCCGTAGCGGACCCGGGGCCGGCTCGGCGAAGTGGCGCACGGTCGCCGCGTACCCCCGGTAGGCCTCCTTGCCGGTGACCTTCTGCTCCAACACGGCCCGCAGCACCCGGGGAAATATCAGCCCGCTGGCCGGCATCCGTAGCCCCGCCTGCTGGCTGGCCAGCCGCGCCACGACGGGGTGGCTCGCGGCCAGCTCGGCGAACCCGGTCAGGTCGTCGCGGAGGCCGGCCGCCGCGTCGGCATGCTCGACCATCCAGCCGGCGCCCGGCCCGTGGCCCTCGGCGATCAGATCGCCGCCCTCGGGTCGCAGGGCGAGGGTGCCCGGTCCGTCGGGTGTGCGCGCCGCCCACCAGAAGACGCCCGCGATCAGCCGCGCGCACGGGTCGTACGGACTGAAGGTGAGCGGACGCACCGAGGCGGCGAAACGGTAGCCGGCTGGTGTTCGCAGGACCCGCCTCGTGGTTGGTGCCGTCCAGTTCACCGGCTCACTCTGCCACGCGAGCCGCCCGGGTCGACGAGGCGCACCCTCTGGTCCGCGTCAGGAACGCCGGTGGCCGGCCGCGCCATTGCTGGCTGCGGCCGGCCACCGACGTGCTGACGGATCAGTAGTCGTAGTCGGAGTCCGAATCGTTGGACTCGGTCTTCGACGGCGGGGCGACCGCCTTCGGGGTGCCCTTGGGCAGGCACTCCAGGTTCTTGCTGCCGTCCGGGTTGACCACGAACCAGGTGCCGCCGACGCCCTGGCCCTTCCAGGCGCCCGGCTTCTTGTCGCCGATGTAGGTGTAGAGCGGCCACCCGTCGAGGGTGATCTGGCGGGTGCCGTCCTCGCGGGTGATCGTGCCGACGTCGTCGTCGGAGACGCCCTTCAGCTCCGGGGCGCCGTCGGTTAGCGCCGGCGGCCACACCTCGGCGCACTGGCCGTCGCAGTTGGACGACGGCGGGTCGTTGGTGTCGCGGTCGAAGCGGTACAGGATGTATCCGTCCTGGTTGACCACGGCGCTGCCCATCCGGGGGAACTTCTTGCCGGTCAGGCTGTCGGTCAGTTCGACACCGTCGGGCAGGGGAGCGTCGGTCTCTTCCTCCGCGCCCGGTGACGCCGAGGCACCCGGCTCCGCGCTGGCCTCGGGGTCGGCGGTCACGCTGGGCTCGGCCGCGGCGACGGCGACCGGCTCGGCCGCGCCCGCGTCCGCCCCGTTGTAGCCTGCGGGAGCGCAGGCCGTAAGTGCGAACATGGCGCCCACGGCGATGACGGTTCGCTTCATCTGTGCCACGTGCCCTCCTCATACTTGGCAAGTTCACCGGGAGATACGGGACTAGCGCTGTCAAGGTTGAATCCGAAAGGGTGGGCAAGTTCACAAGTATCCATTGAACCGTCTGGGTTCTCTGTCCGTGTGAGTCCGTATCCCCAGGTCGCCGCGCCGCGCCCGACCGGGTGGGCCCGCAACGACGAAGGCCCGCCTCGATCGAGGCGGGCCTTTCGAACAGGTGGATCAGGCCGCTGGGACGGTCACCAGAGTGTCCGTGGCACCCCGCGAATCGATCTCCTGCACCTCGAACTGCTTGATGTTGTCCCGCTTCGTCGACGTGGCCGCCGACAGGGTGAGCAACTGCGTGTTGGCGTTCGTGCCGTACCCGCCGTCCGGCACCAACCAGGTGGAGACGACCTCGGTGGAGCCGTCGTCGCGTACCACCACCAGGCGGCAGGTGCGCGGCCCCGGCAGCTTGCCCAGGCTGAAGTCCATCTTCGTGCCGAAGTCCTTCGAGGTCAGCCAGAACGTCGCCTCGACACCGGTGGCCGGGTCGGTGACATCGACCTGCTCACCCTCCTGTTCGTTGCCACCCAAGCTAGGGCCGCTGGGGTTGCCGGTGCGGTCGGTCGGTGGGCCCACCGGAGCCGTGGTCGGCCCGGCGAACGGCGGTGCGGTGCTGCTGTCGGTGAGATTGCTGAACACCACACCGGTCAGCCCACCGAAGACCACCACGGCCGCCGCGGTCGCCAGGACCTGCCGGAACCGGGCTCGCCGACGATGCGTACGCAGCGCCACGAGCGTCCGGTCCAGCAGGACCGGATCCGAGTGGGTCTGCTCCAGCGCCGTGATCGACTCCTCGTCGATGTCGGAGAGCAGCCCGACCACCGGCACCATCGTCTCCAGCTCGGCGGCACAGGCCCAGCAGGTCGCGAGGTGTTCCTCGAACCGCTCCATGTCCTGTTCGTCAAGCACGCCGAGCGCGTACGCGGCGACGTCCATGTGGTCAACCCGGCTCATTCCGTCACCCCCCTCTCCTGCAGAGCTGTGCGCAGCGCGCGCAGCGCGTAGTAGACCCGCGACTTCGCGGTGCCCAGTGGCAGACCGAGCTCCTCGGCCGCCTCCGGCACCGTCCGGCCCCGGAAGTACGTCGCCACCAGGATCTCCCGGTGCGACTGACTCAACGTTCGCAGCGCGTCCGCCACCGTCATCGACCGGAGTACCCGGTCGGTGCTGTCGGCCTCGGCGAACGCGGTCAGGTCCCGGTCGTACGTCTCGGCCGGGCGGGCCTGCTCGCTGCGGTGTTCGTCGATGGCGATCCGTCGCGCCACCGTCACCAGCCACGGCCGTAGCGACCCCTGTCCCTGCGTGCCCAGCCGATGCGCGTTGCGCCAGGCCCGCAGCAGGGTCTCCTGGACGATGTCCTCGGCGCGCTGCCGGTCACCGCCGGTCAACCGCATCACGAACATCAGCAGCGGCCCGGCGTGTTCCGCGTAGAGCGTGCGGACCAACTGGTCGGAATGGGCGGCTTCGGTGGTAGAAGCCTGGTGGCGGCCAGGGGTGGGTCGCGGCGTCACCGGGCTATTCTGGCGAGCCGCCGCACGAGAGTCGACCCCACGGGTGGACGTGGTCGGCCGCGACTGGGACCGGGCGGACATCCAGTCCACCCGCACCCGGTCGCCCTGCCAACCGACCGCCAGTGCGTGCATGCAGACCTCCGACGTCCATGGACAGAAAGCCGTCCCCCCACGGGCATGGCTGCTGACTGGTACGGGAGGCAGCACCGAACGGATCAACGTTCGACGGAAAAAATCCCCGGCGGAGGTGGCGTCGAGTCGACGGCGTCGGCGTCGTGCACCACCGTGGCGCCTCCGGTGAAGCGATCGAGTTCCGCCTCGACCAGCACCCGGCCGGGAAACCAGTCACCGGCGGCCCGGCGCGTCAGCGCGGCCACCGGCGGATCCTGACGGCCGGCGAGCAGCACCAGATTGCCGTAGCGCCGCCCTCGCAGCACGGCGGCGTCGGCGACCAGACACGCCCGGGGTAGCACCGCCCGTACGGTGGCCACCTGCCCCCGGGCGTGGCGCAGCGGCGGCCCGTCGGCGATGTTTGCCAGATACCAGCCCGCCGGGTGCAGCACCCGGGCCGCCTCGGCCGCGTACTCCACCGAGGTCAGCCGGGCCGGTGTCCGGGCACCCGCGAAGACGTCGGCGACCACCACGTCGTAACTGGCCTCCCGGGACGAGGCGAGTACCGCCCGCGCGTCACCCACGCGTACCTTCAGGCGCGGATCGGCCCGCCACGGCAACGCCCGCCGCACCAGGTCGACGAGCGCCCCGTCCACTTCGACCACCCGCTGCGTCGAGCCCGGGCGGGTGGCCGCGACGTACCGGGGCAGGGTCAGCGCACCGCCGCCCAGATGCAGCACCCGCAGCGGGGCACCCGCCGGTGCCACCAGGTCGATCGCGGCGGCCAGTCGACGGACGTACTCGAACTCCAGGTGCGTGGGATCGGTCAGGTCCACATGCGACTGCGGCGCGCCGTCGAGCAGCAGCGTCCACGAGCCGGACCGGTCCCGGTCCGGCACCAGCTCGGCGAGCCCCGTGTCGACCGGCTCGATGATCCGGTCGGCGGCGCGACGCCGACCCATCAGCGGCCGGTCCGGGTGGCGGCGCGGGCGGCGACGGTCAGCGCGCGGTGCAGCAGGCGCGCGTCGCCCAGCCGGGAGCGCAGCAGCCGCTCCAATCCGGCGATCGGCACGAGGTTCTGCGGGGCCCGGGGATCCTTGTACGGGCTGGACGCGAACCGGGGCAGGGTGACCGCCGACAGGTCGGCCAACCGCACCGCCTCGGCGGTCTCCAGGTCGGCGGAGCATTCCAGCCGGACGATTCCCGCCCACGGCGCGCCCGCAGCCACCGGCAGCCGCAGATACCACGACCAGCCGCCCCAGGCGGTGCCGAGCCGGAACACCGGCGAGCGGTGGCCCGGTGGCAGACCGGTGACCACGGCGGTGAGCCGGGCGTCGAGATACTGGCTGTGCTGGGTCTTGATGTAGCCGAGGGTGCGCGGCAGCTGCCGCCGGTTACGCAACGGCCCGTCGACCACCAGCAGGTCGTCGTCGGTCCGCGCGGCGGCCGAGACCTGCACCTCAAGCGCAGTCAACGGCCCCTGCACCGCCGCCGGCAGCTTGGCCAGCTCACCGCTGCCGCTGACCCGGTGCACCGGGTAGCGGACGTTGCCGGCCACCACGTCGGTCGCCGACGGGCTGGCGGTGAACAGGCCACGCTCCACCGTGGCGCCGGCCAGTTGCGCGGCACCGCGATCCAGGTCGCACCGCACCACCCCGGCCGCGTACGAGGCGGCCAGCCCGGGAAACGAACCGCCGTCCTCCTCGGCCGTCCAGATGCTGGCGTCGATCCGGCGTACCCCGTCGACAAGCAGCACCACGTCCGGTGCCCGGACCTCCGGACGGGGGCCGATCGCCCGCCAGTCCACCACCGGCAGCTCGTGCTCCGCCTCGACCTGGGCGCTGCTCGGCGCGGCCGGACCGGCCGGCGCGGCCTCGAACGACGCCCCGTAGCCCGGATCCCAGGCATCGACGAAGAAGCGGTTCACGTCCGCATCACCGGCCGGTCCGTTCCACCCGGGCCGAGCGGGCATCCTTGTGCACCTCGAAGCGGACCGGGATGCGCTCGGCCAGCGCCGGCACGTGGGTGACCACGCCGACCATCCGGTCGCCCCGGGCGGCGAGGTTCTCCAAAGTGGCGGCGACCGTGTCGAGGGTGGCCGCGTCGAGGGTGCCGAAACCCTCGTCCAACACGATCGACTCCAGGCTGGCCGCGGTGGTGGACATCCCGGCCAGCTGCTCGGACAACGCCAACGCCAGCGCCAGCGACGCCTGGAACGTCTCACCGCCGGAGAGTGTCCGCACCCCCCGACGCAGCCCGGCGTCGTGGTGGTCGACCACGAAGAACTCGCCCTTGTCGTGGACCAGGTCGTACTGACCGCCGGAGAGTTCCCGCAGGATCCCCGACGCACCGTCGACAAGCAGATCCAGCGCCTCGGCCAGCAACCACCGCTCGAAGTTGTTCGCCCGCAGGTGCCCCGCCAACGCCCGAGCCACCTGCGCCTCGCGTTCGTGCCCGGCCCGCTGCTCCCGCAGCGCCCCGGCCTGCTCGCGCCGCTCGGTCAGCCGGCGCAGCTCGGCCTCGGCCCGCTCCACCGCGACGGTGGCGGCGCGCACCGGGTCGTCCGGGGCGGGCAGCCCGGCGTGAGCGAAGATGCCGGCGATGCGGTCCGCCGCCGCGCCGGCCGCCGTCTCCGCCTCGACCACGGCCGTGGCCAGCCCGTCCCGCTCCGACCGGCGGTGCTGCGCCTGGTCCCGCGCCCACTCGGCCAACGTCGCCCAGGCACCGGCGACATCGTCACGGTCGGTGGCCGGCGGCCCGAACCGGGCCACCGCGTCGCGGGCGCCGTCGAAGCTGCGCCACGCCGTCCGCAGCCGATCCTGCGCCGCCTCCACCGCCGCCCGAGCCTGCCGGGCGGCGTCACGGCCGGCACGGACCGCCGTGGTCGCCTCGTCCAGCCCCTGCCGCAGCCGGGCCAGCTCCGTCAACCGCGCCCGCAGCGCCTCGGCGGTCGCCGCCCCGGCCAGCCGTTCATCCAGCTCGGCGAGTCGGGCCCGCAGCCCGTCATGTTCGGTACGGGCGCGCAGCAACACCCGCTCCAGGTCACGCGCGGCAGCGTCCCGCTCGGCGACGACCTTCCTGGCCGCCTCGCTCGCCGCCCGGGCCGCCTTGCCGGCCGCCACCGCCCGCGCCACCGCCGAACCGGTCGGAATCGCCGGCACCCGGGCCACCGTCTGCTCGCAGACCGGGCAGGCGTCGCCGTCGGTCAGGTGGGCCCGCAACGCCGTCGCCTGGTCGGCGGTCTTCGCCTCCTCGTGCGCCTGGAACGCCGCCGCCAGTTCCGCCTCGGCACGCTCCGCCGCCGCCTGCGCCCCGGTGAGGGCCCGCACCGCCGCGTCGTGCTCGCCGCCGGCCGCCTCCATCCCGGCCCGCACCTGCTCCGCCTGAGTGGACAACTGCTCCCGGTCGGCGTACGCCCGCAGCAGCATCCGCAGGGCGCTCTCGTCGCCGGCGGCGGTCAACTCGCCGCGCAGCTTCTCCTCGCGCTCCTCGGCCAGCGACACCGCGGTCGCCGCCGCGTCGGATTCGGCCCGGGCGGCGGTCACCGCCCGGGCCACCTCGGCCACCCCGTCCGGCGCTCGAACCTCGTCCAACGCGGCCAGTTCGGCGTCGAGCGTGGCCAGCGCCGCGTTGGCCTCCCGCACCGTCGTGCGTGCCGCTTCCAGTTCCGGTACGGCGGCGGTCACCGAACCGGCCAGCTCCCGCATCCGGTCGACCTGACCGGTGGCCAGTTCCAGCGCGTCGTCGTCGACGTCGGCCAGCCCGGCTAGCAGCTGATCGACCGCCTCCAGCTTCGCCTCCGCCTGCCCGGCCCGGGTGGTGGCCCGCTGCTGCACCTGCTCGTACACGCCGAGACCGAGCAGGTTGACCAGGATCTGCTGCCGGGTGGCCGGGCGGGCGTGCAGGAAGTCGGCGAATTGGCCCTGCGGCAGCACCACGCAGCTGGTGAACTGCTCGTACGGCAGGCCGACAGCGGCCAGCACGGCGGCGTCCATCTCCGCTGGGGTGCCGGCCACCACCTCGCCCAGATCCTCCGGGCTGAGCCCGGTGTCCAGCTTCGTGACGTCGAATCCGTCAGGCATCAGCTGCAACCCGGCACCGGCGGTCTTGACGTTGCCCCGGCTGTCCCGGCGCACCACCCGGGTGGCGACGTAGCGGGCCCCACCGGACTCGAAGACCAGCCGGACCCGCGCCTCGGTGGCCGACGGAGCGAGCGCGTTGCCCAGCCCTCGGGTGCCGCCCCACCGGGGCACCGTGCCGTAGAGCGCGAAACAGATCGCGTCAAGCACCGTGGACTTGCCCGAACCGGTCGGCCCGACCAGGGCGAAGAAGTCGGCGTCGGTGAAGTCGATTGTGGTCTCGTCGCGGAAGACGGTGAAACCCGCCAGGTCCAGTCGCATCGGCCGCATCAGTGATCGACCTCCTCGAGCAGCTCGTCGAAGAGTTCCCGGACGCCCTCGTCGGCATGCCCCCGGCTGTCCAGGTAGTCGGCGAACAACTGCCGGGGCGAGCGGCCGGACCGTTGGGCCACCCGGGTGCCGGTGCCGGGCGCCGGCACCAGCTCCGGGTCGATCCGGATCTCCAGGGCCCGGGGAAGCAACTGCTGCACCTCCTCGCGCAGGCCGGCGCGGGGCTGCTCGCGCACGTACACCCGCAGCCAACCCTCCGGCGCAGTGATCTCGGCGAGTTGGGCGAGGGTGCCGCGTACGGTGCGCAGCGCGGTGGCCGCGGTCACCGGTTCCTCCCGGATCCGCGCCGCCGTGGTCGCGGTGACCTCGACCAGGGTCACCGCAGGGACGTTCTCCTGCTCGCCGAAGTCGACCGCGAGCGGGGCACCGCTGTAGCGGATCGGGCACGGCCCCTGCACCCGCTGGGCGCGGTGCAGGTGCCCGAGCGCCACGTAGTGCGCGGTGCCGGGAAAGACCGAGGCGGGCACCGCGTAACCCATGATGGTGTGCGCGTCCCGCTCGCCGCCGCCGGTGGCCGCGCCGACCACGGTGAGGTGGGCGGTGACCAGGTGCACCCGGTCCGGCTCGTCGAAACCCTCGGTCAGCCGGGCCAGGATGCGGCCCAGATGGTCGGCGTACGTCTGGGTGGTCTCGGCGGCGGTCAGCTCGTACATCTCCACCGCGCGAACCGCGTACCGCTGGGACAGGAACGGCAGGGCGGCCAGCCGCCAGCGTTCCCCGCCGGCGGTGGTGCCGTCGATGACGTGTTCGGCCGGATCCTCCCGTACGCCGCCGCGCAGGGTGATGCCGGCGGCCTCGGCCCACGGGCGCAGCGCGTCCAGGGCCGGACCGTTGTCGTGGTTGCCGCCGATCGCCACCACGTCCGCGCCGGTGCGGCGCAGCGCGGTCAACGCCCGGGTGACCAGACGGGTCGCCTCCGGGGTCGGTGCCGCCGTGTCGTAGAGGTCACCGGCGATGACGACCAGGTCGGGCTGCTCCCGGCGGGCGATCTCGACGACCCCGGCCAGCACCTGCTTGTGCTCCTCGGCCCGCGACTGCCCCTTGAGGACCTTGCCCACGTGCCAGTCGGAGGTGTGCAGGATCTTCATTGACCAAGCCTCTGCGCTAGAACGGGATGTCGTCGTCGGCGCCGCCGCCGGAGCCGACGACCGCGAACGGATCGGCGGACTGGGTGATCGACCGCAGGGTCTGTGACGGCGCGGCCCCCGCCTCGGAGACCCGGGTCGCCCAGGCGGGGAACGGGAACTCCAGACAGAGCGGCACCGGGATGTCCGGCTGGTTGACGAACATCGTGCCCGGCTTGGCCAGCAGCGCGCGTTGCCGCTGGGCGGGCGGGAGGAAACCGTACTCAGGGCGGGACGCCTCGGCCGGATCGAGCCGGCCCACCACCCGGATGGCCGAGTTGGTGACGATGCGTCGTTCCACCTCACTTGCGGTCTGCTGCGCGCCGATCAGGATCACCCCGAGCGAACGGCCCCGCTCGGCGATGTCGAGCAGCACCTCCTTGATCGGGGAGGATCCCTCCCGGGGGGCGTACTTGTTCAGCTCGTCGAGCACCACGAACAGCAGCGGCTTGGCGGTGCCGGCCTTCTCCTTGCGCTCGAACTCGCTCTTGAGCGTCACACCGACCACGAAACGTTGCGCCCGGTCCGGCAAATTGTGCAGGTCCACCACGGTGACCTGGGCACTCTCGGCGGTGTTGATGCTGTGCGGGCGGCGGGTGGCCAGGTCGCCCCGGATCAGCCGGGACAGGTCCTTCTTGCTGCCGATCAACCGGCGGGCGAACGCGTTCACCGTGCCCAGCCCCACCGCGCTGCCCGCCCAGTCGCCGCGGGTCTCGTCGTCGCTGAGCTGCTCGACGATGTGGTCGACAAGGTCGCCGTAGCTGCCCAGGCGGACGCCGTCGATGCTGACCCCACCGTCGGCGGGCTGGGCGTAGCGGGCCAGGTGGGCGGCGACGGAGTGGACCACCATCGTGTACTGCTGCCGTTCGTCGTCGGCGTCGGCGAAGACGTACGGCAGCAGACGGTCGGCGCAGAACTCGGTGAGCGTCCAGTAGAAGCTGTCCACGCCGGTGAGCCGACTGCTCACGTCCGGCGTGCCCGAGGAGTCACCGACCCGGGGCGGGGCGTAGACCCGTACGTCGGGGAAGGCGTCCGCGGCCAGGCCGAGCCGGGCGTACGCGGCCCGGGTCGGATCGTCGAGCCGGGCGTTCGGATGGTCGAGGAAGAGCAGGTCCTCGCCCTTCACATTGAAGATCAGGGCCTTGGCGTTCACCGCGTCGCCGCCGAGCTGGCCGCTGCGGAACACCGAGTAGAGAAGAAAGGTGGCGAAGCTGGTCTTGGTGGCCACCCCGGAGATGCCGGAGATCGACACGTGCGCGCCCCGGCTGCCGTCGAGGAAGTCGGCGTTCAGATAGACAGGCACCCCGTCCCGGCCGGTGCCCATCGGGATCCGCCGTTCCATCCGGTCGAAGTGCAGCGCCCGGGCCCTTGCGTCGCCCTCCGCCCGGTGCACCACGGCACCCGGCTGCGGCGGCACGTAGAACTCCGGGTCGACCCGGGTGGTGGTGATCTCGGCGGCCTCCTGCACCATCGCCGGCAGCGTGCCGTCGGCGATGGCGAAGACGTCGGAGTCGAACTGCGCGCCCTCGTGCCGCGCCCGGACCTGGGTGACCACCCCGGCGATGGTCACCGGCTCCCGGTCGGGCAGCTCCCGCCGGGTCACCACCACGTCGTCGAGCTGGAGATAGCTGCCCGGGGCGACCGCCGTCCAGAACTGCAGGGGAGTGGCGTCGGCGGTGCCCAGCACCCGGCCCACCCCCTCGCCCGGGCCGTCGAACCCCTGGTCGGTCATCAAGCAACTCCGCTCGGCTGGTCGTCGCGGTCGGCACACACGCCCTGCATCCTGCCGGAGGAGTACGACAGGCCGCCACGCGACGCGGCGCAGGCCACGTAACGACCTCGCGCCGAACGCGCACGGCGATCGGTTCCTGACGGCGGGTGTCCGGGCCTCGTTGCGCCAAGCCGCCAAGCCGCCAAGCCGCCATGCCGCGAGGTCGCGGAGCCGCCGCGCCGTCAGGGCGTCGGGTGCAAGCTGGTGCCGGTGGCGGGCCGTAACCGACCGGCCAGGTCCCGCACGGCCGCCTCGTACGCCTCGTCGGTGTGGTACGGCCAGTGCCGGTTGATCGGCGGCGGGACGGTGTCGTCGGGTGGCACGGTGATGCCACGCGGGTCGCGCAGCCGCCTGTCGACAGTGCCGGCGGGGCCGGCGACGTGTGGCCGCTGGCCGGGGCGGTGGGCCGAGAAGATCGGCCCACCGACCGAGTCGGTGTCCCGCCACAGGTTCACCCACCGCCACCCGACCCGGTCGCCAAGTTCGACAAGGATCGGGTCGCCGAAGAAGGCCGGGCACAGGCGGGCGTACACCCGATGCAGGGGGCTGCCGTGGGTCAGCAGCGCCACCCGGGGCAGCACTCGGGACGGCAACTGGAGCAGGGTGGCGGCGGCCAGTACCGAGCCGTGGCTGTGCCCGGAGAGGATCACCCCACCGTGGTCGGCGAGCGCCGCGACCCGCTTGGCCAGTTCCGGTACGGCCCGCTCGGCGTAGCAGGGCGGCGCGAACGGGTGCACGGTGCGCGGCCAGAACGTGCCGAGGTCCCAGATCGCCGCCACCGTGCGCCGGGTCTCCTCGGAACGGTAGGAGAACACCCCGAGCACCACGATGCCGAGCGCAACCAGGCCGATGACGTACATGCCCACATCGGTCGCGAGGGCCAGGTCCGTGGCCGCCTCACCATCGGTGCCGGCCAGCCGTCGGCTCAGCTGCGACGGCCCGACCCCGATCAGGTCCAGTGCGACGACGGTGACGCCGACCACCGACAGCACCAGGAACACGGTGAGCACCGGCCCCAGGTGCTCGGCGATCGCGGCCCGCGCGATGATCTCTCGGACGTCCTCGCGTCGGGACCGGGCCTCCGGCGGCGGGTCGGGGAAGTCCCGCTGGATGATCTCCTCGGCCATCCGGCGTCGCTGCCGGCGGGTCACTGCGATCCGCCAGAGCACCGTGGCGGCGACGACCAGGACTGTGATCAGCCCGGCCAGGGCCGCCCAGCGGTAGGAAACCGGCGGTTCCAGCGGCGGCGCGCCAGGGGGGTTCTGCCGGGCCGGGTTCGGGATCTCGCCCCGGTCGAGCAGGTCGGCGACCCGGTAGACGAGGGCGGCGGCGAATCCGTACGAGGCGGCGACCGCCATGGCGGCGAAGACCGGGCTGGCGAGCCCACCCAGCCACGAGGTCCTGGCGGTCGAGCTGTGTCGGCGCTGGAGCAGGGTCACCGCGACGAGCGCGCCGAGCAGCGCGGCCTGGATCGCCACCAGCGCGGCCACCGCGTCTGCGTGACCGGGCAACTGCCCGCGTGGCGGCTCCGGCTCCAACGGCACCGCGCTGTAGGCGAGAGCCAGCACGGTGAGCGTGATGGCGCCGATCCGCAGCGGTCGGACGCCGCGCAGGTCGACCGGGCCTCGACCCGCTCCGTCCGGTGCGACCCGTGCCGGCCGGAGAAGCAGCACGGCACAGGCCACCAGCAGCAGCCAGGCGGCACCGAAGAGCAGGTAGCCGACCGCAGTGGGATGCACGTAGATCAGGGCGCCGAGCAGGCTGACATCGAGCACGCCGAGCCCAACCGCGACGTGGATGGCGCGCAGCCTGCGTACCACCAGTTCGTCGTTCCAGAATCCGGGGCTGTCGACCCGATCCTCGCCGCCGACGGTGCGGTCCTGTCCACGGGCGGCCGGAAATGCCTCGAACACCCGGGCGGAGCGTTCGCCGAGCCACCAGAGCAGCCGCAAGGCACCGATCGGTATCAGAGCGAGCAGTGCCAGACGGGGTCCGAGCGGCAGGTCGCCAAGCCACGACAGATAGCTGCGACCGCGCAGGCAGGGCTGGTAGGGAATGCACTGCCAGCCGATGATGTCGATGGTCACGCCCACCATGGAGAGCGTGAACGCGGCGGTCAGGGTCGCGGCGAGCAGGCGGCACAGCGGGCCGATCACACCGCCGGCCCCACCGGTTGCCGGCCGCGTCCACACCGCGAGGTTGACAAGCATGAACGGCAGCAGGAACAGCAGCGACGCGGTACGCACGGCGCCGCCGGCGGTCAGCGCCCCCCAGCGGTACGCCTCGACCCGCAGCGCCTGCGGCCGGTCGCTGACGCCGAAGCCGGGCCGGGGGCGGTAGAAGCCGGCGTTGTCGTCGCCGGCGACCCTGGTCACGACCGGATGGTCCAGCAGTGTTTCGGCGGCGGCTCCGGAGACCCCGTGGACCCGTAGCTCGACCACCTCGTACGCCACGTCTCCGCCCTCCGGCAGCCGCCGATACCGGTTCACGGTAGTGAGCTGACCTGCGCTTTCGCGGTCTTTTCGACAACTCGTGGCGGCGGCCGCAGCGGTGGTGGCGGAGCGGCCGGTCAGTGCCGGGCGTGGCGGAGCAGCAGGGTGCCGTCGTCGGCGCGAAGGACGTGCCGCAGCGGCAGGTGCCGGGCGGGACTCGGGTCACCGGCGGTGATCCGGCCGGGCCCGGCCCCGGCGAGCAGCGGTGCGATCGAGAGGCACACCTCGTCGACCAGGTCGGCGGCGGTGAGGGCGCCGAACAGGTGCGGACCGCCCTCGCAGAGCAGTTGACCGAGCCCGCGACGGCGCAGTTCGGCCAGGCCGGCGACCAGGTCGACCCGGTCGTCACCGAGGCGTACCAGGTCGGCCACGGCGGTCAGGCCGGGAGGTGCTGTCGCGTCGCGGCGAGTCAGCACCACCGGGCGCACGGGCGCGTCGGCGAAGGCGGCCTGGGCCGGATCGAGGTCGAGGGTGCCGGAGACCACGACCAGGGTCGGATACTCGGTCAGCCCGTGCGCACGTCGCCAGGCCCGGCGTCGCTCGTCGAGCCGGATCGCCCGGTAACCCTCGTGGCGCAGCGTGCCGGCGGCCACCAGCAGCGCGTCGCAGAGCATCCGGAGCAGCCCGAAGACCCGCTTGTCGGGTGCGCCGGACAGCCCGGCCGAGTAGCCGTCGAGACTTACCGCGCCGTCGACGCTGGTCACGAAGTTCATCCGCAGGTGTGGCCGGTCGGCGCGGCCGTACCGGGCGATGAGCGTGTCGTCGTCCACCGGCTCGGGTGACGGGTCCGGCCAGAGGACGGAAATCGGCGCTCCGTCGTTCATTCGCCGGCCGGACCGGTGACGGGAGGGGTCGGTCGGGGGGTACGGTGCTGGCAGTCGCACCAGTTCCGGCCCGGGCAGTCGTCGTGCCGCCGCGCCCGGCACGCTCGGCAGATCATGCTCGCAGCCTATGCCGAGGGAGGATGGGACACCCATGCCGCGTCAGATCTTCCAGCTGAGGATGTCCCTGTCCGGGGTTCGTCCGGTGATCTGGCGCCGGGTGCTGGTACCCGGCGGTTACACCCTGGACCGGCTGCACCGGGTGGTGCAGCACGCGATGGGCTGGCGCGACTGTCACCTGCACTCGTTCGAGATCGACGGCGTGCAGTACGGCGAACCCGACCCCGACGGCGAGCTGGCCCTGCACGACGAGTTGGACGTCCGGTTGGACGCGGTGGTCGGCAAGGGCAGCCGGTTCCACTACACGTACGACTTCGGCGACTGGTGGGAGCACGACCTGCTGGTGGAGGACGCCCTGACGGCCGAGGCGGACGAGCGCTATCCGCGCTGCCTCGACGGGGAGCGGGCCTGCCCACCGGAGGACGTCGGCGGACCGCAGGGCTACCTGGTGCTGCTCGCCGCGTTGGTCGAGCCGGGCCATCCGGAGCACCAGACGATGCGGGACTGGGTGGGTGCCGGCTTCGACCCGGCGGCCTTCGACGCCGGTCGGGTGGACACCCTGCTGCGTCGTCTCTGCTGAACACCGCTTCCGGATCGCAACCCAGCTGCGTTTCCCGATTGTTTGCCGGGTCAAACGAGCTGCGTGGTAACGATCTGGGATCGCTCCCACTGGACTATTGACACTCCCGACACCTGCCGGCAATCTCATGGGAGCGTTCCCAAGAGGCGTGGATCACATGGCGCGCCCTTGGGCGCCGACCCCGGCTGACGCAGCCGGTGTCGGCAGGCGCTGCGGCACCCCCCACCACAGACAAATGCAGCCTCACCATCGAAAGAGGGGTCAGGATGAGCCTCACCACGCGGCGTTCCCGCATGGCGGCAGCCGCCCTGGCCGCGATCACCGCTATCGGCGGTCTCGCGGCTTGCGGCAATGACGACGACACGCCGGCCGAGGGCGAGAAGCCCGCGAAGCTGGTCGTCGACACCTTCGGCGAGTTCGGCTACGACGAGCTCGTCAAGCAGTACGAGCAGCAGACCGGCATCAAGATCGAGCTGCGCAAGACCGCACAGCTCGGCGAGTACCGGCCGAAGCTGGTCCGTTACCTCGCCACCGGCAAGGGCGCGGCCGACGTGACCGCCCTGGAAGAGGGCATCCTCAACGAGTTCAAGGCCAACCCGCGCAACTGGGCCGACCTGACTCCGCTGGTGTCGTCCGAGATCACCGACGACTACCTGCCCTGGAAGTGGGAGCTGGGCAAGGCACCGGACGGTCGGCTGATCGGCCTGCCGACCGACGTCGGCAGCCTCGCGGTCTGCTACCGCAAGGACCTCTTCGAGGCCGCCGGCCTGCCCACCGATCGGGAGGCGGTCTCGGCGCTCTGGCCGGACTGGAACGGCTTCCACCAGGCTGGCCAGAAGTACAAGCAGGCCACCGGCAAGGCGTTCGTCGACTCGATCACCGCCGTCTCCAACGGCGTGCTGTTCCAGCAGGGCAGCGACCTGTTCTACGACAAGGAGAACAACATCATCGCGGACTCCAGCCCCGCGGTGAAGTCTGCCTGGGACACCGCCACCTCGATGGTGGACATCTCCGCCAAGGCGTCCACCTGGTCGCCCGAGTGGTCCGGCGGCTTCAAGCAGGGCACCTTCGCGGCCACCTTCTGCCCGTCCTGGATGCTCGGCATCGTCGCGGACAACTCCGGCGAGGAGAACAAGGGCAAGTGGGACGTGGCGGCCGTGCCGGGCGGCGGCGGTAACTGGGGCGGCTCGTGGCTGGCCGTGCCGGAGCAGAGCAAGTACCCGGAGGAGGCGGCGAAGCTCGCCGAGTTCCTGACCAACGCCACCAGCCAGGTGGAGGCCTTCAAGGCCAAGGGCCCGCTGCCCACCAACCTGGAGGCGCTGAAGAACGAGGCCTTCCTCAGCTACACCAACGAGTACTTCAGCAACGCGCCGACCGGCAAGATCTTCGGCGAGAGCGTCGCCCAGATCCAGCCGATCCACCTGGGCCCGAAGCACCAGGCGGTCAAGGAGAACGCGTTCGAGCCGGCGATGCGGGCGTTCGAGAACGGGCAGGCCAGCAAGGATGCGGCCTGGGAGCAGTTCACTAAGGACGCGCAGACCCAGGGCGTCTTCTGAGTGATTCCCTTCCGGTGGCGTTCGGGACTACCCGGACGCCACCGGTCGGTCCCCACCGCGCAGCATCCTGCGTGAGGGCCCCCGGGCCTCGCTGGAAAAGGAAACTCGAATGAGCGAGCGTAAGCGAGCGAATCATCACCTCAGTGCCGTGGTGCCTCGTGGCGGCACGGAGCGCAGCGGAGTGTCGTCATGAGCCTGTCGGCCACGACGGCACCGCCGTCGCCAGCAGCACCACCCCCCGATGTCCCCGCCCGGCGCCGCCGGGGCTATCTCTTCAACCGCCTGGATCTCAAGTACTCCCCGTACCTCTACATCGCGCCGTTCTTCCTGATCTTCGGAGCCTTCGGGCTGTACCCGATGCTGCGCACCGCCTGGATGTCGCTGCACGACTGGGACATGGTCGGCGAGCACACGTTCATCGGGCTGGACAACTACACCGAGTTGTTCTCCGACGAATACTTCTGGAACGCGCTGGTCAACACGTTCGGCATCTTCGCCCTGTCGACCATCCCGCAGCTGCTGATGGCGCTGTTCCTGGCGAATCTGCTCAATCAGACCCTGCTGCGCGCCAAGACCTTCTTCCGGATGGCCATCTTCGTGCCGAACGTGGTTTCGGTGGCCGCCGTCGCGATCGTCTTCGGCATGCTGTTCCAGCGCGACTTCGGCCTGTTCAACTGGCTGCTCGGCCTCATCGGGGTGGACCAGATCGACTGGCGTGCGCAGGAGTGGAGTTCCTGGACCGCGATCGCCACGATGGTCAACTGGCGGTGGACCGGCTACAACACCCTGATCCTGCTCGCCGGCATGCAGGCCATCCCGAAGGATCTGTACGAGGCGGCCGCGATCGACGGGGCCAGCCCGTGGCGGCAGTTCTGGCAGATCACCCTGCCGATGCTCAAGCCCACCTTCATCTTCGTGGTCATCCTCTCCACGATCGGCGGCATGCAGCTGTTCACCGAGCCGCTGCTCTTCGCCAACGGCAGCATCATCGGCGGCAACCAGCGGGAGTTCCAGACGCTGGCGATGTACATGTACGAGAAGGGCATCTACAACCTGAGTACCGCAGGTTACGGAGCCGCGGTCGCCTGGGCGATCTTCATGATCATCGTCCTCGTGTCGCTGATCAACTTCATACTCGTCCGCCGCGCGGCCAAGTGAGGAGAGATCGATGATCTCGGCTTCAAAGCGCCTGTGGCGCACCAGTCCACTGACCTACATGGCGCTCGTCCTGGCGGCGTTGCTGTCGATCTACCCCTTCTACTACATGATCGTGATCGGCACCCGGAGCCTGGAGTCCATCAACGACGTGCCGCCGCCGATGACCCCGGCCGGCGCGTTCGGTGACAACTTCGGGCGGGTGCTCGACAACGACGCGGCCAACTTCCTCAAGGGCCTGATGAACTCGATCATCGTCTCGTCGGTGGTCACCGTGTCGGTGGTGCTCACCGGCTCCCTGGCCGGCTTCGCCTTCGCGAAGCTGCGCTTCCGCGGTCGCAACGTGCTGCTGCTGGCGATCATCGTCACCATGATGATCCCGACCCAGATGGGCCTCATCCCGCTCTGGAGCATGATGCAGTCGCTGGGGTGGTACGACACCCTCTACGCGGTGACCGTGCCGTTCCTGGTCAGCGCCTTCGGCGTCTTCATGATGCGGCAGTACGCCAGCCAGGCGATCTCCGACGAGCTGATCGAGGCCGGCCGCGTCGACGGTGCCAGCACCTTCCGGATCTACTGGAACATCGTGCTGCCCGCGCTGCGCCCAGCGGCCGGCGTGCTCGGTCTGCTCACCTTCATGGAGACCTGGAACTCCTTCCTCTGGCCGTACGCGATCCTCACCCCGGAGAACCCGACCCTGCAGGTCTCGCTCTCCTTCCTCTCGTACGCCTACTACACGGACTATTCCCAGGTCTTCGCCGCCACGGCGGTCGGCACCATCCCGCTGGTGCTCGTCTTTCTTCTCTTCGGCCGCCAGATCATCGGCGGGATCATGGAAGGTGCAGTCAAGTCGTGAGCAACCCCGCCACCCCGCCCGCCGTCGGCGTCCTCGACGAGCGTCCGCCACTTACCTTCCCGCCCGGCTTCCTCTGGGGCGCGGCGACCGCCGCGTACCAGATCGAGGGCGCGGCGAACGAAGGCGGTCGGACCGCGTCGATCTGGGACACCTTCAGCCACACCGAGGGTCGGACGGTCGCCGGGCACACCGGCGACGTCGCCTGCGACCACTACCACCGGCTCAGCGACGACGTCCGGCTGATGGCCGAGCTCGGGCTGAAGTCGTACCGGTTCTCGGTGTCCTGGCCCCGGGTGCAGCCGGGCGGGTCGGGTCCGGCGAACGCCGAAGGGCTCGACTTCTACCAGCGGCTGGTCGACGAGCTGCTGGCCAACGGGATCGAGCCCTGGCTCACCCTCTACCACTGGGATCTGCCGCAGGAGTTGGAGGACGCCGGTGGCTGGCCGGCCCGGGACACCGCCGCCCGGTTCGCCGACTACTCGCTGTTGGTGGCGGACGCGCTGGGCGACCGGGTGAAGTACTGGACCACGCTCAACGAGCCCTGGTGCTCGGCCTTCCTCGGGTACGGCTCCGGGGTGCACGCCCCGGGCCGCTCCGACGGGGCCGACGCGGTCCGTGCCGGACATCACCTGATGCTCGGCCACGGGCTCGCCGTGCAGGCGCTGCGTACGGCGGTGCCGCAGGCGCAGCTCGGGGTGACCGTCAACCTGTACCCGGTCACCCCGGCCAGCGACTCGCCGGGCGACGTCGACGCGGCCCGGCGGATCGACGCGCTGGCCAACCGGTTCTTCCTCGACCCGATCCTGCGCGGCGCCTACCCGGACGACCTGGTGGCCGACCTGGCGAAGGTCACCGACTTCAGCCACGTTCACGACGGTGACCTGGCCACCATCTCCACCCCGCTGGACGTGGTGGGCGTCAACTACTACAGCCGGCACGTGGTGGCCGCGCCGATCCCCGGCGAGCAGCCGGAGGCATACTGGCGGGACCAGGCCTGCTGGCCGGGCAGCGAGGACGTCCGGTTCGTAACCCGGGGGGTCCCGGTGACCGACATGAACTGGGAGATCGACGCTCCCGGGCTGGTGGAGACGCTGCGCCGGGTTCACGAAGAGTACACGGACCTTCCGCTCTACGTGACCGAGAACGGCTCGGCCTTCGTCGACGAGGTAGTCGAGGGTCAGGTCGACGACGTCGACCGGCTGGCCTATTTCGACGCCCACCTGCGCGCCTCCCACGAGGCGATCAGCGCGGGCGTCCCCCTGCGGGGATACTTCGCCTGGTCGCTGATGGATAATTTCGAGTGGGCCTGGGGCTACACGAAGCGGTTCGGCATGATCTACGTCGACTACGACAAGCAGACCCGCATCCCCAAGTCCAGTGCCAGGTGGTACGCGGAGGTGATCCGACGCAACGGTCTGGCCGCACAATAGGGCGATGGCCAGCCAGTAACGGGCGGCCCGGCACCAGCGCTGGTGAAGGTGCCGGGGCCGCCTGACGTCGGAGGAGCAGACGATGACAACGCAGCGCACCCGGTCGCTCGGGCGGCCGACGCTCGACGCGGTTGCCGCCCGCGCCGGGGTGGGCCGCGGCACGGTCTCCCGGGTGGTCAACGGCTCCCCGCAGGTGAGTCCGGAGGCCCGGGCCGCCGTGCAACAGGCCATTGCCGAACTGGGGTACGTACCCAACCGCGCGGCTCGGGCGCTGGTCACCCAGCGGACCGACTCGGTTGCCCTGGTGGTCAGCGAGTCCGGTGAGCGGATCTTCGCCGAGCCGTTCTTCGCCGGCATCGTCCGGGGGATCAGCTCCGCCCTGCTGGAGACGCCGTTGCAGCTCTGGCTGGCCATGGCCCAGTCGCCGCTGGAGCGGGAGCGGGTCGAGCACCACCTGACCAACCAGCACATCGACGGCGTACTGCTGCTGTCGCTGCACGACGACGATCCGCTGCCCACCCTGCTGGAGGAGCGTGGCCTGCCCACCGTGCTCGGCGGGCGGCCCGCGCGGATGCTGCACCCCGAGGCGCAGCCCGCCTCGTTCGTCGACGTCAACAACGCCGGTGGGGCACGCCAGGCGGTCGAGTACCTCGCCGGTCGGGGACGGCGGCGCATCGCCACCATCGCCGGCCCGCAGGACATGGGCGCCGGCCTGGCCCGGTTGTCCGGCTATCGGGATGCGGTCCGCACCGCCGGGTTCGGCGTCAACCCCGACCTGATCGCGTACGGCGACTTCAGCGAGGAGAGCGGCGCGACGGCCATGCGGGGGTTGCTGGAGCGCTGCCCCGACCTGGACGCCGTCTTCGTGGCCGCCGACCTGATGGCCTTCGGTGCCATGCGGACGCTGCGGGAGGCCGGCCGTCGGGTGCCGCAGGACGTGGCCGTGGTCG
The DNA here is from genome assembly GCA_900112325.1 of Micromonospora sediminimaris. Lineage (GTDB taxonomy): Bacteria > Actinomycetota > Actinomycetes > Mycobacteriales > Micromonosporaceae > Micromonospora > Micromonospora sediminimaris. The sequence goes on from FOLJ01000005.1 coordinate 34,067, forward strand.
GTTTCGGCGACGAACCGATCGCCCGGCAGGCCAACCCGCCACTGACGTCGGTGTTCCAGCCGGTGGAGGAGATGGGCCGGCAGATGGCGCGGCTGCTGGTCGACCGGATCCGCGGCGACGAGCTTGCCACTCCACACGTCGTCCTGGACACCCAGTTCGTCGAGCGCGCCTCCGCCTGAACCACGCGCCACCCCGGGCGGGTGCTGGCGGCGGGTCGTACGCGGGCCGGCGCTTACCCGGCCCCCGATAACTCTCCGCAGTTCTGACGCTGTGTCACTTCTCCCCGGCGGCCCTCAGTGCCACCTCGCACGCTTTGCTCTGCTTCAACCCACGCACTAGCGCCTGAACTGCGGTAATGCGAAGGTGGGATCGAGTCACCGGCTCGGCGCGGTTGCTGAAAGTAACTGTTGCGTCGGTTGAAGCAGAGCAAAGGTGGGGTACACCGGGTCTGGGGGAGCGGTGAAGACCACGGAAAGTCACGCCGGAGGGCTTGTCGGATGCGGGTCTGATCAGCCGGGTGGGCGGTGGTGTTCAGGCGGGGGCGGTCCAGCGGCGAAGCTCGCGTTTGGCGAGGCTGTTGCGGTGCACCTCGTCGGGACCGTCGGCGAGGCGCAGCGTGCGGGCCTGGGCCCAGAGCGCGGCGAGGGGAGTGTCCTGGCTGACCCCGGCCGCGCCGTACGCCTGGATGGCCTTGTCGATGACCCACTCGGCCATCGCCGGTGTGGCGATCTTGATGGCCTGGATCTCGGTGTGTGCGCCCTTGTTGCCGACGGTGTCCATCAGCCAGGCCGTCTTGAGCACCAGCAGCCGGGCCTGTTCGATGCGGACCCGGGCCTCGGCGATCCACTCGCGTACCACGCCCTGCTCGGCGAGCGGGCGACCGAAGGCGACCCGCTCGACGGCCCGACGGCAGAGCAGTTCCAACGCCCGCTCGGCCATCCCGATCAGGCGCATGCAGTGGTGGATCCGGCCGGGGCCGAGCCGGGCCTGGGCGATGGCGAAGCCGGTGCCCTCGGCACCGACCAGGTTCTCCGCCGGCACCCGTACGCTGTCGAAGTCGATCTCGGCGTGCCCGCCGTGCGAGGCGTCGCTGTAGCCGAAGACCCGCATCCCCCGGCGGACGGTGACCCCGGGAGTGTCGCGGGGGACCAGGATCATGCTCTGCTGGCGGTGCCGGTCGGCGTCCGGGTCGGTCTTGCCCATCACGATGAGGATCTCGCAGGCCGGGTCCATCGCGCCGGAGGACCACCACTTGCGGCCGTCGACGACGTAGTGGTCGCCGTCGCGGCGGATCGACGTGGCGATGTTCGTCGCGTCGGAGGAGGCCACGTCGGGCTCGGTCATGCAGAACGCGGAGCGGATCTCGCCCGCCAGCAGCGGCGTGAGCCAGCGTTCCTGCTGGGCGGGGGAGCCGAACTCGGCGAGCAGCTCCATGTTGCCGGTGTCCGGTGCGGCGCAGTTGAGCGCCTCCGCAGCGAGGTGCGGGCTGCGGCCGGTCAGTTCGGCCAGCGGAGCGTACTGGAGATTGGTCAGCCCGGCACCGTGGCGCGGATCGGGCAGGAAGAGGTTCCACAGGCCGCGTCGGCGCGCCTCGGCCTTCAGCTCGGCCAGCACCGGCGGCCGGGCCCACGGATCACCGGCGGCGGCCACCTGGGCGGCGTGCACCGGCTCGGCCGGGTACACGTGCCGCTCCAGGAAATCGGTCAGCTCCGTGCGCAGCTGCTCGGTCCGGGCGTCGTACGCGAAGTCCATCAGGTCTCCCTCACCGCGGTCAGTCCGTGTGCGACAAGCGGGGCAACGAGGCCCCCGATGGTGTCGAAGCCCTCGCCGAGGGTCTGGCCGAGGGTGTGCCGGTAGTGGATGCCCTCGCAGATGACGGCGAGTTTGAAGCAGCCCAGCGCGATGTGCCAGTGCAGCGGGCCGACGTCGACGTCGCTGCGGCCGGCGTACCGGGCGATCAGCTCGGCGCCGCCGGGGAAGCCGGCACGCGGGCCGAGACCGTCGGCGACGGGGTTTCCGTCGGAGGCCGCACTGCCGCCGAGCACCTCCCAGTACGTCAGCAACAGCCCCAGGTCGGCCAGCGGGTCGCCCAGGGTGGCCATCTCCCAGTCCAGCACCGCCGTCACCGTCACCGGGTCGACGGTGGCGAGCAGGTTGTCCAGCCGGAAGTCCCCGTGCACGATCCGGCCGGCGTTGGCTCCGTCCGGCGCGGTGGCGGCGAGCCGGTCGCGTAGCTCGTCGATGCCGGGCAGCGGCCGGCTGCGGGAGCGATCGAGCTGCCCCGACCAGCGGCGGACCTGCCGGGCCAGGAACCCTTCCGGGCGGCCGAAGTCGGCCAGCCCGACCGCCGCCGGCTCCACCGTGTGCAGCGCTGCCAGGGTGTCCATCATCGTCATGGCCAGCCCGTGTCGCTGCTCGCCGGTGAGCCGGTCGGTGCGGGAACGGCTCCGGAACACCTCGCCCGGCACCCGCTCCATCAGGTAGAACGGCGCCCCCAGCACCTCCGGCTCGGGACAGAGCAGCAGGGCGCCGGGCACCGGGACGTCGGTCGGGGCGAGCGCCGAGATGACCCGGAACTCCCGGGTCATGTCGTGCGCGGTGGCCAGCACGTGCCCGAGCGGGGGTCGACGCAGCACCATTTCCCGATCGCCGGCGTGCACCAGGTAGGTCAGGTTCGACCGGCCACCGGCGATCAGCTCGGCCCGTAACGGGCCGGCGGCCAGATCGGGGCGGTGCGCCGCCAGGTGGTCGCCGAGCCGGTCCAGATCCAGACCGGCGGGCGAGCCGGCGGTCGGTTCGGTCATCCGGACAGTCCATGGCAGCTCCGGCGGCTTGTCAAGGTCAGGTTTGACCCTCGGGACATGCCGCCGCAACAGGGACGAAATGGTCAACTGTCAGGCTGACACCAGCCTGCCGGCCACTGTGCCGGCCCGCCGAGCGGAGGGGTTTGAGATGTTGCTGCGCGTTCGGGTCACCCTGCCGGACCGTCCTGGCACGCTCGGTCAGGTCGCGCGCACCCTCGGCGTGTCCGGGGCGGACATCGTCCAGGTGGTCGTGCTGGAACGCCTCGGCGGGCGGGCGGTCGACGACTTCACGGTGGTGTGGCCGGGCGTCGCGCGGGTGGAGCGCCTGCTGGCCGGCCTGGCGGCGATCCCCGGCGTACGGGTGGACGGGGTCTGGCGGGCGATCGGCGCGCCCACCACCACCGGCCAGGACGCCGAACTGCTGGCCCAGGTCGCCGCCAACCCGGCCGACGGACTGGCGACCCTTGTCGACGCGGTGCCCGGGCTGCTCGCCGCCGACTGGTCCGTCGCCGCGATGGTGCCGGTGGACTGGGCATCGCGTACCGGAGGGGGCGGTGCGACGGTCGGGCACGCCAGTTGGCGTACCCCGGTGCCGCCCATGCTGCCGGAGGTGACCCCGCTGCGCGCCCGGTCGATGACCGCGCCCGACGGCGGCCATTTCGCGGTCGCACCGTTCGGTCGGGCCGGGCTGGTGCTGGTGGTGTCCCGCGAGCACAGCGAGACCCTAACGCCGGCCGCCTTCCACTCCACCGAGGTGGATCGGCTCGCCCAGTTGGTCCGGGCCTGCGCCGTGATCCTCGGTGACCGGCTCGACCTGGTCGGCGCTCCGCCGGTCAGCGCCAAACCCTGAGCCGTTGTGACGCAGACCGCAGGGCCGATCGCGGCTGGACACGGTGAGGCAACCGACCGGCAACAGCCGCGGACGAGGGTGGCAGGCGAAGGGAGGCAACGATGACGCTGTGGCGGATCCGAGCCACCGTGGACGACCGACCGGGTTACCTGTCGGTGCTCACGGCGAGCCTCGCGTTGCGTGGAGTCAACATCCTCACCGTGCAGGTGCACACCACCGAGCAGGGTGCCGTCGATGATTTCCTCGTCGACGCGCCGGACACCCTCGACGAGGCGGGACTGCTCGCCGCGGTCGAGCGGGGCCGGGGGCGGGACTGCTGGGTGGCGCGCAGCGAGGCGCGTGGCCTGGCCGATCAGCCGACCCGGGTGCTCGGGCTGGCGACCCGGCTGGTGCACGACCCGGACGCGACAGGTGAGGTGCTACGGGCCCTGCTCGGCGCCGACGAGGTGACCTGGCGGGCCGCGCCGGCCCTGGCCCGGCCCGGGATCGACGGGATGACGATGCTGCTGGCCGACCCGAACGGCGGGTCGTACACCCTGCGCCGGGTCGCGCCGAGTTTCACCCCGGCCGAGTACGCCCGAGCCCAGGCGCTGCTCGAACTGGGGGCCACCGCCGCCCGGCGCAGCACCGAACAGGTCACCGTGGTCCTGCCCGACGGCGCCGAGCTGACCGTACGCCCCGCCGTCGCGGAGGACCTGACGGCCGTGGTCGAGTTGCACCAGGCCTGCTCGGTGCGCAGCCGGCAGCGCCGTTACCTCGGCGGAGCGGTACTTCCCTCCCCGGCCCGACTGCGTCGGCTCCTGGAGCCGGCCCGTGGGCTGACCCTGGTCGCCGCGACGACCGGCTCCGGCGGGGCGGCGGAGTCGGTCGTCGCGATGGCGAACCTGCTCGCCGAGGGCGACGAGGCCGAGGTGGCGCTGTTGGTACGCGACGACTGGCAGCGCCGTGGGCTGGGCTCGACGTTGCTGCGTCGGTTGACCCGGCAGGCCGAGTCGGCCGGCTACGCGGCGATGGTGCTGCACGTCCAGGCGGACAACGCGCCGATGCTGCGTACGCTGCGCCGGTTGTCCCGGCCGAGCACCGTCCAGCGGGACGGCGCACTGCTGACCATGACCGTGCCGTTGGCCGCCGAGGTGCCGGCGACAGCGAAGAGCGCCGGCTGACGGCCCAGACGACCGACCTCCGGTGCGGAGGCCGGTGAGGTGGGCAGGATTCCCGGTGCGGGGGTCCTGCCCACCGCGTGCCTCCTGACCGGCTGCGGTCAGATGCTCGGAGGTAGGGCGGTGCGGTCCTGGAAGTTGCCGTAGAGGCGATCGTCGGCGCCCACGGTGACGGCTTGGACCAGCAGATCCCCACCGACGAAGGCACCCTTCCAGGAAGCGCCCCGGCCGCCGAACGGCTCCTGCCGGTCACCCCGGGAGCGGGGCCGGTTGATGCCCACCTTGAAGGCTTGCAGGTCGACTGCCAGCTTCGCCGCCTCGTCGGTGTCGTCGCAGGCGAGGGAGGCCACCAGTGCGCCGTTTGAGGCGTTCATCTGGGCCAGCAACTCGTCGGTGGTGTCCACCACGACGATGGTGTCGACCGGACCGAACGGCTCGGCGTGCATGAGCCGGGACCGGCCGGGTGGGGCGAGCAGCACCGACGGCGCGACGTACGCCGAGGTGTCCTGCCCGGGCAGGAACGGCGCCCCGTCGAGTTTGCCCCGGTACAACGGGACGGCGCCGCCCCGTACCGCCTCGTCGACCTTGCGGTGCAGCTCGTCGGCCTTGGCGGCGCTGATCAGCGGGCCGAAGTCCAGCTCCGGCAACGGGTCTCCGGCCTGCCAGGTCTCGACGACCGCGAGCGGGTGCCCGAACCGGACCGAGCGGACCACCGGCAGGTACATGTCGAGGAACTCGTCGACCAGGTCCCGCTGGACCACGAACCGGGGGTACGCGGTGCAGCGCTGTTTGCCGTACTCGAAGCCCTTCTTGAGGTGAGCCGCGAGCAGATCCCACTGGGAGAAGTCCCAGATGCCCCAGGCGTTGAGGCCCTCCTGCTCGATGAAGTGGCGTTTGTTCGAGTCGAGCAGCGCGGCGGCCACCTTGCCCCCGTTGGAGCGGCCACCCACGAACGCCACCGCGCCGATCTCCGGTGCCCGGACCAGTACCTCGGACAACGCCTCGCCGCTGCCGGAGAGCAGGGTGGCGGGCAGCCCGGCGCGGTGCATCAGTGCGTGCGCCACGGTGAGACAGACCGCGCCGCCCTGGGACGGTGTCTTGGCGATGACCGCGTTGCCGGCGAGCAGCTGCACCAGTTCGGCGTGCACCAGCACGCTCATCGGGTAGTTCCAGGAGGCGATGTTGCTGACCGGGCCGGGCAGCGGGGCGCGACCGCCGGCGAGCATCCGATCGATCTCGTCGACGTACCAGCGCACCCCGTCGAGTGCGCGGTCCACGTCGGCGCAGGCCAGGCGCCACGGCTTGCCGATCTCCCAGACCAGCAGCAGGGCCAGCAGGTCGCGTTGGTCGGTGAGGGCGTCCAGGGCGTCGGTGACCCGCGACCTGCGTTCGGCCAGCGGGATCTCGGCCCAGCTGGCGTGGGCCGCGGCGGCGTGCGCGACCGCGTCGTGGGCGGTCGCCGCGTCCAGTCGCGGCAGGTTGACAAGCACACTGTTGTCGACCGGGGTACGCGTCGGCGTGGGCGTGCCGCCGGTACGCCAGCCGCCGCCGACCAGGTTCCGCAACGTGGTGGTGCCGTCGGCTGGGCGGTCGAACGCCTCACCGGTGGCGGCCACCGCCCGGGCGAGGGTGTCCGGCCAGGAGGTTCCGTCGGCGAGCCGTAGAGCCATCGCGATCTCCTCAGGTGGGCGGGGAGCGGCCATCGAGGGGCGCCGCCAGGTGCCGCGTACTGTCGCGTGCCGCCCAGCGCGACGGCAACAGTACGGTCCGTATCGCAGGACACCCGAGGCTTGGCGCTCCTCAGTGGAGGGCCCGCCCTGTCCCGTGGCCGACGCCCCTCACCTGCCGATTTGCCCCAGGCGTATTGCTAAACGTCGATGATGTGAACATTCCCCCTTTGTTACTGGTGAGTACGATCGCGGCTACCTGGCGGTGGCATCGGCCTGGGAGGCGTCCACTCGTACCCAATGACGAGAACGGCCGCCGGAGGGTGCCGGCGGCCGTTCTGGGATGGTGCTGTCAGCTGGTGAAGGTGATCCCGTCACGCCGACGTCGCAGCGCGACCAGGGCGACACCGCCACCGATCAGGCCGACGCCGACCAGAGCCATGGTCGTCGCCGCCGCGCCGGTGACCGGCAGGCTGCCGTCGTCGTCACCGCCGCCACCGCCGGTGCCGTTCGACGGGCTGGCCGACGGCGTGTCCGACGGGACCGGCGACTCGGGGACGGTCGGCGTCGGGGTGGGCGACTCCGAAGTGGTGGGCGTGGGCGTCGGTGACTCCGGGGTCGGCTGGCCGGCGCAGGTGTGGCTGAGGTTGAAGCGGTCACCCTGGCCGCTGATCGTGGCGCTGCCGTCCACCAGCGTCCACCCGGCCGGGGTGAACAGATAGGCGTGGATAAGTCGGGACTCGTTCTGCCCAGCGGGGTAGAGCGCGTCGGGGTAGGCGTCGGCGGCGTCGGGCACGGTGACGTCGACCGTGCCGGAGCCGTTGTCGAAGGTGAGTGTCAGGCTCTCGAAACCGCCTGCGGACGGACCGCCGGGCAGGACGAAGTGCCAGCCGTCGTGGTCGGTGGGGCGATCGGCGAACCTGGTGTCCGCGCACTGTTGCTGGAAGTCGGCCGCAGTGGAACCCTGGTGGGCCGAGTGAAGCGGAACTGTGCTGCTCGCCCAGGCCGGGGCGGCGAGGGCGAGGAGGGCCGTGGCGGCGACGCCGGAAACGGCCGCACGCGCCACGTGCCGACGCTGTGGCATGAGAATTCCTCCGGATCTCAGCGGGATGACGGCACATGCTCGCATCCGGATGGCCGGTTCTGATCTCGGGCGAACGGTCTGACCTGGGCAGACCTGAAGTCGCGATGTGCCCGCGAGGGTGTCTCCGGGGCTGTCGGCGCGCGTGTCGGTGTAACGCCAGACGGCCCTCCGACGCCCAGCGGCATCGCCGGGCGGGCTTCCCAACCGACGGTGCCCGGATTACATTGTCAACTATCCATGGGAGCGCTCCCGGTCCTGTTGGAGCCACCTCGCCGCCACCACCACCGCCGGCAGCCGTCCACCCCGACGCGGGCACGCGTCCGGTCGATGCCGTCGGGCACGCATCGACAGGAGTAGTCGCATGCATCTACCCCCACGGTCGGGCCGCGTCCACGCCGACCGACCTCTGCCGAACCAGCCCTGGCTGCGTCACCGCCCCGACCAGCCCTGGCCCCGCCGGATGCTGGCCGCCGTCACCGCACTCGCCGCCGGCCTCGCGCTCGCGCTCGGCGTACCCGCGACCGGTGCCGCCGCCGCGCCGACCGACGGTGCCGGTGCCGCCGCCGCGGCCCCGGCCTTCAACTACGCCGAGGCGCTACAGAAGTCCCTGCTGTTCTACGAGGCGCAGCAGTCCGGGGAACTGCCCGACTGGAACCGCGTCTCGTGGCGCGGCGACTCGGCGCTCCGCGACGGCTCGGACGTCGGACTCGACCTCACCGGCGGCTGGTACGACGCCGGTGACCATGTGAAGTTCGGCTTTCCGATGGCGTTCAGCACCACCATGCTGGCCTGGGGCGCGGTTGAGTACCGGGCCGGGTACGCGGCGTCCGGCCAGCTCACCCACCTGCTGAACAACCTGCGCTACGTCAACGACTACTTCGTCAAGGCGCACCCGTCGCCGAACGTCCTGTACGGACAGGTGGGCAACGGCGACGACGACCACAAGTGGTGGGGGCCGGCCGAGGTGATGCCGATGGCGCGGCCCGCGTACAAGATCGACGCGAGTTGTGGCGGCGCGGACCTGGCGGGGGAGACCGCCGCCGCGATGGCCGCCTCGTCCATGGTGTTCCGACCCACCGACGCCGCGTACGCCGACAAGCTGCTGACCCACGCCCGGCAGCTCTACACCTTCGCCGACACGGTGCGGAAGAACTACCACGAGTGCATCACCGACGCGACAAGCTTCTACCGGTCCTGGAGCGGCTACCAGGACGAACTCGTCTGGGGTGCGATCTGGCTGTACCGGGCCACCGGCGACGCCGCGTACCTGGCCAAGGCCGAGAGCGAGTACGACAAGCTCGGCACCGAGCCGCAGACCACCACCCGCTCGTACAAATGGACCGTGGCCTGGGACAACAAGCAGTTCGGGGCGTACGTGCTGCTGGCCAACCTGACCGGCAAGCAGAAGTACATCGACGACGCCAACCGGTGGCTGGACTTCTGGACCGTCGGCGTCAACGGCGAGCGGGTCCGGTACTCGCCCGGCGGGATGGCGGTGCTCGACTCGTGGGGCGCGCTGCGCTACGCGGCCAACACCGCGTTCGCCGCGCTGGTCTACAGCGACAAGACCACCGACGCGACCCGCAAGGCGCGCTACCACGACTTCGCCGTCCGGCAGATCAACTACGCGCTCGGCGACAACCCGCGCAACTCCAGCTACGTGATCGGCTTCGGCGCCAACCCGCCGAAGAACCCCCACCACCGCACCGCGCACGGCTCCTGGTGGGACAGCCAGACGGTGCCCACCGAGACCCGGCACACCCTCTACGGCGCGCTTGTCGGCGGGCCGTCCTCGCCGAACGACGCGTACACCGACAACCGGTCCGACTACGTGATGAACGAGGTCGCCACCGACTACAACGCCGGCTTCACCTCCGCGCTGGCCCGGCTCTCCCAGGAGTACGGCGGCACCCCGCTGGCCAACTTCCCGGTCCCCGAGCAGCCCGACATCGACGAACTGACCGTGGAGACCACGGTCATGCAGAACGAGACGCGAGCCACCGGCATCAAGGCGATCATCTACAACAAGTCGGCCTTCCCGGCCCGGGCACTGACCGACGCGAAGTTCCGCTACTACTTCCGGCCCGACGGCACCGGCCCGGTGCAGGTGACCTCCAGCTACACCCAGGGCTGCCCGGCACCGACCACCGCCCGCCAGGCCAGCGGCGACCTCTGGTACGTCGAGGTCGACTGCACCGGGCACACGATCGCGCCGGCCGGCCAGTCGCAGCACCGGATGGAGGTGCAGTTCAAGGTCGGTGTGCCCGAGGGTGGCACCTGGAACCCGGCGAACGATCCGTCGTACCAGGCCACCGCCGGGCCGAACCGCAACGTGCCGCTCTATTCCGGAGGCGAGGTGGTGTGGGGCTCGGAGCCCGCGCCGGACGCCCCCGACACCACCCGGCCGACCACCCCCGGCACCCCGGTGGCCACCTCGGTCAGCTCCCGAGCGGTGAGTCTTACCTGGGAGCCGTCCACCGACTCCGGCAGCGGGATCGACGTCTACCTTGTCAGCACCCGCCAGATCGGCAGCGACGCGATCACGTTGAGCAACGCCAGCACCAACTCGCTGACGATCGACGTGCTGCCGGCCCGGACGTACGAGTTCAGCGTGGTGGCCCGGGACAGGGCCGGCAACACGTCCTTCTCGTCGCCATCGCTGAGCGTGACGACTCCCGCCGTGGACACGGGGGACACCGTCCCACCGACCGCGCCGGGCACGCCCACGGTCTCCGCCGTCACCTCGACCGGTGCGACGCTGACCTGGGCTCCGTCGACCGACAACGTGGGCGTCGTCGGGTACCGGATCTACCGTTCGTACCTGGTCGACACCCTGATCGACACGGTCACCGAGCCGACCTATCGGCTGACCGGCTTGACTCCTGACAGCACGACCCCGTTCTACGTGGTCGCGATCGACGCCGCAGGCAATGCCTCGCCGCCCTCGCAGACGGTGATGGTGAGCACCTCGGCGCCGCTGCCCACGTCGCCCTGCCGGGTCACCTACGGCAGCAACGACTGGAGCAGCGGTTTCACCGCGAACATCACCATCACCAACACCGGTACGACCGCGATCAACGGCTGGACGCTGGCGTTCAGCTTCCCGGACGCCGGACAGCGGGTCGGCCAGGGCTGGTCGGCCACCTACGCCCAGACCGGTGCGGCGGTGACCGCCACGAACATGTCGTACAACGGCAACCTGGCACCGGGCGCGTCGGTAGGCATCGGTTTCAACGGCACCCACACCGGCAGCAACCCGAAGCCCACCACGTTCACGCTCAACGGCGCCACCTGCGCCATCGGCTGAGGGTCGATCGCCTGACCTCGGCGGCGTTCGTGTCGCGTGACCGAGCAGCTCACCGTCTCGGTGGGTTCGCTATCGCGGCCGGACGCCGTCGAGGGCCAGGCGGAGCAGGCGGACGGCCCTGGGTGGATCGCCTTCGGTGGCCTGGGCGATCGCCTGAACCAGCGCAATCAGGTCGTCCGGCGAAACATCAGGTCGGACGGTGGCCAGGTGATGCGCGCGGCCCAGCAGGTCCGCTGTCGCCTCGCGGACCACCGAGTGGCAGGTCTGGCTGTAAGGGGCAGCGCTGTCCGCCGCGTCGAGTGCGGCCGCCAACCCGCGGGTGCTCGCTGCGGCGACCATCAGTTCTTCCAACCACGTGAGCAGCGCCGCGTGGGGGTCTTCGCCGGCCAGTTCGGCGGCGCGTCGGCGAAGGTGCGCGGTGCTGTCCTGGAAGACCTCCTCGAGCATCGTGTGCCGAGAGGGGAAGTGCCGGTGCAGTGTGGCGGAGCCCACACCGGCCTCGCGGGCGATCTTCTCAAGGGAGACCTGCGCCCCGTCCTGGGCGACCAGGGCGGCGGCCACCGCGACGAGCCGCATGTGGTTGCGCTGCCAGTCGGATCGCTGTGGGCGGGTGTGGGCTTCGGTCATCGGTGGCACTTCCCACTGCCGGAAACGGTGTGGCACCCCGTATCGTAGCCCAGGCCAATCGGGGTGCTACCCCATTTTTCCAGGAGGCTTACGTGTCCACATCACTACCCCTTTCCGTCCTGGTGACCGGAGCTACCGGCAACCAGGGCGGCGCGGTGACCCGCACCCTGCTCGCCGCTGGCGTCCCGGTACGCGCCCTGGTGCGGGACCCCGCCGCCGAGCGCGCCACCGCCCTGGCTGATCTCGGAGCGGTGCTCGTACCCGGCGACCTCGACGACATCACGTCGCTCGGGTCGGCCGTCGCCGACGTGCATGGGGTGTTCTCGGTGCAGACGATCGACCTCACCGGCGGCACGGGTGACGCCGAGATTCGGCGCGGTGAGAACCTCGTCAGGGCCGCTCGTGCGGCGGGCGTCGCACACGTCGTCCACACCTCGGTCGCGGGCGTGGCCGCTGTCGACGACGAGCGCTTCGACGAGGACCGTTACGGTGCGTTCACGCGGCATTACTACCGCAGCAAGGCCGCAGTCGAGGAACTCGTGCGGGGGGCCGGCTTCCCCGGATGGACAATCCTGAGGCCGGCCACCTTCATGGAAAGCTTCGTCCGGCCGTCGGTCTACTTCGCCGACCTGACCTCGGACCGTCTCCAGGTCGCCGTCGACCCCGACGTCCGGCTGCCGTTCGTCGCGGTGCGCGACATCGGCACCGCCGCCGCCGCGGCGTTCGCACAACCCGAGCGGTTTCACGGCGTTGAACTCGAACTAGCCGGTGACGTACGCAGCTTCCGCGAGATCGCCGAAGAACTGTCCCAAGTTCTCGGGACGACCATCGAGCTACCCGGCAGCGGGCAGGACATTCGGGACGAGGGTCCGTTGGCGGCGTTCTTCCAGGGACAGCGATTCATGAGCGCACACCCCGCACCGGCACGCCCCGAGTTGGCCGCCGCCTTGGGCGTACCGACAACCACCTTCGCGCAGTGGGCTCGGCTCACGCTGCGCACCACGATCGGCGGATAACGGGCTCAGTCGGCCAGTTCGTCGGCGAGCAGGTCCATCAGCAGGCCGTCGTGCCAGCGGCCGTCCTCGCCACGCTCGTAGCGGCGCAGCACCCCGACCGGGCGGAAACCAACCTTCGCGTACGCCCGGATGGCGGCGGTGTTCGCCGCGGCCGGGTCGATGGTGAAGCGGTGGTGGCCGTGGTCGTCGATCAGGTGGCGGATCAGGACGCGGATGGCGTCCCCGGCGAGCCCGGCACCGCGTACCGAGGGGTCGAGGAAGATGTCGAGCCCGGCGTGCCGGTAATCCGGGTCGTCCTCGGCGTGCCACTGAATCGCGCCGACCACCCGGTCGCCGTGCTCGATGGCGTACACCGAGGTGCCCTCCTCGGCGAGATCCGCCTCGACGGCGGCGACCAGGTCGTCGCCGCCGCGCCACCAGCGGCGTACCTCGGGCTCGGCGCGGATCCTCGCCAGCGCGGGCACGTCGGCGGCCGTCGCCGGTCGCAGGGTCACCGCCTTGCCGCGCAGCATCCGCTCAGCTCCGAATCTCGCCGTGTTCCACGCAGATCGCTGACCAGCCGATCGGCAGCACCTGCACCTTCATCCGGCGTCGGCACCGCGCGCAGTACCGGGGCGGCTCCAGGGCGCGGGCCGCCGCACACTGCTCGTGGGCGCCGGACGCTGCCGCCTCCCCGCACCTGTCGCACCAGGTCTGAGCTGCCACGGCTGGCATCACAGGGTCGCCGACAGCGCCTTGACCGGCATCTTCAGCTCGTCGAGCAGCTTGAGGTCGTCGGTGGCCGGTCGGCCGAGGGTGGTCAGGTAGTTGCCGACGATCACGGCGTTGATGCCGCCGAGCAGCCCGTCGCGGGTACCGAGATCACCCAGGGTTATCTCGCGGCCGCCCGCGTACCGCAGGATGGTGCGCGGCATGGCCAGCCGGAACGCGGCGATGGCCCGCAGCGCGTCCCTGCCCTCCACCACCGGGCGGTCACCCAGCGGGGTGCCGGGCCGAGGGTTGAGGAAGTTCAGTGGCACCTCGTGCGGATCGAGCTCGGCGAGCTGCGCGGCGAACTCGGCCCGCTGCTCGACGGTCTCACCGAGGCCGAGGATGCCGCCGCAGCAGACCTCCATGCCGGATTCGCGGACCATCCGCAGGGTCTCCCACCGCTCCTCCCACGAGTGCGTGGTGACCACGTTCGGAAAGTACGACCGGCAGGTTTCCAGGTTGTGGTTGTAGCGGTGCACACCCATGTCGACCAGCTCGTCGACCTGCTCCTGAGTGAGCATGCCGAGCGAGGCGGCGACCTGGATGTCGACCTCCGCCTTGATCGCGGCGACCCCTTCACGCATCTGCTTCATCAGCCGGTCGTCCGGGCCCCGGACGGCGGCCACGATGCAGAACTCGGTCGCCCCGGTCGCGGCGGTCTGCTTCGCCGCCTGCACCAGCGAGGGAATGTCCAACCACACCGACCGCACCGGCGAGGTGAACAGGCCGGACTGGGAACAGAAGTGGCAGTCCTCCGGGCAGCCGCCGGTCTTCAGCGACACGATGCCCTCGACCTCGACCTCCGGGCCGCACCAGCGCATCCGCACCTCGTGGGCGAGCTGAAGGGTGGCGGACAGGTGCTCGTCGGGCAGGTTCAGCACGGCGAGGACACCGGCCTCGTCGAGACCGACGCCGTTGTGCAGCACCTGGTCCCGGGCCTGGTCGAGGATCTCTGGCATGGCACGTACCCTACAAGGCCGCCGCGCCGCCCGGTCCGACCCGGCCGCCCGGTGGCTCAGCGCGGCGAGCCGTACGCCGCCACGCCGGTGCGGGCATCCCGGGTGGTAACTTCGCCCGGCGGAAGCGCCTGACGGGCGGAACCGGCGGGGAAGGGACGTGGCGGTGGCGGACTGGCTGGCGGCGCTGGACCGCCGCGCCGAGCTGCGGGCCAAGGCGGGACTGACCCGCCGGCTGCATCCGCGCGCCGCCGCCGACGGTGTGGTCGACCTGGCCGGCAACGACTACCTGGGCCTGGCCGCGCACCCTGAGGTGGTTGCCGCCGCCGCGCAGGCCCTTGCCGCGTACGGGCTGGGTGCGACCGGTTCACGGCTGATCCGCGGCTCCACCGAAGTCCATCACACGCTTGAGGAAACGCTCGCCGACTGGCTCGGCACCGACCGGGCGCTCGTCTTCTCCTCCGGGTACCTGGCCAACCTCGGTGCGGTCCGCGCGCTGGTGCGTCCCCGTACGCTGCTGATCTCCGACGCGCACAACCACGCCTCACTCATCGACGGCTGCCGGATCTCCGGTGCGGAGACGGTGGTGACCCCGCACGCCGACGTGGCGGCGGTCGCCGCCGCCCTCGCCGCCGCCCCGGGCCGACCGGCGGTGGTGGTCACCGAGTCGGTCTTCTCCGTCGACGGCGACCTCGCCCCGTTGGCGCGGCTGCACGCCACCGCCCGCGAACACGGCGCGTTGCTGCTCGTCGACGACGCACACGCGCTGGGCGTGGTCGGTCCGGACGGTGCCGGCGCGGTCGCCGAGGCCGGGCTTACCGGCGAACCCGACGTGGTGGTCACCGCGACCCTGTCCAAGGCACTCGGCGGGGCCGGTGGCGTGGTGGCCGGCCCGGCCGAGTTCGTCCGGCACCTGGTGGAGACCGCGCGGACCTTCATCTACGACACCGCCCTGCCGCCCGTGGTGGCGGCCGGGGTGCAGGCCGCCGTCGGGCTGGCGCGCTCCGGCGCCGGCCTGCGCGCCGAGCTGGCCGAGCGGGCCGCCCACGCGGTCGGCCGGCTGCGCGCCGCCGGCCTGGACGTCTCCGCTGCCGACGCCGCCGTCGTCTCGATCACCGCGCCCAGCCCGGAGGCGGCGACGGCGTGGGCCACCGCCTGCCGGGACCGGGGGGTGGCGGTCGGCTGTTTCCGCCCGCCCTCCACCCCGGACAGCCGGTCGAGGCTGCGCCTGACCGTCAGCGCCGGGGTGCCGCGGGCGGACTTCGAACACGCCCTGGAGGTCATCGTGGAATGTGCGCCATGACGGATCAGTGGCGTGGACCGGTGCTTGTCACCGGCACCGACACCGAGGTCGGCAAGACGGTGGTGACCGCGGCGATCACGGCCGCGGCGCAGGCGGCCGGGCTGCGGGTGGCGGTGGTCAAACCCGGTCAGACCGGTACGGCCACCGGCGATCCCGGTGATGTCGAGACGGTCGCCCGGCTGGCTGCCCCGATGACCTGTCGTACGCTGGCCAGCTTTCCGGACCCGCTCGCGCCGTTGGCCGCCGCCCGGGTGGCCGAACTGCCGCCGCTGGAGCTGTACAACGCGGTCGACGCGGTGCGGGAGGAGGCCGACAAGCACGATCTGGTGTTGGTCGAGGGGGCCGGCGGACTGCTCGTACCGATGGGCCTGCGGCCGTCTGGGGAGCCGTGGACCGTCGCCGACCTGGCCGTGTCACTGGGCGCTCCGGCGGTGGTGGTGGCTCGGGCCGGCCTGGGCACCCTCAACCACACCGCGCTCACCCTGGAGGCCCTGGACCGGCGGGCCGTGCCGGCGGGCGTGATCATCGGCGCCTGGCCGGCTGAGCCTGAGCTGGTGCACTGGGCGAACCTCAGCGACCTGCTGCCGAATCTGCTCGGCGCGCTGCCGGCCGGGGCCGGGGCGATGGACCCGGGAGTGTTCCGGCGTTCCGCGCCGGGCTGGCTCACCCCGGCCCTGTACGGCGTGCTCGACGACTGGCGCGCCTGGGCCGACGAGACCACCTGAGCCGCGGTGCCGGTCAGCGGCGGACGACGAAGGTGTCGGGCATCCGGAAGGTGAGATTGTCGGGATAGTGGGGCGGACGCACCACGCGTACCCCGGTCAGCAGCGGTGCGGCCTCGCGCACCAGCGTGGTGGCTTCCATCCGGGCGAGTTGGTCGCCGACGCAGCGGTGCACGCCCGCACCGAAGGCCAGATGCCGGCGTGACCCGCGCTGCCCCGGGCGGTACTCGTCCGGCGACTGCACGACCTCCGGGTCCCGTCCGGCGCGGGCCAGCCACAGCACCACGCTGGTACCCGCCCGCACCCCCGTCCCGCCCAGCGTGGTGTCCACGGCGGCGACCCGCCGCCAGGTGACGATCGGTGGTTCCAGCCGCAGCCCCTCCTCGACCACGTCGGCGACCGGCACCGAGCCGTCGCGTAGCCCGGCGAGCACCGCCGGCTCGGCGGTGAGCCGGTGCAGCAGCAGGGTGAGGAACTGCGAGGTGGTCTCCTGGCCGGCGACCAGCAGGAAGAACAGTGCGCCGACGACCACGTCGGGCGGGTGCCCGGCGGCGCGCAGGGACGCGGCCAGGCCGTCGCCGGTGGCCGCGAACTCCCGCAGCAACCGGTG
Source organism: Micromonospora sediminimaris (assembly GCA_900112325.1). Lineage (GTDB taxonomy): Bacteria > Actinomycetota > Actinomycetes > Mycobacteriales > Micromonosporaceae > Micromonospora > Micromonospora sediminimaris. Next base: position 50,923 of record FOLJ01000005.1, read on the forward strand.
GAAACGACCCACCTCGACGGCGAGCAGGCGCTGCCGGTCGGCGTCCAGCGGCGCCCAGAAGAGTTCCAGCGCCGCGCGGGCGAACTCCTTCACCGCCGCGACGGGTGCGTCGGGCAGGTCGACCAGCCGGGCCAGGACCAGCAGCGGTAGGTCGGCGGCGAGGCTCGCGTGCAGGTCGACAGGTGCGCCGGTGTCCAGGGTGACGGTCAGTTCGGCGACCCGTTGCCGGACCAGCGCGGACAGCCACTCCCGTTGGGCGGCCACCCGGGTCGGGTGCAGGGCGTCGGCGACCAGGGCACGGATCTCCGGGTGGCTGGCGCCAGCGTTGTTGGCCAGCGTCGGCGGCAGCCGGAACCGGTGGGCGGCGAGCACCCGCAGCGCCGCCACCGGCATCGGGGTGACCGCGTCCAGCGCGTTGTCGGGTCGGAACGTCGTGGGGTCGGTGAGCACTTGGCGGACCAGGGCGTGCCGGGTCACCAGCAGGTGCTCGACGCCCACGTGATCGGCGACCCGGGCCACGTCGGGCCAGTGGGCGACGCCGGCCCCGGGGTCTGCCGGGACCTGCTCCCAGCTGCGGAACAGCACGGCGTCACGCTAGTCGGCCGCCTCCGGCCGCCCGGCGCGCAGCCGCCACACCGTGGTGCGCTTCACCCGTACGCTCTCCAGCGCCTCGCTGACCGGCACGTCGTAGGCGGCGAGTTCGTCGAAGCGTTCCCGGGGCAGGAAGGCCCGTCCCGGGTCGCCGACCAGCACCGACGCCCCGGCCCGGGTGGCGCGCAGCAGGAACCGCAGCACCCGGTTGGCCATCGCCTCGCTGTAGAAGACGTCGCCGGCCAGGATCACCTCGGCGTCGCCCGCGTCGCCGTCGAGGATGTCGCCGAGTTCGGCGTCCACGCGTACCTCGTTGGCCTCGGCGTTGAGCGCGACGGCCGCGACGGCAAGTTCGTCGACCTCCACGGCGCGGACGGCGGTCGCGCCGGCCCGGGCGGCGGCGATGGCCACCAGGCCGGAGCCGGAGGCCAGGTCGAGTACCCGGCGGCCGGCGACGGCCTCCGGGTGGTCGGTGACGTAGCGTGCCAGGCCCTGGCCGCCGGCCCAGGCAAAGGCCCAGAACGGTGGCGGCCGGTCGCTGCGGAACTCGCCCTCGGTCAGCTCCCACAACCCGATCGGCTCGTCCGCCTGGTGCAGCCGCACCTCGGGTACGAAGGCGACGGGGGCGAGCCGGGCGTGCAGCCGGACGAAGGCGGCGGAGAGCGCGGACATCCGGTGATTGTCCACCGTCACCGTGCCCGGCGTGTCGCGGGTGATCCGTAAGCGGTTCAATACCGTACGTGAAATCGGGCATCTTGCTTCACGGTACGTGCGAACACGCCCGTCTACCGGGTGGCCTCCCGCGCTCCTAGCGTTGCCAATGGAGGCGACCAACGGGAGGACGGATCGTGAAGAGGCTGTGGCGTTACACGCTACGGATCGGGGTGGCGCTGGCATGTCTCACCGGAGTGGACTTCGCCATGGCCGCGCCGGCGCACGCGGCGTTCGCCACCGAACTCGGCGGCCTGCCGGACCAGTTCACCGCCGGTGGGCGGGTGGCGACGATCTCCGCTGTGGTGTCCCGCGACGACCAGGGCGACTGCATCAAGGTGCGCTGGTCCCTGGTGCTGGGTGTGCAGGGGCTGCGACTGGACCAGGTGCGGGTGGATCGGATCGAGGAGACCGGCTCGTTTCCGGTGGAGGTGCGAGCCGAGGGTGACGCGGCACGGCTGACCGACCGTCAGCTCGACCCGGGCACGCTCTGCCCGGGGCGTACGGTCACCGCGCAGTACCGGATCGCGTTCGACCGGGACGCCGACGGGGGACGGGTGAGCCTTGCCGCTGAGGCGTACGACCGGAACCTGCGGTTGCTGTCTCGTCAGACGGCGACCCGCGAGGTGGTGGGTCGGGGCGCGGAAGCCCGCCCCACGACCGCGTCACCCACCCCGTCCGAGGCGCCGACTGTGGACCCGACGGAGGAGCCGGTCGAGGTGCCGACGGTGGATCCGACCGAGGAGGAGAGCGAACCCGCCGACGACGCGGGGTACGCGGGTGGGGCGGCCGAACCGCCGGACGCCGACGCGGCCGGTAACCAGACCGGCAGCGGGCTGGGTCTGACCGAGGTGGCCTTCCTCCTCGGCGGTCTGCTGCTCTTCCTCGGGGTGGGCCTGCTGCTGCGGTTGCGGCAGCTGACTCGTGAGCCCGAGGCCGCGGTCGACGCCGGCGGTCCGATGCCCGACCGTTGGGAACGGCGGTCGGACCCGCGGAGCCGATGGCGGACGGTACCCCGTGACGGCGGTTACCTGAGCTGATTCAAGCCACGGTGGGGCGGGCGGGCTGCCGTCCGTCCCCACCGTGGCGTCCGGTCACGTCACGGGGCCCAGTCGGGGTCGCGGCCGAAGGCGGCCAGTAGCCGGTCCTGTTCGCCGGCGCCGGCGGGCAGTTCGACCTCGGGCTGGACGAGCCCGTTGCTCCGGTAGTCCTCGACGTGGCGGGAGTACCAGCGGGCCGCCTCGGCGACCGCGTCGGCGTCCATCGTCGGATCCGCGCCGATCGCCACCGCCAGGTCCCAGCCGTGTACGAGGTGTTCGGCCAGCAGTTGGTGCAGGTACTCCTCGGCGGAGGTGGCGCCGGCCGACAGGTGCACCGTCCGGTCCAGGGTGCCCGGGCTGGTCGCGGCGACCTCGGCCTGCGCCGCGGCCTCGCGGGCGGTCTGGATCGGGTCGGCACCCAGCTGGTCGCCGTCGTAGCGGTCGCCGACCTCGTCGATGGTGCGTCCGGCGAGCAGCGGCACGCTCCAGCGTTCCTCGTTGACCACGTGATTGACAAGTGTGCGGACGTCCCAGCCGGGGCAGGGGGTGGTGGCCGACCATTGTCCGGGGTGCACCTGTTCCACCCGGTCGGTGAACTCGGCCAGGCTGCGCCGGTACGTCTTCAGCAGCTCCATGCCGCCTTTGTTCCCGTCGGCGGCGCGGGTAACCCGCCGGATTCGGTGGCGCGGGTAACCGTCGGCTGCCCCGGCCGCCGACCGCGCCTGCCTATTCCAGCTGCTCGGGATCCAGTCCCAGTTCCCGGGCGGTCACCAGGCGCACCCACTCGGCGAACTGCCGGCGGGAAATCACCCGGTCGTGCACGGCGAGCTGCACCGCCAGGCCGTCCATCACGGCGCTGATCCGCCAGGCCGCGCCGGCCGGGTCGGTGCAGACGAAGCTGCCCTCCCGGACCCCGTCGGCGATCACCGTGGCGAGGTCCTGCCGCCACCGCAGGTCAAGCTTGCGGGAGACCTTCTCCAACTCGGGGGTACGCAGGGACTCCGCCCAGCCGTCGATCCACATGGACCAGGAGGTGGCGCGCCCGGCCGGGGTGTAGAGGCGCAGGATGCGGCGGAGCTTGCTCAGCGGCGGGGCGCTGGAGCGGGTGACCGCGTCGAGTCGGGCCAGATCCTGCTCGACGGCGTACGCGAAGGCCTGGGCGAGCAGTCGTTCCTTCGTGGCAAAGTGATAGAAGACAAGTGCCTGGCTCACCCCGGCGGCTTGCGCCACATCGGCCGTGCGGGTGTTCGCCAACCCGCGCTGCCCGATCACGTCACATGCGGTGCGCAGCAGGGCATCCAGGCGGATTTCCGCCGCACGTCTCGTCACGCCCGTCACCGTATCCGATCGAAACGGATACGGCCGGTCACCAAACCCCCGTTGATCCTGCTTACGACAGTCGGAAGCCGGACAGTTCCGGACTCGCCGGGACGGGAGCCCGATTTGGCATCCGTTCCACCGCTCGGCTAGAGTTCTCATCCGTCACCGGGTATTCCCGGGGCGTGCGGACGTAGCGCAGTTGGTAGCGCATCACCTTGCCAAGGTGAGGGTCGCGGGTTCGAGTCCCGTCGTCCGCTCGGAGCTGCCGCCACGCGTGACGGGGGCAACCTCGGTGGGGTGGCCGAGAGGCGAGGCAACGGCCTGCAAAGCCGTGTACGCGGGTTCAAATCCCGTCCCCACCTCGGTAAGAACAGCAAGGGCGATTGGCGCAGTGGGAGCGCGCTTCCTTGACACGGAAGAGGTCACTGGTTCAAACCCAGTATCGCCCACCAGTAAATGAAGGCCCGCTACCGGAGATCCGGTAGCGGGCCTTTTCGCATGTCTCAGTCGTACCCCCGCGTGAGCGGGTTGACGCTCCATTGGTCAGTCCTGCATAGTCAGCATTGACTAAGGGAGTGGTGGTGGATCGACGTCGGAGAGTGCCCAACCCGCTGGCCCTGGCCGTGCTGGCCTGGCTGATGTGGGAGCCGATGCACCCCTACGAGCTGGGTCGACGGCTCAAGCAGACCGGTCAGGACAAGCTCATCCGGTACACCCGCAGCTCCCTTTACATGGTCATCGAGCAGCTCGCCCGGGCCGGGTTCGTCACCGCTCAGGAGACGGTCCGGGACAGCGCCCGCCCCGAGCGCACGGTGTACGCGATCACCGAAGAGGGCCGGCACGAGGTGCACGACTGGCTGCGCTCCCTGCTCGCCCAGCCCCGCGACGAATATCCGCACTTCGCCGTCGCGCTGTCGCTGCTCAGCCTGCTCCCGCCCGACGAGGCGGTCGAGGTGCTGCGCCGCCGGTCGGCGGCGCTGGCCGGCCGGATCGAGGAGACCCGCACGACCATGGAGGAGGCCCGCGCCGACGGCGTCGCCTGGATCTTCCTGGTCGAGGAGCAGTACGCGCTCGCGTTGCTGGAGGCCGAGCGCCGGTTCGTCACCGAGCTGATCGAGTCACTCAAGCAGCCGGACTATGCGAAGTCCTGGCAGGAGACCATGGGGGGTCGCGCATGACATCCGTCCGAACCGCGCTGGTGATCGGCGGCGGGATTGCCGGGCCGGTGACCGCGATGGCGCTGGGCCGGGCCGGGATCGAGGCCACGGTCCACGAGGCGTACCCGTCGGCGGCCGAGGGGAGCGGAGTCACCCTGACCATGGCACCCAACGGCCTGGCCGCGTTGCGCTGGGTCGATGCCGAGCGGGCCGTCGAGGAAGTGGGGCTGCCCATGCGACGGACCGTGGTCACCGACGGTCGCGGAGGCCGCATCGGCGCCTTCCCGCACGTGGCGGTGGAACCGGTCACGCTGGGGCTGTGGCGTGACGACCTGGCCCGGGTGCTGCGCGAACGGGCCGAGGCGCAGGGCGTGCGCATCGTGTACGACAAGCGACTGGTCGACGCCGAACAGCGCGCCGACGGCGTGCTCGCCCGGTTCGCGGACGGCTCCACGGCCAGCGCCGACGTGCTGATCGGCGCGGACGGCATCCGCTCCCGGGTGCGTACGCTCATCGACCCGCAGGCACCCGGGCCGCAGGTGCTGCCACTGCTGAACCTCGGTGGCGCGGCCCGGTACGCGGTGCCCGACGCCGATCCGGAGGCGATGTACTTCGTCTTCGGATCCCGTGCCTTCTTCGGCTACTGGGTGCAGCCCGACGGTCGCACGGCCTGGTTCGCCAACGTGCCGGATCACCGACCGACAAGCTACGCCGAGGCGAGCCAGATTCCGCGATCGCAGTGGTTGCACCGGCTCCGCGAGGTGTTTGCCGACGACGTGCCGGCCCGGCAGGTGCTCGCCCACACCGAGCCGGACGACCTGGTGGCCATCGGATCGATCGAGAGCATGCCGTCGGTGCCGCGTTGGCACGACGGCCGGATGGCGCTTGTGGGCGACGCGGTGCACGCGCCGTCACCGAGTTCCGGCCAGGGCGCGTCACTGGCCGTGGAGAGCGCCGTGCAGTTGGCCCGCTGCCTGCGGGACCACCCCGACGTGCCGGCCGCGTTCGACGCGTACGAGCGGCTGCGCCGTGGGCGGGTCGAGAAGGTGCTCCGGCGGGGACGGCAGACGACGTCCACCAAGACGGTCGGCCCGGTCGCGAAGCGGATGATGCGGCTCATGATGCCGTTGGCGTTGCGTACCTTCCTCGACCCGGAGCGGACGCTCGGCCCGGAGCAGCGCTACCGGATCGACTGGGACGCGCCGGTCGCCACGGAACTCGCCGCCGGCCGCTCCTGAGTCGATGAGCCGCGCGCCGCGCCGGGTCGCCGACGCGTGGCGGTGGCGGCACCGTCCGGTGACCGCCACCGCCCGCAGCCGGTCACATCGGCGGCGCGACGTCCCGCCGCTCCTCGACCCGGCGGTACTCCACCGGCTCCTCCGTGGTGGTGGCGACCGTCTGGCGACGGCGGCCCCAGACGAGCGTGGTCAGGATCAGGCCGAGCACGCCGGCGGCCATCAGGATCCAGCCGACCACGTCCAAATCGAGCCCGCCGATGCTGGCGTTGACCGCGAAGGTGAGGATGGCGCCGAGCGCCAACAGGAAAATGCTGGTGCCGATACCCATGACAGCCTCCTTTGTCCGGGGGGTGCGGTGTGCTGTCGGGAGGGCTCTGTACCCGGGTCGGGAGCGGCGCAATCACCGGCTGTCGGGGGCGGCGCCTCCGGCGATCTTGTCATCGGGTAGAGTTGCCCCGTCGCCGGCGCAGCCGGAGGCAGTGCGGACGTAGCGCAGCTGGTAGCGCATCACCTTGCCAAGGTGAGGGTCGCGGGTTCGAATCCCGTCGTCCGCTCGCGGTCCGGCCGCACCCTGGGGTGCCGCCGGTCTCCACGGGCGATTGGCGCAGTGGGAGCGCGCTTCCTTGACACGGAAGAGGTCACTGGTTCAAACCCAGTATCGCCCACCAGCACTCGCTGGCCTCCGAGCGCACCACCCGCCAGCACCTCAAGCTGCGCAGGCATATGTGTCATCGTTGGCGGCCCACTGCCAGTCCTGCCTGTTCGCTATGCCGTCGAGCCTGCCGTTGGCGCGGATCCCGTCAACTACCTCAAACCAACCTCTGGTGAGCATCGCCATCGAGGAATCCTGCAACTCCTGCCGCTCGACCGGATCGCTGGGCATGACAACGTGGGGATACCAGTAGCCGACGGCCGACAGGTCGTTACGCGACACCCGGTCGTCGGGGTTGTTGCTGTGCGCGGCCGTGTCCACGAGACGCAGCCACTTGAGAATCTTCTTCGCTGCCTGCTTGCAGCTGGTAATGCTCACCGCTTGTGCGGGTGCGGCCGCCGTGGCGACGACTCCGCCGGACACAGCCAGGGACAGCGCGGCCGCGATGGCAGCGCGCCGTAACAACGATGGTCTACGCACGAGGAACTCCCTCAGTCGCAAATGGATGCACTGAGTCTTGCCGTCGGGTCCATGGGGGTCGATCCCGCCAGCTACCCGGACGAACTCACTTCAGCAGGATCGACAAACCGAATGCCGGCTGGTACGGGAATGCGGTTTCGGGTTGTGCCGCAGTCGGTCCAGCCGATTCGAGTCGCGCCCTGGATCTTCGATCCGGGCCGTCCACCAGCAGTGTTGTATATCGCCGGCAGCGCACAGCCGCGCTGGCGCTCAGGCTCGGAAGGTCCGCCGATAGGTGTCCGGTGGTACGCCGATCAGGCGGTGGAAGTGCCGGCGCAACGTGGTAGCCGTCCCCATGCCGGCGGCCGAGGCGATGGTGTCGATGCTGTCGTCGGTGCTCTCCAGCAGCTCCTGTGCGCGACGGATCCGCTGCGTCAGCAGCCACTGGAGCGGGGTCGTGCCGGTCACCGAGCGGAACTGGCGGGTCAGCTGGCGGGAGCTGAGACTCGCCTGGCGGGCCAGATCCTCGACGGTGAGCGGCTGGTCCAGGCGGCGCATCACCCAGGGAAGCAGCTCGGTCAGGGGACGGCCGTCCCGGGCGGGCACCGGTGTGCTGACGAACTGGGCCTGACCACCGGCCCGGTGCGGTGGCACGACCAGGCGGCGGGCGACCACGTTGGCGATCGCCGGGCCGTGATCGCGGCGGACCAGGTGCAGGCACAGGTCCATGGCCGCGGCCTTGCCGGCGGAGGTGAGCACGCGGCCGTTGTCGACGTAGAGCACGTCCGGGTCGACAGTCACCCTCGGATAGCGCGCGGCCAGCTCCCGGGTGTGGGCCCAGTGCGTCGTCGCCCGCCGCCCGTCCAGCAGGCCGGCGGCGGCCAGCACGAACACGCCCGTGCAGAGGGAGACCACCCGCGCACCCGATTCGTACGCCGTACGCACCGCCTCGACCAGCTCGCCGGGAGGCTCCTGTTCGACGTCCGCCAGGGCGGGAACGATCACGGTGTCGGCGGCTGCCAACCGGTCGAGCCCATGGTCCGGCTTCAGCAGGAACCGGCCGACGTGGACGGGGCGCGTGCCGCACACCTGGGCGTCGTACCAGGGACCGGGCACGGCGTCCGGCGCGGAGCCGAAGACTTCGCAGGCCAGCGCCAGTTCGAAGTGCAGCATGCCGTCGGTGGCGGCGATCGCGACGGAGTGCGGGGCGACGCTCATGTCGGAAATTGTACGGGTCGTGTCGTTCCGGACACTCGTCCCGCCTCGCCGGCCCCGGCAGAGTCATGCCCAGAAGATCACGCGGAGCGGCGAGCAGGGGGCAGGCATGGGAGCGGGGCGAGAGGTGGCGGTGTTCGGCGCGTACGGGCACACCGGCCGGTTCGTGGTGGCGGAGTTGTGCGAGCGCGGGTACGTGCCGCTGCTGCTCGGCCGCGACCAGGACAAGCTGCTGGCGTTGGCGCGGACCCGACCGGGGCTGGAAACGCGACAGGCGGCGGTCGACGATCCGGCCTCCCTCGACCGCGCGCTGCACGGCGCGACCGCTGTGGTCAACTGTGCCGGGCCGTTCGCCTCCACCGCCGCCGCGTTGGTGGCGGCGGCGCTGCGCGCCGGCATCCCGTACGTCGACGTGGCGGCGGAGATCGAGGCGAACCTGGACACGTTCCGGCACTTCGCGGCGCCGGCCCGCGCCGCGGGCATCGCGGTGGTCCCGGCGATGGCCTTCTTCGGCGGTCTCGGCGACCTGTTGGTCACCACCGTTCTGGACGACGCGGCGGCGGCGGACGAGGTGCACATCGCCTACGGCCTGAGCAGTTGGCGACCCACCCCCGGAACTCGCGCGTCGGGCGCGGTGTCGGCACGGCGGCGAGGTGACCGCCGGGTCCGCTACACGGGCGGGCAACTGGAGTACCACGACGACGCGCTGCCGAGCCTGGAGTGGCCCTTCCCGGCTCCGCTGGGCCGGCAACGGGTCATCGGGGACTTCACGATGGCCGACGTCGTCACCGTGCCCAGCCACCTGACCGTCCCCAGGGTGCGCACCTACATGGCGGCCACTGCGGCGGCGGACCTGTCCGCTGCGGACGCGTCGGCGCCTACCCCGGTCGATGAGCGCGGCCGATCCGCGCAGACCTTCGTCGTCGACGTTCTCGTCCGAGCCGGCGGTACGCACCGGCGCCTGGCGGCGACGGGTCAGGACATCTACGCGATCAGCGCGCCCCTCGCGGTGGAGGCCGTCGACCGCATCCTCACCGGCCGGACCAGGGCCGTCGGCGTCGCCTCGGCGGGCGCGATGTTCGACGCGCCAGATTTCCTCGCCGCCCTGTCCCCGTGCCTGTCGCTGCATGTTCCGTCCGAACCCGCGCCGGTGGGCCTCGGTCCGGGGTCGTCCCGCCCACGATGATCGGCGGCCGGATGGCCGGACACCGTCGAGCGTGGACCTGTTCCGGACGGAGCCACCGTGCAGCGGTCCCGACGGGCCGATTACCGGTCGGCGGCGTCAGCGGCCGTCGGCGCTGGTGGGCAGGGCGAAGCGCCAGCCGTCCGCATGCAGGGCGGGGATGGCCCGGTCGACGGCGTCGACGGTCTGGCTGCGGTCGCCGCCGCCGTCATGCAGCAGCACCACCGCGCCCGGGGCGACGCCCTCAATGAGGCGTCGCAGCAGCTCGTCGGTGCCGGGCGGTTCCCAGTCCGTCACGGCGAGCCGCCAGCCCATCGGCCGCATCCCGAGCGCCGTGGCCACGCCGGGCGTCTGGCCCCAGGCCCCGTACGGTGCCCGGAAGTAGGGGACCCGGACGTGCGGGACGGCGTGCCGGATGACGGCGTTGGTCTCCAGCAGGTCCGAGGCGATCCGCCCGGCGGCCCAGGCGCCCATGTCGTCGTGGTGCATGCTGTGGTTGCCCAGCGCATGCCCGGCCGCGACGATCCGGCGCACCAGCTCGGGGTGCTCGATGACCCGGTCGCCCTGAAGGAAGAAGACCGCCCGGACGTCGTGGGCGGCCAAGATGTCGAGCAGGTGCGGGGTGTGCTCCGGGTGCGGTCCGTCATCGAAGGTGAGGCAGACGACCCGTTCGGTGCCGATCACCTCGGTGGGCCGTACCGGTGGCGGTCCGACGCCCAGCCTGGACGCGGCAGGCGGGGGACGCAGGGGCTGCGTGGTGGACGACATCGATCGGACCTTCCGCTGGTGGGCCGTGTGGGGCGCTTGGCGCCCCACACGGCCCGCTGGTGGTGGATGGCTGGTCCGCCCGCCGGGACGAGGGTCAGCGGCGGGGCTTGGGTGCGATGCGGGGCAGGACGTACGGCGGGCCGGCGAGGATCAGGTCGGACTTGATCTCGTGGTAGGCCAGCTTGGGCTGGTAGTTCTCGTCCATGATGGTGGCCAGGCCCTCCGGCGGGTCGTCGAACCAGCCCGGCACCCAGGAGTGCTTGTCGCTGAAGCCCCAGACGGTGTACGAGAGGCAGCTGCGTACGGCCAGGCAGGCCTTCATCAGCACGCTGTGGTTGGCGGCCGACGCCTGCAACCGGGGGTTGATCTCCTCGGAGTTGCCGGCCTGGACCGCCTCGGTCATCTGGCTGCGGACGTCCACCTCGGTGAACGCGGTCGCCACCCCGAGCGAGGTGAACTTCTTCAGCGCCTCGGTCACCTGGAAGGTGTTGAAGTTGCCGTACTGGGTGCCGAGGTGGCCCTGCGCGCCGACACCGTCGATCGGTACGCCCTGGGAACGCAGCCGCTTGACCATGTCGTAGACGAACTGGGTCTTGTCGTCGGCCGGGTTGCCGGAGCCGAACGCCTCGATGTTGTAGTCGTTGTAGAACAGCAGCGCCTTGGGGTCGGCCGCGCGGGCCCACCGGAACGCGTCAGCGATGTAGTCGGGCCCGAGGTTCTCGGCCCAGAAACCCTTGTAGTGCAGGGTGGGCGGAGTGTCCCAGGGGTCGCTGACCGCCTCGTTGACGACGTCCCACTGCCAGATCTTGCCCTTGTAGCGCTTGACCACCGTGGTGATGTGCTTGCGCAGCAGCTCGCGCAGCTCCTGCTTGCTGATGGAGCCGTCGGCGACCCCCTCGGTCAGCCACTGCGGCAGCTGGTTGTGCCAGACGAGCACGTGACCTCGTACGCTCTGGCGGTTGCGCTTGGCGAAGTTGATGAGCTGGTCGGCCGGCTCCCAGTTGTAGGTGCCGCGGGTGGGTTCGAGGCTCTCCCACTTCATGGCGTTCTCGGCGGTGACCGAGACGAACTCGGATCCGGCGATCTTGCGGTACTCCGGGTCGGCGCTGTCATTGAGGGCGTCCGCGCTGACGGCGGTGCCGATCTGTAGGCCGTGACGCAGGCCGAGGGCGCCCAGGGTCTTCGCGGTCGGGTCGTACGGCCGGCCGGCCGTGGCCGGCACCATGTTCAAAGTCGCAGCGGTCGCGACGGCGACCGCTCCGACGGCCATCCACCGTCTCAACTTCATCTGCATTCCTCTCGATCCTCAATCGACATATGTCGATCATGAAGCGCCGGTTCGGGCCGGTGCTGAGCAGGTTGGCAGCGGTACGCGGCGCCATGGCCGGAGGTGTCGCGTGGTCGCGGAGGGCGCCGATATTTTTCCGGATGTCGATCGGTAACTTGGTCGAAACGTTAGGGCCATCGATGGCCACAGTCAACCACGAAAACTTCCGGAAGCAGCCCGTGTGCACTGCTGGAACGTCCGGTTTACAACCGGAAACTTCCGGATCCAACCTCGGCTCCGTGCCCTCGGATCGGCGCCCCGCCACCCGTACGAAGTGGCCGGGCCGGCTCGCTCCCGCGGGTTCCGTGGACGGGGTCGAGCCGGCCCGGGGCTAGGGCCCGCCGGCGCAGGTCGGTCGGACGGCGTACGTCGCCGGTCGATGAGGATCAGTGTTCGAGATAGGTGGCGTGATCGAAGTCGGCGTAGCGCCCGTCGCCGCCGATGTCCTGCACCCAGAGGCCGAGCAGGGCACCGGTGAAGCCCCAGGCCGCCGGTTCGCCGTCGACGATCCGGGCCGCGTGTTCGTCCGACAGGATGGTGGCGTCCAGTTCCACCGGCAGTCGCCGCCAACCGTCACCGAGGTCGTACGCGAAGTGCAGTACCGGGCCGTCGAAGGTGACCCGCAGGCCCACCCGCAGCCGGCCGCCGGTGTCGACGGTCAGGTGCGGGTACGCGGTGCGGTGGCCACCGTCGCAGCTGAGCAGCTCCAGCACCGACCGTCCGTCGTCGGCCCGGGTCAGGTAGAGGTGGTGCCAGTTCTCAGTGTTGTAGTAGCCGGTGATGCCCGCCAGGTGCCGATGGTCGCCCGGGTCGAACTCGACGACGGTCTCCAGCGAGCAATGGACCGCACCCACAGGTCGTGCCACCAGGCTGGGCGTCTGCTTACCGACGGGGGACTGGCCACCGTGCACCCGCAGGTGCGACGGGCGGGAGCGCAGGTCGATCCAGTCGTCCGTCGCCGGTCGGCGCAGGGTCGACCAGCCGGCGCCCAGCTGCGGAGCGTCGAAGTGGTCGGTGGCCGGCTCGTCGGGCCACGGATGGGCCGGCAGGTCCGGGGCGGGGATCTCGTCGGCCGGCACCCGGCCGGACACGCACGGCCAGCCCCCCGGTGACCAGTCGACCTTCTGGAGCGCGGTTTCCCGCCCGAGCACGCAGTTGCCGAGGGGCGTGTAGGGACGGGCCACCAGGTGGGCCAAATACCACTCACCACGCTGGGTGCGGACCAGACTGCCGTGGCCGGCCTTCTGCAGCGTCAGCTCCGGCCGGCCGACAGAGGTGAGCAGGGGCCCGGCCGGGTCCACCTCGTACGGCCCGAACAGCTCTCGCGACCGGGCCACGGTGACCTGGTGCTCCCAGCTGGTGCCGCCCTCGGCGGTGACCAGCCAGTACCAGCCGTCGTGCCGGTAGAGGTGCGGTCCCTCGGTCAGCCCCACCTCGGTGCCGGTGAAGATGATCCGGGGTCGGCCGACCAGTTGCCGTCGGGCCGGGTCATACTGCTGAATCTCGATGCCACCGAAGCGGTCACGCCCCGGCCGCCAGTCAGCACTCATCGCCAGCAGCCAGGAGGTGCCGTCGTCGTCGTGGAACAGCGCGGCGTCGAAGCCGTGCGAGTGCAGCCGTACCGGGTCCGACCATGGTCCCGTGATGGTCGGCGCGGTGGTGAGGAAGTTCTGTGCGTCCCAGTAACCGCTGGCGAAGCTGGCGACGTCGCTGTAGACCAGGTAGAACAGTCCGTCGTGGTACGTGAGGTCGGGTGCCCAGATCCCGTTGGAGTCGCCGCACCCGCGCAGGTCGAGCAGGCGTCGTTCGGTGATGATCCCGCCGAGCTCCCGCCAGTGGACGAGATCCTTCGAGTGGTGCACCCGTACGCCGGGGTACCACTCGAACGTCGAGGTCGCCAGATAGTAGTCGTCATCGACCCGCAGGATGGACGGATCCGGATGGAAGCCGGTGAGGACGGGGTTGCGGATCGACCGGGCGATAGCCACGTCTGCGATCTCGGTCGACATGTTCGACTCCTTCAGGTCACGATCCCGGTTAATTCCCGGAAATACTCCGGAAGTGCCAAGATTGCGCTCACGGTATCGGCTGGCGTCCCCTCGCGACACCCCCTTGACCGGCGACGCAAGCCCGTCGTAACGTGCCGGCCATCACGTCGAAAATACCGGTATCGAAGCGAAACTTGCGATCCCGTTTTCATGGCCGCCGCTGAGTGCGGTGGTGTTCCCTCCGCGTAACTACGCCTCCCCGAAGGGATGAACCATGACATCGCACCTCTCCCGCCGGTCGCTGCTGGGGTTGGCCGGCGCGGGCGCCGGCGCACTCCTGCTCGGCGCCTGCGGGGATGGGGACAGCGGCGCTTCCGCGAACCCGCAGAAGATCAGATGGTGGCACGTCCAGGACGCCGAGCCGATGCTCAGCGTCTGGGCCGACCTGGCTCGGCAGTACGAGAACGAGCACACCCACGTCACCGTCGAGGTACAGCCGTTGGAGGTCGAGGCGTTCAAGACCAAGCTGAACGGGGCGGTCGAGGCGGCGATGCCACCGGACCTGTTCCAGTCGTGGGGCGGCGGAGCACTGCAACAGCAGGTCGAGGCCGGCCTCGTCAAGGACATCACCAGCGAGGTCCAGGGGTGGATCGGTCAGCTGCTGCCCGCCTCGTTGCAGCCGTACACGGTGAACGACAAGATCTACGGCATTCCGTTCGACATCGGCATGGTCGGCTTCTGGTACAACCGGGACCACTTCGCCAAGGCCAACATCGAGACGCCGCCGAAGACCTGGGGCGAGTTGCTGGAAGTGGTCAACAAGCTCAAGGCCGTCAACATCGCTCCGATCGCGCTCGGCGGCAAGGACAAGTGGCCCGGGCACTACTACTGGGCGTACCTGGCGATGCGGATCGGCGGTCTCGAGGCGCTGCAGCGCGCGGCCGAGGACCGCAACTTCGACACGCCGGTCTTCATCGCCGCTGGCGAACGCCTCCGGGAACTTGTCGACATGCAGCCGTTCCAGAAGGGCTACCTGCGCGCGGAGTACGGGTCCGAGACCGGACAGGCCGCGACGATGGGCAACGAGGAGGCCGCCATGGAGCTGATGGGCCAGTGGGCACCGTCGGTGCAGGCGTCCTCCTCGACCAGCAAGCGCGGCCTCGGTGACCGCCTCGCCTTCTTCCCCTTCCCGGCCGTCGAGGACGGCAAGGGCTCGGCCACCGACGCGTTCGGTGGCGGCAACGGCTTCGTGGTCGGCCGCGACGCACCGCCCGCAACCGTGGAGTTCCTGCGGACGCTGCTGCAGGCGAGGAACCAGCGCCGGGCCGCACAGACCGGCGCGGTGCTGCCCACCAACCAGGCCGCGGTCGGCGGGATCAAGGACCTGAACAACCAGGTCGTGGCGGCGAACCTGGGCATCGCGACCGGCTTCCAGCTCTACCTCGACCAGGCGTACCCGCCAGCGGTGGGTCAGCAGGTGAACGAGAGTGTGGCACAGCTGATCGCCGGCACGAAGCGGCCGGACCAGATCGTCAAGGACATCACCAGGGTCGCGAAGAAGCAGTAGCGGGCGTCGCCGGCGCTCGGGCACCGCGCCGTCGCCGTACGTCAGCCTGTCGGCGCTCCTGCCGGCGGCGTTGAGGGTTGAGCGAAGTAGGGAGGGCGCATGGCTGCCAACGACAACCGGACAGTGACCATCGCGGCCATCGCCCGCCTGGCGGGGGTGTCGGTGCCGACGGTGTCCCGGGTGATCAATGGTCGTTCGGATGTGGCTCCGCAGACCCGTGAGCGGGTGGAGGAGTTGCTGA
>FOLJ01000005.1:68133-353272 GCA_900112325.1 Micromonospora sediminimaris
CCGGACGACGTCAGCGTGGTGGGTTTCGACGACCTGCCGGAGGTGCGGTGGTGCTCGCCGCCGTTGACCACGGTGCGTCAGCCGCTGGCCGAGATGGGCATGCTCGCGGCGCGGACGGTGTTGCGGCTGGCCCGAGGCGAGCAGGTGGAGAGCCCCCGGGTGGAACTCGCCACAGAACTCGTCATCCGGGACAGCGCGGCACCGGTCTAACTAGTGCGGTGGCCAGAAACGTTCACCGGGCCGCGCCGGGTCCAGCCGACGACCGGCGGCGTTGGAGTCGGGTCCGGATACAACACCGGTATCCGGACCCGACTCCGCCTTGCCGGATCGCCGCCTGGACCTCGCCGCGACACCGCCAACGTTCCTGGCCACCGCACTAGCTATCGATATTTTTCCGGAAGTTGTTGACGCCGCATCCGGTGGGGCCGACGATGGGACTCGCCGTCCTTTTCACCAAGGAACTGGCTGGTGGTGCCCGCCGTGCCCGCGGCACCGCCCGGCCGTGTCCGGCGGACGCCCACGCCGCCCGCCGGACACGGCACCCACCTCCCACCCGGCCCTGCACAGGTCGTCGCCGGTTTCTGCCGTTGGCAGATCCGCTGACGGTGAACGAGCCACCCCGACGCCGCCGACAACGGGCAGGGTGGCTCACATGAAACTCCTCGTACTGGGCGGCTCGGGATTCGTGGGCGGGGCGGTGGTCGCCGAGGCGATCCACCGGGGCTGGGCGGTGACGGCGTTCAACCGGGGGCGGCACGGGGCGCCCCCGGCTGGCGTACGGCACCTGTTGGGTGACCGCACCGCCGCCGACGGGTTGGCCGCGCTGGCCGAGGGGGAGTGGGATCTCGTCGTCGACACCTGGGACGGCGCACCCCGCGCCGCCCAGGCGACGGCGCGGATGCTGGCCGAACGGGCCGGGCACTACGTCTACGTCTCCAGCGGCTCGGTGTACGCCCGGCCGGTGCCGGCCGGCGTGACGGAACAGGCGCCGCTGGTGACCGCCGGCCCGGACGACATCGACGATGACTACCCGACGCTCAAGGCCGGCGCCGAGCGGGCCCTCCGCGCGGTGCTCGGCGACCGGGTGCTGCTCGCCCGCGCCGGGCTGATCCTCGGTCCCGGTGAGGACATCGGCCGGCTGCCGTGGTGGCTCAACCGTCTCGCCCGGGGCGGTGACGTGCTCGCACCCGGCCCTGCCGACCTGCCCGTGCAGTACGTCGACGTCCGCGACCTGGCGGCCTTCCTGCTGGACGCCGGGGCCGCCGGTCGGGCTGGAGCGGTGAACGTGGTGAGCCGGCCCGGGCACACCACCATGGGCGAACTGCTCACCGTCGGCGTGACGGCCACCGGCGCTGACGCCCGACTGCGCTGGGCCGAGCCGGAGCAACTGCTCGCCGCCGGTGTGGAACCGTGGA
Source organism: Micromonospora sediminimaris (assembly GCA_900112325.1). Classification (GTDB taxonomy): domain Bacteria; phylum Actinomycetota; class Actinomycetes; order Mycobacteriales; family Micromonosporaceae; genus Micromonospora; species Micromonospora sediminimaris. The sequence goes on from FOLJ01000005.1 coordinate 69,549, forward strand.
ACGATCTGCCGATCTGGATCCCACCGGGGCACGAGTACCGGTGGATGCAGCAGATGGACGTCACCCGTGCGTACGCTGGCGGGCTCAGCTGCCGGCCGGTGACCGAGACCGTCGTCGACACCTGGGCCTGGCTGCGCCGGGTGGGTTCGGTGCCGGCCCGCGCCGGCCGACCGGCCCGGCAGCCGGTCGGCCTGGACCCGGACCGGGAGGCCGCCCTGCTCGCCGCCCTGACCACCGACCGTCCGCCGCCGGTGCCGTCTCGCTGACGGCCGGTCGCCTCAGGCGAGGTGCACCGGCAGGTCCAGCACCTCGTCCACGGAGCGGCGGGGGGTGGGCCAGCCCGGCTGGCCGTACCCGATCCGCATCACCATCTGCGGCGTACCGAACCGTCCCAGCGACAGCCGGAGCTGCTCCCGGGCCGACGGCACCTCGATCGGTTGCGACAGCATCGACGCGGACAGCCCGGCGTCGGTGGCGGTCAGCAGGACCCGTTGCAACGCCTGGCCCGCGACCACCTGATCGACGGCGGTGTTGCCGGCGGAGCCGAGCACCGCCACGAGGGGCTCCGGCTCGAAGTCCCGTCCGGGTGCCCGCTGGGTGCCGCCGAAGCCACGCGACGGAAGCAGGTCCTGCGGCTCGGCTCGGGGACCGCTGGCGGTGACCGGGACGCCGTCCGGCTCGTCTCCGGCGCGTACCCACGCCTCGCGCTCCGCCCGGTAGGCGGGGTCGCGTTCGAGCACCCGGTGTGCGCCGCGAGCGATCTCGGCGAAGGCGTTGACGGCGCTCACCCCGATGAGCAGCTCCAGCCAGCAGTGCTCGGTCCGAGCCGCCTCACCCAGCCGCCAGCGAGAGTCGGCCGGGACCGGGTCGGGCCAGAACGGGGCACGGTTGCTGAACCGGCGTGGAATGGCCGCGTAGAGGCTCTGCTCGGCGGGGCTGGGCCGGCGCGGCAGGTCCGGCACCAGCCGGGCCAGCACGTCCGGTTCCGACGGGTACGGACGCAGTCGTACCGTCGCCGGGGCGCCGGCCATCGCCAGGGCGAGGCGCAGGTTGAACAGCGCCGCTCCGCCGGCAACGCGGGCGCCCCAGCCGCTCGGGTCGGTGGCGGGCAGCCGCCGGGTCGGGTCGAGGAGCACCTCGATCCCGCCGTCGCGCAGCCGGAACCGCCACGGCTGAACGTTGTGCAGGGACGGTGCCCGGACCGCGTCGGTCGCGGCGGCCCGCAATTGTTCGACGGTGTAGCCGGTTTCCATGGTCGGGCTCCCTCACATTCGCCTGGTACCTCCCCACGGTGCGCCCCGCACACCCCCACCCAGCAGGGCCACACGTCCCGAACCCCCAGGACCCCCCGCCCGACCTCGTCCGGTTGATCAAGAGGTTCTGGTCGGGATCCGGCCCGACGGAGACGCAAACTTCTTGATCAACCGAGCGGGGGCCGGGGTGGGGTGGGTGGGGGTGGGGTGGGAGGTTGGGACTTTTGGCCCGGGTGGGGGTGGGCGGGAGGGGGTAGAAAGGGGGGATGATCCGGGTGTTTCTGCTTGACGACCACGAGGTGGTCCGTCGTGGTCTGGCCGACCTGCTGCACGCGAGTGGTGACATAGAGGTGGTCGGTGAGTCCGGCTCCGCCCAGGAGGCGGCCCGCCGGATTCCGGCGCTGCGGCCCGACGTGGCGATCCTCGACGCCCGGCTACCCGACGGCAACGGCATCGACGTGTGCCGGGACATCCGGGCCGTGGACTCCTCGATCAAGGGCCTGATCCTCACCTCGTACGAGGACGACGAGGCACTCTTCGCGGCGATCATGGCCGGTGCCTCCGGGTACGTGCTCAAGCAGATCCGGGGCACCGACCTCGTCGACGCGGTACGCCGGGTGGCGGCCGGCCAGTCGCTGCTCGACCCGGCGATCACCACCCGGGTGCTGGATCGCATCCGCAGCGGCGTGGAGCAGCCCCGCGAGTTGCAGTCCCTCACCGAGCAGGAGCGGCGCATCCTGGAGTACGTCGCCGAGGGGCTGACCAACCGGGAGATCGCCAGCAAGATGTTCCTGGCCGAGAAGACGGTGAAGAACTACGTCTCCAGCGTGCTGGCCAAGCTCGGCCTGGAACGCCGTACCCAGGCCGCGGTGCTGGCCACCCGCCTGCTCGGCAAGACCCACTGACCGCACCCGCCGGGCCCGGCCCCCCGCGCAGTCCCGTCACGGGCGGGTCGCAGCGGCTCAGGCCACCAGCGGCACCGACCAGTGCAGCTCGGTGCCGCGCGGTTGGGCGCCGCGTACCTCGAAGGTGCCGCCGTGCCGTTCGGCGCGTTCGCGCAGGTTCACCAGCCCGCCCCGGGCGGCGGCCGGGTCGCAACCTACCCCGTTGTCGGTCACGGTGACGGCCACCTGGGCGGCGTCGACGCGTACCGCAACCGACACCGCCGTGGCCTCGGCGTGGCGTACGGCGTTGGACAGCGCCTCGCGGAGCACGGCGGCGAGTTCGGGGCGGACCTCGTCCGGCACGGCGCTGTCGATCGGCCCGGTCAGCTCCAGCCTCGGCCGGAAACCGAGCGACTCGGCGGCGGCTTCCACCGCCTCGCGGATCTCGGTGCGCAGCGCCGCGCTCATCGGGGTACGCAGCTCGAAGATGGTGCGGCGGATGTCCTTGATGGTGGTGTCCAGGTCGTCGACCGCGGCGTTGATCCGCCTGGCGACCTCCGGCCGCGCGGTCAACGGCACCGCGCTCTGTAGTTGCAGGCCGGTGGCGAACAACCGCTGGATCACCACGTCGTGCAGGTCCCGGGCGATCCGCTCGCGGTCCTCCAGCACCACCAGCTGCTCGCGTTCCTCCTGGCCACGGGCGCGTTCCATGGCCAGCGCCGCCTGACCGGCGAAGCTGCCCAGCAGGGCCACGTCGTCGTCGGTGGCGCCGCCGTGGTCGGCGCTGTGCGCGATCACCAGCACACCGTGCAGGGTGTCGGCGGTGGCCAGCGGAGAGATCACCGCCGGCCCGGTGTGCAGCACCGCCGGCCACGGCGCGGCGTGGGCCAGATCCTCCACCGAGTCGTGCCGACCCTGGGTCACCGGACCGGCGAAGCTGGTGTCGGCGGCCGGCAGCACCGTGCCGACAAGCGCGCGGGCCTGGGCGCCGACGCCGTCGACGACCTCGACGGTGAAGTGGTCCGCCTCCTCGTCGTAGAGCAGCACCAGGGCCAGCTCGGCCTCGGCGACCTCGCGGGCGCGCCGCGCCACCAGGGTCAGTGCGTCGGTGCGGCGCACCTCGCCGAGCAGCAGCGAGGTGATCTCGGCGGTGGCGGCGAGCCAGCGTTCCCGGCGGTTGGCCAGCGCGTACAGCCGGGCGTTCTCGATCGCCACGCCGGCCGCTCCGGCGAGCGCGACGACGATCTCCTCGTCGTCCTCGGTGAACTCGGCGCCGCCCTGCTTCTCGGCGAGGTAGAGGTTGCCGAACACCTGATCGCGGATGCGGACCGGCACGCCGAGGAAGGTGTGCATCGGCGGATGGTGCGGCGGAAAGCCGTACGAGTTCGGATGCTGGGTGATGTCCGGCATCCGCACCGGTTTCGGTTCGTCGATGAGCAGGCCGAGCACCCCCCGGCCGTGCGGCAGGTCACCGATCTTCGCGTGCAGCTCGGGGGAGATGCCGTGGGTGATGAAGTCGTGCAGCATCCGGTCGGGACCGATCACCCCGAGCGCGCCGTAGCGGGCCCCGGCCAGGTCACAGGCCGCCTGCACGATCCGCCGCAGGGTGCTGCGCAGATCCAGGTCGGTGCCGATGCCGACGACCGCGTCGAGCAGCGCCCGTAGGCGTTCCCGGCTGGTCACCACCTCGCCGACGCGATCGAGCATCTCCTGGAGCAGCTCGTCCAGGCGGACCCGGGACAGTGGGCTCAGGCCGAGCGACGGTGGCTCGTGACGGGGATTGGGTGCGCCGACAGTCACCCGGCGATGCTATCCGGCGACCGGCGGCGCGGAAACGCCCGAGGCCGGACGGGCGTGGTGCCCGGATGCCGCGCTAGGCGGCGTCGCCGGACACCGCCGAGGTGTCCACCACCTGCTCGCGGGGCAGTCGCGGGGTGTGCGGTGGGCCGGCGTGGGCCGGGTCGGCCACCCCCAGGCGCAGGCCGAGGTACGGGTGCCCGAGCCCGGAGAGCAGCTGGCGCAGGGTCTGCCGGGTGGCCGGCACCTCGACCACGCCGCTGAGCGGCACCATCGAGACACCCAGTCGGGTGGCGGCCAGCCAGGCGGCCGACAGCGCCTCGCCCGCACGGAGCCAGTCGACCGGCTCGTCCTGGTCGCCGTAGAGCACCGCGTAGGACGCTGCCCGATCGTGCCCCGGCCCGACCGGCAGGGTGCCCGGGCGACCGAAGTCCCGGCCCGGCACGGTGGTCTGCGCGGGCTGCTCCGGCAGCACCTCCGGGGTGAGCCCGGTGCCGCCGGCGCGGCTGGTCCAGTACTCCAGTTCCTCCCGCAGCCGGGAATCCTCCGCCTCGACCGTGGCAGCGTGTGAGGCGGACGCGGCCAGTTGCAGCACCTGGTCGCGATCGAGGATCTCCAACCGGGCACCCTCCCGGCCGGCGGCCGACGCGATGGCGCTCAACGAGTCATCGGAGACCGGCTCGTCGCTGACCGGACGCCGGTCGGTGTGCCGCACCTGCATGCACTGCACCGACCGCATCGCGTCCGGGTCGGCACCGGTGGCCCGGGGCTCGGTGAGGCGGGCGAGCAGGTCGGGGTCGCCCGGCTCGGGCATCCGCTGCACGCTTGTCGCCCACCCCTCGGCGGCCAGGGCCAGCCGGGCATGGTGCAGCGCCGCACCGCAGCTGAGGGTGACCAGCTCGCCCTGCGGATCGGTGGCGGCCAACCTGCTGTCGCGCACCATCCGCAGCTCCAACGCGTCGGGTAGCACCCGCCAGCGCCACGGCTGGCTGTTGTGCACCGACGGCGCGTGACCGGCCATCGCGGCGGCCTCCGCGAGGGCGGTGGTCAGCGGGCGGTGGGTAGTCGGCGTCTGGTGGCTCATCCTCACGACCTTTCCGTCTCTGCCCATCGTGCCGCACCTCCGTACGGCTGTGGGTGCGGTCCGGTTCATCGTGCGACATCGGTCGGCGGCGCGCAGGATCCGCACGGCCCGACCGGGCGGGACCTGTGACCCGTGTTCCGCTCCGCTCCGCCCGACCCGGTTGAGACGATCCGCAGGTGGGGAAGCGACAGTCGGCGGGTGACCGGGGCGAGTGCCTGCCGGACCGGCCGGCGCGACCCGGACCGGAGCGTTCCGGCTCGGGTCGCCGGAACTGGTGGCTGTGGGTCCCGCTGGCCGGACTCACGCTGCTGGTGTTGGCAGGTGCGGCGGTGCGGCTGGCCGGGCAGCCGGGCGCCGCCGACGTGTGGTGGGCGGCGGCCACCCTGATCGCGCTGCTGCCGGCTGCCGCGTCGGTGCTGCGGGAACTGCTGCGGCGGCGGTTCGGTGTGGACGTGATCGCCGTGCTGGCGCTGGGCGGAGCACTTGTCGTCGGCGAGTACCTGGCCGGTGCGGTGGTCGCGGTGATGCTGGCCACCGGGCGGACCCTGGAGGCGTACGCGCAGCGCCGGGCGACGCGGGACCTGCGGGCGCTGCTGGAGCGGGCACCGCGTACCGCGCGCCGGCGTACCGCCGAAGGCGGCGTCGAGGTGGTGCCGGCGGACCGGGTGGCGGTCGGTGACCGGTTACTTGTCGGCCCGGGTGACGTGGTCGCCGTCGACGGTGTCGCCGAGACCGCCGCGACGTTGGACGAGTCGGTGGTGACCGGGGAGTCCCGGCTCGTCGAGCGGGCGGCCGGGGCCCGGGTGCCCAGCGGTGTGGTCAACGCCGGGGCCGCGTTCGGCCTGCGGGCCACGGAGAGCGCCGAGCGCAGCACGTACGCCGGGATCGTCCGGCTGGCCGAGGAGGCGACCGCCCGCAAGGCGCCGACGGTGCGGCTCGCCGACCGGTACGCCGCCGCCTTCGTGCCGTTCACACTGGTGTTGGCCGGGCTGGGCTGGGCGCTCTCCGGCGAGTTCCTCCGGGCGGTGGCGGTGCTGGTGGTGGCGACACCGTGTCCGTTGCTGCTGGCCACCCCGATCGCCATCGTTTCGGGACTGTCCCGGGTGGCCCGGCACGGGGTGCTGGTTCGCGACGGCGGCTCGCTGGAGGTCCTTGGTCGGGCGCGCACCCTGCTGGTCGACAAGACCGGAACGCTCACCGCCGGCCGTCCCCGGGTCGCCGATACCGTCGTGGCTCCCGGCGGTGACCCCGACGAGGTGCTGCGGGTGGCCGCCTCGGTGGAGCAGTTGTCCTCGCACGTGCTGGCGGCGGCACTGGTGCGCGCCGCCGGTGAGCGCGGCCTACGGCTGGTCACCCCGGCTGAGGTGACCGAGGAGCCGGGCCGGGGGGTGAGCGGGCGGGTCGACGGGCGGCGGATCCGGGTCGGCCAGTTCCCCGGGACGTTGCCGCAGTGGGCCGAGCTGGCCAGCCGGCGGGCCGGCGGGACGGGACACTCGCTGGTCTGGGTGGCCGACGAGGCCGGGCCGCTCGGCGCGGTCCTGTTGGAGGATCCGGTACGCCCCGACGCCCGCCGGACCGTGGCTCGGCTGCGTGCCGCCGGGCTCACCCGGATCGTGATGGTCACCGGGGACCGGCCGGAGGATGCCCGCCGGGTCGCCGACGTGGTGGGTGTCGACGCCGTGCTGGCCCGGTGCACCCCGCAGGAGAAGGTGAGCCGGGTTCGAGCCGAGGCCGGCCGGGCGGTGACCGTGATGGTCGGTGACGGGGTGAACGACGCTCCGGCGCTGGCGGAGGCGCATGTCGGCGTGGCAATGGGGGCCACCGGGGCGACCGCCTCGGCCGATGTCGCCGACGCTGTGCTGAGTCTCGACCGCCTTGATCCGCTGGCCGACGCGGTCGAGGTGGCCCGGTACGCCCGCCGGATCGCGGTGCAGAGCGCCACGGTCGGGATGGGGCTGGCGCTGCTCGCGATGGGATTCGCGGCGGCCGGTCGGCTGCCACCGGTGGCGGGCGCGTTCCTTCAGGAGGGCATCGACGTGCTGGTGATCCTCAACGCGCTGCGCGCGCTCCGAGGTGGGCGCCGTGGGCCGGCCTGACAGCGGCCGGCCCACGGCGTGCCTCAGCGTTCCCGGCCCACGGCGCGCCTTACCGTTCCCGGACCACCGCGACCGGACAGTGGGCGTGCTGAAGGAGTTGCTGGCTGACCGAGCCGAGCAGCATCCCTCGCAGCCCACCGCGTCCCCGGCTGCCGACGACGACCAGTTGCGCGTTGCGGCTGGCGTCGATCAGCAAACCGGCCGGCGCGGCGGCGGCCGTCTCGACGGTCACCTCGACGTCGGGGAAACTCTCCTGTCCGCGACGCAACGCCTCGTCCACCTCGGCCCGTTGGTCGGCCAGCGCCGCGTCGCGGGCCTGCTCGCCGCGCAGGCTCCACTGTTCGCGTCGCGGCTGCCAGGCCCGCACCACGTGCAGCGGCACCCGACGCAGGGCCGCCTGTTCGAAGGCGAAGCCGAGGGCCAGCAGCGAATGCTCCGAGCCGTCCACCCCGACGGCGACGTGCCCGGCCCGGTCACTCTCGGCCGGCCGGCGACGGACCACCACCACCGGGCAGTGCGCGTGCGCGGTGACGTTGACCGCGGTCGAGCCGGCGAGCAGACCGGCGAAACCGCCGTGCCCACGGCTGCCCAGCACCAACAGGCCGGCCTGCGTCGAAGCCTCCTCCAGGATCAGGGCGGGCGGACCGTCCAGCACCTCGCCGCGTACGTCCAGGCCCGGATGGGTGGCGGCGGCGTCCGCTGCGGCCTTGCCGACCAGTTCCTCGACCTGCCGGCGGGCTTGCTCGTCGGGCCACATCCCCGGCGTCACGCCCGGACCCACCCAGCCGGCCACGGTCAGCCATTCGAAGACGTACGCCAACCGGACCGGCCGGCCGTCGCGGCGGGCCTGATCCAGCGCCCACTCCAGGGCCGCCGCGGCGTCCGGTGAGCCGTCGTAGCCCACCAGGATTTCCGCGCCTGCGCCGTGCTCGCTCATGATGGGCATCTCCTCACGGGTTGGTCGGGTCGGTCTCGCGGACCCAGCGCCACTCGGCCACCTTCGGGTCGTCCTCGCCGAACCGGCGGGTGTAGTCGCGGGCGGACTGGCGGGCGTCGGTCATCTCCTGCCGCAGATGCGCGGCGCGGGCGGCCAGCCCCGGTACCCGGTCGATAACGTCGATCACGAGGTGGAAGCGGTCCAGGTCGTTGAGCATCACCATGTCGAACGGCGTGGTGGTGGTGCCCTCCTCCTTGTACCCGCGTACGTGGAGGTTGTCGTGGTTGGCCCGGCGGTAGGTGAGCCGGTGGATCAGCCACGGGTAGCCGTGGTACGCGAAGATGATCGGCTTGTCGCGGGTGAACAACGTGTCGAACTCGGAATCCGGCAGGCCGTGCGGGTGCTCGGCGGCCGGCTGGAGCCGCATCAGGTCGACGACGTTGATCACCCGGACCTTGAGTTCGGGCAGGTGCTGGCGCAGCAGATCGGCTGCGGCCAGGGTCTCCAGCGTCGGCACGTCACCGGCGCAGGCGAGCACGACGTCCGGCTCGCTGCCGTCGTCGGTGCTGGCCCAGTCCCAGATGCCCACGCCGCGCCGGCAGTGCGCGATGGCCTCGTCCATGGTGAGCCAGCTGGGCGCGGGCTGCTTGCCGGCCACCACCACGTTTATGTAATGACGGCTGCGCAGGCAGTGATCCATGGTGGAGAGCAGCGTGTTGGCGTCCGGCGGCAGGTAGACCCGCACCACCTCGGCCTTCTTGTTCATCACATGGTCGATGAAGCCCGGGTCCTGGTGGGAGAAACCGTTGTGGTCCTGCCGCCAGACATGGCTGGAGAGCAGGTAGTTCAGCGACGCCACCGGCTGCCGCCACGGAATGCCACGGGTGACCTTGAGCCACTTGGCGTGCTGGTTGACCATCGAGTCGACGATGTGGATGAACGCCTCGTAGCTGGTGAAGATGCCGTGCCGGCCGGTGAGCAGGTAGCCCTCCAGCCAACCCTGGCACAGGTGCTCGGAGAGGACCTCCATCACCCGCCCGTCGGGGGAGAGGTGATCGTCGCCGTCGACCGTGCCGGCCATCCAGGCCCGGCCGGTGACCTCGAAGGCCGCCTGTAGCCGGTTGGAGGCGACCTCGTCCGGGCCGAACAGGCGGAACGTCTGCGGGTTGGCGGTGATCACGTCGCGGATCCACTTGCCGAGTTCACCGGTGGCGCTGGTGATCGTCGCACCGGGGCGGGGCACCTCGACGGCGTAGTCGCGGAAGTCGGGCAGGACCAGATCGCGCAGCAGGGAGCCGCCGTTGGCGACCGGATTGGCGCTCATCCGCCGTGGCCCCCGGGGCGGCAGATCGGCCACCTCGGCCACCGGCGCGCCGGTCGCGTCGAACAGCTCCTGCGGTCGGTAGCTGCGCAGCCACCGCTCCAGCTCGGCCAGGTGCTCCGGGTTGGAACGGACCGCGGAGAGCGGCACCTGGTGTGCGCGATAGGTGCCCTCCACCTGCTTGCCGTCGACGTCGCGTGGCCCGGTCCAGCCCTTCGGGGTACGCAGGACGATCATCGGCCAGCGCGGGCGTTCGACGGTTGCGCCGGAACGGGCACGGCGCTGGATCTCCGCGATCTCGTCCAGCGCCCGGTCAAGGGTGGCGGCCAGGCTCTGGTGCACCTTGGCCGGATCGTCGCCGGCCACCACGTACGGCTGGTAACCCTGGCCGCGCATCAGGTCGAGCAGGTCGGACTCGGGGATGCGGTCCAGCACCGTCGGGTTAGCGATCTTGTATCCGTTGAGGTGCAGGATGGGCAGCACCGCCCCGTCGCGGGCAGGGTTGAGGAACACGTTGGACAGCCAACTACCGGCCAGCGGACCGGTCTCCGCCTCGCCGTCTCCGACCACGCAGGCGACCAGCAGGTCGGGGTTGTCGAAGGCGGCGCCGTAGGCGTGACTGAGCGCGTACCCCAGCTCGCCGCCCTCGTGGATCGAACCCGGCACCTCCGCCGCGACGTGGCTCGGAATGCCGCCGGGGAAGGAGAACTGCCGGAACAGTCGGGCCATGCCGGCCTCGTCGCGGCCGATGTCGTGGTACAGCTCGCTGTAGGTGCCTTCGAGCCAGGTGTTGGCCACCAGCGCCGGTCCGCCGTGCCCGGGCCCGGTGATGTAGATGGCGCTGAGGTCGCGCGCCACGATGGCCCGGTTCAGGTGGGCGTAGATCAGGTTCAGCCCGGGGGAGGTGCCCCAGTGCCCGAGCAGGCGGGGCTTGACGTGCTCGGGGGTCAGCGGTTCGCGCAACAGGGGATTGTCCAGCAGGTAGATCTGCCCGACGGTGAGGTAGTTCGCCGCTCGCCAGTAGGCGTCCAGCCGGCGCAGTTCGTCATCGGTCAGGGGGCTTCGCAGGTCTACGGCGGTGTCCATACTGCTTGAGCCTCTCGCGGGTCGGTGAATCCTGCATCCGCAACGCGGTTTCCTCTGTCAGCTTGGCCGAATCGGCGATCCTGGATCAGGGCCGTTGGTCCCGCCGGTCCGGGTTTCACGACCCGTCCGGGTCGGGTGTGCCGGTCACCCCACGGATCACCAGCACCGGGGACGGGGCGTGGTAGAGCAGCGACTGGCTGACCGCGCCGAGCATCCCGCGCGCCGGTTCTTCGCCCCGGGCGGCGACCACCACCAGTTGTGCCGAGCGGGACTGGTCGACAAGCACGTCACCGGGCTCGCCCTGGATGACGTGGCACTCGACGGCGGCGTCGGGATGGTCGACCCGGTGGCGGGACACCGTCTCGCTGAGCCGTTCGGCGGCCTCCTCGACGATGCCGTCGGAGTCCACCACCCAGACCGCCAGCAGCCGTGCCTCGTGCCGGGTGGCGCAGGTGAGCGCCCAGTCCAGGGCGATCTCGCTGGAGGCCGAGCCGTCGATGCCGACCAGTACCGGGCCGGAGGGTGGCGGTTCCCGCCGGGCGACCAGCACCGGGCACTCGGCGCGGGCGGCCACCTGCACGGCGGGGCTGTCCGCCGGGATGCAACGGTCGCAGTGGGCCATCCCGCCGTCGCCGACCACCACCAGGAAGGCGGTCTCCGACCTGCGGACGAGGTTCGCCACCGCCGAGCCCTCGGCGATCTCGGCGGTGACCGGTACGCCCGGCTCGTTCTCGTTGGCCGCCGCGGTCGCCTCGGCGAGCAACTGCTCTGCGGTTGCCCGGGAGCTGGAAACCGCCGGCGCGTCGAAGGCGGCCCAGTTGAAGGCGTGCAGCAGGTGCAGTCCGCGTCCGTGGGCGGCGGCGACCCGGGCGGCGAGGCGGGCCACCGGCAGGGCATCCTCCGGGCCGACGCCGACGAGAACCGGCGCGTCGCTGGCGGCGGCCATCCGCATCACCCCCGCAGCTGTGGCACCTGGCCTGCGTCTGAGGCTAGTCGCGCCGGTGCCGTCCCGGGGCGTGATCGCCGGACGGCAGCCCGACCCGGTGGGTGGTCACCGTGCCGGCGAGGCCCGGAGCACGATCGCGCTGGCATTGTCGATCCCACCGGCGTCCAGTGAGGCGCGCAGCAGAGTCCGGACCGCGTCCGCCGGTTCGGAGCTGGTGAGGGCCTCCTGCATCACGTGGTAGCTGACCTGGTCGCTCACTCCGTCGGTGCAGAGCAGCCAGGTGTCGCCGGGACGCAGGGTCACGGCCAGCAGGTCGGCCTCCGGTGCGGCCGGGTGGCCGGCGTAGCGGGTGAGCTGGTATCGGGCCCGGGCGGCGGCGGGAGAGTCGGTCGGGTACCAGCCGTGCAGCACACCCAGCCAGGCGACCGTGTGGTCGATGGTGGCCAGTTCCAGCAGGTCGTCGCGGAGTCGATAGGCCCGCGAGTCACCCAGCTGGACCACCCAGCCCTGACCGCCCTCCGGCTCGACGACCAGGCCGGTCAGGGTGCAGCCGGTCAGCTGGGGGCGACCTCGGCCGGCCTCCAGTACGGCGGCTTGGACCGCGTCGACAACGGTGCGTAGCCGGTCTGCCCCGATCTCGGGCCACGCCTCGCGGACCAGCGCGGCGAACGTCGGTACGGCGGCGGCACCGGCGCGACGGCTGCCCTCACCATCGCCCATTCCGTCGGCCACCACGGCGAAGGGAAGCGTGGCATCGACGTGCAGTACGTCGTAGTTGTCGCGGTACCGGTCGCCGACCACGCTGCCGCCGGCCACCTCAAGTGTCAGGTCGGTGAGCGTGAAGCGGCGTGGCTCGTGACTCTCGTTTCGGTTCACTGGACCCCCGACCGACGGCTGGCGCGGCACCCCACGCGGCACGACCCTAGCGGCACCAGGCGAGTGTCAACTGGGGTTGACGCCCGGCTGGTGTCAATGTAGGTTGACAGCATGAGTCAGGCGACGGAACTCGCGGCGGCGGCCGGCAGCACCGACCCCCGGGTCGGTCTGCGTGCTGTCCGCGCCCTGCGCCGGCTGCTCGAACGGCTTGAGGTGGTCCAGGTCGACAACGCCCGGCGACAGGGCTGGTCGTGGCAGGAGATCGCCGACGCGCTCGAGGTCAGCCGGCAGGCGGTGCACAAGAAGCATGCCGGGCGACCGGCGGTCGATTCCTCCTGGGAGGCGTGATGTTCGAACGATTCACCGACCGTTCCCGCGCGGCCGTGCGGCGGGCGCGCGAGGAGGCCCGCGCCGAGGGGCAGCGGCCCGTCGGCACCGAGCACCTCCTGCTCGCCATCCTCGCCGACGGTGACGGCCTGGCCGTGCGGGTGCTCCGGGACGCGGGGGTCACCGCCGACGACCTGCGCGAGCGGATCCGTCGCCACACCGAGACCGGGGGCAGTGGCCTGGGCGAGGCCGACGCGGCGGCGCTGCGTGAGATCGGCATCGACCTGTCGGCCATCGTCGCCCGGATCGAGGAGTCGTTCGGCCCGGACGCCCTACGCGAGGCGGTCCCGGCACCACGCCGCCGATGGGGCCGACGTCGGCCGAGCGGTGGTCCGTTCTCGGCCCGCGCCAAGAAGGTGCTGGAGCTGTCGCTGCGCGAGGCGATCCGGCTGCGGCACCGCCACATCGGCACCGAGCACCTCCTGCTCGGCCTGCTGCGGGAGGGTAACGGGCTTGCCGCGCTGGCGCTCACCGAGGCCGGCGTCGACCTGGCCGACGTCCGCCACCGCGTCGAGCTCGCCCTGCGCGCCAGCGCATAACGTCGCCACCCCCCTCCCGCGCCCACTTCCGCGATCTTGCACTTTCGGTCGCCGTTGTGAGGTTTTTGTCAGCATATGCGCCGACGAAAACTGCAAGATCGCCGGTGGGAGGTGGTGGTGGGGGTGGGTGGGGCGAGGCACATCGGTGTCGGGTCGCTGAACGCGGCACGGTGCTGCACACTGACGCCGTGGAAGCTGGACGGGACGAAGGGCCGCTGCGCAGCGCGGTGGTGGTCAATCCGGTAAAGGTGACCGATCTCGAGGCGTTGCGCCGTACCGTCGGCGACACGCTCGACGCGGCCGGCTGGCCGGAACCGCTGTGGTTCGAGACCACCCCCGACGATCCCGGTCGCGGCCAGACCGAGAAGGCCCTCGCCGCCGGGGTCGACGTGGTCTTCGCCTGCGGCGGCGACGGTACGGTGATGGCCTGCGTCGACGCCCTGGTCGGCACCGAGGTGGCGCTCGCCGTGCTGCCACAGGGCACCGGCAACCTGCTCGCGGCCAACCTGGGGCTCTCCGACGAACTGCCCGCCGGGCTGGCGGTGGCCATCGAGCGTGGTCGACGCCTGCTCGACGTCGGCGAGGTGGACGGGCACCACTTCGCGGTGATGGCCGGCATGGGCTTCGACGCCCAGATGCTCGATGCCACAAGCGAGACGACCAAGCGCCGGATCGGCTGGCCCGCGTACGTGGTGGGAGCCGCGCGACACCTGCGGGACCGGCCGATGCGGGTGTGGATCCGGTTGGACGACCAGGCGCCGCTGCGCCGTCGCGCCCGTTCGGTGCTGGTCGCCAACGTCGGCCGGCTCCAGGGCGGGGTCACCCTGCTCACCGAGGCGGAGCCCGACGACGGGTACCTCGACGTCGCCGTGCTGACTCCGCGCACGCTGCGGCAATGGCTCTCCCTCGGCTGGGCGGTGCTGCGCCGCCGCGACCGGGTGCCGCGGATGGAGGTGTACCGCGCCCGTCGAGTGGAGATAACCAGCAACCGGAGCCAGCCCCGGGAGCTGGACGGCGACCTCATCGAACCGGGCCGCGAGCTGCGGGTGCAGATTCGGCGGCGGGCGTTGTGGCTGTGCGTACCGCGACCGGAGCAGGATCCGGACCTGGCCGAGGACGCGTCGGCCGCCGCCGAGCGGGGCGAACGCCTCGTCGAGGAGGGCCGAGGTGAGCGCGAGGAGTGAGCTTGCGAGCCCCGCAGTCGCGAACGAAGGGTGGGCTCGGTGAGCGCGAGGAGTGAGCTTGCGAGCCCCGCAGTCGCGAACGAAGGGGCCGCACGGTGAGCAGCACCAAGATCGTGCCGGAGACCCGGCTGATGTCCGACGAGCAGCTCTGCGCCGATCATGCCTGGCAGACGCTGCGCCGGGAGGGCGGCTGGCACCTGCTGCGTGACGCCTTCACCCGGTTCCGCTACGGAGACGGGTTCAGTCACTCCCGAGCCTTCGCGTTCCAGCTCTGTCTCGCGGTGGTGCCGTTCCTGATCGCCCTCACCGGACTGATCTCCGAGCTGGGCGTGGCTGAGGGGGGTGAGGTGGTCGCCGACACGGTGCTGGCGTTGACCCCCGGCACCAGTGATCAGATGGTCGCCGAGCTGCTCGGCGGCGGCGACGACGCGGGCGCCGAGCGGGTCGAGGAGACCGGCGAGGTGGCTCTCGTTCTCGGTCTGATCACCGGTCTGGTCGCGCTGACCAGCACGATGGCCCAGATCGAGCGGGGCGCCAACCGCATCTACGGCGTCGAACGGGACCGACCCGCGCTGTGGAAGTACCTGCGGGCGGCCGTGCTCGCCGTGAGCGCCGGCCTCCCGGCCCTCGCCGGGTTCCTCATCCTGGTGGGCGGTGGCCCGATGGGCGACTCGGTGGAACGCCACTATGCCTGGGGTGACGTCGCCAGCACGGTGTGGGATCTGGTGCGTTGGCCGCTCAGTCTCGGCCTGACGGTGCTCGCCGTCGCGGTGCTGTTCCGCCACGCGCCCCGACGCCACCAGCCCGGCCTGTCCTGGTTGCTGTTCGGTGCCGGCATCGCCACCGCGCTGTGGTGGCTGGCCAGCCTGGGGCTCGCCGGCTACGTGCGGTTCAGCGAGGACTTCGGACAGACCTACGGCGCGCTGGCCGGCATCATGGCGTTGCTGCTCTGGGCGAACCTCACCGGCATGGCGCTGTTCGGGGGGCTCTCGTTCGCGGCGCAACTTGAGGCGGTACGCATCGGCGTGCAGGAGCCGGCAAGGCCGGACCTGTGGGAGCCGAAGGCGCAGCGGGTTCCCGTGCACGACACCGGCGAGATGACCGCGCTCTGACCCACGGCATCGCCGGGTGTACCGCGACGGCGGACCGGGTACTGCGGCACGCCAGAGGCGAAGGAGGCTGCCGTGGGCGCGGTCAGGGACGTACTGCGACGACCCCTCGGACACTTCACCGAACGTACGCTCGCCGGCTTGGCGCTCGTGCTCGGTGCCGGGGTCGGCTTCGGGTTGCTGCTGGTGCTGGTCCGGGTGCGGTGGTCGCCGCTGTACGACGTGGACCACGGTGTCGCCGAGTGGCTCAACGACCAGGTGGCGCCGATCGGGCCGCTGGTGACGGTGCTCAACGCCATCACCGACCTCGGTGGGCGGACGGTCATCATCTGGTTGGTGACCGTGGCAGTGGTCGGGTTGCTGATCCGCCGGCAGGGTCGCCTCGCGGTGTTCCTGATCGCCACGGGAGTGGGCGCGCTGGTCCTCGACCCCTCGCTCAAGACGCTCGTCGACCGGTTGCGCCCCGAGGTGGACGTGCCGATCGGCGCGTACGCGGGGCAGAGCTTCCCCAGCGGTCACGCGCTCGGGTCGATGGTGGCCTATGGCGCGCTGCTGCTGGTGTTCCTGCCGGCGATGGCGCCCCGCTGGCGTCGGCCGGCGATGGCCCTGGTCGCCACCGTCGTCTTCCTGATCGGGTTCACCCGGGTCGCGCTCGGCGTGCACTTCCTCTCCGACGTGATCGGTGCCTGGCTGCTCGGCGCGGCCTGGCTGGGCGTCACCGCGTACGCCTTCCGGTTGTGGCGGTTGGAGCGGGGACGGCCCGCGGCGCCGCTGACCGAGGGGTTGGAGCCGGAGGCCGGGCACGAGGTGGCGCCGGCGCCGGACGAGGAGAAGCTGCTGCCGCATGCCCGGGCCGGCATCGCCGAGATCATCGTCGGCTGGGTGCTGGTGTTCGGTGCCCTCTACGGCTTCGGCATGTTCGTCAGCTACCACGCCGACAACACCTTCCTGGCCAGCCTCGACGAGACGGTGCCCAACTGGTTCGCCGAGCAACGTACCGCCTCGCTCGACGATTTCAGCTGGTGGTGGAGCAAGGTCGGCGACACTCACGCCATCCTGGCGATCTCGCTGGTGTTCTGCCCGCTGGTGCTGGCGATCTGGCGGCGTTGGCGTCCGGTGCTGTTCGTGGCGTTGACCATGTTCGGCGAGTTGACCCTCTTCCTGGCCAGCGCGGCGGCGGTGGACCGGCCGCGCCCGCCGGTGGAGAACCTGGACGGACCGATGCCGACCTCGTCGTTCCCGTCCGGGCACATCGCGGCGAGCCTCTGCATCTGGGTCGCGATCGCCGTGATCGTCTTCCCCCGGACCGACAGGTGGTGGCGGTGGGTCTTCGTGGCGCTCGCCGTGGTGATGCCGGTCGGGGTGGCGATCTCCCGGATGTACCGGGGCATGCACCACCCGACGGACTTCATGGGCGCGATCCTGCTCACCTCGCTGTGGATCGGGCTGTTGTACTGGGTGGTGCGTCCCAACGAGGACGTCCGGCAGGGCAACCAGCCGGCCATCGAGTCCGAGGACGTGGACACTCTCGATGACGAGCTGGCTCGGGCCGGCCAGCCGGGCTGAACCGGCCGTGCTGAGGGTGATGACGTGGAACATCCGCACCGGCGGTCGGGACCGTGACGGTCCGGACCGGCGCGAGCTGGTGGCCCGGGTCATCACCCAGCAGCGGCCGGACGTGCTCGCGTTGCAGGAGCTGGGTGGTCTCGACGTCGCGGGCCTGGCCAGCGGCGTCGGGCTCCGCCCGTTCGTGGCCCGTTCCTGGCTGGGGCAGCCGGTCGCACTGCTGGTGGCTCCGCGGTGGCCGGTGCTGGCCGCCGCGCCGGTACGCCGGCCGTTCCACCACGCAGCCCAACGCGTGGTGGTGAGCACCGAGGCCGGTCCGTTGACGGTGCTCGGCACCCACCTCGACCCGTACTCGGGCACGCGCCGGCTGGTCGAGGCGGGGTGGGCGGTCGCCGCGCTGCGCCCCCGCCACGACGGCCTGGCACTGCTCGCCGGTGATCTGAACACCCTCGATCCGTACGCCGGGCACGCCGACCAGGTTGGTCGGCTACCGCCCGCGTACCGTCGCCGGCATCTGCGTCGGGACGGGCGGACGGTGGAGACCCGATCGGTGGCCCGGCTGCTCGCCGCCGGGCTGGTGGATCTCGGAGCGGACGCCGGACCGACTGTGCCGACCGCCCACGGTGGTGCCGAGTTCGCCGACATGCGCCTGGACTACCTGCTCGCGACTCCCACCCTGGCCACCCACCTCACCCACGTAGGAGTGCTCCGCACCCCCCACACCGACCACGCCTCCGACCACTACCCCCTACTAGCCGACTTCGCCCTCACCCCACCTCTGCCGGGTTGATCAAGAGGTTCTGGTCTCCGACGTCGGCGTGTCGGGACCAAAACCTCTTGGTCAACACCCGTCCGAAGTCACAGGAGCAGGTTGAGCAGGACGGTCAGGACGATCGAGGCGACGATGGAGAACAGGATCATCAGGAGGCAGCCGACGCCGCCGCCGGCGGGGCGGATCTCCGTGTTGCCGATACGCATCGACTGTCACACCTTCCTGCTCAGAGGTCACGCAGTCGGGGGAGCAGCTGTTCCTGCGCCCAGTCCAGGAACATCGGTTGGGTGTCGCCGCCGACCTGAACCAGTGCCACGTGGGTGAAGCCGGCGTCGACGAACTTCTTGAACGCCGCCACGTGCTTGTCCACGTCGGGGCCGCAGGAGAGCCCGGCCGCCACGTCCTCCTCACGCACGCTGCGGGTGGCCGCCTCGAAGGAGTCGGTGTCGGGCAGGTCGCTGTTGACCTTCCAGCCCAGGCCGAACCAGCGGAACTGGTCGTGGGCGATCTTGCGGCACTCGGCCTCGTCGGGGCCGTAGCAGATGGCCACCTGCCCGTACCGCGGACGTCCAGCCCCGCCTGCCTGCTCGTACATCTCTACCAGGTGCGGCTCCGGATCGGTGGCGATCATGCCGTCGGCGTACTCGGCGGCCAGGGTTGCCGACTGTCGGCCGGAGGCGGCCACCGCCATCGGCACCGGCGTGTCGGGCCGGTCCCAGACGTAGGCGTCCGGCACCTCGAAGTGGTTGCCGGAGAAGGTCAACGTCTCCCCGTTCAGCAGCGGACGGATGATCTGCAACGCCTCCTCGAACATCTCGTGCCGCTGCTGGACGTGCGGCCAGCCGCCCACCACGTGCTCGTTGAGGTTCTCCCCGGCGCCGAGGCCGAGGGTGAACCGCCCGTCGGAGAGCACTCCCAGCGTCGACGCCTTCTGCGCCACCACCGCCGGGTGGTAACGGCGGATCGGGCAGGTCACGAAGGACATCAGCGCCGCGCGGGAGGTGGCGTGCGCGACCGCGCCCAGCACCGACCAGGCGTACGGGGAGTGCCCCTGCGACTCCAGCCAGGGGTAGTAGTGGTCGGACATGACGAGGTGGTCGAAGCCGGCCGCCTCGGCCCGCACGGCATGGTCGACGAGTTCCTTCGGACCTGCCTGCTCGCACATCAGGGTGTAGCCGATGCTGACCATTGACGTCTCCTTCCGGCCGGGGCGGGTCATTCCGGATACCCCGGGCCGGATCGGTCAACCCTGCTCGACGCTTGACGGTGCACCGGCCCGTGCCTACCGTTGTCTGAACCGGTTCAGATGCCGGCGTGGTGTGCATCCTGTGGTGGGGATGTCCGCCCCCGTGACGACTCGGTGTCTCCTGGGTCGTCACGGGCAGCCGGCGTACTGAACCGGTTGCTTTCGCTAACCCATCGGCATACGCTGATGCCTCGCCGGGTCTGAACGCGGCTGTCGGGCTGCAGCCGCTCACCTGTCACTCACCGCACCCCCTGGGCACGGGGGAGACACCTCCTGCGAGGAATGCATGAGAAAACTGTTCGCGGCCGTCGGCGCCGTCCTGCTGGCGACCGTCGCCGCAGTCTTCGCCTTCGGACCTTCGGCGCACGCCGCCGCCGGCTTCACGGTCAGCAACGGGCGGCTCTACGACGCCAACGGCAACGAGTTCATCATGCGTGGGGTCAACCACGCGCACACCTGGTACCCGAACCAGACCAGCTCCTTCGCCGACGTCAAGGCTCTCGGCGCCAACTCGGTTCGGGTCGTGCTCTCCAGCGGCGACCGGTGGACCCGGAACAGCGCCAGCGACGTGTCCAACGTGATCCAGCTCTGCAAGGCCAACCGGCTGATCTGCGTACTGGAGGTGCACGACACCACCGGGTACGGCGAGCAGAGCGGCGCGATCACCCTGGACCGTGCGGTCGACTACTGGCTCAGCATCTCCAGCGCGCTGAACGGCCAGGAAGCGTACGTGATCGTCAACATCGGCAACGAGCCGTACGGCAACCAGAACTACTCGTCGTACGCCACCGACACCGCCAACGCGATCCGTCGGCTGCGCGACGGCGGCCTCACGCACACCATCATGGTGGACGCCCCGAACTGGGGGCAGGACTGGTCCTTCACCATGCGGGACAACGCCCCCACGGTCTTCAGCGCCGACCCGGCCGGCAACACGGTCTTCTCGGTCCACATGTACGGCGTCTTCGACACCGCCGCGGAGATCAGCGACTACCTGGGTCGGTTCCGCAGCCGTGGCCTGCCCATCGTGGTGGGCGAGTTCGGGCACAACCACTCCGACGGCAACCCCGACGAGGACGCCATCCTCTCCTACACCCAGGCCAACGGCATCGGCTGGCTGGGCTGGTCGTGGAGCGGCAACAGCGGTGGCGTGGAGTACCTCGACATGGCCACCAACTTCAACCCGAACCAGCTGACCAGCTGGGGTGAGCGGTTGTTCAACGGCACCAACGGCATCCGGCAGACCGCGCGGCAGGCCAGCGTCTACGACTCGACCCCGCCGACCACGCCGCCGCCGTCGACTCCGCCGCCGTCGACTCCGCCGCCGTCCACCCCGCCGCCCTCGACTCCGCCGCCCTCGACGCCGCCCCCGTCGACTCCGCCGCCGAGCGCCGGTTGCACGGCGACCTACTCGATCAGCGGACAGTGGCAGGGCGGCTTCCAGGGTGAGGTGCGGGTAACCGCCGGCGCCAGCGCCATCAACGGCTGGACGGTGCGCTGGACGTACGCCAACGGCCAGACGGTGACCCAGTCCTGGAACGCCACTGTCACCAGCAGCGGTTCCACCGTGACCGCCCGCAACGTCTCCTACAACGGCCGCCTCGGCGCCGGGGCCAGCACCACCTTCGGCTTCCTCGGCAGCTGGAACGGCACCAACTCGGCCCCTGCGGTGGCCTGCACCGCAAGCTGACATCGCACCGTCGATGGCCGGGCCCGCATGGGCCCGGCCATCTCTGCTTGTCGGGCCGTCTCGGTGCGCCGGTGCCAGGGGCCCCAGGGTTCCGGCGTCGTACGACCCGGCGAGACGGCACGAATCCGTACCACATCGGCTTGTTTTCAGCGACCTCACAGGCCCGCTCGATAGGGTGCGCTGGTCCGCGTCCGCTCCCAATGTGGAGTTCGGGCACCAGACCCCGCAGGAGTACCGATGGTCTTCAAGAAGATGCTGAGCGCGTTGGGCGTGGGCGGTCCCAGTGTGGACACCGTCCTGGCCAACCCGAACACCCGGCCCGGACTGGCACTCGACGGTCAGGTCAACCTGCTCGGTGGGGACGCCGCGGCGGACATCGAACACATCGCCATCGGTCTGGTCACCCGGGTCGAGATCGGTGAGCAGGCCGGCGTGATGGAGTTCCACCGCCAGGTGGTCAGTGGGCCGCTGCAACTCGCGCCGAAGCAGACGCTGTCCATCCCGTTCCAGCTTCCGCTTCCCTGGGAGACGCCGATCACCGCGGTCTACGGTCAGCGGCTGCACGGCATGTCGCTGGGGCTGCGTACCGAACTGGCGATCGCCCGCGCGGTCGACAAGGGCGACCTGGACGAGATCAACGTGCACCCGCTGCCGGTGCAGGAGCGCATCCTGGAGGCGTTCCTCCAGCTCGGCTTCCGGTTCAAGAAGGCCGACCTGGAGCGCGGCCTGATCCACGGGGTGCAGCAGACCCTGC
This sequence comes from Micromonospora sediminimaris, assembly GCA_900112325.1. Classification (GTDB taxonomy): domain Bacteria; phylum Actinomycetota; class Actinomycetes; order Mycobacteriales; family Micromonosporaceae; genus Micromonospora; species Micromonospora sediminimaris. The sequence continues at coordinate 91,076 of FOLJ01000005.1, forward strand.
CGTTCTACCAGGAGATCGAGTTCTTCGCCGGGCCGCAGTACGCGCAGACCATCAACGAACTCGAACTGACCTTCGTGACCAACCCGCACGGCGTCGACGTGGTGCTGGAGTGCGACAAGCGCGGCGGCTTCCTGGCACCCGGCCACGACGTCTTCGGCCGCTACCAGGTGGCGCACACCGACGCGGAGCGCTCCGACTGGGTGCAGGTGGTCGACGGCTGGTTACAGGAGACCATCGGCCGCTTCGGTGCCATGCGTGCCCAGGCGTTCGGCCCGCAGGGCTACGGCGGCGCGCAGAAGTTCGGCCACCCGCATCAGCGGGGCGGCGTCGGCATGGGCGGGGTGGTGGCCGGCGCTGCGTTGGGTGCCGCCGGTGGCATGCTCGCCGGCCACATGATCGGTAACGCGTTCGAGGGTGCCGAGGACGAGGTGTCCGAGGCCGCCGGTGACTTCGGTGGCGACTTCGGTGGCGGCGACTTCGGCGGTTTCGAGGAGTTCTAGGCACGACGAGACGGTGGCCCTTCGGGATCTCTCCCGAAGGGCCACCGTGCGTACGCGGGCCGGTCGCGGCCTCGCCGGTGCGGGGGTCACCGCCCCCGCTTGCGCTCCTCACCGGAACGCTTCGCGCTACCGGCCTTGGCCAGACCACGGCTGCCCAGGTAGCCGAGGGTCAGCAGGGTGATGAAGAACCACGCCTGGCCCGGGTTGTTCAGGTTCAGCCCGTACGCGCTGGTGCCACGCCAGAAGGCGGCGATGACCACGGTGGTTACGGCAGCGGCGTAGATCCAGAACTCGGTGGTCAGGAACGCCTGCTTCGTCTCCGTACCCGGTGCCGGCATCGGCTCCCGGTGCCCGTCGTGCATCATCGGCATCTGACGGGTCGGTGCCTCCTGCATGGCTGCCCGGTTCTGCACGTCCTGCGCCGGGCGGTTCATCGGCCTGGTAGATGCAGCCTGCGTGCTCATCTGTCCTCCTCAGGATTGATGAGTCGTAACCTGCGACCCTCGCCCCGCTACCGCGTGTCGGCCACGGCACGGTTCGCGCACTTGGCGGGGGCACCCCACGTCTACCCCCGCCGACGGGGGCAGTAACGCCCGCCCGTTCCGCGATTACCGCCGTTCGCGCGGGCGACGCCGGGCTGCCGCGTCGCCCGCGCTCAGGCTCACCGCAGGCCGTTGCGGATGGCCACGCCGACCAGCAGATCCGGGTCGTCGGTGATGATGCCGTCGACCCCGAGGTCGATCACCCGCTGCATCACCGCGGCGTCGTTGACGGTGTACGGGATCACCTTGAGGCCGTACCGGGCCTGGAGGGTGCGTACGTCCGGTCCGTGGAAGTACGTCGGGTTCTGCCGCAGGTACCAGTCCGGGTGGCTGACGGAACCCTGTGCCGGGTCGTGCACCTGCCAGTTCGCCGACACCGTGGCAGCGCCGGCAGCCCGGGTGAGCTTGCCCAGGTCCCGGTACTTCCACCAGTCCAGCCCGGCGGTCCACGGGCTCTTGACCGACGGGTCGCCGTACACCGCCCGCAGCGAGCACTCATCTGCCAGCCCGGCACACTCCGCCGGCCCGTACTGCCAGACCAGGGCGACCGTCTCGATCCGCCGGTCCAGGCGACGGGCGTAGGTGATGGTGCGCCAGTCGAAGGACTGGACGGTGACCCGGCTGGTGAGGCCGGCGCGCTGCACGGCGGTGACCAGCTTGCGGGTGAAGCTACGGTACGGCTCGGTGTCGTCCACCAACGGGCTGATCTTCGTCTCGATGTTGAACCGGATGTCCGTCCGGCCGCTGGCCTTCAGCAGCGCGAAGACCTCCTCCAGGGTGGGGATCCGGGCACCCGGGACGGGCACCTGGTCGGGCAGTTCGGCGGTCGTCTTCGTACCACAGTCGAGGGTCTTGAGCTGCGCGAGACTCAGCCGGTGCACCAGCTTTCCCACGTACGGGAACTGCGGGTCGCGGGGCCGTACCGGTGCGGTGTCGAGACAGTGCGAGCCGTTGACGGTGCGGTCGTGCAGCACGACCAGCCGGCCGTCGGAGGTCACGCCGGTGTCCAGTTCCAGGGTGGAGATCGCCGGGTTGGCCAGCGCGTTGGCGAAGGCGGGCAGGGTGTTCTCGGGCCGGGTCGCCCGACCGCCGCGGTGCGCCTGGATGTCGAACGGCGACGCGTACGCCCGGGGCAGCCGGTAGCCGCGCTGCGCGAGCAGCGTACGCAGCCGGTCCGGGTAGTCGGTGATGATGCCGTCCACCCCGTCGTCGATCAGCTTGGCCATGGTCGGCACGTCGTTCACCGTCCACGGGATCACCCGGATGCCGTTACGGTGCGCGTGGGTCACCAGTTCCCGGGTCACGTACGGCCGGTAGCCGGGGTCGGTGACGGTGCCGTTCTGCGGGAAGCCGTGCACCGGTGAGAACGCGGTGACGCCCAGGCTGCGGATCGCCCGGATCGGGTCGCCGCCGAAGTCGTCGATGTCCAGCCCACCCAGCCACGGCGAGGCGCCCGGCTGCCCGACCTGGAGGAAGTCGTAGTTGGTGAGCGCCACCAGCGGCAGGCGCGGTTCGACCTGACGCATCCGCTTGAGCGCGCCCCAGTCGAAGCTCTGGATGGTCACCTGCCGCAGCAGCCCTGCGGCCCGGATCTCCTTCGCGGTGACCTGGACGAACTGTTCCCGTGGCGCGGTCTCGTTCGGCGCTCCCGCCTCCACCTTGGTCTCGATGTTGAGCGTCACGTCGTCCGCCCGGTACCGCTTTACCAGGTCGAAGACCTCACTCAGCAGCGGCATCCGAGCGTCGGGCACGGCGAGTTGGCCGGGCCGGTCCGGCAGCGTACGTGAGCCGCAGTCGAGGGTGCGCACCTGTGCCAGGGTCAACGTGTTGACGTACTTCCCGACGTACGGGAACTCTGGGTCACCGGGTACGACCGGGGCGGTGTCGGTGCACTTCGCGGCGCTGACCCGCCGGTCGTGGGTGACCACGGCCCGTCCGTCCTCGGTGATCTGCACGTCCAGTTCGAGGGTGCTCACCCCGAGCTGAAGGGCGTTGCCGAACGACGCGAGGCTGCTCTCCACCCGCAGCCCGAGTCCGCCCCGGTGGGCCTGTAGGTCGAAGTCCCGTTCTGGTCGCGGATGTGCCGCGGCAGGCGCCGCCAGCATGGTCGTCACGATCGTCGCGGCCAGGGCCACGACGGCGGTACGGCGTACGATGCGCACGCTGTCCTCTCCCTCCTGCGGGGATCTCCCGCCGAATCCGATGCACAGCATCGGCAGTCGGCGCGGCGGGCAGGCAAGCGCCGTGCGACGACCCGGTGAACCGGCGGTGCGGGTTTGCCGCGCCGGTCACCGGGCACGCACCGAGACCGACCCTTCTGCGAGGTGATGGATCGTGCGTGAGGACGAGATGCGACAGGACGCCGCCCGCCGGGCCGAGGAGCGGATCGCCGGCGGCGTGTACGGCGAGGGTGCCCTGGACGAGGTGACCGTGCCGCCGACCGATGTGGAGAGCCAGTTGCAGCGCGACGACCCGGACGACCCGGCGGACGTGCCGATCGACCCGAACGTGCTGCGCGACGGCGGCCCGACACGCGGCCAGGGCGCGATCACCACGACCGGCGGCACCGCCGGCCCGGCCAGCGCCCGTCGGGTGGCCCGCCAACCGGAGCGCCATCGCGGCAAGGTCGCCCCAACCACCACCGGCGACGCCACCACCGGCGGCCTGACCACCCCACCCGCCGGCCCAACAAGCGACAACTCCACCCCCACCACCCACCAGGGCAACTTCGAATAACCACCCACCCACTCACCCAACCCCAACCCCACCCCAACCCCACCCCAGCCCCGGTTGATCAAGAAGTTTTGGTCGGATCTTGAGATCAACATCGACCAAAACTTCTTGATCAACGCGGGTGGGCACGGGTGGGCGGGAGGGTGGGGGTGGGCGGGAGGGCGGGGGTGGGGGTAGGGGTGGGGGTGAGGGTGGTTAGGCGTTGGGTGGCTCGGGTGAGGGCTACGTAGAGGTCGCTGGGGCCTCGGGGGGACTCGGCGATGATGCGGTCGGGGTCGGCCACGATGACCGAGTCGAATTCCAGGCCCTTGGCCTCGGCGACGGTCAGCACCACCACCCGGCTCTCCAGCTCCGGTTGCTCACCGACGGCCGCCTCGGGCAGTGCCGCCGTTAGGGCGGTACCGAGGTCGTCGAGCCGGCCGGCCGGGACGATCACCCCGAGCCGCCCGTCGGTCAGCCCGGCTGCCTCGGCGGTGGCGACCGCCACCAGCTCCGCGCCGAGCGACTCCGCCGGCACCGCCCGCTGTTGCGGCGCGAAGCCGCTGGAGCGTACGGCGCGGGGCGGGCGCAGCGTCGGATCGATCTCGGCCAGTACCTCTGCAGCCACCTCCATGATCTCGGCCGGGGTGCGGTAGCTGACGGTCAGCTCGGTCAGCCGCCACCGGTCCGCCACGTACGGGGCCAGCGCCTCCGCCCACGACGGTGTGCCGGCCAGCGCACCGGTCTGCGCCACGTCACCCACGATGGTCATCGAACGGCTCGGGCAGCGGCGCATCAGCAGCCGCCACGCCATCGGGGACAACTCCTGTGCCTCGTCGACGATGACGTGGCCGAACGCCCAGCCTCGGTCGGCCGCCGCCCGCTGGGCGGTGGTGAGCCGGTCCGCCTCCTCCTGCCGTTCCAGCAGCCGGTCGGCGTCCAGCAGGTCGGTCACGCCGAGGATCTCGCCGCCCTCGGCCTCGTCCTCCACGTCGATCGAGCGGGAACCCCGGGCGATCTCCAGCACACCCTCGGCGTACTCGCGTTGCAGGGCCCGGATCCGGTCCCGGCGGGCGGCGGCGGCCCGGTCGTCCTCGCCGAGCAGCTCCGCCGCCTCGTCCAGCAGGGGTACGTCCGCCGGTGTCCAGCCGCCCGGCTCGCGGTGCAACGCGGCCCGCTCCGCAGCGGTGAGCATGGGCGCGGCGGTGTCGATGCGCTCGGGTGCCGCGTACAGGTCGGCGAGCAGGCGTTGCGGCGTGAGCACCGGCCACAGCTCGTCCAGGGCCGCCCGGACCTCCGGCTCCTCGCGCAGCTCCCGGCGGATCTCGGCGCGGTCGGCCTCTTCGAGCAGGTTCTCCCCACCCAGCGGGTCGGCGCCGATGCGTTCGGCCACCTGGTCGGCGAGTGCGTGGATGACCTCGATGTCGAAGACCGCGCGGGCCAGGTTGTGCGGCCGGCCGCTGCGCCGGGCCCGGTCACGCGCCGCGTGCACGGTGGCCGGGTCCAGGACCAGGACCTCCCGCTGCGGCAGTTCGATCTCCATCGGCTCGTCGGGCACCCGCTGCCGATCGCGTACGGCGTTGGCCAGCACCTCCACCATCGTCAGGCGGCCCTTCAGGGCGGCGGTGGTGGCCGGCTCGGCCCGGTGGGCGCTGACGCCCGGGAAAAGATCGCCCTGGGTACGCAGCAGCACGCCCGTCTCGGCCAGCGCGGGCAGCACCTGCGAGATGTACCGCAGGAACGTCACGTTCGGGCCGACCAGCAGCACGCCCCTGGTCGACAGTTCCCGCCGGTGGGTGTAGAGCAGGTACGCGGCCCGGTGCAGCGCCACCGCGGTCTTGCCGGTGCCCGGCCCGCCCTGCACCACCAGCACGCCCGGCAGGTCGGCCCGGATGATCCGGTCCTGCTCGGCCTGGATGGTCTGCACGATGTCCCGCATCCGGCCGGTCCGGCCGGCGTTCAGCGCCGCCAGCAGCGACGCCTCACCGGTCACCTCCTCGTGAGCGGTGGGGGAGGCGGTGGCCAGGTCGAGCACCTCGTCGTTGAGCCCGACCACCTTCCGTTGCCGGGTACGCAGGTGCCGACGTCGCCGGATGCCCTGCGGGTTGGCGGCGGTGGCGAGGTAGAAGGCGCGGGCGGCCGGGGCACGCCAGTCCATCAGCAGCGGCTCGTAGTCACCTTCGGTGTCGAAGATGCCGATTCGACCGATGTAGTGGCGCTGGTCGCTGTCGGTGTCCAGCCGGCCGAAACAGAGGCCATTCTCCACCGCCGAGAACTGCTCGACCTGGTCGGCGTACATGCGTACCGAGCTGTCGCGTTGTGAGCGGGCCTGCAACGTGCCGCCGGTGGACCGCAGTTGCTCGGTCAACCGCGTCGCCGCCTGGTCACGTAGGTCGTCGAGGCGCTGGTAGAGCATCGAGACGTACTCCTGCTCGCGGCCGATCTCGTCGTCGGACGGCGAACCGCCGGAGTGCCTTGACAATCCGTCTCCCGATTAGCTAGAATTCGCATTCAGAACGGCTTTCGCAGCCGTTCATTTTTTATGCCTGAACTGCCAAAGATAGCGCGCTCCGACGGTCAGCGGCGCTCGGTGCAGACCTCGTCGGAGCGGGCCACGGTGTCGGTGGACCAGGCGACCGCGACCGTGAAGCAGTAGTCGAGACTGCGGTTGAGTCCGTAGACCACGAAGCTGTCGCTGCCGGCGGGCAGATCCGCGAAGGGGTTCTGCGGCTGGCCGTTCCGGCCGCCCGAAACGATCACCGGCCCCTCCGCTCCGGCCGGGTAGGTCCACCGCAACGTCACACTGTCCCGGTTGTCACGCAGCGACAGCCCGGTCGGCGGGGCACCGGGGGAGGCGGGGGGAGCATCACCGGCCGTGGCGGTGGCCGCCGGGGTCGCCGCGCCGCTCGGGTCGCCGCTGGCCGCCGGTGGCGTCGGATCGCCGCCGCCGACCCGGGACACCCCGGCGATGACCGCCGCGGCACCGAGCAGCACCACCACGACCCCGGCCGCGACGATCAGCACCAGCCGGTTCGGCCGGGCGTCCGACGCCGGTACGGCGGTACGGCGTACCGGCACCGGCAGCAGGCGCGACGGAGGCCCGGGGCGTTCCGGCTCGACCCGGCGCAGCCGGTACACCCCGGGCGCCTGCGGCGTACCGGTCAGCCCGACCACGTTCGGCGGTACCGCACCGCCCGCCGGGGGTGGCGGCGGTTCGGGATACGGGTTCGGACCGGGCTGCTCGACCGCCGGCCCGACCCACCAGTCCTCGGGCGGCCCGGCCGGGCCGTCGACCGGCTGCCGGGGCGTGGGTACGGCGGAGGCGGCGCCGCTCGCCGAAGGATCAGTCGACGGGTACCCGTGGCTCGGGTGGTAACCCTCCGCCGGGTGCTCCTCCCGGGCGGTGTGGTGAGCCGCCGGCCACGGCTGCTCGTCCTCCTCCGTCGCCCAGGACGGCGCGGCAGCTGTCCCGGCCGGCTGGCCCGACGGCGGTTCCTCCGGGGCCGCCGCCCACGTCGGGGGCCAGGTGTCGGTCGGCGTGGGTGGGAGGTCATCGGCCGCCGGGGTACGGGCGGACGGCACGACCGGTTCCTCCACGCTTACCGGTGGGTTGTCGGCGCAGACGTGGTCCGGATTGGCCGCCGCTCGGGCCAGCGTGGCCACCTGGGCAGCCAGCGGATCGTCGGCGGGGAGATGCTGGCGGGCCAGTTCCCGGGCCAGGGCCAGATTGTCCTGCGCCTCGGCGAACTGACCACAGTCGCGCTGCATCGAGCCGAGCCGGGCCAGCATCTTGATCCCGCTCGGGTGCCCGTCGCCGTAGACCTCCCGGTGCAGCTCCCACGCGTCCTGGAGCCGGTCGCGGGCGACCTGGCACTGACCCCGGGCGTACTCCACGGTGGCCAGATCGGCGTGGGCGGCGAGCACCCGCAGCGATTCCGGTCCGTCCGACGCGGTCAGCTCGATAATCACTTCCTGGTACAGCCGCGCCGCCCGCGACCAGCTGCCCACCCGGTGCAGCACCGCCGCCAGGGTGGCCGCGGCGGCCACCGTACGCGGGTCGGAGCGGCCGTAGAGCCGGGAGCTGGCGGCGTACGCGTAGGCGGCCCAACCCCGTGCCGAGTGCGGCTCGCCGAGCGCGATCAGCACCCGCGCGTGCAGGCTGGCCGCCTCGGCCAACTCGGACGTGGCGTTGGCCGGGCGCGGGTCGGCGCCGGTCAGCGCGTCGGCGAGCAGCCGTTGGGCGCCGGCGAGATCGCCGGCGGAGACCAGGTCGTGCGCCTGATCAGTCAGTTCACCGAAGCCGGAGGGCACGCCCCATCGTGCTCATTCAGCGACGTTTAGTACAAGACCCGCGCCGGAGTGGTTCGGTCAGGATCCGGTCACGCTCACCTCAGACGTTCGGCCAGCACCTCGCTGATCCGGCGCAACTGCTCCACCTGTGCCGGGCTGAGAGGGTCGAACAGGTGCCGGCGTACCCCCTCGACGTGGCCGGGCGCGGCGGCGGCCAGCTTCGCGAAACCCTCGTCGGTGAGGTGGGCGATCTGGCCGCGCCGGTCGGTGGGGCAGTCCTCGCGACGCACCCAGCCGGCCGCCTCCAGGCGAGCCACCGCATGCGACAGACGACTGCGCGAGGAGCCGCTGGACTCGGCCAACTCGCTCATCCGCAGCCGTCGGTCGGGCGCCTCGGAGAGCCGTACCAGGATCTCGTAGTAGGCGTGCGGCATCCCGGCGTCGCGTTGCAACTCGCGGTCGAGCGTGTCCATGAGCGCCCGGGAGGCGGTCAGGAACGCCCGCCAGGTGCGCTGTTCGTCCGGGTCCAGCCAGCGGGTCATGACCAGCATCATAGCGTGATAGTTGAACACTCAACTAAAGCGGGCTAGCCTTGGCGCATGGGAATCCATCGCCTCAACCACGCCGTCCTCTACGTCAGCGACCTCGACCGCAGCGTCGCCTTCTACCGCGACGTGCTGGGCTTCCGCCGGGTACCGATGACCCCCGAGGGTTTCCGGGGCGCCGCCTTCCTCCAGGCGCCGGGCTCCACCAACGACCACGACCTCGGCCTGTTCGAGATCGGCGCGGGCACCGGTCGGTCGACCGCCGGCCGGGCCACCGTCGGCCTCTACCACCTGGCCTGGGAGGTGGACACCCTCGACGAGCTGGCCACCACCGCCCGGCGGCTGACCGAGGCGGGCGCGCTGGTCGGCACCTCCGACCACGGCACCACCAAGAGCCTCTACGGTCAGGACCCGGACGGGCTGGAGTTCGAGGTGGTCTGGCTGGTGCCCGCCGACCGGCTCGACGACGCCGCCCTCGCCGCCCGGACCAGGATCGGTCGCCTCAACCTGACCGCCGAGATCCAGCGTTACGGCGGAGACACCCGGGGTGGCGTCGGCATCTCGGTCCCCGTGTGACACGCCGTCCAGGCCGGCCGGCGTGACGGGTTGCGGTAGAACGGCAGGATGCCGACCGACGCCGTAGGGCACGCGCCGTTCCTCCGACACCTGGACAGGTGGCTGCCGGCCGCGCTGCGCCGCGCCCGGCGAGCCACCATCGCCCTCGGGTACGACGGCAGCGACCCGAACCTGGCCGAGCAGACCGTACGCCTGGCCGGCGAGCACGCCGCGCGGCTGCGCGGCTGCCGGCTGACCGTCCTCGTGCTCGCCGAGGGCACCGAGGAACTACCGGCCCGACTCGGTGCCGCCGAGGCCGGACTGCCGGCCGAAGTCGCCGTACACCTGATGCCCGGCCCGCCGGCCCGGCTGCCGGTGGCCCTGCGGGCGGCCGGTGCCGCGGGCGCGCCGGTGCTGTCCTACCTGGAGGCGGATGATCCGGTGGCGCTCACCGCCGCCGCGACCGGGCGGGGCACCGAGGCGTTCGTGATCGCGGCGGCGACGGCCGCCCTGCGAGAGGGGCTGATGGACGCCGGATTCGCGCTGGCCACCGAGGTCGAGCTGGTCGACGCCGACCGGCGGCTCGGCTTCGGCACCGGCTCGGATCGCAGCCTGGAGGAGCTGAAGGAAGCCCTGTGGGCGGGCGGGTTGCGGTTCCGTGACCCGGACGGCGAGCCGCTGTCACCGGCACTCCCGGTGGACCCGGCGCCACTGGGCCGTGCCCTGCTGGCCGAGCTGACCCGGCACGGCCCGCGCACGGTCACCGAGCTGCGCCGGTACGCGGTGACGGAGACCGCCTACCGGGCGGTGGACGCGGTCCGGGCCCTGGACGACCTGCTCGACACCGGCCAGGTGGCCCGGACCCCGCCGGACGGCCGGCTCGGCGGCGACGTGCTTGTCACACCCGTGCGGTCAGGCGCTTGACCACAAGCGAGAAGCCGGTGGCGATCACCCCGATGCTGAACACCATCTGCGCACAGACCAGCACCCTGGCGAACTGCCCGTTGGCGTGCACGTCGCCGTAGCCGATGGTGGTCAGGGTGGCCAGCGCGAAGTACAACGCGTCGACGCGGGTCTCCAGATTGACGAACTGGGCCGGCGCGAGCCTGGCGATCACGTAGTCGGCCAGGGCGAAGGCGAGCAGACCGGCAATCAGCGCGAGGACCAGGTGTGTCACCGGTGGTGCCGCGCGTGCGTGCGTGGCGGCGACGATCTGACGGCGTACCTGGCCGGTGACCAGCCGGGCCACCACGCCGAGAATCAGCAGCGTGAGCGCGATGCGCAGGCCGAGCCGGGTTGGGTCGGGATCGGACTCCACCGGTACGACGAAGTAGGTCACGAAGAGCAGCCCGCAGGCCAGCGAGGTTCGCCGACGCGTCAACCGGTGGTCCGCTTTCTGTTTCATGTCGAAATTGTCCGGCCAGGCGGGACGTCATCGGTGCGACCCGCCCGGGTCAGCGGAAACGGTTGGTGCGGCCAGAAACAATGTCGGGGCGCCGGGGGTGCCGGCGCCCCGCTGAACGTCGGCGCTTCAGGACTTGTCCTGCTTCCAGTGCAGCGGCCCCGGCAGGTCGACGCGGTGCGCCTTGGCCCGCGAGTTCCAGGACCAGCGACCGAGCTTGATGCTCCAGGACGAGAAGCCGTTCTGCGTGAAGTGCAGGATGAGCGGCCCGAACTTCTTGCGCTTACGCAACATCACACCCATTGTGGGGCTCCCTTCGAGACTTCCCGTACGGGCTCGAAGATGCCCATTGCGTCGATTCGCCAAACCAGGCCGAATCCGCAGTGGAGTTCAGTCGCTCGACTGATTGACGAACAACCCGGGTGGGTGGGCATCAGCGGGGTTCCCAGGCGTCCGGCAGCGTGGTCAGGCGGCGGACGTGGGGCGGTAGCCGACCGTCGAGCAGGTCGGCCAGGCTCACCTCGTCGACGACGCGGCGCAGTGCCGCCCGGACCGCGACCCAGAACTCGGGCAGGTGCGCTGCCACCCCGTCGTACCGTGTCTCCTCTGGACGCCGGCCGCGTACGCCGGCCAACGGGCCCTCCGCGGCGCGCAACACCGCGCCGACGGTGACCTCGCCGGGCGGCCGGGCCAGGGTGTAGCCGCCTTCCGCGCCGCGCTGGGCCCGGACGATGCCGGCCCGGCGCAGGTCGGCCAGGACCGCCTCCAGGAACTTGCGGGGCATGTCCTGCTCCTCGGCGATGACCTGGGTGGACAGCAACGCCGGGTACGCGGCGGCGAGACCCAGGGTCGCCCGTACCGCGTAGTCGCCACGCGCGGAGATCTGCACCCCGCCATCATGCCCAATGCGCGGCGGCCGGCGGCGCGTCGAACCGGTCGGATCGCCCAATGGCGCGTCATGTGCGCTGTCATGCCTGGTGGACGTCGATTCGGCCGTCGACGGGTGGGCGGGGGCGCACCATCGGCGCCGGCGTGGGCCGCTCGCGGGCGGCCCGGAACGCGCCCGGGCTCATACCGACCTCGCGGGTGAAGAACCGGCCGAAGTTCGTCGGTTCGGTGAAGCCGAGCTGTCGGCCGATCCGGGCGATCGGCTCGTCGGTGGCCGCCAGCAGCCGGCTGGCCTGGAGCGCGACCCGCTCGTCCACCACCTGTTTGGCGCTGCGCCCGGTAATCGCCAGGCAGGCCCGGGTGAGGGTACGCACCGAGCAGCCCAGCCGGTCGGCGTAGTCCTCGACCCGGCGACTGGCCTGGTAACCCCGCTCCACCTCGCGGCACAGCCGCCGGAAGGTCTCCTCCTCCGGGCGCGCCGTCCGCCCCGCTCCGGAGGGCAACATGCTCAACCGCAGCAACAGCACGCTCAGTTGATGACGCAACAGGCTGCGGGCGGTCCGGGTGTCCCGGTGCCGGCTGGCGTCCACGGTCAACTGGCTGACCTCGTTGATGATCGCGTCCTCGTCCTCACCGGCGAGCTGAAACCAGATCGGCACCTCGTCGGCATCGACGTCGAGCCCGTGCAGCGCCTCCGGATGCCAGCGGACCACCGTGGCGTCCAGCCGGGGCAGGGCGCAGCGCAGCACCTGGCCGGGACGGATCCGCAGCAACGTGCCGGGCCGGCACGGCAGGGCGCGGAAATCCACCTCGGCGAGCCCGTGACCACTGGTGGTCAGCACGATCAGCTCGCGGTCCAGCAGCACCGGTCGTCGCCACCCGGAGTCGGGAGCGAGATCACCGAGGGTGATCGTGTCGATCTCGGCCGGGCTGGCGGCAGCATCGGACAGCGCCGTGACTGGGTGACCGGAAGGGACCATCACCTGCGACGTTAGCCCGAGCCCGGCCCGTACGCATCCCTCGCCACCCCGGTATCGCGGGTCGCGGTGCCGCCGGGCGCACAGGGTTGTCCCGACAAGGCGGGACGGTTAGGTTACTGATCGGTAGTGACCTGGTCGTCGTGGCGCCCGCGCGGTCCGTGACGGCGGCCCCGACACCGGCTGTCCCAGGCCGGGAACGCAAGGGGATGGCATGAAGGATCTGTTCTCCGTCGAGGGCAAGACCGTCCTGGTCACCGGCGGCTCCCGCGGCATCGGCCTGATGATCGCCCGGGGCTTTGTCGCCGCGGGGGCGCACGTCATCATCTCCTCCCGCAAGGCCGACGTCTGCGAGGCGGTGGCCACGGAGCTGTCCACGCACGGTCGCTGCGAGGCGATCCCCGCCGACCTGGGCCGCGACGAGGGCGTGCAGCACCTGGCCGCCGCCGTTCAGGACCGGGTCGACAAGCTGGACGTGCTGGTCAACAACGCTGGTGCAACCTGGGGCGCGCCGTTGGAGGACTACCCGGAGAGCGCGTTCGACAAGCTGTGGGCGGTGAACGTCAAGTCCGTCTTCCGGCTGACCACCGCGCTGCTGCCGGCGCTGCGTGCGGCGGCGGGCCCCGAAGACCCGGCGCGGGTGATCAACATCGGCTCCATCGACGGCATCCGGGTGCCGCTCATGGAGGTGTACGCGTACTCGGCGACCAAGGCGGCGGTGCACATGCTGACCCGCAGCCTGGCCCACCAGCTGGCCGGCGAACAGATCACCGTCAACGCGATCGCCCCCGGACCGTTCGAGAGCAAGATGATGGCGTTCGCGCTCGACGACCCCGGCTCCCGGTCCGCCATCGAGGCCCAGGTCCCGCTCGGCCGCATCGGCCGCCCCGAGGACATGGCCGGCACGGCGATCTACCTCGCCTCCCGAGCCGGCGCCTACCTCACCGGCGCGGTGATCCCGGTAGACGGCGGCCTGACCACCCACGGCTGACCGCTCCCGCCTCCTCGCGCTCCCGCCCCTTCGTTCCGCGATCTTGCACTTTCGGTCGCTGTTATGCGGCTTGTGCGGCATATGCATCGACCAGAAGTGCAAGATCGCGGAGGAAGCGGTGTGGGGGTAACGGGTGGGTAGGCGGGGGCCGCGCGAACTCGGCAGATTCGCGCGGCCCCGGTTGTCGGTCTGTCAGCGACCGGCGAGCAGCCGGTTCACCGCGGTGTCGACGTCCAGGTGCTCGGCCTCCCGGCCACGCGGAACGACGACGTAGGTCCGCCGCAGGAAGCGCACCAGCACGCTGCGGGGTACCTCGAACAGGGCGTTGCCGTCCGGCGACGACAGCGCCAGCGCGACGAAGTCGCCGCGCGGGGTGGCCCAGGGCCAGACCCGTACGTCCCCGATGCCCGCCGGCTCGTCCAGGCCGGTGACCAGCAGTTCGCGGGCGAAGGACCAACTCACCGCCTCGCCGCCAGCCGATTCGGCATGAAACAGGACATGGACCGCATACGGGTCCGCAGGGTCGTAGCGCAGACTGGCGCGCACCGGCAAGGCGGTGGCGTCAGGTGCGACGAGCCTTAGCGACGTCTCGACCTCTACGGTCGTCGGTCGGATGACACTCATGAACGTTCTCCCCCCGGCACCGCTGCGGAACGCGCGTGTCCCGCTTTTCCCATACTCAGCCGCTACTCCTGGCTACGCTCCGCCATGCGCTGACTTCACCCAGTGGTGGGAAGGGGGTCGGAAGGGCCTCGTGAACGTGAAAGTTCATGTAGGATTTCCGATTCTGCCCAGTGGGTTCATCCTGCCCGGCATCGGGTTTGTTGAGTCGTCGACTTACTCCGGTAACGTCCAGTCGGCGGTTGCAGTGACGGGCCCGCGCCACACTGGGGCGTGAAATGGTCGCGGACGCCATCCTCAGTGGATGCGCCGAGCCGGCGAGACCCGTCGAACGTCGCGGTCCGCACAGCCGAACAGCGGGGGTACGGGGTGCCGAAGAAGCGGAGAAGCCGGCACGGTCGGTCAGTGATCGACCGCGGTCGGTTAGGTGAGCGCGGCCCGGCGGCCGTCCGAGTGCGCAACGGACGTGGCTACCCGGGGGGAAGTCGGGATAGATCGACCGGGAAGGGGCATCGTGGGGAGATGGCCGGTGGTGCGCAGCGCAAGGGGGGTGGTGTCGCCGTGTCCGAGCGACGCGACCCGCCAGCGTGGCGGCAACGGATAACCACCACCCTCGCCCTGATCCGAGCCAACCCCACCGGCCGAATCGCACTGAAGATCATTTTCGGGGTGCTCGGCGCCCTCGTGGTCACCATCGGCATCGCACTCATCCCGTTGCCCGGCCCCGGCTGGCTGCTGGTGATCGCCGGCCTCGGCATCTGGGCCGTAGAGTTCCACTGGGCCAAGCGCCTGCTCGCCTTCACCCGCCGCCACGTTCACGGCTGGACCGCCTGGGTGAAGAGCCAATCACTGCCCGTACGCCTGGTGATCGGCTCGGTCGGCCTCGTCTTCGTCGGCGCCGTCGCCCTGCTGTCGATCAAGTACAGCCTCGGCATCGACGTGATCGCCCAGGTGCTGCACTACCTCGCGACCCACTGACCCCGGGTTCGCGGTCCGCGCGCCGGATCGGGTAGAGTCATCCGCGCTGAGGGCGATTAGCTCAGCGGGAGAGCGCTTCGTTCACACCGAAGAGGTCACTGGTTCGATCCCAGTATCGCCCACCATTAATATGTGCAGGTCAGAAGCTCGTTGCCGGAACGGTCGGTAACGAGCTTCTCCGCTGTCGCCCTTTGAAATGGGAGCAGTTTGGGAGCAGGCTGGCGATGGCACCGGCGGGCCACCCCGCCCGCGGTTCCGGCGGCCGACGACCGCGCGATCGCTGTCGAGATCGTCAGAGCAGGATCGGGAATCCCGAAGCCCGGACGGGTTGGTTCTTGGGCCGGTGGGCGTCGCGGAGATTCTTCTGCCCGCCACTGACCTGCAGGCACTGTCGACCTTGTCCCACATTGGAGGTCGGGACGCCACCGCCGAGTGCTCGCAGCGTCGTGTCCAGACAGGACACGATCGTCGGCAGGGTCTTGTCGAAGGTCGGGATCACCAACCGGAACCTCGACCAGGCCAGCCACGCGCACCACAACGAGGTACGCCGCCCACCGATGCGCGGGCCCTCGCCCCAGTCGAACTGCAACCACAGGCCCGGCTCCGGGATCCACGGCCGGAACACCCGCCGCTGCCCGGCGGCGAAGCGGGCCTTGACCTCCGCGACCGCCCGCCGGGTGGTGCGCTCACCACCGCCGAAGCCCAACGCGGTGATCCGCCGGTGCACCACATCCGCGCGGACCCGGCCACCCGAACGGGCCACCAACTCCTCGATCTTCGCCACGTACTCATCGATCGGCCGGGCCCGGTGCGCCCGCGCCTCGGGACTTTGCCCGGACTCCCGCAACTTCACATACCGGGCAACCGTGTGATGGTCACACCCAGCCAACTCAGCCGCCGCACGGTAACTACCCGTGAGGTCGTATGCCTCCAAGATTTCCACGATCTCCCTGCCGCTCTTCACGCCGTCGACCCTCGCCGACCGGCACTCTGACCTGGTCAGCGGGGAGGTATCTGGCCATCCACGGGGAGATCCCTGGCCACCAGCGGGGCGACATATGGCCGCCTACGGGGAGTATTCACTGGCCGCCGACAGCCTTCCCGCGCCGTGGCTACCGGATTTCGCCGCCCTCTTCTGCCGCACGGTGAGCGCGGAGGGCAGCTCAGTCGAATTAGTTGAACAGCAGGTCTCCGAGTCGGCTTGGCAGGTGGTAGGCGACATCCCGGCGTTCTTCTCGGTCAGAAGATGTAGGTGCCGCTCGTGGAGCGGCTGATTCAGCTCTGCACTGGTGGCGCCCCGCAGCCCTGCACAGTGGTAGACGTCTCCGCCGGGGACGTCTACGAACACCGTTGATCATGGGGGTTCGGCTGTTCGGCTGCGGCGACCAGGAGGAGGGGGTCCTTCCGACCGCTATCGGTCGACGACGCAGGCTTGGGAACCGTCGACGCAACTACCGAGGTAAGTCGCGGCACCTCACGTTCATCGACGTTCCAGCGGCCAGAGTCGATGTGGCATCGGCTCCCTCGTACAACGGTTGACCTTGACCTAAGGTCAATCCATAGGCTCAACGCATGGCCAGTTCGCCCTGGACGGGCATGCTTCCCGTTGACGACACAGCCCTCGCGGTCACCGACACCGGCGGCTCGGGCACGCCCATCGTGTACCTGAACGGCGCCTACGCCGACCAGTCGCATTGGCGGCGGGTCATCGCCGAGCTCGGTGGTGAATACCGCCACATCACCTACGACGAGCGCGCCCGCGGCCGGTCGAAGCGTTCCGCCGACTATTCCTTCGAGGCTTGCCTGCGAGATCTGGACGCCGTCCTTGCATCCCGGGGAGTCGACCGGCCGCTGCTGGTGGGTTGGTCCTACGGCGGAATCCTGTCGTGGCACTGGGCCGACCGGAACCCGGATCGTGTTCTCGGCGTCGTTACCGTGGACGCCTTCCCGGTTGGCCTCACCGGCGTCGCCGGCCGGGAACGCATCCGCAAGGAGTTTCGCCGGGTGCGGTTGCTGTTGCCGATCACCAGTCGGTTCGGCATGGGCGCTCGGATGAGCGCGGACCAGCACGCCGAGGTCAACATCGAACTCAACGAGATCGCCGCCGCCAGCGTGCCGGTCCTGGAACGCATCGCCTGCCCGCTGCGGTTCGTCCTGGCGACCGGAGCCAGCCTTGGCAACGAGGGCGACGAGATGGAACAGGGACGCGCCGCACTCGATCCGATTCTCGCCCGCAACCCGAATCTCGCGATCAGCGCGAAGGTCGCGAGCAACCACAGCACGATCCTGCGCAAGGACTTTCCTGCCGTCGCCAGGGCGGTGCGTGAACTCGCGCCTACCGGCACCCGCACGACGGACTGAGCCCATGGGCGGAGGGCTCACGATCGGGAAGGCGGCCGCGTTCGCCGGTGTCACGGTCAAGACGGTGCGGCATTACCACCGTCTCGGCCTGCTCGACGAGCCCCGCCGCGACTCCTCAGGTTACCGCCGCTACACCTCCACCGACCTGCTCCGGTTGGTCCAGGTCCGTACTTTGGCCGAGGCGGGCGTGCCGCTCGCCGAGATCGGTGAACTGCTCGACGCTGATCCGAAGCGCTTCGCCGCCGCCGTGGTTGACGTCGAGCGACGGCTCACCGACCGGATCACGGAGCTTATCGCCCGCCGCGACACACTGCGTCGACTCGCTGACAGCGACCGGGCGCTGCTTCCCGACCGCGCCTGCACCCTTTTGGACCGGTTGACCGCGCTGGGTTTCGGTCCCGACGTCGTGGCCTCGCAACGGGAGGCCCTGGTCCTGGCCCGCGCGCTGGCCCCAGCGTTCTTCGACGGTTTCGTGACCCAGCTCGAGCGCCGGCTCGACGATCCCGAGTATGTGAGGCTGTGGAAGCGAACCTGGGACGCGTTGTCCTGGGAGCCCGACGACCCGCGCCTCGACGAGCTCGCAGCTGAGATGGCCGACAACCTGCTGACCGAACGGGCGGTGATGCAGACACACATGGACGGTTTCTTCTCCAGCCCCGACGCCGCCACCCGCTACGACGTGGTCAACGAACACCGGGCTGACGAGGCGCCGACCACAGCTCGGTTGACCGCACTCATCGAAGCGCGGCTGCGCGCTGCCGGCATCGCGATTCCTCGACGGTGAGGCGGTCACCCACGGCGGCTGTACCACGACCGACCCCGTCACCTGCCTGGATCTAGCGGAGACTTGCCCAGGCCCGCCGCCTTGCGCAGGGAAGTGACGTTGGCGGCAGTCCGTGCCGGCTGTCGCGACGGCGTCAGGTCCTGCAACGGTGCCCGATCACGGACGAGGCTGCGGGCCTCCGCTGAATTCATCGCCTGGTTGGGGCAGTGGTTCGCCCCTCACGCCGGGCAACGGTCGTAGGTCAATGAAACAAGTAGCCCGATGTCAGTGCCCTGGATCGTTCCGATGAGCAGGTGTAATCACTTGCTGCACTCGGCTTGCAGGAGGCCGTGGCGTGTGGATGCCGCTGGCGGATCAGCGCATGCCGTGCGGCAGGTCGTTAAGTTCGGTTGAGGGATGAACTCGGCGATGGCGAGCCGATGACGTCCGGGCGGTTTCTACCACTTTCTGGCAATGGTCATGAGTCCGCTGGTCGCCGGTCATGCGTGCCGGCCCTTGCCGGCGATCATGTCGACGAGGGTGTCGGTTAGGTCTTCGGCGGAGACGCCTCCCCACTTCGGGTCGGCGAGCTGGCCGCTGGCCTGCAGGCCGGCGATCCCGTTCGCGCTGCTGATGAGCAGGGCCGCGTACCGTCGGGCCTCCTGCTCGCCCACCAGGTCGGCGACGACGGCCAGGAACTCGGTCTGGCTTCGCTGGGCGGCCCGGGCGAGTGCGGTGGGATCGCCGGGCGGGTTGCTGAACATGAGCTTGTAGAGGTGTGGCTGAAAGCGGCCGACGTCGATGAGCGCAAGGAGGCCGCCGCGGATCTTTTCGGCGGCCGACAGGCCCGGTTCCGCGCGAAGGGCTTGCATGCGGTCTCCGAGCGTGTCCCATGCCCGGGTCCCGACGGCGATCAGCAGGCTCTCCTTGTCGAGGAAGTGCCGGTAGGGCGCTCCGCGGGTCACTCCGGCGCGCGCCCCCACCGCGCGCAACGTCACGGCGTCGAGGCCACCGGAATCGAGCAGCTCAGCGGCCGCGTCGAGGAGGGCGCGGCGGGTGGCAGCAGCTGATTCGGCCCGGCTGATCACGCGGAGGATTCTAGCCCACCTGTGATGACTAAGTCACTTGAACCAGTTGACACTGTCATCTCATTACTGCACACTCAAGAGATGACATCGTCAACTGAAACTCGGGAACTCGTGGTCGTGACCGGGGCGTCGACCGGCATCGGCGCGGCCACCGCGCAGGAACTGGCTCGGCACGGCTTCCATGTCCTCGCCGGCGTACGGCGCGACAGCGACCGGACACCCCTGCGGGCCGACCGCATCGAGCCGGTGACCCTCGACATCACCGACCCCGACCACGTCGCCGCGCTCGCCGCACGTGTCGAGCGGGGTCCGCAGCCGCTGCGGGCGCTGGTCAATAACGCCGGCGTCCCTGGCGCCGGCCCGGTCGAAGTGATGCCGCTCAGCCAATGGCGGCGCATCTTCGAGGTGAACCTCTTCGGCCACGTCGCCGTCACACAGGCCCTGCTTCCCGCGCTCCTACTTGGCAAGGGACGCGTCGTCAACATCAGTTCCCTCAACGGCAAGATCTCGATGGCCGGCTACGGGCCGTACGCCGCCAGCAAGTTCGCGATGGAGGCGATGAGCGACGCGCTGCGCAACGAACTGGCCCCCCACGGTGTGCAGGTGGTGGTGGTCGAACCGGGCGGCGTCAAAACCGAGATGTCCCGCGTCGGCCTGGCCGCCCTCAGCCGCCTCGACGACGGGATGACGCCCGAGCAGAACGCGCGCTACGGCACTCTGATGCAGGCAATACCCTCCCACGTGGCGGCGTTCACCAAGGCCGGCGTGACCTCCAACGTCGCCGCGAAGAGGATCGCCAAAGCGGTGACCGACGCCAGGCCCCGCACCCGTTACACCATCGGCGCGACGGCTGCCTTCCTCATCCGGGCCTCCCGCATCCTTCCCGACCGGATGCTCGACCGGATGACGACCTCCGACCTCCGCAAGCACTACCCGCCCGAGAACCGTGACCGAACGACCGCCACATGGTGAGCACCTCTGCCACCGACGGTGCGCGTGGTACCTCAGCGCGCCGGTCACGTTGAGTACCCGTCAGTCTCGGCGTTGTTCCTTGGGAGACGCGCCGAAGCGACGCGTAAAGACGGGCCGGCCGACGACGCGGTCGACCACCGGGGATCGGGGAGCAACGTGGGAGCAGTCGGGCGCGCTGAACGGCTCTGAACCGCGCCCAGCGGCGTCGAATGGCACTCAACTGCACCCACCACGACCTGCGGCTTCTTTTTCTGCAGGTCAGAGTGGGTGCAGCGTCCCGCTTCACACCGAAGAGGTCACTGGTTCGATCCCAGTATCGCCCACGCAGCTCAGGCCACTTTCCGGGATTCGGGAGGTGGCCTTTCTGCTGCCCGTACAGCAGCGAAGTACAGCAACGGCGGTCACTACCTCCGGGAATGGGGTGCACATGACAGAGATGCACATGCTCAGGGTCGAGGAACTCCGGCAGGTGTGCGTGCTGTTACTGGACGCCGCGCAGAAGCGGTTCGGTGCGGAGATTGATGTGTCACGCCTCGGTGTCGACCACTACTGGAACGTTGACCTGCGATCCGCCTTCGGGATGGTGGAGGACCCGGCATCGGGAATCGACGTCGGGCAGAGCAGTGACGACTTGGCGGAGCTGCGTGCGCTGATGCGCCGTCCGGCGGGTGATGGGCCGGTGCTCTGGCACGACCTGCAACACCTTGCCGGGGTACTGCGGTTGCTGGCCTATCTCGACCTGCCGGCCGCTGAGGCCGACGAGAGCTGAGCCCAGTGCAGGTTCGCGGCGGCCGGCGGTGGTAGATCACCGGTCGAGCGATTCGCCGAGGCGTTTGAGGGCGTCCCTGGTCGCCTTGGATGAGACCTGCGTGTAGATCTTGATCGTTACGGCGAAGCGGGCGTGCCGGAGGATCTGCATGGCGACTCGCGGGTGGACGTCGAGGTCGGCCAGGAGGGTGGCGCAGGTGCGGCGGGCGTCGTGGACGGTGATCGGTGTGACTTCCGCCTTGTCGCAGCGGGTCTGCCAGGAGCGTTGGAAGTTGCGCGGTTCGATGGGCGTGCCGTAGCGGGTGGTGAATACGCGTCCGGTCTCGTGCCATGCCTTGCCGGCGACTGCTCGTGCCTCGTCGCGTTGTTGCTGTCTGAGCTTGAGAGCGGCCAGGCAGATGTCGGGCAGGGGGAGGGTGGCGTCGGATGCCTGGGTCTTGGTGTCGTGGTGCAGGAGCGTTCCGCGTACGCGTTGCAGTTGCCGGCCGATGGTCAGCTCTCCGGCGTCGAGGTCGACGTCGGCCCAGGTGAGACCGAGGGCTTCGCCTTTACGCAGGCCGGTGACGAGGACCAGGGCGTACGCGGCGTAGAGCGGGTCGGCGTCGGCGCGGGCCGATTCGAGGAACCGGCGGGCTTCGTCGCTGGACCAGCTCCTGCCCCGTCGACGACGGACGGTGGCCAGGGTGACCGGCACGGCCGGGTTGCGGGTGATGAGGTCTTCGGCCTGGGCGTAGGTGAGGGCGGCCCGCAGTGCGGCCCGGATGTCGCTGACCGTGCGCGTCGACAGGACCGCCTGGCAGCACCGGCCGACCGCGCAGCAGCGCCGCTTCGGGATGCCGCTGGTGCGGTCTCTATAGTGCTCTTGGTGGCGATTCCATCAGTGTTGCAAGAGTCACTGCACGATCCGGTGTTCTGGGCGCGGTACACCTTTGCCCACGAGGAGGGGCCCGGGGCGGATCGGCTTGGTGACCTCCAAGGCCTGCTCGACGACGATGACGACGATGACGATGAGGACTCCGCCGACTCGTCACTCGACGTGGCCTTCGAGGTCGGCGATGGCCACCACGTCGTACTGAGCATCGACGCCTCCGCCGACTCCTACAGCCTGGGCATCACCACCCCTGACTTGGCCGAGCCAGCCGAGCTCGGATGGGACGACCTCGCACACTGGCACCCGCATGCGTTGCGCTGGCCCGAACTCGACCTGATCTGCCGGGCGATTGCCGCGCGGAATCCGCAGCTGCAGCACCCCGGGGCTCCGTTGGCCCTGCTGTGCCGGTTCGCTGCCGTCTTTGACGATGACGACGTGGACCAGGCCGTCGCCGCCGTCGACGAGGCATACGCCGCATTACGTCCTCCGCAGTGGGAGGGCTACTGGCCGTGCGGCGCTGACTGGCTCGATCGCGCCGACTTCCGTGGTGAGAACGTCATCTGGCAGCGGGACGAGGCCGGCAACCTCTGGGCCCACCAGGACGACGCCGACCGCGACGGCGAACCCTTTTACAGCACGCGGCTAGGGCCGGATTCCGGCACGGGCGACGGGTTTCCACACACCCCGCTCCGGGCCGTGCTGAGCGCTGCCAGGGCGACGGTGGGCGACCCGCAGGTGCCGGCCGGCTTCCAAGCGGGATAGGCAGCGCGGAGGCATCGAAACGACCAGCAGCGGGCGGCAGGAGACGGCACAAGACAGCAGTGAAGCCTTGCTATGCAGTGCAAGACGGCATCGGATGACATCCAACGGTGCCCCGTGCCCGCGTTCACACCGAAGAGGTCACTGGTTCGATCCCAGTATCGCCCACGCAGCTCAGGCCACTTCCCGGCTCTGGGAGGTGGCCTTTCTGCTGCCCGTACAGCAGCGAAGTACAGCAGCCGGTCATTGCGTCAAAGATTCGCCGAGGCGCTTGAGTGCATCCCTGGTCGCCTTGGATGAGACCTGGGTGTAGATCTCCATCGTTATCGAGAAGCGGGCGTGAGGATCTGCATGGCGACTCGCGGGTGGACGTCGAGGTCGGCCAGGAGGGTGGCGCAGGTCCGGCGGGCGTCGTGGACGGTGATCGGCGTGACTTCCGCCTTGTCGCAGCGGGTCTGCCAGGAGCGTTGGAAGTTGCGCGGTTCGATGGGCGTGCCGTAGCGGGTGGTGGATACGAGGTCCGTTTCGTGCCATGCCTTGCCGCCGGCTGCTCGTACCTCGTCGCGTTGTTGCTATCTGAGCTTGAGAGCGGCTAAGCAGATGTCGGGCAGCGGCAGGGTGGCGTCGGACGCCTGGGACTTGGTGTCGCGGTGCAGGCGCTGCCCGCGTACGCGTTGCAGCTGCCGGCCGATGGTCAGCTCCCCGGCGTCGAGGTCGACGTCTGCCCAGGTGAGACCGAGGGCTTCACCTTTACGCAGGCCGGTGACGAGGACCAGGGCGTACGCGGCCTAGAGGGGATCCTCGTCGGCACGTGCGGACTCCAGGAACTTTCGCACCTCTCGAACCCGCTACGGTGGCTTAGCCCAACCGGGACCGTGGCACTGGTGGATGGACCTCCGGCCTTCCCGGGCGAGAGGCTGTGCAAGTCTGATCAACGATGTGATGGGGGATCGCTGGTGGGACAGCGGCACGTGCGGAAAATGTTGCGGAAGATGGCCGGCGGGCAGCCGGTGGAGGTGGAGCGGGTGGCCACGTTGCGCTCACTCGCCCATATGGCCGCTGTTGCCGAGCAATTTGGTTACGCGTACACGGACACACGGCAGCGACACCGCAGCGGACCGCAGCTGTTCTTCGTACCCGATCCCCGTCCGCAGGCCCGCGAAAGGGCCGCGCGGAACCGAGTGCAGTACCCGGATGCTTCCACCGGGGGCGCGCTGCCCCCCGTGCCTGCCGACGTGCTGGATCTGTTCAAGGCCCGTATCAGCTACGACCTCGAGGGCTGGAACGACGACAAGCAGCGAACGTGGTTCCTCTATGTCGTCCTCACCGTGCTGTGCGCGATCCTCGGTGTGTGGCTCGGGCTAGGAGGGACGTCCCCCACCACCGCCGCGGGCGTCGCTGCCGTCACCTGGGCGGCGCTGATGTCTGTCACCCTATTTTTGGTCTCCATTCGTCGACGCAGACGGGCTAAGTTCGCTGCGATCCTGGAGGCGGCCGGGTTCACGCAGACGACTGAGCAGAGCGGCCGGGAGCGGTATCTGCCGCTGACTTACCAGTAGAGTGCACCACCGCGGCGATCACGAACAGGGTGCGCCGGAGCTCTTGAGTCCGCTTCAACGTCTGACCAGCTATTCAGTTGCCGCGGGCCGGATCCCGTACGCTGCGGCCGTGTTCACCCCAATTCGCGCCCGCCGGCTTACCCTCCGGCCGGTCACGATGGCTGACCTGGAGGACGTGTATGCGTACCAGCGCCGGCCCGACGTGTGCCGCTGGATGCTCGGCAGCGAGCCGCGCAGCCGTGAACAGTCGCAGAAGTCGGTGGCGGCGATGACCGGTGAGGACGGGCTGCGTGTCGAGGGTGACGTCTTGAGCTTGGCTGCCGAGGCGAACGGACGAGTGACTGGCACTGTCGAGCTGGTCTGGCGGAGCCGGGCCGACCAGACCGCTGAGATTGGGTACGTCTTCAATCCGGAGTTCTCAGGTCAAGGGCTGGCCACCGAGGCGGTGGGGGCGCTGCTGGGATGGGGTTTTGAGGAGTTCGGCCTGCACCGCGTCTACGGTCGGTGCCACGCCGGCAACGAGGCGTCGGCCCGGCTGATGACCAGACTGGGGATGCGGTGCGAGGCGCGGCACGTCGAGAGCTACTTGTTTCGCGGTGAGTGGGCCGACCGGTTCGTGTTCGCGATGTTGGCCCGGGAGTGGCTGTCACGATCGGCGGCGCTCGCTGGCTGACGTGCACTCCGTGGCGCGGGTAGCTGACAGCAACGAGCCGAGACAAGGACGTTGGTCGACGGCTGAGCGTCGACAGCTGCGCGAGGCTGCGGATTGCCGACGAACTCCCCCGGACGAAGCGCCTAGAACTTACGCTTCATCGGCTGGACCCGGCAGCCGTCGGAAGTACAGCAGCGAAGTACAGCAACCGTGCCGACCGGACCCGACCGGAACGGGCGTAACCAGGCCGGATGACCTCGCATCGAGCCCGGTCCGACCGGCCTGCCGAGAGTTCACACTGAAGAGGCCACTGGTTCGTCCCAGTATTGCCGACCATCGACAGGTGTCTCTTGCTATCCGCTCTACACCGGTGTAGGAAAAGTAGTGCGCTGGTGTGGATGTGGACTGTCGCGGCTGTCGGCGAGGTTTCGGTGGCCGATCTCGATGGTGAGGCGCATGCCTTCGATGCGGGAGGCCTTGACGCTCTGAGAGGAGCAGCAACGCGATGTCACACAGCAGTGGCCCCCGAATGACCAGCCTTGTCGCAGCCGCGGCTTTGGTGGTGTCAGTCATCGCGGCCGCCCCGGCGGCTGCCGCGACCGACACGTGGCATTCGAACGACGACGTCTATCACTACTTCAAGGTGCCGCAGTCGCAGGCCAGCAGCATTGTCGGCGGAACGCCGGCAACGCTCGAACTGGAGGCGAACATCGGCCCGAGCGGCACCTGGTCGGCGCTCGCGCTCGACCCGAGCGGCTCGGACTACGCCGCGAACGTCGGTCCGCTCGATCCCGGGCTGTACTACTACCAGTACACCGCGACGATGCAGGACAGGTCGAAGGTGTCCTTCCGCCAGCCTGGCAGCCCGGTGGCGGTGACGTCGAAGCCAAACTGGAACACCTTCTTCGTGCCCGGTGAGTCGGTCGCGTGGATGGACGACATCGCCGCGGGCGGGACGGTGGAGGAACTGTTCTACCCGAGCGCGACAGCGGCGGAGGACCGTACCGCCTTGGTGTGGACGCCGCCCGGCTACGACTCGGCCCGGGCCGAGGCGTACCCGGTCCTGTACCTGCTGAGCAGCGAGGGTCAGACAGCTCGTGAGTGGCTGGAACTTGGCCGGGCGAAGCAGATCCTCGACAACCTGGTCGCAGGCAGGGACGCCAAGCCGATGGTGGTCGTGATGGCTGACGCCAATTCCGCCGACCCCCGCGCCGAGTTGCTCGACGCCGTCGTCCCCGCAGCACGGGCCGGCTACAACATCTCGTCCCGGCCCAGGAGTCAGGCGCTGGCCGGTGTCGCCACGGGTGCCGAGCAGGCGATCAGCATCCTCCGCAGCGATCCCGGCGCGTTCGCCTACGTCGGCTCCTTCTCCGGCTCTGTCGACGGCCCGATCACCAAGGCGGAGGCCAAGGCGATCAACAAGGGCACCAAACTGCTCCGGGTGTACGTCGGCAACACGCTCGATCCGTCCTACAACGACAACTATGACCTGCTGTTGGACCTGAAGAAGTCCCGAGTGAGGTTCGAGTTCGACGGCGTCAACCCCGACGACGGCGCCACCTGGGACGCGTGGCGGGAGAACCTGCGAGACTTCGCCGCTCGGCTCTTCGGACAAAAGGGCGTCCGCCACGGCGCCAGCAAGGGACACCGCGCGCTGACCAGGCCGTACGAGCCCCCTGCGGCCGGGTCGATCACGATCCCGCACATCGACCGGCACGGCATCGTCACGTTCGAGACCGGCACCCAGTGGGCTGGCGCCAAGGACGTCACGATCTGGGGCAACTGGGCTCCGAATGGCCAATGGTTCCGGATCCCGATGGAGAAGCAGCCCGACGGCCGCTGGCGAATCACGGTTGGACCGCTCGACGGCTACTACTACTACCGGTACGTGGTCGACGGCGTCGACATGAAGGACCCGGCCGACACCGTCAACACCCACGTGATGGAGTCGCAGCTTTTCGTGCCGGGTAAGTCCGACGCGATGCTGGCCGATGTCCCCGAAGGCCGGGGCGGCACGGTCTCGCTGATGACCTACGACGGAGGCCAGGGCGCAGAGCGCTACGCGTACGTCTGGACGCCGCCTGGCTACGATGCTGACCGCGAAGCTGCCTACCCGGTGCTGTACCTGTACCACGGCGGGGGCCAGAACTACGGCAGTTGGCTCGAAACCGGGCGTGCCAAGCAGATTCTCGACAACAGCTACCTCAACGGGACAATGGTGCCGATGGTTGTGGTCATGCCCGACCAGAACGGCGTCGACTTCTGGACCGACCTCAACCAGCACGTGATGCCAACCGCTGCGGAAAAGTACAACATCTCGACTGATCCGGATGAGCAGGCGCTCGCAGGTCTGTCGTGGGGAGGCATGAACACCCTCGGCACCTGGCTCGGCCACCCGGGCGAGTTCGCCTACGTCGGTGTCTTCTCGGGGTTCCTGTTCTCCTACCCCAGCGGCGTCGACGTACAGGCGGTCAACGAAAGCACCAAGCTGGCACGGCTGTACTCCGGTGACATCGACTTCACGTACACGTTCACCCAGAACACGATGCAGTGGCTGACCTCCCAGGGCATCGAGTACGAGTACGCCGGCACCTGGGTCGGACCACATGGCTTCGACATCTGGATGGCGAATCTGATCGACTTCGTGCCGCGGATCTTCGCGCCCGAGCACCGGTTCGGCGGGGTGCGGCCACCCCTGGCCGGCGACGGCTCCGACATCGTCAAAGCCGGACGCGCCGTCCCGGTCAAGTTCACCCTGACCGGCGCAGACGGCGAGACGGTCACCGACGCGCGGCCGCGCCTCTACCTCGTGAAGAAGACCGACGGCGTGGCCGGCAACCGCGTCCCGGCCACACCCGTCCAGAAGAGGGCGGACAACACCGCGCGCTACAGCGCCGCAAGAAACCAGTACGTCTTCCACTGGGACACCAGCGGGCTCTCCCCGGGTGCCTACGAGTTGCAGATCGACCCGGTCCGCGGCCCCGTTCACGCCATCGCCCTGACCATCAACTGACCTCGCGTCACGCGGCCGGCGCGCCCCGGATCGGGCGGGCCGGCCGCTGCGTCTGGGGTTGTGAATGGTGCAGTCTTATACCCTGGCCGACGGATCGACGGGCGGCGGGAGGGGCTGTGGCACGCAAGACCAACAGGTCGGCGACGATGCGCGACGTCGCCCGACTCGCCGGGGTGTCGATCAAGACGGTGTCCAACATCCTCAACGGCTATCAGTACGTGCGTCCGGAAACCCGCGAGCGGGTGGACGACGCGATCCGTGAGCTGGGCTACCACGTGAATGTGTCGGCGCGGAACCTGAGCCGAGGCCGGACCGGGGCGATCGCTCTGGTGCTGCCGTCGCTGCGCGTTGTGTACTTCGCCGAACTTGCGGACGCCGTCATGCGAGAGGCATCCAGGCGAGGTCTGACCGTCTTCATCGAGCAGACCAACGCCGAGCGCGACCGCGAGTTGCGGGTACTGGACGGCAGCTACCGGTCACGCTTCGACGGCGTGCTGTACTCCCCGCTCGCGCTGGGCGAGAAAGACCTTCCGCTGTTCGACGTCGACTTCCCCCTCGTGCTCCTGGGCGAGCGGGTGTTCGATGGCGGCCTCGACCACGTCACGATGAGCAACGTCGAGGGAGCACGTGCGGCGACCGAGCACGTGCTGGGCCGGGGTGCGACCACGGTAGTTCCCCTCGGAGTCAAGGACGACCCGTCGCCGAGCAGCGGAACCCTGCGGTTCCAGGGCTTCCGGGACGCCCTCCAGTCACGAGGGTTCGACGTCGACCCACGAGCGATCATCGGTGTACCCGACTACTTCCACTCCACCGGCGCCACGACGATCGCTCGCATCCTTGACAGCGGTGTCAAACCCGACGCGGTTGTGGCGTTCGCCGACACACTCGCGCTGGGTGCGCTCGCCGCCTTTCAGGACCGCGGCCTACGGGTTCCCGAGGACGTCCTGCTGATCGGCTTCGACAACATCGACGAAGCGAACTACTCCCGACCTCCGCTGAGCACCATCGACCCCGGACGCGACGTGATCGCACACCAGGCAGTCGCCTTGTTGGAAGAGCGGATCCAGCTCCAGTTCGACGGCGTGCCGCGAGAGGAGCAGCCGGCGCCCCGGAGGATGGTCGTCGACTTCGAGCTGATCCAGCGGCAGTCGACGCTGCGCTGAGGTGTCCTGCCACACCGGTTGCGCAATTGCTACGCCGGCGCCCTTCGGCCCAAGCGGTCAACCGTCGCCCTCAGATCGGCCGGACTGGAACTGCACGCCGGCACGTACCGTGACGCCCGGACGGCGGCACGGGCAAGCCTGGCCGGCGGCGGACATTCAGCCCCGGGCCCGCCGCTGCCCGCGCTCGTACGTCCGCTGGCATGGCGAGCAGTTCCTCGATGCCCGCGGTGATGGCCGTCGGTTGAGGTGGTACCCGGACTGGGTCTACCGCTACTGGCGCGACAACCGCCTGGCTCCGCACGTGCGGCCGCCAGAGCAATCGTAAGGTCCGCACCTCGCCGGAAGCTCCGGCTGCTACTGACGGCGAAGCCCACCACAGGGGGAGAGCACGCACGATCGGCGGCCAGATCCGGGCGTTGCGTGTGCGGTACGACCTAGCCTGTTTGTATGCGACGCTTCCAGGATGAGGACCTGACCGGAGCTGAGTTCCGCGAGTGCGACCTGAGTAGAGCGCGGATGGTCGGCGTGGTCATGCAGGGCACCGAGATCGACGGCCTGGTCACCAATCTTGTGGTCAACGGGGTCGAAGTGATGTCGTACGTCGAGGCGGAACTCGACCGTCGTCACCCGGTACGGCTGCTGATCCGCTCCGATCAGCCGGACGACCTGCGAGATGCCTGGCAGCAACTGCGCGACGATTGGGCGAGGACTACCGAGCGGGTTCGGTCCATGCCCGAGGACAGCGAACATCGCGGCGTCGACGGCGAGTGGTCGATGGTCGACACCCTGCGCCACCTTGTCTTCGTGCACGACTCTTGGTTCCGACGCTGCGTGCTCGGGCTCACCGAGCCGTTCACGGCCATGGGACTGGGTCCACCGTTGGTCTCGGGCCAGGAGGATGGGCTCGATCCGTCAGCCCAACCGAGCCTCGACGAGGTGCTCGCGGTACGAGTCCGGCAGGCTTCAGAGATCGAGACATGGCTGGCCGAAGTCACGCCTGATCAGCTCGCGAAGACCGCGCCGGTCCCGGACGACGACAGATGGCCCCCGTACGCCAAGGGGCGGACAGTGCGGCAATGCCTCGGCACTGTGCTCAACGAGGAATGGGAACACCACCGGTTCTGCAAGCGTGACCTGGACAAACTGTCGCGCCAGGGGTCTTCGCCGGGTTGATGATTGAACTCTGAGCTTGCTGCTTACCTCCCGGGAGATCCGGTGTCGCTGCGGCCAAGGCCCGCTACGTCCCCGAGGGTGACTACAGCGGGTGTCGGAGGGAGAGCCCGGTGCGGGTGGAGACAAGGCCGAGCGCGCGTTCTCAGCGGCCAGATGAGCGTGCCGAACTGGATAGCCGCAAACCGCATGCAGTCGGGTAACGACATTGATACCTTGCCACCGGTGGCGAGGCGAAGGTACGTGGCGAGGGGCGTTGATGGCGGCTACCGGATCTGGGACAACCGGGCTCGCCGGTGGTGGGGCGAACTCTATGAGCTCTGCCCAGACGAGTTGATCAATGAGCTGAACGGCGCCCGCAACTACGCCAAGATTACCGCGCTGCTCCGGGCTTACCGAGCACAGAAGCGGTAACGTAGTACATCAGGCCGCCGCGTTTGGTGCGGCATGAGCGGTATCGCAACCGCGTCGATTATTGCTGGTCGCGGACGTTCCTTATCGCTACGGTTCTGTGCCATGCCCGACGCGATCTTTACCCACCCGCGCCTCGCGCCTGTCTATGATGCGTTCGATGGCGACCGCGCAGACCTCGACGCATATCTTCGCATCGTCGACGAGTTCGACGCCCGGCACGTGCTCGACATCGGATGCGGTACGGGATCCCTGGCCATCCTGCTGGCGAGAAGTGGACGACATGTAACCGGCGTTGATCCCGCCGCTGCCTCCCTGGACGCGGCGGTATCCAAACCCGGCGCCGCATCGGTCACCTGGCTCCACGGGGATGCCACGACGCTCCCCGCGCTGTCAGCTGACATCGCGCTGATGACCGGCAACGTGGCTCAAGTCTTCCTTGACGACGATGACTGGAGCGCGACACTCCAGGGCATTCATGGCGCGCTACGCGACGGCGGCCACCTCGTGTTCGAGACGAGACGCCCGCAGCGCCGTGCCTGGGAGGAATGGGTCGTCGACACTGACCCGGCCACCCGAAATCTTCCTGGCATCGGTGAGGTCGAACGGCGTATGGAAGTCACCAGGGTGGCGCTGCCATATGTCTCCTTCCGGTACACGTACACCTTCGCCTCTGACGGCTTCTCGGTGGAGTCGGACTCCACCCTCAGGTTCCGCAGTCAAGCAGAGGTTGAGGAGACCCTGGTGACCAGTGGTTTTACCACGATCGACGTCCGCGACGCCCCAGACCGTCCTGGGCGGGAGTACGTGTTCGTGGCGCAACGAACGCACTGACCGCCCCAACACTGAACGATTGTCGCACCCTTCTCGGGCGTGTCCTCGCGCCTGCCCATGGGCAGCGGCTGCGCTCCGTGACGCCCGGTCTGCGGCTAAATCCGGACGTTTGATGAGGAGCCAACGATCATGGAGTGATGTATTCCCTGCCTGGGTCGTCACGCAGTCTCTGACTCGCCGTGCCAGGATCGTCTCGTGCGCAACGAGGAACGGCTACGAACACGGACGCCCGAGTCCCGAGCCTTCGGGCAGCGCGTACAGCTCGTCATGAACCTGACCTCGCGCCTCAACGTGCTGCCGTTTGACGACCTCGATGCACGCAGGACGGTGCTGACCGAGATCTTCGGTAAACCGATCCCTGACTCGCTGTCCATCCTGCCTCCGTTCTACTGCGACTACGGGCTTGGAGCATCGTTTGGAGAGCGCGTGTTCATCAACCAGGGATGCTTCTTTCTCGACTACGGGGGTATCACCATCGGTGACCGCGTCCTGATTGGTCCCCGAGTGACTCTGAGCACGGCCGGACATCCCGTCGAGCTCCACGAGCGGTACGACTTCATCACGCACGCGCCCATCGTCATCGAGGATGATGTGTGGATCGGTGCCGCGGTCACGGTCACCCCTGGAGTGACAATCGGTCGGGGCTCGGTCGTCGGCGCGGGCGCCGTTGTCGCGAAGGACGTGCCGCCGCTGAGTGTGGTGACGGCAACAAGCGTTGTCGAGCGAAAGCGTCTCAAGCCAGCGTCTACCGCAACCTGAAACCTGCGGCTCACCCACGCACATCGGCTACTTGACGGGAAGGCGGTAGCTGGCGTCATCCGGTCCACCGGCCAGTGCAGGCAGCGATGAGACCCTGGCAAGCGGCGCGCTCGGGAGGCGGCATGTGTGCGTGCGATCCGCTGCGGAACCGTGCCCTGCCCGCCGTGCTAGCAACGACCCGGGGCAGTAATGACACGGGGCGCCCGACCACGTCAGGGCACAGGATTCTAGCCTTGGGCTCGTGGAACGTATCGAATTCCGTACCATCGAGCAGGAGCTCGGCGTCGGGATGTTCCCGACACTCGTTCCGTACCTTAATGACATATCCCTACCTGACATGGTTCGCACAGCTGAGCTGCCCTTTGCGCGGCGAGAAGGGAAACCCAACCTCGCGGGCAGCTATGCGGGGCTGCTGGGCGACAGCGTGCGCTGGCCGAGTCGGCACTATCTCGGTGATCCGGTGCTGAGCTGGTTCGGTGACGGCGACACCGTGTTACTGGGGTGTACCTGCGGTGACTGGGGCTGCTGGCCGTTTACCGCGATGGTCACGGTTGCTGAGGACACGGTCAACTGGTCTGGCTATCGCACCGGGCATCGTGATTGGGGCTACCAGGAACTGCTTCCCGTCACCTTCGATCGCCTCCAGTACGAAGAAGCGCTGCGGGCGACAGTTCGCTGAGCAGGGGAGGCCACATCATCACGCCGTCGGCTCGCAAGGATGAACGTCCCCTCAAGGTGACGAACGATCGCGACATGTGAGTGATCCGACGGCATGCGACCATCGGTCAGCGCGAGGCACTGCTGCTGAACAGCCGCGTCCGAGGTCTTGCCCCTGCTGCTGTGGAGTCCGCGCACCGGTCCCGCGTCGCATACGATGGTCCTTGGCCTGCGGCGCTGCCTGGGGCCGAGACGACTGTGGACGTCGGCTGTGGCATCAGCACCTTCCGCGAGTTACGCCGCCGCGAGCGGACCGTGCTGGTCACCGGTCTTGATCGGTCCAGCACGGTGGTGTTTCGCTTCCGCGGGCCGGCGCTGGCCTTGGGCGCCGACGCATCACGTACGTCGGACCGATGGGATGAAACGATGCGCAATACCGAGATGGCGAAGCTGGGCGGGCTCGTCGGCGAATGGGCGACGAAGATTTCGGATGCCTTCTTCCTCGAACCGCCAGGCGCCGAGGTGCCGGGCATCACCAGGATCGAGTGGCTCGGGGAGTCACTACTGGTCGTGCGGTCGCAGTTCGGCGGGGGCGGCCAGACGCGTTCCGAGATGAGTCTCGTCCTCGGACGCAGCGACGCGAACGATCGGTTCGTCGCGCTCTATGAAGACGACCGCGGCGTCTGTCGCGAGTTCGCCATGACCTTCGACGGCGAACACTGGACGATGACCCGTGAGGACCCGGACTTCCACCAGCGGTTCATCGCCAACGTCGACAAGGACCGGATCCTCGGCCGCTGGGAGGCGTCCGAGGACACCGGCAAGTCCTGGCGGAAAGACTTCGACCTCACCTTCGAGCGCGCCTGAAATCTGGCGCCTCCGATCGGCGACCATCACACCATCGGCGGCAGATCCGTACGCCGCGAGCAGCTTAGACGCAGTCCGGGCGAACCCGGAAAGCGGATTCCGTCCGTTATCTTCTCCGCGTCGCTGGCTGCTGGGTCGACGGCGGTGACGGTGTGCGCGCCGGCTTGGATTTCGATGGTCCGGTAGCGGCGGGCGGTGCGGACGAACTTGCGGATTGACCAGCCGGTGCGGTCTTCGATTCAGTGGCTGACCGCGAGTGCAGAGAACATGATGGTCAGGTGCGCGTCGGTGGAGTCACGTTGCCGGTGGTAGATCGGCGGGGCTTGCAGGTCGTGCTTGGACATCCGAAACGACTTCTCGATCTGGACCAGTCGGTGGTAGGCGTCGATGACGAACTGCGCCGTGACCGGGGTGCCGTCCGGGCAGGTGGCGAGGTTGGTGACGTAGCCCTTCAGCCCGCCACGGCTCGGCCTTGGCCTCCGAGGCCCGGTTGATGGTGCGGGTGCCGCCGGCCAGGTGGACGAACCGGTTGCGCTTGATGGTGGCCTTGCCGGCAACGGCCTCTCCGCCTTGGCGATCTGCTCGTCGATCCCGCGTAGCGTTCGGCAGGCCCAGTCGGCCCGGTACTGGTAGTGGATGACCTGGTCGCGGCGCTGCCCGCTGAGCCCGGCCCAGAACTGGGTGAACAGCTGGGTGAACACCTGCCCGTCAGGGATCTCCTCGTCGGGTGCTTCGTGCGCCAGGCGGTGACGAGGTAGGGCACGTCGGCGATGCGGGCGCCGAGAATGAATTACAACCCGGCGGCCTCGATCGCCTGCTGGTTGGTCGCCTAGATCATGCCGGCGTCGGCCACGACCGTCACGTCGGCAGTTGGGTGGGCGGCCACGAACGCCTGGATGATCGGCACCATCGTGGTCGTCTCGGCGGTGTTGCCCTCGAATGCGTTGACCATCAACGGGAACCCGGCCGCGTCGGTCAGCAGCCCGATGGTGATCTGCGTGTCCAGACGGCGTTCCTTGGAGAAGCCGGGTTCGCGGAACCCGTCGCCGGCGTCGGTCTCGAAGTACAGCGTCGACACGTCGTAGAGCACCAGGCTGGCCGGGCCCAACCCGGCGTGGGTCGCGCACGCGGCGGCGAGCTATTGCCGCCACGCGTCCTTCGCGAAGACGGGGGCGCGAGGTCGGGCGACTGCTACATCTCGTGCTCCCAGAAGCCGCGCGTGTCGACGTCCGCGGCATCCGCCAGCGCCTCCAGCTCCGCGATCTCCTCGTCGGCGAGCTCGATGCCGCGAGCTCGGACCAACCCGTCGATGTAACTTGCCTTCTGACCCCGATGATCGGGGTGGTCCCCTTGGCGATGGCTCATGCGGTGGCGACATCGGCGGCGGACGCGCCTCGGTCCGCGCCGATCGTCCGCATCCGGTCCGTCAGCTCCTGCAGCTGAGGCAGGATGCCGTTGCACACTCCCGCCCTTCTGCTGCCATCCGGCAACCTATGGCTGTACCTGCCGGTCAGCGCCCCTTGCTCAAGGACCATTTAGGAAAGAACCGCACGTCGTGCTCGCGGCAGTGACGAAGAATGCCCGAGCGCTGAGAACTCCGGTACAGGAGACTGTAGTGGTTCTGGACTGCCTCCACACGGAAGCCGGCCCCGCCGAGGATCTAATCGGCAAGAGCGATCTCGTTCATGTTGTGGTGTGGTTCGAGACGCCGATATGCCTGATCCTGCTGCTCTGCAGCAGTGGAATCAGAAGCGGCGTCCAACGGGCCACGTCGGCAGGGTTGTGGATCCAGTACAGATCCACAAAGCCTGTGCCCATTCGGTCGAGGCTCTGCTCCAGCATGTCCGCGACCGGATCGTCGCCGTCGCCCGCGACCTGCGGGGTAAACTTTGTAGACAGCTGGTATTCGCTGCGGGCATACCCCTTTAGCGCCTGAGCGAGAACCGTCTCCGAGCGACCCATGCCGTACACCATCGCGGTGTCCCACATGGTGAACCCGCTCGATTGCGCCTTCTCGACGACCTCTCGCAGGCCGACGCAGACAGCTGGCTGCCAAAATAGCCGTCGCCCGCCTCGCCGCTGTCTCCCCAGGCCCACGTGCCCAGCGCCACCGCCGGCACTGTCAGCGTCTTGCTCGTCATGTCCCTACCTCCATTGCTCGTTCTTCCGCCGTGTCGACGTCGTGAACGCCCCGGCCGCCAGCGCCGTCGGAAGGCGTCGCCATGATCATCAGAAGCGTGCCCAACGCCAGCACGTGGACGACGGACGGCAGCCGGGTGCGCCGATCCTGCTGGCCCTCGACGGCCACCTCGCGAGGGCCGTCGAGGACGCCCCGCACCCAGAAGACCGCGATCGCCGCCACCGGAGAAGGTCGCGTCTATCGGGGGTATAACCTCAACCCCCTCGCGCCGTGACCAGCTGATACCGGAGCCCACCCGAGCCGACCCTCAGTAGCCCGAGCGGACCGGTCAGCCCTGTCGGACCTCGACCCGCAGGATGCGGTCGTCGCCGGGCCGCGCTTCGGTGCCGCCCCAGGTCGCGCGGTCGGTGTTGGAGGTCGTCAGCCAGAGGGCTCCGTCGGGGGCGACTTCGACGGTACGGATACGGCCGTAGTCGCCCTCGAAGTGCTGGACCGCGTTGCCCGCGGGGGCGCCTGCAGTGACCGGCAGTTGCCAGAGTCGCTGGCCGCCTAGCGCCGCGATCCACAGTGAGCCGGCGGCGTGGGCCACGCCGGACGGTGAGGCGTCGTCGGGGTGCATGGTGAGGATCGGCCGTTCTCCGGTGCTTCCATGGATGCCTTCGGTCTCGGGCCAGCCGTAGTCCCGGCCCGGCCGCAGCACGTTGATTTCGTCCCAGGTCCGGTGGCCCAGCTCCGACGCGTACGCCGCGCCGTCCGGCCCGAACGCGATGCCTTGGACGTTGCGGTGTCCGGAGGAGTAGATGGGTGAGTCCGGTGACGGGTTGTCCGGCGGGATCGAGCCGTCCGGGCGGATGCGCAGGATCTTGCCGTTGAGCGTGGTGTCGTCGGCGGCGTTCCGAGGGTCGAACGCGTCGCCGGTGCCGATCCACAGGTTGCCGTCCGGCCCGATCGCGATCCGGCCGCCGTGGTGGCGGTCGGCGGTCTGGATGCCGTTGAGCAGCACCCGTTCCCGTCTGATCGAGTGGAAGTCGTCGGCGATGCGCAGCGCGACGATCGAGTTCTCCCGCTCTCCGGAGACCGAGGCGTAAACTGTCCGGTCGGTGGTGAAGGTCCGGGATGCGACGATGCCGAGCAGGCCGCCTTCGGAACTGGCCACGACGTCGGGTACGACGCCGACCGTCTGCGCCGTCCCGCCGCCGGCCGGCACGCGGCGGATCTCGCCGGTGATCCGCTCGGAGACCAGTGCGGAACCGTCTGGCAGGAAGGTGAGACCCCACGGCGCTCGGAGTCCGGTGACGAGTTCGGTGGGTGTACCGAGTGTCGCTACCGGGCCGCTGCTGCGGCCGGGCGACCGTTCGGGGCCGGCGGTTGGTTCGGCCGCCGGGTCGGATGAGCAGGCGGGCAGGGCAAGCGCCACGGCCATGCTGATGACCAGTGACGACCGTGCGAGCGTTGATCTGGACATGCTTTCTCCTCCCCGCGTTCCGGTGTGCCTCGATCAGGAGGCGAATCGCCGCTGCAGGCGCTGGCAGGCGTAGCCCGCGCCGGCGCCGATGGCGCTGGCGGCCACGAGTGTGAGGACGCCGGTCAGCACGTTGTCCGGATGCAGGGCGAAGAACGCGACGAGGCCGAGGAACCAAGCGAGCATGTTGTCGAGGACGGGTGTGGTGCGCATACCGACCGCGACGCAGGCCAGCACGAACACAGCGACCGGAAGCGCGGCCTGCCCGATGGCCGGGGCCAGGACGCCGACGATGACGTGCCCCGCGACGGCCAGCAGCAGGCCTGCCCACAGGCTGACCATCGAGTGCAGCCCCAGGGTGGCGGAGGTGGGCCGGGTGAACCAGACGATCCAGCCGACGAACATCGCCCAGGCGTGCAGCCCCAGCCCCTCGCTGAGCAACGCTGCGCTGGCGGCGACGACGGCGGCCACGAGAGTAAATCGCACGAACCTGCTACGCGACTTCGTGGTCGCTGCTGTCGGATGGGCGGACGGGGGGACGGTGTGCTCAGCCATGAGTCTTTCCTCCTGTGTCTCGGGTATGGCGCGTGGGACTCGGCGTCACGCGGCGCCGCCGTTGACGTAGATGGTCTGTCCGTTGATCCAGCGCCCCGGTCCGGCGAGCAGGGAGGTCACCTCGGCGATGTCCTCGGGGCGGCCGAGCCGCTGCATCGGATTCTGGCTGGCGATGTGCTCGATGAGGTCCTCGCTCTTGCCGTCGAGGAACAGTGCGGTCGCGGTGGGGCCGGGCGCGACGGCGTTGACGGTGATGTCGCGGCCACGCATTTCCTTGGCCAGGATCGGGACGAGCGCCTCGACGGCGGCTTTGCTGGCGGCGTACGCGGCGTAGGTGGGCAGGTTGAGCCGGGTCACGGAGGTGGAGAACGTGATAATTGCGCCGCCTTCGCGTAACCGGCCGACGGCCTCGCGGGCGACGACGAAGGTGCCACGGACGTTCGTCCGGTGCATGCGGTCGAACTCGTTGAGGTCGAGCTGAGCGACCGGCCGCAAAATCATGATCCCGGCGGCGTTGACAACCACATCGACGCGGCCGAACCACTGCTCCGCGGTGTCGAACAGCCTGCTCACCGCCTTCTCGTCGGCCACGTCCGCCTGGATGGCGCCGGCCCGGCCACCGGCCTTCTCGATCGCTGCGACCGCAGACTTGGCCTCGACGTCGTTACCGGCGTACGCGATCACCACGTGCTGGCCGTCCGCGGCCAGTCGTTCCGCGACGGCCCGGCCGATCCCCCGGGACCCGCCGGTCACGACGGCCACCCGGTTCTGGTTCGTGGACATGATGGTGTTCCTTTCCTCAGTTGAACGGTGCCGGTGAATGTGGTCAGAACCGGGCCGGTGCCAGCAGCTCGGCGAAGCCCAGCCGGCGGACGAACTCCGCGCGGGTTTCGAACGCGATGTCATTGACGCGCTCCACACCGGCGTGGGCGTCGTCGATGACGGTGCGAAAGGGCTTGGCGCCGAACGGCAGCCCGAGCACCCGCACGATCTCCTCGGTGACACCTGCCGCACCCATCAGCGGGTGCTTGAGCAGCGTGGCGGTGGCGTGCTCGTTGCGTTCGACGAGCGGGTCGAGCGCGGAGTAGGCGGCGGCCACGTGCTGATCGGTGGCGCGGCTGGCGTTCGGGAAGTGCTCGGTGCCCTCCGTGATTGCACCCGGCATCACGATGACCGTCTCGATACCGAAGGCGTTGGCCTCGTAGGCGGTGACCACGGCCAGCGCGTCCATGGCGGCCTTGGACACCACGTAGGGGCCGAGGAACGGTGGGGTTGTGACGGGGATGGTGCTGCCGACGTACATCAGTACTCCGGCCCGCCGCTCGCGGAAGTGGGGCAGCACCGCGCGGTTGACCCGGTGCGCGCCGATGGCGTTGACGTCGATGAGGTGCATGACGTCGTCGTCCGTGAACGCCTCGACGTAGCCCACGTACAGGTGCCCAGCGTTGTTGATCACGACGTCCAGGCCGCCGTGCCGCTCCACCACGGTGCGCACAGCCGCGTTGGCGGACTCCTGTGACGTCACATCGAGATCGATGACGTGCAGGTCGAGCCGCTCCTGCCGCGCTCGGTCGCGCGCCGTCGCAGCGTGATCGGCGTTGCGGCCCTCGACATCACGCATGGTGGCGTACACCGTGTGCCCCGCCCGCGCGAGTGCCGCAGCGGCGAGGTTACCGATTCCGGTGGCGGCTCCGGTGACCAGGACAACGGACATGACCACACTTCTTAGTATCGTCTTTAACGACTTGGCGTTAATGCTGCTACCATAACACCGATAACGCTATAGTGATAGCACCGATACCGGAGACGGTCATGACGCGTCGGCAGCGACGGATCCACGCGCGGGAGCAGGGGGAAGTCGTTGTACATTACGGCCGTGGCGGGCACATCCACGCGAGAGCGCATCATCGAGGCCGCAGCGAAGCTGCTGTCCGAGGGTGGGCGCGACGCCGTCTCCACGCGCGCGGTGTGCACGGCGGCCGGCGTCCAGGCTCCCGCCATCTACCGCCTCTTCGGTGACATGCAGGGCCTGCTGGACGCCACCGGCAACTTCGGCCTCGCCACCTACCTGGCGGACAAGACAGCGCTCGAAGAGACCGACGACCCTGTCGAGGACCTGCGCGCCGGCTGGGACCTGCACGTCGGCTTCGGCCTTGCCCAGCCCTGGTTCTACGCCCTCATCTTCGGCGAAGCCCGCCCCGGCCACGAACCCACGGCCGCCAGACAAGCCGCCGAAATCCTCGCCCACCTGGTGAGACGCATCGCCCAGGCCGGCCGCCTCACGGTCACCGAGGAACGCGCGGCACAACTCATCCACTCCACCGGCAAGGGCGTGACGCTCACCCTGATCGCCATGCCGCCGCACGACCGCGACCTCAGCCTGTCCACCATGGCCCGCGAATCGGTACTCGCCACCGTCACCAGCGATGCCACCACCGCGGCACCTCACACCGGGCTCATCAATGCCGCGGTCTCCCTACACGCCACTCTCGACGACGCCACCGTCCTCACCGAGGCCGAACGGGCACTGCTCGGCGAGTGGCTGGGCCGGATCACCCGAGCCGGCCGTACGGATCGCCGGTGACCCCTCGGAGGTAGGTAACGATCCCGGTGATCGCGCCGTCGACGACGTTGAGGAGTATCAGCGCGAACGGAATTTGGCTGCCGTCCGGAGCGGGGCGGGCCTGCCAGCCAGGCGGCGGTGTGCTGGGAGCACTGATAGCCGAACGCCCTCCCACCCGGTCTTGCCCCCTGCCGAGAAATCAGCGCGATCGAGATTATCCGGGGTCTTCGCGAGCTCGTAGTCCGAGCAAGCGAGCGTCATGAGGGCGACCAGTAAGACTAACCACAGCAAGTCGCTGCAAACGCACTACTTTCGGCATGAGCGCGCGGCTTTGTGTTCTTCCCGAGGGCTGGGTACCTGCGCGCACTGCGATCTCGTCTGCAGGACAGCCACCGGATGATGTTGGATCGAAGCCGCTGCCCACGGTCACGATGACTGGCCGCGTCAGGCCGTGCGCGAACCACCTCGGCCAGATGTGCGGTGGGGCCTGGGAAAGGCGCTCTTGCGGTGCGCGACCGCGACCAACTCCTCCTCGCCCACCTCGCTACGGGAGCGGTCGCGGATATCTTGGACAGCGCGGACTTGGGGGTGATCATGGGGGAAGTGGTGTGGCTGGGTCGGTACCCGGTCAAGTCAATGTGCGGCGAGCGTCTCATCGAGGCGCGCCTGGACGCTTCGGGCGTCGTGGGCGACCGCCGCTGTGCCCTGATCGACGAGGAGACCGGTCTGGTCGCCAGCGCGAAGAACCCTCGCAGGTGGCACGCCCTGCTCTCGATGACCGCCCGTCACGAGCCGGACGGCCGGGTGGTCGTCACCGGCCCGGACGGCGAGCAGATCCACACCGGCGCACCCACCGCCAACTCCGCGCTGTCGCGAGCCCTGGGACGACCCGTACGGCTGACCGACAGCCTCCCGCAAGACGCGAGCATGGAACGGCTGACCCCGCAGACCGAGCCCGGCGCCGGAACGGTGACCCACAGCAGCCTCGCGGCCGGCACCCCCGGCAACACCTTCGTCGACTTCGCCGCCGTCCACGTGATCACCACCGCCACCCTGGACGCCCTGGCTCGGCGGCACCCCGGTGGTCGAATGGACCCGCGACGGTTCCGCCCGAACATCGTGGTGCGCTTGGACGACCCCGCACCCTTCGCGGAGAACACCTGGCAAGGCCAGACCATGACCGTCGCCGCCCAGACCGCGATCCGCATCGTCGCACCCACCCCGCGCTGCGCGGTGCCCACCCTCGCCCAAGGCACCGATCTGCCCGACGACCCAGCCGTGCTACGCACAGCCGCACGGCTCAACCGGGTTCCGGTCTTCGACCTGGGCAAACTGACCTGCGTCGGCGCCTACGGCGCTGTCCAACGCGAGGGCGTACTGCGGCTTGGCGACCGCGTCATGATCGCCACCTGACGCGGCACCCCCTAAGGTGCGCGGTGTGCCGGC
Organism: Micromonospora sediminimaris; assembly: GCA_900112325.1. Lineage (GTDB taxonomy): Bacteria > Actinomycetota > Actinomycetes > Mycobacteriales > Micromonosporaceae > Micromonospora > Micromonospora sediminimaris. Next base: position 132,910 of record FOLJ01000005.1, read on the forward strand.
GATCCGCCCGAGCCGGAAACTCGCCTCCCATGTCATGGTGGAGACCCGACGGGCCGTCACCATGCCGGTCGTCGCCGTCGCCCGCCAGCGTCAGTCGAACAGCCGGTCGAGCGCTTCCTGTTCCAGGTCGCACCAGCGCTGGACGCCCTTCAGGGCCTTGGCGATCTCCTTCTCGTCGAGGTGGTCGGCGCCCTCCTCGCGGATGCACGCGACGTTGAACGGCCCGCCGACCGACGGCGAGGTCCGATCCAGCGCCTCCAGCACCCGTAGCACGCCCACCACGCCGTACTCGACGGTGCGCGTGGTCATCCGGAAGTGGGACAGCAGCGCGCCGGCCTGCTGGGCCATGGGTGCGCCGGAGCCGATGGCGTGGAAGCCCACGTCTTCGTAACGGCCGATGAGCCCGTTTGGGTTGATCTCCACGATCCATGGCGCGCCCTGGCTGTAGCCGGCCGCGAGCAGGTACGCAGACACCCCACCCCCGCCGTCCTCTCCGGGCACGTCCGGGATGTAGTTCTCGTAGTGCTTCTTGAAGACGGGCAGGACGCGTTCCTGCAACTCGTCGCCGATGTCGGGTGCTTCGAGGATGGCGGTGGCCGAATCCTCAAGGAGGGGACGCAGGTCGTTGAGAACTCCGCGCGCGCCGCTGCCACCCCAGGCGGCGCAGGAGCCCAGTGGGTGCAGCTTCCGGGCGGGGAAGCTCAGACCGCGGTCGCTTTCGGTGATCTGGGAGTCCGCGCCGATCACCACCCCGTCGCTGCAGACAACGGCGAGTACGACGGTCATGGGGTCCTCCAGGGCAGGGGTGGGGGTTGGGCGCGAGGTACCCGGCATCCCGCCTGCTTACACCCCGACAGGTGCCGGCCCGTTCGCTGCCCCGAACGAGAGCCCTCTCCGGTCTCCCTACACTGCTTGGCGTGAGACTGCCGGCGTACGACCGCGGGGTGCTCGCTGTGCAGCGGCGGGCGTTCGATGAAGCTCGTGAGCAGTTGGAGTTGGCTGGCCCGGATGACAGGGCGTTGCTGCTGCTGGGCCAGTTGGCCAGTAACGGTCAGGGCGAGCCGACGGACCCGGTGAAGGCCGGCCAGTTGTACGAGCGGGCGGCCGAGTTGGGCAACGCTGAAGCGGCCCACAATCTGGGCGTCCTGTATGCCACTGGACGGGGTGTCGCCCAGGACCTCACGGTGGCGCTCCGGTGGTATCGGCGTTCGGCTGAGCTGGGTGACGTGTCTGCTCGCCGGATGGTCGGACTGATGTACGCGACTGGGCAGGGCGTGGCGGTCGACGAGGACGAGGCGGAGCGGCAGTGGCGGTCGGCAGCGGCGGATGGCGAGGTACGGGCGCTGCATGACTTGGGGACGCTGTTCGGGTATCACAAGGGGGACCTACCGGAGGCGGCGTCCTGGTATCTGCTGGCCGCCAAGGCGGGCGTCGAGGTGGCCGAGCAGGAGCTACAGCTGCTCGCGCCGAAGCTGCAGGAACTGGTCCGGGTTGACAGCCGGGCGCGCACGATGCTCGGCGTGATCCGCGCCTTCCAGCTCGATGATCCGGCGGGTGGTGCGGAGCTGCTGACCGTCCCGGCACAGGAAGGCGATCCGATCGCCCAGCGCAGCCTCGGCTACCTCGTCCAGCACGGCTTGGGAGTGGAGCAGGACGATGTCCGGGCGGCCACCCTCTACCAGGCCGCCGCCGACGCGGGCGACGGCTTCGCCGCGTTCAACCTCGGTGTGCTGTCCGGTAGCTCGCCCGAGGCGGTGCACTGGCTGCGGCGCGCGGCGGAGGCCGGGATCTCCGAGGCGTATCCGCTGCTAGGCGACCGGCTCAGCGAGCGTGACCTGGACGAGGAGGCGCTCAGGTGGTACGTGCGGGGCGCCGAGTCCGGTGACAAGGGCAGCATGTTCGCGGCAGCCTGCTGGTACCGCGACGGCTTCGGCGGGCCGATCAACCTCGTCCAGGCACTTCGGTGGTATCTCACCATGCTCAATGTCGGCAGCGGTGACGGCATACACGAAGCCCACGAGATCGTGCCGAGGATGACCGCCGACGAGATCTACGAGGCGGGTCGGCTCTCGGGCCGGCTGCTGGAGGCAGATCTCTTCGTGCAACGGCAGGCTCCCCGGAGCGCTGCCTCCGATTGACCGGATGCTCCTGCGGTGACACGACCTGCACGGCCGCGACGGCATGGCCTCAGATCCGGGGCAACTTCCCTGCTCCTGCTGCCTCGGGGTCGGGCTGAGGCAGCAACAACAGGAAAGTTGCCCGGATCTCGGGTTCGGCAAGGGACCCACCGGGTACGGCGGGGGTGCGGCTCAGCGGGTGACCGCTGCCGCCACCGACTGCTCCAGGATGCCGAGGCCCTCGGCCAGTTCGTCGTCAGTCAGGGTCAGGGGCGGCATCAGCTTCACCACCTCGTCGGTGGACCCGGACCTCTCCACCAGCAGCCCACGGGAGAACGCCTCCTGGGCGACTCGTCGGGCCAGGTGCGGCTCCCGGAAGGCCAGGCCCCACACCAGGCCCCGGCCACGGGAGGTCGCGATGTGCGCCGGGTGTCGCTCGGCGAGCTCCGCGAGCCAGTCCTCCAGCAGGATGTCCCGTTCCGCTGTCTGCTTCTCCAGTTTGCTGTCGACCCAGAATTCCTTGAGCGCAGCGGCGGCCGTGACGAAGGCGAAGTTGTTGCCGCGGAAGGTGCCGTTGTGTTCGCCGGGTTGCCACACGTCGAGTTCGGGGCGGAAGAGCGTGAGGGACATCGGCAGGCCGTACCCGCTTATGGACTTGGAAAGGCAGACGATGTCGGGGGTGATTCCGGCGTGCTCGAAGCTGAAGAACGGGCCGGTGCGACCGCAGCCCATCTGGATGTCGTCGACGATCAGCAGCACGTTGCGACGGGCGCACAGCTCGGCGAGGTCGGCGAGCCAGATCGCGCGGGCCGGGTTGATGCCGCCTTCGCCCTGCACGGTCTCCACGATGACGGCGGCCGGTAGGTCCATTCCGCTGCTGCTGTCGGCGAGCATGGTGTCGAGCAGGGTGAGCCCGGAGACCTGACCACCGGCGAAGCCGTCGTACGGGACGCGCCAGGTGTTTCCGAGTGGAACGCCGGCGCCGGCGCGCAGGGCGGCGTTTCCGGTGAGGGCCAGTGACCCGAGTGACATGCCGTGGAAGGCGCCGGTGAAGGCGACGACGGTGTGGCGTCCGGTCACTTTGCGGGCGAGTTTGAGGGCGGCCTCGACGCTGTTCGTGCCGGTGGGCCCGGTGAACTGCACGCGGTAGTCCAGGCCACGGGGAACGAGCACCTGGGATGCGAACTCGGTGAGGAAGTCCTGCTTGGCGGCGGTCAGCATGTCGAGGCTGTGGGTGACGCCGTCCCGCTCCAGGTAGTCCAGCAGGGCCTGCTTGAGGGTCGGATGGTTGTGGCCGTAGTTGAGGGCACCGGCGCCGGCGAAGAAGTCAAGGTAGGCGCGGCCGTCGTCGGCGAACATCCGGCTGCCACGCCCGTGGTCGAACACGACCGGCCAGCTTCGGCAGTAACTACGGACCTCGGACTCAATTGTCGGGGCGATCATGATTTCTCCCTCGGAGTTGGAGCTGCCCGTCCACCACGGTTTCGGAGTCGCGTCGATGTAGCTGTCTGCGTCCACGGCGCTGAGCTGCCGGCCCTCGGCGGCGAGACGTTGTGCTGCCGCCCCGCCGCACGCCGTGTTCGGCGGGACGGGGCGGCATGAGGTGTGGTGTGGTGCGGACTTCGGCCGTCAGGCCCTGGCCATCTGCTCCCGCAGGCTTCGCGGCCGCATGTCCGACCACACCTTTCCGATGTGATCCAGGCACTCCTGCTTCGACCCGGACGTCCCTTCGGCGGTCCAGCCGAGCGGCAGCTCCCGGTCTGCCCACCAGATCGAGTACTGCTCCTCGTCGTTGCGCACGACGCGGTAGACACCGTCGTCAGTCATGACCCCTCCGGCATGGTCGGGTGATCCGAATAGCTGAGCCCGATGTTGCCGGGCCCACGCGTACCGCCCATAGAGACGAATACGCAGACGCGTCGTGCGACTCCGTCCCTGTTCGACGGTCCGCACCTCGCGCAGGCTCTGGGGTCACGGCCGATCGCCACCTGGAAGGGGGCTCGGCATGACCGAGCGACGCCACCTGATTTCCATCGACGACCTCTCCGACGACCAACTGCGCTGGCTCGTCCAGCGCGGCGCCGAGTACTCGCGTGGTTCCGCGGGAGCCGACCAGCCCCTGTCCGGGGCGGTCGTCGGCGTGCTGTTCCGTAAGACCTCCACCCGTACCCGGACCGCGTTCTCCGCCGGTGCGCTGCGTCTCGGCGCCGGCCTGATCACGTACGGCCCGAACGACCTGCAACTGGCCACCGGCGAGTCGGTGGAGGACACCGGCGCGGTGCTCTCCGGCATGCTCGACGTCCTGGTCGCCCGCACGGTCGGTCCGGAGTCCGAGCTGCGGGCGTACGCCGCCCAGAAGCGCATGTCGGTGATCAACGCGATGAGCGCGGTCGAACACCCGACGCAGGCCCTCGCCGACCTCACCACGATCCTCCGGCACTTCGGCCGGGTCGAGGGCGTACGGGTGCTGTACGTGGGGGAGGGGAACAACACCGCCTCGGCGTTGACCCTCGCGCTGTCCCGGTATCCCGGCGCCGAGCTGCACCTGCGTACCCCGGCCGAGTACGGCGTGGAGCAGCGCTACCTCGATCAGGCGGCGGTGTCCGCCCGGCGCAGCGGCGCACGTGTCGAGCAGCGGCACGACGTGTCCGACCTGCCAGCGGTCGACGTCGTCTACACCACCCGTTGGCAGACGACGGGTTCGACGAAGCCGACGCCCGACTGGCGTACCGAGTTCGCCCCGTTCCAGGTCAACGAGGCGCTGATGGCGGCCTGTCCGGGCGCGGTCTTCATGCACGATCTGCCGGCGCACCGGGGCGAGGAGGTGACCGGGGCGGTGCTCGACGGGCCCGACAGCATCGCCTTCGCCCAGGCCGAGAACAAGTACCACAGCGCCCGGGCGGTCCTGGAGTGGTGCGCCACCGACCGGCCGAGCGGCGGAGCGGGGCTGTGACCACGTTTCTCGACGACATCCTGACCCACGCCACGACCCGGCCCGACGCACCGGCGATCGTCACCCCGGACACCGCCCTGTGTTACGAGGACTTCGCCGCCCGGACCGACCGGCTGGCCCGGGCGCTGGTGGCCCGGGGCGTCGGACCGGAGCAGGTCTGCGCGGTCATGGTCGACCGGGGCCCGGAGGCCGTCATCGCGATGGCGGCCGTGCTTCGGGCCGGCGGCGCCTTCCTCACCCTCAACACCGAGCTGCCCGACCAGCGACTGGCGGCGATGGTCCGCACCGCCCAGGCCCGGTTCCTGGTCACCACACCGGCCCGGGCCGGGCAGCACGACCTCGCCATCGACGGCCCCACCGTATTCGTCGACGCGCCTGACGCGTCGGCGCCCCTGCGACCGGTGTCGCCCCGATCGCTGGCCTACGTCAGTCACACCTCCGGTTCGTCGGGGCCGCCGAACGCGGTACTGCTGGAGCACCGTGGCGTCACCAACTACCTGCGGTTCGTCGTCGCCGACTACCAACTCGGTCCGGACACCGTGGTGCTGCAACTCGCGCCGTTCGGGTACGACGCCTCGATCCGCGACACGTTCGCCCCGCTCGTCGCGGGCGGGCAGGTGGTCCTCGCGCCGCGCTCCACCCTGTTGCGCGCCGGTGAGTTCGTCGCGGCCCTCCGCAGGTGGGGCGTGAACACGATCCTGTCGGCCACCCCGACCTTTCTGACGTCGCTGCGGCACAGCGATCTGCCCGACCTGCGGTTGACCGTGTCCAGCGGTGAGTCGCTGCGACCGTTCCTCGTCGCCGGTGGCCGGGACCGGGTGCCCGGACGGCTGATCAACCAGTACGGCCCCACCGAGACCACGATGACCTCGACCCGCTTCGCCGTGCCGGCGGTCCCGGACACGACTGTCGACCTGATCGGAACACCGATCGACGGCGTGAGCGTGCATCTGCTCGACGACGAGCTGCACGCCGTGCCGAACGGCGGTGTCGGCGAGGTGTGGATCGGTGGATGTGGAGTCGCGCGCGGCTACAGCGGCCGACCGGGCTTGACCGCGGACCGGTTCCTGCCGGACCCACACGGCGCGCCCGGCGCGCGCATGTACCGCACCGGGGATCTGGCGCGTCGGTTGCCCGACGGTGACCTCGTGTATCTCGGCCGCATCGACCGGCAGATCAAGGTCCGGGGTTACCGGATCGACCCGGCTGAGATCGAGGGCGCGCTGCTGGCCCATCCCGCCGTCACCGGCGCGGTGGTCACCTCGGGTACCGATGCCGGCGGCCGGGTCTTCCTCATCGCGCACGTCGCCGCGGCGTCGGGGCAGGTGACGGACGCAGCGCTGCGCGCCCACCTGGCGATGACGTTGCCCCACTACATGATCCCGCGACGGTTCGCCCGGATCGACCGCCTACCGACGACGGTCAGCGGCAAGACCGACCGCCGGGCGGTCACCGTGGACGGGCCATGAGGACGACAGGCGTCGGGCCCACCCTCGCGGATGTACGCCTGGCCGCCGACCGGATCACCGGCCTGGTCGATCGCACTCCGGTGCTGGCGCTGGATTCGCGGGTGCTGGTCAAGGCCGAGCACCGCCAGCGCGGCGGCTCGTTCAAGATCAGGGGCGCGGCGAACGCGATGCTTGCCCGGTACGCGGACGAGGTGGTCGCGGGTTCCTCCGGTAACCACGGCATCGCCGTCGCCATGCTCGGTGCCGCGTTGGGCATCAGGGTGACGATCGTGATGGCCGCCGGGGCCAGCGACGGCAAGGCCCGGACGATCCGGGCGCTGGGCGCCAGCGTGGTCCAGGTGACCGGCGGCGTGGTCGAACGTGACCGTCGGGCCGCGGACATCGCCGCGGCGACCGGGGCGGTCTTCGTGCCTTCCTCCGACGACGAGTTGGTGGTGGCCGGGGCCGGCACGGTCGGGCTTGAGGTGCTCGAACAGGTGCCGGGCGTCACGACGATCTTCGTACCGACCGGCGGTGGTGGCCTGCTGGCCGGCGTCTGCCTGGCGGCGTCGGCGCTGTCCCAGCGGGTGCGGGTCGTCGGGGTGGAGCCGATGTCCGCCCGCCGTTACGCCGTTTCCGTCGCCCAGGGTGCGCCGATCGAGCTGCCGCCGTCCATGACGATCGCCGACGGCCTGCGTGGGCAACGACCCGGTGCGGTTCCCTGGCCGATCATTCGGCACCGGGTCGACGATCTGATCGGCGTGACCGACGAGGCGATCACCCACGCGCTGGGTGTTCTTCGCCGTGCCGGTGTCAGCGCGGAACCAAGCGGTGCGGTAGCGCTGGCCGGCGCGCTACGGCGCGGATCTGCCGGCCGTGCGGTCGTCATTGTTTCGGGTGGAAACGGCACGGCCGGCAGCAGCACGAAGAAAACAGAAGAACCTCCGGCAGAACTGCTGCCGGCGTCAACCGGTGAGTCTGCATGTTCTTCCCTGCGCTGTCTCGACGGTGCGGAGGAATCTCGTAGTAGGCGCATCGCGGCGGATGCAATTCGAGGAGCGGCTCTATGACCGAACAAACCCCCACCGGGTCAGGAGTGCTGGCAACCATCGGAGCGACACCGATAGTCGAGCTGGTGAAGCTCGACCCCGAGAGTCCGTTCAGGACGTTCGCTAAGTTGGAGTCGCACAATCCGGGCGGCAGTATCAAGGACCGCTCGGCGCTGGAGATGCTGCGAGAACGCATACGCGACGGGCGGCTCGTACCCGGAAGATCGGTGGTGATCGAGTCAAGTTCCGGCAATCTCGGAATCGGGCTCGCGCAGGTCTGCGGGTACTACGGAATTCGCTTCATCTGTGTGGTCGACCCGCGCACCAACAAGGACAACATCGCCATCATGCGGGCGCTCGGCGCGCAGGTCGAGGTGGTCACCGATGTCGACCCGGCCACCGGAGAGTACCTGCCCGTCCGTATCCGACGGGTGCGTGAACTCGTCGCGACGATCGATCACGCGTACTGCCCGGACCAGTATTCGAACCCGCTCAACCCGCAGGCACACCGTACGACGGTACGAGAGATCGTGCGCGCGCTGCCGGACATCGACTACCTGTTCTGTGCCACGAGTTCCTGCGGCACCCTGCGGGGGTGCGCCGAATACATCCGGACGCACCAACTGCCGGTGACCATCGTGGCGGTGGACGCGTTGGGCAGTGCGATATTCGGCCCAGCGGTCGGGTGGCGGATGATTCCCGGCCACGGCGCATCGGTGCGTCCGAAGCTGTACCGCAGCGATCTGGCCGACATCGTGGTCCGAGTCGATGATCTCGACGCGATTGTGGCCTGTCGCCGGCTGGCCGCCCGCGAGGCGATTCTCGTCGGTGGCTCGTCGGGCGCAGTCGTGGCGGGCCTGGAGCAGATGCGCGATCAGATCCGACCCGGGGCCACCTGCGCCATGGTCTTTCCCGACCGCGGTGAGCGGTACCTCGACACCATTTACGACGACGACTGGGTCATGACGTACTTCGGTGACGTGTCGCACCTGTGGACCAAGCCCGACATGGAGGTGGCGCCATGTTGATTCTCGGCGCAGGTGAGGTCCGTGCCGTCCTCGACGGAGGCGAGCGCGATGTGGTGTCCGCGGTGGAGGCGGCGTACCGGTCGCACGCGCTGGGCCGTACCCGGGTACCACAGTCGGTTTTCCTCCGTTTCCCCGACGGAGAGCGCGAGCGGATCATCGCGCTGCCGGCCTATCTGGGCGGTGAGACGCCGACCTGCGGGGTGAAGTGGGTGTCATCCTTTCCCGGCAACCTCGACCGGGGGATGCACCGGGCCTCGGCCGTGATGATCCTGAACTCGGTACACACCGGCGTACCGGAGGCGATCCTCGAAGCGTCGGCGATCTCGGCCGGGCGTACGGCCGCGAGCGCCGCCCTGGCGGCGTCCACGCTCTCCTCGTCCAGCCCGGAATCGGCTGTGACGCTCGTCGGCTGCGGTCCGATCAACTTCGAGGTGCTGAGATATCTGCGCACCGTGCTGCCGACGCTGGACACGGTGACCCTGTACGACCTCAGCGCCGAACGGGCGCAGTCCTTCGCCGCCGAGGCGCGGTCGGTCTGGCCGACGTTGAAGATCGACGTGGCCGAGAACGCGGCCGACGCCATGGCCCGCCACAAGCTGGTGTGCCTGGCGACCACGGCGAGCGTCCCGCACCTGGGTACCGAGCACTGCCGCCCGGGAACGCTGGTGCTGCACCTGTCCCTGCGTGACCTCACCACCGACTCGATCCGTTCCAGCGTGAACATCGTGGACGACGCGGACCACGTGTGCCGGGCCGCGACCTCGCTGGATCTGGCCCAGCAGGAAGCCGGCCACCGCGACTTCATCGCCGCCTCGCTCGGCGAGGTCCTGGTGGCCGGTGAGCGGTACGTCAGGAGCGACGAAGCCGTGACGGTGTTCTCCCCGTTCGGTCTCGGCTGCCTGGATCTGGCAGTGGCCGACCTGGTCCGGCGTGCGGCGTCGGGCCGCGGCCTGGGCACCACATTGGATGACTTCCTACCGACGAAGCAGCAGGTGTGCGCATGACTGACATCCTCGAAACCGACAACCAGCTCCGACTGTCGTTCGAGCAGGAGCAGCTGTGGTTTCTCGACCAGGTCCGGTCCGGCACCCAGGAGTACCTGTTGCACTGGGGATTCCGGCTGCGCGGGCCGCTGGACCGGGCGGCGCTTACCGCTGCCTTCACCGACATCGCCGCCCGGCACGAGATTCTGCGTACCCGCTATTCGACTGTTGACGGACAGCCGGTGCAGATCATCGACGAGCCGGCGGCGGCCGACCTCAGGGTGGTGGACCTCACCGGGTACCCCGCCGCGGAACAGGACCGACGGGTACGCGAGATCGGCGAGGCGGCGGTGACCACGCCGATCGACCTGCGCGAATCAGCTCCGTGGCGGCTGACCCTCGTGCAGCTTTCCCCCACTGACGCGATCTTGATGCTGGTGGTGCATCACATCGCCTTCGACGGCCCGTCGCTGGGCATCCTGGCGCGGGAACTGGGCGTGCTCTACGCGGCCCACGCCGCTAGCGAGAAGTCGCCGCTGGCACCGCTGGAGCTCCAGTACGCCGACTTCGCCGACTGGCAGCGGAGCCGATGGGACGCGAACGACGCGACCTTCGTCCGGCACCTGGACTACTGGCGGGAGCGACTGACCGGACTGCCGTCGCTGGAACTGCCCACGGACCGGCAGCGCCCCGCCGCCTGGGAGCCGGCCGGCGATGTGGTGGCGTTCGCGGTGCCGGCCCCGTTGGCGGCCCGGATCAGCTCCGTGGGACGTGCCGCCCGGGCGACCCCGTTCATGGTGTTCCTGGCCGCCTACCAGCTCCTGATCAGCCGTTACGCGGATCAGCTCGACTTCGGTGTCGGAGTGTCGACAAGCGGACGGAACCGGGTCGAGCTGGAGTCGGTGATCGGCTCGCTCGCGCAGACGGTGGTGCTGCGGACCGACCTGTCCGGCGATCCCACCTTCGTCGAGTTGCTCGGTCGGGTCCGCGAGACGGCCCTGGACGCCTTCGAACACAAGGACGTGCCCCTGCAACGCCTGGCCGCCGAACTGTCGCCGGATCGCGGCCTGGCCCGCAACCCGCTCTTCCAGGTCGGGTTCGCGGTCCTGAACGGCCAGGGGGAGCCGCTGAGTCTGCCCGGCATCGAGGTCGACTGGGTGCCGACCCCGGTACGCAGTGCCACCTTCGACATGTCGCTCCAGATGACCGAGGAGCCGGACGGATCCTGGGTGGCCCGGATCACCTATCCGACGGCGCTCTTCGACCGGGCCCGGATCGAGCGGATGGCCGACAACTACGTGGCGCTGCTGGAGAACCTGGCGGCGGCGCCGGAGAAGCCGCTGCGCGACGTGCCGACCGTGACGACCGCGCAGCAGCAGCAGTTGCTCGGCTGGCACCCCGCACCGCGCGCAGCGACCGACGCCCTGCTGCCGGACCTGTTCCGGGCACAGGCCGAGGCCACGCCGGACGCGGTGGCCGTGATCTGTGGTGACACCGAGCTGACCTACGCCGAGCTGAGGTCCAGGGCGGACAAGCTGGCCAGCTTCCTGCGCACCCGCGGAGTCGGCGCGGAAACCGCCGTCGGCGTCGCCCTGCACCGCGGTACCGATCTCGTGGTCGCGCTGCTCGGCTCGCTCACCGCCGGCGCGGTCTACGTTCCGCTCGCACCCGACCTGCCCGACGAGCGGCTCGAATTCATGATCGAGAATGCGGGCGTCGAACTGGTGCTCACCGACACGGCGCTGCGACAGCGGATTCCGCAGCAGACCCCGGTGGTGGTGCTCGACGAGCAGTGGGACGACATCGCCCGCGCCACGCCACCGCCGCCGGTGGCGCTCGACGCCGCGAACGCCGCCTACGTGATGTACACGTCCGGCTCCACCGGTCGCCCCAAGGGCGTCGTGATCAGTCACGGCGGGATCCGGAACCGGGTGCTGTGGGCGGTGGACCAGTTCGCGCTCACCGGTACCGACCGGGTACTGCAGAAGACGACCATCGGGTTCGACGCGTCGATGTGGGAGTTCCTGGCGCCGCTGGTGTCCGGCGGTTCAGTGGTGATGGCGCCGCAGGACGCCCACCGCGACACCGCAGTGATGGTTGGTGCCCTGGCCGCGTACCGGGTCACCGTGGTGCAACTCGTCCCGTCCGTGCTACGCACCGTGGTCGAGGAGCCGGAGCTGGCCGCCTGCGACGCGCTGCGGCTGGTCTGCTCGGCCGGGGAGCCGCTGCCGACCGAACTGTGCGAGCGACTGCTCGGCGTGCGTGAGGTGGAGGTGTACAACACCTACGGCCCGACCGAGTCCTCGATCGACGTGACCGCGTGGCGCTACGCACGTGGCGAGACCGACGGTACGGTTCCGATCGGTGCCGCGCTGCCCGGCGTCGACCTGTACGTGGTGGATTCCGCCGGTCGGCTCGTGCCCATCGGCGTACCGGGTGAGTTGTGTATCGGCGGCGTCGGCCTCGCCCGCGGTTACGCCGGGCGCGGCGACCTTACGGCCGAACGCTTCACCCCGAATCCCTTCGCCGACCGGCCCGGCCAGCGGTGGTACCGCACCGGAGACCTCGCCAGGTGGCGCGACGACGGGGTCCTGGAGTTCGTCGGCCGCCTCGACGCGCAGGTCAAGGTGCGGGGCGTACGTGTCGAACCCGGTGAGGTGGAGGCCGCGCTGCGGGCGCATCCGTCCGTCGCGGCGGCCGTGGTCACTTCCTACCGGTCCGTCACCGGCGACCTGGAACTCGCGGGCTACGTGGTGCCGGCCGCCGGTACGACGGTGGAGGTCGACGAGTTGTCCGGATTCCTCGGCACCCGGCTGCCCGCCGCGATGGTTCCCGCCAGCATCGTCCCGCTGGCCGCGCTGCCGTCGCTGCCCAACGGAAAGGTCGACAGGTCGGCGCTGCCGCACCCCGGCAGCCGCCCGCCCGGTGACGACCCGGAGCACGCCGAGCCCGATGACGTGCCCCCCGGTCACGTCGCTCCCCGGACGGAGACCGAGCGGGCCGTCGCCACGCTGATGGGCGAGCTGACCGGGGCCGAGCGGGTCGGCGTCGCCGACGACTTCTTCGCGCTGGGTGGGCATTCGCTGCTGGCGATCCGGCTCGCGCACCGGTTGCGTCGCCGGTTCGGGCTGGAGCTGACGGTGGCCACCCTGTTCGAAGGACGGACCGTGGAGCGGGTCGCCGCGGCGATCGACGCGGGCACGGCACCCGACAGCGAGCCGCAGATCGTGCCCGTATCCCGCGACGGCGCCCTGCCGACCTCGTTCGGCCAGCAACGACTGTGGTTCCTGGACCAGCTCGAACCGGGCAGCGCGGAGTACCTGATTCCCTTGGTGTACCACCTCACCGGAGCGCTCGACACCGCGACGCTGCGCCGCGCGGTCGAGCAGGTCAGCGCCCGGCACGAGGTGCTGCGCACCCGCTATGTCGGGGACAGCGGCGTTCCGCTGCAACTCGTGGATCCCCCCGGCCCGGTGCCCTTCGACGTCGTGGACCTGATCGGCACCGCGGATGCCGCACAGCGCGCCAGGACGATCGTCGAAGCGGTGAGCGCCCGGCCGTTCGACCTCACCCGCGAGCGTCCGCTGCGGGTCACGGTCGTGCACACGGCGGCCGACGAACACCTGATCGCGATCACCCTGCACCACATCGCCTTCGACAACTGGTCGCTTGGCATCTTCCTGCGCGAGCTGAACGAGGCGTACGCGGCGGGGCGCGCCGGTACCCCGTGGTCGACGCAGCCGCTTCCGGTGCAGTACGCCGACTTCGCCGCCTGGCAACGCGACCGGCAGGCCGACGGCACCATCGGCAACCAGATCGAGCACTGGCGAAACCGGCTCGCCGGGCTCGTGCCGGTCGAGCTGACCCCCGACCGGCCCCGCCAGCCCGGGCGGGACCTGCGCGGCGACATGCTGATCGTCGACATTCCGCAGACCACCGGAGCGGCAGTACGCGAGCTGGGCAACCAGACCGGCGCAACCATGTTCATGGTGCTGCTGGCCGCGTTCGACGTGCTGCTGAGCCGCCACACCGGCCGCACCGACATCGCGATCGGCACCCCGGTCGCCGGTCGGACGCGGCCGGAGACCGAGGACCTGGTCGGCTTCTTCGTCAACAACCTCGTGGTCCGGGCCGACGTGGGCGGGAACCCGACCTTCCTCGACCTGGTCGACCGGGTCCGCCGGAGCGCCCTGGAGGCGTTCGCCAACCAGGAGGTGCCGTTCGAACACCTCGTCGACGCCTTGCAACCGGACCGCGACCTGTCCCGCAACCCGCTGTTCCAGATCATGTTCGAGGTACAGCACACCGGCGCCGGCAACGCGGCGTCGACCCTCGCCGGCTGCGCCGCGACCGGCCTGGACAGCGGCCTGTCGGTGGCCAAGTTCGACCTCACCCTGTCCGTGATGGAGCAGCCGGACGGCCGGCTGGAATGCTGGTTCGAGTACGCCACGGCGCTGTTCGACCGCTCGACGATCGAACGCCTCGCCGGCCAGTACCTACGCCTGCTGGGCGGCGTGACCGCCGACCCGCAGGCCCGGATCAGCGAGCTGGATCTGCTGTCGGCCGACGAACGCCACACGATCGTGCACCAGTGGGCGGACCCTGACGCGGACCGGCTGGACCTGCTCGACCCGCCCGGCGAACGGCACCTCTCGGTACCGGAGCTGTTCGAACAGTGGGCGGCCCGGACCCCGGACGCGACCGCCGTGGTGTTCGGCGCCGAGCGGCTCGGCTACGCGGAGCTGAACGCCCGGGTCAACGAGCTGGCGCACCAGCTCCGTGCGATGGGGGTCGGCCCGGAGGTCGTCGTCGGCTCGTGCCTTCAGCGCGGGATCGCACCGGTCGTGGTGCTGCTGGCGGTGCTCAAGGCCGGCGGCGTGTACGCGCCGTTCGACCCGGAACATCCGCCGGAGCGGCTGCGCTACATGCTCGCCGACGCCGGAGCGCAGCTGGTGGTCACCACCGGCACGTTCGCCGACCGGTTCGCCGGGCACGACCGGCCGGTGCTGGTCGTCGACGACGGGGACCGGGCGAGCGGCCGGCCAACGACCGACCTGGCAACCGTCACGGTGCCGGACAACCTCGCGTACATCATCTACACGTCCGGTTCGACCGGCCGCCCCAAGGGCGTGATGATCTCGCACCGGGCGTACGCGCACCACTGCCGGGTGGTCGCCGACCAGTACGGCATCCGCCCGGGCGAACGGGTCGTGCAGCTCTCGGCGCTCACCTTCGACGTCGCGATGGACCAGATCGGCGCCACCCTGGTCACCGGTGCCACGATCGTGGTGAGCGACCCGGTCTTCTGGACGCCGAACGAGCTGCCGGCCAAGCTGGCGCAGTACGGCGTGACGGTCATGGAGATCACCCCGGCGTACTACCGGGAGATGATGGAGTCCGGCGTGGACCGGCTCACCGCGATGAAGACCATCAACGTCAGCTCGGACGTGGTGACCGTCGACGACGCCCAACGCTGGGCGGCGACCGGCCTGCCCGGCCGGTTCCTCTGCACCTACGGGCCGACCGAGGCGACCGTCACGTGCATGTTCAACCCCGTGTCGGGCGATCTCGCCGACGAGCGCAGCACGGCCACCCTGCACATCGGCCGGGCGGCCGCCGGTACCCAGGTGTACGTGCTCGACGCGGAGATGCGTCCGCTTCCGGTCGGGGTGCCCGGTGAGCTGTACCTCGGCGGCGTTCGCCTGGCCCGTGGCTACCACGACCGGCCGGAGCTGACCGCGGAGCGGTTCGTGCCCGACCCGTTCGCCACCGAACCGGGAGCGCGCCTCTACCGCACCGGCGATCTGGTGCGGCTCCGGCCGGACGGCGCTGTCGACTTCCTCGGCCGACTCGACACCCAGGTGAAGATCCGTGGTTTCCGGATCGAACTCGCCGAGATCGAAGCCGTGCTGGCCAGGCACCCTGCGGTGTCCGCAGCCGCCGTCGTCGCGAGGGACGTCGGGCCCGGCGACAAGCGGCTCGTCGCCTACCTGGAGTGGCCCCACGACACCGGACCAGACCTCGACGAACTGCGGGCGTACCTCCGGGAGTCGCTGCCCTCGTACATGATCCCGTCGGCCTGGGTCACCGTCGCGGCCCTGCCGCTGTCACCGAGCAAGAAGGTCGACCGGGCGGCGCTGCCAGATCCGAAACCGTCCGAACTCGACGGTGCCCGCGGGTACGTGGCGCCACGGGACCCGGCGGAGGAGACCATCGCCGGGATCTGGTCGGAAATTCTCGGCGTCGACCGGGTCGGCGTCGATGACGACTTCTTCGGACTCGGTGGGCACTCGTTGCTGGCCACCCGGGTCCTGGCCCGGCTGCGGGCGACCTTCGCCGTGGAGGTCCCGCTGCGCTGCCTGTTCGAGGCGACCACCGTGGCCGAGCTGGCGGTGGTGGTGACCGACCTGATCACGGCGGAACTCGACGAGTTGACCGACGCCCAGATGAGCGAACTGCTTTCCCAGGATGGTGCCCTGTGACTGAGACAATCGATCGAGCCGGTCTGCGCGCGGAACTGCTTCGGCGCAGGCTCGTAGGTGCCGCGACCGCCGCGCCGGACGAGGGGATCACCCGGGTCTCGCGGGAGACGCCGCCCGCGCTGTCGTTCGCGCAGCGCCGGCTGTGGATCCTCGACCAGGTCCGGCCGGGCGGTACGGAGTATCTGGCCAGTGCCGGCCTGCGCCTGTTCGGGCCGCTGGAGCCCGGCGCGCTGCGAGCGGCGCTGGACGCGATCGTGGCCCGGCACGAGGTGCTGCGTACCCGCTACGTGGTGGTCGACGGTGAACCGGGCCAGGTGATCGACCCTCCGCAGCCGGCCACGCTGCACGAGGTGGACCTGCGTGGCCTCGACCCCGCCGCGCAGGACGAACGGATCGCCGGCTGGATGACCCACGACCGGGCACCCGTCGACCTGGCGACCGGCCCGGTGCTGACCGGAACCCTCGCGCGGCTGGCCGACGAGGAGCACGCGCTGGTGGTGACCCTGCACCACATCGCCTTCGACGGCTGGTCCGAGCAGGTGCTGTGGCGGGAACTCGACCGGTTGTACACCGCCGCGCTGACCGGCGGGCCGTCCCCGCTGGCGCCACTACCTGTGCAGTACGCGGACTTCGCCGCGTGGCAGCGCGATGCGATGTCCGGTGCCAAGCTGGACCGTCAGCTCGACTACTGGCGGCAGGCGCTGGCCGGCGCCACCGCGCTGGAACTGCCGCTCGACCGGCCCCGTCCACAGGTCCGGGACAGCGCCTGCGACCTGGTCCCGTTCGCGGTGTCCGCGTCGGACGCCCGAGCCCTGCACGAACTCGCCCGCCAGTCCGGCGCGACGCCGTTCATGGTGCTGATGGCCGTGTACGCGATCACGCTGGGCCGGTTCGGCCGGAGCAACGACATCACGATCGGCACCCCGGTGGCCTGTCGCGACCGGGCCGAGGTGCAGGACCTGATCGGGCTGTTCCTCAACACGCTGGTGCTGCGCACCGACCTGTCCGGCGACCCGTCCTTCCGCGAGGTGCTCCGGCGGGTGAAGGAGATGGCGCTCGGCGCCTACGCCCACCAGGAACTCCCGTTCGAACGGCTGGTCGACGAGCTGGCCCCGGTGCGCGACGCCTCCCGTACCCCGCTGTTCTCGACCATGTTCCTCTGGGCCAACGGGGACTCCACGGCCCGCCGCGTCGGCGAACTGCGCGCCGAGGAACTGCCGGTCGGCGAGAGCGACGCCAAGTTCGACCTGACCCTGGTCGTCGTCGACCAGCCCGACGGCACCCTCACCGGCTTCCTGAACTACGCCACCGCGCTGTTCGACAGGGACACCGTCGAGCGGTTCGCGAGCCACTTCACCGCCCTCGTCGGCAGCATCGCGGCCACGCCGGACGCACCTGTCAGCCAGCTCGTCGAGTCTCCACCGGCGGAGCGGGAGCTGGTGCTGCGGACGTGGAACGAGACCGAGGTGGCGTACCCGACCGGCACCCTGCCGGAGCTGTTCGCGCAGCAGGTGGCCCGGACCCCGGACGCCGTCGCCCTTCGCTTCGAGGGCGAGGACGTCTCCTACGCCGAGCTGGACCGGCGGGTCGACCGACTGGCGCGGTACCTGGTCGACGCGGGTGTCGGGCCGGAGTCGATCGTCGGCGTGTGCCGCCGACGCGGTGTCGAGCTGGTGGTGGCCCTGCTGGCGATCCAGAGGGCCGGCGGCGCCTACCTGCCGCTGGACCCGGACCACCCGGCCGAGCGTCGGGACTACATGTGCGCCGACGCCGGTGTCACAATCGTGCTCACCGATGGCGAATCGGCCATCAGCGGCAACGGGCCGGCATCGGCGAGCCCGACCCCGGCGGGGCCGGACCACCCCGCGTACGTGATCTACACGTCCGGCTCGACCGGCCGGCCCAAGGGCGTCGTGGTCACCCACCGCGCGATCGTCAACCGGCTGCGCTGGATGCAGGACGCCTACCGGCTGGACGACTCCGACCGGGTGCTGCAGAAGACCCCGTACAGCTTCGACGTCTCGGTGTGGGAGTTCTTCTGGCCGCTGATCACCGGGGCGACGCTGGTGATCGCCCGCCCCGACGGCCACCGCGACCCGCACTACCTGGCCGACCTGATCGCCACCGAGCAGGTCACCACCCTGCACTTCGTACCGTCGATGCTGCGGGTGTTCCTGGCCGAGTCGTTCGGGCCGCTGCCGTCGGTGCGCCGGATGATCTGTAGCGGCGAGGCGCTCCCCGCCGACCTGGTCGCCGCCGTCCACGAGCGGATCGGCTGCGAGCTGCACAACCTCTACGGGCCGACCGAGGCGGCCGTCGACGTCACCGCGGTGCGGTGCCTGCCCGGGACGCCGGTCACCATCGGACGGCCGATCGCCAACACGCGTACCTACATTGTCGACGAGAACCTGCGACCGGTCCCCATCGGAGTGCCGGGTGAGCTGCTGCTGGGCGGCGTGCAGTTGGCCCGCGGCTACCTCAGCCGCCCGGAGCTCACGGCACAGCGGTTCGTTCCCGACCCGTTCGCGGCGTCCGGTGGCGGGGGAGGACGGCTGTACCGCACCGGCGACCTCGCGCGTTACCTGCCGGACGGCCGGATCGACTACCTCGGCCGGCTCGACGACCAGGTGAAGATCCGTGGGCACCGGGTCGAACTCGGCGAGATCGAGGCGGTGGCGGCGGAGCACCCGGCAGTGTCCGCGGTCGCCGTGGCGGTGCACGACGGCCAGCTCGTCGGCTACCTCGTCGCCCGGGACACCGACGCCGGCGTCGAGGTGAGCGACGTGGCGTCGTTCCTGCGCGGTCGACTGCCCGAGGCGATGATCCCGAGCCACTGGCAGCTGCTGCCCGCGCTTCCCCTGACCACCAGCGGAAAGACGGATCGGCGCGCGCTGCCGGCCCCGACACCTGGCCGCGCCTGGGCGGCCGGAGCGTACGTCGCCCCCCGCACCGAAGCCGAAGGCGTCGTCACCGAGGCGCTCGCGGCGGCGCTGGGCATCGATCGGATCGGTGTGCACGACCGGTTCTTCGACGTCGGGGGTGACTCGATCCGGGCCATCCGCGCGATCGGCACCCTGCGTCGGGGCGGGCTGAACCTGTCGGTGCAGGACATCTTCACCCACCAGACCGCGGCGCAGCTGGCCACGCTCGCCGACCGGCCGGCGACCGGTGCGGACGAGGCGCCGGTCGGCCGGTTCGAGCAACTCGACCCGGCCGACCGTGACCGGCTCCCCGACGGCCTGGTGGACGCCTACCCGATGGGTCAGGTGCAGGCCGGCATGGTGTACGAGATGCTGGTCAACGGCTCGCACCCGGCGTACCAGAACGTCACCAGCTTCGACATCGCCGACGACGGCCCGTTCTCGCTGGCCGCGTTGCAGCAGGCCGCGCAATGGCTGGTCGACCGGCACGAGATCCTGCGCACCACGTTCCACCCGTCCGGCTACACCGAGCCGATGCAACTCGTCCACGCTGAGGCGCGGGTCGAGGTGGGCTTCGACGATCTACGCGAGCTTGCGGAAGCTGAGCAGCAGGACATCCTGGAGCGGTACCGGGAGACGATGAAGCTGGCGATGCTGCCCATCGATCACGCCCCGCAACTGCGCTGGCACGTGCACCGCACCGGGGAGCGGACGTGGGTGCTGACCCACACCGAGTGCCACGCCATCCTGGACGGTTGGAGCCACCACTCCCTCATCGCCGAGCTGCGGGACACCTACCGGGCGATCCGGGACGCGGACCCCGATGCGCTGAAGCCTCCGCCTCCCGGGCGGTACGCCGACTTCGTCAGGTTGGAACGGCGATCGCTGTCGGCCGGGCCGGACGAGCAGTTCTGGCGGAGCCGGGTCGACGAGTACGACCGGATCGCGTTGCCGGCGGACACCGCCCCCGCCGGCCACGGCGCGGTGCCGGAGCTGCGGATGTCCTGGCGGCATCTCGAGCCGGGGCTGCGTGAGCTGGCCGCGCGGACGCAGACCTCGCTCAAGGCCGTGCTGCACACCGCGCACCTCGCGATGATCGGCGCCATCACCGGCCAGCGGCGGTTCTTCAGTGGTCTGGTCGTCAACGGCCGGCCCGAACTGCTGCGCGGCGACGAGGTGATGGGGATGTACCTCAACACCGTGCCGTTCGCGGTGGATCTGCGTACGCCCCGTTGGCGCGACCTCGTGCGCGCCGTGTTCGCCGAGGAGCTTGCCGTCTGGCCGCACCGGCGCTACCCGATCCCCGCGATGCAGCGTGCCTGGGGCGCCGGTACGCCGCTTATCAGCAGCATCTTCTCCTACCTCGACTTCCACGTGCTCGACGCGCAGGAGGACGTGTTCGGCGCGGTCGTCGACGACAGCCCCAACGAGTTCACCCTGGTCACGTTGACCTTCCCGGGCGAGCTGCGACTGGAGTGCCGGGCCGGCTGGGCGACCCAGGAGCGGCTGACCGCCCTGGGCGAGACCTTCCTCGAACTGCTCACCGCGATGATCGCCGACGGCGGCGCGAACCCGGTCGACCTCAGCTCGACCCCGGCGCACCGGTTCACCGAGCCGCAGCAGGACTGGCCCGCCCTGCCCGAGGCGTGCGTCACCGACCTGTTCACGGCCCAGGCGCAGGCCCGGCCGGACGCCGTCGCACTCGAGTGCGGCGATTCGCGCCTGACCTACGGCGAACTCGACGCCCGGGCCAACCAGCTGGCGTGGGCGCTTCGTGAGCACGGTGTGGGCCTGGAAACGCCCGTCGCCGTCTGCATGGACCGCGGGATCGACACGGTGGTCGCGCTGCTCGGCATCCTCAAGGCCGGCGGCTGCTACCTGCCGCTCGACCCCAAGTACCCGGACGGCCGCATCGAGTACCTCCTCGACGATTCCGGCGCCCAGGTGCTGGTGAGCGGGCCGGCCCACGCCCACCGTTTCGTGGCGCGTGCCGGACTGACCACGCTGAACCTGGACTCCGACTGGTGGTCGGACGGCAGCCGGCCGACCACCGCGCCACAGGTGGCCCTGTCACCGGAGAACCTCGCCTACATCACGTACACGTCGGGGTCCACCGGACGTCCGAAGGGCGTGCTGGTCCCGCACCGCGGCGTCGTACGGCTGGTGCACGGCCAGGAGTACGCGCGACTGGACGCCGAGCAGGTCATGCTCCAGATCTGCACGCTCGCCTTCGACGCGTCGACGTTCGAGGTCTGGGGTGCGCTGTGCAACGGGGCCCGGCTGGTCGTCTCCCCGGAAATGCCGACCGCCGACGGGCTCGACGAACTCCTGCGCCGACACGGGGTGACCGTGCTGTGCCTGCCCACCGGCCTCTTCAACACCATGATGGACGTTCGGCCGCAGGCGTTGGCCGGGGTACGGGAAGTGGTGGTCGGTGGCGAGGTGCTGCCGCCGCTGCAGGTGCGTAAGGCGATGGAACACGGCGTGCTGGTCAGCAACGGGTACGGCCCGACCGAGACCACCACCTTCGCCACCGTCCACCCACGGATCCCCCTGCCGGCGCTCACCGACGTCATCCCGATCGGGAAGCCGATCCATCACACCTACGTGCACGTCGTCGACGAGAACCTCGACCCGGTCCCGTTCGGCGTGCCGGGTGAGCTGCTGCTGGGTGGTCCGGGCGTCGCGCGCGGATACCAGAGCCGTCCGGACCTGACCGCCGAACGCTTCGTACCGGACCCGTCCGGGCACGCGCCGGGGAACCGGCTCTACCGCACCGGGGACCTGGTCCGCCAGGATCCGGACGGCACGATCCACTTCATCGGGCGGCGCGACCACCAGGTGAAGATTCGTGGGCACCGCGTCGAGTTGGGCGAGGTGGAGGCCGCGATCGCCGAGCTGCCCACGGTGCGGGCCGCCGCGGCGGCGGCGTACCAGGGCGTGGACGGGGTCAAGCAGCTAGTCGGGTACGTGGTGCTCGACGAGGACGGCCCGGCCGACCCCGCCCGGCTCGGTGACGTGATGCGCAGCCGGGTGCCCGGTTTCCTGGTCCCGACGGCCTGGGTCCGCCTGGACCGGCTCCCGCTGAACAACAACGGAAAGCTCGACCGGGCCGCGCTGCCCCGGCCGGCGGCGACGACCTCGGTACGGGAATACAGCGCACCACGTACGCCCACGGAAGTGGCGGTCGCCGAGGTCTGGACCGAGGTCTTCCGCCTGCCCCGGGTCGGCCGTGACGACGACTTCTTCGACCTCGGCGGGCACTCGCTGTTGACCTTGCGGGCGATCGCGATGCTGCGGGACCGGCACGACATCGAGACGACCGTGCGAACCTTCGTCGAGCACCGCACGCTCGCGGCGCTCGCCGCGTCGATCGACGGCGAGCGGCAGCCGGCCACGGCGCTGCTCTGGCTGCGCCGGACCGGCGACCAACCGCCACTGGTGTGTGTGCACCCCGGCGGCGGCAGCGCGCACTGGTACCGGCGGCTGGCCGAGCACCTTGATCCGAATCTGCCGGTGGTCGCCTTCGAGTGGCCGGGCCCTGACCCGTCGACCGGCTCGGTGCCGTCCACCGAGGAGATGGCGACCCGCTACCTCGCGGAGTTGCGGGAGGCGGTCCCGCAGGGGCCGTACCGGATCTTCAGCTGGTGTGGCGGCAGCGGGGTGAGCACCGAGATGGCCAGCCGGCTGATGGCCGAAGGCGAGGAGGTCACCTTCATCCTGCTCGACCCGGGGCAGGACGCGTGGCAGAAGGAGCACCTCTGGTCGGAGTACGCGCTGATCAAACAGTGTGTGACGAACCTGGAACGGCTCGACGCGGCACCGCCGGACGAGGACACCTCGGTGCTCCGGCAGGAGACGCTGGCGCTGCTCGAACACATCGTGGACGACATCGTCGGCAACGACGGGATCACGCTCCCCGAACGCGGCGCGGGAACGATGTGGCTGCCCGCCGCGCGGATGTGGGAGGAGGTGATGGAGATGGTGCTGTCCTACCGGGACCGCCCGTACGCCGGTCACCTGGACCTGATCGTCAGTGACGAGCTGGCGCAGGGTGAGCACGAGGTCGTCAGCTCCGGCCAGAGTTACGGCGACTACCTCCAACGGTGGCGCGAGCGGACCGCCGGGCTGGGGGTGCACCGGGCGAAGGGTGAGCACTTCTCGGTCATGAAGGAATACGTGGCGGACCTCGCCGGCATCCTGACGGGGCTGATCGACAAGCCGGCCGGGCGACGGTGAACGGTATGTCGACCGCGCCGTCTCCCGCACCGGGCACCACCAGGCGGGCCCTCGCGGCGGTGTACGCCGCCGGCGCCGGGTCCGCCGTCGGGACCCAGATGACGACGCTCGCGCTGCCGTGGCTGGTGCTGGAGAGCACCGGCTCGGCACCGCGGGCGGGTCTGGTCTTCGCCGTGTCGGTGCTTCCCATGGCGGTGCTCGGATTCGCGGGCGGCGAGGTCATCCAACGGTACGGCGCACGCCGAACCATGGTGGTCATCGACTTCGCGCAGTTCGTCGCCATCGGGTCGATACCTGCGCTGGCCGCATTGGGTCTGCTCAGCTTTCCCCTGCTCCTGACGATCGTCGCGGTGATCGGCGTGCTCGGAGTGCCCTACTTCGCCGCGCAACGCGACCTGGCCACCGAACTCGCCGGTCCGGACCCGAAGGCGCTGATGCGGGCGAACAGCGTGCTGGAAGGGTGCTTCAACATCGCCGCGTTGGCCGGCCCGGCCATAGCGGGCGTGCTGATCGCGACGCTCGGCGCGGACAAGGTGCTGTTGTTCGACGCCGTGACCTCGGCGGTGTCGGGTCTGCTGCTGTGGTGGTTTGTGCCGCGCACGCGGCGGACGGAGCCGGCGATGCCGGCTCCGCAGGAGCGGCAGACCCCGGACCACTCGGGAATCCTGGCCGGGGTACGCGCATTGCTCCGGGACGACTTCCTGCGACGGGTGATGGTCACGACCATCAGCTTCGGCTTCCTCATGCGGGTGCTGATGCTCGCGCTGCCGCTGCTGGCGTTCGCCCGCTTCGCCGGCGATGCCAGAGTCGGTGGGCTGCTGCTCTCCGGCTTCGGCGCCGGCGCGATCGCCGGGGCGGCGGTCAGCTATCTGATCGGCAGCCGGTTGTCCCCGACGATGGTCTTCGGGCTGGCCGCCTTCCAGCTCGTCCTGCCCTGGTGGGTGCTGCTGTTCGACGTGCCGGTGCCGGTCCTGGTCGCCGCGCTCGCGGTGTCCGGTGCGGCGCTTCCGTTGTCCAACGCCCCGTTCTTCAGCATCCTGGCCACCCGGTTCGCGGCGGACATCCGGGCGAAGGTCATCCAGGCGGTCATGACCATCAGCAACATCGCCGGCCCGCTGGGCTTCCTGGCCGGCGGGATGGCGATCGGCCGCTTCGGCGTGACGACGACCCTGCTCGTCCTCGCGGCTCTGTCCACCCTCGCGGCGGTCAACCTGGTGGTGGCGCTGCGGCACTTCGATCCGGTGGCGCCGACCAGCCCGCAGCCCGAGCCCGAGCCCGAGCCGGCGGCGGCAGCTGCTCGGTAGCCCGCTCCGGCGCGCCGCCAGCGGCGGGCCGGAGCGGGCAGCAGCACCCCGCGTGGGTCAGCTCACCCGATATGCGCTGAGAGCGTGATGTCCGGGCCGACGTCGGCCCGGACATCACCGTGTTGAGGGGATCGCCGCGGTCGGTCCCGGAAGCCGACTGCCTGGGCCCGTTGCAGTTCGACCTGGTGCGGGCGGCCCACCCCGGCGTGGGCGGCCCACCCGGATGAGCCAGCCGTGCCCGGCGTCCGGCACCCGGCGTCCGGCACCCGGCGTCCGGCGGCCGGCGGCCGTGTCTCGTGCCCGTGCCCGTGGCCCACACCCAGTGCCCGCGTCCGGGCTGACTGCGGCGAGGGCGACCCACCCGGTGACGAAACGTCAGCTACGCGCAGATGGGCGCGGTTGCCAATTCGCAACCGCGCCCATCAGGTGGCCGGTGGGGTGCGGGCCGGGGCCCGCGACCTGTCGGGTCGACGTCCTCAGGCCAGCGTCGACGGCGTTTCCGTCTCGATCGCCGCGACGGCCAGCAGCCGACCACTGGCCGAGTCGCGCAGTTCCAGGTCGGCGATCTCGGAGAGCGGGTCGGCGACGTTCTGCCACCGCCGGGCGGTGACGGTGAAGAGCGAGCCCAGGTCGGCGTTGCCGAAGAAACCCACCTTCTGATCGATCACCCGCCGCTGGAGGAACTGCCGCTCGGTGCGGCCGAGCCCACGCCACAGCCGCAACAACGCCGTGTCGAAGATCGAGAAGTACGAGGCGAAGTAGACCAGCCCGGCGCCGTTGATGTCCCGGACGGCGTCCAGTGCGTACTCGAAGGACAGCTCGCCCCCGGCGACAGCGAATCCCGGCGGCGCCGGGGCGAGGAAGCTGCCCGCACCGCGGGCGCGACCGACGAGCGTACGCGGTGAGAACTGGTTGGGAAGTCGTGGCAGGTCGGCGTTGTCGAAGCCGTGGGGGACGGTTTCGGACAGCACTCGGTTGCTGCCCGGATTGCCGCGCGCGATCCACCGGTTGAGCGTCTCCGCGTACATGCACTCCGGGTCCGGCGTCTCGTAGACCTCCGCCGGATCGAGGAACGCGGTGCCGAGGCCGGAGCCGGCGGGAGCGAGCCGATGCAACGTCAGCACCGAGCCACCGCCGAACTGGAAGACCCTCGACGTCACCTCAAGCTCGTCACCGAAGGCCAGGCCGTGCGGATGAACGACCTTCCCGCCCCGCACCCGGTAGTAGTAGAACGAGAGGTAGGTCGGTTCGCCTTCGGCGGTGCGGGCGGCGTGCACGTTGGTGCGGCAGGTCTCGGCCACCGATTCCCACGTCCAGTCGCCGATCCGCCCGAAGATCAGAGAGCCGCCGCTGCACATTCCCGGCGCGACGATCACCTTCCGGTGAAGGGCTGTGTTCTCGGGCATCATCTCAGCGCTCCAGTCGTGAGTAGTTCCGGTGCGTTGCGGACGCGCCATCGGTGTACCGCCGCGAGGAACGCGTCGTTGTCCGAGGGCGAACCGAGCGACACCCGGACGCCCTCCCCGTCGAAGACCCGCAGCTCGATTCCGGCCCGGGCACACCAACTACCGAACGGGCCCGCGTTCTCGCCGAGCCCGAGCCACAGGAAGTTCGCCTGGCTGGCCGGGACCGCGAAGCCGTCGGCCAGCAGCGCAGCCCGCACCCGGGTGCGCTCGGCGATCGTCTGCCGGACCCGCATCAGGAGCACGTCCTCAAGGGCGAGGGCGGCGACCGCCGCGTGCTGGGCTGGCGCGCTCACCGCAAAGGGCAGCGTCATCTCGCGCAGCGACGCCACGATGCGCGCCGCGCCGATGAGATAGCCGACCCGGAGCCCCGCCAGGCCGTACGCCTTCGAGAACGTGCGCAGGACCACCAGGTTGGGATACCTGTCGCACAGCGCGAGTCCACCGGCTCCCATCGGCTCGTCGACGTACTCGAAGTACGCCTCGTCGAGGGCGACCAGGCAGGTCGGCGGGACGCGATCGAGGAACGCGCGCAGCCGGTCCAGGCCGAGCAGCGTACCCGTGGGGTTGTTGGGGTTGCAGATGACGACCAGCCGGGTCGTGGCGGTGATGCGATCGGCCATGGCGGCGAGGTCGTGCACGTCGTCGGCGAGTGGCACCCGCTCCGACTGGATCCCCAGATGACCGGCGAGGATCGGGTAGTACTCGAAGGAACGCCAGGCGTAGACGGCCGTCGCACCCGGCCCGGCGAGCTGGAAAACCGCCTGGAGCAGCGCGCAGGATCCGGCGCCGATCGCCACCCGATCCGGTGCGACACCGTGCCGCCGGGCGAGCGCCGCGGTCAGGTCGGTGCAGGCCGGGTCGGGATAGCGGTTGACGTCCCGGCTGCTCGCCGCGACCGCGGCGACGATGTCCGGCAACGGGCCGTGCGGTGACTCGTTGCGCGACAGGGACCGGGTGACGGTCCGGGACGCTCCGGCGGTCGGCCCCGCGGCCTCACGCACGACAGCGCTCCGCGACCAGCTCGGCGATGTCACCGACCGTCGCGAGTTCCAGCAGCTCGTAGTCGGAGACGTGGACGTCCAACCGCTTGCTGAGCAGGTCCGACAGCTCGACCACGGCGAGGGAGTCGAGGCCGACCTCGACGCGATCGGCCGTGGCCACGACATCCTCGGTCCGCATCTGCAGATCCTCGACCAGGATGGTCTTGAGTTGGTCAAACATGGCTTGCCGTCCGTTCACGCTGACCCGTGGACCCGGCACGCAACGCGAGCGCCACGTCCTCGATGAGGTCCTCCTGCCCGGCCACCGCCTGTAGGCGGCCCAGTTCGAAGAAGACGTCGCGGGGATCGACGCCCTCCCGGGCGGCGACGTCCAGCACCCGGTTCTTGAACCCGGAGAACACCCCGGCGAGACCACTCACCACACCGATCGAGTCGATGGTGGGCGGCGCGGGCATCAGCTCCCGTGCGGCGATGTCCGCCGCGTCCAGCAGCCGATAGAGATCGATGCCGGTGTCGTAGCCCAGCCGTTCGAGCACGGGCACGAGAACTTCCAGCTGCGTGTTGCCGGCCCCCGCGCCGAACCCCCGGGCGCAGGCATCCAGGATCGTGGCGCCCGCCTCGGCGGCGGCGATGGAGTTCGCCACCGCCATACCGAGGTTGTTGTGCCCGTGGAAGATCACCGGCACGCTGACGGCGGACCGGATGGCCGCGATCCGCGTGCTCACGTCCTGCGGCAGGTAGTGGCCGGAGGAATCGAGGATGCCGACGCCTGTCGCACCGAACTCGACGAGCCGCGCACACTCCTCGGCCAGGCGCTCGGGACTGGCCATATGGCTCATCAGCAGCACGCCGTGTGCGTCGACGCCCGCGTCGCGCAGCAGCCCGAGGTGCCGTTCGGCCAGATCGCTCTCGGTGCAGTGGGTGCCGATGCGGACCAGGTCGACGTCGTACGAGACGGCCAGCCGGATGCTCTCGGTGGTGCCCCAGCCCGGCAGCATGAAGACGCCGAGCTTGGTGGTGGTCAACGCGTCCCGGACCACCGACAGCATCGCCTCGTCGCTGAGCAGGGCTCGGCCGGCTTGCAGGGACGAGGCGCCCAGGCCGTTGCCGTGCCCCACCTCGACGACGGGTACCCGGGCGGCGTCGGCAGCGGCAGCGTACGCCCGGAGTTGATCCCGCCCGAGCTGGTGGCGGACGGCGTGGTGCCCGTCGCGCAGCGTCGGGTCGTGGATCAGGATCGGTTGTCTCGGCGAACTTTCCGCAGCTTGCTGGCTCATGACACGACCTCCATGGCCTCGATCGGTCGGCGTTCCACCGCACAACGCTCGGCGACCCGGATCGCAGCCGAGTTGATGATGTCGAGGTTGCCCGCGTAGGCGGGAATCTGGTCGCCTGCGGAGGTCACCTCCACGGCGATGAACGCCTTGTTGTCGTTCACGATGCAACTCGTCACGGTGTAGCCGGTGGCGAAGGCACGGACGTCGGCGGCGGCGGACGCCACGAGCGGGTGCACCGACTCGTGGGTCAGCCCCTCGCCGATCAGCGACATGGCCACCCTGAAGGTCGCCGGAGGACGAGCCGGGCTGACGTTGAGGATGGCCTTCACGTCCCCCACACCGGTGAACTCGCGGAGCGCGTCCTGAGTGGTCTCGACGTACTCGTCGAGGTTGAGCCTGGTCCCGCGACCGACGCTGAGCGTCGCCGCGGTCGCGACCACCTCCACGTAGTCGATGCGGTGGGCTCGGGTGATCGCTCGTACGATCGGCACCGATGCCTGCCCACCGCAGCTCACCATGTTCAGGTCGCGGTGCGCGGCGACCTCCGCGCCGTTGACTGTGGGGACGACCATCCGCCCGATCCGGCTGGGTGTGAGGTCGATCAGCAGCGTGCCGAGCGGTGTCAGCGTCTCCGCGTGCTCGGCGTGCGAGCCGGCGTTGGTGGCGTCGAAGACCACGTCGAGCGGTTCGTCGAGGTCGGCAAGGGACGACAGGCCCCGGCTGGCGACCGGCAGCCCCAGCCGAGCGGCCCGCTTGAGGCCCGGGCTGTCGGCCGTCCGGCCGGCGACGAGGCGAAGGTCCAGTGCGGCGGACCGCTCGACTTTCACCGCCAGGTCGACGCCGATGAGCCCGGCGCCGAGCACCCCAACTGACAGCCGTCGTTCTGAATTCATCGAGGGGATCGCCTTCCTACCCGCGTCGGGGCTACGTGTTCGTGACGTGCAGAGTGACCGAGCCCAGGTGATCGAATTCGGCGGTGTAGGTGTCACCGGGGCTCAACGGGACTACGGCGTGCAGGGCACCGGTCATGATCAACTGGCCGGCCTCCAGCGTGACGCCACTCTCGCCCAGCAGGTTCGCCAGCAGCGCCACCACCGCCACCGGGTCGCCGAGGGCGTCGGCGCCCTGACCGGACGCGACCAACTCCCCGTTGCGGCGGAAGGCCATTCGCACGCGCCGGTAGTCCAGCTCCGCGCTGGCCGGGATCGAACGTCCCAGCACGGCCGCGCCGTTCGAGGCGAGGTCGGCGATGGTGTCGCCCAGCCGGATGCGCCAATCCGTGATCCGGGAGTCGACGATCTCAAGACCCGCAATGACCTCGCCGATCGCCGCGTGGGCCTGCTCCACGGTGACGCCGGGACCGGTCAACGGCCTCGCCAGCCGAAAGACGATCTCGGCTTCCACCTTCGGCGAGATGAACTCGCCGCGGGCGAAGCTCGCACCGTCCGCGCGGACGGTCGAGGCGAACACCGGGCCGTAGTCCGGGGCGTGGACTCCGAACATCTCCTGCATCGAGGCGGAGGTGAGCCCGGCCTTGTAACCGATCACCCGTTCGCCGTCAGCGATCAGCAGTTCGGTCAGCCGGCGCTGGACGGCGTATCCGCCGGCCGCGTCGAGCGTGGGGCAGGCATCGGTGAACGGAGCGATCGGCACGCGGTTGCTCCGAGCCTCGTACAGAGCCATGGCCATGCGCTCGGCGTCGTGCTCCGCGAGGGCCGCTGCTCCGCCGTTCCGGCTCATCGCGTGGCCACGAAGAGGCGGCTGCCGGGCATCCCCAGGGCGGTGCTGGTCACCTCGGAGAAACCGGCCTGCCGGAAGTGTTCGCACCACCGGTCCTCGGTCGGCAGCCGTACGTCCATCGAGCTCTCGTGCAGGTAGCTGAACAGGGCGCTGAAGGCGCGCTCGCCCGGCCTGTCCACGTACGGCACCGCGTCGGTGACCACTAGGCAGCCGCCGTCGGCGAGATGCTCGCGGCACGCCCGCAGGACGCCCGCGAAGACCTCGGGATGCTGAGCGACATCGTGCATGACGAAGCCGGCGTGGATGATGTCCGCGCCGTCGAGTGGGGCGGGGTCGTCGACGAGCGTCTCGACGGACCGGTTGACCACCGTGAGCCGGTCGTCCACCTGGGCGTGGCGACCGGCGCGTTCGGCCTCCTCGCACGCCCCCGCGCTGAGGTCCAGCGCCACGCCGGTGCTGGTGGGCAGCTCGGTCAGCAGCCGGATCAGCAGCGCGCCCGCGCCGGAGCCGAGATCGACGATGTGTCGGGGCTTGCGGCTGATGATCTCGGACAACACCCCGGGATAGAAACCGCGCGAGCCGATCCAGCGGGACGACACCGCCACCCGTCGACCGTCGCGCTGGTGCTGGCGGCCGGCCGCGTCCGGCTCACGCAGAAACCGCTCCGCGTGATCGATGTACGGCCGGTTCGCGCTGAGCGACCAGGAGAGGTAGCCCGCCTCGTACCGCCGGTCCGCGAGCTCCGCGCAGGGCGTGAACGGCCCGGTCTCGGCGTCGCGCTCCAGCAGCCCGGCGGCGGACATGGCGCGCAGCAAGAGGGCAGCGCGATCTTCGGGAACGCCCGTCGCGGTCGTTGCCTCGGCCAGCGTGAATGGGGTTCCGCGATCGAGTAGCGGCGAAAGCCCTACATTCTCGGCGATCTCCAAGAGAGTGGCGTTCGCCGCGAGGTCTGCGGCGATGTCACTGACGTCAGAACTAATCACTTGTTCACCCACATCCTGCTGATCCGACGATTTTTCGGTACCGAACCTTGCTCGTTCCGATCCGTGTCCGTCCAGGTAGAGGACGGGCGGCCTTCATCAACCGCTCTCACCGCAACGGCGGAAATCGACGTTCTCCGCACGGATCCACAACGGTTGTAAATGTGCCACGGAAACACGGACCGCCTGCAGAGAAGAATCGGCAGACATGCGGGAAGGCTGCCGCCCCGGGTCGGCCCGCCGATGTAGCCGGCCGTCGCGTTGCGGGCAGGACGACCGGCGCTGGCGCGACGATGGCGAGTCGATGCTCCGCTATCAGGTTGTGCCGGCGGCCGACAGCGAGTCGACAGCGACTCG
The DNA here is from genome assembly GCA_900112325.1 of Micromonospora sediminimaris. Taxonomy (GTDB): domain Bacteria; phylum Actinomycetota; class Actinomycetes; order Mycobacteriales; family Micromonosporaceae; genus Micromonospora; species Micromonospora sediminimaris. Next base: position 164,255 of record FOLJ01000005.1, read on the forward strand.
ACAGCGACCAGTTAGTTCGTCGCGGAACCATCCGGCCAGGACATTCCGACGCCACGCCACGCCCCGGCGTGACGAAGAAGGAGGCGTGATGGGCGAACCGATGTGGGTCAACGTCATGGCGACCGACCCCGTGCTGGAAGCGGGCGTGACGAGCGCGATGCTCGGGTGCCCGGACATCGCTGTGGTGACGACGCGGGAGAGGGCGGCGGTCACGGTCCTGGTGGTCGACCAACTGGGCCAGGACGCGCTGGATACGGTGCGGGCCGTCCGCGCCGGTGCGGACCGGCCCGAGGTGGTGCTCGTCGTGCCCGAGGTGGAGCCGGCTGACGCGCTGCGAGCCATCGCGGCGGGTGCCCGCGGCCTGCTTCGGCGCCGGGAGGCGACCGCGGAGCGGCTCACCCGCACCGTGCTGGCCGCCGGTGAGGGGGACTGCACGGTTTCGCCGGACATGCTCGACCGGTTGCTCGCCGCGCCGGCCGCTCCGGCCGGCACCCTGGCGTCGAACATCAGCGACCGCGAGCGCGCGGTGCTGCGGCTGATCGCCGAGGGCCGGGAGACCGGCGAGATCGCCAAGGAACTGTGCTACTCGACGCGCACCGTGACCAGTGTCGTGCACGACATCACGCGACGATTCCGGCTGCGCAACCGGGCCCACGCGGTGGCCTTCGCCCTGCGGGCCGGAATGTTGTGAACGGCGAACAGGAGAAGATCATGATGGCCTTGACCGCACACGTGGTGGCCCCGAACGCGACCATCCGGGCCGAGGTGCTGGCCGCGCTGCGGCGTGCCGGTGTCACACCCGTGCCCGACCCGCACGAATCACCGGACACCGTCGTCGTCACGGCGGTCGACACGGTGCACGAGGCGCTGACGGCGTGCCCGTCGCGGCCCACGACACAGCGGACGCTGCTGGTCGCGGACCGCTTCTCACCGACGGACGTGGTACGCGTACTGCGTTCGGGGACCCTGGTGATGCTCCGCTTCGCCGACGTCACACCGAGCCGACTGGCCGCCGCCGTGCGGGCCGCCCGGGACGGGGAGGTCCGGTTGCCGCACGAGGTGCTGGTCGGGGTGCTCGGTGGCAGCGGCACGCCGAGCCAGGCCGAAACGTCCCGCGCGGCCGGCCGGTCGCCGCTGACGCCCCGTCAGACGAGGGTGCTCGCGTTGATGGCCGAGGGCCAGGACAACGCGATGATCGCCCGGTCGTTGCTGTGTTCCAACCACACCGTGAAGAACGTCATCTACGACATGATGGCGCGGTTGCAGGTCCGCAACCGCGCCCACGCGGTGGCCTGTGGGGTAGCGACCGGGTTGATCTGAGCCCCCCTCGTCCGCGGCTGCACACCGGCGTGCAGCCGCGGACGTGTCATTCAGGTGCGGCCACCGGCCGGCACCCGGTCACCGATGACCCGCAACAGATCGGCCGGCTCGGTCGAATAGCTCAATCCGGACCCGGGCAACTGCACCAGATCGGTGTCTCCGTACGCCGACCAGCCGGCCATCACCTCCGCCTCGATGCCCTGGTCCAGCCACCGAATCGCGGTCAGCGGACAGCGCAGCGGCGCCGGACGGGGCACCTGATAGGCCCGCAACGCGGTCAGTTCGGCCCGGAGCGCCCGTACGCCGGCCGCGACGATCGACGGCAGCGGAATGGTGCCCATCGCCACTGCGGTCGCCAGCACCCGCTCGGTCAGTTCGTCGTCGGTCGGTTCGGTGTGCGCCTCGCCGGCATAGCGGCGGAGGTACTGGGGTGCGGGACAGCCCGACACGAACAGGCGCAGCGGTGCCGGCGCGCCCCGCCGGTCCAGCTCGACCGCGACCTGGTAGCCGAGCAGCGCGGCACCCTCGTGGCCGAACAACGCGAACTTCTCGATCCCTAGGCGCTTGAGGTCCGCCACGAGCTCCGCGGCCCGCTCCGGCAGCCCTGGCGGAGGCTGGGCCGAAGACCGCGTGCCCGGTGCGTCGCCGTCCGGGTCGCCCACGACGGGCGGGCGGACGACGCACCAGGGGCCGACGGTGTCGGGCCACCGGTCGAACTGGAAGTCGCCGTTACCGGCGCTGGGTATGCAGATCAGCGCTGCGGTGCCGACATGCGGAGCGGTCCGCTGGTCCAACCATGAGGCCATGAGGAGGGTCGCCTTCGTTGACGGAGAGTAGGCAATTCTTGCTCAACCGTCGTCCCGGGCACCTCCACACCGCTATCGCCGATCGGGTAGGCAGCGGCCGGCGAGGAAAGCGTCGTGATGGGGAGCCGAAAACGGCCGGCCATAGCTTCGTTTCTGTCGGCGGCAGCCGGCACAAGAGCCGAAGCAGACAAGGGGTATCGAGTTGTTGGTTTCAAAGGTTTCCGGTCCGCGCCTGATCGTCTCGTCGCCCACCTCGGTGGTCGCTGTCGCCGGTGACACGCCGTGGGGATGATCAGTCTCTCCCGGTCCGGCCGACGGAGGGCCGCCGCAGCGGTGTCCCTCCGTCGGTCAGGTGCCACCTTCCTCACGCAGCCGGAAATGGTTCGGCCATCGCCACGGCTATCTTTCGTGGTCCGGTGAACGGCTCACGGGCGTGAGCCGCGAGCATGTTGTCGACGATCAGTACGTCGTCGCGCTCCCAGTCGAAGCGGCGCTGGGCGGCTCGGTAACAGTCGCGCAGGTGCGCCACGACCTCGTCGGGGATTCGCCCGCCGTCGCCGTAGTACGTGTTGGTGGGCAGGTCCGCCTCGTCGAACATCTCCCGCAGGCCCTCGCAGTCCTCCTCGGGCAGCGTGGTCACGTGGAAGAACGTGAGGTGGTTGAACCAGACGGTCTCGCCGGTCACCGGGTGCTGGTGCACCGCCCGGCGGCGGGCCGTCGTACGCAGGCCGTTGGTCCCGACCCACTGGACCTCCACACCGCTACGCGCGCAGTAGCGCTCCACCTCGGCCCGGTCGGTGGTGTTGAACGCCTGCTGCCATGGCACCCCGAAGCCCTCGGTGAAGTTGCGTACCACGGTCCAGCCGCGCCGGGTGAACTCCTCAAGCACGCTCGGATCGATCGACCGTAGGATCCGGCGGGTGTCGGCCAGCGGCGTGGCGCCCTGCGTGTCGGGCGGCGTGATGCAGTAGAAGAACAGCGTCAGCGGCCAGGTCGCCTGGTACGAGTTCTCGTTGTGCAGGAAGATTTCTTCGGTCGGTGGGTAGTCCGTCGAGGTGTAGACCTGGCCCTCGATGGTGCTACGCGGCGACGACCGCTCGGCGTAGGACAGCGGCGCACCGGACACCGCCCGGACGACCCGTTCGAACCCGCTGACGCTGCCGATGTCGAAGCCACGTAGCAGGACCGCGCCGTTGGTGCGCAGCTGCCGACGGACCGATTCCCGCATCTCGGCGATCTGACTCTCGGCCGGTACGCCACTGCTGGGCGCGGTCAGCACGGCGGGCAGTGGCGACTCGTCGCTCGATACCGCGGGTGTGAGGCGTACGGGCGTGATGTTGCTGGTGGTCACCGTCGGCTCCCTTCATTGCATCTGGTGGTCGGGTCGGATCAGCAGGGCCCGGGGTCGCCGGTCCCGACGGTTCGACCGGATCCCTGGGAGCACACGTCGCGCCAGGCGGCCGGGTCGTCAGGGTCGTCCGGAACGCGTTCGCAGATGACGTAGTGCCGTGGTGTCATCGCCGTCGGATACGCCTTCACCGCTGCCAGGCAGGCGGCGTGGGCCTGTTCGGGGGTGCGGATGGCCTCGGTCCGCGCCAGGTGAGCGACCAACGGCAGGCCGTCCACCTCCGCGAAGATCCGGGCACCTGTCGACGGCAGGTTGTCGTCGAGCAACCGTTGCACCTCGGCCAACTCGATCCAGCAACCGTCCACGAGCCGCCAGCCGGGGCCCCGCTGCACCGGGCTGAGCGGAATCGAGTCGCGGATCCCCCGGGCGCCGAGGTCAGCGGATCCGGCCGCGATCAACAGGTTCTCGACCGCCAGGAGCAGCGATTCGACCTCGTCGTCGGGGATGCGGCCGGTGTCACTGCTCCAGCAGCCGAGACGCAACTGCCCGTCGGTGCCGTAGAGGTCGAAGCGGATCAGCGTGGTCCCGGCGGGCATCGGCTGCCGCCGCAGCTGCGTCGTGCGTCGCGCGGCGACCAGCTCATCCGGCGTGGGTACCGGTGCCGTGGCCCGGCCGGCGGCCCGACCGGACTCGATGACAAGGTTGTTGAACAGGGGTTCGCAATCGAACACGACGCCACGCTCGTGCTCGATCCGGCGGGCGATGGCACTCTGCCGGTCCACGTCGTAACGGCCGTGTCGGCTCGCGTCGACCACAGCGGCCCACGCCTGCCGGACCAGCCGGTCGAAGGTGGTGTCACTGACCGTGAGCGTGATCGACGCGAGCTGCGCGAGGCTGCCGACGTGTTGCCGAAGGTGCGGCTCGAAGCGATTGGCGGACAGGGTGGGGAGCACGAGTTCCCGGACGCCGGTCCGGTGCGAGAGCACCGCGCCGATCGCCGCCAGCACGACGCTGGCGCGACTCGTCCTGGTGCGCGCCGTCACCGCCCGCAACGCCATCCCGGCTGCGGTGGAGGTCATCTCGACGGAGACCGACCCGGTGCCGGCGGCGACCCGCGGGACCGGGTACAGGCACTGCGGCATGCGGGAGAACCGCTCTTTCCAGTAGCTGAGAACCGTTTCCTCGTGCCGCAGGGCCTTGGGCGTACGTTCCAGGGCGGCCAGGTCCAACGGCTGGATCGGTGGTCCGCCGGCCGGTCGTGCACCGCGGTCACGGATCAGGTCGGCGAATTCCCGCTTGATGATCTCCATGGCCTGATAGTCGACCGCGAGATGCGAGCAGCCGATCACCGCGGCCTGCACCACCTCGGCGGAGCTGGTGGACGCGTCACCGGAGGACACCGCGAGGGCGACCCGGACCGGCAGTTCGCCGATGCGGTACGCGCCCGCGGCGCGCAACCGCCGGGTAAGGTCCCGGGCCAGGCTGGCCCGGTCGACGAGCTGTGGGTCAGCGGCCTCGATCGCGTAAACCTCCACGACAAGCTCGCCGGTGGCCTGCACGAACTGCTGTGGCTCGGCGCCGTCCAGGTAGGTCGTACGGAGTCCTTCGTGCCGTTCGATCAGGACCGCGAGTGCCTGGGCGACGTCATCGACAACGGTCGCGGCCGGAACGTCGAGTTCCCCCGCGACGGCCGCGAAGAACTGCTCCGACTCACGACGCAGCCACTGCAGGATGTTGTACTGGCCGATGTTGAGGGGCCCCTCGGCCGACCGTGTTCCACTGAACCGCACGGTCACCGACGGCCGCGGGACCAGGGTCACCGATCGAGCCCGACGCCGGGGCGCGCGGGTTCCGGTTGCCTGGTGGGTCCGCGTCGTCCGGATGCTCGGCGCGGCACTGTCGATGTGCCCTGGTGAGACCATGTGCGCAACGCTATTGAGCGCTCCGCGCCGCGCAGTAGAGAAGGACCGGCAGCGACTCGGGGTCGGGTCGTGTGCGTTGTTCTGCCGGTTGTTCTCTGCGTACGGCGACCCGGGCGGGCCATCATCGACCTGCGTCCATCACGTGTGCGCCGGCCAGGTCTGCCGGGTGGGTCTGCGTCTCGTCCACCTCGGCCGGCTCGTCCGGCAGGTCGCCGACCGCCGGGTGGATGACGACGTACTCGATTGTGGGAGGCTCGAATGAGCGTATCGATCCGTCAGCGGATCACCGATATCGCGGAGATGTCAGCCGATCGGCCTGCGGTCGTCGGCTTCGACGAGAACTCCGTCGAGCAGGTACTGACGTGGCGGGAGTTGGCCGAGCGGAGCGGCCGGCGGGCGGACGCGCTTGTGGATGCCGCCGCTCGGGGGACCGGTCCGGGCGTGGTCGCGATCGAGGCGAACAACACGATCCAGTCGGTGGTCGACATCGTGGCCGTCCTCTCCGCGGAACTGCCACTGCTGCCGCTGAACCCGGCCTCGCCCGTACCCGAGCGGGAGAAGCTGCTCAACTTCATCGGCCAGACGTACGGACGGGCCGAGCTCATCGCCGCAGAGGCCGACGCCGAGGCCGGCGCGGGACGACCGGCGCGGTCGCCGGCGGCGATGGCCAGCCGAATCGCCTACCTGCTGCCCACCGGCGGCAGTTCCGGCCGGCCGAAGATCGCGATTCGGCCCGGACCACTCGGCTACGATCCGCACCAGGTGCCGTTGCCCCTGCGCCGTCGCGCCGGCTGGCGCGCCGGTCAGCGGCAGCTGATTCTCGGCCCGCTGCACCACGCGGCCCCGTTCACCACGCTGCTGGACGGGCTCCTCGACGGCAACACCACAATTCTGCCGCCGTACTTCCTGCCGGCCTGGACGGTGGAGCTGGTCGAGCGCTACGCGGTGGAATGGATCCAGCTCACCCCGGCACACATGCGCACCATCCTGATGCTTCTCGAGCCCGATCCGGCGTCCTTCGCCAGTGTGCGTACGGTGATGCACACGGCCGCGTCGTGCGACTCGTTCACCAAGAAGCGGTGGATCGAGCTGGTCGGGCCGCAACACCTGTACGAGGTGTACAGCTCGACCGAGAACGTCGGCGGCACCCTGGTGCGTGGGGACGAATGGCAACAACGGCCGGGCACGGTGGGCCGGGGATTCTTCACGAAGATCAGCATCAGGGACGACGCCGGGAACCGGCTGGGCCCGGGACAGACCGGCAAGGTGTTCATGCGCGCCGGTCGGGTCTCCAGAGGAGACGCCTACCTGGGCAGCCAGGTGCTGGAAACGACGGCCGACGGTTTCGCCAGCGTCGGCGACTTCGGATGGCTCGACGAGGACGGCTATCTGTTCCTCGCCCCCCGTCGGCACGACGTGATCAACGTGGGCGGTGAGAAGGTCTACCCGAACGAGGTCGAGGCGCAGTTGCTGGAGCACCCCGCGGTGCTGGACGCCGTGGTGGTGGCGGCCGAGGACGAGGTGCTGGGCGCTACGGTCGGCGCCTACGTCGTCTGCCGGCCGGGAGCCTCGGTCAGCACCGGTGAGCTGATGGCGCACTGCCGGGCTGGTCTGGTCAACTACAAGGTGCCGACGCGGGTCACGTTCGTCGATCAGGTGCCGCGTTCGGCGGCCGGGAAGCTCGAACGTTGGCGGCTGGCCGGCCAGCGGGGCTGATCGCGGTCAGGTTTTCATCTCGCCGGCCGGCTCGTTCTTGTTGCTCTGCGTGGTCAGCCGGCCGGCGGCCCGACGCAGCGCGCCCAGCTCGTCGATGGAGCGTGAGTGCCACGGATTGTTCTCCTGCATCGCGAACGCGTTCGCGGCCTGCACGAAGAAGTGTTCCGCGGTGTCGAACTCACTCCGGCCCAGGTACACCCGGCCGAGGCCGAACAGGGCGTGGGCATGGACATTCCGCTCCTGCGTCATCCGGCAGATCTCGACCGCCTCGCTGAAGTGGATCTCGGCGGCGGTGAACTCGTTCTGCTCCAACATGGCCCCGCCGAGGCCGATCAGGGCGTAGGACTGGCCGATCCGGTCGTCCTGCGCCCGAGCGAGGTCCAGAGCCGACTGGAAGACGGCCTTCGCGGCCAGCGACTGCTTCGAGTCGGCAAACACCTCACCGAGCCGGTACAACGCCTGGGCCTGAAGGCGACGGTTACCCAGCTGTTCACCCAGTGCGAGTGACTCCTTCGCCAGGATCTCGGCGCGCTCCGGGGCTGCGAGATCCAGGTGGCTACGCGCGAGTCCACTCAGTACGTGGGCCTGTGCGCCCAGGTCGCCGACTGCCCGGAACTTCTCCAGCGCCTGCTCGTAACGCAGCACCGCACTGTCGGGTCGACCCTGGATCCGGTCCAGGTGCGCAAGGTTGCGCAGCGTCAATGCCGCCCCGGCCTGATCGCCGACCGCGTCGAACAAGCTCATCGCGTGCAGCAGGTTCTCGCCGTCGTCCTCGGCGTGTTGGGCTACGCCGAGCGAGCCGAGCGACGCCAACACGGCAGCCTCACCCCGGCGATTGCCGGCCCTGCTGGTGGCCTCCAGCGCGATGTTGTGGGTCGTACGCCACTCGGCGAACAGGCCGCGCCGTTCATACAGGGCAACCGATACAGTGGCCAACTCCCAGCACAGTTCGTCCAGCCCCAGCTCTGCCGCCTGGCGGATCGCCACCTCCAGCGTGATGCGCTCCTCGTCGAACCAGGCGGTGGGATCGCCGAGAAAGCGGTCGAACTCGGCACGCGCGCTGGCCCATCGGGGTGCCGTGCCGTGCAGAACCGCGAACCGTCCCCCGTAGATCCGATGATGAGCCTCCTCGGCGAAGGCGAGCAGGGCACCGAGCGATCGGGTGACCGCCGCTATGCAGGTTTCCCGGTCGTCCTGCGTCAGCCGGTGCTCGCTCGCGAACACCCGCACCAGCTCGTGGAATCGGTAGCGGGGTTGCTTGGTGAGCGCGGAAAGCTGGGCCTCCAGCAGCCGGACGTCCACGAGCTCGTCGAGAAGCGCCGTGGCCTGTCTCGAATCGCAGTCCAGCAGGGCCGCCGCGGTCCAGGCGCTGAACTCGTGTAGCTCCAACGCGCTGAGCAACCAGAACAGGGTCTGCGCCGGCACGGTGAGGGAGTCGTACACGTCAGCGAGCAGCGAGCGGACCGCGACGTCACCGTGGGAGAGTTCGTCCAGCCGAGACCGTTCGTCGCGCAGCCGGTCCAGCAGGGTGCCAACGGCCCAGTGCGGGTGCGCAGCCAGTCGGACCCCGGCGATCCGCACGGCCAGGGGCAGACCACCGCACATCTCGGCCAGCTCCGCAGCAGCCTCGGGCGCCGCGGCGACCCGCTGCTCCCCGCAGATCTGGCCGAGCAGGGTGAGGCTCTCCTCGGCCGACATCATGTCCACGTCGACGGCCCGGGCGCCCGGGATGCCGGCGAGCCGGCGGCGACTGGTGATCAGCACCGCCGGGCCTGGCACGCCGGGGAGCAGGTCGGCGATCTGGTCCTCGTTGCCCACATCGTCCAGCACGATCAACAGCCGCCGCGTCGCGAGCTGGCTCCGTAGCAGGTTGATCCGCTGGCCGGGTGCGACCGGGATCGCCGCCGGGGCGACGCCGAGTCCGTGCAGGAGGTCGCTGAGTACGGCTTCGGTCGAGCGTGGCTGCGTGGTGCTCCCGTAGAGGCAGGCGTAGAGGCTGCCGTTGACGAACTTGGCGCGTAACAGATGGGCCACGTGCAGGGCCAGCGAGGTCTTTCCGCAGCCCGGCGCGCCGGTGATGACCGCGATCGGCACCTGCTTGGTGTCCTCGCTGGTCAGCGTGGCGGTCAGGGTTTCGATAAGCGCCGCGTGGCCGACGAAGTCCGGCAGATCTGCGGGCAACTCCTGCGGACGGTGCACGCTCGTGGCGGCCTCGGTTCGGCTGTCGTCCACTTCGCCGCTGATGCTGCTGTCCTGGCTGAGGATCGCGCGTTCCAGCTTGCGCAGGTACTGGCTCGGCTCGATGCCGAGCTCGCCCACCAGGTTGGTGCGGGCCGTACGGTACGTCGCCAGCGCTTCTGCCTGCCGTCCGGACCGATACAGCGCGAGCATCCGGAATCCCCACAGGCGCTCCCGCAGTGGGTACTCCGTGGTCAACGCGACCAGTTCCTCGACCAACTCCCGATGACCGCCCAGGCCAAGACGGATCTCGGCGCGGTCCTCCAGCGCCATGATCCGCCGTTCCTCCAGACGGTGGGAGACAACTTCGGCGGCCCGGCCCGGCACTCCGCCCAAGGCCGGTCCGGACCAGATGTCGATCGCGCGGTCCAGTTGCGTAAGCGCCTCGTCCAGCCGACCTTTGGCTGCGGCGGACCGGCCCCGGGCGAGAGCGTCGTCGAACATGAGGTAGTCGAGCTGCTGACGGGCCACCCGGATGGAGTACCCGAGTGGGCTGGTGTCGATGATCTCCGGACTGCCGAGAGCCCGGCGCAACGCGGAGATGCAGATCTGGATCTGACCACGCGCGCTGGGCGGCGGGGAATCGTCCCAAACTGCGCCGATCAGCTTTTCCACGGTCACGACATGGTTGGCGGCCATCAGCAAATTGGCCAGCACTATGCGCTGCCGCGGGGAGGTTATCGGCACGGGGGAACCATCGACCACGGCTTCCAATGTTCCGAGAACCCGGAACTCGACTCGCACCATGTCGGCCAGCATACGGTATCACGGAACGACGATCATCAATCACGTTTGTTCCGGAAGTCGTTCAGGCGGCAACCGGGCGTACTCGAGCGGGCCGCGGAGCAGGGATACCGCGAGTAACCTCAATTCGTCGGGAGGCGGTTTGACCGGTTACAGATCGTCTTACTGATGACCTGTCGCGGACGAAACCCCGGTAAATTCTGAACGATAGTTTGGTCGCTCGATGTCGTGAGGATCCGTCATGTCGTGTGGTTCCGGCTTGATCGGTTTGTCCGACCCGCGGGTGCGGCGGGGCAGCTCCGCTCCGGAAGCCCCCGGCCCGTCACTCACCGGCGCCTGATGGGCGCAACCTGTTCGGCGACGGGGTAGCCGGGCAGAGCCGAGGCCAGAGTCGCGACGGTCGGCCAGTCGAACAGGGCCCGCTCCGGCAACTGCCGGTCCAGGGCGACGCACAACCTTGCCACGGCCTGCGTCGCGAGCACCGAATGGCCGCCGAGGTCGAAGAAGTTGTCGTGTCGCCCGACCTCGTCGAGATTCAGTACCTCGGCCCACACCTCGGCGATGACCCGTTCCGTAGTGGTGCTTGGCCTGTCCTCTTCGACGAGCGACGACTGTGCATAGCTGATCTCGTTCATCGTCAATTACCCCCTGGCTGGCGACAATATGGCGTCTATTAGCGAACAGTCGCAGGTTCGCCACCCTCGGGAGAATTGTGGTTCGCGCGGCCGGTGCGGGCAAGGATTGGCGGTAAGAAGCAAGGGCAGTCAACCACTTCCGGAACTTCTGCCGGTTCTTCTCTGCGACCGCTCAAGCATCCGTGGCACATTGGCGACTGTTGTCAATCCGCGCCGACGGCTCGGATTGCCGCCGTTACTGAAGGAGCGGTTGATGGTTGGCTTGGCAGAGCTCGCATCCACCCTGCTGGGGCATCCGGCTGTGCGTGATGCCCGGGCGACGACGATCCGCCACGACGATCGGGACGTCACGATCGGCGTGGTCGAGTTTTCCCAGTACGTAAGCGGGCCGGAGCTTCGTGGCTACGTGTGGGACCGGCTCGGTGCGGGCTGTGGTTTGGACGGCGTGCTGCTCGTCGACGCCATGCCGCTCGCCGGCAACACGCTCGACACCGAATACGTCCGGTCCGCCGTCATCGCCGGCACGTGCACCCTGTTCGAAGGTCCGGTCGACGGTGTCGAAGAGCGGCTCCTGTCGATCTGGACCAGCACCATGAACCTCAAGTGGATCGGCGTGCACGACGACTTTCTGGACCTCGGCGGCGACTCGATTGTTGCGGTCGAGGTCCTTGCGAAGATCGAAGACGAGTTCGGCGAGGCGCTGGACGTCTACGACTTCATGAGCACCTACCACATCCGCGGTGTAGCCGGTCTTCTGAGCGAAGCTCGGGTACTACAGCAGCAGTAGTGAGTACGCATGTTCATGTCCCAGTGGCTTACCCGAGTGGTGATGGCCCGCGCCGGTCGAAAGGATGCCTCGGACAGAGTCCATCCGGTCGGCTTCACGGCATCGGTCCACGAAGGCGGCTACCGGGGGTCGGGATAGCTCGGTGTGCGGTCGGGTAGGTCGTCGATCTCGGTGCCGGGCAGCCAGGTGAGGGCCTGTTCGGCGAGCCGCCGCAGAGCCGGGTCGGGGTGATGGGCGGCCTGGTCCACGAGCAGGTCGCGGAACTCCTCGGTGGGGTGGTGCTGCGCCAGTGCCCAGGCCGCTGTGCGGCGTACGCCGGGATCGCCGTCGGTGAAAAGGTCGCGGAACAGGTCGACGACCTGGGGGCGGTCGCGTCCCTTGTCCACGAGACCTGCCGCGGCGACACGGCGGACGGAGACGTCCGGGTCGGTGCTCGCCCGCTCCACCAGCAGGGCGAGGGTGTCGCTGTCGCCCTCCGAGTCTCGGCTGAGCAGCTCGACCACGGCGCGTCGGATGGTCGGGTCGTCACTGGTAGCACGTGTTCGAAGCAGCGGTGCCACCGTGGGCCCGCCGTCCGCCGCGAGCAGCGCGCCGGCGGCGGCCGCCAGGACGGTGGGATCCGGGTCGTTCACCCGGTCGAGGAGGAACGCCCTCGACTGCTCGGCCGGGAGGGGCGAGCTGGCGAGCAGTTCGACGGCTGCGGCTCGGACAGCGGGGTCAACGTCGTGGCTGCCGCGTTGCAGCAGCGCCGCGACAACCTCGTTTCGCACGGGGGACTGCCAGCCGAAGAGGCCGGTGGCCGCTTCGCGGATCACCTGCGGGTCCGGATCCTCGCGGATGCGTTCGAGCGCGAGGTGGTCGCGGGTGCCGGTTCGGACGAGAGTACTGACGACGGCCTGTCGCACAGCCGGGTCCGCGTCTCGGATCAGGTCCTCGGCGGCGTCCGCGAGGACGGCCGGACTGCCGTTAGCGAGAGCGTGGACGGCGACGAGCCGTACCGCTGGCGCCGGATCGTCGCGTGCTGTGTCGAGAACCGCCGCACTGTGGTCGGTGGTTCGCACGAGTGCCTCCAGCGCCGCGAGGCGGGTGTCCGGGTCGGGGTCGTGACGCACACGTTCGAGCATCAGCCCCGCGTCCGGAAAGTGCCGGCTCAGCAGGCGGACGGCAATGCTGCGCACCGCCCCGGACTCGTCTTCATGGATCCGGTCGAGCAACTGCCGCCGGACCAGTGGGGCGTTGCCGGGCTGGTCAAGCAGCGCGATGGCCGCCGCCTCCACCACCGGAGGCGCGACATCCTTGGCCAGTCTCTCGCAAAGGGTGTCGTGGACGTCCCCGTCGTCATGGTGGCCGAGCGCCCGCACCGCCAGGGCGCGTACCGGGGGGTCCTCGTCGCTGCGGGCCCGGTGATGCAGCAGATTCACCAGAGCGTCGTCGACGCCGTAGCCGCTGACGAGCGCGTCGAGCGCGACACGCCGCACCGCCGGGTCAGCGCTGTTGACGGCGTACCCGATCAGCCGTGCCCGACCGGCCGTCAAGCGGTCCCGCTCGACCGGCAGCCCAGCCTCGGAGATCGCGGTTTCGGCCAGTCCGGCGACCAGTGCGAGCTGCGCCTGGTGATCCCCTTCGTCGGCCAGCGGGTCGAGAAGCTCCTGGATGCCGTCGCGCGGAGCGCCGAGAAGCGTGGCGAGCCGCGCGGCGACCTCGGCGTACGCGGTGCCCCGGGTCAGCTCGAACCCACGTCGCCGGTACCAGCGCGGGTACGCCTCTCGGCCCGGCCAGTCGGTGCCCAGCGTCCTGATCACCGGCAGCATTCGGTCCTCGATCAGTACGGCGGTGGCTTCGTCGCCGGTGGACACGCCGTGCTCGATGAGCAGGATGAGCTGGCGCAGGAGCGCGTACGCCGGCCGGGCCACCGCGGGTCCGATCCGCAGTTGGGCGAGGCACTGCACGGCCAGCACGAGATTCCACGGCGGCTCGGTGAACCGGTCGGCCGGCCAGGGCCGGTTGACCTCGGTAGAGAGGAGTTGGATCAGCCGCCCGGCCAGCGCCGGGGGCACCGCTCCCGCGACGAGCTGGAGCACCTCCCACCACGACTGGTCGGCCCAGTGCGCGGCGAAGAGGGCCAGTAACGACTCCGCTTGCCCCTCATGGTGCTGCCGGACGATGTCCCGCGCGCAGAACCATTCCAGGAGGGTGCGATGCGTGAAGCCGTACCGACTGTCGTCGTAGCGGACGAGCATGAAGTCGCGTACGCGGAACTCGTCGATGAGCTCGCCGATCACCTGCCGGGACTGCACACGTGACAGGCCGTACCGCTCCTCCAGGTAGGACTCGAAGACCCGGTCAAGCTCATCTCGATCGAGGCGCGTCGCGCCCTGTGACTGCATCAGGTACGCCAGGCGTCCCAGCATCTGCTTCTTGTCGGCGACGTCGACGAAGGCTGCGGCGTGCTGGGTCGGGCTCAGGTGGCGGTGCTGGTCCCAGCGGTCGAGAAGGACGTCCGTGAGGTGGTCGTAGAGCTGCCATCGATTCCTGGGCTGCTCCGGCCGGAGTCTCAGCGAGAGCAGGGCGGTCAGCAGCAACGGGTTTCCGGCCAAAGCCCGGATGGCCGGGCTGTCGCGGATCGCGGACCGGAGACGTTTCCGGTGTGGTTCCGCCTTGGCAGGGTCGTCCGGCGTCTCCACCGCATACCAGTTGGACAGGAAATCTGCGATCTGGGCGTCGTTCAGGGGATCCAGGGTGAGATGGTGGAACCCGGCCTCGGCCAGGATCCGCTGGCTGTACTCGACCGGCCGCGACGTGACCACGATCCGGACGGAGGGATACTCGGCGGCGAATGCCGCGATGAGGCCCGTCACCGCCTCACGTTGGCGGGGATCGAACAGTTCGTCCAGCCCGTCGAATATGAAGATCATGGGCCGACCGGCGTCCAGCAGGACGCGCAGCACGGAGCGCGGCAGGCCGAGGCCCTCGGAGCGATGCAGGTGGTCGAGGTGATCGAGAATGCCCTCCCGCCGACCGTCGCCGGCTGGCGCAGCGTAGGAGCGGAGCGGAACCAGCAGCGGAACGTGCCCGCGCAGCGACGCGAGTCGGGGCTCCCGATGCGGTTCGGCCAGTGCCAGTGCCAGATACTGCGCCACCGTCGACTTGCCCGCGCCGGGGGCACCGAGCAGCATCACCGTCCGGCGGCCTGGATCGGACAGCAGCTCGAACAGAGGCACCGCTGACGGCGTCGCTCCGGGGCCGACCTCCTCACGGGCAACCGGCTCGACGAACACGGACCCGAGGTCGATCCGTCGATAGCCCGGCCCGGACAACGCCTCCAGGTCGAGTCCACCGTAGCGCTGGCGTAGCCGCAGGAAGTATCCCCGCAGGCTCTCGGCGATGGCCTTGTCGTCGGCTTCAGGGGGCTGGGTGCCCGCCAGGAAGTTGGCCAGCGCGGCGGTCATCTGGGTTGCGAGATCCTCCGGACCGCGGAAGAACGCGATGAGATGGCGCCCTCGAAGCTCCGTACGCAGCGCCTCGATCCGCTCGCCCGCCTCGCCACGGTCGACCATGGTGGCCGGCCACGGCGCGTCGTCAGCCAGGAGGAAGATCAGACACGGCTTGCCCAGTCGTAGCGCTTCCCGGTACTCCAACTCGGTGATCGACTGGTCGTGGCCCGCCGGCACGAAACCGTACCGCCACGCGAACAGCCCGATGTAGAGATCGCTGCGGGCAACGGCCCGCAGCGACGCCTCCAGGGGAGGACGGCTCTCCGCGACGTACGATTCCATCGCGACGTCTTCGACATTGAGCCGCCGAGCGGCGGTGTGGACCGCGCGGCGGCACTCGGTCAGATCCGGGAAGGTCGACGAGACGTACACCTTCGTGGTGGTCTTGAGGGCCCGGGGATAGATCGTCACCATGACGCGGTCGCCGGTCTGCACCACGGTCGGCTCAGGTGCGCCGATGCGCTGGCATTCGCCGACGGCGCGGGGAATGCCCGAGCCCTCGCCCTCCACCAGTCGCATCCAGGTCAACACCCGCGCGAAGTGGAAGTTGCGGCGGTCGGATTCCGAGCGTAGTTGGCTGATCGGGATCGCTTCGCCGTCCGGCAACTCCGGCCCGTGCCAGGAACCTGGGTTCACGATCTCCACCCGGTCGTCGAAGACCCGAACGTGCACGCACATGCCCCGGTGCTCGTAGTCGCGGTGCGCGAGGGCATTCGCGATGACCTCGCGTACCGCGATCATCGGGTAGTCGTTGACCGGCACCGGTGTCATCGAGTCGCCGGTGAACGTCTCACCCTGCGCCGTCCGCTGGGCGACGAAGTTGCGCGCCTGCACGATCTGCTCCGGTACCGTCCGGCGCAACTCCTCTCGCGCGTACCACTCGTCCCGGTTCGAACCCTTGAAATGTACGCAGGTCACCATGGCGGTCGGCACCACGGCCGTCGGATCCTCGCCGAACAGCAGCGCTCCCGCGTAGGTCAGCCGCCCGTTGCGCATCAGGTGGGCCCGATGCAGGAACTCAGTGGTGTTGAGGGCGGGTGGCATCTCCGCGGCGATGTCGGGGCGCAGGTTCGCGCGGAACTGGGCCAGCTGTTCGGTGTTCACGGCCGTGCCGGAGGTCGGCCGTTCCAGCAGCGACAGGGCCTCCTCGGTCGGATCGGTCGGCTGCGGATCCGCCGGCGGCGTAGCCTCTCCCACGGCCGGCGCAGGTCGGCGGGCGATCGCGATCCGACCGTATCCGTCGAACTTCTGGCCGGGCCGCGGACTGGTGAGCGTGGCGTGCAGATAGTCGTAGAGAGTGGCCAGCGTGACGTTGCCGTCGTTGTCGACAGACGCCCCGCCCAACAGTCCGTCCACGAGGGCTGCGGTGAACGGACTGGGCTGGCCGTCGAGCTCGGCGTCCTTGGCCAGCTCCGTCGCGGCGGCAGCGGTGAGCACGAACCGGCCGCGGCCCGCGAACTGCTCGGCCAGGTTGTCGCCCTTGAACGCGCCGCCGTCACAGCAGTCGAGAATGAAGATCTTCGTCCGGGCAACGCACTGCTGCAAGATCGCATTCATGGTGTCGTTTCCGACGGCCGTGCCGGGGATGAGATCCCGTTCGGTGTCGACGCCGCACAGGTAGAGCTTCTGCAACTCGCTGCGGCCATGCCCGCTGAAGTAGAACAGCAGAGTGTCCTCGGGACTCGCGGACCTGAAGAATTCGTTGATGGTGCGCTGCATCTGAGCCGAGGTCAAGTTCTGCTCGGGCCGTACTGTCGCGTCGGTGAACATGCCCCTGTCGGGATCGGTCAGGGCGGCGGCGAGCAGGTTCCCGTCCTTCTCGGGACCACGGAGGAACGGCAGCGTCCCGGACCGGCCGTAGTCCGAATTGCAAATGAGGAGGGCTTTGTACACTCTCGCTCCCGACTGCCCACAACGCGACCAGTGGTCTACTGTACGGCTCGCCAGTAATGCGGAGGAGGCGCGAGGTGGGTCCTTTGGCGATCGTGGTGAGTCCCGGCCTGACCGGTGTCGCGAACGACCACGAAGCGGCACTCAGCGCGGTGGAAGATCTACGCGTGGATCTGCTCGAACAGGGTCTGATCTCGCACGACGAGGGCCCCGACGTACCGGGCACCAAGGGGTGGGAGCAGTACCTCACGATTCTGGTCGGCGGGGGAGGGGCGCTGGGCAGCGTCGTCGCGCTGTTCCACGCCTGGCTCAACCGCGACCGGCGTCGCTTCCTGATACTGCGTAAGCGAGTGGACGGCCGCATCGTGGCCGAGGTGGAGATCACCGGTGACACGGTGTCCGACGAGACGATCCGCGCCGCCCTGGAGCAGGTCGTCGACCTGGAGTAGGAGCGCGTCTCAGGTAGCGGTCGCCGGGGTTGCCGTCCGGGTGAACGGGCCGGTGCCGGTGAAGGCGTACTCCGCGAACCGGGTGCCGATCCGCTGGTGGGCTTCGGCGCTCGGGTGCAGGCCGTCCGGTAGCGGAAGGTCGGTGGCGTCGGTCGGGCCGTACAGGGCGGTGCCGTCGAGGTAGTGCAGGTTCTTGTCGGCGGCGCGGCGGTCGGCCAGCGAACGCAACTCGCGCCGGATGACCTGGAGCGTCAGGCGTCCCAGCGCGACGTCCCCGGGTGTGCCGGTCGCGACGAAACGCACCTGGTCGGTGCCGATCGACTCGGGGTCGAACGCCCCCGGGCCGGGGGTGTCTTCGTGGATTCCGCAGAACAGCGGCGAGATCAGCAGCAGCGGAACGTCGGGGTGGCCGTCGCGGATGGTGTCGAGGAAGCCGTGGACGGCGGGGACGAAGGTACGTAGCCGCATCCCGTCGAGGTTCACCACGTTGATGCCGAGCTTGACGCTGATGTAGTCGGCGGGGGCGTCGCGGATCACGCGGGCCAGGAACGGGTCGACGAACGCGCTGCCGCCCAGGCCGAGGTTGCGCAGCTCGACACCGGCCCGGCGGGCGGCGACAGCGGGCCAGATCTCGCTGGGCGCGAGGGCGTTCGAACCGTGACTGATGGAACTGCCGTGATGTACCCACAGCGGCAACGCGGCGTCGTCCGGCTCGATCGCGGCATCGGCCCGCAGGTCGACCAGTTCGATGCTCTCGTTGTGCGGCAGCCAGATCTCGATCCGGTGGTGGCCGGCGGGCAGCCCGGAAACGGTGGTCGTGTGCACCTGTCCGGGATGGCAGGCGCTCTGGCCGCCGGTGAGATCGACATCGATCCGGTCGCCACCGGTCAGCGTGTCGCGGGCGGCGAGTGCGCCGTCGGCGTACACGTCGATGCGGCCACGCGGTCGGTCGGCGCCCAGGTAGGCGACCCGGGTCGGATGGGTCACCAGTTCCAGCGTGCTCGCCGCCGTCCGGAAGACGATGCGTACGCCGGACGGCTGGCTCTCCATCGCGAGCAGCTGGCCGTCCGGGAACTGCTCCCGTACCCAGGTCGGCAGCCGGTGCGGCCGGAGGCCGCGCGGAGTGGCCTCGACCTCGGCGACGCCACGGAGGAGTTCGGATGGGACGGGCATCAGTGGTTCCCTTCGGTGGGCCAGAAGCGGAATGCGGTGTCGAGCGCGCTCAGCGCCCGTTGCCAGGAGGCGTCGGCGGGGGGCTCGCGGTGCCCGAAGCTGCCGGCCACCTCAAGTGCGAGGAAGCCGTTGATTGTCGCGCCGAGCAGCCGGGTGGCATGCACGAGTTCGGTCTCCGGCAGCTGGTAGCCACGGAGCATGGCCAGCGTGAGCGCGACCAGCCTGCCGGCGGCGTCCGACCGCACGGTGGTCGCCGCCGCCGGACGTTGCAGGGCGGCCCAACGGCCGGGGAACTGACGGGCGTAGTCGCGGTGCGCGTCGGCGAGAGCGGTGAGCGCGTCTCGCTGCGAGCGGCCGCCGATCGCGATCGCGATCCGGTCGGCCAGCTCGCCGAGGGCCAGTTCCTGGACGCTGTCGAGCAGTGCGGACCGGTCACGGACATGCGAGTAGAGGCTCGCTGTCTGCACGCCGAAATGGCGGGCCAGCGCCGACAGGGTGATCGCGTCGAATCCTTCCCGGTCCGCCAGCTGGGCCGCCGCGGCGATGACGACCGCCGGGGTGAGGTTCGCTCGTGCCATACCCACACCCTACACCCTTTAGATTAAAACCTAATAGCTTTAGGTTTCTCCCGGCGGCACCCCCGGGCCCATCGCTACGAGTGACAGGATCTCCGAGACGGTGTTGCCGCCCGGACGCGGCACCGACGACGATGCCGAGCCCGTTACCGACGCGACTGGGGACGCCGCAATGAGCCCGCTCGACGACCTGATGATCCGTGCCGCCCACCGCGTCGACCTGGACGGTCTGGGCGAATTGGCGGGTTCGCAGGACCGCGCCGAGGTGCGTCTCCAGGCCGCCGGGCGAGGCGAGGAGGCAATGCTCGTCGCGGTGGCCGCCGACCGCGTCGTGGGGGTGGTGAGCGTCCGGTGGCGGGACGGCTGCGACACCCCCAACCCATGGCTGTACGGGCTGGCGGTGGTCGCGCCGGCCCGTCGCCGTGGGGTAGGAAGGGCGCTTGTCGCAGCCAGCGAAGCGGCAGGTGCGGCGCGCGGCGCCGACGCCATGAGTCTCGACGTCGACGTTGACGATGAGGCGGCCGTCTCGTTCTACCAGAGGTTGGGTTACGTGATCGTTCGACCTCACCAGCACCGCTGGCGCGCGGTCGACCCGCGTACCGGCGCGGTGACCGGCGAAGGCACGGCGCCGACGTGGATCATGCGTCGCCACCTCCCAGTAGCATGATCCGCCTCGCAGATCCGACACCGGACTCCAGGGGCGGCGTTGTGGCGGGTTAGCTGCTCAGTCGGTGTGGTAGATGAGTCTCCCGGTGTTTCCATTCTCGGGTAGGTAGCGCTGGTCACAACAGACGGTCGACGGTCAGCGTCGGACCGCGTACCTGACATGGACGGCGTACGGCGACTGGTGGACCGAGAGGATCTCGAGGTCGCGGTCGAAGCCCTCGAAGAGCCGCTTGCCTCGGCCGAGCGTCACCGGAGCGGTGGTGATGCCGAGTTCGTTGACAGGCCGCCGGTCGCCCCGTCGAGCAGTGCGTCGTAGTAGGCGCGGTCCGCGTCGCTCATGCCTGCACCGGGCTCATGGTCGGTCTCGTAGGTCCACGGGCCGCCCATCACCCAGTAGCGCAGCCGCTCACCGCCGACCCCGAGCCCCTGGCCCTCACGGTCGTCCGGACCGGTGACGTAGCCATCCACCGACACGGTGATGGCGGCCTTGACCCGGCCGCGACTCTCGGTCGTGCTCATCCGCTGCTACCTCCAGTTGTCTGTCGGGTGTAGGCCCACCTGCGACGAATCATCGGTCTGCAATGTCAGGCAGGGGAGGCGCGGCGCGGGGCTTCCGCGCCAATCGCAGGACCGCCAGCGCGACCGCCAGCCCCGCCAGGCCGAGGAGCACCGGGCGCAGGGTCAACAACCATGGCCACCCCGGCCCGGACAGCTGGAGATCCGAGCGGGGGTACTCCAGGATCTTGGCGGTCCACCGTCCGGTGGGCACATCCATGCTGCGGGCCAGTTCCCGCAGCGCCGGGTCGAACGCGAAGCCGGGCCGCTCATGCAGGTACGCCACCGGTACGTCGGCGCGGTCGCCCAACCCGACGAGCGCGGCGGGCGGATCGGCGGCGGCGTCGGCACCGGGAACGAGCAGCCGGTCGACGCGTTCCGCGTCGCCGAGTTGTGCCCGGGGGACGAAGGTCAGGCCGTGCCGGGAACGGATCCGGTCCCCGGCCGCGACCGCCACTGTCCGCGCGGCCTTGACCTCGGCGTACGGGGTGAACGCCGAGGCCAGTTCGAGCTCACCCACACCATCGGTGAGCACCACCCCCAGGGTGGTCTCCCGCGCGCGGAAGCCGACGTTGAGCACGTGCAGAAGCGCGTCGCCGACGGTCAGCCGCGACCTCGGCAGGGCGGCTGCGCTGCCGGGGGAGTAGTGCCGCCAACCCACCGCCGTCGCGGCCGTCGCGGCGATGTCGGTACCCGCGAGCCGCTCCACCGCCCGCAACGTGCCGTCGACTGAGGACAACAGACCGCCGGTGGTGATGACGTCGCCGTCGTCGAGATAGCGGAACCCGCGCTGCCAACGCACATCGGGATGGCGCTCCCGCAAACCGTCGAGCCGGTACCAGTGCGTGGTCGCGTCGCGGCCGTCAAGTAGACCGGCCTCGGCGAGCAGTCGCGCGCCGGTGCACACCCCCAGCAGCAGCCCGCGCCGGGCGCTGTCGCGCAGCCACCCGGTCACCCGCGCGTCGCTGGACTCCGATGCCGGCATCTCCGGTACGACTGTGACGTCCGGCGCGGCACCACCCAGCCGCCGGTCCAGTTGCGCGAAGTCGAGATCGGGTACGAGATCCAGCCCGCCGAGCAGCGGCACGAGGCGACGTTCCGGCGCGACGGTGTAGACGTTGAACGCACCACTGGCGGCGAGAACCTCGTACGGGACGAGCGTGTCGGCGATGTTGGCGCCGTCGTTGCCGACGACGACCACGGCGGTGGGCTTACCGGGGTCGTGTGCCGGCGGAACGGCCGCCGCGATCGCCGCCGCGTCGGCGTCGGGTTGCGCGTACCGGTCCCGGTCGAAGGTGTGCAGGCCAGCGGCGAAGGTGGCCGCCGGGACGGCGAGGAAGGCGAGCAGCACCACCGCGCCTCGGGTGAGTCTCCGCACCACGCGGCGGTGGCCGGGAGGCGCCAGCTTCCCCGTGCTACGCATGCTGACCTCCGCAACTGCTGACGACGGACCGTAGGTCGAGTCTCGTGCGGTGCGGACGCGGCGGACCAGTGCCGCCGCGCACGAGCTGAATGTGCGATCCGCACGGGCCGGAGGGTGCGCCGGGCACATCTTCGTTTCGGTGGCGGGCGGTGGCGACTACCGTGCAGACGGCAGCAGCCGGCCAGGAACCGGCGAGGAGGAAGGTGCCAGCAGGAATGGACGCGGACCGGGGGCCGGCCCCGGACGCCCACCGGCACTCGTGGGTGTCCGCGACTGTCTTCCTCTGCCTGACCCTGCCCGTCGGCGCAGGGATCGCGGTCCACTGGGCGGGTCCGCTCGCCGGCGTGGTGACCATCCTGGCGTTCGCGCTACCGCTGCTGTACGCCGTACCGGCGACCCGGCCCTGGTGGGCGCGCCACCGCGCGCTCCTGCTCACCACCCAGGCGTTGCTGACCTACCTGCCGTTCGTGCTGTTCGGGGGTGACTGGGTGGTCGGCACGTCCGGTCTGCTGGGCGCGCTGCTGCTGTTGACGGTGGCGACGCCGATGTCATGGCTGCTGTTCGGCGTCGCAGTGGCGGCCGAGAGTGTGCTGCGCTTCGCCGTCGTCGGCCTGCCGCATCTCACCGGCCTCTCGGAGACCCCGCTGGTCCTCGTCCTACCGGTCTACGTCGGCATGGCCCTGTTCGGACTGGTCCGGCTCGCCGGCATCGTCACCGAACTGGACACCGCCCGGACCGAGCTGGCGACCCTGACCGTGGCCCGGGAACGCCTGCGGGCGGCCGAGCGACTGCGGGTGGCCGTCGGTGACCGGCTCGACACCGTGCTGGCGCATGCCCGGGCCGCACTCGCGACCGGCAGCCGGAGGTCGGACGAGGCGCGTGAACGGCTCGACGAGGCGGCGCGCAGCGCCCGGCAGGCACTCGACCAGATCCGGGCAGCGGTGGCGTACGACCGGCCGGCGAGCATGCCGGACCCGTCCGCCGACCACACCACCCAGCCGACGTTGGCACCACGGCTCGCCCGACTCGTCCTCGCCCTGGTGCTGGCCGCCCTCGCGGCGGAGTTCACGGTCAGTGCCGTGGCCAGCTCCGCGAGCACCGTCGTCATGGCGGCTTCGGTCGCCGCCATCGTGCTGCTCGCGGTGCTTCAGCTCTACCACTCCACGGCGTGGCGGGACGGTGTCCGACCGCGCGGCTGGTCGTACACGCTGACCGGCCAGTTGCTGCTCACCTGCCTGGGCTTTGTCCCGGCCATGCACCCGTCCATCCACGGGCTGAGCGGTTTCGTTGCGGGTTCGGCGTTGCTGCTGCTGCCCCGCCCATGGGGTTGGCTGACCTTCACGGTGATCCAGGCGTCGATCGCGGTGCACGCGCACGTTCTGCCCGACCTGGACACCGCCGACCTCGTCTACGCGCTCCTGGTGACGGTGACCACCGGCCTGGTCGTCCACGCGCTGTCCCGCATGGCGGCCCTTGCGGTGGAACTCGACGACGTACGCCGGCACCTCGCCCGGATGGCCGCCGTGCGGGAGCGGATACGGGTCGCGCAGGACACCCACGACCTGCTGGGGATGGGCCTGTCAGCGGTCGCGCTCAAGTGTGACCTGGCCCGGCGGCTGATCGGCCGCGACGACGCCGCGGCGCGCGCGGAGTTGCAGGCGTTGACCCGGCTGGCCCGGCAGGCACGGGCGGACCTGCGGACCGTGACCGCCGACGAACGTGTCCTCTCGCTCAGCGTCGAACTGGCTGCGGCGGCTGAGGTGCTCGCCGCCGCCGGTGTGGACGCCGTCGTGCGCGCCGAGCCGTCGGTGGCTCAGCTGCCCGAGCAACTGGACACCGTCCTTGCGACGCTCCTGCGGGAAGCGGTCACCAACGTGGTGCGGCACGCACCGGCACGGGGGTGCGAGATCACGGTCGAGGTAAGCGGGGACACGGTCCGCCTCCGGGTCACCAACGACGGCCTCCCGGGCACCGCTGGCGAGCGTGGGCAACTGCGGCCACCTGGGCCGGACGCGCCACCGGACACCGGCGGGCACGGGCTGTCCAACCTGGCCGGTCGGGTCGCTGACCTTGCCGGGCGGCTCTCCGTTCGGGTCCACGGCGGTCGCTTCGAGCTGACGGCCTGGCTGCCGCTGCCGCGCGTCCCACCACGGCAGCGCGGTGAACGGGCACCCGTCGTTGGCGACTCCGCCCACCGGCCGCCTGTTGTCGGCGGGTCCGTTCCAGAGCCGGAGACCTGACGTGCGGATCCGTTCCGCTACAGCCAGCCGGCCTCGGTGGCGATGCGGGCGGCGTCCACCCGGTTACGCGCGCCCAGCTTGGTGACGGCCGAGGCCAGGTAGTTGCGCACCGTGCCACGGGACAGGTGCAGGTCGGCGGCGATCTCGGCCGCCGACGCGCCGGCCGCGTGCCGGGTGAGGATCTCGGCCTCCCGGGCGGTCAACGGGTTGTCCGCCGCCTCCAGCGCCGCCAACGCCAGCTGTGACTCCACCACCCGTTCTCCGCCGGCCACCCGCCGGACCGCGTCGATCAGCTGCTCCGCCGGGGCGTCCTTGACCATGAAGCCGCTCACCCCGGCGGCGACCGCCCGGCGGAGATTGCCGGGCCGGCCCAGCCCGGTCAGGATCAACGTACGGCACTGCGGGAGGCGCTGGTGCAGTTCGGCCGCCGCAGTCAGGCCGTCGACGCCGGGTAGGTCGATGTCGACCACGGCGACGTCCGGGCGGTGCTGTAGCGCGGCCGGGACGATCTCGTCGCCCCTGGCGACCGTCGTGACCACGGCCAGGTCGTCCTCAAGCCGCAGCACCGCGGCCAGGGTGTCCCGCAGGATGCGTACGTCCTCTGCGAGAAGAATCCGGATCACTCGTTCCTCCCGAGCCGATCGGCCAGCCGGCCCCGGTGCCGGCTCTGCCGCGCCCACGCCGACCGTACGCCGCGGCGCTCGGGGCCGTGCGGCCGCCCAGCGGTTGGACACATGAATCCGGGGTTTCCAATTCATCACGCAATTTGACCGGACGTTGCGGTCGGATGCCTCCTGGGTTAGCGCTAACACGGCGGCTGCTTGTGACCTCTACCATGTTGACATCCGTCGACCGGTTGCCGATTCGCGACCTGTGACAACCGCCGTCTCGCCGGTGACCTCGCCATTCACGTGCGCCGTACGGCAACGGTGCCGTAGCTGGTCATTCCGATCAATCATGTCGCGTTCCAAATGGTATTGCCGGCGACATTTCTCGGTAACCCCGGACCGTGGCCCGGTCGCTACGTTCAGCATCGGCCGGCGGAAAGCCGGAAAATGATCTGGGAGAGGGAGCATGCGCAGAAAACTGATCCGGCGATTGCTCGCCGGGGTCACGGTGGGGGTGGTGCTGGCACCGCTTGCCGCGTCGTCCGCGTCCGCGGCCCCGATCGGGGACGTGCAGTGGACGCCGTGTGAGCAGGACGCCAGCGCCCTGTGCGGCACCCTGGAGGTACCGGTCGACTGGGCCGATCCGAACGGGCCGACAATCGAGTTGGCGCTGGCCAAGCGGCCGGCAACGGACCCGACGGTGCGCCGCGGGTCGCTGATCGTGAATCCGGGTGGGCCCGGTGGCTCCGGCGTCGACTCGGCGCTCTGGGCCACCTACGGTGACGAGCTGCGCCGCCATTTCGACATCGTCGGATTCGACCCGCGCGGGGTGGCCCGCAGTTCACCGATCATGTGTACGCTGGACAAGATCAACGATTTGCCGGTCGAGCCGATCAAAACGTCCAGCGCATTTGCCCGGATGGTGTCCGCGAGTCGCGCGTTGGCCGATGACTGCCGCGCCAACAGCGGGCCGGTATTCGACCACGTGGACACGCTACAGGTGATCCAGGACATCGATGCGATACGCGCCGCGGTCGGTGACGCCCAGCTGAATTTTCTCGGGATGTCGTACGGCACGCTGATGGCCCAGCAGTACGCGGAAATGTATCCGAGCCGGGTACGCGCCATTGTGGCCGACAGCGTGATGGATCACAGTCAGGACGCGCGTGGTTTCGCCGTCACCCAGGCGGCCACCGGGCAGGATTCGTTCGACGAGTTCGTGGCCGGCTGCGCCCGGTTGCCGCAGTGCGCCCTCTACGGCCGGGACATCCGCCAGTTCTGGCAGCGGCTGCTCGACCGCGCAGCCCGGGGTGAGCTGCCGGACCCGGACGATCACACCTACAAGATCACCCAGCGGGATCTGGTCAACTTCGTGCTGGGCAACCTCAACTACCAGCCGTACTGGCTTGAGATCGCCGCCGAGTTGGAGCGGGTCGACGCGGGTCGGCCGTCGGGGACGTCGTCGGCGGCGCGGCAGTCGGCCGAGGAGCCGCCGACCGTGGTGGCCTTCGCGTATCAGGCGGTGCTCTGCCAGGACTGGAACCTGAAGGCACCTGATGTCACCAGGTGGCGGTCGATTCTCGCCGATGCGCAGCGCGTCGCGCCGGATCTACCGGACCCGCCCCGGGCGTCGGTCGGCGCGATCTGCCTGGGCTGGCCGACTCCGGCGGACAACCCGCAGCGGCGGATCGACCCGACAAACGATTCGCAACTGCTGCTCGTCAACTCGCTGCACGACCCGGCGACCGGTTACAACTGGGCGCTCGGTGCCGCCGAGCAGTTCGCAGACCATGCCGAACTGCTTACCTACGAGGGTTGGGGGCACATCGTGTACGGCCGCGTGAGCTGCGCGGACGAGGCCATCGAGGCGTACCTGATCGATCAGGTGGTGCCGGCGGAGGGTACCCGTTGCGCCGCAGCCCCGCCGCCGGGCACGACGTCGGCCCGTGGCCGGGCGCCGAGCCAGGACTCCGGCCCCGCCGCGCAGCCGCCGGTGCCGCTGCGCAGTGACCCGGCGCTGCCGACCTGGCTGTTCTGACCGATCGGGACGGAGGTGGCCGGTTCGCCGGGGCGAGCCGGCCACCTCCGTCACCGCCGTAGCTGGCGGTTCTCCCACCAGAGGGCTAGCTGCTTGCGGCTCCGGTACGCCGCGATCCCGCCCACCGCGAAGACGATCAGGGCGGTCCAGATCCAGAACCGGCCGCCGACGCCGCCCGGCGGATCCGCCGCACGGGTACGGCCGGCGCGGATCACCTCCGCCGCTATGTCGAGGGAGACGACCTCCTGCGGTGCGGTGAGCAGGAGGGTCGGCGGCTGACCGTCCGGCGGCAGCGACAGCACCTCAACACTGCCGATATTGCCGTACACCGGGCGGTCGTCGTTGGGGAAGGGCCTGGTGTAGGTCGCTGCCTCGGGCGGATGGGGAAGGTAGGACACCACCCAGGGCACGCCGGTCGCCGTCCAGCCGAGGAGTTGGAGGCCGACCACGTCGTCGACACCGGCGGTGCCCAACGCCCCGCCGTCGGCTCCCGTGGCCGGCTCGATCCGGCGCAGCGTCCACCTCGCGTCATCGCGCCGCGCCACCGTGAGCCACCGCCCGTCCGGCGTCCAGGCCCCCTTGCCGGCCAGCTCGGTACCGGGCGCGAGCGGAAACGAGGCGATCACGCTGCCGTCGATGTGCGCGACCGTGACCACGCGCCCGGTCTGCCAGGCGAGACGGTCCCCACCGGGCGCGAAGGCGACGACCACGCCCGGCACCGTGCCAGATGGCGCCTCGGCCAGTCGGACCGAGCTGCCGTCGTCCAGCCGGATCAGATTGAGCTGGCGCCGGTGATCACTGCGGTCGAGGTGGATCGGCACCGAGTCACGGACCACGAGTGACATCCCGTCCGGCGACCAGGCGGCCGGTTCCGTGCCGACCGTCCCGGCCACACCGCTGCGCAGCTGACGGGTCGCACCGGTGACCAGGTCGATGATGTCGACCCGGGGATCGCCGCGCTGCGGGTCGTGGGCGATCCACCGGCCCCGTGGGGAGAGCACCACGTCCGTGCCGGCGGTCATCTCCCAGCCGCTGCGGACGACCCGGTAGGCGTCGGTGTCGCCGTCCACCACGGTGACGAGACTGCACTCGTCGTCGTAGGTCAGGCGTCCGGCCTCCCCGGTGAAGATCACCGAGGCGGGACCGGTCCGGGGCCGGTCCGTGGCGTGCAGGCTCCCGACGGGCGGCAGGCCGATCCGGTCCGGCAACGCTCCTGGCTCGTCTCGTCCGGCCGGATCCACCGGCGAGGTACGGGCTGCCGGCAGTACGAGCCCGCCGAGCACCACCAGCACGAGCGCGGCGGCCACCGCCGTGGCTCGACGCCGTCGCGTGCGGCGCGCCGTCGCCAGAGCGCGCTGCTCCACCTGGTACGCGGGAGCCTGCGCCGCCGTGGTGTGCAGCACGTCCCGTAGCCGCGTGGTCATCGCGCGCTCCTCTCCGGCACCGGGTCGACAAGTTCCGGAGCCACCGCGCGAAGCCGGACCAGCGCGTCGTGCCCATGCCGTTTCACCGTCCCGACCGAGCAGCCGAGTACGGCAGCCACCTGCGCCTCGGTCAGGTCCTCGTAGAAGCGCAGCACGAGCACGGCCCGCTGCCTGGGGGTGAGCTGGCGTAACGCGGCGGCCAGCGTCACCCGGAGGGCGGCGGCGTCGCTGGGGTCCGGGTGACCGGCCTGCGCAGGCGCCGGGTCGGCCTCCAGCCGTTCGGTGAACCGACGCCGCCGCCACCAGGAGACCTGCTGGTGGTACATGACCCGGCGCACGTACGCCTCCGGGTCACCGTCGCGGATCCGCCGCCAGTGCCGGTACGTTCGGGCGAGTGCGCTCTGGAGAAGATCTTCGGCCAGTTGGTGGTCGCCGGTGAGCAGGTAGGCGGTCCGGGACAGCGCCGGTGAACGGTGCACCACGAACTCGTGGAACGTCTGGCTCATCGCCACCCCCTCGGCAGAAGTAAACGCCTCCTGCCGCGTGGATGGTTGAGGGCGAGGTGGGGACCGGCGCGGGGCGTCCCGCGCCGGCCTGTCTCACCCGCCCCCTCAGGCCGGGACCGGCAGGTCGCCGAGCGCGCGGCCGGCCTCCCGAGCGGCCTTCAGGGCCTCGGCGTGCATCTGCGCGGCCTGGTCGGTGAACGAGTCAAGGGCGGGGTTGACGCCGACGAGGGTGAACTCGCGCTCGACCACTGTGAGGTCGGCGCCCCAGCAGTCGGCGAGGATGCGGCGCAGGTACGGCGTCGCGTGGTCCCAACCCTCCCGGGGCGTGCCACCGCCGTACGCCCCACCACGCACCGTCGCGAGCACGACCCGCTTGCCCGCCAGGAACGGCTGGGCGAACGCTCGCTGGTCGGTGCTCACCAGGTCGACGTACGCCTTGAAGTGCTGTGAGACGCCGTAGTTGTAGAGCGGCACGGCGAACAGGATGGCGTCGGCGGCGAGCAGTTCGTCCACAAGTGTCGCGGCGAGGGCGACGGCCTCGCGCTGCTCGGTGGTGTGCTCCTCCGGCGCGGTCGTCCCGGCGGTGACCGCTGCGGCCCAGGCGGTCGCGGGCAGGGGATCGACGCCGAGGTGGCGACGTTCGATCGTGTCACCGGGGCGCGTGGCGAGCCACTCCGCCTCGACGATGTCCGCGATCTCGCGGCTCGCCGAGCCGTGGGTGCGGATGCTGGCATCCAGTCGGAACAGGGTCACGACAACTCCCATGAGTCTGAGGTTCAAGCTTGAATCCGACGATAGCCAGACTCGATTCAAGCTTGAACTGAATGGGAGATGTCTCACCCTGACGTGTGCCTGCGATGCGTCGAGGCGCGACCGCGAGGATCCTCGGGCAATTGAGTGCCTTCCGGCCGACTACACCGTCCGGGGCTTCGCACAGCAGGTGCGCGCCGCGATCGCCGCGGCAACCGGTCCCGACAGCTGAGCGGTGCGGGGCGGAGTCGTGGCGACTGCCACGGCTCCGCCTTCGCGTGTTCAGTCGGCCGGCGGAGAGGCGGCCTCGCGCACCGCGCCCAGGATTTCCTCCGACACCTCCGTGCCCGCCGTGGCCCGGGCCAGGAGCAGGCCGCCGACGATGGTGGACAGTGCGGCCAGACCGGCGTTCCCCGGCGCGATCCAGCCGGCCATCTCCCGGACGCCGGCCGCGTACGTCTCACGAGGCCTCGGGTCGTGCGCGACATCACCGGCGAATCCGGCCGCTGGGCAACCCGCGCCCGGGTCGTCCCGGTGCTCGACCGACAGGTACGTGTCCAGCAGCGACGACCATGCCGCCGCGTGGTCCGCGGAGCCGTCCTGCAGGTCCGACAGATAGCGCAGCATGTCGATGAAGCCCAGGTGTACGGCCTCGTCGACGAGCGCCGCCTTCGATGCGAACTGCTTGTAGAAGCCGCCCTGGGTCAGGCCGACGGACCGCATCACGTCGCCCACGCTGACGTTCGGTACGCCCTGTTCGCGGAAGAGTCGCGAGGCGGCCTTCACCGCCGCTGCCCGATTGGCCTGTGCGTCAGCCTTGGATGCCCGACTCATCTGCCCACCTTCACCGTGGCCACCGAACTGTCGGGTTATAGATTACCCGCAAAATCTAAGCAGCCACGCCTCAGGCGGAGGCGGTGTCGTGGGCGGTCATCGTCTCCTGGCGACCGGGTTCCTCCCTCAGGATGGCGGCGTGCAGCCAGATGTCCGGGATGGCGAATCCGTCCACCAGTGTCCGCATCTGTGGGCGCAGCTCCTTGAGCAGGCCGTTCACCACGGCGGTGATCGCCTTCGAGCGGGCCGGTGTGAGCCGGCCGTGCTCCAGCAGCCACCCCTTGTGGGCCTCGATGACGGTGAGGGCGTACAGGTCGCAGACGCGGGAGAGCAGCGCCCGGACCGCCGGGTCCGCCGTGTCCTCGATGCCGGCGACGAACGCCTCCAGGGTGATCCGGTCGATGTGCGCGGCGGCGGCGGTGAGGACGTGGTCCTGGACGTCGTTGAAGATGTCGAACGGGCGGTCCTGCTTGCTGGAAGCGCCGTTACGCAAGCGGCGGATCGCCCCTTCGAGCAGATGCTTCTCGCGGTCGTCGAAGATTTTCAGCTGCCAGCCCCGGTCGGTGACGGCGACCTCCTCGTCGCGGCCCGGCACGGCGCTGATCAGCTGCTGGATCAGCGACCGTGCGGCGGTGCGTTCGAGCACCATCTCCCGGACCTGCTCGGCGACGAAGGAGGCGCGACCCCAGCCGTCCAGCGAGCCGAACTCGTCCCGGTAGCCGGTCAGCAGCCCCTTGGCGACAAGTTGCAGCAGGACCGTGTTGTCGCCCTCGAAGGTGGTGAAGACGTCGGTGTCGGCCCGCAGGCCCGGCAACCGGTTCTCGGCCAGGTAACCTGCGCCGCCACACGCCTCGCGACACAGCTGGATGGTGCGGGCGGCGTGCCAGGTCTGCGCGGCCTTGAGCCCGGCGGCGCGGGATTCCAGCTCCCGCTGCCGGCGCTCGTCGACCGGGCCGTCGCCGCCCTGCACCTCGTGCACCGCGGCGACCAGCTCGGCCTGGGCGAAGTGCAGCGCGTACGAGGTGGCCAGGGCGGGTAGCAGCTTGCGCTGGTGGGCCAGGTAGTCGTTGAGCAGCACCTCCCGCTCAGCGTCGGGGGTGCTGAACTGGCGGCGGATGTC
The DNA here is from genome assembly GCA_900112325.1 of Micromonospora sediminimaris. GTDB lineage: Bacteria > Actinomycetota > Actinomycetes > Mycobacteriales > Micromonosporaceae > Micromonospora > Micromonospora sediminimaris. Next base: position 195,516 of record FOLJ01000005.1, read on the forward strand.
GCCGTAGCGGACCGCGATGGTCAACGCCGACTTGGTGGCCGACGACGCGGCGCCACCCACGCTGACCCGGCCACGGACCAGGGTGCCCAGCATTGTGAAGAAGCGTCGGGAGTCGTTCTCGATCGGGCTGGAGTAGGTGCCGTCCTCGGCGACCTGGCCGTACCGGTCCAGCAGCATGTCGCGGGGCACCGTCACGTGGTCGAAGCTGAGTCGCCCGTTGTCCACGCCGAGCAGGCCGGCCTTGGCCCCCGCGTCGCCGATGGTCACGCCGGGCAGCGGGTTGCCCCGCTCGTCACGGATCGGCACCAGCCACGCGTGTACGCCGTGCCGCCGCCCGTTGGTGACCAGCTGCGCGAAGACCACCGCCATCCGCCCGTCCCGGGCCGCGTTGCCGATGTAGTCCTTGCGGGCCGCCTCGTGCGGGGTGTGCAGGTCGAAGCTCTGGGTCCGGGGATCGTACGTGCAGGTGGTGCGCAGCTGCTGGACGTCGGAGCCGTGCCCGGTCTCGGTCATCGCGAAGCAGCCCAGGATCCGGCCGGAGATGATGTCCCGAAGGTAGGCGTCGTGGTGACGCCTGGTGCCCAGAGCCGCGACCGCGCCGCCGAACAGACCCCACTGCACGCCGGCCTTGACCATCAGCGAGAGGTCGACCTGCGCCAGCATCTCGGTGGCGATGATCGAGCCGCCGACGTCGGATCCGCCACCGTACTGGGTGGGAAAGGCCGACGCGATACCCAGCTTGACGGGCAGCTCGCCGAGCAGTCGGGTGATCCGCTCACGCGCCTGGTCACCGGTCTCGCCGTACACCGGGAGGAAGCGTTCGTCGAGATGCCGACGGTGCGCGTTGCGGACCTCGGCCCACGGTCCGTCGAGCACCTGCTGAAGGCGGGCGAGGTCGACGGGGCCGGGCGCTTGACTGGGCATGGCTACCTCGCAGGATGCTGGTTGGGTACAGCTCGTACCCAACCAAGGCTACCGACCCGCTACAGTGATCCGGTGGGTAACGCGGCGGTGAAACGGGACACCATCGCCGCCCGCCGTGCCGGCGGCATTCCGCAGGAGCGGGCCCGGCGACGGCAGGCGATCGTGGAGGCCGCGGTCCGCGTCATCGAGGAGCACGGCACCGACATCGGGCTGGGCACGGTGGCCGACCGGGCCGGGCTGCCCAGACCGCACGTCTACCGCCATTTCGCCAGCAAGGACGACCTCGACCAGGCCGTCGCCCGGCACGCCGCCCGCCTGGTGAGCGCCTGGATCCGTCCGTCGCTGACCGCCCCGGGCACCCCGCCGGAGGTGGTGCACGGCATCGTCGGCCAGGTGCTGAGCTGGGCGGTGGCCCACCCCAACCTCTACCGGTTCCGGGCCCGTCTCGGCACCGCGCACGCCGTTCCCGAAATCACCGAAGCCGCCGTCGCCAACCTGCGTGCCGCCGGGTACGCGGCGCACCTGCCCGCGTACGTGGTGGCCAGCGTTGTGGGCATGGTCGACGCCGGCATCATCTGGTGGTTCGACCACCGGGACGAGGTCGGGCCGGACCAGCTCAACGACTGGCTCGCCACCCAGGTCTGGCGGGTCGTCGCCGAGGCGGTCCAGCGACCACCGGCGGCGTCTCACGACGGGTGACCGACGCCGACCGGGCGCTCACGACCGGAGCGCCTCCGGCAGTGGCTTGGTGTGCAGGATGACCAGTTCGGCGACGGCCCGGGTCAGGGCGACGTAGAGCCGGTTCATGCCGCGCGGCTCGGCGGCGACGATGTCCGCGGGCTCCACCAGCACGACCCGGTCGTACTCCAGCCCCTTGACCTGGCTGACCGGGATCGCCCCGAGCTGGTCGGCGATCGCGTCCGGAGCGATGATCGCACCGGTTTCCTGCGCGAGGGCCGCCCGCAGGTCGTCCACCTGGCGGATCGTGAGGGTGCCGCCGGGTCGGAAGGAGCGGGTCGGCGCGATCCCGGGCGCCAGCGTCCGGGCGGCGAAGTCGGCGATGACCTGCGGCACCCGATAGCCGGTGGGTAGATCGAGCATTCGAGCCTCGCGTTTGCCGAGCTGCTGCACCAGCTCAGGCCAGCTTCCGGCGGCCAGCGGATGGGTCGCCTGACCGAGGTCGCCCACGATCGTCATCGAGGCGTGCGCGGCTCGGCGGGCGATCATCCGACACTCCATCGGCGACAGGTCCTGGGCCTCGTCGAGGATGACATGCAGGTACACGTCCTCGACGGGCTCGGTGGGCACGGCCACCGGCAGCGGCTCGGCAAGCTCCGGCACGTGCCCCTCCTCGCCGTACGGGTCGAAGCCGTCTGCCCAGCCCACCACCGTGTGGCCCTCACGCAGGATGATCGCCGCCGCCCAGCGCTGCGCCGCCCAGGCGTTGCCGCTGTCCAGGGACTGGCCGGAGACGGCGATCGGGGTGGCCAGTCCGGGTGCGAAGAGCTGCCAACCGTCGTTGAGGCTCAGGCTGAGCACGAAGGTCTCCGCCAGCCGGGGACCACTGCTCAACTCCCGCACCTGCCACTCGCTCCTGGTCGGCGCCGTGGTGACCGGCGGGCCCAGGATCTCGGCTAGCTCGTCGAGCAGTGGGACGTCGTCCACCGACCACTGCCCGTGCTGCGCGGGCAGCACGTCCTGCGGGGTCAGCATCGGCCACCAGGCCGTCAGGAAGGCGTCCGGGATCTCCCTGCCGCCGAGCAGGTCCGAGAGCACCTGCGCCGCCTCGGCACGGGCGAGGTTGGGCTTGATGCCCCGAGCCTCGCACCGTCGACGCACCTCCAGGCGGGCCTTCGTCAGGTCGTCGGCGTCGAGCCTGCCCAACCGTTGTGGCGCGTTCGGCGGAGTGTCCCAGGCCAGTTCGGTGAGCACCCGCACCATCTTCAGGTCGCCCTTGGACCTGGCGACCTCGGCGCGGTCACGCCGGGTCGCCACCACACCGTCGAACAGCTCCCCGATCGCCCGCAGGTGGACGCTGTCCTCACCGAGACCGGGCAGCACCCGGCCGATGTACTCGGTGAACACGGTCGACGGACCGACCACCAGCACCCGGCCGTCGGCGAACTTCCCCCGGTCGGTGTAGAGCAGATAGGCGGCACGGTGCAGGGCGACCTGGGTCTTGCCGGTGCCGGGGCCGCCGGTGATGACGGTGACGCCGTGCGCCGGGGCGCGGATCGCCTCGTCCTGCTCGCGCTGGATGGTGCTGACGAGATCGCGCATGTGCGGACCGCGTTCCCGGCTGAGCGACGCGAGCAGGGCACCCTCGCCCACCACACCGTCGACCTCGCCGCCGGACAGCACCTCGTCGTCCACACCGACGACCGTGGGGCCTTCGCAGGTGATGATCCGGCGGCGGACCACGCCCAGTGGCTCACCGGGGGTGGCTCGGTAGAACGGCGCGGCGGCCGGCGCACGCCAGTCGACCACCAGCGGCTCCCGGTTCTCGTCGCGTACGCCCAGCCGGCCGATGCGGTAGGTGTCGCCGTCGTCGAAGTCCAGCCGGCCGAAGACCAGGCCCTCCTCCTGACCGTCCAGGTCGGACAGTCTGGCCGCCGCGCTCAGCACCATCGCGTCGCGCTCGACCAGCCCGGTCAGCGGGCCGGCCGTGGCGCGACCGCGACCCTCGGACTCCAGTTCCCTCGCCTGCGTACGCATGACCTCCAGTCGCTCGTACACCCTGTCGACCACCTGCTGCTCAATGGCGAGCTGCCGCACTGTTTCGGACACACCGCTCCCTGGTCTGCCAGAGGCTGCTGCACGGGGACTGGTCGAGAATATGTACCGGCCAGAACCGCAAAATCGGCATCCAGGGTGATTTGCGCGACTTGACCCGTCGATAAGATGGAAGTGGCCTCAGGGGATCAGCCCTGGTCACCCCGCCCGGTCTGCTGCTGCAACCGGTCGATCAGCTTCGCCGCCTCGGCCTTGCTGAGGCCGTCCGGCACGCTCTCGCCCGCCTCGCGGGCCAGGGTCCGCAGATACGACTCCTGCGCCGCCGTCGTCGGCTCGTCGCCGGTCACCCACTCGTCCGGGTCCTTCACCGCGGCCTGCGGATCATGCTTTTCGCTCATGTCGGCACCCTCTCTCTCGAACAGGTGTGCCATACCCGGGTCGGTGGCCACCGAACCCTCCCGGCCCCGCCGGCAGCGCACCGGTGGCTGGTGTCCGGGTGGTCCGACCAGCGGACGTCGGTGTGCCTACCTGGTGGCCGGACCGGTCGTCGGGCCTGCGCCGGTGACATTGAGGACGAGCGAGTAGACCGAGGTGGTGGCCGTCACGATCAGCACGTTGCGCTTACGGCCACCGAAGGTGAGGTTCGAGCAGATCTCGGGTAGCCGGAGCTTTCCGAGCAGGGTGCCGTCCTGGTCGAAGCAGTGCAGCCCGTCGTGGGCGGCGACCCACAGCCGACCCTCCCGGTCGAGTCGGATCCCGTCGAACGACCCGGCGTCGCATTCGGCGAGCACGCCACGGTCCCGCAGCGTCCCGTCGGGGCCCACGTCGAAGTGGCGGAGGTGCCGACGCCGGGTGTCGACGATGAACAGCCGACGCTCGTCGGCCGAAAACGCCAGACCGTTGGGACGCAGGAAGTCGTCGGCGACCCGTTCCACCCGACCGTCGGGCGAGCAGCGGTAGACGTGGCAGCCGTCCAGCTCCGGATCCGCCCGGTGCCCCTCGTAGTCGCTGTCGATGCCGTAGCTCGGGTCGGTGAACCACAACGAACCGTCGCTGGTCTCCACGACGTCGTTCGGGCTGTTGAACCGCTTGCCCTGCCAACGGTCCGCCACCACGGTCAGCGACCCGTCCGGCTCGGTACGGGTGACCCGGCGGTGGCCGTGCTCGCACGTCACGACACGGCCGAGGCGGTCGATCGTACGGCCGTTGGCGTAACCGGCGGGCGTCTGGAAGACGTCGCACCGCCCGGTGATCTCGTCCCACCGCAGCACCCGGTCGTTCGGGATGTCGCTGAACAGCAGGCAGCGCCACGCGGGGGAGTACGCCGGCCCCTCCAGCCACCGTCCGCCGTCGAACAGCCGCTGCACCACGTGGTCACCGCTCACCGTCCGGAACCGCTCGTCCAGGACGTCCCAGCGGGTGGGTACGCGCTCGACCGGATTCATCGGGCACCCCCGTTGCCTGCGGCGAGGCTGGCGAAGGTCGTCGCCTCCTGCGTGAGGAGCCGCTGGGTCCGCTTGCCGTACAGCAGCTCCACCAGGCGGGCGGCCGGGCCGGCCCAGTCGATGCTCAGCCGCAGGCGGGTGGCGGAGCCCTCCGGCAGCAGCTCGTGGCTCGCCCTGGTCCGGACCCCCGGCGTACGGGCCACCCAGGTGAAGCCGGCCCCGGGCCGCCAGTCGGTGATCTCGTACGTGGCGGCGCTCAGCCCCGGCTGGCGGATCCGGAAGCGGCTGCCGACCGCCACCGGCCCGGCGTCGTCGATTCGCCTGATCTCGTCGATGGTGGGCAGCAACTCGGCCCAGCGGTCGACGTCGCTCACTGTCCGCCAGAAGGTGGCGACCTCGGCGTCCACGTGCTGTTCGACGGCAATCGTCATGTACCGGATGGTACGGCGGCCTCGGGTACGCGGCCCACGAGGGTTGGCGCGACCGGTGGCGGCCCGGGGTCGCGTGGTCCGCCACCGGGCCGCCACCGGCCGTGGTCAGCCGTTGTCGATCAGACTCGCGATCTCGTTGTAGATGAGGTGCGCCTTGGCGCCCTGGTTGGACGGACAGCCGCCGAGGTGGTGCAGGGCGATCACCCGGTGGCTGCTGTTCAGCACCGGTGAGCCCGAGTTGCCGCCGGAGGTGTCGCAGCTGTAGCTGATGTTCCAGGTGTTGTAGTTGGCGTTGCGGACGGTGCAGCGCGCCCCGTTCTGGGCGTTCTCGAAGATGGACAGACGCTTCGGGCTGCCGTCACCGTGCCCCGGGATGTACATCTGCGTCCCGGTGGTGGTGGCGGACGTCGCCAGGTAGAGCGTGCCGAAGCCCTGGATGGCAGCGAAGTTGTTCACCGAGAACAGGGCGTAGTCGAGCTGGCTGGAGCCACCACTGCTCACCCGGTAGAGCGTTGCACCACTGACCTTGGTGCCGGGCCCGGGGTTCGCGCCGCCGCAGGTGGCGCACTGGTAGTTGAACTGCATCTCGCTCCCGCTGACCGCGGCCTGGGTCGAGAAGCAGTGCTTGTTGGTGAGCATGCGGTTGGTGTTGCCGACCCGCCAGGTGGTGCACATGCCGCCGCCGCTGATCAGCAGCCGGGCCACCGCGTTGCCGCGCGCGTACTCGGTGGGGTGGCTGCTCCGGTAGCAGACCACGTCGCGGCGGGCGTCGGTGCTGCACACCGACTGGATGGAGAAGTTGTACTGGCTGATCTCCGTGCGGTCGTAGCCGCGCCAGAACCGGTCGATGGTCGCGGCGCTGCCCCGGGAGGAGCGGTTGCTGTGCAAGGTGACCACCGCCGTGTCGCCTTCCACCGACATCGCCCAGAAGCCCGGCCGTCCGTCGGTGGTGTAGTCCGCGCCGGTCGCCCGGTTCAGGTGACGGTCGTACCGGTAGCTTTCCCGGCCGTCCGGGCTCGACACGGTGACGTACTCCCCGGGAGCCAGCCGCAGCGAGCTGAAGTGCACCTTGATGTACGTGGCGCCGGGGTGCTGAATGATCTGGGTCCGGCCGGCGCGGGCGTACGACAACGAACCGTCGACGGTGCGCAGCTCACCGACGGTCGTCACACCCTCGGCCGAGAACTGGTCCGATTCGGGTGCCCGGTCCGAGAGTGGCGTGACCGGCTGTACCGGGCCTGCCGCGGCGGGGGCCGACAGCAGGCTCAGGCCGAGTGTGCAGGTGGCGAGTGTGACGGTCACCGTACGTAGGCGGCGCAGGGCAGGTTTCATCGTCGCTCCTCCCAGGAAGCGGAACCTGAACGATTCCTAAGCTTTCATACCGAAGCTGATCGATATATGCAAGATAATCAATGGGTAATACCGCCTCTCGGTCCGTCTGTTGACGCGGAGCCGACCTGGGTACTGGAGGCACATGTTCGACGGCTTCACCGACGAGCGGGTCGACGTGGGCGAGGTGGAACTGCGCGTCCGGCATGCCGGACGCGGCCCCGCCGTCCTACTCGTCCACGGACATCCGCGTACCGGATCGACCTGGCACCGGGTCGCCCCGAGGCTGGTGGATCGCGGGTTCGCCGTGGTCTGCCCCGACATGCGGGGCTACGGCCAGTCCGGCAAGGCGCGGATCCTGCCGGATCACTCCCAGCAGTCCAAGCGCGCGGTCGCGGCGGACATGGTCCGACTCATGCACACACTCGGCCACTCGACGTTCGCCGCCGTCGGGCACGATCGCGGTTGTTACGTGGCGCTGCGCCTGGCGCTCGACCATCCCGACACCGTCAGCCGACTGGTGGTCATCGACGGCGTACCCATCAGCGAGGCCCTCGCCAGGTGCGACGCGACGTTCGCCCGGAACTGGTATCACTGGTTCTTCTTCGCCCAGCCGGACAAGCCGGAACGGGCCATCGGCGCCGATCCCGACGCCTGGTACGGCGACAAGGCGCGACCGGACCGGATGGGAGTCGACAACCACCGAGAGTTCCGGCAGGCCATCCACGACCCGGCGACGGTACGGGCGATGTTGGAGGACTACCGCGCCGGCCTCGGGGTCGATCGGGCGCACGAGGAGGCCGACCGGCGGGCCGGTCGTACGGTCCGGTGCCCCACCCTGCTGCTCTGGTCGACCCGGGACGATCTGGAGGATCTCTACGGCGACCCGCTCGCCGTCTGGCGTTCCTGGGCCGACGATCTGCGCGGCCACCCGATCGAGTCCGGGCACCACGTCGCCGAGGAGAACCCCGACGACCTCACCGCCGCCCTGTGCCACTTCCTCGCCTGACCGCCGCGCCGCCATCACGCCTCGACGGTCAGGGCTGGTGCGGCGGCACCGGCGTGGGTCACTCTTACGGTCAGGCTTGATGCATCGACACCCATCACCACCTCACCTGGTACCGAGACCGTCCGGCAGTCCCGCCGGACGTGCCCGAACCCGTCGGGCACCGCATCCCTGGATGTGAAGGAGCACCATGAAACCGTCCCTCCGGGTCCTCGCGGCGGTGGTCGTCCTCGCGGCCCCGCTGGCCCTGACCGCTCCCGCGCAGGCGGCCAACACACTCGCCATGCGCGGTGCCGACGTCTCCTCGCTGCAACGCAGCCTCGATCTCGGGGCCCGCTACTACAACGCCTCCGGCGCTCAGGCCGACCCCTACGACATCCTCGCCTCGAAGGGGGTCAACTACCTGCGGCTGCGCATCTGGAACAACCCGGCCAGTGGCTACAACAACAAGGCCAAGGTGCTTCAGCAGGCCAGGGTGATCAAGGCCAAGGGCTTCAAGCTGCTGATCGACTTCCACTACTCGGACACCTGGGCGGATCCGGGCAAGCAGTATCCGCCGGCGGCATGGGCCAACCACTCGCTGAGTCAGTTGCAGGCCGACGTCTACAACTACACCTACGACGTGTGCAGCGCGCTGAAGGCGCAGGGCACCACGCCGGACGCGGTGCAGATCGGCAACGAGATCAACGTGGGGATGCTCTGGCCCGCCGGGCAGGTGGTCAACAATGACTTCGCCCCGCTGGCGAGCCTGCTCAAACGGGGCTACCAGGCCACCAAGGCGTGCCACGGCGGCACCCAGGTGTGGATCCACACGGCGAACGCGGACAGCAACGCCAACGCCCGCTGGTTCTACGACGGGATCCGGGCGCAGGGCGTCACCTGGGACGTCACCGCCTTGTCCTACTACTGCATGTGGCACGGCACGCTGGCCAACCTGTACAACGTCATCGCCGACGTGAAGGCCCGCTACGGCAAACCGGTGGTGATCGCCGAGACCGCGTACCCGTTCACCACTGCCGACGCCGACCACCAGCCGAACGTGATCCCCGGCACCGCGCGCTGCGACAACATCCCGGCCACCTGGTCCGGGCAGGCGCAGCAGTTCAGTTGGGTGCAGAACACCGCACGCAACGCCGGTGCGGTAGGCGTCTTCTACTGGGAGCCGACCTGGCACGCCGTACGCGGCAACGGCTGGGATCCGGCGGACATCAACGGAACCGGCAACGGCTGGGACAACATGGCCGTCTTCGACTGGTCGGGGCGGGTGAACCCGCACGTGTACTGGACGCCGTGACCGTCGTCCGGGCCCGGGAGTCGCCACCGGGCCCGGTGGGCGGGGGCGTTCCGCGGCTCTGCGCGGATCCGGACCGGGGGCACGAACACTTGGCAAGGGATAGACCTCTGTCGTTTGACGTATGACGTCGTTAACGCTAACTTCGCTTCACGGGCGGGTGTTGTGGCTGCCGGGAGCCGGATTCTCCGCCGTGGTCCCGCGCCGGCCAGCCGCGACCGTGGGCGCGTCGTCGTGCTGACCGGTGGCGCCGGTGACCAGACCTTTCGCACCACCCCACGTGCTGACGCCACCACCTGACGCCGGCACATCCCCAGGGCATCCACGGCTGCGCGTGGGTGACCCCGATCGAAGGAGTGGACCATGAAGGCCATCGGTGAGGCTCGTCCCGCCTCTCCACCCAGACGCGGTTGGCGGTCGGGGCTGGCCGCGGCGGCCGCCGCGGCCCTGGCGGCGAGCGCGCTCGTGGCGGTGAACGCGGCGCCCGCGGCGGCGGCGACCGTGGACACCAACGCCTGGTATGTGCTGGTCAATCGCAACAGTGGCAAGGCGTTGGACGTGTATGGTCTGGCGACGAATGACGGTGCGCGGATCAGTCAGTGGACGCGTAACGACGGGGCTAATCAGCAGTGGCAGTTCGTGGATTCCGGCGGTGGCTTCTACCGGCTGAAGTCCCGGCATTCGGGCAAGGTTCTGGACGTGTCGAACGCGTCGACCGCTGACGGGGCGGCGATCGTGCAGTGGTCGGATCACAACGGCACCAATCAGCAGTTCCGGTTGGCCGATTCGGACGGTGGTCATGTCCGGTTGATCAGTCGGCACAGCAACAAGGTCGTCGAGGTGCAGGGTGCCTCCACGGCGGACGGCGCGAACATCGTGCAGTACGCCGACTGGAACGGCAGCAACCAGCAGTGGCAACTGGCCCGGGTCGACGGGGGCGGCCCCACGTCGCCACCGCCGAGCGGCGGCACCGGGTGCGGCAAGGCCCCGACGCTGTACAACGGCACGCACACCATCCAGAGCAACGGCAAGAGCCGCCAGTTCATCCTGCGCCTGCCGGCCAACTACAACAACAACAACGCGTACCGGCTGATCTTCGCGTTCCACTGGCGTGGCGGCACCATGCAGGAGATCTCCTCCGGTGGCACCAGCGGGAGCGCCTGGTCCTACTACGGCCAGCAGGAGCAGTCGAACAACAGCGCGATCCTGGTCGCGCCGCAGGGTCTCGGCAACGGGTGGGGCAACGCCGGTGGTGAGGACGTCACCTTTGTCGACGACATGATCCGCCGGATCGAGAGCGACCTGTGCGTCAACCCCAGGCAGCGCTTCGCCCTCGGCTTCAGCTGGGGCGGTGGCATGAGCTACGCCCTCGCCTGTGCACGGGCCACGGTCTTCCGGGCGGTCGCCGTGATCGCCGGTGCGCAGATCAGCGGTTGCAGCGGCGGTACCCAGCCGATCGCGTACTTCGGTCTGCACGGCATCTCGGACAACGTCCTCAGCATCGGCCAGGGCCGAGGGCTGCGCGACACCTTCGTCCGGAACAACGGGTGCAACGCTCAGAACCCGCCGGAGCCGGGTGCGGGCAGCCGTACGCACATCACCACGGCCTACTCCGGCTGCCGAGCCGGGTACCCGGTGCAGTGGGCGGCCTTCGACAACGGGCACATGCCGGGCCCGGTGGACGGGACCTACGCCGAGAGTGGCATCACCACCTGGACCAAGGGTGAGATCTGGCGCTTCTTCGCCCAGTTCTCCTGACCGGGCCGAGCGCGACGGCGGGTCGCGGCCTCCTGGCGGCAGTGGGAGCCAGGGGGTCGGGCCCGCCGACCCGTCGTGTCCCGGGTCAGCGTTGCAGGCGGGCCGGCTTGCCGGAGCCGCTGCGGCGGACCACCCAGGCCTCGGTGATGTGGGTGAACATCGCCGCCGCGGCCCCTTCCGGGTCGTGGGCGGCGATCCGCTCGTAGATGCGGCGGTGCCCGCGGTTCGATGCCACACACAGGGAACGCTCGGTGCGGCCCATGTACCGGGCGGTGTTCACCACCTGGCTCTCCAGCGCCCGGACGACGCCACGGGCGATGCGGTTCCCGGACGCCTGCATGATCAGGTCGTGGAAGGCCCGGTCGTGCTCGTGGTAGGTGACGTGATCGCCGACCAGCTCGTCCATCCGGTCCACCAGGGCGCGCAGCCGGTCGAGAGTCTCCTGGTCGGCGACCCGGGCGGCGACATTCGCCATGTCGGATTCCAGCAGGCGTCGGGTGACCACGAGGTCGTCGAGGATGGCGAGACTGTCGTCCTCGGCGATGGTGGCCCCGAGGACGAGCTCGTCGAGCATGTCCCACATCGAGGCCGGGGTGACCATGGTGCCGGCACCCTGGCGGACCTGCACCAGCCCCTTCTCCTGGAGGATCTTCACCGCCTCTCGGACGACTGTCCGACTGACGGAGAAGGTCTCGCAGAGCACGGGCTCCGGAGGCAGTGCCGTGCCGGACGGATGCACCCCGCGGACGATGCGTTCCACCAGCTCGGCGGTGACCGCCGTGGCGAGGTTGGTGGGGCGGCGCGCCCAGGCCGGGGCGGCCAGATTTTCCAGGGCCGTCTCCTGCGATGGCGTCATGTCCCCCTCCGATTGGCTCGTCGTGCCACGACGTCCAGGGCCAGTGTACGGCGGGACTGTTGACGTCAGACGTCATACGAGTTACGTTCTTGATCACGTTGGCTGCGGCAGGCCGTCAGCCACTCCCTTCAGAGGTGAACAACTATGAAACAACGAGCATTGTGGTCAGCCGTCCTCGTTGTGGGACTGGCGACGGCAGGTTGTGGAAGTGCCAGCGATACGGGGCCCTCGTCCGGTGGCGGGAACGACAAACTTGTGGTGTGGGACTGGAAGTCCGGCGAGCCTTCGGCTAAAGCGTATGTCGAGAAGGCGAAGGCCGACTTCTCCGCCAAGCACCCCGACGTGACGGTCGAGTTCGTCGCGCAGCCGTTCGACCAGTACTACACGCTGCTCGGCGGGGCCATTCAGTCCGGCAAGGGCCCGGACGTGATGCTGTTCAACGGCGGCGGTCAGATCCGCGACCGGGTCGACGCGCTGGTGCCCCTCGACGAGTACGTGGCCGAGGACAAGCAGCGCCTCGCCGGTTGGGACGCCTTCAGCAAGGACGGCAAGGTTTACGCCGGTCCGGTGACGCTGCAGGGGCACCCCATCTACTACAACAAGGCGCTCTACGAGAAGGCCGGGCTCGATCCGGCGAGCCCCGCCACCACCTGGGACAAGTTCCTCGCTGACTGCGCCGCCATCGGCAAGGCCGGCGCCAAGTGCTTCGCCCTGGGCAACAAGGAAGGCGCCGGAATCCAGTTCTGGATGTCGGCCCTCGGCTCCGGCATCCTCACCGCTCAGGAGTACGACGACTGGATCGCGGGCAAGCGCGACTGGAACTCGCCAAACGTGAAGCGGATCTTCGAGCTCTGGAAGGAGGCCGGCGACGCCGGCCTGAACAACGACGGGGCCAACTCGACCGCGATGTTCAACGACTCGTTCGCGCTCTTCCAGTCCGCCAAGGCCGCGCACGTCATCGGACTGATGTCGGACGTGGGGCACTGGAAGGACTTCAACGAGTTCCTGACGCCCGAGAAGCTCGGCGTGATGAGCGCTCCGGTGGTCACCGCCGGCACCACGCCGAGCCTGGCCTATGACGGCGGCATCGGGTACGGGGTGGCGAAGTGGACCAAGGACCCCAAGGTCGCCGCCGACCTGGTGCGATCGCTGACGTCGACCGAGGCGCTCCAGGCGTTCTACGCCGACGCCGGTGCGATCGCCGCCGACACCACAATCGACGTGTCGCAGGCCGGTCCGGCCGCCGCCACGATCGTCGCCGCGCTCAACAGCGGTAAGCCCGCCCTGCACGTGGCGCTCTCCTCGAAGACCCTGGACCTGATGGGGCGCGTCTCCCAGCAACTGCTCAGCGGCTCGATCAGCGTCGACGAGGCGGTGAAGCAGCTGGCAGCTTCCGACCAGGCAGGCTGATTTCGTGCCGATCGGAAACGCAGAGCCGTCGGTCCGTCCGGTTCCTCCCGGACGGGCCGACGGGGCGGCGGCCGGGTCCGCAGGCTCCCGTCGCGGTGGCGGCTCACGGTCCGTTCGCGGCGGCTCGCGGGCCGAGCGCTTCGCCCCTTACGTCCTGGTCGCACCCGCCATCCTGATCATCGTGGTGCTGCGGCTGTACCCGTTGCTGCTCGGCGTCAACTTCTCCTTCACCGGAGACGGCGAGCGCAACGGTCAGACGGTGGGCTTCGACAACTACCTTGAGTTGATCGAGGACCCGTTGTTCCGCACCGCGCTGGGCAACGTCGGGTTGCTGGTGCTGTTGCTTCCGGTGGCGGTGGCGATCCCCGGGCTGCTCGCGACGTTCATCTACCTCCGGGTGCCCGGGCACCGCTTCTACCGCAGCGTCTACTTCTTCCCGGCGGTGCTCTCACCTGTCATCGTCGGCGCGATCTTCAATCTGCTGCTCGCCTTCGACGGCCCGGTCAACGTCCTGTTCGAGGCGGCCGGGATCAGCCCGGTGGACTGGCTCGGGAATCCCGACGTCGCGATGTTCGTGGTGGTCGGCGTACATATCTGGGCCACCTTCGGAATGGCGCTTGTGGTGTTCCTGGCCGGCTTCGCGACCCTGGACGCCGCGCTGTTGGACGCGGCCCGGGTGGACGGTGCCTCGCTGGCCCAGGTCATCCGACACGTGATCATCCCGGGTCTGTCCCGCACCATCGCCTTCGTCGCCGTGACCACCATGGTCGGAATGCTGACCTCGATGTTCGGCCTGCTCTACGTGATGACCAGCGGCGGGCCGGAAGGGTCCACCTATCTCCCGGAGTACTACATCTGGATCCAGCAGGGCCAGATGAATCGGCCCGCCCTCGCCTCGGCCGCGTCGACGGTGCTCTTCGTGATCATGCTCGTCGTGGGGCTGCTCCAGGTGAAGCTGCTCAGGCGGGCGGGAGGTGAGGACTGATGTCCCGGGTACGACTGAGCCGGTGGCTGCTGGCCATCCCGATGTCGCTGCTCGCGCTGGCGACGATCTACCCACTGCTGTTCACCGTCAACGTGGCGATGAAGACCCGGCGCGACTACATCCTCGACCGGTTCTCCCTGACCGACACTCTGCGCTGGGACAACATCAGCGCGGCGTGGAACAGCGTCGGCATGGACCGGTACTTCGTCAACTCCCTGATCGTGGTGACGTCGTCGGTCCTCCTGCTGCTGTTGCTCGGGTCGATGGCCGGCTTCGCCCTGAGCCAGCTTCGGTTCCGTGGCTCCTCGGCGCTGTTCCTGGGCTGCCTCGCGGGCCTGTTCGTGCCGTTCCAGGTGATCATGGTGCCGCTCGCCCGGATCATGGCCGACACCGCCCTCATCGACACGTACCCCGGACTGATCCTGGTCTTCGTGGCCCAGTTCCTGCCCTTCACCGTCTTCCTGATGACGAGTTACTACAAGACCATCCCGCGGGAGATCATCGACGCGGCCAGGATCGACGGCAACAGTGTGTACGGCGTGTACCGCCGGATCATGCTGCCGTTGGGCACCCCGGCGCTGCTGTCGGTCGGCATCCTCAACGCGCTGTTCTGCTGGAACGACGTCCTGATGTCGCTGGTGATGATGCCGTCGGCGGATCACCGCACGCTCATGGTCGGCGTGACCTCGCTGCGTGGCCAGTACTCCGACGACATCCCCACCTTCGCCTCCGGGGTGCTGATCGCCGCGATACCGGTCCTCGTGGTCTACCTCTTTCTCCAGCGCCAGATCGCCGACGGCGTCGCCGCCGGCTCCACGAAGGGCTGAAATGCGCATCACCGGTTTTCGGACGCTCACCACGGTCCAGGAATGGGGGCGCCCGGTCGGCGACGCCAACGGCGTCTTCGCCGACGGGAGGGTCCCGGTACCGATCGTCGTCGTGGAGACCGACGAGGGGTTGTCGGGTGTCGGCATCGGCCCGCACGTCGAAATCGAGCGGATCTTCGCGGCCATCGACGGCGAAGATCCCCGTGCGGTGACGACGCTCTACGACCGCATGCTGCGACACACCTTCAAGGCCGGTCACGCCGGCCCGGTGTTCGGCACCATCGGCGCACTCGACACGGCACTGTGGGACATCAAGGCGCAGGCTGCCGGTCAGCCGCTGTGGCGGTTGCTGGGCGGCCGCGACCGCCGGGTCCCGGCGTACGCGTCCGGTCTCGACATCGCCCTGAGCGACGAGGAACTCGTCTCGGCGTACATCCGTTACGCCGAGCACGGGCTGCGGGCCGCCAAGCTCAAGGGCGGTCTCGACATCGAGCATGACCGACACCGGCTCCACCTGGTCAAGGAGGTCCTGGCCGAGGCCGGCCACGGACTGCGGCCGGGTCTGATGCTCGACGTCAACGAGGCGTGGACCCGCAAGCAGGCCGTCCGGCACGTCTGCGAACTCGAACGCACCCTCGACCTCATCTGGATCGAGGAGCCGGTCCGACGCTGGGACGCCGAAGGTCTCGCCGCCGTCGGCCGGGGGGTACGCGCCTCCGTCGCCACGGGGGAGAACCTCACCGGGCTGGAGCAGTACCGTCCGCTGATCGCCGCCGGCGCGGTCGACGTCGTCCAGACGTCCGCGGTCGGGGGAGTCACCCATTTCCTGCGGGTGTCCGCCCTGGCGCACGCCTACGACCTGCCGGTCAGCCCGATCGGCAACAGCCCGCTCGGGCTGCTGCACGCCGCCACCTCGGTGCCGAACCACCTGACCAGCGAGTTGCAGGACCTCTGGCCGCCGGTCGGTGTCTCCGTCGACGCGCACGTCGAGGACGGGTTCTTCGTCCTGGGTGACTCACCCGGACTCGGCCTCCGCGTGGACGAACAGCGGATCCAGGCCGTGGACCGGCACCCCGAGGCGCCGGCGGACGACGGCCCGAACGTCCGGCCGGAGCAGGCCGGGCGACGGCTGCTGGCGGCGACGGACGGCGTTCTGCCCGCCACCGCTGGCTTCCCACTGGCCCGGGCTGTCACCCCGGCACACAACAGCAACCAGGTGTCGCCGACCGGAAGTCACTGAACGGGACCGACGGTGGCGGCCGGTGACGCGAGCGGCGTGCGGAGTTGATACGGAGGATCGATGAAGGCAGTGGTCTACCGGGGAGCACGGCATCTCGGTATCGAGGAACGTGAGCCGGCGGCACCCGGGCGCGGTGAGTTGGGGATATCGGTGGCCTACACCGGGATCTGCGGCACCGACCTGCACATCTACCACGGGGACATGGACTCCCGGGTCGGTGCCGCCGCCATCATCGGGCACGAGATGTCCGGGCGGATCGCGGCGCTGGGCGAGGGCGTCACCGGTTGGTCCGTCGGCCAGCCGGTGACGGTGCTGCCCACCAGATGGTGCGGGCAGTGTGCCGCCTGTCGGCGCGGCAACTCGCACATCTGCCACGCCATGGACTTCCTCGGCATCGACTCGCCCGGCGCCATGCAGTCGGTCTGGAACGTGCCGGCGGAACTGGTCCTGCCGCTGCCGGAGGAGCTGCCGCTCGACCACGGTGCACTCGTCGAACCGGTCGCCGTCGCCGTGCACGACGTACGGCGGGGCGCGGTGGCCTCGGGCGATCACGTGGTCGTCGTGGGCGGAGGGCCGATCGGGGTGCTCATCGGCACCGTCGCCCAGGGTCGCGGTGCGCGGGTCCTGCTCGTCGAGCCGGACCCGACTCGACGCGCCGTGGCGGGCGACATCGGCATCGAGGCGGTCGACCCGGCCGCGATCGACGTGGCGGCGTTTGTCGCCGACCGGACCGACGGCGCGGGCGCCGACGTCGCCTTCGAGGTTTCCGGTGCCGCGGCGGGGGTCGCCACCGCTGTCGAGGTGCTGGCTGTCCGGGGTCGGCTGGTGATGGTGGCGATCCATCCCCGGCCCCGGGAGGTGAACCTGCACCGGTTCTTCTGGCGCGAGTTGGAGCTGCTCGGCGCCCGGCTCTACCAGCGTGACGACATGGCGGAGGCGATCCGGTTGGTCGCCTCCGGCGCGATCCCGGCACGGCAGCTGATCTCCCGGGTCGACCCGCCCGAGGCGGCGACCGCGGCGTTCACCGCGCTGGAGGGTGGCGGTGTGATGAAGGTGCTGCTGGACTGGCGGGAGGGCAACCGGTGACGAATCCGTTCGACCTGTCCGGACGGACCGCCGTGGTGACCGGCGCCCGGCGGGGCATCGGCCTGGCCATGGCCGAGGCGCTGGCCCGGGCCGGTGCCGACGTCGTGGGCGTCTCCGCGCACCTGGAACCGGAGGGGAGCGAGGTGGAGCGTCGGGTGCGCGCCGCCGGCCGACGGTTCACCGGGCTGCGCGCCGATCTGGCCGATCGTACGGCCGTGCGCCGGCTGGCCGGCGAGCTTGTCGCGCTCGGACCGATCGACATCCTGGTCAACAACGGCGGTACGATCGCCCGCGCACCGGCCGTCGAGCACCCCGACGAACTCTGGGACCATGTGATCGAGGTGAACCTGAACAGCCAGTTCGTGCTGAGTCGGGAGATCGGTCGGGCAATGGTCGAACGCGGCCACGGGAAGATCATTTTTACCGCGTCCCTGCTCAGTTTCCAGGGCGGCATCACCGTGCCCGGGTACGCCGCCTCGAAGTCGGGCGTGGCCGGTCTCACCAAGGCCCTGGCGAACGAGTGGGCGGCGCACGGGGTGAACGTGAACGCCATCGCCCCTGGTTACATCGCCACCGACAACACCCGGGCCCTGCGCGAGGACCCTGAGCGCGACCAGGCGATTCTCGCCCGGATACCGGCCGGTCGGTGGGGTGCCGCCGATGACCTCGGTGGTGCGACGGTATTTCTGGCTTCGGCGGCCTCCGACTACGTCAACGGGATCGTGCTGCCGGTCGACGGAGGGTGGTTGGGCCGATGACCTACGCAACTCCGGGCGCGGCCGGGATCGTCGACGCCCACCACCACCTGTGGGTCCGGGCACGACATCCGCAGCCGTGGATCGACCCGGTGACCATGGCGACCATCGACGCCGACTTCGAGCTGGCCGACCTGGCCCCGCTGGCCCGGGCGGCGGGTGTCACCAGCACCGTCGTCGTACAGTCCATCGCCTCGGCGCGGGAGACCGTGGACCTGCTCCGGGTCGCGGCCGACGACGTCCTGGTCGGCGGCGTCGTCGGTTGGGTCGACCTGACGGCCGACGACGTCGCCGACCGTCTCGACCGGCTACGCGCCGCGCCCGGCGGGCAGCGCCTGGTCGGCATCCGTCACCTCGTGCAGAGCGAGACCGACCCGGCCTACCTCGACCGTCCGGACGTCCGCCGGGGCATCGCCGCGGTGGGTGCCGCCGGTCTGGTCTTCGACCTGCTGGTTCGGCAACACCAGCTGCCCATGGCCGCCCGGTTGGCCCATGACCTGCCGGAGGTGCGCTTCGTCCTCGACCACCTCGGCAAGCCCGCGCTGGGCACCCCGGAATTCGACAACTGGAAGCGTGACCTGCGGACGCTCGCAAAAGCAGCCAACACGACGGCGAAGGTGTCCGGTCTGGCGACCGAGGTGCCCCGGTCGCCGTGGTCGACGGCAGATCTGCGACCTGCCGTCGACCACGCCTTCGACGTGTTCGGGCCGCAGCGGCTGATGTTCGGCTCGGACTGGCCGGTCTCGTTGCTCGCCACCTCGTACCCCCGCTGGATCGAGGCGGTCACGGAGCTGCTGGGCGACCTCGACCCGACCGGGCGCGCAGCATTCTGGGGCGGTACCGCCCGGCGTTCGTACCGACTGGGGGCATGATGAGGACCCACGTGCTGCCGCGCCGTCCGGCGATCGGCCTCACCGAGTTGGGCTTCGGCGCTGCCCAGGGCGGCAACCTTTACCGGGCGACCACGGACGAGGAGTTCGTCGCGGCCGTCGACACCGCCTGGGCTGCCGGGGTGCGGTACTTCGACACCGCGCCGCACTACGGCCTCGGGCTGTCCGAACGTCGCCTGGGCAGCGCCCTGCGGCACAGACCGCGCGACGAGTACGTGGTGTCGACGAAGGTGGGGCGACTCCTGGTGCCGTCGCCACAGAACGCGCACCTGCGCGACTCCGAGGGGTTCGACGTTGCCGCCAGCCATCGCCGGGTCTGGGACTTCAGCCGCGACGGGGTACGCCGCAGCATCGAGGCCAGCCTGGCGCGCACCGGCCTGGACCGGATCGACATCGCCTACCTGCATGACCCCGACGATCACTGGGAGCAGGCCGCCACCGAGGCCGTGCCCGCCCTGGTCGAGTTGCGCGACCAGGGCGTCGTCGGTGCGATCGGGGCCGGCATGAACCAGTCGGCGATGCTGGCGCGGTTCGTTCGGGAAACCGACGTGGACGTGATGATGTGTGCCGGCCGGTACACCCTGCTCGAACAGGGTGCGGCCGCTGACCTGTTGCCGCTCGCGCAGAGCCGGGGGGTGGGCGTGGTGATCGCGGGTGTCTACAACTCGGGACTGCTGTCCCGGGACCACCCGCCCGCCGACGCGCTCTACAACTACCAGCAGGCGCCACCGGAGCTGATCGAGCGGGCCCGACGGATCGCCGAGGTCTGCGACGCGCACGGTGTCACCCTGCCCCAGGCAGCGCTGGCCTTCGTCCGCCGGCATCCGGCCGTGGTCTCCACGGTGGTAGGTGTGCGCAACGGAACGCAGATGACGGAGACCGTACGGCGTTCGGCCACGGTCGTGCCCGACGAGCTGTGGCGGTCACTGGCCGCCACCGGGCTGCTCGCCTCGGCAGGATGACGCTCGAAGATCGGATATGACGACGTCGAGCACACATCGCGTTGGCGGGTGTGACCGCACCGGCGCGGGACCGGCTCCGCTTTTCGGAAACCGGTCCCGACCGGGGCGTCCTTGACGGTCGCGATGGTCGCGACGGTCAGGCCAGGCTGAACCGCCACTGCTGGTTGGTGCCGCTGTGGCAGGTCCACTGCAACAGGCGGGCGCCGTCGGTGGTGGCACCGCCGTTGACATCGATGCAGAGCCCGCTCAGCACACTCTTCACCGTGTAGACCCCGGTGGTACCGGTGGACGCGACGGTGAACTTCTGCTGGTTGCTGTTGTTGCAGGTGGCCTGCTGGAGGAAGGCGCCGGGGGTGGTGGAGCCGCCGGTGATCTCCGCGCACTTGTTGCTGTGCACGGCCCGGAGATAGACGGCACCGCCGCCGGCGTCGACCGCCTGCCACTTCTGGTTGTTGCCACCGGTGGCCGCCCACTGGTGGATCTGCGCGCCGTCGGCGGTGGAGACGCCGCTGACGTCCATCAGCTTGTTGCTGTGTTGTGCGGTGAGCGTCCACGTACGGCCGGCTATCCCGCCACCGGTGTCACCGACTCCCACTCCGGGACCACCGAAGGTGTGCGAGTCGAGATCGAACCAGTTGTTGCCGCTGCCCTTGAACACCAGGTACAGGGTGTGGGTGCCGGCGAGCGGGGTGACGTTCACCGGCGGCGTGGACTGGTAGTTGTCCCAGCCGCCGGTGCTCGGCACCGGGGTGGTGGCCAGCAGCGTGCCGGTGGGTGATCCGGCTCGCAACTCGATCGATCCGCCGCCGGAGGGCGACGACAGCCGGTAGCTCACGGTGTTGATGCCGGACAGGCTCATCGGGTTGAACGCCACCCAGTCGTTGTTGGAGATGTCCCCGATGCGCTTGCCGCTCTCCGCGCCGGCCTGGTCGATGACCCGGGTGCCGGACTGACTGCTGTAGTACTCGGCCTGCTTGTGCTTGGGTTGGAGGATCACCTGGGCACGGCCGGTGAGTGGAGCCGCGCCACCCGCGCCGCCGTCGTCGGTGTACCGCGCGTTCAGCACGTAGAACAGGTTTGCGCCGTCCGGGTGCCCGCCGAGCAGGTCGGTGGGAATGGTCCCGGAGCAGCCGGCGTAGTCCGTGGTCTCGTGCGCGTGGTCGTCGTGCCCGAGCGCCGGGTTGAGGAAGACCTTGCTGCAGTCGATCGGTGCACCGCCGGGGTCGGTGACGGTAATCTGGTAGGAGACCCGGTCGCCGAAGGTGAGCATGCCACCGTTGGCCGGCGTGGTGATGGTGACCACCGGAGCGGTGTTGCCGACGGTGATCGGCACGTTGGCGAAGGCCGTCTTGCCCGAGCTGTCGGTGACCTTCAACTGCGCCGTGTAGTTGCCGTTGCTGGTGTAGACCTTCGACGGGTTGGCCGCCGTCGAGGTGGTGCCGTCGCCGAACGTCCACAGGTAGCTGATCGTGTCACCGGGGTCGGGATCGGCCGACCCGGCGCTTGAGAACTGCACGGTCAACGGGGCGTTGCCGCTCGTGGGCGTGCCGGTGGCCTTGGCGATCGGTGATCGGCCGCCCTGGACGTAGTCGATCCGGTAGAGGCCGGAGTCGCTGTTGCCGCCACCGAAGTTGGTGCCCCACTCCAGCAGGTAGAGCGAGCCGTCCGGGCCGAACTCGAGGTCCATCGGGCTGTTGAACCGGGTGTTGGGCAGGAACGGGTTGGTCCGGGTGACCGCCGACGCCGAGTCGAAGTGCATCTCCTTGATGTAGTCACGCGACCACTCGTAGAAGAAGTGCACTCCGTCGTAGTACGGCGGGAACTTCGTCGCCGAAGGGTTCTGCGGGTCGTAGCGGTAGACCGGTCCGCCCATCGGTGCCGAGCCGCCCGAGCCCACCTCTGGGAAGTTCTGCGAGGCGCCGTAGCCGTACCACATGTTGGGCGCGACGACCGGCCGGAGGTTGGTCAGGCCGGTGTTGTTGGGCGAGTTGTTGACCGGTGCGGCGCAGTTGAACTTGGCGCCTACCACGCCGGTGTCCGGGTTGTACGGCGCGTACGGCTGGTTGTCGCCGTGGCAGAACGGCCAGCCGTAGTTGCCCGGCGTCTTGATCACGTTGAGTTCGACGAGGCCCTCGGGGCCCCGGTTGGTGGTCGGTGGGTTCCGATCCGGTCCGTAGTCGGCCAGGTAGACCCAGCCGTTGGCCGGGTCGATCGAGAAGCGGAACGGGTTGCGGAAGCCCATCGCGTAGATCTCGGGCCGGGTCTGCGCCGTCCCCTGCGGGTAGAGGTTGCCCGACGGGATGGTGTAGCCGCCACCGGCGGAGGGGCGGATGCGCAGCAGCTTGCCGCGCAGGTCGTTGGTGTTGCCGGCGGTACGCGCCGAGTCGAGCATGTGCTTGCCCGGGCGCCAGTCCAGCGGGGCGTAGCCCTGCCAGTTGGGGTCGAGGTTCGGTGCGACGTCGTCGCCGGTGCCGATGTAGAGGTTGCCGTCCGGTCCGAATGCGATGTACCCACCGGTGTGACCGGGTTCGGGGTACGTCCGGTCGCGGTAGGCCGGGATGTCGATGATGGTCACCCCGCTGGACATGTTCAACGTGTCGCCGTTGAGCGTGTAGCGGGAGACCCGGTTGACGTCGGTCGAGCTGCTGGCCGGCGCGTGGTACAGGTAGACGTACCCGTTGCTGGCGAAGTTCGGGTCGAGGGCCAGCCCGGTCAGCCCGTCCTCACCTCCGGTGTAGACACTGAGCGTGCCGGCGGTCACCGTGCTGTTGGTGCTCGGCTTGAAGATCTTGACCTGGCCGCCGCGCTGGACGTACAGCACCCGCCCGTCGGGTGCCACGGCCAGCGCCATCGGGTCGACGGTGTTGCTGTCGAGGGTCCGCTTCTCGAAGTTGCCCCAGACGGTGCCACCACAGTCGCCCGGCTCGTTGCCGGCGGCCCACTTCACCCCGCCGAGGACGTGATTGCGGAAGTGGGTCTCGCTGTAGGACGCCGCGGCGTGGCCCATCGCGGTGGCCCAGACCCGGCCCCCGCCGGTGTTACGGCACCAGGAGATCGGGTGGTCGGAGCCCATCGCGCGGGGGCCCGGGTTGTACGTGCGCTCGTCGGCGGTGACCAGGACGTGCACCTCACCGCGCGGGTTCTTGTCGAAGTTGTACCACTCCTCGCTGCGGTTCCAGCGATCCGGCAGGCTGGCCGTCGACGGGTGCTTCTTGTCGGCGACGATGGCGGTGCCGGGCAGGACGCCGGGGGAGTGCTCCGGCATGTGCGCACCCGCGTTGATGGTCTGGTCCCACCAGGGGTACTCGCCCTCAATGCCCATGTCGGTGGCGTTGTGGATGGCCACGATGCCCTTGCCGCTGGCGAGGTAGCCCTCCACCGCCTGGCGTTGGCTGGCCGAGGTCCACACCATGCCGGACGTCTGGAACATGATCAGGACATCGAAGGTGGCCAGGTTCGCTGCGGTGAAGACGCTGGAATCCTCACTGTGTACCAGCTCGAAGTTGTCGGACGCGGCCTGCTGCTGGAACATCGAGACCCCGGCCGGGATCGAGTCGTGCCGGTAGCCGGTGGTCTTGGTGAACAACAGGGCGCGGAACTCCGGAGCCGCTGATGCCGGCTGGACCAGCGCGAGCGCCAGTAACAGACCGGCGATCAGTCCGATGATGGCTGTCTTACGACGCATGCCGTCTCCTCGTCGGGGGTGGAGCAACAGGGGGCGCGACCACGAGTCCGGTCACCTCCCACGGCACGTCGGGTGGTGCCTGGTGTGGCACGACGGGAGGCGTGCGCGGTGGTCTTCGCACGGTTCGTCGTACCGACGTGACACTGCTGGATGTGACGCAGAGTCACGCCCGGGTGGGTTCCGGGCCCCGTGGTGGCAAGGAGCCTAAATAGTATCGATATGGACATAAATTGATGTTAACGACAACATGGATGGGACTGATCATCGGCGCCCGCGTTCCCCAGTGGACCTGACCCGGCGTCTTTGCCGGTCATCGGCCCAGTCGGTAGTCCGGGAAGATCGGGGATTGCGTACCCATCCCCGAGCATCTATCTTCATACGTGTGATGTTTCGGTCATGTCAAGCGAAAGTTTGAGCACGACAACAGGAAGCTTCGCTTCCGATAACTAAAGCCAGGTGACTGGCCGGTCCTAAGTGAACTTCGAGGTGGCGCACCGATGCCCTTGGCGATTACTATCCGTAAGGATTCTTGATGTCAGCTCGACCCCCGGCGCTGCTGACCCTGCGGGGCATTGGCAAGTCCTTCTTCGGGGTACGCGTTCTCGACGGTGTCGATCTCGACGTCGCTCCGGGCGAGGTGCACGCCGTGGTGGGCGAGAACGGTGCCGGCAAGTCCACCCTGATGAAGATCGTCTCGGGTGGGTACGCCCCGGACGGCGGCACCGTCGAGTTCGCCGGGCGAGCACGCGTGTTCGGCGGCCCGCGTGACGCCCAGCGGGCCGGCATCGGCATCATCCACCAGGAGTTCAACCTCCTGCCGGAGCGCACCGTCGCAGAGAACGTGTACCTGGGCCATGAGCCGAAGCGGCGTGGCCTGGTCGACCGGCGACAGATGCTCAGCCGCACCGCGGAGCTGCTGGCCACCATCGGGGAGACGGAACTGCCCGCCGATGCCGTGGTGGGCCGCCTCGGGGTCGCGCAGCAGCAGGTGGTCGAGATCGCCAAGGCGCTCGCGCTCGACGCGCGCCTACTCATCATGGACGAGCCCACCGCCGCACTGGCCGACCACGAGGTCGAACTGCTCTACGGCCTGGTGCGACGGTTGCAACAGCAGGGCATCGGCCTGCTGTACGTCTCGCACCGGTTGACCGAGGTCTTCGACCTGTCCGACCGGATCACGGTCCTCAAGGACGGCCGCCTGGTGCGGACGATGCGCACCGCCGACGCCACACCGGAGGACCTGGTACGCCAGATGGTTGGCCGGGAGCTGTCCAGCTACTACCCGGATCGGGCCGCACCCGGGGACGTCGGCGCGGTACGGCTGGCCGTGCGGGGTGGCGGGAACCGCAAACTACGCGACGTCGACCTGGAACTGCGCGCCGGTGAGGTGCTGGGGATCGGTGGCCTGCAGGGCTCCGGACGCTCGGCGCTGGCCCGCGCGCTGTTCGGCGTGGAGCCGTTCACCACCGGCGTGGTCACGATCGACGGTAGGCCGACCCGGCTGCGCTCTCCGCGCGCGGCGACGCGGGCCGGCCTCGCGTACGTCACCGAGGACCGCAAGGGCGAGGGCATCGTCGCCCGGCAGTCGGTGCTCGACAACGCGCTGCTCGCGAGCCGGGCGGTCTTCCCGGCCCGGTCGGGTCGCGCCGCGCGCACCGTGCGCGTCCGCGAGCTGCTTGCCGCGGTGGAGGTCCGGGCCGCCGGTGACGACCAGGAGATCAGATTTCTGTCCGGTGGCAACCAGCAGAAGGTGGTGCTGGCCAGGTGGCTCGCACTCGATCCGCTGATCCTGCTCTTCGACGAACCCACCCGGGGCATCGACGTGGGCGCCAAGTCGGCGATCCACGATCTCGTCCGTCGGCTCGCCCGGGCGGGTGCGGCGGTGCTGATGATCTCGTCCGAGCTGCCGGAGCTGCTCGGCATGAGTGACCGGATGCTCGTCATGCGCGACGGCCGTGTCGCCGGTGAGCTGCCCGCCGGCGCCACCGAGGAGGACGTCGTCGCCCTGGCGGTCGGGACGGTACGGGAGGCGGCGGCGTGAGCGAGCGTAGCGAGCGAAGCGAGGCGGCGGCGTGAGTCTGCTGTCGCTGCGGCCGGCGCGACGGCCGGTGCCTGGCGTGTTCGTGGCGCTGACCATCACGCTGGCGCTCGGTTGGCTGATCGTCATGATCGACGGCGGTCAGCTGTTCAACCAGTCGACGACGGTGAGCCTGCTGCACGTCGCCGCCGGGCTGGGCCTCGTCGCGGTCGGTCAGACCCTGGTCATCCTCGGTGGGTCGCTCGACCTATCGGTGGCCTACGTGATCAGCCTCAGCACCCTCGTCGCGGCCGAGACGATGAACGGCAGCGACGGCGCGCTGCTGCCCGCGGTCGCTTTGGCGCTCACGGTCAGTGCTGCTGTCGGGCTGCTCAACGGGCTGCTCGTCACCAGGCTGCGGATCAACGCCTTCATCGCCACCCTCGGCGTCGGGCTGCTGCTCAAGGGATACCTCGACAACGGCTACGACGGTCCGGCCGGCAGCACCTCGCCCGGGCTCGTGCAGAGCCTCGGCTACCAACGCATCGGCCCCGTACCACTGTCCTTCCTGCTGCTGCTCGCCGTGACCGGGGCATGCTGGTTCGCGCTGGCGCGGACCCGGTTCGGTCACCATCTGGTCGCCGTCGGCGGTGACCCGGAGGTCGCCCGACTCTCCGGCGTCCGCAACGACCGGGTTCTGGTCATCGCCCACGTGCTCTGCTCGCTCTGCGCCGGACTCGCCGGGATCTACCTGGCGAGTCGGCTCGGCTCGGGTGCCCCCCGGGTGGGCACCGAAGGTCTCTACGACCTGGAGTCGATCGCCGCCGTGGTCATCGGCGGCACCGCTCTCGCCGGCGGCCGTGGTGGCGTCCTCGGCACGCTCGGCGGCGTGCTGTTGCTCGCCAGCATCGACGCCATCTTCAACCAACTCGAAGTGGACGCCTTCTTCAAGCAGGTGATCCGGGGGGCCATCATCATCGCCGCCGTGGCCGTCTACGCCCGTCGGGCCATGCGAAAGGCGGCCGTCTGACATGCAGCTCGTCAAGCGTCGCCCGCTGCCGCCCCAGCTGACCCGGGTACGCGCCGGCGGCCTGCTGCCCCTGCTCGCGATACTCGCGGTGCTGCTGGTTCTGGTCGCCGTGCGCCAGCCCGATTTTCTGGCGCCGGCCTCCCTGATGTCGTTCCTCGGCCGCTCGGCGCCGATCATCCTGCTCGCCGCGGGTCAGTATTTCGTGATCGTCTCGGGCGAGTTCGACCTGTCCGTCGGCTCGCTTGTCACCGCACAGGTCGTGGTCGCCGCCCGGCTGATCGACAGCGATCCGTCGCGGACCTGGCCGGTGGTGCTGGTGCTGCTCGCTGGCGGGGTGCTCGTCGGGTTGGTCAACGGCCTGATCACGACGCGACTGCGGGTGCCCTCGTTCATCACCACCCTCGGCATGTTCCTGATCCTGGTGGGTGCGGTCTATCTCTGGTCCAACGGCGCGCCCAAGGGCGGGCTCTCCGAGGAGTTCCGTCGCTTCGGCCGGCGTGCGTTCGAGGACGTGCCGGTGTTCGGCCGTGTCCCGTACGCCCTGGTGGTCCTGCTGGTCCTCGCCACGCTCGCGGTGCTGCTGATGCGCTCCGACTTCGGCCGGATCCTGGTCGCGGTCGGGGACAACGCACGTACGGCGGAGCTGAGCGGCGCCCGGGTACGCCGTACCCGGACCATCGCCTTCATGCTGAGCGGCCTCGCCGCCGCCGTCGCGGCCATCCTGATCGGCGGCTACAGCGGGGTGTCCTTCCAGGCCGGCGCCGGTCTGGAGTTCGGCGCCATCACCGCGGTCGTCCTGGGCGGGGTCGCCCTGGGGGGCGGACGTGGCTCGGTCGTCGGCGCGATGCTCGGCGCGCTGACCCTCGAACTGCTCTTCACGCTCATGAATTTCTACGGCGTCTCCGGCGCCCTCAGACCGACCGTTCAGGGCGCCATCATCCTGTTCGCCGTGGCGGTCTCGAGTCGACGTTCCACGTCGAGATAAGGGGATTTCTAAATGAAACGACGCATGGCGGCCACGGCCGCGCTTCTCCTGGTGTCCCTCGTCGGCTGTGCCACCGACGAGCCCGCTGCGACCCCTTCGGACGGATCTTCGGCGCCCCCTGCCGGGGCCGGCACCGGCGAGCAGTCGAAGTTCTTCGTGCAGGCCGACTACGACAACGAACTCGCGCTGCTCGACGCCGCACCGACCGGTCCGGCCGACAAGCCGTGGGAGCAGGTGCTCAACCCGAAGATGGTGGACACCGCCAAGTTCAAGAAGGACGGCCCCTACAAGATCTGCTTCTCGAACGCGGCGTTGAACAACCCGTGGCGTCAGGTCGGCTTCAAGACCATGCAGGCCGAGGTCGAGGCGCAGGGCGACCGGATCTCCGAGTTCGTCCACGTCGACGCCGAAGGCAAGGACCAGAAGCAGATCGCCGACATCAACGACCTGCTCGGCAAGGGCTGTGACGCGCTCATCGTCTCGCCGAACACCACAGCCACGCTCACTCCGGCCGTGACGGCGGCCTGCGACGCCGGCCTGCCGGTCATCGTCTTCGACCGTGGCGTCGACACCGACTGCCCGGTGACGTTCATCAACCCGATCGGCGGGTACGGGTTCGGGCACGTCGGAGCGGAGTTCGTCAGCCAGCAGATGAAGCCCGGCGGCAAGGTTCTCGCGCTGCGTATCCTGCCCGGCGTCGACGTACTGGAGACCCGGTGGTCCGCCGCCAAGGTCGCGTTCGACAAGGCGCAGGTCGACGTGGTCGGGGTCGAGTTCACCGATGGTGACCCGGCCAAGACCAAGAAGATCGTCAACGACTACATCCAGCGGCACGGCACCATCGACGGCGTCTGGATGGACGCGGGCGCGGTCGCCGTCGCGGCGGTGGAGGCGTTCCAGGACGCCGGTCAGCCGGTGCCTCCGATCAACGGCGAGGACCAGCTCGACTTCCTGAAGATGTGGAAGGACGAAGGGCTCACCGCGATCGCGCCCACGTACCCGACCTACCAGTGGCGTACGCCGATCATCGCGGCGCTGCGAATCCTCGACGGCCAGCAGGTGTCCGACCCGTGGAAGCTGCCCCAGCCGACGATCACCCAGGAGAACCTGGACAGCTATCTCGACCCGAACATGCCGCCGCTGCACTACGCGATGTGCGGCTGCACCGACCTGCCGGGTTACCCGCAGCGCTGGAAGTAGGCGTCCGTTGCGTGCCGTCGGTGTCAATCCCTGGGTGTGGACCTCGCCGGTCGACGACGAGGCCCTGACCGCACTGATCCCCCGGATCGCGGCGCTCGGCTTCGACGCGGTCGAACTGCCGATCGAGCAGCCGGGTGACTGGGATCCGTACCGCGTCCGGGACCTGCTCGCCAGGTACGGACTGGACGCGGCCGGCGTCTGTGCGGTCACCCCGCCCGGGCGGGAACTCGTAAATGCCGCCCCCGCCGTGGTGGAGGCCACGGTGGCGTACCTGAACAAGTGCGTGGACAGTGCGGCGATCATCGGCGCGCCGTGTGTCGGTGGTCCGGTCTATGCGTCGGTGGGCCGCACCTGGCCGATGACGCCGACGGAACGCGCGACCTGTTACGCCGATTTCCGTCGGGCGCTGGTACCGGTTGCCGATCGGGCCGCCGATCGGGGGGTGTCCATCGGGGTGGAGGCGCTCAACCGGTACGAGACCAGTGTGGTCAACACGATCGAACAGACCGTGGAGATGATCGACGGTCTGCCGACGAACGTCGGTCTCATGATCGACACGTACCACATGAACATCGAGGAGGCGAACCCGTACGCGGCGCTGGCCGCGGCGGGTCCGCACATCAAGCACGTACAGGTCAGCGGCACAAACCGGGGCGCGCCCGGGTCGGATCACCTGGACTGGCCCCGGCTCCTCGCCGCCCTGGCCGCCACCGGCTACTGGGGTGCGATCTGCATCGAGTCGTTCACCCCGGAGAACGCGACGATCGCGACCGCCGCCTCGATCTGGCGCCCGCTCGCCCCGTCACCGGACCGGCTCGCGGGGGACGGGCTGGCCTATCTCCGGAGCATCCTCGGCTGAGCTGCACCGCCCTACGCCCGGTCCACGGGGTGATCTCAGTCGATCCTTGCGCAGACATCATTCGTATGATGAACTGCCGTCCACATACCACCCACCACACCGCACCACCCGTCCAGGTAAGGAGACCCCCGTGTCCGTACCTCCACCCCCCGGCACACCCCGACGGGTGCTGGCCGCGGCCGCGACGGTGGCGCTGACCGCCGCGGCCACCGTGGCCGGCGTGACCACGTTCGCAGCCCCCGCGCTCGCCGCGACCACCACCCTCTACGCGTCCCCCTCCGGTGGCGGCAGCAGTTGCACCGCCGCGCAGCCGTGTTCGATGGCCGGTGCGCAGACCGCCGTCCGCTCGATGAACAGCTCAATGTCGGGCGACATCGTCGTGCAACTGGCTGACGGCGTCTATCGGCTCTCCGCACCGCTGCGGTTCACCGCCGCCGACTCCGGCACCAACGGCTACCGGGTGATCTGGCAGGCGGCACCGTCGGCCCGTCCCGTGATCAGCGGCGCGCGGGCGGTCACCGGCTGGACGCAGGTGGACGCCGGCCGCAACATCTGGCGGGCCAACGTCGGCGCCGGCACCGACACCCGCCAGCTGTACGTAAACGGTGCGCTCGCCACCCGGGCCCGTACCCAGGTCAACCGGGCGGACTTCACCGCGGACAGCACCGGCATGCGGTTCACCAGCGGCGCCCTGAGCTACCTCAACAACCTGAACAACCAGAGCCGCATCCAGATGGAGAGCGTCAACTCGTTCACCGACCGGTACGTGTCGGTGCAGAGCATCAGCGGCAACCTCATCCGGATGCAGCAGCCCGGCTGGAGCAACAACAACTTCGGGTACGACACGTTCACCAGCCCGCACCGGGCCGGACCGCTCTACCTGGCCAACGCCTACGAGTTCCTGGACTCGCCGGGGGAGTGGTACCTCGACCCGGGCACCGGCGCGCTGAACTACATCCCGCTCGCCGGCCAGAACATGAACAGCGTAAGCGTGGAACTGCCGACGCAGCAGTCCCTGGTCAACCTCGGCGGGACCTACGCCGCGCCGGCACACCACATCACGTTCACCGGTATCACCTTCACCGGAACGACCTGGCTGGGGGCCAGCAGCAACCAGGGCTACGTGGACCAGCAGACCGGCGCCTACATCTACGGCAACTGGAACTGGCCCAGCTTCTCCTCCTGCCACAACGGTTGCCCGCAGTTCGAGGCCACCCGACCGAACTGGCAGCAGATGCCGGCCGCCGTGCAGGTCTCGGCCGCCAACAACATCACCTTCAGCGACTCACAGTTCGTCAACCTCGGGCAGACGGCGATCGGGATCGGCAACGACGCCAACGCCCACGCCAGCGGGGTGGGCCTGGGCACCAGCAACATCACCGTCACCCGCTCCGAGATCGCCCGCAACGCGGCCGGTGGCATCGTCGTCGGTGGCGTACGCGCCGACGCCCACCACCCCAGTGACCAGCGCATGGTGAACCGGGACATCACCATCAGCAACAACCGCCTGCACGACCTGGGCATCGAGTACCGGGGCATCGTCTCGGTGCTCACCACCTACGTCACCAACTCCACGGTCTCGTACAACGAGGTCTACAACATGCCGTACACCGGCATGTCCATCGGGTACGGCTGGGGCTCCAACGACGCGGGTGGCAGCGAGCACTACGCCGGCCGTGGCCTGTACAACTACCAGCCGCGCTACACCACGGCCACCACCGCGTCGAACAACCGGCTCATCGGCAACTACGTGCACGACGTGATGCAGCAGATGAACGACGGCGGGTGCATCTACACCCTGTCGGCGAACCCGGGCGGGTTGATCAGCGACAACTACTGCCTGCGGACCAACGGCTACTTCGGCGTCTACTTCGACGAGGGATCCCGCTACTACACCGCCCGCAACAACGTGTTCTCGTCCACCGGCACCTGGGCCACCGCCAACTACTGGTACGCCGAGAACATGGGCAACTTCACCGTCACCAACAACTGGTCGACGAACGGCAGCACCAACGTGACAAACGGCGACCGGGGCAACGTCGTGTCCGGAAACGTGACGGTGACCAACGGCAACTGGCCCTCGGGCGCCCAGGCGGTGATGGCCGGGGCCGGTCCGCAGGGCGGCACCAGCAACCCGCAGGGCGTGCAGATCGTCGGTACCCAGTCCGGGCGGTGCGTGGACGTCGAAGGTGCGAGCACCACCAACGGCGCTCAGGCGAAGCTCTGGGACTGCCACGGCGGGACGAACCAGCGCTGGACCTACACCGCCAGCAAGCAACTCATGGTGTACGGCAACAAGTGCCTCGACGCGTCGGGGCAGGGCACCAGCAACGGCACCCTGGCGATCATCTGGGACTGCAACGGCCAGGTCAACCAGCAGTGGAACGTCAACGCCAACGGCACCATCACCGGCGCGCAGTCCGGGCTGTGCCTCGACGCCAGCGGCTACGGCACCACAAACGGCACGGTGGTCCACCTCTGGGCCTGCCACGGCGGCGCCAACCAGCAGTGGAATCTGCGTAACTGACGATCCGGGTGGGTGGGGCCGCGTGCCGACCCCACCCACCCGGGTTACTCGGTTCAGGACGCCTGACGTCGAAGGTGTTCGGCGAAGGCGGACTGGCTGCCCAGCATGACCATGATCGCGTTGCGGTAGGCGACCGATCCCCACAGGTGCAGTTCCTCGTCGTCGAGGCCGCCGAAAATGCCGGCGAGCGCCTTGCGCGCGCGGCGGTCGAGGACCTTGTGCGGTCGGGCGAGCAACTCGCCCTCGCGGCGCAGCGCGTCGAGGTACGCGGCGACGGCCGAGGTGTACGCGGGCCCGCCGAGTTCCTCCAACATGCCGAACTCGAAAAGGTGCAGCGCCGCCTCCGACTCCCAGTCCGGGGTGCGCTGGACGTGACGGATCAGCATCACGTGCCGCGCCTCGAACAACAGCAGGATTCCGCGGCCGAGCCGACTCAGCGGCCGGCGGCTCGACGGCAGCCGCAACGTGCGTACCGGTTCCCCGGCGGCCACGTCCACCGCACCGGCGAAGCTGGGCATCCGCTCGCCGCCCGGCACCGGGTCGGGTACCAGACAGACCCGGTTGGCGTAGACCAGGTCATCCCGGCCGGAGAGCGACCGCATCGCCGTCGCGGCGACCTCGGTGAAGGGACGGTCGTCGGTCGCCGCGTCCGGGTCGAGGGCGTAGACCATCCCCGGCCGGCTGGCCGTAGGGACGCCCAGGACCGCGGAACTCCGCAGGAAGCCCCAGGTCGTTGCGGCCCATCGGCTGCGCCGGGCAACCTCGGCTGCGGTGTCCCGCCAGTCGCGGGCGAGCCGCAGCCGTTCCCGGACGTCGGTGGCGTCGGTCATCTCAAGCAGCGCGCGGGGCAGCGGCGCGACGGGATCCACGTGGAGCAGGTCGGTGACGATGGACGGACCGATCGCCGCGTGTTCGGCGCAGTCCGCGTCGGTGTGCGGATCGCCGGTCGCGCCGTGGCAGTCTCCCAGCCAGGTGACCTCACGGCTCACCGACTGTCGGGCGAACGCTGGCGCCGGCAGCATGCCGGCGCGCAGGATCCGCTCGTACTGCACCCGAGCCCGGGCCGTCCGCAGCATGTCGAGCGGCAGGACCGGGGCCAGTGTCAGGACCGTCTCGATGATCGTGCAGTGCGGGCAGACGGGCCCGTCCGGGTCGACCACGCGGAACTCCCGCAGATGGTCGAGACCGGGCTGCTCCCACTGCACGCCGATGCCGCCGCCCTCGCGCAGCATCAGGTAGAGGTGGGTGGTGGCCTGCCGGTCCCGGGTGACGGCCACCATCTCGTCGAGGAACCGCCGGCGGCTGATCTGCTCCACCGCGTCACTGTATCGACCGACGTCGCGATCACGGCTCGGCGCGAAACGGCGAAATCCAGTGCCGGCGTACGGGATCGGCCGACTACCCTCCGCTTCGACATCCGTCGACGGACAGGAGTTGAGATGCGCCTCGACCTGGACACGGCCGCCGCTCCGGCGCGAGAGCTCCCCGTGCGCTGATCCGTGCGGTCCACCGCCGGTCCACCGACGGTGGCGGTGCTCCTCGCTGCGGAGCGGCCCCCTGACGGCCGTTCCCTTCCAGTTCGAGGAGCAATCTTGCGTGCCCTGGTATCCGCGCGTCTGGGCGCGGACTTCGCCAAACTCTGGACCGCCTCGGCGGTGTCCAACATCGGCGACGGCATCACCATGGCGGCCGGCCCACTGCTGGTCGCCTCCATCACCGAGAGCCCGGCGCTGATCGCCGGTGCGGTCTTCGTACAACAGCTGCCCTGGTTGTTGTTCGCCCTGCTCAGCGGTGCCTACGTGGACCGGATCGACAGGCGTCGCCTGGTGGTGGCGGTGAACCTGGTGCGGGCCGTCGCGCTCGCCACGCTGACGGTCACCATCGCCACCGACACCGTCACGGTGGTCATCTTCTACGCGGTGCTCTTTCTGCTCGGTACGGGGGAGACGCTGGCCGACACCGCCATGGGTGCGCTGTTGCCATCGGTGGTCGTCCTGGTCGTGTTCAGCGCGCACGGCATGGTCTGGGGAATCACCGTCGCGTCGCTGCGTCAACGGCTGGTGCCGTCCCGGCTGCTCGGCCGCGTCGGCAGCGCGTACGCGGTGCTCGATCTCGGCGGGGCGGCGGTCGGCTCCCTTCTCGGTGGCCTGATCGCCGGCAGCTGGGGCAGCACGGCCCCGTTCTGGATCGCCGGGGTGACGATGGCGGTTGTCGCTGTCGCCGCCTGGCGACCGCTGGCACAGAGTCCAAACCGGTCGGAGACTATCGAAGAGAGCTGATTACCGTACCATCGGGCTGTTCTTCCCCTGGGTGGGTGCGGAGGAGACCGCATGGACGATGTGACCCTCCGAGCCCTGCGGCTACTGGAGGAGGCGCAGGCCGGTGGCGCGGCCCAGGTGCTGGCGGAGGCGGTCGCGGCGCTACGGGAACCGACCGGGGAACTGCGCGACGGCCCGGCGGCGATGCACTTCGTGCGCGTCGTGGCGCTGACCCGGCTCGGCGACCTGCGCGCCGCGATCACCGCCGCCGATCTGATGCTCGTCGCCGCCGAGCGGGAGAACAGCGCCGGGTGGCGCTCCTGCGCGCTGTCACTGCGCGCCGACCGGCGGCTCCGCCTCGGCGACCAGGACATCGCCGAGTACGACATCGAAGCCGTCCTGCGGGACCTCGTCCGCGCGGAGACGGCCCTTCTGGCCGGCGAACCGGATCCGGTGATCGAGGGCAACGCCCGCACCGGGCTGGCGATCGGGTACGCGAAGCTGCGTCTCTACGAGCTGGCGGCGCCACAGTTCCAGGCGGCATACGAGACGACCTGCCGACCTGGGTACCCGGACAACGGCAACCGGGCGATGTGGCTGTGCAACCTCGCGGAGCTCAACCTCATGTGGGCCCTGGAGTTGTATCAGGTCGGCCAGGTCGCCGAGGCGGAGAAGCACACCACGGTGGCCGAGGAGCACGCGGCGCGGGCGATGACGGAAGCCTCCGGCCCCAAGGCGGAGGTGTGGCGGCTCTCGGCGTCGCTGTTCGCGGCGTGCGCCCGCGCCGACCGTCAGGACCCGGCCGGTGCGGCGGAGGACATTCCCCGGGTACTGGCGTCGTTGCAGGAGCACGGCGTCGAACAGCGACACCAGGAGCAACTGCTGTGCCGGCCGTTCCACGCCGTCGCGCTCAGCCGGTCCGGGCGGCCGGCTGAGGCGCTGCGGGTTATCGAGGAGGCGGTGACCGGCCTTTCTCCCGACAACGACTGGTTGATCACGGCGGCGCTGCACCGCACGCACGCGGTGCTGCTGGCGAAGACCGGGGCACGCGACGCGCTGCCGGGCCTCACCTACGGCGACGCGCTCGCGGAACTGCTGTGGCGTCAGCGACACCGCTGGCTGCACGCGGCGGTGACCATGCAGTCGTACGACGTGCTGCGGTGGCAGCACGAGCGGGCCGAACGGGCCGCGCGGATCGACCCGCTCACCGGGGTGGCCAACCGGCGGGGCCTGGACAGCTTCC
Organism: Micromonospora sediminimaris; assembly: GCA_900112325.1. Taxonomy (GTDB): domain Bacteria; phylum Actinomycetota; class Actinomycetes; order Mycobacteriales; family Micromonosporaceae; genus Micromonospora; species Micromonospora sediminimaris. Next base: position 231,248 of record FOLJ01000005.1, read on the forward strand.
TGGAGCGCCTGGCCACTCCCACGGCGGCCGGGACCGATCCGGTGGCGGTGCTGATCGTGGACGTGGACCGGTTCAAGGACGTCAACGACTCGTTGGGGCACGCCACCGGCGACGACGTGCTGCGGGCCGTTGCGCAGGTGGTCGCGGCAAGTGTCCGCCGGGACGACTTCGTCGCCCGGCTGGGCGGTGACGAATTCGTCGCGATCCTGCCGGGGGCGGACCTCGGCGCCGCTGAGCAGGTCGCCCAGCGGGCCGTCGACGCCGTGGCCGGGATGGCGGTGTGGCAGGTGACGGTAAGCGTCGGGGTGGCGGGCGGTTCCGCGTACACCCTCGGAGAGACCCTGGCGCACGCGGACGGTGCGATGTACGCGGCGAAGCGGGCCGGCGGAAACCGGATGGGCAGCCGTCACCCCGGTACCTGACCGCCGGGTGCCGCGGCGTCCGCTGATCCGGCAGGATCGGTACGTGGACATCGAGCCGGTCGACGTCGCGCCCATCCGGGGGTTCCGCCGCGCGATCCTTCGGCAACGCTGGGATGATCTGATCTTCCTGCACTGGCCGGTCGAGCCGGAGCGGGTCGCACCGCTGCTGCCGGCCGGCACCCGCCCCGACACGCTCGACGGGCTGACCTACGTCGGGCTGATCGGCTTCCGGATGGTCGGTCTGGGGCTGGGATTCGGACCCGGCGTGCCGTACTTCGGCAGCTTCTGGGAGACCAACGTCCGGTTGTACTCCGTGGACGGCTCCGGCCGACGGGCCGTGGTCTTCCGCTCGCTCGACGCCTCCCGGCTGGTGCCGGTGCTGGTCGCCCGGGCGACCCTGCGGCTGCCGTACCTGTGGTCGGCCATGAAGCTGGAGCGAGACGGCGACCGGCTCAGCTACCGGTGCCGGCGTCGCTGGCCGGGCCCGACCGGCACGACCAGCCGGATCGAGGTCCGGGTCGGCGGGCCGATCGCCGAGCCGACGCCGCTGGACCACTTCGTCACCGCCCGCTGGGGCCTGCACACCCGGGCGTACGGACGTACCCGGCACCTACCGAACTGGCACCCACGTTGGCCGCTGCACCACGCGGAACTGCTCGCCCTGGACGACGAACTGGTGACCGCCGCCGGGCTGCCGCCGCCGCAGGGGCCACCGACAAGCGTGCTCTACTCACCGGGGGTGCCGGTCGCCTTCGGCCCGCCGACCAGCGTGCATCAGCCCAGAGCCTGATCAGCAGGCGATCGCTGGCGACTCAGGCCGCTGCGTCGCGTGGCTCGAAACTGACGCTGAGGCTCACGTCCAAGGCCGCCGCCAACCGCTCCAACACGGGCAGGGTCGGGACGGTGCCGCCGGCCTCGAACCGTGCGACCGCCGACTGCGTCATCCCCGATTCCTTGGCAAGCTGTGCCTGACTCCAACCTCGGCGCTCACGAAGCTCTCGAATCGCACGACCAAGTTCGAACGCCAACTGCGTCGCGTCGTACGCCTCCGCCGCCCCCGGCTCGGCCATCCGCCGCTCCCGCAGCGAGGCCCAATCACTACGCTCGCCCATGATTAGCTCTCCTTCTCCACGACGCGGTGCGCCTCATCAATGCATCTGGCCAGTACCCGGCGTGCTCGGTCGACCTCTCGCTCGTCGCGCATACGCGTCTTGTGAAAGACGGTCAGCAAGATGATCCGCTTGTCCGACGCGATCCAGTAGGTGATCCTGACTGCTTGCCGCTCCAGGTAGAACCGCAACTCGCGTAGCTTCCCATCCAGCTGTTTCGTGTACGGCTCGCCCAGCAGTGGCCCTTGTTCGGCCAGTAGGTCGACGTAGAATGCCGCACGAGCAAACAGCGCGACCGGCAGGCCCTCCAACCACTTTTCGACTTCCGGCTCTAACTCAACGGTACCTCAAGTCATAGCATCGATGCTATATGAGCCAAGCATCGTCGCCGAAGAGGGTGGTATTCGTGTCGTTCGACTCTCGCCGTCAAGGCACTTCAGGCGGCTGCCGGTGCCACAGTCTTGACCACAGAGCCGAGGAAGGTCGGTGCGCTGCGCAACATGGCCGCTCCGTGGAAGCCGAGATCCGCGACGACCTCGCGGCGTCGATCGTCGAGGATACGCCGGCAAACGACCTGTTCACCGCACTCACTGATCGGTTCACCAGATCCGGTGGCCTCGAGCTGGATCTACCGGCCGTTTCCACGGCACCCCGTGCGGCGACGCTGCCCGAACGATGATCGCAAACGCGTCAAGGTCATGCTGGCCCTTGGCCGCACAGCGGCTCGCCGTTGACGATTGCCGGAGGAAGCGGCCACCGCGTTTGGACGGGTCGCGATGACGCTTGTCCGCACGCGATGGCCGCTCGGGTTGCGCGGCGGATCAGAGGTAGCTGAACAGCGGCGGGAAGAGCAGCACCACGACCCAGGCCCAACCGGCGTACACCGGTAGGTAGCCGGTCTGCCAGCGTTCCAGGGCCGCGAACGGGGTGCGCCGACGGATGAATCCCAGCATCAACCACGCCGACCAGGCGAGGTTGGCCAGCAGGATGACGTTCTCGCCGAGGGCCGCGGCCTTGTTCGGGGTGGTGCCGTACTCGGTGATCCGCTCGGTGATCGCCCACAGCACCAGCACGTCGATGATGAGCGCGCTGACCACGAGGGCGAGTTGCAGTCGGTCGAACAGGCCGGGCGGGGCCAGCGGGTCGCGGGCCGAGATCGAGTACAGCAGCAGCCCCAGCACCACGACCAGCAGCAGGTCGAACAGGATCAGTGCCTCCCGCTCGACGTTGATGCCGGCGGTGGTCCAGACGATGGCGACCAGGAAGGCCAGCAACGCGGCGGTGAACAGCGGCGTGAACAGGCGGGTGAGCACCGGGGCGATGTTCTCGACCACGCTCTGCTTGGCCTCGACGAGCCAGCCCGCCACGACCACCGCGGCCACCACGCCGCACGGCAGCAACCATTCCGAGACGAAGCCCTCGGGGTCGATCCCGATGGCCTGGAAAGTGCCGACCGTGAAGGCGGTCAGCACGCCGCCGCCGAGGGCGATGAGGACGAAGTAGACGAAGCATTCGCCGGTGAATCTGATGAAGTCCATGCGCCGTCGCGACGAGCGCAGATCGTCGGAGACATAGGCCAGGCCGACCACGAACCACAGGGCTATCGGCAGGTGGATGGTGGTCAGCACCAGCGACTGGGAGTCCTCCGCGAGGGAGTAGGCGTTGGCGGCCACCGCACCGAGCGCGAACAGGGCGACCATCACCCCGATCAGCGCCCTGCCGGCCCGGCGGCGCCAGGCCAGGTACGCGGCCAGCCAGGGCAGCGTGAACAGCGCGAAGTTGGGTGCGTAGAAGGCGCCGTCCTGTTGGAAGCCCAGGCCGAACAGCTCCGGCAGCTTGACCGACACGGCCGCGCCGACCGCGCAGACGATCATCGCGATCAGGTCGCGCCGGGACCGGTTGCCCGTCTCCGGGTCATCGGCGCCGCCGGTCAGCACCAGTTGCTTCCACAGCCGCTCCGAGTGTTCCCGGGCGAACTCGCGGGACAGTTCGTCCAGGCCGCCGAGCCGTTTGACCGCGACCAGGAACGCCTCGTCGGGGCGCAGGCCGGCGGCGATGAGCTCGTCGACCGAGCCGCGAAGGTGGTCCTCCAGTTCCTCGGCGTCGGCGCGCTGCAACTCCGGGCGGCGTCGTACGTAGTGACGCCACTGGGCGAACTGGTCCTCCAACGCGTCCGGGCCGGGGGATGGCGTGCCACCGTCGGGGCTGCCGGGCGCGGTCATGCCAGACCTCCGAGGGGAATCGTCGTCGAACGCCGTACGTCGCCGGGGTCGACCCAGATCGCCTTGAGGGCGCTCACCACGGTGTCCCACTGGCGACGTTGCTCGGCCAGCTCGGCGAGGCCGCTGTCGGTGATGCGGTAGTACTTGCGTCGCCGTTCTCCGGGGACCGACTGCCAGCTCGACTCCACGTGACCGAGCCGTTCGAGCCGGTGCAGCAGGGGATAGAGCAGCCCTTCGGTCCAGTCCAACTCGCCGTCGGACAGCTCGTTGATGCGTCTGAGGATCGCGTACCCGTAGCTCTCCCCGTCGGCCAGGATGCCGAGCACCATCGGCGTCGCCGAGGCGGCGACGAGATCCTTGGTGACCTTCATGAGATTCTCCCACCCCCAATACCTAGAACTATGAGGCATAGTAGTTCTAGGTATTGGGGAGGTGCAAGAAAGCCCGCCGGCGATGCCGGCGGGCTTTCGAAAGCGCTGATCAGGACTGTTGGCGGGTGGCTGCGTCGCTCAGCGACCGCCGCCACGCCCACCGGGCCGGGCCCGGGCGGAGAAGGCTGCCGCACCCGACCGGGCAGCGCCGGAGCGCGCCGAGTTGGCCGAGGCGGACCGCCCTGAACCGGCCGGGACGGGTCGCCCGGAGCTGGCTGAGGCGGACCGGGTCGAGCTGGCCTGGGTGGATTTACCGCCGCGCCGGTTGCGGCCGGCGGAGGCGGGTGACGCCTCCCGCCGGGCGGCCGTTGGCCGGGCGGCCGGCGCGGCCGGCGCGGCCGGCGCGGCCGGCGCGGCCGCAAGTGTCCGTTCCCCGGGCGCGAGTTCGCGCAGCAGCGCGTCCCCTGGGCGCAGTCGAGTGGTGGTCGCCGCGATGCCCGCCTTGCGGGTCAGCTCCCGTACCTCCGGGGCCTGCGTGTCGGTCATCAGGGTCACCACGGTCCCGGCCGCGCCGGCCCGGGCGGTACGCCCCGAGCGGTGCAGGTACGCCTTGTGCTCCACGGGTGGATCGGCGTGCACCACGAGGGCCACGTCGTCGACGTGGATGCCCCGGGCCGCGATGTCGGTGGCCACCAGCGTCCGCACCGTACCGTCGGAGAACGCCTGGAGATTCCTGGTACGGGCACCCTGAGCCAGATTGCCGTGCAGTTCCACCGCGGCCACCCCGGCCGCGACCAGCCGGCGGGTGAGGGTCTTGGCACCTCGCTTGGTGCGGGTGAACACCACCGTCCGTCCTGGCGCGGCGGTCAGGTCGACAAGCACGGCGAACCGGTCCTCGGCGTGCACGTGCAGCACGTGGTGCGTCATCGCGGCGACCGGCGACTTGGTCGAGTCGACGCTGTGCACCACCGGATCGGTGAGAAAACGCCGGACGAGCACATCGACGCCGGAGTCCAGGGTGGCGGAGAAGAGCAGCCGTTGCCCGCTGCGCGGGGTCAGCTCCAGCAGTCGGCGTACCGTCGGCAGGAAGCCCAGGTCGGCCATGTGGTCGGCCTCGTCGAGCACGCTGATCTCGACGGCGTCCAGGTGGGCGTGCCCGGCCTGTACGTGGTCGGCGAGCCGGCCCGGGCAGGCGACCAGGACGTCGACCCCGGCGCGCAACCCGGTGATCTGCGGCCGGGCGGCGACACCGCCGAAGACGGTCATCGTGCGCAGCGACAGCGCCTGGGCCAGCGGCGCCATCACGCTGTCGATCTGGGTGGCCAGCTCCCGGGTCGGCGCGAGGATCAGCGCCCGGGGGCGTCCGGGCCGGCGCGGCGCGGCGGTTGCGGCGAGCCGGGTGAGCACGGCCAGGACGAAGGCGTAGGTCTTGCCCGAACCGGTACGACCCCGACCGAGCACGTCGCGACCGGCGAGCGCGTCGGGCAGAGTTGCGGCCTGGATCGGGAACGGCCGCTCCACCCCGGTCGCGGCCAGCACGCGGGTAAGTGCGGCGGGCACGCCCAGCTCGGCGAAGGTCGGGACGGTGGGCGGGGTGGTCTGTTGCTGCGGGCGGCGTGCCGCCATGAAGGCTCCGAACGTAGAAGGGGACGTCCCACCCCGGCGCTGCGGTGCCGGCCGTGGCCTGGCGCGTCGAAGGCGCGGGGCCCGGGACATCGAATCGGACCCGCGGTCAGGCGGGTCGCACGATCATCCTACCCGACCGGCGGTGGGCAGGCTGCCGGTGAGGTTCAGGAGGGTGCCACGACCCGCCAGCGGCTCTGGCCGCCCATCCACGCCCCGGCCAGGATCTCCGCCGACTTGCGGCCGGGGCAGGGGTAGATCTTCGAGCGGCCGGCGCCGCCGCCGGCCCGGGCCTCGACCTCCCACGACTCGCCGTCGGTACGGATGTAGACGTCGCGACGTCCGCGCGGGGTGTGGTCGCCGTTCCACCAGTGACGCTCAACTCTCACCCGCTGACCGTATAGCACCAGGTCCGTGAGGGAAACGTTGATGATCTTGGGAGATGTCACCGCCACGCAGGGTGTTTGTCGCCTCGACTCGACGTGGTCGTCCGAGGCCCGTTCGGGGTGACCCGGGCCACCCGAATCCGGCGTCGGAGGGTGGCGTTGGTGGTTCTCCACAAAATCCGTTGTCCGGAGGTGGCAGTTCCCACGTCTTCCTTACCCGCCGGTAGCCACGAAGGTTGGTTCAACGGGACCCCCTGTCCGAGGGAGCGTCCCCTCCTGTCAGGGACGATCTTCCGGAGGCCTGCTCGGTGTTCAGCCGCATCGCCATCGTCAACCGGGGAGAAGCCGCCATGCGGCTGATCCACGCTGTTCGCGAGCTCAACGCCGAGACCGACGCCCCGCCGATCGAGACCGTCGCGCTCTACACCGAGGCGGAGCGCTCGGCCACCTTCGTACGCGAGGCCGACCACAGCTACTGCCTCGGACCCGCGTCGGCGCGACCCTACCTGGACCACCGGATCCTCGAACGGGCGCTGCACGACACCGGCGCCGACGCGGCCTGGGTGGGCTGGGGCTTCGTGGCCGAGGACCCGGCCTTCGCCGAGCTGTGCGAGAAGAACGGCGTCACCTTCATCGGCCCAAGCCCGGAGGCGATGCGCAAGCTCGGCGACAAGATCGGCGCGAAGCTGATCGCCGAGGAGGTCGGCGTCCCGGTGGCGCCGTGGAGTCGTGGCGCGGTGGAGAGCCTCGACGCGGCCCAGCGGGCTGCGGCCGAGATCGGCTACCCGCTGATGCTCAAGGCCACCGCGGGCGGGGGTGGCCGGGGCATCCGGGTGGTACGCAGCGACACCGAACTCGCCGAGGCGTACGAGCGCACGAGCCTGGAGGCCCAACGCGCCTTCGGCAGCGGTGTGGTCTTCCTGGAACGGCTGGTCACCGGTGCGCGGCACGTCGAGGTTCAGGTGATTGCCGACGGCCAGGGCACCGCGTGGGCGCTGGGCGTACGGGACTGCTCGGTGCAGCGGCGCAATCAGAAGGTGATCGAGGAGTCCGCCTCGCCGGTGCTCTCCGCCGAGCAGACTCGCGAGCTGAAGGAGGCGGCCGAGCGGCTCGCGCTGGCCGTGGACTACCGCGGTGCGGGCACTGTGGAGTTCCTCTACCACCCGGGTGACCGGATGTTCGCCTTCCTGGAGGTCAACACCCGGTTGCAGGTGGAGCACCCGATCACCGAGGCCACCACCGACTTCGACCTGGTCAAGGCGCAGATCCAGGTGGCCGCCGGTGGCCGGCTCGGCGACCGGATCCCGACCGAGGCGGGGCACGCCGTCGAAGCCCGACTCAACGCCGAGGACCCCGACCGGGACTTCGCGCCGTCGCCCGGCCGGATCGTGCGACTGGTGCTGCCCAGTGGGCCCGGCGTGCGGGTGGACACCGGGGTCAGCGAGGGTGACGTGATCCCCGCCGACTTCGACTCGATGATCGCGAAGATCATCGCGTACGGCCGCAACCGCGACGAGGCGCTGGGCCGGCTGCGTCGGGCGGTCGCCGAGACCACGGTGATCATCGAGGGCGGTGCGAGCAACAAGAGCTTCCTGCTCGACCTGCTGGACCAGCCCGAGGTGATCGACGCCAGCGCCGACACCGGCTGGATCGACCGGGTCCGGGCGCAGGGCCGCCTGGTCTCCACCCGGCACTCCGGCGTCGCGCTGGCCGCCGCCGCCATCGAGGCGTACGAGGACGAGGCGCACGTCGAGCGGCAGCGCCTGCTCTCCACCGCCCACGGTGGCCGCCCCCAGGTGCAGCACGCCAGCGGCCGGCCGATCGACCTGAAGCTGCGCGGCGCGACCTACCGGGTCTCCGTCGCGCAGACCGGCCCGCACCGGTTCCGGGTCGGCGTCGGCGACACGTCGACGGTGGACGTCGAGCTGGAGCGCTTCGACGAGCACAGTGGACGGATCCTGGTCAACGGCCGACGGTTCCGGTTGGTCACCGACACGCACGGACCCATCCACCTGGTCGAGGTGGACGGCATCACGCACCGGGTCAGCCGGGACGAGGGCGGCGTACTGCGCTCCCTGTCACCCGCGCTTGTCGTCGCGACCCCGCTCGCGGTGGGCGACGAGGTCGAGGCGGGCGCGCCGGTGCTGGTCCTGGAGAGCATGAAGATGGAGACCGTGCTGCGCGCCCCGTTCGCGGCGAAGGTGCGCGAGTGCCTGGTCTCCGTCGGCAGTCAGGTGGAGACCGGCGCACCGCTGCTGCGCCTGGAACCGCTCGGTGACGGTGCCGCGAGCGAGGCCACCGAGTCCACGGCCGTCGACCTGGAGCTGCCGCCCGAGCCGACCGGGCTGTCCGCCGGGGACCGCGTGGCACGCGGCATCGCCGAGCTGCGCAGCCTGCTGCTCGGCTACGACCTGGACCCGCGCGACGAACGCCGAGCCCTCGCCGCGTACCTGGCAGCCCGGGCCGAGCTGCCGCACCGGCCGCTGGAGGAGGAGGTCGAGCTGCTCCAGGTCTTCGCCGACCTGTCCGAGCTGAGCCGCAACCGTCCGGCCGGCGAGGAGACCCGGGCCGACACCCGGGTGCACAGCCCGCGCGAGTACTTCCACAGCTACCTCCAGTGCCTCGACGTCGAGCGGGCGGCCCTGCCGGAGACGTTCCGCCAGCGTCTCGCCCGGGTGCTCGCCCACTACGGCGTCGAGGACTTCGAACGCACGCCGGAGCTGGAGGAGGCCGTCTTCCGGATCTTCCTGGCCCAGCAGCGGGCGGCGGCCGACGTGAAGGTGATCGTCACCTTCCTGCAACGGTGGCTGACCGAGCCGCCGCCGGCCGAGAGCCTGCGCGAGCTGGTCGGTCAGGCGCTGGAACACCTGATCTTCGCCACCCAGCGCCGTTTCCCGGTGGTCGGCGACCTCGCCCGCAGCGTGGTCTTCCGTTGGGCGGCGCAGCCGATGCTGCGACGTAAGCGGGCCGAGGTGTACGCCGACGTTCGCGGCAACCTGCGTTATCTCGACCGCAACCCCGATGCGGCGGACCGGGCCGAGCGGATCGCGACGATGGTCGCCTCGCCCGAGCCACTGGTCCGGCTGCTCGCCCAGCGCATCGGCCGGCCGGGCGTCGACCACGGCCCGATGCTCGAAGTGCTCAGCCGCCGCTACTACGGCAGCCGTGGCGCGAGCAACGCCCGAGCCGTCGAGGTGACCGGGCAGTCCTTCTTCACCGCCGCGTACGACCGGGACGGCGAGCGCTTCCGCCTGGTTGCCGCGGCCACGGACTTCGCCGGCCTGTCGGCGACCCTGGCCAAGGTCGCCGCGCTTGTCGGAGCGGGTGGCGACGGTGCCGGCTCGGCGTCGCCGGTGCCCGGCCCGGATGCCGCGCCGTCGGTGGCCGACGTGTACCTGACCTGGGCCGAGCAGCCCGACGTGGAGGCGATGGCCACGACCCTGCGGGAGGTGCTCGACCAGGCCGGCCTGCTGAACGTGCTCCAGCGGGTGACGATCTCGGTGGCCGGGCGCAACGGCGCCGAGATGCACCACCACTTCACCTTCCGGCCCGATGTCGGTGAGGACCGGGTGATCCGGGGCCTGCACCCGCTGATCGCCCAGCGTCTGCAACTGCCCCGGCTACGCCACTTCGACCTCACCCGGCTGCCCTCGGCCGACGAGGAGGTGTACCTCTTCCACTGCGTCGCGCCGGACAATCCGGCCGACGAGCGGCTGGCCGCGATGGCCCAGGTACGCGACCTCACTCCGCTGCGCGACACCGACGGCCGGATCCTGGCGTTGCCCGCGGTCGAGGGCGCGCTCGACGCCTGCCTCGACGCGATCCGCAAGGTACAGGCGCAGCGCCCGGCGAAGAAGCGGTTCGACACCAACCGGATCACCCTCTTCGTCTGGCCGCCCAACGACCTGAGCATCGAGGAGCTGAACACCGTCGCCCAGCGGGTGCTGCCGATCACGGCGGACGCCGGGCTGGAGGAGGTGCTGTTCCTCGGCCGCCAGCGGGACGAGGACACCGGCGAGCTGACCGACATCGCGGTGCAGATCTCCTACGACGAGGGCATGCGGATCTCCGTCACCGAGCCGACGGCGGAGCTGATCCAGCCGCTCGACGACTACCGGCAGAAGGTGCTGTCGGCTCGGCGGCGCGGCACCACCTACCCGTACGAGCTGACCGAGATGCTGGCCGGCCGCAACGGCAGTTTCGTCGAGCACGACCTGACCGACTCCGGCGAACTGGTGCCGGTGCAGCGGCCGAAGGGGCACAACCGGGCAGGCATCGTCGTCGGGGTGGCGAGCACGCCCACCGAGCGCTATCCGGAGGGCGTCACCCGGGTGGTGCTGCTCGGCGACCCGACCAGGGCGCTGGGCGCGCTGGCCGAGCCGGAGTGTGCCCGGGTGATCGCCGCGCTCGACCTGGCCGAGCGGATGCGCGTACCTGTCGACTGGTTCGCGCTGTCGGCCGGCGCGCGGATCTCGATGAGTTCGGGCACCGAGAACATGGACTGGGTGGCCGCCGCGCTCAAGCGGATCGTCGAGTTCACCCAGGCCGGTGGTGAGATCAACATCGTCGTCGCGGGAATCACGGTGGGCGCCCAGCCGTACTGGAACGCCGAGGCGACGATGCTGATGCACACCCGGGGCATCCTGGTGATGACGCCGGATTCGGCGATGGTGCTGACCGGCAAGCAGTCGCTGGACTTCTCCGGTGGGGTGTCCGCCGAGGACAACTTCGGCATCGGCGGCTACGACCGGGTGATGGGCCCCAACGGCCAGGCCCAGTACTGGGCGCCGAACCTGCGCGGTGCCCACCAGGTCCTGATGGCGTACCACGACCACGCCTACGTGGCGCCGGGCGAGAGCCGGCCACGTCGGGCGGTCACCACCGACCCGGTCGACCGCGACATCTCCGACTACCCGCACAGCGTGCCGGACAGCGACTTCACCACCGTCGGGGAGATCTTCTCCCGGGAGCGCAACCCCGACCGCAAGAAGGCGTTCGACATCCGTACGCTGATGCGGGCTCTGGCCGACCAGGACCACGCGGTCCTGGAACGCTGGGCGGGCATGGCCGACGCCGAGACGGCAGTCGTGCAGGACGTGCATCTCGGCGGCATCCCGGTGTGCCTGCTCGGCATCGAATCCCGCTCGGTGCCCCGGCGCGGGTTCCCGCCCACCGACGGGCCGGACACCTACACCGCCGGCACGCTCTTCCCGCGCTCGTCGAAGAAGGCGGCCCGAGCGATAAACGCGGCAAGCGGAAACCGGCCGCTTGTGGTGCTGGCGAACCTCTCCGGCTTCGACGGCTCGCCGGAGTCGATGCGACAGTTGCAGCTGGAGTACGGCGCGGAGATCGGCCGGGCGATCGTCAACTTCGACGGGCCGATCGTCTTCTGCGTGATCTCGCGGTACCACGGTGGCGCGTTCGTGGTCTTCTCCAAGGCGCTCAACCCGAACATGACGGTCCTCGCCGTGGCGGGTTCGTTCGCCTCCGTCATCGGCGGCGCGCCGGCCGCGGCGGTGGTGTTCGCCGGTGACGTGAACGCGCGTACGGCGAAGGATCCGCGGGTGGCCGACCTGGAGGCACGCGTGGCGGCGGCGACCGGCGGGCAGCGGGCGGCACTGGTTACGCAGCTGATGGACGTGCGCGCGTCGGTGCGGGCGGAGAAGCTGGCCGAGGTGGCCGCCGAGTTCGACAGTGTGCACAGCATCCAGCGTGCGGTCGAGGTCGGCTCGGTGGACGCCATCATCCGGCCCGAGGAGTTGCGTCCGCAGCTCATCGCCGCCGTCGAGCGCGGCCTGGCGAAGGCGGCCCGGCCGTCCTGACCTGTCGGGCACGCCGGCGGCGGGACACGGTCGCGTCGCCGGCGTGCCACCATGGGGCGTGCCCGAGGACCGGAAGCCGCCGATCGCGTTCGAGACCACCAGCACCGTCGGGGCTCCGCCCGACGTGGTGTACGCGCACCTGGCCGATCCGCGTAGCTACATCGGACTGTCGCCGCTGATCGTGGCGGTCGACGACGTGCGGCACGGTCACGACGCCGAGGGCCGCGCCATAGCCGAGTACGTCGCCGTCGAGCGGTTCCGGCTGGTCGGTCCGTTGCGATGGGACAACCGCATCCGGGTACGCATGGTCTCGACGCCGCCGCACGGTCCGTTGGTCAGCGAGGTGCGCAGCCCGGGCTGGGTGTCCCTGCGCGCGGTGGTGGAGCTGACCCCGGTACCGGAGGGCACCCGGGTCGACGAGCGGGTCACCGCACACGCACCGACGCCGCTGCGGCGCTTCGTGGCCGGTCAGGCCCGTCAGGTGGCGGCGTACCGGGCGGCCGAACTGACCCGCCGGATGGCGACCAGATAGCCACACGGAGTGGGATTTTGCACTAGCAGTGCATCTTGTCTCGACGGCCCTGACTGCCTAGCGTCTGAGCATGGCTGCCTCCTGGACGTTCGCCGTGGCCCGTGCCGAGCTGAGCCGCACCACCCTGGTGGAGTGGGCCGTGCCGGAGCTGTCCGACGGCGAGACGCTGCTGCGCGTGGACCGCGTCGGACTGACCGCCAACAACGTCACCTACGCGGTGCTCGGCGAGTCGATGCGGTACTGGGAGTTCTTCCCGCCCGGCCGGCACGGGCTGGGCGGGCAGTGGGGGTTGCCGCCGTTGTGGGGCTTCGCCGAGGTGGTCGGCTCGACCGTCGCCGGGGTCGAGGTGGGGCAGCGGGTGTACGGCTACCTTCCACCGGCCGGGCACCTGGTGGTGCGGCCGTCGAGGGTGGACGCCTCCGGGTTCCGGGACGCCAGCGTGCACCGGGCCGAGCTGCCCTCGCCGTACAACGGGTACCGCTCGACCGTCGGTGACCCGGCGTACCGGGCCGACCAGGAGGATCTGCTGATCCTGTTCCGGCCGCTCTTCTTCACCTCGTTCATGCTGGCCGACCAGATCGTCGACAACGACTGCTACGGCGCGACGTCGCTGGTCTTCTCGTCGGCGTCCAGCAAGACGGCGTACGCCGCCGCCGTGGAGCTGCGTGGGCGCGGCGCGCGCCTGGTCGGGCTCACCTCGCCCGGCAACCTCGCGTTCACCCGGTCACTCGGCTGCTACGACGAGGTGCTGCCGTACGACGGGATCGCCGCCCTCGACCCGGTGCCGACCGCCTATCTCGACCTGTCCGGTGCGCCCGCGACCCGGGCCGCCCTGCGGCGGCACCTCGGTGACCGGCTGGTCCGCGACATCGCGGTCGGCCTGACCAACCAGATCCCGAACGCCGACGCCGCCGGGGAGGTCTTCTTCGCCCCGGTGCAGATGCGCAAACGCCGCCTCGACTGGGGTCGCGACGGGCTCGACCAGCGGTTCGCCGACGCCTGGCGGCGCTTCGCGGACGTGGCCGGCGAATGGGTCGACGTCCAGCTCGGCACCGGCCCGGGCGCGCTGGAGCGGGCCTGGCTCGACGTGCTCGCGGGCGTAACCCCGCCACGGGCGGGGCGCGTGGTCCAGTTCTGACGGCTACCCCGGCCACATGGAGGATTGCCAGTGCGTTACCCGGTGGTAACGATGTCGTGTCATGGACTCCGCCCTGACCTTGATCGGACTACCCGTCGCCCTCGGCATCATCATGCTCGGTCTGGGTCTCGGCCTGACCACCGGCGACTTCCGCCGGGTGGCCCGGCACCCGAAGGCCGCCGTCATCGCCCTGGTCTGTCAGGTGCTGCTGCTGCCGGCGCTCTGCTTCGGCCTGGTGCTCGCCTTCGACCTGCCGCCCGAACTGGGCGTCGGGATGATGCTGCTGGCGGCCTCGCCGGGCGGCACCACGGCGAACCTCTACAGCCACCTCTTCGGCGGGCACGTGGCCCTGAACATCACGCTGACCGCCATCAACTCGGTGCTGGCGGTCTTCACCCTGCCGATCGTGGTCAACCTGTCGGCGGCGTACCTCCTCGGCGACGCGCGGAGCATCGGGCTCCAGTTCGACAAGGTGCTCCAGGTGTTCGCGATCGTGCTGATCCCGGTCGCCCTCGGAATGCTGATCCGGGCACGGTCGGCCGCTGTCGCGCAGCGGTTGGACCGCCCGGTACGGGTGCTGTCCGTGGTGGTCCTGGTTGCGGTGATCGCCGGTGCCGTACTCGGTGAGCGGGACAACCTCGCCGACTACTTCGTCTCCGTCGGGCTGGCCGTACTGGCGTTCAACCTGCTCAGCCTCGGCATCGGGTACGGGGTGCCCCGGCTGGCCGGGGTCGAGCGCAGCGCCGCCAAGGCGGCCGGGTTCGAGATCGGCATCCACAACAGCACCCTGGCCATCACCATCGCGCTCAGTCCGGCGCTGCTCGACAACGCGCAGATGGCGATTCCCGGCGCCGTCTACGGCATCGTCATGTTCTTCACGGCCGCCGCCTTCGGTTACCTGGTCAACCGGGTTGGTGCCGGCCGGGAGCCGGCGCCGGACGGTGCCGTCCGGAGCTGAGCCGGCCGGAGACAGAGGTGGCCGGGGGGCCGGGACGAATCGTCGTTGGCGTTCCCTCCCTGTGCAACGATCGTTGGGCGTCATGCCGACCGCCCGGCTCCGTCGGTCTGCCCCAGCATCGGTCACTGGCAGGCAGGCGGAAAGGCGCCACACCTCGTACCCTTTGGAGAGCACGATGTCCCTCTCTCCGGCTCGGGTCCTCGCCGCGCTGAACGCGGTGCGACCGCCCGACCAGGCGTCCCCTGTCATGGGCAAGGCGGTGGTGATCGGCGGCAGCATCGCCGGCATGCTTGCCGCCCGGGTGCTCTCCGACTACGCCGAGAGCGTGGTGGTCATCGACCGCGACGACCTACAGGCGACCGGAGGACGACCGGGCGTACCACAGGGGACTCAACTGCACGCCCTGCTGCCCGGTGGCTTCCTCCAGTTGGAGCAGCTGTTCCCCGGGTTCCGGGAACAGGCCCTGGCACAGGGGGCGATCGAGGCTCCGCCGGCAGCCCGGCGGAACTACCTGGACGGCCGGCTGAAGGTCGTCGTACCGGACGACGCCGACAGCCTGGCCGGGAGCCGGCCGCTGCTGGAGTCGTTGATCCGGCAGCAGGTGCTGCGACTGCCCAACGTCAAGACGGTCACCGCCCGCGCCACCGGGCTGGTGTTCGACGGCCCGGTGGCCAGCGGCGTCCGGTGCGACGTCGGCGGTTCGCCGGGTGTCGAGCACGCCGATCTGGTGGTGGACGCCATGGGGCGGTCCAGCCGGCTCTCCGACTGGCTGGCAGAGGCCGGGTGGGAGCGGCCGGCGCTGCGGCGGATGACTGTGCACCTCAACTACGCGACCGCCCTGTTCCGACGCGACGAGGCGGACCCCGAGCACACGGTGGTGCTGGCGCTGCACAGCCCGACGACGTCTGTCGACGTCGCCGGTGCCGCGTTCTTCGCGATCGAGGACGGTCGGTGGATGGCGATGATGGCCGGCTACGGGGAGCACCGTCCCGGCCGTACCGCCGAGGATTTCGTCCGACGGCTGCGCGAGCAGTTCCCGCCGGAGTTCGCGACGGTCGCCGACAGCGAGATCCTCGGCGACGTGCAGACCTACCGGCACGCCGACAGCCGGCGTCGGGACTTCCACGCGGTGACCCGGCTGCCGGGCGGGCTGGTCAGCGTCGGTGACGCGGTCGCCTCGTTCAACCCGGTGTACGGGCAGGGCATCACCGCCGCCGCGCTGCACGCGGCCTGCCTGGCGCACTACCTGCGGCCCGGTCCGGACCTGGGTCTGCCGGCCCACCACTTCTTCGCCCTTCAGAAGATCGTGGTCGACGCCGCCTGGTCGATCTCGACCTCGGCCGACCTGGCCTTGCCGCACGTCGACGGCCCCTACCCACGCGGCTACCGGCTCTCCAGCTGGGTGAGCCGCCAGATCGTCGCGGCGACCGTCACCGACGTGACCACTGCCCGGCGGTTCAACGACGTCGTCTCGATGCGCAAGCACCCGAGTTCGCTCGTCACACCGAGGGTGATCCTCGGCGCCCTGCGGGCCAACCGACGCGCTCGCTGACTGACCGCACATCCCGGCTGAACCGCCGCTCCTCCTCCAGCCCGGCTCCCGCCCCGCGATCTTGCACTTCTTGCCTCCTCAGAAGTGGTGAAAAGGTGCATCTCGGCGACCGGAAGTGCAAGATCGCGGGGCGGGGTTGGCGGAGATAGTTGCGCCCATTGCGATATACGCATATGTTGGCGGCGGCGAGAGGGGGCGCGGGGTGGGTGCCGGGCACGATCACGGGCGGCAGGTTGCCCGGGCGGGGGAGAAGCACCGCGGGCGACTGTGGGCGGCCTTCGCCCTGTTGGCGACCTTCATGCTGGTGGAGGCGGTCGGCGCCTGGGTGACCGGCTCCCTGGCCCTGCTGTCGGACGCCGGGCACATGTTCACCGACGTGCTGGGCATCGGCATGGCGCTCGCGGCGATCACCGCCGCGAGCCGGGCCTCCCGGGACGGTCAGCGCACCTTCGGCCTGTACCGGATGGAGGTCCTGGCGGCGCTGGCCAACGCGGTGCTGCTCTCCGGGGTCGCCCTCTACGTGCTGGTGGAGGCGCTCCGGCGGTTCGACGACCCGCCGGAGGTGCTGGTCGGCCCGATGCTGGCGGTGGCCGTCGGCGGGCTGGTCGCCAACGTGGTCGCCTTCCTGCTGCTGCGCGCCGGGTCGACGGAGAGCCTCAACGTGCGCGGCGCCTACCTGGAGGTTCTCGGTGACCTGATCGCCTCGGTGGGCGTGCTGGTCGCGGCCGGGGTGATCGCGCTGACCGGCTGGTGGTACGCGGACCCGATCGTCGCCGTCGGGGTGGGCCTGTTCATCCTGCCCCGCACCTACCGCCTCGCCCGCGCCGCGCTGCGGGTGCTGGTGCAGGCCGCGCCGCCGCACGTGGACGTCGCCGAGGTACGCGACGGCCTGCGTGGGCTCGACGGTGTCGCCGACGTGCACGATCTGCACGTGTGGACCCTGACCTCGGGGATGGAGGTGGCTTCGGCGCACCTCACCCTGGACACCGGAGCGGACCTGGCCCCGGTGCTGGCCGCCGCCCGCCAGATGCTGCACGACCGCTTCCGCATTGAGCACGCCACCTTGCAGGTCGAGCCGCGGGACGCCGAAGGCGTCTGCGGCGGCGCCCACTGGTGAGTCGGTCAGCGCAGTTGGATCACGTTGCCGGTGACCAGCCGCCCGCTCTCCCCGGCGAGGAAGGCGATCACCTCGGCGACCTCCTCGGGCTCGGCCACCCGCAGCAGGTGCGGGTCGTCGGCGACGGCGGCGCGTACCTCCTCGCTGACCCAGCCGGTGTCGGTGACCGGTGGGTGCACGGCGTTGGCGGTGATGCCGAACGGCGCGAGTTCGTGTGCCGCGGCCATGGTGTAGTTGACCAGGGCCGCCTTGGCGGCACCGTAGGAGACCTCCTCGGGGAACCCGTCACTGCCGCCGGAAGTGAGGCTGATGATGCGCCCCCAGCCGCGACGCGCGGCGACGTTGCGGCGGGCGAACTCGGCGATCAGCAGGGCGCCCGCGCGGGCGTCCACAGCGAACTGTGCATCGAAGGATTCGGCGCTCACCGGCCGCAACGACCGGCCGTGCCGGTCGACGGCGGTCGGCTTGAACGTGTCGGCCAGCCAGCCGCTGGCATTGTTCACCAGGATGTCGACCGTGCCCAGCTCGCGCTCGGCGATGTCGAACAGCCGGGCCGGGACGGCCGGGTCCGCCAGGTCCGCCTCGACCGGCAGCACCCGGCCGCCGACGGCGCGGACGCGCTCGCTCACCTCGGTCGCGTCGCCGGCCCGCTTGCGTCGGTACGCGTCGGGGATGCCCGGGTCCGGCGGGTCGTCCAACCGTAGGTAGCTGACCAGCACCGCTGCGCCCAACCGGGCCAGCGTGACGGCGGTGGCCGCGCCGATGCCGTGGTTGGCCCCGGTGACGAGGGCCACCCGGCCGGTCAGGTCATTCGTCGGAAACACGCCTTCGGCTCTCATGGGGCGGGTACGACCTCCTGCCCCAACGGCCAGATCGCCGCCGGGACGAGCTTGAAGTTGGCCACGCCGAACGGGATCCCGATGATGGTGAGACAGAGGCCGACGCCGGCGACGATGTGCGAGAGCGCCAGCCACCAACCGGCCAGCAGTACCCAGATGATGTTGGCGAGACCCGAAGCCACCCCGACACCGGGCTTCGGTGCCAGGGTCCGGCCGAAGGGCCACAGCGAGTACGACGCCAACCGCAACGACGCCACGCCGAACGGGATGGTGACGACGAGCACGAAGCAGATCAGGGCGGCGATACCGTAGCCGATCGCCAGCACGAGGCCACCACCGAAGATGAGCCAGAGCACGTTCAGCAGGAATCGGATCATGAACCCATGATGACCGCCGCGCGCCACCGGCCACCCGGTGGGCGGCCGGTGGCGCGGCTGGTTCAGCCGGTGACGCCGGTGACGGTGCTGCCGGACCGGGTGACGCGGTAGGTCACCTGGGCACCGCTCCAGAAGTGGAAGGTGAGGGTGACCGCTGCGCCGTCGCGGACCTCGCCGAAGAAGGTGTCGGTCAACGTGATCCGGTTGCCCGGGTAGTCAGGGCTGAAGGCCACGTCGAACTCCTTGAACGACGTCCAGTCGTGCGGGCCGGCGTTGCTGCCGTCGGCGTACCTCGCCTCCATGGTGGCGAGCTGGTCGCCGCGGAACTGGGTCGGAATGGCGAAGGCGGCTGTCGTTCCGGTGGCGCTGGACAGGACGGGGGTGTCGTAGGTGATCACGTCTATCCGCCAGGGCACACCGGCCGAGAAGCGGGCCTGGAGGCTGGCGTTGACCCCGTACGCCCGGTTGCCTACCAACCGGGTCAGCGCGCTCGCGGTGATGGTGAGCTGGTTGCCGGAGACCGTGTAGTCGGTGCCCTGCGTCAGGTTCGTGCTGCCCTGGCGCAACCCGGAGAAGGTGGTGCCGTTCAGGTTGAGGGTCAGCGACTTCGCGGTGATCGAGCCGGTACGCGGCACGTACACCTGGTCGGACGACGCGGTGCCGGAACGGGTCGTCCAGCTCGACCTGATCTGGGCCCACAGCTCCGGGTCCTTCCACTGGAAGGCGACCCGGTCGAAGTGCTGACCGTTGTCCCAGAGCTGGGTGGTGAGCCGCTTGGATCGCGCGTAGTGCCCGAGGAACTCGAAGAACTTGAGCTTCTCGCCCTGCTGGATGGTGCCGGTGTGCCGGTCGAAGCCGAGCAGTCCGTACTCGCCGATGACGACCGGGATGTTGCGGGTCACGAAGGCGTTGTGCACCCGGTCGAACGAGTCGGTCAGATCCTGCTGCGTCGTGGCGTCGAAGCGGGTGCCACCGGCGACGTTGACGCTGAACGGCCAGTAGCCGTAGAAGTGCACGGTGGCGATCAGGTTGCGGTCGTCGAGCTGGTTGATCGTCGTGGTCAACTCGTTGATCCGAGCCTGTTCGGATGAGGTGTGCAGGGTCGGCAGGACCAGCATCCGGGTGGCGTTGGTGCCGCCCGAGGCGCGCACGATCCGGTGGAAGTTCACGTTCAGCTCGTGCAGCAGCTCCGCGTTCTGGGCGTCGCCGGAGCTGTTGGCGAACTGCGGCTCGTTGACGCTCTCGAAGTGCAGCCTCGGCGAGTGGTCCCGGAACGCGGCGGCGATCTGGGTCCACAGCGCGTTGTAGCGGTTGAGCACCGTGGTCCGGTTCGTCGGCATCTCGTGGATCCACTGCCACGAGTCGTGGTGCAGGTTGATCATCACGTAGAAGCCGTCGTCCAGGGCCCAGCCGACGACCTCCTTGATCCGGTTCAGCCAGGCCGCGTCGATGGTGTACGAGGGCGCGGGGCCGTGGTGGTTGCTCCAGGTCACCGGGATTCGGATGCTGTTGAAGCCCTGGGCCCGGATGGCGTCGAGCTGCGCCTCGGTGACGCGCGGGTTGCCCCACGCGGTCTCGTCGGCGCCGACCGCGTCGAAGGTGTTGCCGAGGTTCCAGCCGGGCTGCATCGCCGCCACGTAGGCCATCGGGTCGCCGGCCGGCGGCGGGCTGGTCGGCGGCGGGGTGCTCGGCGGTGGCGTGCTCGGCGGCGGGGTGGTGGTCGGTGGCGGGGTGGTGCCGACGCTACCGGTGCAGGTGACGCCGTTGAGGGCGAACGTGGTCGGTGCCGTGTTGCTGCCGGACCACGAGCCGTTGAAGCCGAACGACGCGGTCTGGTTGGTGCCCAGGGCGGCGTTGTAGCTGACGTTGCTGGCGGTGACATCGTTGCCGGACGAGGTGACCGTGGCGTTCCATGCCTGCGTGACCCGCTGCCCCGAGGGGAAGGTCCAGGTCAGCCGCCAGCCGTTGAGCGGGTCGCCGAGGTTCGTCACGGCGACGTTGGCGGTGAACCCGCCCGGCCACTGGCTGGGGGCGGAGTACGCCACCCGGCATCCGGCCGCCGCGTGCGCGGTGCCGGCGGTGATCAGGCCGGCCCCGGCCAGTAGTGCGGCGACGCCGCTGGCGACGAGGCCGAATCGCCAACGTGTCCTGCGTAGTGTGCCCTTCAGCCCAGCCATGACGCTCCTCGCGTGGTGATGGTGTCAACGGGGTGGCTGGCCGGGCGTCGCCGGGCCACCGGAAACATCCGGCCGGCTCGCACCATAAGTTGGGATCATCAACTTTGTCAATCGATGCAGCACGATATGAAGGCTCTCTGCCCAGGTGAGAAAGGTGAACCAGGGATGGCTTATTCCGGTCCGGCGTACCGAGACGGTGGGGATACCGCCTCGAACGGTTCGGCGGCTGCCAGCGGGAAGGAAGCGTCGCCAGGCGGTGAATGAGCGGGGCCCGGTGGGGTAGTCGGCGGCGTGGCGGCGGGGGAGGACGACAGCGGCTGGGCGCATCGTGCCGGCGGCCGGGTCCAGGCCGGGGTCGCCAGCACGGTCGGGAGCCTCAGCCAACGCATCGGCTGGCGGGAGCGACGCCGGAGCCTGGAGTTGTACGCGATCCTCGCCGTTCAGGCGGGCGTGGCCGCCGCGATCGCCTGGACGCTGGCGCACGAGCTGCTGAACCACCCGTCGCCGGTGTTCGCCCCCAGTGCCGCCGTCGGCACCATCGCCGCCGCGATCGGCCGACGGACCCGTCGTACCGTCGAGCTACTGGTCGGCGTGCTGGCCGGCCTGCTGGTGGGTGACGCCCTGATCATGGTGATCGGCACCGGCCCCTGGCAGATCGGCACCGTGGTCACCCTAGCCATCCTGCTCGCGCTGACCATGAGCCGGGGTGGCGCGGTCGTCACCCAGGCCGGCGGTACGGCGGTGCTGATCGCCACCCTCTCGCCGATCCAGCGGGGACTGGAGGTGCCGCGGGTCATCGACGCGGTCATCGGCGCGATCTCGGCCGTGGTGGTGGTGGCCGTGCTGCCGGTCAACCCGGTGCGCATCATCCAACGGGCCGCCCGCCCCCTCTTCTCCACCCTGATCGAACACCTGCACAACGCCGCGGACGGGATGTCCCAGGGCGACGCCGCGGTGGTGGCCGCCGCCCGGGACGGCTTGTACGGCCTGAGCCCCCAACTGACCCTGCTCAACGACGCTGTTTCCGGCGCACGGGAGGCGGTGGCGGTGTCGCCGGCCCGCTGGCACCGACGGGGCGAGTTCGAGCACTACGAACGTGGTACGCGCTACCTCGACCTGGCCGTCGGGGGTGGTCAGGAGATGCTGCGCCGGGCGGCCACCGCGGTCCGGGACGAGGAACCGATCCCGGCCGGGCTGGCGGCCGCTGTGCACTACTTCGGCGACGCCCTGGCGCTGTTGCAGGTCGAGGCGGAGAGCGGGCACCACACGAACCGGTCCGAGCAGTTGATCCTCAAGGCGGTCGACCGGGCCGCCGAGGCGTACGACGAGGGGGTCGGCTTCTCCGGCAGTGTGGTGGTGGCCCAGATCCGTACCGTCGCCACCGACCTGTTGCGCAGCCTCGGCTGCCACGAGGAGGAGGCGGTCGCCGTGATCCGGCGGCGTTTCGAAGCGCAGCGTCGGGCGAGCGAGAAGTCGCCCGCCGAGCGGAAGGCGGCGTGACCGGACCGTGGCTCAGAGCCGCCCGGCGACCGTCCGGGCCAACTCGGTAAGCGGCTTGTGGTACTTGGCCGGGTCGTCCAGCCGGACCAGTCGGATGGCCACCCACACCCCGGCGGCGTGCACGAAGACCGCGCCGTCCTCCAGGTAAGCCTCGTCCCCGATCCCGGACAGCGTCTCGAACTCGTGGTCCAGATCGCGGTCGACGTCGAGGATCTTCTTGGCTCCGTCGCCCACGTAGACCTCCACCTGCGCCAGCGGACCCGAGACCGGCCCGCTGTACGTGCAGGTCTCACGGACCGGCACCGGATCCTCCAGGCGGGTGCCCGCCAGTTTCTCGGCGTCCTCCTTGGGTACCAGGGCGCAGGCGTCGACAGGCGGCGCCTCGGCCGTCGGCTCCGTTGCCTCGGTCGCGTCGGTGGGCGGGGCCGGCTCCGCCGCCTCGGTCGGTGGCGGTGGCGCGGCGGCGGGTTCGGCGTTGCCGCCGCAGGCGGTGAGTGCGGCGACGGCGACGGCCGTCGCGGCGAGCTTGAGGTACCTCACGGTCGTCTCCTCGGGGGGCGTGGTGTCACCGGGGGAGGGCGTCGAGCAGCCGGCGCAGTGCCTGCTCGTAGCCGTCGGGCTGCGCGCCGAGGCGCTCGAAGCTGCTCAACGTCACGGTGAAGCTGCCAGCGCCGCCGACGAGCACCGCCTCGGCGCCGATGTCCTTGACCGCCAGGTAGCCCTTGCCGTCCCCGTCAAGATCCGTCACCGTCTGGTAGGTCTGCTCGGCCTGCTGGCGCTGATAGTCGTAGGTCGTCTCGCCGGCCAACTGGGAGGCGGTCGTCACGGACAACGCCGCCACCCCCTTGCCGTCGCCGAAGCTGCAGTTGCCGTCGTCGACCATGGACTGGCCGATCAATTCTGAGATCTGGGCTGCGGTGAACGGGCAGGGCGGGGCCTCGGTGCCCGCGCCGTCGGCGGACACGTCCAGGTCGGTCTCCACATCCGCACCGGGGCCAGCCGCTGGCGGCGCAGGTTCGGCGCTGTCGCAGCCGGTCAGCGCGAGCGCGGCCGCGAGCACTGCGGGCAGGATCAGTCGACGCACAGGTTCGGCTCCCTTCTGACGCCCGGCCGCCACCGGGCCGGGCTGTTCGACCACACCCAGAACGGACGACCGCCGCTCGCACGGCACGGCTGGACCGGTGCCGGCAGCCGGCACCGGTCCACCCGAAGCCGGTCCGCCGGTAGTGACGTCTCGACGCTACGACCACACGGCCGGCGAGGAATCCGGCGTTTCCCTAGCCTTTGGCCGTGCCGGTCGGCGCGCCGACGGTCGCCGCCGGCCGGTGTAGCCGTTCGTCGGGTCCACCTGCCCGCGCCAGCGCGGCACCCAGTTCCGCCCGGCGGGAGATGCCCAGCTTGCGGTAGACCCGCGACAGGTTCGTCTCGACGGTCTTCGGGCTGACGAACAGCTCGTCGGCGATTGCCCGGCTGGTCCGTCCCTGCGCGGCGAGCCGGGCGACCCGCTCCTCCGTGGCGGTGAGGTCCGACGGAGCGGGCGGGCGCCCACCGAGCCGGGCGGCCTCGGCCCGGGCTCGCTCGGCGAACACCGTCGCGCCCAGGGCGTCGAACTCGACCGCCGCGGCGGCCAGTGCCTCCCGGGCCGGCCGCTTGCGGCGGGACCGGCGGTGCACCATACCCTCGACCAGCAGACACCTGGCCCGATCCAGCGGCAGGACCTCCGGCGGCACGGCGGCACGCGCGGCGGCGAGGTCGTCCAGGGCAGCCGAGGGGTCGACGCCACTGGCGCTGTCCAGCAGGGCGCGGCTGCGCGCCAGCCCCAGCAGCGTCCAGGGGCGGGGCAACCGCCGGTGACGTTCCGCCAGCCGGGCCAGGGCGTCGCGCGCCGTGACCAGGTCGCCGGCACCCACGCAGGCCTCGATCCAGTCGGTCTCGAAGCGCTGTGCGAGCGGCTCGGCCAGACCCATCCGGTCGACCGTCGCGGCGAGTCGGCCGTACCCGGCTGCGGCGTCGGCCGTCCGGCCGGCGCAGAGCGCCACGAACGCTGCCAGTTGCAGGTGGATCCGCCGGCACCAGTCGTCGTCGAGCTGCTCGGCCAGTCGGAGCCCCGCCTCGGCCACCCGTTGCGCCACGTCGAGTCGGCCACGGAGGGCGTCGAGCAGCCCGGCCAGCCAGATTTCCGCGGTCGCCTCGGTGCCCAGCAGCTCACCGAGCTCGCGGGCCGCCGCGATGTGCCGTTCGGCAGTCGACCACCGCCCCGCGAGCAGCTCGGTCTCGCCGAGGTGTTTGAGCAGGTCGTACTGCGAGGGCTCATCTCCCCGAGCGGCCGCCAGATCCAGCAGGCTGCCCAGCCGTCGTCGGGCCTGGGCCGGATCGTCGATCGACTTCCACCAGATCGCCGGGATCGTGCCGGCGAGCCACGACGGCTCCGGTCCCTCCATCTCCAGCGCCCGGTCGAGCAGTTCGATGCGCGGTGGTTCGCCGGCCCGTACCTCGTTGAAGAACAGGTGCAGCAGCGCCGCGGCGAGCAGCGTGCGGTCTCCGCCGGGACCGGTGAGCAGGGCGATGGCTGCCTCGGCATGGGCCCGCGCCGGATCCGGCAGGTCGACGAAGAGCGCCAGGTGGGCGTGGATCCGGCCGGCCAGCGGGGAATCCGGACGGGTTGCCGCCAGTGCCCGGCCGGCTGCCTCGACCGCCGTGCCGCCGGACTCGTCGGCGCTCCAGGCGACCACCGCGCGCAGCAGCAGCGCTTCCGCGCGGACGTCGCCGCCGAACTCGGCGGCCACCGCCTCGGCGGCGACGCGTGCGCCGGGGTGGTCGCCGCACCCGAAGCGGCAACGGGCCGCCGCCAGCAGCCGCTGGCCTCGGCTGGCCACATCGTCGGCGGGCGTGAGCCGCGCCGCCGACTCGTACAGATTCGCGGCGGCCTCCGGCGCGCCCCGCGCATGTTGCCGGGCGGCAGCCGCGGCGAGGGCGTCGGCGACCACCGGGTCCGCCGTGGTGGTGCACAGGGCCAGGTGTCGGACGCGTTCGTCCGGGTCGGTCACCACCTCGGCGAGCCGGCGGTGCAGGCCGCGCCGGACGCCGGGTGGGATGCCGGCGCGGACCGCGGCCGCGTAGACCGGATGGGCGAACTCCACCCGCACCGCCCCGACCACCAGCAGACCGGCCTCCTCCGCGGCGTCGAACGCGGCGGGGGAGATCCCCGTCGCGGCCAGGTCCCGAAGCAGCGGTACGCCGAGCAGGGCGGCCAGCCGTACGGCGTCCCGGCAGCGGGCCGGGAGCCGGGCGAGCACCTCTCCGAGGAGTTGATGCATGGACGAGGCCACCGGTAGATCCTGTGCCGGCTCCGGTGGCTGCGGCAGGCGCTGCACCGCGCGGGTCACCTCGATGGCGACAAGTGGGTTGCCGGCAGCCTCCCGGGCGATCCGGGCGAGCAACGAACGACTCAGGGTGGCACCGACCCGCTCGCGCAGGAGGTGGTGCAGGGCCCCCACGCCCAGCGGAGCCAGTGGCAGCCGGGTCAGCCGGCCGGGACCGGAGTCGAGCCCGAGCGGCGCGATCCGCATCGTCGGCGTGTTGTCGGTGCGGCAACTGACCAGGGTGGACAGCCCGGGAGCGACCCGGCGCAGCGCGAACCGCAGCGCTCGTTCGCTCGGCCTGTCCAGCCATGGCGAGTCGTCCACGGCGACCAGCACCGGCCGGCCGGCGGCAAGCACGGCCTCCAGCAGCGAGCGGGTGGCGGCACCGACCACCCGCTCGTCGACGGTCTCGTCGCTGTCCCGGGTGAGCAGCACCATCTCGGCCGCGACGCGCTGTGGGCGCGGCAACTCCACCACCAGGTCCGCCAGCGGACGGAGCAGGTCGGCGAGGGCGGCGAAGGGCAGCTCGGTCTCGCATTCGGTCGGCGCACAGGTCAGCACCGACCAGCCGGCCCGCGTCGCCTCGGTGACCAGTTCCCGGAGCAACGTGGTCTTGCCGATGCCGGCCGGGCCCTCCAACAGCACCGACCCCGGCTCGCGTAGTGCGCGCCAGGCCTGGTCGAACACCCCGTCGCGGCCGACGAGCGTACCCCGCATGGTGCGATTCTGGCACCGATGAGGTGGAGTGGCCATCGTGCGGACGGTGGCCCACCGCGGGCGGTCGGCCAGGGTGGGCGTCAGGCGTGCAGGGTGCGGCTGGGCGGAAATCCGTAGGTGGCGTGGTAACGCGCGGTGAACCGGCTGTGGCTGAGGAACCCCCACCGGGAGGCGATCGCGGAGACGGTCTCCTGGCGGGGGTCGGCCTGCACGAGGTCACGGTGGGCGCGGTCGAGCCGGACCCGGCGCAGGTGCGCCATCGGGGTGGTGTCGAGGTGCCGGCGGAACGCCAGTTGCAGGGTCCGCAGCGAGACCTGGGCGGCGGCGGCGATGTCGGCTGCGCCGATGTCGCGGTCGGCGTACTCCTCGATGAAGGCCGTGGCGCGGCGCAGCGTGGCGGTGGTTGCGGCCCGCCGGTCGATGGCCTGTGGCCAGCGTGTGGTGGAGTTGGGGAAGACCGCCAGGGCCGAGGCGGCCAGCATCCGGGCCGCGTTGGCGATGACCAGCGGTTCGCGGTACGCGTACGGGTTGCCCAGGACGACGTGGTTGAGGTAGCTCGTGGTGTGCCGCCACAGTCCGGCCAGGGCCGGGGAGGCGGGGGACAGACCGCCGAACTGGACCGCCCTCACCCGCCCGGCGGACGCGGTGCCGGTCACCCGGTCCAGCACGGCGAGGTCGAGCAGGCATACGCTGACCCGGCCCGGCAGCCAGCGCAGCGAGCAGGGAAGGTCGGGGAGGGTGGCCAGGAAGACGTCGCCCGGGCTGTACCGGCCGTACGCACCGGCGCTTGAGCGGTCGACGCGTCCGTTGAGGACCTCACAGATCACCAGCGCGGCGGGCGGTTCGACATCGATATCGAGCTGGGTGGACTGTTCCAACGACTCCAACCAGAACGAGCCCGCGTCGACCCGGTGGTGGCGGAACCGGTAGCGGACGCCGGGGGCCGCGCGGAGGGCGACCTTGGAGCGGTAGGCGTACGCCAGGAAGTCGCGGATCGTCTCCGGGTCGCGGCTGTCGAACCGGTGGGCAATCGGAACCTTCGTCTTCAATACGTCTCCATCGACCTGGACGGAGGGCGCTTCGGCACGCCGGGACGATGCCCCGGCGAGACGTGGTGGATCCGGAGAGCGATAGGACATGCAGAGCCAGGATTCCCATCGATGGTATCCACAAAGGAAGGACTCCCATGAAGTTTTCGTGGCGCATCCGTCGCGCCCGGTAGATCTCGCTCGTTGTCGATGTCAGGGGAGTTTTCGTTTTTGGGCTAATCGGTACGGCCCGGCGTGCGCGCACCGGGCTAGCCGACAACCCTCCGTGGCCATGATCATGCGAAGGGTGTCGAACGAGGGGTAGCTGATCGACCAACGGGTGAAGGGGTGGGGTGTTGGAGACCAAGGATCCGACTGACATCGTCCGACTGGCGACGGCTGAGGCACGCCGGCGGATCGCCGGCGAGACAGACCTGACCGGCATCGTGGGATCCCGCACGACCGACCTGGGTGGTGCCCTGCGGGACGTGTTGCGCTGCGCCCTGGTGGCGCAGCGGGTGGTGGCACCGACGCGGCTGATCGCGCTCTGCCGCGACCTCGCCCTCGGGCCGGACGCCTTCGACCTGCTGGGTCACCACCTGCTGGGCGCCCTGGTCGGCTACCGTCCGGGGCCGGACGCGTTGGTCCGGGTGGGCGGGGCGCTCGGACTGGCGCGACGGGAACTGTTCACCCATCGACATTCCGTGCCTGGTGATCCACCCCGGCCCGCCAGCCGGGTCGGCCGAGGAAACAGCGCCTCCGTCCGCTACCGCTCGGCCAAGCCGCCGGAGCATCTGCCCTCGCCGCCGAGCTGGACCTGCACCGGTTGCGGGCAGGAGTGGCCGTGCGCGGTCAAGCAGAGCCAACTGCTCGCGGAGTTCGGCGGTGCCCGCGCCGCGCTCGCTGTCTACCTGGGCTCCTGTCTGCTGGCTGCCGCCCGGGATCTACCCGGGCTACCGCTGGCCCGGGCGCGTAACCGCTTCCTCGGCTGGCTGCCCCGCCGGCCGTGATGAGGAACCGTCCGCCGGTCGTCGACCGGCGGACGGGCTCAGGTCGCCTCCGGCAGGCTTGTGCGGACAGGCCGGTCGGCACGCGGCACCGCTCGGGGCGGCCCGATCAGTTCGCCGCCGGCTCGGGCGCCCGATCGGTGTCGTTCGCGGCGGGTGGGGCCGGCTCGGCCTGGTCGGACTGCTGGTTCGCCGGCTGGCCGGCGAACCAGTCGATGCCGCCCGGCCCGCCTGCCGCCACCGCCGCCGCCGCGCGAGCCACCGGATCCACCAGCGGGCGGGCGCCGTGCTCAGGTCCGCCACCGGCTTTGCCCGAGCCTGGCTGCGGGTTGCCCGGCCGGCCGGTCGCGGCTCCGTTGCGCTCCTGGCCTGCCGGGGCGGCGGGGTCGGCCGCCGTCCGCTCCGAGCCCAACCCGGCCTGCTCGGCGTCCTCCTCGGCAGCGGCGGTCGCCCCCTCGGCCGGACCATCGGCCGCCGGGGTCACCTCGCCACCGCCCGCCGTGGCCGCGTCGCCACCGGTCCGGGAAACCCCCAGTCGGGCGGCCACCATCGGGTACTCGGCGGTCTCGCCGCCACCGGCCGCAGCCGCCATCACCGCCGCGGCCGCCAGATCGGCGACCCGCTTGGCCTCCCGCTGCACCCGGGCCCGGGTCTCCTTGGCGTGCCGCTCGGCGGCCTCGGCCGCCCGGCGCACCTCGTCCAGTCGCTGACGCTCCGCCACGAGCTCGTGGCTGGTCTCCTCCAGCAGCTGCCGCAGCCGGTTCAGCTCGGCCTCGGTGGCGTCCTTGGCGCGGCGAGCCTCGTCGAGCTGCTGCTCGGCGTCGTCCAGCTGCTCGTGCAGCTGGTCCAGTGCCTGACGCTGCTCCCCGACCTCAAGCTGGACCGCGTGCAACTGTTCCTCGGCCGCCGCGGCCTGCTCGTCGCTGAGCTTGCGCACCTCGGCCGCCTGCTCGTCGGCGCGCTTGCGGATCTCCGCCGAGTACTGCTGGGCGTCGGCGATCATCGAGCTGACCCGCTGCTCGGCGGCGGTGCGTTGCGCGGCCAGCTCACGCTCGACAGCGGCCCGCTGCTCGGTCAGGTCCTCCTCGGCCGTGGCCCGTCGCTCGGCCAGCTCCTCCTCGACCGAGGCCCGCCACTGCGCCAGCTCCTGCTGGCTCTTCGACCGGGCCGCCTGGATCTCCTGGTGGATCTGGGTACGCGCCGAGGTGGTCAGCGCCTCCGCCGCCGAGCGGGCCTGCTCGACCTGCTGTCGGCACTGCTCGCCGATCCGCTGCGCCTCCTGCTGGGCACGCTCGTGTGCGGCCTCCCCGTCGGCGCGCAGCTTGTCGGCCCGCTCGCGGGTCTCGGCCAGTTCCGCGTCGGCCGTCGCCCGCAACTCCTCGTACGTCTTCTCGTGCTCGGCCCGCCGGGCCGCCAGTTCCTCTTCCAGGTCGGCCAGCGCCTTGACGGTGCGTTCCCGCGCGTTGGCGAGCGTCTTCTCCGCCTCCGCCTGGAGTTTGGTGGCCCGCTGGGTGTGCGTGTCGATGATCGCCGCGGCCTGCTTCTCGGCCAGGTCCAGGATCTGGCCGACCATCGGGCCCACGTCCTGGAAGGTGGCCTTGTCCACTTGCGCCGGTCGCTGCCGCAGCTCGGCCATCTCGCTCTGCACCGCCTGGAGCTTTCCGCTCAGCTCCCGTACGTGTGCGGTGGCCCGGTCCCGTTCCGCCGAGATGGCGGCGAGCCGGCCGTCCATCTGCTCGACGTAGCGCTCAACCTGCCGTTTGTCGAACCCGCGCAGGGCGACCTCGAAATTCGGCCGCGAGGCCAGGTCGTCGCGGACTGCGAACGGCTCCTCGCCGATGGACATGCCCCATCCTCCAGAGGATCGAAGAGCGCCACGCCGGCGGGCCGGCGGCGGATGACGCGCAACGTTACCGCTGCTCCGGCTGCTCTGTCCTCCCACCCCGGTACGGATTTCGCGTTGCCTGACGGGTGGTCCGGCATCGGCGTCCCGCCGATCGCACGTGGCTGCTTGTCCCGGTTGCACGCCAGGGGACCGGCCGGCGACGCGGCGTGACGTATCGACCCTGCTCACCGGCGTCGAGAGGGGCTGGTGGGGCGATGAAAGTGAGACAGACCCGCGTCTTGACACGTACTTAGGTTAGGTTAGCCTAACCGCATGTCGAGCGGACTGATGACGAACGACGCCGAGCAGAGCCTACGCGGTGTCGACCTGCGCCTGGGCTACCACGGCACCACGGTGGTGCACGGTGCTGCGATCACCCTGCGTCCTGGCACGGTGACCGCGCTCGTCGGCCCCAACGGCAGCGGCAAGTCCACCCTGCTGCGGGCATTGGCCCGGCTGCATCCGCTCGACAGCGGCACGGTGCTCTTCGCCGACGGCATCGCCGCCGCGGGTCTGCCCGCCAAGGAGTACGCCCGCCGGGTCACCCTGCTCGCCCAGAGCCGGCCGGTCCCCAACGGCGTCACCGTCCGCGACGTCGTCGGCTACGGCCGCCACCCCTACCGGGGCCGGTGGCGCGCGGACGACCCGGACGGCCCGGCCGCCATCGCCCGCGCGATGGAGGTCACCGGCGTCAACGCCATGGCCGGCCGGCCCGTGGACGAACTCTCCGGCGGCGAACTCCAGCGGGTCTGGCTGGCCACCTGCCTGGCCCAGGACACCCCGGTGCTGCTGCTCGACGAGCCCACCACCTTCCTCGATCTGCGCTACCAGGTCGGGATTCTCGATCTGATGCGTGACCTCGCCGACGATCACGGCGTCGCGGTCGGCGTCGTGCTGCACGACCTCAACCAGGCCGCCGCGGTGGCCGACGAGGTGGTCCTGCTGCACGGTGGCCGGGTCCGCGCCACCGGTACCCCGGCCGAGGTCTTCACCGAACACGACCTGACCGAGACCTACGGCATCCGGATCGAGGTCAGCACCGACCCGCTCAGCGGGCTGGTGACGACCCGTCCCGTGGGCCGACACCTGGCCCGAATCCCGGTCTGAGCACAGACCGTTCACGACACCCACCCGAGAAAGAACATCATGTCCCGTACCCGTGTAACCGCCCTGGTGGCCGCCGCCACCGCAGTGCTGCTGGCCGCCTGCGGCACCACCGAGAACACCACCGAGCCCGCCGCCACCACTCCCGCCGCCAGCGGCCCGGTCACCGTCACCGACAGCCGGGGCAAGGAGGTCAAGCTCGACGCCCCCGCGACCAAGGTGGTCGGTCTCGAATGGGGCGAGGTCGAGATGCTCGTCAGCCTCGGCGTCATGCCGGTCGGCGTCGCCGACCCCAAGGGGTACGCGACCTGGGTCAGCGCCGCCAAGCTCGACGCGGGCGTCAAGGATGTGGGCACGCGCGGTGAGCCGAGCATCGACTCCATCGTGGCGCTGCAACCAGACCTCGTGGTCATGGAGGACGACCGCGGCGCCAACGTGATCACGCAGCTGGAGAAGTATGTTCCGGTCATCGTGACCAAGGGCAGCGACGCCTCGGACAACCTCGGCCGGATGCGGGCCGACCTGAACATGATCGCCACCGCGGTCGGCAAGACCGCCGAGGCGGAGAAGCTGCTCGCCGACTTCGACGCCGCCATCGCCGACGGCAAGAAGAAGATCGCCGACGCCGGTGCGGCCGGCAAGCCGTTCGCCATCGCCGACGGCTGGAAGGAAGGCAGCACGGTCAGCATCCGGATGTTCGGCGAGGGCGCCCTGGTCTCCCAGATCGGCATTCAGCTCGGCCTGACGAACGCCTGGACCGGCGAGACCGACCCGGCCTGGGGCCTGGGCCAGACCGACGTCGAGGGCCTGACCGTGCTCAAGAGCCCGGACCTGCACTTCTTCTACAACGCCTCGGACGGCGTCGACGTCTTCGCCGACGGGCTGAACAGCAACGCCATCTGGAAGTCGCTGCCCTTCGTCGAGCAGGGCAACCTGCACCGGATGCCCGACGGCATCTGGACCTTCGGCGGGCCGCTCTCCGGCAAGCAGTACATCGACCAGCTCGTCAGCACCTACGCGGTGTGACCACGCTGTCCGCGCCCCCGCGTCCGGAGCCGGCTGTCCAGCCGGCTCCGGCCGAGCGTCCCTCCACTCCCCGCGTCGTCGGGATCTTCGTCGCCGCCACCGCGCTGCTGCTGGCGGTCGTGGCGGTGCACCTGACCCAGGGCACCTCCGCCGTGGGTGCGCTCGACCTGCTCCGCCTGCTGACCGGCGGGGACGACGAGACCGCCCGGGTGCTCGTCGCGTCCCGGGTGCCCCGGCTGCTCGCCGGGCTGACCATCGGCGTCGCCCTCGGCTTCGCCGGTGCGGCGCTCCAGTCGATCGCCCGTAATCCCCTCGCGTCCCCGGACACCCTCGCCGTCAACGCCGGGGCACACCTGGCCATCGTCTCGGTCGCCGCGTTCGGCATCGCACTGCCCGCGCTGCCCGCCGGTGGCCTGGCCTTCTGCGGTGGCCTCGCCGCCGCCGGCCTGGTGATGGCGATGTCGTCCGGCGGTCAGGCCGGCACCACCCGGCTGATCCTCGCCGGCTCGGCCACCGCGCTGGCGCTCAGCTCGGTGACCATGCTGCTGCTCCTGCTGTTCGAGCAGGCCACCATCGGCCTGTTCGCCTGGGGCAACGGCTCCCTGGTGCAGAGCGACCTGGACACCCTCACCCAACTCGCTCCCGTGATCGTGGCCGCCGTGGCGGCGTTGATGCTGTTCGGCCAGCGCCTCGACATCCTCGCCCTCGGCGACGACACCGCCACCGTGCTCGGCATCGACGTACGCCGGACCCGGCTGATCGTCACCGTGCTGGCCGTGCTGCTGTCCGCCGCAGCGGTCACCCTCACCGGCCCGGTCGGTTTCGTCGGCCTCTGCGCACCGGTGATCGTCCGGCTGCTCGGCCCGCTGGTGCCCGGCGTCCACCGGCACCGGATCCTGCTGCCGCTGTCCGGTATGGCCGGCGTCATCATCGTCCTCGGCTCCGACGTGCTGCTGCGGGCCCTGATGGGTGGTCAGGCCGGCGTTGACATTCCCACCGGCGTGGTGACCACCCTGTTCGGCGCGGGAATCCTGATCTGGCTGGCCCGCCGGCACCGCGACGCCGGCCCCACCCGCCGTCCAGCCGGCGGTCACGCCGCCGTACGCTCCGCGACCTTCCACCGCACCGTGGTGGCGGTCGCCGCCACCGTCACCGCCGGGGCGGTGCTGCTCGGCATGCTCGCCGGGGACACCTGGCTGCTGCTCGGCGACATCGTCAACTGGGTCAACGGCAGCACCGGACCGGCGTACACCTTCGTGCTGGACCAGCGGTGGCCGCGCGTCACCGCCGCGATGCTGGCCGGCGCGGCCCTGGCGGTCGCCGGCACCACCGTGCAGGCGGTCTGCCGCAACCCGCTGGCCGAGCCCGGCATCCTCGGCATCACCGCCGGTGCCGGACTGGGCGCGGTCTCGCTGCTCACCTTCGTGCCGCTGGCCGGCGTCTGGGCCGTCTCCGGGGTCGCCGGGCTCGGCGCCATGCTGGCCTTCGCCCTGGTGTACGGCGCGGCCTGGCGGGGCGGCCTCAGCTCCGACCGGCTGGTCCTGATCGGCTTCGGTGCCTGGCAGGGCGGCATGGCCATGATCACCTTCATGATCGTGGCGTTCGACCCGTGGAACACCGGCAAGGCCCTCACCTGGCTCTCCGGCTCCACCTACGGCCGCACCGCGACCCAGGTGCTGCCGGTGGCGATAGCCCTGCTGGTGCTCACCCCGGCCGTGGTGGCCGCCCGCCGCGAGCTGGACCTGATGACGCTCGACGACGACACCCCACGGGTGCTCGGCGTCCGGCTGGAACGCACCCGACTGGTCGCGCTCGGTGCGGCGGCCCTGCTCACCTCGACGGCGGTCTCCGCCGTCGGCGTGATCGGCTTCGTCGGCCTGGTCGCACCGCACGCGGCCCGGGCTCTCGTCGGCGGCCGGCACACCCGGGTACTCCCGGTCGCCGCCCTCCTCGGCGCGGCCCTGGTCAGCCTCGCCGACACCCTCGGCCGCACCGTGATCGCTCCGGCCCAGATTCCCGCCGGGCTGGTCACCGCCATGATCGGCACCCCCTACTTCGTCTGGCTGCTGTGGCGTTCCCGCGCCGCCGCCCCACCCCGGTAAGCGCACCGACCCGACCCGGAGAGGCACCATGACCCACACTCTGCCCATCGCGCCCTGGCGGCTGTTCGCCGTCGAGGTCCGCGCGGTACGTCGGCTCAGCCCGTCCTTCGTCCGGGTCACCTTCACCGGTCCCGACCTGGACCGCTTCGCCGACAACGGGTACGACCAGCGGATCAAGCTGGCGTTGCCGCTGCCCGGCCAGGCCGGCGTCCACCTTCCACAGGGGCCGGACTGGTACGCGCGGTGGCGGGCCCTGCCGGATCACGAGCGCAACCCGATCCGGACGTACACGGTGCGCGCGGTCCGGCCGTACCTGAGCGAGGTCGACGTCGACCTGGTGCTGCACGGCGACGGTGGACCGGCCACCCGGTGGGCCCGCCGGGTCCGCCCCGGCGACTCGATCGCGATCGTGGGCCCCGACTCGGCGTACGGCGGCGACCACGGCGGGGTCGAGTTCCGGCCCCCGTCGACCGGGCGCCTGCTGCTGGCCGGGGACGAGACGGCGGTGCCGGCGATCAGCGGCATCTGTGAACGGCTACCGCTGGACGCGCGCGGCCGGGTGCTGCTGGAGGTCCCCGAAGCCGGTGACGCACTGCCGCTGATCACGCCGCCCGGTGTCGAGGTGACCTGGCTGCCCCGGGGTTCCGGTGGATACGGCAGCCGCCTCGTCGCCGCCGTCGCCGCGGTCGCCGGAGACCTGCTCGCCGGCGCCGCGCCCGATGAGCGCGGGCCGCAGCTGGTCGACGAGGTGAACGTGGACCACGAGATCCTCTGGGAGGTGCCCGAGGCGCCCCCGACGGCCCCGCTCTACGCCTGGCTGGCCGGAGAGGCCGGCGTCATCCGTACCCTCCGCCGACACCTGGTCTCCGAGCGCGGCCTGGACCGCCGCGCGGTGGCCTTCATGGGCTACTGGCGCCTCGGCCGCCCCGACCCCTCCTGACAGCTTTACCCTGCTGATCATGGGTTAGCGGCGGCTTCGAGATCGACTCTGCCGCCAACCTCATGATCAACGATGCGGGGGCAGGGTCGGGTGGTCAGGGGAGGGGGTGGGAGATGTTGCGGGCGTGGTCGGTGAGGGCGGCGGCGACGACGGTGGCCTCCAGGGGGAGCATTTCGAGGCAGCGGCGTACGGCGGTGGCCATCAGCGCGTTCGGCACCCGCATGGACAGCGTGCAGTGCGGCACCCACCGGCCCGGCCGGTAGTGCTCCACAAGCGTCACCCCGCCCGCGACGAGCAGGTCGTGCACCCGCCGGTGGTGCGCCAGCAGCTCCGAGGTGGGTACCGGACCCAACCACAGCACCCGGCCGACGAACTGACCGGCGTGCTGGAACGACAACCGCAGTGGTGCCGCCACCGTGGTGCCGGCCAGCGCTGCGGTGACCTGCTCCGGATCGAAGCGCGGCGCGACCGCGAGCGAGACGTGGGGCCGGTGCCGCTGCTCCAGCAGGGAGCGCATGCTCTGCACCCCCTCGGCCTCCAGGGCGTCCCACAGCACCCGGATCCGCCGGGTGGCGACGGTGTCCAGGTACAGCTCCAACGCGGCGACCACATGATCACTCTAGGGTGGAGTCCGAGGAACGCGCCGTCCGGGCGGCTCACGGCACGATGACGGCTCGACCTTCAAGCGTGCCGTCCTGCATCATCCGGTACGCGCTCATCGCCTCGTCCAGGCTGAACGTGGTGGTCTTCGGTCGTACCAGCCCGCGCGCACCCAGATCGAGCACCTCCAGCAGCTCGGGGCGGCTGCCCCAGTAGGTGGTCTGGATACTGACCTCGTACGGCACGGAGAAGAAGCCGACCGACAGCGAGCCGCCGCCGAGCCCCACGATGCTCAGGTCACCCACGGTC
The DNA here is from genome assembly GCA_900112325.1 of Micromonospora sediminimaris. GTDB lineage: Bacteria > Actinomycetota > Actinomycetes > Mycobacteriales > Micromonosporaceae > Micromonospora > Micromonospora sediminimaris. Next base: position 267,473 of record FOLJ01000005.1, read on the forward strand.
CGAGCGGCGGCGACGCCCAGCTTCAGCGTGGCATCGGCGCCGACGAAGTCGAGCACCACGTCGGCACCCCGACCGCCGGTGACCCTGCGGATCTCCTCGGCGGTGCCTTCGGCCGATTGCATCGTCACGTCGGCACCGCACTCCTCGGCGAGCCGCAGCGCCTCCTCCCGGGTGTCCACCGCGACGACCCGGGCGGCGGTGGTCGCCTTGAGGACCTGTACGCCGACGTGCCCCAGCCCACCGACGCCGATCACCAGCGCGGTGCTGCCCGGAGGCAGCTTCGGCCAGGACCGGCGAATCGCGTGGTACGGGGTGAGTCCCGCGTCGGTCAGGGGTGCGGCGTCGACCGGATCGAGCCCCTCGGGCAGCGGCAGCACGTGCCGGGCATCCGGCACCAACTCGTACTCGGCCATGCCGCCGTCCAGACCGAGGCCACCACCTCCGCCCGGCACCGGCGCGGCGGCCGGGTTCTCGCAGTAGTTGTCGACACCGACCCGGCATCGGGCGCAGCGACCGCAACCCCACGGCCCGTAGACCGCGACCGGCTGGCCCACCTCCAGCCCGGTCACCCCGGAGCCGAGCCGGTGCACCCAGCCCGCGTTCTCGTGGCCGAGCGTGAACGGCGGATTCCAGGGCAGGCCGCCGGCCTCGAAGTCGTGCATCAGGTGCAGGTCGGAGTGGCAGGCGCCGGCGGCCCCGATCCGCACCACCACCTGGCCCGGGCCGGGTGTCGGTTCGTCGACCTCGACCAGTTCCGGCTCCGTCTTCCAGGCGGGCAGCCGAAGAGCACGCATCCCTGTCTCCCATCGTCGTGACGCCCGAACCGGGGCTCCCCGACGGACGTCGACTCAAACCACCTCGGCGACCGCGCGCCCTCTCCTCCGGCAGTCACCGCCCAGCGGTTGCCGATCGGCCCGTCCGGCGGTCCACTGAACTACATGGGTGTCATCAAGGTGGGCACGTCCTCGTGGGCGGACCGGACGCTTGTGCGTTCCGGCTGGTACCCGCGCCAGGCGAACACCCCGGCCGGTCGGCTGGGCCACTACGCCGAGCGGTTCGGGCTGGTCGAGGTGGACACGTCGTACTACGCGGTGCCCGCGCCGGAGACCGCGCAGGGCTGGGTCGACGCCACACCCGAGGGGTTCACCTTCAACGTCAAGGCGTTCAGCCTCTTCACCGGTCACCCGACCCCGATCGCCACCCTGCCCGCCGATCTGCGACCGACCGGCGGGCCGACCCGGATCCGCCGGCGCGACCTGCCGACGGCCGCGTACGACGAGTTGTGGAGCCGGTTCCGGGCGGCGCTGACGCCGATCGCGGCGGCCGGCCGGCTCGGCGCGGTGCTGTTGCAGTTTCCGCCGTGGCTGGCCCGTGGCGAGGCGGCCCGGCGACGGATCACGGAGCTGGCGTCACGCTGCCGGCCGTGGCGGGTGGCCGTCGAGTTGCGGCACGCCTCCTGGTTCGACGGGACGGCGGCGCTGGAGACGCTGGCCTTCCTACGTGACCAGGAGCTGACCTTCTGCTGCGTGGACATGCCGCAGGGGCATCCGGACTCCGTGCCGCCGATCCCGGTCGCCACCGCCGACCTGGCGATGATCCGGTTCCACGGCCACAGCAGCGCCTGGACCAGCGGCGACAAGGAGGACCGGTTCCGGTACGCCTACGGCGACGAGGAGCTGCGCCGCTGGTCCGAGCTGTTGGTCGACCTCGCCGGGCAGGCCGACGAACTGCACGTGCTGTTCAACAACTGCTGCGCCGGTCAGGCCCAGCGCGACGCGGAACGGCTCGCCGGCCTGCTCGACGGGGCCGACCGGTGGGCCGTACGGTCCTGACCGGACAGTGCGGCGGCACTCACCCGCGCCAGGTCCCCTCCGGGTGCATCCCGGTCGCCTCCTCCAGCGCGTTGTCCGGCAGGTCCCCGTCGACGGCGTCGTCCGGGAAGCTGCGCCGCGACGGCGCGGGGTCCGGCGGTGCCCCGGGCCCGGCCACCGGCGTACGGGTCGGCTCCACCGAGCCGAACCCGTGCCGCCCGGCGGGCCGATCCGTCGTATCACCGGTGAGGGGGCCGGCCGCGCGTCGTTCACCGCGTCGTCCCTCGGGCACGGCGGTCTCCTCGCTGCCCTCGTCCATCGGGGAGTCCGCACCGGCACCCCACGGCGGATCCGCGTCGAAGCCGTCGGTGGTCCCCCAGGGTGCGACACCCTCGGGTGCCCGGTCGTGCCTGTCCCTGTCCGTCATCGCCACCTCGCTGGTCGGTGCCCGGTCGCCGGGTCTACGTGACACCGGCACCCGGCACATGGGTGCGCTGGTGTTCGTGTGGTTCAGCCGTCAGCGGCCGGACATCGTCATCTGTCGGATCGCCTTGGCTGCCGCCATCCCGCCGGCGCCCTTGCCCATCATCTTCGACGCGTGCCCCATGCCACCCACGCGGCCGAGCATGCCGCGTAGGACCTGGCCCGGCTTCTGCTGCTCACCCATGTAGGCGGTGACGACGATCAGGGCGCCGGTCAGTGCCGGAATCGCCCATTGCAGCATCTTCAACTGGCGCTGGCAGGACGCCACGTTCGCCGGGGTCTGCTGGTTCGGCTCGGTGACCCCCTCGACCGACGGCTGCCCGGCCTTGGCCAGCCGCATGCCGAGCAGTCGGCTGTACCCGGTCACCGCCAGGGCGCTCACGGTCAGCGCGGTCTTCACGGTGCTGGCCCGGCCGACACCGGCCTGGGCGGCCATGCGTGGGCTCTCGGTCACCAGCTCGCCGACCGCCCCGGCGAGGTGGGCGCCGATGGCCGCCGCGTTGACCGGCGTCCACCGGTTCCAACCGGTCGACGCCACCGAGAGTCGTTGGGTCGAGTCGCCCATCCGGGCCGCGGCACCGTTGACGCCGAAGGCACCCATCAGGGAGCCGCCGAACCAGGCCGCCAGGCCCAGGTCGTGCATCGAACGCAGTGCGGTGTGGCTGTCAGACATCTGGTCCCCTTCCGCCGTATCGGGCGCAGCGGCTTACCCGCCTTCGGTGGGGCTAATCGCTGCGACCTCGGGCGACGTGCCTGCGACGGTCGGCGTTCAGCGTCGGGCGAGTCGGGTCTCGGCTGCGACCCGGGTCAGCTTCTCCGGGTTGCGCACGTAGTACAGGCCGGCGATGCCCGTCTTCCCGACCCGGACCGCCATCACGCCGTCGAGCTCACCGTCCAGCTGCACGACAAGGGCGGCGCTGCCGTTGAGCGACGTGGCGGCTGCGGTCAGCCGGCCCGGCACCTTGCGGAGACCACCGACGATCATGCGGGCTACCTTGTCCGCGCCGACGATCGGGTTCGGCACGGCCTGCCGCACGCCGCCGCCGTCGGCGACCAGGACGACCTCGGGGGCGAGCACGTCGAGCAGCGCCTGGAGATCGCCGGTCTCGACCGCGCGCTGGAACGACTCCAACGCCGCCCGGGTCTCGCCGGGGGAGACCACGTCGCGGGGACGACGGGCGTTGACGTGCTGGCGGGCCCGGTGCGCGATCTGCCGCACCGCGGCGGGGCTGCGGCCGACCGCGGCGGCGATCTCGTCGTAGCTGACGTCGAACGCGTCGCGCAGTACGAACACGGCCCGTTCAGTCGGCGACAGCGTCTCAAGGACGAGCATCAGCGCCATCGAGACGCTCTCGGCGAGTTCGACGTCGTCAGCCACGTCCGGCGCGGTGAGCAGCGGCTCGGGCAGCCACGACCCCACATACGCCTCCTTGCGGCGGCGCATCGTGCGCAGCCGGTTGAGGGCCTGCCGGGTGGTGATCCGGACCAGGTAGGCACGCTGGTCGCGGACCCGTCCCAGGTCGACGTCGACCCACCGCAGCCAGGTCTCCTGGAGAACGTCCTCGGCGTCGGCGGCCGACCCGAGCAGCTCGTACGCGACGGTGAACAGCAGGTTGCGGTGGGCGACAAAGGTCGCGGTCGCCGGGTCGGTGGCGCGATCACTCACTGTCTCGACCTTTCCTCCGTGCGGGTTCCGGTACCTCCTCGGCAGGTCACGGGGTCTCCTTCGCAGGGTCCGCTCTCAGGACACCGCAGCCCTGGCCGCTGTGCCGTCGAGTGACGCAGGTCATATCGTGCCGGCTGGGTCGTCGGCGCGGCGGTCGCCTCGCGGATCCGCCCCAACAGATCGCATTGACCGGTCCGATTAGGCTCGCCGCATGGCAACTCCGGCACCCGAAGCGGGCTCGGAACACCAACTCGTGTGGGCCCCCGGCGAGGTGATGACCCGCATCGAGCAGGAGGTACGCCCGCAGCCGAGCCTGCCCCGCCGGATCGCGCTGGCGGCGTCGGGCGCGTTCGTTCTCAGCTGGCCACCGACCTTCGTCGTGTTCGCGCTGGCCACCTTCGTCGCGCCGTCGGTGACCGACGAGGCCGGTGTCGGCCGGGTCGCCCTCTGGGCCTTGCAGTTCGCCGGCCTGACCGCGGTCGCGGCGGTGGTCGGCGCGGTGCTGCGACGATCCGCCGAGCCCGAGCTGGACCCGTCGCCCGGACGGATCGCGCTACGGATCGCAGGCCACGCGCTGGTCACCGTGGCCTGCGCCGGGCTGGTGCTGGCCCTGGCCGGGCTCTCCGTGGGTCAGTACGCGACGCTGACGGCCACGCTGGTGGTGGTGCTGCACCTGCTGCCGATGGCCGTGGCCCGGCTGCTGTTCCGGCTTCGCCGACGCGGTTCGGCCAGCCCGTCGGCTTGACCGGCTGTCCGGCGTCCCGGCCCGCCGCTGGGCGGGTCAGCGGGCGGGCAGGGTGGTGACGAAGTCGGCCACCCGTGCGGCCAGCGGCCCGGCGGCACGTACCCAGGTGAAGTGGTCCAGGTCGGTACCGGGCGCGCCGTAGCGCTCACGCTCGACGGGAGCTGCGGTGAGCTTGGCGCAGAGCCGGTCCAGCGTGGGATGCGGGGTGTACTGGTCGCCGTCGACGCTGATCGCCAGCACCGGGGTGCGGATCCGGCGTACCGCCGCCTCCGTGTCCACCCCCTCCAGCTCGGGAAAACGTCCGGTGCGGGCCGTGTGCGCCCAGTCGCGGATCACCCCGCGTGCCTGCCGGCCACCGAAACCCCATCCGGGCCAGACGCCGAGCAACCTGGCGGTGGCCGCGACGCCCTGGGTGTACGGCAGTATCCCGTACCGTCGGGGGCCGGTGAAGTCACGCCAGTAGGGGATGCCGACCGCGATCAGGGCCAGCCCGTCCACCTCGTGCTCGCCGTGCAGGGCCAGGTGCAGCACGGCGGCCTGACCGCCGAGGGAGTGCCCCAGCAGCAGGGTCCGCCGGCCGTCCAGCCGGGGCTTGAGCGCCGCCCGTACCGCTCCGATGTCGGCGGCCAGTTCGGTGTAGCCGTACCGGCAGGTGCGGCTCGGCCGCGGCGTGCTCTCGCCGGTGCCGCGCAGGTCCGCCACGACCACGGCGAGCCCGGCGGCGCGCAGCGCGGCGGCGAACGGTCGGTAGTACCGGGCCCGGACTCCCATCGCCGGCGCGATCAGCACCACCGGAGCGTCGGCCACGCCGACGGGCTCCGGGTAGACCTGGATGCCGAGCCGGGCACCGTCGACCTGGACGAACTCCTGCTGGTACTCCACCACGTTCACGACCACAGGTTACCGGCGGGTAGGTGGCGGCTGGGGGTCGCCCCCGGCGGGACTGCGCCCGCGCCGGGAGGCGACCGGCGGCGTCACCGTGGCTCGCCGCGCAGCATGCCCGGGCCGAAGACCTCGTAGGCGATCCGCTCCACCGGTACGCCGCGACGCAGCAGACCGCTCCGGACCAGGTTCATGAACGGCAGCGGGCCGCACAGGTGCACGTGGGCGTCGGGCGTGAGCGGGATCAGCTCCGGATCGACCCGGCCACCGCTCACCGTGGCGGTGAGATCGCGCGGCGTCGCGTCGCTGGTGTCCTCGTACCACAGCGTGGTGTGCAGGTTGGGCAGCGCGGCATGCAGGCGCGGCAGGTCACCGCGTAGGGCGTGCGTCGCGCCGGCTCGATCGGCGTGCACCAGCACCACCGGTCGTCGTGGTGCGGTGACCGCCAGATGCTCCAGCGCGGCCATTGCCGGGGTCAGCCCGATACCGGCGCTCACCAGCAGCAGCGGCCCGTCTCCGGCCACCGCGCTGACCTCGCCGAAGGGCGGGCTGAGTCGCAGCGTGTCACCGACGCCCACGTGCTCGTGCAGAAAGGTCGAGACCAGGCCGTCGGGTGCGCCGTCGAGCCCGCGTAGCCGCTTGACGGCGATCCGCCAGTCGGCGGCCCCTGGGCGGCCGGTGAGGCTGTACTGCCGGATCTGCTGACCACGACCGCCGTCGAGGTCGACCGCGACCGAGGTGTACTGGCCGGGGATGAACGTGGGCGCGGCCCTGCCGTCCGCGGGTGCCAGGGTGAACGACACCACGTCGCCGGTCTCCTGCCGGCGGGCGGTCACGCGCCACGCCCGCCACACCGACTCGCCCTCGGCCAGCCCGGCGGCCGCGTAGAGCCGGGCCTCCCGGGCGACCAGCTCGCAGGCCAACAGCCAGTAGACCTCGTCCCAGGCGGTGGCGACCGGCGGCGTGACCGCATCGCCGAGCACCTCACCGACGGCAGCGAGCAGGTTGCGACCCACCAGGGTGTACTGGGAGGGGGTGATGCCCAGCGACGCGTGCTTGTGGGCGATCCGGTCCAGAATCGGTCCCCAGGGCACGGCGCTCGCACCGGTCAGGTGCTCGGCGTAGGCGACCACCGCGGCGGCCAGGGCGGCCTGCTGCGCCCCGCTTGCCTGATTGCCCCGGTTGAACAGGTCGAGCAACTCCGGATGAGCCTCGAACATCCGCTGGTAGAACCGACGCGTGATGGCCTCGCCGTGCGCGCGTACCGCGGGCAGGGTCGCCGACACCACCGCTGCTGAGGACTGCGTGAGCACGATGTTCTCCTTCTGGTCCGACCGTTTCGGGCCCCCACACAAAACAGGATTTTCAGATACCTGTTTTAGGGTCGAAGGTCCCGGATCGACGGTCGTGCAGGTCACACCGGGGACTCAGCCGACCGTGGCATCGAGCCGCCACAGCCTAGGGTCGGTACGTGAAGCTCAACAGATCCACCGACATGGCACTACGGATCGCCATGCACGCTGCGGCTACCGGCCGCCGGACGACGGTGGACGAGTTGGCCGAGCGGCTGGCGCTGCCCCGCAACCACGTGGCCAAGGTGGTGCAGCGACTGCAGCGCCTCGGCGTGCTGGTGACCATCCGGGGTCGCTTCGGCGGGGTGGCCTTCGCCGCCGAAGGTGCGGCCTACACCGTCGGGCAGGTGGTCCGGGCGTTCGAGGGCGACGGCGAGGTGGTCGACTGCGAGGCACCGGCCTGTCCACTGCGGTCGGCCTGCCGGCTGCGGGCCGAACTGCGTCGGGCGCAGGAGGCGTTCCTCACCGTTCTCGACGGGGTCAGCCTCGGCGATCTGGTCGACGGGCCGACCGGGCCGGTGCTGCTCGCCCTCGGCCCGACACCCCCGGCATCGTGAGCAACGGGTACCGCCCGTACCTCGCGGGTCCGGGCGGTACCGAGCCGGTCAGGAAACGCTAATCGTGCCGTTCGAGCCGCGTACGCAGGCGACCGAGCGGGCGGCGGTGGTGGCCGCGCCGGAGAGGCACTGGCCCAGTACCTGGTGCCCGGCGGCGTTCGGGTGCCACGACTCCTGACAGGTCTGGAAGTAGCTCACACAGGTGTTGGCGATCCGCTGGATGGCGATCTTGTCCTTGCCGGAGAGGCTGGTCACGAAGGTGCCGTTGGGCGGGCTGTCCATCAGCCGGATCGGGGTGGCCAGGGTGCCGGCCGGGCTGTTCGTGTTCTCGCAGAGCCGGGCGCCGTCGAAGGCCCGCTGCACGTTGAGGTAGACCAGGTCGGCGCTGGCGAACTCGGCGGCCAGGGTGTCCCGGGCGGAGCGCACGATGGTGCCGAGACCCTGTGAGAACCGGTGGCCGGGAGCGAGGCTGGCCCGGTGGATCGGGCAACCGGCCGCGTACCGCTCGGCGCCCAGCGCGCGGAACTTGTCCCGGGTGTCGTCCCGGTTGTCCTCGGAGTGGTACGTGGGGGCCAGGTCCAGCGGCAACGGGTTGGTGTAGTCCTGCAACACCACCCGGTGCTGGCCGTCGGCGTCCACCTCGCGCAGGGTGGTCAGGATCTGGCGTACGGCCGCGGTGGTCTCCGCCGTCGCGGCGGTGATCTGGGCGGCGGTGGCCAGGTCGGCGTCCGTGCACGGCTTCTGCTCCACCGGCCCGTTCAGGTACGCCCAGAACTCCCACCAGCCGGTCCAGGCGTCGGCGATGAACCGGTTGGCGCACTTCTCGGCGACCCCGCCGAAGGTGAACGAGCTGTTGTTCGAGCCGAGCCCGATCAGGACCAGGTCGATGTCGTGGGTCTGGGCGACCGCGCGGAGCTGGTCGAGTTGGGCGGCGACCTGGCGGCCGTTCGTCCGGGCCGACGAGGCGGCGGCGATGTCGTGCGGCTGGCCGCCGGAGCAGGCGAGATTGAACCGGCTCTGGATGCCGGGCAGCGTCGCCTTGTGCAGTGAGGCGTTGGCCGACCGGTGACAGAAGAAGGCGTCGCTGTTGGGTGCTGTCCACCCGGGGAAACTCCGCGCCACGCCGGTCGCGTCGACCACCGGCTGGTAGGAGCCGGCGCCCTCGCCGCTGATGAAGCTGTCGCCGAGAGCCACCGCCGCGGTGGGTGGTGCGGCCGAGGCGGCGGGGGCCGCGACGGCGGTGGAGAGGGTCGCCGCGGTGACGGCCAGGGCCATCGCGGCGGCGGTACGACGCAACGCGGACATCGGCATCCCCATCCGTTCATAGAAATATGAAAGATCCTCTGGTGCGGTGATGAGATCACGCAGGTGTGACGAACGTCAACAGCGGGAAACATCTGTGACGAGCGGGTCCAGCGGGTCAGGGAGGCTCCCGTGGCTGCGTCGAGCACCGCCGCCGGGCATAAGGCCGGCAGCCGGGACGTTGACCGCAGCAGGTCCGCCAGCAGCGGCCCTCGGCGTGCCGGGCGGGTGTCCGCACAGGTTGTCGGGGCGTACGGCTACGCTCGCTGCGGCGTGCCCGCGCCGGGCCGACCGCCGACGGCGCGGGGGAACACATCGCCGAGACCGGGGAGTACGACCAGTTGACCGCAGAGCCTGACACCCTGTATGGGGCCGACGACCTCACACACCTTGAGGGGCTGGACGCCGTCCGCAAGCGGCCCGGCATGTACATCGGCTCCACCGACAGCCGTGGCGTGGGTCACCTCGTCAACGAGATCCTCGACAACTCGACCGACGAGGGCGTCGCCGGCCACGCCACCACCGTCGAGGTCGTCCTGCACGCCGACGGCTCGGTCCAGGTCGACGACAACGGCCGAGGCATCCCCACCGACGTGCACGCCCGCTCCGGCATCTCCGGTGTCGAGCTGGTGCTCACCCGCCTGCACGCCGGCGGCAAGTTCGGCGGCTCCGGCTACAAGACCTCCGGCGGCCTGCACGGCGTGGGCGCCTCGGCGGTCAACGCCCTGTCCCGCCGCTTCGACGTCACCGTCCGCCGGGGCGGCAAGGTGCACACCATGTCGTTCCGGCACGGCGTGCCCGGCATCTTCGACGGCGACGGCCCCGACGCGCCGTTCACCCCCGGCCCCGGGCTCCAGGTCGTCGGCGCCGTCAAGCGTGGCCAGCGCACCGGCACCTCGATCCGTTACTGGCACGACCCCCGCTACTTCGAGACCGGTGCCACGCTCGACCACGACGCGGTGCGGGCCAAACTGCGGCACACCGCCTTCCTGGTCCCCGGCGTCGGCTACACGCTGCGCGACCGCACCACGGAGGAGCCCACCGAGGAGCGCTTCCACTACCCCAACGGCCTCACCGACATGGTGGAGTTCCTGGCACCGGCCGGCGACCGGCCGGTCTCCGGCACCCTGCTGGTCACCGGCGAGGGGACGTACCGGGAGAACGCCGCCGACGCCAACGGCGTCATGCAGTCCAACGTGCAGCGCCGGGCCGAGGTCGAGATCGCCTTCCGCTGGGGCACCGGCTACGAACGCACTGTCGAGTGCTTCACCAACACCATTCGCAACGCCCACGGCGGCACCCACCGCAAGGGCTTCGAGCGGGCGCTGGCGCGTACGCTCGCCGACGCCGTGCGCAACACCCGGGGCCTGCTCAAGGCCAAGGAGGACGCGCCCACGCTGGACGACGTCCTGGAGGGCATGACGGCTGTGGTGCACGTCCGGGTGCCCGAGCCGCAGTTCACCTCGCAGACCAAGGACGAGCTCTCCACCGCCGGCATCACCAAGGTCGTGCAGGGCCTGGTGGAGCAGCACGTCAAGTCCTGGCTGGACGACCGCAAGACGCGCACCGAGGCGCGTACGGTCCTTCAGAAGATCGTCGACGCGTCCCGGGTACGCCTCACCCAGAAGCAGCAGAAGGACGCGGCCCGCCGCAAGACCGCCCTCGAAGGCGCGGCCATGCCCGCCAAGCTCGTCGACTGCCGCGCCTCCGGCATCGACAGGAGTGAGCTGTTCATCGTGGAGGGCGACAGCGCCCTCGGCACCGGTCGACTTGCCCGCTCCGCGGAGTATCAGGCACTTCTGCCGATCCGGGGCAAGATCCTGAACGTGCAGAAGGCCAACCTTCAGCAGGTGCTCGACAACGCCGAGTGCGCGGCGATCGTGCAGGTGCTCGGTGCCGGCTCCGGGCGCACCTTCGACCTGTCCGCGCTGCGTTACGGCCGGGTCCTCATCATGGCCGACGCCGACGTCGACGGCGCACACATCCGGACGCTGCTGATCACCCTCTTCGCCCGGTACATGCGACCGCTGATCGAGGCGGGCCGGCTCTACGCCGCCATGCCGCCGCTACACAAGATCACGACCAAGGGGCGCAACCCGGAGACCGTCTACACCTACACCCAGGCGGAGATGGAGTCGACGGTGCGCCGGTTCGAGAGGGCCGGCAAGCAGATCGTCACCCCGGTGCCCCGGTTCAAAGGCCTCGGCGAGATGGACGCCGACGAGTTGTGGGAGACCACGATGAACCCGGCCACCCGCGCGGTGCGCCGGATCACCCTGGACGATGTCGAGGCCGCCGAGCGGATCCTCGAACTGCTGATGGGGGAGAAGGTCGAGCCGCGCCGCAACTGGCTGATCGACTCCGCCGACCGGGTCGACCGTGACGCCATCGACGCCTGACCACCGCGTCTCTCGGAAGGAAAGCTGAGCCATGGCACGCCGCAAGGAGACGAAGGTCGACCATTCCGCGTTCGACCAGGCCGGCGCGCGGATCATCGACAACCCGCTGACCACGGAGGTGTCCGACTCCTACCTGGAGTACGCCTTCTCGGTCATCCACTCCCGGGCCCTGCCCGACGCGCGCGACGGCCTCAAGCCGGTGCACCGGCGCATCCTCTGGTCGATGTACGAGCAGGGCCACCGCCCGGACCGGGCGCACGTCAAGTCCGCCCGGATCGTCGGCGACTGTTTCGTCGCGGGAACGCTGGTCTCCACACCCGAAGGTCTCAGGGCTATCGAGGACATTGAGATTGGTGACCTCGTGTTGGACGGGGATGGCGCCGCTACTCCGGTCACCCAGGTTTACCGAAATCCCGTGTCGGAACTGGTCCGAGTAACCTGGAGTAATGGTCACACCATGGTCGTCACTCCCGGTCAACGGTTTCGTGTCGTAAATGATGATCTGACCGTTGGCTGGACCGAAGCCCGGGACCTGAAGAATAACCTGACACTGGCTTACGGCGGACGTCGCTGGCAGGACACCATCCCGGGTGGAGACATCTACGACTACGTCCGCGGGCTCGTTGTAGCCGAGGGCTTCCCCGTCGATCGTGCACGAGCCGCAGATGGTCGTGTCCGACTACACATGTGCGACGGAGAGCCGCTCGATGCCGCGCACGGTTGGGCTATAGCCAATGGGTTGAATGCCACTCGCGGCAAGCGCGAGGCAGCCAAGCCGGGCCATCGCGACCAGCACATCATCACGTTCGCCCGGCATCGGGGTCTGCTTGACGCTGCGACGCCGCTCAGCCGTGCCAAGCGGATCCCGGACGACATCATCGAAAACCGCTCCGCCTGGGCACCGTTCCTCGCCGGCTTCTTCGACGGCGACGGCTATGTGCGGAAACGTTTTCGAGAGATCGTCTTTGTGAGCACCAGCGAGACGTTGGTGCGTCAGGTATACGCCATGCTTGCCGATTTGGGAGTGCACGGCCACCACTGGACCAGCAACCGAGCCGGCGACCACCCGCTCTGCGGTCTTGCCGTTACTGGGCGGGACGCCGCTGCCATTGCCGAGTTGCTTCTGCCCTGGGTGCGAATTCCATACAAGAACGACGGGCTTCGGCGGGTAATGGAGATTGGGTACCCATACGGCGGTAAACAGGGTAACGACCGCCTTCCTTGTGGCCCAGTGATGCAGGAGTTTGCCAAGGCGCATCGAGGTGGCGGGTGGTTCCACGAGGTGGGCGGCAAAGCTTTTCGGGCGTCACTGTCGGGTGCTGGAAGCAAGGTGCGTTACGGTAAAGACCGGAATGGTGTGCACCTTTCGGACCGGTCGTTCCCGCTGTGGCGCGCGGAACGCGACGGGTGGGTGCGCAAACTTCGGCGAATCGGCTCACCGCTTGCGAACCGGCTTGAGGCGTTGTCCGGCCGCTCTTTCCTTCGCGTTGCCGCAGTTGAGGCCGTAGCCCCTGCCGCCACCTACGACATCCAGGTTGGAGCCGACGACCACGCGTTCGTCGCCGAGGGCTACATAGTCCACAACTGCATGGGCAAGTACCATCCGCACGGCGACACCGCGATCTACGACGCGATGGTCCGGCTGGCGCAGGACTTCTCGCTCAACGCGCCACTCATCGACGGACATGGAAATTTCGGCAGCCCGGACGATGGACCGGCGGCGGCGAGATACACCGAGGCTCGGATGTCGCGGGAGGCGATGCTGCTCGTCGGTGAGCTGGGCGAGGACACCGTCGACGTCGAGCCCAACTACGACGGCTCACTGACTCAGCCCACCGTGTTGCCGGCCGCCTTTCCGAACCTGCTGGTCAACGGCGCTGCCGGGATCGCGGTCGGGATGGCGACAAACATGATCCCGCACAATCTGGGCGAGGTCGTCGCGGCGGCCCGCTGGCTGATCCGGCACCCGAACGCCACCCTCGACAAGCTGATGGAGTTCGTTCCCGGTCCCGACCTGCCCACCGGCGGCATGCTGCTCGGCCTGGACGAGGTGCGCCGGGCGTACGAGACCGGCCGTGGCGTGGTGCGGATGCGCGGCAAGGTGGAGGTCGGGCCGCTGGAGGGCAGCCGGGGGCGGCAGGCCATCACCGTGGTCGAGTTGCCGTACGGCGTCGGCGCGGAGAAGGTCATCGCCGCCATCACCAACGAGGTGACCAAGACCAAGCGGCTGACCGGGATCGCCGACGTCAAGGACCTCACCGACCGCGAGAGCGGCACCCGGTTGGTCATCGAGTGCAAGGTCGGCGTGAACCCGCAGGCGCTGCTCGCCGACCTCTACCGGTTGACCCCGCTGGAGCAGTCCTTCGGCGTCAACAACCTGGTGCTTGTCGACGGGCAGCCGCGCACCCTGGGGCTCAAGGAGCTGCTTGAGGTGTTCCTGGCCCACCGCTACGAGGTGGTGACCCGGCGCAGCGCGTACCGCAAGCGTAGGCGGGAGGAGCGGCTGCATCTGGTCGACGGCCTGCTGATCGCGCTGCTCGACATCGACAAGGTGGTGAAGCTGATCCGGGGCAGCGAGGATGCCCAGGCGGCCCGGAGCGGCCTGATGCGCCAGTTCAAGCTCTCGGAGATCCAGGCCAACTACATCCTGGACACTCCGCTGCGCCGGTTGACGAAGTACGACCGGCTGGAGCTGGAGGCCGAGCAGCAGAAGCTGCGGGCCGAGATCGCCGAGCTGTCCACCATCCTCGACGACGAGAACGTGCTGAAGAAGGTCGTCTCCGACGAGTTGGCCGCCGTGGTCAAGCAGTTCGCCGCGTCCCGGCGCACGACGCTCGTCGACGGTGACCTCAAGGAGGTGCTGGCCGCGTCCGCGCCGGCCGGGCCGTTGGAGGTGGCCGACGACCCGTGCCAGGTGATCCTGTCGGCGACCGGGTTGGTGGCCCGCACCGCGGCCGAGTCGGAGGAGGCCGCCGAGGGGCGTCGCCGGCACGGTCGGGTCAAGCACGACGCGGTACGCGCCGTGGTGCACTCGACTGCCCGGGGGCGGGTGTTGCTGGTGACCAGTGCCGGCCGGGCGTTCAAGGTGGACGTGCTACCGCTGCCGGTGTTGCCGGAGCAGGCCGGCACGGTGTCGCTGCGGGGCGGGATGTCGGCCGCCGAGCTGGTGCCGCTGGAGCCGGGGGAGACAGTGGTCGGCCTGGCGCCGCTCGGCGCTGCCGCGGAGGGGTCGCCGGGCCTGGCACTCGGTACCCGGCAGGGTGTGGTGAAGGTTTGTGCCCCGGACTGGCCGGTGCGATCCGACGAGTTCGAGGTGATCGGGCTGCGGGACGGCGACGAGGTGGTCGGGGCGACCTGGCTGGTCGACGGCGCCGAGACGCTCGCCTTCCTGACCAGTGCGGCCTCGCTGCTGCGGTTCCCCGCCGGGACCATCCGCCCGCAGGGGCTCAAGGGCGGCGGGATGGCCGGGATCGCCCTGTCGTCCGGGGCGCGGGTGGTGTTCTTCGGCGCGGTCCGCACCGACGATCCGGAGCACGGTGAGCCGATGGTGGTCACCTCGACCGGTGCGACGGTCAAGGTGACGCCGCTGTCGGCGTACCCGGCGAAGGGGCGGGCGACCGCCGGGGTGCGTGCCCATCGGTTCCTCAAGGGTGAGACCGACGTGGTGGTCGGTTGGGTCGGTCCCCGACCGGTGGGCTCGACGGCCAACGGTGAGGCGGTGGAGCTGCCGGCGGCCGACCCGCGCCGCGACGGTTCCGGCTTCGCCGTCATGCTCGGTCCAGCCGTGGTGGGTCACCAGATCGACCGCGAGTAGCTGCCTGCTCCTGGATGCGCGCGTGCCGGAGACCACCGTTCGGCACGCGCGCTTCCATCGACGCCCGTCATTGACGTATGACGTATTACGACGCTACGTTGGGCTTGCTCGCTGGCGGCCCGACGTGTCGACACCACCATCCACAACGTCGGTGCCTGCGACAACGCGCGTCCCTTCCCGACTGCGCGTGGTCCTAGTCGAAGGAGTGGATCAATGATTGGTGAGGTTCGTCCCGCCTCTCCTCCCAGGCGTCGACGACGGTCGGTCGTGGCGGCGGTCGGTGCGGCGGTCCTGGTGGCCGGCGGCCTCGTCGCGGTGAACGCGGCGCCCGCGGCGGCGGCGACCGTCGACCCGAACGCCTGGTATGTGCTGGTCAATCGCAACAGTGGCAAGGCGTTGGACGTGTATGGTCTGGCGACGAATGACGGTGCGCGGATCAGTCAGTGGACGCGTAACGACGGGGCTAATCAGCAGTGGCAGTTCGTGGATTCCGGCGGTGGCTTCTATCGGTTGAAGTCGCGGCACTCGGGCAAGGTTCTGGACGTGTCGAACGCGTCGACCGCTGACGGGGCGGCGATCGTGCAGTGGTCGGATCACAACGGCACCAATCAGCAGTTCCGGTTGGCCGATTCGGACGGTGGTCATGTCCGGTTGATCAGTCGGCACAGCAACAAGGTCGTCGAGGTGCAGGGTGCCTCCACGGCGGACGGCGCGAACATCGTGCAGTACGCCGACTGGAACGGCAGCAACCAGCAGTGGCAACTGGCCCGGGTCGACGGGGGCGGCCCCACGTCGCCACCACCGACCGGTGAGCCGGGCGCGGGGTGCGGCCGGACGCCGACGCTGGGCAACGGTACGCACACCATCCAGAGCGGCGGCCAGAGTCGTAGCTTCATCCTGCGCCTGCCGGCCAACTACAACAGCAACACCCGCTACCGGTTGATGTTCGCGTTCCACTGGTGGGGTGGCACCGCCGGCGATGTCGCCTACGGTGGAGCTGACGGGGCCGCCTGGGCCTACTACGGGCAGCAGGAACAGTCCAACAACAGCGCGATCCTGGTCGCGCCCCAGGGCATCGGTAACGGCTGGGCCAACTCCGGTGGGGAGGACGTCACCTTCGTCGACGACATGATCCGTCGGATCGAAAGTGACCTCTGCGTCAACACGACGCAGCGCTTCGCCCTCGGCTTCAGCTACGGCGGGGCGATGAGCTACGCCCTCGCCTGTGCCCGCGCGAACGTCTTCCGGGCCGTCGCGGTCTACGGTGCTCCCCGGGAGCTGAGCGGGTGCAGCGGCGGTACCCAGCCGATCGCGTACTTCGGCATCCACGGCATCTCCGACAACATCACCAGTGGACGGTCGTTGCGGGACAGGTTCGTCCGTAACAACGGCTGCACCGCGCAGAACCCGCCGGAGCCGGCGGCGGGCAGCCGGACGCACATCACCACCGTCTACTCGGGGTGCCGCGCCGGCTATCCGGTGCAGTGGGGCGCGTTCGACGGTGGTCACACCCCTGGCCCGGTCGACGGCGGCGGCGACAGCGGCGCCAGGACCTGGACCAAGGGCGAGGTGTGGCGGTTCTTCGCGCAGTTCTAAGCCGAGGGTCGGAGTCCCCGGTCGAGCCCGGGGACTCCGACGCGCCGTCCACCGGCTGGCGGACCGGCCACGGATGGTGCCTGCTCGGCGTGGGTCAGGCGACGCCGGCCGGGCGGAACTGGACGCTGACGCGGGGGCCGACCGGGCGGGCGGTCTTCGGTATCGCGTGTTCCCAGGTGCGCTGGCAGGAGCCGCCCATCACCACCAGGTCGCCGTGGCCGAGCGGAAAGCGCAGGCTGGTGCCGCCGCCGCGGGGGCGCAGCAGAAGCTGACGCGGCGAGCCGAAGGAGACGATGGCGACCATGGTGTCGGTGTGGGCGGAGCGGCCCTGGGTGTCGCCGTGCCAGGCGACGCTGTCCCGGCCGTCGCGGTAGAGGCACATGCCGGCGGTGACGAAGGGCTCGCCGAGCTCGTCGGCGTAGTGGCGGGTCAGCGCCGTGCGGGCGGCGGTCAGCACCGGGTGCGGTAGCGGTCGGCCAGCGCCGTACCAGCAGAGCAGCCGGGGCACGTCGACCTCGGTGTCGTACATGGTGCGTCGTTCGGCCCGCCACGGCACCTCGCGCAGCAGCACGTCGAGCACCTGGTCGGAGCCGTGCACCCAGCCGGGCAGGTGGTCGACCCAGGCGTCCCGGCTCAGCGGGTGCCGGCGCGGTCGCCCGGTCAGCGGGCCGAGGGTCGGTGCCGTGTCGGTGACCTCCAGCATCGACGGCTGGTACGCGGTCTGCGACATGCCCCGCAGCCTAGCAGGTACTTAGCACACCAGTGCTACCGAGTCGGTGAGCCGGGGGTTGCGTGTGGCCGGCAACTGTTCTATAACTCCATGAGAGAGTTATAGAACAGTGGGGAGTGGTCATGGAGGCTCTGGCACTGCGCGACCCGACCGCCGCGCCGGTGGCCGGCCGATTCGGGCGCCACGGTGGCCGGTTCGTACCCGAGCCGCTGATACCCGCCTGCGAAGAGGTCGAGGTGGCCTTCGCCGAGGCGTGGGCGGATGCGGGCTTCCGGGCCGATCTGGCGTGGCTGCTGTCGAGGTACGCGGGCCGACCGACGCCGCTGACCCCGGCCCTGCGGCTGTCGACCGAACTCGGCGTGACGGTGCTGCTCAAGCGGGAGGATCTGGCGCACACCGGCTCCCACAAGATCAATAACGTGTTGGGGCAGGCATTGCTGGCGCGCCGGATGGGCAAGCGGCGGCTGCTCGCCGAGACCGGTGCGGGAATGCACGGCGTCGCCACCGCCACCGCCGGTGCCCTGCTGGGCCTGCCGGTGACGGTCTTCATGGGCGAGCGGGACGTCGAGCGGCAGGCACACAACGTGTTCCGGATGCGGCTGCTCGGCGCGCAGGTCGTACCGGTGCGGTCGGGCAGCCGGACCCTCAAGGACGCCACCAGCGAGGCGATGCGCCACTGGGTGAGCGTTACCGAGGAGGCCTACTACTGCGTCGGCTCGGTGATCGGTCCGCACCCGTACCCGTGGATGGTTCGCCAGCTACAGGCGGTCATCGGCCAGGAGGCACGACACCAGTGCGCCGAGCAGTTGCCGGCCGGCACGCCGGAGCATGTCGTCGCCTGCGTCGGTGGTGGTTCCAACGCCGCCGGCGCCTTCGCCGGCTTCGTCGACACCTCGGCACGTCTGGTGGGGGTCGAGGCGGCGGGCGGTGCCGGCGCGGCGCGGGGTGAGATCGGCGTGCTGCACGGATTCCAGTCGCTCTTCCTCCAGGACGAGCAGGGTCAGATCCGCGAGGCGCGCTCCGCGGCGGCGGGCCTGGACTACCCCGGAGTCGGGCCGGAGCACGCCCACCTGCGCGATCTCGGTCGGGCCGAATACGTCACCGCCACCGACGAGGAGGCGCTGGCGGCGGCGGTCCGGCTGGCCCGCGCCGAGGGCATCGTCCCGGCGATCGAGTCGGCGCACGCGCTCGCCTGGGTCATCCGCGCCGCCGGCACCACCGAACTCCCCACCGGCAGCAGCGTGCTCGTCACGCTCTCCGGGCGCGGCGACAAGGACATCGCGACGCTGATGACGTACCTGGGTGACGGGGAGGCGGAATGACCAGTCTGGAGACCCGGCTGCGGCTGCGCCGGGACCGCGGGCGCAAGCTGCTCATGCCCTACCTCACCGGAGGAGTGACTCCGGACTGGACCGACCACCTGCGCGCCCTGGCCGACGCCGGGGCCGACGCGATCGAGGTCGGCATCCCCTTCTCCGACCCCACTCTCGACGGCGTCACCATTCAGGAGGCCTCCGACGTCGCGCTCTGCCGGGGTGCCACCACCGCCGGTATCCTCGCCGACCTGTCGCGGAGTCGGATCGACGTGCCGGTCGTCGTCAGCACGTACGCCAACCTCGCCCTGCGTCGTGGCGCGGACCGGTTCTGCCGGGCCCTCGCCGATGCGGGCGTCCAGGGCCTGATCGTGCCCGACCTGCCGCTGGAGGAGGCCGGATCGACGGGTGCGGCCGCGCGGGCCGCGAACGTCGACCTCGCGTTGCTGGCCTCGCCCGCCACCCCGGCACGGCGGCTGCGGGACATCGCCGAACGCAGTCGCGGCTTCGTCTACGCCGTCTCCCTGATGGGAACCACCGGCGAGCGCAACCAGCTCGCCGCCTCGGCCGCCGGGCTGGCGCGGCGCCTGCGGGGCGTCACGGACCGGCCCGTATTCTTGGGATTCGGCATCTCGACACCGGCGCAGGCAGCTGCCGCGGCGCGGGACGCCGACGGCGTGATCGTCGGCGCGGCGCTGATGCGACGCCTGCTCGACGGCGCGGACCCGGCGTCGACCGCCGGATTCGTCCGGTCGCTGCGCGCGGCGCTGGACGGCGTGCCGGCACGGACGGCGGCGGACGCCGGAGGATAGGAGGCGGGGCGGCGGCATGGCTACCGGGCAGGACGCGCCTGCGGCGCGGTACCGCACCATCGCCGCGGACCTCGCCGCCAAGATCCGATCCGGCGACTATCCGCCCGGCGGGGCGCTGCCCTCCCAGCGTGACCTCAGCGCCGCCTACGGCGTCACGCTGATGACGCTCCGGCAGGCGTTACGGCAGCTCAGCGACGAAGGGCTGATCGAGCAGCAACCCGGCCGGGGCACCTTCGTCACGCCGCCACACCTGGCGTACCGGCTCGGCTCGCTGCGCAGCTTCGCCGACGACCTGCGGGAGCAGGGTCACGAGGTGCGTACCGCCGTCGTCGGCCGCGCGGTGCGTCGGCTGCCCGCGCGGGTCGCCGGCACGCTGCGGGCCAGCGCGACCGATTCGGGGCTGCGGCTGGAGCGGGTCCGCGCGTTCGCCGGCCGTCGCGCCGTGCACCAGGTCTCCTGGGTACGCGCCTCGCACGCGGACGGTCTGCGCGAGGTGGACTTCGCCGCCACCTCTCTGTACGAGGCGCTCGCCACCCGGGGTGTCCCGGTTGCCCGGGCCACCGAGACGATCCGGCCCGGCATCCTCGCCGGGGCACCGGCGGCACACCTGGACGACGCTCCCGGCGCTGCCGTGCTGATCAGCGACCGGACCACCTACACGTCGGACGGCATCGCCATCGTCGCCGACCGGGCGACGATCCTCGGCAGCATGATGGAGATCAACACCGACCGTGCCGCGCGGGGCCTGTCACTGCACTGGGGCGCCAGCCGCGACGTGTCGTAGCGCCTCCAGTACCGCGTCCACCACCCGTTCCCGTCCGCGCCCGTCCACGGCGGCCCAGGCGCGGGCGGACAACTCCGCCCGGCGGGCCCCGTCGTCGAGCAGCCCTGCCAGGGTGCGCGTGGCGGCCCGGGTCGCCGGAGCGTCGCCGGCCAGCGCGGGCAGTTCACCGAGCCCGGCGGCCAGGCCCGCCGCGACCACCCGGTGGTACGACTCGCGCTGGTTGTCCACCACGCAGACCAGCGCCGACGGGGCCCCGAGACAGCACAGTTCCCAGGTGGAGGTGCCGGCCGCGCTGACCACCAGATCCGCCGCGGCGATCAGCGCGGGCAGCGTACCGGTGGGTGGCACCGGCAGCAGCGACTGCCCGGGCCCCGGCGTCAGCCGGGCCAGCCGCGCCGCCAGTTCGGGCCGGCCGACGACGACTGTGAGTTCCATCGGCCGGCCGGTAGACAACAGCACCTCGGTCAGCACCGGCGCTGCGCCGGCCGCGTCGGTGCCGCCGAAGAAGGCCAGCACCGAGGGAGGATCCACCGTCACCGCCGGGCGCGGGGCCGCCGGCCGGGCGGCCAGGACACCCTCGCGCAGCAGGGCGTACCCGCTGCCGGCGAGCAACCTGCCCGCCGGCACCGCCAGGTCGGTGGCGAAGTTCTGGTCGAGGTAGAGGTCGGCGTCCTGCCCCCGGGTGTCCCCGTCGACGATGGCCAGGGTCAGCACCCCGGCGGCCCGCAGCGCGCCCGCACCGGCGGGATCCAGCTCGTACGAGTCGAGAACCAGCACGTCCAGGTCGTGTCGGCGGGCCGTGGCGACCAGGTCGTCCGGGGTGTCCGGGCCAGGGCGCAACGCGATACCCCGGGCGGTGAGCTGGTCCGCCGCCCAACCGACGCCGTCGACGGTGCCGAAGACCTCGACGGTGGCACCGCGGGCCTGGAACTCCTCACCGAGAGCGAGACAACGGACCAGGTGCCCGACACCGCGCAGCGGCCCCGCGTCGCAGCGCAGTCCGACACGTAACGTGCTCAGCGCTCCTCCAACCGCTTCTGCCGGACGTCGGCGTTGAGCGCGCGCAGCGCCGGTTGCCCGTCGAGCCAGTCGGCGAGCTTGGCCAGCGGCACGCTGACGTCACCGAAGTGCTCGACCACCGCGCGGACCAGATCCCAGTCGCGGGCCGTGTCGAGGGTGAGGCGCAGCTGCGAACGGTCCGGGGTGAGGGTCACGCCGAGCACCCGGAACAGCTCCGGATGCGCGTACGCGTACGAGGTCACGTGCACCCGGTGATGATCGGTGGCGAGCCGGTCGACGGTACGCAGCGCGTCCGCCCGGACGATCTCGACGTCCAGACCTCGGGGGAGGGTGCGGGCGATCGACGTGCTGGCGTAGTCCAGCCCTGGCACGGCGCGGTACACCGAGGCGACCAGGCTGACGATCTCCGGGTCCAGCAGCGGACAGTCGGCCGTGAACCGCATGACCGCGTCGGCGGGATGGGCGTCCAGGGCACCGACGAAGCGGGTCAGCACGTCATCGACGGGGCCCCGGTGCCAGGCGACGCCGAGCCGGTCACACTCGGCGACGACCGCGTCGTCACTGCTGTCGCTGCTGGTCGCCACCACGAGGTCGGCCAGCACGCCGCTGTCCTGGGCGGCCCGGACCACCCGGCCGAGCACGCTGCGCCCGGCCAGCGGGCGCAGCACCTTGCCGGGCAGCCGGGACGAGCCCATCCGCGCCTGCACGATGCCGACGATTCGGTCCGTCACTGCTGTCCTCCCTGCTTCGCGGAGATGGCGGCGCGGGCCCGGCGTTTGGCGGCGCGGGCGCCGCGCCGGGCCATCCGGGCCGGAGTGATGGCCAGGCGCCCGACCTTGTAGCTCAGCGAACCGCTCAACAGATTGATCTTCGCCTCGGCCCGACGCAGCGCACGTTCCCGCGAGGTGAGCAGGTCCTCGGTCCACTTGAGCAGCGCCGTCAGCCGGGTGTTCTCCTCCCGCTGGCGTAGCCACGCCTCGCGGAGTTGCTGGTAGCTGCGCGGGCCCGGTGGCGGGTCGGTCGGTTCGGCCGTGGCCGCGGTCGGTTGCATCGCGGCCTCGACGACGGCCCGGTCGAAGTCGCGTCCGGCGACCCCACCGAGCACCACGGTCAGCCCCGCAACGTCCAGCGTGGACGTCCACGGGTGGGCGTACCCGCCGGTGAGCAGGTCGGCGGCGAAGCGCCACAACGTCCGGGCCAGCACCACGTCGACCGGTGACGGTGCCTCGGCCCGCCAGCCCCGGTCGAGCACCGCCCAGCGGTCACCATCGACGACCACGTTGTCCACCCCGGCCAGGGCCGCCGCCCCGGCGAGCTGTCCCTGCTCGGCCTGGCCGTCGAGCCAGCCGGCGTACCCACGCAGCAGCCGGCGCAGCAGCGCCGTGTCGCGGCGCAGGCAACCGTCGAGCAGCAGGCTGCGCAGCAGACGCCCGTCGGGCACCGGCCCGTCGGGGCCATCCGGGTCGCCGTGGACCGCATCCAGGCCGGCGTCGGCCGAGGCGTTGGCCACGGCGATGCCGGTGCGGTGCCAGTGCCAGCCCTGCGGCCCGTCCCGCACCTCCACGACGGTGCCGCCCGCCGTCGCGTCGGCGAGCAACGCCACCGGCAGCCGGTCGGATCCGCCGACCTCGGCTGACGGGTGCGCCGACCGGTCGGAGCGGGGCAGCCGGTGAACCGCGTCGCCGGTGTCGACCGGGTCGGGGGCGGTGCCGACCGGCTCCTCGTCGTGGTCGGTCGACTGGTGGTCGGGGTCGGTCGGTCGGCGGGCCAGGACCAGCCAGGACGGGGCCAGGTCGGCGGCGCGCCCGGCGTGCAGGGCGTCGGCGGCCAGCCGAGCCGGATCGGCGAGGACGAACCGGCCGGTGTACCCGTCGGTGCAGGCGGCGTGCAGCACCGCGTCGAACAGCCCACTTGTGGTGCGCCGAGCCAACTCGTCGACGGCCAGCAGCGCGGTGGTCAGGTCGGGACGCGGGTACCCGGCGTAACAGGTGCCGGTGCGCATCCCGGCGGCGGCCAACCGTTCGCGTACCTGCGCCAGATTGGCCGGACGGGCGGCGTCGAGCACCCCACCGACGCTCCACTCGGCATCGCTCCGGCCGGCGTACCAGCTCTGCGCGGCGACCAGCCGGTGCACGCCGAGCGGGTTGTCCAGCCGCAGCAGCAGGTCACCACCGGGGCGGACCGCCGCCACCAGGCGGGCCAGCAGCCCGTCCCAGCCGAGCCGCTCACCCTCGACCGACTCGACCGCGTCCAGCCCGGCACCGGCGATCACCACGTCGTACTCCTCGCCGGCGGGCAGGCCGTGCGGGCCGGCCACCAGCACCCGGTCCACCCGGTCGGCGAGCACCGACGCGTCCGGGTAGCCGCGCAGCAGGCAGGTGATCCGGGCGTGGGCCAGCACGTCGAGCAGCGCCGGACCGTGCGGCCCGGCCAGCAGCACCCGGGCCCCGGCCGGCACCAGGCGGGCGGCCAGCGCCGCGAGGGCGCCGTCGCCGGTCTCGTCCGTCCGGTCGGACCAGGCGAGCATCTCGCCGCCGGGCAGCGCCACCGCTGACGCCGTCTCGGTTGTCACGTCGTCTCCTCCTGCGGGTACGCCCACCCCAGCAGCTCCCGCAGCGCGGCGGGCGGGTGGCGGTGGTCGGTGCCCAGCTCGGCGTGGGCGATCGCGACGGCGGTCGGCAGGTGCACCTGTTCGCCGTGCAACTGCGGCCACTGCCGGCGGATGCGGGCGGTGCCGCCGAAGGTCGGGTCCTCGTCTGCGAGCACCATCGGATCGCCGTACACCGCCGGTTCGCAACCGGCCGCGATGCCGTAGAAGATGGCGCTGGTCAACCGGTTGGACGCGACCCGGCGGTGCCGGCGCAGCTCGGCGAGCTGGCGGTCCAGGAACCGCGGGTCGGTGTCCTTCCACCAGTGCCCTCGGTAGCCGTGGCAGATGACCCGGAAGCCGGCGTTCTCGTAGAGCCGGCGGACCCGACGCATCCGGTGCTCGTGCCAGTAGAGGCAGACCGTGACCGGGCCGGGTTCGGTGTCGCGGATGCGGGCGATCAGTTCCTTGTGGTCACCCTTGACGTGCTGGCCCTCCCAGCCGTGGAACGGGTACCAGATGGTGCCCTCCCGGGGCGCCGGCGATTCCTCCTCCGGTCGCATGGCCAGCAGGTAGACGAAGGGTGCCCCGATCACCGTGACGTTGCGCCGCCCGACCGACCAGGCCCGCCGCCGGGTCTGCTCCGACCAGAGCAGACTCGGCGTGCGCTCGGCGTACGGGTGGCCGGGGGCCAGGCCGTCGCCGATGTTCCAGCCGTGCTGGACGTACCCGTTGATCCGGGGCGGGTGGCCGTCACCCAGCCCCGCGTAGCGGGCCAGCACGTGGGCGTGACCGTAGAAGTGGTTCGCGTGGTGCATCGGGCGTTCCCTCAGGCGGCGGGCCGGAGCGAGGCACCGCGCAGGGCCGCGGCCAACGCGTCGATGACGCGGTCCTGGTCGGCGTCGCGCAGTCCAGGGTAGAGCGGCAGCGACAACTGCTGGGCGTAGAAGGCCTCCGACACGGGGCAACTGCCGCGCCGGTAGCCGAGGTCGGCGAAGGCCGGGTGCCAGTGCGCGGGGATGTAGTTGACCTGGACGCCGATGCCGGCGGCACGCATCCGCTCGTAGATTTCGCGGCGGCGGCCGTCGAGCACCCGGATCGGGTACAGGTGCCAGGCCGGTGCCGCCCACTCCCGCCGGCCGGGGACGAGCACGCCGGGCAGCTCGGCGAGGGCCGCGTCGTAGCGGGCCACCAGTTCGGCGCGGCGGGCGAGGAAGGCACCGAGCCGGCGCAACTGGCTGCGGCCGAGCGCGCACAACACGTCCGGCAACCGGTAGTTCAGGCCGAACTCGTGCACCTCCTGGTGCCAGCCGCCCTCGTCCGGCCAGCGCAGCTCGTCGGCCTCCCGGACCAGCCCGATGTTGCGGAACCGGCGGGCCCGCTTCAGCAACCGCGGATCGGTGGTGGCGACCGCGCCGCCCTCGGCGGTGGTCAGGTTCTTGGTGGGGAAGAACGAGAACGTGGTCAGGTCGGCGAGTGATCCGACCGGCCGGCCCCGGTAGGCGGCGCCTATCGAGTGGGCCGCGTCGGCGAGCAGCAGCGCGTCGCTGCCGTCGAGCGCGGTGCGCAGCGCGTCGTAGTCGGCCGGGTGACCGGCGTAGTCCACCGCCGCGACGACCTTCGTCCGTTCGGTGGTCGCCGCGGCCACCGCTGCCGGATCGAGGGTGAACGTCTCCTCCTCCACATCGGCGAAGACGACCCGCGCGCCGAGCGCGACCGCGCTGCTGGCGGTGGCCACGAACGTCATCGGCGGCACGATCACCTCGTCGCCGGGGCCGACGCCGGCCGCCGCGTACGCCACGTGCAGCGCGGCGGTGCCGTTGGAGACCGTGGCCACCCCGGCACCACCGGCCCACGCGGAGATGTCCGCTTCGAAGGCGGCGACCTCCGGGCCGGTGGTGAGCCAGTCGCTGCGCAGGGCGGCGACCACCGCGGCCACGTCGTCGTCGGTCACCGACTGCCGCCCGTACGGAAGAAAAGGCGTCATGCCGCGATGCCGAGCATTTCACGCAGCTGGGGCACGGTGAGCCACTCGTCGTTGGAGTCCGACTGGTACGCGAACCCGTCCGCCACCGGCTCACAGCCGACGGGCGGCTGGTAACCCCAGGTGGCGATGGTCGGCTGCACGATGAACCGGTCCTTGGCGATGAGCGTCCGCCGGCTGTCGTCCGGAGCGATCATCTCCTCGTGCAGCTTCTCGCCCGGCCGGATGCCGATCTCGTGGGTGGTGGCCTCCGGGGCGACCGCCTCGACCAGGTCGAGGATGCGCATGCTGGGGATGCGGGGGACGAACAGCTCGCCGCCCTGCATCTGGTCGAACGAGTCGATGACGAACTGCACGGCCTGGTCCAGGGTGATCCAGAAGCGGGTCATCCGCTTGTCCGTGATCGGCAGGCTCTTGCCTTCGGCGGCGAGCCGGCGGAACAGCGGAACCACCGAGCCCCGGCTGCCGACCACGTTGCCGTAGCGCACCACCGCGAAGCGGGTCGGGTGCTGTGCCGCGTAGTGGTTGGCGGAGATGAACAGCTTGTCGCCGACCAGCTTGGTCGCGCCGTACAGGTTGATCGGGCTGGACGCCTTGTCGGTGGAGAGGGCCACCACCTTCTTCACGCCCGCCTCGATCGCGGCGTCGACGACGTGCTGCGAACCGGTGATGTTCGTGGCGATGAACTCCGACGGGTTGTACTCCGCGGTGTCGACCTGCTTGAGGGCGGCGGCGTGCACGACGTGGTCGACGCCGTGCATGGCCCGGGTCAGCCGGTGCCGGTCCCGGATGTCGCCGATGAACCAGCGCAGCCGGGGGTCGTCGCCGAGCTGCTGGCGCAGCTCGTACTGCTTGAGTTCATCACGGGAGAAGACCACCACCCGGGCCGGATCGGTCTCGGCGAGTAGGTGCCGCAGGAAGGTCCTGCCGAAGGAACCCGTTCCCCCGGTGACGAGGATGGACGATCCGTTCAGCTCGCTCAACTGGTGCTCCCGTGTGTGTCGGATTCGCGGTCGACCTCGGCCGGCCGGGTGGGAACGCTAGACGCGGTGGGTTAACGGGCCCGAGCCCTGCGGTTAACCGCGCGCCGTGCGGCGATGAATGGCGAGCACCCAGTTGGCGAACACCTGCCGCCGTCGCGGCGTGCCCGCCGACAGGCGTCGACCGGCCCGTTAGCGTCCCCACTCGACCGGGAACCGTGGCGCGTCCGGCTGGCGGCTGCCTGCCCGGCCGCGTCGTGGGAGGAAACGATGACCGTCGAGGCCGAGGCGACCCGGGCCGGGGACACGGGCGGGCCGGTGGACCGGCGTGGGTCGGCGTGGCCCAACCGCCGACGCTGGCTGGTGCCCCTGCTGCTGGTCGGCGGCTGGCTGCTCGGCACCGCCTGGCGGATCTGGTTGGCCCGCCACGCCAGCATGCCGTTCGCGCACACCGACGAGGACAGCTACCTCAACACCGCACGCGCCCTGGCCGGCGGTTCCGGCGGGTTCAGCAGCGAGAACGAGACCCTGCGCCGGATCGGCTACCCGCTGCTGATCGCGCCGGCCTTTCTCCTCGACCGGGACTTCGTCGACACCTACCTGCTGGTACGGGTGATCAACGCGGCGCTGAACGCGACGGTCCTGCCGCTGGCGTACCTGCTCGGCAGTCGGCTGCTGGGCCTGCGACCCGGTCCGGCTCTGGCGGCGGCGGCCGGCGCGGCCACGTTGCCGGCGGTGGTCTTCCACGCCACGGTGGCGATGACCGACGCGGTGCTCGGTCCGCTGCTGCTGGCCTGGCTGCTCGCCGTGCACCGGCTGGTCGAGCGGCCCGGACCGGTCGCCGCGGCGGTGTGCGGCACCCTGGTGGGGGCGGCGCATCTGGTGCACTCGCGCGGGGTGGTGATCGTCGCCGGGTTCGCGCTGCTGGCTCTGGCGCTGGTCGTCCGCCGTCGACTGGACCCGGCCGCGCTGCTGGCGGCGGTGCTGCCGGTGGTGGCCGCCGTGCTGGCCAATGAGGCGGGGGTACGGCTGCTCGGCGAGACGGTGCAGCTGCTCGGCAACCCGGCCGGTGGCAACGTCGGGCGCGCGGTCACCTCGGTCCGAGGACTGTCGCAGGTGCTGGCGTCCGTCGGTACGCAGGTGTGGTACCTGACGGTCGTCACCTTCGGGCTGGCCGGGCTGGCCGGTGCCGAGGCGGTGACCCGGCTGTGTCGCCGGGGCGGTGCCGCCACCCGATGGACGTTCGGGGTGGCCCTGTTGACCACCGTCGGCGTAGCCGTCGGCGCGGAGGCGGTGCTGGCCGGCATTCCGGACCGGGTGCCGGACGCCATCTACGCCCGGTACGTGCAGATGTTCGCCCCGTTCTGGATGCTTGTCGGCATCGGGCTGCTGTTCGGTGTCGCGTACCGTCCGCTGCTGCGCCGGGCCGGGGCCGCCGTGCTGCTGCTGGCGGCGGGCGGCGCGCTGATCCACCTCCGACTGGCTCACGCCGCGGCCCAGGGTGCGCCGCTGCGCTGGGGTGGGTTCAGCGCGCCGGACCTGATGGCCCTGACCGGCGGGTGGCGACAGCTGCGC
The DNA here is from genome assembly GCA_900112325.1 of Micromonospora sediminimaris. GTDB lineage: Bacteria > Actinomycetota > Actinomycetes > Mycobacteriales > Micromonosporaceae > Micromonospora > Micromonospora sediminimaris. The sequence continues at coordinate 295,865 of FOLJ01000005.1, forward strand.
CCGCTTGTCGGCTCCGCGATCGGGGTCGCCGGTTGCCTGCTGCTCGTGCTCGTGCTGGCGACCCGCCACCGGACCGCGCGTACCCGCCTGATGGCGGTGGTGCTCGCGACGCTGCTCGTGGTCAACGTGGCGACCATGCAGGTGATCACGCAGCGACTGATCCGCCCACTGGCGGCGGCCGGCACCCCCGTGCCCAGCGTGACCGACCTGGGGGTCCGGCCGCCGGAGCGGGTCGCCGCGTCCACCGGCGTGCCCTACCAGATCCGGTTCAACCTCAGCCACCAGGTCACCTGGACCGAGGTGCCGTGGTTCCGCGACCGGCCGCCGGCCGACGCGGAGGTGGTCTTCGCCCGCTGGACGCCCGGCGAACCCGACGACTGGGACGGCACCCGGTACGGCTTTGTCCGGCTGGGCGGCGACCCGCACCGGAAATGGGCCGGGTGGCGGCGTCGGTGATTCCCGCAGTGGTGGCCCACGTAACTCGTCGGCCACGTGAACAATGCGTGGACGGAAAGCAAAAAATCAGCGAACGCGGCGGTTGGCGCGCTCCAGAGAAATGGGTATCACGGTGATTTCCCGGCCGTCATGGGTTTCCTGGCGGCCGGGCCCCTCGACAAAACGGAGCCGACGGTTCATCTGGCGTACCACAGTGTTGTGGGCAAGCACCTCACCGTCGAGCCGATCCAGCGACAGCACGTCGAAGGCGTGGTCGACCGCCTCCCGCATCACCTCCAGCCAGGCGGGCAGCGTCTCACCCCGCTCGGCCAACCCCTCGGCGTCCAGGTAGAAACCCCACCCGCCGGTACGCGGGCCGGACAACCGCAGGTCGAAGTAGGTGACCGCGCCGCTCGGCACGCCGTCGCGCAGGTAGGTCAGCACCCGACGGGAGGGGTCCTGACGGACCGCCGACCACCACCGTCGGTGCTCCTCGGCGGTGATGACGTGACTGGTCTTGCTGACCTGCCGGTTGACTTCCTGATTACGCCAGGACAACATCAGGTTAACGTCGTCCTCGGTGGCGTCACGCAACACGTACCGCTCGCTTTCCGTTCCGTTTACCTGGTCACCGGGCACCCTAATCACGATTCACCTGGCTGTACACTCCGCCGCATGAAGGAATTGAGTCGGGCGCAGATTCGCGACCTCATGGGCGAGGTTCTCAAGAACCAGGGCAAAGCGCTGCCCGCCGACGACGCCGCCGATCTGCGCGAGGTTGGCTTCCGATCGCTGGACTTCTCCGAGTTGGCGCTGCGCGTCGAGGACGCCACGGGGGAGGAGCTGAACTTCGACGCGCCCGGGCTGCGCCGGATCGCCACCGTCGGCGACGTGCTGGACTTCCTCGTCGAGTTGCAGCGGCAGTGAGCGTCGAGACCGCCCCGCAGGCCCCCGCCCACCCGGCGGGGATGGACAACCGGATCGTCGTCGACGGTGCCACCCGCACCTGGCGTGACCTGCCGGAGCTGACCCTCCCGGGGCCAGCCGCCGCGCTGGCCCACACGGCGCGGCACGCGCTCGCGGCCGCCCGGCACCACGCCGTGCACGGCACCGAGCTGCTGCTCAGCACGGCCAGCCGGGTCGACGCGGCGATGCGCGCCGAACTGCGCGACGCCGGGTTCGCGGTGACCGAACTGGGCGGTGACCACCCGGCGGGGGATACGACACCGCCCGCCTCGCGAGCCGCCGAGACCGGCCGGCTGTGGCTGCTGACCTCCGGCTCCACCGGTCGTCCCAAGCGGGTGGGGCACACCCTCGAATCGCTCACCACCGTCCGGGGGCAGCAGCCCGCACGGACCTGGCTCTGCCCGTACGCCCCCGGCACGTACGCCTGGTGGCAGGTGGTCACGCTGTCGCTGACCCAGCCGGGCCAGCATCTGGTGGTGGTGGAGCCCGATCAGCTCGACGACTGGCCGGCGCTGGCGGCCGAGCATGGTGTGGACGCCGCCTCCGGCACCCCCACCTTCTGGCGACGGGCCCTGCACCGCGACCCGGCCGGGCTGGCCCGGGTGCCGCTGCGTCAGCTGACGCTCGGCGGCGAACCGGTCGACCAGACCATCCTGGACCGGCTCCGGGAGGTGTTCCCAGCCGCCCGGATCTCCTGGATCTACGCCTCCTCCGAGGTCGGTGCGGCGATCGTGGTGCACGACGGGCGGGCCGGGTTCCCAATGGAGTGGCTGGACCGGGCAGCGCCGGGTCGCCCCACCATCGGGGTGCACGACGGAGAACTGGTGATCACCTCGCCGTACCACGGTGCCGGGCTGGACGGTCCCGTCCGCACCGGCGACCGGGCACAGGTGAGCGGTGACCGGGTGCTGATCACCGGGCGGCTCGACGCGGACGAGATCAACGTCGGTGGCAGCAAGGTCTCCGCCGGTGTGGTCCGCGACGTGCTGACCGCGCATCCGCAGGTGGCCTGGGCCCGGGTCACCGGCAGACGCGCCCCGCTGCTCGGCCACATGGTTGTCGCCGAGGTGGTGCCGGTCGGCAGCGCCACCGCGCCGGCCGAGGCCGGGCTGGACGAGGCCGGGCTGGACGAGGCGACGCTGGTGCGCTGGTGCGCCGACCAACTGCCCGAGTACGCGGTCCCGCGCCGGATCCGCGTGCTTACCGAGATTCCCGTCAAGGAGACCCTGAAGAGCGATGTCTGACTCCACCACCCCCGCCCAGCCCGTACCGCCCAGCTCCGTGGTGCTCGTCTCCGGCGGTTCCCGCGGTCTCGGCCTCGCCATCGTCACCGACCTGCTCGAAGCGGACCTGAAGGTGGCCGCCTTCGCCCGTACCGTCACGCCCGAGCTGGCCAAGCTCGCCGACGCCCATCCGGAGCGGGCGCACGTCGGCTCGGTCGACGTGACCGACCTCGTCGCCGCGCAGGCGTTCGTCCGGGCGGCCGAGGAGCGGCTCGGCCCGATCGACGGAGTGGTGAACAACGCGGCCGTCGGGCAGGACTCGCTGCACGTGCACACCGCCACCGCCGACATCGCCCGGATCATCGAGACCAACCTGACCGCACCGTTGCAGCTCACCCGGCTGGCCGTGCGGCGGATGCTGGCCCAGGGGCGACGCGGGCGGATCGTGAACATCACCTCGATCTGCGCGCAGCGCGGCTTCCCCGGACTGGTGGCGTACTCCGCCACCAAGGGCGGGATGGACGCGGCAACCCGCTCGCTCGCCCGGGAACTGGGCGGGCGGGTGCTGGTCAACGCGGTCGCGCCGGGCTTCTTCGCCTCGGAGATGTCGGCGGTGCTCGGCCAGACCCAGCTCGATCAGATCGTGCGCCGTACGCCGACCGGTCAGTTGACCGAGCCGGCGGAGGTGGTGCCGGTGGTGCGGCTGCTGCTGCGCGACCAGACGAACATCAACGGCCAGGTCATCGTGGTCGACGGTGCCGCCTCGATCTGATCCGCCGCACCCGTTGTCCCGCACCCACGACGGTGCGGGACAACGGGTCTCCGCCCTGCTCGCCGCCGCACCACGACACCTGCGGGTGGCATCGGCTGCCGACTCGGGTGCCGCCGTCACCCGCAGCCATCTCGGCGACGGACGTTGTGTCGGCTGGTACGCCCCGCCGGTGCCCGGCTGGCGGGTGGCGATCGACGCCGAGCGGGCCGCCGCCGCGCCACCCCCCGCGCTGGCCCGTCGGTTCGGGTCCACCGACTTCTGGGGCCGGTGGACCCGCGTCGAGTGTCTGGCGAAACTCGCCGACGTACCGGTGGCCACCTGGTGGCATCGGCACGGCTTGGAGGTGCCGTCCGGCACCGTCTGGCTGTGGCGCACCCTGCCGCTGACCGACCTGGCCGTCACCGTCGCCTTCACCCCCACCCACCGCGTCGACCGTGTCGACCGCGCCGGCCGGGATCCGCGCACTTTTCCGGATGTTGCGGTGTCCGGCGCCGGTTGAGACCGCACCATCAGGGAAGTTGTGCGGGCTCCGGCGTTTCCGAGCGGGCACTGGTGCTGCGCAGGCTCCAGGCGATGGACACCGCGATCGTCGCCACGATGACGCCCAGGGTGACCGGGATGGGGAGCTTGCCGACCGGGGTCTCGGACAGGATGAGCTTGACCCCGGCGAAGGCCAGCAGCACCGCCAGGCCGTAGTGCAGGTGCACGAAGCGGCGCAGCAGGCCGGCGAGACAGAAGTAGAGGCTGCGCAGCCCGAGGATCGCGAACGCGTTAGCCGTCCACACGATGAACGTGCTGGTGGTGATGGCCAGGATCGCCGCGACCGAGTCGATCGCGAAGATCAGGTCGGTGGTCTCGACCGCGATCAGGACCACGAACAGCAGGGTAGCGACCCGCCTGCCGTCGACCCGGGTGAAGAACCTGTCGCCGTGGTAGGCCGGATCGGTCGGCACGAGACGGCGGACCAGCCGGACCACGGGGTTGCGGTCCGGCGGGGTCTGCTCGTCGTGCCGGAACGCCATCTTGTAGGCGGTCACGATGAGGAACGCACCGAACAGGTACGCGGTCCAGAAGAACGTCTCCAGCAGCTCCGCCCCGACGAAGATGAACACGAACCGGAACACCAGCGCACCGATGACTCCCCAGAAGAGGACCTTGTGCTGGTACGCGGCGGGAACTCCGAAGTAGGCGAAGATCATCGCAAAGACGAACACGTTGTCGATGGAGAGCGCCTTCTCGATGAGATAGCCGGCGAAGTAGGTGCCGGCCACGTCGCCGCCCTGCCATGCCCATAGGATCACCCCGAACAGCAGGCCGGCGGCGATCCAGATACCGGACCAGGTCGCGGCCTCGCGGAAGCCGATGACGTGGTTGTCACGGTGCAGGAACAGGTCGACGGCCAGCATTGCGGCGATCGCCAGCATCAGCAGGGCCCAGACCCACCAGGAGACAGACACCGGATAGACCTCTCGTCCGGCCGGACCCGTCGCCGGGCCCGGCGTTGTCGGACGAAGGTCTCCCCGGCCACCGGTGTGGTGGCCGCGTCACCGGGGCCCGGATGGGCCGGGCCCGTACTGACGGTGGCGCGCCATGCGTCGGGTACTCCCCCTCGAACTGCGTACCAGTATTCATGAAGCACACTTCGTGTGTCAAGGGCGCGTCTGCGTCACCGCCACCAAGGTCATACGCAGAGGTATACCCCTCCTGGCGGAAACCGGCACCCTCAGATGAGGTCCCAGCTCAGCGCGGTGCCGCGTGCCACGTCGGCGGTGAAGCGGCGGCCCAGCACCCGGTCGATCTCCACCGGGGGGAGTCCACCGGCCGGTCGGATCGAGCGGACGTTGTGCACGGTCACCTCGTCGCCGGCGCGCACGTCCGCCACCACGTACAGCGAGCGCCGGAAGCGCAGGCCCTCCTGCTCGGCCGGGGTCGGCCCGACCGCCGTGCCGCCCAGTGCCGCGTACGCTCGCTCCGACTCGACCACCAGGGCGGCCAGCTCGGTGGGGTTCAGGGAGAAGTCGGAGTCCACCCCGCCGTCGGCCCGGTCCAGGGTGACGTGCTTCTCGATGAAGCAGGCGCCGAGCGCCACCGAGGCGACCGGCACCCCGATGCCCGGGGTGTGGTCGGACAGGCCCACTGGCACGCCGAACGCGTCGGCCAGCACCGGGATGCGGCGCAGGTTGCTGTCGGCCGGCGGCGCCGGGTAGGAGGCGGTGCAGGCCAGCAGGATGATCCCGCCCGCGCCACCGTCGCGGGCGGTGCGTACGGCGGCGTCGATCTCGGCCAGGGTGGCCATCCCGGTCGAGATGACCATCGGCTTGCCGGTGGCCGCGACCAGCCGGATCAGCGGCAGGTCGACCAGCTCCGACGAAGCGATCTTGTACGCCGGAGCGTCCAGTTCCTCAAGCAACTCCACGGCGGTGGAGTCGAACGGGGAGGAGAAGACGGTCAGCCCGAGGGAGCGGGCCCGCTCGAAGATCGGCCGGTGCCACTCGTACGGCGTGTGCGCCTTCTCGTAGAGCCGGTAGAGGTTCTGCCCGCCCCACAGCTCGTGCCCGCCGGAGATGCGGAAGTCCGGGGTGTCCACGTCGATGGTGATGGTGTCCGGCCGGTACGTCTGGAGCTTCAGCGCGTGCGCGCCACTGGCCGCCACGGCATCCACGATGGATAGTGCGCGGTCCAGGTCTCCGTTGTGGTTGCCGGACATCTCGGCCACCACGAAGGGGCGCTCTCCGGTGCCGACCAGATGCGACCCGATCTTGAACGTCATTCCGATCCGTTTCCGTGCGTGCTTACCAAGGTGCGGTCCTGGGCCGGGCTGCCCGGTGCCGGGTCCGCCCCGCTCGTCGCGGGATCCCCGCCGGTGCTGCCGCGTAGCCGGCCGGCGAGCCGATGGGCCCGCCGCAGCGCCGCGTACGCCAGGTAGCTGTCGCGGCCGACCAGCCGGTGCTTGAGCCCCGACACCCCGCCCGGCCGGGGGTAGCCGCCGCGGGGCAGGTACGTGCGGTAGTGCGCGGCGACCCGGCGGAAGAAGTCCCGGCGCAGGTGCGGATGCAACCGGTCGTCGTTACCCACCACCACCAGGAAGTGGTTCACCATCAGGTCGAACAGTTCCGCGTGCCAGCGCCCGTCGGGATGCCGTTCACGCAGCCAGGCGAAGAGCCGGTCGTACTGCTCGAAGGAGTCGAAGTGCCGGCCGCTGCGCGTCGAGGTGATCGCTCCCTGGCGACCCTGACGGTACAGATAGCAGACCCGGTCCAGCACGCTGATCCGCTCCGCGCCGATCAGCAGCGGATGGCTGAACGGGATGTCCTCGTACCAGCCGGGGTGGAAGCGCAGACCCAACTCGGCCATGAACTCCCGGCGTACCACCTTGTTCCAGGCGGTGTGCTGCACGCGCAGCAGTTGCGGCCGGTCGGCCAGCCGCACCACGCCGGGGGTCGCGCGCAGCAGCCGGCTGCTGGCGTCCACCTCCTCGCGCCCACACTCGTGCACCCGCAGGTGGTCGACCATCATCACGTCGGGGCGGTCCGTCCGTAGCCGGTCCAACACGGCCGGGATCGTCCCGGCCGGCAGCCAGTCGTCGCTGTCGACGAACCAGACGTACCGGCCGGTGGCCACGTCCAGGCCCGCGTTGCGGGCCGGCCCGAGGCCGACGTTGCGGTCCAGGTGCAGGACGCGCACCCCGGGATGCTCGGCGGCGTACGCGCGCAGCAGTTCACCGCAGCGGTCCGGTGAGGCGTCGTCGACGGCGATCACCTCGACCTGCGCCGCCTCGTCGTCCGGGACGTCGGCGCGGATGGAGTCCAGGCACTGGCGCAGGTACGCCTCGACGCCGTAAACCGGCACGACGATGCTCAGCAGCGGCGTCGGCGTCGGCGGTGTGACCACCCGGAAACCTTCGATCACCCGGGTTGACGAACCTGGAACCTGACGTGGCCGGGCGCGGTGAAGTTTTCGAACAGCCGATGAGTGTCAGGTTAACGGCGGGGCACTCGGTGGTCTGAAGGGTCGCCGGTGATCGATCTGGAGGAATGCCGCGGTGGGCGGTGCTCCGGAGTGCGGCAGGCGGCCGAGCCAGGAAGTTGTCTGCCAGCTACCCGAGGTAGGGTGCCCGGCGGGCTGCGTCGACCGGTTGCCACGGGAGACCGGCTCCTGCCGCCAACTCGGCGGCCACGAGGAGACGGGCGTGCGGGTGACGTGGTCGAGAACCGGGAGGTGGACATGACGAGCACTACCCTCGCGGCGTCGGCGACCACCCCGAGCGAGCGTACGGACGCCGACCGCCTGCCGTCGCTGACCGGGCTGCGGTGGATCGCCGCGCTGCTGGTCTTCGGTTTCCACGCCGGCACCATGCGCATCATCGCCGATCCCGGCCCGCAGTCGGTGGTGGGCGAGATCTTCACCCTGGGTCTGTCCGGGGTGCAGTTCTTCTTCATCCTCAGCGGCTTCGTGCTGGTCTGGTCCGCGCGGCCCGGCGCCTCCCGCCGCCGGTTCTGGCGACGTCGGTTCGCCAAGATCTATCCGAACCACCTGGTGCTGTGGGCGCTGGCCATGCTGGCGATGCTCTGGTTCGCCGATCCGATCAACCCGGTGGCGGCGCTGGAGAACCTTTTGCTGGTGCAGGCCTGGGACCCCCGGCCCGGACACTTCTACAGCGTCAACAACGTCAGCTGGTCGCTCTCCTGCGAGCTGTTCTTCTACCTCTGCCTGCCGCTGGTGCTGCCTGCGGTGCGGCGGGCCCGACCGTGGCTGCTGTGGGCCGTGGTGATCGCGGTGCCGCTGCTGATCCTGGCGCTCTGGCCCGGGCAGGCACTGGTGCCGGAGTCGGATCGCTGGTGGTTCACCCAGGTCTTCCCGCTGGTCCGTTCGCTGGAGTTCTGGATGGGCGTGGCTGCGGCCGAACTCATGCTGCGGGGCCACTGGCGTGGGCCGAGGCTCCCCGTGGCCAGCCTGATCTTCGTTCTGACCTGGGTGGCGGCCTCCCAGTGGATCCGGGCCGAGTTCTGGGCGGCGCTGCTGGCGGCGGCGTACGTCCTGGTGATCGCCGCGGCGGCCGACGCGGACGTGCACGGGCGGCGCTCGCCGTTGCGCTCCCGGACGATGGTCTGGCTCGGCGAGGTCTCGTTCGCGTTCTACCTGGTGCACGTCTTCGTGATCATGACGATCCTGCGGTTGACCGGCGACTGGGGCACCGGCCTGCCCGGTTGGTGGGGCCCGCTCGCGGTGATCGGATTCCTGCTGCTCACCCTGGGACTGGCCGCTCTGCTGCACCGGTACGTGGAACAGCCGATGATGCGTCGCCTGGCCCCGTCCCGACCGCCGGCGGTCGGGCTGCCCCGACAGCGGGCGTCCCGGGGCGGCGCGGGCGCTGCCGGAGACGTCGAGCATGGCTCGACCGTCCATCACGGACAGTGAGCTGGCGGTAGCCTGACCTGCGCGTATCGACGCATCCGGCGACGCGCCGGGCGGTTCGACACGCCCGGTGGCTGGTGCGTCCCGGCGGTCGTGGCGGTAGCGTGACGGGGTGCTCTCCGCCGCGCCTGCCCGTCCTCTGTGGTGGTTGGCGCGCTGGGCCGCGCGGCTGCTGACCGGGCTCGCGGTCGCCGCCGCCTTCACCCTCGGCGCCTGGGCCCTGCCCGGCCACCCGGCTCCCACCGATCGGCCCGCCACCCCGGCACCGCTGGCCGACCCCGCCGTGGCACCGGCGTCTCCGGGTCTGGCCGCATCCCTCGACCTGGTGGGCCTGGCGACGCCTGCTGCGCGGTGGGCCGGTGACGCAGCGGGCCCGGCCGGAGCATGCGCGTCGCCGACGACGTGGGGTGCCGACGATCCCGCCGACCCGACCGGGGTGTCCGCGACGCAGCCGCCGGCCTGTGGCCGGCCCGGGCTGACAGTCCTCGGCAGCGTCGCTGCGGGCGTCACGCGGGGGTCTACGGCCCCGGTCGAGGGCGTCCGGGCCGCCCGCGCCCCACCGCACGCCTGATCCCGGCGACACTGCCCGCCTGATCCCCGGCGACCTTCCGTCGCGTCCGCACCGCTCGGGGCCGCACCCGCGCCGAGCCCTTGCCAACCCGTTGCCGCCAGCCGCACCGTCGGTGCTCCTCAGCACGAGGGGCACCCGCACGAACCGCGACCGCGCCGCAACGCCATCCGCGATCCGCTGCCGGCACGGCCACCGTCGCCGTACCGATTTCCCGAGGTGCCGACATGGAGAAGACAGTTCTCTACCAGTTCCTGATCGAGGTGCCACGCGCCGCCGCCATCTGGTCGGTCCTGCTCGTGCTGGCGTTGGGCGTACTCACCGTGCTTGTCGCCCGCCCGGAGCCGGCCGGGCCGGTGGAGAAACCCGCCGACGAGGACGCGCTCCGCGCCGCGACCGAAGAGGCCGACCTGCGCCGATACGCGGGCGAGGTGGCGGTCGCGGCAGCCGGTGCCGGGCAGAACGCCGAGCGACGCCGTACGGCATGGCGGGTGGCCCAGACGGAACTGGACCGCGCCTGGGCCGCGTACGACCAGGCGGAGGCCGCTGCCCGCCGGCTGGCCGGCGTCGCCGGACTGCCGACCCCACGCACCCCCCGAACCCCGGCTGAGTACGCGGCCCGCGAGCGCTGGCTGCGCCGGGCCGCGATGGCCGCCCACTGGAGTGGCGACCTGACCGCCCGTCAACTCAGCGATGTGCTGGCGCGCCGGTCCGGCTGGGATCCCCGGCGGCATCCGGCTGAGCAGGAGGTGGTCCTCGCCCGGGTGGTGCGTGACAACCGCCTGGCCGCCTATCGATCGGCCGCCGAGCGGGAGCGGGACCTGTGGCGGGCGGCGGAACTGGCCACCGAGGCGGCCCGCGCCCTCTCCGCCGAGGCGTACGCGGCCGCCGAGCGGCTCCGACCGAACCGGCTGCCCGTCTCCGGTCGGGCCACCACCGGGCGGCGCGACCTTGTCCCGCGCTGGCGCCCGGCTCGGCTTGGCTGAAATTCCGTGAGCTGGGTCACATGGGCCGGAAATTCGGTCACTGTTCGTAGGTGAGGCGATTACCGCAGCAATCTCCGTCGAGATTTCCACCGGCCGTCCGGTTGTTACCCTAAGGTGCCCGGAATGCCGTCGATCCCATTGAGCGACGCCAGTTCTCCGATACCCGAAAATTGCCGCCACGGATCATGTTTAAGCAGGTCATGGTGGGTTGGCTTCGAGATGACCGGCCAGTAGTGTCAGCGCGTCCGGTGCGGTAACCGATCGCAGGAAGCGACGCCGTACCGACCCGCTCAATCGTGAACCTCACGAACCGGGGACCCACTGCACCACTGGGGTGAATCCGCGAGTCTCGGCCCGCGGTAGGGCGTCTTCCCGCCCGAATCCGTCAGCTAACCCGGTCGGCGGTGACGGAAGGAGTACCAACCCTCGTGCAGTCCGATGTGATCCCCCTGTTCCCCCGCCTCCACGGCACCGCGGTGCCCGTGCTCGCTGGCCCGACCGCCGCGAGCTGACCCCGGTCATCGCCACCGCCCGGGTCTCTCCGGGCGTACCCCTCGAACGGCCTGTCCCGCTCACCCGGGCGGTCGTCGGCGCGCTGATGCCGCCCGACCGCCGGAGCCGGTGTGCCGTTCTCCCCTCAGCCCGTGGAGGAACCGTGAAGCACACCCTTTCCCGCCGGCTCCGCCGGCTGGTCAGCGAACGCCCCTATCAGCTCGTTGCCGGATCCGCCGTGGCCCTCGTACTTGCCACCGGCACCGGAGCCGCCCTCGCCGGCACCGGGAACACCCCGGCACCCACGCAGACCACGACCGCCGCCGCCGAACTGCTCAGTGACACGGTGGCCGCGCCGAGTCAGGCGGAGGCCGCGCCGACGACCGCCGCACCCAGCAGCGCCGCGCCGGCCAGTGCCGCGCCGGCCAGCGCCGCCGCCTCGCCGTCACCGAAGGCCAGCTCGGCTACCCCGGACCCGGACCTGGTCAGCAAGAAGGCGGCACCGAAGCCGCCGGCCTCGAAGGTTCTGGAGTACGACCACGAGGCCCAGATCAACGGCTACTACTGCGGTCCCGCCGCGGTGCGTAACGCGCTCAGCGCCGCCGGTGTCGCGCGCAGTCAGGACGCCCTGGCCAGCCAGCTCGGCACCACGTTCGCCGGCACCAACTCGGCCGAGGACACCACCCGCGTCCTCAACGCCGTCGTCAAGGGCGACCCGTACGAGACCACGATGATCCGTGGCGGTGCGGCCACCCCGGCCCAGATGGACCAGCTCCAGGCGGACGTCGTCGCCGCCATCACCGACGGGCGGGGCGTCGTGGTGAACGTCGCCGGTTCCGTCACCGACACCGACGGCCGCTGGCACTCGTTCCCCGGCGGCCACTACATCGCCGTGGTCGGCTACCAGGACTCCGGGCGGCTGGTGAAGATCGCCGACTCGGCGGACGCCTCGTACCCGTCGTACTGGCTCAGCACCATCGACCTGGCCAACTGGGCCGCCACCCGCGGCTACTCGGCCTGATCGCATCGTCCCGCTGCACCCGGAAGCCCTCGGCCCGCTGGCCGAGGGCTTCCGTTTCGGGTACGTCAAGCGGCGGGTTCATGCTGTGTCGTCGGGTCGACGTGGCCCGGGTTTCGTCAGGCGTGCGTGCGGTGTTGCGTCGTCAGGCGTGCGTGCGGTGCTGCTTCGCCAGGCCGACGAAGCTCGCCCAGGCGGCCGGGGTGAAGGCCAGCGTGGCGGCGTCGCGGTTCTTGGTGTCGCGGACCAGCACGATGCCGGGCAGGTTGTCGGCGACCTCCACGCAGTCGCCGCCGCCGGCACCGCTGCGGGTGGACTTGCGCCAGGTCGCGCCGTTCAGATCCATGGCTTCACAACATCCTTCATGCGCTCGATCGACTGGCGGCCGGACAGTGCCTCGTTGCGCACCGTCTCCCACCGGGACAGCAGGTCACTCAGGTCGCCGTCCTTGTCGACCAGGACGCCGCCGAGTTGGGTTTCGAGATTACCCACCCAGTCACCGTCCGCCCCCCTCGCCAGGATGAAGGGGCCGGTCAGTCCGATGTGCATGCCGACGCCGGTGGGCACCAGGTGCACGCTGATGTTGGGTCGGGTGGCCAGCGCCATGAGGTGGTGCACCTGCTCGACCAGCACGTCCTTCAGCTCCTCGTCGACCCGCCGCAGCACCACCTCGTCGATCACCGCGATGAGCTGGGGCGGGTCGTCCTGCTCCAGCACCGTCTGCCGGGCCATCCGGTTGGCCAGCCGCCGCTCCACTCCCGCCTCGGTCAGCGCGGCGTCGGTCCGAATCACCGCGCGGGCGTAGCGCTCGGTCTGGAGCAGGCCCGGAACCAGCGTCGGCTGGTAACAGCGGAGCTGCCGGGCGTTCCGCTCCGCCTCCAGGTAGGGCAGGAACCACGCGGGTTGGCGCAGGGCCTCGGCGGTTCGCAGCAACTCCTCGAACATGCCCCCGGTCTCCAGGACCTCGTCCGCCCGCTTCGCGTACGGCCGGTCGAGCGGGCGGGTGCCCACCTCCACAGCGGACACCAGGGACGCCGAATAGTTCGTCCGCCTACCGAACTCCTCCTGGTTCATGCCTGCGGCAGTACGCAGCCGGCGAAGCTGCGTACGGATCAACTCATGCAGGTCGGAAGGCTGCTCGCGTTCCATGTCCCCTCCACCGGGTCTGTCAAGATCGCCAAGAGGCCGCCCAGCGCTGGATCGGGGCACCCGGGCCCCACCGTGGCCAGCGTCGATGCCTTCCGACCGTAGTGCCGTGCTCACCAGACTGTCACGCAACGGGGCCGCTCCCATCCACAGGGGACGGGGCGGTTCTGTCCCGGGGCCGCCCGTGCGCCTTCCCCCGCGTCCGGGCGGCCCCTCCGATCGCTGACTGGGAGGTTGATGTGCGTACCCGGGTTGCCTGGTACCTGTGCCCGACGACGCTGCTGCCGGTGTACTCGCCGGGACGGCAGTCGCTGCCGGAGCACTGGCCAGGGCGGCAGTCACCGCCGGCGCACTCGCCAGGGCGGCAGGATCAGCACGAGACGTACCTGCCGCAGCGTCGGCGGGGCACGCACCTGCCGAAGTGGATGCGGGAGCCGACCCGGCCGTTGCCGATGCCGCGTCCGGGGCGTCCCGGCTGGCTCACCCCCGGGCAGCAGTGGCGGGCCAACGGAGGCCAGTGGTGACCGCTGGCGGTTCGGGTGCGATCACCACCCGACTCTTCGCCCCTGAGCGGGGTCCGCGTCCGCAGCGTCCGTACGCCTCTGGCGGCGAGGTGCCGCACACCCCGTTACGGCCGATGTGGTGCTGCCGCGCCGACGGGCAACCCTGGCCGTGCGGGCAGGCCCGGCTGCTGCTGCGCGTCGAGTACGACGGGAACCTGCCCGGCCTGTCCATCTACCTCGCCGGCCTGATGTACGACGCCATGCGCGACCTCTACCACCTCAACCCCCACGACACCCCCGAACCCACCACCCTCTTCACCCGCTTCATAGCCTGGACCCGCCGCCAGCCCGCCTAACGACCCCCGCCGCCACCACCACCACCATCACACGAGATCTTGGAAAGTTTCCGTTATTCGCTAACGGAAACTTTCCAAGATCTCGGCGGATCGTCGCGGATCCTGTGCGCCAGGTGAAGCAGAGCAAGTGCGCCGTTCCGGCAGGGCCTGTCGCGGGCGCGGGGGCGCGGGGGTGGGGGCGATGCGACGATCAGGGGTGAGATCGACCTCGACGTCTGATGCGGGGGGAAGCATGGGGGAGCAGGAGCCGTACGCGGGGCTGGCCACCACGTTCGACACGGCCGCCGAGCTGTACGAGCGGGCCCGACCAGGCTATCCGGAGCCGTTGTTCGACGACCTGGCCGCGACGACGGGCCTGGTGACCGGGCCGGCCAGGGTGCTGGAAATCGGCACGGGCACCGGCCAGGCCACCCGTGGTCTGCTGGCGCGCGGCTGGCAGGTGGTCACCCTGGAACCGGGACGGGAACTGGCCTCGGTGGCGCGCCGCGTGCTCGCCGGTCGCGGAGACGTACGCGTCGTGGAGTCGCCCTTCGAGCGGTGGGAAGCCGGCGACCTCGCGCCCTTCGACCTCGTCTTCGCTGCCACGTCGTGGCACTGGCTGGGCCCGGAGGTCGCCTACCGCCGTGCCGCCGAACTGCTGCGCCCCGGCGGTCACCTGGCCATCGTGGCCACCGAGCACGTGTCACCGCCCGGGGGTGACGACTTCTTCCGGCAGGTCGAGCGGATCTACGACGAGGTCGGCATGGGCGACGGGCAGGGCGGCCCGAAACCACCCGAGGCGATCGCGGCCCCCGATGTGGCGGCGATGGCGGGCAGCGGCTTCTTCGCCCACCCGACCGTGCACCGCTACGTCTGGAGCCGCGACTACACCGCCGAGGAGTATCTGACCCTGCTCTCCACGTACTCCGGTCATATTGCCGCCGCGCCCTGGCAGCGACGGACCCTCTTCGACGGGATCCGGCAGCTTATCGCCGCTCGCCCGGCCGGGACGGTACGCAAGCACTACCTGAACACCCTCCAGATCGCCGTACGCGTCGACTGACGGCCGACCTGTCGCGTCCGCCGCTCTGGCAGCATGGCGACGTGCTGATCTACAAGATCCTGCTGCCGGCCGAGTGGGCCGAGTTCCAGGCTGCGGGCCGGTTCAACGGCTCACCGTTCGACCGGGACAGCGGCTACATCCACTGTTCGTCGCGATCCCAACTGGCCGCCACGGCGGCACGGGTCTTCGGCGATCAGCCGCAGCTTGTCGTCGTCGCGCTCGACGCGTCCCTGCTCGGTGGTGCGCTGCGGTGGGAGGACGCCCCGAATGGTGGGCCGTTCCCGCACGTCTACGCGGCACTGCCGGCGGCAGCGATTCGTGGGGTCCACGAGGTCGCGGGTGCGGCCCGGGTGGACGAGGCGGTTCCCCTGGCATAGCCGGCGGCGGGCGCGGGGCGCGTCGCGCACCTGCGTCCGCCGCCGGTCTGCTCGGCGTCGCGGCGAAGCCGGATCAGGGGGTCAGCACCGTTCCCATTTGAGGTTGAAGAGGGTGTCGACGTCGCCCTCGGTCGTCGTCATGGACATGCTGACGTTCGATCCGGCGGTGCCCGGGTCCACTCTCAACTCGGTGTTGACGTTGAGTACCCGCTGTTGCCCGCAGGGCGTGTAGACCAGCACGGGGGCGACGTCCGAGGTGCCCCAGAAACCGTTGTAGGGGCCGGTGAAGGTCGCGTCGGTGCGGCTGGTCTCGGACGAGCCCTGCCAGTAGTAGGTCGTACGCTGGCGACCGGTCGCGCCGGTGGGGATCCGGGCCCGGCCCCGGTAGTCGGCGGCCGCTACGGCGATGGTCCAGCCGGCCGGCACGGTGACGAGCACACCGAGCTGACAGTTCTTTCGGCTGTCGGTGACATCGACGCCGCGGCCCGCCGTCGCGACGAAGTCGTAGTACCGGATCCGGAAGCCGGTGTTGTCGGGATGGGCCACCACCCGCGCGGTGCCGGGCGAGCAACCGGAGCCGTTGGCAGCCACCACCTCGACGGTGATCTCGCTGTCCGGTGCAGCGGTGGCAGCGGATGGAGCGGCGTGGGCCGGTGCGGACAGGGACAACGCGAGAACCGTGCCGAGTACGGCGAAGATCCCGGTTCTCGCGCCGACGAGGTTCTTTGTCATTCCGTTCCTCTCGGATGCAGTTGATGTTCACCGAATTCAACGCGTGTTTCTTCGCCGAACGGCCGTGAGGCGCTTCGCGTGCCGGCCCGTTGTGGGTGGCGGTGAGTAGCACTCGGTTGGCGTTCTGCGAGAGGATGCTAGCGATGGGGGGCGAGGGTCGCAAGCATCAGTCTCCGTCTATGTGATCCAATGCTGGCCTTTGCTTGATCGGAATTGCCAGACGCGGAGATCAACCTCTATAACTGTTGCTGCGTAAGGGGTATCTGCCCGATCAACTGGCGGTGCGGGCCCAGGTTTCGAGCGATCTCCACCCTGTGGGACGTGGTGAAGTCGCCGGACTAAGCCGAATAAGATTCGGCTCGACATCCGCTGTCGACAAATCGAAATTACATTGACAGTCATCTATGTCTGTACGTAGCTTGTTCCGCATGTGGGTTCGTTTCCTGTACCGGAGGAGGATTCATGCGTAAACTGCTGACGCGGGGCGGCGTGGTGCTTGCGCTACTCGCTTCATCGTTGACCGTGGGGGCGTCGGCGTCCGCTAAGGGAGTCATGGATGATCCGCCCACCGACAAGGTCGTCATCGACCTTGTCGCGATGGCGGGCTCGGGGTGCCGGCCGGGCACTGCCGATGTCGCGGTCTCCCCGGACAACACCGCCTTCACCACCATCTACAGCGACTACCTCGTCCAGGCGGGGCCGGGCATCCCGGTCACCGACGGGCGGCGGAACTGCCAGCTCAACGTGCTGGTCCACGCTCCGGCCGGTTACACCTTCGCGATCGTCAAGGTGGACTACCGCGGGTACGGGCTGCTCAACCCGGGCGCCATCGCCTCGGCGCGGGCGAACTACTACTTCCAGGGCATGACGCAGAGCACCTTCAGCAACCACCCGATCCCCGCCCCGCTCGACGACAACTGGATGGTGACCGACGAGGTGCCGATCGCCTCCGTGGTCTGGCACCCCTGCGGCGAGCTGCGCAACCTGAACATCAACACCGAGCTGCGCCTGAGCCGGGGCCGGTCCACGGACACGAACTTCCTCACGATGGACTCGACCGACGGCAGCATCCAGACGATGTACCACCTCGCCTGGCAGCCCTGCCCGTGACCTGACGCGGCCTACGCCTCAGGAGGGTGGTCGGCGTCGCCGGCCACCCTCACCGGGTGCCCGGGGGCTGGCGGGCCGCGCCGCACCGGCTGGCGGGCCGCGCCGCACCGGCTGGCGGGCCGCGCCGCACCCGTGATCTCAGGTGGCGGAGGGGGAGGGCGCGGCGACCGCGGTGCGTTGCGCCGGTGCGGTCCAGGCCGGGTCCAGTTCGCGTCGGGCAGCGGCCAGGAAGACCTCGGCGTACGAGTCGGCGGGGAAGTCGCCCAGGTAGCGGGTGCGGGTGGCCCAGCGCGCCTCGGCGAGCGGGTCGGTGTCGAGCAGCCCGGTCAGCACGTCGTCCAGGTTGGCCATGTCCCGGCGCAGCACGTAGCCGGCGGCGGCCAGCGGGAAGCGTTCGACGAACCGGTCGCCGTCGGTGCCCATGTCGGTCACCGCGTACGGCTTGCCCGAGTAGAGCCAGTCGGAGAGCACCCCGGAGACGTCGGAGACCAGCGCGTCCGCGCGGTTGACGCAGTCGGTCAGGGTGAGCTTGCTCGCGGCGGCACCGTGGAGGTGCGCCCGGCCGGTGCGGGCCCGGTCGGCGGCGAGCAGGTCGTGCAGCCGCGCCAACTGCCGGGCCGAGGCCGGGTTCTGCGCGGTGTAGGGGTGGGCCCGCAGGATGACCGTGGCCCCCCGGTCCAACAGGCGTCGGAGCAGGGGCTCGGCCACCGGCAGCGAGCAGTAGTCGGCGTCGGCGTTGTGCCCGGTCCAGGTGGGGGTGTAGAGCACCGTCGGATTCGTCAGCCCCCGCGTCGGCCGCGAACGCACCTCGATCGCCTCGACCTGGGGACGGCCGACCACCACGAACTTCTCGGCGGGGATGTCGATTCCGGCCCGTGCGTACCGGTCGATGGCCGCCTCACCGGCGACGAAGATCCGGTCGAAGATCGCCGAGACCGGGTTGGCGCTGGGCGCCTTGTCGCTGTCACCGTGATGCAACTGCACGTGGGTGAGCTGGGTGAACCTGATGCAGTGACTGTTCTTCGCGCCGTGGTTGACGTAGAACGCCGCCCGCAGGCTCGGCACCAGCACCTCGTCCATGCTCCGGGTGGTGGGGCAGTAGACCACCGGGGCGGTGGTGGCCGCCGCGATGGTGGCCAGGAACTCGGGCTCCCGCACCATCACCACGAAGGGCCGGCCGATCCGTTCCAGGTACGGCAGCCACATGGTGACCTGGTACTCGGAGCCGGGCGGGGCCGAGAAGTGCAGGACGAACTCGGGCTGGTGCCGGCGCAGCGCCCGGGCCACCGCCGACCCGGTCGGGGACGGCCGGAACCGGCGCCGGGCCAGGTCGAGGGCGACGGCCGCGGCGGCACCGCCCACCAGCAGCGTCGCCGCCAGGGCCAGGGCCGCGGGCAGCCCCGCCAGCGCGGCCAGGGCCAGCAGACCGAGCAGTACGGCCACAGCGTCGCCGAGCACCGCCGCGACCTGTGGCACCCAGGCGCGTACCGGAAGGTTGGCGGCGCGGATCTCCAGGTTTCCGGCCTGGCGCAGCGGACCGGTGAGCAGCACCAGGCCCAGCAGGACCAGGGCGGTCGCGGCCAGGGCCGGGTCGAAACCGGCGTCGAGTTGGCGGGCGTAGCCGACCAGCACCCCGGCCGCGATCAGCGCGGTCTCGGCGACGTTGTCGGCACCGGGTCGCACCCGGCGCTCCCAGACCGTGGCGGCGAGCGCCACCACGGCCAGGCAGAGCCCCCAGGCGGTCGCTCCGGTGAGTGCGACCACCAGGAAGGCCAGGACCGCCCCACCGGTGGCCAGGCCCCGTGCGGTCAACTTCCGGACCAGCTCACCACGCATTTCGGTGTCGCTTTCGCGGTCGTGTGGTCGGACGGGTCAGCCGACGGCGGCGGCGCTGGCCGCCCGGTCGGTCTGGGCGGGTACGGCGACGGCGACCGGTGCCTCACCCGGCGGCCGGCGGACGTCGATCACCTGGCCGGTGAGATCCGAGATCAGTACGTCCAGCGACGACTGGGCGACGGTCTCGGCGGCGAGCAGCGTGTGCTCCGGTTCCGCGCCGAAGGCCTTCGTCCGCATCGGGGTGGCGGTCCGCTCCGGGTTGATGACGTTGACCCGTACGCCGAACTCCGCCCACTCGTCCGCGAGCGCCTGGGTCAGGTTGACCAGGGCGGCCTTGGTGGCCGAGTAGAGCGCGTAGTCGGCCCGCCCCCGGGTGTACGAGCTGGAGGTGTAGAGCAGCAGCTGGCCCTTTGTCTGCTGGAGGTAGGGCAGGGCCTGCCGGGCGACGGTGACCGGGCCGACGAAGTTGACCTGGAGCACCCGGTCGATGGTGTCCTGGTCCATCTCGGCCAGCGCGCCCTTCTCCAGGATCCCGGCGGTGACCACGACGTGGTCGATCCGGCCGGTGGCCTCGAAGGCGGTCCGCAGCGCGGCCTCGACGTCCTCGGGGCGCTCCACGTGGGTGCCGGTGCTGGAACGGCTGAACGGGAAGACCTGGGCACCGTAGCGGCGGGCCAGCTCGGTCAGGTCGTGACCGATGCCGTAGCTGCCGCCGAAGACGACGATGGTGCGGCCGGAGACCTCCTCGCTGTACGCGCGGTGGTCGGTCAGCCGCGGCACCTTCGCGGCGGCCAGCTGGAACAGCTTGTCGGCCAGGTGCACGTCGACCGGGTGGGTGACCTTGATGTTCTCGTCGGAGCCGTCGATCACCTTGATCGGGGTCTCCGGCAGGTAGCGCAGCACCACCCCGCAGTCGTCGGTGGCGGCGAAGTTGGGGTCGCCCTCGGCCCGGCGGTACGCCTCCCGGATGGTGCCGGAGCGGAACGCCTGCGGGGTCTGCCCCCGGCGCAGCGTGGCGCGCACGGGGATGTCGGTGATGCACTCGTTCTCGTCGACCTGGATGATCGTGTCGGCCGACGGGATGGCCACGTCCACGGCCGAGTAGGTCCACAGCGCGTTCACGCACTCCCGGACGATCCGGCCGCTGAGCAGCGGGCGCACCGCGTCGTGGAAGAGGATGTTGCAGTCGCCCTCACCGACCGCGTCCAGCGCGACGCGGGTGGTGTCGTTGCGGGTGTCGCCGCCCTCGATGACCTTGGTGACCTTGCGGAAGCCGGCCTTGTCGACGATCTTCTGCGCCTCGGCGACGTGCCCGGTGGCCATCAGCACGATGATCTCGTCGATCTCGGGCGCGGCCTCGAAGACGGCCAGCGTGTGCTCGATGATCGGCTTACCGGCGATCTTGAGCAGCTGCTTGGGAATGCCCAGACCCAGCCGGGTGCCGGTGCCGCCGGCCAGCACCACCGCCACCGTCCGTGAGGGTCGCCACGGCGTCCGGTCCTCCGACGTGGTACCCGGATCGGTGGTCTGGTCCTGCGTCATTGCCGGTCCTCGCTCTCGGGGGTGCATGACTGTGGTGGGTAGGTGAACGGAAGGTTCCGCCGACGCGGCGACGGAGTGAACCATAACGCGCGGGCCGCGTCGTCCCAACGGGACAACGCGGCCCAAGATCTTGGGCACGCTCGGCGACGTCGCCGCTCGTTCACCCAGACTCTACTTGCCGTTCGTAAATGCCTCGTAAGCCGCCAGTACCTCGCGAGTCGGGCCGTCCATCCGGATCTCGCCGGATTCCAGCCAGATGGTGCGTTCGCAGGTGTCCCGTACGGAAGAGAGCTGGTGGCTGACCAGGAACACCGTGCCGGCGCTCTCCCGCAGCTCCCGCACCCGCCGCTCGCTGCGCTTGCGGAACGCCTTGTCGCCGGTGGCGAGGGCCTCGTCGATCAGCAGCACGTCGTGCTGCTTCGCGGCGGCGATGGAGAAGCGCAGCCGGGCCGACATGCCGGAGGAGTAGGTGCGCATCGGCAGCGAGGCGAAGTCACCCCGCTGGTTGATCCCGGAGAACTCGATGATCTCCGGGAGCTTGCGCCGTACGTCGGCCGGTGACATGCCCATGGCCAGGCAGCCGATCGTAACGTTGCGCTCGCCGGGGAGGTCGTTGAGCAGAGCGGCGTTCACGCCCAGCAGCGAAGGCTGCCCCTGGGTGTAGACGGCCCCCCGCTCCACCGGCAGCAGTCCGGCGATGGCCCGCAACAGGGTCGACTTGCCGGAGCCGTTGGTGCCGATCAGCCCGATGGCCTCGCCCCGGTACGCGGTGAACGAAACTCCGCGTACCGCGTGCACCTCCCGGACGTTCGGCGTGTTGGTGCGGGTGATCAACCGCTTGAAGGCGGCCACCGGGCTGGTGTTGCCGGCGGAGCCCCGGTACACCCGGTAGACGACGTGCGCGTCGTCCACCACCACGGTGGGGATCCGCTCCTCGATTCGGGGAAGGGTCACCGTCACATCATTGGACATTTCAAGGTTAACCACGGCCGTACTCCTGTTCGCCGCGCCAGAAGTAGAAGTAGCCGCCGAGCCCCGCGACGACCGCCCAACCGAGCGCGATCAGCCAGGTCAGCGGCAGCGAGTCGTTGAGCAGGTGGGTGTTCTCCAGCAGGGAGATGCGGGCCAGCTCGATGTAGACAAGCATCGGGTTGAACTGCACGATGCCCGTGGCCCAGCCGGGCAGGTTCTCGGCGAACAGGGTGACGCTGTAGAGCACGCCGGAGCCGTACATCCAGGCCCGCAGGATGAACGGCATGACCTGCTTCAGGTCGGTGGCCTTGGCGCCCAGCCGGGCCATCGCCATGGTCAACCCGGCGTTGAAGACCGTCTGGAGCAGCACCGCCGGCACCAGCATCAGCCACATCAGGGTGATCGGCTCACCGGTGGCGACCACGATGATCAACAGCACCACGATCGAGCCGAGCAGCTGCTGGAACTGGGTGGCGGTGATGGCCAGCGGCAGGCAGGCCCGGGGGAAGTGCAGAGCGCGGATCAGGCCGAGGTTGCCGCTGATCGCCTGGGTGCCCTGCTGGAGGCTGACCTGGGTGAAGTTGAAGATGAACACCCCGGTGGTCAGGTAGGCGATGAAGTTGGGCATGTTGCGGGTCTGTTCGAGCACCACACCGAAGATCAGGAAGTAGACCGCGGCGTTGCTCAGCGGGGTGAGCACCTGCCAAAGCTGCCCGAGCCGGGCGTTGCTGAACGAGGCGGTCAGCTTGGCGTGGGCGTACGCGGAGATGAAGTGCCGGTAGCGCCACAGCTGGCCGCTGTAGGCGCCGATCGTGGGCCGCTCGCCGGCCACCCGCAGCCCGTGTCGGGCGGCCAGCTGAGCTGGGGTGAGGCCGGAGTCGGGGTCGGCCAGCAGGTTGGCCATGGGGATGGGCGCTCCGATCTGTCGTGCCGGCGTTATGTCGCGCGATGAGTGAATCTAGCGTGGGTCAGTGCGGGAGCGCCGCCCCCGGTCGCTGGCTGGACAGTAGTCCGAAATACGTCGGGACGCAACCGTAGCGTCGTTGCGCTACGCTGTGCCGGTGACAGTCGAGAAGAGTCCCAGGTGACGGCCGAGAAGAGGCGCGCGCCGGCCGGTGCGGCGGTGCTCCGGGGTGAGATCACCTCGGCCATCCGTCGGGCCCTCATGCAGGAACTCGCCGCGGTCGGATACGGCCGGCTCTCCATCGAGGCGGTGGCCCGCCGGGCCGGGGTCAGCAAGACCGCGATCTACCGCCGCTGGAACTCGAAGCTCGACCTGGTGCTGGACGTGGTCTCGGCCGTCGCGAGCCGGAAGCTGCCGATGCTGGACACCGGAACCCTCGACGGTGACGTCCGGCTGCTGCTGCTGGTCGTGAGCGGTGCGCTGGGTCACCCGGTGGCGTCGCAGATCATCCCCGACCTGCTCGCCGAGGCGGCGCGCAATCCGCAGATCGCCGGGACCCTGCAGAGCGCGCTGAAGGACTACCAGGACCGGATCGGCAAGATCGTTATCGGGCGGGCGGTGGAGCGTGGTGAGCTGCCCAGCGGCGCCGACCCGCGGACCGCGGCCGACCTGATCGTCGGGCCGATCTACTGGCGGATGGCCATCGCCCGGTTGCCGCTGGACCCAGCCGAACTGGACCGGATGGCACGGGCTGCCGTGGCTGCCCTGCGGGTGGCCTGCGCCGTGCCGGAGGACGAGCTGGCCTGAGCTGCGTGGCGTTCGCCACCGAATCGTGAACGCCGGCTGGACGCCCCGTGAACGGCTTTCTCATCTTCCGTGTCCAACGGACTAGTATCGCACCCCGAACTTGCGAACAGTCCGGCAACGGGAGGGGATCTTCTTCATGACTGGGCAGCGCCCGGCCTTCATACCGCCAGCCCGCCCGATCATCGGCGAAGCCGAGATCGAGGCGGCTGTCAGGGTGTTGCGCAGCGGCATGGTGGTACAGGGACCTGAGGTAGCCGCGTTCGAGCAGGAGTTCGGCGAACTCGTCGCCAACCGACACTGTGTCGCCGTCAACTCCGGCACCTCCGCCCTCCAGTTGACCCTGCTGGCGCTCGGCGTCGGCCCGGGCGACGAGGTCATCGTGCCGTCGTTCTCCTTCGCGGCCAGCGCCAACGCGGTGCGGCTGGTCGGCGCCGAGCCGATCTTCGTGGACATCGAGCCGGGTAGCTTCTGTCTCGACCCGGAGGCGGTCGCCGCCGCGGTCACCACGCGGACCGTCGCCATCATGCCGGTCCACCTGTACGGCCACCCCGCCGCGATGGACCGGATCATGGCGGTCGCGCAGCGGCACAGCCTGGCCGTGGTCGAGGACGCCGCCCAGGCCCACGACGCCAGCCTGCACGGCACCCCGGTTGGCGCGTTCGGCACCGCCGGTTGCTTCAGCTTCTATCCCACCAAGAACATGCACTCCCTGGAGGGAGGCATGATCAGCACCGCGGACGCCGGGCTCGCCCGCACCTTGCGGCTGCTGCGCAACCAGGGCATGGAGCAGCGGTACGCGAACGAGATCGTCGGGGCCAACATGCGGATGACCGACGTGGCCGCGGCCATCGGCCGGGTGCAGTTGACCCAGCTCGGCGAGTGGACCGAGCAGCGTCGGGCCAACGCCAAGTACCTCGACTCGAACATCACCGGCATGGTGACCCCGCCGGTGGCGGACGCCGCCCGGCACGTGTACCACCAGTACACCGTCCGGGTCCGGGGCGACCGGGACGCCGCCCAGGCGCGCCTGCACGAGTCGGGTATCGGCAACGCCGTCTACTACCCGACCCCGATCCACCGGCTCAAGCCGTACCTGGACAAGGACGGCCAGCCCGGCCCCTGGGAACTGCCGGAGACCGAGCGGGCCGCCGCCGAGGTGATCTCGCTGCCGGTGCACCCCTCGCTGAGCCCCGACGACCTTGAGCGGATCGTCGAGGCCGCCAACCTCGCCGGTGGTGCCCGGTGAGCGCGCGGCAGGGCGGCAAGCTGCGCGCCGGCCTGATCGGCCTCGGCGCGATGGGGCGCAACCACGCCCGCGTACTCTCCGGTCTGGACGGGGTCGAGCTGGTCGGGATCGTCGACCCGGCCGGTGACCAGAGCGGCCTGCTCCGGGCGCCGGTGCTGCCCGATCTCGGCGAGCTGCTGGCCCTGGGCATCGACTATGCGGTGGTCGCCTGCCCGACCGCGCTGCACGAGCAGGTCGGGCTGGAACTCGCCGCACACGGGGTGCCCGCGCTGATCGAGAAGCCGATCGCGCAGTCCGTCGAGGCGGCGACCCGCCTCGTCGAGGCGTTCGAAAGCCGTGGGCTGGTGGCCGGGGTCGGCCATATCGAGCGGTACAACCCCGCCCTGCAAAACCTGCGCATCCGCCTGGAAGCGGGCGAGCTGGGCGAGGTCTACCAGGTGGTGACCCGACGGCAGGGCCCGTTCCCGCACCGGATCGCCGATGTCGGCGTGGTGATGGACCTGGCCACCCACGACATCGACCTGACCAGCTGGGTGACCGGCCAGGAGTACGTCTCGGTGTCGGCCCGGACGGTCTCCCGCAGCGGCCGACTGCACGAGGACATGGTCGCGGTCGTCGGCCAGCTCTCCGACGGCACGATGGTCAACCACCTGGTCAACTGGCTCAGCCCGCTCAAGGAGCGGTCCACAGTCATCACCGGCGACCGGGGATGCTTCGTCGCCGACACGCTCACCGCCGACCTGACCTTCTACGCCAACGGCGCGATCGGCACCGAGTGGGAGGCGCTGCGGGCCTTCCGCGGCGTGGCCGAGGGCGACATGGTCCGCTACGCCATTCCGAAGCGCGAGCCGCTGCTCGTCGAACACGAGCGCTTCCGGGACGCGGTCGAGGGCAAGGAGAGCGACATCGTCACCCTCCGGCAAGGGCTGCGTACGGTGCAGGTCGCCGCGGGGCTGTTGGCGTCGGCCACCGACGGCACGGTGGTCGCGGTGGCGCCGGGCCACCATGAGGAGACCGCCGCCGCCCGCTAGCCGGTCCGACCGACGACACCGGGGCCGTTCCGCTGACGCGGAACGGCCCCGGAAACGGTTGGCCGGTACGTCAGCGCGTGGCCGCCGGTGGCTCCAGCACCAACCGGTCGAAGTCCTTGTGCGTGACGGACCAGTCCCACTCGCCGAGCACGTGCGAGGCCGCCGCCCGGCCCGCCTCGCGCCAGGTCTCCTCGGACGCGGTGACGTCCAGGATCCGCTGCGCCGCCTCCGCCGGAGTGGAGACCACCCAGTCACTGGGGAAGAGGGTGCGGGCACCGTGCGCCCGGCCGGCGAAGAACGGCCAGTCCCGTACCACCGGCACGGCACCACTGGCGGCACCCTCGACCAGTCCGCAGTGGAAGCTCTCCCGTACCGAGGTGCTGAGGATGACCCCGACATCGGTCAGGGCCCCCGGCACGTCCTCCGTCCGGCCGGTGCGTACCACGGCACCGGTGGGCTCCAGCTCGGCCAGGTCCGCGGCCAGCTCCTCCGCGTACCTCGCCACCCCTGGGCCGAGCGAGGTGCGCAACTCGTCACCGATCAGCTTCAACCGGTACCGGTCGTCGCGGCGGCGCAACTCGCGGAGCACCTCCAACGCCCAGCGCGGGTCCTTCGCCACCGCACTTAGCCCGACCAGGCCGAGCATGAAGCGGGCCTCCGCCGACGGCTTCGGCAGCACGTACCGGTGCAGGTCCATGGCGTTGGCGATCACATGGGTCCGCGGACCCTCCGGCCCGCGAAGCCGGGGCACCGCCGCCAGCGCCAGATCGCGCAGGTGCTCGGAGACGAAAACGAGGTCGTCCACCCGGGACCAGTCGGTCAGGTGCGGCCACCAGGTGAACGCCTCGAAGCTGTGCAACCGGATGATCACCCGGGCCGACCCCGGATCGATCATGGTGAGCATCGCGGCGGCCAGGTTGCACCAGTCGACGAAGATGGTGTCCGCCCAGGCGACGTCGGCGCCCCAGGCCTCCTGGACCCTGCGGGCGTGCTCGGAGCTGCCGGCGAGCCGGTGTCGGGTCAGACGCATCCGCCCGTTGCCGAGCACCGGGCGGATCGACTCCTCCACCAGGTTCAACCGGCGGACCTCCACGCCGGGCGTCGCCTCGTAGCGATCGAGGATCGGCCCGATGAAGTTGTCGTTGATCCCGGTGAAGAAGAGCATCCGGTGTGGACGGTCGGCGGGTGGGAATTCCGCCGGCGTACGGCGGCCCTGCGGAGTGGCCAAAGCCTTGCCGACCTCGCTCTTCAGCAGCGGAGCGAGGAAACCCGCCGGATCCGCGGCCAGCGGCGAGGTGAGCCCGTCGAAGTGCAGGTTCCGGTGGAACATCAGGTCGAAGGCGCGTACCACGTGCTCCGCGGCCTGGCCCGTCCGGCGCTTCTTCAGGTGGCCTTCGGCCATCTGAAGCTGTCCCTTGACCACCGTCTTCAGGTGCTCGGGCAACTGGCCCTCTTTGAGCTCCGCCTCGACCATCGGGCTGAGCACCTGACCCTTCGCCGCGACGCTGCGCATCCGGCGCTGGGCGGCGAGCACCAGCCGGTTCGCGCTGTCCCGGTGCCCGGCCCGGCGCATGCTGCGGTTCACCCGTCGGGCGGCCACGCCCCGCAGGCGTTCCGGCACACCGGGAGCGGTCACCGCCTGATGCCAGAACCAACGCACCGGGGCGAGCTGCATGGCCCTCTTGCCGGTACTCAGGTCGAAAACCCGTTTCGCCAGGTCGATGGTCTGACTGCGGGTGGTGCTGGTCAGCGCCGTGGGCGAGGGACCGATGGTGCTCAGCCGGTGCCGGCGGTACCGCGCCGGGTCGGCCGACCGCCTCTGCACCGCCTGCAACGCCGGAGCGATGCCGTGGACCGCATCGGCCCGCCGGTGCCGCTGCGCCAGCTGCCAGACCGTGTGCAGGGCCTTGACGTCCAGGGCGACCAGCACGTCGGCCCGCTTCGCGTGCCGACGGATCCACGGGTCACGCTGGGCGCGCAGCCACGGACGCCGGGCCGGGTTGGCCCGCTTGAGCATCCGGCCGAACCGCGGCCCCAACTGCGCTGCCGTGGGTAGCTGGTGCACCTCGGCCAGCTCGGTCACCGCCGGGATCTTCTCCACCGGGTCGAAGGTGGTGGCGATGCGTACGGTGACGCCCAGGGCCCGGAACTGCGTCAGCGCATCGGTGAGCACCGCCACTCGGGCGGGTACGGCGCCCAGCACTACCAGGACCTCGATCATGACCCACCTTCTCGGGCAAGAGCGGGAGCGTCGGCAGCGGCACCGGGCGCGGTGCCGGCCGGCCCGCCGACGCCCAGCACCAACTCGGTGACCTCCCGGACAGCAGGGATGAGCTGCTCCTCACGGGCGTACTGTCGCGCATCGACCCGCGCCTTGTCCCGTTCGGTCACGTCGGCGTTGCGGGCCAGGTCGGCGGCCCGCCGGAAGGCACCGGCCAGCGCGTCCGGCTCAAGCCCGACCGCCCCGGTCCAGAGCGGGTACGTGGACAGCAGGGTGGACGCGTCGTGCTCCGCCTCGTGGGCCGAGACCACGGGAAGCCCGGTGGCCATGTACTCGTAGACCTTGCCGGAGGTCATGTACTTGCCGCCGGTCACCATCAGCACGACGACGTCCCAGCGGGAGTAGAAGTCCACCACCTCGGCCTTGGGCACCGATCCGCCGACGACCACCCCGTCGGCGGCGGCAGCCTTGAGCAACTCGGCGTGGCGGTTGTCGCCCCGCGCCCAGCCGGAGCCGATGTGACCCCGCACCTCGAACGTGGCGTCGGTGAGCGCCGGGTCCGCCGCGCGGGCCTTCCGCCACCCCTCCAGCACCGCTTCGAGTAGCGGCACCGGCAGATTCAGCGCCCCGAGGTAGCCGAAGGCCAGCGGCCGGTCGGCGGGGGCGGGAATCGACTCGGCCGGGATGCTGGCCGCGTCGTAGCCGTTGCGCACGATCCGCATCTTGTGGGCCAGCTCCGGATAGCGCTCTCGGTACCAGCGGGAGATCGGCTCGTTGACGTTCCAGATCGCCACGGCGTCAGTGAGCAGCTTGGTCTCCCACCGGCCGGAGACCGAATCCCGGGGGAACGCCTCCCCGCCGTTGATCACATCAACGGACCAGCCGTCCCGGAAGTCCACCACGTAGGGAACCCGGTGGGTCTCCCACAACTTCCAGGTGGCGGCCAGGTTCACGTACGGGACGCAGGTGGCCACCAGCAGCTCCGCAGGTCGCTCGCGGTGGAGCCGGAGCACTGCCTCCTCCAACGCGGGCCGCCAGCCGCCGAACACCGGCTCGGGGAAGACCTTCAGGTGCTGTTCGCGCAGCTCGGTCAGATAGTCGTTGTGGTCCAACGCACGTCGTTCGGTGTACGCCCGGACGTCCGTCTCCAGGTCCTCCCGAAACAGCGGCAGCTTCACCACCCGGACGCGGGGGTCCACCCCGGCGACCAGCGTGTGGTCGAGGCCGTAATCGCGCTCCCACGCCTCGTCCGCGATGGTGACGACGGTGACGTCCCAACCCGCGGCGGCGAACTGGTTGGCCGTCGCCCGCATCCGGTAGGTCGAGCTCTTGGCCGCCGGCGGGAAACCGATCGCGAGATAGATCATGTGCGGTCGGGATCCGGACCGGCGCGTCCGGGAACGTTTCCACGAGTCCCAGAGAGGTCGCCGCTTGGTCATTTGTTCCGTTCCTGGGGAGGTGGGAAGATTCCGCGCGGGTACCCGGAGGGCCCCTCCTCGCTACCCGGTCGGATGGCGGCAGCCGCAGGACGTCTGCGGAGCGGGACCATGCCGGGAGGGACCTTTCGTCAGAGGTACGCCGTACCTCGTCGGTCGGCGGGACGCGGTTTCTGCTGGCGCCGGGCAGGGCCGTCGCGGACAGGGTGCTGACCCTACAATAACGCCGGCCCGAGCGTCCGTCGTCTCGGCCGCCGTCCGATCCGTCCGGTGGCCGGCCCGGTCGCCGTGGAAGGTTGCGCCCCAACATGACCACTCCCGACACCCGCGATCGCGAGCCCGCCCGCACCGAAAGCGCTGAGCCGGCGGAGAGCGACGCTTCCGCTCCGTCGCCGCGCGTCGAGCCGGCGGAAAGCGACACGTCCGCCACCCCGCCGCCGCTCGCCGGGCCGGCGGCCGGCGTCGGACGCGGTACCACCCGGCGTTGGCCGGTCGACGTGCTGGCCGCCCTGATGTTCCTCGCCGGCGCAGTCTGGGTCACCGGCCGAGGGTGGCTCGACCCCGACGGCCGGCTGCTCGGCAGCCGCCCCGACGACCAGGGCTTCAACGAGTGGATGCTGGCGTACGCGGCACACGCGGTCAGCCACCTGGAGAATCCGTTCTTCACCACGTTGCAGAACGCCCCGAACGGGGTCAACCTGGTGGCCAACGTCGGGCTGCAACTGCCCGGGCTGGTGCTCAGCCCGGTCACTCTGCTCTTCGGCGCGCCGGTCGCCTACCTGCTGTTCATCACGCTGAACCTGGCCGGTACCGGCTACGCCTGGTACCACGTCCTCTCCCGACACATCGTTAACTCCCGGGCGGCGGCCTTCCTGGGCGGCCTGTTCTGCGCATTCGCTCCGGCGCTTGTCTCACACAGCAACGGCCATCCGCACATCACGGCGCAGTGGCTGGTGCCGTTCATCGTCTGGCGGCTGGTCGCGCTCTCCCGGGGCGAGCACGTGGTCCGCGACGGTCTGGTGCTGGGCGCGCTGGTGACCGCGCAGTTCTTCGTCAGCCTGGAGATCCTTTTCCTCACCGCGCTCGGCTGTCTGATGCTGGTCCTGGCGTACCTCGCCGTCCGGCCGCGGGATGCGGTGCGCCGCGGGCGGGCGCTGCTGCCGGGCCTGGCGATCACCGCCGTGCTGGTGGCGGCCGTGGCCGCGTACCCGCTCTGGATGTACTTCGCCGGCCCGCAACACCGCAGCGGCCATCCCGGCACCCCCGACATGTACGCCCTCAAGCTCGGCTCGTTCGCCCGGTTCGCCACCGAGTCCGTCGCCGGCGGCCCGACCAGTGCCGTGGGCTGGGCGCCGAACACCACGGAACAGGCGAGTTTCTACGGCTGGCCGATGCTGTTGCTCGCTCTCGGCGCGTTGTGCTGGCTGCGGCGTGAGGCCGTCGCGCTGGTGCTCGGGGCGGTCGGACTGGTGTCGGCGCTGCTGTCGATCGGCACCACCTGGACCGTCGGCACCCGCCGTACCGACGTGCCCGCCCCGTTCGCGCTCGTGCAGCACCTACCGGCGTTCGACTCCGTGGTGGTGGCCCGATTCGCACTGATCACCACGGTGGCGCTCGGGGTACTGCTGGCGGTGGCCGCCGACCGGCTCGCCACCCGCCCGGGCTGGCCGTTCGGCCGGCTCGCCCGCGTAGCCGGTGCGGTGGCGGTGGTCGTCGCGCTGCTGCCGATCCTGCCGACGCCGCTGCCGGCCCGAGGCCGACCTCCGGTGCCGGACTTCGTCACCAGCGGGGCATGGCGCGACCACGTGGCGGCCGGCCGCACTCTGGTGCCGGTGCCGGTCACCTGGATGACCTCGGTGTACTGGGGCTCGGCTGCGCTGACCGGCTTCGCCGTCCCGGAAGGCTACTTTCTCGGACCGGTCTCCGCGACCGACACCACCGGACGCTGGGGAGTGGTGCCCCAGCCCACCGCGGCCCTGCTCACCGCCGTGTCGACGGGCAAGCGGGACACCACGGTCGGCCCTACGGAGATCACCCAGGCACGCGCCGACGTGCGCTACTGGAAGGCTGACGCGGTGGTGCTGCCCGACCGGGGCGCTCGCCGGCACGATGCGCTGAAGACAGTGCTCGACGCCCTGTACGGCCCGGGACAGCGGATCGACGACGTCTGGCTGTGGGACGTACGGCCGTTCACCCGATGAGCGCCGCGCCCCGGCCACCGGGTCAGGGCGACCACGGCCAGATCAGCAGCAGGTAGCCGCCGAAGTAGGTGGAGAAGGCGACCACCGCCACCAGCACTGTGGTCGCCCGCGCCCAGCCGGCCCGGGCCAGCGCCACGGCCGCCGGCAGCAGCAGCGGGAAGGCCGGCAGCAGGAACCGAGCCTTGGACTGGTAGTAGCCGGCCGTGCCCAGCGTGGTGACCAGCAGCAGCCCGCTGTAGATCAGCAGTTGCCACGGCTGCCGGTCGAGCACACTCAGTACGAAGAACATCAGTGCCAGCAGGGCCACCAGGCTCACCACGAACAGTTGCGGCGGGGCCGTCTGCGCCAGCGCCTCGCGGCCCCGGCTCACCGTGTAGACGCCGAAGTCGAAGGTGCTGCCCCAGCCGGCGGACTGGATGTGGAACCAGCCGTCCGGGCGCCCGACCTCGCTGCCCACCCAGGCCAGGTAGCCGAGCCAGCCGGCGGGGGCGAGCAGCGCGGCGACCCAGGGACGCCAGCCGTCCCGACGTCGGATGATCGCCACCAGTGCGGCCAGCCCCACCACCGGTATCAACGAGGACGCGGTCGGGCGGGTCAGGCCGGCGAAGAGGCAGAGCAGGCCGGCGGTGATCCAGTGGCCGCGCAGCAGGGCGTAGAGCGTCCAGGCGGCGAGGGCGGTGAACAGGGTTTCGCTGTACGCCATCGACTCGACGACGGCGTGCGGCACGGCCGCCCAGAGTGCGGCGAGCAGTACGCCGCTGCGCCGGTCGTGCAGGTACGCGCCGATCGCGAACAGCCCCCAGGCGGCGGCCAGGCCGGCCAGCCAGGCCACGATCAGCCCCGCGTCACGGGTGCTGAGCGGGGAGATCCGGTCCAGCGCGGCGGTCAGCCCGGGGTAGAGCGGGAAGAAGGCCATGTTGGACTGCGTCTTCTCGTACCCGTCGTAGCCGTGCTGGGCGATCGCGAGATACCAGACGCCGTCCGACTTCGCCAGGGACTCGCCCGGTGAGACGCCGACGCGATCGGCCCAGACGGCGAGGACCACCACACCGACCAGGCGGATCAGCGCGTAGGCGGCGAGCCCGGGCAGGGCGTACCGGGCGGCGTCCCGTAGTCGCCGGACCCGACCCGGCCGCGTCGGTGCGGCCACGGCCGCCGATTGCTGCTGGCGCTCCGCCGTCACCACCCCCGATCAACCCCGATCCGGGCCGCGTGGCGCTCGCTCGCCGCATCCGACCCTTCGAGCAGCCGTGCCGCAGGGTTCAGCCGGGCCGCAGGGTGCGGTAGGGAGAGGTGCAATGGATGATCCCGTCCGTGCCGAAAGGGGATGATCCGACAGCTCCTTCGCCGGGTGGCCGGGCGGCCTGACACCCGAGCGAAAACTGCCATCGGTCGTCAAACAGCATGGAGGTTAGCAATCGGCGCGGTAGGTCACGGACCCCCGACCGCCACGAGGTTCCGGGCCGGAACCCTGCCGTACACTCGCTCGGGTCCACGGGCGGGCGGTACCGGCGACGACGGAAACGGGCAACGATGGGAACTGACGACCTTGGTGGGAGTGGCCTGGTGAACGCACCGGACGTGACAGTCGTTGTCGCCGTCTACAACACCATGCCGTACGTGACCACCTGCCTGGAATCGCTTGTCGGGCAGAGCATCGGTCTGGAGCGGCTGGAAGTGGTCGCGGTGGACGACGGTTCGACCGACGGCAGCGGTGAGGAACTTGACCGCTTCGCCAAGCGCTACCCCGGCACCGTCACCGTGCTGCACCAGCCCAACTCGGGTGGCCCGGCGGGGCCGAGCAACCGGGCCCTGGACGTGGCGCAGGGGCGGTACGTCTTCTTCATCGGCTCGGACGACTACCTCGGCCCGGAGGCGCTGGAACGGCTGGTGGACGCCGCCGACCGGTGGGGTTCGGACGTGGTGCTCGGCCGGATGGTCGGCACCAACAATCGCTACGTGCACCAGGCCATCTACGCCAGCACCGAGGAACAGGTCGACCTGTTCGACAGCGCGCTGCCCTGGTCGATGTCGAACACCAAGCTGTTCCGGCGGGATCTGATCGAGCGGCACGGGCTGCGGTTCCGCGAGGACATGCGGATGGGCAGCGACCAGCCCTTCACCCTGGAGGCCTGCGTACGGGCCGGGCGGATCTCGGTCCTCGCCGACTACGTCTACTACTACGCGGTCAAACGGGACAACGCGCAGAACATCACCTACGCGAGTCGGTTCGAGGAGCGGCTGCGCTGCGCCGAGGAACTGATCAATTTCGTGGCCGGGCTGATCGAGCCCGGTTCCCGGCGCGACGCCGTCCTGGTGCGGCACTTCAGCTGGGAGGTGGCCAAGCTGCTGCGGGCCGACTTCCTCGACCTCGACCCATCGGTTCAGGAGCGTAGCCACCAGCGGATCCGCTGGCTGGCCGAGAGCTTCCTGACCGACGCCATCCGGGACCAACTCGCCCCCGACGTACGCCTGCGCCTGATGGTCGCCCGGCACGGAAGCCTGGAGCAGCTACGCGGGTTGATCCGTCAGCAGAGCGAGAAGCTGCTGCCTGCGTTGACTGTCGACGGCGACCGCTGCTTCGCCGGCTACGTCGGCTTCCGCGACCCGGAACTGGGCTTCCCGGACGAGTGGTACGACGTCACCGAGCGGGCCGCCAAATCGGCGGTCAAGACCACCGTGACCGACCTCGCCTGGGGCCGCGACGCCGCAGGTGGGCTGACCCTCGTGATCACGGCACACAACGCCTGGGCACGCCTGGCCGACCTCACCGGCGACGCGGTGCGGGTCACCATCGGTGACCAGCCCGCCGCCGTCTCGCTGCGCCCGGACGGGGCCGGTACGCTGCTACGTGCGGAATTCCCGGTGAAGCAGCTGCTCGCGGCGGGTGCCCAACGGTGGAAGGCCGGTGCCAAGCTCAGCGTGTTCGGCGGGCTCAGCACGGTGCCGCTGCGGGCGAAGGCTCAGCTCACCGCACCGCGCCAGGCGATGTGGCGCGGGCTCCGGTTGCACCGCGTCACCGCCAACACTGACCGCAAACTTCAGGTGCTCCTGACGCTCAAGCGCGTCCGGTACCGCCAGGTCGCCGCCACCCGTCTGGCCCGTCTGCGGCCCTCGAGAGGAAAGTAGTCCCATGAACATCTGCGTCGTCGCCCTCGGGAAGATCGGTCTGCCGCTGGCCGTGCAGTTCGCCTCGAAGGGACACCGGGTGGTCGGTGCCGACGTCTCCGAGCGGGTCGTCGAACTGGTCAACGACGGGGCCGTACCGTTTCCGGGCGAGACGGACCTGGACGTCAAGCTCAAGGAGGTGGTGGCCGCCGGCCTGCTGTCGGCGACCACCGACACCACCGCCGCGGTGGCCGCCTCCGAGGCGGTCGTGGTTGTCGTGCCGCTCTTCGTCGACGCCGACGGCGTACCGGACTTCGGCTGGATGGACGACGCCACCCGGGCGATCGCCGCCGGTCTCAAGCCGGGCACCCTCGTCAGCTACGAGACCACCCTGCCGGTCGGCACCACCCGGGGCCGGTGGGCGCCCATGCTGGAGGCAGGTTCCGGGCTCACCGCCGGTACGGACTTCCACCTGGTCTTCAGCCCGGAGCGGGTGCTCACCGGCCGGGTCTTCGCCGACCTGCGCCGGTACCCGAAGCTGGTCGGCGGCATCGACGAGGCGTCCGGTGAGCACGGGGTGCGCTTCTACGAGGCGGTGCTGGACTTCGACGAGCGGCCTGACCTGAACCGCCCGAACGGCGTCTGGGACCTGGGCTCGGCCGAGGCGTCCGAGCTGGCCAAGCTGGCCGAGACGACGTACCGGGACGTCAACATCGGCCTGGCGAACCAGTTCGCCAGGTTCGCCGACACGGTGGGCGTCGACGTCATCAAGGTGATCGAGGCGTGCAACACCCAGCCGTACAGCCACATCCACTCCCCGGGCATCGCGGTCGGCGGACACTGCATCCCGGTCTACCCACGGATGTACCTGTGGAACGACCCGGCGGCCACAGTGGTGCGCTCGGCCCGGGAGGCCAACGTCGCCATGCCGGAGTACGCCGTCGACCTGCTGGCCGCCGCGTACGGCGACCTGACCGACGTCGGTGTGCTGGTGCTCGGTGCCGCCTACCGGGGCGGCGTGAAGGAGACCGCGTTCTCCGGTGTCTTCCCGACCGTGGAGGCGCTGCGTCGGCGGGGCGCGAAGCCGTACGTCAGCGACCCGATGTACACAAACGAGGAACTTGTGGCGCACGGCCTGCCGGGCTACCACGGTGAGCCGGTCAGCGCCGCCGTCATCCAGGCCGACCACGTCGAGTACCGGACGCTCGGCCCCGCCGATCTGCCCGGCGTGACGGTCCTGGTCGACGGACGACGGGTCACCGAAGCAGCTCGGTGGACGGGCGTCCGCCGGGTGGTCATCGGGGGCTGAACGAGCCGTCTCCCGGGGCCCGGCGGCTACCGCTCGGGCCCCGGTCGTAACCGGGTCAGTGATCCCGTCGGGGCGGGTTGTCCAGGTCCCGTGAGACGACCTCGCCCCGCTCGTCGACCCAGCCCTTGGGCCGGGCCGGGTTGCCCGCGACCAGCTGGTAGGGCGCCACGTCCCGGGTGACCACCGAACCGGCGGCGATCATCGCGTACTCGCCGACCTCGATGCCGCAGACCAGGGTGGCGTTCGCGCCGATCGAGGCGCCCCGGCGCACCACCGTGGGAGTGATCTTCCAGTCCGGGTTCTGGGCGCGGGGACGGAAGTCATTTGTGAAGACCGCACACGGGCCGACGAAAACCTCGTCCTCCAGGAGCACCCCCTGGTAGACGGAGACATTGTTCTGGATCTTCACGAGGTCGCCGATCGTCACGCCCGCGTCGACATAGACGTTACGACCGATGACGCAGCCGGCACCGACCCGGGCCGACGATCGGATGTGGGCCAGATGCCACACCTTGGTCCCGTCGCCGACCGTGGCCCCCTGCTCGACGTCGGCGGTGGGATGGACGAAGACGGAGGGGGAGTTCTTGTCAGTCAACCTTCAGATCCCATCGGGTGTGCACGGTCTGGCGGAACTCGGCGCAGCATACCGGGCCGTGTGATGACCGGGCCTGCGCCCGACTCCGATTACGCTGCTTGGCGATCCGCTCGCAGCACCGGCCGAGCATGCGCCGCGAACGTGCCGAGCCGGACCCGCCCGTACGATGACAAGGACGCCCCGTGTCGATGACCGACCAGGCTGCCGCACCCTCGGCGGCGATCGACGAACCGACCGCTCCCGCTTCCGGCGGGTCGTGGCTCGCCGCGAGCCGGGTCGGGACGATAGTCGCCGGGCTGCCCGCAGCACTTACCGACGGCGCCGTCCTGGTGTTCGCGCTCTGGACGCTGCTGTACCACGCCGCGCTCCCGCTCGGCCTCGCCCCGTCGTGGACGTTCCGGGTCTGGTTGGCGGCCAGCCTGGCGTTGCTCCTGCTCATCGCGCTGACCCGATGGCGTCACCGGCGCGTCGGCTCGTCGCACACCGCAGGCGGTGCGCCCGACACCGCAGGCGGTGCGCCCGACACCGCAGGCAGCGCGCCGGATGCGACGGGCGCGGGTCCGGCCTCCGACGCCGACCCGGCGGCGGGACGCACCGGCCGGGCAGCGGTCGTCCGGCGTAGCTTGGCGGCACTGGTCCTGGTCTTCGGCACTGTCGCGGCGATCACCGCCGGGCTGGCCGGTACGCCGGCCGGCGCAGAACTGTCCTGGTGGGTGCCGGCCTCGGCCGGGATCGTGGCGGCCACGGGTCTGGTGCTGCTGACCCGGCAGACCTGGCGGACCTGGCGGGACACTGCGGCGACCCGGCCGCCGGCGCCGACCGCCAGGCAGTCGGCGTACGCGTTGCTGGTCGCCGGTGGCGCCGCTGCCGCCTCCCTTTTCCTGGCCCGCAACACCCCGGACGACATCTACTACGTGGGTCGATCGGTCTGGGTCGCGGAACGGGACAACGTTCCGCTCAACGACTTCCTGTTCAGCGAGAACGTCCTGCCGGCGATGGCGTCCCAACCTCCGATCGCCAGCATCGAGGTGCTGGCCGGCGCGCTCGCCCGGTTCCTCGGCATCTCCGCGGCGTCGGCGACCTGGTACCTGCTGCTGCCGCTCCTGGCGGTGCTCGCCGTGCTGGCGCTCTGGCGGCTGGTGCAGCGCTGGGCGCCCCGGCGTCCGGTGCTCGCCTTCACCGTGGCCATCGCCTTCCTCGCCCTGGTCTGTGGCCCGGACGCCGCCCTGGGCAACTTCCACCTGCCCCGGCTCTACCAGGGCAAGGGCATGTTCGTCTCGGCGGTGGTGCCGTTGATGTGGCTCTATCTCACCCGCTGGTTCGACGACCGGTCCCGGCAGGGGCTGCTGCTGATCGCCGCGCTGTCGATCACCGCGACCGGGCTCACCACCACGGCGGCGATCGTCCTGCCGCTGCTGGTGGGCGGGGCGGCCCTGATGATGCTGCTGGTGGGCCGCTGGAAGTCGGCGCTCGCCGTCGGTGCGGCCGCGCTTACCTATCCGATCGGGGCGGTGGTGATCAGCCAGCTGGTCCTCGGGTCGGCCAACGAGGCCGCCGCCGACGTCAACTTCTACGACGCCGCGCACACCTACCGCCGGACGTTCGAGATCGGCATCGTCGGCGTGATCGGCGGACTCGCGCTGTGGTGCGGCCCGCTGCTGGCCCGCCGCCGCAGCCCGGCGCTGCTGGCGGCCGGCGGCACGGTCACCCTGAGCGTGCTGCTGGTGCCCGGAGTACTGGAGTGGCTCAGTGCGCTCACCGGCATCTCCGTGGTGCTGTGGCGGGTGTCGTGGCTGTTCGCCCTGCCGGCGCTTATCGGTCTGCTGTGCACGGTCTGGCTGCCGACCCGGCTGCCTGCCGTACGGGCGCTGGCCGGTGTGGTGCTGGCCGCCGTGATGGTGGGCTCGTTCGCCGGCTACGCCGTGCCGATGTGGGACGAGCGCAGCGGGGTGCTGGTGCACGACAGGCCGACCTGGAAGATCCGCACGAAGCAGCTGGCCATCGCGAGGTTCGTCGTGGGCCTCGACCGACCGGACGGCCTGGTGCTGGCCCCGGAGAGCATCATGCGGGCCATCCCGTTGCTGACCACCGAGGCGCGGGTGGTCCTGCCGCGTGACTTCTTCCTGATCGAGTACGACATCAACTCGCAGTTCTCCCGGGACCGGTTGTTGCTGACCAGGTTCGCCAACGGCGGCCCGGCCGCCCAGC
Source organism: Micromonospora sediminimaris (assembly GCA_900112325.1). Lineage (GTDB taxonomy): Bacteria > Actinomycetota > Actinomycetes > Mycobacteriales > Micromonosporaceae > Micromonospora > Micromonospora sediminimaris. Next base: position 334,422 of record FOLJ01000005.1, read on the forward strand.
GGCCCTCCGCCGAGGAGGTGGGCGCCGCGCTGGAGCGGCTGGACGTGGGCACGATCTGCGTCTACAGCCAGAACCGGTACGCCCGGCAGACCGGTGAAGGGTTCGGCTACACCACGTTCGCCAGGCGGAAGGCCGATCCGCCCGTGCACCCGAACGCCGTCACCTGCCTGCGTCGTGGGTAGGCACCCGGACGTCACTGCGTCGATGTCTCGCGTTAAGGTCGCAGCTGCGCTGACGCCGGGACGTGGCGTTCGGTGCCGCCGGGGCTGCCGGCCGTCGATCGCGGTAGGGAGAGCCGTCCCTTGTTGAGCATGTTGACTGGGCGCGTCGGTGTGGCGGCGCGTGGGGCCCTGCTGGTGGGGGCGTACCTGCTCCTGCTCGTCGGCGGCGCGTTCGGCCAGGTCGCCGGGTTCGTGGTTGCCGCACTGGCGGCGGTGCTCGGCGAGGTCGCCGTGCAGCGGTGGTCACCGGCCACCGTGACCCTGATGGAGAAGGCCGGCCTCGGCCTGGGCTACCGGCAGCTGGCCCGCGACGTGTCGGTCGTGCTGCTGGTCGTCGCCCAGGTGGCCCCGGTCGGCGGCGCATTGACCCTGCTGCTCCTGCTGCCCGCCCTGGTGTGGGTGATCGCCGTCTTCGCCGGAGCGTTCGAGCGCATCATCGACCGGCGCAGCCCCGGCGGTTCGATGGTGCGCAACATCGACCTGGGCCGGCTCGGCGGGCCGCCGCTGCCCCGGTGGGCCGCCGCGCTCAGCGGGGACCGGCTGCCCTGGGTGAACGTGTTGCTCGTACCGGCAGCGGTGGCCGCGGCGCTGGCCGACACGGTGACGCCAGTCCACGTGGCCGGCGTGATCGCCGTCGGGCTGGCCACGGTGGTGGGCGCAACTGTCGCGTCGATCTGGCTGCGGGGCCGGGGCGCCGGGCACGGCGCCCGGCTGTCGGCGGTGCAGCGGTGGCTCGACAGCCACCGCCCGGAGGTCGCGCTCTACTTCGCCGGCCCGGGCAAGGACATCTACCAGGCGAACATGTGGCTCGCCCCGGTCGAGGCGCTGGACCGGCCGACGGTGGTCTTCCTGCGTAACCGGGAGGCCCTGGCGGAGCTGGCCGACACCCGGCTGCCGGTGGTCTGCGTCCCGCCCGGTGCGGATTTCATGAATCTCGGCAAGACCAGCGTCCGGGTGGCGCTGTATCCCGCCAACGCCGGGGAGAACATCCACATGCTGCGGGAGCCCGGGATGAAGCACGTCTTCGTCGGGCACGGCGACAGCGACAAGGCCGCCAGCGTCAACCCGTTCTGCAAGGTCTACGACGAGGTCTGGGTCGCCGGGCCGGCCGGCCGGGAACGCCTCGCCCGGGCCGGGACCGGCGTACGCGACGGGAACGTGGTGGAGATCGGTCGGCCGCAACTGGCCGGCCTGCGTACCGCCGGTGGGTCTGCCGAACGTCCCTTCACCGTGCTCTACGCGCCCACCTGGGAGGGTTGGCTCGCCGACGACCCATTCCACACCTCGGTGCTGCTGATGGGGGAGCAGCTCGTCGCCGAACTGCTGGCACTCCGGCCGGAGGTCCGACTGATCTACAAGCCGCACCCGCTGACCGGGAGCCGGTCGGGGCGGGTCCGGGCGGCGCACGAGCGGATCGTGCAGCGCATCCGGGCCGCCGGTGGCCTGATCGACGCGAGCACCCTGGACGGACCGGCGCACCGGGTCGTCACCGGGCGGGTGCCCGCGCTGTTCGACTGCTTCGACCAGACCGACCTGCTGGTCAGCGACGTGTCCAGCGTGGTGTCCGACTTCGTGCAGAGCCAACGGCCGTACGTGGTGACCAACCCCGCCGGGCTGCCTGAGGACGAGTTCCGTCGCACCTTCCCGACCGCTCGGGCGGCGTACCTGCTGGCCGCCGACTGCGGGGAACTGGGGAAGATCGTGGCGGTCACCCGGGCGGGCGACGACCCGATGACCGAGGCCCGCCGGGAGCTGAAGACCTACCTGCTCGGCCCGACCGACGCCGACCCGATGGACCGGTTCGCCGAGGAGGTCGGCCGGCTCTGCCGCTGACGCCGCAAGGGTGCCCTGGTCCCCGCGCCGTTGAGCCCGGGTTTTGTCCGGTACCGGCCCGGTTCGCCGCCCCGGCGGGCATGCTCGAAGGGCAGGCCGCCGGGCGAGGGGATGGGCATGGAGAGCTATCACGAGGACTGGACCGACAGCCAGCGCGCGCTCTACGACGAGTGCTACCGCGCCGGTGCCGACTGGGCCGACGATCCCGACACGCCGTCGGAGGACGTGCAGCACGTGATCAACCTGGCGGAGGCCGACGACGACACCCTCGCCGACGCCGAGATCGACTTCGCGCCGTTGATCGACGCGGTCACCGAGGCCACCGGCGAGGTCGTCGCCACCGTGCCGGCCAGCCACGAGGACCCCGGATTCAAGGGGTTCGTGGACGGGGTGCGCGACGGCACCTCCGACGAGACCTTCGGCCTATGACCGGCTGAGCCGCCCGAGGCACCCGGGCCTGTCCACCCGGCCGCTCGTCTGCCACCATCTAGCGCAGTTGAGCAGACCGAACGGGGAGGCCGGGTGCGCATCCTGCTGGTCGAGGACGACCGACGGGTGGCCGCCGCCCTGTTGTCGGCGCTGACCCGACGCGGGTACGAGGTGGAGCACGCCGCCACCGTCGCCGCCGCGCTCTCCGCTGCCCCCTGTGACCTGGTGCTGCTCGATCTCACCCTGCCCGACGGCGACGGGACCGACCTGTGCCGGCAGTTGCGACGGCGCAGCAACCAGCTCGGCATCATCGCGGTGACCGCGCGCGGTGAGGAGCGCGACCGGGTGCTCGGCCTTCGGCTCGGCGCGGACGACTACGTGGTCAAGCCCTTCTCGATGGTGGAACTGCAGGCTCGCATCGAGGCGGTGCTGCGGCGGGCCTCGCACGCGGCACCGGAACGCAACCTGATCGAGGTCGGGCCGGTCTACATCGACGTGGCGGCCCGCACCGTCGCGGTGGCCGGGCGGCCGGTGTCGCTGACCCGCAAGGAGTTCGACGTCCTGCTCTCCCTGGCCCGGCAACCCGGCGTCGCGGTGCCCCGCGACCGGATCCTGCTCGACGCCTGGGGCACCACCTTCACCGATCGGCACACGGTCGAGGTGCACGTCGGTTCGCTGCGCGGCAAGCTCGGCGACCCGCGTCTGGTGGAGACCGTCCGAGGCGTCGGTTACCGGCTCCGGGGCGAGTGAGGAGCCCAGGGTGCGACGGCGGCTGGTGATCAGCTATCTGCTGCTGATGGTGCTGGTGGTGGTGGCGCTGGGTACGCCGCTGGCGGTGACGCTGACCACCCGGGAGACCGACCGGGTACGCGCCGACCGGCTCGCCGATGCCACCCGCTTCGCGTCGCTGGCCGGGCCGGCGTTGCGTGACGGCGTGCCCGGTCCACTCGACCACGAGCTGGGCAGCTACGACGAGCTGTACGGCATCGGGGCGGCGGTGGTGGACCGGGACCGTCGGGAGGTGGTGGCCTCGGCGAGCTGGCGACCGGCCCCGGGTACCCGGGCGGCGTTGGACGTCGCGCTGTCCGGGCAGCAGGCGAGCGGGCCTGACTCGGTCTGGCCGTGGGTCGACGGGCCGATCGTGGTGGCGGTGCCGATCAACGACGGCGGCGAGGTGCTCGGCGCGGTGGTCACCGCCACCCCGGCCGACGGGGTCCGGCGTACCGTCGCCACCTGGTGGACGCTTGTCGCCGCGCTGGGTCTGCTCGCCGTGCTGGCCTGCGTGCTCACCGCGTTCGGGCTGGCCGGCTGGGTGCTGCGTCCGGTCACCGAGTTGGACGCGGTCACCCACGAGATCGCCGAGGGCGACCGCGGTGCCCGCGTGCAGCACCGGCTGGGGCCGCCCGAACTGCGTCGCCTGGCGAAGAGCTTCAACCACATGGCGGACGTCGTCTCCGACGTGATGGACCGGCAGCGTGCGTTCGTTGCGCACGCCAGCCACCAGCTCCGTAATCCGTTGACCGCGCTGCGGCTGCGGGTGGAGGAGTTGGGGCCGAGCGTCACCGACGAGCAGGGCCGCGCCGAGCACCGGCTGGCGTTGGAGGAGACCGACCGGCTCGCCCTGCTCCTGGACGCGTTGCTCACCCTCGCCCGCGCGGAACGCCGCGAGAACCAGCGGGTCACCGTCGACGCGACGGCGGCGGCCGAGTCCCGGGTCGCGGCCTGGGAGCCGCTGGCCCGCCACCGGTCGGTCAGCCTACGGCTGGCGGCCGGTCCCGGCCCGGTGTACGCCCGTACCGTGCCGACCGCCATCGACCAGGCCCTCGATGCCCTTATCGACAACGCGGTGAAGTTCAGCGGTGCGGGCGGCGAGGTGACGGTGACCGTCGCGGCCCGCGACGGCGGGACGACCCTTGAGGTACGCGACACCGGCCCGGGGATGACCCGCAGCCAACTCGGCCGGGCCACCGAACGGTTCTGGCGGGCGCCGGAGGTGCAGAACGTCGACGGTGCCGGGTTGGGCCTGACCATCGCCGCTGTGCTTGTGGACGCCTCCGACGGCCGGCTCACCATGCACCCGAACTCGCCGCGTGGCCTGGTCGCCGCGCTCTGGTTCCCGCAGCCGGCGGAGCCGGCCGAACCCGCCGGCCCGGATTCCGCGGCCGGTCCACCGGCACCCACCGATCCGGCGTCGTCCGCACCAGCCGTGGCCTGAGCAGAGCCGGTCCGGGGCAGCCTAGGTTTGCTCCGATCCGTAGTATGAGTGCTATCTTTCAGCGCACAGATCATACGGAGGTGGTGGTCCATGGTTGTCAGCGCCGGGGCGGAAACCCCGACCAGCACCGGGGCGTCGACCGACCGGGGCGTCACTCTGGACGTGCACGACCTGCGGATGCGGTACGGCTCGACAGACGTGCTCACCGGTGTGTCGTTCAGCGCGCGGCGCGGCGAGGTGCTGGCCCTGCTGGGCCCGAACGGCGCCGGCAAGACGACCACAATCGAGATCCTGGAGGGCTTCCGGATGCGCTCCGGCGGCCGGGTCGAGGTGCTGGGGACCGACCCGGCGCGGGGCGACGAGCGGTGGCGGTCCCGACTCGGCGTGGTGCTCCAGTCCTGGCGTGACCACGGCCGATGGCGGGTGCGGGAGTTGCTGACGCACCTCGGCTCCTACTACGCGCCCTACTCGACCGGGCGGATCAGCCGGCCGTGGGACATCGACGAGCTGATCCAGGTGGTCGGGCTGGCCGAGCACGCGCACAAGAAGGTCGGTCAGCTCTCCGGTGGCCAACGTCGCCGGGTGGACGTGGCGATCGGCATCGTCGGCCGGCCCGAGGTGCTCTTCCTCGACGAGCCGACCGCCGGGTTCGACCCGTCCGCCCGCCGCGAGTTCCACGACCTGGTGCACCGGCTCACCGACATCGACGACACCACCATCCTGCTCACCACCCATGACCTGGACGAGGCGGAGAAGCTGGCCGACCGGATCCTCATCCTGGCCGGTGGTCGCATCATCGCCAGCGGGTCCGCCGACGAGCTGTCCCGCCGCATCTCCGCCGACGCCGAGGTGCGCTGGAGTCAGGGCGGGGCACGGTTCGTGCACTCCACCGGCGACGCGACCGGCTTCGTGCGGGAGCTGTTCGCCCAGCACGGCGAGGACATCGCCGACCTGGAGGTGCGCCGGGCCAGCCTGGAGGACACCTACATGACGTTGGTACGCGATCACGAGTCCGGCCGCGCCGACGGCGCGACCCGCGCGTTCGAGGAGGTGGCTCGATGAGCCCGCTGGTCGTGGCCGCCCGGGCCGGTCTGTCCCGGGGCCGGATCGAGCTGCGGCAGAGCTTCACCAACGCGGAGACCCTCTGGGGATACCTCTTCCCGACTGTCGTCCTGCTGGTGGTGATGTTCTTCCTGCGGGGCGCCAAGGTGCCGGGCACCGAGTTCTCGCTCGGCGCGCAGACGCTGCCCAGCACGCTCGGCATGACCGTGGCGTTCGGCGGGCTGGTCACCATGGCGTCGATCCTCACCGTGGAACGTGAGGACGGCACCCTGCTGCGGGCCAAGGCCACCCCGAACGGCATGTTCGGCTACCTGATCAGCAAGATCACACTGGTCTCGGGGATGACGCTGGTCAGCGTCGCCCTGCTCCTCGTACCGGGCCTCTTCCTCTTCGACGTCCTCGCGCTGGACAGCATCGGCGCCTGGCTGACCCTGGCCTGGGTGATGCTTGTCGGCATGGTGGCGACCATGCCGGTCGGCGCGGTCTTCGGCTCGCTGCTGTCCAACCCCCGGAACATGGGGCTGATCATGCTGCCGATGATGGGACTCATCGCGACATCGGGCATCTTCTACCCGATCACCGCGATGCCCGGCTGGTTGCAGGCCGTCGCGCAGGTCTTCCCGATCTACTGGCTCGGTCTCGGCATGCGGTCGGCGTTGCTGCCCGAGGCCATGGCCGCCGTCGAGCTCGGCGATTCGTGGCGACACCTGGAGACGCTGCTGGTGCTCGGCGGCTGGGCCGTCGCCGGGCTGGTGCTGGCACCGGTGGTGCTGCGCCGGATGGCCCGCCGGGAGTCCGGATCCAGCGTGGCGGCCCGCCGCGAGAAGGCCATGCAGCGGGTGACCTGAGGATGGGCCGTCGAGATGAGTGAGCACGTCCACAACCGCATCGCGATGCTCCGGGCCGAGCGGGGCATCTCCCGCCGTCAGCTGGCCGAGGCGTTGGGCGTCCACTACCAGACCATCGGCTACCTGGAACGCGGCGAGTTCAGCCCGAGCCTGCACCTGGCGCTGCGGATCGCCCGGCACTTCGAGGTGCCGGTGGAGGTGGTCTTCTCCACCGAACCGTTCCCCCGCCTCGGCGACCCGGCGCGCTCCGCCTGATCCGCCCGGTCAGGGCTTGCTGGCCCGGTAGTAGTCGATGGCGCCGGGGTGCAGGGGCAACGGTGAGGTGGCGATGGCCGAGCGGGGACTCATCCGGCCGGCCGCCGGGTGCGCGGCGGCCAGTTCGGAGCGGCGCTCCATCAGCAGCCGGGTCACGTCGCGTACCAGCGACTCCGGCAGGTTGGCCCGCACCACCAGGTAGTTCGGGTTGGCCACGGTGGTGACCGGATCGACGCCGTACACCGAGCGGGGAATGTCCCGCGGCACGTACACCTCGGGGTTGCCCCGGCGCAGCCGTGCGGTCCACTCGCCCAGGTCGACGATGCGGGTGGGGGTGTCCTGGGCGAACTGGGCGACCGCGCGTACCGGCAGCCCGCCGGAGAAGAAGAAGGCGTCGATCCGGCCGGCGCGCAGCGCGGCCACCGAATCGTCCAGGCCGAGCCGTTCCTGCCGTACCTGTGCGTCGTCGAGGCCGGCGGCGGTCAACAGCCGATCCACCGTGATCTTGGTCCCGGAGCCGGCCGCGCCCACCGAGACCCGCCGGCCGCGCAGGTCGGTCAGGGTGCGCACCGGGCTGTCGGCGGTGGTGACCAGGTGCAGCAGGTCGTCGTAGACCCGGGCGACCGCCACCACCGGCGGGTCCGGACCCGGGTCGGCCTGCAACACGTCGGCCTGGGTGAAGCCGAGTTCGGCCGCACCGGCGTTGAGCAGTTGCACGTTCTCCGCGGAGGCCGCGGTGACCAGCACCTCCGCCCGCACCTGCGGCAGTTCCCGGTTGAGGATGGCCGCCAGCGACGAGCCGAAGGCGTGGTAGACGGCGGTGGGGCTGCCGGTGGCGATCCGGATGATCACCGGCTCACCCGGGTCGTCGCGGCAGCCGCCGAGGCCGGGCAGAGCCAGCAGCAGGGTCAACGCCACCGCCACGCGGGCGCCGCGCCACCGGGCTCGGGCGGGATACCGGGTACGGGTCACGGGCAGCACTGTGCGCCGCCGGACCCCGATGACGCAACCCCGGGGACGGGCGGAGCAGGTGCGGCCGTCGGTCGGCCGCCGGTCAGGCCACCGGCCGCTGCACCGCCTCCTCCGCCGCGTACCGCAGGATTCGGTCCCGATCCCGACCGTGCGCCACACTGACCAGGAAGCAGCCGGTGCTCGGACGCAGCAGCGCCGGCACGTCCAGCAGGGCGGCGCCGCGTACCAGCACCGCGCCGAGTTCCCGGTCGGTGATCCGCACCCCGAGGATGTGCCGCCGGACATGCCGGCCACCGGCCAGCAGCGCGGCCCGCCAGGCGGCGGCGGCCAACCGGGTGCGCCACAGCCGCCGCGCCGTCGAGGCACCCGGCACCGGGCCACCGAGCAGCTCCCGCCGGCCACGCCGCCAACCGTTCTCCACGATCGCCGCGTACGTCGGCCGGTGCTCCCGCCCGACGTGCAGCCGGTGCAGCTCGTACCGGCGGCGCAGCCCACCGACCGCCACCTCGTGCCGGACCGGGATGTCGAGACGGTTGAGCAGCTGCCGGGTCCGCCGCGCCGCCTCCTCCCGGTTGAACTCGATAGTCGTCGGCCGGACGGGTTGCTGCCCGACGTGCCGGTGCCCGGGGGTCGCCGGCGGCGGCATGCAGCGCAGCAGGCAGGCCGTCTCGAAGGCGTCGGCAAGCGTCGTCCAGTCCAGCGGTGGCGGTGCCGACGGGGGCGGGGCCGACGGCGGCGTGCTGGACGCCGGCAGGGCCGATGACGGACGGGACCGGTCGAGCAGGATCGGTTCAGCAACCACCGGAGGGCCTCCTCGTCGCGTCGGGTCCTCTTACGGTGACCCGCGACACCGACCGGTGGTACCGATCCGGTCCAGCCTTGAGGAAATCTTGCGTCTGGTTACAGCTCCGAAACGATCACGTCGACCTGACGTGGCCGGCCGGGCCCGCTGGCCTGCTCGCACACCGTGTACTTCAGGTCTCGCAGCGTCGTCACCAGCGCTGTCACGGAACGCGGTCGGGCGCCGGCGAGCAGCAGGTCCCGGACCAGCCGCCCCTTGGTGGCCTTGTTGAAGTGGCTGACCACCGAGCGCACCGGCACACCGTCGACCTCCCGTTCATGCAGCACCCGCACGGTGAGGGTGCGCTCGGCCAGCTCGCCGCGCGGCGTCCAGGCCGCCGCGTACGCCCCGGAACGTAGGTCCAGCACCGGGCCGCGACCGGCCGCCGCGGTCAGCGCGGCCCCCAGATCCTGCCGCCAGAGCGCCGGCAGCGCGCCGACGCCGGGCAGCCGGGCCCCGATCGGGCAGCGGTACGGCGGGATCCGGTCGGTCAGCCGTACCGCGCCCCACAGACCGGAACTGATCAGCACCTGCCGTCCGGCCGCCCGCTGCGCCGCCGCCGGCAGGCTGGCCAGGTCGAGGGCCTCGTAGAGCACGCCGGTGTAGATCTGGCCGGCGGGTGCGGTGGCGGCCTGCCGCAGCCGGGCATTGCGTCGCAACTCGCCGTGCTGCCCGGCACCGAGGCCCAGCGCGGTCAGCGCCGTCTCCGGCGGCCCGGCGCTGAGGGCGACCAGGGCGGACAGCACCTCCTCCCGCCGTGGGTTCAGCTCCGGCAGGGAGAGGCGGTCCAGGTCCAGTCGGCGGCCCGAGCCGGCCTCGGCCTTGCCCTCCGAGGGCGGCAGCAGGATGAGCATGGGTGACTCTAACGCCACGGCCGGAGCGGCTCCGGCGGGTGGTACACCCGGAAGCCACCGATCTCGGCGAGCAGCGCCGCGCCGGCCCGGTCGCCGAGCAGTTCCCGCAGCCGCCGGTCCGCCGGGGCGTCGGCAGCCAGCACGTACCCGGGCCGCTGTGCCCGCGCCAGCCGCCACCAGTACGCCGGGTACCGGTTCTGCCCGGGGTGCAGACTGCCGTCGACCACCGCGCAGACCACCTCCTCGTCGGTGTTGAAGATCAGCCGGTTGCAGGTCCAGTACTCGCCGTACACCTCACGCAGGCCGGCCGCGCGGACCGTGTCGGCCAACTCCCGAGCCTGTCGTTCCTCGGTGCGTCCGGGATCCGCGCCGGTGGTGGCGAAGAGCACGGTCACCACAAGCGAGCCGGCGGCCAGCGCGGCCAGCGCGGCGGCGGCCACCGCACCCGCCACCCGGCCCACCACACCGACGGTGCCCCGTCGGGCGGCGACCGCCGCCACCCACAGCGGCCAGAGCACCGCCGGCAGCGACAGTTGCAGCACCGACAGGTAGCGGGCGTTGCCCAGCGGATCCGTCGCCGCCAGCGGACTGCGTACGTACGCCAGCAGGGTCAACGCCGCGCCCGCGAGCAGCGCGAGGTGCACGACCGGGCCGACCCGCTCGCCGCGCCCGGTTCCTCGGCGGTACGCGAGCCCGGCGAGCGTCGCCGCCACCACCAGCAGCAGCGGGTAGAGCAGGCCGAACCACGCCTGCCAGCGGGGGCAACCGTCGACCGGGCAGAGCCCGGCGGCCAGCGGTACGCCCTCCAGCAGCCCACCGCCGAGCCGTTGCGACCAGGGCGGCGCCGGCCCGTCCTCGCCGCTGACCCCACGCAGCACCGACAGGGAGTCCTGCCCGGGTGGGGCCACCAGGTTGTCCCGGATCATCGGGGCGAGCCCGACGGCGAAACCGACGACAAGCAGCAGACCCGACCAGCCGAGCAGTTCCCGGCGCAGCGTCCACACCAGGGCCAGCCCGGCCACCGCCAGGTACGGCACGATCAGCCAGTCCGACCAGAGCGCCACCCCGGCGAGCAGCCCGAAGCCGCCCACGGCCAGCGCCCGGTGCCGTGCCGTGCCCCGGGCCAGCGCCACCACGATCAGCAGCATCGCCAGCACCGCCACCTTGACCTCCGGCCGCCCGCCGACCGCGGTCACCTGGTCCCGGACGACCCGCTCGGAGCCGAGGGCGAGCAGCCCGACGACGACGGTGGCGAACCACGGCGAGCAGATCCGCCGGGTCAGCCGGTGGATCAGCCAGAGGAACAGCGCGTAGAGCGCGAGCACCGGCAGCCGCAGCAGCGGCCAGCTCGGCCCGGTCACCGCGAGCAGCGGTGCGGCCAGGTACGACTCCAGGGTGCCCATGTACCGCTGGCCGTACAGGAAGATCGGTTGCTCACGGCCCTGCGCGATGTGCAGCGCGGCCAGCCCGAAGGTGGCCTCGTCGCTGTTGGAGACGGGCACGGTGGTCAGCACCAGGACCAGCCGGTACCCGACTCCGAGCATCCCGAGCAGCAGGGCGACAAGCGCCGGCCGGTCGAGCCGTGGCCGCCACCGCCCGCGCTGTCGCCCTGGTTCCGCCCCTGCTCGTGGCACGACCTCGCCCCCGTCGTCGTCCCGACCGGAGTGTGTCACGGCGGCGACGTCGGGCGTGGCGGTTCGGCTCAGCTCGCGTGGCCGAGGTGGCTGGTCTGTGGCAGGGTTGCTTCCGTGCCACCGACTCCCGCAGGCCAGCTGGCCATACCGAACCTGCACCGGGCCGCGCGGATCGAGGACGCCGTGCACGCCCTGGTGGAACGCCGGCTGCGGCGGACCGGCTGGCGGACCAACATCATCGCGTATACCGGCTACGGCGGGCCCGGTTGGGTACGGGTGATGTGCCGGGTGTTGCTGGGGCGGCCGGACACCCGCCAGCGCGGCCGGTTGGAGAAGGTCCGGGGCTGGCGCAGCTTCACCACCCTGCCGGCCAAACACGTCACGGTGACCATCGAGACCGGCGGGGTGGTGCACGAGGCACGGGCCGACCGCAGCGGCTTCATCGACACGGTGCTCGACGCGACCCTGCCACCCGGCTGGGGTTCGGTGCGGCTGAGCATGCCCGACGCCGAGCCGGTCGAGGCCCCGGTGCGCATCCTCGACCCGGAGGTGCGGTTCGGCATCATCTCCGACATCGACGACACGGTCATGGTGACCGCGCTGCCCCGGCCGCTGCTCGCCGCGTGGAACACCTTCGTCCTGGACGAGCACGCCCGCGCGGCGGTGCCCGGCATGGCGGTGCTCTACGAGCGACTGGTCACCGCCCACCCCGGCGCGCCCGTGTTCTACCTGTCGACCGGCGCGTGGAACGTCGCCCCGACGTTGACCCGGTTCCTGTCCCGGCACCTCTACCCGGCCGGGCCGCTGCTGCTGACCGACTGGGGGCCGACCCAGGACCGCTGGTTCCGCAGCGGCCGGGAACACAAGCGGGCCACCCTGGCCCGGCTGGCCAAGGAGTTTCCCGACGTGCGTTGGCTGCTCGTCGGTGACGACGGCCAGCACGACCAGGAAATCTACCGCGAGTTCGTCGCCGCCCACCCGGACAACGTCGCCGGGGTGGCGATCCGCCGGCTGTCGCCCACCCAGGCGGTGCTCGCCGGTAGCCTGCCGCTCCCACACGACGAGCACACCGAGGGGCCGGTGGGGCAGAAGTGGCTCTCCGCGCCCGACGGCGCCGGTCTGTGGACCCTGCTGCGCGGCGCCGGCCTGGTTTGAGCTGGACCTGCTGCGCGGCGCGCGGGCTCGGTCCGCGCGCCGCGTGCCTCGAGGTCAGCCGCCCGGCGTGAGCGTGACCTCGCCGGTGCAGCCGGCCAGGGTGCGACGGTCTTCGAGCAGGTCGATGACCGCCTGTCGGTTGGCGATCCGGGCCTCCGAGAGAGCGTCCGGGTTGCGCCGTTGGCCGTCGATGAAGGCGAGGTTGTTGCGGACCGCGACGTCGAGGCCGGCGCAGTTCTCCGCCGCGCCACCGTTGAGTGCCGCGTTCGGGTCCGCGTCGGGCACCTCGACCTCGCCGGTACAGCCCGCCGCCGCGCGCCGCTGCTCCAACTGGTCGATGACCGCCTGCCGGTTGGCGATCCGGGCCTCCGTCAACTCGTCGGGGAACACCAGCTGGTCGGCGATGAACGCCAGATTGTTGCCCACGGCGGCGTCCAGGCCGTCGCAGTTCTCACTTGCCTGACTGGTCCCGGTGGCCACCGCGAAGGCCACCGCCAGGGTCACCCCGACCGCCGCGAACCCCGCGATCCTCCGCTGCCCCGGCGAGGGTTCGCTGCCACGGTTCCTGGCCGTACGCCCACTGCTCGCCATCAATCCTCCGCCTCGTCGCTCACCTGGAACCGGGAGTACGGACGCGTGGACGTGGTTGGTTCACCGTTCGATGATCTACCTGCCCGCCCGGCGGATTGTTGTATGCCTGGTAAGCGTCATGTCACTCAGACATGAATATGTCCGAGTGACATGACGTCTTCGAGGACAACCGGTCCTGGTGCCGGCCGCCCCTCAGGCGGGGCGGAGCCAGAGGGCGCCCAGTGGCGGCACGCGGAGCGCCACCGAGGCGGGCTGGCCGTGCCAGGGGACGTTCTCGGCGTGCACCGTGCCGAGGTTGCCGACCCCGGAGCCGCCGTAGTGGTGGGCGTCGGTGTTGACCACCTCCGCCCAGGCGCCGACGGCCGGCAACCCGATCCGGTAGTCCTCAAGCGGCAGCGCGGAGAAGTTCGCCACGCAGACCACCGTCGCCCCGTCGGGCGCGATCCGGACGAACGAGATGGTGTTGTTGGCGACGTCGTCACCGGCGAGCCAGCGGAAACCGGCGGGGGAGGTGTCCTGCGCCCACAGCGCCGGGGTGTCCCGGTACACCCGGTTCAGGTCGCCCACCAGGCGTTGCACGCCGGCCCGCGCCGGATCATGCAGCAGGTACCAGTCGAGTCCGCGTTCCTCGCTCCACTCCCGGTCGTCAGCCAGCTCGCAGCCCATGAACAACAACTGCTTGCCCGGATGCGCCCACATGTACGCCAGCAGCGCGCGGACGTTCGCCAGCCGCTGCCACGTGTCGCCGGGCATCTTGCTCGCCAGCGAGCCCTTGCCGTGCACCACCTCGTCGTGGCTGATCGGCAGCGTGTAGTTCTCGCTCCAGGCGTACGCCAGGGAGAAGGTGAGCTGATGGTGGTGGTGCTGCCGGTAGATCGGGTCCTTCGAGGTGTAGAGCAAGGTGTCGTGCATCCAGCCCATGTTCCACTTGAAGCCGAAGCCGAGCCCGCCGTCGCTCGTCGCCCGGGTCACCCCCGGCCAGGCGGTGGACTCCTCGGCGATCATCAGCACCCCGGCGTGGTGCTTGTAGACAGTCGCGTTGACCTCCTGCATGAACGCGATGGCTTCCAGGTTCTCCCGGCCGCCGTGCACGTTCGGCGTCCACTGCCCGTCCTGCCGCGAGTAGTCCAGGTAGAGCATCGAGGCGACCGCGTCCACCCGCAGCCCGTCGACGTGGAACTCGTCCAGCCAGTAGAGCGCGTTGGCGACCAGGAAGTTGCGTACCTCCCGGCGACCGAAGTCGAAGACGTAGGTGCCCCAGTCGGGATGCTCACCCCGGCGCGGATCGGGATGCTCGTAGAGCGGCGTGCCGTCGAACCGGGCGAGGGCCCACTCGTCCTTCGGGAAGTGCGCCGGCACCCAGTCCAGGATCACCCCGATCCCGGCGGCGTGCAGCCGGTCCACCAGGTACCGGAAGTCGTCGGGGTCGCCGAACCGGGCCGTCGGGGCGAAGTAGCCGGTCACCTGGTAGCCCCACGAGCCACCGAACGGGTGCTCCATCACCGGCAGGAACTCCACGTGAGTGAAGCCCAGCTCCACCACGTACGCGACCAACTGCTCGGCCAGCTCCCGGTAGCCCAGGCCGGGCCGCCACGAGCCCAGGTGCACCTCGTACACGCTCATCGGCTCCTGGTGCGGCTGCCGCCGCGACCGCTGGCCCAGCCACTGGGCGTCGGACCACTCGAACGTCGACAGGTGCACCACCGACGCGGTGGCCGGCGGCACCTCCGCGTACGCGGCGAGCGGGTCGGCCTTGTCCCGCCAGTACCCGTCCGCGCCCAGCACGCGGTACTTGTACCGGCTGCCGGCGGTGGCTCCGGGCACGAAGATCTCCCACACCCCGGTCGAGCCGAGCGACCGCATCGGCCAGCCGTCATCCGGCGCCCAGCCGGTGACGTCGCCGACCAGCCGTACGCCCCGGGCGTTCGGCGCCCACACCGCGAACGCCACCCCGCCGTCGAGCACCCGGGCACCGAGCGCCTCCCACAGCCGCTCGTGCCGGCCCTCACTGATCAGGTGCAGGTCCAGCTCGCCGAGGGTCGGCGGGAAACGGTACGGGTCGTCGTGGCGTACCCCGTCGACGTCGAGCCGGTAGTCGAGCACCTCGCCGGGCACGGTGGCCTCGAAGACGCCGACGTCGTGCACCCGCTTCATCGGGTGCCGCTCCTCGCCGACCAGCACGCTCACGTCGCCCGCGCCCCGACGCAGGGTGCGGATAACCGTACGCCCGCCGGCCGGGTGCGCGCCGAGCACGGCGTGCGGGTCGTGGATCTCCCCGGAGATCAGCTGGTCCATCGGGTGTCGTCCTTCTGGGCGGGAGCGGTCGGTGCGGTGCCAGGCGACGCCGCAGCGATCGGGCGGCGCAGGGTGAGCACGTGCGCGGGTTGCAGGTACGGGTCGAGGCGGACCGCGTTGCGCTGCCCCCAGTCGTAGCGGGCACCGGTCAGCTCGTCGTGCACGGTGAACCGGTCGTGCCAGTCCAGGCCCAGCGCCGGCATGTCCAGGGTGGTGTTGCCCCACTGCACGGTGTGCGAGTCGAACGAGCAGATCACCAGCACCGTGTTGCCGGTCTCCGGATCGTGCTTGGACCAGCACAGCAGGGCCGGGTTGTCGATGTCGTGGAAGACCAGGTTCCGCAGCCGGTGCAGGGCCGGGTTCTCCCGGCGTACCCGGTTCAGGGTGGTGATGAACGGCGCCAGCGAGCGACCCCGCGCCTCGGCGCCGGCCCAGTCCCGGGGCCGCAGCTCGTACTTCTCGTTGTCGAGGTACTCCTCCGCCCCCGGGCGCGCCACGTGCTCGAACAGCTCGTAGCCGGCGTACATGCCCCAGGAGGGGGAGAGCAGCGCGGCCAGCACCGCCCTGATCTTGAACATCGGCGGCCCGCCGTGCTGCAACGAGGCGTGCAGGATGTCCGGCGTGTTGGGCCAGAAGTTCGGCCGCATGTAGTCGGCCGCCGCCACCAGCTCCGTGCAGTACTCGCGCATCTCGGCGGCCGAGGTCCGCCAGGTGAAGTACGTGTACGACTGGGTGAAGCCGACCTTGGCCAGCCCGTGCATCATCGCCGGCCGGGTGAACGCCTCGGCGAGGAAGAGCACGTCCGGGTCGACCCGCTTGACCTCCCAGATCAGCCAGTGCCAGAAGTCGACAGGCTTGGTGTGCGGGTTGTCCACCCGGAAGATCTTCACGCCCTCGCCGACCCAGTGCCGCACCACCCGCAGCACCTCGGCGCGGATGCCCTCCGGATCGTTGTCGAAGTTCAGCGGGTAGATGTCCTGGTACTTCTTCGGCGGGTTCTCCGCGTACGCGATGCTGCCGTCGGCCCGGGTGGTGAACCACTCCGGGTGCTCGGTCACCCACGGGTGATCCGGGGCGCACTGCAACGCCAGGTCCATCGCCACCTCCAGACCGTGATCGGCGGCGGCGGCGACGAAGTCGCGGAAATCCTCAGGCGTACCCAGATCGGGGTGGATGGCGTCGTGCCCGCCCTCGGCCGCGCCGATCGCCCACGGCGAACCCACGTCGTCCGGCCCGGCGAGCAGGCTGTTGTTCGGGCCCTTGCGGTTGACCCGACCGATCGGGTGGATCGGCGGCAGGTAGAGCACGTCGAAACCCATCGCCGCGACACCCGGCAGCCGCTCGGTGGCGGTGGCGAAGGTGCCGGAACGGGCCGGCGCATCGACGGTCGCCGGGATCGCCCCCTCGGAGCGGGGGAAGAACTCGTACCAGGCGGAGAAGAGGGCCCGCTCGCGGTCCACCCAGAGGCGGTACTCCTCGCCGGTGGTCACCAGCTCACGCACCGGGTGCTCCCAGAGCAGGTCGGCCAGCTCCAAGGCCGGACTCACCCGCTGCGGCAACTGCCGCTTGGCGTCACCCAGGGTCTGCGCGGCCTTCTTGAGCCGGGGCCGCTCGGCCTTCGGCACCAGCTTCGTGGCCGCGCTCAACACGCGTACGCCCTCGGCCAGGTCGTTTGCCAGCTCAGCCGGCCCCTGGCCGGCGGCGATCTTCTTGGTCACCGCGTTGTGCCAGGTCAGGTAGGGGTCGCTGAACGCCTCCACGGTGAACATCCACTCGCCGACCGCGTCCGGCACGATGCTGGCGTGCCACCGGTCCTGGCCGGGCTCACCCGGACGCATCCGGGTGAACGGGCGGGCCACCCCGTCCGGGCCGAGCCACACCACGTTGCAGCCGAGCGCGTCGTGCCCCTCGCGGTAGGCGCGCGCCGACACCGGCACCACCTCGCCGACCACCGCACGGGCCGGGTAGCGACCGCAGGAGACGACGGGGGAGACGTCTTCGATCGGGAACCGTCCGCTCACCGCCCCAACCTACTGCCCGAGATCCCCTCGCGCTCGGCCGACCGGCGCCTCGGCCACAGAAACAATCTTGGTCCGAAACCGCCCCCTCAGGGGCACTCCCGAACCAAGATCTCGCCTGGGCCACCGGAGAGGGGAGCGGGCGTCGGATCAGGAGGGTGGTTCCGCCGCCACGAACGACCCCTTGCCCTGGTGAACCTCGATCCAGCCTCGTTCGTCGAGAATCCGGAGCGCAAACCTGATCGGTGTTGGGCTGGCCTGGTACTGCTCGCACAGTTGCGCGATGGACGGAAGCTTGAGTTTCCCCCGCTTTGATGGAGCGGTGGTTACCTGCTGCCGGCTGGCGCAGGGGTGGCGATAGGTGGTTCGGCTGGCTCGGTTTGGCGGGTGTGCCAGGCGGTCTCGTACTCGTTCGGGCTGAGGTAGTCCAGTTCCTTCTGGATGCGGCGGGTGTTGTACCAGCCATCGATGTAAGCGAAGATCGCATTCTCTGCCTCGTCGCGGGTCCGCCAGGACGTGCGGTAGACGAGTTCGATCTTCAGCGTGGACCAGAAGTTCTCCATGAGCGCGTTGTCGTAGGAGTCACCGACGGAGCCCATCGAGGGCAGAATCCCGTTGTCCTGCAAGCGTTCCGTGAAGCGGAACGACGTGTAGTTCGACCCGCGATCTGAGTGGTGGATCAACTGGCCGTCGCGGACATCCCGGGACCAGATGCCGTATTCGAGGGCGGCGAGGATCAGGTCGGTGTCGCAGCGGTCGGAGGTCTTCCACCCCACGATCCGGCGGGAGAACACATCCCGGACCGCGGCGAGCCAGAACACGCCTTCGCCGCAGGGGACGCGGGTGGCGTCGGCGACCCAGAGCCGGTTCGGCCCGTCGGCGGTGAACTGCCGGTTGACCAGATCCGGCGCCGGCGTGTGCCGCGGATCCCGCCTCGTGGAACCGCCGCGCCAGCCGCGACGCAGGAACGCACCCTGCCAACCCTGCTGCGCCATCAGCCGCTCGACCCGCTTACGGCCCACCCCGATGCCGTCGCGGCGTAGCTGCCGGTGGACCCGGTCCGCGCCGTAGGTGCGCCCGGAGGTCTGCCAGATCTCATGGATGTTCGAGATCAGCCCCAGATCGACCACGTCCCGGTCGCAGGGCTGCTCGGCCTGTCTCACCCACGCGTAGTAGGTCGAGGCGCCGATGTTCAGGACCCGTAGCAGGAGCGCGACCGCGAACTGGTCACGATGTTCACCGATGAACCTCATGACCGTCGCCGGGTCGGGTCGAGCTCCGCCGCGAAATACGCACTCGCGGCCTTCAAGATCTCGTTCGCCCGCCGCAACTCGGCGACCTCCCTGCGCAGCCGGCGGTTCTCCTCCGCCATCTCGCTGGTCGGCCGATCGTGACGCTCACCCGCGTCGGCCTCGGCCTGACGGATCCAATTCCGCAACGCCTCGTGATGCACGCCAAGCTGCTCGGCCAGGCGCCGGATCACCGGCTTCGGGTCCGACTCGCGGTACAAGCGCACAGCACGCTGACGTAGCTCATCGGGGTACTTCTTCGGTGCTGCCACGGACAACTTCCTCCCCACGGCCATCAGACCATGATCAAGAAGCTCCATGAAAGCGGGGGTGGCTCAG
>FOLJ01000002.1 GCA_900112325.1 Micromonospora sediminimaris
GTTGCACATCGATCCGACCGGCGCCAAGCGCGTCGTACAACGCGCCGTGGCCGCGGCGGTGCTCCGCCACCAGGGACAACGCCGGCAGCGACCGCACCGGCCCATCCGCGCACAACACCGCGTCGGCCAACTCGAACAGCGCATCAGCCCTGGCGCTCAGACAACGATGCAGTTCCGCACGGAACGTCGCGAGGTCCCCCACCGCGCTTCCACGCCTGGCGTCATGCACACTGATCATCCCGCAGCCCTTGGTCCTGATCTTCTTCCCTAGACAAGAGGAATGATCGATCAAGGGCTGCGGCCATGATCAGCCGGGGTCGATGGCACCCGACCGCAGGTTAAAAATCAAGCCAGGGCCTGTTTCACCGCCGACCAGTTCCACCCCCAGTTCCCGGTCTGTCGGGGTACGTCGTGCTCGATCTCGGCGACGGTCAGCGGGCCCCGGGCGGCCACCTCGTCGCGTACCCAGGCGACCAGGGCGGGCTGCTCGGCGGCGATGCGGCGCATCCCGCCCCAGGCGTCGGTGTGTGCCCGGGCCATCCGCCAGCGCAGCGCCGGATGCAGGGCGACCGGCACCAGCGACGCCTCGTGGCCCCAGTATTCAAACAGCTCCCGGGGACGGCGGTAGGCGGCGGAGTCGAGCAGCGTGGTGGGGTAAGGCCCGAGCCGGCTGTAGAGCGGCAGGTAGTGCGCCCGTTGCAGCACGTTCACCGAATCCATCTGGATCAACCCGACCCGGTCGAGCACCCGACGCAGGTGACGGCGGGTGGGCACCCCGGAGGGCGCCAGATCGGCGAAGCCCTGCGCGGCCAACGCGACACGGCGGGCCTGGGCGAGCGAGAGCGATTCCGGTGCGGCCATCGCAGGCAGGCTACGACAGGCGTACGACATCGGTGCGGACACTGGACCTGCCCGCCCCGGCGGCCTAGAACTACTTCCATGCCCAGCATCCGCCGTGAGCAGCCCGACGACGCCGAGGCGGTGGCCCGGGTGCATGTCCGCGGCTGGCAGGCCGGCTACGCCGGCATCATGCCCGACGAGGTGCTGAACCGACTCAACCCGGTCGCCTGGGCGCAGCGCCGGCGGGCCCTCGGCACCGCCGACCCGGATCACCCGTTCACCACGTTGCTCGCCGAGGAGCACGGCACCCTCGTCGGGTTCGCCACCTTCGGGCCGTACCGCAACAACCAGGATCGCGGTGACCTCGACCCAGCGTACGGCGAGGTGGTCAGCCTCTACGTCACGCCCGAGAACTGGGGTGACGGCACCGCTCGGGCCCTGTTCGCGGCGGCCCGGACGGGCCTGCGCGAGTCCGGCTGGACGGAGTACCGGCTCTGGGTGCTGGCGGACAACGACCGGGCCCGCCGGTTCTACGAGCGGGCCGGGTTGTCACCGGACGGTGAGCGCTCGACCTATCCGGTGCCGTTGTCCGGCGGGCGGCCGGCGATCGGGCTGGTCGAGTTGCGGTACACCGGCCGGCTCGACGGCAGCTGAATCCGACGGCGACGCTGGATCCGACGGCGACCGGGGGGCGGCCCGACGCACCGGCAGGAAGGCCAGCAACGCCAGGCTGATCCAGACGTAGGTGTTGCCGAACAGGAAACCGTCGAGGCCGGTGAAGTCCTTCTCCCACGCCCAGACGATCCGGCTGGTCAGGAACGCGTACCCGATGGTGGCGCAGGCCAGCAGGACCCGGCGTCGGCGACCGCCCGGTGGCGCCGCCATGCCGCGGTCCACCAGCAACAGCAGGCCCGGCAGCAGCCAGACCAGGTGATGCACCCAGGTGACCGGGCTGACCAGGCACATCACCGCGCCGGTCAGGGCCAGCCCGGTGGCCTCGTCGCCCACGGACGCCGCGACCCGGGACCGCCACGCCCAGAGCACCAGCGTCACGGCGACCAGCAGCAGCCAGGCCAGCGTGCTGGGGCTCTCCGGGTCCAGCCGGGCCACCACGCCCCGCAGCGACTGGTTGGAGACGAAGGCCAACTCGCCTACGCGCCCGGTGTTCCACAGGGCGCTGGTCCAGAACTCCCGGGAGGCGTCCGGGAACAGCGCCGCGGCCAGGACGGTCGCGGCGGTCGCGGTGCCCGAGGCGGTCACCGCCGCGCGCCAGCGCCCGGTCACCAGCAGGTAGACGATGAAGATGCCCGGCGTGAGCTTGATCGCGGTGGCCAGGCCGATGCCGATCCCGGCCCATCTGCTGCCACCCGGCAGCAGCCGGAGCAGATCCACCGCCACCAGGAAGAGCAGCAACGTGTTGACCTGGCCGAAGTTGATCGTCTCGCGCATCGGTTCGAAGGCGGCGACCAGGCACAGCGCCACCGCGAAGGCGAACCAGCGGGTCCAGCCGGCACGCCGGGACACCGGGTCCAGCAGCCACCAGATCAGCACCGCGCTGGTCACCACGCCGGCCGCCACGCTCACCACGATCGCCGCATGCCAGGACAGGTACGCCATCGGCAACATCACCAGGGCGGCGAACGGTGGGTACGTGAAGCCGTACTGGGTGCCGGGCTTGAGGTAGTCGTAGATCTCCCCGCCCTCGTGCACCCACCAGACCAGGGCGCCCCGGTACACCTGCAGGTCGAAGAAGCCGTGCCGGACGGCCGCCACGGACAGGAACCCGGCCACCGCGACGGCGAGCACGATCACCGCGGCGACCTGTCCGACCGTCCGCCTGGCACCCTGCGTCACCGTCGCCTCCCTCACCCTGCGTAGGCTGTCGTGCCATGAGTCTCGGGTACGTCCGCCCGGCGCGTCCGGAGGACGCCGCCGAGATCGCCCGCATCCAGCTCGCCACCTGGCGGGTCGCCTACCGGCGACTGCTGCCCCGGGAGGTGCTGGACGGCCTCGATGAGGCGTCGCTGGCCGAACGCTGGGATGCCTCGGTGCGCCAGCCGCCGAGCGACACCCACCGGGTGCTGGTCGCCGTCGAACAGGCCGAGCAATCGTATCTGGTGGGCTTCGCCGCCTCCGGTCCGGCCGACGCCGAGGCGCTGGCCCCGAACGAACCGGCCGAGGCGCTCGGTGCCGACGTGGTGGCGGTGACCGACCTGCTGGTCGAGCCCCGGTGGGGCCGACGCGGGCACGGCTCCCGGCTGCTCGCCGCCAGCGTCGACCTGTGGCGGGAGTCCGGCTTCGACCGGGCGGTGGCGTGGGTGTTCGAGGGAGACCAGGCGTCCCGCAAGTTCCTCACCACAGCCGGCTGGGAACCCGACGGCGCGGGACGCGCGCTGGACGTCGACGACATGCTGGTCCCCCAGCTGCGCCTGCACGTCGCCGTCCCCACCGAGCCGCCCCGGGCCGGCTGACCGACCCGCCGGCCCGCCCCGGCCGCGCCTCAGTCGAGCAGGGCGTCCAGGCCGAGGGTCAGGCCCGGGCGGTTCCGCACCGCGCGTACCGCGAGCAGCACGCCCGGCATGAACGAGACCCGGTCGTAGGAGTCGTGCCGAATGGTGAGCGTCTCACCCGTGGTGCCGAAGAGCACCTCCTGGTGGGCGACCAGTCCGGTGGCCCGCACGGCGTGTACGCGTACCCCGTCGACGTCGGCGCCCCGGGCACCGGCGATCTCGTCCGTGGTGGCGTCCGGCACCGGACCGAGGCCGGCCTCGGCGCGGGCCGCCGCGACCAGGCGCGCGGTGTGCATGGCGGTGCCGCTCGGCGCGTCGAGCTTGCGCGGATGGTGCTGCTCGACGATCTCGACCGACTCGAAGTAGCGGGCGGCCCGCGCGGCGAACTGCATCATCAGCACCGCGCCGAGACCGAAGTTGGGGGCGATCACCACACCCACGTCGGGCCGGTCGGCCAGCCAGCCGCGTACCTTCTCGATCCGCTGCTCGGTGAAGCCGCTGGTGCCGACCACCGCGTGGATGCCCTGGTCGATGCACCAGTGCAGGTTGTCCATCACGACGTCGGGAGTGGTGAAGTCGACGAGCACCTCCGCCCCCGCCTCGGCGGCGTTGACCAGCCAGTCGTCCTGGTCGACGGTCGCCACCAGTTTCATGTCGGCGGCCGCCTCGACGGCCCGGCACACCTCGGCACCCATCCGGCCGCCGGCACCCAGCACGCCGACCTTGATCGACTCGGGGCCAGCCTTCTCCTGCTCGTCAGTCACGCGGCACAACCTATCCCAATCGGGACGTGGACACCCCGGGGGTGCACCGCGCCCATCCGGTCGGCCGAAAGGGTCAGGCGCTGAAGTCCCGGCCGGCGAACGGGCCGACGACGGCGAGGGACATCGGCCGGTCCAGCAGCTCGGCGGCGAGGGCGTTGACATCGTCGAGGGTGACCGCGTCGACCCGGTCGAGCAGTTCGTTCACCGGCACCAGGTCCCCGTAGAGCAGTTCGCCCTTGGCCAGGCGGCTCATCCGGGAGCCGGTGTCCTCCAGTCCGAGCACGAACGAGCCCTTGCTCATCCCCTTGCCCCTGGCCAGTTCCGCCTCGGTGATGCCGTGCGCGGCGGTACGCGCCAACTCGGCCCGGGTCAGCTCCAGCACCTCGTCGACCCGCCCCGGGGCGCAGCCGGCGTAGACGCCGAACAGGCCGCTGTCGGCGTACTGGCTGGCATAGGAGTAGACGGAGTAGGCGAGGCCACGCCGCTCCCGGATCTCCTGGAAGAGCCGGCTGGACATGCCCCCGCCGAGCACGTTGTTCAGCACGCCGAGAGCGAAGCGGCGCTCGTCGAGCCGATCGATGCCCGGGCAGCCCAGCATGATGTGCGCCTGCTCGGTCTCCTTCTCCTCCACCACGGTGGCGGCGGCCCGGGTGCGTACGCCCGGAGTGGCCGGCCGCTGCGGCGCGGGCGCCGCCGGATCGGTGTCCAGCGGAGTGCCTCGCAGCGCCTGGCGGACCAGCCGCACCACGGCGGTGTGGTCGAGGTTGCCGGCGGCGGCGATGACGATCTGGGGCGCGACGTAGCGTCGCCGGTAGAAGCTCTGGATCTGCCGACGGGTCATCGGGGTGACGGTCTCCGCGGTGCCGGAGATCAGCCGGCCCAACGGATGGTCACCGTAGACAGCCTGGGCGAACAGGTCGTGCACCTCGTCGCCGGGTTCGTCGTCGTGCATGGCGATCTCTTCGAGGATCACGCCACGCTCGGTCTCCACGTCGGCCGGCTCCAGCACCGAGTCGGCGACCAGGTCGCACATCACGTCGATGGCCAGGGGCAGGTCCTCGTCCAGCACCCGGGCGTAGTAGCAGGTGTACTCCTTCGTGGTGAAGGCGTTGGTCTCGCCGCCCACCGCCTCGATCGCCGAGGAGATCTCCATCGCGTTCCGCTTGTGGGTGCCCTTGAACAGCAGGTGTTCCAGGAAGTGGGCGGCACCGGCCTGCGGGCCGGTCTCGTCCCGGGAGCCGACCGCCACCCAGACACCAAACGAGACGCTGCGCATTGCCGGAATCGCCTCGGTCAGCACGCGCAGCCCGTTCGGCAGCACCGTGCGGCGTACCGTGCCGCCCAGCGGATCGTCGCTCAGGGTCCGGGTCACCGCCCGGGTCGACCCACCGGCGGCCCGAGCGGTCGCGGTGGTCGAACGACCGGCGCGCGGCGTCGGCCCCGGTCGGGCCCCGAGGAAAGACGAATGCCGGGTCCGGGTCACGGCCACCTGCTTCCAGTACGACGAGAGGGCGGATGAGTTGACGAACCGGCCGGGCGACGGTGTCGCCCGGCCGGTCAGCGGTTCACGTGTCAGCTGTGCCGGGTACGGCGTCGGGGACGGTTGTCGCCGCCACCCTCGCCACCTTCGCCACGCTCCGGGCCGCGAGCGCCCCGGTCGCCACCGCGCTCGCGGTCGCCCCGGTCACGCGGACCCCGGTCGCCACCCCGGTCACGGCCGGCGGGCCGCTCCTCGCCGGCTGCGGCGGCCGGTGCCT
Organism: Micromonospora sediminimaris; assembly: GCA_900112325.1. Classification (GTDB taxonomy): domain Bacteria; phylum Actinomycetota; class Actinomycetes; order Mycobacteriales; family Micromonosporaceae; genus Micromonospora; species Micromonospora sediminimaris. The sequence continues at coordinate 5,872 of FOLJ01000002.1, forward strand.
CGGCGCCCTCCGGACGGACCTTGTCCAGGTAGATCTTGCCGCGCTGGTCGATGTCGGCGATCTCGACCTCGACCCGGTCACCGACGTTGAGGAAGTCCTCGACCTTCTCCACCCGCTTGCCGTCGCCCACCTTGGAGATGTGCAGCAGGCCGTCGCGGCCCGGCAGCAGCGAGACGAACGCGCCGAACGGAGCGGTCTTCACCACCGTGCCGAGGAAGCGGTCGCCGACCTTGGGCAGGGTCGGGTTGGCGATCGCGTTGATCCGCTCGACCGCGGCCTGTGCCGACGGACCGTTGGTCGCGCCGACGTAGATGGTGCCGTCGTCCTCGATGGAGATCTCGGCACCGGTCTCGTCCTGGATGGCGTTGATGGTCTGACCCTTCGGGCCGATCACCATGCCGATCTTGTCGACCGGAATCTTGACCGTGGTGACCCGCGGCGCGTAGTCGGACATCTCGGCCGGCGCCTCGATCGCCCGCTGCATCACGTCGAGGATGGTCTGCCGCGCCTCGTGCGCCTGCTGGAGCGCGGCGGCCAGCACGTCGGACGGGATGCCGTCGAGCTTGGTGTCGAGCTGCAACGCGGTGACGAAGTCGCGGGTGCCGGCGACCTTGAAGTCCATGTCACCGAAGGCGTCCTCGGCACCGAGGATGTCGGTGAGCGTGACGTACTGGGTCTTGCCGTCGACCTCGTCGGAGATGAGGCCCATGGCGATGCCGGCGACCGGCGCCTTCAGCGGCACACCGGCGCTGAGCAGGCCCAGCGTCGAGGCGCAGACCGAGCCCATCGAGGTGGAGCCGTTGGAGCCGAGCGCCTCGGAGACCTGCCGGATGGCGTACGGGAACTCCTCCCGCGAGGGCAGCACCGGGATCAGCGCCCGCTCCGCGAGGGCACCGTGCCCGATCTCGCGGCGCTTCGGCGAGCCGACCCGTCCGGTCTCACCGGTGGAGTACGGCGGGAAGTTGTAGTTGTGCATGTAGCGCTTGGACTTCTCCGGGGAGAGGGTGTCCAGCGCCTGCTCCATGCGCAGCATGTTGAGCGTGGTGACGCCGAGGATCTGGGTCTCGCCGCGCTCGAACAGCGCCGAGCCGTGCACCCGAGGCAGCACGCCCACCTCGGCGCTCAGCGGACGGATGTCACGCGGACCCCGACCGTCGATGCGGACCTGCTCGCGCAGCACCCGGCTGCGCACCTCGGACTTGGTCAGCGAACGGAAGGCGGCGGAGAGTTCCTTCTCCCGGCCCTCGAAGCGCGAGCCGAGTTCCTCGTGGACCCGCAGCTTGATCGCGTCCAGGGCCCCCTCGCGGTCGGCCTTGCCGGCGATCTGCAGGGCCTCGGCGACGTCGGCGCGGGCCAGTTCGGCGACCGCGTCGTACGCGTCGTCCTGGTAGTCCAGGAAGACCGGGAACTCGGCGACCGGCTTGGCGGCGACCTCGGCCAGCTCGCTCTGTGCCCGGCACAGCTCGCGGATGGCGGGCTTGGCGGCCTCCAGGCCGCTGGCCACGACCTCCTCGGTCGGTGCGGGCGCCCCGCCGGCGACCAGCTTCACGGTGTGCTCGGTGGCCTCCGCCTCGACCATCATGATCGCGACGTCGCCGTCGGGCAGCGCCCGGCCGGCCACCACCATGTCGAAGGTGGCCCGGGCCAGCTCCTCGTGGGTCGGGAAGGCGACCCACTGGCCGTCCACGTGGGCCATCCGGGTGGCCCCGATCGGGCCGGAGAACGGCAGGCCGGACAGCTTGGTCGACATCGACGCGGCGTTGATCGCGACCACGTCGTACGGGTGCTGCGGGTCGAGCGCGAGGATGGTCTCGACGACCTGGACCTCGTTGCGCAGGCCCTTGACGAACGACGGGCGCAGCGGCCGGTCGATCAGCCGGCAGGTGAGGATGGCGTCCTCGCTGGGCCGACCCTCGCGGCGGAAGAACGAGCCGGGGATGCGGCCCGCGGCGTACATCCGCTCCTCGACGTCGACGGTCAGCGGGAAGAAGTCGAACTGCTCCTTCGGCTGCTTGCCGGCGGTGGTGGCGGAGAGGACGACAGTCTCGCCGAGCTGGGCGGTGACGGAGCCGGCGGCCTGTCGGGCCAGCCGGCCGGTCGAGAAGGTGATCTCACGGGTGCCGAACGACCCGTTGTCGATCACGGCGGTGCGGGTTTCGGTGCCGAGTTTGGTCTCGGTCATGCTGCTTCAATGCTCCTTCGCATCGGGGGCCACGACGCGGGAGCTGTACGGACGGCCGGTCTTCGATCGAAGCGCCCGGGACCGCCGGCGGGATGCCAGGGTGCCCGGAGGCCACTACCGGAGACCGGTACGCCGACACTCCCTTGTCTGGGTGGTCGTGGCCCGTTTCTCGGTTGGGACGCCGACGGGGGAGTGACCTGGTGGGCCACTCCCCCGTCACGTCACCGGCGCAGGCCGAGCCGCTCGATGAGCGACCGGTAGCGGTTGATGTCCTTCTTCTGAACGTAGTTGAGCAACCGGCGGCGACGGCCGACCAGCAGCAGCAGCCCACGGCGGCTGTGGTGGTCGTGCTTGTGCACCTTCAGGTGCTCGGTGAGATCGGCGATCCGCTTGGTGAGGACCGCGACCTGCACCTCGGGCGACCCGGTGTCACCCTCGGCGGTCGCGTACTCCTCGCGGATCTTGGCCTTTGCCTGCTGGTCGAGCGCCATGTTCTCCCTGTTCTGGTGGGTTGTCTCGATGCGGTCCGTCGGGCCGGGCTACGGCACCGGTGACGGACGGTCCTCGCACCCGCGGCGTCGAGCAGGCAGGCGAGGCCCCACGTCGGTCAGCCGACGTCTCAGCCAGCCTACCAGCACCCACCGGACCGGGCCGGTCAAGGGCCACGGGCGGGTCGGTGACGGGTCAGCCCAGCGCCCGGCGGGTCCGCTCGACGTCCTGGGCGATCTGGGCGATCAGCGGCTCGATCGAATCGAAGCGGGTCTGCCCGCGCAGGTGCGCCACGAAGTCCAGCGCCAGCCGCTCGCCGTAGAGGTCGCCGTCGAAGTCGAGCACGTACGCCTCGACCCGGCGCTCCCGGCCGGAGAAGGTCGGGTTCGTACCGATCGACACGGCGGCGGCGAGCGGCTGCCGTCGCCCCCGACGGATCATCCGGGCGGCGTAGACGCCGTCGGCCGGGACCGCCGCGTGCCGGTGGCAGAGCAGGTTCGCGGTCGGGTAGCCGAGTTCCCGCCCACGCTGGTCACCGCGGACCACCACACCCTCCAGCCGGTGCGGGCGGCCCAGCGCGTCGGCCGCCGCGGTCACGTCGCCCGCGTCGACGCAGGATCTGATGTACGTCGAGGAGAAGACCGTGCCGGCCGCGGCGACCAGCGGCGCTCCCTCGACGGCGAAGCCGAAGGTGCGACCGAGCCGCTCCAGCAGCGCCACGTCACCGGCGGCCCGGTGGCCGAACCGGAAGTTCTCGCCCACCACCACGAGCGCGGCGTGCAGGTGCTCGACAAGCACGTCGTGCACGAACGCCTCGGCCGACAACCGGGAGAGCTCGGGCGTGAACGGGATCACACAGAGCACGTCCGCCCCGAGGGCCTCGATCAGCTCCGCCTTGCGGGACGGCTCGGTCAACACGGCCGGATGCGAACCCGGCCGCACGACCTCGGACGGGTGCGGGTCGAAGGTGACCACCACCGACTGCACGCCGAGTTCACCGGCGCGGGCCACGGCATGCCCGATGGTCGCCTGGTGCCCCTTGTGCACACCGTCGAAGACGCCGATGGTGACGACCGACCGCCCCCAGCCACCGGGCACCGCGTCGTACCCCCGCCACCGCTGCATGCTGCTCCTCCGCTGTCGTTGGCCCCGACCGTCGGCGGTCGGCCGTCGGGCACCCGGCGTCAGGCCGGGGCGAGCACGATCTCCGCGCGGGCCCGGCCGGCCCGCTCGCTGACGATAGCGATCAGCCCACCGGCCGGATCGAAGACCGCGTACGGCCCGGTGTGGCCGACCGGGTCGAGCGGACCGCCGTGGGAGAGCACCTTCGCCTCCTCGGCGGTGGCGTCCCGGCGGGGGAAGAACCGGTCGGCGGCGGGCGCGAGCGGCAGCCCCACCACGTCCGGCGCGCGACGCTCCAGCTCGTCGAGGGTGACGGCCTCCGCCAGGGTGAACCCACCCACGGCGGTACGACGCAGCGCGGTCAGGTGACCGCCGACCCCGAGCGCCAGGCCCGCGTCGCGGGCGATCGCCCGGATGTACGTCCCGGTCGAGCAGACCACCTCGACATCGACGTCGACCACGTCGGGCCGATCATGTCGGATCGCCAGCACGTCGAGCCGGGAGACGGTGACCCGCCGGGCCGGCAGGTCGACGCTCTCGCCCTCACGGACCCGCTTGTACGCCCGCTGCCCGTTGATCTTGATGGCGCTCACCGCGCTCGGCACCTGGTCGATCTCCCCGGTCATCCCGGCCAGCACGCTCCGGACCGCCTCGTCGGTGAGCATTCCGGCGGGCGTGGTGGCGATCACGTCACCCTCCGCGTCGTCGGTGACCGTGGCCTGGCCCAGCCGGATGGTCGCCGCGTAGCTCTTGTCCGCACCGATCACGTAGGTCAGCAGCCTGGTGGCCCGGCCCACCCCGATCACCAGCACCCCGGTGGCCATCGGATCGAGCGTGCCACCGTGACCGACGCGCCGGGTCCGAGCGAGCCTGCGGATCCGGGCGACCACGTCGTGCGAGGTCATGCCGCCGGACTTGTCCACCACGATCAGGCCGTCTGTGCTCACGACGTGCAAGCCTGCCAGATCGGCGCGCCGGCCCGAGCACCGGACAGCCGCCGGAAAACCGGATGTTCGGGCTTGGACTCCCCTGACACGATGGGCCCATCGGCGACGGTGAGTGCCGCGCTGGCAGGCCACGGGGAGAACGAGATGACCACGGACCGCGGTCCCGATCGAACGCGCCGGCCCGACGAAGGGGTCCGCCTGCGTACGCCCGACCAGCCCAGCGCGCTGCCGGACTGGATGCTGAATCCACCACCGGCGCGGCGCACGTTGGGTGTCCGGTTCGCCGAAGGTCTGGCCGCCCTGCCCGGCGCCGCGGCGGTCCGGCGACGCTGGTGGGCCTGGCAGGGACGGCGGCGCCTGCGCGAGCGCTACCCGAACACCGTGAAGATCGTCGCCATGCTGGCCGCCTTCGTGGCGAGCCTGGCGCTGGTGCTCGTCATCTACGCGCTCTACGGCCAGGTCTTATCAGGCGGGTAGACGCTCCTCGCCGCGTACCGCGCCGGTCACCGCCCAGGCACCGCTGCGCAGCCGCAGCAGCAGCCCGATCAGGCGGATCACGGTGAACAGCATCAGCCCGGCCCAGATGCCACCGAGGCCCAGATCGAGGGCGTACGCCAGCCAGATCGCCGGCAGGAATCCGCCGAGCGCACCGGCCACGGTGAGGTTGCGCAGATAGCGGATGTCACCCGCGCCGATCAGCACGCCGTCGAGGGCGAACACCACCCCGGCCAGCGGCAGCATCGCGGCGAACCAGGGCCAGGCCACCAACGCCTGTTCGTGTACCGCCCGATCCGAGCTGAACCAGGTGGGCACCACGCCGGCGCCGGCCGCCGCGAGCACCGCGAACGCCGTACCGCAGATTGCGCCCAGCCGGCCGATCCGGCGGGCCAGCGCCCGGGCCGTCGCGTCGTCACCACCGCCGAGCGCCGCCCCGACCAGCGCCTGCGCGGCGATGGCCAGCGCATCGAGCACCAGCGCCGCGAAGAACCAGAGCTGTACGGCGATCTGGTGGGCACCGACCGTGGCGGCACCGAACCGGGCGGCCACGGCCGTGGCGGACAGGAAGCTGGCCTGGAAGGCCACCCCGCGAATCAGCAGGTCCCGGCTGAGCACCAGTTGCTGGCCGATGATCCGGGGACGCGGGCGCAGCGCCACCCGCTCGGCCACCAGGGCGGCGGCGAAGAGAGCGCCGGAAAGGGTCTGCGCGATCACGTTCGCCACCGCCGAGCCGATCAGCCCCAGGCCCACCGGGTAGACCAGCACCGGACAGAGCACCGCGGAGAGCACATTGGGGCCGACCACGAAGAGCAGCGGCCGCCGGGTGTCCTGTACACCCCGCAGCCAGCCGTTGCCGGCGGCGGCGAGCAGCAACCCGGGGGTGCCGAACGCGGCGATGCGCAGCCACTCGGCGGCGGCCACGGCCACGTCACCACCGCCGGCCAGCGCGCCGGCCAGGGCACCACCGCCGAACTGCATGCCGACGACGACCGCCAGGCCCACGCCAAGGGCCGACCAGGAGGCCTGGACCCCCTCGGCCACCGCTGCGGCGCGGTCCCCGGCACCGAACCGACGGGCCGCGCGGCCGGTCGTGCCGTACGCGACCACGGTCCCCAGCCAGGCGGTGAGGGTCATCACGGTGCCACCCACGGCCACCGCCGCCAGCGGCACCCGACCCAGGTGGCCGACAACCGCGGTGTCAACGAGCACGTAGAGCGGCTCGGCGGCGAGCACCACGAGGGCGGGCAGGGCGAGCGCGGCGATTCGGCGCGGCGACGCGACCCGGCCGGTGGCAATTGTCGGCTGGCTCATCGCCGCCGATGGTGGCACGTGAGAAGTAAGGGGGGCAAGCCGGCGCACCACTTACCCCTGGCGACCATCACCCGGGGATGGCGCCGGTCCAGCCCAACGACCCGGAAGCACGAGCGGACCGGCGGTGACGCCGTACGCATCGGCGGCGGGGCGTCACCGCCGGTCGAACACCGTCACTGACGGGTGTCCATGGAGGTCTGCAGGGCGCGACGGGCCTGCTCACGGGCCTCGTCAGTGGTCTCGGGCTTGGGCTTGGCGGCCATGGTGAACCCCTTCCAGGGCACGCGTCACCGAGCGCGGCGGCGCGTCACGGGCGGTGCTACGACTGTCGCCCGAAAGCCGGTACCGGGGTCGCCGGAGCGGCGGATGGGCGGCCTGATGGCCCGGGTCGGTCAACCCTGGAGTGGAGCGGCACCGGGTATGGCTCCGCCCCTGACCTGCGCCGAAAGCGACGCCAGCCGTTTCCCAAGTTATCGTTCAGGTCCACATGGTGCGCGCTGTTCCCGCAATCTGGACGGGTCGAGTCCCGGTCAACGAGCCAGGAAGTGCCAGCCGACCCACCACCAGAAGCCGAACAGCCCGATCCGGCCCACCGGTACCGGACCGACCTCGTAACGCATGACGTACGCGCAGAGTTCGCCGAGGGTCGGAATCTTCGAGCCCTCCCGCCGGGCCAGCCACTCGACCAGCCCGAACAGCGCCATCCCGAGCAGGAAACCGCCGATCGCCAAGGCCCGCATCATCGCCGCACCAACCCCCAGAACGCCGACAGCCACACCAACCAGGCCGCCGAACGGACCAGGCGGTCCTCCAGCAGCGGATCGGCCAGGAGGGAGAAGGTGGGGAAGTCGTCACCGGCCGCCGCGATGAAGGTGACCCCCTCGAAGATCCCGAAGACCGCCACCGGCAGCGCCCACCAGACCACGCCGGGTGGCAACCGATCAGGTGCCGGACGGGCCTGCACCCGCTTGGTCAGGCCGAGCCAGATCAGCACCCCGCCGGCACCGAAGACATAGACGTTCGCCTCGGTCGAGAAGGACGAGAAGCGGCCGCCCACCAGGGAGAGAGCGACAAGCACCGGTACGCAGACGACCGGCCGCTCCCAGGTGCGAGGGGCGTCGACGGTGAGATCGTGGGGCTGCTCCATCATCCGATTCTCCCCGCCCTGTCCAGGTGCCGAAGCGCCGACGCCCCGGAGCTGACCCTGAAATCACCCCTGCTGGTCGGTGCCGCTCCTCGGGGCGCACGCCCGCAACTGGCTCCTGATCTGCTCGATGACCTCGTCCACGGTCCCACGGCCGGTGAAACCGGCGGCCAGCCGGTGCCCACCGCCACCCAGCGCAACGGCTACCCGGCTCACGTCCGTCGCACCCTTGCTGCGCAGGGAGACCGCCCAGACGGCCGGCGCGGTCTGCTTGACCACGCAACTCACGTCGGCCTCCGCGGTGCAGCGCACCGGATCGATGAGTGCCTCCAGCACGTACGGCCGCTGCTCATGGCGGGCCAGGTCGTCCAGGGTCGCGTACGTCCAGACCAGGCCCTGCCCGCCGGCCTCACCGGGCTCCAGCCGGGCTCGCCCGAGCACCTCACCGAAGAGCCGTACCGCGCCGAACGGCCGGCTGTCGAACACCCGCCGCGAGATGTCACCCGGACGGATCCCGGTCGCCAACAGCCGGGCCGCCATCTCGTGCACCGCCGGGGTGGTCGCGTCGAACCGGAACGATCCGGTATCGGTGCTCAGCGCCACGTACAGACATTCGGCGATGCCGGCGTCCAGCGGCACGCCGAGGCGGTCCAGTAGCTGCTCGGCGAGCACGGAGGTCGCCGCCGCCGCCGGGTCGACCAGGTTCACATCGCCGAAGCCGCGATTCGAGGCGTGATGGTCGAGCACCAACGCGGTGCCCTTCCCGGTCAACCGGTCGGCCAGCTCACCGAGCCGCGACTCACTCGCCGCGTCGAAGCAGATGACCAGGTCCGGCTCGGGTTCCACCTCGGCCTCGGGCACCAGCAGCTCCAGACCGGGCAGACCGGACAGCGGCTCGGGCACCTCCGGCGGACCGGGGAAGGTGGCCTGCAACCGGCGTACGCCGAGTCGCCGCAGCCCGAGTGCGAAGCCGAGCATGCTGCCCAGCGCGTCGCCGTCCGGGTTGACGTGGCAGATCAGCAGCACCCGACCGTCGGCGGGCAGCTGGCGGATCGCCGCCACCGCGGCGGCCCAGTCGGCCTCGGTCGGCCCGACGGGTGCCGTCGCGGAGGGACTCGGCCCGACCGGGTCGTCCGGGCCGTGCGGACCGGTGGCGGGTGTCGACGGGGCCGGCTGACCGTCGGCAGCCGCACCGACCCGGCCGGGGCCGGGCTGACGCCGCACGGCGGGATCCGGCTCGGTCACGGCTCCACCGTAGGCGGTCACCGACGGTCCCCGCCCCGGGCATCGTCGGCGGTGCCGTCGGGCTCGTCCTCGTCGTCGGCGCCGCCCTCGTCATCGTCCTCGTCGAGGCGGTACGGCTGCGCCTCACCGGCGTACTCGGCCCTCGCCGCCAGGCGCTGCACCTCGGCGTCCGCGTTGCGGGCCGCGGCGAGCAGGTCGTCGATGTGCTTGACCTGATCCTGGACGTCGTCCAGAACGAAGGTCAGCGTCGGCGAGTGACGCAGCCCGAGCGCCTTGCCGACCGTGCTGCGCAGCATGCCCTTGGCGCTGTCCAGCGCGGCGGCGGTGCCCGCCTGGGCCGCCGCGTCGCCGAGCACGGTGTAGAAGACCGTGGCATCCCGCAGGTCGGCGGTGATCCGGGCGTCGGTGATGGTGATCATGCCGAGTCGGGGATCCTTGATCTGACTCCGCACCACCGACGCGACCAGTTCGCGCACCCGCTCCGCGTGCCGGCGTACCTTGGCCGCATCCGTCATCTCCGCCACCTCCACGGCGTCCCGCCACCGGCCGGGGCCGGCGACGCCGGCGTCACCGGAGCCCGCACCGACCCCAACACTCGAACCCTACCCGCGCCGTCCGCCCCGGCGTGCGGGGCGGCGGCCAACCGGGTCAGTCGTCGTCGCCGTACCACCGACGACGCACCGACAGCAGTTCGACCTCCGGACGGCCCGCCATCAGACGCTCGCACGAGTCGAGCACCTCACCGGCATGTGCCGCCTCGGCGGCCACCACCGCCACTCCTATCTCCGCTCGCCCGTGCAGGTCGAGCGCCCCCACCTCGGCGGCCGACACGTCGAACCGGCGGAGCGCCGCGACGATCGGCCGCACGTACGACCTCTTGGCCTTCAGCGACCGGGAGTCCCCCGGCAGCAGCAGGTCGAATACTGCGGTTGCGGTGTACATCGTCTGGGGACACTACCCGCACCCCACCCCGCATGATCAAGGGGTTTACGCCGGCCGGCGTAAACCCCTTGATCAGTGCGTCACCGCAGGATCAGGCGCGAACCTTCTCCCGCATCTCGAAGGTCTCGATCACGTCGCCGACCTGGACGTTGTTGTAACCGCCCAGAGTCAGACCACACTCGAAGCCCTCCCGGACCTCCGTCGCGTCGTCCTTGAACCGCTTGAGCGAGCTGATCGTGAGGTTGTCCGCCACGACCGTGCCGTCACGCAGCAGGCGCGCCTTCGCGTTCCGTCGGATGACACCCGACCGGACGATGCAACCGGAGATGTTGCCGATCTTGGACGAGCGGAACACGTCGCGGATCTCCGCAGTGCCGAGCTCGACCTCCTCGTACTCCGGCTTGAGCAGGCCCTTGAGCGCCGCCTCGATCTCCTCGATGGCCTGGTAGATGACCGTGTAGTACCGGATCTCCACGCCCTCGCGGTCGGCCATCTCGCGGACCTTGTTGGAGGCCCGCACGTTGAAGCCGATGATCGTGACCGGCTCGGACGACGCGCTCGCGAGCATGATGTTGCTCTCGGTGATCGCGCCGACGCCCCGGTCGAGGACCTTGAGCTGAACCTCCTCGGGAATGTCGAGGTTGAACAGCGCGTCCTCCAGGGCCTCCACCGAACCGGAGACGTCACCCTTGAGGATGAGGTTGAGCGACGTCTTCTCGCCCTCCTTGAGCTGCTCCATGAGCGTCTCGAGGGTGGCCCGGCCACGGGAGTTGGCGAACGCCGCCGCCCGGCGACGGGCCTGCCGCTGCTCGGCGATCTGCCGCACCGTGCGGTCGTCCGCCGCAGCGAGGAAGGTGTCGCCCGCCCCCGGCACCGCGGTCAGACCGAGGACCATGACCGGACGCGCCGGACCCGCCTCGGTGACCTGATTGCCGTTCTCGTCGAGCATCGCCCGGACCCGGCCGTGCGCCCCACCGGCGACGATCGAGTCGCCCGCCCGCAGGGTGCCCTTCTGCACCAGCACCGTCGCGACCGCACCACGGCCCTTGTCCAGGTGCGCCTCGATGGCCACACCCTGCGCCGGCCCGTCGGTCGGAGCGGTCAGCTCCAGCGACGCGTCGGCGGTGAGCAGCACCGCTTCGAGCAGTTCCTCGATGCCGGTGCCGGGCTTCGCGGCCACGTTGACGAACATGGTCTCGCCGCCGTACTCCTCGGCGACCAGGCCGTACTCGGTCAGCTGCTGGCGGACCTTGTCCGGGTTCGCCTCCGGCTTGTCGACCTTGTTGACCGCGACCACGATCGGCACCTCGGCCGCCTTGGCGTGGTTCAGCGCCTCGATGGTCTGCGGCATGACACCGTCGTCGGCCGCGACCACCAGGATCACGATGTCCGTCACCTGGGCACCACGGGCACGCATGGCGGTGAACGCCTCGTGACCCGGGGTGTCGATGAAGGTCACCGCGCGGTCCTCGCCCTCGTGCGGCACGTGGACCTGATAGGCACCGATGTGCTGGGTGATGCCTCCGGCCTCACCGGCGACGACGTTCGCCTTACGGATCGCGTCGAGCAGCTTGGTCTTACCGTGGTCGACGTGACCCATGACGGTCACCACCGGCGCCCGGCTGACCAGGCGGTCCTCCGCGACCTCGGCGTCGAGGTCGATGTTGAACTGCGCGAGCAGCTCGCGGTCCTCGTCCTCCGGGCTGACGATCTGCACGTTGAAGCCGAGGTGCTCGCCCAGCAGCAGCAGCGTGTCGTCGGAGCACGACTGGGTCGCGGTGACCATCTCGCCCAGGTTGAACATCTCCTGGACCAACGAACCCGGGTTGGCGTTGATCTTGTCGGCGAAGTCCGACAGCGAGGCGCCGCGGGAGAGCCGAACCGTCTGCCCCTGACCCCGGGGAGCGCCCGAGCTCATGGTCGGGGCCGACAGGTTGTCGAACTCCTGTCTGCGCTGCTTCTTGGACTTGCGACCACGGGTGGGCTTGCCACCCGGACGCCCGAAGGCGCCCGCGGCACCACCGCCACGACCACGGCCGCCGCCACCGGGACGACCGCCGCCACCGGCCGGCGCACCCGGGCGGAATCCACCGCCACCGCCGCCACCGGGACCGCCACGGTAGCCACCGCCACCGCCGCCACCCGGACCGCCACGGTAGCCACCGCCACCGCCGCCACCGGGACCACCGCGGTAGCCACCGCCACCGCCGCCACCCGGACGACCGGCACCGCCGCCGGGACGACCGGCACCCGGGCCACCGGGACGACCCGGACGCTGGCTCGGCATGGAGGCCGGGCTGGGCCGGGGCGGCATCGAGGCCGGGCTGGGCCGCGGCGGCATCGAGGCCGGGCTGGGACGGGAACCACCGGCACCGGCGGCCGGTGGCCGCTGCTGCTGGCTGCCCTGGATACCGAAGGGGTTGTTACCGGCGCCACGCGCCGGCGGGCGACCCTGCCGGCCACCCGGACCCGGGTTGGTGGCACCGGGACGACCCGCAGCCGGAGAACCCGGGCGGGGCGGCATCGTGCCGGGACCGGGTCGAGGACCCGGACGGGCACCACCGTCGGCCGGGGGCTCCCGGCGGACGTTCTCCCGCTGCTGCTGGCGGGCGGCCTGGGCGGCCTTGACCGCGGCCTCCTGCTCAGCCTTCAACGCGGCGGCACGCGCCTCGGCGGCGGCCACCTCAATGTCGTGAGCACTCGCCGGCTTGGCGACCGGGGCCGCCGCTGGCGGCGGACCGGGCACCGGACCCTTCGGCTTCGGCCCGGGCACCGCCGGACGCCGTGGCGGCGTCGGCTTGGCGGTGACCCGAGGCTCGCCGGGGGTCGGCGACGGGGTCGGTGCTGCCGCCGTCGGAGCCGGTGCGGCCGGCGGCGCGGCCGCCGGGGCACCGGGTCCACCCGAGGCGACGAACGCGCTGCGCAGCCGTCGGGCGACAGGCGCCTCTACGGTGCTCGACGCGGACTTGACGAACTCGCCCATCTCCTTGAGCTTGGCGAGTACGGTCTTGCTTTCGACCCCGAGCTCTTTTGCAAGCTCGTGTACGCGGGCCTTACCTGCCACTGCACTCCTCACTCCGAGGTCGTGCGGGCAGCACCCGCAGCGACCTCACTCGTGCACTTGAAGCCTGATCATTTCTGGGACTTCATCGTGTGCTCATGTCGGTCGTCCTACCTTGCTAGCGGCCCTCGTCCGGTCGGGTGACCGGACGTGGTGGTTGACGCGTCAGGTGCTCCGCGAGGGCCCCGTCATCCGGAACCCCGGCGATGCGCAGCGCGCGCCCGAAGGCACGACGCCGCACTGCCTGCGCGAAGCAGGCCGGATCCGGGTGCATGTTCGCTCCCCGACCCGGCAGCCTGCGGGCCGGATCAGGTCGGAGGCTGAAACCAGCCTCGTCGCCAATCGCGACAATCCGCAGCAATTCACTGGACGGTGCGCGCCGTCGACAACCCACACAGGTGCGCTCCGGCAGCGCGCGTCGTGCCACTGGTGAAAGTCTACCCCTAGCTACCCGACACCGCTCCGCCCGGTTCCCGGACGTGATCAGCTTCGGATTGCCCGGCGGGGTTGGCCTGTTCGGCATCGGAGCGAATGTCGATCCGCCAACCGGTCAGTCGGGCAGCAAGCCGGGCATTCTGCCCCTCCCGCCCGATCGCGAGCGACAGCTGGAAATCCGGAACCGTCACCCGCGCGGCCCGGTTGGCCAGGTCGACCACCTCGACGCGGAGCGCCTTGGCCGGGGAGAGCGCGTTACCGACAAAGGTCGCCGGGTCGTCCGACCAGTCGATGATGTCGATCTTCTCTCCGTGGAGTTCGCTCATCACCGCCCGGACCCGCTGACCCATCGGACCGATGCAGGCGCCCTTGGCGTTGACCCCGGCGGCGGTCGAACGGACCGCGATCTTCGTACGATGACCCGCCTCGCGGGCGATCGCGCCGATCTCGACCGTGCCGTCGGCGATCTCCGGCACCTCCAGGGCGAAGAGCTTCTTCACCAGGTTCGGGTGCGTACGGGACAGCGTGATCTGGGGACCACGCATTCCCTTGGCCACGTGGACCACCACGCAACGGATCCGCTCGCCGTGGGTGTACCGCTCGCCGGGCACCTGCTCCGACTGCGGCAGCACACCCTCCAGCTTGCCCAGGTCGACGGTGACGATGCCCTTCTCGGCCCGTGCCTCGTGCGCCTGCACCACCCCGGTGACCAGGTCACCGTCGCGGCCGACGTACTCACCGAAGTGAACCTCGTCGGTGGCCTCCCGCAGCCGCTGGAGGATCACCTGCTTGGCGGTCATTGCGGCGATCCGGCCGAAGTCGTGCGGGGTGTCGTCCCACTCCCGCTCCACGGCGCCCTCGGCGCCCAGCTCCTGGGCGTAGACAAGTGCCGCGCCGGTCTTCCGGTCGATCTCCACCCGGGCGTGCGTCTGAGCACCCTCGGTGTGCCGGTACGCGGTAAGCAGCGCGGTCTCGATCGCCGCGAGGATCGTGTCGAACGGGATCTCCCGCTCGCGCTCCAGTGCGCGCAGCGCCGCGAGGTCGATGTTCACCTCTCCTCGTCCTCCACATCGTCATCGTCGTCGACGTCTTCTGATTCGGCCAATTCGTCGAGGCGGGTGAACTCGACCTGTACCCGGCCCGGGCCGAGATCGGCGTAGGCCCACTCCGCGCGGTCCGCGTCGGTCTCCAGCACCACCCGCTCGGTGTCGGCGTCGACCACCCGCCCGGTGACCTGCCGGTCGCCGCCGGGCTGCCCGGACGGCGTGTTGCCACGCACGGTCACCCGGACCAGCCGCCCCACGTTGCGGCGCCAGTGCCGGGGCAGCGTCAACGGGCGGTCCACGCCCGGCGAGCTGACCTCGAGTTGGTACTCGCCCGCGACGATGTCGCCGCCGCTCTCCTCGGCCGCGTCCAGGGCGGTGGAGACCGCGCGCGACACCTCGGCCACCGCGTCCAGGTTGATCCCGCCGTCGGCATCGACGATCACCCGTACCACGTGCCGGCGACCGGCTCGGGAGACGGTCAGGTCCTCGAGGTCGTAGCCGGCGGCCTGCACCACGGGCGCGATCACCGAACGCAGCCGCTCGCGGCGGGCGGCGAGGTCACCACGGGAGGTCTGGCCCACGCGTGCAGCCTGGCCACCGCGGGGTCGCCCCGTCGTCCTGGTGGCACGGCCACGCTGCGTCATCCGAAGTACCCTTCCGCTGCTCGCCGACGCCATGCCGGCACGCCACCGGTGCGGACGCGCCGGTGGCTGCGCAGAGCGTAACGCGCCGCCGGGACGACGGCCCGGGCGGCGCACCGACGCCACCGCCGGACACCCGTCACGCCGATGGTGTTGACTTGTCCGGTGGCGATGGGCAGAACGACTTGGCAGGACGAATCGTCCGAGCTTTCCCGCCGCGGCCTCCTGCGGGCCGGTGCGCTGCTGGCGCTCGGCGGGGCCGCCGCTCCGCTTACCGGTTGCGGCCTGCTCGACCGCGACGAGCCACCGCCGCAGCCCGATCCGCTCGCGCCGCTGCTGGACGAATCGCGGCGGCTCGCGGCGGGACTGCGCGCCGCCGCCACCGCCCACCCCGATCTGGCCGCCCGGCTGCTCCCGCTTGCCGAGTCACACGAGGCGCACGCCGCAGAACTGGCCGGGCTGACCGGGGTGGCGACCGCCTCCGCCACGCCCACGGCGGGCCCGTCGGCCACGCCGCCGACGGATCGCTCGGCCGCGCTGGCCGAGCTGCGGAAATCCGAGCGCGCCGGCCGGGAGGCGGCGATTCGGGCCTGTGCGGCGGCGCCCGCCGAGCGCGCCGCGCTGCTCGGCTCGATCGCCGCCGCCCGCGCGACCCACCTGGAGGCGCTGCGATGAGCGAGCGTGGCGGGCGAATCATCAGACTCGGTGCCGAGCTGCCTCAGGACAGCACGCAGCGAAGCGGAGTGCCGTCATGAGCGGGCGAATCATCAGCGAATCCGCCGAGGCGCTCGCCAGCGCCCTCACCGCCGAGTACGCCGCCATCTGGGCCTACGGCCCCGTCGGGGTCCGACTCAGCGGCGCCGAACGCAAGGCCGCGGTGGAGGCGGAGGCATCCCACCGGGCTCGCCGGGACGCCCTGGTGGTGCAGTTGAGTACCGGCGGCGGCAGCGTTCCGCCGGATCGGGCCGGGTACGCGTTGCCCTTCCCGGTGATCGACCGGGCCAGCGCGCTGCGCCTCGCCGTGCAGGTGGAGGAACGCACCGCGGCCTTCTGGCGCGCGGCGCTACCGGTCAGTTCCGGTGCCGAGCGGGAGCGCGCCCTGGCCGCCCTGGTGGAGTACGCGGTACGGGCGACCCGCTGGCGGCGCAGCGCGGAGATCACCCCGTTGACCGTGCCGTTCCCGGGCCGCCCCGGCTGAGCCGGGCCCGCCTGACGTACCGGGCGTAGGCCAGCTCACGTCCGCGCCGGTTGCGGGTCGGCATACCAGGTATGCATACTCCGGTCCATGTCCATCCGCCACGGCCTGCTCGCCCTGCTCGAACGCGGGCAGATGTACGGCTATCAGCTCAGGGCCGCCTTCGAGGAGTCGACCGGCGCCACCTGGCCGCTGAACATCGGGCAGGTCTACACCACCTTGTCGCGGTTGGAGCGGGACGGTCTGGTCAGGTCGCTGCCGGAGAGCGAAGCCGGACAACGGCCGTACGAGATCACCGACGCCGGGCGAGCCGACCTGGCCCTGTGGTTCGCCACCCCGATCAGCCGCAGCGACCGCCCGCGCGACGAGTTGGCGATCAAGCTGGCGCTGGCGTTGACCACCCCCGGAGTGGATGTCCGTTCGGTGGTCCAGACGCAACGGACGGCCACCATGCGGACGTTGCAGGAGTTGACCCGGCTCAAGTACTCCAGCGACCGTCCGGAGGATCTGCCGTGGCGGCTGGTGCTGGACGCGATGGTGTTCCAGGCCGAGGCCGAGGTGCGCTGGCTCGACCACTGCGAGAGCAGCCTGGTACGGCACCGCCCCCCGGCCGCCGGCCCAGCGCCCCTCTCCGAGGCGGTGGGCCACAGTGGTGAGGAGGCACGACGGTGACCGCCCCCGGGGGACGAAAGCCAGCCGCCCCCGACCCACCGGCCGCCTCCGACTCCACCACCTCGGACGGAGCCGGTGCCCGATCAGCCGGCGACACCGTACTCGACCTGCGTGACGTGCACCGCACCCACGGCAGCGGCCCGGCGGCGGTACACGCCCTGCGCGGAGTGAGCCTGGCCGTACGCCCCGGCGAACTGGTCGCTGTGATGGGCCCTTCCGGATCCGGTAAGTCCACCCTGCTCACCCTGGCCGGCGGGCTGGACAGCCCGACCGCCGGTGAGGTGCACGTCGAGGGGCAGCCGCTGCACGCCCTGGATCGGCGTGGGCTGGCCAGGCTGCGCCGCCGCCGCATCGGGTACATCTTCCAGAACCTCAACCTCATCGGCAGCCTGACCGCCGTGGAGAACGTCGCTCTCCCCCTCGAACTGGACGGCACCGGGGTACGGGCGGCCCGCCGGCTGGCGCTCGACGCACTGACCGAGGTGGGTCTGTCGGAGCTGGGTGACCGGTTCCCGGACCAGCTCTCCGGTGGCCAGCAGCAACGCGTCGCCATCGCCCGGGCGTTGGTCGGTCAGCGGCGCCTCGTGCTGGCCGACGAGCCGACAGGTGCGCTGGACTCGCAGACCGGGGAAGCGGTGCTGCGGTTGCTGCGTCGCCGGGTCGACGCGGGGGCCGCCGGGGTGCTGGTGACCCACGAGGCGCGCCATGCCGCCTGGGCCGATCGGGTGGTCTTCCTGCGCGACGGCGTGACGGTCGACTCGACGGCCCCGCTGGCCGGCGTGGAGGCCCTGCTCAGCGGTAGCGGCCGGTGAGCAATCGGCCGTCCCGGCTGACCAGCGGTGCACGGCTGGCCGAGACGCTCGGGTCGTGGCGGGCCGCGCTACGCATCGCCCGCCGCGAGGCGAGACGGGCCCGTGGGCGTACCACCCTGGTGCTATCGATGATCATCCTGCCGGTGCTGGCGTTGAGCTTCGTCGCGGTCAGCGTCGACATGGCCCAGCTGACCCCGGGCGAGGAGTTGGATCGTCGGCTCGGCAGCGCCGACGCGGAACTTCGGGTGGTCGGGCGCGGCCCGGTCGAGCAGAGCTCCGACGGCAGCGGCTGGACCTCCGGAGACCGGGACCAGCCGCTCACCGCCCCGGTCAGCGCCGAGCACGTCGCCGCGCTGCTACCCGAGGGCAGCCGGGTGCTGCCGATACGTCGCTGGGTGCCGTTCAGCGCCTGGCAGGGTGACCGGATCCGCGACGACATCGCTGCCACCGCGATCGACCTGACCGACCCGCTCGGGCGCGGCCTCGCCCGGATCCACCGGGGCCGGGCACCGGCCACCGCCGACGAGATCGCGGTGAACCTGGCCGCCCGACGCAGCCTCGGTGTCGACCTCGGGGACCGGATCGCCGCCGGAGACGGCAGCCGCACCTGGACGGTTGTCGGCGTGGCCGAACTCCCCGAGCGACTGACCGCGATGGTCATCCTGCACCCCGCCGGAGCGCCTCCGGAGACCAACCCCGACGAGGTCTTCCTGGCCGATCTGTCCGGCCCGCTCACCGACGACGTCTTCCGGCAGCTCAACCACAACGGCATCGTGGTAGCCGCCCGCGTCCCCGCGCCGCCCGGAAAGCTGACCCAGTACGTCGGCTCGCGAATGAGCGGAATGAACGTGGAGGCGGTCAGCACCGGCGTGCTCGTCGGCGGACTCGGCCTGCTCGAAGTGGTGCTGCTGGTCGGGCCGGCGTTCGCCGTGGGAGTACGCCGTCGGCGACGGGAACTGGCTCTGGTGGCGGTCGCCGGTGGCGATGCGGTGCAACTGCGCCGAGTGGTGCTCGCCGACGGCGTGGTGCTGGGTGGGGTCGGCGCCGTGGCCGGGATCGCGCTCGGCGTGACGGCCGCCATCGCCGGCCGGCCCCTGGTCGAGGAGTTCATCTTCTCGCAGCGGTTCGGCGGCTACCGCGTCTGGCCCGCGGCCCTGGTCGTGATCGCGCTGGTCGCGGTGCTGGCCGGGGTCCTGGCCGCGCTGGCACCGGCGTGGACGGCCGCCCGGCAGGACGTGGTGGCCGGGCTCGCCGGTCGGCGCACCCCGCCCGCGCACCGACGCCGGTGGCTCGCCATCGGCGTCGCGCTGGCCGCCGGGGGGACCGTCGTGGCCGCGATCGGCGCGGTCGTCACCTCGCAGCCGGTCATCCTCGCCGGGCTGGTCCTGGGCGAGCTGGGACTGGTGTTCGCCACCCCGACGCTGGTGGGCCTGCTGGCCCGGCTCGGCCGGTTCCTCCCGCTGGCCCCCCGGATCGCCGTACGCGACGCCAGCCGCAACCGGGCGTCGGCCGCGCCGGCCATCTCCGCCGTGATGGCCGCGGTCGCCGGCAGCGTCGCCCTCGGCCTCTTCCTGGCCAGCGACGACGCCCGCACCGACCAGCGGAACCGGGCGCTGCTGCCGGAACGCACCGTGCTGGTCACCACCGGCGGCGATCCCGCGTCGGATCGGCCACCCACCCTCGACGAGATCAGCCGCCCGGCCCGGGAACTGCTCGGTGCCGACACGATCGCCCCGCTGGTGGCGGCCGGCTGCTCGCCGGACTTCTACGCCTGCACGATCACCGCGACCATGCCGGCCGAGCGCGTCTGCCCCTGGCAGCCGTACGAGCCACTCAGCGCGGCCGACCAGCTGCGGGCCCGCGCCGATCCCCGCTGCCAACACGGCGACGACGAGCTCCAGAGCCCGTACCTGCGGGTCGCCGTGGACGACGGCACCACGCTGCGGCTGCTCACCGGGGTCGCACCGGCCGAGGTCGAGGCCGCCACGGCCACGCTGCACTCGGGCGGCGCAGTGGTCACCGACGCCCGCTTCCTGCGCGACGACCGCCTGGATCTCCGGGTCGAGCACGGCGACGAGAAACGGCCGGCGGACAGCGTCACCGTGCCCGGACACGCGCTGCATACCGGGCTCGGTGAGCACTGGCTGGTGCTCTCCCCCACCGCCGCCGACCGACTCGGGCTCACGACCCGGCAGGTCGGCTGGGCGTTGGACGCCCAGCAGCCACCGGACCAGCAGCGGCAGGACGAACTGGCCGCCGTACTTCGCCCGCTCGGCTCCGCGGGAGTCGCGGTGGAGCGGAATCAGAACCACGACGACACCCGGCCGCTGCTGCTCTTGCTGGCGGCGGTCTCCGCCGTGGTCACCGTCGGGGCCGCCGGTATCGCCACCGGTCTGGCCGCCGCCGAGGGACGAGCCGACCTGTCCACCCTCGCCGCGGTCGGTGCGGGACCAGGCGTACGCCGTCTGCTGTCGCTCTGCCAGGCCGGCCTGATCGCGGTGCTCGGCTCGACGTTGGGCATCGTCGCCGGACTCGCCTCGGCCCTGATCGTGCTGGCCTTCACCAACCGGCGGTACGCCGACAGCTGGCCGATCGAACCGCCCTACCCGCTGGTGATGCCCTGGCTCACCCTGGCTGTGCTGGTGGCGGTACCGCTGGTGGCGATGCTCGGCGCAGCGCTGTTCACCAGGTCCCGGCTACCTGTGGAACGCCGTCTGGACTGACCGGTACCTGACACCGCAGACTGTGCGGATGTCCGTGCTGGGAAGCCTCACCCGCCGGGTCGGTCGGTACCGCTGGTTCGGTGCCACGGTCCGGTTGCTGGTACCCGTCGACCGGGCCGTCGGGCGGCTGACCCGGGGCCGAGTGGTCGCCCTCGGGCTCGCACCGTCGCTGGTGATCACCACGACCGGCCGCAAGTCTGGTCGGCCGCGCAGTAACCCGCTGCTCTACGTGCCCGACGGCGACGGGTACGTGGTCGTCGGGTCGAACTGGGGCCAGGCCCACCAGCCGGCGTGGTCGCTGAACCTGCTCGCCGAGCCGAGGGCCGAGGTGGACGTCAAGGGTCGCCGGATCCCGGTACGCGCCGAGGTCGCCACGGGCGCCGAACGCGACCGGCTGTGGCGGCTGCTTGTCGACGAGTGGCCGGCCTACGAGACGTACGTGGAGCGGGCCGGTGGCCGGGAGATCCGGATCTTCCGGCTGGTGCCCGACGACACCCGCCGCACCTGACCCCCGTCGCGGCTCGGCCGAAGGCCCGAACACAGGCGTTAGGGTGTGCGTGACCGACAGGTCGCTGTGGGTGGCGCGAACGCGGGGTGGTCGGCGTGGACGGTGTCCAGGAACACCGGGACGATCCCCGATGGGACATGGCCGAACGGGTCGCCGCGGCCCTCCGGCGGCGGTTCCCGGCCGAGGTGCTCGCGGTCGCGGTTCACGGTCCGCTGGCCCACGGCGACGACGACGGCGGTGGCGACAGTGAGGTCGGGATGCTGGTGGTCACCTACCGGCCCGGCACCGGCCCACCGACGGCGACCCGCCGGGTGGACGGCGTACTTGTCGACCTGACCGTCGTGGCCGCCGAGGAGCGGCTCCGCCAGGCCCGGCAGTTGACCAGCCGGTGGCCGCTGACCGCCGACCGCTACGTGACCACACGGGCCCTGCACGACCCGACCGGATGGCTGGCCACCCTGCGCGACGAGCACCTCGGCCGACTGGCCCGGGCGCGCCCGGCCGAGTTCACCTCGGCCGCCCGCAGGGCGTGGTACAGGGGCAGCGCCGCGCACGCCCGAGCCGCCCGGCTGGCCGAGTGGTACGAGACGGACCAGGCCCTGCTGATGCTCGGCGAGGCCCGGCTCGGCGCGGCCACGGTCAGCGGACTACTCAGCCGCACCTACTTCCGGGATCCGGGCGACGCGGTACGGCGGACCGGGCTGGCCGGGGCGGACATGACCGAGGTGGGTGCGGTGCTGGCCCGCCAGTCGGCGGAGCTCACCGCCCGTGGCCGCCCGGTCGACGGCACCATCGACGACCTGCTCGACGGCTGACTCAGCCGAGGCCGCCCGACACCCCGATCAGCGCGCCGATCAGGTATGTCGCCACCGCTGCGGCGCCACCGAGCAGCAGTTGGCGCAGCCCGCCGGTCCACCACCGGCGGTTGGTGAACCGGGAGACGGCCGCACCGGCGACGAAGAGCCCGAGCCCGCCGAACGCCAGGGCCAGGGCCAGGCTGGTCGCCCCGAACAGGTACGGCAGCAGCGGCACCAACGCCCCGACGGAGAAGCAGAGGAACGACGAGAGCGCCGCCGCCCACGGGTTGGGTTGCTCGTCCGGGTTGACGCCCAACTCCTCCTGCACGTGCATCCGCAGCGCCTGCTCCGGGTGACGGCGTACCGCCTCGGCGACCTGGACGGCGAGGTCTTCCGGCAGGCCCCGGGCGATCCACAGGTCGGCAAGCTCGCGGGCCTCGGCCTCCGGGTGGCGCTCCAGCTCCCGTCGTTCCTTGGCCACCTCGGCGGCGATCTGCTCGTTGGCCGACCGCACGCTTGTGTACTCGCCGAGCGCCATCGAGATGGCACCGGCCACCAGGCCGGCGGTGCCGGTGAGCACGATGGTGCGGGGCGAGACGCCACCGCCGCCGACACCGGCGATCAGGGCGATGTTGGTGACCAGGCCGTCCATCGCACCGAACACGGCCGGGCGCAGCCAGCCGCCGGACACGTCGGCGTGATGGTGCTCACGCAGCGCCGCAGGGGTTTCGGTCACGGCAGTGTCAGGATCTCGTGGCCGTCCTCGGTCACCAGCACGGTGTGCTCGAACTGGGCGGTCCACCTGCGGTCCTTGGTGACCACCGTCCAGCCGTCGTCCCACAGGTCGTACTGGTAGGTGCCGAGCGTGATCATCGGCTCGACGGTGAAGGTCATTCCCGGCTCCATCACGTCGGTCGGGCGCGGGCTGTCGTAGTGCGGCACGTAGAGCCCGCTGTGGAAGGCTTCGCCGATGCCGTGACCGGTGAAGTCGCGGACCACGCCGTAGCCGAAACGCTTCGCGTACGACTCGATGACCCGGCCGATCACGTTGATCTGCCGGCCCGGGGCGACCGCCCGGATCCCCCGCATCATCGCCTCGTGCGTCCGCTCGACCAGCAGCCGGTTCTCCTCGGCTACCTCGCCGACGCAGAACGTCGCGTCCGTGTCGCCGTGCACTCCACCGATGTACGCGGTGACGTCGACGTTGATGATGTCGCCGTCGACAAGCGCGGTCGAGTCGGGGATGCCGTGGCAGATCACCTCGTTGAGGCTGGTGCAGCAGGACTTCGGAAAGCCCCGGTAGCC
Source organism: Micromonospora sediminimaris (assembly GCA_900112325.1). Lineage (GTDB taxonomy): Bacteria > Actinomycetota > Actinomycetes > Mycobacteriales > Micromonosporaceae > Micromonospora > Micromonospora sediminimaris. Next base: position 28,947 of record FOLJ01000002.1, read on the forward strand.
CAGGGTCGACGGGTAGGCACCGTGGTCGATGAGGAAGTCGTGCACCACCCGGTCGATCTCGTCGGTGGTCACGCCGGGCTTGCAGTGCTCCCCCGCCAACTGCACCGCCTGGGCGGCGATCCGCCCCGCCAGCCGCATCTTCTCGATGGTCTCCGGGGTCTGCACGTGCGACCCCTGCCAGGGCCGGGGGGCCTTCTTGCCGACGTACTCCGGGCGGGCGATGTGGGCGGGCACCGGCCGCCACGGGGAGAGCGTGCCGGGGGTCAGCGGCGCACGGACGGTCATGACGCAAGCCTATCGCCGCCCGTGCAGTGACCCCCACCACCGGCAGCCCCGAGCGGTTGTTGCCCTACCACAAGCACTGTGTCAAGGTGTCTGCGTGGATCAAGGGGGCGCACCTCCCATCTTCTCCGCCAACGCGGAGACCGACGGTGATCACCTGAGCGTGGTGGTCACCGGCGAGGTCGACATGGCGACCGCCGACACCATGCTCGATACGGTGCTGCGGGAGCCAGCCGGCCGGGTGACACTCGACCTGCGGGCAGTCACCTTCTTCGACTCGGCGGCCATCCACGCGGTGGTCCGGCTCGCCGGCCACTACCCGGACGCGTTGACGGTGCTGCCGTCCCGACAGGTCAGTCGGGTGTTGGAGATCGCCGGTCTGGGGACTCAGCCCTGGCTGCACCCGGCCTGAGCCGCCCGACCGGCGCTCAACTACTCGCTCAGCTCCCGGCGCAGGGTGACCCGTGTCCCCTCAGGGGTGTGCTCGACCGAGAGATCCCCGAGTGCCCGGATCAGCGACAGCCCGCGACCCCGGAAACCCGATCCGGTCGACTCCCGCCACCGCCCGCTGTCAGCCACCGTCGCCACCACCGTACGGTCCTCGACCCGCACCTCGATCTCGATCACCGGCTCGGCCGGGTCGACCGGGTGCTCGATGGCGTTCGCCGCCGCCTCGGAAACCGCCACGGTCAGGTCGAACAGGTCCGTCTCGCCCACCCGGTGGGCGACCAGGAAGTCCTCCAGCCGCTTGCGCAGCACACTGAGCCGGGTCGGGTCGGCGGGCAGCCGCAGCGCGAACCTGTTGAGTTCGACCGCCTCCAAGGCCAGGACCGCGACGTCGTCCCGTCGGGGCCGGCCGGCGACCCGCGCCACCACCGCGTCGATCAGATCGGCCACGTGCTCACTGGAGCGGGCCGCGTCGGCGCGCAGCAGGGCCAGCGATTCGTCGATGCCGACCTGTCGGTCCTCGATCAGGCCGTCGGTGTAGAGCAGCAGCCGGTCACCGGCCCGCAGCTCGCCGGGGACGGTCTCGTACTCGGTGCCCGCGATGGCACCGACCGGCGGCCCGAGCGCCCGGCCGTGCAGGAACGCCACGTCGTCGCCCCGGATCAGCAGGGGCGACGGGTGACCGGCGCTGGCGTAACGCAGCCGACCCGTCCGGGGGCTGAACCACAGACAGAAGACCGTCGCGAACGAGCGTGACTCGGTGGAGCCCACCAGCCGGTTGAGTCGGGTCAACGACTCGCCGGGCTCGAAACCCTCCAGCACGTACGCGCGCAGCGCGTTGCGTAGCTGGCCCATGGCCGCCGCCGCCGGCACACCCTTGCCGACCACGTCACCGATGATCAACACGAGTTCGTCGTCGTCCCGGGCCACCACGTCGTACCAGTCGCCGCCCACCTCGACGTCCGCGCTACCGGGCAGGTAGCGGCTGGCCACCACGGCACCGGGCAACTGGGGCAGGGTGCGGGGCAGCAGGCTGTGCTGGAGGGTGGTGGCGATGCGGTGCTCGGCCTCGTAGAGCTGGGCGTTCTCCATGCGCGCCCCGACCAGGCGGGCGAGCTGGGTCAACGCGGCCTCGTCGGCGTCGGCGCTCTCGGCGGCCGGATGCCACACCCGCAGCTCGCCGAGCGGCTGGTCGGCCACTCCTGTCAACGGCAGGACGAAGGACGGCTCGGCGCTGCTGGCTCCACCGGCGTCGGCCTCGTAGCGCGCGCCGCCGGCGGAGACCGCCACCCGGACGGCCTCGGCGAGACTCAACGCATGGCGGGCGGCGACCTGGAGCACGTCGGCGGTGGATCGGGCGGTGTTGACCGCGACCGCCGCGTCCGCGAGGGCACGCAGCCGGCGGATGATCTGGTTACGCAGCTGACCGAGGGCCATGTTGGCGCGGACCCGGGCGATCAGCTCCTGCCCGGAGAAGGGCTTGGTGAGGTAGTCGTCGGCACCCACCGACAACCCGGCCACCTCCTCGGCGGAACCGGCGCGGGCGGAAAGCAGCACGATCGGTACGTACCGGGTACGCGGGTCCGCGCGCAGCGCGGCGACCAGACCGAAGCCGTCCAGGCGCGGCATCATCACGTCGGTCAGCACCAGGTCGAAGGCACCATCGGTGGCGAGGCGCAGCGCCTCCACCCCGTCGGCGGCGGTGCGCACCTCCCAGGTGGGCACGAGCAACTGGGTGACGTGTTCGCGCAGGTCAGGGTTGTCGTCGACGACGAGCACGCGGCCGGCGGGCCCGGCGGTGAGGGGCCGCATCCGTTCCGCCGAGGCGTCACCGTCGAGCGCGGTCGGGGCGTCGGCCGGTGCCGGGCGGGACGCGGCAGCGAGCGGACCGGCGGTCCACTGAGCGGTCTCGGCGACGAAGAGCGGGGCCTGCCGCGGCTCCCGCTCGGTGTGATCGGCGTCGGCCACCCGGTCGGCCGGCAGGTGCCCGGACCCGAACGGGATGGTGACCACGAAGGTGCTGCCGGCGTCGATCCGGCTCGTGGCGCTGACCCGTCCGCCGTGCATCTCGACCAGTTCCCGCACCAGGGCCAGGCCGATCCCGGTGCCCTCATGGCTGCGGGAGCGCACTCCCGGCACCCGGTGGAACCGCTCGAAAACGTGCGGAAGTTCCTGCGCTTCGATGCCCACCCCGGTGTCGGAGACCTCCAGTTGGGCTGCGCCGCCTACCGTACGGACCCGGATGCTGATCTCTCCCTCGAAGGTGAACTTCAGGGCGTTGGAGACCAGATTGAGGACGATCTTCTCCCACATGTCCGGGTCGACGAAGACCGGCTCCGCCAACGGCGGACAGTCCACCACCAGTCGCAGCCCGGCGCGCTCGGTGGCGGAGCGGAACGTGCTGGCCACCCGGGAGGTGTAGTCGGCCAGGTCGGTGGGCTCGTAGTGCGCCACCAGCCGCCCGGATTCCAGCCGCGAGAAGTCGAGCACCGTGTTGACCAGCTTCAGCAGCCGCAACGCGTTGCGGTGCATCACGGTCAGCCGCCGCGTGTGGTCCTCGCTGAGCCTCGGGTCGGCGAGCAGGTCCTCCAACGGGCCCAGCACCAGGGTCAGTGGCGTACGGAACTCGTGGCTCACGTTGGCGAAGAAGTTGGTCTTGGCCAGGTCCAGGGCGGCCAGCTCGGCGGCCCTGGCCCGTTCCTGCTCGTACGCCCGCTGTTTGCCGACCGCCCGGGAGATCTGCGCGGCGACCAGCTCGAAGAAGGTGCGGTAGTCATCGGTCAGCGGCAGCCGCCGGGCCATTCCCAGCACCAGCACCCCGACCGGTTCGTTTGTCGCGCTGATCGGGAGCACCACCGCCTCGTCGGCGGCATCGGGCGGGACCTGGCCGAGCAGATCGGCGGTGGACACCACCGCACTCGCGCCGGTCGCGGCCAGCTCCATCAGCCGGGCGGACGGATCGACCGTGACGGTCACCGCACCGCTGGCCCCGGCCAGGCGCGGATGTCCTTCACCGTCACGCAGGTAGAGCAGCCCGAATGGGACGTCGGCCTGATGCCGGTCGAGCACCGCCGCCGCGACCTGGCCAAGTTCCTCGGTGTCCACCGGATCGGCCAGTTCCGAGCCGAGTTCGGCCAGCGCGCGCAGCCGGCGTTCGCTGAGCACCCGCCCGGTGGTCTCGCTACAGATGCAGAGCACCCCGCTGATCGCACCGTCGACGTCGCGGATCGGATCGTACGAGACGTCGAAGTAGACGTCCTCCACGAAGCCGTGCCGATCGAGCAGAAAGTGACGGTCCCGGGCCTGGTACGCCTCGCCGCCGTGCAGCACGTCGGTCAGCAGCGGCCCCAGCACGTCCCACGTCTCCGCCCAGTGCTCCCGGGCCGGCTCGCCGAGCACAGCGGGATGCTTGTCGCCGATGGTGGGCCGGTACGCGTCGTTGTAGAAGGCGCGTAGGTCCTCGCCCCAGAACATGGCGATCTGCGCCTTGGAGGCGAGCATCGTGCTGAGGGCGTTGCCGAGCGAAACAGGCCAACGGTCCGGTGGACCGAGCGGGTTGGCCGACCAGTCGCGGTCGCGCAACAGTGCGCCCATCTCACCGCCACCCGCGAATGCCGCCGCGAGCAGCGGAGACGTTCCACTTTCCGCTGCGGACGGCTGACCACCGTCCACGCCCCCCTGGGCCGAGTTCATGCAGCCTCCCCGGCCGTGTCCACGCCGCTCCCGATCACCAAATGCCCTGACCGCTCTCTACCCAGACGGATCAGCAACGTAACGCATACGGCGGTTCGGACGCTGTTCAGCTCCAGGTGAGCGTCGGTGGCGATCCCGGCCGACCGCGATCGCTCGTGATCGGTGTAAGTGAGATCACAGCGGGGTGACGTACGCGCCGGTGATCCCCCCGTCGACCACGAACTGCGCGGCGGTCATGAACGAGGCGTCGTCGCTGGCCAGGAAGGCCACTGCGGCGGCGATCTCGGTCGGTTCACCGAATCGACCCATCGGCACGTGCACCAGCCGGCGGGCGGCCCGCTCCGGATCGGCCGCGAACAGCTCACGCAGCAACGGCGTGGCCACCGGTCCCGGGCAGAGGGCGTTGACCCGGATGCCCTCCCGGGCGAACTGCACGCCCAGTTCCCTGGTGAGCGCCAACACACCGCCCTTGCTCGCGGTGTACGCGATCTGTGACGTCGCCGCGCCCATCAACGCCACGAAGGAGGCGGTGTTGATGATGGAACCTCGGCCCTGTCGGCGCATGTGCGGGATGACGTGCTTACAACACAGGTAGACGCTCGTCGTGTTGACCCGAAGCACCCGTTCCCAGGCGTCCAGCCCGGTCTCCAGGATGGAGTCGTCCTCGGGTGGCGAGATACCGGCGTTGTTGAACGCGATGTCCACCCGCCCGTACCGCTCGACCACCCCGTCGAAGAGGTCGCGTACCGCCGGCTCGTCGGCCACGTCCGCCGCGACGAAACTCCCGCCCACCTCGTCGGCGGCCCGTTGACCGGCCTCGGTGTCCACGTCGACGCAGACCACCCGGGCACCCTCGGCGGCGAACCGCCGGACGGTGGCCAGCCCGATACCGCTGGCCGCCCCGGTCACCACGGCCACCCGGTCCTGCAACCGTCCCGGCATGCTCACTCCTCCGTGTTGACGAAGACGTTCTTGACGTCGGTGAACGCGTGCAGGGCGTCCGGCCCCAGTTCCCGACCCAGACCGGAACGCTTCATCCCACCGAAGGGTGTCCAGTACCGCACCGAGGAGTGGGAGTTGACGCTCAGGTTGCCGGCCTCCACGGCCCGGGCCACCCGCAGCGCCCGGCCCACGTCGCGGGTCCAGATCGAGCCGGAGAGACCGTACTCGGTGTCGTTGGCCAGCCGGACGGCGTCGGCCTCGTCGTCGAACGGGAGCACCGAGACGACCGGGCCGAAGATCTCCTCCCGCCAGTGACGGTCGCCCGGGGAGTCGGCGAGCAGCACGGTCGGTGCGTGCCAGTACCCGGGGCCGTCGGGCCGCGAACCGGTGAACGCCACTCGCGAGCCGTCGACGTAGCCGGCGACCCGGTCCCGCTGCGCGGCCGAGATCAGCGGTCCCATCTCGGTGCTCTCGTCGGCCGGATCACCCACCCGGAAGGCGCGCACGGCCGGTTCGAGCAGTTCGAGGAAGCTGTCGTACACCCCGCGCTGCACCAGCAGTCGGGACCGGGCGCAGCAGTCCTGACCGGCGTTGTCGAAGACGGCGTACGGCGCGCTGGCGGCAGCCCGCTCCAGGTCCGCGTCGGCGAAGATCAAGTTCGCCGACTTGCCGCCCAGCTCCAGGGTCAGCCGCTTCACCTGGTTCGCGCAACCGGCCATGATCCGGGTGCCGACCTCGGTGGAGCCGGTGAAGCAGATCTTGCGCACGGCCGGGTGGCTGACGAACCGTTCACCGACCACCTCGCCCCGCCCGGGCAGCACGGTGAACACTCCCTCGGGCAGACCCGCCTGCTCCGCCAGCTCGGCCAGCCGCATCGCGGTCAACGGCGTCAGTTCGGCGGGCTTGAGCACCACCGTGTTGCCGGCGGCGAGCGCGGGCACGAAGCCCCAGGCGGCGATGGGCATGGGAAAGTTCCACGGCACGATCACCCCGACCACGCCGAGCGGTTCGTGGAAGGTGACGTCCAGCCCGCCCGGCACCGGGATCTGCCGCCCGGTGAGCCGTTCCGGCGCCCCCGCGTAGTAGTCCAGCACGTCCCGCACGTTGCCCGCTTCCCAGCGGGCGTTGCCGATGGTGTGACCGGCGTTTGCCACCTCCAGCCGCGCCAACTCCTCCAGGTGCTCGTCCACCACCGCCGCGAACCGCCGCAACAGTCGCCCCCGGTCCCCCGCGCTCACCTGCCGCCACCGCTCGAACGCCCGCCCCGCCCGCTCAACCGCCGCATCCACCTCCCCGACGGAGCTCTCCCCAACCTCCCGCAACACCACCGCACGAGCCGGATCCCAGACCTCACCCACCCACCCTCACCCACCCACTCCTCGCGATCTTGCACTTTCTGTCGGGACAAACTCGACATAGCACCACAATCTAGGGACCGAAAGTGCAAGATCGCGGAGAAGGTGGGGTGGTTGGCGGCTGTCAGAGGCGTTCGAAACCACGGGTCAGTTCCCAGTCGGTGACGGCGGCGTCGAAGGCGGCCAGCTCGACGCGGGCCATGTTGGCGTAGTGGGCGACCACCTCCTCGCCGAAGGCGTCGCGGGCCACCGTCGAGCCTTCCCAGAGGGAGAGGGCGTCGCGAAGGGTACCGGGGACGCGTTCGGCGCCCGGGTCGTCGTACGCGTTGCCGGTGCACTCCTCGCCCAGATCCAACTCGTTCTCGATGCCGTGCAGCGCGCCCGCCACCAGGGCCGCGATCGCCAGGTACGGGTTGACGTCGGCACCCGGCACCCGGTTCTCCACCCGCATCCCCTGACCGTGCCCCACCAACCGCAGCGCGCAGGTGCGGTTGTCGGTGCCCCACCGCAGTGCGGTCGGCGCGAAGGAGCCCGGCTGGTAACGCTTGTATGAGTTGATGTTCGGCGCGAAGAACAGGCTCATCTCGCGCATCGTGGCGAGCAGCCCGGCGAGCACCCGCTCACCGGTCCGGCTCAGGTCCGCCGGCCCGTCACCCAGCATCGCCGAGCCGCCGGAGGCGTCCCGCAGCGAGAAGTGGATGTGACAGGAGTTGCCCTCCCGCTCGTTCGGCTTCGCCATGAAGGTGATCGACATGCCCTCCTGGGCGGCGATCTCCTTCGCCCCGTTCTTGTAGATGACGTGATGGTCGGCGCAGGCGACCGCCTCGTCGTAGCGGAAGGCGATCTCGTGCTGGCCGAGGTTGCACTCACCTTTCGCGCTCTCCGGAACCAGCCCCGCGCCGGCCATCTCGGTGCGGATCCGGCGCAGCAGCGGCTCCACCCGGGCGGTACCCAGCAGGGAATAGTCGACGTTGTACTGGTTGGCCGGGGTCAGCTCCCGGTACCCGCTGCGCCACGCCTGCTCGTACGAGTCACGGAAGAGGACGAACTCCAGCTCGGTGCCGGCGTACGCGGTCAACCCGTGCCCGGCCAGCCGGTCCAACTGCCGGCGCAGGATCTGCCGCGGCGAGGCGATCACCGGACCGGCCCCGTCCAACCACTCCAGATCGGCCAGGAGCAGCGCCGTCCCGGGCTGCCACGGCACCCGGCGCAGGGTGCCGAAGTCCGGCTTCATCGCGAAGTCGCCGTAGCCGCGTTCCCAGCTCGACATCGCGTACCCGTCGACGGTGTTCATGTCCACGTCGACGGCGAGCAGGTAGTTGCATCCCTCGCTGCCGTGTCCGACGACCTGGTCGAGGAAGTACGGGGCGTGGAACCGTTTGCCCTGCAACCGGCCCTGCATGTCGACCAGGGCCAGCGCCACCGTGTCGATCTCGCCCTCGGCGACGGCGACCCGCAGTTGTTCCAACGTGAGCGGCGGCGTTCTCATCCGCGAGCCTCCATCACCAAGGTCTACCGGCCGAGCCGATCACCGTCAATAAGACGCTCCGCCGGTACCCCGATCCGGTCCCCCGCCAAACCGTCAGGGACCGACGACCGGTCGCCATCCGCGCACCGCCACAACCTCGACACCGGCGGTGGTGAAGTAGGGATCCTCGGCCATGAGCCGGTCGACCTCCGCCCGGTCGCCGGTGAAGACCAGCAACGCACCGGAGTCGCCGTCCCAGGGGCCGGCGAGGAGCAGCGCGCCCTGCTCGTACAGCGCCCGCAGGCGGTCCCGGTGCGCCGGTCGGGCCGCCAGCCGGGCAGGCTCGTCGGTGAAGGAGAGTTCCACACAGATCATGGCGAGGAGCGTAAGGACCAGACGGGTCGTACGGCTGTATCCCGCGATACGCTCCGCGAGATGGACCAGGTCGAACTGGCGGCGGTGCCGCTGTTCTCGATGCTCGACGAGGCACGCCTGGCGTGGCTCGCCACCGAGTGTCCGCCCCGCGACCTTTCCCGGGGCGCCACCGCCGCCCGCGTCGGCGAGCCGGCCCGACACCTCGTCGTTGTGATCCGCGGAACGCTCTCGGCGGGCTACGACACCAGCCACGGCTCGCGGGTCCGATTCGTGACGGTGACCGGCCCATGCGTGATCGACAAGGCCGCCGTACTCGGCGGCGGATCGCACACGGCGACCTGGACCGCGTCGACCGCCTGCCGGATCCGCCTGCTGCCGGCGGTTCTCCTGCGAGATCTCATCGGCCAGGTTCCGGCGCTCCGCGACCACGTACTACGCCACCTGTCCGACCAGGTGCACCGCGACCGCCGGGCCCAGGTCCGCCGCGCCGCGCCGCAGCCCGTCACGCGGGTCGCCGCCTGGGTCGCCGAATCCATGCGTACCCGGGGCAGCCGGATCACCCTGCCGGGAGCGCAGCAGGGACTCGGTGAGGAGATCGGTCTGTCCCGGGTGACCGTCAACCGTGCGCTACAGGTCCTCGTCGGCGCGGGCGCCATCCGGGTCGAGCCCGGCGCCATCGTCGTGTTGGACCCGAGCCGCCTCACCGCACGCGACGGCAGCTAGCAGCGTCAGGGCCGCAATTGCGTTGCCGGCGGGGCCGGCGTAGCCCATCCTTGGGCTTGTGACCAGGCCCGATCGCGACGGGCCGACCACCGGGCCCTCGGAACGGCCCGGCCGCCGCGGCGGCGCGGGGAAGCGTCACCTCTCTCTCGGGTACGGCGTCGCGCCCTACCCCGACTCCGCCCCGCGCCGCTTCGGTAAGCACCGTGCCACGATCGGTCAAGCCATCACCAGGCCGGCCACCCAGAGGGCGCCGATCACCATGCCGGAGAGGAACTCCACGAGCATCGACAGTCCCGCCGCGGCGACCGCCTGCTTCGTCGCCGGCCAGGCCAGCCGGGTGTCTCCCAGCCGCAGCCGCTCCATCACGAAGATCCCGCCGACGAAGCCGATGACCAGCCCGACCACCGGGATGACGAAGAAGCCGACCAGGCCGAGCACCGCGCCGGCCAGCAGCGAGGTGGTGGGCACCCCGGCCCGCTTGAGGTTCCGGCCGGGCCAGGCGTACTTGACCACGGTGCCGGCCACGGCGACCAGCGTGGCGGCGGCGAGCACCAGCCAGCGGCCGGTTCCGGCGTCGCCGAACAGGCTCCACACCAGTACGCCGCCCCAGCACAACGGCAGCGCCGGCAGACCGGGCACCACCACCCCGGCCAACCCGGCGAGGATGGCCAGCGCGGCGACGACCGACACCGCCGTCCCGGTCTCCGTCAGCCCCACGTCGACTCCCCATCCGCTCGCCTCGACCCTGATCCACGGGCCACGTTCGTACCCGGAATGGTCACGGTCTGATCATCGCGGTCCGTCGCCACGCAACCGGGCCACCACCGTCTCCGCCGGACCGGGTGGGCCGAACAGCCGGCCCTGGGCGGTGTCGCACCGCAACGCCCGCAGCCGCTCCGCCTGCGCTTCGGTCTCGACCGCCTCCGCGGTGACCCACAGTTCCAACGCGTGGGCCAGCCGCACCAGCGCGTCGACGATGCGTTCGTCACGGTGATCGGCGTCGGCCGGCGCGGTGCCCCGGATTCCCTCCACGAACGGGCCCGCCAACTTCAGACAGGTGATCGGCAACCGGCGCAGGTACGCCAGATTCGAGTACCCGGTGCCGAAGTCGTCCACGGCCAGCCGTACGCCCAGCGCGGCGAGCCGGTGCAGGGTCCGCAGCGGCTCCCCGGCGGACCCCATCACCGCGCTCTCGGTCAGCTCCAGTTGCAGCAGCTCCGCCGGCAGGCCGCTGCTGGCCAGCGCATCGGCCACGGTGTCCACGATCGCCGGGCGATCGGCCTGGCGGGCGGCCAGGTTCACGCTAACCACCAACCCGGCGTCAGGGAATTCGGTGTGCCACCGCTGGGCGTCGCGACACGCTTGCCGCAGCACCCACTCACCGAGACGGACGATCAGGCCGGTCTCCTCGGCGAGTCCGATGAACCGGTCCGGACCGACAAGTCCCAGGTGCGGATGCTGCCACCGGACGAGCGCCTCGACGGCCAGCATGCGCCCGTCGAGCAGGGAGACGATCGGCTGGTAGTGCAGCACGAACTCGCCCCGGTCCAGGGCCGCCGGCAGCCCGGCGGCCAGCTCCGACCGGGCGAGGTCCCGGGCGCTGCGCTCGGGATCGTAGACCGCCCACCGGTCGCGGCCCTCCGCCTTCGCCCAGTAGAGCGTGGCGTCGGCCGCCTTCATCAGCTCCACCACGCTGGTGCCGGCCACCGCCGAGTCGACGATGCCGATGCTCGCCGAGACCGCGAGCTGCTGGTCGCCGACGCACAGCGGCGCGGCGACGGCGGCCAGGGCCGACTCGGCCACGGCGATGACGTCCTCGACGGCGGCCACCCCGTCGACCAGGATGACGAACTCGTCGCCGCCCATCCGGGCGACCAGATAGCCCTGCTCGGCCACACAGTCGGCCAGCCGTCGGGCGATCATCACGAGCAGCCGGTCGCCGAGTGCGTGCCCGAGACTGTCGTTTATCGCCTTGAATCCGTCCAGGTCGAGGAAGCAGACACCGACCCGGCCCGGCGCGTCGGGTCGCTCCACCAGGCCGGCCAGCGTGTCGAAGAACAGCGTCCGGTTCGGCAGGCCGGTCAGCGGGTCGTGCAGCGCCTGGAAGCGCAACCGCTGCTGGAGTTCGTACCGTTCGGTGATGTCCTCGACCACGGCCACGGTGAACCGGGGCCGGCCGTCGTCGTGGCGGATCAGCGAGACGGCCAGATCCGTCCAGACGGCGCTGCCGTCCTTGCGGTAGTAGCGCTTCTGGACCCGGGCCGCTTCGTGCTTGCCCTCGATCAGCTCCTGGTACAGCTCCCACATGCCGGCCGCGTCGTCGGCGTGGAACAGCGACGCCACGTTGAGCTGCCGCAGTTCCTCGACCGAGTAGCCGAGCATGTCGGCGAAGGCGTGGTTGACGTCGATGATCGTCCCGTCGACTCCGGCGATGCCGATGCCGATGGCCGCGCCGTCGAAGACCGCCCGGAAGCGGGCCTCGCTGTCCCGCAACGCCGCCTCGGCGTCGTCCCGCGCCTGCCACATGGCGCGGGCGATCCCCTCCTGCTGGACGAAGGTCCGCTCCCGCAGCGCGCGGGCGAAGCCGGCCGCGAGAGCGCCCTGCACCACCGCGATCCGCTCGTCCAACCCCGGCCGCCCGGCCGCGGCGGCGAGCACGTCGGCCCGGAACCGCTCGCCGAGCGTACGCACCGACCACTCGATCACCCCCGGCTCGGTCAGGTGCGCGGCGACGAGTGACCGACCGACCTCCTCCGCTGCCGGGGCCGGTGGCTCGGCGCTGAGCAGCACCTCCGCCAGCCGGAAGGTGTGCCCGAGCAGCAACCGCTCGGTCTCGGCCGCGCTCAGCGGCACGAAACCGAGCCGGCGTACGGCCCGCGCCCAGTCGGCGGCGTACCGCTGGGCGCCGGCCGGATCGACGGTGTTCCCGCCGGAGGCACCCACGGCGGCCATCGGATCAGCCGGCGGGCCGGTCGTTCCGGGCGACACCACCGAAGGCACCGAAGCGCTGCCCGTCGGCGGTGACGTCGGACGGCGAGTCGGGTCGCCACAGCTCCATGTGCACCACTCCGGGATCCACAATCGTCCAGTCACCGAAGAACCCGGTGATCTCGGCCCGCGAGCGGAGAGTGATCTCCGTGGCGGTACGTGCCGACAGTCGTTGCGCGTCCAGCATCTCCTGCGGCTGGTCCTCGAAGGTGGAGTGTGAGATGACCAGGTGGCTGCCGGGGGCGGCGGCCGCGCGCAGGGTGGCCAGGACGTCACCGGGACGGTCGGTGTCCGGTACGAAGTGCACCACCCCGGCGAGCAGGATGCCCAGCGGCCGGTCGAAGTCGAGCAGGTCGAGCTTGCCCGCCTCGGCCAGGATCCGTTCCGGGTCCCGCAGGTCGGCGTGGATGACGCCGGTCGACTCGTTGCCGGCGAGCAGTTCCCGGCTGTGCGCCACCGCGACCGGGTCGATGTCGACGTAGATCACCCGGGCCTTCGGGTTCGCGGCCTGGGCGACCTCGTGCACATTGCCGACCGTGGGGATGCCGGAGCCGATGTCCAGGAACTGGTCTATGCCGGCGTCGAGCAGGGCACGCACCGCCCGGCGAAGGAACTCCCGCCCGGCCCGCATGGTGGCCGCCAGGTTCGGCGTCATGGTCGCGATCTGCTCGGCCAGTTGCCGATCGATCTCGAAGTTGTGGGCACCGCCGAGGAAGTAGTCGTACACCCGCGCCGCGCTGGGCCGGGAAAGGTCGATCTCGGCGGGAAGTCCGTCCGGCTTCTGCACTGGTTGCACCTCACGTCGTCGCCGTGGATCGTGATGCTGACCACTCTAGGCGGGTCCGCGGCGCGGGGGGAGATCCACAACGGCCTTTTCCTGATCTACCACCGCTGCCGGCGGCTCAGGCGGCCTCCAGCAGCAGCGCGATGCCCTGCCCCACTCCGATGCACATGGTGGCCAGCGCCCGCCGCCCGCCGCGTCGGCGCAGTTCCAACGCGGCGGTCAGCGCGAGCCGGGCACCGCTGGCACCGAGCGGGTGACCCAGGGCGATGGCGCCCCCGTTGGGGTTGACGTGCTCCGCGTCCTCCGGCAGGCCGAGTTCGCGCAGCACCGCGACGGACTGGGCGGCGAACGCCTCGTTCAGCTCGATCACGTCGATGTCGGCCAGCGCCAACCCCTGCCGGTCCAGCAGCCGCCGGGTCGCCGGAACCGGCCCGATGCCCATCACCCGGGGCGGCACGCCGGCCGCCGCCGTGCCGGCCACCCGGGCCAACGGAGTGAGACCGTACGCGGCGACGGCCGCCTCCGATGCGACAAGCAGCGCCACCGCGCCGTCGTTGACGCCCGAGGAGTTGCCGGCGGTCACCGTGCCGCCGTCGCGGAACGGGGTGGGCAGCGCGGCCAGCTTCTCCAGCGAGGTCTGTCGGGGATGCTCGTCCACCTCGACCAGCCGGGTCTCCCGCCGACCCGCCGGCACGGTCACCGGCACGATCTCCTCGGCCAACCGGCCGTCGGCCTGGGCCTTGGCGGCCCGCAACTGCGAGCGGTACGCGAACTCGTCCTGCGCCGCCCGGTCGACGCCGTACTCGGCGGCCACGTTCTCCGCCGTCTCGGGCATCGAGTCGATGCCCCAGCCCCGCTCCATCAACGGGTTCACCAGCCGCCAACCGATAGTCGTGTCGTACACCTCGGCGGAGCGGGAGAACGCGGTGGTCGCCTTCGGCATGACGAACGGCGCCCGGCTCATGCTCTCCACGCCGCCCGCGACGACCAGGTCCGCCTCGCCGGCGACGACCGACCGGGCGGCGGTGGCCAGCGCGTCCAGCCCGGAGCCGCAGAGCCGGTTGACCGTGCTGCCCGGCACCTGCTCGGGCAGCCCGCCGAGCAGCGCCGCCATCCGGGCCACGTTGCGGTTGTCCTCGCCGGCCTGGTTGGCGCAGCCGAGCACCACGTCGTCGGTACGCGCCCAGTCCACCGACGGATGCCTCGCGACCAGCTCGCGGATCACGTGGGCGGCCAGATCGTCGGGGCGTACGCCGGCCAGCGCACCGGCGTACCGGCCGATCGGGGTGCGGACACCGGCCACCAGGTATGCCACGGTCATCGCGAGTCCTTCGGGGGGATGGGAAGGGGTGCAGGGGCGCGTCCACCGGGTCCACGGGGACTGACGGCCAGGATATCCCCGGCGGCTGCCGATAGGTTGTGGGCATGGCTCGGGCCCAGTTCAGCGCGGAAACCAGCGACGGCGGCGCGTTCGTCCGCCAACCCAACCGGTTCACCGGGCGGGTGACGCCGCACTCGACCGCACCGCCCGGTGGCGGGCCAGACGAGCAGGACCGCTGGCCGCTGGAGCCGGGCCGCTACCGGCTGATCTGGTGCCGGGCCTGCCCCTGGGCGCACCGGGCACTGATCGTGCGTAACCTGCTCGGGCTGACTGACGCCATCTCGCTGGGCACCGTCGACCCGATCCGGGACGATCGCGGTTGGCGGTTCGTCCTCGACCCGGACGGCTTCGACCCGGTGCTCGGCATCGGTTTCCTCTCCGAGGCGTACCTGGCCACCGATCCGGACTACACCGGCCGGGTCACCGTGCCGGCGCTGGTGGACACCCGTACCGGCCGGGTGGTCACCAACGACTACCCGCAACTGACCCTGGACCTGTCCACCGAGTGGCGGCAGTTGCACGCCCCGGACGCGCCGGACCTCTACCCGGTCGAGCTGCGCCCGGAGCTGGACGTGCTGATGGCCGAGATCCACCGGGACGTCAACAACGGCGTCTACCGATGCGGCTTCGCCACCACCCAGCAGGCGTACGACGAGGCGTTCGAGGTGCTGTTCACCCGGCTGGACGCGCTGTCGGAGCGGTTGGCCGGCCGTCGCTACCTGATGGGTGACTCGATCACCGAGGCGGACGTGCGCCTGTTCACCACGCTGGTCCGCTTCGACGTGGCGTACCACGGACACTTCAAGTGCAACCGGCAGAAACTCACCGAGCTGCCGGTGTTGTGGGCCTACGCCCGGGACCTGTTCCAGACTCCCGGTTTCGGGGAGACCGTCGACTTCGACCACATCAAGCGGCACTACTACGCCACCCACGGCGAGATCAACCCGACCGGGATCGTCCCACTCGGGCCGGACCTGCACGGCTGGACGACGCCGCACGGACGTGGCTGAGCCGCCGGCAACGGTCCGACGGTCGGTGCGGCGCGGCGCCGCGCTGGTCGCCGCGCTCTGCGCCCTGGCTGGCGCGGCTGCGGTGACACTCGCCGTCGTCGCCGGCCCAGGACCGGGCCTGACCGGGTACGTGAGTGAGGCCGGTGTCGTCGACAGCGACTATGCCTGGACGTACCGGTTCGGAGTGTTCGCCCTGGCCGGGGCGCTGCTGCTGCTCGCCGTCGCACTACGGGTCGGTGCGCGGCACTGCGGCGACCCGGCACTTCGGGTCGCCGTGACGCTACTCGTGGCGGCGAGTCTGTGCACGGTCCTGTCCGGAGCGGTGACGTGCAGCGCGGGCTGCCCGCTGCCGCCGTTCGAACGGGCCACCGTGGCGGATCTGGTGCACGGTGCGGCAAGTGTCGCCGCGACGGCTGCGGTGGTCTTCGCGATGCTGGCGGTCGCCTTCTCGCCGGTGGCGCGACGCCGGCTGCGGCGCACGGGCGTCGTCGCGGCAGTTGTGTCGCTGCCACTCGCGGGAGCTGTCGGTCTGGCGATGCTGCTGGTCGGCCGGAGTCCGCTGGTCGGGGTGCTGGAGCGGCTGCTGCTGACGGTTGCCGTCGGCTGGGCCCTGGTCACCGCCGGAGCGTTGGCGGTACGCGACCCCACGACGGTGGCGGTGCAGGACCACCGGACACCTACCGTGCGCGAGCCCACAGCTCGCCGTCGGCGCTGAGGTCGCGCATCCGGGAGAGGATGGCGCGATGAGTTCGTTGTTCACGCCGCTGACGCTGCGGACGGTCACCCTGCCCAACCGGATCGCGCTGGCACCGATGTGCCAGTACAGCGCCGGTCCCGACGGCCTGCCCACCGACTGGCACCTGGTGCACCTCGGCACCCGGGCGATCGGTGGCGCGGGCCTGGTGATGACCGAGGCGACCGCCGTGCTGCCGGAGGGCCGGATCAGCCCGCAGGACACCGGGTTGTGGTCCGGCCGCCACGTCGACGCCTGGCGGCCGGTGACCAGGCTGGTGGCCGCGCACGGCGCGGTGCCCGTGGTGCAGCTCGCGCATGCCGGGTTCAAGGCGTCGACGTACCGGCCGTGGGAGCCGCGCCAGGGTGGGGTGCCGGACGCCGAGGGCGGCTGGACGCCGGTCGGGCCGACCGGTGAACCGTTCGTGCCGGAGTACCGGGTGCCGTCGGCCCTGGACGACACCGGGATCGCCGATGTCGTCGCGGCATTCGCCGAGTCCGCCACGCGGGCGGTGGCGGCCGGCTTCGCCGCCGTGGAGATCCACGCTGCACACGGCTACCTGCTGCACGAGTTCCTCTCCCCGCTGACCAACAATCGGGCCGACGGCTGGGGCGGTGACCGGGCCGGGCGGATGCGGCTGACGCTGGAGGTCGCTCGGGCGGTGCGCGCCGCTGTCGGTGAGGACGTGCCGGTCCTGGCCCGGATCTCGGCCACCGACTGGGTGCCGGGCGGCTGGACGGTCGAGGACAGCGTGGCCCTCGCCGCCGAACTCGCCGCCGCCGGGGTGGACCTGATCGACTGTTCCTCCGGCGGGGCGTCGCCATCCGCAAAGGTTCCGGTCGGGCGCGGCTACCAGGTGCCGCTGGCCGCTCAGGTCCGCCGCGAGGCGCAGGTGCCGACCGGCGCGGTCGGCCTGATCGTCGAACCGGAGCAGGCCGAGGCGATCATCGCCGACGGCGAGGCCGACATGGTGCTGCTCGGCCGGGAGTTGCTGCGCAATCCGTACTGGCCGCACCAGGCGGCCGCCAAGCTGGGCGCCGCGCCCAACTGGCCGGCCCCGTACCTGCGGGCGGCCTGATCCGCGGGTCCGGCTGCCCGGTGACGGGTGCGGGCAGCCGGACCCGTGCGGATCTCAGACCCGCTCTCAGCCGGCCAGGTGACCCCAGCGTCGGTCCAGGTCACGCCAGGGGCCCTGGGCGGCCACCGTACCGGCGATGAGCACCACCACGTGGTCGGCCCGTACCAGCGCGGCCCGCTTCGAGGTGGAGCCGACCACCGTGACGCCCCGGTCCCGCAACGCCTGCCACAGCGCCAGTTCCGTGGTGACATCCAGCGCTGAGGAGACGTCGTCGGCCACCAGCAGCTCGGTACGCGGAGCCAACGCCCGGGCCAGCGCCAGCCGTTGCAGCTGCCCACCGGACAACCGGGTGCCCTTGTGCCCGATGAGCAGACCCAGCCCACTGCCGGTGGCGGCCAGGTCGTGTTCGAGCTGGGCGGTGCTGACCGCGTGCTCGGCGTCCACCTGATGCCCGAGGGTGATGTTGTCGGCGACCGTGCCGGAGAGCACCCGGGGCAACTGACCGACGTAGCCGACCTGGTTGGGACGCAGGAACAGCTCCGGCTCGGTCACCGGCTCGTCGTTCCAGGTCAGCAGGCCGGTGTGCGGGGCGATGCCCGCGAGGGCCCGCAGCAGCGACGACTTGCCCGAACCGACCGGCCCGACCACGAGGACCAGTTGACCACGTTCCACGGTCAGGTCCACGTCGCGTACGGCGACGGTGCCGTCGGTGTGCCGGACGCCGAAGCCGACCAGTTCCAGCCGCCGCAGCGGGGTACGCGGTGGCGCCGTCGGGGCCGGG
Organism: Micromonospora sediminimaris; assembly: GCA_900112325.1. GTDB lineage: Bacteria > Actinomycetota > Actinomycetes > Mycobacteriales > Micromonosporaceae > Micromonospora > Micromonospora sediminimaris. The sequence goes on from FOLJ01000002.1 coordinate 46,987, forward strand.
GCCGTGCCGGCGGCCAGGTCGACCCCGGGCACCCGCGCCGAGTACGCCTCGATCCCGGTCATCTCCGCCGTCCGCCGGGTCCACACCCGCGCCGACGGCACCTGGGAGATCAACGAGGCGGTGGTCCAGGCGAACCAGCGTGCCGCGCCCAGCGTGGCGACCGCGACCAGAGTTGCCCCAGCGGAGAGCCCGCCGGCCAGGAACAACGCCCACACGCCGATCGGGAACAGCCCGCTGGCCACCGCTGGCGTGGAGCGCGCCCAGACCTGCACGGCGATCTCCCGGCGCTGCCGTTCGCTGCGTACGGTGTCGAGGTTGGCGAGGTGGGTCAGCACCGGTCGGGTGGCCCCGGCCAGCTTCACCGTGCGGGCCGCCGACAGGGTGGAGACCAGGGCGGTGGCGAAGGCCGCCCGGGCGGCGACGGTGTCCCGTGCCGCGCGCTCCAGCCTCGGCCCGAACGCCGTGGCGGCCAGCCCGGAGAGCACCATCGTGCCGAGGAAGAACAGTCCCGGCACCACGCTGTCGGTGATCAACGTCATGGCGACCAGCAGGATCAGACCGACGGTCTGGTCGAGCACGTTGTCGGCGAGTTGGACCACCCGCTCGGTGTCACCGCCCTGGGCGACCACCTCGGCCGGGGTGTGCCGGCTGACCCGGCGCGGGCCGGTCTGGCCGTGCACGAGTCGCGCGCTGATCCGCAGCATCTGCCGGACCCACCAGGCCGGAAACCACAGGTGGGTCCAGTAGTGCGCCGGGATGGCGAGGATCAGCCCGGCCGCGATACCCACGGCGGGCAGCCAGGGGTCGCCGGTGCCGTCGACCACGTCGGCCCAGAGCCAGGCGAGCACCGGCCCGTCCAGGCCGAGGATCGCCAGCACGGCGAAGATGCCCACCGCAGCCGCGCCGTACCGAGGGTCGTTGAGGCAGAGCCGAGCTATCTCCCGCAGGGTCCGTGCCCGGGAGGCGGGTCGCTGATCGCCCCCGCCTCCCGTCCTCGCGTCGACCGGCGGTCCGCCGAGCTCAGGTCCGCCAACCTCATGTCCCCCGGTCTCCCGGCCCTCCGCCGGCTCGACCGGCTCGGGTCCGACCGCCGGTGTGGCGGCGACGGCGGCTTCGACCGGCGGGTCCGGCCGGACGGCGTCGGCCAGCGGATCACTCGCCTGGGACGAACCGGGCGCCCTGATGCCTGCCACCAGCAGACCTCTCGGGTCGCCCGAGTCGGCTGCGATCGCCGCGTCCGCCGGGTGGGCACCGACCAGCACCGGTTCCGGCCGCGGCCAGCCCGACCCGGCCAGCAGGTCAACCTCGGCGTCGCCGGCAGCACCACCCGCCTGGCCGGCAGCACCATCCGCGTTACCGACGGCACCACCCGCGTCGCCAGCGGCGAGGAGTTCGGCGAAGCGCCGCGACTCGGCCAGCGGGGCGGCCTCGACCACCGCGCCGTCGGCCAGCACCACCACCTCGTCGCAGCGGCTCACCGACGACAGCCGGTGAGCGATGACGATGCCGATCCGGTCGCGCAGCAGGCGCTCGGTGGCCTGCTGCACCCGGGTCTCGGTGACCGGGTCGAGCCGGGCGGTGGCCTCGTCGAGGATCACCACGTGCGGATCACGGACCAGGATCCGGGCGAAGGCGACCAACTGCTCCTGGCCGGCCGAGAGCACGTGGCCGCCCTCGCCTAGGCGGGTGTTCAGCCCGGCCGGCAGCTCCGCGATCCAGTTGGTCAGCCCCAGCTCGTCCAGGGCCCGGGCGGCGGCGTCGAGCAGTTCGGGGTCGAACAGCGCCACGTTCTCGGCGAGGGTGCCGGCGAGGATCTCGGTACGCTGCGGCACCACGGCGACCCACCGGCGCAACTGCTCCACGTCGAGGTCGAGCACGTCGCGCCCGCCCAGCAGGACCGTCCCCGGTGGCACGTCGACCGCCCGGGTGAGCAGCTTGGCCAGCGTCGACTTGCCCGACCCGGTCCGGCCGACCAGGGCGTACGAGCGGCCCCGCACGAAGGTCAGGTCGATGTCGCGCAGCGCGGGGCCGCGATCGGCGTCCGGGCCGGTGCTCGGGTAACGGTAGGTGAGGTCGCGGATGACCAGGTCACCGTCGCTCGGGGCGGCACCGCCGGTGGGTTCCTGCGGGGCGGCCGAGAGCAGTTGGACCCGCCCCCACGCGCCGAGGGCGTACTGCACCTCCGGCACCATCCGGCTGACGTGTTCGACGGTCATGCCGAGGGAGAGCGCGAGCAGCCAGATCGCGGTCATCCGGGCGGCGTCGACCCGGCCGGTGGTCAACGCCCACACGCCGCCGAGCACGACCACCGCCACCCCGGCCCGGGTCACCCCGGCCGCGACTGTGTTGACCTGTGCCGACATCTGCCACACCCGCAGGCCACGGCGCAGCACCTCGGCTGCCCGGCGGGCGTACAGGCGAAGCACGTACGGTCGGGCCAGACTCGTGCGTACGTCGTCCTGGCCGTGGATCGCCTCCTCCATCACCGCCGCGAGGTCCGACCAGGCCGCCTCCTCGTGCATCCGGGCCGGGGCGATCCGGGCGGCGGGACGGCGCAGCGTGAACGCGAGCAGGACGCAGAGCAGCAGCATGCCGATCCCGGCCGGCCACCAGACGGTGAGCGCGACGAGCGTGGACAGCAGGCCGACGGCCAGCGCCTGAGCCAGCCGTACGCCGGGACCGCGCACCCCCGATGCGACGTCGTAGACGTCGCCGTCGATCCGGTCGAGCATCTCCCCCACCGGAGTGGTCTCCAGGGTGGGTACGGGCTGCCCCAGCGCCACCCGGCACAGTCGGCGACGCAGGTCGGCGGACCAGTCGGCGGTCACGCCGGCCATCACCAGGCTGACCACCAGGTCGCTGACGACCGCCGCGACCAACGCCACCGACAGCAGCACGAAGAACCCGACGGAGCGGTGCAGCAGCACCGGCCCGGCGAGCGCGGCGGTGGCCGCCTGGCCGATGCCGCCGAGCAGGATCAGGACGATCACCAGGGTCATCCGACGCGAGGAGGTGACCCACAGATCACGGAGCAGGCGCATGCGTCGGTTTCCTCCGGTCTGGTGGCGGAGTTTCCAGCCTGCTGCGCCCGGCCGCCTGACTCAACGCATTTTCGCCGGTGGCGGGGCGTGACGAGGATCTCCGCCGACCGGCGGGCCGACTCAGAACAGCACGGTCGCCAACGCGCCGACCGGTCGGAAGCCGCAACGCTCGTAGACGCGCCGGGCGGGCAGGTTGAAGTCGTTGACGTACAGGCTGACCGTGGGCGCGACCCGGGTCAGCGCGTCACGGACCACAGCCGCCATCGCGGCGGTGGCGATGCCCCGCCCGCGCCACTCGGGTGCCACCCACACCCCTTGGACCTGCGCGGTGCGCCGGGTGACGACCGCCAGTTCGGCCTTGAACACCACCCGGCCGTCGACGAAGCGGGCGTACGCCCGACCCGAGCGGATCATCTCGGTGACCCGGCGCCGGTACCCGCGCCCGCCGTCGTCGGCCAACGGCGAGATGCCGACCTCCTCGGTGTACATCGCCACGGCGGCCGGGAAGAGGCGGTCGAGTTCGCCGCTGTGCACCCGGCGTACCTGCGGGTCGACGGGGACCGGGGGCAGCGCGTCGGTGACCAGCAACGGCTGGTTCGGGCGTACGTCGCGGGCCGGACCCCAGGTGTCGGAGAGTCGATCCCACAGTTGCAGCACGGCGTCGGCGCGCCCCACGATCGAGGAACAGAGCCGTTCCTCGCCGGCCAGCAGGTCGGCGAAGGCGGCGATGGCCTGCGGGCCGGCCAGCACCGGGGTGAGGTTGCCGCCGAGCCAACAGACGGATTCGAGGTGGCGTCGGGAGCCGTACCCCAGGACCCGGCCCTCGGCCCGCCACCAGGCCAGCCCGCGCGCGGCGACCCGCTCCGCGACCTGCGCGCTAGCGAACGGGTCGAGATCGAGCAACCGCTCGACCGCACGCCGTTCCGATTCCCCGATTTGCCGCACCGGCGCAGTCAGCACGGTTACCAGCCTGCCAGATTCATTCACCTTCCGTCGCCGGACCGCAACCCCCACCCACCCGGCCCCACCCCCGCCCACCCCACCCCCGCCCGCGTCCACCCGCGTCCACCCGCGTTGATCAAGAAGTTTTCGCCATCCTCGGGCCCCCATCCCGACCCAAACTTCTTGGTCAACAAGGCGACGTGGGCGGGTGAGCGGGCGAAGCGGGTGAGTGAGTTGTCGGCGTTGTGTTGGCGATATATCGTTGATGCATCAGTGATAGTTCCGGGAAGGAGCACAGCATGAAGTTCCATCGACGTGGGCATGGGCTGCACGAGGGGCGGATGCGGGGGTTCGGCTTTCCGCCCTTCCCGCCGGGGCCGCCGTTTCCGCCGGGCGGGCACGGGTTCGGACACGGCCGGGGTGGCCGCGGACGAGGCCGGGGACGCCGGCCCAACGTCCGCCACGCGGTGCTGGCCCTGCTCACCGAGCGGCCGATGCACGGCTACGAAATGATCCAGGAGATCGACTCGCGCACCGGCGGGAGTTGGCGGCCCAGCCCTGGTTCGATCTACCCGACCCTCCAGTTGCTGGAGGACGAGGGCGTCGTCGTCGCCACCGAGGAGTCCGGCGGCGGCCGCAAGCGGTTCACCCTCACTGAGCAGGGCCGCGCCGAGGCCGACGAGGCGGCCCAGACGCCGCCCTGGGCGGAGGTCGCGGAGGACACCATCAACAGCTGGCACGACATTCGTCACGCCGGCATGCAGGCGATGCAGGCGCTGCGCCAGGTGATGATGACGGGCACCGACGACCAGCGGGAACGCGCCGCCCAGGTGCTCGACGAGACCCGCCGCAAGCTGTACGCGATCCTCGCCGAATCCGAGTGACCCCGGTACGCGCCGAGGGCGGCCACCCAGTGGTTGGCCGCCCTCGTAGTGGTCGCGTCGTCAGTGCACGGTGACAGTGGCGCCGGGAATCAGGTCGCGCAGTTCCTCGGGCAGCTCGGCGCCCATCTCGTCGGCCAGCCGCAGCGCCTCCTCGATGAGGGTCTCCACGATCTGCCCCTCGGGCACGGTCTTGATGACCTGACCCTTGACGAAGATCTGCCCCTTGCCGTTGCCGGAGGCCACCCCCAGGTCGGCCTCGCGGGCCTCACCTGGACCGTTCACCACGCAGCCCATCACGGCGACCCGCAGCGGCACCGGCAACCCTTCCAGGCCGGCGGTGACCTCCTCGGCCAGCTTGTAGACGTCCACCTGGGCCCGCCCGCAGGACGGGCAGGAGACGATCTCCAAGCCCCGCTCGCGCAGCCCGAGCGACTCCAGGATCTGGTTACCGACCTTGATCTCCTCGACCGGCGGCGCGGACAGCGACACCCGGATGGTGTCGCCGATCCCCTCGGCCAGCAGCGCACCGAAGGCGACCGCGGACTTGATGGTGCCCTGGAACGCCGGCCCGGCCTCGGTCACGCCCAGGTGCAGCGGGTAGTCGCACTGCTCGGCGAGCTGCCGGTACGCCCGGATCATCACCACCGGGTCGTTGTGCTTCACCGAGATCTTGATGTCCCGGAAGCCGTGCTCCTCGAAGAGCGAGCACTCCCACAGCGCCGACTCGACGAGTGCCTCCGCCGTCGCCCGGCCGTACTTGGCCAGCAGCCGCTTGTCCAGCGAGCCGGCGTTGACCCCGATCCGGATTGGCGTACCCGCGTCCGAGGCGGCCCGGGCGATCTCGGCCACCTTGTCGTCGAACTGGCGGATGTTGCCCGGGTTGACCCGGACCGCCGCGCACCCGGCGTCGATCGCGGCAAAGACGTACTTCGGCTGGAAGTGGATGTCCGCGATCACCGGGATCTGCGACTTGCGCGCGATGGCCGGCAGCGCCTCCACGTCGTCCTGGCTGGGCACCGCGACCCTGACGATCTGACACCCGGACGCCGTCAGCTCCGCGATCTGCTGAAGGGTTGCGTTCACGTCTGCGGTCAACGTGGTGGTCATCGACTGGACGGACACCGGCGCGCCGCCGCCGACCGGCACGGACCCGACCATGATCTGGCGGCTGGCCCGGCGGGGCGCGAGCGGCGGCGGCGGTACGGGCGGCATACCGAGACTGACAGCGGTCACTTCAGGCACTCACTTTGGGAAGAGGGTGATCGGGTTGACCACGTCCGCGGTGATGGTGAGCAGGGTGAACACCCCACCGATCAGGATCACCACGTACGTGAAGGGCATCAGCTTGAAGTAGTCCACCCGTCCCGGGTCGGGCCGGCGCAGCCGCGCGTACAGCCAGGAGCGGGCTCGTTCGAACCAGGCGATGGCGATGTGGCCGCCGTCCAGCGGCAGCAGCGGCAGCAGGTTGAACACCCCGATGAAGAAGTTCAGCGAGATGAACAGCATGATGAAGATTTCCCAGGCGTTGTTGGCGACCGCCTCGCCACCGAGGACGCTGGCGCCGACCACACTGATCGGGGTGTCGATGTCCCGCTCGCCGCCGGTGATGGCGGTCCAGAGCGCGGGGATCTTCTCCGGCAGCCGCTGCAACGCCTGCGCGGTGGCCACCGCCATGTCGCCGATGAAGGTGCTTGTCGCGCCGACCGCCTCGACCGGGCCGTAGCTGACCAGGCCGGGAGTGCTGATGACCAGGCCGATGCCGAGCGCGGAGACGTCGCCGACGGGCCCGTCCGGGTTGTCGATCGGCGGGCGCTTGGTGGTGGCCAGCACCGTCTCGACGTTGCCGGGCTGGCCGTCGCGTTCGTACCCGATCTTGGCGGTGCTGCCGGGGCTGGTGGCCCGCAGGGTGGTGAGCAGGTCGCCGTAGTTGGCGATCGGGGTGCCGTTGATCGAGGTGATCCGGTCGCCGTCCTGAAGCCCGGCCGCAGCGGCGGGGCTCGGCGCGTCACCGGTCTCGCAGGCCCGGTACGTGGTGTCCGGCAGGACGCAGTCCTGGAGGGCGATCACCGCCGGCTCGCTGCGGATCTGCTCCTCGGTGCTGGGAAAGTTCGGGTTGGGCAGGCCGAAGGTCATCGCGGCCAGCCAGGCCGCGAAGATCGCCAACCCGAAGTGGGTGACCGACCCGGCGGACATCACGATGGTGCGCTTCCACACCGGGTAGCGCCACATGGCGCGCTTCTCGTCACCGGGCTCGACGTCGTCGTCCTGCGGCGTCATGCCGACGATCTTGCAGAAGCCGCCGAGTGGGATGCCCTTGATCCCGTACTCGGTCTCGCCACGCTTGAACGACCAGAGGGTGGGGCCGAAGCCGACGAAGTAGCGGGTGACCTTCATGCCGAAGGCCTTGGCGGTGAGCATGTGCCCGGCCTCGTGCAGGCTCACCGAGATGAGAATGCCGAGGGCGAACAGCACCACCCCGAACGCGAACGACATCAAGCTCCTTCCACCGCAGCAGCGATGATCTCCTGCGCGTGTGCGCGCGCCCACGACTCGGCTTCGAGTACGTCCTCGACGGTACCCGGTTCGCCGAAATCGGGAGCCTCCTCCAACACGCGCTGCAACGTGTCGACGATGCCGAGGAACGGCAGCCGCCCGGCGACGAACGCCGCCACGCACTCCTCGTTCGCCGCGTTGTAGATCGCCGGCCGGCAGCGGCCGGCCTCCCCGGCCGCCTTGGCCAACGCCACCGCCGGGAACGCCTCATCGTCGAGCGGCGTGAACTCCCAGGTGTGCGCCGTGGTCCAGTCGACGGCGGCGGCGGCCTCCGGCACCCGGTCCGGCCAGCCCAGCCCGAGGGCGATCGGCAGCCGCATGTCCGGCGGGCTGGCCTGCGCCAACGTCGACCCGTCGACGAACTCGACCATCGAGTGGATCACCGACTGGGGGTGCACCATCACGGTGATGTCGGCGTACGGCACGTCGAACAGCTCGTGCGCCTCGATCACCTCAAGCGCCTTGTTGACCATGGTCGCCGAGTTGATCGTGACGACCGGTCCCATGTTCCAGGTCGGGTGGGCGAGCGCCTGCTCCGGCGTGACAGCCGTCAACTCGTCGCGCCGCCTACCCCGGAACGGCCCACCACTGGCGGTCACCACCAGCCGGCGTACCTCACCCCGGGTGCCGCCGCGCAGGCACTGTGCCAGCGCCGAGTGCTCCGAATCCACCGGGACGATCTGCTCCGGCCGCGTCACCGCGCCCTTGACCAGCGAGCCGCCGGCCACCAGCGACTCCTTGTTGGCAAGCGCGAGCGTACGCCCGGCGCGCAGCGCCGCCAGCGTCGGCGCCAGCCCGAGCGACCCCACCACCCCGTTGAGTACGACGTCACACGGCCACTGCGCCAGCTCGGTCATCGCCTCCGGCCCGGCCACGATCTTGGGCAGCTTGAACTCCCCGCTCGCCCAGCCCCGCCGACTCGCCTCGGCGTAGAACGCCAGCTGGAGATCCTGCGCGGCCGACGCCTTGGCCACCCCGACCACGTCGACACCGAGTTCGAGGGCCTGGGCGGCGAGCAGCCCGATGTTGCCGCCGCCGGCACCCAGCGCCACCACCCGGAACCGCTCCGGGTTGCGCCGCACGATGTCGATGGCCTGCGTACCGATCGACCCGGTACAACCCAGCAGCACAAGATCACGGGGGGACGTCACGCGCCCATTCTTCCCCACCGCCCTCCGGGGGCACGGAAGGGCACCTTGTTGCGCCTGAGGTCGCGGAAGGGCCTCTCCGAAGGGAGGGAAGCTACTTTCCTTCCCGGTCCGCCTCCGGCGGGACCGGGCCTTCCGGAGAGTCAGCATCCTGCGGTGCCTCGTCGTCGAGCAGGTCTGCCGGGTCGACCGAGAAGTCGAAGGGCCGATTCATCACGAACGTGGTGCCAGCGGCGGCTGCCGCCAGCGGCCGGTACTCCCCATCGACCAGTTCGAGCAGGGCGATGGTGGGCACCCGGTTGCGCAGGTCCACCCGCAGAAAGAACGGCACGCCAGCGGCGGCGTACTCACGCGGTCGATCGATGACATCCTTGCGACGGTTACCCGGAGACACGATCTCACCCAGCAGCACCGCGGTCGCGATGTCGACGACTGAGCGCCCTCCACCCGACTTGGTCAGTACTGCGATGTCCGGAATGAAGAGGTCTTTACCGGAAACGACGTTGATCTCGGGATAGACCCAGAGCCCGGCCCGGCGGGCAGCCCGGTGCAACAGATATGGCAGTTCACGTTCGACCGACTGGTGGTCAATTCCGGCGTGGGGTGTCACGATCACGCTTCCGCTCAGGACCTCAACCTTGGGGCCGTTGGTCTCCGGCAACAGGTCGAGGGCGAGCTGGGCGGTCCACGGCTCGTCGTGCCACCGCAGCACGTCGAACGACGGCCCGGTGGGCCGGTCGTCGGCACCAGTGTCCGGCGCGGGCTCGGGCGCGTACGCAGCCTGGGCCATCCGGGCTCACCCCCTCAGCGGAACATCTTGCTCAACTCAGCCTAGCCAGCACAGCCCGCACCGCACGCCATCGCACAACCTGTCCGACGCAGCCGGGGCGAACGATGTCGACCAAGCCGCCGACTGTGGGTGCGTTTCTTGTCGTCGGGACAGCAAGAAACGCACCCACAGCTTGCGGTCACGTCAGTTCAGGGGCGGGTGTCGAACCGGCCCGCGCGGGTGGCGGCGACGAACCGGGTCCAGCTCGTCGCGGCGAAGCTCAGCTCCGCGCCCTGCCGGTCCTTGCTGTCGCGTACGCCGACTGCGTCGACGAAACCCGCCACCTCGACGCATTCACCGCTGCCGGACCGGGACGACGTGCGCCACACTCCGTCACGTCTCATGGGTCATCTCCTTCGCGATCGCCGTGACCAGCTCACGGGAGTCATCGACATCGAGCGCCCGCTCGCCGAGCGAGCGCCAAACTTCCTCGTAGGTCCGGATCTCGTGCGGCTTGTCAAGGTAGACCGCGCCGCACGGACCGTCCATGTAGATGGTGGTCGGCTCCGGTTCCCGCACGTCGGTGGGAAAATCGAGCATGGTGAAGGTGCCCGTGTCGGCCGAGCGGAACAGCCCGGCGGCCAACGGAAGCACCCGAATCTTGATGTTGTGCTGTCGACTCGCCACCACCAGCGCGTCGAGTTGCCGGGCCATCGCGAGCCGGTCACGCAGCGGCCGACGTAGCACCGCCTCGCTGAGAATCACGTCGTAGTAGGGCGCGCGGGGCACCGCCCGAGCCAGCAGACGTTGTCTGCGCAGTCGAACATCTACCTTGACCTGCTGTTCCGACCGGGACAGATCCGGATGGTTCGTCGCGATCACCTCGGTCATGTACTCGACCGTCTGCAACAGGCCGGGTACCAGGTCGGCCTCGTACTTTCGGATCTTTGTCGCGGCGGCCTCCAGGCCGACGTAGAGCTTGAACCAGTCCTCGATCGCCTCCCCGTAGCTGTGCCACCAGCCGTGCGCCTTCGTTTCGCGGGCCAGCGACCGCATCGTCTTGATCGTCTCGGGGGTCGCGCCGTACACCCGGCACATGGCCTCCACGTCGTTCGGATGCATGGGGACCTGGCCGGTTTCGTACCGCCAGATTCGCGGCGTCGACCATTCCAGTTCCTTCGCGGCCGCGACCACAGTTACGTGCGCGTTTTCGCGAAGTTCTCTCAAATACCTGCCGAGTTGCCTACGCGGGACGGTGCTTCCCGGGTCGTCCACGTCATCTCCTCTGCTGTTGTCGCGTAAGGCACCTCATCCCTTGATTCGCATTCTTGCGCAAAAGATTGCGCCAGGCCAGTAGTGAAATGACCATCGTGGATGACCAGCCAATCCCCCTGGCAGGTCACGGCCGGAGCGGACGCCTCCCACGAACCTCATCCCGGCGTCCGCTCCGGCCCCCACAACCATTCCACAGAGGAGGATCATGGATTCGATCGACAAAGCCCTCGGCGAGATTCCGCTGCCTCCCTACATCACCGCCGAAGATGTCACATTCGCGCTCCGGGCGATAAACGTGCACGCCGCAGAACAATGGCCCGACGGCCAACGCTGCCGCAACGACCGGGCAACCCACCCCTGCCGCCTGCACCGCTGGGGCCGCCGCGTCCTCGCCATGCGCGGCCTCACCGACCAGGAGTTCCAGACGATGCTCGCCGAGCAGGAAGCCGCCCGCGCATGATCTACGTGTCCGGGGAGCGCCCACTCCCCCAGCACGCCCGCGCCGCCACCTTCGACACCCGCTGGCGCGGCCTCGATCCGGACCAGGTGTACGCCTACCTCAACCGGCTCGCCGACGAACTGGAACGCCTGCACCGCGCGCTGACCACCTCCAACACCGAAGCCGAACGCATCCGTCAGGCGCTGCGCCAATGGCAGTCCCGCCAGGCCGCCCACCGCCACCACAGTCGCGGCTCCCGATGAGTCCGCCCCGGTGGGTCATCCACCTACCCACCACCCTGACCAGGCTCGACGAGGCGACCGCGCTCGCCGTGGCCCTCCGAGACTCCCTCGGCCACCTGACGGTCATCGACTTCGGCGAAACCACCCTCAGCGAAGAAGACCACCAAAGCCTGCGTACCCGAGTCTGGTGCGACACCCCACTCGACGGCCCCGGGCGCTGCCCCCGCCCCAACGGCCACCCGGGCACCTGCGCGCCAGCTCCGACGGCCTACGAGTAAACGTCCTTGCGATGCCCGACATCGTGGATGGTCAGTTCGTCGTCGTCGAGCCGGTAGAGGACCCGGTAGTCACCGACGCGCAGACGACGCCCAGATCCGTCGCGCATCTCGGTCGAGTTCTGCGGCGCAGGATCGGCGACCAAGCCGAGGATCGCACTCAGGACGGTCAAGAAAACGTTGCGAGGTTGCTTGTGCAGCCAGACCAGCACGTCCCGGTCGATCTGGATCTTCACGCCGCCGCACCGCCGGCCCGGTCAGCCAGCAGCGCCTCCACCTCTCGAGGATCGACCCCTAGCGACTCCAGAGCCGCCGACAGCGGCACGAACTGACCCTCGGCACGGGAACGGGCGATCACCGCCGAGTCCCGGCGGTCCCGGAACGCCTCGATCTCCTCCCACTCGTCGATGCCGATCAGGACAGCCACGGGCCGCTCGTACTTGGTGATGATCACCGGCTCACCGGTGCGCTCGATCCCCTCCAGCACCCGACCCACGCCATCGCGAAACTCCCGCAGCGTAATCCTCGCCATGTACCGCACTGTACCACGCGGTACCATTCCGACGACCCCCACATGCCCCGCCGCCACCTTCGACACCCGCTGGCGACGCTGCCCCGCCCCCGGCGACCACCCGGGCACTTGCGGCCGTTGCGCACCACCCGATCAGGCGGTGCGCGGCGCGTCATTGGTCTCCGGCCACGGTGGGTCGGGTGGTGTCCACGGCGGTGTGCCTGCCGATGAGGAGCCTCGCCTCGGCACCCGGCGTACGGCGTAGCGGATGGCCCACGGGATGCCGACAACCATCACGACCACCGCGACGATCGGCACGACGGCCACCGCCGCACGTTGCGGAGGCCAACCGGTAAGCAGACGCAGCAGCAACGGCAGTGGCACCATCGCCCCAGCGAGGATGCCCGCGACGCAGATCCGGCCGGTCAGGGCCGGCAACGGCTCCGTGACGTTGGCGACGAGCACGGCGATGCCCGCCGGCACCGCCGTCATCCCCACGATCAGCGCCACCACGAGGACCGATCCCACTGCGTCGTCCGAGGTCACGCCACGCAATGCGTAGGGGACGTACAGGGCGAGCGCCAGGAGACCGAGTGCGCCACCAACGGCGGCAAGTGGAATCACGAACCAGCCGTGCCGCCACGCCAGCAACGTGGCGCAGCCGGCAAGCGCCACCAGGCTTCCCACCGCAACCGACAGCGGTACGGCGACCCGCAAGCCGACGGTGACGGTCGCCTCGGCGACACCCGGGACCGGTGTCGCAGGTTGCTCGTACCGGAAGCCGTCACCGGCAACTGTGCCGAACCCGATGCGCTCCCAGTGGCCGGCAGCGTCCCGTCGGGCAAAGCCGTCCCGACCGTTTGCCACCAGCACGACCACCCCACCGTCAGACTGATCGCGCACCAGCAACGCGCGGGACGACAGGTACTCGTCGGCATCACGCAAACCAGGTATTACCGTCGCCAGTCGCTGCCGGGCATCCTCGTCAATCTGCCAGGCGACGCGCCAGCTGGCCCCACCGTCCCGGCTCTCCTGCACCGCCAGGCGGCGCGGCACGATCCGGAAACAGTGCCCCGGATCCCGCGCCGAACAGTCCTCTCCCGACGCGACCGGCGGCGGCTGCTTCGAGAACAGCTCGTAGCCGCCCTCCGGCAGCTCCGAGAACGTCGGTCCGTCCTCCGCGCCGATCCACCACGTGTAGGGCTTCCGGGCATCGTGATAGGCGTTTCCGATGCCGACCACAGCGACGCCCTGCCACTCGTACAAGGCGACAGCGTCGTCGTACTGGGGAGCGGAGGTGGCCGCGACGCCCAGCCCGGCGATCGGCAACACCACCAGCACCGACACCATCCGCAGCCAGCGCGCCAGGGTCGGGCGGGCCGCCGCCGAACGCCACGTCCACCAGGCCAGGCCCAGCGCCGGCAACGCCAGCAGGTCCGTGCCGTCGGCCAGGATCACCGACGGTCCGTTCACCATGCTCCACACCGCGGACGCCGTGGCCGCCCCCTCCGGAGTGGCCTTCACCGCCGTGAATCCCACCCCAACGATGAAAAACGAGACGGCCGCCAGCAGGTCGGCAGGCGCGACGCCCGGCCCAGGACCAGGACCAGGACCAGGACCAGGACCAGGCCGAGCAACCCTGCCCGTACGCCGCAACACTGGCAGTCGACCGCACCCGGCCAGCAGCAGCACCAGTACGACGGCCAGCAGCGGTGGTGCCATCACCAGCCCAGCGGCGTCGCTGAGCTTTCCCGTCAGCCAGCCGGGATAGGCCGCCTTGAGCACGTGGTCGTTGAGGATCAGCAGCGCGGTGGCCGCCACCGTCACCGGATGAACCAGCCAGGTCAGGAAGCTGTCGATCAACCCGCCGCCCGAGCGACCCACACCTGGTCTGTGCTGCTGCGGCGTGTCCATGCTTCCCCCGTGATGCTGCGAGAACCTGCGCCCTTCACGGTCGACCCTGCGGATAACACTCCAGCCGCGCCCAAGCCTCAAACCCGCATCCATGTCAATCGTTCTAACTTGATCTTTAACCTTTGGCGGCTGGTGGGCCGACGGCGCCTGCCGCGGCAACCCCGACGTGATCATCCCCTACCGCAAACCCGCCGACGGCAGTGAACTACCCACTGGAAGAAAGACCTGAACAGACAACATCGCACACCGTCCGAGCGCAGGTCGAACACGCCCTGGCCAGCATGAAGAACTTCAAGATTTTCCGCGATTAACGCCGGGCCGCCCGCACATTGACCGACACCACATCCGGCATCGCCCACCTTCACAACATCATCCTCACCGGATGACACCCAGCACCCGTTACCCGGCAACGCCTCCACCGGTTACGAGACGTCCTTTAGCCCTGGCGGATTTGACCCTGGTAGTCGCACCGGAGAATCTAAAGGCAAGGATAATCCGGTGGCACATCAGGGACCAGTTTCACCTCTATAGGGTCCACCTTCCGAACACGCAATGCGACACCCGTCTAAGATGGCACCGCTGACAAGTCGCAGCTACGCATCAGAATTCAGAACCCGGTGAACGACGGCACTGAACTACTCCTCCCCCAGCTCAGCACTCGCCTGAGAGCATGCTTTATCGCCGCAAGCTGGTCCGCACCGACCGCCAGAACGATCTCAACCCGCTCACTCGTTCTCAAAAGGTCGGCATCGTCCGGCGCGAACGTGAGGATTAGCACATTTTCGTCGAACTCTGCCGCCCGCACTGGACCGTAGACAGTAGCGCCATTTTGGGTCGCCACACAGTAAGAGTCGAGCCCCATGTCGACCTCATCCTGGTCAACTTCATGCAGAGCGCACTGAAAGGAGAATCCAATGCCGGAAGGATCACCACCTTCCGCCATCCAGACATCTAGGAAGTCATCCTCCTCGTTCTCCTCGACACCTGCATCCCGGGCGGTAAATCTCACGACTTGCCCCTCCTGAACCAGACTCCTGACCCCTTAGGCCCGTCCCACATATAAGCAACGGAGGCACCTACCTCGTTCACGATCCTGTTCATAGCTCCACGGCATCGGTTGCAAGGAGGCAGTTGCCCCTCGATGACGATTAAATCACCTGGGGCTGCGCGCTTGAGACCAGCATAAGGGTCGTTGGGGATGCTGACTCGGCCGGCAGAGGCTCCGGACATCCGCGCCACCCGGTTCTCCGTATGCGTTGCCGCTTGTGTGTTGTAACCCCCGCCCAGCGCCGACTCTTCCGGAGTCGCCCTCCCGCTCCACACCGAGTATTCATCGAGAATCTCGCCGTCCGAGCCGTGCCGGGTCACGTCTGCGGTGTGACCCGGGGCGTTGTCACCACAGTTGTGGACAAGGACCGGCTGGTTACCGGCGGCTACATGGTACGTGTGGGTGTTAGCGACGGTGAGGTTGTGGACCGTGGCGCGGGGGACGCTCCAGCGCTCGATGGCGGTGATCTGAACGTACGTGCCGGCGCTGGTTTGTAGCCACTGCCCCGGCTGGAGGTCGGTGGCGTCGATCCACTCACCCAGCTCTGGTACCCAGAACGGGTGGCCGTCGGTGGCGGTGACCTCGGCGGTTTCACTGCCCTGGTCGTCTTCGGGATCAATGGTGACCTTCACCAGATGCTTGATACCGTCGCCGGTGATCGTGGCGGTGACGGTATCCACCTCGGTACGACCGGTCTCCGGATCGGTGACTACCACCTTATCGCCAGGCTCGACATCCTCAATTGCCTTGGTTGAGCCGTCGGCCATCAGAACCCGCGTACCCGGGATGAAGCTGTTGCGAATGGGGCAGGATTCACCGTTCGACGAACTGGCATCACTGCCGCTGGAGCCGCCGTTGCTGCGGTTGGAGGCACCCGACGAGCCGCCCGGCTTCGAGTCGCCCTTGCCGCTGCCTCCGCCGCCGCCCTTGCCGCCGGCGCCGCCGGAGGCTGCCGACGAGCCCTTCGGGTTGGACTTGGCCTGAGCTTCCTTCTGCGGGCCGTTACCCGTCTTCTTCGCCGACTGGGTCGCCTTGTTGCTTGTCGAGTTGACCTTGTCGGCGGCCTTCTTCTTTGCTGCCTGGGCGGCCTTCTTGGCCCGTTCGATGGCGAGCTTCTTCGCCTGCAACGCGGCGGCCTCGGCAGCTCGTGCCGCCGCCAGCACCGCCTCGGCGGCCCGTTTCGCCGCCTGCCATGCCTGGATCGCGTTGATCGTACGGTTGACCGCCCGGATCACCGCTGGGATCTTGGCGACCTTGGTCCAGGGGATCGCGTTGAGGATGAGGCTGCCGCACGCCCACATGTCACCGCCGAAGCAGTTCAGGGCGTCGTTGATGCCGATGAACTCCTTGAGGATGTACCACGCCGAATCCAGGATGACCGAAATCAGCGAGCGGCCCATGTTGGCCTGCGCCTGAGCGATCATCGCCGACGACAGACCTGCACCGGCCAGCGCCGCCGCCGTCTCCGACGCGGTCAACGCCACCGACAGGCCCGACGGGTCGGAGTGGGTGACCGGGTTGTTGTGGGCGTACGTGAAGCCGTTGTTCTGCACCGGGTCGGTCAGGTCCAGCACCGGGTCCGCGGAGAGGAACCGACCCACCTCCGGGTCGTACAGCCGGGCACCCAACGGCACGAAGCCGGAGGTGTCGTCGCGGACCGCACCGAGGAAGCCCCGGTTGGTCTGCAGATTGGCCGGCGTGTCGGCGATCCGCTGGTTGCCGAACGGATCCTGCTTACGGATCCGGATCTGCATCCCGTCGGCGAGGGCCACCTCGGCGGACGGGCTGCCCTGATGGTCGCTGGCGACGGCCACCAGGTTGGATCCGGTGCTGGTGCCGTAGGCGTACCGCGTCACCATCCCGCCTGGCGTGGCGTAGCTCCGCTGGGTGTTGAGCAGCATCCCGCCGCTCTGCACGGAAACCTGGGCCTCGCCGAGGTCGAGGGTGGCCTGCTGACCCTGGATCTTCAGCAGGCGGGTGCCGCCCGGCCCGTAGATGTGCCGCGTCTCGTCCTGTGCCTCCCACAGCTGCTCGGGAGCACCACCGGCGCAGGCCGCGAGCACGATCGGCGTTGAGTCGGCGATGGCTGCGTCCTGCACCGCCAGGCACAGGCCGGAGGCGGGATGCTTCAACTGCCCCGTCGAAAGCCGCTCCAGCTGCTGCGCCGCCGTGCCGTCACACCGTTGCAGGCGCAGCGCCGACCCGGCGGTGGTGCCGGCCGGCTGGGCGCACCAGGAGTCGAATATCGACAGGGTGCCCAGGTTGGCGTTGGTCTGCTCCGGTGCCGGGACGAAGGCCCACTTCTGCGCGATTGTCGCGTTGCACGTGTACAGCTGGATGGGTCGGTTCGGCTCGGCCAGGCTGGAACTCAGGTCTATGCACTTGCTCGCCAGACCCATGTACGAAGTGCGGCCCTTGGTGCCGGAGCCGGTGATCCGCTCGACCTGGCCGTCGTACGTCCAGGACAGCTCCTGCTGGTCCCCGTTGCGGGTGGAGGTGACCGACTTCGTCTCGCCGGTCAGCTCGTACAGCCGCTTCGCCTCGGAGACGATGGCCGCGCCCTGCGGCGTGGTGTAGGTCTTGGTGACGGCGTCGAGGGTGCGCGGCTGGTCACCCTCCTCGGTGCCGTAGCCGTACCCGTAGGTGGTCTCGATCGGGCCGGTGGAGGTGCGGCCGGTCAGGTCCCGCTCGACCAGCTTGGTGCGGTTGCCGAGCAGGTCGTACTCGTACTCCTGCCAGTAGCCGGTGCCGTCGACACCCGCCGCCGCGTTCGGGGCCGTCGCGGTGCCCGGACCGGCGCTGCACGACGCCTGGTCCTGCGATGTCCAGGCGTTGCGGAGCTGGCCGAGCGGGTCGTAGGTGAAGCACTGCCGCTCGGCGATGGTGGTGGCGTGTTCCCGGATCGAGGTGACGTTGCCGGCGTCGTCGTAGCCGTAGGAACGGTTCGAGACGAGATGGTTGCCGGTGACCTCGCGGAACACCTGCTGCCGGGTGAGGGCGCCGCTGGCGTCGTCGTACGAGGCCATGGTCCACACCCGGTACGGGTGCGCGCCCAGGGTGGAGCGCAGCACCTGCCCGTACGGCGAGTAGACCGTCTCGGAGCCGTACCAGTCCTTGCCGGACACCGACAGCGGCAGGCCGTCCCTGGTGTACCGGACCAGCAGCTTCTCGCTGGGCAGCGAGCCGACCGCCGGCAGCGTCGCCGACTCGGTCAGACCGGTGTCGGTGTACGTGTAGTCGTAGCGGTACTCCTGGTTCAGACCCCAGGTGCTGGCGATCGACTCCGGCAGCGTCAGCGTGGTCGAGGTCGGCTGGTAGTCCTCGGTGTAGCCGCCGACCGACTGGGTGTACGGCAGGCCGTCGGTGTACCGGGTCGACGTCGCCGGCAGACCCTTGCCGCCGGCCACCGTGTCATAGGTGTACTCGGCCAGCAGTTCACCGCCGCTGCCACCGAGCCGCTGCTGGGTGGGGCGGGACAGTTCGTCGTACCCGTTCCACACCGTGATGCCACGGGCGTTGGTGGTGGTCAGCGGCCGGTCCCGGTGGTCGTACGTCATGGTGGTGGCGCCGGTGTCCGGGTCGGTGGTCCGGGTCAGCCGGCCGCGCTGGTCGTACGTCCAGGTCCACGGGACCGGGTTCGCCGAGTGGGTGGCCTCGGCGAGCTGCCCGCGCGCGTCGTACTCGTAGCGCATCGAGGTGAAGTCGGTGCGGGCGGCGTCGCGGAAGGTGTCGACCCGCGTGGTGCGGCCGAGGCCGTCGGTGTGGAGGCGGTACGAGGCCGCGCCCGCCGGGTTGATGACTGTGGAGTGGTCGAGGCCGTAGCTGTACCGGGTGGCGCGGCTCGGGTACTCCGTGCCGTTGAGCAGTGGCAGTTCCTCGACCACCCGGCCGAGGCCGTCGTAGGTGTAGCGGGTGGCGTTGGGCACCACCGTGTCCGACTCGGGCGTGAAGAGCCGGCCGATCGGCGAGCCCTCGGCGAAGTAGGCGTTGTTGGTCTGCCAGACCTCGCCGGCCGAGTTGTAGAGCGTGTCGGTGATCAGCCGTCCGCCACCGGTCGCCTCCACCTGGGACTGCCGTTCCCGGCCGAGTCCGTCGTAGATGGTGACCGAGGTCTGGATCCGGTCCTCGTGGCCCCGGGCGAAGGTGGTGACGTACGGCGGCTTGCGGATGCTCTCGCCGGGGTTCTCCGGGTCGGGCACGATCGCCGGGAGGGCGTACTCGGCACGGAAGTCGGGCACCAGGGCCGGTGACGGGGTACGCCCCGCGCCCCACGCCTTGACGAGGCGGCCGAGGGCGTCGTACTCGGCGTGGCTGACCTGGTTGTTCGGGTCGGTGGTCTTCAGGGTGACCGCGCGGCCCGGATCCAGTTCCCGGGTCTGCTTGTGCCCGAGGGAGTTCTCCTCGCTCACCGCGTACGCCTGGCCGCTGGCCGGGGTGTAGGTGATCCGGGAGACCTTGTTGTCCGGGTCGGTTCGGGTCAGCACCCGGCCGATGGCGTCGAAGGTGGTGGTGCCGTCGTTCTGGAAGCCGGAGCCGTCCGCCTTCAGCGACCAGGTCTGGGTGGCCAGGCCCCGGGTGTTGCTCGGCAGGGCGGCACCGTAGGCGGCGCCGTCGTAGCCGACCCGGCCGGCGGAGGAGAGCGTCGTCAGGTCGTCGAAGTCGGCGGCGGCACAGGTCGTCGGGCTGCTGCGGATCTGCCTGGTGAGGCCGATGAGGTTCTTGTCGGTGCGGTGCGTGTACTCGACGAACGTGCAGGATTCGTCACCGGACTTGCCGGTGTCACCGAGTGACTCGATCCGCTCCGGCAGGCCGTGGGTGCTCTCGTAGGTGGTCTTGGTTTCCACCGTGCGCAGCGTTCGGGTGTCGTCGCCGGTGCCGGAGGACCGGGACACCGCCTTCTGCCGCGTGTCGGTGACCCGCCACGCCTTCAACGGGTCGAGCCCGTCGTCGCGGTCGCGGGAGGCGAGTTCGGTCGCCGTGGGGTAGGTGACGCTGCGGGTGAGCCAGTTGGCGTCCGGGTCGCTGGCCTTGGCGTACGTCAACTCCTCGGCGACCCGGCCGGCGAACGGCTCCCGGTCCTTGGCGATCTCCTCGCCGGTGCCCACGTTGTCCTTGACGGACACGCTGTCGCCCATGCCCCGGAAGTAGCGGGTGACCGACTTGGTCTGCTCGCTGCCCAGCTCCGCGATAGGCGGCCCGGTGAGGACGGTGACCTGCTCGAAGCCGGCGAACTGGGAGTAGGTGCGGCGGGACTTCTTGCTGAACTCCGGCTCGGCGAGCCGCCAGCCGGCGTTGTCGTACGCGTACGTGGTGAGGGTGGAGGAGGCGGCGCCGTCGATGGCGGGCAGTTCCTCGACGGACTCCACCACGTACTTGTGGAACCAGTCGATGACGTCGTCCTTGGCCGGATCCGGGTGCCAGAAGTTCGGGAAGCAGAGCCGGGTGTTGGACTTCAGCTCGGCGGTGTCGTCCTTGCCGGGCAGGCCGGAGCCGGTGGCGCAGGAGCCGGTGGGTTGCTTGTAGGTGACGACGGTCTCGCCGCCATACTCGTTGATCACACGCGCGATGCGCAGCCGGGAGAAGCTGGGGCGGTTGTCGTTGCGCACCCGGTTGGGCATGTCCTCCGGGTTGTGGGCGAACCGCACCGGGTTGAGCGCGACCTTGTCGCCGTCGACGCCGTACCCGGTCCGCTGGATCGACTCCAGCCAGAGCGCGGTGTTGGGGCCGGTCAGCAGGGTCGGGAAGGACTGGGTGAGCTGGTACTCGTCGACCTTCTGCAAACTGGTGGAGCCGCTGCGCCGCTGCGCAAAAGTGGTGATCTTGTCGAGGCGCTTGCGGGTGAAGAACGACGGTGAGGCGTTCCAGCACTTCCGGCCCGAGATGCAGTTCAGGTCGGCCGGGGTGTCGTACCAGATGCGGTAGTCGTGCGGGATCTGGCTGTTGAAGTTCGACTCGGAGCAGGTCTGGGAGCCCTCGGCGAAGCAGCGCTCCGCCACATCGAAGCTGACCCGGGCCAGCGGCGCGGCGCCGTAGACGTTGTTGCTGCGCTGCCCGTAGTCGATGCGGGTCAGGTAGCCGCCACGGTCGTACTTCACCGGGGACTTGAAGTTGAAGTTCCGCGCGTAGCGGTTCTCCTCCTTGGCCCACCACAGGCTCATCACGTTGCCGTGGATGTCCTCAACGTAGTCCAGCGACCACCGCCACGCCTGTGTGCAGGCCGAGTCGGCCCAGTCGCCGGCCTGGTAGCAGTCCTCACCGGAGTGGTTGCCGTAGACCGGTGCGGTAAGCACCGAGTTGGTGACCGGCTGACCCGCGGTCCAGCCGGGCAGCCGGTGCCGGCCGAAGTGGTAGCGGGTGCCGTCCCTGGTGGTGACCACCCAGTACTCACCGTCGGCGTCGCCGTTGTCCAGGCCGGTGTCCTTGAGCAGCTGCACCTTTGACCCGTCGCCGTTGGCGGTGGTCCAGGTCCCGGTGCTGTCGTCCCGAACCAGCTCGGTGGTCATCCCGCCGAGGGAGAGGGTGGCGTTCTTCGACCCCCAGCAGAGGTCAGCGGTCCGGTGTTCGCTGTTGTTCGAGCCGGGCTTCTTGGAGTCCTGCCGACAGTTGACGTAGGTGCGGGTGATCGCGCCGGCCGCGTAGTCCCAGCCGTCGCCGATCCAGGAGGCCTGGTTGTTGGTGGCCGAGGTACGCCCGTCCACCGACTGCGACGAGTACGACAGCGCCACCTTCGGCATCAGGCCGCCGGCCGTCTCGGGCACCTGCACCTGGTACGAGTAGGTGAACGCGCCCGAGGAGGAACCCGCCGCCCAGGATCCGGAGAACAGCAGCGGGGTTGCGGTGAAGTCGCCGGCAGCCGACGCGCCGGTGTCGAGCACGCCGACGACGTTGGCGTCCGCCGCGCTGGACTGGGCCCCGAACGCGGATCGGCCGGCGACCGCGCCGTCGGTCCCGACCAGCGACCCGACCGGCACGCTGCCGGTGACGATCCGGCGGTCGCCGGCCCCCTCGTCGACGCCCGCGATCGCGGCGCTGCGGGCCGACGCCCCGGCGACCGGGAGGATCTCCACCTCACTGGAGACGACCTGGCCGGTGACACCGGCCGGTTCGGTGGACTGGACGCCCGCGCCACCGTCGGCGCAGTCGCCGCCGTCCGGGTCGTCGAAGACGCAGTCCGGCAGCAGGACGACGCCGAACCGGTCGGCGGCCTGTGGGCCGTAGAAGTCGGCGAAGGGCGTGTAGTCGACGCTGAGGGCGACCTCGGCCGTGGGGTCCGCGGTGGCCGGCGGGGTGATCTTCATGATCAGGCCGGCGACCCCGACGTCGTGCGAGGCCTCGGGGGCGGCCAGATCCACCGCCCAGGTGCCGGCGAGGGCGGCAGGGTCACCGCCTTCCGGTACGCCGAGGGCGACCGGCAGGTCGTCGACCGGCAACGCCTCACCTGCGGCGACCCCGGTCAGGTCCACCGTGCCGCTGTCCTCGTCCCAGGCGTCCACCGCGGACGGCTCGTACGGGTCGAGTGGCTCCGGCTCGTCGGTGAGCAGGTCGGTCACGGCCTGCTCGTTGGGCGCGATCTGCTCCACCTCCGGGATCTCCGGAAGTTCGATCGCGCCACGGCTCATGCCCGGGCCGGGAACGGCGAAAGCCGGGGCGGGCAGGGCCGTGACCGTCATGGTCATGGACAGCGCCAGGATGAACGCCGTACGGGCGGGACGCCCCCGCCGCCGGGCCAGCAAACCGGTACCAGGCATGCGCGTCGACTCCCACCCAGGCGTGAAGACGAAAAGGAGGTTCGCGGGAAGAACCGCGAGGGACACGTGCCGGATCGGCACGTGCGTGAGCACTCTCCGTCAGGGCAGGTCAGAGCTCAAGGTTGCATAGAGTGATCTTCGATGTATGGATGTGATCCACGCCACACCACTATTGCCGCGTAAGACCGCAGGCCAGGGAGATCTTGGCCAAGAAGCTAATTCGACTATGTCCGACAAGCGACGTCGGCAAACCCACTCACACAAGATCGAATTCTGGCGTACCGGTCAATGATCAGAAAGTGAACATCACGAATCGGTAACGTTGACGGGATAGACGAGATGCCCTGGTGACGTGCGATCGTGTGCCCGCGTTTCTGCCCCTCGGCCCGGCTGACGGGGCGGGTTTCGCGTTCCTTCCTGTCCGCCCGGCCCACGGGAGTAGACCGCCGTGACAGCGCCTCGCCTGCTCAGCCCGTTCATGCGTACGCGCACCCGGCTGATCTGCACCATGGGTCTCCTGCTGGTCGCCGTCATCGCGGCATCCCTGCCGTGGTGGCCGGGAATCGACCGAGGCGACAGTCGGCCGGAGGTCGTCACCGAGGCCGCCCCGGCGTCGAAGCCGCCGCGCGACGAGGCGACCGCGATGGCCGAGGCGCTCCGCACGGGTACCGAGGTGCTCGTCGAGACCGCCACCACGGCCACGTCGCTCACCTGGGCGTTGCCGGCCGGGCAGTGGCGCACCACCAC
The DNA here is from genome assembly GCA_900112325.1 of Micromonospora sediminimaris. Lineage (GTDB taxonomy): Bacteria > Actinomycetota > Actinomycetes > Mycobacteriales > Micromonosporaceae > Micromonospora > Micromonospora sediminimaris. The sequence goes on from FOLJ01000002.1 coordinate 70,523, forward strand.
CCACGCCGTCCCCCAGCGGGCCAAGGACGCCACCGGGCAGTGGGCGCCGATCGACCTCACCTTGACCCACGATGCCGACGCACCGGACGGCCTCGGCGTCCGCCCGGTCAACCCGCCCACCCCGGTGCGGTTCTTCGGCGGTGCGACGCGACCCGACGCCACGCCGTCCACGAGCCCTCCCGCCCAGTCGATGCGCCTGGTCGCCCGCACCGAAGTGGACACACCCCTCGCCCAGGTCGAAATCGGCGGTCACACCGTCACCTACCTGTGGCCCGGTGAGCTGCCGGAGCCGGTGCTCGACGGCCCGCGCCTGCTCTATCCCGAGGTCCGGCCCGGCGTCGATCTGCTGGTGGTCGCCCGCGACGAGGGCGGATTCGGGCAGCTGCTGATCGTCAAGAACCGGGACAGCGCCACCATCGAGGCGGTCCGGTCCCTCACCTACGGCCTGCGATCCCCGACGGCGACCTTCCGCCACGACCAGGAGACCGGCGGCGTGCAGATTCTCGACGCCGCGAGCCAGGTCGAGATCGGCTCGATGCCCACCCCGTTCGCCTGGGACTCCGCCGGCCAGGACCCGGCGTCGCCCCAGCCGGCCCTACGCACCGCCGTCGCCACCACCGCCGACGTGCTGAACCTCTCCGGGCTGAACGGGGTCGAGGCGGGCGCCCGGCACGCTCCGATGCCCACCAGCCTCGACGGCGACGGCAGCGGTGACGTACGACTGCGCCTGGACGTCGCCGCCACCGGCCTGCTCACCGACGCGGACGCGATGTTTCCACTCTTCCTCGACCCGACGTTGCGCAGCGGCACGCTGGCCTGGGCGACGGTCTACAAGCAGCACCCGAGCACCAACACCTGGAACGGCACCAACTTCAACTCCGGCAGCACCGACGCCCGGGTCGGCTACGAGGAGCGGACTCCGCTGACCGCCCGCTCCTTCTGGCGGATGGGCTTCAAGAGCAGCATGAAGGGTGCGACGGTCAGCTCGGCCACGTTCAAGGTGTTCAACAACCACTCCTGGAACTGCACCGCGCGCCAGATGGAGGTGTGGCGCACCGGCTCGATCTCCTCCGCCACCACCTGGAAGAAGCAGCCGAGCTGGGTCGAGGTGCAGCAGAAGAAGTCGTTCGCCTTCGGCTACGGAAGCAGCTGCGCCGACGACTACGTCAGCTTCGACGTGAAGAAGATCGCCCAGAACGGCGCCGACGGCGGTTGGTCGAACGTGACCCTCGGCATGCAGGCGACGAGCGAAGGCGACACGCTGACCTGGCGCAGGTTCAAGGTCAGCAGCACCGAGCTGACGGTTGTCTACAACACTCCGCCGAAGGAACCGACGGGCGGCAAGAGCACGCCCGGCGGCACCTGCGTACCCGGCCCCGGCGGCGGTGTCACGGTCGCCAGGACCAATCTGACGCTGTACGCCAAGGCCACCGACCCGGACAACAACCTGAAGGCGCTCCGCTTCCGCTTCTGGAAGACCGGCTCGACCGTCCCGTCGGGCACCCTGGTCACCGCTCGCAGCGATGGCAGCGCGGAGCTCCTGGTGCCGTCCAGCAGCCTGGAGGACAAGACCACCTACTCCTGGGACGTACGCGCCGAGGACGAGTCAAATGCCTCGTCGAGCTACTTCCCGCCCGGCACCGAACCCTGCCGACTGACCATCGACGCCTCGGCGCCCCCTGCCCCCACCGTGACGAGTGAGGTGTTCCCGGAGGCCACCCCCGACGGCGCAACCTGGGCAAGCGTGTCGTTCGGCGGAACCGGTTCGATCACCTTCAGTGCCACGGGCGCGACCCGGTTCACCTACGCCTTCGAGGCCATCAACACCCAGTCCGTGGATGCCGTCAACGGCACCGCCACGGTGCCGGACCTCGCACCACGGCACGCCGGTCCCACGACCCTGCACGTGTACGCCTACGACGCGGTCGGTAACCGCAGCGCCAGGACGGACTACGCCATCTACGTGCCGCCGCGCGCCGCCGGTGACGGCCCCGGCGACACCGGCGGCGACGGCATACCCGACCTGATCCTCGTTGACAACGAGGGCAAGCTGCGCACGTACGCGGGCGACCGCGAGCCCGAAGGGACCGGACCCAACAACGGCGAGTTGTACGGCTGGTTGTACTCCTCGTACGACAGCGCCGGCACGCTGAACCCGCCCGGCCACTGGTGGAACCCGACCACCGGCCAGGCCGCTCTGATCACCAAGCACTCCGATGCGTACCCGGGTGACGGCATCACCGACCTGTTCGCCCGTACCCCCGACGGCGGTTTCTGGCTCTATCCCGGTGACGGGTACGGCAGCTTCAACGTGGACCACCGGCTCCGCGTCATGCTCCCGGCCAACGCGCCGAACCCGTCGACCTGGACCCAGATCAAGGCGGTCGGCGACATCACCGGCGACAAACGGCCCGACCTGGCGCTACGCTCCGGCCCGGAGTTCTGGGTGCTGTCCGGGTACACCGGGGCCGCGTTCCAGGAAGCGACCCTGATGAACCACGACGCCTGGGCACGCCGCGACGTCGTCAACATCATCGACATCGACATCGACGGAACGCCCGACCTGCTCTGGCGCAACCTGGACAACGGCAACATGTACGTCCGGCACGGTCTGCCCGGTGGGGTGTCCGGCAGCGTCAGCCTCGACTCGCTGAAGCTGGCCAACAACTCCCGCGACGGTGACGTTCGTTACGGCAATTCGTGGACCGAGGCGGCCATCGGCGTCGTCATCAGCATTCCCGACGTCAACCGCGACGGGGTGCCCGACATGTGGGTCCGGTACGAGTCGAACGGCAACATGCACATCTACCACCCGTCGAAGACCGACACAGGGCAATCGAAGAAGGTCGTCCTCTCCGCCGACTGGCGACTGTACCGGGCATTCGGCTGACCGAACCGAACGGCGACGGGCCTGAGCAGCCGCATCCCTGCCAGGCCCGTCGCCGGGCGCCTTCTCACTACCTCACGACCCGGTCCACCGAACAGACCCGACCGCTGATCCGTCGGCCGGGTGCGACCCGCGCAACGGGGACGGTTGCCAGCGGGGATGACGGGGAAATGAAGCGCGATGGGCGGTGCGTGGGAGCGGACGAAGCGGATCACCAGGGGTGCGTTCCGCCCGGTCCGTGGCCGGGATCTGTCGCTGCACGCCGCCGCGATCACGTTCTACGGTGCGATCGCCGTGGTGCCGGTGGCCCTGCTGGCGATCTGGCTCACCTCGCTGCTGGCGGGGGCGTCCCAGGTTCGGCGGCTCACCGGGTACGCCGTGGAGGCCCTGCCGGACGCGATCGGTGCGCCGCACGCGGTGGCCGCGTTGGTCGAGGCGGGGGTCGGCCTGACGCCGTGGCTGGCGCTGGCCGCGCTGCTGCCGGCGTCGCTGTACGGCGAAGGGCTGCGCCGGGCGTTCGTCTCGGTCGCCGCGCCCCGCTCCGACGAACACCTGGTCGGCTGGCGGGGCCGGCTGTTGCTGCTGCCGCTGCTGGCGCCGGCCCCGGCGCTGCTGCTGTCGATCCTGCTGGCCCTGCCGACCACCACCGGGCTGGTCCGGCGCGGCGGTTGGGCCGGCGCGCTCGGGGTGGTGCTGTCGTTCCTGGCCGTGTGGCTGGTGCTCACGCCGGTGCTGATGTGGGTGTTCCGGGTGGTCGGCCCAGCCTCGCCGGACTGGCTCTCCACGCTGGGGATGGGCTCGTTCACCGCGGCGAACCTGTCCGGCTTCCTGCACGGTTTCGTGCTCTTCGCCTCGTTGCCACTGGACCTGGGCGTGCCCTTCGGCGGGCTGGACGAGGTGGGTTCCGCAGTGGCGATCCTGCTCTGGCTCTACCTGTTCCACGTGATCGTGCTGGCCGGCTACTCCGCCACCCTGGCCCTCTCCGCCTGGCGCACCCGCCGCCAACCCGCTCAATCATGACCCGCCCCACCCCCACCCCCGCCCCTGACCCCACGATCTTGCACTTTTGGTCGGCGATATGTCGCTTTGACACCTCTTGCCCGGGCAGAAAGTGCAAGATCGCGGGGGTGGGTGTGGGGTGGCAAGGGTTAGGGTGCGGGGATGAGGGGTGGTGAGGTGCCGGGGCGGGCTGACGTGGTGATCGTCGGGTCTGGGCACAACGGGTTGGTGTCGGCGATCCTGCTGGCCCGGACCGGGTTGGACGTGCTGGTGCTGGAGGCCGCCGAGGTGATCGGCGGGGCGACCCGCACCGAGAATCCGTTCCCCAAGGTGCCGGGGCTGCGTCACTCCACCGGGTCGTACCTGCTCGGGCTGATGCCGCCGGAGCTGCTGGCCGCGCTCGACGTCCGCATCCCGGTGCTGCGCCGCGACCCGCACTACTTCCTGCCCACCCCCGGCGGAGTCGGCTCGCCCTACCTGCTCTTCGGCACCGACACGGAGGCCACCCGGGCACAGCTCGCCGAATTCTTCTCCCCCGCCGACGCCGCCGCCGACGAGGCGTTGCAGGGCGAGCTGGCCGCGTTACGCGAGGACCTCGCCCCGGCCTGGCTGGCCGAGCCACTCAGCGTCGAGGAGACCGCCGAACGCCACGTCCGTCCCGCGCTGCGCCAGGTCTTCATCGACCTGGTACGCGGCTCCGTCGCCGACTACCTGGCCCGCTTCGACTTCCGCTCCGAGCTGCTGGTCAGCATGTACGCGGTCACCGACGGCCTGTCCGGGCTCAACGCCGGCCCCGACGACCCCGGCACCGGGCACAACTTCCTGGTGCACAACATGTGCCGGCTGCCCGGTTCGGGCGGCACCTGGATGATCGCCGAAGGCGGCATGGGCACCGTCTCGCGGATCTTCGCCGACGCGGCCCGGGCTTCCGGCGCCCGGATCGTCACCGGCGCCCCGGTCGCCGCGATCACCCTCGACGGAGGTGCCGCCCGGGGCGTGGTGCTCGCCGACGGCCGCCAGGTCGACGCCGAGGTGGTGCTCGGCGCCTGCGACCCGTACCGGCTGATGGAGCTGCTGCCCGACGGCGCGCTGCCGACCACGCTCAGCGGACGGATGGCGGCGGTCCAGCGCACCGGCAGCACCCTCAAGCTGAACCTGGCGCTGCGTGACCTGCCCCGCTTCTCCTGCCTGCCCGAGGACGCGCCGAGCCCGTTCGGCTCCACCATCCACCTGCTGCCCGGCTCGGCGACACTGGCCGGCGGCACCGGCGAGTCACCGATGGCGGCGCTGCGCGCCATGTGGGCGGACGTGCGGGCCGGCCGACTGCCGCAGGAGCCGACCATCGAGTGGTACCTGCACACCACCGTCGACCCGTCGCTGGCCGACCCGGCCGGGCACCACTCGTCGGCACTGTTCGTGCAGTCGGTGCCGTACGAGTTGGCCGGCACCACCTGGGACGCGGAGCTGCCCGGCTACGTCGACCGGCTGGTCGGGATCTGCGAGCGGTACGCCCCCGGCACCGGCGACCTGATCGCCGACGCGGTGCCGCTGCCGCCACCCGGCATCGAGGCGCACTTCGGCATCACCGGCGGGCACATCCACCACGTCGACAACACCGTCTCGTTCGCCGACCGGATGCCCTACGCCACCGGCGTGGACGGGGTGTACGCGGGCAGCGCCGGCTGTCACCCCGCCGGCAGCGTCATCGGTGCCGCCGGCCACAACGCCGCCCAGCGCATCCTCGCCGACCTCGGCCGGTAGGCGACGCGTCGGCGTCCCCGGGCGGGGACGCCGAGGCGGACGGGCTCAGCTCGCCGGTGGGGCGGCCTCCGCGACCGCGACCTCCTCGCCGACCCGGTGGGCGCGGACCTTATGACCGACGCTGGTCAGGCAGCGCCCGCTGGGCAGGTCGAACCGCCAACCGTGCAGCTGACAGGTGAGCTGGTCGCCGTCGACGATGCCGAACCGGCTCAGGTCCGCCTTCAGGTGGGGGCAACGGCGCTGCACCACCCAGTCGCCGATGGTGATGTCCTCGGCGTCCACCGCCCGCTCGTGCTCGTCGTACCAGCCCTCGGCGTACTGGAGTCGCTCGGTGGAGAGGCACTTGAAGAAGGCGTACACGAACTCGTTGTACTGCCCGATCCGGGCGGCGGAGAAGCGGCAGGACAGGAAGAGCGAGTTGACCCAGTCCACCTCGCCGATGTGCAGCAGGTGCTCCACAAGCGCCCGCTCGGTACGGAACCGGTAACGCACCTTCTCGTCGGCGTACGGCCGCACCTGCTTGCCGGGGAAGTCGACCACGATCGACTCGATGCTCTCGCCGTCGTAGCCGACCAGGTCGAAGCGGACCGGACCGCCGACCCCCTTGGCCAGGTAGATCGACTCGTCGAGCAGCGGTTCGATGCGCCGCTTCAGCTCCTTGAGCACGTCCACCTCGGGGTGCCGCCAGGACGCCTTCTCCGCCTCGATGATGGGCCGCTTACGCTCCCGCATCTCCTCCAGGTGGGCGACCTTGTTGGCGAAGAACTCCTCCACCGGCATCGGGTGGGTGGTCGTGGCCCCGGTGGTGGTGACCTCGGTGACGCTGCCCGGCAGCAGCACGATGCCGTTGGTGCCGCCGACCTTGGCGTACTCGGACAGGAAGACCGACTGGTCGGGGAAGATGTTCCCCTCGTCGCCGAAGATGTCGTTGAACTGCCACAGCTCGTCGTCGAGGAAACACGGCGGGCCGGCGATCGGGAAGACGTGATCGGCCTTGAGGTCGTCGATGTAACGCCAGGTACGGTCGAACTGCCGATCGCGCTTCTGCTTGCCGAAGGCGGTCTTCGCCGCGTTCGGCAGCTCGTAGACCATCGGATACCAGATCGCGCCGGAGAACTGGAGCAGGTGCGCGTGCACGTGGCCCAGCTCGGCGAAGGTGCTCAGGTCGGTCGGGCGGGCGTCGTTCTGGTTGAGCAGCCGGACGCCGTCGTACTCCACCCAGAGCGAGGAGTCACCGATCGGACCGTCGGTCGGGCTGGTCAGCGCCTGGATCATGACCTTGAGGCCGCCGTCCAGCTCGACGACCTCCTCGTTGCGGGTCTTCAGGAAGTTCGTGAAGCCCAGCTCGCGGAACTCGTCCTCCATCTCGGAGGTGGGGAACTCGGGCAGCAGCACGGTCGCCTTCTTCGACACGTACCGCTTGAGGTGCGCCGCGTCGAAGTGGTCCCGGTGCAGGTGGGAGACGTACAGATAGTCGACGTCACCGAGGGTCTCCCAGTCGAGCTGCGAGTTGTCGGGGAACGGGAACCAGGAGGCGAAGTAGGCCGGATTGACCCACGGGTCGCACAGGATGCTGCCCGCGGGCGTGTCGATCCGCATGCTGGCGTGCCCCGTACCGGTCACTCGCACCGCAGTTCCCCCTCAAAAAGACAATCAAGGTGTACGCCCCAGAACGCTACCGGAGGCAGTCTGGTCCCCGCCCCGCGACGCCGGTAGTGCCATTCCATCCACCGGAGCGGGGCCCATCGGCCCTGGCCGGAAACCGTCGCGGGGGACGTGCCAGACTAGCCGGAGATCCGTTCGCGAGGAAGGACCGACAGTGGCAGGCAGCGAGCCGGTAACGTCGCCAGACCAGCACAAGCCCGGGCACCGTAAGGCCGGGCGGATCGGCGCGGTGCTCACCGCGTTCGCGCTGCTGGCCATGCTCTGCGGCAACCACGAGGGCAGGGTCGAGAACCTCTGGCTGATCGGCCTGGCCGCGCTGCTGCTGCTCATCGTGATCGGTGACGTGGTGCTGCGCCGCAACGGCCTGCGCTCCTGACGATCTGTTCAGCCGCAACGGCCCGCGCTGCTGAGCGACCGGGCCCGGCGCGACGACTTGGCGGCCGACCGCCGCACCCATCTGGGCGAGCAAGCGCGAGGGCCCGCTCTCCGGTTTCCGGAGGCGGGCCCTCGCGCATCGCTGTCGGTCAGCGGCCGAAGAGGATGTCCTGCACGTTCTTCAGCGCGGCGTCGACCTCGGCCTCGAAGTAGCCGCCCTGCACCAGCCCGAAGCGGAGCGTGTCCAGGTCCTTCGGGTTCACCGGCATCTGGTTGCGCCCGGCCATCCCGCCGAGCAGCGACTCGAAGAACCGGTCCACCTGGTCCGGGTCGTACCCGCTGCCGAAGCGACGGACCTGGAAGCTACGTCGAATCTGGTCCACCCGGTAGAGGTCACTGCCGGGTGGGCCGGCCATCGGAGGCCCACCCATTGCGGGACCGGCCATCGCGGGCGGGCCGCCCATCGCCGGAGGGCCACCCATCGGAGGCCCGCCGAGCGCCTGCTGCGGCAGGCCGGGCGGTCCCGCCGGGCCACGCCGGGGGTCCCGGTCCGGCAGCCTGATCTCGGCGGTCATGTCCGTACGGCCGTGCCGACCCGCCTCGAACCCGTCGAAGCGCTGGTCGTCCGGCGGACCGTAGCCGCCGGGACCGTCCGGCGGACCGTAGCCACCCGGCGCGTCCGGCGGACCGTAACCGCCGGGGCCGGCAGGCAGTCCACGCGGCGGGGGCCCACCGTGACCCATGCCGCCGGGAGGCCCCATCGGCGCGCCCGGCCCCATCGGCGCGGCAGCGCCGCGCGGGCCGTCGTAACCACCCCGGGGAGCGTTGTCGTACCCACCGGCGAAAGCGCCCGTCGGCTCGTCGTAGCGGCCATAGGGCGGGCCGGCCTGCGCCGGCATCGTCCGGGGCGGCATCGGCGGCTGCGGCACCGGGGACATGCCGCGGTCCTCGCGCATGCCGGGGCCCATCCGCTCCATCGGGCCCATCCGGCCATCGCCGCGACCGGACACGCCGCCGCGCTCCTCCAGCTCCGCCAACTGCCGTTCGACCCGGTCGAGGTGCAGGTCGACCTGCCACTCGTCATAGCCGTTGAAGCGAACCCGGAAGACGACGTCGTGGACCTCCTGCGAGGCCACCGGCGCTCCGACCGGCTGCCCGGCGAGTGTCGCCTCGACCCGGTCCAGGAAGGCGTCCACCTCGTCAACCTTGTATCCCCGGCGGAGCGCCTTACGCCGGAAACGCTGACCCTGACTCGCCACTATGTCTCCTGGTCTCGTTCGCCACGCCCGGTCACGCCGTCATCTCCCCGGCCGGGTCGGTGCCACTGTCCTCCGCGGCGGCCAGCTGCCCACACGCTCCGTCGATCTCGCGACCCCTGGTGTCCCGCACCGTGGTGGACACCCCGGCGTCGCGCAACCGCCGGACGAACTCCCGCTCGACCGGCTTCGGGCTGGCGTCCCAGCGGCTGCCCGGAGTCGGGTTGAGCGGGATCAGGTTCACGTGGGCCAACTTGCCGGCCAGCAGCCGGCCGAGCAGGTCAGCTCGCCACGGCTGGTCGTTCACGTCCTTGATCATCGCGTACTCGATCGACACACGACGGCCCGTGCGGGCCGCGTAGGCCCAGGCGGCGTCCAGCACCTCGCACACCTTCCAGCGCTGGTTGACCGGCACGAGTTCGTCGCGCAGCTCATCATCGGGGGCATGCAGCGACAACGCAAGAGTCACGGAGAGGTCTTCGCTGGCCAGTCGGTGGATGGCCGGCACCAGCCCAACCGTGGAAACGGTGATGTGCCGCTGTGACAGGCCGAGCCCCTCGGGCGGCGGCGCGACCAGGCGGCGGATCGCGGCGATCACCCGGTTGTAGTTCGCCAGCGGCTCCCCCATGCCCATGAAGACCACGTGCGACAGCCTCGGCGGTGACCCCGCGACCTTGCCGGAGGCGGCCACGCCCGCCAGGTAGACCGCCTGGTCGACGATCTCGGCGGTGGAGAGGTTGCGGGTCAGGCCGGCCTGACCGGTCGCGCAGAACGGGCACGCCATGCCGCACCCGGCCTGGCTGGAGATGCAGACGGTGACCCGGTCCGGGTAGCCCATCAGCACGCTCTCCACCAGCGAGCCGTCGTGCAACCGCCACAACGCCTTGCGGGTCGCGCCGTCGTCGCAGGCCAGCTCGCGGACCGGGGTGAGCAGCCGGGGCAGCAGCTGGTCGGCGAGGCGGTCGCGGGACGACGCCGGCAGATCGGTCATCTGCGCGGGGTCGCGGACCAGCCGGCCGAAATAGTGGGTGGAGACCTGCCGGGCCCGGAACGCCGACTCGCCCAGCTTCGTGACCAGGTCCTTCCGGCCGTCGAGGTCGAGGTCGGCGAGGTGTTGCGGTGGCATCGCCGCCCGACGCGCGCCAGGCGCGTCCGGGTCGACCGGCATCAGGGGAAGACTCGTCATAGCACGTCCAGTCTGGCACGCCCGGCTCGGAACGCACTCCTGCGGAGGTGCCGGATCCGCTCCCGCCTCGTCCGTGCCCCGGTCCCGCCGGCGTGGGCCATGCCTCAGTTCACCGCCGGAACGAAGACCACGAGCAGCAGGTACGCCGTCGGCACCGCGAACAGCACGGAGTCGAGCCGGTCCATCAGGCCGCCGTGACCGGGCAGCAGGTTGCTCATGTCCTTCACGCCGAGATCCCGTTTGATCATCGACTCGGCGAGGTCACCGAGGACCGCGGCGCCGGAGACCGCCATCCCGAACACGGCACCCCACCAGGGCGCCACGTCGAACAGCAGCCAGAGCAGTACGGCGCTGCCCAACGCCGCCGCGCCGACCGAGCCGGCAAAGCCCTCCCAGGACTTCTTCGGGCTGATCGTCGGGGCCATCGGCCGCTTGCCGAAGTTGGCGCCGGCCGCGTACCCACCGGTGTCGGAGAGCACCACCGCGACCAACGTCACCAGCACCCGCAGGGCACCGTCACCGGGAGACGACGCGAGCAGGGCGGCAAAACCGCCGAGGAACGGTACGTACACCGAGATCAGGGTCGCGGCGGTCATGTCCCGCCGGAGGTTGGCCGTACCGTCGCCGAGCCGCCAGACCAGGGTGCCCGCCACGGTGACCAGGAGGCCGAGCAGGAGCGCGTCCAGCCCGGCGAACCAGGCCAGGGTGACGGTGAGCACCCCACCGGCGACCAGCGGCACCAGCGGTACCTCGGCGCCGCCACGACGCACCGCGCGGGACATCTCCCAGATGCCGACGCCGAACGCTGCGGCGAGCACCAGCAGGAACGCCGGGGTGTAGAGGAACAGGGGCAGCAGGACCGCCGCGCCCAGGCCCACGCCGACCGAGATGGCCGCCGGCAGGTTCCGCCCGGCTCGGCTCGCGCCCGGCTGGGTGGCCGGTCGGCCGGCACCGGCCCGACGGCGGCCCCGGTGGCGCCGACCCGGGGCGTCCGGCCCGTCGGGCTCTGCTGTCCCGGGGCCTGCGTCCTCGGACGGCACTGCCGCGAGTTGGGTGGTGGGCGCGTCGTCATGGTCCCGCACCGGCGTCAGCTGGGTGGTGGGCGCCTCGTCATGGTCCCGACCGGCACCCACCCGCACCGGCGCGATCTGCGCGGTGGGCGCGTCGCCGTGGTCGAGGTCGTGGACTCCGTTGCGCCCGTGCGGTGGCTGGTCCCAGCTGGTGGGTCCGCGCCCGTTGCGGCCTTCCTGGGCCGGCCGGTCGCCGACGTACCGGCCGCGGCCCCACGGACCGGGTTCCACGTCCGGGTCCGGCCAGGGCAGCGCGGTGGGTCGGTCCGGGCGATCCCAGTCACGGGCGTCGGCGCCGCCGTAGGGGTCGAGGTGGGACATCACGCACCAGGGGGAAGCGGTACGAGATCCACCACTTGACGCACAGCCACTACCATCCCCTACCCGCGCGAGGCGCTCCGTCTGATGTGCCGGCCTGTCGGCTGGCCGATCCCCACCGTTCACCGTCGGGTCACCGGGAATCGTGCCGAGCCTACTGCACCCGTCCGCCCGGCAGGACGTACCGGTATCCGCTCCCACCTCCTTGATCATGAAGTTGTCACCACGCCACGCCGGTGGCGGGGACAACAACTTCATGATCAAGGAGGTGGTGACCTCGGCGTCAGACTTCCAGGAGTTCGGACTCCTTGTGCTTGACCAACTCGTCGACGTGCGACACGTAGCGCTGGGTCAGGTCGTCCAGTTCCTTCTCCGCGCGACGGCCCTCGTCCTCGCCGACCTCGCCGTCCTTGACGAGCCGGTCCAGCTCTTCCTTGCCCTTGCGGCGGATGTTGCGGATGGCGACCTTCGCCTCCTCACCCTTGTGCCGGGCCACCTTGATCATGTCGCGACGGCGTTCCTCGGTCATCTGCGGGAGCAGGATGCGCAGCTGGTTGCCCTCGTTGTTCGGGTTGACCCCGAGGTCCGAGTCGCGGATCGCCTTCTCCATCGCGTTGATCTGCGAGTTGTCGTACGGCTTGATGATGGCCATGCGCGGCTCGGGCACGGCCACCGACGCCATCTGCGTCAGCGGGGTCGGGCTGCCGTAGTAGTCGATGATGACCTTGGAGAACATGGCTGGAGTCGCGCGACCGGTGCGGATGGCGCCGAACTCCTCCTTGGCGTGCTCGACCGCACGCTCCATCTTCTCCTCGGCCTCGAGGAGGGTGTCGTCGATCACCGGTCTCCTCGCCTCCTTCTTGTGCTCGTCGTGGGCTTGTCGGGTCACCGGGACCGCCGAAATCGCCGTCGGCGGTCGGCTCAGGTGGTGATCAGCGTGCCGATCTTGTCGCCACCCACGGCCCGGACGATCGTGTCGTCGCCCTGCGCGCCGAAGACCAGCATCGGCAGGCCGTTCTCCATGCAGAGGCTGAAGGCGGCCGCGTCGGCGACCCGGAGGTTGCGACGCAGCACCTCGGAGAAGGTGATCGAGTCGAACTTGCTGGCGGTCGGATCGATCCGGGGATCGGCCGTGTAGACGCCGTCCACGCCGTTCTTGCTCATCAGCACGACGTCCGCGTGGATCTCCAGCGCGCGCTGGGCGGCCACCGTGTCGGTGGAGAAGTACGGCATGCCCGCGCCGGCGCCGAAGATGACCACGCGGCCCTTCTCCAGGTGCCGGATCGCCCGCAGCGGGATGTACGGCTCGGCCACCTGGGCCATCGTGATGGCGCTCTGCACCCGGGTCTCGATGCCCTCCTTCTCCAGGAAGTCCTGGAGGGCCAGGCAGTTCATCACCGTGCCGAGCATGCCCATGTAGTCCGCCCGGGCGCGGTCCATGCCCCGCTTCTGCAACTCCGCGCCACGGAAGAAATTGCCGCCGCCGACCACCACGGAGACCTGCACACCGCGGCGTACCACGGTGGCGATCTGCCGGGCGATGGCCTGCACCACGTCCGGGTCGACGCCGATGGCGCCACCACCGAACACCTCGCCGGACAGCTTCAACACCACCCGCCGGGCCCGGCCGGGCGGTGGTGCCGTCGGATCGTCCGCCGCCAACGTCCGGTCACTCACAACCTGCGTCATCCGCCCGTCCTTCCCCCACTGGCGCGCTCGGGTGCGCGTACCTGCCGCTGCCGACCTTATGGGACGAGGAGGCCGCGGTGTGTGTCGCGTACACCGGCGGCCTCCTCGTCTCGTCGTTGCTCCCAGCCCACGGGCGCGGTGCGCCCCGAGCCGGCTCAGGCCTGGCCGACCTCGAACCGCACGAAGCCGGTGACCTCGATGCCGGCCTCGGCCAGCACCTGCTTCACCGTCTTCTTGTTGTCGGTCACCGAGGACTGCTCCAGCAGGACGAAGTCCTTGAAGAAGGAGTTGACCCGGCCCTCGACGATCTTCGGCAGCGCGGCCTCGGGCTTGTTCTCCTCGCGGGCGGTCTGCTCGGCGATACGCCGCTCGGACTCGACGACCTCGGCCGGCACCTCGTCACGGGTGAGGTACTGCGGCCGCATCGCGGCGATCTGCATCGCCGCGCCACGCGCGTCGGCGTCGCCCGCCTCGTCGGCCTTGCCGGTGTACTGCACCAGCACGCCCACCGCCGGCGGCAGGTCCTGCGCCTTACGGTGCAGGTAGACCGCGACCGTGCCGTCGAGCTTGGCGAAACGGTTGAGCACCAGCTTCTCGCCGATCTTGGCGGACTGCTCCTGCACCAGGTCGGCGACGGTACGGCCGTCGATCTCGGTGGCGAGCAGCTGCTCGGCGTTGCTGACACCGGCGCGCTCGCCGTGCTCGACCAGCTGCTGCGCCAGCGCGATGAAGCTGTCGTTCTTGGCGACGAAGTCGGTCTCGCAGTTGAGTTCGAGCAGCGCCTTGCCGGAGTGCGCGACCAGACCGTTCGCGGCGGTCCGGCCGGCCCGCTTGCCGACGTCCTTGGCGCCCTTGACGCGCAGGATCTCGACGGCCTTGTCGAAGTCGCCCTCGGCCTCGGTCAGGGCCTTCTTGCTGTCCATCATGCCGGCGCCGGTCAGGTCGCGGAGCTTCTTGACGTCCGCGGCGGTGATCTGGGACATGGCTCTCTCTTCGGTGTTGAGACTGCGTGGAATGGTCTGAGGTGACGATTACCCGGTTCCGAGAGGTTCGTGCCCGGTCTACCCGCCGCCGGTCACCGTCGGTGGAACGGACGGTGACCGGACGGCGGTACGGTCACTGGCCGGAGACGGCGGCCGGCTGCTCGGCCGCGGGCTGCTCGGCGGCGGGCTGCTCGGCGGCCGGCTGCTCAGCGGCCGGCTGCTGCTCGTCGGCCTTCTTCGGCTCCTCGAGCAGCTCGCGCTCCCACTCGGCGAGCGGCTCGTCGGTGGCGACACCCGCCTCCGGCTTCTCGTCGCCGCCCCGGCGACGACCGGAGCGGGCGATCAGGCCATCGGCCACGGCGGCGGCGACGACCTTGGTCAGCAGCTCGGCCGAGCGGATCGCGTCGTCGTTACCCGGAATCGGGAAGTCGACCTCGTCCGGGTCGCAGTTGGTGTCGAGCACGGCGATCACCGGGATGCCCAGCTTGCGGGCCTCGTCGACGGCGATGTGCTCCTTCTTGGTGTCGACCACCCAGACCGCGGCCGGGAGCTTCTGCATGTCCCGCAGACCGCCCAGGGTGCGGGTCAGCTTGATCTTCTCGCGGGAGAGCTGCAGGGTCTCCTTCTTGGTGTAGCCGGCGGCGGTGCCGCTGAGGTCGCCGAGGGCCTCCAGCTCCTTCATCCGCTGCAGCCGCTTGTACACCGTCTGGAAGTTGGTCAGCATCCCGCCGAGCCAGCGGTGGTTGACGTACGGCTGGCCGACGCGGGTCGCCTGCTCGGCGATCGCCTCCTGCGCCTGCTTCTTCGTGCCGACGAAGAGGATGCTGCCGCCCTCGGCCACCGTGTTGCGCACGAAGTCGTACGCCTTCTCGATGTAGTCGAGGGTCTGGCGCAGGTCGATGATGTAGATGCCGTTACGCTCGGTGAAGATGAAGCGCTTCATCTTCGGGTTCCAGCGCCGGGTCTGGTGCCCGAAGTGAACACCACTTTCCAGCAGCTGACGCATGGTCACGACGGCCATGATTCGTACTCCTAGCGGTCCCTGGTTGTCTCGCCCGGCCGGCGGCCGGGCGTCCTGGTGCCCGGTCGTCGACCATGGTGGGCCCGACCGGGTCGGGACCAGGGAGGCCGCCGCCGCACGACGATTCGTGAGGAGGGCACGCGAGGTCGACCGCACGAGGCGGTCGCCGGTTGACCAGTGTACGCGCCCTCCCGACCGTGCCACGCCCGGGTGCGGCGAGACTCCGCTCAACCGGCGGCGATCGCGGCAACCAGGAAGAGCGCCAGCCCGACCGTCAGGTACGCGGTCGGCGGTCGCAACCATCCGCGCGCACCGTCACTCAGCGACAACCCGGTCGTCCGTAGCCCGTAGAGACCGGCCGCGAAGATCGGCAACCCGCAGACCAGGAAGGTGCCCGCCAACACGTCCCCGGCAGCAACCGGGTCGGCGGTCGCGCCGTGCAGCAGTACCCGCAGCGCAGGCAGCTCGAAGATCACGACCAGCACGGCGAAGAGCACCGCGAGCACCGGACGCCGCGTCCGGTATACGCCGTCCCCGGCCGGCACCCCTGGCTGGACGCCGCCCGTCGGGTGGCCGGGGGCCGGGTGGCCCGTCATCGGGTGACCGGGGGCCGGGTGACCGGCCGTCTGGTGACCGGTCACGGCGTCGGCGGAGCCGGGCGGGGCCTCACCCACCGGCGGTTCCGTCCGGGGTGCCACCGACGGCACCGGCCCGGTCGGCTGCTCCAACGGGTTGGTCACCTCGGACCCGCGTTTGGCCTCGACGATCGGGTATCCGGCCAGCGCGGCGCGGGTCGGATCGGTCGACACCGGCGCCCCGCCGCTGGTGGGGCCCACCTCGCGGGCCGCGCGCCAGCCGGAGCGATCGACCGGCAACTCGCCGGAGACGTCCGGTTCGGCCGGTTCCGCCCGGCGGGAACGCGACGCCCGGTAGCGCTCGGTCTCCGCCGCGACATCCCCGAGCGGATCTGTCAGGGCACCGCGTCGCGGAGAGCCGTACCGGTCGTCATCGTCGCCGCGTTGCTCGGGCACCGCACGCGGCTCGTCGCCGGGGTAGTACCCCTCTCCCACCGGACGCCACTGCGGGTCGGCGTAGCCACCCTCACGATCGCCCGGATACCAGCGCGACTCCTGGTCGTCGAAACTGCGTCGTCCGTCCACGCCCGGCACCGTATGCGACCGGCGGTTCGCGCGCCATCCGACCCCGCACCTGACCAGCGACAAAGGCCGCTATAGCACATCTAGGACATGATCGTCCGTTCGTCCACAACACCCTCGGCTGTCCACAGGCCAGCAGGGCGGGGGCGCCGCGAGATCCCGTACGGGAGCAGGGTGCGCTCATGACCAAGCGGAACCAGGCGATCGGCGAGTACGGGGAACGCTGCGCCGTACGTCACCTGATCGAAGCGGGACTGCGCCCGGTTGCCCGCAACTGGCGCTGCCGCGCCGGAGAGATCGACATCATCGCCTGGGATGGGCCGGTGCTCGCCTTCTGCGAGGTGAAGACCCGGCGCACCGCGACCTTCGGCAGCCCTGCCGAGGCGGTGGTGCCCCGCAAGGCCCGCCGGCTACGGGGGCTCGCCGCCGCCTGGCTCGCCGCCACCGGCACCACCGCAGACGAGGTCCGTTTCGACGTCATCTCGGTGCTGCTGCCCCGCATCGGCCGGGCACACGTCGAGCACGTCAAGGACGCCTTCCAATGAGGGAGCGCAGCGAGCGAATCATCCGGCTCAGCGCGTTGGAGCCTCATCGGGACGCCGAGCGAAGCGAGGTGGTCCGATGAGCTACGCCCGGGTGCTCTGCGTCGGTCTGGTCGGGGTGACCGGGCAGTTGGTGGAGGTGGAGGTGGATCTCGCCGCCGGCCTGCCGGGGGTGGTGATCTCCGGGCTACCCGACACCGCCCTGCACGAGGCGCGCGACCGGGTTCGGGCCGCTGTGGTCAACTCCGGCCAGCGGTGGCCGAACCGCCGGATCACTCTCAACCTGCTGCCGGCCACCCTGCCCAAATTCGGTTCGGCCTTCGACCTGGCGATCGCGGTGGCGCTGCTCGGGGGCTCCGGCGAGCTTCCCCTGTTGCCGCTGGACGGTGTGGCGGTCCTCGGCGAGTTGGGCTTGGACGGCACCGTACGGCCGGTCCGGGGCGTACTGCCGATGGTCGCCGCGGCGGCGAAGGCCGGCGTACAACGGGTGATCGTCCCGGCCGGCAACACCGCCGAGGCGGCGGTCGTCCCCGGGCTGCTGGTACGCGGCGTGGACACCCTGCACCGGCTGGTCGCCTTCGTCCGCGACGGCACGCCGCTGATCGAGCCGCCGGTCGACGCTCCGCCGCCGTCCGCACCCGGTCCCGACCTGGCCGAGGTCGCCGGGCAGGGTCTGGGCCGCCGCGCTCTGGAGGTCGCCGCCGCAGGTGGCCACCACCTGGCACTGATCGGGCCTCCGGGAGCGGGCAAGACGATGCTCGCCGAGCGGCTGCCGTCGATCCTGCCGGAACTGGACGACGAGGCTGCGCTGGAGGTCACCGCTGTGCATTCGATCGCCGGTCTGTTGCCGGCAGGTGGCAGGTTGATCCGGCGCCCACCGTTCCAGGCACCTCATCACACCGCGACCGTCCCCTCGATCGTCGGGGGCGGGTCAGGGCTCGCCCGGCCCGGTGCGATCTCGCTCGCCCACCGCGGGGTGCTGCTCATGGACGAGGCGCCCGAGTTCAGCAAGGCGGCGCTGGAGGCGCTACGTCAGCCGTTGGAGCACGGCCGGGTGCTGCTGGCCCGCAGCCGGGGCAGCGCCGAGTACCCGGCCCGCGCCCAACTGGTCATCGCGGCCAACCCCTGCCCGTGTGCGAACCCGGCCGGCGACGACCGATGCGAATGTCCCCCGCTGGCCCGCCGTCGTTACCTCGGCCGGCTCTCCGGTCCGCTGCTCGACCGGATCGATCTCCAGGTGCGGCTACCACCGATGCGCGCCGCCGAGCTGATGGAGACGACCAGTCACGAGTCATCAGCGGTGGTCGCCCGGCGGGTGGCTGCGGCACGGGCGGCGGCGGCCGAGCGCTGGGCACCGCTGGGTCGACGGCTCAACGCCGAGATACCCGGTCCGGAGCTGCGTCGAGCGCCGTGGCGACTGCCCGGTCGGGTCACCGTCGAGCTGCGGTCCCGGCTCGACTCCGGGTCGCTCTCCGCCCGCGGCTTCGACCGGGTCGTCCGACTCGCCTGGACGATCGCCGACCTGGACGGGCGGGCACGGCCGGACGCGGGGGACGTCGGTGAGGCCATCGCACTCAGGACGGGAGAGGGCATATGAGCACCCAGGAGGAGTTGGCCCTGGCGCGGGTGGCGTTGACCTGGCTGGCCGAGCCGGGTACGCGGTCGGTGCACGGGCTGGTCGACGAGTTCGGGCCGGTGGGCGCGCTGGATCTGCTGCTGGACGGCGGAGCACCGCAGCAGGCGCTACGCGAGTCCGTGGCGGCGCGCAGCCGTGCAGGTGATGCCAGGGTGGTCGCCGCCGAGGCGTTGCACCGCGCCGACCGGCTCGGTGTCCGGGTCGTCATCCCCGGCGACGACGAGTGGCCCGGGACGGTGGAGCAGCTGCGCACGCTTTGCCTGACCGACGCCCGTCGCCGGGTGGACGTCGAGACCGCGCCGCCGCTCTGCTTCTGGGTACGCGGCTCGTGGCCGCTGGCCGAGGCACTGGACCGGTCCGTGGCGGTGGTGGGTTCCCGAGCCGCCACGGCGTACGGCACCCACATCGCCACGGATCTGGGCTACGGCCTGGCCGACCGGGACTGGACCGTCGTTTCCGGCGGCGCGTTCGGCATCGACGCCGCCGCGCACCGTGGGGCGCTGCACGCCGGCGGTCTCACCGTCGCGGTGCTCGCCTGCGGTGTGGACCGCGCCTATCCGATGGGCAACGCGGCGCTGTTCGACCGGATCGCCGACACCGGCCTGCTGGTCAGCGAGTGGCCGCCGGGTGCGGAGCCGCTGCGCCCCCGCTTCCTCATCCGCAACCGGGTGATCGCGGCGGGCACCCGGGGCACCGTGCTGGTCGAGGCGGCGGCCCGCAGTGGCGCGACGCAGACCACCCGGCGGGCCATCGCCCTGGGTCGGCGGGCGATGGTGGTGCCGGGCCCGGTCACCTCGGCGATGTCGGTGGGCGCTCACGAGTTGCTTCGGGAGCACCCGGAGGCACGGCTGGTGACCGGCCTCGCCCACGTGCTGGAGGAGGTGGGTCGGATCGGCGAGCTGGCCCCGGTGCCGCGTGGGCCCGAACGCCCCACCGATCTGCTCGACGACGACGCCCGGTCGATCGTGGAGGCGATGCCACGACGCGGCCGTATCGGTGTGGACGCTCTCGCCGCGCGGGCTGGCCTTGCGGTCCGCACGGTGTTGCGCAAACTGCCGCTGTTGGAGGAGTTGGCCCTGGTGGTGCGCCGGGAAGACGGCTACGCCATGGTCACGCCCAGCCGGCGGTCCACCCGGCCCGGACCGGCCGCGTCACCGGGCGGTCCGATGGGCGGTGACGCCCCACTTCCTGCATGATCACGTCCGGTCGAACGCGCCGTCTGTTCGCCGTCCGAGCGTCCCGATCGTAGGGTGGTTCCCGTGGGCAGCATCGGCGGGCAGGGGCGGGCCGCCAGCAGCACCCGGGCGATGCACGACGCGCTGCCGGCGCCGCTGCGGGACGCGGTGGACGAGTTCGCTGGGCATCTGGCGTCGGTTCGCAACCGCTCGGCACACACCGTGCGGGCGTACGTCGCCGATCTGGTGTCGCTGTTGGATCATGCTGGACGGATGGGCTGCACCGAGGTGGCCGAGCTGAGCCTCGACGCGGTACGCAGCTGGCTGGCCCGGCAACGCACGACCGGCGCCGCCCGTACCTCGCTGGCTCGCAGGGCCGCTGCGGCCCGGACCTTCAGCGCCTGGGCTCACCGGGCCGGGCTGCTGGCCACCGACGTCGCCGCCACGCTGGCCAGTCCTCGACCGCGCCAGGCGCTACCCACGGTGCTTCGTCCCGAGCAGGCGGCCCTGCTCGTCGAGAAACCCGCCCGCGAGCCGGCCACACCGCCACCCGGCGGGCCGACATCCGACGGCCCGACACCCGGTGGGCCCGCTCCGGGCACCGGTCCGGCGACCGCCGAAGGCTCACCCGTGACAGGTGCGTCCGACACCACCGGGGCGGCGGTACGACTGCGCGACCGGATGCTGCTCGAACTGCTCTACGGCACCGGGGTACGGGTCAGCGAGGTGTGCGGGATCGACACGGCCGACGTCGACCAGCATCGGCGGGTCGTCCGGGTAGACGGTAAGGGCGGCCGGGAGCGGACGGTGCCGTACGGGCTGCCGGCGCAACGGGCCCTCGACGACTGGCTCCGGTACGGGCGGCCGGCGCTGGCGGTCCCCGATTCCGGTGATGCGCTGTTGCTCGGTGCCCGCGGTGGCCGACTGCATCCGACCACGGCCCGCCGGATCGTCGCCGGCTACGCCGAGGCGGCGGGCCTGCCCCGGACCAGCCCGCACGCGCTGCGCCACTCCGCCGCCACCCACCTGCTCGAAGGCGGGGCGGACCTCCGGGCGGTACAGGAACTGCTGGGACATTCCTCGCTGGCCAGTACCCAGATCTACACCCATGTCTCGGTGGAACGACTCCGGGCCGCCTACCGTCAGGCCCACCCGCGCGCGTGACACCCGCCGCGCACGAAGGACCGCCCGAGCGCGGCGGCCCACGTGAGGGCACCAGGCGACTATGATCATCGGGTGAGCGTCCCGCCGCCACCCGAGCCGATCACGGGCGCCCGTCTGCTCTTCTCGCTCGACCCGGCGGTCAGTCATCTCAACCACGGCTCGTTCGGGGCTGTCCCGATCGTGGCGCAGCGGGCCCAGCAACGGCTGCGTGACGAGATGGAGGCCGACCCGCTGCGCTTCTTCACGCAGGGCCTGGTCGACCGGATCGCGCACACTCGCCGGCATCTGGCCGGGTTCCTCGGCGCCGACCCCGACGGCACCGCCCTGACCACGAACGCCACCACCGGTGCCGCCGTGGTGCTTCAGTCCCTCGGCCTGCGGCCTGGTGACGAGGTGCTCACCACCGACCACGGCTACGGTGCCGTCGACCACTCCATCCGCCGGGAATGCCGCCGCACCGGGGCGACGCACCGGGTCCTGCGGGTGCCGCTGACCGCCACCGACGAAGAGGTGGTGCAGATCGTGCGGGACGGGTTGCGTCCGGGCCGCACCCGCCTGCTTGTGGTCGACCAGCTCACCTCGGCCACGGCCCGGCTGTTCCCGGTCGCCGCGATCGTCGGGGTCGCCGGGGAGCAGGGCGTGCCGGTGCTTGTCGACGCCGCGCACGCTCCGGGCATGCTGCCGGCATCGGTGAGCAGCATCGGCGCCGACTTCTGGGCGGGCAACCTGCACAAGTGGGGGTACGCCCCACGCGGCACCGCCGTACTCGTGGTGGCAGCCCGTTGGCGGGACCGGATCGAACCGCTGGTGGTCTCCTGGGAGCAGGACTCGGGGTTCCCGGCCCGCCTGGAGTGGCAGGCCACCTCGGACTACACGTCCTGGTTGAGCGCACCGGCGGGTCTCTACACGCTGCGCAGTCTCGGCGTCGACCGGGTACGCGCGCACAACGCCGGACTGGCCGCGTACGGGCAACGGGTGGTGGGGGATGCGCTCGGCGTGCCACCGGCCGACCTGCCCGACCCCGGCGGACCGACGGTGGCCATGCGGCTCATTCCGTTGCAGGCGGGCCTCGCCACGACCCTGGACGCTGCCCGGGCGTTGCAGACCCGGATCGCCGAGCGGCTCGCCACCCAGGTCGCGGTCACGACCTGGAACGGACGCGGCTGGCTGCGGCTGTGCGGCCAGGTCTACAACGCCCCCGAGGAGTACGAGCGACTGGCGGTCGGGTTGCCCGGTCTGCTCGCCCAGCGGTGAGCGGACGCACCCGGGCGACGACGGGGTCACCGACGGGCAGCAGTCGGACTCGACCGAGGCCGAGCAGAGCCAGCGGGTCGAGGTAGTCGTCTCCCTGGCGCAGTCCCCAGTGCAGGCACGCGGCGGCGGGACAACCGGCGTGGCCGGGCAGCAGCGTGCCCAAAGGCGCCCCGGTCGGCACGACCGTGCCCACCGGAACGGCGGGTTGGACCGGTTCGTAGGTGGTCCGTAGACCGTCGGCGTGGCCGACGGTGACCACCGGCCGGTTGACGACCATGCCGGCGAACAGGACCGTGCCGGCACCGGCCGCCCGGATCGTGGCGGCGGCCGGGGCGAGCAGGTCAACTCCCCGATGACCTGCCAGCCACGGCCGCGGCGGCGGGTCGAACCGGCGAACCGGCCGTGGTACGCCGTCGACCGGCCACCGGAACGGCCTGGTGTCGGCGATGCCCGGTGCGGCATCCGCCCGGGGCACGGCAGGCGAGAACGATCTCTCGCTCGGCACGGCCACGCCGCCCGCCGATCCGGACGGTGTCAGCAGCAGAAGCGTCGTGAGGCCACCAAGTATCGGCATCCGTGGTCGCATACCGTCGAGCCTGGCGGGGTCCTTCGACCTTCGCCGCCCCGGACGGTCCACTTGTGGATGACCAGACGACCTGTGGACAGTCCACGCACGAGCTGATGATCTGCTATGAGCGGCTGTCGGACACTGACCACCGGTAGGTGCACAGTGGACGGGGGACGGGACGATCGCGGCGGGTGGGGGTCCGCCGTCACCGCCCCTCAGGTGGTACGCGGGCTCAGCCGCCGAAGCCGGAGTCGGCGGGCAGGGAGATGTCCGGCTTCTCCAACTCCTCGACGTTCACGTCCTTGAACGTCATCACCCGAACATTCTTCACGAATCGCGCAGGGCGGTACATGTCCCAGACCCAGGCGTCGTGCATCTCGACCTCGAAGTAGACCTCGCCGTCGGAGTTGCGGACGTGCAGGTCCACCTGGTTGGCCAGGTAGAACCGGCGCTCCGTCTCCACCACGTAGGAGAACTGACGGACGATGTCGCGGTACTCCCGGTAGAGCTGGAGCTCCATCTCGGTCTCGTACTTCTCGAGATCTTCCGCGCTCATCGCACTCCGCCTTCCATGACCACATCTTCCCCCACCGGCGCCGGACGCCGAGGCTGCTCGCCCAACGCCACGCCGACGGTACCCCCTGCCGTGCCCGAGTGCTCCATCGGCTCTTCCCGGCTTGCGCCCAACGGTCGCCGGGAGCGGGGTGGCCGGTCGCCGAGCCCGGAGACGGCGGCCACGTTCACGTACGAGAAACGGTGCTCCGGGCACGGCCCGCGCTCGCGCAGCGCGGCGGTGTGCTCGGCGGTGATGTACCCCTTGTGCTCGGCGAACCCGTAGCCGGGATGCTCGGCGTCCAGATCGACCATGATCCTGTCCCGGGTGACCTTCGCCAGCACGCTCGCCGCCGCCACACACGCGGCCACCCGGTCGCCCTTCCACACCGCGAGCCCGGGCACGCCCAGGCCGTCGACGCCGAACCCGTCGGTCAGCACGTACTCCGGCCGGACCGCGAGCGAGGCCAACGACCGGCGCATCGCGGCCAGATTGCACACGTGCAGCCCCCGGGCGTCGACCTCGTCGGCCGGGATGACCACCACCGCGTACGCCAGGGCGCGCTCGACGACCTCGTCATGGATCCGTTCCCGGCTGGCCGGGGTCAGCAGCTTGGAATCGGCCAGCCCGTCGATCTCGCCCCGCCGACCCTCCGGCAACACCACGGCGGCGGCGACCAGCGGCCCCGCGCAGGCGCCGCGGCCGGCCTCGTCGGCACCGGCGACGTACCGGAAGCCGCGCCGTTGCAGGGCCCGCTCCAACGCGTAGAGCCCGGCCTCCCGGCGTACCACGGTGCGTGGTGGAGTCAGCATGCTTGTCCCTCGATGCCAGCCGTCGTGCCGGCCAGCGCGCGGCCGAGCACCTCTGCAAGGTCAAGTGGGTAGCAGCGCTCCGCGGTGCAACGCAACTCCTCCGCCGACCACCACCGGTGGCCGACGACGCTGCCCCGCTCCACCTCGCTGAACCCCGCCGTGTCGACCTCGTGCGCCGTCACCCGCACCAGGAAGAACTGCTGCTCCTGCCGGTACCAGACGCCACCGAAGGAGAACTCGGTGACGTCGGCGTGCACCGGCTGGCCGACGTCGGTCACGGTCAGCCGCAGCCCGGTCTCCTCGGCCAACTCGCGGACCGCGCCCTCGGCGTACGTCTCCCCCGGATCCAGTCCCCCACCGGGGGTGAACCACCACCGGCCGTGTTCCGGGCGGGCGGGATCGAAACCTCGGAACAGCAGCAACCGACCGTCCGCGTCGACAAGCAGGACGCGAGCGGCACACCTCGGGGTGTAGACGGTCACCGCACCAGACTGCCAGACTCCTGCGACGCCGCCCACGCCCCGGCGCAACCGGCGCTGCCCGTCGTCGACGGCGCAGCGGACCGGCCCTGGTCAGGACTCCGGAATGGCGTCGAACTCGTCCGGCACGGTCAGGATCCGGGCCCGGTCGAACGGCCAGAAGATGGTGAACGCCCGTCCCACCACGTCGTCCTCGGAAATGGTCGCCGACTGGATGTTCTGCCCCGACTGCTGGTAGTGCTCCAGCGAGTCCCCGGAGGCGGACCGGTGGTCACCCATGACCCAGAGCCGACCCTCGGGCACCTGCACGTCGAACTCCTGGTCCGCCGGCTTGTCCCGCTGACCGTCGACCGAGAAGATGTACGGCTCGTCCAGCGGTGTGCCGTTGATCAGTAGGCGGTCCTGGTCGTCGCAACAGACCACCCGGTCGCCGCCGACGCCGATCACCCGCTTGATGAAGTCCTCTCCCGCCGGATTGCCACTCCATTCCAGCGGCGCCTTGAAGACGATCACCTCGCCGCGATGCGGCGAACGGGTGTGGTAGACGAGCTTGTTGACCAGCACCCGATCGTCGATTTGGAGAGTGTTCTCCATGGACGGCGACGGGATGAAGAAGGTCTGCAGTACGAAGGCGCGTACCAGTACCGCGACCAGGATCGCCACCCCGAGGAGGATGGGCAGTTCCTTCCAGAAGGAGTGGCGCGGCTTGTCGGTCTGCTCGTCAATCACGGAAGGAGCCTACGTTGCCCGATCGAGCGCCACCGTCCGGAACGCGCGAGAACGGATAGTGTGGCCGCAATCGGGAGGAGCAGGACGACACCTCCGTCGGGGTCGGGGCGTACCGGGGCCGCCCCACCCGCCGTGGGGGGTGGAGCGACGGTGGCGAAGGTTTCGGGGATCGGCAGCGAATTCCACCGGTCGGACGGCCAGACCACCGCGAACGCCCGTCCGACCACGTTGTCGATCGGTACGGTGCCCTGGCACCGGGCGTCCAGCGAGACCTGCCGGTGGTCGCCGAGGACGAACATCTGACCGGGCGGGACGACGATCTCCTCGAACCGCCGGGAGCGGCACTCCTGTGGATTCGGCGGGACATCCAGTGGCGAGTCCCGCAGCACGTACGCCGACTCGTCCAGCGGAGTGCCGTTGACCAGCACCCGCCCCTGGTCGTCACAGCAGCTCACCCGGTCCCCGGGCAGCGCGATCACGCGCTTGATGAAGTCCTTCTCGCCCGGACGGCCGACGCCGATCAGATCACCGATGGTGCGGCCGAGCTTGTCGGCGAAGGTGGTGGGCGGCTGCGCGTCCACCTGCGGAACCCACTGGTCGGTGCCCCGGAAGACCACCACCTCGCCCCGCTGCGGGTTCCGGACGTTGTAGACGACCTTGTTGACCACCACCCGGTCACCGACGAGCAGGGTGTCTTCCATCGACCCGGAGGGGATGAAGAACGCCTGGAGGAGGAAGGTACGGATCAGCACCGCCAGGCAGAAGGCGACGATGAGCAGCAGCGGCAACTCCTGCCAGAGCGGCATCTGCCGTTTACTGCGTCGGGTGCGCCGACGCCACGGATCGGCCGCACCGCTGTCGTCAAGCGCCTGTACCACGCTCACTCCCCGGTCCGCAGAAACAACTACCGCCCGGGAACCTCGTCGAGGCTCCCCGGGCGGTAGTGGAGGTCACCCGCCACACAGGAGGCGGGTCACCGCCGCGCTGCGCCCGTACGACCAGGGTAGTGCGACCTGGGCGGTACAGCATATGCGCAGCTCGGGCGGCGTGGCGTAGCGCGACGTCAGCTCGGCTGCTTCTCGCGCAGCTCCTTGATCTTGGCCTTCTTGCCCCGCAGCTCACGCAGGTAGTAGAGCTTGGCCCGGCGGACGTCACCGCGAACCACGACCTCGATCCGGTCGATCGCCGGGCTGTTGATCGGGTACGTCCGCTCGACGCCGACGCCGAAGCTGAGCTTGCGGACGGTGAAGGTCTCGCGCAGCCCAGCGCCCTGGCGACGGATGACGACGCCCTGGAAGATCTGGACCCGGGACCGGGCTCCCTCAACCACCCGGGCGTGCACCTTGACGGTGTCACCGGCACGGAAGTCGGGCAGGTCGGTGCGCTTCGACTGGGCGTCAAGGGCGTCCAGGATGTTCATCGCTGCGTCCTCGTGAGGCTCACGGCGCACCGTCACTCGGCGCGCGGATGGGTGATACTGATCCCCGGGTGGTGGTCGGTGCGGACCGACCCCGGTCGGAGATCCTCGCAGCCGCCCACGGGCGCAGACGACTGCGGCAACCCCCCTACTTTGCCACATCCGGTCCGGGCACCTGAAATCCGGCCCGGTCCAACGCCGCCACGTCCCGTTTGTCCAGGCTCTGCGGATCCAGCCCGGTGAGCATGTCCGGCCGGCGGCGGCCGGTGCGGGCCAGCGCCTCATCGCGACGCCAACGGGCGATCCGGCCGTGGTCGCCGGAGCGGAGCACCTCCGGCACCGGCAGTCCGCGCCAGGTCGCCGGCTTCGTGTACATCGGCGCCTCCAGCAGCCCGTGCGCGTGGGATTCCTCGGCCAGCGAACCGGCGTTGCCGAGCACCCCCGGCAGCAGCCGGGCCACCGCCTCCAGGATCACCAGCACCGCCACCTCGCCGCCGAAGAGCACGTAGTCACCGAGGCTCACCTCGGTGACCGGCATCCGCGTCGCCGCGTGGTCGAGGACCCGCTGGTCGATGCCCTCGTACCGGCCGCAGGCGAACAGCAGGTGCGGCTCGTCGGCCAGCTCGTGGGCCATCGCATGGGTGAAGGGCACGCCGGCCGGCGACGGCACCAACAGCCGCGGCGGGGTCAGCTCCGCTGGCGCCAGGGCGTCCAACGCCTCGCCCCACGGCTCCGGCCGCATCACCATGCCGGGTCCGCCGCCGTACGGGGTGTCGTCGACGGTGCGATGCACGTCGTGGGTCCAACCCCGCAGATCGTGTACGGCCAGCCGCAGGGTGCCGTTGGCCCGCGCCTTACCGATCAGCGACAGGTCCAGCGGGGCGAAGTACTCCGGGAAGATCGACACGATGTCGACGCGCATCAGGGGCTCCGCCAGCTAGAGATCGAGCAGGCCGCCGGGTGGGTCCACCACGACTCGGCCACCGGCGAGATCGACCTCGGG
Source organism: Micromonospora sediminimaris (assembly GCA_900112325.1). GTDB lineage: Bacteria > Actinomycetota > Actinomycetes > Mycobacteriales > Micromonosporaceae > Micromonospora > Micromonospora sediminimaris. The sequence continues at coordinate 98,222 of FOLJ01000002.1, forward strand.
GACGATCGCCTTGACGAAGGGGATCAACGCCGTGTGCCCCTCGGGGCGCCGCAGCACCAGCAGATCGGAGGCGGGGGCGTGGTCGATCCGGGCAACCTCACCCAGTCGCTCGCCGGTCGGCGTGACCACCGCCAGCCCGACCAACTGATGATCGTGGAACTCCTCCGGATCCTCGGGCGGGGCGACCTCAGCGCTGTCCACCGCGAGCAGGGTGCCCCGCAGCGCCTCGGCGACGTCGCGGTCCAGCACCCCTTCGAAGGCGACAAGCAGCCGCTCCTGGTGCCGACGCGCGGACTCGACTGTCAACGTGTCGGGCGTCCGGAACAGCACACCGGGAGCGTCCGGTGCGGGTTGGGCGGCTTTCACCCCCGGCACGGTGCTCAACACCATGCCGGGGGCGAAGCGCGTCTCGGGCTCGTCGGTACGCACCTCCACGGTGACCTCACCGCGGATCCCGTGCGGCTTACCGATCCTGCCGACGATGAGCAGCATCAGTACGAGTCGACGATGTCGACGCGTACGCCGCGCCCACCGATGGAGCCGATCACCTGGCGCAGCGCCTTGGCGGTCCGGCCGGACCGCCCGATCACGGTGCCCAGGTCCTCGGGATGCACCCGGACCTCCAGCCGCTTCCCTCGACGGGAATCGACCATCCGGACGCGGACGTCGTCGGGGTGGTCGACGATGCCCTTGACCAGGTGCTCCAGCGCCGGCCGCAGCGCCATGTCAGGCCTGCTCGCCGGAGTCCGCGGCGGGCTGCTCCTCGGCCTTCGGGGCCTCCTCGGCCTTCGGCGCCTCGGCGGCCTTGGCGGCCTTCTTCGCGGGCTTGGCGGGGGTGTCGGCCACGCCTGCGGCAGCCTTCGCCTCGGCCTCGTAGGCCGCCTTGCGGTCGGCCCGCTCGGCAGCGACCTTCAGCGGCGGCGGGGCGGGCAGGCCCTTGAACTTCTGCCAGTCACCGGTCAGCTCCAGCAGCCGCTGCACCGCCTCGCTGGGCTGGGCGCCGACGGAGAGCCAGTACTGGACCCGCTCCGACTTGACCTCGATGACCGAAGGGTCTTCCTTCGGCTGGTAGATGCCGACGAACTCGATCGCCCGGCCGTCGCGCTTGGTGCGTGAGTCGGCGATGACGATGCGGTACTGCGGGTTGCGGATCTTGCCCATCCGCAGGAGCCGGATCTTTACGGCCACGGTTGTTTCGCTCCTGTTGCGATCTCACCGACCCGGTACGGGTGGTGTGCACGGGTGAGCGCCAACCGGCACAGTGGGGTTGGGCCGGAGACTGCTCGGGTGGACTGACGACGTGCCCGGGTTAGAGGGCGCCGGACACGCGCCGGATACCAGCCAGCCATTCTGCCAGATCCCCACCGGAACGCTCACACCGCACCTGCCAGGGTCACCCGAGGCGGGGCTCACGTGACGAAGAACACATGAATCTGGTCAGCGCGCCGGCGGGCGATTCCAGCCTTCGGGCAGGCGATCGGGGGCCGTCCAGTGCGCCGGCGGGGTGAAGTCGCACCAGGTGCCGTCGAACGGGAAGACGCCCGCCTCGGCCAGCGCGATCACCCGTTTACCCTCGGCCCGCACCGCCGCCTCGTCGGTCACCCAGTAGTGCTCCGGGAAGGCCAGCCGCTCGACGAACTCGTCCTCGTCCTTCCACTCCCAGCTGCGGTCGGGACGGACCCACACGTCGAGGTCCTGGTCGACGATGTCCACGCCGGCCAGCCCGCCGTCGTCCCAGCGGACGCCCGATTCCTCCAGGTTGACGTACCAGCCGGCGAAGCGGCCCCGCACGTCGCGGAACCACCAGACGGAATGGGCCGCACCGGTCGGCAGGAACTTCAACAAGGGTGGACCGTTCCAGCGGCCCTGCGCCAGCCGGTAGGTCGGGGTCAACCACTCCCGGAAGGGCACCGCCCGCATGCCCAGCCCGGCCTCGTTGACCTCGCCGGCCACCGGCGTGCCCTCGGCCACCCAGAGCAGCAGCCCCCGCTCGTCGTCGCTGACCACCCGCGCCGGCCGGACCCAGCCGATCCGCCCCCGCCGCACGTTGCGGTGCACGACCAACCGCCCCGGCTCCAACCTCACGCCCCCGACCCTACCCTCGCCCTCCCGCCCCCTCCCCACCCGAACCGTTGATCATGAATTTGGCGGCAGCTCGCCAACCTCATGATCAACCGAAGCGGGCCGGAGGCGGGGCGACGGCGGGGCCGCGGGGGCCGGGGGTGGGGTCAGTAGGCGCGGGCGAGGATGGTGATGAGGTCGGGCTCGTCCTCGGTGTCGGGGACGGTGCCGTCGGCACGGACCAAACAGCGGACGGTGACGCCCTGGGCGTTGGCCTTCGCCTCGCCGTCGACGCCGACCGCCGACCACGGGACGCGGGCCCAACCGGTGGTTGCCGCCTCCAGCGCCTCGTCCAGCGTCGCCACGTCGACCGTGCGCGACTCACGGAAGGCGAGCGCCTGGTCGTGCAGCGCCCGCTGGTCGGCGTCGAGGGCGGCGAGCACCGCACCGACCACGTCCGCCACCGGCGTGGGTGCCTTCGAGCCGTCGGTACGGCGGACCACCACAGCGTTGCCGGCGGCCAGGTCGCGGGGACCGACCTCGACGCGTACCGGATAGCCGCGCAGCTCGGCGTCGACGGCCCGGCGGCCGAACGGGGTGTCGGTGCGGTCGTCGAGCGCGACCCGGACATCGGCGTCCCGCAGCGCGTCGCGCAGCTTGGCCGCCGCCTCGGTGACTCCGTCACCGTCCTTGACCACCATGACGTACGCCTGGGTCGGCGCCAGCCGCGGCGGCACCCGCAGCCCGTTGTCGTCGCCGTGGCACATGATCAGGCCGCCGAGCATCCGGGTCGAGGTGCCCCAGGAGGTCGTCCAGGCGTGTTCCCGGCCACCTTCGGCCGAGGAGTAGCTGATGTCGAAGGCCTTGGCGAAGTTCTGACCCAGCTCGTGACTGGTGCCGAGTTGGAGCGCCTTGCCGTCGCCCATCATGCCTTCGCAAGTGTAGGTGGCGGTTGCCCCGGCGAAACGCTCGCGGGCGGTCTTGAGCCCGACCACCACGGGGATGCCGAGCACGCTCACCATCAGGTCCTCGTACGCCTCATGCAGGATCTTGCGGGCGTAGGCGCGCGCGTCCTCCCGGGTGGCGTGCGCGGTGTGCCCCTCCTGCCAGAGGAACTCGCTGGTCCGCAGGAACACCCGGGGACGCAGCTCCCAACGGACCACGTTGGCCCACTGGTTGAGCAGCAGCGGCAGGTCACGGTAGGAGTCGATCCACTTGGCCATGAACTCGCCGATGACCGTCTCGCTGGTGGGTCGCACCACGACCGGTTCGGCGAGCTGCTTGCCACCACCGTGGGTGACCACAGCCAGCTCCGGTGAGAAGCCCTCGACGTGCTCGGCCTCGCGCTTGAGGTAGCTCTCCGGGATGAACAGCGGGAAGTAGGCGTTCTCCGCGCCGGCCGCCTTGATCCGGTCGTCCATCTCGGCCTGCATCCGCTCCCAGATGGCATAGCCGGCCGGTCGGATCACCATGGTCCCTCGCACCGGCCCGTTGTCGGCCAGCTTCGCCTTGGCGATCAGATCCTGGTACCAGCGAGGAAAGTCCTCAGCCCGGGGAGTAAGCACGCGCGCCATGACCGCACATCCTATGCGCCCGCCCCCCGCCACCCACGCCCAACCCACCCCACCGCCGAGCCCACACCTTCGCGTTGATCAAGAAGTTTGCGTCGGATTCGGCGCTGCGGTAGACGCAAACTTCTTGATCAACGCGGGGTGTGGGCCGGGGGCCCGGGGGCGGGGTCAGGGGAGGGGGTGGCCGCGGAGGATGAGGCGGGTGGGGGTGTGGAGGGTGGTGAGGTCCTGCCGGGGGTCTTCGGGGTAGATGGCGAGGTCGGCCAGGCCGCCTTCGACGAGGCCGGGAAGTCCGAGCCAGGCGCGGGCCCCCCAGGAGGCGGCGGCGAGAACGTCCAGGGTGGATATTCCGGCCTGCTCGTGCAGCAGGAGCATCTCCTCGACGGCGAGGCCGTGGTCGATGCCGCCACCGGCGTCGGTGCCGACATAGATCGGCACACCCGCCTCGTACGCGGACCGCACCACCTGCGGGAAGCGGTCGCGCAGGGCGAGCATGTGCTCGGCGTACCCGGGGAACTTCGCCCGGGCCTGGTCGGCGATGTGGCCGAAGGTACGAATGTTGATCATCGTGGGGATCAGCGCGGTGCCCTGCCGGGCCATCAGGTCGATCAGGTCGAGGCTGAGCCCGGTGCCGTGCTCGACCGAGTCCACCCCGGCCCGCACCATGATCTCCACCGCGGACTCGCTGAAGGTGTGCACGGCGGCGCGTACCCCGGCGGCGTGCGCGGCGGCCACGGCGGCGGTCATCGTGTCGGCGTCCCAGGCCGGTGCCAGGTCACCGACGCCCCGGTCGATCCAGTCGCCGACCAGCTTCACCCAGCCGTTGCCGGCGGCGGCCTGCTCCGCCACGGTCGCGGCCACCTCGGCGGCGCCGACCTCCACGCCGATGTCGCGCAGGTATCGCTTGGGCGGCGCCACGTGCCGGCCGGCCCGGATCAGCCGGGGCAGGTCGGGTTCGTCGTCCAGTTCCGGGTACGGGAAGGGCGATCCCGCGTCCCGGAGGGCGAGGGCGCCGGCGTCCCGGTCGATCCGCGCCAGCGCACGCGCCTGGTCCAGCGAGGTGATCGGTGCGCCGCCCCGGGCGATGCCGATGTGGCAGTGCGCGTCCACCAGGCCGGGCAGGATGAAGCCGCGGTCGGCGACCGTCTCCGCGCCGGGCACCGGGTCGAAGGTGACCCGGTCGCCGACCAGCCACAGATCCCGGACCTCGTCGTCGGGCAGGAGCACACCGCGCACATGCAGAGCCATGCGCACAGTCCTACCCGATCACTGCCCGTCGCGCGCCAGAAGCCCGGCTCGCCGCACGGTGAGCGCGGGCAGGTCGACCGACACCTTCCACGGTCGCTCGGTCACGAAGAGGTCCTCGGTGTGCGTGGTGACCTCGTAGTCTCCGGATGCGCTGAGGGCGTACTCGGTCAAGGTCATCTTCTCGTGCAGCGGGTCGACCACCCAGTACGACCGGACCCCCGCGTGGGCGTAGACCTTGGCCTTGTCGTACAGGTCACGGAAGGTCGAGGTGGGCGAGATGACCTCGACGGCGAGCAGCGCGTCCTCGACCGGGACGGGCGATCGGTTGGCGTGCTCGCGGCGGATGGCGACCACGTCGGGTCGGGGTTCGTTGCGCCTGTCGATCCGCATCGACAGGTCGATGCTGACCAGGTAGTCGGGTGGGCAGTTGTCCTCGAGCGCGAGTAGTAGCCGGACACAGAGGTCCTGATGCAGGGCGGTCGGCGACGGCACGATCAACCTTCCGTTGACCAGTTCGTACGGAAGGTCCTCCGGCAGCTCGCCGAGGTCGTCGACCGTCCACTCCGAGCGCTCGGGTGGGATGGGCAGCATGGGGGCCACGGTCATGACTCCTCCTTCCAGGGGCGGCATCACCCTAAGCGCCGACGACGCCACCCACCGTCACCGACACGCTCAGCGCGGCGGCTTGCCGTCCTTGCCGAACTTGTTGAAGTCGATCTTCGGCAGCTTGAAGCCGGGCGGCAGGCCCTGACCGGCGGCCAGGTCGTCGGGGCTCATTCCCGGTGGCAACTGCGGCATCCCGCCCGGGAAGCCACCCTGCACGCCCCGGGTGCCGGCACCACTGCGCGGCCGGTTGCCGCCCTTGGTGCCCTTGCGCTTGTTCTTCGGCGACTTGGTCGCCTTGCGCCGCCCGGCTCCGGGCAGGCCCATCATGCCGCCCATCTGCTTCATCATCTTCTGCGCGTCGGTGAAGCGGTTGAGCAGCTGGTTGACGTCCATCACGGTCACGCCGGAGCCGTTGGCGATCCGGGCCCGGCGGGAGCCGTTGATGATCTTCGGGTTGGTGCGCTCGGCCGGGGTCATCGACCGGATGATCGCGGTGATCCGATCGAAGTGCTTGTCGTCCAGCTCGGCGAGCTGGTCCTTGACCTGCCCCATGCCCGGCATCATGGCCAGCACGTTGGCGATCGGCCCCATCCGGCGTACCGCGATGAGCTGGTCGAGGAAGTCCTCCAGGGTGAACTGCTCGCCGCCCATCAGCTTGGCGGTCATCTTCTCCTTCTGATCGGTGTCGAAGGCCGCCTCGGCCTGCTCGATCAGAGTGAGAACGTCGCCCATGCCGAGAATCCGGCTGGCCATCCGGTCGGGGTGGAAGACATCGAAGTCCTCCAGTTTCTCGCCGGTGGAAGCGAAGAGGATCGGCTGCCCGGTCACCTCACGGACCGACAGCGCGGCACCACCACGGGCGTCGCCGTCGAGCTTGGAGAGGACCACGCCGGTGATGCCGACGCCGTCCCGGAACGCCTCGGCCGTCCGCACCGCGTCCTGACCGACCATCGCGTCGATGACGAAGACGACCTCGTCGGGGTTGACCGCGTCGCGGATGTCGGCGGCCTGCTGCATCATCTCCGCGTCGATGCCGAGCCGGCCGGCGGTGTCGACGATGACGACGTCCCGGGCGGCCCGGCGGGCGTGCTGGATGGAGGCCTTGGCCACCTGCACCGGGTCGCCGACGCCGTTGCCGGGCTCCGGGGCGTACACCTCGACACCGGCGCGGCCACCGAGCACCTGGAGCTGCCCGACGGCGTTGGGACGTTGCAGGTCGGCGGCGACCAGCAGCGGCTGATGCCCCTGGGCCTTGAGCCAGCGGGCCAGCTTGCCGGCGAGCGTGGTCTTACCGGAGCCCTGAAGACCGGCGAGCATGATCACGGTGGGCGGCTGCTTGGCGAACTGGAGCCGTCGCCCCTCGCCGCCCAGCACGGCGATCAGTTCCTCGTTGACGATCTTGATGATCTGCTGGGCCGGGTTGAGCGCCTGCGAGACCTCGGCGCTGCGCGCCCGCTCCTTGACGTTCGCGATGAAGCCCTTGACCACCGGCAGCGCGACGTCCGCCTCCAGCAGCGCGAGGCGGATCTCGCGCGCGGTGGCGTCGATGTCGGCGTCGGTGAGACGTCCCTTGCCGCGGAGCTTGGTGAAGATCCCGGAGAGGCGGTCACTCAAGGTGTCAAACACGCGAACATCCCGTTTGTCAGTGTTCCGATGAGCACGAGCGAGGCCGGGTGAGCTGTCCGACCACCGCTAGGGTAGCCCGCCACCCACACCCCCGCTCCCGCCCGCCCAGCCCCCGCGAGCGCCCGGGCGCCACGATCTGTGGCAGTTGCGGTATCCGACACGCCGGTCAGTTGACACCTTTACTGCCACAGATCCGGCGCGGGAGCCAGGCAGGCCGCTACACGGCGGCGAGGACGGCGGCCTCCAGGCGGGCCCGTTCCTCCTGGGAGGGCCAGCCACCGACCAGGTAGAAGGCGTCGACCACGTCGCCGCCGAGGGTGGCGATCCGGGCCGCCCGGACCTGAGCGCCGGCCGCGTCGAGCGCGCTTGTCACCCGGTAGAGCAGGCCAGCGGCGTCGGCGGCACGCAGTTCCAGCAGTACCGCGTCGGTGGCGGCGTCCCGGTGCCAGACCACCCGCGGTTGGGCCCCGGCCCCCCGTGCGGCCAGGGCCCGACCGCGTAGCCGCTGGGTCACCGACACGTCACCGCGCACCGCGCGGCGCAGGTCGGCGCTCAGCGCCACCGGATCCGGGGCCAGTCCGTAGCGTGGCTGCACCCGGCACTGCACCAGGGCCCGTCCGTCCACCGTCGAGGCGTCGGCGGCGAGCACTTCCAGCCGGTGCAGGGCCAGGCAACCGGCCACCGTCGCGAGCAGGCCCCGACGATCGGCCGCGGCCACCGCCACCCGGTCCCCGGTCAGGTGTACGACCGGCAGTGGCCCGGCCACCAGCGCCGGGTCCGGTGCCGGCGGGGCGGGTACGTCGCCCGTGTCGAGGGTGGTGCGGACCCGGGCGACCAGCTCGGCGATCAACCGGCCCTTCCAGTCCGACCAGGCGGCCGGGCCGGTGGCGGCGGCGTCGGCGCGCACCAGCGCGTACAGCAGGTCGAGGGTGGTGACATCGCCTACCGACTCGGCCACCCGGGCGATGGTGACCGGGTCGGACAGGTCCCGCCGGGTGGCCACCTCGGGCAGCACCAGGTGCAGCCGGACCAGCGTGCCGATCAGCGTCGCCTCGGTGGCCGGTAGGCCGATCCGGGTTGCGATCCCCTCGGCGATCGGCGCGCCCACCACGCTGTGGTCACCGGGGAGCCCCTTGCCGACGTCGTGCAGGAGCGCGCCGAGCAGGAGCAGGTCGGGGCGATCCACGTCGCGGGTGTGCCGACTGGCCTCGGCGGCCGTCTGCACCAGGTGCCGGTCCAGGGTGAACCGGTGCACCGGGTTGTGCTGGGGCAGGCTGCGCAGCCGGGTCCACTCCGGCAACCATCCGTCGATCAGCCCGTACCGGTCGCAGGTCTCCCAGGCCGGGATCATGCCGGCGCCCGCACCGAGCAGCGTGGTCAGGGCGGCGCGGGCCTCGGCCGGCCAGGGCGTCGGCAGCGGCGGGCAGTACGCGGCCAGCCACTCACAGGTGGCCCGGGCGATCGGCAGCCCGGTGGTCGCCGCGGCGGCGGCCACCCGCAGCGACAGGCTGGCGTCGGGGCGGGCGCCGATGGCGGTGCGGGCCAGCACCAGTTCGCCGTCGTGCTCGACCACGTCCCGGGCGACCGGGCGGCGCAGCGGCCTGCCGTCGGCGCCCCGACGGCGACCGGAACGCAACCGGTCGGCGGCGCGGAAGGCGTCGTCCAGGGCGTGGCTGATGGTCCGGGCGTCACCGGCGACCCGACGCAGCAGGGTGTCACCGTCGCCATCCTCGGGACGCGGCGCGGGGCCGGACCGCTGGTCCGGTGACGCGCCGGCCGGCTGCGGCGGCACCCCGCCCGGCGGAACGCCCTCGGCTACGCCGGACGGTGTCCGACGCAAGCCGAGCAGGGCGGCCACCCCGTCGCGCTCCTGGGCGAGCAGCCGGTCGACGCGCCGGCCGACCTGCTGGTGCAACGCGTCCCGGGTGTCCAGCAGCCGCAGGTGTGCGGCGTGCACGGCGGGTCGTAGCGCGTCGGTGATCCCGGCGGTGGCGATGGCCCGCAGGATGCCGACGTCACGCAACCCTCCGGCCGCCTCCTTCAGGTCGCCCTCCAGCAGGTGGGCCAGTTCGCCGTGGGCCTGCCAGCGGGCGGCGGTGCTCTCCCGCAGGGGCGCGAGTTGGCGGACCGCGGTGCGCCGCCAGTGGTCGGTGGCGCTGCGCACCAGCGTGTCGGCGAGGTCCGGATCACCGGCGACGAGCCGGGCGTCGAGCAGCCCGAGGGCCACCTTGACGTCGTCCTGGGCGACCGACAGCGCCTCGGCGACGGTCCGGACCGAGTGGTCCAGCCGCAGCCCGGCGTCCCAGATCGGATACCAGAGGGCGGCGGCCAGTTCGTCGATGCCGGGCACTCCGGCGTGCACCAGCACCAGGTCGAGGTCGCCGTAGGGAGCGCACTGCCGCCGGCCAAGGCCGCCGACCGCGAGCAGCGCGACGCCCGGCCGGTCCGGCAGCAGCCGGGCCAGCCAGGCGTCGTACGCGTCGGCCCGGGCCCGACGCGCCGTCGCGCCGACCCCGGCCGGTACGCCGACGACCTCGTTGACCAGGAGGTCAGCGCTACCGGGGGGTTCCGAGGCTGTCCTACTGGTCAACGAGGTCATCGATCATCGCCCTACAGTGCGTCCAGGCCGCGCTCGCCGGTGCGGACCCGGACGACCTCCTCGACGGCGGTCACCCAGACCTTGCCGTCACCGATCTTGCCCGTCCGGGCGGCCGACACGACGGCGTCGACGATCTTCTCGACGTCGATCTCGTCGGTGAGCACCTCCACCCGGATCTTGGGCAGGAACTCGACGGTGTACTCGGCGCCCCGGTAGACCTCGGTGTGGCCCTTCTGCCGCCCGTAGCCCTGGACCTCGCTCACCGTCAGACCGGCCACGCCCAGCGTGTGCAGGGCCTCCTTGACGGCGTCCAACTGGTGCGGCTTGATGACCGCGGTCACCAGCTTCATGTCCAACCCCTCCATTCCCGAAACGTTAGCCGGCGACCTTTTCGCTTACCGGTTCGGTGGGCTCGGTCTTCGACGACGCCGCCGAGGTGCCGATGCCCGCGGCGGCGAACGCGCCACCGCCACCACCCGTGGAGCTGAACTCGTACGCGCTCTCCGCGTGCTCGGCGTTGTCGATGCCCTCGACCTCGGCGTCGGCGCTGGCGCGGAAGCCGATGGTCTTGTCGATCACGAAGCCGATGAGGTACGCGACCACGAACGAGTACGCCAGCACGGCCACCGAACCGAGGGCCTGCTTGCCCAGCAGCGTGATCCCACCGCCGTAGAGCAGACCGTCGTTGCCCTCACCGGCCAGCACCTCCATCGCCAGGAAGCCGATGAGCAGCGAACCGATGATGCCGCCGACCATGTGCACGGCGACCACGTCGAGCGAGTCGTCGTACTTGAGGCGGTACTTGAGGCCGACGGCCAGCGCGCAGACGACACCGGCGATGACGCCGAGCGCGATGGCGCCGAGCGGCTCCAGGAAGGCGCAGGCCGGGGTGATGGCGACCAGGCCGGCGATGGCGCCGGACGCCGCACCGAGGGTGGTCGGCTTGCCGTCGCGGAGCTTCTCCACCAGCAGCCAGCCCATCACCGCGGCGGCGGTGGCGACCTGAGTGTTGATGAAGGCGACCGCGGCGGTGCCGTTGGCGGCCAGCGCCGACCCGGCGTTGAAGCCGAACCAGCCGAACCACAGCAGGCCGGCACCGAGCAGCACCATCGGCAGGTTGTGCGGCTTGAAACTGTCCTTCGGCCAGCCCACCCGGCGACCGAGCACCAGCGCCAGGGCGAGCGCCGCGGCACCGGCGTTGATGTGCACCGCGGTGCCGCCGGCGAAGTCGAGCACACCCAGCTCGAAGATCCAGCCACCGCCCCACACCCAGTGCGCCACCGGGAAGTAGACCAGGGTGGCCCACAGGCCGGCGAAGAGCAGCCACGGGCCGAACCGGGCCCGGTCGGCGATCGCGCCGCTGATCAGCGCGACGGTGATCACGGCGAACATCAACTGGAAACCGGCGAACAGCAGGTCGGGGATGCCACCCTCGGTCCCGCTCTCCAGCATGCCGCGCAGACCGGCGGCGGAAAGATCACCAGTGATCCCGCCGACGTCCTCACCGAACGCGATGCTGTAGCCGTAGAACACCCACAGCAGGCTGACCAGGCCGATCGCCCCGAAGCTCATCATCATCATGTTGAGCACGGACTTGGACCGGGTCATGCCCCCGTAGAACAGCGCCAGGCCGGGCGTCATGAGCAACACCAGCGCGGCTGAAGTCAAAATCCAGGCGGTGGCACCAGAATCTAGCTCCGGCACGCTGCCTCCTCTCGGGTTGTTTTCTCCCTCCCTCCCGGCACCGCGCAGCATCGCCCGTACGCCGGTTGCGCGGAAGCCTGGTAGTCCGCTGTTTCACCAAGGGTCCCCGGCTGGTTTCCGAACCGTGACGGCTTGTTTCGGACGTGTGAAGAAAGACGCACACCTCAGCGCTTCGACGGGGGTGGATCGGCCATTTGGTGCCGGTCTATCCCCCCGACGGCCCAGAGACCGCCGGGAGACCCGCAGATCTCAGCGCAGGGCGTGCTCGAGGGCGTGTCGCTCGTAGTCGAGCAACCGCAGATCCCGCATCGGCCGGCGTAGGTGGCCCTTGTGCACGATCCGGACGAAGGCCGGCTCCCCCGCGGCGGCCATCCGACGGATGCCCTCGACGTGGTCGACGATCCGCTTGCGGATGGTCCGGATCAGCCGGTGCCGGTCGCGCGGAATCAGCCCGTACGCGTCGGCGAAGAGCCGCAACCGACGCGGCCGGTCCGGGCGCTTCCAGCCGAGGGTGATGGAGTCCCGGTCGGAGAAGATCGGCACCCAGGTCCACGCGGCGTACGCCACGTCGTAGATCCGGGCACCGGGCGAGGCGAGATCGAAGTCGATCAGCCCGAGGGTGCCGTCCGGCCGCCAGATCACGTTGTGCGGTGCCGCGTCGTGGTGGCAGATGACCTCGGTGTCCGGCGGCGGTGGGCCGAACGAGCGCCACACCGCCTGCGGCGGCGGCACGAAACCGTACTGGGCGTCGTGGAACATCCGCAGCATGGTGGCGACGGTGACCAGCGCCTCGTCGGTGACCCAGTGCGGGGCCAGCGGGTACTCCCCGCACTCCCCCTCCAGGTACGACAGCACCTCCCGGTTGCGCTCGTCCATGCCGAGGGCACGAGGGGCACCGGTGAATCCGACGTACTCCAGGTGACGCAGCAGGGCGTGCACCGACGGGGTCCACGGCCCGGCGTTGCGCCGCACCGTGTCACCGACCCGCACCACGGTGCTCACGTTCCCGCCGTGCAGCGGGATCTCCTGCGAGGTCACGTACGGTCTCCCGAGGCGCTGCGACGGGTGGCTCGGGTCGCGCCAGCCCGCGTACGCGCGATCGTCTCTGGTCACCCGAGGTTACGCGGTCTGACCGGAGGACTCGGTACCCAGCAACGCGTCGACGAACTGCGCCGGATCGAAGGGTGCCAGGTCGTCCGGGCCCTCGCCGAGGCCGACCAGCTTCACCGGGATGCCGAGCTTGCGCTGCACGGCGATGACGATGCCGCCCTTGGCGGTGCCGTCGAGCTTGGTCAGCACCACCCCGGTGACGTTCACCACCTCGGTGAAGACCCGCGCCTGCTCCAGCCCGTTCTGACCGGTGGTGGCGTCGAGCACCAGCAGTGTCTCGTCGATCGGGCCGTGCTTCTCCACCACCCGCTTGACCTTGCCCAGCTCGTCCATCAGGCCGATCTTGTTCTGCAACCGGCCGGCGGTGTCGACGAGGACCGTGTCCACGCCCGTCTCGATGCCGCGCTTGACGGCGTCGAAGGCGACGCTGGCCGGGTCGGCGCCCTCGGGGCCACGGACGGTCTCGGCCCCGACCCGCCCGGCCCAGGTCTGCAACTGGTCGGCGGCAGCGGCCCGGAAGGTGTCGGCGGCGCCGAGCAGCACGCTGCGACCGTCGGCGATGAGCACCCGGGCGATCTTGCCGCAGGTGGTGGTCTTGCCCGCGCCGTTGACCCCGACCACGAGCAGCACCGCCGGCACGCCCTCCTTCGGAGCGGTGTGCAGCGACCGGTCCAGCCCCGGGTCGAGCGCGTTGACCAGCTCGGCGGCGAGCAGGGACCGCAGCTCGGCCACCGACCGGGTACCCAGCACCCGGGTACGCTCCCGCAGCCGGTCGACGATCTCCCGGGTGGCGTCGACGCCCACGTCGGCGGTGATCAGGCTGTCCTCGATCTCCTCCCAGACGTCCTCGTCGAGCCGGTCCCGGCTGAGCAGGCCGAGCAGGCCCTTGCCGAACACGTTCTGCGATCGCGACAGCCGGGAGCGCAGCCGCACCAGCCGGCCGGCGGTCGGCTCGGGCACCTCGACGGTCGGTGCCGGTGCCTCGACCGGCGGCTCGACCAGGACACCTGTGGACAGATCGGCCTCCGGTGCCTGCACCGGCGGGCCGGCGAGGTCCTCCTCCGCCCGGGTGTCGACCTCCGTACGCGGCAACGGCGGCTGCGGCCGTCGACGCAGCCGCGGCACGACCAGCCCGATGCCGCCGAGTATCAGCAGACCGAGCAGGGCGAGAGCGATGAGGAGGTAATCCGTCATGCCGGAATCCTGTCAGATGCCGGCGATCACGTCTCAGCCACCGCTCCCGCCGGGCGCGGCGGTTCCCGGCCGCCCGACCGCTCGCGGTGTCCGCCCAGGAAGCGGCGGTAGTCTCGGCCACAGTTGGCAGTGGTGCGCCGCCGGCCGGGTAGTAAAGGATGAAGTTCTCTCGTCTGGAGGTCCCGTATGCCCGCCGAGCTGCTCATCGGCCCCCTGCTGCGCCGGGTCGTCGGCACTCGGGCCACGGTCTGGGTGGAGACCACGACACCGACTGTGGTCACCGTCCGCACGGCGCGCGGCGCCACCGGCACCGCCCCCACCTTCAGCGCGTACGACCACCATTACGCCCTGGTGGTGGTCGACGGGCTCACCCCGGACAGCACGACGGCGTACGAGGTGCTGATCGACGACGAGGTGGTCTGGCCGCAGCCGGAGAGTCGTTTCCCGCCCAGCGTCATCCGTACCCGGGCCACCGACGACCGGGACCAGCCGGTCCGGCTGCTCTTCGGCTCCTGTCGGGAGACCACCCAGCACGCGACCACCCGCAAGTTGCCACCGGACGCGCTCGACGCGTACGCCCGGCGGGTGATGGCCGACCCGGACCCGGCGGCCCTGCCCGACCTGCTGCTGCTGCTCGGCGACCAGGTCTACGCCGACGAGACCTCGCCGACCGTGAAGCGCCTGCTGCGCCGCCGCCGGCGACGTCCGGAGGGTGCCCCGAAGGACCAGGTGGTCAGCTTCGACGAGTACACCAAGCTCTACCTGGAGTCGTGGCGCGACCCGGAGATCCGCTGGCTCCTCTCCACCCTGCCGACCGTGATGATCTTCGACGACCACGAGATCATCGACGACTGGAACACCTCGGCCTCCTGGCGCGCCGAGATGCGCGAACAGCCGTGGTGGGCCGAGCGGATCACCAGCGGGCTGGCCTCCTACTGGGTGTACCAGCACCTGGGCAACCTCTCCCCGGACGAGATCGCCGCGGACCCGGTCTTCGCCAAGGTGAGCGCGGCGGAGGACGCCACCGGGGTGCTGCGCGAGTTCGGCGCGCGGGTGGACACCGAGGCCGACCTGGCCCACGACACCGAGCGCTGGCGGGCGGTGCAGTACCAGTGGAGCTACGCGCTCGACCTGGGACGCACCCGGCTGGTGATGCTCGACAACCGGTGCAGCCGGGTGCTGCAACCCGGTCGGCGGGCGATGCTGCCGCCCGGGGAGTGGTCGTGGTTCCTCGACCGCGCCCACGGTGGCTACGACCACCTCGTGGTCGGCTCCTCGCTGCCCTGGCTGCTGCCGCCCGGCATCCACCACGTCGAGACGTGGAACGAGAAGCTGGCGGACTCGCCCCGGCCATGGGTCGCCGGCCTGGGCGAACGGCTGCGCCGCGCGCTGGATCTGGAGCACTGGGCAGCGTTCCGTCGCTCGTTCGACGCGCTGGCGGAGCTGTTCGCCCGCATCGGCGCCGGCGCACCCGGTACACCCGACGACCGCAAGGGCGCCGGGCCGGCGTACCCGCCACCGGCGTCGATAAGCGTGCTCTCCGGCGATGTGCACCACTCGTACGTGGCCAGAGTCAGGTTCGCCGACCCTGGTGTACGCACACCGGTGCATCAGCTCACCTGCTCGCCGATCCACAACCAGGTGCCGGCCGGGATGCGCCCGCTGATGCGGCTCGGGTGGGCGCGGGGCCCGGCCGGGGCGGCCCGTGCCCTGGCCCGCACGGCCGGGGTTCGCCGCGCGCTGGTCAAGTGGCGCAAGCTGGCGGGGCCCTACTTCGGCAACGCGGTGGCGACACTCACCCACGCCGGACGCGGGGCCGAGGTGGTCATCGAGGGCACCACCGGTGACGGTCACCTGCGGGAGGTCGCCCGGCACCGGCTCGCCGACGGTCGCTGAAGGAGCCGAAAAGCTGTCGTCGGTTGTCAGACATTCGGGCCACAATCCCCGGATGACATGGACAGCACCGGCGGTCGACCGGACCCCTGAGCCCTACGTCGGCGACGAGCGCACCATGCTGGAGGGCTGGCTGGATTATCACCGGCAGACCCTGCTGCTCAAGTGCGCGGGCCTCACCGCCGAGCAGCTGCGCACCGCCAGCGTCGAGCCGTCCGGCCTCACCCTGCTCGGGCTGGTCCGGCATCTGGCCGAGGTGGAGGCGTGGCGGTTCCGGGAGAACTTCGCCGGTGAGCCGGTGGACTACCCCTACTACACGCCCGACGATCCGGACGCCGATCACGACGTCAGCGCCGCCGACGCCGAGGCGGACTTCGCCACCTTCCACCGGGAGGTGGCGCTGGCCCGCGCCGCCGTCGTCGGTCGGTCGCTCGACGAGACGTTCACCGAGGTGGGCCCGAAACGACGCACGTTCAACCTGCGCTGGGTCTACGTCCACATGATCGAGGAGTACGCCCGACACAACGGGCACGCCGACCTGATCCGGGAACGCATCGACGGCGTCGTCGGCGAGTGAGGGAGAGCCTGGCTGGTCGGCACCGGTTGCGGCACGTCGCGGTCACCCGTCGGCGGGACACCGCGACTTGCCGCGACCCGGGGTGCGGAAGGTGGTCGGCGCCGGCTCAGCCGGCCAGGACGGCGCGCAGGTAGCGCAGGTCGGCCGGCCCGTTCCAGCGGTACGCCGACAGCCCGGCGGCCCGGGCCCCGCTGATCGCCCGGTCCTCGTCGTCGACGAAGAGCACCCGGGCCGGCGGCGTGTCCAGCGCCGCACAGGCGGCCTGGAAGTACTCGGGTGCCGGTTTGTGCACCCCGATGGCCGAGGAGTTGACCACCACGTCCAACTCGTCGGTGAGCCCCAACGCAGCCAGGTCGGCGTCGAGCAGGTCGGTGGCGTTGGTGCCGAGCCCGACCCGGATGCCGGCGGCCCTCGCCTCGCGGACGAACGTGAGCACCTCCGGGTCGACCTCACCGCGATAGCGCTGCCACTGCGCCACCGCCGCACGCGCCCGCTCGGCGTCACCCACGGACGGCGTGAGCGCGTCGGCCACGCTTGTCATCCAGTCGGCGTGGCTGACCTGGCCGGTGAGCACCGGTTGCAGCCGCCCCCACTGCATGGCGATCTCGCCGAGCACACCGGCGGAGAGGCCGTACTCCCGCTCCACGCCGGCGGCGACCGCCGGATCCCAGCGCCGCAGCACACCGTCGAAATCCACCAGGAGCGCCGTCGCGCGTTCCCGAGCCACTACCCGTTCTCCTCGCCGCGGCCCTGCCGCTCGTCATCCCCGTCGGCCCGGTTGAGCCGTTGACTGATCACCTGGGTCACCCCGCCGCGCATGGTCACACCGTAGAGCGCGTCAGCGATCTCCATCGTCCGCTTCTGGTGCGTGATGACGATCAGCTGGCTCTTCTCCCGCAGTTGCGCCAGCAGGGTGATCAGCCGGCCCAGGTTCACGTCGTCGAGGGCCGCCTCCACCTCGTCCATGATGTAGAACGGGCTCGGCCGGGCGCGGAAGATCGCCACCAGCATCGCCACGGCGGTCAGCGACCGCTCACCGCCGGAGAGCAGCGACAGCCGTTTGATCTTCTTGCCCGGCGGGCGGGCCTCGACCTCGACACCAGTGGTCAGCAGGTCGTCCGGGTCGGTGAGGATCAGCCGGCCCTCACCACCGGGGAACAGCACGGTGAAGACCTGCTCGAACTCTCGGGCGGTGTCGGCGAAGGCGCTGGCGAAGACCTCCAGAATCCGCTCGTCGACATCCTTGACCACGGTGAGCAGGTCCCGCCGGGTCGCCTTGAGATCCTCCAACTGCTCGGAGAGGAATTTGTACCGCTCCTCCAGCGCCGCGAACTCCTCCAGGGCGAGCGGGTTGACCTTGCCCAGCAGGGCGAGTTCCCGTTCGGCCTTGGCGGCCCGCTTCTCCTGCACCGGGCGTTCGTAGCGGACCGGCTCGGGCACCGGCAGACCGTCCCGTTCGGCGGCGGCCACCTCCGCCTCGGTGGGCGGCACCAGCTGACTCGGGCCGTACTCGGCGACCAGGGTTTCGACGGTCAGGCCGAAGTCCTCGGCAGCCTTGGCCTCCAATTGCTCGATGCGCAACCGCTGCTCGGCGCGGGCGACCTCGTCCCGGTGCACCTGACTGGTGAGCCGTTCCAGTTCCGCACCGAACCGTTTCGCGGCGGCCCGCACCTCCTGCAGCTCCGCCTCGCGGGTGGCCCGTTCCCGCGCCACCGCGTCGCGGTGCTCCTCGGCCTGCGCGATGCTGCTGGTCAGCTGGGTCAACGCCGTCCGCGCGCCACCGGCCACCGCACGGGCGATGGCGGCGCCCCGGGTCCGCGCCGCGCGCCGGGCCGCCGCCCGTTCCCGGGCCGCCCGCTCGGCACCCGCCTGCCGACGCAGCGAGTCGGCCCGCCCGGCGATCGAGGCGACCCGCTCCTCGGCGGTACGCACCGCGAGCCGGACCTCCATCTCGTTCTGCCGGGCCTGCGGCACCATGGCGGCGAACTGGTCGCGTTCCTCGGTGGAGGGTTCCGCGTCGATCGGGGTGGCCTCGGCCAACCGCAGCCGCTCCTCCAGCTCGGCCAGGGTGGTCAGGTCCCGTTCCCGGGCCGCCTCGGCACGGGACCGGGACTCGCCGAGGCGGTCGGTCTCCGCCTTTGCCGACCGAGCGGCGGCACCCAACTCGGCGAGCCGGCGTGCCGCGGCGTTGCGGTGGCTCTCCGCCTCCCGCTTGGCCGCTGCGGCGTGCTGCACCGCCTCCTTGACCTTGGCCACCTCGGCACGCGCCTCGACCAGCTGCTCCCGCAGGTCGGCGCTGGTCCGCTCGGCGGCCAACCGATTGGCCCGGGCTTCCTCGACGGCCGCCTGCACCTCGATGTAACTCGGTGCCTTGGCCGACCCGCCGGCCGCCGCGTACGCGCCCACCACGTCACCCTCCCGGGTGACCGCTCGCAGCTCAGGATGTGCGCTGACCACCTCGGCGGCGGCGGACAGGTCCGCCACCAGCACCACGTCCCGCAGCGCCCGGTACACCGCAGGCCGGATCTGCGCGTCGCAGTCGACCAGGTCGGGTGCCCACTGGGCACCGTCGGGCAGTTTCGGACGCAATGCGTCGGCCGAGCCGGTCATTCCCGGCCCGGCGGGGCTGCCGACGAGCAGTCCGGCCCGCCCGGCGTCCGAGATCTTCAGCAGCCGCATCGCCTCGACGGCCTCGTCCACGCCGGTCACCGCGACCGCGTCGGCCAGCCCGCCGAGCGCCGCGGCGAGCGCCGCCTCGTGGCCCGGAGCCACCGTGAGCAGGCCGGCGAGGCCGCCCAGCAGGCCGGGTACCTGGTCGGCACGGGCCAGCAGGGCCCCAGCGCCGTCCTTGCGACGCAGGCCCAGAGCGAGCGCCTCCTCCCGGGCCTTCCAGGTGGCGGCGTCCTTCTCCGCCGCCCGTTCCGCGTCCGACAGGGACCGGACCGTGGCCTGTGCCTGTTCCTGGGCGGCGACGGCCTCGGCGTGCCGGGCGTCCAGGTCGGCGTTGTCCCGGTCCGCCTCGGTGGACTGCTCGGCGACCGCGTCCAGCTCCGCCTGGGCCCGCTCGGCGCGCGCCATCGCGTCGGTGTGCGCGGCGGCGAGCCGCTCGATCTCCTCCCCGGCGCTTGTGGTCCGCGCCCGGGCGGAGTTCACCTGCCCGGTCAGCCGGGCCAGGCCCTCCCGCCGGTCGGCGATCGCCTTCGCGGCGGCGACCAGTTCCCGCTCGGCGGCGGCGAGCTGCCGCTCCAGCTCCTGGCGGTGCTCGACCGCCTCGGCGAGCCGGACCTGGTCGTCGGTGAGCGCCGCGCGCAGTTCCTCCTCCTGTTCGCGGACCCGTTCGGCCTCGGCCTCCAGTTGTTCCGGGTCGCGGCCCGGGCGCTCGTCGTCCGGCGTGGCGGTCAGGTGCCGCAGCCGTTCGACGGCGAGCTGCTCGATCGAGCGGAACCGCTCCTGCAACGCCGAGAGCTTGTACCAGGTGTCCTGGGCGGCGGCCAGCAGCGGGGCATCGGAGGCCAGCGCCTCCTCCAACTCGCCGAGGCGGGACTGCACCTCGGCGTGCTCCGCCTCGACCTGCTCGCGGCGCTGCCGAAGCGCGGTCTCGTCCGCGATCTCCTTGTCCAGGGTGGTCCGCAGGGTGGCGAGGTCGTCGGCGAGCAGCCGCAGTCGGGCGTCGCGCAGGTTGGCCTGGATCACCGCGGCCCGGCGGGCCACCTCGGCCTGCCGTCCGAGGGGTTTGAGCTGTCGGCGCAGCTCGACGGTGAGGTCGGTGAGCCGGTTGAGGTTGGTCTGCATCGCGTCGAGCTTGCGCAGCGCCTTTTCCTTGCGCTTGCGGTGCTTGAGGACGCCGGCCGCCTCCTCGATGAACGCCCGCCGGTCTTCCGGCTTGGCGTGCAGCATCCCGTCGAGCCGCCCCTGCCCGACGATGATGTGCATCTCCCGGCCGATGCCGGAGTCCGACAGCAGTTCCTGAATGTCGAGCAGTCGACACGAGTCGCCGTTGATCTCGTATTCGCTCTCGCCGGAGCGGAACATCCGGCGGGTGATGGAGACCTCGGTGTACTCGATCGGCAGCGCACCGTCGGTGTTGTCGATGGTGAGGGTCACCTCGGCTCGGCCCAGCGGGGCGCGCCCGGCGGTGCCGGCGAAGATGACGTCTTCCATCTTTCCGCCGCGCAACGCCTTGGCGCCCTGCTCGCCGAGCACCCAGGCGATGGCGTCGACGACGTTTGACTTGCCGGAGCCGTTCGGGCCCACCACGCAGGTGATCCCCGGCTCCAGCTTGAGCGTCGTCGCGGAGGCGAAAGACTTGAAGCCCTTCACCGTCAGGCTCTTGAGATGCACCTTCTCGACTCTCGTCCGGTGGCCGCCGTACCGTCGCCCGGCTGCGCGGACCCTGGTAAACCCGCAGACTAACCCGGGACCGGGTGGCGCACCCGACGCGACCCACCTGCCGGCCGCCGGACACCGACCGGACCACACGTCGCACCGAACGGCCGATGCGATCGGCTACGCACAAAGCTGCGCGCCGGCACATCGTGTCGGCGCGCTCGGTGCGGTGGTGCTATTCAGTTGTGGCGACCGGTTGGGTCCAGTCGCTCGTGCGGCGACCGGTGGGTCCAGTCGCTCGTGCGGACCAGGTAGGTCAGGTCAGCGCGGGCTCGGCCAGACGAAGCAGATCGTCTGCCTCCGCCGCAGCCGCCGCGAGCCGATCGTTCTCGGCACGCAGTCGCGTGACCTCGAACTCCAGTGACTGAACCCTGGCACGCAGTCGGGTGACCTCGTCGAGCAGGCGCCGGTCGGGCGCCGCACCTACGTGGCCGTAGAGGGCCTTCGCCATTTTTACTCCTTGATGTGCGCTGCCGGAGAGGCCGGCCAACGCGCGCCCCTGTGAACGCGACTACCATTCCCACAATTTCTGGGCATGGCCGGGCGCGACTGGCGACATCACCATATTGAGCCGACAGCCCCTGCTTCGTCAAGTTCACGCAGGCCGTAGATCATCTCGGCGTCGGCCACACCCGTCTCGGGGGACTGCCACGAGGCGCGGACACGCTCTGTCCGGACGCCCCGACTCTACGCTCCGGAATCGCTGAATACCTCACCCGGACGTACAGGCTCCTCTTAACTCTTCCTTAGCCAGATTGCTGCTGCTCAGACACAACACGTAGCGTCACCCCGGCCCGTAACTGACCCGTGGAGGCGACAGGCGTGCACGGCTGGAATGATCCGATCGACCCGGAGCACACCCCGCGGCGAGCCGAACCACCGACCGACGACCCGGCCTGGTTGACCGACCGGCCGGCGCCACGGTCGTCCTACCTGTTCGGCGACGATCCGGAGGACCCGTCCGACGGGTGGTACCGCGACCAGCCGACCGAGCAGTGGCGGTCCGACGCCACGCAGTCCTACCAGGCGACGGAGACGTACCAGCCGGCGGAGCAGCCGTACCCGGCGACGGGGCAGCACTGGTACGACACCTCGGGCTCGTTCCACCACGACACCTCGGGCTCGTTCCACCCGGAGACCGGCTCGTTCCACCAGGGGCCCGGGCGGCACCACCGCGACGACGACCGCACCGCCGTCCATGCCGCCGATTGGCCCACGCACCACGCGTCGCCGCAGGACAGCTCGTACGCCTACGATGATCGGCTCGATCGGTACACCGATCAGGCAGTCGGGTACTCCGACCGGAGCAGTGCGTACGCCGAGCCGGTCGTCGTTCCCCACTACGGGCCGCAGACCGGGCACCGGGAGGTGGCCGGGGTCGACGAGCCGGCGCTCGAACCGACCGCCCCGGCCCGTCGGTCCCGCCGGCTGCCGCGCCCCCTGGTGATGGGCGGCGCCGCCGCAGCCGCCACCCTCGTGGTGAGCATCGGCGTCGCGGCCCTCGCGCTGCCCGGTGACGACACCCCCACCAACTCCACGGCCGGCGAGGCACCGGTCGCCAGCGCGCCCGCCGTGCCGGAAGAGGATCAGGAACTGGCGCTGGACCTGCCCGAGAGCCAGAGCCCGAGCGCCACTCCCAGCCCCAGCGTCTCCCCCAGCGCCGCGACGGCGTCGCCGTCACCGAGTCGGACGACCCGGCCCAAGCCCGCGCCCTCGCGCAGCACGGCCCCCTCCCGGCTCAGCGCCGAACGCCAGGGCAGCCCGAGCCGGGCGGCCTCCGCCGCTCCGTCCTCCTCCGGCGACGTCGCCTCGGAGGCGGCCGAGGTGGTCGCGCTTGTCAACGCCGAGCGGGCGAAGGCCGGCTGCGGCGCCCTGAGCATCGACGACAAGCTGATGACCGCGGCCCAGCGGCACAGCCAGGACCAGGCCGACCACAAGAACATGTCGCACACCGGCAGTGACGGTAGCGATCCCGGCGACCGGATCGATCGGGTCGACTACGCCTGGCGCACGTACGGCGAAAACGTCGCCTGGAACCAGCGGACTCCGGCGGCCGTCATGGACGCCTGGATGAACAGCGACGGACACCGTGCCAACATCCTCAACTGCGCCTTCACCGAGATCGGCGTCGGTGTGGCGAGCAGCAACGGCCCGTACTGGACGCAGGTGTTCGCCGCACCACGCTGAGCGCGAGTCCTTGTCGGGTCTGCGCTCGTTTGACCGGGTGGGTACGCCGAGACCCGGCGTACCGGCTCGGGCGGCCCGACGCCGCCCCCGCGACCTGCGGAGCTGGCGATGCGGTACGGCCTGGGCGGGCGACCGGCGCGGTGGATGCACCGCCGGGCGCTGCCGGCCGGTCTGACGTTCACGCTGCTGGTCACGGCTGCCGCCTGCCGGCCTGACCTCACCCCGCCCGGGGCGCCGACAAGTTGGCCGACCAGTTCGGCGCGGCACTGGCAGTGGCAGTGGCAGTTGGACGGCGTGCTCGATCCGGACGTCGAGGCGGACGTCTTCGTCCTCGACCCGGTCGGCACCACCGCCGCACAGACCGCCGAGCTGCGCTCCCGGGACCGTCGGCTGGTCTGCCAGGTGCACATCGGGTCGGTGCGTCCGACCGACCCCGACGCCAGCCGCTACCCGGCACGGGTACGCGGCGCGACGATCGCGCGCAGCGGGCGCGTCTGGTTGGACGTACGCCGGTGGGACGTCCTGCGGCCGGTGCTGGCCGACCGGTTCCGGCTCTGCCGTGGGAAGGGTTTCGGCGCGGTGGTGTTCGCCGACGCCGACGGCTACGACCACCGGTCCGGCTTCGCGCTGGAATTCGACGACCAGTTGACGTTCAACCGCCGGGTCGCCACGCTGGCCCGTTCGCTCGGCCTCTCCCCCGGCCTGCTCGGCGACCTGGCGCAGGTCGCCGCGCTCGCACCGGACTTCGACTTCGCCGTCAACGAGGAGTGCGTACGGCTTGGCCGGTGCGACAAGCTGTTGCCCTTCGTCGACGCCGGCAAGCCGGTGTTCCACGTCGAGTACACCGGCGACACCACCGACTTCTGCGTGACGAGCGTCGGCTACGGCTTCGCCTCGATCCGCAAGAACCGCACCCTGGACGCCTGGCGCCTGCCCTGCCCGTCACCCTGACGCGATCGCGGAGCATCCGGCCGGGGTGGTGGTGTCAGGGGCGGGGCTTGATTCGGGGGCGCGGCTGGCAGCGAGGGCAGCTGTAGGACGACCGGTTCATGAACGCCTCGCGGCGAATCGGTGCGCCACAGCGACGGCAGGGCTGCCCCTCCCGTCCGTACGCGTTCAACGACCTGTCGAAGTAGCCGCTCTCGCCGTTGACGTTGACGTAGAGGGCGTCGAAGCTGGTGCCACCCGCGGTGATCGCCTCGCCGAGGACGTCCCGTACGTGCGCGAGCAGCCGCTGGGCGGCCGGGCCGGTAAGCGCGTCGGTGGACCGGGTGCCGTGCAGCCCGGCCCGCCACAGCGCCTCGTCGGCGTAGATGTTGCCCACGCCGGAGATCAGGCTCTGGTCGAGCAGCGCCCGCTTCACCTCGGTACGCCGCCGACGCAGCGCGGCCACGAACTCCGCGTCGGAGAACTCCGGGTCCAGCGGGTCGCGGGCGATGTGGGCGATTTCCGCCGGCAGTGTGCCACCGCCCTCGCTGACCGAGAGCCCGCCGAACGTGCGCTGGTCGACGAAGCGCAGCTCGGGCCCGCCGTCGTCGAAGCGGAACCGGACCCGCAGATGCGTCTCGTCCGGCGCGTCCGTCGGTTGCAGCAGCAGTTGCCCGGACATCCCGAGGTGTCCGACGACGGCGTCCCCGCTGTCCAGCGGCAGCCAGAGATACTTTCCGCGTCGTCGGACGTCGAGCACCTTCCGGCCGGCCAGTACGTCCGCGAAGTGCGCTCCGCCGGGCGCATGGCGACGAACCGCCCGGGGGTGGCGCACCTCCACGGCGTGGATCCGGCGGCCGATGACCCAGCGGGACAGGCCCTGCCGGACGGTCTCCACCTCCGGCAGCTCAGGCATGGTGCGCCTGGGCTCCGACCTCGCCCACCACGTTCCGCTGGCCGTCCATCGCCACGTTCACCTGCTCGTTTGCCGACCCGTCGGCGGTCGTACCGGTCCGGCCATCGGCGGTCGCCCCATCCTGGCCGTCGGCGGTCGCCTCCGCCTGCTCGGTGAGGGTCCGCCACGCCGACTCCGCAGCCCGCTGCTCGGCCTCCTTCTTGCTCCGCCCGTCAGCACCGCCGTACCGGTTGCCGGCGACCACCACCCAGGCGGTGAAGGTTTTCAGGTGGTCGGGCCCGGTGCCCTCGATCCGGTATTCCGGAACGCCGAGGCCGAGCGCGGCGGTCAGTTCCTGAAGGCTGGTCTTCCAGTCGAGCGCGGCGCCCCGGCCGGCGGACTCGGCCATCAGCGGGTCGAACAGCCGGTGGATGACGATGGCGGCGGTGTCCAGGCCGTACTGGAGGTAGATCGCGCCGAGCAGCGCTTCGAGGGTGTCGGCGAGGATGCTGGCCTTGTCCCGACCCCCGGTGGTCTCCTCGCCCTTGCCGAGCAGCAGGTAGGGGCCGAGCCCGTCCGGGCCCAGGCCGCGTGCCACGTCGGCTAGCGCACGCATGTTGACCACGCTGGCCCGCAGCTTCGCCAGCTGGCCCTCGGGCAGGTCGGGGTGGTTCTGGAAGAGCGCGGTGGTGATCACCACACCCAGCACCGAGTCGCCGAGGAACTCCAGCCGCTCGTTGGTGGGCAGCCCGCCGTTCTCGTACGCGTACGAACGGTGGGTGAGCGCGCGTTCCAGCAACTCCGGATCCAGTGAGACGCCGAAGGCGGCCTCCAGGTGGCCGATTGCCGGCCGCCGACGCTTGTCGTTGCTCATGATGTGCGTACCTCGGTGTCGGTCGTGCGATCGGTGCGGTTCTCGGCGAGCAGCGCGGCGACCCGCTCGGTGGCGTCACGCCGCCAGAGACGGGCGGCCAGGGCGATGCCGGAGGCGATGTCATCGGCGCGGGCGGCGCCATGGCAGACGACGACGGTGCCGGCCACGCCGAGCAGCGCGGCCGCCCGGGGCGCGCCGCCACCGGGCGGGGTCCCGCCGGCCATCGCGTACGCGCCTTCGACGGCTTTGAGCAGCACGTTACCGGTGAAACCGTCGGTGACCACCACATCGGCCCGCGTGCCGAGGCAGACGTCGTACCCCTCGACGAGCCCGACGTAGCGGGCCTCGCCGGGCAGTGCCGCCGCGCTGAGCACGGGGTCGGTGAGCCGCCGGGCACGGTCACCCTTGCCGGCTTCGGTGCCCACGGAGAGCAGCCCCACCCGGGGCGCGGCGACGCCGTGGGCGACTGCGGCGTAGGCGGCACCGAGCGCGGCGTGCCGGGCGAGAGTCGCCGGGTTCGGTTCCAGTGAGCCGCCGACGTCGAGCAGGACGACGGTGCCGGAGACGGCGGGCAGCGCGGCAGCGAGGGCCGGGCGCCGCACATCGGGCCAGCGTCCGAGGCCGAGGGCGGCGGCGGTGACGGTTGCGCCGGTGGAGCCGGCGGAGACCACCGCGTCGGCGTACCCGGCACGAACCGCCGCCACGGCCGCTCGGACGGTGGTCTCGGCGCGTGCCGCGCTGGGGTCGTCGGCCATCTCGACGACGGAGTGTGTCGGGCGGACCGTGATCCGGTCCCGTTGTGCCGGGTCCAGGGCGTCGATCAGCGCGCCGGCGGCCCTGGTCGGCCCGACGAGAAGCAGGTGCAGGTCCGGGTCGTCGCACACCGCCCGCAGAGCGCCGTCCACCACGACGGCGGGAGCCTCGTCCCCGCCGAGGAGGTCAACGGCGATCCGTGCGATGCCCGACTCCGTCTCGACGCCGACCGGCCTGGACCGGCCGGCGTCGGCCGGAGTTGCGGGCGATCGCCGGGGGGTGTGCGTCACCCGACCTGTGGTCGGAGACGTCACGCGCCGTCCGGGTCAGACCTCAAGGACCTGGCGGCCGTTGTAGGTGCCGCAGACCGAGCAGGCGGCGTGCGGCAGCTTCGCGGACTTGCACTGCGGGCAGGCGACGGTCGCGACCGCCGCGGCCTTCCAGTTCGCCCGGCGGGACCGGGTGTTGCTGCGCGACATCT
Source organism: Micromonospora sediminimaris (assembly GCA_900112325.1). Taxonomy (GTDB): domain Bacteria; phylum Actinomycetota; class Actinomycetes; order Mycobacteriales; family Micromonosporaceae; genus Micromonospora; species Micromonospora sediminimaris. Next base: position 124,914 of record FOLJ01000002.1, read on the forward strand.
TGCGCTTGGGGACGGCCACGGTTCTTACTCCTCTGTACGGGTCAGTTGCGACAGGCCCGCCCAACGCGGGTCGATCTGCTGGTGGCTGTGATCGGCCGGCAGATCGTCCCAGTGCACCCCGCATTCGGGGCACAGACCTGGGCAGTCCTGGCGGCAGAGCGGATTGTTCGGCAGCGCGAGCACCACCGCGTCCCGCAACGCCGGTTCCAGGTCGATCAGGTCTCCCTGCATTCGACCCACTTCGTCCTCTTCGGTGGTGGCGTCCGTGGTGCTGTTCTCGTACGCGTACAGCTCCTGGATCGTCACCGTCACCGAGTCGTTGATCTCGCGCAGGCAGCGACTGCACTCGCCCTGGATCGGACCGCTGACGGTCCCCGAGACGAGCACACCCTCGGACACCGACTCCATCCGCAGATCGAGGTCGAGGCCCGCGCCCTCCGGCACGCCGATCAACTCCACGCCGAGGTCCGACGGTGCCGGGACCACCCGTTCGACGGTACGCAGAGCACCAGGTCGACGCGGCAGCTCCCTCGTGTCGAGGACCAGCGGCGACCTGGGGTCGAGTGAAGTGGGTGAGTTCTTGGGCATAGTCAGACTCCGGCCGGTGAGAGGCCGACAAACGAGGTTACCTGGACGGACGCTCCAGCGTCGAATCGGGGGTGACCGGCCGTCCCGGCACCGGGAGCAGCGGATGATCCCGGCACTGGCGGACAGTCCGGCCGGCAGCGGACGATCCGTTCGACGACCCCGTGTGGTGGTCAGAAGGGCAGCGGACGCTCCGCCTCGTCGCCGGCGAAGGTGCCGATCTCCCGCAGCGCATGCATCTTGTCCCGGCCGCGCTCTATCGAGGCCAGCGCCCGGGTGAGGAACTGCTCGAAGTTGGCCAAGGCGGTGTCGACGTAGTCGTCGACCTCCTCGCGCAGCCGCTGCGCCTCCGCCCGTGCTTCGGCGATGATCCGGGCGCCCTCGTGCTCGGCGGAGACGGTGATCTCGTTCACCGAGACCAGGCGGGCGTGTTCCGCCTCACCCTCGCTGATGATGCGGTCGGCCTCCCGCTTGCCGGCCTCCATGATCTTGTCACGCTCCTCCAGCAGGGCGGCGGCGCGGCGCAGGTCGGCAGGGAGTTCGGCGCGCAGTTCGTCGAGGGCCGCGACCATCTCACCCCGGTCGACCATGCAGTTGTTGCGCGACATCGGCACGGAGCGCGCCTGCTCCACGATGGTGATCAGTTCGTCGATGCGGTCGAGCGGGTCCACCGGTACCTCACTCCTGTCGTTCGTCGGGCCGACCTACATCATGCGGGCTGCGGCCGGTTTCCCGCTTCACCCATGATGTCGTCCCGCACCAACCCCGCACCGCCCTCTCCCCGGGCGTGTCGCCCCACCCCGCCTCGCGATCTTGCACTTTCCGTCCCCGCAAACCACATCGAAAGCGACAGAAGGGCGACCGGAACTGCAAGATCGCGTATGCGAGGGCGGCTCGTGGTCAGGCTGGTGGGGGGACCAGGCGGGCTTTGAGGGCGTCGCGGACCACGTCCGGGACGTGGGGCGTGACGTCGCCGCCCCACTTGGCCACGTCCTTGACCAGGCTGGACGAGAGGAAGGAGTAGAGCGGGTTGGTCGGCATGAACAGCGTCTCGACCCCGGCCAGGCCGATGTTCATCTGGGCCATCTGCAACTCGTAGTCGAAGTCGCTGACCGCCCGCAGACCCTTGATGAGCACGGTCGCCCGCTGCGCCCGGCAGAAGTCCACCAGCAGGCCCCGGAAGGATTCCACCCGCACATTGCCGTAGGAGGCGGTCACCTCCCGGAGCATGTCGATGCGCTCCTCCACGGTGAACAGGCCACTCTTCGACTGGTTTACCAGTACGCCGACGATCACCTCGTCGAACAGCCGGCTGGCCCGGCCGACGATGTCGAGGTGACCGTTGGTGACCGGGTCGAACGATCCGGGACACACCGCACGTCTCATGATCGGCGACCGTACCAAAGGGTGGTCTCGCCGTACCGGCGACTGCGCTGGCCAGTGATGCCTTCCACCCACTCGACCGGTCCGCCACGGCTGGACCGCTCCACCACCACCAATGCCTCCGGCGTCAGCCAACCCCCGTCCACCAGAGCGGCGAGCATCGCGCGGATGCCATCGTCCGGCAGGGCGTACGGCGGATCGGCGAAGACGACGTCGTACGGGTCACCCTCCGCACCGGCGGCCAGCACGGTGGCGACCTTGCCGGTGACCAGTCGGGCCGACGTGCCGACCCGCAGCGCCGCCAGGTTCTCCCGGATCACCCTGGCCGCACGCGGGTCGGACTCGACCAGCAGCGCGTGCGCGGCGCCCCGGGACAGCGCCTCCAGGCCGACGGCGCCCGAGCCGGCGTAGAGGTCGGCGAAGCGGATCCCGTCGAGGTCCACCTCGGCTTCGACCGCGCTGAACAACGCCTCGCGTACCCGGTCGGAGGTGGGTCGGGTGCCGGCACCCGACGGGGCGGCGATCCGCCGGCCACCCAGACTGCCCGCGACGATGCGGGTCATCGCTCGCTCCTGCTCACCTTCCTGACGCTACGCGACAGCGGACCAGCCTCGGGTCGACGGAGCCGCATCGCGACGGCGTGCCGGTCCAGACGGGACAGCGGAGCGTGCCGCCTCCGAATGATCACTATGAGTATATCAATAATCTCGAATTGACAACATCTCACTTAAGCTTCCCTGAGGGCTGTTTCGTTTCTCGCGATCTCGCTAGGGTCTGCCCGGTGCCGGCGCATTGCCGCCGGTAATCGGCAAGGGAGGCACCCTCTCAGGCGCGGCACGTGCCGCCAGCGCCGTCCGTCCCGCCCGCGCCGACCCAGACGCATCTTCACCCCGGGAGTACGCGTGATCCGACCCAAGCTGTCGCTGCGGCGGCCGCTGGCTGTCCTGGCAGCCGCCCTCATCGGCCTGACCGGAGCAGCGGCGGTGGCCACCCCCGCCAGCGCTCACCACACCACCATCACCGCCACCGCCGTCTGCGACCAGCTCAGTGGTGAGCGGGTGATCACGTGGAAGGTGGAGAACAGCGAACGTAACAAGGACGCCACGATCACGAAGGTCACGGCCAACCCCAACACCGACGTGACCGTGCAGGTGCGCGCCGACGAGAGCCGGCCGCTGCACAGCGTCGTCATTCCCAAGAACTCCTTCGTGGAGGCTGTCCAGCGGGTGCCGGGCGACACCACCCGCGCCACCCTGCGGGTGGATGCGGTCTGGCAGAAGAACAACGCCCGCGCGAGCAACGAGGGCAGCATCAACCTCGACCGCGACGGGGCGTGCACCCCGGCGCCGAAGTGCGTCGACGCCAGCGAGGCTAAGTACAGCCACACCTTCGACGGCCCGAAGGGCACCGCGACCGTCAAGCTGGCGGGTGACCTGCCGCTGTGCGGTGACGAGAAGCAGTACTTCACCCTGGTGTCGTACTTCGCGCCGCGCCCGCAGTTCGCCACCCCGCAGTACGTCTACGGCGAGCCGGACAGCGACTTCCTCGGTGCCGGCCAGACCGAGATCGAGCTGAACGTCGGTGTCCCGGACTGCCACACCCAGGTCGACCTGATCTGGGGCGGGGTCGACGAGGTCATCGACCCGCTGGTCGAGGACGGCCCGCGCTACGGCTCCAAGAAGCTCGGCGAGAAGGGTGCTCCCGGCAACCGCTCCTCGGGCCCGCAGGGCTGGTACAACGGCGGCAGCAAGAACTGCACCACCCCGGCGTCCACCTTCTCCTCCGCCTGCGACGGCAGCGTCACCGTCTCGCTGAGCAACGACGGTTCGATCTCCAAGTACCCGGTCGAGTTCGAGGTCCGGGCCGAGAACGGCTGGTCCAAGACCGTCACCGTCGCGCCGGGCGAGGCCGACAACGAGACCGTGGTGCCCGCCGAGAACGCCGGCAAGATCGAGGTGCTGGTCGACGGCAAGGTCATCGAGAACGGCACCTACTCCTGGGAGCGTCCCGAGGACTGCCCGCTGCCGACGGTGACCACCGACGCGGACTGCGAGACCTTCGGGCTGACCGCGTCGAACCCGGAGGGTGGCATGCCGGTCAAGGTCGAGTTCACCTACGGCGACAAGACCGAGACCCGTACCGTCGCGCCGGGTTCGTCGGAGAAGGTCACCTTCCCGGCCGGTGACGAGGAGGCGGCGCTGGTCGTCCTGCCGGAGCTGGGCCTGGAGCTTGAGGTCGTCTACGCCCCCGAGGGCTGCGGCGGCGGTGGCGGCGGCGACGAGGAGCCGGGCCTGCCGGTGACCGGCGCTGCGGCCGGCGGCATCGCCGCAGGCGCGATCGCCCTGCTGGCGCTGGGCGCGGTCCTGTTCGTGATGGCACGGCGGCGGCGGATCCACTTCACCGCCTGAGCCGAGCTGAGCGTGCCCGCCCCGGTCACCCCGTTCCACGGGTGACCGGGGCGGTTCGCTGTCCCGGGCAGGTTCGCGGCGGTCGGCGCGCGGGGATCGGCGGGGCCAGCGGCTCGGTCAGCCCTTTTCGAGGTACTCGGCGCGGTCGGCGTCGACAAGCGCGGCCACCGAGGCGGCGAGCGCCGGATGCCGGGTCAGCTCCGGATCCTCCTCGACCAACGCGATGGCCTCCGCCCGCGCGTCCCGGATCAGGTCCGCGTCGCGCAGCAACGACAGCAGGCGCAGGTGCGAACGACGGCCGGACTGGGTGGCACCCAGGACGTCCCCCTCCCGCCGCTGTTCCAGGTCCAGCTCGGCGAGCTTGAAACCGTCCGTGGTGGAGGCGACCGCGTCCAGCCGCTCCCGTGCCCCGCTGCCCTCGGCCGCCTCGCTCACCAGCAGACAGAGCCCGGGCGCGCTGCCCCGGCCCACCCGGCCACGCAACTGGTGCAGTTGCGAGACGCCGAACCGGTCCGCGTCCAGCACCACCATCATCGTCGCGTTGGGTACGTCCACCCCCACCTCGACCACCGTGGTGGCCACCAGCACGTCCAGCTCACCGGCGGCGAAGGACCGCATCACCGCGTCCTTCTCGTCGGCCGGCAGCCGGCCGTGCAGGACCCCGATCCGCAGACCGTGCAACGGCCCGTCGGCCAGCAACGGCGCGACCTCGGTCACCGCCAGCGGTGGCCGCCGTTCCGAGTCGTCGACCGTCGGCGGCTCCTCCTCGGCCCCGGACGTCGAATCTCCGATCCGGGGGCAGACCACGTACGCCTGGTGACCGGCGGCCACCTCCTCACGCAGCCGACGCCAGGCACGGTCGAGAAAGGCCGGCTTCTCCGCGGCCGGTACGACGTGCGAGGCGATAGGTGAACGACCGCGCGGAAGTTGGGACAGCGTGGAGATCTCCAGGTCGCCGTAGACCGTCATGGCCACCGTACGAGGGATCGGGGTGGCGGTCATCACCAGTACGTGCGGCGGCTGATCCGCCTTGGCCCGCAACGCGTCCCGCTGCTCGACGCCGAACCGGTGCTGCTCGTCGACCACGACCAGACCGAGATCGGCGAAGTCGACCCCCTCGTAGAGCAGGGCGTGGGTGCCGAGCACGATGCCGGCCGCGCCGCTGGCGACCTCGGCCAGCGCCCGACGCCGGGCCGCCGCGCCCAGCGAGCCGGTGACCAGTTCCACCCGGGTGGCGTGCTCGGCGGCACCCAGCTCGCCGGCCTGGGCGAGCGGGCCGAGCAGGTCGAGCATGCCCCGGTGATGCTGGGCGGCGAGCACCTCGGTCGGGGCCAGCAGCGCGGCCTGCCCGCCCGCGTCGACCACCTGGAGCATCGCCCGCAGCGCCACCACTGTCTTGCCGGAGCCGACCTCGCCCTGCAACAGGCGGTGCATCGGATGACCGGTGGCGAGGTCGGCGGCGATCTCCACGCCGACGTCACGTTGGCCGGCGGTCAGCTCGTACGGCAGCCGGGCGTCGAACGCGTCGAGCAGACCGCCCGACCGCCCGGGCCGGGGACGCGCGGGGGACGCGGCGGCGTCCCGCTTGCGCCGGACCAGGGTCACCTGCACGGCGAACGCCTCGTCCCACTTCAGCCGCCGACGGGCCCGGTACAGCTCCTCCCGGCTGGACGGCCGATGGATCTCCCGGAGGGCGGTGCCCAGACCGACCAGGTTCCGGCTGGCCCGTACCGTCGCCGGCAACGGATCCTCCGGCGGGGCCACCGTGTCCAGCACCACCCGTACGCAGCGGGCGATCACCCAGGTGGGCACCGCCGCAGCGGCCGGGTAGACCGGAATGAGCGCACCGGCGAACTCCTCGATCTGCTCGCTGGCCGCCGCCTCGGTGTCGGTCTGCTCCCCCAGCAGGACGTACTCCGGCCCGTTGAGCTGCCGCCGGCCGCGGAACTCGGTGACCTTTCCGGCGAACAGTCCCCACCGGCCGGGCCGCAGCTCGCGTTCGCGCCACGCCTGGTTGCCGAAGAAGGTGAGGGTGAGGCTGCCGCCGGAGCCGTCGCCGACGGTCACCTCCAGCAGATTGCCCCGCCGCTGCCGCATCGGGCGTACGGCGGTGCGCTGCACCTGGGCCAGCACGGTGACCTGCTCGCCGACGTCCAACGCGCGGATGTCGGTGTGCTCGCCACGCTCGTCGTAGCGGCGGGGGAAGTGGTAGATGAGATCACCCGCGGTGTGCAGGTCGAGATGGCCGGCCAGCGCCTTGGCGGTCTTCTCCCCGACCAGCTTCTTCAGCGGCGTGTCCAGGTCGGACGGATCGGCGGTCATTCGACACCGACCAGCAGGGGATGGTGTGGTTGCCCGCCCGGATACACCTGCACCTCCACGAACGGCCAGCGCGCCGTGAGGTGCGCGCGCACCGCCTCGACCAGCCCGTCGGGCGCGTCGGCCCCGACGAGCAGGGTGACCAGCTCGCCGCCACCGCCGAGCATCCGGTCGACAAGCGCGACGGAGGTGTCCACCAGGTCGGCGCCGATCAGATTCACCTCGCCCTCGACCAGGGCGAGCACGTCACCGGCGCGGCACGGGCCGGCGACGGTGAGCGCCTCGCGGCCGGCCCGGCACACCTCGGCGTACCGGCAGGCGCCGGCGGCCTCGGCCATCGCGATCACGTCGTCGGCGAAGCGGCGCTGCGGATCGCGCACGGCGAGCGCCGCCAGCGCCTGCACCGGTGACCGGGTCGGCACCACCGCCACCTCCACCCCCAGCCGGTGCGCCTCCTCGGTGACCTGGTTGGCCACCGCCTGCGCGTCCGGGTCGTTGGGCAGCACCACCACCCGGGCCGCGCCGGTGGCGCGTACCGCGTCGAGCAGTTCACCGGTCGAAGGGTTGCCGGGCACCACCACCGCGCCCTCGGCGGCGAGCAGCTCGGCGATCCCGGCGCCGGCGGCCACCACCACGGCGGCCCGCCCGTCGGGCAACCGGGACGGTACGGGCTCCGGATGGTCGACGAAGCGGGTCACCGCGATCTGGTGCGGGCGGCCGGCCACCACACCCGCCTCGATCGCCGCGCCGACGTCGTTGACGTGCACGTGGACCTGCCAGGTGCCCTGGTCGCCGACGACCACCAGGGAATCGCCGATGGTGAGCAGGGTCTCCCGCATCCGCTCCACCGCGGCGGGCTCGGCGTCGAGCAGGAACTGCACCTCGTAGGCGTACTCGGCCGAGCCGGTCTCCCGGGCGACGGTGACCGGCGGGCGCACCAGCGGAGGACTGGGCGCCGGCCGCACCGGGTTCTCCCCCGTGACCACCTCGACGAGGGCGTCGAGCAGCAGGCACAGCCCCTGCCCACCGGCGTCGACCACCCCAGCCCGGTCCAGCGCCGGCAACTGCTCGGGGGTGCGGGCCAGCGCGCCGGCCGCGGCGTTTGCCGCGGCCCGGGCCACCACGCGCAGCTCGTCGCTGCCAGCCTGCTCGGCCGCGTCGGCGGCGGCCGAGACGACGGAGAGCAGAGTGCCCTCGACCGGGCGGGACACCGCCGTGTACGCCGCGTCGGTGGCCTCCCGCAGAGCTGCGGCCAGCTCCCGGCCCCGCACCTGCGGGACGGCGGCCAGAGTGTCGGCGAGACCCCGCAGGATCTGCGACAGGATCACCCCGGAGTTGCCCCGCGCGCCGAGCAGGGCACCCCGGGCCATCAGGCGCAACGCGTGCCCGTGGGCGGTCGACATGCCGTCGGCGTGGGTGTCGAGATCCATCGCCAGCGCCTGCTGCGCGGAGGTGAGGGTGAGCACCAGGTTGGTGCCGGTGTCACCGTCGGGCACCGGGTAGACGTTCAGCTCGTCGATCTCACCCTGGTGCCGCTTGAGCGCGGCGAGGCCGCTGGCGCACCAGCGGCGCACGGCGGCGGCGTCGAGGGTGTCCAGCACGGTGGCAGCCTACTGGCGTACGCTGACACTCGCCCGACACCGGGCGGGTCCGGTCCGGATCAGGTTCGCGGGCGCGCTGCCGTCCGCATCGCCTGCTGCGCCGTCGCGGTGGCCGAGCCCGGTTGGGCAGGCGACTTCCGCATCGGGTACCCTGGCCAGGTTGCCCGGGCTGCGCCTGGTGCCGACCTCATGAACGTTTCAATCCCAGGAGTATCCCGTGGCTAGCGTGTGTGACGTCTGTGGCAAGGGGCCGGGCTTCGGCCACAACGTGTCCCACTCGCACCGGCGGACCAACCGCCGCTGGAACCCGAACATCCAGTCGGTGCGCACCCCGGCCGGTGGCGGCACGACCAAGAAGCTGAAGGTCTGCACGTCCTGCATCAAGGCCGGCAAGGTCGCCCGCGCCTGACGCGGTAGCACCCGGACATCACGACTGTCAAAACCGGCGGGCCCCAGCGGGCACGCCGGTTTTGACGTGTCCGCAGGCCGGTGTCGGGTGCGCGGCGAGCGGGATACTCAGAGCGTGCGACCGAACGACAGGCAGCCGGGCTCGTCGGCGTAAAAGCCGAAGTTGGGGATCCGCTCGTAGCCGGCCGCCTTGTACAACGCGATCGCCTCGGGCTGCCGGTCACCGCACTCCAGGATGATCCGTCGGCGCCCGTGCTCACGGGCCGAGCGTTCGATGGCCGCCAGCACAGTGCGGGCCACGCCCCGCCCCCGGGCCTCCGGCGCGGTGTACATCCGCTTCACCTCGGCGGTCTCCTCGCCGTGGCTGCGCCAGCCGCCGCAGCCCACCGGCTGTCCGTCGATCCGGGCGACCAGGAACGCCCCGGCCGGCGGCACGAACTCGCGCGCGTCGACCGGGGTCTCGTCGCCGCTGCCGCCGTACCGGGCGCTCAGGTCAGCCAGGGTCGCGGTGATCAACCGCTGGGCCTCCGGCGAGTCGAACGGCACCGTGTGGATCTCGATTTCGTGCACCCGTGCAGGGTACGACGCGGCTGGCAGCGCCCTGCGGGGTGGCCTGCGGTCAGCGAAAATGGTCCCATCCGGCCGGCCCGTCGAACGGTCGGCCGTCCACCGTCACACCGGAGCCCACGGCTACCCGGCCGATCGCCCGCCAGCCCGGGGGCAGGGCCGTCGCCGGGGGAAAGGTAGCGGCGAGCGCATGGTCGTCGCCACCGGCCAACAGCCAGGCGTACGGGTCGACGCCGAGCGCCTGCGCGGCGTCACGCATCTGCGGCGGCACCTCGAAGGCGTCCCGGGCGATGTCGATGGCCACCCCGCTGGCCTTCGCCATGTGCCTGAGGTCGGCGAGCAGCCCGTCCGAGACGTCGATCATGGCGGTGGCGCCGAGCCGGGCGGCCTGCGGCCCGGCCGGGTAGGGCACCTCCGGTCGCCGGTACGCCTCGACCAGCAGCCGGGGCGTCCGGAAGCCACGGGAGAGCACGGTGAACCCGGCCGCCGCGTACCCGGTGCGACCGGCCAGGGCGAGCAGGTCACCGGGTCGGGCACCGGCCCGGGTCACCGGGGACCGACCGCCCAGGTTGCCGAGCGCGGTGACCGCGATGGTAAGCGTGGGGCTGGCCGACATGTCCCCGCCCACCACACTGGCCCCGACACCGGCCGCCTCGGCACCGAGCCCGTCGGCAAGTTGCTCCAGCCAGCCGGTGTCGACGTCCTCCGGTACGCAGAGCGCCACCAGCAGGGCGGTCGGCTCCGCGCCCATGGCCGCCACGTCGGCGAGGTTCGCCGCCGCCGCCCGGCGGCCGATGTCGTGCGGACCGGCCCAGTCCCGGCGGAAGTGCCGCCCCTCGACCAGCACGTCGGTGGTGGCGACCACCCGGGCGTCCGGCGCGGCGACCACTGCGGCGTCGTCACCGGGGCCGAGCAGCACCGTCGGGCCGTACGACAGCCGGGCCGTGACCCGGTCGATCAGCCCGAACTCGCCGACACCCGCGACACTCACGACGACACCGCCCTGAACCTGATGGTTCGCTCGCTGCGCTCGCTCACTGCTTCTCCTTGGCCACCGATCGGGGTCTGCCCTGGTCCGTAAGGTACTTTCTCCCTTCGGGCCGCCTGGCAGGCGGCGACGGAGGGAGGTCGAGTCGTGGTACAGGCGTACATCCTCATCCAGACAGAGGTCGGCCGGGCACGTGACGTGGCCGGTCTCATCGCTGATCTCGCCGGCGTGGTCCGCGTCGACGCGGTCACCGGGCCGTACGACGTGGTCGTGCTCACCCAGGCGAACACCGTCGACGAGCTCGGAAAACTGATTGTCAGCAAGGTGCAGATGGTGCCTGGCATCACCCGCACCCTCACGTGTTCGGTGGTGCGCCTGTAAGTGGACGAGCACGCTGAATCCCCCGTCGCCCAGGCTGACCGCCCGGGCGCTGAGGCACCCGACCGCACCAACCGCAGCGCGGCGCTGATCGCCACGGCGGTGGCGGTGCCGGTGGCCCTGCTGGTGGGTGCGCTCGCGCTGGGCAACCTCTCGCCGGAGGAACCGGCCGCCGCGCCGCAGCCGTCGGCGACCACGCCCGCTCCGGTCTCCACGGCGCCGGTCGAGATGGCCGCCCCTCAGCTTGGCGAGCGCCCGACCGTCGTCTGCCGCGCCCTGCTGTCCCAGCTGCCCGACTCGATCCGCGACCTGCCGCAGCGCCCGGTGAGCGCCGGGCCGGAGCAGAATGCCGCGTACGGCGACCCGGCGCTCACCGTGGCCTGCGGTGGCGATGAGCCGGAGGTGAAGCCCGACGACCACCTCTACCTGGTCAACTCGGTCTGCTGGTACGCGGTGGAGGGGCCCGACGTGACGGAGCTGACCACCGTCGACCGGGAGACCGCGGTGACCCTGCGGGTGCCGCACTTCTACGGCGAGGCGTTGCAGTGGGCCTCCCCGGTCTCCGCCACAATCGTCGAGTCGATCCGGTCGTCCGGCACGGCACCGTCCGGCTGCACCTCCTGACGCAGCGGATCAGAGCCGGGGCGGAGGCTCAGTGCTGCCCCGGCCCCCTGGTCAACGCGGTGCGGATGAGCCGGTCGACAAGCTTCGGGTACTCCAGGCCGGCCGCCGCCCACATCCGGGGGAACATCGACGTCGGCGTGAAGCCGGGCATCGTGTTGATCTCGTTGAGGTAGACGTCGAGGTCGGGCGTGACGAAGAAGTCGACGCGGGCCAGGCCGGCGCAGTCGAGCGCGGTGAAGGCGCGTACGGCGTAGTCGCGCACCTGCCGGGTGACCCGCTCCGGCAGGTCGGCCGGGATGTCGTACTCGCAGGCGGACTCCGCGTCGATGTACTTGGCCTCGAAGTCGTAGAAGTCGTAGTCGCCGACCACCCGGACCTCGGCCAGCACGGACGCCTCCGGCGCGCCGCCGGCCTCGCCCTCCAGCACGCCGCACTCGATCTCCCGGCCGACGATGGCGCCCTCGACCAGGACCTTGCTGTCGATCTCCCGGGCGGTGGCGAGGGCCGTGTCCAGGTCGGCCCAGTCGTTGACCTTGGTGATGCCGAAGGACGAGCCGGCCCGGGAGGGCTTGACGAAGACCGGCAGGCCCAGCCGCTGCTTGTCCGCCTCGCTAAGCGTGGTTCCGCTGCGCAGCACCGCGTACGGGCCGACCGGAATGCCCTCGGCGGCGCAGAGCTTCTTGGTGAACTCCTTGTCCATCGCGGCGGCCGAGGCGAAGACCTTCGCCCCGACGTACGGGATGCCGGCCATCTCCAGCATGCCCTGGATGGTGCCGTCCTCACCGTAGGCGCCGTGCAGCACGGGGAAGACCACGTCCACGTCGGCGAGCGCCCGGGGCCCTTCGGTCGGGTCGAGCACGAGCAGCCCGCCGCCGGTGGGGTCGGTGCGCAGCACGATGTCCGTGCCGGACTCCGCGGTGATCTCCGGCAGCCGACGGGCGCTGATCGCCAACTGACCGGGGTCGCCGTTGGTGAGCACCCACTGGCCAGCCCGGGTGATACCGACCGGCACCACCTCGAACTCGTCCGGATCCAGCGCGCCGAGCACGCTGCCGGCGCTGACGCACGAGATGCCGTGTTCCGGGCTGCGGCCGCCGAAGACGATCGCCACGCGGGTCTTGCCTGGGGTGGTCACTGTGATCACCTTTCCGGGACGCACTGCTGGCGCTCTCCCGGATGACCTTACTGTGCGTGGCGGATGGGGGTAGCCGATACCCTGCGGGAACGCGAAACGGCCGCAAACGGTCAACAAGCCATATACGGAACGTGATCGGGCGATCGAGGTCAGCCGGCCAGCTCACGCTCGCCGTACGCGTGCCGGCGTCCGATGGCGAGCACCTTGACCCGCTGCCGGCCGGCCCGCACCATGCCGAGCGCCATGAAGGCGCCGGCGATCCGATCGGCGGCCTCGCGACTGTTCGCGCCGACCACCTGGCGGCGACGCTCCGGGGCCAGCCGCTCGTTACGACCATCCACCTCGTACGGACGGACGTCGGTCAGCACCACCAGGAAACGTGTCATCGCCGGCCGTCCCGGCGCTCGCCGAAAACCCGCTGACCAGTCTGCACGTCGATTCCCTTCCGGTAGCCGACCTCCTGGCGTGGCACGCGGCGGTCGGGTACGGGGGAAAACCCGACCGCCGCGCGCCTCATCCCCTCCGGTCGCTCACCACCACCGTCGCCACGACAACCGGCGGTGAGGACGCGCTAACAGATTGACAGCTCCATGGGCATGAATGCAACTCTCACTGGCGTTCTCTCATGTACAGCTTCCCAAATACGTGCGACCATCTATACATGGCTCCGAAGACCGCACGTGCCCGTCGATTGGGCATCGCCCTGCGCCACCATCGGGAGGCCGCCGGCCTCACCCTGGAGACCGCGGCCGACGAGATCAACAGCACCCGCAGCACGCTCTCCCGCTACGAGAACGCGCAGACCCTGGTCAACCCAGCCACCGTGCGCGCGCTGCTCACCCTCTACGGAGTCGGCGCGGACGAGGTCGCGGCCGCCGTCCAGCTCGCCAAGGACGCGCGCAAGCCCGGCTGGTGGGTGTCCTATTCGTACCTGCTCGACCGGCGCACCATCGACTTCATCGCGCTGGAGGCCGAGGCCGTCGCCATCGCGAATTTCGAGCCGTCGGTGGTGCCCGGGCTGTTGCAGACCGCCGACTACATCCGCGGCGTGATGCGGGGCGGGCCACACACCCTCAGCGACAACGACGTCGAGGAGCGGGTGCGCATGCGGCTGGACCGGCAACAGCGGATCTTCGAGGAGGACCCGCCGATCTTCGACGCGATTCTCGACGAGGCCGCGCTGCTTCGTCCGGTGGGTGACGACTCCGCGCAACAGGGTCAGCTGAGCCACCTGCTCAAGATGAGCGAGCTACCGAACATCACCGTCCAGGTGATCCCGCTGGTCGCCGGCTACCACCGGGGCACCCGGGGCTCCCTGCACATCCTCGAATTCGCCGACCCGGAGGACCCGATCATCGCCTCCGTGGAGACGGTCGCCGGGCAGATGATCCTCGACCGTCCCGGCGACCTGCGTACCTGCACCAAGATCATGGAGCACCTGCGCACCGTCGCGCTCAGCCCGACGGACAGCCGCGAGGCAATCTTCAAACTCCTGAAGGGACGGTAATGCGATGACACCGACGACCAACGCCGCGGCGGCCGTGACGGGCTGGCGCAAGAGCAGCCACAGCGGTGACGAGGGCGCCTGCGTCGAGATGGCGGTCGTCCCCGGCACTGTCGCCGTACGCGACTCCAAGGACCCGCACGGCCCGCTGCTGATCTTCCGGCCGTCGGCGTGGACCGCCTTCGCCCAGGCTCCGCCGACCCGCTGAGCCACGGAGGGACCGCACCCCAGAGCCGCTGACCGGGCCGGTAAGGGCACCGCCGGCCCGGTCAGCCCCTCCGCCTAGTCGCCGACCAGCGGTGGCGGCGACGGCAGCGCACGGACCGCCTCCAGCGCCGCCAGCGCCACGCCCCGCGCGCCAGCCATGTCACGGTCCGGCACCAGCGCGAAGGTGGCCAGGGCGGCCTGCTCCGCCCGGAGCAGGGTGTGCTCGCGCACGGCGGCCAGGAACCAGTCGCGGAACGCCGCGTCCGTCTCCACCACCCCACCACCGACGAAGTACGCGTGCGGATCGGTGAAGTTCGACGCGATGGTGAACAGCGCGGCGAGCGCCCTCGCCTGCTGGGCGAAGACTTCCCGGGCCAGTTCGTCGCCCCGCTCGCCGTAGCCGCGTACCAGCTTCGCCGCGCGCTCCGGTGACTCGCCGATCAGCGGATGCCCCGGAAAGCGGGTCAACCAGTACGGCAACAGGTTGTGCTCGATCGCGGTCAACGACACGACGCTCTCGACGTCACCGGCGAAGCCGCAGGCGCAGATCGGCACCGGTTGGCCCGGCGCCAACACGGTATTCATCGGAATATGCACATGCCCCAACTCGCCGGCCATTCCCGCCGCGCCGGAGATCACCCGGCCGTGCTCGACCAGGCCGCCACCGAGTCCGGTGCCGACGATCGCCGACACTGACGAGCGCCGCATCGCGTCGGCCCCGAAGTGGACGTGATGGGCGTAGAGCGCAGCGGCGTTGCCGTCGTTGTGGTAGACCACCGGTAGCCCGAGCCGACGTTCGAGGGCGCCCCGCACGTCATAGCCGCGCCAGGCCGGCTGGGAGAAGTTCGTGGAGCCCTTCGACGAGATGACGCCGCTGGCACTGGCCGGACCGGGCGTGTCCAGACCGACCGCACCGACCTGTTCGCGGGGCACCCCGGTGAGGGCCAGCACGCCGTCGAAGGCGTCCGCCATCGCCGCCACCGCCGCCTCCGGGCCCTCCTGCACCCGGCTCGGCGTCTCCACCAGGCGGTCGACCAGGAATCGTCCGTCGAGCGTGAGCACGGTGGCGTTGTTGGTCGTGCCACCGTTGTCGATCCCGACGACCACCGTTGCGCTGTCCACCCGAGTTCCGCCTCCCGCCGTCACACCTGACGTGAGGCTAGTTCTCGTACCGCCCGCCCGCCACGTCGTCCGGGTATCGACCCAGCATCGCGATGGCGTCGGAGGCTTCGTCGCGTACCACCGACGGTGCCAGTCCGACCTCGGTCAGCACCGCCCGGAACCGGTCGACCTGCCCCTGGCCGACCTCCACCACCAGGTGCCCGCCGGGCGCGAGCCAGTCCGGCGCGGCAGCGGCCAGCCGGCGCAGCACGGCCAGCCCGTCGGGCCCACCGTCGAGCGCCGCGGCGGATTCGTACCGGCGCGCCTCCGGGGGCAGCAGCGCCATCGCCGCCGTCGGCACGTACGGGGCGTTGGCCACCACCAGGTCGAGGCGACCGCGCCAGGCCACCGGTAATGGATCGAAGAGGTCACCGACGAAGACCGGCGCACCCACGGCGGCCAGGTTCCGCCGCGCGCAGGCCACCGCCGCCGGATCCACGTCGACCGCAGCCAGCAGCCGGGGCGCGGCGAGCCGACGCGCCAGCACCCGGCTGATCGCACCGGAGCCACAACACAGCTCCACCACGCTCGCGGCCGGTCCGGTCACCCGGGCCGCCGCCGAGACCAGCAGGGCGGTACGCGCCCGGGGCACGAAGACGCCCGGGTCGACGTCGATCCGCTCACCGCAGAACTCCGCCCAGCCCAACAGGTACTCCAGCGGCTCACCGGCGACCCGCCGGTCGACCAGCCCCGCCAGCCTCTGCGGGCCGCCGCCCGCCGCCACCAGCAGGCGAGCCTCCTCCTCGGCCCACACGCAACCGGCCTGCCGCAACCGGGCGACCAGGGCTTCGTACGCGGCCGGGGAGACCGGTGCGCCCATCAGGCGGCCGCCTCCAGCGCGGCCGTGACATCGGCGACCAGGTCGGCGGTGTCCTCCACCCCGCAGGAGAGCCGGACGAAACCGGGCGCGGTGTCGTCGCCCCACTGTGCCCGCCGGTCCGCCGTGGTGTGCAGACCGCCAAAGGATGTCGCTGCGGCGACCAGCCGGGCCGCGCAGAGGAAGCGGGCGACCCGGTCGGCGCTGCCGAGATCGAAGGAGAGCACGCCCGGCATCCGGCGCAGTTGCCGCGTCGCCACCGGATACGCCGGGTCCTCCGGCAGGCCCGGCCAGCGCAGGCCGGAGACGTCGGCGCGGTCGGCCAGCAGCCGGGCCAGCGCCGCCGCGTTCGCCGTCTGCCGGGCCAGGCGCAGATCGAGGGTGGCCAACGAACGGTGGGCCAGCCAGGCGTCGAACGCGCCGGGCACCGAACCGGTCGCGGTACGCCAGGCGGTGACCGTCGACAGCAGCTCCGCCGACCGGGTGGCCACGTAGCCGAGCAACAGATCGGAGTGCCCGGTCAACGCCTTGGTGCCGGAGGCCACGACCACGTCGGCGCCGAGGTCCAGCGGTCGCTGCCCGAGCGGGGTGGCGGTGGTGTTGTCCACGGCCAGCAGGGCACCGGCGGCGTGCGCCCGCCCGGCCAGCGCCGGCAGGTCCACGACGTCGAGCCCCGGGTTGGCCGGCGTCTCCACCAGCACCAGCCGTACCCCGTCGAGGTCCGGGTACGGCCCGGCGGTCGGTGCGAACAGCACCCGTACGCCGTTGCCGGCGAGGGTGTCGGTGGCGAACGCGCGCACCGGGAAGTACCCGTCGGCGGGCAGCACCACCACGTCGCCGGCCCGCAGCACCGCCAGCAGCAGCCCGGTTATCGCCGCCTGCCCGCTGGCGAAGACCCGGCAGTCGCCGCCCTCAAGCTCACCGACCGCGGCCTCCAGCAGCCGCCGGGTCGGATTGTCCGGACGCCCGTACCCGTTCGGCGACGCCGCCGGCCCCTGCCAGGGGTCGAGATGGTACGGCGCGGCGAACACCGGCCCGGGCAGGAACGGCGCGCCGGGGGTGGGCTCGGGCAGGCCGGCGTGCACGCATCGGGTGCCGTCCCCCGTCGGCGGGTGGTCGTGCGACTGCGGGGCGTCACGCTCGCTCATGGTGCTGCTCACTCCGGCTTCGTGGTACGACTCATCAGGGCCTGGACCGCCAGTCGCGGGTCCACCCCCTCGTGGCAGACCAGCTCGACCTGCTCGGTGATCGGCATCTCCACCCCGTGCGCGCGGGCCAGATCCCGGATCGCCAGCGCGCTCTTGACCCCCTCGGCGGTCTGCCGGGTGGCCACCCGCGCCTCCTCCAGGCTGGCACCCCGACCGAGGTGCTCGCCGAAGGTGCGGTTGCGGGCCGACGGCGACGAGCAGGAGGCCACCAGATCACCCATCCCGGCGAGACCCGCGAAGGTGAGCGGATCCGCGCCGAGGGCCACCCCGAGCCGGGCGGTCTCGGCCAGCCCACGGGTGACGAGCATCGCCCGGGTGTTGTGCCCGAAGCCCATCGCGGTGGCGATGCCGTACGCCAGCGCGATCACGTTCTTGACCGCCCCGCCCAGCTCACAGCCGATCACGTCGTCGTTGGTGTACGGGCGGAAGTAGGGCGTGGTGATCGACCGCTGCACCAGGGTGGCCCGGTCGGAATCGGTGCAGGCGACCACGGTGGCAGCGGGTTGCTCCGCGGCGATCTCCGGTGCCAGGTTGGGGCCGGAGACCACCACCACCCGATCGGCCGCCACCTCGGCGGTCTCGACGATCACCTCGCTCATCCGCTTGGTGGTGCCGAGTTCGATGCCCTTCATCAGCGACACCAGGGTGGCCTCGGGGTGCAGGTGCTCCACCCACTCGGCGAGGTTGCCGCGCAGGGTCTGCGACGGCACCGCGAGCACCACCATCTCGGCGCCCTTGATCGCCTCGACGGGGTCGCCGGTTCCGGTGACCCGCTCCGGCAACACCACCCCGGGCAGGTACTCCGGATTACGCCGCTCCGCGCGGATCACGTCGGCGATCGACTGTCGCCGCGCCCAGAGCGTCACCTCCCGGCCGGCGTCGGCGAGGATCTTCGCGAACGCCGTACCCCACGATCCCGCCCCCAGCACCGCCACCTGCCCACTCACGCCGCCGCCTCCCTACGGTCGGCGCCGCCGTGAGGCACCACCACACAGCATCGATGATTCACTCGCTTACGCTCGCTCATGCCGCCGTCTCCGGGCGCTGGCGGTCGGGCTGCGGGCGGGTGGCGCGCTGCCACAGCGGCGGTGGTGTCCCGCCCCGGATGTCGGCGAGCATGTCCCGCAGGCGCAGCATGATCACGTCGGTCATCTCCTCCAGCACCTGGCGGCTCGGGGCGGCGCCGGCCCAGCGGCTCAGGTCGATCGGTGGCCCGGCGACCACGGTCACCGGGATCCGGGGGCGCAGGTTGATCCGGGCCCGGCGCGGATCGAAGATCCGTTCCGGCCCCCACATCGCCAGCGGCACCACCGGGGCGCCGGTGGCCAGCGCCAGCCGGGCCGCGCCGGTCTTGCCCTTCATCGGCCACAGGTCCGGCTCCCGGCTGGTGGTGCCCTCCGGGTAGATGATCACGGCTCCGCCCTCGTCGAGCGCCTTGACCAGGGCGTCCAGCGACTTCACCGCGTCGACCGAGCCCCGCTCGACCGGAATCTGCTTACACCGGTGCAGGATCCAGCCGATCACCGGCACCTTGAACACGCTCGCCTTGCCGAGGAACTGCGGCCACCGCCCGGCGTCGTAGACGAAGTGCGCGGAGACCAGCGGATCGGCGTGCGAGATGTGGTTCGGCACGATGATCACGGGACCGTCCTGGTCCAGGTGCTCCATGCCCCGCCAGGTACGCCGGGTCCAGACGGTCATCACCGGCTTCACCAGCACCACGGCGAACCATTGCCAGAATCCCAGCCTCCGCCGACCCACCGTGCCTCCTCGTGCCCGCCCCGACCCGCCCACCGGAGAAGCCCGGTGAGGTCCGCAGCCGAAATCATGCCTGCTCGCCCCGGGTACGGCCAGTGAGGGTACCGCCGCCCGGCTGGCAGGATGGCAGGTGTGACACAGCCCTGGACGGTGGTGGTGCCGGTCAAACGCCTGGCAGCCGCGAAGACCCGGCTGCGTGGCGGGCTGCCGGGCGTACCCCATCAGGATCTGGCCCTGGCGCTGGCCGCCGACACGCTGGCCGCGGTGCGGGCCTGCCCGGGGGTGGCCGAGATCGTGGTGGTCACCGACGACGCCCAAGTCGCCGGCACGGCCCGGTCCAGTGGTGCCCGGGTACTGCCGGACGTCGCGGACGCCGGGCTCAACGCCGCGTTCCGGCACGGCGTGGCGGAGGTCGCCGGCTGGGTGGCCGGGCTCACCGCCGATCTGCCCGCCCTGCGGCCGGCCGAGCTGGCGGCGGCGCTGCACGCAGCGCTGACCAGCCCGCCGGGGACACGTCGGTTCGTGGCCGACACGCCGGGCACCGGCACCGTGCTGCTGGCCGCCCCGCCGGGCGTACCCCTGGATCCGCGCTTCGGAGCCGGCTCGGCCGCCGCGCACGCGGCCAGCGGCGCCCGCCCGCTCACCGGCGACTGGCCGAGTCTGCGGCGCGACGTGGACACCGCCGACGACCTGGCCGCCGCGGCGCAGCTCGGGCTGGGTCCGCGCACCGCGGCGCTGACGGCCGGCTGTTTCACCGAATCCTTCTCGACCTGACGGCGCGGGCGTTCACGCACCGCGCCCCACGGTTCGGTACGGTGCTGGCATGCAGGGCACGGTGGCGACCTTCGACGCGGCGACCCGCAGCGGGCTGCTGCTGCTGGACGACGGCACCGAACTGCCCTTCCCGGCCCGGGCATTCGACGCCTCCGGGCTGCGCCTGCTCCGCCTCGGCCAGCGGGTCCGCGTGGAGACCGACGCCGCCGGCGACGTCGTACGCGTGACACTGCCGACGATGTCCTGACAACCCGCCGCAAGTTCATTTTGCGTTAACCGAGTTCGGGTGATTATGGGCGGGTGAGCACCCCTCGCGAACGCCACCCCAGCCCCGACGCCACCGACGACACCACCAGCCGCAACGGAAGTCGCCCCCGGGGGACCGACGGGCGGTTCCGGAGCACCCGCCCGGTCCCCGACGACGCCCCGGCCAACGACCCGGCGGCGGCCTCCGCCGGGCTGGAGGAGGTGCTGGACCCGGTCTCGGAACCGGGCCTGCCGCAGTCCGCCGACGACCCGACGCCGACCCATCCGCTGCCGGAGGACCGGTTCCTCAACCGGGAGCTGTCCTGGCTCGACTTCAACGCCCGGGTGCTCGACCTGGCCGAGGACCAGAACAACCCGCTGCTGGAACGGGCCAAGTTCCTGGCCATCTTCGCCAGCAACCTCGACGAGTTCTACATGGTGCGGGTGGCCGGGCTGAAACGCCGGCTCTCCGCCGGCCTACCGGTGCGGGGCGGCGACGGGCTGCCCCTGCGTACCCAACTGGCGCTGATCTCCGAGAAGGCCGCCGCGCTGGTGGCCCGGCAGGCCGCCTGTTACGTCGACGACCTGGTGCCCAGACTCGCCGCCGAGGACATCCGGGTGCTGCGCTGGTCCGACCTCGGCGATGCCGAGCGGGAACGGCTGCGCACCTACTTCCGGGAGAAGATCTTCCCGGTGCTCACGCCGCTGGCGGTCGACCCGGCCCACCCCTTCCCGTACATCTCGGGCCGGTCGCTCAACCTGGCTGTCGCGGTACGCGATCCGGACGGCGGGCCGGAGCTGTTCGCCCGGGTGAAGGTGCCCAACAACGTGCCCCGATTCGTCCGGGTCGACCGGGACCAGGCCGGGGTCCGGATGCTGCCGGTGGAAGACCTCATCTCGGTGCACCTCGGTCAGCTCTTCTCCGGCATGCAGGTGGTCGAGTGCCACCTGTTCCGGGTCACCCGCAACGCCGAGGTCGAGGTCGACGAGGACCGGGACGAGGACCTGCTCCAGGCGCTGGAGCGGGAACTGGCCCGCCGCCGGTTCGGCCCGCCGGTGCGACTGGAGGTGGCCGCCTCGATCTCCGACCACATGCTGGAACTGCTCGTCCGGGAACTGGACATGGACGCCCAGGACGTGCTGCGGGTCCGGGGCCTGCTGGATCTCTCCGCGCTGTGGCAGCTGTACGGCGAGGCCGACCGGCCCGACCTGAAGGACCCGCCGTTCGTCCCGGCCACCCATCCGCGGCTCGCCGAGGGTGAGGTGCCGCGCAGCGTCTTCGCCACCCTGCGCGACGGCGACGTGCTGGTACATCACCCGTACCACTCCTTCGCGACAAGCGTGCAACGCTTCATCGAGCAGGCCGCCGCCGACCCGAACGTGCTGGCCATCAAGCAGACGCTCTACCGCACCAGCGGCGACTCACCGATCGTGGACGCGCTTGTCGACGCCGCCGCCGCCGGCAAGCAGGTGGTGGTGCTCGTCGAGTTGAAGGCCCGCTTCGACGAGGTGGCGAACATCGGGTGGGCCCGCACCCTGGAACGGGCCGGCTGCCACGTGGTGTACGGCCTGGTCGGTCTGAAGACCCACTGCAAGACCGCCCTGGTGGTACGCCAGGAGGGCAACCAGATCCGCCGTTACTGCCACATCGGCACCGGCAACTACCACCCGAAGACCGCCCGGCTCTACGAGGACTTCGGCATGCTCACCGCCGACCCGGAGATCGGTGCCGACCTGACCGACCTGTTCAACGTGCTCACCGGGTACAGCCGGCAGACCGCGTACCGGCGGCTGCTGGTGGCACCGCAGGGCATTCGCAGCGGCCTGATCGAGCGGATCGAACGGGAGATCAACCACGTCCGGCTGGGCATGCCGGGGCTCGTCCAGTTCAAGGTCAACTCGCTCGTTGACGAGGAGATCACCGACGCGCTGTACCGGGCCTCCCAGGCCGGTGTGCACGTCGACCTGATCATCCGTGGCATGTGCACGTTGCGACCGGGGGTACCCGGGCTGTCGGAGAACATCCGGGTGCGCTCGATCCTCGGCCGCTTCCTGGAACACTCGCGGGTCTTCCGCTTCGGCAACAACGGCGACGCGGAGTTCTGGATCGGCTCCGCCGACCTGATGCACCGCAACCTGGATCGGCGGGTCGAGGCACTGGTCCAGGTCACCGACCCGGTGGCCCGGGCCGAGCTGGACCATGTGCTCGGTGCCGCGATGAGCCCGGACGTGGACGCGTTCGAGCTGGCCGGCGACGGCACCTGGAGCCGCCGGACGGGCCGGCCGGAGGCGCCCCTGAGCCACCTTCAGCACCTGCTGCTGCGTCGCGTCGGCAGCACGGCCGGCTGACCGGATCGGAATAGGCTGGGCAGATGGTCGAGGAGGAGCGGAAGTTCGCGGTGGAGACCGGGTGGCTGCTGCCCGACCTCTCCCCCGCCGTGCCGGCCTCGGGGAGCGTCCGGGCGCTGGCACCGGCGACCCTCGTCGCCACCTACCACGACACCGTGGATCTCCGGCTGGCCCGGGCGGGCGTCTCGCTGCGGTACCGCGAGGGTGACGAGGTGCCGTGGACGGTGAAGTTGCCCACCGGCAGCCCCGGCCTCCGCCACGAGATCTCCCGCCCGGGCGCCGCCGACGCGATGCCGGTGGAGCTGGTCGAACTGGTTACGGTGTACCACCGGGGCGCCGCGCTGACCCCGGCGGCGGTGGTGCGTACCGTCCGGCACGCTCAGGAGATCGTCGACGAGACGGGCCGGGTGCTGGTCGAGGTGGTCGACGACCAGGTCACCGTGCTGGACGCCGAGGGTGCCACCACAGGTGCCTTCCGCGAGGTGGAGGTCGAGCGCAAGGCCGGTGACACGGCACTGCTCGACCGGCTCAGCGAGCTGCTACGTGCTGCCGGTGCCCAGGGTGGCGACTTCACTCCCAAGCACGTACGCGCGCTCGGCCGGGCGGCCACCGCCGAACCGGACCTGGTGGCCCCGGACAAGCTGCCGCCCGATCCGAGCGCCGCGGCGGTGGTCACCGAGGCGGTACGCCGCGAGGTGGCCCGGCTGTTGGCGCACGATCCGCTGGTCCGGCTGCGTGCACCGGTCGGCGACGACGACACCGCGGTGCACCAGATGCGGGTGGCCTGCCGGCGGTTGCGCAGTGACCTGAAGACCTTCGGGCCGCTGGTCCGCCCCGCGTGGGCCCGGCCGCTGCGTACCGAGCTGAGGTGGCTGGCGGATGCCCTGGGGCCGGCCCGGGACGCGGAGGTGCTGCGGGAGCGGTTGCGTCGTACCGCCGCCGCCGACCCGGTCAGCCCGGTGGATCCGGCGGCGGTCGACCGGCTGGACGCCGTACTCGCCGGCTGGCAGGAGGAGGCGCTGACCGGGGTCGACGAGGCGCTGCGCTCGCCCCGGTACCTCGCCCTCGTCGACGCGCTGGTGCTGGCGGCCCGGTCGCCGCGACTCACGCCCCGGTCGGACGCACCGGCCCGGCGGGTGCTGCCTCGAATCGTGGCCCGTCCGTGGCGACGGCTGGCCGGCACGACGAAGAAGCCCGGCGGCGTCGCGATGTTGCATCCGACCGGGCCCGACGAGCAGTGGCACACCGTACGCAAACAGGGCAAGCAGGCCCGTTCGGCGGTGACGGCGGTGGCGCCGGTGCTCGGCGGCGACGCGGCGAAGCTGGCCCGGGCGCTGGCGAAGGTGCAGAACCTGCTCGGTGAGCACCAGGACGCAGCGGTGGCCGCCGAGACCTGGCGGGCGGTGGCCGAGGCTCGGCCCGCCGACCATCAGTTGGCGGTGGCCGCGGGCCGGCTGTTGGAACGCGAGCGGGCGGCCGTGCGGCGGGCGCGCGCCGACTTCCCGTACGCCTGGCGGCGAGCCAGCCGGCGACGCCGGACCCGGTGGCTGGCGTGACCGTGATCCGGGCGGCCGGCGGCGTGGTGTGGCGACCGGCGGGGGTCGACCGCGTCGAGGTGTGCCTGGTGCACCGGCCCCGGTACGGGGACTGGACGCTACCGAAGGGCAAGCTGGAACCGGGCGAGCATCCGTTGCTCGCCGCCGCCCGGGAGGTTGCCGAGGAGGCCGACGCGCAGGCCGCGCCGCAGCTACGGCTGCCATCGGTGCGGTACCGCAGCGAAGGCCGACTCAAGGTGGTCGACTACTGGTCGATGCGGGCGGTGGGCACCGGCGGATTTCAGCCGGACACCGAGGTCGACGAGGTCCGTTGGCTGGCTGTGGACGACGCGATGACCCTGGTGAGTTATCCGCACGACGTGGAGGTGCTGGCCGCGTTCGCGGCGCTGCCGCCGGTCACCGCGGCCCTGGTGCTGGTGCGGCACGGCCACGCCGGCAAGCGGCTGGCCTGGCCGGGCCCGGACACCGGGCGGCCGCTGGACGCCCGTGGCTGGTCCGAGGCGCAGGCGTTGGCACCGCTGATCGGGCTGGTCCGCCCGGCACGGCTGCTCTCCGCGTCGCCTCGCCGGTGCGTGCAGACTCTCGACCCGGCCGCCGCGTTGCTGGATCTGCCGATCGAGGTCTGCGGCGACCTGGACGAGCCGAGCGCCGGCCAGCAGCCCGACGAGTGCGTGCTGGCCGCCGCCGCACGCCTGGCGGCGCTGGCCGCCGCCGGGGAACCGGCGGCGGTATGCAGTCAGGGCAAGGTGATTCCGGGCGCTCTGGAGCGCTTGGCCGGACGGTGCGGTGACTGGATTACCGGCAAGGGCGGCGGTTGGCTGCTCGCCTTCACCGGTGACCGTCTCGTCGGCGCCGACCGCCTCTGACCTGCTGCCTCTCTCAGCGGTCGGGCAGGGTGAGGGTGACGGCGACCGGCAGGTGGTCGCTGGCGGTGCCCGGCACCGCTGCCGCGTCGGCTGCGGTCAGGTCGGGTGAGACGAAGACGTGGTCGATCTGCTCGTGCGGATCGTCCGCCGGGCTGGTCGGCAGCGGGCGGGCGGCGGCGAGCGCGTCGACCAGGCCGGCGCTGGTGAAGGCGGTGAAAGCCGGATCGCCCGGCTCGGTGTTGAGGTCACCGGCGACCACCAGCGGCGCGCCGTCGGCGTACCCGGTGGCGAAGTCCGCGACGGCACGGGCTTGGACCACCGGGTCCGCACCGGGCGGCGGTTGCAGGTGGGTGCTCACCACGGCCAGGCGTACGCCGGCACTGAGGTCGACGGTGACGCCGAGCGCCTGCGCCCCGGTGGGCGCGCCCACCGCCGGCAGCGGACGGGTACGCGCCCGTTGCACCGGCCAACGACTGAGCACCGCGTCCCCCCACAGCGGGTCGGCGGCGGGCGCGAAGACGTAGGGCATCCCCAGCCGGGCGGCGAGCAGGCCCAGCGTGTCGTGGCCACCGTTGAGCAGCCAACCCCGGTCGACCTCGCTGAGCACCACCACGTCGGCGCGACCGACCGCCCGGTCCAGGGCGGTGAGGTCGAGGCGGCCGTCGAGGCCGAAGCCCATCCGGATGTTGTACGCCACCAGCCGCACCCGCTCCGGCGGCCCGCCCCGGTTGCTGGCCACCAGCCACGGCCCGTGCAGCCAGGCGGCGGCGAGGGCGACGACGGCGGCCAGCACCGCGAGCCGCCGCCGGGGAAGCCCTGGCGCGGGTTCCACCGGCGATGGCCGATGCCCGCCGGACGCGGTCACGCCGCGCATCGCGACCACCCCGGTCAGGGCGGCCACCACGGCCGGCACCCACTCGTTGGGATAGCCGAGGTCGTAGGCGGCGTAGTACACAAGCGCGGCGACGGCGAAGACGAGCATCCCGCCCACCACCGCGTACGCCGGGCCCGTGCCGGTCCGGACGGCCCGCTGCGACGACGGTCCGCCAGCGGCCAGGCCGAGGCAGCCGCCCAGCCCCGCCGCGCTGACCAGGATGGCGAAGGTGAGCAGCGTCGGCGGGCCGTAGCCGAACAGCAGAGCCCCGGCGAGCAGCAGCACCGGTGGCACCGCCCGCCACCGTGGGCGCACCGGAGTCAGCGCACCGAGCAGGAACAGTGGTGCCGCGACACCCAGCGGCGCCAACGCGAACGGCGGCGGCGCGGCGGTGCCGGCCTCGCCGTACCAGTAGGACATGGCGCTGATCGCGACCGCGGGTGACAGCGCCACCATGCCGCCGAGCAGCAGCGCCGGCCCGACGAGCAGCCAGGCCCGGCGGTTCGGCGGGGCATGGTCGTCGACCGGCGGGCCGGCACCGTCGACCGGCAGCGTGGCACTGCGGCTGCGGCCGAGCGCGCGCAGTGTGGCGCTGCGGCCGCGGCCGAGCGCCGTCTCGGTGGCCAGCAGCGCGGCCACCACCGCCACGCTGGCCACCCACGCCGGCCATCGCTCCCACCACACCAGGTCGTACGTGCCGAGCAGGGCGTGGCCCAGCGCGCTCGCGGTCAGCCCCAGCACCAGCCCGGGTAGCGGGTGCGCGACCCGGGCGGCGGTGGCGGCCAGCCAGACCAGACCGGCGAACAGACCGGCGCTGGCCAGCCACAGTTGGGCCCGGCCACCCGGCGCGGCGGTGAGGGCGAGCCGGGCGGCACCGAGCACCAGCGCCGCAGTCACACCGACGGTGGCCGGGCCGACCCGCGCGACGAGGGCCGGCGCGGCGAGCGCCAGCACGAACCAGCCGACGGCGAACGCCCCGAGCAGCTCGGCCGGGGTCGAGGCGGCCTGACCGAAGATGGTGATGACCGAGGGCAGGAAGACCCGCAGCACGTCGGTCAGGACGACGATTCCCAGGGCCAGGGCGGCGGTGCCGAGACGACGCTGACTCAACGCGGTTCTCTTTCCGGCGAGGGGTGGTGCGGCGATTCTGCTGGCCGGGTCCCGGGCCGGTCAACGGTTCCCCACCGTGGCGGTGGACGGTCGGGGTGGACATGGCGAGGGCGCCCACCGTGTCGGCGGGCGCCCTCGTCGTACGACCGGCTCAGCGCCGGGTCGCAGCCTTCCTGGCCGGCGCCTTCTTCGCCGGTGCCTTCTTGGCCGCCGCGGTCTTGCGGGCCGCCGTCGCCTTGGTCGCCGCGGCGGTCTTCTTCGCCGGGGCGGCCTTCTTGGTGGCAGCCTTCTTCGCCGGAGCGGCCTTCGCGGTCGTCTTGGTCGCGGTGGTCTTCTTGGCCGCCGCGGTCTTGCTCGCCGTGGTCTTCTTGGCGGCGGTGCTCTTCGCCGCGGTCGTCTTCTTCGCCGCGGTCGCCTTGGCACCGGTGGCCTTGGCGGTGGCTCCGGCGGTCTTCTTCGCCGCAGCCGTGGCCTTCGGCACCTTGCCGCTGGCCACCATCTCCTTGAACCCGGCGCCGGGGCGGAACGTCGGCACCGAGGTCTTCTTGACCTTCACTGCCTCCCCCGTACGCGGGTTGCGGGCTGTTCGCGCGCCCCGTACACGCTTCTCGAACGCTCCGAAACCGGTGATCGCCACCTTCTCGCCCTTGGTGACCGCCGCCTGGACCTCAGCGAGGACCGCGTCGAGCGCGGCCGTCGCCGTTTTCCGGTCCCCCAGGCGAACGGCGAGCGCCTCGATGAGCTCGGCCTTGTTCACGACTTCCTCCTGATTGTGCAACTGACTCGACGCGAGCCATTCTGCGCGCACGGTATGCCCTGTGCTGGCGGGACACAAACATTCGGCGGAAAAAAGCCCTTGTGTCGTAACGGATTCGCCCCCACCGGTGGCACCGGTGGGGGCGAAATCGGCTACGGATCGGGGCGTTCGGGCTACGCGACCCGGGGCAGGAAGGCCGGTCGGTCGGCCTCGAAGGCGCTGATCCGGTCCTCGTGGCGGAGGGTGAGTCCAATGTCGTCCAAGCCCTCCATCAGCCGCCACCGGCTGAAGTCGTCGAGCGGGAACGACCAGGTAGCGGTGTCGACCCGCACCTCGCGAGCGGTCAGGTCGACGACCACCGGGGTGGTGGGATTCTCCTCGACCAGGCTCCAGATTTCTTCGACGGCTTTCAATTCCAGCTCTACCGGAAGCAGCCCTTCCTTCAGGGCGTTGCCGCGGAAGATGTCACCGAAGCGCGGCGAGATCACCACTCGGAAGCCGTAGTCACGCAACGCCCACACGGCGTGCTCCCGCGATGACCCGGTGCCGAACTCGGGACCGGCCACCAGAATCGACGCTCCCGAATAAGCTTGATCGTTGAGCACGAATGCCGGATCCTCGCGCCACGCGCTGAACAGCCCGTCGGCGAATCCGGTCCGGGTCACCCGCTTGAGGTACACGGCGGGGATGATCTGGTCAGTGTCCACGTCGGACCGCCGCAGCGGCAGGGCGGTGCCGGTGTGCACGGTGAACTTGTCCATGTCGCAGCCCTTCTACAGGTCGGCGGGAGCGGCCAGCCGGCCGACGACGGCGGTGGCGGCGGCCACCGGCGGGCTGACCAGGTGGGTACGCCCACCCCGGCCCTGGCGGCCCTCGAAGTTCCGGTTGGAGGTCGAGGCGGCGCGCTGCCCCGGCGAGAGCGTGTCCGGGTTCATGCCCAGACACATGGAGCAGCCGGCGAAGCGCCATTCGGCACCGGCGTCGGTGAAGACCTTGTCCAGCCCCTCCGCCTCGGCGGCCTCCCGCACCGCGGCCGAGCCGGGTACCACGAGCATGCGTACCCCGTCAGCCACCCGGTGGCCGCGCAGCACGTCGGCGGCGGCGCGGAGATCCTCCAGGCGCCCGTTGGTGCACGAACCGACGAAGACCACGTCGACGGGGAGGTCCCGCAGCGCGGTGCCGGGGCGCAGGTCCATGTACGCCAGGGCGCGACGGGCGGCGGCCCGCTCCGGCTCGGTGACGAACTCCTCCGGATCCGGTACGACCGCGCCCAGCGGTGCGCCCTGCCCGGGGTTGGTGCCCCAGGTGACGAACGGCGTGATCTCGGCGGCGTCCAGCGTCACCTCCGAGTCGAAGGTCGCGCCCTCGTCGGTGGGCAGCGTCCGCCAGTACTCCAGCGCCGCGTCCCAGTCTGCGCCGCTGGGTGCGTTGGGGCGCCCCTTCAGGTACGCGAAGGTGGTCTCGTCCGGCGCGATCATGCCGGCCTTGGCGCCCCACTCGATGGACATGTTGGCGATCGTCATCCGCCCTTCCATGGACAGGGCCCGGATCGCCTCGCCCCGGTACTCCACGATGTGCCCGCGCCCGCCGCCGGTGCCGACCTTGGCGATCAGGGCGAGCACCAGGTCCTTGGCGGTGACCCCGGGGCCGAGCTGACCGTCGACGGTGACCGCCATCGTCTTCGGTCGGGCCTGCGGCAGCGTCTGGGTGGCCAGCACGTGCTCGACCTCGCTGGTGCCGATGCCGAACGCCAGGGCACCGAACGCGCCGTGCGTGGCAGTGTGCGAGTCACCGCAGACGATTGTCATGCCGGGCTGGGTGAGGCCGAGCTGCGGACCGATGACGTGCACGATGCCCTGGTTGGCGTCGCCGAGCGGGTGCAGCCGTACGCCGAACTCGGCGCAGTTGCGCCGCAGCGTCTCGATCTGGGTGCGGGAGGTGGGGTCGGCGATGGTGAGCAGGTCGCCACGGCGCTGCTGGAATGAGGGATCGGCGTACCCGGTCGGGGTGTTGTGATCCTCGGTGGCCAGCGTGAGGTCGGTACGCCGCACCCGGCGGCCGGCCATGCGCAGGCCGTCGAACGCCTGCGGGCTGGTCACCTCGTGCAGCAGGTGCAGGTCGATGAAGAGCAGATCGGGCTCACCATCGGCGGACCGGACGACGTGTGCGTCCCAGACCTTCTCGGCCAGGGTCCTCGGCTCAGGAGTGACTCCCACCATCTGGACATCCTAAATTCTGGGAGGTAAGTTTCGGCTTGTGGGACACAGTATGAGCGGTGTCGGCGTTCTCGACAAGGCGGTGGTCATCCTGGCCGCCTGTGTCGACGGCGCCAGCCTGGCCGAACTCGTTGAACGCACCAAGCTGCCCCGAGCCACCGCGCACCGGCTGGCCCAGGCGCTGGAGATCCACCGGATGCTGGTCCGGGACACACAGGGTCGCTGGCGTCCCGGTCCACGCCTGGGAGAGCTGGCCAACGCGGCGCCGGATGTGCTGCTGACCGCGGCCGAGCCGTTGCTGGCCGCGCTGCGGGACGCCACCGGCGAGAGCGCCCAGCTCTACCTGCGCCGGGCGGACGAGCGGATCTGCGTGGCCGCAGCTGAGCGGGCCAGTGGGCTGCGCGACACGGTGCCGGTCGGCTCGGTGCTGCCGATGACCGCCGGATCGGCGGCGCAGATCCTGCTCGCCTGGGAGCCGCCCGAGGCGGTGATGCCGCTGCTGCCCCGGTCGAAGTTCACCGGCCGTACCCTCGCCGAGGTACGCCGCCGAGGCTGGGCGCAGAGCGTCGCCGAACGCGAGGCAGGTGTGGCGAGCGTCTCGGCCCCGATCCGCGACCGCACCGGCCGGGTGATCGCCGCCATCTCCATCTCCGGCCCCATCGAGCGCCTAGGCCGCCGCCCCGGCGAACGCCACGCGATGGCCGTCGTCCGAGCCGGCCAACGCCTCTCCGGCCTCTGACCCCGTCGACCCCGTCGACCCCGTTGACCCTGTCGATCCCGTTGATCAAGAAGTTTTGGTCGCCGCCACGCGGAGTCCAGGGCGCAAACTTCTTGGTCAACTCCGCAAGGCGGGTGGGTGGGTGGGTGGTAGCCCCGACCGGATTCGAACCGGCGCTACCGCCTTGAGAGGGCGGCGTCCTGGGCCGCTAGACGACGGGGCCAGGGACTTTCCTGATTCACCAGCCCTGGTGGGCGGTGCGGCAGTAGTCTAGCCGCGCCGTCGCGGCCGGCCCGACAGGGGGTGGCGCGTCGGCGGGATCACGCCGATCAGGCTGCCCCACTGAAGCGGAACGGCTTGCAGAAGCGAAACGGCCCGCTCCGCAGCAGCGGAACGAGCCGTGAACACCTGTAGCCCCGACCGGATTCGAACCGGCGCTACCGCCTTGAGAGGGCGGCGTCCTGGGCCGCTAGACGACGGGGCCAGAACACATCGCGGCACCACCCTTTCGGGCGGTGCCGCCGAACTCTACCAGATCTCGCTACCGGAGCCCCTCGCGGTGCATCGGTGCCGAACTCCACCAGAATCCAGCGGCCTCGATTCGTGACGAATCTCGGCTGCGCTGGGGTACCAGGACTCGAACCTAGACTAACTGAACCAGAATCAGTCGGGCTGCCAATTACCCCATACCCCATTGGCCCCTTGCGGCGCCGGGAACAAACTCTACCCTCCCGGCACCGACAGGCCAAATCGACTTCCCCAAACCGCGCCTGAGCTGCCAAAACGGCGATCAGGCCGCCGACACGACCGGGTTCGTAAGCTCACCGATCCCCTCGATCCGGACGCTCACCGTATCCCCGTCGACGAGCGGGCTAACCCCCGCCGGAGTACCGGTCAACACGACGTCGCCGGGTAGCAGCGTCATCACGTGTGAGACGTACGACACCAGAGCCGGCGCGTCGAAGACCATGTCTCCGGTACGGCCCAGCTGCCGTACCTCTATCTCCTCCGGGTCGCGACCTACCTCGCAGCGGATCTCCAGGTCGGTGACGTCCAGCCCGGTGGTGATCCACGGCCCGATCGGGCAGAACGAGTCGAACCCCTTGGCCCGGGTCCACTGGCTGTCGGAGCGCTGGAGGTCCCGAGCGGTGACGTCGTTGGCACAGGTGTAGCCGAAGATGGCCCGCTCCGCCGCGGCCCGGTCCGCCCGGCGGGCGCCCGGCGCGCCGATCACCACCGCCAGCTCGGCCTCGTGCTCGACCTGCTTGCTGAACTCCGGTAGCCGGATCGCGTCCCGGGGACCGATGACCGACGTCGACGGCTTCAGGAACAACAACGGCTCCTTCGGCACCTCCGCGCCGTGTTCGGCGGCGTGCTCGGCGTAGTTGCGGCCGACACAGACCACCTTGCTGGGCAGGATCGGCGAGAGCAGCCGGACGTCGGACAACGCCCAGCGGACCCCGCTGAACGTGATCTGGCCGAACGGGTGGCCGGAGATCTCGGCGATGGTGAGCCCCTGCGGACCCGCCTCCGGCTCTCCCTCGACGACGCCGAACGACATTCCCTTGGCATGAGCGAAACGAGCGATACGCACCAGGCCAATGTAGTGCGGCCGGCGGACGATCGCCGCAGCTTACCCGCGCCGCCCACCGCCGGGGCCGGATTCGCCGCTTCGTACCCGCACGACGCGCGCCCGCACCTAGCGTCGGCTGCGGAGGTTCGTTCGTATGCCTGCATCGACACGACACCACAAGACCCTCGCCGCGATCGTGCACTGCGTCGGTCTGCTGACCGCGCTGCCGGTGCTGCCGACCGCCACCGCTCCGGACGCACCGGCGGCCACCGCCCCGCACGCTGCACCGGCCGGGCGGCTCCAGCCCGCAGCGGCCGCACCCGACCCCAGCATGCCGGCGGCACCACCAGCGGTACCGACGCCGACCCGGGTGGTTTCGCCGGCCGCCAGGCCGAAGGTGAGCGTACGGGTCGCACCGGAGCGCAGCGCCGCGCCCGGGTACCGGATCGAGGTCCGTAACGCCGGCAAGACCCCGGTGGAGACGACCGTCCGTCAGGAACTCCCCGAGGGCGTCTCGGCGACGACGGTCAGCGACGGAGGTCGGGTGCTACGCCCCGGCGGGTCGCCGGCCACCGAGGTGACCTGGCGGTTGAAGCTGCCGCCGGACAGCACCACCACGCTGGGCACCACGCTCACCACGACCGGATCCCGACAGCCGGTGACCGCACCGACGTGCGCCTTCGCCAGCGACGGCCGGCAGCCGTACGATTGCGCGAGCGCCACCTGGACGGCGCCGGGGATGGCGGCGTCGCAGTCGCAGGAGGCCACGGGCTGGCGTCGGCAGGCACCCGCGCTACTGGCCGCCGGGGCCGCGCTGCTGGTGCTGGGCGTGGTGGCACTGCTCACCTGGCGACGCCGCCGACGGCCGGTGGCCGCGGCACTGGCCTCGGACGGGCCGGGCACCATCTATCCGCGCCCGGCCGCTCCCCGACCGCCGGCCCGGCGCCGCAAGCCACCGGTCTGGATCGTGGTGCCGGTGGCCGCGATCGTGCTGGCCGGCACGGTCGGCGCCGCCGCGTGGTCCGCCACCCGCCGGGTCACCGCGATCGACACGGACGGTCAGCCGACCAGCGGCGCCTGGAAGGGCACCGGGGTCGCCGGGAGCCTGGGTATGCCGCTGCGCGAGGACGCGTTCGAGTTCACCGTGTACCGGATGACCTGCGAACCGGGCCGGGGCGCACGGCAGTGTCAGGCGACCGTCGGGGTCCGCAACCTCACCCCGGAGCATCAGAGCTGGCACGGGAAGTTGCAGCGGGCGTACCTGGCGAACGGCAACTGGGTCACCACCGACGAGCCGGCCACCCGCCGGGCGAACCAGGGACGCGACGTGTTCGCCGACCCGGTGGCTGCCGGCAGCCGGGTGGTGCTGCCGCTGGTCTTCACGATCAACGGGCGGGAGGCGCCGCAGCGGCTGGAGCTGCGCAGCGGCGTCTTCTCCGCCGGTGTCCGGGTCGACGTGCCCTGACCCGGACACCGGACCGCGGTCGTACCCTTGGTGCCGTGACCGCCGTGCCCGCCCCCGCCACGCCCGCCGCCGTCGGTGCGGTCGGCGGGCGGGCCCACGCGCCGGTCGGGCGGCAGGTGACCAGCCTCCCCGCCGCCGTCTGGCAGCCTCTGCTGACCGGTCACGAACGGCGCGCCGACTCGCTGACCGCCGGCCACCGGGCCCGGCGGGCCACCGGGCAACGCCACGCCATCGATGATTTTCTGTACGACTACTACGGCACCCGGCCGTCGGTGCTACGCCGGTGGCACCCCGGTGTCGGTGTCCGGCTGGAAGCCGGCCCGGAGGGCCCGGCACCACACCACTCGTGGCGCTGGTACGCGACCGACCCGGACGGCACGGTGCGGCTCGACGTCGACGCGTTCCTCGCC
This sequence comes from Micromonospora sediminimaris, assembly GCA_900112325.1. Classification (GTDB taxonomy): domain Bacteria; phylum Actinomycetota; class Actinomycetes; order Mycobacteriales; family Micromonosporaceae; genus Micromonospora; species Micromonospora sediminimaris. The sequence goes on from FOLJ01000002.1 coordinate 158,879, forward strand.
GACCGGAGCGACTCGGTGCGGTTCATCCACCGGCTGCTGACCGCGATCACGTCCCGCCCGGCCTTCACCGGCTGTTTCGGGCTGCATGAGTGGGCGATGGTGTACCGCCAGCGTGAGCACCGCCACCCGCTTCCCCTTCGGCTCGGCCAGCAGGGCACCGACGCGGTGGTCGAGGCGCACCAGATCCGGTGCACACACTTCGACGCGTACCGCTTCTTCACCCCCGACGCGGTCGAGCGCAACCACCTCCGACCGACCCGGGCCAGTCAGGTAGACCTCGACCAGCCGGGCTGTCTGCACGCCTCCATGGACTGCCACAAGTGGGCCACCAAGCTGGGCCCGGCCGTCCCCGGCGAGCTGGCACTCGACTGCTTCGAGCTGGCCGGCGACATTCGGCTGCTCGACATGCAGGCGTCGCCGTACGACTTCTCCTCGTACGGTCAACCGCCGGTGGCCATCGAGACGCCGGAGGGCAAGGCCGAGTACGTGGCGCGGCAACGGGAGTTCGCGCGACGGGCCGGCCAGTTGCGGGCCCGACTGATCGAGGTCTGCTCGACGTTGCTCGACCGCGCTTCGTAGGACTACTCGCCGTCGACCCGCCGGTCGCGCTTGCGTTGTCCGCGACGCTTCTTCTCGGCCAGCCGCCGTTCCTTGGCCGCCCGCGACGGGCGGGTCGGACGGCGTGGTGGCGGTGGTGGGGCGACCGCCTCGCGCAACAACGACACCAGGCGCTCCCGGGCCGCTTCCCGGTTGGCCAACTGGGCCCGGTGCTCGCTGGCGGCGATCGTCAGCACGCCGTCGACCAGCCGTCCGGCGAGCCGGTCCAGGGCCCGGGTGCGCAGCGAATCGGGAATGCTCGGTGAGCCGGCCAGGTCGAAGCTCAGCTCGACCCGGGAGTCGGCGGTGTTGACGCCCTGCCCGCCCGGCCCGGAGGACCTGGAGAACCGCTCGCGCAGTTCACCGGCGGGAACCACCCAGCGGTCGGTCACCCGCAGTCCGTCGTCCACGCCCTGAGGCTAGCGCGGCGTGCGGGACGCGTTCGCACCAACGCCGCGAGCGCACCGCCAGCCTCAGGGCCCGGGGTCAGCGGGCGGGTCGCTCGTCCGCGCTGCTGCTCGGCGTCGGCACCGGTGCCGGGTCGTCGCTGCCACCGGCGGCGGCGTACGCGACCGCTCCGACCAGAAGCAGGGCGATGACGCCGACCTTCGTGGTGACGACTTTGATCAGCATCCAGGCGGCGCGACGCGCTCCGGGCACGGTCTTCTTCGCCGCCTGGTAGTCGTTCCAGCCCCGCCGGGCGCGCGCGTACGACGACCCGACGCCACTTCCGATGATGAGGCCCACCAGCAGGAGGGCCGCGATGAGAGGACGCTCCACCCACGCCAGTATTCATACTGAGCGTAATATTTCCATTCTCCGATCATCGACCGCCGGAATCCGACAGTTGCCCCGATCTCCCCGTAATCGGACAGTGACTATCTGTAGCTATCCCCCCTTTCCGATGATCGTGTCAGCGGTCTGCTGCACCTGCTCGATCGGGATGGCGAACCCGATACCGATGGAACCGTTGCCGTCGATGGTCGCGATCGCGGTGTTCACTCCGACCACCTCACCCCGGGCATTGACAAGTGGTCCGCCCGAGTTGCCGGGGTTGATCGAAGCATCGGTCTGCACCGCCCGGTGCCGGTTGTCGCCGAGACGCACCTGGCGGTCCAACGCGCTGACGATGCCGGCGGTGACCGTGCCGGGCAGCCCCAGTGGCGACCCGACCGCCAACACCGGCTCACCGACCCGGGTCGAACCCGGCTTGGCCAATGGCAGCGACGTGAGGCCGGCCGACGCCGGCACCTTGAGCACCGCGAGATCACTGTCCGGCTCCCGGCCCACCACCTCCGCCGCGAACCGCCGGCCGTCCGGCAGTTCGACGGTCACCGGGCCACCCCGCCCCTTGGCGATGATGTGGTCGTTGGTGATGATGTGCTGCTCGGCGTCGACCGCGAAGCCCGAACCGCTCGCCGAGCCATTCGTGCCGCCGCCCACCAACACCGACACCACGCCGGGCACGGTCTTCTCTGCGGCGGTCACCAACTCCGCCGGGACCGGGGCTGCGGACGCGGCGGCCGGTCCCGTGACACCGTCCCGGCCGGCCACCCAACCACCGGCAAGTGCCCCCGACCCGGCAGAGATCGACACCATCGCCAGCCCGGCCAGCAGTCTGCGGCGCCAGCCGCCGAGCAACCGCTCCCGGTTCTGCGACGCCGCGTCCGACCCGCCCCGCCCGTCCGGGTCGAGATCGGGCGAGACGAACCAGGGCCCACGTGGCTCGCCCAGTCCGGTCTGCACTGCCATACGTACGCTCCTCACGTGTGCGGCCTGCTGTGGCCGCTGTCGCGGATCGGGCGGTCGGATTCAGGGCAGGCGGGAGAACCAGCGCATCGAGCCGACCGCCGCGCCCATCGCGAAGACCAGCCCGAGCCCGATGAACCGGGCCGAGACGTCCTGCCGCACCTTGCGCCAACCCACCGAACTGCCGATGTCGTCGTAGACGGCCCGCAGTTCGGCGCTCGTACCGGCCTCGTGGAAGCCGCCCCCGGTCTGCTCGGCCACGGCCCGCAATGTCTCCCCGTCCACCGGCACCTGGATCGGCCGCCCACCCCGGTCGACGAAGCCGCCCGGGGTACCGAACGAGATGCTGTGCACCGGTACGTCGAGGGCCACCGCCTCGGCGGCGGCCTCCACCGGATCCATGCCCGAGGTGTTCGCCCCGTCGGAGAGCAGGATGATCCGGGCCGGCGGCGGCTCGGTCGCGGCCTTGTCGTCCAGTGCCTTCACGGCGCCCAGCGAGGTGCTGATCGCCTCGCCGATCGCGGTGCCCTGCACACCCGTCGCCCCCTCGGCCAGCCGTTCGATCCCGTCGTGCAGCGCTTCCCGGTCGGTGCCCGGTGGCACCAGCACCGCCGCGCTGCCGGCGAACGCGACAAGCCCCACGTTGAACTCCCGGGGCAGGCCGTCGGCGAACCGCCGGGCGGCACCCTTCGCCGCGCTGAGCCGGTCCGGCTCGACGTCACCGGCGAGCATCGAGGTGGAGACGTCCACCGCCACCATCACGGTGGCGCGTTCCCGGGGCACCCGGACCTCGGCGGTGGGACGGGCGAATCCGACCACAAGCAGGGCCAGCATCGCCAGGAAGAGGCCGGCCGGCAGGTGTCGACGCCAGGTCGGACGCCGGGGTGCGACCCGGTCGAGCAATCGCAGATTGGTGAAGCGGACCGCGTACCGGCTGCGCCGCCGCTGGGCCACCAGGTACGCCGCCGCCAGTGCGAGAACGCCGAGCAGCAGCCAGAGCCGGACGGGTGACTGCCAGATCACGCCGCACCTCCCCGGCGTGCCGGGGCCGCTGCGGACGCCAGCCGGCGCTGCGCGTGCACGTGCCGAACGATGTCGACGGTCCAGTCCCGGTCGGTACGCAGCGCCAGATGGGTCGCACCGGCCCGGCGCAGGGCGTGCCGGACCTGTTCCCGCTGGGCGGCAGCCGCCGCCGCGTAACGCTCACGCAGGTGGCGGTCGCCGGTCCACACCTCGCGGTGCTCGCCGGTCTCCGGGTCGACCAGGGTGATCAGACCGACGTCCGGCAGTTCCCACTCGCGGGGGTCGGTGACCTCGACCGCGAGCACCTGGTGGCGCACCGTGAGCCGACGTAGCGGACGCTCCCACCGGGCCGGCAGCCGCGCATCGTCGGGCAGGCCGTCGAGGAAGTCGGAGACCACCACCACCAGACCACGCCGGTGGGCGACCCGGCGCACCTCGGCCAGCGCGTCAGCCAGCCCAGCGACGGGCGCGGGGTCCGGGTGGTCGCCGGCCCGGGGCGCGGCCAGCAACGCGCGCAACAGCCCCAACAGGTGGGTACGCCCGCCGCGGGCCGGCACCCGGTGCAGCCCGTGGGGGGTGAGCACCTGCGCACCGAGCCGGTTGCCCGGTCCGGCGGTGAGGAAGCCGATGGTGGCGACCGCGGCCACCGCCAGTTCGCGCTTGTCCAACTCGGCGGTGCCGTACTCCATGCTGGGGCTGGCGTCGACCAGCAGCCAGGTGGTCAACTCCCGGTCGGCGTCCACTTCCCGCACGTGCGGAACGGCGGTGCGGGCCGTCACCGACCAGTCCATCCGGCGCACCTCGTCCTCGCCTGGTCGGTACTCGCGACTGCCCGCCGGTTCGCTGCCCGGGCCGGGCAGCAGACCATGTCGCTCGCCGTGCAGCAGGCCGTCGAGGCGCCGGGTCACAGTGAGTTCCAGCCGCCGCAACCGCTGGCCCGGAGTGAGGTCGGCGAGCATCGGATCCGCCGCCACGGGCGGCGTGGGGTTCCGGCGGCCCATCAGGCGGCTGCCAGGTCAGTCGCGTACTCCGGCCTGGCGGTGGCCACCTGGGGCGGCGGAACCGCCTCGACCAGCCGATGGACGACCCATTCGGCGCTGACCCCGTCGGCGACCGCGTCGAAGGAGAGCACCAGCCGGTGGGCCAGCACGTCCACGGCGAGTTCCCGGACGTCGTCGGGGAGGACGTAGCCCCGCCCCCGGAGCAGGGCCTGGGCGCGGGCGGCCGAGACCAGGCCGAGGGTGGCGCGTGGACTGGCACCGTAGGCGAGCAGCCCGGCCACCTCCGGCAACCCGAACCGGCCCGGATCACGAGTGGCGAGGATGAGCCGGACCACGTACTCGGCGATGGCGTGATGGACGAACACCTGCCTGGCCTGATGCTGGAAATCGCGCAACCGGTCCGGGTCGAGCACCCGGTGCGCCCGGGGACGGTCGGCGCTCATCCGGTAGAGAATCGCCAACTCGTCGGCGATGTCCGGGTAGTCGACGACGATCTTCATGAGGAAGCGGTCCCGCTGCGCCTCCGGCAGTTGGTAGACCCCTTCCGATTCGATGGGGTTCTGGGTGGCCAGCACCAGGAACGGCACCGGTACCGGGTGGCTGCGCCCGCCGATCGAAACCTGACGCTCGGCCATCGCCTCCAGCAACGCCGACTGCACCTTCGCCGGCGCTCGGTTGATCTCGTCCGCCAGCACCAGGTTCGCCATCACCGGGCCCAGCTCGACGTCGAAGCTCTCCTTCGAGGCGCGGTAGATCCGGGTGCCGACGATGTCGGAGGGTACGAGGTCAGGGGTGAACTGGATGCGGGAGAAGCTGCCACCGACCACCGTCGCGAGGGTCTGCGCGGCCAGGGTCTTGGCCACCCCCGGCACGCCCTCCAACAGGCAGTGCCCGTCGGCCAGTAGCGCGACCAGAAGGCGTTCGACGAGCCGATCCTGCCCGACGATCACGCGTTTGACCTCGAAGAGCGTCTGGTCCAACTGCGCCGCGGTCGCGTCCGGATCGGCCGGGGTGGGCAGGCTGGCCATGGTGTCCGAGATGTCCGTCACGGTGCTTGCTTCCCGAGCCGACCGGCGGACAAACGTCGGAATTTCCGGCCCTCGGCTGCCCAGACCAGGCGATCGGCACCGTTACCGGACAGCACCTCCGGCCGTTCGCTGGAGAGCCACCACACCGCACCCGCCGGGCCCGGCACGACACCGGCCTCCGTCGAGTGACGGAGGCCGGTGACAGTGGACGGTTCAGCGGTGCACGAGGAGGTAGAACGGCAGGTCGGCGGGGACACCCGCGGAGTCGCGGGTCTGGATGAAGACCGCGTTCGGGGTGAGCAGCCGCCGCGCGACCGAGATCTCACCGGCGGGCGGGATGCAGCACGAGTCCGGCCGGCCGATCGTCGCCACGTAGATGCCGTTGGTGACGTTGCTGCCGAACTGCACCTCGTACTCCCCGACGCCGTACTTGATGACGACGCCGGCACCGCGGGCCTTGGTGCCGTTGGCGTTGACCGCCGTGGCGTAGAAGCCGCTGACGGCCTGGGCGCTCATCCCGTCACCCTTGGCGAGGGTGGCCTTCGCGCTGTTGAGCGAGGCCGTGGTGACGGCCGGCTGCTGGGCGGTGCGGGCGGTGGGCTGGGCAGACTCGGCGGTCGGCTTCGCCACCGCGATGCCGCCGCCGGCCAGGGCGAGCGCCAGTGCCGCGATCGCCACCGCAGCCGTCTTACGTCGGAATAATCTGGTCATGACGGGTCTCCCTTTTTCAGGCGTGGAGATACGGCCGACCCGTGCCACACGGGGCGGTTGTTGCCTTTTCGAGTCGGGCGGCAATGAGCGCTCACCGCCTGCACACCCCGTCCGGGAGCGCACCCGCAGACGTATCCCGCTCGCCGACCGTGATGCGCCCTGAGCTGGGGATTCTTGCCAGAACGCGGCCTCCTGAGCAGCTGAAACCTAGCACCGAAAAATGCCGGGGGTCAATAGTGCAAATACTGTCGGCGAGTTGTCGGATCAACGCCAGCAATCGCGAAAAGTGAAGGCGTGAACAATTCGCGAAATCAATTCTGGACGCCGTTGGCGCATACTTTGCGGGGGCGGTCGGACCGGGTACCGCGACGCCGGGCGTCCACATCGGGCGAAGTTCAGTAACCTGCGTCCCGTGGAGATCACTCGCCGGGCCTGGCGGCCGTCGGGTGCCAGCCTGCTCTGCTGGCTGGCCGTCGTGCCGGGTGCAGGGTGGGCGCTGGCGCGGTCGATCGGTCTGGACCGGGGACCGCTGGTGCAGGCGTTGGCCTTCACGCCGTACGTGACGCTCGGGAGCCTGGCCCCGCTGGTGCTCACGCTCGCCCTGCGCCGCCGGGCCCCGGCGTTCGTCGCGGCGCTGACCACGCTGGTCCTGGTCGCGCTGGTGGCGCCCCGCGCCCTACCCGCTGCGCAGCCGAACGCCGCCGGGCCGACCGTGCGGGTGCTCACCGCCAATCTGCTCGCCGGCGCCGCCGACCCGGCGGCGGTGGTGGAGCTGATCCGCACCCGGCAGGTCGACCTGCTGCTCGTGCAGGAGTTCACGCCGGCGGCCGAAGCCGAGCTGGACCGGCTCGGCCTCGACGAGTTGCTGGCGCACCGGCAGCTCAACCCGGTCGTCGGCACCCCCGGCTCCGGGCTCTACGCCCGTCACCCGCTCAGCGACGGCGGCATCCGCCAGCTACGCGGCGCCTGGGGCTTCACGCAGGCGTACGCGACCGTCACGGTGCCCGGCGCACCCCCGGTACGCGTCGAGTCGGCGCACCCGGCGGCCCCGTACGCGATCGATCAGGTGGACTCCTGGCGCGCCGACCTGGCCGCCCAGCCGGCGGCCACCCCCGACGGACCGTTGAGCATCCTCGCCGGGGACTTCAACGCCACGCTCGACCACGGTCCGCTGCGCGCCCTGCTCGACACCGGCTATGTCGATGCCGCCGCCTCGGCCGGCGCCGGACTCACCGGCACCTGGGGTCCGTACGACGGCGATCCCATCCCACCCGTGGTGATCGACCACGTGCTGGTGGACCGTCGCATCGCCGTGCGGGACGTGACGGTCCACCCGTTGCCCGGCAGCGACCACCGCATGGTCCTCGCCGAGCTGCGGCTACCCGCCGCCGAGCGCCGATAGGCGCGGCGCGGGCCACGCCGAGCACGGGCTACACCCGGGCGCGGTCCAGCCCGTAGGTCAGCGCGTCGACCAGGGCGTGCCAGCTCGCCTCGACCACATTGGGGTGTACGCCGACGGTGGTCCAACCGCCGCCCCGCCCGTCGGCCGTCTCGACCAGTACCCGGGTCACCGCGCCGGTGCCGTGACTGCCCTCCAGGATCCGCACCTTGTAGTCGGCCAACTCGAAGTCCCGCAACTCCGGGTAGTGCCGGCCGAGGCCGACGCGGAGGGCCTCGTCCAACGCGTTCACCGGCCCATTGCCCTCGGCCGTGGCGATCACCCGTTCCCCGCGTACCCTGATCTTGACGGTAGCCTCGGAGACGACCGCGCCGTCCTCGCGGTGCTCGACCAGCACCCGGTACGACTCCAGCGCGAACGGCCGCACCGGCGCGGCGTCCGGCAGCTCGGAGCGGACCAGCAGCTCGAACGAGGCATCGGCGGCCTCGAACGACCATCCGCCGGCCTCCAGTTCCTTGACCCGGTTGGTGACCCGGGACAGGGTCTCCGGATGGCCGGCCAGATCCAACCCCAGCTCGCGACTCTTCAGCTCGATGCTGGCCCGGCCGGCCATCTCGGTGACCAGGATCCGCATGTCGTTGCCGACCACCTCGGGCTCCACGTGGTTGTAGAGCAGCGGATCCACCTTGATCGCGCTCGCGTGCAGCCCCGCCTTGTGGGCGAAGGCCGCAGCCCCGGCGTACGCCTGATGGGTGTCGGGGGCGATGTTGGCGATCTCGGCGATGGCGTGGGAGACCCGCACCATCTGCTCCAGGCAGCCCTCCGGTAGGACCGGCAGCCCGAGCTTGAGTTGGAGGTTCGCGACGACCGCGAAGATGTCGGCGTTGCCGGGCCGCTCGCCGTACCCGTTGGCGGTGCCCTGCACGTGCCGGACCCCGGTCTCGACGGCGGCGATGGTGTTGGCCACTGCGCAGGCGGTGTCGTTCTGGGCGTGCATGCCGAGCAGCTCCGGCGCGACGCCGATCCGGTCGGTGAGGTCGACGATGGCGGCGGTCACCTGGGACGGCAGCATTCCACCGTTGGTGTCGCAGAGCACGAACCGCTCGGCGCCCGCCGCGAGCGCGGTCTCCACCACCGACGCGGTGTACGCGGGATCGTGGCGGTAGCCGTCGAAGCTGTGCTCGCCGTCGACGAAGACCCGCCGTCCCTCGGCGACCAGGTGGGACACCGTGTCGTGGATCATCGCCAGGTTCTCCTTGGCGGTGGTGCGCAACGCACGCTCGACGTGCCGCAGGTCGGCCTTGGCGACCAGGGCGATCGCCGGGGTCTGTGCGTCGAGCAGACCCCGCACCTGCGGATCGTCGGCGGCCACCGCGCCGGCCCGCCGGGTGGCGCCGAACGCGACAAGCACCGCGTGCCTGAGGTCGAGTTCGGTGCGCGCCCGACGGAAGAACTCGGTGTCCTTCGGCACCGCGCCCGGCCATCCGCCCTCGATGAACCCGACCCCGAACTCGTCGAGCAGCCGGGCCACCGCGAGCTTGTCGACCACCGAGTAGCTGAGCCCCTCGCGCTGGGCGCCGTCGCGCAGCGTGGTGTCGTAGACCTGAAACGTCATGGTGATCCCTTCGTCAGGCACCGGCCAGCGCAACAAAAAGACCCCCCGCGGCTGCGGGAGGTCTGCGCGCTCGGCGAGGGGAAAGCCGGCGCGCTAGTTGCCAATAATGCGGGCGGTGCTGGTCACGATCGGTACTCTGCCACCTCCGGGTCGCTTTTGGGAGGCACAATCCACATCTCGGGACAGCCGGTGACGCCTGTGCCGGGTGGTTTTCCTGGTGTAGACCGCCCGTCCAGGGGTAGGAGCTTTCGGGACAACGAAACACCTTCCTCCGAGACGGCCCACCACGGCCGGGGCAGGAGACATCCCATGGACAGGCTCAACCCGAACACCACGAACGCCACACCGGACCCGGAGCTGCGCGCCGTCGACCAGAGCGTCGTCGCGGGCGGCACCCCCGCCGGCGCCTTCGACCCCTGGAGCTACCGGGACGAGGCCGGAGTGGCCGGCGCAAACCTGGTCGGCTACAAGGTGGAGGCCAGCGACGGCTCGATCGGCAAGATCGACAGTGACAGCACCGAGGTCAACGCCAGCTACCTGGTGGTGGACACCGGGCCGTGGATCTTCGGTAAGAAGGTCATGCTGCCGGCCGGCACGGTGAACCACGTCGATCACGAGGAGCAGAAGGTCTTCGTCGACCGCACCAAGGATCAGATCAAGGCAGCGCCGGAGTACGACGAGACGGCCACCGACCCGGCCTACCGGGACAAGCTCGGCGGTTACTACAACGACACGTACACGGCAATCCCGCCCGGCGGCCCACTGCGGTAAGGCACCCGACAACGTGACGGCCGGTGGGACGCTGTTCCATCGGCCGTTACCGTGTCCGGATGGACGCCACTGAGCAGACTCGCAGAATCCCCTTCACCAGGATGTTCAACTTCCGGGACGTGGGCGGCTACCGGGGCGTGGACGGTCGGGCCGTCCGTACCGGAAGGCTCTACCGCTCCGACTCGCTGCACGGGATGGATGAGGCCGACCGGGAGGCGTTCGCCGCGCTCGGCGTCCGGACCGTGGTCGACCTGCGCCGCCCGCAGGAGGTCGAGCGATACGGCCGGGTTCCCGACTTCGACGGCCTCACCTACCGGCACATCCACCCGGAGCACGCGCACTGGGAGGAGCGGCCGTACCAGCCCGACACCGACCTGGCCCGCTACCTGGCCGACCGGTACGCCGACCTGGCCAGAACCGGCACCGCCGGTCTCGCCGAGGCGATCGGCCTGATCGCCGACAGCGCGAACGCGCCGGTGGTGGTGCACTGCGTCGCCGGCAAGGATCGCACCGGCATCGTCTGCGGCCTGACCCTCGCGGTGCTCGGCGTCGAGGACGCCGAGATCGCGGCGGACTACGCGTTGAGCACCGAGGCGTCCCAGCGCTTCGCCGCCTGGGTGGCCACGGCCCATCCCGAGGTGCCCGAGCTGCCCATGCCGTACCTCTCCTCACCGGCCGAGACGATGCTGCTCTTCCTTGCCGAGATCCGGGAGGGGCACGGCTCGGTCGACGACTACCTGCGGCATGCCGGGGTCACCGACGAACAGCTTGCCGCCCTGCGTGACCACCTGCTGGCCTAGTGCTGTGCCGAGACCGTGCCCGCGCGAGCTTCATGGGCACGGTCTCGCAGCGCAGGGGCCCCGCGCCACGCTCGGCGTGCCGACGGGGCCCGACAGACCACTCAGAACACGCGGTGGACCCAGTCGTGCGGGTCCTCCGCCTTGCCCCGCTGAAGATCCACGAGCTGTTGGCGCAGCGCCATGGTGACGCTCCCCGGCTCCCCGCCGGCCACGGCGAACTCCCCGTCCGGGAAGCGCACCTGCCCGATCGGCGTGATCACCGCCGCCGTACCGCAGGCGAAGACCTCGCGCAGCCGGCCGCTGGCGGCGTCCGCCCGCCATTCGTCGAAGGTCACCGGTCGCTCCTCGACCCGGTGCCCGGCCGCCGCGGCCAGGGTGAGCACCGACTCGCGGGTGATGCCCGGCAGGATCGTGCCGGTCAGCGGCGGGGTGGCGATCGACCCGTCGTCGTAGACGAAGAAGACGTTCATGCCACCCAGCTCGTCGACGAACCGGCGCTCCACGGCGTCGAGGAAGACCACCTGGTCGCAGCCGTGTTCGAGAGCCTCGGCCTGGGCGGCAAGCGAGGCGGCGTAGTTGCCGCCGCACTTGGCCGCGCCGGTGCCGCCGGGCGCCGCCCGGGTGTAGTCGGGCGAGACCCAGACCGTCACCGGCTTGACCCCGCCGGAGAAGTACGCCCCCACGGGTGAGGCGATCACCGAGTAGAGGTACTCGTTGGCCGGGCGGACGCCGAGGAAGACCTCGCTGGCGAACATGAACGGCCGCAGGTAGAGGCTGCCGCCGTCATCGCCGTCGGGAATCCACTCCCGGTCGATCTCGATCAGCCGGTGCAGCGAGTCCACGAAGGTCTGCTCCGGCAGCGCCGGCATGGCCATCCGGGCGGCGGAGGTGTTGAACCGGGCCGCGTTGGCGTACGGGCGGAACATGGTCACTCCGCCGTCGGCCGCCCGGTACGCCTTCATGCCCTCGAAGATTTCCTGCGCGTAGTGCAACACGGCACTGGCGGGATCCATCGGGATCGGCGCGCGCGCCTCGACCCGGGCGTCGTACCAGCCCTTGCCGTCGGCGTAACGGATGGTGACCATGTGGTCGGTGAACACCCGGCCGAACCCGGGGTTTGCCAGCAGCGCAGCCCGGTCGGTGGCGGATACCGGTGCGGGGTTCGGACGGATCTCGAAGTCGATCTTGTCACCACCGCTCATCGCGCTGACCTCCCTGGGGGACGACGGCATGCGCCGACCGCACGCCGGAAACATTGTTTGTGCCAGAAACCTACCCCGAACGGTCGTTCAGCGGATAGGTCCACCGGTGGACAGGTGGCACATCATCGGTGGCGGTCGCCGCTCCCTACCCGGCCGGACCGGCGGAGCGTCGACGGCCAGTGGGCGGCGACCGGTTCAGCCGGCGGCCTGCGCCGCGATCCGGTCGCCCACCTCGGCGGTACGTACCGTTACCTCGGGACTCCGGGCGGCCAGCTCCGCGCTGACCGCGGCGGTGATCCGGGCAGCGGCGTCGGCGTGCCCGAGCTGGTCGAGCAGCAGGGCCGCCGAGAGCACAGCGGCGACCGGGTCGGCGACGCCGCGACCGGCGATGTCCGGCGCGGAGCCGTGCACCGGCTCGAACATCGACGGGTACGCCCCGTCGGGGTTGATGGAGCCGCTGGCCGCCAACCCGATGCCGCCGGTGACGGCGGCGGCGATGTCGGTGAGGATGTCGCCGAAGAGGTTGTCGGTGACCACGACGTCGTACCGCTGCGGCTGGGTGACCAGGAACATCGCCGCGGCGTCGACGTGCTGGTACTCGGTGGCGATGTCCGGGTGCTCGGCGGCGACCGCGTCGAAGGTGCGCGACCACAGCGAGCCGGCGTGGGTCAGCACGTTCGTCTTGTGCACCAACGTCACCTTGCGCCGCTCGCGCCGGGCCGCGCGAGCGAAGGCATCCCGGATCACCCGCTCCACACCGTGCCGGGTGTTCAGGCTCTCCTCGGTGGCGATCTCGGCCGGAGTGCCCCGGTGCAGCGAGCCGCCAGCGCCGGCGTACAGACCCTCGGTGCCCTCCCGGACGACCACCAGGTCGACCTCGCCCGGCTTGACCGCCGCGAGCGGGCTGGTCACGCCCGGCCAGAGCCGCGACGGGCGCAGGTTGACGTACTGGTCGAAGGCGAAGCGCAGCTTGAGCAGCAGACCCCGCTCCAGCACGCCGGGCGGCACGGTCGGATCGCCGACCGCGCCGAGCAGAATCGCGTCGTGCCCGGCCAACTCGTCGAGCACCGAGTCGGGCAGGACCTCGCCGGTGCGGTGGTAACGTGCCGCACCGAGGTCGTACTCGGTCACCTCGACACCGGGCAGCACCGCGTCGACGACCTTGCGAGCCTCCGCGACCACCTCGGGGCCGATACCGTCCCCGGCCACCACCGCGATCCGTGCCACGTCCGTCAGCTCCTTAGCTCGAATGGCTCGACGGTACGCCGCCGTCCCGCCCCCCGGTACGAGTGTTCCATCTTTCGGGAATTCGGTGACGCACAGCAGCTTCCCAGGCGGCATTCATGGCTCGGTCATCTCCGCTGCCTAGCGTGAGCGTGACGGGCTGGGGCCCGGGCGAGCGCTGCGACGGGGCGGCACCCGCCGAGGAGGGGACGGACGCGATGTGGACCGATGAACAACCACGAACCCGCTGGGTGGACCCAACGGTCTTTCGGTTCCGCCGGCCCGACCTGCGACTGGGCGCCCGGGAGCAACGGCCGGACCGCGCCGATCTGGTGGCGGGGGATCGGATCGCCGTCCGGCACACCGTCCGCACCTCGACGGCGGCGTACACCCTGCTGCTGAACGCCCCCGAGTGGCTGGGCCGGCGCGGCACCGGCGAGGCGCTGCGCGACGCGGTGGCCGAGTTGCGGGCGATCGACCTGACATACGGCCCGAACCGCCCGGACAGCCTGGTGTCCCGGCTGCGCCGGGGAGAGATCAGCCCCGAGTCGTACCCACCCTTGACCGACCTGGTCGACCGCTGCGCCGCGATGCGCGCGGCCACGGACGGCTGGTTCGACGCGTGGGCGGTGCCCGGCGGCTTCGACCCGGGCGGCCTGCTCGGCGGGTGGGCGGTCGAGCGGGCCGCAGCCCGGTTGCGCGAGGCCGGCATCCACGACTACGCCGTGCTCACCGGCGCCGACCTGGTGGTACGCGGCCAGGCCGCGCACGGTGGCCCGTGGCGGGTCGCGGTGCACCATCCCACGGACCGGGGCCGGGCACCGCTGCTACTGGAGATGACGGCCGGTGCGCTCGGCACCTCCGGGGTGACCGGACGACAGGGACACGTGGTGGACCCACACACCGGCGAACCGGCCGGCCAGTTGGTCGCGGCCACCGTGATCGGGCCCGACCTCGCGGTCGCCGACGCCTACGCCACCGCCCTCTACGCCGCCGGACCGGCCGGGTTGGCCTGGTTCCGCCCCGAGTCGGACTACCGGGTGCTCTTCGCCGCACCGCGCTGAGCCGCCCGATTCCGCGTGGCCAGCCGAGGGTTCGGCGGCGGCCAGTCGGCCACCGGCGGCAGGAACAGCGATCGGCCTCCACGGTCGCGGCAACGACCGTGGAGGCCGGTCGACGACGAGTGCGCGTGGCTCGCGCAATCGAGGGGTGCGGGCCGCTCGGCCGGGCGTCGACCTCGCCACCCGAAGACGGGCCGGCGCCACGTGCTCGGCAGGTGACCGCACCCGTACGTTATCGAATTGACGCGTTTCGCGGCAAGGGTTCCACAGGGGAGTATCTGCGCAAACCTGGTACTCCGGCATTAGCCTGCGGCAGGGCCCTTTCGACAAGGTGAACCGCAGATGGCACGCTGTCCGCCGTGAGTTTCGATCTGAGCGTGTGGGCCCTGGCGGACGGGGCAACGCCCGAGGATGTACGAGCGGCGGTGCAGCAGTGCCGCAGCGGCCGGCACCACGAGCGTCAACCGGACCCACGATGTGTGGCCTTCTACCGGGCGATCACCGCCCGTTACCCCGACCAGCCGGCCGGCCCGAGCACTCCCTGGGCGGTGGCGCCGCTGCACAAGGCGGCCGACCACATCGAGCTGAACCTGGATCCGGCCTGCCCTGACCAGGTGCTGCTCGACATCGAGCGGCTGGCCGGCGAGCATCGGCTGATGCTGTTCGACGCCCAGGACGGCTCGGTGTACCCGCCGCCCGGGGTCCGGCTGCCCGGCTGACCGACCCGCCGTGCCGGACGGCAGACCCACGACGACAACGTGGGTCGCGCGGGCCTTTCGGTCAGTACGGCAAAGCCGCCGCCACGGCGGATGCGACGACCCGACGCCTTGCCCGGCGGTCGGATGACGAGGGGCCCGGCCGTAGGCCGGGCCCCGTCGTGGCGTGTCTGGAGCGTTCGGGTGGCTACTCGTCGCGCAGGTCGGCAGCGCTGGCCGAGGTGGCGCCGATCGAGTCGGCGGCCGAGGTGAGCAGGTCGGCACCGAGCGCCTGGTCCACGGTGAGGGTCATCAGCGTCTCACCGCCGGCCTCCCGGCGGGCCACCTGCATCGCCGCGATGTTGACGCCGGCCTGGCCGAGCAGGGTGCCGACGGTGCCGACCACGCCCGGGCGGTCGGCGTAGCGGAGGAAGAGCAGGATGCCCTCGGCACCGATCTCCACGTCGAAGCCGTCCACCTCGGTCAGCTTGATGACGTCGCGGGTGCCGGCCTGGGTGACGGTGCCGGAGACACTGACCGTGCGGCCGTCGGGCAGCGCGCCGCGCACGGTGACCAGGACGGGGTGGTCGGCGGTCTCGGTCTGGGTGTCCAGCGACACCTCCACCCCGCGCTGCGCGGCGAGGTGCGGCGCGTTGACGTAGGTCACCTGCTCCTCCACCACCGAGCTGAACAGTCCCTTGGTGGCGGCGAGCTTGAGCACCGACACGTCGTGCTCGACGATCTCGCCACGCACCTCGACGGTGACGCTGGCGGCGACCCCGCCGGCCACCGCGGTGAAGGCGCGGCCGAGCTTCTCGGCCAGCGGCAGCAGCGGCCGGACGTCCTCGGCGACCACGCCGCCGGCCTGCACGTTTACCGCGTCCGGCACGAACTCGCCCTGCAGTGCGAGCTTCACGCTCTTGGCGACCGCCAGGCCGGCCTTGTCCTGCGCCTCGGCGGTGGAGGCGCCCAGGTGCGGGGTGGCCACCACGTTGTCGAAGGCGAACAGCGGCGAGGAGGTGCACGGCTCCTTGGCGTAGACGTCCACCCCGGCACCGGCGACCCGGCCCTCGGCGAGCGCGTCGGCGAGGGCCTGCTCGTCGATCAGCCCGCCCCGGGCGGCGTTGACGATCCGCACGCCCGGCTTGACGATGGACAGCTCCTTCTCACCGATCAGGCCCACCGTCTCGGGGGTCTTCGGCAGGTGGATCGAGATGAAGTCGCTCTCCCGCAGCAGCTCCTCCAGACCCACCAGGCGTACGCCGAGCTGCGCGGCCCGGGCCGGCTGGATGTACGGGTCGTACGCGATGAGCCGGGTGCCGAAGGCGGCGATCCGGGATGCGAACAGCACGCCGATGCGGCCGAGACCGACCACGCCGACGGTCTTGCCCTGGAGCTCCACACCCGTGTACTTCGACCGCTTCCACTCCCCCGCCTTGAGCGCTGCGCTGGCGCTGGCGGTGTTGCGGGCGACCGCGAGCAGCAGCGCGACGGCCTGCTCGGCGGCGGAGACGATGTTGGAGGTGGGTGCGTTGACGACCATGACGCCCCGTGCGGTGGCGGCCGGTACCTCGACGTTGTCCAGGCCGACACCGGCCCGGGCGACGACCTTGAGCCGGGGAGCGGCGGCGATCGCCTCGGCGTCGATCTGGGTGGCACTGCGGACGATGACGGCGTCGGCCTCGGAGAGCGCCGAGAGCAGGGCCGGGCGGTCGGTGCCGTCCACGTGCCGGACGTCGAAGTCGTGGGCGAGCACCTCGATGGCGGCGGGGGCGAGTTCTTCGGCGATCAGTACGACAGGAGTCATTGGTCCTCGTAGATGTCGTCAGAGCGGTCGGCCGGGGGCTGGGCGCTGCGCTGCGCCCGGCGCGCTCCGGGCCATGGCCGTCAGGTGCCGCCTGGAGCACCTACCCGCGATCGTAGGGGGCGGGCCGCCCGGCGCGCCCCGGAGCGCGGGGTGAGTGCCCTCACAAACCGGACGTGACGTGCGTGTTAACGATCGTTTACCACGTGGAGAAAGCACGGCACCCGGCCCCGGCGTCGGGGAGAACGCCGGGGTCGGGTGCCGTTGGGGAAAGCGCTCAGGCGGTCTCGGTGATCGGCCGGTCCACCCAGCTCATCATGCCGCGCAGCTTCGCGCCGGTCTCCTCGATCGGGTGCGCCGCGCCCTCGCTGCGCCACTTGTTGTAGTTGGGCCGCCCGGCCTCGTCCTCGGCCACCCACTCGCGGGCGAACTCGCCGTTCTGGATCTCACCGAGGATCTTGCGCATCTCCTCCTTGACCCGGCCGTCGATGACCCGCGGCCCACGGGAGAGGTCGCCGTACTCGGCGGTGTCGGAGACGCTGTAACGCATCCGGGCGATGCCGCCCTCGTACATCAGGTCCACGATCAGCTTCAGCTCGTGCAGGCACTCGAAGTAGGCCACCTCGGGCGCGTAACCGGCCTCGGTGAGCACCTCGAAACCGGTCTGCACCAGTGCCGCCGCACCGCCGCAGAGCACCGCCTGCTCGCCGAAGAGGTCGGTCTCGGTCTCCTCGGTGAAGGTGGTCTTGATCGCGCCGGCCCGGGTGCCGCCGATGCCCTTCGCGTACGACAGGGCCAGCGCGAACGCGCTGCCGCTGCCGTCCTGCTCGACGGCGACCAGGCAGGGCACGCCCTTGCCATCGACGTACTGCCGGCGGACCAGGTGACCGGGGCCCTTCGGGGCGACCATCGCCACGTCCACCCCGGCCGGCGGCTTGATCAGCCCGTACCGGATGTTGAACCCGTGGCCGAAGAACAGCGCCTTGCCCGCGCTGAGGTTCGGCGCGATCGACTCGGCGTAGATGTGACGCTGCGCGGTGTCCGGCGCGAGGACCATGATCACGTCGGCCTCGGCCGCCGCCTCGGCCGGGGTGAGCACCCGCAGCCCCTGCTCCTCGGCCTTCGGCCGGCTCTTCGAGCCCGCCGGCAGACCGATCACCACGTCGACACCGGAGTCGCGCAGCGACAACGCGTGGGCGTGGCCCTGGCTGCCGTACCCGATCACGGCGACCTTCTTCGCCTGGATCAGGCCCAGGTCGGCGTCGTCGTCGTAGTACACCTCAACGCTCATGACTTCCCTTTCGTACGGCGGCCGCAGCGGCCCGTCGTGGCTGGTGGCCGGCCCGGGCAAGCGGACCGGGCCGAGGTGGGGTCAGGCGGCCCGCAGGGCCGGGCCGGCGGTGATCGCGCGCGAGCCGCGCCCGATCGCCACCAGGCCCGACTGGACCATCTCCTTGATGCCGAAGGGCTCAAGGTCGCGCAGCAGCGCGTCGAGCTTGTCCGGGGTGCCGGTCGCCTCGACCGTGAGGGTGTCGGCGGCCACGTCGACCACCCGGGCCCGGAACAGGTTTACCGTCTCCAGGACCTGGCCTCGGGCGTTGCGGTCCGCACGTACCTTCACCAGCAGCAGCTCGCGGGCCACCGAGGTGCCCGGGTCCAGTTCGACGATCTTGAGTACGTTGACCAGCTTGTTGAGCTGCTTGGTGACCTGTTCCAACGGCGAGGACTCCGCGTTGACCACGATGGTGATCCGCGAGACGTCCGGGTTCTCGGTCTCGCCGACCGCGAGACTGTCGATGTTGAACCCGCGCCGGGAGAACAGCCCGGAGACCCGGGCCAGCACGCCTGGCTTGTTCTCCACCAGGACGGAGAGGGTGTGAATGGTCACGGCTGTGCCTTCCTTGTCATGTCCTCATGGCCCTCGCTGCGCTCGGTGCAATCGGCCATGACCTAGATATCGTCCTCGTCGAAGGCCGGGCGGACGCCGCGGGCGAACATGATCTCGTCGTTGCTGGTGCCGGCCGGGACCATGGGCCAGACCATGGCGTCCTTGCCGACCACGAAGTCGATGACCACCGGCGCGTCGTTGATGGACATGGCCATCTCGATGGTCCGGTCCACCTCCTCGGCGGTCTCGCAGCGCAGCCCGACGCAGCCGAGCGCCTCGGCCAGCTTGACGAAGTCCGGAATGCGGTGCTTGTGGGTGCCCAGCTCCGTGTTGGAGTAGCGCTCGTTGTAGAACAGCGTCTGCCACTGCCGGACCATGCCGAGGTTGCCGTTGTTGATGACGGCGATCTTGACCGGGATGCCCTCCAGGGCGCAGGTGGCCAACTCCTGGTTGGTCATCTGGAAACAGCCGTCGCCGTCGATCGCCCAGACCACCGTGTCCGGCCGGCCCACCTTGGCCCCCATCGCCGCCGGCACCGCGTAGCCCATGGTGCCGAGGCCGCCGGAGTTGAGCCAGGTCTGCGGCTTCTCGTACGAGATGAACTGGGAGGCCCACATCTGGTGCTGGCCCACACCGGCAACGTAGATCGTGTCCGGACCGGCGATCTCACCCAGTCGCTTGATCACGTACTGCGGGGAGAGGGTGCCGTCCGACGGCTCCTCGTAGCCCAGCGGGTAGCGCTCGCGCAGGTCGTCCAACTGCGTCCACCAGTCGGCGATGTCGGTGGTACGCCCCGCCGCGCGTTCGGCGGTGACCGCCGCGACCAGCTCGTCGATGACGTGCCGGGCGTCGCCGACGATCGGCACGTCCGCGTGCCGGTTCTTGCCGATCTCCGCCGGATCGATGTCGGCGTGCACGATCGTGGCGTCCGGCGCGAAGGAGTCCAGCTTTCCGGTGACCCGGTCGTCGAACCGGGCGCCCAGCGCCACGATCAGGTCGGCCTTCTGCAGCCCGTAGACCGCGGCGACGGTGCCGTGCATGCCGGGCATGCCCAGGTGCTGCCGGTGCGAGTCGGGGAACGCGCCGAGCGCCATCAGCGTGGTGATCACCGGGATCCCGGTCAGCTCGGCCAGCCGGCGCAGCCCCTCGGTGGCGCCGGCCTTGAGCACGCCGCCGCCGACGTAGAGCACCGGTCGGCGGGCGGCACCGATCAGCCGTGCCGCCTCGCGGATCTGCTTGCCGTGCGGGTGCAGCGTCGGCCGGTAACCGGGCAGGTCCAGGGTGGGCGGCCAGGCGAAGGTGGTCGGCGCCTGAAGGATGTCCTTGGGGATGTCCACCAGGACCGGCCCGGGACGCCCGGTCGAGGCCAGGTGGAACGCCTCGGCCAGCACCCGGGGAATCTCGCTGGCCTCCTGCACCAGGAAGTTGTGCTTGGTGATCGGCAGCGTGATGCCCTGGATGTCCGCCTCCTGGAAGGCGTCCGTGCCGATCGACGGGCGGGCCACCTGGCCGGTGATCGCCACCAGCGGCACCGAGTCCATGTACGCGTCGGCGATCGGGGTGACCAGGTTCGTCGCGCCCGGACCGGAGGTGGCGATGCACACCCCGACCCGGCCGGTGGCCTGGGCGTACCCGGTGGCGGCGTGGCCGGCGCCCTGCTCGTGCCGGACCAGGATGTGCCGCACGGTCGAGTCGTAGAGCGGGTCGTACGCCGGCAGGATCGCGCCGCCCGGGATACCGAAGACGACGTCTACGCCGAGTGCCTCCAGGGAGCGCACAAGTGAGCCGGCACCGGACACCTGGGCCGGGGCGGGACGCGCCACAGGGACGGCCGGCGAGGCGGCGCGGGTCTGGTCGGCGTCACCCGACGCCTCGGCGGCGGTGCGGGCGCGCCGGGCGGAATGGGCGAGCGTCTCGGGCGTGGGTCTCGTCATGGCGGTTGGCCTTCGGCTGGAGTGGGTGGGGCTGCTCACACTGTGGAACGCGGGCGGGGCCAGCGTTCGATTGGTTCGACGGCAAGAAAAAGGCCCACGTGCCAGATGCACGGGGCCAGCGCACTCTCAGTCAGGGAGAGTGCGCTCAGGTAAGTACTCGCAGCGACCGGTACGACGACATGGGCTCAAGCCTGACGCATCTCACGCGATGAGTCAACTGATCCCACATTTTGGTTCACGGACGTCGGCGCGTCGCCGGCTGGCACGCCGATCGGACCGGGCACGACCTGCCCGGAGACGCTCTCACCCCGCCTCGGCGCGGGCGGCCCGACGGGTCGCGGAAGTGGGGCGCCCGCCGTGGGACGGGCCGGACGGGCACCGGGCGACGTGGCCGCGTCCAGCATCGCCTCCAGGTGTTCGGCCGGTACGCCCCAGCCGAACAGCGCGCCCTGGCCGAACCGGCAGCCGGCGGCCACCACGGCGGCCATCTCGGTGGGCGTGGTCACCCCCTCGGCGATCACCTCAAGGCCGAACTGGTGGCCCAACCGCATCACGATGTCCACCATCGGGGCGAAGGCCGGGCCGTCACGCCCTTCCGGCTGGACGGGCTCGTGCTCGGCCACCAGCCCATGATCGATCTTGAGGATGTCGATCGGAAGTCGGCGGAGCTGGTTGAGCGAGGAGTAGCCGGCACCGAAGTCGTCCAGGGCGATCCGCACGCCGGTCAGCCGCAGCGCGGTCAGCCGCCGGATCAGCTCGTCGAGGTCGGTGGCGACCGCGTGCTCGGTGATCTCCAGCACCAGCCGCTGCGGCGGCACGTGATGGGCGCGCAGCGCTTCGGCGACCTGCACCACGTACTCGGGGGCGTGCAGCTCACGCGGGGAGACGTTCACCGACACCCAGACGTCGTGGCCCTCGGCCAGCCAGCGGGACAGCTGATAGCAGGCCTGATGCAGCACCCAGGCGCCCAGCTTGGCGATCATCCCGCTCTCCTCGGCGAGCGGGATGAACTCGTCCGGCCGGACGTTGCCCAGCTCAGGGTGACGCCACCGCAGCAGCGCCTCCGCGCCGACCGGGCGTACCGACGGCAGGGAGGCCACCGGCTGGAAAACCAGCCGCAACTCGTCGCGCTCGATCGCGCCGCGCAGCTCATGCTCCAGCGTCGTGCGCCGGCGCAGCAGCCGGTCGTACGCGCCGTCGTAGCGCTCGATCCGGTTCTTGCCACGTTGCTTGGCGTAGCGCAGCGCCAGATCCGCGTGCCGTAGCAGCAGCTCGACGTCGGGCTCGTCGGCCCAGCCGGCCAGGCCGATGCTGACCGAGAGGAAGACGGGCGCCTCGGGCTGCTCGTAGGCGCCACCGAGAACCCGCAACAGCCGCTCCGCGACCACCCCCGCCCCGGCCGGGCCTCCGCGCATGAGCACCGCGAACTCGTCACCACCGAGCCGGGCCGCGAGATCACCGGGGCGCAGATTGCCGCGCAGCCGCTGGCCCACCTCGGCCAGGACCGCGTCGCCGACGTCGTGGCCCCGCATGTCGTTGACGTTCTTGAAGCCGTCCAGGTCCAACCCGAGCAGTACGCACGGCACCCGCTCCTCGGCGCACCGGTGCAGGGCCCGCAGCAGGCCACGACGGTTGGCCAGGCCGGTGAGCGCGTCGGTGTGCGCGAGCTGCCGGAAGTGCGCCTCCCGGTCGGCCAGCCGGCGGGCGTAGGCCCGCACGTCGTGCAGGGTGAGGTACTGCCGGGCGACCAGGGCGAAGCCCTCGACGCTGCCGGCCGCGATGGCCAACCCGTCGAACCGGCCGTCCTGCAGGAGGTGGTACATCGCCGAGGCGGCCAGGGCGCCCATCGGCACGAAGGCGTACTCGCCGTCGTGGCGGATCACGTCGATGGCGAGTTGGCCCGGCGGATCGATGCGGTAGGCCGCCACCGCGGCGACCAGCAGCCCCACCGCGAGCACCACCGCACCGGCCAGCGCCAGTGCCGGCCCGGCCTGGCAGAGCCCGGCCGCGACACCCAACCCACCCACCGACGCGGCGGTGATGCCGGTGCCCAGCACAGCCAGGCAGCGTCGGGGCGCGGGCGCCCGGAGCACCATGATCGCGGAGAGGCCGGCGCTCAACGCCGCGCTGACCGAGGCGAGCAGAATCGACGGGCAGGCGGTCGGCGTCGCGTCGCCGAGCAGCCGGGTCGGCTCGGAGAACAGCACCCAGCCGACGAACCACAGCGCGGTGCCCACGATCACGCCGTCCAGCGCGAGCCGGGCCGCCGAGGGCACCGAGCCGGTCACCCCGGGCAGGCGGAGCAGGCCGAAGCAGAACAGCAGGCCGCCGGTGGCCGTGCCGAGCGCCACCAGGGTGGCCCAGGTGGTGCGCTGGTGCTGCTCGTGTGCCCAGTGCTCGCTCATGGTCACCGCGACGGCTGCCCCGACCAGCATGGTCACCACCGCGAACGCGCCACCGACGGCCAGCACCGCGTACGCCGGTCGGTGCGGCGCGGCCCGGCGGCGGACGGCGGCGGCGAGCAGCACGCCGGCCGTCAGGGCGATCAGCGCGCTCAGCACCGCAGCGCCGATCATGGCCGGGGGTGTGTGCACGACCTCAACTCTGCCGGATCGATGCCAGCTGTGGGGATCGGGTGTGCATCTGTTGGGACACGGCGCGACGCCGGTGTCCGGGCCGCGCCGGCGGTGTCAGACTGGTACACATGCCTGAGCTGCGGTCGAAGACCTCCACGCACGGTCGGACGATGGCCGGCGCCCGGGCCCTCTGGCGGGCCACCGGGATGACCGACGACGATTTCGGCAAGCCGATCGTCGCCATCGCGAACAGTTTCACCCAGTTCGTGCCGGGCCACGTACACCTCAAGGACATGGGCGGCCTGGTCGCCGACGCGGTGGCCGAAGCCGGCGGGGTGGGCCGGGAGTTCAACACCATCGCGGTCGACGACGGCATCGCCATGGGCCACGGCGGCATGCTCTACTCCCTGCCCAGCCGGGAGTTGATCGCCGACGCGGTCGAGTACATGGTCAACGCACACTGCGCGGACGCTCTGGTCTGCATCTCCAACTGCGACAAGATCACCCCGGGCATGCTGCTGGCCGCGCTGCGGCTGAACATCCCCACCGTGTTCGTCTCCGGCGGCCCGATGGAGGCCGGTAAGACGGTGGCGATCGAGGGGATCGTGCACAGCAAGATCGACCTGATCGACGCGATGATCGCCTCCTCGAACGAGGCCGTCACCGACGAGCAGCTCGGCGAGATCGAGCGGTCCGCCTGCCCCACCTGCGGCTCCTGCTCCGGCATGTTCACCGCGAACTCGATGAACTGTCTCACCGAGGCGATCGGGCTGGCGCTGCCGGGCAACGGCTCGACGCTGGCCACCCATGCCGCCCGCCGGTCGCTCTTCGTCGAGGCCGGCCGCACCGCCGTGGAGATCGCCAAGCGGTGGTACGACGGCGACGACGCCTCGGTGCTGCCCCGCGAGGTCGCCTCCCGGGCCGCGTTCGAGAACGCCGTAGCGCTGGACGTGGCGATGGGTGGGTCGACGAACACGATCCTGCACCTGCTGGCCGCCGCCCGCGAGGCCGAGCTGGACTTCTCCGTGGCGGACATCGACGCCATCTCCCGCCGGGTGCCGTGCCTGGCGAAGGTCGCTCCTAACTCGCCGCAGTACCACATGGAGGACGTGCACCGCGCCGGTGGCATCCCGGCCATCCTCGGCGAACTCGACCGCGCCGGCCTGCTGCGCCGGGACGTGCACGCGGTGCACTCCTCCACGCTTGAGGGCTGGCTGGCTGACTGGGACGTGCGCGGCGGCACCGCCAGGCCCGAGGCGATCGAGCTGTTCCACGCCGCACCGGGCGGGGTGCGCACCACCGAGCCGTTCTCCACCACCAACCGCTGGTCGTCGCTGGACACCGACGCGGCCGGCGGCTGCATCCGGGACCGGGAGCACGCGTACACCGCCGACGGCGGGCTGGCCATCCTCTACGGCAACCTCGCGCCGGAGGGCTGTGTGGTGAAGACCGCCGGGGTGCCCGAGGAGTGCCTGACCTTCCGTGGCCCGGCAAAGGTCTACGAGTCGCAGGACGACGCGGTGACCGCCATCCTGGCCAAGGAGATCGTCGCCGGGGACGTCGTGGTGATCCGCTACGAGGGGCCGAAGGGTGGTCCCGGCATGCAGGAGATGCTCTACCCCACCTCGTTCCTCAAGGGACGGGGGCTGGGCCGGGCCTGCGCGCTGCTGACCGACGGCCGGTTCTCCGGCGGCACCTCCGGGCTCTCCATCGGGCACGCCTCCCCCGAGGCCGCCTCCGGCGGGTTGATCGCGTTGGTCGAGCCGGGCGACGAGATCGTCATCGACATCCCGGCCCGCTCGATCGAGCTGAACGTGCCGGCCGACGTGCTGGACGCCCGCCGGGTCGCCCAGGAGAAGCGGGACCGCCCGTACACCCCGGTCGACCGGCAGCGTCCGGTGTCGGCGGCGCTGCGCGCGTACGCCTCGATGGCCACCTCCGCCAGCGACGGCGCCTACCGTCGCGTCCCGGAGTGACCGGCCGGATGGCCCGGCCGCCGGCGCCGGGCCATCCGGGCACGCGTAACCGCCCCGGCTCGGGTAGCGTGGGGGCAGCGTCGCGTGCCGGTGGCAGGCCGTGTCAGGCATGGAGGCGCCGGATACGAAGGACCACGACGATGACACAGTCGGTGCCTTCGCCCTCCTGTGACTGAGGGCGAGAAGACCAGGCTCGTCGCCTGGAGCCACGAGCTTCGCAGCGTGCACGATCGGCTGCGCGAAGCCCTGCGCCTGACCCGCAACGCACTCGCCGGTGGCGAGGCGGCCGGACCAGCCACCCGTGACCTGCTGCTGTTCTGTCACGGCTTCTGTGCCGCCCTGACCGGGCACCACGAGGGCGAGGACCGCGAACTGTTCCCGGCGATCGCCGCCGCCCATCCGGAGCTGCGCGACACCCTGCGGTACCTGAAACAGGACCACTCGATGATCGCGCATCTGCTCGCGGGTCTACAGGCCGCCGTGGACCGGGCCGCCTCCCCGGCCGAACTCGACCGCCACGTCGAGGGCATCGCCGCCATCATGGAAAGCCACTTCCGCTACGAGGAACGCCAGCTACTGACGGTCCTCGACACGCTCGCCCTGGACGCCGACCCGCACGACGTCCTCGGTCCACTGTGAACTGAGGGAGACGGCTCCCGTGGGAGGCGGCGGATCGTCGATCGCGGTTCACCCTGGCGTCATGCCGCTCCCGGTAGCGTGGCGATCGTTGATCGTGGATCGGGAGGGTGTCGATGGGTGCGAAGCGGAAGGTCAGCGCCGCGATCACGGCGGCGCTGCTCGCCACGACGGCGGCGGTCGTGGTGCCGTCGCCGGCCAGTGCGGGTAGGGGGCAACCGGGCACGCTGCGGGTGGCGACCTTCAACGCCTCGCTGAACCGGGGCGCCGCCGGCGGGCTGGTCGCCGACCTGTCCGGGCGGAACGACGCGCAGGCCGGCAACGTCGCCGAGGTGATCCAGCGGGTACGCCCGGACGTGCTGCTGATCAACGAGTTCGACTACGACCCGCAGGGGCGGGCGTTGGCGTTGTTCCAGGACAACTACCTCTCCGTGCCGCGCAACGGCACCCGGGCGATCCGCTACCCGTACCGTTACGCGGCCCCGTCGAACACCGGTGTCCCCTCCGGACACGATCTCAACAACGACGGGACCGTCGGTGGGCCCGACGACGCCTACGGTTTCGGGCTCTTCCCCGGCCAGTACGGCATGGCGGTCTACTCGGCGTACCCGATCGACCTGGCCCGAGTGCGCACCTTCCAGACGTTCCGCTGGCGGGACATGCCCGGCGCGTTGCTGCCCGACGACCCGGCCACCCCCGCGCCCGCAGACTGGTACTCACCGGCCGAGTTGGCCGACGTGCGGCTGTCCTCCAAGAGTCACTGGGACGTGCCGGTCAGGCTGCCCGGCCGTACCGTGCACCTGCTGGCCAGCCACCCCACGCCGCCGGTCTTCGACGGGCCGGAGGACCGCAACGGCCGCCGCAACCACGACGAGATCCGCTTCTGGGCCGACTATGTCTCGCCGTGGCGGGCCGGCTACATCTACGACGACACCGGGCGACGCGGCGGGTTGGGGCCGGGGGCGGCCTTCGTGATCGCCGGGGACCTCAACTCCGACCCGTACGACGGTGACAGCCTGCCCGGCGCGGCGCAGCAGCTGCTCGACCACCCCCGGATCAACGACCGGGTCGTGCCGGCCAGCGCGGGCGGCACCGCGGCGGCACGGCGGCAGGGCGGCGCCAACCTCGACCACCGCAGCGACCCGCGTTTCGACACCGCCGACTTCGCCGACACCAGCCCTGGCAACCTGCGGGTCGACTACCTGCTACCGAGCCGGGGCCTGCCGGTCCGCGCCACCGGAATCTTCTGGCCGGTGCCGGGTGACCCGCTGTTCCGGCTGGTCGGCGACTACGACCCGGCCCTGCCTGGTGGCTTCCCCACCTCCGACCACCGGCTGGTCTGGCTCGACCTGCGGCGCTGAGGTGTCGCCTGCCCCGGCGTCGGTGACCGGCGCCGGGGCCAGACAGAGCTGCTTCCAGGACTTCAGCAGTGCTCGGCCTTCCGGTCGAACATCTGCCCGATGCGGATCTGGTTGCCGAACGGGTCGCGGATGCCGAAGTCGATGCCGTACGGCCGTTCCATCGGCTCGTCGGTGATGTCGACCCCCTTCGCGACCAACTCCTCGTACGTCTTGTGGGCGTCGTCGGTGGTCATGAAGAGGAAGCCACCCGCGGCGCCCTTGGAGAGCAGCTCGCGGACCTGCTCGGCGGTGGCCGGGTCCAGGTTCGGCGGGCCCGGCTTCTCCAGCAGGATCTCCCGCTGCCGGTCGCCGGGAATGTTGACCGTGAGCCAACGCATGAAGCCGAGATCCTGATCCGTGTTCAACTCAAGGCCGAGCTTGCCGATGTAGAAGTCGAGCGCCTCGTCCTGGTCGAGGACGTAGATCTGGGAGCGGCTGATCGCGTTCATCGTCATGCCCGAAACGCTAGTGCAACGCTCTGACCTGCTGCTTATCCAAAACTGCTCGGTCTGGTCCACGCCTTCGTGAAGCAGCCCGGCACCGGCGCGACGGGCGCCGTCCGCCGCTTACGGTAGTCGGTGGGCGATTCACCGATGATTTGCCGGAAGGTACGGCTGAACGTGCCGAGACTGCCGAAACCGACAGCCGTGCAGATCTCCGTCACGTCCTGACCGGTGTGCAACAGCAGGTACATGGCCCGCTCCACCCGACGCCGTTGCAGGTAGCGGTGCGGGGTCTCACCGAAGGTGGCCCGGAAGGTGCGGATGAAGTGCGCCTCGGAGACGTGCGCGATCCGCGCCAGGGTGGGGATGTCCAGCGGTTGAGCGTACGCCCGGTCCATGGCGTCCCGGGCGCGCAACATCGCCCGATTCGTCTCCTCGACCGCCCTGCTCACCCGCCACCTCCCCGCCCGCCGCGCCCCGGCCGGTCGCTCCCTTTCATCTTCTCACCGCTCACTGATGTCCAGGTCGGGGACGGTGGCAACCACAACTACACCGTCGTCGTCGTGGAGGTGCAGGGTGCAGCCGGCACGGATGAAGCGGACGGTCAGGGTCTGCCCGACGTGCCGGGCGGCCAACCGCAGCAGCGCCGGCACCGGGTCGGCGATCAGGTCGTTCGGCGCGGCGGCGGGCGCCTGGATCGGCACCGCCAGGTCGGTCGGCACGGCGTCGGCGACGGCGTAGTGCGTGACCTGCGTACCGAGGCCGGGGTGACCCTCGACGCCGTCACCGAGGCCCTGGAATGCAGCCGGCAGAAGGATCCCCGCCAGATCCTGCACGGTTTGGGAGACAACCGATTGGCGCGGCGACAGCCAGGTGATCGGTGAGGCCACCGCCATCGCGGTCAACGAGCGCTTCGCCGCTGGCCACTCTCCCGCCGACGATGCTTGTTCGTCGCCGAGACGCGATCGCATGAGTTCATTGCCGATGTGGCACGAACCGCAGCTGACCACCTGTAGTCACCGGGCTGCGAGCTGCATTCATCTCCGATAGTGTCCGTCCGGCCACGTAATGGTGATCCGGGTCCACAATCAGCAGACGGGGGGCGGCATGGCCAGTATCGAAGAGGTCAAGGCGGCACTGATGCAGGCAGCCGAGCAGGGCAACGTGACGATCAACCAGATCCGCGCCGCCGCCGAGAACACCGAGCAGATGCTGGCCCGGCTACGTGCCGTCGCCGCCGGCACCGGCCATCCGGCGATCGCCGAGGCCATTGCCCGCGGTGAGCAGAGCAAGCAGCGCCTGGCCGAGGCTGTGACCCTCGTGCAGGGCAGCTCGGAGGCTGCCCGCCGCTACGTCGGCATCCTCGGCTGATCACCGACCACCACCATGAGTGTCGGCGAGGTCAAGGCGGCCCTGCGCGCCGCCATCGAAGCCGCGCGCCAGGGACGACGGGTGTTCGATAAGGCCGTCTCCGAGGCCGAAGCGGCAACCCGAACGGCGAACGCTGTGCTGAGCGACAGCCAACACCAGCACGTGACCGACACCCATCAGGCACTCGCCGCTGCCAAGGCAGAGGTCGAACCGACTCGCCGCCGCTTCGACCACACCGCCGAACACGCGAGCGACTACCTAACTCGACTCGGATGAGCGGCAGCATCGCCGAGCTGGTCGCGCAGCTTCTCGCCGTACGCGGAAAGCTTGATGCCGCAGTTGTCACCGCGCTGCGCGCCCGGACGGACGCTGAGGTGGCTTTGGCGCGGCTGGCCGAGGTTCAGCGGGGAAGCAACGACAATCGATTACGCGCCGCCGTCACGGACGCCGAGGTGGCCCGGGACAAAGCCGGCCGGTACGCCCGCCTGCTGTCTGAGGCTGCCCGCAACATCACCGCGTACGTCAACACGATCGCCCCCGGGGCGGCGCCCACCCAACCAGATGATGCTGCTTCCCCGTCCGGCGAGCGTGTGGTGACCGAAGCTGAGCGACGTGGGCGGCGTGCCGACATCGCCTGGCGCAAGCAGGTCCAGAAGGCCGACGACACCGAGGACAGCCTGAAGAACGCCGAGGCCAGCGCCCGAGAAGTGTTCAAGTTCTTCAAGCAACATGGCGACGGCCAAGGCGGAACCACGAGTGGGACGACGAGCCCTGGGCCTGCGCCGGGACAGGATCGACCACATGTCGACAACCCGGTGACCGCTGCGGTGATGGCGGCCGGCGCGTTGGCGGTGACCGTGAAGGCGATATGGAACCATGGCAAAGCCCGACGAGCGAGGAAGCGGGACAACAATGATCAAGCCTGAACTGCCCGAGTACATCCGCACGATGGTTCGCGGCGACTACGCCGCTAACGACGCGGTTGAGGCCAAGCTTGACGCCGAAGGCTGGGACGGCCTTCCGCGCTACCTCGCGGCGGTCTTCTTCCTCGCCGTTGACCGCCGCTTCGGCGACACCGCCAGCCGCGCCGAGGCCATCGCCTTCGTCGGTGAGTTACGCGCCGGGCTCGCCAACGGTGGTCCCGAGATCAGCGCCGAGGCCGCCGAGCAGCTCATCATGTCCATCATCGACCCGGCGCTCGACTACTCGATGAGCCAGGAGATGATCGGCCGCATCCAGGCGGCCACCGTGCAGAAGATCCTCACCGAGGAGAACCTGTCGGACGACGAGTTGGACGCCCTCCTCGCGGAGGCCGTCAACCTGGCCGCCCGCCCCTGAGCACCGCGGGCACCCGCTGACTGCTGAGGCAGTCCGGGACTGCTCAGCCGGGCAGGAGCGAACGGCGGTGCTGGAGGTGTGCCCGCTCGGCGGGGTCGTGGGTGAGGTCGATCGCGCTCGCGTACGCGGCGACCGCCTCGCCATGGTGTCCGAGCCGTTCGAGCAGGTGGGCGCGGGCAGCCCGGGCCGGCTGGAAGCGTCGGGCCCGGTCGCCCAGCAGCTCGTCGAGCCGGGTCAGCCCGGCCGCCGGGCCCTCGACCTCGGCGGTGGCGACCGCGTAGGCGACCGCACCGCCGAGCGACGGCGCGACCGCATGGAGGGCACGGTGCAGGTCCAGCAGCGCCGGCCAGTCGGTGGTGCCGGTCTCCCGCCGGGCGCAGTGCACGGCCTGGACGGCGGCCTCAAGTTGGAAGCGGCCGACCTGCCCGCGCGCGTGCGCGGCGCGTAGGTGCGCGTACGCCCGGTGGATCAGGTGGTCGTCCCAGCGCGACGGGTCCTGCTCGGCCAGCGGCACGAACCGCCCGTCTGCGTCGAGGCGGGCGGGTAACCGCGCGGACGAGAGCTGGACGAGGGCGGCGAGCCCGTGCGCCTCCGGGTCGTCGGGCACCAGCGTCGTCAGCACCTCGGCCAGGTGCAGGGCCTCGGTGGGGACCTGCCGGGCTTCCGGGCCGGTCGTCGTCCAGTCGATGACGTACGCCCCGTAGACCGCCTCCAGCACCGCCGCCATCCGATCCGGCAGATCGCCGCGGTCGGGGATGCGGAACGGGATCCGGGCGGCCTTGATGCGCCGCTTCGCCCGGACCAAGCGGGTCGCCATCGTCGACGCCGGCACCGAGAAGGCCCGGCCGACCTGGGCGGCCGTGAAACCGAGCACCGTGTTGAGCATGAGCGGGGTGTGCACGGCCCGCTCGATCGCCGGGTGCGCGCACACCAGCATCAGCTCCAGCCGCCGGTCCGGAACGGCGTCGAGGTCGAGGGCATCGAGGTGTACGGGGGCGTCCCGCTCCACGTCGAGCGGGACGGTGCGCTGCCAGTGCGCCGACTTCCACAGGTCCCGCAGCCGGTTACGCGCAACCGTCAACAGCCACCCGTCGGGACTCTCCGGTACGCCCCGGTCGGGCCAGGTCCGCAGGGCCCGCTCGAAGGCGTCGGCCAGGGCGTCCTCGGCTGCGGCGAGGTCACTTGTCGACGCGGCCAACAGGGCGAGCAGCCGCCCGTAACTGTCGCGGGCCACGACAGTCGCGGCTGCCCACCCTCCGTCGCCGACGGTCAGCTCGTCCATACCCCGTCGACGATCGCCGTCGCGCTCGGGCGTACCTCCACCACACCCCACTGCGCGGCCGGGCACTTCTCCGCCCAGCCGATCGCGGCGTCGAGGTCCGGTACGTCGAGGAGAAACACCCCGGCCAGCGCCTCCCTGGTCTCCGCGAACGGGCCGTCCTGCACGCGTAGGTCACCGTCCCGACGGGTGACGGTCGTCGTCGCCGCGGTCGGCTGCAACACGTCGGCCGCCAGCAGCACCCCGGCCGACACCAACGCCCGACCGTACGCGTCGAAGGCCGCCCTCGCCTCGGCGACGATCTCGTCGGACAGCTCACCCTCGCCCGGCTCGCGGTAGTGAATCAGCAGCGCATAACGCATGGTGGTCTCCTTCGCTCCCAGTGTGGGCCATGGGGCCCGCACCGAGATGACGAACGACGGCTGCCCGAATCGCCACCGAGCGCAGCCGCGTCGACCGCCGCGCCGGTTCGTGCGCGGCGGGGAGGCTACCCGGCGGGACGGATTCGGAAGGTGGCCGTCGAGGGTCCGGCACCGCCACCGACCGGCGAGATCCGCATCTGCTGGTGGCGGGCGTGGCTCAGGTACCGATCCGGAAAGTTGTGCGACCGCAGTGACGTGTGCCGGCCGCCGATGCCGGTGACCGGGCAGAACGTGGCGTCGGCGCGGAACAGGGCGCTGCCGTCGGCGCGGTGCAGGAACACCCGGAAGTCGGAGTGCCGCAGGTAGTGGCCGGGGAAGTTGACCGACTCGAAGGAGACGCAACTGTCGCTGGCGAGACCGGACCGGACGATGAACGCGGCGTCGGCTCTCGTGCCGGCGCTGCTGGCGGCATTCACCGGATCGACTCGGGCCTGGAAGTTGGCATGCCGTACCCGGTGTCCGGGCGAGCCGGCAGGTTCGAGACCGATCCGGGCACCGGGGACCAGCGCCGGCCCGGCCGGTTTGGCAGGTGTTTCGGGGATGCTCGGGGCCGGTGGTGGGTTCTTGGCGGCCGGGCTGGCCGGTGGGCTGCCGGGGCCGGTCGAGCCGGCGTCGTCCGCGTCGCTGCCGTCGGTACGCGGGTTGAGGCCGGGCCGGACGACAGGGTCGGTGGTCGGGTTCTGCGAGACGCCACCGTCGCCTCGGGAGCCGGTGCCGTCCGTGTCGGGCAGCGAGTCGACGGCAGGGCCATCCGCGGCACCGTCGGGACGGGGCATCCCGGCGACGAACTCGCTGCGGATCGGCTCCTGGGACGTGCCGTCGCGTAGCGCCATCACCCCGATGACGGCGGTGACGACGACGAGGGCGGCACCGCCCAGCACCTGCGCACGCCGTGGGCCGGCCCTCCCGATGGTCGCGCCCTGGTTGCCCGTGGCGGCGGTTGGCGCTGCGTAACGGGCGTGCTCGGGGACGGGTTCTTCGGTTACCGGGTAGGCGTCGATGGTCCGACCGGCGTACCCGCCCGGAGGCGGGACGGTCGACGGCGCGATGCCGGTCAACGGTGGAGAAGATGTGGTCCGCCGGGGTCTGACCAGCTGATGCTGCGTACCGGAGTCCCAATGATCAGAACCCGAACCGGGTCGGCTCGTCCCGGGAAGCCAGCCACCTATCCGCAGGTGTGACCGAGCGTTGCCGTTCTGGGACATGGTGCTCCCCTGCTTGTTCAGCGCACGCGCCTGACCCGGGCATGATCAATGGACCGCAGCGGACACACTCTCACCTTCGCCGGATTGATGCCAGTACCGGTCACCGGCGGGGGCCAACGCGAGGTTCCTGGCGTACGCGATGGCGGCCGGTGTGTCGGGGAAGACCAGTCCGTCGCGGCGCAGCTGGTCGGCCACGCCGAGAGCGTCGAGCACCTGGTCGTGACCGGGCACGATGCCGGAGAGCAGCACGGTGATGCCGCGCCCCTGGAGTCGGCGGATGGCGTCGCCGAGCACGTGGGCGCCGGTGGCGTCGATGGTGGATACCCGGGACATCCGCAGGATGACCACCCGTACGTCCGCGACGTCGGAGAGCCGGAGCAGGAAGGTGTGCGCGGCGGCGAAGAACAGCGGGCCGTCGAGCCGGTAGGCCACGATGTGTTCGGCGAGCAGGGCCCGCTCCTCGGCGGTGTGCTCGCCGGAGTCGAGCGGCACCTGTTCGAGTTTCGCGCTGCGGGCGATGGCGCGCAGTGCCACGACCACCGCGACCCCGACGCCGACGGCCACGGCGGTGACCAGATCCCAGATCACCGTGACGGCGAATGTCAGCACCAGCACGAGCGCGTCGCCCCGGGTGGATCGGGCCAGTGCCCTTAGCGACGCGGCCTCGACCATCCGTACGGTGGTGGCCAGCAGCACGCCGGCCAGGGCGGCGAGCGGGATGCGGCCCACCAGTGGGGCGGCGGCCAGCACGATCACGGCCAGCGCCACCGCGTGGGTCAGCGCCGCCAGTTTGGAGGCCGCTCCGGCCCGGACGTTGACGGCGGTACGTGCGATGGCCGCGGTGGCCGGGATGCCTCCGAACAGCGGAGAGGCCAGGTTGGCC
Organism: Micromonospora sediminimaris; assembly: GCA_900112325.1. Lineage (GTDB taxonomy): Bacteria > Actinomycetota > Actinomycetes > Mycobacteriales > Micromonosporaceae > Micromonospora > Micromonospora sediminimaris. Next base: position 192,910 of record FOLJ01000002.1, read on the forward strand.
AGGCCCTGGCCGAAGAGTTCGCGGTCCGGATCGTGTCGCTGGCCGACGGTCATCCCGTCGGCGACGGTTGCCGAGAGCAGACTTTCCAACGCGGCCAGCGCCGCTACCGCGAGTGCGGCGGGCAGCAGCACACCCACCGCCGAAAGGTCGAGGAAGTCCAGCGACGGAGCGGGCAGCCCCTGCGGCAGCGCGCCGATCCGGACCAGGTCGACCGGCACGAGTTCGGCGAGCAGCGTGGCGGCGGCCACGGCCAGCAGCGAGAAGGGCAGCCCGGGACGCCACCTGGCACCGAGCAGCATCACCGCCGCGACACCGAGGGCCACCGCGACGGCGGCCGGCCGGGGGTGTACGACGAAACGGGTGACCGCGTCGGCCGCCACCGCCCACACCTTCTCGCCTTGCGCGCCAGTGACGCCGAGCGCGGCTGGCACCTGTTGCAGGGCGATGACCACGGCGATGCCGGCGGTGAAGCCCTCGATCACCGGCACCGGCAGGTAGCGGACGTAGCGGCCGAGGCGGGCGAGGGCCAGGGCGATCAGGATCAACCCGGCCAGCGCGCCGACCATCAGCACCCCGGTCGCCCCGAACTGCGCCACGACCGGCACCAGCACCACGGTCATCGCGCCGGTCGGGCCGGACACCTGAAGGTTCGAGCCGCCGAAGACGGCCGCCACCGCACCGGCGACCACGGCGGTGATCAGCCCGGCCTCCGCGCCGAGCCCGGAGGTGACCCCGAAGGCGAGCGCCAACGGCAACGCGACCACGGCGACGGTGAGCCCGGCGACCAGGTCACGGCGGGGTGAGCGGCGTACCGCCTGCCAGTCGGCGCGGCCCGGCAGCAGGTCGCGGACCCGGCGCCAGGCGGCGGACAGGGCGGGTCCGGCCGAGCGGGCCGGACCGGTGTCGGTGGCCGTCACCGGTCCGGTCCGCCGGCACGCAACTCGTCGAGCAGCCCGTCCCGGTCGGTGAGCACCGCGCCGAGGATCCGCCGCCCGGCGGCCAGCAGGTCGGCCACGTCGGGCGTGCTCAGCGCGTACATCACCAGGGGGCCGTCCCGATGCGACGTGACCATGCCGGCCCGGCGCAGCACGGCGAGCTGCTGGGAGAGGTTCGACGCCTCGACGTCGATGGCGGCCAGCAGGTCCCGCACCGGCCTGGGGCCGTCCTGGAGCAGTTCCAGCACCCGGATCCGGACAGGGTGCCCGAGGGTGCGGAACAGCTCCGCCTTCGCCTGGTACAGCGGCACCGACACGCCACGCTCCCCCTTCGGATGCTGCCACCCCGGCAGACACCCTGAAGACTTTAGCACTTGCGAAATTCTTCAACTCGACAGGTCGGGAACACCCGGTGCGGCGAACCCCGGTCGGAGCCGCCGCACCTCACTGCCTACTCCGGGTCGCCGGTCGGCTCCTGCGCCGGCCCCCGCCACGCAGACACCGTGACAGCCGAGAGCCACATTGCCAGAAATCCACCGAGGGCCAGCAGGACGAGGACGACCACCACCGCCCACATCCCGACCATGTCGTCAAGGAAATCGGGTCCCTCCGCCCGATCGGTGAAGAGCGTCGCGACCAGCACGAACAACCACGAGAGCAGATAGGCGACCGTCACGACCAGGGCGATCAGAGCGACGACCGCCCCCGTGGCGATCGGCAGCGCGGCCGGCGGGACGGCCAGCCAGGAGAGATGACGGTCCTGCCGGGCGACGGCCAACACGTAGGCGGCCACCAGCAAAAGAACGCAGGTCATCGTGTACGAGCCGGTGAAGCGGTCCCAACGCAGGGGGTCGGCCGGGTCGGCTGCGCCCACGGCCGCCGACACGGCACACACGAACGCGAAGGTGGCGAACACCCATACTGCCTGAACGGCCAGACCGAACAGGGTCGTCGCGAAGGCCGCCACGATCCGGTGCCGAGGGTGCCGGCTCAGGTGTTGGAGGCTGATCCGGACCGCGGCCCGGATCGTCTCGCCCGCCTGCCGGGCACCGCGGTAGATGTCAAGACCGAATCTCAGCCAGAGCCCGACGAGAATCAACAGACCGACGAACCAGGCGATCACACTGCCGGGGCCGAAGACGGCGTCAACCACCGCTTGGAGCAGGTCCGACGGAGCCGGCGGCTCGGCCACGGCAAGCTCCGGAACGTCTGTCGGAGCCTTGGTCAACGCATCCGCCAGGGCCATGGCCGCTGCTCCTCTCGTTTCGCCAAGGACGCCGCCCTGAGCGCCGCGACCAGGGTGAGAGCCGCCGTGAGCCGGGCGAGCGGTTCAGGGGATCGGTCTCACCTGGGTGGCGCCTCGCCAGCAGCCGGTGCGCGCCAGGGGCGAGGCCCAGCCCTGGCCGGAAAGCTGCACCTGGGCCCAGACACAGGTCCGTGTGCTGGTCAGCAGGTTGCCGAAGGTGGAAATGCCGGCGTAGTCCATCGCGAAGTCGGCCTGCCGGCCGGCATCGTCGCCATCGAACACGGTGAGCTGGATCCGGGCGGGCCGGGGCACCTCCACCACTGCCGGCACCGGCACGAATCGCGGCCAACTCGCCCCGCACGCGGGCGAGTAGCGCAACTCGACAGTGCCGATCACCCGTTCGTCGAGCAGCACGGCGGCGCTTTCGAGTGTGGTCACGTCGGCGTCTGCGGCGCAGCCGGCGTCCTTCGGGTCGGCACCGTCGCGGACGCCCACCGTCACGGTCGTCGGCTCGGCCGCAGGCGGCGTGTTGCTGCCCGCCTCCGGCTTGCCGAACCCTCCGGCGAGCCAGGGCACCGCGACGAGCCCGGCCAGCACCAGCGCCCCGGCGAGAACGGCCCGGGCGGTGCGCCCGACCGAGTGGGATGAAGCGGTGTCACCGGCCGGGGTGGCCGGGTCATGCGGTTTTTGGCCGTCCTCCCTCGACGCGGCGGGCGGCGTGGCGACCGGCGAGTTGGTGGTCGGCGGCACACCGGCCGGACCCGCAGCCGCAGGCGACGCAGCGCCGGAATCCACGGTCGCGGATGGCACGGCGACCGGCCCCCCAACCGCAGGTGGCGCGGTGGCGGAGTCCCCAACCGCAGGTGGCGCGGTGGCAGGTCGCGTCTCGCTGCCACCGTCGTGGTCGCCGGTCGGGCCGGCGTGGCCCTGTTCTGCCGTCACGTGCCCGGCGACGACGCGCCACCGCTCGGTCCATTCCGCCTCGTCGCCGCCGAGCGCTCGCACGTACGCCAGGGTCGTGTCCAGCGTCGGCAGCCGCCGGCCACCGGCCGCCTCGGACAGCGAGCTCGCGGACCGGTGGGCCCGCCGGGCGAGGGCCTGATAGGTGGGGCGTCCTGCCTTGTCACGCAGGATCCTCAGGTCGGCGGCGAACGCCTGAAGCGGGTCGGCGGTGGGGTCCAGGGGGCGTTCCGCCCGGGCCATGGGCCGCTCCTCGAATTGATTGACCACAACCGGGATTCATTGTCCGACGCGACACAGCGTAGAGATCAGCGTCGACGGACGGTAGAGATGAGAAGCCGAATCCTAGGGCTGACACAGCCCACCAGAGGTCAGGAGAGACAATGATCCGGAACGCCCGCCGGTTGGCCGCCGCTGCCGCAGGCGCCCTCATCGCCGCCAGCCTCCTGGTCGCGACGCCCGCCAGCGCCGCCACCTGTAGCGGTCACGGCTGCGACGGCACCGACCCGATCGACACCGGCTGCTCCGCGAACGCCCGTAACGCCACGCCCTACCCGAAGTACATCATGCAGGGCTCGACCACCCTCGCCGTCGTGGAGCTGCGCTGGAGTGAAGCCTGCAAGACCAACTGGGGTCGGATCTCCAACCGGGTCAGCCCGCACAACACCGTTCAGGTGCATGTCTACCGGTCCAGCCCGTACGCCACCACCGAGTGGTACGGCGGCACCGGCACCCAGTACTACGGCGACCAGCTCTACGGGCACAACATGACGGTCTGCGCGGTCGGCAAGGTGACCACCTCCTCCGGCACGACGTACACAAGCGACCCGCTCTGCGCCTGACGGTCTCCCCGGGGCCGGCCCTGCGGTGCGAGCAGGGCCGGCAGACAGGGCTACCGGGCCGGCGCGTCATGGGACCACGCGCCGGCCCGGTGACCATCCACCACGGCGGCGGTGAGGCCGGGAAGCGGCCCCTCCGCCCGAGGCGTCATGAAGGCGGCCGTACCGGCAGGTCGTTGACGCAGCGCAGCACCGGGCGGGTGATCAGGGCGGTGGGGTCGAGGGGTGCCGCCGACCGCACCGTGAAGGTCGCCGCCTCGCCCGGGAGCAGGGTGACGAGCGCCATGTCGACCTCAGCGGACGGGTCGAGGCGATCCGGAAACAGGGTCACGTCGCGCAGGATCGTGCGGGCGGTGACGCGTACCTGTTGGCCGCCGTCGGCCGGCTGCACCGTCGCGTCGAAGGCCGCCGCCGGCCATCGCAGGTCGCGGTCCTCGGCAAAGAACCACCAGGCACGCTCGGCCGGGTCGTCGGTCTCGGCGACCAGCAGTTCGTCCCGGGCGTCGTCGGGCCGGGCCAGCTCCGCCGCCAGTGCCAGGGTCACCGTCTCGTACGCGGGCACTTCCAGCTCCAGGGTGGACTTCGCTTTCGGTTCCCCGGCCAGGGTGCGCCGGGTGACCGTGATCGACGCCCGCCACGGCTGCCCGCCGTCGTTCACCGCGACCAGAGCCAGCCCACCGTCGCGGGGCTGCACGGTGAGCAGCCGATCGGCGTAGGAGCGGCGCAGCGCGTACCAGAGTGGTTTGCGGCGGCCGTCGCCGTCGATGGCAGCCCACGAGGTGACCGGCCAGCAGTCGTTGAGCTGCCAGACGATGGCGCCCATGCACCGGCCCCGGTGGGAGCGGAAGTGTTCCACCCCGAGGGCGATGGCCCGGGCCTGGTTGAGCTGGGTCAGCCAGTGCCAGTCGTCGAAGTCGTGCGGCTCGGGCAGGTGCACGTCCAGCCCTCGGCGCAGCTTACGGTCCCCGTCGGCGGCCTTCTGGTGGTGCGCCATGCCGGGTGAGTCGTGGGCGAGGGGCTCGTCGGAGAGGGCCCGGCGCAGCGTCGCGTACGCGGGCGGCCCCTGGTAGCCGAACTCGGCCACGAACCGGGGCAGGTACTCCCGGTACTTGACGTAGTCGTCGGTGTTCCACACGTCCCAGATGTGCGTGGTGCCGTACGCCGGATCGTTGGGGTGGATCTCCTCGCTGCCCGACCAGGGGCTGCCCGGCCAGTACGGGCGGGTCGGGTCCAGCGTGGCGACGATGCGCGGCAGCAGGTCGAGGTAGTAGCCCCGCCCCCAGCTGCGCCCGGCCAGCGGGGCCTGCCAGTCCCAGTCGTGCCAGCCCCAGATGTTCTCGTTGTTGCCGGTCCAGAGCACCAGCGAGGGGTGCGGCGCGAGACGGATCACCTGTTCGGTGGCCTCGGCGGCCACCTCGGTGGCGAACGGCTCCTCCTCCGGGTACGCGGCGCAGGCGAAGAGGAAGTCCTGCTGCACCAGCAGTCCGCGTTCGTCGGCCAGGTCGTAGAAGTCCGCCGACTCGTACCGGCCGCCGCCCCAGACCCGCAGCAGGTTGATGTTCGCCGTCTCGGCCTGGTCGAAGCGGTGGGCCAGGCGCGCGCGGGTGATCCGGTTGGGGAAGATGTCGTCGGGGATCCAGTTGACGCCCCGGACGAAGATCGGCATCTCGTTGACGTACAGCGTGAACGGCGCACCGTGCTCGTCGGGGGTGGTGTCCAGGCGTACCGACCGGAAGCCGATCCGGCGGTGCCATTCGTCGAGCCGGCCGCCGTCGGCATCGTGCAGGGTGACCGTCAGTTCGTGGCGGTGCGGCACGCCGTAGCCCCGGGGCCACCAGAGTTCCGGCCGGTGCACGGTGAGGGCCAGCACTGCGGAACGTTGCCCCGCCGGGATGGTCACCTCGGCGCGCTGGCCCGCCACCTGCGCCCGGACGGTGAGCGGCCGGTCGGCGGCCCGTTCCACCTCGACGTGCACCGCCACCCGGCCGGTGTCGCCGTCGACCGTGACAAGTGGGCGTACCGTCGCCAGTCGGGCGACCGACCAGCCGTGCAGGGCGATCTCCTGCCAGATGCCGGCGGTGACAAGCGTCGGCCCCCAGTCCCAGCCGAAGTTGCAGGCCATCTTGCGGATGAACTGGAACGGCTCCGGGTACGCGTTGGGGCGATCGCCGAGCCGGTCGCGCTGCGCCTCGGCGTACCGGTAGGCGGAGTCGAAGCGTACGACCAGGTGGTTGCCCTCGGCGCGGAGCAGCGACGCGACGTCGAAGCGGTGGCCTCGGTGCATGTTCTCGGTGTGGCCGACCTCGACGCCGTTGAGCGTGATCGTGGCGACCGTGTCCAGGCCGGCGCAGACCAGGTCGAGGCGGGCGTGGTCGCCGGCTGGCCGGGCGAAGGTGGTCTCGTACGCCCAGTCGGTGCGGCCGATCCAGGCCAGCGCGGTCTCGTTGTCGTCGAGGTACGGATCGGGGATCAACCCGGCCGCCAGCAGATCGGTGTGCACACAACCCGGCAGGGTGGCCGGCACCGTCGCCCCGTCCACCTCGGGTGGCACCTGCTGGCCGGGTACCGTCCGCATGGTCCACCCGTCGTGCAGCGTCTGCCGGATCGGACCGGTCCCCCGCGCGTCGCTCAAGACTTCACCGCGCCTTCCATGATTCCCCGGACGATCTGCCGACCGCCGATGACTAGCATGATCAACAATGGGATGGTGGCCACGAACGCGCCGGCCAGCACCCGGCGGTAGATGACGTAGTTGCCGCTGGCCAGGTCGGAGATGGCCACCATCGAGGTGGGATAGTCGGTGCCGTTGAGGGTGATCAGTGGCCACTGGAAGTCGTTCCAGGTGGCCACGAAGGTGAGCAGGCCGAGCACCGCAAGCGCCGGCCGCACCGCCGGCAACACGATGTTCCAGTAGACCCGCATGGTGGTGGCGCCGTCCACCCGGGCCGACTCGACCAGTTCGTCCGGCACCGTGTTGACGATGAACTGCCGCATGTAGAACACCCCGAAGGCGGTGACCAGACCGGGCACTATCACCGCCAGCAGGGTGCCGTTCCAGCCCAGCTTGCCCATCACGATGTAGAGCGCGACCACGCCGAGTTGGTTGGGCACGGTCAGGGTGAGGATCACGAACAGCATCAGCGGCCTGCTGCCCCGGAACCGCAGCTTGGCGAAGGCGAAGCCGGCCAACGAGCAGAAGAACAGCACCGACGCGGTGACCACGGTCGAGACGATCACGCTGTTCACCAGGGAGGCGGCGAAGTAGACATCCTGGAGGGAGAAGACCTCGTCCAGGTTGACCAGGAACTGGTCGCCCGGGACCACCACCGGCGGCAGTTGGGAGGTCGCCTCGTCGGTGCTGGTGGAGATGACGAACATCCAGTACAGCGGGAACGCCGCGAACAGCGTGCTCAGGGCCAGGAGCAGGTAGGTCCAGAAGCCGGCCGGAGTGTCCTGCGGTGCCCGGCCCAGCAGCGCGGCCCGCTTTCGTCCGCCGCGCGTCGCCGACGGTGTCGGCCGGGGTCGCTCCAGGAGGCTCACCGCGGCACCTCGCTTCGCTCGCTCATCGCGCTGAGCCGATCGATTCGCTCGCTCATTTGCGTCCCCCCGAGATGCGGTTGGTCAGCAGGGTGTTCAGGGCCGCGACCACGAGGATGATCAAGAACAGTGCCCAGGACATCGCGGCGGCGTACCCGAGATTGAGGTCCTTCCAGCCGACCTTGTAGATCAGCTGCGCCACGGTCTGCCACTCGCCGCCGGCACCGCCGGTGGCGGCCTGCGCGTTGAGGTCGAACAGCATCGGCTCGGTGAACAGTTGCAGCCCACCGATGGTGGACAGCACCACGGTGAAGATGACCACCGGCCGGATCATCGGCACGGTGATCCGCCAGAGCTGCCGCCACGGGCCGGCGCCGTCGAGCGCCGACGCCTCGTACACGTCGCGTGGGATGGACTGCATCGCCGCCAGGTAGAGCAGGGCGTTGTAGCCGATCCACTTCCAGTTGACCATCGTGGCGATGGCGATCCAGGAGTGCAGTTTGTCGGCCCGCCAGTCGATCGGGTTCTCGGTGCCGATCCCGATCAGGCCCAGTGCCCAGTTCGCCATTCCGAGGTCGCGGGAGAAGAAGACGTTGAAGACAAGCGTCGAGGCGGTGATCGGGGTGATGTAGGGCAGCAGCGCGCCGACCCGCCACCAGGTCTGGGCCCGGAGCCGGCGGTTGAGCAGCGACGCGATGATCAGCGCGAGCAGCAGTTGCGGCACTGTGGAGAGCAGAAAGATCCCGAAGGTGTTGTAGAGGGCGTTGCCGAAATCGCCGTCGGTGAACAGCCGGCTGAAGTTCGCGAAGCCGGCCCAGCCGGTCAGCTCCGGGTCGTCCAGCCGCCAGTGGCGTAACGCCACCACACCGTTGAAGACCATCGGGAAGAGCCCGAAGACGAAGAAGAGCAGGAAGAACGGCGCGATCATCAGGTACGGCACGTACCGCATGTCGAAGCGGTGCAGCCGGTCACGCCAGGTCATCGACCGGCCGGGGGACGGCCGGGGGCGGCGAGTGGCCGGTTCGGGGGCGGCGCGCGTGGTGGGCATGGGCGCTCCAGGGGCGACGGGGGGACTTCAGACCGGAAGCGAGGTGGGCGCGGGCGCCCACGCGCCCGCGCCAGTCTCGATGGCGTTACCTGCTGGCCTTCTCGGCTTCCTTGATCGCCTCGGCCCAGGCGGCGTCCGACGTGAGCGTGCCGTTCTGCACCCGGTTGATGACGTTCTCCACGGCGACCCGGGTGGGGCCGTTCTTCTTGCCCAGGTACTGCGGGGTCAGGCCCTCCGCCATCTTCGGGAAGATCTGGCCGACCGGCGCGGAGTTGAAGAACTCGTTCTTGAAATCGGCGATCGCGGGGTCGGCGTAGAGCGCCGGCTGCGAGGGCAGGTTCCCGACCGTCTTGAAGACCTCGATCTGCTGCGCCGGCTGGATCAGCCACTCCAGGAACTTGTACGCCTCGTCGACGTTCCTGCCCTGCTTGGGAATGGTGAGGAAGGAACCGCCCCAGTTGCCGCCACCACCAGGCACCGCGGCGATGTCCCATTTGCCCTTGGTGCCGGGGGCGGTGTTCTGGATGTGCCCGAGCATCCACGCTGGGCAGGCCAGCACCGCGAACGACCCGCTGGTGAAGCCCTTGTCCCAGTCGGCCTGGAAGCTTGTGAGGTTGGCCGACAGGCCGGCGTCGGCGGCCCGGACCGCGTAGTCGAACGCGACCTTGGGACCGCCCTCCATCCGCAGTTGCTCGTTCTCGTCGTAGAAACCGACAGGCTGCTGACCGAGGATCGGGTTGAACAGGTTCGTCGCGTTGTCGACGAACTTCTTTTTGGTCTTGGCGGTGTACTGCTGGCCGATGGTGAGGAACGCGTCCCAGGTGGGCCAGAGCGCGGAGACCTGGTCCCGCTCGGTGGGCAGCCCAGCGGCCTCGAACAGGTCGGTGCGGTAGCACATGGCAAGGCCGCCGACGTCGGTGCCGAGGCCGATCTGGGTACGGCCGTCGGCCGACAGGGACTGCTTCCACTTCCACGGCAGGTAGCTGGTCTCGTACTTGCCGGCACCGGAGTCGAGCAGGTTGACGAACTTGTCGGCCTGGCTGCGGAACTGGACCATGAAGCCCTCGTCGATGGCCGCGATGTCGGGTGCGCCCGAGCCCGCGATCAACTTCTTCTGCAGGTCCTCGTGCTGGGCGTTGTACTCGCCGGAGTTGAGGGCGATCTTGACGTTCTGGTTCTCCGCCTCGTACTTCGCCTTCAGGTCCTGGAGCCCGAAGTCGCCCCAGAAATTGATCGTCAGCGTCACCACGCCGCCGCTGTCGCCACCGCCCTGGGTGCTGCGTCCGCTGCACGCGACGACCAGGGAGCCGACCGTCAGACCTACGGCTGCGACCCGCAGCCACCGAGGCGTAGACCGTCTCATGACCCATCCTCCGAGACCATTGGACACGTTCCAGAGATCGAGGAACGTTGACTGAACCGGATAAGTGACGTCACCGTACGGGGGTGGTCTCGGCGTGTCAACGACGGGTTAACACCGAGCCCAACCCGAAACCTCGTGCCCGTTCGGTTGTGCAGGATCGCCTTCTGGCAGGCGGTTTCACGCATCCGGGCAACGGATTCCCGAACGCGACGAGGGGGAACCGGCCAGCCGATCCCGTAGACTGAACCGCACAAGTTCGCCTGCCTGCCGGTGTCGAGCCGCCCCGTACCGCCCCAGAGGCAGGCAGCCGGGTAGCGTGTCCCACGCCGCCCGCGCCATCGACACGGCCGGCAGGACGAACTGGTTCAGGAGGACGTACGCCGGTGAAGCGGCCCACGATCGCGGACGTCGCCCGCCGGGCGGGAGTCTCCAAGGGCGCGGTCTCGTACGCGCTGAACGGCCAGCCGGGTGTCTCCGAGGCGACCCGGCAGCGCATTCTCGCCATCGCCGCCGAGATCGGGTTCAGCCCGAGCAGCGCCGCCCGCGCGCTGTCCGGCGCGACCGCCCGCGCCATCGGCCTGATCCTCGCCCGACCGGCCCGCACCCTCGGCATCGAGCCCTTCTTCATGGAGCTGATCAGTGGCGTCGAGGCGGAGCTGTCCGCCCGGTCGTACGCGCTGACGCTCCAGGTGGTGGCCGACCAGAGCGCCGAGATCGCGGTCTACCGGCGCTGGTGGGGTGAGCGGCGGGTCGACGGCGTACTCGTCTGCGACCTGCGAACCGACGACGGCCGGGTGCCGGTGCTTGAGGAACTGGGCCTGCCGGCCGTGGTGATCGGCGGGCCGACGGGCACCGGCGGGCTCCCGAGTGTCTGGTCGAACGACGCGGCGGCGCTTGTGGAGACCGTGGAGTACCTCTACGCGCTCGGCCACCGGCGGATCGCCCGGGTCGGCGGTCTACCCGAGCTGCTGCACACCGCGATCCGCACCCAGGCGTTCACCGACGCGTGCCGGCGGCTCGGCCTGGCCGACGCGGTCACCGCCCCCTCCGACTACACCGGCGAGGAGGGCGCACGAGCCACCCGGCGGCTGCTCAGTTCCCGGGTCCGCCCGACCGCGGTGATCTACGACAACGACGTGATGGCGATCGCCGGGCTGTCGGTCGCCCAGGAGATGGGGCTCGCAGTCCCCGCCGACCTGTCCATCGTGGCCTGGGACGACTCCCCGCTGTGCCGGCTGGTGCATCCGCCGCTCACCGCGCTGGGCCGGGACATCCCGGCGTACGGGGCGCATGCCGCGCGCCAGCTGCTACAGCTGATCGAGGGCGCCCCGACGGTCGGGCTGGAGGACGAGGCCCCACACCTGACCCCACGCGGCAGCACCGGTCCCGCCCCCACGAGCAAGTGAAACGGTTAAGCGGCTGCTCTCAGCGCGACGTCGACGGAAACTCCTCGAAGTACGCCTCGACCCGCTCGGCGGTCGCCGGCCGGGCCAGCTCGAAGCCCTGGCCGTACCGGCATCCGGCCCGGTGCGCCCCCTCGACCTGGTGAGCCGATTCCAGCTCTTCGGCCACCACCTCAAGGCCCAACCGTTCGGCCACGGTGACCACCACGTCCAGCAGGGGCCGGTGCGGGTCGCCGCCTGCCGTGGCCACCTCCGGCCCGACCTTGAGCAGGTCGATCGGTAGTCGCCGGAGCTGAGCGAGGGAGGCGTGCTCGGCCCGGAAGTCGTCAAGCGCGGTGCGGATGCCCATCGAGCGCAGTCCGGCCAGCCGGGCGACCACAGTCGGCAGCTCGGCGGCGACCTTCGGCTCGGCGACCTCGATCACCAGCTGGTCCGGCCGCACCCCGTACGCCTCCAACACCGCTGCCGTCCGGGGCACGAAGTCCGGCGAGGTGAGCTCCCGGGTGGTCACGTTCACCGCCATCCACAGCCGTCGACCACCAAGCGTCCAGTCGGCCAGCTGTCGACAGGCCCGGTCCAGCACCCAGACCCCCAGCTCACCCATGATGTCGAGATCCTCGGCCACCGGAAGCAGCTCCACCGGAAACACGGTGCCCAGCACCGGGTTGCGCCACCGCAGCAGCGCCTCCGTGCCGACCGGCGCCCGATCGGCCAGGCCGAGGACGGGCTGGTAGACCAGGTCCAACTCGCCCCGGGCCACCGCGCCGGGCAGTTCCCGCTCCAGGTCCAGCCGGCGGACCAGTTGCTCCTCCAGGTAGGCGTCGTACCACTCGACCCGGTCCCGGCCGAGCTGGGCCGCGCGTCGACGGGCCAGGTCCGCCTGGCGGAACAGATCCTCCGGCCGACCCCGGCCCAGCTCGGCCAGTCCGACGCTGGGTCGCGACCGCAGCACCGCCCCGGAAACCTCGTAGGGTCGGCTCAGCGCGCTGAGCAGCCGGGTACCCAGCGCGTACGCCAGCACCGGCCCGGACCCGCTGACCACCGCGAGTCCACTGCCGGCCAGGTCGAACACCTCGTCCTCGTCGGCCGCCACGGCTCGGGCCCGACGGACGGCCTCGGCCGCCACGTCGTCGCGCACCAGCCGGCCGGGCAGCTCGGTGAGGTGCAGATCGATCACGAGCAGAGCGCCGGAGACCGGCTCGGGACGGGCCGCCAGCGCCCCCAGCAGGGCGACGCGACCGGTCGAGCCGCTCGACTCGGCGGGGGCCGGTGTCGGGGCGGTGGCCGCCGGCGCCTCCGACCCGGTCAGGGTGGCGGCACCGAACAACTCACGCGCCACCAGCGGCGGGATCACGGCGAGCGCGAGCAGCACCGCCGTACGGTCGGGTAGCAGGCCGACCTGCAACTGGTGGACGACGGCGAGCACCACCGCGACCGGTGGCAGCACCGCCCGTGGCCAGACCAGCGCGGTCTGCCGGGTGGGCGCGGCCTGCGCCACCTGCCGAACCCCGGCGGCGACCAGCAGCACGCCGACCACCAGGGGCGGCACGGCCAGCAGCGCCGCGCGCCCGGCGGCGGGACCGGCCGGCAGCGCGGCCAGCAGCACCAGGGCGAGAAGGGTCAACCCGGCGCCTGCGCGGCAGCGGGCGGAGCCGCCGTCGCGACCGGGCCCGGTCAGCATGGCCAACGCGTCGACGGCGAGCAGTCCCAGGACCACCGCGACCGCCAGCCGCAGCGGGGCCGGCACACCGGCGTACGGCAGCAGCAGCCAGGCGGTGAGGATCAGGCAGACACCGGGCGCGGCCTGGTCGAGTAGGCGGTGCAGGCGTCCCCGGATCGACGGCCGCGACCGATACAGGCTGAACAGGCCGCCGCCGAGCAGCGCGGTGGTGCCGGCGAGCCCGGCCGCAGCGGCCGCCGAACGGTATCCGGCGGAGGCCAGCGGTAGCACCGCCGCGGTCAGGCCAGCGGTCACCACCGCGGCATGCAGCAGGGCGGCGGCCCGACGCGGACGCGCCGCCCGACGGCGGGCCATCCGTCCGGCAGGTGGGCTGCCGTCGGGCAAGTCGGGGCCGAGGGTCAGCCGGGACAGCCGCACCCCGGCCAGTGTGGACGCGGCCGCACCGGCGAGTGCCACCACGGCGAGGGCGGGAACCGGACCGGCGGTGCCGAGGGCGATCAGCACGGCGGCGACCGCGAGCACGCAGATCTCGGGCAGGAGCGGACGGTGTGCGCTGGCCCGCAACGGGGCGGCACGGAACACAGACGCGACGGGCACGACGGTCGCCTTCGTGAGGGGGCACGGGGGCGGTGCGCGGACGACAGACATGGTCCACCGCCCACCATCGGTGAACGAGTCACTCGGCGGGAAGTGACGGCCAGTCGACAGTGAGTCAGGTCACGACAACCGAGTGTCAAGATGGGCCGTGCCCGGTTCACCCGCCGCTCGGTGCCGCGCGCGACCTCGGCCCACCGCCGGCCGTCCCGGCCCGGGTGGGATCATCTGGTCATGCCTCGCACCGACACCGCACGATTCCGGCACAACCAGGCCATCCTGGTCGGGGCGATCGTCGCCACCATCGGCGCCCTGCCGCTGGCCAGTTCCCGCCCCTATCTGCTGCCGGTGCTGCTGGTGCCGCTGGCGGTGGCCGTCTGGGCCTGGCGGGCCGGCACCGACGCCGACTCCCGTGGACTACGGGTACGGGCGCTCGCCGGAGAGCGCCGGTTCTCCTGGGAGCAGGTGGTCGAGCTGGCGGCCGATCCGCGCGGGCGGGCGGTGGCCCAGCTCGACGACGGCCGGTGGTTCGTGCTCCCGGCCGTGCGTGGGGCAGACCTGCCGAGGCTGGTGGCGGCGGCCGGACGCGACGTCACCGAAGCGGATCAGTAGCCGTCCACCACCACGTTGCGCGGCGGCTCACCGGCCACGAACCGTCGGATCTGCTGACCCACCAGGCGGTACGCCCTGGGCAGCAGCCCCCGCACCGAGCCGGCCACGTGCGGAGTGATCAGCACGTTCGGCAGCTCCCAGAGCGGATGGTCGGCGGGCAGCGGCTCGGGATCGGTGACGTCCAGCGCGGCGGAGATCCGTCCGGTGGCCAGCTCGGCCACCAGGGCGTCGGTCCGGGCCACCGGGCCCCGGGCGGCGTTCACCAGCAGGGCACCGTCCCGCATCGCGGCGAGGAACGTCTCGTCGACCAGCCCCCGGGTCTGCTCGGTCAACGGCACCAGCAGCACCACGACGTCGGCCTGCGGCAGTAGTCGCGGCAGCTCGTCGACACCGTGCACCCCCTGCTCGGGCCGGGCGGTCCGGGCCACCATCACGAACTCCACCTCGAACGGCGTCAGCCGCTGCCGCAACGCGGTACCGATCGACCCCGCCCCGACGATCAACACCCGTTTGCCGGCCAGCTCGTCGGTCGGGGCCACCTCGTCGTACGCCCACCGTCGCCGGGCCTGCGCCCGGGCCATCGTCGGGAAGGCACGCAACTGGGAGAGAATCGCGGCGACCACCCATTCGGCGGTGGACGGATCGTGCACCCCACGGGCGTCGCAGAGCGTGACACCGGCCGGTATCCGACCCACCCAGGCGTCCGCTCCGGCCGAGAGCAGCTGCACCACCGCCAGGTCCGGCAGCTCGTGCAGCACGGCCACGGCGTCCTCGCCCGCCAGGAAGGGCGGTACCCAGAATCGGACGCCGGCCATCGGCGAGGGCAGCTTCGCCGGATCCTCCATCGTCTCGACGGTGACCTCCGGCGGCAACTCGCCGAGCAGGGCGTGGCCGGCCTCGTGCGGGATCCATACCTTCACCCGGCCGACGATAGGCGTCGGCGCAGCCCGACCAGCCGATGGGGGGCAGCACGGCGTCGCCTTCCACGGGCCCGGCCCCGGCGGGCTACTCTGGGGCGGGTGAGCGCTCCCCCGTACCTCCGCGCCCGTCAGATTCGTGCCGCCCTCGTGGCGTCCTGCGCGACGCTGCTGCTCGTTGCCAGCGGTTGCAGCCTCGGTGACCCGGAACCCGACCCGGCCGGCGCGCCACCGAACCTGCCCAGCCCGACGATCACCGCGGACAACGGCGACCAGGAGGTTGTCGCCACCGTGCTCGCCCAAGGGCTGCGGGTGCCGTGGGGGATCGCCTTCCTACCCGACGGCGGCGCCCTGGTCACCGAACGCGACAGTGGCCGCATCGTCCAGGTCGGCCCGGAGTCGACCGCGGACGGCCTGAAGATCACCGAGGTGCAGACCATCGGCGACGTGGTCGCCTCGGGTGAGGGCGGCCTGCTGGGCATCGCGGTCTCCCCGGAGTTCGCCCAGGACCGCACGGTGTTCGTCTACTACACCGCCGAACGGGACAACCGCGTGGCCCGGCTGCGACTCGGTGAGGAGCCGAAGCCGATCCTCACCGGCATCCCCAAGGCGGGCATCCACAACGGGGGCGGCCTGGCGTTCGGTCCCGACGGGCAGCTCTACGCCAGCACCGGCGACGCGGGGGACACCGACCAGTCGCAGGACGTCAAGCAGCTCGGCGGCAAGATCCTGCGGATCACGCCGGATGGGAAGCCGGCTCCCGGAAATCCCTTCCCGGACTCCCCGGTCTGGTCCCTCGGTCACCGCAACGTGCAGGGCATCGCCTGGTCCGGCGACCGGATGTACGCCGTCGAGTTCGGCCAGAACACCTGGGACGAGATCAACCAGATCACCAAGGGCAAGAACTACGGCTGGCCCGAGGTCGAGGGACGCGGCGACGACGAGCGGTACGTCGACCCGATCGTGCAGTGGTCGACCGACGAGGCGTCCTGCTCCGGCCTGGCCACGGTGGAACGGATGCTCGCCACCGCCTGCCTGCGCGGTCAGCGGCTCTGGCTGGTCGAGCTGACCGAGACCGGCACGGTCCTCGGCCAGCCGCAGGCACTGCTGACCGAGCGGTACGGTCGGCTGCGCGGGATCGCCGCCGCGCCGGACGGTTCGCTCTGGGTCGGCACCTCCAACCACGACGGGCGGGGCCGGCCGGCGCCCGAGGACGACCGGCTGCTGCGTCTGGTCTTCGCCGGTGGCGGTGCCGGGCGCAGCTGAGTCGGTCGCCCGACGCGACATTCCAGGTTTGCCAAGATCCTTCGGCGGGCAGGTCAGAATCTCAGCATGGACGGTCAGCAGAACGACGAGCCGCGCCGCGATCGGGACGGGAAGACGCCCCCTGGTCGGCCGCGCCGTTTCCCACTGACGCGACGCTCGGCATCGCATCCCGACGGCGGGTGGCGGCTGGGCCTGCGCCGCTTCGCCGTGGCCGTGGCCATCCTGGTCGTGACGCTTGTCGGTGTGCTCGCCGGTGTGGTGGCGGGCGGGAACGTGGGCACCGACATCGGGCCGTTCCACGCTCGGCTCTCCGTGTCGCCGACGACCGACGGCGGTACCACCGTCAACATCCCGCCGCTGGGCTCGCTGCTGCTGGACAGTCACGGCGGGCCGACCCAGCTGACCGTGGAGCTGGGCGCGTTGGAGCAGAGCCGGGTCGAGGCGCTGATCGACGATCCGGCGAGCCTCAACCGGGCCACCCAGTCGGCGGTCGACGAGGTCCGGGAGGGGGTGATGCGGCTCGGGCTGCGCACTGTCGGTTCCGCCGTACTGGCCACCCTGGTGCTGGCGCTGCTGGTGTTCCGGGACACCCGACGGGCGGCCTGGGCCGGCGGGCTGGCGCTGCTGATCACGGCCGGCAGCCTGGGCACCGCCGCGGCGACCATCCGACCCCAGTCGATCGAGGAGCCCCGGTACGAGGGACTGCTTGTCAACGCCCCGGCGATCGTCGGCGACGTGCGTAAGATCGCCGACGACTACACCCGGTACGCCGAGCAGCTCCAGCGGCTCATCGGCAACGTCACCCAGCTGTACACGACGGTGTCGGCGCTGCCGGTGTACGAGCCGGACCCGGGCACCACCCGGGTGCTGCACATCTCCGACCTGCATCTGAACCCGAGCGCCTGGCAGATCATCCGGACCGTGACCGAGCAGTTCGGCATCGACGTGGTGATCGACACCGGCGACATCACCGACTGGGGCAGCGAGCCGGAGGCGTCGTACGTCGGCTCGATCAGCCTGCTGGAGAAGCCGTACGTCTACATCCGGGGCAACCACGACTCGGGGCGTACGGCGGCGGCGGTGGCCCGCCAACCCAACGCGGTCGTGCTTGACAACACCACGACCACCGTCGCTGGGCTGACCATCGCCGGCATCGGTGACCCCCGCTTCACCCCGGACAAGAGCACCTCGCCGGCCAGCGGTGGGCTGAGCCAACCCACCGCCGACGAGTTGATCACGACGGGCGAGAAGCTCGCCACCACGATTCGCAGCTCTCCCCGACCGGTCGACATCGCGCTGGTGCACGACCCGGCCGCCGCCGGCCCGCTCTCCGGCACCTGCCCGCTGGTGCTCGCCGGGCACACCCACGACCGGCAGATCAACACGCTGCCGGAGGTGCCCGGCCAGCAGCCCACCACGCTGATGGTGCAGGGTTCCACCGGCGGTGCCGGGTTGCGCGGGCTGGAGCAGGAGGAGCCGACCCCGCTGGCGATGACGGTGCTCTACTTCGACCAGGAGAAGCGTCTCCAGGCGTACGACGACATCACCGTGGGCGGCACCGGCCAGGCCCAGGTCAACCTCGAACGCACCGTCATCGCCCCTCCCCCCACCACCCCCCTGGGCGCCACCCCAACCCCAACCCCCACCACCATCTCCCCCACCCCCACCCCCACCCGCTAACCCCCACCCAGCCCCCCGGCCCCGCCCCCATTCACCCCGTTGATCAAGAAGTTTTCGCCTGGGAGAGCGCTCCACCATGACGAAAACTTCTTGATCAACGGAGCAGGGGGGGTGGGGGGTGGGGGGTTAGCGGAGGGAGAGGGCGGCTAGGGCGGCGTTGACGATGCTGCCGGGGAGGAGGTCGTGCAGGTCGTAGAGGTCGTGGACGCTGCCGGACTGGCCGAACTCGTCGACGCCGAGCGGCACCGCGGAGGCACCGACCGCCGAGCCGAGCCAGGCCATGGCGTGCGAGGCGGCGTCGTGCACGGTCACCACCGGCACCCGGTCGGCGAAGGCGGACCGCAGCGCGCCCGGCACGCTCGGCACGGTCGCCGTGCGTACGCCCTGACGCAGGGTGCGCTGCCACGCCCGGTAGAGGCGATCCAGGCTGGTCACGTCCACCACGTGGGCCGCGACCCCCTCGTCGGCCAGTTCCGCCGCCGCGGCCAGCACCTCGGGCAGCACCGCCCCGGAGGCGGCCAGTTGCACAGTCGGCGCGTCTGCCAGGTGCGGGTACGCCTGGTGAGCGTCGACCAACCGGTACGCCCCGGCGAGCACCTGCCGGCGGAGTACCGCGTCACCGAGCCGGGCCCGGGCCGCCTCGAACGGCGCCTGGTCCACCGGCCGGGTGCTGAGCCGGAAGTAGTACGCCCCGTCCTCGGCCGGCACCGCAGTCGTCGTCGGCCGAACCGTACCGGCCATGTGCCCGAACGCGTCGCAGAGCAGCCAGTCGAGGCTTGCCGCGTACGCGGGCTCGACGAATGTCACCCCGGGCAGTTCCAGGCCCACGCTCGCGGTGATGGTCGACTGGTGGGCGCCACCCTCCGGCGCGAGAGTGACCCCGGACGGGGTACCCGCGACGACGAAGCGGGCACCCGAGTAGGTGCCGTAGAGGAAGGCGTCCAGCCCGCGCAGCACGAACGGGTCGTAGACGGTGCCGACCGGCAGCAGCGGCTGCCCGGAGAGGTCCCAGGCCAGGCCGAGCTGGCCGAGCAGCAGGAACAGGTTCATCTCGGAGATGCCCAGCTCGATGTGCTGGCCCTCGGGGCTTTCCGTCCAGCGCAGCATCCGGTCCTCGGACCAGGAACGCTGGGCGGTGGGGGCGAACACGCCGGTCTTGTTGATGAACCCGGCCAGGTTTGTGGAGGTGGCCACGTCCGGCGCGGTGGTGACGAGGTACCGGCCCACCTGTGGATCGCGGGCCAGGTCGACAAGCACCCGGCCGAAGACCTCCTGGGTGGAGATCGGCTTGTTGGCGCGTACGTTCGTGGCTTGGGGCACGGTGACCCCGAGCGCACGCTCGCGGGGCGCGCGGGACAGCGCCTCCCGGCGCTGCCCGGCCCGGATCCCGGCCGGCGACGCCGGGTCGAGCCGGTCCCATTCGGTGTCCCGGGTCAACCCCTGCGCGGCGCGCAACGCGTCGACCTGTTCGCTGGTCAGCAGGGCGGAGTGGTTGCGCGGGTTGCCGGCGATCGGCAACCCCCAACCCTTGACGGTGTACGCGAACACCACGCTCGGGCGGTCGGTCACCGCGTCGCACTGGGCGTACGCGTCGAGCAGCGCCGCCAGGTCGTGCCCGCCCAGGTCGGTGACGAGCGGGCCGAGGTCGGCGTCGGAGACGTCGGCGATCAATGCCGCGATGCCCTCGGGGGCACCGTCCAGGAACTGCTTGCGCAGCGCCGGGCCGGTCAGCCCGAACAGCGACTGGTACTGCTCGTTCGGCATCGCGTCGATCCAGTTGCGCAGCGCCGCCCCGCCCGGCCGGTCGTACGCCTCGGCGAGCCGGCGGCCGTACTTCACCTCGACGACGTGCCAGCCGGCGGCCTCGAACTGGCCGCGCCACTGGTCGATCCGCACTCCGGGGACGACCCGGTCCAGCGACTGCCGGTTGAAGTCGACCACCCACATCACGTTTCCGAGCCCGGTGGTGGCCGGGTCGGCGACGGCCTCCCAGATGTTGCCCTCGTCGAGTTCGGCGTCACCGATCAGGGCGACGAACCGGGAGTGCGGCCGCGCCCCGAAGTGGGCGTCGACGTAGCGCCGGGTCACCGCGGCGAAGAGCGGCGCGGCGGCGCCGAGCCCCACCGAGCCGGTGGAGAAGTCCACCTCGTCCGGGTCCTTGGTCCGCGACGGGTACGACTGGAGCCCGCCCCGCGCCCGCAGCCGGGGCAGGTACGACCGGTCCAGGTTGCCCAGCAGGTACTGGATGGCGTGGAAGACCGGGGAAGCGTGCGGCTTGACCGCGACCCGGTCCTCGGCGTTGAGGTGGGCGAACCACAGCGCGGTCATCGCGGTGACAAGCGAGGCGCTTGACGCCTGGTGCCCACCGACCTTCACCCCGTCACCAGCACCGCGATCATGATTCGCCGCGTCCACGATCCGAGTGGCGAGCCACAACACCCGCCGCTGAATCTCATCAAGCACATCAAGATCACGCTGGTCCACGGTGAACTCCATCCAGACGTCCCCATTGACGTCCTCGCGAGGGGTGGCGCACCTCGTTGATCATGAGGTTGGCGGCAGTTTGAAGATCGACAAATGCCGCCAACCTCATGATCAACTCGGGTTGGTGGGTTGGTGGGTTGGTGGGTTGGTCAGGCTGAGACGCCGAGACGCTCCAGGATCAGGGTGCGGACGGTCTGGGCGTCGGCCTGGCCCCGGGTGGTCTTCATGACCGCGCCGACCAGGGCACCGGCCGCGGCCACCTTGCCGCTGCGGACCTTGTCGGCGATGGCCGGGTTGGCGGCGATCGCCTCGTCCACCGCCGCGGTCAGCGCGCCGGTGTCGGAGACGACCTCCAGCCTGCGGTTGGTCATGATCTCGGTCGGTGAACCCTCACCGGCGACCACGCCCTCCAGCACGGTGCGGGCCAGCTTGTCGTTGAGCTTCCCGGCGTCGACCAGGCCCTGCAACTCGGCGACCTGGGCCGGGGTGGCCCCGATGTCGGCCAGTTCCACACCCGACTCGTTGGCCCGCCGGGACAGCTCGCCCAGCCACCACTTGCGGGCCGCGGCCGGTGTCGCACCGGCTGCCACGGTGGCCTCGATCAACTCGACAGCACCGGCGTTCAGCACCGACTGCATGTCCGCGTCCGACAGGCCCCACGCCTGCTGAAGGCGACGGCGGTGCAGCCGGGGCAACTCCGGCAGGGCGGCCTTCAGCTCGGCCACCCAGGCCGGGTCCGGCGCGAGGGGCACCAGATCCGGCTCGGGGAAGTAGCGGTAGTCGGTGGCGGTCTCCTTGGACCGGCCGGGGGTGGTGTCCCCGGTGTCCTCGTGGAAGTGCCGGGTCTCCTGGGTGATCCGGCCACCGGCGTCGAGTACGGCGGCCTGGCGCAGCATCTCCGAGCGGACCGCCCGCTCGACCGACCGCAGCGAGTTGACGTTCTTGGTCTCGGTACGCGTGCCCCACTCCTGACCGGGCAGGTTAAGTGAGGTGTTCACGTCACACCGCAGCGAGCCTTCCTCCATGCGTACGTCGGAGACGCCCAGGCTGCGGATCACGTCCCGCAGCTCGGTGACGTACGCGCGCGCCACCTCGGGCGCCAGCGCAGCGGTGCCCGGGATCGGCTTGGTGACGATCTCCACGAGCGGAATGCCGGCCCGGTTGTAGTCGACGAGCGACTCGGTCGCGCCGTGGATCCGGCCGGTGGCGCCGCCGACGTGCAGCGTCTTGCCGGTGTCCTCCTCCAGGTGCACCCGCTCGATGCCGATCCGCACCGTCTCGCCGTTGACCTCGACGTCCAGGTAACCGTCGACGCAGAGCGGCTCGTCGTACTGACTGATCTGGAAGTTCTTCGGCATGTCCGGGTAGAAGTAGTTCTTCCGGGCGAACCGGCACCAGGTCGCGATGGAGCAGTTCAGCGCCAGGCCGATCCGGATGGTCGCCTCGATCGCCGCTTTGTTCGCCACCGGCAGCGAGCCGGGCAGCCCCAGGCAGACCGGGCAGACGCGGGTGTTCGGCTCGCCGCCGAAGTCGGTCGGGCAACCGCAGAACATCTTGGTGTTCGTGCCCAGCTCGACGTGGGTCTCCAGGCCGATCACCGGCTCGTAGCGCGCGACGACCTCGTCGTACGCGGGCAGTGTCGTGGTCATCTGTGCTCCTGCCTCACAGTGCCGGTGGGGTGAACGTGCCGACGGCGCTCTCCAACGCGGCGGCGACCCGGTACATCCGGTCGTCGGCAAGCGTCGGGGCCATCACCTGAAGTCCGACCGGCAGCCCGTCGGAAAGCCCGCACGGCACGGAGATGCCCGGCCCGCCGTACAGGTTGCTCGGGATGGTGAACAGGTCGGCCAGGTACATCTGGTACGGGTCGGAGGTACGCGCGCCGAGCGGGAAGGCGACGAACGGGGTGGTCGGCGAGATCAGCGCGTCGACCCGCTCGAACGCCGCGGTGAAGTCGCGGGTGATCAGCGTACGCACCTTCTGCGCCTGCCCGTAGTAGGCGTCGTAGTAGCCCGAGGAGAGCGCGTACGTGCCGAGCATGATGCGCCGCTTGACCTCGGGGCCGAAGCCGGCCTCCCGGGTCAGCGACATGACCTCCTCCAGCGACCGGTTGCCGTCGTCGCCGGTCCGCAACCCGAACCGGACACCGTCGAAGCGGGCCAGGTTCGAGGAGCACTCGCTGGGCGCGATCAGGTAGTACGCCGGGAGCGCGTACCGGAAGTGCGGGCAGGAGATCTCGACGATCTCCGCGCCGAGTTTGGTAAGCGTGTCGACGGCCTCGTTGAAGGCGGCCGTCACGCCCGGCTCCGCGCCCTCGCCGCCGAACTCGGTGACGATGCCCAGCCGTACGCCGCTCAGGTCGCCGGTCGCGCCGAGCTTGGCCGCGGCCACCACGTCCGGCACCGGTGCCGGGATGGAGGTGGAGTCACGCGGGTCGTGCCCGCCGATCGCCGCGTGCAGCAACGCCGCGTCGAGCACGGTACGGGCGCACGGGCCGGGAGTGTCCAGCGAGGAGGAGAAGGCCACCAGCCCGTACCGGGAGGTGCCGCCGTAGGTGGGTTTCGCGCCGACGGTGCCGGTCACCGCGCCGGGCTGACGGATCGAGCCACCGGTGTCCGAACCGATCGCCAGCGGCGCCTCGTACGCGGCGAGCGCCGCCGCGCTCCCCCCGCCGGATCCACCCGGGATGCGGTCGGTGTCCCACGGGTTGCGGCTCGGCCCGTACGCCGAGTATTCCGTCGAGGAGCCCATGGCGAACTCGTCCATGTTGGTCTTGCCGAGCATCACCGTGCCGGCGGCGCGCAGCCGTTCCACGATCGTCGAGTCGTACGGCGGACGCCAGCCCTCAAGGATCTTCGACCCGACGGTGGTCGGCACGCCCTTGGTGGTGAGGACGTCCTTGACCGCGACCGGCACACCGGCCAGCGGCCCCAGTTCCTCACCGGCCGCCCGGCGGGCGTCGATGTCGCGGGCGGCGGCGAGCGCGCCGTCG
Source organism: Micromonospora sediminimaris (assembly GCA_900112325.1). Classification (GTDB taxonomy): domain Bacteria; phylum Actinomycetota; class Actinomycetes; order Mycobacteriales; family Micromonosporaceae; genus Micromonospora; species Micromonospora sediminimaris. The sequence goes on from FOLJ01000002.1 coordinate 216,467, forward strand.
GTGTCGACGTGCAGGAAGGCGTTGACCCGGCCGTCGACCGCGGCGATCCGGTCCAGGTGGGCCTGGGTGACCTCGACGGCGGAAGCCGCGCCGGTGGCGACGAGCCCCGCGATCTGCGTCGCGGTCATTGCGGTGACGTCGGTCATGAGGCCACATCCTCGTCCAGAATCCGCGGTACGCGGAACCGCTGCTCCTCCGCGTCGGGGGCACCCGACAACGCTTCCTCGGGAGTCAGGCAGGGCGTCACGACGTCCTCGCGGAGCACGTTCGTCAGTGGCACCGAGTGGGAGGTCGGCGGGATGTCCGCGGCGGCGACCTCGCCCACCTGCGCGACCGCTTGGAGGATCACGTCGAGCTGACCGGCGAAGGTGTCCAACTCCTCCTCTGTCACGGCGAGCCGCGACAGTCGCGCCAGGTGCGCGACCTCCTCGCGGGAGATGGCGGCCATCGGTGCCCCCTTCGTGGCTGTGCTGCGTCTGCCTGACCTGCGCCCACCGCTGCCGGGTACGCGACGCGCGGTGACCGCAGCGAGTCTATTGTTTCCCGCTCGGCGGGCCGTTGCCGCCTCCCCGAGCGCCGGCCCGACCGGCTGGTCCCGGCCCGACCGGCGCCGTGGGATCAGCGGGCGTGCCGGCGGGGGATCTCCGCCTCGTCGTGGCCGCCGAGTGGCCGCAGCGGACGGTACCGGGCCAGCCAGGCGACCAGTTCCTCCGCCGGCATCGGCCGGGCGTAGAACCAGCCCTGGGCGGCGTCGCAGCCGGCCGCGTGCAGCATCCGCCAGGTCCGCTCGTCCTCCACGCCCTCGGCCACCACCCGCAGCCCCAACGCCTTGGCCAGCTCGATCGTGGAGCGGACGATCGCCGCGTCGTCGGTGTCCTCGGTCATGCCGAGGACGAACGAGCGGTCGACCTTCACCTCCGACAGCGGCAGCCGGCGCAGGTGCTGAAGGCTGGAGTAGCCGGTGCCGAAGTCGTCCAGCGCGATGCCCACCCCGATCCGGTGCAGCCGGGTGATGGTGGTCAGCACCCGACGCGGGTCGGCCATCAGCGCGCCCTCGGTGATCTCCAGTTGCAGTCGCTCCGGTGCCACGCCGTAGCGGGCGAGCCGGTCGGCGATCTGGTCGGCGATCTCGCCGGTGTGCAGGTCCCGTACGCTGACGTTCAACGCCGCCCGCAGCCCGAGGCCGGCCGCCGACCACTTGGCGAGCTGCTCCACCACGTCGTCGACGACCCGACGGGTGAGCAGCCGCATCACCGCGCTCTGCTCGGCGACCCGGATCAGTTCCTCCGGGTCGACCATCCCCCGGCGCGGGTGCCGCCAGCGCAGCAGGGCCTCCACCCCGACCACCTCGCCGGTGGCGATGGCGACCTGCGGCTGGTAATACATCATGATTTCGCCCGCGTCCGTTGCCGGCTCGGCACCGGAGCGGTCGTCGGCGGTCGGGACTGCGGGATCCGCTCCGCCGCCGAGCTGCGGCTGGCCACCGTCATGCGCCCCGGGCCAACCCGTGCCGTCTGCCGTCACAGCATCCGATCCCACGTCGCGGGCCGCCCGGCGCAGGGTCGGGTCCGCGCCGGTGATGATCCGGGCGATCAGCTCGTCGTCATGGTGCAGCACCCGGGGACGACGTCGCCGCCGGCTCCACCATCGGATGCCGACCGGCTCCTCCGACGGCCCGGAGGTGGGCAGCACCGCGCCGTCCCCGCCGCGGACGGTGGGTCGCGGGTTGCCGGTCGCCTGGTCGACGGGGCGGGCGGCGGTCGCCTCGGCCGGCGCGGACCCGTCGGCTCGACCCGAGGCACCGACCTCCAGCACCCGGCGCAGGTCGGCCAGGAGCGCCAACCGCTCGGCGGAGTTGTGGTCGGACTCGGCGGTGTAGACGGCGACGGTGTCGTTGCGGTGCTTCGCGTCGTACATGGCGACGTCCGCGTGCCGCATCAGGGTGGCGAAGTCCTCGCCGTGATCCGGAAACAGGGCGATGCCGATGGAGCCGCCGACATCCAGCGGCAGCCCGTCCAGCGGCACCGGCTCGGCGAGGGCCTGGACGACCTGGTCGGCCAGCGAACGGGCCTCGCTGACATCGGTGAGCCCGGTCATCACGATCGCGAACTCGTCGCCGCCGAGCCGGGCGACCATCTGCGGCGGCGCGACCACGTCGGTCAACCGGGCGCTCACCTCCACCAGCAGCCGGTCGCCGACCGCGTGGCCGAGCGCGTCGTTGACGTTCTTGAACCGGTCCAGGTCGATCAGGAGGAGGGCGAGGCGTGTTTCGGGCTCTCCTCGGGCGGCCCGCTCGGCGTGCCGGTGCACCTGCTCGTTGACCTCAGCCAGCAACGCCTTGCGGTTGGGTAGCCCGGTGAGCGGGTCGAGCGCGGCCAACTGGTGCTGCTCCACGGTGAGCCGGGCCATCCGGTAGACCGCGAACAGCGGCACCAGCACCAGTGGCACCAGGGCGGCGCTTGCCCTGGCGGCGGTGACCAGCACCGGCGCGAGCAGCAGCAACGACCCGGTGGAGAGCAGTTCGAAGGGCAGGCCGTGCCAGGCGTTGGGCCACCACCGCTCACCGAAGCGCAGCCGCACCGCGGTGGTGACCAACCCGTAGTTGACCGCGAACCAGGCGACCCCGGCGCCGCCAATCGCGGCGATGTCGGTCCAGCCCAGCGCCGCACCGTCGTAGATCCCGCCGGGGCCGAGCCGGGTGATCGCGTACGCCGCCGCCAGCGAGCAGGCGTACTGCCCGGCGTTGAAGGCCGTCCGCCAGGGCGCGTGCCGCATCCGGACCCCGGACACCACGACGGCGACCGCCTGCACCGCGACCGCAGGGCCGAGTCCCCAACCGAGCAGGATCGCGAACGTGAAGCAGGTCGAGGGAAAGACGGCCGAGGAGGACTGCCCCCGGCCGGGCGGCAGGAAGGGCCGGGCGTCGCAGGCCACGGCGAGCACCGCCATCGTCCAGAACGCCGCCGGCAGGTCGGGCAGGGCCGAAGCGAACGACACCAGCCCGTTCGCCGAGACGAGCAGGGCCACCACGAGTACGGCCGCGACAAACGTCGAGAACTGCGCCGTCCGCCCGGGCGGGACGAGGTTGCGCGGATCGGGCGACTCCATCACACCTCCCGGCACGAGACCGGCCCGTGGTTCCACGCGCCGTGCCCCAATGAAACGCCCCCACCCCCCACTTTCCCGTCGCGACAGTCACGAATCGGTCGTAGTCGTAATTAAGTTGGTATCCGGCAGAGTGCCGTAAAGATCATCACTCCTCGACGCGGGCGACCTGCCGGGCCGCCTCGGGGCCGGCGTCAAGGAGCACCTGGAAACCCTCCTCGTCGAGCACGGGCACCTTCAGACTGGCCGCCTTGTCCGCTTTGGAGCCGGGGTTGTCGCCCACCACGACGAAGCCCGTCTTCTTCGACACCGAGCCGCTGACCTTGCCACCCCGGGACTGGATCGCCTCGGCCGCCTGGTCCCGGGAGAAACCGCCGAGCGTGCCGGTGACCACCACCGTCACCCCTTCCAGCGGGCGCGGCCCCTCCTGCACCGCCGCCTCCGCCATGCGGACGCCCGCCTCGGCCCACTTCCGAACCACCTCGCGGTGCCAGTCGACGGCGAACCACTCGCGGATGCTGGCGGCGATGGTCGGACCGACACCGTCGACTGAGGAGAGTTCCTCCTCGGTCGCCTGGTCGATCGCCTCGACCGAGCGGAAGTGTCGGGCCAGCGCCTGGGCGGCGGTCGGGCCGACGTGCCGGATGGAGAGGGCCACCAGCACCCGCCACAGGTCACGTTCCCGGGCGGTGGCGAGGTTGTCGAGCAGCTTGGCGGCGTTGCTGCCGAGGCTGCCGTCCTTGTTGACGAAGAACGGCGCGCGGGCCAGCTGCTCGGCGTCCAGCGAGAACAGGTCACCCTCGTCGGTGATGATCTGCGCATCGAGCAGCGCGGCGCCGCTCTTGTAGCCGAGCGCCTCGATGTCGAACGCGCCGCGCCCGGCCAGGTGGAACACCCGCTCCCGCAACTGTGCCGGACAGCTGCGCGAGTTGGGGCACCGGATGTCGACGTCGCCCTCTTTCGCGGGAGCGAGCGGGGTGCCGCAGGCCGGGCAGGTGGTCGGCATGACGAACGGCCGGGCGTCCGGCGGACGCAGGTCGACCACCGGGCCGAGCACCTCGGGGATCACGTCACCGGCCTTGCGGATCACCACCGTGTCGCCGATCAGCACCCCTTTGCGCTCGACCTCGCGGGCGTTGTGCAGGGTGGCGTACTCGACGGTGGAGCCGGCCACCCGGACCGGCTGGAGCACCGCCCGGGGCGTGACCCGACCGGTCCGCCCGACCTCGACCTCGATGTCGAGCAGGGTGGTGTTGACCTCCTCCGGCGGATACTTGAAGGCGATCGCCCAGCGTGGTGCCCGGCTGGTCGAACCCAGCCGCCCCTGGATGGGCACCGGGTCGACCTTCACCACCACGCCGTCGATCTCGTGCTCGACGTCGTGCCGGTGCGCCGCGTAGTGCGCGATGTAGTCCCGGACGCCGGCCAGGTCGGGCACCACCCGCCAGCGGTCGCTGGTGGGCAGCCCCCACGCCGTCAACGCCGCGTACGACTCGGACTGGGTGGCCGGCTGGAAACCGCGACGGGCGCCGATGCCGTGCACCACCAGGCGCAGCGGGCGGGAGGCGGTGATCCGTGGATCCTTCTGCCGCAGGCTGCCGGCCGCCGCGTTGCGGGGGTTGGCGAAGGGCGCCTTGCCCTGCTCGACCAGGCCGGCGTTGAGATCGGCGAAGGCGGCCACCGGGAAGTAGATCTCGCCCCGCACCTCGATGAAATCGGGGGCCGGGCCGAACTCCGCCGAGTCGGTCAGCCGACCGGGCACGTCCCGGATGCTGCGCACGTTGGCGGTGACGTCCTCGCCGGTGCGGCCGTCGCCGCGGGTGGCCGCCCGAACCAGCCGGCCGCCTTCGTAGGTGAGGTTGATCGCCAGCCCGTCGACCTTCAGCTCGCACAGGTAGGGCGCCGGACCACCCGCGTCCCGCTCGACCCGCTCCGCCCAGGCGGCCAACTCCTCGTCGGCGAAGGCATTGTCCAGCGACATCATCCGTTCGGCGTGGGCGACCGGAGTGAAGTCGGTGGAGAACGTGCCGCCGACCCGCTGGGTCGGTGAATCCGGGGTGCGCAACGCCGGGAACTCCGCCTCCAGCGCCTCCAGCTCGCGCAGTTGGCGGTCGAAGTCGGCGTCGGAGATCGTCGGCGCGTCGAGCACGTAGTAGCGGTACTGGTGCTCGGTCAGCTCCTGACTGAGCGTGGTGTGCCGCTCCCGCGCCTGCGGCGTCGGCTCGGGGCCGGCGGCCTCCTGCGCCGCATCAACCTGCTGGGGAACCGCTTCCTCCGACACCCTGCCGCCTCCGGACACCGCTGTCGACCTCCCGTGATCGTGCTACCCCCGCACGGTAGTCCCCGGGTGGGACAACCGTGCGGCCAGCGCGGCGAGTTGATCGGCGTACTCGATCCGGCCGGCCCAGTCCACCGGCCAGCCGGCCATCCCGTTGGCCGCGCCGACGAAGGCTCCGGCGAGGGCCGCGATCGAGTCGGAGTCACCGGTGCTCCGCGCACCTCGGGCCAGCGCGTCGACCGGGGCGTCCGGGTGCCGGAGTGCGCAGTACAGGGACGCCGTGAGAGCCTCCTCCGCGATCCAGCCCGCGCCGGTGACGCGACACGGGTCGTCGCCGTCGTCCGGGGCGGCCAGGGCCACATCGAGTCGACCCAACGCCAGTAGGCACTCGTCCCAGCCACGGGCGATGAACTCCGCAGGCGTCCGCTCGCCCGGCCGTTGCCACAGGTCGCCCAGCCAGTCGGCCCGGTAGACCGTGCGCTGCTGCCGGGCCCGGGCGGAGAGCAGGCCGGGAAGGTCGGCCAGCGGAGCACCGTCGACCAGCAGCCGCACGGCGTACGCGGTCAGCTCGCTCGCCGCCAGTCCGGTGGGGTGTCCATGGGTCAGGCCCGCCTGGAGCTGGGCCAGCCCGGCGAGGGTGTCCAGGTCGACGTCGAGCAACCCGACCGGGGTGACCCGCATGTTCGCACCGCACCCCTTCGAGCCGGCCTCGGTCGCCTGCTGCCAGGGCAGGCCCCGGGACAGTTCGGCGCAGGCCCGCAGGCAGGTCATCCCCGGCGCGCGGTTGTTGTCCGGGCTGGCCGCCCAGTCCAGGAAGCGGCGGCGCAGCAGCGGCTCCACCGCCTCGGCGGTGTACGTCGGCGCGTCGTGCAGCGCCCAGCCCACCGCCAACGCCATCTGGGTGTCGTCGGTGACCAGCACCGGATCACCGATCAGCTCACGCGGGCCGGTCGGTCCGTACCGGCTGTCGATCTCGGCGACGGTGAGGAACTCGGTGGGTTTGCCGAGGGCGTCACCGAAGGCGAGCCCGAAGAGCGAGCCGGCGGCACGCTGAGGCGCAGGGCTGATCATGACCGTGATGATGCCTGTCGCCCGCAAGTCCGCAGAGCGGCCGGTCGGACCACCACGGTCGGCCTGCCGGCCCGGCTGAGGTCGGCACCGGCAGGCCGGGCGGTCAGTCCCAGCAGAGGCAGAACGGGTGCCCGGCCGGGTCGGCGTAGACCCGGAAGCCCTCGCCCTCACCGGGTAGCCGGCGGGCGCCCAGGGCCAGGGCCGCCTGCTCCGCCGCCTCGATGTCGTCCACCGTCACGTCGAGGTGGAACTGCTGGGGCCGTTCCGGATCGGGCCAGGCCGGCGGGCGCAGCTCGGGGGCCCGCTGGAAGGCCAGCCGGGGCAGGTGGCCGGGCGGGCCGCCGAGCACCACCCAGTCGTTGCCGTCGGAGTTGTCCTCGATCAGCGGCAGGCCGAGCAGCTCCGAGTAGAAGCCGGCCAGCGCACGCGGGTCGGGACAGTCGATCACCGTCGAACGCAGCTGTCCAATCATGGCGAGCATGGTGCCCCACGGGTACGACGAGAAACCTCACTCCTCGGAGAGCCGACGCCCGGCGTCCCGGCAGGCCGCGAGCACCGCCCGGGCGTAGGCCGCGTCCGCCCCGGCCAGGCCGCAGGCGGGGGTCACCACCACCTGCTCGGCGAGCCGGCGGCGCGGAAACCCGAGCCGGTCCCATAGGGTGCGTACCCGGTCGGCGAGGTCGGCGGAGGTCGGCGGGCGACCGGTCGGCGTCGTCGGCGCGGCGCCGGCCAGCAGCCCGAACCCGGCGTCAAGCGCCTCGCCGAGCGGGTCGAGGTCGGTCAGCAGGCTCAGGTCGAGCGCGACACCGACCGCTCCGGTGGTGCGGAGCAGGTCCAGCGGCACGTGCGGGGCGCAGCAGTGCACCACGGTCGGCACCCCGACCGCCTCGATCACCGTACTCAGCAACGCACGGGCGTCGCCCGACTCCACCGCCCGGTAGGCACCGAGGCCGCTCTCGGTGGGGATCCGGCCGGCCAGCACCGCCGGCAGGGACGGTTCGTCCAGTTGGAGCAGCACCGAAGCGCGCGGCAGCCGGCGGGTGACCGCCTCCACGTGGCCGCGTAGCCCCTCGGCGAGCGAGCCGGCGAGATCCCGCAGCGCGCCGGGGTCGCGCAGCATCCGACCGCCGATCGGCAGCTCGATCGAGGCGGCCAGGGTCAACGGGCCGGCAGCCTGGATCTTGAGTGGGCCGGCGTACTCCTCGGCCTGCTCGGCGAGCTGGTCCAGGTCGCGCTCCATCAGGTCGCGGGCCCGACGCAGGTCACGGCCGGGACGCGGGGCCACCCGCCACCGCGCCGCGTACAGCTCGATCGGCAACTCCACAAGCAGACCGCCGGTACGCCCGATCACGTCGGCGCCTGGCCCACGGGCCGGCAGCTCCGGCAGATGGGGCAGGTCGGGTAGCTCACCGAGAACGATCCGCTGGGCCTCGGCGATGTCGGCCCCCGGCAACGATCCCAGCCCCGTCGCCGCACCCGCTCCCCATGGCAGCCCCTGATCACTCACCGCCGCAGGGTACCTCCCGCGATCCTGGCCTCGCCGAGGTCACGGCTTGCGGTATGTCGGGCGATCACGGCGACGGGAAGGCCCGACATACCGCAAGCCGTGACCGATCCTCCACCGACGGGGCGACGGGGCGAGGGGGCGTTGGCGCGGTCAGTCGGTGATGGTGGCGGAGCCGAGGACGATGTCGCCGGCGGGGTCGGGGCGGTAGGCGACGATGGCCTGGCCGGCGGCGACGCCGCGCACCGGGTGGCGCAGGTCGGCGTGGAGGGTGTCGCCGGCCACCGTGACGGCGGCGGGCACCACCACGCCGTGGGCGCGTAGCTGGACCTCGCACTCGATCGGGCCGTCGGGTCGCGGCCCACCGGTCCAGACCGGGCGGGTGGCCCGGACCGTCGAGACCTCCAGCGCCTCGGCGGGGCCGACGGTGACGGTGTTCGTCTTCGGCGTGATGGAAAGCACGTAGCGGGGCCGGCCGTCCGGGGCCGGCCGGTCCAGGTGCAGACCGCGCCGCTGGCCAACGGTGTACGCGTACGCACCGGCGTGCTGCCCCACCACCGCACCGGTGGTGGCGTCGACCACGTCGCCGGGCGTCTCGCCGAGGCGCCCGGCCAGGAAGCCGCGGGTGTCACCGTCGGCGATGAAGCAGATGTCGTGCGAGTCCGGCTTGTCGGCGACGGCGAGACCACGCTCGGCGGCCTCCTGTCGGACCTGCGCCTTGGTCGAGTCCCCCAGCGGGAAGATCGAGCGGTCCAACTGCTCGCGGGTGAGCACCGCCAGCACGTACGACTGGTCCTTGGCCGCGTCGACGCTGCGGCGCAGCAGGCCGTCGGGGCCGAGCCGGGCGTGATGACCAGTCACCACCGCGTCGAACCCCAGGGCCACCGCCCGGTCCAGCACCGCGGCGAACTTGATCTTCTCGTTGCAGCGCAGGCACGGGTTGGGGGTACGCCCCGCCGCGTACTCGGCGACGAAGTCGTCCACCACGTCGGCGTGGAAGCGGTCGGCCATGTCCCAGACGTAGAACGGGATGCCGAGCACGTCGGCGGCCCGCCGGGCGTCCCGCGAGTCTTCCAGGGTGCAGCAGCCCCGGGCACCTGTGCGGTAGGTCTGCGGGTTGCGGGCCAACGCCAGGTGCACGCCGGTCACGTCATGCCCGGCCTGCACCGCCCGCGCCGCCGCCACGGCGGAATCCACGCCGCCGGACATCGCCGCCAACACCCTCACCCGGACCACTCTCCCTTCCCACCGAGCCTATCTCCGCCCGCCACCGGGATCAGCGGGGCGTACGCGGGGCCGCCGCCCGCCGGGCCCGTTCCACGGCCCCCGGGAGAGCGGCGATGAGCGCGTCGATGTCCTCGGTGGTGCTGGTGTGGCCGAGGGAGAACCGCAGCGACGAGCGGGCCCGGTCGTCGTCCGCACCCATCGCCAGCAGCACGTGGGAGGGCTGTGCCACCCCGGCCGAGCAGGCCGAGCCGGTCGAGCAGGCGATGCCCTGGGCGTCCAGCAGGAGCAGCAGCGCGTCCCCCTCGCAACCGGGGAAGGAGAAGTGCGCGTTGCCGGGCAGCCGGTCGGTCGGGTCGCCGTTGAAGACCACCTCGGGGACCGCTTGGCGGACCCGCCCCACCAGGTCGTCGCGGAGCGCGGCCAGCCCGGCCGCGTACTCCTGCTGGCCCTTGACGGCCGCTTCGACGGCGACCGCGAAGGCGACGATGCCGGCCGCGTCGAGGGTGCCGGAACGGACGTCCCGCTCCTGCCCCCCGCCGTGCAGCAGGGGTACCGCCGGCACGTCCCGGCCCAGCAGCAACGCGCCGACCCCGACCGGGCCGCCGAGCTTGTGACCGGTCACGGTGAGCGCGGCGACGCCGCTGGCGGCGAAGTCGACAGGCACCTGACCGACCGCCTGGATGGCGTCGGTGTGGAACGGCACGCCGTACTCGGCGGCCACGGCGGCCAACTCGCCGATCCGCTGGACGGTGCCGACCTCGTTGTTGGCCCACATGGCGGTGACCAGCGCCGCCCGGTCGCCGTGTTCGGCCAGCTCGGCGCGGAGCGCGTCGGGGTGCAGCCGCCCGGCCCCGTCGACGGGCAGCCAGCCCACCTCGGCGCCCTCGTGCCGGTCCAGCCACTCCACCGCGTCGAGGACGGCGTGGTGTTCGACGGCACTGGAGATCACCCGGCGCCGCCCGGCGTCGGCAGCCCGGCACGCCCAGAAGATGCCCTTCACCGCGAGGTTGTCACTCTCGGTGCCCCCACCAGTGAAGATCACCTCGGACGGCCGGGCACCCAGCGCGGCGGCCACCCGCTCCCGCGACTCCTCCACCCGGCGACGGGCGCGCCGGCCGGACGCGTGCAGAGAAGACGCGTTGCCGACCTCGCGGGCGGTCGCGACGTACGCCTCCAATGCCTCGTCGAGCATCGGAGTGGTCGCGGCATGATCCAGGTAAGCCATCACAGTTCAGCCTAACGACCACTCCGATGCCGACCGCAGACCGGATTACCTGGCGGGACGTCAGACCGGTGCGGCGGTCACCACGATGTTGTCCCGGTAGCGGCGGGCGTCGGCGTCGAAGGGCCCACCACAGGTGATCAGCGTCAGCCGGGGACGCCCGTCGCGGGCGAAGTACCGCTCCAGCGGAATCTTCGTCTTGTCGTACTCCTCCCGGGCCACCACCCGGTAGGTCCGCTCGGTCCCGTCTTCACCGGTGGCCGTCACGGTGTCGCCAGGTGCCAGTTCCCGTAGCCGGTAGAAGGCGCCCTTGCCCTGTTCGGCGCTGTCGACGTGTCCGGCGATCACCACCGAGCCGGACTCGGCCTCCAGTCCGGGGCCGTAGCGGTACCAGCCGATCTCATCGATGCTGGGCGGCACGTCGAACTCCCGGGTGCGCTCGTCGACCCCGACCGGGTCGACCCGCGCGGTGACCCCGATCGCGGGAATGCGCAGCCGGACCGGACGCACCGGTTCGGCGTCGTCGGGCAGCGCGCCCGGGACCACCGCCACGGCGGGTCCGGTGCTCGACGGCGTGGGGCTGGCCAGGGCGGCGGCCTGCTCGGCACCGACGTCCCCCGCCGGCCTGGACACCACCGCCACCACCGCCGCCACGGCGAGCGCGGCGGCGCCGGCGGCAACCGCCGCCAGCGCCCCGCGGTTGACGACGGTCACCGGCGACCCGACCGGACGACAGCCGCCCGCGCCCCGCCCGCGACCAGCAGCAGGATCCCGGTGCCCGCCAGGGCGTACCACCAGGTGCCGAGGCCGGTGTCGGCCTGCCCGCCGGTGCCGCTCGGCACCCCGGACGGCGCCGAGTGCAGGCCGTCGATGGTCTGCGCCACGACGGAGAGGTTCTCCGCCTCGGCGGAACCGATGGCGTAGACGATCGTCGCCGTACCCTCCCGCAGGTTGAGGTCGGCCGGACCGATCACCACCGTGTCGGTGCCGGCGAGCACCACGTCCGCCGAGACACTGCCGGCGTCCACGTCGCCCTTGGCCTCGTTCGGGTTGGTCAGGCCCTCGAAGACCGGGCTGCCGCCGGCCCGCACGTCCACGGCCGGTGCGGCGGCGGTGTGCCGGACGATCAGCCGGGCCTTGCCGGCGTCGACCTTCGCGGTGTCGTTGACGAACGGGGTGATCGTGGGCTCGCCGTCGGCGTTGAGGTGGGCGGCGATGCTGATGTTCGCCCCACCGGGCACCTCGGCGTCGTCGGCGGTGAGGATGGCCTGCTCGATCGGCTCGCCCGGCTTGGTCAGGGCGAGGTCGTACTGCCCCTCGGGCAGGTCCAGCGGCCCGGCCACGTCACCGGGCTCGAAGTTCTCCAGGGTCTTCTCACCGTTGACGTAGACGTCGACCGGGGTGTCCGGGATGCCGTGCACGACGGAGACCTTCGAGTCGGCGGCGTACGCCGGGGTCGCCGTCGCGATGCCGGCGCCGACGAAGGTCAGCGCGGCGACCGCGCCACCCGCGGCGGCGCGGCGAAGGTACGCGAACTGCATGTCTGCCTCCTGGTGTTTCGTGGCACTTCGTCATGCTTGCTGTGCACCCCGAGTTACGCCGGCTCCGCGCCGCCCGGATGCGGGCCGCGGCGACTTTCTTTTTCCGGCCGCCAGCGCATCCGTCGGGCACCGCCCGGACGAAGAGAGGCCGAGGAGACGCTGGGCTGACAGAGGGGACGGCACCGGTGCGAGCTACAGTCGGGCATGCCCCCAACCAGGCGAACCGTCCCGTGACCGGGATCCGGCAGCAGCCGGGCACACCCGAGGACGAGCTGGCCCGCCGCTTCCGGGCCGGCGACGAACTGGCGCTGCGTGAGGCGTACGACCGTTACGGTCGGGCCGTTCTCCACCTGGCCACCAGCACGCTTGTGAACCGCAGCGACGCGGAGGACGCGACGCAGGCCACGTTCGTCGCCGCCTGGCTCGGCCGGGAGACCTTCGATCCCGCGAAGGGCTCACTTGTCGGCTGGCTGCTGGGCATCGGCCGGCGCAAGGTGATCGACCGGCTCCGGTCCGCCGCCCGCGAGAACCGGGTGGTCGAGACCGTACGCCAACTGCCCGAGCCGGCACCCGCCGGCAGTGACCCGGACACCGTGGTCGACCGGCTGGTGGTGGCCGACGAACTGGCGCGGCTGCCGGACGAGCAGCGGCGCATGCTGGAATTGGCCTTCTTCGACGACCTGACCCACCAGCAGATCGCGACAGTGACCGGGGTGCCGCTCGGCACGGTCAAGAGTCACATCCGGCGGGGCATGGCGAGTCTGAAACGCAGATGGGAGGTGGACGGTGCAACACCTGGAGCACGACCGGCTGGTATTTCTGGCGCTCGGTGAGAGTGAGGTGGACACCTCCGACCGCACCCACCTCGACGCCTGCCCGCACTGCCGGGCGGAGTTGGAGAGCCTGCGCCATGTCGCCGGCCTCGGCGCCGCCAGTCAGGAGCTGCGCGAGCTGCCCGACCCGCCGGAACATGTCTGGCAGGGCATCATGGCCGAGATCACGGCGGCGAAGGAACTGCCCCGGCTCGCCGCCGACCGGCCACGGCCGGACCCGGCCGACGCGGTCACCACCGACACTCCGCCCGGCCCGCGCCGGTCGCGGCGCGGGCGCTGGTCACGGCTCGCCACCACGGCGATCACGGCGGTCGCCGCCGCCACCGTCGGCGTGGTCGGCACCGCCGCCCTGCTGCGCGACGGTACGCCCGCCGAGCCGACCGTGGTGGCCAGCGCTCCGCTGGCGGCGTACGGGTCGACTCCACCGGCGGCCCGGGGCGACGCCCGGGTGCTGGGCACCGGCGAGTTGCACCTGCACGTGGCGAATCTCCCGGCCGTACCGGGGTACTACGAGGTCTGGCTCATCAACCCGCAGAACATGGAGATGTTCTCGGTCGGCGTGCTCGGCGACGGCTCTGACGTGCTGCTGCCGCTGCCGCCGAACGTCGACCTGGGGCAGTACTCGGTCGTCGACGTCTCGGCCGAGCAGTTCGACAACAACACCGACCACTCCGGCGACAGCCTGTTGCGGGGCTCCCTGACGGGCTGATCGGCGGGCCGGTCCAGCTCCCCGGCCCGCCGATCAGCTCCCTCGTACCACCGACGCGACACAGCCGCCGCCCGGGAATCCGGACGGCGGCTGCTCGCGTACGACTCACTTGCGCTTGCGGATCTCCTCGGCGGCCTGCGGGACGATCTTGAACAGGTCGCCGACCACGCCGAAGTCGGCCAGCTCGAAGATCGGCGCCTCGCCGTCCTTGTTGACCGCGACGATGGTCTTCGAGGTCTGCATGCCGGCCCGGTGCTGGATCGCGCCGGAGATGCCAAGCGCGATGTAGAGCTGCGGAGAGACGGTCTTGCCGGTCTGACCCACCTGGAACTGGTGCGGGTAGAAGCCGGAGTCGACCGCGGCCCGGGAGGCGCCGACGGCGCCGCCGAGCAGGTCGGCCAGTTCCTCGACCAGCTTGAAGTTGTCCGCGTTACCGACACCACGGCCGCCGGAGACGACCACGCCGGCCTCGGTCAGCTCGGGGCGGGAACCCTTCTGCTCGGCCACCCGGTCGACGACCTTGGCCAGCTTGTCGCTGTCGGTGACGGCGACGGTGAGCTGCTCGACCGCGGCAGTGGCCGCGGCCGGCGTCGGGTTCACCGAGTTCGGCCGGACGGTGACCAGCGGCAGGCCCCGGGTGACCTTGGACTTCACGATCGTCGACCCGGCGAAGGCCACCTGGGTGGCGGTGCCGTCGGCGGCCAGGCCCACCACGTCGGTCAGGATGCCGTTGTCCAGCTTGACCGCCAGCCGGGCGGCGATCTCCTTGCCTTCCTGCGAGGAGGCGAGCAGCACGGCGGCCGGCTGCACCCGCTTGACCAGATCGGCGACCACTGTGGCCTTCGGCGCCACCAGGTAGCCGTCGATCTCGTCACCCTCGGCCGCGTAGATCTTCTCCGCGCCGTACTCGCCCAGCTTGCCCGCGAGCGCCTCGGCGGCACCGGCGCCGCCGAGCACCACCGCCGACGGTGAGCCCAGCTCACGGGCGAGGGTGAGCATCTCCAGGGTGACCTTCTTGACGCCGAACTCCGCGGTGGCTTCGACGACGACGAGAACCTCAGACATGTCCCACACCCCTCACACGAACTTCTCGGTGGCGAGGAACTCGACGAGCTGCGTGCCGCCGGAGCCCTCATCGGTGACCTTGACGCCACCCGAACGAGGCGGACGCTTGCTGTGCTCGACCACGGCGCTTGTCGCCCCGTCGAAGCCGACCTCGTTCGCGGCCACACCCAGGTCGGCCAGGGAGAGCGTCTGCACCGGCTTCTTCTTCGCGGCCATGATGCCCTTGAAGGAGGGGTACCGGGGCTCGTTGATCGTGTCCCACACGGAGACGATGGCCGGGGTCGAGGCGGTGACCACCTCGTAGCCCTCCTCGGTCTGCCGCTCCACCGTCAGCGTGGCCCCGTCGACCGTGAGCTTGCGGGCACCGGTCAGCGCCGCGATGCCCAGCCGCTCGGCGAGCATGTGCGGCATCACCTGCACCCGCCCGTCGGTCGACTCCGAGCCGCAGAGCACCAGGTCGGCGTTGAGCTGCCCCAGCGCGGCGGCCAGCACCTTCGACGTGGCGACGGCGCAGGAGCCGTGCAGGGCATCGTCCACCACGTGCACCGCCTTGTCCGGGCCCATCGACAGCGCCTTACGGATCGACTCGGTCGCCCGGTCCGGACCCATGGTCAGGATCGTCACCTCGCCGCCGTGCGCCTCCTTGATCTTCAACGCCTCCTCGATGGCGTACTCGTCCATCTCGTTGATGACGTTGTTCGCCGAACCGCGGTCGACAGTGTTGTCGTCAGTACGCAGGTTGCGGTCCGCGCCCGAATCAGGCACCTGCTTGACGAGTACGACGATGTTCATCGCGCTTCGACGACCCTCCTGCTGTGGTTATGTGATCTTTTCGCCCCAGATCTGGGCGCAGCCTCGCGCGTGCGGTGCCGTCCGGTCAACCATGGGCTGTTGTGCAGTTGCCCACGGCGTCATGTTACCTGTCAGTAGCATCTGCGCCCAGCACGCCCCTGATGCGTTCGATCACCTCGGCCTCGGCCGGACTCACGCCGTCGTGGGCGCGGGCCGTGCGATCGGCCGCGGCCAGCACCACCGCCCGGTAGACCGGGACGTCCTGCGGGACCTTCTCGGCCAGGATCTCGACGCCCCGGCGCAGCGCCGGCAGCACCACCGACTCCACCTCCAGCGCCGAATCGCGCGGCAGTTTCGGCAGCGGCCCGCTGGTCAACGCCTCCTTCACCACGCCACTGGCGTCGGCCATCGCCCCGGAGGCCGCGAAGCTCTCCCGGAACAGCGCGATCACCCCCGGGTCGGCGTTCGAGACCATGAGCACCGCACCGAAGGCACCCGTCTTCAGGGTCATCTTCTCGTCGTCCGTCAGCCGCTGGCTCATGATCACGGAGTGTAGACGTAGGGCGTGGTGGTGGTGACCGGGACAAGCCCGAGCCGCTCCAACACCGGGCGACTCTCGTCCGACGCGTCGACCTGCACCAACGTCCGGCCACGCGCCCCGGCCAGCCGCGCCCGGTAGGTGACCAACGCACGGTAGATGCCCTTGCGTCGCCACTGCGGCAGCGTCGAGCCGCCCCAGAGTGTGGCGAACGTGCTGTCGGCCGGGTACCGCACCCAACCGGCGCTGACCATCGTCTCGCCCGCCTCGGCCACCACGACCGTGACCGCCTGCGGACCGGTGCCGATCTCCCGTGCCAGCGCGTCGGCCAGTTCGGACAGGTCACGCCCCCACACCTGCGACTTCAGCTCCGCGATCCGGTCCAGGTCCGCGCGCCCGGTCACCTCCCGCAGGCGTACGCCCTCGGGCGTCACCGGCAGCGCGGAGGCCAGCGGAGCGACCGGGCCGACCACCACGGTCTCCTGCTCCTCCGGCACAAATCCGGCGGCGCGCAACCGCTGCGGCAGGTCGGCCGGCTCGTCATGACCGTGCAGCTTCCACTCGACCGGCTCACCCCGCTCGCGGAACACCGCAACCTGCCGGGCGATCAGCTCGTCGAGCGCGACGCCGGCCAGCCCACCGAGGTCGCGGTAGGTCACCATGCCCCGCTGGTCCAGGCCCCGCACCCGGAACAACGGACCGTCGGTCTCCACCACGACGCCGTCGGGCACCGGGTCGGGTAGATCCGGCCGCAGCTGGGTGTCGTACGCCGCCCGCAGGGTGGTCGCGTCAAGATCCGTCATGCCCCCAACCTATTCCCGCAGGAAACCGGATAATCACCACCGTGTGGCAGATGATCAGGAACTGGTTCGATCCGCAGGAGATGCGGTCGGTGGGTAGCACCCCCGACTACCGCTTCTCCCTGGCCAACGAACGCACGTTCCTGGCCTGGCTGCGTACCGGACTGGCGTTGATCGCCGGCGGACTCGCCGCCGCGCAGTTCCTGCCGACCCTGTCCCTGGTCCATCTGCGCGAGGCGATCGCCGTGGCGTTGCTGCTGCTCGGCGGCGTGGTCGCGATCCGGGCCGTCGACCACTGGGCCCGCACCGAACGGGCCATCCGGCTCGGCGAGGAGTTGCCCGCGTCCCGCTTCCCAGCCGTCCTCGCCCTCACCGTCGGCCTCGGCGCGCTGTCGCTGGTGGTGGCGGTGCTGGCCGGCGCGATCAGCGGATGAGCACGGTTCGCGACCCGGGGCTGCAACCCGAACGCACCCGGCTTGCCTGGCGGCGCACCCTGCTCACGCTGACCGTGGTGGCGCTGCTGACGGTCCGGCTCGCGCTCACCGGCGGCCCGGGCGGGGCCGGGGCGGCGGCGCTGACCATCGTCGGCTGGGGTGTGATCGTCACGCTCTGTTGGCGGCGGGCCACCGGCAGCGGCGTACCCCGTACCGACGGTCGACCACTCGCCCTGGTGGGGCTGGCCGCCGCCGGATTTGCGCTCCTCGGAGCGCTGCTGGTGCTGCGCGGGCTGTGACCGCTGCGCGCGGTAGGTAATGATGGTTACATGGCCCGGCTGTACATCCTCCTCTTCCTGGTGCAGGTCGTCCTCGCCGTCTGTGCCCTGATCAGCTGCCTCTCCGCCGAGGAGGACGGCATCCGCCACCTCCCGCGGATCGCCTGGCTGCTGATCATCCTCTTCTTCCCGCTGGTCGGCTCGATCGCCTGGTTCGTCGCCGGGCGGGAGCGCAAGGCCGTCGGCGGGTCGACGTCCTGGGCTCCGGGCGCGCGCCCGGCCGAGCGTCCCCGGCCGCTCGCCCCGGACGACGACCCGGAGTTCCTCCGCACCATCGAGGAGCGCTCGCGCCGGGAGGACCAGGAACTCTTCCGCCGTTGGGAGGAGGACCTCCGCAAACGCGAGGACGACCTGCGCAAACGCGAGGGCGAGCCACCGCGCGAGGAACCCCGCCCCGAGGTGTGACGGCCGGGGCGGGATCCTGCGGCTCAGGCCAGGTTCGAGGAGCGGGGGTACGCGTCGGCCGGATCGGTGAGCACGTTGACCAGGTACGGCACCCCGGCGTCGAAGGCCCGTTGCAGGGCCGGCCCCAGCTCGGCGGCCTTGGCGACCGTCTCGCCCGCCCCGCCGAGCGCGCCGACCACCTGGTCGTAGCGCAGCTCCGGCTGGAGGTCAGCGGCCACGTCGTAGCCGTACATGGCCCGCATCGGGTGCTTCTCCAGGCCCCAGATGCCGTTGTTGCCGACCACGATGACCACCGGCAGTTTCTGCCGGGCCAGCGACTCCACGTCCATCAGCGAGAAGCCGGCCGCGCCGTCGCCCATCAGCACGCAGACCTGCCGGTCCGGGTGGGTGACCCGGGCGCCCATCGCGTAGCCCATGCCGGTGCCGAGGCAGCCGTACGGGCCGGGGTCGAGCCAGGTGCCGGGCTGGGCCGGCTCCAGGTACCGCCCCGCGTACGAGACGAAGTCGCCGCCGTCGCCAATGGTGACCGCGTCGCGGGCGAGCACCTTGCGCAGCTCGCCGTAGATCCGGGCCGGACGGATCGGGTCGGTCTCGGCCGCCATCTCCTCGGCGTCACGGGCCTTGGCGGCGTCTTCCGCCGTCCGCAACTGGGCGACCCAGTCGTCGTGATCGACGCGGTCGCCGGGGTGCTCGGCCAGGGCGGTGAGGATGCCGCGCAGGTCACCGGCGGGGGCGGCGGCGGGCTGTACGTGACCGGCGCGCTGGCTGGGCGCGTCGACGATGTGCACCACCTGAGCCTCGCCGAAGTCGCCGAAGGAGAGCCGGAAGTCCAACGGGGTGCCGATCACCACGACCACGTCGGCGTTGGACAGGGCAACCCGACGGGCCTTGGCGAAGGCCAGCGGGTGCTCCGGCGGCAGGGCGCCCCGACCCATGCCGTTGGTGAAGACCGGCACGGTGAGCGCCTCGGCCGCGGCACGCAGCTCGTCGACGGCGTCACCGGTCCAGACGTCCGACCCGGCGATGATCACCGGACGGGCCGCGCCGGCGATCAGCGCGGCGGCGCGGGCCACCTCGTCGGGGTCGGCTTCGAGCGGGCTGAGCTGCGGCCCGGCCGGCAGCTCCGCGTCGCCGACCGAGAAGACCGCCTCCAGCGGGAAGTCGAGGAACACCGGCCCCCGGTGCGGGGTGAGGGCGGTGGTCAGCGCGGTGGCCACCGCCCGGGGGATGTCGTCCGCGCTGAACACCGTCTCCGCGTGCTTGGTGACCGGAGCGACAAGCGGAAGGTGGTCCATCTCCTGGAGGCTGCCCGAGCCCCAGCGGAACTGGGGTGCCCGGCCGCCCAGCACGAGCACCGGCGAGGCGTTGAAGAAAGCACTGGTCAGACCGGAGATGCCATTTGTCACACCGGGGCCGGCGGTGAGCACGGCCAGCCCGGGGCGGCGCTGGAGCTTCGCCACCGCCTCGGCGGCGAAGACGGCGGACTGCTCGTGCCGCACGTCGTAGATCGGGAAATCGGTCTTGTGCGCGGCATCGTAGAGCGGGAACACGTGCCCGCCGGAGAGGGTGAACATCTCCCGCACCCCGTACGCGCGCAGCGCCGCGAGGGCGAGTTCCCCGCCGTGGCCTTCGATCCGCTCCGTCATTCCCGCTCCTTCTCGTCGCCTGACCGGAGTCACACGCTACTGGCCGGTAGAAGGAATGTGAACCATTCTCGACGCGCTCAGCGTCCGGTGAAGTCCGGCTTCCGCTTCGCCACGAAGGCCGCCATCCCCTCGCGCCGGTCGTCGGTGGCGAACAGCGCCGCGAAGAGCTGGCTCTCCCAGGCCAGACCCGAGTTCAGATCCATGTCCAGGCCGCCGTCGACGGCAAGCTTCGCCGCCCGCAGCGCCTGCACCGGACCGGTGAGGTACGGCCGCACCATCGCCACCGCGGTGTCGTACACCTCGGCCGCCGGGGCGACCCGGTCGGCCAGGCCGATCCGCAGCGCCTCCTGCGCGTCCACCATCCGACCCGACATGATCAGATCCTTGGCGCGGGCCGGTCCGACCAGCCGGGCGAGCCGCTGGGTGCCCCCCGCGCCGGGGATGATGCCGAGCTTGATCTCGGGCTGGCCGAGCTTGGCGTCCTCGGCCACCACCCGCCAGTCACAGGCCAGCGCCAGTTCGCAGCCGCCGCCGAGGGCGTAGCCGGTGATCGCGGCGACGACGGGCTTGGGGATCCGGGCGATCGCGCCGAGCGCGCTCGACAGGTCGGCGGCCCGCCCCGCCATGTCCACGTAGGACATGTCCGCCATCTCCTTGATGTCCGCGCCGGCGGCGAAGACCTTCTCCCCGCCGTACACGATGACCGCTCGGACGTCGTGGTCGGCGGTCGCGGCGGTGGCGGCGGCGCGCAACTCCTCCTGCACCTGGGTGTTGAGGGCGTTCATCGGCGGCCGCTCCAGCCGGATGGTGCCGATGCCGTCCCGGGTCTCCAGCCGCACGAACTCGCCCACGCTGAGCCTCACTTCCTCGTCGAAGTCGCGTGCCAACCTTACGACCCGCCTCGTTGGGGTAAGTAGTCTGGTGCCAGCCCCGTCAGTCGGGAGTCGCACGATGAACCCTCGCCAACCCGAGCCGCGCGCTGGCCGTGCCGCGACACCGTCACCACACCCGGGCCGGACGCGCGGCCAGGACGCGAGGCGTCCCGCGGTCACCTACTACGACGATCGGTCGGTGCGGGTCACCTCCGCCGCCGTCACCGTCGAGGGCCGGGTCTACCCACTGGCCGAGATCAGCGAGATCTGGCACCAGCACGGCACCCGCTCCTGGCGGGTGCTGGCCGGACGGGGCGCCATCGGTGCCGCCCTGGTCGCCCCACTGGTGGCCGCCGCCGCCGGAGTCGCGCTGGCCATCCGGCTGGACCGGTCGGCGACCGTCACGATCGCGATCGTCGGGGCCTCCGTGCTGGTCGGGCTGGCGGTCGGGCCGGTCGCCGACTTTCTCTTCGAGCACCTCGACCGTTCCTACGCCCGGGGGAGCCGGCAGCGGGAGGTCTGGATCCGCTGGCGGGGCCGCCCGGTGCAGTTGCTCCGCACCCCGGACGCGCTGCGCTTCGGGCAGATCTACCGCGCCGTGCAACGCGCCATGGAGGTCGGCCGACCGATACCACCCCGTCGACGCTGAGCGACCGCACGACAGCACCAGGTTGCCCAACGGTGCTTAAGCTTAATGATGGCGCTCTATTACCGGGACGACACGGTGCAGGTGACCTCCGAGGCGATCCGGGCCGGTGGGCACGTCATACCGATCACCGAGGTCACCTACGTCTGGCACGCCAAGGGGCGCACCACCCTCGCCGTACGCGGGCGGGTCATCGGTAGGAGCGTCCTGGTCCTGCTGCTGTCGCTGCCTCCACTGGTGGGGCTGATCTGTGTGCTCTCGCTGGCCTGGTCCGCGCAGGACCGGGGCGAGTGGCTGCCGGCGCTGATCGTGCTCGCCGCGTGCGTCATTGTTCCGCTCGCTTTCGTCCCGTTCCTGGAGATACCCCTCGGCTGGCTGGACCGCTCCTACGAGCGCGGCAACCGGGTGCTGGAGCTGTGGGTGCAGTACCGGCGGCAGGAGGTGCTGGTGCTGCGCACCCCGGACGCGCTGCGGTTCGGCCAGATCTACCGCGCGGTGCAGCGCGCCGTCGAGCAGCAGAGCGACAGTTGACAGCCGTCGTCGGGCGGTGGTGGCCCGCCCGACGCACACTTGATTCCATGGCACTCCCCCTTCCGCGGCCGACCGCGGTCCTCGGGCTCACCCGTTCCGCCCTCGACCAGGCCGCCTCCTTCGCCGCCATCCCGGCCCGCGCGTTCGCGGTGCTCGACGGGGTGGAGGCGCTGCTGGCCCGAATCAACGGCGTGGTGGACCGGGTCGAGCAGACCCTGGACCGGACCGACCAGATGGTCACCGACGCCGAGGTGGCGGTCCGCGAGGTCGCGGTGATCAGTGCCGCCGCCACCGCCGCCGTGGACACCGCCACCGAGGTGGCCGCGGCAGCGGCCGTCGTCGTGGAGTCGGCGGGGTCGGTGGCCGGGCGAGCCGCCGAGACCGTGGGTACGGCGGCCGAGGCCGCCGCCACCGCGGCCGAACTGCTGAAGGCGTACGAACCTGCGCTGCGGCGGGCTGCGCCGATGGCCAACCACTTCGTCGAGCAGCTCAGCCACGAGGAGGTGACCGCGGCGGTCCGGCTGGTCGACGAGTTGCCGAAGCTGCGGCAGCACCTCACCGCCGACGTCTTGCCGATCCTGGCCACCCTGGACCGGGTCGGCCCGGACCTGCACGACCTGCTCGACGTGACCCGGGACCTCAAGCTCGCGGTGGCGGGCATCCCCGGCCTGTCGATGCTGCGCAGACGGGGCGAGAAGCTCAACGACGACGCCGACTGACCAGGCCGGATGTCGGCCGGCGGTCAACAGTCGCAGGCGACGGCGGTTCGTGGGGCGGTCAGGTCGTCCACCGGCCGGCGGGTGGGTCCCGTGGCGGTCACCACGGGCAGGCCCTCCCGGACCCAGTACTCGTAGCCGCCGCGCATCTCCTTGACCGGGTAGCCGAGTCGGGCGAACTCCAGCGCGGCCCGGGTGGCACCGTCACAGCCGGGCCCCCAGCAGTAGGTGACCACGCGCGCGCCGGGCGGCACCGCCTCGGCGGCCCGCTCGGCGATCAGTTCGGTGGGCAGGTGCACGGCACCGGGCAGGTGGCCCTGCGTCCAGGCCGCGTCGCCGCGCGAGTCGACCACGACCAGGTCGGGCACGACCGCGGTGAGGTCGGCGTGCACGTCGGCGACGTCGGTCTCGAAGCGCAGTCGGGCGAGGAAGTGGGCGACGGCGGTGGACGGATCGGCAGCCGGTACGGCGAAAGCTCGGGTCATGCCCTGGATCATCGACCGATGCCGGCCGGTGGAGCGAGTGGCGACAACGCCGTACTCCGCTAACATCCGGCCATGGGACCGGGTGACCGTAGCGTGGCTGTGCTCGCGTACCCGGGGATGTCGGGTTTCGAGACCGGGATCGTCACGGAGGTCTTCGGGCTGCCCCGGCCGGAGCTCGACGTGCCCTGGTACGACCTGCGGCTCTGCGCCGAGCGACCGGGCCCCGTGCCGTTGCTCGGCGGCGCCAGCCTGCACAGCCCGTACGGCCTCGACGTGCTGGCCGCCGCCGCGACCGTCATCGTTCCCGGTGTGCCCGACGTGCACGGCACACCGTCGCCGGAACTGGTCGCGGCGCTACGCCTGGCCCACCGGGCCGGCGCCCGGCTGCTGTCCATCTGTTCAGGCGCCTTCGCGCTGGCCGGTGCCGGGCTGCTCGACGGTCGACGGGCCGCCACCCACTGGCGGTACGCCGACCTGCTGGCCCGCCGGTACCCGCGGGTCACGGTCGACGCCGACGTGCTGTATCTCGACGACGGGGACATCCTCACCAGCGCCGGCAGCGCCGCCGGCCTCGACCTGTGCGTGCACGTGGTGCGACGGGACCACGGCTCGGTTGTGGCCAACGCGGTCGCCCGCCGGCTGGTGATTCCGCCGCACCGTGACGGCGGCCAGGCCCAGTTCATCGAGGCGCCGGTGGCAACGGACCCGGACGACGACCGGATCGCCAGCAGCATCGACTGGGCGCTGACCCACCTGACAGAGCCGCTCACGGTGGCCCGGCTGGCCCGTCAGGCGCACATGTCGACCCGCACCTACCTGCGGCATTTCGCGAGAGCGACCGGCACCAGCCCCATCCGCTGGCTGATCGAGCAACGGGTGCGGGCCAGCCTGGCGCTGCTCGAAACGACCGACACACCGGTCGGGCAGATCGCCACGGCCGTCGGCTTCGACGCCCCGGTGACCTACCGTCACCACTTCACCCGGGCGATGCGGACCTCACCGTCGGCGTACCGTCGCGCGTTCCGTACCGTCGTACCGGACGGGCGGCGGATGGGCCGGCCCGACCCGGCAGAGCGGCGCTGACCCGGTCAGGGCGCGGACACGTACAGCTGGTCGATCTCGACCCGGTGCGGCAACGAGACGCTGGCACCGAGCTGGCGTACGCAGGCGGCACCGGCAGCCGAGGCCCAGCGCACCGCGTCCACCAGGTCGCGTCCCTCACCCCAGGCCACCGCGAGCGCACCGGTGAAGGCGTCGCCGGCGGCCGTCGAGTCGACCGTGTCCACAGTGACCGCCGGCACGTGCACCGCCGCGCCGTCCCGGTCGCCGTACCAGGCACCCTGAGCGCCGAGGGTCAGCACCGCCCGGGGCACCAGGTCGAGCAGCGCGTGCGGATCCTCCCGACCCCGTCCGGTGTACGCCTGCGCCTCGTTCTCGTTGACGACCAGCACGTCCACGGCGGCGAGCAACTCCGGCGGAAGCCCCACGGCCGGTGCCGCGTTGAGCACCACCCGGGTCCCGGCGGCGCGGGCCGCCACCGCCGCCTGGGTCACCGTCTCCACCGGGATCTCCAGCTGCGCGACCAGCACATCGGCGTCGCGGACGGCGTCGAGTTCGGTCTCGGTCAGGTCGGTCAGCGACGTGTTGGCCCCCGGGGTCACCAGGATCGCGTTCTCGCCCTCGGCGTTGACCATGACCAGGGCCACCCCGGATGCGCCGTAGGTGGTGCGCAGCTGACTGGTGTCGACCCCGGCGGCGGTGATCCGGGCGCGCAGGGTCACCCCGAAGGCGTCCGAGCCGATCGCGCCCAGGAAGACGCTTGCGGCACCCGCTCTCGCGGCGGCGATGGCCTGGTTGGCGCCCTTGCCGCCGGGCACGGTGACGAAGTCGGTGCCGAGCCGGGTCTCCCCCGGACGGGGCAGCGCCTCGGCGGTGGCGACCAGGTCCATGTTGGCGCTGCCCACCACCACGACGCGGGTCTGTGGCACGGGCACCTCCCGGAGATGGCGGGCGTCGCCTCAGGCGGCGCGGGCGGTGTAGCGGTCGCCGTTGCGCTCGACGAGCAGCGGCAGCCCGAAGGTCTTGGTGAGGTTGTCGGCGGTGAGGGTGTCGTCCAGCAGGCCCTGCGCCATCACGGCACCGTCACGCAACAGCAGCGCGTGGGTGAAGCCGGGGGGAATCTCCTCGACGTGGTGGGTGACCAGCACCAACGCCGGAGCGTCCGGATCGTGCGCCAAGTCGGCGAGGCGGCCGACCAGGTCCTCCCGGCCGCCCAGGTCCAGCCCGGCCGCCGGCTCGTCGAGCAGCAGCAGCTCCGGGTCGGTCATCAGCGCCCGGGCGATCTGGGTCCGTTTGCGCTCCCCCTCCGACAGGGTGCCGTACGCCCGCTCGGCCAACCCGCTGACGCCCAGTTGGTCGAGCAACGCCCGGGCGCGGGCCTCGTCGGCCGGGTCGTAGCTCTCCCGCCACCGGCCGACCACCGACCAGGCGGCGGTCATCACCACGTCGACGACCCGCTCCTGGGCGGGCAACCGCTCGGCCAGCGCGGCGGTGGACAGGCCGATCCGGGTCCGCAACTCCATGACGTCGGTGCGGCCGATCCGCTCACCCAGCACGTGCGCGGTGCCGGTGGTCGGGTGCAGGCGTCCGGAGGCGATGTTGAGCAGGGTGGTCTTGCCGGCACCGTTGGGCCCCAGCACCACCCAGCGTTCGTCCAGTTCCACCCGCCAGTCGACGTCGTGCAGCAGGGCGGTGCCGGACCGGCGTACGGCGACGCCGTCGAGGCTGACCACCAGATCCGCGTCCACGGGCGAGGGGGCGGGTGCGGCGCCGGCGGCGCCAGGGATCAGGTCACCAGTCACCAGCCCATCCAACCACGCACCGCCGAGGTGCCCCCACGGGCGGGCGTCGCCGCCGTAGGGTGAGGCGCCGTGTCGTTGCTCACCCCACCCGGAGGACCGCCCATGACCAGTGGGGTCATCGAGATCGAAGGTCTCCGGAAGACCTTCCACAGCCTGCGGCGCGGGCGACGGGTCGCGGTCGACGGCTTCGATCTGCTGGTCGAGGCCGGCCAGGTGCACGGCTTCCTCGGGCCGAACGGTTCGGGCAAGACGACCACCCTGCGTGCGTTGCTCGGGTTGGTACGCGCCGACGACGGGCGGATGCGGGTGCTCGGCGCCAACGCGCCGGAGCAGTTGCCGCAGGTCGCCGGCCGGGTCGGGGCGATCGTGGAGAGCCCCCAGTTCTACGGCAACTTCACCGGCTACCGGACGCTGCGGCTGCTCGCCCTCGCCGGCGGCGTGCCGGTCGCCCGGGTCGACGAGGTGCTGGAGCAGGTCGGGCTGGCCGACCGGGGCGACGAGCGGGTCAAGGGCTACTCGCTGGGCATGAAGCAGCGACTGGCGGTGGCCTCGGCCCTGCTCAAGCGACCCGAGCTGCTGATACTTGACGAGCCGGCGAACGGGCTCGACCCGGCGGGCATCCGCGAGATGCGGGATCTCGTACGCGCCCTGGCCGCCAACGGCGTGACGGTGCTGCTCTCCAGCCACATCCTGGCCGAGATCCAGCTGATCTGCGACCACGTCACGATCATCTCGCAGGGCCGGCGGGTGGCGGCGGGCCCGGTGGCGGAGGTGCTCGCCGGCTTCGACCACAACGAGCACCTGGTCCGCGCCGACGACCTGGCCCGGGCCGAGGAGCTGTTGCTGGCCGCCGGGCTGACCGTCACCGGGCACCCCGACCATCTGGTGGTCAGTGGGGTGCCGGATCCGACCGCGGTCAGCCGGACGCTGGGCGAGCAGGGGGTCTGGGTACGCGAGCTGACGCCGCTGCGGCCGGATCTGGAGAGCGTCTTCCTGGAGCTGACCGGTACCCCGGCGCACCCGGGGGTGCCCCGGCAGGTGGACGGCTCGGCACCGCCCGGCGATCCGGCCGGCGACCAGGAGATCGATCTCGGGATGCGGGGAGTGGACGCGTGAACCTGATCCGTGCCGAGGTGGAGCGGCTCGGCGCCCGCCGCTTCGTCCAGCTGATGATCGTGCTGCTGATGCTGGCGTTCGGGGTGACCGCGGCGACCACGCTGGCCGGGTCGCACCAACCCTCCGCCGTCGAGCTGGCCGAGGCGCAGCGGCAGGCCGCCGCCAACCTGCGCGGCCTGGAGTTGCAGCACGAGCGGTGTCTGGCCCGGGATCGGGGCGAGCCGCTCCCCGACGACGAAGGTTTCTACCTGCCGCCGGACTGCTCCGAGTTGGATCCGGCGCTGCGGGACCGGTTGCCGGTGGCCGCCGACTACCTGACCGGGGTGTTCACCTTCACCCGGCAGGCCGAGCCGCTGCTCTACTTCCTGGTGGCGTACCTGGTGCTCTTCGGGTTCCTGGTCGGCGCCTCGTACATCGGCGCCGACCTGAACTCCGGCGGAGTGGTCAACCTGCTGCTGTGGCGACCCCGCCGGCTGACCGTGCTCGGGGCCAAGCTCGGCACGCTGCTCGGCGCGGTGCTGACGGTGTCGGTGCTCGCCACCCTCGCCTATCTCGTCACCTTCTGGGTTATCGCGCAGGTCGCCGGCTATCCCGGGCCGACAAACGTGGCCTTCTGGGCCGAGTTGGGCGCGATCTGGGGTCGTGGCTTGACGCTGGTGCTGCTCGCGGCGGCGACCGGCTTCGCCATCGCGACGATGGGGCGGCACACCGCGGCGGCGCTCGGCGCGGTGGCCGCGTACCTCGTGGTGTGGGAGTTGGGTGGGCGGATCGTGTTGCAGATCCTCGAGGTGGCCCGACCCGACCAGCTCATGCTCGCCAGCTACGTCGGCGCGTGGCTGGCCGGCGAGGTCAGATTCTGGGACAGCACCGCCTGCCGGACCGTCACCGACGGCTACTGCGACGGCAGCTACACGCTGACCTGGCAGCCGGCGCTGGCGGTGCTGCTGCTGCTCACCGCCGGCCTCAGCGCCGCCGCCTTCGCCCTCTTCCGACGCCGCGACCTGATCTGACCCCGCGTGGGGTCAGCCGACTGTCGAGCCGAAGACCTCGTCGCGGACGGCGTCCAGGGCGGTGCGGAGGGCACCGTGCAGGATCGGCTCCTCGGTCAGACCGGTGGGTACCACCCGTGGGCGCACCAGGGTGATCGCGGCGACCTCGCGCTGCACCCGCTCGGCCAGGGCCGCCCCGCCGGCCTGCCCCACCTCCCCGGCGAGCACCACGAGCGGCGGGTCGAGCACCACACAGGTGCTCGCCACGCCGAGGGCGAGCCGGCGAGCCACCTCGTCGAGCATCGGCTCACCCGAGGTGCCGGCCGCGATCGCGGCCCGGACCGCGTCGGCGGCGACGTCCGGGTAGCCGTGTTCCCGGGCCAGGGCGCGGATCGCGTCGGCGCCGGCCAACTGCTGGAAGGCCGGCTTCGCCCGGCGCGAAACGTCGCGCGGGATGGGTGCGCCGGGTACCGGCAGGTAGCCGATCTCACCGGCCGCACCGCTGCTGCCGTGGTGCAGCCGCCCGCCCAACATGATCGCCAGACCGACGCCGGCACCGACCCAGACCAGGACGAAGTCCGCCAGGCCCTGCGCCGCACCGGACTGCGCTTCGGCCACCGCGGCCAGGTTGACGTCGTTCTCGAAGACGACCGGGGTGTCCAGGTCGTCCCGCAACGCGGCGAGCAGACCCCGGTGCCAGCGGGGCAGGTTGTACGCGAAGGTGATGTCGCCGGTGCCCGGATCGACCAGGCCGGGGGTGCCGAGCACGATCCGGCGTACGCTCGACAGCTGCGCCCCGGCGCTGCCGGCCACCCGGACCACCGCGTTGTGCACCACGCCTACCGGGTCGTCGGTGTCCTGGGTGGACTGCTCGACCCGGCCGATGACGGCACCGGTGATGTCGGCGCAGGCAGCCACCACCCGCTCCGGACCGACATCGACGCCGACCACGTGTGCGCTGCCGGGGCGTACGGCGTAGAGCTGCGCGTTCGGGCCTCGCCCGCCGGCCTGCTCGCCGACGCGGGCGACCAGTCCGCGTTCCTCCAGCCGCTCCACCAGTTGCGAGGCGGTGACCTTGGAGAGGCCGGTCAGCTCGCCGATCCGGGCCCGGGTCAGTGGCCCCTGCTCCAGCAGCAGTTCCAGCGCCGCGCGGTCGTTGAGGGCCCGCAACAGACGTGGGGTGCCGGGCAGCCGGGTCGCACTCATGCCATCTGTCCTCAAGTATTAGTTAACTTTGCTAACTGTACGATCTGTAGAACTGTGAACCGACAGGCGAACGGGTAAGCCGTAGCGTATCGGCCACGCGGGAACCCGACCCTCCGCCGACCCGGTACGAGATCCGCGCCGGCCGGCATCGAGAGGAGAGCACGTGGGGCAGGATCCAGGACTGCGCCGGCTGGCGTTGGGCACCCTGCTGGCCGCGTACCCGGGGCCGGTTCCGCCGGAGTGGGCCGTCGACCTGGTCGCCGACGGGCTCGCCGGACACACCCTGTTCGGCAGCAACGTCCACGGCCCGGCCCAGGTGTCGGCGAGTACGGCGGCGTTGCGGAGCGGCCGGTCCGACGTACTGATCGCCATCGACGAGGAGGGCGGCGACGTCACCCGACTGGCACACGCCACCGGCAGCCCGTACCCGGGCAACGCCGCGCTCGGCGCGGTCGGCGACGTGGCGCTGACCCGGCAGGTCTACCAGGCCATCGGCGCCGAGCTGGCCGGCCTGGGCATCACCCTCGACCTGGCGCCCACGGTCGACGTGAACACCGTCGACGACAACCCGATCATCGGCACCCGGTCCTTCGGCGCCGACCCGGTCAGCGTCGCCGCGCACGCCGCCGCCGCGACCGCCGGGCTCCAGGCCGCCGGGGTGGCGGCCTGCGCCAAGCACTTCCCCGGCCACGGGGCGACCGTGGCGGACTCCCACCACGAACTACCCACCGTGGACGCCGCACCCGACCTGCTGCGCCAGCGGGATCTGCCGCCGTTCGCCGCGGTGGTCACCGCCGGGACGAAGGCGGTGATGACCGCACACATCCGGGTACCCGCGCTGACCGGGGACGGGCCCGCCACGTTCAGCCGGGCCGCACTTGTGGACCTGCTGCGCCACGAGTACGGCTTCGACGGCGTCATCGTCACCGACGCGCTGGAGATGAAGGGCGCAGCCCTGGCCGCCGGCGGCATCGCGCCCGGCGCGGTACGCGCCCTCGCCGCCGGCGCCGATCTGCTCTGCATCGGGGCCAAGGTCGACGCCGACCTGGTCGAGCGGGTCGCCGCCGAGATCGTGGCCGCGCTCGGCGACGGTCGGTTGGAGCGAACCCGCGTCGAACAGGCCGCCGGCCGCAGCGCGGACCTCGCCGCCTGGACCCGGACCGCCGACCGCACCACCGCCACCCCCACCGACCTCGGGTACGCGGCGGCCCGCCGAGCCGTGCGGGTGGAGGGCGTGCCGACCGGACTGGACCGGTCGCTCGTGGTGCAGCTGCACGCCGACTCCACCATCGCCGAGGGCCGGGTGCCGTGGGGGCTCGGCCCGCACCTGGGCGGCACCGAGCAGATCCGGGTGGTGGCCGCCGAGACGGACCCGGCCGACCTGCGCCAGCGCGCCGGTGACCGGCCGGTCGTCCTGGTCGCCCGCCACCTGCACCGGCTGCCCGGCGGCCCGGAGCTGGCCAACGCGCTGGCCGCCACGCATCCGGTGGCAGTGGTCGAGATGGGCTGGCCGGCCACCTGGCGGCCCGACGCGGTGCGGGCCTTCGTCACCACGTACGGCGCGAGCCACGCCAACGGCCGCGCCGCCGCCGAGGTGCTCGGCCTGGCCCGCTGAGACGACGCTCCATCTTGAACGCGTTCAACTTATGTCGTACGCTGACGTCCATCAAGTTGAACGCGTTCAAGATTGGGTCGACGCATGGACATCAAGGTCTGGATGTACCTGGTCTACCTGACGATCAGCATCGGTCTGACCGTCTGGGTAGCGCGGGCGCTCACTCGCAACGGCATGGTCTTCCTCGACGAGGTGTTCGCCGACGAACGCCTCGCGCGGGCGGTGAACAACCTCCTCGTGGTCGGCTTCTATCTCCTCAACCTCGGCTACGTCACGGTGGCGATGCGGCACTCCGAGCCCGTCGGCTCCACGAGCGTCGCCATGGAGGAACTCTCGCTGAAGGTCGGTCTGGTGCTGCTGGTGCTCGGCGCGCTGCACTTCTTCAACGTCTTCGCCCTGGGCCGCTACCGGCGAAACCGGCTGCGCCAGCTCGCCACCCATCCCCCACTGGCCCCGGTCGGCCGACTGCCGGTTCAGCACGCCTACCCACAGATGCCGCCCGGGCCGGGCGCACCCGGGCCGGGCGCACCTGGGCAGGGCACCCGGCCGGCCGGGCAGGGCCAGGCCGACCCGCCGGCTCCGGCCGCGCCGCCGGCCCGATGACCACCTCCGGCCGGGGCAGGATGGTGGGGCTGCCGGATGCCACCGCGCACGGGGGTGGTGGCCTCCGCAGCCTTACCGTTCTCTACGACGCGCACTGCCCACTGTGCCGGGCCGCGCGCGGCTGGCTGTCGTCGCGCCCGCAGCTCGTACCGCTGGAGTTCGTGCCGGCCGGGTCGGCGGCTGCCCGGCTGCGCTTTCCGAGCCTGGACCACGACGCCACGCTGCGCGACCTCACGGTGATCGCCGACACCGGCGAGGTGTACGCGGGCGACGGTGCCTGGTTCGCGTGCCTGTGGGCGCTGGCCGACCACCGGGAGACGGCCCAGCGCCTCGCCCGCCCCCACCTGCTACCGCTGGCCCGGCGGGTGGTGGCCGCCGCGTCGGCGGTACGCGAACGGGTCCGGGAACCGTCGCCGGAGCCGACCGACGGTGCGGCGGGATACGGTGACCGGAATGACCGACCAGACTGTGCCGACGACCGCTGCGGGTGAGGCGGCGACCGCCCGGGGCGAGCAGACACGGCAGCTGATCCTGGAGACCGCGATGCGGTTGTTCCGCGAACGCGGTTACGCCCGCACCACCATGCGCGCCATCGCGACGGAGGCCGGCGTCGCGGTCGGCAACGCCTACTACTACTTCCAGTCGAAGGAACACCTGATCCAGGAGTTCTACGCCCGGACGCAGACGGAGCACCGAACGGCGGCCCAGCCGGTGCTCGAACGCGAATCCGACTTCGCCGCCCGGCTGGCCGGGGTGCTGCACGCGGGCATCGACGTGCTGACCCCGTCACACGAGTTCGCCGCGAGCTTCTTCAAGACCGCTGCGGAACCGACCTCCCCGCTGAGTCCCTTCTCCGCGGAGTCCTCCGGTCCCCGCGAGGCGTCCATCGGCCTCTACGCCGACGTGCTCGCCGGCTCCACCGCCAAGGTCGACGCGGAGCTGCGTCCCCAGCTGCCCGAGCTGCTCTGGCTCGCCTACATGGGCGTGGTGCTTTTCTGGGTCTACGACCGCTCGCCGGGACAGGCCCGGACCCGGCAACTGATCGACGGCGCGGTGCCGCTCGTCGACCAACTGGTGAGGCTGTCACGACTGCGCGTGCTGCGGCCGGTGACGCAACAGGTCGTCAGCTTGATTCACACCCTGCGTCACTGAGCGGGCTGAGCGGGAGAACATGCTTCTGCCCAGGTCAAGTCCACAATTGGACAGCAACGAGACGGCGGCGACAACTTGCCGAGCGGGTTCTGCATACGTAGCGTGATCGGCATTGAGCCTCACGCGGACCTGGGGGGAGGCTGCGGACCGTGGATCCGGCCCGGGATCCACGGTCCGCGCTCTGCCGGTCGGTGTTCAGTTCGGGTAGACGCCGTAGGACCGCCAGCCGCGGTCGGGGAATCCAGCGGCCTCCGCCACCCGCGCCGACGCGCCGTTGCGCCGGTCGTGCAAATAGGTGGGGACAGCGCCGTCGTCGAGCACTCGGCGGGCAGCCTGGGCCACCAGCCGCCGGGCCAGCCCGCGTCCGCGAGCCGCCGGGACGGTGCCCACCGCCAACTCGTGTCCGTGCCGGTCATGCCGTTTGATGCCGACGCCGGCCAGGTAGCGGCCCCGCTGGTCGCGCACGATGAGCACCGACCGGTCGAACAGCCGCAGCCAGGAGGGCAGGCCGGCGGTGGTGGGCGGCACCCACTCACCGACGTCCGGCAGTGCCGTCGGCGCCACACTCCACCGGAACACGTCGTCGTGCACCGCCCAACCCGGATAGCCGACCGCCGCCGGCAACGCGCTCAGCAGACCGTCCGGGTGCCGTGCCAGCTCACGAACGGCCGCGATCCGATCGGGCGCCACGGAGAGCACGCCGCTGGCCCCGGCGTGGACCGCGATGGCGGGGCGCGGTCGGCCGTCCCACGCGGGTCGGGTGCGCCGCCCGGACCCGACCACGTGCAGGCCCGGGCCGGCCGGCCACTGTCCCAGCCAGGTCGCCAGGTGCAGGTGCAGCCGCCGATCGAGCATCAACGCCTCCCGGTCCGTCACCGCCGACGCCGCTCACCGTACGACGACGCGGTCGATTCGGGGCGTAGGTGGGTCCAATCCGGGGAACCTTAACGATCTATCGACCGTCATATCCATTTCCATACATGGACAACATTATTTGGAACGGTGGGGGCATGCAGAAACAGCCGCAGGACCGTGATCAGCAGGACCCCGAGCGCGCCTGGCGCAACCACCGGCTCACCGGCCGTTTTCCGGCCCAGGCGGCGTACCGCGGTCACCGGACCCGCCCCGGCACGCTCTCCTGGTGCGAGCTGAACAGCCTGCCCGCCGGCCCCGTTCGGCACCACCTGAACCCACACTGACGCACCAGCAACAACGCAATCTTGGCGCCTTTAAGGCCGCCGATCTGGTGTATGTTTTTAGGCATGACACGCATCACCGTGGACGTGAACGACGAGTGGCTTGAGGCAGCCCGCGAGGTGCTCGGCACCGAGACCAAGGTGGCGACCATCAACGCCGCCCTGCACGCCTTTGCCCTGCGTCGCCAGGCACGGGAGATCGTCTCCGCATTCGATCAGGTGGAGATGGACTTCACCGACTCCGCTGAGGCGTGGCGTTACGGCGGCGGCCGGGATCTCGGTCGACTCGTCGAGGATGCGCGCGACTCCGAGGCCGCGTGATGGCAGGAGCGATCTATCTCGCCGACACGTCGGTGTTCGTGCTTCAGGGGCGATATCCGCCGGTCCGACGCCGCTTTGAGACATTGCTGGCCGAGGGACGCCTGGCGACCTGTCACATGGCCGCTCTCGAGTTCCTCAACAATGCTCCTCATCCGAAGGGGTACGAGATCCTGTGGCAGGCATTGCGCGGCCACCGGTGGATGGACGTGACAACCGAGGCGATGGATCGTGCTCTCGCCGTGCACCGCATGCTCGCCGCGGACAGCCAGCATCGCAACTTCCGACTACCCGACCTGGTGATCGCGGCGACCGCAGAGGTGCACGGAGCTACCGTGCTGCACTACGACGCCGACTACGACCGGATCGCCGCGATCACCGGTCAGCCGACCGAGTGGGTGGCGCGCCGAGGAAGCCTCTAGGGCGGCGAGCCACCGCGCGCTTTCGCACACCTGTCGGGTAACGTCTGCTGGTCCTTCGACGGTCACGACGGGAGCTGGCACATCCATGGGCAAGAAGACGATCCACGTCTCCGACTTCAGCGGCACGGTGCTGGGTGCCGACGACGAGGCCGTTCGCATCGTCGTTCTCGAGCACCCTGACCTGGTGGCCGGGCCCGTGCAACTGGACGCCACTCCGGTGGAGGTGGAGAGCATCGACGACGCGGCGCTGGACGTGGCGGTGGTCGAGATCCACGACCGGCACGGCCACGGCGAGCCACGTCGGGTGGTGCTGACCGCGAGCGAGTTCGACGCGATGGCCACCGACGTGCCGATGGCGCAGTTGCTGAAGACCGCCGAGCGGGTACGCCCGCCAAAGGCACGACGCAGCGCCGAGAAGGTCGACTACGGCACGATCGAGCACGCGGGCCGGCCGCACCGGGGGCGGGTCACCGAGGAGGAGTCCCGGTTGGTGCGCGAGCGGCTCGACGAGGTGAACAAGCGTCTCGCCGACGCCGGGTTGCGCCAGATCGATCCGGCCGACCCGGAGCACGCCGCCCGGTACGGCTTCCCCGTCGAGCGCTGATCACCTACTCGAACGTCCGCAGTTTGGCCAGGGTCGCCACGATGTTCGCCTCGACGGCGGCCTTGTCCACGCCGAGGCCGGTGAGCACACCCTCGCCGTTCTCCTGTTCCAGCAGGGCCAGCAGGATGTGTTCGGTGCCGATGTAGTTGTGCCCGAGCCGCAGCGCCTCACGGAAGGTCAACTCAAGCGCCTTCTTGCCTGCGGTGTCGTACGGAATCAGCTCGGGAACCTCGTCCGACGGCGGCGGCAACGTGGCGGTGGCGGCCTCCCGCACCGCGTCGGCCGAGACACCGCTGGCGGCCAGCGCCTTCGCGGCCAGCGCCTCCGGCTCGGCGAGCAGTCCGAGCACCAGGTGCGCCGAGGTGGTGTGGGCGTTTCGGGCAGCCTTCGCCTCGTTGTGGGCGGCCGCTACCACGTTGCGGGCGCGCGGAGTGAACCGCTGGAAGCCCTCCTGAGGGTCCATCGCCGCGCCGACGAAGCGCTTCTGGGCGGCCTGCTTGCTCACCCCCATGCTGCGGCCGATCTCGGTCCAGGACGCTCCGGAGCGCCGGGCCTGGTCCACGAAGTGGCCGATCAGATGGTCGGCCACTTCACCGATGTGGTCGGCCACCATCACCGCGTCGGTCAACTGGTCAAGCGCGTCGGAGTGGGCCCGCTTGATGGCCTGGATCAGGTCGTCGAGCCGGACCGGATTGTTGATCTGCACGGGTTCAGTCATGCGTCAACCTTAGGTTGACGATCCACGTTCGTCAACCACGGGTTGACGAACGCCGCCCCCTCGTCCGACCCGTTGATCGCTGTTAACAACCTTGACTAATTCTTTCGAAATCGACAGACTCGGATTTGGAGAGCGCTCTCCACCCGCCTCGCCAGCGCATCCGTCCCTCCACCCCCGAGGAGATCCGATCGTGTACGCCTTCTCCCGCAGCCTCCGGCGGGCAGCCGCCGCCCTGGGCGCGGCCCTCGTCACCAGCGCGCTCCTGCTACCCGTGCAGTCCGCACCGGCCGCCGCCGCGATCGGCGGCATCACCTGGCAGGACGAGTTCAACTCGCCGGCCGGCACCCCGGTCGACCAGTCCAAGTGGCGCTTCGACATCGGCGGCCACGGCTGGGGCAACAACGAACGGCAGTACTACACCAACAGCACCAGCAACGCGGTGCACGACGGCCAGGGCAACCTGGTCATCACCGCCCGCCGGGAGAATCCGGCCAACTACCAGTGCCACTACGGCCGGTGCGAGTACACCTCGGCCCGGCTGCTGACCGCGGCCACGTTCAGCCAGGCGTACGGCCGGTTCGAGGCGCGCATCAAGATCCCCCGTGGGCAGGGCATCTGGCCGGCGTTCTGGATGCTCGGGCGGGACTTCGGCGACGTCGGCTGGCCGGCCTCCGGCGAGATCGACATCATGGAGAACGTCGGGCGGGAGCCGAACACCGTGCACGGCACCATCCACGGGCCCGGCTACTCCGGCGGCGGCGGGATCACCGGCAGCCGCACCATCGGGCAGCCGCTTGCCGACACCTTCCACACCTACCGGGTGGACTGGGAGCCGAACATCATCCGCTGGTACCTCGACGGGTCGGAGTTCTTCCGGGTCGACCCGAGCCGGCTCGGCGGTAACCGCTGGGTCTTCGACCACCCCTTCTTCATGATCCTCAACGTGGCCGTCGGCGGTAACTGGCCCGGCTACCCCGACGGCAGCACCCAGTTCCCGCAGCAGATGCTCGTCGACTACGTCCGGGTCTACGGTCACGTGCCGGACGGCAACACCGGCACCACCCGGATCCGGGGGCAGCAGAGTGGCCGATGCATCGACATCCCCGGCGCCAACCCGGTCGACGGAGCGCCGCTACAGGTCTGGGACTGCAACACCACCGCCGCGCAGGCGTGGACCTTCGCCGCCGACGGCACCATCCGCGCGATGGGCAAGTGCATGGACCCGGCCTGGGCCGGGACGGCCAACGGCACCGAGGTCAACCTCGTCACCTGCAACGGCAACCCGGCGCAACGATTCACCCTCAACGCCGCGGGCGACCTGGTCAACCTCAACGCGAACCGCTGCGTCGACGTACGCGACAACAACCCGAACAACGGCGGCCGGCTGCAACTGTGGGACTGCGCCGGCACTCCCAACCAGAAGTGGTCCCGGGCCTGAGACGACCGCCCGCGACAGATCGGTGGGCTCACCGCCACGCCCGGCGGTGAGCCCACCGGGCGTGGCGCGCGTAAGAGTCGGTGACAGGCGGGTAGTAATCCGTGCGGTCATCGATGTACGGGAGGCGACGTGGAGAACACTCAGACGGCCGGCGGACGACGGTTGTGGTGGGGGATCGGTGCGGCAGTACTGGTCATCGTGGTGGTGGCGGTTGCCACCTGGACGTGGGTGACGGTCCGGGGCGACGGCCGCAACGGGCACGTCGTCACCGGTGCCGTCGGCGATCTGCGGGAGGCCACCTTCGTCCTGCTCGACGGCGCCGACGTTGTCCGGGTGCGCACCGCCGACCTCGGCGACGACGCGTACCGGGTGTCGACCCCCCGCGACGCCAACATCCGTCCCGCGGTCTCGTTCACCGACGGTAGCCTGCTGACCAGCCTCCGGGGCACCGACCGGGACGGCCCGGCGGTCGTGGAGGCGGTGCTGGCCGAGTCGGTCCGCTGGCACGTCCGACTCAACGGTGGCGCCAAGGAACAGCAGCTCGACCTGCGCGGCGCGCAGGTCGGTGACATCGAGTTCACCGCCGGCGCGAACCGTGTCGAGCTGACGCTGCCGGCACCGGAGGGGACGCAGCGGACCATGCTCGGCGGCGGAGCGAGCCAGGTCGTCGTCCGCCTGGCCGGCGACGCGCCCGTGCAGGTACGCGCCGGCGGCGGCGCCGGTTCGGTCACCATCGACGGCACCAGCCACTCCGGGGTGGCCGGCGGCACCACCTTCACCCCGCCGGAGTGGAACTCCGCGACGGACCGCTACGACATCGACGCGACGGTTGGCGTTTCCACAATCACCGTCGAACGCGTCGACGCCGGCTGAGCAGGTGGCCATGCGGCTGCACGTCGGGTGTGCGATGTGGACCCACCGGTCGTGGCAGGGGCGGCTGCTCCCCCATCCCCTGCCGGCGCAGGACCGCCTGCGGCACTACGCCGGCTGGTGCGACGCGGTCGAGGGCAACACCACCTTTTACGCCACCCCGGCCCGCGAGACGGTCGTGTCCTGGGCGGAGCAGACCGGACCCGACTTTCGCTTCGTGGTGAAGCTGCCGAAGGTGGTCACCCACGAACGCCGCCTCACTGACGTCGACCAGCCGATGCGCGCCTTCCTCGACGCGATCGAGCCACTCGGCTCCCGAGCGTACGCCCTCTGGGTGCAGTTGCCCGGCTCCTTCGGCCCGGATGACGTACCCACGCTCGCCCGGTTTCTGCGCCGCCTGCCCGCCGCCCACCGACCCGCCGTGGAGGTGCGCGACCCGGCCTTCTTCACCGACCCCCGGGCGACCCGGCTGCTGGAGACGGCGCTGGCGGAGACGGGTGCCGAGTGGATCCCGTTCGACACCACGGCGTTCTTCACCGAACCGCCGACCAGCGACGCCGAGCGGGACGCCTGGACGAAGAAGCCCAGGATGCCGCCGCGTACGGTCGCGCTCACCGCCCGGCCGATCGTCCGTTACCTCGGTCGCGACGACCCCGCGCGCACCGTCGAGGGC
The DNA here is from genome assembly GCA_900112325.1 of Micromonospora sediminimaris. Taxonomy (GTDB): domain Bacteria; phylum Actinomycetota; class Actinomycetes; order Mycobacteriales; family Micromonosporaceae; genus Micromonospora; species Micromonospora sediminimaris. The sequence continues at coordinate 255,006 of FOLJ01000002.1, forward strand.
TGGCGGCGGTGGGTGGACGTGACCGCGGAGTGGCTGCGCGAGGGCCGGTCGCCTACCGTTTTCATCCACACCCCGGACAACGCCGACGCGCCGACCCTGGCCCGCCGCTTCCACGACGAGGTACGCGCCCGCGTACCGCAGCTGGCACCGCTGCCGGAACCGATCCCGGTCGAGCCCACCACCCTCTTCTGACCGCCGGACCCGCCCGGCTTCGATCAGCGGTGGTCAGGCAGTCTCCTCGACGAAACCGGCGATATCGGCGGCGATCCGTTCGGGCTGCTCGCCGTTGACGGCATGGGAAGCGCCCGGGTAGAGCCGGACCGTGCCCCGGGGCAGGGCCCGACGGGCGGTCTCGACGGCCTGCTGCGGGTCGTGCATCACCGATTCACCAGCGATGATCGCCAGGACCGGCAGGTCGAGTCGACGGAGGCGTTCCTCGCTGATCCGCGTAGGCTGCGGCAGCCGGAGCTTGTAGTGCTGCATGCCGGCTTCGATCATGTCGGCGACCGGCTCGTCCTCGACCGGCGCCCCGCCAGCGGTGTACGAGTTGAAGCTGTCCCGCCACGATCTCGGCAGCCAGGGCAACGCGGCCGGGATGGAGCGCACGATCGTGCCGAACGGCATGTCGGCGAAGACGTACACCGGGTCGATGACGGTCATCGACGCGATGTGGTCCGGTCTGTGCAGGGCGAGGTTGACCGCGGTCCAGCCACCGATCGAGAGACCGACCAGGTGGAACTCGTCCGGCGGGAGCGCCTGGAGGGTCTGGTGCAACCACTCGGCCTGCGCCTCGTCGCTGTCGATCGGGCGATTCTGCACGCTCATGCCCGGCTCGCCGAGCAGGTCGACGGTGTAGACGTCGCCGATTGGCAGCAGCAGGGGCACGTTGTCGGCCCAGACCGGCGTACCCGAGGCGCGCCCGGGCAGCAGCAGCAACGGGGTGTTCGTACCGCCGTCGTCCGCGCCGGTGCCGGCGAAGCGGTAGACGCGCACGATGCCGTAGTCGGTGCGTACGTCGATGGTCTCCGTCGGGTCGGGCAGGGCGGCGAAGGCCTCGGTGTAGGCCCGGAGGAACCGGTCCTGCCCGTCGGCGCTGTCCCAGTGGCCGATCGGCGCGGGCTGGCGAAGGGCGAAGGTGGCCACCAGCGCGATGAGTGCGAGCCCGGCCAGGACCAGACGCAGCCATCGTGACCTGGGCCGCAGCCGGTTGAGAGCCTTCATCAGCCTGGTCCGCACGACGCCCTCCTAACCGATCGGTAGATTTTTCGACCGTACGGTAGAATCTGGCGGGTGACAAGGAGACGAGAGGGCGCGACGGCGGAACCGACCCTGATCGAGCGCGCCCGCCGCGCCCAACTGATCGAGGTCACCATCGAGTTGGTCGCCGACCGGGGCTACGCGGGCGCCTCACTGGCCGCCATCGCCGAACGCGCCGGCATCACCAAGGCCGCCGTGCTCTACCACTTCCCCACCAAGGCCGCCGTCGTACGCGCCGCACACGAACACGCCCTCGCCGCCCTCGTCGCAGACGTCGCCGGAGCGGTCGAGGCCGCCGACACCGCGAACCGGCCCGCCGCGTACGTCAGGTCGATGGTCGGGCACCTGCGGGAGCATCCCCGACACACTCGCATGATCATCGAGGCGATGGTCCACGACGACGGCGACCACGATCCGGCCGCCCGTTGGCGCCCCCTGGCCGAACTCATCGACGCGGCCCGGATCGCCCGTGGCGGCAGCGGCGACACCGACGTACGCACCACGGCGATCATCGTCGGTGGGGGCATCGACGCGATCGTCGCCGAGCAACTCCACGATCCCGACTACGACACGGCGGCGGCGGCCGAACACCTCGTCGAGATGCTCGACACCACTCTCGGACCGTGACGACGCGCACCACGCGCCAGCTCACGGCGTGATGACGACCCGCCGTCCGCGCAGCTCACCCTGCTCGATCATCCGGTGTGCCTCGGCGACCGCCGACAGCGGCATCCGTACCGTGCCGCGTGGGGCCAACTCCCCGGCGACGAGCATCCGGTTGACGGTGCCGGCAGCCGCGGCCAACTCGGCAGTGGTGGCGCGGGAGATGACGAAGCCGGTGACCGTGCGATCGTTCAGGTAGAGGGGGCCGGCGGGCAGTACCGGCCTGGTGCGGGGTCCCGCCAGCAACACGATCCGGCCACGTATCCCGATCAGATCGACGATCGATTCAAGATCGTTCCGTCCCGACGTGTCGAGGTACAGGTCGATACCGTCAGGGCACACCGACCTCAACCGACCGATCAGATCGGGCGCCCGGTAGTCGAGAACCTCCGCGGCCCCGAGTTGCCGGCAGTACTCGGCGTCCGCGGCGGACGCGGTGACCACGACGCGGGCACCAGCCGCTCTCGCGAGCGCCACAAGTGCCGAGCCGACGTTTCCGCCGCCACCGCCCACCAACACGGTCTCCCCGACCCGCAACCGCCCGTGCACCACAAGACCCAGGTAGGCGGTAGCGGCAGGGTGCAGCACGGCCACCGCGACCGCCGGATCGACCCCCGCCGGAAGTCGGTACAGCCGATCCGCCGGCACGACGGCCTGCTCGGCGGAGCTGCCCTGCCGGCCGTCGTGCCCGAGGCTGTTGCACCACACCAGGTCACCGACGCCGAAGCCGCTCACACCGGGCCCCAGCGCCGTCACCCGCCCGACCAGGTCACGGCCGACAATGAACGGCAACGGCAACGGCGTCGGGTACGCCCCGGAACGCACGAAGGTGTCGACCGGGTTGACTGTCGTCGCCAGGACGTCGACGAGGACGTCGGTCGGACCGGGACGTGACGCCGGCAGATCCCCGTACCGGATTACGTCGGCCGGACCGGGACCCTCGATGTAGGCGGCACGCATGCCGTCATTCTCGCGCCACGTGTTCGTCTTTCTCGCTCATTCACCGCCACCGCCGGGCACGGTCGTGCCGGACCGGTCACTCGGCCGACGGACGTGGTCTCGGCTGCCGGTGGTACCTCGGTCCGGCCGGAGCGTGCATCGCGCCCCGGTAGACGCCGTGCCGCAGCTCGGAGACGTACCCATCCAACTCGGGCATGCCCAGCCGGGCCGCCACGGCCAACTCGGCCTCGAAGTCGTACGGCACGCGGACGAACTGGATCGAGAACGGCGCGTCGGCCGCCGCGTCGAGGACACCTTCGAGGATCACGTAGACCGGGGTCGGATCGCCCATCGCGTTGCCGACGCTGCCGGTGTTGAACAGGGTGCGGCGGTCCCGGTCCACCTCGTAGAACGGATCGTGGGTGTCGCCGTAACCCACGACCGTGGGCTCCGGTCCGTCGCCGGTGGCCGGGGTGTTGGCGAACATGCCGAGGAACTCGGCCTCGTCGTGGTCGAACCGGACCCGACGGTGCACGCTTGTCGCCGACGCGTGGAAGAGCCGCACCCGTCGCCCGCTGAGCACAAAGTCGTGGCTGAACGGCAGGCCACGCAGCCAGTCGCCCTGGCCGGCGGCGAGCTGTGCCAACCACCAGGCCATCGCCTCGTTGTCGTAGCTGCGGTCCGGGTCGGGGAGGAAGTCGTCCCAGTTGCCGAGGATGTTGACCTCGCAGCGCTCCCGACAGACCTCGATCACCTCGCGGCCACGCGGCCCCTTGCCGACGTAGTCACCGAGGTTGAAGATCCGCTCGATGCCGCGTGCGTCGATGTCGGCCAGCACGGCCTCCAGCGCGGTCAGGTTGCCGTGGACGTCGGAGATCAGAGCGATGCGATCGAGGGACCGGGCCACCGGCCGATCGTAGCCGCGACATTCCCCGGCGGTGGGGTGCGGCGGCCTGCCTACAACCAGCCAACCTCGCGCAGTTCGGCAAGCAGTTGCGGGTCGAGGTCGGCCGGTTCGAGTACGTCCCCAGCGGGTGGCGGTTCGATCGGCTGCCGCCGGCCGAACGAGTGGTAGAGAAACTGCCACTGACCGGCGCCCGCTTCCGCCTGGTCGAAGTGCAGCGTCAGATTCGTGAGCCGGCCCTGCGCGTCGAGGGTGGCGTCGAAGGGCATCATCGTGTTCGTCGCCGACAGTTCCCTACGCAGCTCGACGGTCAGGTGAGGATGCCGACGTAGGTCGAGGACACCACGAACGGCTCGTTCGGTGACGAGCCGCAGCTCGACCGATGTCTTCACCAGTTCCTGCAGATCGTCCGTCGCCTGCGTACCGATGAAGAGCGAGGAGTCCGCACCCAGCAGGCGCGGCAGGTCGACCGGTAGCCACCCCTCGGGGGGCTCCCCGAAGCCGAAGATCCGCATCCAACTCTTTTCGTCGACGGTCTTGATCTCGATCCACTGGAAGTGGCCGGGTTGCCGAATGGGGAAGCGGATGGCCATGTCGCTCCGGCGTCTGGCCGGGTCCACCGTCATCTCGACCGTCGTACTGACCGACGCTCCCTCGACGTCCCTGCGGGTCATGGTGAAACGTGTCGAGTAGGTGTCCTGGCCGACTTTCTTCGCACCCTCGTGCAGCCACGTGTGGAGGTCCTGCTGCACCGCGCCTGCCGAAGGGCTCGGACCTGATGGTGGCGAGGCGGCGTCGGCACAGCCAGCCGCCAGGGCCAACGCGACAGCGGCACCTGCTGCCGCGGCCAACCTGCCCACTGCGCGGGCACCCGATCGCCCCAGCAACCGACCCGGCCCCGACCACACGCTGTTCAACAGGTTCTCCGTCCAGGCCCGGCTCATGATCGGCACATGGTGCCAGCTCACCCAGACCTCGTCCAGACCGTCAGCCTGTCCGCACGCGCCGGGGGCCAGGCACCACCGGCGCCTGGCCCCCGGATGCGGCTTCAGCTACGTCGACTCCACTGCTGGTTCGCGCCGCCGTTGCAGGACCAAAGAATGATCTTTGTCCCGTTGGCGGTGGCGGCGCCGTTGGCGTCGAGGCAGAGTCCGGACTGGACGTTGGTGATGGTGCCGTTGGCGTTGACGTTCCACTGCTGGTTGAGCCCGCCGTGGCAGTCCCAGATGATGACCGTGGTGCCGTTGCTGGTACCCGCCCCGTTCGCGTCCAGGCACTTGTTGCCGTAAACGGTGAACTGTCTGCTCGCCGTGTAGGTCCACCGCTGATGCGAGCCGCCGGAGCAGTCCCACAGCTGCGTCTGGGTACCGTTCGTGGTGGTCGCGCCGGGGACCTCGATGCAGCGGCCGGACTGGCCGCCGACGAGCTGCGTGTCGGGCGTACCGCCGGTGCCCTGCCGCCGGACGAGAGACTTCGACTCGGCCGACCGACTGCCCTGCGCGTCGACGACGTAGAGCCGGTAGTCACCCGACGACGTCGGCACCGCGATGGACGTGGCGTTGCCGTCTGCCCTGGTCATCGTCGGGCCGACGGCGAAGGTGGTGGTGCCGGAGGGGGCCAGCCACAGCGACCTGGTCGCATCGCCGCCGTTGCGGATCGGGATCGAGGACGTGCCGCTGCCGACGAACGTGCTAGCCGGTAGGACGTAGTCCTGCGTGGGCAGGTTGCGCGGCTGGGTGATGTCCCGGAACGAGTCCTGGAGCCCGGAGTTGACAGCGATTCCGTAGGCCGCCGCCGGCCAGACGTAGTCGGAGGAGACGAGGATGTCGTGGATGGTGCTGTTGGGCAGGTTCTTGTTGGAGACCTTGTTGATCGGGCCGTAAGTCTGCGTGATGTGAAGGTCGTGCTTGCGCCCGAAGTCGTCTGAGTTGATCATCCAGGTGATGTTCTTGTCCACGCTCAGGACGTTGTCCCGGAAGGTGATGAACGCCGAGCCCTCGTCCGGGTGGAGTCCGTACTTGTGGCCAGCCGGAACGCCCTGGAAATAGTTGTCGTGGATGACGGTGCCCGGCTGGCTGCCCAGCGTGTAGATGGGTGCCGTGTCACTGAGCCGCTGCACCGTGTCGATGATGTGGTTGTGACTGATGGTGTTGTTCTTCGCCGTGGTGGTCGGCCGGTTGGGCGCGATCGACCCTGAGGACCCGTCGAAGTTCCACCAACCCCAGCCCATCGTGATGCCCGCCCACGGGGCCTTCTCGATGCGGTTGTGCTGCACCGTGAGGGTGTCGGCGAAGTACGCCGCGACCGCGCCGTGCCCGTTGAACAGCACCGAGCTGTCGTGGATGTAGTTGTTCCTGATCTCGATGTTCTTCGGAAGCCCCTCGACCTGCGGCGGGTACTTCTCGCGGTTGCTCGACGTGTGATCGCCGATGTAGACGTGCTGCGGGTGACCCACGCTTATCGCCGTTCCGGCGATGTCGTTCGTGTAGTTGCCGATCAACTGCGTGTTCGTCACGTCGTTGACCAGGGTGATCCCGTCGGCCCCGGTGTGCGCGATCCGGTTGCGCTCCAATCGGATTCCGCTGGCGTTCTGCAGGTGGATGATGCCGGGGGTGAGGTCGACGTTGCGGTAGTAGTAGACGTGGAAGTTGCCGCGCGCGTACGCCTGCGCGCCGAGATTGCCCTGCTGCGCCTGCTTGAACACCGAGCCGGCGACGTTGAACAGGTTCCAGTCGGAGTGCCGCACGGTGAGGCCGGAGAACGTGATGTTGCGCGCGTGGTTGCTGGTCGAGGTGCCGGCGACCCGCAGCACGGTGGTCACGTTGTTGGGCGCGAAGACCGACGCGGTGGACATGTTGTCGGCGCCGGCCTTGTAGTAGTAGAGCGTCCGGCTGGACTTGTCGAAGTAGAACTCGCCCGGCGAGTCCAGGAACTCGTAGGCGTTCATCACCTTGTGGGTACCGTTGATCTGGGCGTTGCCGTTGAACGCCCCCTGCGCGATGGCGGCGCCCGGCTGCTGGAACAGCGCGATACGACTCTGCCCGTCACCGCTCGTCGTCACCTGACGAACTCCCACGATGGCAGTGGTCCAGGTGGTGCCGGTCTCGATCTCGATGTCTTCCTGGTTGCGGGAGATCGACGGAAAATCGGCCGGGTTGTACCTCGCGCCCTCACACTGCGAGCCCGACTCCCACGCCCAGTCGGCCTGTCCCGCGGTGATGGTGTACGTGCCGTGGCAGCCCCCGGATGTGATCGTCTTGGCCGCCATGTGAGCCCGCTGGCCGTTCACGTAGAGCGCCCGCAGCTTGTTGGCCCGATCGAGCGGCGCCTTCCAGATGTTCCCGCTGTGCTGAGTCCAACCGGTCACCTGCACACCGGCCTCAAGAACCGGCGTCTCGTCGGGGTACGCGGCGTAGATCACCCGGTGGCCGTTGGCGCCGGAATCGCTCGCCCCGAACTCGATCGTGCTGCTCACCGGGTAGCTGCCACCGCGAAGGTAGACCTGGATGTCGCCGGTCATGGTCGCGGTCTTCGTGCGGACCACGTCCCGGGCGCGCTGTAGCGTCCTGAACGGTGCGGCGAGCGTGCCCGGGTTGGCGTCGTTTCCACCGGGCGCGACGTACAGCGTCTCCTGGACGGCAGCCAGGGCCGGAGCCTGGTCTGCGAACACGGCTGGCAGTGCAGCGGAGACAAACACCGCCAGCGCCAGTAGGGCACCTCTTCCGGCACGGACAACAGATCTCATCTCTTCTCCCTCCGCTCCCGGGCCGCCACCGGAAGCCATTGACATACCGCGCCGCACGATGGGCACGGGCCCGGCCTCGGCGTACGCGCGGTCGGGTGTGCCAGGTCAGGCGTTCTGCACCTGCCACTTCTGGTTGTCGCCGCCCCAGCAGGCCCAGAGTTGGACCTTCAAGGTGGTGGTGTTCACGTCCAGGCAGAGACCGGACTGCACGCTGCGGATCGTGCCGTCGCCGCCGATCGTCCACCGTTGGTTGTCGCCGCCGTTGCACGCGTACGTGCCGACGACGGTGCCGTTCACCGTCCCCCGGTTGTACGCGTCGAGGCACCGCTGGCCGGCAAGAGCGGTGAGCTGCCCGCCGGCCGTCACGGTCCACCGCTGGGCGGCGGTGTCGTTGCAGGCGTACACCTGGACCTGGATGTTCGCGGTCGTCGCGCCGGGGATGTCCAGACACTGCCCGGTGCCGACGTTGCGCAACCGGCTCACCGGGTCCGGTGTGCCGCCGCCGGTCAGGCCCCAGGCGTACCGGAGGCGGTCGAGACCGCTGGCGTTGGGGGTGCTGAGGGTGAGGTTGGTGCCGGTGCCGTGCAGCTTCTGCATGGCGTACCAGTCGTCGCCCTGACCCGCGGTGACCTTGCCGCCCAGGGCCGGCCAGTAGATCGAGCCGATCCGCAGTTCCCGCAGCACCTCGGTGGTGGCGCGGAAGTAGCGTACGAAGTTGTCGGTGCTGGCGGTGTCGTGGTAGTTGAGCCCGGTGTCCATCGGCGCGCCGAACTCGTCCATCACGGTACGGGCGGCGCAGGAGCCGATCGCGTCCCGCAGGAACGTCACCCACTGGTCGTAGGTCTTCGCGCCGCTGAAGAAGGTGTAGTGGTGCAGCGACACGATCGTCCCGTCGAGCCGGCGGTCGGCGCACATCGACTTGATGTCGGTGTTCAGGCCGGCGCCGCTGACGAAGACCCGGTGGCGGGGGATCGACGGGCGGGCGGTGAGCCAGTTGTTCACCACGTTCGCCCAGTCCGCGGCGCTGTGCCCGCCCGGCTCGTTCATCGGCTCGAAGTACACCAGGTCGTTGCTGCCGTACCTGGCGACCACGGTGTTCCACATGGTGTTGAAGGCGGTGGTGTTGACGATCCGACCGCCGCTGGCGGCCACGCCGTCGTCCCAGTAGGAGAGGACGACCTTGAGGCCCTTCGCGGTGGCGGCGTCGATCGCGCCGGTGTACGCATTCCACCAGCTCGTACCGACGGTGTAGGTGTTGATCGGCAGCCGGACCGTGTTGGCGTCCAGGTTGTTCTGGAAGCCGGTGTAGATCGCGTTGGCCTTGGCCACCACCGTCGCATAGCTGTCGGAGCTGCTCAGGCCGTGCAGGACCAGCGGTCCACCGTGGAAGTTGTCACCCAACCTGGCCCAGTTGACACCACGGAACTGGCTGGTGTCGGCGGCGGCGGGTGCGGCACCGCCGAGCACGACAGTCGGCACCGCCAGGAGAGCGGCCAGGGCGCAGCTGAGCATCCGGCTCAGGTAGCGAGGTGAGCGGGATCGGAGCATTGGCGTTCCCTTCTGCGCGGTGCCGACTGTCGCGCTCATCAGCTCAGGCCCGGGTCCAGCGCTGGTTGGCGCCGCCGTGGCAGCCCCACACGATCACGGCGGAGCCGTTGGCGGTGGCGGCGCCGTTGACGTCCAGGCACAGCCCGGTCTGCGCGTTGCTGATCGTGGCGTTGCTGTTGATCACCCACTGCTGGTTCGCTCCACCGTGGCAGTCGTAGATCTGCACCCGGGTGCCGGCGGCGGCATTGTTCGGTACGTCCAGGCACTTGCCCATCACCTGCAACGCCCGCCCGTTCTGGGTGAACTGCTGGTTGGCATTGTTGTGGCAGTCCCAGATGATCATCTGTGCGCCGTTTGCCGAACTCGCCCCGTTGACGTCCAGACACCGGCCGGATGCATCGTTGCGGAACCTGTTGCCGGTCGGGTTCGGGGTGCTGCCGCCGTTGAGGGCGTCGAGGACCGCCGTGTACGCGGGCTTCTTGTTGCCGGCGCAGTCGAAGAGCAGGGCGTTGTCGCCGCCGCGCCAGGAGTCACAGTCCCGTACGCCCCACACGGTGATGCCGGTGCAGCGCGAGATCGCCAGGCAGGCGCGGGTGACGGCGCCGTACATGTTGGCCTGGTTGCCGCCCTGGGTGATGTCCAGTTCGGTGATCTCCACGTCCACGCCCAGGTCGGCGAAGCGCTGGAGGTTGGCCTGGTAGTCACCGGGTAGCGAGGTGCCCAGGTGGGACTGGAAGCCGACGCAGTCGATCGGGACGCCGCGCTGCTTGAAGTCGCGCACCATGTTGTAGATGCCTGTCGACTTCGCGTTGATGCCGTCGGTGTTGTAATCGTTGTAGCAGAGCTTGGCGCCGGGGTCGGCCGCGCGGGCGGCCCGGAACGCGGCCTCGATCCAGTCGTTGCCGGTGCGTTGCAGGTTCGAGTCCCGCCGCGCGCCGCTGCCACCGTCGGCGAACGCCTCGTTCACCACGTCCCACGAGTAGATCTGCCCCCGGAAGTGGGAAGCCACCTGGGTGACGTGGTTGATGGCGGCGTTGCGCAGGTCACCGCCGGAGAGGCCCTGCGCCCAACCGGGCTGCTGGGCGTGCCACAGCAGGGTGTGTCCCCGTACCTTCATCCCCCGCGATCGGGCGTGGTTGACGATGCGGTCACCGGCGCTGAAGTTGAACACGCCCCGCTGCGGCTCGGTGGCGTCCCACTTCATCTCGTTCTCGGCGACCAGGCTGTTGAACTCGCGGTTCAGCACCGTCATGTAGGTGTTGTCGTTGAACTTGTACGTGCCGACGGCGGCGCCGAAGTAGCGGCCCTTCTCCGCCGCCGAGGTGCCCAACGTGGTCCCTGCCTGGGCGGCACCGCTGGGCCCGACCAGCGCCATGCCGGCCACCAGCAACCCGACCGCCAGCCCACGCACCGTCGCTCCGGTGCGCCACCGTCGTCGCGGAGAACCGCTCGGATGTACGAGATTCTTCATGTGTCTCAGCACCTTCCAGAGTCGCGTCACTTCGACGGGTTAGCGCTAACATCGCCCGGCGACTCACGTGCTCGTTGGGGCAGACCACAAGAGACGACACAACGCTACGCATCGATGGCAGTGAGATTGCCACAAAGTTACGGGGTGCTCAAGAAGTTCAGCCCAAAGACCGGAAAAAGAGCAGGTAAGACAAGTACGTTGGATCGGCCGGACAGCTCGGCCGCGATGCCTCCCGATCGATGGGAGTCACAGCTTGATGATCCGCAGCGGCGAGCCACACCAGTTGCACCACCACCGTCGCGTGCAATGTGCACGTGAACATCAGCGACACTGAGCGGCCGGCGGCCGGCCGTTGATGTGGCGGCGGACCGACCCCGACCTCCTGACCCGCCCCGGGTCAGGAGGTCGCGGTGGTCGTCAGACGGAGCCCGCCGAGCTGACGTCGCGTTCGCTGGCCGAATCGGCGGCCGGCGCCTTCCCAGCCGCGTCGCCCGCCCCGGTCGCCAGGCCCAGGTCGGCGGGATAGCTGTCGAACCGGCGTAGGCCCAGCTTGCGCACCGCAACCGACCACGGCGTCTCGGTGGCGAGCACGGCGAGATGCCAGATACGACTCCCCGCGGGCCGCCCGCTCGGCGAGGATGTACGACTCCAGGACGCTCCACGCCTCCCGGGCGCGGAAGCCACCTGTGCCGATCAACAGCGCCGGGTCGACGACGTTGAAGGCCAGCATCTGACCCAGGCCGTTGTAGTACAACGCGATCCGGTTCACATGCTTGCGGGCGTCGGACGGAAGATCGCTGACCCGCAGCTCCGGCGAGCACCTGGCCCTCAGCTCGGTGAGCACGAACTGCTGGCTGTCCAGGAAGGCGTCGCTCATCCGGTCGCGGGTGAGCAGCTCGATCGCGACAAGGGTGTGGTTCGCGCTCTGCGACAGCCGCAGTTGCCGGAGCGCAAAGAACACCGAGACCCCGACGGTGATCACCGAGACCGCGGCCACGACCGCGTTCGTCACGATCGCAACATCCATGGCGGTCATCGTACGAAGACCACTCCACCGGGCCGCCGATTCCGCGCTTCCGGTTAATGCATTGATACAAGTTGATGTAGTGTTGGACACGCTCCCAGACTGCGTACTCCATTCCACCTGCTCAAGGAGCTGAGAACATGTCGCGACGGCGATGGCGCCCGATCCCCGCGCTGGCCGGGTTGCTCGTTCTGGTCCTGTCGGCATCGGTCGCCGGCACCGCCACGGCCGGGCCACCCCGCCCCGGCAGGGTGCCCCTCACCGAGCTGACCGTGGTGTCCGAACAGGTGGCCTTCGGACTACAGCGTCCGATCGCACTCACCGGGCTACCGGACGGAAGGATGCTGATCGCGGAGAAGAGAGGCACCGTCCGCGCATACCACCCCGACACCGGCCTGGCGGCCGAGCCGGTGCTGGACCTGACCGCTCGGGTCGACACGTCGGGCAACGAGCGCGGCCTGCTCGGCATCACCCCCGCGCCGAACTTCGCGCGGACCGGGATGCTCTACGTGGCCTACACCAGCCTCCCGGACGGCGAACTGACCCTGGCGCGGCTGCCGATCAACGCGCCCGAACGGCTACAGGTGCTGCTCACCCAGGAGCACGCCGAGTACAACAACCACAACGGCGGGCAGGTGGCGTTCGACCGCGACGGCTACCTCTACTGGTCCCTCGGCGACGGCGGCCACGCCAACGACCCGTACAAGGCCGGTCAGGACCTCGGCACCCTGCTTGGCAAGATCGTGCGGATCGACGTCAACCGCAGCTGCGGCGCGAAGCCCTACTGCGTACCCCGCGACAACCCGTTCGTCCGCACCCCCGGCGCGCGGCCGGAGATCTGGCTCTACGGGCTGCGCAACCCGTGGCGGTTCTCGGTCGACAAGGTCGACAACTCACTCTGGATCGGTGACGTCGGCCAGGGCCTGGTCGAGGAGATCAATCACATCCGCCCGTGGCAGCGTGGCGCGAACCTCGGCTGGTCCTGCCGCGAGGGCACCCCGGTGTTCGACCCGGAGCAGTGCCGGCCAGGCGTGAAGTACACCGACCCGGTCTTCGAGTACGAGCACTACATGACGGAGAGCTGCTCGGTGACCGGCGGTGTGGTGTACCGAGGATCCGCCACCCCGGAAGCCTGGGGCACCTACGTCGCCAGCGACTACTGCTCGACGCTCGCATTCGCCGTACGCCCCAAGCCCTGGGGTGGCTACGAGAGCGCCATCATCGGCAACTTCCCCATCCAGCCGACCGCCATCGACGCCGACGTGCACGGCGAGCTGTACGCACTCAGTGACCTGCCGGGCTGGCTGAGCCGGGTACGGTTCGAGCGCGTCCAGCCGACTCCGACCAGCGAGCCGGCGAACCGCTGAACCCCGGCGTGAGGGGCCGGCGGCGCAGATCGTCGTTCTGTGCCGCCGACCCCGCCGCCGACCTGACCCCTGGTGCGGAAGCTACTCGCCGTGGGTGAGTCGGGCGACCGGCACCGCCTGCTGGTCGCCGTCGCGGCGGCGGCGGCGGCCGAACGCGTCGGCGCGCCCCCACCGCCCCGGTATGTCGAGCAGTTCGATCCGGCCCACCGACGGCGGCAGGTACGGATCGACGGCCAGATGGTCCGGGTACGGGCTGAGCCCCAGCATCGTGCGAAGCAGGAGCAGCGGCGCCCCCGCCGACCAGCCCTGAGGGCTGCACGCCGCCGGGTACTCGACCGGGTAGCTGGTCAGGCTCCGCTCGTAGCCGGCGAACGCCTCGGGCAACCGACCGTCGAAGTACCCAGACGCAGTGATCATGCCATCGGCGATCCGGGCGGCCTCCTCCCGGAAACCGTAGCGCCACAGCCCCCAGGCGATGATCGAGTTGTCGAACGGCCAGACCGCACCGACGTGGTAGCCGACGGGGTTGTATCGGAGGTTGGTGGTGGACAGGGTACGCACGCCCCAACCGGAGAACAGGCTCGGCCCGAGGAGGTGGTCCGCCACACGGCGTGCCCGCTCCGGCTCGACAATGCCGCTCCAGAGCAGGTGCCCCATGTTGGAGGCGAGGGCGTCAACGCGCTTGCCCTCCGGATCGAGCGCAAGCGCGTAGTACCCTTCCTCCTCGATCCAGAAATCGCGGTTGAACTGTTCCCGCAGTTGCGCCGCCTCGCCCTCCAAGCGGTCGGCGTACTCGGGGTCGTTCCAGAAGTCGCGGGCCATCCGCGCCCCGCGTATCTTGGCGTCGTAGGCGTACCCCTGTAGCTCGCAGGTTGCCCTTGGCAGGGCGGGCAGCCGACCGTCCCGGTAGGAGATCGAGTCCCAGGAGTCCTTCCAGCACTGGTTTTCCAGGCCAGTACGGGTGTTGCGCCGACGGTAGTAAATGTAGCCGGTGCCAAGCAGGTCGCCGTACTCGTCGATCCAGTTGAGCGCGGCACGGGCTTGCGGTTCGAAACGACGCACGGCCTCCACGTCGCCGCTCCACCGCTCGTACTCGTCGAGCAGGATGACGAACAGCGGGCTGGCGTCGGCAGATCCGTAGTAGGGGGTGTGCGGCTGTTCCTCGAACGCCGCCGACTCGCCGTACCGGAACTCGTGCAGGATCTTGCCCGGCTCCTCCTCGCGGAAGTCGTCGAAGGTGCTGCCTTGCAGCGTCCCCAACAGGCCCAGCACGGGCGGGGTCAGCGCAGGCACAAACGGCAGCGTCTGCAGGCTGATGAAGATGCTGTCCCGGCCGAAGAGAGCCATGAACCACGGCAGTCCGGCGGTCGGGATCGGGCTGGTCGCGGTCAGCGACGAGTAACGCATAGCGGCCAGGTCGTACAGGCTGCGCTTGTACGCCGCGGCGAGGGGTTCGAAGTCGCAGGCGAGTCGCGGCGCGTTGTCGATCCATTGTTCCAACTCCTCGCGCACCTGTGGCCTGCTCCGCCTGCGGTACGCCTCCCAGACGGTAACGGAACCGCCGACCCCCCGGTTGATGATCGGTTCCACCTGGAGCTCGACGTCCCAGCGGCCGTGCGGTTCGAGACGGATGTCGAAGGTCATGCCGCCGTCGTCCACCTTGGCCGGTCTATCACTGGAGATGATGGTGTCCCGGTAGAACGTCGCCCGCTCGTAGTGCAGACAGAGGCGCCCATCCTCCTGACGCACCGATCGCTTACCGCGCTTTGGCTGACTCTCCTTGACCTCGAAGATGTCGGCGAAGTCGGCGTCCGCGTCTATCCGGATGGAGACGTCCGCCGGCTCGATGTCGTGGTTGAGGACCACGATCCGTTCGACGAGACAAATGCCAATGGTCTGCTTACGGATGACCGAGAGCTTGGCGTTGACGTAGTGCGTGGGCTCCCCGGGGACGAGGAAAAACCGGGTCTCGAAGAAGTGCAGATCGCTGCGGGACATTGGGCTGAGTCGCTCCCCGTTGACGCGCAGCACCCAGGTCGACAGGAAGCGGGTGTCGAACGAGAAGAGCCCAGCCGGTGAACCCGGGGAAGGGGTGACATCGCCACACACATCCGTGAGGAGGAACGTGTTTCCGTCGAGGATGCTGAGCGTCTTCTCGACCATCAGGAGCCGGCTTCCTCATGGACGAAATCCCGTGGGTGATGGCCGGTGGGCGGTCCGGCGAACAGCACCGTGGCGAGCATGTGCACCAGTCCCAGGTGCCCCTCGATCACAAGCGCGTTGCGGAAGAACAGCGGCACGAACCGTTCCTCGCCCCTGACCAGCCGGTCGAACGTCTCGTTGTCGGTGCGCAGAACGGCGTCCGGCTCCGGCCGGGGCGTTTCCGAATTTGGCCTGCGGACCCGGGCAGTCCCGCTCTCCAGGGTGACGAACCACTGTTTCACGACGGTGCCGGCCGACTCTGTCACGTCAAGGCGGACGGTGCCCGTGGGCTCCGGCGGAATACTCTTGACGGTACGGCTCTTCCCACGCTCCAGCATCTGGAGTGCGTCAGCCAGTTGGTCGCCCACTTGGCATCATCATCCTTCCCTCGCGTGCCACCTCAGCATGACCGTGACCAGCCCTCCGTCGGGCCTGCATCACCCGCTGCGCATGCCGCCCCTCAGATTCCGGACAGGGACGGGACGTGCGGCCCGAACGGGTACTGCCGGTCCAACGGCGAGATGGTGATCCACCGCAGGTCGGTGAACTCGGCGAGTGCCGCCCGGGAACCGAACCGACCCCAGCCGCTGGCCTTGACGCCGCCGAATGGCATCTGCGGCTCGTCGTGGACGGAGGTCCCGTTGATGTGGCAGATCCCGGCTTCGATCCGGCGGGCCACCTGCAAGGCGTTGGCCACGTCGCGGCTGAACACCGCGCTGGCCAGACCGAGCTCGGTGTCGTTGGCGACGTCAACGGCCTCGTCGACGCCATCCACCTCGATCACCGCAGCGACCGGCCCGAACGACTCTTCACTGTAGATCCGCATCTTCGGGGTCACGCCGCGCAGTACGGTCGGTGGGTAGAACAAGCCGTCGGCTCGGCCCCCGATGAGCACCTCGGCGCCATTGTTCTGGGCGTCGGCGACGAGCGACGCGACATGGTCGACGGCCCGCTGGTTCACCAGTGGGCCGAGCTCGGTCGACGGTTCATGCGGATCGCCCATGGCCAGCCTGCCGGCGTGGGTCACCAACTGGTCGAGAAACTCGTCGGCGACCTGGCGCTCCACCACAATCCGCTCGGTCGACATGCAGATCTGACCCTGGTTCATGAAGGAGCCGGCGACGGCGGCGCGTACCGCCGCCGGGATGTCCGCATCCGCCAGCACCAGCATCGGCGCCTTGCCGCCGAGTTCGAGGACGGTGCGCTTCAGATGCCGGCCGGCCTTCTCGCCGATCACGCGCCCGACCGAGGTCGAGCCGGTGAAGTTGATGCAGCGGGTCTGCGGATGGCAGATCAACTCGTCGACAACGTCCGCCGCGTCGGCCGGTGCGTTCGTGATCACGTTGATCGCGCCGGGTGGCATGCCGGCGTCATGCAGGGCTGCGGCGATGGCCACATGGGTCGCCGGGGCCTCCTCGCTCGCCTTGAGCACCACCGTGTTGCCATATGCCAGCGGAAGTGCGACGGCTCGCATGCCGAGGATCAGCGGCGCGTTCCACGGGGCAAGGCCGACGACCACTCCTACCGGTTGGCGGATGCCGAGCGCGGTCATGCCGGGCACGTCGGACGGGACGACTTCGCCGACGATGCCGTACGTCTGCGCGGCCGCCTCGATGAGCATGTCGGTGGCGAGCTTCAGGTTGAACTGGCCCCAGCTGAGCACCGCGCCGGTCTCCTGGCACATCGCCCCGACGATGTCGTCGCCGCGTTCGGTCAGCAGACCTGCGGCACGCTGCAACACCTCGCGCCGTTGCCCCGGCGACCAGGTTCCCCAGGTAGCCCTCGCGGATGCCGCCGCATCAACGGCAGCCACCGCATCGGTACGGCCGGCGGCGGCAACCTCCGACAGCGGCTCATTATCGATAGGGCGTACTTTTGTGGTCCTTCGCCCTGATTGGGCGGGCGTCCACCTACCGCCGATCAATAGATCGACAGTAGGGATGGCGTCCGGCATGGCGTCTCCCTCCAGTCGCGCGACACGACCTGTCACTGCCGGACACGGCTCGACCCACCAGCGCGACCATGGCGTCGAAGTCGAACTACTGACCGGAATAACCGAGTTGCACCACTTCCAGGAGAATACTTCCCGAGGCGACAGCGGGCGTGGTTTCGAACGGAACCCACGACCATCAGCCATGACCAACGCGCGTGCCGCAGTTCGTGGGCGGACGACAGGCGTGATCATGCCTGCGGCGTTGATCAATGCCTACCCGGGCCAGTTGGCCAGGTAGTCGTCGAACGGAACATCGTCAGGCCGCTGGCCACCGATCTCGACGTACCCGTCGATGTCCCGTTCGTACGCTGGGCCGGGCGATCACACCGGACACGGCGCTGGTTCGGCCGGCAGAAGGTCGATGGGTTGGCCATGGGCCCAGATGTGGTCGAACTCCCGCAGGTAGTGCCGATACCACTGGGGGCTACCCGCCTGAGTCAGAGCCAGGACCGGCTCAGCACCGGCCGGCCGGTGCGAATAGACGTCAACGTACAACCGTCCCGCTTCCCCCTCCGCGTCGACCATGATCAGGCCGAAGGAAGGCACGAACGGCAACAACCGGACCTCTATCCGCCCCGTCCCGCGAGCCGATTCGGCGACCTCACGCACCAGATCCAGGGTTGGCCGGAGACGGTTGGTGAAGATGCCCCGATCGTCCGGGAGGGTGGCACGTCGCGCCGCCTCGGCCGGCGCGGATGTCGCGGGGTCGATGACGGCGATCCGCACGAGCGCTCCCTCCGCCAATCGTCGGGCGAGTGGTTCGGCGATGTTGCGCAGAGTCCGGCCCAGCGTGACCCCAACCAGCCGGACATCGGCTGCGCCGGCCAGGTCGATGTTGAGACCGGATGTTGACGCGGCCAGTCGCGGTTCGCCCGGCAGCTCGCCGGGCAGGCGGTGCAGCGCCCGGACCACCCGCGTCAGGAGCGGAACCACGTGGGCCAGATCCCGCCGTTCCTCGGCCAGGTCGAAGGCCAACAGCGCGAGCGTGGCCAGGGTGGCGGCCGCCACGGTCGACGGGTCCACGACATCGAATACGCCGAGCACCCCGACGACCATGGCGATGCTGACCGTCAGACCCGTCTGCAGGTGACGGCGGGTCAGCACGGTGGCCGTACGCGGCTTGGGTGGTTGGGACGGCATGACGACTTCACCCTTCTCACTTGTCGGAGCGGCACCAGGGCGGCGGACGGACTTGACTGCCCGCCGCCCTGGCCGCTTGTCGCCTTTTTGGCCGCTTGTCACCCGTGGACGGAGCAACCAATGATCACGTAGGTGAATGTCCCAGGAACGGCAGCAGGCTCTCGAAGGCCACACCCGCGTGCCTGGCCGCCAGGTCGTGATCGCGATGGCCCTTGGCCGCGTCCGCGTGGTCGGAAACGCCACGGACCACGACCCAGCTCACGGCGTCCGCGCTGGTGTCGAGGTCCTCCCGGAACGCTTGGACCAGGCCGCCCGCCTCGGTCTCGACGGCAAGACACTTCTCATGAAACGACTGCAGGTACGCGCGGATGTCGGAAGCCTCGTCCGTGATCACCGCGCCGCCCGATCCGATCGGTCCACGGACAACTTTGAAGAAGGTCCTCGTCTCCACTGACGGGAGCACGAACGGCTCGCCCCGGGTGCTGAACAGGTCACTAAGGCTCAGGCTCATCCGTGCCGGCACCGCCGTGGCCTCCCCCCGCCGGTAGGTGATGTTCGCCGCCTCCCGCCGCTCGTCGTAGTAGATGACCTGATCCGCGATAACCACGTCGCCGACGTCAACGCGCTCGCTGATCCCACCGGCGATGCCGACGAGCGCCACCAGTCTGGGCCGGTGAACTTGCCGCAGGAAGGCGTAGGCGGTGGCCGCGGACCGTTGGTTGCGGTCCATGGTCTGCATCAGCACCGCGTTCAGCCGGCCGTACGGCGTGGTGAACGTCGCTTGATGCACCCGCCGCTGGTCGCTCGGAGCAGGGCGGCGGTAGTCGGTGGCCCGCTGGAACACCTCGGTCATCGCCTGCATCTCCGGTGACAGCACCGTGAGCACCGCGATGTCGACCGGCGGCGTCTGCTCACCCGACCTGCCGGACGCGGCACCGCTGTCCCCGCCGGTACGGGCGTTGGGGTGCGGCGCAGCCGGCCCGCCCGACTTGAAGGAATCCTTGATGTTACTGATGTTTCCGATATTGCCGCCAGCACGGATACCGAAATTCGCACCAGTGTTATCGCTGCCCATAGCCTATCCTTTACCCGCAGTTGGACCACTCGACGTGGCAGGGACGAAGGAATTGCTGATGCCAGAGATGTCACCGATATTGCCCCCGGCATAGATTCCACTGTTGATCAGCACCCGGCTGCTCTGGCGGAATTCCGTCACGTCGACTCCGCGAGTAACGAGAAAGTCGAGAGTGGCCGCGACGATGCGACGCGTGATGATCTTTTTGTGCTTCGCGACGTCCTGCATCTGGAAGTCGTTGCGGACAATGTCGAGGGTGGCCATCTCCCGGACGCTGATCCGCGCTCCCCGGTCGAAGCCCCGGCGAGGATCAGCAGGGACCGACAACCGTCGAGTCAGCGCCCGCCAGCCCGCACGGAAAAGGCTTCGTGGTGCTGCCGCGACGGTGGCGGGTGCGTCCATCAGCGCCCGCCAGCCTACCTTGAGATATGGCACAGCACCGATACTCGACACGTCGTCCACGACACGGAATTCGTCGCGGCAGGGCGCCAGCGCGAAGGTGTCCACTTCGAAATACAGGGCGCGCCCCTGGAGGGCGTAGTGCACGTAGACGGTGGTGACCAATTCGCCGTCCCACGAGTTGACCTGGCAGGCCAGGTAGTGACGGTTGGCGTCCGCCGGTTCGCGAATGAAGCGCTCGACATCCGATGCGCTGGTGCGCGATTTCAACTGGGTGGTTTCGCTGCCGGCCGTGAAGATCCGGCGGGTGACGGTGAGGCCGGCCAACCGGTGCTCCGGATCGGAGGCGAAGGCCAACTCCCCCACGCTGCGCTCGACGTGGGCGATCAGATCAACAGCGGCAAACGGGACTTCCTGATACTCCCGCTCCCCTTCCGGCCGTGGTTCCTCGAAATCCTCCGCACCACCGACCATCCGCAGCGCGAACCCCTCAGTGGACAGCCGCACACCGGAGCCGATGAATGGCGAGTACCCAGAGAATATCGTCGTGTTGCCCTCCTGCTGGTTGCGAAGTTCGTTCATTCGCACCGTCTGGTGGACCAGGGTCGGCTGCCCGCCGGGCCCGTTCTCCGTGGCGTACCGCCACTTCACGAGTTCCGCCACCACGGGCGGACCGAAGACCGCCGCGAAAGTCAAGGTGACACCGACGCCAAACAACGCCAGCACGGCGGAGGCGTCCCCGGGCTCAACACCGGCGCTGACCGCCAGGAGACCCGCTATCGGCAAGGCCGTGAGAAATGCCAGCGCCGACACCAGCGAGCCCAGCACAGCGGCCAGCCCATTACCGATCAGCCTTTTTGGTGACACTTCGTCCGTCAGCTGCCAGCGCGCCACCTCGACCAAGATCCGCCATACGGCAACCAGGGAGTAGCCGGCGGCGGCGACACCAAGACCAAACAACAGG
This sequence comes from Micromonospora sediminimaris, assembly GCA_900112325.1. GTDB lineage: Bacteria > Actinomycetota > Actinomycetes > Mycobacteriales > Micromonosporaceae > Micromonospora > Micromonospora sediminimaris. Next base: position 275,697 of record FOLJ01000002.1, read on the forward strand.
CCGGGAGCACCCAGACAGGCGGCCATCACCAGCAGAACGATGCTGGCGACGTCCCTGATGAGGTTGATCCGATCGGCTCGCAGGCAGTGGCCGAGCACAACGGAGAGGTCAAACCCGAAGGACGGGGCGACCGCTCGCCCGGGCTGGTGGTAGACCTCGTCGAGACTGCGCCGGCAGAAGCGCTCGTCGAGGTAGGCCCCGGCGTTCAGATGCCGGGTCGCGCTGCTGCTGGCGACTGGACTGAGATTTCCGGCGATCGCAATGGGAGCGGTCGGTCCGGGTTGCTGCCCGGGCCCTCGCGCCGGAAGTTCTGAAGGAGCGGTGGTCATCTGGATCTCCTTGGTTGAGAGCGGAACTAATGAGCCGGACGAGGCGACGACCGCGGCGCGGGAACAGGCTCACCAGCGCGACATTTCGTCAGACAGACGAGAAACGGACTGCCACCACGGTATAGCGGAACGTGAGTTCTCGTCAACCTGACGATTGGATACGATCCCTCGATGAACGGTGTGGGGCACGGGCAACATGCGCTACTAACGGTCGACCTTGTGGTACTGACCGTGCGCGACGATCAGTTGCAGGTCGTGCTGATCGAGCGCGGAAAAGATCCGTTCAGGGGACGTCTCGCACTGCCGGGCGGGTTCGTACGGTCGAACGAAGACATCGACGAAGCGGCCGTCCGGGAACTGGCCGAGGAGGCCGGCCTGGACGGCCGCCAGCTACATCTGGAGCAGTTGCGTACGTACGCCACACCGGGGCGCGACCCACGCGGCCGGGTAGCCAGCGTCGCCTATCTCGCGCTCGCGCCCGACCTGCCCATACCCGTCGCCGGCACCGATGCCCGCAACGCCAGGTGGGCCCCCATCGACTCGGTCATTGATCGGCCGAACGCCTTGGCATTCGATCACGACCGCATCCTCGCCGACGGCGTCGAACGGGCACGGGCAAAACTGGAGTACACCACCCTGGCGACAGCCTTCTGCCTCCCAACCTTCACCATCAGCGACCTACGCCGCGTCTACGAGGTCGTCTGGTCCACAACCATCGACGCCCGCAACTTCCACCGGAAGGTCGTGAACGCGGAGAACTTCCTCACCCCTACCGGGGGCAAACGGGCTTCCGAGGTCGGCCGGCCAGCGGCTCTGTACCGAGCCGGAGGGGCCACCGTTCTCTACCCTCCGATGCTCCGCTCGTCCGCCGCGCATGCCGGCGACGTCGCAGGCTGATCCGTCAACAGGCCCCAGGCAGAACCCTCACCTGGCTTTGCCCGTTTGTACCAAACCGATGTATCCCGCTGTCCAGTCTGAGCGAGCCGGTCCATGGCGGCCGAGCACCCCCAGGGAGCACCACCGTGACGCGCCTCGGGTGGGCTGTCGGCGTGGCGCCGTCCGTTGATGCGGAGCGACGTGCCGGGTGAATGCGCCCGGCCTACCCCGGCCAGTTGGCCAGGTAGTTGTCAAATGGAACGTCGTCAGGCCGCTGGCCGCCGATCTCGACGTACCCGTCAATGTCCCGGTCGTACGGTGGGCCGACGATGATCGGCAACTCATGGGTGGAGTGCCGGGCCAGAAACCGCCAGGCCGCCCGGTTGAGCACCGGCTGCCGGGAGTTGGCCGGAGTCTCCAGACCACCACGGTGGAAGAACAACACCCGACCGTCGGCATCGCGCACCGCATGCCCCAGACAGAGCCGTTCCCGACAACGGAAACAGGCCAGGTAGCCGGTCTTCGACACATCCCACCCGTTACTCGGGTAGTCGGCGAAGTCATCCTCTGGCCAATCGGCAAGGTAGTCGTCGAACTCGATGTCACCAGGCTCGTCGCCGCCGATCTTGGCTGGCGGCCCAGGCGGCTCCCACATCTCGTCGTACTCCAACTGAGAGTCGTAAATCACCTGCAACTGGTGGCCGACGTGTTCAGCGAGAATCTTCCACAACGCCCCCGACATCTCCCGCGACTGACTGTGGTTGGGCGCGTTCGGGTGCGCGTAGGCGAAGTAGATGATGTCGTCCCACGAGTTACGCACCGGCTTGCCGAGAAAGAGGCGGACTCGTCGGCAGAGGCAGAACAGGCTGGCGTCAATCCCCACAGGTCGTCCCCCCGTTCAGCCCGGCACGCCCATGCCACGCGCGCCCGGCATCCACAAGCCCAGCGGCCTTCCGTCCGGAGACCGGAACGCCACCCACACGTTCTGGTAGACGGCCAGCCGTGCATCGGAGCGGTTGCCCTAGAAGCTTTTCATCATGCCCTCCACCGCCGACGAATCGACACCGGCCGTCGTCGTCTCGGCTTCGGTCAGACCTCAGCTTGGACGACGATGCGCAGGGTCTCGACGGCCAAACGAGTCAGGTCAGAGAGCTGATCCTCACCGAGAACAACGCCGTGAAGGTTGTCCAACGGCGTCCTCAAGTGGTGCAACCGGCTGCCCCGCAGATCCGCGCCGTCGAGGCGGCAGGATTCCAGCTCCAGGTCGCTCAGATCGCAGGAGCGCAGGGCAACGCCGGACAGGCGGCAGGACGACCAACTGCCGTGGCCAAGGGTGCAGTTGGTGAAGGCCACCGAACCCGCGACGCTGACGCGATTCAGCGTGGCGTAGTCGAACCGGCAACTGTCGAACAGGACGTCTTTGAGGCGGACGTCGATGAACCGGGTGCCCGTGAACCGGGTTCCGGTGACCGAGCATCGCTCGATGCTGATGCCGGTGAAGGTCGCGCCGGACAAGTCCGTCCCAGCGATCTCGCACCCGTAGAGAGCCCCCGCTTCCCAGCTGACCTCACCGAGGTCAGCGCCGGTGATCCGGCAACCTCGGATGCTCTGCTCCGCAAGCTGCTCACCACGCCAGGAGACCCCATCGACGAGGCCGTCGCGGACGTCACCGTCGGACAGATCGCTGACCTGGTCGAGGTCCTCCGGATCGAGGTCGGGCAGGAGAAGGGTCACGTCGCCCACGGTGGTCGTCCGCATGTCTCCTCAACCTGTTCGGGCGCGGGGTGGGCACGCCACCCCACGTCGAATCGCACCGCCGAGTCGGGCTACGACTTCTTCTTGTTCCAGTTGTCCCAGGCGGGGCGGCTGTCGAACTTCCCCTTGTTGTCCCAGGTGGGCCGGTTGTCGAACTTCGCCGCGTCGATCGACGCTACCGCGCGGGCCGGTTCGACGCCGAGCAGGGCGAGACGGTCCGGCGGGGCGTCGAGAAGCGCGGCGAGGGCGTGGGTCATGACGGTCCTCCTTGAGGGGTGAGGTGATCCGCAGCAGCGCGGATCAGGGCTTGCCGGGTCGTGCGGCAGTAGGCGGTCTCCCGCGGGGTGAAGGTGCCGTGTTCGAAGTAGCGATTGCCGGCCTGCGCACCCCGGCAGAAGTCGTAGAAGCCGCAGCGGTCGGCGCAGTCGTTGAGGGCGGTCACGAACTCGGTGACGTATCGCAGCTCGCTGGCATGGGCGAGCATGTCGCCGATCGGCTCGTGGAGCACGTTGCCTGCGATGAAGTCCGCGTAGCGCGGGTCTTTGATGCCGAGCAGTTCCGGTGACAGCAGAACCACCTGGCCGTCGTGGGAGACGGTGGGGATCGGCTCGTACGGGACGTGGTCGACAAGCCCGGCGCGGGTAGTGGCGAGGTAGTCGGCAAGGCGGTCCACGTCGCGGATCCGGAGCGGACTGCCGGCAAGCCGGTACCGCACGATCTGGTGCCAGAACCGGTAGGCGGCTTCCTCGGAGACTGGCAGGCGGTCGGCCCCTTCCTGCTCCTCGATGTTGAAACCCACCGACTCACAGGCCGGCAGACCGGCGAAGAACTCGACGAGGTCGTCGGCATGGTCGATGGTCTCGGGAGTAACGACGCAGATCACTGAGTACGTCAGGCCGTTGTCGGCGAGCGTCTGAATGCCACGCATCGTCTGGGCGGTCGTTGCCCTGCCGCCCCGGTCGAGCCGGTTGCCGTTCAGCGTGCCTGGACCGTCGATGCTGATCCCGATCTCGAAGTCGTGTATGGCGAGCAGGTCGCACCACCGCTGGTCGATGAGGGTGCCATTGGTCTGGATCTCGTGACGCACCCGGCCGTCGCGCCGCAGATCCTCAAACGGAGTCAGCAGCCGCTGAAAAGTCTCGGTGGGGGTAGCAGTCGGCTCGCCGCCGTGCCACACGACGCTGACCGGATGACTGCTGTTCTGCTTGGCGATCGATTCGGCGCAGGCTTGCGCGACGGCATCGCTCATCAGGCGGATGAACCTACGGTCGGGCAGATAGCAGTAGGTGCAGTCGAGGTTGCAGAAGCTGGTGGGCTGCACGACCAGTGTGTGGAACCTGCTGGCGATCGCCGGCTGACCGGTGGGGTTGATCAGGCCGATACCGTTCACGGCGAGGCGTCCTCGCTTCTCGGTGGTGCAGTAGACGTTCGGTAACCGTGGGTGTGGCGGGCGGGCCAGCCGAGGAATCGGTCGTACATGTCAGCCGCGTTGCCCGTCACGCTGGGGTTGAGCCGGTGTAGGTCATCAATTGCGTCGTGCAGGCAGCTGGCCAGATAAAGGATCAGGCTCACCGACATGTCCCGGTACTCGGCCACGAGGGCCAGCTTTGCCGCCCCGCACGGCCATGGCTGCCCACACCGGCGGCAAAGCCACAGCGGACGCATCGGCAGATGCTCCGCCTCAACCGCAAGGTCCCGGTGCACCGACAGGCGGCGAGTCCCGCCGGTCACGGCCTATCGCTCTCTCTGGCCTGCTGCTCGAACAACCGACGCCAAGCATGGGTCAGCAACGGCGGATCCGCCTGCCGCGTCTGCCAGTGCGAAGACGTGGACCCGGGCTCTGGTCGCCGGGGCTGGCCGACAATCGCGTTGTGCGAGATGTAAACCGTCATGCCGGAACACCCCTTCGAGACGGTCGACGGTGGGCTCGCCGGGGGAATGGCGAGCCCACCGCCGTCGCACGGCGGCTTCGGGTATGCCGCCGATCACCCACCCGCGCAGCCCCGATGGCGGTACGCAGGCGGGGAGTCGTATCGACGTGAACGGAAGGATGCGGTGGTGGCTGGCGACAACCAAAACCTGCACTTTCGGTAAAGTCCTCAGTTCTCTCTCGCTTCGGACAGCTCACGTCGCACCCTCCGGCTCAGTAAGTGGGGTTTGATCGCCTGTCTCCCACCCAACCGCTGTTCGCCGGCCGGTCCCAGTGCGGCAATGACGCAGAACCGATGCATTCCCATTGCGATGAACACCGTGAGCTGGATAAATGGATCTGTGATGCGCAGTGGCGGAAGTGGGCGGCGCGCGTCGGGCCTACGCCGGTATCGGCTGGCGCAGCGACGCAAGGCGATTGGGCTCAGCCAGGAGCACCTCGCCGAAGTCCTCGGCGTGGACCGCTCCACAATCGTTCGGTGGGAACGGGCAGAGACGGACCCTCAGCCCTGGCACCGCCCGCACCTGGCCACGGCTCTCAAAGTGTCCGTCGAGGAACTGGCCGATCTATTGGCTGACACCCGTCAGCCGCCCGCCACGCCCGGCGGGCGTCTCGACTACGCGCTGCGGCAGCCCGGTCGCGTCGACCTGATCACGGTGGCGTACCTGCGGGAGCGCGTGCGGCATCTTGACGAACGCTACGACCAGACACCTTCGACCCTTCTCCTGGCCGAAGCGGCGCAGTTGCACGGGCAGGCGGTCTTTCTCCGTCAGTACGCCGACGCCGGCTCAGTTCAGCGTGAACTGGCTGCCGCGATCGCCGAATCGGCCACGCTGATGGGCCAGCTGGTATGGGACGCCACGCAACGACACGACCACGCCGCCAGCGCCGCATACTTCGACCAGGCGATCAACGCCGCGAAGGAAGCCCGCGATCCTGTCGCCGAAGCCAACGCGCTACTTCGCAAGAGCTACCTGGCGCTCTATGGCACCAAGCGGCCAACCGCTGCCATCGCGTTGACCGCAAACGCCACTGAGGTGAGCCGCCGCACCAGCCCTGTACTTGCGGGCCTCGCCCAACTACACCGCGCCGAGGCACACGCGATGCTCGGTCAGATTCGGGACTGCGCTGAGGCCCTCGGAGTCGCCGAGGATTCCTTTGCCTCGGTGGGCCCGCAGGATCCTGCCTCCGTCCTCTACTGTCCCAGCCACCACGCCCGACTCGCGGGCTCGTGCTGGTTGTCGTTGAACAGGTCGGCGGACGCGATCACGGCGTTGGAGAAAGCCCACCAACTGGTCGCCGCACGCCGCAAGTCGACAGCCGTCGTCCTCGGCAACCTCACCCTCGCCAACATCCGTCATCGCGACCTCGATACAGCCATCTCTTACCTGCATCAAGCCATCAGCGTCATTGAGCGGACCCGCGCGGGAGGCGGCCTGAACCTCGCCTTCGCCGCAGCCCGCGAACTGCGGCCCTGGAGCGATCGGCCTGCGGTCCAGGATGTCAACGAACGCCTCCTCACCCTCATGACTCCATAGGAGCAACATCGTGACAAGCACCGACGACGCCAAGCAGGCCGTTCGCCGACGCGTCTGGGATCTCCTCGAACGCGAAGGCATGGCACCGCCAGGGGTGCATGGCCACATTCCTGACTTCACCGGCAAGGACGACGCCGCAGCCAGGCTCGCGGACCTGGATGTCTGGAAGAAGGCAAGGGTCATCAAGTGCAACCCCGACCGGGCCCAGTTGCCTGTCCGGGTGCGCGCCCTCCAAGAGGGCAAGCTGCTCTACATGGCGGTCCCGCGACTCGCCACACCGAAGCCTTTCTACCTGCTCGACCCGGCGGTGCTGACAGTCCCGTTCGAGACTGCCGCCACGAGCAAAGGCGCGCCCGAGATCACCCCCACGGTCGGCCCCGACGAAATGCGGCCGGTAGACATGATCGTGTGCGGCAGCGTCGCGATCAGCCGACGCAACGGCGTACGGGTTGGCAAAGGCGCCGGCTACTCCGACCTGGAGATCGCGCTCCTGACCGAGGCCGGATTAGTAACCCGGGACACCGCCATAGCCACCACCGTCCACCAGAGCCAGCTCCTTGACGAGGAACTTCCGGACGCCGATCACGACTTCAGCGTCGACTATGCGATCACTCCCGAAGAGGTCGTTGCCTGCGCACCTGACCGGGCGCGACCGTCCGGCATCGTCAGGGGGAACCTTCGCCCCGATCAGCTCGACAACATCCCAGCCCTGCGTTGATCAAGCTCCGACCGATCCGCTGTCGTACCCGCGTCCACCGTTAGCCGATCCGGTCCAACGGCTCCCAAGCACCCACCGAGCCACCAGCCACCACCGGCGTACGCGAAAAGGCCCCGACCGGCAGAGTTCTACCAGGTCAGGGCCTTGCTCGTTGGTGCGCCGCCAGGGACTCGAACCCCGAACCCGCGGATTAAGAGCCAGCGTCAATCTATGCCCCCGCGTGCCCACGCGTCCCACCAGTCCACGCATCGGCAGGTCTCGGCTGATCCCACCGGACTTACGTACCACACAGTCCATACGACGCCGACCCTGTCCACGGCGACCGAGCACCCGCCGAGCACCCGGATGTACGTTGACCCGGCGCGTACGCCGACAGGCGATAACCGCCGCCCCACGACGAAACCCAATGCTTCGGGCCAATGGTTCACCAAGCTGTTCCGGCAGCAGTCACAAACCCGCCGCCGGCCCAGCCTGTCACTGCTATCGCGCTTTCCTCCACGCCGCCGCGAACACCGGCTCCGGTTCCCACAGCCCGTCGTCGGGTCGCTCGACGAGCACGTCGAAGTACCGCAACGCCTCCACCGACCGGGCGCCGCCACATTCGGTCACCTCAAGCCAGGTAGCCAGGTCCTCGCCGCTCATCGGAGCGTTGTAGTCGAGCAACGAGTCGAAAGCGGCCGCCAGCGTCGGGTTGTTCGCCAGTCCAACCTGATCGACGAACACACTGGCGGCTTCGGCGCTGTTGAGCCTTGCTGCGGTGATCGCATCGCACACGCGTCGAGCGGTGCGTTCGGTGGCCGCGAGCCGGGCGGCGTCGTCGAGCAGCACCGTCCATCCGCCGGTGGCCTCCAGCAGCGTCTTCTGGCTGGCCGCGTCACCGAAACACGAGATCTCGTTGTCGACGACCCACGACCGCAGGCCGCCCGGCGACAGCCGACGCAGCACGATCACCCGGTCGGTGACCTCCCCTAGCGGCGGAGCGTCGTCCTTGATGAACAGTTCGCTAACGCTGGCGTCGACGACCGCGACCACGGAGCGGGTCACCCCTGCTGCCGGCAGCAGGGTGTCGACCTGAAGCAGTTCGTTGAGCGCATTGTCGAGCCTCGTTGTTGACAGGTCGCTGAGCACGACCCGGTGCCGGTCACCGGGCGCCCCGCCGCGCAGTTCCCGCCGGTAGCCTGCTGGTCCCCGGGTCACGTGCAGGGTGAACCGCGCCCCGATCATGTCTGCTTCCTCAGTCAGCCGCGTCGCGACCCGGTCGATCCCGGTCGCCTGGGTGCCGACGACCACCCACAGGTGGTTGCCCCGTTCGGTCAAGGTGGCCAGCTGCTTCTCGGTCACCGGCGAGATGCGGCCGTCCGTCAGCGTACGACGGGCCTGCTCGGCCGACAGGGTGGTGACGACGTTACGCCATTCCAGGGCGCACAACTCTTCCTCGATGGTCTCCGCGGTGCCGAGAAGACGCAGCACGTTGCTGGACCGTAGCCGCCACCGGCCGCTAGTTTCCGACAGGACCCCGAGGCCGCTCATCTCCGACAGCAACGACCGGAACTCGTCAGCTCCCTGGTCGACGAACCCTTCCGGCCACCACGCCAGGCACTCGTCCCGCAGCACGTGCGTGGGGATGGCATGGTCGGCACCCTTCTCCAGCGCGGAGAGGGCGACGACGAGAGCGATCAGCTTGTACCGCGAGTCGAGGTTGAGGGTCAGGTGCACCGTCTCACGGATCTTCTGCCGGACGGCGTTGGAGCCGATCACGCGTTCCAGGTCCTCGTCGCGGATGCGGTACCGCGGCCCTTCCAGGCCCCGTCGGCTCAACGCTTCCCGCACGAGCTCCTCGCCGACCATCTGCAGCAGCTTCGGCTGGTAGTTGCAGTAGGCGAGGACCCGATGGATGAGCTCGTCGGAGTCAAAGGAGATCCCGAGGGTGTCCATCGGGGTGAACATCAAATCGTGGGCCGCGGCTGGTGTCAACGGGCCGATGGCGATCGGGTCGCCGAAGTGCGCGCTGGCGAGCGGCTGGTTGGGCAAGTGTGCGAACCGCTGGACCTGGTGCAGGCCGGCGAACACTGGCTTGAAGTTACGGTTTGTGGTCATCATCAGGTTACGCAGGCGGGTGGTGTGCTCGAACCCTGTCCGGGCGTCGGCGTCGAAGAACCCGTCGCACTCGTCGAGAAGCAGCAGCAGTCTGCGCTGGTTGTTGCTGCCCAGCCACGTGGTGATCGTCGTCTCGACGTACTGGGCGGCGTCGCGGGCCCGTTTGCGCGGCGAGGTGATACCCCGCTGGGCGAGCCGTTCGGCGATCATGTTCCACAGGTCGTCGATCTTGACCGTGGCGCCGAATCCGCCTGATAGCGGCAGGTACACCGCGACCCGGTCCTGGTAGAGCTCGAACTGGCGAGCGGCGGCCTGCAGCAGCGCCGACTTGCCCAGCTGCCGGCCGCCGTAGAGCAGGTTCGCGCCGTACGGGTCGAGGATGCTCTTGCGTTCGTCGACGCGTCCGAAGAAGATCTCCCTGGGCAGCGCGTCGTGTCCGCTCGGGTGGTACGGGTTGGTCGCCGCGTACGGCAGCAGGATCCGTTCGGTCGTAGCGAACAGTCCGCCTCCGCGGGCGGCGAGGAACGCAATCGCGGCGTCGTCGACGACCATGACCGGCCGGTCGGCGCGGGCCGCACACTCTTTGGCTAGGACCTTACGCTGTTCAGCCGACATGCTGCCGAACAGCAACACGAGGATCGGGTCGTTGCTCTCGTCCTGCTCCACCCAGGTCAGCAGCGTGGCGGCGTCCTGCACGCCCCAGCACAGCATCACCTTCAGCAGGTCACCGGCGCGGGACCCGAACGCCGGAACCCGTGCCCCACCGGTCAGCTTGACGCTGGTGAGCTCGACCCATTTCCGGGTCGGGGCGTTACCGAGCTTGTACGGGGTCCTTTCGCTGGTGAACTCGACACCGGCCAGCCGCAGCGCATACCCGAGCACCGACTTCGTCCGTTGGTGGCGCAACGACTGCCGTTCCGTGGTCAGCCGGTGCCACTGCTCGAGGCCCTCGACGGCATTGGTCCGTTCAAAATCGTTGAGCCGGCTGAAGTCAAGGCCGTTGTGGGCGCCGCCGTCCCGGGCGGCCCGGATCAGAGCCGGGGTGACACCGTCGGTGGCAACGCCGAGGGCAGCGAGGAACTTCTCCAGGTCGGTAGGCCGGGTGGTGCTGGGTGGATCCTCTCCCGCGAGGGCGTTGAGCAGGTACTCCTCGGCGGTGGCGAGGTCTCCGGTGTCGATGCGGGCGTTGATGAGCTCCGCGGCGTTCTCGGCGACCTTGGGTCCGTTGGTGTTGGCCGCCCGGCTGGCGGCCTCGTTAAGTTCGATCGTGACACGGCTGCGCATCGCATCCCGGGCCTGTTCGGCATATTCGGGCAGGCGGCTGACGATGTCTTCGAGTTGACGTCGGACCGCGCCCAAATCGGGCCGGTCGAGGCGGGCCGCCTCCAGTTCGGCGAGGACGCGGGAGTTATTGGCATGGCTGAGCTGTCCCAGCCGGGCTGCTTTCTCCACCTGCGTGGCGACATCCGCCCGCAACGCCCGCACCTCATTCTGCGACCGGGCGATGCTGCCCTCGAGGCGGTCCACCATTTCCTCGGCCCGTCGAGGGTCTTCGTCTGCGACCGCGTCGATGATGATCCGCGCCGCGCCGTAGTCCTCGATGGCAAGCCGGGCGTCGAACGCGGCCGCCCACGATGTCTCCACCGCCGACTCGATATCGGTGATCGTCACTGGCCTGGCGAAGTTCAGTTTCGCGTCGACCGGCAGGGCCCGGCTGCGCAGCACCTCCCGGTTGAGGACGGTGTTCGGGTCCGGTTCGGCTCCGCCCAGCCTTGTCCCGTCCAACAGCTCGACACTACGGGCGACACTCTCGCGGCAGACCGCCGCGGCCGCTGCAAGCAGGCCGTCGTCGCCGATCGACGCCGTGTCGTGCAGTTCGATGTCGGCGTCGATCCATCCCGCGCGGACCTCGTTACGCAGCTCCGCCAGCTGCGGGGGCACCTGAAGGCTGTCGCGGGCCGCGTCCGGGTTCGCCCGGACCGCGTCGACCCAGTTGCCGACGGCGTCGAGACATTCGCGTGCGTGATCGGTGAGGCGCCGGCGGACCGCGCCTTCCAGCGGCCGGGTGTTCTTCGCCCGGATCTGGGCGTCTTCCCGCATCAGTTCCTCGACGATTGCCTCCCGGCGGGAGAACTTGCGCAGCCGTTCGACGGCGACGTCAATGTCAACCCGACGGTCGTGGGCGGCGATGTCGAGCACCTGGCCGATGAACCCGTCGGCGGACCACCACTGGTCGGCGATCTGCTGCGCGCGGGCGAACCGCACGGTCCGAAGTCGGTCCCGTGCCTGGACGGCGGCTTCGACGGCGGTGGCGATGCTCTGGTCAGCGCCCGCGATCGGGGCAAGCGCGGCGAGTGTCGCGCTGCTGGACAGAAGCCCGCGAGCGGAGGCCGTGCCGATCGCGCCGGCGACCCGGGCCAGGTGCGGCAGTTCATGCAGAGAACCGACCAAAGCTTGCAGGATCGTTCCGGCGTTAGGATCGGCGGTCACCAGCGCCGCCCGGACGGCGGCGGCGAGCAGCGCCAGTTGGGCGGCGCGGTCACCGTCGAAGTGATGAACGTGCAGCGCGTCGAGGTCGGCACGCAGCGCAGCCGACGTGGCGCCGCTTTCACTGCGGACCGCTTCGGACAGGGCGAGCATACGCAGCGCCTGTGCCCGGGTGGCGCTCCCCCGCACGGTCTCGGCGTGAAACGCCAGGCAGTAGCGCCGTTTGCGTAGTAGCGACGCGATGAGGCTGTCGCCCGCGGCGTCATCGGGTTTTCGCGGTGAGACAGCTGGCTGATGCTGCTCAGACGGCGCCGTCGGCTGCAGATTGATCAGATCGGCCCCGTCGCTGGGCTGATCTGTGGTGCGGCGGGGCGCGCTGACGTCGTCGGTGTCGCCCGTTGCGGCAGCTACCCCCTCAGATGCTGCAGCCGCCTCCGTACCGTTGTCCGTTGTGTTCCCTAGATCGACGTGACCGGGGGCGGTGTCCGATACAGGTACCGGCGACTGGGCGCTGTCGGAGGTGATGTCCGTCGCGGCCGGCGGCGCGTCGACGGAGATACTCTCGGTGGCCATGATCGGACCAGACGGTGGCGCACCGACAGCGTCTACGGCCTCGGTGGGGACCCGGTCTTCGGGCGCCGGCCCGGCCACATGCTCGACGGCATCGTCCTGGCTGAGGTCGCCGACCGGCGCCGGGGTGTTGTCGATTCCAGTGGTCAGTTTGCCCATGAGCGCGACAACCAGGACCGGTCCCAGTTCCGTGGGCAGGCGATGCTGGGCGGTGGCGTACAGGTGCATCGCCGTGGCGGTGTCGTCGGCTTCGGCGGCGTCGATGATCTGCACCAGGGTGGTCAGCGCGACGACATGGTTTCGCTGGTTGTCGTCCCAGCAGTCCTTGTCGAGCAGCTGCTCGGCGAGTTGGCGGACGCCTCCCAGCACATCGGCGCTCGTTGCCGGCCCAGACAGATGAGTCAGTCGTGTCAGCTGCTCGCGGGCGGTGTTCTCGTTGTCCTGCTCGGCTGAGGCGCGGTCGAGCGCGGCGGCGAGGGCGTCGCAGTCGTCACCGAAGTCGGTGTCCACACCGAGATCGGCGAGGACGGCCCGAGCATGCGTGACAACCGTGCCCAGCTCGGCGATCCGGGCGAGCAGGTGCGGATCGGGCAACTTTGACGCGGCGAGAGCGTCGAATATCTGCTGGGCTGCGTTGTGGGCGCTGTCGACGGCGGCACGCAGCCGGGCGGCGAGCTCGGCGGCCGTCGTAGCTCCCGTCAGGTCCGGGTCGACGCTGTCCGGCGCCGTATTGGTGGTGACGTCTGGTCCGGGAGGGTTGGTTTCAACAGGACCGTGGTGGCCGTCGACCACGTCAGCGGTGGCATCGCCGACGTCGGGCACGTCCCCTCCGTCTTCGGCATCGGCGCCTGATTCGCCGCTGCCGACGGGTTCATCGCGCAGCACCTCAAGGCGGCCGCAGGCGGCGGCGATGTCGTCGACGACGTCCGCAGGCCAGGTCGGCAGCGCCAGCCCGCTGGTAAGTGCGATCCGCAGCGCGGCGACGACCTGTGGAAAGTCGTACCACCAGACGAGCACCATCAACCGGACCGCATTCGCCTGGCTGACATCGTCGACCAGCGCCTTACGCAGAGCGGCGTCATCCCCGTCGATGAGCCACGCACTGAGTGGCTCCATCAGCCGCCGCAACACCGGCCGGGTGATGGTTCGGGCCGCCCGCCGGCGATCCTCAGTGGTCCACGTGCGCAGCCTCGCCAGCCCGTTCGCCGCCGCGATCGGCACGGGTTTCTTCGCCGACGGCACGCGCAGGTGACTCAGGAAGTCGGTGCGTTCCGGGTTGGGGATCCGCCAAACGAGGTCGGCGAATTCTTCCGGGGTCAAGACTTTGAACGCCGCCTCCAGCCCATCGTTGAGGCGTTCGAGCTGGGCGGCGAGTTCCGCCTTAGCGGTGTATCCCTGCCGCTCTGCCTCGTCGGTGGCCTCTGCGGCCAGCTCGGCGAACCCTTCCGATGTACAGATCAGCACCGGTGCTTGCCGGTGGCGGTGCCGCAGACGACCACTCACTGGGGGTGTGACTCCTATTCGCGGATGGCTGTGCGCTGGAAACGGTGCTGGTCGTCGGCGGCCGCCGACGGCGAAAAGCTCAGTAGAACGGCCGGGTATGACATCGATGACGTCGACACGGTCACGTTGTCGATGTCACGTCATCGGTAACCAAAATGGACCGGGATCACTCCCCCGTTGGTGCCCTTTGACGAAGGTGAACCCTTCGGGAAGCCTCGTGTCGGCGTTCGGGCCCCAAACCTTGCGGACGTGCCGGGCATAGTTCTCCTTCGCCTGGTCGCTGGCGCGGTACCCGTGCGGAAGCGCCCGGCAGTTGGGCGGCACCCAATGCTCGCGGGTGCGCTCCCGCAGCGCCGCGTGTCGCTGTTGCGCCGCGGCGTAGTCGGCGTGCTGGCGGGCCGACTGGCTGGGCCACCACACGAACGTGTCCGGTCCACCGCTTCCCGGCTTGTCGGCACGTCCCGGGTTCGGTTCACAGGTGAGCTTGCCGGCGTCGACAAGACGTTCACAGGTGTAGATCACCTGCCACATCAGCGGCGGGTTGTCGAAGTCTGCGCCGAACAGGACGCCGAGCAATTGTTTGCCGGTCAGCCTGCGGGAGCCGAACGTGCCCTCGATGCCGTGACGGCGAAACGCGGCGAGGATCAGCCGCCGCAGCGGGTCAATCCCCTGGTATTTCGCCGGCACCGTCGGCGGTGCCGGTTCGTCGTCTGCGTCCGGCTTGGTGTTGTCAGTCAACTCGGGTGCCGGGTCGGGGTCGAGGTCGATTCCAAGGGCGGTGGCAAGCAGTCGATGGTCGGAGTCCCAGCGGAACTCGTCACCGTAGGGCAGCGGCCGTTCGAGCAACGTCGTCGTAGCGGCCAGTCTGCGGGCGCCGCGGGCGAGCGAGACCATGACCTTGATCCCCGGGTAGAACGACAGCGGCCAAGCGACGCCGGTCAGCGCCCCGTCGCCGTGTTCGACCGTGTGGATCCTCTCGTCGTCGGCGAGGTCGTCGCCGTCGTGGTGCAGTTCGATGACGAGGGCGCCGTCGGCGAGCATGGCGGCGATCCGGTCAGGTACCGGCAGGGTGTCGTTGTCGAGGTGGATTGGTCGCAGCGCGACGGTGTACACGGCGATGTTGTCGTCGAGGTGTTCGACAACGACCTCGTCTCCGGCGGGTTCTTCTGTCTCGGTGTCGTCCGGTTCCGGGTGGGTCGTGTCGGGGTCCGGACCGGGTTCCCGCTGATCTGTGCGGGTGCCGGTGATCACTTCGGTGTCGTCAGTCGGTTGCTGGATGTCGGCCGGATCGGTCGCGCCGGTACCGTCATCGGTGCTCTGGGACGGCGGCTGTGACTGGTGGTAGCCGAGCCCGAGGGGTCGTAGCGGGTCGACGTCGCGCAGGTCCGCTGGGACCGGGGACGGTTGCGCCAGCCACACACCGCCCACCTGCCACGGGTCGTCGACGCGCAAGTGGACTCCGTTCGGCTGCAACCCGTCGACGCCTGCCGCGGCGTGATCGGCGACGGCGAGGTTGGCGTGCACGACCGCTTCGGCGGCCGCGGTAAGCTCGAACGGGTCGACGTCGACGTCTCCCGGGTCGGTGGCGAACACCTCGTCGACTCTGCCGGCCAGCAGCGGCCACACACCGGTGAACCGTGGTCCGGTCCCCGACCGTGCGATGGTGTGGACCAGGTCGTCGAGGTCTTCCCCGCCCAGCAGGCCAGGGTCTTCCCGCCGGTGGTGGTACCGGTCGACCGGGGTGGCGTAGCCGCCCCATCGACGCAGGTGCGGTGCGACGTCCAGCAGTTTGTCGATCGTGTGCAGCGCCGTCTGCAACGCTACGGCGAGGGTGTCGTCGTCGTGCGGGTCGATCAGCAGACCGCCGAGCGGGCCACCGACCAGTAGTGGTTTGCCGGCGGTGAGCAGATGGTGAGCATACAGGGCGACGTCGTCGAGGCCGGCCAGACGAGGACCGCGGTAGCAGACCTGTCCTGTCAGGTGTCCGCGCTCGTCGAGGAGCACACCACGCTGGCGCAGCCGGTGAAGTTCGGTGCGTTCCCGGGGTGTGAGTGGTGCGCCGAACGCTTCCGGGTCGACGATCACCCGTTCCGACCGGCAGCCGGTGTCGTCGAGGACCGCCGGTGCTCCGGACAGGCGTGCAGGGACCCACCCGTCGGGGTGGACGCCGTCGGCGGCGCCGAACCGGGCGACGACCTCTGCCCACAGCGACTGCTGACCCCGTTCGATGCGCACGAACGTGCCGACGGGCAGCGCCGGCAGCGTCGCGGCATCGGTGGTCAGCCGCACGAACATTTCGGGGTCGAGGACGGCGGCCTGGTAACCACGGGCCTGGGGATCGAAGCCGAAGTGCAGCGCGTTGAACGCGGTGGTGGTGTGTAGCGGCGCCCGGCGAACGTGGGCGACCTGCTCGAGGTAGGCGATGACGGCCGCGCGTACCGCGTCGGGGATGTCGTCGACCTCGCGTAGCAGATCGTCGGTGAACAGCGGTTCGTCGTCGAACGGTCGCCATGTCGGTGTCGCGGTCATCGTCATCGGGCGGCTCCTGCCTGCCGCGCCGCGGCGCGGGCGTTGTCACGGTCGACGTGCCGGCGAAGCCGCCAGACCCGGCCGCCGTCGGTCAGGACCGCCTCGCCGGTGGCTTCGAGCCGGGCGAGCGCGTCGGTGACGTGGGTGAGCTTCATGCCGGGGTCGACACCGCGCAGCCGGTGGTAGAGCAACTGCGGCCACAGCGGTCGCAGCCGACCGGAGCGGCTGTCGCGGTAGGCTTCGTCGCCGCGCAGGACCCGGTGCAGCATCCCGGCGGTCAGGCCGTGGAAGTTGTCCCACAGCAGCGCCCGCAGGTACCGGTCGGCCGCCGCCTGGTATGGCGCGCCGTCACGGTCGGCGGCCGGCCGCGGCCGCGGGGTGTTCAACGCGTTCAGCAGCGCCGGTGTCGGTGTGGTGTCGGCGCTCGACGACCAGCAGGTGGAGCAGCGGCACGCGGCGGTGCTGCAGGTGCCGTCGGGTACCGACCGCCCAGGCTGACCGAAGTACTCGGCGAAGCCGACGTTGGCGCACCGGGCCTGCTCGGCATACCAGTCCCGCAGCGCGGTGACTTCGGTGTTCAACCGGGCCCGGTGGGCGTTCATCCGGGTGGCGAAGTCAGCGGGCAGCCGGCCGGTCCGGTCGAGCATCCGCACCGAGACCAGGGTCTGGGCGTTGCCGGCCTGGGAGACGTCGACGACGCCGAGGTCGTGCAGGGTCGCCAGCAGCGCCCAAGTGCCGGCGACGTCGTCGGCGAGGCCGTCGTAGCCGGTCACGGCTGCGGCGAGCTGTTGGTGGACGTCGGTGAGCTGGTGACGTCCCGGCCGGGTCGCGGCGAGCTGCTGCAAGACCGCGGACGCGTCGGCGAGGGTGTCGTCGCAGCGGATCGGATCGTCGAGCGGGGTCAGCGTGACCGTCGCCGGGAAGTCGCCGCCGTCGTCGACCGTTCCGGCCGCGTCGAGAGCGGCGAGCGCCCGGATCACCGTGGTGCGGTACATCGTCATCGTCGCCGGTTTGCGGGCGTCGTCGAGCGACATCCACCCGGCGTCGACCTCCTCGCCGATAACGATGTCGGCGACGTGGTCGGGATTGAGCACTCCGCTGCCCCGGGCGGCGGCCACGACCGCGTTCCCGATGCGCTGCAAGGTCGGGTTCGCCAGACCTTGCGAGATCATCCACGCGACGGTCCGGAAACCACGGCCGGTGCCTAGGGCGAGCCCGTACGACGGTGCGGTGATCTCCGCGGGGTCACAGCCAGCCTGGTCACGGCCGGCGCGGCCGAGTTGCTGGTACAGCCCGGCGAGGTCGGTGGGTGGGGAGACCACGAACACGCAGCGGATGTCGCCACGATTGACCCCGAGACCGAACGCGCTGGTCGCCACGATCAGCAGCGGAACGTACCCCTCCTCCCCCTTCTTGGGCGCGTCGCGGAACTCGGTGAGGACCGCCGCTTTCTCCGCCTCCGACAGCCGGCCGTGGAAGCGGCGCACCCGCCGGGTTTCGCCCTCCCCCACGAACTCGCGCAGGTGCGCGTACAGCGTGTCGACCTCCCGGACGGTTAGGCAGTAGAAGATCGCATGGTCGTCGCAGGCGGAGGTGACCGCTTCGGCGAGCCCAGCGACGACGTTCGGACCGGCGGCCCGGAACGCCCGCCGGTAGATCGCAAGTTCCGGCCGTAGCGGGTCCGCGGTGACGGTGACAAGACGTTCACCGGCGGACGGGGTCTCGGGCAGACCGAACAGGCCGCTGCGCAGCCCGGCGCGCACCCCACGGTTGGCGGTGGCGGTGACCGCGGTGACCCGGACGCCGTGCCGGTCGCGCAGCTCAGTCAGCAGACCGGCGGCGCGGCGGAAGCTGGGGCGGAAGTCGTCGCCCCACTGCACGAACGTGTGAGCCTCGTCAACGGCGACCCGCCGCAGCTGCCCGTTGGCTGCCCCGGTGCGCAGCAGCTGCTGGAACCGCCGGTTGCCCAGCCGTTCCGGGGAGATGTAGACCAACTTGATGCCGTGGTCGTGGACACTGGTGAGCTGTTCAGCGACCTCAGTCTTGCCGCGGCGGCTGTTGGACTCGGCCATCGGCCCGACGAGGGCACGGACGGCGCCGCCGACGCTGGCGTTGAGTTCGAGGGCCTGGTCGGCCATCAACGCCACGAGCGGTGACACGACGACGGTGACGCCGGTCAACGCGAGCGCGGGCAGCTGGAACGTGTAGGACTTGCCGAAACCGGTCGGCAGCAGCGCGAGCACGTCAGCGTTGTCGGCGACCGCGCGGATCACCTGCTCCTGCTGGTCGCGCAGCTGCAGTGGGACGTCGGAGAACCGCAGGTACCCGGCGATCTGGGAGCAGCGTTCGACGAGCAGGTCACCCAGTTTGCCTTCGGCACGGGCAGTGGTTTCGGTGTCGTCGTCGATGCGGGCGGCGAGAATCTTGCGGGTGGCCGGCAGCAGGGTGTGTTCAGCTAGCGCATCAGCGGTGCACAGCTCGTCGGCCCGCGCGGCAGTAATCTTTCCGCAGTCGGCGAGGAACCGCCAGATCCGCTCCCAGCCGTCAGCCATCGTCGTCAGGTTCCCACCGGCGGCCTCCCCCGTGTCGGGGTCGGCGACCAGCAGCCCGGGGTCGAGCGACTCGAGGAACACCCGCCGGTAGCTTCGCCGAAGCGCGGTCTGGCCGGCGAGTTTGCGGTCGCTGATGATCACGACACCGCGGTGGTGGGCTGACCGGATCAGCCGGCCGACGGCCTGCCGCAGATCCATCGCCGCTAAGGGCAGGTAGTACGACTCGGTCGCGACCCGGTCCGGGTCCGGATGGCCGGTGTCAGCGGCCCGGCGGGCGACCGCGGCGCGGCGGGCGGCGACGACCGGATCGGCGAACGGCGCGAATGGCAGCTTGTTGATCCACACCAGCGACAGCCGCTCGGCGGGAAAGTCGACCCCCTGCCACATCCCGCGGGTCGCGACGCAGAACCCTCCGGTTTCGGTGAACGCCCGCGCCGCCCGCGCGTTGCCGAGGATCGGGGCGACCGCGACCGGAACGTCCGGCGCGACCGCGGGCAGTTCGGCGAGCAGCCGTTCGGAGATCGCCGACGCCGCCCGTGTCGACGTGGTCAGCACCAGCGCACCACCGGTGAACGCACCGGTGGCCGCGCTGCCGTAATCACCGGCGGTTTCCGGGCGGATGACCTCTCGGGCGTAGCCGGTGAGGTGGTGGGCGACGGTGCGGACCGCACCGTCGGCCTGCTCCGCCCAGCTGGGGAAGTCGGTCAGACACACCAGCCTCGCCTGGGAGGCGAGGTCGAACGGGCCGGGCAGGTAGTGGGCGTCGACGTCGGATCCCAGTCCGAGCCGACTGCGGATGTAGTCCCATCGGCCGGACACCTGCAGCGTCGCCGACACGTAGAAGATCCGGTCGAACCTCGACCGGGCGAGCCTCCACTGCGGGTCGTGGGCAAGTTCGATCGGCGCGGACGTCACGGTGAACGCGTACCGGCGGGCGGAGACACTCAGGCCTTCCAGCTCCAGTTCGGTGGCGAACACGACCCGATTCGACACCACCGGCGCCAATGCGGAGTCGTCCGGCGTGAGGTCCGGCCCAGCATCGTCAGCGCCGACCTCGCCGAGGCGCTCCTCGAGCGGGTCCATCGGCGCTTCGGTCGCCCCCGACTCATGGTCGTCGACGCCCGGAGCGTCGTCCCCACCGCTGCCGGCAGGTTGGTCGGCTGGCGTGCCCGGCTGCCCAGCAGCGTTCCCTGCGTCGGGGCGGGGAGGGTCGAGGATGGCATGGGCATCGGTGACGATCTGGTCGGCTGCTTCGGCCAGGGTGCACACCCTGCTGGCAAGTGACGTCGCCCGTTCCCGTTCCCACCACGACGCCGCCTGCATCTGCTCCGATCCGAGGTGACCGGACAGTTGCCGGTAGACGAGCCCGGCGACGACGGCGAGGCGTTCCACCCGGGCGAGCAACTGCCGCGCCGAGGCGCTGCCGCCGAGCCCACCGAACGGGCTCGCCAGGGTCGCCGCGCGATTGCCCGGCTCTCCGCCGGCGGCGTCGAACACCGCCTGCGCGGCCCGTGGCATCACCTCAGTGTCGAGCATCGCCTCCAGGTCGGCGATCTGCTCCCCCAGCGCTGCCGGTTCCCCGCGCTGGCTGGCAAACCAGCGACGCAGCTCGGCGACGAGGTTCTCCACCGCCCGATAGTCCACCTCGGCGCTGGCGGCTCCTGTCGCGGCGTGTTCGAGGGAGTGCGACTCGTCGACGACGAGCAGGGTGTCGTCGGCGAACGCGTCCGGGTTGCTCAGCAGCAGCGCATGGTTGGCGACGACGAGGCGATTGTTGGCCAGCGCTTCGCCGACGGTGTCGGTCATATGGGCAAGCGGCGACGCGGAGCCGGTCCCGTAGTCGTCGGACTCCTGGCTCACACTGCCCAGCCACAACCCCAGCACCGGGCCGGCTGTCGTCGAGACGTACTCGGCGAGGAAGATCGGAATGTCGGCGGTGTCGACACTTCGTGCCACCCACGCCTGCTGCGCCGATGTCGCGGTGGCCAGCCGCTGGACCAGGTACACCAGCAGCTCCCGGTAGCCCGGGTGGGCGGCGAACCGGTTCCGGCGATCCCGGCGGCTTGCTCCGGCGGCCACGGCGACCGCGTCGGTGAGCGCGGCGACGAGTGCCCGCAGTGAAAGCCGGTTGCGTTTACCTTTCACCAGGTCGGCGACGTCGTCGAGGCCGGGCACCACCATGGCGAGCCGGGTGATGTCGGCGGCTAGCTGGGTCTGCAGCTGTTTGGTGAACGTCGCCAGGACCACCCGTCGGCGGGAGTTGCTGGCGAGCCAGTCGAGGGCGGTGGCGAGAACCGCGAGGCTCTTACCGGTTCCCGTCGGTGCTTCACATAGCGCATCCCGGCCAGCGTCGACCTGGCGGGCCAGAAGTTCGGCCATGTGCTGCTGCGCCGGCCGGCGTTCGACCGAACCATGCGCGGCCGCCAGGGCGAGTGCGTGCGGGTCCACGTGACCGGTGCGGTCGAACAGTCGCTCCGGCACCGTCAGGTTCTCCGGTACGGCTCGGCCACGCCGGGTTGGTTGCCGCAGGTCGCCACTGCCGAGCACGTCCGCGAGCACCTGGGCGACCGAGCCGTCGTCCGCGGCCGGCCGACCAGATGGTGCGGATAGCAGCGACGCGAGCAGGTCCCAAGCAGGTGACCCGGCACCGGCGGCGAGCAGCAGATCCCGCAACGGCCCGTCCCAGCCTGAGACGGTGTCCGCGGCGTGCCGCAGCAGCCGGGCTGTCAGGTCGGCATCGTCTGCGGCGTCGTGCCAGCTCAGCCCGGACCGGCCGACACCTACCTCGTCGGCGAGCTCCGCCAAGCGATGGGAACGGGCGGTCGGCCAGACCGCGTGGGCGAGGTACAACGCGTCGGCTCGGCGCAGCGCGCCGAACGGTGGCTGCTCAGCGCGGGTGGCCGCATCGTCGAGCATCGGAAAGTCGGCGCCGGTGCCGTTGTAGGCCACGAGGACGTCCGCGTCCGTCAAGTAGTCCCGCAGATCGTGCAGCGCCTGCTCGACAGGGATCGCGTGTGCGGCGTACTGGGCGCGGACGGCCGCGGACCGCAGCTGCTCTTCCCAGTCAACGTCCGGCAGCCGCACCCAGGCGGTGAAGCGGGGTGCCTCCTCGACCCAGCGCCGTTCCGACGACAACCGCACCGCACCGATCTGATAGATGCGCCGGTCCCCGTCGGGGTGATCCGCAGTGGGACGCACAACAGCTTCGACGTCAACGACGACAGCCCGGGGAACCTGCGCAGTCACCGCCGATCGATGGCCGGAAGGGTGTGGCGTTGCGGGCGCGTCGGCTGCCCTGAGGATGCCGTTGTCGTCGTGGATGAGCCCAGCGCTGAGTGCCGAAGCGGCGATCCTCTGAAGTCGCGCCTGCGTCATCGCCGGCCAGCGCTGCCGCGCGGCTTCGAGAACCTGGCCGCCGTTACAGGGTCCGATGTCCGAGATGAGCCGCGCGAGTTGCTGCTCGCGGCTACCTGCTCCGTCCGTTGTGCCGTCCCTTCCGCCCGTTCGGCACACCGCCCCGGCGTGCGGCGCTGACACCTGCTCGTCTATCGCACGTCCCGATTCGTCCTATCAACCCTGCATGCGACTGCCATCGTGGCCGATCAACTCCTGCAGGGCACTTATTAGTACGAGCAGCCGCCGCTAAAGATGTTGCTAGTGAGGCGGGGTGAACGCGAGACGGCCGCTGTGTAACCGTCTATGCGTTGTGGACATATTTTCAGATCTGGCGGTGGCCGTGTGGACCTGACCGGACGCGGGCGCGCCCGTTGGACCAACCGATGGAAGGCCGCACTCAACGCCTTCGACATCATCCTCAACGATCGCGTCGGCGCCAGCCGCTGCTAGACCACACCAGACAGACAACTACTCAGAAACCAGTAGTTGCACCGAGACCCGGATGGACCACCCCCTGACATCCGCAGCTACTGATGCGCTGCCGATCGCGATGAGTGCGTACTGTAACGAGACTGCAGGGCCCGCTGGGAGGGGGTCGTAGGACCGAAGTTGTGTCGGGAAGAAGACAAACGGGACGTACGCGCCGCTGATAAACCGCAAGCGCCCGGCTCGAGACACGTCGGTGTCCTACAAGGATCGCCTCGTGGCATCCGTCTACCCGCAGACGTGCTTCGGGACGATCCGCGCAGCGTTAACGACCCGGCCCAGTCCTCGGGGGACCTGGCTCCCGACCGGACACCGCGAACCCGGCTCGGCCCGGCAAATCGGGCACCCGACCGCCACGGATTACCAAGCGGGGACTTCGGTCTGGTTACCGACAGAATTTGCATTGCTTGAGACGCAGTCGGCCTTCTCGAGTCATTACTCCGATCGCGGTTCAAGCTCCCTGGGCAGAAGCACAAATGCCAGTTCGAAGCTCAAGGCGGAGTTGACCTTTCGGATGGGGTGAGGACTCCAATCGCACGAGCGAGCACGCGGGGCCACCGGCCGCCTAATGCGAGGACGCTTCGCACATTGAATCGGGCTGCCCGGTTGTCATACCGATGCGGTCCAATGGAACTCACCCGCCTTGCCTACGTCTCTCTCACGCGGAGTGCACATATGATCGATGCACCTTCAGACCCGCCATGGCTGCCCACCCCGCAGGTTGCTGTTGCGCAGCTCGCCAGCGGGATCCTCGAGTACGCCCAGCAGACCGCATCGGGTGACGCGTTCCGGCTGCCGTACCCGGCAAACCTGCAGCTCGCGCTGGATCGGCTGACCCTGCTCGCCTGGCATCAGGGTGCGCCCGCGCCGGCCAGCGTGGTGGAGCTGCTTCAGCTTGCACAGGAGCCGTTCGGCGACTGGAAGATCGACCTCACCGGGACCGACGTCGACCCTGACGAGGCGTTGCTCATCTACGGCCGCCCGACGGCGGCCTGCGAGGAACTCGGCAGCCTTCGTGGGGATGTCGAAGGCGAGATCCGCGAGAACGCGCTGTTGCGGGCGGTGATGGACAAGTCCCGGACCCACAACGCACCGCGGTCCTACATCGCGTTCCGCGCGCTCCTGATCCGACAGCCGGCGATCGCGGCGATAGAGCTCGACGCACGGCTGGCCGATCCTGACTTGGCGCTGCTGGCGGATGAGGTGCGGCAGGCGTACGTGGAGGCGCCACCGGAGGCGATGGCGGATGGCGTGATCCGGACCTGCGGCGGGTGCAGCGGTCTTCGATTGCCACTGGATGACGACCGGACCTGGGTCTGCGAGGACGAGACCTGCCCGGCACCCGGTACGACCGGGACGGACCACCCCGCCAGCGAGGGCGTGTGGTGGTTGCGGCGTGAGCTACGCACCTTCATCACCGCACCGGGTCGTGCCGAGCTGCGCATCGCCGACGCGATCGGGAAGCTCGGCGTATCGGTGGCGTTGTGGCCGGACTTCGACGCGTGCGACATCGCGGTCTTCGCGGAACGACCGTGGGTCGCCGACATCAAGGCCTGGCGCAACCCGGTACGGCTGGCCCGACGGCTGCGGGAGCGGCTGTTCACCGTGTCGCCGGAGGCGGAGAGGGCCTACGTCGTCATCGGCCAGGAGCAGGTCAAGGCACATCCGCGGTACGTGGCACGGCTGCGGAAGGCGTGCCCCCAGGTGCGGCCGGGCCAGCGAATCGTGGCGGTCTCCGAGGCCGAGTTCATCGGTGCCGTGAAGCGGCGGGTGGAGGCCGAGACATGAGGCATATCAACACCATCCGCAACCGCTTCACCCGCGCACTCCGCGGCCACTACACCCCGACCGGCGACCAGCCTTCACCCTCCCGGCTGATGGACACCGAACTGTGCCTGTATCTGCTGGAAACAGTCGCCGCCGACCAGGCCGCCAGCGGAGTACCCGCGTTGCTCGACGGGTACCGGGCGCTGTGGGACGCGGTGCCGCGCCCGCCAGCCGACGCGGCGGTCCGGCTCGCCAACGCGCGAGCCCTGCTGTGGCGCAGCCAACGCCCCTACGGGTGGGACGAGTTGCTGCGGGCTTACCGGTCTGCCCCTGAGACAGTGCGGGGTTACCACCTGGACTCGCTCGGCCGACCGGTACGCCGGCAGTGCAGCGTGGCGACCAACCGGTGGGACTGGTACGAGCAGCTACTCACCGAGCCGCTGCCCTTCGCCACCACCAGCGTCCGGTTCGCCGCACCCGGCCGATACCGCATGAGCTCCACGGCGCGTGGTCACGGCCTGACCGTGCCGGACAACCTCCCACCCGCGCCGACTCCGGCTCTGCATGATCTGGCCGTCCGGACGCGTGCACCGATTGAGGTCACGTGGCAGGAGTTGGTGGAGACCGCCCGAGGTATGGACGCCACCGATCTGCAGGCCGGGCATTCCCCTCATCGATGGGAGGAGCGCCTACTGGACGTCAAGCTGCAGGTCCGGCTGGCCGACGACACCTTCGGCGACGCCACGACCCTTTGCATCGATCGGATCCTGCACCTGGTCGGCATGGTCAGCGTCGGCAAGAGCACCCTCGCGGCGATCCTGGCAACCTGGGCAGCGCAGCACGGCCTCCGGGTGACGATCGTGGTCGGCGACAACTCGGCAGCCCTACGCATGGCGCACGAGCTGTCCTGGTACGACGGCGTGGTGGCGGCGCCGGTCATGGGGCAGAACCGCACCCGGCATGCGGAGCGGCTGCATCGGCTCCAGCCGCCGGCGCCCGGCCGGCTCCTACCCCTCGAGCCGTACGGGTTCGACCTGGTCAGCACGGCCTGCCCGCTCGATGCGGTCCGAGACAAGGCCACCCCACTTGAGGTACGCGAGGCGCCCTGCCAGCACCTCATTGAGACGGATCCGGACGCGCCGGTGGATGGCTGGCGGGACGGGGCACGGCGCACCTGTCCCCTGTGGCATCGATGCCAGCGGCATGAGGCCGCGCGCCGGCTGGTCACGGCGGACGTGTGGATCGCGACGCCGTGGAGTCTTGTGCACACCCCTGTGCCCGGACCGTTGAGCCACGAGCAGATGCGGTACCTGGAGGCGGCGTGGCGGCGCAGCGACCTGATCCTGGTCGACGAGGCCGACCAGGTGCAGGCAAACCTCGATGAGATGTTCGCCAGCGCCCAGGTACTGCTTGGGCCCAGCCAGGAAGCGTGGATCGACGAGATTGGGGCGCGGGTGGCGGAAAAGCTGCGTGCAACCGGCCGCGCACCGGTCAGTTCCCGGCAGATCCGCCGGTTCACCACGGCACTGAACCAGGCCCGTTCCGCAGCAGACATCATCTACCAGCTGCTGCAACGGGACCGGGTTCGCGCCGGCAAGCCGGTATTGAACTGGCTCGACCCCGACTACTTCACCGCATGGACCCTGTTCAATAGCCTTGCTCAGGACTGGGCCGGCTACGCCGCGGCAAAGGGCCGCAGGCCGGACCCCGGCTGGGACAACGATGAGCTCTACAAGCTTCTGCGCGAGCAGTTCAACGCCTTCATCGACGACCCGACCGGAGCATCCGGCGAGGTCGCCGGGGGTCTAGCCACCTTGGCCGAGGCGCAACTGTCCGACACTGAAGAGGAGATGCGGGAAGACGCCGTCCGGCAGTGGCTGACCGAGCTGAGCGATCGAGAGCTGGTCGAAGGTAGGAAGATCGCACCAGCGGAGCTCGACCGCAACGTGTGGCGGCTGGAGTTGGCGGTCGCCGTAGCGGTGATGGCTCACCGGCTCAACCTCATGCTCGCTGTCTGGCCGGAAGTCGCGGCCGAGCTGGACATGTTCGACACACTTCCGGCGGAGGTACGCCGCCCGCCCAGCGACCTCGCCGTCGCGGTACCCGAGTCCCCGATGGGCAACGTACTGGGCTTCCAGTACGTCGAGGACGAGACCGACCGCCGTGATGGCCAGCTGGGCGAGTTCCGGTTTTTCCGCTACACGGGCGTAGGGCGGGCCCTGCTGGTTGGCCTGCCAGACCTATTTCGCGCCGATGGGCCGGGCCCGAACGTACTGCTGTTGTCCGGGACCAGCTGGGCCGGAACTTCGCCTCGCTACCACATTGATGTGCCGGTCGAGGCGATCCTGCGCCCGTCACCGCAAAAACTCGCCGCCATCTCCGAGACCACATTCGCCCTGGACATCCAGCACCAAGGCGAACGGAGTACACCGATCTGGGTGTCCGGCCGCTACGGGGAGGAACGCGCGAGCGCCCTGCGGCAGATGGTCGCAGCCCTAACCCAGCCCGGCGCGGGTCCCGGGCGACCGAACCGCCTGGAGCGGGAACGAGCCGCCCTGCCGCCCGGGCGGGAGAAGGTCATGCTGCTGGTCGGTAGTTACGCCGAGGCCCGCACCGTCACCAACGAGCTACTTCGGCGCAAGGCCTCCTGGGAGGGGCAGGTGCGCTGCCTCATCGGCGACGACGAGTTGGAAACTGGCTGGGACGACGGCCACTTGCTGCGCCGTGGTGACGTCGCGGACTTCGGCACCGATAACGCGTGGCTGCTGGTCGCCCCCATCCTGGCCGTCGAGCGCGGGCACAACATCCTCAACAACGACGGCGTGGCCGCCATTGGCGCCGCGTTCTTCCTGGTACGTCCCCACCCGCGGCCGAAGGATCTCAGCTACGTCACCCAGCGGATCAACCAATACGCCCTCGAACAACTACGCCCGCACCCGCTCGATGACGACTGCCCGGCACACGAACGCCTCGTAGGTGCCGGCAGCCAGCGACGCCGAGCCGCGCAGCGCCAGTGGCGGCGGCTGCTGCACGCCCTGGTCGCCTACAGCCAGCTCGGCACGGACGAACGCCAACGCGTGGCCTGGACCCAACTCGTAACCATCTGGCAGGTCGTCGGCCGGCTCCTACGCGGCGGCCAAGCCGCGAAGGTCTACTTCTGCGACGCCGCCTTCGCACCGGTCACCGCACGCAGGAGCGACACTGACACCGACGTCGACGACGCCAGCACCAGCCTGCTGCACGGCATGCGCGAGGTGCTCAACCCGTACTTCGAACCCACCAGCGCCAACACCGATCGGCACCTGGTCCAGGCGCTCTACCAACCTCTGTACCGCGCACTCACCAATATGGGAGACCACTGAATGGCACCCCGCTACGACGACCTCGCTGTCACCGTCCTGCGTCTCGATCCCGCAGCCCCGATCCAGCGCACCTACCACCTCATGCGGTTCCCAGGCCGCTGGAAGGAGCCGTTGCGCCGGCTCGCCCAGGCGCAGCGCGGCGGCGACGTCGCCAGCATCCCGATCGCCTCACTCAACGACGCGATCACCGCCCTCGTCCCCGACTGCGTCGTCACGCTTCCGTACGCCGGACGTGGCGACGACGACCAGGACTGGCTGCTCGCATACCGCGCGGTGAACCCGGCGGCCATCTTCAACCTGGTCGCGGCATGGGTACGCGCGCAGAAGGGCACCCCGGAGCAGATCTCCCTGACCCTGTCCCAGCTGCACGCCAGCCACCTCACCTGGTCGCCGGTTCACCTCAACCTGACCGCGCCGGAAGATCGACAGCGCGCCATGCGCCTGCTCCCGATGGAGATCGCGGCGACCTTATCTCGCCCGGGCGCGACTTGCCCGCATAACGAGTTGCGGTTCCTACGTTGTCCGAGCACCGACGGCGCGGAGCTCATGTCCTGGCCGCCGGAGCGGATCGAGGACCAGACCCCGTTCTCGGTCAAGATCGGAGTCAGCGTGCAGACCCTGCCCACCAGTGATGAGCTGCTGGTCTATCTGTCGTACGGCGTGCGGCGCTGGATGCCCGTGCGGGGCAAACTCGCCTTCGACCACGGCCACTCGGTGTACCTGGCGCCGACCGTGCCGTATCTGGCCGGCCTGGAGAACTCTCGTCACTTCGGCACGGCTCGGATCAAGCAGGTCAAGGTGACTGAGAGGGACGGCTCGAGCAGCTATGGACCACGCTGGGACGACGCCCTCGCGAGGGTACTGAAGGAAGCCGGTTGTCTCGATCGCCTGCCCGACCCGCAGCAGCTGGTCGACAAGCCACTGGACTACCTACAGCGCCACGGCGACGCAGCTGCGCTGGTCTACAGCACCGGCATGCTCTCAGCTGAGAAGGTCAGCGCCGGGCTGTCGGTCGCCGACCGCCAGCCGCTGATGGACTGGGTCATCAACGAGCTCACCCCACACCTCCGTCCGGCCCCAGCGCTCCCCCGCGAAAAGTGCACTGTGTACAAAGGGCTTAGCGGCATCAGCGAAAGTCAGGTTTCGGCCACCTACCTCCGTGAGATCGTCGGGCCGCGCCTGGACATCGAGCTGCTCACCGACACCGACCGAGCCACGCAATACGCCCTCGACCGGCTCGCCACCCGTCTCGGTGTCCCGATGCCCAGTGCCGAGCAGCTCGACGAGGCCGGGGCTTACATCGACCTTGGCGCGGTGACCCTCGGGATTCGGCGGCTGGCGGCACCGACGATTCGCGCCGACCTTGACCGGGTCGGACGCCGACCCCAGGCCGCGGTGGAGGCTCGCATCGAGCACATCGCCGACGCACTTGGCCAGACGGCAAACCCGACAATCGCCTTGGTCGAGATCGCCCACCCCGACGCCTATCAGGGCCGGCGACGCGGCGACGATCCCAAGTTCGCCATCCGGCACGGCCTGCTGCGGACGGGACGGCTCAGCCAGTTCGTCACCCCGGTTGCCGAGCCAAAGCGTCCCCCTCGCGCCCGTGAGGGCAGGGAGCCCTCTGACCCGAACCGAGAGCGGTTCGCCGCAGCCGTCGATGATCTGTTCCGGCAGCTCGGCGTACGCCCCGAACCGCTGCCTGCGCCGGCGCGGAATACCCTACTCCGGCAGCCTGCTCTCCTGGCCATCTGGATGATTCGCCAGAACAAGGGACGCGTCTGGGGGCTCGCGCGACAGGTCCCGGTCGCCGTGCTCGTCGACCCCACCGGTCAGCATGTGGAAGTCCGTGCACCCAAGGTGCCCTGGCAGCCTCTGCACACCGGGCTCGTGGAGATCGCTAGGCAGTACGTCAACGTGGACCTCAAGTGCGGCCCCGACGACGTGGTCCGGTTCGCCAAGGATGTCATCGATGAGGCCACCAGCGCTTTCCCCGACACCCTGCTGCTCACCCATGCGCAAAACCTGCGCGGCGCCTGGAACACCCTCACCAACGGCCGCATCCAGCTCGACAGCCTCGGCTTCGGCGCCGCTGAACCTCAGCCGATCAGCAAGCTGCCCGGCCTGCGTCATGTACGCGTTCGCACCGCTGAAGGCGGCGAGACGCCAGAGTGCTACGGCGTAAGCGACGATGGCACAGGCCAGCCCAAGGGTCTGTGGCGCTTCCTGGTCCCTCGGGTGTACGGCAGCACTACGGGCAAGCCCAGCACGCATTCTGGGGCATTGAAGGGCGTGTCGAAGCTGATCCCCGGCGAGCACAACGGCAAGCTCACTGCCCCAAAGCCGAAGGCCCAGGTGTGGAACCCACAGTTCATCGAGCTGCTCGTAGCGGGAATTCAGGATGGCGACCAGCCGGGGCACTGGGCGGCGCTGGCGCACGAGCTGCGGGATGCAGCACCGTACGTACGGGGTACCACCGTCCTGCCGTGGCCGCTTCACCTCGCGGAGCAGATCGAGGAGTACCTCCTGCCAACCAGGATCACTGACCTCGGTTTGCAAGAGGTCCTCGGGGACGAGTAGGGCCGTGGCCTCCCTGGCCCTCTCTGGGCGAGCGAGGCCACGACCGCGAGCATCTGCCGCTCAGCCCGGCCGCCTATGCGATTGCGCTCCGCTGCCCCGCCGTCGGGGTACCACAGCCGCTGTTGCCTCGGCGGCGGTGTGGGACAACTCCGGGAGGACGTCGCCGTAGAACTTGGCGGTGAAGTGTGGGCTGGAGTGGCGGAGTCGGTTGGAAATGATTTTCATCTGGACGCCGGCGGCGAGGCCCATGGTGGCGGCGCCGTGGCGGAGGTCGTGGAGTCGGATGGGTGGTAGTCCGGCTTGGGTGGCGAGGTGGTGGAAGTGGTTGGTGACGTCGGCGGGGTGGAGCCGCTCACCGGTCGGGGTGGTGAACACCAGCCCTGTCCTGTTCCAGGTGACACCCGCGGCGAGGCGTTCGCGGTGTTGCCGGGTGCGGTGGGCGCGCAGTACCGCGACGGTTTCGGTGTCGAGGGCGATGGTGGCTTCGCTGTCGGTGGTTTTGGGGGTGTCGATGGCGGTGGTCCAGCCGTGTTGGACGAGTTGCCAGCGGACGGTGAGGGTCCGGTTGTCGAGGTCGAGGTCGTCCCAGTGCAGGCCGCAGGCTTCGCCTCGGCGTAGGCCGGTGAAGGTGATGAGGTGGTAGAGGGCGTAGAGCCGGTCGTTCGCGCTGTGGGTGTGGTCGAGGAATTTGCCGGTGTGTTCGGGGGTCCAGATCATGACGGGGCTGGGGGTTTTGCCGGTCTCGCGCCACGTTTTGATGCGTTGATCGGTCCAGATGGTGGGCTTGGGTGGTCGGGCTGTCGGTAGTTCGACCATGAGGGCAGGGTTGCTGTCGATGTAGCGATGGCGGCGCATGGCGTCGTTGAGGGCTTTGCGCAGGGTGGCGTGGATGACGTGCATGGTTCTGGGGCCGACGATTCGCTGGTTCGTGACCTGGTCGCGTTTGGCGGGGTCACGGCTGGCACGCAGGGTGGCGATGGTGGTGTTGCGGTCGGCAATGGCGTCGTACATGGCGTCGATGTGACCGGGGCGGAGCCGATCGATGCGCAGGTGGCCGAGGTGCGGGATCAGGTACAGCCGGATGTGCCCTTCGTAGGAGCGCAGCGTGCCGGTCTTAATGTTCTTGCGCCCGGCGAGCCAGTCGGTCAGGTACGCCTCCATCGTGGGTAGCTCGGTGGGGGTGATGTCCAGGTGCAGCGCCCGGCGGATCTGGTCGGGGGTGGGGACGGGTACGCCGGTCTTGACGGCGGTTTCGATAAGGTCACCGGTCTTGACGGTGGTGTGCGGGTCGGTGGGGTCGGGGACGGCGAGCGCCGCCCGGATGCGATCCAGGATCGTGTCGGCGTCGGCCTGAGTCGTGTAGGGGCCGTGGCGGAGTGGGCGGCGGGTGCCGTCGGCGCGGGCGGGGATTTCGATTTGCCAGTGCCAGTGGCCGTGGGTGCGGGACCAGCCGCCGCCGGGCCGGCGCAGTTGGGGGCAGGAGCGTCCGAGTCGCCGGCCGGTGGTGGTGTCGCGGCAGCCGCAGCGTTTGAAGGTGGATCCCTTCACGGGTTGTCTCCTGGGTGCTCGGCGTGGTGCCGCCAGCGGCGGCGGTGGTAGTCCGCTGGTGGCGGGGTCGTTGCATCCACGCTCGCCACGGGTCCGGAATCAAGTCCCCGACTGTCGTCAAGGGGCGGGGCGGGGTTGTCGAGGAGGAGGAGTCGGAGGAGTCCGGCGACGGGGACGATGATGCGGGTGCCGGCGCGGATCAGCGGTGCGGGAAAGGTGTCGGTGGCGGCGAGTCGGTAGGCCTGGGATCGGCTGATGCCGAGAACGGCTGCGGCGGTGGGCAGGGTGGTGGCGGCGCCGAGCGCGCGGATCCGCTCGGCAGTCCACGGCGTACCAGCAGGCGGGTGTGGGCTGGTCGTTCGGGTGTCGCTGGTTGGGGTGTTGGTGTTCATGGTGTCGGTTCTCCTGACTGCGGTTGAGGCTGATGCGAGGCGAGCGAGGTGGTGGGCGTAGGAGCGACGAGCACCGGGGCCATCGGTGGGGCACTGTCACCGGGCGCTCCCCCGGCCTCCTGGTGATGAGACGCGGGCGCCGCAGGCTGGTCGGCTTTGAGGATCTTCAGTAGGTGTGATGCTCTGGTGTTGGACACGGTGTGTCCGCTGGAGCGCAGCGCGGCTGCCAGGGCGGCGCGAGTCAGCGGCTTGCCTTCGGCGGCACGCTGCTCTTGAACACGTCTGGCGGCGGCGAGCAACTCGTCGGTGGGGTGGGTGGACGGTCCGCGTCTTGAGGTCCGGCGTCGGTGGACCGGTCCACCAGTACGGGAACGGTCCGGTCCGTGGTGATCGTGATGGTTGCCGGTGTCGTGGACGGTCCGCGCGTTGGATTGTCGGTCCGAGTCCGGCGGGGTGGACCGGCCGTCGCAGTCCCTGTCCGTCTCGGCCGCGATGACGGTGGTGGACGGGTCCGCCGGCTTGGCGGTGGGCGCGTCGGCGTGCACTCGGCCGGAGGTGGCGTTGGTGTAGCCGAGGGCGATCTTGACCATGACGAGGAAGCCGAGCGCGGGCACGGCTGCGGCGATCCAGCCGATCGGTGACGGTTCGGCTTCCACGACCTGCGCCGCGAGGGACAGCGTCACCGCGCAGGCCAGCACCGTCGCCGGGAACACCACCGACACGCCAGCTCGTTTACGGCGGCGGAGTTCCAGTCCGGAGGCGATGGACATCAGTTCCAGTACGATCGCGTCCGCCCATGCCAGCCAACCTGGCTGGCCGTGAGCGGCAGCGACGTCGCGGACGTGGGTAAAGCTGGCCGCGCCAGCCGCCCCGCCGATAGCGAGCATGATCACGACCTGGACGAAGCCCTCGGCCCGGCTCCGTCCCGAACTGGCACCCGGATCACCTGATGCAGTCGTGGCGGACCACCTCCCCGGACCGGACCACAACCGCCCCCGATCCCCAGGACCGGACGGATGGACGGGCGGTCCCGATACGCCCGTGCGGTGGGGTGGGCGGACCGGTCCAGGCGGGGAGCGCGGACCGGCCGGATGAGGGCCGGGACGATACCTCTGCCCGCGCACTGTCAGGGCGGTCCGGTTCTGTCACCGGTCTGTCGGCCACCTCCGGTGAGACGCTGACAGACCAGTGACAGAACCACCCCGATGTCGTGTCGTACGCGGACGAAGTGGGGACGGTGTTCGGGAGGCTGTCGAGGTTCACGCCGCCTCCCCCGCCAGGTCACGAGCGTCGGCGACCCACATCGCCAGGTCGGCGAGCGTCGATCGTTGGCCGTCGCCGCCGGCCGCGGCCCACACCGCCTGCGCGGGGCACAGGCCCGCCGTGGTGGCGTGGTCGCGGGCTCCGGTGGCCACCGGCACCAGCGGCGGCATCTCGGCCAACACGCGGCGTAGGTTGCGTTCCCGGGCGGCGGAGTGCAGCCAGAACAGCACCGGCCACACCCGCCCCAGCGCGGCGAACCACTGCCGGTAGCCGACGAGCTTGCTGGTCAGCACCGACAGCTGCTCGCCACCAGTGTCGTACTCGACGAAGAACGGCACCCCGACACCCCGCGCGGTCCACAGGCCGTAGCCGTCCGGACGGACCCGAGGCTGAAAGGCGCGCACCAACGCCGGATCCTCCGGCCGCGTGAACACCGCCGACCGCTGGCACGCCGCCTCCGACAACCACTCCCCCAGCCAGGCATCCGGGTGGGTGCGGGCGTAGCCGGCGAGGTCGGTGAAGAAGCCGTTCACACCAAGCCGGTGCTCCAGGGTGCGGCTCGACGTCCACCGGCGCCGCTCCACCCGCGCGTGATCACGCCGCGGTGGCCGCTCATCGCGGCCAGCGGCCACGACCTCCGCACCGAGCTGGTCGATGACGTAGTGATACGGATACGAGCCGCCGTCGGCGCGCTGCGGCCGGAACCGCCCCACCAACCGCAACCGGTACAACGTCAACAACCGGCGCTGACAGAAATCCAGCGAAGGGAACAGGGCATGCGCGATCTGGAACGAGGTCAACACCCCGTGGTCGTACAGCCAGCCCAGCAACACCCGATCACGGGCGGTCAACTGCGACTGGACCCGCAGAACCGGATCATCCATCCACCATCACCTCCTTCTCCGATACGTGTGTGGTCTCCCCAGGGGAGAGACCCGAGACCAGCAGGGGTCTCTCGCAGGACAGCCAGCCCATCACTGACAGACCGGCTGACCTGCGATGTGAGGACGAATCGTTGGTCCGTCCGGGGGTCCGGTCGAAGACCGACACCAACCCGGACGGCAAGCCCGACCCCCGAACGGGGGCCAAGCCGAGAACTGTCACCACCACCGGCTACAGCGGTGGTCGAAAGCATGGGAAACAACAACGGAACTCCTTGTCGAGAAGGTCACCGACGCCGACCAAGCACGGCATCGGGTGGAAACACGGGGATCGCCCGACAGACGCCCAGCAGCGGACGAGGGGCACCGGCAGCGGCAGCCCTCCCAGACCCGGAGGTCAGAGTGGGCGAGCGCTGCCACCACTGTGGAGTTGTCAAGAGACAAGCCGCCCCAGGGGGCGAGTAGACGGGTACGCCACGGAGCCGCGCCGAGTGACCCTGACAGCGACGCACGGAAGGCGTACATCAGCGAGAAGTGCGTTCAGACCGATCAGATCCGGGCCTGGGCCTCGCGCGAGGCGTAAACAGGGGCGGCGCCGAACCCGGCAGCCACCAACGGGGAGGCCGCGGCGGCGCACCGGCTCAACCAGCCGGGAAAAGATCCTTCATGGCGGTCCCCCTGTCACTCAGAACCCCTTTGACCGCCCACCCAGTCCTGACCCTCGAACGACAGGCGACGCTCCGAAGGAGCGCCACCACATCGGCCGAACGAACCCGGCAGGCAGACCGTCAAACGGTCGCGTGCATCCCAGTACGCCTCCACCAGCAGCGCCCTGTCAACCAGATACACCAGCAGTCGATCATGACGGAGCCGGACCCAGCAGGACCCGTCAGCACGGGCTGACCCGCATTGGTCTACGCCAGCACAAATTCCCCGCGATAACAGGTGAAAAAAGCTTGAAGGGCAGTGGCCCGTATCTCATGATTTGCGATGTATCCCCCGCCGGCCCTTGCGCTTGGAGCGAAGCTGAGGGCCACCGCACTACGGTCGCCGGACCCGCTCGATCCAGGCGAAACACGCGAGGCGAGGCCGTAGGGTCGGTCGCGTGACCGAGACACAGACCGAACCTGATCTTTCGTACATTGCCAACGTGACGCGCGTCCGCGCGGCCGCCGGCATCGTCTTGCGTGACGAGGCCGGTCGGGTGTTGGTGGTCCACCCGACCTACAAGGACGTGTGGGAGATCCCCGGCGGGACAGTGGAACCGGACGAGTCCCCGGCGGACGCATGCGCCCGCGAGGTCAGGGAGGAACTGGGCCTGTCGGTGTCCGCAGGAGCGCTGCTGTGCGTCGACTGGGTGCCGGCCAGCCCACCGTGGGACGGCGGACTCATGTTCGTATTCGACGGCGGGGTCCTCGCGCCGGACCAGATCGCGACGATCCGCCTGTGCCCCGACGAGCTGGACCGGTACGACTTCATCGAGCCGGAACGCCTCGACCAGGTGTTGATTCCTCGGTTGGCTCGGCGGGTTGCCGCAGCGGTCGCCGCCATCGGGCATGGCGGTGTCTACCTTGAGGATGGAGTCGCGACCTCAAGCAGGTGATCGGCCGCACTGAATCGTGGACGCGGTGCGCGCGGCAGGTCAGGCGTGGCGGAGCTACCGGTTGCTGCCGAATTCAGAACGGCCTCGGCGGCGGCGATGGTCGCGACGGCCTGCCGCAGGGTCACGATCGGTGCGTCCCGGCCGAGGATGGCGTTGCGGAAGGCTTCGTGTTCCCTGAGCAGGGGTTCTCGTTTCGGGATCGCGTATCGGGTGATGGCTCCTTCGCTGACACCTCTGAACACTTCGGCGGCGGCCCATTCGGTTGGCGCTGAGCCGTTGGCGTAGAAGGTGAGATCACCGTGGACGGTGTCGGCTGCGAGGCAGCCGTGAGCGCCGGTGACGATGGTGATGCGTTCCTTGAGTGGGGATAGCCAGTTGACGATGTGGTTAGTGAGGGTGCCGTCACTGAGTTCGCCGAGGATGACGGCGAGGTCTTCGGCGATCCGGCCACTGCGGGCCATGGTTCGGGCTGCGACTGAGACCAGCGGCATTCCGGTGACCCAGGTGGTGATGTCCAGGTCGTGGGTGGCGAGGTCGAGTACGACGCCGACGTCGCGGATCCGGGGCGGGTAGGGCCCTTGGCGCCGGGTGGTGATCTGGTAGAGGTCGCCGAGGGCCCCGTCGGCGAGTCGGAGCCGCATGGCTTCCAGTGCGGGGTTGTACCGCTCGGTGTGGCCTACGGCTCCGATCAGTCCGGCGGTGTCGAACGCTTCAGCGAGGGCTCGTGCGGTGGTCAGGTCCGGGGCAAGGGGTTTCTCGATCAGCGCCGGTACGCCAGCCTCGGCGAGTTTGTAGCCGATGGCCGCGTGGTGGGCGGTGGGCACGGCGACGACGCAGTAGTCGAGCCGATGCGTGAGGAGCTGCTCCAGATCGGCGGCAAGGGCGACACCTCGGGTGGCCTGGTGCTGGTCTCCGCGAGGGTCGGTCGCGGCGACGAGCTCGACGCCGGGGAGCTGGCTGAGGACGCGGGCATGGTTGCGACCCATCATGCCCAGGCCGACGAGTCCGGCTCGCAGCGGCGCGCTCATCGGCGCACCGCTGTCACGATTCGGGCTAGGTCGGACTGTGTGAGCTGCGGATGGACGGGCAGGGAAAGCACCTCGGCTGCCGCCTGTTCCGTGTGCTGGAGGTCGGCGGGTTGGCCGTAGGCCGGACTGCGATGCAGCGGCGTCGGATAGTGGATCCCGGTCTCGATCTGGGACTCGGCGAGTTGTTGCCGTAGTGCGTTCCGGTTGTGACTACGAATGACGTACTGGTGGTAGGCGTGGACGGCGTCCGGCAGGACCGGCGGGGTGACAACGCCATGGAGCTGCTCGGTGAGTATGGCGGCGTGCGCTTGTCTGCGGACGGTCCACGACGGCAGTGACCGCAGTTGAACCCGGCCGACTGCGGCGCAGACGTCGGTCATCCGGCCGTTGAAGCCGATCAGCTCGTACTCGTAGCGGGAGGGCATGCCCTGGTTGCGCAGCAACCGTAGTCGTCTGGCCACTTGGTCATCGGCCGTGACCACCATGCCGCCTTCGATGGCGTGCATGTTCTTGGTGGGATAGAAGCTGAAGGCGGCGGCGTGACCGAACGCTCCTGCCGAGGTCCCGCCCAGTGCGGCGCCGACGGCTTGTGCGGCGTCTTCGATGACCGCGAGGCCGTGCTGGGCCGCGAGGGCGGTCAGGCGGTCCATCGCGGCGGGGTGGCCGAACAGGTGGACTGGGATGATGGCGGCGGTGCTGGATGTGATGGCTGCTGCTGTCGCGTCGGGGTCGAGGGTGAAGGTCTCCGGGTCGATGTCGGCGAAGATCGGTGTAGCGCCGGTGTGGGCGACAGCGTGCGCGGTAGCGCCGAAAGTGAAGGACGGCAGGATCACCTGGTCTCCGGGGCCGATGCCGTAGGCGCGTAGCGCAAGGTGCAGAGCGATGGTGCCGGAGCTGACCGCCACACAGTGTCGACCGGCGACGAGGTCCGCGAACTCGGCTTCGAACGCGGCGACCTCGCTGCCTTGGACGAGTTGGCGGCTGCGCAGTACGCGGACGACGGCGTCGATCTCGGCGTCACCGACGTGCGGGTGGGCGAGTGTGATCGGACGCGTCATGGTCACCTCCTCGGTTCTTGCGAGCGGCTCGGCACCGTCTGCGCCGCGGTGAGCCGGTCGTCAGATTTCATCGCGGGTGATGTCCGCGCCGAGGGCGGTGAACCGGCTGGCCAGGTCTGCGTGGCCTCGGTCGATCATGGTGCCGTTGCCGATGACCGTTTCGCCGTCGGCGACAAGGCCGGCCAGCACGAGCCCGATGCCGGTCCGCAGGTCCTGGGCGATGACGTCGGCGCCGCGCAGCGGCTTGCCACCGTGCACGACGGCCTTCTCGCCGTCGACGGTGAGGTCCGCGCCGAGCTTGGTCAGCTCATCTGCGAGGGCGTAGCGGGCGTCGTGGATGCGCTCGCGGAAGTAGCTCGCTCCGGGCGCCTGGGTGGCGAGGGCCATCAGCGGAGGCTGCAGGTCGGTGGCGAATCCGGGGTGGGTGTCGGTGATGACGTTGATCGGATGCAGTTGACCGGGTCGGGTGACGTTGGTGACCGCTCCGGCGGCGCCGAGTTCAACGCCCATCTGGTGAAGTTTGTGGGCGGCGACTCCGAAGTGATCAAGCACGGTGCCGCCGACGAGGTTGATCGTGCCGCCGGTGATGGCCGCCGCGATGGCCAGCACCCCGGCGTCCATGCGGTCCGGCATGATCGTGTACTCGGTCGCGTTGAGCTCGTCGACCCCGTGGACGACGATGCGGCCGGTCCCCGCGCCGCTGATCTGGGCGCCCATGGCCGTGAGCATCGCGACTACGTCGAGGACCTCGGGTTCCAGGGCGGTGTTTTCGATGACGGTCCGGCCCGGGGTCAGAGCCGCAGCCATGATGAGGTTCTCGGTGCCGGTGTGTGAGGGGGTGTCGAGGTACAGGTCGGCGCCGCGAAGGTTGCCGGCCTTGATGCTGATCGTGGTGCCCTGTTCGTCGATGTGCGCGCCGAGGCGAGCCAGCCCTCGATAGTGGAAGTCGAGTCCTCGGGTGCCGAGGGCACAACCGCCGGCGCCCTCGAAGATGACCTCGCCGCGGCGGTGCAGCACCGGTGCGAGGAACAACACGCTGCCCCGGAACAGGCGGGTGAGATTGGCCGGTAGCCGTGAGCTGGTGATGTCGGTGGCGTCGATGACGAGCAGTCGGTCGTTCGGGTGGTATTCGACGTGGGCGCCGAGGAGCCGGGCGAGGTCGACGGCGCGCTGGACGTCGGTGATCGCGGGGACGTTACGCAGCACCGTCTGACCGCGTCGGGCAAGCAGCGCGGCGCCAATCATGGGCAGGGCGGCGTTCTTCGCGCCTTGGACGACGGCGGTGCCGTTGAGCGGCCCGGCCGGGCGGACACGGTAGCGGACTTCGGTCATGTGACGCTCCTTCAACAGTGATCGAGATGGTGCTCGTGCGGGCAGTCGCCGGTGGTGTACGGCGGTCACGTGGCCAGGGACAAGCCGTACGGTCGTTGGTGGTAGAGCCGGCCGCAGGTGGGGCAGGTGAGGTTGTCGTTGAGGCGGTGTCCGCACATGCAGGACCAGCCGAGTTGCCGGGCTGGGTTGCCCATGACGAGCCCGTGGTCTGGCACGTCGTGCCCCACGACGCTGCCGATGCCGACCAGGGCGTACCGGCCGATGGTGACGCCTGGGGCGATGACCGAGTTGGCGCCGATGGTGGCGCCGTAGCGGATGGTCACCGGTTCCCGCCGCCAGTCATTGCGGCCTTTCAGGTGGCCGGAGGGGTTGACGGCTCGGGGTGCCGGGTCCTCCAGCAGGTAGACGCCAGGGGCGAGCATCACGCCGTCTTCCAGGGTGGCTCCGAACACCCCGCACCCGTCCTGGATCTTGACCAGGTTGCCGATGACCGCTGCTGAGGCCACATGCACGCCCTTGCCGAGCACGCAGTCCTCGCCGATCCGGACGTCTGCGTCGACCTGGCTGTGATGCCAGATCCGGGTCCGCGCTCCGATGCGTGCCGCTGGGGCGACCTCCGCCGACTCGGCGATGAACGGCGGGTCCGACGTACGACTCGTCGTCGGTGTTGGCTTCTCGGTCATGCCGAACGCTCCGAAGATGTCAGCAGCCGCTCCAAGTCGTCCACGGTCTGGACGCTGAGCAGTTCGTGGTCGGGTATGGGGCGGCCGGTGCGTTCCTCCAGCAGCACGGCGAGGGTGAGCCGGCCGAGGGAGTCCAGACCGAGATCGGACAGCCGCGTGGAGGCGATGATGGAGTCGGCGGCTCGGCCGCTGATCTCGCCGAGGATCTGTCGGGCCACGGTCTGCTGGTCCGTGGCCTGGATGATCATCGGATCCGTCCTGCGGCGTCGAGTAGCAGCGGCAGGCATTCGGCCATCGGCGCACGCTGCCAGAGCCTGCGCATGGCGACTGCCCTTGTTGAACTGCCGGCGGCAATCTCGTGCAACGCCGCCGCCAGGAAGCGTTCCAGCAGCTCCTGCGTTCCGGGCGGGAGGCTGCCGCCTGGTTGGCACAGCATGTCCACCAGGCCGCGACTCGCGCCGTCGATGAGGTCGTCGAGCGCCGGCAGGTCCATCGTCCGCTGCGGGCTGAAAGGGTGGGTGGAGGTGGAACTGGGAGCGGTGATCCCGTCGGCGACGATGGCGGCGGCTCGCGGCGCGAGTAGTACTCCGCACCGGTAGGTGCCGGTAGCAAGGTGGATCATCGGGTGTCTGGTGCGGCCAAACAGCGGCAGGTGATCGAGGGTGACCGGTCGGTGCCCGACACGGACCTCGATCAGTCCGGCGGAACGCAGGTCGGTGTTGAGCTCGGCGCTCGCGTCGTGGATCAAGGTGGCGACCTCGTCCAGGGTGGGAGGTTGGCCGTAGTCGGGTTCGGTGGAGAGCCGGTTCGTCGCACCCAGATAGATGGTGCCGTCGCCGCGCGGGACCATGTGGCTGCCACAGGCGAAGCCCCGGTTCGGGGTTCGCACGGCAGTGGGCAGCGAGAACGGAACGCGGGCCAGCAGCGACACGCCTCGCCCGGACCGCAGCGGTGGTGCGCCGACCTGCTCGGCGAGCTCTGGGGCGAGCAGACCCGTCGTCCCGGCCCCGGCAGCGAGCACCAGGTGAGCGGCCAGGACACTGCTGCCATCAGCCGCGCCGACCGCCAGATGCTCGCCGCGCTCGTTGACTGTGCTCACGGTGGTGTTGAGCCACCGGCAGCGAGGATTGGCGTGCAGCACCGCGGTCAGCGCCTCGACCAGGATCGTCGGGTCGACGCTGGCCTCATCCGGCAGCCAAAGCGCCTCGTGTGCCCGCACCTGCGGTGCCAGTCCTGGCACGGCGGCCGGCGACGCGAACTCGGCGCGGCATCCATGGGTCTCGGCGGCCTCTGCGATGGCCCGAAGGTTCGCAGCGTCGTCTGGCCCGTAGCCGTTGCCGATCACCCATACGCCCGGGACAAGCCGTACCGCCTGTTTGCTGGCCGTGCCGACGCGGTCCAGCCAGGCCTCAAGCCGGTTCGGGCGACCAACCGTTCACCGACTTCGAGGCTGACCCGCTGAGGATCATGGTTCGCTTCGACTTCGCTGAACACGGTGAGCATCGCCCCGGCGGCCCGCGATGCCTGCCCCGCGTGGTCGCCGGTCCGAGGCCCGACCACGGTGACGTCCAGGTCCCGGCTGAGCAACTCGAAGGCAGTAGCAAGCCCGAGCAGGCCGGAGCCGGCCACCACGACGTCAGTTACGAACTGGTTCATGTCACTCACCTGATCCGTCCTGGGAATCGATGCGGGTGGCGGCTAGGGTGTGCACCTCGAACCGGAGGCCACGGAACGCTGCTCGTTCGGCAGCCCGAAGCGGGTACAGCCGCGACAGCAGCACGTCG
Source organism: Micromonospora sediminimaris (assembly GCA_900112325.1). Taxonomy (GTDB): domain Bacteria; phylum Actinomycetota; class Actinomycetes; order Mycobacteriales; family Micromonosporaceae; genus Micromonospora; species Micromonospora sediminimaris. The sequence goes on from FOLJ01000002.1 coordinate 317,744, forward strand.
CGGTGTGCCGCATAGCGACGCAAGGGGATGTCCAGTTCGCAGACCTGCACCGTGCGGCACTCATATCCGTTGCGTTGCAACGTCCGGCGGGTGCGAGAGATGTCCGTCAGGGACGAATGCGTCAACAGCAGCGTCCCGCCCGGAGCAAGCAGCTCGTCGAGACGGGCGAGCAGGACGTCGTACAACGCCCGCCCGTCACTGCCACCGACCAACGCGGCCTCGATACCGTCGTCAGCGGCGTAGATCGGATCGTGCGGAAAATGCGGTGGGTTGCACACCACCAGGTCCCACGGTTCGACGACTGCCAACTCGGCGAGGTCCCCGACGATCGTCGCTACTTGTGCAGGCCGGATACCGTTGCGGGTCGCATTCTCGCGGGTCACGTCGGCGCATGCCGGGTTGACGTCCAGCGCGGTCACGTGTGCCGCGCCCGCCATGGCCAGCGCCACCGTGTACAGGCCGGAGCCGCACCCGACATCCAAGGCGCGGGCGCCCGACACGAGAAGGCCAGGGTCGGCGTTCAGAGCGCTCAGCAGCGTGAGCCCCACGTCGGTCGGAAAGAGGACGGGTCCCTCGTCCGACGTCTGAATCTCGACCCGCCGACCTCGCACCTCAACCTCGGCGGAAACCATGCCGCTGCGGATCGGCCCCACCTGGCACAGCGCATTTGCCGCGCCTGCCGGAATTCTCACCCGGACCGTCTGCGGCGGCGCATTGACGACGTCAGCGCTTCTCATGAGGTTCCTCCTCGTCGGGAGAGGTCCTGGTGGCGACCCGATAGTCGAGGGTGTGTCGGGCGGGCCAGCCGAGGAAGCGGTCGAAGACATCGGCGGTGCTGCCGGTGTCGCTGGGGTGAAGCTGGCGCAGGTCCTCGATCGCGTCATGCAGGCAGCTGGCCAAGTAGAGAAAGAGGCTGACCGGGCTCTCCCTGTACTCCTCCAGAAGGGCAACCTTCGCCGCGCCGCACGGCCACGGATGGCCGCATCGGCGACACAGCCACAGCGGCCGTATTGGCAGATGCGGTCGGGATGGTTCGGCGCGGACTGCCTCGACCGGCCCTCCTACCAGTGCCAGCGGCCGTAACGGCGGTTGCTCCAATGGCGCGGGCGGTTCAGTGTCTGCGGGGCGGTCTTCGTCGCTGTTCATCGGGGATCGCGCTCCCGTGCCTGGCGCTCGAAGACGATCCGCCAAACGTGCGTCAGCAGCGGCGGATCGGCCGGGTCCGACCGGGTCAACGCCGGAACTTGAGCTGCGCGGTCTGACGTCAGCTCGCCAGTCTCGGCGTACCGCGACACGTACACCGTCATGGTCGGCCCCCGGTCGAGGCTGGCCTCGGTGTGCGGTGGGCTTGCCGGCATGCCGGCAAGCCCACCGCCGTCGGCCGGCGACGGGGAGCAGGCCGCCGGCCACCCGCCCACGCAGCCGTGATGGCGGTACGCGTACGAGGGATCATCCGTGCGGTCGACGGAGTGCCCGGCGCGGGCACTGGCCGGTGCGTCGGGTCGCATTCCGACCTGCCGTCGTGAGGCACGTCCATCTGGATCTCCCTGGCGTGACATTGCCGCTGGCCCGTCGGCGCGTCATGGGGGTCAGGATGGTCCTGGACCGTTCCGCCGACGTGTTCCTGACGTCCACAATCGCTTGCCGCACCGGCCGGAAATAGACCCAGCGTGGTGGGGCACGGTGGGTCTCACCATGGCTGGCCTGGATTGATGCGAAGAGAACAGGCGGCTCGAGTCGCTACGAAACTCGGTTCAGAGGATGTGCCAGCGGCGGAGTTCCACCCCGTCGTCAACGAGGCCCGCGATCCGGTGGTGCACCTCGTCGGCGGCCTCGGTCCCAGGGCGGGACTTACGAGCGTTGGTTGCGATCATCTGCAGCTCGCGTAGCTGGCACAGCTCCTCGAACTGGGACCAGGAGGTGGCATCCCAGCCGTAGGTGGCGGTGAAATCGGCGAAGGCTCCCGGGCCGGGCAGGTCGAATCGACGGCAGTGGACAGCGACCGTGGCGATGTCCCACTCTCGGGGTCCGAGGGCAGCACCGTCCCAGTCAGCCAGTACGGGTGTGCCGTCGAAGCGCCGGAGTGCGTTACGGATCTGCGGATCAGACTGGATCAGGCTGGTACCGCGGGGAAACCGCATCGCTTTCCAGCTGGCCGCCAGTGTTTCGAGCCGGCCCATCAGCAGATCCTGCTCCTTGTCGTTCAGGATCTCCGATCGGGTGATGGAGCGCTCGATGCTGTGGAGCGGTCGCAGTACCGGCAGCGGCACCGGCGGAGCCGGCAGGGCGTGCAGACCTCGGAGAAGCGTTCCGAGCTCGGAAACGGTGATGGGGTTGTCGTGTGCTGGGTCCAGACGCTGCCAGACCGTGACGGCGTGCCCGCCCACCCGCAAGGGTTGGGACAGTCCTGGGTGAAGGCCCACCGTGGGGAAACCGTGGTCCACCAGCCAGTCGACCACGGCCACCATCCCGCGCACCCGTTCCAGGTCATGGTCGCCGGGGGCGATCTTGATGACCACGTCACCGAGTGCGTAGACGGCGTTGGTGTGGTGCCGCAGCAGGATCGCGTTCGAGTCGGGGTAGCCGAGGAGACGACATACCTCGGCGAGCACCGGCCGGGTGCGCGCCTCGACGAACATGGGGCTCCTAGGGACGGAGTGCGGCTGTGGTCCCAAGCCTACGGGCGCTCTCGCGGCACGCCCGCACGTAGTCCGTCAAGACGGCGACCTCACCACGCCGGCTCTCGTCAGGGATTGCCGTTGCCACGTCGGTGGCCCTGGTCAGGATGATCTCCGTCCGTTGAGTCTCGGGCAAGTCCGCGACGGCATCACGCGCCGTCACCGCCGCTTCGGTCGCCCGCCGGTCCTGCGCGAGGCACATCGACCGGTCCAGGGTGATGAGCGCCGCATCGATCGGTACGGTCGGAGCGGCGCCGTAGAGCCGCAGCGCCTCGTCCTGGACCCGGTACGCCTCATCTGTGTCACCGAGCCAGGTGTACGCGCCGGAGAGGTAGAACAACAGCCGCTTCGCCGGAAACCTGAAGGCGACGTCGGTGTCCTCGTCGCCGGCCTGATCGAACAAACGGCGCGCCTGGTCGATGGCCGACCGTGCCTGATCGGCGGCGCCGATTCGGGCCAGGGCACGCGCCCGGCCTGCGGCTGCCAGGGCACCCGGCGACGATGCGATCGATGTGACCGCCAGAGCCGCATCAGCTAAGGCGACGGTTTGGGTGGGATCACCGAAGTAGTAGGGCAGCATCGCCGCTTGGGCCCGCACGAGCACCCTGAAACGAGGCTCCCCGCTGTCGTCCGCCGCGTGGATCGCCGTGCCGTACCACCGCCGAGCCTCGGCCACGTCCCCGAGCCGCATCAACGCGTCAGCGCACATCGTCGCCAGCAACGCCGCCATCCCGGAAAGCCGGGCCTGGACCGCCGCCGGCTGCCGCCGCAGCGACAGCACCTGGACCTCCCGGCAGTCGGCAGCCAACATCGCCAGCATGACCTGGGGCGAAGCCGAGGGGTAAACCCTCATGCGCTCGCTGGCGGACTCCTCGATCAACTCAAGTTGCCGAGGAGCGACACTCGACGCCGCCAGAGCCTCGTCCAATCCCAGGCGGAGTCTCACCAGATTGCTGGCACCCACGCCGACGAGCGATCGGTCCGCTCCACCCTCAACGGCCACGGCACCGGGGGCGCGAGACGCAACGGCATCCTCGTCGCGGCCGAGCCCCATAGCTGGACGCGGAATGTTCAGACCGTCCGCGATCCGTTCCAACACCTCGTAGGCCGTGACCTGCCGGGCGCCCTTGGCTATTTCAGCAGCGCGGTTGGCCGAGACACCGACAAGACCTGCGATCCTGCCGTACGACACGCCTCGCGCGTGGAGGAAGCGGAAAACCGCAGTGATATCGCGCCGCCGTAGAAACTCACTGATCGGGCGGCCGTTCCAAAGTCCCGAGCTCCACCACTCGGGATCCACCTGCGCGGCCACGATCACCCCCGATCGAACGACGACCGCTTGCCAGCACAGCGCATCCACGCCGTCACATCAAGTCAAAAGGCGGTCGAGTCGACGGCACCCACCCCAGAGTCGGCGAACGCAGCAGTATCCGGAACACCCACGATGGACCCTCACGATGTCCCGCATGAGATCAGGCACCAGGCTCTGGAGACACGGCCTGCCTGTCCCGGCCACCGCCACCGACCCAGTTTGCGATCACAGCAGATGCTTGCGATCATCGCAAAGTTGTGCGACAAAGGTAGGCATGAATCGACGAGACATCTTCGAAGACGTGGCCGCGATCCTGCACCCCCTCCCGCGACCTACTCGCCCAGGCGACGAGCACGACGATGGCTTCCAAGCGGCCGCGGCCGAGGCGTTCGATGCTCAGCGGCAAACCGCCGAAAACCTGCGCCTGTCGTGGGAGCACGGCGATCAGGACCCACTGATCGGGGCACTGAACACCGCCCGCCGCGCCAAGGAGCAGGCTGAAGAACAGATCCGCCAGCTCGTCGCCTACGGCCGCGAGTTCGTGCAACCCCGCCCGTACACACTCGGCGACCTCGCTAACGCCGCCGGGATGTCGATCTCCGGCACTCGCACGGTGTACGACCACCAAGACGTCGACGCCGTAGCGGAGACGACCGGCGCCAAGCCCCGCGAGTGGCGCGCCCCGGCCGTAGCTGACGACCGGGCCGTAAAATGAACCCAAACCCGGCAGCATGCCAATGTAGACGTCCCTGGAAAAAGTTGTTCACCGTCATATCCGGCATCCGCTACAAGGTTGTTCCAGCACTCGCCCTCACACCCACCAGCGCCCTGTTCCGCGCTTGGTGCTCCGACTGCGGCATTGAGTACCCGCACCCGTTCCGAGTCGAAATGCCGGAGAACCGCGCGGCATAAGTGATGCGCCAAACAGGACGTTACTGCGATCGAAGCTGGCACAGACTTGACTCAGCCTCGAGACCGGCAGCTGCGGTTGAATCGCAAAGGAAGCTCTGGCACACACCCTGCTGCAACCCGCTGGTCGAGGTGACCCGCAGAAGCGAGAAGATTCGTCTATCAGCCATCCGACAGGGGTCAGCGTCGAAGTGGACCGATGGGTGCTCACCAGGAACTGCGCCCCCACGTGGCCCGGATTGCCGGAAGTTGAACCACCAGGTTCTGTCGTACAACCATTGGCCCCCATCACCGCCCAACGTAGAGTGATCGGTCAGTCACGTTAAGCGCAACGGACCGGGCGGCGACTTGCGGATGATGACCAACACCCACAGGGCGAACTGCGCCAACGCCCAAAGGCCGGGCTGCACATGCTCCGGTTGCGGGGGCTCCCAACACGGCTGGCAAGGATGGACGGACCTCGCCGCCGACCGGCCAGAGAGACGCGACCACCGGCGGCACGAACTCAAGGACCAAGTAGAAGCAGACCAACGAACCGGACGCCAGAAATTCAACGCCAACAACCGGCAAATCTACTTCGACCTCGCACGCCTGGATATTGCCGATTACCTGTGGGTCACCGACAGTCGGCCGAAGACCAACGGCCGACTGCCACGCGATGCTGAACCAGCGTCGGTGTCATCCGATCTTGGCCGGATCGACACCCTCGGCCGAACCGTCATGAAGGACACGTGGCACGAGATCTCAGCCGACGTAGACAGCCTCGTCCGGAACGAGTCTGACGCCAGGGAGGTCAAGAAGCGCCTGGCCGATCACACCTGGTGCAGTCTACTGGTGGCCTTGATCCAGTTGATCGAGAAGATCAACAAGGCCCTCGACCTGCTCACTGATACCGCCAAGCAGTTCATCAAGGACGCGTTGTCGCGGCGGTTCGATTCGGGGCTGCCCCGGCTGGTGACCGACGCCGTCATCCGCATCGTCGTAGACAAAGTGTGGTCGGCCCTGGTAAGGCTACTGGAAGCTCACTCTCCCCTCTTGGGAACAGACACCCTGCGCGCCCTCCGGATGCTGGCCATCTTCACCTGCCCCTCTGTCGAACACCACGCGGAGGTCTACAAGCACGCCGTCAGGCCGCTCATGGGCGACGCGCAGGAAATCATCACGGACGAAATCAAAGAGAACGTCGTAACCCTCTTCAGCGCCTGGTGGCGGCGGCGCGCTCCGGAAGCACTCGCCTGACGCCCCAGTCGGGACCTATGGAACATCCAGCCAAGCTGCCCTACACCGAGAGCAGAGCCTCCTTGTTGGATGCGATGAACTCGGTCAGCCCTTCCGGCTTGAGATCCACCGCAGGCAGCTCCCCGATCGTCACTCGGTCAAGCTGGTAGCCGCCACGCGATGGATCATCAAACTCCGGCCCGCTTTGAGCATCCTCCCGCAGCTCAAGTAGCCGACAGACGAAGAAGTGCTGGACGGAAACCCCCTCACCAGCGGGTGCGGTGAACAGGAACACCTGGGCGAACCGTTCCGCCTCGGCACCGAGTTCTTCCTGCAACTCCCGACGAAGCGCAGCCTCCAGAGAGACATCGGTCGGCTCCACGCCACCGCCCGGCGTCGTCCAGTACGGCGCCTGGCCGGACTTGATCCGCTTGATCAGCACGAGACGGTCGTCCTCATCCAGCAGAATCGCCCGCACCGACCTACGCACGATCCGACGCACGACCAACCCCTATCCCCACCCGATGGGATGCACTGGCGGCAACACAATGTGATCTTCGAGCCTGACCGCTGGCGTGGCACCGCGTCCCACCGACGCCGCCCCGGTCCAACGGCTCCCGAGCACCCACCGAGCGACCAGCCACCACCGGCGTACGCGAAAAAGGCCCCGACCGGCAGAGTTCTACCAGGTCAGGGCCTTGCTCGTTGGTGCGCCGCCAGGGACTCGAACCCCGAACCCGCGGATTAAGAGTCCGCTGCTCTGCCAGTTGAGCTAGCGGCGCTCGCTGACAACGGGGGAAACACTAGCACGCACTCTGAAGCGGGTTCCAATCAGATCCCGGGGTCCTCCCTTCGGTCGAGCTTTTCGGACATTTAACGAGAAACCTTTGCAAAGTGTGGGACCGGGGTGATGCCGGGCGGCAGCGATACGGCACGATGTCCGCCAGGTGCGCTAGGACAGGGGTGGGGATGGGCAGGTTCGCGCGGGCCGGGGCGTTGTTGGGTGCCTTGGGGCTGGTGGCGTCGCTGGCATTGTCGGGCTGCGGCAAGGAACGCGCGGCGGCCGAGTTCGTACCCGGTCAGACACCCGGGGCGACCGGCACGGAGGCCCCGGGGACGCCGGGGGCGCCGGAGGTGCCGAGTGGTCCGCCGCTGACGGTGAGCCCGGCCGACGGGGCGAAGAACCGGCCGGTAAGCGTGGAGATCGGCGCGAAGCTGCCGGACGGCGGCGAGGTGTCGCAGGTCACCCTCAAGACCGAGGACGGCAAGCAGGTCAAGGGCAAGCTGCGTACGGACGGGTCTTCGTGGGTGCCGTCGGCGCCGTTGAAGTGGTCGACCCGCTACACCGCCACGGTCTCCGCAAAGGGGCCGGACGGCGCGGTGAGCGAGGGCACCAGCACGTTCACCACGATGGCCAAGCCCGGCTCGATGATCACCTCGGGGCTGTACCTGTTCGACGACCGGACGTACGGGGTGGCCATGCCGGTGGTGGCGGAGTTCCACCCGGGCATCCCGAAGAAGGACCGGGCCAAGGTGCAGAAGCGGATGTTCGTGCAGACCGATCCGCCGCAGCCGGGCGCCTGGCACTGGGTGGACAACGGCACGCAGGCGTACTACCGCGCGCCGGAGTACTGGAAGGCCGGCACCAAGCTGACCGTACGCATCGCCCTGGCCGGCATTCCGCTGAGCAACGGTCGGTTCGGCAACGTCGACCGCAACGCCACCGCGAAGATCGGCTCGGCCTTCGAGATGAAGGTGACCAACTCCGACAAGCGGATGCGGGTGTACGAGGACGGGCAGCTGATCAAGACGCTGCCGGTCAGCCTGGGCAAGAAGAAGACCCCCTCGTCCAGCGGCACGCTTGTGGTGATGGAGAAGAAGGAAGCGACAGTCTTCGACACGATGGACGACCCGGATCCGGAGAACCGGTACGTCACGGACATCGAGTTCGCCCAGCGGATCACCTGGGGCGGCGAGTACATCCACGCGGCCCCCTGGTCGGAGCACGTCCAGGGACGACAGAATGTCTCCCACGGCTGCGTGAACGTCTCGATGGCGAACGCCCGCTGGCTCTTCCAACGTACGAAGATCGGCGATCCGATCACCATCACCGGCACCGAACGCAAGCTGGCGGCGGGCAATGGTTGGACCGCGTGGAACCTGAGCTGGTCGGAGTTCGTCAAGGGCAGTGCGCTGCCAGTTCCGGACGGTGGCGCCGGTCCGGCCGTATGACCGGACGAAATATGTCACTATCCGGACATCCCGCTTCCACGTGTTTCGGTTCACTTGTCGCAACGGGTACGTGAACTGGTGCGTCAGTAATGGGAACGGGCAGCGGACCACGACTGTGAGGACACCATGCGAGTTCGGGACCAGCGCAACCGACGGCGGGGGGTGCTCGCCGCGGGCTTGCTCGCCGTGACGTTGGCACTGACCTCCGCCTGCACCGGCGGTAAGGGTGGCGACAAGGGGCCGGGCTGGCAGGACGGCGCCGAACAGCCGGCCGCGAAGGCGTCGGTGAGCATCAGCGAGCCGGCCGCGGACGCGAAGGACGTGCCGGCGTCGGCGGCGATCGCCTTCGCCGCCGAGCAGGCCGAGGACGTCACGGTCGAGCTGACCGACGCCGAGGGCGAGGCGGTCGAGGGCGACCTGGCCGCCGACGGCCGCAGTTGGCTGCCGTCGAAGGCGTTGACCTACGGCGCCGCGTACACCGCCACCGTCACCGCGACCGGCGACGATGGCCTGCCGGTGACCGCGACCAGCGCCTTCACCGTGATGGAGGAGCCGGAGAAGCAGGTACGCGTCAGCAGTTTCCTCGGCGACGACCAGACGGTCGGGGTGGCTATGCCGCTGATCGTGAAGTTCGGTCGGGACATCCCGGAGCAGTACCGCGCCGACCTGCAGCGCCGGATGACGGTGACCTCGGAGCCGGCCCAGGAGGGCATCTGGCACTGGGTCAGCCCCACCGAGGTCCGCTACCGGCCAAAGGAGTTCTGGCAGGCCGGCAGCAAGGTGTCGTACCGGGTCCAGGCCGGCGGGCTGCCGCTTGGCGACGGTTGGTACGGCCGGGCCGACCTGACCGTCGACATCGCCATCGGCCCGAAGCTGCTGATGACGGTGGACAACCGGACCAAGCGGATGATCGTCACCAAGAACGGCGAGAAGATCAAGACGATCCCGGTGAGCCTCGGAAAGAAGAGCACCCCGTCCTCCAGCGGCACGATGGTAGTGATGGAGAAGCTGCGCAAGACGGTCTTCGACACGTACGACGAGCTGGGCCCCGAGGACGGGTACCGGACGAAGATCGATTACGCGCAGCGGCTCACCTGGGGCGGCGAGTTCATCCACGCGGCACCGTGGTCGGAGGGGCAGCAGGGCACGACGAACGTCTCGCACGGCTGCGTGAACGTCTCGATGGCCAACGGCGCCTGGCTGTTCAACAACACGCGGGTCGGTGACCCGATCGTCGTCAAGGGCACCGAACGCAAGCTCCAGATCGGCAACGGCTGGACAGACTGGAACGTCAGCTGGGAGGAGTACGTCAAGGGCAGCGCCCTGCCGTACGAGCCGGCCGCCAACGACGAGACCGACCCGGACGTCTCGTCAAGCGAAGCACCCACCGCCTGACCCCACGCCGGCACCGGCGCCACGACGTGCCGCAACCTGGGGCCTCCGCCGGCAGGCGTACCGCGACACGCCGCAACCTGCGGCCTCCGCTGGCAGGCATACCGCGACATGCGGCAGCCGGGGTGGCTGCTCCCCGCAGGGGACCGCAACGCTCCCGTGGCCCAGCCGCCGGGAGATCGCCGACAGCGGCACGTTCGGCGAGATCAGCCGCCGCCTGGGTGTGCCGCAAATCGTGGATACGCAGCCCGGACAGCCCGGCCGCCTCCACTGACGTGAGCCAGCCCCGGCGGAAGTTCCTGGCACGCACCGGCTCGCCGTTGGGGTGGCGAAGACGAATTCATCGCGGCTCTTGCCGACGACCAGTGCGCTGAGCGCCTCGGCGACCTTCGGCGTGAACGTGACGGTACGGCACCCCCGGGCCTTCTTCGGCGTACCGAAGATCAGCGACCCGATGCTGACCTCGTTGGCGTCCGGCTCCTCGTCACGGGCGGCCCGGTCCGGGTTGAGGTGCTCCAGCAGCAAGAAGCGAACCGCGAGCAGGCTGGCGGGCGAACGCGCCTCGGGGCCATCTCCTTGATCGACTGATGGTGAGCGGCGATACACTCCTGACCCGCACCCGGACAGGGGACGACAACGCAAGGGAGCACTGCATTGAGGCGCTGGCTACCGCTACTCGTGGCGCTCGCCTGGGTGGGGCTCTGGGTGGTGGCTCTTCGCCCCGCCGTCGGACCCGCCAACGACGCCTACCGCTACGCGAGCGCCACTCTTGAGCTGCTCGGCGAGACACCCGCCGACGCGCAACAGGCCGCCCTCGCGGCCTACTGCCGCGACCAGGCCCGGTCGGACGCCCGGCGGGCAGCCGTCAACCCGCTCACCATCGACAAACCGCCCCGCATGGCCCAGCGCGTCCGTGACTGCATCGCCAAGTACCCCGACGGCCTGACACCGAACAAGCCCCGCTACGAAGCGATCTTCGGCGACCGGCCCGGCTATCCGATCCTGGCCGCCCCGCTCGTCGCAGTCCTCGGCGTCAACGCCGGCCTGTCCGTGACCTCCGTGCTGTGCACCGCCATCGGCGGGCTGATCGTCGCCAGGCTGCTACGCGAGCTCGGCGCGCCGGTGCACCTGGCGGTAGCCGGGCAGGTGGCCTACTACGGGTCACCGATCGGCTGGTGGGGCTCCTACCCGCTCACCGAAGGGCCGGTCATGGCGCTCACCGTTGCCGCGCTACTTGGCGCGTGGTGGCTGACGCGCCGCCGTATCATGGCCGGCACGGTGCTGCTTGTCGGCGCGGTCGCGGTAGGGGCCACGATGCGCCACTCCACGTTCCTTCTGGTCGCGGCGGGGCTGACCGCTGCCGCTCTCCTTGCCGCCGCGACCAGCCGGCAGCACCGGCACGCCGGCACGTTCCTCCTCGCCGGTGTGGGTGCCGCCGCGGCGACGGGTATCGCCGTGACCGCCAAGGTGCTCAACCTGGCAGGTGCCGGGGAGACGTTGCAGGACAAGTTCACCGACCACTTCACCCGGCCCGACGTCGCCGACCCGTGGCGTCGACTGGTCGACCTGAATGTCAACTTTTGGCCGCAGTGGTTGCAGCAGGAGCTGCGGGCACCGTGGCTGCTCGCTGGTCTGGCCCTGGGCGCGTGGGCGCTGATGCGCCGCGACCGTGCTTTGGCGTGGGTGACGTTGGCTGTCGCCGGCACTGGGTTGGCCACGCAGGTCGCCCACCCGGTGACAGGTCAGGGTGATCGGCTCTACATTGCGATGTGGCTGGTGCCGGTCGTGGGTGTTCCGCTGCTGCTGGCGTCGCGGCGTGACGCTCCTACTACCGGTGGATCATCGTCTTGGGCCGCGGATTCGACCCACCCCATCGATCTTGACAAAGATGCTGCGGACCGAGTGGTAGCCGATCGCGAACGAGTGCGGCGGATGCCACGCGTTGTAGACCCGGCAGGCGTTACGCACCCGCACCCTGATCGTCCCGTCCGTCGGTGAATCCCACACCTCATCGACCTGTGACAGCCAGCTGTCCGACCAGTAGGCCGGCCGGATCCCACCAGCGGCGGTCCGGCCACCGCACCGGGTACTCCATCCCCAGCTGCCGCACCGCCTCGCCCGCCGCCAGGTGGTCGGGGTTGTCGTCGAGCAGACCTACGCCGAGGGGTACGCAGACAGGGCACATGAACTGACTTCCCCTACCCGTTCCCTATGACGTGTCAGGCCCCCTCCGTGGAGGGGGCCTGACCGCTGGGGTGACTGATGGGAATTGAACCCACGACAACCGGGACCACAACCCGGTGCTCTGCCAACTGAGCTACAGCCACCATGCCGCCGCGCCCGGTCGATTGCCCGGGGCGGGTGCGGTGAAATCATACCCCCACCACGGCCGACCACGTCCAGCGGGTTGCCGCCGGGCCGCGACAGGCAAGCCGCGGCAGCCTGGGGGCGGTCAGAGTTCGCCGGCGATCGCCTTGGCGCTCTCCACGTCGGGCCCGGGCAGGGGCACGAAAATGGTGCGCCGGTAGTACTCCAACTCCCGGATGCTCTCCCGGATGTCGGCCAGGGCCCGGTGCGCCAGACCCTTCTGCGGCTGACCGAAGTACACGCGGGGGTACCAGCGGCGGCACAGTTCCTTGATCGAGGAAACGTCGATCATGCGGTAGTGCAGGTGGGCGTCGAGGCGGGGCATGTCCCGGGCGATGAAGCCACGGTCGGTGGCGATCGAGTTGCCGCAGAGCGGGGCGGTGCGCGGATCCTTGACGTGGCGGGTGACATAGTCGAGCACCCGGTCCTCCGCCTCGGCCAGGGTGACGGCGGAGCGGCGTACCTCGTCGGTAAGCCCCGACTTGCCGTGCATCGTCCGGACGATCTCGGGCATCGCGTCCAGCGCGGCGTCGTCAGCGTGAATCACCACGTCGACGCCGTCACCGAGCACGTTGAGGTCGGGATCGGTGACCAGCGCGGCGACCTCGATCAGCTTGTCGCCACCGAGGTCCAGCCCGGTCATCTCACAGTCGATCCAAACGAGAAGATCAGCCACCGGGACAGCCTACGCGCAGGCCAAGTCTCGTGGCTCCGCGCCGCCACGGTCACCGACCGCTAAGGTCTTCCCCGTGTCCGCCGAACCCGCCACACCACCCTGCGTCGACCTGGACGACCCGGGCAGCCGTACGGCCCGCCGGGTCGTGGGAGCGCTGGCGTTGGCGGCGGCGCTTCCCGCCCTCTACCTGCCGGGACGCACCCACGACTACTTCGACCTGAAGATCTACATGGCGGCCATGGACTGGTGGGCCGCCGGCAACCCGCTGTACGACTACGTGCAGCCGGACCGGGTGCAGGGCGAGTTGTACTTCACCTATCCGCCGTTCGCCGCTCTGGTCCTGCTGCCGTTCTCCTGGCTGAAGTTGGGCGCCACGGTGGCGATCTTCACCGGGCTGACCCTGCTCGGCGTGGTGGTCACCACGAAGTGGCTGCTCGACCCGGTGATCCGTCGCCACCACCTGCCCCACCTGTTCACCCTCGTGGTCGGCGTGCTGCTCGTGCTCGGCGTGGAGAGCACCCGGGAGACGATCACCTTCGGGCAGATCAACATGCTGCTGGTGGTGCTGATCCTGGCCGACCTGCTGTTCGCCGTACCCCGCGACAGCCGCTGGGCCGGAGTGGGCGTCGGGTTGGCGGCGGCGCTCAAGCTGTTCCCGGCCATTTTCGTGATCTACCTGCTGGCCACCCGGCGGTGGCGGGCGGCGGTGGTGGCCGGGGCGACCGCGGCCGGGGCGACCCTGCTCGCCGCGGCGGTCGCGCCGGCTGATTCGTGGCGGTTCTGGACGCACGAGCTGTGGGCCACCGACCGGGTCGGCCGCACCGACTACACCGGCAACCAGTCGCTGTTCGGGCTGCTGAGCCGGCTCATCGCTCCGGAGGAGCCGAGCCGGCTGCTCTGGCTGCTGCTGGTCGCGGTGGTCAGCGGGTACGGGCTGTGGCGGGCGGTGCGGGCGTCGCAGGCCGGGGACGCGCTGACTGGTCTGACGCTCACCGGACTGGTGGCGGCGCTGATCAGCCCGATCACCTGGACACACCACATCTACTGGTTCATCCCGGCGGTGGTGATCCTGGCGGACGCGGCGTTGGGCACCGATCCGCGCTCTGTGGCGGGGGCACGCCGACGCCGCCGGCTGCTGATTCTCGCCGTCGCAGTCACCTCGATCATCGTGTACGGGGTGGTGTCCTTCTACGACTGGGGAATCACGCCGACGCCGACCGGCAGCCCGTGGGAGTTCCTGCTCCGCAACGCGTACGTGTGGCTCTGCCTCGTGCTGCTGGTCGTCCTGCCGGTGCGTCCCGGCACCCGGGTCCAGCGCCGACAGCACGCAAAGTCGGACACTCTTCCCGAGACCCCCATTCGTCGGTAATCTGGTCCCAGGGTTATCAAAACCCCACGGACACCGATATCCCCCGGTGAAGGGCGGCCCTCCGCGTCGGCAGCACGGAGGGCCGCCCACCCCCGCCTCCCCCCACCAATCCCCCACCCCACCCACCCCACCCCCGCGTCTCGCCCACCCACCCCGCCCCGCCCCACCTCGTCGATCTTGCCGTTGTGGTCGCCAATACGCCACCTTTGCACCCTTTGCCGGGACCAGAAGTGCAAGATCGCGGGCGAGGTGAGCGGGCGAGACGCGGGGGTGGGGGTGGGGTGGCGTGGTCAGCTGGGTGGGGCGGGTGGGCGGAGGGGGCGATGGGGGGTGGCGGGGGTGGGAAGCTCGGCGAGAGTGGCGGGACGCGGGACGGGGCCGATCGCGGGGCGGCTCGTGGTGGCCGGCACCGTGGCGGCGACCGGGACGAGTTGACGCTCGGGCAGCCTGCGGGGGCCGGGCGGCACCGGCGCCCCCAGGCCGGTGAGCGAGCTGATCCCGAGTCGTCCGGCGAGGACCGGCACCTGATCCGGCTCGACCACGATGACCACCTCGCGCGGGCGGACCGGCCGCAGCAGCACCAACGCGGCGAGGATCACCAGCAGCGTCCCGCCGGTGAGTGAGCCCCAGGTGGCCGGGGCGATCCAGCCGGCCCGCAGTTCCGCACTCAGGTCGAGGGTCACCCCCGCCCCACCGTCGGGTCGCATCAGCACCAGACTCAACCGCTGCCCGGCCAGGTCGCCGGGGTCCCATTCGAGTACGCCGTAGCCCGCGCGTACCCAGAAGGTCTGTGCGGCGGGTGCGGCCGGGACGGTGGGCGGCGTCCCCGCCACCGGGGTCACCTGTTCCAGCCGGACCGGCAGCGGCCCCCGGGCCAGCGACATCCGGAGCACCGCGGCGTGCGGCGCGCCGGCCAGCCACCGTTGTGCCTCCTCGGCCGGGGCCAGGCCGACGAAGGCCGGCCCGTCGGGGGTACGCGCGTCCAGCCGCAGCCGGGCCTGCCCGCCACGGGCGAACGGCACCTCCTGCCGGACCAGCGCGTCGAGGTCGGTCACCACCACCGCGTGCCCCGGAGTCTGCACGGTCTCGAACCGGGCGGTGAACGCCCCGTCGGGGCCGGCGTGACCGGTCAGCAGTCCGAGCGCGGCCGCACCGATCAGCGCGGCGGTGCCGACGGTCAGCAGCAGCATTCCGGTAAGCGTCCACACGAAACGCATGCGCCCTGTTCCCCTCTGTAGCCAGACACCCGGCCGACCTTACCTACGCCGACCCGCCAATCAGCGGATATCCACGGCACGGACGCCGAAAGCGGGCAGGCCCGCCGGGATCACCCGGCGGGCCTGCCACTGCGGTGACGCTCAGGAGGTCGGAGTGGTCGCCTCGTCGCCCGGGGCCCCGCCACTGGTACGCCGGGTACGGGCGAAGGCCAACCCACCGAGCACCAGCCCACCGAGGCCGGCGATCAGCCCGGCGACGCCGAGGCCCACCGCCACACCGTTGCCGTCCTCGTCGTCGCTGTCGTCGGGCGACGCCGCAGCGGGCGCGTCGGTCGGTGCCGTCGTCGGCGTGTCGGCGCCGGCAGCGGTGAGGGTGAGCACCGGGGCCGGGGCGGCCGGCTCCTCGCCACCGGGCTGCGGCTCGTCGATCCAGCGCACCACGGCACCGTCGGAGTAGGTCTGCAACGCCTTGAAGACCATCTGGTCGATCTCAGGCAGCGGACCCATGGAGACCGGGAACTCCTGGAAGGTACCGGGGGTGATGGCGGCTCCCTCGCCGGCCGTCCAGGTGATCTTCGAGACCACCTCGGTGATCTCGCTGCCGTGCACCTGCACCGGCGGGTCGACCTGCCGCTTCTCCACGGCCACCGTCCAGCCCGGCACCGGCATGGTCGACACCGAGCCGAGCGGCGCGTTCTCCGGCAGGAAGATCTCCAGCTTGGTGGTCGACGCGGTGTCGCTCTCGTTCGGTACCCGGAACGCGAGCCGGCCGTAGCCGCCCTGGGTCGCCTCACGCGGATTGACCGTGACGTGCGCGGAGGCCGGCGCCACGAAACCGAACACGGCTGTGGCGACGGCGCCGAGCGTCAGAGCGGCGGCGGTGGCGGCGAAACGCCGGTGACGGAGCATCGATGGAACCTCTCTATCGGACGGGCACGGTGGCGGTCACCGTGGCCTGGTCGATCTCGGTGGTACGGGCGGTGACCCGCAACTCCCACTCGCCCGCCGCGGGCAGACTGATCTCGCCGGTGGCGTGGTTGTCGGTGAGCGGCAGCAGGGGCACCTGGATCGGCTCGATCCCGGCCGCCGGCAGGGCCACGGTGACCTGCCACTCGACGACCGGCAGCGGCTGGTTGTCCAGCGTGTACGCGTACAGGTGCACCGAGTTGTTGCCCCTGCGGGCCGGGGACACCTCGATCTGCATGGAGTAGAGCGAGCTGGTCGCCGTGGTGCTGAAGTACCCGCTGTCGGCGGCGGACACGTCCGTGGAGACGCTGCGGGCGGGTGTCGTCTGGACCAGGGTGGCCGACACCCCGAGCACGATCGCGGTGATCGTCAGCTCCGCCCAGATCGCCCGGCGTACCGGGGCCGGTTGGCTGGCCGCGACCCGGGTGCGTACCAGGTGACGGGAGTAGGCGGCCACCGCGATGACAAGCACGAAGAGCCCGATCTTCGCCAGCACCAGTCGCCCGTACGTGGTGTTCACAAGTGCCGCCGGGGTGGCCACCTCGATCAGCGCCTGGACGGTGCCGGCGAGCAGCAGCGCGGAGACCGCCAGGGCCGCCCAGCGTGACCAGATCGGCAGGATCGCCCCCAGTTCCCGCTCGTCGGCCCGGGGCAGCAGGAACACGGCGAGCATCACCAACCCGCCCAGCCAGACGGCCATGCCGCCCAGGTGGACCGTGTCCACGAGCACCGACACCGCCGGGGCGGGCGAGGCGGCCGGGTGCCCGGCCATCGGCCAGGTGAGCAGCGCGCCCACGGCGAGCACACCGAGGATCACCAGGTCCGTCCGGCCCACCGGACCGGCCAGCAACGGCCGGAGCAGCAACGCCACCGCGGCCAGCAGTCCGAGCCGGACCAGGTGAGCGGCGCCGAAGGCGCTGCCGAGCACCAGGCTCAGCCCTTCGCCGGTGATGTCGAACAGTCCGCCGCCGTTGGTGTAGGGCACCTGGAGCAGGACCGCCGCCACCGTGGCCAGCGTCACCAGCCCGAGGCCGGTCCAGGCCAGCCGGGCCGGCCCGCGTCGGGACAGCCGGCGCGGCCAGAGCAGGGCGAGCACCAGCGCCGGCCCGATCACCAGCAGCAGTCCGGCGTAGCCGACGAACTTGGCGACCTTGACCGCGGTGCCGACCACCGGGTTCGCCTGGCCGTCGTCGCCGCTGTCCACCGGCGGCTCGGAGGGTGCCCCGACGGAGTAGGTGAACGCGCCGGAGACCGGATGGCTGTCGGCGGAGATCACCCGGTAGGTGACCAGGTAGGTGCCGTTACCGCGACCGGTGTCGACGGGAATGTTGACCACACTGCCGGCGAAGGTGGGCTCGCCCTGATCCGCGCGCGATCCGTCCGGGGCGATCACCCGGATCCGGTCCGGCACCTTGCGTACCGACTCGCTGAAGGTGAGCACCACCTCGGCCGGCGCGGCGGGTACCACGGCCGAGGCAGCCGGGCTGCTGCTGGACAGCACGGCGTGAGCACCGGCCGGGCTGGCGGGGACGAGCAGCAGCGCCACGACGGCGACCAACAGGCCGGCGGTCGCGGCCAGCCGGGCGAACCGGCGGCGATGGGCGGCAGTCATGACGCCCATGGTCGCCGACGACACCCGTTCCAGGCGAGCCACATCCATCGATTGATCCCGATTTCCCATGAGCGGGCGCGGGCGCGCGGAAACCGGACCGGACGTCATACGCGGATAGTCGGTCACCGGGCCGGCAAAGTTCCCGGAGTGGCGCATTCCATGGAAGGGCCGAAGGACCCTGCTGCTCACCGTGCCGCCGCGTAACCTGGATTGTCGTGATCCCCGCCCCGCGCGACATCCCCGCCACCGCCGACAGCGGCATCGTCGGCGCGGAGCGCGCCGACGGCCCACCCCGGTCACCTGCCCGATCGGCGCAGCAGGCAGAGCCGGACCCGACCGTCGACCCGACCACCCGGTGGGCGCTGGCCGCACGGGACGGCGACCCGGTGGCCCAGGCCGCGTTCGTGCGCGCCACCCAGGCCGAGGTGTGGCGATTCGCCGCAGCGCTTGTCGATCCGGACAGCGCCGACGATCTCACCCAGGAGACGTACCTACGGGCCTTCCGCGCGCTGCCCGCCTTCGCCGGCCGGTCCAGCGCGCGCACCTGGTTGCTCGGCATCGCCCGCCGAACCTGCGCCGACCACCTGCGCACCGTGGTACGGCGGCGCCGACTCGATCAACGGCTCACCGCGCACGCGCACACCGACGTGCCGCACCCCGACCCGGCCGGTCAGCTCGGCGCGAGCGACCTGGTCCGCCGGCTGGCCGCCGAACGGCGCGGGGCATTCGTGCTGACCCAGCTGCTCGGCCTGTCGTACGCCGAGGCCGCCGCGGTGGAGGGGGTGCCGGTCGGCACCATCCGCTCCCGGGTGGCGCGAGCCCGGGCCGAACTGGTCGACGCGGTCGGTGAGGCGTTGGCCGGATGAACAGCAATCTGCGCACCTGGCGCCCCTGGCTCGGTCTCGCCGTCCGGCTCGGCCTGGCCGTCGTCTGGCTGTGGGCCGGCTGGTCGAAGGTCGGTGACCTGGCTGGCTCCGGTCGCGCGGTGAACGCCTACCAGGTGCTGCCGTACGACGTGGCGATGGTGGTCGGTGCGGCGCTGCCCTTCGTCGAGCTGGCGTTGGCTCTGCTGCTGCTGCTCGGGCTGGCCACCAGGCTGGCCGCCGGAGTCTCCGCGGCCCTGCTGCTGGTCTTCATCGCAGGCATCGCCTCGGCCTGGTCGCGGGGGCTGGCCATCGACTGCGGCTGCTTCGGGGTGGGCGGCGAACTGCCGGCCGGGGAGACGCCCAGCTATCTCCCGGAAATTCTCCGGGACATCGGCTTCCTGGCACTGGCCGGGTTCCTGCTGATCTGGCCCCGCACCGCCGTCTCTGCCGACGGCGCGCTGGCGGGCGAACCGGTGGAGGACGACAATGAGTAGTCGCAAGGGACGCAAAGACGCGGCCCGGGTGGTCCGGGAGCAGATGGCCCAGGAGCGACGCCGCAAGCGCACCCTGTGGATCTCCCTGAGCGCGGTGCTGGTGCTGGTCATCGCCGGCCTGATCGGCTGGAGCGTCTGGTCGAGCCAGAAGTCCGACGAGTTCACCGCGCCGCCGGGCGCGAACGAGGCAGGCACCGGCGTCGTGGTCGGATCCGGGCCGGTGACCATCGACATCTACGAGGACTACCTCTGCCCGGCCTGTAAGCAGTTCGAGCAGACCAGCGGTGCCACCATCGAGCAGTTGATCGCCGACGGCAGGGTGCGGGTGGTGTATCACCCGGTGGCCTACCTCAACCGTTACTCCAGCACCGAGTACTCGACCCGGTCCTCGGCCGCTTCCGGCTGCGCCGCCGAGGGCGGCAAGTTCACCGAGTTCAGCAAGGCGCTGTTCGAGCGGCAGCCCCCGGAGGGCGGGGCCGGCCTCAGCAACGACGAGCTGATCGACATCGGGGTCGGGGTGGGGCTGGACCGCGACGCGTTCGGCAGCTGCGTCCGGGACGGCAAGTACCAGCCGTGGACGGAGCACGTGACCGCCGAGGCGAGCCGCGCCAACGTCACCGGCACGCCGACCATCCTGGTCGACGGGGAACCGGTGCGGGAGTGGACGCCGGAGAACATCACCGCAGCGGTGGAGGCGGCCGGCCGGTGACCCTGCTCGCCCGGGCCGGGCTGCTGCTCGCCGCCACCGTCACCGCGATCCTCGCGACCGCCGCCCCGGCCCTCGCCCACGGCGCTGACGCGCCGAACGGGACGGACTACCGGGTGACCGTCACCGACGCCGGTCGCCCCGACCTGCGGGTGCGGATCATCGAGGCGGGTGCCCGGCTGGAACTGACGAACACCGGCGACACGCCGGTCGAGGTGATCGGCTACTCGGGAGAGCCGTACCTGCGGATCGGTCCGGACGGCGTCCACGAGAACTCCCGCTCACCCGCGACGTATCTGAACCGCACCATCGTGGGCGACACCGCCCTGCCGGCGGAGGCCGACCCGGCCGCCGAGCCGCGCTGGCGTCGCGTCGACGGCGGGACGACGGCCCGTTGGCACGACCAGCGGGCCCTGTGGCGCGAGACGACACCGCCCGCCCAGGTCCGCGCCGCGCCTGAGCGCGAGCACCGGGTACGCGACTGGGTGATACCGCTGCGCGACGCGGACGGGCCGCTGGAGATCCGCGGCACCCTGGACTGGGTGCCGCCGCCGGACGCGTACACCTGGTGGGTGGTGACCGTCGTCGGTGCGCTGGCGGTCGGTGCGCTCGGGGTGCTGCCGGCGACGTCCGGCCCCGGGCGGCGGGCGCTTGTCGCCCTCGGCGGGCTACTCGTCGTCGGCGGGGCCGCGGCGATCGCGCTCGCCCTCGGACGGACGCTTGACGCCGGGGCCCAAGGACTGGGCGGAGTGCTTGCCGGCCTGCTGACCGGTCCGGTATGGACCCTGCTGACCGGCCTGGGGGCGATCGCCGCCGGGGCGCGGGCGATGACCGGCGGCCACACGTCGACCGACGGCGGTGGAGCGGCGTCGGCTTCCCGCTCCCACGCCGACTTCCTGGTCGCGCTCGCCGGGGTCTGCCTGGCGTTGTTCGCCGGGGTGACGAACATCGCCGGGTTCGCCCGGGCGGTGCTTCCAGTGCCGTGGCCGCCCACGATCGCCCGGGTGCTTGTGGTTCTCGTGCTGGTCGCCGGTGCCGGCGCGCTGGCCGCCGCATTGCTGCGCCTGCACGCCGCGGCCCGCCACGCGGCTGGGGCGACGGCCGCTACTCGCTGATCGACGTGCGCCCCGGGGTGGGACGGAACGGGTAGGGCAGTTCGAGGCGGTGCCGGGCGAGCAGTTCCTCGTCGTCGAGCAGGACGGCTGTCGGCCCGTCGGCCACGATCCGCCCGCCGTCGAGGATGACCGAGCGGTCGCAGAGTTCGTACGCGTACGGCAGGTCGTGGGTGACCATCAGCAGGGTCACCGGCAGGGTACGCAGGATGTCGGCCAGTTCCCGCCGCGCCGCCGGGTCGAGGTTGGACGACGGCTCGTCGAGCACCAGGATCTCCGGACGCATCGCCAACACGGTGGCCACCGCCACCCGACGGCGCTGCCCGAAGGAAAGATGGTGCGGGGTCCGGTCGCGGTGCTCGGACATGCCCACCGCGGCCAGCGCCTCGTCCACCCGGGCGGCCAGCTCCGGCCCGCGCAGCCCGAGGTTGCCCGGCCCGAACGCCACATCCTCGGCGACGGTGGGCAGGAAGAGCTGATCGTCCGGATCCTGGAAGACGATGCCCACCCGGCGGCGGATCTCCGCAAGCGTCGCCCGGTCCGGGCCGACGGTCAGACCGCCGACCGCGATCTGCCCCTCGGTGGGCGTCAGGATGCCGTTGAGGTGCAGCACCAGCGTGGTCTTGCCGGCGCCGTTGGGGCCGAGCAGGGCGACCCGCTCGCCGCGCCCCACCGTCAGGTCGACGCCGTCCAGCGCGACATGGCCGTCGGGATAGGCGTACCGGACGCCGTGGACGTCCAGGCTGGGCGGGGTGGGCTGCACGCTTCGATCATGTCAGGACGGCGGCGGTGGCGGCCACGGTGCCCGCCAGGACCGGCACGGTGGCCGCGATCAACCACTGCCCGGTCGTTGCCGCCGCGGTGCCCTGCCACACCGTCGGCATCCGACCGGTGTAACCACGCGACAGCATCGCCAGGTAGACCCGCTCGCCGCGCTCGAAGGCACGCAGGAACAGCGCCCCGATGCCGGCGGCGAAGCCGCGTAGCTGCCACACGAAGCGCGGGTCGTCGCCCCGGGAGATCCGGGCGACCCGCATCCGCCGGGCCTCGCCGACCAGCACGTCGAGGTAGCGCAGCATGAAGGTGGCGATCTGGGTGAGGATCTGTGGACAGCGCAGCCGGTCCAGCCCCACGATCAGGTCGCGGGTGCTGGTGGTCGCCGCCAGCAGCAGCGACGCCCACACGCCGAGGGTGCCCTTGGCGATGATGTTCCACGCACCGTAGAGACCGTCGACCGACAGGTGCAGCCCGGCCACGTCCACCCGTTCGCCCGCGCCGAGGAACGGCAGGGCGAAGGCGAAGAGCACGAACGGCAGCTCGATTGTCGAGCGCAGCAACAGCCAGCGGGCGTTCACCCGGGCCAGCGCCGCGACGGCCGCGACCAGCAGGGCGTACGCGCCGAAGGCCCAGAGCGCCTCGCGGGGGGTGGCGACCACGGCGATGGTGAACGCCACCATCGCCGCGATCTTGACCTCCGGTGGTAGCCGGTGGACCGGCGAGTCGGACGCCCGGTACAGCACGTGGGCGTGCCCGGCCCCCACCTCGGCTACCCGCCGCTCGTGGTGGCCGGGTCGGTGCGCTCCGCCCCGGTCGCGTTCTCCGCCGCCGGCTGCCGGCGGCGGACCAGCCAGAAGGCACCGCCAGCCACGGCGAAGGTGAGCAGTACGCCCAGCACGCCGGAGAGCCCGGTGGAGAGGAAGTCGTTGTCGATGCCCGCGATGCCGTAGTCGGCCAGCGGTCCGCCGATCTCGTGCTCCCGCTCCTGCTGCGCCGGGCAGCTGCCGCCGGTGATCTCATCGTCGGCGTCGAAGGTGCAGCCCTCCCGCAGCGACGAGTCCAACCCGTCCGGATGCGACGAGGCGAAGTTGCTGACCACACCGGCCAACAGCAGGGAGACGAGGAGCCCACCGACGAGGAAACCCCACTTTTTCACCGGACACCTCCGACGGTCGGGACGGTCACCGGCGCGGCCGGCTTCAGGGCGCGCAGCGCGTACACCAGATCGGGGCGGACCTTCGCCACGGTGACCACGGTGGTGGCCGTGATCAGCCCTTCGCCGATGCCGATGAACAGGTGGGACACGGCCATGGTGCCGGCCAGGCCGGCCAGGTTGCCGCCGAGGTCGGTGGTCCCGCCGAGCTGGTACTGCAACACGAAGCCCATCGCCGCGACGACCACGCTGACCAGCGCGGAGACGAAGGCGGTGGCCGCCAACCCGGCCGGGGTGCGGGGCAGTACCCGGAGCAGCAGCGCGATCAGCAGGTACGCCACGGCGATGCCGATGACGGCCATGTTTGTGATGTTGAGCCCGAGCATGGCCACGCCGCCGTCACCGAAGACGAGGGCCTGCACCACCAGCACCACCGCGACGCAGAGCGCGCCGACCCAGGGCCCCACCAACATGGCGGCGAGCGCACCGCCGAGCAGGTGGCCACTGACCCCGGCGGAGAAGATCGGAAAGTTGAGCATCTGCACGGCGAAGATGAAGGCGGCGACCAGGCCGGCCATCGGCGCCAGCCGGTCGTCCAGGTCCTGCCGGCCACGCATGACGCAGTACGCCATCGCCGCCAGCGCGATCACCGCGAAGACCGCGGCGACCGGACCGTTGATGATGCCGTTGGAGATGTGCATCGCCAGGGCTTCCACGTGACCTCCCACGTGCCGGCGGACCCGTGCTCACCGGCAGAGGTGAGCGTATTTCCCGTACCACGCTGTTGCCAATAGCTGGCAACAGTGCCGTACGCCTCGCTCCCGTGCGGCGCCGGCCGGGCCGACGCAGCCCGACGGTAGGGTCGTGCCATGACCGCACCCGCCCGCCTCTCCCCCGGTGACCCGGCGCCCGGGTTCAGCCTGCCCACCGACAGCGGCAGCCAGCTCGCCCTGACCGACCTGCGCGGGCGCAAGGTCGTCCTGTACGCCTACCCCGCCGCGATGACTCCCGGCTGCACCAAGCAGGCCTGCGACTTCCGCGACTCGTTGGCCTCGTTGCAGGCCGCCGGATACGAGGTGGTGGGCATCTCACCGGACAAGCCGGAGAAGCTGGCGAAGTTCCGCGAGCGCGACGCGATCACCTTTCCGCTGGTCGCCGACACCGACAAGTCAGTGCTGACCGCCTACGGCGCGTACGGCGAGAAGCAGATGTACGGCCGCACCGTCACCGGCGTGATCCGCTCCACCTTCGTCATCGACGAGGAGGGCCGGATCGAGCGGGCGCTCTACAACGTCAAGGCCACCGGCCACGTCGCCAAGCTGCGCCGCGACCTCGGCCTGGACTGAATCGTCGCACCGGTCGGCGCGACGGACGGACCCGGATCCCGTTCCGCCCATCCCCGAGGGAGGGCCGGGCTCGACACGGCCAGGTGTCGCTCTAGAATCACTCAGGCCGGCGGGAGTGGCGGAATCGGCAGACGCGATAGGTTTAGGTCCTATTGTCCGAAAGGATGTGGGGGTTCAAGTCCCCCCTCCCGCACCAGTGGGCGCTCTCCCAACACAAGGGGTCAAAGGCGCTGTCGGACTCGTCACCATCTCGGGCGGTGGGTACGACTCGCGGGTCAGGATGACGGGCGTGAGCCTGCGCTTCGTCCTCGACCCGGAACTGACCGCTGAGCTGCGCGAACGGATCGTCGCACTCTGGGTCGACGTGACAAACGCCGGCGGTGCCGTCGGTTTCGTGGCACCGGTCACCGCCGACGAGGTACGCACCATCGCCGACCCGACGCTCGCCGGCATCGCGGACGGGCCGGACCGGTTGCTCCTCGGCTACGACGGCGACCGGCTGGTCGCCATGGCGATCTTCACCGATCCCCGGTTCCACCTGAAGCCGCACCTACGGGTGCTCACCCGGGTGATGGTGCATCCCGACACGCAGGGGCGTGGTTTCGGCGAGGCGCTGATGCGCGAGGCCGAACGGGTGGCCCGCCGCCTCGGGCTGGCGGCGCTGCACGTCACCGTCCGCGACGGGCTCGGGCTCAACCGGTTCTACCGGCGGCTCGGGTACCGGGAAGTGGGCCGCTGGCCCGCGGCGATCCGGGTCGCTCCCGGCGACGACCGCGACGAGATCCTGATGTGGCTCGGCCTGACCACAGACCGGCAGGATCACGGCACGAGCGGCTGACCGGCTCCGGCGCGGACGGCCCCGGCGCGGACGGTCGAAGCCCGCCGGCCGCAGCGTCAGCCGCAGCTGGGCGAGGGCGTGGCGAGCGGCGCGGCGGCGAATGCCTCAACCGCGGTCGGCTCAACCGACGCGGTCGCGTCGGTCGTCAACGCGACCGACGGCGTCGGCCGGGCCGAGGCGCGCGTCGACGCGCTGGCGGACGGTTTCGGGCGCGCCGACGGCGTTCCGGTGCCCGTGGCCGACCCGCGTGAACTGCCTCCGTACATCCGGACGGAGCTGCGCTGCACCGTCCCGGGTGCCATCCGGACGCCAGTGGCGGTGACCCGGTGGCCCCGGGTGTCGGTGACCCGGATCTGGTACGGACCAGGCCCGGCACCGGAGTCGATCAGCCAGTAGTTGTAGCTCTCCCGAGTGGCGGTCCGCCACTGGCCCGAACTGCCCTGACGCACCTCGACCGAGCGCAGCGGGTTGCCGTGGTTGGCGATCAGGACGGCGAACCACCACTGCGACGCGCCCTCCTTGATCCGGAAGGTGAGCGGACCGGGCAACGGCGGATCGACAACCAGCCGGTAGTTGACATCGACGATGCCCTGCACCGGGTCGGCGATGCGGGCGAACGCCTCCCGGGACAGGTCGAGATGGCCGGGAGCGCACTCGGGGCACTGGTCCATCACCATGACCCGTACGGTGCCCTTCGGGCCGGTCACCTCCAGGTATCCGCCGCAGGCGGCACCGTCGGCGTACTCGGACGGGCCGAGCGCCACGTAGCGCCGGTCGGCGGGGGCGGCCGGGTACGAGCAGTTCCCGCCCGCGCCCTTCGAGTCGTAGAAGGTGACCTTTCCCTTGTGGACGGTGCCGGCGGCCGGCGGTGCCAGCAGCCCGCCGACGGCGCGGAGCGCGGCACAGGCGGGGGCGGCACCCGAGCGCACCGCGAGGGTGACTCCGAGGAGTACGGCGAGCGCGGCGACGCTCCCACCGGCGAGCCAGCGGCCCAGAGCAGGACGGGACGCAGGCATCCCAGGCTCGTCCGCGGCGGTGGTGGCGTCGGTCATGAGGACCGATGCTGCCGGACCGGCGGGCTGGCGGACAAGCGAGCTAACTGAAATCTAAGCCTGGGCAACACCCACGCGCGGTTCCCGCAGCGAACCATGCCGATGCGGTGGCCGGAAGAGCTGAACTCCGAATTGGACACTGATCACAAACGGGTTCTCGGCGGACCGCATCCCTGACACGGTGTTCGTGGATGCGCATTCCGTAATTGACAGGAATGCCATCCACGCGGGGATGAGGGCGTGGGTGGCACATGACCGAACGGATGATCATTGTCTGCACACGCACGAACAAGGCGGTCGGCAGGCGTTCTCGCCGCGGTACTGGCAGTCTGGACGGGCGCGCTCTTCGCACCCGGTCAGGCGGCGGCGGCCCCACCCGAGATCGCTGTTGAGGACGGCGCCACCCAACCGGTCTTCTCCCTGGCCAACGCGATCAGCGAGACCGTGCATGTCGATTCGGACATGGACAGCGACGGTGACGGCCTGCTCGACACCATCACCGTCCAGCTGATCCGGCCGGCGGAGACGGCCGACGGCATGCAGGTCGCATCGATAGTCAAGGCAAGTCCGTACTGGACGGTCCAGAGCACGGCGGCCCGCCGCAGCACGGTGACCGACCCGATCGGTGATCCGGCCGTCCACTGGAGCGGCTGGTTGGACGAGTACTTCGTACCGCGAGGCTACGCGGTGCTCGAGGTGGAGATCGCCGGTACGGGCACGTCCGACGGGTGCCTGTCGGTCGGTGGCGAGTCGGACGGGCGGAGCGTGGCCGCCGTCATCGACTGGCTCAACGGCCGTACAACCGCCAACTACGCCAACGGCACCGCTGCGGTCGCGTCGTGGAGCACCGGCAACGTAGGCATGTACGGGGTCTCGTACGACGGCACGCTGGCCACGCAGGTGGCCGAGACGGGCATCGACGGGCTCAAGACGATCGTGCCGGTCAGCAGTATCTCCAGCTGGTACGACTACACCCGGGCCCAGGGCATCGGGTACCGCAGCTGGAGCGTCCGCTACATGGAGGGGTTCACCTCCCGCTGGGGCAACGACCAGTCCCTGGTGAACTGCACGGCGCAGTACCAGGCCATCGGTGACGGTGAGACGCTGGCCGAGTGGGACTACAGCCCCTTCTTCGCGGAACGTAACTACCGCAACGACGTGGATCAGGTCCAGGCATCGGTGTTCCTCGTGCACGGGCAGCGTGACGACAACGTCAAGACCACCCAGTGGGGCCGTTACTGGGACGAGTTGGTTACGCATGACGTCCCGCGCAAGGTGTACCTGCACGACGGAGCGCACGTCGACCCGTTCTACAGCGAGTCCAAGGACCCGGTCGGCCGGTGGATGGACTACTGGCTGTACGACATCGCCAACGGTGTGATGAACGAGCCGCAGGCCACCATCGCGCGACCGGACGGCACCCAGGTGAACGAAACCGGGTGGCCGCCGGCCGGCACCACGGACACGTCGCTGTACCTGGGCCCAGCCGGCAACGGGGGTGCCGGCAGCCTG
The DNA here is from genome assembly GCA_900112325.1 of Micromonospora sediminimaris. Taxonomy (GTDB): domain Bacteria; phylum Actinomycetota; class Actinomycetes; order Mycobacteriales; family Micromonosporaceae; genus Micromonospora; species Micromonospora sediminimaris. Next base: position 345,548 of record FOLJ01000002.1, read on the forward strand.
ACCACCACCGCGGGAGCGGGCAGCCAGCAGTTCACCAGCTCCGGCGCGGTGGCGGAGTCGACGATGCTGGCGAGCCCCGGCACCGTGCGGAGCTACCGGCTGGCGTATCTCGGGCCGACCCTCGCCTCGGAGAGCCGGCTCTCCGGCGCCGCCCGGATCGAGGTGACGTTCACCTCGGCCACCACGAGCACCCCGCTCACGGCTCTGCTCGTGCACTACACCGGCGGGTCGGTCACCCGCGTCGTGGCACGCGGCTCGCTCGATGCCAAGAACCGCCTGTCGCTGACCACCGGCACTCCCCTGACTCCGGGGCAACAGGCCACGGGCACCGTCCTGCTGGAGCCCAAGGACTACGTCTTCCCCGCCGGCAGCCAGGTCGGTCTCATTCTCACCGGCAACTTGAACGCGTTCGTCCACTCGGACCCGCTGGCGGGCCAGCTGACGGTGGCGCTCGGGACCAGCCGGGCGATCCTGCCGCTTACCGTCGCGCCAGCCCCGTCCTGCGCAGACCCGGCGTGGAGCCCCGCGGCCGTCTACAACACCAACGACGTGGTGTCGCACAACGGCCACCGCTGGCGTGCCCAGTGGTGGACGCAGAACCAGGAGCCGGGCACCACCGGTCAGTACGGCGTCTGGGTTGACCTGGGAGCCTGCTGACCTTCCCACCCCGAGGGCCCGCGCCGAAGACCGGCGCGGGCCCGACGGTCGTGTCGGCGGGTACCGCAGCCTGCTGATGCTACGAAAGGGCCCTGGATCACGCGTGGCGAGGGGTGGCCACCGCCCCGCCGGCCAACCAACGACGCAGCGCGGAACGCTGAGTCGGTGCCTGGTCGGCGGGGCCGTCGATTCCGTCGGTCACGTGCAGACATGCTGCCGGAGACTCGACCGCCCGGACAAGCGAGCTAAGCGAAAGCTAAGACGAGATCCATCTCGGCTGGGCGGTGGCCACCAGCCGGCGCAGCGGTTCCACGGCGTCCGGGTGGCTGCGCAGCGCGTCCTCGATCCGGACCCGCCACACGCCAGCCTCCACGAGGTCACGGCCGTCGTCCGGGGCCGAGCGCAGCCGGTCCCGCGTCTCCCGCAGCGACTGCGCCGTCCCCTCGCCCAGCAGTCGTTCCAACTCACCGGCGATGCTGCGGAAACGCTCGTCGTCGGGTACCGCCCCGACCAGCGTCCGGGCTGCGTCCCACGCCACCCGGGGATGATGGATCACCGACATCTCAGACTCCTTGGTCGAGGGCCCCTTCGGCCATCATCGATCCGCCGGTGGCTCAGCGACAAGGGCTGTCCGCCGGTCGTCGCCGAGCCGTGTCCGCCCGGTCAGTCGACAAGTTCCACCGGGTCGTCGAGCTTCACCTCACCCGACTCCAGCGGCACCAGGTTCAGTCCGAAGAGGAGCTTGCGATCGATGTTGCGGTGCCGGGCCAGGGTACGCAGCGGCTCCCGGCCGCGTACCCCGGTCTCCTGGTCGGTGGCGATGACCAGACAGCGGGCCGACAGGTCGGCGGCGCGGAAGCGGACGGACCCGATCCGCAGCCCACGCCCGACCCACTCGTCCTCCGCCCAGGCAGGGGCGCCGTCGACCACGAGGTTCGGCCGGAAGCGGGTCATCGGCACCGGTTGCGCACCATCCGCGACGAGCCAGTCGCCGAGCGCGGCCAGCGACGCCGTGCTGGTCAGCAGCACCGGGTACGCGTCGGCGAAGCTGACCTGGTCACCGGGATCGTACTTCCGGTCGCCGCGCGGGACGTGCCGGGCCGGGCGAGCCAGCCGGACCAGCCGGACCGGCCGGTCGAGCACCGCGCCGAACCAGGCGTCGGCGGCGGGGCCGGCGGGCAGCGCGTCGACAGTCAGCACCCGCCTGCGGAAGGTCCGCACCGCAACCGGCGTGACGTCGGCCGGCACCGGCACCACCAGGTCGGGGTGGCCGTCGGCGCGCAGCAGCAGCCCTTCGGGGTGCGGCCGGGCGCGCACCCGGGCCAGCGCGGTGACCTCACGCTGGGTGACGCCGACCCCGGCGTCGTCGACAAGCATCCACCGCCGGTCGTCGTTCAGCCCCCACTGTCGTACGGCGGCCGCGCCGTGGACGAGGCCACGGCAACCCTTTACCGGATAGGTGGTGATCCCGCTCAGCCGCACCTGGCTACCATGCCACGCCGATGCCGTCGCCCGGGTACCAGTGGTTCGCCGGCGTCTCCCGGTAGGCGAGGAATCGCCGCCCGGTGCGTTCGGCATGCTCGGCCAGCACGTTGGTGTGGGTGACGTTGTCGGTGAGCAGAATCGCGCCCGGGGCCAGCTTCACCTCGACGGCGGCGAACTCACGCCGCTCGTAGGCACGGCTGTGGTCGCTGTCGTGCAGGAACAGGTCGACCGGCCGGTCCAGCGCGGTGATCGACTCGACCGAGTCGCCGATCACCAGGTCGATCACCTCCGACCAGGGTGCGGTGCGGGCGAGGTAGCCGGCCTCGGGGTTGATGTCGATGGAACTGACCCGGCCGGGGTGCCCCTCGGCGGCGTTGCGCAGCAACGCGGCGGCCAGTACGCAACTGCCCAGCCCCTTGTCGACGCCGGTCTCGACGATGTGCTTCGGCCGCTTGGCCCGGACGATCGCGTACCAGCCGATGCGGCGGGCATAGCGGACCTGCTTGTCGGCCAGGCCACGCCGGGCGGCGCCCGCGACGGCCGAGCTGATGTGCTGCCGCAGCACGTCATCGGACTCGATCTCGGCGAGGTACTTACGGACCTGCTTGACCGGCAGCTCGCAGACGACGCTGACGAACCAGGCGAGATGATGGCGACTGAGCTTGGTCAACTCGTACGTGTAGTTGTGATGCTCCCGCGAGGCGACCAGCCAGCGGGCCGAGGTGCGCAGCACCTTGGCGTCGTGCCGCGCGACGGCGACCAGGCGTTTCGGAAAGGCGGCGACGGGGGCGAGGCGGGTACGGGCGATCGCCCGGCGCAGCTTGACGGCATCCACCGGGAGGTTCTACCAGATCGAGGGAACCAGTTGGGTAACTTCACGTCCGCAGCCGGCAGGCCGACGCCCCACAACTGCGCTGGGTGCTGGCTCCGCTAAACCTCCCCACCGGCAGCGGCGCAACGCGGGCGGACGTCGGCTACAGACAGATCTTGAATGACTAATACGGCAGCCGCCGTTTGAGATCTTGCTGGTGAGCCGGGGTGGACGCGAGGCGGCCACCGCGTGATCGTCTGTGCGTTGTGGACACAACATCAGATCTTGCGGTGGCCGCGTGCCACAGCGTAGCTGTTGCTCGGTGGGAGCGGGTGCTGGCCGAAGTGCTTAGCTGTTTCGCGGGCCGGTTCGGGCGAGTGGAGCCGCGTCGTGCGGCGGGACAGTTCGTGACGGGGCTGCTGTCCGATCTTGAGGTCAAGACGTGTTGGCAGTTGGCCGAGCAGGCCGGGCACGCCCGGCCGGACGCGATGCAGCGGTTGCTGTACCGGGCGGTATGGGACGCTGACGCCGTCCGCGACGATCTGCGGCAGCTGGTCACCGACCGGTTCGGCGGTCCGGACGCGGTCCTGGTGGTCGACGAGACCGGTGACCTGAAGAAGGGCACCCACACCGTGGGGGTGCAGCGCCAGTACACCGGACGGCCGGGCGGATCGAGAACAGCCAGGTCGGGGTGTTCCTGGGCTACGCCAGCGCGGGCGGGCATACCCTGATCGACCGACGGGTGTATCTACCAGCGTCGTGGACCGACGACCGGGACCGCTGCCACGCCGCCGGCGTGCCCGACGAGACCGAGTTCGCCACCAGGTCACAGTTGGCGGCGGACATGATCACCGCGGCCCTCGACGCCGGGGTGCCAGCAGGCTGGGCCACCGCGGACGAGGCATACGGCAACAGCGCCGCCTTCCGCGCCCACCTGCGCGGACACGCACTCGGCTACGTCCTGGCCGTGTCCCGCAGCCACCTGGTTCCGCTCGACGGCGGCAAGACCCGAGTTCGCGCCGACCGGATCGCCGCTGACCTGCCCGCCTCGGCGTGGCAGCGCCGCAGCGCTGGCGCTGGATCCAAGGGCCCCCGCTTCTACGACTGGGCCTGGCTCGACGACGTGTGCACCGACGCCGACCCCGACGACGGCGGCCGCCACAGCCTCCTGATCCGCCGCAACACCACCACCGGTGAACTGGCCTTCTACCGCTGCTGGACCCCACGTCCGACCACCCTCGCCCAACTCGTCCGGGTCGCCGGCATCCGCTGGACCGTCGAAGAAGCCTTTCAGGCCGCCAAGAGCCAGGTCGGCCTCGACCAGCACCAGGTCCGGCGCTGGGACTCCTGGCACCGGTTCACCACCCTCGCGTTGGCCGCCCTCGCCGTCCTGGCGATCTGCGCCGCCGACGCGACCGACGACGACCCGACCGACACCACACTGATCAAGCTGACCGTCAACGAGATCCGCCGCCTGATCAACGCCTGCATCATCCGCCCGATCAGCGACCTCGCCCACCGTTTGCACTGGTCAGGCTGGCGACGCCAGCATCAAGCCCGAGCCCGACAATCCCACTACACACGCCGCCTCAACCTCGAACTCCAACCATGATCCCGAACGGCGGCTGCCGTACTAAATCCACTGTGGGTCGACGTGTTGGCGTGATCTTCGTTGGTGGTCGCTGTAGGCCGGGGTGATGAGGTATCCCGATTGGAGGTGGGTTGTCCGCGCGGGGCGGGCGAAGCGTAAGGCGGTACGGCGGCAGGCTGCCGGGTGGTTCGCCCAGGATGTGTCGGTGCCGGAGATCGCCAATCTGCGCACGAGATAGCCATATCGACGATCTCGGATAATTTTGATCAACTGACATCGACTGCGACAGCAACGCCAGCGCATCACCGCGTACGCGAGCGCGCACGAGCGCAGCCCCGCCCGGCGTATGGGCCACCTGCCGATTTCCAGAATGGTGACGGAAGACGGAGTTCGCACACCTTCCGTCACCAATTGCAGTCAATACTCTGACCTTACCGCATCTCACAAAGATTGATAAGAATGGCAGCAGGGAATTTCAGCAGCAGATCAATCGAAGTGCCTGTAACCTTCTTCCGCGATCCTATCTGACGCCTCCTACCCAACCACCTGCTCAAGAGCGTCGAAGATCGCACTTCGCGCCGAAGCAAGCCGTTGCCGAACGTTTCTTTCCGAGAGGTAGCTCGTCAGCAAGTCCGAATTTGCTTCCCCGAAAGCAATCCGCGAAAGAATCTGGTCGAATGCAACAACGAACTCATTGAGGTCGGTGGCGATCTGGATCGCCTCATCGACCCTCAGCTGGCAATGCTTGCCGCCACCCTCAGTCATCGAACCACCCTGGCATTGGAAATTGGCAAATCACCATCGGCCACCCACTCGGTGATACCCATTGTTGGGTTAGATCTACTACTGACACTACTGGCCGGCACATCAAACTCAATGACTTTACGGCCACGACCACGGCCAATACCCAAAGTGTCCTCGGCATCGCGCGGGCTCATCGGCTTCCCCCGCGCGGGCACAATGAACAACTTGTTTTGGTCGCTGGCTTTAATCACGCCACTCTCCATGACGCCAGCAGCGCCACGAGAGTTGGTGTAGTGCCGCATTCGAACCGTCGCTTCAGCAGCTTCACCGCCGCCTACCCCGGAAGGGCAATTGTGTACGAGTACCGGGGTGGTGCCGGCGAGCACATAGTACGTGTGGCATATTCACCGAAGACACGGAGAGTGACCTATCTGCGCAGGGCTCTCACCTGGTCTTTCGTGGATTGGCTGCGTCGCGGTTCGTGCTGTCGGGCGGTGTTGACGGCAACCGTGACGGCAACGTGGGCAGACAACCAGCGTCGTCGGCGGCCGTCAAGCGGTCCGCTGGGGCTACACGCGCCCTTTTCCAACAGGTCGTCGACGACATCCTCGACCAGATCCGCGACGGACGTCTCAACCCCAACGACCCGCTACCGTCCGCCCGCAAGATGGCCGACGTGTACGGCGTGGCCTCCATGACCGCCCAACGCGCCCTACGCGAGCTGCAAAACCGACGCATCACCTACGCCGTCGCCGGCAAAGGCACCTTCGTCCACCCCGACGCCTTCGACCTCCTACGCAGCGCAGCCCTCCAGGAGCCCATCGACGACCCCGAACTACGCCGGAGGGTCGCGACCTACCTCGCAGACCAACAGGCCATCACCATCCGCTACCACCAGGCCCGCACCGCCGCCGACAAGAACACCGCCCTGCAAGACCTGCTCGACCACGCCGACACCCACAGCCAACTCATCGACGAAGTGATCAAATACCAAGCCGACCACGGCAACTTCGCCAAACCACCCGCCATCGCAGCCGCCGCCAGCGACAACGATCCGCCGACCGCGCCCACCAAATGCCGCAGCAGCCACACCCGCGAACCCAAGCAGTAGCCACCAACCGGGGCCAGGTTGTTCAAAACTGCTCTACAGGATCAAGACGGCCCGGCTGGCGCCGGGCCGCGCGCACGCCAACCGCAACCGTCCACTTCATCACCAGCAGGCGGCATGAGGCAACAGGGCCGCGACACTCCGGATGAACTGCATCCGAGCGACCAGCGCTCGGATTGACGCCGATCACCAACCAGCACGTCTGCAAATCGCCCGATTCGCAGCCGCAGGGCGATCAATAGATCACTTTCGATTGAGCGCAGCTCGTGACGGCAACCGTGATGGCAACGCCTACCAACGACAGCGAACCAGCACAACCAACGAACACGCTCCGTGATGCCAAGTTCCATGCCCCCCGAGACGGCCGCGCCAATTCTGCGCGACTTACCCTAATTCAAGGATCAATTCTCCGCCGAAGGATTTGACCAGCAACGGGCATCCGTCCAACGAAAATCGCACCGAGGCCAGAATCCCCGCGTCATTAAGACCTGGGACCACCTCATCAACCACTTTCCTGGCCCCGGAAAATTCTTCTATTGCAGTACGAGTTCTATCCTCAACGGGCCACAGATAGTCAGGCACGACAGCCTCAGATCTCAACTCAACCGTAAGCCTCCAGTCGGTCCAAACCGTCAGGGTTAGAGATTGTCCATCGACAAATACGAACTGAACCGCCTCAAGCAAGTCGTCGGCATCAGCTATTCTCACAACCTCTGACACGGTACGCCCCCGCAGGTCAAGGGCATCGACGCCTTCAGCCAGCACAGTCATCGAAGCTGCCTCCATGACTAATTACACCCACAGGGGATCCGGGCAGCTCCATTGAACCATCCATTTCCACTTGCGCCCGGAAACATGGTAACGAAAGTTCCGTCACCGCGCGTAACTAGAAGATCCTCATCTTTCCTGTAGAACCAATAGTCGGTTCCACCGCCATTATCCGGATTCCATGGGCCACGTCGCACCTCATCATGACTGTTCCGCACCTCGCCAATCCGATTCCGGAACCAATCTCTCGCCGACGCGTCGCCCGGATTTAGCCGATAATCCTTGGAATGCTTGCCCCATTTCTTTCCGAAGTTTTCCATCCCGCTCAACTCCGGCCCACACCCTGAGTTATGCACGAGGACCGGGGTGTTGCCCGCCAGCACATAATACGTGTGGATGTTGTCGACGGTTAGGTTGAAGGCGGGGGCTCGCCATGAGGAGTTCGACACGCGCCCTGTCACCAGGACTGCTTCGCCTCCGGCATCCAGTAGCCGGTCGCCTGGGTCCAGGGCGTCAGCGCGCTGCCACTCGCCGTCGGTGTCGTTCCAGAACGGATGGTCCTCCGTCGTCTTCAGGGTCTTCCCGCCGACCTCAAGCGTGTGCAGGTCGTCATCGTGCACCCAGAGGTGGGTGACTCGACGGTCTCCTCGCTCACCGGTTTCCGGGTCGGTCGCCTCTACCTCGTCGCCAACCCTTACCTCGCTGATCGGCTTACTCGAACCGTCGGCCAGCAGAACCTCGGTGTCGCCGCTGAAGCTGCACAGTCCGGCGAAGACACGATCCATGTTCACCGGCTTGTACGTGGATCGCGCCAGGCTGATGAGGCCGAGTCCACCGCCGGAGAGGCCCATCATGCTTCCGGTCGCGGCGAACGCCAACTCGCCTTCCGCAATTCCCAGAAGACACGCGGGTAGGGTTCGTGCACACAGGAGTGTTCCTCCGAGCACACCCACGAAGGCGACCGCCTCCAGCGGGTCGGGGGTGCGTGCCATCGGGTTGTCCTGTTCACAGCCCGCCGAGTCGCCGCCCAGCATGTTGGTGCAGAGGAACACCCAGTTGTGGGTGCTCTCGGCCGCCCAGGTCAGCATCTCCCGCCAGTTGAACTGAAGCGATCCGCCATACCCGCGGTCGAAGAGAAGTTCCTTGAACACCTTCGCGCTTGGGACGCTCTGCGCGAGCGTGTCATTGATCGTCGGCGGTTGGCTTTCTGCGACGGCGATGGGAGTACCTGTGACGGTGGTGCCCCCCTGGTCCTCCTGGTACCCGATCTGGCCGCGCTCGTCGTTGCCCTCCAGATGACGCAGCCCGGTCGGGTCGGCGAAGGTGATCGGGCTGTTGTTGCCGTACGCGTAGCCGTTCCATTGTTGTGGATCGGCCAGATCCTGAAGTGGATCGACCGAGACGAACCTGCCGATCGACGGGTCATACGAGCGCGCGCCGATGTGGGTCAACCCCGTCGGGTCGGTGGTGCCGTCGATCGTGCCCCCGACAAAACCCAGCTGGTTAGGCCAGGCGGGGGTGCTGCCACGCGGACCGCCGTACGGGTTCTGGCGACGCTGGGTGACCACCTGCGATCCGGCAGTGATGGAGATTCGCTGGGTGCCCTGATGGTCGTTGACCAGCCAGGTGATGCCGGCCCCGGGCTGCCGCATCGCGTACGTTTGCCCCTGGTGGCTGTAGTAGCGAGTGGCGGACTTGCTCGCGTTGGTGATGGTGTAGCGGACCTCCATGCCGGGCAGGTACAGCGTCCGTCCCGTGGGATCCCGGGCGATCAGCCGGCCACCGTCGGCGTCGTAGAGGTACGAGTGGTTCTTTCCGCCGTCACTGACGCTGGCGAGCCGGCCTTCGCTGTCCCAGGTGAGCGTCTGGCTGCCGCTGCCGCTCGGGCAGCTGTTGCTGGTCGCAGTGGCGTTCGGGCGGCAGGTGGTGTTGCCGGCAGCGTCGTACCGGTAGTTCTTCGTGCCGACCCCGGTGCCGGTGGTGACCACCTCGGTCGCGGCGTGTGGCCGCGCCGCACCGGCAGTCGGATAACGGTAAGACGACACCGTGTCCGTCGCACCGTGCCGCGTCTCGGCAGCCCGGTTACCGACGGAGCGCCCCACCGGGTCGAATGTCCACGAGTGCCAGTAGGGTGCCGGGCCACCCAGGCCCGCCGTGGTTGGGTCCGGTGCGCAGTCAGCGGCGACGGGTGTCCAGGCACTGGTTAGACGCCGCACGTAGTCGTACCGGAAGCACTGCACATCCCGCGACCCACCCTCCGGATCATCCATGATTCTGGTGATGTTTCCGGCCGGGTCGTACTCGTAGTCGACGGTGGCGACAGGCTGCGGCGCTTGCTGGCGGATGGTGGTCGCACGGTTCAGCCGCGCCGTGCGGTCGTCGTAGACGAACGCCTTCTCCACATAGTTTTGGGCAGTCTGCTGATAACTCACCATGCCCAGTTCGGCGAAGGCCGTGTAGTCGGTGTTGGCGACGTATTGTCCGGCACCGGGCCAATTGGTGCGAACCTGCTCAGGCAAACCGGTGGTTGAGTCGTAGGTGAAGGTGAGCTGTTCGCCGCCGAGGCCGCCGGTGTTGGGGTAGGTGGCGCTGGCAACGCTGATCCCGTCGGCCTTGTAGCTGCGGGTGAAGATGTAGGTTCCTGCTAATCCCGTTTCGCTGGCTGGGATGATGTAATCCTCGCCCGAGGACTGGTAGAGAGCGTTATAGCCCCGAATCTGCACGCGGTACTCGTTCTTACCGCCGTCGGTCCAGCGGCTGCTGGAGGCCGGGTGCCCTCTCGCCCCGCTCGGGTCATAGGTCCAACTGGCCCGCAGGTTCGCGGCGGCCACCGAAGTGTCGTAGGTCGCGTCCCTTCGACCGAGGCTGTCGTAGGTGTACACGAGCTTCTTGCCGAGCGCGTCGATGGTCTCCGTCAGATCGCCGGCGTCGTTGTAGGTCGACATTGTCTGACCGCGGTCAGGATCCTCTGTCCGAATCTGGCGACCGCGAATGTCGTGCTCGAAGATCCAGTCGTTACCAGCCGCGTCGGTGACTGCGGCCAATTGAGCCTTAGCGTTGTAGGTATAGGTGGTGGCGTCGAAGGGGCCGGTGACGGAACCCTCCGCGTGCTGGCGAACTTCTACCGTGTTCCCGCGCGCATCACTGATCGTGGTCGTCGGCGTACCACCGTTCGGCGGTGTCACGTAGACACGGTCGCCGCCGTAGGCTGTGGTGGTCTGCCATTGCTTCTCGCCGCCCGACATCAGGATCGAGGCGGTTTGTCGCCCCGCCCGGTCGTACTCGTTGACCGTTTGTCCGTTGGCCTCCCAGGCCGCGATCGAACGCAGTTGGGTGCCCGGCGTCAGGTTGGGGTCATGGTGCCGTGAACTGGAGTAGGCGACGCGACCGGCCGAGTCGTACACGGTCTCGGATAGCACCGTACCACCGCCGGACACCGCCGGGGACTGGGTCTGCCGCGGCCGGGCCAGCCCGTCGAAGAGGGCGTAGGTGGTGACATACGTGCCCTCGGCGGACACCGCCCGAGTGGCGGTCGCGTTGACCCCACCGCTGTTGCGGACCGTGTAGCTGTACTCGATAGAGGGTGGACCCGGGTTGGCCGGATTGGTGCCGATCGGCCGGTTAGGCAGCCACACCTTGACAAGCCGACCCAGAGCGTCATAGCGACGATCGGTCATCTTTCCGTTGGCATCGGTGATCCGCTCAGGCAGTCCCCAGATTGGAGACATGTCCTGCGAGGTAGTCCACTCGAGATGGTTGGTGGTGGTGACCCGGGTAACTGGTCCGCCCGTCGCCGGGGTGTAGTCCGTGGTCGTGCTGTTGCCGCGGATATCGGTCGCCGCTACCACGCGACCATGCGGGTCGTACTGCGAAGTCGAGTTGGTCAGCCAGGTGGTGCCCCCGGTCGTGGACCAGTCCTTGAGCGTCTCGGTCCGAGTCAAGTCCCCCTTGGTCGGTGCCGCGCCGTAGGGCTTTCCGTCGTAGTAGTTACGTACGTCGGCGATCACATGATCGGTCTTGGTCGCATCGGTGCCACACGGTAGAGCGAAGGTCTGCAGCCGGCTCGGCAGCCCGACAATGTTGGCCGAGATGTTTCGGGCGTACGTGGTGATCAAACACTGTTCGTCGTCGGTGCGGGCGGTGTCGCCCCGGTCGCTCGCGGCAATGCTCATGCCGTAGTCATCGAAGGTATTGGTCTTACTGGTCACCCGCCAACCGCGACCGGCGTCGAGCCGGACGGCGTTCCAGGTCGCCCCGACGCCGGTAAAACGGGCGTGTGTGTTGGTGGATCCCATGTCGCGGGTCGCGGTCGGTGCGGACTGCCAGCCCTGGTTGACGGCCCGGGAGATCAAGTCGGTGTCTACGCCGTTGTAGACAAGGTGTTCTCGCACCGTGCCCCGCAGGGCGTCGACGTCGTCCACCTGTGGGGCGTCAGCCGCATCTGTGGTGTCGCCATCGCCATTGAGATCGCGTGCGGGGTGCCTCACCTCACGCGCACCGCCGTCGGGCGATGCTTTGTCTCCATGCATGCCGCGGTAGTAATGGGTCTCGGTGAGGGTTTCCCGACCGTCAGTCCCGGTGCGCACCCGCACCCGGCCGTAGCCTCGGTAGTCGGCCCAGGTGCGGAACTTGTCCCGGGTGAGGCCGTCGTCGTCGGTGTGGTGCCAGGCGGCACCGCCAAGGTATTCGTATGACGTGATGACGTTGGTGCCGCCGCCAGTCCAATCGGCCTCGGTGACCTCCCGAACGACATACTTGTGGAAGTAGTCGCGCTCGATCTGCTTGGTCAGTTGATCCTCGGACAGGACGGGATAGCAGCGCAGCGTGTTGCTGTGCGGTGAGGCTGGCATGTTCGACCCGGCCACGCACTCTGGGTTCGAGTACGCGACGGTGATCTTTCCGCCGGTCTCGGTCCAGATGTCGCTCAGCCTCATCCAATGCATCGGTGGTTTACCGTCGTCGGCCTGATCGACCCGGTTGGGCTTTTGCACCCAGTCGAAGTTGATTTCGGGCAAACTGACCGTGCTTCCGACGTGACCGGCGTGCCGAATGCTCTCCAGCCACATACCGTCGCGCGACGCGTCGCCGTTCTTCGGGAAGGTGTGGGTGAGCGTCCAGGTCTCGACGTCACCCGAGACGCCGGCGACCCGGGTGCTGATCTTCGCGAGACGTTTCGTGCTCCAGAAAGTCGGCGAGTAGCGCCCGGCGCAGCTGTCGCCAGTGCACTCCTGATCCCAGGGGACGTCCGGCCAGTGCTGCTCCGTCTTCGTAGTACATTCGGACAGGCAACGGTTATCGGTGGTGAAGAACACCTGCGCCGTCGGCGTGGTCGAGCGGTCGGCGGAACCCCGGTCCCAGGTGCCGTAGTCGATCCGGCTCAGCGTAGAGGCTCGGATGTAGGAGACGTCGTTCGAGTCGGTGACGTTGGCGGCGTACTTGTTGGTCTCCCGCTGGTACCAGAGGGACATGGTGCCGCCGTGCGTGTCCACTACGTAATCGAGATTCCAGCGCCATGCCTGCCGACAGTGCCCGTCCTTGAAGGAGGAGTTGTAGCAGGGCTCGCCAGGGTGATTGCCATAGACGCGGACCGTGTTCGTCGATGCCGTGGCGGCGGTGTGGCCCGGCAGGTCGTCGCGGCCGAAGTAGTACTGCACACCGTCAGCGGTCGTCACCCGCCAGTACTCGCCGTCCCGCTCGTCGCCATTGTCGGCTCCGGTCAGTTTCTCCACCCTGGACGCATCATCGCCTTTGAGACGCCACTGCCCGGACGCATCGTCCTTGACAAGTTCGTTAGAGCGTCCGTTCAGTGACAGCACCGCGTTGTCCGTGCCCCAGCAAAGGTCACCGACGTCCTCGCTGTTGGTGGCGTCGCCGGCCGTGTCCTCCAGACAGGGCACGTAGCGTCGCTCGATAAAGCCCGGTGCATAGTCGAACCCCTCACCGACCCAGGAAGGCTGGTTGTTGGAGGCGTCGCTGCGCCCGTCGACGGCGCTGGAGGAATAACCGAGGGTGAGATCGGGAGCCGGCCCCAAGGCTGGCGGTACCCGTACCGGGTACGACCAGACGAAGTCACCGCTCGACCCGCCAGCGGACCAACTGGACGAGGGCTGCAGGGGTGTCGCGCCGTAGTCGCCGGCCGGCCCGGCGGACGCGGCCTGCAAGGCGAGGAGCGTCGACGGCGCGCCAGCGGACGCGTTCGAGTCCGCGTCGAGGTCGACGTCGGCCACCACCTGCTTCGTCTTAAAGTCGTTCCGAGAGGGAAGTTGCCGTGCACCGCAGCTCTTGCGATCGGGTGTGCTGAGGGCACACTCTGGGAGGGCGAGCAGGCGCAAGCGGGTGCTCCAGTCGGCGCCGAAGGCAGACTCGAAGGCGCCGTAGTCCACCGCGACGCCCATCCGGCCAGGAGCGCCGCTGCCGTCAGTGCGCTCGATCCTGAGCAGTAGACCGTCGCGCCAGACGGGCGAGGCCGCCGCGTGGTCAATGACTTCGACCCGGGCCCGGCTCACCGGGACACGAGCGGTCCGTGTGGTGGCCATGGCACCCGTGCGCGCCGAACCGATTCGGACCGGTAACGAACCGGCCCGGGTCATCACGGTCGAAGCGCCGTCGGAACCTTCCAGGGCAGCCCGACCCACGAAAAGGTCCACCTCAGCGACTTCAGGACGGGGCCATCTCACATTCGCCGCCGGTCGGGTCCCGGCGCCCTGTGACAGATCGGCCGGACGCGGCTTCGGCGGAACCGGTTCTGAGGAGACCGGCTTCGGCTGCGTCACGGAAAGCCGCTGCGAGGTCGCCGACGCCTCCTGCGGCAGGGCTGTCAGCAGCGTGGCCATCACCGTCACCGCGAGAGCCACGGCTAGGACGGGCCGTGCCCGCCCACGGTCCGGGGTAAGTCGGAATCGGGTGACACGCCGAAACTGGTCGCTGGACGGACGAGAAAGCATGAAGACCTCCGCAGGAGCGCGGTATCGGTGTCGCGGGTCGATCGGTGGCACCGCACCGGCAGGCCAGTGCGGTGGCGGTATTCGATGAGTCAGGAGGTGTGGTGGAGACTGGCGACCTCGCGGTCAGACATTGCGCCGGCGAAAAGCTTCAACTGGTCGAGACCGCCCTCAAGGTAACCCCACTCCGGCCGTCCAGCGCCGACATACAGCGGCGCCTGCGAGGCCGCCCCAACGGCTCCGCTACCGTGCACCACTTGCCGTATGCCGTTGACATAGATGCGGACCTCAGCTGCGCCCCCGTCGAAGACACCGACGACATGTACCCAGTCGCCGATCGAGGCCGTCTGATCGGCTGCGGCTGTCGCCCACGTACCACCGCCGCCGAATTCTGGTGTGAAGAGTGCGAACTGCCATTTCTGTGAAGCCGGCCAGAGGCTGAGCTTGAAAGCGCCTTCACCGCGTTCGCTCCAGCCTTGGCGGAAGATCACCTGCTCCTCACTCCTGTTCACGTCCACCCTGACCCAGGCGGAAACGGTCAGGGACTGCCCGGAGTTCAGGACCGGGCCGCTCGTCGCGGCGTAGCCGTCGCGATTGCCAGCGCTACCCTGACCGTCGGGCTGCGGCGTGTTGAGCCAAAGCGCGTCATTGCCGTCATGCGAGTCGCCCGTGTACCCGACGCTCTGGTCCGCCTCGACGCGGCCTTCGCATCCGTACAGGTCGAGAAGTTGGGACCAGTACGTCGCGCTCATCATCGGTGAGCAGCCCGAGTACGTTGCACCGTTGAAATCCCAGGACGCTATTTCGACCGGTGCCAGTAGGCCCGCCAGTTCGTGTGTGCCGGCGGCCTCGTCCGAATCGGTGCCCCATAGGTCGTCCCAGGTGAGCACACGGTCCCAGAGACGCACATCGGCGATCTGTCCCCGCCACCTGTCGGTCATTCTGGCCTCACCGTCGACGGTCCACAGCCCCGTACCGACCACGAGCGGTCCATTGGCCTTCCATGGCGCGGTTGCTCGCGGTGCCGAACGCACCAGTTGGCCATCGACGTAGAGCTGCACCTGCTTTGTGTGGGCGTCGTACACCCCGGCCAGATGGGTCCACCTTCCGACGTCACGAGTGGTCAAGGCGACGGGCGACAGGGCTTCGACCATCGTGTTTCCCGTCTCCACATCGTGGCTGGGCAACAGGAAGTTCCACTTAAGCTGTCCGTCGGCGATGCGTGCTCCGAGGTAGAAGGAACTCACCTTCGAGCCAGATTTACCGATCGCGTTCCAGTTGGCGGTGGGGAGGTCTGGATCTGGATCGCTCGGATCCGCGTCCGCCAGTCTGACCCAGGCGGCGACGCTAAACGAACGGCTGGTGTCCAGCGGCACACCGTCCGCCGAGAGGTACGAGCTGCCGTCGAACGATGCGTGGGACTCTCCGTAGATCCGCGTGTCAGACGCCCAGCCGACGCTGCCGGTCGAATGGAGGTGGCGACCGCTGATCTGGTCAGACAGTCCGTGGCCGTCGATGGTGTCTAGCGGCCAGTGAGCGAGTGGGTTGGAGGGGGAACCCACAAGGAATTCGTACGCATTGGTGTCACTCCGCTTATTCGCCTTGTCGACGCTGTAGACGTTCAAGACGTTCAAGCCGTGCTTCGGCGGTGTGAGTTGGGCCGTGTGCGACGAGCCCTCGCTGACCGCGACAGTGGTCAAAGGAGAGGTCTGCCCCGTCCAGCCGTAGACATACTTCACCACATCGGGTGCGCCGGCGGTAAAGGTAAACGGCCCGCCAACACCCGGTCCGCCAGCCGCCGTACCGTCGTTCCTGTACAACGACGATGTCACTCCGGGTCTCGGCGGCCGGGAGACGTCAACGGTGAAGCTGCACCATCCCGACCACGATTTGGAGTAGTCACCGGCCGCATCCCTGGTGCGTACCCGCCACTGGTACGTCTTGCCCTCGGAGGCCGCTCCGAGACTGATCGTGCCGGACTCTCCGTAGCTGTTGCCCGGCCTGGTCTGTCCGGTCTTGGCCACAACGGCACCCGACGGCAGCTGCTGATACTCAAAGTAGCCGACGAGGCTGTCGCCACTGGCGTCGGCGTCGCCGTAATACGCCCTCAGTACAGGGGAAGCAGTGCCGATCGTCGCACCGCATGCTTGCGAGGAGGTGCTAAGGGAGGTGGGGGTGGCCGGCGGAGTGTTGTATGTGACCTCAAGCCAGGCCTGGTTCGTGTAGAACTTTTTCCACCGGCCCTGCAAGGACTCACCCTCACCCGAAGGGTTGCACGCGCAGAGGCCCACCGTGTACGTCGATGACTTGTCGTCGATCTCGCTCTGCAGATCCTCGTTGAGGCGGGAGCTGACAAACTCTGCGTCGGTATCGGGTTGGATACGCCCACAGCCGCCGGCCTCGTTTGCGTTTCCTTCCCAGGAGTCGAGGTATGTCGCCGGCAGGGGACGTGTCTTCCAGGCCATCCGGCCGGCGCTGGATACCGTGATCGCGCTGGTGCGGTAGGCGTACACGAAGGTCGGGTCGCAGGAGTACGAGTGGTCGAGAGTGACCCGAACCTCGGCCCGGATGACCTTTTTGCCCTTCAGACCAGAGATGTTGAAGTCGTAGTACGAGCGGTACATCTCGCCGTTGCCGCCCTCGGGCTCGGGTTGGCGGCCAACCCGAGCCCGACTGGTCTCGTTGTTCTCTCCGTTGCTACTGGAGTAGGCCCACTTGCTTCTCAGCTTCTCGAACTGGGGATCCACGAACACGGGGTAGGTCAGTTTGGAGTCGGCTAGCAGCGTCGGATCGGGTGCCACCGACAGCTCGTTGCCGGCCACGCTCACGACTACCTCTGCGGTGCGTGAGGTGACGGCCGGCTCGGCGGCCGTGGCCGGCTCCCCTGATGTCGCACTCGCCCGCACGCCAGCCTCGGTGACCGAGGCGCGCACCTCCCCTGCCCGGGCCGGGTCGCTGGAGGAGTCCCACATCTGCGCCAGCGCCGAGACGGCAACCGTGGCACCGGACCGGTCGACCAGCCGCAGCGTTCCGGCAGTGCCCCGCTCCACTCGCAGGTCACCACCGGTCAGATAACGCAGCGAGCGGATCAGCGGGTTCGCGGCGGCCTGCGACGTCAACAGTTCCACGACATGGCTGTAGCCCTGGGCGGTCGCAGTGACGTGGAGGTTGACGTCTTCGAGCACCGATCGGTAAGTGGCGGTCGCGCCTACGACGTCCGGCACGGGAAGCGGCCCCAGCGGCCAGGTCAGGGTGAACGTGTCATCGCCTTGCCTCCACACCACCAGCGGTCCGCCACCACCAGGCGAGAAGGAGACATCTGCGGTGGTGACGGCGGGAGCGAGCCGTCCGTCGCGGATGCCCAGCGCCGGATCGATCGGCCTCCACGAGCCATCAGCTCTGCGTACCCGCTGAGGTGCGACCGACGTCCGCAGCGTCCTGGTGCCCGAGGGGTCGATGACCACCTGGGCGTACTCGGTACGCGCACTGAGGACTTCCACGGGGCGATCGCATGCGAGCGCGAGTTCAGCGGCGGCAGCCTCATCGGCGGCCTCCCGCGCTGTGCAGTCGACTGTGGTCGTACCAGACGGAGCGGGCGTGGAGGCCACGCTCGACGTCGGCCCCGCGATCAACCCAGCAACAAGCATGCTGGCTGCGAGCAGGCCACTGCAGGCACGCCGCTTCCACGACATCATGACGCTCCCCCCGTGCACGTCGTACGACAGCAGGCGAACCCTAAAGATCGGTTAGGCGTGTTGTAAATAGACGACTACAAGTTGCGACCACAAGCCTGACAAGGCATGCGTAACCGGGCGGGGAGAGCCACGATCTGTGGGCGGGACCACGCCACTGCCTATGAGGCGACTCAACCATCATCAGCATGGAGGTGCAGCGCGACCGGCGGGTCCCCGCCGGAAACGTGAAGTCAGTAGCATCTCCGCCATGTCGAGTGGAGAGCAGGCGGGGACGATCTCCCCGGAGCAGACCCTGCCGACGGGGGACACCGACGGTTCGGAGAAGACCGGCGGGTCGGCTGGCAAGCCACGCCGCCGGTGGCTGCGGATCACGCTGATCGTGCTGCTGGTGCTGTCGCTGCTCGGCGTGGGCGCCGTGGTGGCGAGCGGCTTCTATCTCAAGTCCGTCGAGTCCGACATCGAGCGGGTCGACGCGTTCGACGGGGTACCCGAGGAGACCCGCCCTGAGGTCGTGGCGACCGGCGCGGTGAACATCCTGGTGCTCGGCAGCGACTCCCGCGACCCGGAGAACACGGGTGGCTCCCGAGCTGACACGATCATCCTGGCGCATCTACCCAAGGATCGCTCCAGCGCGCAGCTCATCTCCATTCCCCGGGACACTTGGGTCGCCGTGCCCAGGTCGAAGGAGGGCCGCGGTGGTCGCGACGCGAAGATAAACGCGGCCTACGCCTGGGGTGGCGTGCCGTTGATGGTGCAGACCGTAGAGCAGTTCACCAAGGTCCGCGTCGACCACGTGGCGATGGTCGACTTCGCCGGATTCAAGGAGATCATCGATGCTCTCGGCGGTATCGAAATCGATTCGGAGAAGGAGTTCACCTCCATCCACCCGCCGTTCCGCACCTTCCGAAAGGGGACGCAGCGGATGGACGGCGCGACGGCTCTGGACTATGCGCGCCAGCGCAAGCAGTTTCCGGACGGTGACTTCGCTCGTATCAGGCATCAGCAGCAGGTGATCAGAGCCATCATGGAGAAGGCGACCTCAGGTGGCATCCTCACCAACCCGGTGAAGCTCAACTCGTTCCTCCAAGCCACCTCGGACAGCCTGTCTGTCGACCGGAAACTGTCCCTGTTGGACATGGCCACCGAGAACCGCAACCTCCGCAGCGGGAACCTGTTCTTCCTGACCACCCCGACGAAGGGCACCGGCCGGGTCGGCTCGGAAAGCGTTGTCTTCGCCGACGCGGAGCGGTCCCGCGCCCTTTACGAGGCGGTCCGTGACGACTCGGCCCAGGACATCATTGCCCGCGCCGACCGGAAGTGACGGTCCCGCCCCAGCGGGGGACCGCACGGGCGCAGCACCAACCGTTCGGTACGGAACGCCCGGCTCGCAAGGTCGCTGGCCTTAATAGGCACCCCGCCGGTCAAGGACCACCCGGACCGTGTGCCACAGAATGCCCAGGTCGTACACCAACGACCAGTTGTCGACGTAGTGCAGGTCAAGCCGGACCGCGTCCTCCCAGGTGAGGTCCGACCGACCGGAGATCTGCCAGAGCCCGGTGATGCCGGGACGCACCAGGAGACGACGGCGGACATCGCCACGGTAGTCGTCGTCCTCGGTGGGCAACGGACGTGGGCCGACCAGGGACATCTGCCCCATCAGCACGTTGATCAGCTGTGGCAGCTCGTCGAGCGACAGTGCGCGCAGATGACGGCCGATCGGGGTGACCCGCGGATCGTTCCTCATCTTGAACAAGAGGCCGTCGCTCTCGTTGTGTGCGCGCAGAGCCTCCAGCCGCTGCTCCGCGTCCGTGTACATGGTGCGGAACTTCCACACCTTGAACGCCTTGCCCTGGTGGCCGATCCGGGACTGCCGGAACATCACCGGGCCCGGGTCGGTGAACTTGATGGCCAGTGCGATGCCGACCAGCACGGGGCTCAACACGATCAGTCCGAACAGCGCGGCAATCCGGTCGATGAGGCTCTTGGCCAGCAGCGACAGACCGGAGATCGTCGGTTCCTCGACGTTGAGCAGCGGCAGTCCCTCGATCGGCCGGACGTGGATGCGCGGCCCGGTGACGTCGGTCACCTGGGGCACCACCACCAGATCGATGCCGGTTCCTTCCAACTGCCAGGCCAGCTTGCGCAACTCGTACGACTCCAGGCTGGCCGGCCCGCAGACGGCGATGGTGTCCGCCCGCAACTGCTGCACCAACGGCACCAGGTCCCAGCCCACGTACACCGGGACGGGAGCGTTGACCCGTTCTCCCGATCGCGGATACTGCGGCAGGTGGATGGCGACCGGACGTAGCCCGGCGCCCGCGTTGCGGGTGACCACCTCGTGCACGGCCAGCGCGTCGGCCAGCCGCCCGACGAGGAGCACCTTCTGGGAGGCGCGCTGGTTCACGCGGCGAATCCGCCGCAACGCGACCCGGGCCACGATCCGGACGAACACGGTGTAGACAAGCAGGCCCACGATGATGGCGGCGACCGTGGCCCGGGAAACGTCCTTCTTGAAGCCGAGGGCGAGGAAGGAGACCGCTGCGGCCATGGCGATGTTGGCCCGTACCACCCGGTTGAGTTCTTCGGTGCCGCGGCCGAGTGCCCGCCGGTCGTACGCGCCGGCGCCAGCCAGGATCACCAACCACAGCAGCGGCACGCCGATATTGGCCACCAGCACGAAGGCGCTCACCGTGTCGCCGAGCACCCGTTGATCCCAGAACCCGGCGTCGGCGTCCTGAAACAGGGCCACGACTGTCCGACTGGCGGCCACCGCAGCGACGAAATCGAGCACTACCAGGCAGGCTGCGTACCGGCGGCGCCACTTCGCCAGCGGAGCGACCGGCCGGCCGAACACCGAGCGCGGCATGCCGTTGGACGGCGGCATGATCACGCCCAGGTCCGGGTCAAACCTTGCCGAGGGCGCGACGGTCGCCATGATCTGCGTGTGCGCGGACACGTTCTTCCTTTCACCAGCCTCTTACCGAGGCAGCGAGGGCGGCGGGGACGGTCCGCCCTTGGTTTGCCGGACCAGGGGATCAGTCCGGGTTGGGCCCGGCCCTGGTGGTGCCGGCGTGCCGGCTGAGTTCATCGACAAGCGCCAGGTAGGCGGGTTTCGGCGAGAGGTCCGCGTCGAAGAGGCAGGCTGCCCCGTACCCGCGGTGGTAGCCGGGGATCCAGCTACGCGAGTCGGTGAAACCCCACACGGTGAAGGACACGCAGGCGGGCACCGCTAGACAGGAGCTGAGCACCTGCCGATAGACGGCCGCCTGGCGCTTGAGTTTCTCCGATGTCGCCGGAAGCTCGACCCGGACGTCGAGTTCGGTGATCGCTACCGCTACCCCCAACTCCGCAAAACGGCGCAGATTCCGAGTGAGATCGCGAGGCGGTTCGTCCCAGGCGAGATGACTCTGGAAGCCCACCCCGTCCACCGGTACCCCGTCACGGCGCAGGTCTCGGACCAGAGTCAGCAGAGCGTCGGCCTTCCTGGTACGCCTCTCGATGCCGTAATCGTTTATGAACAGCCGGGCTCCGGGATCGGCGGCGTGAGCCCAGCGAAAGGCATCGGCGATGTAGCCGGGCCCCAACTTGCGCAGCCACAGCGTCTCCCGCAGCGAGCCGTCTTCGTCCAGCACCTCGTTGACGACGTCCCAGGCCCACACTCGTCCTCGATACCGCGAGACGACCTCGGTCACGTGGTCCCGCAGTTCCGTCCGGATCCGTTCCGCCGGCCACTCCGGCGACACCCATTTCGGCATGTCGCTGTGCCACACGAGGGTGTGCCCGTACACCTCCTGACCGTGCCGCTCGGCAAACTCGACAAGCTGGTCCGCGCCGGGCCAGGCGTACACGCCGGGCAACGGCTCCAAGTTGCGCCACTTCATGGCGTTCTCGGTGGTCACCGCGTTGAACTCGGTGCCGAGCAGAGTGCTGTAGGCCGGATCCAGGCTGAGGCCGCGACCATCGACAGCCGAGCCGATACGCATTCCCGGGGGCGTCAGTTCCCTGAGCGTCTGACGTCCGGGCGCTGCGGGCTCCGACGCAACCGGCGATGATCCGGCCACTTCGGCCGACTCGCCGCCGCGTGCCTTGACCACCAAGACCAGACCCGTCGCGAAGAGCGCGGCGATCACCAGCACCAGCGACACCAGCAGGATCGGCAGGCGGAGGGACCGAGACCGGCCAATCGGTGTCCGGACCGGATTCGCCGGTGGTGGCCGGGACACGTCGCGGCGGGCCGAGAGTTGGTCAATCACGAGGGGACCGATCCGGGGAGCGCCCAAGGCGCCCGAGTGAAGTTCCATCGGGCCCGCTCGGCGAACTCCTCCCGAGCCAGTCGCGGGGCCGCCTGGTCGGTGAGCATGCCGGCCAGCACCTTTGTCACCTCGACGGAGTCCTCCGGCACCCGAGCGAGTCGCCGCGATTCCGGCTGGCCGATCTCATCCAGGAAGTCGTCGCACTTCTGCTGGTAGGGCACGAGGGCGAACGGAACGTCTGCCAGGTAGGCGAAGACAGCCCCATGCATCCGCATGTGCAGACCGAGGTTGCAACGCTTCATCTCGTCCCAGCACGCTCGGACACCGTCGCGGGCGGTCACCACACGGACATCACAACGCCCGTCGAGGGCACGACGAAGTCGTCCGCTGACCCGTTCGTCTCCATGGACGGGGTGGGTGTTGAAGACGAACACCGTGACGTCCACCGGTTCCCGGCGCACCAGCTCACTCACCCCGTCGATCAGCGCGTCCTCGCGCCGTCGCGCCTGCGGGGCGGCGGCCTCGTAGTCAACACCGAGCAGCGTCACACCGAGTCGCGCCCTGGTGCCCTGCGCCCGTTCGTACCGCTGCCCGAGGCGCTCCCCGAGCGCCTCGGGCAGGAGTCCCGCGAGGTCTCCGGCGGCAACCAGTCTTCCGGGATGTCCCGCACGCCGGAGGAGTTCAGCGGAGGCCTGGTCACGCACCCCGATGAAGTTGATCCGGCGGAGCACCTCCAGCAGACGCCGCTCGGCCGAGGCTGAAAGGAACGGCCCGACGGAGACGCCTACCGCCGCCATCGGATGCCCGGAGAAACGGGAGAAGAGGGAGAACAGTCGCTTCTCGCTGAGCGGCCCCATGTCCCTGAAGACCGAACCACCGCCGAAAACGAGCATCGAGGAGCCACGCAGCAGCATCGCCTTGTTCAGCACCCAGCCCATCCGGTCCGGGACGCTGCGGGACCGGTACCAGCGGGGGCTCATCCCGGTGCTCTCCGGCGGCAGGTCGACCATGGGCGGGGCCGCGAACACGGGTCGCTCGCTGCCCCAGTACGTCCGACTGGCCCAGTCGGTCACCAGGCAGAAGGCGTTGTCGCCGACGTTCTCCATGCCGTAGTAGCCGACGACGAGCGGCCGGCGAGCGGCGGGATCGGCTTCAGGACGCACTCGGACTCTCCCTCGTCAGACGCCGGCGCAAATCGTGCCACGACGGCAGAGCGGCCCCACGCACCACGCGACGCCGGACCGTGACCCAGAACAGCACACAAAGCGCGGCTTCGGCCACCACGGTGGCGAAAGCTGTGCCCCGCACCCCCCACATGGGAGTGGCGACCGCGAGTGCTGCCAGCAACACCAGGGCGCCCGCTCCCTGGTGGACCACCTTGCGCCGGAGCAGACCGCCGCTGGTCAGCAGAGCGGCCACGGCGGCTCCGCCGAAGCGGAAGGGTACGGCCAAGGCCAGCACGGCCAGTACCGCCGCCGTCTCGCCGTACCCGGGGCCGAGCAGAACCGGCAGTAGTTGCCCGCCGAGCGCGACCAGCCCCGCGGCGACGATCCCGAGCGCGAACATTCCCGAGGTGCCGAACCGGTACGCCAGTAGCACCGCGTCCCGGTCACCGTGGGCCCACCGGTGCAGTTTGGCCAGAAAGTACTGCTGGTAGACGACTCGCGGGACGAGGTACGCCGCAGTGATCACCGCCATCGGCACCGCCAGCAGGGCCGCGGCCTCGGGACCAAGCACCTCGGCGGCGACGATGGTGCCGAGATAGATGCCCATCAGGTAGAACACGTTGCCCAGTACGAACGGGGTGGCGGCCGTGACCACCCGGCTCACCGGCACGTCGGAGGTCGCGGCAGGTGCGGTGCCCCGGTGCCCCTCCAGCGGCACCGTACCAGCGACGAACGGTCGCAGCACCACGATGCAGGCGACCACGGTGAGCAGTGCGACGACGGCGTAACCAGCGGCGACGGCCACCGCTGACAGTCCGATGGCCCAACTCGCGAGCACCACCAGCACTCGTCCGACGTGCGGAGCGACCTGAAGCACCGACAGCCCGCGGTAGTCACCGCGCAGCTGTTGCGCCGAAGCCACCAGGGTCAGCCCGACCTGAGCGACGATCACGCTGATGAGCAGCGCGCGGACCGACGTCACACCGGGGCCCGCACTCCCGGCGAGGCTCCACCCGAGCGCTGCGGCGAGCACCCCGACACAGATGCCCGCAACGAGCCGCAGCGATGGACGTATCCAGCGTCTGGCTGCGTGGCCTTCCAGGCCAAACCGTTGCAACCAAAGTTCGGAAACGCCGAAGACCACGAGCGGTGCGGCCAGCGCCGTAACAGCCAGGGCCGCGCTGAACGTACCGAAATCGCTCTGCGGGAGGGTGCGGGCCAGCAGGATCTGCGCGAAGAAGGCGGCAACGGTGACGCCGACCTGACTCAGACCCAGCATGCCCAGGTGTACGAGGATCCGGACGAGCCGGTTCGGTGCCGCACCCGGCCGCGGTGGGTCGCCGGTCAGTCGATCAACGGCCGAGGGTGACAAGCCACTTGCCCGTCTCGCTCAACGTGCGCAGCGCCTTGATGGCCAGCCCCACACCGGGCCACCGCACCGGCCGGTACATTTCGATCAAACGGAACCAGAAGACCAGACCGGATAGCCTGCCCCTGGTCACGTTGCCGTCATGCCGGTAGAACCGGACGATGGGATGGGCCAGGTGACAGGGCTGCACCCCGGATTTCAACGCTCGCAGCATCAGTTCGATGTCCTCGAAGAGCCGGAAACTCTCGTCGTACCCACCAATCCGGTCGAGCAGGTGACGATCGATTGTGGTGCCGGAGTGCTTGAAGGGCAGCCGAGGCCGCGTGAGAACTCCGACCAGCATCCGCCGCGCCGAGGCATATTCGGGGAGCCGAATCAGCCGGTCTGAACCGCGGCTGACCTCGGTGTAGTCGGCATACACCCAGCTTCCGCCCGTCGCGGCGAGCAGCCGATGCAGCTGAGCGAGTGCGTCAGGGGTCAACTCGTCGTCGGAGTCGAGGACGGTGAGGTACCGGCCGGTGGCGGTGCGCAGGCCCAGGTTGCGTGCCTCGGCGATGCCGGTGGGGGGCTGCGTCACCACCCGCACCCGGTGGTCCCCGGCGAGTTTCGCCTCCGCCAGCACCGTCGTCACCGGCGTCCGCGAGCCGTCATCAACGACCACCAGCTCGAAGTCCTCGAAGGTGTTGGCGAGTACGCTGCGCACCGCGTTGACGAGCAACACGGCGCGGTCGCGCACCACGATGCAGACCGTGAAGGTGGGTTGCACCACGGCCGCACCTCGGATTTCGGGGTTCTCGCGCTCCGCCGGATCGCGGGCCAGGTCGCGGCGCTGCTGGTTCTGCTTGTGCCCGCTTACCTGGGCGGGCGAAGACGGCCTCACGCCGCCGTCGACTCGGTCGCGGGCGAGGCCTCTCCGGCATCGTCCTGCTCAACGGGGGCGAGTGCGAGTATCACCATCTGTCCGAAGAAGAAGAGCCAGAGGAAATACGGGTAAGCCAACGGTTTCTGGGTCAAACCGAAGATGACCAGGGCACCGAAGAGCACCATCAGCGCCACCCGGTGCGAGCGGTCCGAGCGGCTCCGGACGACGCGGTACACCGCCACGAGAATCGCCACGGTCACGATCACACCGACGAGTCCCCAGACCACCATCAGTCGCAGAAAGTCGTTGTGCATGTCCCAGGGCTCGTAGCCGAACCCGAACAGCCACACGTCGACCGAGGCACGCCCGAGAATCTCCGCCACGTCGTTCCAGATCGCTCCGCGACCGTGCATGAAGGTGTCGGATCGGACGTTCATGGAACCGACCTCGGTGACGACGACCTCGGCCCTACGCCAGATCGCGTCTCCCCAGAGCATGCCGGCCAGGGCGGCGACGGCGGCGAGTCCACCGCCGACGAGCAGCACGCCCCGTCGGTTCAGGTCGCCGCGGCGGCGCGCCTTGACCAGTGAGCGAACGCGTTGCAACTCGAACGCGGCGACGATCAGCACCAGACACAGGATGGTGAAGCGGTGCAGCGAAACGACCCCCGTGGCGAGGAAGAGCCCGATCAGCCCGTACCGCACTGCGGTCGGTACACCCATCCGTTCGCCAAGGACATAGACAAGAAAGACCGAGAACATCAACAACCGGCCGAGCGACATCGGGTGGAAGTAGCCACCGGAGGCTCGGCCGATCTTCTGCCATCCCGCCAGTTCGAAGTGGAAGGAGTAGGGGATCACCTCGGCGACCTGCAACCAAGCCAGAATGGAGTGCACGATCGCGCCGACCACCACGACTCCCGCGACGAGCGCGAGGCGGCGTACCGGAAACCAGTCCCGGCGCAGCAGCATCAGGCCGATCAGGGCGAGCGGCGCGAACCCGACCAGCAGTCGAACGGCCTCGGCGGGTATCGCACTCGTCGCCTCCTGGGGCGGTCCGTAGATCGAGTATCGCCGAACGTCGAACGCCGCCAACAAATCAGCCCGAGCGTCGACGGCCAGATAGCTCACTGCCGAGAGGACCAGCAGCAACCCGATCCCTGCGGCCATGAACAACAGCGATCGGGGCGGCAGCCGCCGGGAGCCGAGCGCGAAAACAGCAAGAGCGGCCACCATCAGCACGGCTCCCAGGGCGGTGAGCAGCGCTCCGAGGTCGACACCGCCTCCCCGGCCCTCTCCTATGTCGAAGAAGGGCTTGACCGCGACGAGCGCCAGCGCGGCGGTCGCCAAGTTGCGGGCCAGCCGCAGAGGCGGGGGCACCGAACCATTCTGGCGAGGATGCCTGGACCATGGTCTACGGGCCGGAGCGGTCAAGCTTCCCATGCGGGTGCGTCTCCCATCAGTTTCCGCCGCGCTGACGACGGGGACTGTGGAACTCGACATCGACGCCCACTGTGGTCAGCCCCCGCCCGGCCCTGAAAACACGAGGACGATACCAGCGGCCCGCCTGTCCACGGTGTCCCACGGATTCATCCGTACGGCTGTGATAGGCGGCACAGTCAGGACACGCGCTGGGCAAGACGGATACACACGGGCAAACCGTCGCACGGCAGCGCCCATCCCGAAGACTGCGCCGGCATCTGCTTGCGACCGAACGATCCGCTCCGGCAAGCTTGACGGCCGTGCGTGCCGGCAGGTGAACGGGCGCGTGCCCACAACGGCGACCCACCGGCCAGTGTGGCCGGTGACGCCCTGCATCGACGGGTGAGGCTGGTGTGACGAGCCATGAGCGACCGGTGATCAGCGTGGTCATCGCCGCGCACAACGAGGCTGCGGTGATCGGCGGTTGCCTGGACGCGCTGCTGGCCGATGCCGCGTCCGGCGAGCTGGACATCGTGGTGGTGGCCAATGGCTGCACCGACGACACCGCCGAGGTGGCGGCGGCGCGCCCGGGCGTACGGGTGATCGAAGTCGCCGAACCCGGCAAGGCCAACGCCCTCAACCTGGGTGATGCCGCGGCCCGCGGGTTTCCCCGGGTATACCTCGACGCGGACGTGGTCCTCTCCCCCGGCGCACTCCGCGCAATGGCGGCGGAACTCTCCGCCGGTGAGCGGCCACCGTTGGCCGTGACGCCCCGCCGGGCCATGGTGACCGGGGATCGACCGCTCGCGGTGCGGGCCTACTACGCGATCAACACCCGCCTCCCGATCTTCGCCGACGCGCTGTTCGGCAGGGGCGCGATGGCGATCTCGTCCGCCGGCCGGGAACGCTTCGAAAGCTTTCCGGAGCAGATCGCGGACGACCTGTATCTCGACTCGCAGTTCAGCTCGGCGGAGAAACGGGAGGTGACAGCCGCGACGAGCTTCGTGCAGGCGCCTCGGCGCACGCGCGACCTGGTCCGCACCCTCGCACGGGTCCGCGCCGGCAACACCATGCTGCGCGCCAGCCATGACGGGATCCGATCGTCCGTGCCGTCGTCGTGGCTGCGGGATGTCGTGCTTCCTCGGCCGTGGCTCGCGCCCGCGTCGATGGTGTACGTGACGATCACCCTGCTGGCCGCGCTACGCGCCCGTCGACACCCGCGTGACGCCTGGGGACGGGATAACTCCACCCGCTGACCATCCCTGGCCGCAGTTGCCGCTCAGTACGAGGATCGACGGCGCATCACCAGCACCGCCGCGCCAACCAGTCCGACCACCAAGGCACCGCCGAGGCCAGCCAACAGGATTGGCAACAGGTTGGACGACCCGGACGAATCCCGCTCCAGCCGACTCCGGTCGATGGCGTTCTGCCGGTATGCCTGCGCGACAAGATTCGCCGGTGACGCCTCGGCCACCGCGTCGAACTGCGCGATCGCATCGGCACTGCGGCCGGCGAAGAAGGCGTCGAGCCCGCTCCGGTAGGCCCGGTCGGCATCGGTGATTTCGTTCTCGACACCCGTCTCGTTAAGCAGCCCAGCAACGGCGGACACCGGTACCAGGGCTCGGTTGGCACCACCGTTGACCGCTCGATCGTTGTCGATGACTCCAACCACCCGCCCCCGGGTGTCGATGGCGATGCCGCCGTGTGAATAGATGCCGAGGTCATCGTTGACCCTTGCCACCTCTACGGTGCCTTGCCTGCCGGTAGTCGACACCTGGACCTGCTTTGCCTCTACCGTGTAGGTCGCCGCCCGAAAGTCGCTGTCCCCCGTCTGGTAGCCGATCAGCAGCAGAGCCGTGCCCGCGCCGGGCGCCGCCGCCGGGTCAAGCTCCGCCGTGGGCAGGCCGGACTGCGCGAGCTTGACGAGCGCCAGGTTCCCACCGTCCGGCGCGAGGACGTGCTCCAGTTGCGCGGGCACGGCAGGGCTGGCGGTCAAATCGCCTCGCGCGATGTTGAGCTGGGCGAACACCTGCATGGCCGGGTCGACCTCTGGCTGGTCACCCGTGAAGGTGGTGGTTCCCATCTTGCCGCGAACGTAGCCGTCCAGTTCGGTGGCGGAAAGCTTGTCCTGCTCGATGAGGATGCGCCCGAGCGTGTACAGGGCGCGCTCACGGGCGACCTCAGCGCTCGGCTGGACGCACTGACCGTTGGTCACCACATGGCCATCCGCGTTGACAACGAACCCGCTGCACCTCCGCTTGAAGGTCACGGGCGTCGCGCTCAGGGGCACGTTGGACTTGGCTTCACGCACAAATCCGGTGAACACAGCCTCGACGAAGACGAGCGAGGGCGCGGCGATCGCCAGTGCACGCTCCTCCGGACTGTACGGCGGAACCTGCGCCCACGGCTTGATGCCCGGGTTGACCTCAGCCGGGCCGGGGAAATTGCCAGAACCCTCGACCCCGGTCGGTGCCGCCTGCGGCGGCTCGGGGTCGCCCTCACCGGTGAGCGCCCAGACGGCGGCACCGGTACCGACGGCCGCCACCAGTGCGAGCGCGGCGACGGCGGCCCAGAGGCCGGTGCGTCGCTTGGGCCGCGCCGAGGGCTGGATCCGCCGCACCGGCGCGGTGAACGGGTCGAGCCCGAACTCGTCACCAGCCGTTCCAGGGCCGGGCGACATCGGCGCCCCGGAGACTGGGCCCGGGGGGTGCGGCTGAATCGGGGCCGGGCTCGTGGCCCCGCTCCATGGCGGCTGCGTCGTCGCGGAGTTCGGCGCGTTCAGGCCAGGCGCGGGAGCACCTGAGACCGGCTGGGGCCCACCCGACACCGGCTGGGGCGGACCGGAGACCGGCTGAGGGGCCCCGGAGACGGGCTGCGGCGGACCGGAGATCGGCGCAGGCGGGCCGGACACGGACTGCGGGGCACCCGAAACGGGCTGGGGTGGCCCGGACACCGGCGTACCAGCAGGGGGTACTGGTTGGTAATCGACGCCGAGGGCCCGGAACAGCTTCTCCGCCGCCGGCCCGGCCTCCGCCGCGTACGCGACCCAGGGCGCGGCGGCCGAGAAGTCCGCGTACGTGAAAGGCGAGCCACCGGGAGCCTGGGCGAGACTGTTGGCGGTGCCGGCGAAGGCCTCCCGCCAGCCCGGAGTTGCGGCGACCGTGGCGTCGAGCACGGCCACGGTGACGAATCGGCCCTGACCGTCAACGGCGGCCCACGCCTTCCCGACCGGTGACCCACCCAGCATGTGGGTGTACCGGTAGGGACCCTCCGGCTGCATGTCCCACTCCTCTGCTCGACCGCCGACCGGGATCCTATCGGCCCGGCGCTTGCTGCCCAGTGGGCCGGGCCCGCAGCCCGGCGACAGCCGCCATACCCGCAGACCAGATGCCGTCCACATTGGAATAGGCAGATCAGCTTGCCGAATGAAAGTTTTCATGCATAGAGTCACGGGGTGAATGAGGGAGTTGCCATGGCATCGACGGAGCGGGTCGTCGGCCTGTTCGACGGGGTCCGCCTCACCCCGACGCAGCGACGCATCGCGCACTGTCTGGTGCAGCACGCCCCCGCCATCGGCTACCTCTCTGCCGCCGAGGTCGCCGAGCTGGCCGGGGTCAGCCAGCCGTCGGTCACCCGGTTCGCGGTGGCGCTGGGCCACGACGGCTACCCGGCCCTGCGTCGCCGGCTGCGTGAGCTGACCGCCGCCGCGCCCGGTCCGGCCCCCGCCGGCAACGAACTTCAACAGGCGGTACGCGCCGAGATCGGCAACCTGGACCGGCTGGCCGGTCAGTTGGCCGACCGGGAGCGGATCGCCGAGGCCGGACGCCTGCTGGCGGCCAGCCGGCCGCTGCCGGTGCTCGGCCTGCGCTCCGCCGCGCCGCTTGCCGCGTACTTCGCGTACTTCGCCGCCAAGGTGCATCCGGACGTGCGGGTGCTCGACGACGGCGGCAGCCTGCTCACCGACCGCCTCGAACAGGCCGCCGAGGCGGGGGCGCGGGCGCTGCTGGCGTTCGTGCTGCCGCGTTATCCCCGGGAGACCCTGGAGGCGCTGCGCGAGGCCCGCGCGGCGGGGCTGACGGTGGTGGCGATCACCGACTCACCGGTGAGCCCGGCGACCGAGCACGCCGACGTGGTGCTCTCCGCCGCGGTCGGCGCGCAACTCGTGTTCGACCTGCACACCGCTCCGATGACCCTGGCCATGGTGCTGCTCCAGGCGATCTGCGACGCCGCCCCGGCCGAGACCCAGCGGCGGCTGGAGGCGTTCGAAGCCTCGGCGGCCCGTCGACAGTTGTTCCTCGGTTAGGAGGAGTCCGCCATGACCCACGCCGACCAGACCGCCCCCGGGCCCGTCCGGTCCCCACGCGGCCAGGAGCGCAGCGCCCGAGGGTGGCCGCAGGAGGCCGCCCTGCGGATGTTGATGAACAACCTCGACCCCGAGGTCGCCGAGCGCCCCGACGACCTGGTGGTGTACGGCGGCACCGGCAAGGCCGCCCGGGACTGGCCGTCGTACCACGCCCTGGTGCGGACGCTGACCGAGCTACGGGACGACGAGACGATGCTGGTGCAGTCGGGTCGCCCGGTCGGCGTGCTGCGTACCCACGAGTGGGCGCCCCGGGTGCTGCTGGCCAACTCGAACCTGGTCGGCGACTGGGCGACCTGGCCGGAGTTCCGCCGCCTGGAGCAACTCGGCCTGACCATGTATGGGCAGATGACCGCTGGCTCGTGGATCTACATCGGCACCCAGGGCATCCTCCAGGGCACCTACGAGACGTTCGCCGCCGTGGCGGCGAAACTCGCCGGTGCTGCCCGCGGCGACGGGCAGCCGGGCAGCGACGGCACCCTCGCCGGCACGTTGACGCTCACCGCCGGCTGCGGTGGCATGGGCGGGGCCCAGCCGCTCGCGGTCACCATGAACGGCGGTGCCTGCCTGATCGTGGACGTGGACCGCGGCCGGCTGGCCCGCCGGGCGCACGACCGCTACCTGGACGAGATCGCCGACGACCTGGACGACGCGGTCGCGCGGGTGCTCGCCGCCAAACGGGAGCGCCGGGCGTTGAGCGTCGGTGTCGTCGGCAACGCCGCCACCGTCTTCCCGGAGCTGCTGCGCCGGGGCGTACCGGTCGACATCGTCACCGACCAGACCAGCGCCCACGATCCGCTGTCGTACCTGCCGGAGGGGGTGGAGCTGGTTGACGCCCGGGAGTACGCGACGGCCAAGCCGGCCGAGTTCACCGACCGGGCCCGGGCGTCGATGGCCCGGCACGTCGAGGCGATGGTGGGTTTCCTCGACGCGGGCGCGGAGGTCTTCGACTACGGCAACTCGATCCGGGGCGAGGCCCGGCTCGGCGGGTACGAGCGCGCCTTCGACTTCCCCGGCTTCGTGCCGGCGTACATCCGGCCGTTGTTCTGCGAGGGCAAGGGGCCGTTCCGGTGGGCGGCGCTCTCCGGCGATCCCGCCGACATCGCCGCCACCGACCGGGCGATCCTGGACCTGTTCCCGGAGAACGAGTCCCTCGCGCGGTGGATCCGACTGGCCGGCGAGCGGGTCGCCTTCCAGGGGCTGCCCGCGCGCATCTGCTGGCTCGGTTACGGCGAGCGGGACCGCGCTGGCGTACGGTTCAACGAGATGGTCGCCTCGGGTGAGCTGAGCGCGCCGGTGGTGATCGGCCGCGACCACCTGGACTGCGGCAGCGTGGCCAGCCCGTACCGGGAGACCGAGGCGATGGCCGACGGCTCGGACGCGATCGCCGACTGGCCGCTGCTCAACGCGCTTGTCAACACCGCCAGCGGGGCCTCCTGGGTCTCCATCCACCACGGCGGCGGGGTCGGCATCGGCCGGTCCATCCACGCCGGTCAGGTCTGCGTGGCCGACGGCAGCGCGCTGGCCGGGCAGAAGATCGAGCGGGTGCTGACCAACGACCCGGCGATGGGCGTCATCCGGCACGTCGACGCCGGCTACGAAGACGCCCGCGAGGTGGCCACCCGGACCGGCGTCCGCGTACCGATGGCGGAGTGAGGAAGGCCCTTGTTGACACACACGGTGCAGGACGGACCGCTGCTCGACAGGTTCCGCGAGCTGTGGGGACAGATCGCCCCGATCGGGCGGGACGCGCACAGCGGCGGCTACCTGCGGTACGCGCTGACCGAGCCGGAGCTGCGGCTGCGGGAGTGGTTCCGGGCGCAGGCCGACGAGCGGTCCATGCCGGTGACCGAGGACGGCAACGGCAACCTGTTCGCCTGGTGGGGTGATCCGGAGGCCGGGGACGCGATCCTGACCGGCAGCCACTTCGACTCGGTGCCGCACGGCGGGGCGTACGACGGTCCGCTCGGCATCGTGAGCGCCTTCCTCGCGGTCGACGAGCTGCGCGCCGCGGGCGTTCCGCCCGTCCGGCCGCTGGCGGTGGCGGCGTTCGTGGAGGAGGAGGGCGCCCGGTTCGGCGTACCGTGCCTGGGTTCCCGGTTGCTCACCGGCGCGCTGGACGTCGAGCGGGCGGCCGGGCTGCGCGACACCGGCGGGGTGAGCTTCGCCGAGGCGCTGGGCGACCGGCCGGCGGGTGCCCGGCCGGAGCTGCTCGGCCGCTTCGCGGCCTTCGTGGAGTTGCACGTCGAGCAGGGCCGTGCGCTCGTCGAACGGGACGCGCCGGTCGCGGTCGCGAGCGCCATCTGGCCGCATGGCCGCTGGCGCTTCGACTTCACCGGTGAGGGCAACCATGCCGGTACGACGCGGATGGCCGACCGCAGAGACCCCATGCTCACGTACGCGTTCACGGTGCTCGCCGCCAACAAGGAGGCCCGGCTGCGCGGTGCCCACGCCACAGTCGGTCGGGTGGCGGTGGAGCCGAACGCCACGAACGCGATCCCGTCCCGGGTGACCGGCTGGCTGGACGCCCGCGCGGCCGAGCCGGACACTCTGGCCGGCATGGTCGAGGCGGTGCACGGCAAGGCCGCCGAGCGGGCCCGGCGCGACGGTACGCAGGTGACGCTGACCGAGGAGTCGGCCACCCCGCTGGTGGCCTTCGACGGCGGGCTGGCCGACCGGTTGGCCGGGCTGCTGGACGCGCCGGTGCTGCCCACCGGGGCGGGGCACGACGCCGGGGTGCTCGCCGCCCTCGTACCCACCGCGATGCTCTTCGTCCGCAACCCGACCGGGGTGTCGCACTCCCCCGCCGAATCGGCCACCGACGCCGACTGCGCCACCGGGGTGACCGCCCTGGCCAGGGCGCTGGAAGAGTTGCTCCGATGAGTGCCACCCGTTGGCTCGCGGAGTACGCCTGGCTGCCCGGAGAGGCCGCGCCGACCCCGGACGTGCTGATCGAGACGGTGCACGACCGGATCACCGGCGTCACGGCGCTCGCGCCCGACGGTGGGCCCGACGCCGGGGTGGACGTGCTGGCCGACGCGGTGCGGCTGCCGGGGCTGACCCTGCCGGGGCTGGCCAATGCGCACTCCCACGCGTTCCACCGGGCGCTGCGCGGGCGTACCCACGCCGGGCGGGGCGACTTCTGGAGCTGGCGCGACCAGATGTACGCGGTCGCCACCCACCTCGGCCCCGACTCCTATCTGGCGCTGGCCCGGGCGGTCTACGCCGAGATGGCGCTGACCGGGATCACCTGCGTGGGTGAGTTCCACTACCTGCATCACGGGCCGGGCGGCAGCCCGTACGCCGACCCGAACGCGATGGGCGCGGCGTTGGTCGAGGCGGCGGCCCAGGCGGGGATCCGGCTGACCCTGCTGGACACCTGCTACCTGACCGCCTCGGTGGACGGTCGGCCGCTGACCGGGCCGCAGCAGCGGTTCGGTGACGGCGACGCGTTGCGCTGGGCGGAGCGGGTCGACGCGTTCACCGCGGACGGTGGGCACGTGCGTCTCGGTGCCGCGGTCCACTCGGTACGGGCGGTGCCGGCCGATCAGCTCGCCACCGTCGCCGGTTGGGCGCAGCGTCGCGACGCGCCACTGCACGTGCACCTGTCGGAGCAGCCGGCCGAGAACGACGCCTGCCGGGCGGTGCACGGGTGCACGCCGACGCGCCTGCTCGCCGAGCACGGGGTGCTCGGCCGGGCGACCACGGCGGTCCACGCCACCCATCCGACAAGCGCCGACGTGAGTCTGCTCGGCGACAGTCGTACCGGCGTCTGCCTCTGCCCCACCACCGAACGGGATCTCGCCGACGGTATCGGTCCGGCCCGTCGGATGGCCGACGCCGGCATCCCGCTCAGCCTGGGCAGTGACAGCCACGCCGTGATCGACCTGTTCGAGGAGGCGCGCGCCGTCGAACTGGACGAGCGGCTACGCACCCGCAAGCGGGGCCACTTCACCGCGGCGGAGCTGTTGACCGCCGCGAGCAGCGCCGGGCACGCCGCGCTGGGCTGGACCGACGCCGGCCGGATCGCCGTCGGTGACCGCGCCGACCTGGTCACGGTGCGGCTGGACAGCGTCCGTACGGCCGGGGTGGCCCCGGCGGGCGTCTGGTTCGCGGCGAGCGCGGCCGACGTCGCCCAGGTGGTGGTGGACGGTCAGGTGCTGGTCCGCGACGGCCGGCACGTACGCGTGGACGTACCGCAGGAACTGGCCACGGCGATCACGGAGGTGACCACCCCATGAGCAGCCTGCTGGTGGATGACATTGGTGAGCTGGTGACGAATGTGGCCGGCGCGGGCGGGCCGCTGGGGGTTCGGCGACGGGCCGCGGTGCTCGTCGAGGACGGCGAGGTGGCCTGGGTCGGCCCGGCGGCCGACGCACCGGCAGCGGACCGGCGGATCGACGCCGCCGGTGCGGCGGTGCTGCCCGGGTTCGTGGACAGCCACGCCCACCTCGTCTTCGCCGGGGACCGGGCCGCCGAGTTCGCCGCCCGGATGGCCGGCGAGCCGTACACCGGCGGCGGTATCCGCACCACTGTCGGCGCCACCCGGGCCGCCTCCGACGGCGAACTGCGGGCCACCGTGCGCCGGCTGCACGCGGAGGCGCTACGCCAGGGCACCACCACGATCGAGATCAAGAGTGGGTACGGCCTCACCGTCGCCGACGAGGCCCGCTCGCTGCGGATCGCCACCGAGGTCAGCACGGAGACCACGTTCCTCGGCGCGCACGTGGTCCCGGCCGAGTACGCCGCCCGTCCGGACGACTACGTGTCGCTGGTCTGCGGGCCGATGCTGGCCGCCGCCGCGCCGTACGCCCGCTGGATCGACGTGTTCTGCGAGCGGGGAGCCTTCGACGCCGACCATGCCCGGGCGATCCTCGCCTGCGGGCAGGCCATGGGGCTCGGGGTGCGGGTGCACGCCAACCAGCTCGGCCCCGGCCCGGGCGTGCGGCTCGGGGTGGAGCTGGGGGCCGCCAGCGTGGACCACTGCACCCACCTGACCGACGCCGACGTGGACGCGCTGGCCTCGACCACCACGGACGACGGGCAGTCCGCCACCGTCGCCACCCTGCTGCCGGGTGCCGAGTTCTCCACCCGCTCGCCGTACCCGGACGCCCGTCGCCTGCTCGACGCCGGGGTCACCGTGGCGCTGGCCACCGACTGCAACCCCGGCTCGTCGTACACCTCGTCGATGCCGTTCTGCATCGCCCTGGCCGTACGCGAGATGGGGATGACCCCGGCGGAGGCGGTCTGGGCCGCGACCGCCGGTGGCGCGCGGGCGCTGCGCCGCGACGACATCGGGGTGCTGCGTCCCGGTGCCCGGGCCGATCTGATCATCCTCGACGCACCGTCCCACCTGCACCTGGCCTACCGGCCCGGGGTGCCACTCGTCCGCCAGGTTCTGCACAACGGAGTACCGCGATGACCGTCACCGTCCAGCCCACCGGAATCACCCCCGCCGACGTGCTCGCCGTGGCGCGGGGCGGCGTCAAGGTGGTCCTCGACCCGGCCACCGTCGAGGCGATGGCCACCAGCCGGTCCATCGTGGATGGCATCGAGGCCGCCGGCCGTCCCGTGTACGGCGTGTCGACAGGTTTCGGGGCCCTGGCCAACACGTTCGTCGCCCCCGAGCGCCGAGCCGAGTTGCAGCACGCGCTGATCCGGTCACACGCCGCCGGGGTCGGCGCGCCGATGCCCCGGGAGGTGGTACGGGCGATGATGCTGCTGCGGGTCCGCTCGCTGGCGCTCGGCCATTCCGGGGTACGGCCGCTGGTCGCCGAGGCCCTGGTGGACCTGCTCAACCACGAGGTCACCCCCTGGGTACCCGAACACGGCTCGTTGGGTGCCTCCGGGGACCTGGCCCCGCTGGCGCACTGCGCGCTGGTGCTGCTCGGCGAGGGTTGGGTGCTCGGCCCGGACGGCGGGCGGATGCCTGCCGTCGACGCGTTGCGCCGGGCCGGCCTCGCCCCGGTGGAGCTGGCCGCCAAGGAAGGGCTGGCGTTGATCAACGGCACCGACGGCATGCTCGGCATGCTGCTGCTCGCCATCGACGACGCCGCCCACCTCTTCACCATGGCCGACGTCACCGCCGCGCTGGCGATCGAGGCGATGCTCGGCTCGGAACGGCCGTTCCTACCGGAACTGCACGCCATCCGTCCGCATCCCGGGCAGAGTGTCTCGGCGGCCAACATCCACCGGTTGTTGCAGGACTCGGCGGTGATGGACTCGCACCGCGACGACCTGGCCCACGCGGTGCAGGACGCCTACTCGATGCGCTGTGCGCCGCAGGTGGCCGGCGCGGCCCGGGACACCCTGGACTTCGTCCGGACGACCGCCGCCCGGGAACTGGTCTCGGTGGTGGACAACCCGGTGGTGCTGCCCGACGGTCGGGTCGAGTCGACCGGGAACTTCCACGGCGCGCCCCTGGGCTTCGCAGCGGACTTCCTGGCCATCGCCGCCGCCGAGGTCGGCGCGATCGCCGAGCGTCGGGTGGACCGGCTGCTCGACGTCACCCGGTCCCGGGACCTGCCGGCGTTTCTCTCCCCCGACGCCGGGGTCAACTCCGGGCTGATGATCGCGCAGTACACGGCCGCCGGGATCGTCGCCGAGAACCGCCGGCTGGCCGCACCGGCCTCGGTGGACTCGCTGCCCACAAGTGGCATGCAGGAGGACCACGTCTCGATGGGCTGGGCGGCGACCAAGAAGTTGCGTACGGTGCTGGACAACCTGACCAGCCTGCTCGCGGTGGAACTGCTCGCCGCCGTACGCGGATTGCAGTTGCGGGCGCCGCTGGCTCCGTCGCCGGCCGGGCGGGCGGCGATCGCCGCGCTCGGTGAGGCCGCCGGCGAGCCCGGTCCCGACGTCTTCCTCGCTCCGCTGATGGAGGCCGCCCGCGCCGTGCTGGCCGGCCGCGACCTCCGCACCGCGATCGAGCAGGAGGTCGGCACCCTCGGCTGACGCGAAGGCCGACGCCGAGGCGGGCGACTCAGGCGGCCGGCGGGAGCACCTTGGCGACCAGGGCGGCCAGCTCGCGCAGCGCCTTGCCACGGTGGCTGATCGCGTCCTTCTCCTGTGGGGTCAGCTCGGCGTTGGTGCGGTCCTGGCCTTCGCCGAGGAAGATCGGGTCGTAGCCGAACCCGCCGTCGCCGCGCGGGGCGCGCAGCAGCCGACCCGCCTGCCGGCCGTCGACCAGGTGTTCCTTACCTCCGGGCAGCACCAGCGCGACGGTGCAGACGAAGGAGGCGCCCCGGTGCTCGTCCGGCACGTCGCCGATCTGGTCGAGCACGAGTTGGAGGTTGGCCTGGTCGTCACCGTGCCGCCCGGCCCAGCGGGCGCTGAACACGCCGGGCATCCCGTTGAGCGCGTCGACCGCCAGCCCGGAGTCGTCGGCGATCGTCGGCAGCCCGGTACGCCGGCAGCCCTCCCGGGCCTTGATCAGCGCGTTCTCGCCGAAGGTCAGCCCGGTCTCCGGCAGCTCCGGGTACGCCTCGACGTCGTCGAGCCCGATCAGCGCCACCCGGTGCGCGCCCAGCGCCCCGTCCAGGATGCGCTGCAACTCGATCAGCTTCTTCTGGTTCCGCGTGGCGAGCAGCACCTTGTTCATGGGAGTAGCGCCTTCCGCTGGGCTTCGGCCAGGTCCAGACAGCCGACCACGGCCAGGTCGAGCAGGGCGTCGAGCTGTTCGCGGGCGAAGACGCCGGCCTCGCCGGTGCCCTGCACCTCGACGAAGTCGCCGGTGCCGGTGCAGACCACGTTCATGTCGACCTCGGCGGCTACGTCCTCGTCGTAGCACAGGTCCAGGCGCGGCTCGCCGGCAACGACGCCGACACTCACCGCCGACACCGATCGGTGCATCACCTTCTCCGGCTTCCCGGTCAGGGCCTTGCGGGCGGCGAGCCAGTTCACCGCGTCGTGCAGTGCCACGTAGGCGCCGGTGATCGCGGCGGTCCGGGTGCCGCCGTCGGCCTGCAGGACGTCGCAGTCGAGCACGATCGAGTTCTCGCCGAGCGCCTTGAGGTCGATCGCGGCGCGCAGGCTCCGGCCGATCAGCCGGGAGATCTCGTGGGTACGCCCACCGACCCGGCCCTTGACGCTCTCCCGGTCCGACCGGGTGTTGGTGGCCCGGGGCAGCATCGCGTACTCAGCGGTGACCCAGCCCAGCCCGGAACCACGACGCCAGCGCGGCACCCCCTCGGTGACGCTCGCGGTGCAGAGCACCCGGGTGCCGCCGAATTCCACAAGCACCGAGCCTTCGGGATGGGTGCTCCAACCGCGGGTCAGGGTCACCGGTCGAAGTTGGTCGGGTCGCCGCCCGTCAGGTCGCGCCATGCCTGCACCCTATGTGGTGCGCTGATCGAACCCTCCCCGGGTGTCCGTCGCACCCCCGGCCGGGCGGCCGGGATCAGCGATCGGCGTCGGCACCGTGCGCGCGGAGCAACCCGGCGACCGCCGCCGGCCAGCCGAACTGCTCCGCCCGGTCCCGGGCGGCGGCCCGCCGCCCGGCCTCGGGACGCGACAACAGCCGGCGGACCGCCCCCGCGATCGCCGCCGGGGTGCCGTCGGCGGCGAGCCCGCCCGAGCCGATCACCTCGGGCAGCGCGCTGGCCGCGTTGACCACCACCGGCGTACCGCAGGCCAACGCCTCCAGCCCGGCCAGACCGAAGGTCTCCACCGGGCCCGGGGCCAGGACCACATCGGCGCTGGCCAGCACCGCCGCGAGGGCGCGACGGTCAGGCAGGAACCCGGTGAAGGTGACCGGCAGGCCGGCCGCGCGCTGCCGCAGCGCGGTGCGACGCGGGCCGTCGCCGACCATCACCAGCACCGCCGGCACACCGGACCGGCGCAGCTGCGCCACCGCGTCGACGGCCAGTTCGGGCCGCTTCTCCACCGACAGCCGCGCGCAGTGCACCAGCAGCACCTCGCCCGGGTCCGCGTACCGGGCCCGGACCGCCGGGTCGGCGCGGCCAGGTTGGAAGGTGCCCAGATCGACGCCGAGCGGTACCAGGTCGACGTGCGGCACGCCGATACGGGCGAACTCCTCGGCCGCCCATCGGGTGGTGCAGACGATCCGGTCGTAGCGGCGGGCCGTGTCCGCGTTCAGCCGGTCGGCGAGCCGCCGCCCCAGCGTGGCGGGCACCCCCCAGGCACCCAGCAGGCCGCTGAGCGACTCGTGCGAGACCATCACCGACGGCACGCCGTTCGCCCGGGCCCAGTCGCCGGTCCAACGCAACGTCGATCGGTCGGACACCTCAAGCCGGTCGGGTGCGAGCGTGGTCAGCAGCCGGGCGAGCCGGCGTCGGGCGGTGAGCAGCCGGTAGCCGCCACTGTGCGGCAGCGGTGGGCCGGCCAGCGTGATCACCCGGCCCCACGGGTGTCGTTGGTCGTCGTCGCGTCGGCCGGGGACCACGAGCACCGGTTCGTGTCCGGCTGTGCGGTAGCCCTCGCCCAGGTGTTGCAGGGCGGTGCGCAGCCCGCCGGAGGTGCCGGTGACGAAGCTGGCCAGCCGGACGATCCGCAGTGGGCCGCCGGACGTACCCGCGACCTGCGTCGCGGTGGTGGTGGTCCAAGACGTGCTGGTGCCGTGCGGGTGGGTGCCGGTCACGACGCCGCCGGCAGGTCGACGGCGGGCGTGCTGGCGCGGGCGGCCCGGTAGTGCCCGACGAGTTCGTCGCCGACCGCCGCCCAACTGCGTCCCCGCACCGCGGCCCGGGCCGCGACGCCGTACGCCTGCCGGCGTGCCCCGTCGGCGGCCAGCCCGGCCACCGCTTCGGCGATCGCCATGTCGTCCTCGGGTGGCACCAGTACGCCGGTCTCCCCGGGGGTGACCAGATCGACCGGCCCGCCGCTGGCCGGCGCGACCACCGGCACCCCGCTGGCCAACGCCTCCTGGACGGTCTGGCCGAACGTCTCGTGCGGACCGGTGTGCACGAACAGGTCGAGACTGGCGTAGAGGCGGGCCAGGGCCTCGCCGTGCTGGACGCCGAGGAACCGCACGTTTGGCAGCTCCCGTTCGAGCTGGCGGCGGGCCGGGCCGTCACCGGCGACCACGACCCGGACACCGGGCAGGCGGGCGGTGGCGGCGAGCAGGTCGACCCGCTTCTCCGGGGCGAGTCGCCCGACGTAGCCGACCAGGATCTCGCCGCCGGGCGCGAAGGCCCGACGCAGGCTCGGGCAGCGCTTGTCCGGGTGGAACCGCTGGGCGTCGACGCCCCGGCCCCACAGCCAGATCCGCTGCACGCCGTGCGCGGCGAGATCCTCGGCCGCCCTGGTGGACGGGGCGAGGGTACGGCGGGCCGAATTGTGGATCTCCCGCAGCCGCCGCCAGGCCGCGGCCTCTCCCCAACCGACCCGGTATGCCCGGGCGTAGGCGGCGACGTCGGTCTGGTAGACGGCGACGGTGGGCAGCCCGTGCCGGGCCGCCAGCACCGCCGCCCGGGCCCCGAGAATGAACGGACTGGCCAGGTGGACCACGTCGGGCGCATGCTCCAGCAGCACCCCGGCCAGGCGGTTGTTGGTCGGCACGCCGAGCCGGAAGCCCTGGTAGCGCGGCAGCGGCACGCTCGGGATGCGAACCACCGGGTAGGGATACCGGTCGGTGGCGCGGCGCAGCGTCCCCGGCGGGGCGGGTGCGATCACCAACGGCTCGTGGCCGCGGGCGACAAGGTGCTCGGCGGCGCGCACGACCGAGTGTGCGACCCCGTTGACGTCGGGCGGGAACGACTCGGTCACCATGGCGATCCGCATGCCCTCACGGTGGTGGTGGCAGCGAAGGTCCAGGAGACGTCCAATTGACCGCCCGGCGAACAGTGCCGCACGAACCCGCGCCCGGCGGGTCAGACCTCGTAGGTGGCGCCGGGCCGGACCACTTCCAGCGGGCCGGCGTACGCGGCGGAGGCAGCCGCCACGGTGAGCGCCTCGCTGCCCCAGGCGGGGACCAGATGGGTCAGCAGCAGCCGCCCGACGTTGGCCTTGGCTGCCGCCTCGCCCGCCTCGCCGCCGGTGAGGTGCAGATCCGGCGGGTTGTCGACGCCGTCGAGGTAGCTGGCCTCGCAGAGGAAGACGTCGGCGTTCTGGGCCAGGCGCAGCAGCGCTTCGCAGGGTGCGGTGTCCGAGGAGTAGCAGAGCACCCGGCCGCCGTGCTCAAGGCGTACGCCGTAGGTCTCCACCGGATGCAGCACCCGGTCGACCGTGACGGTGAACGGCCCGATCGGGAAGGTGCCGGGTTGCAGCGCGTAGAACTGGTAGACGTCCTCGACGGTGCTGTCCTCCTGCCCGTACGCGGTGGCCAGCCGGTCCGGGGCGCCGGCCGGCGCGTAGACCGGCAACGGCGGGTACGGCCCGTCCGGGGCGTACCGCCGCACCACCACGTAGGTCGCGGCATCGAGGATGTGGTCGCAGTGCAGGTGGGTCAGGAGGATGGCGTCCGGGGCGTGCAGCCCCGCATAGCGTTGCAGGGTGGACAGTGAGCCCGAGCCGAAGTCGACCAGGAGCCGGAAGTCGTCGGCCTCGATCAGATAAGCCGAGCAGGGGGACTCTGGTCCGGGGAAGCTGCCCGCACAGCCCAGGACGGTCAGTCGCATCGAGTTGTCTCGCTGTCACGGTAGGTAGTGATCGTGCCGGCCGCCGCTCCGGCGGTGATCACTACCGACGCGTACGCCACGCTGGGCAGCCTACGCCCGCGCATGCAAGCGCAAGAATGATCTGCTGGAAGTTGTCATCAACGTGACACCGGTTTCGCCCGTCCGATCGACCACCCGTCACCGAAGTGGTCGGCTCGGGCAGACCGACGCGACGAGGGCCACCGGCAGCGCGCCGGTGGCCCTCGTCACATGCTCGATGGTGCCGCAGGTCAGGCCCAGAGCTGACCGTCAAGCGCCTCCTCCGCGTCGGCGAGCGTCCCGCCGTACGCCCCGGTGCTCAGATACTTCCAGCCGCCGTCACTGACCACGAACGCCACGTCGGCCCGGCGGCCGGCCCGCGCCGCCTCGTGCGCCACGGCGAGCGCCGCGTGCAGGACCGCGCCGGTGGAGAAGCCGACGAACAACCCCTCGACCTCCACCAGCTGCCGGGTACGCAGCACCGCGTCCCGGGTGCCGACGGAGAAGCGACGGTTCAGTACGGTCGCGTCGTAGAGCTCCGGGACGTACCCCTCGTCGATGTTGCGTAGCCCGTAGACCAGCTCGCCGTAGCGCGGCTCGGCGGCGACGATCTGGATGCCCTCGACCTTCTCCCGCAGGTAGCGCCCGGTGCCCATCAGGGTCCCCGTGGTGCCGAGCCCGGCCACGAAGTGGGTGATGGTCGGCAGGTCGTGCAGCAGCTCGGGCCCGGTCGTCTCGTAGTGCGCCCGGGCGTTCGCCTCGTTGCCGTACTGGAAGAGCATCACCCAGTCGGGGTGCTCGGTGGCGATCTGCTTGGCCGTGGCCACCGCCTGGTTGGAGCCGCCCGCCGCCGGCGAGAAGATGATCTCCGCGCCGTACATCCGCAGCAGCTGCACCCGTTCGGTGGAGACGTTCTCGGGCATCACACAGACCAGGCGGTACCCCCGCAGCTTGGCCACCATGGCCAGGGAGATGCCGGTGTTGCCGCTGGTCGGCTCAAGGATGGTGTCGCCGGGCCGGAGCCGGCCGGCGGCCTCGGCGGCCCGGACCATGAACAGGGCGGCCCGGTCCTTGATGCTGCCGGTGGGGTTCCGGTCCTCAAGCTTCGCCCAGAGCCGCACCGGCGGTGCGCCCTCGGGCACCGTCGGCGACAGTCGGGGCAGCCCCACCAGCGGTGTCCCGCCACAGGCGTCCAGCAGGCTGTCGTACCGCGTCATCGCGGCCGCCTCAGCTCGCGGTGACGCGCGTCCGGCCGTCGGCCGGCGCGGCCGCGACGTGCTGCGCCATCGCCGCCGCCGCGGCGAAGCCGAACGCGCCACCGGCCACCGCGGGCAGGATGGTCACGCTGTCGCCGTCGTTGAGCTTGGCGTCCAGCGCGCCGAGGAAGCGTACGTCCTCGTCGTTGACGTAGACGTTGACGAAGCGGTGCAGCGCGTCAGCCTCGGTGACCAGCCGGCCGCGCAGCCCGGCGTGCCGGGAGTCCAGGTCGGTGAGCAGGTCGTTGAGCGTGTCGCCGCTGCCCTCGACGACCTTCGCGCCGCCGGTGTAGCTGCGCAGGATGGTGGGGATGCGAACCTCGATGGCCATGGTGTCGTACTCCTCGATCGGGTGGACTGCTCGGTGACGGGGGAAAGGGCGTGCGGGGAGCTGAGGGTGATCAGCGGCCCGAACACTCGTAGTCGACCGTCGCCGGGCTCTGCCCGAACATGTATGACTGCACGGCGTGCGGATCCACCCCGGCGTCGAGGATCCGCACCGGCTCTTCGGTCACCACGCCATCCACGATGCGGAAGGAGCGGATCTCCTCCGTGTCGGGCTCGCGCGTGGAGACGAGCAGATAGTGCGCGCCGGGCTCGCCGGCGAAGGAGATGTCCGTCCGTGACGGGTACGCCTCGGTGGCGGTGTGCGAGTGGTAGATGACCACCGGTTCCTCGTCCCGGTCGTCCATCTCGCGCCACACCCGCAGGTGCTCCATCGAGTCGAACTCGTAGAAGGTCATCGAACGGGCGGCGTTCTCCATGGGGATGTGCCGGGTCGG
Source organism: Micromonospora sediminimaris (assembly GCA_900112325.1). Taxonomy (GTDB): domain Bacteria; phylum Actinomycetota; class Actinomycetes; order Mycobacteriales; family Micromonosporaceae; genus Micromonospora; species Micromonospora sediminimaris. The sequence goes on from FOLJ01000002.1 coordinate 390,411, forward strand.
CGTGTCACTGCCGACGGGACCGGCGACCACACCGCAGGCCTCGTCGGGGTGATCCCGACGGGCGTGGGCGACGATCGCGTCGACGATCGACCGGTCGATGCTCAGCACGTCGCCAAGGGTAGCGCCCGACTGCGGTCAACCGCGAGGCGGTGCCGGTCACAGTCAGTCGATCAAGGCGTTGAGCAGGGACTCCTGGAGATAGCCGAGATATGCGTAGACCGAAAGCTGGAACACTCGGCTGGAACTCGGGTCGTCGGCGACCGCGTCGTCGAGTTCCGCGCCCAGGTCCGTCCCGTCCTTGATCTCCAGCCGTACGCCCATCGCCAGCCGGGCGTCGTTGAGCGCGCGCAACCACGCCTCCGCCGCCTCGGCGTCCAGGCGTACCTCCCCGCCGCTGTCGCCGGGCAGCGCGGCCAGGATCGCGCCGGCCTGGTCGATCTTGGCGGTCTTCAGGTCGCCTTCGGTGTACCGGCGGAACTCCGCAGTGCCCACCGCGTCCTCCGGGTACGCCTCCGGGAAGAGCCGGCAGACAACCGGGTCAGAGTGGTCGAAACCGTCGGTGAGCAGGCCGACCACCTCGGAGGCGACCTTACGGAGCACACGCACCTCGTCCACCGCGAAGGTGGCGACGTACCGGTCACCGCGGCGGCGGAACATGCTCACGACCGGTCCACCGTCGCCCAGAGACCGTACGCATGCAGCTGCGAGGCGTCGTGCTCCATGCGTTCCCGGGCCCCGCTGGAGACCACCGCCTTGCCCTTGTGGTGCACGTCCAGCATGAGCTGCTCGGCCTTCTCCCGGCTGTACCCGAAAAGCTTCTGGAACACCCAGGTCACGTAGGTCATCAAGTTGACCGGGTCGTCCCACACGATCGTCACCCACGGTCGGTCAGCTGCCGGCACCTCATCGGTGTCCGGGGTCTCGACCGGTGCAACCTGCGGAGCCGCCATGCCCCCCATCGTGCCACCGGATCCGGGGAATCGAGGAACCGGAACGCCGGACCAACCCGGATCACCAGCCACGGCCCCGCCTACGCCCCGACTGGTCCTGTCCCGGACATGCGCGGATGCCCCACCGGCACCGCCGGTGGGGTGCGTGGCGGCCCGGTCAGGCGAGCAGGATGCCGTGTTCGGCAGCATCGGACAGCACCGTGCCGAGCGAGAGACGGACCGCCTCGAACCGACGGGCGACCTCCCGCGAAAGCTCCAACTCGATTTCCCGCAACGCCCGCTGCGCCCAGGCCCGCGCCGCGCTCGGGTCGTTGTTGCCGGGCGAACGCCAGTGCTGCCAGCAGCCTCCCGACAACGCCACGACCACTGGCGGAAGCACCGCGGTGCGGGGCGGTGCGGGGTACGCGGACAGCATGTCGATCGCCGCCGCACCGGTAAGCGAGGTCACGCCCGCCGCACTGGTGACGAGGAACGCCCGCTCCAACTCCTGCCCGGTGGGGTCGTCCAGCACGCTCCAGCGGACCGCCGTGTCGATGCGCCGACGGATCCCCTGGGGCAGCGGCGCGCCGAAGAGCCGACCGGCGGCGTCATCGACGAGTTCGCCGACGTGGTGGTCGCACTGGGCCGTGGCCAGCAGTGACAGCGCCGCCATCTCCCGGTCGAGCAGTTGGGGCAGACCGGCGCAACCGACGCCGAAGACGATCTCCTGCACCAGACGCATGTGCATGTTGGCCAGTTCCAGGGCGAGGTGCTGGCGGATGCTTCGGGCGGCGGTGCGGGCCTGCCGGTCGAGCTGCTCCGACCATTCGCCCGGTTCAGCCAGCACCGGCACCCGGCCGCGTTCACCCGGCAACTCGGGCGGCTCCAGACTGCCCCGCCGGAGTTCCTCGCCGGAGGCCCAGTCCACCAACGCCCGCCGCAGGTCGGCCTCGCCGCCGGTGACCATGGGGAACCAGCCGGCATCGGCCAACCCGGGCACGGCGGCGAGCAGCGCGGCCCGGTGTGCCTCGACGGTGACCGTCACCGGGTCGACCACCGAGTCGCCGGACTCCCCCGACCCCCGCACCGCCGCCGTGCCCTCGCCGGCCGCCCAGCCGTCGGCGCCCGGCGTGACCGCGAAGAAGACCCGGACCGGTGTCCCGGCGAGGTCGGACAGCAGAGTCAGCTCGGCGGCCGTGAACGACTGATCCGCCGCGATCACGAACAGGAGAGCGCCGGCCCGGCCCACCGCGTCACGCAGGACGCCGCAACCGGCCGGACCCAGCGTGGCGATGTCCGGCGTGTCGACAAGCACGAAGCGTTTCACCAACGGCTGGGGCAGGCTCAGCTCGACCCGGCGTGGCGGCCTGGCCAGCGCCGGCCCGGCTGCCGGCAGGTCGGGCCGGTACGAGTGCGGCGTACGGTAGCCGGGCACGTAGGCGGCCCGGGTGGGCTCGGCGCTGTGCCGTGCCACCAGCCAGCTGCCGCTCGGGACGGCGAGTAGTCCGGAGTCGAGTTCCAGCAGCGTGGCGAGCACACCGGTGCGGCCGGCGTCGGCGGGACCGGCCGCGACCACGGCGACCGGTTCGCGGGCACTGGTGCTGGACACGCCGAGCCGCTCCGGGAAGGGCCGGCGACCATGCGGCCCGGCCGCGTCATCGGGCGTACCGAGATGGTGGAGCGGGCCCGGCTTCATCAGGGGGCGGCCTCCGAGGCAGGGCGACCGGTGACCCGGCCGCAGTGAGCATCCGGTGTCGACACTCGGATTCCGGAAGGGTAAAGGCGCGAGCGTCGGGATCGGGGCGATTGCGATACTCAGCGGTAACTCTACAACTACTCAAGTTCGCCCTCGCGCGCTGCCGTGCGGGCCACAGTTCCGTCGATATGCTGCGCGAATGAGTCGGTGGAGCTTCGTGGGCCGGGCTGAGCAACTCGACCGTCTCCGGATGGCGGTGGCTGGCGTCCGTGGCCGGGGGATCCTCTTCACCGGCAGCGCCGGCATCGGCAAGAGCCGGCTGTTGCACGAAGGTGTCGACACGCTGCCCGGTGAGAAGTACGCGGTCTGGCGGATCGCGGCCAGCGCCACCACCTCCGCCATGGCCTTCGGCGGACTGGTCCAGGTGCTCCCGGAGCAGCCGCCGGGTCTGTCCCCGGCCGGCATCCTGCGCTGGGCCGTCGACGTGTTGCAGCAGCAGGCCGCTGGCCGGCGGATCGTCCTCGCGGTCGATGACGCGCACCTGCTCGATCCGCCGTCGGCCGCACTGGTGCACCTGGTGGCCCGCGCCGAGAACGCCTCGGTGGTCGGCACCCTGCGCGACGGGGAGCAGATCCCCCTGCCGATCCGCGCACTGTGGACGGACGGTCTGGTCGAGCGGGCCGAGCTGGGCCCGATGACGCCGGACGAAACGGCCGCCATGCTCACCGCCATCGTCGGTGGCCAGGTGGACAGCGGCTCCACCGACCGCCTGGGTCGGCTCAGTGCCGGCAATCCGCTGCTGCTGCGCGAGCTGGTGCACGCGGCCACCAACAGCGGCGAACTCGTCGAGAAGTACGGCGTCTGGACCTGGACGGGGCGGCTGGAGCTGGCACCCAGCCTGACCGAGCTGATCGACATCCGGATCGGCCAGCTCACTCCCGGGGTACGGGCGGTGGTCGAGCTGGTCGCGTTCGGCGAGCCGCTCGGCCTGCGGCTGCTGCACCAGGCCGTGGAACAGCACGACGTGGAGTACGCCGAGGAACGCGGACTGATCACCATGGTGGAGTCCGACCGGCGGCTCGACGTCCGCCTGGCGCACCCGCTCTACGGCGAGGTGGTACGCCGGCAGTGCCCGGTGAGCCGGACCCGTCGGTTGCAGGCGCACCTGGCGGACCTGCTGGAGAAGGTCGGCAAACGGCGGCGGGAGGATCTGCTGCGGGTGGCGCGGTGGCGGCTGGCCTCCGGCACCGCGCAGGACCCGGCCATGCTGATCGCCGCGGCTGGTGAGGCGTTCGCTCGTTACGACGTACCCCTGGCGACCCGGTTGGCCCGCGCGGCGCTCGACGCCGGCGGCGGGTTCGACGCGGCCGAACTGCTCGCGACCATCCTGATGTTCGCCGACCGGCCGGCCGAGGCGCTCGGCGTGCTCGACGCCGTCGCCACCGACGCCGGCCAGGAGGAACGTCTCAGCCGGTGGCTGACCGTACGCGGCATGGTCAGCTACTGGGGGATGAGTCAGGCGTCCACAGTGGAGGAGATCGCCGCCGAGGGCACGAAGCTGACCGACGCCGCCGCTCAGGCCCGGGTCCGCGCCTTCGAGGCGATCATGCGGCTGCACCGGCTGGACGCGCCGGCCGCGCTACGGCTCGCGCAGGGCGTGCTGGACCGGCCGGCGGCCAGTGTCGCCGCCCGCGAGCTGGCCCGCTGCACGATCGCACATCTGCAAGCCGTGCAGGGACAGCTGTGCCGCAGTGCGACCGCGGTCGACCTGGTGCAGGCGAAGGTGGCCAGCTGGCGGGCCGACATGCCGTACCTGCAACTGGCGGTGGAGCTGGCCCGGGGTACCCGACTGGCCCTCTCGGGCGATCTCGCCGGCATCGACGCGCTGGTCGCCGACGAGTTCGCCGACCTCGCCGACGCGGGTGACTTCCGGCTCGGCACCGGCTACCTGGCGATCCTGCGGGCGTACGCGGCGCGGCTGCGCGGGCGCAGTGACGCCGCGTTGCAGGCCGCGCTCAGTGCCTGTGCGGTCCTGGCGACCAGCCGGGTGTACGCGGGACTGGCACAGTCGGAACGGGCTCAGGCCGCCGCGCTGCGCGGCGACGCCCGGCAGGCCGTCGAGGCGATGGCCGAGGCCGATCGGCTCCACTCGCCGAGTATGGGTGTGCTGTACCCGTGGCTGGAGCAGGCCCGGGCGGCGACGCTGGCGGCCGGCGGTGACCTCTCTGCAGCGGTGGGCCGGCTGCACGGCCTGGTGGACCGGCTGCGTGCCGACGGCTTCGCCGGACACGAGGCACTTGTGCTGCATGACCTGGTGCGGCTGGGCAAAGCCGGGGCGCAGACCGGGCCGAGGTGTTCCGACGGCAGCCGCCGTACCGTCGCGCAGCGCTTGACGGAGCTGTCCGAGCAGGTCGACGGGGAGTTGCCGCCGCTGCTGGCCCGGCATGCCCGGGCGTCTGCCGACGGCCTGCCGGAGGGATTGCTCAACGCGGCCGACGGCTTCGCGGAGCGCGGGCTCGACCTGCTGGCCGCCGAGGCTGCGGCGGGGGCCGTGCACCTGCTGCGTCAGCGCCGCGCGCCCGATGTCGGGCACGCTCGGCAACGGCTCGGCGCGCTGCTCGCCAGGTGTGACATGGTGCACACTCCGGCGCTACAGGCGGCCACGCCGACGCTCACCGACCGGGAGTGGCAGGTGGCTCGGCTCGCGGCGGTCGGCGGCACCAGTCGCGCCATCGCCGAGCAGCTGTTTCTCTCCGCCCGCACGGTGGAGAACCACCTGCAACGCGTGTACACCAAGCTCGGCGTGACCAGCCGGGCGGAGCTGCGGGTGGCCCTCGGCACGATCCCGGGGCACGACGGCACGACAGCGATGTGAACCCTACTCTGAGGGGGTGCACACCTCTCGTCCCGCGCTGCTGACCGATCACTACGAGCTGACCATGGTCAGCGCCGCCCTGCGAGACGGCACGGCTGACCGGCGCTGCGTGTTCGAGGTGTTCAGCCGTCGGCTTCCCGCCGGCCGCCGGTACGGCGTGGTCGCCGGCACCGCACGCCTGGTCGAGCTGATCCGCGAGTTCCGCTTCGACCCGGCCGACATCGAGTTCCTGCGCCGCACCGGCGTGGTGGACGAACCGGGTGCCGAATGGTTGTCCGGGTACCGGTTCACCGGCGAGATCGACGGGTACGCCGAGGGGGAGCTCTTCTTCCCCGGCTCACCGATCCTGACCGTCTCCGGCAGCTTCGCCGAGTGCGTGGTGCTGGAGACGCTTGTGCTGTCGGTGCTCAACCACGACTGCGCGGTGGCTGCCGCCGCGGCGCGGATGGTCACCGCCGCCCGCGGCCGGGCCCTGATCGAGATGGGGTCACGGCGGGCGCACGAGGAGGCGGCGGTCGCGGCAGCCCGGGCGGCCTACCTGGCCGGCTTCCGCTTCACCTCCAACCTGGCCGCCGGCCAGCGGTACGGCATACCCACCGCCGGCACCGCCGCGCACGCCTTCACCCTGCTGCACGACGACGAGCGGGCCGCGTTCGCCTCGCAGGTCGCCACGCTGGGCAAGGACACCACGCTGCTTGTCGACACGTACGACATCAGTCAGGGCATCCGTAACGCGATCGAGGTGGCCGGCCCGGAGCTGCGGGCGGTTCGGATCGACTCCGGGGACCTGGCCGTGATCGCCCAGCAGTCGCGGCAGCTGCTGGACTCGCTCGGCGCCACCGAAACGAAGATCATCGTCTCGGGCGACCTCGACGAGTACGCCATCGCGGCGTTGGCCGCCGAACCGGTGGACATGTACGGCGCCGGCACCGCCGTGGTGACCGGCTCCGGCGCGCCTACCGCCGGGCTGGTCTACAAGCTGGTCGAGGTCGAGGGCCGTCCGGTGGTCAAGCGGTCCGAGCAGAAGGCCACCATCGGCGGACGCAAGGTCGCCGTCCGTCGGCACAAGCCGACCGGCACGGCCACCGAGGAGATCGTCGTACCGCAGGGGGTGCCGGACCATCGCCCCAACGACCGGCTGCTGCAACGCTCGTACGTCGTGGATGGTGAGCCGGTGGCCCTGCCGACGCTCGACGAGTCGCGGGAGCACCTGCGGCAGTGCCTGATCTCGATCCCGTGGGAGGGTCTCAAGCTTTCCGCGGGCGACCCGGCCATCCCGGTCACCGTGGTACCCGCCGAGTGAGAGGAGTGGAGTCGGTGAGCAACGCGCTGATCATCGTGGACGTGCAGAAGGACTTCTGCGAGGGCGGCTCGCTGGCCGTGGCCGGCGGGGCGGGAGTCGCGGCCGGGATCTCCCGGCTGCTGGCCGCCGAGCCGGACCGTTGGGATCACGTCGTGGCGACGAAGGACTACCACATCGACCCGGGCACGCACTTCGCCGACTCACCGGACTACGTGAGCACCTGGCCCCGGCACTGCGTGGTCGGCACCCCCGGCTCCGAGTTCCACCCGGAGCTGGCCACCGACCGGATCGAGGCGATCTTTCACAAGGGCGAGTACGCCGCCGCGTACTCCGGCTTCGAGGGGCGCGCCGACGACGGCGAGGGTCTGGCCGAATGGTTGCGGCAGCGTGGCGTGGAGCGGGTGGACGTGGTCGGTATCGCCACCGACCACTGCGTGCGGGCCACCGCGCTGGACGCCGCCCAGGAGGGTTTCGCCACCACCGTGCTGCTGGACCTGACGGCGGCCGTCGCGCCGGACACCACCGACGTCGCGCTGCGCGCCTTCGAGGGGGCCGGGATCACCACATTCGGTGCCCCTGTGATCAAAGCCGCATGAGCCGTTAATTCGTTGGCAGCCGTAGCTCTGCCGGTCGAGGATGTCCGGCGGAGGTACGGACCGACGTGAACATGAAGCCTTACCGGGAGGCACTCGCCCTGCCCGGTCTGCGGTCGCTGCTGCTCGTCGCGGTGCTGGCGCGGGTTCCGCTGACCGCCACCGGCGTCACGCTCACGTTCTACGTCGTGCAGGACCTCGGGCGCGGCTACGGTGCGGCTGGTCTGGTCGGCGCGGCGATCACCGTCGGCGCGGCGGTCGGTGGACCGCTGCTCGGCCGGCTGGTGGACCGTCGTGGCCTGCGGCCCGTGCTGGTTCTCACCGCCGTGGCCGAGGCCGTCTTCTGGTCGACCGCACCGATGTTGTCGTACTACCTGCTGCTGCCGGCCGCTTTCCTGGCCGGTCTGCTGGCGCTGCCGATCTTCTCGGTGATCCGGCAGTCCATCGCCGCGCTGGTGCCGCCGGAGAAGCGCCGACCGGCGTACGCGCTGGACTCCATGTCGGTGGAGCTGTCGTTCATGATCGGTCCGGCCCTGGCCACGGTGGGGGTCACCACCATCTCGGCCCGCCTCACGCTCTACCTCGTCGGCGTCGGCATCGTCGCCGCCGGAGTGGTGCTGTGGCTGCTCAACCCGCCGGTACGCAGCGCCGCCGAGGCGTCGACCGGGCCGCAGCCGCGGGTCGCCCGACGGCAGTGGCTCACCTCGCGGCTGGTGGCCGTGTTCGCGGTCAGCGCCGCCGCGACCCTGGTGCTCGGCGGCACCGACGTGGCGGTCATCGCCGTGCTGCGGGAGAACGGCGACGCCGGTTTCACCGGTGCGGTGCTCTCCGTCTGGGCGGTGGCCTCGCTGCTGGGCGGGTTCGCCTACGGCGCGGTCCGCCGCTCGTTCTCGCCGGTGGCGCTGATGGGCCTGTTGAGCCTCTGCACCATTCCCGTCGGGCTGGGCGGTTCCCACTGGTGGCTGCTCTGCCTGGCGTTGATCCCGGCGGGGGCACTCTGCGCGCCGACCATCGCGGCCACCTCCGACACCGTCAGTCGGCTCGCCCCGGCCGGCGTCCGCGGTGAGGCGATGGGCCTGCACGGCTCGGCTGTCACCGTCGGCATCGCCGTGGGTGCCCCGCTTGCCGGCGCGGTCATCGACGCCTCGGCTCCGCTGTGGGGGTTCGCGGTCACCGGCGCGATCGGTGCCCTGGTGGCCCTCGCGGTGCTGCCGATCGAGCTGCGCCACCGCCGCACGGACAGCGCGGCCACCACCCGGCCCGGCGACGAGCACACCGCGACCGCCCTCACCCCGTCCGCCCCCTGACCCCACCCCGACGCAGCGCGATCCCGTGCCTCGCCGTCGCCCCACCACGCTCCCGGCCCCGCCGTCCCCACCTCGGTCCGGATCGCCGCTGCCCGGACCACGTCGCCGCTCCCGCCCCAAACGTTGGGTAACCGTCCACGCCACCACACCCTCTCCCCTGCGCTCCCTTTGCTCTGCTTCAACCCACGCAATGGAATACGCTCCGTGTCACACCGGCCGACGCACCCTTTGTCCGGCCGCCACATCCCAGCAGGTCAGCTGCTACTTCGTGGGTTGAAGCAGAGCAAAGGGCGGCAGGGGTAAGAGGTCGACCTCGGCCAAGGCATCGCGCAGAGTGAGGTCCGCACCGAAGGGTGCTCATCACCGAAAGTGACGGCGTGATGGTGGTGCGGATGAGGTTGCGGAGCTGGCACCAGCCACCAACCACGGCAGCCGGGCAGGCACGGCGGCCGGCGGACCGGCAGCGGGGAGTGGGCAGTACGAGACGGGCGCCGACCCCCGGCATGGGGATCGGCGCCCGGCGTACGACGCGGTGGGTCAGCGGCGGTCGGTGTCGCTGGCCACGTCCTCGGTGTAGCTGGCACCACCGTCGGATTCGCTGGTCAGCGGCTTGGAACCACCCTCGGGCGGTCCGGCGAGGGTCTGCCCGGCAGCCAGCTCGGGGAACTTGTGGTCGAAGGCCGGCCGCTCGGAGCGGATCCGGGGCATCCGGTCGAAGTTGCGCAGCGGCGGCGGCGAGCTGGTCGCCCATTCGAGCGAGTTGCCGTGGCCCCACGGGTCGTCGACCTCGACCACCGGGCCGGCCTTGTACGACTTCCAGCAGTTGTAGAGGAACGGCAGCGTCGAGATACCGGTGATGAACGCGCCGATCGTCGAGATCATGTTCAGCGTGGTGAATCCGTCGTCGGGCAGGTAGTCGGCGTACCGCCGAGGCATGCCCTCGTTACCCAACCAGTGCTGGATGAGGAACGTGGTGTGGAAACCGATCATCGTGAGCCAGAAGTGAATCTTGGCGAGCCGCTCGTCGAGCATCCGGCCGAACATCTTCGGGAACCAGAAGTAGATCCCGGCGAAGACCGCGAAGACGATCGTGCCGAAGAGCACGTAGTGGAAGTGCGCCACGACGAAGTAGGAGTCGTGCAGGTGGAAGTCCAGCGGCGGGGCGGCCAGCAGCACCCCGGTCAGGCCACCGAAGAGGAAGGTGACCAGGAAGCCGATGGAGAACAGCATCGGTGACTCGAAGCTGATCTGCCCCCGCCACATGGTGCCGATCCAGTTGAAGAACTTCATGCCGGTGGGCACGGCGATCAGATAGCTCAGGAAACTGAAGAACGGCAGCAGCACCTGACCGGTGGCGAACATGTGGTGCGCCCAGACGCTCATCGACAGACCGGCGATGGCGATGGTGGCGGCGACCAGGCCCTTGTAGCCGAAGATCGGCTTGCGGGAGAAGACCGGGATGATCTCGCTGATGATGCCGAAGAACGGCAGCGCGATGATGTAGACCTCGGGGTGACCGAAGAACCAGAACAGGTGCTGCCACAGCATCGGCCCGCCGGTCTCCGGGCTGTAGACGTGCGCACCCAGCAGCCGGTCGGCGGCCAGCGCGAACAGCGCGGCGGCCAACAGCGGGAAGACCAGGATCACCAGGAGGCTGGTGACCAGCATGTTCCAGGTGAAGATCGGCATCCGGAACATGGTCATGCCCGGCGCGCGCAGGGTCAGGATCGTGGTGATCAGGTTGACCGCGCCGAGGATGGTGCCCAGACCGGAGATGGCCAGACCGACCACCCACATGTTGGCGCCGACGCCCGGGGCGTGCTCGCTGGTGCTCAGCGGCGTGTACGCGGTCCAGCCGAAGTCGGCTGCTCCACCGGGGGTGAGGAAGCCGGCGGTGGCCATGGTGCCGCCGAACAGGTACAGCCAGTAGGCGAAGCTGTTCAGCCGCGGGAAGGAGACGTCGGGCGCACCGATCTGGATGGGCACGACGTAGTTGCCGAAGGCGAACACGATGGGCGTCGCGAAGAACAGCAGCATGATCGTGCCGTGCATCGTGAACAGCTGGTTGTACTGCTCCGGCGACAGGAACTGCAGCCCGGGCCGGGCCAGCTCGGCCCGCATGATCAGGGCCATCAGGCCACCGATCATGAAGAACACGAACGCGGTGACCATGTACATGATCCCGATCTGCTTCGCGTCCGTGGTCCGCAGCAGCCGCGCGATGGCCGACCCCTTGACCGGCTCCCGGACCGGCCAGGGCCGGGTCACGACCGGCTTGGGTGCGACGGTGGTCACGAGTGGCCTCCGGTTCTGGGTTGTCCCGCTCGGCACGCGCTGACTCGGCGGGCCGTCATCCGCAAGGAGGATAGTCCCCGGCAGGTGACAGCACCGCGTGGGGTCGCCCGGGGGTGGATCACAGCGGGCCGAGAAGCAGCCGGTAGTGCTCCCCGAAGATGCGGTCGCCGCGCCCGCGCAGCAGCGGGTCGCGGAGCGCCGGCGGCACGTCGCGGGTGCGGTTGCGGTCCCGGGTCCGGTCCTGCACCCATCGGGTACGCGGGCGACGGCGGCTCTCGTACGCGGTAAGTGCCGCCTCGACGCTGCCCGCCGCGTGCAGCGACTCGGCGAGCACCACGGCGTCCTCCAGGGCCATCGCGGCGCCCTGGGACAGGGTCGGCGCGGTGGCGTGGGCGGCGTCGCCGACCAGCACCACCCGCCCCCGGAACCAACGCCCGAGCTCGACCTCGTCGGTGGTGGTGGCGTGCACCCCGTCGAGCGCGTCGAGCACCTCCGGCACCGGTCCGCCGTACTCGCCGAAAAGCTCGCGCAACCGGCCCAGCGGGTCGGCCGGCAGGTCGGTGCCGGCCTCGTCGGCGTAGCAGTGCAACCGGCCGGCGCCGATCGGCACCACGAGGAAGCCGCAGCGCTGCCCGAGCAGGGCGGTCCACTCGTCGACCGGCGGACCGTCACGTACGACGCCGCGGTAGACCACCTGCCCGGCGGGGCGGGGCGGTCCGCCGAGCGCGGCCAGCGCCCGGATCGAGGAACGCGGCCCGTCGGCACCGATCACCAGGTCGTACTCGGTCCGGGTGCCGTCGACGAAGGTGACGCCGACGGCGGACGGCAGCAGGTCGATGGTGCGTACCTCCGCGCCGTGCCGGACCGCGCCGCCGGCACCGCTGAGCAACACGCGGTGCAGGTCGGAGCGGGCCAGCGCCCGGCACTCGCCAACCTCGGCCCAGAGCGCGTCGAGGTCGACCTCGCACAGCGGCGCACCTGTCGAGTCGAGGAAGCGCTGCCGGTGGATGACTTTTCCGTACGGGCGGACCGGGTCGTCGAGGTCGAGCCGGCGCAGTGCGCGGGCCGCGTTGCCGGGCAGGTAGAGCCCGGCGTCGGTGAGGTCGTGCGGCGGCGCCTTGTCGGTGAGGTCCGGCCGAAAGCCCGCCAGGCGCAGCGCCCGGGCCACGGCCAGCCCGGCGATGCCCGCGCCGACGACGAGGATGCGCAGGGGGGAGCCACGCATGGGGGTGTACGCCTCCGGAGGGGTTCGGCACGCGTTGAAGGCAAGAGACTACTCGGCGCAATCGGCACACACCAGAGGCAACCGGCCCACCTCCGACACCCCTCGGCATCCCCGGATCCGCCCGTCGGCGTCGGCCACCAGCCGCCCGGAGTCGACGGATGCCCGACCGTGGCGTACGTGACACATGTAGCAATTGACATCAATCACCCGCGCCGGTTGCGTCCTTTGTTTCAAGGATGTAAATGTGACGATGAGCATGGGAGCGCTCCCGTAACTATCGACGGCGCGATCCCCACCGCTCCGTCCGCATCCGTCCCGGCGTCCGGGTGACGCCGCAGCGCTAGGAGCATCATGAGACGTACCTTGCGGGCCATCGTGGCCGTCGGGCTGGCCGCCGCCGGCTCGATCGTCGCCGTGGCCCTCGGCGGGACCGCCTCCGCCGACACCCAGATCTGCGAGCAGTACGGCTCGACAGTGATCCAGAACCGGTACGTGGTGCAGAACAACCGCTGGGGCACGACCGCCCAGCAGTGCATCAACGTCACCAACAATGGCTTCGAGATCATCACCCAGAACGGCAGCAGCCCGACCAACGGCGCGCCGACGGCGTACCCGTCGGTCTTCCTCGGCTGCCACTACACCAACTGCTCCCCCGGCACCAACCTGCCGATCCAGGTCAGCCAGATCAGCAGCGCGACCAGCAGCATCAACTACCGGTACGTGAGCAACGGGATCTACAACGCCTCGTACGACATCTGGCTCGACCCGTCGCCCAAGCGGGACGGCGTGAACCAGATGGAGATCATGATCTGGTTCAACCGGCAGGGCCCGATCCAGCCGATCGGCTCCCCGGTCGGCAACGCCAACATCGACGGGCGCAACTGGGAGGTCTGGCGGGGCAGCAACGGCTCCAACAACGTCATCTCGTACGTCGCCCCGTCGGCCATCAGCAGCGCAAACCTGAACCTGCTGGCGTTCATCAACGACACCCGCAACCGGGGCGCGATCACCAACTCCTGGTACCTGACCAGCATCCAGGCCGGTTTCGAGCCCTGGCAGGGCGGTGTCGGGCTGGCCGTGACGAACTTCTCGGCCGCGGTCAACGGTGGCGGCAACAACAACCCGCCGCCCACCACCACCCCGCCGCCCTCCGGCAGCGGCGCCTGCGCGGTGAAGTACACGGCCAACTCGTGGAACAACGGCTTCACCGCCGACGTGCAGATCACCAACACCGGCGCCAGCACGATCAACGGCTGGACGCTTGCCTACTCGTTGCCGTCCGGGCAGCAGGTGACCAACTCCTGGAACGCCACGGTGAGCCAGAGCGGCTCCTCGGTGACCGCCCGCAACGTCGGCCACAACGGCACCATTTCGCCCGGCGGCACGGCCAGCTTCGGCTACCAGGGCACGCTCAGCGGGTCCTACTCCAACCCCACCGCCTTCACCCTCAACGGCACCACCTGCTCCCGCTCCTGACGACCGCGACCGTCGGCTGACCGGCACGACATGCGGCAACTCGGGCTCTCCCGACGTGGTGAGAGCCCGAGTTGCCGCATGTCGCGACAGCTCCGCGCCGCGGGGCGTCGCCCGGCCCGGGTCAGGAGCCGAGGGCGTCGATGTCGCGCATCTCCTCGGCGGTCAGCGAGAAGCCGAAGATGTCCGCGTTGGCGCGGATCCGCTCCGGCGTCACCGACTTGGGGATCGCCACGATCTCGTGGTCGAGGTGCCAGCGCAGCACCACCTGGGCGGGCGAGACGTTGTGTGCGCCAGCGATCCGGGTCAGCACCGGGTCGGACAGGTCGGTGGTCTTGAACGGGCTGTAGCCCTCCAGCACCACCCCCCGGTCCCGGTGCTCGGCGTGCCGCTGCCGGTCGTAGAGCCGCGGTCCCCACTTGATCTGGTTGACCGCCGGGTTCTCCTCGGTCGCCTGGATCAGCTCGTCGATCTGGGCGGTGCTGAAGTTGCTGACCCCGACCGCCCGGGCCAGCTTCGCGTCGCGGGCGGCGAGCATCTCCCGCCAGACCGGGATCAGGTCACCGGGGTTGTTCGGCGGCCAGTGGACCAGCCACAGGTCCACGTAGTCGACGTCGAGGGCACGCAGGCTCTCCTCGATCGTCTCCCGTTCCCGGCCGACCCGCTCGGGTGGGAGCTTGGTGGTGATGAAGACGTCCTCCCGGCGCAGCCCGCTCTCCCGGATCGCCCGGCCGACCTCCTCCTCGTTGCCGTACATGGTGGCGGTGTCGATGTGCCGGTAGCCGGCGTCGAGCGCGGCGAGGACGGCCTTGTAGCCCTCTTCGCCGGTCGCCTGCCAGGTGCCGAAGCCGAGCAGCGGTATCCGGACGTCACCGGGGAGAACTGCGGTGGGGTGGTCACTGTGGTTCATGTCGACCGTTCTACCCCCGATGACGCTGGGCATGCCCGAGATCGGGCGCGTCGAGTCCCGCCGCCGGGCGCGTCGGCGCGATTTGCCGGAGAATGCGGGACGTGGCTGACCGGCTGGAGGAGTACCGGCGCAAGCGGGACGCCGCGCGTACCCCGGAACCGGTGCCGGCCGGGCGTCCCCGGCGTTCCCGGGGCGGCGACCGCGCCCGGTTCGTCATCCAGCAGCACCACGCCCGCAGCCTGCACTGGGATCTGCGGCTGGAACGCGACGGCGTGCTCGTCTCCTGGGCGGTGCCGCGTGGGCTGCCCCGTGATCAGGGGCGCAACCACCTCGCCGTGCACACCGAGGACCACCCCATGGAGTATCTCGACTTCTCCGGTGAGATCCCGGCCGGCGAGTACGGCGGCGGCCGAATGCTCATCCACGACCGGGGCACCTACCGCTGCGAGAAGTGGCAGGACCGTGAGGTGGTGGTCGAGCTGCAAGGCAAGCGGACCACCGGACGGTACGTGCTTTTCGCCACCGGCGGGCGCGACGGCCGGGACTGGATGGTGCGACGCACCGACCCGCCACCGCCGGGCTGGACCGCCATGCCCGATCTGGTCGCGCCGATGCGTCCCACGCCGGCCGGCCGGCTCCCCACCGATCAGGCCGCCTGGGGGTACGAGCTGCGCTGGGACGGGATACGCGCGGTGGCGTACGTCTCCGGCGGACGGCTGCGGCTGATCTCCGACACCGGTGAGGAGATCACCGGTGGATATCCGTGGCTGCGGCCGATGGCCGAGGCGCTGGCACCGACGGAGGTCGTGCTGGACGGCGTCCTGGTCCGCATCGATAGCGCCGGGAAGGTCCGGCCGGCGCGGGGTGGGCGCAGCACCGTCGATGCCCAGTACCTGCTTGTCGACCTGCTCTGGTTGGAGGGGGTGAGCAGCCTGGAGTTGCCGTACCCGCAGCGACGGGAGTTGCTCGACTCGCTGGCGTTGGCCGGGCCGCACTGGCAGACTCCGCCCTGGTTCCCCGGCGCCGGTGCCGAAACCATGCGTGCGGCGCGCGAACAGGGCCTGCCCGGGGTGGTGGCGAAGCGCCTCGACTCCGCCTACGAGCCGGGTCGCCGCAGCCGCGCGTGGCGCAGCGTGGACGCGAGCTGAGACGGCGAGGAGTGGCGTGTATCTGACCCACCTCGAATGCCCGCGCTGCGGCCGGGAACACGACGCTGACGTACCGCAGAACCTCTGCGAATGCGGCTCGCCGCTGCTGGCGCGCTACGACCTCGCAGCGGCGGCGCGGGTGATCGAGCCGGAGCGGTTCGGGTTGCGCGCGGCCGATCTGTGGCGTTACCGGGAGCTGTTGCCGGTGGCCGACCCACGGCACGTCACCACCCTCGGCGAGGGATGGACGCCGATGCTGCGCGCGCCGGCGTACGGCGCGGACATCGGCGTCGACGACCTGCTGGTCAAGGACGAGGGGCTGACCCCGACCGGCTCGTTCAAGGCGCGTGGTGCGGCCGTCGGCGTGAGTCGGGCCCGGGAACTGGGCATCCGGCGGATCGCCATGCCGACCAACGGCAACGCGGGCGCGGCATGGGCCACCTACGCGACCCGGGCGGGGCTGGGCGCCACCATCGTGATGCCGCTGTCCGCGCCGACCATCTGCCGTCGGGAATGCGTGGCCGCCGGTGCCGACCTGCGCCTGGTCGACGGCCTGATCGGCGACGCCGGGCGCCAGGTGGCCGCGCTGGTCGCGGCCTCCGAGGGCAGCGTCTTCGACGCCGGCACGCTGCGCGAGCCGTACCGCCTCGAGGGCAAGAAGACGATGGGGTACGAGATCGTCGAGCAGTTGGGTTGGCAGGTGCCCGACGTCATCATCTATCCGACCGGCGGTGGCGTGGGGCTGATCGGCATCCACAAGGCCCTCGGCGAGCTGCGGGAGTTGGGCTGGGTCGAGGACAAGCTGCCCCGTCTGGTGGCGGTGCAGGCCACCGGTTGCGCGCCGATCGTGCGGGCGTTCGCCGCCGGGGACGACCGGGCACATCCGTGGGAGGACGCCCACACTGTGGCGTTCGGCATCACCGTTCCGGCACCGTTGGGCGACGAGTTGATTCTCGCCGCGCTGCGCGCCACCGCCGGCACCGCGATCGCGGTGGACGACACCGAGATCCTGACCGACCTGCGGGACTTCGCCGCCCGGGAGGGCCTGCTGCTCTGCCCCGAGGGGGCCGCCTGCCTGACGGCCGCGCGTCGGCTGCGGGCCGGTGGCTGGATCCGGGCAGGTGAACGCGTCGTCGTGCTGAACACCGGCGCTGGCGTGAAGTATCCGGAGACGATCGACGTCTCCGGCGTACCGGTGCTGCCGCGTTGACGAGCGGTGGCGCACCGGGGTCGATGCGGAACGTCGCGGACGTCACTCGCCGGTGGGGTCGGTCAGCCGCCACGCGGCGTTGACCTGACCGATGTGGGACAACGCCTGCGGCGTGTTGCCCAGGTGCGCCCCCGTGGCCGGATCGATCTGCTCGCTGAACAGCCCCACGTCGTTGGCGTACCCGGTGACCTGCTCGAACAGCCGGGCGGCCCGTTCCCGTTCGCCCGCCAGCACCAGGCACTCCACCAGCCAGAACGAGCAGAGCACGAAGCCGGCCGGGTCGTCGGCCCAGCGGTGGATCAATCCGTCGGCACCGCCGAGCTCCCGCTCGACCGCTTCGATGGTGGCCCACATCCGTGGATCGGTGGCCGGCAGGAACCCCACCACCGGCAGGTACAGGGCCGCCGCGTCCAGGTCCGGCGACCCGAAGGCAGCGGTGAAGACGCCCCGGCGCTCATCGAAACCGTCGCGGAGCACTGTGGCCCGGATCTCGTCCCGGATGCCGGCCCACCGCCGCACGTCCGCCTGCTCCCCCAACTGCGGGGCCAGCCGCACCGCCCGGTCCATCGCCACCCAGCAGAGCACCTTGGACGACAGGTAGTGCCGCTCCCGGTCGCGCGGTTCCCAGATTCCCCGGTCGGGCAGCCGCCAGGTGGTCGCCACCTGCTCGGCGAGGCCGAGCACCATGTCGCGCAGCTCGGCGGGGAGCTGCTCGCCGAGGTAATCGTGCAACCGCCAGACCGCCGAGATGACCTCACCCGGCACGTCGAGCTGCCGCTGGAGCCAGGCGTCGTTGCCGGCGCGTACCGGTCCGTTTCCGGCGTACCCGATGAGGTGGGGACAGACGTGCTCGGAGACGTCCCGTTCCCCTTCCAGCCCGAACAGCACGGGCACCGGATCGGAGCCGATCCGGCCGATCGAGCGGGCGGCCCACTCGAACAGGCGGGAAGACTCCGTCGGGCAGGCCGCCACCCACAGTGCCCGCATCGTCATGGCGAAGTCCCGCAGCCAGCAGAAGCGGTAGTCGTAGTTGCGGTCGGTGCCGAACTCTTCCGGCAGCGAGGTGGTCGGCGCCGCGGCGACCGCGCCGCTGCGGGCGTACGTGAGGCCGGTGAGGACCGTGGCGCTGTGCCGTACCACCTCGGGATAGCACCCCTCGTACCGGTGGCTCTCGCGGTACGCCTCCCAGGCCAGCACCGTGTCCGCCAGGGTGGAGACCGGGTCCAGCCGGGCCGGCGGTTCGCCGTACGCCGGCGCGTAGGCCAGATCGAAACCGAGCACCTGCCCCGCGTCGACGGCGAACGTCTGCCGCACCCCGTCCTGTTCGGCGCGTAGGGGCAGCCCGGCGCAGCGCAGCACCAACGCCACCGACCCGGCCATGGCCGCCACCGAGCCGTCGGGCAACTCCCTCAGGTACGGGGTGAGCAGGCCGTACTCCGGTCGCGGGCGGTAGTCCAAGGTCATCGGCACTCGGCCGGACAGTCCCTCGACGACGCGCAGCAGCACGGCCGGGGAGCGCATGCCGAACTCGTGGGCGCGGGCGCCCACCTCGGCGGCGAGGGCGTCGGTGACGACCACGCTGCCCTCCGCGGTGTGGTGCACGGTACGCAGCACCAGCGTGTCCGGCTGGTACGAGCGCTGCACCCGGTGCCCGGCCTGTCCCACGGCCACCGGTGCCAGTTTCCAGTGACCGCCGTTCGGGTCGAGCAGCCGACCGAAGACCGAGGGCGAGTCGAACCGGTTCGGGCACCACCAGTCGATCGAGCCGGCCCGGCTGACCAACGCGCCCGAACGGCAGTCGGAGAGGTACCCGTAGTCGGAAATCGCCGGCTGCTCCATGCCGGTCGGCGTACCCGGGATTCCGGGCCTCATCACGCCGCCTCGCCGGTCTCCGCCGCCCAGGGCGGAGACCGGCGAGGGCGGAGGACTCAGGAGGTGGGAGGTTCGTCCTTCCCGGCGGCCTCGGCGGCGTCAGCCTCCTCCTTGGTGCGGTGCACGGCCTGGTCGGCGTGCTCCGGCGGCCCGTACACGGTGTAGAGCACCAGCGGGTTGGGCCCGGTGTTGACGAAGTTGTGGCGGGTGCCGGCCGGTACGACCACCAGGTCACCCTGTACCACCTCGCGCTTCTCCCCGGCCACTCGCGCCTCACCGGTGCCGCTGACGAAGGTCAGGATCTGGTCGATGTCCTCATGGACCTCCTCACCGATCTCGCCGCCCGGCGGGATCGTCATGATCACCAATTGGGTGTGGTTCCCGGTCCACAGCACCCGCCGGAAGTCCGGGCTCTTCTCGGCGACGGTAGCGATAGTGAAGTGCTCCATGCCCCGACACATACCCCATTGCGGACCGGTCCACGCCGCGCTTCGCAGATGGTGGAATTGGCCACCGCCCCGCGGTTTGGACTGGCGCAGATCGGGGATCGACACCAGCGACCGGTGCGACCCCGGTCATGCCAGGTCCCCGCTGACGTACCGCCGTACGGCTGCGGCGGTGGGAGACGGCCGAGCGCGGCGCGGTTTCGACCCTCGGGTCAACGGCGCCGCGCGCTCGTGTGCGGCGGGCGGTTGCTCAGGAGAGCACGGCCAGGTGGAAGGGACGGTCGGCGGCCGACCCGACACCGTCGAAGGTGGTCACGAAGACGGCGTTCGGAATGCCGGTACGACCCGCGACCGCGATCTGCCCGGCCGGAGCAAGGCCGGTGCTCCCTGGCAGTCCGACGGTGCCGACCAGGCTGGCGCCGGTCACGTCCTGGTCGAAGACCACCTGGTACATCCCGGTCCGCAACCGGTTGGCCGCCGCCGCGCCCAGCCCTCGGACCAGGTGACCGTCGGCGTCGACCACGGCGAAGAGGACTCTCGCGGTCGATGGCATGCCGCCGCCGGCGCAGGTGGTGTGTTCGGCCTCGGCGTGGGCCGTGGCCTCGTCCCCCGGCACCGGCTGCGGTGCGCCTCTGCTCCTGGCTCTCGCGCTGGACATCGGACTCCTTCCCGAACCGGCCGAGCGGCCCTGGCGTGTTGAGTTGGTTGCGGTGCCTAAAGGGGGATCAGCGCCGATCAGCCCCCTTTGTGCCTCGAACGTATGTCGCGTTCCCTGTCGGCAGCCAGGCGATAGACTGTCCGATACGGGACATTTGATCTGTTGATCATGCCATTGACCTGCGGTGATACCTGAACGCTCAGTCGTCGTCGAGGTCGACGGTGGGCACCCCGCCCGCGCATCGCACGGACAGCTCGTACTCGCCGCTCGGCCCGACGAACGTGACGTCCGCGTCGTCGTCCGGGCCACGATCGACGTCGTCGACCCGGTAACCCGGTCGCGCGCTCCAGGAAACCAGGTAGACCCCGCCCGGCACGCACTCGGCAACCGCGCTGCCGCCCACCGTGGAGAAGCCGCGCCGGTTGCCCGGCTCCGTGCCCGGGTCGCCCGGCGACACCGGGCTCGACGGCGACCCGTCCGGGCCGGCACCGCTCGGCCCGGCGCCGGGCGACGGGGTACCCGTCGGCGCGCCACCGGGGGATCCGGTCCCGGCCGGGACCGGATCGGCGAGCGCGCGGGCGATCTCCTCCTGGCTGCGGACCCCACCGGGCGTCCCGGTGAGACTCTCACCCACCAACCGGATCGCGGCGAGCCCGATCAGGGTGGCGACGACCGCGGTGGCCAGCCATCCGGCCACGGCGAGCAAGGTTCGACGGCCCATCACCCGACTATCCCCGATCACCGGTTGGGGCTACCTTCGGGCAACGCTAAGGGACGGTTAACGAAACCGGCCCACGCCGATCGCCGGGGATACCCTGCCTGCTGTGGCCCGCCTGCTGCTGATCGAGGACGACCTGACCATCCGCGCCCCGCTGGTGCGGGCGCTGCGCGAGCGGGGACACGCCGTGGCCGCCGCCTCTACCGCGATGACCGGGCTGCGCGACGCCCTTGACGACCGCCCCGATCTGGTCGTACTCGACCTCGGGCTGCCCGACCTGGACGGCCGCGAGCTGCTGCGGATGCTGCGGGCTGTCAGCGTCGTCCCGGTCATCGTGGCCACCGCCCGCGACGACGAGCGGGAAATCGTCCAGGTGCTCGACGCGGGGGCCGACGACTACGTGGTCAAGCCGTTCACCGCCGCCCAACTCGACGCGCGGGTACGCGCGGTGCTACGTCGCGGACCAGGTGGACCGACGGAGGATCCAACGGTGGTGGTCGGTGGGCTGCGCATCGACCCCCGCTCCCGGCAGGTCAGCCTCGACGGCGCGCCGGTCGAGCTGACCCCGCGCGAGTTCGACCTGTTGCGGCATCTGGCCAGCCGGGTCGGTGAGGTGGTGACCAAGCGGGAGTTGCTGACCGAGGTGTGGCAGATCCCGTACGGCGGGGCGGACAAGACCGTTGACGTGCATCTGTCCTGGCTGCGCCGCAAGCTCGGCGAGAGCGCCCAGCAGCCGCGCTACCTGCACACGGTACGCGGAGTCGGGGTGCGGCTGGTCGCTCCGGAGGTCGGCGGGTGAGGGCGCGCCTGGCGCTGCTGGTGGCCGCGGTAAGCGTCCTCATCGTGATCGCTTTCCTGGTGCCGCTGGCGTTGCTGCTGCGTACCGCCGCCGAGGACCGGGCGACGGTACGGGCCACCGCCGACGCGCAGAGCCTCGCTCCCGTGGTGGGCGCCGCCGACGCGGAGACCGTACGGCTGACCGTCGAACAGCTCGCCGCCGAGTCGGCCCGGCCGGTCAGCGTGTTCCTGCCGGACGGCACGGTGCTCGGCTCGAACGCCACCCGCACCCCGGCGGTGGAGTTGGCCGAACGCGGGCAGAGCCTCACCGCCGAGACGGCCGACGGCCGGGAGGTGGTAATCGCGGTGCAGGGCCGCACGGACGGCACCACCGTGATCCGCACCGTGGTGCCGCGGGCGGAGATGACCGCCGGCGTGGGTCGTGCCTGGCTGGTGCTCGCCCTGCTCGGAGCGCTGCTGGTGCTGATCGCCCTGGCCGTCGCCGACCGTCTGGCCCGCACGCTGGTCCGCCCGATCAGCGAGCTCTCGGAGGTCTCGCACCGGTTGGCCAACGCCGAGCTGGACGCGCGGGTGAGCCCGTCGGGGCCGGTCGAGTTGCGCGAGGTGGGTGGCGCCCTCAACCACCTCGCCGGCCGGATTCAGGAGTTGCTGGTGCACGAGCGGGAACAGGTGGCCGATCTGTCGCACCGGCTGCGTACGCCGCTGACCGCCCTGCGGCTGGAGGCCGAGTCGCTGCGCGACCCGCAGGACGCCGCCCGGGTGATCGACGCGGTGGACGGCCTTGAGCGGGCGGTCACCGGTCTGATCCGGCAGGCCCGCTGGCGTACGCCCACCGATGGCACGGTGATCGCCGACGCCGCGACCACCGTGGCGGACCGGGTCGCCTTCTGGTCGGTGCTGGCGGAGGAGACCGGCCGCGCGGTCGATCTCGACCTGGCACCCGGCCCGGTTCCGGTCGCCGTCGCCGCCGACGAGCTGGCCGCCGCGCTGGACGCCCTGCTCGGCAACGTCTTCGCGCACACCCCGGACGGCACCCCCTTCGCCGTCCGGCTCCGTGCCGTCGGCGACCAGGTGGTCCTGACGGTCACCGACGAAGGCCCCGGCATCACGGCCGACCTGGTACGCCGAGGGGCGAGCCAGGCCGGCTCGACCGGACTCGGGCTCGACATCGCCCGCCGGGCGGCCCAGGCCAGCGGCGGCCGACTGGCCCTGGGCGAGCGCACCGGCGGCGGCGCAGAAGTGGAACTCTGGCTCGGCCGCGCGTAACCCCCGCCGCGCCCGACCTGGCCCGCCCCGCCGCGCCCGCCGACCTGGCCCCGCCCGTGAGCAGGTCCGATGTTAACCGGGGCTTAGGGTTCGGACAGCGCGCTGCTATCGCGGCACGGCCGATCCTCGATGCAACAACCGAGGAGAGGTGTAGACGATGAAGCGCAACCCCCTGATCCTGGCGTCGGTCGGCGGCGCGGCGGCGGTGCTCGCGGCGGCCGGGGTGTTCCTCGGCGTCGCGGCGGCGGACGACAATCCGGCACGGCAGACGACCCTGACCGCCGCGACCGGCGCCCCGACGACCGCGGCTGTTCCCGCCGACCCCACCGGCCCCGCGACCGCCGACCCGAGCGGCACCACCACTGCCGACCCGAGCAGCGCCGCATCCACCGTTCCGGTGCAGACCCAGTCGGCGACGGAGGGTGATGCGGTAAGCCGGGAGCGGGCCGGTGAGATCGCTCTGGCGCAGGCCGGTGGTGGACAGATCACCGAGACCGACCGGGACGAGGAGAACGGCCGGGCCGTCTGGGAGGTCGAAATCGTCAACGGCGGCACCGAGCACGAGATCGACGTCGACCGGCAGTCCGGTGAGGTCGTCAAGGCCGAGCAGGAGCCGGTGGACGACGACCGGGACGACGATGACGACCAGGACGACGATGACGACGACGATGACGACCGGGACGACGACTGACCCGGTCGGCGGGCCGTAGCCGGCTCGATCAGCGCCCCGGAGCGGCACCCGCCGCTCCGGGGCGCCGGCGTTCACGCCTCGGCACGGTGGAGCCAGGCCAGCAGGTCCGGCGGCGCCAGGGCGGCGACCCGGGAGCGGTAGTGGGCGCGCGCCGCTGCGTCCAGCAGTTCGTCGCCCTGACCGGACCGACCGCTGCGGAAGAAGGCGCTGCGTTCCTTCAGCACGCCGGCGGCGTCGGGCGCGAGCCGGTCGGCGCGGTCCCGCATCCGGTCGAAGGTGGCCGCTTCCACCAGGTCCGGTCCGGGCGGTTCGAGGTCCAGGCGTTCGGCCAGGTGTCGCATCTGCCCGGTCAGGTCGGCCCGAAGGTCGTCGTAGTGGACGAGGTGCACGTTCGGCTGGTGCCGGCGGGCCCAGGCGTCGCGTAGATGCCACATGAAACCCGGCAGTGAATCCAGTTCGGCGCGTGGATCCGGATTCGCGTCGATCCAGCGTACGAGCGCCTGCTCGACCGACGGACGAGGGCTCTCCGGCTCCGGTGTCGCGGGCTGGCCGGTCAGCTCGGCGAGCCGGGCGCGATTCAGATTGGCACTCTGGTGGTGCAGCGAGACCGCCGCGTCGAGCGGATGGCGGGCCACCACCACGTAGTGCACCCGGGGATCAATCGGTACCCCGTCGAGCGGAGTGTGGGTCTTGATGAAGCGGCGGTGCCGCTGGGCGGCCAGCCGCGCGTACACCCGCTCCTGCGGCTCGACCAGCCAGTCGAGCCAGGGTGACAGCTCGGTCAGCGGTGCCGGCAGTTCCGGCGTACGCAACACCAGCAGAGCGCAGATCATCTGCATCCAGGTCGTCCCGCTCTTGGAGCGGGTGCTGATCACGATGTCCCCGGGACGGAAGGGGAAGTCCTCCCAGCGGGCGCTGTCCTCGTCGGCGGACCGGTACCGGGTCGGTGCGTCAGACACCACGCGAGGATAGTCAGGCAGTTGACACCTGTCCGGCGATTTCCCGCTGCTCCGCTCTGGGTGGTGGGTAATCGTCTGGCTACATTGAATTATGATGCCCGCCCCCGGAGGACGGGCGGAGGAGCCGGTCTACCGTCCTGTCCTCACCGCACGGCGCGGGGAGCTGGAGGCGCTCGGCCACCTCGACGACGCCCTCGCCCCGATGCTCAGCCCGATCCTGCAACTGTCCGAAGTCGACAAAACTGTCATCGGCCCGCTGACCCGACTGCCCCCCGGGCTGCTTCCCGCCGTCGACATCGGTGTCCTACCCGACACCACGGCATCCGCGTTGGCCTGCCGGGGCGTACCGCTGGTGCCGGTGATCGGCCTGACGGACGGTGAGCGGCGGTTGGCGGCGCTCGGTGCCACGGCTCGCGCGCAGACCCAACGGGGCGTGGTACGCCTGCGGCTACGCCAGGATCGGGCCGGCCCCGACGCCACCACCACGGCCGTGGAGCGGATCGGCAGACACGCACGGCTGGCCCCTGAGCAGTGTGATCTGGTGCTCGACTGTGGTGACGTGTGCTGCCCGGCCGACGTTCGGCTGGCCGAGCCCCGGGTCCGGCGGATGCTGGACTGGACCCGCCGGCACGCCTGGCGTTCGGTGAGCGTGGTGGCCGGCGGCATGCCGCCGGCCCTGTCCCGCCTGCCCATCGACGAGCCGGTCCGGGTGGATCGCTGGGACTGGCTGCTCTGGCAGCGACTGGCCGACCTGGGTGTCACCTTCGGCGACTACGGCGTGGCCTCGGCCGCTGCCCAGCCGGCCGTCGACCGGCACCTCACGGTCCCCTACACCGGCGACGGCGCCTGGTTGATCCACCGCTGGTCGCGCCGCCGCGGGCAGGGCGACCAGCGGATCGCCGACCTGTGTCGCACGCTGGTGTCGGGCCCGCACTGGCCGGCCACGGGCGCGAGCTTCTCCTGGGGCGATCAGGAGATCGCGCGCCGAGCGAGGCGGGGTGCCGGGGCCGGCTCGGCTACCAACTGGATGGCGTGGAGCACCTCACACCATCTGGCCCACGTACTGAACGCGCTGGCCCGAGCTACTCCTTCTCGGTGAACCCGAACTGCACGACACCCTCGTCGTCGACGGTCGCGTCGACCGAGGCATCACCGAGCAGGTCGGCCGCATCGGAATCGAGGAAGATCCGGGCGCCCTGGTTGTCGACCACGTGGTCGCCCTCGATCGGCGCGGGCACCAACTCGACGGTGAGCGAGCCGGCGGTGGTGTCCGCGGCGATGCGTACGCCGCCGCCCTCGGAGACGTCCTGCTGCGCGGCAAGATCACGGATCACCAGGACGGCATTGTCGGTCATCGTGAGCATGGTGGGACTCCTCGTGGGTTTCTGGGCTCCCAGGCGGTGCCACCCACCGCCACATCGGGGCAGCTCAAGGCCCCTCCAGGCCCCAACGTTGCCCGCTGTCGAGGCGTCCGTCAAATAGAGCGATGTCAGCGCGACACAAGGCATGACGGCCGGTTGTACGGGTATTCGAGTGGGTTACGGCTCCTTACGCCGCTCAGGCCGGAGGCCGGGGCGGCAGCGGGGCAGCGGGATCACCGCGCTCGATCAACGCGGCGATGTCGGCGTCGTGCAGACCGCGTAGCGCGAGCACCCGGGTGCCCCACCGATGCAGTCGGCATGGGTGCGGGCTGGCGTCGTTGCGGCAGACCGTGCCGCCCGACCAGCGTCGTGGCGCGTGCACCACGACAGCCCGCACGGCGAACTGGGCATCCTCGGCGGTCACGTACGGCGGCAGCGGGATCTCCCGCAACCCCACCCCGGACCGCTCACCGGTGGGCGGAGCGGGACGGACGGTACTGCTGCTGCTGTTCATCGGCCTGGCCTCCACACAGGACGGTCGAACACGGACAGCAGGACGTTACGACCCGGTGGACCCGGGGTGACGGACAAACTGTCCCGTGGGCTCAGCCGGTCGCCGTCTGCGCCCGCAGCGCCGCCGCGGTCCGGCCGGGGTCATAGCCCGGTCCCACCCCGTCGAAGATGATCGCCGAGGCGTCGATGTGACGGGTACGCAGCGGCAGGATCTCCTGGTAGGCCGGCGAGTCGTACCAGGCGTGAGCCTGCTGCCGGTCGGGAAACTCGAGGATGACCACGCTGCCCGGCCACTCACCCTCGCGTACGTCCACCTCCGGACCGTGCACCACGAACCGGCCGCCGTACGGCTCCAGCGTGGCCTGGATCCGCTCCAGGTAGGTCAGAATATCCTCGTTGACCTGCGGGTTCCGCAGGTGCGCCAACGCGAAAGCGGGCATTGCTCGTCCTCCCCGGGTCGTCTCCGTCGTGTGGGACGGTCGCCGACCAGGCTACTGCCGAAGCGGGCCACCGGCCGGGCAACGACCGGCCGGCGGCCCCGCTCAGCCGAGCGCCGCGGTGAGCCGGGCGATCTGTGCTGCCTCCGTGAGCGTGCTGCCCTGACCCCGGACGTAGCGCCCGGTGCAGAAGAGCGTCACCCGGTAACCGCCCACAAGCGTGGCCACGCTGGAGCCGTCGCAGTTCGGGCCGCCGGCGAGCCGCATCGTCACCAACTCCCTAGCCTCGACCGCGGCATCGGTGAGGTTGCTGCCGAAGCTGTCGGTGTAGCGGCCCGGGCAGTAGATCGACACGCTGCGCCCACCGACCAACGAGCCCACAGTCGACCCGCTGCACCGCTCGCCGTAGGTGAGGTAGAGCTGGTACAGGCGCAGCGCCTCCAGGTTGGCCTCGGTGAGCGTGGTGCCGAAACCGTCGAAGTGCCCCGCAGCACCACAGTAGATCTTCACCCGATGACCCCCGACGAGCGCCTGGGTCGACGCGGTGGAACAGCTGGCGGCCATCGCCGGTCCCGCCGGAACCACAAGCGCGACAAGGGTCAGCGCGGTCGCGACGAGCGCGGCCTGGATGGTACGGAACATCGGACATCATCCTCCGTCAGTCGGGGACAGGGGTATGGACGGCCAGTGCGCACCTGGCCGTACGAACCATTAGAGACGCCGGCCACGGGGAGACGGAGCCTGATTCACATAGAAGACAGAGAATTCATGTCTTCGCCATGACGGCTTCAGCCCCGGATATCGAAGCCCAGCGCCCGGGCCAGGGTCGCCGCCTGCATCACGTCGATGACCGTCCCGGCCCGGTGCACCGTGGCCGGATCCAGCCCGGCCAGATCACTGCCGCGCAGGTCCGCACCGGAGAGCCGGGCGCCGCGCCACTGCACGTCGGACAGGTCGCACCCGGTCAGCGACGCGCCCGTCAGGTCGGCCCCGGACAGGTCGGTCTCCCGCATCCGCACGCCGGTGAAGCGCGCGCCGCGCAGGTCGCCACCGGCGAGGGTGAGGAACGACCAGTCACCTCCGGTCACCGTCAACGGCCGCAGATCACAGCGGTCGAAGGTGCTGCCCAGCAGCTTGCAGCCGGTGAACTCCGCCTCGAAGAGGTTGCACCGGACGAAGGCGCACCGGGTGAAGGCCGAGTCGGCGTGCCGGGAGACGTTGAACGCCACGTCGCCGAAGGTGCAGCCCTCGAAGACCGCGCCCTGACTGGTCGCCTCGGTGAGATCCACCCGGTGGAAGGTGCAGTTGACGAAGTGCCGGTCGGCCAGGTCCTCGGCGTACCAGTCCTCGTCGTGGAAGGTGACGTCCTCAGTCGGCTCCGGCATGTCCCGCAGGCTAACCAGTGACCCCGACAACATGCCTTCCCGCCGCGCGTACCGGCCGGTAGGTTCGCTGAGGTGAGCATGGCACCCAGCATCGAGCCGGAGCAGGTCGGATTCGACCCGACGCGGCTGGCCCGGATCGACGAACACTTCGCCGGCTACGTCGACGCCGGCCGGCTCGCCGGCTGGCAGGCGGTGGTCACCCGGCGCGGCGAGATCGCGCACAGTTCGACGTACGGGCTGCGGGACCGCGAGGCGGGCACGCCGGTGCAGCCGGACACCCTCTGGCGGATCTACTCGATGACCAAGCCGATCACCTCGGTCGCGGCGATGATGCTGTGGGAGGAGGGCCGCTTCGAGCTGACCGACGAGATCGGGCGCTGGCTGCCCGAGTTCGCCGACATGCGGGTCTACTCGAAGGGTTCGACGCTCAAGCCGTACACCGTGCCGGCGATCGAGCCGATCCGGATCTGGCACCTGCTCACCCACACCGCCGGGTTGACCTACGGCTTCATGCAGACGTCGGTGGTCGACGGGTTGTACCGGGCCGCCGGCTACGACCTCTACCCACCGGCCGAGGTCGACCTGGCCGACGCCTGCCGGGTCTTCGGTGAGCTGCCGCTGCTGTTCCAGCCCGGTACCGCCTGGGGCTACTCGGTCGCCACCGACGTGCTCGGCCGGCTGATCGAGGTGGTCTCCGGGCAGAGCCTGGACACCTTCCTGACCGAACGGATCCTGCGTCCGCTGGGCATGGGCGACACCCGTTGGCACGTCGACGGCGCCGACGCCGAGCGGCTGGCCGCCCTGTACGTGCCGGATCCGGCGTCCGGTCGCGCGGTGCGGCACGACGCGCTGGGCGCGCTGGCGTACGAGAAGCCGGTGCTGCTCTCCGGCGGCGGTGGGCTGATCTCGTCGGCCGCCGACTACCACCGCTTCACCCAACTGCTGCTGCGCGGCGGCGAACTGGACGGCACGCGTCTGCTCGGTCCCCGCACGGTGCGCTTCATGGCTCGCAACCACCTGCCCGGCGGGCAGGACCTGGGCACGCTGTCCACCGGCGGGTTCGCCGAGACCAACCTGGACGGCATCGGGTTCGGCCTCGGCTTCGCGGTCGTCGACGACCCGGTGCCGAGCCGGGTGCCGAGCAGCGTTGGCGAGTACTACTGGGGCGGCGTGGCCAGCACCGCGTTCTGGGTCGACCCGGTCGAGGAGATCACCGCCATGTTCTTCACCCAGCTGATGCCGTCGAGCACCTGGCCCATCCGGCCGCAGCTACGCCAACTGGTCTACTCGGCACTTGTCGACTGAGCCGTTCCGCCGACACCCACCCGACCGAATCCCTAGCCTGGGAGGCGTGGTCAACATCGTCGTGTTCGGTGCGGCCGGCACCGCGGGTTCCCGGATCGTCAGGGAGGCGTTCAACCGAGGGCACCGGGTGGTGGCTGCGGTACGCCGCCCCGAGGCGGACGCGTCGTACCTGCCGGCCGGGGTTCGGGTCGTCACCGGTGACGCGACGAGTGAGCGGAGTGTGCGGGAACTGGCGCCGGAGGCGGACGCGCTTGTGGTGGCGATCGGCGGCGGCGACCGTACGCTGTGGCCCGACGCGGCGCGGACCCTGCTCGCCGCGTTGCGCGGAATGCCGGCGGCACCTCGGGTGATCCACATCGGCGGCGGCGCCACCCTGCTCAACCCGGCGGGTGGCCGGCTGCTGGACGACCCGGACTTTCCCGACGAGTACCGCGACTCCGCGTTGGGGCAGGCGGAGGCCCTGGACCTCTACCGCTCCTCGGCCGACGGGGTGACCTGGACGTACGTCAGCCCGCCGCCGCTTGAGTTCCACCCGGGCGAGCGCACCGGCCGATACCGCACCGGCACCGACCAGCCGGTGACCGACGCGCAGGGCCGCAGCGTGCTCAGCTACGAGGACCTGGCGGTCGCGGTGGTCGACGAGATCGAGAACGGGCGCTTCCGGAACATGCGCTTCACCGCCGCCTACTGATCTCTGATCTTGAGCGCCGGCAGCCCGCCGGATAGATTCGAGTCTCTGTGACCCGGGGCGTCACACCCCTGACGCGCGGGTCGGACCTCGAATCAGGAGGGCGCCGTCTTGGCCTCGCTCGACGACACCGTGACAACCCCGCACGAATCGTCCCGCACCACCGGATCAGGTTCGCTCAACCGGCGACGGATGTTGACCGTCGCACTCGGTGGCGCCGCCGCCGTGACGCTGCCCGCCCCCGCCTGGGCGGCCGCCGACCGGCGTCCGGGCGCGCACCGGCCCCCGACCCTCACCCCCCACGACCGGATCGTCGTCGCGCAGCTGTCGGCAGAG
The DNA here is from genome assembly GCA_900112325.1 of Micromonospora sediminimaris. Taxonomy (GTDB): domain Bacteria; phylum Actinomycetota; class Actinomycetes; order Mycobacteriales; family Micromonosporaceae; genus Micromonospora; species Micromonospora sediminimaris. The sequence goes on from FOLJ01000002.1 coordinate 420,808, forward strand.
CGTGCCCTGCAACACCTGAAGGTGCTCTCCGAGGACATCGGCCCACGCATCGGCGGCACCGACTCGGAGCGCCGGGCGGCGCACTACATCGCCGGCCAGCTCGACCGGCTGCGCTACGACACCACGCTGCAACCCTTCCCGGTCGCCGACAAGTTCCTCGCCCAGCTCAGCTCGCCGGCCGGGCTGCCTCGGGACCTGAACTGGCAGGTCGGCGCGAGCGGACAGGCCGCGTTGGACACCAGGATCACCGCGCCCGTGGTCGATGTCGGCGCGGGTACGCCCGGCGACTACCCGGCCGACGTCAGTGGCCGGATCGTACTTGTGGACTATGTCGCGGCCCAGCGCGAACAGCTCGCCGCCACCGCCGTGGCGGCCGGGGCGGCAGCCGTGGTCTTCCTGCCGGCCGACCTGGTGGCACCCCGTCGCGCGTCGGCGTTCTCTCCCACCCTGCCCGGCTCCGCCGCCGAGCCGCTGCCGATCCCGGTCGTCGGGGTGGCTCAGGCGCAGAAGCACCGGCTGCGTGCGTTGCTGGCGGCCGGGCCACTCACCCTGACCGTCGCCACCACCGCCCATCGGGGGTTGACCTCGCACAACGTGTTTGGTGAGCGACGTGGTCGGGCGGGCCGCAACGGCCCGGTCGTCATGGTCAGCGCCCACTACGACTCGGTCATCGGTGCGCCGGGTGCCAACGACGACGGCTCGGGCACCGTGCTCTGCCTGGAACTGGCCCGGGTGTTGAAGGCGGTGCCGATCAACGCCACGGTGCGGTTCGCCCTGTGGGGCTCGGAGGAGCAGGGGTTGATCGGTTCGCGCTACTACGTGGCTCAACTGCCCCAGCCCGAGCGGGACCGGATCCTCGCCGTCTACCAGAACGACATGGTCGCCACCAGCTGGGACCCGGCGACCCGGTACTGGTTGTTGTCGTTCACCGGCGAGAGCAACCGGGCCACCGACGAGGTCTCCGCCGCCGCCCGGCGGCTCGGCTACGAGCCGCGGATCTCACCGGTGACCCAGCGCGGCGCCAGCGACCACCAGTCTTTCCAGGAGGTCGGCATCGCCAGCGCGAACTTCTCCTGGCGCGGCGAGGAGTCACCGGCGTTGCTGGAGCCGCCGTACCACAGCCCCGAGGACACCATCGCCAAGAACATCAGCCTGGAACGGCTCCAGGTCTCGATGGAACTGATCGGCTGCGCCGCGTACGCGACGGCTCGGCGCTGAACCCCGGCGGGGCGCGGCACTTCGCCGCGCCCCGCCCGGGTCAGTCGGCCAGTCGAGCCGGAAAGCCGCCGGTCGCCACCGGCCCCCACCCGGTGATGGTGATCCTGATCAACGACTTGCCCTGCCGCCGCATCGCCGCCCGGTACTCATCCCAGTCCGGATGCTCACCGGAGATGCTGCGGAAGTACTCCACAAGCGGTTCGAGGGCTTCGGGCAGGTCCAGCACCTCGGCGGTGCCGTCGACCTGCACCCACGGGCCGTTCCAGTCGTCGGAGAGCACACAGGCCGACACGCGGGGGTCGCGGCGGACGTTGGCGACCTTCGCGCGCTCCGGATAGCTGGAGATCACCAGCCGGCCCTCGGTGTCCAACCCGGCGGCGACCGGCGAGGACTGCGGCCGGCCGTCGGCGCGGGTGGTCATCAGCACCACCCGGTGCCGGGGGCGGAGAAACTCGACAAGTTCGTCCCGGTCGACCCGGGTGTTACGAGCGATCATGCGTGCCATCGCTCGTTTCTACCAGCACTCAGGCGTGCTGACCGGCGGACGGCTGGCTGGGTACGCGGGGGCGCAGCGAGGGTCGCCAGGCCCGGCCGTTGGCGTAGATGATCCGGAAGCCCAGGTACGAGGCGAGCGGCGCCCAGTGCGCCGAGCCCATCCGCAGCTCGGCGGCGTTGTGCCGGCGGCCGTTGGCGAGCACGTCGAGCAGGACGGTCTCGAACGCCGCTGACTCGACCCAGTCCACCTCGCGGGTGAAGCCGCAGATCAATGCGGCGCCGGTGACGTCGAGAAAGTCCCGCAGCACCGGCTCGGGGGCGCGCAGCACCGAGCAGCTGCCGAAGTAGAGACGGCGCCCCTCGCAGCGTCCAGCCATCAGGTCGGCCACCTCGGTGAGTTCGACCGAGTGCCAGTCGGTGAGGCACAACCGGTTCGGTTCGCCGTGCATGGCGAAGAAGCCGAGCCGATGGTCGGCGTACTGCTTCAGCAGCCAACGGTCGATGAAGTAGAACAGCTCGTCCCGGGTGGCCGCGTCCTTGTGAATGAAGCGGACCTTGCCCAGCCGTTCGAGCAGTTCCAGGGTGGGCAGCACGGACCCGCGCTCGTTGAGATCCCGGTGCCACTGGCCCTCGACGCAGAAGATGCCACCACGCGCCACGCCCACCTCCCCGTCCTCGCCGGCGCTGACGTTACCGGGCCGGTCGACCGGGAGAACATCACCCTCCGTGTCACCGGTTGCGGCATTCCGCACTGAAGTGGCTTCTCTACCGCCCCTAGGTACCGATTGCCGGATTCATAAACGGGCCCAATTCCCAGCCAATGCTCAGGTACGGTGAATTGCGAGGACAATTCTCGTTTATCCCCTCCAATCGGCTGCCCCGGTGCGAGGGTGGATCCACGGGACAGCCCGGTCGAAGTCCCGGAGGCCATCCCATTCACTCTCCTATCGGGAGGACTTCTGTGCGCGTACACACCTTGAAACGGGCAGTCGTCGCCCTCGCCCTGGCCCTGCCGGGCGCCGCGATCGCCTCGGTGGTCGCCGCGCCAGCGGCCCATGCCGACGGCTGCTACACCTGGGACCGCAACCTCTACCAGGGTCGCTCCGGCAGCGACGTGCGGGAGCTGCAACTACGGATAGCCGGCTGGGCCGGCAACAACAACGTCGTGGAGCTGGACGGACGGTTCGGCCCGAAGACCGCCGCCGCGGTTCGCCGCTTCCAGTCCGCGTACGGCCTCCGGGTCGACGGGATCGCCGGCCCGCAGACGTTCCGGAAGCTGTACCAGCTCCAGGACAACAACTGCACGCCCCGGCACTTCGCCTACCGCGAGATGGACGACGGCTGCGGCGGCAGCGGATGGGACGGCGGCCCGCTGAGCACCACCCAGACGCGGCAGAACGCGCTGCGCACCATGTGGAAGCTGGAGGCGCTGCGCAAGAGCCTCGGCGACCAGCCGCTGATCGTCACCAGCGGGTTCCGCAGCCGCACCTGCAACAACCGGGTGGGCGGGGCGTCGGACAGCCAGCACCTCTACGGCAACGCCGCCGACCTCATCTCGAACGACAGGTCGCTGTGCCAGATCGCCCGCCAGGCCCGCAACCACGGCTTCAGCGGCATCATCGGGCCCGGCGTCTCCGGCCACAACACCCACGTCCACGTGGACTCGCGGCGGGAGAACAACCAGGACCGCAGCGCGAACAACACCTACTGGGCGGCGCCCAACTGCGGAATTCCCGCCGGGAACCGCTGATCGCAGCATGCATCGCGACGCCGGCCCGGGCGCGGGCGGGGAATGACCCCGCGCTCCGGGCCGGCGTCGTACCGCCGACGGGCGAGCCCGCTCAGCTCGCCCGCGGCCAGCGCGGCGCGGTGGCGGGGGGTGCCACCGGCCGGCCGGAGCCGGGCGCCCGCACACCGGTACGCCCAACCGGGGCGGCCACCCGGGGCGCCGGGCCACGCGCCGGGTATCCGGCGGCGCGCTCGGGTCGCCCGGGATGCCCGGCGGCCCGCGGCGGGTAACCGGCGGCCCGGTCGGTGCCCGCCGGACGCGCGGCGGGGGTACGTCCCGCCGACGGGCCGTTGATCAGGAACGGGAACGGCACGTGCACGAACGGATTGCCGTGCCGAATGAGGGCGTCGAGCTGTCGCTCGTTGAGCCCGTGGTTCAGCAGTACCTTCCGACCCCAACGATGCAGCCGGCAGGGGAACCGGGCACCATCGTTGCGGCACAGCGCCCCGGACGGCCACTCCTCGGCCGCGTGCACGACCACCGCCCGGACAGCCAGCCGGACGTCCTCAGGGGTCAACGGCGTCGGGACCGGCAACTCGCCCAGAATCTGATCGATGGGATCCGTCGACTGCTCATCAACTCGCACGGCAGACCTCCCGCAGCTCCGGTAGCGGTGCGCTTGAGCACCGCACCTCGGGCAGTGGTACGGCCACCGGAGCGGGATGGTTCAAACCGGTTTCAGACCAGCCCGGCGTCGTGTACGAGCAGGGCCACCTGCACCCGGTTGTTGAGTCCGAGGCGGGTCAGCAGCCGGGAGACGTACGCCTTGACGGTGGCCACGCTCATGAACAGCTCGGCGGCGATCTCGGCGTTGGTGCGTCCCCGGCCGAGCGCCACGGCGACGGCGCGTTCCCGCTCGGTCAGGCCCCCGATCAGCCGCGCGGCCCGGTCCCGCCGTGGGTCTGCCGCCGGTCCGGCCGTCACGTGCTCGATGAGGGTCCGGGTGACCGTCGGCGACAGGGTCGCCTCGCCGGCCGCCACCCGGCGCACCGCCCGCACGATCTCCACCGGTGGCGTGTCCTTCAGCAGGAACCCGCCGGCACCGGCTCGCAGCGCCCGCAGCACGTGCTCGTCGGCGTCGAACGTGGTAAGCACGAGCACCTCCGGCGGGTGGGGCAGCCCGCGCAGCGCCTCGGTGGCGGCCAGCCCGTCCAGCCTGGGCATCCGGATGTCCATCAGCACCACGTCCGGCCGGCACGCGGCGACGGCCCGGACGACCTCGCTTCCGTCGGCGGCCTCGCCGACCACCTTCAGGTCGGGCGTACCGCCGAGGATCATCGACAGACCGGCACGTACCAGCGCGTCATCGTCCACGATCAGGATCCGCACCGGGCGCTCCTCGCCGGAAGCGGCAGCGCCACCGCCCTCGGCGGCGGCCGGCACCGGGCCCGTCACGTCGCCGGCCACGGCAACCACGCGGCCAACCGGAAGTCACCCTGGTCGTCGCAGCCGTGCTCCAACCGCCCACCGGCGAGACTGACCCGCTCGGCGATGCCGACCAGGCCGGTGCCGGTGCCGGGGATGGCCGTCCCGGGCAACTCACCCACCGGCCTGCGGTTACGGATCTCCACGCGCAGCCCGTCACCTGGCGCTCCGTTGAGGCCGACTGTGACGGCGGCACCGTGGGCGTGCTTGCGGGCGTTGGTGAGCCCCTCCTGCACGATGCGGTAGACGCTGCGCCCCACGGCCACCGGCAGCCGGTCCGGCGCGGCGACCCGATTCCGCAGGTCGACACGGGTGCCGGCCGCCCGCGACTCGGCGATCAGGGCGGGTAGATCGTCGAGAGTCGGTTGGGGGCGTTCCGGGTCGTCGGGCAGCGAGGTCTCGGCCCGCAGCACGCCGATCACCTCGCGCAGGTCCTGAAGGGCGGCGTGCGCGCTGTCCCGGATCACCCCGGCCGCCCGGGCCACCTCCGGTGCGGGCGCGTCGGGGCGGAACTCCAACGCCCCGGCGTGCAGGCTGAGCAGGGAGATCCGGTGGGCGAGCACGTCGTGCATCTCCCGGGCGATGCGGGTGCGCTCCAACTGCCGCGCCTGGGTGACCCGCAGCTGCTGCTCGGCCTCGGCCCGCTCGGCGCGCTCGCGCAACGACAGCACCAGTTGCCGGCGCGCCCGCACGAACATCCCCCAGGCCAGCACCAGCAGGGTGATCACCACGCCCCAGATGGTGTCTATCCAGTACGGGCTGCCGGCATTGGGACGCAGCAGGGCGAAGAAGAAGTTGGTGAAGAGCCCGGCTCCGGTGACGGCCAGGGCGACCGCCGTCCGACGGTGCACCACCACCGTGAAGTAGATGATCAACAGGGCGATGCTGGAGGCGACGGAGAACATCGCCAACGGCAGCGTCGCCAGGGCCACCCCCACCGGCCAGCGACGCCGCAGCCAGAGCGCCGCCGCGCAGAGCTGGCCGAAGAGGGCGTCGGCCGCGATCATCCAGTCGTAAGGCAGCCGGTCGGCGAAGGTCGGGTTCGGGGAGGCGGCGTCGAAGGTGGCCAGCACCACCCAGGCCAGGGAGACGAGGAACGCGAGGCTGTCGACCAGCCAGTCGCGGGGGGTCCGCCGCGGTCGGCGGCCCACCCCAGGGTCCAGCGCCCCGGGCAGCAGACCCGGGTGATCGAGTACGACGGCGCTGGTCACAGGCGCAATGGTAGGCAGCCCGGCGGGCACCGGACCAGCAACCAAAGTCGAGACCTCAGCATCGACCTTGGTCTGCGCGGGGCAGACCGATGGCCGCTGCGGATGGCCGGCCGGCTCGGGCAGGCTCACCGCATGATCGCCGTACAGCAGCTCACCAAACGGTACGGGCGGCACACCGCCGTCGAGGACGTGTCGTTCCACTGCGAACCGGGCACCGTCACCGGTTTCCTGGGCCCCAACGGGGCCGGCAAGTCCACCACCATGCGCATGATCTGCGGGCTCACCCCGCCGACCGCCGGCACCGCCACCGTCGACGGTAGGCCGTACCGGCAGCTGCCCAACCCGGGCCGGACGGTCGGGGTGTTGCTGGACGCCTCCGCCCAGCACGCCGGGCGGACCGGCCGGGAGGCACTGGCCGTGGCGGCGGCGACGATGGGCGTCGACCGACGCCGGGTCGGCGAGCTGCTCGACCGGGTGGGTCTGGGCCCGACGGCCGCCCGACGGCGGGTGCGGGCGTACTCGCTGGGTATGCGTCAGCGGCTCGGCCTGGCGCACGCGCTGCTGGGTGACCCCCGGGTGCTGATCCTGGACGAGCCGGCCAACGGCCTGGACCCGGAAGGCATCTTCTGGATGCGCGGCCTGCTCCGGGACTTCGCCGACCGGGGCGGCACCGTGCTGCTCTCCTCTCATCTGCTGCGCGAGGTGGAGGCGGTCGCGGACCGGCTGGTGGTTATCGGGGGTGGCCGGATCGTGGCCCAGGGAGACAAGGACGAGTTGCTGGCCGGCGACGGCGCGGTCGTGCGGGCCCGCGACGGCGCGGCGTTGCGGGCCGCGATGCATCGGGCCGGCCTGACGGTCAGTGAGGGCTCCGACGGGCTGCTGGTTGGTGCCGACACCGAGACCGTCGGGCAGGTCGCCCTGGCCGCCGGGGTGGCCCTCACCGAGCTGCGTCCGGCCGGCGGCGGTCTGGAGCAGTTGTTCCTCACCCTGACCGCCACCGCACCCGGCCCGGTCGTGCCCGCCACCACCATCGCCGAACCGACCGGGGAGGTCGTCCGATGACCACCGTCACCACCGCGCCCGAGACCGCCGCCGCGGACCACCGCCGGGTAGAGCACCGACCGTCGCTGGCCCGGCTGACCGGCGTGGAGCTGCGCAAACTCGTCGACACCCGGGCGGGTCGCTGGCTGCTGATCACCATCGGCCTGGTCAGCGCCGTCATCGTCACCCTCCAACTGGTGTACGCGCCGGACGACGAGCAGACCTTCGCCAACTTCTTCACCCCGTCGCTGGTGCCGGTGGGCTTCCTGCTGCCGGTGCTGGGCATCCTGTCGATCACCAGCGAGTGGTCCCAACGCACCGCGTTGACCACCTTCGCGCTGGTGCCCCGGCGGGAACGGGTGATCGCGGCGAAGCTCGTCGCGGTGGTGCTGGCCGCGCTGGCGTCGGTGCTGACCAGTCTCGCGGTGGCCGCCGTCGGCACGCTTGTCTCCTCGGCGACCGGCGGTGCGGGAAGCTGGCAGTTCGACCGGATGCTGCTCCTGCACGCCGCCGTGTTCCAGGTGGCCACCGCGCTGATCGGGGCCGGCTTCGGTCTGCTGCTGCTGCACAGCCCGCTGGCCATCGTGGTCTACCTGGTGCTACCGATCGTGTGGTCGGTCCTGGGCGAGCTGGTCCGGCCGCTGCACCGCGTCGCCGGTTGGCTGGACACCAACCTGACGATGGAGCCGCTGTTCACCGCCGAGGTGACCGCTGGACAATGGCAACGACTCGCGGTGTCGCTGTTGGTGTGGCTGGTCGTGCCGCTGGTCGCCGGGCTGGTCCGGACCATGCGGCGGGAGGTTACGTGAGGGCGTACGGGACGCCGACCGTGGTCAGCGGTGGCATCACCGAGCTGGTCGTGCTCTGGGGCGGGATCCCGCTGGTCGGCGGCGTGCTCGGTGGGTTGCTGGTGGCCGGGGCGGGTTGGGTGGCCGACCTGCCCTGGGCTCCGGCGCAGGGCCTGTTCCGGGCGGTCGACGGCCTGCCCGACCGGTACGCACTACCCGGTGGGGTGGGTGTCGGCATCCTGGTCGGGCTGGTGATCGCCGCCGTCGGCACCGCCGAGCGGGTACGGGTGACCGTGTCCGGCACCGAGGTGCGGCTGCGTCAGGGCAGCTCCGAACGGGAGATCAACCGGCGGGACACCCGGGTGGTCTACCTGGACGGCAAGAACCTGGTGCTGCTCGACGCCGACGACGCCGAGCTGGCCCGGCAGTCGAGTGACCTGCCGGCCAAGCAGCTGGCCGAAGCCTTCCGGGAGCACGGCTGGCCGTGGGCGGAGGCGGATCCGCACCGCGAGGCGTACCGGCTCTGGGTGCCTGACCTGCCCGGCTTGCCGGCGGGCGCGGAGGCGCTGCTGCGGGCCCGGCGGGAGGCGCTGGAACACGACCGGGGCGGCGAGGCCAAGGAGCTGCGCGCCGAGTTGTCCCGCTACGGCGTGGTGGTCCGCGACGACGGCAAGCGACAGCAGTTTCGGCTTACCCGCCGCGCCACACTGCCCGACTGACCCGGGCGGGCCGAACCCCGAGACAAAGGTCCGGCCCGCCGGGCTGTTGGCCGGCTACCTCCAGTGGTGACCGTGACCGTGCTTGTGGCCGTGCTTCCCCTTGCCCTTGCCGGGGGTCGTCACGCCGTTCACCTTCGAGGTGTCGTACGCGAACGTGATCACGGCGGTGGCGATGGCGTCGGCGTTGACGTCGAGCGCGAAGACGTTCACGTTGCCCTGGAGCCGGTACTTCTTGCTCAACGCCTGGTAGATGGCGGCGTCGGCGCCGTCGGCGACCGGCGTACGGCTGTCGCAGGCCTGGTGGTAGCAGGGGTCGTAGGAGACCCCGGCCAGCCCACCGAAGAGCGCGACCTCGGCCTCCGTCTTGACTCCTTCAGCGCCGGTGAACAGGCCACCGGCCGGGATGTCCACGCCGGCGGCGATGAATGCCCCGTAGTCCGAGCGGCCGGTGAAGTCGGACGGCACGGTGGGCAGCTTGCGGGAGGCGAAGAACTTCTCGAACACCTTCTCGATCTCCGCCGAGCCCTCCGGACCCGGGCCGGAGCCCTGCTCGGCGGAGTCGTCGCCGTCGTACACCCCGAACACGTAGTTCGGCGAACCGACCATGTCGAAGTTGAGGTAGAGGGCGATGTCGGCGATCTGCTGCTCGGTCAGGCTGTCCACGTAGTACTGCGAACCGACCAGACCTGCCTCCTCCGCGCCCCACCAGGCGAAGCGGACGGCGTTCTTCGGCTTCACCTTCGCCATCTGCAACGCCACCTCAAGCAGCGCCGCGCTGCCGGTGCCGTTGTCGTTGTAACCCGGCCCGGCCGGATCGGAGTCGAGGTGCGCGCCGGCCATGACCACGTTGTCGGTGCGGCCGTGCCGGGTCTGCGCGAAGACGTTCTCGGTGCTGCGGATCTCCGAGGTGGTGTCGGCCTCGATCCGTACCGCCAGGCCGGCGGTGGCGGCGAACTGCTCACCGCTGTAGTACGACACGGAGACGGCCGGGATGCCGACGGGTGTGCCGAGGGTGCCGGCGAACAGGTCGTAGCGATCCGCGTTGGCCTCCGGCGTACCGTTGCCCTGGTTCATGATGATCGCGCCGACGGCACCGGCGGCCTCGGCGTTGACCACCTTGTCGCCGAAGGCGCAGGTGCCCCGCTGCATCAGCGCGACCTTGCCGGCCACGTCGACGGCGTCGAAGTCGCTGGCCTCGCAGCCGGAGGACGAGGCGCGCGGTGGGTCGAGGGCGAGGTCGACCGGGACGACCGTCGCCTCCGCCATGCCGGCGCCGGAGTAGTCCATCAGCTCGTAGTCGACGCCGTCGGTGTACGTGGTCGGGCTCGGTGCCACCTGGGCGAACGACGAGCCGAACTCCTCGTAGAACGCGAAGTCGAACTGCTGCCGGGTCACCTGGTAACCGGCCTTCTTCAACAGCTTGGCCACGTAGTCGGCGCTGGCGTCGTAACCCGGGGTGCCGGAGGCGCGGGTGTCGGCGTTGGCGTCGGCGATGGCTTGGAAGGTGTCGAGGTGCTTGAGCACCCCCTTGACCGTCACCGCCTTTGTCAGCTTCTTGGCCGAGTTGTTGTTCGGGCTGGCCAGCGCCGGGCTTACCAGCGCTGTCGTACCCAGGAGCGTGCCGGCTGCGATGGCGGCGAGCACTTTCCTGCCGGAGAAAGGCACCACGATGTGCCACGTCCTTCCTCTGTGGATGTCCGGCTCCCCTACCCCCGTGCGCCGGACGTCCCGCCATCCTGATACATCTCGATGCCGTCGCACAGGGCCTGATCAGCCGGTACGCATCGACGTTCGGTCGCTACGCCGATCGGTGCCCAGCCGACAGCCGGGTGCGGCTGCCGATCGGTGCCCGGCCGGCAGCCGCACCCGCTCACCGCACCAGGGCGGCGGTGAGCGCCGTAGCGACGACGACGGAGCCGATTGTCGCCGCTACCCGCAGCCACGGCCGGGCCGCACCGTTCAGCGGCAGGGCTCGCCAGCGCTGGACGACCAGGGCCAGCCCGACGCCGGAGGCCACCAGCCCGAGCGGCCAGATCCATCCGGGCACAGCCGACCAGTCACCGAGCTGGCGACCCAGGGCCGGGTAGACCAGCGCCCAGACGCCTCCCGACAGGACGGTGAGCCGGTCCGCCACGGGGCGCCGCGCGGTGCCGATCAGGGTCAGGCCGCCGATGAAGGTGAACAGCAGCCCGATCCCGATTCCGATCCAGATCGGTCGAGCCGGCGAGGCGGTGCCGGCCTCCTCACGGGGTACCCCGAGCAGCCGCAGCCCGACGGGCTCCACTCCCATGTCGGTGTTGCCGAGCACCACCACGCCCCGGCCGGTGGCCCGGTCGAAGCCGACGTACGAGGAGAAGCCACTGGTGGCACCGTTGTGCCAGGTGATCTCGTGGTCGCCGTAGCGGGTGGTGAGCCAGCCGTATCCGATGCGGGTGCGGTCGGTGTCGTCGAAGCGCGGGTCGCGGGCGTCGATGCCGGGCGCGGTGCCGGCGGCGGTGGCCGCGACGAGTCGCGCGAGATCCTCCACCGTGGACCAGTAGCCCAGGCCGGCGGGGGCGTATCCGGTGCCGATCCACGGGTCCGGGGTGCGACCACTGCTGATAGTGCCCTCCGCGCGCTCGGCGGGCAGCGCTTCCGAGCCGGTGACCTGAACGGTCGCGGTCATGCCCAGCGGGGTCAGCAGCTCCCGGTCGAGCAGCTCGGGATAGCCGAGGCCGGCGTCGGCCGCGAGAGCCTGGCCGAGCACCGCCATACCGAGGTTGGAGTAGCTGACTTCGCCCCGGCCGTCGCCGGGTGTCTGGTCGTTCGCCGCGGCGCGGACCCGGTCGACGTCCTGGCCGGCGTACGGGTTGCCGGCCGCGTAGTTGGCCCAGAACGTGCGAGCCCAGTCGCTGACCGAACTGAGCACGATCCGGGGCAGCCCGGCGCGGTGGCTGGCCAGTTCGGCCAGGGTCACCTCCCGGGCGGCACCGGTGATCGCCGGCCAGGTCGCGCCGAGGGTGTCGTCGGGGCGTACCGCGCCCGCGCCGGCCTGGTGGGCCAGCAGCATGCCGGTGAGCACCTTGGGCACCGATCCGATCTCGAACGGGGTGTCCGACTCGACCGGGTTGCCGTCGCGGTCGCGGTCGCCGAGGCCGGCGGTGCGGATCTGACCGTCGTCGATCAGGGCGACGGCGAGCCCACGGTAGCCGCCGGGGTCGTCCACGGCGGCCCGGGTGGCGGCGGCGAGGTCGGCGTCGCCGGTGGTCTGTGCGGTCAGCCGGGGCTCCCGGGGCATGACGCCGAGCCCGACCAGGCCGGCGACCACCCCGGCGACGAGAACGATGACGGGCGTCTTGTGCATGACGTGCTCCTTTCCGTTCCGGCGGAGCCGGGGCTGGGCCGTGCGCCTCGATCCGGCTGGGTGATGGCCCGCTGCGGCCGGCGGGCGGGTGGTGGCGGAGGTGCGGTCAACGACCGGCGGCGGTGAGGATCGCCAGCAACGGCACCACCCGTTCGGCGGGGACGGCGTACCGGCCCCGGCCGGCGCTGCGCAGCCAGCCGGCGGCGGTGAGCTGGCGCAGGTGGTGGTGCAGCTGGCCGGTGGTGCCGAGATCCTCGATCCCGGCCAGCTCGGCGGTGCCCTGCCGGCCGCCGAGGATCTCCCGCAACAGGCGCAGGCGTACCGGGTGGGCCAGGGCGGACAGGACGGCCGGTAGGTCGGCCCAGTCGTCGGCCAGCAGGTCCTCGACGCCGCGGCCGTACTGCCAGTCGTAGTGCTGCCCGCCGAGGCGGACGGTGCCGGTGTAGAGCACGGCGCCGGCGTTGTCGGCGGGCAGTCGCTGCTTGAGCCCGTCGAGCGCCCAGAAGACCCCCTCCGGCGGCGGCGTCGGCCGGTCCGCGCCGCCGAGCCGCTCCACCAGCCCGGCGACCTGCGCCTCCAGCGCCGCCAACCGCTCCTGCACACTCGCCATCATTCGATAGTACGAGCTTACGTATTTACGTGCAAGCCGAGGATGATCGACTTTCCGCCGGACGGCCCGCTACCGTCAGTCGTCTTGGGGAGGTACGTCGATGTACGTCGTGTCCGTGATCAACTACAAGGGTGGGGTCGGCAAGACCACGGTGACCGCCAACCTCGGTGCCGAACTGGCCAACCGGGGGATGAAGGTGCTGCTCATCGACCTCGACCCGCAGGCAAGTCTGACCTTCGGCTTCTACGACCCGGACGACTGGCGGGAGCGGCTGCGCGACAGCCGGACCGTGAAGCGGTGGTACGACGGCCTCCGCGAGGGCAGCCCGTCGGTCACCCTCGGTGAACTTGTGGTCTCGCCCGGCCCGGCGAACGCCCGGCTCACCGGCGCCGGCCGGCTCGACCTGATCGCGTCGCATCTGCAACTTGTGGACATCGACCTGGCCCTGGCCCGCAGCGTCGCCGGTGGCGAGGAGTACGACGCCGAACTGTTCCGGGTCCGTGGTTCGCTCGCCGAGGGGCTGCTCGCCGACGGGCTCGACCCGTACGACATGGTGCTGATCGACTGTCCGCCGAACTTCAACGTGGTCACCCAGTCGGCCATCATCGCCAGCGACCACCTGGTCATCCCGGCCCGGGCCGACTACCTGTCCACCCTCGGCATCGACTACCTGCACGGCAACGTGCGGGAGCTGGTCGAGCAGTACAACGCCGACGCCCGCCGGTTCGCGACCGTACGCCGGCACCAGAAGGTCGCTCCCGGCGTGGCCGGCGTGGTCTTCACGATGGTCCAGTTGCTGTCGCAGCAGCCCATCGCCACCCACCAGAGCTACATGGACCAGGTCCGCAATCTGGGCCTGCCGGTCTTCCCCACCGCCCTGCGGGAGAACGTCACGCTCTACGCGACGAACACCCCGCGCGGCGTGCCGGTGGTGCTGCGCGACCGCGTCACGGTCCCCGCCGTACGCGATGAACTGCGCCGCCTCGCCACCGAGTTCCTCGACCATCTCCAGCCGGACCGGCAACCGCAGCGCAGCGAAGGGCCGGCATGACCAGCCGGGGCGTGACCGACGCCGTCGACCGGCTGGCGACGATGACCAGCCGCGCCGACGGCACCGCGTACCTCTCCCCCTGGCCGCTTCGCGACCTGCGCGACCTGGCCACGGAGCTGGGATTGCGCGGCGTCGGCGGGCTACGCAAGGCGGACCTGGTCGAGCGGCTGGTCGAGCACACCATCGGCTACCGCCTCACCTCCACCGCGCTGCGCCGCCGCTGATCCAGCGTCAGGGGTTGACCTCGAGTGCGCTCGAAGACGCAGGCTGGTGCCGCGTCCACTGGTTCGGGCGCACGAGAGGAGTTTCCATGCGGTACCGCACGATCGGCAGCGACCCGCGTACCCGGCGCGAGGTCAGCGTGCTCAGCCTCGGGGCGATGCTGTTCGGCACGAAGACCGACGAGGCCACCGCCTACGCGATCCTCGACCGGTTCGTCGAGGCCGGCGGCACCTTCATCGACACATCGGACAACTACGCGTTCTGGATGACCGGCGGGCAGGGCGGCGAGAGCGAGGAACTGCTCGGTCGGTGGCGGCGCAGCCGGGGCATCGGCGACGAGATCGTCATCGCCACGAAGCTCGGTGCCCGGCCGCTGGCCCCCGGCACCAGCTACCTGGACAACCCGGAAGGGTTGTCGGCCAAGGTGATCCGGGAGTCCGCCGAGCGCAGCCGGGAACGTCTCGGCATGGACCGGCTGGACCTGCTCTACGCCCACATCGAAGACCACAAGGTGCCGCTGAGGGAGACCGTGGAGGGCTTCGCCGAGCTGGTCGCCGAGGGCGCCGTGGGGCTGCTCGGCGCGAGCAACCACCGCACCTGGCGGGTGGAGCGAGCCAGAGCACTTGCCGCTGCGGCCGGTCTGCCCGGGTACGAGGTGCTCCAGTACCACCGCAGCTACCTGCCGGCTCGGCTGGACGGGCCGACCGACCTCGACCCCGACGGCAACGTGGGCGCCGTCGGCGGCGAGCTGCTCAGCTACCTGCGGGCCGAGCCCGGCATGACCCTGGTGTCGTACGGGTCGCTGCTGTGGGGCGCCTACGTCCGCGACGACAAGCCGTTGGGGCCGGAGTACGACCTGCCGAGCGCCCCGGTGCGGCTGGCCGCGCTGCGTGAGGTGGCGGAGCAGACCGGCGCGACGGTCAACCAGGTCGTGCTGGCCTGGCTGATCGACGGCGAGATCCCCACCATCCCGCTGGTGGGAGTCTCCTCGGTGGCGCAGCTGGACGAGAGCCTCGCCGCCGTGGACCTGGAACTGACGCCCGAGCAACGGCACCGGCTCGACACCGCCTGGTAACGGGGGCCGGCAGCGCGACGGGTCGCACTGCTGGTGGGTGGTACGCGTACCGGTGCCGTGGGCGTCGAGACGGCCGCCGCTAGATCTGATCTAGCGGCGGCCGTTCGCTGTCTCGCGCCTCTGGGGTGAGCCGACCACTCCCGGCGGCCGGCGTCGTTGTAGCTGGCGGGCGGCCACGGAACGGAGCATTCTGTCGTACCCGTGGGGTGTGGTGGGTCGCCGGGTCGCGGCGGCCCGGCTCATCGGCGTGACGAATGGAAGGAAACTTCGCAATCATGAGTAGACGCACCACCGGCCTCGCCATCGAGGCCGAGGGTCTGACCCGGTCGTTCGGCGAGACCCGCGCGCTCGCCGGCATCGACCTTCAGGTTCCGGCCGGCGCCGTGTACGGACTGCTCGGTCCGAACGGGGCCGGCAAGACCACCGCGGTACGTGTGCTGGCCACCCTGTTGCGCCCGGACGGCGGGCAGGCCCGGGTGTTCGGTCACGACGTGGTCGCCGAGGCCGACGCGGTACGTGCCCGAGTCAGCCTGACCGGCCAGTACGCCTCGGTGGACGAGGACCTGACCGGCACGGAGAATCTCATCCTGCTGGGCCGGCTGCTCGGCCTGCCCAAGTCCGCCGCCCGGCAACGGGCGGAGCAGTTGCTCACCGCGTTCGGGTTGACCGAGGCGGCCGGTCGGCAGGTGAAGAAGTACTCGGGCGGCATGCGGCGACGCATCGACATCGCGGCGAGCATCCTCAACACCCCCGATCTGCTCTTTCTCGACGAGCCGACGACCGGGTTGGATCCCCGCAGCCGCAACCAGGTGTGGGAGATCGTCCGGGCGGTGGTCGCGCACGGCACGACCGTGCTGCTGACCACGCAGTACCTCGACGAGGCCGACAAACTGGCCAGCCGGATCGCGGTGGTCGACCACGGCCGGGTGATCGCGGAGGGCACCCCGGGCGAGTTGAAGTCGTCGGTCGGTTCCGGCACGGTCCACCTGCGGCTGCGCAACGCCGACCAGCGCCCCGAGGCCGAACGGCTGTTGCAGGCGACACTGAGCGTGCCGGTCCAGTTGGAGGCCGACCCGGTGGCCATCACCGCCCGCGTCGGCGGTGACGGCAGCGAGCTGGACGCCAGCTCGCAGGCCGCCCGGGCACTGAGTGAGTTGTCCCGGGCCGGGATCGTGGTCGATGACTTCTCCCTCGGCCAGCCGAGCCTGGACGAGGTCTTCCTGGCCCTGACCGACCACCCCGCCGTGCCGGCCACCGACGAGCGGGACGACGAACTGGAGGCAGCCCGATGAGCAGCGACACCGCCACCTCGACCGGCCGGGCGCCGACGGTCTTCGTACCCTCCTCCGAGGCGCTCGCGACGGTCCTCGCACCGGGCGCGCGACCGCCCCGGCCGAGCCCGCTGTCGGCGTCGCTCACCTTCAGCTGGCGCGCCCTGCTGAAGATCAAGCACGTGCCGGAGCAACTGTTCGACGTGACCGCGTTCCCGATCATCATGGTGCTGATGTTCACGTACCTGTTCGGTGGCGCGCTCGCCGACAGTCCCCGTGACTACCTGCAGTTCTTCCTGCCGGGCGTCATGGTGACAAGCGTCGTGATGATCACCATGTACACCGGGGTCGGGTTGAACACCGACATCGAGAAGGGCGTCTTCGACCGGTTCCGGACACTGCCGGTATGGCGACCCGCCGCGCTGGTCGGCATGATCGTCGGCGACGTGCTGCGCTACGTCCTCGCCGCGCTGGTGATCCTCAGCGTCGGGCTGGTGCTCGGCTTCCGCCCCGACGGTGGCGTGCTCGGCGTCCTCGCCGGGATCGGCCTGCTTGTGGTCTTCTCCTTCGCGTTCTCCTGGGTGTGGACGTTCTTCGGGCTGATCCTGCGCAGCGAGAAGTCGGTGATGGGGGTCAGCATGATGGTGCTGTTCCCGCTGACGTTCCTGAGCAACGTGTTCGTCGACCCGTCCACCATGCCCGGCTGGCTCCAGGCATTCGTCAAGGCCAACCCGATCACGCACCTGGTCTCGTCGGTACGCGCGGCCATGGCCGGCACGACCGACGCCTCGGCGATGATGTGGATCGTCCTCTGGAGCGCCGCCTTCATCGCGGTCTTCGGCACCCTGACCATGTACCGCTACAACCGCCGCTAACCCACCCACCCCTACCGACCTCGTTGATCATGAGGTCAGCGGCACTGATGGAGCGAATTCGCCACTGACCTCATGATCAACCCATCGGAAGGCGGGTTAGAGGTGCCAGGGGACAGGGGTGGGTGGGAGGTAGCGGCAGGCGGTGCCGGTGGAGACCGTGGCCCGCAGGTGGGTGGCGAGGGGTGGGTGCCGCTGGTCGAGCCGCCGCAGCGTGTCGCGGATGCGGGCGGTGACCGTCTTGCGGGCACGTTCCGCCTCGTCACCGAGCCGACGGGTACGACCGGCCAGCCCGGCGGCGGCCCGCAACTGGGCGATCAACGCCTGCCGCTCAGTGTCCAGCGCCGCCACCCTGCGCTCGTCGCCACGCCCGGCCGCCAGATCGATCTCGTCGTCGAGCCGTGCCAGGTGGCGCCGGTAGCGGTTCTTCGCTTCGTCATCGAGCACCTGATCGCCGCCCATCCGGCGGGCGACGACGAGTTCCGGCCCGGCGGCCGGGTCGAGCAGTTCGACCGCGGGCACGTCGACGCCCGGGCGGCCGAGCAGCAGTCGCAGGTCGTGCAGCCCCTTGGCGTCGGGTAGATGAACCGTGCCGCCGTCGAAGGTGAGCCGCCAGACGGCTCCGTCGCGCCGGAACTCGTACGCCGGTCCCACCGCACCGTTGCCGGCCGTCCCGGCTGGCACCGACCCCACCGCCGAATCGCCCGACCCCCACCCGCCCGCGGCCACTCCCGCCACCGGGCCAGCCGCCGTAACCGTCGCCGCGCCAGCCGTGGCCCGTTCTGCCGCCGCCGACCTCGCCGCCCCGCCGCCCGCTGCCGGCCCCGCCACCAAGCTCGCCGCCCCGCCAACCACCGCAGAGCCCGCCGCCGCTCCACCGGCCGCCCCCGAACCGGCCGCCAAGCCGGCCGCCGCCGAACCGGCCGCCGGGCTCGTCTCGGCGGACCGTTCGGGTTCCTCGGCGGCTGGCCGGACCGGGACGGCGGCGAGTCGGGCCAGGATCTGCGGCATGTCGAGCTCGCGGGCCTCGCGCTCGGTCTCGGCGCGCAGAGCGGCGGCGCTCGTGGCGTCACCCGGGCCACCACGGGCGGCCAGGGCGTCGGCGAGCGCGGCCCGGGCGATCAGCGACCAGGGGCGGGCACCCATCCGGTCGGCGGCGGCGCGGGCGGCGGAGAAACCGGCGACGGCGTCGTCCCAACGCTGCTCGGCGAGGTCGACCACGGCGAGCCAGTGATCGACCGGCCCGCTGAGGTCGCAGCCGTACAGGGAGACGAGCCATTGGCCCCGGTACGGCAGCAGGTCCGCACGGATCTCGGCGCAGCGGCTCGGGTCGGCGACCGTGGCCTGAGCGCGCAACCGCAACCACATCGGCGAGATCGACCCGGCGAACCGGGTGCCGGAGGCTTCGAGTTCCGCGGTGAGGTCGGCCGCCATGCGATGGTCACCGCGCTCGGCAGCCGTGATCGCCCTCAGCAGGCCGAGATGCGGATGATCGGTCGCGGCGAGCCCGTCGAGCAGTGCGTCGGCGTCGTCGAGCCGGCCCCGCAGCAACTGCAACGCCCAGCGCAGGTGGTGGCCGAGGAAGGCATGGTCGGCGTGCTCCCAGTCGTCCAGCGCACCGAGCTCGGCGTAGCAGGTTTCCGCACCGGCGAAGTCGCCACGGAAGGCGCCGATGATGCCGCCGTCGATGGCCGCCGCCATCTGATGGCGGGGCTTGCCGGTCTGTCGTCCACCGGTGACGAAGGCGGTGAGTTCGTCGAGATAGCGCGGGTCTCCGAGTTCCAGCAACGCCACCCAGCGCAGGGAGGTGGACCACAGCTCGGTTTCCCGGTCGCCGCTGCGACGCGCGACGTCGCGGATCTCGCCGGTGAGGGCGGCCCGGTCGGCGGCGGTGCCCAACCCCCAGGTGGAGTCGTGTCGCACCCACAGGCTGAAGGTGAGCGCCTCGTCGTCCCGCGTCGATCTGGCGAGCGTCTCGGTGGCGGTGATCAGGTCTGCTTCGAGGACGGCCGGCCCGGCGCTGTCGTCGGGCTCGCCGATCAGCCGCCGGTACGCCTCACGCAGCAGCGCCTCGCCGTCGATGCCCGGCACCGGCTCAAGCTGCCAGTGCCGACGTACGTTGAGCGCGAACCGGGCCAGCGTCACCTGGTCGTCCACAGTCAGGGCCAGCGCCGTGGCGTCGCTGAGCAGTTGGCGAGCCTCCTCCCGGGCACCGCAGTGGAAGAGCTGATCGGTCAACGCCGTCATGATCTTCACCCGCTGGAGGTCGTCCCGGACCACCTCCAGCGCCCGCCTGAGGTGAACTGTCGACTCCTCCAGCGCCAGCCGGCATCTGGCGTCCCGCGCAGCGTCGAGCAGCAACTCGGTGACGCGGAACGCGTCCAGGTGCGCACCGGCCAGCCACGCGTGGCGGGCGACATCCGCAGGGATCAGCAACCGGCCCAGCGTGTCGTGCTCGTCCACGGCCCGCACCACGGCGGCGTGCCGCGCTCTGCGGTCGTCTTCGGTCAGTGCGTCGTAGAGCGTCTCGCGGACCAGGTCGTGCACGAAGGCGTACCTGCCGTCTCCCAGGCCGAGCAGCAGTCGCGCGGTGACCGTGACCTCAAGCAACTCACCGACCCGGGTCGGCGGCAGGCCGACACTTGCCGCGAGGACCTCGCCGTAAAACTCCCGGCCGAGCACGGCGGCGACGGTGAGCGCGTCGGCCACCATGGCGGGCAGGTGGTCAAGCCGCCGCCGCACCACCTCCCGTACGCCGGGAGGGATGATGCCAAGCCCGCCGTCGGCATGCCAGAGCCGGGCGGTCTGCTCCACGAAGAAGGGGTTGCCGCCGGTGCGTCGGTGCACGTCGTCGACGCAGTTCGCATCGGGCACCCGGCCGGCGGTGCGGGTCATCAGCTCGCCGACCTCGTCCCGGGTCAGGCCGGTGAGGCTGATCGTGGTGGCCTTGGCCACCAGCGACATCAGCAGCGGCCGGAGCGGATGGTCGGCGGCCTCCACCTCGGCGTCACGGTAGGTGCCGACGAGCAGCAGCCGCTCGAACCAGGTGTGCTGGGCGGCGAACCGCAGCAACCGCATCGACGCCGCGTCGGCCCAGTGCAGGTCGTCGAGGATCACCATGACCGGACGGCGCTGCGAGACGGCGACCAGCGCGGTGGTGACCGCGTCATACAGGGCGAACGCCTCCTGCTCCGCCGCGTCGCCCCGATCGGCGACGCTTGCCGACATCAAAGAAACTGCCTCGTCGTGCGCGATGTCCGGCACCGGAGAACCCGCCGCGCCGCGGGCGGTGCCCGGGATGAGAGAGCTCGCCTCACCGAGCAGCAGGGCGAGCGCCGGCTCGGCGGATTCCCGGGCCAGCGCCCAGTACTCCGGCGACCGGCGCAGCCGGCGCAACACCTGTGCCCAGGGCCAGTAGCCGGGGGCGCTCGCCGAATCCCAGCAGGCGCCACCGAGCACCAGTGCACCCTGTCGACGGGCCTCCTCGGCGGCGGCGGTCACCAGGGTCGTCTTGCCGATGCCGGGCTCCCCGGCGACCAGCACCAGCCCGCCGTGGCTGGCGGTGGCCCGGTCGACCTCAGCCCGCAACAGACCGGCCGGATGATCCCGCCCGATCATGAATCCGCCCGCCTGCACGCCCATGGCAACCGACGGTAGCCGACCGGACCGACACCCCGGGGCGTCGCGGCTCAGCGGGCGTCGGTGACCACGTGAGCACAGGCGGCGCAGGCTGCCGGACCCTGTTCGGCGAACCAGCGGCAGGTGCGCCGGATGGCGCAGCGGGGCAGTTCCACCTCCGGTTCGCCGACGGTCTGCGCGTACGACGCGACGAGGCGTTCGCCGAGCCCACACTGATCACCGGTCCAGAAGCCGCACTGGCTGGTGACGCAGGGACCGGCGAGCCGGTAGCGGGCCTCCACCGGGACGTCGGCCTCCGCCGCTGCGGCGACGGCCACCTCGGCCGGCAGGGCCGGGGTCACGTACGCCACCCGGCCCGCCGGAGTGATCATGCCGAGGAAGACCGTGGCGTTGCCTGCGGGCGTACTCGGGCACATCCGCTCCCCCGACGGGGCCGGTCCCTGCGGCGGTCGGGTCACTTCTGCAACCAGAAGCCGATGTCGTTGATCTTCTCGCCGAGGTCCTGCGCGAACGGACCGTCGATCACCCACAGGCCGTACCACTCGGGCCGCAGCCGCAGGTTGGCGTGGCCGAGGGCGAGCGGGTTGCTGAGCTTGGTACCGGCGACCGAGAGCGCGGCCAGGCCGGCCTTCTGGATCTCACCGGCGATCTGGCTCTGCTGCTCGGATGTGAGGTCGACGCCGTCGACCACGAAGCGGAACTCGTGGCGTGCCATGGTGTTTCCTCCGGTTCGTTCAGTAGGTGTCGGTACGTAGCCCGCGCCGCAGTGCCGCCCGGGGTGAAGGCCGCCCAGCCGGAACGGGAGGCGGCGTCGAGACGGCCCACCTGGTGACGCCAGGTGGCGGCACCGGCGGTACGCACGCCCCACAGCTCGCGGCACGCCGCGACCGCGAAGGCGACCTGCTCGGGTGAGCCGGTGAACCCGGCCGCAGCGTCGACCACGCGCAGCCCACCGTCGGCGGCGACGGTCACCTGGCCGAAGTGGTGGTGCAGGCTGGCCAGGGTGCCCAGGTGCGCGCGGTCGGCTCGGCCGGCGAGGAACGCGTCGAGTGGCCGATCCTCCACCACCACCCGGACGGCACGCAGGGTGAACGTCGCCCCGGCGGCATCGGCCACGCCGACCACCTCGACGGGGACGCTCCAGCGACGCGGTGAGTTCGCCGACCAGAACGCCAGCCAGGCGCCCAGCCGCTCGTGCAGGTCCGGTTGCAGGGCCGCCGGTGCGGCCAGTCGTGCGGTGGCGATCCCGTCGCGGATGACCGCCGATGCTGCCGCGTTGACCGGGACGGCCGCCGCGGCGGGTGAGGTGACGACGGTTGCGGTGACGGCTGCGGCCGAGGCGACCGCGGTGCCGGCGAGCAGCCCGCGCCGGGACAACGAAACAGATGGGGATGACATGGTCCGCCTTTCTCCGACGGCCTAGGCATCCCACGCTATAGACGGCGACAGATCATCTGAATTGCCGTTGTATCGGGACACCGACACGAATCCCGGTGATCGACGACGGCGTGAATCCGTTCATCCTGCATGCCGTCGCCGCTTGTCAATCCGGCGGCTGGGGCATCGCGGCGAGGTGGGCGAGGATGGCCTGGTTGGCCTCCCATCCGTCGGGGAACCGGACCGGCACATCCAGTTGCGGCGCCTCGGTCGAGGGGTGGGCGTCCAGCAGTTCGCCGATTCCGGCGCGGGCCACCACCAGGCAGGCGTGCCGGTGCCGGGAGGTGAGCACGCAGAGCCGCCCCGATTCCAGGTGGAAGGCGGTCGCGTCGCGTCGGCCGGAGAGCGGGTGCAACACGATCGTCACGTCGTACTCCCGGCCCTGGAGGCGGTTGGCGGTGTCGACGGTGACGTCCGCACCGGCCTCGCCGAGCCGCGCCCGGATGGCCGCGACCTGGTCACGGTGGGCGGCGCCGACGGCGATCCGGTCCGCGGTGACCGGCGCGCCACCGGGCGCCTGCTCGGAGACCGCGACCGCCCCGCGCCGCAGCACCCGCAACGCGAGCGCGGCGCACGCGGCGGCAGCTTCCCCGTCGGTACGCAGGGTGTGCCGGGCCGGCAGCTCGTACAGCGCCCAGCCGGTGGCGGCGGCCGACTCCACCGCCATGTCGACGGCGTCTCCCGACCCGGGCTCGGTGAGGTGCAGGGCCCGGTCGTCCGGGCCGGTGCCGGAACGGAAGCCGGTGAACGGGTAGAACGCGCGGGACACGACCGGTGCCGCCGAGGCGGGCAGCCGCCAGGAGACCGGCAGCCGGTGCACCGGCAGGTGCGGGTTGTGCCGCAGCAGCACCGCCACCGCCGACTGCATCGGATCCCAGGTCAACCCCGCCCAGCGGCCACTTTCCACAGTGGAGAACGGATCGAGCTGCCCCGGATCACCGACGAACAGGGCCCGCTCGAACCTGCCGGCCACGCGCAGCAGGGCGTCCGAGCGCATCTGGTACGCCTCGTCCACGATCGCCCACGGCCAGCAGCCCTCGGTGACAGTTGCCCACTTGGCAGCCGTACCGACCACCACGGCCGACGCGGCCAGGTCGCCGACCTTCGCGGCAACCCGGACCTGCGCATGTGCCCGTACCCGGGGCGACGCCCGGTAGTCACCCGCCGAGAGCCGCCCGAGGCGCAGTTGCGGCGCCTTGCTGGCGAGCCGGTCGATCAGGTCATCGACCTGCTCGTTCGTCTGCGCAATGATCATCAGCGGCTCGCCACGGCGCAGCGCGTCACCGCTTGGAGCGGCGCTACCCGGCCCACCGCCGCCCCGATCGGTGTCGCCCGACCAGCTGGCGGCCAACTCGATGGCGGCCCGTACCACCAGAGTCGACTTGCCGGCCCCCGGCGGCGAGTCGACCACCACCCCCCGGTGCTCGCCCGACCGCAGGTCGGCGAGCACAGCGGTGATCACCCGCTCGGCCGCTACCGTCGGCAGCACGGCCAGCCCCGGCGGCACCGCCAGCTCCCGCGGCACCGCCAGCCCCGGCGGCACCGCCAGCCCCGACGTCAACCCGATCTCCCCCACCGGCCGCACCCTACCGCCAGCTGCCCTGCCCCGCGCTCACCCTGCCACCCCGGCGGCAGCCACGAGTTACGGCCCCAGCGGCTGTCACGAGTTACGCCTACGGCAGTCACGAGTTGCGGCATCTTGGGGTCACCCGCAGCCCGGAAGCCCCAACATGCCGCAAGCCGCGACGGGCGACGCCAACCACCGACACGCCCCGAGCGAAACGCGGCATGCCGGGCCTTCCCACAGCCCGGAAGACCCGACACGCCCCACGACGCGCCCGGCGACAGCCACGGGCTACGGCATGCGGTCACGGGTTACGGCATGTCGGGGTCACCGGCCGCCCGGAAGGCCCAACATGCCGCAAGCCGCGAGGGCCGACGCCGAGCGCCGTCCCACCCGGAGACCACGCGCCGTCCCGCCCGCCCGACGCCAAGCGCCGCGAGCCCGCCCGAACGCCAAGCGCCGCGAGCGATATGCGGCATGTCGGGGCTTCCCACGGCCCGGAAGACCCGACATGCCGCAAGCTGGCGGCCAAGCTGCGGGCCGGCAACGCCGAAGCGGAGCCAACCTGAGCGGCCCGGCGACGCCACGACGGGGCGGAGCGGTCAGTGGACGATGACCGGGATCTTCGGCTGGTCGTCCGGCTGGTCACCTGGCTGGTCGCCGGGCTGGTCGTCGAGCAGGTGGGACCGTTCCCGCCGCCTGGGCAGGAACGCGGCCGGGATGAACGTCGCCGCCACCAGGGCGAACGCTACCCAGAAGGTGGTGGCGAAGGAGTTGGCGGCGAAGTCCAGCCCACGCTCGACGAGTGACGGGTCGGGAAGCTGCTGTGCCAGCTCCGGCCGTTGCTGGGCGGCGATCGCCAAGCCGGCCTCGGTGACCGGGTTGCCGTTCTCGTCGGTGAGGCCGGGGATCTGCCGGGAGCCGTTCAGCTCGTTGGTGAGGATCACCGACATCACCGCGGCACCGACGGAACCGCCGATCTGCTGGAGGATGTTCACAAGCGTGGAACCTCGTGCCACCTCGTGCCCGGTAAGCGTCTTCAGCGCCGACGTCATCACCGGCATCATCGTGCCGCCCATGCCCAGACCCATCACGAACAGCGAGCCGCAGAGCAGCACGTAGGAGGTGTCCGCGTCGAGCTGGGTGAAGGTGAAGAAGCCGGCGAGGATGAGCAGCAGCGCGAACGGCACCGTCCGGCCGACCGGCACCTTGTCGGCGAGCATGCCGGCGATCGGCATGGTGACCATGGCGCCGATGCCCTGCGGGGCCATCAGCAGGCCGGCGTGCAGGGTCGACTCACCGCGTACCTGGAGGAAATAGCTCGGGAACAGCAGGCCGGCGCCCATGAAGGCGATGATGAAGACGAACATGGTCAACGCCGCGACGGTCAGCCTGCGGTTACGGAACAGCCGCAGGTCGAGCAGCGGGTGCCGGGGCTTGAACGAGTAGACGACGAACGCCACCACCAGTGCGGCACCGACCAGCATCGGCCCCCACACCTCGGCGTCGGCGAAGGTCCCGGCCTCGGGCAACGTGGAGACGCCGTACAGGAAGAGGGCGAGACCCGGCGAGAGCATCAGCATGCCGAGGAAGTCGAACGACTCGGAGGGCTGCGGGCTGTCCTTCGGCAGGGCCAGCTGGGCGTACACCAGCGCGACGATGCCGATCGGCAGGTTGATCAGGAAGATCCAGTGCCAGCTCGCCACGTCGATCAGCCAGCCGCCCAGGATCGGGCCGCCGATCGGGCCGAGCAGCATCGGGATGCCGAGCACCGCCATCAGTCGGCCGATCCGGTTCGGGCCGGCCGCCCGCGTCATGATCGCCATGCCGATCGGCATGAGCATGCCGCCACCGAGACCCTGCAGGACCCGGTACGTGATCAACTCGCCGATCGTGTCGGCGGTGGCGCACAGGCCCGAGCCGATGGTGAACAGCGCCAGGGCCATCATGTAGAGGCGCTTGGTGCCGAACCGGTCCGCGGCCCATCCGCTGAGCGGGATGACAGTGGCCAGCGCGAGCGTGTAGCCGGTCATCGTCCAGGCGACGCGGGCGTACGAGGCGTCGAACTCGCTCTGGAACGTCGGCAGGGCGACGCTGACCACCGTCACGTCGAGGATCGACATGAGCGCACCGAGCACGACGACGCCGGCCACCTTGAGTACCGCAGCGTCGAGCTTGTCCGAGGTCGGGACAGGCTGCGGTGCCGCGACGGATTGCTGTGTCACGAAGTCTCCTGTTGTCGGAACTGTCCGAAGGACGAGCGGTGGTGGCCGACGTGGCGCCCACTGGCCAGCGCGACGGCGGTGGTGAAGCCCGCACGGCACAGTAGCCCCCGCCAACGACACTTCGCCGCCCGTTTAGCGACCAGCAGAGCGTTCTGTGAGCACGGCCACGCTGATCTTGTGCCGCGAGGCGTGACCGGGCGGAAAGCGGGTAGGCGCGACCGGGTCGGGCGGAGGCGGGAAGGTGGTGCCAGCGTGGCGAAGTTCCTGGTCACAGCGATCTACACGGTTCCGGGAATGGCCGGGCTGGCCAAGGAAGGCGGTACGGCGCGGGCCGAGGTGATCGAGGCGCTGATCGAGAACGCCGGCGGGCAGGTGGAGGCGGTGTACTACGCGTTCGGCCAGTTCGACCTGTACGTGCTCTGCGAGGTGCCGGACAACGTCACCGCCGCCGCGCTCGGCATCGCCGTGCGGGCGGCAGGCGGCGTCGACGCCCGGATCGTGCCGCTGCTCACCACGACGGAGATCGACGCCGCCGTCCGGCTACCCGTCACCTACCAGCCGCCGGCTGCGTGACGCGGATCCGGCCGGACGACGACCCGCCACCAGCCCACCCCGAGCCGCCCAACCCACCCCGAGCCGCCCAGCCCACCGCCGAGCCACGCACCCACCCCGATTACGCCGCCGACCGCCCGACCTGCCAAGGTCCGACCTGGGCTGCCACCCGACATGCGGCATCTCGCACCTTCCCGCGAACCAGGAAGCCCAACATGCCGCAACTCGCGACCCCACAACCCAGCACGGCACGCCCAACATGCCGCGACTCGCGACTCCCACTCCCGTCGGTCAGCGGCGGCGCTCTCCCACCCGGTACGTGACCAGGTTCGGGTCGGCCCGCAGCTGCTTCTGGGTGAACTTGATGTTGTCCCAGCCCTTGGCCGAGTACAGCCGGGTCTGGTCGGCGTACCAGGGCGAGTTCGGGTTGGCCGACTGCGAGTAGGTCAGCAGCTGCCGACCCGACGGCCCGTCGCGACCCAGCTCGACGGCCATCAGGTACGACGTGCCGTGCCGCACCTTCGGGTAGCCGACGCCGGGCTGCACCTGGTTGATGATCATGTTGAAGACACCGGCGTCCGGCCAGCCGCCGTGGATGGGAATGCGTTCGGCGCCACGGGGTTCGGTCTGGATGTCGCCGAGGCGGGCGTCCAGTGGGATGCCGCCGAGCAGTTGGACGGCGTCGGCGAGCGCCGTACGCACCCTCGGGTCGTCGACCGCGAGCCGGTTCGGCGTGGTCAGCGGGGCGTCCGGGTCGAACGGGTCGGCGAAACGCAGGCCGCCGGCCCGGGCGAACTCGGTGAACACGTGCGAGCCCCGGCTGCCCAGGTCGACCCGGAGGTCCCAGCGACGGAGCGCGGCGCAGGCGGCCGTCAGGTCGACGGTGGTGCCGTCCGAGGCGGTGGCCGTCGGCTGAGCTTCGCAGAGCCGGACCAGGTCGTCGCGGACCAGTTCGCCGCCGTACGCCCGGTTGCCGAGCGTCACGTCCCACAGCCTGCCGGCGGTGAATCCCCGGCCGGGCAGCCCGTCGGTGCCGGCGAGACGTTGCCGCACCTGGTGGACGCCGAGCCGGGTCCGCAGGCTGCGGGCGGTCCGCTCGTCGCCGATGATGCGCGGGTACCCGACGAGCGGGCGAGCCGGGTTGGCCAACCAGTAGCTGTCGTTGGAGTTGGTCACGTAGTCGTCGCGGACAAGTGTGGGCAGGTTCGCCGGCCCGAGAATGCCGGGCACCGCCGCGTCCCGGTCCCGGCCCAGCTCACACGATGACCGGGAGCCGTCGAGGACGGCCTGGCCGCTTGTCGCGTACAAACTCTTGAAGGACGTGGGAATGCACGCGGCCGCGAGGGCGTCGGTGACCCGGGGCACGACGGAGTGGTCGGCGTAGAGGGCCCGCCCGTCCCGGTCGGCGGCGATGACATTGACCCAGGGCAGGAACTGCCGCCGGTCCAGCACCGACCGCAGCTCACCCACCGACTTCGCCCGGCCCATGGCGAGCCAGCCGTCAAGCGCACGGTTGTTCGTGGCGTTGACGTCGGTGATCGCGTACGCCGTGTCGGTGGTCCAGTCGAAGCGGCCCGGCACCACGACGACCGGGCCGAAGTGGGTGTCGTAGAGGGTACGGCTGACCGGGCCGTCGGGAGTCCGGACGGTGACCGTGCGGGCGGTCATCTTCCGGGTCCGGCCGTCGTAGCGGTAGCTCGTCGGGTCGCCGGGCACCAGCGTGAGCCGGTGCCAGACGAAACGTCGGGCGGTGGAGACGGTGTGCGACCAGGCAACCTTGCCGTTGTGCCCGATCTCGATGAGTGGGTCACCGATCAGGGCCGCGCCCTCCACGTCGTACCGACCGGGCACCTTGAGCCGCATCCGGTAGAAACGGTCCGCGCCATCCCACGGAAAGTGCGGGTTCGCCAGCAGCATGCCGGCACCGCTGGTGGTGGCGCGACGTCCCAGACCGTACGCGTTGCTGCCCACCCCGGCCGGCGCGCCGTCCCGGGCGGTGACCACGGCTTCCGCCTGCGGGGCGCTCACCGGCGCGCTGGTTCCGTCCACCCGGGGTGGCACGGCGGCGACGATACCGTCGGCGAGTGCGGCGGAACCGGCCCGGACCATGGCCGTCCACTGGGTACGCCACAGGTCCAGCTCGGTGATCGGGCGCAGCCACGGCCGGCCGGCGCAGGCGGGGTCGTTTACCTTTCCCGTCCGCAGGTAGGCGTTGTAGCCGGCGGCGAAGCCGCGCATCTGGTCGCGTACCTCGTTTGAGGGTGCGCGCAGACCGTCGCGCCGGCCGACGAGCCAGCGCTCGGCGACCCGGTCGTCGATCGCCTTCTGGTGGAACAGGTCGCTGGCGACGTTGTCGGTGTCGGCGCCGAAGAACCGGGACCGTTGCGCGCCGACGGTCACCACGCTCTCGGCGATCAGGCAGACGTTGTCCTCCGCCTGCGCGTACCCGACGCCGTAGCCGAGGCTGGCGAAGTCGCGCGCGGTGATGTGCGGTACGCCGTACGAGGCCCGCTGGATCAGGGCCGAGTAGCCGCCGCCGTGCGCGACGGCGGTCCCGCCGGTCACGGCGAGGCCGGTGGCGACCAGGGCGGTGGCGGTGGCCGTGGCGATGAGTGAGCGTGGCTTCATCGGGCGGCTCGCTGGTGGTGGCACATGGAACGTCCTCCCCCGAGAGATGTGTCTGTCCAGACCCGACCGACGCTAGTGGTGAAATTTGCTCAGGTCACTGCCTGGTCGCCCCGGGATTGCGTCGGGGTTCACCCGCAGGGGCTCCGGCCGCCGCATCAATGGAACCGGCCGGCAACGAGGGCGACCGGGTTACGCGATGAGCAGGAGCACGCTGATCGCCAGCATCACCACTGCGGTAGCGCCGTGGATGCCGTAGACGGCCACCTTGGGCCCACCGCTGCGCAGCACGATCAGCGCGTCGCCGAGGGGGATGAGGGTGGCGGCCAGCATGAGCCCGCCCAGCAGGTGGGTTGTCCCGCCGACCACCACGATGAGGATGAAGAGCCCCGCGGCGATGTCCCGCACGGCCTTGACGGCCAGCCAGGCGTGAAAGGCCCGGTCCTCGGTCGGGGTGTCGGGGATGCCAAAGCCTGCCGCGCCCTGCGGTGCCCAGAAGGCGCGGGCGCCCATGACGATGACGGCCGCACCGACCAGTCCGGCGAGCACAGTGGCGATGTTGCTGAGCATGGGTTGTTCCCCTCGCTTGATTCCTAGCGGCGCTAGATGTTGTAGCGACGATACGTTGCCGTCGACAGCATGTCTAGCACTGCTAGGATCAGGTCATGTCCGCCATCTCCGAACGCCGCGAACGCGAACGAGCCCAGCGCCACCAGCTGATCATCACGGCCGCCCGCGAACTCGCCGAGGCCGAAGGGTGGGAGGCGGTGACAACGCGGCGGCTGGCCGAGCGCGTCGAGTACAGCCAGCCCGTGCTCTACAGCCACTTCACCGGCAAGGACGACATCATGCGCGCCGTCGCCATCGAAGGCTTCGGCGAACTCGCGACCCGCCTGCGCCGTGCCCGGCTCACCGACCCCGCGTCGCCCGCGGCACTGCACGCCGTCTGCCGCGCCTACCTGGAGTTCGCCACCGAGCAGCCCGCCCTCTACCAGGCCATGTTCATGCTGCCGACCGACGTGAAGTTCGCGCACGCCGAGACGCCACCGCCATTGCGCGCCGCTTTCGACGAGTTCGTCAACTGCTTCCACCCGGACAATCAGCGACGCGAACTGTTCGCCGAAGTCACCTGGAGCGCGCTGCACGGCATAGCCGCCCTGACCGAGAGCGGGCGCATCCCCCCGAACGGCCAGGCCGAGCGGCTCGACTTCCTCGTCACCCAGATCGCCGCCACGCCAAGGCCAGGGGTCTGAGCCGAGCGGGACCGCGACCCTGGCCATTGATATTCATGCATGCTGCTCTCTAGCATGCGCACTATGCGTGCTCGTCAAGTCACCCTCGTCGCCGTCCTCGGCATCGTGCTCGGGCTCTCCGGTACCGCCGTCGCCCACGCGGCCGACGATCCGGTGCTGACCACTCCCGGCGCACCGGTCGTGGTGGCCAACGAGCCGCACCTGCTCACCCTCACCTGGGCACCGTCGACCTGGATCGGCGAGCCGGGCGGGACGCCCATCCGGCACGAGGTGCGGGCCTGGCTCGGCCCCAACGTGTACCGCAGCCTCGGCACCACCACCGGCACCGACCTCACCCTCACCGATCTCGCGCCGGGCACCGAATACCGGCTCACCGTCTGGGCGTACACCGACGCCGGGTACTCCCTCGACTCGCCCGTGAACCCGGTGCGCACCGCTTACGGGAAGGCGCGGGTCAGCTACCGCAACCTCAGCTGGTCACCGACGGACAGCCAGATCCAGCACGTCCTCCAGGTCGTCAACACGGGCACCGCCCCGCTCGACCTGGCGGACGTGCGGGTGCGTTACCACCTGACGTTCGAGGGTGGAAACACCTCGCTGACCACCAACTGCGACTGGGCGGCGATCGGCTGCGCGAACGTGCACCGCCACATCCAGTTCTTCCCACCGCCCCTGCCGCCGGGCCCGCCGACCGCGCCGGTGTCGACACCGCCGGCTGCGCCATCGCCGCCCGCCTCGGGATCGTCATTGTTCCCCGCGACGACCACGTCGCCGCTGCCGCCGACCCCGACGCCCACCCCGACGGTCTTCCCGCCGCCCGGTACCCCGATCCCCGGCTGGATCGAACTGACCTTCGCCGCCGGGAAGCTGGCCCCTAGCGCGTCGACAGGCCCCATCTACCTCCGCCACCACCGGCCGAACTGGTCCGCGATCGACGAGCGCGACGACCCCAGCTGGCAGCAGGCCACCGGCGAGTGGGCCGACAACAGCCGAGTCACCCTCGACGTCAACGACATCCGCGAGTACGGCGACACGTACGCCTGAGCCTGGCTACCTCCCCGGCAGTCAGTAGTGGGCAAGACCCACGAGGGTTGATCCACTGGCGTAACGATGGGTGACCGGCGACTGCAAGACCGCGTCAGCCACCGCGCACGGGGCGGCCTACGGACTCCAGCAGCCCGTCGAGCACCTCCAACTGCGCCCACCCGTTGACCCCAACCTGGCCGGAGGCTTTAACAGTGATCTCTACGCGGTCCGGGGCGGAGTCCAGGTCAGCGCGAAGATCCGGGAAGCGATCGGTCAGCAGCACGAACTCCTGGTTCGTCGAGCCGACCCAGGGCGGACCGTATCGATCTGATCGGCGAGGAACGGTCCCGCGACGGTCAGATGTCGAGGCGCTTGACCGCTTCGCTGCGGTGGCGGGCCAACGCCTCCTTGTCCGGCCGCGCCTCGACCGCCACCCGACGCAGGGGCTGGCCGTCCAGGTCAGCGTAGTGGTCAAGCCCTTCAGCGACCCGCACCCGGTACGTCCCGTCGATCCAGAGGTACCCCCGATCGAAGAGGTTGTGCAGGTCGGCCCGGAGCAGCAGGCCGTTGGGGACCCGGTTGGTGGCTGGCCCGTTGTATGGGTCGATGTGTGCCGCCTGGAGCACGACTTCCACGTCGCAGTCGCTGATCGCGCACCGTCCGCCGTACGCCGCCATCAGCCGACGCCGGAATTCAGCCTGTCCCTGGCGGGCCGTCACCTGCGCAAGCCGTCGCCGCCGCCCCTCAGGCAGGCGTGCGGGTTCAGGTGCCTGGTGGCCGTCGAGGAACTTCGACAGCTTCGCCGACTCGGCCGGATGCATCGCCCGTACCCGCTGCACAGTCGTCTCGAGCACCTCTGACCCGGCAGCCTCGGTGGCGAGCAGAAAGCGGGTGAGGGGGAGGTCCCACCGAATATCCACCC
This sequence comes from Micromonospora sediminimaris, assembly GCA_900112325.1. Lineage (GTDB taxonomy): Bacteria > Actinomycetota > Actinomycetes > Mycobacteriales > Micromonosporaceae > Micromonospora > Micromonospora sediminimaris. The sequence goes on from FOLJ01000002.1 coordinate 453,181, forward strand.
GCCAGTACACCGCTTCCTGGTCGGCGACCTCGTACGGATCCGACCAGGCAACACCCGCTGCGACGATCCGCCGATGCGGTGTCGTGGCGTAGACCCAGATCCGGTCGCCCGCCCTGATCTGGTGGAAGCACGAGGACAGGTGCCACTCGGCCACATCGCCCTCGCGAACGGAGTGGAAGGTCTCCAGGACTCCTGGATCGTCCCCCCAGCTCTCGCTCTCCTCGTTGACCGGGTAGATCCACTCCGCCGGTCTGGAGGCTCGACCGAGCACGTGGTCGACGAGAGAATAGCTGTGGCCGGCTCCGTGCATCGTCCGCACAGCCAGCAGCGGTGCCACCAGGTCGCGTACGGCGGAGGCGAAGCGCTCGTCGGTGAGAGCGGCGATAAGTTGGTCGTACCGACCGCGAACCGTGGCCTGGTCCTCGCCCGCGTCCTCGTAGTCGGACGGCTCCTCCGTGAGCCCGGGGAACGCCCGGTCGAGCGCTCGCCGGCTCGACCAGTGTCGCTTGAGGGTCGACCGTCGGACAACGACAAAGCCCTCCGGCGCCTCGTCCCCCTGACCGGTCGGCTCGTGCAGGACGAAGGTTTCCATGGTCTTCATCGACACGGCAGAGAGCCGGCGGGGCCACGTTGCCGTGCTTGGCAGGCAGGACAGCGTCCAGTACTCGCGTTCGGTGGCGGCAGCATCGGGGACCGCCACCTTCAGGTACGCCCGGTTCGCCGCCACCACCGCGTCGTAGTACGGCCCGTCCAGCAACCGGTCGAATTGACTTTTGCCGCTGCTTTGCATGTCAGCCACTCCTTATCCGGCCAGGGGTCGGCATCTGCGGGCGGAACACCGCGCTGAGAGACGGGTGATGCTAGTGAATCTTCCGGATCGCGGGCGTCCCGCAGGCCTGACCGGGCCGGGTTCGGACCATTCGGCCGACCGGCGGCAGACATCCCGGGCCATGCTCACTGACCGGCCGCAGCAAAGCCCAGCCTTCACGTGGGAAAGCGCTGGCCCGCCAGCAACCGATACGGTCAGCCGTATGACGATAGTGGACGGTGCAGCCCTGTCCGAGCTGGGCACGCTCGACGCGGTGGACATCCGCACGGTGTGGAAGCACGAGGCACACACGTTCCCGCCGTGGCTACTCGCCAACGCCGACGTGCTCGGCGGAGTACTCGGGATGCAGCTGTCCCTTTCGGCCGCAGAGCATCCCGTCGGCGGCTTCTCCCTCGACCTCATGGGGGTCGATGAAGCGACGAACGAGACGGTCATCATCGAGAACCAGTTGGAGAGGACAGACCACAGCCATCTTGGCCAATTGCTGACGTACGCCGGCGGTACCGACCCGGTGAATGTGGTGTGGATCGCGACGAACTTCCGTGAGGAGCACCGGGCGGCCCTGGACTGGTTGAACAACAGGACCGATGAAAACACCCGCTTCTTCGGGATCGAGATCAGTGCAGTCCGGATCGGCGACTCGCCACCGGCACCGCTGATGCGCCTGGTCGTTCAACCGAACGACTGGGGCAAGAGGGTGAAGTCCCTGGCTCAGGCTGACGCGACGATGAGCAGCAGGAGCCTTGCGTACCGGGAATTCTGGAGCAGATTCCTGAACGCCGTTCACGGCCGCGGGCTGCAGTGGACGACGTCGCTCAAGGGGCTGCCGCAGAACTGGCAGTCGCTGCCGAGCGGCACGAGTGGTCTGTCGTTCGCCTGTACGTTCGGCAGGTCGGGGCTAGGTAGCGAGATCTTCTTCCAGGACCCCGACCCCGCGGTCAACGACCAACGCTTCGCCGCCGCCCGATCGAAGCTCGAACCGTCGTACCCGACTCTGTCGTTTGAGCCGCTCGCGGGCCGCAAGGGGTGCCGCATCGCGGAATACCGGGCCGGCGAGATCACCAGCACTGACGACTGGGACGAGTACGTCGAGTGGTTCATCGCCGCCCAGTTGCGCCTCCGCCAAGCGTTTTCCGAAGCTGGTGGCCTGTCCGCCTTGATCTCCTCCTGAGGAGGACTGCCGTGCCCTTTACGAGAAGCGACGCGCGGTGCCGCACGTGGGTGATACGGAGGATTTGGGGCCGCAATACCGAACCCACGCTGACCACTCTGCGGGACACGTTCCCGGATGCAAAGATCAGCTTCCAGCGAGCGACGCCAGAGTATGCGGGTGGGCCGGCGTGACCGCCGTTGTACCGCCGCCGCGAGGCGGGCCTCCGTGGGGCAGGGCCCGATGCCAACAGCTTTGAACAAAATATCGAAGGGTAACGGGGTGCAGCGGGAGCTGATGTGGATGTTGCTGCAACACCTGCTGGCGGACCAGCCAGGCCAGAACAAGCGGCAGCTGCTGGCGGGGTTGCGGCGCCTGGGTCAGCCCAACTTGACCACAACAGACGTCAACCGGGCGCTGTACGCCAACAGCGTTTTGTTCGCTCATGATGGCGCCACGCCACCGCGTTGGCGCATGGCTGCTGAAGCGGCAGACGACTTTGCGGCGATCCTCGCGGCGGCCGCGACAGCGCTGCCAAGGTGCTATCGCGGCAACGAGCCGCGTGCCTGGCAGACCGAGGCGTTGGCCGCGTGGCGTACTCAGGGCCGACGAGGCGTCGTGGAAGCCGTCACCGGCACCGGCAAGACCACTGTCGGAGTGCTGGCGGCCGCGGCAGCCGTGGATGCCGCCGAGCGGGTACTTGTGCTCGTGCCCGGGCGTGAACTGCTCGACCAGTGGCACGACGTGCTACGGCGTGCTCTTCCGGGCGTCCGTGTGGGTCGCTTCGGAGGCGGTCACGAGGACTCGCTCCACGACCACTCGGTCCTCGTGGCCATCGTCCACTCTGCCGCCAGACACCAGATGTTGCCGCTGGGCGCCCCCGGCCTGCTCGTCGCCGACGAGGTGCACCGCTACGGGGCGCCAACCTTCGCCTATGCCCTCGAGCCGGGCTTCGGTGCACGGCTGGGGTTGACCGCGACGTACGCGCGCGAGGACAACGGCTTGATCGAGCACCTGGAGCCGTACTTCGGCCGGGTGGTGGCGGGATGCAGCTACGAGCGGGGCTTGACCGACGAGATCCTGGCTCCGTTTCGCGTCGGCTTTCTAGGGGTGCACTTCAGCCCGGATGAACAGGAGAGGCACGACGAGTACGACGAGCGCGCGAGGGCTCTCCGACGCCGGATGATCTTGGACCATGGCTGCCCGGAGGAACCGTTCGGCGAGTTCATAGGTGCTGTCAACAGGCTCAGCCAGGGCAGCGCGGCAGACCCCCGCACCAGAGACGCCCGGAATTACCTGAACGCGTTCACCAAGCGTCGTCAGGTGTTGGCCGAATGCCGCAGCAAGCAGGAAGCCCTTGCCTCACTGGCGCTCGTCTTCGCCACGGCGGACCGTGGGCTCGTCTTCGGCGAGACCACAACAAGTGCAGAACAGGCGGCGGCCGTGCTGCGTAGGAACGGTGTGCTGGCGGAAGCGTTCACCAGCGAGCTTCAGCAGCATGAACGCAAGGACCGCTTGGCAGGGTTCAGAGAAGGAAAGTTGAAGGTGCTTACCGCACCGCGGGTCCTGGACGAGGGGATCGACGTCCCTCAGGCGGAGCTCGGCGTGGTCATGGCGGGGAGCAAAAGCAAGCGCCAGATGATCCAGCGGATGGGCCGTGTCATCCGCCCCAAGAAGGACAGACGGCCCGCAGCGTTCATCGTCCTCTACGTCAGGGGGACCGGCGAGGACCCGGACAACGGAGCGCACGAGGACTTCCGTGAGCAGCTCATCGAGGTCGCTCAGGACATCGTCGACTTCGGCCCCGACACGTCCGGCGCGGACCTACTTGCATGGTATTGCAAAGGCAGAATGGGGATTTGAGGCTTTGCCGCCGAAGCACCTCACAGGTCGTCGTGGTGGAACTTCAACGTCAGCGGGGTACGGTCGCCCGCTGCTCCGGGGGCGGCTTGCCGGCGCCCGGAAGTGCACCTCGATGTCGAAAGCGAACACCCCGTAGTACCCGCCCGAGGTATACCCGCTGAACCGAACCGTGTAGGCGTCGCTGCCCGTCGGCGGGGTGACCGCGTGCGGCACCAGCCGGCCGCAGGACGCGGTGTGCCCAGGCCCGCTCCCGCTCGGTGAGGTGGCGGTGAGCGAGTAGTCCTGTTCGCCCGAGTGAATACCCCGCAGGAGATGGACAGGTCAACGGCTCGCGCGAATCTGGAAGCCACCGTCCGTACGCCACTCCTGACCACTTAACCCAAACCCCGCCCATGCTAAAGCCCCACCCCATCCACCCCCCGCCTGCGGCGATCATGCACTTTCAGTCGGGACAAATGCGCACAGCCCGGTCATCTCGCCGACCGAAAGTGCAAGATCGACGAGTAGAGGGATATGGGTGGTCAGCGAGCTGCGGCACGGGGAGGGGTCAGGAGCCGGGCGTCGTGGAGGAGGCGGGTGAGGGTGGTCATGGCGGCCTGGAAGTCGTGCCGGTCCGCAGCGTGGAAGCGCCGGAAGAACCAGTCGGGCACGCGGGTCTGCCGTTGGCGGCTGCGGAAGATCAGATCCTGGATCTGCCGGGCCAGGGTGAACAGCTCGGCGCTGCCGTGCGCGCCGTGCCGTGCCACCGTGGCGGCGATCCGCTCCTGCATCACGGCGAGGGCCTGCTCCCGTTCGGCCGCCACGTCCCGCTGGCTGCGGTAGATCTCCAGGCCGAGCAGCAGCGCGCCCAGCGACGGCACGTACCACTGGAGCAGCAGTTGCGAGACGGTCAGTCCGGCGGTCACGCCGAACACGACACCCAGCACGGCCCACACAGCCGTGCCGCCGAGTACCACGTGGGCGTAGCGGCGGCGCACCCGGGCGCCCCAGCCGAGGTTCTGCTGCTGGCAGGCGAGCACGTCGTACGGGGTAGGTAGAGCCGGCACCTCGTAGTAGTCGCGCAAGTAGCGTTCGTCGCCCCGGTAGGCCCGGTGCAGGCGGCTGACTTCCGCCGCGCTCACCTCGCCCCCAGCAGCCACAGTGTTCCACGGCAGCCCGAAGAGCCGGACGTCGAACATCTCCTGAAGCACGGCGGCGCGGCCGAGCTGCCCGCGGGACCAGGTGCCCAACCCGACCGCGTTGGCCAGCGCCCAGAGCGCCCCGACCGCGGTGACCACCGTGGACGACACGCCGGTGAGGGCCACCACCGCGCCTGCCACACCGAGCAGGATTGAGAAGATCATTCGCAGGTTGTCGAGTCGTTGCGCTCGCGCATGACAGCCGGACATGGCCCGCAGCAGGGCCATCATCTCGGGCTCGGTCTGGCGGCTGAGCAGGGACTTGGCGGGGTCGGTCACGATGGCCTCCCGGGTCCGGTACCCGATTCTAAATCCAGACCGCTAGATGTCACCCACCGTTCTGTCATCGCAGCGCAAGGTGATCCACTAGTTACCTTTTAGTAGTTTTCGGGCCGGGATGCAGAGAACATTCTGATTAAGCCCACAGTCAGCTACATTGAGCCGTCACGCAGTGGAACGTGCGGCTGGACCGGGCGGGCTGTAGCCCATCCCGTTCCTTGTCCCCGAAGGGTCAACGACGCAGATGGGCAACAGACTCTCGCCTGGTCGTCAGCTTCCGGACGCCGTCAGGTCGGCCATCAGGGAGTACACCCGGGCGACCGACGTCCGACTCGTGGAGGAGTTCGCCCCCGATCCGCACCGCACCGATGCCCTGCTCTGCTGCGTCACGGCGATCTGGAACAAGGGCGGGCGGGAGATGAGGCAGAACCTCATCGTCAAGGTCGTCTCGGCGAACTCGGCGGAGGACATAACCGCCGGGCACGAGGCGGCACAGAATTCCCCACCGAGCTTCGCCGAGCGGCACATCGTCCGGCTGCTCGGCTGGTACCGGGTCGATGACGACCGGCGGCTGCTGATCCAGCAGTTCGCGAACGGCGGTGACGAGGTCACGACTTACGCGGCGTTGAGCTACAAGGAACGACTCATCGCCCTGCCGCTGATCGTCGACGGGCTCGTCAACCACTGGAACGCGCCCGAATCGGGATTGCACGGCCCCCGCGTATGCACGAGAACGACCAGCGTGGGCGAGTTCGTCCGGGGCGAGGTAGAGCGGATGGCCACCGTGACTTCGGTGCTGGCCGTGGCCGCCGACCTCGGCGTACCCGAGGATGCCGGTGCGTGGCTGGTCCTCGGCGGCGACCGCCGCCCGAATCCGCTCACCCTCCTCACCGCCCCGGACTCACCGCTCAGCCGGCTAGAGATGGACTGCCTCGTCGGTCACAGCCACGGCGACCTCAACGGCGGCAACGTCCTCATCCCGTCCGAGAGGGGTGAACGACAGTACGGTCGGTTCCTGCTGGTCGACCCCGGCGGATACCAGGCCGACGGGCCGCTCACCCGGGACATCGCCTTCGGCCTGCTGGGCACGCTGCTCAGGACGGTCGCACCCCGCACACCGGTGGGCGAGCCCGGCGACGAGTTGCCGCGCGACCAGGCCGACGCCCTCCGCCGCTACCTCATCAACCCGGACGCTCACTACCCGGAGAAACTGCTGCGAGGGCTCGCGCAGCTCATCGACAAGATTGATCAGACCGGCAGGGAGCACGCCCGGCAGGCGGGCTTCGGAAAGGACTGGCGCCGGCAGTGGCGCCTCACGCTGGTCGCCCACGCCCTGCTCCACCTCACCTTCGACGACATCGGCGACACGGGACGCCGGTGGTGTCTGCGGCTGGCTGCGGAGGCGCTTGAGGCGTACCTGGACCTGCTGCCGGTCGACGACGCGGCGACGCTGGCCGCGGAGCTGTCGCGGTCCGCGCCGTCGGCGCTGTTGGCCGCACGGCACGACGCCGACGGATCGGAGAGCCGGCTCGACCTCGGATGGCCGGCCCGCTGGTCTACCGACCAACTGCGCGACGTCCCCCTCGTGGCGACCCCCGAGCCGGCACGTGAGCCGGCGCTGCAGGTCCCTGGCGAGGCACGTACGGGTCGGGACGACGCGGCGGCGCGTTGGCGGGCGAATCACACCGGTACGGCCGCCGACGCAGCGGCGACGCGTTTACAGGCACCACGCCCTCGCCTGCCACGGCAGGACGACATCGCCTCCACCCGCCGCAGCCGCCTTCGTCCGCCACTGTTCCGCCTGCGTACCCTGATGGCCCTGGCCGGCGTGGGGTTGGCCGGCACCGTGGGATACGTCGTGCTGCCCGAACGACGGGGCGAACGCGTCGCCGCCCCCACGCTGACCGTCGCCCCGGACAACGAGCGGGAGACTCCGTCCGCCCCCGACCGGGACCACGACCGCGGCCCGGCCCTGCCCACTGACCTCGCAGAGTTCGCCGAGCACGTCGCCAAGGTGGTGGAGGAACCGCCGTCGGGCCGATACGCGTGCACCCGCTATGAGGTGCAGTCCTGGGACACCGATGAGAGCCGGTCGTCGCCCAGCCGCCACCGGTACGAGCTGTGGTTCACGGCCGATCTCGGCGGCAGGAAGGTGGCGACCGAGTTCGGTCCGGCCGGGTCGAGACGTGCCACCACAACGCCGTTCGCCCCGGGCAGGATGGACGAGGTCAGCCCGGTCCCGAAGGACGATCCGGAGGCGTTACGCGCTCAGTTGTTGCGGGGGTGGGGCAGGCAGCCGCCCGAACTGCGTACCACCAGCGGGATGCTGCGGCTGATCGCCCGCATAATGCTGCATCACCCACTCGTACCCGCGCAGCGTGCCGTGTTGCTGGAGGAACTCGCCGAGATGTCGGGCGTCGAGTTCGCCGGCAGCTTGCGGAACGACGACGGCGAGCCCGGCGTCGCCTTCCAGGCGGAGGACCAGGATGGCCGGTGGGACACGTTGCTCTTCGACGGCAGCGGCCGGCTGCTCCGGCACGACCTCACCCAGGGCGACCTGCAGCTCAGCCGACACACGTTGCTCACCAGCACGCGGACGGACACCATGGACACTGCCTGTCGGTAGCAGCGGGCACGGCTCAGGGACAGTGCCGGTAGACGCGGTTCGCCCAGTTGCGCCACTGACCGGCGTCGCTGTGCAGTCGCTTGCTCGGGTTGATCCGGAACAGTTCCTGGTTGTGATAGTAGAAACCGACATGGCCGCTGCCGAGGTTGTAGTGCGCCGACTCCACCCGGAACTGCCAACTCCAGGTGGAGAGGTTCTGCCAGCCGCAGGAGGACAGCTTGCCGCGCGGGTAGCCGTAGTTCGGCCACTCGTAGAAGCAGAACCAGCCCGAGGGGCAGTCGGCCACCCCATAGGTGCCCACCGGGGCATCGAGGGTGACGATCAGCTCTCCGCCCCGGTAGCTGATCTCGTTGTCGTTGAGCACCGTGCCGCCCGGGTGGGCGGCAAGGTACCGCGCCACCTCCGTGCGCATCGCGGTCCGCGGCGCCGGCGCAGCCAGGGCCGGCGCGGGCACCGTCACTCCGGCGAGGAGTACGGCGACAATCACGGTGAGCAGGGCACGAAAACGGATGATGGTCGGCATTGGCGGCACCCCCGCAGCGCAGCATTCGACACCGGACGGTCAGCCCGGAAAACGAGCCGGCTCCCGCTCTTCAAGGGTGCCGGCGACCCCGCTCCAGCCTAGGAAAAGCCCAGCTCAGATCACCAGGAGTGGACCCAAGAACAGCTCCTCACCATTCTCGAATCTCCCCAATTACGGGCAGAAAAGCAACTGCTCGATGCAAATTTCTATTCGTTATCTAATGAGCACAGGAAGACGAATCTGATCGGCGGACATCCCAGCGACGGGAATTCGACCTCATCCCTTCCGGATGGGGGGCAGGCTGCACACCGCCCCTCGTGCCCGACCCACAGCACCGGCGTCTTGCGCAGCCTGCCGGTCCCGGCGCTTCCAGGGACAGCCGGACCGCCACGAGGATCGTCAGGATCACCAGCAAGGCTGCCGATTTATCGCGAGCGGAAACGTCCCAGCACAAGGTCGCCGTCCGGGATCGTCAGTAGATGGCCGGCAGGAAAAGCCGGTTGGTGGGTATTCCGGCGGCGGGTAGTCGATGCCGGGCAACGTTGAGCATCGCGGGTGGGCCGCAGACGTAGGCGTGTTGGCCGGGGCGGTAGTGGTAGAGGCCGAGGGTCAGGGCGTCGCCCTGTTCGGCGGGGGCGGCGAACGGGTCGTGGGAGAAGGTCGGGACGACGGTCAGCCAGGGGTGTGCCTGGTCGAGCTTGTCCAGGGTGATCGCGTCGTAGAGGTCGGCGATAGTGCGTGCGCCGACGATCAGGGTCACCCGACGACCGACCGGTGCGGCGGCCACCTGCTCGACCAGGGCGTGCAGCGGGGCCAGCCCGGTACCACCGGCCACCAGCAGCAGATCCCGGGCAGTGGCTCGTCCCGCCCTGGCCGGCTCAGCCCTGGCGGATGCCGCCTCGTCGGGGCAGTCAGGAGGGGACAGCTCCGGGGCGGTGGGCAGGCTGAGGCCGATGTCGACGGGTGGGCCGACATGAAGCAGGTCGTTGGGGCGTACCTCGTGGACGAGGCTGCGGGAGACGGTGCCGGCGGGGACCGCGCGGACGTGCAGCTCGACGGTGCCGTCGGAGCGCGGGGCGTTGGCCGGGCAGTACCAGCGCCACCGGCCGGGATGTTGCGGCACGCAGAGCGGCACCGCCTGGCCGGGGCGGAACGGCAGCCGCCGCCAGGGGCGTACCGTCAGGATGGCGATGCCCTCGGCGGCCAGGTCGCGGCCGACCACCTCGACGGGCCAGAACGCCGGCCCGTCGCCCATCCGCCCGGCGGCGCGCTCGACGAGCGCCCAGGCCCGCAGCCACCGTCGCTCCCAGCCGGCCTGTTGCGGGCACAGCCGTGGTGCCACCGGCGCCAACGCGGCACCGATCAGTGGACCGTGTTCGGGTCGCAGCCGGTACCGGCGGTGCACCCGGCCGAGCACCGCCAGCAACGCCAACCGCCCGGCCCGATCACCGCCGCCCCCGACCAGCCGGGCCAGCGCGGCGACGACGAGCGCCGTCGCCCGCTCCGGCAGCAACCCCGGGCAGCGCAGCTCGGCCCGGAAACGTGCGGCGGCCTCGTCGATGACCGGGTGGTTGCGGGCGGAGAGAACCCCGGCCAGGTAGTCGGCGGCCCGCCGCCGCTGCGCCTCCGGCAGCCCCGGCCAGCCGTCCAGAATCGGTCCGCCGGCCGCCAGCTGCCGGGCCAGGTGCGCGGCGAGCCGGTCCCGATCAACCCCGATGAGGTACGCAGACAGTTCCGCGTCCGCCTCGACCAGCCGCAGCCAACGGGTCACCGCCTCCCGGCTCACCGCCGCTCCCCCGTTTGATGGTCGTGGGTTGCCGGCCGACGGTCGGCGTGCCGGGCCTGCCGGCCGTCGGCGTGCCGGGACTGCCACTGCCGCAGCGCCTGCCGGATCCGCTCGGCCTCGGTGTTGGCGGTCGTCAGCTCCCGGTGCAGCCTGTCGATCTCGTCGGCCGCTCGGTTCAGGTAGTCGTACACCTGGTGCGGGTCGAGACCCCGCCAGCGCCTGTCGAATTCGGCGGTGCGGATGTGATGGGGGTGCAGGCGTTCCCCGGACAGGTAGATCATTTCCGCGGTGCCTCCTGCTCGGCGATCAGCGCCTGCACCTGCCGGTCGCTGAGGCCACGCCGGTCCAGCACCCGCCGCCCCCACCGATGCAGCCGACACGGATGCGGCGCACGATCGTTCCGGCAGCGCGGCCCCTCGGGCCACTGCTCGGCGGCGTGTACGGTCACCGCCCGCACGGCGAAACCGACATCCTCTGCGGTCACGTACGGCGGCATCGGCAGCTCGCCGAGCACCTCGTCGATCGAATCCATGTCCCTCCCCTGCTGTGGTTGCGGCACCGAGGCGGGCGGGGACGGCGCACCGTCGGGGGCCGGTACCACCGGAGCCCAGCACCCGCCCCGGGCCTCGTGTCCAGCCTCGGCGAGCACTTGAGCAGGTACTACAGCGCCGGAGGGGCCTGCGTGACGCAGAAAAGAGGCATCTGCGTACCCGCGTGGTCGACGCAGGGTTACTACAGTGACGCCAAAGCGGAGGGAGATCGGCCGTGGCCTTGAAGCGACAGCGACTCTGCCAGCGGCGTAAGGCGCTCGGATACAGCCAGGAGCGTCTGGCCGACACTCTTGGTGTGGAGCGGTCCACTGTGGTGCGGTGGGAGAACGCGGAGACCGACCCGCAGCCGTGGCATCGCACCCGAATTGCGTCCGCGTTGCGCGTTACGCTCGAACAGCTCGACGACATGCTCGTCGACGTGTCAGTGGCAGCGCATCGAGGGCAGGCCGTGAGGGACATGGAGCGTGATCCCGTTTCCGCCGCCGCTAGGTCTGATCTCTTGAATGGCCTTCGGACCTTCCTCAGCACCTACCTCACGGACTCAGCACAACCGGCACCACCGCTGCCCGAGGTCCGGCGTGCTGTGGGCAGGGTGCACAACCTCTACCAGCGAGCGAGCTACACGTCGGCGGCCCGCCTGATGCCGGATGTGCTCAGCCATGCGACGGCCCTGACCAGCAGCGCCGCCGGCATACACCGCACCAGTGCGTTTCGGCTGCTCGCCGCCGCCTACATCGCCGCCTCCAAGCTCGCCGCCAAGGTGGGTGACGGTGAGGCGACCCTGTTGACGGCTGACCGGGCGTCCACCGCCGCACGTCTGGCCGACGATCGGGCGCTTGCTGCTGTTGCCGCCTACCAGGCGGCATGCGGTTTGATGGGGCAGCCCGGAAGATCGGTAGAAGCCGAGCAGGTGGCACGAACCAGCATCGACTCATTGGCTTCGGCTGCTTCAACCTCCAACCCTGACCTGCTCTCCGCTCAGGGAGCGCTACTACTTCTTGCTGCCGTCATGACTGCTGCGCAGGGCGACACGAAGCAAGCGGGCTACTTCCTCACGCGTGCCGAACGGCTGGCAACGACGTTGGGCGCCGACCGCAACCGGCTGTGGACGGGCTTCGGCCCAACGAACGTCGTCATTCACGCGGTATCGGCCGCCGTGCGCGCGGGTAACCCGGACCAGGCCATGGAGATTGGTGCTCGGCTCGACACGTCGCGACTGCCCATCGTGCTGGTTGGCCGGAGGGCACAGGTGCACGTCGACCTGGCGGCGGCAGCGCTGATGTCGTCCAATGACAGGTCGATCTGCGTGCTTCACTTGCTCGAAGCCGAGCGGGTTGCCGCCGAGATGGTGTACGCGAACGTACAGGCCCGCACGCTCCTGCTCCACCTGTTGGCGAAGGAGCGCCGGACGGCGACGCCAGGACTACGGCCACTCGCGGAGCGGGCCGGACTGCTGGCATGAGCCAGTCACGCGTACTCGCCCTGGTCGTCTGCGCGGCGCCTCCGGTGCTGAGGATCGGTGAGCTGATCGATCTACTACAGGAAGACAGCTGGACCGTCTGTCTCACTGCCACCCCGACCGCCGCGACCTGGATCGACCGAGAGGCGCTAGCAGCGCAGACCGGCTACCCCGTGCGGGTGGAATGGCGGAAGCCCGGCGAGCCGGAGCCGCATCCGCCGGCCACGGCCGTCGCCGTCGTGCCCGCCACCTTCAACGTCATCAACAAGTGGGCTCAGGGCATCAACGACACCCTCGCGCTCGGCATCCTCAACGAAGCGCTCGGTGCGGGCATCCCGGTCCATGCGTTTCCGAACGTCAAGGAGCAGTTGACCGCACACCCGAGCTATGACCGGCACCTGCGATTGCTACAGGACGCGGCGGTCGCCGTGACACCCCTACCTGCTGAACTGGATTGGCATACGGCCGTTCACCGTCTCCGGTTCGCATAACCTCCGGCACTCAATTGTCCGTCGGTGTATTGCAGGCAGCACGACCAGGCTCAGCGGCGCGGGTGCGGCACCTGACGGTTGAAGCGCGGCTTGAGGGCCAAGACCAGCGCTTCCTTGGTACCCTCCGGGTTGTCGGTCTCCTGCCAGCGGATCTCCCGCCGGCCCAGCCAGTCGGCGATGTCGTGCGGGCTCGCCACCGGGCCCTGCTTGTCGAGAATCTGGCCGACCTGCTCGTGCAGCACCGACGACTCGCGATTGCCGGTCAGGTGCTGCCGGAGGCGGCTGCGTAGGTTCCCGGTCCGACCCACGTAGATCACCGTGCCGCCGTCGAGGACCACATGCACGCCGGGCGCGCGGGGAGCTTCGGCCACAGCCTCCACCGTGTATGGCACGGGAGACGTGAAGCCAGCCAGCAGGTCGTCGCTCAAGCGCTCGGGCATGCCCGGAGGCTACTCCTCGGTGACCGCGCACGAGCCGTCGTGGTCCTGAAGTAGCGGAATCAGCGGGGCGGGCCGGATGACCTGCTCGACTAGCTGATAGGCACTTGTCCGTTGCCGTCGGCTATCGGCTCTTGCGAGTCGCCAGGTGGTCCCGCCACTCGCGGGCGGCACGGAGCAACGGTCCGTGGTGGGGGCTTGGTGCGGACCGCTGCTTGCGCTCCCACAGGCGCAACAGCCCGCCGGCGAAGGCATCCAGCGCTTCCTCGGAGGCATGCGCCCAATTCGGGATCTGCCCGGCCCATGCCTCGGCTTCGGCGGGCGGATGGCCGGCGCGGACGAGGCGGACCAACATGAGGGCGGTGTCGATCCACGCCGCGCCGAGCGCCGGGCTGGACCAGTCGACGAGCCGCAGCCGATCGGCGACGAGGAAGTTCCGCGGCGTCATGTCGGTGTGCAGGAGCGTGTCGCCGTCCACCAGTTCGGGAGCGATCAGGCCGCACCAACGGTCGGCGAAGCGCTGCACCCGGACAGGCGGGCTTGGAGTCAGGAGACGGCTCTGGGTGCCGAGCAGGTCCGCGACCGCAGTCAGATCCGGCGAGCCTGGAGCAAGATCGGCATGCCGGCCGGCAACGTACTCGAAGCCGAGCATCAACCAGCCCTTCGCCTCAATCGTCCAGCGCAGGCGGGGCGCCACATCGGGTAGCCAGGGGTTGACGCGGGCCTCGTTGCGGTAGAGCCAGGCGGTCGGACCATCGGTCTCGCCGCCCTTGCAGAAGACTCGGCCGGCGTCGGTGTCGATAACGGCGGCCAGGTCGCAGGAGGCACCGGTCGGTACGGAGTAGGCCGCATGGACAGCGCCTGCCCGATGTTCAACGCGTTGGCGTATTTCTTCGGGAAGTTCGTGCCAATGGCGGCGCTGTGGCATGCGGTAGCCTCCCGGCAGGCGAGCGGACCCGGGCAGAGTATGCCCAGGTCGGCTGACGGTTTGCCTACCGAGGGAGAGCCGACGTGGCACAAGGTGCAATCGGCACGCCCGGGTGGTCGAGCTGTTCGCCCGGCACCCCTACCACGACTGAAGCGATCGGCGTGTGCGGGGCGGCGTCCGCCTGCGGGAATTGTTAGGTTCCCGGCGTGGCCGACCTTGACCGAGGTATCTACGAGCACTTGATCACCGAACAGCTCGCCGAGCGACTTCGACAGGTTGCCCCGGCCTTGGTCCAACACGACAAGATCGAATTGGCCGATGCGCCCGACGTGCTCTCTCGGCACATCGCAGGCTTGGCCCGGCGGGCGCTGCTCGCCGTCGGCGGTGGCGAGGACAAGCTAGCTCGCCAGGTTGAGTTGGCCAACCGGATCGCCGAGAACATCGGCCGGGCCGAGCCGCGCGCGGTCGACAACGCCGACCAGATCACGGACGCCCAGCGCTTGCTGCACGCCATCGCCGCCCCGCCCACCCCACCCGCGCAGCCCACCTTCCCGCCGCGCCCCACCACCCCGCTCTCGTCCGGTGCGCTCCTCGTCAACGGCCGTCACCAGCCGCGCATCGGTCACGAGGTCACCCATGAGATGGCCTCCGCAGACCGGGTCGACCTGCTCTGCGCGTTCATCAAGTGGCATGGCCTGCGCATCATCGAGCCCGCCATCCGCGACCTGATCGACCGAGGTGGCCGGCTCCGGGTCATCACCACGACGTACCTAGGGGCGACCGACCAACGCGCCCTCGACCGCCTCGCCGAACTCGGCGCTGACATCAAGATCTCCTACGAGACGCGTACCACCCGGCTGCACGCCAAAGCGTGGCTGTTCCGCCGCAACAACGGCATGACCACCGCGTACGTCGGGTCGTCGAACCTGTCGAAGGCGGCGCTTGTCGACGGGTTGGAGTGGAACGTCAGGATCTCCAACGTCGAGCAGCCGTACGTCATCGACACGTTCACCGCCACGTTCGAGGACTACTGGCACGACCCGGCGTTCGAGGATTACCAGCCGGGCAGGGACGCAGAGCGGCTGCGCACAGCGCTGCGTGGGGAGCGGCGCGACGAAGCGTCGACCGAGATCGCCAACCTGGATGTTCGGCCGTACCCGTACCAGGCCGAGGTGCTTGCCGATCTGGACGCCGAGCGGAAGGTCCATGGCCGCTGGCGGAATCTGGTGGTGAT
Organism: Micromonospora sediminimaris; assembly: GCA_900112325.1. Classification (GTDB taxonomy): domain Bacteria; phylum Actinomycetota; class Actinomycetes; order Mycobacteriales; family Micromonosporaceae; genus Micromonospora; species Micromonospora sediminimaris. The sequence goes on from FOLJ01000002.1 coordinate 468,515, forward strand.
GGCCACCGGTACCGGCAAGACGGTGGTGGCGGCGCTCGACTACCGCCGGCTGCATCGGGAGAAGGCCGTCGACTCGTTGCTGTTCGTGGCGCATCAGGAGCAGATCCTGCGGCAGAGCCTGGCGACGTTCCGGCAGGTCATGGGGGACGGTAGCTTCGGCGAGACGCTCGTCGGGGGCCGCGAGCCGCAGCACTGGCGGCACGTCTTTGCCTCGATCCAGTCGCTGCACCGGCGGGAGATCGACCCCGAGGCGTACGACATGGTGATCGTCGACGAGTTCCATCACGCGGAAGCGCCGACGTACGCCCGATTGTTGGAGCGGCTGAAGCCGCGCGTACTGCTGGGATTGACGGCGACGCCCGACCGCAGTGACGGCGGCGACGTGCGGCGGTGGTTCGATGGTCGCGCCGCCGTTGAGCTGCATCTGTGGGAGGCGCTGGAGCGGCAACTGCTCGCGCCGTTCCAGTATTTCGGGCTGCACGACGATGTCGACCTGTCGCAGCTGCGGTGGAAGCGCGGGCAGGGGTACGACCCGACTGAGCTGGACGGCGTCTACACCGGCAACGACGCGCGGGCGCGGATGGTGCTGCGGGCGGTACGGGACAGCGTCGATGTCGACCGGATGCGGGCGCTCGGGTTCTGCGTGAGCATCGGGCACGCCGAGTTCATGGCGGGTTGGTTCAGCAGGCACGGTGTGCGGTCGGCGGCGATCACCTCCCGAGTCGACGGTGCCGGTCGGCAGGCGCTGCTCAAGGAGTTCAGGGACGGCACGGTCAAGGTGCTGTTCACAGTTGACCTGTTCAACGAGGGTGTGGACCTGCCGATGGTCGACACGATCCTGATGCTGCGGCCCACCGAGAGCGCCACGATTTTCCTTCAGCAGCTCGGCCGTGGACTGCGCCTGGACGACGACAAGCCGTGCCTGACCGTGCTCGACTTCATCGGCGGGCAGCACGCCAACTTCCGCTTCGACCTACGCTGGCGCGCTCTGACCGGGGTCAGCCGCCGCGCGATAACCGAGGCGGTACGCGACGACTTCCCGTCCCTGCCGAGCGGCTGCCACATCCAGCTCGACCGGGTGGCCAAGGACATCGTGCTGGCCAACCTGCGCTCGGCGATGCCGACCTCGAAGACCGGGCTGGTGAAGGAGCTGCGGCTGCTCGGGGACGTGAGCCTGGGCGAGTTCCTGCGCGAGGCCGGCGTGGAGATCGAGGACGTCTACCGGTCGGCGAGCTACGGCGGGTGGACCGGGCTGCGGCGGCTCGCCGGGCTGGAAAGCTCGCCGGGTGGACAGGACGACCGCGAGTTGGGTCGGGCCATCGGGCGGATGCTGCACCTGGACGACCCCGACCGGCTCGACCTGCTGGCCCGGGTGGCGGCCGGCGAGCGGCCAGAGACCGGGCGGCTGTGGGACATGCTGCACTTCGACCTGTGGGGGCCGAACGCGCCACTGAGCCAGCGCGGGGAACGACTGGCGCGGCTCCGGGCCGAGCCGCCACGTTGTGCCGAGCTGCGACAGGTCGCCGAGGTGCTGCGCGAGCGGATTCACCGGGTGACGGTGCCGGTTGATGGGCTGCCGCTGAAGGTGCACGCCCGGTACAGCCGCAACGAGGCGTGTGCCGCCTTCGGCATGCCGAACCCGGGGTCGCTGCGGGAAGGGGTGAAGTGGCTGCCGGACGCCAGGGCTGACATCTTCTTCGTCACCCTGGTCAAGTCCGAGCAGCACTACTCCCCCACCACGATGTACGCCGACCGGGCCGTCACCGACACGCTCTTCCAGTGGGAGTCGCAGAGCACCACGTCGTCGGCGTCAGCGACCGGCCAGCGCTACATCCATCACGCCGCACGCGGCTCCACCGTGCATCTCTTCGTGCGGGAGACCAGGATCCCGGACCGTGACCTGGGTGCGCCTGCCTACCTGTACGCCGGCCCGATGACCTACCAGGAGCACACCGGCGACCGACCGATGCGGGTCCTCTGGGAGCTGCGGCACCCCCTGCCGGCCGACATGTACGCCGCCGCCCGCGCCATCGCCGCGTGAACGGTAAAGGGCGACCGGAGAGCAGCACCAGAGCCGGGCTTCGCCGATCATCAGCCGTGCCAGCCGTCGCCGCTGCGCAGCGCCCGCAGCAGCTCCACCGCCGCCTGCGTCCGCTCGTACCGGACCTCATGCCCTTCCCGCCGCGACACGACGAGCCCGGCCCGGCGCAGCCGCCCCAGGTGGTACGACACGGTGGCCGGGCTGATCCCGTGCCGCGCCGCCAGTTCGGTGGTGGTCAGCGGCGTAGCCAGGTCGCTCAGCAGTGCGGCCCGACGCGCGCCGAGAATGCCGGTCTCCTCGCTGGCCGGCGCGGGCAGCGACCACACCTGACCTCGCCCCCGCGCCGGGTAGCCGACCATGATCAGGCCGGGTGCGCCCAGGTACACCGCTGGGCGGGGCAGGAACGCCGACGGGGACAGGATGAGCCCCTGCGCCGCGTCGAGGGACAGCTCGGCGGGCGAGTCGAGGGTTACCCGGCGGCCGTCCCAGGTCAGCCTCGGATCGAGGGTACGGACGATGTCGGCGAGGCCGGTCCGGGTGGCAAGTGTGGCGCGGTGGCGGATGTCCTCGTCGAGTACCCGGTGCAGGGTCGGCCACAGGTCGACCTGCGTGTGCCGCCAGAAGCGGGCGAGCTGGTCGACGACGCAGGTGAGCAGCGCCTCCTCGCCACGTCGGGCCAGGAGCTCGGCGACCGTGGCCGGCAGTGGTGGCCGAGGGTCGCGTCCGGTCGGGCTGCGTTCCAACAGGACCGGCGGGGGCGGGCCGATCCGGAACGCCGTCCGCAGCTGCCGGTCGACGTCCTCGGCGGTGGTCGCCGCCACGGCCGCGAGTTCCTCATCGAGGGTGGGCTGGTAGCTGCCGGGCAGCGGGGACAGAAAATCCGGGATGTACGCGGCGGCCCCGTTGACCAGCGCGAACAGCACGTCGACCGAGCCCGGGTCGAGGGTACGCCGAGTCTGGGTCACCCAGCTGCGGGCGTACGGTGCCCGCTCGGGGTGGGCGAGCACCTCCAGCGCGTTTGTGACCTCCGTCAGCCGCGACAGCGCAAACCGTGACCGGACGAGCCGTTCCGCGTCGACGTGCAGAGTCAACACTCGCCAACATTAGAACCCCCTCGAATCGTTGGCACCCGCCCTCGCCCCGCTGATCCCCTGACAACTACGGGGAAAGAGTCGCCTCCCGCCGCGGCGAGGGGACACCTTCCCCGAAGTTGCACACCCAGCCGGCCCTGCGACGGCGGTCGGCGTGGACCGTGGGAAGGGGATCTCAGTGTCGTACTCCGAAGGATTGGTGAGGCGGCGGACGTTGCTGCTGGGGGCGGCGGCCGTGGGCGGGGGTGTCCTCGCCGGCCGGCCTGCGCAGGCGGAAGCGCCGCCCGCGCACGCAGCAGCCGGGCCGGCGGAGGCGCGGCCGGGCCGGTCAGCTGTCCGCTCGGTGGGCTGCTTCGAGGTGCTGGCGCTTACCGACGCTGCCGGCCCGTTCTTTCTCAGCTACGACGACGCCTTCTCCGGGGCGTCGGGAAATGACTGGGCGGCGGCACGGCGCATCGACCCGGCCGCGTTCGGGCCGGACCGGACGTGGCACCTGGACTTCCGCTGCTACGCCATCCGCCGGCCCGGCGACCGGTACACGCTTGTGGACACCGGTGTCGGGCCGGAAGGCAGCCCGGCCTCGGCGTGGGCGCCGGTGCCGGGCGCGCTGCCGCAGTTGCTGGCCGGCAACGGGATCGACGTGCGGCGGGTGGACACGGTGGTGCTGACGCACCTGCACGAGGACCACGCCGGCTGGGCGGTCACCGCCGAGGGCATGCCGATGTTCCCCAACGCACGGTACGTGGTGCAGCAGCGTGAACTCGACGCGCTGGAAGCGGGCGGCAGCGAGATGCTGGGGTACGTGGTGCGGCCGTTGCGGGCGGCGGGGCAACTGCACTCGGTGGACGGTCCGGTGGTGCTCAGCGGTGCCCGGGCGGGGGCCGACCGTCGCACTGCCGCCGGCCGCCGCGGTGACCGCATCCGGGTGGTGCCCACGCCCGGCCACACCCCGGGGCACCAGTCGGTGCTGGTGGAGGGTGGCCGTCACGACCAGGTGGTGGTCACCGGTGACGTGCTCGTCCACGCCGTCCAGGTCGCCGACCCGGACGTCGCCTACCGGTACGAGGCGGACCAGGACCTGGCCCGGCTGACCCGCCGCAGCCTGCTCGACACGGCCCGCCGTCAACGCGCGGTGCTCGCCACCGCGCACCTCAACCGCCCCTTCGTCGAACTCGACTGAAACCGCCTCCGGCCAGGTCGGCACCACCCGATCAGCCCGGACCGCGTTGCACAGACCCCCGGTCGGCGGACCGTGGATCTTGGTGAGCCTCCAATGTGGCAGGATGCCAGCGCAGGTGCGCGATCTTCGCGCCGGAGCATCAGGAGGGCGTAATGCGGGGACTGGCACGACGACTGGCCATCTCGATTGTCTCGGCGACGGTGACGGCGGTGACGCTCGCGTCGCCGGCACAGGCCGCGACGAATCCGTTCACCGCGGCACAGGCGTGCAACAACGATTTCGGTGGTTCCTGGGCCCACACCACTGACGGCCACCGGTCGATTTCCGCACCGGATGGCACCAAGGTGGGCGATGTCTACCTGATGTACAACAGCGCCAGCGGGTACAACTGTGTCGTCACCCTCAAGCGGGTGGCGGTGGGCTCGACGACCGGGGTTTCCGCCGGGATCCGGGTGCAGGGCGGTTCCTGGGCCTACGACCCGGGCAGCTACAAGTACTACGCGGCGATTCAGCGCTCCGCCCGGGACAAGTGCGTCATGTACAACGGCGAGGTCCTGTATTTCACGAGCTGGCAGAGCGCCGGCCGGTACAGCTGGGGTAACTGCGGCTGATCGGGCGCTTGGCGCGAAAGCCTCACCACCTCGATTGATTCCGGTGAAGGGTTGCCTGATCGGGGGCGACGTGCACAGGATACGGGGACGCTCGATCAGCGTGCGTAGATCCACTGGCGCCCGGGCCACCCCGGGCCGGTGGTCTTCCACCTATGAGGAGGTTTCGTGGCACGACGCCGCTTCGCGGGGATAGCAGCCAGCGCCATCGTCCTACCGTTACTCGTCATCGCTCAGCCGACCGCCGCCTCGGCCACCCCGGAGGCCGCGACCGTCAAGCCGGTGCCGGCCCCGGCAACCGGGCTCGCCAGTGATGTCCGGGAGCTGACCCGCAAGGACTTCACCTTCAACGGGCAGCGTCTGGAGGCCCCGACCCAGTATCAGCCGCGTACCCAGGCCCGGTCGAAGGCGGCGGCGGCCGAGACGCCGCCGGTCGGCACGGTGCGGCAGTGGCTCGCGCTTGACGACTACCTGGGCGAGATCTACCTGAAGGACTACACGCTGCGTGGCGTGGGCGACAACATCGAGGTGTGGGTCGCCAACGACACGGAGTTCCCGGAGGGTGACTGCCGCCGGCAGATCCCGAACTCCACGGTGGTCACCGACGAGCAGGTCGCGGGCCTGATCCACGAGTTCGACACCAACATGTACCCGAAGTCGACGGCCGCGTTCAGCACCCCGCCGGAGCGGGACGGCAGCAACGCGCAGATCGGCGGGGACTTCACCGGTGCCGGCAACCGGACGGTCACGCTCGTCGACAACGTACGCGACGACAACTTCTACGACTTCCCGGCCGCCCCCAGCTACATCGCCGGGTTCCACTTCTCGCTCTTCAACGAGCTGCTCGACCGCAACATCATGACTGTCGACGCGTTCGACTGGGCGCACCGCACCGGCGCGAACCCGCCGAACGAGCCGACCGACGACCTGTGCACCAGCCGGCCGGCCCGCCCGCAGCTGTACGAGGGCACGTTCATCCACGAGTGGCAGCACCTGGCGCACTACTACACCGACCCGTTCGAGACGACCTGGCTGAACGAGGGTCTTTCCGACTTCGTGCAGACGCTCGCCGGGTACGTCGACGCCACCGCCCGAGTCGACGAGCCCGGCACCGACAGCCACATCTACTGCTTCCAGGGCTTCGGCATCGTCCAGACGGACTACAACACGAATCCACGGGACTGTGGTGGCCCGGAGAACTCGATAAACCTGTGGAACGAGGGCAGCACGTCGAGTGGCGTGCTGGCCGACTACGGCAACGTCTACTCGTTCGTGCTGTTCCTGTACGACCGCTACGGCCTGGACTTCATCTCGCGGCTGCACCGCGACGGTGAGCTTCAGGGCTTCGCCAGCCTTGAGGCTGCGCTGAAGGCCGAAGGCGTCAAGGACATGTACAAGGTGATCCACGACTACCAGACGATGAACCTGGTGGACCGGATCGTCGGGAACTCCAAGCGGGGCATCATGCTCGGGGTGGACAAGCGCCGGGTCACCACGGCCAGCCTCGACGCCACCGTGAACCTGGCCAACCCCGCCTCGTACGCGGCTGGCGGCGCAGCACCCAACGGCGCCGACTACGTCACCTTGCAGAAGGCCAACGGTAAGCCGCTGGGCCTGGGCGATCTGCGTTCGATCAAGTTCCAGGGCGCGAAGACGTTGCCGCCGGTCCCGCTGGCCTGGCAGGTCGTCAGCGACGACCCGGATCGCAGCGGCAACCCGGTGCTGTGGTCCGGCAACGGCAACAGCCTGGACGTCGCCGCGGTCACCCCGGTGACCGTGCCGGCCGCCGACCCGACGCTTACCTTCCTGGCGAAGTACGGTGCCGAGGCCGGCTACGACTACGGCTACGTCAGCGTCTCCACCGACGGCGGCGAGAGCTACACCGTCATCCCCGGTGAGGAGACCGTCGCCGGTCCGCTCGGTCCGGCGCTGAACGGCACCACCGACGGCTTCCAGCCGCACTCGTTCGACCTGTCCGCGTACGCCGGGCAGGACGTGCTGGTCAGCTTCCGGTACGTCAGCGACGGTGGGGTCAACGAGGGCGGTCTGCTGATCGACGACATCGCGGTCGGCGGCACGCTGGTCAGCGACGGTTCGAGCCTGGAGCCGTTCGACTCGCCGTCGGAGATCAACCCGACGCCGGTGGCGAACTGGAACGTCCGCTTCGTCGGCATCAACGAGAAGCTCAAGCTGGCCTACCAGGTGGAGGCCGACGGCAAGTCCAACTTCACCCTCGGTCTGATCCAGACGGCGCTGCTGTCCGCCTTCCCGAAGGTGGTCGCCATCGTCGCCTACGACGAGCCGACCGAGCAGGTCACGCAGTACGCCCCGTACACGTTGACGGTCAACAACGTGGTCCAGCCCGGCGGCGCTCCGCTGAGCTGACCTCAGCAGGAACTCCCGGTGCCGCGCCACGCGGCACCGGGAGTTCTCTGTTTCCGCCGGGCGAAGCTGCCGGATCCGGCGACGCGGCCCGGCGTCGGTCCCTAGCCTGGCCAGCAGAGGCATCGTCGGGGCAAGCAGCCGGGGGGACACCATGACCAACGCGATAGGTGACGCACTTGATGGCGTACAGGAGGTCGAGCTGACGGTGACCGGCCGCCGGACCGGGCGGCAGATCACCCATCCGGTCTGGTTCGTGCAGGAGGACGACAACGTGTTCCTGGTGCCGGTGACCGGCTCGGACAGTCAGTGGTACAAGAACGTCAAGCAGACCCCGATGGTCCAGTTGGCTGTCGACGGCACCGCGCTGAGCTCCAGCGCCACCCCGATCACCGAAGCCGACCGGGTCGACCACGTCGTGGCGATGTTCCGCGACAAGTACGGTGCTGACCAGTTCGCCTCGCTGTACCCGAAACACGACGTCGCCGTCCAGGTCCCCCTCGGGTAGCCGTCGCAGCTCCGGGTTACCTTCCCACGATGGAACAGCGACTCAGCCTGATCACGCTCGGCGTCGCCGACCTGGGCCGGTCCCGCGACTTCTACCGGCAACTCGGCTGGCAGGGCCAGGAGGTCGAGCAGACCGTGTTCTTCCAGGCCGGCGGGCTCGCCGTGGTGCTGTGGGGGCGGCAGTCGCTGGCCGAGGACGCCGGTGTCGAGGACCGGGGCACGGGCGGGTTCGCCGGGGTCGCGCTGGCCCACAACGTACGCGAGCGCGCCGAGGTGGATCAGCTGATGACCGCAGCCGCCCGGGCCGGTGCCAAGGTCACCCAACCGGCCCGCGACACCTCCTACGGCGGGTACGCCGGCTACTTCACGGACCCGGACGGGCACCTCTGGGAGATCGCCTGGAATCCCGGCTTCCCGATCGCCGCGGACGGCACGATCACCGTCCCCGACTTCGGCGCACCCTGACCCGACCCGGCGACCCGGCGACATGTCACAGCGACATGAATGCGTCTGTGTGTCAGGGATCAGCGGCGGCCGACGCCGACAGGGTCAGCGCTTGTTGCGGCGGCGTGCCATGCTCTGCACGCCACTCAGCTGATCGAGGTGTCGTCATGGAGCTGCGCAGGAATCGACGTTCGCTGGCGCCCGGGGTGCTGCTGCTCGCGTTCGGGCTCTCCCTCCTGCTTGGCTCTCCCGGGATGGGCGCATCGGTCTTCGCCGGTGCCGCGCTCCTGACGGGTGGTTGGATCACCGCTCGGTCGCTGCGACCGTTCCGGTTCCGGATCGGCCCCGACGGGCTGGACCTGAGGGTCGCCGGGCTCAACCGGTTGGTGCCGTGGGCCGAGATCGACACGATCGTGCTGGGCCAACCCGCAGGGGCAGCGGCTGCGGGACCGGCTACCCCGTCGTTGCTGCTGATCCCGGGCGTCGGGTCGACAATCGACCGTCCGCTCGTTGGTCGAAGCCCGGTCGACGACCGGCCCGCGCTGGTGCTGCTCAGCCTCGCCGACGTGCGGGAGTCCGCGGACGAGGTGGCCGCCGAGTTGAACCGGATCAGCGGTGGTCGCTTCACCGACGCCCGGCAGGATCGAGCCGAGCTCCGGGAGGGCCAGCCGGGAGTTGTCTCCGAGCCGGTCTTCGACACGGCGCTGCGCGGCTATGAGAAGCGCATGGTGGACGACCTGGTCCGGCGGGGCCTGGATGCGCTCGCCTCGGGGACGGCAGCGCAGCGTCAGGCGGTCAGGACGGAGCTGGACGGCAGGACGCTGGAGGTCGCGCTGCGCGGCTACGACATGGGGCAGGTCGACGCTTTCCTGGAGCGGCTCGCCGCCGCCCTCGCCAACGACCCGGAGCAGCCCGAACAGTAGCCGGCGCCGTCGCAGCTACCGCACGCGGGAGGGGCGGGCGAGGGTCAGCAGCATCAGGAGCGAGGCGGCTGCGGCGGCGCTGAGCACCACGGCCATCGGGAGCGCGCTGCCCTCGCCGCCGAGCCCGACAAGTGGAGCGGCGCTGGCGGCGACCACGGCCTGGATGCCGCCGAGCAGCGCTGCGGCGGTGCCGGCGCGGGCGGCGTGCCGGTCCAGGGCGAGAGCGGTCCCGTTGGGCATCACCAGGCCGAGCGAGCCGAGGAAGACGAAGAGCGCGGCGATGACCACGGGCAGGTTGTTCAGCAGTGCCCCGGCGAGCACACCGAGGGCGGCGAGCAAGCCGATACCGAGACCGCCGACCAGCAGCGGTCGGGGATCGTAGCGGTCGAGCAGGCGGGCGTTGAGCTGGCCGACGGCGACGAAGGCGAGCGCATTGGCACCGAATACCAGGCTGAACGTGCTGGCGGAGAGGCCGAAGACGTCCTGGAGGACGAACGAGGAACCGGACAGGTAGGCGAAGAGGCCGGCGAAGGCGAGGCCCTGGGTCAGCGCGTACCCGAGATAGACGCGGTCGGTGAGCAGCGTGCGCCCGGCGGCGGCGGTCGCGGCCAGGCCACCGGTGCTGCGCCGCGCGGCGGGCAGGGTCTCCGGTAGCCGCAGCGCGACGGCGGTGGCGAGCAGGGCACCGACCAGGGCGAGGGCGACGAAGATCGTGCGCCAGTCGCCGACGTTGAGCACCAGGCTGCCGAGGGCCGGGGCGACCATCGGCGCGATGCCGAAGATCAGGACGAGGCGGGAGAAGTACTTGGCGGCGGCCCGGCCGGAATACAGGTCACGGACGACGGCGCGGGCGACGACCGTGCCCATGCCACCGGCGAAGCCCTGTGCGAAGCGGGCCACCGCGAGCGTCTCCGCCGACGGTACGAGGGCGCAGACCAGCGACAACAGGGTGTACGCGGCGACGCCGACAAGCACCGGAAGGCGTCGCCCCCAGCGGTCGCTGAGCGGGCCGGTGACGAGTTGGCCCAGGGCCATGCCGATCAGGCAGGTGGTCAGGGAGAGCTGGATCTGTGCCTGGCTGGCGGCCAGGTCACGGGTCATCCCGGGAAACGCCGGCAGGTAGGTGTCCAGCGAGAGCGGACCGATCGCGGTGAGCGAACCGAGCAGCACCAGCAGCCCGAGGGCGGCGCGGCCGGTGGGTGGGGTGATGCGCTCCGGCGGGCGTACGGGCACGTCGGTCTGCGGCATCGATTCCCCTCGGCGGTCGGCGCCACCACGGCGTGGCCGGCTGCCGGGGGCGTTCGGCTACGGTAGCTCTGCCTACAGAGGTGTTGCAGCGTGAAGGGGCGGCACTGTGACCGACGAGACGCTCGACCAGCTCGGCGCGGCCCTCAGTGACCTGCACCGGGTACTCCGCCGTCGGGCCATCCAGCGGACCGGACGTGCCGCCCTGCCGGACGCGCAGGTCGAGGTGCTGCGGCTGGTGCAGCGTCAGCCCGGAATCAGCGTCCGGGAGGCCGCCGAGCGTCTGGGTACCGCCGCGAACACGGTGAGCACCCTGGTCGGCGAACTGACCACCGCCGGTCTGCTGCGCCGGGACCGGGATCCGGCCGACCGGCGTACCGTCCGGCTGGAATTGACCGAGGTGGCGTACGAGCGCATCGCCGCCTACGGGCAGTACCGCCGCGAGCTGCTCGCCGCCGCCCTGGCCGACCTCGACGCGACCGACCGGGAGCGGCTGGCCGCCGCCGTGCCCGCCCTGTCCCGCCTGGCCGACCAGGCCGCGGAGCTGCCCTGAGCGCCGTCCCCGGCCGGCCCAGCGTGGTGCAGCCGCAAGCGGGGTCAGCGCCTCGCTCTGATCACCTCGTACAGGGCGGTCCAGTCCTGGTCGCCGTGTCCGGCGGCGACCGCCCGCTGGTAGTGCGACCTGACCGCCTTCGGCAACTCGACGTCGACGCCGGCTGTCTCGCTGGTCCGCAGGATGTGTTCGGCCGTGGCACCCATCATCCGCGCCGTGCTCAGATCGCCCGGATGCTCGCCGGCTTCCAGTGCGCGCGCCAGCTCCAACCCGTCGCCGATCATCGCCGGGATGTCGGTGAGCGTGGTCAGCGCGCCGGGCAGGAACTCGGCCGCTGGTACGCCCGCCGCGGTGACGAGCGCAGTGGCGTGCAGCAGGCTCGACAGGCAGGTGAGGAAGACGTCGAGGTGAGCCTGGTAGAACAGCTGCGCCAGTCCTGGATCGGTGCCCAGGTACCTCGGCTCGCCGAGGATCCGCAGCACCGGTTCGCTGCGGTCGTACGCGTCGCGTGCTCCACTGTAGAAGGCGTACGAATCGCTGGTGCCGATCATGGGGGCGGGCACCATCACCCCGCCGGTCACGAACCGCGCGCCGTGGCTCGCGGCCCACGTCGCCGCCTGTCGCGAGACGTCGGGGGTGTCGGAGCTGAGGTTGACCAGGGTGCAGTCGGCCAGGGCCCCGGGCTCGCCGGCCAGCGGGCCGAGGATGTCGTACATCGCCGGGTAGTCGGTGAGGCTGAGGATCGTCAGTTTGCCTGCGGCGACGGCGGCTGCCGGCGACGGCGCGAGGGTGGCTCCCCCGGCGACCAGTTCGTCGGCCCGGCTCGGGGTGCGGTTCCACAGCGTGACCGAATGTCCGGCGCGGATCAGGGCGGCGGCCATCGCCTGCCCCATCGGCCCGAGACCGATGACGGTGACCGGCCGGAGATCGCTGTTCCCGCTCATCGGACACTCCTCAGTTCCTCGAACATGCGGGCGGTGCCGTGCTCCCCGAACCCGGCGGCGAGCTGCCGACGGACCAGGTCGTGCGCCGGCTTGAGCACCTCGTCGGTGACGCCCTGCCCGGTGCTGGCCTGCATCACCGTGCTGAGGGCCGTCTCGGTGAACCGCAGGCTCTGCTGGCCCGGCCCGAGGTAGTCCTGCTGGTCGATCGTCGCGGCGTAGTCGGCCAGTTGCTCCGTCATCGCGGCGAGGAACGGTGCCTGCCGCCGGACGAACTCGCCGGCCGGCACTCCCTCGGAGCCGACCATGGCCGCGCCGTGCAGGAAGCCGGCGAACATCGCGTACATGCCGGCCAGCATCGCCGTGTCGTAGAGCGCCGCCATGCCCGCGTCCGGCCCGAGGTAGCTGCTCTCGCCCCACAGGTCGAGCAGTTGTCGGTGCTGCGCGAAGCCCTCCGCCGATCCGCTGTAGAAGATCGCCGACTCGGGGCCGCCGATCGTCTCCGGGACGGCCATGATCGCACCGTCGAGGAGGTCGATGTCCCGCTCGCCGGCCCAGCGGGCGAGGTCACGGGACTGGTTCGGCGTCGTGGTGGTCAGGTTGATCACGGTACGACCGGACAGGCCGGTCGCCACGGGTTCGAGCACCTGCCGTACGGAGGTGGCGTCGAAGAGGCAGACGACGACCGTGCGCGTACCGACGATCGCCTGCTCGACGCTGTCGGCGATGACGGCGCCCTGCTCGCCGAGGCTCGGCGCCCGGTGACCTGTGCGGTTCCAACAGACGATCCGGTGGCCGGCGTCCGACGCCGTTCTCGCGAGCGCGCTGCCCATCGCGCCCAGTCCCAGGAAGGTGGTGCTGACTGTCATTCGGTGGTCCCCTGCTCTGTCCGATGATCCGACGGGGCGCGCCGAACACCATGGTTGGCGACCACAATCGAGCGGGCAAGTACCCACTATTTTGTTCAATACTTACCTGAAGGTAAGTGACGAAGATCGGCTACCGAGGAGGCGGACCCATGGCATCGGGCGACAGGTGCGGCCCGTACATCTGCGGGATCGACGCCGCGATGGACGTGGTGTCGGGGAAGTGGAAGTCGCTGATCCTGTGGGAGCTGGACAACCACGGCACCCGGCGGTTCGGCGAGCTGAAACGTGGTCTGCCCGGCGTCAGCGAGAAGATGCTCATCCAGCACCTGCGGGAGATGGAGCAGGACGGCCTGGTCCACCGCGAGGTCTACCGGGAGGTCCCGCCCAAAGTGGAGTACTCCCTGACCGAACACGGCAGGTCACTCAACGAGGCGCTCGGCCCGCTGGGCGAGTGGGGGCAGCGCCGGGCCGAGCGGCTGGCCGCCGAGGCGGCGGCCGCATCCTGATCGTGTCCCGTCGCCTGCCGGGCGGGGCGCGGCCGTCCCTGGCCGCGCCCCACTGCGGTCGGGTGACTCGACGGCGAACCTCGGCTCCTGTCGCACCCGGGCCCTAGCCTCTGTTTCGTCCGAGCCCTTCCCGTACGCCGGAGGCAGCAGATGCTCGACCATCTCGGCATTCAGGTCCGTGACCTCGACGCCAGCATCACGTTCTACGACGCCGTCCTGGCCACGCTCGGTGCCCGCCGGATGTTGCAGTATCCCGAGGCCGTCGGTTACGGCAGCGGCAAGCCGGACTTCTGGCTCAGCCCGGCCCCCGCCGAGGCGGTGGGGCAGGAGAGCCACATCGCCTTCACCGCACCCGACCGCGGCGCGGTGCGGGCATTCCACGACGCGGCGGTGGCCGCCGGGGCGCGGGTGCTGCACGAGCCTCGCGTCTGGCCGGAATACCACGCCGACTACTTCGGCGTGTTCGTCCGCGACCCGGACGGCAACAACGTCGAAGCGGTCTGCCACGCACCCGGGTAGGCGGCCGGTCAGTCCCAGACGGTGCGGCGTACGCCGCCGTGCAGGCCGCAGGCCCGGGGGCTGCCACCGGCGAGGCTGACCTTGCCGTTCTCGCACTGCACCAGGTAGCCGCGCCCCTCCCAGAAGCCGGGCACGCAGTCGAAGTGGTCGCACACCTCGCGGGCCGGTTCACGGACCCGTTTCCCGCCGCAGAAGTCGTACCCCATCGGGTTCTTGGGGGCGCCGCACCGCCGCTCGGGTTTCGGGCTGGCGGTGCTGGTGTCGGTGCTGCGCGGCGCCGCCGTGGAGCCGGTGCCGCGCGCTGCGGTCGAGGTGCTGGTCGCGGCCGGCGCTCCGGTCGCGGCCACCGCGGTCTCGGTGCTGGTCGGGTCGGACGGGCCGGAGTTGGCCAGGGCCACCGGCACCATCACGGCCAACGCGGCGGCGACCACGGCGGTCCGTCGGCCACCGGGAATGAGTGCCAACAGCCGGGCCTGCCCGGGGGTGGCGATGCCGGGACGGGACGGACGCAGCCGGGCGTGCTCGTCGATCAACTCGTCGAGCTGGTCGATGACCGCCTGGCGCTGTTCGATGGCGTCGGCGAAGGCCAGGGTGAGCACGAACCGGAACTCGGCCGCCACGTCCGGGCGCAGCAGCACCCCCGAGGTCCGCCGCCGGTCCAGCACCTGGATCAGGGTCACCGACGCGTGCGGGTCATGGTTCAGACCGGTCATCCTGCCGTACGCCCAGTCGCGTCGGCCCCGCCCGCCGAGCAGCACCAGCCGGCGGTTGGTGACCACCGCCATGCCGGCGTCGGTGACCCGTACCCCGTCGGGCAGACGCCGACGCAGCCGACCCGTCTGCGCGCCCACGGTCAGATCGGGGGCGGGCAGTACGGCGTTGTGCCGCATCTCCACCAGTTGCGCCGCCGGCACCACCCGGAGCACCACCTCGCCGGGGGCCAGTTCCAGCGGAAGGCCGTCGCCGGCCGTGGCCGAGCCCTGGCACTGCTCGGCGAGCGTACGCAGGCGGCGCAGTTCGTCGTCGCGTCGCCGCCAGGTTCCCTCGGCGCTGCGGAACAGCCGCAGCCGGCGCTCGTTCTGCCGGCGCGCCCACCGGTACCGCCATGTCGAACCCGTCGAATCAGTCCTCGCCACGCCGAACTCCTTCGCCGTGCATGCCACCAACCGCAGGCCACCAGATGGGGTGTCACAGTGTTAACGACTGCGAGCACCGGCATGGACACGGCCAGAAGTGGTCGAATTACCCGATCGGTGGAGCAATAAGGACGAGATGGTGGTTTTGCCCTGCGCCGTTCGCCTTTCCTCTTGCGGGCTGTGACGTGACAGGCCACCCGTACGCCAATCAGTCGTACGGGTAGACGAGAGGGCTGCCGCCCTGGTGGCGGTGGCACGTGATGGCGAATCTGGTGACGAGGTGCTGGCGATACCGGAAGTGGCGGTCATGTCGGTGGATTCCAGCCGGCGGTGGCGGTGACCAGCGGCACCGGCGGCCACACCGACTCGGACCTCGCCGCGCTGGTACGAGCCGCTCAGGATGGTGACGAGGATGCGTTCCGGCTGCTGTACCGGCAGGTACAGCCCGGCCTGCTGCGCTATCTGCGGGGCATGGTCGGCGCCGACGCCGAGGACGTTGCCTCGGAGGCGTGGTTACAGATCACCCGCGACCTGCGCCGATTCCGGGACGAAGGGGCCGGATTCCGGGCCTGGACCGCCGGGATCGCTCGACACCGGGCGCTGGATCACCTACGCCGCCAGGGACGGCGGCCCGCGGCGACGGTGTCCGTCGACGCGCTGGTCGACCTGCCTGCCGGTCAGGACACCGCCGATCAGGCCGTCCAGGCCGCCGCGACCCGCGCGGCCATTGAGTTGATCGCCACGCTGCCAAGCGACCAGGCCGAGGCGATCCTGCTCCGGGTGGTGGTCGGACTCGACGCCCGGGCCACCGCCAAGGTGCTGGGTAAGCGTCCGGGCGCGGTGCGTACCGCCGCGTGGCGGGGTCTGCGCCGGCTGGCCGCGCGCCTCGACCCGCAGACCGCCCGGGACGGCGCCTTCGCGCCCGAACCGGGACTACGCCCGCCCACGCCCACGATGCGCCGACTCGCGGCGGGTGAGTGACGCAATGATCCGGGACGACGCCAGGGAAAACGAGATGAGCAAACCGTCACCTCGCCGCATGGACAGAAAGACCGCTGATCGGCTACTGGACGCCGACCCGGTCGCCCTGAGCCAGGCCGGTCCGCTCGCTGCCCCGTTACGCGCGGCATGCGGGCCGGCGCGGCACGACGAGATGGCTGGGGAGCATCTGGCGGTGGCTGCATTTCGGGCTGCCGCTGATCTCGCCCCCGAACCTCGACCACGGAGAGAATCAATGCTCAAAATCACGCTGGCGAAGCTGCTCACCGTCAAGGCCGCGACCGTCATCGCCGCCACTGGGCTCGGTGGCGTGGCGCTGGCCGCCGGTACCGGCGCGCTACCCAACCCGCTGGTCGACCCGACGACACGCCCGACGACCCAGGCCCCGGCAGCACCTACCGTCACCCCGTCGCTCCCGGTCGGACCGGCTGACCGGGCCGGCGCGAGCGACGGTCCGTCGCCCTCGCTGACAGGCCTGTGCCAGGCGTACGCGGCCGGCGCCGCCACCAACCCGGGCAAGGCGTCGGAGAACCCGGCCTTCGCCGAACTGGTCGAGGCGGCCGGCGGTGCCGGACAGGTCGACGAGTACTGCGCCGCCGCGTCGGAGGACCGCGCTCACCCCACGGGCGCGCCGAGTGGTGCCGGGCGGCCGACCACCCACCCCACCCCGAACCCGCGTGGTGCCACACCGACCGGCCGTCCCGACACGGCCACCACCAAGCGGCCCGGTGGCGTCCCGACCGTGACCGTGCCCGGTGTGCCTAACGGGAGCGTTCCGGCCGCGACGCCCCGCACCCCCGGCCGCTGACCGCGGGGCCGGGCGGGTTCTCCCCGACCCGTCCGGCCCCGCGCCCACCTCGACAGGCGATCAGGGTGATTCGACCGTGCTGATCAGGAACTTCTGGACTTCGGCCTCGACGATCGCCACCTGCTGCTCAGGTTCGGGGCCGGCGCCGCGGAAGTCCAGCAGCTGCTCCTCGGACTCCCACCGCTCGTAGACGTTGATCCGACCCGGCTCGATCAGGTCCGGACTGATGGCGAAGTCGAGGCAACCGGGTGCCTCGCGAGCCTGGCGGACGATCTCTGCGCAGGTGGCCAGGTAGTCGTCCCGCCCGGCGGGATCGACCTGTAGCGTGCCGGCGACGATCAGCAAGGCAACCTCCGAAGATCGGGAGAGCGGACGCCAGTCATACTCTCCCGATCCGCGATCGTCCGCACGCCCGATCAGGCGCGGCTGATCGCGTTCGCGTGAATCGCCTCGGACAGGTACTCGGTCAGGCCGGGAGCCTTCGCCTCGTAGTGCGCGGTGAACCGTTCGTCGGCGAGGTACAGGTCGGCCAGCCCGGTGTGGATCTCGTACGAGCACTCGTAGAACCAGCGGCTGATCTGCTGCCGGTGCTCCTCAGCCAGCTCCATGGCCTCCGGCCCGTCGGCCGGCGCGCCCGAGGCCAGCAGCGCCACGATCCGCCGCCCCCAGTCCTCCGTCTCGGCCTTGAACCGCTGCCAGTCCTGCTTGCTGTAGCTCGACGTCCGCCGGGTCGACTCCCGGTACGCCTCGGTGCCGCCCCACCGCCGCTCCGCCTCCTCGGCGTGCGCGTCCGGGTCGAAGTCACCGAAGACCTCGAACCGCTCCTGCGGGGTCAGTTGGATGTTCATCTTGCTCGCCTCCATCGCGAATTCGATCGCCGCGACCATCTCCTGAAGGCGCTTGATCCGCACCGTCAACAGCTCGTGCTGGCGGCGCAGGTGCGCTCCCGGTTCGCTCGCCGGGTCGTCGAGGATCACGGCGATCTCGTCCAACGGGAACCCCAGCTCGCGGTAGTACCGGATCAGCTGCAGCCGTTCCAGGTCCGCCTCGGAATAGCGGCGGTAGCCCGAGCTGCTACGCCCGCTCGGCGTCAGCAGACCGATCTCGTCGTAGTAGTGCAGCGTCCGGACTGTCACGCCGGCGAGCTTCGCCACCTGACCAACCGTGTAGGCCATGGTTCCCCCTTTCCGGAACCACGGTCCCGCCTGCCGTTACGTGAGGGTCAAGCCAGATTCTGCGACGCCGGACACCTCCGGCGGGTCGGCCTTCACCAGGACGGTACGCAACTCGGCCAGGCCGGTCGGGCGGCCGTAGCGGTAACCCTGCCCTTGCAGGCAGCCGATCGCGACCACGGCCTCGTGCTGCCGCTTGGTCTCCACCCCCTCGGCCACCACGCTCAGGTCGAACGCGCCGGCCAGCCGGGTCACCATCTCCACCGTCGCGTACGCCCTGGTGTCCTCAGGGATCCGGGCCACGAACGACCGATCGATCTTCAGCTCGGTCGCCGGGATCCGGTGCAGGTAACTCAGCGACGAGTATCCGGTGCCGAAGTCGTCGATGGCGATCCGGATGCCCAGCTCGCGCAGTTGCCGCAGCCGGTCCAGCACCGCGTCGCTGCCCTCGATCAGCGCCGACTCGGTCAGTTCCAGGGTCAGCGCCCGTGGTGCCAGCCCGGCGCCCGCGGTGGCCTCGGTGACGGTGGCGATCAGGTCGGGACGGCGCAGGTGCGACGCGGCGATGTTCACCGCGACCGTCGCCGACGGAACGTGGTCCTGCCAGGTGGCCGCCGCCCGGCACGCCTCGTGGATGACCCACCTGTCGATCGGCAGGATCAGCCCGGTCTCCTCGGCCAGCGGCAGGAACCGGGCCGGGCTGAGCACGCCCAGCCGGGGATGCCGCCACCGCACCAACGCCTCCGCGCTGCGCACCGCCCCGGTGGCCAGGTCCACGATCGGTTGGAACTCCAGGTGCAACTGCTTCTCGTCGACGGCCCGCCGCAGGTCGGCGATCAGCTCGGCCCGGCTCACCGCCGACTCCCGCAGCCCCTGCGTGCACCGTCGGTACGCGGATTTGCCGGCCGCCTTCGCCGCGTACATCGCGATGTCCGCGTCGCGCAGCAGATCCGTGTGCGAAATGTGCTGCGGCCCGTACTCGGCGATACCGATGCTGGCCGAGGGGTGCACCCCGACCAGTTCCTCCCCGGGCGATGGTTGCAGCGCCGCCAACAACCGCTCGGCCAGTCGTTCCGGTGCCAACGGCCGCCCGTCGGTGACCAGCACCGCGAACTCGTCACCACCGATCCGGGCGATCATGCCGTCGTCACCGACCGCCCGACGCATCCGCCGGGACAGGCCGGACAGCAGCGTGTCGCCGGTGGTGTGCCCGAACCGATCGTTCACCTGCTTGAACCCGTCCAGGTCCAACAGCAGCACGGCGACCCGGTCGGTGCCGCGCAACGCACCACGCAGCCGGCGGGTGAACGCCAGCCGGTTGGGCAGCCCGGTGAGCTGGTCGACGTAGGCGAGCTTGCGTAGCTGCACCACCAGACGCAGGTTCTCGTTGGCCGCCAGGCCCTGCCGAAGCGCCAGCATGGCCAACAACGCCATCATCGCCAGGAAGATCGGCATCGGGGTGTGACCGCTGGCGTCGCGGGCCAGCATGGTCGCCACGATCGCCCCGCCCACCGGCAGGTAGGGCAGCACCACCCGCCACCACGGCGGCAACGGTGCCTCCCCGGCCTCCTCGACAGCGCCGTGGTCCCGAGGTGGGGGCATCCCGGTCGCCACCACGATCAGCAGGTAGCTCACCGGCCAGAGCACGTCGACCGGGGTGCCGGGCTGGTAGGTGCCGGCGGCCACCAGCGCCACGTAGACCGTGTCGGCCACCGCCCGTACCGTCAGGCCCACGCCGAGCAGCGCCATCGGCCGCCACACCGGTCGGCCCGGGCCGACCACCGCGACCAGGATGGTCAGCTGCATCAGGTCGAACATCGGGTACAGCAGGCCGGCGGTGCGTAGCGGCTCGTCCAGGTCGGCCAGACTGACGTTGCGGAAGATCAACAGCCAGCCGATCGGAATCAGCGCCAGCCCGACGATCACCCCGTCGAGCAGAGTCCGGGCCCGACCCACCGTGGTACGCGGCGCGGTGACCGAGCAGAACAGCGCGGCGGTACCGGTCAGCAGGCTGGCCGCGAAGATCAACCCGATGGGCAGGGTGTGTGGCAGGCTCTCCCCGAGCAGCCGCTGGGACGTCCACAGTGCCCGGCCGGCCAGCGACAACGCCATGGTGGCGGCCAGCAGTAGCCAGAACCGGCGCAGCGTCGCCGGGTGCCGGCGGGCCGCCGCGAGGCAGGCCACCGCCGCCCAGCCCGCCACGGTGAGCGCACCCAGATCGCTGACCAGCGCGCCGGCGGGCAGCCCCAGCACCAACCAGAGCGCCTCGATCGCGACGACGACACCGGCACCGACCAGCCCCACCCGGCCGACCCGGTCCGTTCCGGGCGAGCGCGCGGCAGCCCGCTCGACGTCCTTTCGCGACACAGCGATCGCTCCGGCTCTCTCTCGTGCGTACACCCTCGACGGCGAGGTCCTGCCCTGGCAAACCCCGAAAGCCTAGCCACGCCCGCAGCCGCCCCGCCAGATCCAACGCTGGGCAAGTCCACAACCTTATGGCTCGCCGGGCCCCACCTGGTCTCCCGCCGACCGCCTCGCGACTCGTCCGGCTGCGGCGATGCGGGCAGCGCCCCGCTCGCGGTCGCCCCGCTGTATGCCCTGTCGCGTCCTCCCGCTCCCCGGGGGCCGCGCCTTCCGCTCCACCCACCGCCACGCCTCACTCCAACACGGAGCGTGACACGCTGCGGTCATTACGCTACGTCACTAAGCGTGACCGTCCGGCCCGCCACCGACAATGTTGTCTGCCGGCCGAAGGTTAGGTTGTCACCCTGGCGGGAGGCGGTTACCGTCCGCGATCGACGGTCGGAGATCCGGCTGGGCGCTGCGCTCACGCCCATTCTTCGTCGGGCGCTGCCGCTGCGGTCGCCGGTGGGCCGCCGTGGGTCCACGGGGTCTCCTCGACGGCCGGAAACGCCGCAGCCGGCACGTAGGCATCGCTCAGCGTGGTGTAGCAGAGCCGCTCCCCGACTTCCGGCACGCTGCCCGGGCTGGCCGTCAGGCCGCGTCCCATCCCGCCGGACAACTCCAACACCACCTCGGTCTTGCCGTCGGCCGTCGGGGTGACGAACACCGTCCGCGCCTTCTGCCCGGGACGGGACGGGCTGGACAGCGTCGCGCCGACCGGCACCAGCACCGGATCGGTGGTCATCAGCTGGATGCGCGGGCGCAGCACCGGCCGGCGGCCGGAGTCATCGACCCGGGTCGGGTCGGCCAGCAGCACCTCGCCGACGAACGCCTCGCCGGTCAGCCGGTACTCCGCCATCACCAGCGGGTCGTCGTAGGCGCGCTGCACCGCGTAGGTGGCGGCGGCCCGCTCCAGGCGGTGCAGCCGGGCCGCGGCGGCCACCGCACCGTCCCGGCGCGGCTGCGGCGCGCCGTCGGAGTCGAGGTGGTCGGCGTGGGCGGTGAAGGCGTCCCGGTCGCCGTCCCATCGCCCGGCCACCCGGGCGCCGGGCGGCAGGGCACGCAGCAACCCCAGGCCGCGCCACATCAGCTCCCAGGTGGGCGTCAGCTGGTCCCGGAGCAGCCGCTCCAGCTCCGCGTACGCCTCGACGCGCGTCGCCTCGTCGTCGGCGGCGGAGTACGCCTCGATGGCCGGTGCCAGCAGCCGGTTGTCGAACTCGGGATCGGTGGCTGGGCCGGCCGGCGGACAGAGCGACGGGTCCTCGGCCCGGGCGGCGGCCTCGGCACCGGAGAGCCCGGCCGACGGGGCGATCCAGCCCAGCAGTGCCGGCAGGTGCAGATCCTCCACCGCGCTCTGCCCGGTCGCCCAGTGCAGCGTCAACGCCTGCGTCATTGCCACCAGCGCCGACGAGCCGGGATGCTCGGCCCGTTCGGCGAAGAAGGTCAGCCAGCGGCCCAGCAGTGGCACCTGCGGCGGCACCGGATACTCGCCGTCGACCCGGCGGAACCGGGTGGACCGACCGAGCAGCCGCAGGAACGTCACCCCCGCCGGGTTCGGCACCAGCAGCTGCGGGGCGTCCAGGTACCGGTACCGGACGTCCCGGCCCCGGTCCACGGCGACCGCCTCGTTCGCCGTGCGGTGGGCGTCCACATACGGCAGTACGACCGCGGCCAGCTCGGCGGCGAACGCGAACCGTTGGTCCCGGTTACGTGGCTGCGGCACGATCAACAGGCGTCCCTCACCAGGAGCCGAGCCGACCATCGCGGCGAGCGGAGCGTTGGCCTCCCCTGCCATCGACAGCGGCACCAGCACCAGAGGTCGCCTCGACAGGTGCAGATGCCGCACGGTGGCCACCGGTTGGGCGACCCCCGTGGCCACCGCCTGCGCCGCCGCCAGCGCCCGCAACGTACTCATGCGCTGGCGAGGGCGTCGGCGCGCAGGCGGGCCGCGGTCCGCAGCAGCGCGGCGGCCTCCGCCCGTTCAGGGTCCGTGGCGGTTTCCCCACCGGCGAGCGCCAGCACCTCGGCGACGTCGGCGATCCCTCCGAGCGCCTCGCGGACCGGACGGCCGAGCGCCCCGGTCTGCCCCTGCGCCTCGTGCCGGCAGAGGTACGCCAGCTCGCAGCTGGCCAGGCAGTCGGGGGCGTACCGGGCCGGCACCCGGGCCAGCGAGTCGGCCAGGGCTGCCGGATCGGCGGCCGGATCGGCGGTGAAGTCGGCCGGGACGCCCGCCAGCAGCGTGTCGAGCCGGTCCATCCGGTCCAGTTGCCGGCGTACCACAAGCAGTTGCCGGCGGACGTCGAGCAGGTGCGCGACCGGCGCGTTGCTGAAATCCCGGGGGCAGACCAGCACCACCTCGTGCGACACGAGCTGCGGGTCGTGGCCCCGGGCGGTGAGCAGTTCCCGCAGGGCCAGCACGTAGACGGCGGACTGCACCGCCGCGCCGGCCAGCTTCGCCGGGTCGGCCTGGCCGTCGATCACCGGGAACGACTTGATCTCGACCACGTGGAACCGGCCGCCCAGCCGGGCGGCCACCAGGTCCGGCTCCAGGTGTACCCGCTGTCCGGCGACCGTCAGGCCGAGCATCGGGTGATCGAACAGCGCCGCCGGTTCATCGACACGAGGCGGCTCGTCGGCACCGGGTGGGTCGGCGGTGTCGGATTCGACCGACGACAGCGCCTCGGTGAGCAGGGCCGCCGAGCGTCTGGCCCGGGTGGCCAGGTCGTCGCCGGCGTCGAGGTCCGTCCAGCGGACCGCCGCCGGCACCGGTACGCCCAGCCGCTCCGCGACCAGTCGCAGCAGCTCGGCCCCACCGTCGGCCTTCACCTGAGCCTCGAACATGTTGCCCCGGGTGATGGCGAAGCGGGACTGCCCGAACCGGGCGGGAAAGCCGACCCGCTCGGCCAGCGCCGGCTTGTCCACCCCCGCACCGTCGAGGACCGCCCGGCGGGTGCACCCCGGGTTGCCGGTCAGCGCGGCGATCGTACGGGCGTTGTGTCGCTTCGGCGGTGCGTCGCCCCGGATCGCGGCCAGTCGCTGCTCGGTGTCCGTCACGACAGGCCACGATAGCCGTGCCGGCGGGTCCCGGCCCGTCACGGACGCGCCGGGGCGGCCCGGGCACGGACGGTCACCGGGCAGTCGCCGGTGATCGTCCGTGCCGCCGCGGGTCAGCCGGCCGTGGCGCTGGTCTCCTCGGGCAGCCAGATCGGCTGCCAGTCGGGCACCTCGTGGAAGCGACGCAGCTCGGCCCACCCGGACACGATGCCGGACCAGGCCGCGTACGGGGGGTTCTGCTCGTCGAAGCCGCTCTGCACGAAGGTCAGCTTCGTCTTTCCCTCGGACTCGGCCAGCTCCCAGCTGGTGACGCCGTTCGGTCCCCAGTCGACGGACATCTTCCGGCCCGGCTCCAGGTCGACCACCTTCGCGGCGAAGCCGCTGTCGAAGCCGCCCATCGCGTACCGGCCGCCGACCCAGGGCTCGATCCCGATCGGGTAACCGAACCAGGCGCTGGCCTGCTCGGAGTCGGTAAGGGATTCCCACACCTTGGCGGCCGGCGCGGCGATCTCGATCTCGCCACGGAAGTCGGCGCTGGTGAAGTCCGTCCTGGGCAGCAGCGGCTGGCCAGCCAGGTGAGCCTCCAGGTTGGCGATGGTGAGCGCCCAGTAGGTCTGGAGGACGCCCCGGATGCTGGTGCCGTTGACCACGTCGCTGAAGTCGAAGTGGGTCTGCGACAGCCGCAGCACGGTGGCGTCCGGCCCGTCCGCGCTCAGCGTGATCTCGGTGGTGGTCTCCACCCCGTCGAGCAGCCAGGCGAAGCGCAGCCGGTCCTCGTCGGCGTGCAGCACCCGCTGATGTGGAGCGTCGCCCTCGGGCGTGTAGCGGCCCCAGAATTCGTACCGCTCGGGGAGCTCGACCTCGGCGTGCTCGGCCAGCCAGACGCGCAGCTCGGCGGGGTCGGTCAGGGCCTGACGCACCCGCGCGATCGGCACGGCGAGGCGGGCGGCGATGGTCATCGGTTCAGTCACGGTCGGTCCCCTTCGGGTAGCAGGCCACGGCGAGCTTGAAGGCGTCTCCCTCGGCGCCGCCGTAGCGCGTGAACAACTCCTGTAGCGCGGACTGCAGGTCGTGCAGAAACTCCTGCCGGCGTTCGGCCGGCACGCGGATCTCGCCGGAAACGCCGATCGACGGCAGTTCCGGGGCGGAGCGGTCCAGGGCGGCGACGTCGGCCTGGACCTCCTCCATCAGGTCCAGCAGGTAGCCCAGGCTCAGCTCGTCGCGGGCGCGGCGCAGCCCGATCCGGCCGACCAGGCGCGGTGAGAGCCAGTACGACCGGGCAGCTGCCTGGTAGATGCCTTCGGTGATGCCGCGGACCTTGCGCTTGTCGACCTGCTCGACCAGCCCGGCCGCGACGAGTTGCTTGACGTGGTAGTAGACGCGCTGTGGCGTCTGCTCCAGCCGGGCGGCCACCTCGGTGCAGGTGCGTGGCTCGGCCAGCTGCCGCAGGATCTCGACGCGCTGCGGTTTCAGCAGCACCTCGGCCTGCTCAAGCTGCTCCAGGTACAGGACATCTCTCATAGCAAAATCAGTTTGTACGTAAAAAACTTCCTTGTCAATGGGTTCGAGAAAGGCCGCGCCGGCAACTTCCGGCGCGGCCGCACTCAGTCGCGAGGGAACCCGGTCAGGGCAGCCAGTCCGGGCGCAGCGGGTAGCCGTTCACCGCGTCCGGGCCGTTACGCGTCGCCACCACCTGATGCAGCTGGATGCCGTTGCGCTCGAACGCCAGCCGGGAACCGGCCATGTAGAGCCCCCACACCCTGGCCGTACCCGCACCCACCTCGGCGACGCAGAAGTCCCAGTGCTCCACCAGGTTGCGGCACCAGGCAGCGAGGGTCAGCGCGTAGTGCTGGCGCAGGTTCTCCTCGTGGTGCACCTCCAGCCCCGCATCGTGGATCTCACTGATCACCCGACCCGGGCCGGCCAGCTCACCGTCCGGAAAGACGTACCTGTCGATGAACGCCCCGGAACGGTGCGGGGCGCGATTGTCCGCCCGGGTGATGCAGTGGTTGAGCAGCCGGGCCCCCGGGCGCAGCCGATCCCGCAGGAACCCGAAGTAGGCCGGATAGTTGCGGACCCCGATGTGCTCGGTCAGGCCGATCGAGGAGACCGCGTCGAACTGTTCGCGTGGAGCGTCGCGGTAGTCCAGGTGCCGCACCTGCGCCAACCCGGACAGCCCCTCCCGCTCAATCGCCGCCTGCGCCCACTGCGCCTGCGCCCGCGACAGCGTCACGCCGAGCGCCTTGACGCCGTACTCCCGGGCCGCGTGCCGGACCATGCCACCCCAGCCGCAGCCCACATCCAGCAGCCGCATCCCCGGCCGCAACGCCAGCTTGCCGGCGACCAGGTCGTACTTGTTCGCCTGCGCCTGCTCCAGGGTGTCGTCCGGGCTGCGGTACACCGCGCAGGTGTACGTCATCGACGGGCCGAGCACCCGCTCGTAGAAGGCGTTCGACACGTCGTAGTGGTGCGAGATGGCGCTGCTGTCCCGGGTCCGCGAGTGCCGCAGGCCAGCCACGATCCGCTTCCAGCGGGGCCGGGCCTCCTGCGGCGGGGCCGGCGGCGGCAGCAGCCGCTCCCAGCCCAGCTCGCGCACCAGCGCCAACCCGTCGGCAAGTGCCGGTGCCCGCATCCGCACCCCGGCGAGCACCCGCAACGCCTCGTACGGGTCACCCGGGTGGACCCCCTCGATGGCGAGGTCACCGCTGACGTAGGCACGCGCCATGCCCAGGTCGCCCGGCGCGGTGAGCAGGTACGACAGCCCTCGCTCGGTGCGGATCGACAGGGTGATCCCGGCGTCGGCCGGACCGATCGAGCTGCCGTCGTACGCGCTGACGCGTACCGGCAGGGGGCCCGAGGTCACCGCCCGGACGATGTCCGCCACGGTCGGCCCACGCCGCCGGCCCCCAGGGGGCGGCGGGGCGGGAGCGCCTGCCGCTCCCTGGCTACGGTCGGTCAAGCTCATGCCGGCACTCCGCTCCGCTCCGTGCCGACCTGAGGCACAACCGCGCTGAACCTGATGATTCGCTCGCTCCGCTCGCTCATGCCGGCACTCCGATCCGCTCGCTCATGCGCGTGTTACCGCCTTTTCGTACAGTCCGGTCAGCCGATGCTCCGGGTCGTACCGGTCCCGCACGGCGCGCCACGTCCCGCCGCCGTAGAGCCGGTCGAACGCATCCCGGTCGTAGTACGCGTCGGAATAGAGCGACTTGTGCCCGCCCGCCTCCGACACCGCGCGCTCGATCTCCCGGTTGACGTCGCCGTCGGCGGCGCCCTCGGCGATCGGCACGCTCCCCCAGAACCCGATGTTGACGTAGTCCTGCCCCGGCCGTAGCGGATACAGCGGCCAGGACCGGGCCGATCCCGGGCCGCCCGGCTCGCGCAGCCGCAGCGGACACAACCACACCGGCGTCATCCCGACGTTCGCGGCGAACCAGTGCAGGAACTCGGCGGTGCGCTCCAGTGGGATCTCCACGTCCTGCACGACCCGCTCCCGAGCCGGCTGGCCGCGCCACCTGTCGAGCCGGGCGGCGACCTGGTGCCGGTGCTCCAGGCGCACGATGCGGTGGTAGACGTCGCTGCGTCGCCACCTCGCCGGCCACAACCGTCGCACCACCGGATGCTGCGCACCGAACGCCGCCGAGCACCAGAACCAGTCGGTGTCCCAGCGCCACAGGTAGTCGTGGACGGTCAGCGCGTCGTGCGGGCGCTGGCGCAGCGAGCGGTAGTAGATCTCCTGGCCGGTGTAGTCGGAGACCGTCGGCACGTCGTCGGTGAAGCTGCCCAGCACCAGGTACGCCTCATCGGGGCTGAACATCACCCCGTCCATCGCGTCGACGCTCGCACCGGCCCACCGGCGGGTCGCGGTGATCTCGCCGATCGCCTCGGTCAACGCGGTCAGGTTGGTGAACCTCAGGTTACGCAGGGCCAGGTACCGGCGGACCGGTTGCAGCTCGATCCGCAGCCGGGTGGCGTACCCGAGGCTGCCCAGCGAGTTGGGGAAGGCCGCGTACAGGTCGGCGTGTGGGCCGTCGGGCCGGGCGGTGACCACCTCACCGGCGCCGGTGAGCACGTCCAGCTCGGTCACCGACTCGTGCGGCAGTCCGTTGCGGAACGAGGTCGACTCGATGCCCAACCCGGTCACCGCCCCACCGAGGGTGATGGTGCGCAGCTGGGGCACCACCAGCGGCATCAGGCCGTACGGCAGGGTCGCGGCGACCAACCGCTCGTAGGTGCACATGCCCTGCACGTCGGCGGTGCGGGCGACCGGGTCGACGCCCAGCACCCCGCCGAGACCACTGACGTCCAGGCCGGAGGCGGGGGCGCTGCGCGGACGGAACAGGTTGGAGGTGCGCTTGGCCAGCCGCACCGGCTGGCCGGGTGGCACCGCCGCATACGACCGTCGAAGCTGAGCCACTGCCAGGTCATGATCACGCACGGCGTGCATGGGATCACTTTACGCGGACTGGGAGCGCCCGGCGGGATGTCCACTGGAGGCGTTTCGCACCCGGATCAGGTTGGACGCCGGGGGTGACTGGTCGCCGCCGCCCACCGTGGGACAGGATGCCGGGATGTCGGAAACCGATGGATCGGGCACCGTCTACGGCAACCGCCGCCCCGCCGGGCTGCCCCGCGATCCGCTACTGGTCACGGCGCTGGCGGTCGGACTGGTCGGCGTACTGCTGGGGGTGCTGTTCGCCACCGGCGTGCTCGGCGGCGAACAGCCGCAGCCGACGCCGACGGCGGCTGCCCCCGCCCCGAGCACGGTGCAGGCCAGCCCGACCGAGAGCGCACCGGAACCCAGCCCCACCCGGTCCGAGCCGTCCCCCACACCGAGCCGCAGCGAGGATCCGGACGCGATCACCGGGCCGAAGGTGTTCCGTGGGGTCGGTTCCGGTCGCTGCCTCGGCCTCGACGGTGATGGTGAGAAGGCCGTCGCCAAGCTGGCCGACTGCAGCGGCGGGCCGGAGCAGCAGTGGGTGGTCAACGCCTTCGGCCCGGACACGGTGACGCTTACCAACGCCGCCCACAACCAGTGCCTCGACGTCGAGGGCCGCAGCGGTGACGACGGTGCCCGGTTGCAGCAGTTCGGCTGCCACGGCGAAGACAACCAGCAGTGGCGGCTACGACCTGTCGACGGCGGCGCGGCCGTGCTGGTGGCCGTGCACAGCGGCAAGTGCGCCCAGGCCCGCGACGGTAGCACCGGGGCCGGCACCGACATCGTCCAGGCACCCTGCGACGGCAACCCGGCCCAGCGCTGGACGCTCCAGTAGCGCCCCACCCATCAGGCAGCGTCGTCAGGGCCGGCGGCGCAGGGCGCGTAGCTCGTTCAGGTGTCGGGGCAGGTGCACGCGGGTGTGCAGATCGATCGTGCGGCCCCACGGCAGCGGCTCGTCGATGACGAGTTCGAACCCCTCGCGGAGGTGCGTCTCGACCGGGGTGTCCGCCGCCGCACCGAGCTGCGCCACCAGCGCCACCAGTTGGTCGCTGGTGGCGCGCAGCCGGGCGGCGAGCCCGTCGAGGCCGCCGCACTCGGCGGCCAGTTCGTCCAGTTCCGGCCGGTGGACCTCGTCCAGGTCGTAGAAGGCGTACGGCGAGCCGGCCAGCACCGCCTCGGTGGCCTCGCGCATCAGCTCGTCGCTGGCGACCAGGTGCGCCACGACCTG
The DNA here is from genome assembly GCA_900112325.1 of Micromonospora sediminimaris. GTDB lineage: Bacteria > Actinomycetota > Actinomycetes > Mycobacteriales > Micromonosporaceae > Micromonospora > Micromonospora sediminimaris. The sequence continues at coordinate 497,562 of FOLJ01000002.1, forward strand.
CTCGGCGCTGTACCGGTCGGGCGGAGGCGGCCCGAACCCGCCCGCGTCGACCTCGGCCAGCACCGCGTCGTACGCCCGCCGCAGCCCGTCGACCTCCACCCGGCCGAGCTTAGTGTCGGCCCCGGCGGGCCCGCAGGTAGTCGCTGACCACGTACTCGCCGAGGTCGTCGGCGTCCGGGGTGAAGACCCGTCCACCGCTGCGTCGGGCCACCGCGTCGACGAACCGGCGCAAACCGGGATCGTCGCCGAGCATGAAGAGGTTGAGGGTGGCCCCGTAGCGGCCGAGCCGGTCCACCTCCCGGACCGTCGCCTCGATCGTCTCCGGCGACGACGGCCAGGCGAACAGCGCCTCACCGTCGTCCGGGTCCAGGTGGGCGGTCGGTTCCCCGTCGGTGACCACCAGCACCACCGGCTCCGCGTCCGGATGACGCCGCAGGTGCCGGCCGGCCAGCCGCAACGCGTGTTGCAGGTTGGTCCCCTGCATCATGTCCGGCTCGACGGCGGCCAGTTCCTGCTGGGTCAGCGTCTCCGCCCGCCGGCCGAACCCGATGATCTGCAACGCGTCCTGCGGGAACCGGGTGGCCATCAGGTGCGCCAGGGCCAGCCCGGTCTGCTTCATCGGCCCCCACCGACCCTGCGAGATCATCGAGTACGACAGGTCGACGCAGAGCGCCACCGCCGCCGACGCCCGCCGTTCGGTCTCGACCACCTCGAAGTCCTCGACGGCCAGTTGCACCGGCACCCCCGGGCCGGCTCGGCGGACCGCCCGGGTCAGCGTCCGCACCACATCCAGCGGCTGCTCGTCGCCGTACTCCCAGGGCCGCGACGCCCCGGTCACCTCGCCGGCCGCCCCGGCCGAGCGCAGGTCGTGCTGGCCACGCGGACCGGCGGTCAGCTCGGCGAAGACCTGGCGCAGCGCGGTGCCGCCGAGGCGACGCAGCGCCTTCGGACTCAACGTCAGACCGTCGGCGTCCCGGGTCACCCAACCCTGTCGGCGCAGCTCCCGCTCCAGCTCCCGCAGGCGGCGTACGTCGTCGGCCGCGTCGCGGCCCAGCGTCCGGGCCACCGCGTCGACGTCGATGTCGTCAAGGGTCGCCCCGGGATGCGCCTGGCCCAACTGGTCGAGCAGGTCGTCCAGTTCGGCGATCTCGTCGAGCGCCCCGGTCGCCTCGCCGTAGCCCAGCGGGTGGCCACCCTGCGTCCGCTCACCCCGCCCCCAGCGCAGGTCGGGCCGGAGCGCCCGCAGGTTCCCCTCCAAAGCGGCCAGCTCACCGGCGAGCCGGTCACCGAGGGACTCGCGCATCAGCCCGGCCAGTTCCTCCCGCTGCCGCTCCGACAGCGAGTTCATCAGCCGCTGACCGGCCGCCGATCGGCGGGCCAGAATGTCGATCAGTTCGTCCACGTCGCGCGGGTTTTCGGGGAAGAAGTCGCCGTGCCGGCGCATGAACTCGGCGAACGCGTCGGTGGTGTCCTCGGCGCGGGCGTGCCGGGCCAGCAGGGCGTTGAGGTCCCGCATCATCTCGGCGACCTGCTCCTGCACCGCCGGGTCACCGGCCAGCCGCGCCGAGTCGCGCAGCCCGGCGAAGCGCTGGCCGAGCACGTCGTCGCGCAGCCCGTCGAGGATCCGCTGGTAGGTCTGCCGGGCCTCGTCGCTCGCCCACCGGTAGTCGGACAGGTCCCGCACCGCCTGCGCGGTCGAGCGGGGCAGGTCGTCGAGCACCGTCTCGGCGAACCGGGCCGCCTCGTCGTCGCGGCGGGCCAACTCGTCCCGCTCGGCGGCCAGCGCCTGATCGAGCAGCGCCCGCGCCCGCGTCACCGCTCCGTCGAGTTCACCCCGGCGCAACGCCTCGCGGCGCAGCCGGCGGGCGCGGGCGGTCAGCCCGTCCAGCCCACCACGGCCCTGCGGGCCCCGGCGCAGCAGATCCCGCAGCGCGTCCCGGAGGCTGCCGCCGGCCAGCACCTCCGCGCCGACCTGGTCCACCGCGGCCTGCACGTCGTACGGGGGCGCGAGCGGATCGGGGCCGCCGCGCCACTGCCCGTACCGGAACCGGTTGCCAGCCATCTCAGTCCCGGCCGCCGTAGCGGGTCCGCCCGCCGTCGGTGACGTCCTTGCCCAGCCGGCGGCTCAGATACAGCCCTTCGAGCACGAACTCGACGGCCGCCGCGGCCTGCCCGGTGGTCGGCGCGTCGCCGATCCCGAGCCGGTCGAGCACCTTGGCCAGCCCCGGCACCGTGCCCACCTGACGCAGCAGGTCAGCCGCCGACACCAACTCCCCGGTCTCGACCGCCTGCCCTTCCTCGACCAGCGCGGTGAAGCCGGACAGGTCCAGCCCGGCCAGTCGGGCCCGGAACGTCTCGGCGTTGGCGGTACGCAGCAGGTGACCGAGAAGTTCGACCTCCCGGCCCTCCTCGCCGCTCTCGAACTCCACCTTGCCGCGCAGCGTCGACGTCACCGACACCGCGTCGCCCACCCGCGCCACCGCCTCGGCCGACGGCAGTTCCGAGTCGGTGCCCAGCAGGCACGCCCGGCGCAGCGCGGCAGCGGCGACGGTCTCCGCCGCGGCGATGGCGAACCGGGCGGAGACACCGGAACGTGGGTCCACCGACGGCGACTCGCGTACCGCCCGGGCGAACCGGGCCAGCACCTCCAGCACGTGCTCCGGCACCTCGGCGACCAGGTCGGCCTCCTGCCGGATCAGGGCCAGCTCCAACTCCAGGTCGGTCGGGTAGTGGGTGCGGATCTCCGCGCCGAAGCGGTCCTTGAGCGGCGTGATGATCCGACCCCGGTTGGTGTAGTCCTCCGGGTTGGCGCTGGCCACCAGCAGCAGGTCCAGCGGCAGCCGCAGTTGGTAGCCGCGTACCTGGATGTCCCGCTCCTCCAGCACGTTGAGCAGCGCCACCTGGATCCGCTCGGCCAGGTCGGGCAGCTCGTTGACCGCGAAGATGCCCCGGTTGGTACGCGGCACCAGCCCGAAGTGGATCGTCTCGGGGTCGCCGAGCGTACGCCCCTGAGCCAGCCGGACCGGGTCCACGTCGCCGATCAGGTCGCCCACGCTGGTGTCCGGGGTGGCCAGTTTCTCCCCGTAACGCATCGAGCGGTGCAGCCAGCCCACCGGCAGGTCGTCGCCGGCCTCGGCGACAAGCGCCCGCGACGCCGGGGTGACCGGGTGCAGCGGGTGCTCGTTGAGCACCGAGCCGACGATCACCGGCGTCCACTCGTCAAGCAGCGTCACCAGCGACCGGATCAGCCGGGTCTTGCCCTGACCCCGCTCGCCGAGCAGCACCATGTCGTGCCCGGCGAGCAGCGCCCGCTCCACCTCCGGCAACACGGTGTCGTCGTACCCGACGATGCCGGCGAACCGCGGCGCGCCATCACGCATCCGGGCCCGCAGGTTGTCGCGCAGCTCCTGCTTGACGGTGCGGTAGCGGTGCCCGGCGGCGCGCAGCGCACCGAGCGTGGCGGGCAGGTCGGCCGGCGGGAGCGGCGAAACAGACGAAGACTCACTCACCCCGCCCACGCTAGCGCGCACCTGCCGCCGTCGACCCCTGTCGACCTGGCATGATCATGAACTCTGCCTGGATGAGGAGGAGGCGGTGGTGCTCTCCATCGATCGCGAACCCTGGGAGTCGACCGACGCCGTCCGGCTCCGCGCCGCCCAGCGAACCGAACTCGACGCCCGCTACGGCTGTGACGACCACGAGCCGGGCGAGGAGCCCACGGCCGACACGGTGAGCGTCTTCCTGATCGCCCGAGACCCCGGCGGCACCGCCGTGGGCTGCGGCGGCCTGCGCTTCCTCGCTGCCGGTTCCGCCGAGATCAAACGGATGTACGTCAGCCCGCCGGCCCGGGGCACCGGCGTCGCGACCGCCATCCTGCGCGCCCTGGAACAGGCCGCCCGCGACGCCGGGGTACGTACCCTGCTGCTGGAGACCGGCACCGCCCAGCCCGACGCGATGCGCTTCTACGAGCGGGAGGGCTACCGGCGCATCGACAACTTCGGGCCGTACCAGGGCGAACCGCTCTCCGTCTGCTACGCCCGCGACCTGCCGTGACAGCCCGGTCCGCCGCCCACCCCCGTGCCGGACGACGGACCGGGCCACCGGTCACCCCAGGTTGCAGCGACCGCAGATGCCCCGACGACGCAGGTGGTACGCGTACGTCGCGGCGCCGAGCGCAAGCCCCCAGAGCGGGAAGAACATCAGCGGGAGACCGGCCGCGCTGAGCCCGCGACCGGCCTGCCAGAACTCGGGGACGCTGAGCGCGTTCAGGCCGGCGGCGGTGGCCAGCACCGCAACCACCGTCGCCGGGATCACGGCCAGCCGCACCGGCACCGGCCGACCGCCCAGCCCCACCATCCAGCGGGGAAACCGCGCACCCCAACGCTGCGCCAGCCCCAGGGTGAGCACCGCGCCGACGGTGGCGAAGGCGCCCAGCCCGACCCCCGCCCAGACCGCGCCGCTCTGCCGCAACTCGGCGAGATCCTCCCGCGCGAGGCCGAGCGGGATGCCGGCCAGCCAGGCGAACCGGGTCAGCGCGTACCCGACGGGGATCACCGCCGCGACCCAGACGGCCCACCGGCCCCAGCGGGCCGCGGCCGCCGGGGTGGTCCAGCCCCGGTCGGTGCCGTCGCGGCCACACCCGACACAGCAACCGGCGGTACGCCGCTGCCACCTCAGCAGCACCCCGCTCAACAGCACCCCGCCGCACATCGCGGCGACGCGAGCGGTAAGCGCCCAGGTGAACACGTCTGCGTAATCCACAGGTGGCCAACCGAAGGGTGCACCGACCAGCAGCATCGGCGCGTAGCCGAGCAGGGCCAGCACCTGCAAGCCGGGCACCACCACGGCCAGCACGAACGCCACGGTCCAGCCGTAAGCGAGCAGCAGCATCCGCAGCGGGCCGGTGGGCGTGGTTCGGCGACTGGCCAGGACCAGCGCCACGGCGGTGAGCAGCATCCCGGCGAAGAACGACGGCCCGGCGTCCGTCGGGAGCAGCCGGAGCAGTGTCGAGTCGAGGTGCGGATCGTTGGCACCGAACGGGTAGCCGGTGCCGGTGATGGCCGCCACCAGAGCGAGCAGGCCCCACAGCCCGAGCCAACCGGCGGCAAGTGGGGCGAGCAGGCCGGGACGACGGGTCGTCCCACGGTGCTCGGGTAGGGCTACGTTTGTCATGAACCCAGCCTCGGCTGAGGTGCCCGCCCTGCCCTCCCGTACGGCGGTGAACCGTCTCCCCCGCGTGGGGGAAGCTCAGCCAGCGGGTGTGACGAACCCCGACTCGTACGCGGCGATCACCGCCTGGGTGCGGTCACGCACCCCGAGCTTCGTCAGCACGTTGCCGACGTGCGTCTTCACCGTCTCGACCCCCACCACGAGGCGGGCGGCGATCTCCGGATTGGACAGTCCGGCGGCCATCAGCCGCAGCACCTCGCCCTCCCGTTCGGTGAGCCGGGCCGTCCGCAGCCCGTCGGCGTTCCGCCGCCCGTACGCACCGACCAGCCGCCGGATCGCGGCCGGGAAGAGCAGCGACTCACCGCGCGCCACCACCCGTACCGCCTCCACCACCTCGGCCGGCCGGGCCCGCTTGAGCAGGAAGCCACTCGCCCCGGCGCGCAGCGCGTCGTAGACGTACTCGTCGTTGGCGAAGGTGGTGATGACCAGCACCCGGGGCGGCTCGGCGGAGGTGGCCAGCAGACGCCGGGTGGCCTGGATGCCGTCGATCCTGGGCATTCGCACGTCCATCAGCACCACCTGTGGGCGGTGCCGGGCGACCAGCGGCGGTACCTCCGCACCGTCTGCGGCCTCGGCGACGACCCGCAGGTCCGGCTGGGCGTCGAGGATGGTCCGCAGCCCGATCCGGACCAGTTCGTCGTCGTCGACGATCAACACTGCCACGCTCATCCGTCCGCCCCGATCGGCAGCCGCACCCGTACCCGCCATCGTCCTCCGTCCATTTTGGCGGTGATCTGGCCGCCGAGCAGCAGCACCCGCTCCCGCATGCCGATCAGCCCCCGCCCACCACCCGGCACCGCCGCGCCACCGGACGGCGGCTGAGCCACTCCGTTCTCCAGCTCGATCTCCAGGCCGTCCGGCGACACGTCCACCCGCAGGGTCACCGGCCCGTGGCCGTGCCGGGCTGCGTTGGTCAACCCCTCCTGCACGATTCGGTAGCCCTCCCGGGAGACCGCCGCCGGCAGGGCGTCCAGCGACCCACTGCCGCGGCTGCGTACCGAGGTGCCGGCGGCCCGGGTGTCGGCGATCAGTCCGTCCAGGTCGGACAGGGTCCGCTGGGGGGTACGGGCCGCCGGTTCCCCGGTCTCCCGCAGCAACCCGAGCACCTGGTCGAGATCGTCCATCGCACGCCGCGCGGTCTCCTCGATGGCGCCCAGCGCCCGGCGAACGAACTCCGGGTCGCCGTCGAGCACCTCGCGGGCGGCGCCGGCCTGGAGGGTGGCGACGGTAAGCGCGTGGCCGACCGAGTCGTGCAGCTCCCGGGCCAGCCGGTTGCGTTCGGCCAGCCGCGCGGCCCGGGCCTCCAGCGCCGCGATCCGCTCGGCCGACGCCGGTCCCAGCAGCGCCGGAGCCATCGACGCGGCGAGCGCACCGAGCCCGGCCACGACGTAGCCGAGTGCGACCAGCACGAGCAGCCCGACGAGCGTCAACCAGCCGCTGTCACCGGCGTGGAGCGGCCCGAACCGCTCGGCGCCGGTCATTCCGACGTCCACACCCGCCTGCGCGGCGATGAACGCCAGCGCCATCGGCACCGCGCTGAACAGCGCGGCCACCACCAGCGCGCCGCTGATCAGGTGCAGTCCGATCCAGAGCGCGGCGCGCAACCGGGTCTCCCGGTCGAGTCGGTGACCGGGCAGCGGCTCGGGCAACTCGACCCCGAGCAGCCCACGGACCGCCGCGATCTCCAGCGCGCGACTACCGCCGAGGAAGATCGGTACGACGGCGATGGTGGCCGCCGGCACCAGCAGCACCAGGACCAGCGGCCAGGGCACCCCGGAGGTGGTGAACAGCTGCGCGAAGGCCACCAGCAGCAACGCGTACGGCAGCGCGAGCACGCCACCGAGCAACAGGAACACACCGCGCCGCCAGGTGGAGCCGGCGACCAACGGACGCAGCGGCGCGGGAGGATTCATCGCCTCATGATGCCGATGCCCCGCCCGCCGGTCACCGCCACCTGGGCCGCACGGTCAGCCGCGTACCCGGGACCTGACGAACTGCGGTATCGCGGCCAGCCCGGTGACCGGTCGGAACGCACGGGCCGCGTTGACAAGCGCGGCGTACTCGTCCTCGGTCAGATCGATCTCCGCGGCGGCGGCGTTCCGCTCCATCTGCTCCACGCTGGACGCGCCGGGAATCGCCACCACGTTCGGGTGACGCAGCACGTACGCCAGGGCGATCTGGCTCGGTGTCGCGTCGTGCGCGGCGGCCACCTGGCGCAGCGTCTCGATCAGCGCGCTGCCGCGTTCCAGGTTCTCCGGCAGGAAGTACAGGTTGGCCCGCCGGATGGCGCCGACCGGCGGATGGTTCGCGTCGTACCGCCCGGAGAGAAAGCCCTGTGCCAGCGGGCTGTACGCGATGACCAACCGGCCGGCCTGCTCGGCGTACCGGAGAAGATCCTCCTCCGGTTTGCGGTCCAGCATGCTGTAGCGGACCTGGTTGCTGAGCACCCGCCGGCCCAGCGCCGTCTCCGCCACCTGCCAGCGCCGCAGGCTGTAGTTGCTCACCCCGACCTCGGCGACGAGACCGACGTCCTGCAACGCGCGCATCCCGCGCATGGTCCGCTGGTCGCTGACCACGGGGTTGGGTTGGTGCACCTGGTAGAGGTCGATGCTGGTGACGCCGAGCCGAGCAGCCGAGGCGACCGCCCGCTGCTGCACCACCGACGCGACCGGCAGCACCGGCAGGATCTTGGTGGCGACAGCGACCTTGTCCCGGTCGGCGGCCAGCGCCGCACCGAGGAGCCGTTCGCTGCGACCGAAGCCGTAGACCTCGGCGGTGTCGAAGAGAGTCACGCCCAGCTCGACGGCGCGCCGGACGATGGTCGCCGCCAGCCGTTCGTAGTCCGGGCCGTACCCCCACTCCCGGGAACCGAACTGCCACGTACCGAGGCCGATCCTGGACAGGGGCTTCGGGGTGTCGAGCCGCACGTAACGCATGGGTCGACGCTACCCGTCGCGGCGCACCACGGCCGCAGCTCGACTCAACGACCGGACCGCGGGCTATGGTCATGATCGTGACCTACCTCGCCGCCGACACGCGCTATGACCAGATGGCCTACCGACGCAGCGGAGCCAGCGGGCTCCGGCTGCCCGCGATCTCGCTCGGCCTGTGGCACAACTTCGGGCCGGACCGCCCCGTCGAGCGCCAGCGCGACATCGTGCGGCGCGCCTTCGACCTTGGCGTCACCCATTTCGACCTGGCCAACAACTACGGACCGCCGCCCGGTTCCGCCGAGGAGAACTTCGGCCGGATGCTCGCCGGTGACCTCAAGCCGTACCGCGACGAGCTGGTCATCTCCAGCAAGGCCGGCTACCTGATGTGGCCCGGTCCGTACGGCGAGTGGGGTTCCCGTAAGAATCTGATCTCCTCGCTCGACCAGTCGCTGCGCCGGCTCGGCCTGGACTACGTCGACATCTTCTACAGCCACCGGTACGACCCGGACACCCCGCTGGAGGAGACGATGGGGGCCCTCGACGCCGCCGTCCGCTCCGGCAAGGCCCTCTACGTCGGCATCTCCAACTACACCTCGGAGCAGACCGAGCGGGCCGCGGCGATTCTGCGCGACCTGGGCACCCCGTTGCTGATCAATCAGCCCGCGTACTCGATGTTCAACCGGTGGACCGAGCAGGACGGGCTGCTCGACACGCTGGAGCGGGTCGGTGCCGGCTGCATCGCCTACAGCCCGCTGGCCCAGGGTCTGCTCACCGACCGCTACCTCGACGGCATCCCGGCCGACTCCCGGGTCCGCACCAGCGTCTTCCTGAACGAGAGCGATGTGAACGAGCAGCGACTGGCCACCATCCGGGGGCTGGCCGCCATCGCCCAGCGCCGGGGCCAGTCCCTCGCGCAGCTCGCGCTCGCCTGGGCACTGCGCGACCCTCGGATGACCAGCCTCATCATCGGTGCCAGCAGCGTGCCGCAGCTGGAGGCCAACATCGCCGCGGTGGAGAACCTCGACCTGACCGCCGAGGAGCTCACCGAGATCGACGCCCAGTTGACCTGACGGGTCGTCGGACCCTGTCCCTGGGCCGGTGTCCGGCCTTAGCGTGGACGGTGGAGGTGGCCCATGCGAGTGGCAGTGTTCAGCACCAAGCCGTACGACCGGACGTTCCTCACCGAGGCGAACGCCGCAGCCGGTCATGAGCTGACCTTCCTGGAGCCGAGGCTCACCGCACAGACCGCCCGCCTCGCCGAGGGGTCGGACGCGGTCTGCGCCTTCGTCAACGACGACCTCTGCGCCGAGGTGCTCGACCAGCTCGCCGAGGTCGGCGTCCGGGTGGTGGCGCTGCGCTCGGCCGGTTTCAACAACGTCGACGTGGTCACCGCCCGCAAACTGGGCCTGACCGTGGTGCGGGTGCCGGAGTACTCGCCGCACGCGGTGGCCGAGCACACCGCCGGCCTGATCCTCGCCCTGAACCGCAAGATCCACCGCGCCTACAACCGGGTACGCGAACACAACTTCGCCCTCGCCGGCCTGCTCGGCTTCGACCTGCACGGCCGTACGGTGGGCATCGTCGGCACCGGGCGGATCGGTGTCTGCGTCGCCCAGATCATGGCGGGTTTCGGTTGCCGGGTGCTGGCCAGCGACCCGTACCCGAACGACGCGGCCCGCGCCGCCGGCGTGGAGTACGTGCCGCTGGAGCAGTTGCTCGCCGAGTCCCACATCGTCACCCTGCACTGCCCGCTCACTCCGGACACCCAGCACCTGATCGACGCCGAACGCATCGCCCTGCTCCGCGACGGCGTCATGTTGATCAACACGGGTCGGGGCGCGCTGGTCGACACCCGGGCCGTGATCAATGGCCTCAAGAGCGGCCGGATCGGCTACCTCGGCCTCGACGTGTACGAGGAGGAGAGCGACCTGTTCTTCGAGGACCGCTCCGAACGGGTCCTCGGTGACGACGACTTCGCCCGTCTCACCACCTTCCCCAACGTGCTCATCACCGGGCACCAGGCGTTCTTCACCGAGGACGGCCTGCACAACATCGCCGAGACCACCCTCACCAACCTCTGCGCCGTCGAACAGGACGGCCCGGACGCCGTCCCCACCGCAGCTCGGGTCTGCTGACTCCCGGCGTCAGCGGGGCCGAGCGAGGCGGCGGTAGGCACGCGGCGAGTGGCCGGTGACGCGCTTGAAGGCGACGCTGAGGGCGCTCTCGGAGCCGTAGCCCACGAGTTGCGCGATGCGGGCCAGGGTGTCGTCGGTCCGGCGGAGCCGGTCGGCGGCGAGTTCCACCCGCCAGTCGGTGAGGTACTCCAGCGGGGCTCGGCCGACCACCGCCCTGAACCGTGCCGCCAGGGTCGAGCGGGAGACCGAAGCGGCCCGGGCCAGCTCCGCCACCGTCCACTGGTGTGCCGGCCGCTGGTGCAGCTCCCGCAGCGCCACGGCGACCACCGGGTCACCGAGGCCGGCCAGCCAGCCGGTGGCCGATCCGGCGGCACCGGCGAGATGGTGGCGGAGCATCTGGATCAGCATGACGAGAGCGAGATGCTCGGCGACGAGGCCGGCGGCGACCCGCTGTTGTCGTAGTTCCCGGTCGACCTGGTCGATGGCCCAGTGCAGGGTGGCGGCCTCAGCGGCCGCCCCGGGCACGTGGACCAGCGGGGGCAGGGCGTCGAGCAGCAGCGTACGGGCCCGTTCGCCGAAGTGGAACGCACCACCGACGGCTGCGAAGTCGTCGCCCGTCCCGGCCCGGGCCACCCCGCCCGTCGCCGCCAGGAAGATCGGTCCGGCCGGCACCGGGACCGCCTCCGGGTCACTGAAGAGGGTGTACGGCCGGGAACGGGTCAGCAGGTAGCAGTCGCCGGCCACGAGGGGCAGCGAGTCGGCGGACCCGTCGAGGCGCAGCCAGCAGCGCCCCCGGCGGACCGCGTTGAACTTGATCCCCGCAGGTGCCTCGAACTCGACCGCCCAGCTGCCGCCCGCCTCCATACTGGCGGAGAGGTGGCCGGTGGCGCCGACAAGAGTCAGCACGTCGTGCAGCGGATCCACCCCTACTCCCTGGACTTACACTAAAGATGACTGGACGCGAAACCATAGTACGTCCAACCTGGGGCACCTAACGTTGCCGTCATGGACGACAACACGAAGACCCGCTCCCGGGTCGTCACCCCGTTCGGGCCCCGGACGACAGCTGCGGAGGTACTGGACGGCGTCGACCTCACCGGCCGCCGGATCATCGTCACCGGCGGTGCCTCCGGCCTCGGCACCGAGACCGTACGCGCCCTGGTCGGCGCCGGGGCGGAGGTGACCATCGCCATCCGTCGCCCCGCCGCCGCAGCCGGCCTGGTCGAGGAGATGTCAGCCCGCTCGGGCTCGGCCCACGCCGCCCCGCTGGACCTGTCCGACCTGACCTCGGTCGCCGCCTTCGTGGCGGACTGGCAGGGACCTGTGGATGCCGTCATCGCCAACGCCGGGATCATGGCCGTGCCGAACCGTGAGCTGACCGCTCAGGGCTGGGAGGCGCAACTCGCCACCAACCACCTCGGGCACTTCGCGCTCGTCACCGGCCTGCACGACAACCTCCGCGCCGCCGGTTCGGCCCGTGTCGTCCTGGTCAGTTCGGGTGCGCACCTGCGGGCACCCTTCGACTTCGCCGATCCGCACTTCGAGCAGCGCGCGTACGACCGTTGGTCGGCGTACGGCCAGTCGAAGACCGCGACGGTGCTGTTCGCCGTCGGCGTCGCCAACCGTTGGGCGGACGACGGAATCGTCGCCAACGCCGCCAATCCCGGTTACATCCTGACCAACCTCCAGCGGCATCTCGACGACGAGACGATGCGAGCCTTCGGGGTGCTCGACGAGGCCGGCAACCGGGTGCCGTTGGACTACTACAAGACGCCCGAGCAGGGCGCTTCGACCTCGGTCCTGCTGGCCGCCTCACCGCTCGTCGAGGGCGTCACCGGGCGGTACTTCGAGGACAACCAGGAGGCCGAGGTGGCGCCGGTGCCGGAGGAGGCCGAGGCGGGGGTCGCCCCGCACGCCCTCGACCCGGCGGCGGCGGAGCGCCTGTGGAGGTACTCGGAGCAGGCCGTCGCCGCCTGAACCGCCGTTGTCACCCTGTCGTGGCCGGGAGAAACACGACGTTCCTCCCGGCCACGGCGGCCCCGGTCAACGCTGGATGGACTTGGTCTCCAGGAACTCCTCCAGACCGGCCCGGCCGAACTCACGGCCGTTGCCGGACTGCTTGTAGCCACCGAACGGGGCGTACGGGTTCCAGTGGCCGCCGTTGACGTCGACCTGACCGGCCCGCAGTCGACGGGCGACGGCGAGCGCGTGCCCGGGCTCACCGAAGACGCCGGCGGTGAGGCCGTACATCGTGCCGTTGGCGATCTCCACGGCCTCGTCCTCGTCGGCGTACCCGATGATGGTCAGGACCGGGCCGAAGATCTCCTCCTGGGCGACGGTGGAGTTCGGGTCGACCTCGGCGAAGATGGTCGGCCGCACGTAGGCCCCCTGCTCCAGCCCGTCGGGCCGGCCGGGACCACCGAACACGAGTTTCGCCCCGTCGGCGATACCGCGCTCGATGTAGCTGTTGACCTTGCGCCGGTGGGCCTCGTACGCCATCGGGCCGATCCGGGTGGTCTCGTCGCGCGGATCCCCGACCGGGTACTGGGCCGCGGCGGCCACCGCCAGGCGCACGACCTCGTCCTGGCGCGACGCCGGAACCAGCATCCGTGGCCACGCGCCGCAGACCTGGCCGCCGTTGGCGAACGTCATCATCACCCCGGTCTCCACCGCCCGGGGCAGGTCGGCGTCGTCGAGGATCACGAGAGCACCCTTGCCACCGAGTTCGAGCGCGACCCGCTTGACGGTCTCGGCGGCGACGGCCGAGATGCGCCGCCCGGCCCTGGTGGAGCCGGTGAAGGAGATCATGTCGATGTCCGGATGCGCCGAGATCGCCTCACCGACGACGTCGCCCGTGCCGTAGACCACGTTGAACACGCCGGCCGGCAGACCCGCCTCGGTGGTCACCTCGGCGAGGATCCGCGCGGTCAGCGGCGCCACCTCCGACGGCTTGAACACCACCGTGTCGCCCGCGATCAGGGCGGGTGCCAGCTTCGACACGATCTGCTGCAACGGGAAGTTCCAGGGAGTGATCGCCCCCACCACACCGATCGGCTCGCGGACGATCAGCGAGTTGCCGACCTCCTCGGTCCACTCGAAGTCCTCGGCCAACGTGGCGAACGAATCGGCGACCGCGATCGGGAAGCCGACCTGGGCGGTCCGGGACATGCTCAGCGGCGAACCCATCTCGGCGGTGATCGCCGTGGCGATCTCCTCGCTCCGCTCGCGCAGGCCGGCGCTGATGCGTCGCAGCACGGCGGCGCGCTCGACGGGTGGGGTGGCCGACCAGCCGGGGAAGGCGGCCCGCGCTGCGGCGACGGCCCGGTCCACGTCTTTGGCGGTGCCGGCGGGCACCTCGGCGACGATCTCCCCGGTAGCGGGGTTGCTGACGGTGATGGTCTGGACGGATCCGGCAGGGGCCACCTCGCCGTTGATCCAGTGTCCGGTGGGCGTGTGGGTGTTGGTCGTCATGGATCCGAGTCTTGGCTGGTCACCCGGGGCCAACCAGGCACAGCCGATCCGTGGCTGGCAGGTCGCCGGTCGGCTGCCCCGATCCCCGGACAACCGGCACCTGGCTGCCCCGTGCCAGCTCGTGCCAGCCTGGGAAACAGCCCCGGACCTGCGGTTGTTGGGCAGTTGGAGACCGCGCACCGGCGGTGGGAAGCAGAAGGAGCCGTCATGGACCGCGCTCGACTCGCCGAGTTCCTGCGGAGCCGACGCGAGGCACTACAGCCCGAGGACGTCGGGTTGCCCCGTGGGCACCGCCGGCGGCGTACCGGCGGGCTTCGCCGCGAGGAGGTCGCCGCCCTCAGCGACATGTCAGCCGACTACTACAGCCGGATCGAGCAGCAGCGCGGCCCACGCCCGTCGGAGCAGATGCTCGCCTCGATCGCCCGGGGACTGCGGCTGTCCGTGGCGGAACGGGATCACCTGTTCCGGCTCGGTGGATATCCGGCACCGCAGCGGATCCGGCGCAACGACCACGTCAACCCCGGCATGATGCGCGTCTTCGACGGCCTCGGCGATGTCGCCGCCCAGGTGGTGAGCGATCTCGGTGAGACACTGACGCAGACCCGGCTGGCCAGTGCACTGCTCGGCGACGACACCCGGCACACCGGCCTGGCGCGCAGCCTGCACTACCGCTGGTTCACCGATCCGGACGTCCGACGCATCCACCCCGAACAGGACCATCCGGCGCAGAGCCGCGCCATCGCCGCTGATCTGCATCGCGCGTACACCCGTGACGGTCGCGACTCGCGAGCCGGGGAGATCGTGCACGCCCTGCTGGCCCGGAGCCCGGAATTCGCCGAGCTGTGGCGCGCACATCCCGTCGGCGGGGCGTACTGCGCACCCAAGCGCATCCAGCACCCGGAGGTCGGGCTGCTCGAACTGCACTGCCAGGTCCTCGTTGACCCCGACCAGTCGCAGCTGTTGCAGGTCTTCACCGCCGTCCCGGGCAGCGAGAGCCACCACAAGCTCCGGCTCCTGTCGGTCGTCGCCGGCCAGTCGATCTGACTCGCCCGGCGGTACGCCACGCCGGCACGGTACGCGATCTGTCCGAAACCGAACGTAGCGGTGTCGACGGACAGACACACACGAGTGTGGATCAACCTGGTCGATATAGCTTGCCATCTGAAGCGTCCAGCTTCGATGAGGAGGGCTCTCGTGACGTCCACACCGCCCAGCAGATCCCGACCGAGGAGCATCCTCGCGATCGGGATCACCGCCGTCCTGGCGTCGGCGCTCGCCGCCGCACCGGCGACCGCCGCGTCGACCGCCCAAGCCCCGACCACCGCCGCCCGCACCGACGTGCACGGCGCGGTCGCCGACTCGGGTGTCGTACCCGCCGCCGTCGCGCTGCCCTCCGTGCAGCGCGGCCTCGATGGCGTACGGGGTTCCGGCGCCTCCGGATCGGCCGGCACCGGCAAGGCCGGACCGGGAGGCAGCCGGTTCGATGCCGGTGGCCGTCCCGCCGCGCCCGACGGCGACTCGATCGGCATCCAGAGCGTCATCGGCACCGACAACCGGGTGCGGGTCGACCCGACCACGGTCTTCCCGTCCAGCGCCATCGTGCAGATCGTCCGCACCACCAACGGCAGCACCTGGGGCTGCACCGGCTGGCTCTACGGCCCGAGCATCATCGCCACCGCCGGGCACTGCGTGCACCCGGGCGGCGGCCAGAACGGCGGCGGCGGCAACAACTTCTACCCGCGCGGAGACTTCCAGATCATCCCGGGCCGCAACGGGGCGTCGACGCCGTACGGCACGTGCACCGCCACCCAACTCCTCTCGGTCACCGGCTGGACCCAGAGCGGCGACGAGACGTACGACTACGGCGCCATCCGGCTGAGCTGCGCTGCCGGCAACAGCACCGGCTGGTTCGGCATGTGGTGGCAGAGCGCCTCGCTCACCGGCACCGCGACCACCGTCAGCGGCTACCCGTGCGACAAGACCTTCGGTCAGCAGTGGCGACACGCCGGGCAGACCGTCACGGTCACCCACGCCCGGCAGGTCTTCTACCAGAACGACACGTTCGGCTGCCAGAGCGGCAGCCCGGTCTACCAGACCCGCGCCGCCGGCAGTTCGTACTGTGTCGGGCAGTGCGTGATGGCGATTCACGCGTACGGCCTGCACGGCTCCTCGCCACACTCCACAAACAACCACGGCACCCGCATCACGGAGAGCGTCTTCAACAATCTGATCACCTGGCGTAACAGCTGACCCGAGGTGCCCGTGCGGGTGGGCCGGCGAGCAGCCACCCACCCGCACGGAACCGTCACCACCTCGGGCACGTCCCAGATACTGTCCGTCATCGCCAGTGAGGAAGCAGTCATGAGCCGTAAGCGCCTCGGGGTGCTCGCACTCCTGATCGCCGCGCCGTTGCTGATCGGGGCGAGCCTGCTGGCCTTCGGCGGAGACGACCCGGTCTCCGATGACGGGCCACCGGCCCCGCCGGGTCGCACCAACCCGGCCGGCACCGTGACCGGCACCGTCACCACCCCGGCCGGCGAACCGGTGCGTCAGGCGTCCGTGCAGGTGACCCCGCTTGGCGAGCCGGCACCGGCGATCCCCGAGATCGGCGTCCTGACCGGAGACGCCGGCCGCTACGAGTGGCGACTTCCGCCGGGCCGGTACGAGATCGTGGTCAGCACCGGCGAGCAGCACAGCGCGCCGCAGACCGCGACCGTGACCGCCGACCAGGTCACCCGCCTGGACTTCACCCTCCCCTGAACGGGCCCCCTGCGACGGGATTCGTCAGTCAGCCCTGACCTGCCGAGATAACGCTCTCACGAAGATGGCTGGAGAGCTTGACGCGCCCGTGATGCGGCCGTAACGATGTATGCGCATGTCTCACGCTCGCACCGGCGACGGCGCGTTGAGCGGGCCGCGAGCATGCGCGGCACCACCACCTTCACCCCACCAGGCGTGATCGGCGCACGCCGTCCTCGAAAGGACGACCACCGTGCGCAGATCTCTGAGATCGTGGCTCGGCGCCGTACTGAGCGCGATCCTCGTGGCCGGCGGCATCGTCGCCGCGCCACCCGCGGCCAGCGCCGCACCGTTCACCGTGCTGGTCTTCAGCAAGACCGCCGGATTCCGGCACGGATCCATCGTGCCCGGCATCGCCGCCATCCAGCAGCTCGGCGCGGCCAACGGGTTCACCGTCGAGACCACCGAGGACGCGGCCCAGTTCACCGACGCCAACCTGGACCGCTTCGCCGCGGTGATCTGGCTGTCCACCACCGGTGACGTGCTCAACGCCACCCAGCAGGCAGCGTTCGAGCGGTACATCCAGGGCGGCGGCGGGTACGTGGGCGTACACGCCGCCGCCGACACCGAGTACGAGTGGCCCTGGTACGGCGGACTGGTCGGGGCGTACTTCGCCTCGCATCCGGCCAACCAGACCGCGACCATCAAGGTCGCCGACCAGGTGCACCCGTCCACCGCCGCGCTGCCGCAGCGCTGGACCCGGTTGGACGAGTGGTACAACTACCGCACCAACCCCCGGGGCAGTGTGCACGTGCTCG
The DNA here is from genome assembly GCA_900112325.1 of Micromonospora sediminimaris. GTDB lineage: Bacteria > Actinomycetota > Actinomycetes > Mycobacteriales > Micromonosporaceae > Micromonospora > Micromonospora sediminimaris. The sequence goes on from FOLJ01000002.1 coordinate 514,887, forward strand.
CCACCCTGGACGAGAGCACCTACAGCGGCGGCGGAAACGGGTACGACCACCCGATCTCCTGGTGCCACAACTACTCCGGCGGCCGGGCCTGGTACACCGGGCTCGGGCACACCGACGAGTCGTACACCGAGCCGAACTTCCGTACCCACCTGCTCGGCGGCATCATGAGCGTGGCCGGCGCGGCCGAGGCCGACTGTGGCGGCACCGTGACCAGCAACTTCCAGCAGGTCGAGCTGGCGAAGGGCGCGGCTGAGACGGGCGAGCCGATGAGCCTCACCGTGCTGCCGGACCGGGGCGTGTTCCACACCTCCCGTAACGGCGTGATTCGGCACACCGACGCGGCCGGCAACACAAAGGTCGCCGCCACGCTGCCGGTCTACACCGGCGACGAGGAGGGCCTGCAGGGCATCAAAGTCGACCCGAACTTCGCCACCAACCGCTGGGTGTACGTGTTCTACGCGCCACCGCTGGACACCCCCGGTGGCGGGGCGCCGACCACCGGTACGCCGGCGGACTTCGCCCGGTGGGACGGCGTCAACCGGCTGTCCCGGTTCACCGCCAACGCGGACAACACCATCAACCTGGCCAGCGAAACGCTGATCCTGGATGTGCCGACCAGCCGGGGCATGTGCTGCCACGTCGGTGGTGACATGGACTTCGACGCGGCCGGCAACCTGTACCTGTCCACCGGCGACGACACCAATCCGTTCGAGTCGAGCGGCTTCACCCCGATCGACGAGCGAGCCGGCCGCACCCCGGCCTTCGACGCCCAACGCACCTCGGGCAACACGAACGACCTGCGCGGCAAGGTGCTGCGGATCAGGCCGAGCGCGGCCGGCGGGTACACCATCCCGGCCGGGAACATGTTCGCGCCGGGCACCGCGCGGACCCGCCCGGAGATCTACGCGATGGGTTTCCGAAACCCGTTCCGGATGAGCGTGGACAAGGAGACCGGCGTCGTCTACCTGGGCGACTACGGTCCGGACGCGGGCACCGCCGACCCCAACCGCGGCCCGGCGGGCAACGTGGAGTTCGCCCGGATCGACCGGCCCGGCTTCTACGGCTGGCCGTACTGCACTGCCCGCAACGACGCCTACAACGACTACACCTTCCCGTCCGGCCCGTCCGGCCCGAAGTTCGACTGCGCCAACGGGCCGGTGAACAACTCGCCCAACAACACCGGTCTCACCCAGCTGCCGCCGGCCATCCCGGCCTGGCTGCCGTACGGCGGCTCCGGCTCCCCGCCGGAGTTCACAGGTGGCGGCCTGTCCCCGATGGGCGGCCCGGTGTACCGGTTCGACCCGGACAACACCTCCGACGTGGCGTTCCCGGAGTACTACGACGGGACGTACTTCGCCGGCGAATTCGGCCGCCGCTGGATCAAGAACATCAAGCTCGACTCGGCCGGCCAGCCGCTGAAGATCAACCCGTTCCCGTGGACCGGCACCCAGGTCATGGACATGGAGTTCGGCCCGGACGGCGCGCTCTACGTGCTCGACTACGGCACGGGCTGGTTCAACGGCGACGCCAACTCGGCCCTCTACCGGATCGAGTACGCCCGCGAGGGCAGAGCCCCACGGGCGGTCGTCTCGGCCACCCCGACCAGCGGCGTCGCACCGCTGACCGTGCAGTTCTCGTCGACCGGCACGCTCGACCCGGACGGCGACCCGTTCACCTACGCCTGGGACTTCGACAACAACGGCACCACCGACTCGACCACGGCGAACCCGACGTTCACCTACACCACCCACGGCACCTTCACCCCGACCCTGACCGTCCGGGACAGCACCGGCAAGGTCGGTACCGCGAGCACCGTCATCACGGTCGGCAACAGCGCCCCGGTGGTCACCGTGAACACGCCGTTGCACGGGTCCACGTTCACCTTCGGCGACGCCGTACCGTTCAGCGTCACGGTCACCGACGCGCAGGACGGTCCGATCGACTGCGCCCGGGTGAAGGTGAACTACGTGCTCGGCCACGACTCGCACGGCCACCAGATCAGCAGCGTGCAGGGCTGCTCCGGGGTCATCCAGACCTCGGTCGACGGTGAGCACGACACCGCGGCGAACATCTTCGGCATCATCGACGCCGAGTACACCGACCTCGGTGGCGCCGGTCAGCCACCGCTCACCACGCACACCCAAGCCGTCCTTCAGCCCCGGGTGCGCCAGGCCGAGCACTTCGGCGACTCGTCCGGCGTCCAGGTCGTCACCCCGGGCGGCGCGCACGGCGGCGCGGCGATCGGGTACATCGACAACAACGACTGGATCTCGTTCCACCCGTACAACCTGACCGGCATCCAGTCGTTCAGCGCCCGGGTCGGTGCCCCGACGGGCGGCGGCGGCACCCTCGAACTGCGGGTCGACTCGCCCACCGGACCGCTCGTCGGTCAGGCGACGGTGGTGCCGACCGGCGGGTACGCCACGTTCGCCACGGTCACCGGCGGAATCACCGCCCCGACCGGTACCCGCACCCTCTTCCTGGTCTTCAAGGGCACCGGACCGTACTTCGACATCGACGAGTTCACCCTCTCGACCGGACCCGGCGGTGGACCCGGACCCGACCCGGAACCGGGCGCAAACCTGGCCCGGGGCAAGCCGGCCCGCGCCTCAAGCGTGCAGGACGCCTTCGTCGCCGGGAACGCGTTCGACGGTGCGGTCGGCACCCGGTGGGCCAGCGAGTTCAGCGACCCGCAGTGGATCGACGTGGACCTCGGTGCCACGTACGACATCAACCGGGTCAAGCTGACCTGGGAGGCGGCGTACGGCAGCGGGTACCAGATCCAGACCTCGCCGGACGGGGTCAACTTCACCACCATCCGCACCGTGACCGGCGGCGACGGTGGCGTTGACGACCTCACCGGCCTGACCGGCTCCGGCCGGTACGTCCGGCTCGCCGGCACCACCCGCGGCACCGGCTGGGGCTACTCCCTGTTCGAGTTCGAGGTGTACGGCGGCACCAGCGGGCCGCAGCCGGGCACCAACCTGCTGCTGAACAAACCGACGCTGACGTCCAGCGACGAGGGGGCCGGCATGTCCGGCGCCCAGGCGGTGGACGGCAGCCTCACCACCCGCTGGTCGTCGGCGTTCTCCGACCCGCAGTGGATCCGGGTCGACCTCGGCAGCCCCACCCCGATCGGCCGGGTCAAGCTGAGCTGGGAGGCGGCGTACAGCAGTTCGTACCGCATCCAGACCTCGAACGACGGCACCACCTGGGTCGACGTGAAGACGGTGACCGGGGCCGACGGCGGCGTGGACGAGCACACCGCGCTCGGTGCGAATGGCCGCTACCTGCGGATCTACGGCACCGCCCGGGGTACCGCGTGGGGTCACTCGCTCTGGGAGCTGGAGGCGTACGCCAGCTGAGCCGAACCACCACCGACGTGGCCGGCGCGGGAGACCGTGCCGGCCACGGCATGTCAGGCCCCTGACGCTACGGCGGCTCTCGCAGCAACAAGATTCCTGCCGTCCCGCCCCGAGAATCGGGACGAATAAGCCTTGTCCATCACCACGCGACCGGCCACCACGATCCCCGCACCGGCGCCCTCCGTACCCCCGGCTCGTCTTCGCACTCCCCCACGACCTGGCGGTCCTGGACGGTGGATGGTGGCCGCGGTCCTGGGACCCACCCGCCGAACTCCCGGCCTCATCATCGCCCTCGGACCGGACCCGATCAGGCGAACCGCCGTCCCGTCCGCCGGTGCCAGCAAGGTCGACCTGTGTCACCGGCAACCTCGCTCTGTGCGGCGCAGCATCAGATGCAACCCCATCATCGAGCAGCAACGTGGGGCGATCGTGTGAGCACACCGGTGAGCACGATGAACAGGAATCGGCATTGGTCGATGACCAATGCCGATTTCTCGTGTTTTGACCGTTCTGTGGGCAGGGTGGTTTGGCGGTGTGGTGGGGGTGTGTTCGTGGTGGTGTGGGTGAGGGTTGTCATTTGCCCTTGTGGACGGCGTTTTTGCGGATGATCGGGTAGCGGGTTCGGCGTTTGCGGCGTTTCCCGGCGGGGCGGCCGGGTCCGGGGTGTCCGGGTTTCGGGTGGCCTGGTGGTTGCCAGGCGTTGCGCAGAGCGGGCGAAACCTGCCGGCGTGTCTGGCCGGGGGTCGGGCTGGTGGTGGTGGCGGGTTCCCAGGGCAGCCGGTGGTGGGTGATGTGGGTGCGGGCGCAGAACAGGTGTAGGTAGGCGTAGGCGTGCAGGCGTAGCCAGGTGGTCAGGGTGCCGGGCTGGCGGGGGTGGAAGTCCGGTGCCTGGGCGGTGCTCTTGAGATATCGGAAGTAGTGCTCGATGTCGAAGCGGGCCAGGTAGGTCATGACCAGGGTGAGCAGGTCGCGGCGGCGGCCGGAGTACCAGAGAGCGAGGTCGCCGGCGCGGCGGCTGGGGCGCAGGTGCTGGACCCGGGCGAGTAGCACGCTGCCCTCGACGATCGGGAGGGTGCCCTGGCCGGTGAAGCCCCGGCTGGCGCGGGTGAGTTTGGGATGGACCTGATGCCAGGCCCGGACGGTGACGGTGCCGTAGATACCGACCGGGCCGCTGACACCGGCATCCGGGGGCAGGCCGGGCTCGCGCAGAGTGAGGCGGAACCCGTGCCGGCGGGGCCGGCCTCCGAGGGGGTGAGCGGCCCGGTGTTCGGGCCGGGTCCACATGGTCTGCGAGGTCGCCAGCCTGACCAGCACGTCCGCGGGAATCCCGCGCTCGCGCAGCAGATGGGTGATCCGGGCCGCGGGATAACCGGAGTCCAGCAGAAACAGTGACGGGTCGGCCGGGCGGGCGCCGTCCTGGGCGCAGACTCGGGTGATGTGGTCCACGGTGACCTCCACCAGATCGTCGTCGGAGGCGATCCGGTCGGCCAGCACCGGCACGACCCACGAGTCCGGGGTCAGAGACAGCCGGACGACATGCTGATACCGCCACCCCGTCTTGATCAGCGCCGTGCCGCGGGGCCCGCCGGGGGTGTACTGCGGCTGCCGGTCCGGGCTGGTGGCTGCGTTCGGCCGCGGCCACGCGGTGGTGTCAACGGCATACACCCGCGGCAGACCGGACCGCGTGGCGATCTCGCACGCCGCCCGTAACGCCCGACCGGTGTCGATCTCGCCGTCACGTAACGCCCGGTACGCCGCAGCGTGCCCGGTGACCGTGCTCAGCGACAGATGCGCCGGGCAACCACACCGGCCCTGACCAGCGGCCAACTCGTCGACCAGCGAGAACAACGTCCGTGACCGGGATGCGAGAACGCCCCCGTACAACTCCCGCCGCCACGCATCCAACAAGACCCGGCCCAGCTCGCTGTCACCGGCACCGGCAGCCGTTACGCTACTCATCGAGGACCCTGCCCATTGATGATCTTTGTGTGAGAACTCAGATCATGGACAGGGTCCTCCCCATTCCGCTAGACCTCGACCACCACGAATCCCCCCGATGGTCAAAACACGAGAATCGGCATTGGTCGATGACCAATGCCGATTTCGCCTGCGTAAACAAGGGGTGGAGCCGAGGGGACTCGAACCCCTGACCTCCACACTGCCAGTACGACAACAGTTCTGTCACGCGGTACCCCGGGATGCCGACAGGTGCTTTGAACAGGGAAAACCCTCCGGGGGAAGTCACACCCCCTGTCGCTACGTATCGGGCAGTGGCGGCTATTTGATCTTGAGCTGTGACCATCGATGTGACCAAACTGAGTGTGGGAGGCTTCGTGCCACCCCGTCCGGCCACCGCTGCCCGCACCCGGCCGGCGGTCCGAAGTGGCAGATGTTGCCGGCATTAGCAGGTACAGGCCCATGAACACGTCGCCGACGAGATCCGCCGCGACGACCTCCGTCGTCCGTGGCAGGTAGGTGGCACCCCGCCGGTCCATGCCCTTACGTCACATCCCAGGTGATCAACCCGGCCGCGTCCGCGCAGCAGCGACGCCGACACCCCCCTCTGGGCGCCGGTCAGGTCGTGCCGCCTCGTCAGCGCTATGGCGGCCACGAGGTCTCCGGTATTCAGGTTCATCTTGGTGAACCCTCAACCGGAGACCTCGCTATCTATCGATCACCGACACGCCGCACCCGACTTCGAGACACTGCCTAGCTTGATCTTTAACCTGTGCGGCGTGGCCGGGGATTGGTCGATTTCTTCTTCGAAGAGGTCGTCTTCCCGGTCGCGCTGCTGGTGACGATGTGGACGTCGTAGCGGCGGGTGGGATGGCGGTTGGGTCGTCCGGGTGGGCGGCCGGGTCCTGGTCGGGTGGGTTTCGGTGCACCGGCGGGACAGGGGCTGTTGGCGCGCAGGTGCCGAAATCCGCGGCGGACCCGAGCGGGGGTGAGCCGGTGGGGTGGGGCGGGTCGTTCCCAGGGGCGACGCAGGTCGGCGGCGAGGGGCCGGGCCAGCCGGAGCTGGGTGTAGGCGGCGATG
>FOLJ01000007.1 GCA_900112325.1 Micromonospora sediminimaris
CTCGGTGGCAGCGACATCGAGAAGATCAAGTCGGCGCACGAGCGGCTCGCGCAGGTCTCCCAGGAGGCGGGCTCGCTGCTCTACGCCCAGCAGGCCGAGCAGTCCCAGGCGGGCGGCGAGGCCGGTCCCGGCGCGGCCGGTGGCGCCGACGCGACCGGTGGCGCGCAGGCCGGCGGCGCCCGGCCCGGTGCGGACGACGTGGTCGACGCGGAGATCGTGGACGAGGACAAGAAGTGACGGTCCTGGCCACCCGAACGCACGGGCAGAGGGATGAGGTAGTCGTATGACGGAGAAGCCACGAGCCGCCGACCCGGGTGACACCGGGTCGGCGCCGGGTGGCTCGGCGTCCGAGCCGGCCACCGGCGACGCGCCGCGGGTCGTCATCCGCAACAACCGCAAGATCAGTCAGATCCGCGAACCCGACGGTACGGCGGCGGACGCCGGACCGGACGTGCCAGCGGAGGGCCTGGTCGAGGAGGCCGAGGTCGTGGTCGACTCGATCGAGGTCGAGGCGAGCGCGCTCAGCGACGCCTCCACCGAGGGTCCGCCGGTCGTGGACGCGCCGGCACAGCCGGTCGGGGAGCCGACCGAGCCGACCGCCGGCGGGCTGGGCGCCGAGCTGGAGGCGCTCCGCGCCGAGCTGGACGAACGCACCCGCGACGTGCAGCGGGTGTCGGCCGAGTACGCCAACTACCGCAAGCGGGTCGAGCGCGACCGTGGCCTGGTCACCGAGCAGGCCACCGGGTCCGTGCTCGCCGCGCTGCTGCCGATCCTGGACGATCTCGACCGGGCCCGGGAGCATGGCGATCTGGTCGGCCCGTTCGGTTCGGTGGCCGAGCAGCTCATCACCGCGCTGGGCAAGTTCGGGCTGACCCCGTTCGGTGAGCAGGGCGATCCGTTCGACCCGACGCGGCACGAGGCGGTGGCCCACCAGACCTCGTCCGACGTCACCGAGCCGACCTGTGTGCAGGTGATGCGCCGGGGCTACCAGGTCGGCGAGCGACTGCTGCGGCCCGCGCTGGTCGCGGTCGCCGACCCGGAATAGTGCGCGACGGTGATCCGGCCGCCCCGCTCGCCGAAACCCGGTGGGCGGGGCGGACCGGGCCCGGAGGTGGGGAGGAGGTGAACGGGTGAGTTCGAAGGACTGGATCGAGAAGGACTACTACGCGGTCCTGGGCGTGGCGAAAACCGCTCCCTCTGATGAGATCAAGAAGGCGTACCGCAAGCTGGCCCGCGAGTCGCACCCGGACCACAACCCCGGCGACGCCAAGGCCGAGGAACGCTTCAAAGCGGTGTCCGAGGCGTACGCGGTGCTCGGCGACGACGCCAAGCGCCGCGAGTACGACGAGATGCGCTCGCTCTTCGGCTCTGGCGCATTCCGGCGTGGTGCCCGGCAGGGCGGCCAACCGGGCGGTGCGCCGTTCGACGTCTCCGACCTGTTCGGTGGCGCGCAGCCGGGTGGTGGCCGGTTCGCCGGTGGCAACATCTCCGACCTGTTCAGCTCGATCTTCTCCGGTGGTGGCGGGGGTGCGGGCGCGCCGGGTCCGGCCCGAGGGCGGGACATCGAGACCGAGGTGGCGCTCGACTTCAATGACGCGGTACGCGGCGTGACCCTGCCGCTGACGCTGCGCGCACCCGGTGTCTGCGACACCTGCCACGGCAACGGTGCCAAGCCTGGCACCGCGCCGCGCACCTGCCCGGTCTGCCACGGTGCCGGGGTCACCAACCGGAACCAGGGTGCGTTCAGTTTTTCCGAGCCCTGCCGCAACTGCCAGGGCGTGGGCACGGTGGTGGACGAGAAGTGCCCGGAGTGCCAGGGCACCGGCGGGGTCACCAAGACCCGTACGCTCAACGTCCGCTTTCCCACCGGGGTGGCCGACGGCCAGCGGATCCGGCTGGCCGGCCGAGGCGAGCCGGGTGAGCGCGGCGGTCCGGCGGGTGACCTGTTCGTGCACGTGAAGGTTCGCCCGGACGAGGTCTTCGGGCGTACCGGCGACGACCTCACCCTGACCGTGCCGATCACGTTCGCGGAGGCCGTCCTCGGCACCGACCTGCGGGTGCCGACGCTCGACGGTCCGGTGACCCTGCGGGTGCCGCCGGGCACGCCGAGCGGTCGCATCCTGCGGGCCAGGGGCAAGGGGGTCAGTCGCCGGGACGGCCAGCAGGGCGATCTGCTGGTCACCCTGGACGTCGTGGTGCCGGCGCGGATCTCGGACGAGGCGCGGGCCGCGTTGGAGACGTTCGCCGAGCAGACTCCGCCGGCGGCGCGGGAACATCTCGACGCGCGGGTGCGTCGGTTCGGTTGATCGGTGAAGCGGTGCGGAGGTGAGCGGGATGGACGGGTTCGTCGGCTCGGATGACCCGGCATACGAGGCCAAGGTGCTGATGATCTCGGTTGCGGCACGGATGGCGGGCATGCATCCGCAGACGCTGCGCCAGTACGACCGGCTCGGCCTGGTGCAGGCCGGCCGGGCGGCCGGTGGTGGGCGGCGGTACAGCGTCCGGGACGTGGTGCTGCTGCGCGAGGTGCAGCGGCTCAGCCAGGACGACGGCGTCAACCTCGCCGGGATCAAGCGGATCATCGGGCTGGAGCGACTGCTGGAGCAGGCCCAGCAGCGGGTCGCCCAGCTGGAGGCGGAACTCGACGCCGCGTACCGCCGGATGGCCGAGCTGGAGTCGCTGGCCCGCTTTCCCGGTCGGGATCTCGTTCCCACCAACCAGACCTCGACCGCCCTGGTGGTCTGGCGTCCCCGACGCAGCTCCGGGCGCTGACGCCCGCCACGGCGAAAGGGGGGTGTGGCTCCGAGTGGGCCACACCCCCTTTCGCTTGTCCGCGGGCGCTGCGCCGCTCGTGTTTCCGCGAACCCGAGCGAGAGACAGGTTGTCTCGACTAGTCTTCAGAAATCAGGTCCAAACCATCTCAATCCGGACTCCGATCTGGCGGGGGGAGCCATGACGGAATCGGCGAGGAAGGTGGCCGAGGAGACGGAGCAACGCCTCGACGACCTGGCTGAGAACGTCCAGCACCGGTTCGACCGGATCACCAAGGGACGCTTCTCCGACCAGATCCAGGCCGGCAGGTTCAGCGGCCGGGGCGATCGGGTCGCCGCGGACAGCGGCCGGGTCGGCCATGGCGCCGGCCAGGCACGCAGCGATCAGCACCGTCGCGAGCGGGGCGGGTCGCGCTGACGATCCGCCGACGTGCGGGCCGGGAGCCACGGGGGGTCCCGGCCCGTTCGGCGTTCAGAGTCGGCGGTTCTCCCGCACCAGCCCGCCCTCGCACCACTCCCGGTACACGAAAAGCTCCGGTCGGGTCAGCAGTACCCGACTGTTGTGCGCCCAGGTACGCATCATCTCGTCGCCGTTGCGCTCGGCCTGGTCGACCAGCTTCCGAAAGCGACGCTTCGGATGTGCCCGGAAGTTCGTCCGGATCCCGTCGGCGGCGTAGATGTAGAGACAGTGCAGCGCGAACCGACGCGCCGGACAGCGGGTGTCCATGGCGAGGTCGAACAGCGTCGTCACCAACCGGTCACCGGAGACCAGCAGGTCCCAGTCCGGCGGCATCGACGTCAACGGGACGGAATCGGGGTGGTAAGCCCACGCTCGCAACTCCGCCGGGGTTGGATCGACGGGGTTGGCGAAGCCGTGGAACGCTGACTCCTGCACGCTCACCGGCCAACCTTCCGCTCTCGCCCGCGGGGGCGTCCGCCCACCGCGAACCCTGGCTGCTGGGGCGACACGTTAACGCGGTACCGGTGAGTACCGGTAGCCCCTACGGGAAGCAATTCGGCATCTCTTGGTCGACACGGGCCCTCCGGACGGTGAAATCGGCTGGTCCGACGCTCACGCCCGGTTCGACGCGGTCGCAGCCCGGGCCGGCTGCGCCGCAGCCCGGGCCCGTAGCCAACCCTTGAACCAGGCGAGGTCGGGCAGCCGGGCCAGCACCGGCCCGGTGACGACCGTGATCAGCACGTACGTCGCCGCCAGTGCCGCCAGCTTCGGTGAGACGGTGCCGGAGGCCACCGCGATTCCGGCGATGACGATGGAGAACTCGCCCCGGGGTACCAGCGCCAGGCCGGCACGCCAGCGGCCCGGTTCGGCGATGCCCGCCCGCCGGGCGGCCAGGTAGCCGGTAAGCGTCTTGGTTCCCATGGTGGCCAGCGCGAGCAGCAGCGCCGGTAGCAGCACCGGTGGGATGTGCCGTGGATCGGTGGCGAGGCCGAAGAAGACGAAGAACACGGCGGCGAAGAGGTCCCGCAGCGGAGTCAGCAGCTCGGTGGCATGGTGGGCGACCGGCCCGGAGAGCGCGATGCCGACCAGGAACGCGCCCACCGCCGCCGACACCTGCAACTTCGCGGCTACTCCGGCCACCAGCAGGGTCAGTCCGAGTACCCCGAGCAGCAATGCCTCGGCGCTGCCGGCCGACAACGCCCGGGAGAGGACGTTGCCATAACGAAGGGCCACCACCAGCACCGCGATCACGGTCAGCACCGCGACGGCGAGGGAGACACCCCCCTTGACGAACCCGACTCCGGCCAGCAGAGCGGTCAGCAGCGGCAGGTAGAAGGCCATCGCGAGGTCCTCGACCACCAGCACGGACAGGATCACGGGGGTCTCCCGGTTACCGAGTCGGCCCAGGTCGGCCAGCACCCTGGCGATCACCCCCGAGGACGAGACCCAGGTGATCCCGCCGAGCACCACCGCAGCCACCCAACCCCAACCGAGCAGCAGCGCGAATGCCGCACCGGGCAGCGCGTTCAACAGCGCGTCGAGCAGTCCTGCCGGCGCGGCCGACCGCAGGCTGCCGACGAGTTCGTCGGCGGAGTACTCCAGGCCGAGCATCACCAGCAGCAGGATCACACCGATCTCGGCGCCGATCGCGAAGAACTCCTCGCTGGCGCTCAACTCCAGCACGCCGCCGTGACCGAAGGCCAGCCCCGCCAGCAGATAGAGCGGAATCGGCGAGAGCCCGACCCGGCGGCCCAGCCGGCCGAGCAGCCCGAGCAGGAACAGCAGCCCGCCGACCTCGATGAGCAGGGTGCTGAAGTCGTGCATCGGGGCTCAGCCGGCGGGATCGTCGGCGGCGAAGATCGCGCTCGCCCCGTCCAGGCCCTGCCGGTTGCCGACGATGACGAGCACGTCGCCGGCGGCGAGGCGGAAGGTCGGACTCGGCGAAACGATCACCTCGCCGGCGCGCAGGATCGCCACGATCGAGGCTCCCGTGCGGGTGCGCACCTTCGCGTCACCGAGGGGCCGGTTGACATAGGTGGAGGAGGCCGGGACGGCGATCTGCTCGGTGAGCAGGCCAGCGGCCTGTTCGCGCAGCCCGGAGAGCTGCCCGAGGATCAGCGACGCACCCAGGATGTCGGCCAGCGCCCCCGCCTCGTCGTCGGTGAGTGGGATGTCCGCCGAGCAACCGTCCGGGTCGTCCGGGTCGTACAGGACGAGGTCGCGGCGACCGCTGCGGTGAGAGACGACCCCCAACCGTCGGCCGGATTCCGTCATCATGTCATGACGTACGCCGATCCCCGGTAAGGCAGTCTGTTCGACACGTACTCGCACGCGCCCAGGCTACTCTCGCGTCGGAGGCCGAATGACCTCGCGGCAGGCCCGCCTACTGCTCCTGTCCGTGCTGGTGACGACACTTGCCGGCTGTTCGATCGGTGACGTGCGTCGTACCGCTCCAGCACCCGAGCCGACGCTGTCGGACAGCGCCTCCGCGCCGCCGGCACCGAGGCCCGTCGCGGAGACCCGCACCACCCGCCTCGCGGTCTCCGAGCGGTACGACCAGCCGTACGTCGAATTTGTCGACGCCCAGCGCGGGTACGCCCTCTTCGCCGCCTGCGACGGCCGCCCGCCCGGTGGCCCGGAGTGCCCCGCCCTGCTCTGGTCGACCCGCGACGGCGGCCGGTCCTGGCAGTCGCTGCGCCACCCGAGACCGGTGGCAGGCAACCAACAGATGTACGCCACCGTCGAGGTGCTCGCCCTCTGGGCCGAGCCGCACGGTTGGTGGACCTCGACCGACGGCGGCGAGACCTTCCGACACAGCCCGGGAGAGGCGGCCCCGGCCAGTTGGCAGGGGACCCAGGGTCGTTTCCAGGTCATCGAGGAATCGGGCAAGGTGGGTCGGTGGGACGGTCGCCGGCTGCGCCCGCTGCCCGCCCAGCCGCCGCTGTCCGCGATACACACGGTCGCCGTCGCCGACACGCTGTTCAGGAAGTCGGACGGGACCGAGTTCCACGCGCCGCTGGTGGTGACCGGGCTGTCCGGTGACGGCAGGCCGCGCGTCGCGAAGTCCTGGGACGAGGGGCGGAGTTGGCGTTCGGGGGAACCGCTGCCGGCCCAAGGCGAGGTGAGCGTGCTCCGATTGCTGCTGGGCTCCGACGGGTGGTGGTTGGTCGGCGAGCGGCCCGACCGGACGGGCTTCCCGGCACTGTGGCGCAGCACCGGCGGCAACAACTGGTTCAGGGTGTACGCCGAGGGGCATCCGGAAGCCGGGCGGGTGGTGCCGCTGGGTGGCAGCACGGCGGCGGTGATCAGCCCACGCGGCGCGGGTGCCGTCGTCGGCGGTCGGTACCTGGACCTGCCCTGGCCGGTCACGGCCGAGCACTCCATCCGACTGCTGCCCGACGGCACGCTCTTCGCGGCGGGGCCGCAGGGTGTCCTGCTCGGCGCCGGCCAGTACGCCGAACGAAGCTGGGTCGCGATCAACCTGGTGAGCGACTGATGTGACTCAGGTCACGTCCCCTGGGTTGAGCGGAATAGACTCAACTCTGGTTCTGTCGGTACCAGTGGACACGCCGATCCAGGGGAGCCCATGAACACCGAACGCCTCACCACCAAGAGCCGCGAGACCATCACCGGTGCCGTCGCCCTGGCCAACCAGCGCGGGCACGCCACGGTGGAGCCGTGGCACCTGTTGTTGTCGCTGCTGGACACCGAGGGCTCGACCGCTGCCGGCCTGCTGCGCGCCGTCGGGGCCGACCCGACCGAGCTGCGCCGGGCCACCCAGCGGGCCGTCGACGCGCTGCCCGCCGCCCGCGGCTCCAGCATCGCCGAGCCGACCCTGGCCCGCGAGTTCGTCAACGCCATCGGCGCCGCCGAGCAGATCGCCCGCCCGCTGGGCGACGAGTACACCTCCACCGAGCACCTGCTCGCCGGGCTGTCCCGGGTCGGCGGGGCCGTGTCCGCCGCGCTGAAGGCCGCCGGTGCCACCGAGGAGAGCCTGGTGGCCGCCTTCCCGACGGTGCGCGGCGGGGACCGCCGGGTGACCACCGCCGATCCGGAGCAGACCTACCAGGCGCTTACCAAGTACGGCGTGGACCTGACCGCGAGCGCACGGGACGGCAAGATCGACCCGGTGATCGGCCGGGACTCCGAGATCCGCCGGGTGATCCAGGTGCTGTCCCGGCGTACCAAGAACAACCCGGTGCTGATCGGCGAGCCCGGTGTCGGCAAGACCGCGATCGTCGAGGGCCTGGCACAGCGGATTGTGGCCGGCGACGTGCCGGAGTCGCTGCGCGACAAGAAACTCGTCTCGCTCGACCTCGGCGCCATGGTGGCGGGCGCACAGTACCGGGGCCAGTTCGAGGAGCGGCTGAAGTCCGTCCTGGAGGAGATCAAGAACTCTGACGGGCAGGTGATCACCTTCCTCGACGAGCTGCACACCGTCGTGGGTGCCGGCAAGGGCGAGGGCTCGATGGACGCCGGCAACATGCTCAAGCCGATGCTGGCCCGTGGTGAGCTGCGTATGGTCGGCGCGACCACGCTCGACGAGTACCGCGAGCACATCGAGAAGGATCCGGCCCTGGAGCGCCGCTTCCAGCCGGTGCTGGTCGGTGAGCCCACAGTGGAGGACACCATCGGCATCCTGCGCGGGCTCAAGGAGCGCTACGAGGTGCACCACGGCGTACGCATCACCGACGCCGCCCTGGTCGCCGCCGCCGCCCTCTCCGACCGGTACATCACCGACCGGTTCCTGCCGGACAAGGCGATCGACCTGGTCGACGAGTCCGCGTCCCGGCTCCGGATGGAGATCGACTCGCGTCCGGTCGAGGTGGACGAGATCGAGCGAGCGGTGCGCCGGCTGGAAATCGAGGAGATGGCGCTGGCCAAGGAGCCGGACGCGGCGTCCGCCGAGCGGCTGGAGCGGCTACGCAAGGAGTTGGCCGACAAGCGCGAGCAGCTCACCGCCCTCTCCGAGCGGTGGCAACTGGAGAAGAGTCACATCACCAAGCTCTCCACCGCCAAGGAGGAGCTGGAGCGGCTCGGTGGCGAGGCCGAACGGGCCGAGCGCGACGGCGAGCTGGAACGCGCCGCCGAGCTGCGGTACGGCCGGATCCCCGCCCTTCAGGCCGAACTGGCCACCGCCGAGGAGGAGTTGGCGCGACTCCAGTCCGCCGGTGCGATGCTCAAGGAGGAGGTCGGCGCGGACGACATCGCCGCGGTCGTCGCCTCCTGGACCGGCATTCCCGCCGGCCGGCTGCTGGAGGGTGAGACCGCCAAGCTGCTGCGGATGGAGGAGTCGCTGCGCGGGCGCGTGGTCGGCCAGACCGAGGCGGTCGCCGCGGTCTCCGATGCCGTCCGACGCGCGCGGGCCGGAGTCGCCGACCCGGACCGCCCGACCGGCAGCTTCCTCTTCCTCGGCCCGACCGGTGTCGGAAAGACCGAGTTGGCCAAGGCGCTCGCCGAGTTCCTCTTCGACGACGAGCGGGCCATGGTCCGCATCGACATGAGCGAGTACGGCGAGAAGCACTCCGTGGCCCGCCTGGTCGGCGCGCCGCCCGGCTACGTCGGCTACGAGGAGGGCGGCCAGCTCACCGAGGCGGTGCGCCGCCGGCCGTACTCGGTGATCCTGCTGGACGAGGTGGAGAAGGCCCACCCGGACGTCTTCGACATCCTGCTCCAGGTGCTCGACGACGGTCGGCTCACCGACGGCCAGGGGCGTACGGTCGACTTCCGCAACGCCATCCTGATCCTCACCTCCAACCTCGGCTCGGCGGTGATCAGCGACCTGACGTTGGCCGAGGAGCAGCGCCGCGAGGGCGTCCTGGCGACGGTCCGGTCGCATTTCAAGCCGGAGTTCCTCAACCGACTCGACGACATCGTGGTCTTCGCCGCCCTGCACGGTGACGACCTCCGGGCCATCGTGGACATCCAACTGGCGCGACTGGGTCGGCGTCTCGCCGACCGCCGGTTGACGTTGGACGTCACCGACGACGCCCGCGGCTGGCTCGCCGAGCACGGGTACGACCCGATCTACGGTGCCCGGCCGCTGCGTCGGCTGGTCCAGTCGGCGATCGGCGACCAGCTCGCCAGAGCCCTGCTCGCCGGTGAGGTCCGCGACGGCGACGCGGTGCGGGTCGACCTCCGGGACAGCAAGGACGGCCTGTCGGTCACGTCCAGCTGAACCCGTCGCACCGGGCCCGCCTCCGACGGGCGGAGGCGGGCTCCCGGGGCGAGGATGGAGACATGTTCGGGATGCGGCGCAAAAAGGAATCGGAGTTGGCGAGGGCCGTCGCGGAACTCGGCCACGCCAGCACGTTGGCGTTCGGCGGGGTCGGCATCGCGGGCACGCTGCTGCCCGAGACCGAGGCGTACCAGCGCGTCGCGGTGGCGATGACCGACCACCCGGAGGAGGTACGCGACCTGCTCGACCGGCTGCTCACCGGGGGCACCTCCGCGGGCCGCGTGTACGCCGCCACCCTGCTGGAACGGCTCGACCCGGCGGCCGGGCGGGCGGCCTGGACGGCGCTGCGCGGAGACCCGGCGGAGCTGAACACCATGACCGGCTGCGTGATGGGAAGCACCACGGTCGGCGAGTACGCGGTCGAGCGACTCAACGGAGCATGATCCGTCGGCCGGGACGAGTCCGCCCGAACGGCGCTGCCGAGGCTTGCGATCGGGCCGTACCGTCCGCGACATGACCGCGACCGCCGAAGCTCCGGCAGGCGTACCCCCACCCCGTCCGCCGCGTCCCGGCACCGTCACGGTGGCCTTCTGGCTGCAACTCGCCACCGTGGTGATCCTGCTCGGCCTCGTCACGCTGCTGGTGTTGGCGGCGATCGACTGGAACCAGGCAGTTGACCAGGCGGTGCGGCAGGTGCCGAACGCGGACCCGGACCAGGTACGCGCGGAGCGCTGGAACAGCGTCATGATGGCGGCGGTGTTCGGCGTCCCCGCCCTGCTGCTGGCGCTCTGGCTGGGCCTGACCGCGCCCCGGGTACGCGCGGGCAGCAACACCGCCCGGGTCATGGTCTTTGTCGCCGGTGGCGTGCAACTGCTGCTCTGCGTCGCCCAGGGCTGTGCCGGCGCGTTCCTGATTCCGTTCGGTCTGGCGTTCGCGATGGCCGAGGGGCCTTATATCGATGAGTCGTACCCGGAGGACGTGCCGCCGCCGGACGACGAATTCTGGCAGGAGTCGGACTTCATCGAGGCGCTGTACGACCAGCCGAATCCGTTCGAGATGTTCTTCCCGCTGGCGGGCCTCGGGGTGCTGCTGGTCTTCCTGCTCACGGCGGCGGTAGTGCTGCTGCTGGCGCTGCCGCCGGCCCATCGCTGGTTCGTGCCCCGCGCCGAACCGGCCGCCGCCTGGCCATCCGCCGGGCGCGACATCCCGAACGCCCACCTGGTCGGCTATGCCTTGCCGACGGGCTATCCCGCCTTTCCCGCGCCGCCGGGCTATCCGCCCCCGCCCGGTTACCCACCGCAGCCCGGTTTCCCGCTGGGCTACCCACCGCAGCCGGGGTATCCGCCGGGCTATCCGCCGCCGCCCGGGTATCCGATGCCACCGGGGTATGGGGTGCCCGGTGCGGGGTATGCGGTGCCCGGATATCCCGGGTACGCCGTACCCGGTGCGGAGGGCGGCCCGGGTCCGGCCGGGCATCCCCCGCACCACGCGGCCTCGCCGACCGTCCCGGAGACACCTCCGGTGCCGGCCGCGCCACCCGCGTCGGGCGGACCGACCTTCCCGGGCGGTGCCACCGCCTCCTCCGGCGATGGTGGGCAGGGGGATGCCGCCGCCCCCGGCGGAACGGATCCCGCCGACCGGTAGCCGGTTGGCGGGAGGCAGCGGCTGCCCGGATCATGGTCGACGTCCCCGCCGAACTGTCTCGGGAGGTGACCGGATGGACGGGACGACGGCGTACCTGGCGGCCGGTTGCCTGGTCGGGGTGGTCGTTGCCGGGCTGACGCTGCGCTGGTGGCGCGACCGGTCGGCAGCGGCACGTCGGAAGCAGGAGCGGTACGGCGACGGGCACCGACGTGACCCGAGGCGAATCGAGGTCGGGGACATCGTCGAGATCGGTGACGCCACCTATTCGGTGCGGGGCTCGATTCGCCTGGTCGAGGGCGAGTGGAGGTGGGCCGAGCACCTCCTCGACGACCGCGATGAGCACGGCGGCCGGCGTCGGCTCTCGGTGGCGGAGAGTCCCGGGTTCGAACTGGTGCTGTGGGAGTCGGTGCCGCGCGACGCCACAGTCACGCCGGGCGCGCCCGAGGTGGAGTCCGGCGGCCGGCGCTACAGCTGGCACGAGTCCGGTCAGGCCCGGTACACCGCCTCCGGGGCCACCGACCTGACGCCGAGCGGCACCATGCGCTACCACGACTACCGTGCACCGGGCGGAGCGCGGCTCACCTTCGAGGCGTACGGGGAGGCGGGCTGGGCGATGGCCCGTGGCGAACGGTTGGGCAGCGACGGGGTGACCGTGCACCCGCAGAACGGGTCCTGAGCCGAGAAACCAGCCCGTCCGATCGATCCCGGTCGACCGGGTGGCCGGTTACGTGCCCACCGCTCGGCGTCGCACCGTGCCGGAATGGCCTGTTGCCGATACGGTGAAGCGCGTTCCAGGAAGGGAGAAAGATGGTCGATCCTCAGAACACGCCGGCCCGGACGCGGCCGGGCGTGGTGACGATATCCACCTACCTGCTGTTGCTGTTCGCGATCTGTCAGCTGATCAGCGTGATCATCTCGCTGGCCACCATCGGCACCGTCCGCGAGGTCATGGAGGAGGCGTACCGCGACTCCACCGTCGAGGGGGCGGAGAACGTCGCCGACATCACCGTCGTGATCGGCGTCGGCACCGCCATCTTCCTGCTGGTGGTGGCGTTCGCGCTGTTCGGCCTTGGGCTGATGAACCTGCGCGGCAAGAACGGCTCCCGGATCGCCACCTGGATCGTCGGTGGCATCCTTTTCTGCTGCACCGGCTTCAACCTGCTCAGCGGTTTCGTCGGTAACTTCAGCGCGCCCGGCGAGAGCAGCGGCGACATGCCCAGCGGCGAGGAGATCCAGCGTCGACTGGAGGAGGCGCTGCCGGGCTGGATCACCCCGGTCAACATCCTGCTCGGCGTGATCAGCCTGATCTCGCTGTTGACGGCGCTGATCCTGCTGGCGCTGCCGAAGGCGAACGAGTTCTTCCGTAAGCCGACCCAGCAGTGGGAGCCGCCCACGCCCGGCGGTGCCTACCCGAGCCAGCCCGGCTACCCGCAGGCCCCCGGTTACCCGGGCACCAGCCCGGCCGAGCCGGGTTACCCGGGCACCCCGCAGCAGCCGGGCGAGCCCGGCTACCCGGCCACCGGCGGCCAGCCACCGGCCGGCGACCAGGGTGGCCAGCCGAGCGGGCAGACCCCGCCGTCGGATGGCCCGGAGCAGCCCGGTACCCAGCCGCCCACCGATCGTCCCGGCTGACCTTCGGTGGGTTGGCGCGGGTGTCGACGTCTCTGCCCGGCCGGTGCCTGAACTCTGCCTCGGCCTGCCCCAGGTCTTCGACACACGCGTAACACACGACCGCGACGGTCCCTCCGAGTAGGTTGCTTTCCGAACGCCTACCGGAGGGACTCGTCGTGTCGTACCCCGAACAGGCACCGGCTCGCCGGCCGGCCACGGTCGTGCTGGCCGTGTCGACACTGATGGTGATGGCGCTCGGCGCGCTCGTGTACGCGGTGATCGGGCTCGCGTCGGTAAGCGGCACGGTGGACCGGTTCCGCGCTACGGCCGACGCCGACCCCGGTCAGGTCGACGCGGCGGTGGCTCTGTTGCGCGCCTCGGTCGTGGTGTCGGCGGTGCTGAGCGTTCTCGCCGCTCTGCTCCTCGTCGGCCTGGCCCTGGGGCTGGCCGCCCGCCGGCCGGCGGCCCGGGTGGCGACCTGGGTGGTCGCCGGGTTGGGCATGTGCTGCGGGTGTGGTGGGCTCGCCACCCTGATCGTGCAGCGCGCTGTGCCCCTGGACTTCGGTGACGACCGGGCGACCGCCGAGTTGCTCGCCCGGACGCCGGACGCCTATCCGTCCTGGTGGATTCCGCTCACCGCCACCCTTTCGATCGCTCAGGTGCTCGGTTACCTTGTGGTAGCCGTGCTGCTGGCACTGCCTGCGGCCAACGCCTGGTTCCGGCGTCGGCCCGCACCCCAGCGAACGGTCTCCCCTGACCAGCCACCCACACCACCATTCGGACAGCCACCGGCGGCACCGCCGTACCAGCCGCCGTACCAGCCCTACCCGCCGCCCGGGGCGCCGCCGCCCCCGAACCCACCGAGGTGATGACGCCCGTGACGCCCGACCGGACGACCGAACGATGGGCGTTGATCACCGGGGCGACGGCGGGCATCGGGGCGGCGTTCGCCGCCCGGCTCGCCTCCGACGGATGGCACTTGGTGCTGGTCGCCCGCGACGCGACCCGGCTGGCGGCCCAGGCCGCCGAGTTGACCGGTCGGCACGGCGTGGAGACCGAGACCCTCACCGCCGATCTGTCCACCGACGACGGTTGCGCCGCGGTCGAACGACGGTTGGCCGACGGGCCGCCCGTCGAGCTTCTGATCAACAACGCCGGCATCAGCCTGAACAAGCCCTTCCTCCGGTCGTCCGTCCAGGACGAGACCCGACTGCTGCGGCTGAACGTCCATGCGGTGCTTCGGCTGACCCTCGCCGCGCTGGCCACGATGACCGAGCGGCACAGCGGGGCAGTGATTAATGTCTCTTCGGTGGCAGGTTTCGGCGCGGTGATGCCCGGGTCCACCTACTCGGCCAGCAAGGCGTGGGTAACCAACTTCAGCGAGTCCGTCGGGCAGTCCGCCCGCCCCTTCGGCGTACGCGTTATGGCGCTCTGCCCGGGCTACACCCGCACGGAGTTTCACCAACGAGCCGGCATCGACATGTCGAAAACCCCCGAATGGATGTGGCTCGAAGCCGCCGATGTGGTCGACGAGGCCCTGCGTGACCTGCGCAAAGGCAAGTTGGTGAGCGTCCCGTCGTGGAAGTACAAAGTGGCCGTGGCGGGGCTGCGGCACGCCCCGCGTCGCCTGCTCGACGTGGTTTCCCGGGACACCCGTGGGCGCATCGGCCGCGACCGCGGCTGACCGGCGGCCGAGCGGCCGACCGCGTGGCGGGGAGGAAGGCATGTCTCGATCCGCCCATGATGATCGACGTAGCGTAACCGGACATCGCCAGTCATCGGTCCCCCGGTGGGTTGACCAGGGTGGCCCGCACACGCGGCACACAGACTCGCGCAGTACCCTCTATCGCCATGGGGGACCACGACGACCTGCGTAAATTCATCTCCGACCTGGCTGTGGTCCATGGCCGGGTGGTGCTCTCCTCCGGGCGGGAGGCCGACTGGTATGTAGACCTGCGTCGCGTCACGCTGCATAACCAGGCGGCACCGTTGGTGGGACGGGTGATGCGGGAGCTGACCGCCGACTGGTCGTACGACGCGGTAGGCGGTCTGACCTTGGGGGCCGACCCGATCGGCTTCGCGATGCTGCACGCTGCCGGGCGTCCGTTGGACGCGTTCGTGGTCCGCAAGGCGGGCAAGGCGCATGGGCTGCAACGTCGGATCGAGGGGCCCGATGTGGCGGGTCGCCGGGTGTTGGCGGTGGAGGACACCTCCACCACCGGGGGAAGTGTGTTGACCGCCGTCGAAGCGCTTCGCGAGGCCGGGGCCGAGGTCGTGGGGGTGGCGGTTATCGTTGATCGTGGTGCCGGCGACGCGGTGCGAGCCGCCGGATTGCCCTATCGGGCGGCCTATACGTTGGCTGACCTCGGCCTTGTGGCGTAAAAGTCTGCCGATTCGGATCTGCTGATATGCAGGCGGATCGATGCTGCTGGTGGAAGGATGGAATACGTGGGAACTGCGTTGGCCGAAATGACTATGCCTCAGATCTCGCCGCTTGCCGGCGAGCCGATCGAACGCGCCGACGCCGAGCGGCTGGCGGGGGTCCTCAAGGCCCTTGCCGACCCCGCTCGGCTGCGGCTGCTCAGCCTGATCCAGTCGGCACCCGAGGGAGAAGCGTGCGTGTGTGACCTCACCGCGCCGCTCGGTCTCTCCCAGCCGACGGTCAGCCACCACCTCCGAATCCTCACCGAGGCCGGCTTGCTGGAGCGGGAGAAGCGCGGTGTTTGGGCCTACTACCGGTTGGTCCCGACCGCGATCGCCACGATCGCCGACCTGCTGACCCCGCCGCGTAAGCGGGCCACCAAAAAGGCTCGCTGAACCGGAACCGCTTGGTGGCGGCCCGGCTGGGCCGCCACCAAGCGGTGGTCGTCAGTGGACGCGCGGCGTCTCGTACGTCTCCTCGGTGAGGTCCCGGGCGGCCCGGCGCAGCCGGCGACGCTCGGCGATGATCATTGCCGTGACCACGGCGACTCCGATCAGGAACAGCGCCACAATGGACGGAACGTGGTCGCCCGGGGCGTACAGGGCACGGTCCTCGGACTGCCACGGCCACAGTGCGCGCAGGCTGCCCAGGATGACGCCGGCCATCACCGCCAGGGTCATCCGGCGGTGCTGCTCAAGCAGCCACTGGAGCAGCTTGACGAAGAGCGCCAAGCCGATGACCATGCCGGTGGCGAAGATCGCCAGATAGCCGAAGTCGCGGTCGTTGACGGCGCTGATGGTCGGCTCGTACAGGCCGACGGTGAGCAGCAGGAACGACCCGGAGACCCCGGGTAGCACCAGGGCACAGACCGCGACCGCCGCCGCGACCAGTACGACCAACGGGTGCGGCTCGATGGTGGCCTGTGGCAGGCCGGTCAATACGAACGCCGCCACCGCAGCGACGATCAGGGCGAGCACCTCCAGCCCTCGCCACGGCTTGCCGACCATCGAGATCGGCACCAGCACCGAGGCGAGTACCAGCCCGAGGAAGAGTCCTCTGGTCTGCTCCGGATGGTCGACCAGCAGCGGTTCGAGCAGCTTCGCCGCGATCAGCAGGCCGGGCAGCATGCCGATCAGCAGCGGGATCACCACCTCCCAGTGCACCTGCCGTAGCTGGTGCCCCGCCCGCGTCCACCCGCGCCCGCGCGGCACGTCGGTCACCGCGTACCGCACCGTGTTCACCAGATGCCCGGCGGACGCGATGACCCGCTCGTACACGCCGGTCACCAGCGCGATCGTCCCGCCGCTGACCCCTGGCACGGCCTCGGCCACACCGATGGCCGCGCCGCGCAGGACATGGCCTACCCGTTCGCCCAATGCCATGAAGATTCCGTTCCGTGAATCGCTCGATCACTGGCCCCGTGTGGCGTCCGCCACGGTCAATCAGGCTACCGGGGCCCGCGTCACCTGCCCGGCCAGGTCAGAGCCGCGGGTCGACCGGCTCCGATTCGCAGGCCAGGATCGCGACGAACAACTCGTGGCCAGCGGGAGGTGGGGGAAAGGGCGGTGCCCCGCCGAGGGGTGGTCGGCGGGGCACCGGTGGTGCTGTCGTCCGGGCGGGCTACGCCGTGAAGTGGGTACGGCGGCGGCGGGCCAGCACGAAGCCGGCCACACCGGCGGCGAGCAGCACGCCACCGACGCCCGCGATCAGCGCGGTGTTGGCACCGGTGATCGGCAGCTCACCGCCGTCACCGCCGCCGTCGCCACCCTGGCCGCCGCTCGGGTTGACGACGAGCTTGGCGGCGTCGTTCGCCGGCTTCAAGTCGGCGTAGAAGCCACCGTCGCACTGGCAGGCGACGTTGACCTTGACCTCGCCGGTGGCGTTCGGCACGACCTTGTCGATCCGGAGCCCGAACTCCATGGTCTCCGCGTCACCGGCCTTGATGAACCAGCTGGTGTAGCAGCGGTACAGGCTGGCACCCGGCTCGCCCGGCTCGCCCCACTCGTTCTCGCCGCGCACCGGGGAGCAGTTGTCGGGCACCTTGACCGCGCTGGTGCCGGTCGGAATTTCGACCTGCATGTTGGTGACCGAGGATCCGGAACGGCCGTAGTCCAGGGTGGCCGGGCCGTTGTTGCGGAAGCCGACGGTGGCGACGACCTCGTCGCCCTTCGCACCGGAGACCTCGTCGCCGACCGCCTCAAGGTCGGTGCTGTTCTTGCCGGTGACCGTCACCCCGAGGCTCGACCAGTTGTTGTCCGGCTGGGTGTCCGCCTGGAAGCTACGCGCTGCGATGCTCGGACCGGCCTCGTCCAGCAGCAGTTCGCCGCCGGTGCCCGGCTTGCCGATGGTGGCGCCGCGGCTCTTCACGTACGCCTCGTAGTCCTCGAACTCGGCAGGAGTCAGCCACAGGATCTCGCCGTAGTCGAAGCCCGGCGCGAACGCGTCCTTGGCGATCCGGTACGGCAGGGTGGCGACGTAGCTGGTACGCGGCTCCAGCGCGCGGTCGAAGTGGCAGGTACGCAGCCAACTTCCCTCGTACGTGCAGTTGGCGTACTGCTTGTCGGCCTGGATCCCGTAGTCGTTGTAGAAGACGGCGACGGCGCCCTTGGCGACCGTCTCTCCCGGGTTGCCGACCCGCAGCGGCACGGTGAACGACGTGCCCGGCTTGCCGGAGTGTTCCGTCTCGGGACCGGCGGCCAGATCGACGCCCTCGCCGATCCGCACCCGCGCCTCGTGGGTCACGGCCGTGTAGCCGGTGGCACTGAGGCTCACCTTGACGGTGCCCTCGTCGCCGTCCTTGGCGTCCTTGGTGGGTGCGATGACCACCGAGTAGAGGCCACCGAAACCGCCCTCGTACAGCTCGACCTCGAACGGGTCCGTGCAGACGAGGACGTTCGGTTCGGGCGTCGAGCAGTAGTCGGCGTCGTACTCCGGCGTCACGGTCGCCTTGCCCGCGAGGCCGGTGAAGTCGTAGCGCACGGTGAGGTCGTGTACCACCACCGTGGAGGAAGCGAACAGGATCGGGCTGTCGATCTTGCCGGGGGAGCCGGCGGCGATGGTGGTGTCGCCGAAGTAGACGCCCAGCGAGATCTCGGACTCCTCGGCCGAGGCGGGAGTGGCAGGGGTGGCGACGGCCGCGATCAGCGCGCCGGCCACGCCCAACCCGGCCAGCCGGCGCCGGGTGGAGTGGGTGAGCATGAAGGGGGGTCCTCCCGTGAGGGGTGCAGGTGAAGCCCCCGGATGCTAAGGAATCTCTAAGGTTCCCGCTGTCCGTATCGACTGTCCTGAGCGAGGTCTGACCGAAAGGTTGATCAGCGGTAGTCGTCCTCGTCGGCACCGACCACGCGGGCCTGTTCCATGGCGTCCCAGTCGTCGACCTCCAGGCCGCGATGCGGCTCGACGTCGACCTGGCTCGGGTCGACCACGGCGGCCTGCTCGACAGCGTCGGCCGGCTCGGCCTCCAGGTCGCGCTCCTCCGGGCTCAGGTGGTCGCCGGGGGCGAAGTCCTCGTCGGGCTGGCCCATTCGATGCCTCCGGGATGTCGGCGGTCTGGTACCCACCCACCGTACGGGGTGTGCCGGCGGCACGCTGGGAACCACCGAGCCGCCGAGTCGTACGCCGGTGCCGAGCCGCCGAGCGTACGCCGTCGTCGCAGCCGAGTCGGCCGAATCGGCCCACCGGTGACTCCCGCCGGTGCCAGGATGGTGCCGTGGGCTTCCTCATCCGACTGGCGGCGACCGCCATCGCACTGTGGATCACCACGCTGATCGTGCCCGGTGTCGAAGTGACCGGGCGGACCGGTTACGACACGGCGTTCACCCTGCTCATCGTGGCGCTGATCTTCGGCCTGGTCAACGCGGTGCTCAAGCCGGTCATCAAGGTGGTGGGCTGCGTCTTCTACCTGCTGACCCTCGGCCTGTTCGCGCTTGTGGTCAACGCCCTGTTGTTCCTGCTGACCGACCGGATCGCCCGGGCGCTCGAACTGCCGTTTCAGGTGGACGGCTTCTGGGCGGCCTTCTGGGGGGCCATCGTGATGGCGGTGGTCACCTGGCTGATCAGCGTCGCCGTACCGGATCCAGCGGACCGGCGGTGAACCGGCCCGGTTGTGCCGGTCCGGTGCCGCTACGGGATACTGCCCGCGGAGGACAGCGCGGTCCGGCGCAGCACGGTAGGACTGGCGGCCGCACGGCCGGCCCCCAAGGTAGAAGAGGCGGCCGCACGGCCGGGCCGCTACGGAGAACAGCGGCCGTACGGCCGACAGCGGCAAGTAAGGAGCGTTCGACATGCCCATCGCTTCCCCCGAGGCTTACGCCGAGATGCTGGACCGCGCCAAGGCCGGCCGGTACGCGTACCCGGCGATCAACGTGACGTCCTCGCAGACGCTGAACGCGGCGCTCAAGGGCTTCGCCGACGCGGAGAGCGACGGCATCATCCAGGTCTCCACCGGTGGCGCGGAGTACCTTTCCGGCCCCTCGGTCAAGGACATGGTCACCGGTGCGGTGGCGTTCGCCGCGTACGCGCACGAGGTGGCCAAGAAGTACCCGGTCAACATCGCCCTGCACACCGACCACTGCCCGAAGGACAAGCTGGACAAGTTCGTCCGGCCGCTGATGGCCATCTCCCAGGAGCGGGTGAAGGCCGGCCAGGAGCCGCTGTACCAGTCGCACATGTGGGACGGTTCGGCCGTGCCGGTGGCGGAGAACCTGGAGATCGCGGCCCAGCTGCTCGACGAGGCGGCCAAGGGCAAGATCGTCCTGGAGATCGAGGTCGGCGTCGTCGGCGGCGAGGAGGATGGCGTCGAGAACGCCATCAACGACAAGCTCTACACCACCGTCGAGGACGGCCTGGCCATGGTCGAGGCGCTCGGCCTGGGCGAGAAGGGCCGCTACATGGCGGCGCTGACCTTCGGCAACGTGCATGGCGTCTACAAGCCGGGCAACGTCAAGCTCCGCCCGGAGATCCTCAACCAGATCCAGGAGGCGGTCGGCGCCAAGTACGGCAAGGACAAGCCGCTCAGCCTGGTCTTCCACGGCGGCTCCGGGTCGCTGCTCTCGGAGATCCGCGAAGCGCTCGACTACGGCGTGGTGAAGATGAACATCGACACCGACACCCAGTACGCCTTCACCCGTCCGGCGGCGGACCACATGCTCCGCAACTACGACGGCGTGCTCAAGGTCGACGGCGAGGTCGGCAACAAGAAGATGTACGACCCGCGGGTGTGGGGCAAGGCCGCCGAGGCGGGCATGGCCACCCGCGTGGCGGAGGCCTGCGAGCACCTGCGCTCCACCGGCACCACGATGACCAAGTGACGAACTGACGTCGCCCGGACGGCGGCCGGCTCCGACTCGGGGCCGGCCGCCGTGCCGTTGTTGCACCCGCACGAGCGTCCGTCCTCACCTTGTCAGCAGGCGGGCGGCCTCGTGGACGTCGTCGGTCAGGTGCACCGTGTTCGAGAGGTCACCGAAGGGGGAGGCGGCCAGCAGCGGTCGCAGCAAGGACTCGACCGGCAGTTCCGTCGTCCAGTACGCGCGATCCAGGAAGACGTACGCGCCACTGGCTCCGTCGGTGCCGTAGTAGGTTTTGGTGGCCGCCTGGAACACCTCCTGCACGGTGCCCGCCCGGCCGGGGGCGAAGACGATGCCACCCCGGGCCAGCCGCAGGATGGTGTCCTCCCGGATGGCGTTGGAGAAGTACTTGGCGATCCGGCCCGCGAACAGGTTCGCCGGCTCGTGCCCGTACAGCCAGGTCGGCACGGCGAGGCCGCCGCAGCCCGCCCAGTCCAGATCACCGGTGGTCAGCGCGGCCGAGTCCGCCTGATAGGCGGTCATCGGCTCGGTGCCGTTCACCGGCGGCGTGACCGACCGGCCGAAGAGTTCCCGTACCCGCAGCGCCGCCGCCGTGTAGCGGTCGTGGTCGGTGTAGTCCGGCGCGGTGGCGAGCAGGTCGATTGCCGCCCTGAGGTCCTCCGCCGGCCGGGTCGACAGGTACGCACCCAGGTTGGCCGCCTCCATCACGCCCGGCCCACCACCGGTGACCACCAACCGGTGTGCCCGTGCGAGCTCCCGGCCGAGCACCGCGGCCATCCGGTACGGCTCACTGCCGCGGCGGACCGCGTGCCCGCCCATCACCCCGACCACCGACTGCGGCCCGTGGGTGGTCAGCCAGGCACGGGTGGCGTCGGCGAGCGCGTTGTCCACCCCGTGGTCGTGCAGCCGCTGGCCGAGCGCCTCCCGGACATCGGGTAACGCGCCGCCGTGCGCGCGGAAGTGCGCGTACACCCGGGTGTCGTACATCGCCGCGAAGCCGCCCTCGGCGAAGCCGGCGGCGAGTTCCTCCGGGGTGTAGAGGTGGGACGGCTGGGTCGGGTACGGCAGCCCGGAGAACGGCGGCACCACGTTCGCGCCCCGCCGGACCAGGTCGGCTCCGACCTGCCGAGAGGCGAAGCGGCAGCCGACGAAGAGCGTGCCGGCCACCTCGACCCCGGCCAGGTCGGGGACCGGCTCCAGGTCCAGCCGGAGGCCCTGCACGGTGAGCCCGACCAGGCTGCCGGTGGCCAGGCGCCGGTCGAACTCCGCCCGGGTCTGGATCTCGTCCGTCCAGGTGTGCGGCTCGATGACGTCCGCGGGAGGTGGAGTCGGCATCGGGTCATCCTGCCGGGCCGGCGCAACGCCGTGAACGTGACCCCGGGACGACCCGCTGACGAGACGGGAGCCCGGCGGCCTGGCCGGGCTCCCGCACTTCCGGTTCCTGGGGAGGCTCCGGATCCATAGTTGTAGTGGATCCGACCCGACGGCGGCATGGGCCGCAGGCGTGACCGACCTCTCGGCCGTTCAGCCGACCGGCTGACCGGACCCCCTCGCGGGCCGCCGTGCGAAGCGGGTTGAATGGGGCGATGCAGAACCTCCTACCTGAGCCGCCCGCCACGCTCCTGCCCGCGCACGTCGAGGCCGACTCCGCGCTGGCCGCGGCCGAGCAGGCCGGCAGCGACGAGGCGTTCGCCGAGGTGGCGGCCCGGTACCCGACGCACAGCGCAGCGTGGGCGGCGCTCGCCGCCCGGGCGTTCGCGCAGGGCCAGGTCGTGCCGGCGTACGCGTACGCCCGTACCGGCTACCACCGGGGTCTGGACCAGCTGCGACGCAGCGGCTGGAAGGGGCACGGGCCGGTGCCGTGGTCGCACGAGCCGAACCGTGGCTTCCTGCGCTGCCTCTACGTGCTGTCCCGGGCGGCCGACGCGATCGCCGAGGCGGACGAGGCGGCCCGCTGCGCCCAGTTCCTTCGCGACTGCGATCCGGCCGCCGCCGACGCGCTGGCCAGCAACTGACCCGGTGCGGTGTCGCCGGCCCGGGTACGCCCGGGTCGGCAGCGCGTCGGCAGGGGCCTACAGGCCCTCGGCCACCGAGGCGGCGATCTTGAGCCAGGCGTCCCGAGTGGCCGTCGAGAGCTGCGCGTATCGCAGCGGTTCGCCGGTGTCGATGAGTCGCTCGTACGGGGCCAGCAGCACCGCCCGGGTACGGGCGGCGAAATGTTCCTGGATGGCGGGCAGGTCGATCTCCTTGCGGGACGGTGGCATGGAGACCACGGTGACCGCCTGCCGGACCAGCCGTTGCCGCCCGCTCTGTTCCAGGTGGTCGAGCATCCGGGCGGCTGTCTCGGCGGAGTCGTTCCGGGCGGACATGGTGACCACCAGCTGGTCGGTGGCATCCATGGCGGCCTGCCAGTTCTGCGCCCGGACATTGTTCCCGGTGTCCACGAAGATCAACTTGTAGAACCGGCTGACCACCTCGCGGATCTCGCCGAAGGCGGCGGCGGTGAGCATCTCACCGCCGGTGGCCGACTCGTCGGAGGCGAGCACGTCGAACATCCCCTCGCCCTGCGAGCGGACGTACTGGGACAGGTCGCCGACCCGACCCTGCGCGCCGTGGAACTGGCCGAGATCCCGCAGCAGGTCCCGCACCGTACGCGAATGGAAATCCTGCTGGGCCCGCATGCCGAGGGTGCCCTGGGTCTCGTTGTTGTCCCAG
This sequence comes from Micromonospora sediminimaris, assembly GCA_900112325.1. Taxonomy (GTDB): domain Bacteria; phylum Actinomycetota; class Actinomycetes; order Mycobacteriales; family Micromonosporaceae; genus Micromonospora; species Micromonospora sediminimaris. The sequence goes on from FOLJ01000007.1 coordinate 23,108, forward strand.
GCCAGCACGTATCCACCGCGATTCTGACCAAAGGTCATCGCGAGCAGCAGGATGGCGACGGTCTTGCCGGCGCCGCCCTTCGGGTTGACCACGGTGACCTGCCGCAGCCCGCCGAAGTTGCGGCGCACCATCTCGATGTCCCGCTTGCGTTCCAGCTCGTGCCGCCCCGGCGGGAGCTTCACCAGGCCCGTCTTGTTGACCACGGCGCGGAGCCCGGTCGTCGCGACCGGGTCGGCGGGACGCACCTGCCGACGGCGGGCGAAGTCCTCGGCGGTGGGCGCGGCACCGACCTCCGGGTTCCAGGCCGGCTCCGAGTACGCCGACGGCACCCGCGATGCGGTGTTCGTCTGCGGGTAGGGCTGCTGGGGTGCCGGCGGTGCCATCGGCGGCGTCCCACCCTGCTGCCAGGGCGCGGGGCTCCACGCCGGCTGCGGCGGAAACGGACCGGGTGGTGCCGGCGCGTACGACGGCGGGGTCAATGGCTCGGGAGGCGGCAGCGCGTCGGGCCCGACGTCGGCCGGTTGCGGACCGGGGGGCGGCGGCGCGGCCGGCACACCGGCATCGGAGGGCACCGGCGGCAGGGGAGCACCGGGTTGCGGCACCGGGGCGCTGCCGTGCTGGGCGGTCGGCGGCGCGACGAAAGGGTACGGGCCGGGTTGCTGAGGCGTCGCCGGCAGCGGCTGCGGAATCGGTGGCAGCGGCTGGGCCGGTCCGGCCCAGGTGGGGCGGGGCGCGCCGGCAGAGGTCTCGGCGGACGCGACCGAATCGGATCCGGACCGCTGTGGTGGATGTGCCCACGGCGATTCCGTCTGCGGTCGGGCCACCGGCTCCGTCTGCGGTCGGCCCACGGGCTCCGCTTGCGGTCGGGCCGGCTCCGCTTGCGGTAGGCCCACCGGCTCCGCTTGCGGTAGGCCCACGGGCTCCGCTTGCGGTCGGGCCACTTGCGGAGCCGCGTCGTCGTCGACACCGGTGTCGGCCACGGTCATCGCGTCGGCTGACGGATCCTGGGCACCCGATTCGGTCGGCCCACCGTCGCGGGTGGGTGTGACGGCAGTGGGTCGGTCCAGGGTGAAGGGCAGGTCCAGGTCGACCTGGCCGGGCCCGGGTTGGGGTGCCGGCTCCCAGCCGGTGGCGGTCGGCGCGCCGTTTGTCAACGACGGATAGTCCGCAGGTGAGGGAGGTGCACCGGGTGCGTGCGTCGGCCGTCCGGACACGTGCTGCGGCCCCGCCGTCGTGGGCGGATAGGCCGGTCCCGCGTCCTGGGGCGGATAGGCCGGTCCGGCGACCTGGGGCGGATCGGTCGGTTGCGCGACCGGAGGCCGGCTGGTCGGTTGCGCGGGCGACGGCTGCCCGGGCGGAGGCGGCACGGTGGGCGGCACCGGCGGCGGGGCACCCCACGTGGGTGCGCCGAAGCCGTCGATCTGCTCCGGCGGCCAGAGTGGTTCGATGTCCCGTTCCGGCATGCCATGCTGGCCGGGCACGTGCACCCGGTCGGCGTTGTCGTCCACCACGGTGTCCTCCCCATTCCTCCTGACGAGGATAGGCCCAGCGGCCGACCCCGGCCTCCGCTACGCCGGCCGGGTCAGGTCAGGCCGTCCAGACCGCCCAGGCGCCCGGCTCGGTCCACCAGGACCGCTTGCGCGTCAGCTGCCCCGCCACGCCATCGTCCAGGTACGGCAGCGCCGCATCGTTCCGGGGCAGCACCGACGCGGCCCGGCCCCGGGCCCGCCGGACCTCCAGGCGTACCCGGCGGCGACCCCACCGCGACCGGGTGACCACCGGTACGGCCACCGCCACCTCCACCAGCCCGTCGGTCGGGTCGGGCCCGGCCAGCAGCGTCACGTCGTCGAGCCGGGCGTACCCGCCCGCGTTGCCGATCGCGCAGGCGAGCAGCGGTTCTTCGCCGTTCGACAGCACGGTGTCGTCCACCTCCACCCGGCCGCGCCAGGGCAGTGGGGTGCCATCCTCACCGGCGGCACCGAGCAGTGCGCCGTCCAACGTCACCGAGCCACCGTCATGCCGCAGCAGGTCGAGCCGGCGCGGCGAACCGTCCAGCACCGCGGCAGCCACCGCCGCCGGATCGCGGGCCAACCCGAGCTGCGCGGCGAGGTCGCGGTGCGTGGTGCTGCGCGCCGGGTCGAGCGGCAGTACGCCGACCGCTGGCAGATCCGGCACGGTCCGGTTGCCGGCCAGGTCGGTCGGGCGGCGACTCGGCGGCGGCGCGTACCGCCGGACCATGCGGCGGAGCACGGCGCGCAACTGTGCGTCACCGGCCACCGCGACCACCAGCCGCGTCTTGGCATCGTCATCCGGCCAGGTGAGGCCGTCCGCTCGCGGTGGCCCGTCCAGTCGGGCCAGTACTTCGTCGATCTCCGCGTCCGAGCGGGCGGTCACCGTCTCGACCCGGGCACCTCGGGCCGTCAACGCATCGGAGCAGGCCAGCACCGGTACGCGCGGCGTCTCGCAGCGTTCCTCGCGACCCTCGGCGGCGTCGGTGCCACCGCCGCAGCAGGCTCCGCCGCTGCCACACCCGGCTCCTGGAGCATCCCGCTCCGAGCCCAGGGTGAGCAGCACCACGTCGTACACGGGTAGCTCCTCCTGCTGTCCCCGACGCGACCCCTGCCGGTCGTGCCGTCACTACTTGTTAGCCTGACACCCCGGGCTCGCTGACCGGTCGCCATCTGGCACCCGAGCCTTCTGGAGGCGAGAAGATGCCAGCGATCGTGCTCCTCGGCGCCCAGTGGGGCGACGAGGGCAAGGGCAAGGTTACCGACCAGCTGGGTGAGCGGGTCGACTACGTCGTCCGCTTCTCGGGCGGCAACAACGCCGGTCACACGGTGATCACCCCGGACGGGCAGAAGTACGCGCTGCACCTGATGCCGTCGGGTGCGCTCTCCCCGAACGCCGTGATCGTCATCGGCAACGGTGTGGTGGTCGATCCGAAGGTGCTGCTCAGCGAGATCGACGGCTTGGCCGAGCGGGGCGTGGACGTGTCCCGCCTGCGGATCTCCGGCGACGCGCACCTGATCATGCCGCACCACCGGGCGCTGGACCGAGTGGTCGAGCGATACCTGGGCAGCTCGCGGATCGGCACCACCGGCCGGGGCATCGGTCCCGCGTACGGCGACAAGGTGGCCCGGATGGGCATCCGGGTGCAGGACCTGCTCGACCCGGGCATCCTGCGCAAGAAGCTGGAACTCGCGTTGCGCGAGAAGAACCAGGTGCTGTTCAAGGTCTACAACCGCAAGGCGATCGACGTCGACGGCACCATCGAGGAATACCTCGAGTACGCGGAGCGGCTGCGGCCGTACATCGCCGAGACCCGGGCGATGCTCTGGGACGCGCTGGACCGTGGGGACACCGTCCTGCTGGAGGGTGCCCAGGCCACCATGCTCGACATGGACCACGGCACGTACCCCTTCGTCACCTCGTCGAACCCGACCGCCGGCGGAGCGTGCGTCGGTGCCGGCATCCCGCCGACCGCGATCACGAAGGTGATCGCGGTGAGCAAGGCGTACACCACGCGGGTCGGTTCCGGACCGTTCCCTACCGAGCTGTTCGACGACAACGGTCAGCACCTGCGCAAGGTCGGCCACGAGTACGGCACCACCACCGGTCGGGAACGTCGGTGCGGCTGGTTCGACGCGGTCGTCGCCCGGTACGCCTGCCGCCTCAACGGCGTAACGGACCTGGTGATCACCAAGCTGGACGTGCTCACCGGCCTGCCCACGGTTCCGATCTGCGTCGGCTACGAGATCAACGGCAAGCGGGTCGACGACATGCCGATGACCCAGACCGACTTCCACCACGCCGTGCCGATCTACGAGGAGCACCCCGGCTGGTGGGAAGACATCACCAAGGCGCGTACGGAGGACGACCTCCCTGAGAACGCCCGCCGCTACATCGCCCGCATCGAGGAACTCACCGGAACCCGGGTGAGCGTCGTAGGCGTAGGCCCCGGCCGCGAAGAAAACGTAACCCGCCACCCCCTCCTCCCCTAAACCCCCACCCCCACCCCCGCGTACCCCCGCGTACCCCCGCGTACCCCCGCGTTGATCAAGAAGTTTTGGTCTGGGATCGAGCGCTGGCCCGACGCAAACTTCTTGATCAACGCGGCAAAGGGGTTCGTTGTCCACAGGGTTTTCCACAGGGGCTGCGGGGGTCGGGTGGGGGTGGACAGGGTGGGTGGGTGGAGGCGTTCGAGGTATTGACACGAGTAGCTGCCGAGCAGGGTGGTGTCGTGACGGCGACGCAGGCGTTGGCCGCCGGCTACACCCGTAACCAGATCCGACATCTGGTCAGGTCGGGGCGCTGGACGAGGGTGGCTCGCGGGCGGTTCCTGCCCGACCCCGCGCTGGACGTGCTCCGCCACCGTCGGGCGCGGATCGGCGCCGCCGTGGACAGCCTGGGGCCGGGGGCGGTGGCAGTCCTCGACACGGCTGTCGAGCTGCACGGCGTCGCCGGACTCCGGGCCACCTCCACGATCCACGTGTCGGTACCGCCGGACAGCCCTCGTCCGCAGCGTCGGAACGATCCCGATCTCGTGGTGCACCAACTCACGCTGGGGTCGGCTGACGTGGGCGTGGTCGCCGGGATCCCGGTCACGAGTGCCGTGCGAACCGTTGCCGACGTCATCCTCCGGGTGGGCCGCTACCCAGCGGTCTGCGTACTGGACTCGGCACTCAACCGGCAACTTGTCAGCGAGGCTGACTTTGCGGCTATCCCGGCGCTCATCGCTGGCCGGCGGGGAGCAAGGGTGGCGCGGCAATGCCTGGCCGAGGCGGATGGCCGTGCGCAGTCCCCGCTGGAGACCCGCACCCGTCTGAGGTGCGTCGACGGGGGCGTCCCGCCCGATGTTCTTCAGTTGGAGGTGCGCGATGACGACGGGTACCTGCTCGGCATCGGCGATCTGGGCTGGCGTCGATCCAGGGTGATCGCCGAGGCGGACGGTGCGGCTCCGCATCGCACACCACAGGCGGTCTACGAGGACCGGATCAGGCAGAACCGCCTCACCAACGCCGGCTGGAGGATCCTCCGGTTCACCTGGCCCGACACCCTCCGCCCGGACTACATACCCGAGACGGTGCGCCGCGCCTTGGATAGATGACCAAGAGCGTTTGGTCGCGCGCACGCCAGATCCGAGACGAAAACTTCTTGATCGACGGGGCCGGTGGGGGCGGCCGGTGGGGGTGGTCGGGGGTGGGGTGGGGTAGGGGTGGGGTGGGTAGGATTACTCGGCGTGCGGGTTCTTCTTCTTGGTGGCGGTGGGCGGGAGCATGCGCTCGCGCTGAGGTTGGCCGATGATCCGTCCGTCGAGGCGCTGTTCGCGGCACCCGGTAACCCGGGGATCGCGGGGGTGGCGGAGTTGCGGGCCGTCGATCCGGTCGATCCGGTGGCGGTGGCGGGGCTCGCCGTCGAGGTGAGCGCGGACCTGGTCGTGATCGGGCCGGAGGCGCCACTGGTCGCCGGGGTGGCCGACGCGGTCCGGGCCAAGGGCATCGCGGTCTTCGGGCCGTCGGCCGAGGCGGCCCGGCTGGAGGGCTCCAAGACCTTCGCCAAAGAGGTGATGACCGCCGCAGGTGTCCCTACCGCACGGGCGTACACCTGCACCGACGAGGCAAGCACGGCCGCCGCCCTGGACCGGTTCGACCCACCGTACGTGGTCAAGAACGACGGGCTCGCCGCCGGTAAGGGCGTGGTGGTCACCGACGACCGCGCCGTTGCCGAGGCGCACGCGCGTGAGTGCGGCCGGGTGGTGATCGAGGAGTACCTCTCCGGTCCCGAGGTGTCGCTGTTCGTGGTGACCGACGGCGAGACGGCGGTGCCGCTGCTGCCGGCACAGGACTTCAAGCGGGTCGGTGACGACGACAGCGGCCCGAACACCGGCGGCATGGGGGCGTACGCGCCGCTCTCGTGGGCGCCGGCCGACCTCGTGGACGACGTCATGCGGGATGTGGTGCACCCGACGCTTACCGAGATGCGTCGCCGGGGCACGCCCTTCGCCGGCCTGCTCTACGTCGGGTTGGCGATCACCGCCGATGGCCCCCGGGTGATCGAGTTCAACGCCCGCTTCGGTGACCCCGAGACGCAGGTGGTGCTGGCGCTGCTGGAGACGCCGCTGGGTGGGCTGCTGCACGCCGCCGCCAGCGGTTCGCTGGTCGACCATCCGCCGCTGCGCTGGCGTGCCGGCGCCGCGGTGACGGTGGTGGTCGCCGCCGAGGGCTATCCGGCGGGGCCGCGTACCGGCGATGTCATCACCGGCGGAGAACAGCCCGGTGTGATCCACGCGGGCACCGCCCGCCGGGCCACCGACGGCGCCCTGCTCTCCGCCGGCGGTCGGGTCCTTTGTGGTACGGCCACCGGCCCGGACCTGGCCGCCGCCCGTGATGCCGCTTACCAGGTGGTACGCGGCGTCACGCTCTCCGGCTCGCACTACCGCCGGGACATCGCCGCCGCCGCGGTCGACGGACGGATCGCCCTACCAGGGTGACCGGCGGCTCGGCCGATCGGTCGCTGCGTACGTAGTTGTCTGTCGTGGCCGCACGAGGCCATGGTCGGCGCTCCTGCCGTCCGTTTCGTGCCGCTTCACCGCCAATCGACCTGGTGGCCGTGCTGTGCGCCATAGGGGGCGCATGCCGACATTGACTTGTATGCCTCTCGGGGCGACCGACCCGCCCCGGTCGTTGTTACTGTCTGCCCAGGTCGAGAAGGGACACTGCTGCTCCGTCTTCTCGGTGCTGATGGTGCTCGTCCCCGCATTGTCGTGAGGCGTCCCGCCGGTCGGTGAAAACCGCCGGACGACACTGCAACTCGACGCACCGGTGGTGGCGTTTCTTACCGGTGAGGGAGGTGGGATGGACGCCGACGAGTTCGAGACATTCGTGCGCGACTCCGCACCGGCGCTACGTCGGTACGCACGCGCCGTCACCGCCGACCCGGACCAGGCCGAGGAACTCCTCCAGCAGACCTACGTGCGGATGGCCACCGCATGGCATCGCCTCGTGGCCGAGGGCGGACCGCTGACGTACGCGAAGCTCACCATGGTGCGCCTGCACGTGAGTCGGCTGCGGACGATCGTCCGGCGGGCCCGGTCGACCCCGGCCGCCTCGCCGTCGGCGGCTACCGACGACGTCGACAGACTGCGTCGGCTGCTCGCCGGGCTTTCTCCGTTGCAGCGGGTCGTACTTGTCATGACCTATCTAAACGACCTGGACGACGAGTCCATCGCGGCGGCGATCGGGCGTCGACCGGCGACCGTCCGCTCGCTGCGCCATCGCGCCCTGCTGGGGGCAGGGCTGCCGATCGTCCGGGTACGCGCGGAACGCGAGGTGGCGGGATGACCGATGTCCGGGACGCGCTCCGCGAGGTCTGGAGCAGCGATTCCGGGCCGCCTGCCCGGGATCCACTGCCGGCGGTGCGGGCCCGCCTGCGTCGTCGCCGCAAGCTTCGGGCCGCTGCCGCCGCGCTCGCCTCGTGCGCGGTCGTCGGAACGGCGGTGTTCATGGCCGCGACCACACGACACGACGACTCTTCGCCCTCCGTGGCCGGGCCACCTGCCAGCCCGGCCGTGCCCGAGTTGCGGGGCCTGCCGCCCTATCTGCGGCCCGTCGATGCCACGGACGCGGTGCTGCGGATGGCTCGGCCGGAGGTGGTGCCGACCGGCAACCGGTCGGCGTACGAGGGGGCCGGGCCGGTGTCCCGGGTGGTGGTGGTGTTCGACTTCGAGGCGCCGCGTGGCCTGCCCGGCACGCCACGCGAGGTGGCCGTGCCGACCCGCGCCGAGGTCATGGCCACGGACGAGCCGGCGACGTCCACGGCGTACCTGTCGGCGTGGGCACCGGACGGGCGCTGCTGGTTCATCGCCGTGACGGCGGTCGAGGCCGAGATCCGGTCGTCGACGCTGGACGCCCTCATCGAGGCCAATCTCGGTTGAGACGTCGTCTCGACCCTGACCGGTCAGGCCGGTGGGATCAGCCGATCGGCCACCGTGAGGCGTTGACAACCCGTGTCACGATCATCGTGCCGGTGGCTGGCCAGGACCCATCGGAACGGGGAGGAGGACGCGGTGACCGGATTTCTCGGCGCGGCGCTCAGCTTTCCCACAGTGCTGTTCAGCTTCCTCCTGGTGGTGGTCGTCGGCTACTGGCTGCTGGTGCTGACCGGCGTGCTGGATCTCGGCGACGATCTCGAAGTCGACGGCGTACCCGGCACTGTACTGGCCGGTCTCGGCCTGGGCGGCGTGCCCAGTGCCGTCATCTTCTCCCTGCTCGTGGCGGTGGCCTGGTTCGTCAGCCTCGCCGGCACCGCCCTGCTCGACGGCCTCGGGCTCGGCTCCGGCACCCGGATCGCGGTCTCGGTCGGTGTGCTGCTGGCCGCCGCGGCCTGCGCGTGGCTGGTGACCCGCCTGATCGCGGTGCCGTTGAGCCGGCTCTTTCCCACCGAGACGGACGCCACCCGGCACGCCTTCGTCGGTCGCCTGTGCGTCGTGCGCACCGGTACGGTCACCGCCGACTTCGGTCAGGCCGAAGTGACCGCGGCCGACGGTTCGTCGGCGGTGGTGCAGATCCGGCAACCGGGCGACGAGCGGATGACGGCCGGCAGCTCCGCGTTGATCTACGACTACGACACCGACGGCGAGTTCTTCTGGGTGATGCCCGCCGGACCCGCCTTCGACCCGATGAGACACGTTCCCGAATAGCCCACCAACCTGTCGAGCGCGGCCGGTCAACCCCCTTCGGCTGGCCCGCCCCACGCTGCCCCTGAGCCGCCCCCGAAAGGAGGATGCGCGGCGTCCCGCCCGGCCCGTCGGCCGGTCGCCACCGCACGCGCGCCCAGTCATGGATGTCATCACCACCGGTATAGGCGTACTCCTCGCCGTCGTCCTGCTCGTCGCGCTCGGCGTGGTGTTCATGGTCAGCCGGCTGTTCCGCAAGGTCGAGCAGGGCAAGGCTCTGATCGTCTCCAAGGTCCGGCGGGTCGACGTGACCTTCACCGGCGCGGTCGTGCTGCCCGTCCTACACAAAGCCGAGATCATGGACATCTCGGTCAAGACGATCGACATCGAACGGACCGGCAACGAGGGTCTGATCTGCCGCGACAACATCCGGGCCGACATCCGGATCACCTTCTTCGTCCGGGTCAACAAGACCGTCGAGGACGTCATCAAGGTGGCGCAGGCGATCGGCACCGCTCGGGCCAGCGACCGGGAGACCCTCCAGGAGCTGTTCAACGCGAAGTTCTCCGAGGCGCTCAAGACGGTCGGCAAGCAGCTCGACTTCGTCGACCTCTACACCAAGCGCGACGAGTTCCGGGACCAGATCATCCGGGTGATCGGCACCGACCTCAATGGCTACAGCCTGGAGGACGCGGCGATCGACTTCCTGGAGCAGACGCCGATGGCGCAGCTCGACCCGAAGAACATCCTCGACGCCCAGGGCATCCGGAAGATCACCGAGCTGACCGCGCTGGAGCACGTGCGGACCAACGAGTTCCGCCGCAGCGAGGAGAAGGAGATCACCCGGCAGAACGTCGACGCCCGGGAAGCCATCCTGGAGCTGGAGCGCCGGCAGGCGGACGCCGAGGCCAAGCAGCGCCGCGAGATCGAGACGGTACGGGCCCGCGAAGAGGCCGAGGTCACCCGGGTACGCGCGGAGGAGCGCCTGCGGGCGGAGACCGCGAACATCCGTACCGACGAGCAGTTGGGCGTCCAGCACGAGAACCGGGCCCGGGAGATCGCGGTCGCGGAGAAGAACCGCGAGCGGGTCATCGCCATCGAGACCGAGCGGATCGAGAAGGACCGCCTGCTGGAGGTGATCGGCCGGGACCGGGAGACCGAGTTGACCACGATCGCCAAGGACAAGGAGGTAGAGGCCGAGAAGCGGGCCATCGCCGAGGTGATCCGGGAGCGGATCGCGGTGGAGAAGACCGTGGCCGAGCAGGAGGAGAACATCAAGCGGCTGCGGGTGGTCGAGGAGGCCGAGCGGACCCGGCAGGCAGTTGTCATCCAGGCCGAGGCCGAGGCGCAGGAGAACCTGGTCAAGGACATCAAGGCGGCGGAGGCCGCCGAGGCGGCAGCGAAGCACAAGGCCCGCGAGGAACTGGTGCTGGCCGAGGCCCGGCAGCAGGCCGCCGAGCTGGACACCCGGGCGAAGATCCGGCTGGCCGAAGGCGTCCAGGCCGAGGCGGCAGCGGCCGGCCTGGCCGAGGTGCAGGTCCAGGAGCGCAGCGCCGAGGCGATCGAGAAGGTCGGGCGGGCCGAGGCCGCCGTCGAGCGGGAGAAGGCCGTGGCCGCCGCCGAGGCGGTGCGCGAGAAGCTGAAGGGCGAGGCCGAGGGTCTCACCGAGAAGGCCGCCGCGATGGCCGCGCTTGACGACGCGACCCGCGAGCACGAGGAGTACCGGCTGCGCCTGGAACTGGAGAAGGAGGTCCGGCTGGCCGGGCTGGACACCCAGCGTCAGGTCGCCGAGGCACAGGCCAAGCTGGTCGCCACCGGTCTGGAGAAGGCGAACATCGACATCGTCGGCGGGGACAGCATCTTCTTCGACCGGCTGCTCAGCTCGATCTCGTACGGCAAGAGCGTGGACGGTTTCGTGGCCCACTCGGACGTGGCGAAGAACCTGGCCCAGCCGTGGCTGGACGGCACCGCCAGCTTCACCGACGACCTGGCCCGCATGATCGGCTCGATCGACAGCGCCGACGTGCAGAACCTCACGTTGTCGGCGTTCCTGATGCAGCAGATGCGCTCCGGCGGCGCCGACAAGGGCAAGCTCCAGGAGCTGCTGAAGGCCGCGCAGCGCCTCGGCGTGGCGGAGACCCCGGTAGCCGCCCTCACCGGCCCACGGCAGCGCGCCGGTGAGTGAGCCGACCGCCGGTCCGGCCGCTGCCGGGCGTACGCCTGGCGACGCCGGACCGGCTCCGGCCGCCCCGGACCCGACCGGGCCGGGTGCGGCGGACGCCGGTACCGGGCCGGGACTGGACGACGGCAGCTACGAGGTGCTGCGTCGGCGACTCGCCACGCAGGCGGCCGAACTGGCCCGGCGAGCGGAGGCGCTCAACGCCCGGCGACTGGAGGTCTTCGGCAGCACCGAGCTGCGACTGCTGAGCACCGAGCGGATCCGTACGGAGCACAACTGCGTACCCCGGGACATCGTCTCGGTGGGCGGGCTGATGCTGTTCGGCTACAACGTCTTCATCGGCTTGAAGCCGGAGACCTCCGTCGACGACGTCTTCTCGCTCCACCGGTTCAGCCAGGAGCCCGGGAAACCGGGCGCGGGCAAGGGCGCCGGCCCGGAGGTGGCCGGGTTCCGGTTCGACGAGGCGGGTCACGACGAACTGCCCGGGCTGCTCCGCGACCCGCAGTTCGTCCGCGACTTCGGTGAGCTGTACCGCTACTACCGGCAGGCCCGCCTGCTGCAACTGCGCCGGGTCGACGGCCGGCTGCTGGCGGTGTTCCAGACCGGGCCGCGCACCGAGGACATCCGGGTGCTGCGGTGGCGGGTCGGCGTCGACGGGGTGCCCGAGTACCTGGACAGCCGGGGCGAGCGGGACCACGTCTTCCCGCCGTCGCACGACTTCGAGTGGACCGAGACGACCCGCGAGGACCACGTCCTCGGCCGGCACCCGCACATCTCCATCGACGGCCAGGTCTTCGTGGAGACGGTCGGTGGCACGCTGACCGTGAAGGTGGAGAACAACACCGAGGTCGGCGAGGGCATCTACAGCGAGCCGGTGGACGAGCCGTTGCAGAGCCTCGCCGACGCCGACGTGCACTGGGCCCGGGTGGGGCCGCTGATCCTGTTGCGGCTGCGGCCGTACAAGGAGACGCAGTGGCGGCACCTGGTGTTCAACACGCTCACCCGGGAGGTGATCCGGCTCGACGGCATCGGCGTCGCCTGTCAACGGCTGCCGGAGGACCACGGCATCATCTTTCCCGGCGGGTACCACCTGGTCACCGGAGTCACCAGGACGTTCGACACCGACGTGTCGGACCTGGAGTTCGAGCGGGTGGTGCGCTCGCCCAACGGCGAGGACGTGCTCTACGTCTTCCACGCCCGCGCCGATGGCCGAAGCCTGCTGCTGCCGTACAACGCGATCCGCAAGGAGGTGGCCGCGCCGATCCCGTGCCACGGGTTCTCGCTGTTCGACGACGGCACGCTCGTGGTGTTCCGGGCCGTGTCCGAGGAACCGACCCGGGTCCATCCGATGCAGGTCTGGCAGACGCCGTACGTCTCGGACGCGTACGCGGCGGCGCAGCCGGCCGGCACCGGGCCGCTGGAGCGGATCGGCAACGCAGACCTGGTACGCGGCATCTCGGACTGCCTCTCGGCGGCCGGGATGGTCGACGACACCGCCACCGCCGGGCTCTACGAGGCGCTGATCGCCGCCTGCGCCCGGATCGCCGACCACTACCACTGGCTCGGCGAGGACGAACTCGGTGACCTGGCCACGCCGCTGGCCGGGCTGCGCCGCACCGCCGCCGCCGTGCTGGAGGAACACGAGAAGGTCCGGACGCTCACCGAGCGGGCCCGCGCCGAACTGGACGACAGCGCCGAGCAGATCGCCTCGCTGGCCCGCCGGGCGCGCGGCGAGGCGCCGCTGACCGCCGACGACTGGGTCACCCAGTTGGGCGGCCTGCGCCGCGCCCGGGGCCACCTGGAAACGCTGCGGGAACTGCGGTACGTCGACCACGCCCGGATCGACGAGCTGGCCGGGCGGCTGGACGAGGAACTGGCGGCGGCCGGCCGTCGGGCTGTCGAGTTCCTGCGCCGCGACGAGGCGTTCAGCGGCTACCAGCAGGAGGTGGAACGGCTCGCCACGAAGGCCGCCGAGATCGGCACCGTGGCGGAGGCGGGCACCGTCCGCGACGAGTTGGCCGCCCGTACCGATGGACTTCAGACCATCACCGACGTGGTCGGCGGGCTGGACATCGCCGACGCGACGGTCCGCACCGGCATCCTGGGACGCGTCGGTGAGGTGCTGGGCGCGGTCAACCGGGCCCGCGCGGTGCTGGACAAGCGCCGTCAGGAACTGGCCGCGGCGGAGGGCCGGGCCGGCTTCGCCGCCGAGTTCGCCCTGCTCGGGCAGGCGGTCACCGGCGCGCTGGCGGCGGCGGACACCGCCGAGCGCTGCGACGAGCAGCTGGGCCGGCTGCTGCTGCGGGTGGAGGAACTGGAGTCCCGGTTCGGCGAGTTCGACGACTTCCTCGCCGAGCTGGCCACCCGGCGTACCGACATCTACGAGGCGTTCTCCTCGCGCAAGCAGGCGCTGCTGGACGAGCGGGCCCGCCGGGCCGACCGGCTCGTCACCTCCGCCGAACGGATCCTGGTGAGCGTGCACCGGCGAGCCGGCAGTCTCGGCTCGCTCGACGACATCAACACCTACTTCGCGGCCGATCCGATGGTGGACAAGCTGCGCGCGGTGGTCGAGGAGCTGCGTACGCTCGGCGACGCGGTGCGGGCCGAGGAGCTGGACGGCCGGGTCCGGGCCGCCCGCCAGGAGGCCGGGCGTGGCCTGCGTGACCGTCTCGACCTGTACGCCGACGGCGGCGAGACGATCCGGCTGGGCCGGCACCGCTTCGCGGTGAACACCCAACCGATCGACGTGGCGGTGGTGCCGGCCGAGGGTCGGATGGTGGTGGCGGTGACCGGCACCGACTATCGCGCCCTGGTACGCGACGAGGAGTTCCAGCAGACCCGGCGGTTCTGGGACCAGCTACTGGTCTCCGAGTCGGCGCAGGTGTACCGGGCCGAGTACCTGGCGACCTCGATTCTGGCCGCCGCCGAGGCCGGCCGCGACGGCCCCGGCCTGGACGAGTTGCACACGGTGGCGGTGGATCCCGACGGGCTGCGGGAACTGGTCCGGCGGATCGCCGAGAACCGCTACGACGAGGGATACGAGCGCGGCGTGCACGACCACGACGCGGCCGAGATCCTGCGGGTGCTGCTGCGCCTGCACGCCGGGGCGGGGCTGTTGCGCTACCCGCCGGCCGACCGCGCCGCCGCCCAGCTTTTCTGGCGGTACGCCACGGACGAGGCGGCCCGGTCGACCTGGACGGCGCGTGCCGCCTCGCTGGCCCGGGCTCGGGCGCGGTTCGGTCGCCCGGACGGCGAGGACGCCGCCGACCTGCTCTGCGACCAGTTGGCCGAGGCGATCGAGGTGTTCCTGTGTGGGGCAGGACTGCCGGTGCCGCCCGGTGGCACCGCGCTCGCCGGCGAGTACCTGTTCGCCGAACTCGCCGCACCGCCGGTGCGCTTCGTCACCGGGGGCGGGGCGCGTACCCTGCTGGACCGGTTCCGCCGGGCGCTCGGTGGCCCGCAGTCCCGTTCCTCCCGCGAGTTCGACGACGACCTGCGGGCGCTCGGTGACGATCTGGCCGGCAGGTACCAGCTGATCGACGCGTGGCTGACCGCCTTCCTGGCCACCGACGACGGTGGCCTGTCCGGTTACGACCTGCCGGAGGCGGTCGCCGTCGAGTTGTGCGGCCCCGACCTGGCCCGCGAGGACAGCGCGGCGACGATGACGGAGACGGTCGTCGGCCTGCTCGGCGCGCACCCGCGCATCGACGGCTCCACCCTCGACGTCCGGTTGGACGAGACGCTGGCCCGGACCCGCACGTTCCGCACCGAACTGGTCCCGGCGTACCGGGACTACCAGCGGCGCCGCAACGCGCTGGTGGAGGTCGAGCGGGAGCGACTGCGGCTGGAGGAGTACCGGCCGAAGGTGATGAACGCCTTCGTCCGCAACCGGCTGCTCGACGAGGTGTACCTGCCGCTGATCGGCGACAACCTGGCCCGGCAGCTCGGCGCTACCGGCGACGGCAAGCGGGTCGACCAGTCCGGCCTGCTGTTGCTGATCTCACCGCCCGGCTACGGCAAGACCACCCTGATGGAGTACGTGGCGAGCCGGCTCGGCCTGGTCTTCGTCAAGGTCAACGGCCCGGCGCTGGGCTCGAAGGTCACCTCGCTGGACCCGGCGGAGGCGCCCGACGCCACCGCCCGGCAGGAGGTCGAGAAGATCTCCTTCGCCCTGGAACTGGGCAACAACGTGCTGCTCTACCTGGACGACATCCAGCACACCAACCCGGAGCTGTTGCAGAAGTTCATCTCGCTCTGCGACGGGCAACGCCGGATGGAGGGCGTCTGGGAGGGCCGCACCCGCACCTACGACCTGCGCGGCAAGCGGTTCGCGGTGTGCATGGCGGGCAACCCGTACACCGAGTCGGGGAAGCGGTTCCGGATCCCGGACATGCTCGCCAACCGGGCCGACGTGTGGAACCTCGGTGACGTGCTCTCCGGCCGGGAGGAGGTCTTCGCCCTCAGCTACGTCGAGAACGCGCTCACCGCGAACCCGGTGCTGGCACCGCTCTCCGGGCGTGATCGCGCCGACCTGGAACTACTGGTGCGGATGGCCCGGGGCGACGACACGGTCCGCCCCGACCAGCTGTCGCACCCGTACCAGCCGGTGGAGCTGGAGCAGGTCGTCTCGGTGCTGCGCAAGCTGCTGCGGGTGCAGCAGGTGGTGCTGGCCAACAACCAGGCGTACATCGCCTCGGCGGCGCAGTCCGACGACGCCCGTACCGAACCGCCGTTCCAGCTCCAGGGGTCCTACCGGAACATGAACAAGCTGGCCGAACGGATCGTCCCGGTGCTCACCGACGAGGAGTTGGAGGCGGTGATCGACGATCACTACTTGGGTGAGGCACAGACCCTGGCGGCCGGCGCGGAGGCGAACCTGCTGAAGCTCGCCGAGTTGCGCGGTCGGCTCACACCGGGGCAGGCCGCCCGCTGGGCCGAGGTGAAGGCCGCCTTCCAGCGTTCGCGGGCGCTCGGCGGAGCCGGCGACGACCCGGTCGACCGGGCGGTGGGCGCGCTCGGCCTGCTCGCCGACCGGGTCAGCGGCGTCGCCGCCGCCATCGGCCGGGCCACGGACCGCTGAACCCCGACGTCAGGCAGGGCCCCTTGCCGACGGCCTCCAGTACAACAGGGGCCCTTCCTGACACTGCGGGCGTTGCGGCTGGCCTCAGGTGAGCGCCAGCACAGCCCCCAGTACCCGCTGGACCAGCGCGGTCTGCCCCTCGGCCTTGGCATCGGTCGGGCTGGCGGCGAACACGAACCGCAGGCCGCCGTCGTCGAGGGCACCGACGGCCGCCTGGTAGCCGTATCGGGCGCCGGACTTGCCCCAGAGCACCCGGCCGTCGGGCAGTCGGATCGAGGAGAGGCCGCCGTTGCTGTACTCCGCACCCGTCCACGGAAGGGTGAACAGTTCACGTTGCTGCGCGGGGGCGAGCAGCCGGCCGTCGAACAGGGCCGCGGCGAACCGGTCCAGGTCGGCGACGGTCGAGATCAGGTCACCCGAGGCGGGGGTGAAGCTCTGACTCCAGCGCGTCGCGTCCACCAGTTCGGTCCGGCCGTCGCGGTCCACCTGCTGGTAGCCCCGCACGTGCGGGCCACGGATCCCGATGGCGTAGCCCGGGGCGTACGTGTCGCGTAAGCCGAGCGGCCGGAAGATCCGGTGCCGCATCTGCTCGGCGTACGACCGGCCGGTCACCCGCTCGATCAGGATGCCGGCGACGATGTAGCCCATGTTGGTGTAGCGCTGGGCGGTGCCCGGGACGTACTCCGGTGGGTTCGTCAGCGCCGTCCGGACGATCTGCTCGGGGGTCCAGCGGTCGAAGCGGTGCTGGAGTTGCCAGTCCAGCCCGTCGGGCAGGACAGGGCTGGGCAGACCACTTGTGTGGGCGAGCAGCTGCCGTACGGTCACCGTCGGCCAGTCGGCCGGGATCAGGTCCGGCAGGTACGGGCGTACCGGCTCGTCGAGGTCCAACTGGCCCTCCGCCACCAGTTGGTAGACCACGACGGCGGTGAAGACCTTGGTCACGCTGCCGATCCGGATCCGGGCGTCACGCGGGACCGGTGCCGAGGAGCGCAGGTCGCGTACGCCGAAGGTGTCCTCGAAACAGCCGGTCGGGGTGGTGACCCGCAGTTGAACGCTGGTGGTGGTGAGTTCGGGGTCGGGGATCTCGCCGACCGCCGTGATCAGGCTCGTGGGGTCGAACGATCCGATCGGGCAGTCGCGGTTGGTCGCGCCGGCGGGTACCGCCAGGGTGCCGGCCAGCAGCGCGCCGGCGGTGACTCCGGCGAGGAGATTACGCCTGGTGAGTTTCATGGGGAGAGCCTGCCGAGCCCGGCGGAGCGGGAGGTATCCGGAATCCACCCCACCGTCCCCTGAGGACTCTCCCGTAGGGGCGTGTCCCGATTCCCCTCCCACCGGGTCGCCGCCGCTGCCTCGGTCCGGTCGGCGGGCACCTCGCACAAAATCGCTGTCGAGTCAAGTGGCGGATTGTCGGATCTCAATCGAAAACACCGTCCGATTTTGGCCCGCTTTCCGAATCTCAGCATTTCCCTATTTCTTCCTCAGACTTCCCACAAGAAAACGCTGACGCCGATAACGACACTTACATGTGTCGGCTGCGGCGTGCCGTACCGCCAGCAGCGGGCATCCGTCGAATCACGAGAGAAGTGGGGTAACGACATGCGATCCAACAACTCCGGTGTGACCGCCGCCATCCTCGGCCGGCGTGGACTGGCGCTGGTCGCCGCCGCCGGGACGGTCGCCGGCTCCGTGCTGCTCGGAGCCGTTCCGGCGTACGCCAACGCGACCACCAAGACGGTGGCGTCCGACGGCGACACCGTCACCTTCAACACCAGCGACAGCAGCCGGAAGGTAAGCGGGAACGTTTCCTTCACGATCAGCCGGGACGGGAACTGGGAGATCGACGCGGACGCCCGAAACGGGAACCTGATCGGCCGCAACGCGCACTGGATCTGCGACCTGACGTTGGGTTCGTCGGACCTGCGGAAGTCGACCGGCACCAAGTGGGTGCCGGGTAAGAAGACCCGCAGCCTCAACGCCGCCGCGTACGAGCCGTTCATCCAGGTCAGCTTCGACGCGCTGGTGGCGACCGGGCAGGCCGACTGCGACATCGTCGTCGGCTGACCCGGACGTCGCCCCGGTTCGGGGGGTGTACGGCCAGGGCCGGTGCGACGCTGGGGGATCCGGTCGAGGGCGTTGGTGTGGCGGTAGGTTGCGCCCACCGCGCCCTTCGGCGTTGCCGCAGGTCGCGGCAGCACCGTTGGCGTCAGCCGTAGTAGCGGCGTAGTTCGCGGGTGAGCACCTTGCCGGTGGCGTTGCGGGGCAGGTACTTGACGAAGACGACGTCGCGGGGGACGGAGAAGCGGGCCAGGTAGTGCCGGACGTACTCGCGGACCGCCTCGGCGTCGAGGGTTTCGCCGGGGTACAGGGCGAGGAAGGCGGCGAGCCGCTGGCCGTAGTCAGGGTCGGGTACCCCGATGACGGCGGCCTCGCGCACCTGGGGGAGTTGGGCGAGCAGCTGTTCCACCTCGGCGGGGAAGACGTTCTCCCCACCGGAGACGATCATGTCGTCGGCGCGGCCGTCCACGAAGAGCAGTCCGTCGGCGTTGACCCGGCCCAGGTCGCCGGTGTCCAGCAGGCCGTCGTGCCGGTCCCGGTCGGGGCCGGACGTGTAGCCCTCGAAAAGCATCTCGTTGCCGACCAGGATCCGCCCGACCCGGCCACCCGGCATCGGCTGGCCGTCGTCGTCGACGATCTCCAGCCGGGTCCCGTGCGGCGGCCTGCCCGCGGTGGTGGGTGCCCGGCGCAGGTCGGCGGGAGTGGCGATGGAGGCCCAGGACGCCTCGGTCGAGCCGTACAGGTTGTAGAGCACGTCGCCGTAGGTGTCCATGAACGCCGCCGGGAGGCCGCCGGGCAGCGCCGAGCCGCTCACCGCGACCACCTTCAGCGGCGGCCGGTGCTCCGGCGCCGGCAGCTCCATCAGTCGTTGCAGCATCACCGGCACCGCGAACAGGGCCTGGCAGCGGTGCCGCACCAGGTCGTCCAGGGTGGCGGCCGGGTCGAAGCGGCGGTGCAGCACGATGGTGGCCCGCAGGGCGAAACAGACCTGTAGGGCCGCGTACCCCCAGGTGTGGAAGATCGGGGCGGCGATCAGCACCCGGTCCCGGACGTGCAGCGGAATCCGGTCGATGATGGACACCAGCGGGCCGAAGCCGTTCGGGATGGGCCGGCGGGCACCTTTCGGCGCACCTGTGGTGCCGGAGGTGAGCACGATGATCCGACCGTCCCGTTCGGGCGGTTGAAGTTCACCGGGTAGGGCGGTGTCGATCAGTTCGCAGCGGGCCTGTTCGTCGAGGCGGTGCAGGTCCGCCGGCAGCCCGAGGGTCCGTTCGGTGAACTCGTCGTCGTGCACCAGGACCCGCAGCCGCTGCTCCTGCGCCACGGTGGCCAGCTGCGCCGGGGAGAGGCCGGTGTTGACCAGCACGGCGTCGGCGCCCAGCAGCGTGGCGGCGACGACGGTCTCGATCAACCCCGGGTGGTTGCGGCAGAGCACGCCGACCCGGTCGCCGGCCTGGACGCCGAGTGCGGCGCGCAGCGCGCGGGCGAGCCGCATGGACCGGTCGAGCAGTTCGGCGTACGTGAGCTCGGTGCCCTGCTCGTCGATGACCGCGACCCGGCCCGGGTCCCGGGCCGCCGCCTGGCGCAGTTCACCGGCGAGGCTCCAACCCCACTTGCGCAGCGCGCTGAGCTGGGATGCGACGCGGATCGGACGACCCGGGGCGAGCAGGCCCCGCCGAGTCAGCGTGCTGACGATGAACGGCAGATCCATGTCAGCGGATCTGCATCCCGGAGATCGCCCGGGAGATGACCAGCCGCTGGATCTCCGAGGTGCCTTCGAAGATGGTGTAGATCTTGGCGTCGCGGTACCAGCGCTCGACCGGGTGGTCCCGCAGGAAACCGGCACCACCGAGCAGCTGGACCGCCCTCTCGGTCACCGAGACGGCCACCTCGCCGGCCTTGAGCTTGGACATCGAGCCCTCACCGGCGGTGAACGGCCGGTTGTTGCGCCCCATCCAGGAGGCCCGCCAGACCAGCAGTCGAGCGGCGTCGATCTCCATGCGCATGTCGGCCAGCGTGAACGCGACCGCCTGGTTGGTGATGATCGGCCGGCCGAACTGGACGCGCTCCTTCGCGTAGTCCAGGGCGTACTCGTACGCGGCCCGGGCCACGCCGAGCGCCTGCGCGCCGACGGTGGGTCGGGACAGCTCGAACGTACGCATCGCGGCCTGGCCGGAGGCGCGTTGCCCGGAGCGGGCGCGGGCCAGGCGTTCGTCGAGCGCTTCCTTGCCGCCGAGCAGGCACCGGCCCGGTACCCGGACGTCGTCGAGGAAGACGTCGGCGGTGTGTGAGGCGCGCAGGCCGAGTTTGCGCAGTTTGCGGGTGGCGCTCAGCCCAGCGGTGCCGGGCGGTACGACGAACGCGGCCTGTCCCCGTGAGCCCAGTTCCGGCTCGACCGAGGCGGTAACCACGTGCACGCCGGCGATCCCGCCATTGGTGGCGTACGCCTTCTGCCCGCGCAGCACCCACTCATCGGTGGCTTCGTCGTAGCTGGCCCGGGTACGCATCGCGGCGACGTCCGAACCGGCTTCCGGCTCGGAGCTGCAGAAGGCCGCGACGGCCGGGGAGTCGGCGTCGCCGAAGCACTGCGGCACCCACTCGACGAGCTGGTCCGGGGTGCCCGCGCCGTAGATGGCGGCGACCGCGAGCGAGGTGCCGAAGATGCTCAGCCCGATGCCGGCATCGCCCCAGAACAGTTCCTCACTGGCGATCGGCAGCGACAGCCCGGTGGGATCGGCCCAGCAGGTGGCGAGGAACTCGAAGCCGTAGAGCCCGACCTTCGCCGCCTCCTGGATGATCGGCCAGGGGGTCTCCTCGCGGGTGTCCCACTCGGCCGCGGCTGGGCGCACGACCTCGCTGGCGAAGCCGTGCACCCAGTCCCGTAGATCCCGCTGTTCCTCGTTCAGGTCGAGCGAGAACTCGGCCATGTCAGGCCTTGGGGATGTCGAAGAGGTTCGCGATGTTGGCGGCCAGGCCCAGGTCGCCCTTGGCCTTGAGCTTGCCGGTCATGAACATCATGACCGGGTTGGCGCCGCCGGAGACGATCTTCAGGAACTCGACCGGGCCCATGGTCAGGCTCAGCCGGGGGTCGTGCTGCGGGGTCTCGTTGACCGTGCAGGTGCCGTCGGCGATGACCACCTCGTAGGTGTCGGTGCCGCCGTCCGGGGCGCCGGTGATGTTCCAGTGGATGACTGCGTTGGTGGAGCCGGCCCGGTCGGCGCGGAACAGCTGCGGCATCCGTCCGAAGACCTCGCCGAGGATCTTGCCGCGCAGGTCACCGGACATCACCTCGGCCAGCTTGCTCTCCGGGGTGTTCTTGACGAGCTGGGCGAACTCCTTCGGGCCGACGTTTGCGAAGTTGGCCGGGTCGAAGTCAGTCATGGAAAAGCACCTCTCGGACAGTGGCTACTCGTGCGTAACCTTACGCACGAGTAGGTATGCTTGCAAGGTGTCCACCGGTCCCGCCTTCAAGCGCCTCCCACGCGCCGTACGGCAGCAGCAGATGCTCGACTCCGCGGTGCGAATCTTCTCCCGGCGTGGGTACCACGGCGCCAGCATGGACGAGATCGCCGAGGTGGCGGGCATTTCCAAGCCCATGGTGTACGCGTACCTGGGCACCAAGGAGGAACTCTTCGTCGCCTGCCTGCACCGCGAGGGCACCCGGATGATGGAGGCCATCGCCGGTGCCGCCGACCCCGACCTGCCCGCCGACGAGCGGCTCTGGCGCGGGCTGCGGGCGTTCTTCGGCTTTGTCGGCGCGCATCGGGACGGCTGGGCGGTGCTCTACCGGCAGGCCCGCGCCGAGCAACCCTTCGCGCGTGAGTTGACCGTGATGCGGGCGCGGCTGGTGGAGGTGGCCGCCGGGATGCTCGACCACGCGCTGCGCGCCGAGGGGCGAGAGGTGGCCCACACCGAGTTGGAGGTGGTCGCGTACGCGCTTGTCGGCGCGAGCGAGTCACTGGCCGACTGGTTGGCCGACCATCCGGAAGCCGACCCGGAGAAGACCGCCACCCAGATGATGAACGTCGCCTGGCTCGGCGCCGGGCAACTGCTGCGCGGCGTCACCTGGCACCCGCCTCAGGGGTAGGCAGCGGTCCAGCGCCGGGAACGCGCTCGCAATCACGCATCGCCGATGGAACCTCTGGCACCGGCCTCCGTAGCTGCCGGCAGCGAGCGTGCTCGTCGTCGGTACGCCCAGCGGGCCGTCTCCACCGTCACTGTGACGCTGAACGCGAGGCCGAGCCCAAGTAGCAGCCCGCGCAGCGGGTCCTGTTCGAAGGCGAGCCCGCCCAGATAGCCGACCAGCGCCGAATAGATCCCCCAGGTGCCGGCGGCCAGTGCATCGAACATCAGGAACCGCGACCGGGGAAACCGGGTCGCCCCCATGGTCATGGTGACAGCCGTCCGACCACCCGGTACGTATCGCGCCACGGTCAGGATCAGACCGCCGCGTACGGCGATGCCCCGGCTGGCCCAGGCGTACACCGCACGCCGTCGCCCCTGTTCCGGTAGGCGGGTGAGCAGGCGTCCGCCGCCGCGTCGGCCGATGGCGTACGAAATGTGGTCACCGACCAGGGCGCCGGCCGCCGCCACCACGATCACCACCGACAGCGCCGGCTGTCCGGTCGCCGCGAAGACCCCGGCGGTAATGACCGCGGTTTCGCTGGGCACCACCGGGAAGAACCCGTCAACCACCGCGACTGCGAACAGGGCCAGGTAAACCCAGGGCGAGGACATCGTCTCGTGGAGCAGGTCGAGCACCAATTGCATGCTTCCGATGCTGGTCCCCGCGTGGTTTCCGGCCATCGACCGATCGTCATTGCCGTCCCGCTACCTAAGTTGTGGTCAGCCCTGACTCCGGCTCCGGGCCAACCCCGAGAAGGGCGGGCCAGCCGCCCGGAAGTGTCCCCCCTCTGGCCGTCGGCGGCGGCCCGACCGGCCCGGACGCCACTAGCCTGCAACGATGGCCATCGTCGAAGTCCGGAACCTTCTCCGGCGGTACGCGTTGCCGGTGCTGGCCGTACTGGTATCGGTCGGGGTCTGGATGTCCGCAAACGGCGCGGCCGGGGTGGCGTCACCTCTCCCCCGGGCGGTGGTCCTCGCCGTCGTCGTCGCCTCCGGAACTGCGGTGGCGGTGGCGCGGGTACGCCGCTGGCCGCTGTTCGCCGCGGCTGCCGTCGCTTGGCCGCTGCTTGCCGCCTGGCCGGTCCCGGCGGCGGCGTCCCTCCTGGCCGGGCTGTGGCTGCGGGGTCGTCGCCGGATCGTCGCCTACCTGGCCGGTGCGGTGCTGGTGACGGCGATCGGTGTGATGGTGGGGTGGGCCGCTGGTGGGCACCGGCAGATCACCATGGCCACGCCGGGCAATGTGCTGACGCTCTTCGCCTGGTTGGTGCTGCTGCCACTGGTGATCGGGCTCTGGACGCGGGCCCGGCGGGACACCGTCGGCGCGTTGCGCGACCGGGCCGAGCGGCTGGAACGCGAACAGGTGGCCCGCATGGAGCAGGCCCGCGCCGAGGAACGGGCCCGGATCGCCCGGGAGATGCATGACGTGGTCGCCCACCGGGTGTCGCTGATGGTGGTGCATGCGGGCGCGTTGGAGGTGACATCCGCCGACTCGGCGGCGGTGGAGACCGCGTCGCTGATCCGATCGACCGGTCGGCAGGCCCTTGCCGACCTCCGCGAGGTACTCGGCGTGCTGCGTGGAGCGGCCGGGCCCGTACCGCCGCCGGGGTTGTCGGAGGTGGATGTCCTGATCCAGGAGTCGCGTACCGCCGGCCTGCGGGTCGACCGGCAGGACGAGGGGATCCCTCGACCCCTGCCGGCGACGGTCGGGCGGACGGTGCACCGGGTGGTCCGGGAGGCGCTGACGAACGTACGGAAGCACGCCCTCGATGCGGAGACGACGGTCAGCCTGCGGTATTTGTCCAGCGGGGTCGAGGTCGGGGTGCGCAACGGGCCGGCGATCGGCGGAGCGGCTCTGCCCGGCGCGGGGTTGGGCCTGATTGGTCTGCGGGAACGTGTGGAACTGCTCGGCGGGCGGCTCACGGCCGGACCGTATGACGAGGGCTTCCTGGTCCGAGCGCTGCTTCCGACGGGGGAGCCGGAGTGATTCGAGTTCTGATCGTCGACGACGAGCAGTTGATCCGGTCCGGCCTGCGGTTGATCCTCGAAGCGGCCGGCGACATCACGGTGGTGGGCGAGGCCGCGGACGGCGCTGCGGCCCGAGCCGAGGTGCGGCGGCTCCGACCGGACGTGGTCCTGTTGGACGTTCGTATGCCGGGCATGGACGGCCTCGCCGCAGCGCCGGACATTGTCGCCGCCGGGGCAAGAGTGATCATGCTGACGACCTTCGACCGGGACGCGTACGTGCACCACGCCCTGCGTGCCGGTGCGGTCGGCTTCCTGCTCAAGGACACCGCCCCGGCCGACCTGACCGCCGCAGTACGCGCCGTGGCCAGCGGTGACGCCATGCTCGCGCCCGCCGTGACCCGGCGCTTGATCGATTCCTTCGCGGAACGCGGCCCGTCCCGACGCCACACTGCCCGGCGTCAACTCCAGTGCCTGACCGCACGGGAGCTGGAGATTGCGCGTGCGGTGGGGCGGGGATGCGCGAACGCCCAGATTGCTCGTCAACTACTGATGAGCGAGGCCACGGTGAAAGGGCACGTGAGTCGGGCGATGACGAAGGTCGGCGCCGGGAACCGGGTGCAGTTGGCGATCCTGGTCCACGACGCCGAACTGCCCTGATCGGTGCGGAACGCTCGGTGTCGGAGAGCGGGTTCAACGGCGGACAGCGGCTCTGCGACCGTGAGCGGAGTTCAGCGTCGTGCGGCCCGGCGATGGGCGCGGCGGCGCAGCCCGCGTGCCAGCTGCACCAGCAGGGTTACCGCGATCGACAGGCCGATTCCGGCGAGGATCCCGTAGATCGGCTCACGTTCGAAGGCCAGCCCGCCGAAGAGGCCGAGCAGCACGCAGTAGAGCGCCCAGGTGCCGGCACCGATCAGGTCGTAGAGCAGGAACGGGCGCAGTGGGTAGCGCACCGCCCCCATGGTCAGGGTGACCGCCGTCCGCCCGCCGGGCAGGTATCGGGCGGAGGTCAGGATGACGCCGCCGTGCCGGCACACCGCCCGCCGCGCCCACTGCGATCCGGCCCGGCGTCGGCTGTCCTCCGGCGAACGATCCAGACGACCTGAGCCGCCGCCGCGCCCGATGGCGTAGGAGACGTGGTCGCCGAGCATGGCACCGAGCATGGTCACCACGATCACCACCACCAGATTCGGCTCGCCGCCGGTGGCGAGAACGGTGACCGTGATGACCGCCGCCTCGGCCGGCACCAACGGGAAGATCGCGTCGATCGCGGTGAGTCCGAACAGCAGCAGATACACCCACGGTGAGGTGAGCGTGTGCCGGAGCAGGTCGAGCGCGGCCTCCATGGCTACATGCTCGCCGCCGGACGGAGGCATCGGGGCGGGACGGACGGATCACCGCTAATGGGGCCTTCCACCCGTTGCCACCGTGGACCGGGTGACCGTGCCGCGTTCGGAACGGCTGGCGTCGAGCCGAACCGCCTTGTCCTCGGCTGTGGGGCCGTGGGAGGTGAGCACGACGGGTACGCCCAGCGCCTGCTCCACCGCCGTGGGCCAGTCGACCGGCGCCGGGTCGTCGTACACCGGTCGGGTCCGCAGCAGGCGGGCGGTGAGCGCCGCCTGCCGGTCGAGGTCTCCGGGTGGACCCGGCCGCAGTCCGTCCAGGTCGGCGTATCGGTGGCAGATCCGCAGATCGAGACCTTGCCCGACGAGATCCAGGTGGGTCAGCGCCAGGCCGTCGACCCCACCGGCGACCGCCAGGGCGTACGCGTGGGCGACGGCGTCGAAGTGGCCGAACCGGAACCGGCCCTGCCACGGGTTCGTCCCATTGTGCGGCTCGGTCAGCCCGAGCGCCGGATCCTCGGTCACCAGCGGACCCGGCCCGTGTCTGGTGGTGACCGTGCGCAGCACGCCGAGCCGGGTCGCGGATCCGGCCAGCCCGGCCTCGGTCAGCAGCGCCTCGGCGTTGGCGGCGGTGGTGGTGCTCCACGTCGTGTACGGGTGGAAGCCGTGCCACTCGTCCAGCAGCACCCCCTGCGCGCCCTCGAACACGCACGTGCCGGCGCGCAACTCAGTGGCGAGCCAACTCCGGTCCACGATCGCCACCCGCTCGGCGAAGGCCCGGTACGCCGGCAGACAGTCGGCGACCGGCGGGGCGCCCAGCGGGCCGAGTTCGGCGGTGAGCCGGTCCCGCAGCGCGGTCAGCCGGCGGCGCAGCAGCTCCGGGCTGCGGCAGTCCGCCACCCGGGGTGCCTGGTCGGGGTGGGCGAGACCGTACGCGACGGCCTCGCCCACCCCCAGCCCGCAGGAACCGTGCCGGTCGGCTCCGCGGGCCAGCTCCCGGGCCCGGTTGGCGGCCCGGTGGTACGGGGTGGCCAGCAGCGCCTCCCCGTCCACGGTCAGCCGGTCGAGCGCGTCGGGTACCCCGACGGCGGCGAGGTGGTCCGCCTCGGCGGCCAACGCCAGCGGATCCACCACCACGTGGCGGGACAGGTGGGTGCCCACCCCGGCGCGGAAGGTGCCGGCCCCGAACTGGGCGAACGTGTGGTGCCGGCCGTCGCGCAGGACGACGTTGTGTGCCGCCTGCGCACCCCCGTTGAACCGCACCACCGTCCGCACCGGCCGGGTCGCGCAGAGCCAGTCCACGACGGTGCCCTTCCCCGCGTCGCCGTATCCGAGGTCGACCACGATCACGTGCTGGCCGCGCGGCCCCCTCGCCGCCGGTCCGCCCGTCGATCGCCGGCCCGCCACGGCGTCCGCCGGCCCGCCGGTCACCGCGCCGCCCGGAACCACGCCCGCCACCGGCCGGGTCACAGCCGGACCACTCCGCGGCCGGTGGTACGGCTGGCCGGCAGCTCCGACACCTCGGCCCGGGCTCTCCCGTCCAACCGGGCGAGGGCCTTCGACACCGTGCCGGTGGCGGACGAGCCGGCGCGGTCCAGGTCCCGTAGGCCCTGGTCGAGGTCGATCGCCTGCTCACCGAGGCCGACGGTGAGCGCGATGGTCTCGCAGACCGCAGCGAGATCGTCCAACTCCAGGGCGTTCTGGCCGAGCAGGTCGCGCCAGAAGTCGAGCACCCGGCGGTTGCCCGAGTAGTGGCTGCCGGCGGGTAGTAGGTAGTAGGTGTCCCAGCGGCGGGTGACCTCGTCGACGATCTGCCGCAACGGCACGTCCTCGCGCAGGTCGTCCTCGACGAGCCGGCTCACCTCGCCGGCCTTCACCTGCGGGTACGCCAACTCGTCGCCGATGACGAACAGGTAGCCGCGCCGGCCGCGCTTCTCCCAGCTGTCGGTGATCGTGCGCCGGGCCATGAAGTACAGCGCCAGCTCGTACGACTCCCGCATCTGGCCGCCACCGCCGCCCTCCAGCACGATTCGGCCGAGGTCGTCGTCCATCCGGTTGTCGGACTCGAACTGCCCCACCTGCAACGGCACCCGGTCACAGGTGGCGTCCCCGATCGCGCCGAACATGATCTGCGGGTCGCGGGCGTAGCCCTGGCGCAGCAGCAGACCCAGCAACTGCGGCAGCTTGGCCTGGAGGACGCGGGGCACGTGCCCCATCGAGCCGGTCACGTCGAACAGGACCGCGACGGGGGTCGACTGGGGGTGCTCCGCGCTGTCCCGGCTCTCCCGTACCGCGCCGCGCGGGTCCAGCGCCGGGTGCACCACCCGGGCTCCGCTGTCGCTGTAGGAGAAGGCGCTGGCGCCGGTGGCCCGGCGGTAGCGGTCGGCGGCGTCGTACACATCGGTGGACCATGCTCCGCTGCCCATGGCAGCCTCCTTAGGGGTTGAGGGTGAAGGGGCGGAAGGTGCGCGGCCCGTAGAGGCGGTGCAGCACCTCGTCCAGTTCGCGCAGCAGCAGCCAGGCGTCGTCGGGGCGGGCGCGCAGGAGCCCCTGCCGGCAGCCCCGGGCGAAGTCGAGCAACTGGCGCGGGGCCCGGCGGTCCAGCAGCCAGGTCATGCAGTGGGTGGCCATGAAGATGTCGGTGCCCGGCCCGCACGGCTGACGGTTGGGCACCTCCGGCGGATACCAGGACTCGTGCTCGGGCACCATCGCCGGCACGGTGCCGCCCGGCTCGGTGGAGAAGCACCAGTCGACAAGCACCAGACCGTGCGCGTCGGGGTCGATGAGCACGTGCGACGGCAGCACCGCACCGTGCACCAGGCCCGCCCGGTGCGCCAGGCCGAGGGCGACCAGGAGCCGACGCCACATCCACGCCACGTCCCGGGCGTCCAGCCCGTCCGGATAGGCCCGCCGCACCTCGACCAGGCTGTGCAGGTTGGGCGCGGTGCCGAGCACGGTGATCCGGCGGTCCGCCCCGGTGCCGGCGTCGCGGTGGGTGAAGCTGTCGACCAGCCGGGGCACGTACGGCAGCCAGCGCGGGTCACCCCGCTCGGCAAGCGTGCGCAGGGCGCGTTGCTCGCGGACCATCAGGTCGTTGTCGGCCGCGTCGCGGGGCAGCTTGAGCAGCCGGTCGGCACCGACGTCGTACAGGTCGGCGAGGTCGCCGGAGTACGCGGGCCGCCCGCACCGGTAGCCGTGCAACACGGTGGCCCGCCGGGCCCGCCAGCGGGTGGTCACCCGGAGGAAGGCGTCGATGGCAGCGGCCCGGATCCCCGGACCGACCCAACCGAGCCGGTCCGGGTGCAGAGCACCGACGAGTTCCCGGTAGCGCCGCTCCGGCGCGTCGCCACCGAACAGCTCGTTGTCGTCACGGGCGGCGGTGACCAGGCGGATCGCCTCGTCGGTGGTCATCGCACCGTCTCCTCGCGTGCCGGACGCAGCAGCGCCGGATGCAGCAGCCGAGCGTCACCGGCCCGGTAGAGCCGGGCCCGCGGGCCGCCTCGGGTGCCACCGCGCTCGGTGCTTTCGCCGGTGCTCTCCACGAAGCCGGGCACCGAGAGCACCTTGCGGTGGAAGTTGCCGGCGTGCAGCTGATGGCCCCAGACCGTCTCGTAGACCGCCCGCAGTTCCCCGATGGTGAACTCGGGTGCGAGGAAGCGGGTGGCCAGCGGGGTGTATTCCAGTTTGGAGCGCGCCCGCTCCAGCCCGTCGGCGACGATCTGACCGTGGTCGAAGGCGAGCTGCCGGTTGGCCAACTCGGCGACCGGCGCCCAGGCCGCCTCGTCGGCGTCGGTGCCGGCCGTCGCGTCCGGCAGGTCGGGGGCGAAGGCCAGATGGGCGATCGAGACGATCCGCATCCGGGGATCGCGGTCGGGCGCGCCGTAGGAGGCCAGTTGCTCGACGTGGACGCGGCGGAGTGGCTCGCCGTCGAGACCGGTCTCCTCGGCCAGCTCCCGACGGGCGGCGGCGGCCAGGTCCTCGTCCGGCCGGACGAATCCGCCGGGCAGGGCCCAGAGACCTGCGTACGGCTGCTCGCCTCGGCGGATCAGCAGCAGGTGCAGCGCGCCGTCGCGGATGGTCAGGGCGACGATGTCGACGGTCACCGCGACCGCCGGATAGGCCCGCGGGTCGTAGGCGGCGAGGAAATCCTGCTCGTTCACGCTCGATCACTCTCACTTCGAGAACATCTCTAGTTGAGAACAACCTAACGGAAAAGAGAGGGCCGGGCAAGTGCCCGGCCCCGCTCAGCGGATGGTGCCCGCCAGGTGTGGGCGACCACGCCTGTCGTACAGACCGAAATCCCAGCCCCGGTCGAGCGCCGTGGCGCTGAAGGCGACCGTGCCGGGCAGCGGCACCGGAAGCTTGAACGCCACGTCCACCGTGTACGCCTCGGGCAGCCGGCTCTCCAACGCCGCGAGACACCGCGCCTTGCTCCACATGCCGTGTGCGATGGGCCGGGGGAAACCGAGCAGCCGCGCCCCCAGCCGCGAGGTGTGGATCGGGTTGTGGTCGCCGGAGACCCGCGCGTAGTCCGTACCCACCCGGGGAGTGACCGACCAGCGGGCGGTGGCGGCCGGCGGCGGTGGCCGCTCGCCGTGGTCGCGCCGCTCACCGCCGTCCGGGGTGCGCTGCCGGCCGAGGTACGTCGAGACGCCGCGCCACACCTCCTCGCCGTCGACCGACCCGACGAGTACCACGTCCACCTGCCGTCCCCGGTCGTGCGGACGCAGGTTCTCCGCCCAGGTGGTGAAGTCCAGCCGCTCGCCGATGGTGACCGGCCGCCGCAGCGTGATCCGGTTGCCGACGTGCACCACCCCGGTCAGCGGGATCGGGAACTCGGGCGCGGTGATCAGCCGAAGTGCCAGCGGAAAGCCCATGACGTGCGGAAAGGTCGCGGGCAGCCGATCGGCGAGGCGGAACCCGCAGACCCGGTCGTAGTCGGCCAGCCGCTCCGGATCGACCGCCACCCCGGCGACGGCCAGCTCGACCGCCGGCACCCCGGTGGCTTGCCGGCCGCCCAGCCCCGGCACCGCGTTCAGCAGCGCCCGCCGGTACAACGGACCAGCGGTCGGCATCCGAGGCAGTTCCACCCGGGCCCGCGCCGCGGGTTCGCGGGGGCCGACGGCGGTGTCGGTCGATCGCCGGGCACCGGTCACCGCCTTGCCCGGCCCGGAGAGGTCCCGGGTCTGTTCCAGGTCTGCCCCGCCGGCCAGCGCGGCGGCCCGGATCTCCGGCGTCAGGATCTCGGTCGGCCCGTCGATCAGCTCACCGACCGACAGGTCGTCTCCGGGCTCCTCGCCACGTCCACGCCTGGCCATCACGCCCCCAGCAGGCTCTGGCCGCAGACCCGGACCACGTTGCCGGTGACCGCACCGGACGCCGGCCAGGCCAGCCAGCCGATGGTCTCCGCGACGTCGACCGGCAGCCCGCCCTGCGAGAGGCTGTTCATCCGGCGGCCCGCCTCCCGCAGCACCAGCGGGATCCGGGCGGTCAGCCGGGTCTCGATGAACCCGGGCGCGACCGCATTGACGCTGATCTGCCGTTCCCGCAGCGCCGGGGCGAGCGAGTCGACCAGACCGATGACCCCGGCCTTGCTGGTGGCGTAATTGGTCTGGCCGCGGTTGCCGGCGATCCCGGCGATCGAGGAGACGCCGATGATCCGCCCGCCGGCCGGGATCAGCCCGCGCTCCAGCAGCAGGTCGTTGATGCGTTCCTGGCTGGACAGGTTGACGTCGATGACCTGGTCCCACCGGTCGGCATCCATCCGGCCGAGCGTCTTGTCCCGGGTGATGCCGGCGTTGTGCACCACCACGTCCACCCGTCCGTACCGGCTGGCCAGGTGCTCGGCGAGCCGGGCCGGCGCGTCGGGGGTGGTCAGGTCGAGCTGCACGGCGCTACCGCCGATCTCGTTTGCCACCGTGGCCAGCTCGTCCCCGGCGGCCGGCACGTCCAGCGCCACCACTGTCGCGCCGTCGCGGGCCAGCACCCGGGCCAACGCCGCGCCGATGCCCCGCGCCGCGCCGGTGACCAGCACCACCTGTCCGTCGAGTGGGCGGTCCCAGTCGGCCGGCGCGGTGGCCTGGCCGGCACCGACCCGGATCACCTGCCCCGAGACGTACGCGGAACGGCCCGACAGCAGGAACCGCAGGGTCGCCTCCAGGCTGGTCCAGGTGCCCGGGTCGGCGTCCCGCGTGACGTACACCAGTTGCGCGGTGACCCCTCTGCCGAACTCCTTGCCGATGCTGCGGGTCAGCCCCTCCAGCGCCCGCTGGGCGGTCGCCTCGCGGGGCGTGCCGCACTCGGCCGGCGGTGTGCCCAGCACGATCACCCGGCCGCTGGGCTGAACCGCCCGGGCCTGCGGGTGGAAGAAGTCGTAGAGCTGGCGAAGGTGGGACGACTCGGTGATCCCGGTAGCGTCGAAGACGAGGGCGGCGCTCTCCGGCGTACGACCGGTTGCCGGATCGGGCACGGCGGTGACCGGATCGCGCAGGGCGAGCCCGGCGGCGGCCAGGGCCTTGCCGACCGGCTCGCTGAGCCGCCCGCCGGTGGCGGCGCCGAGCAGGACCAGCCCGGGCAGAATCGGCTCGCCGGGTGCGTGCCGGCGCAGTCGCGGCGGATCGGGCAGCCCGAGGCGCTTGACCAGCGCCCGCCCGGTGCCCGACTGGACGAAGCTCGCATACCTGTCGGTCATAGGCGTAGCCTACTGGTGAGTAAGGTGCGGGCAACACTTTCGAGGAGGCGGATCGTGCAGAACGTTCGACGGGTCGCGATCATCGGCGGCAACCGGATCCCCTTCGCCCGCTCCAACTCGCGCTACGCCAGCGCCTCCAACTCCGACATGCTCGGCGCGGCCCTGGACGGGCTGATCGCCCGGTTCGGTCTGGCCGGGCAGCGGGTCGGCGAGGTCGTCGCCGGTGCGGTGCTCAAGCACGCGAAGGACTTCAACCTCACCCGCGAGGTGGTGCTCGGCTCGAAGCTCGACCCGCGCACCCCGGCATACGACATCCAGCAGGCGTGCGGCACCGGCCTGGAGGCCGTCATCCTGGTCGCCAACAAGATCGCCCTCGGTCAGCTCGACGTCGGAATCGCCGGTGGCGTCGACACCACCTCCGACGCGCCGCTCGCGGTCAACGAGGACATGCGTCGCACGCTGCTCAAGCTCAACTCCGCCCGCACCCTCGGTGAACGGCTGCGGATCGCCGCGAAACTGCGCCCGGCCCAGCCGTTCAAGCCGGAGATCCCCCGCAACGCCGAGCCGCGCACCGGCCTGTCCATGGGTGAGCACGCCGCGCAGACCGCGCTGCGCTGGAACATCGACCGGCAGGCGCAGGACGAGTTGGCCCTACGGTCGCACCAGCGGCTCGCCGCCGCGTACGACAAGGGCTTCTTCGACGACCTGATGACCCCCTACCTGGGGCTGACCCGCGATCAGAACCTCCGCCCCGACACCACCCTGGAGAAGCTGGGCACGCTGCGGCCGGTCTTCGGTGCCAAGGGGCCGGACGCCGAACAGGCCACCATGACCGCCGGCAACTCCTCGCCGCTCACCGACGGCGCCTCAACCGTGCTGCTGGCCAGCGAGGAGTGGGCGCGCGAGCACAACCTGCCGGTGTTGGCCTGGTTCTCCTGGTCCGAGACGGGCGCGGTGGACTTCGTGCACGGCGAGGAGGGGCTGCTGATGGCACCCGCGTACGCCGTGCCCCGGCTGCTCGACCGGGCCGGGCTCACCCTTCAGGACTTCGACTACTACGAGATCCACGAGGCGTTCGCCTCGCAGGTGCTGGCGACCCTGGCGGCCTGGGAGTCGCCGGAGTTCTGCAAGGACCGGCTCGGTCTGGACGCCCCGCTCGGCGCCATCGACACCGACAAGCTCAACGTGAACGGCTCCTCGCTGGCCGCCGGTCACCCGTTCGCCGCCACCGGCGGCCGAATCGTCGCCACCCTGGCCAAGCTGCTCGCCGCAAAGGGCAGCGGACGCGGCCTCATCTCCATCTGCGCCGCCGGTGGCCAGGGCGTCACCGCGATCCTGGACCGCTGAGCGCTGACCGCTGCCCCGATCCGCCTTGACCCCGCCCCGCCCTGCCCTTGCCCCGTTGATCATGAGGTTAACGGCAGTTATTGATCTTCAAGTCGCCGCCAACCTCATGATCAACCCGGACCCGCTCGGGTTGGTGCGGCGGGGGTCGGGAGAATGGGTCCGTGACGACGATCCCTAACGTGCTCGCCAACCGGTACGCCTCGCCCGAGCTGGTCACCCTCTGGTCGCCGGAGGAGAAGATCCGGCTGGAACGACGGCTCTGGCTCGCTGTGCTCCGGGCCCAGCGGGACCTGGGCGTGCCGGTGCCGGACGGGGTGGTCGAGGCGTACGAGCGGGTGCTTGACGATGTCGACCTGGCCTCGATCGCGGCGCGGGAGCGGGTCACCCGACACGACGTGAAGGCCCGGATCGAGGAGTTCAGCGCGCTCGCCGGGCACGAGCACGTGCACAAGGGGATGACCTCCCGGGACCTCACCGAGAACGTCGAGCAGCTCCAGGTGCGCCGTTCACTGGAGCTGATCCGGGATCGGGTGGTGGCGACGCTGGCTCGGCTCGCCTGGCACGCCCACGAGTACGCCGACGTGGTGATGGCCGG
Organism: Micromonospora sediminimaris; assembly: GCA_900112325.1. Classification (GTDB taxonomy): domain Bacteria; phylum Actinomycetota; class Actinomycetes; order Mycobacteriales; family Micromonosporaceae; genus Micromonospora; species Micromonospora sediminimaris. The sequence goes on from FOLJ01000007.1 coordinate 57,159, forward strand.
CCGATCGCACAACGTGGCGGCTCAGGCGACCACGCTGGGCAAGCGCTTCGCGTCGGCCGCCGAGGAGCTGCTGATCGCGTACGAGCGGTTGGAGGACCTGATCGCCCGGTATCCGCTGCGGGGGATCAAGGGGCCGGTCGGCACCGCCGCCGACCAGCTCGACCTCTTCGACGGCGACGCCGAGAAGGTGGCCGAGCTGGAGCGGCGGGTCGCCGAGCACCTGGGCTTCGGCCGGGTGCTGGGCAGCGTCGGCCAGGTCTACCCCCGGTCGCTCGACTTCGACGTGCTCTCCGCGTTGGCGCAGGTGGCTGCCGCGCCGTCGTCGTTGGCCACCACGATCCGGCTGATGGTCGGTCAGGAGTTGGCCACCGAGGGCTTCAAGCCGGGCCAGGTCGGCTCCAGCGCGATGCCACACAAGATGAACACCCGCTCGTCGGAGCGGGTCAACGGCTTCGCGGTGATCATCCGGGGTTACCTGTCGATGGTCGGCGAGCTGGCCGGTGACCAGTGGAACGAGGGGGACGTCTCCTGTTCGGTGGTGCGCCGGGTGGCCCTGCCGGACGCCTTCTTCGCCGCCGACGGGCTGTTCCAGACGTTCCTCACCGTGCTCGACGAGTTCGGCGCGTACCCGGCGGTGATCAACCGGGAACTGGAGCGGTTCCTGCCGTTCCTGGCCACCACCAAGATTTTGGTGGCTGCCGTCCGCCGGGGCGTCGGCCGGGAAACCGCCCACGAGGCGATCAAGGAGCACGCCGTCGCGGTCGCCCTGGCCATGCGGGAAAAGGGCACCCCGGACAACGACCTCTTCGACCGCCTGGCGGCGGACAGCCGCCTCGCCCTGACCCGCCCCGAGATCGACGCTCTGGTCGCCGACCGCGCCGCCTTCGTAGGCGCCGCCCCCACCCAGATCCAGGCAGTCACCGCCAGAATCACCAGAATCGTCGAATCCCACCCCCAAGCCTCCACCTACTCCCCACCCCCCATCCTCTAACCCCATCCAAAGACGGCGTTGATCAAGAAGTTTTGGTCGGGGATCCACCGGATCCACGACCAAAACTTCTTGATCAACGGGAGCCGGTGCGGGCCGGTGCGGGTGGGTGCGGGGTGCTGGGTGGGGTCAGTCGCGGGTGGGGGTTTCGGGGGCGGTGCCGAGGGTGGGGGCGCTGGGGGGTTCGGCGATCTTGCCGGGCTCCTCGGCGAAGGCTGGTTCCTGGGCCGTCTCGGCGGCCACCAGGGGCTGGTCGGGGGGCATGACGTCGGGGACCTTCGGCACCACGATCACGGCGGTGCCGTAGGCGCAGATCTCCATCCACATCTCGCCGCAGTCGCGGCTGTCGAACCGCATCCCCACCACGGCGTTCGCGCCGAGCCGCCGGGCCTCCTCGCCGAGGCGGGCGACCGAGTCGGTACGCCAGCGGGTGAGGTTGTCCGGCGCCATCGGGTCGTACGCGCCACCGCGCAGGTTCTTCACTCCCTCGCGGTACGGGTTGCGGGTTCTGGCCATGGAGGAGACCACCTCGCCGAGGATCTGGCGGATCTCGTAGCCGGGAAGTTGATCCGTCGTCACGACCAGCACGTTTCCGATGCTGGCAGGCCTGGGTGCGGCACATCGTGAGCCCTGTTCACCTGCTCGGATGCTGAAAAACCGCGCGGCGCGGACGGCGGGCGCAGGGCCCACCATCCGCGCCGCCACGGGCGCTAACCGTCAGACGCCGGAAACGGACCGGATCCAGGCACGGTTGTACGCGACGCTGCCGTAGTTCTGGATGCTCTGGCCGTCGGCGGTGGAGGCGACGCCGACCTGCTGACCGTTGTAGAACTGTGGGCCGCCCGAGTCGCCCCGCCAGGCGTTGCCGTTGATCCGGGTGCTCCGGATCGCCTGCCCGCCGTACGCGTCACTCACGTTCGTGCTGGTGACCCGAACGCTCGCGGTCTTGAGCTGGCTCGACGCCGAGCAGCCGCTGTAGCAGGTCATGCCCCAGCCGTAGATCGAGTTGGTCGAGTTGACCGGCGGGTTGCTGGAGGCCAGCGTGACGTAGCTAGTGCTCACCGAGCTGGACAGGCGCATCAGGGCCAGGTCGTACCGGCCGTAGGTGGCGCTGACCGTGCGGGTGACACCGCCGGAGGAGCGGTAGACGCTGCCCACCCGGACCGACATCGAGCCGCCGAGGCAGTGCCGCGCGGTGAGGACCCACTGCGGGGCGATGATCGTGCCGGAGCAGGTGAACGAGCCGTTGCTGAAGACCGCGGCGGCCCACGGTGCCGAGGAGACGGTGCCGCCGCCGATGATGAGGGGAGCGACGGGTGAGGCGACGGCGCCAGAACTGGCGCCCATCACCGCGGCCATGGCGGTGGCGAGGACCGCGATCAGGGATCGGATGCGCATGGGACTCCTTCGGGGTTCCCAGGACCCGGGTTCACCGGGCCGGCCTGCGGTGACGGACGGGGGTGATCCGCCACCGCGACGTCGGTACATCGACATCTGACGATGTACCGTAGGGCCCGGTGAGGTGTTTCACAAGAGGTTCATTGAAACAAGGTGATGTAACAGTTGGATTTCCCGTCGCCGGACCGCTCGCGACCGGCGGCGGCTCCCAGCTGCTCTGCAGCCAGGGGCTCGTCCGGCCGGGGATGATCGGCAAGGGTCGGCAACGAAGCCGTATCGGGATCGCAACGAACCCGTATCGGTCCCGATCGGTCCGTGCGGGTAGGGTCCGGGCGGCACCCGGACGGCGTCCGGCCGGTGCGTCTGGCGCGGCATCTGCCAGGTAGGCTGGCTGCGCTCGCCCGTTGTGGGTCGGCACCCAACTGCGTACACAGTCAGGAGTGCCCAGTGCCTCGCGTCGTCGTCGACGTCATGCTCAAGCCCGAGATCCTCGATCCTCAGGGCCAGGCCGTCGCAAACGCGCTGCCCCGGCTCGGCGTCAACGACGTCGCCTCGGTACGGATCGGCAGGCGGATCGAGATCGACTTTACCGGTGAACCGGACCTGGACCGGGCTCGGGAGATCGCCGACAAGTTGCTCGCCAACCCGGTCATCGAGGACTTCACGGTCCGTCTGGTCGAGACCGACGAAGCCGCGGAAGCCCGGTCGTGACCGCCCGGGTCGGTGTGGTGACGTTCCCCGGCTCGCTGGACGACGGGGACGCGGCCCGGGCCGTACGGATCGCCGGTGCCGAACCGGTCCGTCTCTGGCACGGTGAGGCGGAGCTGCACGGGGTGGACGCGGTTGTCCTGCCCGGTGGCTTCTCCTACGGCGACTACCTGCGCTGTGGGGCCATCGCCCGGTTCGCGCCGGTGATGGAGAAGATCATCGACGCCGCCGGCGCGGGCCTGCCCGTGCTGGGCATCTGCAACGGCTTCCAGATCCTCTGCGAGGCGCACCTGCTGCCCGGGGCGCTCACCCGCAACCAGCACCTGCACTTCCGTAACCGCGACCAGATCCTGCGCATCGAGACGACCGGGACCGCCTGGACGAACACGTTCCAGCCGGGCCAGGAGGTGCTGATCCCGGTCAAGAACGGCGAGGGTTGCTACGTCGCCGACCCGGCAACGCTGGACGAGCTTGAGGCCCAGGGCCGGGTCGTCGCCCGTTACGTCGGTGGCAACCCCAATGGATCGCAGCGGGACATCGCCGCGATCACCAACCAGGCCGGCAACGTGGTCGGCATCATGCCGCATCCCGAGCACGCGGTGGAGGCGCTCACCGGCCCCTCCCTCGACGGTCTCGGCTTCTTCACCTCCGTGCTGAAGCACCTGGTGGGGACGCCGGCGTGACCGTCCGCGACGGGATCATCGGTCGGCTCACCCGCCCGTCGGGCGGCGAGCGCAACAAGGAGACGTCATGACCACGCATCCGGACCCGGTGCGGGACAACCCGGAGGCGGTCCCGGCGCAGCCGCAGCCGGCCGCCGCTCCGCCGGCCACCCCGGCCCGGCACGCCGCCGCGTCCGAGGCCACCGAGTGGACCGACGGGGTGGACACCGTGCCGCGTGCCGCGGGCACTCCGGAAGAGCTCCAGCCGTACGCCGAGCTGGGGCTCGCCGACGACGAGTACGACCGCATCCGGCACATCCTGGGCCGCCGGCCGACCCAGTCCGAGCTGGCGATGTACTCGATCATGTGGAGCGAGCACTGCTCCTACAAGTCCAGCAAGGTGCATCTGCGGCAGTTCGGCGAGAAGGCCCCGCCGAGCGACCGGCTGCTCGCCGGCATCGGAGAGAACGCCGGTGTGGTGCGGATCTCCGACGAACTCGCGGTGACCTTCAAGGTCGAGTCGCACAACCATCCGAGCTTCGTCGAGCCGTACCAGGGCGCGGCGACAGGTGTCGGCGGCATCGTCCGGGACATCCTGGCGATGGGCGCCCGCCCGGTGGCGGTGATGGACCCACTGCGCTTCGGCGCCGCGGACCACCCGGACACCGCCCGGGTGCTGCCCGGCGTGGTCGCCGGTGTCGGCGGCTACGGCAACTGCCTCGGTCTGCCCAACATCGGTGGCGAGGTGGTCTTCGACCCCTGCTACCAGGGCAACCCCCTGGTCAACGCGCTCTGCCTGGGCGTGCTGCCGGTCGACCGGCTGCAGAAGAAGGACGCCAACGGCCCCGGCAACGTGGTGGTGCTGATGGGGGCCAAGACCGGCCGGGACGGCATCGGCGGCGTCTCCGTGCTGGCCAGCGCCACCTTCACCGAAGGCAGCGAGCAGCGCCGCCCGTCCGTGCAGGTGGGCGACCCCTTCATGGAGAAACTGCTGATCGAGGCGTGCCTGGAGCTGTACGACGCCGAACTGGTCGTAGGCATCCAGGATCTCGGCGGCGCCGGCCTGACCTGCGCCCTGACCGAGACGGCCGCCTCCGCCGGCACCGGCATGCGGGTGTGGCTGGAGCGGGTGCCGCTGCGCGAGCCCTCGATGGAGCCGCACGAGATCCTGGCCAGCGAGTCCCAGGAGCGGATGCTGCTGGTCGTCACGCCGGAGAAGCTGGAGGCGGTGCTCAAGACCGCCGAGAAGTGGGGCGTCTGGGCCACCGCCATCGGCGAGGTCACCGCGCCCGAGTCGGACGGTGCACCGGGCCGGCTGCACATCACCTGGCGGGATCACCTGGTGGTGGACGTACCGCCGGGATCACTTGTGGACGACGGACCGGTCTACGCCCGGCCGATGCGCGAGCCGGCGGACCTGATTCTGCTCCAGGCCGACCGGGCGGAGACGCTGCCCCGGCCGAGCGACCCGGACACCCTGCGCGAGACCGTGCTGCGCATGATCGCCTCGCCCAACCTCTGCGACAAGACCTGGGTCACCGAGCAGTACGACCGCTACGTGCTGGGCAACACCGTGCTCGCCCAGCCGGAGGACTCGGGTGTGATCCGCATCGACGAGCGCACCGGGCTGGGCGTGGCGCTGTCCGTGGACGGCAACGGCCGGTACGCGCGGCTCGACCCGTACCAGGGTGCCAAGTTGGCGCTGGCCGAGGCGTACCGGAACGTGTCGGTGACCGGCGCGACGCCGATCGCGGTCACCGACTGCCTGAACTTCGGCTCGCCCGAGGACCCGGGCGTGATGTGGCAGTTCGCCGAGGCGGTACGCGGCCTGGCCGACGGCTGCGCCGAGCTGGGCATCCCGGTGACCGGTGGCAACGTCAGCTTCTACAACCAGACCGGTGCGGCGGCCATCCACCCGACGCCTGTCGTAGGCGTGCTCGGTGTGCTGGAGAACGTGGCCGACCGGGTGGCGTCGGGCTTCGTCCCGCGTTCCGGCGCCGATCACGACCAGCTCTTCCTGCTCGGCGAGACGCACGTGGAGCTCTCCGGCTCGGAGTGGGCCTGGGTCACCCACCAGCACCTCGGTGGCGTACCCCCGCACGTCGACCTGGCGCGCGAGAAGCAGCTCGCCGGCCTGCTGGCCGACGCGGCCCGGGTCGGGCACCTCAGCTCCGCGCACGACCTCTCCGACGGTGGTCTCGCGCAGAGCCTTGTGGAGTCCTGCCTGCGCCACGGCGTCGGGGCCCGGATCGCGGTGCCGGAGCGGTTCGAGGGCACCTCGATGCCGTTCGTCTTCCTGTTCAGCGAGTCCGCCGGTCGGGTGCTCGTCTCGGTGCCGCGCGGTCACGAGAAGGCGTTCACCGCACTCTGCGGCGAGCACGGCGTGCCGTGGGAGCTGATCGGCGTCACCGACCCGACGGGCGGTGCGCTGGAGGTGCACGGCCAGTTCCGGATCGGCCTGGACGAGCTGCGCGAGGCGTACACCGGCACCCTGCCGGCTCTGTTCGGCGGCGTGCAGCCGTTCGAGGTGACCGCCCCGGCAACTGCCGAGGTCGTCCTCGACGGGCCCGCCGAGGACGATGCGGCTGCCGACATCGACGGTGCGCAGGCCGACGCGACGATGACCGGTCCTGCGCAGTCCCCGAGCCAGACCACCGGCCGGCAGCCGACTGGGACGGAGGCGGCTGAGCGGACCGCCCCGGCGCAGTCCGAAGCTGTGCCGGCATCGACCGGAGCCGCGCCGGTGCCGGCCGAGCAGGCGCCGGGCGCGACGGATGCGACAGGTGAGCCGGCCGACCGACCGGCCGAGCGGGCCACCCCGCCGGTGCGTGGCGACCGTGCCGCGGCGGCCCCGCCGTCGGGCGAGGCCGCCGATCCGGCCGCCCCGATGGGCGACCACGAGGAACCCGGGGCGGACGCTCCGCAACACGGTGACACCGAGCAGCCCCCCGCGCCCGACGAGCGCTGAGGCGTTGGCCGCGGCCGTATTCGCCCAACCCGGGTCGGGGGTCCGATTCGACTGGGGTCTGGCGGGTGCGGCCGAACTCGGCCGGGTCTGCGCGGCACTGGTGGTGGTGGACGTGCTGTCGTTCACCACCACCGTCGAGGTGGCGGTGGGGCGGGGGATGCGGGTGCATCCGTTCCCCTGGGGCGAGCAGGCCGCCACCTACGCACGCCGGGTCGGCGCGGTCGCCGCGACCGGCCGCCGGCAGGTCACCCGCGAACATCCGTGGTCGCTGTCACCGGCCGCGCTGAGTCGGGCTCCGGTGGTGCCCGACCTGGTGTTGCCGTCGCCCAACGGTTCGGCCATCAGCGCCGCCGCCAGCGCCACCGGGCTACCGGTGGTCGCGGCCAACCTGCGCAACGCACGCACCGTCGGGCGTTGGCTGAGCAGCCAGGGGTACGGCTCGACGACCGCCCCGATCGGCGTGGTGGCCGCCGGTGAACGATGGCCGGACGGATCGTTGCGCCCCTCGGTGGAGGACCAGTTGGGTGCGGCCAGCGTGCTGGACGCCCTCTCCGGTGCGCCGGGCGGGCTCTCGGTGGAGGCGGCAATGGCACTGGCCGCGTTGGCCAGCACCCCGGACGTACCGGCGGCGATCCGCGGCTGTGTCTCCGGTCGAGAGTTGATCGAAGGTGGCTTCGCCGAGGATGTCGAGATCGCGGTACGCGTCGACACCTCTGACGTCATCCCACTGCTCCGCCAGGGCGTCTTCTCCGCCGCCTGACCGCTGGCGGTGCACGGCGTCGGGCCGGACCGCCGATCCACACCCGCCGGCCGAGCCCAGAACCGCGAGGCTGCTCGGGCCTTGCCGGCCGCCGCATGGACCGAGAGCCCTCGGCTCGACCGGGGACCGCGATCGGATCTAGTCGTCCAGCCAGTCCAGGCGGCGACCGCCACGGTCCTGGGGCGCGCCCTCGGGTCGGCCGCGGCCGGCCTGCGCCGGGTCGCCGTACCCACCGCCCTGGCCGTAACCACCCTGGTCGTAGCCGTTGTCGTAACCGCCGCGCTGCCGTGGGGGCTCCTGACCGTACCCGCCACCGGCCGGGCCACCACCGTAGCCACCCTGGTCGTAACCACCGCGTGGCGGCGCGTCCTGGCCGTATCCGCCGCCGGCCGGGCCGCCGTAGCCGCCCTGGTCGTAACCGCTGTCGTAGCTGGTGTTGTCGTAGCCACCGCGCTGGTGCCCGGCGTCCTGGCCGTAGCCCCCGGCCGGCTGGTCGTACCCGCCACCGGGCGCCGCGCCGTAGCCGCCGCCCGACTGTCCCGGAGGGTAGCCGCGGTTCGGGTCGCCCTGACCGTATCCGCCACCCGGCTCACCTTCGCCGTAGCCACGGGTCGCGTCGCTCTGGCCGTAGCCACCGGGCTCGCCCGGGCCGTAACCGCGCGTCGGGTCGCTCTGGCCGTAGCCACCGGCAGGGTCGTGGCGACCGTAGTCGCCACCGGCCTCGCCTCTCCCGTAACCGCCGGCCTCGCTCTGCCCGTAACCGCCGGCCTCGTTCTGGCCGTAGCCCGGGCTGGCCTCCGGCTGGTACATCCCGGTGGCGTACGGGTCGGCGGGGGCCGGATAGGCCGTTTCCTCGCCCTGATAGCGGCCGGTCGGCTCGTCGTACCGCTCGCCGTAGCCGCCACCTGCCGGCGGGTAGTCCGGGCCGGCGTTGCCGGCACCGTAGTCGCGGCTGCCGTAGCCACTGCCGGAGGACGGACTGTTGCCATAACCGCTGCCGGAGGACGGGGCGTTGCCGTAGCCCCCGCCCGATGAGGGGGCGTTGCCGTAGCCCGGAGCGCCGTAGCCGGCCGGCTCGTCACCGTAACCGCCACCACCGGACCAGCCACCGGGCCCGCTCGCGGCACCGTAAGGCTGCGGCGGTGCGCCGTAGGGGTCCGGCGGAACGTCGTCGACGACCGGCTGGTGCATCATCGTCGGCGCATTCGCCAACCCGGCGCCGCCGACCATGGTCGGGTCCGGTGCGGCACCGACCCGGTTCACCACCCGGGTCTGGTCGTCCGCACCGGCGAACGAGCCGCGGGCCGCCGGGACCGCGCCGGCCGGAGCGCCGGCGGGAACATCACCGTCGGGCTCGACGTCCTCGTTCTCCTTGCGCTTCATCCAGAGCAGCACGATCGTGCCGACACCGACGGCCACGAAGAGACCGCCCAGCAGGATGAGCAGCCAGTTGCCGAATCCACCGGAATCCTCGTTGGAGGCCGGCGCCTGGGCGGCAGCGCTCTCGGCGGCGGTTTCCTCCTCCTCGCCGAGTTCCTCCTCGAACGGGTCCTCGGTCGGCACTGCGGACTCGCTTGCCGACGGGCTGGCGCTCGGGCTCTCCGACGCCGCGATCGGGAGGGTGATCCGCCGTCCGGTGATGCTCTGCCCGGCGTTGGCGGTGAAGCTCGCCACGGCGTTCTTGTTCTCGGCGCTCGCGCCGATGTCGATCCGCCCGGGCGCGATCGGGTTGTCGCTGCTGCCGGTGAACCGGAAGTTGCCGTCGCCGTTGGTGGTGGTGTCCCGCTGCTTGCCGGCACTGTCCTTCAGCAGGACGTATGCGCCTGCCACCGCGTCGCCGCCCTGGTCGACGACCTTGCCGGAGATCGACCGCACCGTCTGCGGCGCCTGCGTCGTCGGCGGCGGGTTGGGGCCGCGCACCGTCATGTCGCGCTCGTCGCTGCCCTGGTCGCCGCCGGCCCGGGCGGTCACCCGCACCTTGCCGGAGCGCTCCTGACCGGCCGCCACGTCACCCGCGACCAGGTCCACCGTGATCGACGCTTCCTCGCCGGCCGGGATCAACCGGGCTGGAATGTTGCAGTCGCCCTGACAGCTGAGGCCGTTGAAGGTGCTGACGGTGATGCTGAAGGGTAGAGAACTGTCGACGTTCCTGACCCGGAACGTCATCGACGTTTTCTGACCGGACTGGAGGGTACCGTTCGACAGACTCGTGATCTGGACGTCCGGGTCCTCGGCGAAGGCGGGTGTGGCTGGGACGGCGAGCAGGGCACCGATCATCAGCGCCACGACCACACCGGCCCGCTTGTGCCAGGCTCGTCGGTGTGTTGACACGTCCACCGCCTTCCGGACTGACCTCCCCTGACCGGCGGGTGCCGGGCGGGGGAACATCACGGTACGAATACGCCGTCGGCAACTATGCCTTGTCGGGCCGGATCGGCGCGACCCAGGGCCAGCGTGACGGTCGGCGCGATCACGCCGTATCGTCCCGTCGTGTCCTCTCCGTACATTAAGTCCGCCTCGGTAGCGGCGGCGTTGTCGGCGCTCGATGAGGGGCGTACACCCGAACGGCCGGTGCTCCGCGAGGCGGTCAGGGCCTTGTTGACCCTCCTCGCGGATCGCGCCCCCGGCCGATCGGTGGAGGTGCGAGTCCCACCTTACGGTGCAGTTCAGTGCGTTCCGGGGCCGCGACACACCCGCGGTACTCCCCCGAACACGGTGGAGATGGATCCGGAAACCTGGCTCGGGTTGGCCGCGGGGAGACTCAACTGGACGCAGGCGGTTACGGAGGGTCGCGTCAACGCGAGCGGGGCTCGCGCTGACCTGTCTGCATATCTGCCGCTCGAACTGGGGTGATGGCTGGGGCTGGATGACACATAGCGGCGACAGTGTGACTGTATGTGGCGACATGGATTCGCGTACACTGTCAGGCGACGACAGTGTGGTCCCGGCCGAGAGGTGCGGAGCAACCCCCGTGGTTCCGCCAGGCCAGTCCAGACCAGCAAGAGGGAGCGGCAGGTGCCCCGAGGCGACGGCCGGCTGAGCCACGACCTTGATCCCCAGCGACCCGGCCCCCAGGACGCGTGCGGTGTCTTCGGCGTCTGGGCCCCGGGGGAGGAGGTTGCCAACCTGACCTACTTCGGGCTGTACGCGTTGCAGCATCGAGGTCAGGAGGCGGCCGGCATAGCGGTCAGCGACGGCTCCGGCGTGGTGGTCTACAAGGATCTCGGCCTGGTTGCCCAGGTCTTCGACGAGCCAACCCTGGCCAGCCTGCGCGGTCATGTCGCGATCGGGCACGCGCGTTACTCGACGACCGGCGCGTCGACGTGGGAGAACGCCCAGCCGACCATCCGGGCTACCAGTTCGGGCACCACCATCGCGCTGGCGCACAACGGAAACCTGGTCAACACGGCCGAGTTGCAGCGTGAGGTGGCCGAGCGTGGCCTCGGCGCGGACGGTTCGACGAACGACACCTCGTTGGTCACCATGCTGCTGGCCAGCCGGCCGGATCTGTCTGTCGAGGCCGCCGCGCTGGAGGTCCTGCCGCAGCTGCGAGGCGCGTTCAGCTTCGTCTTCATGGACGAGTCGACCCTCTACGCCGCGCGCGACCCGCACGGTGTGCGTCCGCTGGTGCTGGGCCGACTGGATCGCGGCTGGGTGGTGGCCAGCGAGACCGCCGCGCTGGACATCGTCGGTGCCAGCGTGGTCCGCGAGGTCGAGCCGGGCGAGTTGATCGCGATCGACGCGGAGGGGCTGCGGTCCACCAGGTTCGCCGCCCCCGAGCCCAAGGGCTGCCTCTTCGAGTACGTCTACATAGCCCGGCCGGACGCCACCATCGCCGGCCGCAACGTGCATGCCGCCCGGGTCCAGATCGGGCGACAACTGGCCAAGGAGCACCCGGTCGACGCTGACCTGGTGATCCCGGTGCCCGAGTCGGGCACGCCGGCGGCGATCGGCTACGCCGAACAGTCCGGCATCACCTACGGTGCCGGCCTGGTGAAGAACCCGTACGTCGGGCGTACCTTCATCCAGCCGTCGCAGACGCTGCGTCAGCTCGGCATCCGGCTCAAGCTCAACCCGCTTCGGGAGAACGTGCGGGGCAAGCGCCTGGTCGTGGTCGACGACTCCATCGTCCGCGGCAACACCCAGCGCGCGATCGTGCGGATGCTGCGCGAGGCCGGTGCGGTGGAGGTGCACGTACGCATCTCCTCGCCGCCGGTCTCCTGGCCGTGCTTCTACGGCATCGACTTCGCCACCCGCGCCGAACTGCTCGCCAACGGCCTCGACAACGACGGCATCCGGCGCTCGATCGGCGCGGACACGCTGGGTTACGTCTCGTTGTCCGGCCTGATCGCCGCGACCGAGCAGCCGAAGACCCGGCTCTGTCGGGCCTGCTTCGACGGGGAGTACCCGATCGAACTGCCCGTCGGCAACCTGATCGGCAAGCACGTGCTCGAAGGGATCGGACGCCGGGTCGCCAACCACACGGCCGACGAGATCGGATCCGCCGAGCAACTCGTCCCGCCACTCGACAGCAGCTTCGGCGACCTCAAACCGTCGGCGACCACAAACCGCCCGTAGCACCGCCCGGCTGCCGTGCCGGTCACCGTCGACGCGACAGCCGAGAACCACAAAGGGGAGAACCGTGACGCACGTGTCCGAGCGCAGCGGCGCAGGAAGCAGCCCGAGCGGCGCTGGCGGGGACCGTCAGCCCTGGACGGCCGGTTCCGGCCGCCCGGCGCGCAAACGCGCGGTCTCGTACGCGGACGCCGGCGTGTCCATCGAGGCGGGTGACCGTGCCGTGGAACTGCTCAAGTCGAAGGTGAAGCAGACCCGCCGGCCGGAGGTGATGGGTGACCTCGGCGGCTTCGCCGGCCTGTTCCGGCTGGACACCACGAAGTACAAGCACCCGATCCTGGCCTCCTCCACCGACGGCGTCGGCACCAAGCTGGTGATCGCCCAGCAGATGAACATCCACGACACGGTCGGGATCGACCTGGTCGCGATGGTCGTCGACGACCTGGTCGCCTGCGGCGCGGAGCCGCTGTTCCTGCTGGACTACATCGCCACCGGCGAGGTGGTACCGGACAAGGTCGCCGAGATCGGCGCCGGCATCGCCGACGGCTGCCGGTACGCGGGTTGCGCGCTGCTGGGTGGCGAGACCGCCGAGCACCCGGGCGTGCTGCGCCCCGACGAGTACGACATCTCCGCCACCGGCGTCGGGGTGGTGGAGGAGAGCGAGATCCTCAGCTCCGAGCGGGTCGAGGTGGGCGACGTGGTGATCGCGATGCGATCGTCCGGCCTGCACTCGAACGGATACTCCCTGGTCCGGCACGTGCTACTGGGCGCCGGTCGGATGCGCCTCGACGTGGTGATCGACGACTTCGGTCGCCAGCGCACCCTCGGCGAGGAACTGCTCACTCCCACCAAGATCTACGCACAGGACTGCCTCAAGCTGATCGCGGAGGCCGAGGTTCGGGCCCTGGCCCATGTCACCGGCGGCGGGATCCCCGGCAACCTGGTGCGGATCCTGCCGGAGCACGTGGACGCCGTGGTGAACCGCTCGACCTGGAAGCCGCAGCCGGTCTTCGACCTGGTCCAGTCCAAGGGTCGGATCGAGGATCCGGAGATGGAGGCGACCTTCAACATGGGCGTCGGCATGTTCGCCATCGTGTCGGCGGAGGACGCCGACCGGGCGCTGGCCACGCTCACCGGTCGGGGCGTCGACGCCTGGCAGGTCGGCGAGATCATCGAGGGCACCGGTGAGGTGCGGATGGTCGGCCAGCACACCCGAGGATGATCACTTTGCGCTGATCGTCCGACCACCTGATCAGGGCTTCACCCGAGTGGCCGTCGCGGCCTAGCCTGAAGGGCACCCTCGAGAGCTGTGGGGGCGTGCCCCTGCCGGGTCGCGCCCGGCAGCCCAAGACCGCTACGGAGGAGGGCGATGGCTGGGCGGGGACGGTCATTGGGCGGGATGCGGGGCCTGGCCACCGTCCCGTCGTACGTCGTGATGCAGCCCACCACCCTCTGCAATCTCGACTGCGCGTACTGCTACCTGCCGTTTCGGGCGGCGGACCGGCAGATGCCGGTCGCGGTGGCCGAGGCGGTGGCCGCCTCGGTGAACCGGTGGGCGGCCACCGACCGGTTCTCCGTGGTCTGGCACGGTGGGGAGCCGCTGGCCACCGGTCGGGAGCGGCTGGCGGCGCTGATGGCGCCCTTCGGGCCCGAGGTGGAGCACCACGTCCAGACAAACGCCACCCTGATCGACGATGCCTGGTGCGAGTTCTTCGCCCGGCACCGGATGCGGGTGAGCGTGAGTGTGGACGGGCCGCGGGAACGCAACGGTGAGCGGGTAACCCGGGCCGGTCGACCGGCGTACGACCGGATCGTCCGCGGGGTGGCCGCGCTGCGTCGGCACGGGCTGCCGTTCTCGGCGCTCGCGGTGGTCAACGATCCGTCGCCCGGCCGGGCCAGCGAGCTGTACGACTACTTCCTCGACCTCGGTTGCGAGGTGCTCGGCGTCAACATCGAGGAGACCGAGGGAGTCAACACCCGGGACAACGCCCACGCCGCCCCGGCCGTGACCGGGTTCTGGGCCGAGCTGGTCGCGGCCTGGCGGCGGGATCCCCGGATCCACCTGCGGGAGGTGGAGTGGTCGTTGCGGTACGCCGCAGCGGTGCTGGACGGTACGGCGGACGATCTGCTGCCCAGCCGGCTCGACCCGATACCGACAGTGGCGTACGACGGCTCGGTCGTGGTGCTCTCACCCGAGCTGGCCGGTTTCCACGATCCCCGCTACGGCGACTTCTCCAGCGGAAGCGTGCTCACCACCCCGTTGCACACCATCCTGGCCGACGCGGGGGCGACGCCCTGGGTCGGCGAATTCATCGACGGTGTGGAGGCGTGTCGCGCCTCCTGCCCGTATTTCGGTTTCTGTGGCGGAGGCCACGCGGCCAACCGCTACTTCGAGCTGGGGCGTTTTGACGGTACGGAGACCGAGCACTGCCGCAACAGCAAGATCCGCCTACTGGAGGGAGTGTTGGAGCATGCCCGAGACCACCAGTCACCGGGAGCCTGAGACCGTGACGGGAGCCGAGCCCGACCGGGTCGCCGACCGGGTGCGGGAGGCCGCTGTCGGACTCAACGCCCTGCTCCACGAGGCCGAGGTCGCGCGTCAATTACGGGCGGAGGTGGCGGGTGGCGACGGGGCCAGCGCGGTCTGCGCCTGGAACCACTTCGAGAACATCCCGACGTTCTACAACTGGAACAACCGTCCCCGCTGACCTGTCGGTGCCGAGGGCCCGCCACGCTGCCGGAGCATCGTCCGGCCATGGTGGGCCCTCGACTCGTCGGGTGCTGCACGCCGCTGCGTAGCGGGCACATGCGTGAGCACGCGGGCAGTCACCGCGTGCTCAGATGTGACCGGGGGTCAGCGGGTCGGACGGACCCAGTTGTCCGGGTCGTCGTCGGAGTGGTCCTCGTCATCGTCGACGTACTCTTTGTAGTCGTCGTCGAAGTTGCGGTCCGACTTGCCGCTGCCGCCGAGTTCTCGCTGCAAGGCGGCGAGGTCGGTGTTCGGGGAGTGGTACTTCAGCTCCCGGGCCACCTTTGTCTGCTTGGCCTTAGCACGGCCGCGCCCCATGGCTCGACCCCCTCGCACAGAATGCGGGGCAGCCCGAAGGCGGGCCCCGATGACGTCAGGCATCTCTCGTGGCTCTTACGGTACATGGGGATGCCACCGTTCGGCACCTCGGGTTACCTACGACCACGACCGCGCGTTGCGGTTGTCAGGACGTCACCCATTGTACCCGGTAAGGAGCGGTGCCGAGATCGGTCGTGACACGGGGCAAATCTCCGCGAACAGGTCGCAAATTCAGCTTAGAGCGACCGGCAACAGGGCGGTGGCCTCTCGTCTCGCGTCCACCGCCCTGTCGGCAGTTCGGACCGAGGCGTCGGGGGCGGACACCGGCCCGCCCCCGATGGTGCGTCGTCAGCGGAGGTGGATCGTACGCAGCCGGCCGATCTCGGCCATCCGCCGCTCGGCCAGCCGGTCCGCCGCCACGGCCGGCGGCACGCCGTCGGTGTCGGCGAGACGGAGGATCTCCCGCGTGGTGTCGTAGATCCGGGTGGCGCGCAACTTGGCCCGCTCGAAGTCGAAGCCCTCGATCTCGTCCGCGACCTGGATCACGCCGCCGGCGTTCACCACGTAGTCGGGCGCGTAGAGGATGCCCCGGTCGGCGAGCAGCTTCTCCACCCCGGAGTGGGCGAGCTGGTTGTTTGCCGCCCCGGCGACCACCTTGGCTCGCAGCGCCGCCACCGTGTCGTCGTCGAGGGCGCCGCCGAGGGCGCACGGGGCGTACACGTCGATGTCGGCGGCGACCAGCGCGGAGACGTCGTTGACGAGGTGGACCTGTGGGTGCGTGGTGCGCGCCCAGTCCAGCGCCCGCGCGCTGACGTCGGTGGCGACCACCTCGGCCCCGTCTTCCAGGAGGTGACCGACGAGGTACTTGCCGACCTTGCCCAGCCCGGCGACACCGACCCGCCGACCGTTGAGCGTCGGTACGCCCCAGACGTGCTCGGCCGCCGCTCGCATGCCCTGGAACACACCCCAGGCGGTGAGGATCGAGGAGTCGCCCGCCCCGCCGTGCTCGACGCTGCGGCCGGTGACGTACCGGGTCTCCCGGGCGATCACGTCCATGTCCGGTACGTAGGTGCCGACGTCGCAGGCGGTGTAGTACCGGCCGCTCAGGGACTCCACGAAGCGGCCGTAGGCGCGCAGCAGCGCCTCGCTCTTGATCTGCTCGGGGTCACCCCAGATGACCGCCTTGCCGCCGCCCAGGTCCAAGCCCGCGAGAGCGTTCTTGTACGCCATGCCGCGGGAGAGGTCGAGCACGTCGGCGAGGGCGGCCTCCTCGCTGTCGTACGGGTAGAACCGGGTGCCGCCGAGCGCGGGACCCAGCGCGGTGGAGTAGATGCCGATGATCGCCTTCAGGCCGGTCTGCTTGTCCTGGCAGAACACGACCTGCTCGTGACCCGTGGATTCCGGATCGTCCGTGGTGGCGAATACGCCCATGACTGGCTCCTGTGTCGGCGGGCGCCCTTGTGGGGCGCGGACCTGGTCAACGTCGGCGGGGATGCTGCCGGTGTTGCGAGCCTAGTATCGGCGCGCGTCGCGCCGCTCTCCCCAGTGGCCGCCGTCCCGCCCTGCGGGCGGTCCGTCCCGGCTCCACCGCCGTCGAGGGTGCGGGGTGGCGCCGGGCTTTGCCCGGGTTGCTCCTGCGCCGCGCCGGCTCGACCGATGACGCCGAGCAACGCTCGGCTTGCCGTTCGTGGGAGGATCGCGCCGTGCCGTCGCTCTTCGCTTCATACCTGCGCGTGTACGAGCCGCTGACCGCCTTCGACCGGGATCGCCAGTCCTACTGGCGGCGCTACGTCGAGCAGGGGCGGGCCGTGGCGCCGGTCGAAGGGCCCGGCCGGCAGCGCACCTCGGTGATCGAGGCGCTCGGTGCCGGTTGGACGCGGCTGCCGGATCTGCCGGACGAGGCGTACGTGCTGGAGACCGACGAGACCCTGCTGGTGTGCCCGTGGAACCTGCGTATCCGGGTGGCTGAGGCGGCGTTGAGCGCACGGGACGGCGTACCGCCGGTGCTGGCCGACGCCTTCGTGCCGCCGGTGCTGGCCGGGCAGGCCAAGGCCGTGGTGGAGGACTGGCGCAGCGGTGCCCGGGTGCTGGAACACGGCGTCCCCCGCGTGCACGAGCAGATCGCGACCTGGGGCGTGCCGCTGCGCTGGTTCGTGCTCTTCGATGCGCAGGAGCGCAACCACGTCACCGTGCCGGACCGGCGCTCGCTGCGCTTCCGGACGGAGATCTCCAAGGCCCGCCGCCGCTCGTCCCGGGCGCTCGCGGTGCTCCGCAAGTCGGTCGGCGACGCGCCGATCACCGAGGCGGTGGAGGAGGCGGCCCGCTGGCTGGAGGAGTTCCACCCACGTTCGGTGGTTGAACTCGACTACGGCGGGCTCGTGGATCTGCTCTCCGACGAGACGTTGGCCGAGGACGACTCGCCGGAACTGGTCGCGGCCGGGCTGGCCGGGCTGTCCCGGGGCGAGGCGGAGGAGGCCTCGGCGGCGTACGACAAGTTGGTCGCCCGGTGGCGCGCGGTGCAACTTCTGGAGCGTTGCAATTAGGTCACCAATGTCCCTTTTCCGGGCGGCAATGCGAGGCTCCTTCGTAGTTGACGCATCACGAACCGTGATCATGAGTCCGATTAAGTTACTTTCTGGCGTGTAAAAGTCGTATAAATCGGGCATGGTTCATCCGTCCGTCTAGGGACGTTCGGCCGTTCGGCCCATGTCGGACATCGGGGACTAGCCGGACCATGGGAGACGCGTCGGCCGGCGGGACCCCGGCCGATGTCTATACATGTGGAGGAGTGACCGATGGCATCGCGAACGCACGAACCAGAGCCGCTACTCACACCGGCCGAGGTGGCGTCGATGTTCCGTGTCGACCCGAAGACGGTGACCCGTTGGGCGAAGGCTGGCAAGCTGAGCGCCATCCGGACCCTCGGCGGTCACCGCCGATACCGCGAGTCTGAGGTCAGGGCATTGCTGCAGGGTCAGATTCCGCAGCAGCGTCAGGGGGACTGACCGCACGGTTGATAACAGAGCTTCACGAAGGGCGGCGGACTCGTTCCGCCGCCCTTCGCCATGGTCGGGCCGGCGAAGTCCCGCAACGCCGGGCGAGACCGTCAGCCGGTCAGCTCGACGCGGATGCCCACCGTGCCACCCTCCCCCCGACGCAGCCGGCTGCCGAGCAGGGTCAGCCGGCCGATCACCCGGTACTTCTGCTTGATGAGGCCGCGGATGCGGTTGGTCGCGCCGGGGTCGTAGAGGCTCGCCCGGGCGGGTACCGCCTCGCCGTGCGGCCGGCCGCGTACGTCGCAGGGGGCCACCGTGACGTCCCCACTGCGGCGGATCCGTTTCACCTTGCCGGCGTCGGCCGCCGACCACACCGCCAGGGCGTCGCCGTCGCGCACCGCCCAGACCGGGGTCGGCACCGCACGACCGTCCTTGCGGAAGGTCGTCAGGAGGATGTACTTCTCGGCAGAGAGGCGGTCCAACGTGGTCACGCCGCCAGGATACGGGCGCTGCGGCCAACTGACCGGCCAGATAGCGTGAAGCATGTGACGGGGGAGCCACGGATCGGTGACGTCTTCGGGGAACTGCTGCGCGACGCGCTGGCCGTGGCGACGGGCATCGGTCCCCGGCCGCTGGCCGGTGGCCGCCTGCCCCGCCCGGTCATCGAGATCATCGAGCGGGACGACGGGCTGATCAACGGCGCACCGGCCGCTCACTATCTCGACGGACCAGAGGACTGGCAGCCGCACGACCACCGTGCGGTCGACCGGGTACACGGCGCGACACTTGACGTCGGTGTCGGTGGCGGACGGATCGCGCTGCTGTTGCAGGAGCGGGGCGTACCGGTCACCGGGCTGGACACCTCGGCCGGCGCGTTGCAGGTGTGCCGCCGCCGGGGCGTACGCGACCTGGTGCACGCCACAGTTGACGAGCACGCCGCGAGCGGGCGGCAGTACGACACCTTCCTGCTGCTCGGCAACAACCTCGGCCTGATGGAGGGGCGGGAACGGGCTCCCGCCTTCCTCGCCGCGCTGGCGGCGCTGGCCCGGCCCGGCGCACAGGTGATCGCCCACGGCACCGACCCGTACGGCACCCGGGATCCGGTGCACACCACGTACCACGAGCACAACCGGCGGCGGGGGCGCCTCGGCGGGCAGTTGCGGCTGCGCCTGCGCTACCGCGAGCTGGGTACTCCCTGGTTCGACTACCTGGTCTGTTCGCCGGAGGAGCTCGCCGAGCTGGTGCACGGCTCCCCTTGGAAGTTGGTCGACGTGGACAACCACGACGCCCCGTACTATCTCGCCACCCTGAAACTGACCGGCTGAACCGGCGACCCGCGGAAATGTTGAGAAGGGCTCCCTGCTCCGCCGGAGGCGTCAGCAGGGGCCCTTCCCGACACCTCAAACCTGAACGGTCGGCGGAAGCTGCTCCGGGGGGAGCCCGCCGTCGCCGTCGACCACCTCGTCGGGCTGGCCGTCCTCGTCGATGTCGACCATCGTGACGTCCACCTTGCCGTCCCCGTCGGTGTCGAACTGGAACAGGTCGGCCTTGCCGTCCCCGTCGGTGTCGACCACCCACACGTCGGTGCGGCCGTCGTTGTTGGTGTCGGCACGCAGCAGTTCGACGCGCTCGTCGCCGCGCGTCTCGACGGTCCCCTCGGCGCCCGTGCCGTCCACGGTCTCCGGTGCCTGGCTCATCTGCTCGTCCTTCCCTCGGTTGTCGGCGGTCTTACCCGATCCCGCCCGCCCCCACGCATGGCACCGGTGCCGGCGCTGCATAGGGTCGCAGCATGACTGAGCGGAGCGTACGGGCTGACACCCGGCGTGGCGGCGACCCCGCGCGTCGCAGGCGTCAGCCGGGGACCGATTCTCACGGTGCGGTGGTGTCGCGATGACTGAGCGGTTCGTGGTGGTGGGTGCCGGCACGATGGGTCTCGGCATCGCGTACGTGGCGGCCGGCAGCGGTCACACCGTGGAGCTTGTCGAGGTGGACCGGGAGCGTGGTGTCGCGGCGGTGCGGCGGCTCACCGAACTCGGCGAGCGGGCCGTGCGGCGCGGCAGACTCAGCGCCGAGCAGGCCGCTGCCGACCGGGAACGGATCATTCTGCGGGCAGGGCTCGCCGAGGTCGCACCGGCACCGGACGTGGTCGTGGAGGCTGTACCGGAACGGGCCGATCTCAAGCGGGCCGTGCTCGCCGAGGCGGAGGCACTGCACCCGGCGCTGCTGGGCAGCAACACCTCAAGCATTCCGATCGCCGACCTGGCGGCGGAGCTGACCCGGCCGGAGCGTTTCTGCGGGTTGCACTTCTTCAACCCGGTCTGGGCGATGGCGCTGCTGGAGATCGTGGTCGGGCCGGCCACCTCTCCGGAGACCACGGACGCCGCCGTCACGCTCGCCGGTCGGCTCGGCAAGGACCCGGTCGTCGTACGCGACATGCCGGGCTTCGCCACGTCACGGCTCGGCGTGACCCTCGGGCTGGAGGCGATCCGGATGGTCGCCGACGGGGTCGCCAGCCCCGCCGACATCGACAAGGCGATGGTGCTCGGCTACCGACACCCGATCGGGCCGCTGGAACTGACCGACCTGGTCGGTCTGGACGTGCGCCTGGACATCGCGCGGACGTTGCAGAGCGCGTACGGCGACCGGTTCGCCCCGCCGCCGCTGCTGGTGGAGCTGGTCGCCGCCGGCCGGCTGGGCAAGAAGTCCGGGCACGGCTTCTACCGGTGGACCGATGGGGTGCGCTCGGGCGGCAGCGAGCCTCTCGCGACCCCCGGCGGCGCTTCGGAGGGGCCGACCCCGGGCGGTACCGGCTCGCCGGAGGCGGCACGATGAGCGGACTGCGGGTCGAGGAGCAGCCGGACCGACTGGTGGTCACGCTGGACCGGCCGGAGAAGCGCAACGCCATCGACGCCGACCTGATCGCGGCCCTGCACGAGGTCTGCGCCGAGTTGGAGGCACGCCCCCGGATGCTGCTGCTGACCGGCGGCACCGATGGGATCTTCACTGGCGGGGCCGACATCGCCCAACTGCGGGACCGTGGCCGGCTGGACGCACTGGCCGCGATCAACTCGGCGGCCTTCGCCCGGATCCGGGCGCTGCCGATGCCGACCGTGGCGGCGATCGACGGCCCGGCCCTCGGCGGCGGCGCCGAGCTGGCGTACGCCTGCGATCTTCGGGTCTGCTCCGAGCGGGCGGTCTTCGGCCAGCCGGAGGTGCGGCTCGGCATTCTGGCCGGTGCCGGCGCCACCCACCGGTTGCCGGCGCTGGTGGGCGAGACCCTGGCCAAGGAGCTGTTGTTCACCGGCCGGCGGGTGGACGCTGCCGAGGCGCTGCGCATCGGCCTGGTGAATCGGGTGGTGGCCACGCCGGACGAGCTGCTGCCGGCGGCCCACGGGTTGATCGACGAAATGGCCAAGGGTTCGGCGTTGGCGCTGCGGTTGACCAAGCTGGCCGTCGACGCCCCGGCCGCCGCGCATCCACAGCTGGACCTGGTCAGCCAGGCAGTGCTCTTCACCGACGAGGAGAAGCAGCGCCGGATGACGGAGTTCCTGGAACGGCGGCGCGGACGCTGAGGCACCCGCAAGCAGCGACGGCCGCACCGCGTCGCGGTGCGGCCGTCGGCTGGATCAGGAGGCCAGCGCGGCCAGCGGCACGTCGGCGTCGGCGAGCGCCCGGATCACCGCAGCCGACTCGCTGAACCCGATGATCAGCACCGCGTCGGCCCCGAACTCCTTGATCTGCTTGGCGCCCTCGCCGAAGTTGATCGGGGCGGCCTCGGCGTCCTCTCCCGGCTCGTAGCCGAGCAGCTTCACCTTGTCGCCGCCGAAACCGGCCCGCTCCAGCTCGGCCCGGACGACCTCCTGGAGCCCCTTGCCGTAGGAGTCCTCACGCGCCACGATAGCGATCTTCCGCGGCCCGTCCCGAAGGATCACGTCGGCCAGCGCCCGCCCCTGAAGGCTGTCCGGCGGGGCGGTGCGGAAGTAGAGGCCCTTGTCGTCGGCCTCGGTGAGGTCCGCCGCGGTGTTCGACGGGGAGAAGAGGATCAGACCGGCGTCCACCACGTCGGGCAGTACGGCCGCGGAGATGCCCGAGCCACCGGCACCGATGATCACGTGTACGCCGGCATCGACGTGACTGGCCACGGTCGCCTTGGCCACTGCCGGGCTGGTGCCGTCGTCGCCGTCGATCCAGACCACGTCCTCGCCGAGCACCCCACCGGCCGCGTTGATCTCCTTGAGCGCCAGCGCGGCACCGGCCGCCAACGGCGGGTTGGCCAGCGCCAGGTCACCGGTCTTGGGCAGCAGACCACCCAGGACCAGCGGCGCGCCGCTCTCCGGGTCGGGGAAGTCGGCGTCCTGCCGCTTCGCCTTCGGCGGTGCCTTCTTGCTGGCCGTGGACTCGTCCCCGGCGCCGACGAACTCCGTCTTGGCGTCGTTGAGCTGTTGACCGTCGAAGTGCAGGGTGGCGTAACTGGCGGTGGCCGGCTCGCCCGCGTCCGTGAAGCCGGCTCGGGTGATCGACACGCTGCGGTACTCGATGTCGGTGCCCTGGCGGGCCAGCCGGAGGCACTGACTCGCCGTGGTGCAGCTGGTGCCGTTGTTCGTGACGCCCACGATCTGCTTGGCGATGTCCGCAGGGTCGGTCGACCCGGCCAGCTGCGCCGCGAGCGCGCTGATCAGCACCGCGTCGTACGCCTCGGCCGCGTAGAGGTAGTCGGTCAACCTCGGGTCCACGGACCGTAGCCGGTTCTTGAAGTCGTCCGGCAGCGGCGTGAGCGGGGTGGTGCCCTTCATCCCGTCGACCAGGCCGGCGCGATCCTTCAACTCCTCCGGGTACGAGTTGAGCATGTTGCCGTCCGTGCCGTAGAGGCGCACCTGTTGGGTGGTCGCCTCCTCGGGCTGGTCTTCCCCGCAGGCACTGGTGGCGAGCAGGACCGTGGCGCAGGCAGCCAGGATGGCCGTCCGCGAGCCGCGCGACATGTGCATGGTCGTCCTTCCTCGGGCGAAGGTCCGCTGCGCAGACTAGCGTGCCGTGACGGGCGGCGGGACCGTGGAGGCAGGTCTATCCGCAGGTCGCCTCCACCATGTGCGGAGAGTAACCGAAGCGGGCTCCTTGACCGGCACCCGTACTGTGCGGTCCGTGACCGACTCGCCACAGCAGATGTTCGAGGATGCCGCCGCCATCCTCAGCTCGGCCCTCGACGGGGACTCCGAGGCGGTGGTGGGAACCTTCGACGCGGTGGTGGACCGGGCCGGCCTGTCCGGGGCGTACGACGTGGCGTGGTGCCTGGCCGCGACGATGGTCGGGGATCCGGTGCCGCCCGGGGCCTGTGCGCTCGACTTCCCCGGGATCGACCAGGCCGGGTACGACGCTCGTTGGGTGGCTCGTTTCGTCAGCGCGTACGCCAACGCCGACCTCGACACCGCGCGGGCGCTGTTCGGCGCGGCGGCCGCCGACGGGCTGCTGCCGGAGTGCCTGCTCACCCTGGCCGGCTCGACCGTGGCGACGCTGCGGCATCGGGCCGCCTGACCGTTCGAGTCGGTCAACGCGCCCGGCGCGGCGCTCATGCCGGCGAATGGATAAGTGTCGTCGCGTAGCGGGAAAGCAGCTCGTGCCAACCGGCGGTCAGGGCTTGTCGGTAGCCCTCCGCCGCCGAGCCGTGCCGGTCGAAGTGCCGGTGCGTCACCTCGATGAGGGTGCCGGATTCGGCGGGCGTGAAGAGCACCTCGACCTCGCTGGCCTGCGCCGGGTCGGGAACCGGTGCGCGATCCGCGCCGATCTGCCAGGTGAACACCAGCCGGCGGGGTGGATCCCAGGTCAGCACCCGCCCCCAGTCGTTGCGGAAGCCGTATGGCCCGACCTCGTAGAGCATCCCGCCGGGGCGTGGCTCCATGCCCAACTCGGCCAGGATCTCCGGGCCCGACCAGGTGTACTCCATCACCCACCAGTCGGCGAGCCGACCGGTGAAGACCTCGTACGCCCGCTCGGCGGGGGCGGGCACGCGCAGGGTGTTGCGGAGCGCGAACCGCTCAAGGTCCTGCTGGATGTCGGTCGGATCGGCCATCCCCTGTCCCATAGGCCCGGACCATACCGGCTCATGCCCCGGTGCGCAGCTTCCCCCGATGTCCGTCCCGCCTGATGATCGTCGTACTCGTCGCTATCGATCGATCATGTGCTGTCGATGCGCCTTCGTGCCGGGATGGCCGTCCGCAGAGCGGGTATGCGTGGCGGGACGTCGCCGGGCGGTCCGCGACGGTGAGGCGGAGCGGGACATGACAGACAGCGAAGAGCCCTCGGTGTCCAGTGCCGGGCAGCCGACCGGTCCGAACGGTGGCGGTGAGCCGGAGCCGGACGTGCTGCTCGACGTCCCGAAGGTCTCGGTCAAGTCGATCCAGCTCTCCGTGGACCGGCTGGACGCCGACCTGTCCCTGCGGGCCCGGCTCGCCGGTCTGCTTCAACTCGACGCCGGCGTCCGCGTGCACGTCGAGGGCGTCGAACTCGACATCGAGGGCGTGGAGGCGCAGGCCCTGCTGAAGGTGCGTCTGGAGAAGTTGGTGACGATCCTCGATCGCGCGCTGACCACCATCGATCGGAACCCGCAGGTGATCGACGCGCTGGCCCGCACCGCGAGCGCGGCGTTGGAAGACGTGAACCGGGTGGCGGGAACGGCTGCCGACGTGAGCGAACAGGTGGCTGCCGCTGCCGGACCCGCCGTCGGGCAGGCCGTGGGCCGGGCCGAACCCGCTGTCGGGCGGCCTGGCCCGGTGACGGACCGGGCTGCACCTGTCGCTGCCCGGTCCGCTGGGACGGTGGGCCAACCGCTCGCTCGACCTGGCCGGCCCCTCGGCGAGCAGGAGAATTCCACCGGCCCGTCGAGCCCGGCCGCCAGCGGGCCGGGTGCGGTGGCTGCGCAGCCGGGCGGGCCGGGTCCGGTGGCCGCGCGGCCGGGCGGGCCGGGTCCGGTGGCCGCGCGGCCGGGCGGGCCGGGTCCGGTGGCTGGGCGGCCGAGCGGTGCGACGGATGAACTGGGTCAGCAGGTGGGTGCCATCGGCGCGGTCGCTGGCCGGGCACCCGGACGCGAGCCGGACGACCGGGATCGGGGCCAGGCTCGGGTCGAGGGCCGGGCTCGGGATCAGGGCCAGGCTCGGGTCCAGGGCCAGGACCGGGACCAGGGCCAAGGTCGGGAGCCGGAGCCGGCCGAGGACCGGGATTCGAGCCCGGGCCGGGAAGAGGAGCGGGGTGAACAGGGTGGCGGGAGCGGCCGGAGTCAGGATGGGCCCGCGTCGCCGGAGCATGGCCCGCCCGCTCACGGCGAGACGTCCGGCACTCGGCAGTTGGCCGAGCAGGCGGGAGAGACGCTCCTACGGGCCGGGCGCAGCGTGTGGGAAGCGATCCAGGGCGGTGTGGCGCAGAGCCGACAGCAGCACCGGTGAGCCGGTCGGCGTGCCGAGCGCAGACGAGCGCCGGGGTGGATCGTCCGACACGCCCGATGGTCCGCCGGCTGAGGCCGGAAGGGTCTCAACTGGTAGGACCGCAACCTCGGCGCAGCCAAGCGACGCGAGAGCCGCGTCCGCTACCGCCCCGAGGGCCAGCCGACCACTCGCCACCGCACGAGACACCGCAACTCGCGCCCTCCACCGCCCCGGAGACCGCGCCTTACCGCAACCCGCGCCGCCACAGCAGAAGGAGATCGGCTTTCAGCCGGTGAGCCGACCCAACCCGGGCAGGAAACGCCCGACTCGTCCTGCATAGCGGCGGTAGGCGTCGCCGTGGGTGGCGAGCAGATAGGGCTCCTCCACCGCTCGGACCTGCACCTGCAGCGTCACGATCAGGACGAGCAGGGCGACCAGCGCCACGGCATTTGGCACCATGAGACTCAGGCCGAGCATGGTCGCCGCCATGGCGGAGAAGATGGGATTGCGGGCGTACGCGAAAGCACCGACCGTCACCAACTCGGTGCGTTCGTTCGGATCGACTCCGATGCGCCATGAGGCGCCCATGGCGAGTTGGGCGGCAAGTGTCGCGACGAGGCCGGCGGTGGTCACGACGAGGCCGGCGACGTGCAGCGGGCGATGGTCGAGACTGGATAGCGGAGACAGCCCGGCGAGGGCGGCGGCCGGGCCGGCGAGGCCGAGCACGAGGGCCGCGACGAACAGCAGCTTGGCCCACCACCGCAGCGTGCCGGCCGGGCCGGCATCGAGACGCAGGCCGGTGTCTCCGGTGCGCCGCCACTGGGCGAACGTGCGCCAGCCGAACGTGAGCAGCAGACCGAGCAGGTAGAGCAGCAGTGCGAGCCGGGCCATGTCGTCACACCTCTCAGTTGGTGCAGCAGTTGTCGGCGCAGCCCGAGGCTCGACCGGTGGTCTCCGCGACCGGAACGGGTGCGCAGTCGTCGCAGTGCTCGCCGCGCCACGCCTGCACGCCTTCCCTGACCGCGACCCCGGCGATGACGAGGGCGGCGATCGGGTCGGCCCAGGGCCAGCCCAACAGGGCGTTGAGCAGCAGACCGACGAGCAGCACCGCGGACAGGTACGTGCACAGCAACGTCTGGGTGGAGTCGGCCATGACCGTGGCGGAACCGAGTTCACGGCCGGTGCGCCGCTTGGCGGCGACGAGCAACGGCATGGCGATCAGAGACGCCACGGCCAGGCCGATTCCGACCGGGCTGGCATCGGCGTCACCGCCGGCCAGCAGCGAGCGGAGAGCGTCGAAGGTCACCCAGGCGGCCAGGGCGAAGAAGGAGAGGCCGATCAGCCGCAGCGCCAGCCGTTCCCGGTCCTCAGGGACCCGGGAGCGGAACTGCCAGATCACCACTGCGGCGCTGGAGACCTCGACGAACGAGTCCAGGCCGAAGCCGATCAGCGCGGTGGAGGAGGCCGCGGCTCCGGCGGCGATGGCGACCAGACCCTCCAGCAGGTTGTAGCCAGCGGTGGCGTAGGCGAGCCACAGGCTCCGTCGGGACAGCACCGCCCGCCGTTCGGGAGCCAGTGCCCTCGTGCTCACGTCCACGTCCCGTTCGGGGTGCCGGAGAACCGGTTGGTCGGCGACCACCGGCCGTCGTTGCCCCCTGCCGCGAGTTCGACGAAGGGCAGCGGGCAGCTCGGGCTGTCGGCGCAGGCGATCAGGTCGTCACAGCCGGCGGAGATGGCGGCCCGCAGGGTGTCGCGGATGACGGTCAGGTTGGCCAATTTCCGCTCGACCTCGGCGAGCTTGTTCCTGGCCCGAGCTTGCAGGCCGCTGTCAGGCCGCCGGCCGTGCCGGTGGCGACCGGCGTCGAGCAGTTCGGTGACCTCGTCGAGAGTGAAGCCCAGACGCTGGGCCGTCTTGATGATCCGTAGCAGGGTGACCGACTCGGCCGGATAGATCCGGTGCCCACCCGGTGACCGCTGCGGTGCGGCGAGCAGGCCGCGGCGCTCGTAGTAGCGCAGGGTCTGGCGGTTGACGCCGGCCGCGTCGGCCAACTCCCCACTGCGCAGCCCGTACGTCGTCATCGGCGTCGCCGTACGGCGGAGACCCGGTCGGCGAGAGCGTCGAGCACGTCGACATGCCCGGCTGGCACGCGGACGTCCAAGGTCAGCGAGGCCGGATCGGGTCGGAACAGGTCGAAGGCGAAGAACGAGCAGCACGACGACTCGCGGGCGGTCAGATCGCGGGCCGTCTCCTCCACCTGCGTCGCGTTGTCGAGTCGCAGCCGCAGATGCTGCGCCGACACCCGCTCCGCCGCTCGTACCGCCGCGCCGAAGAACCGGTCGAATTCGGCGAGCCGCAACGGCCGTTGCGCCGTCGGCAGGGTGCACGCATCCGGCGCCCACGCCGCTCCGGTGGTGATGTCCTGATCACTCATACCTAGACGGTAAGCCTGTACCCAGGTGCCGGATGCAAGCTCGGGGCCGGGCATTGACCCCACGTGATTGTTTGGTCAGATGACCGTGGATGACCCGGACCCGGTATGGGTCGCACTGCGTCTCGTCAGCGCGCTTCTCAGCCTTGCCGTGGTCGTCCTCGGCGTGCGGGTCGCGGTGACGCGACGGTTTCCCGTGGTCTGGGTACGGGCTGCTCGGCTGACCGAGAGCCAGCGGTCCCAGCCCCTCCGTCGTGGTGGCTTCCTCGCACTGCTCGGTGCGAGCCTGCTCGTGCAGCAGGTGCCGCTTCTCGCCCCCGTGCCCGCCGTGGCCGGACGGGCTCTGTTCGCACTGGCACTGCTTCTGCTCGTGGGCGCGGTGGGATGGTTCGTCCTGCTCCGGCGCTGAGATCAACCAGCGGAGGGCGCAAAAGCAAAACGCCGACCGGCGTTTCCGCTGATCGGCGCTGCAATAGCCCGGCGAAAGGCTATGTGGCCAGGGGCGGGGTCGAACCGCCGACCTTCCGATTTTCAGTCGGACGCTCGTACCAACTGAGCTACCTGGCCGTGGTGCTCGGCTCATGCTACCCAACCTGCGGGATCGCCGCTGGGACGGGTCGCATGCCCCGATACGCAGAACGCCGCGCGAGCTGCGCGGCGTCAGCGCTTGCGGTCCTGACGGGACTTGAACCCGCGACCTCCGCCTTGACAGGGCGGCGAGCACTCCAACTGCTCCACAGGACCTTGCTGGTGTTGCCTCCGGCCTGAGCCGAACCGTGCCCCCAACGGGATTCGAACCCGTGCTACCGCCTTGAAAGGGCGGCGTCCTGGGCCGCTAGACGATGAGGGCGGCCCCGCCATCATTGCACACTCGCAACGTTGAGCGGACTTGCTCCCATCCGGCCCCGCCGGAGGCTTCGAAAGCATACGTGATGGCGTACCGGTCGACCAAACCGGTATGGCGGCAGCCACAACGGCCCGAAAAGTGCCAGCTCGGAGCCGGTCTAGGTGAGCCTGGCGACGCCGTGGTCGCGCTTCAGGCCGGCGATCAACTTCGTGCAGGCGGCGAGGGTGGCCGAGCGGTTACCGCCCCCGTCGTGCAGCAGGACCACGGCGCCGGGGCGGGCCGACCGCTTCACCCGCTTCTCGATGGTGGCCGCGGTCGGCTTGGCCCAGTCCTGTGGGTCGACGGACCAGTGCAACGAGCGCATGTCGAGCTGCTTGGCGACCTTCACCACCTCGGCGGTCCACCGGCCACCGGGCTGCCGGTAGAACGGCACCTTCGCGTCCGGCACCGCCCGCCGGATCTCCCGGTTGGTGCGTACCAGGTCGGCGCGGATCTCGGAGACCGGCCGCCGGGCGAGATCCAGATCGTGGTTCCAGCTGTGGTTGCAGAGCTGGTGCCCCTCCCGGACGATCCGCCGCAGCAGGCCCGGATGCTTGCGGACCTGCTTACCCACCACGCAAAAGGTGGCGGTCACCTTGGCTGCCTTCAGCCGGTCGAGCACCTTCGGCGTCCAGGCCGGGTCCGGACCGTCGTCGAAGGTGAGGGCCACCTTGTCGGTGCCGGTGGTGCGGATCAGTCCGGCCGGCAGTTTCACCGGCAGCGGCCGCAGCCGTGGCTTCGGCGGCACGGTACGGGTCGGCGACGGGGCCGGCTCCGGCGGCAGAGCGGCCGAGGGCGGCGGACTGGACGGGGCGGTGGGCGCTGGGGTGCTGCCGCCGCCGCAGCCGGCGACGAGCAGGACGACCAGGCCGGCGAGGGACGCCAGTAGGGCACGGTGACGCATCGTTCGCTCCCGAGAAGGGTTCGGGGTACGCGGACGCCCCGACGCTAGTTCACCCGACTCGGGGAGACCTACGGCGGGTCAGGAGGCGGCCGGACGGTTCAGCGAATCGTGCAGGGCGACGGTGAGGGAGACCGCCTCGGTCAGGTCGGTCGGGTGGACCACCCCGGTGGGCAGGGCCCGGGCCGGCCAGCCCGGCCCGGCCGCGAGCACCAGCATCGGCCGGCTCGACGCGGTGAGCAGTGCGGTGAGTTGGGCCGGGTCGGCGGTGGCCCGAGTCTGCGACCAGAGCACCACGGCGGCCGGACCGGTCCGGTCGATCGCGGCGAGCAGTGCCGTCGTCGGCACCCGGGCACCGAGCATCCGGTAGCCGACCCCGGCCTCGGCCAACGCTGCGGCAAGCGCCTCCAGCGGCAGGCTGTGCTGCTCCTCGTCGGCGCAGGAGAGCAGGACGCGGGGCGTCCCGGGGGCGGGGCCGGCGGACGCTGCCACGCTGAACGCCGCCGAGATGCATCGGGTCACCAGGTGCTCGACCTCGATCAGCGCACCGGTGGCGGCATGCCGCTCGCCGATACCGACGAGCAGCGGGCGCAGCAGCCGGTCCCAGGTCGCGACCACGCCGTCGGCGGCGATGGCGCGGCCGATCGTTTCACTGATCGCCGCGGCGTCCAGGCGCATCGCGGCGCGGGCCAGTCCCCGGGCCGCCGGCCCGGCCCGGCCGACCGGGATGGTCGTACCACCGCCGTCCCGTCGGCGTACGGCACGGGAGATGTCGACAGGCGCAAGGGCGTCGGGTGCCTGACGAGCCCACCGGGCCGCCTCGGCAGGGCTCACCCCTTCGGCGGTGAGGCGTCGCATCACCTCGAGCCGAGCCAGATCTGCCGGTGTGTAGCGCCGGTGATGGCCCGGAACGTGCTGGCTGGGCCCGAGGCCGTACCGCTGGTGCCAGGTGCGCAGTGTGGTCACCGCGACCCCCAGGCGCTGGGCGACCACGCCCGCGCTCAGCGCCTCATCGGCCACCCGGCCGCTCCGGCGCGTCGTAGGCCGGCTGCCCGGGCGGTTGCGAGGGTTGCAGCAGCCGATCCAGGACGCCACCCAGCCACGGCGCGTAGGCGTCGGGATCCTGGCGGAGCGCGGCGGCGAGCCGGGCCGGCTCGACCCAGCTCAGTTCCGCCACCTCGGTCGGCTCGGGTCGTAGTGACCCGTCGGGGTGGAACTCGCCGCGCAGGACGTGGTCGTACTCGACCTCGACCCGCCCGGTGGCCGGATCCTCGGCGCGGTAGACGTAGACGCCGATCTCGCGCAACGGCACCGGCCCGGCACCCAACTCCTCCGCCAGCCGCCGGTTGGCGGCCTCGGCCAGGGCTTCGCCCGGCTGGGGATGGCCGCAGCAGGAGTTCGCCCAGCGTAACGGGAAGCGGGTCTTCGTCGCGGCGCGCCGCTGAAGCAGCACCCGGCCGTCCGGTGCCACGAGCAGTACGGAGAACGCCCGGTGCAGCTGACCGGGCGGTTGATGGGCGGCGGCGACCGTGGCCTTCCCGACGGGCTGCCCGGTGTCGTCGACCAGTTCGACGAGGTGGCTCTCCCGGGACTGCGGCATCAGCGCCACTCTCCGTTCCTGAGCTCAGGGCTCGGCGCTGCCTCGTTCCTCGTGCTCACCGAGGCTCCCCGGTGATCCGGCTGGCGGCGAGCTTGCCGGAGATGAGCACCATCGGTACGCCGACACCGGGCTGGGTGCCCGAGCCGACGAACACCACGTTGGACAGTGAGCGGTGCAGGTTCGACGGTCGGAACGGGCCCGTCTGGAACAGCGTGTGCGCGGAGGCGAACGGCGTACCGGCTGCCATGCCCTGCTCGGCCCACTCGGCCGGGGTGATCGCCCGCAGCACCTCGACACCCGCGCCGAAGCCGACGTAGCCGCGCTCCTCCAACGTGGCGATGAGCTGGTCGGTGTAGCGGGCGGTGAGGTCGCCGCGCCAGTCGAAGGGCGCCCGGTCGAGGTTCGGCACCGGAGCCAGCACGTAGTAGGTGTGCCGGCCGGTCGGTGCCACCGCCGGATCCGTCCGGCTCGGGTTGGTGACCAGCAGGGACGGGTCGGACATCAGGTTTCCGCGCCGGATCACCTCGTCGAAGGTGCCCTGCCAGGCCCGGCCGAAGTGGATGTTGTGGTGGGCGATGCGGCTGTAGCCCTGGGTCGAGCCGACGTGCAGCACGACACACGAGGGCGAGTAGGTGAGCCGGCGCTGCCGGGCCGGCGGCAGCAGGTCGCGGTAGGCGACCGGGAGGTCGGGGTTGAGCACCACCGCGTCGGCCGGGACGAACTCCCCGTCGGCGGTCACCACCCCGGTGGCCCGCCCGTTCGCGGTCTCGACCCGGGTCACGGTGGTCCCGTACCGGATGCGTACGCCGTGCTTCTCGGCGGCGCCGGCCAACCCTCGGGAGACCGCGTGGATGCCGCCGCGCGGGAAGAAGACCCCGGCCACCGAGTCGAGGTACGCGATGACCGCGTAGATGGCCAGCGCATCGTGCGGGGCGAGACCGGCGTACATCGCCTGGAAGGAGAAGATCCGTCGGGTACGCGGATCCCGGAAGAACTGGTCGATCTTGGTTTGCAGCCGCCGGAAGGCGCCGGTGGCGACGAGTTTGAGCAGGTTGCCGGTGAGCAGGTCGGTCGGCGCGTCGAGATTACGTTCGATGAAGTCGGCCCGCTCCAGACGCCACAGGTTGCGCGCGAAGTCGACGAACCGCAGGTAGCCGTCGGCCTCCCGGGGCCCGCAGACCCGGGAGATCTCCGCCGCCATCGCGGCGGTGTCGGTGAGCACGTCCAGCATGGAACCGTCCGGATAGTAGGCACGGTAGGCCGGGTCGAGCGGCACCAGGTCGAGCCAGTCGGTCAGCTCCTCGCCCACCGCGGTGAGCGCCTCGGCGATGAGATCGGGCATGGTGAGCACCGTGGGGCCGGTGTCGAACTCGTAGCCGTCGACGCTGAGCCGACCGGCCCGCCCGCCCGGCACCGGCTCGCGTTCCAGCACGGTCACCTGGCGCCCGCTGCCCGCCAGGTGCAGCGCGCAGGCCAGCCCGCCGAG
Organism: Micromonospora sediminimaris; assembly: GCA_900112325.1. Lineage (GTDB taxonomy): Bacteria > Actinomycetota > Actinomycetes > Mycobacteriales > Micromonosporaceae > Micromonospora > Micromonospora sediminimaris. The sequence continues at coordinate 89,995 of FOLJ01000007.1, forward strand.
GCCGGCCCCGACAACCACCACCCGATCAGTACGCCCGTCAACTGTCCGCACCGGCGACCACCTCTCTGTGCAGGAAGCCCATCATGCCCTCCGGTGCGTGGCGGCGGTCGCGAGGCCGACAAGCGCGGTACGGGCGGTCTCGTCGACGGCGACCGCGTCGAGTGCGGCCAGCGCGTCCTCGACCCGCTCGTCGATCATCCGCTCGATCCGTCGTACGGCGCCGGTGTCGACCACGACCTCGGCGAGCCGGGCGATCTCTGGCTCGTCGGCGCGCCGGCCGGCGCCGTCGAGTGCCCGCAGCTGGGTCGGCGTGGCCAGTTCCCGGGCCAGGACGAGCAGCGCCGTCGGCTTGCCGGTACGCAGGTCGTCGCCGGCCGGCTTGCCGGTGGTGGTCGGGTCACCGAAGACACCGAGCAGATCGTCGCAGAGCTGGAAGGCCTCGCCGACGGCGACGCCGTAGCGGGTGTACGCGGCGGCCAGCGCACTGTCGCCGTCGACGCCGGCAAGGCTGGCACCGAAGAGCAGCGGCCGTTGCACGGTGTAGCTGGCGGTCTTGTACCGGGCCACCCGGAGCGCCCGATCCACCGACCAGCTCTGCGGTTCGGTCTCGCCGAGAACGTCGAGGTACTGCCCGGCGACCGTCTCCACCCGCATCCGGTCGTAGCCGCGCCGTACCTGGAACAGCCGGTCCGCCGGCAGATCGGCGAGGGCCAGCAACTGGTCGGCCCAGACCATGCAGAGATCACCTATGAGCACGGCGACGGCCTCGCCGAAGCGGCCGGAGTCGCCGTTGCGACCCGAAGCGGCGTGCTGGGTGGCCACCGCCACGTGGGCGGTCGGTCGGCCGCGCCGGGTGGCCGAGGCGTCCATCACGTCGTCGTGTACCAGCGCGAAGGTGTGCAGCACCTCCAAGGTGGCCAGTGCGGGCAGCACCGGGGTGACCGGCGTGTCACCGCCGACCGCGCCACGCCATCCCCAGTAGGCGAACGTGGGCCGGACCCGCTTTCCGCCGGAGAGGACGCAGTCGCGGGCGGTGGCGGCGAAGCCGCCCATCGCCGGGTCGATCGCGGCGAGCGCGTCGACCTCGGCGGTCAGGAACTCGGCCAGCGTGTTGTCGACGGCCGTGACGATGTCGCGCGTGTAAGCGGCCAGTACGGCAGCGATCGGGTCGTCTCCACCGATCGGCTGCTCAGGCACCACGCGAAGGAGGTTACCCGTTGGTCCGTCGCTGGCCATGCCGACGAGCGTACCCTAAGGTCTCAAGTTGCGTCGATTGGTGCGTCGAATCAGAGGAGGGGCCGGTGGACCTGGATCTCGCCGCTGCCTACGACAGATGCCGTGAGCTGCACAGACGCCACGGCCGCACCTACTATCTCGCCACTCGGCTGCTGCCCGCATGGAAACGGCGGCATGTGCACGCTTTATATGGGTTCACCCGCTACGCCGACGAGATCGTCGATCAGACCGACGCCCTGCCACCGGCGGAGCGCGCGGCACGGCTGGACGACTGGGGGGGACGGTTCGTCGCCGGGCTGCACGGCGCCCAGGTGACCGATCCGCTGCTTCCGGCGGTGCTGCACACCATCGCCGTCTTCGACCTCGATCGGGAGGACTTCGCCTCGTTCCTCAAGAGCATGGCGATGGATCTGACCGTCACCTCCTACCGCACCTACGAGCACCTGCTGGACTACATGGAGGGCTCGGCAGCGGTCATCGGCACGATGATGCTGCCCATCCTGGGCAGCTCCGATCCGGTGGCGGCCCGGGAGCCCGCCCGGCAGCTCGGCTTCGCGTTCCAGCTGACCAACTTCATCCGCGACGTCGGGGAGGACCTGGCCCGGGGACGGACGTACCTGCCCGACGAGGACCTGGCCGCCTTCGGCGTGACCCGGGACGACCTGGTGGCCTGTCACGCCGCCGGACGAGCCAGCGGGCCCGTTCGCGAACTGATCCGGTACGAGGTGACCCGAGCCCAGGCGCACTACCTCGCCGCAGCGCCGGGCGTGGTGCTGCTCGACGGCGCCTCGCAGGCCTGCATCCGCACCGCCTACCTGCTCTACGGGGGGATCCTCGACGAGGTGGCCGCCCAGGACTACGACGTCTTCGCCCGTCGCGCCACCGTCCCGCAACGGCGTCGGCTGGGGGTGGCGACCCGCGCCCTGCTGACCCCGGCCGGCAGCCCGGTGGCGGTGCCCGGACCGCGGCTGCGGTGAGCGAGCGTACCGCCGTCGTGTTGTTCACCCGCGACCTGCGGGTGCACGACCACCCGGCACTGGCGACCAGCTGCGCCGCCTTCGAGCGCGTGGTGCCGCTCTATGTGCTGGATCCCGCGCTCGCGGAACTGTCGCCGAACCGCACCCGCTTCCTGCACCAGAGTCTTGCCGCGCTCCGCGAGGCGCTGCGTGCGCTCGGCGGTGACCTGGTGCTGCGGCACGGCGATCCGGTGGCCGAGACCGTCCGGCTGGCCGGCGAGGTGGGCGCCGAGGCTGTGGCGCTCTCCGCCGACGTCTCCCGGTTCGCGGCCCGCCGGGCACAACGTCTGCGTGCCGAGTGCGACCGGCACCGACTGCATCTGAGGTTCTTCCCCGGACTGACGGTGGTCGAGCCGGCGGAACTGGCCCCGGGCGGCGGTGACCACTACCGGGTGTTCAGTCCGTACCACCGGGCGTGGAGCGCGCGATCGTGGCGGGAGGAACTGTCCGCACCGGCGACCGTGAGGTTGCCGGCCGGCGTGCCGGTCGGACGTCTCCCGGCGCTGCCGCCGGGAGAGTCGCCGGACGTGGTGACCGGCGGAGAGGACGAGGCGCGGCGTCGGTTGGCGCGGTGGCTGCCCGACGTCACGGGCTACGGCGACCGCCACGACGACATGGCCGGCGACGCCACCTCCCGGCTCAGTCCCTACCTGCGCTTCGGCTGCCTGTCACCGCTGACCGTGGCCAACGCGATCGACGACCGGGAGTCCCCGTTCGTCCGGCAGCTCTGCTGGCGCGACTTCTACCACCAGGTGACCGCCGCCTTTCCCGACCTGCCCCGCAAGGCGTACCGCCGTCGGGCGACCGAGCACTGGCGCTACGACGAGCAGGCCCTCGCCGCCTGGACCGAGGGGCGCACCGGCCTGCCGGTCGTAGACGCCGGCATGCGTCAGCTACGGGCGCAGGGATGGCTGCACAACCGGGCCCGGCTGATCACCGCCGGCTACCTCACCAAGACCCTCGGGCTGGACTGGCGGGACGGGCAGGCGGTCTACTTCCGGTGGCTGCTCGACGGCGACATCGCCGACAACTCGGGCAACTGGCAGTGGGTCGCCGGCACCGGCAACGACACCAGGCCGTACCGGGGATTCAATCCGGTCCGGCAGGCTGAGCGGTACGACCCCGACGGCGCGTACGTGCGGCGGTGGGTGCCCGAGCTGGCGTCGGTGGCCGGCGTGGCGGTGCACCAGCCGTGGCGACTGCCCGACGCGCTGCGCCGCACACTCGACTACCCACCGCCGCTGGCGCCACCCGGCGAACCCCCGGTCTGGTTGCGCTAGTCGGCCCAGACCGTCACCTTCAGCAGGAGCCCGCCGTTGCCGACGCTGTTGACCGCCTGTACCCAGCCTGGGCGGCCCTGCGACGTGGTGAAGCACTTCTGCTGGTTGCCGCCGCCGATGTAGGTGCTCGTGGCACCGTCCCGGCCGGCCACCCGGTAGGTGCGGCAGCGATCGCGGGCCCCCTGCTCCGGCCCCGCGTTGCTGTCGTCGTGGAGCTGACTGTGCCGGGCGCTGCCGTAGAGCACATACCCCCAGTCCAGGTAGAGATCGACGGTGGCGTCCTGGACGTACCTGCGTTCGGCCCGACCGTCGTCCAGGTCGACTCCGGTTTGCTTGTCGAGTTGCACCACGTCGCTGAAGACGACGGTGCCGGCATCATCGACGACCGGCTCGGCGGAATCGCCGGTGCGTGGGCCGGACGTCGGGTCACTGGAGGGGGGCCGGCTGGCCGTGGTCGGGGACACGTCGTCCGGCGCGGCGCCGGCGGGCGTGTCGGCCGGTTGCTCGACGCCAGCTCCCGTCAGTGCCAGCAGGGCACCACCCCCGCCGAGAAGCAGCAGGACGGTGAGGCTCACCGCCGCCGCGCGCCAGCGCCGCTGCCGCAGCCGGTACGCCAGCAGGCCGGCGAGTGCAAGGGTGCCGAGCGCGACCCACAGTGCCCAGAGCGGACCGGCGCGGAGCGCCTGCACCACGCCGACGAACCCGGCGGCGGCGGTGAAAATGTCGGCGGTCAGGCTGGCGAGATCCCGGGAACGGGCCGGTGCCTCGGGGGAACGCCCCGTCGGACCGTCGGACGTTTCGTGCTCCACAAGCCAGGGATATTACTTTCGGTCACTTTTCGATCGCATCCCAGCTGGCCGACAGGTCGGGTCCGGTATCCGTCAGAGGACGGCGTGGTCGGGTGGCCGGGGGCGGGCCGGTGCGCGATGCTGACGGCATGGCGGAGCCGGAACTGGTGGACGTGGTGGTGCTCGGGCTCGGAGTCGGCGGGGAGGAGGTGGCCGGTCGGCTCGCGGAGGCCGGGCTCACAGTGGTCGGCGTCGAACGCAACCTGGTCGGCGGGGAGTGCCCGTACTGGGGGTGTGTCCCGAGCAAGATGATGATCCGGGCGGCGAACGCAATCGCGGAGGCCCGCCGGGTCGACGGCCTCGGCGGCGCTGCGCAGGTCACCCCGGACTGGGCGCAGGTGGCGAAGCGGATCCGCGCAGAGGCCACCGACGACTGGGACGACCGGGTGGCGGTGGAGCGGTTCACCGGCAAGGGTGGGCGCTTCGTACGCGGCAGTGGCCGGATCGACGGTCCGGGCCGGGTGCGGGTCGGTGACCAGGTCTTCCAGGCGCGCCACGGGATCGTGCTGGGCACCGGTACCCGACCGTCGGTGCCGCCGGTGGACGGGCTGGCGGATACCCCGTACTGGACCAACCGTGAGGCGATCGAGGTCGAGGAACTGCCGGGGTCGCTGCTGGTGCTGGGCGGTGGGGCGATCGGGCTGGAGCTGGCTCAGGTGTTCGCCCGCTTCGGCGTACGGGTCACCGTGGTCGAGGCGCTCGACCGGGTACTGGCCGTCGAGGAGCCGGAGTCGTCCGAAGCGGCGGCTGCCGCGTTGCGGGCCGACGGGGTGGAGATCCACACCGGGGTCAAGGCCGCTCGGGTCGAGCACGGTGCCGCCGGCTTCACCCTGCGCGGCACCGGGGGCGAGGTGTTCACCGCCGAGCGGCTGCTGGTGGTGACCGGCCGCCGCGCCCACCTGGACGAGCTGGGGCTGGACACGGTGGGTGTCGACGCGGGTGGGCGGTACCTGCCGGTGGACGACCGGCTGCACGTCACCGAGGGGATCTGGGCGGTCGGCGACGTCACCGGCGAGGGTGCCTTCACCCACGTCGCGATGTATCAGGCGTCCATCGTGGTCGCCGACGTGCTCGACCACATGCGGCGGTCGCAGGGCGGCGCGGACCCGAGCGGTACGGCAAGTGTGGTCGGTGGCGCGGTCGGCGTGGCCAGCTCGCTGGCCGCCACCGGATCGAGTGGTTCGGCGGGATCGGTGCCCCGCGCCGACTACCGGGCGCTGCCCCGGGTCACCTTCACCGATCCGGAGATCGGTGCGGTCGGCCTCACCGAGCAGCAGGCCCGTGATCGTGGAATCAACGTGCAGGTCGGCTTCACCCGGCTGTCGTCGTCCACCCGTGGCTGGATCCACAAGACCGACGAGGACGGCTTCATCAAGCTCATCGCCGACGCCGACCAGGGAGTGTTGATCGGGGCCACCTCGGCCGGACCGGCCGGCGGCGAGGTGTTGTCCGGCCTGGTCGTGGCCGTGCACGCGGCCGTCCCGCTGAGTCAGCTCCGGCACATGATCTACGCGTACCCGACCTTCCACCGGGCGATCTCCGACGCGCTGCGCAATCTCGGACAGTGACCCGGCAGCGCAATCTCCACCGCTACCCGCCGCAGGGTCGGCAGGTCAGGAGGCGGGGGTGCCGTGGCGGCCGGCGCCGGCGGTGAAGCGGGCGGCGCCGGCCGCCGCGTCGGTGGCGAGGGAATGCAGGCCGTAGGTCAGTTCGGTGGCCAGGGCATCGGGCTCGGGCTGGGCGGCGGCGGCAAGGACCGAGGCGCGGTCGTTGCGCAGGCAGGTCTGTGGGTGGCGGGCGATCTCGGCGGCCAACTGCTCGGCCGCCGCCCGGGACTCGCCCGGGCCGACCACGCGGTTGACCAACCCCATCGCGTACGCCTCCTCGGCGGGCACGGCACGCCCGGTGAGGATCAGGTCCATGGCCCGGCTCTCGCCGATGAGCCGGGGCAGCCGGACCGTCCCACCGTCGATCAGCGGCACTCCCCACCGTCGGCAGAAGACGCCCAGCACCGCGTCGGACTCGGCGATCCGCAGATCGCACCAGAGCGCCAGCTCCAGTCCGCCGGCCACCGCGTAACCGGAGATCGCGGCGATGACCGGCTTGCCCAGGACCATCCGCGTCGGACCCATCGGACCGTCGCCGTCCGGCTCGACCCGGTTGCCGCGCGGCGTACCGATCGCCGTCAGGTCGGCACCCGAGCAGAAAGTTCCTCCGGCGCCACAGAGCACCGCCACCGCCGCCGCCGGATCCGCGTCGAAAGCGCGGAACGCGTCAGCGAGCGCCCGGGCGGTCGGCCCGTCGACCGCGTTGCGGACCGCCGGCCGGTCCAGGATCACCGTGGTCACCGGCCCGTTCCGGGCCACCCGTACCGTCATCCCGTCAGCATGCCCCGGCGTCGCCCGGCTGGCTATTCGTCCCCGGCGACCGGTTTGCGGCCGCGTACGACGGGAAGTCGTTACTCGTGCGAGCGTTGTTGACGAAGATCGAGCAAGCCTCCGGCCTCGACCGGTTCGGTGACCGGTTGCAGCAGACCGTGCAGAGTGTGCTGCGCCCGCAGCGGGTCCGCGACCTGTTGCACGGGGTCTGGCTGGGCCACCCGTTGCACCCGGCGATGGTGCAGTTGCCGGTCGGCGCGTGGATCAGCGCGGCGGTGCTGGACCTGATGCCCGGTCAGCGGAGGGCGGCGACCACCCTGACCGCAGTCGGCACGCTGAGCGCCCTGCCGGCGGCGGTCGCCGGGCTCAACGACTGGGCGGGGCTCTCCCGTGACCAGCGTCGGGTCGGGTTGGTGCACGCCGCGTCGAACTCCGTCGGGCTGACGCTGTACGGCGCCTCGCTGGCCGCCCGTCTCTCCGGCCGGCACGGACTCGGGCGCACCCTCGGGTGGCTTGGCCTCAGCGCCGCAGGTGCCGGGGCGTATCTCGGCGGGCACCTGGCGTACAAGCAGGGTGCCCAGGTGAACGTGAGCGTCTCCGACCTGCATCTGATCAGCGACGGCTGGCACCCGGTCGCGGAGATGACCAGCCTGCCGCAGCGGGAACTCGTCACCCGCAAGCTCGACGACGTATCGGTGATCCTCTACCGGCACGGCGACGACGTGACAGTCATGTTGGAGCGTTGCCCGCACCAGAGCGGCCCGCTCGGCGAGGGCGAGGTACAAGAGATCGATGGGCACGCGTGCGTGGTGTGCCCGTGGCACGGCAGCACCTTCCGGCTCAACGGCGGTGAGGTGGTGCACGGCCCCTCCCCGAACGACCAGCAGATCCTGCCGACCCGGATAGTCGACGGCCGCCTGGAGGCCCGGCTGCCCTGACCCGGGAGCCGACCGACCGGATGTGTGGCAGTGACGGTGGTCAGTGGTCGGCGTGTCGGCCACTTCGACTGCCACACATCACGGACGTGGGGTGCGGCTGCGAGGTGTCAGTCTTTGCGGTGTCGGCCGATGGGCAACTCGCGGGGAAGGGTGACGGGCGGCTGGTGGCGGGTGCCGGTGCGGGACATGGCCGGTCGGCGGCGCAGGCCGAGCACCGCGCCGATCTGCGCGCCGACGATGCTGGCCACGGCCAGCACGGCGGAGACAGCTAGCGGACGGTTCACCCGATCGGGTTCGCCGGCCCGGGCCGCGCCCACTGTCACCACCGGTGCCTGCTCCTGGGGCGTCTCGGCCGGCTCCGGTTGCCGCCCTTCGGGACTGGCCGGTGTGGTGGTGGCCGATGCCGGTCGCTTGGTCGGGTCACCGGGTAGTTCCGCCGCCTCACCGGGCCGTTCCACCGAGTCGCCCGGATTGGCCGGTGCCGGCCGGGTCGGCTCGGTGCGCTCCGGCCCGGGGGTGGGACGGGGCTTCGGTGCGACGAGCCGGCCGGTGGCGTGTGGCCGGGCACCCTGGTCACGCGCCTCCTCGGGAAGTTTGATGAGCTGGCCGGGGCGGATCCGGTCCGGGTCACGCAGCTTGTTGAGCGCGGCCAGCCGGTGGTAGTCGTCGAAGTCGTCGAGGTACCGGTCGGCGACCCCACCCAGGTAGTCGCCCTTGGCGACCCGGTAGACCTGTGCGTCGGCGGGGGCACCGAGCCGATCCGCCCGCACGGCTTCCGCTGGCCCGGTGGTCGCCGGTGCCGCCATCGCGGGAGCCGGAGTGAACGCGACGGCGGTTGCCGGGCCCCCGCCGTATGCCGTCGCGCCGTACGCCGTGGTGGCGGCCGTGGCGGCGGGGCTGGCGGCGAGGATCAGCGCTACCGACCCGACCAGCGCGGCGGCGGCCCGCTGCTGCCGGCCCATGCCGGGCAGCCGGGGTGCGGGCCGGTCCAGTGCCTGTGCGCCCAGCTCCACGAGCACCGACAGGGCGAAGGTGGCCCAGCCGAACCAGCCGGCGACGGCCAGCGCCCGCAGGAAGAGTTGCCCGTCGTCGCGGCTGGTAAGCGTGGTGCCGATCTCCGCGAGCGTGGGTACGTGGTCGGGGAGCGGGTTGCCGGCGAAGGCCAGCAGCGCGATCGGCCCGCCGACCAGCAGACCGATCAGCACGACCAGCGCACCGAAACCGGTGAGCACCCGACCGACCCGCCGTACGGCGGTGCCACCCGATGCGGCCATGGCTACCTTCCTTCCTAGGACCCGGTAAGCGCCCGCGCGGTCGCCTCACCGGAGACGGTGACGGTGTCTGAGAAGCCGAACAGGCCGAGCGCCGCCCGGTCGTAGGTGACCTGGACGCGTACCCGGATCAGGGTCTCGCCGTCGACCACCGGGAAGGTCACGGTGTGATCGCTGGCCCCGGCGGTGGCGAGGTAGCTCCGGACGGCGCGGCAAGCCTCGCGTCGGTTGATCCGCTTGGGTCCGCCCTCAATGGCGGTGGCCCGGTCGATGGCCTGGCCGCCCGCGCGGGCCGCCTCGGCGGCCAGATTCTCGGCGCGTTGCAGTGTCCGCAGCTGACCTGCGCCGTCGAACGCCATGCCGATGATGGCCAGCACCCCGATCATGGCCACGGCCAGGAAGATGCTCACCCGACCGGCGTCGCCCCGCCCGGCCGTCATCCCCGGCTCCGGTAGCGGTCCAGCGGCGAGGTGAACGACGCGGTGATTCGTTGTCCGTCCGGCATCGTCAGCGCCGGCAGTTTGATGTCCGAGTAGGAGACGGTGCAGGCGATCTCGACCGTGACCGTGGCGTTCTGCCCGAGGTCGCTGCTGAAGGCACGGTTGAAGGAGGTCGACCGTCCGTCGACCGCGCCGCGGAAGGTCACCTGAGGGGCCCCCGAGCAGGACACCCCCCGCCAGTCGAGCTGGCGGCGGGCCGCCTCCCGGGCCTCCCGGCGGGCGGTGGCGGCGTCCCGGGAGATCGACGCCGCCCGGGCCGCGTCGTGCGCGGCCGCCTCCAGCGCCGCGCTGGCCACCGCGGTACGCCCGGCGACCCCGCCCAGCACCATCATCGCCACGAAGGCCGGCGCCAGCACCGCCACCTCGATCGAGACGGAACCCCGGCTCATGGCTCGGTCCATCGTTCCACCGTCCCGTGTGCCGTCTGCCGGACGGCGAAGCTGACGCCCGGCACCACCGACAGGGCCTTGCCGGTCACCGTGCAGTTCACGTCGGTGTCCGTGGCGGCGCAGCTGGGCCCCGGGTCGTCCCAGTCGACCAGCCAGTCCCCGGCGGCCTGGAGGAACTCGGCCGCACGCTCCTCCCCGGCACCCGTTGGGGCGTCGTAGAGCCGAGCCGCGTTGACGCCGCTCTGCGCGGCGTTGAGCGCGGTCGACCGGGCGACGAACACGACGGCGACCTGGATCGAGGCGAACAGCATCACCAGGATCGCCGGCAGGGCCACCGCCAGCTCGACCGGATTGCCGCCCCGCTCGGCGTCCCCGGGCAGCAGACGGTGCCGGGTGGCGGCGACCACCCGGCACCAGCCGGCGGTGAGGCGACGGGACATCGATCAGTCGGCCGTCGGGTCCTGGTGGGCCGGGATGTTGTCCATCCAGTCGTTTGCCGCACCGAGGGCGGCGGCGGTCACCGCCATCGCCACGGCCACCAGACCAAAGATGATGACGGCGGTGGGCACCGGGCTGTCGCCACGGTCGCCGCGCAGTTCGGCCAGCCGCGCTCGCAGCGCGACGTGCAGGTAGGTGATTACGGACATCGGGGCTCCTTCACTCGGGTCGGCCTAGAGGCGGGCCAGGAACGGGTAGATGGCGAAGCCGAGCAGGACAAAGACCAGCAGCGCGCCGGGGATGTCGAGCCGGCTGGTCACCCCCTCGGCCCGGGCCAGGTTGTCGGTGCGGATCTGATCGCGCAGCGAGTCGGCCCGGCTGCGCAGGGTCTCGTGCACCTGCGCGCCCTCGCTGCCGGAGGAGCGCATGATCGCGCCGACATCGCCCAGCTCCGGGATGCCGATCCGGTCAGCGAGATCGCGTAGCTCGTCCCAGGGCGAGTGCATCTGCATCTGGGCCATCCGCAGCGCCTCGGAGATCCGGTCGAAGACCCAGCCCTCGCAGATCGCGGCGGCCCGCTCCAGCGACTGCACCGGACCGTGCGCCGCGGACAGTTGCAACGCGACCAGGTCGAGGTAGGTGCAGACCGCCTGACGGAACTCGTCCCGCGCGGTGTCGGCCCTGGTCAGCACCGACCGGTGGGCCACAAGCGCGCAGAGCAGCGCCAGGCCGAGGCTGCCCAGGACCGGTACGGCCAGCGGCAGCGAGACGCCGACGGTGAAGAGGGTGACGCTGAGCAGCGCCGGAGCGGAGAGTCCGATCAGGGCGGACAACAGCAGGGAGAGGGCGTACTGCTCGGGGGTGCGGTCGAGCAGGGCCAGTTGCCGGTGTGGGGGTCGCAGCCAGCGGGCCATCCCGGTGAGCCAGTCCAGCCGCCGGTCGGCGGGCCCGGTGCGGGCGCTTCCCGGCGGTTGGTGCAGCCGGCGTAGTGCCGGGCCGAGCGCGGGAGTCGCCGGGACCAGCTCACGGACCACCAGGAACACGCCCAGGCCGAGCGTGGCACCGGCCACCACCGCGAGGGTGAGGTGCAGGTTCACGCCACCACCTCGCTCGGGTCGGGTGCCGGCAGGAAACGGGCCGGTCGGGGCGGCTGGCTCATCGACCGCACCCAGGCCAGCAGCGCCACAAAGGCCGCACCGAGCACCGCCATCACCACCTGCCCGAACGGGGTGTCGTACGGCTGCACGTACTCGCGGTTGAGCAGCCCGTACGCGATGGTGGCCAGCGTCATCCCGGTGAGGAAGCGGACCGCGAACCGGGGCTGGGTGCGCTTGGCCTCGATCTCCCGGCGGGTCGCGACCTCCGCGGCGGCGGCCGAGGCGATCGAGCCGAGCACGTCGCCGAGGCGCTCACCCCGGTCGGTGAGGTGCAGGATCAACGCGGCCACCACCTGGTCGCAGACCGGGTCGCCGATCTCGTCGGCGAAGGCAAGCAGGGCGGAGCGGGCCAGCCAACCGGCCTGGAGCCGGGCGGCGAGCAGGCGTACCTCCTCCTGGATCTCCTCCGGTGCGGTGGTGACCGTACCGATGATCGCCTGCTGGAGCCCCTGCCCGGTGGCGGAGACGTCCTTGAGCCGGCGGGTCCACTCGCCGACCGCCTCGATCCGGGCGATGGCCCGTTGCTCGGCCCGCCCGACCGAGAACAACCACGGGGTGCCCGGCACCGCCACCGCCACCAGCAGGCCCACCACGGGCAGGCCGGTCAGCAGGAACGCCAGCGCACCGGCGACCACCGCGCCGATCAGCAGCGCCTGGTGCGCTTGCTGCTCCCGGGCCGTGGTGCCGGAGCCGCGCCAGAGTCGCCCGAGCCCGGGGCCGGCTCCGGGTGCCCGGCCGGGCGGCCGGCGGGTGCCGACGAGCGCGACGACCGCCAGCACCAGGCCGGCCACGCAGGCCGCCCCCGAGACCAGGGCGATCAGCTCGATGTTCGTACGCACCGGCTCACCGCCGACCGAGTCGGGTCTGCCGGGGCCGACGCCAGGCACCCTGGCCGGCTTCGATCCAGCGGCTCAGCAACCGGGCGTCGTAGCCCACCCGCAGCAACTGGTCCCGGACCCGTTCCGGCAGGTGTCGAGGGACCGCCCGGCCGTCCGGGCCGGGACCGAAGACCTGCGTGGTGGTGATCCGGCTGCTCTCACCGACGCCCAGTACCTCCTCGACGTGCGAGACGAAGCGGTGCTTGCGCCCGCCGATGCCGGTCTCGTCGTCGACGGTGACGTAGACGATCAGGTCGAGCGCATTGCCGGCCATCCGGCGGGCCTGGTCGACCGTCATCTCGCGGCCGTGGGCGAGCGCCAACTCGATGATCCGCTCGCTCACCCCGGCCGGGGTTCGCGCGTGGATCGTGCACATCGATCCCCGGCTGGTGGTCATCGCCTGGAGCATCGGCACGATCTCCCGGGACCGCACCTCACCGACGATGATCCGCAGCACGCCCATCCGCAGCGAGACCGGGATCAGGTCGGCGATGCTCACCTCCCCGGCCGGTCGACCGTCCGGCCCGCGTTCGCCGTGCCCCTCCCGGGCCTCGAAGCTCATCACCGCCCGGTGGCGATCGCCGCGGCGGGCCGGTAGCAGCTCCCGACTCTCCTCCAGCAGCACGTACGGTTCGTCCGGCGGGATCTCGCTCATCATCGCCCGGATCACGGTGGTCTTACCGGCGCCGGCCAGCCCGGCGACCATGATGTTCAACCCGGCCCGCATCGATGCCCGGAGGAAGTCGCGCAGCAGCGGGTCGATCATTTCGTCCAGGTCGCCCCGGCCACCGGCCAGGTCGTCCAGGGTCACGTCGAGGGTGTTGTGCTTGCGGATCACCGCGTACGGGCGGTGACTGACCAGGAACACCGCGGCCAGTCGGCTGCCGTCCGGAAGTTGCAGGTCCAGGGTGGGCTTCGAAGTGGACAGGGAGCGTTCCGTGGCGCCGGCCCGGCGGGCCGCCGCCTGGAGTATCTCCACCAACTCGTCGTCGCTGTCCGCGATCGGGTCGGCCCAGTCGACCCCACCACCGTGCCGGGTGATCCGCACCTGGTCACAGCCGAGGATGTGCACCTCCTCGATGGTGTCGTCGACAAGCAGGGTCTGAAGTCGACCGAGGCCGGCCAGTTCGGCGGTCACCTGGTCGAGCAGCAGCCGCTCCTCGCCCGCGGCCATCGGCGTGCCGGCGCGGCGCACCGCGTCGGCGTACTCGGCGACCAGCTCGACCGCGAGCCGGGCGCGCTCGGTGTCCTCCTCGGCGACACTGAACTCGCGGCCACGCTGCCAGCGGGTGAGCCGCTCGCTGAGCTGCCGGCGCAGCTCGCGCACCACCTGGAAATCCACCCGTGGCCGGGGCGGCGGCGCCGCTGGTGGTGTCGCGACTGGCACCGACCCGTTCGGTGGTTGGTGCCAACCGTTGACCGGGGGCAGCGGCGGGGCGGTGGAGGTGGCGCCCGGTGGTTGCCGGCGCGGGTCGGACGAGACCGGTTCAAATCGCATCCGGCACTCCCTGGGAGACGGGCCACGCCAGCCGGGCCCGCCGCCGTTCCAGCAGCGCGCCGATCGGCACCTCCAGCTCGCGGGCCGCCCGCAACAGCGGTCGGGTGGCCCGCACGGTCCCGCCCAGACTCAACACCTCGGCGGTACGCGGATCGTGCGGCAGCCGGGCGATCACCGGCAGCTGAAGGGCCTTGCTGACCTCGCTTCTGCCGTGGCCGCCGCCGATCAACAGCAGGCGCAGGGTGCCCGACGGCACCCGATGCTCGGCGAAGTCCCGCTCGATGGCCTGGAGCATGGCCCGGGTGCCGGACAGGTCGGGCAGCTGCGCCCGACTTACCACCAGCACCACCGAGGCGGCGCGCAGCAGCGGCCAGGGCGGACCGAGGACGTGCAACCGGCCACAGTCGACAAGCACGTCGTACGGTGGGTCGCCGCGCTCCAACCCGGTGAAGAAGTCCGCGAACCGCTGCCAGAGCGGCGTGACGCTGCCGGCCTGGGCCGGGTCGACCACGCCCGGCAGCAGCAGCCGTTCCCGGCGCGGCGCGTCCAGGTCGACCAGCTGCGACCAGAATGCGCTCTCCAGACTGCCGTCGCGCAGCTCGCCGACGGCCAGCTCACCGATGCCGCGCGGCCCGTCGAGCGCCCCACCGAGATAGCCGGCGAGGACGGAGCCGCCGGCCGGGTCGCATTCGGCGAGGATCAGCCGCCGGTGCCAGCTCAACGCACAGGCCAGCGCGGTGGTGGTGACCCCCGGCGAACCCTTGGCCGAGACCAGCGCGATGATCGCCATGCTCAGGCCGCCTTGGTCAGTACGACCGCGATCCGATCCTGGGCAGCCAGTGCCACCACGGCCGGTACGTCCCGGACAGCGAGCGCCAGGTAGACGACAACCTCGTCCCGTCCGTCGGTGGAGACGGCGTCGGTGACGGTCGCGGTGAACCGGGTGGCACCGGACGACGAACCTCCGCCGCTGTCGTTGCTCGGCGTGCTGACCAGCAGTATCTGGTCACCGGGGCGCAGCTTCGGCGCCGGCACCTGGGCCGCGCGCAGCCCGAGAGCGAGCTGCTGCTGCCCGGGGCCGAGCAGTGGTTCGTCGGTGAGCTGGGCCATCGTCAGCAGGGAACCCGGGGCCAGCGAGACGGCGGCGCGCATCCCGATCACGTCGGCGAGCCGGGAGGCGGGCACCGGTTCGAGTCCCTGCCCGCCGGCCACCTGCACCGAGATCAGGTCGTCGGCGCGGAGCACGCTGCCCACCTCGACCGCCCGGGCCACCGCCAGGTAGCTGCCGGTCGCCCGGACCGAGGTCACCGCGAACGCCGAACCGAGGCCGCCGAGGGCGATCAGCAGGACGGCGAGGCCGAGCAGCCCGGGCCGGACCCGGCGTTGGCGGACCACCCGGGGAGGGGCGACCGGCGCATCCACCGGAGTGTTTCCGTTGCGGGTCGCCACGCTCATCGGGTCACACCTTTCGTTCGCGACTGCGGGGCTCGCAGGACCGGCTCACTCCTCGCGCTCACGGACCTCACCTTTCGTTCGCGACTGCGGGGCTCGCAGGACCGGCTCACTCCTCACGCTCACCGGGTCACCACCTGAAGCTCGTTGATCTGGATGACGATCGGGCCCGTGGTGCGGGTGACACCGCCGATGCTCCCGCTGTCGCCGCCGTTGCTGGTCCACGTCACCGACCAGTGCGTGGTCGCCCGGACGGTGTACGTCCCGGCCTCGGCGTAGCCGTCGTGGTAGCCGCAGTCGGGGGAGCGTCGTCCGGCGTGCGGGCCCCGGCGTTCGTACTCAGTACCGGCGTCGGCGCAGGTGACGGTGTCGCCGTTGCCCATGTCCCAGACAACCCGGTTCACCTTGGCCCGAATCGTCACCTCGAGGCCTCGGTCCTCGGCGGTGGCGCTCTGTGGGCCGAATTGCTCGCGACCCCATTCGGCCCACATCCAGACCGGCAGACCGACCAGCCCGGGGCCGATGGACTTGCGGGGCGCGACCGACGCGCGGGGCGCGCGCAGGGTGATCGAGGCGAACGCCCGACGGGCCAGTTCCTCCGGGTCCGGCGGAGCGCCGAAGCCCTGCGGCGGCGCGTCCAGCAGCACTGTCCGCTGGTCACCGACCGCCCCGCCGTAGCAGGTACGCACGTACCACTGCTGGCCCTCGGGCGCCTCCGGCTGCGGCTCGGCCAGCTTGTAGTAGCAGCCGTCGCCGCTGTTGAACCAGCCGAGCACGTCGTCGTAGCAGGGGATGGTGCGGCCCTCCCACTGGCAGACGCCGCCACCGCCCCCACCGCCGTTGTCGCCGCCGCTGCCGTTGTCCCCACCGTTGCCGCCGCCACCTGGGGTACCCGGGTCGTCGTCCCAGACGTTGCAGTTCGGTTGGGCCGGCGGGCATTCGGCACCGGGGTCGGCGGCGGTCGCCGGAACCGCGCCAGCGGTCGCCAGCAGCACCGCCAACGCGCCGCCGAGCAGAGTCCGCCGGACGGCACCGGTACGCGGGGCGGCCGGGCGGCGGCGGTAGGTCAGCCCGGTCAGCACGGCTGGTCCTGGTGGGCCGCGCCGGTGCTGATCCGCCAGCGACCGTCGGGATAACGGGTCGCGGTGGCGGTGGCCAGGTGGCGGGAGCCTCGGGTGCCCGGTACGACCTTGTCGTCGGCGACGTAGATCAGCCGGTAGTTGCTGGCGTCGACGCAGTCCTGGATCTCCACTGTGGGGGGTGTGGCGTCCAGGTCCATCGAGATGACGGTGGGCCCTTCGGAGCGAAGCGTGCCGGCGCTCACCGCGCCGTTCTGGCGGGCCTGCCGCAGGCTGAACCGGACCCTGGTCAGCAGCGGGTCCGCGAGGAACCGGGTCAGCGCCGGCTCCTGTGGGTCGCTGCGCCGGCTCGCCGTGCGGGACGCCGAGAGGTAGCCGGAGTAGGCCGCCAGCGCCGCCTTCTCCGCAGCCGTCTCCTCGGCGGCCCGCTCGGCGCCGGCTGGTCTGTGCCGTTCGGGTGTCGCGGTGGTGGACGTCTCCTGGGTGTTGCCGCAGGCGGTGCTCGTGCCGACCGTGGCCACCGCGACCAGGCCGGCCGTCCAGCGGCTCAGCTGCCGTGCTCGCACCTCGTGCCCTCCTCGGTGCCGACCGGCGGACGTCGAATCAGCGTCGCCGGGCGTGCGGCGGCGCGATCGGACGGATCTTTCCGGCCCTGTTTCGTGCCCAGCCGCATTTGCTCTTGTGGATCTCCTGCTAACGCATTGGCCTGGCTGCTCGTCGGTAACGGACGTGGGTTGCGTCACATCCAAGGGGCGAGCATAGGCTGACGCTGGCCGATGCAACAGAGGCAATTCATTCGAACACTCTGAGTTATGAATGGTGGTGGCGCCGCATGGTTACCGGTAGATTGCCGGCGTTGATCGACCCGGGGTGCGGCTCGGGCGGGTGCGGGTGGCGAAGCGGACGATCCCACCGCCGGGTGGGCGGCCCACCGGCTGGTCGCAATAGGGCGGGAAATGGCAATCGGTCCGATCCGTCCCCGGCAAAAAAGGGGCCAACTGGCCGCCAGTTGCGATCTATGGGAATTCCATCTGCCCGTTCCGGGCATCTGAGCCGACGGCGGCGCGGCGGCGCGGCGGACGGCGTCGGACATTCGGACCGCCACCCGAACCGACCGGGCACACTACCCTCCGTGAAGGGGTGGTCGAGATGACCCGGCAACCTGCTCCGCCGGTGCCCCGGGCGGCCGCGCCGGATGATCCATCACCCGGGCACATCACCCGGTCGTGGCCGCGCGCCTCGGCTCTGCTGACGATCACCCCACTGCTCCGGTACGCCGTCGCCCGGCACGCCGTACCCCCGGGAACCGTCTGCCGGACCGGCTGCGACGCCTGTGGCGCGCCGATCGGCCCGCACCGCCCCTGGCCGGCGCTCGGCCCGACCGCCCGCTGCGGCGGCTGCGGCGCCCGGGTCGGTGCCCCGCCGGCCACCGTCGAACTGGCCGCGCTGGCCGCCCTGGCCGCGCTGCTGCTGACCCGCCCACCCGCCGTCGAGGTGGCCGCCGCCGGCTGGTGGTTGGCCTTCGCGGTGCCGTTGATCTTCATCGACGTCGCGGTGCACCGGCTGCCGAACCGACTGACCTGGCCGGCCGCCGTCGGCACCTGGCTGCTGCTCGGGCTGGCCGCGCTGACCGGGGCCGGTGCGACACCATGGCTGCGTGCCGTCGCCGCCGGGCTCGGGCTGGCCCTCTTCTTCGCCACCACCACCCTGTTGCTCGGTACGCGAGGCTTCGGCATCGGCGACGCCAAGCTCGCGCTGAGCGCGGGTGCCCTCCTCGGCTGGTACGGCTGGAGTGTGCCGGTGCTCGGGCTGCTGCTCGCGCTGACCCTGTCCGGACTCGTCGCCCTGGGCCTGCTGGTGAGCCGTCGGGCCCGTTGGTCGAGCCACCTGCCGTTCGGGCCGTACCTGGTGCTCGGCACGCTCGGCGCGTTGCTGCTGGTGTGGTGAACGACGCTGCTGGTGTGGTGAACCGGGCGGTGGGGAATTGTCAGCTCGCAGGGACCGGCGGAGAGTCCTGGAGGTACTGTGCACCCCACCCCTGACCAGCGAACGGACGAGCCGCAGCCCGACGAGCGGTGGCGGATCCGGCGGACCTGGGACGACCTGGACCGGCTCGGCGAGACCGAGTCGGTCTTCGCGTTGAGCAACGGATGGCTGGGCTGGCGCGGCACCCTCGACGAGGGCTTGCCGGTCGACATGCCGGGCAGCTACCTCAACGGGCTGCACGAACGACGTGAGCTGAACTACCCCGAGAACGGCTACGCCTTCCCGCAGCTCAGCGACACCGTGATCAGCCCGCCGAACGCCACGTTGGTGCGGCTCTGGGTCGGTGACGAGCCGCTGGACCTGCGCACCGGCACGGTGCTCGCCCACGAGCAGGTGCTCGACCTGCGGGCCGGGGTGATCGAACGGCTCACCGAATGGATCTCGCCGGCCGGCTACGGGGTGCGGGTACGCAGCACCCGGCTGGTGTCGCTGTCCCGCCGCCGGGTCGCCGCTGTCGACTGGACGGTGGAACCCCTGGACGGACCGGTCGACCTGCGGATCTGCGCGGACCTGCTGGCCAATGAGCATGTCCCCGAGCGGGCCGACGACCCCCGGGCCGCCTCGCTGATCCAGGATCCGCTGACCGCCGAACTGCACCGCGTCGACGGTGCCGACGCGCTGTTGGTGCACCGTACCGAGCGCAGCGAGCAGCGGGTCGCCGTCGCGGTCGCCCATCGATCGGCGGCGCCGGCACACGTGACCACCGATGCCGACGCCACCCCGGATCGGATCCGGGTGACTCTCGCCGGGCCGCTGCGAGCCGGCGAGCGGGTGCGGCTGACCAAGTTCGCGGCGTACGAGTGGGCGCCCGTTGCGGACTCGTCCGTCGACGAACTGGGGGCGCAGGTGACGGCCGAGGCGGACGCGGCGCGTACGGTCGGCTTCGACGACCTGCTCGCCGAGCAGCGGACTGCCCTGGACGACGCCTGGCGTACCGCCGACGTGCTGCTCGACGGCGACGACGAGTTGCAGCTGGCGATCCGGTTCGCCATGTTCCACCTGATCCAGGCGGGCCGCTCGGACGGCGACCGGACCATCCCCGCCAAGGGGCTGACCGGCAACGGTTACGACGGGCACGTGCTCTGGGACACCGAGGGTTACGTGCTGCCGGTGCTTACCTACATCGCGCCGGCCGTGGCCCGGTCGGCGTTGCGCTGGCGGCACGCGCACCTGCCGCAGGCGTACGACCGGGCGGCGAAACTGCGGCTCACCGGCGCCACCTTCCCCTGGCGGACCATCAGCGGCCGGGAGTGTTCCGGCTACTGGCCGGCCGGCACCGCCGCGCTGCACGTGAACGCCGACATCGCCGACGCGGTCCTGCGCTACGTCGGTGCCACCGGCGACGAGGATTTCCTGACCGGCCCCGGGCTGGACCTGCTGGTCGCCACGGCTAGGTTGTGGCACGGTTTCGGGCACTTCACCGACGACGGCAGCTTCCACATCGTCGGTGTCACCGGCCCGGACGAGTACGCCGCCCTTGTCGACGACAACCTGTTCACCAACCTGATGGCGCGGCGGAACCTGCGCGGCGCGGCCGACGCCGTCGAGCGGCACCCGGAGGCGGCCGGCCGGCTGGGCGTGGACCCGGCCGAGGTGGCGGGTTGGCGGGCCGCCGCCGAGGCGATGACCTTGCCGTACGACCCCAAGCGCGGAGTGCACCAGCAGGCGGCCGGGTTCACCGACCGGCCGGAGTGGAACTTCGCCGACACCGGCGACGACGACTATCCGCTGCTGCTGCACTTTCCCTACCTGGAGCTGTACCGGCACCAGGTGGTCAAGCAGGCCGATCTGGTGCTGGCGATGCTGCGCTGCCCGGGCGAGTTCACCGCCGAGGAGAAGGCCGCCAACTTCGCCTACTACGAGGCGCGGACGGTGCGGGACTCGTCGCTGTCCGCCGCGCCGCAGGGGGTGCTCGCCGCCGAGCTGGGCCACCTCGATTTGGCGTACGACCTGTTCGCCGAGTCGGTGCTCCAGGACCTGGAGGATCTCGGCGACAAGACGGGCGACGGGCTGCACCTGGCCTCGCTGGGCGGGGCCTGGCTGGCGCTGGTGCAGGGCTTCGGTGGCCTGCGCGACGACCGGGAACTGTTGTCGTTCGACCCGCGGCTGCCCGACCGGATCGACCGCCTCGCGTTCAGCCTGCTCTGGCACGGCCACCGGCTGCACGTCACGCTGACCGCCGACGAGGCCCGCTACGAACTGCCGGACGCCGACGCTGACGTGGCGATCGAGCTGTGGCATCACGGCGAGCGGCTGCGGGTGGCCGCCGACCATCCGACCACCCGACCCATGCCCCCGCTACCCGATCTCGGCCCCGAACCACCCTCGCCACCCGGCCGTCGCCCGGCCCGCCGCTGACCGCATGGGTTGTCAGTGGACCGGCTCACCCAGGTCACCGTGGACCGGGCCGCCGGACATCCGCTGCCGCACGGCCGCCAGATCCTCGAAGGCGTACGCCCAGTTGTGGCACTTGAAGCTGCGCAGTCCCTCGATCGGTGACCGGCAGTCGGCGCAGCGTACGCCGGGTATGGCGGCGGGCAGGCCGGTGTTGACGTAGCGGCGGTCACCGAGGATCACCGTCGCGATCATCATCGGGTCGTGCACGCCCTTCAGGGCCGAGGCGACGATGTCGTACCAGGTGATCCGACGACCGCACTTCGGGCAGTCCGGCTGGTCGCCGCTGACCCACAGGGGCGCGCCGATGGTCCGGGGCGGCATGTTGAGCAGCTTCTCAATCCGCCGTACGTCGGCCTCCGGAGTGGTCCAGCGGTGCCGGCCGGGCAGTGCGGCAGGCGAGTCGTAGACGGCTTGGAACAGGGCGGGGTCGACCTCGACGGTCTCGCGTTCGCTGGTCATCGGCGTCCTCCGGACTTCTCGGCGCCCCCACCGTGGTCACCGGTGGGTGGCGGGCACAACCGGATCAACGACACGGCGGGACGGCCGGCCCCGGTTGGGGCGTACCCGGGTGGGAGCACGACCCCGAACCGGGCCGGCCGAGACGGTCAGGCTGGCGAGGCGGCGAGCGGCGTCGTTCGCGGCGTCTCGGTGAGTGCCCGCTTCCGGACGCCGAAGACGACCAGGTAGCCGAGAATCCAGAGTTCGCCGACGGTGGCGGGGACCACCAGCAGGTCGCCGACGATCCCGGCGCCGGGGGCGAGGTACCCGACGAACGTCATCAGCACGTAGCCCACACCACCGGCGACGAGGATCCAGCCGAGGGCCCGGGGCAGCCAACCCGAACGCAGCACGCACCAGCCCATCGGCATCAGCCAGAGGCCGAAGAAGAGTCCGCCCACCGCCCACAGGTTCTCGCTGACGAGGTACAGCAGCTGGACCGTGTCGGCGGCCCCACCGGCCTCGCCGGTGGCCACCGCGACCGCGGTCCCGAGCATGGCGGCGCTGCCGAGGATGGCAACGGCGTTGACTATGCCGAAGGCGGCGATGCTGCCGGCGGCGGTGCGGTTGACGGTATGGAACAGCCGGTAGAACCAGACGGCGGCCAGCGTCTGGGTGAGGACGACGAGCAGTTCGAACGCCACTCCGAGGCGCGCCAGTGACTCGTTGGCGACCAGGTTGGCGAGGGTCGCGTCGGCGTCACCGGACTCGAAGATCATGGGTCGGATGGTGAGGAAGCCCAGTGCGCCGGCGATGCCGAGCCCAAGGTAGAAAAGCCCGGTCGTCCGGGCGGTGCGGATCAGCGGATGCATGGTGGCTCCTTTGGTTGCGGCAGCTCTGGTGGCGAGATCAGCCTTACGTCGTAAGGCAACCATACGTTGTAAGGTCAAGGGAAGATGGGAGCCGCATGGGAGCGAGAAGACGCCGGGAGCCGCTGAGCCGTGACCGGGCGCTGGTCGCCGCGATCGCGCTGGTTGACGCGGAGGGGATAGCGGCGCTGACGATGCGCCGGCTCGCCGCCGACCTCGGCGTCGAGGCGATGTCGCTCTACCACCACCTGCCCGGGAAGGAGGGGCTGCTCGACGGCCTCGTCGATGCCGTGGTCGCCGAGATCGTCACGGCCGCCGACCAGGCCGAGACGGAGGCGGCCGGCGGAAACTGGCGTACCCGGCTACGGTCACGTTTCCTTGCCGCACGCGCGGTCATGCTGCGGCACCCGTGGGCGCCCGCCCTGCTCACTTCCCGCTCGACCATTCCCGGCGGGGTGTACGGCTACTACGAAGGCATCCTCGCCATCCTGATCGACGGCGGCTTCTCGTACCGGATTGCCCACCGGGCGCTGCACGCGTTCGGCAGCCTGGCTCTCGGCTTCGCTCAGGAGGTCTTCCAACCCGCCGCCGGTGCGGAGGTCGACGCCGACGCGGCGGAGGCGGAGCTGGCCGCGCTGTCCGCACAGCTGCCC
The DNA here is from genome assembly GCA_900112325.1 of Micromonospora sediminimaris. GTDB lineage: Bacteria > Actinomycetota > Actinomycetes > Mycobacteriales > Micromonosporaceae > Micromonospora > Micromonospora sediminimaris. Next base: position 112,756 of record FOLJ01000007.1, read on the forward strand.
CACCTGGCCGCGATGGTGGCCGCCGAGCTGCACGACGCCACCGACCCCACCCTGGGCTGGTGTGACAGTCAGACCGAGTTCGAGTTCACCCTCGATCTGCTCTTCGACGGTCTGGAACAGGCTCGCGGCGCAGCCGGCCCGGCGGCACCCCGTACGCCCGCTTGAAGGCACGACAGAACGCAGCCTCCGACTGGTAGCCGAACCGCCGCGCCACCACCGGCAGTGGTTCGTCACTACGACCGAGATGGTCGTGGGCGAGTTGCAGTCGCCACGCGGCCACGTACCGCATGACGGGTTCGCCGACCAGCGCGGTGAAGCGTGCGGCGAACGCCGACCGGGACATGCCCGCCTCCCGGGCCAGATCGGTCACGCGCCAGTCCCGCTCGGGCGTACGGTGCAGCGCGGTGAGGGCCTGCCCGATCTGGGGATCACGCAGCGCCGCCAGCCATCCCTGGCGCGCCTCGGGTGCGGCATCCAACCAGGCGCGGATCGTCTGGATGACCAGCACGTCCGCCAGCCGGGTGAGCATCGTCTCGCCGCCCGGACGCAACGTCTGCGCCTCGCTGGCCACGAACCGGAGCGTGCTGTGCAACCACCCCGTCTCGTCGTCGAACCGGTCCAGGTGCAGCACGGTCGGCAGTTGAGCGACCATCCGCTGCGCCGCGACGTGGTCCAGCCGCAGCACCGCGTACGTGACCTGGGTCAGCTCGCCGCCACCGCCGTACCGCATGATCTCGTAACGCTCGCTGAGCCGCTGCACCGGAATCGAGAAGAGTGCCTCGGTCGACGCCTGCGGATCACTGCGGAAGCGGTGCGGAATGCCGTGCGGGATCAGCGTCAGACTGCCCGGCCCGACCAGGCGCGGTTCGACGCCGTCCGCCTCAAGCCAGCACCGCCCAGCCGTGACCACCTGCAACGTCATGCAACCGGGCAGGGCCGGCACCGCCACGCCCCACGGTGCGGTCAGCTCGGCGCGGCAGTACAGCGTGCCGGTGAGCCGGAGGAGATGCAGGGTCTCGCCGAGTGGGTCACTGGATGCCGCGACCTCGCAGGCCGGTGTCGTCCACATCGCTCAAGGCTCTCGCAGATGTGCCTGTCGTCCAAGCGGCTGGACGACAGGCAAAGAAATCCGGCAGCACGATCATTGTTCCACCACCGAATCCGCATCAGGCTGGGTTGGCAGCGAAAAGCAATCCTCTCCGGAACGGAGCCACCCATGTCCCGACCGTCAGTACTCGTCACGGGCGCGACCGGCAAGACCGGCCGACGCGTCGCCGACCGCCTCATCCGCCTCGGACATCCGGTGCGGCAGGCTTCCCGCCGTGGCGAACAGCCCTTCGACTGGGCGAGGCCGGAGACGTGGTCGGCCGCGCTGCGCGGCATCGACGCCGTGTACCTGTGCTACTTCCCGGATCTGGCCGCCCCGCAGGCGTCCGACGTGGTCGAGGCGTTCGTCGACGTCGCCCGTAAGACGGGCGTGCGCCGGCTGGTGCTGCTGTCGGGTCGTGGGGAGGCGGGTGCGCAGCGCTGTGAGGCGATCGTCGCCGGCTCCGGGCTCGGGTACACCATCGTGCGGGCCAGCTGGTTCACGCAGAACTTCACCGAGGGCCAGCTGGCGCAGGCCGTCCACGACGGCCTGATCGCGCTGCCGGCGGGCCAGGTCGCCGAGCCGTTCGTCGACGTGGACGACGTCGCGGACGTCGCCGTCGCCGCGCTCGCCGACCACCGGCACGACGGGCGGGCGTACGAGGTCACCGGCCCCCGCCTGCTGACCTTCGACCAGGCGGCAGCGGAGATCGCCGAGGCCACCGGTAGGGAGGTGCGCTACCTGCCGGTCACCGCCGAGCAGTTCCACGACGGCCTGGTCGGGCAGGTCGGGCCGGAGCACGCCCGGCTCCTCACCGACCTCTGTATGGAGGTCTTCGACGGGCGCAACGCCAGCCTCGGCGACGGCGTCCACCAGGCACTCGACCGGCAGCCGGTTGACTTCGCCGAGGTCTGCCGACGGGCCGTCGCTGCCGGGACGTGGCAGCGGTGAGCGGCCGGAACACACCTACCGGAGCACCACCCGCCCCTCCACCCGGAAGGATCGGCCTGACCGTCGCCGGACTGGTCGCGATCGTCATCGGTGGAGCGTTGCTGACCGTTCCGGCGACGTTCCACGCCGGAAACGGCATCGAGTACGCGGGCAACAGCAGCCTGCTCAGTGAGACCCGCGGTGCCGGAGGGGCGCTGCTGGCCACCGGCGTACTCGTCATGCTCGGCGGGCACGTCCGACGGCTGACCTACCCCGCCGCCCTGGTCGGCGCCGTGGTCTACCTGGCCTACGGCCTGTCCCGGCTGCTCGGCATGGCGCTCGACGGGCCACCGGCTGCCGGACTCGTGGCCGCCATGGTGGTCGAGTTGATCCTCGGCGCCGTCTGCGGCCGGCTCGTCCTGCGGTACGACCGACGACCCGTGCTCACTGGAACAGGCGGGTGATGGCGTGTTGCAGCCGGATGATGTCGGTCATCGTGTAGCGGCCCTCGCCCGGCCCGGGATCGGTGCCCACCGGTGGCTGCTGCTGCCCGGAGGCAAGGGCCAGGACCTGGTTGGCGGGGTCGGGCAGGTAGGTGAGCCCGACCACCCCGAACCGGGCCTGGCCGCGGTCGCGGGCGGCGGCCCGGCCGGACAACTCGTCAAACGTCGGTGGCCTGTCGAAACGGCCGGCGTAGAACTCGATGACCGGGTACTCGTTGCCGCCCGCGACCTCGCGTACGAATGCAGCGTGGAAGCTCGACCCCACCTGAATGGACACCACGTCTCCGGGGCGCAGGAGCGTCAGCGTCCCGGGCCGGCGCGGCCGGCGCGTCAGCGGAGTCGGCGGCGTGGCGAGGAAGTCCTTGATGGCCGGAGACTGCCGGGCGAAGGCGTCGGAGAGCACGACGTCGCGATTGAGTGAGTCGATGGCAGCCGACGCGTGGGCCGTGACAGCCTCATCGGCGAGGCCGTACCGGTGCAGCAGAACCGCCATCGCCACCCAGCCACGGTGCCGGGTCGCCGCAGCGGTGTCGTCGGCGTCGAGCAGGCACCGCCAGCGGGTGAGGATCGGTGGAACGACCCGTCGCGCCAGCTCGCGGTGATCGTCCGGTACGGCCACCAGCTGCCAGCCCACCCACCGGGCCAGATCCTCGTTCAGCGCGCGGACGAGGGCCGGCGCGGCGAGCTTGTCCAGAATCTGCTGATGTCTCACGCCGAGCGAGTCTGGCAGACCTCCGCACCTCGTCACCTGGCCCGCCGCTGCGCAAAATCCCGCCAGCTGGGTACGGGGAGAGGCATGGCTCTCGAACAACCTTCAGGCGACCTCTCGTGATCACCGGTACCTGGCCGCTCCTGCCCAGCGTGGTCGCGCTGGTCGCCGCCCTCGCGGCGATCCTGTCCGCCGGCCGGGCGTTGGTCCGGACGGCCGACGAACTGGCCGACCGGACCGGGATGGGCGAGGCGGTGGCCGGCGCCCTTCTGCTCGGCGCGGTGACCTCGTTGCCCGGCATCGCCACCACGATCATCGGGTCGGTTCGGCAGGACGCCGAGTTCGCCCTCGCCAACCCGATCGGTGGCATCGCGGTGCAGACGGTGTGGCTGGCCATCGCCGACCTGCTCTACCGCCGTTCGAACATCGAGCACGCGGCGGCGTCCCTGGAGAACGTCTTACAGGCGGTCGTGCTGGTGGCGCTGCTCTGCCTGCCCGTGGTGGCGTACGCCACGCCTGAACTCACCGTGCTCTGGGTGCACCCGGCGAGCCTGCTGATCCCCGTCATCTACCTGTACGGTCTGGTGCTGCTGCGCCGGCTCCGCCGGGAACCGATGTGGTTCGCCCGGCGTACCACGGAGACCCGTCAGGACGAGCCGGCTGCCCAGACATCCGGGATGAGCCTGCGTCGGCTGTGGCTCCGACTGGCCGCGCTGGCGGCTGTCGTGGCCGCCACCGGCTACCTGATCGGTCAGGGTGGCCTCGGCGTGGTCGCCGCCTCCGGCCTGCCCAGCGGATTCGTGGGTTTCACCATCACCACGGCGATCACCTCGCTGCCGGAGTTGATCACGCTCATCGCGGCGATCCGCATCGGGGCGCTGACCCTCGGCATCGGCAACATCCTCGGCGGCAACGCGTTCGACTCCCTGATGATCTTCCTCGCCGACGCCGCCTACCGGCCCGGGTCGATCTACTCGGAGGCGAACCTGTCGGGGCTGCTGTTCACCGGCATGACCACCCTGATGACGGCCACGCTGACCGCCGGGCTGCTGATCAGGGAACGCCGGGGCATCGGCTTCGAAGGGGCCGCCATCCCGATCATCTACCTGGCCACCGTCGCGCTGCTGCTTCTGCGGCCCGGCTGAGGGCCGGAATCTAGACGAACGCCGTGACGCCGCCGTACTCGGCCACCGGCGCGACGCCGACCTGCGCGTACTCGACAAGCAGCAGACCGTTCGGCGTCGCCTCGTGGTGAACGAGTCGCAGGCCGACGGGTGCGCTCGGGTGGTCCAGTAGACGCCGTCCGGAACCTGCCACGGTGGGAGCGACGACGAGCCGGAGCGTGTCGACCAGACCGGCCGCCAACAGGGCCTTGCCGAGCCGCGCACTCCCGTGAATCTGAAGCTCCCGTCCCGGCTGCGTCCTGAGCTGCCCGACGGTCTGGATCGGGTCGCCGTGGAGCAGCGTCACGGGACGCCAACTGCCCTCGGTGAGGGTGTTGGTGACGACGTACTTCGGTAGCGAGTTCATCCGTTCCGTGAACGGGTCGTTCGGGTCGGTGATCTGCGGCCAGTCGCGGGCGAACGCCTGGTACGTCCGTCGCCCCAGCAGCAGACCGTCGGCAAGATCAAGCCATTCGGAGGTGCGCTTGACGAAGAGCGGGTCCAGGTAGGGCACGAGCCAACCGCCCTGGGTGAAGTCGCCACTCGGATCCTCGGTCGGCGAGCCGGGCCCCTGGCTGACCCCGTCGAGGGTCACGAACTCGGTCAGGGCGATCTTCATCGTGTCTCCTCACTTTCGGCGAATCCGGCGAGCTGGGCGGTCACCGAGCCCCAGCCGTCGGCGAAGCCGAGTTCCTGATGACGGGCGCGAGCGGCGGGATCACCATGGCGGACGACGACCCGGTAGTCCGTGCCGTCCGGGTGATCGTTGAAAGTGACCTCGGCGGTCATGGCGACCGGGACAGGACTCGCGGGCCGCCAGGCGCTGTCGACGGCGTTCGTGAACACGATCCGCTCGTATTCGTCGACGACCAGGAAGGTCGCGTCCATGTGCGGGACGAACTCACCGCCGTCGTCGCTCAGCCGGGTCACGAACCCGCCGCCGGGCCGGACGTCCAAGCGGTCGACGCGGCAGTGAGCAGGGGCCGGAACCCACCACTTCGCCAGCCGGGACTGGTCGGTCCACGCCCTCCAGACGGTGACGCGGGGTGCGCGGATGACCCGCTCCACGGACAGGTCCAGGTCGGGTTTCACTCTTGGTGCTCCTCAAGGTCGGTGACGAAGCGTTCGAGGCGGTCGGTGCGCTCTTCCCAGATTTGGCGCTGCTCGGCGAGCCAGTGGTCGATGACGGCGAGGCGCTCCCGGTTGAGCACACAGGTGCGTACCCGCCCGGCCTTGGCCGTCTGGATCAGCCCGCTGGACTCGAGGACCCGTACGTGCTTCATGAACGACGGAAGGGTCATCGGGAACTCGCTGGCGAGTTCACCGACGGTCGTCGGACCACGGCCGAGGCGGCGGAGGACCCCGCGTCTCGTCGGGTCGGCGAGGGCCCCAAACACGCCGTCGAGCTGCGCCGAATACTGAGCCATGTGGCTAAGTATCCTGTAGGACGATACTTAGCGCAACGGCTAAGTATTCAGGTGTGCACGCGGCGTCCGCGCCGCGCCAGGTGAAGAATCTGCGCGCTGCGCCGACGGCTCGGTTGTACGAATTCTTGTACGACATGTTCGGGAGGCGTGATGCGCACCGTTACCTACTCCGAAGTCGGGCAGAACCTGGCCAAGATGCTCGACTACGTCGTCGACGCTGAGGAAGTTGTAGTTACCCGCTCCGGCCGTGAGTCTGCCGTGATCATCATCTCGCTGCGCGAGTACGAGTCGCTGAGGGAGACGGCCTACCTGATGGCTAGCCCGGCCAACGCCCGCCGTTTGAACGAAGCAGTCGAAAAGCTGCGCAACGGGGGTGGAGAGGTGCACGACCTGATCGATCCCGAGGCCAGTCCCGGCGGGGCCTCGGCGACATGAAGGTCCAGTTCGCCGGACGAAGCTGGGAGGACCATCTGACCTGGCGAATTGACCTCAACGCCGGTCTCTTCGCGCTCGAAACCTACGTCCACTGGCTGCCGAAGAAGGATCGGCCACGCGGCCTGGTCGGTGGCCCCTGCGACAGGCAGGCAGCGAGCGACCGGAAGCTCCCACCGACCAAGATCGGAGCTGAGTTGTGCCCTCGCTGTGCCCGATGATCTTCACTAGGCGTTACCGCAGCTCATCGGCGGTGTGTGGTGGGCCGCCAGGGACTCGAACCCTGAACCTATGGATTAAAAGTCCACAGCTCTGCCATTGAGCTAGCGGCCCGCGCCGCTCAGGTTACCGGACACCGACGGGAGCGGGCTCGCGGCTTCCGGCCCGCCGTCGATGCCTGGTGGCGGCTCCCGTGAGATCGGGGTGGACGTCGGCTGGCAGGATCGGCTGGGTCGACGTCCGGACTCGTCGTTGGCCAGGCTGCCTCGCGTCCTGCCGGGCCGCCCCGCGTCCTGGAGGTGCCGCAGATGTCGGAGCCGATCCGCCTCGCCGTCCTGGCCGGGGCCACGCTGACCACCGGGCTGGTGGCGGGGCTGTTCTTCGCGTACGCCTGCTCGGTGATGCCGGGTCTGGCCGCGACCGACGGTCGGACCCTGGTCGGCACCATGCAGTCGATCAATCGGAAGATCATCAACGGCTGGTTCCTGTCGGCGTTCCTCGGTGGGCCGCTGCTCGTGGCGGTGGCCGTTGTCGGGTATCTCGGCACCGGCGGTGCGGTGCTCGGCTGGCTCGTCGTCGCGCTGGTCAGCCATCTGGTCACCCTCGGTGTCACGGGCCGGTGGAACGTGCCGCTCAACAACCGGTTGGAAGCCGCCGGGCCGGTCGACGGGATCGACGATCTGGCGGGGGTACGGCAGTGGTTCGAGGGGCCGTGGGTGCGGTGGAACCTGGTCCGGACGGTCAGCTCGATCGCCGCCTTCGCCTGCCTGATCGGCGCGCTGCTCGCCCGCTGAGCGACCGGTGTCAGCGGCACCCCGGGATCGGCGGGCGACGGCGGGCTGACTGCTGCGCTTGGAAAGCGGCTGACCGGGTACGGACCGGGCATGCGGATCGTGGTCGTGGGAGCGAGCGGGAACGTCGGTTCGGCGGTGCTGCGCCGGTTGCGGCGCGAGCCCGGTGTGGAGATCGTCGGGGTGGCGCGGCGGCTGCCGCCGGCGGGGGCGGGCGAGCCGTACGACGCGGTGCGGTGGCACTCCTGCGACATCGGCCTGGCCGGTGCGGCGGATGAGCTGGCCGGTGTCTTCGCCGGTGCCGATGCGGTGGTGCACCTGGCCTGGCAGATCCAGCCCAGTCACGACCAGCACGTGTTGCGTCGTACCAATGTCGGGGGCAGCCGGGCGGTGGTCGACGCGGTGCTGCGCGCCCGGGTGCCGGCCCTGGTGTACGCCTCGTCGGTCGGCACCTACGCACCCGGTCCGAAGGACATGCCGGTCAGCGAGCGCTGGCCGGCCACCGGGGTGCCCGGGTCGTCGTACAGCCGGGACAAGGCGACGGTGGAGGAGATGCTCGACGGGATCGAGCGGAGCCATCCGGCGCTACGGCTGGTCCGGCTGCGTCCTGGGTTGATTTTTCAGCGGGACGCCGGCACCGAGATCAGCCGGTACTTCCTCGGCCCGCTGGCACCGGTGCGGCTGCTGCGGTTCGGCCGGCTGCCACTTGTGCCGACCAACCGGCGGCTGCGAATGCAGGTGGTACACGCCGACGACGTGGCTGACGCGTACGCCCGCGCGGTCATGGGCGACGCCCGCGGTGCCTTCAACGTCGCCGCGGACCCGGTGCTGACTCCCGAGCTGGTGGCCCGGCACTTTCACGGGTGGACGGTGCCGGTGGCCGCCCCGGTGCTGCGGGCCGCTGCGGCGCTCACCTGGCGGGCGCGGCTGCAACCGGTCGATGCCGGCTGGGTCGAGTTGGCCCTCAACGTGCCGCTGATGTCCAGCGAGCGGGCCGAGACCGAGCTTGGCTGGCACCCGAGCGTCGACTCGGTCACCGCGCTGCGTGAACTCTTCACCGGCCTGGCCGAGCACGCCGGAACCGCCAGCCCACCCCTGTCCATCTCGCCCACCCTCCCCGCCGGCCACGGCAACCCCTACTGACCCGCCGCCGCTGTTGACCAAGAGCCTTGAGTCGAAAAACCACCTCGACGGTGACGCAAACTTCTTGATCAACCGAGAATGATCGACGGGTCAGCGGATGGTGGAGGCGGTGAAGGTGGGCTTGCCGGAGCCCTGGTAGAAGATGCCGGGGTGGGTCTGGAAGCCGTGGCTGGGGTTGCGGCGCAGGGTCGAGTTCTCGATGCGCAGGGTGCCGGTGCGGTCGTTGCTGACGAAGAAGACGGCCCCACCGCCCTCCCGGGCGTCGTTGTCCTCGACGACCGTGCCGGCGAGGCGTACGGAGAACTTGTTGCCGTCGCAGTAGATCGCCCCGCCGCTGCCGCCGCCAGGCGTGCCGGAGCGGGCCGGGTTGGCGCCCTCACCTACCGCCTCGTTGTCCCGCAGCACACTGTTGAGGACCACCCAGGACACGCCGATGCTGCTCAACGCGCCGCCGTTGGCGCAGGATCCGCCGGTGAACGTGCTGTTGACCACGTACACCGGCTGGTCGTCGTGCTGGTCGAGGACCCGGATCGCGGCACCGCCCAGGTCCGGGCCGGAACGGTCGCAGCGGTTGTCGACGAAGCGCGAGTTGACCACCTTGAAGCGGCCACCCCGGACGAAGATCGCCCCACCGCCGCCGCCGTCGGTGCGCTGGCCGGTGGAGTCGCCGTCGGCGAAGGTGAGGTTCTGCACGGTCAGCTGCGGGTGATCCTGGTCGTCGCAGTGCGAGGTGGTCCAACCCTGCAACGCGTCGCAGGTGTTCATGTAGAGGATGCGCCGTTTACCCTGCCCGCTGAGGGTGACCTTGCCGCCACCGTCGAGCACCACCTGCGGGCCGTTGGCGTTGCGTACCTTTGCGGTGGCGGTCATCCGGATGGTCACCGGGTCGGGGCCGCAGTCGAAGGTGATGATCCCGCCGGCCGCGACCGCCCGGATGACGGCGGCGGAGGTGCAGCTGTCGGCGGTGCCGTTGCCGACGGTACGGGTCGGCTTCGACGTGTCGACCGCCTGCCCGGCCGCCGGTACGGTCACCCGTCCGGTCGGGTTGCCGGTGCCGCGTCCGCCCCGGGACGCGCCGGTCGGCTTGGGGCTGGGACTGCTGGTCGGGCTGCTGCCCAAGCCGGTCTGGGCCGCCGGGGTGGCCTGTGCGCCCGGTGCCTGCCCCGCGCTCGGCGTCGCGGACGTGCCGCTCGCCGGGGCCTGCGCGCCGCGCGGGTCGGCGCTCGGCACGGACGGGCTGCACGCGGCCAGGTTGGCGATGGCGACGCCGAACGCGACCGCGGCGATTGAGGATCTGAGGCGCACCCCGTGATGCTAGGTCCTGTGTCAACGAACCTGTGCCCCGACGTGGGCCGGCAGGATCAGGCGATCGGCACGTGGTGCAGGTGTCGCCGCCGACGCAGCCGGACGGCGAAGACGCCGGCCACCGTCACGATCAGCAGCACCGTGACCACCAGCCCGTGCAGAAAACCTCGGGTCAGGTAACCGTCGTCGGTGTGGTCCACCGCCCAGGTGGCGATCTCCCGGCTGGACCAGAACGGCGTCAGCTTCGCCCCCGCGTCGGCCGGGTCGAGCAGCATCTGCATCGCCACCACGGTGAGCAGCAGCAGCGTGCCCTCCAACTCGCGGGGCAGCAGGGCGCCGATCAACATGCCGAACGGCGCGGCCACGGCCACGCAGCAGAGCATCGCCACGGCGATCCCGCCGTACCGCAGGTTGTTCGCGTCGACGACGGTGAGCAGGAAGAACGGCACCGAGATCGCCAATCCGAGCCCCCACAGGCCGAGCATCCGACCGAGGTAGAGGTGGTGCGGCCGGTAGCCGGTGAGCCGGAGCCGGGGCTCCAACTCGCGGGCCGCGCTGGTGGCGAAGAGGGCCGCGGTGCTGACCGCCCAGCTGATGCCGAGCAGCAGCGCGCGCACCGACTGCCCGACGTAGGAGTCGCGTCGGATCAGCCAGAAGGTCAACGGCATCAACAGCAGGAGCAGGAGTACGCCCCGGCGGCGCGCCAGCTCCCGCAGCGTCATCTCGGCCACGGTGACCAGCCGGTTCACGATCGGCCTCCCTGGTGAGCGGGGGTCAGGTCGAGCACCAGGTCGACCCGGTCGAGCTGGTTGAGCAGGTGGGTCACCACGACGATGGCCCGCCCCTCGTCACGTAGCCGGGTCAGCTGGTCCCAGAGGTTGACGTAACTACCCTGGTCGAAGCCCTGGTACGGCTCGTCGAGCAACAGCACGTCCGGCTGCGCCAGGGTGGACATGGTGAGGTTCAGCTTCTGCCGCGTACCCCCGGAGAGGTGGCGGGCGAGCACGGCGTTCTCGGCGTCCCAGCCGAGCTGCCGGGCCGCCGCCCGGCCGGCCTGCCGGGCGGGCCCCCGTGGCACGCCCTGACCGGCACCCACCAGCACGAAATGCTCGTCGGGCAGCAGGAAGTCGGCGGTGCCGCCCTGCTGCGGGCAGTAGCCCAGCCGGCCCGAGACGGTCACCTCCCCGGCGTCCGGCGAGACCAGACCGGCGCAGATCCGCAGGAACGTGCTCTTGCCGCAGCCGTTCGCGCCGACCACCGCGGCGATCTGCCCGGCCCGTACGGTCAGCGTCGCGTCGCGGAGCACCACCTGCCGGCCGTACCGCTTGGTGATGCCTCGGGCGTGCAGCCGGACGGGGCCCGGACGCGGGCCGGGCGTGGTGCCGATGCTCTCCACGATGGCGGCCGCATACGCCTGCGGCGAGCCGAAGACCAGCCACGGATCACCGCCGCCCTCGCGCAGATGGGTGGCCGCCTCGGCGACCACGTGCCGGGCGGCGTCGCCGCCCACCCGGCGCTGGTACAGCTCGGCCGCGAATGCGCGCAGCCAGTCGTCGGCGTTCACCCGTCGACCCCCTTCGTGACGATGCCGGTCACCGGGGCCACGAACGCCAACCAGGCGTTGCCGCCGTGCCGCAGCGCCGCTCGCCCGTCGTCGGTGAGTTGGTAGTACTTGCGTGCGGGACCGGAATCGCCCTCCCGCCACCGCGCGGTGACCAGCCCGGTGCGTTGCAGCCGCAGCAGCACCGGGTAGAGCGTGCCGCCCTGGATCGGTCCGACGCCCGCGGCGTCGAGCGACTGGGCGAGCTGATAGCCGTAGGACTCGCCGTCGCGCAGCAGGGCGAGCACGCAGAGATCGAGCACCCCACGCAGCCACTGCCCCCGACGGTCGGAATCCACAGGCCGAACCCTAGTGCCGCTATCTAGATGGCACAACTACCTAGTGCGGTACGGCGGTCCGACCGGCCGCTGCCGGCGTACCTCAGCCGGTCACGACATCGGAGATCACCACGGTGACGTTGTCCGGCGCACCGGCCTGGTGGGCGAGCTTCACCAACTGCTCGCCGCACTGGTGGCGGTCGGCGTGCATGCCCAGCGTGGCGGCGATCGCGTCGTCGGCCACGTAGTCGGAGAGCCCGTCGCTGCACAGCAGCAGCCGGTCACCGGCGGCCAGGGTCACCGCGCCCATCGTCGGTGGCGCGTCGGCACCCTGCACCGCCCGGGTGACAAGCGAGCGCTGCGGGTGGTGGCGGGCCTGCTCGGGGGAGAGGGCGCCCTGGTCGACAAGCGCCTGCACGAACGTGTCGTCCCGGGTCAGCTGGCGCAGTTGACCGTCGCGGAGCAGGTAGCAGCGGGAGTCGCCGACCTGCGCCAGCACCAGCGTCTCCCCGGCCAGCAGAGCCGCGGTCAGCGTCGTACCCATGCCGTCGCGGGCGGGGTCGGCGGCGATCGCGGCGTGGATGCGCTGGTTGGCGGTGCTCACCACGGCACGCAGCGCCTCGGTGGCGGCCTCCGGTGCGGTCGGCGGAACCAGCTCGTCGAGGATCCGGATGACGATCTCGCTGGCCACCTCGCCGGCGGGCAGTCCACCCATGCCGTCGGCCACCGCGACGAGGCGCTCGCCGGCGAGGGCGGAGTCCTCGTTGTTGGTCCGGACCAGACCGATGTCGTTGAGGATGGCCGAGCGGAGGATCAGCGTCATGGGACAAGCTTGCCAAGAAGACCCTTCCCGCGTCTCTACGCACTACTGCGTAGGGTTGAGGAATGTTGCCGGTGTCCATGGTCGGGCGCGCCGGTGAGCTGGCTGAGCTGGACCGGGCCTGGTCCAGCGTGGTCCTGGGCCGCCGCCGCTCCCCGGCCGTCGCGGTCGTCACCGGAGGGCCGGGCGTGGGCAAGAGCCTGCTGGTCGCCGCCGCGCTGGACGCCTTCACCCCGCGACCGGAGGTGGTGCTCAGCGGCACCGCCCGGGTGCACAGTCCCGCACCGTACGACTGGTTGGCGGCGGTCCTGAGCGGCCGGGACACCACCCGGCTCGACCTGCCGGCCGACGCGCTTGCCTGGCTCGCTCAGCAGCCCACCGCGCCGCGTGAGCGCTACGCCCCCGGCACCCTGCTCCGGCTGGCCGTGCGTACCGTCCGGGTGTTGGTCGGTGCCGGTCCGGCGGTGCTCGTGGTGGAGGACCTGCACGCCCTCGACCCGGCCAGCCTCAACCTGGTCGGCGAACTCGCCACCGCCGACGGGCTGCCGGCCCTGCTGGTGGTGGCGACCAGGCCCGCCGCGCGCGCGGTCTCACCGGAACTCGCCGGCCGCACCCTGGCGCGCCTGTGCGGGGTACGCGGAGTGGTGCGCCAGCACCTCGGCCCGCTGCGTCCGGCCGAGGTCGCCGAGGTGCTGACCCAGGTGTACGCGGACCCCCGCCCCGAACTGGTGCACGAGGTCTGGCGGCGCACCGACGGCAACCCGTACGCGCTCACCGAACTGCTCGCCGCGCACGCCGGGCAGGGTATCGACGCCCTGCTGGCACCGGCGGCACCTCCGTCGGGCTCGCGTCTCCCGCCCGAGTCGAGTCCGGTCGTGCCGACGTCCCGCCGGGCCGTGCCCGAGTCCCTGTCCCCGGTCTGCCTGACCGGCCGGGAGGCGGAGGTGCTCGACTGCCTGGTCGCCGGGATGTCCAACAAGCAGGTGGCTCGCGCCCTGGGCATCTCGGTACGCACGGTCACCGTGCACGTGTCGAACCTGCTGCGGAAGACCGGCACCGCCTCCCGTACCGAGGTGGCGCTCTGGTCGGTCCGCCAGCGACCCACCCAGACCCAGAGCGTCGATCATGAAGTTGTTGCCCGGGCAAGCGCCCCGCAGCAGTAACTTCATGATCGACAGAGCGCTCCGGGGGTGGGGGTTACTCCTCTGGGGGGAGGGTGGCGGCGGGGGTGTTGAGGGTGACTTCGGTGGGGGTGACTGTGGAGATCTGATCGGCGAGGACGTAGACGGCGCCGGTGGGCACCAGGTCGGTGGAGACCTTCAGGTAGCCGGTGCGCAGCAGCCGGGCGGCGAGGTCCGCCGGCACGTCCGGCTCCTCCACGGTCGCGGATTCGATCAGTTCGTCCAGGCTGCTGCCGGGGTCGGTGGTCGGTGCCTGCACGGTCACCGCGTTCGGGTCGCCGCGTTGCACGAGGTCCACGGTGCCCACGTCGACGCCGGCCGAGTCGACCACCCGCATGCCGGTGGTGACCCGCGAGAGGGTTGTCCGTTGATCGATGCCCTGCTGCTCCATCCCCGCGCGGTTCCCGCCCACCCCACCCCCTAAACCCCCCCACCCCCACCCACCCACCCCCGCCCCACCCACCACGCCTCGCCGCTCCCGTTGATCAAGAAGTTTTGGTCGGGATCCGCGGCGAACTCCGACCAAAACTTCTTGATCAACGCGGGCCGGGGTGGGGACGCGGGCCGGGGTGGGGACGCGGGCCGGGGTGGGGACGCGGGTCGGGGTGGGGGTGGGGGCGGGGGGTTAGTTCGCGCCAGGTGTCGGTGCCTTGGAGTAGGGCGCGGATGGTGTCCTCGGCCGCGTCGACGGTGTCGTACTCGTAGAACCGGGAGACGCCCTCGGCGCCACCGGCGCGCTGCTCGACGAACCATCGGTCGGCATCCGCCCGGAGGAAGACGTCCCGCCGGGCCAGTCGCCCCCATTTCCCGTTCCACCAGTGCTTTCGCTGCTCCATGGCGGGACTCTATCGAACATCTGTTCGACACAAGTCGGCCCCTGCGGGATTCCCGCAGGAGCCGGTGTGCACTTGCCGGATTCAGCGCGCGGCGGGCGGTTCGTCCCGTCGGCCGAGCACGTCGTCCAGGGCGCCGCGCTGCTGAGCCGGGGTGGTCCGGCCGGCGGCGACGAGGGCGTCCCGGATCTCGGTGAGCAGCTTGACCTCCTCGCTCGGCGCGGCCGGCGGCGGCTCCTCGCCCCGCTGGCGGCGCTCGGCCAGCCGGTTCATCGGAAACACCACCAGGAAGTACAGCGCGGCGGCGGTGAGCAGGAACGTGATCGTCGCGTTGACGAAGGCGATCCAGTCGAAGGCGATGTCCCGGAACTCGGGCGCGGTGCCGGCGATGCCCTTGTCGCTGCCGGTGATGAGCAGCACGAAGACCCGGATCAGTGGCTCCAGGAAGGACTTGGTCAGCTGGGTGACCACGCCGGTGAACGCGGCGCCGATGACGACGCCGACCGCGAGGTCGACGACGTTGCCGCGCATGATGAAGTCTTTGAATCCCTTGATCATCCATACTCCCGAGGTGTCCCGTTTTTGTCGGGGACAACCTATGCCCCGGGTGGGGGCTCCAGAAAAGCGCCGGCTTCCCGGGCGGCCAGCTCCGAATCGCCGGCCCTGATCGCCGCCACCAGCCGGGCGTGGTCGACGTGCCGGTCCGGCGTCAGCGCGTCGCCCATGGCCTGGGTGAGCGTGCTGCGCATCGCGGTGCCGATCGAGGCGTACAGCTCGGCGAGCATGGTGTTGTGCGCCGCCGCGACCACGGCGGTGTGCAGCGCGGCGTCGGCCGCCACGAACTCGGCGACCCGGCCGCCGCGCCAGGCCGCCTCCCGGGCGGTGAGCGCGTCGTCGAGGGCGGCCAGGTCCTCGGGGGTACGCCGCCGCGCGGCGAGCCGCGCGGCCTCCACCTCGAAGGCGCGGCGTACCTCGATCACCTCGGTCATCCGGTCGTCGGTGAGTCGGCGGGCCACCACCGGGGCGAGTTCGTCGGTGGAGAGCACGTAGGTGCCGGAGCCCTGGCGGCATTCCAGCACCCCCGCGTGGGCCAGGGCGCGGACCGCCTCGCGCACCGTGTTGCGCCCTACGCCGAGTGTCTCGACCAGTTGCGGCTCGGTCGGGATCCGGCCGCCCACCGGCCACTCGCCGTCCATGATCCGTTGCCGGAGCTGGACGATCGTCTCCCGGACCCGCCGTCCGCGCGGCGGAACCGGGGTGGAATCGGCTGCGGGTGGCACTGGTTACAACCTCTCGCCGGAATTCATCCCATGATTGTAGGTTCAAGGTCATGCCCCCGTCACCCCCTGCCGTCCCCGCCGTCCCGACGGACGAGATCACCCGCCAGGCCGTCTCGACGGGTGCGGTCGACGGTCAGGGTGTCCCGACCGTCGAAGCGGGCGCGGTCAGCCCGGCCGGCGGCGCGGCTGCGACCGCGTCCCGCGTCAACGCGGGATGGCTGGTGCTGGCCGGGATGCTGCTGGTGGCGCTCAACCTGCGGGCCGCCGTCACCAGCCTCGGTGCGCTGCTCGACGAGGTACGCGTCGGCCTGGCCCTCTCCGGGACGATGGCCGGCTTCGTCACCACCCTGCCCACAATCGCGTTCGCCGGACTCGGGGCGGCCACCCCGTGGCTGGTCCGCCGGTTCTCCCCGGCCAGGCTGCTGGTGCTGGCGATGCTGGCTCTCACCGTCGGGCAGGTGCTGCGGGCGGTCACCGGTTCCGCCGTGGTGTTCCTCTTCACCAGCGCGCTCGCGCTGTCCGGCATCGCGGTGGCGAACATCCTGCTGCCGATGCTGGTCAAGCAGCACTTCCCGCATCGCACCGGGCTGGTCACCGGGGCGTACACGATGGCGCTGACCGTGGGCACGACGGTGGCCGCCGCCTCCGCGGTGCCGGTGGCGCACGCCTTCGGCAGTTGGCGGGCCGGACTGGGCGTCTGGGCCGGGCTGGCGGCGGTGGCCGTACTCCCATGGCTGCCGGCGGCGCTGCGCGGCCGGGCCGCCGCACGACGCAGTGGCGCCACGCTCCGCTCGGGAGTGCGGCCCGGACGCACCCGGCTCGGCTGGGCGATGGCGGTCTACTTCGGGGCGCAGTCGCTGAGCGGGTACGCGATCATGGGCTGGTTGGCCCAGATGTTCCGGGACGCGGGTTTCCGCCCGCAGGACGCCGGGCTGCTGCTTGCCGGAGTGACCGCACTCGGGGTGCCGATCGCGCTGCTGATGCCGACGCTGGCCGGCCGACTGGGCAGCCTCCGGCCGTTGGTCTTCGCGCTGACCACTGCCTCCAGCCTGGCGTACCTGGGTCTGGCGTTCGCGCCGCGCGGCGGGGCACTGGTGTGGGTGGTGCTGCTGGCCTTCGGGCAGGGCGCGTTTCCGCTGATCCTGGCCACCATCGGGCTGCGGGCCCGCACCGCCGACGGCACGGTCGCGCTGTCGGCCTTTGCGCAGAGCACGGGCTACGTCATCGCCGCGTCGGGTCCGCTGCTGGTCGGGATCCTCCACGACGCGACCGGGGGATGGCTGGCGCCGATCGGTTTCCTGCTGGTCGCCCTGGCCGTGCAGACCTGCGCAGGCGTGCTGATCGCTCGCCCCCGCTACATCGAGGACGAGCGTTGAGCCGTCGGGGTCAGGAGGAGGCCGGCGTCGGATCGCCGGCGACCGCCTGCTCGACTGTGGGATACGTGTGCAGCACCTCGACCAGGCCACTCACCTCCAGGATCCGCAGTACGCCGCGCTGTGGCGCGGCGAGTCGGACCACTCCGCCGGCCTCGTCGCAGCTGTTCTTCGCGCGGACGAACACCGACAGACCGGTAGAGTCACAGAACGAGACGTCCGACAGGTCGAACACGAGGCGGCTGCGCCCCTTGTCGAGCAGGTCGGTGATCTGGTCCTGCAACTGCGGTGCGGTGGCCATGTCCAGCTCGCCAGCGACCGACACGACGACCACGTCACCGCGCTGCTCCGTGTGCACCGTCAAGGACATTTGCCAGACCTCCTGTTTATCGGTGGAACGGTATCCCACCCGGACCGCGATACGCAGAACGGGAGCAGGATCAGGTGGCCACCGTCATTCCGTTGCACTGCGACAAGTAGTTGTCGGGCCTCGGTGATAGAGTCCGGCCGGTCCAGGTCTAGGGGGTATTGCCATGGCGCTCAGCGCTGACGAGAGCGTCCGGTTGGGTGAGCTGCTGACCAGCCGGGCCGAGCCGGTCACCCAGCGGTGGACCGAGACCATCGCCAGGCAGTTGCGGGGCCGGCTCAGCCAGGCCGAGCTGGTCCGGCAGGTGCAGGAGCTGCACCGCGCCATGGTCGACGCCCTCAGCAAGGGCGCAGTCGACCTGAACGCCGAGGAGGCCACCGAGCTGCGGGCCGTGCTCGCCGAGTTCTCCCGCGGGCAGGCGCGGCAGGGCTTCTCCGCCACCGAGACCGCCACCGGCGTGTTCGCTCTCAAGGAGGCGCTGCTCAGCACCCTGAAGGCCGACCAGAGCGTCGAGACGCTTCGCGACTACGTCGCTTTCTCCGCGTTTGTCGACCAGATGGGCCTGTTCACCTTCGAGACCTTCGTCCGCACCCGGGAGAGCCTGATCGCCGACCAGGCCGAGCAGCTGCTGGAGCTTTCCACCCCGGTGGTCAAGCTCTGGGAGGGCGTGGTGGCGGTGCCACTGGTCGGCACGCTCGACTCGGCCCGTGCCCAGGTCGTGATGGAACGGCTGTTGCAGACCCTGGTCGACACCGGCTCGCCGTACGCGATCATCGACATCACCGGCGTACCGGCGGTGGACACGCAGGTGGCCCAGCACATCCTGAAGACGGTGGTGGCCGCCCGGCTGATGGGCGCCGACTGCATCATCTCCGGCATCCGGCCGCAGATCGCGCAGACCATCGTCGCGCTCGGCATCGAGTTCGGTGACATCGCCACCAAGGCGAGTCTCGCCGACGCGCTGCGGCACGTGCTGCGGCTCACCGGGGTCGAGACCTCCCGCCGCCAGTCGCGTCGGGAGGCGTGATGGAGCGGGTGCCGATCCTCAAGATCGGCGACATCCTGCTGGTCTCCATCCAGGTGGACATGTCCGACCAGACGGCGGTCGCGCTCCAGGAGGACCTGGCCGAGCGGATCGTCGCGACCGGCTGTCACGGGGTGATCATCGACATCACCGCACTGGACATCGTCGACTCCTTCGTCGGTCGGATGCTCTCCACCATCGCCTCGATCTCGCGGGTGCTCGACGCGGAGACGGTGGTCGTAGGGATGCGCCCGGCCGTCGCCATCACCCTGGTCGAGCTGGGGCTGTCACTCAACGGCATCCGTACCGCACTCAACGTCGAGCGGGGGATGGAACTCATCGCGATCGAGCGGGCTGACGACGACCACGATGAGCCGGACGACGATCCTGTCCCAGAGCCGACGGCGTCACCGTGACCAGCGGGGTCGACCTGGGCCGCCCCCAGACGCAGTCGGTCGGCAGCGACGAGGACGTCGTACGCGTCCGCCAGCTGGTACGCACCGCGGCCGTGGCGGTCCGGCTCTCCCTGGTCGACCAGACGAAGGTGGTCACCGCGGCCAGTGAGCTCGCCCGCAACACGCTCGTCTACGGCGGCGGCGGAACGGTCGAGGTGACCGCCATCGACAACGGCCGGCGACCCGGCATCCGGATCGTCTTCGCCGACTCCGGCCCCGGCATCGCCGACCTGGATCTCGCGCTGACCGACGGCTACACCACAGGTGGTGGCCTCGGCCTCGGCCTCAGTGGTGCCCGCCGACTTGTCGACGAGTTCGACATCCAGACCGCGCCCGGTCAGGGCACCCGGATCACGATCACCAAGTGGTCCCGGTGACCGTCGAACCGGTCACCGACCGGGGCACCTGGTTCCGGGTGGAGAACGGCAGCGCCGGCAGCGCCGTGCGGCGGGCCGCCGAGCGGCTGGGCAGTCAGTTGGGTCTGCCCGCCGGACGGATCGCCGACCTGGCCATCGTCGCCGCCGAGCTGACCAGCAACCTCATCAAGCACGCCGACGACGGGTTGCTGCTGCTCCGGCCGGTACGCCGGGAGCTGGACGCCGGGGTGGAGATGGTCGCGATCGACACCGGCCCGGGCATGGTCGACCTCGCCGACTCCGCCCGCGACGGGCACTCCACCGCCGGCACCCTCGGCATCGGTCTGGGCGCGATCGTCCGGCAGGCGAGCTGGTTCGACGCGTACTCGCGGCCGGGCCGGGGAACGGTCATCGCCGTGCGGGTCTTCGCCGCCCCGGACACCGCAGCGTCCTGGGTCGGCGGGCTGACCCGACCGTTGACCGGAGAGACGGTCAGTGGGGACGGTTACGCGGTCCGCATCGTGGACGATCGCCGTCAGGTGATGGTCAGCGACGGTCTGGGGCACGGGCCGCTGGCCGCGGCGGCCACCGACGCGGCGCTCGCCGCCTTCCGGGACGCCCCGGCGGCGTCGCCGGCTGAGGTGGTCGGTCACCTGCACCGGTCGATGTCGCACACCCGGGGTGCGGCGCTCGCGGTGGCCGAGCCGGACCCAGCGGCCGGCGTGCTGCGCTACGCCGGACTGGGCAACATCACCGGCGTCGTGGCCACCGGCGACGGTCAGCGTCGCGGCCTGGTCTCCCTGCCGGGCATCGCCGGGCACCAACGACCAGTGATCCGGCAGTACGACTATCCCTTCGAGGTGGGCAGCCTGCTGGTCATGCACACCGACGGCGTGGTCGACCGGTGGCAGCTCGCCGACTACCCGGGTCTGACCGGGCGGGCACCCCTGGTGGTGGCCGCCACCCTGCTGCGCGACGCCGGCATCCGGCGCGACGACGCCGGGGTGCTGGTGGCGAGGTCCTGGTCATGACCACCACGCCGTTGCTACAGATGACACTGCGGGTGGAGCAGGACATCTTCGTGGTCCGCCAGCGCGGCCGGGAGGTCGCCGCAGCGGTCGGACTGGAGCATCAGGACCAGGTCCGGATCGCCACCGCGTTGAGTGAGGTCGGCCGGGACCTGCTGCGGGCGGTCGGCGGTGCCGACGTGGTGTTCGCCGTCGTCGAGTCGCCGGACGGGCGTTGTCACCTGCGGGTCGATCTCACCCCGGTGGCGCCCCTGCCAGGTGGGCGGTACGAACCGGAGTCGGGCGCGGTGGCACGCCTGGTGGACACATTGAGCGTCCTGACGGTTCAGCGGGATACGGTCGTCAGGATGTCCCGACGGGTTCCGGCCACCGCCCGGACGCTCACCACCGAGCGTCTGGCGGAGTTGCGCGCCCAGCTCGGCGAGAGCGCCCCGGGCACCGCCGAGGAGGAACTCGCCACCCAGAACCGCCAACTTATCAACGCCCTGGACGAGGTACGCAACCAGCGCGACGAGCTGGCCCGGCTCAACGAGGAGCTGGAGCAGACCAACCAGGGCGTGATGGCGCTCTACCAACAGCTCACCGACGAGTTGGAGGCGACCAATCAGGGCGTGGTGGCCCTCTACGCGGAGCTGGACGAGAAGTCGGCGCAGCTGCGCGCGGCGAGCGAGTCCAAGAGCCGTTTCCTGGCCAACGTCAGCCACGAGCTGCGGGCACCGGTGACCGCCATCATCGGGCTGGCCCGGCTGCTCGGCGACTCCGCGTCCGATCCGCTGACCACCGAGCAGGAACGCCAGGTCGGGCTGATCCGTTCCTCGGCGTCGGATCTGCTCACGTTGGTCAACGAGCTGCTCGACCTGGCCAAGGCGGAGTCGGGCCGGATCGAGCCGGAGTGGTCCGAGGTGGACCTGCGGGCCGTCTTCGGTCAGCTGCGCGGCACGCTGCGGGCGTTGCCAGCCGCTGACGGGGTCGAACTGGTGGTGGAGGAGCCGGCCACGCCGGCCACGGTACGCACCGACGAGGTGCTGCTCGCCCAGGTGCTGCGCAACCTGCTGCACAACGCTCTGAAGTTCACCACCGAGGGCGAGGTCCGGCTGCGGGCCGAACGGCATGGTGACGGTTGGCGGCTGACCGTTGCCGACACCGGTCCGGGCATCCCACCGGAGCTGCACGATCGGGTGTTCGAGGAGTTCTACCAGGCCCCCGGCCCGACCCGGGTCGGCGGCACCGGCCTCGGCCTGCCGTACGCCCGGCGGTTGGTGAATCTGCTCGGCGGCACTCTGGACCTGGCCAGCGAGCCGGGTCGAGGCAGCACGTTCACGGTCTGGCTGCCCGCGGACGGGACGTGACGTGGACGGCGCGGCGACAGTGCTGGTGGTCGACGACAGTCGGACCAAGCGCTACCTCCTGGTGAACTGGCTGACCCGAGCCGGCTTCACCGTGTTGGAGGCGGAGACGGGTGGCGAGGCGCTGAGCCGGGTCGGGGTGGACCCGGTCGACCTGGTCGTGCTCGACGTCCGGTTGCCGGACATGAGCGGCTTCGAGGTGTGCGAGCAGATCAAGTTGGCGCATCCGGCGTTGCCGGTGATCCACGTGTCCGCGCACGCGGTCGACACGAACGACCGGACCCAGGGCCTGACCCGGGGGGCGGACGCGTATCTGGCCGAGCCGATCGAGCCGGAGGAACTTGTCGCCACCGCCCAGTCGGTGTTGCGGTACTACCAGGCCCGGCGGCGAGCCGAACTGCTCGCCGAGCGGCTCACCGGGCTGGCGGACACCACCGTCGCGGTGCACGCCGCGCCGAGCTTCACCAGACTGCTACAGGTGGCGGCGGCCGGCGCCGCGGAGATCTTCAAGAGCCCTGCCGCGGTGGTCGCCGAGACCTTCGACGGCGACTGCCTCGCCGGCATCTGTGCCGGGCCGGGTGCCGAGCCCCGCGTGGTGACCTGGGTCGTCGATGACACCGGGGTGCCGACCGGCGCCACCGTCACGGTGCAGGAGCCGGGCGGTTGGTCGCTTGTCGACTGGCCGGCCGGCGACACGGTCACCGTCGCCGCCGCCCGGCTGCGCGAGGACCGCGCGCCGCTCTACGTCGTGGTGCCCACCGCGACGCAGACCGCCCGTACCCCGGTGCTGGTCCAGCTCGCCCAGGCGGTGGCCTCCGCCGTGGAGGCGCAACGCTCCTTCGACGAGGAACACCGGATCGCGGTGACGCTGCAACGCAGCCTGCTGCCGCGCCGGATCCCGCAGATCACCGGTCTCGACCTGGCCGTACGCTACGAGCCGGCCAGCGCCCAGACCGAGGTGGGTGGCGACTTCTACGAGCTGGTGATGCTCGACGGTCACCTGTTGCTGGCCATCGGGGACGTGGCCGGCCACTCCCTGCACGCCGCCACCATCATGGCCGAGCTGCGGCACGCGCTGCGGGCGTACGCGGTGGAGGGGCACCAGCCGGGCGAGATCCTGCACCGGGTCAACGAGCTGATGCGTACGCTGCTGCCCAGCGAGCTGGCGACGATCTGCGTACTGCTGCTGGAGCCGACCACCGGTCACATCCGGCTGGCCAGCGCCGGCCACCTGCCCCCGTTGATCATTCAGGACGGCAAGGTGGAGTACGTAAATCATGCCGCGCCCCTGCTCGGGGTGCGTGCGCCCCGCCCCGCCGACCTGGAGTTCGTGCTGCCGGCCGGGGCGACGATGGTCTTCTACACCGACGGCCTGATCGAACGGCGGGACGCGACGATCGACGAGGGGCTGGCCGCCCTCGCGGCCTGCGCCGCCCAGGTCGACGACGACCTCGACCGGTACTGCGAACGGCTGCTCGTCGAACTGGCCCCGGACGAGATCCAGGACGACGTCGCCGTGGTCGTCCTGCGCCGTCGCTGAGGTGCGACGCCCTCGGTTGCGAGCGGCCCTTCCTAACGCCGACCCTGGGCGTACGCGGCGGGGGAGACGCCGGTCGTCGCGGTGAAGTCGCGTACCAGGTGGGCCTGATCGCTGTAGCCGAGTTCGACGGCGAGCCCGGCCCAGTCGAGCGGCCCGTCCGCCGCCCGCTCGATCGCCTCGTGCAGCCGGTAGCGGCGGATCACCCACTTGGGACCGACCCCGACGTGAGTGAGGAAGAGCCGCTGCAACCTGCGGACGGATACGCCGTGTTCGCTGGCGAACTCGTCGACCCGGCGTACGTTCCGGTCGGTCCGGATCGTCTCGACCAGGCGCATCACCTCGTCGTTGACGGGATCTGCTCGGGGTGCCCAGCCGGTCAGCAGTGCGTTCAGCGCCTGGCAACGTTCGGTGTCCGTACCGGCGCAGACCACATGATCGGGTACGGCACCGGGGAGCGGCTGCCGGCGGCCGGTCAGCTCGGCGACCGACCGCCGCCAGAATGGATGGAAGCCGCCGGGCCGGAACTGCACGCCGCTGACCCGCCCGGAACCGGTGAGGGTGATCGAGAAGAGTTCCTGACTGACGCCGGCCAGCTCCGCGCGTTCCGGTTCGTCACCGTCGCGCTGGAACACCACATTTACCGCCGGATGCGGGACGATCCGCTGCTCGAACGGTTCGCTGAGGTCCCAGTCGATCAGCCAGTAGTGCTCCACCCAGTGGCGTAGCGGAACCGCGGGCAGGTGCCGTCGGAACCGCACCCGCCGCTTCAACCCGGCCGGGTCGAGGATGCCTCGGCTATCGCCGCGCGGCTGTCGCATTTGTTCAAGACCGCCCTCATACGCTGGCCCTATGGCCACTCAGACTAGCGACCTGCTGGCGGCTGCCGCGCCGCGAACCGTGGCGGTGGTCCGGCAGATCACCGATGACCAGCTCGACCTGCCCACCCCCTGTCAGGACTATCAGGTCCGTGACCTGCTGAACCACCTGTACGAGGTGGTGGTCAACTTCCAGGCGCTCGCCGGGCGCTCGTCGGTGACCTGGGCAGACAAGCCTGACCATCTCACCGACGGCTGGCGGGACCGGTTCGAGACCGAGACCGGCCGGTTGGTCGAGGCGTGGTCGGACCCGGCCAGCGAGGAGGGTGTCTCGCCGGGAATGGGCATGCCGCAGCCGGTGGTGGGTGCGATGGCGCTGCTCGACCTGACCGTGCACGGGTGGGATCTCGCGGTCGCCACCGGTCAGCCGTATGAGCCGGCGCCCGAGGTGCTGCCCGCGCTGCACGAGTTGGCCGCTCAGCTCGCTCCGACCGCCCGGCAGATGGGTGTATTCGGCGAGGCGGTGCCGGTCGACGGCACCCTGCCGGAGTTGCCCCGGCTGCTTGGCATGACCGGCCGCGACCCGGCCTGGACACCGCGCTGACCCAGTGACTTGACGGCCACTATTCACTGAGTGAATAGTGGCCGGGTGTCCACACCGCACCTGCTGCTGGGGCTGCTCGCCACCGGCACCATGCACGGGTACGAGCTGAAGCGGGCCCACGACACCCGGCTGCCGCAGGCCCGCCCGTTGGCGTTCGGGCAGGTCTACGCCACGCTGGGGCGGCTGCTGCGGGACGGTTTGGTGGCCTCGACCGGGCCGGAGCGCCTCGCCGGGCCGGATCGGACGGCGTACACGCTGACCGAGCAGGGGCGGGCCACGCTGGACCAGTGGCTGAGCAGCGTCGAGCCACCGATGCCGTACGTGAACAGTCCGCTGTTCGCAAAGGTCGTGGTGGCGTTGCTGGTGGCCGACGTGGACCGGGCGCGGGCATACCTCGTCGCGCAGCGGCGCGCGCACACCGAGCGGTTGCGTGAGCTGACCGCACTGAAGACGGCCCCGTCGGTCACCGTCGACGACATCGTGGCGGCCGACTACGCCATCGCTCATCTCGACGCCGACCTGCGGTGGTTGCACACCACCCTGGACCGGGTCGCCGACTGGCACCGGGAGGTGCACCCGTGACGCAACTTCAGGCTCGCGGTCTGGTGAAGTCGTACGGACCGACACCCGCGCTGCGGGGCATCACCCTCGACATCGACGAGGGGGAGATAGTCGCGGTGACCGGGCCGAGCGGCTGCGGCAAGTCCACCCTGCTGCACTGCCTCGCCGGCATCCTGCGGCCCGACGCGGGCGAGGTGAGTTGGCGTGGGCACCGGCTGGACACCTGGTCCGAGGCGGCCCGCTCCCGGCTGCGGCGTACCGATTTCGGGGTCTTGTTCCAGTTCGGTCAGCTCGTCCCCGAGCTGACCGCGGCGGAGAACGTCGCCCTTCCGTTGTTGCTCGCCGGCACGGGGCGGCGAGCGGCACGGACGGCGGCGCTTACCTGGTTGGAGCGGCTGAGTGTGGCGGAGTGCGCCGACGTGCGTCCCGGCGAGATGTCCGGCGGTCAGCAACAGCGCTGCGCCACCGCCCGGGCACTTGTCACCGAACCACGGGTGCTCTTCGCCGACGAGCCGACAGGTGCGCTGGACACCCTCGCCGGGGAGCAGGTGCTGACGCAACTGGTCCGGCTGGCCCGGGAGCACCGCACGAGCGTCGTCCTGGTCACCCACGAGCCACGGATCGCCGCGTACGCCGATCGTGAGGTCGTCCTGCGCGACGGCGTGATCGACCACACCGGTCTGGGCCTCGACGCGCCGCTCGCCGGCGGCTCCCGGTGAGCCTCGCGACCCTGACCAGGCTGGCCCTCGCCGGCAACCGCACCGACGCCGCCCGGGTGGCGCTGACCGCGCTGAGCGCCCTGCTGGCCACGCTCGCCGGGCTCGCGGCCCTGACGGTGCTGGCCATCGAGAAACCGCCTGGTGACGCGTGGCAGCAGTCCGAGCAGTACGTGAACGCGTTGCTGCGCGAGCCGGGGCTGCGCGGCGGGACGGCGTTCGCGCTTGTGATGCTGACCATCCCGGTGCTGGCCCTGGCCGGCCAGAGCGCCCGGCTGGGCGCGCCGTCGCGGGACCGACGGCTCGCCGCGTTGCGGCTGGCCGGCGCGACCCCCGGCCAGGTGACCCGGGTCGCCATGCTGGAGACCGGGCTCGCCAGCCTCGCCGGAACCGTTCTCGGGCTGGCCTGCTACCTCGGCGGGCGGGAGGTGCTGCACCGGCCGGACGACAACGGCCAGTTGGCCCTGCCCACCGACGTGCTGCCGCCGGTGCCGGCGATGGCGGCGGTGGTGCTCGGGCTCCCGGTGCTCGCCGCGGCGGCCACCGCCGTCCTGCTCCGTGCGGTCGCCACCACACCGCTGGGGGTGGTCCGCCGGGCCGGACGCACCGGGTCCCCCCAGCCGTGGCCGGCGCTGCTGATCGGGCTCGGAGTGCTGGCGGCGGCGGTTGTCGAACCGATCCAGTGGGCCCTACGGGGGGCCGCCCTCGAATGGCTGGCCCTGGTCGCCATGGTCGGCATCTTCGGCGCGGTGATGGGGGTGATCTTCGGGGCCGGCTGGATCGCGCACCTGGCCGGGCGGACGCTGCACCGTCTCGCCAGGCGTCCGGCCGCGCTGCTGGCAGCCCGCCGGTTGACCGACGACCCTTGGGCCAGCAGCCGCACCTTCGCCGCCCTGCTGGCCGCCCTGATCATCGCTGGCGGCGCGGCGGCCTTCCGAGCCTCGTTCCAGCTCAGGGCGGAGCTGGAACAGGAGCAGAACCGGCTGGCCGGTTTCGGCGACGACGCCTTCCACGACTCCTTCTACCTGAACACCATGGATCTGGTCGACCTCGCCGTGGCCGCAGCGGTGGCCATCGCCGCCGCCGGCCTGCTCGTCACACTTGTGGAGGGGATCGTCTCCCGCCGCCGGACGTACGCCGCCCTGGTGGCGACCGGCGTGCCCCGGGCCACCATCGGCACCTCGATCGCCTGGCAGGTGCTGGCCCCGGTGGTGCCCGCCGTGCTGATCGCGCTCGGCGTCGGGTACGCCATCGGCCGACTGCTCACCGGCGACCTCAGCCCGGGCGCGCGCCGGCCGGACGTACCGCTTGAGCAGCTGGCGGTGCAGGGTGCCGGCGCGATCGTCGCGGTGCTGGTCGTGGTCGGGCTGGGGGTGCTCTTCCTGCGGTCCACCACAGCGGTGGAGGAGCTACGCGCCACCTGAGCCGCCGTCGGCGCTCGCGGGATGCGGGATGTCGGGCTTTCCTGCCTCCAGGAAGCCGCGAGATGCCGCATCCCGCGAGCTGACCCGGCTGGCCAGCCGGGTCAGGCGCGGCCGAAGCGGTCCAGGGTCCAGGCGTTTATGAACGCCTCCTCCCGCCAGGCGTCGTAACGCCCGCTCGGCCCGCCGTGACCCGCCTCCATCTCGGTCTTGAGCAGGTAGTCACCCTGCGGCGCGACCGCCCGCAGCCGCGCGATCCACTTCGCCGGCTCGTGGTAGAGCACCCGCGTGTCGTTGAGGCTGGTCATCGCCAGGATCGCCGGGTAGTCCAGGGCGGCGACGTTCTCGTACGGGGTGTACGACTTCATGTACGCGTACACCTCGGGGTCCGCCAGCGGGTTGCCCCACTCCTCCCACTCGGTGACGGTGAGCGGCAGCGACGGGTCCAGGATCGTGTTGAGCGCGTCCACGAACGGCACCTGCGCGACGATGCCGGCGAAGGCGTCCGGGGCCAGGTTGGCCACCGCGCCCATCAGCAACCCGCCGGCCGAACCACCCCGGGCGACCAGCCGGTCCGGTGCCGTCCAGCCCGCCTTCGCCAGGTGTCGGGCACAGGCCACGAAGTCGGTGAAGGTGTTCTTCTTGGCGAGCATCTTGCCGTGGTCGTACCACCGGCGACCCAACTCGCCACCGCCCCGGATGTGCGCCACCGCGAAGATCACCCCACGGTCCAACAGGGACAGTCGGCCGACCGAGAACCACGGGTCCATGCTCGCCTCGTACGAGCCGTAGCCGTAGATGACGCAGGGCGCCGAGCCGTCCCGGGGGGTGCCCCGCCGGTACACCAGGGAGATCGGCACCTTGGTGCCGTCGTCGGCCAGCGCCCAGTCGCGCTGCTGCTCGTAGTCCTCCGGCCGGTACACCTGACCGTCCGGCCCGGGCAGCACCGGCCGTTGGCGCAGCAGCGTCATCTCCCGGGTGACGAGGTCGTAGTCGTACACCGAGTCGGGCGTGACAAGCGAGGTGTAGCGCAGCCGCAGCCGGCCGGTGCGGTACTCGGGGTTGGCGTCCAGGCCGACGGTGTGCAGTGGCTCCGGGAACTCGATGTCGTGGGCGTCACCGCCGCCGACGGGCAGGACCCGCAGCCCGGTCAGGCCGTTGCTGCGTACCGTGACGACCAGGTGGTCGGCGAAGGCGTCGACCGACTCCAGCCGGGTGCCCGGCGAGTGCTCGATCAACGGCACCCAGTCGCCCGGGGCGTCGGCCGAGGTGTACGCGAGGGCGAAATCCTCGGCATCGTCGTTGTGCAGGATCAGGAACCGGTGGCCGTGGTGCTCCACCGAGTACTCGACCCCCTGCCGGCGGGGTGCGATCACCGCCGGCTCGCCCGTCGGGTTGCCGGCCGGGATCACCCGTACCTCGCTGGTGAGCTTGCTGGCGATGTCGATGAGGACGAACCGCTCCGAGCGGGTCAGCTCGACACCGACCCAGAACCGCTCGTCGTCCTCGGTGTGCACCACCACGTCCTCGGTGGTGGCGGTGCCGATGACGTGTCGCCAGACCCGGTTGGGTCGCCACGCCTCGTCAACGGTCACGTAGAACAGCACCGAGGCGTCGCCGGACCACGCGGTGCCGTAGAAGGTGCCGGGAATCTCGTCGGGGAGCAGCTCACCGGTGCTGAGGTCCTTCACCCGCAGGGTGAACCGCTCGTCACCGGAGAAGTCGGTGGAGTAGGCCAGGTAGCGCCCATCGGGGCTGACGTCGAAGGCGCCGAGCGAGAAGAAGTCGTGCCCCTTGGCCAACTCGTTGCCGTCCAGCAGGATCTGCTCCCCGTCGAGCGGGGCGCCATCGGTGCTGATCGGCGGGGTGGTCTCGTCGGGGCGGACCGCCCGACGGCAGTGCACGCCGTACTGCTGGCCCTCGACGGTGCGGGTGTAGTACCAGTGCTGGCCCTTGCGGGTCGGCACGGACAGGTCGGTCTCCTGGGTACGCCGCCGGATCTCCTCGAACAATGTCGTACGCAGCCCGGACAGGTGCGCCGTCCGGGCCTCGGTCCAGGCGTTCTCGGCGTTCAGATAGTTGATCGTTTCCGGATCGTCCTTGGTGGCGAGCCAGGCGTACTCGTCGACGACGGTGTCGCCGTGGTGGACACGTTCGGTCGGCACCCGCCTGGCCGCGGGAACGGGGGTCTCGGTGGTCACGGCGCCACGTTACCGGCCGTAGCGACATGTGGCGCGGTGCAATTCCACCTCCAATCGTTCGAACACATGTACGATCGCCGGCATGGTGCCACCCCCTTCCGCCGGTACGTCCGGTGTCCGCGACATCACCCGCCGACTGAGCGAGATCTGCGGTCCGCGCTTCGCGCGCCGCGCCGGTCCCGCCGACGAGGTGGCCGGGAGCACGGCCCGCTGGGTGGCGGTGCCCGGTGGTCCGCACGCGGCTGCGCAGGTGTTGCGACTGGCCGCCCGGCACGACCTGAGCGTGGTGCCCCGAGGGGCCGGCACCAAGATCGACTGGGGTGCGCCGCCCGAACGGGTCGACATCATGCTCGACACCGGGAGACTGGCCGGCATCGGCCACCAGTCGCCGGACCGGGGCACTGCCGAGATCGGCGCCGGTACGCCGCTGCGTGCGGTACAGGCCGCCCTGGAGCGCACCGGCCGGCGGCTCGCGTTGGACGCTCCCTCACCCGGTGCCACGCTCGGCGGAGTGCTGGCGGCGGACGAGGCCGGTCCGTTGCGTCACCGACACGGCACCGCCTGCGATCAGCTCGTCGGCCTGCGTTACCTGGCTGCCGACGGTGAGCTGGCCGAGGCGGGCGGCGGGGCGGCCGGGCTGGCCGAGGCGCGACTGCTGTGCGGTTCGGAGGGAGCACTCGGCGTGCTGGTCAGCGCGACGCTGCGGGTGCAGGCGGTGCCGGCCGCCCGGGTCTGGGTGACCCGGCCGGTGTGGACCCCGCTGGAGGTGCACGACCTGATCCGGGCGGTGCTCGCGGCCCGGCTCGACCCGGCCGCGATCGAGCTCGATCTGCCGGTCGGCACCGGCTGTCGCCCACGACGGGACCGCCGTGCCGAGTCGATGGCACTGCACCCGTCGATGACCGGGCGCGCGTCGACCGGCCCGGCGGGCACCGGTTCGCTTGTGGTGCTCCTGGAGGGCGGCCCCGCGGAGGTGGCGGAGCGCACCGACCGGTTGATCGGTCTCTTCGGCTCCAGCACCGTGGTCGCCCGGACGGCGCCACCGTGGTGGCGCAGCTACCCCTTCGCCCCCGGCGACACGGCCTTGCGGCTGGAGGTGCCGATGACCGATCTGCACGCCGCCGTCTACGCCCTGCGCGACGCGGCCGGTGGGCCGGTGCCGGTACGCGGCTCGGCCGGGCTCGGCGTGGTGCACGCCGCCCTGCCCGGGGCGATGGCACCGAGCCGGGTCGCGTCGATCCTGGCCGCGGTGCGTGGCGTGCTGCTCGCCCGACAGGGCCGGTGCGTGGTGCTCGCCGCCCCGCCGGCCGTCCGCCGTACCGTCGACCTGTGGGGCGAGCGGGCCGATCTGGCCCACCTACGCGCCGTCAAGCAGCACCTGGACCCGACCCACCGCCTCGCCCCCGGCCGCCTCCCCGGCGGCCTCTGACCCACCCCTGCCCAGCCCCACGCCGCCCCGCACCCGCGCCGCCCCGCACCCCAGCCCCGCGCCGATCTTGCACTTTTGGTCGCCGAAATACCCCTCTTGCCCTGGTATGCGGCGACAATAAGTGCAAGATCGCGGCGCGGGGCGAGCGGCGCGGGGCGCGGGGGAGGGGTTAGGCGGCGTCGTTGCGGAGGACGAGGATGGCGATGTCGTCGCGGGGCTCCTCGACCGAGAAGTTGATCGCGGTGGAGCGTAACCGGGCCGCCACCACGTCCGCCGAGTAACCGGCCAGCGGCGCGGCGGCGTCGCGCAGCCGCCCGGTGCCGAACAGTTCCCGGCCCCGGCGACGCTCGGTCACCCCGTCGGTGTAGAAGACCAGGCAGTCACCCGGGGCGAGGGCGAGTTGCGCGGTGGGGGAGGCGATCGTGTCGAGCAGCCCGAGTGCGGTACCACCGGTGCCGACGAAGGCGGCCGGGCCGCCGCTGGATCGCAGCAGCACCGGCCGGTCGTGCCCAGCCAGGTGCAGCCCGACGTCGAGCCGGTCGCCCTCACCCGGCCCGACCGCCGCCAACGCCAGCGTGCAGTAGCGGCCGGCACCCCGATCCACAAGCGTCTCGTTGAGCCGGGCCAGCACCTCGGGCAGCGGCTTGCCGTCGCCGGCCAGCACCCGGATGACGTCCCGCACCAGCCCGGTGACCGCCGCCGCCTGCACTCCCTTGCCGGAGACGTCGCCGATCACCACCAGCCAGCGCCCGTCCGGCAGCGGCACCACGTCGTAGAAGTCGCCGCCGACGTCGACGTCCCCGCCGGTCGGCACGTACTCGGCGGCGAAGCCGATGCCCTCCACCACCGGCAGGACCGGCGGCAGCAACGACTGTTGCAGGGTCTGGGCCACCCGGCGGCGCTCGGCATGGATGCGGGCGTTCTCGATGGCGAGGGCGGCCCGTCGGGCCACGTCCTCCAGCACCGCGATCTCGTCCGGATCCTGCCGGTGCCGCTGGTGCCGTCCGACGGCCAGGGTGCCGAGGCGCTGCCCTCGGGCGATCAACGGTACGGCGAAGCCCTCCATCGGCGCGCCGAGCGGGGTCCGGGTGCCGTTGCGGCTGGCCTCCCGTAGCCGAGCCAAAATGGAATCAGGGCCGGCCTCGCGGAGCGTGGCGTGCAGCTGCGGCAGCACCGACTCGTCGGCGTGGCTGGCCGCCGCGAGCCGGAGCCGGCCCCACTCGTCGGTGGTGTGCACCGCGCACCACTGGCCGAGCCGGGGCACCACCAGCTGCGGGATGAGTGCCATGGTCAGTTCCACGTCCAGCGACTGGGCGAGCAGCTCGCTGGCCTCGGCGAGGAAGGTCAGCCAGGCCTGCCGGCGTACGTCCGCGCGGCGCAGCCGGTCGTTCTCCAGGTGCAGCGAGAGCCGCTCGGCGGTCAGCACCGCCAGCGGCTGGGCGTACGCGGTGGGCGCGGCGTCCAGTTCCAGCTCACCGGCGTACGGGCGGTGCACGGCCAGCGGCACCCGGAGCAGGTCGTTACCGGCCCGGGGCTGGCGGCCGTACCGGGCGAGGACCTGGGCGCCCTGGCCGTCGCCGCGGTCCAGCCGGACCACCCCGCCGGCGGCGCCGACCATCTCCGCCACCCGGGTCAGCAGGCCGGCGGCGAAGTCCGGCAGCGGATCCTCGGCGTACGGGTCGGGGGTGGTCTGCATCAGCGCGTTCATCGCACCGGGGCTGGGCACGGCGGTCTGTCCGGCGCTGTCCGGTTGGGCGGCGCTCGCCGGTGGCGCGGGTGTGGCCGGTCCCTTGCCCTTCCGATCGGACCGGTCCAGCCGGAACCACACGCCCTTGCCGGTGCGCAGGTAGGTGGTGCCCCAGCGGCTGGCGAAGTGGTCGACCAGCAGCAGCCCACGCCCCCGTTCGGCGACCTCGGCGATGTCGGTCGCCTGGTTGCGTACGCCGACGGTCAGCTCGTCGACCGGGCCGGCGGCGAAGTCGGAGACCGTGACGGTCAGCCCCGCCTGGTCGGCGGTGACCTCGATGTCCAGTTCGGTGCGGGCGTGCTCGACCGCGTTCGTGGACAGCTCGGTGGTCAACAGAAGTGCCTCGTTGAGCAGTTCGTCCAGGTCCGCCTCCGCGAGCACGGACCGGACGACCGCGCGCGCGGCGGCCGGTGTACGGCGGTCGGCGGGAAGCCGGACGCGCCGCGCGTGCTCGTCTGGGCCCGTCTTCGCCGCGGGCCCCGCCTCCGCTGACACCCTCGTATCCTCCACCGACACCTCTGAAGTGCCAAGCCGATCACCACCGGGGCTTTGCCGTCGGACCGTGCCGTGCCGTGGCGTTTTCGAGGTCACGGGGACAATGATGGGGTGGCCGGTGGGAGCCGGTGTACCCCGAGGTGAGCGAGGAATGATGACCACGGCGAAACAGTCGGTGACCGCGGAGACCTCCGCCGCCGACCACGAGGCGGTCCTCACCGAGCTGGCGGAGGCGCTACGGCGGGTCCGTGGCGGTGATCTCAAGGTGCGGTTGCCCCGGCGTTCGGGCGCGGCCGGTGAGGTGGCGGACGCCTTCAACGACGTGGTGTCGCTCCAGGAGCGGCAGCACCTGGATCTGCGCCGGATCAGTCGGGTCGTGGGCCGCGACGGCCGGCTGACCGAGCGGCTGGAC
Organism: Micromonospora sediminimaris; assembly: GCA_900112325.1. Lineage (GTDB taxonomy): Bacteria > Actinomycetota > Actinomycetes > Mycobacteriales > Micromonosporaceae > Micromonospora > Micromonospora sediminimaris. Next base: position 146,347 of record FOLJ01000007.1, read on the forward strand.
GAGGAAGGGCTGGACGGCTCCTGGGCGGAGGGGCAGCGGGCGGTCAACTCGCTGATCGACGACCTGGGTCGACCCACCACCGAGATCGCCCGGGTCATCGTGGCGGTCGCCGACGGTGACCTCACCCAGCACATGGCGCTGGAGATCGACGGCCGCCCGCTGCGGGGTGAGTACCTGCGGATCGGTCGGACGGTCAACACCATGGTCGACCAGCTCTCGTCCTTCTCCAACGAGGTGACCCGGGTGGCCCGGGAGGTGGGCACCGAGGGCAAGCTGGGCGGCCAGGCCGACGTCCGCGGCGTCGCCGGCACCTGGAAGGACCTCACCGACTCGGTGAACACCATGGCGTCGAACCTGACCGGCCAGGTCCGGTCGATCTCCCAGGTGGCGACCGCGGTGGCCAAGGGTGACCTCTCGCAGAAGATCACCGTCAGCGCGCGCGGCGAGGTCGCCGAGCTGGCCGACACGATGAATTCGCTCACCGACACGCTGCGCCTCTTCGCCGAGCAGGTGACGCGGGTGGCCCGGGAGGTGGGTACCGAGGGCAAGCTGGGCGGTCAGGCGGAGGTGCCGGGCGTAGCGGGCACCTGGAAGGACCTGACCGACAGCGTCAACTCGATGGCGTCGAACCTGACCGCCCAGGTGCGGAACATCGCTCAGGTCTCCACGGCTGTGGCCCGGGGTGACCTGTCGCAGAAGATCACCGTGGCCGCGCAGGGCGAGATCCTGGAACTCAAGGACACCGTCAACACGATGGTGGACCAGTTGTCGTCGTTCGCCGACGAGGTGACGCGGGTGGCCCGTGAGGTGGGTACCGAGGGCAAGCTGGGCGGTCAGGCCCAGGTGCGCGGCGTCTCCGGCACCTGGCGTGACCTCACTGAGAACGTCAACCAGCTCGCCGGGAACCTGACCAGCCAGGTCCGCAACATCTCCCAGGTCTCCACGGCCGTCGCCAAGGGTGACCTGAGCCAGAAGATCACGGTCGACGCCCGGGGCGAGATCCTGGAGCTGAAGAACACCGTCAACACGATGGTGGACCAGTTGTCGTCGTTCGCCGACGAGGTGACCCGGGTGGCCCGTGAGGTGGGTACCGAGGGCAAGCTGGGCGGTCAGGCTCAGGTCAAGGGCGTCAGCGGTACGTGGCGGGACCTGACCGACAACGTGAACTCGATGGCGTCGAACCTGACCAGCCAGGTACGGAACATCGCCTCGGTCACCACGGCGGTGGCGCGGGGCGACCTGTCGCAGAAGATCACGGTGGATGCCCGGGGCGAGATCCTGGAGCTGAAGTCGACGGTGAACACGATGGTCGATCAGCTGTCGTCGTTCGCCGACGAGGTGACGCGGGTGGCCCGTGAGGTGGGCACCGAGGGCAACCTCGGCGGTCAGGCTCAGGTCAAGGGCGTCAGCGGCACCTGGCGGGATCTGACCGACAACGTGAACTCGATGGCGTCGAACCTGACCGCCCAGGTACGGAACATCGCCCAGGTCTCCACGGCGGTCGCCAAGGGTGACCTGAGCCAGAAGATCACGGTGGATGCCCGGGGCGAGATCCTGGAGCTGAAGTCGACGGTGAACACGATGGTGGATCAGCTGTCGTCGTTCGCCGACGAGGTGACGCGGGTGGCCCGTGAGGTGGGTACCGAGGGCAAGCTGGGCGGCCAGGCCCAGGTGCGCGGCGTTGCCGGCACCTGGCGGGATCTGACCGACAACGTGAACTCGATGGCGTCGAACCTGACCAGCCAGGTCCGCAACATCGCCTCGGTCACCACCGCGGTGGCCAACGGTGACCTGTCGCAGAAGATCACGGTCGACGCGCAGGGCGAGATCCTGGAGCTGAAGAACACGGTCAACACGATGGTGGACCAGTTGTCGTCGTTCGCCGACGAGGTGACCCGGGTGGCCCGTGAGGTGGGTACCGAGGGCAAGCTGGGCGGTCAGGCTCAGGTCAAGGGCGTCAGCGGCACCTGGCGGGACCTCACCGAGAACGTCAACCAGCTCGCCTCGACGCTCACCACCCAGCTACGCGCGATCGCCCGCGTCTCGACCTCGGTGACCCGGGGCGACCTCACCCAGCGGATCGCGGTGAAGGCGCAGGGCGAGGTCGCCGAGCTGAAGGACAACATCAACCAGATGATCGTCACCCTGCGGGAGACGACCCACAAGAACGCCGAGCAGGGGTGGCTCGACTCCAACCTCGCCCGCATCGGCGGCCTGCTCCAGGGCCAGCGTGATCTCGGCGAGGTCTGCCGGATGATCATGCAGGAGGTCACTCCGCTTGTCGACGCGCAGCTGGGTGCCTTCTTCCTCGTGGACAACTCCGAGGGCGTGATGCGGCTGCGGTTGACCGCCTCGTACGGCTACGTCTCCCGGGGGCACGACGTGACCTTCGGGCCGGGCGAGGGGCTGGTCGGCCAGGCCGCCCTGTCCCGGCGCACCATCCGGGTCGGAGCCGTACCGGACGGCCGGATCACCCTGCGGTCCGGGTTGGCCGACACGCCACCGGCCGACCTGGTCGTCCTGCCGGTCCTCTTCGAGGGCGAACTGCTCGGCGTGATCGAGTTCGCCACCGTCACACCCTTCTCCGAGCTGCACCTGTCGTTCCTGGAACGGCTGGTCTCCACCATCGGCATCGCGGTCAACACCATTCAGGCGAACCGGCGTACGGAGGAACTGCTCGCGCAGTCGCAGCGGCTGGCACACGAGTTGCAGGAGCAGTCGGCGGAGTTGCAGCGGACCAACGCCGAACTTGAGGACAAGGCCAAACTGCTGTCGGAGCAGAAGGCGAACATCGAGACCCAGAACCGGGAGATCGAACTGGCCCGGCTGGGCCTGGAGGACAAGGCGCAGCAGCTCACCCGGGCCTCGGCGTACAAGTCGGAGTTCCTGGCGAACATGAGCCACGAGCTGCGTACGCCGCTGAACTCGCTGCTGCTGCTGGCCCGGTTGCTGATGGAGAACTCCGAGCAGAACCTCACGCCGAAGCAGATCGAGTTCGCCCGCACGATCCACGGCTCCGGGTCGGACCTGCTGCGCCTGATCGACGACATCCTGGATCTTTCCAAGATCGAGGCTGGGCGGATGGACGTCGAGCCGACCGAGGTCCGGTTCACCGAGATCTGCAACTACGTGGAACAGGCGTTCTCCCCGCAGGCCGAGGAGAAGGGCCTGGACTTCCAGGTACGCATCGGCAAGGACCTGCCGCCGGCCGTGGTGACCGACGCGCAGCGGCTTCAGCAGGTGCTGCGCAACCTGTTGTCGAACGCGGTCAAGTTCACCGACAACGGTGCGGTGACCCTGCGGATCTCCCGGGCGCCGGAGCACGCGGTGTTCGACGTACCGGCGCTGACCAACGCCCGGCAGGTGATCGCCTTCACGGTGATCGACACCGGTATCGGGATCTCCGACGACAAGCTGTCGCTGATCTTCGAGGCGTTCCAGCAGGCGGACGGGACGACCAGCCGCCGGTACGGCGGTACCGGGCTGGGCCTGTCGATCAGCCGTGACCTGGCCCGGCTGATCGGGGGCACGATCACGGTCGCCTCGGCACCCGGCCAGGGCTCGACGTTCACGCTCTACCTGCCCGACGTACTGGCGCCGGACGCGGTGGTGGCACCCGCGCCACCGTCACCGCAGCGGGCGGGTCTGCCGTCGTCGTTGTTGATGCCGCCGATGGAGTTGCTGTCGGAGGCGCCCGAGGCGCCGAAGACCCGCCAGCTCGACGGTGCCACCGTGCTGATCGTCGACGACGACGTGCGTAACGTCTTCGCGCTGACCAGCGCGCTCGAACTGCACGGAATGACCGTGCTGTACGCCGACAACGGCGCCGACGGGGTCCGCCTGTTGGCCGAACACCCGGAGGTCGATATCGTCCTGATGGATGCAATGATGCCCGATCAGGACGGATACGAGACAACCCGACAGATCAGGCGTAATCACCGGTTCGCGGACCTGCCGATCGTGTTCCTGACGGCGAAGGCCATGCCGGGGGATCGTGAGTCGGCGATAGCGGCCGGAGCCAGCGACTACATCACCAAGCCGGTCGACCTGGACCAGTTGATCGAGCTGATGGGCACCTGGATCAGTGGCAGCCGTACCGAGGAGGGCTCGTGACGCAGGTGGCGAAGGCGCTGCTGGTCGATGATCGCCGGGAGAACCTGATGGCCCTGGAGGCGATCCTCCAGGGGCTGCCGGTGCAGTCGGTCGCCGTGGAGAGCGGTGAGGCGGCGCTGAAGCAGTTGCTGGTCGACGACTTCGCGGTGATCCTGCTGGACGCCCAGATGCCGGACATGGACGGGTTCGAGACGGCGAGCCACATCAAGCGGCGGGAGCGTACCCGGCACGTGCCGATCATCTTCCTGACCGCTGCCGACCGGGACGCTCAACTGGCCCTGCGCGGCTACGCGGCGGGCGCGGTCGACTATCTCACCAAGCCGTTCGATCCGTGGGTGCTGCGGGCCAAGGTCTCCGTCTTCGTCGAGTTGTGGACCAAGACCCGTCAGCTGGCGGCGCAGTCCGAGATGGTGCGCGAACGTGACGCCCAGTGGCGGCTGCTCACCGACGCCGTCGACGAAGCCACCACCCTGCTCCGCAACGCCGACGACCCGGAGGCCCACGCCCGCGCCGTAGCCCTCCTCGAACAAGCCCGCTGGGGCACCACCCCCGACTAACCCCCTACCCACCCCCACCCCGCCCACCCCGCCTCCCGCCGCCCGCCCGCGATCTTGCAGTTTTTGTCCCGACGAAAGGTGCAATTCGGGGCATTTGGGCGACCGAAAGTGCAAGATCGCGGCGGGCGCGGGCGCGGGCGCGGGGGTGGGTTAGGGGGTGGGGGTGTCGTTGCGGATCATCAGGGCGCTGCGTAGGCCGGTGATGTCCAGGACGCGTAGCAGGAACTCGCCGACGTTGGTCAGGACGAGCAGGCTCTGCGCGTGACTGGCCTTGCGGCTGAGGACGACCAGGGTGCCCAGCCCCTGCGAGTCGCAGAACGTCACGCCGCCGAGATCGAGGACGATCCGGGGCGGGGGCTCGGTGAGAACCTCGTTGACGACGGTCGATAGCTGGGCGGCCGTTTGCATGTCGATCTCACCGGCAAGGCGGAGGACTGCTTCGTCGCCCGTTCGGTGTACGGTGATGGACAGTTCGGCACGATCCACCGGGTCAGCCTATCGCGATCTCCGTCGACCGGCCTGTCGAGGCGTGCCGTCCCCGCGCAGCGTGCCGGGGGTGAGCCCGGTAACCCCTGGCCGGGGTGGCTGCCGATCCGCAGCCGGGCGCTGACACAATGGCGGCATCGTGACCGAGGTGTTTACCGCCGGATCCGACCGCTACCCGGTCGACGCGCCGGCCTCAGCGGCCCTGTTCGACCGCGCCTGCGCCATCGTGCCGGGCGGGGTGAACTCCCCTGTGCGCGCCTTCCGGGCGGTCGGCGGCACCCCACGCTTCATGGTTCGAGGTGAGGGGCCCTGGCTCCACGACGCGGACGGTCGCCGTTACGTCGACCTGGTCTGCTCCTGGGGGCCGCTGATCCTGGGGCACGCTCACCCCGAGGTGGTCGCGGCCGTGCAGGCCGCCGCCGCGCACGGCACCAGTTTCGGTACGCCCACCCCCGGCGAGGTCGAACTGGCCGACGAGATCGTCGCGCGTACCCCGGTCGAGCAGGTCCGGCTGGTCAACTCGGGCACCGAGGCGACGATGTCGGCGATCCGCCTGGCGCGCGGCTACACCGGTCGCTCAAAGGTCATCAAGTTCGCCGGTTGCTACCACGGGCACGTCGACGCGCTGCTGGCCGCCGCCGGCTCCGGCGTGGCCACCCTCGGCCTGCCCGATTCGCCGGGGGTCACCGGCGCGGCGGCCAGCGAGACCATCGTGCTGCCCTACAACGACGTGACCGCCGTCGAGGCCGCCTTCGCTGCCGAGGGCCAGCACATCGCCGCGGTGATCACCGAGGCCGCACCGGGCAACATGGGCGTGGTCGCCCCCCGTGACGGGTTCAACGCGCAGCTGGCCAGGATCGCGCACGCGCACGGCGCACTGCTGATCGTCGACGAGGTCATGACCGGGTTCCGGGTCTCCCGCGCCGGCTGGCACGGCCTCGATCCGGTCGAGGCGGACCTGTGGACGTACGGCAAGGTCATGGGTGGCGGCCTGCCCGCCGCGGCGTTCGGTGGGCGCGCGGAGATCATGTCGCGACTGGCTCCCGCCGGTCCGGTCTACCAGGCCGGCACCCTCTCCGGGAACCCGCTCGCCTGCGCGGCCGGGTTGACCACGTTGCGGCTCGCCGACGACGCGCTCTACCGCCGGCTGGACGACACCGCCGCCGTCGTGGGCAAGCTGGCCGCCGACGCGCTGGCTGCCGCCGGGGTCCCGCACCGGCTCTCGTACGCGGGCAACATGTTCTCGATCTTCTTCACCGATGCCGACGTGGTGGACTACGACAGCGCCCGCACCCAGCAGGTGCCGGCGTTCAAGGCGTTCTTCCACGCGATGCTCGCTGCCGGGGTCTATCTGCCGCCGAGCGCGTTCGAGTCCTGGTTCGTCTCGGCGGCGATCGACGATGCCGCCCTGGAACAGATCGCCGGCGCGCTGCCGACGGCGGCCAACGCGGCGGCAGCGGCAGGTCACGGGGGGTAGCGGTGAGTAAGACGGTGGTCCACGTGCTCCGGCACGGCGAGGTGTACAACCCGGACGGCATCCTGTACGGCCGGCTGCCCGGTTTCCGCCTCAGCGAACTGGGCGTCCAGATGGCCAAGGCCGCCGCGCAGGGGCTCGCCGAACGCGAGGTCGTGCACGTGGCGGCCAGCCCGCTGGAACGCGCCCAGCAGACCGCAGAGCCGATCGCCGCCCAGTTCCGGCTGCCCGTCGGAGTGGACGAGCGGCTGATCGAGAGCGCCAACTGGTTCGAAGGCAAGAAGGTCTCGCCCGGCGACGGTTCCTTCCGCGACCCGCGCAACTGGTGGGTGCTGCGTGACCCGGTCACCCCGTCCTGGGGCGAGGCGTACCGGGCCATCGCCGAGCGGATGTTCGCCGCGTTGCACGCCGCCCGGATCGCCGCCGAGGGCCGGGAGGCCGTCCTGGTCTCGCACCAGCTGCCGATCTGGACGCTGCGCCGCTACGTGGAGCGCAAGCGGTTGTGGCACGATCCGCGTCGCCGGCAGTGTGCACTGGCTTCCCTCACCACCTTCCACTTCGACGGCGCCAAGATCGTCGGCATCGGCTATTCCGAACCGGCCGCACACCTGGTGGCGATGTCGCCGACCGCGCGGACGGCCAAGGGGGCCTGAGATGGGCGTCCGGAGGCTGGCTGTCGGCCTGCTCGCCGCCGCGGCCACCGCGATGCTCCTGAGCGGTTGTACGGGCGACGGGCGGGAGTCCGACTGCGACAGCGCCGGCGGCATCGTCGAGTGTGCCCCGGAGCAGCGGTCCGCCGCCCCGAAGATCGCCGGTGAGCTGCTGGCCGGTGGGTCCTACGACGTGGTCGACCAGCGGGGCAAGGTCGTGGTGGTCAACTTCTGGGGCTCCTGGTGCGCGCCGTGCCGGGCCGAGGCCGACGACCTGGAGAACACCTACCAGGCGACGAAGGACGCCGGGGTGACCTTCCTCGGCATCAACGTGCAGGACAGCCGGGACAAGGCCATCGCCTTCGAGGAGGGCCGGGTCAGCTACCCGAGCATCTTCGACCCGGGCAGCCGGCTCGCCCTCGACATGGACATCCCGCCGAACACCATCCCGGCCACCGTCGTGCTGGACCGGGAGGGACGCATCGCCACGGTGATCCGGGCGGCGGTCCGGCAGGAGGGGCTGCAACCCATTGTCGAGCGGATCGCCGCCGAGGCGCCCGCGCCGGCCGGTCAGCGCTGATGGGCGGGACCTTCGGTCAGCTCGCCGAGTCCGGCCCGTTGCTGTTGGCGTTGGGCGCGGCTGCCCTGGCCGGTCTGGTCAGCTTCCTGTCTCCGTGCGTGCTGCCGCTGATGCCCGGCTACCTCTCGTACGTCACCGGGCTGGCCGGCGCGGACCTCGAAGGCCGGCACGCGCCTCCCGCGGTGGGCGAGATACCGGGCGGTGGTGGCGGCGTCGGCACCGCGGTACGGGAGAGCACTCGGGTCGCCCCCGCGGTGAAGGGTCGGGTGCTGGCCGGGACGCTGCTGTTCATCGCCGGCTTCACCGTCGTGTTCACCGCCACGGCAGTCCTGTTCAGCGGCGTCGGCCGGGTCTTCTTCGACCACGAACGGACGCTGGAGATCATCGTCGGCGGGCTCATCGTCGTGCTCGGTCTGGGCTACCTCGGTGCGCTGCCCGGGTTCCAGCGTGAGTTCCGGATCAACCGGCTGCCCGCCGCTGGGCTGCTCGGCGCACCGGTGCTCGGTGCCGTGTTCGCACTGAGCTGGGTGCCCTGCACCGGGCCCACGCTGGCCGCGGTGCTCGGGATGGCCACCACCAGCGGGCAGACCGACCGGGCGGTGGTGCTGGCGGTGGCGTACTGCCTCGGGCTGGGTCTTCCGTTCGTCGTCTTCGGGTTGGGCTTCAACCGGCTGCTCGGGGTGTTCCGCACGGTGCGCCGGCACAGCCGTTGGGTCACCCGGATCGGCGGGGCGCTACTGATCCTGATCGGGCTGGCGCTGGTCACCGGTGGCTGGACCAACGTGGTGATCTGGTTGCAGACCACGGTCGGGGTGGGCAACTTCGAGGTGGGCATCTGATGACCGCCGTGGACGACCGTCCCGCCACACCGGCCGAGGCGCCCCGACGCCGGCCCAACCCGCTGCTCGCGCTGCTGCGCAACTCGTGGCGGCAGCTGACCAGCATGCGTACCGCGCTGGTGCTGCTCTTCCTGCTCGCGATCGCGGCGATCCCCGGGTCGGTGCTGCCGCAGCGTGGGGTCAACCCCGAGGACGTACGCGACTTCTACACCGCCAACCCCGACCTGGCGCCGCTGCTCGACCGGGTGGGCGCGTTCGAGGCGTTCAGCTCGGTCTGGTTCTCGGCGATCTACCTGCTGCTGTTCACCTCGCTGATCGGCTGCATCACGCCCCGGCTCCGCGACCACGTCCGGGCGCTGCGGGCCCGTCCGCCGGCCGTACCGAAACGGTTGGAGCGGCTGCCGCAGCACGCGGTGGTGCCCGCGCCCGAGGGCGGCGCGGCGGCGGTCGCCGAGACGCTGCGGCGACGGCGGTGGCGGGTGGCGGTACGCGGCGACGAGGTCTCCGCCGAGAAGGGCTACCTGAAGGAGACCGGCAACCTGATCTTCCACACCTCGATGGTGCTGGTGCTTGTCGGTGTCGCGCTCGGCTCCTGGTACGGCTGGCACGGCAACCGGCTGCTGGTGGCGGGAGCGGACCAGGTCTTCTGCAACACCCGCCAGCAGTACGCCGAGGCGAAGCTCGGTCCGCGCGTCGGTGACGACCTGCCCCGCTTCTGTATGCAGCTGGACGAGTTCGACGCGCAGTTCCTGCCGAACGGCCAAGCGTCCTCGTTCAACGCGAAGGTGACAGTCGACGAGGACGGCGGTGCGCCCCGCCAGGCCGAGTTCTCGGTCAACGCACCGTTGCGCCTCGACGGCGCGAACGTCTACCTGCTCGGGCACGGCTACGCCCCGGTGATCCGGTACACCGACCGGTTCGGTGGCACCCAGACCAGCACCGTGCCGTTCCTCACCACCGGCGACATCGGGCTGACCGGCGAGGGCCTGGCCGCCTTCCCGGACGCCAACGTCGACCCGGAGACCGGCGAGCGGAACCCGGATCTCCAGGTGGCCTTCTCCGGGCTCTACCTGCCGACCGCACCGCAGCAGCCGCCGTTCGTCCGCTCGGAGCACCCGACCGAGCAGAATCCGCTGCTCGACCTGGTCGCGTACCGGGGGAACCTGGGGCTCGACGCCGGCATCCCCGGCTCGGTCTACCAGCTCGACCAGCGTCAGCTACGCAACGGCCGGCTCACCGAGATCGGTGCGAAGCAACTGCGGATCGGCGAGAGCTGGACGCTTGACGACGGCACCACCGTCGAGTTCGTGGGCACGGAGCGGTACATCGTGCTGTCGGTACGGCACGACCCGGGCACGATGCTGCTGCTGGTCAGCTCGATCGGGCTGGTGCTGGGGCTGATGGGTTCGCTCTTCGTCAGGCGTCGGCGGGTGTTCGTGCGGCTGCTGCCGGCCGGCCCGGGTGACCCCGACGGTGGATCTCCGACGGGCGGTAGTAGTTTGGTCGAGGTGGCTGGTCTGCCGCGTACCGAGCATCCCGGGTTCGCCGCCGAGTTCGCCCAACTGGTCGCCGCGATCGGTGGACGATCCGGTGACGCCGGCACCGACCCGGGCGCGTCGGCCCGGGCGCGGGAAGGAGCCGAGTGATGTCCGCACTCTCCGATCAGCTGGTGTCGATCGCCACGCTTGTGTATCTGCTGGCGATGATCAGTCACGCCGTCGAGTACGCCCTCGGCAACTCGCGCGCCAGGGTCGTCGTGGCACCGGCCCGCGAGCTGGTCGGCGCGGGGGTGGGCGCGTCGACCGTCGAGGTGACTGTCGGTCCGGACGGGGACGGCCTGGCGACGAATGGCATCGCCACGGATGGCCGGAGCGCGAGCGATCTCGCCGACGGGTCGTCGGCGCTCGGTGGCGCTGTGGTGGACCCGGCGACATCGGGTCGGGCCGATCGGACCGCGCGGCGGGCGGAGCTGGGCGGCCGGATCGCGGTCGGGCTGACCGCCGTCGCCGCCGCGCTGCACCTGGCGGCACTCGTCACGCGGGGCCTGGCCGCTGACCGGATGCCGTGGGGCAACATGTACGAGTTCGTGCTCACGGTCTCGTTCATCGGGGTCGCCGCCTGGCTGACCGTGCTGGTGAAGTGGCCGTTCCTGCGCCGCCTCGGGCTGTTCCTGACGCTGGTGATGGTGCTGCTGGTGGCCACCGCCGAGCTGGTGCTCTACACCCCGATCGTGCCGCTGGTGCCGGCGCTCAACTCGTACTGGTTCATCGTGCACGTGTCGACGATCGTCTTCGCCTCGGGCCTGTTCCTGCTGGGCGTGGTGCCGGCGGCGGCGTACCTGATGCGGGCCGGGTACGAGAACGGCAAGCGCAGCTTCCCGTACACCCTGGCGAAGCGGCTGCCGGCAGCGGCCGGGCTGGAACGGCTCACCTTCGTGCTGCACGCCTTCTCATTCCCGATCTTCACCTTCGCGGTGATCGCCGGGGCGATCTGGGCCGAGGCGGCCTGGGGTCGCCCGTGGGGCTGGGACCCGAAGGAGACCTGGGCGTTCATCTCCTGGGTGGTGTACGCCGGCTACCTGCACGCCCGCGCCACGCCGAGCGTGCGGCGGAACACGGCCACCTGGCTGGCCATCCTCGGCTTCCTGACCGTGCTGATGAACCTCTTCGGCGTGAACATCTTCTTCGAGGGCCTGCACTCCTACGGCGGCCTCTGACCTGCAAGACGTATAACCACACTTATAGTAACTGTGGTTATACGTCTTGCGGACAGCTCCGAGGCGGGGCCGACAGCGGCCGGTGCCGCCGTAGCGTCTCGCCCACCCGCAGGGTGACCTGGTAGGCGACCTCCGGCACATCGGCCAGCTCGATCCGCTCGGACCGCAGCCCGAGCTGCGCGTGCAACTCACGGGCGATGGCGTCGCGCAGCTCGACCTGCAGCGGCGACAGCCCGTCCGGCTCGCCGACGACGTACGCATCCGACATGCCTCAATGGTGTCGTCGCCCGGCATCCCGGTCCACGGTCGGTGAGATGTTCCCCAAATCCGTCGAGATCTTGGACAGTTCCCGTTCTTCGCTAACGGGAACTGTCCAAGAATTACTCGGTGTAATAGGCGTCGACGGTCAGCGGAGGGCTTCGCGGGAGAGGAAATCGGCGCGGCGGATCACCTCGGGCAGGCGGTAGCGCCGGCTCAGGTCGAGCGTGATCGTGGTCGCCTGGTTGAGGCTGGTGCGGTGGCCGACCGAGACGAAGACCGGCTTGACGTCGGTCTGCGTACGCAGCACCCGACCCAGCACCTCGTCGCCGTCGCGCAGTGCCGACCACTCGCCCCGACGGGTGCCCGGCTCGTCGTACGCACCGACGAAGGGCGTCTTGGCCACCCCGAAGGTGGGCAGCCCGGTCAGCACGCCCAGGTGGCAGGCGAGCCCGAACCGCCGGGGGTGGGCGATGCCGTACCCGTCGCAGACCACCACCTCGGGGCGATGGCCGAGCCGGCCCAGCGCCGCCATCAGGATCGGCACCTCCCGGAAGGCCAGCAGCCCCGGCACGTACGGGAAGCTCACCGTGCCCGGTACCACGGCCGACTCCACCTCGGCGCCGGTGGTCAGGTCGATGACCACGGCGGCGGCGACGATCCGCGACGAATCCTTGTGGTACGACACGTCCACGCCGGCGACCAGCCTCGGCGCGCCGTCCAGGCATTCCTCCAGGTCGAGGTGCCGCCGCAGCTCCTGCTGGATCCGCTCCGCCTCGGCCACGGAGGCCGGCGAGATGGCCGCCGCGCCCGGCTCCTCGGCGGTGGCCGCCGCGCCCGGCTCCTCGACTACCGCCGGCTCGTCGTCGGAGTGCGGCCGGTCGGCAGTGACGATCGTCATGAGGTGCGAGCGTACGACCAAAGCGGCGGTCAGTCGGTGGGGTGTGGGCGAGGAGCTCGTGGGGCGGCCCAGCCGAGGAACCGCTCGTGCAGCGCGGCGGGCTTCGGCGCGTTGTGGGGGTCGAGGCGGTACAGATCCTCGACCGCGTCGTACAGCAGCCCGGCGAGGTAGATCGACAGGGCCACGTGACTGTCCCGGTACTCGGCGAGGAGGGTGAGCCGGGCGTTGGCGCAGGGCCACGGTGCGGCGCAGGCCCGGCACAGCCAGAGCGGCCGGAGCGCGACGTGGATCTGCGACGTCATCTGCGTACTCCTGTCTGCCAGCCGGTTGGCGGCGGGGCCGTCCGTCGCCGACGTGCCGGACGGCCCCGCCTCGGTTGCGCCCGTCCTTTCTGCCGGATCCGGGCGGTTCCGATGGGGACAGTCTGGTGCGCCGCCGACTACGCTCGGAAGGCATCCCATCGCCCTGTGTGCCTGGTCTGTCCCCCGGTGAGGGCGGTGAGAAACGCCTGTCGTGCTGGTGAGGAGTGGTGTGGGTGGACGAGCGGTCGCGAGTGCTCATCGAGGAACTGCGACACATGCGGGCGGCACGCAAGGTGACGCAGGAGGATCTGGCCCGGGCGATCAACTATTCGCCGTCGACGGTGGCCATGGTGGAGACCGAGGCGCGTAAGCCGCCGCCCGACTTCTGGGAGCTGGCGGACGCGGCACTCGACACCGGCGGCGCGTTCGTCCGGATGCTGGCCCGGCTCGGTGCGCCGCAGTGGATGCGGGAGTGGGAGGCCAACGAGCGGCAGGCCACCGTGCTGCGGTCGTTCCAGCACACGGTGGTGCCGGGGCTGCTGCAAACCTCGGCGTACGCCCGCGCGCTGTTCCGCAGCGTCGGCCTCTACGACGACGCGGAGGTGGAGCGGCGGGTGGAGGCGCGACTGGCCCGGCAGGCGGTGCTCACCTGCGAGCGACCGCCGCAGCTGGTCACGGTGCTGGACGAGCACGTGCTGCGCCGGCCGGTCGGTGGGCCGGTGGTGATGCGCGAGCAACTGTGGCGGCTGGTCAAGCTGGCCACCGAGCACGCCCGGGTACGGCTGCACGTGGTGCCCGCCTCGGTCGGCGCGTATCCGGGTGTCGCCGGGGCCTTCGTGCTGGCTACCCTTCCCGGTGGGGAGGATGTGGCCTATCTGGACGATCAGCTCAAGGGCCAGGTGATCGACCACACCGAGGACGTGCTGGCGATCCGGGCCTCCTGGGAGGCGATCCAGGGCGAGGCGTTGCCGCCCCGGCAGTCGATCGAGTTGTTGACGGAGGTGGCGGAGTCATGGCGGAGCTGACCGACGCCCGGTGGCGCACAAGCACCCGGAGCAGCACCAACGGCGGAGACTGCGTCGAGGTGGCCGACAACCTGCCCGGCCTGGTCGCGGTCCGGGACAGCAAGGACCGCGACGGCGCGGTGCTGGTCTTCGGCCCGGCGGCCTGGCGGACGTTCGTGGCGGTGCTTCCGATCAGCCGGTGAACCAGCCGGGGATGTCGAGGCGGAACCAGTTGGCGGGGGTGACGGCCCGCAGGTCGTCCTCGATGGCGGCCACCCGGTCCGCGCCGAGCGTTTCCGTCCAGCGCTGTCGCAGCGCGTCGAAGATGACAGCCGACCGGCGTAGCCCGTCGAGCCCGTGCGGGGTCAGCCGGACCAGCTTGCGGCGGGCGTCGCGGCTGTCGTCGGCGCGTTCCAGGTAGCCGAGGGCGACCAGCCGGTCCACGGTCTTGCCGGCGGCCTGCTTGGAGACGCCCAGCCGGTGACCCAGCTCGGAGGCGGTGGTGCCGTCGGCGCCGACGGCCTGGAGCACGAAGCCGTGCAGCGGGCGCAGCTCCGCGTGACCCTGCCGGGCCAGCTCGGCGTGCAGGTCGTCGATGAGCGTCCGGAAGCCGGCAAGCAACAGCAGCGGCAGCACGAAGCCGGGTCGCTGCGGTTCAGGTGTTGGCAATTTCGACAACCTGGTTTACGGTTTGGTCAACCACGTTGACTAATCTACGGCAAGGGGCGCCGCCATGTCCACGCACGTATTCACCACCCACACCATCGACACCGCGCCGGAGGCTGCCCGCGCCACCATGACCGGCGTACGCCGCAAGATCGGTCACCTGCCCGGGGCGGTCGGCCTGATGGCCGAGTCCCCCGAACTGCTCAAGGGCTTCCTGACCGCAAACGCCAGCTTCGAGAGCTGCGGGCTGGACCCGATCCAGCGGGAGGTCGTGGTGCTCACGGTCGCCGGTCGGAACGAATGCCACCTCTGCGTCGCCATGCACACCGCCACCCTCGTCCGGCACGGCGCTGCCGCCGAGCTGACCGACGCGCTGCGCGCCGGCACCGACCTGCCCGACGAGCGGCTGGAGGCGTTGCGACGCTTCACCCTGGCCGTGCTCGACAACCGGGGTGCGGTGCGCGACGAGGAACTGGCCGCCTTCCTGGCCGCTGGCTACCAGCCCCGGCACGCCCTGGACGTGGTGCTCGGCGTCGGCACGTACACCATCTCCACCTTCGCCAACCGGCTCACCCGGGCGCCGATCGACCCGCCCCTGGCCGCGTACGCGTGAGCCGAGCCAGCTCGCCGAAGAGGCACGGTCGCGCAGGCGCAGGCGCAGGCATCGCAGGATTCGCCCGACCGCGGTGTCCCGTGACAGGCGGGGGTGGGGCGCGCCACAGGGCGTACGGCCACCCGGCGTGGGCAGCACCAGCGGACGTAGGACAGACTTGCGGGCATGGCGGCTCGTGGCTTCCCGTACACCGATCTGAAGGATTTTCTCGCGGCGCTGGAGCGCGCGGGCGAACTGCGGCGCGTCAGCGTCCCGGTCGACCCGACGCTGGAGATCAGCGAGATCGTCACCCGGACGGTGCGGGCCGACGGGCCGGCGCTGCTGTTCGAGCAGCCCACCCGGGGTGAGATGCCGCTGGCGATCAACCTGTTCGGCACCGAGAAGCGCACCGCGATGGCGCTCGGCGTCGAGTCGCTTGACGAGATAGGCAACCGGATCGGCGAGATGCTCAAGCCGGAGCTGCCGGTGGGCTTCTCCGGCATGATGGGCGGCCTGAGCAAGGTCATGCAGCTCAAGTCGATGCCGCCGAAGAAGGTCAAGACCGCCCCCTGCCAGCAGGTGGTCTACCGGGGTGACGACGTCGACCTGAACCGGCTGCCCGGGCTCCAGGTCTGGCCGGGTGACGGCGGGATCTTCCACAACTTCGGACTGACCCACACCAAGCACCCGGAGACCGGCAAGCGGAACCTCGGCCTCTACCGGCTCCAGCAGCACAGCCACAACACCCTCGGGATGCACTGGCAGATCCACAAGAACTCCACCGCGCACCACGCCGTCGCCGAGCGACTCGGCCAGCGGCTGCCGGTCGCCATCGCCATCGGCTGCGACCCGGTGGTCAGCTACGCGTCGAGCGCGCCGCTGCCCGCCGACATCGACGAGTACCTGTTCGCCGGCTTCCTGCGCGGCGAACGGGTGGAGATGGTCGACTGCCTGACCGTGCCGTTGCAGGTGCCGGCGCACGCGCAGGTGGTGCTGGAGGGCTACCTGGAGCCGGGTGAGCGGCTGCCGGAGGGCCCGTTCGGCGACCACACCGGCTTCTACACCCCGGTCGAGCCGTTCCCGGTGCTGCACGTCGAGGCGATGACCATGCAGCGCGACCCGGTCTACCACTCGATCGTCACCTCGAAGCCGCCGCAGGAGGACCATGGCCTCGGCAAGGCCACCGAGCGGATCTTCGCACCGCTGCTGCGCTTCCTGATTCCGGACATCGTCGACTACGACCTGCCGGCCGCGGGCGTTTTCCACAACTGCGCGATCGTGTCGATCCGCAAGCGGTACCCGAAGCACGCCCAGAAGGTGATGAACGCGATCTGGGGCGCGCACATGATGTCGCTGACCAAGCTGATCGTGATCGTGGACGAGGACTGCGACGTGCACGACTACCGCGAGGTCGCCTTCCGCGCGTTCGGCAACGTCGACTACGCCCGGGACCTGCTGCTCACCGAGGGGCCGGTGGACCACCTGGACCATTCCTCGTACCAGCAGTTCTGGGGTGGCAAGGCCGGCATCGACGCCACCCGCAAGCTCCCCGAGGAGGGCTACCACCGGGGCTGGCCCGAGGAGATGACCATGGCTCCCGAGGTCGTCTCGCTTGTCGACAAGCGCTGGAAGGAGTACGGCATCTGATGGCCACCCAGCCCGCCGACCCCCGCGATCTTGCACTTTCGGTCGCTGATTCGCCCGCTTCGCCCAGCTCTGTCCCGACGAAAAGTGCAAGATCGCGGGGGCGGGTGGGGGCGTTCCTGAAGCTCGTGGCGATTGAGCACTCGGTGTTCGCGTTGCCGTTCGCGTACCTGTCGGCCTTGGTCGCGATGCAGGTGAACGGGGGGCGGGTTCGGTGGGTGGACCTGCTGCTGATCACCGTGGCGATGGTGGGGGCGCGGACGTTCGCGATGGCGGCGAACCGGATCCTGGATCGCCGGATCGACGCTCGTAACCCGCGTACCGCCAATCGGGAACTGGTCACCGGGGCGGTGAGCCTGCGGACGGCCTGGACCGGCGCGGGCGTCGCCCTGGTGGTCTTCCTCGCCGCCGCCGCCCTGCTCAACCCGCTCTGCCTGGCGCTCGCGCCGCTGGCCGTGGTGCCGCTTGTGGTCTACCCGTACGGCAAGCGGTTCACCAACTGGCCACACGCCATCCTGGCCGCCGCTCAGATGGTCGGCCCGGTCGGTGCCTGGCTCGCGGTGACCGGTACGTTCGCCGGCTCCGGGCCGGCCTGGCTGCTCGGCGCCGCCGTCGGCCTCTGGATCGGTGGGTTCGACCTCATCTACGCCTGCCAGGACGCCGAGGTGGACCGGGAGATCGGCGTGCACAGCGTGCCGGCCCGCTACGGGCTGCGCTTCGCCCTGCACGCCTCCACGGTCGCGCACGTGGTCACCTTCGCGTTGTTCGGCTGGTTCGGCGTGCTGATCGGCTTCGGCTGGCTCTGGTGGATCGGGCTGGCCCTCACCGCGGTCGCCTTCGGCTACCAGCATCTGGTGGTCACGCCTACCGACCTGAGCCGGGTCAACCGGGCCTTCTTCACCGCCAACGGTTTCGTCGGCATCGCACTGTTCGCCTTCGCCCTGCTCGACCTGGTCGTCCGGCTCGGCCTGCGCGCCTGATCAGCCCGCCGGCTCGGCCTGCGCGCCTGATCACCTGTTGGACGGCACGGCGTAGCGGGCGCTCTCCATGGTCCAGTCGATGGTGCCGCGGACGGCTCGGGCCACCCCGTCTAGGTGGGCGGTGACGGCCGGGTCCAGCGCCGGACCGAACGAGGGCATCGTGGCGCGCAGGGCGACGAAGCGGCGCATCGACTCGTGCCAACGCTGCGCCGCCAGCTCGACGGCGGCGGGCACCGGCACGCGGTGTGCGGTGGCCAACGCCAGCACCAGGTTGTGGCCGCCGGAGATGGCCGCGTCCCGGTCCAGCGAGGCGATGTCGTTGTACCAGGAGAGCAGGTCGTTACCGATGTCGCGGAACTGGCCCAGCCGTGGGTGGTGGTAGACCGGGTCGGGCAGCGACCGGCCGTGGACGAACTCCACAAGCGGATACGACACGTACGCCGCCGAGGTCGCCCGGCGCAGCTCGACGTACTCCTCGACGCCGGGCGCGTACCCGGTCGCCTTGTTGACCGCCTCCTGCCACGTGCCGTCGAGGTGATGGGCGACCGCGTCGGCGAAGCGCTGCCGCCAGCGGGCGGGCATCCGGCGGCGCGGCTCCCGCCAGGCGCTGACCAGCAGCCGACGTAGCGGACCGGCCAGACCCGGGTGCCGCAGCCGGAAGCGCAGCAGCGCGACCGCGCCGTCCCGTAGGGCACGGATGTCGTCGAGGCCGGTCCGTTCGGGCCCGTCGCAGGCGTCGTCGACCAGGAAGAACCAGGTGAACAGCGCGGTCAGGGTACGCAGGTCGGTCTCGCTGGCATCGGGGTAGAGCCGCCCCGCGTAGCGGGCGAAACCGGCCCGCCCCAGCCGCTCCCGCGTCGGCGCGTCCAACGGCAGCTCGGACACCAGCCACGCCTGCACATCGTCGGCGTACCGGGAGAGCTGTGGCGCGATGGGGCAGGCGGCACGCAGCGACGGCAGGATGTGGTGGGCGGAGTCGGCCGACGACGAGATGGTCCCCACATCCTTCCGGTCGGCCCCCACGGTGCTTTCGTCCCCGGCAGCATGCCAGCTTGCGGTGACCCCCGCAGACCCGCCGGGCGTCGGTGGCGTAACGGCTCAACCTGCGGCGATCATAGGCACCTCGGACGCCTTCCCGGGGTGCCCGACCGGAGCCGGCGGTGACCAGGCAGGCTGAGGGCATGCGCGAACCATGGGTGGTCGGGGTGTCCGGGGCGTCCGGCACGCCGTACGCGGCCGCAGTCGTACGTGGGCTGCTCGACGCCGGGGAGCCGGTGGACCTGATCGTTTCCCGGGCTGCCCGGCTGACCGTCCTCGACGAGACTGGACGGCCGTTCCGGGACGCTCACTGGGCTCAGGATCTGGCTGCCTGGCTCGGGCGGGATGTCGCCGCCGCGGATCTGCGCCACTGGCCCGCCGGTGACCTCGCCGCCGGACCGAGCAGCGGCTCCTACCCGGTACGCGGGATGGTGGTGGTGCCCGCCAGCACGGCGGCCTGCGCCGGCATCGCCATCGGCCTGTCCAAGGACCTGTTGCAGCGTGCCGCCGAGGTGAACCTCAAGGAACGTCGGCGGGTGGTCGTGGTGCCCCGGGAGACGCCGGTGACCCGAAGCCACCTGGAACACCTGATCGCGCTGCACGACGCCGGCGCGGTGGTGCTGCCGGCCAGTCCCGGCTTCTACGGTGCGGGCGCCGCCGCCTCCGGGGCCCAGTTGGTGGACTTCGTGGCGGGCAAGGTGCTCGACGCCCTCGATGTGCCGCACACGCTGTTCAAGCGGTGGGCCGGAAAGTTGAACGCGGACCGGACCTGACGGCCGGCCCGCGTCCCGACCCGTACTTCAGTACATTCCGGCATTCGCCGGGCCCGCAGTGCCGGTCGAAGCGGCCGGGCCCGCGTTTTGCGGTCTACCCATCTCGTCCGCCTCGTCCAGCATGCCCTCCCCTTCAAGCAGGGCTCGCACCTCGGATTCCCGAAACCGGCGATGCCCTCCTGGAGTCCGGATGCTCCCGATCCGGCCCGCCGCCGCCCATCGCGTCACGGTTTTCGGGTCCACCCGAAACAGTGCGGCGACTTCACCCGGTGTCAGCAGGCGATCTCCAGTGTCCACAGCCCCCTCCTCGCGTCGACGAAGCCCCCGGCTGAACACACTGCCCCCGGCCGGTGCGAGCCCAGAGCCGTCATGAGGGACGTATGGCAATTACAGCACCAGCGACCTGGCGTGTCCGCCAAACGCGAAAAACGCACTGAGTGGGAAGTTAGTAAATGGTACCGGCGTCGCGCCCTCCGAACCCCGGGTATGCGAACTGTCACCCGCTGCCAGGTCAAACGGATACCGGAGTCCGGGTGTAACGCCACGCCGACTAGGGTCACAGTCCGTGGACGCCATCGACCTCAACCTCGTGGACCTGCTCCGCGGCAACGCCCGCCTGTCGTACGCCGAGCTGGCCCGCCAGGTCGGCCTTTCCGCTCCGGCGGTGCACGAAAGGGTCGGGAAGCTGGAGTCCGGGGGCGTCATCCGGGCGTACCGCGCGGAGGTCGAGCCGGAGACCATCGGGCTGGGTGTGACCGCCCTGATCGGCATCGTGGAGGACTCCGGGGCGGACACCGACGACGTGCTTGAGGCGTTCCGGGTCATGCCCGAGATCGAATCCTGCTACTTCATGGCCGGCGTCGAGTCCTTCCTGCTCAAGGCCCGGGTAGGCACCATCGCGGAGTTGGAGCAGCTGATCGTTCGGCTGAACCGGACACCCGGGGTCGCCTCCACCCGTACCGGCATCGCGCTGTCGACCAAGTGGGAGAACCGACCGCAGTCGGTCGCTCCGCCGACGGCCTGAGCCCGAGCACCGCCTGTCGGCTTGCTAGGTTTCCGGGCGTGACTCATCTCGACCGGTGCGACGAGGCCAGCCGGCGGTGGGTGACCGAGGCGATCGCGGCGGTCGAGGCTGACGCGAACCGGTCCGCCGACACCCACCTGCTGCCGTTCCCGCTGCCCCGGCACTGGGGGATCGACCTCTACCTCAAGGACGAGTCGGTCCACCCGACCGGGTCGCTGAAGCACCGGCTGGCCCGCTCCCTGTTCCTGTACGGGCTCTGCAACGGCTGGATCGGGCCGGGTACCACGATCGTCGAGGCGTCGTCCGGCTCCACGGCGGTCTCCGAGGCGTACTTCGCCCGGATGCTCGGGTTGCCCTTCATCGCGGTGATGCCCGCCTCCACCTCGCCCGAGAAGATCGCCCAGATCGAGTTCCAGGGCGGCCGGTGCCATCTCGTCCAGGACCCGGCGAAGGTGGTCATCGAGGCACGCTGGCTCGCCGAGGACTCCGGCGGGCACTACATGGACCAGTTCACCTACGCGGAGCGCGCCACCGACTGGCGGGGCAACAACAACATCGCCGAGTCGATCTACGCGCAGCTCGCCCTGGAGCGGCATCCGATCCCGGCGTGGATCGTGGTCGGCGCGGGTACCGGTGGCACCAGCGCCACAATCGGCCGGTACGCCCGCTACCGGCGGCTGCCCACCAAGCTCTGCGTGGTCGACCCGGAGAACTCCGCGTTCTACCCTGCCTGGCAGGCGGCCGACTGGTCGGTACGCACCGGCCGGGGCTCCCGGATCGAGGGCATCGGCCGCCCGACCGTGGAGGCGTCCTTCCTGCCCTCGGTGGTGGACCGGATGGTGCAGGTGCCCGATGCCGCCTCCCTGGCGGCCATGCGGGCCGCCTCGGCGGTGTTGGGCCGGCGGGTGGGCGGCTCGACCGGCACCAACCTGTGGGGTGCCTTCGGCCTGATCGCCGAATTGCTGGCCGCCGGCCGGACGGGCTCGGTGGTCACCCTGATCTGCGACGCGGGCGACAGGTACGCCGACACCTACTACGCCGACGAATGGGTGGCCGGGCAGGGCCTCGACCTGGCACCGCACCTGGCCACCGTCGACCGCTTCCTGACCGACGGCTCCTGGCCGGCCTGACCGCCCGGCCGGCGTCCCTGAACCGGCGTGCCATGGCCGGCCTGACCGCCCGGCCGGACCGTCAGCGGGTGGCGGCGCGCTCGGCCAGCCCTGGGTAACGCAGCACGTAGCCGTCGGCGTCCACCTCGACCTCGGCGCTGAAGCCGCCGCTGGCGTACCGGAACCGGTTCGGGCCCAGCCCGGTGTAGACCTGCTCGGCGGGAAGCACGGTGAGGCTGGGCAGCAGAACCCAGGCCACGCTTATCGAGTGCGCGGTGTCCGGGGGTGCGGTGTTCAGGCCGAGCCGACGCAGCGGCAGCGTGTTGAACAGCGGTGAGCCACCGAGATCCACGTCGAGGGCGTCGGCCAGCCGATCCGGGTCCTCCACGCCGGGCAGCCCGGCCGGGGCGTGCCCGGCGGCGGTCAGGACCGCGTCGAGGTCACCCTGCTCGGCGGCGGTCACCCGCCACCGCTGCGTCGCCCGTTCCAGCCGTACGCTGCGCCGCCACCCGGCTCCCTCGACCTCGACCTCAAGGCGGACACTGGCCCAGTCGGTGTCGGTGGTCACCTGGTAGCGACACGTGTAGGGAACCGGGTCGACGGCCAACTGGGTGCCCTGCGCCGCCAAGCCGTGGCCGTCGTCGACCAGGGCGTGCTCGGCACCGGCGGTATCCGTACGGGTCCACAGCAGTGACTTCGGCGTGGTCGGCATGAGCCGGACGTTACGCCACCCGGCGGAGCCGGGCAGCGTATGCGCCGAAGATCAGCACCGCGAGCGGCGCGCGGTGGTCAGTAGCTGCGGGCCCGCGGTCGGCCGCCCGTCCCACGCCGGTCGTCGCGTGGCCGATCGTGCGTGTTCCAGCCCTCCGACCGATTCCACCCCTCCGACCGACCGCCCCGGTCACTGCCGAAGCGGCGGTCGCCGCGCGGGTTGTCGTGGTACCGGCGGTCGCCCGGTGCCTGCTCCGCGAAGCGACGTTCGCCCCGGTGACCGTGGTCGGCGTAGCGGCGCTCGCCGACAGGCCGGTCGCCGAAGCGACGGGGGCCGCCCGGCCGGCTGCCGCGTCGGGGCTGTTGCTCCGGCTCCTCGCGTACCGGCACCCCGCTCGGCTCCCGCGCCCCGGTCAGCTCAGCCAGCACCGGGTCGCCGACGCGTACCCGGGACTGAGCCGGCTCCACGCCGGCCTTCTCCAGCATGGCCAGGGTGGTGCGGCGCTGCTTCGGCAGCACCAGAGTGGCCACCGCACCGGCCTCACCGGCCCGGGCGGTACGCCCCGCACGGTGCAGGTAGTCCTTCGGGTCCTTCGGCGGGTCGACGTGCAGCACGAGGGAGACCCCGTCGACGTGGATGCCCCGCGCCGCGACGTCGGTGGCGACCAGGACGTTTGTCCGTCCCTCGCGGAACTCCGCAAGCGTGCGGGTGCGCATCCGCTGCGTCTTGCCGCCGTGCAGCCCGCCGGCCCGTACCCCGACGGCGGCGAGCTGCGTGACCAGCCGGTCCACGCCCAACTGGGTACGGGCGAACACGATGGTCCGGCCCTGCCGCGCGGCGATCGACGCGGTCACCGGGAACTTCTCCTGCGGCGGAATGAGCAGCAGGTGGTGGTCCATCGTGGACACGGCCGCGGTGGGTGGGGCGGTCGAGTGGGTGACCGGGTCGGTCATGAACCGCCGCACGAGCGCGTCGACGTCACCGTCCAGAGTGGCCGAGAAGAGCAGTCGCTGCGCATCCGCAGGGGTCTTCGCCAGCAACTCGGTGACCTCGGGCAGGAAACCCATGTCGGCCATCTGGTCGGCCTCGTCGAGCACGGTGACCTCGACGTCGTCGAGCTGGCACACGCCCCGGTCGATCAGGTCGGCGAGCCGACCCGGGGTGGCCACCACCACCTCGACGCCGCGCCGCAGGGCATCGATCTGCCGGTCGTACGGCACCCCGCCGACGGCGGTCTTGAGGAACACGCCGACGGCCTTGCCCAGCGGCAGCAGCGCGTCGTTCACCTGCATGGCCAGTTCGCGGGTGGGCACCAGGACGAGAGCCCGTGGATGCCGGGGCCGGGCCCGCTCACCGGCGGCGATCCGGGCCAGCAGCGGCAGCCCGAACGCGAGGGTCTTGCCGGAGCCGGTCTGCCCACGGCCCAGCACGTCGCGCCCGGCCAGTGCGTCCGGCACGGTGGCTTGTTGGATCTCGAACGGAGTGGTGATGCCCTGTCGGTCCAGGGCGCGGACCAACTGCCGGGGAAGCCCGAGCGAGTCGAAGGTGACCGGGGTGGTCGTGCCGGCCGGCTGCGGCGCGGCGGGAAGGTCGGGGGAGAACGGGGGCATGCCGAGTTCAGCGGAGGTGGTCAAGAAATGCCTTTCGAGCGGGGCGCATCTTCGCGATGTCCCGCTGCGGCCGTGGCCGCCGGATCTTCCGCAAGATCGCCCATGGGCGCTTGTGCACGCGCCAGGTCAATGATCAGCGACCAGTGTACGGCGGTCGGCGCGTGCCCACCCGCGCCGGAGTCGGGTAGTGGGCGGACTCACCAACGATCCGGAAGCTGGCGGTCGCCCGGCAGGCCACTGCTCGCGCTGGGCAGCGCGTCGTTTGCGAAGAGCACCACCATCACGCTGATCGCCACCAGCACCCCCAGTGCGACCGCCATCAGGATCACGACCCGGAGCGTGCTGCGCGACCTCTCGGCCGCCGTGTCCGCCCAGCCCTGAGCCAGGATGTGCCCGGTCAACGAGCCGGAGGTCTCCTGCTCACCGGCCGGGAAGGCCACCGTCGCCGAACTTTCCAACCCGGCGTAGTACGCGCTCAGGTCAGAGCCGCCGG
This sequence comes from Micromonospora sediminimaris, assembly GCA_900112325.1. Classification (GTDB taxonomy): domain Bacteria; phylum Actinomycetota; class Actinomycetes; order Mycobacteriales; family Micromonosporaceae; genus Micromonospora; species Micromonospora sediminimaris. Next base: position 170,868 of record FOLJ01000007.1, read on the forward strand.
GACGCTGAGCAGGCGTTACCTCAGCCGGGCGCTCCGTCTTGGCCGGGCGGTCCGTCTGCTCCTTCTCTCCGGCTGACCGGACGCCCGGCGTGGATCCGGTCGCGGACGTCCCGACCCAGGCAGGCGGTTCGGCCGTGCTGCTCTGGGTTCGCGTCGCGCCTGGATCACCGCCCGGCCCGTCCACCGCCGCGAGCGACCCGGCGGAGCCCGCGAGTGACCCGGCGGAGCCCGGACGCAGTCCCGGACGGGACGAGGGCCGGGGCGCGAGCGCCGGGGAGATGGGCGCGGGCTCGTCCCGGCGGCCGCCGGGGTTGGTCGGTGGCGGCCAGACCGGCAGCGCCGGCGCCGGCACGACCGGAGCCACGTCAGCCTCGCCAGGGCTGGCGGGCGAGCCGGTGTGGGACACGGCGGTGGACGGTGTGGGCCGGATGGTGTCGGCGTTGGCCGGTGGCGGCGGGAACGGCGGCGCCGGCATCGGGCCCGGTGGTGGCGGTGGCGGCGGTACGGGTGGCCCGGGAGGCGGCGTCGGCGGCGGTACGGGTGGCCCGGGAGGCGGCGTCGGCGGGCCCGGAACCGGCGGCGCGGGCCGGGGGGCGGGCGGCGGAACGGGGGCTGGTCCCGGCGGGTACGGACCGGGCGTCGGCGGCACCGGTGCTGGGGAGGGCGGTGCCGGCGACGGCGACGGTGGGGTAGGCCCAGGTGGGACCGGTCCAGGCACCGGGGGATGGGGTGCCGGTTCCGGCCCGGGTGCGGGTGGCGTCGGCGGTTCGGCCGGCTCCGGCGGCCGAGCGGGCTCCGGTGGCTCGACCGGTTCCGGTCCGGCCGGCCTGGCCGCTCCCGGTTGGGCCGGAGCGGACCGGTAGACACCGGGCGTCTTGCCGCCGCCTCCGGCGGACTCCGCCTCGTCCACGCTCACCCGGCTGAGCCCAGGCACCCGGACACTGGCCCGCGCCGGTTTCAATGCCGTCGGATTCCGGTACGGCTGGACGGCCTCCCGCTGACCGGGTACACCGGCCGTGCCGGCCGCCGAGGTCGATCCGCCGAGGGCGACACCTCCGCTCGTGCCCACCGGTCCGGCGGTGGCCCGGTACGTGGTGCCCCCTCCGCCCCCGGTCAGCCCGGCACCGGCCGGTGGCTGACCGTGACTCACGCCGCCGGGTGCCGTCACCTTGGCGACGCCTGCCCGGCCCCGGGCCGGTCCCGCCGGCCGGGTGGCGGCGTCTGCGCTGGACCGTGCGGCGATGTCTGCGCTCGGCCCGGTGGGGATGTCCGCGTTCGACGGGGCGGCGTCCGCGCTCGGCGGGGTGGCGGCGTCTGCGCTTGGCTGGGCGGCGTCTGCGCTGGGCCGCTCGGTGGGTGGTTGGGCGGGCTCATCGGCCGTCGGGTCTGCGGAACCGCCGGCACCCGGCTCGCTGGTGGGGGCGGGTTCCGGCTGGGCGGTGGCGGTGGATTCTCGCTCGGCGGTGGGCGTGGGGGGCGGACCCGCCAGCCCCGCCGGAACCTCTTGCTCCGTCATCGTCGCCTCCGCGCCACGCTCGCAACCGGACCGTGTCGCCGGACCGGGAGTGCCTGAGTGACACCGTGCCATATTCCACCCGTGCGGCACACCCGGAGTGCGTACCGCGTCGCGGGTGTCATCGGCCGCCCGGCAGCACATACATCGACCAGCCGCGATCAGATGCTATGCCGTGGCTTTGGCGTGGCTGCCCTGCGCGGACGGACACCTGTCCCACGAGCGTCATGTCAGGGAGATATGAAAATGCCGCAGAGACATGACGGTCCAAGTGCAATCTGCACCCTGCCCTGTCACTACCGGTGGCCGGCAGGCGTGCGCGGCGCGGGCGGGCGGCGGGTGCGGGGTCAGCTCACCGTCCGCTGGCCGTGGACGGGCTGGCCGAAGCGCTCTCGTCCGGTGCCGCGCTGCTCGCCGCCGTGGTCGGGTCGGCCTTGCTGGCGGCCGTGGTCGGAGCGACGCTGCTGGCCCCGAGGGTCGGCGAGGTGGCCTCGGAGGCCGAGGTCGTCGCCGACGGGGTGGTGGTCGCAGACCGGGTTGCCGACGGGGTGGTGGTCGCCGTCGGAGTTGCCGAGGGCGTGGTGGAGCCCGTCGGGGTCGGCGACGGCGTGGTCGAGCCCGAGGGAGTGGGCGAGGGAGTCGTCGTCTTGGTGGGCTTCGGCGTCGGCTTCGTCGTCTTGGTCGGCTTCGGCGTTGGCTTGGGCTTGGGCTTGGGGGTCGGTGGCTGCGACGGGGTCGGCGAGGACGTCGGTGCCGGAACCGCACCCACCACCCGGGTCGCGGCGTAGAGCCGGGACCAGCGAACCGTGGAGATCTTGACCACGTCACCTGTGGTCGGCGCGTGGATCATCTTGCCGCCGCCGACGTACATCCCCACGTGGTGGATGCTCTGCCAATTGCTACCCGAGGCGAAGAAGAGCAGGTCGCCAGGAAGCAGAGCGGTGCGCGGCACCGTCCGCGAGCTGGTTGCGCGGTACTGGTCCCGGGAGACTCGCGGCAGCTGGCGGTAACCCGCCGAGCGGTATGCCGCCCACATCAGGCCCGAGCAGTCGAACGTGTCCGGGCCCTCGGCCGCCCATTCGTAGTCGTCGCCGAGCTGCTTGCGGGCGTACGCGACGGCGGCCTTTGCGATGGGGTGCGCGGCCAGCCCACCGGCGGACTGGTCGACGTAGTCGGCGCCGAGTTGCTGCTCGGCGGCCTCCTGCTGGCGGGCCAATTCGACCAACTGCGCCGAGTTCTCGTCGCGCAGCTTGATCAGTTCCGCCTCGGCGTCGCGCAGTGCCTGCTTGGTGGCGGTGTACTGCTGCTGAACGCCCTGAAGTCGCGACTGGGCGGCGGCGTGCGCCTGCGTCGCCACCTGCTCGTCGGCGCGGGCACGCGCCATCTCGCCGGCGGCCGGGCCGGTGTCGTGCCCGACCTTCTCGCCGCGGTTCGCCCGGCTGAGCAGATCCAGGTCACGCAGGTCGGTGGCGAAACCGCCGGGTGGTAGCGCGGCGGCAGCCTTGATGGCCTCGGCGGCGACCTGGTCGGCACGCTGCTGCGCCTGCTGGACCGCGCCCCGGGCGAACTCAAGATCACGCTCGGCGGTGAGGAACTGGGTCTGCACCTCGTTGCGCTGCTGTTCGAGTTCGAGCAGTCGGGTGCCCAACTCGGCGACCCGCGCCTCTGCGGCGGTGATCCGGGTTTCCAACGCGCTGGCACCGGGCGTGCCGAGCGCCGGTGGCGTCAGGCCCGGGGTCGTTCCGGCGGGCATGCCGGGTAGTTGGAGAGGCCCGGTGGCCGTGGGCCGGGAACCGGTGTCGGGCACCGTGACGGGTATGCCGGGCTCGGCGTATGCCGGTGCGGCGAGGACCGTACTGGCGACCGCGGCGAGCAGGGCGGACCAGAGCGCCGGCCGGAGCACAGGTGAGACCACCGGACCTCGTCGCCGCTGCCGTCCGTTCGCGCTGTCGACCATTCCGCTCCCCGTCCGGCGTTGCTTTGCCACGCTCGGTCGGCGCGGCGGTTCGGGACGCTACCAGTGTGTGTCGTGCCCCACCCTGTCTTACCTCACGCGGTGCACTGGTGTCGATGTCTGGCCGGATAACGGGAGGCTGAGAGTTCGCTGCTGACCACCACGGTGTGAGTTGCCGACGCGGCCGACGTAGGCTCGGGTGGCGACCGTGTTCCGGTCGCGACCGCAGGTGGAAGGGGACGGGGCTTTCGATGGACGCCGGACTCAAGCGCGAGCTCGAAGCGAAGGTGTACGCGGGGGAGCGGCTGACTCGTGAGGACGGGATCGCCCTCTACTCCAGCGACGACCTGACCTGGTTGGGGCGACTGGCCCACCACAGGCGCACCGAGATGAACGGTGACCGGGTGATGTTCAACGTCAACCGGCACCTGAACCTCACCAACGTGTGCAGCGCGAGCTGCGCGTACTGCTCCTTCCAGCGCAAGCCGGGCGAGAAGGACGCGTACACCATGCGCATCGACGAGGCGGTCCGCAAGGCCAAGGAGATGGAGGACGAGCAGCTCACCGAGCTGCACATCGTCAACGGCCTGCACCCGACCCTGCCCTGGCGCTACTACCCCAAGGTCCTGCGCGAGCTGAAGGCCGCGCTGCCGAACGTCAAGCTGAAGGCGTTCACCGCGACCGAGGTGCAGTGGTTCGAGAAGATCAGCGGGCTGGGCGCCGACGAGATCCTCGACGAGTTGATGGACGCGGGCCTGGAGTCGCTGACCGGTGGCGGCGCGGAGATCTTCGACTGGGAGATCCGCCAGCACATCGTCGACCACGCCTGCCACTGGGAGGACTGGTCCCGGATCCACCGGCTGGCGCACAGCAAGGGGATGAAGACCCCGTCGACCATGCTCTACGGCCACATCGAGGAGCCCCGGCACCGGGTCGACCACGTGCTGCGGCTGCGTGAGTTGCAGGACGAGACCGGCGGCTTCCTGGTCTTCATCCCGCTGCGCTACCAGCACGATTTCGTCGACTCGGCGGACGGGAAGATCCGTAACCGGATCCAGGCCCGCACCACCATGGCCTCACCGGCCGAGTCGCTGAAGACCTTCGCGGTCTCCCGGCTGCTGTTCGATAACGTCCCGCACGTCAAGTGCTTCTGGGTCATGCACGGCCTGTCGGTGGCCCAGCTCTCGCTCAACTTCGGTGTCGACGACCTGGACGGCTCGGTCGTGGAATACAAGATCACCCACGACGCCGACTCGTACGGGACGCCGAACACCATGCACCGCGACGACCTGCTGCACCTCATCTGGGACGCCGGGTTCCGCCCGGTCGAGCGCAACACCCGCTACGAGGTGGTCCGCGAGTACGACGCCGCACCCACGCTGGCCGAGCGTCGGGCCGAGCCGCAGCAGGTCTGGGCCTGATCCGACGCGTACCCTGGCACGACGATGACCGAGCAGCAGAGCGCGTTTCCCCGCCGGGACGCCGAGGGGCGGATCCGGACCCTGGGTGACCTGGTGGGTGTCGGCCTGGCCGGGGTGGTCATCGGGCTGCTGGTGCTGGTGATCTTCGACGTGGCCTTCGCCTGGTTCGGTGCCGGTGAGTTCGGCCAGGCCAACGGCTGGCTCGCCGTGATCCTGCCCGCCTGGCTGTTCTGGGAGGACTTCCGGGCGTGGGATTTCGGGGCGCCCCGGGTGGTGGCCGCGCTGGTGGCCGTGGCGATGGCGGTGGTCTCCGGGCTGCTGGTGGCCGGTGTGGCCACGACGCTGCCGCCGCTGCTGTCCGGCGTGCTCGCCGCGACCACGTTCACCGTGGTGTACGCGATGATCTGGTTTCCCGGCGTGCGCTGGCTGGCCAACCGGACCGGCTGAGGCAGAGTGACGACGTGAGCGAGCGGAGCGAACGAACGTGAGTGCGGCGGTCAAGTACACGCTCGGCCGGATCGGTCTGTTCGTGGTCGTGGTGGCGGCCCTCTGGCCGGTCGACATGGACATCTTCCTCAAGTTGATCCTGGCGCTGCTGTTCTCCGCAGCGCTCTCGTTCTTCCTGCTCAAAGGCTGGCGTGACGAGATGGCCGAGGAGATGGCCGCCGCCGCCGAGCGTCGTCGCGTGGAGAAGGAGCGGCTGCGGTCCGCCCTGGCCGGCGACGACCAGGCCGACGGCGCGACGGGCGACCGGCCCACCGACGAGAAGGGCTGAGCGCCCCGGCGACCTGGTCTCCGGTTACGTGGCGTGCGGTCGACGGGAACATGTCGCGGACATGAGTATCCGGTTGGGATGGGCCAAACAGCGATCGATATTGATATGACCATGTGACAGGTGGTGGGCTGTCCGCTACCGAGCGGGGGATCCCCGCGCCTCCAGGAGGTTGTCCATGGCCTTCCGTTCCATCCCCGTCCGCCGTGCCCTGGCGCTCATCGTCGCCGCCGGGCTCGGCCTGCTCACCATCGCCGCGCCACCGGTCTCCGCCGAACCGGCGCCCAACCGGGACCAACAATCGGCCGCCGTGCCCTACCGGGTACTCGGCCCGAAGACGCTCGCCGATCGCAGCGCGGTCGCCCGTACGGGTGCCGCCATCGACTACTCCGAGCACGGGGTGCTGCACGTCTCGGCCACCCGAGCCGAAGCCGCCGCCATCACCCGGCTCGGGTTCCGGCTGGAGGCGATCGCCGCGCTGCCGACCGAACGGGGACAGGCGGAAGGCGACGTCGGGCTCCTCGGCTTCCCGTCGGCCGACTCCAACTACCACGACTACCCGGAGATGATCGCGGCGGTGAACAAGGTGGTGGCCGATCATCCGACGCTCGCGCGGAAGGTCAGCATCGGCAGCTCGTACGAGGGCCGCGACCTGGTCGCGGTGAAGATCTCCGACAACGTCGCCACCGACGAGAACGAGCCGGAGATCCTGTTCAACGCCCAGCAGCACGCCCGGGAGCACCTGACCGTCGAGATGGCGCTCTACCTGCTCAACCTCTTCACCGACAACTACGGCTCCGACTCCCGCATCACCAGCCTGGTCAACAACCGGGAGATCTGGGTCGTGCCCTCGGTCAACCCGGACGGCAGCGAGTACGACATCGCCACCGGCTCCTACCGGTCGTGGCGCAAGAACCGCCAACCCAACAGCGGATCGTCGTACGTCGGCACCGACCTGAACCGGAACTGGAGCTACAACTGGGGCTGCTGCGGCGGCTCGTCCGGCTCCACCTCCTCGGACACCTACCGGGGTCCGTCGGCGTTCTCCGCCCCCGAGACGCAGGCGCTGCGCAACTTCGTAAACAGCCGGGTCGTCGGCGGAGTGCAGCAGATCAAGGCGAACATCGACTTCCACACCTACTCCGAGCTGGTGCTCTGGCCGTACGGCTACACGTACAACAACACCGCCCCGGGGATGAGCGCCGACCAGTACAACACCTTCGCCACCATCGGCCAGCAGATGGCGGCGACAAACGGCTTCACCCCGCAGCAGTCAAGCGACCTGTACGTCACCGACGGCAGCAGCATCGACTGGATGTGGGCGACACACGGCATCTGGGCGTACACCTTCGAGCTGTATCCGGGCTCGGCCTCCGGTGGCGGCTTCTACCCGCCCGACGAGGTCATCCCGCAGCAGACCTCGCGCAACCGCGAGGCGGTGCTGATCCTCTCCGAGTACGCCGACTGCCCGTACCGGGCCATCGGCAAGCAGGCCCAGTACTGCGGCAGCGGTGGCGGAGGGACCACGGTCTGGTCGGACACCTTCGAGACCTCGACCGGCTGGACGACAAACCCCAACGGCACCGACACCGCGACCACCGGGCAGTGGGAACGGGGCGCCGGGCAGGCCACCAGCTCCAGCGGGGCCAAGCAGCTCACCCCGTACGCGGGCAGCAACGACCTGGTGACCGGCCGCCTGGCCGGCAGCGGCGCGGGTGACTACGACATCGACGGCGGGGTGACAAGCGCCCGCTCGCCGGCTGTCGCCCTGCCAGCCAGCGGCACGTTGACCTTGTCGCTGGCGTGGTACCTGGCGCACGGTTCCAACTCGTCGTCGGCGGACTACTTCCGGGTCAGCGTGGTGCACAGCGGCGGCACCACGGCGCTGCTCACCCAGGCCGGCGCGGCCAGCAACCGCAACGGTGCCTGGACGGTGTCGAACCTCAACCTCACTCCGTACGCCGGCCAGTCCATCCGGATCCTGGTGGAGGCCGCGGACACCTCGACCGCCAGCCTCGTCGAAGCGGCTGTGGACAACGTCACCATCACCTCCTCCTGAAATCGGACGGGGCCCCGCCATCCCCTCGCGCGGGGCCCCGTTCCAGGGACCAAACGGGCAGACCGGCTTTCTCCCGGCGCTCACCGCCGGGCCTCCGGCAGCGCGACGGCCTGCTCGGCGGGGCACCGACGCGACGTGCGCTACGGTCTTACCGACCCGTTCCAGCGAAGCCGGTGCGACACCGGCGCTGTCCCGCAACTGTGATGCCCCGTTACCGGGGACGAGCCAGGTCGCCTGGGGCGCGGTCGCGATTCGCGCTCTCGAGGAAGGGCGCCTCGCGGACGGGTGCCTCGGCTCCCTGTCGGCGAAGCAGCACATCCTCGACCGACAGGAGGACCGATGTTCAGACGTACCCCCGTGGTCTTCGCCGCCAGCCTGGCGGCGGCTGCGCTCGCGCTCGGCGCCTGCGCCGAGCAGACCCCCGACACCCCCGCCGCCAGCGGCAGCCCCAGCGCCGCCACCTTCCCCGTCACCGTCGGTTCGCTGACCTTGGAACAGCGACCGGAGAAGATCGTCTCGCTGTCGGCGACGGCCACCGAGATGCTCTTCGCGATCGGCGCCGGTCCGCAGGTCGCTGCGGTGGACGACCAGTCCAACTTCCCCGCCGACGCGCCGAAGACGGACCTCTCCGGCTACCAGCCGAACGCCGAGGCGGTCGCCGCCAAGGACCCCGACCTGGTGGTGCTCAGCGACGACCGCAACAAGATCGTCGAGCAGCTCACCACGCTCAAGATCCCGGTCTACCTGACTCCGGCGGCGCAGACCCTCGACGACTCGTACCGGCAGCTCACCGAGCTGGGCACGCTCACCGGCAACGCCGACGCGGCGGCCGACGTGGTCCAGCGGATGAAGGACGACATCACGAAGATCGTGGCCGAGGTGCCGCAGCGCGCCGAGGCGCCCACCTACTTCCACGAGCTGGGTCCGGAGCTGTACACCGCGACCAGCAAGACCTTCATCGGCTCGATCTACAGCCTCGCCGGGCTGGAGAACATCGCCGACGCGTCCGACGCCGACGGAAAGAACGGCGGCTACCCGCAGCTGTCCCAGGAAGTGATCGTCAAGGCCAACCCCGACTTCGTCTTCCTCTCCGACGTCAAGTGCTGCCAGCAGAGCGCCGCGACGGTCAAGGCGCGCAGCGGCTGGAGTTCGCTCACCGCGGTGCAGCAGGACCAGGTCGTGGAGCTCGACGACGACATCGCCTCCCGGTGGGGGCCGCGTGTGGTGGACCTGTTGCGGACCATCGTGGACGCCACCGCCAAGGTGTCCCAGTGACGCTGGCCGCTGGGCGCTGACCGGGTCATGCACGACGTGCTGAAGCGCGGCCGCCCCGTCGCGCCGGCCGGGGCGGCCACCCCGCCCCGGCCGGCGGGCCTGCGGAAACGCTGGCTCGCCGCCGGAGTGCTCGCCGTGCTCGTCGCGCTGGTGGCCGGGGTCTCGCTCGGCCCGGTCAGCCTGCCGCCCGGCAGCGTCGCGATCGAACTGCTCAATCTGCTACCCGGGGTAAGCCTGGACAGCGGATTGACCGAGCGGGAGATCGCCATCGTCACCGAGCTACGGCTGCCCCGGGCGGTGCTGGGTCTGCTGGTCGGTGGGCTGCTCGCCCTGGCCGGCGGCGCGTACCAGGGGGTGTTCCGCAACCCGTTGGCCGACCCGTACCTGCTCGGCGTAGCGGCCGGGGCCGGGCTGGCGGTCACCGTGGTGCTGACCCTGGGAGTGGGCGCGGGCGGCGCGTTGAGCGGGCTGCCGGTCACCATCCCGCTGGCCGCCTTCGTCGGCTCCCTCGGCGCGGTGGCGATGACCTACCTGCTCGGCTCTGCCGGCGGACGCAGCCGCTCCCCGGCCACCCTGATCCTGGCCGGGGTGGCCGTCTCCGCGTTCCTCAGCGCCGGGCAGACGTACCTGCTGCAACGAAACGCGGAGAGCATCCAGCAGGTGTACTCCTGGCTGCTCGGGCGGCTGGCCACCGCCGGCTGGCAGGACGTCCGGCTGGTGCTGCCGTACTTCCTGCTGACCAGCCTGATCATCCTGCTGCACCGGCGGGAGCTGGACGTGCTGTCGGTCGGCGACGACGAGGCGGCCAGCCTCGGCCTGCATCCGCAGCGGTCCCGGTACCTGCTGATCGCCGCCGCCTCGCTGGGCACCGCCGCCGCCGTCTCCGCCTCCGGCCTGATCGGCTTCGTCGGCATCATCGTGCCGCACACCGTCCGGATGCTCGCCGGGGCGAGCTACCGGGTGATCCTGCCGCTGTCGCTGCTGTTCGGGGGTGCCTTCCTGGCGCTGACCGACGTGGTGGCGCGGACCGCCGCCGCACCGCAGGAGATCCCGATCGGGGTGGTGACCGCGCTGCTGGGCGGCCCGTTCTTCGTGGTGGTGCTGCGCTCCGCCCGGCGGGTGCTGACATGAGCGACTCGTCGGCCGCGCCCGCCGTCGACCTGCGCGACCTGCGGATCAGCCTGGACGGTACGCCGATCCTCGCGGGCGTCGACCTGACCGTCGCCACCGGCGAGTGGGTCACGGTGATCGGCCCCAACGGCGCGGGCAAGTCGACGTTGCTGCGCGCCGTCGGCGGCCTGCTCCCCGCACCGGACGCCGTCCGCCTCTTCGGTACGCCACTGGGCGAGCTGCGCCGCCGGGAACGGGCCCGGGTGGTGGCCACGGTCGCCCAGTCACCCGTCGTACCGCCCGGCATGGCGGTGCTGGACTACGTGCTGCTCGGTCGTAACCCGTACATCCCGCCGTTGGGCCGGGAGTCCGCCGCCGACCTGGCCGTGGTGCACGAGGTGCTCGACCGGCTGGACCTCACCGGCTTCCACGCCCGGGAGTTGGCCACCCTCTCCGGCGGTGAGCGGCAGCGGGTCTTCCTGGCCCGGGCGCTGGCCCAGGGCGCCACCCTGCTGCTGCTCGACGAGCCCACCAGCGCCCTCGACATCGGCCATCAGCAGGAGGTCCTCGAACTGGTTGACCAGCTACGTCGGACGCACGGCCTCACGGTGCTGGCCACCATGCACGACCTGTCCATCGCCGGCGAGTACGCCGACCGCATGGTGCTGCTGGCCGACGGCCGCGTCGTCGCCTCCGGCCCCCCCGACGAGGTCCTCACCGAGGACCTGCTCGCCCGTCACTACCGCGCCCACGTCCGCGTCATCCCCGGCCCCCACGGCCCCCTCGTCCTCCCCACCCGCCCCACCCTCAAGTCGCGTTGATCAAGAAGTTTTGGTCGCGGGAGGACGCGGATCCAGACGCAAACTTCTTGATCAACGCGTAGGGCGTGGGGGTGTGGGGGTGGTTAGGGAGATTAGGGAGAAGAGGGCGCCGTGGGGGTCGCGGAGGGCGGTAACGCGGCCGGCGGGGATGTCGCGCGGTGGCACCAGGATGGTGCCGCCCAGTTCGGCGGCGCGGGCGGCGGTGGCGTCGGCGTCGGCGACGGAGAAGTACAGCGTCCAGTAGGCCGGCGAGTTGGTCGGGAACTCCTCGCCCAGCGGCGGCATCATCCCCGCCACCAGCCGATCGCCCAGCCGCCACCCGGTGTACGCGACCTGACCCATCGGCTCCTCCTCCGGCTGCCAACCGAAGACCAGCTCGTAGAAGATCCGTGCCCCGTCGGGATCGGGGGTCACCAGTTCGGTCCAGCTCATCGCACCGGGCACGTCGAACACCTCGGCCCCGGCGAAGGCCATCGGCTGCCAGACACTGAAGGCGGCTCCGGCGGGATCGGTGAAGACCGCCATCCGACCCCGGTCGAAAACCTCGAACGGCGGCACCACGACCTGCCCGCCGGCCCGCTCCACCCGGCCGGCGACCAGATCGGCGTCGTCGGTGGCCACGTACGTCGACCAGATCGGCACCTGATCCGGCACCGCCGGCGGGCCTGCCCCGGCCACCGCCCGGCCATCCAGCAGAAAGACCGTGTACCCGCCGGCCTCCGGCTCGGGGTCGATCCGGCCGGTCCAGCCGAACAGCTCCGGGTAGAACCGTCGGGCCGCGTCGAGCCCCGGCGTCGCCAGGTCGGCCCAACAGGGCGTACCCGGTGCGACGCTGACCACGGCCACCCCTTTCCGACCTGCGGCGACCACCGGCCGGCCGCCCTTCTCGGCATGGTGGCACCGGCCCGCTGCTGTCCGGGGTGGAAACCGGGGGAACGTCAACTGAACCGGCGACTCCGATCCCGCCGGTCGAGGTCAGCCGAGCGGTGCGGGCAGCGGAGCGACGTGCAGCACGGACAGTCGGGACACCGCCCGGGTGAGCACCACGTACAGCCGGTTCAGGCCGCGTGACTCGGCGGTCGCGATGGCGGCCGGTTCGACCGCGATGACGTGGTCGTACTCCAGACCCTTGACCAGGGTCGCGGGCATCACCGTGACGCGCGCCCCGGCTGCCGGCCCGTCGGCGGTCGCGGTCTCCACCCCCGCCTCGGCCAGCGCCGCCCGCAGCCCGTCCACGGTGTCGTCGGCGGCGATGACGGCGATCGACCCTTCGTGCGTGAGCGCCGTCCGCACCTCGGCCACCGTCGCGGCCGCCAGATCGCTGACGGTACGCACCGCGAGCGCGCCGTCGCTGCGCAGCGACTCGGCCGGCGGCACGTCGACAGCCAGCGCCGGAAGCAGCCGGTTGGCGAAGGCCAGCACGGCGGCGGGCACCCGGAACCCGATTGTCAACGGCACCACCGTCGCGTCCGGCTTGCCCAGATGGCGCAGGCTGTCCCGCCAGTCGCTGGCGGCCCACGGCGCGGTGGCCTGCGCCAGGTCGCCGAGGAGCGTGAGCGAGCCGTGCTCACTGCGTCGGGCGATGACCCGGCACTGCATCGCTGAGAGGTCCTGGGCCTCGTCCACCACGACATGTCCGTAGCCGGCCGGTCGTTCGAGCAGGCCGGCCGCCTCGTCGACCAGCACGGCGTCGGCGGCCGTCCACCGGGTCGCCTTCGCCGTCCGCCCCAATCCGGTTCCGGTGGTGGTACGGCCGGACCCGGCACTGGTCAGCAGCCGCTGCTCGTCGGCACTGAGCAGGCCGTCAGCGGCCTGGGCGAGCCGGTCCGGCTCGGTGTACAGCGCGTGCAGCAGGCCGTCCGGCGTGAGCGCGGGCCACACGGCGTCCAGGAACCCGGCGACCGGCTTCGACCGGCTCATCCGGCGCAGCCACGCATCGCTCGGCGACTCCGCGCGCCGCGCCTCGGCCTGCCGTTGCAGCAGTCCGACCACCCGGGCCCGGACCCGGTCCCGCCCGACGGCGTACGGCAGACGCTCCGCGCGGGTGTCCTGGACCAGCCGGTGCAGCGGCTCCAGTCCGATCCGCCAGCGGAACGAGCCGTCGGAGACGAGCACCGGTTCCGTCGGCTCGCCGACGTACGCGTCGACGGCCCGGCGCAGCACTTCGGCCATTCGGGCGTCGTGCTTGAGCGTGGCCACGACCGGCGGGTCCACCGCGCGTACCGGCACCCGGCCGACCAGGTCCTCCACGGTGGCCTGCTCCACCTCGACCTCACCGAGCGCGGGCAGCACCGCCGCGATGTAGCCGAGGAACGCCCGGTTCGGGCCCACGACCAGCACCTTCGACCGTCGTAGCCGTTCCCGGTGCAGGTAGAGCAGGTACGCCGCCCGGTGCAACCCGACGGCGGTCTTGCCGGTGCCCGGGGCACCCTGCACGCAGATCGAGTCGGCCAGGTCGGCCCGGACGAGTTCGTCCTGCTCGGGTTGGATGGTGGCGACGATGTCCCGCATCGGCCCGACCCGGGGACGCTCGATCTCGGCGGTGAGGATCCGGCTGGCCGTGCCGAGTTCCTCGCCCCGGTCCAGGTGCTCGTCCTCGAAGCTGGTCAGCTTGCCGTCGTTGAAACCGAACCGGCGGCGTACCGCCAGGCCCTGCGGATTGCGGGCACTTGCCCGGTAGAACGCGCGCGAGACCGGTGCCCGCCAGTCCAGCACCAACGGTTCGCCCTGCTCGTCGGTGACGTGCCGGCGGCCGACGTGGTAGCGGCGGCCGGCGTGTTCGGCATCCGCGTCGCCGAAGTCGAGCCGGCCGAAGAAGAGCGGCGTGCGCGGGTCGTCGGCCAGTTCGGCGACCCGCCGGGCAAGGTGCCGGCCGAGCTGCTCGGCGGTGTACGCGTCCCCGGCCACCTTGTCGCCGGTGGCGAAGAGCGCCTCGGCGCGTTCCCGCATCCGGTGCAGCGCCGCCCGCGAGCGGGTCAGGTGCGCCCGTTCGGCGGCCAGTTCGTCGTCCAGCGCGGGTGGCTGGGGGATTTTTTCGGCGTGCAGGCTCATCCACGGACTCCTCGACACGGGAAGAAGGCTGCCGCTCGCGTTTCCGACTCGTGGGTCGGCGCGGGGACGTCCGCTGCGGTGCTACTCACCGCGGCCGTCGGGCGGAACGAACAGCCTACTGGAGGGCGTGCCGTGGACAACCGGTTTTCTTCCCGGCCCAGGCAGCGGCGGGTGCGGGGTTGGCCACTTCCGCGACGTCCGGCTGAGCAGGTCACGGGCGGTGGGGATACGGTCGGGGCATGGTCGAGCGCCTCGCCCGCCCCCGCGTGGGGCACATCCAGTTCCTCAACTGCCTGCCCATCTACTGGGGGCTGATGCGCTCCGGCGCCCTGCTCGATGTCGATTTGCGCAAGGACTCGCCGGACCGGCTCAGCGCCCAACTCGTCGCCGGAGACCTGGACATCGGGCCGATCACCTTCGTCGAGTACCTGAAGCACGCCGACGAACTGCTGCTCCTGCCCGACCTGGCCGTGGGCAGCGACGGGCCGGTGCTGTCGGTCAATCTGGTGAGCACCCGGCCGTTGGCCGACCTCGACGGTGCACGGGTGGCGCTGGGCTCCACCTCGCGCACCGGAGTGCTGCTCGCCCAGTTGCTGCTGCGCGAGCGGTACGGGGTCCGCCCGGAGTACTTCAGGTGTCCGCCGGACCTGACCCAGATGCTGCTGGAGGCCGACGCCGCGGTGTTGATCGGCGACGTGGCGCTGCGGGCGATGTACGAGGCACCCCGGCAGGGGCTGACCGTGACCGACCTGGGTCAGGCGTGGCGGGAGTGGACCGGGCTGCCGATGGTCTTCGCCGTCTGGGCGGTCCGCCGTGACTTCGCCGCAGCGCATCCCGGGTTGGTCAAGGAGGTGCACGAGGCGTTCCTGCGCTCGCGCGACCTGTGCCTGGCCGAGCTGGACCAGGTCGCCGAGTCGGCCGCCCGGTGGGAACCCTTCGACGCGAGCACTCTCGCGGAGTACTTCCGCGCCTTGGACTTCTCCCTCGGCGAACGTCAGGTCGCCGGCATCCGCGAGTTCGCCCGCCGCGCCGCCGCCCACGGCGAAACCCCGCCCCTGCCCCCCACCGGCCCCACCTTCTTCACCCGCTAACCCACCCCCACCCTCCCCACCCTCCCCACCCTCCCCGTCTCCGCGATCTTGCACTTTCGTCGCCGCTTTTCGGGCATAAGCCGCGTTTCAGCGACCAAAAGTGCAAGATCGGCGCGCGGCGAGGGGCGGCGCGCGGCGAGGGGTGGGGCGCGGCGAGGGGCGGGGCGGGTTAGGGGGTTTGGGTTAGGAGGGCTTCGGTGATCTTCTCGCAGTTCTTCATGCCGTACTCGTAGCCCTTGTTGATCGGGTACTGGAGCATCACGCCCATCGTCCAGGTGTCGCCGATCGCCAGGCAGTTGACGTGCATCTCCTGCTCGCGGGTGCGGTCGACCCAGCCGTTCTTGATGGCGATCTTCTTCGCCTCGGCGGCCGGGAACGCCTTACGGATGCCGAAGTCGCCGGCACCGCGTACCTGACGCATCTCGCTGAGCAGCCACTTGGTCCACTTCGGGCCGGCGGCGGTGCCGTCGGCGATGCAGTTGCCGAGGCGGGCGGTGTCCCGGGGGGAGAGTTCGGTACGGCTCCAGCCGAGATCACTGGACACCTTGCTGTCGGTCAGGTCGCAGGTGGACAACAGCCGCTTGATCGAGGCAGACCGGCCGATCTGGGTGTAGAGCTGCTCGGTGCGGGTGTTGTCGCTGTCCCGGATGATCCGGGTCAGGTCGGCCAGCTTCGCGTCGCTCGGGGTCTGCCCGGCGTCGGCGGTACGGCGCAGGTAGTCCGCGACGATCCAGGCCTTGATGAGAGAGGCGGTGGTGCTTGTCTCGTCCATGTCGTCCGAGCCGATGATCTCCCCCGAACGGCGGTCCAGCACGCTCCACGCGTACCAGCCGTCGATGTCCAGGTCGATCTCCTTCGCCTCGAACGGCAGCGGCTCGGGCTCCGGCGAGGGACTGGGCGACGGCGACGGCCGTGCGCTCCGGTCGGTCAGCGCGCCGTCTCGGGCCGCCGGTGACTCGCCGCGTCCCCACTGGGCGGCGGCTGTGGACTCGAAGGGCGACCCGGGCAGCAGGCGCAGCGACACCAGCACCAGCCCGATCAGTACGGCGGCGATGGCGATCAGACGCAGCGGCGATGTCTCGCCGTTGCGGCTGCGGCCGGCCATCAGAGCTTCCCGATCGGCTGCTGCGGCACCTTGAGGGCACCGCCGGGCTGCGGCGTCACCAACTGGCTCGCGACGCTCGCGCAGACGTCCGCCCCGTAGTCGAGCCCGCTCTGCCGGGGGTAGCGCAGCATCACCGCGAGGCTCCATTTGTCAGTCACGGCCAGGCAGTTGACGTGCCAGTTGCCG
The DNA here is from genome assembly GCA_900112325.1 of Micromonospora sediminimaris. GTDB lineage: Bacteria > Actinomycetota > Actinomycetes > Mycobacteriales > Micromonosporaceae > Micromonospora > Micromonospora sediminimaris. Next base: position 187,226 of record FOLJ01000007.1, read on the forward strand.
TCGTAGTTGAGGACGGTCCAGCCGTTCTTGATGCTGACCGGACCCTGACTGGTGATCGACTCCGGCAGGCCGTCGATGATGCCCCACCGGCCGCCGCCCTCCCGGGGCTTCTGGTCCTTGGCGGCGGTGCTGCCGCGAACCTTGCTCATCTCGGTGAGCAGCCACTTCGTCCACTTGGGTCCGGCGGCGGTGCCGTCGGCGATGCAGTCGCCGAGCCGTACCGCGTCGCGCGGGGACATCCGGGTGAAGCTCCACCAACCCTCGTAGCCCTTGACGTTGCCGGGCTTGGTGTCGGTCAGGCCGCACAGCTTGATCGCCGCCTTGAGCACCGGACCGGGCTGCCCGTTCCCGGGCGCGCGGTAGGAACCGCCCGCGGCGGCGTAGACCTTGTTGGCCGCGTCGTCGTTGCTGTCCCGGATGGCCAGGCTGGCAGCCTTCTTCAGGGACGCGGGCGGCTCCTTGTCGCCGAGCTGGCGCAGGTAGTCGGCGACGATCCAGGCCTTGAGCATCGACTCGGTCGAGCTTGTCGCGGCCATGTTCTTGGAGCCGGAGAGTTGGTCGGTCTCCCGGTCCAGCAGTGCCCAGGAGAAGAACTCGCCCTTGAAGTTCACCGAGACCTTGCCGGCGGCAAGGGTCGGCGGCGGCGGTGGCGCGGGTGTGGGCGCGGCGACGCTCTCCGGGCTGGCCTCCGCCTCGCCGGCCGAGAGTCGGGCGTAGGCGGCCGGCACCAGCATGACGCCGCCGAGCAGTACCGCCGTCGCGGCGAGCACCATGGTCACGCGAGGTCGCATGAGCGGGTGAGCTCCAGATGTCGGGGCCGGGGGGACCGGCTTGTTGCCAGGACTGACCGGTGCGGATCACCTGGGCCGGGGGAAGCGGCCTGAGCTGGCGATCGTCGTCAGCCGATCGGTGTGACGGGGGAAGTCTACGTGCGGATCGGCGTTATGCCAGGACTCGACACCGGGCAACTCGCCGTGAAGGCGGGATAACGAACCGCTATGCGGTCGTTGCGAGGATTTGTCGCTGATTCGTGACCGAATTCATAGTTACCTGCGCCACGGACGGCGAACAGGGAGTAACAGTGGGGTGCCTCGAATTTGTATGACACCCCCTGGCGTCTTCTACCCTCAGCTGTAACACTGGGGACATGTATGGCAATGACTTCCCGGGCGAGGACGCGCCCGGCGGCCTGCTCGGTGAGGTCGAGGCCGCAGAGGCGGCGTTGCGTGCGGCCGCGGAACGCGGCCGTGCCGCCGCCGAGCCGGGCAGTGACCTGGCCGCCTACTTCGCCGAGGTCGTCGACGCCGACCAGAAGATCGAGCCCCGTGACTGGATGCCGGAGGCGTACCGGCGGACGTTGATCCGGCAGATCGCCCAGCACGCCCACTCGGAGATCATCGGCATGCAGCCGGAGGGCAACTGGATCAGTCGCGCTCCGTCCCTCAAGCGCAAGGCGATCCTGCTGGCCAAGGTGCAGGACGAGGCCGGACACGGTCTTTACCTCTACGCCGCCGCCGAGACTCTCGGCGTGAGCCGGGACGAGCTGGTCGACCTGCTGCTCGACGGCCGGCAGAAGTACAGCTCGATCTTCAACTACCCCACGCTGAGCTGGGCCGACGTCGGCGCGATCGGTTGGTTGGTGGACGGTGCCGCGATCGTCAACCAGGTGCCGCTGTGCCGCTGCTCGTACGGCCCGTACGCCCGGGCCATGATCCGGGTCTGCAAGGAAGAGTCCTTCCATCAGCGTCAGGGCTACGAGATCCTGCACACCCTGGCGCACGGCACCGCGGCGCAGAAGGCGATGGCCCAGGACTCGGTGGACCGCTGGTGGTACCCGTCCCTGGCCATGTTCGGCCCACCCGACGGCGATTCCACCCACTCAGCCCAGTCGATGGCCTGGAAGATCAAGCGTTTCTCCAACGACGAGCTGCGCCAGCGCTTCGTGGACATGTGCGTCGGCCAGGCCGAAGCGCTCGGGTTGCGCCTTCCCGATCCGGAACTGCGCTGGAACGACGAGCGCCAGGCGTACGACTTCACCCAGCCCGACTACGACGAGCTGATGCGGGTGATCAAGGGCAACGGGCCGTGCAACCGGCAGCGGATGGAGCACCGGCGCCGCGCGCACAGCGAGGGCGCCTGGGTGCGTGAGGCGGCCGCCGCGTACGCCGCCAAGCGTGCGGTGAAGGAAAAGGAGAAGGTGGCAGCGTGAGCCGGCAACACACCCCGCTCTGGGAGGTCTTCGTCCGGGCCCGGCGCGGGCTGGCGCACACCCACGTCGGCAGCCTGCACGCGCCCGACGCGGAACTGGCCCTGCGTAACGCCCGTGACCTCTACACCCGACGGCAGGAGGGCGTGTCGATCTGGGTGGTGCCGGCGAGCGCCATCACCGCCTCCAGCCCGGACGAGAAGGACGCCTTCTTCGACCCGGCCGCCGACAAGGTCTACCGCCACCCCACCTTCTACGAGGTACCCGACGGGGTGGCACACCTGTGAGCGAGCTCTTCCCCTTCACCCTCGCCCTCGGCGACGACGCGCTCATCGCGGCGCAGCGGCTGGCCGAGTGGAGCACCCGGGCGCCGGAGATGGAGGAGGACATCGCGCTGTCCAACATCGCCCTGGACCAGCTCGGTGCCGCCCGGCTCCTGCTGTCGTACGCGGGCGAGCTGGAGGGCGCCGGCCGGGACGAGGACGCGTTGGCGTACCTGCGCGACGACCGGGAGTTCCGCAACTGCCTGCTGGTCGAGCTGCCGAACGGTGACTTCGCGGTGACAATGGCGAAGCTGCTCGTCCTGTCGGCGTACCAGGTGCCGCTCTACACCGCCCTGGCCGGCTGCCCGGACGAGCGGTTGGCCGCCATCGGCGGCAAGGCCCGCAAGGAGTCCGCGTACCACCTGGACCACGCCGCGCTGTGGGTGAGGCGGCTGGGCGACGGGACCGAGGAGTCGCACCGCCGGATGCAGGCCGGCATCGACCAGGTCTGGGCGTACGCCGACGAGTTGTTCGCTGCCCGGCCGGACGCGCCGGTCGACCCGGCGACCCTGCGGTCCGAGTTCGACGACACCGTCACCGCCGTGCTAGCCGAGGCGACGCTCACCCTCCCGGAGGTCGGCTGGACGCCGGCCGGCGGGCGCGACGGCGTGCACACCGAACACCTGTCGTACCTGCTCGCGGAGATGCAGGTGGTGCATCGCGCCCACCCCGGGGCACGCTGGTGACGCGATGAGCAGAGCACGGCAGGCCGTGGCGGCGGTGGTGGATCCGGAGATCCGGGTGGTCACCATCGACGATCTCGGCATCCTCCGGTCGGTCCAGGAGGACCCGGCCACCGGCCGGGTGGTGGTGACGATCACCCCCACCTACACCGGCTGCCCGGCGATGGACGTCATCCGCGCCGACATCCGGCGCGCACTGGTCGCCGCCGGTCATCCGGACGCCGAGGTGCGTACGGTGCACAGCCCGGCCTGGAGCACCGACTGGATCAGCGACGCCGGACGGGCCAAGCTGGCCGCTGCCGGCATCGCCCCGCCCGCCCCGGTCCGGCGCGACGGCGTCGTTCCGCTCACCCTGGCGGTGCGCTGCCCACGCTGCGGGTCGCCGGAGACCGAGCAGCTCAGCCGCTTCGGCTCGACCGCGTGCAAGGCGCTGTGGCGTTGCCGCTCCTGCGCCGAACCCTTCGACCATGTGAAGGCCCTGTGACTGTCACCATCACCCGCCCGGTCCGCCGCCGGCCGGTGTTCCACCCGCTGCCCGTCGTCGCCGTGGACCGGCTCACCGCCGACGCCGTCGCGATCACCTTCGCGGTGCCGGAGGAACTGCGCGAGACCTTCGCCTTCCGCGCCGGCCAGCACCTGACCGTACGCCTGCCGGCGGCAGCCGGTACGGCGGAGAGTGACGGCGGCGGGGACGTCCGTCGCTCGTACTCGATCTGCTCCACCCCGGCGGACCTGGCGCGGCACGGGCGATTGCGGATCGGCGTGCGGGAGATCCCGGGCGGCGCCTTCTCCGGCTACGCCTGCGGGGCGCTGCGGCACGGCGACACCATCGAGGTGCTGCCGCCGCTGGGGCACTTCACCACCGCCTTCGCGCCGGACCGGGCTCGCCGCTACGGTGCGGTGGTCGCCGGCTCGGGCATCACCCCGGTGCTGTCGCTGGTCGCCACCGCGCTGGCTGTCGAGCCGGCCAGCACCTTCACGCTGGTGTACGGCAACCGCACGGCCGGCAGCGTGATGTTCGCCGAGGAACTGGCAGACCTGAAGGACCGCTACCCGACCCGGCTGCACCTGGTGCATGTGCTCTCCCGCGAACAGGGCGATTCGCCGCTGCTGTCGGGGCGGATCGACGCGGAGCGGCTGGGTCGGCTGCTGGAGACCATCGTGCCCGGCGAGGTGATCGAGGAGTGGTTCCTCTGCGGCCCGTACGGACTGGTGGTGGACGCTCGTGCGGTGCTCACCGCGCGGGGTGTCGCGGAGTCGGCGGTGCACACCGAGCTGTTCCACGTCGACGCGCCGCCCGAGCCGGTGCGCCGGACGGACGACGCGTCCGGCGGTACCGACGTGACGATCATGCTCGACGGACGATCGTCGAGCTTCACCATGCGCCGCGACGAACGCGTGTTGGACGCGGCGCTGAAGGTCCGCGGCGAGCTGCCGTACGCCTGCAAGGGCGGGGTCTGCTCGACCTGCCGGGCCAAGGTCGTCTCCGGTGAGGTGGAGATGGCCCGCAACTACGCCCTGGAGCCCGACGAGGTGGCCGCCGGTTATGTGCTGACCTGCCAGTCCAGCCCGCTGACCGACACCCTCACCATCGACTACGACGCGTGACGCTTCGACTCGGCGGCCGTCATCAAGCTGCTCCGCCGGGAACCCCGGACTGATTGTGATCCGACCCGGGGCGGTATCTTGGTGGCTGCCAGGAGCAGTAGCTCTTTGGAAGTGGACCCGGCAGCCTTCCGGACGGTGGGTGGGCCGGGTTTCGCGTACTCACACCTCGTGTGCCTCATCGACCATGCGTTGCACGGCCGTCCGCCATCGTCCCCGCTTGGCCCAGCACCACGCCTGTGCAAATTGTCAACGGACCACGACATATCTTATGAGGATCTTGCGAACATGATTCCTGGTTGGGCAGGGGGATGGATCACAGGTCAAGTGCGCCGCTGAGAGCTGAGCGGGTGGTCGGCGTACGCTCGGGTACGTGACGGTGAATCGGGAGATCGACGACATCCTGCAGCGCGGCGCCGACGGCGGGCGGATCACGCCCGAGGAGGCTCTGCTGCTCTACACCGACGCCCCCTTCCACGCCCTCGGCGAGGCGGCGGACGTGGTCCGTCGGCGGCGGTACCCGGACAACATCGTCACGTACCTGATCGACCGCAACATCAACTACACGAACGTCTGCGTGACGGCGTGCAAGTTCTGTGCCTTCTACCGGGCACCGAAGCACAAGGAAGGGTGGACCCACCCGACCGAGGAGATCCTGCGTCGCTGCGGCGAGGCGGTCGAGCTGGGCGCCACCCAGGTCATGCTCCAGGGCGGCCACCACCCGGACTACGGCGTGGAGTACTACGAGGAGCTGTTCTCCTCGGTGAAGAAGGCGTACCCGCAGCTGGCCATCCACTCGATCGGGCCGAGCGAGATCCTGCACATGGCGAAGGTCTCCGGGGTGAGCCTCGACGAGGCCATCGCCCGGATCAAGGCCGCCGGGCTCGACTCGATCGCCGGTGCGGGCGCCGAGATGCTGCCGCAGCGACCCCGCAAGGCGATCGCGCCGCTCAAGGAGTCGGGCGAGCGCTGGCTGGAGGTCATGGAACTCGCGCACCGGCAGGGCGTCGAGTCGACCGCCACGATGATGATGGGGACCGGAGAGACGGCCGCCGAGCGGATCGAGCACCTGCGGATGATCCGCGAGGTGCAGGATCGTACGCAGGGCTTCCGGGCCTTCATCCCGTGGACGTACCAGCCGGAGAACAACCACCTCAAGGGCCGCACCCAGGCGACGACCCTGGAGTACCTGCGGCTGGTGGCGGTGGCCCGGCTGTTCTTCGAAACCGTGCCGCACCTGCAAGCGTCCTGGCTGACCACCGGCAAGGACGTCGGTCAGCTGGCGCTGCACATGGGTGTGGACGACCTCGGCTCGATCATGCTGGAAGAGAACGTCATCTCCTCGGCGGGGGCCCGACACCGGTCCAACCTGCACGAGCTGATCGGGATGATCCGTTCCGCCGGCCGGATCCCCGCTCAGCGCGACACGCTCTACAACAGACTGGCCGTGCACCACACGCCCGACGACGACCCGAGCGACGACCGGGTGGTCTCGCACTTCTCGTCGATCGCCCTGCCCGGTGGCGGTGCCGGCCGTTCGCTGCCCCTGGTCCAGGCAACCTGACCGACACCCAACCCAACCAGTCGACCCGACGCCGATCGGCACCCTGCACCGCCCGCCCCTTCCGCTCGACGGGACGCGCGACTTGCGGCACGTCGGCTTGCCATCCCTGGCCGGCAAGACCCGGTGTCCTGGCCGTGCCGGCGGTGTGATGCGCGAGTTGCGGCATGTTGGCCCTTCCGGTCGAGGGGATGGCGCGAGTTGCGGCATCTCGTGCCTCCGGGCGGTGGGGACGCGCGAGCTTGCGGCGTCCCGGATCGGCCCGGAGCGGCGGGCGGCGGGGCGCAGCAAGTTGCGGTGTCTCGGGTCTTCGCGGCAGCGGGAGGCCGCGAGTTGCGGCATCCCGGGCCCTCGTCGGGCGGGCGGCGTCGTCGGGTGGGCGGCGTCGTCGGGTGGGGTGCCCGGCGGGCGAGGGATCACTATGGGTCACTGTGGTTCGGGCGTTGCGTCACAGTGGTGGCTCGATTGGTTGTCAGCCGAACGGCTCAGGTGGATCATCCATCCAGTTTGAAGCGTCGGGCCGCTCCGGCCATGCGCCCAGGCGTGACCAGGTAGCAAGGCCCATCAATCCGGACAATCCTTAAGTTGCCATTAGCTGAGCAGCTTGTGGCGGGTGTGATGCAGGGTGGCGCGGGTGATCGCTGACCGCTAACGTCCCCGCCCGTACGTTTCCTTTACCCCACGGGGGAGACACCTCAGATGATTTTCCGTAACCGGGCTGCCGCGTACCTGGGTGCCGGTGCCGCCGGTGTCCTCGCGGCCGGCAGCTTCGCCGCGCCGGCTCTGGCGGACGACACCGCGGATCTCGCCATCAAGGCGACCGGCACCACCATCGCGGTCGGCGCACCGGGCAAGGACGCCAGCGTCTCGCTGCTCAACAAGAGCAAGGTCGACGCCAAGAACGTGCTCGTCGCCCTCGACATCAGCAAGCTGAAGACCGACCTCGTCGACATCGACGAGAGCGGCTGCAACCCGCGCGAGGACGGCTGGATCCTCTGTGGCATCGAGGGTGACACCATCCGTGCCGGCGAGGACGTCGACTGGTTCTTCCCGTTGACCCGCAAGGGCGCCGAGGTCGGCTCGGCCGGCTCCATCACCGCGGTGATCCTGCACGGCGGCCCGGACCCGGACGAGTCCGACAACGCCGTGACCGTGGACGTCAAGGTCGAGGGCACCGGGCCGGACCTGACCGTCGTCGCCGACGACGTCCGCAAGGCCGTCAAGGTCGAGGGTGGCACGATCACCGAGGTCGGCGACCTGTACGCGGGCAACACCGGTCAGCTGATCTACGGTGCCTTCAACCAGGGTGACCAGGCTGCCAGGGGTCTCCGCATCGAGGTGCAGCTGCCCAAGGGCGCGACCTTCGCGGAGAAGGAGCCGGACTGCACCTACAACGCCGCGATGACCTCGCTGACCTGCGAGTACACCAAGGCTGTCCTCATCCCGACCGCGCAGGACAAGGACGGTGACGACCTCTACTCCGGTGCTCGCTTCTACAACCTGGTGACGGTCGCCGACGGTGTGAAGCCGAGCAGCCTGACCGGCGGCAAGGTCACCATCGAATCGCTGGGCGCGCAGGAGGCCCCCAGCGCCCTCCGGACCGCCGCCACCTCGGCTCTGCCGGAGAACGCCACCGGCGTCGCGGGCAACGATGTCGACCCGAGCGACAACACCGACGACTTCGCGGTGGTCGTGGCCGCCAAGGGCGGCACCGGTGGTGGCGACGGTGACGGCCCCGGTCTGCCGGTCACCGGTGTGCAGGTCGGCCTGATCGGTGGCGTCGGCGCGGCCGTGCTGGCCGCCGGTGTGGCCATGTTCCTGGTTTCCCGCCGTCGCCGGGTGGTCCTGGTGACCCCGGGTGACGAGAAGACGAACGCCTGAGGTTCGTCCTCTATCGGCCCGCGCGGGCCGTTCACATAACGCACGGCAGTGAGGGCGGGATGGGTGACCATCCCGCCCTCACTGTGTCGCCTCGACCCTGTCCGGGGCACCGGCGGCCGGGCTGGCAGAGTGGAGGGGTGAGCCGTACCCCGCAGGGCCAGCGCGCCAGTCTGGACAAGCAGCCGCACGAGGTCGCCGCGATGTTCGACGGTGTCGCGGCCCGTTACGACCTGACCAACACCGTCCTGTCGTTCGGTCAGGACCGGTTCTGGCGACGGGCCACCCGCGCCGCGCTCGACCTGCGACCGGGCGACCGGGTGCTGGACGTGGGCGCGGGCACCGGTGTCTCCACCGAGGAACTCGCCCAGTCCGGGGCGTACGCGGTCGGGGCGGACCTGTCCCTCGGCATGCTGTACGCCGGCAAGCGCACCCGCCCGCAGGTGCCGTTGCTGGCCGGAGATGCGCTGCGGCTGCCCTTCGCCGACGCCAGCTTCGACGCGGTGACCATCTCCTTCGCCCTGCGCAACGTCAACGACACCGACGCCGCGCTGGCTGAGCTGGCCCGGGTGACCCGTCCGGGCGGCCGGCTGGTGATCTGCGAGTTCAGCACCCCGGTCAATCCCGCGTTCCGCACCGTGTACCTGTCGTACCTGATGCGTTCCCTGCCGGCCGTGGCCCGGACGGTCTCCAGCAACCCTGACGCGTACGTCTATCTTGCCGAGTCGATCCGGGCCTGGCCGGACCAGCCGGCGCTGGCGGCGCGGGTGGCCGCCGCGGGCTGGGGCCGGGTGGCGTGGCGCAACCTGACCGGCGGCGTGGTGGCCCTGCACCGCGCGGTCCGGACGTGAGCGCGACTTACCCTGTGCCTATCGCGCGAGGGTAATACCGCCATTTAGGGAAATAAGGCGATTATGTCGCCTTTGCGGCTTAGGCTGGCCGACATGACGGATCCGAAGAATGTGGCCATAGGAGATGCCGCGGAGCTGGTCGAGCAGCTCAGGGGCCTGGCCGGAGCGGATCCCGCCGACGTCCGCCAGGTGGTGACCGAGGTGCTCGCGGCCCTGGACCGGGCCGCCGGTGGCACCTTGCGTGAGCAACTGCCGGAGACCATCCGCGCCAGCCTGGACGGCGCCGCATCGGCGCGTCCCTGAGTGCTGCGCAGCGAGAGCTGACCGGCAGGAGCCCGCTCTGGTGACCGGGGCCCTTTCCTGCGTCCCACAGGTTAGGTCGACCTAACAAGGCGAGCTTACGGTGTCGGTCATAGACTCGTCCCGGCTGGCTTGTGAAGCATTTCACGAGCAGGGCGGGGAGGAGGCGCTAATGACCGCGGTGGAGAACGACGCCGACGTGATCGTCGTGGGCGCCGGTCCCGGTGGTTCGGCGACCGCGTACCACCTGGCTCGGCACGGCGTACGCGTGCTGCTGCTGGAGAAGACCGAGTTCCCCCGGGAGAAGGTCTGCGGCGACGGGCTGACCCCGCGTGCCGTGCGGCAGTTGATCCGGATGGGGGTGGACACCTCCCCCGAGGCCGGCTGGCTGCACAACCGCGGCCTGCGAGTGATCGGCGGCGGCGTCCGGCTGGAACTGGACTGGCCGGATCTGGCCAGCTTCCCGAACTACGGCCTGGTGCGCACCCGACTCGACTTCGACGACCTGCTCGCCCAGCGCGCGGTGTCGGCCGGTGCCAAGCTGCGTACCAGCGTGAACGTCATCGGCCCGGTGTTGGACGGCGACGGCCGGGTGATCGGGGTGCAGGGCGAGGACGGGCCGGACAAGGCACCCGTCACCTTCCACGCCCCGCTGGTGGTGGCCGCGGACGGTGTCTCGGGCCGGTTCCCGCTCGCCCTCGGGCTGGCCAAGCGGGAGGACCGCCCGATCGGTGTCGCCGTCCGGCGCTACTACCGGTCCGAGGCCCGCCACGACGACGACTACCTGGAGTCCTGGCTGGAGTTGCGGGCCAAGGGCACCAACGAACTGCTGCCCGGGTACGGCTGGATCTTCGGCCTCGGTGACGGCCGGGTCAACGTGGGGCTCGGCATCCTCAACTCGTCCTCGGCGTTCGGCAAGACGAACTACCGGCGGCTGCTCACCGACTGGCTGGCCAACACGCCGCCGGAGTGGGGGATGACCGACGAGGTCAACGCCGAGGGTTCGATCCTCGGTGCCGCGCTGCCGATGGGGTTCAACCGGGTGCCGCACTACACCCGGGGGGTCATGCTCGTCGGCGACTCGGGCGGCATGGTCAACCCGTTCAACGGCGAGGGCATCGCGTACGCGATGGAGTCCGGTGAACTGGCCGCGGAGGTCGCGGTCCAGGCGCTCGCCCGGCCGGCCGGTGCTGAGCGGGAGCGGGCCCTGATGGCGTACCCGCAGGAGCTGAAGACCCGGTTCGGCGGCTACTACCGGCTGGGCGGGGTCTTCGTGAAGCTGATCGGCCGTCCGGAGATCATGCGGGTGGCGACCAAGCACGGCATGCCCCATCCCACGCTGATGCGTTTCGTGCTCAAGCTGCTGGCCAACCTCACCGACCCGCGCGGCGGTGACGCAATGGACCGGGTGATCAATGCGATGACCCGGGTCGCGCCCGCCGTGTAGGGGCGCGGAGCAGGCAAGGTCCACCCCCGCCGAAGGGCGCGGGGTGGGATGTGAATAGTGTGAATTTCGCCAACCACCGAGGGCAGGGAAGGACGAGCAGGAGAAAACATGTCGCTCTCGCCTTACGTACCCATCATCGGGCTGTTCGCCCTCGCCGCGGGTTTCGCGCTGTTCTCGATAGCCGCCGCCCGGTTCGCCGGCCCCCACCGCTACAACAAGGCCAAGCTCGAAGCCTACGAGTGTGGCATCGAGCCTAGCCCGCAGCCGATCGGCGGTAGCCGGTTTCCGGTCAAGTTCTACCTGACGGCGATGCTCTTCATCGTCTTCGACGTGGAGATGATCTTCCTGTACCCGTGGGCTGTCTCCTTCGACATCCTGCCGGTCTTCGGGTTCGTCGCCATGTTGGTGTTCATCGGTGCCGTCTTCGTCGCGTACGCCTACGAGTGGCGACGCGGCGGCCTGGACTGGGACTGAGGGAGGAACGGCTATGGGTATCGAGGAGAAACTTCCCGCTGGCGTCCTGCTCACCTCGGTGGAGAAGCTGGTCAACTGGTCGCGCAAGTCGTCGGTCTGGGGCGCCACGTTCGGCCTGGCCTGCTGCGCGATCGAGATGATGGCCGCCGGTGGTCCGCACTACGACATGGGCCGGTGGGGCATGGAGGTCTTCCGGGCCTCGCCCCGGCAGGCCGACCTGATGATCGTCGCCGGCCGGGTCAGTCAGAAGATGGCCCCGGTGCTGCGCCAGATCTACGACCAGATGGCCGAGCCCCGCTGGGTGCTCTCCATGGGCGTCTGCGCCAGCAGCGGCGGCATGTTCAACAACTACGCCATCGTGCAGGGCGTCGACCACGTCGTACCTGTCGACATGTACCTCCCGGGCTGTCCGCCCCGGCCGGAGATGCTCATCGACGCGATCCTCAAGCTGCGCGAGAAGATCGGCCACGAGCCGCTCGGTCCGAACGGTCGCAAGATGCTGGCGGCCCGCGAGGCGCGCGGTGACGTGCCGGTGGTGCCGTACGGCTCGATGCCGTCGTCGTACCGCAGCGACAAGGCCCGGCGGGCCGAGTGGACGAAGGCCGTCCGCGAGGGCCGCGAGGAGCAGCTGCGGATCGAGAACTGGATGAAGGCCCAGAACCACCTCCACCCGTACGGGGGGATCAAGTGACTGACGACAAGCCCACCACCGGCGGTGTTCCGGTTCCGGTGCCGCCGGCCGGCGCGACGAGTGGCGCCCCCGCCGAGTTCCCGCCGGCCGCACCCGCCGGCCGGGGCATGTTCGGCAACCAGGGCAGCGGCGACGTCTCCGGGTTCGGCGGACTGGTCCGGCAGCACCACACGGTCGAGGACTCACCGCGGCCGTACGGCGGCTACTTCGACGAGGTCCGGGACGCGCTGGAGGAGGCGTACCCGGCGTTCGGCGAGGCGATCGAGAAGGTCGTGGTCGACCGGGGCGAGCTGACCCTGCACATCCGCCCGGAGCGGATCGCCGAGGTCTGCCAGGTGATGCGGGACGATCCGGCGCTGCGTTTCGAGCTGTGCTCGTCGGTGTCCGGCGTGGACTACCTGGGTGCCGATGCCCGCCGGCTGCACGTCGTCTACCAGCTCACCTCGATGACCTACCGGCGGCGGGTCCGGCTGGAGGCCGCCGTCAGCGTCGAGGAGCCCCACCTGCCCAGCGTCACAGCCGTCTACCCGACCGCCGACTGGCAGGAGCGGGAGACGTACGACATGTTCGGCGTCGTCTTCGACGGCCACCCGGCGCTGACCCGCATTCTCATGCCGGACGACTGGGAGGGTCACCCGCAGCGCAAGGACTACCCCCTCGGCGGCGTGCCCGTGGAGTACAAGGGTGCCGAGATCCCGCCGCCCGACAAGCGGAGGTCTTACCAATGACCACGTCGAACTACGCCACCGAGCGCGAGACGACCGAGGGCCGCGTCTTCACGGTCACCGGCGGGGACTGGGACGACGTCGTCTCCGGCGTCGACCCGATCAACGAGGGTCGGATCGTCGTCAACATGGGCCCCCAGCACCCGTCCACGCACGGTGTGCTCCGGTTGATCCTGGAGCTGGAGGGCGAGACGGTCCGGGAGGCCCGCTCGGTCGTCGGCTACCTGCACACCGGCATCGAGAAGAACCTGGAGTACCGCAACTGGGTGCAGGGTTCGACCTTCGTGACCCGGATGGACTACCTCTCCCCGCTGTTCAACGAGACGGCGTACTCGCTGGCCGTGGAGAAGCTGCTCGGCATCGAGGAGCAGATCACCGAGCGGGCCACCACCATCCGGGTGCTCATGATGGAGCTGAACCGGATCTCCTCGCACCTGGTCTGGCTGGCCACCACGGCGATGGAGCTGGGCGCGATCAACATGATGCTCTACGGCTTCCGGGAGCGCGAGTACATCCTGGAGATCTTCGAGCTGATCACTGGTCTGCGGATGAACCACGCGTACGTCCGGCCGGGCGGCGTCGCCCAGGACGTGCCGGACGAGGCGATCGTCAAGATCCGCGACTTCCTCAAGCTCATGCCGAAGCGGCTCAAGGAGTACGAGGACCTGCTCTCCGGGCAGCCGATCTGGCTGGAGCGGACGCAGAACGTCGCGGTGCTGGACGTGACCGGCTGTGTGGCGCTCGGCGTCACCGGGCCGGTGCTGCGCTCGGCTGGGCTGGCCTGGGACCTGCGCAAGACGATGCCGTACTGCGGCTACGAGACGTACGAGTTCGACGTGCCGACCCACTCCGACGGCGACGTGTGGGGCCGCTACCTGGTTCGGAACGCGGAGATCCGCGAGTCGCTCAAGCTGGTGGAGCAGGCGCTCGACCGGCTCAAGCCGGGGCCGGTGATGGTGGCCGACAAGAAGATCGCCTGGCCGGCGCAGCTGGCCATCGGCGTCGACGGCATGGGCAACTCGCTGGAGCACGTCGCGAAGATCATGGGCCAGTCGATGGAGTCCCTCATCCACCACTTCAAGCTGGTGACGGAGGGCTTCCGGGTGCCTCCGGGTCAGGTGTACGTCGGCGTCGAGTCGCCGCGCGGCGAGTTGGGCGTGCACGCGGTCTCCGACGGCGGGACCCGGCCGTACCGGGTGCACTACCGGGAGCCGAGCTTCGTCAACCTCCAGGCGCTGCCGGCGATGGCCGAAGGCGGCCTGATCGCCGACGTGATCGCCGGCGGCGCCTCGCTGGACCCCGTCATGGGAGGTTGTGACCGGTGACTGTCTTCACTGACGAGACGCGGACCAGGGCTCGGGAGATCATCGCCCGCTACCCGGCGGACCGGTCCCGCTCGGCCCTGCTGCCGCTGCTGCACCTCGTGCAGGCCGAGGAGGGTTACGTCTCCCCGGCCGGCGTGGCGTTCTGCGCCGAGGTGCTCGGCCTGAACAAGGCCCAGGTCGGCGCGGTGGCCAGCTTCTACACGATGTACAAGCGCCGCCCCACCGGTGACTGGCTGGTCAGCGTCTGTACCAACACCATGTGCAACGTGCTCGGTGGCCAGGAGGTCTACGACACGCTCACCGAGCACCTGGGCGTCGGGCACGACGAGACCACCGCCGACGGCAAGATCACCCTGGAGCACGCCGAGTGCCTCGCCGCCTGCGACTACGGCCCGGTGATGACCGTCAACTACGACTTCTTCGACGGCGTCGACCCGCAGACCGCGGTCGGGGTGGTCGACGAGCTGCGCGCCGGTGGGCGGCCCACGCCGAGCCGGGGTGCCCGGCTGTGCACGTTGAAGGAGATGGCGGTCCAACTCGCCGGCTTCGCCGACGAGCGGGAGGGCGCCGTCGCCGACGGGGTGCCCGGCGAGCCGACCCTGCGCGGTCTGCGCCTGGCCCAGCAGCACGGCATCTCGGCACCGGGCTTCGACCCGAACACCCCGATCCGCAGCGGCAAGGCTGGCGACAAGCCCGCCCCGGCCACCCCGGCGAAGGCCGCGCCGACCGGCAGCACCGCGCCCGACGTGCCGGCGCCGGACCGCAAGTCGCCGCAGGTGCGTACCGCCGAGACCCGGCAGCCGGACGCGAAGACCGCGGTGCCGGACGCGCCCGGTACCAAGGTCCCCGTCGACGGGCAGCCGCCCGCGGCGGGCGACGCCCGGGCCGCGGAGGCGGCCGGTGCGGCGGCCAACAAGCCGGCGGGCGACGGCAAGCCGGCCGGTGACGACACCGGGGCGCAGGAGCGCAACCTCAGGGAAGCGGAGTCCACCGGCGACGGTCAGGACACCGCGCACGACAAGGGGGCTCAGAAGTGACCACGCCTGCGCCGGAGACCCTGGCCAAGTTGACGCCCGTGCTCACCAAGCGCTGGCTGTCCCCGGACGCCTGGCGGCTCGACACCTACGAGAAGCTGGACGGCTACGCGGCGCTGCGTAAGGCGATCAAGGCGCACCCGGACGACCTGATCCAGTTGGTGAAGGACTCCGGGCTGCGCGGTCGCGGCGGCGCCGGCTTCCCCACCGGTCTCAAGTGGGGCTTCATCCCGCAGGGTGACGGCAAGCCGCACTACCTCGTGGTCAACGCCGACGAGGGTGAGCCCGGCACCTGCAAGGATCTGCCGCTGATGACCCACGACCCGCACTCGCTGGTCGAGGGGGTCATCATCGCCTCGTACGCGATCCGGGCCAACCGGGCCTACATCTACATCCGGGGCGAGGCGGTGCACGCCGCCCGCCGGCTGCGCAACGCGGTGAACGAGGCGTACGCCAAGGGATACCTGGGCCGCGACATCCTCGGCTCCGGCTTCGACCTGGACCTGGTGGTCCACTCGGGTGCCGGCGCGTACATCTGCGGGGAGGAGACGGCGCTGCTGGACTCCCTGGAGGGCTTCCGTGGTCAGCCCCGGTTGCGTCCGCCGTTCCCGGCCACCCACGGGTTGTACGCCAGCCCCACCGTGGTCAACAACGTGGGCACCATCGCCAGCGTGCCGTACATCGTGCTGGGCGGCGCGGACTGGTGGAAGTCGATGGGCACCGAGAAGTCGGCCGGCCCGATGATCTACTCCCTCTCCGGCCGGATCGCCAACCCCGGCCAGTACGAGTGCGGCCTCGGCATCACCCTGCGCGAGCTGATCGAGCTGGCCGGCGGGATGCAGCCGGGCCACAACCTGAAGTTCTGGACGCCGGGCGGATCGTCGACGCCGCTGCTCACCGCCGAGCATCTGGACGTGCCGCTGGACTTCGAGGGGGTGGCCGCCGCCGGCTCGATCCTCGGCACCACGGCCACGCAGATCTTCTCCGACCAGGACTGCCCGGTCTACGCGACCTACCGGTGGCTGGAGTTCTACCACCACGAGTCGTGCGGCAAGTGCACCCCGTGCCGGGAGGGCAACTACTGGATGGTCCGGGTCTACCGGCGCATCCTGGCCGGCCAGGGCACTCAGGACGACCTGGACACCCTGCTCGACACCTGTGACAACATCCTCGGCCGCTCGTTCTGCGGCCTGGGTGACGGTGCCACCAGCCCGGTGACCTCGTCGCTGAAGTACTTCAAGCAGGACTACCTCGACTACATCGAGGGACGGACCGCGCCGAAGTTGTCCGACAAGCAGTTGGTGGGAGCCCACTAATGACGGACGTTGCCAAGCCGACCGAGACGGTCACCCTCACCATCGACGGCGTCGAGGTCACCGCCCCCAAGGGGGCGCTGCTGATCCGGGTCGCCGAGCAGATGGGCACCGAGATCCCCCGGTTCTGCGACCACCCGCTGCTGGCTCCGGCCGGTGCCTGCCGGCAGTGCCTGGTGGAGGTGGAGGGACAGCGCAAGCCCGTCGCCTCCTGCACCCAGACGGTCGCCGACGGCATGGTGGTCCGCACCCAGCTCACCTCCCCGGTCGCCAAGAAGGCGCAGGAGGGGATCATGGAGCTGCTGCTGGTGAACCACCCGCTCGACTGCCCGATGTGCGACAAGGGCGGCGAGTGCCCGCTGCAGAACCAGGCGATGTCGACAGGTCGCACCGACTCCCGGTTCCACGAGCACAAGCGGGAGTACCCGAAGCCGCTGCCGATCAGCACCCAGGTCCTGCTCGACCGCGAACGGTGCGTGCTCTGCCAGCGGTGCACCCGCTTCTCCGAGGAGATCGCGGGCGACAAGTTCATCGACCTGATGAACCGCTCCTCCGCCGAGGAAATCAACATTTACCGGGACGAGGACTACGGGACCGAGGGCGAGGACGGCGACGTCCCGTTCAACTCGTACTTCTCCGGCAACACCGTGCAGATCTGCCCGGTCGGCGCGCTCACCGGCACCCAGTACCGCTTCCGCGCCCGCCCGTTCGACCTGGTCTCCAGCCCGAGTGTGTGCGAGCACTGCTCGGCCGGTTGTGCCCAGCGCACCGACTGGCGTCGGGGCAAGGTGCTGCGCCGGCTGGCCGGCGACGATCCCCAGGTCAACGAGGAGTGGAACTGCGACAAGGGGCGGTGGGGCTTCCAGTACGCCCGCGCCGCCGACCGGCTCACCACCCCGCTGGTACGCGACGAGCACACCGGCGAGCTGCGGGAGGCGTCCTGGAGTGAGGCGCTCAGCGTGGCCGCCGACGGGCTGCGCGCCGCCCGGGACACCGGCCAGGGCGCCGCGGTGCTGACCGGTGGTCGGCTGACCGTCGAGGACGCGTACGCGTACGCCAAGTTCGCCCGGGTCGCGCTGCACACCAACGACATCGATTTCCGGGCCCGCCCGGTCTCCCGCGAGGAGGCCGACTTCCTGGCCAGCACGGTCGCCGGCAGCACCGAGGTCACCTACACCGACGTCGAGAAAGCGTCGGCGGTGGTGCTCGTCGGCCTGGAGCCGGAGGAGGAGTGCCCGATCCTCTTCCTGCGGCTGCGCAAGGCGTACCTGAAGAACAAGCTGAAGGTGTACGCGATCGCCCCGTTCGCGACCCGTGGCCTGGAGAAGCTCGGCGCCAAGCTGGCCCGGGTGGTGCCGGGCGAGGAGGCCGGGGTGCTCGCCGAGCACGCCACCGTCGCCGAGGCGCTCAGCGCCGAAGGGGCGATCCTGATCGTCGGCGAGCGGCTGGCCACCGTCCCGGGTGGACTCTCCGCCGCCGCCGAGGTTGCCGCGCGTACCGGGGCGAAGCTGGCCTGGGTGCCGCGACGCGCGGGTGACCGCGGTGCCGTCGACACCGGCTGCCTGCCCAACCTGCTGCCCGGCGGTCGCCTGGTCACCGAGCCGGGCGCGCGTGCCGAGCTGGGCGAGGCGTGGGACATCCCCGCCGGGGTGATCCCGAGTCAGGCCGGCCGGGACACCGACGGCATCCTCGCTGCCGCCGCCGGAGGCCAGGTCAGCGCGCTGGTGGTGGCCGGGGTGGATCCGGCCGACCTGGCCGATCCGCGCCTGGCCGAGCAGGCCCTGGACGCGGTGCCGTTCCTGGTCAGCCTGGAGCTGCGGGCCAGCGCGGTCACCCGTCGGGCGAACGTGGTCCTGCCGGTCGCACCGGTGGTCGAGAAGGCCGGCAGCTTCCTGGACTGGGAGGGCCGGCTGCGTCCGTTCGACGCGGTGCTGGACACCGCCGCGATGACCGACGGTCGGGTGCTCGACGCGCTCGCCGCCCAGCTGGACGTACGGCTGGGCACCGGGGACGTGCTGACCGTCCGGCGTGAGCTGGGCAGCCTGCCGGTGACCCGGGCTGAGCGCCCGGCCGCGCCCACGGTGCAGCCGGGCTCGGTGCCGCAGCCGGGCGCCGGTGAGGCGGTGCTGGCGACCTGGCATCAGCTGATCGACCTGGGCAGCCTCACCGATGGCGACGAGCACCTGGGTGGCACCGCCCGCCCGCCGGTGATCCGGCTGGGCAAGGGCAGCGCGGAGGCGCTCGGTGTGGCCGACGGTGACCCGGTGACGGTGGGTACCGACCGGGGTGCGGTGACCCTGCCGGCGGCGACCACCGAGATGCCGGACGGTGTGGTCTGGCTACCCACCAACTCGCCCGGCTCGACGGTGCGGCGCAGCCTCGGCGCGACCTCCGGCGCGATGGTGCGGATCTCCGCGCCCGGCGTGACGGAGCCGGTCGCCGCCGACGCGGCCGACCGTCCGGGCCCGCTCCTCAACTCCTCCGGGGGTGTCGCATGAACGTCATCGCCCAGGCACCGTCGCTGAGCGACTTCGGCCACGACCCGTGGTGGCTGGTCCTCGGCAAGATCGTCTTCGCCTTCGTGGTGGCTCTGCTCGGCACCCTGCTCGGCGTCTGGTTCGAGCGGCGGGTGGTGGGGCGGATGGCCGTCCGCCCCGGCCCCAACCAACTCGGTCCGTTCGGTCTGCTGCAGACCCTCGCCGACGGCCTGAAGATGGCCTTCAAGGAGGACATCCTCCCGAAGTCGGCGGACAAGGTCATCTACTTCTTCGCCCCGGCCATCTCGGTGATCTGCGCGGTCACCGCGCTGTCGGTGATCCCGTTCGGCCCGATGGTGAGCATCTTCGGCCACCAGACGCCGTTGCAGGTCACCGACGTGCCGGTGGCGGTGCTCGTGGTGCTCGCTCTCTCCTCGATGGCGGTCTACGGCATCGTGCTCGCCGGCTGGGCGTCCGGCTCGACCTACCCGCTGCTCGGCGGCCTGCGGTCCGCCGCCCAGCTGATCTCGTACGAGGTGGCGCTGGGGCTGTCCATCGTGGCGGTGTTCATGCTCGCCGGCACGATGTCCACGAGCGAGATCGTGGCCGCCCAGGGCAGCACGACCGAGCTGACCCTGTTCGGCGCCGACATCCAGACGCCGGGCTGGTACGCGTTGCTGCTCTTCCCGAGCTTCATCGTCTTCTTCATCTCCATCGTCGGTGAAACCAACCGGCCGCCGTTCGACCTGCCGGAGGCGGAGTCGGAGCTGGTGGCCGGCTTCATGACCGAGTACAGCTCGCTCAAGTTCGCGCTGATCATGCTCAGCGAGTACGTCGCGATGGTGACCATGTCGGCCTTCACCGTGACGCTCTTCCTGGGCGGCTGGCACGCACCGTGGCCGATCACCATATGGTCCGGGGCCAACTCCGGTTGGTGGCCGATGCTCTGGTTCTTCGGCAAGGTCATCCTGCTGGTCTTCGTCTTCGTCTGGCTGCGCGGCACGCTGCCCCGGCTGCGGTACGACCAGCTGATGCGCTTCGGCTGGAAGGTGCTCATCCCGATCAGCCTGGTCTGGATCGTGATCCTCGCCGGCCTGCGCACCATCGACGACTGGGACACCCAGAGCCGGCTGTACGCCATCGGCATCCCGGCCGGCATCGTGCTGCTCGCCGCGCTGTTCTGGCCGAGCCGCAAGGCGGCACCGAAGCCGACCCTCGCCGAGCAGGTCGACAACCGGCCCCCGGGCAGCTTCCCGCTGCCCCCGCTGGATCTGCAGGTACCACCGAGCCCGCGTACCCGGCGCATGGTCGCCGAGCGGGAGCCGGCCAACGCCCCCGCCGGCCAGGACTCTGAGGAGGTGTGACGTGGGCGCGATCACCGGAACGTTCAAGGGCTTCGGGGTCACCTTCTCGCACATGTTCAAGAAGGTCGTCACCACCGACTACCCGTTCACCCCACCGACGCCGGCCCCCCGCTACCACGGGCGGCACATCCTCAACCGGCACCCGGACGGGCTGGAGAAGTGCATCGGCTGTGAATTGTGCGCCTGGGCCTGCCCGGCGGACGCGATCTACGTCGAGGGTGGCGACAACACCGACGAGCAGCGGTTCTCACCGGGTGAGCGGTACGCCAGCGTCTACCAGATCAACTACGCCCGGTGCATCTTCTGCGGACTCTGCATCGAGGCCTGCCCCACCCGCTCGTTGACCATGAGCAACGAGTACGAGCTGGCCCGGGACAACCGCCAGGACCTGATCTTCACCAAGGAGCAGTTGCTGGCGCCGCTGCTGCCGGGGATGGAGCAGCCGCCCCACCCGATGCGGCTGGGCGACAGCGAGAAGGACTACTACGTCGGGAGCCTGACGAACCCGGGCACCTCCGCCGGGGCGGAGCGCTCCCCGATGGGACCGGGCCGCTACCAGGTCGACGAGCACCCGGGCGTGACCTTCCCCGGCGCCGAGCAGGCCGCCGCGCGGGCCGAGGCGGAGAAGGGGGAGTCGGCATGAACACCTCGACGCTGCTCGCCGCCTCCGGTGCGGTCTCCGGCGGCGAGGCGGTGACCTTCTGGATCCTGGCTCCGCTCGCGCTGGCCGGTGCGATCGGCATGGTCGTCGCCCGCAACGCGGTGCACTCGGCGCTGTGGCTGGTGCTGACCATGCTCAGCCTCGGGGTGTTCTACGTGCTCCAGGCGGGACCGTTCATCGGCATGGTGCAGATCATCGTCTACACCGGCGCGATCATGATGCTCTTCCTGTTCGTGCTGATGCTCGTCGGCCGGGAAGCCTCCGACTCGCTGATCGAGGTGCTGCGCGGCCAGCGGATCGCGGCGATCGGGCTGGGGCTCGGCTTCGCCGGCCTGCTCGGCAGCGGGGTCTACCGGGCCACGCAGGGCAGCACCCCGCTCGGCCTGGAGCAGGCCAACGCGGGCGGCAACGTGGAGGGCATCGCCCGGTTGCTCTTCACCGACTACATCTTCGCCTTCGAACTCACCGCGGCGCTGCTGATCACCGCCACCATCGGCGGCATGATCCTCGCGCACGTCGAGCGGCGCAAGGAGGACAAGCGCGACCAGGTGGCCACCATGAAGGCCCGCTTCGCGCCCGGCAACTACCCCGGCCCGAAGCCCGGCCCGGGTGTCTTCGCCACCTCCTCGTCGGTCGCCACCCCGGCCCGCCTGCCGGACGGGCGGCTGAGCGACCGCAGCACGCCGGACATCCTGCCGGTACGGGAGCTGACCGCCGAGGAGACCACGCTGAAGGGCACTGAGAAATGAGTGACTTCTTCTCGGTCGAGCCGAACTACTACCTGGTCCTCGCCGCGGTGCTGTTCACCATCGGCGCCGCTGGGGTGCTGGTCCGGCGCAACGCGATCGTGCTGTTCATGTGTGTCGAGCTGATGCTCAACGCGGCCAACCTGGCGTTGGTCACCTTCAGCCGGATGAACGGTGACCTCAACGGCCAGATCATGGCGTTCTTCGTGATGGTGGTGGCGGCGGCCGAGGTCGTGGTCGGGTTGGCCATCATCATGGCGATCTTCCGCACCCGACGCTCCGCCAGCGTCGACGACGCCAACCTGCTGAAGTACTAGAGGGGCCCACCGGTGGACGAAATCATGACGTACGCCCAGGCTGCTCCGGCCGAGACCGTCTCGTACGCGACGGCGGACGGGCTGCTGAGCAGCGTCTGGCTGCTGGTGGCCATCCCGCTGGTCAGCGCGACGATCCTGCTGCTGCTCGGCCGGCGGGCCGACAGGTGGGGACACTGGCTCGGGGTGGCCGCCGTCGGTGCCGCCTTCCTGCTCGGCCTGAGCTACTTCCTCGGCCTGCGCGGCCTGGAGAACAGGTCGGTCCAACTGAGCCTCTGGGACTTCATCGCGGTCGGCGGCCTGCACGTGGACTTCGGCCTGCTGTTCGACCCGTTGGCCGGGGTCTTCGTCCTGCTGATCACCGGTGTGGGCTTCCTGATCCACCTGTACGCCGTCGAGTACATGGCGCACGATGAGCGCCGTCGACTGTTCTTCGCGTACTTCAACCTGTTCATCGCAGCGATGTTGCTGCTGGTGCTCGGCAACAACTACGTGATGCTGTACTTCGGCTGGGAGGGCGTCGGTCTGGCGTCTTACCTGCTGATCTCCTTCTGGTACACCAAGCCGGCCGCCGCCACCGCCGGTAAGAAGGCGTTCCTGATGAACCGGGTCGGCGACGCCGGCCTGGCCATCGCGATCTTCATCATGTTCGCCACCCTCGGCACCACGCAGTACGACGAGGTGTTCAACGGGATCGGCGCGCTGGCTGGCGGCACCGTGCTGGTGCTCGGCCTGCTGCTGCTGCTCGGCGCGGCCGGCAAGTCCGGTCAGTTCCCGCTCCAGGCGTGGTTGCCGGACGCGATGGAGGGACCGACCCCGGTGTCGGCGCTGATCCACGCCGCGACGATGGTCACCGCCGGTGTGTACCTGATCGCCCGCTCCAACATCATCTTCTCGGCCAACGCCACGTTGCAGCTGGTGGTGGTCAGCGTCGGCGCGCTCACCCTGCTGATCGGCGCCGTCATCGGGTGCGCCAAGGACGACATCAAGCGGGTGCTGGCCTGGTCCACGGTCAGCCAGATCGGCTACATGTTCCTCGGTGTCGGGCTGGGCGGCGCGGCGTACGCGCTGGCCATCGTGCACCTGCTGGCGCACGGCTTCTTCAAGGCCAACATGTTCCTCGGCGCCGGCTCGGTCATGCACGGCATGAAGGACCAGGTCGACATCCGCCGCTTCGGCGGCCTGTCGAAGTACATGAGGATCACCTGGCTGACCTTCGGCGCGGGATGGCTGGCCATCATCGGCATGTTCCCCTTCTCCGGCTACTTCTCGAAGGAGCCGATCATCGCCGCCGCCTTCGAGCGGGAGGGATGGACGGCCTGGCTGTTCGGTGGTGCGGCGGTGCTCGGCGCCGCGTTGACCGCCTTCTACATGACCCGGCTCTTCGTGCTGACCTTCCACGGGCCGAAGCGGTGGACCGAGGACATCGAGCACCCGCACGAGTCGCCGGCGCTGATGACGATCCCGCTGGTCCTGCTCGGCATCGGCTCGCTGGGTGCGGGGTGGCTGCTGGCCACGTCCGTGCCGGACTGGCTGACCACCACCGCCGGGCTCGGCACGGCCGAGGCGCACCACGACGCGGTGCTGCCGCACTGGGCGATCGTGGTGCTGTCGCTGGGAGTCACCGTGCTCGGTGCGGTGCTGGGCTGGTTCCTGTTCCGCAACGGGACGGCGACCTCGCCGCAGCCGGCCGGGGTGCTGGTCACCGCGGCCCGCAAGAACCTCTACACCGACGCGGTCAACGAGGCGGTCTTCGAAAAGCCGGGCATCTTCCTCACCCGGGCGCTTGTCTACCTCGACAACCGCGGCATCGACGGGCTGATCAACGGCCTGGCCGCAGGCGTCGGCGGTGGATCGGGCCGGCTCCGGCGGTTGCAGACCGGCTTCGTCCGGTCGTACGCCACCTCGATCCTGACCGGTGCGCTCCTGGTGGTGGCCGCCTTCCTGGCCGTACAGGCGGGGTGGTTCGCGTGATCGACCTCTTGAGGCTGTCGGCCTCACAGGCGGCCGTCGCCGGCGGACCGCACAGTGACGACGGAGGTAAGGCCGCATAATGTCCGACTTCCCGTTCCTCTCGGTGCTCACCGTGGCGCCGCTGGTCGGCGCCGTGGTCGTCGCCCTCCTGCCGCGCAGCCGGCCGACGCTGGCGAAGCAGGTCGCGCTCGGCTGGTCGCTGCTGGTGCTGGCGCTGTCGGTGGTCATGTGGGTGACCTGGCAGGTGGATGGCCAGCGCTTCCAGTTCCGCGAGTCGTACCCGTGGATCCCGACCTGGGGCGTCAACTTCACCTTTGCCGCCGACGGCATCGCGCTGGTGATGCTGATGCTGATCGCGGTGCTGGTGCCGCTGGTGATCCTCGCCTCCTGGCACGACGCGGAGTCGTCCAAGCGGTCGGTGCCTGTCTACTTCGCGCTGCTGCTCGTTCTCGAATGCACGATGCTCGGCGTCTTCGCCGCCGCCGACGTCTTCCTGTTCTACGTGTTCTTCGAGGTCATGCTCGTGCCGATGTACTTCCTGATCGGCAGCTACGGCGGCCACCAGCGGCAGTACGCGGCGGTGAAGTTCTTCCTCTACTCGCTTGTCGGCGGCCTGTTCATGCTGGCCGCCGTGATCGGCCTGTGGGTGGTCGGCGGCAAGACCTTCGACTGGGTGGCGCTGTCGGAGGTGGACATCTCCACCGGTGCCGAGCGCTGGCTCTTCCTCGGCTTCTTCATCGCCTTCGCGATCAAGGCACCGTTCTTCCCCTTCCACACCTGGCTGCCGGACGCCGGTGGCGCGGCACCCGCCGGTGCCGCCGCACTCCTGGTCGGCGTCCTGGACAAGGTCGGCACCTTCGGCATCCTGCGCTACTGCCTGCCGCTGTTCCCGGACGCGGCCCAGTGGTTCGCGCCGTGGGCGTTGGCCCTGGCGGTCATCGGGATCATCTACGCGGCGCTGTTGGCCGTCGGGCAGAACGACCTCAAGCGGTTGGTGTCGTACACCTCGATCGCCCACTTCGGCTTCATCGGCGTGGGCATCTTCGCCTTCACCACGCAGGCGGGCACCGGAGCCGTGCTGTACATGGTCAACCACGGCCTCGCCACCGGCCTGCTCTTCCTGGTGGTGGGCATGCTGATCGCGCGTCGGGGCTCGGCGCTGGTAAGTGACTTCGGTGGTGCGGGCAAGCTGGTGCCGGTGCTGGCCGGGGTGCTCTTCTTCGCTGGTCTCGCCTCGCTGGCGCTGCCCGGCACCGCGCCGTTCGTCTCCGAGTTCCTGGTGCTGATCGGTACGTTCACGGTCAACAAGCCGGTCGCGGTGATCGCCACGCTGGGCATCATCCTGGCGGCGGCGTACGTGCTGTGGATGGTGCAGCGCACCACGCAGGGCACGCTGAACCCGGCGCTGACCGAGATCGACGGCATGAAGCGCGACCTCAACCTCCGCGAGAAGGTCGTCGTGGCGCCGCTGATCGCGCTGATCGTGCTGCTCGGCTTCTATCCGAAGCCGGTGACGGACGTGATCAACCCCGCCATCCAGGCGACCATGGAGGACGTCGGCCGGACCGACCCGGCACCGTCGGCAGACACCGTCCAGGAGGCGAGTCGGTGAGCGCGAGGAGTGAGCTTGCGAGCCCCGCAGTCGCGAGTCGAGAGGCTGGTGGGGTGAGCGCGAGGAGTGAGCTTGCGAGCCCCGCAGTCGCGAGTCGAGAGGCTGGTGGGGTGAGCGCGAGGAGTGAGCTTGCGAGCCCCGCAGTCGCGAGTCGAGAGGCTGGTGGGGTGAGCGCGAGGAGTGAGCTTGCGAGCCCCGCAGTCGCGAACGAAAGGCTGGTCCAGTGACCGAGCTTGAACTGCCGCCGATCGACTACGCGGCGATCGCGCCGATCCTGATCATGTTGGGCGCGGCGGTGGTCGGGGTGCTGGTCGAGGCGTTCGTGCCCCGGCGACTGCGGCACCCCGTGCAGTTGCCCCTGGCGCTGCTGGCGGTGCTGGCAGCGTTGACCATGGTGGTGGTCAACGCCGACAAGCGGGTGATCACCATCGGGGTGATCGCCGTCGACGGGCCGACGCTGTTCCTTCAGGGCGCGATCCTCGCCCTGTCGGCGGTGGCGCTGTTGCTGCTCGGCGAGCGGGTTGTCGAGCGCGGCGGCGCGTTCGTCGCGCAGGCCGCGGTGACCGCCGACTCGCCGGAGGACCGCCAGCAGGCGGAGAACGCCGGTGGCGCGGGCGAGGTGTACCCACTCACCACGTTCGCCATCGGCGGCATGCTGATCTTCGTGTCGGCGAACGACCTGCTGACCATGTTCATCGCGCTGGAAGTCTTCTCGCTGCCGCTCTACCTGCTCTGCGCCCTGGCCCGTCGCCGGCGGCTGCTGAGCCAGGAGGCGGCGATGAAGTACTTCCTGCTTGGCGCGTACGCCTCGGCCTTCTTCCTGTTCGGCCTGGCGCTGATCTACGGCTTCACCGCCGGCCTGGGCGACCGGGCGGCCGGGGTGGACTTCGCCACCGTCAACGCGGCCGTGGCGAACTCGACGGCCAGCCCGGTGCTGCTGTTCGCCGGTATGGCGCTTGTCGCCATCGGTCTGCTGTTCAAGGCGGCCGCTGCGCCGTTCCACGTCTGGACGCCGGACGTCTACCAGGGCGCGCCGACGCCGCTGACCGGTTTCATGGCGGCCTGCACCAAGGTCGCCGCGTTCGGTGCCCTGCTGCGGGTGTTCCACGTGGCATTCGAGGGGGCCCGCTGGGACTTCACTCCGGTGCTGGGCGCTGTGGCGGTGCTCACCATGCTGGTCGGCGCGCTGTTCGCGGTGACGCAGACCGACATTAAGCGGCTGCTGGCGTACTCGTCGATCGCCAACGCCGGCTATCTGCTGGTCGGTGTGCTCGCACCGGGCAGCGAGGGCCTTTCCGGCACCATGTTCTACCTGGTCGCGTACGGCTTCACGGTGCTTGCCGCGTTCGCGGTGGTGACGTTGGTACGCGACGCCGACGGCGAAGCGACCCACCTGTCCCGCTGGGCCGGGCTGGGCCGGCGGTCGCCGGTCTACGCCTCGGTCTTCACCTTCGTCCTGCTTGCCTTCGCGGGTATCCCGATGACCAGTGGCTTCACCAGCAAGTTCGCCGTCTTCGGCCCGGCGTTGGACGGCGGGCAGGTGTGGCTGGTCATCGCGGGCGTGTTGACCAGCATGGTGCTGGCCTTCCCGTACCTGCGGGTCGTGGTGCTGATGTGGCTCTCCGAACCGGGTGACTCCACGCCGACGGTGGCCGTTCCCGGCGGGCTCACCTCGGCCGCCCTGGTGATCGGGGTGCTCGCCACGCTGGTCCTCGGCGTCGCGCCGTCGCCGCTGCTCGACCTCGCGTCCTCAGCCGCCGACTTCGTCAGGTAACGGCTGACCTGCCGATCGAGGGCCGGTCCACGCGCTGTGTGGGCCGGCCCTCGCGCGTATCCCCGGTCCGTTGCAGGTAGAACGTGTGTGGCATGGTTGGAGGCGTGGTGATTAGGGGTGGCGAGGGTTCAGGCGTCACCGGCTCCGGTGGTCGCCGGAGCCGGTCCGGCGCGGCTCAGTTCGGCGCGCTCGGCCTTCACCTCGCCGATCCGCGCACTGAGGAGTCCGTGCTCGGCGTGTTGGCGGCGGTCGAGGCGGAGCTGTTGGCGAGCATCGCCAGCGCCGACCCGTTCGTCACCGAGGCGGCCCGGCACCTGGTGGAGGCCGGCGGCAAGCGGTTCCGGCCGCTGCTGGTGGCCCTGGGCGCTCAGTTCGGTGACCCGACGCGAGCCGAGGTCGTCTCGGCGGCCGTGGTGGTGGAGCTGACCCACCTGGCCACGCTCTACCACGACGACGTAATGGACGAGGCGTCGGTGCGCCGGGGCGCACCCAGCGCCAACTCCCGGTGGACCAATTCGGTGGCCATTCTGGTCGGTGACTACCTCTTCGCTCGGGCTGCGGACGTCGCGGCCGAGTTGGGCCCCGAAGCGGTACGCCTGCAGGCGCGAACCTTCGCCCGGCTGGTCCACGGGCAGATCGCCGAGACCATCGGCCCACGGGCCGGTGATGATCCGGTGGCACACTATCTGCGGGTGATCGCCGAGAAGACCGGTTCCCTGATCGCCACCAGCGTTCATTTCGGCGCCCAGTTCAGCGGGGCCGCCCCGGACCAGGTGGCGGCGCTGGCCGGGTACGGCGAGACCATCGGGGTGGCCTTCCAGCTCTCCGACGACCTGCTCGACATCGCCAGCGAGTCGACGGAGTCAGGCAAGACGCCCGGCACGGATCTGCGGGAGGGCGTGCCCACCCTGCCGGTGCTCTACGCTCTCGCCTCCGACGACGCGGACGCCGCCTCCGTGCGCCTGCGGGAGATCCTGGCCACCGGTCCGCTGACCGACGACACCCTGCACGCCGAGGCGCTCGGTCTGCTCCGGGAGAGTCCGGCGCTCAAGCGCGCCCGCGAAACCGTCCGTAGCTTCGCCGAGGACGCCCGCGCCCACCTCGCACCCCTCCCCACCGGCCCGGCCCGCCGCGCCCTCGAATCCCTCTGCGACCACATCGCCGACCGCACCAGCTAACCCACCCCACCCCCACCCCCACCGGGCCCCACCCCATCTGGGTGATCAAGAAGTTTTGGTCGCTGTCCGCGCAAATCCCGACGCAAACTTCTTGATCAACCTTCCGGGAGGTGGGGGGTGGGGAGGAGGTGGGTGGTGGTGAGCATGAGGATGGCGGCGGCGAGCATGGCTGCGGCGGCCGTCAGCCACATCGTTGGATAGCCGGCTGCGGCGGCGAGCGGGCCGAGGGCGAGCGGGCCGAGACAGCCGCCCGCGTACACCCCGGTCTGGGTGATCGAGGTGGCTGCGGCCGGTGCCTGCGGATGCAGTTGCACCACCGCGAAGTTCATCAGCCCGGGCCAGGACCAGCCGAGACCGAAGCCGAGCACCACGCCGACCACCAACGGCCCGGGGCCGGCCACCGCGAGCAGGCCCAGCCCCACCGCGCCGGCCACCAGCAGACCGGCGATCACCGCGATGTGTCCGCCGGTGCGTCGGTCGGCCAACCAGCCGACCCCGACCCGGGCCGCTACGCAGACCGCGCTGCCGAAAGTCAGGGTTAGCCCGGCCATGCCCGGACCTAGGCCCCGGTCGACCGAGGCGTCGACCACGAAGGTGCCGAGCGCGTTCGCCGCGCCCGCGGCCAGCGTCGCGGCCACCCCGACGAGGACCAGGCCCGGGCTCGCGCCGCCGGCCCGTCCAGTGCGCCGCCGTGCCGTCGGAGCGCCCTGCGCGGGTACGGCCGGCAGCGCGGCCAGCGCCGCACCGGCGGCCGCCACGAAGGCCCAACGCCAACCGACGGTCAACGCGAGGGTGGGTACCGCCACACCGGCCAGCAGGGTGGAGACCGGGATGGCCGCCTGCTTGACGCCGAACGAGAGCCCCTGCCGACGGGGCGGGACGTGCCGGGCGAGCAAGGCGTTGCTGGACAGTTGACCGAGCGCGTTCGCGGTGCCGGCCACGGCGAGCAGACCGACAAGCACCGGATACGACCGGGCAGCCACCGCCACGGCCAGCAGGGCGCCGGCGGACACCACGATGCCGGTCCGAGCTACCACGGCGGCACCCCACCGCTCCACCAGCGCACCGGACGGCACCGAGGCGAGGGCACCGACAGCGAAGTAGACCGCCACGACGAGTCCCAGACCGGCGGGGGAGAAGCCCAACTCCTCCCGCAGTTGTACGGCGAGCCCGCCGACCAGGAAGACCGGCAGGACACAGACGATCGTGACGGTGACCGCGACCGCACTGGCCCGGACGGGTCGTGCGGCGGCCGCCGAGGTGTGTGGAGGGGCGATGCGGGTCATGGTGCGGCCAACCTACGCCAGCCGCATCTCGGCGACGGAAAGTGGGGCGTACGTCACATCGCGTATTCGATTCCCTTGGATCATCCACCCGATCAGGCGTTTCGCGCCGGGCCGCTTTTTCATATGGTGTAAGTCCCCGGTGGCGGAGGTGGTTGTGCGTGACCCCCTGGCGGAACCTTCGGACCTGATCCGAAGTGTCTCCCGCGCGCTTCGAGTGCTCGAGTCGGTCGGTCGTGCCCCGCGGGGCCTGACGGTCAAACAGATCGCCCGCCGCTGTGAGCTGACCGTGGCCACCACGTACCACCTGGTCCGCACCCTCGCCTACGAGGGCTATGTGATCCGTCGGGAGGACGGCACGTACATCGTGGGTCTGGAGGTGGCCGACCGGTACCGGGAGCTGGTCGCCGCTTTCCGTGGCTCACCGGCCATCGGGGAGAGCCTGCGGCGGGCGGCCCTGGAGACCGGCTGGAGCCACTTCCTGGGCCGGTTCGTGGGTGGCCAG
The DNA here is from genome assembly GCA_900112325.1 of Micromonospora sediminimaris. Lineage (GTDB taxonomy): Bacteria > Actinomycetota > Actinomycetes > Mycobacteriales > Micromonosporaceae > Micromonospora > Micromonospora sediminimaris. Next base: position 217,530 of record FOLJ01000007.1, read on the forward strand.
GTGGCGATCACCGCAGTGGCGGAGGGGCACCGCTCGCCGTACCTGGAGGATCTCGTCCCCGGGTTCGACGAGGGCGCGCATGCGACCGCGCTCGGCAAGGCCCTGCTCGCCACGCTCACCGCAGAGCAGCGCCACCGTTACCTGCGCGAGTACGGCATGCGTCCGTTCACCAGCGCCACCCTCACCACCCCGGAGGCCTTCGAGGCCGACCTGTCGGCGGGGGACCGACGCGGGATGCAGCTGGAGTTGGGCCAGTTCCGGCAGGGCGTGGCCTGCGCCGCCGTACTGGTGTGCCCGGACAAGGACATGGAACGGCGGACGGTGCTGGCCTGCGCGCTGCCCGCCAGCGAGATGATGACCTCCGCCCGGGTGGTGCGGACGAAACTGCTCACCGCCGCGCGCGCCATCGCCGACGGCCTGGCCGCCGACAACTGACCCTCGGCACCTGCCGAGACGGCCCCCTCCCTGGTGGGGAGAGGGCCGTCGGATGGGCGGCCGGCGCGATACCGGAGCGGGGTCAGCTACCGACCGGTCCGCCGTCCAGCCGCCAGGTCACCACCACGCCCGGCTTGGCGTAGTCGCCGTCCGGCCAGGTGGAGGCCGGGTTGTCGACCGTGGCACCGGTGATCTCACCCGGGTGCTGCACGGCGACGAAGACCGAGCGGTTGTCCTCGGTGATGAACGGACCGCAGGTCTCCGCACCGACCGGCACGGTCAGGAACTGCTTCAGGTGCCCGCGCTCCGGGCCTTCGGTCGCGGTGGCGAAGAGGCCGTCGTTGCTGCCCAACGCGTTGCCGTCGGTGGAGATCCAGAGGTTGCCGGTGGCGTCGAAGGCCACGTTGTCCGGACAGGAGATCGGCGAGACCTTGGTCTTGTCGTACCCGGCGAAGTAGGTCGACGGGTCCGCCGGGTCGCCGCAGACGATCGGCAGCGACCACCGGAACGTGTCGGAGGTGTTGTCCCCCCGGTCCTCGACCAGCTCCAGGATCTGCCCGTGCCGGTTCGCGGCACGGGGGTTGGCCTCGTCCGGCGCCGGGTTGCTGCCGACTCCACGGGCGGAGTTGTTGGTCAACGCCACGTACACCTTGCCGGTGAGCAGGCTCGGCTCGACGTCCTCCGGACGGTCCATCTTGGTCGCGCCGACCTTGTCACCGGCGAACCGGGTGAAGGTCAGCACCTCGGCGGCGGTCATGCCGTCCACGTAGGAGCGGTTGCCGCTGACCAGCTTGATCCAGCGGCCCCGGCCGTTGAAGGCGCCGTCGCTGGGCAGGGTGCCGGAGCCGTCGATCTCCTCGGCGCTGGTCTGGTCGAGCCTGGCGACGTAGAGGGTGCCCGACTCCAGCAGCGTCAGGTTGTGCTTGCGGGCGACCCAGGAGTCACCCTTCATGAACTTCTTGTCCGAGACGAACTTGTAGAGGTAGTCGAAGCGCTCGTCGTCGCCCATGTAGGCGACCACGTGCCCGCTGCGCGCGACGATGACGTTCGCTCCCTCGTGCTTGAACCGGCCCAGCGCGGTGTGCTTGCGCGGGCGGCTCTCCGGGTCGAACGGGTCGATCTCCACGACCCAGCCGTGCCGGTTGGCCTCGTTCGGGTGCTTGGCGAGGTCGAAGCGTTCGGCGGCCCGGTCCCACTTGCGGCTGCCGCTGGGGTAGCGGGCGGTGGTGCTGATCCCGTAGCGCGCCAGCCGGGCCTTCTCCGACTCCGGCGCCGCGTCGCCGCCGACGAAGTACTGGTTGAAGTTCTCCTCACCGGAGAGCACGGTGCCCCAGGGGGTGACCCCACCGGCGCAGTTGTTGAGCGTGCCGATGACCGTACGGCCCTTCGGGTCGGCGGCCGTCTTCAGGAATGACGAGCCGGCGGCCGGGCCGGTCAGCTCGAACTTGCTGCTCAGGGCGTCGACGCGGCGGTTGTACGGCCGGCGGCCGGAGTCGACGACCTGCCACTGGCCGGTGCCGGCGACCCGCTCGATCTCCACCACGGACATGCCGTGTGCGGCCATCGCCACCTTCACCTGCTCGACGCTGAGGGCGTCCTGGCTGGTGAAGCCGGGGAACATCAGGTCCTCGTTTGTGTACTCGTGGTTGACCACGAGCAGCGCCCGCCTGCCGCGCTTGTCCAACGGCAGCACACCGACGAAGTCGTTGTTGTAGCCGAACTGCTTGGCCTGCGCGGCGGCGGTCTGCCGGCGCAGGTTGAAATCCGGCGCACCGGGCACCACCGGGTCGCCCCAGCGGATGATTACAGCGTGGTCGTAGCCGTTCGGGACGACGAAAGTGTCGAGGGTGTTCGGCGGGATCGGCTTGAAGCTCAGGGCACCGCTGCCCGGGCGACGGCCGGCCGCCGCCGCCTGACCGGCCGGGGGCACCGGCGGGACCGGTGCCGCGGCGGCGGGCGCCGCGCCGGCCAGCGCGCCGGCCGCAGCGCCGCTGAAACCGAGCACCAGGGCGCCGACCACCCCGGCGCGGACCACGCCGCGGCGGCTGACCTCCGCGTTCACCACGTCACCGAAGTACGCGTTGTCGGAGGTGTTGGGTACCGGGTGTTCACAGGCGTTGCCGCAGCGGTATAGGCAGGTCATGGCGTCGCGGCTGCCGTGGCGGGGGGTGCCCAGCAGCGGGAGCAGCCGAGGACGGTCGCTCATGGGGAGGATCCTCCTGAGGGTCGGTGCACGTCGGTGCAGGTCACCGACGCGTACCCGCCGGACGCTAGGGCGGCGCGGTGAGCGCGGGTCAGCGTCGATGTGAACCAGCGATGAACTCCCCTCCCCGGGAATCCCAGGTTGAGCTGGGAATGAACCGTTCGGCGTGACAGCACGTATCTCTGGTCGTAACACCGCGCCCGCTCGCGCCGAGAGCGAGGAGAAGACCATCAGCGACCACGACGCCCACCTGCTGCGCGCCCTGCATGACGAGCATGCCGAGGCGCTGTACGCGCACGCGCTGCGGCTGGTCAACGGCGACCGACAGCGGGCCGAGGACCTGGTGCAGGAGACGCTGCTGCGGGCCTGGCGGCATCCGGAGTCGCTCGACCCCCGGCGCGGTTCGGTACGGGCCTGGCTCTTCACCACCGCCCGCAACCTCGCGATCGACGCCTGGCGGCGACGTTCCACCCGGGTCGGCGAGGTCTACACCGACGAACTTCCCGAGCCGCCGGAGGTCGTCGACGAAACCGAGCGGGCCGTCGAGGCGTGGACGGTCGCGGAGGCGCTCAACCGGCTCAGTCCCTCGCACCGCGATGTCCTGGTGGAGTGCTTCTACCAGGGACGATCGGTTTCCGAGGCGGCCTCCCGGCTGGGCGTGCCGCCGGGCACGGTGAAGTCCCGCACCCATTACGCGCTGCGCTCCCTACGGCTGGTCCTGGCCGAGATGGGGGTGACCGGATGAGCCGTTGCGAGTTCGCGTACGACGACGGGGCGTACGTGCTCGGCGCGCTCTCCCCCGCCGACCGGGTGGCCTACGAACGGCATCTCGTCGACTGCCCGGCCTGCCAGCAGTCGGTCTCCGAGATCGCCGTACTGCCCGGCCTGCTCGGCCGGCTGGACCCGGCCAGCCTCGAACAGTTCCTGCCGCCGCCGGAGAACCCCCGGGTGCCCGAGCTGCTCAACGCCGCGCGGGAGCGCCGACGCCGTGAGCGGCAGGCCAGCCGGCTGCGGTACGCGGTCATCGGGCTGGCCGCCGCCGCGTTCGCTCTGGTGGTCGGCCTCGGGGTGGCCACGGTCCTGCCCGGGCAGGGGCCGAACGGGCCGGCGGCCCAGGTCCGGATGGTGCAGATGCAACCGGTGGCCGGCACGGTGCCGGTGCACGCCGAGATCGGCCTGACCGGCACCAACTGGGGCACCGAGGTCACCATGCACTGCGGCTACGACGAGCGGGCCGGGTACGGAAAGGCGAACGCCTTCCGACTGGTGGCGCACGCCGGGGACGGTTCGCAGGAGCAGATCGGCTCCTGGCTGGCGGCGCCCGGTGACGACCTGCGGATCACCGGGGCGACCCGGTTCACAAACGCCCAACTGGTCCGGCTGGAACTGATCCGTGCCGACGGCACTCCCGTGCTCGCCTACGAGGTCCGCTGAACCGGGCCTGAGCGTCAGCGGCTGGTGGCGACCGCCGGCGTGGGTGGCACGGTGCCGTCCAGGCGCAGGCGGCGGGTGTGCCGCGCCTGGCGTACGGCGTCGGCGGTGAAGACGATCAGCGCGAGCCAGACCAGGGCGAAACCGGCCAGCCGGGCCGGCGGCATCGGCTCGTGGAAGATCAGTACACCGCAGCCGAGTTGGAGGATCGGCGCCACGTACTGGAGCATGCCGAGGGCGGACAGTGGCAGCCGGTTGGCGGCACCGGCGAAGAGCAGCAGCGGAATGGCGGTCAGCGCTCCGGCGAGCACCAACAGGGCCGTGTGCCCGGCCGAGACGTGGCCGAACGCGGCGTCACCGGTGGCGGCGAGCCAGCCGAGGTAGCCCAGCGCAGGTAGCGACAGCACGGCCGACTCGACGAACAGGCCCTCCGCCGCGGGCAGGCCCAGGCGCTTCTTCACCAGGCTGTACCCGCCGAAGCTGAACGCCAGAATGAGCGCGAGGTACGGCAGCCGGCCGTAGTCGACGGTGAGCACGGCCACGGCCAGAGCGCCGACGCCGAGGGCCGACCACTGCGCCGGGCGCAGTCGCTCGCGGAGCACCAGCACCCCGAGCAGGACCACCACCAGCGGGTTGATGAAGTAGCCGAGGGCGGTCTCCACCACCCGGTCGGAGTTGACGCCGTAGATGTAGGTGAACCAGTTGACCGCGATAAGCGTGGCTGCGGCGCCGATACCCGCGAGGGTCCGGGGCCGGCGCAGCAACGCCCGCAGGAATCCGATGTTGCGCAGCGCGACGAGCAGCAGGGCGACGAAGGCGACGGACCACACCACCCGGTGGGCCAGGATCTCCAGCGGACCGGCCGGGCGCAGCAGCTTGAAGTAGAGCGGGAAGAACCCCCACAGCAGGTACGCACCCAATCCGTAGAGGTATCCGAGGCGGAGCGACGTCACGGCTCCACCGTAAGGGGCGTACTGGGCTGTCGATCCTTGCTGGTGAGCGGGCTCACGACCTGGTCGCGCTGGTCGAACTCCATCCACCGGTCGGCGCGTACCTCGCTGAAGCCGACCTTCGCGTACACCCCGTGGGCGTCGTTGGTGGCCAGCAGGATCCGGCGTACGCCAAGCTCGGCCAGGTGGTCACGGACCGCGCCGGCCAGCCAGGTGCCCAGCCCTCGGCCCCGTTCGACCCGTTCGACGTAGACGTCGCAGAGGTAGGCGAAGGTGGCCCGGTCGGTGATGACCCGGGCGACGGCGACCTGCCGGCCGTCCGCCGGCCGGTACACGCCGAACCCGACGGATCCGGCAAACGCCCGCGTCACCGTCTCCCGGTCCCGCCCGAGCGCCCAGTACGCGTCCCGGCTGAGCCAGGTGTGCACGAGATCCAGGTCGAGCCGGGCGGGATCGGTGCTGATCGTGTAGCCGTCATCGCGGGCGAGAGTGAACACTCCGCCGAAGCTAGTGCCTCAACCTGGGCGTTTCGGCAGCCAATTCCCGGGATATGGCCGCCGCTCGCGCCGGGCCGGTGGCTGCCGGCCGGGCGCGAGCGGTTTCCAGAGGCGGTCAGTCGCGGTCGAGGATGGCGCCGAGGATCCACGTGACGACACCGACGAAGAGCGCCCCCAGCACCGCGGCCGGCCAGAAGCCGTCGACGTCGAAGGGCAGCCCGGCCTGATCCGCGATCCAGCCGGTGAGCAGGAAGAGCAGGCCGTTGACCACAAGTGCGATCAGGCCGAGGGTGAGCAGGTAGAAACCACAGCCGACGGTCTTGATGATCGGCTGGAGCACCCCGTTGACGACCCCGAAGATGACCGCGACGAGGATCAGGGTCAGGATCGTCTCGGAGACCGATTCCGTGTCGAGCGAGATACCGGGGATAAGCAGTGTGGCCAGCCAGAAGGCCACCGCCGTGGCGCCGACCCGGATCAGTAGACCTTTCAGAAAACCCATGGCGGGCATGGTGCCACGGCGGGCGCGTGGGCGGAACCCGCGAGATCATCCGGCCGGGCGGCGGGTCGGGCTCCGATGAGCTGCGCCTCGATCGCGGTGCAGGCGAGCAGAGCCCAACGCAGGGCCCGTCGGTTGACCACGGCGACCATGTCGTGCCGGATCCGGGTCAGCAGCTTCGCCGCGTCGCCGAGCCCCAGCGCGTTGCCCGCGACGGTGGCTTCCGCCGGGCTGAGCGGCTGGAACACCGCCAGGTCGGCCCGGCCCAACGCGTCCGCGTCGGCCGGGGTCAGCACGTCGCGGACCAGCAGCGTGGTGTGCCAGGCGGTGCCCGGCCGGGGACCAGCTGGCGCTGGCGCGTCCAGCACCACGAGCACCGGGGTCAGTGGTGTGCCGGGTTCCCCGGCCACCGGGCGGTCCGGTGGTGTCAGCCGAACCGGCCCGCCCGGCGAGCCGACGCCCCGGACGAACCGCTCCCAGGCGGGTGGCCGGGCGGTCTGGACGATGACCCGGGCACCGAGTGCCATCGCGCGTGCCACGACCAGTTGGGCGGCGGGTACCCCGCCGACGAGCATCAGTCGGGTGCTCTCCGGCCGGAACAGCCGGACGGTGACGGCGTGGCCGCGCCGGTTGACGCCGAGCATCAGCCCGGCAGCACCGAACGGCAGCTCGCGCGCCAGGTCCTCGCTGCCGATCGGCACCTCCCGCTCCGGTTTCCCGGTCAGCGGCGACACCCCGGGCAGGGCCAACGGCAGCGTTTCGGCGAGCCCGCCCAACTGGCCGCCGTCGAGCCGCTCCACCGTTGCGCCGTCGGTGGCCACCGCCCGCCGCAACTGCCGGGCCGCCGCGGAAAGCTCGGCGGGCGTCGCCGCGGCCAGCCGGACGAGCAGCCCGGCGGCCGCTGGCCGCTCCGTCCCGGTGTGCAGCGACACGGTGATCGCCGTCGCCGGCAGTTCCCACAGCCGGGACACGAGCGTGGCCGCGTCCCCGCCCGGCCACCGGCTCAACCGGAAGGTGGTCTGCAGCAGGCCGCCGCATCGGACCGCCTGCCAGGACTCCTGCACCGGACGTCCGTCGTGGTGGGCGAACTCGGCGAGCACCCGCCGGATCGGCTGCTCGCCCATCGGTCGCACGGTCACCGGCCGGAGCCGCCGGACGATGCGCCGGACGGTACCCGCGAGGGCGTGCCGCAGCGCCTCCTCCGGCCAGCCCCGCGTCCGCGACACCCGCACCGCCAGCACCGCCCGCTCCCGGCCGGCCAGCTGCCCGTCGGTGAGCTGACGGTAGGAGACGGCCGCCGCGCCGCCCCCGGCACCGACCGCCGGTGCCGGCGTGCCGGTCAGGAGGAGCTGTACGCGTACGGGTGGTGCCTGGTCGGTCTCGACCGGGAGCAGCGACGCGGGTGACGGTAGTGCCAGTTCGCCGTCACCGAGCAGGTCGGCCGGGTCGCCGATCTCCAACAGCGCCACCAGGCCGGCCGGGTCGTCCAACACCGCGACCGTACCGTCGCCCAGCTCGACGGGACGGATCACGGCGTGCGGGTCCACCAGGCCGAGCAGCTCGGTCGGACCGGAACGGGCTCTGGTCGCCCGCCGTCGGGCCAGATAGCCGACGCCGATGACAAGCCACTCGTGCAACCACCGCCGGCGAACCCGGCACCACGTCACGGCGAGCAGCGCGGCCGCCACCAGTGTCGTGGCAACCGTCGCCAGGGAACCCCGGCCCGGTACGGCGACGATCGTCGCCGCCACCACCTGGGTCGCGACGATCTGCCCCGACCGAAGCCGTGCCGCCCGCCTCCGCCGGCCGGTGCGTCGCCGTGCTCCGGTGGGGCGGAACCGAGGCCCGGGGCCGGCAGGCGGATCGTCCGGGCGACGGAGGACGGCCGCATCCGGGTGGGTGGGAGTGAGTGTCACCGCCACCACACCTCCCCCGAAACCGGTCACCCATCGCGATATTGTCACCGCCCATCGTAATTACCGGCGGGCGATCGCGTTGTCCACAGGGGAACGCGCCGGGGTAGCAGAACCGCGATCGTGTCGCTACTCTCAGCGACGAGTTCTCGTTGGCCCATCCCGCGTCGTGCTCCCCCTCCGGCGTCGTGGGTGGTGCGTTTCCGCCGTCGGGCCAGCCACGATCGAGGAGACGAGGTGACGTCCAAGGTGTCCCAGACCCAGGCAGAGGCCGCGGTGATGCAGCAGACCGCGGCGAAGTTCGAGCAGACCGACCAGTCGTTGCAGTCGATGCTCAGTGGACTGCTGGTTCAGCTGGAGATCCTCCAGCAGGCCTGGCGCGGGGCTGGTGGCCGGTCGTTCGAGCAGGTCAAACGGAAGTGGGCGGAGGACCAGGCCGGGTTGCAACAGGCGCTGCGGGAGACGGCGGGTGCGATCCGTGCCGCCGGTACGCGGTACGACGCGTCGGACGCCGAGGCGGCCGCCCGGGTGACCGCCACCAACCGAGGCGGCATCCAACTGCCGCTCTAGCCCACGACCCAGGGAGAAGAATCCGATGGAGCACGGTGTGCTGGTCGTCAATTTCGCTGCGCTGCAACAGGCCAGCGCGGACATCCAACGGGCGTTGAACACACTGGACGCCCAACTCGGCCAGTTGGAGCGCGACGCGGCGCCACTGGTCGCCAGCTGGTCCGGCGCGGCCCAGCAGGCCTACGAACAGCGGCAGGCTCGGTGGCGTAACGCCTCGCAGGATCTCCAGGTGATGCTGCGCGACATCAAGCTCGCGGTGGACGAGTCCGCGGCCGACTATCTCGACACCGAGAAGCGGAACACCAGCCTCTTCCAGTGAACCGCTCCGCACCGATCGCGGGGTGGCGCGGCTCGGCGTCACCCCGCGTCGTGGTCATGGTGGGCCGGACGCCATCGTCGGCGTGCCCCCCGGGGCAACACCGCCGCGGCCAGCACGACGGCAGCCACCATCGGCACCCCCACCCCGGCAAGCAGCAGTGCGCGGCGCCATGCGTCGTTCCGACGGTCCTGCCGCGCCAGCAACGTCGGATCGGGCCGATCCTCGGCCAGTCCGGCCACCGGCCGCGCGTGCCCCGGCACCGATCCGGCCTCGGTCACCGCCCGGTACGGATTGAGCACCCCCGCGCCGTACCCGTCGCCGGGTGCCGGATCGGCGGTGGCGATGATCCGCCGAGCCACCTCGACCGCGCTGAGGTCCGGGCGGTACTGGCGCAGCAGGGCGGCGGTGGCGGCGACGAAGGGCACCGCGTAGCTGGTTCCGTCGGCGCTGCGGTGACCGCGTCCGGGGGCGGCGATAAGCACATCGACACCGGGAGCGACGAGATCCACGTGGTCGCCGGTCTGCGAGAAGTCGGCCCGCGCCCCGTCCACGCCGATTGCACCGACTCCGAGTACCCCGTCATACATGGCCGGATACGGGCGGCGTTCGCCGCCATCGGACAGGTTGCCGGCGGCGACCACCACGACCACGTCCCGGCTGAGCGCGTACCCGACCGCCGCGCGGACCGTGGGATGGTCGGCGTAGAGCACCACGGAGAGGTTGACCACGGTGGCACCCTGGTCGACCGCCCAGCGGATGGCCCGGCCGAGGTCGCCGGGCGCTGCCGTGCGGCCCGTCCCGCGCCCGTCCACCACCTGCTGCTCACTGACCCGGACCGGCAGGATCCGGGCCTCCGGTGCCAGCCCACGGAAGCTGGTCCCGTCACGTGGTGTGGCGGCGATGATGCTCGCCACGCCGGTGCCGTGACCGACACAGTCGAGGCCACCGTCGCCGCCGGCATCGAGCAGGTCGGTGCCGGCGAGCACCCGCCCGGCCAGTTGGGGATGCCGTAGGTCCACGCCCGAATCGACCACCGCCACGATCACTCCGGCTCCGGTGGCCAGCCGGGCGAGGCGCTCCGGGGCGTACCGTTGCTGGGCCCACGGGGTCGCGGCGACCGGCCTGGCCGGTGCCGGTGGCGACGCACATCCCGGCGCGGCGCGGGCCGGCGTCACCGCGCCCGGCGTCATCGGGCCGGCCAGCAGGGCAGCGACCAGTCCCGCCAGGAGCAGGTACGGCAGGCGCCGAGCACCCCGCCGGTGCCACCGCGCCCCGGGTACCCGGTACATCGACCGCCTCCGTATCGTGTCGACACCGGAACGGGATGTTATCGGTAGCTGGTGAACCGGGCGGGCCAGCGCCAGCCTGGCATTGTGATCTTGTGATCACCTTGTAGGTTGTACCCGATACCTATGGCCTGTGCCCGGGAGGAGGGGTGGCCGTGACCGACTGGGAGCCGGCCACCGGGGCCGAGGCGGCGATGCGCGACGCGCTGCACGGCAATGACCAGCAGCTTTACTTCCGCATCCTGTCCGGTGTCGAGCTGCTGCTGCCGGTCTCCGCCCAGGCGGCCGCAGGGCACACACCGGTGGGCTGGGGCACCTGGACGACCGGCGGCCGGACGCACGTGCTGGCGTTCACCTCAACCAAGGCGATGCGGGCCTGTCTCGGTGAGCACGCCGGCCCCAGCCGACGCACCGGCTACGCCGAACTCGCCGCGAGCTGGCCGAACCACGAGTGGTGGTTGGCGGTGAACCCGGGCCTGCCCATCGAGGGCTACCTGCCCGCCTGGTACGTCTCTCAGCTCTCCCGCGGTGACGTCCGGCTACCCGGCCGTACGGTGGGCGCTCGCGCCCGGTTGGAACGGGTGGAGGCGCTGAATCGGGCTCGCGACGCCGCCTCGGCGGCACCCCCTCCGGCACCGCCGAACCCGCCGTCCCCACCGCGACAACCGGGCCCGGTCCGGCCGACACAGCTCTCCCCGGCGCCGCCGGTGGTGCCGGCGGCCTTCCATGTTCCCGAGGTGCCGTCGGTGGCGTCGGGCACGGTCGCCGGTCCGCACCGACCGGAGCCCGCCGAGCGGGCACCTGCCCCGCCCCGCCCGGCCCGGCCGGACAGCAGCGGGACGGGCCGTGCCGGTGCGGGCGGCCCCCGGCTGCCCGGTGATCTCGGCGGTGTCCGGCCGGATGGCCCCAGCAGAGACGGCATGCCGCCGCGGCGGCCGTCGCCGGGCCGGAACGAGGAGCCGACCTCCGCCGGGCCGGGATGGCCCGTGGCGCCGGAGCGGCCCGGAACGCCCAGCAACGGACGTCCGGCCGGTTCCGAGCCGCCGGCCCAGCGTTCCTTCTTCGAGCCCGCGAACGGTCGCTCGACGCATCGCGGTGACCGCCTTGCCGAGCGGGCCGCGCCACCGTCCCGGTTTCGGGGCGGTCAGCCGTTTCCCCGGCGCGGATCAGCCGGCGAGCCAACCTCCGAGGGGCCGACCCGTGCCTTCGTGTTCAGCGAGAACGACCAGGCCACCGCCCGGCCGCAACCCGTACCGAACGAGGAGGCGACCCAACCGCTGCCGCCGCCCGACGGGCCGGTCCGGCCGCTGCGGGTGAGCACTCCCGCAGGCTGGGCGGCACCGGGCGGCGGTGACCCGACCGCCGGCGGCGGTGACCCGACCCAGGCGCTGCCCCAGCGCCAGCCGGTCGAGGAAGAGCCGACCTCGGCGGCCGAGCCGATCTCCGCGCCGCCCGCGCCGCGCCGCGGATTCACTCCGATCGTCATAGAAGGCACCATCATCGAGGCTCGGGACCTCACCTCGACCGACGGTCGGCCGGGTCAGACCGGCGGGGCACCGCACGGCGGCAGCGGGCCCGTGCCCCAGGCGGAGACACCGTCCGCTCGTCCGGCACCTGAAGACACCGAGGTGGCGACCCCGCCCGTGCCGGCACCGGAGCCGACAGCCGTCGAGCCGGAGCCGACGGTACGCTTCCCGACGCCCCGCCCGGAGCCGACAGTGTCGGGAGCCGAGCCGACCGTGGCCGCGCCGACAGCGACGCCCGAGCCGACCGTTCCGGTCCGGGCGGTGACGCCCGATCCGACCGTGCCGGGGCGGGCGGTTACGCCCGAACCGGCGACCGCCGCTCCGACGGCCGCCCCGGCACCGCCCAGCCAGGCCCGGACGGACGCCGACGCTGCTGCGGCACCACCGGCCGACGCCCACCCGGCGGCCGCCCCGGTCACGGAGACGCCCTCGCTGTTCACCCCGGTGTCCGCACCGCCGTCAGCGGCGTCGCACACTCCGGCACCCGCGTCAACCGCGCCGGCCACGGAAGCGCCCGCGGCTGCCGAACCCCCGGTTCCCGACCCCGCGTCCGGCCCGGTCACCGCGCCCGTCGTCGGTCCGCCCTTCCGGCCCGCCAACGAGGTGGAGGACGACCTGTACGCCGCCGCCGAGGCCGGCAGCACCGACACCTTCCTCTCCACGCTCCTGCTGGCCCGGGTCCTCATGCCGGTCGCGGCCGACTCCGCCCCTGGTAGCCGCCCCGGCGACCCGGGTTTCGTCTGGCCGGCCGTGCAGTTGGACGGGCAGACCTTCGTGGTGGCCTACACCTCTCCGCAGCGCCTCGCCGACCACACCGATCCGGCGGCCGAGACGGTCCAGGTCCGCTTCGTCCAGTTGATCCGGAGGTGGCCCGACCCTTCGTGGTCGTTCGCGGTCAACCCCGGCACTCCGGTGGGCGCGAAGCTGCCCGGTGAGCAGATCGTCGGGCTGGCCAACTGGGCGGCCGAACTCGGCCTCGGCGACGACGCTGAGGGCGAGCCCGAGCCGACCGTCGAGGCCCCCGCACCGGCGAGCAGTCCACGGCAGGCGGCCCCCTCGGGTGACCTGGCCCGGCCGATCGTGATGCAGAAGGCGATCGCCCCGAGCCAGCTCGGCTACTACCTGGAACGGGGCTACGACCGGGTTTCCGGATTCGTCCACCGGGCGAGCGAGTTGGCGCACCTCACCACCCCGACCGCCCTTTACCAGGCGCTCGGCCTCAACCATCCCGAGTCGCCCTTCGCAGCGGACGCCGAACAGATCTACGTGCTCCGGTGGCCCGCGTACCGGCCGAGCCTGTACCGCATCCCCTACGGCGGGCAGAACGAGGCGGCCATGCGGGCGATGGAGGGTTGGGTGATCGAACGGCCCCCGTTCCGGGGCAACGGCTTCGCCCCCGGCTCCGGCAGTGAGGTGCTTGCCGAGTTCAAGGTGGACAGCGTCCGGCTACCGCACGGTGCCCAACTGGTGTGCATCGATGCCTCGGGTGCCGAGCGGCTGATCGCCGTGCTCGACGCCGACACGCTCTCCTGGCAGGAGGTCGGCGAGCGGTGATGCGCGACGGCTACGTGGCGCGCTGGCGTGGGCGGGAGTTCCAGGCCAGCCCGGACGGCGGCGAGGTTCGGCTGTACCAGCCGGAGGCGACCGAGGGTTTCACCGAGGTGCGCCCCGGCCGGCACGTCCGGGTCGTGCCGGCCAACGAGATCGAGGAACTGGCGTACGTCCGCACCACCTGCACCTGGAAGGGGCAGCCGTTCATCGTGCTGGCCGAGCACGACGGTTGGCTGCGAGTCGAGTACACCGGCGGACGCTGGCCGGTGGCGCAGGCGATGCGGTTGGAGGCGTTCGACTTCGGCGTCTACCAGGGCTGGGCTCCCGTCGGCGAGGTCACCGACGTACGCGAGCAGCGGGTCTGAGGGCGTCCGCGCGGGTCAGGACTTCGCCCAGCGCAGGATCTCGCCGAGCACCAGTTCCGGTGCCTCCAGGTGGGGGAAGTGCCCGACCTCGTCGAGCAGTCGCCACTCGTACGGTGCGCTGACGTAGCGCCCGGAGCCCTGGGCGGTACGCGGCAACGAGGCCACGTCCCGCGCGCCGTGCAGTTGCAGCGTGGGAGCGGTAATCGGTCGTTGCATCAGCTTCACGAACCGGTAGCCGTGCAGCCGCAGTACCGATCGGAACGCCCACCGGTAGCCCTCCAGCGCGCAGAAGGCAGCTTGCGGGATCCGCATGGCTTCCCGGTAGCGCCGCGCGTAGTCGGCGAAGTCCGGGCCGGTGACCCAGCGGTGGCCGCCCCAGCGGCGCAGCATCTCCTCCACCGCGCGGCCGTTGTCGCGGGTGAGGAGGTGTTCGTACCGGGGCAGCTGGAACCTCAGCGCGGGGGTCGACGCGGCGAACTGACCGCGTGGATCGGCGAAGATGGCGGCCCGCAGCCGCAGTGGGTGCGGGGCGCCGAGCACCACCAGGCGGCGTACCAGGTTGGGGTGGAACGACGCCGCGGTCCAGGCGATCATGCCGCCGGCGCCGGTGCCGACCAGGGTGGCCGAGCGCTCGCCCAGCGCCCGGATCAGCCCGGCGACGTCGGCCGCGAGGGTGTAACCGTCGTACCCCCGGGGTGGTTTGTCGCTGGCGCCGTAGCCCCGCAGATCCATGGCGACGGCGCGGAATCCGGCGTCGGCGACCGCCGGCAGCATCCGGTGCCAGGCCCACCAGTGTTCGGGAAAGCCGTGCAGGAAGAGCACCATCGGCCCGGTGCCGGCCTCCACGACGTGGAAGCGGCTGCCGTTGGCGCCCACGAACCGGTGCGTCCACGGCCCCTCGGTGAGTACGCAGGACTCGTCGACGGCCTCGTCACGCTGCTCGGTCATGTCCGACAGCCTAGGGCCCCGTCCTGTCGATCATCACCGGGCTGCGACGGGCCCCGGCGACGACCGGCGGCGTTGTCGGTACGTCCGCCGGTTCGTGCCGTCGGCGTGGATGCCCGGTCGGTCCGAGCGAACGGCGCGGACGGTCAACCGACCGGGCTCATCTTGAGGATGCTGAGCGGGATCCCCGGGCCGCAGTCCACCTCGGCCGCGGCCGGAGCGGTGGTCACCCGTACCCAGGTTCCGGTGGCGAAGGTGCCCTTGTCGGTGCCGTGCAACGCGTACTCCCGGCCGTCGTCGGTGACAAGCGTGTAGCAGGGGCCGCTGCCGCCCCGGCTGAGCCGGCCGGCCAGGACGTTTGACTTGCGCAGCTCGGTGGGATGGCGCGGCGGTGCCGTCGGGGTGCCGATCAGCGGCGGTTCGGTGGGTGACGGGGGGCTGCCGGTACGCCCGACGGGAGGCTGCGCGCTGGCATCGCCGGCCGGGCGGTCGGGGCTGCCGGCCGGTGAGCTGCCGGTTGCGGTGGGGCCCTGGTCGGCGGTCACGGTGCCTCCGTCCGACTCGCCGCAACCGGCCAGGGCCAGCAGCATGGCGAGACAGGCTGCCGGCACTCGGATGCGGTTGATGGTGGGCACCAAGGTACGACGTGAGCAGGCTCGCGGCGGTTCCCTGCCGGTCGGGGCCGGTGCCGAGAAGCGTGCTGCCCCGGGCGGGTGGTCCGCCCGGGGCAGCACGTCATCGGTCCAGCGGATCAGGAGAAGCGGACCTTGGTGTAGATCCCCTTTTGCTCCAGCACCTTGATCTTGGTGCCGGTGGCCGGGAGCTTCACGCCGTGGTTCGGCAGCTCCGGGAACCAGTACTTCTTGGTGTCGTCGAACAGCGGCTGCGCGGCCTGCCCACGGATGTACTGCGGCTGGCTGTTCAGGTGCAGCGTGAACGAGTCCGCCTTCTTGAGGCTGAACGGCGCGTCGTAGACCTGGATGCGGGCCCGCCAGGGCTGCCCGGTCAGGTTGTAGATCGGCCGCGGATGGGCATCAATGATCATGTTCCGGCCCTCGCCCGGGTGCGCGAACGTGTCGTTGTCCGCCCATCGGGTGTTCCAGTACGAGATCAGCAGCCCCTCCTGGTACGCGTAGTGGTCCACGTAGTCCGGCTTGCTGTTGTCGTACCCGAAGAAGTACGGGCCGGTCTTGAGGTACCTGTCGTACGAGATGTACTGCCGGGTGCCGGCGATGTAGTAGTTCGCGAAGCTCCGCGTGTACGTTGCCTCAACCACCTCGAACCCGCCGGCCAACGTCCAGCCGCCCGCGTCGGACTCCGCACCGTCGGTGAAGACGGTCTCGCCGTCGGCGGTCAGCGTCACCGCGTCACCGAAGAAGCCGCCCTCGGAGACACCGCCGTCGGTCTGGTAGCGCAACCGGAATCCGACGCTGTTCCCCGCCACCTGGTCCAGCGGGATCGCGATGTCGACCCACTCGTCGTCGGAACTGCCGTCCAGCGCGAAGCGGCCGGGGGAGATCTCCTTCAGCGGCTCGCCGTCGACAGTGCCGGGCTGCGACGTCCAGGTCTGTCCACCGTCGACCGAGGTCTCGAAGAAGAGGTAGTCGTAGTCCGCCTCGATGCTGTAACGGCCCTTCATCGACAGGGTCGCCGACGACTTCCCGGTCAGGTCGAACGTCCGGGTCATGGTGCTGTTGAGGTCGTCCGCGTTGCCGGAGAAGAACTGCTTCTCACCCTCGAACGGCGCGCCGTTGTCGAAGGTGTACTCCCGCTCGGGCAGCACCACCACGGCGGCCTGGGCCTCCTTGGTGTTGTACTCCTGCGGGCCCAGGGTCAGCGTCCGCTTCTGCCCGGCCACGATCACCTCGTAGTCGAGCCAGCCGAGCTGGAGCTTGTTCCAGGCGCCGAGGTCGCCGCCGCGCTCGCCGATGCCGCCGTCGTTCTTGGCGCCGAGCCGGCTCTGGGCCATCAGCGTCCAGTGCTCGTTGTTGTTGTCGCCGCCGCTGATGACGTTGTAGTCGTCCGGCAGGCCGAGGTCGTGGGCGTACTCGTGGTAGAAGACGCTGCGACCGCCGTTCTCCGGCTGGATGGTGTAGTCACCGATCCAGACGCCGGTGTCGCCGATCTGGGTACCGCCCGCCGGGAAGTTCGACGGCCCGGTGCGGCCCTGGTCGGAGGCGTACGCGTACCAGCGGTGGCTCCAGATGGCGTCCTCGCCCTGGATCGGGTCGCCGTCGGCCATGTCGCCACCGGCGTGCACGATCTGGAAGTGGTCGATGTAGCCGTCCGGCTCGTTGAAGTCGCCGTCACCGTCGTGGTCGTAGCGGTCCCACTCGTCCATCGCCCGCACGTCGGCGGCGATCTCCTCGTCGGTCCGCCCGGCGGCCTTCTGGTCGCCGACCCACTGGTTGGCGGCGTCGCGCACCAGCGCCCAGACGTTGTTGCAGACGATCCCGTCGCACGGGTAGCCGCTGGAGCGGCCGTATCGAGCCTCGTTGTACTGGACCTTGACCCAGTCGGTGACCACGCCGTCGACGCTGTACCGGCCCGAGGACTGGGCCTCGTAGTACTGCTTCACCGACTCGTCACCGGGCTCGGTGCCGAAGTAGAGCTTCCGGTAGTGGTCGGCGTCGTAGTCCGCCTGCCAGACGGTGGAGTTGTCCACCGACCGGTCCGGCTCGGGGATCTCGTTGTGCAGTGGCCCGTCGAACTTCGTCGGCCCGGGGATCTCCGGGTCGGTGTCCTGGTCCGGGTAGTCCGGGTGCCGGTCGTTGCCGAACTCGGCGAGGATCACGAAGATCTGGTCGGTCTTCTCCCGGGACAGCTCGACGTACTGCTTCTCGGTGGGGCCCCGGCCGCGCTTGGTGGCCTTGGCGTTGCGACCGGCCTCACCGCCACGGGCCGCCCGCTCGCCGACCTTGACCACTGTGCTGCCGTTGATCCGTTCGGCCTTGGCTCGGCCCGACAGCACCTCGCTGAGGCCCTCCTGACGCAGGGCGCGGCGCTTGGCCTCCAGCGGGTTCGGTAGGTCGTGTTCGGCGTGGGCGGGCTCCGCGATGGACGGGGCGGCCGCCGGGGTCTCCGGCTGCGGCGCGGCTGCGGCGGCGGATGAGCCGACCGTCAGTCCTGTCGCCGTCAACGAGAGCCCGAGCAGACCCACTGCGACTTTCCGCACGTGGTACCTCCGGATTGAGGGAACCGACCCGTCGGGGGTTGCGGGTCGGTGAAAATGGCCCCCGTGAATGGGGCCAGTGGTGAACCTAGGCACTCCTGGGGCTGGTGAGAAGAGTTGTGGCCAAAATTTGTTGCACCTTTTTGTTGGCAGGCGTTTTCACTGTCACATCCCGATCCGGTTGCGGCGTACCGCGACATGACGAAGGGTGGCGGCCCGATGCCGGACCGCCACCCTTCGGGTCGTACGCCTGTCGTCAGTCCTCGTCGGACTTGCCGCCGCTCATGCCGGAGGCGATCAGGTCCATCACCGACGAATCCTGCAACGTGGTCACGTCGCCCAGCGAGCGGTTCTCCGCCACGTCCCGCAGCAACCGCCGCATGATCTTGCCGGAGCGGGTCTTCGGCAACTCCGGCACCAGCATGATCTGCCGGGGCTTGGCGATCGGGCCGAGCGTCTTCGCCACGTGGTTGCGCAGCTCGGCGATGAGCTGCTCGCCGGCCTCGCCGGAGATCTCGGTGCTGCCCCGGGGGATGGCGAACGCGACGATCGCCTGCCCGGTGGTCGGGTCGGTCGCGCCGACCACCGCCGCCTCCGCCACCGACGGGTGCGAGACCAGCGCCGACTCCACCTCCGTGGTGGAGATGTTGTGCCCCGACACCAGCATCACGTCGTCGACCCGGCCGAGCAGCCAGACGTGGCCGTCGTCGTCCTTCTTCGCACCGTCACCGGCGAAGTAGATCCACGGGTCGTTGGCGTCGCCACTGGCACCGGCGCCGAACCGCGACCAGTACGTCTCGATGAACCGGTTGTCGTCGCCCCAGATGGTGCGCAGCATCGACGGCCACGGCTCGCGCAGCACCAGGTAACCACCGCCGCCGTTGGGCACCGACTGGCCCTGGTCGTCCACCACGTCCGCGACGACGCCCGGCAGCGGAGTCATCGCCGAGCCGGGCTTGGCGGCGGTCACGCCCGGCAACGGCGAGATCATCATGCTGCCGGTCTCGGTCTGCCACCAGGTGTCCACGATGGGCAGCTCACCGTGCCCCACGTGCTGCCTGTACCACATCCAGGCCTCGGGGTTGATCGGCTCGCCGACGCTACCGAGCAGCCGCAGCGAGGAGAGGTTGTACTCGGCCGGGATCTCCTCACCCCACTTCATCATGGTGCGGATCAACGTCGGCGCGGTGTACAGGATGGTCACCCGGTACCGGTCGACGATCTCCCAGAAACGGCCCTTGTGCGGGGTGTCCGGGGTGCCCTCGTACATCACCTGGGTCGCGCCGTTGGAGAGCGGGCCGTAGACGATGTAGGAGTGACCTGTCACCCAGCCGATGTCCGCCGTGCACCAGTAGACGTCGGAGTCCGGCTTCAGGTCGAAGACCGCGTACGAGGTGTATGCCGCCTGGGTCAGGTAACCGCCGGTGGTGTGCAGGATGCCCTTCGGGCGGGCGGTGGTGCCGCTGGTGTAGAGGATGAACAGCGGGTGCTCGGAGTCGAACGACTGCGCGGTATGCTCGGCCGGCGCCTGCTCCACCGTCTCGTGCCACCAGTGGTCCCGCTCGGACCAGCCGACGTCCTCGCCGGTACGCCGGACCACCAGGACGTGTTCGACCGACGGGCAGTTCGCCACCGCCTCGTCGACTGTCGGCTTGAGCGCGGAGGGCTTGCCGCGCCGATACCCGCCGTCGGCGGTGATGACCACCTTCGCCGAGGCGTCCTGGATCCGGTTGGTGAGCGCGTCCGCGGAGAAGCCGCCGAAGACCACGCTGTGCGTGGCGCCGATCCGGGCGCAGGCCAGCATCGCGACCGCGGCCTCCGGGATCATCGGCAGGTAGATCGCCACCCGGTCACCGGCCGTCACCCCGAGGTCGGTGAGCGCGTTCGCCGCCTGGCAGGTCATCCTGTGCAGGTCGGCGTAGGTGATCGTGCGGCTGTCGCCGGGCTCGCCCTCCCAGTGGATCGCCACCTTGTCGCCCCGGCCGGCCTCCACGTGCCGGTCGAGACAGTTGTAGGCCACGTTCAACTGCCCGCCCACGAACCACTTCGCGAACGGCGGCCGGGACCAGTCCAGCACCTGGTCCCACTGCTTGGTCCAGGCCAGCCGGGCCGCCTGACGCTCCCAGAAGGCGAGCCGGTCGGCCTCCGCCTCGGCGTACGCGTCCGCGGTGACGTTGGCGTCAGCGGCGAGTTCGGCCGGCGGCGGGAACTGGCGCGTCTCGTTCAGCAGGTTGGCCAATGCCTCGCTCATGCCGGCACTCCGCTTCGCTTCGTGCCGCCCTGAGGCACCAGCGCGCTGCATTGATGATTCGCTCGCTGCCGCTCGCTCATGCGGTGACTCCTCGTTGCTCGGGTGACCTGGGTCTCTCCCGGGCAGGTTAGTCGCGGCGGCCGAGCGAGGCGACCGATCCCCGACGCGCCCGTCGCTCAACGGCCCCTCCCACGCGCCGAGGTGCAGGGCAGATCCGTCGCTGTCCCGGGCTGCGGCATGTCGCTGTCCCGGGTGGCGGCATGTCGCTGTCGCGGGTTGCGGCATGTCGGGCCTTCCCGTCGACGTGAGAGCCCGACATGCCGCATGTCGCGACTGCGGCCCCTCCCGGCGCGGCCCCCCGGCGCGGCCCCGGTCGGGCGGGTGGTCCCTGCCGGGTCGGGTGGGTGGCGGGGATCGCGTTGCCGGTGACTCCCGCCCGGTGCCGTCGGCATCGTCGCTAACGTGTCGGGGTGACCGCCGATCCGCTCGCGCCGCTGCTCGACCTCGCCGACATCGCCGCCGCCGTGGAACGTGCCCGCGACCGGTTCGACCGGGCACTGGGCCACCGGGCGCTGCGGCGCCACGGCGGCCAGGTCGCCGCCGAGGTGAGCCTGCGCTCCGCGGTGGCCAGCGCCGGGCTGGAGGGCCACCACCACGAGCGGGAGACGGTACGCGCCGGCACCGTCACCGAACCGGTGCTCCAGGGTGCGCTGCGGGTGGCCGGCACCCTGCCCGGGCTCAGTGAACTCTGGCCGAAGGCGCCCCGGCAGGCGTTGGCGAAGCTGCACGTGCTCGCCGCCCGCGAGGTGGTCACCGAGGCCGAGCTGGGCCGCCCGGTCAACGACCCGGTGGTCGCCGCCCGGCTAGACGCCCTGGCCACGCTGGTGGCCGGCGGCACCCAGGTCACCCCACTGGTGCTGGCCGCCGTCGTGCACGGTGAACTGCTCAACCTGCGGCCCTTCGCCGGCCCGTCGGGCGTGGTGGCCCGGGGCGCGGCCCGTCTCGTGTTGCTCTCCACCGGATTCGACCCCCGTGGCCTGCTCGCCGTCGATGTCGGGCACCGGGAACGCGAGCCGGAGTACGTCGGTGCGGCCGGCGCCTTCGCCACCGGCACCCCGGACGGCCTGCGTTCCTGGCTCCGCCACTACATGTCCGCCGTCGAGGTGGGCGCCGACCAGCTCACCGCGATCGGCGACGAGATCCTGGCCGCCTGACCGGTACCGGCTGCTCGTCCGATTGGCGCCGACGGGCCGGGCCTGCGGTGGAGCGGCGACCGAATCCGCCTGCGGCGGTGCCTCTGCGACCAGGTCAGGCAGGCGAGGCGGCGGCACGGGTGCGGCGGTGCCGGCCGTACCAGGCGATACCGATCGCCACCCCGACGCCGACGCCGAGCGCCGCCGCGGCGACCGGAACGGCGGGCCGCTCGCGCAGTCGCCGGCCCAGTGGTACCGGGTGCCGGAACTCAAGCACCGGCCAGGCGTTCTCGACCGCCAGGCGGCGTAGCTGCCGGTCCGGGTTGACCACCGACGGATGACCCACGCACTCCAGCAGTGGACGATCGCTGTACGAGTCGGAATAGGCGTACGAGTCGGCCAGGTCGTAGCCGCGGGCGGTGGCGAGTTCGCTTACCGCCTCGACCTTGCTGGGACCGGCGGCGTAGAACTCGACCTCGCCGCTGTACCGACCGTCGACCACGCCCATCCGGGTGGCGATCACGTCGGTCACCCCGAGCAACGCACCGATGGGGCGCACCATCTCCTCGCCCGAGGCGGAGACCAGCACCACGTCCCGACCGGCGGCCTGATGCTCCTCGATCAGCGCAGCGGCCTCCGCGTACACATAAGGGTTGATCAGCTCGTGCAGCGTCTCCGCGACGATCTGACGGACCTGCTCCACCGGCCACCCCTTGCAGAGCGTGGCGAGATAGTCGCGGGTCCGGGCCATGGTCTGCTCGTCGGTGCCGCCCAGCCGGAACATCAGCTGCGCGTACGCCGACTTGACCACGTCACGCCGAGTGATCAGGCCGTCCCGGTAGAACGGCCTGCCGAACGCCAAGGCGCTCGACTTGGCGATGACGGTCTTGTCCAGATCGAAGAAAGCGGCACTTCGGCCCACGGCGCGAAAGTCTAGCCCGATGGTCTATGGTCGGCGGGTGCCCGGGGGCTGAAGTGCACTCGGACCTGCGGGCCCACCCCCACCCGCCTGCGAACAGTGACCGCGGTCACACGCTGCGAACAGGATTTCGCAGGGAGTGGAGGCTACACCACTCGACGTACACAGGTCCGCTCAGGCAGACTTGTTCGCAGCACGAGCATTCATATCTCGTACACCCGCAGACCCTCGGCGGTTGCACCCCCCGTGACCGCTGAGCGGGTTCGGCTCGACCCCCCCGGAGCCGAACCTCCGACGACCCCCGTCTCCCCCCGACGGGGGTCGTCCCTTTGCGCCGTGAGTGCTCCGGTAGCGGTGCCGCCCGAGGGGTCGACGTGCAAGGCGCGGTCGTTCCGCCCGAGGATGCTCCTTAGCTACCCGGTCGTTTGCTCTCGGGCTTGGGTTCGGCCGGCCGATCGTGCGTCAGAGGATCGCGAGCTGTCGGGTCGGATCGGCGCGGAAGGCGGGTTGGGTCGGGGTGGGGGTCAGCACGAACTCGTACGTGCCGTCGTCGGACCCCTCGGCGTGTGGGTGTGCTCGGACTTCAATTTCGTACCAGCCGGGTGGCACTGCCACGCGGCGGTGTTCCGAATGATCGGGCGTCCAGTGGCGGAGGTGGCCGAGGCCGCAGAGCAACAGCGAGCCGGTCACCGACCCCAGGATCCAGCCCGGCGAGGAGACGGCCGCAGTAGACCACGGTGAACGGTCTACGGCATGTCGCACCAGCACGGTGTAGTACCCCGCAGTCACACCCGTCAGCGGTAGCGCTATTCCCGCCCGGGTGACGGTGTCACCGGCCTCGGTGGTACTGAACAGCTCCAGCAGGTCGCGTCCCGTGCTGTTTGCGCCGAGATGCTGGTCCAAGCGTGCGGGGTCGAGCAGCACGAACCCGTGGGCTTCGGGAAAGCAGCGGGTCAGTTGGACGGCCGGAAAGATCCCGGTCATCCGATCACGGCGCGGGCGGGTGTGCGCTTCGGTTCGAAGCAGACCAGCGCGCGACCTCGTCGGTCGGTCACCACCCAGGGATGACCGACGTACGTGTGCTGCCGGTATGACTCGCTCGGGTGCAGCACGGCGTACTGTCTGCGCTGCCCATGGTGGTCCAACCAGTACACGATCACCGATCGCGAGCGATGGTTGACGAACTCGATGCTGGTTTCGCTGCCGCCGCTGACCGATCGCAGCCCGCGCTCCCGCCATGCCGGTAACGGGGTCAGGTGCTCCGGCTGGGGCGGCCGAGTGGTCGATGGCGGTTTCGCCGGCCGGCTCGGTGAGGGGTTCGGGCGGGTGCTTGGTGTGGCGGGCACGGTCGACGAGTCGGGCCGGCTGGGCGAAGGAGCCGGCGTCGCCCTGCGGCTGAGCTGCGGTCGGGAGGACGAGACCCCACCGACGGACGACGCAGCCGACGGCGACGGCACGTCGGCGGACGCATTTTCGTCCAGGTTGGACCCGGGGCTGCCGGGAGGAGGAGGCACCCAGTCCGACGGCACATCGGGGGCCGCGACCGTCGGTGGCTCGGTCGCCGGCCACAGCACGGTGAGCATGAGCCCGAGCGTGGCGGCCGCGAGGCCGGCCAGCACCAGCCGGTGCGACATGCGACCGGGAGCGCGGTGGGCAGGTTCGACGGAGACGGCGGCTGACCGTATGGGTGGGGGCGGAACGGCCGGCCCGCCAGGTGGCTCGGGCGCTGGCGGAAGTGCCCGCGGAACCGGGCGCGCCGCCAACTGCCGGGCGCGGGAACGTGGGTCGAACAGCCAGGGGCCGACCCGCAGCCTTGGCTCGACACGGGCATGTTCGTGATCTGGGGACTGCGTCATGACCTCGATCCGGCGAGGGATGCCGTTCTCTGCCGACGGCACAGGACGTCGATTATGCGTGTTGCGCGTCACGTTCCGCCACGGTTGGCGACGGTCGAGATAGGCGCGATGTGCGGCCCGTCCCCATAACAGATCAACGCCCCTTGTGGGCGTTGTCCACAGAGCGGTTCGTTGTCCACAGGCCGGCCGGCAGGGGCGGCGCTCGGGGCGGCAGCGGCGGCAGGGTTCGACCCAGTGAACCCGCGCCGACCGCTTGGAGGCCGCGATGCCATCCCGTACCTCCGTCCCACCGGACCGGCGCCTGCCGCTGGTCGTCACCTCGGACGGTGACCTGCTCGACGACCTGCTCCGGCTCGCTGCCGCAGGCGGAGTCGAGGTGGAGGTCGCCGCCGATCCGGCGGCCGCCCGCACCCGCTGGCGGCCATCCCCGCTGGTTCTCGTCGGCAGCGACCAGGCGCAGCCCTGCCTGCGGGCGCGGCTTCCCCGGCGTCCCGGGCTGGTCCTGGTGGGACGAGCCGGCGACGTCGAGTCCGGTTGGCAGGTGGCCGACCTGCTCGGTGCCGAACACGTCGCCGTGTTGCCGGCGGCCGAGCCGTGGCTGGTGGACCGGTTCGCCGAATGCGGCGTCGAGGGCGCGGTCACCGTCTCGGCCCGGATGGTCGCGCTGGTCGGTGGCCGGGGCGGAGCCGGTGCCAGCATTCTCGCCGGTGGCCTCGCCGTCACCGCCGCTCGGGCACGGCTGCGTACCCTCCTGCTCGACGCCGATCCGCTCGGCGGTGGCCTGGATCTGGTGCTCGGCTGGGAACAGATGGAAGGGCTGCGGTGGCCGGCGCTGACCGGGGCGGACGGGCGGGTCGACGCGCCCGCCCTGGTGCGATCGTTGCCCAGCCGGGGCGATCTGGTGGTGCTTTCCTGGGATCGTGGCGACCTGATCGCCGTGCCGGCCGAGGCGGTGGCCGCCACCCTGGATGCTGCCCGGCGGGGCCGGGACTTCGTGGTCGTCGACCTGCCTCGCCACCTGGACGACGCCGCGGTGACCGCACTTCAGGCGGCCGACCGGGCGTTCGTGGTGGTACCCGCCGAACTGCGGGCGACCGCCGCAGCGGCCCGGGTGGTCACCGCGGTCGCGCCGCACTGTTCCGACCTGTCCGTCATCGTCCGGGGTCCCGCTCCTGGCCGGCTGCGCGCCACGGAGGTCGCCAAAGCGCTCGGTCTACCACTGGCTGGTTCGCTACGGCCTGAGCCGGGGTTGTGCCGGGGACTGGAACGGGGCGAAGCCCCGGCGGCCGGTGGGCGCGGCCCCCTGGCCGAGCTCTGCCAGCGGATCGTCAACGAACTCACCGGCCAGCCCGTGGCGGGTGCGGCATGACCGGGGAGAATCTCGCGGCCCGGGTACGGCAGCGGATCGCCGCCACCACCACGCCGGTCACCCCGGCCGCGATCGTTTCCGCGGTGCGCGCCGAACCCGACGCCGCCGTACTCGGTGACAATGCCCTGCTGCGGATGGCCGACCGGGTGCGCGACGACCTGGTGGGCGCGGGCCCGCTGGCCGTGCTGCTGGCCGACCCCGAGGTGACGGATGTACTTGTCAACGGGGCGCGGGTGTGGGTCGACCGTGGGCAGGGGCTGCACCAGGTGCCGGTGCCGGTGGGCACCCCGGACGACGTCCGCCGACTCGCGCAGCGGCTCGCGGCTGGGGCCGGTCGCCGGCTGGATGACGGTTCGCCGTGCGCCGACGCCAGGTTGGCCGACGGTACGCGGCTGCATGCGGTGCTACCTCCGGTGGCGACCGAGGGGCCGTACCTGTCCCTGCGTACCTTCCGGCAGCGGCCGTTCACGCTGGACGAGCTGGTCGCACAGGGCGCGGTGGCCCGGCCGGTGGCACCCGTGCTGGCCGCCGTGGTGGCGGCCCGGCTCGCCTATCTGGTGATCGGCGGAACCGGCTCCGGCAAGACAACTCTGTTGAACACCCTGCTCGGCCTCGTGCCGACCACCGAGCGGATCGTGCTGGTCGAGGACGCCTCCGAGTTGCGGCCGGTGCACCCGCACGTGGTGGGTCTGCAAACGCGTACGGCCAACGTGGAGGGATCGGGCGCGGTCGGCCTGAGCGAGCTGGTCCGGCAGGCGCTGCGGATGCGGCCGGATCGCCTGGTGGTCGGCGAGTGTCGGGGCGCGGAGGTGGTCGACCTGCTGGCTGCCCTCAACACCGGGCACGAGGGCGGGGCGGGGACGCTGCACGCCAACACCCCGTCGGACGTGCCGGCCCGGCTGGAGGCCCTCGGTCTGCTCGGTGGGCTGCCACGCCCGGCGCTGCACGCCCAGGTGGCGGCGGCGCTTCAGGTGGTGTTTCAGATCCGCCGTACGCCGCAGGGCCGCGTGCTGGAGTCCATCTGCCTGCTGCTGCCGGAAGGGCCCGACCGGCTGGTCACCGCCGTTCCCGCGTGGATCCGCAGTCGAGGGCTCGGTCTGGCGGCCCGGGCGCTCGGCACGCTGATCCGCAACCGCGATGTGCCGGTGCCGCCGATCCTGTGCGAGCCGTGGCCCGCGTCGGCGGTGTCGTCGTGAGCGGCGCGTGGTGGTGGGCGGTGTCGGTGGTGCCGGTCCTGCTGGCACTCGCCCACCGGATGCGTGGGCGGCGTGTTCCGTGGCGGTCCGGGGACGGCGGGAAGGCAGCCGACGATGCGCTGGTCGCTTGGGTCGTTGCCCTGCGGGAGGCGGGCGGTTGGCGTGCCGGTGAGGAGCGGCAGGGCCCGCCCCGGAGCAGTCCGGAGCCGACCGGTGTCGGGTGGCCGACGACGGGGGCACGGCCATCCTCGCTGGTGGTCCACCCGGTCAGGCCGGCTGCTTCCCCGATCGCCTGGCCCACGTCGGGGCCGCCGACAGCACCGGCCGCGTCCCGTCCGCCGGGGCCGCGTGGCAGCCGGCGGCCGAATCGGCCTGGTGGCGTGCCCGGTGTGGTCGTACGGAGAACAACCCCCGCCGTGAAGCTGACGACACGGCCGCTCGGCACGGCGGTGCTCGACGAGGACCAGATCGCCCCCGGGGGCCTCGTGCACCGGGTGCCGGCCGACCATCGCGAGCAGACGGATCACCGTGAACCGCCCGACCAGCGCCCACCGAGGCTGAGCCGACCGCCGGCGCTGCTCGCGACGCCGCGGCGCATCCTGGTGCTGACCTGCCTGCTTGGTGCGGGGGTCGGGGCGCTGCTCGCCGGTCCGGTGGCCGCGACGGCGCTTGCCGGTTACTGCACCCTTGGTGTGCGGGCGCTGCTCCGTCGGGCAACCGTGGGCCGGGCCGACCGGGAGCGCCGGGAGCGGTTGGATCAACTGTGTGCCCTGGCCGGGGACCTGCGGGTGGGTCTGCCGGTGCCGGTGGCCGCGCGGGTGCTTACCAGTTCGGCACCCAGTGCCGTCGCAGGTGTGGCGCAACTGACCCAGCCGGACGAGGCCGTCAGCGACGTCGGCCAGCCGGTCCGGCCCGAGCAGCGTCTCTCCGACAGTGCCGTGCCCGGTTCGGCGGGAGACCGCCTCGGGCGACTGGCCGGGGCTGCGGTACGGCTGGCCGAGCGTACGGGAGCGCCGCTGGCCGATCTGGTGGAGCGGATCGAGGCCGATGCCCGATCGACGGACCGAGGGTTGGCTGCGGCCACGGCCCAGGCTTCCGGTGCCCGCGCCACCGCCTGGTTGCTGGCTGCCTTGCCGCTGGGCGGGATCGGCCTGGGCTACGGAATCGGGGCGGACCCACTTCAGGTGCTGCTGCACACCCCGGTCGGCGGCGCTTGCGCGATCGCTGCCGTGGGCCTTCAGGTGATCGGGCTGCTCTGGGCGGAGCGTCTCGCGGTCACCTCGTCCGGAGACAGCTGATGTCCGGGACGCCACTGGTCGCCTGTGGTCTGGCCGGTGCAACCCTGGTCGCCGCGCTCGCGGTCGGCCGGTACCGGCCCCGGCGTCGGTTGCGCCGGCTGTCCAGCCACGTGACGGCCAGCCGGACAGGTAAGCGGTTCTGGCCTTCGATGCCCCGACCGGCGAGGTCACGCCGGGTGCCAGGGGCCGTCCAGCGGTACGGGTCAGCTGGCGAGCACCCGGCGCAGGCTTCGGCAGCCGAGTCACGAGGTTCGAGCCAGTGGCGGCCTGACCTGGTCCGGTTGACCGCTGGGCTGTCCGGGCTGGTGGTGGCGGTAGTGGTCGAAGGCTGGGCCGGCACGGTGGCGGCACTGCCCACGGCGGTGCTGCTCGACCGGCTGCTCCGGCGGATCGAGCCGCCGGCCGTACGCCGTCGCCGACTGCGGGCCGCAGCCGACCTACCACTCGCCGCTGACCTGTTGGCGGCGGCGCTGCGGGCCGGGGCACCCGTGGAACGCTCGCTGCTCGCCGTGGCTGACGCGCTCGGCGGGCCGCTGGGCCGGCAACTTGCCCGGGTCGGTCGGACCCTGCAACTCGGAGGTGGTCCCCAGGAGGCGTGGGGACATCTGGCGGCGGTTCCGGGAGCGCACCGCGTGGCCACGGCCGCGATCCGCTCGGCGAGCAGTGGCGCTGCCCTGGCCGGGGCGCTCACCCGGCTCGCCGACGACCTGAGGGCAGACCGGGCCGTCGCACTTGAGGCGGCCGCTCGCCGTTCGGGCGTGCTGATCGTGTTGCCGCTGGGGCTCTGCTTCCTGCCCGCCTTCATTCTCGCCGGTCTGGTGCCGGTGATCGTCGCTGTCCTTGGCGACGTGCTGTGAATCCATCGAGAAAGGACGAACACGTGCGCAGAATCCTCGCCCGCCTTCGCGGGGACGCCGGGATGAACACGGCGGAGTACGCGGTCGGAACGCTCGCCGCGGTGGCCTTCGGCGGAGTCCTGCTCAAGGTGCTGACCTCCGACGGAGTGCAGTCCGCGCTGACCGCCGTCATCGACCGGGCACTGAAGTGACCGGGCGCCGGCCGGCCGGCCACGACCGGGGATCGTTCACGGCCGAGATGGCGGCCGGCCTGCCGGCGCTGGTGCTGCTCCTACTCACCGGGCTGACCACGATCAACGCGGTGAGCACCAAGGCGGCGTGCCTGGATGCGGCCCGGGAGGCGGCGCTGGCCGCCTCTCGGGGAGAGCCGGGCACCGCCGCCGGCAGCCGGCACGCACCGGCCGGTGCGGAGGTGGTCGTCGCGTCGGACGGTGAGCACGTCCGGGCGACGGTCCGGGCCTCCGTCCGCGCCCTCGGTACCGATCTGCCCACGATCAACGTCGTGGCGACGGTCGTCGCCGCGGTCGAACCGGGTGCGCCGGAGCCGCAACCGTGAGCGTCGTCGCAGCCCGCCCCGCCGGCACCGCCCCCGGACGCTGCCTTCACACCCGCCGGCTGCGCCGTCCTGCCCGGTGGCAGCTTTGGCTGGGGTGGAAGCTGAGCTGGCTGACCCGGCGGGCGACCGGAGGTGGTGAGCGGGGTGGCGCCACGATCTGCCTGCTCGGCGTGGGGCTGCTGTTCGTCGTGGCGGGTCTTTTCGGCGCGGGCGCGGGCGCGGCCCGGGTGGCGCGACAGCAGGCCCGGGTGGCCGCCGATCTCGGCGCTCTCGCGGGTGCGGCTCGGGTCCTTCAGGACGAGCCGGTGACGTGCGCGCGGGCAGCAGAGTTGGTGGCCGCGAACGCTGCCCGGATGGTGCAGTGTCGGATCGATGGGCTGGACGTGCTGGTCACCGCTGAGGTGATCGTGAGCCCCTTGCCGGGGATGACCCGGTCCGCCAGGGCAACCAGCCGGGCCGGTCCGCTGCGCGGCTGACCGGGTAGCGGCAGATGGCGGTCGGTGCGGTGGCTGCGTGGCGTGACGCGGGCGGCCGGACGCGAACCTGGCGCTGTCCCGGCCGCCTGACAGTGCGACCCCACCTGTCCCGGTGGGCCGGCTCGCTCGGCGTGGTGGTCGAGCGGGCCGACCCGGGGGCCAGGTGGATCGCAGGTCGGGACCGGCGTCAGCGGCCCTGGAGGGCGTCGAGGGCGACGGCCATGGCGATCACCAGGCGGCGGTCGATCTGCGGGTGCTGGATTTCGACGATGTACCGGTCGCGCAGACCCCACTTCTTGACCACGGAGAAGACGGGCTGGCCGTCCGCGACGAAGTCAAAGTGGTACGGCAACCAGGACAGCGAGTCGACGAAACGGCGCAGCAGCGCCACCGGCATGCTGCGCTCCTGACCGGTGACGTTGGGTAGGCCGGCCTGCTCGACGTGCCACGTCGAGCGGAGCAGGGACTGCGCGAAGTCCTTCCGGAACAGGCCGATCGGGTTGCCGGCGTCGTCGGCGACGTCGTACGTGGCACCGAGGTCGAGGCGTTGGCGCGCCTTGAAGCCGAGCAGCGGCTGCTGCTTGGACTCGTCGGTGTAGATCGTCACCTGCTCCTTGAAGGCGAGTCGCTTCTGCTGGGCGAACGCCAACACCCCGCCCTCGGAACCGTCCGGCGCGACGCTGTGCACCTCGTACTGGTTGACCATGAACCGCACTCGTTGGCGGATGTGGAACTGTTGCTGCGCCTGCAGGCTGTCGAGCTGCATGAGAACTCCTCGATTGTGGTGCGCCGGAGTGTCGCACAGTCGGACAACGGCTGCGTCCAGGGTCCGCCGTCAGCGGACGCCGTCGACGCCGGACCGGTGCGTCATGGTGGTCAACAGCAGATGGATGGTGCGCAGACGTTCGTTGATCTGATCCAGCCGTTCGGCCTGGGCCAGGGTGGCGAGCGCGGTCCCCAGCGCGATCTGCTGGTTGATGTCGAGCTTCTCCTGGTCGATGGTGTAGAGCAGGTCGACGGTCTCGGCGATGGTGTCGGCCACGGCCTCTCCTCCATGCTGGCAAGGACGGTGAACGGCAAGTACGGCGCTCTATGGAAGCGCTCCCACCATCATTGCCCGGCCGCCCCGGTTTTCATACCCGGCCCGGTCATTCCGGCAGGTTGGCGAGCACCACGTCGAGCACCCGGATCGCATCCGGTTTGGACAGCGGATTGTTGCCGTTGCCGCACTTGGGTGACTGTACGCAGGACGGGCAGCCGGCCTCGCAGCCGCACTCGGCGATCGCGTCACGGGTGGCCCGTAGCCAGGACGCCGCCATGCCGTAGGCCCGCTCGGCGAAGCCCGCTCCCCCCGGATGGCCGTCGTAGACGAAGACGGTCGGGGCCTCGGTGTCCGGGTGCACCGCTGTGGAGAGCCCGCCGATGTCCCACCGGTCGCAGGTGGCGACGAGCGGCAGCAGCCCGATCGCGGCATGTTCGGCGGCGTGCAACGCCCCCGGCACGTCGGCCGGATCCACCCCGGCGGCGATCAGCGACTCGGGGGAGAGGGTGAACCAGACCGCGACGGTACGCAGCTCACGCGCCGGCAGGTCCAGCGGACGAGTGTCGATCACCTCGCCGGTGGCGATCCGTCGCCGCTGGTAGGAGACCACCTGACTGGTGACGTCCACCTCGCCGAGGAAGAGCCCGATCGGTCCGGCGTCGACGTAGGAACGCACCGAGACCACCGACAGCGAGGTGACGTCGCGGGCGTGGGTGGACCAGTCCGGCTCCTCGGGGCGCACCAGCGCGCATCCGTCGTCCAGGTCGAGGGAGTCGACCACGTACGACACGCCCTGATGCAGGTAGACCGCGCCGGTGTGCAGCAGGAAGTGCGCGGAGCCGCCGTCGACCGTACCGAGCAGCCGGCCGGTCGCCGCCTCCACCACGCAGACCGGGGCGCCGCCCTCGCCGCGCAGATCCACCTCGGGCCGTTCCCGGTGCCGCCAGTACCAGCCGGTCGGCCGTTGGCGCAGCGCACCCGCTTCGACAAGCGCCGCCACGGCCTCCTTGGCGCCGTCACCGAAAAGCTCCAGGTCGGCCGTGGTCAACGGAGCCTCCGCCGCCGCACAGGCCAGCTGCGGGCCGAGCACGTACGGGTTGGCCGGGTCGAGCACGGTCGCCTCCACCGGCGCACCGAAGACCGCCTCCGGATGGTGCACCAGGTAGGTGTCCAGCGGGTCGTCCCGGGCCACCAGTACCGCGAGGGCCTCCTGACCTGAGCGTCCGGCCCGGCCAGCCTGCTGCCACAGCGACGCCCGAGTGCCCGGATAGCCGCAGATCATGACCGCGTCCAGCCCGATCAGGTCGACTCCCAGCTCCAGAGCGTTGGTCGAGGCCAGCCCCAGCAGCTCGCCGTGCAGCAGCGCCCGCTCCAGCTCGCGACGCTCCTCGCGCAGGTAGCCGGCCCGGTAGGCGGCCACCCGGTCGCCGAGCCCCGGCACCGCCTCGTCGAGGCTGCGCCGGGCGCTTGTCGCCACCACCTCGGCGCCCCGGCGGGAGCGGACGAAGGCCAGCGTGCGTACCCCGGCGGCGACGGTGTCGGCGAGCAGGTCGGCGGTCTCCCGCAGCGCCGATCGGCGTACCTGGGTCAGATCGGACGCCGCAGCGGGCTCTCCGGACCCGGCGGCCGACGGGTCCGGCGGGAGCAGCGGCGGCTCCCAGAGGGCGAAGGTGACCCCTGCCCGGGGCGAGGTGTCCTCGGTGACGGCCGTCACCGGGAGGCCGGTCAACCGGCCGGCCGCCGCGGCCGGATCGCCCGACGTCGCCGAGGCCAGCACGAACGTCGGTCCGGCGGCGCGACCGTACCGGGCACACTGCCGCCGCAGCCGGCGCAGCACGTGGGCGACGTGCGAGCCGAACACGCCCCGGTAGACGTGGCACTCGTCGACCACCACGTACGCCAGTCGACGCAGGAAACCGGACCACTGGGCGTGCCCGGGCAGGATGCCGTGGTGCAGCATGTCGGGATTGGTCAGCACGAACCGGGAGTGCCGCCGGATCCACTCCCGCTCGGCGCGCGGGGTGTCGCCGTCGTAGCAGGCCGGGCGTACGCCCTCGATCTCCAACGCGGCGACGGCGCGTAGCTGGTCGGCGGCGAGCGCCTTGGTCGGTGCCAGGTAGAGCACGGTGGCGCGCGGGTCGGCGAGCAGCGTGGCCAGCGCCGGCAGCTGGTACGCCAGGGACTTGCCGGACGCGGTGCCGGTGGCCACCACGACGTGCCGGCTGTCGTACGCCAGGTCGGCCGCCTCGGCCTGGTGCCGCCACGGTGTCGCCACTCCGCGTCGGGCGTACGCCGCGCGTAGGTCCTCCGGAACCCAGGACGGCCACGGTGCCGGCGCTCCGGCCCGGGGCGGTACCCGCTCGACGTGGGTGACCGGATCGGCGGGGTGTCGCTGGCGTAGCCGGCGCAGCAGTTCCCCCGGCGACACGACCGGGACCGCGCCGGTCGGGACCGCGCCGGTCGGGACCGCGCCGGGCGGGACCGCACCGGTCGGTCGCTCGGGGCCGCTGCCGGCGGATACGGTGGCTGCCGAGGTCACGTCCTGCACTCTCGCACTGGTGTTCGGAAATGGGAAATCGGCGTGCCGGGTACGGATGGACCTGCCCCGGTGAGTCGTCGGCCCGACCCTGGGGTAGTGGTTAGATGCCAAGAGAGTTTACGGCTGCCTGAGGAGGACGGATGGAGCTGTCACTGGCGACCCGGACCGTGGGTGAGCACACGGTGCTCGAGGTCGGCGGTGAGGTGGACGTCTACACCGCCCCCCGGCTGCGCGAACGGCTCCTGGAACTGATCGACGCCGGGGCCCGGCACGTGGTCGTCGACCTGGGCCGGGTGGATTTCCTCGACTCCACCGGGCTGGGTGTGCTGGTCGGCGCGCTCAAGCGGCTGCGTACCGCGGACGGCACCTTCGCCCTGGTCTGCGACAAGGAGCCGCTGCTCAAGATCTTCCGGATCACCGCGCTGGATCAGGTGTTTCCGCTGTATCCGACGGTCGAAGCAGCGACCGGCGCCAACCAGTGATGGCCACGGTCCGGCTCTCCTTCTCGCCCGCGCCGGTGCACGTGCGTACCGCCCGCCTGGTCGGCGTCGCGGTGGCCCGGCGGGCGGGCGTTCGCGAGGATCTGCTCGACGAGGTCCGATTGGCCATCGGCGAGGCGTGTACCCGGGCGGTCGCCCTGCACCGCCAGTACGGGGTCGCCGAGCCGGTGCTGGTGGAGATGTCCGACTCGGGGGCGTACTCGGTGCGGGTGGTGGATCGGGCGCCGATCGAGGCGAGCATCGGTCTGGCCGCGCTCGATGCCGACCAGTTGGCCAACGAGTCGCTGAACGAGGACGACCTGACCACCGGTGTCGGCTTCGCTCTGCTCGCCGGATTCGTCGAGGATCTTCAGGTCCGTCCGGTCGACGAGGGCGTCGGCACCGAGGTGCGGATGGTCTGGCCGGTCAACCACTGAACCGAGGGCCTGGCCGCCCCGGACGACCGCTGCCGGATCACCATGGACCGCTTCCTATATCAGATTTCGGTTCATAACACAGCGACGGAGATCATCCAGACCCGCCGCCACCTCGGTGTGACCTCGAACACTGGGGGCGGCTAGAGTACGCGGGTTGTCAGCAAGTGATCCACCCGGCACCCAGCGCAGATGGGCGTGGAGCGCTGGTTCGTCGGGTGGATCGGCGCGCGCTTGCGAATTCGCATCCAGGCGCCGGACGGTGCGTCTCCACCGGCCGGCGCGTTGTTCGGCACAGGAGGACACAGATGTCCGACACCTTGGCCGCCGAGGGCGGCGGGATCTCCCTCACCGGAGCCAATGTCACGTACGTCGTCATCGCCGCGGTGATCGCGCTGGTCGCGCTCGCCTTCGCCGCCGCCTTGACGAAAACGGTGCTGGCCGCCGGCAAGGGCACCACAAACATGCAGGAGATCTCCGGGGCCGTGCAGGAGGGCGCCTCGGCCTACCTGCTCCGGCAGTTCCGGACCCTGGCGATCTTCGTGGTGATCGCCGTGGTGCTGCTGTTCCTGCTGCCGGTGCACGACACCGACGGCAGCGAAGTCGCGGTGAAGATCGGTCGCTCGCTCTTCTTCGTGGTCGGCGCCCTGTTCAGCGCCTTCATCGGTGGCGCGGGCATGTGGCTGGCGACCCGGGCCAACCTGCGGGTGGCGGCCGCCGCCCGGGAGCGGGAAGGCGGCCGGGAGTCGGCCATGAAGATCGCCTTCCGGACCGGTGGGGTGGTCGGCTTCCTCACCGTCGGTCTCGGCCTCTTCGGCGCCGCGCTCGTCGTCCTGATCTTCCGGGGCGACGCGCCGACGGTGCTGGAGGGCTTCGGCTTCGGCGCCGCGCTGCTGGCCATGTTCATGCGGGTCGGTGGCGGCATCTTCACCAAGGCCGCCGACGTCGGCGCCGACCTGGTCGGCAAGGTCGAGCAGGGCATCCCCGAGGACGACCCGCGCAACGCCGCCACCATCGCCGACAACGTGGGCGACAACGTCGGCGACTGCGCCGGCATGGCCGCCGACCTCTTCGAGTCGTACGCGGTCACCCTGGTCGCCGCGCTCATCCTGGGCCGGGCCGCGTTCGGCACCGACGGTCTGGTGCTGCCGCTGATCATCTCCACGATCGGTGTGCTGGTCGCCATCATCGGCGTCTTCATCACTCGGCTGCGCGCCTCCGACCGCAACGGCCTGACCGCGATCAACCGGGCCTTCTACCTCTCCGCGCTGATTTCTGCGGTGCTGGTCGCGGTGGCCTCGTTCGCCTACCTCCAGCCGTCCTGGACGGCGCAGCTCGGCGACGACTGGCGGACCACCCTCGGCGTCAACGGCGGCGACCCACTCTTCGGCCCCCGTGGCGTGGTAATCGGTGCGGTGATCATCGGTATCGTGCTGGCCGCCGCCATCCAGGCGCTGACCGGTTACTTCACCGAGACCAACCGGCGCCCGGTGCAGGACATCGGCAAGAGCTCGCAGACCGGTCCGGCCACCGTCATCCTGGCCGGCATCAGCGTCGGCCTGGAGTCGGCGGTCTACTCGGCGCTGCTCATCGGTGCCGGTGTCTTCGGCGCCTTCCTGCTGGGTGGCGGCTCCATCACCCTGTCGCTGTTCGCCGTGGCGCTGGCCGGTACCGGTCTGCTCACCACCGTCGGCGTGATCGTCGCGATGGACACGTTCGGCCCGATCTCCGACAACGCCCAGGGTGTGGCCGAGATGTCCGGCGACATCGACGAGCACGGCGCCCGTACGCTCACCGAGCTGGACGCCGTCGGCAACACCACCAAGGCGATCACCAAGGGCATCGCGATCGCCACCGCGGTGCTGGCCGCGACCGCGCTCTTCGGCTCCTACACCGACACGCTGCGAACCGCGTACGCCGACGCCGGGGTGACCGACGTGGGTGCCGAGATCCTCAACGCATTGAACGTGTCGAACCCGCAGAACCTGGTCGGCCTGATCATCGGCGCGGCGGTGGTGTTCCTCTTCTCCGGTCTGGCCATCAACGCGGTCTCCCGTTCGGCGGGTGCCGTGGTGATGGAGGTCCGTCGGCAGTTCCGCGAGCTGCCCGGGATCATGGACCGCACCCAGCGTCCGGAGTACGGCAAGGTCGTCGACATCTGCACCCGCGACGCGCAGCGTGAGCTGCTCACCCCCGGCCTGCTGGCGATCCTGGCGCCGATCGCGGTCGGCTTCGGCCTCGGGCCTGGCGCGCTGGCGTCGTACCTGGCCGGTGCGATCGGTGCCGGCACCCTGATGGCGGTCTTCCTGGCCAACTCCGGTGGTGCCTGGGACAACGCCAAGAAGATGGTCGAGGACGGCGCGTACGGCGGCAAGGGTTCCGAGTCGCACTCCGCGACAGTCATCGGTGACACCGTCGGTGACCCGTTCAAGGACACCGCCGGCCCCGCGATCAACCCGCTGATCAAGGTGATGAACCTGGTGGCGCTGCTGATCGCGCCGGCCGTGGTGGCGTGGAGCGTGGGCGACGACCGCAACGTCGGCCTGCGGGTCACCATCGCGGTGGTGGCGACGTTGATCGTCGTCGCGGCGGTGGTGTTCAGCAAGCGCAAGAGCATCGCGATGGGCGACGACGCCGACAGCGGTTCCGGCAGCGCGGACCCGCGTCCGGAGGAGATCAAGGCCTGACGCGCGGCGTACACAGGTCCCCGGCCGGCAGCTGTCTGCCGGCCGGGGACCGTCGCCGGTCCGGACCCGGTACCGATGACCGGTGCCGACCGGGGAGAGAAGCCGTACGCTGCAACGCATGCGTACGTGCCGGGCGGCAGCCGCCGGAAAGTTCACGGTGGTCCTGGCCACGCTGATGATGTTGGTCGCCTGCGGCTCCGATGGCCCCAGTCCGCGGGCCTGGGCCGCCTCGGTCTGTTCGGCGCTCACTCCCTGGCGGGCCGAGATCAGCAAGCTGACCAACAGCACCGACCAGCAGATGACCGCGCAGACCACCCCGGCGCAGGCCAAGGAGAACCTGGTCCGGCTCTTCGGTGGCGCCGAGCAGGCCAGCGAGACCGCCCGACGCAAGGTGGAGCAGGCCGGAGTGCCCGAGGTCGAGCATGGCGAGGAGGTCTCCGCCGGCTTCCGCGCCTCGCTCGCGTCGATGCGGGACGCCTACGGCCGGGCCCGGACCACCATCGACGGCCTGGGCACCGGTGAGGCCAGCACCTTCTACGAAGGTGTCCAGGCCGCCGTGGAAACCCTCCAGCAGGAGTACGACGCGAGCGCGCTGGACACCAGCCGGCTCGACTCCGAGGAGTTGAAGCGCGCCTTCGACGAGGTACCCGAATGCCGCTGAGCGGTTCCGGCGAGACACCGGCGGCGCAACCGCTGCCGGTGTCCTTCCCACCGCCCGACGAGACCTCACCGGTCCGCCGTCGTCGGCCGACCGGCCGTCGACCCGCCCCCGTCGACCCGCCGGCCGACGACGACGCTGCGGACCGGCCGACACCGGTGCCGGGCGGTGTCACCGGTGCCGATCGGCAACTTGTCTTCTTCGGCGCGGAGACCGGTGAGCCCTCCGTGGCCGACCTGGCCGGGCTGCTCGCCGGCCCGGGCGAGGTGCACCGGATGGGCGGCACGGCCCGGTTGTCGGTGGTGGTGGAGGCGGCGTGGCGGGTGCACGTGCTCATCGCTGAGCTGGCCCAGCGGGGTGTCCGGAGCAGTTGGGCACCCACCGAGGACCAGCGTTACGCGGTGCGGACCGCGTACACCCGGACGATCGTGCCGCTCGCGGCGGCCTGGCTGCGCGGCCCGACGCAGCATCCGCCGCCCGGGTTCCAGCTCGATGGCCGGCGGCTGCGTCTCTGGCTCGCCGCGGCTGGCGTGGCCGATCCGCCCGATTTTCTGCTCCACCTCGGCGGTAGTGACCCGACGCGGTGGGCTGCGGTCGGTGCGGCCCTGGCCACGGCCGGGCTGACCGGTGAGCTGGTCGAGGCCGGACCGGGCGGCCCCGCGTACCGGATCGCGGGCCGTCGCGGGACGCAGCGGCTGGCCGAGCTGGTCGGTGAGCGCCCGCCCGCGAGCCCGCCGTCGGCCTGGCCGACCCGGGCCTGACGGTCGGGCGGCTGTCCGATCGGAGACAGCCAGGTGTCGGGGAACACAGGGAGAATCGGCCGGGTTTGACCTCCACTGAGGGGCTGCCATGGTCACAGCGGCCCGCTCGTCACCCTACCCAGGGTGTACGGTGACGCCGTCTGGCGTGACCACGGATCGTCCGGGGCGGATTGTCGCCCGCGAAACCCGAAACACGGACGGCGCGTTACGTTGGACATCCGGACCGCCGGGCACCGGTGGGCCGAGTGCGCCCCAAGCCGGCCAGGCGCGGCCATTGAGTGGGAATGAGGTCGAAACAGACGTGCCGAGCAACGCTGGAACCACCCGTCTGGTCATCGTCGAGTCTCCGGCGAAGGCCAAGACGATCTCGGGCTATCTGGGCCCGGGGTATGTCGTGGAGGCCAGCTTCGGGCACGTCCGTGACCTGCCCCGCAACGCCGCCGACGTGCCAGCCCGCTACAAGGGCGAGTCGTGGGCGCGGCTCGGCGTCGACGTCGACAACGGCTTCCACGCCCTCTACGTCGTCTCCGCCGACCGCAAGCAGCAGATCAGCAAGCTGACCAAGCTGGCCAAGGAGGTCGACGAGATCTTCCTGGCCACGGACGAGGACCGCGAGGGCGAGGCGATCGCCTGGCACCTGGTGGAGACGCTCAAGCCCAAGGTGCCGGTCCGGCGGATGGTGTTCCACGAGATCACCAAGCCGGCGATCCAGGCGGCGGTGGCCAACCCCCGGGAGATCGACCGGGATCTGGTCGACGCCCAGGAGGCCCGGCGCATCCTCGACCGGCTCTACGGCTACGAGGTCTCCCCGGTGCTGTGGAAGAAGGTCATGCCGAAGCTCTCGGCGGGCCGGGTGCAGTCCGTGGCCACCCGGATCGTGGTCGAGCGGGAACGGCAGCGGATGGCCTTCCGCACCGCCGAGTACTGGGACATCCTGGCCACGCTCGCCGTGACCAACCCGGGCGAGGGGCCGCGCAGCTTCAACGCCACCCTGGTCGCGCTGAACGGCGACCGGATCGCCACCGGCAAGGACTTCGAGCCGACCACCGGCCGGGTCCGGCCCGGTGCCGGTGTGGTCCACCTCGACGAGGGCGGCGCCCGAGGGCTCGCCGCCCGCCTGGAGGGGCGGCCGTTCGCCGTCACCCGGGTCGAGGAGAAGCCGTACCGACGCCGCCCGTACGCCCCCTTCATCACCTCCACGCTCCAGCAGGAGGCGGCCCGGAAGTTGCGGTTCTCGTCGCAGCAGACGATGCGCACCGCGCAGCGGCTCTACGAGAACGGCTACATCACCTACATGCGTACCGACTCGGTGAACCTGTCGGACACCGCCATCGCCGCGGCCCGCCGGCAGATCGTCGAGCTGTACGGCGAGCGCAGCGTGCCGCCGGAGCCGCGTCGCTACACCGGCAAGGTGAAGAACGCGCAGGAGGCCCACGAGGCGATCCGCCCGGCGGGGGACAACTTCCGCACCCCGGGCGATGTGGCCAAGGAGTTGTCGGCCGAGGAGTTCAAGCTCTACGAGCTGATCTGGCGGCGCACCATCGCCTCGCAGATGACCGACGCCGTCGGCTCCAGCGTCTCGGTGCGGATCCGGGCGACCACCTCCGGCGGCGAGGAGGCCGATTTCGGCGCCACCGGCAAGACCATCACCGACCCGGGCTTCCTGCGGGCGTACGTCGAGTCCAGCGACGACGAGAACGCCGAGGCCGAGGACGCCGAGCGTCGGCTGCCGAACCTGGTCAAGGACCAGCCGCTGACCGCCGACCAACTGGCCGCGCAGGGACACCACACCCAGCCGCCGGCCCGCTACACCGAGGCGTCGCTGGTGAAGGCCCTGGAGGAGCTGGGCATCGGCCGCCCGTCGACGTACGCGTCGATCATGCAGACGATCCAGGACCGCGGGTACGTCTTCAAGCGCGGCCAGGCGATGATCCCGTCGTTCCTGGCCTTCGCGGTGATCGGGCTGATGGAGCGGCACTACCCGCGTCTGATCGACTACGACTTCACCGCCAGCATGGAGAACGAGCTGGACGAGATCGCCGGTGGCGATCACGCCGCCGTCGATTTCCTCACCGCCTTCTACTTCGGCAGCAGCAACGGCACCGGCGACCAGGCCATCGCGCACGCGGGCGGGCTGAAGAAGCTGGTCACCGAGAACCTCAGCGAGATCGACGCGCGCAGCGTCAACTCGATTCCGCTGTTCACCGACGACGACGGACGTGAGGTGGTGGTGCGGGTCGGCCGGTACGGGCCGTACCTGCAACGCTCGGTGCCCGGCGAGGAGCAGACGCCCGCCGCGGAGGGCGAGGAGGCGACCACCCCGGGCGACCGGGCGCCGATCCCGGAAGGGCTCGCGCCGGACGAACTGACGCCGGAGAAGGTGCACGAGCTGTTCCTCGGCGGCGGGGGCGAACGCAAGCTGGGCGACGACCCGGCGACCGGCGAGCCGATCCTGCTCAAGTCCGGCCGGTTCGGTCCGTACGTGGCCAGCGGCGAGCGCAAGTCCTCACTGCTGCGCTCCCAGTCGCCCGACTCGCTCACCCTCGATCAGGCACTCAAGCTGCTCAGCCTGCCCCGGCTGGTCGGGGTCGGCCCGGATGGCGCGGAGGTGTTCGCCAACAACGGCCGCTACGGCCCGTACGTCAAGCGTGGTGACGAGTTCCGCTCGCTGGACTCGGAAGACAAGATGTTCACCGTCACGCTGGACGAGGCCCTGGCGTTGCTGGCCGCACCGAAGACCCGCCAGCGGCGGGCCGCCGCCCCGCCGCTGCGGGAGATGGGCAACGACCCGCTGACCGAGAAGCCCCTGGTCATCAAGGACGGTCGGTTCGGCCCGTACGTCACCGACGGGGAGACCAACGCCTCATTGCGACGCGGCCAGACCCCCGAGGCGTTGAGCCTTGAGGAGGCCTCCGAGATGCTCGCCGAGAAGCGGGCAAAGGGTCCGGCCCCGAAGAAGAAGGCCGCCGCGAAGAAGGCCCCGGCCAAGAAGGCGACGGCGAAGAAGGCGACCAAGTCCACCGCCACCAAGGCCACGAAGACCACCGCCACCAAGGCCACGGCAAAGAAGACCCCCGCCGCCAAGTCCACCCCGGCCAAGGCCCGCACCACCGACTGACCTCGCCGGATCATGGTCCGAAACCGCCCCCTGAGGGGCGCTCGCGGACCAAGATCGGCGTCGTCAGGGGTGCCAACCCGCCGCTGTCAGGGCGGTGCGGAGTTGGGTGATGACCTGGGTGGGCGCTTGGCGGATGGCCCAGGCCGGGAAGCGGAGCACCCGGTCGCCGCGCTGCCACAGGTCGTTCTGCCGGCGCATGTCCGCCCACGCCGCGGCCGGATGGAGATGCTGGCCGCCGTCGATCTCCACGAGCACTCCCCACTCCTCGAACAGCGCGTCCAGGTAGCGGCGCCGGCCGGCGGCATCCCGCCGGACCGCCTGCCGGGTCGGCTCGGGCAACCCGGCGCGCCGGACGAGGGCGAGGAACTCCAACTCCGGCAGGGAGTGAGCGCCACCGGCCGCGTCGACGGCCGTCCGCCGGATCAGGCTGCGCCGTCGGGCGCGGGGCAGGCGATCGAGTACGCGCTGGACATCGTCGCCGCCAACGAGGCGCTGCTGAAATCCGGCCGCGATGATGGCACACGCCTCATGGTCATCGGCCGCCCATTGCGCTGCGTCCACGATCGACCGAGCCGGCATAGTCCGACGCGGTTGCCCGACGTGGAGAACGTCCTCGTCGGCCAGAATGGTGGTGCGGTGCACCCGGACACCGGGTGGCATCGCACGCGGCCGGTGCCCGGCCGGTATGAGCAGGTGCACGAATCCGTCGTCATGTCTGCGCAGGCCCCACGCCAGGGCGGCGCTCAACCCACCGAGCATCGCCGCCGGGCCGGCGGACAGAACGGCGATCCACGGCAGTTGCGTAGGTGTCAAAGGACCGTTGTGCGTCACGTAAACGGCTCGATGCACCTGCCGCCAACGACCGGACGTGACCCGGTGCCGGATGGCCTTCGGTGACAGGTGCCGGCGGGCCTGATCGAGGCTGAGCACCTGCTCCTGATGGAACAGCAACCAGGTCAGCTCATCCGCGTCGTCCCTCGGAAGCCCTGACCCCCGGCTGCGGAACGCCGCCCTCGGGTCACGGACCCAACCGTCTCGCCAGCC
The DNA here is from genome assembly GCA_900112325.1 of Micromonospora sediminimaris. Lineage (GTDB taxonomy): Bacteria > Actinomycetota > Actinomycetes > Mycobacteriales > Micromonosporaceae > Micromonospora > Micromonospora sediminimaris. Next base: position 259,925 of record FOLJ01000007.1, read on the forward strand.
AGCCCTCGGATTCCGTCCACGCCGGCGTTGGTGTGCCCGCTGGACCGCTCGCTCATCTCGTCGGTGCCCCGGTCCCACCCCGTGCCCCGCTGATCCGCCTTGAACGGATGGCCCCTCCACTGGTCCCGCACCCCGACTTCCCATGCGACCACCCTGCCCGGGCACCTTCTCCCCGCGCTGCCCCTGTGGATAGCCGGCAGATCTTGGTCCGAGAACGCCCCTCAGGGGGGCGGATTCGGACCAAGATCCGGGGTGGGTTCAGCCGAGGAGGCTGGTGAGGTAGGGGGTGGTGAAGGTGCGGTGGGGGTCGAGGTGGGCGCGGATGCGCTGGAAGTCGGGCCAGCGGGGATAGGCGGTGGCGAGCGAGGCGGCGTCGCGCCAGTGCAGCTTGCCCCAGTGCGGTCGGCCGCCCAGCCCGGTCGCCACCTCCTCGAAGGCCCGGAAGTACGGCTCGTACGGCATGCCGATGTACTGGTGCAGGGCGAGGTACGCCGAATCACGGCCGTAGGCGGGTGACAACCAGATGCCGTCACCCGCGCTGAAGCGAACCTCGACCGGGAAGAGCACCTTGAACGGCAACCCGTCGATGATGCCGCGCACCGCCGCCAGCGCCTCGGCCAGCGCCTCGCGTGGCAGCGCGTACTCCATCTCCAGGAAGCGGACCCGGCGTGGGCTGCAGAAGACGGCGTCGGAGCGACCGGTGTAGCGGCGCTCGCTGAGCGCCCGCGCGGAGATCGCGCTGATGCCCGGCGCCACGCCCGGCACGGCGCGGCCGAGCCGGCAGGCTCCGGCAAAGACGGTGTTGGCCAGGAAGTCGTCGTCCAACCAACCGCGCCAGCGGGACAGCGGGCGGTCGTCGATGGGTACCCGGTCGTTGGTCTTGAGCTGCACCCGGTCGGTGTAGGGGAACCAGAAGAACTCCAGGTGATCGTGCGCGTCGACCAGGTCGGGCAGTTGCGCCAGCACCGCACCCAGCGATGCCGGCCGTTCGTGAGCCAGCAGGACGAAGGCGTCCACACAGCGCAGCGTCACCTCGACCAGTACGCCGAGCGAGCCGAGCGCGACCCGGGCGGCGTCGAACACCTCCGGGTGCTCCTCGGCGGAACAGCGCAGCACCTCCCCGGTTGCGGTGAGCAGGGTCAACGCCTCGACGAAGGTGGCCAGGCCGCCGTGGGTCGCACCCGTGCCGTGGGTGCCGGTGGAGATGGCGCCGGCCACGGTCTGCGCGTCGATGTCACCGAGGTTGGGCAGCGCCAGTCGGTGGCCGGCGAGTAGCGCATTCACCTCCCGTAGCGTCATCGCGGCCGGTACGGTGACGAGGCGTCGATCGACGTCCACACGTACGTCGATGGCGAGTCGGGTCAGGTCCATCCGCTGCCCGTCGCTGACCGCGACGGGGGTGAAGGAGTGGCCGCTGCCGACCGGGCGGATCCGCTCACCGGTTTCGGCGGCACGTCGGATCTGCTCGGCGGCCTCGTCAACCGAGGACGGCCGTAGTACGGCGGTGGCCACGCCGCGTTGGTTGCCTGCCCAGTTCGACCAGGCGGCGGTCCTGGTGGCGGTGCTCTCGGCCATGGGCCCGCTCCTCAAGGTGAATATGAACCGAATTCATATCAGGAACGTTGTCCCTGGTAAACACCGCAATCGAGGTCCGCTCGTTGTACCGGTAGTCACGGACTCGTGACGTGCAGATATGTTCATCCGTCGAGAGGGGGGTGGCGAGTGTCCACTTCAGCCGCCACGACCGGGCCACTGCGTCGAGTACCAGTGCAGGGTCGTAGTGTCGCGCGGGTCCAGCGGATGCTGGACGCCTGCGCCGAACTCGTCGACGAGGTGGGGTACGAGGGGCTGACCACCACCCTGCTCGCCGAGCGGGCCGAGGTGGCGATCGGGTCGGTCTACCAGTTCTTTCCGGACAAGCGGGCGATCGTGCAGGCGCTGACGCTGCGCACGATGGAGTCCTACCTCCAGCGGCTCGATGAACGCTTCGCCTCGGACGACCTGACCCACTGGTGGGACGGGGTCGACGCGGGGATCGATGAATACATCACGATGCACCGCACCGTTCCCGGGTTCCGTACCCTGCACTTCGGCGACGTGGTCGACCTGCATCTGCTCGATGAGCAGCGGGACAACAACGGGGTGATCGCCGACCAGCTGGCTCGGGTGCTCACCGAGCGATTCGGGCTGGCCGACGTGCCGGACCTGCGTTTCCACCTGGAGATCGCGGTGGAGGCGGCCGACGCCCTGATCAAGCTGGCGTTCCGGCGCAAGCCGGACGGGGACGATCGGGTGTTGACCGAGGCGAAGGCGCTGATCCGGGAGTACCTGCACCGGCAGGTCAACGCCCGGGGTGACGCCGGTCGTCGGTCGGTGGTGCAGCCGGCGAAGCCGGCCGACGACCAGATCGTCGCCGACACCGAGCCCGCGCAGCCGGCGGCCCAACCCGCCTGACACCGACCCGCGCCTGACACCGACCCACCTGGGCCGGCCAAGCCGGGCCGAGACGGCCACCGGCCAGACGGTCAGAGAAAGGCTCGACCCTCGCCCCGGTAGGTCGGCACCGTCGCCACCACCTGGTCGCCGTCCACCAGGTGCAGCTCGTTCACCCGTTCACACAGTTCGCCCGACTTCGCGTGCCGGAACCAGACCCGGTCGCCGACGCGCAGGTGGGCGGCGGGCGCGCCGGTCAGCGGGGTCTGCACCTCGCCGGCACCTTCGGCGCCGAGCAGGCTGAGCCCGGCGGGCAACCACGGGCGGGGCAGCCGGCTGCGGTCGGCCGAGCCGGAGGCGATCCAGCCACCGCCCAGCACGGTGGCCAGGTCGGGCGTCGGGCGCCGGACCACCCCGCAGGCGAAGAAGGCCGCCGGGGTGGGGCGCCAGGCGCGGTAGGCGTCGAACAGCGTCGGCCCGTACAGGCCCGATCCCGCGGTGATCTCGGTCACCGCGGGATCGGCGCGGGTCGCGGCCACGCTGCCGGTGCCGCCGCCATTGACGAACTCCAGGTCGGCGTGCTCGCGTACGGCGGCCACCGCCGCGCTCCGGCGGACCAGCAGCTCCCGGTACGAACCGCGTTGGGCCAACCGGATCGCGGTGCCGAGCGCCGCCCGCCCGGGCGGTGCGTCGCCCAGGCCGGCGATCTGCGCCTCGTACGACATCAGCCCGACCAGGCGGAAGCCCGGGCGGCCGGCGACGGTGGCGGCCAACCGGCCGGCCGCCCGGGCGCTGTGCACGGGTGACCGGCGGACGCCGACGTGCAGCCGCCCGCCGAGCAGCCGCCACGAGGCGTCCAGGTCCAGGCAGATGCGCAGCTCGGACCGGCGCCCCGGGGGCGACACCGCGTCACAGAAGTCCAGTTGGTCCGGGTCGTCGACCATCAGGGTGATCGCGGCGGCCAGCACCGGATCGGCACCGAGTTCGGTTAGCGCGCCTCGGTCGGCGGTGGGGTACGCCACCAGCACGTCGGCGCTGATCCCGGTGCGGACCAGCCAGATCGCCTCGGGCAGGGTGAACGCCATCACCGCGTGCCAGCCCGGCCCGGCCAGCGTGCGGGCGATCAGGTCACGGCTGCGCACCGATTTGCTGGCGACCCGCAGCGGCTTGCCGCCGGCCAGGTCGACGAGGGCGGCGGCGTTGGCGTCGAAGGCGCCGAGGTCGACCACCGCGTACGGCGGGTCGAGGTGCGCGGTCGCCCGGTCCAGCCGGTGGCGCAGATTCTCGCTGTCGGTAGCCACGTGTGCACGCTAACTGTGAAACGGTGAATGCGAAATACCCTCGCGTCCGCGTTGCCCGGGTCGGGCTGGCCACGGCGGCCTAGGCTCGGCGAGCAGGCGGTGCAGGACGGGAGGACGTCCTTGCCGGGTCTAGAGTGTTCCACCGGGGGTGCCCAGCGATGGGCCGGCACGTGGAGGTACGGCCATCGAAAGCGAGTTCAACGGCGAGTCGTCCGGCGTGTCGCCGTCCACGGACCAACCTGCCGGCACAGCCGGGCAGCCCACCGGCGCGACCGGCCAGTCCGGCGGTGCCACGAACCAGTCCGGCAAGGCGGGGACGCAGAGCCCGTCGGGCGGCCCCGGCGGCCAACCCGACCTGACCGGGTACGGCGCGATCCGCTCGGTGCTGCGCATCCGGCCGTTCCGGCGGCTCTGGATCGTGCTCGGCGCAGCCTCCTTCGGTGACTGGCTCGGCCTGCTCGCCACAAGCGTCTTCGCCGCCGCCCAGGTGGAGGGGAGCACCGCGAAGGGCGCGGCCTTCGGTGGCGTGATCGCTATCCGGCTGCTGCCCGCCCTGCTGCTCGGCCCGGTCGCCGGAGTGCTCGCCGACCGGTTCGACCGACGCTGGACGATGGTCATCTGCGACCTGCTGCGGTTCGTGCTCTTCGCCTCCATCCCGCTCTACGCGCTGACCGGCGCCAGCGGCGCGCGGGTGGTCAGTTGGGCGGCGATCGCCACCTTCCTGATCGAGACGGTCACCCTGCTCTGGATCCCGGCCAAGGAAGCCGCGGTACCGAACCTCATCCCGCGGGCCCGGCTGGAGACGGCCAACCAGCTCACCCTGATCACCACGTACGGCCTGACCCCGGTCTTCGCCGCGATCGTGCTCTCGTCGCTCGACGGCATCATCCGGGGTGCCACCGGCGGCGAGATGCCGGACTGGGCCCAGCCGGCCCAACTCGCGCTCTGGTTCAACGCGTTCTCCCGGCTCGCCACCGCCGTCGTGGTGGCCTTCGGCATCAAGGAGATCAGCCAGGGGCAGACCGACGAACGGGAGCGCACCGAGCAGAGCATGATGCGCCAGTTCACCGAGGGCTGGCGGTTCATCGGGCAGACCCCGCTGGTGCGCGGACTGGTCCTCGGCATCCTCGGTGCCTTCGCCGGCGGCGGCATCGTCATCGGCACGGCCCGGTTCTTCGCCGACTCGCTCGGTGCCGGTGACGCCGCGTTCTACCTGCTGTTCGGCGCGATCTTCATCGGCCTGGCGATCGGTATCGGGCTCGGGCCGATGATCGTGCGGGAGATGTCCCGACGTCGCTGGTTCGGCATGAGCATCGTGCTGGCCAGCGCCTCGGTGATGACGCTGGCCTTCGCCATCCACCTGTCCATGGCGCTGGTCGGTGCGGTCTTCGTCGGGGCCGGCGCCGGAATGGCCTTCCTCTCCGGCACCACCCTGCTCGGCGGCGAGGTCGCCGACGAGGTACGCGGCCGGGTCTTCGCCGTCGTGCAGATCGGTACCCGGCTCGTGCTGATCCTGGCGATCGCGCTCGGGAGCCTGCTGGCCGGTGTCGGTGGCTCCCGCACGCTTACCATCGCCGACCTCGGCATCTCCGTCTCCTCCACCCGCCTGCTGCTGCTCGCTGCCGGCGCGGCCGGCATCTTCGCCGGGATCAGCGCCTTCGGGCAGATGGACGACAAGAAGGGCGTGCCGGTCCTGGCCGACCTGTGGGGGTCGATCCGGGGCCGTCCGCTGATGCCAGCCGAGCCGTTCGTCTCGGCCGGACTCTTCGTGGTGTTCGAGGGCGGCGAGGGCGCCGGCAAGTCGACCCAGCTCGGCAAGCTGGCTGAGCTGCTGCGCGGCCAGGGACGGGACGTGGTTGTCACCCGGGAACCGGGCGCCACCGGCGTCGGTGCCCGGATCAGGTCACTGGTGCTGGACACCACGCCCGACGAGGCGCCCTCCCCGCGCGCCGAGGCGCTGCTATACGCCGCCGACCGGGCGCATCATGTGGCCACCGTGGTCCGGCCCGCGCTGACCCGGGGCGCGGTCGTGATCAGCGACCGGTACGTCGACTCGTCCCTGGCCTACCAGGGTGCCGGCCGGACGCTGCCGGTCGACGAGGTGTCCTGGCTCTCCTCCTGGGCCACCGGCGGGCTCAAGCCCGATCTGGTGGTGCTGCTCGACGTCGACCCGCGTACCGGGCTGTCCCGGGTCGCGGCGCGCGCGGAGAGCGCCGACCGCCTGGAGGCCGAGTCGATCACCTTCCACGACCGGGTCCGGTACGCCTTCCTCGATCTCGCTGCCGCCGACCCGAAGCGTTACCTGGTCCTCGACGCCGCCCGCTCGGTCGAGGAGATCGCCGAGCGGGTCGCCCGCCGGGTGGAGGAACTGCTCGGCAGCGCCGACGGGATCGACCACCCGGGTCGGGCGCACGGTCCGGACACCTCGGTGCAGCCCGAGTTATCCCCGTCGGAGCTGGTGACGACGGAGCGGACCTGATGCCGGACGCCTTCGCCGACCTGGTCGGGCAGGACGAGGCGGTGCAGACGCTGCGCCGGGCTGCCTCGGCCGCCGCCGCCGCGCTGCGCGAAACCGGCGAACCCGAGGCGGCCGTCGGCGCTGACCCGGGCGGGGGGATGACCCACGCCTGGATCTTCACCGGACCGCCCGGCTCGGGCCGGTCGGTCGCGGCACGGGCCTTCGCCGCCGCGTTGCAGTGCGTGCACGGCACCGGCTGCGGCGAGTGCCCCGGCTGCCACACCACCCTCGCCGGCACCCACGCCGACGTCCGGCTGGTGGTGCCCGATGGGCTCTCCATCGGGGTGAACGAGATGCGGGCCCTGGTGCTCCGCGCGGCCAGTACGCCGTCCGGTGGGCGCTGGCAGGTCGTCATCATCGAAGACGCCGACCGGTTGACCGAGGCTGCCGGCAACGCACTGCTCAAGGCGGTGGAGGAGCCGCCGCCGCGTACGGTCTTCCTGCTCTGCACGCCGTCCACCCACCCGGACGACATCTCGGTGACCATCCGGTCGCGGTGCCGGGTGGTGCCGTTGCGGCAGCCGGCGGCCGAGGCGGTGGCCGACGTACTCGTCCGCCGGGACGGGATCGCCCCCGACGTGGCGCGCTGGACGGCGGCCGCCACCCAGGGCCATGTGGGGCGGGCCCGCCGGCTGGCGCGTGATCCGCAGGCTCGGGCCCGGCGGGAGGCGGTGCTCGCGGTGCCGCGTCGGCTCACCGGGGTGGGTGCCGCCTTCGACGCGGCGTCCGCGCTGATCGAGGCCGCCGAGGCGGAGGCCGAGGCGTCGGTCGCGGAGATCGATACCGCGGAGCGCGCGGCGCTGGAGACGGCACTCGGCGCTGGCGGCACCGGTCGAGGTGCGGCCGGTGCCGCCCGAGGAGCCGCCGGGCAACTGAAGGATCTGGAACGACGCCAGAAGTCACGGGCGACCCGGGCCCAGCGGGACGCGCTGGACCGGGCTCTGGTGGACCTCGCCGCCTTCTACCGCGACGCGTTGACCATGGCGCTGGGTGCGCCGGTGTCGCCGGTGCACTCCGACACCGCCGAGCTGGCCGAGGCGGGCGCTCGTAGCTGGCAGGCGGAGGGGGCGCTGCGGCGCCTGGAGGCGGTGCTCACCTGTCGCGCCGCGATCGAGGCCAACGTCAAGCCCCGGATCGCCGTCGAGGCGATGATGCTCGCCCTCTGGAAGGGCTGACCGCCGCCGGTCCGGCGCAACACCTCGGCGAACGGCCGTGCCCTCGCGCCCCCGGCCAGCCCGTGGCTGGACCGTTGTCCACAGGCATCGACAGGCGCAATTCACGTGCGGTACGGTCCGGTGTGCCGCGGTGACGGTGGCGGCACGCACAGTGATGAAACCGGGAGGAGTCCGGCGATGCCGCGGGGTGAGATCGACGAGGCGTGGATCGAGGAGGCGGTCCGGCGCTACCGCCGCATCGAGTCCCTCCAGGCCGAGTTCGACCAGGCCGTGGCGACGGTCGAAGTCACCGTCCGCTCACCGGACGGCCTGGTCGAGGTGGTGGTCACCGCCGGCGGCCGGATCACCGACGTGCGCTTCCTCGGCCCCCTGCACACCCGGGCACCGCGTGACGTCGCCGACTCGGTGCGGGCCGCGGTCACCGCCGCCGCCGACGCTGCCGAGTGGGCGAGGGAAAAGCTGCACAACGAGACCTTCACCGCCTACCGACCGCTCACGGGGGCCTGAGATGGACAGCCTTCGCATCCTGGCTGGCCGCCTCGACGAGGCCAGCGCCACGCTTACCGCGCTCTCCCGATCGGTCACCGCCGGAGACCCGGCGCAGGTGGCGTTCGGCGCCGACGCGCCCGGCCGACCGGGCGAGATCGGTCGGGCGTTGCACAGGCAGTGGGTGGCCGCCACCGGTGATCGGGCCCGGGAGGCGCACACCGCTGCCGCGCAGGTGGCGTCCGTGGCCGCCGCGCTGCGCGAGGCCGCCGACCGCTACTCCGACATCGATTCCGCCGTCTCCCGCCGGCTCGCCGGTGAGGCGTGATGGATTTCCTCGACCGGCTCGCCGAGCCCGGCCTTGACCTGCTGGGGCGGGTGGACACGCTGCTCGCGGCGGGTGCTCCCGAGGGGCACCGGGTCTGGCCGCTGCTGCGCCGGATGCAGGTGCTGCCCGGTGACGCGCTGCGTGGCTTCCTCGACCTGCGGCCGGGGCCGCTGGCCACCGCCGGGCACGCCGTCCGCCGGCACGTGCACGGCTACGACCATGCCTGCGCCGCACTGACCGACCCGTTGCTCTGGTCCGGTTCGGCCGCCATGGCGTACGGCCAGTCCCGGGCGGCCCTGCTGCGGCACCTTGACGAGGGCCCCGAGAGCCTGGTCGGGCGGCTGGAAGCCACCGCCGGCTACGCCGACGCGCTCGCCGACTGGGTGGAAGGCAGCCGGCTCGCCGTGGCCCGGGCCCTGGCCGAGGCGATCGGCTCGGCCGAGGCGGTAGCCGTCGTCGCCGCCACCTCGGTCCACCGGACGGCGGCGGGCTCCGGGGCGTCCGGGTCGGGTGGGGTGGCCGCCGCCGAGATCGGCGCCCGGCTGCTGGCGGTGCTCTGCGTCGCGTACGACGGCGCGGAGACCCTGTTGCGGCAGTGGTCACCGAGCCTCGCCGAGTCGCCGTGGCGGCCGGGGGGCGGGCGGTTCCGCCCGGACACCGGTAACGGCCCGGCTGGCGGTCGGACGACCCGCGTCGGCTGGTGAGGCCGGCGAGACCATCCGGTCGTCGTCGGGCGTCCGTCAACACCGTCGCCGATGCCGGCGCTCGCGCGTGCACAGGGTGCACGGCGCCGCTCGCGGGCACCCTTGCGAGTGGCCCGTCAGCGACGCCGTGACCTTCCCTGCACCCCCCGCAGGTCTGCTCTCCACTCAACGCGTTCGGGTCGGTCTTGTCCCGCCCGTGACGCAGGTTTCAGCCGTCCGGGCGGCATCGTCGTACCGGTGGTTGGGATGGGGGTCGGTCGAGTCGACAATCGTGGATGGCTGCGTGGTGTGCCGGCGGCGCGGGCTCTGCTGGAACGCTGCCGCCGATCGACCCGGCGCGTTCCCGCCCGCGCGACGTAGGGTGAGGGGATGGGCATGCTCTGCGCGGTCAGCTTTCAGCGGTACGGGCGTCTCTACTACCTCGACCCCGGCGACCTGAGTCCGCAGGTGGGCGACAAGGTGCTGGTGCCCACCGACGACGGCCCCGAGGTGGCGGAGTGCGTGTGGGCGGCGCAGTGGGTCACCGACGACACGGCGGGTTTTCCCCGGCTGGCCGGGATCGCTCAGGAGGAGGACCTGCGCCGCGACGAGGAACTGCGGCGGCGCAAGGCCGAGGCGAAGGTCGCGGCCAAACGGCTGATCCGCGAGCACGGCCTGCCGATGAAGGTGGTGGCGGTCGACCACGTGCTCGGCAACGGTGAGGGTGGCGGTGAGCGCAGCACCATCTACTTCACCGCCCCGCACCGGGTGGACTTCCGCTCCCTGGTCCGCGATCTCGGCGCGACCCTGCACTGCCGGGTGGAGCTGCGCCAGCTGTCAGCCCGCGATTCCGCACGGGTGCAGGGTGGCATCGGCTCCTGCGGCCGGGATCTGTGCTGCGCCACCTTCCTCAACGACTTCGAGCCGGTCACCATCCGGATGGCCAAGGACCAGGATCTTCCTCTCAACCCGCTGCGCATCTCCGGCGCGTGCGGTCGGCTGATGTGCTGCCTGAAGTACGAACATCCCCTGTACGCCAACTTCGCCGAATCCGCCCCGGCGATCGGCGCCCGCGTCACCACGCCGGAGGGGGAGGGTCGAGTGGTCGGTCACAGCGTCCCGAGGGACGCGGTCACCGTCCGCCTGGACGCCGACGGCTCGCGCTCCAGGTGCTCCCGCGCCGACGTCTGCGGCTCCCGCCGCGCCTACGACCAAACCCACACCCCACCCCCCGCGACCCCGGCACGCTGACCCCGCCCCCAGACCCCGGTGATCAAGAAGTTTTGGCCCTGGAACGGCGCTGCGGAGGGCGCAAACTTCTTGATCACCTCGACGGGTCGGGGTGGTCAGGTGAGGGTTACGGGGGGTTCGGCTAGGCGGGGGGTCAGGGGGGTGATGGGAGTCAGCCAGGAGGAGTCGGAGGACTGGTCGGGGTTGACCTGCCAGTCGCGGGCTACCCGGTCGACGGCGATCGGGTAGAGGGTGAGGGTGCCGCCCGGATCGATGCGCATCCTGACGAAGCCCTTGGCGTCCTCGATTCCCTGCCCGGCGAAAAGCTCATTGACGTTCACCCCGAACGCGCTCGCGAGTAGCAGGTACGCGGCCACAAGTTGGCTGGCCACCAGACCGATCACCGGCAGGTAGACCACTGCCGCGGCTACCGCCGGCAGCGGCCAGGACCAGTCGTGGAACGGCAGGGCGAGCCAGGCCCAGGTGCCGACGGCGGCCAACCCGACGTGCGCCAACCCGTGCCCGACGCCGAGGATCCAGTGCCGGGCGTGCCGCTTGCCGCTGGAACTGGGCGGCTTCGCGAACATCGCCGCCGCGAGCACCGTCACCAGCACCATCAGCACCAACGGCACGCTGAACAGCCGCTGCTCGGAGGCTTCGGACCGGAAGTCGGTCACGCCGGCCATGGAGAGCATCAGCAGGGTTTGCAGCACGCCCAGCAACGTCGAGAAGCCCGGGTTGCGGCGCGGCAGCCGGGCGAAGATCCCCCAGCCGTACCGGCGGGAGCGGGCAGCGTCGGGGTAGCGGCCCGCCAACTCGTACGCCTGCGACGGGCTGGACCGGCGGGCCAGGGTGTCGGGCGGTGGCACCTCGATGCGCTCGGGCAGCTTGTGCGTCGGGTACAGGTAGGCGCCGCCGCTGCCGGAGGTGACCAGCTGCCGCCCGTCCGGCCCGGTGTACCGCGCGTAGTGGTGCAGGTCGCCGGAGATCAGCAGCCGGACCTGGGCGCCGGTGGGCGCGACGATGGTCCGGATGAAGTAGTCGATCGAGTCGTACGCGGTCGGCTGGTCGACGGCCTTCACCCAGGCCGGAGCCGGCACCGCCAGGATCACCCGGCTCTGCGGCCCCAGCCGCTTCGCGACCGCGTCGAAGTAGGTGAGCTGCGGGTCGTCGACGTACGAGCCGGACTGGTCGTCGAGACCGAGCAGCCACCAGTCCGCCGGCAGTTCGGCGGCGAAGTACGACCGGGACTGGCCGGTACGCCAGCCGCCGAAGTGCCGGTCCCGGGTACGGACGAACAGCCGCAGGAAAGCGGTCAGCCCGTCGTACCAGTCGTGATTGCCGGGGACCGCGAAGATCGTCGGCTGCTCCGCCGGGGTGGCCGGCAGTGCCGCCTGGTACGGCCCCTTGCACCGGTCCTCGTACGCTGCGTACTCCGCCGACGGGTAGACCTGGTCGCCACCCATCACCAGGGTCTGCGCGCGGGGCAGCCGGTGCCCGTCCACGGTGATCTCCCGCTGGGCGAGCAGGTAGGCCACCGAGTAGGTGGCGTTGAACCCGTCACCCAGGTCGGCCACGTAGTCGAGCCAGAGCCCTCCGTCCGGCCCCACCTGCCGGGAGATCTCCGCGTCCAGCGCCTTCTGCAGCTCCCGCTTGTCCAGGTAGGCCCCGAACAGCATCGCCAGCAGCGTACGCAGGCCGGTGCTGATCAGCAGGAACGGCGCGAGCCACGGCACCGGCTTGCGGGGCGTGAAACCCAGCTCCAGCGGATCGGTGCTGCGGGGTCGCCGCGCCGCCCGACCTCCGGCGGCCTCCCCGGCGTACGGCCCCTGCGGCTGAATCCGATCGCCGGGCGAGGGCCCGACATCGCCCGGTTCGTCGCGAGAGGTGTGATCGTCGGTCATTCGCCGCAGCGTAGTGCGGCCCGGCTGACCCGACGACCCCGGAAACGCCCCGGACGCCCGGTTCATTCGACCCGGCAGCAATCCCGCTCGGCCCCACAGCGACGCGTGCCGTACACTTGACCACCGTTGCCGCCTTAGCTCAGTCGGCAGAGCGACGCACTCGTAATGCGTAGGTCGACGGTTCGATTCCGTCAGGCGGCTCGGTAAAGAAGCCCAGGTCAACGACCTGGGCTTCGCCGTTTCTCAGGTCGACAACCCGTGAAGGGGACCTGTTCGGCGCGGCCGAGGCATTGGGGCATTCACTCTCCGCCATGCAACCCCGTTCGCTCGCGAATCGTCAGGGGGCTGTGAGAGTGAAGGAGAGACTGTGTGAAATGTGACCGTGACGAGCAGTTCCACAGCTTCGTGCTCAGCCGGCGCTCCGGGCTGGTACGAACGGCGACGCTGCTGACCGGTGGTGACGCACATCTGGCCGAGGATCTGGTCCAGTCCACGCTGACCAAGCTGTACGTCGCCTGGCCGGCGGTCCAGCGGGCGGACAACATCGAGGGCTACCTGCGCCGGACCCTGGTCAACGCGCTCACCGACGAACGTCGGCGGTGGTGGCGCCGCCACGAACGCTCGGTCGCGGAACTTCCGGACCGTTCCCGAGCCGACCCGGGCAGCGGCGGCGACCTCGACGACGGCCTGCGGGCGGCCCTCCGCGACCTGCCACCGAAGATGCGCGCCGCAGTGGTTTTCCGCTACTTCTACGACCTTTCCGTAGCCGACACCGCCGACGCCCTCGGCTGCTCCGAGGGAACGGTGAAAAGCCAGACCGCCCGCGCCCTGGACCGGTTGCGGGCCGCCCTTGACGAATCTTCCCTGACAGGAGTCGCCCGATGATGGATCTGCACGACCGGCTCGACCGAATCGCCGGCCCAGTCGCCGAGCCGTCGGCCGCCGAGGCCGACGCCGACCTGGCCCGGGGCCGCCGGGCGCTGCGCCGCCGCCGGTCCGCCCGCGCGCTCGGTACCTCAGCCTTCGCGGTCGTCGCGCTGGCCGTCGCCGTCACCATCGGCACCCAGGCCGGCCCGACCGCCACCACTCCCGACGACGCGCCGGCCGAAGCCGTGGCTACCCGCCTCGTGGCCTACGAGGGCGAACAGCCTCAAGGCTTCACGATCGACAAAGTCCCAGCGGGCTGGGAGATCCAGGGCGGCACCACCAGCGAGCTGACGATCGCTCCGAAGAACGCGGCGGACAAGAACCCACTGGCGTTCATCGGCAAGATCGCCATCATGCTGCAGTCGGCGAGCGACCGCTCCACCCCGACCGGTACGCAACTTGAGGTCGGCGGCAAGCCTGGCGTGCTCAATACCGCCGATGGCACTCAAGGCGGCAAGAACCTGTGGGTCCAGCAGCCCGACGGCGTCTGGCTGCTTGTGCAGATCTGGGACGCCCGCGGCTGGACCCAGCAGGACATCATCGAGTTCGCCGACGGCATCCACGTCCAGCCGGGGGCCGAACGCATCGCTGGTTGACGTCCGTCATCCGCCGCGCACTCCGCAAGGTGCGCGGCGGGTGAGGCAGGACGACCGCCGAGCTGGCGCGGCTCAGGGGGCGGGCCGCTTGGCCTTTCCGATCCGGCCGAGGTGGGTGTGCTCGAACCCCTCGGTCGTCTTGAGGCCGTAGCCGAGGGCGCGATCGACGGCGATGTGGAACACCCACGCGATGGCGAGGATGCCGAGCCAGTCGATCGGGTCACGGAACGCCGCGAAGGCCACCGCGACCGCGCCGAGCAGCGCCGGCAGCGCGTACGAGTGCACCAGGTTGTAGCAGACGGCACCCACCCGCGGACCGCGCAGATAACCGACCATCGACAGGTCGAAGATGAGGAAGAGGGCGAGCAACCACCACCAGGCGTACCCGACGGCGACGGTGACCACGACGGCGAAGGCTGCCACGACAACGCTTTCGATGCGCTGCGTCTGGACCGGGTTCAACATCCGATATCTCCTAATGTGGCGTTCCGGGTCACAGCCAGTCGTGTTCGCGGGCGTAGCGCGCGGCCTCATGACGGGTGTGGGTCTGGGTCTTCTGCATGGCGTTGGAGAGGTAGTTGCGGACGGTGCCCTGAGCGAGGTGGAGCCGGGCGGCGATGTCAGCGACCGAGTAGCCCTCGCTGGTGACCCGCAGCACGTCGAGTTCGCGCTCGGTGAGTGGGCAGTCGTCGACGATGGCGAGCGCGGAGACGTCCGGGTCGATCCACCGTTTGCCCGCGTGCAGGTCGGTGATGACGGCGGCGATGTGGGCCGGCTCGGCCGACTTGCTGACGAAGCCCTGGACGCCGAGCTTCAGTGCCTTTCGCAGCACGCCGGGCCGAGCATGCCGGGTCAGCATGAGAACCACCTGCTCCGGTCGGACGCGGCGGATCTGCGTGATGGCGCCGAGGCCGTCCACGCCCGGCATCTCCAGGTCGATGACGAGCACGTCGGGCCGGTGCCGCAGGGTGGCCTCGACGGCGGTGTCGCCGTCGGTCGCCTCGGCGACGATGTCGATGTCGCCTTCGAGCGGAAGCAGCGCGGCCAGCGCCTTACGCAGCAGGGCCTCGTCGTCAGCGAGCACGATGGCGGTGGTCATCGGTCCTCCTCCGCAGCGCCGCCGGCGGCGGCATCGGCACGAGCGGGCGGGAAGCTCGCGGCGGTCAGGAAGCGCCCGTCCTGCTGTTGCACGGTCAGTTCGCCGCCGTCGGCCGCCAACCGTTGTCGGAGGCTGGACAGTCCTCTGAGCTCGGGCAGCGTATCGCTGCTCACGCCGTCGTTGACGATCGCGATGCCGGCTTCGGAGAGCGTGATCTGCACCTGGGTGGCCTGTGCGTGTCGCAGGATGTTGGTGGTGGTCTCGCGCAGGACCTGACCGAGCAGTTCGCTGCTGCGCGGGCCCACCTCGGCCTCCCGGGTCACCCGGACCCGGATGCCCGCCGCCTCGAACAGGTTCTTCGCATTTTCGAGTTCCGCTGAGAGGTTGAGTCGGCGCTGGGCGTACGCCAGCTCCTTGGTCTGGGCGATGGTGTCGCTGACCAGAGCGTACGTCTCCCGCAGCTCCTTCTCGGCACGATCGGTGTCGCGGAGCATCAGCTTCCGGGCCAGCGCGATCTTCAGCTTGACCACGTGCAGGGTGTGGCCCTGGATGTCGTGCAGATCGCTGGCGAAGCGGACGCGTTCGCGGATGACCGCCAGCTCCGCCTCGCGCTCCCGAGCGTGATCCAGCTCCCGGATGAGGTCGTAGAAACGCTCGCCGACGATCGTCAGGACGGTCACCAGGATGGTGAGGCCGGTCGGGACGAGGACGTAGGTGATCAGGACGCCGCGTACGTCGTCCTGATCGACCAGGAACCGCATCGCGCCGACGGCGGCGACGTAGCTGAACAGCCCGACCGCTGCCAGGGCCCGGCGTCGTACCTGGCGGAGGGCGAGAGACCCCACGGCGCAGACACCCCAGTAGGCGTTGGGGCTGCCGGTCAGCAGCACCCCGAGCGGCCACACCACAGCCCCGACGATCGTGCAGGGCAGGGCGACCCGGGCGAGGTCGTCCGCCGTCCAGCGTTCGAAGGCCACCACCGCCGCCACAGCACCCGGGGCCAGGACGATGAGATGCCACCAGGTGTGCGCGTCGGTGGCCAGGAGAATCACCGCGGCGAACACGACCGGCGGAAGTGACGTGAGGAGATTGATCCGGCGCAGCCGCCTCTGCGTCGTCTTGGTGAAGGCCGGCGATCTCGCGGTCACCTGCCCAGTATTCTGCCGATCCTGCTCGGCGGCAGTGACACCACGTCACATGTACCCGTGACGTGGCACCACTGATGGATCGGAGCGATCGCTGCTGTCATTGGGGCATGTCCACGACACCAGTCATCGAAGTCGAACGGCTCAACGTCAGGTACGGCGACTTCCACGCCGTGAAGGACCTGTCCTTCGAGGTCCGGCGTGGGGAACTGTACGCGCTGCTCGGCACGAACGGGGCGGGGAAGACCTCGACCCTGGAGACCATCGAGGGGCACCGGACGCCGACCTCCGGCAGCGTGCGCGTCTTCGGGCACCAACCGGGTGACCGCCGGCTGGTACGTCCCCGGATGGGTGTCATGCTCCAGGAGAGTGGTTTCTCCCCGGACCTCACGGTCCGCGAATCGGTCCGGCTGATCGGCACCCTCACCCGGCGGACCGACGACGTCGACCGGGTGCTCGACGTCGTCGATCTCACCAGCAAGGCCGGCCGGAAGGTCTCCCAGCTCTCCGGCGGGGAGAAGCGGCGGCTGGACTTCGCCACCGCCGTCTACGGCACCCCGGAGCTGATCTTTCTTGACGAGCCGACCACCGGCCTGGACGTCCAGTCGCGCGACCACCTGTGGACGACCGTGGACCGGCTCCGCGAGAACGGCGCGACAATCGTGCTCACCACGCACTACCTGGAGGAGGCACAGGAGCGCGCCGACCGGATCGGGCTCATGCACGAGGGCACCTTCCACCGGGAGGGCACCGTCTCCGAACTGACCCGGACCCTGCCGGCGGTCATCCGCTTCTCGCTGCCACCGACGGTCCCGGCGCTGCCGTTGCAGGCGACCAGGGACGGTGACGGCAAGGTCGTGATCGAGACCTTCGGCCTGCAGAAGGACCTGCACATCCTGCTCTCCTGGGCGCAGGACAACGCCGTGGAGCTGCGGGACCTGGAGGCCGGGCCGACCCGCCTCGACAACGTCTTCCGCGCCATAAGTGGCTGACTCGCTTCCCGAGAGGAAACCTTCCCGTGCTCCCCATCGCCTTCAGTGAGCTGATCCAGATCTTCCGGAACCGGCTGGTGCTGGTCACCAGCTTCATCATTCCGGTGGTCGTCTCCGCGTACTTCGTCCGTCAGCACGAAACCTTCGCCGCCCTCGGCAGTCTCGGCTACATCGCGGCGATCGTGCTGTTCACAGTTGCCGCGTTCGGGCTCTACGCCACGACTGTGACCACCCTGGCGTCCCGGCGGCAGAATCTCTTCCTCAAACGGCTGCGCTCCACGGCCATCGGGGACGCCGGCATTCTCGCCGGCCTCCTGCTGCCCGCCACGTTGATCGCCGTGGTGCAGGTGGCTGCGATCCTGACCGCGCTGGCCATGGTTGCCGGCGGGCCGGCCAACATTCCCTTGCTGGTGGTGGCGATCGTCGCGACCGTGGCCATGCTGATCGGCCTGGGACTGGCCACCGCCGGCCTGACGAATTCACCCGAGCACGCCCAGGTCACCACCCTGCCCGTCATGCTCGGTGTGATCGGTGTCGCCAGCTGGGTGGGCATCAGCGGCACCGAGGACCTCGCCCTGCTCAAGCGGCTGCTGCCCGGTGGTTCCGCTACCGAGATGGTGATGAACGCCTGGAACGGTGGCGTCGCGGTGACCGACTCCCTGCTCCTGCTGGCTCCGACGTTGGGCTGGGTCGTCGTCGCCGTCGTGCTGGCCACCCGTCTCTTCAACTGGGAGCCCCGCCGCTGAGGTGCCAAGCCCTGTGGGGCGCCCTGGCGATTCCCCGAACGCCGATCCGACCAGACCGCACACCGCCGAGAAAGACGTACGCCGAAGGAGTGACCTTGACTCCTCCAGCCATCTCCAGAGAGGTCTGACCGATGACCCGGCAACCCGACAATTCCTCAGGCACGCCTGCCGAGACGGCGTCGACTCTGGTCGAGGATCTGCTACTCCTGCTGTTCCAGCCGAGGTCGGGCACCATCGCCGGAGAGAACATCCTCTTCTACGTCCTCGCCGGGGCCGTACTCGCAGATCTCGCCCTTGCCGACCGGGTGACGATGGCGGACCGACGCAAGGTGAAGATCGTCGAGGGTCAGGCACCGTCGGATGATCTTCTCCGGTCAGCGTGGGACTACCTCTCCGAGAAACCCCGCGGTGTCCAGACGGTGCTCGCCGCGATCGGCCCGGAGCTGCGCAAGCCGGTGTTGGAGCGGCTCGTCGAACGCGGCGACATCACCCGGGAGGACCGGAAGATGCTCGGCCTGTTCCGTACAACTGCGCTGCGCGACGGTGGCACCGGACGCCGCGCGCGTCTGCTGGAGGAGGTCCGGCAGGTCCTCGTGGACGGCTTGGAACCGTCGGCCCGGGTAGCTGCGCTCGCGGCACTGCTGTCGGGCAGCGGAACTCTTCCCCAGTTCTACCGCGACATCCCGTGGACCACACCCGTGATCAAACGAGCGAAGGAACTTGAGCAGGGCAACTGGGGGGCTGGTGCCGCAGCGGAAGCCGTGACCCGGACCATGACCGCGACCGTCGTCAACAGTGTCATCGTCACCACCACCGTGATCCCCCGCAGCTGACCCGCGCGGGTAACCCAGCCTGCAACTTCGCGGATGTTGTCGTGTCTTGTGGGCCGCAGGCAGCAGCATCACCGAAGTTGCGGGCCGGGAGCCGGCGGGGACGGGTCAGGTGTAGAGGTTTGCGGCGTACTGGGGGCCGTAGTGGCGTTCGAGGTCGACGAGGGCGTCCGCCGGGGCCTCGACCTCCTTGATCAGGCGGGCCCGGCTGGGCAGCGGGTCCGCTGGCCAGGTCTCCGGCTGCCAGAGCTGGGACCGGAGAAACGCCTTCGCGCAGTGGTAGAAGATCTGCTCGATCTCGACCACCACGGCGAGCACCGGCCGGTGCCCCTTGACCACCATGGCGTCGAACCAGGGCGCGTCACGGAGCAGCCGCGCCCGGCCGTTGATCCGCAGGGTGTCGGTGCGCCCTGGGATGAGGAAGATCAGGCCGACGTGCGGATTCGCCAGGATGTTGCGGTAGCCGTCGGCGCGCTTGTTGCCGGGACGCTCCGGAATGGCGATGGTCCGCTCGTCCAGCACATGAGCGAAACCCGCCGGGTCACCCTTGGGTGAGACGTCGCAGGTGCCGTCCGCTCCGGCGGTGGCCACCAGACAGAAAGGCGACGCGGCGAGCCACTGCCGGTCACGCTCGTGCAGTTCGGTGCGCTCCTTGGCGACTGCGCGGGGTGCCGGGGTGCCGAGCAGCTCGGTCAATTCGGCTGCGGATGTGATCTCCACCGTCACTGGGTGCCTCCCCATGGAGTTGACCGTGGTGGCGGCACCCGGGCGGGAAACCGCCGCGGTCAGTCTAGTCGCGCCCGCCCGTGAGGTTTGTCCCTCGGTGACCGGGGTACCGGCCCACTGAGCGCCCTCGGAGAGCAGTGGAGGCCCGGAGATGGAGAGTCGGCTCAAGATCCTGGGGCATCCCGTCCATCCGATGCTCGTGATGTTTCCGTTCGCCCTGCTGGTCACGGCCGTGCTCTTCGACGTCATCGATACGGTCGGCGGGCCGGACTTCCTCGGCGAGGTGGCGTACTGGAACCTCACCGTCGGCCTGATCGGCGGCCTGCTGGCCGCGGCGGCCGGGACGTTCGACCTGCTGGCCATCCCTTCCGGTACCCGCGCCAAGCGGGTGGCGCTGACCCACGCCGCCGCGAACGTCGCGGTGATCCTGCTCTTCGCCGCCGTCTGGGTGGTACGGCTCAACGCCGACTCGCGCGGCGCGGGCGGGGCACTGATCGCCATCGAGGTGGTGGCGCTCGGCATCCTCGGGGTCGGCGGCTGGCTCGGTGGTGAACTCGTCGACCGGCTCGGGGTCGGGGTCGACCGGGAGGCCAGCCTCGACGCGCCGAGTTCCCTGCGGCCGGTGGCCGCCAGTCAACGGATGGGAGATGCGCGATGACCAGGCCGGGACGCGGCTGGCGGGGCGGTCAGCAGGGCTGGGATCCGATGGGCGAGTTGCAGTCGCTGCGGGCCGAGCTGAGCCGGCTGGTCGGTGGTCGACCGGGTCCGCCCGAGGTGGAGCTGGGCGAGACCAGCGACGGCTGGGAGGTGGTCGTCCGGCTGCCCGGCGTCGCTCCGGAGGAGGTCGCGGTGGAACTGGACGACCGCGAGCTGTGCGTACGGGCGCGTACGGAGGCCGAGGTCAACGCCGACCATGGCATTCCCGGCGGGTTCGAGACCCGGGGCTTCGAGTACCGCGTGCAGTTGCCGTCGCGAGTGGACCCTGAGGCGATCGACGCGGTGATGGACCACGGTCTGCTGCGGGTACGGCTGCCCCGGGCGAACCGGCCCGCGCCACGCACCATCACCGTCGGTCGTACCGGCCCACGTCCGGCCGGCGCGTCCGGCGGTGTGCCGAGCAGCGTCGACCCGGCGGCGGACCGGGAACTGCACCAGCCGGACGTCGCCACCGGCGATTCCGGTCGGTAGCGCGTCCCGTGGCCCGGGCCGTGCTGGAAGAGGCTGCCGACCGGGTGCCCGACGTGGCCCGGATCGCCGTGCTGCGCGCCAACGCGCTCGGTGACTTCATCTTCGTGCTACCCGCGCTGGAGGCGCTGCGGGCCGCGTACCCCCAAGCGGAGATCGTGTTGCTCGGCGCGCCCTGGCACGCGCAGCTGTGGCGGGACCGGCCGGGCCCGGTCGACCGGGTAATCGTGGTGCCGCCCGCGCCGGGGATCCGGACGGCGACCGACGGCGAGCCAGAGTCCAGCATGGTCGACTTCCTGGCCGCCGCCCGCGCGGAACGGTTCGACGTGGCGTTGCAACTGCACGGCGGCGGTGCCAACTCCAACCCGCTGGTGGCCGCGCTCGGTGCCCGGGTCACCGCCGGCCTGCGGGCCGAGGACGCGCCGCCGCTGGACCGCTGGCTGCGGTACGTCTACTACCAGCACGAGGTGATCCGCTATCTGGAGGCGGTGGCTCTGGTGGGTGCTCCGACCACCACGATCACGCCGGCGTTGGCGGTCACCGAAGCCGACCGGGCCGAGGCGCGGGCCGTGCTCGGCGAGCCGGAGCGTCCCCGGGTGGCGCTGCATCCCGGGGCCACCGACACCCGCCGGCGCTGGCCCGCCGACCGTTTCGGGGAGGTGGCCCGGACGCTGCACACCGACGGGTACGAGGTGCTGGTCACCGGCACCCCGGCCGAGCAGGAGGTGGTTGACCGGGTGGTCGCCACCGCCGGTGTGCCGGTCCGGCCGCAGGTGGGCACGCTCAGTCTTGGTGGGCTGGCCGGCTGTTACAGCGGCTGTGAGCTGGTGGTCTCCAACGACACCGGTCCGCTGCACCTGGCTGCCGCCGTCGGTACCCCCACCGTCGGCATCTTCTGGGTCGGCAACCTGATCACCACCGCTCCGGTGCTACGGGGCCGGCATCGGCCGATCACCTCGTGGACGGTGCACTGTCCGGTCTGCGGGGTGGACTGCACCCCCGGCATCTACCCGCACCGTCCGGGCGACGGCGACTGCCCGCACCGCGACTCCTTCGTCGTTGACGTGCCGGTCCCCGAGGTGCTCGAAGCCGCCCGGGAGCTGCTGTTCCGCTGAAGAGATCGGTTGGCTCAGGCGTCCGGGTCGGCGAGGACGACCTCCCACGCCTCCACATCGCGTTCGGTGACCGTGGTCGGCGACTCCAGGTGGTAGGCGCCGCTGGGCAGGACACCGGCGCCGCCGTGCCGGGCCAGCACGGCGAGCTGCGCGGCGACGTCCTCGCCCTGGTGCCGCACCGGCACCCGACGCCAGAAGTCGAAGCCGCCCGCGTCGACCAGCTTCGCCCGGTCGTAGAGCACGCAACCGCCGACCCAGGACACCTGGTACGCCCGCCATTCGTCGTCCGCCAGCGTCAGCGACGCCGTCACGTGCAGCAGGTTCGCCGCCGAATGGATCTGCGCCCGGTCCCACTCGGGCGTGCCCGGGCGGATCCGCTCCGGCACCGGTCGTCCCGGCCACTCCCGGTAGTGCCGGTGCGTGTGCGGCCGGACGTCGTCCAGGTAGGACAGTCCGTGCACCCCGTTGCCGACGAAACCGCAGCCCAGCTCGCCGATCGCGGTCACCAGCCGGCGCAGCGTTCCCGGTTCCAGCCAGACGTCGTCGTCGAGGAAGAGCACGTACCGGGCGGTGGAGGTGGCGAGCAGGAAACTGCGGTGTTCGGCGAGCCCTCGCCGGGGCAGCCGTCGGGTCAGCAGCACCGGATGTCCCCGGTGACGCAGGGCCCGGACCATGGTGGCCGCCGCCGGATGGGCGTACCCGGGGTCGCCGTCGGACTGGTCGCTGACCACCACGCCGAATCCCGGCACCCCCTCCTGGGCGGCGAGCCCGGAGAGGGTGACGGCGAGTTCGGTGGGCCGGTTACGGGTCGGGACGAGCACGTCGACCAGCCGGTCGACGCGGAACTGCGCGGGCGCGCCGGCGTCGAGGGGTCGATTCACGGCGCCTTGCCGGTCAGTGGCGGCGCGTCCGCACCGGTCGCTCCGGAGGTCTCCACCTCAGGAGCGGGCGCGGTCGGCCCGGCCTCCGCGCCGGTCGCGCCCTCCTGGCCGTACGCGCGGATGCGGTCGATGATCGCTGAGGTGGAGCGGTCCGGCACGTACCCGAGAGTGCGTACCTGACCGCCCAGCCGGTGCACCAGCGGCGCCTCCGGCACCAGCTCGGGCGGGTAGTCGCCGCCCTTGACGTAGACGTCCGGCCGGACGGCTTCGATGAGGGCGGCCGGGGAGTCCTCCTCGAACACCACCACGTGGTCGACGCAGGTCAGCGCGGCGAGCAGGGCGGCTCGGTCCTCGATCGGGTTCACCGGCCGGTCCGCACCCTTCAACCGGCGCACGCTGCCGTCCGAGTTGACCGCCACCACCAGCAGGTCGCCGAGGGCGCGGGCCTGTTCCAGGTAGCGCACGTGCCCCCGGTGCAACACGTCGAAGCAGCCGTTTGTGAAGACGATCGAGCGGCCGGCGCGCCGGTGCCCGGCCACGATCTCCGCCAGGTGCCCGGTGTCGACAAGCACCTGGCGGCCGTCGAGCGTCGGCCGGCCCAGCGCGGCCAGCAGGTCCTCGCGGCGGCACACGCAGGTGCCGGTGCCGGCGACGGTGCTCGTCGCGGCGAGCTGGGCCAGTTGGGCGGCGGTGGACAGTGGAGCGTCGGCGGCCAGCGCGAGCGTCATCGCCGCCAGATAAGCGTCGCCGGCACCGACGGTGTGGCTGGCGGGCACGGGTGTGGTGTGGCTGCGGGCGGGTTCGCCGTCGATCCCGCCGACCACCGCGCCCTCGGTGTCCAGGGTCACCGCGACCACGGCCGCGCCGGTGTGGGCGCGCAGCTCGGCGAGGCGGGACTCGGCCAGGACGGCCCGGTCCACGCCGGCACCGATCTCGGCGTTCACTGTCACTCCGGTGCCGGTCACGCTGAGTCCGTCGCGGGTCATCGCCACCCGGCTCTCGCCCGGGGTGGGCTCCCCGGTGGGCCCGTCGGTACGCCGCATCCCGGCCTCACCCGGCGCCATTCCCACGGTCAGCTCGGACGGGCCGTCGGCCGGGTCGACCTCGGGATGCTCCAGGTGCAACTCGTGCCCACCGGTCGTCGCGGTGCCGGCCGGGTCGGCGGGGGCCGGGCTCGTGGTCGGTCCGACCACGCCCGCGCGGGCGAGCAGGCGGGTGGCCTCCGCGAAGCTAGGGGTCACCACGGTCGGGGCGAGGCCCCGCCAGTCGGCGAGGTCGTGCGCGTCGAGCGCGACCGTGGCGTACAGATCCCGATGCTCGACCAGCCAGGCGCGGACCGGCGCGGGCAGCGCGCCCAGGCCGTAGTCGCAGACCACCAGGGTCGGCTTCTCGCCCCCGCTGGCGGCCCGCAGTTCCGCACTCGCGCAGTCCAGGGCGGTGAGCAGGCAGTCCACCCCCAGGTCGCTGAGCGGATCGTCCGGGTCGCCGGAGTCCTCCCGCAGCAGGATCTGGTCCCCGGCCAGCATCCGACGCTTGACCGGGGTGGGCCGCCCGGGCTGGCTGACCGTACGGTCCCAGACACCGGCCCGGTCGAGACAGTCGTGCAGCTCGTCGCCGGCCGCATCGGCCCCCACGGGCGCGACCAGCACCGAGCGCCCGCCCAGCGTGGCGATGTTGACGGCGGTGTTGGCGGCGCCGCCCGCCGCCGAGATACGGCGGCGCAGGGTGAGGACCGGGGCGGGGGCCTCCCGGCACAACCGGTCGGAGTCGGCGAACCGCCACTCGTCGAGCATGGCGTCACCGATCACCAGGACCGGACGCCCGAGCCAGCTCTGCACGACGTCGGCGAGCCGGAGCTGTTCCGCTGCTGCTCGTGCCATGCCGGCGGTTCCCCTCCGGTCGGCGGGGTCAAACCTGCCGGCCAGGCACCCGCTGGCGGCGACGTGTGCTGGGCCACCGACCCGCCGCGTTTCGTGACGTTGGCGTCGGGAACGGATACGGACGAACCCCCGGAGAGGAGAACGTCATGGCAGCGACGTTGCAGGGCAAGCGGGTCGCCTTCCTGGCCACCGACGGCGTGGAGGAGATCGAGTACGTCCAGCCGCGTCAGGCCGTCGAGCAGGCCGGCGCGACCGCCGAACTGGTGTCGATCAAGCCTGGAAAGATCACCTCCTTCGAGCACCTGGACCCCTCCACCACGTACGAGGTGGATGTGAGCGCGGCCGACGCGGATCCCGCCCGGTACGACGCGCTGGTGCTGCCCGGTGGGGTGGCCAACCCGGACTTCCTGCGTACCGATGCCGACGCCGTCCGGTTCGTGCGGTCGTTCTTCGACGCCGGCAAGCCGGTCGGGGTGATCTGCCACGGCCCGTGGACGCTTGTCGAGGCGGACGTGGTGCGGGGGCGTCGGCTGACCAGTTGGCCCAGCCTGCGTACCGACCTGGTCAATGCCGGCGCGGAGTGGGTCGATGAGGAGGTCGTGACCGACAACGGGCTGGTGAGCAGCCGTAAGCCCGACGACCTGCCGGCCTTCTGCGCCAAGATCGTCGAGGAGTTCGCCGAGGGCCGGCACTGATCCTGCGGCAGCGCTCGTTCGGTGGCCTCGCCCGCTCGGGCGAGGCCACCGTGCTGCCTGTCACTTCAGGATCAGGCGGTTGGTCTGCTCGAAGACGTCCAGGTCGGCCAGGGTCTCCAGGACGCTGGCCGAGAGCGGCTGGGGCATCGCCTCGCGGTGGAAGAAGCCCGCGTCGATGGTCTCGTCGGTGACCCGGGCCAGCCGGCCGTCCCACTCCTCGACCCGGAACGCGGTGGTGAAGATCTGATAGGTGTGGCCGTACATGTTGGTGTGGGTGCGGTCCGGGCCGGTGTAGAGGGCGAAAGCGCTGACCCGGAGGGCCCGCAGCCCGGTCTCCTCGCGTACCTCCCGCACGGCGCAGTCCGCGATCGACTCGCCCAGCTCCATCGCGCCGGCGGGCAGTGCCCACTGGCCGTTGTCGGAGCGGCGGATCAGCAGGATGCGGGCCGAGTTGTCGCGCACCACGGCTCGCGCCCCGACGAACATCAGCGTCCGGTCGCCGGCCAGGGCGCGCAGCTGCCCGACGTACGAATCAGCCCAGGAGATGCTCACCCGGACAATTTACGGGGGTTCCCAACGTGTGACCGGCGACACTAACTTGTTACCCATGCGTAGCACGATGATGGACGCCCCTCTTCAGGTCTCCCGGATCCTCGAACACGGCGCCACCGTGCACGGCGCGGCCGAGGTGGTGACGTGGACCGGCGCCGAACCACGGCGCAGCACGTACGCCGACGTCGGGCGGGACGCCGCCCGGCTCGCGCACGCCCTGCGGGCGGAGTGCGGAGTGACCGGCGACGAGCGGGTCGCCACCTTCATGTGGAACAACACCGAGCACCTGGTGGCGTACTTCGCCGTGCCCAGCATGGGTGCGGTGCTGCACACGCTGAACATCCGGCTCTTTCCCGACCAGGTCACCTACATCGCCAACCACGCCGAGGACCGGGTGGTGCTTGTCGACTCGACGCTGATCCCGCTGCTGGCGAAGTCCCTCGGTGGCATGACCAGCGTGCGGCACGTGGTGGTGGTCGGTGGCGGCGATCCCGCTCCGCTGGTGGCGGCGGCGGGTGACCGGATCGCCGTACATCACTGGGACGCGCTGCTGGCCGACCGCCCCGAGGTGTACGACTGGCCCGAGGTGGACGAACGCGACGCCGCCGCCCTCTGCTACACCTCCGGCACCACCGGCAACCCCAAGGGGGTGGCCTACTCGCACCGCTCGATCTACCTGCACTCGTTGCAGATCTGCATGCCGGAGGGATTCGGGCTCGGGCCGACCGACCGGGAACTGGCCATCGTCCCGATGTTCCACGCGATGTCGTGGGGGCTGCCGTTCGCGGCCTTCCTCTCCGGCGCGTCGCTGGTGATGCCGGACCGCTTCCTCCAGGCCGCGCCGATCGCCGAGATGATCGCCGCCGAGCGGCCGACCCTGGCCGGTGCGGTGCCGACCATCTGGACCGACCTGCTGGCCTACCTGGACAGCCACGATGTCGACACCGCCTCGCTCAAGGAGGTGATCGTCGGTGGTTCGGCCTGTCCGCCGTCGCTGATGCACGCGTTCGACGAGCGGCACGGCGTCGATGTGATCCACGCCTGGGGGATGACCGAGATGTCGCCGCTGGGCTCGGTGTCGCGCCCACCGGCCGGGGCGAGCGGCGACGACGCCTGGCGGTACCGGTACACGCAGGGCCGGGTGCCGGCGGGGGTACGGGCCCGCATCGTGGGCCCGGCCGGGGAGCCGCTGCCCGCGGACGGGACCTCCGTCGGCGAGTTGGAGGTCCGTGGGCCGTGGATCACCGCCCGGTACGTCGGGGACGACGCGCCGGACCCGGAGAAGTTCCGCGACGGCTGGCTGCGTACCGGTGACGTGGGCACGCTGTCGGCGGACGGCTACATCACCCTCACCGACCGGGCCAAGGACGTGATCAAGTCCGGCGGCGAGTGGATCTCCTCGGTGGAGCTGGAGAACGCGCTGATGGCCCACCCCGCGGTGCTGGAGGCCTGCGTGGTGGGCGTACCGGACCAGCGGTGGGACGAGCGGCCGTTGGCCACCGTGGTGCTCCGGGAGGGTGCCTCGGCGACCCCGGAGGAGTTGCGCGACTTCCTGGCCGGGTCGGTGGCGCGCTGGCAGTTGCCGGAGCGGTGGGCGTTCATCGAGGCGGTGCCGAAGACAAGCGTCGGCAAGTTCGACAAGAAGGTGGTGCGCTCCCGGTACGCCGACGGCGACCTGAATGTGCGGGAACTGGCCACGCCGTAACGTTTTTCGGCGCATCATCGCCATTGGGAGTAGTGGCCTGCACAGACCTCTCTCCGGTGGGCGGCCCCGGCGTTCGCACCGCGCCGGGGCCGCCCGTTCCTTGCGGGGCGACCCGCAATGCCAGTATTGCGAGACTTGTTCGCCTCTGTCCTGCGGACGGCGAAAACTCCCAGGTAGGACCGCTTATTCGCCGGCGCTGAGCAGCACCTTGCCGACCACCGAGTCCTCCACCGCCTGATGGGCGGCAGCGGTCGCCGACAACGGATAGGAGTGCAACGGCAGGCCCGCCTCCTCGCCCACCCGGATCCCGCCCTGCGCGGCGGACGCCGCGACGTCCACCACCGCCTGCGCCTTGGCCGCCTTCGGCATCGTGTAGACAAGCACGAACTGCCAGCGGGCGTTCGGTGCCATAAGTGGTCGGACCGGCAACGTCACCTCGTCACCGCCGTCGTCGGCGTACACGCAGACCACGCCACCGGGGCGCAGCAACCGTACGTCGGTGGCCGCGTTGCGCGCGGGCGAGACCTCCACGATTGCGTGCACCCCGTCGGGCGCGAGCTTGTGGACCTCCTCCACCACGTCCTGCTCCCGGTAGTTGACCACCGCCGAGGCACCGGCCGCCGCCGCCAGTTGAGCCTTCTCGGCACTGCTCACCGTGGCGATCACGCAGGCGTCGGCCCAGGCCGCCAGCTGGATCGCCGCGTTGCCCACGGCACCGGCCCCGCCCTGCACCAGCACCGTGTGATCGCTGAGCGCGCCCGGGCGCAGGCTGTTCGGCAGATACTCTCCGGCGGTCAGGCAGCGGTGCGCCGTCAGGAAGGGAATGCCCAGGCAGGCACCCAGTTCGAAGGAGGCGTCGCCCAGGCGTACCGCCTGGCGGACCGGGACCAGGGTGTACTCGGCGGCGGTCCCCCAGGGCCGCTGCCAGGCGGCCTCCCAGACCCACACCCGCTCGCCGATCAGTGCCTGGTCGACCCCCTCGCCGACCGCCTCGACCACCCCGGCGCCGTCCTGGCCGGGCGTCTGCCAGCCGGCCGGCAACGGGCCCTGCCGGCGCGACTTCCAGTCCGTCGGATTCACCCCGGACACCGCGACCCGCACCAGCACCTCGCCCGGACCGGGATCCGGCACCGGCCGGTCGACCAGTTGGAGCACGGAGGGATCACCGGTGCGCTCGTACACCATCGCCTTCATGCCACCGACCGTAGGCGGGCCGGGGACCGCCCGGTGGCGGTTCAGCCCAGCCGGTCGACGACCTCCGGAGTCAACTCGTCGATCGACTCCAGCACCGTCACGGCCAGCCGTCGAGCGTCCGGATCCAGTGGGTACGCCCCGTGCGGCACCGCCACCACCGTCATGCCGGCGGCAGCCGCCGAACGGACCCCGTTCGAGGAATCCTCCACCGCCACACAGCGCGTCGGGTCGAGGCCGAGCCGCCGGGCCACGCTCAGGTAGACGTCCGGCGCCGGCTTGCCGCGCTCGGTCTCCTCGGTGGACAGGGTGCTGCGGAACGCGTCGGTCAGGTCGGTGGCGGCCAGCGCCGCGGCGATCAGCCGGGTCGGCGAGGAACTGGCCAGCCCCAGGGGCCACCGCGCGGCCATCCGGCGGACCACGTCGACCGCGCCGTCGATCACCGGCACCCGGGCCGCGTACCGGCGGGCCATCTCCTCGACCACCTCGGCGGCGACCTGGTCGGCGCTGCGTCGCACCCCCAACTCGTCGCTGAGGTACCGGGCCCACTCGCCGGTGCTCATCCCCATCAGCCGGCGCTGGGTGTCGTCCTGCCAGCTGCCGCCGTGCTCGGCGACGTACGCCCGCCGAACCTCCTCCCACACCGGCTCGGAATCGACGATCACGCCGTCCAGGTCGAAAACCACCCCATCCACCATCACACCCCCATCCTCCCCCACCCACTACCCCGTCGATCAAGAAGTTTGCGTCGGGGATTGCGCAGCAGCCAGACGCAAACCTCTTGGTCAACTCGGCAGGGGCGGGAGCCCGATGGGGCTGTCCGGCGGGATGACCGTGTGGGCGGCGCGGGCGATGGGGTCTAGCAGTTCGCGTAGGCGGTGCGCGCGGTCGGGGTCGAGGGTGAGCCAGGGACGGGCGGCGGCGAGATCGGTGGCGTCCTCGATCGCCTGGAAGGCCGCCCGCCCGCGCTCGGTCGGCTTGCCGTCGGAGTCCAGCCAGCCACGGCGGGTGAGCCGCTCGCGCGCCTGCGACCAGTCCTGCTCCGACCAGCCCCGGCCGAGCAGATTGGCCGGCGGCATGTCGACCGCGACCCGCCAGGCCAGCGTCTCCACCGGGTCGAGATCGGCGGCGACCAGCGCCGCCACGTGCCCGTCGCCGCGATGCTCGCGCAATGTGGTGGCGGCCTGCCAGAGCCGAGCCAGCGGGTACTCGCCACGGGGCAGGGCGGCATTCGCCGCGCCGAGCACCCGGCCGGCCGTCCCGAGCCCGTCGGTGGCGGCCTCAAGCAGTTCGGCGGCCTCCACCAGGTGCCGCTCGGGCAACTCGTAGGTCAACTCGGCGAGCGCCTGCACCGCCCCGGTCAGCCGGGCACGCAGCGCCTGGTCCGGCGAGGCCAGCTGCCACACCGCCGGCAGCGCCCGGCTCACCATGTGCGGCGCGAAGTTGTAGAAAGCGGCGATCACCGGCGCCGGACCGGTCGGCCCGAGCGGGGCGGCGCGACCGGCGAAGTAACCCCGCCAGTAGCCGCGGAGCCCGGCCGCGCCGTAGGCGGCGCGGGCGCGTGGGTGGAAATAGGTGACGGCGTGTACCGGCTCGTAATACGTCCACATCAACCGGGCGGTCCGCCCGTCGGCGTCCACTGCCGTCACGTGCACCTCCGTGTCGCTTCGACAAGCGTCCCGGGCGAACTGCCCGGGACGCTGCCGAACCTACTGCCGGTCGGTGACCGTTCGGAAGCCATCTGTGGTCAACGGCATCGATGTTCTGTCGGACGACCCGACTCGGGCTCACTCGGCGGCGAGCACGTCCACCACGAAGCGCAGCGGGCCCGCCGGGCGACCGCCGCCGCCGTCGCCGTACGCGTCCTCGGCCGGGATGTCGAGCTGCACCCGGCTGCCCACGGTCACGCCCACCAGGCCCTTGTCCCAGCCGGGGATGACCTGCCCGACGCCGATCGGGAAGGTGGCGGGCTCGCCCCGCTCCCAGGAGGAGTCGAACTCCTCGCCGCTCTCGTAGAAGACGCCGACGTAGTTGGTGGTGATCGACTGGCCGGCCTGCACCTTCGGCCCGGTGCCCTCGATCAGCGGGGTGACGGTCAGCTTGGTCAGCTCACCCTCCCCGGCGGTGACGGTCGGCTTGCTGCCCAGGGCCGGGTCCGCGCCCTCCGGCAGCTGCGGCGCGGGCGGCGCCCCCGGCTCGTTCGTCGCCTCCGCACCGGCGGAGGGAGTGCCAGCGGCCTGCTCGGGCGCGTCGTCACCACCGCGCTGGCCGACGATCACGAACACGGTGATCAGCACCGCCACGACGGCGATCCCGGCGAACGCACCGGCCCAGGCCTGCCGGCGGCGCTTCGCCTCGGCTGCCTTCTGAGCCGCCAACTGCTCGGCCAGCCGCCGCCGCGCCTTGGTCTCCTGCTCGCTCACGTCCTCGACTCCCTGCTGAGAGGTGTGGGGTGGGTCCGGCCACGGGCAGCCGTCGCCGACACACGGTACCTGGTGTCCGACGCACTTCCGACCATCGATGGCCCACGTCCGCAGGCACGGCTGTGCCGATCATGGAGTCCGGGTCGTCCCGCAACCGCCCAAAGGGGCATTCGGGCGACCAGGAGCGCAGTCAGGCGGATTTACGCGGAGTGGTCTTCTTGGCGGTTTTAGTGGCCTTCTTCTCCGCGGTCTTCTTAGCGGGCTGGGCCTTCTTGGCGGTGGTCTTCTTCTCGGCGGTCTTCTTCGCGGGCGCCTTCTTGGCCGGCGCCTTGGTGGCCTTCTTCTCCGCCGCCTTCTTCTGCGCCGAGCGGGCCGATGAGATCGGGGTCGGTTCGGCGCCCCCGCCGGCCGGCGCCTCGCCACGAGCCGCCTTGGCCCGCTCCACGGACGCCTTCAACGCGGCCATCAGGTCGACCGCGGCGGCGGGAGCCTCCTCCACCTCCTCCGGCTGGACCACCTCGCGGCCCTCCACCTTCGCGTCGATGACCTCCTGCAACGCCGCCCGGTAGTCGTCGTTGAACTCGTCCGGTTGAAAGTCACCGGCCATCGAGTCGATAAGCGACGTGGCCATCGCCAACTCCGGTGGCCGGATTTTGAGGTCCTCGTCGAGGAAACCGAAGTCCGGCTTACGGATCTCGTCGGGCCAGAGCATCGTGTTCAGCAGTAGCACACCCTCACGTACCCGCAGGGTGGCCAACTGCTCCCGCTGACGCAGCGCCACCTTGACGATCGCCACCCGCTCCGAGTCGGTCAACGCGTCCCGCAGCAGCAGGTACGGCTTGGTCGCGGTGCCCTCCGGCTCCAGGAAGTACGCCTTGTTGTAGAGGATCGGATCGACCTGCTCGGCCGGCACGAACTCCAGCACGTCGATCGCGTGGGAGGTGCTCAGCGGCAGGTCGGCGAAGTCCTCGTCGGTGAGGATGACCATCTCCCCGCCGCCGATGTCGTAGCCCTTGGCGATGTCGTCGTAGCTGACCTCTTCGCCACAGACCTGGCAGGTCCGCTTGTACCGAATCCGTCCGCCGTCGGCCCGGTGCACCTGGTGGAACCGAATGTCCTTCTCCTCCGTCGCGGAATACAGCTTGACCGCGATCGAGACCAGGCCGAACGACACGGCTCCCTTCCAGATGGCTCGCATGCTGCGCTCCCTTCCCCGGTATCGACCATGCTCGCATCACAGGGAACCGGACGCGAGGTGTTCGGCCGGCTACTACAGTCGTCCTGTGTCCGGCGCGCCGCTCAAGCCGATGCTCGCGATGACCGGGCAGCTTCCGACCGGTCCCGACTGGGTGTACGAGTTCAAGTGGGACGGGGTACGCGCGCTGGCCGACATCGTCGCCGGACGGCAACGCCTGTACGCGCGTTCCGGTGTGGAGATCACCACCGCCTACCCCGAGTTGATTCCGCTGAGCGAGCAGGCCGACGACGTCCTGCTCGACGGCGAGGTGGTCCTCTTCGACCAGGCCGGGCGGCCTTCGTTCACCGCCCTGGCCGAGCGGATGCACGTGCGTAACGCCGCCAAGGCGGCCCGGCTGGCGGCAACCGTACCGGTCACGTACATGATCTTCGACGTGTTGCGGCTGGGCGGTCAGGACCTCACCGGCTGGCCGTACGCCCGGCGGCGGGAAGCCCTCGACGGCCTGGCACTGGGCGCGGCGCGGTGGGCGGTGCCCCCGGTCTTCTCCGACGGCCCGGCCACCTACGAGGCGGCCGGCGAGCACGGCCTCGAAGGGGTGATGGCCAAGCGGGTCGAGTCGACCTACCGGCCCGGGGTGCGTTCGCCGGACTGGGTGAAGGTCAAGCTGGAGGTGACCGGCGACTTCGTGGTCGGCGGCTGGCGACCCGGCGCGCGGCGGATCGGTGGCCTGCTGGTCGGGGTCCCCGGCGCGGACGGCCGACTCGTCTACCGGGGCCGGGTCGGTGGCGGGATCGGTGCCGCCCTCGAACGGGAACTGCTGCGCGAGTTGGAGCCCTTGCGCACCACCGGCTCGCCGTTCAGCGGCGACGTCCCCCGCGAGGATGCCCGGGGCGCGATCTGGGTAACTCCCCGGGTCGTGGTGGAGGTGAAGTACGGCCAGCGCACCCCGGACGGGCGGCTGCGGTTCCCCCGAGTCCTGCGGATCCGCCCGGACAAACCGGCCGAGGAGGTCGACGATGCCAGCTGAGCGGTTCCCGGTAGACGTGCAGGGCCGCACGTTGGAGCTGTCCAACCTGGACAAGGTTCTCTACCCGACGGCCGGCTTCACCAAGGGCGAGGTGATCGACTACTACACCCGGATCGCCCCGGTGCTGCTGCCGCACCTGGCGGACCGGGCGCTGACCCGCATCCGCTACCCGAACGGGGTGACCGGCGGCTCGTTCTTCGAGAAGAACGCCCCGGCTGCCACCCCGTCCTGGGTACGCGTCGAGACGCTGCCGGCGCCGGGCTCCACCAAGGGTCGGGAGACCATCGACTACGTCGTCGCCGACGACCTGCCCACCCTGGTCTGGCTGGCCAACCTCGCCGCCCTGGAACTGCACACCCCGCAGTGGAAGGTCGGCGCGCACCCGGACCTGATGGTGGTCGACCTGGACCCGGGCGCCCCGGCGGCGCTGAAGCAGTGCTGCCAGGTCGCTCTGTCGCTGCGCGACCGGTTGGCCGCCGACGGCCTGACCGCCTACCCGAAGACCTCCGGCAAGAAGGGCATGCAGCTCTGCTGCCCGATCTCCGGCACCCAGCCGGCCGACGACGTGTCGGCCTACGCGCGGCGCATCGCCCAGGAACTCGAACGCGACCAGCCGAAACTGGTGGTCTCGAAGATGGCGAAGAACCTGCGGCCGGGCAAGGTCTTCATCGACTGGAGCCAGAACAACGCGGCGAAGACCACGGTGGCCCCGTACTCGCTGCGCGCCCAGCCCGTCCCGTCGGTGTCGACGCCGCTGACCTGGGACGAGGTATCCGCCGGTGCGGCGGGCCGACGTCCGGCCGCCAAGCCCTACACCGCTGGCGAGGTGCTGGACCGGATCGAAAAGCACGGCGACCTGCTCGCCCCACTGCTCGACGGCGGCCCCGAGCTTCCTCGGTAGGACAGCCGCGACCCGCTCACCTGGCGGGTGCCACGGGTGGCGACTCGCCGTGCCGCCGCAGTCGCGCGTACGCCCCGGCGAGCATGGCGATCGCGAGCAGGCTGACGATCACGTCGCTGACCAACGCTCGGGTGGGTGACGCCGGTGAGTACGGAGGCACCAGGTAGGCCAGCACGGCCGCCCCGACCAGCGCCCCGGCGGCACCTGCCAACACGTGCCGCTGCCCCCACCCGGCGCGTCCCGCCCAACGGACCAGCAGCCACACCAGCGCGGCGACGACGACCACCGACACGGCGACGCCGACCCAGCCGGAGAGCATGCTGACCCCCAGGTAGACGAGCAGCACCAGCAGGCCCGGACGGGTCGGCCGGGGCGCGTCGGCCGGAGCCGGAGGTGGTCGCCGCCGCCAGCGGGGCAGGGCCGCCACCGCGACCAGGGTGAGGACCACAGACGTAGCCCCGATGAGCTGACCGGGACTGGCCAGGAACCCCTTGCGTCCACTGTCGTCGGCGAAGACGAGCAGGCTGCCCAGCAGGTAGAGGACGGTCACGGCGACCAGGCCGGACGCGCCCAGCCACGGCCGCAGCCGGCGTGCCGGGGAGAGGTACGACTCGACGATGGCGATCGGCGCGCAGATGGTCAACGCCACGTGGTTACCGAGGAAGCTGATCGCCTCCTGCGCGCTGATGCCCAGCACCGGAACGCGGGTGCGGTCGGCCGCGCTCAGCTCGGCGAACTCGGTGTCGGCCAGGTAGTCGGGGTTGAACAGCGACTGGTCCACCAGGCCCGCCTGAACCACCCCGAACCCCGCCGCCAGCAGCACGATCATCGGCCAGCCGCCGCCCGTGCGTCGGGCCGCCTCCCGGATGAGCACCGCCGCGCCCCCGTACATCGGTGCCAGGACGACCACCACGCCCAGCATGTCGGTGCCGGCGAAGCCGCCCCACGAGCATTCGGCGGCCCAGGGGGCGAGGAACAGCAGCGCCACGACCGGTACGAGCCGCCGCAGCATCGGCTGCCGGACGCCGTCGAGGGCTGCCCGATCTTCGCCGTGAGTAGTCATGACTCTGACTCTCCCGGTGCCGTGGTACCCCGCACCAATGCCATCAGTCATGTCTTCACCGGCCCGGGGCGGAGGGTCGGCCTCGACAGGCCCGAGCGGCAGGAGTAGGACGTACGTATGCGCGCTGCCCTTCCCGTACCGTCCGCCGCCGGTCTCGCCGACCGGGACGGGCCACTGCTCAGCCACCTCGATCACCGGACCGGTGCGCGTCACGACATGACCGCCGCTGAGCTGGGCGAGTGGTCGGCGCGGGCCGCCGGCCTGCTGCGGGACGGCTGCGGCCTGATCCCCGGCAGTCGGGTGGCGGTGCTGCTGCCGCCGCACTGGCGTACCGCCGCGGTGCTGTTGGGGGCCTGGGCGGTGGGGCTTGAGGTGTCGTTCCGGCCGCGCGCCACCGCCGGGCTACCGGTGCTGGAGCCGGGCGGCGACCGGCCGTACGACGCGGTCCTGGTCACCCCGGAGCGTCTGGACGACTGGCTGGAGGACGTACCGGACGGGCTGCACCGCTACCTCGTCGGCACCGGACCGCAGCCCTTGGTCGACGTGCCGGTCGGCTGGCTCGACTGGTCCGTGGAGGTGCTACGGCACGGCGTCGCCCCGACCGACCGGCCCGTGCTGCGTGCGAACGACGCGGCCAGCCCGGACGGCACCAGCTACGCCGAGTGGGGTTCGATCGCCAGGGCGGTGGCCGAGCAACTCGACCTGCGGGCCGGTGACCGGCTGCTGGTCGACGTCGCCGAGCACGACCAGCCGCTGAAGTGGCTGCTCGCCCCGCTGGCGGCCGGTGCCTCGGTGCTGCTCTGCGCCAACCTCGACCCGTTCCGCCGGGACACGCTCATCGCCGCCGAGCAGGTCACCCGCGTGCTCTGAGGGACGACTCCGATGCGGCAACATCCCTGTTGCTGCTTGTCTGCCCCGAGGTGAGGCAGCAACAACAGGGATGTTGCGCGGATCTTGTCGGCGATCCGGTCAGTCGACGGTGGGAAGGGGTGGGCCGAGGACGTCGTCGGCGTCGACGATCGTGTACGCGTACCCCTGCTCGGCGAGGAAGCGCTGCCGGTGGGCGGCGTACTCGGTGTCGATGGTGTCCCGGGAGACCACCGAGTAGAAGTGCGCCTGCCTGCCGTCGGCCTTCGGGCGCAGCACCCGCCCCAACCGTTGCGCCTCCTCCTGCCGGGAGCCGAACGTGCCGGACACCTGGATCGCCACCGCGGCCTCGGGCAGGTCGATGGAAAAGTTCCCCACCTTGGAGATCACCAGAGTACGGATCTCCCCGGTGCGGAACGCGTCGAAGAGGCGCTCGCGCTCCTTGTTCGTGGTGGAGCCCTGCACGATCGGGGCGTCGAGATATTCGCCGAGCTGGTGCAGCTGGTCGATGTACGCGCCGATGACAAGCGTCTGCTCGCCCGGGTGCCGGTCGAGCAGGGCGCGTACCACCGGCAGCTTGGTGCGGGCGGTGGCCGCCATCCGGTAGCGCTCCTCCGCCTCCGCCGTCGCGTACGCCATCCGCTCGGCGTCGGTAAGGGTGACCCGGACCTCGACACACTCGGCGGGGGCGATCCAGCCCTGCGACTCGATGTCCTTCCAGGGCGCGTCGTACCGCTTCGGGCCGATCAGGCTGAACACGTCACCCTCCCGGCCGTCCTCGCGTACCAGGGTGGCGGTCAGGCCCAGCCGGCGGCGGGCCTGGAGGTCCGCGGTGAAGCGGAAGATCGGCGCGGGCAGCAGGTGCACCTCGTCATAGACGACCAGGCCCCAGTCCCGGGCACCGAACAGGTCCAGGTGGGTGAAGGCGCCGCCGCGTCGCGAGGTGAGCACCTGGTACGTGGCGATGGTGACCGGGCGGATCTCCTTGCGCTCGCCCGAGTACTCGCCGATCTCCTCCTCGGTCAGCGAGGTGCGGGCGATCAGCTCTCGCTTCCACTGCCGGCCGGCCACCGTGTTGGTGACCAGGATCAGCGTGGTGGCCTTCGCCTCCGCCATCGCCGCCGCACCCACAAGCGTCTTACCGGCGCCGCAGGGCAGCACCACCACACCCGACCCGCCGGCCCAGAACGCCTCGACCGCCTCCCGCTGGTACGACCGCAGCGTCCACGGCTTACCACCGTCCTTGCCGGCCTCGGCCAGCTCGATCGGGTGCGCCTCGCCGTCGACGTACCCGGCGAGGTCCTCCGCCGGCCAGCCGAGCTTGAGCAGAGCCTGCTTGAGCCGCCCCCGCTCGGAGGGGTGCACCGCGATGGTGTCGTCGTCGATGCGGTTGCCGAGCATCCCGGCGAGCTTCTTGCTCTTGGCCACCTCGACCAGGACCACCCGGTCCAG
Source organism: Micromonospora sediminimaris (assembly GCA_900112325.1). Classification (GTDB taxonomy): domain Bacteria; phylum Actinomycetota; class Actinomycetes; order Mycobacteriales; family Micromonosporaceae; genus Micromonospora; species Micromonospora sediminimaris. Next base: position 297,179 of record FOLJ01000007.1, read on the forward strand.
GGCGCGCAGGACGAGGCCGTGCGCCGGATCGTTGGCGAGCTGGAGCCGTCCGTACCGGTCCATCGTCTCGGCCACGTCCACCAGCAGCGCGTGTGGCACCGGGTACCGCGAATACTTGATCAACGCGTCCACCACGCCCTCGGCGTCGTGGCCGGCGGCGCGGGCGTTCCACAACCCGAGCGGCGTCAGCCGGTACGTGTGCACGTGCTCGGGCGAGCGTTCCAACTCGGCGAAGGGGGCGATGGCCATCCGGCAGGACTGTGCGTCGGGATGGTCGATCTCCAACAGGAGGGTCTTGTCCGACTGCACGATAAGTGGTCCACCACTCACGCCGAATCCTCTCGTCCGTACGGCTGATCCGGCCGCCGGAGCAGGTGGCTGACCTGCCGCCGGGCGACCATCCAGTGTTGCACGCGCAGGCGGGCGGCGAGAAAGTGCTCATCCTGCGCAACCCTGCCGGTACTTCGGTGCGTCTAGCAGTAGGGGACGAGTTGTCGAGGTCGGCGGCCCGATGGGTCGCGAAACGGGCCACCGTACGCCCTCGCGGTCGTCATGCCGGTCGGTGCCGGTGCGCAGCGCGTTCGATCCACGGCCGGACGGGCCAGGAAAGCGGGGGCCGTTCCCGTCGCAGTGGAAGCCAACGGGGGCGAGCGGCGCGCCCGGGGCCGTACCGGCGCCCCACCCCCACCGTTTCGCCGCCGGTACCGCCCGGATACGGACGGAGTCGGATCGGTACCCGATGGTGCTGGCCGACAGCCGTCAAGGGTGACACCCTTGACGTTCCAGGGCCGGACCGTACGGGGGAGGGCAGATGACGGTTGACCAGGAAGTTGTCCCCGAGCGCGAGCAGGCAGAGCCGTCCGAACCCGTCTCCACCGCCACCGTGGTCGCGTACGCGATCGTCGGTGTCGTCCTGTTCGGCTGGTTCCTGTTCGGTTGGCTGGTGCTCCAGCAGGGCTTCGTCGACTCGGTCGGCGAGGCGGCCGGCACCGGGTTCACCCTGCTCCTGATCGTGGCGATCGTCGGGTCGGTGCGGCGTAGTCGCCGCTGAACCTCACTTCTCCAGCACCGCCGCGGTGATCCGGTGCAAGGCGAAGGTGTGCAGCATCTCGGTGCGCTCGTCCTCGGCACGCAGGTAGCCCGCGCCGAGCGAGACGGGCCGCACCAGCCGGGACGCGGTTGCCCCGTGTGCGTCGACGTAGCCGACCCAGACCAGCGCCTTGTCGCGTACCGCCTGCTGGAGCACGGCCAGGGCGTCGTGGTGACTGTGCGCGGGAACCGGCCCGTCCGACGTCGCGCCGCGCACCACCGCCGGAGCCCGGCGGGCCGCCCGCGCCACCGCGTCGCCCCGCCGGATCTGCTCCACCACCCCGAGCAGGCGCGGCAGCGGCAGGCGTGGGGTGGCGAGCGGGTCGAGCGCCCGGGTCGCCACCGACACCCTGGCCGGTGCCCGTCGGGCCTTCGGTCGGGTCAGCACCGTCGACCCGGTGGCATCCTCGGCCACCGGGGCGTAGCCGGCCTCCCGGAGCACGCTGAGCAGCCGACCGCCCTGGTACGGCGTCACCAGCACGGTCGGCGCGAGGCGGCGTAGCGCCAGCGCCTCCACCCGCCGGTCGGCAAGCACCTCGGCCAGCAGCGCCTCGTCGTCGCTGCGCAGGTACGCCCCGGCGGAGCCGATGCGCAGCCCGCCGTGCTTGCGGGCCACGTCGTCGACCAGGTACGCCAACCCCTGCGGCACCGGCGTGCGGGACCGGCGACGGAACAGGTCGTGCAGGTCGTCCGCGGAGTAGCCGGCATCCAACGCCCGCCGCACACTGCCGGTGGTGATCCGGTGCACGCTCGCCCCACCTGCCGACTCCGGCTCGGCGACCACCTCAAGCTCGGCGGCGAGCGCCGGCTCCGGCGGCCCGGGCACCACCACGCTCAGGTCGGCCTGGACGAGGAAGTGGTCCACCGGAGCGGGCAGCAGCGTGTCCAGGATCCGGATCGCGCTGCCACCGTCCTCGGCGTCGGCCCGCAGCCCCAGCGGGTCGTCCGTGGCGTCGTCCTCGCTCGCCGTCGCCTCGGCCAGCAGCAGCCGCCCGTACGAGGTGAGCGCCCCCAGCCCGGTCACGCCCAGCGTGGCCGCCTCGGCCAGGACCTCCCGATGCGCGTTCTCCCGACCACGGCTGCGTCGGGGCGCCCGCCAGTCCAACAGCGCCAACACCTCCTCGGCACTTGGCGCGGCCGCCGGTTCCAGGTCCGCGAGTACGCCGAGTACCGCCCGCCGGGCGGCCGGGGCGCCGGCCCGTTCCGCCTCCGCCGACAGCACCGTGATCGGCCGGTCCCGGTCGTCGCGCTGCCCGACCAGACCGACCTGTCGGGTCATGGTCAGCCAGGCCCGGGCCAGTTGCTCCCAGCGCTGAGCCAGCGAACCGGCACGCCACATCTCGTACCCGGCGGTGGGTAGCACCTGCTGGTCGGCGCCGTACCGACCGGCGGCACCGGGCAGCTCCATCTCACCGGTCAGCCCGGCCGCGTACGCCACCTCCAGCAGCAGTGCGGCCACGGACTCGTCCGACCCGGTGGCCCGCGCCAGCCGGCGCAGGTCACGTACCCCGATGCCGCCGGATCGCAGCACCGGCGCCGGTTCGGCGGCCAACTGCTCCAGCAGCGCCTCGGTATGGCGTACCACCTCCATGGTCTGCCCGGCCCCGGCGGAGTCGGCAGCCTTCGGCTCGCGCGGCGTCGCGGCCACCTGGGGTGGACTGCTGCTCAACGGGCCCAGCGGACCGGTCTCGCGGCGCAGCAGCAGCCCGATCTCCCGGGGCAGCTCGACCATGCCGGTGGTGCCACCCTTGCCGCCGGAGACCCGCACCAGCAGCCGGTGGTCGACCAGCCAACGCACCGGTGACCCGGTCGGCGCCCCGCCGTTCGTGTCGTCCGGCGGCAGGTCGTCGTCCGCGCCGACCGCTGGTGCCTGCAACGCCCCGGGCGGCACGCTGCCGACCGGTGGGCCGGCGGCCAGCCGGTCCAGGATCGCCCGGGCCGACGGCGGCGCGGACAGCAGCGTCCGCCGCAGCTTCGCCGGGTCCGCGCAGAGCGCGGCCGTGCGCGGGTCCAGCTCCGTCGCCGGCCGGCCGAGCCCCGCAGGGTACGGAGAGATCTCGTCGATGCCTCCGACGAGGTGCAGGGCGTTGTCGGGGCCGTACAGCAGGAACCGGGCTCGCAGCCGGTCGACGGCGGCCCGGACGGCGGTGGGAGCGGGCGGGTTGGGGCCGGTGGTGGCCAGGGCCAGAACCCCGTCGACCGAGGTGGTGCCGTCGGCCGGGTCACGGGTCAACCGGGCGGCGTCCATGATCTGAAGCGTGAACTGGTCCAGCCCGTCGAGCGCGCGCGACACCGAGACGCGGGACTGTGCCCGGATGGCGAGGGCGGCCACGTCGGCGGGGACCGGCACGACGAGGTCGGGCCGGAGCTGGAGAAGCGCGGCGAGGGACTCGTCGGGCAGCGACCGCAGGTGGTCGGCGAGTGAGGTGCTCATCGTCGTTCCACGCTAGCCCGGTCGGGGCCACTCCCGCCCATCGGACGACCCGGCCGGTCCGGCTGGCCGGGTAGCTTTCCAGGATGCCCCCGTTGACCGTTGGCTTCGACCTCGACATGACCCTCGTCGACTCGCGTCCCGGTATCGCCGCGACCTATCGCGCACTCACCGAGCGGACCGGGGTACCCGTCGACGCCGACGTCGCCGTGTCCCGGCTCGGCCCGCCACTGCGTACCGAGATCGCCCACTGGTTCCCGCCGGAGCAGGTAGAGGAGGCGGTGACCGTCTACCGCGAGCTGTACCCGGCGTACGCGATCACGCCGACCGTGCCGCTGCCCGGCGCGGTGGCGGCCCTCGCCGCGGTCCGCGACCGGGGCGGCCGGGTGCTGGTGGTCACTTCCAAGATCGGCCGGCTGGCCCGGCTGCACCTGGACCATCTTGGGCTGGTCGTGGACGAGCTGGCCGGTGACCTGTTCGCCGAGGAGAAGGCGACCGCGTTGCGGGCGCACGGGGCGACCCACTACGTCGGCGACCACGTGGCGGACATGGTGGCCGCCGCTGCGGCCGGGGTGCCCGGGATCGCGGTGGCCACGGGCCCGTGTACCCCCGACGAGCTGCGTGCCGCCGGGGCGGCGGCGGTGCTTGCGGATCTCACCGGATTCCCAGCGGCGCTCGACGGGATGATCCGGCTAGCCTTGAGGCAGTAGACGTTCAAGCGAAGCAGAGGTTCTCAGGTGCCTACGGGTCGAGTGAAGTGGTACGACGCGGCCAAGGGATACGGGTTCGTCACCAGTGACGAGGGTGGCGACGTGTTCCTGCCGAAGGGCGCGCTACCGGCGGGGGTCACCGATCTCAAGGGCGGCCAGCGGGTCGACTTCAGCGTGGTGGACAGCCGGCGGGGTGCGCAGGCGATGGGGGTGAAGCTGCTGGACGCGCCGCCGTCCGTGGCGGAGCTGCGCCGACGCCCCGCCGAGGAGTTGCACGGCCTGGTCGAAGACATGATCAAGGTGCTGGAGGCGAAGGTTCAACCGGACCTGCGCCGGGGCCGCTTCCCGGACCGCAGGACCGCGCAGAAGATCGCTCAGCTGGTCCACGCGGTCGCCCGCGAGCTGGAGGTCTGAGGCACGAGCCCGGCGTCGGCGGCCCGGCCGAGCAGCGCCTCGACGGCAGCGAAACCCGCCTCACCGAGGTCTGCGGTGAACTCGTTGACGTAGAGGCCGATGTGCCGGTCCACCACGTCGGGCTCCATCTCCTGGGCGTGCGCCAGCACGTACCCCCGGCTGGCCGCCGGATCGGCCCAGGCTCGCTGGACGGAGTCCCGGATCCAGCCGGCGGCCTGCTGTGGGTCGACCACGCCCCGCCGGGCCAGGATGGCGCCGAGCGGGATCGGCAGCCCGGTGTCCGACTCCCACCACTCGCCCAGGTCGACCAGGGCGGTGAGGCCGTGTCGGGGATAGGTGAACCGGGCCTCGTGGATCACCAGGCCGGCGTCGTACCGGCCGGCGGCCACGCCCGGCATGATCTCGTGGAACGGCACCACCTCGATGCGTCGCGGCGTCCGTCCGGCCGCCCAGAGCCGGAACAGCAGGTACGCCGTGGTCCGGTCACCCGGCACCGCCACGGTGGCACCGGTGAGATCGTCGCGCTCCGGTTCGCCACCGTGGTCGGTGCGGGTGAGCACCAGCGGGCCACATCCCCGGCCCAACGCACCCCCACAGGGCAGCAGGTGGTAGTCCTCCAGCAGCCACGGCAGCGCCGCGTAACTCACCTTCACCAGGTCGAACGCGCCCCGCTCGGCGGCCGTGTTGGTGACGTCCACGTCGGCGTACGTCACCTCGACCGGCGGCGCGCCGGGCACCTGTCCGTGTACCAGCGCGTGGAAGACGAACGTGTCGTTGGGACAGGGCGAGATCGCCAGCGAGAGCGCCACACCCCCACCGTAACCCCGTCGACCCGACCCGCTGCCAGCGCGGCAGCGCCCCCACCCAAGATCCGGGCAACATCCCGGATCTTGCTGCCTGAACTCGGCCAGAATCAGCAACATCGCCGAAGTTGCGCGGATCTTGGGATGGGGTTGACGCGTCAGCGTAGGGCGGAGGCGGCGGCGGTGAGGGCGGTGAGGGCGTCGCGCATGCGCCACGCGTCGCGGTCGCGGGGGCCGATCGGGTTCGAGATGGCACGCAGCTCGACGAAGGGCACGCCGGCCTGGCTGGCGGCGACCGCCACGCCGTACCCCTCCATGGCCTCGGCCACCGCCTCCGGGTGACGCCGGACCAGTTCCTCGGTGCTGGCGGTGGTGCCGGTCACGGTGCTGACGGTCAGCACCGGTCCCACGGTCGCGGTCGGCAGCGCCGTGCGCAGGCCGGCCAGCAGTGTCGGGTCGGCGTCGAGGGCCGTGCCGCCGCCGAGCAGTTCGGCCGGCATGCCGAGTTCGTCGATCGGAATGAAGCCGTCCGGTGACTCGGCACCCAGGTCGGCGGCGACGGCCCGGGTGCCGAGCACGGTGTCACCGACCGCGACCCGGTCGGCGAAGCCGCCAGCAACCCCCGCACTGACCACTGCCCGGTACGGGCGGCCGGCCATCTCGGCGAGCGCCAGCAACCGGGCCGTCGCCGCACCGGCGACCGCCGGGCCCACCCCCACCGGCAGCACCGCCACGGTCGGGTCGGCGAGGCCGGACTGGATCGCTTCCGCCTCGGCGGGAACGGCGGTCACCACGAGCAGACCGCTCACGTGAGCGAACCCGGTGAGCTGCGCCGCGTCTCGTCGTCGCCCCCGCCGGAACCGGTGATCGTGGAGGACGGGCGATAGATGTGGAACCCCGGTGGTGCCATCCCCGGCTCCTCGGGACCACGTCCACCCTGGAACGGGGCGGGGGACGTGGGGGTGGACTCGCGCTCCGCCTCGGTGGTGCGCTCCGACTCGGCCTGCTTCTCGGCGGCCAACTCGTCGTCGGTCAGTGGCCGTCCGTGCAGCTTCTCGGCCCGGAGTCGCCGGGCCATCACCAGGCCCCGGGCGGCGGCGAGAGCGCCGACACCGGCGGCGACGGCGATGCCGATCCGGCCGTCGAAGGGTACGAGCCCCAGCCCGCCACCGGCGACGAAGGCGAGCATCAGCACCGTCTCGGAATGGGCGAAGGAACTGGCCCGCAACCGTTCCGGGATGCGTTCCTGGATCGAGGCGTCCACGGCCAGCTTGGCGATGCCGCTCATCATCGCCGTGACCACGCAGAGCAGGGCGACCATCGGTAGCGAGAAGCTCAGCACGGTGAGTACGCCAACCCCGGCGACGATCACCATGCCGCTGGACTGGAGGGCGGCCGGGCGGTGGATGCGCAACCGGGTACCGATCGCGGTGGCGAGGAAGGTGCCGACGGCCAGTGCGCCGCCGACCAGGCCGAGTGATCCCTCGTCCCCCAGATCACGCCCGAACACCACGGTGGTCAGGTCGCCCGCCTTGATGGTGAAGGCCAGGAAGAGCAGCAGGAAACCGTAGACCGCGCGCAGCGTGGCCGCGCCGATCAGGGTCGAGATCACCAGTCGTCCGGCGGGTCTGCCCCGGCCCAGTGGTCGTTCGTCCGTGCCTCGACGCAGCGCCCGCAGTGGTCGCGGTACCCGTTCCGGCGGTTCGGAGTCCGCCTTCGGTGGTAGCCGGAGGGCGATCACCATGCCGACCAGGAAGATCACTGATGCGACCCGTAACGGCCACTGCGGTCCGAACCAGAACGCGGCCAGGCCGATCGGGGCGACAAGCGCACCCGCGACCGTGCCGTAGACGCTGGCCCGGGCGCCGACCTGGGACAGTCCGAGCCCTTCCGGCAGCAGCCTGGGTACGGCCGCGGAACGCGCCACCCCGTACGCCCGGGAGAGTGCCAGCACGCCGAAGGCCGCCGGATAGAGCCCGAAGCCGTGGATGTAGTCGGAGATCAACCAGGCCAGGAACGCCCGGCCCAACATGGTTGTGGCCAGGGCGTAGCGACGGCCGTGCCGGAAGTGGTCGAGCAGTGGCCCGACCACGGGTGCGAGCATCGCGAAGGGCACCATGGTCACCAGCAGGTAGAGCGCGACCTTGCTCCGTGCCTCGCCGAGCGGCACGTTGAAGAAGATCGTCCCGGCCAGCCCGATGGCGATCAGCGTGTCACCGGCACAGGAGATCGCGTGCAGGTCGAACAGACGGACCATGCCGGTCTCCCCGCCGGCACCCCGGGCCCGAGCCCGGGCGGCGCTGCGGGTCACCCAGCGGCTGCTGGACAGGGAACCGCGCAGCATCAGCCGGGTGGCGCGGATGCCGGTGCCGACGGTCCGCCCCAGGAGGGACCGCTCAGAGCGGGAGAACAGCGGCATGGCACCCATCCTGACCCATCGGCCCGGGCAATGCTGCGCCACCGCCGGAGAACACCTCTGGGGAGTGCCTCGCGGCTCACCCACCCGATGGGGAACAATGGTCGGGTGACCAGGCCCGCTTCCGCCCGTGCCGCCCGCCTTGACCAGGTCTGCGCCGCTGCCGTCGAGGTGGCGCGCGCCGGCATCACCGAGGTGGGCCCCGACGACGTCGGCGACCACCTCCAGGTCGTCGCCGAGGGCGATCGGCTCGTCACGCACTACTTCGAGTGCCGGCTGGCCGGCTATCGCGGCTGGCGGTGGGCGGTCACCGTGACCCGGGTGCCGCGCAGCCGTACGGTGACGATCTGTGAGACGGTCCTGCTGCCCGGGCCAGATGCGCTGCTCGCCCCCGGCTGGTTGCCGTGGCAGGAGCGACTGAAGCCCGGCGACCTCGGCCCCGGCGACCTGCTGCTGACCCCGTCGGACGACGAGCGGCTCCAGCCCGGTTACCTCCTCTCCGACGACCCGGCGGTCGAGGAGACCGTCTGGGAGCTGGGGCTGGGCCGGCCCCGGGTGATGTCACGGGAGGGGCGGATCGAGACGGCCCAACGCTGGTACGACGGCGATCACGGCCCCTCGGCGCCGATCTCCGCCTCCGCACCCGCCGCCGCCCGCTGCGGCACCTGCGGTTTCTACCTGCCACTCGCGGGCAGGCTGCGGCAGTGCTTCGGTGTCTGCGGCAACTTCTACGCGCCGGACGACGGCCGGGTGGTAAGCGCCGACCACGGCTGCGGCGCCCACTCGGAGACGCTTGTCGAGGCCGACACGGCGGTCGACGAGATGCCCACCGTTTACGACGACAGCGCGGTGGAGCCGATGGCGGTCAGCCGCGCCGCCGGGTCCGTGGAGAGCGGCGAGCCGGCGGAGCCGTACGGGCACTCCTGACCGTGGCCGGCGCCCGTCGGGTCAACCGGCGGCGCGACGGCGGCGGCGGTTGGCGTCGTGCCGCATCATCACCGCCAGACCGGGGAAGCCCCACAGGAATCCGGCCAGGCAGATCCAGAGCCAGTTCTCGTGGCCACCGGCGACCAGCCGGTCGCGGAAGAGCAGCAGCACCAGCCCGGCGACGGCCCAGGCCGCCATTCCGGCGAGGGCGAACGGCACCATCGGCGGGTCGAGCGGCTCGGGGCGGGGTGGCGGGGTGGGCACCCGGTCAGCGTACGTGACGCCGCTTCCCGGCAGGCCGGCCATCTGCGACGATGCGCGCGACAACCCGATGATCCGCTGTGAGGTTCCTGATGGCAGTAGCGCCGCCCGACAACGGCACCCCACCCGGTTCGAGCCAGCCGCGCAATGGCTTCGACCGGTACTTCGAGATTTCGGCCCGCGGCTCGACGCTGACCCGCGAGGTGCGCGGTGGCCTGGCCACCTTCTTCACGATGGCGTACATCGTGGTGCTCAACCCGCTCATCCTCGGCAGCGCCGTCGATGGTGACAACCAGACCCTGCCGATCCCAGCGATCGCGGCGGCCACCGCCCTGGTCGCTGGTCTGATGACCATCCTGATGGGCGTGGTCGGCCGCTTCCCGCTGGCGGTGGCCGCCGGGCTCGGCGTCAACGCCCTGGTGGCGTACGAGATCGCGCCCGAGATGACCTGGGCCGACGCGATGGGCCTGGTGGTGATCGAGGGTCTCATCATCGCGGTGCTGGTGCTGACCGGGCTGCGGACGGCGGTGTTCCGCTCGGTGCCGACTCAGATGAAGACGGCGATCGGCGTCGGCATCGGCCTGTTCCTCACCATCATCGGCCTGGTGGACGCCGGCTTCGTCCGGCGGATTCCGGACGATGCCAACACCACCGTCCCGGTCGGTCTCGGCATCGGCGGCAAACTCGTCAGCTGGCCGATGCTGGTCTTCGTGGTGGGCCTGCTGGTGACCCTGGTGCTGGTGGTACGCCGGGTCAAGGGCGCCATCCTGGTCGGCATCCTCGCCTCCACAGCACTGGCCATGGTGGTGGAGGCGGTGGGCAACATCGGCCCCTCCTTCGTCGACGGTGTGCCGAACCCGAAGGGCTGGTCGCTCAACGTTCCGACGCTGCCGAGCAACCCGTTCGACGTTCCGGATCTCTCCCTGCTCGGTCAGTTCAACGTGCTGGACTCGTGGGGGCGCGCCGGTTGGCTGGTCGTGCTGATGTTCATCTTCACCCTGCTCATCACCGACTTCTTCGACACGATGGGAACCATGGTGGCCGTCGGTCAGGAGGGCGGCATGCTCGACGAGCAGGGCACCCCGCCGCGCACCAGGGAGATCCTGCTCGTCGACTCGATCGCGGCGGCCAGCGGTGGTGCGGCCAGCGTCTCCAGCAACACGTCGTACATCGAGAGTGCCGCCGGTGTCGCGGAGGGCGCCCGGACCGGAGTGGCCAACCTGGTCACCGGCGTGCTCTTCCTGCTGGCCATGTTCCTGGCGCCGCTTGTGGTGGTCGTCCCGTTCGAGGCGGCGTCCGTCGCGCTGGTGGTGGTCGGTTTCCTGATGATGACGGCGGTACGCACGATCGACTGGTCCGACTACGAGATCGCCATCCCGGCCTTCCTCACCATCGTGTTGATGCCGTTCACCTACTCGATCTCGAACGGGATCGGGGCCGGCCTGATCGTGTACGTGGTGATCAAGCTGGCCAAGGGCAAGTCCCGGGAAATCCACCCGCTGCTGTACGCGGTGGCAGCGCTGTTCGTGGTGTACTTCCTGCGCGGCCCGATCGAGGCGCTGCTCTTCTGACAGCCGCCCGGGCCGGGGGTGTGTGATCCTCTGACGTGATCCGCACCCCCGGCCCGGAGCAGGAGATACGTCGGGGTGAGCATGGTCATATCCGCTGCGGCCCGGTCGGCTAATTAGTTAGGCTAACTATCGTGACGGAGCGGACGGTGACGGCTCAGAGCATGCCACCGGCGCAGCTGGCCCTTCAGCTGCGTGATGCGATCACCCGGTTGAACCGGCGGGTCCGCCAGGCCCGGCCGGTTGGTGACCTCACGGTCACCCAACTGTCCGCGCTCACCAGTCTTCGGCTGGCGGGCGCGCTCACGCCGCGGGAACTCGCCGACGTCGAACGGGTGCAGCCACCGACGATGACCAAAATCGTCGCGAAGCTGGAGGAGCGTGGCCTCGTGCAGCGGACCCCGCACCCGACCGACGGCCGGCAGGTCATCCTCGCGACGACCGAGGGGGGCCGGGCCGTGCTCGACCAGTTCGAGCGGGTCCGGGACGAGTGGCTGGCCCGCCGGCTGGCCGAGCTGAGTGACCCCGACCGGGAGACCCTGCACCGGGCTGCGGAGATCCTTCAGCGAATCTCCCGCGCCTGACGCCGCGCACACAGGGTGTGCGCCCCGCGCCGTGCCGTCCGTCGTTGACGACGCGTACGACCGCGAGGAGGCGCACCAAGAGTGCAGGCAAGGCTGAGCACGATGTTCCAGTCCCTACAGGTCCGCAACTACCGGCTCTTCGCATTCGGGCAACTGGTCAAGCTGATCGGTGTCTGGATGATGTTCATCGCCCAGGACTGGCTGGTCCTCGAGCTTTCCGGCGACTCTGCCACCGCGCTCGGCGTGGTCGTCGCCCTCCAGTTCACCCCGGTGCTGCTGCTCACGCTGCTCTCCGGCCGGCTCGCCGACCGGTACGACAAGCGGATGCTCCTCTTCATCGCCAACGCGTTCTGGACCGTGCTGTCGCTGGCTATGAGCGTGCTGGTGCTCACCGATCTGGTTCAGCTCTGGCACGTCTTCGTCTTCGCCGCCCTGCTCGGTGTGGCCAACGCGATGGAGACCCCGGTACGACAGGCGTTCGTCTCCGAACTGGTCGGCACGGCGCTGCTGCCCAACGCGCTCTCGCTCAACGCGGCCGTGTTCAACTCGGCCCGGATCGTCGGCCCGGCCGTGGCCGGCCTGGCCATCGCCCTCTTCGACGTCGGGCCGGTTTTCCTCGTCACCGCGCTCAGCTCGATCGCGCCGCTGGTCACGGTGATCCGGATGCGCCCGACCGAACTGCACCGGGAGCCGCTGCCACCGCGCGACGAGCGGGCCGCCGCGACCGTGCTCGACGGGCTGCGCTACGTCGCCCGCCGTCCCGACCTGCTGCTCCCGATGGTGGTGATGTCGGTGATCGGGATGTCGCTGTTCAACTTCCAGCTGACGCTGGCGGCCCTGGCCAAGACCGTCTTCAACACCGGGGCGGCCTCGTTCGGCCTGTTCAGCACCACTCTCGCGGCGGGCGCGCTGGTCGGTGCGCTGGCCGGGACCGGGCGACGGAGCCGGCCCTCGGTGTGGCTGGTGCTGGGTGCCGCGATCGGCTGCGCCACCTTCGGCACGCTCGTCGGGCTGGCCCCGGCGTACTGGATGGTGGTCGCGCTGCTGCCACCGACCGGCTTCTTCATGGTCTATTTCGCACAGGCGGCGAACCAGCGGGTGCAACTCGGCACCGACGCCGCCTTCCGTGGACGGGTGATGGCGCTGTGGGTGCTTGTGTTCCTCGGCACCAACCCGGTCGGCGCGCCGATCATCGGCTGGGTCGCGGAGACCTTCGGCGCCGGTGCCAGCATCTGGGCCGGTGGCCTGCTCTCGCTGACCACCGCGCTGCTGGCGCTGGCCTGGCAGCTCCGCCGCGCCGGGGCCCGGCTGCGGTTCCGCATCCTGCCGCTGCCCCGTTTCTACGTCACCGAAATGTGAGCACAGGCCGGTCGGCGGGTCGGCTCACCGTCGCGCCAGCCTGCCGCACCACCCACCTGGCCCCGGAATGCGGAAAATCGCTTACGTGACGCTATGCGGCGGCATAGCTTCGATGGGTGGAGGTCCTACGCATAGTGCTCCTGGCCGTGGCGCTGGCCGCCGTGGTCTTCGTGCCGGTGCTGATCGCGCTGGTCATCTGCACCGACGAGCTCGTCGACCGGCTGACCTGTCGGTACGGCGAGTGGCGGCAGCGGCGCCGCGACCGGTGCCTGGTAGCCCGGCTGAACGAGGCCGCCGACGCGGTCGCGGTCGCCGACCGGGTCGACCTCGACGCGCTCGACCGGTCGGAGCGGCGGCCGCTGGAGCAGATCGCCGCCGACCTGCGGTGTCTGCGTCGGGATCGGGCCGGCGGCAGCAGACCGGTCGTGTGGCACCGCGACGTGCTCCACGCGTATGACGATCGGCTTCGGTTGGCCTGCCATGCGCTGGGCATCACCGAGCATCTCGCCGAGTTGTCCGGTCTGGACCGGCAGATCGAACGGGTACGCGTCGAGGCCGAGTTGGACGCCGCCGGCCTACGGCTGCCGGCGGCCCGCCCCGAGCAGCCTGAGCGGTGGCTCTGACTGCCACCCTGTGACAGGTGCGACTCTTCACTGCGATCTACCCGCCGGCCGATGCCGTTGCGCACCTGACCGCGCAGGTGACCGGGCTGCGGCTGGCGGCGGCCTCGGCTGCCGGCACGAACGTCCGGCTGGTCGACCCGACCAAGGCTCATCTCACCCTCGCCTTCCTCGGTGACGTCGAGGCCGCGCGGTTGACCGAGGTGCGGCAGGCGCTCGGGGCCGCCGTCGACGATGCTCGCGGCGGTGCTGTGCTGGGCGCGGGGCTGGCCGGGCCGCCGGTCCTACGCCTAGGCGGCGGTGGCCGGTTCGGCTGGGGCCGCAGCACCGTGCTCTGGGTCGACGTACGCGGCGACGTGTCCCGCCTGGTGGCGCTGGCTGGCGTCGTTCGCGCCGGGTTGGCCGCAGCCGGACTGCCAGTCGACGAAAGGCCCTTCCGGCCGCACCTGACCATCGCCCGTCCGGGCGACCGGCTGCCGCACACCGACATCGAGGCGGATCTGGCCACGCTCGACGCCTACCTCGGGCCGCCCTGGGCCGCCGACGAGCTGGTGCTGGTGCACAGCCGGCCCGGACCCCCGTCGAGCTACCACCGGCTCGCCGCCTGGCCCCTCTGAATCCACAAGGGGCGGCGGCGTGGGCGGGCGCGGGGCCCGCGGGTCAGGAGGACTCGCGGGCCGCGGGGCCGCTGCCGAAGAGAACGTCGTCCCAGCTGGGGAGACGCTTGCGCGGCTTGCCGCCGGCCTCGCCGGACTCGGTGCCACCAGCGGCCGGCGCGTTCGTCCGGCGGGGCCGCAGCACTGCCAACGAGGGCACCGCCGGGACCTCCTTCGGTGCGTCCGCGTCGTCGTCGAAGGCCGAGCCCTGACCGCCGCCGAGCAGCGCCGCAGCGCCCCCCGCGACCGCCCGCTGGCGCTGGGCGTCCGGGCCGCCGGCAAGAGCGGCCGGTGAGCGCGGTTCGAGACCACGGCCCGAAGTCGAGCCGAGGGGCCGGTCGAGGGAGGCGAGCAGGGCGTCGCGGCCGGCTCGGATCGGGTCACGCCCCGAGCGCCCCGGCTCGGCGGGCGACGGCAGCCCGTGCCCACCGCGGCTCGGCTCGCCGCGCGACGGGCCGGGCAGGGCGTGGCCGCCCCGCTCCGGTGCGGGTTCCTGGCCGAGGATCGGCGTCGGACGCTCGGCGCACAGATATTGCGCCATGTCGTCGTGCGGGGCGACCGACTGCCGGGTCTTGTCCAGATCCCAGACCGCCTGGGCGGTGGCCTTGCCGGACGGCCAGGTCGCGACGATCCGCCAGGTGCCGTCGTCGCGCCGCCACGCGTCCCAGGAGATCTTCTCGGTGTCGATCCCGTGCTGCGCGAGCCGGCCGTTGACCACCTCGGCGAGCGGCGTCGGCTTCTCGGCACCCTTGAGCCGGGTGCGCCGGGCGTGCTGGGCGAGCATCGCACGCTCCTGAAGCACCGGCCCGGCGTAGCGGAGGACCCGGTCGACCGGGACACCGGCGATCCGGGCGACGTCCTCAGCGGACTCGCCCGAGCGGATCCGGGCCTGGATGTCCCGAGGAGACAGCGAGGGCACCGGGTCGGCGGCGGCCGGCGCCACCGCGAGCGTGGGCGTACCCGGCTCGGCGTGCAGCGCTCCGGCGACCCGCTCGTCCAACGGCAGGGCGAGCAGTCGCCCGACCTCGTCGGCGAGCACCAGGGCCTGGCCGTCCTCGGAGAGGGCGACGAAGCGTACTGGGCGCATCGCGTTGCCTCCGTCCCGCTTCGCTGGCCGTACGCCACGAGCCGGCCACCCGGGGCGTTGCGCTCCACGGTACGCCCATCCGTGCCCCGGTGGGAGACGCCACGCCCGGGTAAGCGGCGGATCCGCCTGCTCCGCCGCTGTGTGGCGGGTCAGCTGTCGGTGGCCGACAGTGGCGTGGTAGACGGTCCGAAGTGGTGCGGGATCAGCTGACTGCCGGACGTCGACCGTGGCGTCGTACGGTGCGGGCCCGGCACCCCGAACGGGGTGCCGGGCCCGTGGTATGGCCGGGTCGGGCGGTTACAGCCGCTCGACGACGTAGTCGATCGATGCGGTCAGCGCCTCGACATCGGTCGGCTCGACCGCCGGGAAGAGCGCGACCCGCAGTTGGTTGCGGCCCAGCTTCCGGTACGGCTCGGTGTCGACGATGCCGTTGGCGCGCAGCACCTTGGCGATCGCCCCGGCATCCACCCCGTCCGCGAAGTCGATGGTGGCGACCACGTTGGAGCGCAGCGCCGGGTCGGTGACGAACGGCGTGGCGAAGGAGGAGCGCTCGGCCCAGCCGTAGACGACCGAGGCGCTCTCGGCGGTGCGCTTGGCCGCCCAGGCCAGACCGCCCTGGGAGTTCATCCAGTCGGTCTGCTCCGCGGCGAGGAAGATGGTCGCCAGCGCCGGGGTGTTGTACGTCTGCTCCAGCCGCGAGTTGTCGATCGCGGTGACCAGGTCGAGGAACGCCGGAATGTAGCGCCCCGAGGCCTTGATCTCGGCGGCCCGCTCCAGCGCGGCCGGCGACATCAGGGCCAGCCAGAGCCCACCGTCCGAGCCGAAGCACTTCTGGGGGGCGAAGTAGTACACGTCGGTCTCGCCCACGTTGACCTCGAGCCCGCCGGCGCCGGAGGTGGCGTCGACCAGCAGCAGCGAGCCCGGGTCCGCACCGGCCACCCGGCCGATCGGCACCGCGACGCCGGTCGAGGTCTCGTTGTGCGGGGTGGCGTACACGTCCACGCCCGCCTCGGCGGCCAGGGCCGGGGCGCTGCCTGCGTCGGACTTGCGGACCGTCGGCTCACCGAGGAAGGGCGCGTCCTTGACGGCCTTGGCGAACTTGGCGCCGAACTCGCCGAAGCTGGCGAACTGGGCCCGGTCCCGGATCAGGCCGAACGTGGCGACCTCCCAGAAGGCGGTGGTGCCACCGTTGCCGATGATCACCTCGTAGCCCTCGGGGAGGGAGAAGAACTGGGCGATGCCGGAGCGCAACCGGGCCACCTGGTCGCGGACGGTCTTCTGCCGGTGCGAGGTGCCCAGGTAGCTCGTGGCCACCTCGGCGAGCGCGGAGACCGCGGCCGGACGGACCTTGGACGGCCCGCAGCCGAATCGGCCGTCGGCGGGCTTGATCTCGTCGGGTATCCGGATGGTCGGTGCGTCAGCCACGGTCTTGAAGATCCTTCCGAATGGGCGGGTCGGGCCTGGTCCACGCCGATGCGGATCGAGGACGCCATGCGTACCCCGCACGGCTCGGTCGGAGGATCCGGGCCCCGGTCCGGCGACACTGCCGATCCTTATCCTCGCACCAGAGCCACCCCGACCGGCCGCTGGTCCCACGACCGGGCCTGAGTCCTGCACCACATCGCCCGCTCCCGCCGCCACCACCGAACGAACCGCGAGGGCACGCCGGCGCCCCACTGTCCGTGCTGATGCTGGGCCGGATACGGCGGCGCGGAGACCCCGGCTGGTCGGCCGGGGTCTCCGCGCTCCGACAGTGTGGGCCCTTCCGCTACCTCAGGCGGTACGACTCAGACGTCGTGGGGTACGGCGTCCCAGCCGTCGACCTCGTGCGGCTTGCGGGTGCCCGGGCCCACGTAGCGGGCCGAGGGACGGACCAGTCGCTGGAGCTTCTTCTGCTCCAGGATGTGGGCGCTCCAACCGCCCATCCGGGCACAGGTGAACATCGAGGTGAACATGTGTGCCGGCACCTCGGCGAAGTCGAGCACCACGGCGGACCAGAACTCGACGTTCGTGGCGAGCACCCGATCCGGTCGGCGGGCCTGCAACTCGGCGAGGGCGGCCTTCTCCAGGGCCTCGGCGACCTCGAAGCGCGGGGCGCCCAGTTCCCTGGCGGTGCGGCGGAGCACTCGGGCGCGCGGATCCTCGGCCCGGTAGACCCGGTGACCGAAGCCCATCAGCCGCTCACCCCGGTCGAGCACGCCCTTGACGTAGCCCTCCGCGTCACCGCTGCGCTCGACCGCCTCCAGCATGGTCAGCACCCGCGACGGCGCGCCGCCGTGCAGCGGGCCGGAGAGCGCCCCGATGCCCGAGGAGATGCAGGCGGCGGCGTCCGCGCCGGTGGAGGCGACGATCCGGGCGGTGAAGGTGGAGGCGTTCAGGCCGTGCTCGGCAGCCGAGATGAAGTACGCGTCGACGGCCTTGACGTGCCTCGGGTCGGGCTCGCCGCGCCACCGCTTCATGAAGCGCTCGACGACCGTCTCCGCCTTGTCGATCTCCTTCTGCGGAACCGCCGGCAGGCCGAGGCCGCGAGCGGACTGGGCGACGAAGGAGAGGGCGGTGACCGACACCCGAGCCAGGTCCTCGCGGGCCTGCTCGTCGGAGATGTCCAGCAGCTGCTGCAAGCCCCAGTACGGAGCGAGCATGGCGACGGCGGACTGCACGTCGACCCGGATGTCACCGGAGTGCACCGGCACCGGGAATGGCTCGGCCGGCGGCAGGCCCGGGCCGAAGCGGCCGTCGACCAGCAGCGCCCAGACGTTGCCGAAGGAAACCTGGCCGATCAGGTCCTCGATGTCGACCCCGCGATAGCGCAGCGCACCGCCCTCGCGGTCGGGCTCGGCGATCTCGGTTTCGAAGGCTACGACGCCCTCAAGTCCGGGTTTGAAATCGGCCATCTCACTGCTCCTGGTGTGTGGTCGGTGCGCCCGCCCGGGCTCGGTGTCCCGGCCCCGGCCGGGTGAGCGCCTTAGGCGACCCTCAGGGATGTGTTCGTGACATCTTGCCTGCTGGTGGCCGGGTGCGCGAGACGCTGTCGATGTGCTGCTGGCGACATCCCGCTTGCCGGGCCCCTTCCGGCACGGATAAGACTGGGCCGGACGGGCTGGTCGGCGGGCGCGTACCGGCCCGACGGGGGAGGAGCGGGAACGTGATGGGGGACACACCGGTGCCAGCCGGGATGCGGCACGAGTACGCCGCCGATTCCGGCCTGACGGAGAGCGAACTGGCCGTCGACTGGCACACCCAGTTCGACAGGTGGTTCGCCGACGCGGTCGCCGCCGAACTGCCCGAGCCGAACGCCATGGTGCTCGGCACCGCCGACGCCGCCGGGCGGCCGAGCGCGCGGACGGTGCTGCTCAAGGGGTACGACCCGGAGGGTTTCGTGCTGTTCACCAACTACGGCTCCCGCAAGGGTGCCGAGGTGGCCGCCAACCCGTACGCCAGTCTGCTCTTTCCCTGGTTTCCGATGCAGCGGCAGGTGATCGTCACCGGACCGGTGGAACGGGTCGACCGGGCGGAGACGGAGGCGTACTTCGCCAGCCGGCCGCGCGGCTCGCAACTCGGTGCCTGGGCCAGCGCCCAGTCGTCGGTGCTGCCGGAACGGGCCGCCCTCGACGACGCCTACCGGGCCGCGGCCGAGCGCTTCGCCGACGTGGACCCGATCCCCGCTCCGCCGCACTGGGGCGGGTTGCGGGTACGTCCCGATTCGGTGGAGTTCTGGCAGGGCCGGGCCAGTCGGCTGCACGACCGGCTGCGGTTCCGGCGTACCGGCGCGGACTGGGTCGTGGAGCGGCTGGCACCGTGACCGTCAGCAGCACCGACCGGCCGCGCGAGCAGCGCCGCTGGGCGATCGATCTGCGCCCGCTGCGGGTACCGGCGTACCGGCGGCTCTGGGCCGGCAACGCCATCGCGATGTTCGGTTTCCAATTCACCGCCGTCGCGGTGCCGGTGGAGATGTACGCGTTGACCGAGGACTCCCTCTGGGTCGGTCTGCTCGGCGTCGCCGCCTTCGTACCGCTGCTGGTCTTCGGGCTCTGGGGCGGGGCGGTCGCCGACGCCATCGACCGGCGGCGGGTGCTGCTGGGCGGCTCGGTCCTGCTCTGGGTCGCCGTGCTGGGACTGCTGGTCCAGGCGCTGCTGGGGGTCGGCAGCCCGGTTCTCCTGCTGGCCCTTGTCGCATTGAGTTCGGTGGCGTTCGCGATCTCCGGGCCGGCCCGTGGGGCGCTCGTGGCCCGGCTCGTCCCGACCGAGCTGGTGCCGGCGGCCACCACGTTGAACTTCACCACCGCCATGGCCACCGCGGTCCTCGGGCCGCTGGCCGCCGGCCTGATCCTGGCGATCTGGGACCTCGGGGTGGCACTGCCGGTCGCGTACGCCGTGGACGCGACGCTGCTCGCCGCCCTGGTCTGGGCGGCGCTGCGGCTGCCAGCCATGCCGCCGGAACCCGATCCGGACGGCGGGCCCCGGCAGGCGGGGCTGCGCAGCATCGTCGACGGGGTGCGGTACCTGGCCGGTAGCCCGGTGCTGCTGCTCTCCTTCGCCATCGACCTCATCGCGATGGTGTTCGCCTTCCCGCGAGCGCTCTTTCCCGAGGTGGCGACCGAACGGTTCGGTGGTGGCGCGGCGGTGGGCTGGCTCTACAGCTCCATCGCGATCGGCTCACTGCTCGCCGGCCTGGTCTCGGGTTGGATCGGCCAGGTTCGCCGGCAGGGTCTGGTGCTGGTGCTCGCCGTGGTGGGCTGGGGCGTCGCGGTGGCGTTGGCCGGACTGGCCGGCCAGCTCTGGCTGGTGGTCGTACTGCTGGTGCTGGCCGGCGCCGCCGACCTGGTCAGCTCGGTGGTACGGCAGTCGATGTTGTTGATCTACGCGCCGGATCGGATGCGCGGCCGGCTCCAGGGCGTCAACACCGTCGTGGTGGCCGGCGGTCCGCGCCTGGGCGATCTGCGGGCTGGTGCCATGGCGGCCGGGTTCGGCAGCGGGGTGGCCTGGATCGGTGGCGGTGTCGCGGCGGCGGTGCTCGCGGTGCTGCTCGCCGTGGCCTTCCCGGCGCTGACCCGCTACCGGCCGCCGACCGGAGCGGATGGACGCGAGCACGACGAGGGCCGCGGACCGCGGCGAGCGAACGACGGCGTCGGCGGCTAGGGTCTGGCGAATGGACAGCCGCGATCCGCTTCCCCTGTCGGGAGCGCAGTGGAGCATCTCAGCCGCCGGCCACGAGGCGGTAATCGTCGAGCTGGGCGGCGGACTCCGCGCCTACCGCCAGGACGGGGTCGAGCATCTCGACGGGTACGCCACCGACGAGATGTGCCCGGGCTCGGCGGGGCAGGTGCTGGCACCCTGGCCGAACCGGATCCGCGACGGCGTCTACACCTTCGGCGGGCAGTCGAGACAGCTGAATCTGACCGAGCCGGAGCGGCACAACGCCATCCACGGCCTGGTGAACTGGGCATCGTGGCACCTGATCGAGCAGCGGCCGGACGAGGTCACGGTCGGCTACGACCTGCTGCCGCAGCCCGGTTACCCGTGGCCGCTGCGGCTGCGTACCAGGTGGGTCGTGGGCGCCGACGGGCTGCGCGCCGAGCACGACGTCACGAACGTCGGCACCGAGGCGGTGCCCTTCGGCTTCTCCGTGCACCCGTACCTGCAACTGCCGGGGGTGTCGGTGGAGGACATCGCACTGCGCGTACCCGGCCGGTCCCGGCTGCTGCTGGACGGTCGGCTGCTGCCGGTCGGCGCGGCCGCGGTGGCCGGTACCGAGTACGACTACACCGAGCCGCGTCGCATCGGTGAGGCCGTCCTGGATCTCGCCTTCGGGCAGGTGAACCGGGACGCCGACGGCGGCTCCTCGGTGACGCTGACCGGGCCGGACGCCTCGACCGGGCTACGGATCTGGGCCGACGACCAGTTCGGCTGGTGGCAGGTCTACACCGGTGACACGCTGACCGGCGAGCGGTTCCGCCGGTCGGTGGCGGTGGAGCCGATGACCTGCCCGCCGGACGCGTTCCGCTCCGGCCGGGATCTCATCACTCTGGCGCCGGGCGACACCTGGCGCGGGAGTTGGGGCATTCGGCCCGGTGGCTGAGCGTCCGGTCGCGGACCGGACGGGCACGTGAGGAGTACGGCGTGGAGTTCGCGGAGGTCGTCCGGCGGCGCCGGATGGTGCGCAACTACGACCCGGACCGGCCGGTCCCGCCGGAGGTGGTGGAACGGCTGCTGGAGCACGCGGTGCGGGCCCCGTCGGCCGGGTTCTCGCAGGGGTGGGGCTTCCTGGTGCTGGAGTCGCCGGAGGACCGGGAGCGTTTTTGGTCGGCCAGCACCCCGGAGGGCGGCGGGATGCAGCGGTGGCTGGCCGGGATGCGCCGGGCACCGTTGATCGTGGTGCCGCACGCCAACCGCTCGGTCTACCTGGAGCGGTACGCGGAGCCGGACAAGGGCTGGGCGGACCGGTCGACGGATCGTTGGCCGGTGCCCTACTGGTACGTCGACACCGGATTCGCCGCGCTGCTGATGATGCTCACCGCCGTGGACGAGGGGCTGGGTTGCTGTTTCTTCGGCATCCCGCCGCAGCGGTTGGTGTCCTATCGGGAGGCGTTCGGTGTGCCGGAGGCGTATCACCCCATCGGTGCCCTCACTGTCGGTTATCGAGCCGCCGACCACCGGTCACCATCGCTGCGTCGCGGGCGCCGTCCGGTGGACGAGGTCGTCCGGCGGGGGCGGTGGAGCTGACCCGAACCGGTGGTTTCGTCCGGTTGAGAACCGGACGACCCGTGGCGAAACTGGCATCAGGGAGCAGAACGTGGGGTGCGGGGTCCGGCTACGCTGGCACGGTCATCGGCGCCGCAGGTCGCGGCGCCGTGCCGCGACCCGGCCCGGCGTCGTGGTATCGGCCGGCCAGGGGGAGGGGAGCGTGCCGTCGTGATCTTCAGAGCGGTCCGGGACGGGCGTCCCTATCCGGAACACAACCTGACCCTGAAGCAGTGGGCGGAGATTCCGCCCCGCCCGCTGCGCCTGGATCAGCTAATCACCACCAAGCGCGAGCTGGCGCTGGACAAGCTCCTCGCCGAGGACTCCACCTTCTACGGTGACCTGTTTCCGCACGTCGTGCAGTGGAACGGTGGTCTCTACCTGGAAGACGGCCTGCACCGGGCGCTGCGTGCCGCACTGCAACAGCGCAACCAGATCCACGCCCGGGTGTTCGTGCTCGCCGAGGCGGTCGAGTGACCCAGGTGGACCTGCTCGACCTTGATGCGTCCCTGACCGAGGACGAGCGAGCGATCCGCGCCGTCGTACGCCAGGTGGTCGACGACCTGGTCCGACCGCACGTCGCGGGCTGGTACGAGGCAGGTCACGCGCCAGCCCGCGAACTGGCCCGTGAGTTCGGCAAGCTCGGCCTGCTCGGCATGCACCTGACCGGGTACGGCTGCGCCGGCTCGACGGCCGTCGCGTACGGGCTGGCCTGCCTGGAACTGGAGGCCGGTGACTCCGGGGTCCGGTCGCTGGTCTCGGTGCAGGGCTCACTGGCCATGTACGCGATCTGGCGCTACGGCAGCGAGGAGCAGAAGCAGCGCTGGCTGCCGGCGATGGCGGCCGGCGAGGCGATCGGCTCGTTCGGACTGACCGAGCCGGACCACGGCTCCGACCCGGCGTCGATGGCCACCCGGGCACGCCGCGAGGGCGACGACTGGGTGCTCGACGGCAGCAAGATGTGGATCACCAATGCGCCGATCGCCGACGTGGCGGTGATCTGGGCGCGTACCGAATCCGGTGTGCGGGGCTTCGTCGTACCGATGGACACGCCGGGGGTGACGGCGCGGGAGAT
Source organism: Micromonospora sediminimaris (assembly GCA_900112325.1). Lineage (GTDB taxonomy): Bacteria > Actinomycetota > Actinomycetes > Mycobacteriales > Micromonosporaceae > Micromonospora > Micromonospora sediminimaris. Next base: position 319,920 of record FOLJ01000007.1, read on the forward strand.
CACCCGGAAGATGTCGCTGCGCGCGTCGCTGACCGGCGAGATCTCCCTCGACGACGTCCGGCTGCCGGCGGACGCGCAACTGCCCGACGCCACCGGGTTGAAGGCACCGTTGAGCTGCCTGACCGAGGCCCGGCACGGCATCGTCTGGGGCGCCCTCGGCGCGGCCCGCGACTGCCTGGAGACCGCGCTCACGTACGCGACCACCCGCACCCAGTTCGGGCGACCGCTGGCCGGCTTTCAGCTCACCCAGGCCAAGCTCGCCGACATGGCGGTCGAGTGGAACAAGGGCTATCTGCTGGCCCTCCAGCTAGGCCGGCTGGCCGACGCCGGAAAGCTGCGCCCGGAGCAGGTAAGCGTCGGCAAACTGAACAACGTACGAGAGGCGTTGGCCATCGCCCGGCAGTGCCGGACCATCCTCGGTGCCAACGGGGTTTCCGGGGACTACCCGGTGATGCGGCACGCCAACAACCTGGAGAGCGTGCTGACCTACGAGGGCACCTCGGAGATCCACCAGTTGGTCGTCGGGCAGCGGCTCACCGGGGTCTCCGCGTTCACCTGACCCTGACCGGGTCCATCCGACGGGCTCGACGAGCGGCTGTCGTACGTTGGGCTTACCGTCATCACCAGAGACCGCGTCTGACGAGGACGGTGAGGGCGATGGCACGCGACGGCGACATCAACGAGCCCACCAGCGAGTTTGCCGACCACCGGTCGGGCGATGTGCTCACAGACGCCCCGGACACACCACCCCCGGCCCCGCAGTCAGGTGGCGGGGCGGTCCGTGCCCTGCTCTGGGTGCTCGGTGCCGCGGCGCTCGCGGTGGTGGTGCTGCTCGGCGTGCAGACCACCGGGATCCTGCCCGAGTTCCGCAACCCGTTCACCAAGGAACAGACCGATCGCACGCAGCCGGCCCTGCTCGAGTCGATGCAGGATCTCAGCCGCTACGTGGCCGCCGAGGGCAACTTCCAGGTCGTGGTCGACCTGCAGAATGACCGGCGCAACGTGCCGGACTGGCTGCTCAACCAGCGGACCTTGTTCGTCGGGTCGGGCAGCGTCGAGGCGTACGTCGACTTCGGCACGCTCACCGAGGGGGCGATCGTGCAGTCGGCCGACGGGAAGTCGGTCGAGATCAAGCTGCCGGCACCGCAACTGGCCGAGACCAACCTCGACCTGGAGAAGAGCTACGTCTTCGCGGAGGAGCGCGGCCTGCTCAACCGCGTCGGTGACCTGATCGGCGGTGACCCGAACCGGCAGCAGGAGGTCTACCGGCTGGCCGAGGACCGGATCACCGCGGCGGCCCGGGACAGCGGCCTGAATGCCCGCGCCGAGGAGAACACCCGCAAGATGCTGGAAGGGCTGCTCCGCTCGCTCGGCTTCGAACAGGTCAGCGTCACCTACATCGCCCCCTGACCACCCACGCCGACGCCCACGCACACGCCCACGCTCGCCCCACGGGCACGCCGCGCCTTACGGGCACGCCCCCACCCCCACCCTGCGGGGGACCGCCGACCACGCCACGTAGCAGGGCGGGGCGTGCAACTTCAGGGTTGGTGTCGCCTGCGGCGCGTCGGATACAGCAACAACCCTGAAGTTGCACCGGCTTGCGGCGCGGCGCGGCGCGGCGCGGGGTGCGCGGCGCGGTGGGCGCGGGGTGGGGTGGGTGGTCAGGGGTTGGGGGCCAGGTGGCGGTCCTCGTTGGGCATGATGATCCAGAGCGCCAGGTAGACGATCACCTGGGTGCCCGGGAGCAGTAGCGACAGCAGGAACAGCAGCCTGATCAACCCGGCCGAGGTGCCGAACCGGCGGGCCAGGCCGGCGCAGACGCCAGCGAGCATGCGCCCCTGACGGGGCCGGACGAGTTTGCGACTCATTCGTGTCACTTCCCCTCTGCGGCTTTCCGCCGCTGCTGGAATCAACGCTAGGCACGGATGGCCGTCCTGACCTCGGTCGGGAGGAGGAAGGCCACCCTGCTGACCCGTAAGTGCTTACCCGCGTGGGTTCCAAACGACGCCTGCCGTCGGGATCAGGGGCAACTGCGATGTCGAGTTGAGCCGTCTGTGCCGTCGCGGGAGTGATTCGTCTGCGCCGTCAGCTCGACAGCGCTCGCACGTCAGTCACGGTCGCGTCCTGGGTAGTAGGCTCGCCGGTCGGACGCCCGCACCCGGGCGTCACCAGGGCCGGACCGCAGCGAGGACCGGCCACGACCGGGTCGGGTCCGCAGCACGGAGCCGACCATGACCGGCCGCTGACCGGTGACCCCGGCGACGGCGAGAAGGCACAGTCATGATCAGCGTGTTCGACCTGTTCAGTGTGGGTATCGGGCCATCCAGTTCGCACACGGTGGGGCCGATGCGAGCGGCGCGTACCTTCGTCGCCGGGCTCAAGGCCGACGGTCTGCTCACCGGCACCGCCCGGGTGCGGGCCGAGTTGTTCGGCTCCCTCGGCGCCACCGGGCACGGGCACGGCAGCGACCGGGCGGTGCTGCTCGGTCTGGCCGGCGAGGAGCCCGAGACGGTCGACACGGACGGCGTCGAGGCGCTGGTGAGCCGGATCCGGGCGGAGCACCGGCTGTGCCTGTCCGGCACCCACGAGATCGACTTTGATCCGGAGCGGGACCTGACGCTGCACCGCCGCCGGTCGTTGCCGTACCACCCGAACGGGATGATCTTCTCGGCGTACGACGTGGGCGGGGCCGAGGTGCGGATGCGTACCTACTACTCCGTGGGTGGCGGGTTCGTGGTGGACGAGGCCGCCGCCGGGGCGGACCGGATCAAGCCGGACAGCACCCCGGTCCGGTACCCGTTCCTCACCGGCGCGCAACTGCTCGACGTGACCGCCGCGACCGGGCTGTCCATCAGCGAGGTCATGCTCGCCAACGAGGTGTCCTGGCGGGCCGAGGCGGACGTCCGCGCCGGGCTGCTCGACATCTGGCGGGTCATGCGGGAGTGCGTCGAGCGCGGCTGCACCCGCGACGGCACCCTGCCCGGCGGCCTGAAGGTGCGCCGCCGTGCCGCCGAGCTGCGTCGCAGTCTGGAGGCTGACGCCGCCCCGGCCGCGACCGCGCCCGGCGGACCGGTAGCGGGCGCCGGTGGGGATCCGCTGCACGTGATGGACTGGGTGACGCTGTTCGCGCTGGCCGTCAACGAGGAGAACGCGGCCGGCGGCCGGGTGGTGACCGCGCCGACCAACGGGGCGGCCGGGATCATCCCGGCCGTACTGCACTACTACACCCGGTTCGTACCGGGTGCTTCCGCGGAGGGAGTGGTGCGTTTCCTGCTGGCGGCCGGTGCCATCGGGGTGCTGTTCAAGGAGAACGCGTCCATCTCCGGCGCGGAGGTGGGTTGCCAGGGGGAGGTCGGTTCGGCCTGTTCGATGGCCGCAGCCGGGCTGGCCGAGGCGCTGGGCGGCACGCCGGCCCAGGTGGAGAACGCGGCCGAGATCGGCATGGAGCACAACCTGGGACTCACCTGCGACCCGGTGGGTGGCCTGGTGCAGATCCCGTGCATCGAGCGCAACGCGGTGGCTAGCATCAAGGCGATCACCGCCGCCCGGCTGGCGCTGCGCGGCGACGGGGTGCACGCCGTCTCGCTCGACAAGGTCATCAAGACCATGCGGGAGACCGGTGCCGACATGAAGGTCAAGTACAAGGAGACGGCGCGCGGTGGCCTGGCGGTCAACGTGATCGAGTGCTGAGCGCTCGTGGGGCGGCGTTCACCGGCTGCTAACCTGTCGTCCGTTCAGCGCGGCCGGCAGCAGGGCGGTGGAGGCGAGGCGGGTCCTGGCCGAGGCTCTTACCAGGCGGGAGACGGCGGTGACCTCTGGCGTCGGGGCGTTGTGGTCGCACCGCAACTCGCTGCGCATCCTGGTCCGGCGCGACCTGGCGGTGAAGTACCAGCAGTCGGTGCTGGGTTACCTCTGGTCGTTGATCGAGCCGCTGGGCATGGGTGCGATCTACTGGTTCGTCTTCGGTGTGCTCTACTCCCGCGACACCAACCGGTATCTCGGCGAGGCCGCCGGGTCGTACCCGCTGTTCCTGATCACCGGGATCTTCGCCTGGATGTGGACCAGCTCGGCGCTGAGCGAGGCCACCCACGCGCTCACCGGCCAGGCCCGGTTGATCACCACGATGAACGTGCCCCGGCAGGTATTCCCGATCGGCCGGGTCGCCGGCCGCTTCGCGGAGTACGCCGCCGGCCTGCCGATCCTCGCCGCCATCGCGGTCTGGTACGCGGCGCAGGGCCGGATCGAACCGGGCTGGTCGCTGCTCGCCCTGCCGCTCGCGGTGCTGGTGCAGGCGATCCTGTTGATCGGGCTGGCGTTGCTGCTGTCGGCGTTCAACGTGCTGATGCGCGACGTGGAACGGTTCATGCGCCTGGTCATCCGGGTGCTCTTCTACGCCACGCCGATCATCTACCCGTTGAGCCTGGTCCACGACTCCGGCCTGCCGGGCTGGGTCCGGGTGACCTACGAACTCAACCCGCTGGTCGGCATCTTCCAGCTGCACCACGCGGTGTGGTACCCGGACGAGTTCCCGGGCGTCCGAATGCTCGCCACCACCGTCGGCATCAGCGTGCTGCTGCTCGTGGCCGGCTGGTGGGCCTTCCGCCGGCTCGAACCCGCCGTGCTCAAGGAACTCTGATGAGTGAGGCGATCATCGAGGCGGAGGGCCTCGGCATCCGGTTCGTCCGCAACCGCCGCCGGCAGTTGCGGCTGCGGGAGCTGTTCATCCACCGGGGTACGCGGGGTGCCGACGACGGTCGGTTCTGGCCGCTGCGCGACGTCTCCTTCGCGATCGCGCCGGGGGAGACCGTCGGGGTGATCGGCCGCAACGGCACCGGCAAGAGCACCCTGCTACGGCTGATCGCCGGGGTGCTGATCCCCGACGAAGGGCGGATCCGGGTCTCCGGCGACGTCGCGCCGCTGCTGGAACTCTCCGCCGGCTTCTCCAACGACCTGACCGGGCGGGAGAACCTGTACCTGGTGGGCGGCCTGCACGGGCTCTCGTCGGGCTATCTGAAACGGCACTTCGACGACATCGTCTCGTTCGCCGGTGAGCAGGTGGAACGGGCGATCGACACCTCGGTACGCCACTACTCGTCCGGCATGAAGGTGCGACTCGGCTTCGCGATCATCTCGCACCTGCCGCACCCGATCCTGCTGATGGACGAGGTGACGGCGGTCGGCGACGCCGAGTTCCGGGAAAAGTGCTACACGACCATCGATCGGCTGCTCGGGGAGGGGCGCACTCTGGTGCTGGTGTCACACAACGAAAAGGATCTGACCCGGTTCTGCCGTCGGGGGCTCTACCTCGACGCGGGTCGGCTGAGCGTCGACGGCACGATCGCCGAGGCGCTGGCCGCGTACCACGACGCGGTTCCCCGGTGACCCTCGCGATCGTGCTCGCCGCCGGATCACCGGCCGCGAGCCTGCCGACGGGTACCGGCGGGAGCATGGGCGAACGGCTGGCCGGTCAGTGGCGCCAAGCCGGTGCGGCCGAGGTGCGGGTGGCCGCCGACCTGGACGAGCTGGCCGAGCTGGCCGGCTCGGCGACCGGCCCGGTGGTGATCAGCGGGGCCGACCTGGCCGCCCACACGGCCGTACTGCGCCACCTGCTGACCAGTCCGGTCGGGCCGAGCGTGGCGCTGGTGCTGACCGATCCGCCCAGCGCTGGACGGACAGTGTTGCGCGAGGAGCGTGGCCAGGTGGTCGAGGCGGGCCGCCCCGACCAGTTGGTGGGAGGTGCGGCCACCGGCGTCTTCGGCGGCGCGGTCCGGGTCGGCCGGGAGGACGTACCGGCGCTGGTGGCCGCCGCCCGTGCGGTCGCCGCCGGTCGGCTACCGGCCGGAGCCGTCGCGGTCGAGCTGTTCGAGTCGGCCGGACCGGCCGAGCGGGCGGGACCGGTCGAACCGGCCGCCCGCCCGGATGCACCGGCGGGGCCCGTCGTGGACCAGCTCTTCGCCGCCCTCACCGGGCAGGGCGCGCTGGTCTTCGCGCACCGGGTACGCCTGCTCGTCGCGCACCGGGTCGACGAGGCCGCGGAGCTGGCCCGGGCGGAGGCGGCGGTGGCTGCGGTCGACGAGGACCGGGCCGAGCTGCGGCTGTCGGTGAAGGAGAAGGACGACTTCTTCACCACCTACTTCGTCAGCACCTGGTCGCCGTACGTCACCAAGCTCTGCGCCCGGCTGGGGTTGAGCCCGACGGCGGTGACCATGGTGTCGGTGGCCTTCGCGGTGGCCGCGGCGGCGATGTTCGCCGCCGGTGGCCGGCCGCTGCTGGTCGTCGGGGCGGTGCTGCTCTACCTCGGGTTCGTGCTGGACTGCGTGGACGGCCAGTTGGCCCGCTACACCCGCAACTTCAGCGCCTGGGGCGGCTGGCTGGACACCATGGCCGACCGGGCGAAGGAGTACCTCGTCTACGCCGGGCTCGGCCTCGGCGCGACCCAGGCCGGGTTCCGGTACGGCTGGGCCCTCGCCATCGCCGCGATGACGCTGCAGACCGTGCGGCACATGACCGACGCGTGGTACGGCGTGCTGCACGACGAGGCGGCACGCCGGCCGAAGAGCGTCGGTGCTGGTGGCGGCGGCATCGGTGACCGGCTGAACGCCGCGTCGACCCGGGTGCAGGCCGACGCCGGCTCGGTGTCGTACTGGCTCAAGCGCACGGTGGTCTTCCCGATCGGGGAGCGGTGGGCGTTGATCTCGCTGACCGTGGCGCTCTTCGACCAGCGGATCGCCCTGTTCGCGGTGCTGACCTGGGGTGTGCTGGCGTTCGCGTACACCGGCGCGCTGCGTACCCTGCGGGCCCGCTGGATGTGGGTGCCGGTGCTGGACACGCTGGACGCGACCCTGCACCGCGACGACGGCCCGCTGGCCGCTCGGCTACCGGTGCTGCGGCGGCCGGGGCCGCTGGCGCTCGCGGTGGTGGCGGCGCTCGGCGCGGCGATCCTGCTGCTGGTGACGCTGGTGGACGCCAGCGGGAACGGCGTGCCGCCGTGGCTTCGCTGGGTCGCGGTGCTGGTGGCGTTGCTGGTGCTGCTGGTCGGCGCGGCCGGGGCGCGGGCGGCGCACAACGGGCCGCTGGACTGGCTGGTGCCGGCGGCGCTGCGGGCGGCCGAGTTCCTGTTCGCCATCGCGGTCGGGCTGATCGGCGGAGCACCCTTCTGGCTGATCTTCGGGTACCTCTTCGTGCTCACCCTGCATCACTACGATCTCGTCGCCCGGCTGGAGAAACGGCAGCCCGCACCGCCGCTGCACGCCGCCACACTCGGCTGGGAGGGGCGTTCGGCGGTACTGGCACTGGCGGCGATCGCCGGAATCGTGAGTATTGGTCTGGCTACACTCGGTATCTACCTGTTGGCCCTGTTCGTGGCGAGTGTGGTGCTGGCCTGGGTGGTCCGGCCGGTACGTGCCGCGCAGGTGCCGGCGGGTGCGGGAGGTCGCGCGACGCGCTGAGGAGGGGCCGGGACGATGACGCTTGTCAGCTTCGTCGTCCCGGCCTTCCGGGTGCAGGGCTATCTGCGGGAATGCCTGGATTCGATTCTCGCGCAACCGGTTGCCGACATCGAGGTGATCGGGGTCGACGACTGCTCCCCGGACGGCAGCGGCGACATCCTCGCCGAGTACGCCGATCGCGACGACCGGGTGACCGCCGTACGCCTGGACCGCAACGTCGGGCTCGGCCCGGCGCGCAACGTCGGGCTGGACCGGGCCGTCGGCGAGTACGTCTGGTTCGTCGACGGCGACGACTGGCTGACGGCGGACTGCCTGGTCGAGGTGGCCGCCCGACTGCGCGAGACCCGGCCGGACGTGCTGCTCGTCGACCACGTACGCGCGCACTGGGACGACACGGTGACCCGCAGCGCCATGGCCGAGGTCTTTCCCATCCCGCCCGGTCCTGTCACGTTCCGGCTGGTCGAGCGGCCAGAGACGGTGAAGCTGCTGCACACCGCGTGGAACCGGTTGGTCCGGCGGCAGTTCCTGGCTGACACGGGGCTGCGCTTCGCGCCCGGCTGGTACGAGGACGTCTCCTTCAGCTACCCGACGCTGCTGGCCGCCGACCGGATCGGCGTGCTGGACCTGGTCTGCGTGAACTACCGGCAGCGGCGGGCAGGGGCGATCACGAGGACCCGCGGCGAGCGCCACTTCGACGTGTTCGAGCAGTGGCACCGGGTGTTCCGGGAACTGGATCGGCTCGGGGCCGAGGAACTGCGGCCGGCGATCTTCGAGCGGATGATGTGGCACTACCTGGTGGTGCTCGGCAACGGCGACCGGATCGGGCCCGAGCTGCGACCGACCTTCTTTTCCCGGGTCGCCATCGAGCACGCCCGGTTCCGGCCACCCGACGGACACCGGGTGCCGGCTGGGGTGGCGGGGCTCAAGCACCGGCTGGTGGCGGCCGGCAGGTGGCGTACGTTCAGCGCGTTGCGGACCGCGAGCCGGGCGGGAGAGACCGTTCGCCGGGTTGCCGGCGGGGCCCGCCGTCGGGTGCTGCCACCGGCTCGGGTCGGCGTGCGGCGTGCGCGTGACGCGGTGCTGCGCCAGTACCAGCGGGCCGAGCGGCGTCGGCCGGTGGAGGAGAACCTGGCCGTCTACGCCGCGTACTGGTATCGCGGCTACGCCTGCAATCCCGCCGCGGTCTACGAGGCGGCCCGCCGGCTGGCACCGCAGGTCCGGGGGGTGTGGATCGTCCGGCGCGACCGGGTGCACACGCTTCCGGAGGGAGTCGAGTACGTGGTCGCCGGCACTCCCGCGTACCACCGGGCGCTGGCCCGGGCCCGATGGCTGATCAACAACGTCAACTTCCCGGACTCGGTACGCAAGCGGCCCGGCACGGTGCACGTGCAGACCCACCACGGCACCCCGGTCAAGGTGATGGGGCTGGACCAGCAGCGCTATCCACTGGGCGCGGGTGGGATGGACTACGCCGGGCTGCTGCGCCGGGTGGACCGGTGGGACTACAGCGTCACCTCGAACAGCTTCTCCACCCAGATGTGGGAACGCGCCTATCCGGCCGGGTACGCCACCTTGGAGGTGGGCTACCCGCGCAACGACCGGCTGGTCACCGCAAGCCCCGAGGAAGTGCTGCGGCTGCGCGCGGAGCTCGACGCCGGCCTCGGTGAGCAGGTCGTGCTGTACGCGCCAACCCACCGGGAGCATCTGCCCCGGTACCGGCCGCCGTTCGACCCGGAGCGTTTCCTGGACGCGCTGGGCCCTACCGGCCTGCTGCTGATGCGCAGCCACTACTTCCACGACCGGGACCGGCGGCTGCCACCTCCGACCGCCCGTGGTCGGCTCCTGGACGTCAGCGCCCACCCCCGGGTCGAGGACCTTTACCTCGCCGCCGACGTGCTGGTCACCGACTACTCGTCGGCGATGTTCGACTACGCCGTCCTGGACCGGCCGATCGTCATCTACGCGCCGGACTGGGACGCCTACCGGCTGACCCGGGGCGTCTACCTGGACATCGTCGCCGAGCCGCCCGGCCCGGTGGCCCGGACCTTCACCGAACTGCTCGACGTGTTCCGCTCGGGTGCGCTGCGGTCACCCGACGCCGAGCGGGCCCGGGCACGCTTCCGGGAGCGGTTCTGCGCTCTGGAGGACGGGCGTGCCGCAGAGCGGGTGGTACGCCAGGTGTTCCTCGGGGAGAACCTGGTCTGAGTTGGAAGTTCCGCACAATCGCCGCTAATCGATGGAACGTAATAGGTCTGTCACGATTCAAACATGGCACGTTTACCCGATGTGCCATCCGCATGATCCTGGCCACAGTCATTCGGGGTTCCGTGGACGAGGTGGGGAGGAGACGGTGACCACCGTCGCGCTCAAGGACGTCACAAAGGTCTTCCGCGACGGCACGGTCGCGGTCGACAGCATCAATCTGGACGTGAACGACGGTGAGTTCATGGTGCTGCTCGGGCCGTCCGGCTGTGGGAAGTCGACGGTGCTGCGGATGGTCGCGGGCCTGGAGGACCCGACCTCGGGCGCGGTGATGCTCAACGGGGAACTCGCCAACGACCTGCCGCCCCGGGAGCGGAAGATCGCGATGGTCTTCCAGGACTTCGCGCTCTACCCGCACATGAGCGTCAACGACAACATCGCCTTCCCGCTCAAACTGGCCGGGGTCGAGCCGACCCCGCGCGGCGAGCGGGTCACCGACGTGGCCAGCGCCCTCGGCATCGGTGACGTACTGGCACGGCGCCCCAGCCAGCTCTCCGGTGGGCAACGGCAGCGGGTCGCGATGGGCCGGGCGATCGTCCGCCGGCCGGGGCTGTTCCTGATGGACGAACCCCTGTCCAACCTGGACAGCGGCCTGCGCGCGGAACTGCGGGCGGAGATCTCCGGCCTGACCCGCGAACTGGGGGTCACCACCATCTACGTGACGCACGATCAGGCCGAGGCGCTGACCATGGCCGACCGGGTCGCCATCATGCGCAAGGGCGTTCTCCAGGACGTGGGCACGCCGACCCAGGTGTACGGCCGACCGGCGACCCTCTACGTGGCCGCGTTCCTGGGCAGCCCCCGGATGAACCTGCTGGAGGCGTCGGTCTACGTCCACCTCGATCGTTACGTCACGCTCACCCTCGGGGAGCAGGCGCTCTACCTGCCCTGGGACGACATCCGCAGCCGGGCCGTGGCGCACTACCACGGCGAGCGGATCGTGGTCGGGATGCGGGCCGAGGCACTCACCCCGGTCGCCCCGGACACCCCCGGTGACGTGCTCCAGGGTCGCATCCGCTACCTCGAACACCACGGCCACGAGTCGCTCGCCTTCCTCGACATCGGTGCGACCGCCATCATGGTGGACGACATCGGTGCCCCGGTGGATGCGGACGCTCCGCCCGGCCAGCGCGGCCTGCGCCGGTTCGGCCAGGTGATGCAGCGGATCACCGGCCGGGCCAACGAGCCGACGACCCAGGCGACCAACGGCAGCCGGACCAGCGTGCTGCACGACCCGGGCCGGCACCACCGCCGCCCGGCCGAACTCGCGGTCCGCCTCGCGCCGTACCCCGCCGTCACCGCCGGCCATCCGCTCGCGGTCCAGGTACGCATGGACGCCCTGCACTTCTTCGACGAGCGCGGCGACCGCATCGACGTCGGCTGGCGCTGACCCGATTCGTGGCAGTCCGGGTGCGCCGGAGTCGGCGTGTCGGCCGCCTGCACTGCCACGAATGGCTCCTTGCCGGGGAAGTTACCGACGGGTAGCGTCTGGGTATGACCATCGACTCGCGGCAGGTGGCGGCCGGCATGCTTGAGGCGGTGCCCTTCGCCCGTACGCTCGGCTTCGAATTCGTCGAGGTGGCCCCGGAGGCGGAGGGTTCGGTCCGGGCGGTGGTCCGGCTGCCCGACTCGCCGGCCACCCACAATCACATCGGTGGCCCGCACGCCGGGGCCATGTTCACCCTCGGAGAGACAGCCTCGGGTGCGGTGGTGCTCGCCGCGTTCGGTCACCTGCTCGACCGGGCCACGCCGCTGGCGGTGCGGGCGGAGATCGCGTACCGCAAGCTCGCCCTCGGCCCGGTGCGAGCGACGGCGCGGCTCGGTCGCCCGCCGGCCGAGGTGGTCGCGGAACTCGAGGCCGGCGAGCGACCCGAGTTTCCGGTACGCGTGGAGATCGCCACCGAGGAAGGCAAGCCGACCTCGGAAATGATCGTCATCTGGACCCTTCGCCCGAACTGACCGCGCAAGCTCACCCTGCCGCTCGGGCCCGCAACACCCCCGCCTCAGTCGCCCCCAACCTGCCGCAAGTCGCTCCGTCGCATCCTGGTCGCACGCCCGACATGGCCGCAAGTCGGGTGCTTCTGTCCTCATGGCGGCCCGACATGCCGCATCTCGCCCTCTCCCGTCCTGGTGATGGCCCGACATGCGGCATCTCGTCCTCTCCCGTCCTGGTGATGGCCCGACATGCGGCATCTCGCCGCCCCCTCCTGTCCTGGTTGCGCGCGGCATCTCGCCGCCCCCTCCCTCTGGTTGCGCGCGCGGCATGCGGCATGTTGGGGCTTCCTGACTCGGGGATCACCCGACATGCGGCATCCTGCGCCTGCCCTGCGCCTGGGGATCGTGCCGGGTGCCCCTGCGCCTGGGGATCGTGCCGGGTGCCGGGTGCCGGGTGCCGGGTGACTGGGAGGTCGTCGGGTCGTGCGGCGATGATCGGATTGAGCGCCGCTGCCGCGACCGTTGAGGCTGTCGTCGAGACCGTTGAGGGTCGTCGATGTTGCCGGAGCGGGCCCAAGCGTGCTGGAATGGCTCATATCGCCGCAGCGCGGGGGCAAACGCGCTGAGCACGGCCAGCACGGGAGTCAACGCAGTGCCGGTTGCGCATCGCTCGGGCGGATGCCTGCGCGCCGCTCACCTGGGCCAACTTCACCGGTCACACCTACCCGGGCACGGTGTTCCACCGTTCGTATCACCGGCATGCGTCTGCGCGTCGACCGAGGCGGTCGAGCGTCGACCCGCCGGAGGCGTCCCAGTGGTCCGCAAAGCACAGAACCGGCGACGAGGTGAGAAGCGATCATGATTTCCCGGGAGAGTTTCGCAGGGTGGCTCCGACACCGCTACGTGTGGGCGGCGGCGATCCTGCTGGTGGTGTCGGCGGGCGCTGTCGTACTGGTCAGCTCGGCCAGCTCGAAGACGGAGCCGCCGGATCTGCACGGGCAGATCATGAACTGGATGCGTACCACGCTGGAGGAGGCGGACCCGGAGCAGCACAATCATGCCGGGCACGACATCCAGCAGGTGGCGAACGGCGAGGAGACGAAGCCCGCGGTGATCTGCGGCGTGCACGTCTACGGCTTCGAGCCGGCCGAGGTCACCGTGCTCGCTGACGTGCAGACGGTCTACGGCTTCCATCTCTGCGGGGTCGCCGAGCAGGGGCGCCCCTGGGACTGGGCGGTCAAACTGGCCGGCCCGGTGATCATCGACATGTCCACCGAGCCGGCGGGCATCGAGGTGGTCGAGGCGACCGAGGACACCCGGTTCATCGACCGGCTGCGGCAGATGTTCCCGGCCAAGTACGCGGAACTGGCGGAGAAGGAGGCGCTGGAGGCGTCCGAGATGGCCGACCTGCGCCGTCGGTACGACTCCGCAGCCGGACTCTGACCACGCGAGGTGAACCGGGTGCGGTCGACTGACTGCACCCCGCACACCGCCGCGCCGGTATCCGTGGAAGTGCGTTTGCCGGTACGTGTCGGCGGATAGATTGATACGATGCTCGGCCTGCCTGATCATGTGACCGCTGTTCTGTTCGACCTCGACGGGGTGCTCACGCAGACCGCCCGGGTGCACAACGCCGCCTGGACCGAGACGTTCGACGACTACCTGAGACGGCGGTCGGCCACCACCGGTGAACCGTACCGACCGTTCGATCCGGGGCCGGACTATCACCGCTACGTCGATGGTCGCCCCCGTCTGGACGGGGTGCGGACCTTCCTCGCCTCCCGCGGCATCACCCTGCCCGAGGGCGCACCGGAGGATCCGCCGGGGGCCCAGACCGTGCACGGCCTCGGCAACCAGAAGAACGCCATGGTGTTGGAGCGGATCCGCACCATCGGAGTGGACGTCTATCCCGGCTCGGTCGCGTACCTCAAGGCGGTGGCCGCGGCGGGGCTGCGGCGGGCGGTCGTCACGGCCAGCGCCAACGGCCGTGAGGTGGTCGCCGCCGCCGGCCTGGAGCCGCTGCTGGAGGCGCGGGTGGACGGACTCACCGCCCGAGCCGAGGGGCTACGCGGCAAGCCGCACCCGGACACCTTCCTCGCCGGGGCGAAACTGCTCGACGTGGCACCGGAGAAGGCGGCTGTGGTCGAGGACGCGTTGGCTGGCGTCGAAGCCGGCCGGGCCGGCGGTTTCGGGTACGTGATCGGCGTGGACCGGGCTGGCCACGCCGACGAACTGCGCGCACACGGCGCCGATGTGGTGGTCGACGACCTCGGAGACCTGCTCGACACCGGGCGGCCCGAGTGATCCGGGAGCGGGCGTATCCGGTCGAACCGTGGCACGTCCGGGAGACCCGGCTGGACATGGACGTGCTCGCCCAGTCCGAGTCGGTGTTCGCACTCTCCAATGGACACGTCGGGCTGCGCGGCAACCTGGACGAGGGGGAGCCGCACGGGCTGCCCGGCACCTACCTCAACTCGTTCTACGAGCTGCGGCCCCTGCCGTACGCGGAGGCCGGCTTCGGTTTCCCCGAGTCCGGCCAGACCATCGTGAACGTCACAAACGGCAAGCTCATCCGGCTGATGGTCGACGACGAGCCGCTCGACGTGCGCTACGGCGAGGTGCTCGCCCACGAGCGGATCCTCGACATGCGCGCCGGCACCCTGCACCGGTCGCTGCACTGGCGCTCGCCGGCCGGCCGCGAGGTCCGAGTGAACAGCACCCGACTGGTCTCCTTCCGGCAGCGCTCGGTCGCCGCGATCCGCTACGAGGTGGAGGTGGCCGACGACAAGCCGCTGCGGTTGATCATTCAGTCGGAGCTGGTGGCCAACGAGACGTTGCCGCCACAGAGCCGCGACCCGCGCGTCGCCGCGGTGCTGGAGTCACCGTTGCAGGCGGAGGAGGAGTTGACCACTCCCGCCGGTGGGCTGCTGATCCATCAGACCAAGGTCTCCGGGCTGCGGGTCGCCGCCGCCATGGACCACGAGGTGGCCTCGCCGGCCCGGACGTCCGTCGGCTCCGAAGGCTACGAGGACTGGGTCCGTACCACTGTGGCGTGCGTGCTGGAGCCGGGGCAGAAGCTCCAGGTGGTCAAGTACCTGACCTACGGTTGGTCCAGCCGGCGCTCGTTGCCGGCCCTGCGCGACCAGGTCGGTGCCGCTTTGGCAGCGGCGAAGCTGGACGGCTGGGACGGGCTGGTCCGTGAGCAGCGGGAGTACCTGGACGAATTCTGGGACGCCGCCGACGTCGTGGTCGACGGGGATCCGGAGGTGCAACAGGCGGTCCGGTTCGGCCTGTTCCACGTGCTCCAGGCCGGCGCGCGGGCGGAACGCCGACCCATCTCGGCCAAGGGGCTCACCGGCCCCGGGTACGACGGGCACGCGTTCTGGGACACCGAGATGTTCGTCCTGCCGGTGCTGACCTACACCCATCCCGCCGCCGTACGGGACGCGCTGTACTGGCGCTTCTCCACCCTGGAGCAGGCCCGGGAGCGGGCGCGGACGCTCAACCTGGCCGGTGCCGCCTTCCCGTGGCGCACCATCGAGGGGCCGGAGTCGTCGGGTTACTGGCCGGCGGGCACCGCCGCCTTCCACATCGCGGCCGGCATCGCCGACGCGTTGCGCCGCTACGTGCTGGTGACCGGCGACCGGCAACTGGAGCGGGAGATCGGGCTGGAGTTGCTGGTGGAGACCGCCCGGCTGTGGCGCTCGCTCGGGCACCACGACCGCGCCGGCAACTTTCACGTCGACGGGGTCACCGGTCCCGACGAGTACACCGCCGTCAAGAACGACAACATCTACACCAACCTGATGGCCCAGCGGAACCTGCTGACCGCCGCCGAGGTGGCGATGCGGTACCGCGACGAGGCGTTCCACCTCCGGGTCACCGACGAGGAGGCCGCCGCGTGGCGCGACGCCGCCGCGGCCATGCACATCCCGTACGACGAGGAACTCCGGGTGCACCAGCAGGTGGAGGGCTTCACC
Source organism: Micromonospora sediminimaris (assembly GCA_900112325.1). Taxonomy (GTDB): domain Bacteria; phylum Actinomycetota; class Actinomycetes; order Mycobacteriales; family Micromonosporaceae; genus Micromonospora; species Micromonospora sediminimaris. The sequence continues at coordinate 335,548 of FOLJ01000007.1, forward strand.
CGGTTGCAGGAGTGGGACTTCGAGCAGACCCCGCCCGACAAGTACCCGCTGCTGCTGCACTATCCATACTTCGACCTGTACCGCAAACAGGTGATCAAGCAGGCTGACCTGGAGTTGGCCATGCACTGGCGGGGCGACGCCTTCACCACGGAGGAGAAGCTGCGCAACTTCCTCTACTACGAGCGACGTACGGTCCGCGACTCGTCCCTGTCGGCCTGTACGCAGGCGGTGCTGGCGGCGGAGGTCGGCTACTCCGATCTGGCGCACAGCTACCTGCGCGAGGCCGCGCTGATGGACCTGCACGACCTGAACGAGAACACCCGCGACGGCGTGCACATGGCCTCGCTCGCGGGCGCCTGGATCGCGCTGGTCGCCGGGTTCGGCGGCCTACGGGACCATGACGGAACGCTGTCCTTCGCGCCCTGCCTGTCGAGCCGGCTCAACGGCCTGTCGTTCTCGCTCCAGTGGTGCGGGATGAGGCTGCGGGTCGACGTACGCGGCCACGACACTACGTACGCCCTGCACCACGCCGCCCCGGACGCCGTCATCGAGCTGCGGCACCACGGCAAACCGGTGCGCGTCACCTGCGACGAGCCGGTGACCGTACCGAATCCGCCGCCACGTACGGACCTGCCGATGCCGGAGCAGGCACCCGGTCGGGCACCCCTGCTCCGGCTGCCGGAGAACCCGGCCTGACCCGGCTGCGTCGCCGTCAGATGGGCTCGCCCTGGGAAGGGCGGCCGGTGGCGTCGTGGGGCGTCCTCGCCCGGGGATCGTCGGCCGAACGCGCCTGGGCCGCGTCGTCCGCCCAGTCCCGTCCGCGTTTGTCGCCCTGTTCCCGCCGTTCGCGTTCGGCGGCGGACTGCACAGGCTCACGCTGGTGATGCGGCATGACGGTCCTCGCGATCTGTCGGCGGCGCCGGTGACGCCGGTCCGTCTGCGGTCGCCCGTCGGCTACCCGGCACCCCCCGACGCAAACCCGCTCCCAGGGCGACCGAAGGGCTTGTCGTCGGCCGCGCCGGGTATCCGGCAGGGTGAGTCGGCCACTGGGGGGCGAGATGGACGTACGCGACGAAGCGGTGACGATCCCGGCGAGTGAGGTCCTGCTCCCGGCCGATCTGCTGGTGCCGGCGGAGCCGGTCGGCGCGGTGCTGTTCGCGCACGGCAGTGGCAGTTCCCGGCACAGTCCACGCAACGTGGCGGTGGCTCACCAGCTCAACCGGGCCGGGTTCGGCACCGTCCTGGTGGATCTGCTCACCCCCGCCGAGGACGAGGTGGACGCGGTCACCGCCGAGCTGCGCTTCGACATCGGGCTGCTGGCCGACCGCCTCGCCGGGATCGTGGACTGGCTGGCCACCGAGCGGCCGTTCGGGACGACCCCGGTCGGCCTCTTCGGCGCGAGCACCGGGGCAGCCGCCGCGCTGGTCGCCGCCGCGCGGCGGCCGGACCTGGTCCAAGCTGTGGTGTCCCGCGGTGGTCGTCCAGACCTGGCCGGTTCCGCGCTGGCCCAGGTACGCGCCGCCACGCTGCTCCTCGTCGGCGGTCTCGACGAGCAGGTGATCACCCTCAACGAGCAGGCGCTCGATCAGCTGACGTCCCGGGCCGAACTGCGGGTGATCCCCGGCGCTACGCACCTCTTCGAGGAACCGGGCACCCTGGACCAGGTCGCCGAGGCCGCGGCTGACTGGTTCCACGACCACCTGCACCCCCAACCCGCCTCCGCCTGAGACCCCCACCCGTGATCCTGCTTCCCGGCCCCGGCCCCGGCCCCGGCCCCGGCCCCGGCCCCCGGCCCCCGGCCCCCGGCCCCGGCCCCCGGCCCCGGCCCCCGGCCCCCGGCCCCCGGCCCCCGGCCCCCGGCCCCCGGCCCCCGGCCCCCGGCCCCGGCCCCCGGCCCCCGG
>FOLJ01000014.1 GCA_900112325.1 Micromonospora sediminimaris
TGAGTTTCCCCCGCTTTGATGGAGCGGTGGTTACCTGCTGCCGGCTGGCGCAGGGGTGGCGATAGGTGGTTCGGCTGGCTCGGTTTGGCGGGTGTGCCAGGCGGTCTCGTACTCGTTCGGGCTGAGGTAGTCCAGTTCCTTCTGGATGCGGCGGGTGTTGTACCAGCCATCGATGTAAGCGAAGATCGCATTCTCTGCCTCGTCGCGGGTCCGCCAGGACGTGCGGTAGACGAGTTCGATCTTCAGCGTGGACCAGAAGTTCTCCATGAGCGCGTTGTCGTAGGAGTCACCGACGGAGCCCATCGAGGGCAGAATCCCGTTGTCCTGCAAGCGTTCCGTGAAGCGGAACGACGTGTAGTTCGACCCGCGATCTGAGTGGTGGATCAACTGGCCGTCGCGGACATCCCGGGACCAGATGCCGTATTCGAGGGCGGCGAGGATCAGGTCGGTGTCGCAGCGGTCGGAGGTCTTCCACCCCACGATCCGGCGGGAGAACACATCCCGGACCGCGGCGAGCCAGAACACGCCTTCGCCGCAGGGGACGCGGGTGGCGTCGGCGACCCAGAGCCGGTTCGGCCCGTCGGCGGTGAACTGCCGGTTGACCAGATCCGGCGCCGGCGTGTGCCGCGGATCCCGCCTCGTGGAACCGCCGCGCCAGCCGCGACGCAGGAACGCACCCTGCCAACCCTGCTGCGCCATCAGCCGCTCGACCCGCTTACGGCCCACCCCGATGCCGTCGCGGCGTAGCTGCCGGTGGACCCGGTCCGCGCCGTAGGTGCGCCCGGAGGTCTGCCAGATCTCATGGATGTTCGAGATCAGCCCCAGATCGACCACGTCCCGGTCGCAGGGCTGCTCGGCCTGTCTCACCCACGCGTAGTAGGTCGAGGCGCCGATGTTCAGGACCCGTAGCAGGAGCGCGACCGCGAACTGGTCACGATGTTCACCGATGAACCTCATGACCGTCGCCGGGTCGGGTCGAGCTCCGCCGCGAAATACGCACTCGCGGCCTTCAAGATCTCGTTCGCCCGCCGCAACTCGGCGACCTCCCTGCGCAGCCGGCGGTTCTCCTCCGCCATCTCGCTGGTCGGCCGATCGTGACGCTCACCCGCGTCGGCCTCGGCCTGACGGATCCAATTCCGCAACGCCTCGTGATGCACGCCAAGCTGCTCGGCCAGGCGCCGGATCACCGGCTTCGGGTCCGACTCGCGGTACAAGCGCACAGCACGCTGACGTAGCTCATCGGGGTACTTCTTCGGTGCTGCCACGGACAACTTCCTCCCCACGGCCATCAGACCATGATCAAGAAGCTCCATGAAAGCGGGGGTGGCTCAGGTGGACATCGCCGTAGGACCAGCCGGGCTCTCGGGGCTGTCTGCGACAGCCGGCGCTCTGTAGGCATGGCTTCGGTCAGAGTGTGGCGAGCTTGGAGATCAGGCGTCCCATATGGGGGTCAAGGGTGTGAGGGTCAGCGTCACTGACCTCCTGGGGAGTCCACCATCGGATACCTCGGAATTCGCCGGGGTCGGGGGTGAATACCTGATCGCGGCTACTGGCTAGAACGAACCACAGGCTGACATCGGTGTGCCGTTGTTCCGACGTGCCGACGGTCTCCGTGACGGTGAGGAAGAGGGGACGTTCACCAAGTTGGGGGAGGAACAAGGCTGGGACACCGAGTTCCTCCGCCGTTTCGCGCCGCACGGTGTCTGCCGGGTGCTCGCCGGGTTCGACGTGACCGCCGGCGGGTAGCCACAGGCCGGCTTTGATGTGGTCTACCAGGAGGACACTTCCATCCAGGTCGTCGTGCAGGAGAAAGTAAGCGACCAGGTGCGGCGAGGGGGTCCGCGGCTTTACGCGGCGGAACACGTCGTCGGTCTCGCGGAGCCAGGCGAGGGACTCCTGACGATGACGAGCCTCAAGGTCGTCGTATGGTTGCAGCTTGTCGATGAGCGCGTAGATCTCGTCGAGAAGCTTGGGCGCCGCATGCATCGGCTCAGTCTCTCAGTGCGCGAGGACCGTCCGGATCTGCCGCGGTAGCGCTCGTGATCGAAGGTGGAATCGGCGCGTGCTGGCGGCCGATCGTAGCCGAATAGCGAACGTCGGGCGTCCCGGACGTCGGGGCATGATGTTGGGTGCGGATGGTGGCGAAGTCGGAGGCAGTGACGTGAACGGAGTGCTCACCATCGATGAGCGTCGCGTCGTTGGTTGTGCGCACCAACTTGGGCTCATACTGAGCAGTCGATGGCCAGGTGTAGCCGCTCAGTTGCTCGCACAAGGGGCGGAGGGGGAAGGGGTCGCGGAGCTTGCCGGCCTGTCTCGGATGGCGTCGCCTTGGTTTGTGGACCAGTTGGTGCCCGAGTTGCTGGCTGAACTTTCGATCACTGAGTTGCCCGCAGACGAGGCCATTGAGTTGGTCGGGCGTTTGGTTGGGCAGGCGGTAGCTGCGCGAAAAGACGCTGACGAGTTCGCGGCGGTCCGGGAACTGGCGCGGCTGAGCCCATCCCTCGGCTACCCCCTCGGCGTGATCGGCGACGCCTACTACGCGTCGGAGTGGCTGGACTGCGAGTGCCATGCCGATTCGCCCGAACGTGACGCGGCGGCTGCTTTGGAAGCCAGCCTACGCACCAGCAACCCGTTGGACGTCGACTCCGGGTTGCTATTGGCTGTGACGGCCGTCGTGTGACGTCAGCCGGACCACGGGTGCATCCGGATCTGCCGCATCTGGGCGCTACGCCGAGTACCAGCAAGCGGGGTGGCCGGTGGCCGTACCCACCACCTGCAGCGTGTGGGTCTGCCCACGGCGGAACGTCTTGAACTCGTAGGCGACGGTAGGAAAGGCTCAGGGCATGCCTGCGCTGATGGACATCGTGGTCGGGGATTTGCACTTCGCGCTGCGGGTATGGCAAGCCGTTGACGAGTACAAGACGCCCGCCGTGTTGCTCCATGCCACCGGAAAGACTGCACGCGACTGGGACGTGATCGCCTCGGACCTGTGTGCTGAGCGGACGGTATACGCCGTCGACCTGCGGGGCCACGGCGCCAGTGATTGGCCCGGCACCTACAGCCTGCAACTGTTCGCACAAGACGTCATCGGCATCCTGGACCAACTGGACATCGGCACGGTGGACTTGGGCGGCCATTCCCTCGGCGGTCTGGTGGCTTGTCGAGTTGCCGCCGAACCGCAGGGACACGTCCGCAAACTCGTACTTGAGGACATCGGTTTCCCGCACCCTCGGCCGCCGGGACTTCCCGACCGTCCTGCGGGGGACCTGCCCTTCGACTGGCACATGGTGGAGCAGGTCCGGCCTGAGATCGACGATCCAGATCCAGGATGGGCCGACATCGTCGACCGGATCACGGCACCCACGCTGCTCATCGGTGGCGGAGCACCGAGCCCGGTCCCACAGGAGCACGTCGCCGAACTCGCCGACCGGTTGGCCGACGCCCAGCTGACGACGATCGCTGCCGGCCATCTAGTTCACGAGACCGTTCCAGACGAGTACCTCAGGACCCTGATCGCATTCCTTAGCGAGTGATCGACCATCCGCTCATGCCGCCGTCCGCGCTCTGAACCGCCCCGGGTTCTGTGGAGACTTCAGCTGTTGGCTCCGAGCACCTCGCGCGGCTGGGGTTGAGTGAATCGCCCGGATCTTGTAGAGATCAGGGCGGCAGTTGGACCGGGTGCTCGGGCAGCGACAACGCCACCCTTGGCGACGGAGCGGGCGACAACCGCAATATGGGTGCCTGCACCGCGTCGGCGAACCTCGGCAGCTACAACGACAGGGCCGAGGACATCCACGGCTGACGTGCTGACCTGAGCGGCACCGCCTCGACCCTCGGGTTGGTGGCGTCTTCGGCGCCACCAACCCAAACGCTGTCAACGCGGCATTGCGGCGTACTCGGCGACCAGGTAGGACCGGTAACTGATAACCGCAGGAATAGTCACGTTCAGCTTTCCCGCCGTCGTGGTCAACATCTCCTCATACCCCAGCAGCGCGCCGGTGCCGGAATCGACGATCACGGTGTACTGGGCAGGCAGGCCGTGAGCGTCTGACACGATCGAGAACGCCTCCCCGGGACGCCCAGCCCGGTCCGTGACACTCCCGCTCACCGTGACGCCCGGAAGATCAGAGAGCAACCGGAGCACCGCAGCGCGCTGCGCCGGGTTCAGCAACCGCACACCGGCGAGCTCGGCGACGTCCTCCAGATACTGCACCGGCGCTTCGTGCGCCGAGGCACCCGCCGTCAGCCACTGCCGCAGTACCCCGGCGTCCGTCGGTACCGAACCCTGGAAGCGGCTGTAGAAGCCACCGGTGGCGAAGTCGCGCACCTCCTCTGAGGAGTCGATACGGCCACCTCCCCGCTGCCACCACTCCCGCCGGTCGGCGTCAGTCCGGAACGACGGCGGCAGTTCCTTCTTGACCATCCGCCCGGCGTCGTCATCGGTTCGCCAGGACCGCCACTGCTGCGGCACCACAGCAGACGTCGTCCGGCCGCCGGAGATCGACGAGTTCAGGAACCAGTTCGTCGACTCCAGGTACTCCACCGTCCCCGCCGGCTGCTGGGCTGCCGGCTGTGCCGCCGCCAGCGCGGCCAGGCGTCGCAACCGGGCGCTGGCCGGCTCCTCGCTCACGGGCGGCCCGTAGTTCAGGATCGCCGGCGTAGCCGCGAACGCTGGCTGCGGCTGCCGGAACATCTCCAGCGCCACCCCGCCAGCCGCCACCGCCACGACCGCCGCCCCGGCCGCCGCCAACACGAAACGGCGCCGCGGATGCCCTAGCCTGACGCTGCCCACAACGCGATCAGAGGCAAGGATGCGGCCCAGATCCCGCACGCGGCTGTTCTCGTCGGCTGGACGCACGTGTCGTGCTGGATCCAGTCCGCCCAGCAGCTGGCGCACCTCATTGACGGCCTTCATCTCATGCACCCCAATTCGACATCGACGGCGTCGCCCGCGTTGCCCGCTGCACCCCGTCACCCACCACGTCCAGTTGCATTCGAAGCCGGCGGCGAGCCCGCATCAGCCGCATCGCACACGTCGCTCGGGACTGGCCGAGAGCGACCGCAGCCTCAGCGACACTCAGCCGTTCCCAAGCCACCAGCCGCAAGATCTCTTGATCCGCGGCGGACAGCCGGCCGAACGCCACCGCGACGTCACGCTGGCTGACCACCTCGTCCGCATGATCCACGCTCACCGACCGGTCCGGCTCCGCCGCGGCCCTCAGCGCCAGTTCCTGCCACCGCCGCTGGCCCCTGGCCTCGTTCGACAGCACCAGACGAGCCACCCCGTACAGCCACGGCAACGCCGACCCCGCCGGAACGTCACGCAGACGTCGCCACGCGACAAGAAAGACCTCGGCAACAACATCACCGACGTCCGACCCGCCGACCCGCCGAGCGACGTACCGCCACACGTCCCCGTAATGACGCTCGTACAACTCGGTGAACTGCTTCTCCGCGACGTCCATGGCACCTCCTACCGTGTTTATGTCCGGCACCAGCCACAACGTCACACCCAGCAACGAACAAATCACCCGATAGCGCCTGCCTGGGCGGCCAGCAGGAACAGCGCCGGTTGCCGACGTCGGCGCTCCGAGGTTTCGATCGGCAATCTTCTGCCGCCTCCTGACGTCGACCGGTGGCTGGGAGTCCGGCGCCTTCCTGATGAACCAGGCTGGAGCTGCCGCATATCTCGACCTCGATCGGGTAGAGCCGCTGGTGGTGCCGCGGCGATCGCCTCGGTCCTCGCACGTGGTCCTGCTGGCGAGGCCGCACGGTGCCGGGTACTGCGGTGGCGAATAGTCGGGGAGGGTAGCGGCCCCAGTGGTTCGTGGTCGAGGCCAGCGGGGCGGGCGACGCATTCCTCCCGGCGCTGGCCGTGGCATAGTTGCGGCGGTTGCCACTGCCACGGACTGCACGTCGGTAGTCGGGCTGTCCGATTTCGCGGGGCACCTACCGCACGACGCGCGCCATGGCGGCATGTGCGGCCTGAGCGTGGCGACATCCCCGCCTGCCCCTCTCGACGGGTCCGACGCGTCGGGTGTGAGGCCGCGCAGGCCGTGCCCGGTGGCTTGGTCTTGGCCCGCGTTGACCGCGTCGCGCTCTACGGGCAACCAGGCCAACAACGCCGACGCCGACGCCGAGGCGAAGGAGCGATCGCAAGACGTGTCGGCATTGTCGTAGTGCAGCGGCAGCGGCCACAGGTCGTTGCTGACACGCTCCCACCACAGACGGTGGACGGCATCGGCCGAATCGGCTCCAGCAACGAGTCGGCATCCAGGATCGACTGCGCGAGCGGGCACGCGCTAATGACCACATCGGCGGCGACCGGTATTCGTCCGCCAAGCGCCTGGCACCGCCGCTCGGCGTCCGGCATGTCAGAACCGACAACAACCCTCACCCGATCGGGCGGACGCTCGCGATAGGCATCACCGTCAAGCGCCGCCAGCCGCGCAACAAGTCCCTCCACCTCACCAGCCGGATCCCCGTACCACGCGACGGACTTCACGCCGCCAGTCTCCGCGCGCTCAATGAATCGGTGGAATCCCCCGGACGGGCCGAAACAGTCGTCTCAGTACCTGGCGCACACGACGCCAACGCTTTCCATCGTGCGGCCGTTCAGGCAGGTGGCGTCGGTTTCCTCACGGTCTCATCCAGTGCCTGCCAGGCGAGTGGGTGATTCTCGCCGGTGAGCGCCGACAGGGCCTGGGCGATGTCGTAGATGTCGGCCCGCACGTACGTGATGGTCGTGCCCGCGTCCGACCGGCCGTGGTGTCCGGCGAACGCCCGGGCGACCGCGTATCCGAAGTTCCGTTCTACCCACGTCAGGGTGGTGTGACGGAGCCAGTGGGTGCTGATTTGTTGCACGCGCACCCACGGCAGGTGTCTACCGATGCGCTGCCATAGGTGGTCGTACCGGCGGTGGGTGATGGGCTTACCTGATCGGTATGAGGTTCCCCCGGTTTGCCGGAGGGTTGGTTACCTGGCGCCGGTGGGCTCAGGCTGAACGATAGCCGTCTGGTCCTGTCGGGCCTGGTGGGTGCGCCAGGCGGTTTCGTACTCGTCTGGGGATCGCCAGCCGAGGTCTTTCTGGATGCGGCGGGTGTTGTACCAGCCGTCGATGTAGGTGAAGATCGCGTTCTCTGCTTCGTCGCGCGTGCGCCAGGAGTTGCGGTAGACCAGTTCGATCTTGAACGTCGACCAGAAGTTCTCCATCAGGGCGTTGTCGAACGAGTCGCCGACTGAGCCCATCGAGGGCAGGATCCCGTTGTCGGCCAGGCGTTGCGCGAAGCGGAACGACGTGTAGTTCGAGCCCCTGTCCGAGTGGTGGATCAGTTGGCCGTCGCGGACGTCGCGGGACCAGATGCCGTACTCGAGAGCACCGAGGATCAGGTCGGTGTCGCAGCGGTCGGAGCACCGCCAGCCCACGATGCGGTTGGAGAACACGTCTCGCACCGCGGCGAGCCAGAACACGCCCTCGCCGCAGGGGATACGGGTGGCGTCGGCGACCCACAGCCGGTTCGGTGCCGCGGCGGTGAAGTGCCTGTTGACCAGGTCCGGTGCCGGTGTCGCCTTCGGGTTCGACCGGGTCGAGGGGATGCGCCACTTCTTGCGCAGGAACGCCCCTTGCAGGCCGGCGTCACGCATCAACCGCTCGACCCGCTTGCGGCCCACCTGGCGGCCTTGGCGCCGCAGCATGGCGTGCACTCGCGGACTGCCGTAGGTGCCGCCGGACACATCGTGGATCTCCGCGATCTTCACCGCCAGGTCCGCGTCCTCGCGCCGTCGCGGTGACGGGTTCGCTGCCTGGGCGAGCCACCCGTAGTAGGTCGACACGGCCACGTTGAGGACCCGGAGGACGGGCTCGACCCCGAAGCGGTCGCGTAGCTCGTCGACGAGCGTCACGACCGTCGCCGGGTCGGGTCGAGTTCCGAGGCGAAAAAAGCCGACGCGGCCTTCAGGATCTCATTCGCCCGCTTCAACTCGGCGTTCTCCCGCCGCAGCCGACGCAACTCCTCCACCTCCGAGGTCGTCGGCCGGTCATCACGATGACCCCGGTCGGCCTCGTCCTGGCGGATCCAGTTCCGCAACGCTTCGTGATGCACCCCAAGCTGCCGCGCCAGCTGGCGGATCACCGGCTTCGGGTCCGACTCCCGATACAACCGCACCGCACGTTCACGCAGCTCATCGGGATACTTCTTCGGTGCTGCCACGGATGACTCCCTTCAGCTCCATCAGAGCATGATCGAAAGCCTCCGAGCTACCGGGGGAACCTCAGTATCTGAATAGTCGGTCGGCAGGGTTCACGCCGCCGCGCTCACCGGCGAGTTCGGACAGCCGGGCGGACAGCGTCGGTGAGATGGGCTGCCAGCGGAGCGTGTCTCCCTTCTCCCGTAGGGCCACCACGCACTGGTCTGTGTCAAGGTCGGCTCGGGACAGGGCGAGCGCTCCACCGCGTCGGCAGGCCGTCTCTTAGTGGAACCGCAGGAGCAGGCCGTCGAGGTCAGGGTCGTTGCCGGTCGTGACGGCTACCTCGTTGATGGATCGGAGTTGGGCATCTGACAGGGCGTGACGGATGCTGGTCTGGCGTCGCGGCTTCGGGACCCGTTTCGAGGGGTTGTCGTGGTCGGATATCAGGCCGTCGGCTACCGCGTGACGGTAGAGGCATCGCAGTGCTGAGATGAGGTGTTCTGCCGCTGACCGTCCGCCGCGTGAGTTGCGTCGAATCGTCCGCTGCTCCTTGACTGTTTCGGCGAGCTGTCGGATCTCCAGTGGGGTGGGTTCGGTGATCGGGCGGGTTCCCCACGCCTCCCGCACTTTATTCCAGTAGCTGGCATAGACTCGGAGGGTGCCGTGCGAGACGGCTTTCGACACACGCTCAATGTAGTCGTCGAAGGTCGGAATCAGCTGAGGCGACGCCGCTGTTGCTATCAACCGGTCTGGAGAAATGCCCATTCGTGCGAGCAGCAGCCGGGCAGCATCCAAGGCTGCGATTTCTGAACCGTCCTTGTCCACGATCGCACCACCTACTGACACTGCCGGGCGTAGTGTTCCAGCAGATCAACGGTAGAGATCACTAGTAAGCCATGTTGCGGGTCGCCGTGCGCTAGTAGCCGGTCCCCTTTCTTGATCCGGAGGCGGTGACAAATGGTTGCAGGGATCCGAAGGTATCCGTGGCTTCCGATCGTGAGGGTGCCGTGTTGATAACGCCGGACGAATATTCGGTGGTCCTGGCAGGCGATGGTGACTCGGTCGCCGGCCGCCCAGCCAAGAGCGCGCACGACACGACGGTCGGCAAGACGCCCACTGGAGTCACTAGACGATATGACATAGTGGGCAGGTGGTTGACGTTCACGCCGAGTCACATCAGGCAGCGGCATACCGGCACGCCCCCCACTGTGACCCCTAGTCCGATTTAGAGTCTCTTCGCGATACGTTTCTGTGTTTTCCGTATCCTGCATGGGGATGCCCCGTTCACCTATGGAGCGAATCGCCATAAAAGTGGCAGAACGAATCGGGACAAAGTTGAGAGAGATTTAGGCATCTATTCGGCCTGGACGCAGGGAAGAAAGGGGGCATCACCATACCAGGATGACCTACAACCACACGCCCAGCTTGTCGAGAGTCCGCCACTTTCACGCTATTCCTTGCCGCTTATAGCGGTAAGGTATTCTCTGTCGACAAGAGCTGCAACAGACTCGACTACCGATGTCTGGATTCGTCAGCCACTCGATCCTGCGTAGCGGCTAGTTCGACGTGGTGCAGGACGAGGATGGCTTCGGCGATCGCGATGGCTCGGTGCAGACAGCAACGCACCTTGACAAAATCCTCAGTGAGCGTCCGGGGACTCGGCAGGGCGCGTAGTCGCAAGGCGATGAAGCGCGGCGTAGTGGAATCGATACGAAGCGAGCTTCTGGTAGATCGGCGGTTGTCTAGTACTCCAGCCGCACCTGGTGAAGTTGGAGTCTTCGCTGGTAGTGGGCTGTTCTGGCGCGGAACTGGTGTCGTCGTCGCCATCGTGACCATCGATGGATGTGGTCGAAGGGTCGGACGGTGGTGATCAGGTGTGCCAGGAGACGTCGAACCTCGCCGAGGGTGAGAGGGATGAGGCCGTCATCGGATCCAGCGCCCCCTTTTTGGCCTGTGCGGCGGTGACGGCGAGGTAGGCGTGGGCGCACAGGACGAGTGTTATGTGCCGGTACCAGGCGTCGTACCGACGCACCTGGTAGTGATCCAGACCGACCTCGGTTTTGGCGGTCCGGAAGCACTCCTCGACCGCCCACCGGGTCCCCGCGATGCGGATCAGGTCCTCATCGAGGGTGTCGGCGGGGCCGAAGCACAGGTAGTAGGCCAGGTCCGTGAGGTCGGTGATACTGCGGCGGATCAACAGCCAATGCCCGTATCCGCTGACGGTGCCGGGCAGAGAGGCCACGGCCCAGTCGTAGAGCCGTGGCCCTTTCGCGCCGTCGCCGCAGCTACGACGCTTCCACGCCAGAGCCGGCGCGGCGGCGGCGAGAACGTCCGGACGGGAGTTGCCGGCCGTGGTCGGGATCCGCTGGTTGCGGGGCACGGCCAGGACATAGCCGATGCGCTGCTGCTGCAACCATGTCCGGAACTTCGAGTCCTGCCCGTATGCCTCGTCCGCGGTCACCCAGCGCGCCGGCAGCCCTGCCGCGAGAGCGCGCTCGAGCATCCGCAGCCCCAGCGCAGGCTTCGTGGCGAACCCGACGCCCGCCTCGATGCCAGCTTCGGCGCGGCGGGCGGGATCGTCGCACCAGCGGCGGGGCAGATACAACTCCCGGTCGATCAGCGTGCGCCCCGCCGGGCTGGCATAGGCCAGGAACACCCCGAGCTGGCAGTTCTCCGTCCGCCCGGCCGTCCCGGAGTACTGGCGCTGCACCCCCGCCGACTTGACCCCCTTCTTCAGGAACCCGGTCTCGTCGACGATCAACACCCCGTCGTCATGGCCGAGGTGCTCGGACACGTAGGCGAACAAGTCGTCGCGAACAGCGTCCGGGTCCCACGCAGACCGGTTCAGTAGCCGCTGCATCCGATTCGGCGTGGTGTCGCCGGCGGCCTCGGCCAAGGTCCAGCCGTTCTTGCTCGCCAACGGCGACAGCAACCCGACCAGACAGGCCAGCGCCTGCCGGCGCGGCTCCGCACGCCCGAACCGGTGCGCGAACCGCGCCAGCAGATCATCCAGACCCACCCGCCAGCCCACAATCTCATCAATCAACACAAGCACGGCAGCCTGCCCGCCCTACAACCAACCACAACAGACAGACGGTGCGACCGCATACCCGCCCGCCGGATAGCATCGACATCCGCAACTACACGGCAGCCGCAACTCCGACGTAGATCATCACCGTGAGCTGCTGAAACGTTAGATCAGGCAAGTGCGGCTGGAGTACTAGTACGGCAGCATCCGTGAGACCAGCCCCAGGCAAACAATCACGCAGGTCAGCTCGCCAAGTTGCGACGTCACTACGGTTCGCAACGACGTCAGGACCGGTCGAACGCGGTACTCATTCGATATCAGCGACCCATCCGAAGTCCCTTTATGGAGGCGAACTCATAGAAGTCATCCGAGTCATATCGGATGCTGCCGTCTTCATGATCAAGGAAGCTCACCTGGTCACGACATACACCATTCTCGGAGACGAATCCCCACCAGTCGCCGGTGCCGACAGGCGCAACCGCTACAAAATTTGGGACAGCGTATGCCCCTGCATTCACAGACAATAGATCTTCAATGCGGCCATCTGGCGATTTGGCGGGCAGCAACTCTACAAACGAAAAGACACCGCCGCCGAACACTCGCATGAATCGCTTGTATTTCGATGGCAGCTGCGTCCCTAGTTCCGCTTCCACCCCAGCAAGATCATCATCTGTCGCGGTCCAGGAGTCGAAGAGTTGAAATCCAGGAGGGTACTTCCTACCCGCCCGTTCTGCGTGGAAGGCGTTAACCTGGACTTCAAACTCTTCGAACTCCATCACTGTCTCCCTGTCGCGTTCTAGCCAGGCCAGTTATCGAACCAAAGGTCAGGCCCGTACTGTCCCCACCCTTGTTCCTGCGAGCGGTACCACCAGTGTAGTTGCGTGTCTTCCGCTCGCATCGCCCCGGTAACGCCCTGATTATTCGCGTTCGGATGGAGCTGGGATCCGGGCCCTCTATGCACAACTTGATCCAATTCATGAATTGGCGATCCGGGCATTTGATCCGCGTGGTGAATCTCAATCCGGTCGCCCAGATGATTCGGGCGCAAGCCGTGTGCACCGCGGCCAATATCGCCACGAGTCCACGGTCCCTCAACCCGAATTGGCGGAACATTCGGGCCCGCACCGGTCGCCGGTGAACAACTGCAACTAACGCCCGGAGGAGTGTTGCCGCAGTTGTGGACGAGGACCGGCGTGTCCCCGACGATCACATAGTACGTGTGGATGTCGGCAACAGTAAGGTCGTGCATCTGTTCATCGCCGCGGTGGTTGCGGACGGCCTCGACCGTGACTCTGGCCCCGTCGATGGTCGAGAGCTGCTCGCCGTGGTGGAGTTTAGCTGCGCTGATCCATTCAGTTCTGGTTTGGCTCCAGAAGGGGTGGTGTTGGGTGGTTTCGAGGATGGTGGTGGAGTTGTCGGCTAGGCGTAGGTCGAGGTCGGTGAGGTCGGTGTCTTGGTTGGTGTGGGTTTGGGTGACGGGTTTGGCTTCGTCGTTTCCGGTTTCGGGGTCGGTGGCGAGGACGAGGTCCCCGACCTTGACCTCGGCGATGGCTTTTGTGGTGCCATTAGCGAGGAGGACGCCGGTAGTTGGTGCGAAGCTGTGTGTGCACGCACCTTTGCCTTTGAATCCGAAGCGAGCGCCACCTGCGAGAGTTGCCGCGCCGATTCCTGATTCCGTGCCGGCTGCTACGGCTGCTTCGACGTCTCCCTCGGCCAGGTTCGACCATGCATTCCACCAGCCGACGTAGATGTCCTTGATCGCAACAGCCGGGCTGATGAGAGCGGAAACGTAGTTTTCGGCGAAAATTTTGCCTGTGTCCCACAGCGCGTCGGTGAGGGACATGTCGCCTTTGTATACGGCGTTCGCGTTGTTGTAGGTCGTTACCCAGCTGTTCTTGATGGCGTCAAAGGTGTCGACGATCGGGCTGACGATTGCGTTTTTGGCACCGGTCAAGAAGCCGCCGAAGACCTTCTTCGCGGTGGTCTTCTTTTTTGGAGGGGTGGGGTTGGCGGGAGGGGTGGTGGTGGTCGAGCGGGACAGTCAGGCGCCAACGGCTGTAGGCAGGCCGCTGACGAGCACGAGGACCGACTAGCCGGGGCCCGCCGCCTGGCTCTTCCCGGCTGAAGCGCCGCCGTCGTTCCTGGCGACGCAGATCAGGCGCCCGCCCCGGGCGGCGACGAACATCTCCGTGCCGGGTATGCCGGCGAGCGCGTCGATGGTGACGTTCAGGTTCGCGGCGGTGACTTCCGCGGCGTCCCCGTCGACCAGTAGTAGCTGGCCTCCGCCGTCGGCCACCGCCATCGCGGACTCGGTTCGCGCAACCTGGCGCGGATCGCCCCGCAGCTCGCCGGACAAGGTGCGGTCGAGGCGGAGCCGGCCGTCTTCGCCGATCACCCAGCTCAACAGGCGCGGTGGCCGGTCGGCGACGCCGAACAGGCGCCGGCCTCGCGACGCCGGCACCGTGACCAGGTGGCTGATCTGCCAGGGGATACCCTCGATGGCCGTCTCCGGTACGGCCACCAGCCCGTTGTAGCGGTCCGCGGCAACAATAGTGAGATTGCCGCCGACCAGTAGCAGGGCCACGGCCGCCACCGGGCGACCCTGGTGCACGGTACGGACGGCAGGTGCGTCGAACTCGACGATCCGTACCTCACCGTCGTCGTTGCCCGCCGCGACCAGCAGGCGGTCGCCGATCTGCTCGGCGACCAGCGCTGTCACGCATTCGTCCTCCGGATCGACCAGCTTCGGGCCGGAGGCGATCCGCAGGCGCAGATGTTCCGGCCCGGCCGTGCCGAGGACCAGCCGAGGGTTCGCGCCGAGTACCACATGCTCGACGTCGGGCTGGTCCGCGGGATAGGTATCTTCGATGCGGACATCGAGGCGCTCGGTAACCGTCCAGAGCACCGTGCCAGTCTCGCCGGCGGTGGCGAGCCACGCCCGGTCACCGAGGCGGGCCGCGGTCACCACAGAGGCGCCCCCGAGATGGTGAATATCCGGCAACGCCTCGGCCCGTCCCCGCCCCGGGTCGACCGCCCAGCAGCGCAGCCTCTCCGCCCCGGCGGAGGCCGCAACCAACAACAGTTGCCGCTCGTCGGCCGCAACTGCGGTCATCGAGGTGACCGGCGGCTCGGCGGCGGCACCCGACGACGCCAGAACCGACCAGACCCGGGCCAGGCCGGTGATTCCACGGGAAGCCACCAGCATCGACTGATCTGTCTCGCCGAGCGGGACGAGGTCTACGGCGGGCTCGCCGTGCTGCATGCGGAGCACCGCGGGCCGGCCCTGGACTGCCGACCTCAGGATGGTGATGGAGCCGGACCAGCCTCCGACCGCCAGCGTGGTGGCCCTCGGGTCGGCGAAGGCGAGGCGGTAGGGGACGTGCCCGGTGTCGTGGTGGCCGATTGGGCTGGCTGGAACACCCGGCCGGAGACGGAAGACCTGGACGATTCCGTTGCCGTCGGCCAAGGCGGCGGTCGCGGTCCCGCGATGAACGGCGAGCGCGATGGGCACGGTGCGTCCGCCGTCGTCGAGTCTCTCGGGCAATCCGGTGTCCCGCAGTTGGGCGCTCAGCCAGACGGCCTCGACGGACTCACCAGCGTTGCTGAGGACGCAGGATCCGCATCACCGCCCGCCACGATCGTGCCGAACCGGAGCCCGGCGTTGGACCGACGATTGGATCGTCGAGCCAATCCGCCATGCGATCAGGTCGGCGTCGGCGCCGGCGGTCAGGAAGGCAGCAGCTCCGCCCGCCGGTTCCAACGGCAGAATCAGCGAGGCCGAGCACCTGTCCTGCAAGAGAGGTGTCGGGGCGGCGGATTCGGAGGGCCGCAGCGGGTGCACGGTGAGGGCGCCGCCCGCCAGCGCGGCGATGAGATCCGTGCCCTGTGGCCCCGGTATCCGGACGAGGTCGCTCAGCTCGGCGCCGATCGAGCAGTGCCAGATTACCGATCCGGCCGAGCGGCCGGTCAGAGCCCAGACGGCGATGCGACCGTCGGGCCAGCCAACGGCGAGCCGCACCAGGCCAGTCGGCGTCCGCCAGGCGCGCAGGACTGGCGGTGTGGCGGCGATGGGCCCGATGGTGATGTCTGGGGCGAGCTCGTGACCGCTCGCGGCCTCGTGCAGGGAGCAACGGCCGCCGGCGTGCGCGAAGATCACGCTCGGCGGCTCGGCGGCGGCACCGGCCGCGACTGGAATGACGGCCTGGCAGCGCCGGGCGACCCCGACGGCGATCGGGGAGGTGTCTGGCGCGCCCGCCGACCATCTGACCGACCAGGGCAGGTGCGGTCCCGCCTGGTCGAGCAGGGCTTTCGCGAGCTCGTCGTGCCCGGCGAGCGCCGCGTGGGCCTGAAGCGCGGCCGCACGCCGGCCGTAGTCGTCGGACGACTCGTACGCGGCGCGGCGCAGCACATCGGCCGCGGCCCGGCACTGAGGCTCGACGGCGGACGACAGCACCGTGGTGGCCGAGAGCCGGTCGACGCGGGCCAGACAGGCCGGATAGTCGTCGATCACCGCGCCGAGCAGGCCGGCGCCGTGGGCGTGGCCGAGCAGGTTGAGCACCGTGTAGGCCTCGGCCTTCGCCCAGTTCGGCCGTTCACCGCCGGCACGGGGGACGCGGTCGACGAGGACACCGACGAAGATCTCGTCGCCGCGGCCGGGCGGGAGTCCCGCGGCGAAGTGCCGGGCGAACTGCTGATGGCGCATCGCGTATCGCCCGGGCGCGGGTGTCGTCAGATAGAAACCGAGCTGCCTGGTCACCGACGCGATGGTTAGGTCCGGATTGCCGGTGGAGCCGAACATGGGCAGCAATACCCGCCAGAGGTCAAGCGGCAGACCGCCACGCAGCGACTGTGCCACGGGCGCGAGCGCGGACCGCGCGTCGGCCGCGCCGGCCGTACCCAGCCGGCGCGAGACGTCGCGCCCGATCCAGTCCTCCAGCTTCCTCGGCCAGTGCAGTGCCTCGCTCCAGCCCCGGCGACGATCACCGAGCACAGGAACGACCAGCATCTCCTCGGTCACGAGTTGGGCGACGAGGAAGTTTCCGGCGGCGACCTCTTCGTGGACTTCCCCACCGATCACATCGACGAGGACATCCATTTCCCAGGTGGTGGTGCCGTACCCGTCCGGCCGTCCGGTGTCGGCTCGCAGCCGGCGTGCGACGTAGGTGGCGACGTCGCGGGCGGAGGCATGCTCATCGCGGTCGAGATCGATGACGATCGGGTGCCAAATCTGTAGGCTTGCCGGTAGCTGCACCTCGCTATTCGTTGCAGCCGGGGCGTGCGGTCGTACGGCGATCACCGTGGTGGCTCGCCGGGAGAGCCAGCCGACCGCCTCCGCCACACCGTCCGGATCTTCCGCCTCGTCGATCGCGTCGATCACGCAGACCGGCGTGGCACCTCGCTCGATCGTCTCGTCGATCCGGTCGCGTATCTCGACGGCGTTCGACTGCGCATCGAGCCCGCGAAGGACCTCAGCCAGAACGGTGTCGGCGTCCTTTCCGCGCGCGTGAACGGCCACGTCGATCGAGCATTTTGGGGTCGAGAGCCGGATCGCCTCGGGCATTGCCGACGGCGCTAAACTCCTCAACACACACACGCCGAGAATCGCGGACTTGCCGGCACCCGGCATGCCGGTGACGACGAGGAGCCCGGGCCGACGCTCGCGGGTGAATTCGCCGATCAGGTCGAGGGAGCGACGCCGGCCGGTGAACCAGAACTCGGTCGCGGAGGCATCGGTGCCACGAGCCGACACGACCCAGTGCCGGGCAATGGCGGTCAACGCTGCCACCGGGCAATCGTTTCGGTGAGGGCGTCGATCGCGATCGCGGCTATCGCCCAACTCGGGAACGGATCCGTGTGGGTGGTCGCATCCTTCCTGGCCGCATCGGCTCGGGCGGTCAGGCCGGCCGCCGCAGCCAGGCGGCTGACCACCTGCTCACCGGAGACCGCGGCCCGCACGATCGCCCGCGCCTCCTCGGCGGCCAGGACCTCGGCCACCAGGCCGGCAATCTCGGATTCGACGTCGGCGTCCGCGGGCCAGCCCGGCCACCGGGTCAGCGCCGCAAGAGCCTCGGCCGGTGCCGGCATGAGAAAGTGCCCCAGAGCGGCCACCTGGCTCCATTCATGGAAGCTCCACAGCGCGCGGTCCAGTCGCTCGCCCATGCCGCTGTGAACGGCGGCCGCGTCGCTGAGCCGCGGGATCGCGTCGAGCTCGCGGAGCGTCCGGACCAGCTCGATGTCGTCGTACTGCAGCCTGCCCGAGTCGTCGAACCAGCGCGTTAGCCGTTCCGACACAATGGTCCGCCAGCGGGCGGCGGCGGGAGGGTGGCTCGTCGGCTGCACAACGAACATCGACCGCTCGTACAGTTCGAGCAGGGCGAGGAATAGGCGTACCGCGGTTAGTCGCAGGGCGATGACTCGGTCGTCTCCTTCTCCGGTGGAGAGCATGTCGTCGAGCTGCAGCGTCACCGCCAACAGATCGGCCGCGGTCTCCTCGTGCGGGCGGCGGCCGAGAAGCTGACTCGGATGGCCGACGGCCGTCAGACCGGAATGGTCTTCGCTGAAGTGCCCGAGCAGGATGTGCGCCGCCTCGTGCGCCAGGACGAAGATGTCGATCTCGCGTACCAGGGCTCCGGCCAGTGCAAGCTCGTCCCGGCCGAGCACGAGCGACGGGTTGACCCCGGCCCGGCCGCCCCCGGCGATCCGTGCAGTAGTCAACCGGAGAGCTTGCGCGGCCGCCGTGATGCCGACCGGGTTGCCGGGCGGCGGATGGCCCAGCAGCGGGGTTCGGCGGCTCACGACGAACAGCTGGGCGATGAGCCAGGTCAGGTTGGACAACCCATGATCCATCATGATCAGATACGAGTTGTCGGGGAACGTTAGGGTGGCGGTCGAGACCTCACCGCCGCTGGTAGCTCCGAGGACCAGCGAGTCGGTGATCTCCGCGAGGCGGCGGGAGACGTGGACGTCCCTGACTCGCTCGCGAAGGGCCGACCACGCGCGCCGCGTGTCGTCGGCGTTGGTGCCCTCGCCGGCGAGCGCGGCTGCGGCTGCCCGGAACTGCGCGGCGAGGCCGGGCTCCATCTGGTCTTGCCGGTAGAGCGTTCGCGCGTGCTCGACGCTCGCCTCGATCACATCGTGCCTCGCCCGTTGGGTGAGCAGGTCGAAGCGGCGCTGGGCCTCGATCATAGCCTCAGCTTATAAGCTGGGGAGGCCGCGTACCGGGGAGGGCATTTGACCGAGATCCGGGTTCTGGTCCAGCTCTGCGAGGAGCTTTCGGACGATCGGCTTCTGGCCGCGCTGGGCTCCGCTCTGGACGGATCCGGGCTCAACGTCTCACCGGTCGATCCGGGCCGCCTGCGCCGGTTCGCCCGGCGGTGGCTCGACGCGAAGACGGCGGAGCTCTGGGAGCGGGCGCGGGCGACGCAGACATATCGCATCTGGGCCGAGACCGCGGGTCCCGAGCAGGTGATCGAGGCCGATGACCTGGCGACCGCGCTCCTGCGGAAGGGTGTGCCGGGGGAGATCGCGGCACCCGCCGCCGTGGCGATGCACCGGGACGAGGTCGCGCGGGCACCGGTCTACGACGTCGCGTTCTCCTGCGCCGAACGGCAGACGGAATACGTTCAACTGGCGGTGTCCGCCGTGCGGGCGACCGGCTTGTGCGTCTTCTTCGAGAAGGAGATGACATACGAATGGTGGGGCAAGAACTTCATTGTGGAAGGGCGCCGGGTGTACGGCCGGAGCGCCCGGTATTTCGTGCCCTTCTTCTCGGAGGAGTACCTAAGTGAGCCCCGACCGCGCGATGCCCTCGAGTGGGCCATGTCCGCCGCCGTCGAGCGCGGTGACGACTACATCCTCCCGGTCGTTGTCGGCGATGTCAGCGTTCCGGCCAACCTGCTCGGACCGAACATCGGGTACCTACGAGCCGACGAGCACTCCCCGGAGCAACTGGCGGCCGCGCTGCGGGCCAAGGTCGCGGCATCCCGCGCCAGCGACGTCGAGCCGCGGGACATCGGAGTCATCGTGCGCGGCGTTCGAGGTAGTCAATGATCTTACCCCAGAGCGCCTCGACGAACTCGTCGACGGGGAGCACCTGCTCATTGCCACCCAGGCTCAGGTCGGTCACCTGCACCTTGGGCAACCCGGCCTGCCGGTCCCAGACAGCAGACACCCAGCCGTTGACGCCGTGTCTCGTCCCGCTCGGCCACCCGAAGCTCATCGAGAGCCGGTCACGGTCGCGGAACACGCCGTTCACGTCGAACCATAGGCTCAGGCTGCACGCCGGCTCCACGGCCCGGGTGACCCGGATGTCGACACCGAGCTCGTCCCGGCCGACCTCGCACGAGTATCCGAAGGGTTCGAGCGTAGCCGCGGCCGACCGGCGGAAACGCGATTCGACGGTGTCGAGTGCGGATTCAAGCATCGCCCGCGGGGCGAACGATGTCGGTGCAAGGCGAGGAGCTCTCAGCGGTGCCGACGCGTTCGCGCGGGTCTCCTTCAGCTTTGCGGCCAGCCGGTCGGCCAGCTCGGCCGGCGAGTGGTCGTCGGCCTGTAGGTAGGCGATCGCGGGGCCTAGTAGCTCGCGGGGCACGCTGACGTCGCCGACGAGGACCGGAAGGATGTAGACGTCGGGGCGCTGCTGAGCCTGCTCGAGGGCGGCGTTGAACTCGTCCTTCGGGTACGGCTTAACCAGGTACTCGTTCGAGATAAACGGCACGAAGAAGCGGGGCTGGGCGCCGCCATACGTCTTGCGGAACTCGAGAATTAGGTTCCGTCCCCAGAGCTCGGTCGTCATGTTGCGGTCGTAGAACACCTTGAGGCCGAGCCCTTCGCACGCGCGGACGAACCGCTCGGCGTAGGCGCGTTGCTCGCCGGCGAAGGAGACCGCCACATCATAGGTGTATGCCGGGTCGTCCACGGACGCAATAATAGTGCGCAATTGGCGGGTGCCGACGAACGAGGAATCTACGGTTTCTCGCCACCGGCGTGACCTTGTGGGGCTTCTCGCCAGTCGAGCAAACGGTGCGCAGCAGCGTCGACTACCTGCTCGCCCAGATCGCCGAGGGATGGGCCTTCCGGCCCCGCAAGACCGATCTTGTTGCTGAGATGGGTGACTACGCCCGGGTCGGCCTGGCCACCGGTTGCGGAGGCTCTGGCCCTAGCTTCAGCGGCTGGTCACCGGGAACAGGCTGATGGCGCAGCGGATGGCCGAGCTGAGCCAACGGGTGCTCATCGTCGAGCTCGACCTGAACGGGTTTGCGGCCGGCGCTCGCCGCTTCGGCGATGACAGTTGGCTGACCCAGTTCGACAACGGGCTGCTCCTGACGATCCTCGGCCCTCTCGCATCAGTCCGGCGGACACTTCGGTCCCGCAGCAGGTGTACTACCTCGTCGGGCCGGCCCAGGTGGAGCCCCAGACCGACGAGATGATCTGCTCGAGGCCGGCACCGCCCTCGCCCCCGGCCAGGCTCTGGCTAATCAGCAGATCGCAACCGGCTGAACATCTCGCCGCACACCGT
Organism: Micromonospora sediminimaris; assembly: GCA_900112325.1. Lineage (GTDB taxonomy): Bacteria > Actinomycetota > Actinomycetes > Mycobacteriales > Micromonosporaceae > Micromonospora > Micromonospora sediminimaris. Next base: position 20,733 of record FOLJ01000014.1, read on the forward strand.
GAACTACCACCTTCGACAGATCTTCCGAAAGCTGGCGATAGGCTCCCGGGTGCACCTCGCCATGCTTGCCCGCTCCGATCACGAAGGGCATGACCGAGCATGACGGACCACGACGTCTTCCTCTCGTTTGCCGGGCCGGACCGCCGGAGCGCCCAGCGTCTCGCCGAGGCTCTGGGCCGGCGTGTGGACGTCTGGCTGGATGAGAAGCTCCCGGTGGGGAGGGGCATCACGGCCGAGATCGAGGAGCACCTGAACCGGTCCAAGATCATGGTGACTCTCTACTCGGCGGCCTATCCGTCGCGGTCGGCCTGCCAGTTCGAGCTGACCGCGGCGTTTCTGGCCGGAGCGCGCGAGGGGGATCCGCTCCGGCGGATCTTGGTGGTCAACCCCGAGGCGTACGAGCATCATCTGCAGCCGGTGCAGCTGGCCGACGTCAAGTTCGCCCGTTGGCCGCAGCCCTCCAACGCCCGGGATATGGCGGCCCTGGTCAAGGCCGTGGCCGCTAAGGCCGCCTCGGTCGAGGGCACCTTTGGCGACATCGGCTTCACCGCGCGCCCCACCTGGTATCCGTACGGGGTGGCGGGGGTGCCGTCGTTCGTGGGGCGTTATCGCGAGCAGTGGGAGTTGCACACCGCGCTGCATCGGGCCGATGTCCCGATGATCACCGCGGTCGCGGGCGGCTTGGTGGCCGGGCTGGTCGGCATGGCGGGAAGTGGCGGGTCGACACTTGCCGCGGCGTACGGGTGGAACTTCGGCGAGGCATTCCCCGGTGGCGTCTTCCGCACGAGTCTGTCCGGGGCGGCCTGCGCCGATGTCCTGACCCGGTACGGCGACGAGATGCGCACGATCGCGACGGCGCTGCGGCTGCCGTTCGCCGATCGCGCCGGTCGGGCGGAGCTGAGCGCCGCGGTCGCCGATCACCTGCGCACCGCCGGCCGGCCGGCTCTGTGGATCATCGACGACGTCCCGCACGGGATCGACCGTGGTGTGCTCCAGCAACTGGTGCTGCCGGCCGGCACGACGGTGCGCACGCTCATGATCGGCCGTCGGGACATGTTCGAGTGCGGCGCACCCGTGGTCGAGATCGGAGCGATGTCGACGGAGGACTCGGTGGCGGTGCTGCGTTCGGCCCGCGAGCCCGACGACGGCGAGGAGGATCTGGCCGCCGAACGCGTCGCGCGCCGCCTCGGCGGTCATCCCTTCAGCCTCGGACTCGTGGCCGCCCGGCTGACGGATCGGCAGAGCCTTCTTTCGTACGCCGACCAGCTCGAGCGGATCGACAGCGATCCCGCCACGCTCGAACCCGCCGTCGCCCTGCTCGACGACGTCCTCTCCGGGCTGGATCACGGCCCGGAGCTCATGCTGCAGATCGCCGCGCTGCTCGCGCCCGCTCCGATCCCGGCCCGGGTGCTGGCCGACATCGCGACCGCGGTCGAACCCGGCAGCACGCCCGTCGACGACCTGGTCGAGCTTCGCCGCCGGCAACTGGTCTGCCGCACGGTGGACCAATGGCAGGTCCACGCCATCGTGCTGGACGCGGTGCGGCGGCGTCCGCCGGTCCTACCGGCCGGGCACCTCGCCGCCGTCGCCGCTGACCTGCTGTCGGCCGACCCGCCGACCGCACCGGTGGCACCTCACCTCGCCGCGCTCGCCGACCGCGACGTGCTCGACGACCCACACTCGGACCGGCTGCGCCGCCGGCTGGTCGAGCACTACCGCCACCACGGCGAGCCGGTGGCCGCGGCCGGACAGTGGGACCGGCTGCTGGCGGCGGGCGGGGAGACGACGGCCGATCTGGTCGCCGCCGCGACCGCGCATCTGACGGCGGGCACGTTCGAGCGGGCAATCACGCTGGCTCGACGAGCCCCGGTGCCGGCCGGGCGGCGGCTGGTGGCCGAGGGACTGGACGCCCTCGGCCGGTTCGGCGAGGCCAACGGCTGGTGGTCGCAGGTCGGGGTGGTGTCCGCCTCGCCGGACGACGAGATCGCCTACATCCGCAGTCGTCGCCTGCGCGGCGAAATGCGCCACGCCCGCGAGCGGGCCGAGGCTCTCGTCGCCCGGCTTGTCGGCTTGGACGACGATCGGCTGCAGTCCGCCCGCATCGAGCTGGCGGTCATCCAGCTGTCCACCAACCAGCAGCACGAGGCCCGCGGCACGGCCACCAGCGTGGTCGCTCACTATGCCCGCCTGGGACTGCCCGAGCACGACAACGCTGTCGCCGCCCAGGCGGTACTCGCGCAGGCCTGGCTCACCCTGCACCTTTTCGAGTTGCATCCGGACCGCAGCAAGTGGGAGGAGTCGGCGCGCAAGCTGTGGGCGACCCGGGAACAGCTCCGCCGGTCGCACGGCCCGCTCAACGCCCGCACCCTCGGCACCGACGTGGAGTACGGTTTCGCCCTGCTCTGCCTCGGCCGCCCGCGGGACGTGCAGGCCCACCTCGGCGAGACGATCGAGGCACTGCGCCGCCGGTACCCGATGGGGCACTACACGATCATGCGCACGACGTTCCTGCTCGCCCAAGCCGGGGCGCAGCTGCGCGACTACGACTCGGCCCGCGAGCTCTTTCAGACCGCCTACGACGGCCTGCGCCGTACGCTCGGGCCGCGGCACCCGGAGACGCTGGCCGCGCAGTATGGGCTCGGAGTGGCACTCGTTCTCACCACCTCCAGGTGGGACGGAATCGGGCTGATCTGGCAGGTGCTGCGGACGGCGCCGTCGGTGGTCGGCGTCCGGACCGACATGTTCGGCCAGAGCCTGATCGCAGTCCTCTTCCTGCCCCTGCTGCCCCGCTGGGTGCTCCGCCTGATCGACTCGCCCGCACAATAGAATGGCTCCGTGACCAACAATGCCGAGGTCTACGACATCGCGGTTTCGTTCGCCGGGGCGCAGCGGGACCAGGTCGAGGCCATCGTCCGGGCCTGTCAGGCCCTGGGACTGAACGTCTTCTACGACAAGGACAAGACGGTCGAGTTCTGGGGGCGCAACTTCATCACCGGTATGCGCACGGTCTACGGAGCGACGACCCGCTACGTCGTGCCGTTCCTGTCCAGGGAATACCTCGCGAGCGCGTACCCGATGGACGAGTACCAGACCGCGTTGGTGCGCGCCATCGAGATCAGCGCGGACAGTTACCTCCTGCCGATCCTCGTAGGGCCGGTCGAGGTACCGGCGGAGCTACTCAGCCCGGCGATTGGTTACCTCCGCCTGGAGGATTACGAGCCCGCCCGGCTCGCGCAGATCATCGCCGACCGGGTCGGTGTGACAAACCAGCCTCAGCCCAAAACGTCTGGGCTACGTCCGGCCTGCGGCTCCCCGGCGACCCCATAACACGCGGGCCGGGTGTCCAGGTTCTGAACGAGATCCCGCTTCCGGCCTCGGCCATCTGCTCCAGCTGGCGAGAAGCCGCTCCTTCCGCATACAGGTCGAGACTACGGCGCGGGATAACGCTGAAGGCGAACATCTGTGCGGCTTAGCCTGCCTGACTCAACGCACTCTCCTGCCGCCGCGAGTGCGATGGGCCGTAGAAGAGCCCAGCGCGGCGAAAGGGAGGAACACCTCTCGGCCGTCATCGATCAGAAGCTTTAACATCGCGTGGTGCATGCGGTACAGATGGTGGATGGCCGACGTCCCTGTGCGCTTCGCCATCCTGGGTCCGGTGCGGGTCGTCGCTGACGGGGGCCGGGTCGTCGGCGCCGGCGGTCCAATCCCCCGGGCCGTACTGGCCCTGCTCCTGGCACGCGGCAGCATCGGCGCCTCGCTGTCCGAGATCATCAGCTCGGTGTGGGGCGAGGGCGCGGCCACCGAGGACACCGCCTACCACCACGTCTCCGCCGTCCGGAAAGTACTCCGGCAGGCGGGAGCCGACCTGGTCACCAGGGAGAACCGCTACTACGTCGCGGTCGAGCGCGACGAGGTGGACTGGCATCAGTTCCGCCGGCTCGTCGAGCAGGCCGGCGCGGCGCGCGAGGCGGGCCGATGGCAGCTGGCGGCGGACCGGCTGCGAGCCGCCCTCGACCTGTGGCGCGCCGAGCCGCTGGCGGACATTAACGACCGGCTCGAGCCGCTGCGCCGGCAGATGACCGACAGCCGCCGCCATGCCGTCGATCTCCTCGCTGAGACGCAGCACAGGTTGGGACGGTACGCCGAAGTGGTCCAGCTGCTGTCCGACGAGGTCGGCACCGACCCACTGCGGGAGGGCACCGCGGCGTTGCTGATCGACGCGCTCACCGCGGTGGGCCGGCGCGACGAGGCGGGCGAGGTCTTCACCCGGGTCCGCCGCCGCCTGGACGCCCACGGACGGCAACCCGGTGGCCGGCTTATCGCGGCGCATCGGCGGAGTCTGCGGGACGACGCGGAGCCGGCGCCGGCGGCAACCGCCGATCGGCCACTCTCCGGGCTGCCCCGGGCCGACCCGCACTTCACCGACCGGGAGGAGGCGTTGGCACGCGTCCGGGCCGCCCTCGACGGTTCCACGGACGCCTCGTTCTGCGTCATCCACGGCATGGGCGGCTCGGGCAAGACCGCCCTCGCAGTCCGGGCCGCCGTGCAGCTGCAGGACTCCTTCCCCGACGGCGTCATCTTCCTGGACCTGCGCGGCTACTCCGGGCGGGACACTGCGCTGACCCCGGCCGAGACACTGGACCGGCTGCTTCGCCGGATGCGGGTGGACGGCGCGCAGATCCCGGTCGACCCGGAGGAGCTGGCCGCCTACTTCCACGACCTGATCGACGACCGGCGGCTGCTGCTCGTACTCGACAACGCCCAGGACGCCGCCCAGGTCCGCCCGGTGCTGCCCCGCGCCGGCGCCTCGGCGGCCATCGTGACCAGCCGGCGGCGGCTGATCTCCCTGGAGGGCAGCTCGGTGCCGCTGGACGTGCTCGATCCGCCGGACGCGATCAGGCTCTTCCAGGTCGTCGTCGGAGGCGAGCGGGACGACGCTGATCCCGGCGTGCTGGCGCGCATCGTCGAGTTCTGCGGGCGGTTACCGCTGGCGATCCGGATTGCCGCCGCCCGGTACCGCGCTCACCCCGGCATCTCACCGGCGGATTTGGAGGCGCTGCTTGCCATGGAGTCGTCGCGGCTCGGGCATCTCGACGACGACGAACGCAGCGTCGCGGCCTGCTTCCGGATCTCGCTGGACGATCTGCCCGGCCAGGTCCGCAAGACGTTCCTGCTGCTCGGCACCACCTGCGCCGGGGCCTTCGACGCTCACGCCGCGGCTGCGGTGGCCGACCTCCCGGTCCACGAGGTGACCGGTCAGCTGCGGCTGCTCGCCGACCGGCATCTGGTGTCCGAACGGCTGACCGGCCGCTACCAGTTTCACGACCTGATCGCGCTCTTCGCCCGCGAGCACTCGTCGACCGCGGTGCCGGCCGGCGAGCGGGCCGTTGCGCTGCACCGGCTGGCCGACCACCTGCTGCGGACCGCCGACCTGGCCGATCGGATCATCACCCCGCACCGCTACCGGGTGCCGCTCGAACTGCTCGACCGAGACGCCGCGGTGCCGTCCTTGCCGGACTACGACAGCGCCCTGCGGTGGCTGACCGTCGAGGACGGCAACCTCCAGCAGGTTTGCCTGGACGCCGCAGCAGCCGGGCTGGACCGGTTGTGCTGGCAGCTGGCCTACACACTGCGCGGCTACTACTTCCTGAGTAAGCGCTGGCATCCGTGGACGGTCACACACGAGGCGGCGCTGGCCGCGGCGACCCGGCTCGGCGACCGCCGGGCGATGGCCATGACCGCGAACAACCTCGGCCTGGCGTACCTGGAACAGCACGACCGTCAGCGAGCCGCCGCGCATTACTGGCGGGCCCGGGAGCTGTTCGGCGAGGTGGGCGACGCGCATGGGGAACACACCGCGGCCGCCAACCTGGCCTGGCTGTATTACGACGAGAGGGACTTCGTGCGGTTCCTCGACGAGATGCGGCCGGTCTACGAGTTCTACCGGAGGGAGAAGTCCGAGCGCAATGCGGCCATCACGCTGCGCGGCATCGCGCTGGCCGAGGCTGAGCTGGGCCGGGCCGCCGAGGCGGTCGCCGACCTGCTGGTCGCTTTGGAGGTCTTCGAACGGCTCGGCCTGCGGCTGGACGCGGCGATGGCGCTCAACGCACTGGGCGAGATCTACCAGCGCACCGGTCACCTTGGGTCGGCGGTTGAGCGGTTCGAGCAGGCGGTGGTCGCGGCGGAGCAGTCGGGCAGCGGGTACGAGCAGGCGCGTGCCCACCACCGGCTGGGCGAGCTCGCCGCCGCCGATGGTGACCCGCGGCGGGCGCGTGAGCAGTGGAGTCTCGCGGTGGACGGGTATCGTCAGCTCGGTGCGGCACAGGTCGCCGAGGTCGAAGCGCTGCTGGACGGCCTCTGAAGGTGATCTGAAACCCGGTCAGTGACGTTTCAAATTGGCGGTCGAGGACGTTCAGCCGGATCCCCAAGTCGACTTCCGACGATCGTTCCATGGGACCTGACCAGGACATTCTCGACCAGATCCTTCAGTACGCCCTCCGCTGGCTGATCGGCTGGCTGGCCGAGGCAATCGTGCGGACAGTGTGGCGGCGGGCACGGTCGGCGGTGATCCGCCGGGCGACCTCGCCGGCCCGCTCGATCAAATCGGCCGCGCGACCGCAGTCCGGCGACCGCCGGAACCGTGGCAACCGGAGCCCCGTGGCGCCGCGCCGCCCGGGTGGGCCGGCACGGCAACCGGGCGGTGCGAAGAGCCGGGCGCGGCGGCGGGCCGGGCGTAAGCGCCGCTCGTAACGTGATCGTCAGGGCGGATGATGTCGAAAAAGGACAGCCGCTTTCCTTCACCGGTGCAACTACGATAAGCATCCAATCAGTAGCCTTGGGCATTGATGTGCGTGCGGCTCGGGTCGGGGTGACCGGATGGAACCGTTCATTGTCTTCGTCGCTTACGCGAGCCGCGACGGGTTCGATTTCGCCTGTGAACTGGTCACCTGGCTGGAGAGCCGGGATCCACCGATCAACGCCTCGATCGACCGCGACAACATCCAGAACAAGGCGTGGGACGGGCGGATCGAAGACCTCATCCTCGGCGCGGACCTGGTGCTCCTGGTGCTCACCGACGCTTCCGCCGCGAAGAACTCCTACGCGCGCGACGAACTCAGGGTGGCTCGCAACTGGGGCAAGCCGATTTGGGCGGTGCGGCCGCCCGGGAGCCAGGCGGACCCGCCGGTGACCGTGCAGGGCACTCCGATCGACGTGGACTCGCCTCACGGCGGCTGGGACCATCTCGAGCATGAGCTACGGCTCTGCCGGCCGGTCAACCGCACGGTCGAGATGCTGACCGCCCAGGTAGAGAAACTGGAAGAGCAGGCCGACCGCGCCCAGGGCGAGGAGCGGAAGACCCTGTCCGCCATGGTTGGCCGGCTCCACGCCGTCATCCAGTGGGAACGGCGACGGGCCGCCAACCCGGCCGAGGCCGCCGCCGACGTGCGGCGGAAGATCGACGAGGGCCGCCACCAAGACGCCGCGCCGCCGAGCCGGGAGACGATCGACGGCACTTTCCAAATCATTGAGGCACCACCGGCCATCACGAGCGCCGGCGTGCACGACCGCCACTCCGAACGTGAACTGTTGCTCCGTCACCTCCACCATTCGCGGACTCGGCTGGTGGTCCTCCGCGGGCGGTGCGGATCGGGCAAGACTGCGCTGCTCAACGACCTCATCCCGCAGCTGAAGAAGAGTGGCTACGCAGGTGTGGCCTACGTATCCACGCACGGCCCGCGCCGGGTGACCGCACACCTGCTGCTGGAGAGGCTCGCCCGGATGATGCCCCATGCTGGGGACCGGGAACGAATGCTCGAACGCGTCGGCGACCAATCGCACGACTGGCGGCAGAACATGGCAGCGATCCTGGACGCGCTCGGCGACATCTCCCTGCTGCTGATCGTTGACAACGCTGAGGAGCTCGTCGCCGACTACCGGCTGACAGATGTGCATTTGCGCGAGTTCGCGCACATCATAGGCAGTAAGTCGGGCCACGGCGTGCGGGTGCTCTTCGTCTCCCAGGTGGAGATCCGCCGCCTGACGAACCCGCCAGTCCACGCGCCGCAGGTGGACATCCCACCAGGCCTTCCGCCCGAGTTCGCGGCGGACTTCTTCCGCGGTCTCGACGAGGGTGGAGTTGCCCGCCTGGCTGATGTCAGCGGGGCGACGATGCGGCGTGTCCACCGCCTGACCCATGGGCGCCCGAGAGCGATGGAACTCCTGTACGCCGTCCTGCGCAGTGAACCCGGGTCGGATCTCGATGAGCTGCTGACCTCGGCGACGAAGGCGGCCGGCAAGGGCGACGGCAGCGTGTACCTGATCCGCCGAGCCACGCTAGCGCTGCGAGGTCCAATGCAACGGGTTCTGCAGGCTCTGGCCGTCTACGACCGGCCGGTCCGGGCGTCGGCGGTGAGCTGGCTGCTCGCACCGTACGACACCGGCCTGGACAGTGCCGGGGTCCTGGAGCTGCTCTGCGATCGGCGGCTCATCCGGCGCGACGGCGACCTCTATCACCTGCCACGCGGCGATGAAGACGCGGTTAACGGGCGAACCGTGCTGGACACCATCCAGCTCGGTTCGCCCGGCGACCGCGAAGTGGACCCGACCCGCTATACCCGCTATACCCGCTACGCCCTCTGGCATCGTGCAGCCGAGTACTTCCGTAGGGTCCGTGAGCTGGAGATCCGGGTAGTGGACCTGAACGACCTGGGCGCACACTTCAGCGAGATCGAGTTGCGGCTGGCCGGGCGCGAATACCCCGGGGCCGCCACCTTGATCAATGAAGTGGACGAGCACCTCAGTCTGTGGGGCTACCGCTCCCTGATCATCCGCCTCCGCGAGCGCCTTCTCGGCGAGCTCGGCGACGTGTACTCCGACCTGGAGAACCGCTACGAGCTGGCCAGCGCCTATCTCGATGCTAGTGAACCGGACAGGGCCATCGCGTTATTGACGAAGGCACGCGCGTCTGCTCTCTCGCCGGAGGCGGAGGACGCGTTTCGGGTGCAGCTCGCCAAGGCACGCCTGGTAAAGGGCGAGCTGGACGCTGCCGCCACGCTGTATCGGAACCTGCTCCATCAAGGCAATCCGCTGGTCCTCGGTATCAGCCGCCTCGGCCTGGCCAGCTGCCTGGCAGAGCTCGGGATGGTGGACAAGGCGCTGGATCAGTATGCCGCCGCCCTGGAAGTCATCGACGACACCGAAAAGGAGGCGGCGTCCGTCTTTCTCAACCAGGGGCTGCTGCAACAGCAACTCGGCCAGCCGCTCACTGCACTGCGGTTGATCCAGCGCGCACGCCGCCTGGCCGAAGGGCACTCGGACGCCCAACTGGCCGCGAAGTGCGTCGACGCCATGGCGCAGGTTCACATCGACATGGGACAACTCGACCGGGCACGGCGCCTCGCCGACGAAGCGATCAAGGCCGCGGCCGACGCCGGGAACGCGGATCTGTGCCGGGAGACCTACTCCACCCGGGCGCTGGCGCTGCTCCTCGGCGGTGACCTCGTCGCGGCCCATGATACGGCCCACGCCGCGACGCGATTCTTCGAGAACAGCCGCCCGTTCGCAGCGGTCGCTCTGCTCGGCATCACCCAGGTACGCCTGCAGAAGATGGAGTCGGCGGAAGCCTCGTTCGGCCGCGTGCAGCGTGACATCAGTCCGCTACTCCGGCCGAAGAATCCCGCCGTCCAGCTACTAGACCTCAACGGTCTCGCCTTCGCAGGTCTGGCCCGCGCGGAGGGTACCGGGGATTTGGATCCGGCGATCAGCGCATACCGACAGGCGCGTAGGCGGACTCGCGCGCCGGGCGTGGTTCTGCGGGCGGTGAGGTTGCTCGACGAACTGCTCGACGGGGACGATTCGCCTCAGGCCCGGCAGGCCATGCAGGCTGCGGTCGGCTTGGATGGAGCCTGACGGTCAGGCTCTTCTGGCACAGACGGGGCCGACACCGAGCCGGATGCTCCGTTTACTCCGCAGCTTGCGTCCACAGACTCTGCAGAACTTCGCCGGGCTGCCCCGTGGGACGAGCTGCCGGAACTTCAGGTTGGGGATGTCGCCCTTTCGTTCCACCATGTCGGGAAGAATCGACCCGCATCGCAGCGCGTGTCCATGACGCAAAGTAGTCGCATGATCCCCAGGGGTAATGGCGGGCCCGGGCGGCTGCCTGACCCGCTCGCCCGCTTCCACTGCCGAGGCCCCAGACCGCCCCACTCCGCCGACCATGGCAGCGCCCTGCCAGGTCGACGGCGGCAGCATCGCGCTCTGTGACGGCACATCCCGGCCACGCCCGCACCACCACTGGCGATGACATCCGCACTTGACGAAGATCGGATCGTGCTCCGAGTCGCCGTCACAGATCCGTTCCCGTTGTTCCGCCATGGCGTGCGCATGGCTCTGGCCGAGGCGGGTTTCGACGCGGAGTCCCCCACCGATCTGCTGACCTGGGCCCGGATCGACGAGCCCCGGCTGCTGCTGTTCACCGTACGGACCGCGCAGGACTGGGACCTGCTGTCCGAGCTGTGTCAGGCCCGCGCCGGCACCACGGTCATCGCGGTTCTGGAGGACGCCAGCATGCCGGCCTCGGTCCGGGCGCTGAACGCCGGCGCGGCCGGGATCCTGCCCCGCGACGCGACCCTGCCCACGATGCGTGAGGTGGTCGGGGCCGCCGCCCGCGGCGACAGTCTGGTGCCGACGTCCGTGCTACGGGCCCTGACCGAGCGACAGCCCGCCGGCGAACCGGCGACGGCGGCCGGGCACCCGTCCACCGCCGAGCGGGAGTGGCTGAGCCTTCTCGCCCGGGGCGACAACGTCGCCACGGTGGCGGCCCGGGCCGGCTACTCGGAGCGCATGATGTTCCGGCTGCTACGCGACCTCTACACCAAGATCGGTGCAGCCAACCGCACCGAAGCCATGATCATGGCTCGCGACGAGGGATGGGTCTGACTGGCGTACCGAATGGTCTGAGGTCTCATGCAATTACCAGGCATACGCCGGGGAAGGCGGGCCACCTAGCAGGGCGGGCGCGTCACGCGCTCGCCTCTGCGGATACAGGTGCCCGCGACGGGCACCTGTACGTGGCCATCGACCGCAGCAGGCATGTCGGCGTGAGCGACTCCAACGTCCGCGTCGAGGCGCCTCCGCGCGGATCCTGCCCCCGGCGCGCGACGCCGACGGAACAGTCCTTCTCTCAATCACCCACTACAGAGCCCCACGCGGCATCAGTCCCACCATTTCCACCAGTCTTCTGGCGCTGGCTGAGCCGGCACCTCCGGCGACGAGCGGTGCTGGTGCTTCCCGAGATCGCCGGCTGGAGTGCAGTTGCGGAACGGGTCGTCGTCGCCGCAGAGGATGGGCAGCTGGTGATCGAGGTCTCGCAGCCAGGGCAGCATGCCGGTCATCTGCAGCCGGGCCTGTTCCCAGCCATACCACAGGGCCGTCAGCCGGGTCACTGCTTCGTCGTGTCGCCACCACTGCTCGCACCAGTGCCAGCGAGTCATTCCCACCTCGCCGACCGGACGCGGGAAGGTCGGCAGCAGGTACATGGTCACCCAGTCTTCGACGGTCGAGTAGAGCGGCGGCTGATCATCCCCGTCATCAGCGTGGGCACGTTCGGCTTGGGTCTGTTGCAGGTTGGCAACGTGTGCCGCCAGCCTCGCTACCTCAGCAGCGAGCTCGTCGAGCTGGGTAGCCGCGTCCGTGCGGATCGACGTCATCGTGTCCTGCCTCGCATCGGCACCGCGACGACCGCTGCCGCGGATTGTTTTCCGGCGACCGCCGTGTTGACCTGCACCACGCGAAGCTTCGGGAAGGCCTGTGCCCAGGCCGGTGTCGCAAGCGTGTCAGCATGATGGAGCGCAGCTGCGGTGGCGACGGTGTGATCGGCGTTGTCGTCGTGAAGGATGCTCGCCGACTGCCCGGCTGCATGCTCGTCTGCAGGGGTGCGGGGGTCGTCGACTGTCCCGCCGTCGCGGACCCCCTCGCCGCGTTCAGCAGCCGCTCGGCTCTGCAGGTCACGGGCCAGGGCCTCCTCCACGTGGCTGCGAGCCAGGCGGATCGCCTCGACCGGCCGCCCGGCAGCCTCGCCGGCCCTGACGGCCTGATTCATCTCCGCGGCGAGGTCGCGCAGGAGCTGCACCGGCTCGCCTGCGGGCAGTTTGCCCGTGGCACGCCACTGGCGCTGTAGCTCGTCGAGGGCTTCGGGCCGTACGTGCTCGGCCAGTTTCATCGCCTCCTGCCGGACAGCGGCGTCGAAGTCGTCAACGAGCGCACGACCGCCGTGTGGCAGTGCGACCGGCCCGTCAGGCGTGATCCCCGGCCTGTCGGGGGTGCCGCCGTGAGCGTGGGCGCCGCGGTGGCGGTGACTGGTACGGGCGTCGCTCTCCCACACCTCCCGAGCGGCGGCGCGCATGGCTTCGGGGGTCGAGGTTCCGGCCTGCCTGTGGCGCTTGTAGGCGGCCATCAGGTCGGGGCGGAACTGGCGCAGTCGTTGCTCGGCGAAAGTGGCCTTGTTGACCAGCCAGCCACCGTCGAGGGATCCCGCCATCCGTTCGCGGTCCGCGCGTACCTTGGCGGCCAGGCGGTCGGCCTCACGCCGTGCCGCCGCGGCGGCCTCGTCTTGTTGGGCCTGGCGTTCCCGTTCGGCGGCCTTGTTCTGGATACCGACGGCGGCCCAGCGGGCGCCGGCCTCGCCGACGGTCGCCATCGTCGCCAGCCCTTGCAGGAACTGCTGGCGGGTCTCGGCCATCGGGTCCTCATGTTGCTGCGGGTGCGGCACGTGCACCTCCCCTGTCTGGTCAGCGGCCGCGCGCAGCACGCCGGCCGCCTCCCACAGTCGGCGCGGATGTAGGTGTGACAGTTGGCGGCAGCGTTACCGTCGGCTGCGAGCCGCCCGCTACCAACCGCAGCGCCTTCGCGGCGGTCCGGGCCGTGTCGGCCTGGTGGAGGCGCTGCTGGGCTCGTCGCAGCTGCTCCAAGGTGTCGGCGAGCCGGGCCAGGTCCATGACCAGTGCAAGGGCGGCGATGGCGTCGTCGTTGCCGGAGATACGGCCCATGAGCGCTACCAGCCGCGACATGGCCCGCATCTCCTGAGAGCGGCTGGTCGACCGATGGACCCGCCCGTACAGGTCCCGGGCTGCCCGGTCGAAAACCTCGGCGGCCCGGTGCAGAGGCCCGCGCCGGTCACGCTCCATCGCATACGCCAGGCTGGTGAGCAGGTCCGCTGCAGCGACCGCGGTCGCCTGCGCCCGGCCGGGTTCGGTACAGGCGTCGCGGCGGATATCGTCGGCGGCGGCAGTGGCCACCGTGGCGGCCTGGCGCATCGCCTCGATGCGCTCGATCCGACCGGGCGTTGGCGCTGCCGGTAGCAGTGTCGGGGTGCCCCAGCGCAGCCGCAGCTTCGGCAGGGTCATGTCGGGCGCCAGCCGGCCTCCGCCGAAGTACACTGGCTGTCTGCCGGCGGTGCGGGCGCCGGGAAGCGCTACCGCGTACCCGGTGATCTGCCGGGGATCGGTGCTGCTGCGCCGGAGTCGGACCAGGACCCCTGCGTCGCGGAGCCGGGCGAAGAACTCCTCCTCGGAGGCAGCCGCGGCGACGGCCGTGCGTACGCGGCGGCGCAGCTCGTCGCGGGGCGTCTGAGCGCGGCCGGCGCGACGGGCCTTGCTGACCTCGACCGGGTGGGGGCGGCGGTGGGCGGTCCGGTCAGCCGGCGGGACCCGGCGGTGCAGGTTGTAGCGGCGGGCGACGTTGTAGGTGGCCTTGACGCAGCGCGGGTAGTCGTTGCGCATCCAGTTCGTTCGGCCGTCCTCCCGCACCAGGGTGGCGACGATGTGCACGTGATCGGCGGCGTGCCGCATGGCGATCCACCGCAGACCCGGATCGGTAGCCGTGGTGGGCGGAGGGAGGATACACCACGAGCAAGCCGTCAGTAGGGTTGGCGGCCAGGAACACGCGGTCGCCGGCGGTGAGTTCGCACCAGTGTCGGACGGCCGCCGGCAGGTGTAGATGGCCTTGGCCGCTGACGGTGAAGACGCCCTGCCGGTCCAGCCGGATGACGATGACTCCGGCGCCCTCGCGGATGTGCAGGCGGGTGCCCGGTGCCCAGCCGAGGGCTCGAATGACCGCCCGGTCGGCGATCCGGCCACTGCTGTCGATGGCAGCCAGGCCGTAGACCATCGTGCCGGCGCGCGGCGACGGCAGCACCGGCAGGGGCAGCGGCGGGCGGCGAGTCACTCCACTCCGAAGCCTGCGGGAACCCTGCCCCCGGCCGGCCAGCGTCACCGGCGGGATGACGGGTGCCAGAGAACGATCAGACACGACAATCGCCCCCGATCGGGACAGAGTCGATCGAGGGAGTCGCTGAGCTGAGAGTTGCGTGGTCAAGTGCGCTTGACCACCAGTACGCGAAACACAGCATGGATGCTGCAAATTGGTGTCCGAGGGACAACACAAACCAAAACCCAACCGGGTCCGACGCTGGCAGCGTCAATCCCGTTGCTATAGAGCCTGTTTCTGATCTTCCTGACGAGCGTTGTGGTAGGTGCCAGGGAGCTCGGCGTGGCGGCTATCAATCGGTGACGGGCTCTTGGTAGGCAGACGGTTCCTACACCCCTGCTGTCCCAAGAGCCCGCCGTGACATTGAACCCTGCCCAGCGTGCAGCTGGCCAGCAGCCCCATGCCGTTTGCGGCTGTGGCTGCGTGACCCGTCCCCGCCGCTATCCCTCCGACACCACCGACGCCGAGTGGGAGATCCTCGAACCGCTGCTGGCCCCGCCTGCCTGTCGTCGCCGCACCGGTGGCCGGCCGGAGAAACATCACCGGCGGGCGATCATCGACGCGATCTTCTACCTCGTCGACAACGGCATCAAATGGCGGGCCATGCCCGCCGACTTCCCGCCCTGGCGAACCGTCTACGGATTCCTCACCCGCTGGCACGACGATCTGACCGCGCTCACTCTGACCGACCGGCTCCGCGAACAGATCCGCTGCGCAGCCGGCCGCACCGCGACCCCGACCGCCGGCTGCGTGGACTCCCAATCGGTGCACGAGTGCGCCGAAGCCACCGTCAGCCGCGACACCAGCGGCTACGACCCCCACAAACGCGTCAACGGCCGTAAACGCCACATAATCGTCGACACCCTCGGCTTGCTCATCGCGGCGCACGTCACCGCGGCCAACGTCCAAGACCGCGACGACGCCCGCCCCATCGTCCACCAGGCCGCCCTGCACGGCATCGCACACATCTGGGCCGACCACGGCTACCACGGCGACCTGATCACCTGGGCCGCCGACCTCGACGTCACCATCGAGATCGTGCCCCGCCCAGCCGGCAAAGGCTTCCAGGTCCTGCCACGCCGCTGGGTCGTCGAACGCACCTTCGCCTGGCTCACCCGCCGACGCCGCTGCGCCCGCGACTACGAACGCCTACCCGAACACCACGAAACCATCATCTACTGGGCCGCGATCCTCCAGATGACCCGCCGCCACGCTCGTACCCGTACCACAAGCCCAGCCCCATAGATCAGAAACAGGCTCTATAGGCCGAAGCCGGCACCTCGAACCACGTCGACGAGGCTCCACAGCACAGCACCGAGGCCACCCGCGACCACCGCGGAGCCCAGGTAGCCCAGCCGACTCACCGCAACTGTCCAGGCCATGGCCGACGCACAGCACGATGACGTCGACCAACAGGCGATCAAGGCGGCACGGGCAACCCTCGCCACCTGCACCGCCCGGCTGGACCGCTATCGCGCCGCTCTGGACAGCGGCGTCGATCCCACCGTCGTCGGACGATGGATCGCCGACATCCAGGCCGAACAGGTCACCGCCGAGGCCAACCTGCGTCGCCTCACCGGACCTCGGACCATGAGCCCTGACGAGATCCACCGCGTCGTAGAGGCTCTGGGAAACATTGCCGCCGTGCTCCGCGACGCTGACCCCGCCGACAAGGCATTGGTCTACCGCGAATTAGGGATCGCCCTGACCTACCGGCCGACGACCCGAACGGTGTCCGCTCAGGCGACCCCGAGTGGATCATGTACTAGATTGTGTCCGAGGGGGGACTTGAACCCCCACGGTCCGCACCGGTGCGCAACAACCCGTACCTGTGTTCAGACCACTATGAACACCCCATCTACCTTCTGACGTTGCTGCGAGCACTCGCCGAGCAGGGGCGGGGGTGGTGGCGATGAGCACCTCGTCCGTGCCACCCGTGGTTCCCAGGGTGATCCCCGCAAACGCCGGCACCGGCCCAGGGCCACTGGGTAGAGTCAGACGGCCGCTTCCCTTGCCAGCCTTGAGTTCCAAGTACGCCCGAACAGCCGACACCGCCTACGCGTTGAGCGCGGTGGACAAGAGCGGCCGGATCGCCGACCGCAGCATCGTCCGAGCGCTCGGTTGGGCACCGGAAACCCGCCTGGACATCCGCGAACAGTCCGGAGTCATCCTGGTCTGCGCGACCGCCGATGGTGTCCACCGCATCGGCGACCGCGGCTACGTACTTCTGCCGTTGACGGTGCGACGCTGGTGCCGGCTCAAGGCCGGGGATCGCGTTCTGCTGGTCGCCAACCTTTCCGCAGATGTACTGGCGGCGCATCCCCTTGCGGTGCTCGACCGCCTGATGGCTGGCACGCACTCGGCTGTGAAGAGGGGTGAGACGGCGTGAGCCAGACCGCCGCTGGGCGGCCGGAGTTGGAGGCCGCCCGCTTGTTGCTGGAGCGAATGGGCATCTCCCCCGCCGATCTATTGGGGGTACAGCCGGCCCGTCCCCCAGCCCCGACATTTGCCGAATACGTGCCGATCGTCGCCGCAGCCGTGTCGCCCGGCACCCGCCGGGCATACGGCTCCTACTGGAAACGGGTGGTGCAAGCATGGGGCGGTCGGCGCATCGACGAGCCCCTTCCCTCCGAGATTGAGCAGTTGCGCGCCGAGGTGCAGGCCAACGTGGTGATGCGACGCAACAACCGCGGCGGACGATCCGCCGCAGAACATCTGGTGTCCGCGCTGCGCTGCCTATACCGGCGGGCCGTAGCGGATGGGTACCTCGACGCGGCTGACAACCCGGCGTTGAAGGTGGACAAGCCGCGCAGGCTGCCCAGTACGCGGCGGGCGATCGGCGACGCCCGCTTGGCGGAGATCAACAAGGCGGCGGCCAGCACCGGAGACGACCCGGCTCTGGACAGCTTGCTGATCCGGTTGCACACCGAGACGGCCTGCCGCCGCGGCGGGGCCCTGGCGCTGCGCCCGCGGGATCTGGACACCGACCAATGTCTGATCTTCCTGCGAGAAAAGGGCGGCGCATCTCGCTGGCAGCCGATCTCCCCAACGCTGATGCGGCACCTGCTGGCGCATCACGCCGAGAGAGGCGACGGTGACCGAAACAGCAACCTGCTGCGCTACCGCGACGGCCGGCCGCTGACCTATCGGCGCTACGACCACCTGTGGTCGCGGATCGGACAGCATCTGCGCTGGGTGCACACCCAGCAGATCAGCACACACTGGCTACGGCACACCACCCTGACCTGGGTAGAACGGACCCATGGTCACGCCGTGGCCCGCGCTTATGCCGGACACACAGAAGGCGCCGGAAACGGCTCTACGGCCACCTACGTACGCGCAACACTGCACGAGGTCGCGATTGCCTTGGCCGATCTGACTGGTGAGGAGCATCCGCTCGCTGCGGAACCCTAGACAATGATCGGTCTGCGGTCTCCCTCGCCAGTGGCGAGGGAGACCAGCCGTTCCTACCGCTTCCGGGCCGCAGGCATGCTGGCTCGGCAATGGTGGCCACGCCACCAGCGTCCTCGTCGAGACCCGGCACGTAGGGCATGACGCGCAGCGTATCCAGGACACCGTCTCCGACCGAGATCCGCATCATGAGTACCCTTACCCACGGTCCGGCGGAACCCTGCATGATCTACGCGCGAGACCGACGGTGTGTCATGCTCTCGCGGTGCAGCCTGAGGAGCTGGCCCGCGTCCGGATCCGGGATGTGCTCGCCGCCCCCGGCGTTGACGACCTCGTCGCCTACTTCAATTCCGATGGGCCATTCGCCGGCACGCTATTCGACCTGCTCGGCGAGAACCCGTCTACGTGCTCACCCTCGACGATCTGCTCGCAACCACCTTGCCCGCAAGCGCCCCCGGCTTGTGCCGATCCATGACGACGTCGTGTTTCGTGTGCTCGCTCCGCCGCGGAACAAGTTCTGGGTGACGCTTGCAGCCGCGCTGACCGATTCCGCACTCCGTGACGCGATTGAGGATCTCCGCCCAGCGGGCGACGAGTCAATCAGCTTGCTACGGCTGCTCGATGTCGCGATCTGGATACGTCATAGCCGCTCGCGCAACGCCCGCAATGCCCGCCGTGCAGTCGGGGTACCCGAACCTGGCCCATTTCCGCCCCTGAAATCGTGACGACGCCGGAGGCCGCACGCGCGGCGCGGCGGCAGATCGGGATGGCCTGCCGGTAGCGCAGTACCTCCGGCCGAGGCGCCTGTGTGGAGCAGATGGTCGCTGTCATAGCCTGCAGCAATGACTGAGGGGCCGGCTCGGTTTGGTGGACGCAGCGACGTCGTCCTGGCGGTGGTCTTGGATTGTGCCGATCTGGATCGCGCAGGGACCTTCTGGTGCGGGGTGCTCGGATACGTGGCTGAACCGCTCTCGCCAGGGCGCTACCGGCGGCTGCTACCCGCCGACGGGAACGGCGTTGAGCTGCTGTTGCAATGGGTCCCCGAGCCAAAGACGCACAAGAACAGGATGCACCTGGATCTGCGCGTTCCCGACCTTGAGGCGGAGGTGGCCAGACTGCTGTCTCTGGGAGCGCGGTGCATCACGGACAGTGTCATCGAAGAAGACGGCTGGGCCTGGCACGTCCTCGCCGACCACGACGGCAACGAATTCTGTGTGCTACGGCCACCCACGACACCTACCGACCACTGATCCGCACCAGGGGCTGAGTTCCACCGCAAACATCCGCCTTGATCCGGTATGGGCCCTGCGCCGGACATGTCGTTGTGCCCGGCCGTGCTGGTCTTGATGTCTGGGGGCCACAGCCGCCACGATGTGTCGGTGCTTGCAAGGTTCGGACATCGGAGGGCTGGTAGGTGCAAGGGGCAGCCCTTGCCGACGGCCGACCGCATCGACATGGCGTCGACGTCCAGACGCGGCCGCTCCTTGCGTTCCGTCCGTGGCATCTCCATTCGTCAGCGGGCTGGGCGGACTCGACCGGCCGTGTGTGACGCTCCATGCTGATCATTGAGGAGCCGCGCCGGAACCGGCTGCGCTGGATTCGCATCGTAGTGGCGGCCTTCGCAGCGTCCACCATCGTGGCCGCAGGTGCAGCCCTGTGGGAGTACGGGCGCCGGGCAGGTGGTGCCGTCCCTGACGTCAGCTGCATCCTGTTCGTCGCCACCGGTGTGCACCTCGCCGGTACACGCTGGCTGCGCAGGCGGGGCCGGCGCGCGGACTTTCGCTGGCGGGCAGCATTGGTCCTGCCCAATGGCGTACACCCTGGTCTGCAGGGCCGGTGGTCCCGGTCCGCCCTCGCCATCGGCGCAGTCACGGCCACCGGCTTCGTCGGGAGTGGGCTGCTGTTCTTCGGCGGGCAGGTCGGCGCGGGCAGGGTGTGGTCCGGCCCGATCGGGTCGATACTCGCTGGCGCGGCGGCCATTGCGCTCGCCGCGAGCGCCTTCGGGCGCTTGCGCCGCTCCGGGTACGTGGTCATCACCTCGCATGGCGTCGCGGTCGGCGGCCACATCGTCCTCTGGGAGCAGATCGGGGCGGTTTACCACGACAAGGAGGGCGTTCACCTGCGCCTGAAAACACCAGAAAACCCGCGATACGTCGGGCTCAGCGGCCCGGACTGCGCCGTCTCCGACGAGCGTCTCGCCGAGGCGATCGAGTTCTACCTCGCCAACCCACACCGCCGATCCACCCTCGACATCGGGCCTGACCAGCTCGCCTTGCCTGCCCCACAAGGACCCGCGCAGACACCGTCGCAGGCAGTCTGATTCAGCCCGGCAACCACGAGAGCCATCGCGCAACGAAGACTGAGCAGGCGAGTCGCGGCATGTGCGCGCACCTCGCCGCGAGCCGGGCCGCCAGGGCGGTACCCGAGGCGATCAAGGAGCCAGTCCGTCGCGGCGGTGACGCGGTTGCCAGCGTGGCCCTGCGGCCGGCGGCCGAAGGCGCGGTAGCGCTGCTGGAACTGGTCAATGCCTGGGCCTTGGAGCTCAACGACCCGAAGGGCGTCGAGAAGGTCGCACGTAAGCGTGGCCTCGAACTAGGCAGTTTCGCTGAGCTGCGGCAGCAGGACCTCAAGGTGTGCGACCGGCTCCTGACCCGCAACACACTCAGGTGGCGAACCGCCGGCGCGGTCGAAGGTGGCGCCATGGGCCTGCTGGCCATGGTCCCCGTCGCCGGGATCCCCGCCGCAGTGACCGCAGACATCCTCGTCATCCAGGTCCTGAGCGCGTCGATCGCGTCTCGCATCGCCTACTCCTACGGCTACGACGCCAAAGATCCCGCCGAGCAGCTCTTCATCGAGCGTCTCGTACACCGGTCCTTCATGGCCCAGGCGGCGAAAGTGGGTCCGCTGCGCGAGACCGCACGGGCGGCCAACGCGATCAAGGGACGCGTGAGATGGTCAGCCAAGCTCCGTGCGGACCATCGCCTCGTGGCCGCCCTTGAGAAATTGCTGCAGCACGTGGGTCCGGCCGGTGCCAAGGTTCCCGTCCAGAACGTCGCCAAGGTGGTGCCATTCGTGGGCGTCCTCATCGGTGCCGGGATGAACTCTGCAGTCCTCGGCAACGTGGCGGCCGACGCCCAGCGGTACTGTCAGACCCGATTCCTGTGCGACAAGTACGGGCTGCCGATGCCTGCCGCACTGACCACCAGCCGGGACGACGTCGACCACAATGCCGACGCCACGTAACGGGGTGAGTGGCAGGAGCGTGACTCAGCTTGCTGACCGTACGACCTATGCTGCCAGCTCACCCACCAGCAACCGAAGTCTCCGAGGAGACGGTCACCAGCAGTAGCGTTGCACGTCTCAAGGTCAGACGCACTGTTCTCGGCCATGAGCGAGCGTGCATCCCGGGGCGATGACCTAAACCTTCCAGGGGCGACGCCTTCGGGTCCGCCGAAGAGGTCCCCGAGCAGGAAACCCTAACCAAGCGTGGCCCGCAGTCGAGGGCATCCGCCGACTGACCTGCGCGAGCCACAGACGCTGACACTTTCGAGCCCGCCGAAGAGCTCATCATGCCAAAGGCGCTGTCGGGGCGTCGGGTGCATCGGCGGTCAGCGCGAGAGCGTCACTACACCAGTTCACGGGCAACCTGCGTACCCAGCCACAGTGCCGCGGCGGCGTGAGGAACGGTATTTAGCGGAGTCAACCGCTGCCTACCGGTGAGTTCGAACCGATCGTCGAGTTCAACGCGAATCGAGTCCAGTCTCTTGCCGTCGATGTCGTCTCGGTCGTCCTCGAACTCCCAGTTCAGGTTGAATCCATGCTGGCGGCACCTGAACTCCGATCCGCTCACCAGCTCATCAAACCAGCCTGACTGGCGGACCAGCACGAGCACGTACACCTCGGGGCGGAGGGTGAGCAGCGGCACCGAGATGCCGGTGTACCTAACCTCGACCGCCGGTCGCTGCCCCATGGGTCCGGGTTGAGTGGCGTCCAGCAGGTGCTGGATCGGCCAGATGCCCCCGAGCGCATCGCGGAGGTCCCTGCTGTCGTAGGCCAAATCGTCATACCCGAACAACTCCTCGGCGAACTCGCGAAGGAAGGCCCGTTTCACCGAGTACTCCGCGCGCTCACTGCCGTACCGGGAACTGGTCGGCGCGAGGATTCCGGAGGGAAAGACGTGCTGGAAGCCCGGATGGGTCTTGACGTCCCCGGATCTCCGGCTCAATAGCGCGCTGTACCCCCGCTTCTCCTTCACGATCATTACTGCCGCCACCGACAAGGCGGCCGCCCGGTGGGCGCCGTTGAAGAGCTCGTTTCCGCCAGCCCGTTCTCGCAGCCAGGCACGGCGCGGAAAGTCGCTCAACGACCACACGGCATTCGGCCGGCGGCTCACGACGTTGACGAACTCCCGCTCGAGCATTTCGGAGGTCGCCACCGACTGGAAGTAGGTGCCGTAGCGAGCATGAATGCTGAACCTCCCGGGGCCATGACGCTCGATCTTGTCGAGCGCAAACGTCTCCGCGTTGAACCGCCGAACTTCGTCGCGCCGCCAGTAGGTGCGTCGGAACTCCGCCCTGCCACGGTTGTCGAAGCCACGGCCTTCCGCGTCGTACCGACGTCTGTCGGGCCGTACGTGATCGATGATGTTTCCAATCGCCGAGTCGAGGTCGCCCCGCAGCTCGGGTGCCGCGACCTCGGCCCAGATCGGAAAGGTGAAGCCGCCCAGCGACACCAGCGGGGCTTCGGGGTACAGCCTCCGCAGCGTTCCTTCCCAGCCCGCTGCGCCGAAAACTTTCCTCACGCGACTGTCTGTGATCGAGTACCGCCTGCTTTCCAACTCGGCCACGCTCCGTAGCGGCCACGGGCCAGCCCGGTGAGGAGCTGTACTTACCTGGACCGCTTTATGCGGCACAGCACAAGTACATCCATCGGACCGACCGCCAACCGGCCCCTCGGCTATCACCCCTGGACCGACGGCCGGCCCGTCGCGGCGGGAACCAACCTCGATCCTCGCCACCACCACAAGCAGCAACAGGAAAACTCCGACCGCAACAAGCAGCCATCGCCGACTGGGCAGGTCGACGCCATTGGTGACCAGATTGCCGGCCAGAGCGAGCAACGCGTATGCAACTACGGCAACCCTCGCCCGGGCCACGGCCACTCCGCGCTTGCGCCTGTCTCCCCGGTCCATACCAACCCCTGCCGTCGGGCCGCCGAGACGATAGCAGTTGTCACAGCCATCCGCCCCCGCGTCTGAAAGCACGGCCGACTATCTGTACAGCAGCGCCTGCCCAGCGACATTAGGACTCGAGGCCTAGCTGAACTCCACCGGCCGGACAGCGTCGGGTCGATCAGGAAACCGGATTGCCTGGCTCTTCGGGCACGCCGAAGAGGTCACGGCTCAGGAAGCCCTGCTCAGAGGCTCGCCGATGGGATTCGGTCTCAACTCGCGGGATCCATGCCGACGCCACCACGACGGCACCCAAAGCCGTGCGCTGAAGCGGTATGGCTGTCGTGATCGGCATCGACAGGCCCAGGCGGACAGCCGGCACCAGCCAGGCGGGAAGCAGCGAAGCCTGACCACCTCGGTCTTCTCTGGGAGGTCACGCCGAACCGCTCTTCTGCATCGCCGCAGGTCATGGCCCTCGACTCTGCGCAGCGTCGGTGAGCACTTCGGGCGCGGTGACCACTTCGCCCACCTGCACCCAATCTGCACCCACCTGCAAGGCGTGAAAATCCCTGAGGCCCTTACCGCCCCCCGGCTTGACCGCGGCATCTGCCTCATGGTCGATCCGCTTGCGTCCGCCTGCCATCATAGGTAGATGGACGGCGATGACCGGTTTCCCCTCTTGGTGCAGCAGCTATACGACGTGCACCTGACGCTCGAATTCCTCGGAAGGGCGTCTGTCCGACCAGAGTGGTTCAACAGGGGAATCGAGGCCCGCGACGAGTTGGCGCTCGAAGTCTTGGCCGGCGCCGCAGAGCGGCTGAGCCGACTGCTGGGTCGGCATGTCTCGGTGAACGAACTAGCGCAGCTCGGCCGAAGTGAGGCGTTAAGTCTACTCACACCGGGGCTCATGCAGAAGCAGGACGCAGCGCTGGCGGCGCTCCGGAGAATCTTTGACGACCAGCTCCGCCGTAGGACGATTGGCCAGGGTCAGACGGTTCCGGATCGCGACGTCCGTCCGGGCCGACGGCACCCGCTCGTGAGCATCGCTCTGGGTGTCGGCATTACGGTCCTAGCGGCGACCGCCGCCGCACCGATCGCCGCCCTCGCCGTACAGGAGCCGATCACGCGGGAATTGGTGAAGGCGGCCATCACGGGCGTGGTCAGCGGGACGGTGACGGAGGTGACCCGCCCGAAGCTCACCGGACCTCACTTCCCTGGCCCCTAAGAGCGTGTTTGAGATGGGGGTTGGTTAGCGCCAGGTGAAGGTGCGGCGGGGTTGCCGGCGGGCGGGTTGGCCGAGGGTGATGCGGCGGGTCATGCCGGCGATTGCGGCCCAGCGGATGATGGCTTCGGAGACTTCGGGGTGGCGTTCGTAGTCGCGGGCGAGTCGGCGGCAGTTGGTGAACCAGGCCAGGGTCCGCTCGACCACCCACCGTCGCGGGTGCACGGCGAATCCGCGCTGGTCGGTGGGCTTGCGGACGATCTCGACGGTGGTGCGCAGGATGTCGCGTGCCCAGTCGACGAGTCGGCCGGTGAAGCCCTGGTCGGCGAAGACATGCCGGATCGGTGTGGCCAGGTACGCGCTGAGCAGGGCAGTTTTGGCGCCGTCGCGGTCCTGCCAACTCGCCGCGAGGACGGTCACGGTGACCAGCAGTCCCAGGGTGTCGGTGACGATGAACCGCTTGCGTCCGTTGATCTTCTTGCCCGCGTCATAGCCCCGGCTGTCCCGGCCGACGGTGTCGGCGCCCTTTACGCTCTGGGAGTCGATGATCCCCGCGGACGGCTGCGGGTCACGGCCCTGCTGCACCCGGGCCTTGAGCCGCAGCGTGTGCATGAGTTTCTCGGTGACGCCGGCTTCTTCCCACCGAGTGAAGTACCAGTACACCGTCTGCCACGGCGGCAGATCCGCCGGCAGGAACCGCCACGGACACCCCGAACGCACCACGTACAGGATCGCGTTGACGATCTCCCGCCGTGGATGCTTCTCCCTGCGGCCGTCCGTGTTCGGCTCCGGCAACAGCGGTTCGATCAGCGCCCACTGGGCGTCAGTCAGGTCAGAAGGGTAACCACGACGCGTAGACACCGCGCCACCCTGCCCGTCCCGCTGGTGGATGTCATGCCGTCACACCGTCCACAGCAGACCTTCTCAAACACGCTCTTAGTCTGGCTCCAGCTGTCGGGAAACCGCGTCAGTTACCGACGTCCCGGACGGTGACGTGGTGGATGCTGGCGAGTAGTCTCCGAGCACCTGGACACCCGACCGCGTAGCTTGAACAAAGGGCTGAAATCGTGTCAACACGCCCGCAGGGACTTCGCGTGTCAGGGGTGCCAAGTATGCTAGCCGCAGCAAGGGAGTTGCAAACCGACTACCCCACGTAACCGCCAATACGAGAGGTAGCGATGTTGGAGCGCCAGGAACCGACCAACTGGGTGCAGCGCTTGCGCGACGCGCTCACGCTCTCGCGAATCTCGACATCAGACATCTACGCCGGCCTTGGACTCCCGCAGGGTGGAGGATGGCTCGGCGATGCGCTAGCTGGACGCGTTCCACCTGCTCGGTCCCAGCTGGCGATGCTCTCGGCGCTTTGTGGGATCCCGCTTGCAGTGCTCGTTGGCGACACGCCCATTCAACAAAGCCTCGCCGTTGCCCTGCGTGCAGGAGTAAGCGCGACCGACGAGGACATTGCCTCAGCTGCCCAACGAGCAGAGACGGCACTTCAGGACCTAGAGCTTCTCCTGTCATGGTACCCGCAAGAAGTCGCTCGAACTAGCGCCCTGGCTAAGGACGCCCGCAGGGCTGTCGCGAGCGATAACTATTACATCAGAGCGGCGCAACGTACGTCCGAGCGACTTCGCGATTATCTGGGCCTAGACGATGAGCAGCCGGTCGGGAATATCGTCGAACTAATCGAGGATCTTGGCGTAGCGGTGATTTTCGAAAGCATGCCTGGATCGGTCCAGGGTGTAACACTGCGCGATCCCTCCGAAGAGGCTTGGAGAGCGATCATTGTCGTCAACACCAACGACACGTGGTGGGGTAGACAGCGATTTACGCTTGCGCACGAGCTGTGCCATTTCCTTTACAAGGACGACAAGTCTTTTTACGTCAACCGAAAGCATTACGGCGATCAAGATCTTGAGGAGATTCGAGCCGAAGCATTTGCTCGGCATTTCTTGGCGCCAGACATAGCAGTTCAAGAATTCTGGTCTGAGCATGGCCCCAAACGGCCGACGGATGGTTACGGGGTGCCGCTAGCCAAGTTTATGATGCACTTTGGCCTAAGTCGGCAAGCAAGCATCAAGACGCTGATAGAGGCGGCGGGCGTGCCGGAACGGGCCCTCGAACCTTACAAGACTGTCCGGATCTCGGACATCATGAGGCAAGCGCGGCTCAGCCGAGAGTGGAACGCCGCATGCGAGAACCAGGGCAATACCTCGGCTTCCCATTGGGCATTGTCCATGGCGCTCGACGCTTACCGTGATGGCTTGATTTCCTCGGAGGTTGTCGCCCGCGTACTCGGTCGTGGCGACGATGTCGCTAGCGTAGAGCAAGAGTTGCTGTCTCAGGGATACCACCAGTCAATTACTCTTGTCCGGCCGCGACAGCCGTAGCGAAAGCGTCGCACGCACCACAAGATCTACCATCCGCAGCTCTACGACATTCGAGAGCCGACGCACTCATAGGCACCGCGCCCTGCGGGATGCCGGTCACGGCTGTTGCCATCGCCAGGGCGTCGAAGGCATCACTACTTGTGAAATGCCCACTACAGATTAGCTCGGCCAGGACTTGGCCGAAGTGACGCGCTGGAATGCCGTATTGGGCGGCGACAACACTCGCACCCCCGTCGTTCACCAGGAACACTACTAGCTCGCCCTGGGACGTCCGAGCGATGCATAGTGCAATGGAAGCCGCCTCCCCCAAATGAGCTAACGGATGGTTCGGCTCATCACTCCGGCGCGGCAGGTTTTTGAGCTTGGCGTGGACCTCGTCAAACGTCCGACTATCATAGTTGTCGTCGGAATCAACCGCGCACGATCCGCCATCAATGAGTGTGGTCTTCGCCAACGCTGCGGCCGTTCGAAGTCTGCCGTCAACAGGTGTAGCAGGGTCGGCGTTTCTCTCGATCTCCATTGCCACGCTCTCGGCGATTCTCAGTCGTCCCGCGTAATGCGCCTCGAACCGAGGTATACAGCTCCTATTACGACCGACGCTAACGAGGATCCCAGTGTCCGCGTAGACAATTGAGTTGGGCCAGCCCCGCTGAGGTACTAGAGGGCTGAACGCGTGCCGGCGTTGGGGCGTAGAGGCGGCAGGGGGGATCGACCTCGTGCGACGAGGCATCATATTCGGAGATATTCTGGGTGGTTCGGCCGCCATCACCCGCCCCCTCCTGTTACTACGTTGCCTGCGCCCCCTGCGCCCCACTGGACACTCTACTCCCAACAGACGCCTCGTAGGCGTCCCGGGCAGCGCACCATCGCCGCACACTGCACCTGCTGCAGCCAGGTCCAGGAAGTGAGTCCCATTGGGTATCCGCGAGCCAGCGGCGCGCGAGGCGACGCACACGCCCCCGAGCCATCGACATAATCATGAAATCTTGTGTGGAATAGCTGTGAACCACGGCCGACTCGGGCGAAAGAATCTCCAGTTGAACCTCACCGTGAATCGCGCCGTAATGCCTCGCCAGCCCTGCCTCTAGGGCGACAAGATCCCACGCTACGGCAAGATAAGTGCTGAATATTTCATCGTCGGTAGCCACTGGCTGTACCTGGACAGTCTTAATCTCACGCATCGTCAGAGTGTCATCGCTCTTCCAGTAAGCGTCTGACTTGGTCGCCACCACTACGTCGGCTATCCCATCGTAGGCGTAAAGCGTCCTTTCGGCCGTGAGTGACCTCGCGTCATTAGACTGTAGTGGGCAGCATTCGATGTGGGATCGAAGGAATGGATACGCCAACTCATAGTCGGCTGGGTCTATCTCCCCGCCTCCGACAAGACTAAGGCGGTCCAGATCTGCGGGGTCAGGGAGGTCATCCGGCGAGCAAGGAACACCTCGCGAGTGAGCTTCGGCGATCCAACGGTGGACTGCCAGTCCTCGCAGCAACGCCTGATTGCCCTCTTCAATGCGAGGCAAGTGGACGAGACGCTCCATGTACCACTGGGCAGGGCATCGCTCATAGCCTTCGAGATCAGATGCCGACACAGACCTCGTCCAGGGGCCAGGTTCACGCACTTGAAGAAACCCGTCAACACGCACTAGAGACTCGCAGGATCCGGTGAACTTGCATTCACCGCAGCACCTGCCGGGCACTCGTTCTTCCCCGCGAATCGCCGCAAACACATTTGGCCTGGCTCGCTCCTCATAGAGAATGCGCGCGTCATCCCGGGAAATTCCGTCTAGAATGTGGTGTTCAATGCCGTCAACGAGACCAATTTCGGTCACCCATATGCGTTGAACTGGTGTCCGACTTGCATATTCTCCTGCGGCATGGGCCGCTACGTAGGCCCACGGGGTCGCGGCGACTTGGGCATTAGAATGCCGCAGCCGGCGTATTTCCCGAAGGCCATCGCTTGTCTCGTACAAGAACGCCCACGCCGCCAACTTGGCGTCTGGTCCCTTAAGGAGCTCAACCCAACCATCTAGAAAGTGGAGCTGCCCGATTGCTTCTTCGCGTGCCTCATGGTACTCAAAGTACCGATCGAGACCGTGCTCAAAAAATTGACGCACACCATCATGCAAGTCTATGAACAAGCGCTTCTGGGCCTCCACCGACGACCAGAGCTCGCTGCCGCGGTTAGTCAGCCTTCCAACTCTCTTGATTGCCTCAGCCAGGCTGCCCAACGCGAAAGGCCCCTTGCGCGACCTCCACCCACCGGTTTCTGGGATCGTCTCGGGCCGCACCTTAAGCGCCAGATTCAAAGGGCACGAGCGTTCGCCCGCCGCGGATTCCGCATCGCTTGCACTCACGCGGAAGACTTGGGCGTCTTCCCGAAGCGGAATTCCGGGGTTCCAGTTCAAGACCGTCCTACCTCGCTCGGACGCGACGACGCCAAGAACCGGCCAATCGCTATCGCGTTCGTTGAGAATACCCGATCCTGCATTGTAAAGCCCTCTCGACGGTTACATGCAAGCAACCACGCGAACTTCGAACGCGTGTCCGATCTCGCAATCGGGCAATTTACGAACAACACTCACTTCGTCACCCACGAACCAGCCACCCTTGCGTCCCTGCCATCCCGATGCTCCTATGGAGGTCAAGCGGTCAAGGCGGCGAAGTCGGCGCGTAGGGTGGTGTAGACGTCTCGCACGATGTAGCGCTTGAGGCAGCGGAGGATCTCCTGCTTGCTGAGGCCCTCCGCAATGCGTCGGTGCAGGTAGGCGCGGGTGCGTGGGTCGTAGCGCATGCGGCACACGGCGATGGTGTGTAGGGCGTGGTTGGCGCTGCGGTCGCCTCCTCGGTGGAGGCGGTGGCGGCGCACCCGTCCGGAGCTGGCGGGGGTGGGTGCTGCGCCGCAGAGGTGGGCGAGGGCGGCTTCGGAGTGCAGTCGGTCGGGGTTGTCACCGGCGGTGATGAGTAGTTGGGCGGCGACCTCGGGGCCGACGCCGAACAACGCGGTGGTGCGAGGTGCCGCGCTCTGAACGATGGGTGTCACCTGCCGGTCGAGGAGGGTGATCTCCTCGGTGAGGGCGGTGACCCGTCGGGCGAGTCCGACCAGGGCTGCCGCGGTGGCGTGCTCCGGCTCGTGAAGTCTTGCCGGGTCGTAGGTCAATGCCGTGCATCGGCTGACCAGCACGGCGGCGCTGACCCTGGTCAGGTGGGCTCCCAGGGGTTCGGGGCGGCGGCGACCAGGCCGCGCATCTGATTGAGCGCGGCGGTGCGGGCCTTGACCGCTCCTCGACGGGCGACCCTGAGGGCGCGGATGGCCTCGACCGGTCCGGTGCGGGTCTTCGGGGTGCCCATGGCGGTGCCGGCGAGAGTGGCCCTGGCGGCGGCGATGGCGTCGATCGGGTCGGATTTGCCCTGGTCGCGGCGGGCTCGGCGGTCCGGCCGATCTACCTCCACGACAGGCAGCTTCTTGCTAGTCAGATAGCGGGCCAGGCCTGCGCCGTAGCTGCCGGTGCCCTCCACGCCCACGGCCGTGACCCGCCCGAAGGAACGCATCCGGGCCAGCAGATCCGCATAACCGGCGGTGGTCGCCGGGAACTCGGCGTCGCCCAGGAGTCCGCCAGTGCTGTCGATGATCGCGGCGTGGTGCGTGTCGCGGTGGGTGTCGACACCACCGATAACAGACCGCTTCTTGACTGCCATGCTGTTGAGGTCCGCCCTTCTCGTCGGCGTCGAGATCCGTCGACACGTCACCGGTCAGGCCGTACGGACAACACAGTGGTGGGCGCCTCTCGCACAGGCTCCTATCAGGTCACCCAGCGATGAGTTCCGCGGTTGGCTTGAGGCAGAGCACGAGGTCGTGCTCGGGCAAGGTTGCGGGCGTCATGATCGCGGCCGGTATGGGCTTGCGAGGCGTACGAGGAGACATGCTTCCTCGACGGACTCCTCGGACAGCCATGAGCAAACCGTAGTCCCTGAAAAGATGGTTCGCGCCCCATGAGGCTCTCGTGGAAGCGCAACTCACCCACCGCACACCCTGCGGCAAATTCCGATGTCGCATCACGATGCTGTCAGGCATCATCATCGCGTGGATGCCCGCCGAACGATCGTCCTGGTCGATGACCTTCGTTCGTTCGTGGACGGCCGTGGTGCCCAGGTGGCCCGTACCAGCGCCGCCGGGGTTGAACTTCTCTATCGGTACCGGGACCGGCGCTTGGACGAGTTGTGGCTGGACCACGATCTCGGTGGGGACGACACGATCTGGCCGGTCGTGGAGGTCTTGGAGCGGGCCGCGTTCGACAAGCGTCCCTTTGACGTCGGCGTCATCACCGTCCACTCCGCCAACCCGACCGGCGCCGCGAAGATCGCCCAGGTCTTACGGCACTGGGGGTATCGCGTCCGCGTCGCGTCGGGGTCTACCGACGTCGGCTATCTCGACGGCCCCGCATGAGCTGACCGGCTCGAACGCCCCGTCCGACGGCCACCACACTCGCACGGGCGGTAGATCCGGATCCCTGTTCAGGCGACGATGACAGGCCACCGGGAGCCCCGCAGCCCGTGGGGTCCAATCTTCAGCGGGCGTATCGCAGGGCGCAGTCGAGGCAGGCCGTCTCGGCGCTGACCTCGGTCGCAAGTCGCATCTTGAGGTCGGGATTCTTGCTGTTCAACGGCGGTGAGAGACGGTCGCGAGGTCGGCCTGGACGACCTCTTCTGGGACACCTATTAGACGACGCATAGTACCGGCCGTACTATGTGGCACATGGTAGTGAAAGGCGAGTCGGGCGAATCGGCCGAGCGGCAGGCCCAGCTCCTGCGCGGCTGCTTGGACATGTGCCTGCTCGCGCTACTTGCCGCCGAGCCTGCGCACGGCTACCAACTCGTCCGCCGACTCGACGCCGCTGGATTCGGAACGGTGAGCTACGGCACCGTCTACCCGTTGATCACCCGACTGCACCGCTTAGGACTCGTGGCCAACGCGATGCAGCCCAGCCCCAACGGCCCACCCCGCAAGGTCTACCGGCTCACCGACACCGGCCATGACCGACTGAACGTCTGGCGCGAGCAGTGGACCCAGTTCGCCAGCGTCGTGAACGAAACCCTCGCCGTCCGTCCGCTGAATCCAGGAGATGACCATGAGCACGTCGACGCCGGCCGTTGACAACCTCCTCGCCGCCGCCGACCGAGAATGGCGCGCTCTCGGCATACACCGCCGCGACCGGGCCACTCTGGCTGCCGACCTGCGAAGCGAACTCGACGCCGCAACTGCCGACGGGATCGATCCTGCGCAGCTTCTCGGCACTGACCCCACCGGCTTCGCCCTGAGGATCGCCGAGGAAGCCGGCGTGCAGCGGATCCCACCGCGCTACGGCCAGGTGCTTGGCGTGGCGAGCGCGGGCGCAGTGCTCTCCCTCATCGTGGGATACATCCTGGTCATCGGCCTGCACCAGGCATTCGTGGCGGCATTCGACCTGCCGCGCGACGTACGCGTACCGGTGTGGCTCGCCGCTGGCGTCTTCTACGCCGGCGTCGCAGCGGTCGTCGTCGCCGGCGCCGTCCTCGCCGTGCGCATCGCCCTGCGCGACGTACCCCGCATCCCACACACCGCTACACGAATGACACTGCTCCTGCCACCCACGATCGCCCTCGCGATCGCTGCCGCGGCGGCATTCGGCTGGGCGCTCGGCTTCCCGCTCACCCCACTGGCGATCGGAACCGAAGCGGCGATCGTCCTCGCCGCCTTCCTCGCCGCAACGGCGCTGGCCCGCCGCAGTTCCGTAACCGCGGCCGGCTAAGCCAACCGATGTGACGCATCAGCAAAGAAGAAGATCACCACGACGCGGGCAGCGACGACCAGCCAACGCGCACGAAGCGGCAGATCAGGATGCCCCGATCTGGGATGCACATACGACAGTCAGCTGGTGCCGGCGAGCAGCGCGGTGACCAGCGAGCTGGGCTCAGTGGTGGCCGGGCGGTCACTGACCTGGCCGTCGCCGATCTCGATGATCCGCCAGACTCCGTCGTCGCGGAGGGCGAGGTCGACCGTGATGAACGGCAGGCCGAGTGCGGCGATGACCGGTGTGACCGCGACCAGGTCCACGTCGAGGTGCGGAACGTCGTTCGGAGTGTCGGGATGCGCACTGACCAGGACGCAAACGCCGTTGACCCACCAGGTACGCGCCTCGACGGAGGTGAACCGCTCATAGCGCCGGAGCACGAACCCGCCGACGAAATCGTCTTCACGCAGATGCCGCAGACGGCTCGCCACCTTCCACGCCGTCTCGCTATCGGCGAGGTCGGGAATGAACACCGCCTCGTGCCAGTAGTGCTTCATCGACTTGGTGTAGTCACGCAGGACGGCCGGGCCGTTGCCCAACTCGACGCGTACCCGATCGAAATCGGCGCGCAGGTCGCCCCCGGTCCACACCGACGTGGGGGTGTATGCCGCCAGCGCGGCGTACCAGCCGGGCAGTTCGTGGGCCTGCCGGTACTGCTCGGGCGAGGTTCGCAGCGTCACGCCGCGCCGGGACAGCGCCTCAGCGAAGGCCGCGTACTGCTCGCTGCGCAGCATCCAACCGCGGTAGACCGCCTCACCGCCGGCGGGCACCAACGCCACCGCCTGATCCGCACGCCCCGGCCCGGTCAGCGCGTCGTGGTCGACCACCGCCACGTCAAGCCCGGCATCACCAGCAGCCACCGCCTCCGCCCTGAAATGCTCGTCAGGACGGCGCGGTCGCAGTGGATCCGCAGGAACCAGCAGCATCACACCCCGCATCGTGCCCGACCCGGCCAGCAACCTCCACGCCATATTCCACCCGCATCGCGCACGGGGAGCGGCACGAGAGTGCGGCTTACTCTGCCAGCTAGTGGCCGTCGAAGCGAAGTTGCGCCATGTTCGTTCCGTCGTCGTCCTTGGCGAGCAGGTCCTTGTACCGATGCGCGTCTCGCTCGGCGATCACGCGGGCTTGTGCCACGAGATCGTGCAGGTTTGCAGGGTAGTACTCGTCCTTGAGGATGAATCCGCGGGCCAACCACTCCCGGGTGGCCACATGCCGGCACGTAAGGAATGCGGCCAGGCAGGCGATCCGATACAGGCCACGCAGATCGGCCACCTCGTCGTCCGCAGCCCGGCTCGTCGGGGTTGGCCGGCACGCACGAAGGGCCTCGACGGACTCGTAGACGAGGCTGACCTGAGACCAGTACCAGGCACGGACGGCACACACCTTCTTATGTTCCGGTCCCGTCTCGATCACCGAGATCAGGTAGCGCTGCACGTGGCGTCGCCCGAGCGCCACCAGCAGCGGGTGGATCAGCTGCTTGTTGAACGAGACATCCTCATCGCACACGATCACCGCCAACACACGATCAGCGAACGGAGCGGCAACCTCGGGCCGTGCGGCCAGAAAGTCACCGAGGTACAGGCGCTTGGCGTTCCGGCGGTCGTACGCCACGAAACGATCGTTGTTGCGATACGGCTCAGGCAACTCTGGATGCCGCCAGCCCGGGCAGAACTCCGCCAGGAGCTCATCGAGCCGCTGCTCGAATTCCGTCTCAAGGTCACCATCGGTCCAGCCCTGCACGAAGCAATCATGCCCCTGATCGCCACCATGAAGAAGCCGCAGGGCACGCCCTCGAGATCGAGGTTCTCAGCTCTGCAGCACCATCCGCGCTCTTGGACCTACAAGGTCTACCTCCTCCCGACGCCCCATCAGCGGCATGTGCGGATATCGGCTTGGCGTCAGCTGGTACAGGATATGGGCGTGAGCGAAAGTCTCCTTCGTGTCGTGCCGACCGTGCCAGATTGGGTGCCGGCCCAGGACGCCGCGGATGCTGCGGCCGAGGTCGTCTCGGCGATGTGTCCGGGTGCGGGAGAGCTGGTCGCCTGCCGGTACGCCGAGGTTACGTTCATCGACCAGGGCGTCAACTTCGAGGCAGTCGGCTGCCCGGTCTGCGCGGCTCCGCTGGACTCCGACTGGTGGCAGGAGCGCATGGACGATGCCTATGCCACTCGCTTTGCAACATTGGACGCTGTGACACCGTGCTGCAGCGCCACCGTTTCGCTCAACGACTTGGAGTACTACTGGCCAGCCGCCTTTGCGCGATTCGAACTTCAAGTTCGCGATCCAGGCCGTGGCTGGTTGTCGCCCGACGAGGCAGCGCAAGTGTCGACCGTGCTCGGCATCACGGTTCGCCAGGTCTTCAGCCACTACTGACGGAGCACCGCAGGCAACGCCGCCCGCTCGGCGGCAGATCCGGATAGCTGCGGACGCTGCGTCGTCGTAGTCACTTTCCGCGCGGCATAGACGGATGCGGGGTGTGACTGATGGAGCCATCATCGGGCTGCAACCCGGGTAGCTTTCCCAGTGGCGACACCAGTCGCCAGTGATCGTTGCGCACGATCTGTAAGACCGGAGAGCCATCGTGGCTGTAGGAGAAGAAGCCGTTCATGGCAGCGGTGCTGCTGACCGACGACATAACCCCACGTCACTCATCAGAATTCTTGGACCACCTCCACGAAAGGGTAAACAAATCTGAGAGAAACATGCAACTAAATCGCAACTGCCGCTGAATCAACCCTCTTCCCAGAGGATTGATCGAGGAGTGGGCGGAATCAATCGCCCCTACGACGATCACCACGATGAACGAGACGCAGAAGACCACTATGATCGGCACCGCAAAAGCAATTAGCATCGAATGGCCGATCAAGTTATTCTCGCGCAGGATTATAACCGCCGCGCCCGCACCCACAGCCAGAAATGCCACGCGCCACGAAAGCACCAGCAAGCGGTATGACTTACGCCTCCTAACCACGGCAACTTTCTCGCGATACGACGAGTTATCCATTTACCGAAACCTCCTCAATCAGGGATCACCAGTCAAACAGGCGCCGTATAGGGCCCAACCCGATACTGCCGTCGGTTTGACCACTTCGGAGGCTAGCGGGACGCTGCGCCGACTCTGACCTGCAGAAGCGAGAACCCGCCGGTCATGGTGGGAGCAGTTGAGTGCCATTCGACGAGTTGGGCGCGGTGCAGAGCTGTTCAGCGCACCCGGCTGCTCCCCCCGTTGCTCCCCGATCTCCGGTGGACGAAGCGGCTCTTGGACGCGTGCGGTTGGCCGGTGCTGTGGATCAGGGCTGGGACGCCACGGTGAGCTTGGCGATGTCTGGGGCGTAGACGGTCATCCAGTGCGGATGCAGCCGGTAGTAGACCACGTCGTTGTCCCAGTCGAAGAGGTCGTCGCCGTAGAAGTCCTTCACGTACGCGAGCACGTCCGGCCAGTCGGTGGCCTGGTCGCCGTTTCGGGGGTTGAGGATCTCCACCTTGCCGTGCGTGAAGACGCCGAGGTCCTCACCGCGCATATGGGCGGCGCTGACGGCGGGTCGCGCCGCGAGGTGGCGCGCCTTGGCGGCGTCGGGCGCCGTGCCGAAGTACCACTTGCCTCGCAGGAAGTGCCCGTCGACACCGCTGATCCGCGGCTCACCCTTCGCCGTCACGCTGGACAGAGCGAGGGTGCACATGCCGGTGAGAACCTGGGTGAGCTGCTTCGCGTTCAGTGTGCGCGCGGTGGTGTTGATCGAGCGGAGGTGGGAGGTGGAGCCGGCGAGGGAGGCGTCAAGAAGGGCTTGGAGCCTGTCGAGATCTTCTGGGGTTTCGCGCATGGAGGCCTTTGTCTTTCCGCATCTATCTGCGCCGCGCTCCGCGCCTGTCACCGGCGCCGGCCGATGAACCCATGCTCCACCCAAAGCCTGACACCTTGCGTCATATTTCTTCACCTGGCTTGCGGACGCCAGCGGGCCGCACGGCAGCCTGGGCGACGTGAATGGCTCCCGGCCGGCGACGCGCACGCTCTGCGGCAGATCAGCGTGCCGAGCTGGGTGGCCGCAAACCGCATGCGGTCGGGTAACGACTTTGCTACCTTGCCAGCGGTGGCGAGGCGAAGGTACTTGGCGAGGGGCGTTGAGGGCGGCTACCGGATCTGGGACAACCGGGCTCGCCGGTGGTGGGGCGACCTTTATGAGCTCTACCCAGACGAGTTGCTCAACGAGCTGAACGGCGCCCGTGACTACACCAAGATCACGGCGCTGCTCCGGAAGTACCGAGCACAGAAGCGGTAACGCAGTACAGCGGTCAGCCAGCCCACGTCGATCGTCAGGACGGACGCCGCCGTCCGTCGATAAGCGACGGTGACGGACTGATGATCTTTACAGGGATCGAAAGTCGTGCGAGCGTCGGGCTGTGCTCCCCATTGGCCTGAGCAACTCCGCAGACGCATCACTGCAGGCTCCGCTCGGGGTCCTCGGGGTTCTGTTCCTGACGTTCGCCCTCGGAAACGTCGTCCTGCGGCTGTGGACCAAGCGCCGGCTACGAGCAGGCAGAACGCTGCCGGGACCATCCCGAGCGCTTCGCCTGTTCGTCAACCACCCGAAGCTCTTCTTCGGTGCCTTGTGCGCACAGATCACGATCGGCGTCCTGCTGGTGCTGACCACCATCGTCGCGACCGGTCGTTGACAGTCGGCTCTCCCGTCGACCAGCTACGGGAAGGCTGCCTCAAGGGCGCGGTTTCCTCAGTGCCCGCCTTGGCGGCAGATCAGTGCCCAGTTCAGGTGGCGGTGAAGACCACGGCACGCCCCGCGGCCGCGGCCCGCTGGTAGAACGCCCGCACCTCGACGAAGTTGTCCCAGGTGTAGTCGAAGTCGGCGTCGTCGAGGGCACCGCGGTAGTCGGGGTCGTCGATGGCGTCGAACCGCTGGCGCAGCTGGCCTTGGTCGACGGACTGCAGAGCGGCGGCCACGTCCCGGGCCTCGTCCACCGTGCGGTAGACCACGACGTACTCGTCGTGCAGCCGGCGCCCGCCGAGCACCGCATGGCTCAACGGATACTCACCACCGTCAGGTTCGAGGGTGCCGTCGGTCAGGCACCGGTGGATGCCGTCCCATGCCTTGTCGGTGTCGACCCTCAGGCCGTCCTCGGCCCACGACTCCTCGATCTCCTCGATAAGTTCGTCAACCGCGTCGCTGTCGCCGGCCGCGAGCAGCGACCGCTCCTGCTCCGGCGTGATCGCGAAGTGCACTCCCAACACGCAGAGATCCTATGCCGATCTTCAGGTTGCGGAGGTTCACCTCGGACCACGGCACGAAGGAGCAGCAAGGGCGGCCGCGCTCGGTCCGCGGCAAATCCGTGCACTCGCGGGCAGCAAACCTGAACTTGTGCTGACGTGGAGTGTCTGCGTCGTGGCTGACCTGCCGCCCTGCCAAGGCTCGGCCAACAACGTGGCGCCGATTTTCGCGTGACGAGAGCACCTGGCTCCGTTCTCGCGAGCGTGGTCATTGGGCCCCTACGTAGGGAGTTGTGCTGCGTACCCTGCTCATCGCAACGAATTCGGTGGAGCGGAGCAGCCCGCCGGTCTCATTCTGTTCGTGATGGGATGTGAAGACGACGACTGCGCGCACGAGTGGCACTATGCGCCGTACCGCACCGGGCTGGGCGCGTTGCAGCGCGGCCAGGGTGCCGCGGCGGCCTGGCTGCAGGATCAGCCGGATCACGGACACCTGGTCTACACCTGCACCGGTCGCGACACCCGGTGGGACTGGCAGGTCGACGATCGCTACACATACCTGGCCCGGCTGTTGCACGATTTGCGCCTCGACACGGCCCCACTGGTCACGCAGCTTCGCGCCTGCGGCCCGTACCGTGCCTGGCCTCAAGCGGACCCGACCGATCATGACAACCAGTTCAACCTTGCCGTCGGCATCTTGGAGGTGCTCGCCCGCAGAGGGAACACGCAGGCAACCGAGACGCTGCGAGGATATATCCGCGACGGCGTCCGCTGGATCGATGCCCTCTCCACGCTGGCCTGCAGCTGGCCGGCGGAGTGGTGGGATGACCTGTGGGAGACCGCGGCCAGGCGTATCAGGTCCGAAGATGCGGCCGAGGTGCTGCCAACCTCTGAGCCGTGGCTGTGTTGGCGGGGTCGGGATCCGAGGATCGACACTGTGCTGAACACCGCTCAGCGCAGCCGACAGGATGCTCGAGATCGCCCGGTCGATCTTTCGGCCACCAGTGATGCCGAACTGGTCGCGCTCCTGCGAGCGGCGGACACCGGCCGTGCCGTGAAGGTATCCGCACTGCACCAGATCCGTCGCAATGCACGGCCGGTACCGGAACTGCTCGACGCGGTCGAGCAGTTGGCGGCCGAACGGCAAGCCGGCCTGTTCGGTGCGCTCCGGGTCCTCGGCCCGCAGGTCCTCTCGGCTGCACGAGGCTGGGCTGTCGACACCGAGCACCCGCTGTTTGACGCTGCCGCGCATCTCCTCGCGGAACACGGCGACGAGCAGGACATCCCGGCGATCCGCGCCGCACTCGACCGGCTCACCGACGAGTGGTGCGGCCACGACCGGCTCACCGAGGGCCTGGCCAGGATTCTCGCCAGCTCTTCATCAGCCCCTCACGCCGACGTGCGGGCAGCCCTGATCCGCCGGTTGCGCTGGTTGACCCGGGCATCGCCACACAGTTACGAGCGAGGCAGCTACCTACGCAGCCTGCTGCTCCTCGATCCCGACAAGACGACAGCCGCGCTGCCGTCCTACCTCCTCGACTGCGAGACGGATGTCCGGCTGTTGGCCGCTCAACACGCCCCGATTGCCGACCAGACACGACGCTGGCTGCTCACGCTACGCGACGACCCTATTGAAGAGGCATCCGTGCGTCGGGCCGCAAACGCACGCCTCAACTCAAGCTGAAGGCGCAAGATCACCATGAATCGCTCCGCAAGGGCGGCCTCTACGGCGAGTACCGGAGCGGCCATCCGCTCATCGGCCAGATCGAGGGCCGGGGTTACCTTCGGCGGCAAACGACTCGCCAGATCCGTGCGTCTGGCCTTGGACGATGCGCGGCACGACCATTGGTAGCGCCGGGACGAGTTCTGCTTCCGGCTGTACATGTTCCTCGATGGCGCCGGGAATCAGTACGCCCAGCCGCCTACTCCGACGCCGATGATCAGCATGCCTGGTAAGCCCCACCGAGTTCGGCGGGTGCAATCCACCCGCAGGCAGCGCTCGGTCGGCGGAGGTCCGGGTGCCCTCCCCGACCACCCAGTCATTCCGGCCATGCTCTTGATCTGAACCAAGGTTGAAGTTCTACCTTTCGTTCTCAACCGCTCACCACCGGAGGTAGACCCTGTGGAGCAACAGCTGTCCGACGCCGAACTTGCAGGTTAGCCTGCCGCCTATTGGACCGGCGTTGCCTATGAGTCGCCCATCGCCTTCACCCGAGCTCGACATGCCGAACACGGCTTCACTCAGCCTCAGTTCTGGCTGCTTCGCAACCTCTCCAAGAACGACCTCCTGCCGGATGGCGGCGGGCTGACCATCCCTGAACTCCAGCAGGCGATGAGCTCGTACCTCAGGGCCGAAGACGATCTGGACGCCGAAGCCGAGGCTCTGCTGGAGCGCGGATGGCTGATCCGCGACCAAGAAGGAAGGCTATGGATCACCAAAGCAGGGGAAGAGGCCCGCCTCAGCCTCAAGCGACATGCACCGGCGATCCGAGCCCACATCCACAAGGGCATCGATGACGCAGACTACGTCACGACCCTCAAGGTACTCCGGCAGCTGATCCAGAACACCAGTGGCTCGATGTAGGGCCTCACACCAGCCGCTTCCCTTCATCGCCCCGAGGCGCAAGGATTACCGACGTTCGCTTCACCCCTTCGAAGACCTACGACCGCGACCGCGCGGCCCGGCCTCGGTCGAGGCGCCCGGGCTGTCTTGTCGCCGACGTATCCACCGGACGCATGGACGACAGTCGTATCTGAGCGGATGCGGCGATGCTACGGAGCGCTCTCCGTTCGCACGGGTTCCACGCTGGCGGCCGGCACCGTCGCGATCACGTAATCCTCGGTCAGGTCCGGCTGCACGCCGACCATCGCGTTCCTGTCGACGTAGCGGACGACGAACGAGGTCTCGCGCAGCCACGCCTCGTCATAGCCGGCAAGACTCTCCGGCACTTCACCCACGAGTCGCACGTCGTCACCCGGCTTGACCGCGGCATCCGCCGGAGCCTCATCGCGTTGGATGGCCGTGATCGCGTGGATAAGAGCCTTCAGCGGTTCGGTGTCTGTGCCGTAATGAACCAAATGGCCCGCCTGGCCGAAGATAACATCGGCCTCGGCTCTGCTCACGTCGGCGAGCGCCTCGGCCGCACCGGCCGCCAGGGCCGGTCCCCCCGACCTGTCAAGTTGCGCCGCCAACGCCAGGATCAGGCGATCAATGACACGTTCCGTCGTCTCCTCGTCCGTCACCCGGCGAGCCTATGACCCATCCGACGGCACCGTAGTCGGCCGGCGGGTACAGGGGTAGATCCGGCGCCGTGCAGACAGCCAGTCCGTCGGCTTCCGCTCATCGGCAGATCCGCACGTCGCGGGATCGGTTGGGCTCAGCAAGCCCTCACGCAACGCCACCGACTTGGACCGCCGCCCGGTCGAGGTGCCATTCGTCGTGTGGCGGCTCATCTCGGCGTGTGTTGCAATTCCGGTCGCACCTACCTCTGTACTCGAACCTGTACGCCGACAGCGGGTCCTGTGCCGGCGACGGTGGTGGAGGCGGTGTTCCTTATTGGCGTGCGCGGCGCTCGTCCCGGTGGATCATGATGACCGCAGCGATGGCGGTAGGCATTCCTGTGCCAACAGGCCCGATCATCGCGCCGCGGCCGGGGATACCATCGCGCGGCCCGTTACTCAATGTCGCCAGGTGGGCTTGTCAAGGTGGCGAGGCGGACCCTTGGCGAATCGTGGATGCTGGTGCCGGAGGTGGCCAGCGGGTGCGGCTCCCCGGTGAGGCCGGCGAGGGCGGTGGCGATTTCTTGGATTTCGGCGCGTACGTAGGTCATGGTTGTGCTGGCGCCGTTGCTGCCGGCGTGTCCGGCGTAGGCGCGGGCTACCGCGTAGCTGAAGGTGCGTTCGACCCAGGTGAGGGTGGTGTGGCGCAGCCAGTGGGTGCTGACCTGCTGCGCCGCAGCCCAGGGCAGGTGAGCGCCGATGCGCTGCCACAGATGGTCGTAACGGCGGTAGGTCAACGGTCGGCCGTTTCGGTAGCGCAGCAGACTTCCGTTGCGGTCATCATCGCCACGTTCGGCGTGGTGTGCCAGCAGGTGCTGCATCAGGGGCGGTGAGACCGGCTGCCAGCGGAAGGTGCCGCCCTTTTCTCGTAGGTAGATCAAGCACTGGTCCGGATCCAGGTCTCGCGGGCGCAGCGCCAGCGCCCCGCCGCGGCGGCAGGCGGTTTCCAGATGCAGTCGGATCAGCAGGCCATCCAGGCGTGGGTCGTTGCCGGTGGTCGTGGCGATGTGGATGATCTCAGCCAGCTGCGCCTCCGGGACAGCACGGCGGA
The DNA here is from genome assembly GCA_900112325.1 of Micromonospora sediminimaris. Lineage (GTDB taxonomy): Bacteria > Actinomycetota > Actinomycetes > Mycobacteriales > Micromonosporaceae > Micromonospora > Micromonospora sediminimaris. The sequence goes on from FOLJ01000014.1 coordinate 62,573, forward strand.
TGCTGGCCAGCCGGCGGGGCTTGGCCACCTTGGCGGCGGGGTTGTCGGCTTCCCGGATCAGCCCATCCATGACCGCATGCCGGTAGATGCAGCGCATGGCGGCGATGAGGTGTTCGGCTGCGGTACGGCCACCGCGCGTGTTGCGGCGCACGACCACATCGCTGCGGATGTTCTCGGCCAGCCGTTTGATCTCTAGGGGCGTCGGCTCGGTGATTCGCCGTTTGCCCCAGTGGTGGCAGATGCGTCGCCAGTACGAGCCGTAGACCCGGCGGGTACCGGGTGAGACAGCCTCGGCAACCTGGCCGACGTACTCCTCGAACGTCGGCACCGCCACCGACGCCGCCGTCGTCTCGGTGAGCAGTTGCTCAGGGGTGATACCCAGTTGCTTGAGCAGACTCCGCAGTGTCTCCAACTGTGCATTGCGGTGATCCATCGGCGTGGTCATCGTCGCGCCTGGCTGTCGTCTGGCTGGCGGTAGAGGACAACCATGGCGTCCACTGCGGCCATCGGAATCACCAGTAGTTCGTTGCGCTGCCGGTTTGCGGTGACCAGCACCCGGTCTCCGGTGACGATCCCGCATCTGCGGCGGACGGCGAGCGGAAGTCGCAGATGGCCGCGCCGGTCGACTCGGCCGTTGCCACTGGTGCGGGCGACGACAATCAGGCCAAATTCATTCACGAACATCACCGCCTGCCCTGCGCGCCAACCCATGAACGCAAGTACGGATCGATCGGCAAGCCGTCCATCGCGGTCGACTGGTGTGACTACGCAGCGGACGTCAGTTCCGCGCTCAGTGTCCACAAGCGCTGGAATCGGCAGCGCCGGTGACGGTTGTAGGTATTCGCCGGCGGATGCCTGCACGAACCGACCTACACCAACAGCGTTCCGCCCATGCGGCAGTGGTTCGTGCAGTACGAAACCTCTGTCCAGCGGAGCGACGTCCGGTCCAGTTACGGCCTTCCCCTTCAACGCTCCTCGGGTCGGAAGGGTTTTCGCGTCTGTGATGCCATCGGGCCGCTTGACGGTTTGGGTGGGCTGGGAGCGGCCGGTCACGGATGCCTGCCGTGCTGTCGCGGCGTATCGATTCGGTCGAGGGCTATGTCGTGGTAGCCGGCGTTGATGTCGATGCCGATGTATGTACGGCCGAGTTGCAGTGCGGCGAGGCCGGTGGTGCCGGCGCCGCTGAACGGGTCGAGGGTGACACCGCCGGGCGGAGAGCCGGCGATGATGGCGCGTAGGGGTATGTCGATCGGGTAGACGGCGAAGTGCGCTTCCCGGAAGGGGCGGGTGGGAATCGAGCAAACTGATCCTGGGCTCTTGCCTCGGGGGTGGTGGCTGCGGTGGGCGCGCCCGTTGGCGAGGAGGTTGTTGCGGGCCGTGTTGCTGCGGTGGGCAGCAGGGTCGGTGACGTACTTGGGCTGGTTCGCGCCGTAGGGCGTGACGCCTCTCCGACGGGCGGTGGCCCCGATGCCGCCCTGGGTTCCTTTGCGGCGGCCGCCGATGATCCTGGTTCCATCCAGCGCCTCGGGCCGCGATAGAGGGACGCGGATGGCGTCGAGGTAGAAGTAGTAGAAGCGTGATCGGGCCAGGATGAAGATGTACTCGTGGGAGCAGGATGGCCGGTCTCGTACGCTTTCCGGGATTGCGTTGGGTTTGTGCCAGACGACAGCTTGGCGAAGGATCCACTGCCGGGTGTCTTGCAGCGCGAGAGCGACCCTCCATGGGATGCCGATCAAATTCTTGGCGGGGAGGATGTCCTGGGTGCGGAGGCGGACGAGCCTGGGCTGGGTGGTGTCGGGGCTGCGGTAGCCGGAGTACGTGCCGCTTTGGGGTGCGCCGCCGGAGTTGAGGCTGTACGAGTCGCCGAGGACCAGCCAGAGCGTGCCGGTGGGTTTGAGGACCCGGGGGACGTGCCCGAAGACGTTGACCATCGTGTTGACGTAGTCCTGGGGCGTGGGTTCGAGTCCGTACTGGCCGGGCTGGCGGTAGTCCCGCAGCCCGTAGTACGGCGGGCTGGTGACCACGATGTCGACGCTTGCCGCGGGCAGGGTCGCGAGGACCTGCTGGGCATCGCCGGTGTAGAGGGTGACCTTCTCGTCCCGGTGGTACAGGAACCGGTCGGACGGGTCGGTGTGGTGGCTGGTCATCCGGCCTCGCCCCGCCGTCGTGGCCGGTGCGGCCTTCTGGGTTGACGGGTCCAGTCGGGGGTGGTCACCTGCCAGCGCGTACGAGCGATGTGGTCGGTGCCGTGCGGCGTTCGGGGTCGGCTTGGCCGGTCCCAGCCGGGCGTGGCGGGCAGGTCGGCCACGGCGGTCCAGCCGGCCGCGCGGAGGCTGGTGCCGGGCTCGTCGGCGCGGGTGTAGGTGATCATCCGCTGGTAGCCCATGTGGCGGGCGACGCGCCAGGCGGCGGACAGCAGGACGAAGCAGGCGTTGCGGGATCCGTCCGTGGCCAGGCGGGTGATCTCGGCGGTGAGTCCGTCGTCGAGGTGACGGACAAGCGGTCGCCCGACCACCGCAACCCCGAGGAGCACACCGGCATGGCTGGTCAGCCCGAGAGAAAACTTGTGACCCTGCGGTGGGGTGAGCTGGCGGTGATGGGTGGTGATGAAGTCTCTGGCCGCCCGGTAACTGATCGAGCGCACGCGGGGGCGGGCAGCACGGCGGTGCGGGCTGGCAATCATGGGCGCACTCCGTGTTGGTCGGGTGCCACCAGGTCTGCGGACGGCTGGTGCCGGAAGACGTAGATGTCCTCGTAGGCGCTCGTGTGGACAGACAGGTCGTCCCACAGTGGGGCGGTCGTTGCGGGCGGGCGGACTGGCGACGTGGGGACGAGTCGGTCGTCGTGGGCGTCGGCGAGCAGGCCGATGGTGTGCTCGATGAGCGTCAGACCAGCTCCGGCGCCGGCGGCGGGGATCGCGTCCGGCGCTTCAACTGCTGGGTGGTTGGGGTGGCGGCGGAGGGTGACCACGACGGTGGCGTCCGGTCGCAGCAGCGGCAGACAGCCGGTGAGTACGGCGGTCATGCCGGCGGCGAGGTCGACACGGCGGGTGCGGTTCGCGACACGGCCCTGCAGGGGGCGTCCGTGCGGCGGTGAGGTCACCACCAGCGCGACACGTCCCCGCAGCGCGGACGGCAGCACGTCCGACAGGGCGGTCGCGTCGCCGGCCAGGACCATGCCCTGCCCGGTGCCGCCGGCGCGGTTCGCGCGGTGCAGGTTCGCTTGGGCCAGTCGCACCCAGTCCGGCTCGTAATCGACCCCGATCGTGTCGCGACCCGCCGCCACCGCTTCGATCAGCGTGGTGCCGACACCGGCCAGGGGGTCGAGGACGAGGTCGCCGGGCTGGCTGTATCGGATGATCGCGGCGGTGGCCAGGTCGGGCCACATCCGTTGCGGGTGTGCGGCCGAGCCGGGGACGTACTTCCCGCGCCGTTGGGCGGCGACCGGGCGTTGGCCGAGCAGCCACACCGACCGTTGGGGCGGCGACATCAACGACGCGCTGAGCTGTCTGTCAGCCATGGCGGCCTGCCGCCACTACGAACACGAGGACATCGACGCGCACAGGGCGGCCGGTCGCCGTATCCCTGGAGGTGGTGTCGTCCTCGGGCGTGGTGTCGCTGCCGTTGACAGCGGTGGGGACGGTGATCACGATGATGCGTTGCAGGTGGCGCATGCCGCCGGAGCGGGCTTCGGGGATCAATCGGCGAGCCTGTTCGGGGTAGCTGCCGCCGTCCTGGGTCGGGTCGACGATGAGTACGGCGAAGCCGTCCGGGGTGACCACCAGCCGGAACGCGCGGAACAGATCCGCCACAGCCTCGGCCGCGGGGTGCGGTCGGGGCCACCGCAGCACGACCAGGTCCACCTGGGCGGCGTCGATGTCGGCGAGGTCGGCGGGCTGGGTCACGGGCAGGTACAGGCGGCCGGTCGCCGCGGCGGCTTCCCGTATGGCGGGGTCGCCGTCGAAGTCGACCACGGCCGCGTCGCGGCGGCTGTAGGTGACGACGAGCCGCCGCGCCAGCCGCTGCTGGGTCGCCTTGTCGTTGTCGCCGTCCGTGCCGACGGCACGCCAGATCGAGATCGGCACTGGCGGGCCGTCGGTGAGGTCCACCCGGAGGAAGTCGCGGTACGCGACCCCATTGGGTGGGTGCGTGTCGCGACTCGCTTGTTTGCCGCGTTGCGGCTGAGGCGACTCGCCGGGGTGTGCGGGTGTTGCGAAGGGTTCGGTCATCGGCGGGTGGCTTCCACCGGCTGGCCCGTGCTCACGACTCCCAATAGGGCAACCGGACCCCGATGTGCGGGGGCCGTCCGGCTCTCCCGGCCAACAGCAACCAACAGCGACGCGGGCCGGCAGGACCGTTGGCCAACCGGCCGCCAGTTGGGTCGGGCCGCTCAACCCAACATCCTGCCTAGAGTCCGGGCTGGTTCAGCCCAACCGCGGCCTGGCGCCACCCAACGGCGTGAGACAGCGGACCCAACAGGCGATGCCCCGCCCGGCCTTAGGCATTCAGCCGATCGGCAGGGTCGACTCTGCCGGCGACACCGCCAGCTTGCAGGCCCGAGCGCCGGGCGGTGCGCTCTGTCGGGTCGACTGTGTACACCCGGTGAGACAGCAAGAAACCCGGCCGCTGCCGTTGTTGGACAAGAACCTGGTTAACAGCGGCCAACAGGGCATTGAGCTGAACCAACAGCCGGCGCCGTCCACGCGCGTGAACTCCGGCCGTTCGTAAACTGCGCCGGACCGTCGAGCATGCAGGGCCCCGACCTGTACCCAACACGTCCGTACCCGATACACCCACCATTCACCATCCATCGGCGCACTCCGATTGCTGTTGGGTTGGTGTGAGTGGATGAGCCGTGCCATTCGGTACAGCGCTTCGGAGCCCCCGGGAGAGGTTCATGCCGTCCACCTCCATCCGTCTGTCACCGCTCGACGCCCACCAACGCGCCTTCGATCTCCTCGTCCGCCGGCCCGTACCGATCGCTTTCGACGGCCGCGGCATCCCCGGCTGCCCGCCGCGGCTCATGGCCCTGGACGAACTGAAGGCCTTCCTGCTGAACCGCGACACCGCACCGCAGGTCCGCGACACGGTGTGGCGGGAGCTGGTCGTACGGGCCCGCCGTGACGGCGCCGGCTGGGGCATCGGCGCGATCGGCATCGCCCTACCTGGCCTACGCAAGCGGGCCGGTAACATCACCCGCGGCTTCCACCGCGACGTCGAGGACATCGACGCGGAGATGCTCAAGACCTTCTGGGAACAACTCCTGGAACGCGTCGACGCCGACCAGCGCCGCGTACTCGGGCGCATGCTCGACGCCGCCGAACGCGCCGGACTCAAGATTCGCTACGCCGACGTCACCACCGACCCGCTCGACAGCGAACCCGCCGGCCCCCGCACACCACTACAGCCGTGGGACCACCCCGACTTCGTCCTCGCACGGGCCGTTGCCATCGGCGTGATCGACGCCGACGACGCGAACATCATCGCCGAGACCCGACTTGAAGGCGCCTCCGTCCAGGTCGCCGCCGCCCGCCGCGGCATCCAGGGCCAACTCGCCTCACACTGGCGCGACCAAGCCGAAAAGCGCCTGATCAACGCCATCCGCAAGGGCGAACTCGCCCACGTGCGGCTACGGCCACATCCCGCCAAACCTATCCATCGGACGACGCTGATGGCATGGCCCGGCGAGTAGGCCCACCCGGGAATGCGGAACAGGCCCTCTCGGTGGTGATGTCGTCCAGAGCAGCAACGGCCGAGCCATGTGCCGGCCGCCGGCCGTCGAAGGGCGAGCCCTATGGTGGCGCTGGCGCAGCCTGAGATCCACGCGAACGATCTGCTGCTTGGCTCCTGGCAGCTGTCGGATCGCCGCGCTGCCGTGGCTGCCTACGCGGACCCGACCATTCAGCGCTGGTACTGCTCGGCCTACCGCGGCTGGCTGCGCGAGTGGAGCGAAGTTAGGCAGCGCTCCGCCAGCGACATCGCCGCCGACCTCGCACTCACCCCCGAAGCCGTCCGCCGGAACCTGATCCGATTCGGCATCCCCCGGCGGCCCGCAAGGCTTCGCCACCATTGCCGCATGGTGCGGCAGGTCTACGGCAGCAAGCTGGTCACGGATACGACGGGCCTACAGCCGGTATCCCGCGTCCAGCAGCGACTTCAACACGCTCCGCGGCAGCCACCTCGTCGCCGATCGATGCTGTCCCGGCCGGAAGACGCGGTAAGCGACGCAATCTTGAGAAGGACCCAGCGACGTGACCGCGAAAACCGATCATGCCGTCCCTGATCAGGGCAACCGCCAGCGACATCGCTGGCGCAAACCTACACCAGCGGAGCGCCTATCCCTGGGAAACCTGGTGCAGAGATGCGGATCGAAGCTGCGACACTTGCTTTCATGAAGCCACCGCTGTGCCTCGTCTGTGGATCAACCGACAGCGCTACCCAATTCACCGTGGTGAACTTCGCCGTCAACGACCATGAGAGAGCAGGACTCGAAGCGCGCAGAGCCGTCGGCTGGGTCGGCCACCCGGAAAACGCCTACTGGTTCTGCGCCGAACACCTCCACTTCGGCACCGAACGCCGGTCGATGCACTGGCGCGACGCCGTCGCCGAGATCAGCGCCGTCACCGACGGGTACCCCCGTCGCCTACCGTGGTCCTAATCACCCTCGCCGTCCTCGAGCTCCCGGACGCCGCAGGGCGGTCCTCGGTCACGATATGGCGGCACGTCGACGCACGGGCCGCGCCGGTCGAGGTCAACACCATGCAGGCGTAAACGGTTGGCGGCATGGTGATCGGCGTCGCTACGATGCGTCGTGGTGGGGCCCGTAGCGCAGAGGTAGTCGCGTCGCTATTACATGGCGGAGGATGCCGGTTCGAGTCCGGTCGGGTCCCACCCCCGTCGCGTGGTCGGTAGCGCAGAGGTCGACGCGCCGCCCTCTCAAGGCGGAGGACACCGGTTCGAATCCGGTCCGTCCACGTCGACTGGTTGGTGAGGCACGATGGACAGCACCGAGGTCGAGCAAGCCCTGCGGGTGCTCGGCGAGATCCGCGCGTTGCCCGTCGACGACCCGATCCGGCAACGAGTGCAACGCGCCGTCGACGGGCTACTCAAGGACGCGCAGCGCCAACGCCGCGCGGACCGACGGCGCGCCACCGCCGCCGCCGACCGGGCCGTCGTCGCCGACGCCGCCACCGCAGCCGGCAACCGCGCCGAAGGCGTACCCGTCGCAGAACCCACCGAGCTGACCGACACGGCCGGGGTCGGACGCACCCGGCGGGACCGCCGCTGCTACGCCTGCCGCGACCGGTTCCGCACCGTCGACGCCTTCTACCACGCGCTCTGCCCACCTGCGCGGACCTGCACCGCCGACACCGGCACGCCCGCACCGACCTGACCGGCCGCCGCGCGGTGGTCACCGGAGGCCGGGTCAAAATCGGCTACCAGACCGCGCTGAAACTACTCCGCGACGGCGCCACCGTCACCATCGTGACCCGATTCCCCGCCGACGCCGCCCGCCGCTACGCCCACCAACCCGACGCCACCGACTGGCTCGACTCACTGCGCATCATCGGCGCGGACCTCCGCGACCCCCGCCAGGTCCTCGACATCGCCCAACGACTGACCGACGACGCACCCCGACTCGACATCCTCATCAACAACGCCGCCCAGACCGTACGCCGACCGGAATGGGCCTACCAACCCCTCATCGCCGCAGAGCTGCACGCCGCCCCCACCGCAGTCGCCATCGAATCCGCCACCGGATTCCGACCCGGCGCCGCACCACCCGACTGGAGCCTGCGGCTCGCCGCGCCACCGGAAACACCCCGCCGCGAACTGACCAGCATCATCGACGCCACCGGCGCGCTCGTCGTCCCCGGCACCACGAACTCCTGGACCGCCACCATCGGCCAGATCGACCCGGTCGAACTGCTGGAGGTGCAACTGGTCAACGTCGTCGCACCGTTCCTCCTGCTCGACCGGCTCCGCCCGACCCTGACCGCACCCGGCCCCGGCAACCGGTACGTCATCAACGTGACAGGTCGCGAAGGCTGGTTCTCCGAAGACAGCACCGGCCCCACCCGACACCCCCACACCAGCATCAGCAAAGCCGCCCTCAACATGCTCACCCGCGTCGGCGCCACCGACCTCGCCCGCCACCACGTCCACATGAGCGCCGTCGACACCGGCTGGATCACCGACGAAAACCCCACCACCATCAAAGCCCACCGCGCCGCCACCGGCTGGCAACCACCACTGGACGTCACCGACGCCGCAGCCCGCATCTACCACCCCATCATCAGCGGCGAAACCGGCACCCCACTACACGGCGTCCTGCTCAAGAACTACACCGTCGTCCCTTGGTAGTAGCAAGGTCAACGACAGGGCCGACCTCGACGTCGGGTTGGGGACGTCAACCGTCACGGCAGGCGGGCCGCAGGGCGTGACGGGTGCCGCCCGCGGTGCACGGCGGGCGTACGGCGTACCTGCCGCCGAATGCCTGCCGTGTTCGGGTCAGTCTGGTTTGGGCATCAGGCCCTGCGCGCGGAGTTGTTCGACCTGGCTGGCTGGCGGTGGTAGCGGGTCGTGATCTGAGGGGCGGGGTCCTTCCGGACCGTCGGGGCCGTACCGGATGAAGGTTTCGACCCGGGTCACCCGGCACGGCACACCGCCCACCTCGAAGTCGTCGGTGCGTGGCGGACGGTGCGCCGCGCGGGCGCGCGCGTAAGCCGCCATGAACTCCTCGATCGGAGTGTCCGCATCCCGTGGAACGTCGGCGATGGCGAACGACTCCGCGTCCCGGGCCGCCTGCGGTGTCGGGTAGGTGGTGAACGAGCGGGGCCGCCACCTGCCGTCGACCTGTTCCCCCACGGTGAACCCGACCGGGAGCAGCACCACGTTCGGGTGCGTCACCAACGCCCGACGCGAATCGGCGTACACGTCGTCGGGGAAGGACGTCGCCGGGTAGGTCGCCGAGACCAGTTCCATCCGTACGAGGGCGTCGGTGAGCCCGGTGCCCGCGGCCGGGTCGATGACGAATCCGTCCATCGGCGACGTGGTCCGCTCCGCCTCGCCCGGCGGGTACGGGTCCGCATCGGTGGGCCGGGGCGGCTCCGGCCCGTCCGGGCCCATTCGAATGAACGGCTGCGCCCGGATGATCCGGTAACGACGGCCACTGACGGTCAGCTCATTCACCGACTCCCAGTCGAGCACCTCGTACGCCGTCTCGTACGCCGCCCGCACGGCCGCGTTCTCCGCCGTCTGCGGCGTCTCGCTGAACAGGCGCCGGAAGTGCGACGCGAGGCTGTCGCGCGCATGCTGCGGCTCGTCGGCGTCAAGCCGCACGACCCGCCACCGGCCGTCCACCTCCTCGGCACAGCCGAAAACCGGCGCGCCCCACATCAGCGTGGGATAGGCGACCGAGCGGCGTCGGGCATCGTCCTCGGACACCGCCGACACCGGATCGTCCTGCTGCTCGACGGCGATCAGCAGGTGCTCAGGCACCCGCTTGTCGTGATGGGCCATGTACGCATTGTGTGCCCCCCGATCGCCGAAACGCAGCACCGCCACTTCCACAGATCTCCACCACCGTCGGCAACCTCCTCACAGGGACCGCCGCAGTCGGAGAAGGTCGCTGCGCGAAGGCGAAGGCAGGCGCACATGCGGAAGCCCACCGACTCCAATGCATGTCCCAGTCCTGAGGAGACGCCCCAACAGTTGGGTAGCCGTTGGCCGCTGTTGGGTTGCCAGGTCCCCGCAGTTCGCGGCCAACAGCGGCTTTTGGCGGTCACAAGACCGATCCAGCCCGGCACGCCAGCCGGGTTTGCGGACGGTCTTGGGCGCCGCCCGGTGTGGGTGGTGACTCGGCCCGGCTGTCGGCCCGTGCTCACCACAATTTCCGAACCTGGTTGTGGAAGGAGAGTGCTTCCACGGTCTCCGCCCGTGCGGGCGGCGCCTCCCTATCGGCTGTCGCGCATGCCCCGCCGCCTGGCGGGGTGGGAGGTGAAGACCAGATGCGCCGTGTCCTGTCCCGTCTGTTCCTGTCCACCACGATCGTCGCCGCCGTTATAGCCGGCACGGCCGGTGCGGCTCAGGCTGGGCCGCCAGAACTGCTGGCGGTCAACAGCCTGGACACCGTCATCAACAACCTCATCGCCTGGATCGTCGGCATCCTCGTCGGCGTCGCCACGCTGTTCCTCACCTACGGCGGTGCCCTGTATCTGATGGCCGGCGGTGACCCCGGTCAGGTGGAGAAGGCCAAGGGTGCGCTGAAGGGCGCCGCGACCGGCTACGGCCTGGCGGTGCTCGCGCCGGTGCTGATGAGCATCCTGCGCGGCATCCTCGGGACGAACTGATGTACAACCCGTTCACCATCGCGGCGGTGCTGGACAGGGTCCTGGAATGGATCGCGGCACGGGTCGCGGACGTCATCGACGCCCTGTGGAGGTTGCTGTCCTGGGCGTTCCTCGTGGTGCCGGATGTGACCGCCCTGCCGCAGGTCCAGACGATCAGCACCCGCGCGCTGTTCGTCGCCAACACCTGCTACGTGGTGGCGATCGTCGCCTGCGGTGTGGTGGTCATGGCCCGCGACAGCGTCCAGGCCCGCTACGGCGTCGCGGAACTCGCGCCGCGTCTGCTGATCGGCATTATCGGCGCGAACTTCGCGATGCCGATGTGCCGGGAACTCATCGCCGTGGGCAACGCGCTGATCCAGGCGCTCATCGGTGAGTCGGTCACCACCGATGGCTCGCTGGACCAGTTACGTCGCACGATCGTCGACGCGTTGACCAATCCGGCCAACGCCCTGCTCACGCTCGTCATCGGCGTGGTCATCGCCGTGCTCGCCGCCATGATCATGGCGGGTTGGGTGCTGCGGCTGGGCCTGCTGGTGATCCTCGTTGGTCTCGCACCGGCGGCGCTGGCCTGTCACGGCACGCCGTGGACCGAGCCGGTGGCGAAGTTGTGGTGGCGGGCTTTCCTCGGCGTGTTCGCCACGGTCGGAGGCCAGGGCATCGCGCTGCACGCCGGGTTGACGGTGTTCGTCAGCCCGACGGCGAATCTGCCCGCCCTGGGTCTGCCGAACGATCCGACGGGCACGCTCAACCTGTTCATCGTGTGCTGCCTGCTGCTGGCGGTGACGCGGATACCGGGGCTGGTGCGCCGGTACGTCACGGGTGGGCAGTCCCGCAACGTGGTCGGCGCGTTCGTTCGGGTCGCTATCGTTCAGCAACTCGGCCGCGCCCTCACCGGGGGTCTGTGGGGTGGCGCGGGGCGTGCTGCGGCGGGAGCCGTCGTCGGCCGGACGCGCCGTGCCGGGAACCTGGCTGCCCGTTTCGGCGGAGTGCCGCTGCCGCAGCCGGCTGGGGTTCGCCCTGGTGCGGGGCCTGGTCCGGTGGCGCGTCGTCCGCCGCGAACTGCTGCGGCGTCGACGTCTGCCAGTCCGTCCCAGGCCGAGCCCGGGGTCGGGGTGCGGAGGGTGCCGTCGGGGCGGACTCCGGCGACGGTGATGCCGCAGCGGATGCCGCGGTGGCGTCGCTGGTGGGCCTACACCGAATCCGGTATCGGCTGGCCGAGCGGCGCGTCTCGGAGTTGGTCGGCCGAGTCGGTGCCAGGCCTGCGCGTGCCGCCGGTGCTCTCTGCTGTCCCTGAGTCCGCGCGAACGGCCAGCGGCACGGGCTGGCCGTCGGTGCCCATCTACGGACCCCGGACCACCCGCACCTCGGCGGCAGCACGTGCCGCAGCCACTACCCGGTCACGACCGCGGCCTTCACCCCGGCCGGCTGCCGGCCGCGACAGCAGCGGCACCGGCTGGCCGGGCTGACCTTCCTTCTGATGTCAAGGATTGGTGTTTCCCATGTCTGATGTTGATCTTCGTGCTCGTATTCCGGCGGACATTGAGGCCCCGGATCGTCTGCTGTACCAGTTGAGCCCGCGGCAGGTGGCCATTCTGGCCACCGCCGCCGCGGTGGCGTACCTGCTGTGGCGGGCGCTGTTGGGCCATGTGCCGATGCCGATCCTCCTTGCCGCCTTGATTCCGCTGCTCGGGGCCGCCACGGTCCTGGCGTTGGGTCGTCGTGACGGGCTGGGCCTGGACGCGTGGCTCCTCGCGGCGGTCCGGGGCTCGCGCACTCCGCGCCGGCAGGTCCCCTCCCCCGGCGGGAAGGCGCCGCGGTGGGCGCCGAGCCCGGTCGGGGCCGAGGGGAACCTGACGCCACCAGCCATGTTGCGGCTGCCGGCGCGGGCGATCGCCGCCAACGGGGTGGTGGACCTGGGCGGGACCAGCGCCGCCCTGGTCGCGGTGACCACGGTGAACCTGGGTTTGCGGACGCCGGCGGAGCAGTCGGCGCTGGTCGGCGCTTACGCCCGCTGGTTGAACAGTCTGACGGCGCCGGTGCAGATCGTGGTGTCCACGCAGCCGGTGGACCTGGCCGGGCATGCGCAGCGCATCGCGGACGCCGCGGATCTGCTGCCTCATCCGGCGTTGGCGGACGCCGCCGCCGACTACGCCGAGTTTCTCCTCGACGTGGAGGAGGAGCGGCAGCCGCTGTGGCGAACGGTGACCATCGTGCACACCGCCACCGGCGCGCGCCGCGACACCGATGTGCTGCGGGCCGCCGAGCACACCGCCGCCGCGTTGCAGGGTGTGGGTGCGGCCACCCGGGTCTTGGACGGGCCGGCGGTCGCCGCCGTGCTCGCCGCCGCGGTCGACCCCTACACCCTCCCCCTGTCCGGGGAGCGGGCGTTGCCGGACGAGCCGGTCACCGGAGGGCAACGATGAGGCTCCGAAACGTGCTGCGTGCTCTGCTTCCCACCCGCACGCCGCCGCCGGCCGCACCGTCGGCAGGGTCGCAGGTCGACGCTGTGGCCGCGTTGATCGGCCCGGCCAGCGTCGAGGTGACCCCCCGCTACCTGAAGGTCGGCGACGGCTACACCTCGACGCTGCTGGTCAACGGCTATCCGGCGGAGGTCGGCGCGGGCTGGCTGTCGCCGTTGACCGGCTGGCCGGGCCGCGCCGACGTGGTCATCCACATCGAGCCGCTCGATCCGCAGGTGGCCGCGTCGCGGCTGCGCCGCCAGCGTGCCCGCCTGGAATCGTCTCGGCGCTCGGATGCCGAGCACGGCCGTCTCGACGACCCGACCACCGAGGCCGCCGCCGCGGATGCCGCGGATTTGGCCGACCGGGTGGCCCGGGGTGCGAGCCGTCTGTTCCGGGTCGCGCACTACGTCGCCGTGCACGCGACGAGTTTGGAGGAGTTGACCGAGTCGGTGGCGCATGTGCGGGCCACCGCCGCGTCGGTCATGCTCGACACGGTTGCGGCGACGTGGCGGCAGCTGCCGGCGTGGACGTCCACCCTGCCGCTCGGGGTGGACAGCATCGGGATGCGGCGGGTGTTCGACACCGACAGCCTCGCCGCCGGTATGCCGCTGGCCTCCGCTGACCTTCCCGCGCCGCTGCCTGGGGATCCGCCCACCGCCTCCGGTGTCCTGTACGGGTTGAACACGGCGACCAACGGGATCGTGTGGCACGACCGGTGGGCCGCCGACAACCACAACAGTGTGGTGCTCGCCCGCTCCGGCGCGGGCAAAAGCTACATGATCAAACTGGAGACGTTGCGGAGCCTGTATGACGGGGTGCAGGTCCACGTCATCGACCCGGAAGACGAGTACCGGCGGCTCGCCGAGGCGGTCGGCGGCACCGTGATCAACCTCGGCGCCCCCGACGTGCGACTCAACCCCTTCGACATCGCCGCCGACGACCGGCGGCCCGACGCGCGTACCCGACGGGCGCTGTTCGCCCACACCCTGGTCACCGTGCTCCTCGGCGCCGGGCAGGACGGTGGCATGCAGCCGGCCGAACGTGCCGCCTTCGACCAGGCCGTCAACACCGCCTACCTGGAGGCGGGGATCACCAACGACCCGGGCACCTGGGCGCGGCCAGCGCCGTTGCTGCGTGACGTGGCCGCCGCCCTGGAGACCGACGGTCCGCCGCCGGCGGTCACTCTCGCCGCTCGGCTGTCGCCGTGGACGACCGGCAGTTTCAGTCACCTGTTCGCCGAACCCACCACCACCCACCCTGTCGGGCATCTGGTGGTGTGGTCGACCCGGCACCTCGCCGACGAACTGCGCCCCGCCGGAATGCTCCTGGCCCTGGACGCCATCTGGCGGATCGTGGACGCCCCACCCGCCACCGGCCCAACGAGCGACCCGCGTCGGCTCGTCATCGTCGACGAAGCCTGGACCCTGCTGCGCGACGGCGAAGGCGTGCGGTTCCTGAACCGGCTGGCGAAAGCCGCCCGCAAACGCCGCGCCGGCCTGTCGGTGATTACGCAGGACGCGGCCGACCTGCTCGGCTCCGACCTCGGCCAGGCCGTCATCGCCAACAGCGCCACCCAGATACTGATGCGCCAAGCCCCACAGGCCATCGCCGCCGTCGCCGACAGCTTCCACCTCACCGGCGGGGAAGCCCGGATGCTGCTGTCCGCCCAACGCGGCGAAGGACTCCTCCTCTCCGGTGCTAACCGGGTGGCCAGCCACGCCGTGTCCTCCTACCGAGAACACGAGCTCTGCGTCACCGGCACCGACCCGCAGGACGAGTCGTGACCTGGCTCGCCCCACCCACCCCGCCGCTGCCGTCGTCGGTCACGCCGACCAACCCGGTCGCCGAGACGATCGGCACCGCGGTCGGGTGGGTGGTGGCCCGGCCGTGGCTCGCCGCCGTCGCCGCCGCGGCAGCTGTGGTCGCGGTCGTCGCCCACGGCCAGCTGCAGATCTGGCGGCAAAGGCGCTGGCAGCGGCATGCGCAGCAGGTCACCATCACCCCACCGCCGCAGGTGGAGCCGGACAGCGCCGCGAGGTGGTGGGCGACCTGCGCGGAGATCCTGCGCCCGGCCGGCTGGCGACGGTGGCTCTACGGCACCCCGCACGTCGGCTACGAGTACCGGTGGGCGGGCCGGCAGCTGACCATCACCATCTGGCTGCCCGGCACCGTCGCCACCGGCCCGGTCCTCGCCGCGATCGCCGGCGCCTGGCCCGGCGCCGCCACCACGACCGCCGACGCCACCGACCCGATCCCTACCGGCGTCATCGCCGAGGGCGGCGCCCTGACACCGACCCTGCCGGCGTGGTATCCGATCGTCACCGACCACGACACCGACCCGCTACGCCCTCTGATCTCTGCCCTGTCGGGGCTGCGCGACCACGAGTACGCCTGCGTGCAGATCCTCGCCCGCCCCGCCACACCCCGCCAGATCCGCCGGCTGCGCGCCGGCACCGCGGCACTACGTACCGGCCAGCGCACCCCCGGCGTTCTCGACCCGTCGGCCTGGTTGGAAGGACTGTTCGGTCTCCTCACGCCCGGCAAGACCCGCCCCACAGCGGGCAGCCGGACCACCGCCTACCGGCCGCCGGCCGGTGACCCGGAACGAGACCGCGACGCCCGCGCCGCGGTGGACAAGCTGGCCTGCGGCCAGCTGTGGGAAACCTCCATCCGCTACGGCATCGCCCACACCAACCCCCGCCAAGCCCCGCAAGAAAACCTGCGGGCCCGGTTGACGACCCTCGCCCACGGCGTCGCCTCGGCCTACGGCCTCTACACCGCCCGGCAACGGCTGCGCCGCGTCCGCCTCACCCAACCCGCCACCGTGCTGGCCAACCGGCCACTGCGCACCGGCTACCTGCTCGGCGCCGCCGAACTCGCCGCTATCGCCGCCCTGCCCTCCGACGTGGCAGTGCCCGGCCTGCTGCGGGCCCGCGCCAAACCGATGCCGATGCCGGTCGACGTTCCCACCACCGGCGGCCGAGGCGTCAAACAGCTCGGCCGGGCGCAGATCGGCGGCCACGCCGTCGGACTACCCGTCCCCGACGCCCGCCAACACCTCCACGTCCTCGGCTCCACCGGCGTCGGAAAGAGCACCCTGCTGGTCAACATGATCCTCGACGACGTCGCCGCCCACCGCGGCGTCGTCGTCATCGACCCCAAAGGCGACCTGGTCACCGACGTCCTCGACCGGCTCAACCCGAACGTCGCCGACCGGGTCGTGCTCATCGACCCCGACCAAACCCAGGGCGGCTACTTCAACCCCCTGTCCGGCGACGACCACGACCTCGCCGTGGACAACGTCGTCTCCATCTTCTCCAAAATCTTCCAACGGCACTGGGGACCCCGCATCGACGACACCCTGCGCGTCGCCTGTCTGACCCTGATGCGCAAAGCCAACCCCACCCTCGCGCTGGTCCCGCCGCTGCTCAACGACAAACAGTTCCGCCTCGCCTTCACCGAAGGCCTCGACGACCCGGAAGGCCTCCTCGGCTACTGGACCTGGTACGAATCCATGCCCCCACCCGTACGGGCGCAGGTCATCGGCCCCGTCATGGCCCGCCTACGCGCATTCCTGCTGCGGGACTTCCCCCGCCGCACCCTCGGCACCCCACGCTCATCGTTCGACATGGAGCGGCTACTCAACAGCGGCGGGATCCTGCTCGCCCGCCTACCCAAGGGACAACTCGGCGAGGACACCAGCCGGCTGATGGGCTCCTTCGTCCTGGCCCGCGCCTGGCAGGCCGCCACCGCCCGCGCGAAACTCCCCGAACACCAACGACGCGACTGCACCGTCGTGATCGACGAATGCCACAACTTCCTGAACCTGCCCGGCTCCGTCGACGACATGCTCGCCGAAGCCCGCGGCTACCGGATGAGCCTCGTCCTGGCCCACCAGGACCTCGCCCAACTCCCCCGCCCCACCCAACTCGCCCTGTCCGCGAACGCCCGCAACAAAATCACCTTCAACGTGGCGCCCGAAGACGCCCACCAGATGGCCCGACACATGTTCCCCGAACTGTCCGACCACGACCTCAGCCACCTCGACGCCTACCAAGCCGCCGCCCGCCTCGTGATCGGCAACCGGGAAACCGCCGCGTTCACCCTGCACACCCGACCACCCCGCCCCATCGTCGGCGCGGCCGACCAGATCCGCGCCGCCTGCGCCGCGGCCAGCGGCGGCGCAGGCGATCCCACGGCGATCGAGCAACTCGCCAAACGGCTGGCCACCCACGCCGACACCCACCGCCGCCGGTGAACCCCGTCCGCTGCTGCCACGCCGGAATGCCGCCCGGCCTGGCGGCGGGCGGGCACTGGTCCGCGCCTCGGTGCAGACCCGGCCGGCCCCCACTCACCCTCGAACGCCCAACAGTGCAGGTAGGTGCATAAATGCTCGATGATCAACCGTCCCGACAGTCCCCTCGGGGGGACACTCTCCGACCGGGGGGCGGCCCATCGCCCCCTCTCCCCCGCACACCGGCCCGGCGTACGACGACGACCCTGGCCGACATCTCTGCCCGGCTGCGGCCCCGCGACCGGGTCATCGCCTTCCTCCTGTCCGACCACACCGCCCTCACCACCGCCCAGATCGCGGCAGTGCTGTTCGACTCACCGATCACCTGCGGCCACCGCCTCTACGCGCTACGCCGCATGGACTTCGTCAACCGCGTGCTGCGCTCCCACCCCGGCCGACCCACCCAGGTTCACTGGGTGCCCGGCCGGTTGTCGGCGCGCCTGGTCGCCCTCGCCCGCGGCGAAGCCCCACCCACCCCGAAAGCGGTCGCCCTCGCCGCCGACCGCGTCCTGTCCGACCGCACCCGCCGACACACCATCGAAACCAACCAGTTCTTCATCGACCTGCTCGTCCACAACCGATCGCACCCACAATCCCGGCTGACCCGCTGGTGGTCCGAGCAGCACACCACCGCCGCATTCGGCCGCCGTATACGCCCCGACGGCCACGGCGTCTGGACCACCGGCCACCACCACGCCGGCTTCTGGCTCGAACACGACCGCGGCACCGAACACCACCCACGACTACGCGACAAGCTGGAGCCCTACCGCCGACTCCGCATCGACGGCGGACCCGACTACACCCTGCTGTTCTCCCTGCCCACCCGAGAACGGGAACGCCACTTCCACCACAGGCTGATCGACACCGCCGGCCACGACCACCGGATCGCCGCCACCCTGGCTACCCTCACCATCGCCACCTGCGCCCGGGACCGCATCAACGGCCACGGCCCCGCCGGCCCCGTCTGGCGGCTCGTCGGCAACGGCGGCCACCGACTCCGCCTGGCCGACCTCCCCACCACCAACGACGAACCCGGCCCCCTCAACCCCGGACCACCCGCACCCGATCACGACCCGCTACACGAACTCACCTGACTCCGACAACCGGCGAGACCACACGTGCGAGCTGCCCGCCATTGCCCCAGGCCCAGCTCCGCATCGGCAGCGGCCGCGACCACCTGCGCGGGGTGGGGGTGGAGTGCCCGGCCTGCCGGGGCCGGCTCGTCTACGCCTACGCGGCCAGCCCGGGCACGGTAATCTGCCGCGACGACTGCGTGTGCGCCGGGCCCGGCTGCCGATGCCGGCTGGACGGCGCGGTGGCCGGCGCACGGCACGTCTGGGTACGCACCCACACGGCCGCCCCGGCCGCCGCCCGCTGACTCACGACGGGATGGGGATAGCTACCGGTTCACTCTGCCCATCCCAGGTGATGAGCAGTTCGGTCGGGGAGTCTGTCCATGCAGGAATGACGAAGAACTCGAGTTCGCCCCCCGGCAGGACCCGGCCGGGGGGAGGCTCAAAGTGGATGAGGTCCTCCCGGCTGTCACCAGTCTTGATCCACTCCACTCCCGTGGCTGATTTGGTGCCGATGTTCTTCAGCAGATAGCGGTCTTTGTAGTCGCGGCGCGCGGACCAGGCGACGTCCGGTGGCGGTGGGGGCAGTGCGGCCTCGGCTGCTGCGGCCTGTCGCTCTGCGGCATCGGCCGAACGTTCGGCCGCACCAGCTGACTTGTCCGCCGACCGGGCGGATGCCCGCGCGTACCGCACACTCCAGCCCGAAACGAGCAGGGCGAGCACCGCGATGGCGCTCGTGACGATCTCGGCTACGTCCATGCCGCAGAAGGTAACTGGGGCTGTCAGCTACCCATTCGGCGCAGCGGCACGGCCCGCAGTCTGACCTCGGCGGACAAGAAACGCCGCGGCTGACGACCGTGTACCCCGGCCAAGGAGTACGTTGCTCACAGAGTGTGACAAGCCGATGACAAGCGCCGGGAGGGCTAATGGCTGAGGACTTCATACCTGCCCGTTTCAGCGACGCCGAGACGTCCCTACCGGAGATTGACCGCTGGTGCGGTGCCATCCTGTCCGGCTCCAGGGCTCGCCTACTGCTGCTCGGCCCTTTCATGTCCGGGAAGACCCACAACGCGTACGCCGCGCTCCGCCGCCTACTCGCCGCCGGTTACCCACCCGCCAACCTGAGGGTGTACCAGGCTTATGAGATGGCCCGCGCCTACGACCCGCGTCTCATCGAGCAAGGGCCGCCGGTGATATTCCTCGACAACCTGACGGACCGCAGTGACAACGTGGCCGGCACCGAAGATATCCAGCCCGACGAGCCGGATATCCAGGCGCTGATGGCGGTGCACCAAGGGGCGGTAATCGATGCCGCTGAACGATTGGCGGGCAGAGCAGGCAGTTCGTGGATCGCGTGCGCGTCGAATCGTGAGCGACTGGCGGCAGATCTGGGTGTGGACGTTGCCGCCAAGCTTCTCGCGGTCGCTGACGTGGTCGAGCTTCCCCCGAGGCCGCGACAGCCCATCATGGAGTGGTAGCAGACGCGCGTCTCAGGCCGCCGTAGTGTCTGGTTTTGGCGCACCATAATTCCACTAATGTGCGTAAGGCGGGAAGCTGGTGTACACCAACCAGGTAGCCTAGGAAGGTGCGACCGAACGGGGAAGACCTGGCGACGTGGCTCCGCCGTCAGCTCAAAGATGACGAGGCGGCGGTCGAGCGCGAGATCCAGACCGAAATCGGAAACGTGCTCGCGGTCGGTGTACCCATCACCCGCGAAGAGTTCCTCGCTCAAAGCGGAGGTCGATGGCACAGTCCCCTGGCCGAACTGGACGCCAGGCGACGCATCCTCGACCTTCATACCGGCCCGCACGAATGCCCTGAGTGGGATCAAACCGTGAACGAAAGCTGCACGGGTTACTACGGCGCTGAGGGCTGCCCAACTCTCCGGCTGCTGGCCGTGCCACAGGATCACCGGCCTGGCTATCGCGACGAGTGGCGGCCCGCGTGACAGCCAAACCCGACCGCTGCCCGTCCTGCCGCGCCAAGATCCCCGGCTCCGGTCGATGCCCCGGCCTCGCACCCCTGATCGAGCACAAGGGCCGGCTCTGGGGCATTGCCGCCCAGCTCGCCCATGCGCTCGGCAACAACGGCGACGTCAGCGAGGCGATTTCCGCAACTACGCCAACCGCGACGGCCTCACCCGCCGCGAGTACCGCCGCAGTGTGTTCTTCGCCCTCGACGAGTGTGGCGGCATCGAGCGGGCCAAGCGGGTGTCGAAGGAGGAAACCGGCAAGGGCCGGCCGCGACACGCGCCACCCCCGCTTGACGCTGGCCACGCCCACGCCGCATGATTTGATCAGTCGGCCGTACAGGTGGACTATGTCCAAGGCCCGCTCGGCGGCCTCGTAGCCGAGACA
Organism: Micromonospora sediminimaris; assembly: GCA_900112325.1. Lineage (GTDB taxonomy): Bacteria > Actinomycetota > Actinomycetes > Mycobacteriales > Micromonosporaceae > Micromonospora > Micromonospora sediminimaris. Next base: position 83,110 of record FOLJ01000014.1, read on the forward strand.
TGGACCAGACGAGCCCCAGCCCGCCCACCCGGCGGGCTGTTGTGCGTCCGGGGGACGGCCGGCGTACAAGGGGTGCGGGCAGGCCGGAGGTGCGACCGGTCTGCCCGCACCCGGAGCGACGTGGAGCAGCTGGTAGCTCGCTGGGCTCATAACCCGGAGGTCCCCGGTTCGAACCCGGGCGTCGCTTACGGATGGGAATCTCCCGCCGGCGGCGGCCCTTCGTGGTGCCGAGGTACCAGCCGCCCTTGCCGTCTCTCTTCCACGCCCGCCAGATCCGCACCCGCGGCACCGCCTTGCCCCTCGGCGGCACGATGTGAGCGACGCTCAGCGCGGTCGCTTCAGACCAGCGGGCGCCGGTGCCGGCGAGCAGCTCGACGAGCGGCCGGTCGGCCGGGTCGAAGGCGTTCCGTAGCAACCGATACTCGTCGCGGGTGAGCCGGACCTGCTCCGGTTCTCCGGTGTCGTCGTGCTCGACCTGGTCGCGGACGTAGTCCGTCTTGCTCACCGGGTTGCGGGTCAGGTGTCCCTCGTCGACGGCGGCCTAGAAGATGGCAAACAGCAGGCTGTAGTAGCGGGTCACCGTCGAGTTGGTGAGGCCGGGCTCGTCGTCGTCCTCCGGCCGTCGCAGCGCGTTGAGCAGCGCACCGATCTGGGTGGGTGTGATCCGGTCGATGTGGTGGTCGCCGAGGACAGGCCAGATGCGGGTGACGAGCTGCCGCTCGTACGCGGCCCGGGTGCCGGGGGTGATGCGGGTCTTCGCGGCCAGCCAGGTGGTAGACCAGTCCCGCAGCGTCGGCAGGGTTGGCTCGGGCTCGGGGTCGAGGACGCCCATGTCGGCGTACACCTGGTCGGCGGTGCGGTTGCCGCGGTAGCCCTCGACGATCGCTTTGACCTCCAGGGCGACCTCTTCGGTCGGCCACATCGTACGCTGCTTGCGACCCTGATAGCGCTGAGTACCTGGCTCTGCCAACGCCACCTCACTGTAGCCCCATACCCAACCGCCATGGCTTGAGGACCAACAGCCGGACCGAAGCGGCCAACAGGACTGGCCGATTCCTCCACCACAGCGACCCTTAACGTAGCCAACAGTCCTGTTCAGATCATGGTTTGCCAGCACCAGAGCATGATCGTTTTCTGTTGGGTAGGCGGGTTACGGTGAGGGCTCATATATATGAATTCTTCATCGTGCGCCACCCCAGGCCTCGGCCCGTCACGGCAGGATCCGCACCCGCCCACCCGCCTCATCGGCCGGTCGGCAGCGACACCTCCTCCCGCGACGCCCGCCCACCCGTACCACCGAATCGCCCCACGCTCCCCACGCCGTCCCTTCTTCCAACGCTGTTGCCCACCAATGGATCTTTCCGGTCAACAGCCTCGACGCCAACGCGCTTCGCCGATCGCAATCTCTCTTCGAATGGAGGTATGTCCCACATCCCAGACAATCGTGGTCGCACTCGACCCCGACATCACCACTGACGCCCTGACCGCCTCCGCCGCAGACCACGTGCACACGCAGGGGCACCTTTGTTCCACCGGCCTTGTCGGTCATTTCCCGGCGCACCGTCGACTGACCCGCAGACTCGTGCACCGCTTGCATGAACACGCGCCGGCGGACCGATTTCGCCTGCTGGATCTTCGCCTGATGCGCCACCATGCCGCAGATCGCGCCGATTGGCAGTGGCAGCAATGGCGTTGCGTCGTCTTCGGCATCCCACGACGCTCAACTCTGGTGGGTATTTCTCGATTGCCACCGTGCGGACCCCGCCGCATGGCCGATCAACCGCGCCCAACAGGCGTACCTGGCGCAGCCGCCAGCGCTGGGTATGACTGCCTACAACGCCGCATACCGGCAGCACCCCATCCCCACGACCGGACTCGAATCGTTACAGGCCAGACTTAGCAAGCACTGCACCGCAGCCACACTCGTTGGGGTTCCCGGCGATGCCACCGCCGCTGCCACCGGCATGTAGCTCACCACCCGCAGCGGTCGACTGTCCGACAAACTGGCCTATCTTCACGCCGCCAACGGCTACATCGACCACCTGCCCACGCGCACTCCCCTGGTCGCCATCGCCGCCCACCCAGCCGGATAGTCCCCGCACGCACCCCGGGCATCGCCTGCCTGAGATGCCTCGATCCGGGCCGCACCTCTATTCGTTCTCTTGCGCCGGACAGGCACTGAGCCTGCCCGGCCATTGCCATGCCCGGACCACAACGGTTCGGCAGTAAGGGGAGTAGTCCGTGAGCAGTGCCTGGCTGCACGGCCGCGACGACCTCGCATCGGTCATCGACGACGCCGACTACCCGAGGTACCGGGGCGCCCAAGGCCAATGTTGGCCGACGGGCTCAGCTGGCTCTTCACCGACCCGATCGACGCCCCAGTTGCGGCAGATGCTCAGGCGAATGGCCGCGGGCATCGAGTGCGGCCCGGACGGCTGCGTTCGGGGCTGCCGGGATTGGCAACCGCCACGCCGCGACACTCTCGGCAGGCCAGCAGACAGGCTTCTGCGCTGCCTGGCGTCGCCTCACCGCGTTCCGCTAGCCATCTCGTCCACCTTGGCTGCCGGCCGGTAGCTCGCGCGAGCCGCACCGCAGCCACCACCTGTGTCGCCGTAGCCGATGACCGTGCACGGGCCGATTCGCCGTCGGACAACGCCTGGCCAGCCCGCTTGACCAGTGGGCCGGCTTCACGTGGGCCCGGGGGCGGGCCCTGCCTTGCCAAGCCGGACCGTCCCCGGTGCTCCTCAGCCATAAGGAGCCTCTCAATGCCTTCTCTTCACCGACCAGACCGCCAACCCCGCCTGAGTAGGGCGGGCACCCTCGTCGTCATCTCCAGCGTCATCGCCGCTGGGCCGGCTGGCGCGTTCGCCGCCACCGAACGGTTCACCGCCGCGGCGGTAGCCGCCGTCATCGCTGTGGTGGTGGCGCTGCCGGGTGCCGTGGCGCTGGTCCGGTTTGCCCGCCGCCACCAGATGATTGTCAGGTGGGGCAGCGAGTACGAGCGGTTGTGGACCTGTCTCGCCGCGGCCACCGACCGGGAGAACAGCCTTCGGCGGGAACTCGTCGCGGCGTTGACCGATCCGCTCACCGGCCTGCCCACCCGGGCGGTCGTTGAGAGTGCTCTGGCTACCGCCGCCGATCAGCGTGCTCCTGTGGCGGTCGCGGTGGCCGACGCCGATGGTCTGCACGAGGTCAACGACGACGGTGGGCACGCGGCGGGCGACCGGTACCTCACCGTGATCGCGGATCGGCTTACCACCGCGGCCACCGCTGTGCGGGCCGACGCCGTTGTGGCTCGTGCCGGCGGCGACGAGTTCGTGATCGTGGCCCCGCACACCGACCCGGCCGTGCTGGCCGACGCGATCCGCGCCGCCTTCACTGCACCGACCGCTGATGAACCAGTGCCGCGGGCCAGTGTTGGCGTGGCTGCAAGCGACGGCAGGGATCCCCGCTACGCCCTGGCCCAGGCCGACGCTGCCATGTACACCGCGAAGTGGGCCGGCAACCAGACCCTGGTCTACGAGCCGGACCGCGACGGGATACCGCAGGCCGACGGCACCCGGACGCAGGTCCGTCGCCGTGACCTCAAACCCGGCCGCGACATCGTTGTCACCGACAGGCCGGTTCCGCCGGTCCGAATCTTGTGCTCGGGAGCCGACGCGGCAGCGATCGTCAACGCCCTTCGAACCGCCTACGAGAGGTGGGCAGCCATCGCCGGACCTACACCGACGGGCAGCGGTACGGCAGACGGGGCGGACCAGACGATCGATGTCACGCCCACGGCGGCGGGGATCGATCGGATCACGGTGGTGGCGCAGGCGGAGATGGCCACGTACGCGACACTCGCCGACGCGATCGCCGCGGCCCTCGATATGCCGAGCAGCGAGTCGTGACCCGGCCACGACCGCTACCGCCTGCTCTGGTGGTCGTCGGACTGCGCGGGATGTCGATCTGCGGCAGGACGACGTCGTCCGGCTGCCCGGCGAGGTGGACGTCGTCCTGGCCGTACCCGAGTGCCGTCGGACCTCGAACGGCATGCGTGGCCGGCCAGTGGTAGATGCCCGGTGCCGCCACCAGACCGGACGCCTGTCGGCAGCGCCTGGACGGGACGGCCAGTGACTGGCCGCCCGCAGCGGCTGAGCGCGTTGGCCGCTGCGACCAGCAGGCTGTGCACCTACACCGCCTACGGATGGTGGCTGCTGGCCGACGGTCGGGCCGGACGTGGTCTGCACCCGGATGACCTGACGCCGGCCCAGCGGCTGGTGTGCGCGGCCGTGCACCATCACGCGGACTGCGTCACCGCCACGGGCGGCGCCTACCCGGGCTGCCATCCGGACGACCTGGTCGACATGACCAGCATGTCGGCCGGGTCGGTGAAGTCGGCCCTGCACCGGTTGGTCCGGCTGCGTTGGCTGGACCGCGACCCCCGCAGCGGGATGTTCCAGGTCAGCACCGCAGCGCATGCGTTCACGCGCAGCGGCTGGCTCGATGAACCGGCGCTCGCCGGCGAACCCCTGATCGACGTTCTTACCGACCCACCCGACTGACCCGGCAGCCGCTGGCGACGCACTTGAATCGCCGATGACGACCACGCCAGCACGGGCGAATGCGGCTACGCCGCTGACCGACCCGACGCCGAGGGTCGGCGCCACCGTCAGTGCCCTGTGACCCGGGACGCGAGCGGCCGTACGTCGTCGCCGCCCACACCGGGCGTGATCGCGTGGCCAGTTCACCACTCCCCCTTTGCGCGCCGTTGGGCGCGAACCCCATTTCACGTCCCGGTGTCCCGCCGGGCTCATTTTGAAAGGCATCGCCATGACCGACGCCCTAACCTCCGAACGCCCCGATTCCCCGACCGCCGTCGCCCCGCAGCCGTCGCCGCGTCCGCTGACCGCCTTCGCCGGCTCTCCCGGCCGGGCGGTCACCATCCTGGACGCCGGCGCCAGCTACGACGCCGTGGTGCTGTCCCCCGCCCCGGGGACGAGCATGGTCCGTGTCCTGGTCGACGGGCAGGTCCGCAGCGTGCGCGCGGACATCTCCGCGGTACCGGTCACGGACCCGGCCACCGCGCTGGCGTTGACCCGGCAGGCCGTGGCTTGGGCGCTGACGGAACAGGACAGCGCCGTCGAACGCGCCCGCAACCTGGCCGAGCAACGCGACGAGGACCGGCGACGCGAGACCAGCCAACTCACCGAGATCCGGTCTTACGCCATCGGCCAGTACCGCGAGGCAGACATCACCCGCGACGGGCTCGACAGCCTCCTGTCCCGGTTGGACCTCGATCCCTACCAGCCGCGCCACCGGGTCCGGTTCACCATCAGCGGCAGCTTCGACGTGATCCCCGACGTGTACCGCGACACCGAGGACACCGAGTCCGACGTTCGTAGCTACCTGCGGATAGACACCGATCGGGTCGACAACGTCGAGGACGACACCGTGACGATCGACGTCACGGCCGACGTGGAAGACCTCGGCGACTGAGACGCGCATCGCGGCGACCGCCCACGCGGCGTGACCACTCAGGACTGCCTCCTGGTCCCGGCGGCCATCCGCCACGGGACCGCGCCGCCAGCGGCGGCCGTACCTGCACACCACTTGTCCTGGCCAATGCCCGGCCACCCCTTTCGCGCGCCGGGCATGGCCAGACGGCCATGCCCGGCGACTGCCCCGACAGGAGTCTCCATGGCCCGTGAAACGTTCCGATACATCGTGGTCGCCGACGACGGCACGAGCCACGAACACCACACCCGACTGCGCCACAGCAACGTCGCATCGCTGCTGCGCCGCACGGTCGGCGGGTGGCTGACACCGATCCCGATCAGCGTCCCGGACCTCTACGCCTGGGGCGACGAGGACGGCCACCCGAAAGCCCTGCGCCCGAACCCTGTCGCCCGCCTGCTCGTGGCGCGCCTGGGCGGCGGTGACCTGCCGCTGGTCGGACCTGTCGTCGTCACCGGTCGCCGAGGCACCACGGCCATCAGTCTCACCACCACCCAGACCGACGCGGTGCTCACCGCGCTCACCTGCTGCCGCTGATCTGCCCGTCGGCGGCACGGGCCGCCGACGGCCTCGGGAAGGAGAACTACCGTGGTCACACCTGACAAGCTGACTCTCACCACCCGCGACGATCGTGTCGCTGTAGTGCCCTACCTCGTCGGTTTCACCCCGACCGACAGCCTGGTCGTGGTGGTCCTGGACGGCAGGCAAGTCCGCTTCGCCGCCCGCCTCGACCTCCCCCACCCGTCCGACCTTGCGGAACTGGCGGCGCCGGCGGCGCAGAACGCCGCGATGATCGCCCGGCACGGGTCGGCGGCGTTCCTCGTCGGCTACGGACCGGCCGACCGGGTCGCACCCGCCGCCACGCTGCTCACCACCGCACTGACCACCGCCGGCGTCGACGTCCTCGAAGCCTTGCGGGTCGGCGACGGCCGCTACTGGTGCCTGTGCGGTGACACCGGCTGCGCCGACGGTGTGGCCTACGACCCGGCTGGCAGCAGGATTGCGGCGGAAGCGGTCTACCGCGGTCTCGCGCCACTACCGGACCGGGCCGCGCTGGAACGCCTCATCACGCCGATCAGCGGGGCTGAGCGTGACCGGATGCGCGCCACGACCACGACCGCGCTTCACCGGCTGACCGGCATGCTCGCCGACGAGACCAGCGCGACCGCCGGCACTGCGACGGAGCATGTGGTGCGCGCCGGGGTAGCGGCGGTGCAGCAGGCGTACGAGTCCGCTGCCCGCGGCGAGGCCCTGTCCGACGACGAGGTGGCGTGGCTGACCGCCGTCCTCATGGTCCCTGAGGTCCGCGATCACGCCTGGATCAGCTGTGACGGCAGCGACGGGCAGCGGCGGCTGTGGATCGACGTGACCCGACGGGCGATGCCCGCCACCAGCGCCGCACCAGCCTGCCTGCTCGCCATCACGGCCTACCTGGCCGGGGACGGCGCCTTGGCGAACATCGCCGTAACCCGGGCCCTGCACGCCGACCCGGACTACCACCTGGCGCACCTGCTCGGCCACGCCCTGCAGGCCGGTGTGTCGCCGCAGCAGTGGCGGGCCGCCACCACCGACACCACCGCCGAGTAGTCCGTCGCTGCGGTGCCCGACCCGGGCGCCGCCAGCACCCTGTCGCGAGCAGACGCTCGCACACCGTTCGAGGTGAGGGCAGCCGGTGGCATCCCCCGGCTGCCCTCGACACCTCCCCAACCCTGGGGATTGGAGGTGTGGGCACCGTGTCCACCCTGACGCAGATCACCGTCCTCCTGACGGCGATCGTGATCACCGCATCTATCACCTACCACCTGGCCCGGCTGCGCGCCGCCGGCCGTTACCGAGCGGCCGTCGCCGCCGCCCTGCACAGCCTCCACCACGACGACCTGACCGGCCTCGGTAACCGGGCGGGCTTGCACGCCGCCCTGGCCGTCGCCGGACGACCCGTCGCGGTGATCCTGATCAACCTGGACGACGCCCGGACGTTCGTGGCCCGCTTCGGCGACCGCGCGTTCGACCAACTGCTCGTCCTGACCGCCGGTCGCCTCCACCACGCCGCGCAGGCCGCCGGCGCACAGGTGTTCCGTCTGCGCCGCGACGAGTTCGCGGCCATCATCGACGACCGCGCCGACGCCGCTGGTCTGGCCGCGCGGCTGGTCGCTGCCGTCGCCGAACCGACCGACCTCCAACTCGCCGGGCCGCCCGTCGCGGTCACCGTCACCGCCTGCGCCGGCGTCGCGTCCCTCACGCCGCACCAGGAGGCCGCGCGGCGGCTGGCGCTCGTGCACGCCGACCGCGCCCTGCGCGCGGCAAAGCAGACCGGTCGCGGGCACACGACGGTGTTCCATCCCGCCACCACGCCCGGCACCACCGACGGCGGACCGGTCCGATGAGGACCCGCCGGCCGGTCGGCTGCCGCCGTCGGGCGCGTAACGCTGCGGTAGTCGGCGGGGACGTGTACGGGCTGATCGACTGGGACGACGCGCCGATCCTGATCGTCGGCAGCAGCGACCAGGCGGTGAAGCGGGAAGCGATCCGGATCTTCGCCCACACCCTCGCCGACACGGGCAGCCTCACCGAGGACGCCCCGGACTTCACCGACCGGTATCCGCTGCCCGATCCCGACGGCCCGATCACGGCCATCGACGACTGGCTGACCCAGCTGCGCCAGGCAACCGCCATCCCCTGGTTCGCCGTCCTCGACGACGAGGTCGTGATCGCCCGATAACCGCCCCACCACGCCAGCCTCACCGCCACCACCGGCGGGCATCTGCCCCGCGCTGAGGCGCCGCCCGCCTGACGGTCCACGCCGACCACGTCAGCGACCCACCAGGGGCTGGTCACCGCCAGCCCAGAACCCATCCCAGTTTGACCCCTTCCGGGGATCGTGCCGGCCGTGTGCCGCAACCCCGGGGGGTGACCCCGGGGTGGGTGCACGGCACGGCGCGATGCCTGGACTCCGCACGAAAGGACACGGAGCCATGATCGAGCCATCCACGCAGATCCAGGCCCTGCTCGCCGCCGTCTCTCTACGGCCGGCCGCCGCCGAGGGAATGCGGACGATAATGCAACGCCAGTCCGAGTTCCCCAGCCAGACGCAGGCGCAGCTCACCGGCATCGCCCTGGACCCCTACGGCCGCGAGTTCGCCGACCAGTTCCTGGACACCTACTGGTCCGACGACCAGCGCCACCACGACATCATCAGTGCCGGCGGCACCGACCGTGAGGTCATCATCGGCAGCGGATTCCACGCCGCCACCTACGCGGCGGTCCGCGTCCTCGCCGGCTACCCGAAGCCGCTGGTGCTGGAACGCCACCAGCGCGTCGGTGGCACGTTCGCGCTGACCGCACGGCCGACGTTCTGGCTCAACTCCCGCAACCGTGCCGGAGGCGCCGGACCCGCCGGCGACCAGGGGGTGAGCCTGAACTACCTGCCGGGCGCGCCGATCCAGGCAGCAGACCTGTCCATGATCGAATATCAGCCGAACACGGACATGGCGTTCGTGATCCGCCTGGCGCTGGCCCAGTTCGCCGACGTGGTGACCAACGCCACCGTCTCGTCCGTCAGCGCTGCCGGCACCGGTGCCAAGATTGAGATCGCGGGCAAGGCCCCGATTCTGGCGGGCCGGGTCATCGATGCCCGCGGCGTGGGCGACCCGATCCAAGATGGCGCCAACGGCACCACCGTGCTCACCTTCCGGCAGTTCATGCAGCGGATGGCCGGCATGTGGCCGCTGCGTGGACTGCGTCGCGTCGCGGTCGTCGGCGGCGGTGACTCCGCCAAGTGCGCCGTCGAGTCGTGCCTGGGCCTCGCCCCGCAACCGTTCATGGCCGCCGCCGCCCTCGACCAGGTCGACCGCATCGACTGGTACGCCGAGGACCTGCCGACAACCTGCGAGCAGTGGCAGACCGACATCCGCAGCAGATACCAGGCCACCGGCCGCTACCTACGGCCGGACCGCCGCGGCGTCCAACGACTCACCGTGATCAGCCGCCGGGTGCGTCCCATCGCGCTACCCGACGCCGCACTGATCGGCGGGCGCACCTACGACCTCGTCATCGTCTGCACCGGCAACCGCGAGACACCCATCGACGGACTCGACCTCGCCTCCTTCGACCAGTACACGGCCGCCGACGGCACCGTCGTTGCCCGAACGCACTACACGCTGCCCGCGTTCCGCGTCGGCCCCCACGCCAAACTTCCCTTCACCGCCACCGAACGCGCCGACGGCGTCGCGGACATCACCCCCAACGCGGTCTCGATGTTCCGCACCGCACCCAAGACCGCCGCGCTGGCCGCGACTCTTCCCGCACCGACCCGGAGCTGACGCGCACATCCGTCCGCGCTCCCGCAACACCCGGGCCGCAGTCCCACCTCGTGCCTACGGGCCGGCTGGGGCTGCGGCCCCAGCCTGTCCGCCGCCACGTGGCGGAGACAGGAGGGCCACCATGGCCATGACAGCCGAGCAACGCGACGCGTTCCTCGAACGGAGCAAAGCCGAGTTCGACGCCCGGCTGGCGCGCCTCGCCGCCGACCCCACCGAGTGGGTCACCTTCATCGAGGAAGCGGCCGTCTTCGGCGCCCGCTACAGCCTGCACAACCAGTTCCTGCTCATGCTCCAGGCCGCCGAGCGGAACATCGAGCCCCGCTACTTCCTGCCCTACGGCAACAGGGACGGCACCTCAGGCTGGAAGGCCCTCAACCGGCACGTCCGCGCAGGCGAGACCGGGTTCCTCATCTGGGCGCCGGTCACCCGCCGGCCCACCGAGGAGCAGGTCCGCGAGTGGGAGGCCGCCGGCCGCACCGTTCGACGCGACCCGGACGGGCGCCCCGCGATCCAGGTCGTCGGCTTCCGGGCCACCAGCACCTTCGACATCAGCCAGACCGACGGTGAACCCTTTGAGGTGCCCACCGTGCGGCGCCGCCGCCAGGTGAAGGCCGCCGGCGGGAAGACCGCGCAGCTGCTCACCGGCGACGACCCCACCGGCGCCTACGACGACGTCGTCGGACTGATCCGACAGGCCGGCTACGACTTCGCCCTCGCGCCCGCGGGCAGCGCCCACCTGGGCCGCGCGAACGGGGTCACCGTCAAGGGCAACGGTGTGCAGGTGGTTCGGGTGCGCGACGACGTCAGCAGCGCGCAGCGCATCAAGACCAGCCTGCACGAGTTGGCCCACATCCGGTGCGGGCACCTTGACGACCTCGACCGGCAGGACCTGCTGCACCGCGGCCGACGTGAGACCGAAGCCGAGAGCGTCGCCCACCTGGTGTGCCGGTTGCTCGGCCTCGACACCCAGGCTTACTCCGACGCGTACGTGCTCGGCTGGGCCGACGGCAATCTCGCCCTGATCCGTGACTGTGCGCAGACCGTGCTGCGGGTGGCCAAGACGATCCTGCGCGACCTCACCCCCGACGACGCTGACCTCACCGCGGCCGCCGGGCCTGGGCTCGCCGTCGAGGCGCAGCCCGTCTGACCGGCTGCCGCCGACTGGTTCCTCATCCACCCCGTCGACATCTCATTCCGCGCCGGCCCGGCCGGCACCGGGCGCACGCGCCCGTCCGCATGCCGGCAGATCGTGCACACACATCCCGCACTCGTTAGGAGCATGAATATGCTGTCCCCGCAGATCACCCTCGCGCTGCCCGAGGTCGTCACCGGGATCGAGGAGAAAGCCGAGAATCTCGGCTGGGACGCCCCACCGGTGCTTCTCGCCCTGTTCCACCGCCACCTGGTCACGGGCTCCCCGTTGCACCTGATCGAGGTGGAGCCCTCGCCGTTCGCTCTCGACCTGGAGCCTGGCTCGGACTCCGGCCTCGCCGGCGTGTTGAGCCTGCTCGCGGGCTTTATCTGCATCCCCGAGAACGCACTCGAGCTGACGGACTGGCTCGACGCCACGCACCGCACGTTCGTCGGGTACGCGCTGGTGTTCGAAGGCTTCCAGTACACGCCGTACGCCGACTACACCTACGGCGACATCAACACCGTGCCGGCGATGGCCGACGCCGAGGTACGCATCATCGCCGCCATCGACACCGACGGCCGCTGCTACGAGACCAGACGCATCCGGGGCGAAGGCCCCCAGCCGATCACGGTCCACGACGCGCTCACGCCGAACCGCCTGGCCGGCGCCATCCCCGACGTGCTGAGCCGACTCGTCACCGCAACCCACCACCTGTGACTGGCAGCGCCCGTCGAGGGCCGATTGTCGAGTCTCATCTGGCGCCACCCGTCCCGGGTGGCGTGTCGCATGTCCCCCAGGAACTGCTCCTGCCTGAGACCGCCGACCTGCAACGGCTGGTAGCACCGCGACGCACACCGCCGTCTGCCGGCGGTGGAGCCGGTATTCCCTGGCCCGCGACGAGGCAGGCATCCGTGGGCGGTGCCGCCCGCGGCGGCAGGCACCGCATCCGTTTCGAACCGGCCGGCCCCATGGGGGTGTGCACTGAGATCAGCTCCTTGCTGCCAATGGACGCGACCCTGTCTCGTCGTCCGGGCCCGATCCCCTCTCGGGTGTCACTGCTCGCGAGGATGTTGCGCCTTTCACTCGCTGCGATCACGTGCGGTACTGCGCCGCATCCGCTCTGTTGCGTAGGCTGCTGCGGATCGATCACGACCGGCGATCAGGATCAGGGGGAGGGTTCGTGAGCGCGGCACAGATCATCGCGCAGGTGACCGCTGCAACCGGGAAGCGCGATGAGGCGCAGTCCCAGCCGCCAGGCGTGGAGGCGCGATAAGTGAGCGGCTTCTACGTGGACGTCAACGGCATGGATGGCGTATACAACGTGCTGCACCGTGCGTCGCAGGATGCCGCCGAAGGGTTGCACTACATGACCCGACACTGCGACCTGACCTTCGACCAAGAGGGTCTTATCTTCATGCTCGCCGGCCCCCATCAAACGGCCTACCGTCGGATGAGCGAAGGTCTGGAGCGGCTCAAGAAACTCCTGCAGAGCGCCGCGACGCAAGTGAATCTGGCCCAGGGTGAGTACGTGACGTCTGACGCAGACGTGGCAGCCGATCTGGACCGAACCTACCCCGGCGCCAGTGACCCTTCCCGTCTTCGCGGCACGCTAGCTGGCCCGACCCGGCCGGACCTGTGGCCTGCGGCTGTCCGGTCACCTTTCGCCGACGTGGTCGAGCCGACAGCGCGGCTGGTGCCTCCCAGTTACATCACTGGCGTCGAGATGTTCCACATCAACCCGATGTCTGACCTGCTCAGCCCCGCCGCCTGGGTGCGGCAGGTCAGCGTCTGGTTGTTCGGCAAAGACCCGTTCGAGAGCTGGGGAAAAGCCTTCAGTGGCGACTGGAACTCCTACGTTCACTGCGCCGCCGCATGGCGAATAATCGGCAACTCGATGGATGACATCGGACGCAACCTGATCACCGGCGCAGCGGACGTATCCACCGTGTGGCGAGGCAACGCTGCGGAGGCCGAGCAGGAGTACCAGCTATCGGTCGGCCTGGCCGCCCGTGCCCTTCATCCCGTCTGTGACCAGTACGCGGATCTGTACAGCAAGGCAGCCGAAGCGGCTAAGCAACTCTACTCTGTGGTCACAGGGCTGATCAGCAAGCTGATCGACGTGCTGATCGTCATCAACGCCGCTGCCGCTGTCGGCACTGCCACGATCAAGACCGGCGTCGGTGCCGTTATCGGCTACAGCGTAGCCGGCTACTACGCCTGGCAGGCATACGACCTGTATGACGAGATCTCCAGCTTCTTCGGCAACGCCGAGATGGTTTTCAAGGGTATAGCCGCCTCGATCGAAATGGTCAAAGCCGGAATGGACGTGGCCTCGCTGCCCGATCTGGAGCCCTACCAGCACCCAGCCTTGGCGGACCGATGAACGACGACATCACCCAGGAACCCCTTGCGCGTGCCGTGCTCGCCAAGCTGGCACGCACCCGAGGGCCCGACGATCCTCTCGGCTCACTCGCTCGCACCGTCCTCAGCGGCGAGGCGAACCTTCAAACCGCTGCCTCCATCTCGTGGTACGGCACGGCATTGCATGCCTCGTTCGAGGAAGCTATGGCCCGGCGTGACACGATGTCGCCGCAGGAGCGAGCCGAGCACGAACGGCAGACTCGGTTGCTTCGCGACGCGGGTGACGACCTGACGCTGCTGGACGACGACGACACAGAGGACGAAGAGCGTCCTGAGGGAGGCCAACAGCGATGAGCGCATGGAAGCGGTGGAGGATCGCCATCCCGCTGCTCGGGCTCAGTCTCCTGTTGTTCGTGCCCGCAGTGTTCGGCGCATGGGCCTGGTGGTCTGAGAACAGCGCAACATACCGGACGATAACCGCCTTCATCTGCCTGGTCCTCGCTGGCTGCGTTGGCATCTCCCTGTCGATCGGGATCAAAAAGACCGAGGACGTGCCGTGGCTTCGCATCGGGCTCGTTGCGGTGGGAATTCTCGCTACCTGCGGTCTGGCCGTCGTCCGTCGATCAGTGTGAGCGGAAGCCTGCGCCACCAGGTGCAGGCTTCCCTGCCCACCTATCCGACAACTGAGCCCTTTTCATCCTGCGTAGCGGTTGGCGTCGACGCGGTGGAGAACGAGGATGGCCTGCACAAGCCAGGTCGCTCGCCGTGGGCAGCAACGCAGCTTGGCCAGGACCTTCCAGGTCTTGAGCGTGGCGATCGCCCGTTCGCCGCAGGCGCGGATCTTCGCGTGGGCGCGGTTCACGGCCTTCTGCCGGCGTGACAGCTTCGGCCGGGAGCGGCGCCGCGTGATCGGCGTGCGCACGCTTGCGCCGGCTGCCTGATAGCCCTTGTCCGCGAAGGTCATCACATCAGCGCTAGTCAGCGCCTCGATGATGCCGTGGGTTCGGGCTGCGGTCAGGTCGTGGACCGAGCCGGGCAGTGCCGGCGAAGCCCAGACGAGGCGGCCAGCCGCGTCGGTGATGACCTGCACGTTCACGCCGTGGCGCTGATGTTTTCCGGAGTAGTACGGCCTCTGGTCGGCAACCCGGTCGATCGGAATCAGGGCGCCGTCCAGGATCGCGTACGCCAGCCGGCAGATCCAATCCATGGCGGTGGCCAGGTCATCGGCGGTCACGCGAGCAGGGCTACAGCTTCCTGCACGTACCGCCATGCGGTACTCACGCCGACGGCGAACCCGGCAGCCAGGCGGGTGTAGGTATCACCCTTGCGCAGGTGAGCCAGAGCGTGCAGTGCCTGCCGTCCCGCGTCGAGGCGGCCCCACCTGGATCGACGCTGGTTGCGGTGGCTGCGAATACGGTCAGCGAGGTGGTTCAGGGTCCGGCTGGACAACGAGATCGTGGACGGGTAAGACAGCGCAGGCGAGGCTCCCGTGTTGGGGCATCGGGTTTTGGTCGATTTGCTGTCTTACCTGGAGCCTCGCCCTCATCGATCACCGGGCTACGCACACCGTCCCTGACCTGCAAGGTCAGGTTGGAGGAGGCTCACTAATATCAGGTCGTCGATGCCGTCGGCTTCCTGCCCGGGGGACGGCCCCAACCCGGGGGGTGCGGTCCCAATCTGTCGGCCCCTGCCAACCGGCCTCGATCCGCGTCGTTGAGCAGGCGTCGGCCGTCGTCGAGTTTCCTTCGGAGCCGGCCTTGGGCGAGGTTCGCGCTGGCTTCTCGCTGCCTCGGTCCGCCTGATGCCTCGCTTACAAGCCCCGGGCGCTACTAGCCGGCTGGACCGGTTGCGCTGACCCGATACCTTCAACGACCGTGACGATCGATGATCTAGGCAACCTCGGCGATGCAATCAGCGGCCTCGTTGCTGTCGTTCTCGGCATAGTAGCTTTGCTCGGCAGTCGCTCAGCTTGGGCAGACTGGCGAGCCCGGCAACAAGCTGAAAAGGAGCTGGCCGAGGAGCAGACGAAGGAGCTTCGCCTAAACCGTGAGAGGACCATGCGGGGCTGGATGCCAGGCGGGACTCAGGTCTACGGTGTTCAACTTGTCACGGAACCAGCGGAACTGTCTCAAGCTCTCGACGAACTGAAGGATGGCCGACCATCTGACTACGTGCTTCTACGGGTCAGCGAGTCCGAGGCGGGCAACGTCAACCGTGCCTACAGCCTGCGCCAGATGGTCATGTCACAGGGCTACGTCGCTCAAGCACCGTCGACCGCTGAGTACGAAGCGCTTCAGCGCGGTCGAGAGCTGACGAGCGGCAAGTGAATGAACCCTCCGGCGTGAAGGAATGATCAGCCGTCGATGACCTGGGCAAGTAGACGGGTGAGCTGCCGAAACGGTCAGTCACCTTCCGTGGGCATCTGGCGTCGGCCGCCCTTGTTGTCACCCAGCCCGACCGCCAGGCGGTGACGAGGGACTCGAACCCTGAACCCCTCCGGCGGCCTGTGGATCACCTCACGCCGGGTGGATCGGCGTCCTGACCTGGGCGGCGTCTCTTGTTGCCGTACAGCGGTCGAGAGCCTCTGTCGACCTCAGTTGTACCCGGCTTGTGCCCCGTGATCCCGCCGACGTCACTGCCTCCCAGAGTGGACCAGCTCGGCGGTGGCCCCCACCGTGTGCGGGGCGTTGGCGGCAATCAGCTTCGATAGAGTCACTCGGATAGGCCCCGGGGCGAGGAAGGCGCGGATGGGCAATCTAGGGAACTACCAACGGATGACGAGCCTCGCCAAGACGCTCGGTGGCCCGAAGGCGCTGCTGTTCGCGACTCTCGGCGGTGGGTACGTCCTCGGTAGAGCCACCGAAGCAGGTGGCAAGAGGGCGATCAAGGCGTGGATGGCCGCGCTTAAGAAAAGGAACACGCCATGCGAGACGAAGGGCCAACTCTTCAGGGTGGTCACCGACGGTGAGGACAGCGGATTGAAGCTCGGCGCTGGTGACGAGTACCGGGTTCTGGAGTGCGATGCCGATGCGATTCTCATCGAAGTCGTGAACAATCCCGACAACCCGTACTTCGTGTCCAGCGAGTTCTTGACGACGATCTCAGACTTCCCGGGTGAGGGCGCAGGCGAGGTGCAGACCGACGATTGATTCCCGGCCGCGACAGGACCGCCGGGTAGACGGGGGCGGCCCCATGCCCAGAGGGCAGCGGGATCTGAACCGGCGGAGAGGTTACCCCTCACACGCTTTCGAGGTCTGCGATCATCCGTCCAGGCCGGTCCGACAGTGCACATGACCAGCTGTTCGGTTGTCCGTCGGACCGCCATGGGACGACCGCCTACGGCAGCGAATGAGACCGCAGTTGAGACCACCCGTCGCCGACCGAGTGGCTGCACTTCCGCCCTGTACGACCGCGACCACTGTCGCCTTGGCGAGTCTCTTGATCCAAGCCGAGGTAACGCGCGAGGCAGGAACACACCGTCAGAATTTCTCGAACTTGGCAGCCACGCAATCGGCGCAAAGTGACAAGCCGCCGCGCATTGTGTCCGTGGGTGACCCGCAGCCGGAACATATCGCGATATCACCCGTCGGCGCATAATAGCCACACGCAAAGCAGGCCCAGCCGACTTCTTCCCCGCTGGCCGTGTAGATGTGGTCTACGAACGCTTCGGCACCACAGTTCAGGCAGGAGTAGATTGGCCAGTCAACGCCTTCGGCAGCATGACTGTAGCGGGAGATTTCCAGGATTGAGGCAGAGTACTCTTCCGCACACACCTCCCCATCAGGATTGTACAGACAGTAAAGACATTTGGCTGCATGGCCACTTGGCAGAACGAGACTCGCCTGGCGGCAGGCCGGACAATCAAGAACAACAGGAAATCCGGTCAAGCTTCCTTGGAGCGATCTCATTCGTTCCTGAACGAGTACCTGGATCCTCCCGATCGCCTCCCTCACTCGCCCGAGCGTCTCATCGATCAAACGCGCCTCCTCGATAGGCGCTTCTGGCCTCAACTCCTTTTCGATGAATTGAAGAGTGAAGTCAAGGCCGCGAGCGACCACGACCCTTACTCGCTCCGGCGTTTCGCCGCCGAGGCTAAAGTGGGCTGCTCGATTCCGCAACTTCTCCACATCTTTAATGCGCCCAACAGCCTTGCTGTCAGTGACGACGTCAGCAACCGCAGCTAGCCGCTGCAAAGCCTGCGCAAGCGAGATGCTCTTAAAGTCTCCTGATTTGAACGCAGCTTTACTAGGAACGTTCGCGTCGGCAACGACAAGCGTCCAGTGTTCTCGAGCAAGTCTCGCCTTGACGAGCGTCTCCGTGCTCGCATATAGGTGCAACGCCGCATACTTCAGGCTTCGGTTATTTGACTTTGCAAGGTGCTCGACAGAGCTCTCAAGGAAGTCAAGCCCGTTGTTGACAACGCCCCAGTTAACGTCCTTCAACTCACCCCTCCAGCTGATAACGCTACGACGCCCGAGCATCCTGGCTCGCCGCAGGCCGTGACCGCCTTGGGCGATCACATGAGCTTTCGGATCCATTGCGCGAAGTTTCGTAGCTTCGAGACGCTTTCCTCATCCAGTGGATCTGGACTGAAATGCATAATGTCGTTCCGAATTCCACGAACCTCATCTAGGGCCTCAATGAACACCTTTCTGTCTAGTTGCCAGTTGAGTCGCCCCCATCGTTCCGGATTTTCCAGGAGCCACTGATACTCACCGAAAGTCAGGTGAGCCGCCTCGCTGACGACACGGTTTGCGTCCTCGGGGTCGACTATCTGAGACAGTTCCTCGGCAGAAAAAGCCCCATCAATTATGGTTCGAAGCCGTCTTTCAATCTCACCAATAACGAAGAAGGGGTTTGCCGTGCGGGAGAACTCTTCGCTCAGATCTGCGGTCGTTACGATTCCTCGAATCCGCCTATCTTTAGCTTGCACAAACACGAAACCAGCCCCAATAACGCGAGGAATCTGCGCCAACAGGTCGTCGTCCTCGCGCACCACCTCCGCGGCTGTAGTCACATCCGCAAGAGTGGTGCTAATGCCCCGGATTTGCGCCTGTGCGATCGATTCCCAGCTTACAGCCCCCCTGAGATCGCGCTCACCAGAAAGCACTGCGAGCTGCGAGTATCCATAGCGGAGCATCAGCGCTTGCGCTTTCTGGACATCGTCCTGGGGTGTTACAGAAACGACACCCGAGTTCGCCGACCCCAAGCTGCCGACGCGGAGATATATGTCGGCCTGTGCGTCCTGCCCTGCCTCAATGGGAGCCACCTCCGGCACAGGCACAAGTGGTTCTTCCGGCTCAAGCGGCACAAGCCTTACCGTCGAGTTAATCCAGACATCAGTAAACGGCGGTATGGTCTGGAGTCCTCGCCTCTTCAACGAGCGTTGGACCTGCTCAACGATCCAGTATCCTCGACGCTTCGCTCCCCAATAACCGATTAGGTCCCGTACCGTAACTTCAACCGGGCTGGAAGTGGACATTTCCTTCGCCTCGGCCAAGAACTCTTCACGGCCAGCGCTCATGCTCATCCCCGCACCTCGTCCCTTGTGAGTGGTCACACTAAAGGACGTCTCGTAACTCGGTGAAGGCGTTGCCTGGCAACGGTGGTGGTGTCATCCGAGCAGGATGATGTTGTGGAGGTGGGCGATGCCGGAAGCGGTGTCGGTCAATGTGTGGGCGGCGCGGCGGTAGTCGCGGAGGATCTTGAAGGTCTTCATGCGGGCCAGGGCGTGTTCGACCTGGGCTCGGACGGTGCGGTGGTGTCTGTTCAGGTCCTTCTTCCAGTCGGGTAGTTCGCTGCCGTCGGTGGGTTTGCGGTACGGGATGATCACGTCGGGGTTGCCGCGGTAGGCGCCGTCGGCCATGACTGGTCGTCCTGCGAGCTTGGCGTCGATGCCGGAGGTGCGGTAGACGATGGTGTCGTTGCGGTTGCCGGGCTGCGGGTCACCCAGGGCCACGACCAAGCGGGTGTGGGCGTCGATGGCGACCTGCACGTTCGTGCTGAAGCGGTAGTTCTTGCTCGGTGCCGCGAGGCGGTGGTCCCGGGTCGGGATCAGGGTGCCGTCGACGATGGTGATCTGGTCGACCCGACGCCGCCGGACCGGGGCCAACGCGAGCAGCGGGCCGAGGGTGTCGATGACCCGGTGCGCGGCGGAGTGCGACACCCCGAACAGCGGGCCGATCTGCCGCATCGTCAGATTCGTGCGCCAGTACGCGGCGACGAGCAACACCCGATCAGCCAGATCGAGCGACCACTGCCGCCCCGGCCGCCCGTCCGCGATCGCGTCACCGCCGCGTTCAGCGACCAGCCTGACCAGCCTGCGGAACTGCACGGGCTGCAGCCCGGTGAACGGGAAGATCCACTCCGGGCGGGCTGCCGAGATCACCTGCACCCCAACATGATCCATCATGGACGGCCGACGGAGTTACGAGACGTCCCTTAGGCAAGGGCATCGAGCGGAGCAATCGGATGTTCAGGAGGGGCCCTGTCAAGCGGGGCCCGGAGATCGCGAAGATCCTCTGCCGCGAGAGGGCAACCCGACGAGTCGCAGTCCCCGGTGACCTCCGGCGTCGCACCGAACGCCAGCGTCAGACGATGAAAATAGCTCACTGTCTCCCGCTCCAACGCACGAGGTCGCTCCGCGCGTACAGGTCGGGCGTTCCCGTCCTTACCTCTCGGGGTGGGGACGCTGCCTACCCTGCCCTGCAGCCGTTTCTTGGCTGCGTCGAGCTTCCATGGGATGACTCCCGCCTCGGCGGCCTGCCGCAGCGTCAGGAAGTCCTCCGGCAGTGCCTGATAGGCCGCTGACCTGGGATGTCTACGGGGACCGGGGACAAGCCAACTCCCGAGCCTCGGCAGCGGTCAGGTGGGCGACCTGTATCTCTGTCGCCTGTCCACCGATCACCATCTGCCAGCTGCCAGCTGCCAAGCGTCCGGGATACCCGGGGCATGGCTGCCTCGGCAATCAGCACATCTTCCCGTTGTTCGCCGTGTACCGGCCAGGCAAGGGATGCCGACGTTCTCCCGCGCCTCGGGTCCGCCGATGGCGCGTGCGGTCAGTATCTGCGCGATGGCCAGCACGTTGACCTTGGCACTGCGACCCATGAACAGCAGATTGGCCAGAGCCGACACGGCAAGGGGACCGCTTCGGGTCACCCTTGCCGCGTACGTCCGTCCAGAAGTTGACCAACTGCCCGATGCTGGCCTTCAACTCCTCGGCGATGACCAGCCTGCAGGGACCGGGATCCCAGTCTTCCGGCTCGTGCAGTGCGACGTGGTTGCGCTCGTTGGCGAGAACATCAGCGCGGACCAGGGCCTCATGCATCTGCGCCGGCCGCGTGAATAGTCGACCCCGGCCAGTCTGAGCGCCCGACGGTGCGAGCACTTCGGTGAAGGGTGGCGACGCGGCCGCCCCGGGCGAGCGCCTGCACGGCCACCAGCTCGGCGTGCACGCTCTAGCCCGCGCCTGTCTCGGCGCTGACGGCGATGGGTGGGGAGTCGTCGCGTAGGGACAGGATGACGGGCCGGTCGCCCCCACCTTGGCCGATGTAGAACACCCATTCAGCCTGCCGGGAAAGTGCGCGGCGACCTGGTCCACACCAACCGGGGCCGGCGGGCGCTTGCGCACGGTCCAGACCGCCCGTGCGCCTGGCCTTCACCCTCGCCGACCTCGGCGGCCGGCCGCTGCCCGACGCGGGCCACATCACCGAAGCCCTCACCCTGCACCAAGGAGACCACCATGCCCGCCATGACTGACCCGACGATTGCCCGCGCCGTGCTGGCCCACCTGACCACGCCCGGCAACCGGCACATCCACACCCTGGTCCACCACGAGGGCCCGCTGGCCGTCCTGCGGCGCCTGCTCACCCGCGACCTGCCCGCCGCCGCGATGCCGGCTCCCGTCGGGCATCTGTCCACCGTCGATGAGGGGCAGGTCGCCAAGACGGTTATCGCCGACACCGCACGCCTCGGCGCGCGGATCGTGACACCGCACGACGCAGAATGGCCCACCGGATTGCACGACCTTGCCACCGCGGGTCACACCGCCGACGGCGTTGATCTGCCCGCGCCGCCGCTGTGCCTGTGGGCGCGCGCCGACCGGCCCCTGCCCGACCTGCTGCACCGTGCGGTCGCTGTCGTCGGCTCCCGCAGCGCCACCTCCTACGGCCAGCACGTCGCGGCAGAACTCGGCCACGGGCTCGCCGAGCAGGGCTGGACCGTTCTCAACGCCGGCGGCTACGGCATCGACGCCGCCGCGCTGCGCGGCGCCCTCACGAGCGGACCCCACGCCGCCGTCGCGATGCCCGCCTGCGGGCTCGACCGGCTGCACCCCGTCGGCAACCGGCCGCTGTTCGACCGGCTCGACCTGATCAGCGTCTGGCCGCCGAGCAGCGACCCCAGCCGCACCCGAACCATGCTCAACCAGACCTGGTTGGCCGCCCTCACCTGCGGCGCGGTCCTCGTCGAAGCGGCCCCCGGCAGAGGCCGCGGCATCCTCGCGCGGGCGCTGGCCCTGGGCAGACCGGCCGTGGCCGTGCCGGGTCCGGTCACCTCCGGGCTGTCCGCCGGCTGCCACCAGGCGCTGCGCGAGGAGCCCCGCATCCGCCTGGTGCGCGACGCCGCCGATGTCATCGCGCACATCACCCCACCCACCAGCCGCCCCGGGCAGGACCGGGATTTCGTCACGACGTGGGAGCCGGGGTGGGTGGCGCTGCCTGGGGTCGGCGGCCGGTACCCGGCGCTCGTGGCCGACCTGACCGGCCCGCAGGGTTGGCCGATCGCCCGGTTCACCGCCGACACGATCGCCCGGATCGCGGCCGACTGCGATGCGCACGCGGCGCGGGTCGGCGAGGCGGTCGGCACCACCCGCATCCGCCTGGTCGACGGCACCGTCCGCCAGACCGAGCGGGCCGGCACTCCCACAGAGTCGACCAGCACCATCACGGCCTACGTCGACGGCTACTACCTCCTCGACGGATGGAGCTGGCAGGTCACCGACCCGCCCCCGGCGTGAGCAGCGGCCTGAGCCGCGATCTGCCTGATGTGCCCGGGCAGCCGCTGCCCTACATCCCGGGCACCCCGGCAGGTGCGCGCCGGAACCAGCACCCCACGCCCACGCCACACCTTCGACGTCAACCTGGAAGGAGCACGGTGGACACATCCCAGGACTGGCAGGAACTCCTCGACCTCACCACGGCGTGGGGCGAGGCCAGCCGCCGCAACGACACGTCTTTGCCCAGCGACGACGACCTGTGGGCATACGCCCGCCGCCACCGCCCCGGGCTGCCCGCACCCGTCGACGACCTCCTCGTCGACGACCTGCGGGACGCCTTCAACGCCGGCCGGCGCCCCCACCTGATCGACCTGGACGTCCTCGTCGCCCACCTGGCCGAGCAGGGCCGTCCGGCTCTGGTCGCGCACAGCGGCGGCAACACCGCCACCCTCTACACCGGCAGCCGCTACACCGACCGTCTCGGTGACACCCGCTGGTCAGTGTCCGCCGGGCCGGGCTGGTTCGACGCACCCGGCCGCCGCCGGCCCGTCGCGGACACCAGTGAGTTCACCATCGGTCCCGACGACGAGGACAGCTGGTGGTGCGTCCGTGTACCCGAACACACCACCACCGCGGAAGTGTGCGCGCTGGTCATCGCCACCATCGACGAGGTCGAGGCGCGGCGGGCCCGGCTGTCCGCTGCCGCGTCGGCCGCCGCCGGCGCCATGGTCAGGACGGTGGCCGCACGGTATCCGGAACTCGGCACCGCCATGCCGGATCCCGGTCGTGAACTCGTCCGCGACGTCGGCGACCTCATCGCGGACTGGCTGCACGCCCGGCTGCCCGCCCTGCGGGCCGCCCCGCCCACCATCACCGACCGGCCAGACCGTCCGGAAGGGAGGAGATCGTGACGCGGCCCGCTTGTGGCACCTGTGCCACCCCCGGCGGTGTGCGGGACGGTCGGCCGTGGTGTGACACCTGCCGCATCTGGCTTGTCCTCCACGAGCCGACCGGCCAGTGGGTCAGCTACGCCGACAATGCGTCACGGGACCGTGCCGCCGAGACGGCACGGCGCGTCGCCGCCTCCGCCCGGCAGGTCACCGACAACCTGCCCCGGGTCCACACGATGCTGCCAGAGGGCTGGACCGCCAGACCCCATCAGGGAATAGACGGCGCCCTGTACGCGATCGCCATCGACGCGCCCGGCGGAGTCATCGACGCGACAGCCTATCTGCACCCACCCACCGACACCTCCGGCTGGCAGGTAACCGTGCACAACCGGGTCACCGGGGTCGGCTTCCCCTCCTACACCGACGGTGGCGCCCGCGCGGCATCGTTCGACACCGTCGAGGCCGCCGCCACCGACGGAATCAGGCTACTTCGCGGCGAGATCCACGACCTGGCCTCACGCCGGCCCCGCTGACCGGACCAACCTGCCCACAGTCCAGGCAGAGGTACCGGCGTGCCACGGTGTCCGTGACCACAAACCCCCGTCGGCCCGATGCCTGCTCGATGACGCATCGCTGAATGCCGTCACTGCGGTCGCGTCACCACGCCGGGCCGGACGGCGGATTCCTCCACGCCAGGCCCGCCACATTCGCATGAAGCCCGGGCCTCCCGGTGACGCGGCCACCGCTGCGACCTGCTCGACCAAGCAGTCGACTACGCGGAAGACGGCAGTTTCCGTGGAGCCGACCGTAACGACCCGTCTGACTGCACCGGCCGACGGACGAATTCCGGCGGTTCACTCACCGGCACCGCCTCGTCCGTCTGCGCTGCGCGAGGACCTACCTCAGCCCTGACCGACCTCACCGACGCGGCGGGCGAGGCCCTTGCTACCGACCTCACCCGCCGCACGCACCCCCTGCATGGCAGGAATGTCGTGCCAGAACTGCACCGCCGGCTCACGGAAGCGCTCCGGTGAACCGGCCGCACCCAGCCCCGTGTGTCGCGTCGCCGTCGCCCCGCCGCTGGCGAGCTGCGCGCCGCCGTCGATGCGCAGCTCGCCCACCCCGATCTGGACCCCATACCCGCCGACATCGGCCGGGTCCTCGACCGCGCCCACGGCGGCGTCCTGTGCGCCTGCCTGTGCCTGGTCGAACTCGGTCGCGCCCGACAGACCGACACCCGCCCGGGCCGCTTCCGCGCGGCCACCGAAAGGACCCGTCATGAAAGACCATCCCAACCCCACCGACGCCAGCGGGGCCCTGCCCGAGCAGACGCCGTGGACCGCCGAACAGATCACCGACCTGCTGCACGCCGGACTCCAGCAAAGCCGCGGCGAAATGCCGGACGACACTGTCCTGCGCGCCATCGCCGACCTCATCGCGCAGCAGGTGGCGCTCCTGCGCCGCGCCGACACCAACCTGATTAGCACGCTGCGCGGCGCGCTCACCCAAACCGATGACACCCTGCGCGACAGCAACGGCGCTCTGGAATACCGGTATCAGCAGTTCGTTGACCTCGTCCGACGCTGGATCATCTGGGCGGTCAACACCGGCGCCCTGTCCGTCGCCGACGCCAATACCGCCCTGCACTACCTGACCATGCCGCCGCCCCTGCGCACCCACTTCGAGGCGACCGTCCACACTCCCCTGGCCGTGGACGTCGACGCGGCCACCACCGACGACGCCGTCGCCTCGGCGCAGCACCTCCTGCGCGTCGACCTGCGCAGCCTCGATGCGGTCGTGCACCCCACCGAACCGTGGCAGCTGCGGCTACGCGTCCTCGACCAACCCCCAACCCACCCCGCCGACCAGCAGCAGTACCGGTACCGGGTGGTGTGGGTGGTGCCGCTGGTCGTCACGGTCAAGGCCGTCGACCACCGCGAGGCCATCCCCATCGCCGTCGACATGGTCACCGCCGACCTCGACCACCTCGACGTCGCCCACGCCGACACCGCCGACATCCGCGCCGTGGACATCACACCGGTCCACCACAGCGACTACGACCCCACCACCGACTGACCCCCGCGGTCTGTTCCTGACCCCCCGGGTGACACACCGACAGGTGCTCCCCCTGGGTGCCGGAATCACACCCACTGCGGTGCCGGCGCCCCAGCGCCGACACCGCACGTCTTGAGTGGAAGGCGCAACCTCTGATGCCCTCGACCCGCACCACCCACGAACCGGCCGCCGGTTCCACCCGACGCCACACCACCGGTCCCGCCGATGTCGCGACACCCGACAAGGGCCGCGACCCCGACGACAGCCCACCCCACCGGCGGGGGTGCCGCTGATGGACGGGCGTCTCCTCGCCGCCGGCATCGCCGTCGCGGTCGCACTCACCCTCACCGACATCGTCCTGCGGCTACGCGCCCGCCACGACACACCACGACGGTCACCAGCCGACCTGACGATCACCGCCGCCGCCACCCTCACCACCCTCGGACTGGCCGGCATCGCCGGCGCCGTCAGCTACGACCATCTCCGGGAACTCGCCGAGTCCCGAGGCGAAACCGGCTGGCGAGCCCACGCCTTCCCACTGACCGTGGACGGCGTCGAAATCGTGGCGACCCTGACCATCCTGGCCGACCGACGCGCCAGCCGCCCCTCCACCTGGGTCACCTGGACCGCGCTCGTCGCCGGCGGCATCGCCAGCCTCGGCGCGAACATCCTCGTCGCCCAGGACGACCTGATCGCCCGGATCATCGCCGGCTGGCCCGCCATCGCACTCATCGCCGCGATCAAAATGCTCTCCGGCATCCTCGAACACGCCCCACGACACAACACCCCACCCGACCGACACCCTCCGGCCTCCTCCATCACCAGGACCGCGGAACCGGCCGATGGGCTCGACGACGCGCCGAGCGAGAACGTGTCGCGACAGGAACCGCCCGCCGCACCCGACGACCCGGCCGTGTCGCGACTCGACGACATCGACGGCGACACGGCAGCCGCCGACGACTGGCCGGTCACCCTGATGCGCCGCATTCCCGTCAACCCCGAGCCCTACCAACGCTGGCAAGCAGTCTGGGCTGACCTGAAAGCCGGCAACACCGACCTCAAGGACCTCGCCCGACGACACCACTTCGACGTGCGCTCCGTCCAAGCCATCCGCCGCGCCGGACAACTCGGCATCCTCGACCACCCCGACCCACCCGCACGACGCCTCGCCGCACTCCCCACCGCCACCGGACACCACGAACCACCACCCCCGCCGCCCACCGACGCCCAACCGGCCTCACCGTGACCGACCCCGCCGCCTCGGGAAGCCGCCCCCCACGTTCGTCGGTGAGCCGGGTTCTCAGCTGACATCCGCCGCCAGCCGTGCACATGCCGACCGGAGCTCGTCTGCTGACCGATCCTCGATAAGCCCTGGCGTCGGGAAGGGCGGGCACGTGACATCACGAACCGTCTTCCCGACGCCAGGGCCCAATCCCTGCCCAAACAGCTACTGACGTCACAGCCCCTGTAAGCCCCGCACTCGACCGTGCCGCAGATGCGGCCATTTTTTGTGCCCACAACCAGCAGCCACAAGCACCACAAAGCACGAATACCGCATCGAACAGGCGGCGAAATCCAGCGATTGCCGCCCCCGCACCTGGAGGACTTCATGACCACGTCAGCAACCGCCTCTATCCGCGACCGCATGCCCGGGGTGCGACGGTGAGCAGCCGACTCGCCACCATCCTGCTCGCCGTCAGCCTCGCGGTGATCTTCACCTGTCTCGCCGGCACCAGCGTCCTGGTCGCCACCCCCGCCATCGGCTGCGCACCCGGACCCGCCACCTCCCTACCGCCAACCCCCGCCGGCGGGTGGCCGACCATCGGCCGCTGGGACCACGACCAGGTCGGCAACGCCGCCACCATCACCGCCGTCGGCGCCCGCGACGGCGTACCCGCTCGTGGCTGGGTCATCGCCGTCGCCACCGCCATGCAAGAGTCCAGCCTGCGCAACCTCCCCGGCGGCGACCGCGACAGCGTCGGCCTGTTCCAACAGCGCCCCAGCCAAGGATGGGGCACGCCACAGCAGCTCCTCGACCCCGCCTACGCCGCAGGGAGGTTCTACGCCGCACTCCTGACCATCCCCCACTGGCAGACCATGCCGCTGACCGAAGCCGCCCAACGCGCCCAAATCTCGGCCCACCCCGACGCGTACGCGAAATGGGAACCCGACGCCACCCTGCTGGTCACCACCATCACCGGCACCGACCCACAGCCCGACGGATCACCGGCCACCGAAAACTGCGACGTCACCGGCCCGTGGACCCAACCGATCCACGCCCCCGTGGGATCCGGATTCCGGACCGCAGCACGCCCCGGACACAACGGCGTCGACCTCACCGCCCCACGCGGCACCACCATCCGCGCCGCCTCCACCGGAACCGTCACCCGCGTCCGCTGCAACGCCATCGACCGCCGCGACGGCAGCGACTGGGGCTGCCACCGCGACGGAAACCCTCACCTCACCATCGGATGCGGCTGGTACATAGACATCCAACACGATCAAGGAATCATGACCCGCTACTGCCACATGGACAAGCCGCCCCTGGTCCAACCAGGCCAGCCCGTCACCGTCGGCCAACCCATCGGCCTCGTCGGCTCCACCGGCCACAGCTCAGGCCCACACCTGCACTACGAGATCCACACCAACGGCGATCCCAGCAGCACGGGCGCCCAAGATCCCGTGCCGTTCATGATCGCCGTCGGAGCGCCGCTGGGTGAGTCCCCGCAGTAGGAGGGGCGGTTTCGTCGGGGTTTTGGCTGGCCAGGGCGACCACGGGGGAACAATCCGCCCTGACCAGCAGCTCAGGAACGGCACTTTAGCGATCATGCCACTCGGGCAATCGCCAAGCGGCTGACCGTGGCGGCGCTCCAGGCAGTGCGGCCCAACGGTCGGCGTACAGGTCCGACTACAGAGGTAGGTACGGCTGCAAGGTGCACACCGCGCCCCTGCACCCACGCACGGCGGCTGGACCTCGACTTAGCCGAGATCCAACTCGGTGACGTTGCGTGACGGATGCCATCCCTCAACATACTGATCTGCCGATGAGCGGATAAGTGATCACGGAAGCTGCGAGAGCAGGCACCCGGCGATGCGTCCCCGCCTTCCTGGCCCACGGTTGTCAACCGTTTGGTCCGCCAGCTGGACGCGGGCTTCGAACATGCACACTCCGTCGATCTTGGCTTGGGCCTCGCCGAACCCGATACCCACATACGGGGGTGTACCAGCGGCCACAACGTGCTGATGGCCAGCCCTGTCATGAGCAGCTCTGGGCGGGCAGGGTTGGTGGCCCAGTCGCTTTACGCGGCGTGCACAAGTGGCCACATCGCCAAAGATAGCGCCAGTTGTAGCCGTGAGCTGGTACTGAGGTCTCCGGTGACGTCAACATATTCAGGTGTGGGCGGAGCACGTGGTCAACACTGACCAGTACCGGATCGTGCAGGTGTTGGTGCAGGCGACGCGGCCCTCCGAGGCGATCGTCTGGTGTCCGGTTGAGGACAGTCGCGCGCCTTCGCAACAGGTGCGTGACGCAGTACGGTCAGTGACCTGATCACGGTCGGCGGCAGTTGGGTACCGATGCCGCCCGTCAACGACCGGATGGTGGCATGCGCGTTCCCGACCGCCCACGCCGGGCTGGTGTCCAACCGCCGAGAGGTGTCCTGGTCTTCGTCGCCCTGACGCTGACGGCCGTCTCAACGGTCGCCTTCGCCACCGAAAGGCCGGATTCGGCCACGGTCGCGGACTACCTGAGCAACTCCTCCATCGC
This sequence comes from Micromonospora sediminimaris, assembly GCA_900112325.1. Classification (GTDB taxonomy): domain Bacteria; phylum Actinomycetota; class Actinomycetes; order Mycobacteriales; family Micromonosporaceae; genus Micromonospora; species Micromonospora sediminimaris. The sequence continues at coordinate 112,130 of FOLJ01000014.1, forward strand.
GGGCCGAGACCTTCGGGTCGGAGTCCTCGCCGACCGTCCACTCGTGGGCGAGGGCGACGGGTACGGGACCGCCAACAGCTTCGACCTCGACCTGGCCAGCGCCTTCGGGCGTTCCCTCGGTGTCTCGGTCCGCTTCCAGGCTGTCGACGCCACCGATCGGCTCTCCGCCCTGTTGAACGGCCGCGTCGACCTGGTTTTCGCCAGCCTGGTCCGGACGGCGGAGCGGGAGCAACTCGTCCAGTTCGCCGGCCCGTACCTCGAGGGGAAGCTGGTGGTCGCGACCGGGACCACCTGGCCGTCACCGGCCAAGCGGCATTCGCTGTGTGTGGCGGCAGGATCGGCCGCCGAGCCCGCCGCCGCCCGGACCGACTCGGTGCTGATCCGCGGCTTGAGCCCGGGCCGCTGCGTCGCCGAGGTGCTCGCCGGCCGCCTCGACGCCACCGCTGGCGACGAGATCCTGCTCCGCAGCTACGTCGCCGCTGCGGGCGGCAAGCTGAAGCTCTTCCCGCTGGCGGCGTATCAGCCGGCGCAGCGCTACTTCATCGGTGTCGCCCCGAGAGACCCGTTCCTGAAGGCGCTCGTCGACTCGTTCCTGCACGCCAGCTATATCAGGGGCGTGGACGGCGTCTGGCAGCAGGCCGCGGACCGTCATCTCGTCGCAGCCGGGTTCACCGGCCTCCAGCCGCGACCGGAGGGGACCATGTTGCGCGGGGCCGGAGACGGGCCCCGTCCCACCAGCTCACCCGTCGCGATGAAGGCAGTCACCACCGGCACGCCACCGTCGACGCGCCGATCCCGAACGATCGCGCACCGGCGGCGCCGTGGCACGGCACGCCGTACCGTCCTGCTCAGGACCGCCGCGACTGCCGTACCCGTTGATCCCCCCGCGCCCACCGGCGAGCCGGCGGCGGCCGAGGCGAGCCGACAGGGCCCGTTGTCGCCCGGGGCATGGTCGCTGCTGTTCGGTGTACCGGTCGCCGTCTCGGCGCTCTACCTGTGGATCCAGTCCGGTGGCGACCGCCAGTTCACACTGATGCTGGCGCAGAGCGTGAACCCGATCAACTTCCTCGCGGCGGTCAGCCTCTCCGTGGTGTGGATCTTCCCGGCCGTGCCCGCGCTGCTCTTCACCGTCGGCGCGGTGGTGCTCAGCAGCGCCGTCGACCGGGGTGGCCGGCAACGCCTATGCGACCGGTACGCGGTGGCCCGGTGGACCGCGCGGGTGCCCGGCTGGGTGGTCTGGTGTTCCATCGTGGCCGCTGCTGTCAGCACACCCCTGGTCTTCGCCCCGGCCTGGGCGCTGGCGCTCTGCGTGGCTCGCCAACGGGCGGTCACCGGGCGTCAGCTGCCCGGCGCGCGCCGGCTGCGGTGGCTCGCCCTGTCGGCCTCGGGCGCGATCGTCGGCCTGCTCGTCGTTCTGGCGCTGCCTGCTGGACCCGCGCTCGCCCTCACCATCGGTTGGCCGGTGCTGCTGCTCGTCGCCGGTGTGGACGCACCGCTGCACCCCGCTCGCGTCGTTCCCTTCCTGCGGGCCAGCGCCGCCCTGGCCGGGTTACTCGCCCTCGGCGTCATACACGCCGTGGTAACCACACCGGTCCTGCCGTCCACCGCGCTGCAGATCGCCCGGGCACCGGTCCCGAGCAGCACGCCAGGTCAGACCGCTAGCGACCCGGACGTCGCGGCAGCGGACCCGCCGCTACGCCATCTGCGCGGCTACCTGGTGTCGGTGGACGACGAGTACACCACCGTCCTCTCCGATGCGGGCGGGGTCGAAACGGTCCGCAACGACGAGGTACGCTCCCGCATCTCCTGCCCGAGCCTGAGCGACCTGCCCGGGGACTCGGCGACCCTGCTCGGCCTGCCCCTGCGGGAATCCCTGCTGAAGGCTCTGGCCCGGCAGCAGCGACCCTCGACGTTAGAGGATCCGCGATGCATCATGCGGGTCGACGCGCCTCCAGACGACCGTTCGGAGACTCGGTGACGACACCCGCCTCACCCTCTAGAGCGTCCGAGCCTCCGACGGCCATCGAACGGGCCTCACGGTTGAAGGGTGGACGTAGCTTGGTTCGGCAACACAGACTGAGCCGTGACCTCTCGGGACATTCCGCTGCCGCTGGGCGAGGTCGGTTGGCTGTTCCCCGCGCTGGCAGATCGGACGGAACACGACCGCGTTCGTCAGGTTCTGCAGTCCGCCGACGAGACCCTCTTCCGGGTTGGGCAGCGGCTGGGTGCACGATCCGACGCCCATCTCTGGGGCGTCACCCTGAACCGCTTCCGCTATCAGCGGCTCGGGCCTGAACCGGAGTTCCCGGTCACGATACTGGCGGGCGAAGGGGGATCGAATCAGATCTGGGTCGATGTCCTGTGCGCCCCGGCGGGCAGCATGCCCTACCACCGCCCCGGGCCGCCATGGCAGGTGCACACCACGATCTCCCTCAGCTGTGACTCCGACTCCACCAGCTGCGGCGGCCACCAGGTCGACGCCCAGACCAGTCCGCCGGTCGAGACCCCGCTCGGTGCCGCCACCGAGGTGCACGCCGCAACCGAATGGCTGCTACAACGACTCGCCAACGAAACCGAGGATTCCCTCCGAAAACACGACCCGAACCGCGGTCACCCACCCGCACCCCGACGCCGCGATTGACACGAATCGCAGATCACCCCCGGCCTGCTGAAGGTGAGCCAGCGAATGCGGCCGCCCCGTAGGGCAAAGCCGGTACTCAAAGGGCGCGACGCCAGACGCGAATCGCTCGCCACGTAGCGTCTCGTTCAGCTCGGAGGGCGACCGGACGCGCGGTCGTAGCCAGTGAGCGCGGGTGCCGACACGAGTGCTCGTACTTGTGCCGGGCGATGGGGTTGGTGGCTGCTAGCGTTCGGCGCCATGTGGACCGAGGAGATGGTGGCGGGGCGGCCGGCTTGGCGGCACGTCGCGTCCGGCGTGGTGTTTCGAAAGGTGCCGGGTGGGGCCTTCCGGATGGGTCTGTCCGAGGCGGAACTGGCGGCGGTACGCGTCATCGAGCGCGGCGGCGGAGTCGAGGACACTGTTGAGCCGTTCTTCGCCGGCGCCGGTGACGCCCAGCCGGTCCGTGAGGTGCGGGTCGAGTCGTTCCTGATCGCTCGGCATCCGTTGACGGTCGCGCAGGTGCAGCACTGGTTGCCCGAGTACGAGGACGACTACGCCGACGCGGAATCCGGCACGGCCCGGCTTGAGGATGACCTGGATGACCTCCTCGACGCGCTGCCATTCCGCCTGCCCAGCGAGGCGGAGTGGGAGTACGCAGCCCGCGCCGGCACCACCACCCTGACCTTCCGCGGCGACGGGAAACCCGGCGAGGACCAGGTGCTCGACGACTTCAGCGATGAACAGCGGACAGCCGCCACCGAGAACGCGTTCGGGCTGGCCGCGATGGGATCGGCGAACGAGATCTGCGCCGACGTGTGGATTCCCGGGTTCGCCGGCGCCCCGGCGGATGCCCGCCCACGCACCGGTGACGGTCCCAGGACGGTACGCGGCGGTGCCGCCGACGTCTACCCGTGGCAGGGCTGCGACGAATGGCTGCTGCTACTCGCCGCCACCCGGTACGAGCACACCCAATTCACCGCGGTTCGCCCGGTCGCACCAATGCCACCCCGCCGTTAGCCCCAGCCGCCGGACGAGACAGGTGCGCCACGACGCGCGCGGATCAGCGCTCGCTACGAACGTCGTGGCGTGCTGGGTCCTCCGGCTCACGGCTCTGCCGACGAGAGTCCGCAAGGGGACCGAGGGTCTGCGAGCCGGATTGTCAGTTCAAGACGTGTCGGAGACTGACGGTGGTAGTCCGTAGATGCCACCTTCAGTCACGGTGGCGTCGTCGATTGCGCTCGGGTCGGTGCTCCAGCGACCGGCCATCGCCATCACATCGGACTCGGACGGCGTCGTTTCGTACCAGGCAGTCCACTCATCGTCCGACCAGCGTTCCCACCCGGGCTCCATACCGCGCAGGCCGACGCCCAATTCAATCTCGTCGGCGGTCGGAGTACCGACGAACAGCGGCACCTCGCCTCGCTTGCCATTGAAGCAGTAGCCGCGCAACAGTTCACCATGCCGAGCCCGGGCCCAGGCGTGATAGTCCGGGACCCGTTCGTTGGCGAAGAACTGGACCTCGCCCAGATGTCGGCTTAGCTGCCGGAGCCAGCCGGGAAAGGGCGGCTCAGTTGCGTCGAACCCTGTCGGCAAGTGCAGTCGGCCGTGGGCGAGGGTCCAGCCTGGCACCGGCGTGGCCACGTACACGCCACGCTGGTAGGCCCGGTCGGTGCCGGTGGCCCAGTCGAGGATTTTCCGGTCTTGGAGCTCAAGCGCGTCGGCGACTTCCGAAGGGGTCCGGTTCCGGACAGCCAGCCACGACGTCTTGTAACTGAATCCGGCCACGCTGCCCATGATTGCAGGAGCCTGTTTGGCAGCAACCCAGAGGCATCCGGATCTGCTGCCGTCGGCCGTTCAGTGGGGAAATGCGCGGGGGACGCGGGCGCTGAGGAGTTCGTCGCGGAACGTTTGGATGCGCGTGATGACCTGTCGCCTGCCGACGGTGTTCTCGATGCGGTCGAGGTACAGGCATCGGGCGGCGAGTTTGTCGAGGCTGACGGTGAAGTAGATCGCCATCAGCGGGTTGACGAACAGGTCGCCGCCGCCGGTGCGCCGGGTGAAGCGGACGTCTCCGAACGCGCCGCTGGTGGCGGCGGCGATCTGTCCTTGGACGATGCTGGGCCGGTCCGGGGTGGCGGCCTGGGCGTCGGCGACAGCATCGCGGTACAGCGTCGCCTCCCGGCTCGATCCGGGGATGGACAGGGCACCGAGGTAACCGCCGTCACGGTCGAGTGCGGCGAGGTTCTCCAGCACCTGAACGTGGTTGACGCCGTCGTAGGCGTCGATACCGAAGCCGAGACTGGTCACCAGCTTGACCGGCACGTCCAGCGCGGCCACCGCGGCCAGACTGGTGATGTCCTCCACCGGGGTGCCGAGATCGCCCTCGTCGCCACGCAGCAGGACATCGGTGCCGCCATCGACCAGCACCACCGCATCGATGTCGAGGTGGTCGACCAGGTACCGGTAGGCCGCCCGCAACGGCTGGACACCGAGCGGCGGAAAGGCGTACACGGTCGACGGCAGCTCCTGAGCCGCCAGCCACCGGGCGAGTGTCCGTTCGGGGAAGTACCAGTCCGGGCTGGTGGTGTCCGGCTGCACTGCCGCGACGTGCTCCGCTACCCACGCGTCACGGTCGATCAACTCGAGCTGGGAGAACGACAGGTTGGCCAGGTGCACCTGCGCGCCGCGGTGCCACAGAGCGAACGCCAAGGGCAGGCCGGCGTACACGTCGAACCCACCGCCCGCACCGGCGATGAGGATGCTCCGCGCCGGAGCCAGGGCGGCAAACAGCGGCGGAACGGCCAACGAGAACACACCCGGGTCGGCCGGCAGCACGGCAGGGTTCATCACCGCTCAATGATCAACCACGCCCGTACTGTCCAAGCCACGTGGCCCACCGCGACGGGCAACAGCGACCGGGTGCACGCACATGCCGCCATCCGCGTTCAGCGATCAGGGTGGTCGCTGCGGGCAGCTGGGTCGGGCGGAGCGGGCTCCCCGAGCGGTCCCCTTTGGATCTTATGGTGGTTGGTCATCTTCGGTTGCCGTGGACGGTTGTCGGCGCTTGGGTCAGCAGCCGGGGGGTCATCGTGTTTGGGATGATCTCGGCATGTCGCAGAGGTGGTCGACGCTTCGGGAGATCGAGGAAGCGCTGGTGCGATGTGAGCAGGATCGGGGCTGGGAGAGGCCGGTGCTGCATGGCATCGGCTTCATTCCTCGCGTCATCGAGCACGGCCTGGATGGGAAGATCGCCTCCGTCGCCATGGAGTGGGAAATCGGGTTCGTGCGGGTCAACGCGCGTGAGGACCTGCTATCGGCTGCAGTGCTGGCCACGGTCACGGGGTGGCGTGGTGGCAGCGGCTCGGTGCGGCTGGGGCAGGCGCAGCTTGCGGAGGCGATCGGGATGTTGGCGCCGGCCGAGGCATGCCGGGAGGTCGAGCATCCGAACCTGCGGATCTGGCGTGAGATCCAGGGCTGGGAGTGGGACGACGATCCGCTGATCGTGGTCTTCGACGCCGACCCGGATGCACCGAGCGACGATCCCCATGTGATCGCGTTGCGGGAGGTGGTCCTGTCGGGCCGGCAGTCGGTGCCCTCCGGCGAGGTCCGAGTGTGGCCCCCACCAGGCGCTGACGGGCATCGTCGGCAGGAGGTCTGGGAGACCCGTTGGCCGCAGGTCGCACCCATCCGTCATCACCTCAGGCGGCTGGATGACCGCTGGGTGCGATTGCATAGCCGGCCTGATTCAAAGCGCTACGCCGACAGCGAGTCCGAGTACGCCACCATCCTGCACCGGCACAACACCATTCTCGATGAACTTCGCGGCGATACCGCGGAGCTGCTCGTGATCACGCTGGAAGTAGCGTTCACGCCAGTGCCCCGTCGTCGAACGCCCATCGTGCACGATCTGCTACCGGACGGTGAATGCTGGTCGGTGCTGTCCTGGCCAGACCTCGATCCCGAACTTGCCTTCGCCCACACCTACGTCAACCACATCGCCTGGAAGCCCGATCGCCTCGATCGACTGCTTCGTGAAGTCGCTGACGACCGGATCACCAATGTGATCATCGCACCACCTGATCTGGCCTGGCTCTACGCGCCCTACGACGGTGGCGCGGACGTACTGCTGGCGAACACCGCGCAACGCGACGCCCTACGTGACCGGCATCGCCAATGGCTGTCAAGCCACCCCGCCGGACTCTGATCCCAGCAGCCGCCCGGCCCCGCATCGGACGTACTGTCATGTCGCGAAAGCGCTCGTCACTGAAGGCGGCTGGTGGGCGTCGGCCGCTGGTATCCACGTCCATGAACACGTGATTGATCAGCCCATCCAGCAAGAGCCAGTCGATCAGGTGCCCCGCGACGCCTCAGACGGGCCGGGCCGGGGCATCAGGACGACCACCGCGGTTTCGGATGACCGCCGCGCTGCGTAGCCATCAAGGTTCTTGTCGATCTCACGCCAGCGGGCCCACAGCCGCGCCCGTTCGTCGCCTGTCGCAGCGCGCCCACGCACCGGCCGCGGCCCGTCGACCAGGTCGACGGTCGCCTCGGGGTGCGCCTGCAGATTGAGCCACCAGGCCGGCTCGGGCTTTCCCCAGCCGTTCATGGCCAGCGAGACCAGATTCCCGTCGTCCTCGAAGTAGCCGAGGATCACGCTGCGCTGCTGGCCGGTGCGACGCCCGACGGTGGTCAGGCGCAGCATTCCGTACCGGTTGCCGCGTGGACGCGACAGTCCGACCCGGCCGCCGGATCGCCGGAACACGCCCCGGTGAGCCGACCAGAACAGCCGAATGAACCAACGGGGCGGCAGCCACGGCTTCTTCGCAGGGCGCGAGGACTCGGTCACTCCTTCATCGTATGGGCCGCTGTCACGCACGGACGGCAACCGGCGGCAGGCCGGTAGCGCCGAACGCTCTGCCGACAGCCGGCCTGCCCACCCGATCGAGTCAACGTCCGCTCATAGCCGTGATCCGAGCGCATCGACTCGGGTCTACTTTGTAGCCCAGCGTGAGCTGCGGAGGGAGGCCGCTGCGTCCGCAGTCGCCGACGGAGCCGAAGTGGCGGACATCCCGCCCTGTGTACCTCGGGCGTACCTGGCTCCGCACGGGAACGCGTACACCGACACCAGCTGTTGGTGCTGCGCAAGGTGCCGGAGGCCGGCGAGCTACGTCAACCGTTTGTCCGTTCGGGCTGATGTGGGGTGCAGCAGGCGGCGGGCCAGTCGGTGGGTGTCCTCGGACAATTCTTGGTCGATTGTCTGGAGCGCCTGGGTGAGCGCGGTGAGTCGCGTTCGCACGGCTGCGGTGTCGCCGGTCTGGCTGTGGGCGGTCATCGCGAGGCGGGCGATCTCCTCGTTGATGGGGTCGATGGTGCATGCCGCGTCGAGGAGGTTGCGGGCGCGAGCGGGATCGGTGTCGGCGATCAGGACGGCGAGGCGGGCGTGGATGTTGACGCCGACTTGTCGGCAGGTGTGTTGCGGGCCGTCGGACCATTCGTAGTCGTGGTGGAGCAGGCCACCCCAGTTGCTGACGGCTTCCTCGAGCGCTTCCCGCTGGGCTTGTCGGTTGGTGGTGCGTCCGGCGCGGCTGGTGGCGTCGAGGACTCGCCACCAGTCGATGTCGAGGAGGTTGGGGTCGAGGTAGTAGCGGCCGCCGGGGTTGACCACCGGTTTGAAGGTGTGGGTGTCGTCGCCTGGGTTGAGTCCGGCGGCGGTGGTGAGCCGGTTGCGGAGGTTGGCGACGTTGGTGGAGAGGCGGTCGCGGGCGCGGCGGGGTGTGGCGTCTGGGGTCATGGCGACTTCGATGTCGGTGATGTCGGCGCCGTCGCGGTGGACCGCGAGGTAGGTGAGCAGTTCGTAGCTGGCCCGTCGGACTCCCGTTACCGGGGTTCCGTCGGCGCCGATGATCGCGGGGTTGCCGAGGATCCGGACGCGGACCTTCGGCTGTGTGCGGGTCGCCGCGGGTTTTGGCGACTCGGGGCTGTCGGTCGGCGGCTGGCGGGCAATGTCCGCCTGGTTGGTGTTGGTTTCAGCGGTGACGGGCGCTGCGAGGTCGGTGGCGGCTCCGGGTCCCGCCGCAGGGGCGGTCTGCTCGTGTTGCGAATTCGATGGGGGCGGTGGGGTGGCGGGGTCGCCGGTGTGTGCCTCTGTGAGGACGGTGAGCAGTTGCAGGGTGGTGTCGCTGTCCAGGACGGCCAGTTTGGGTCCGGGTTGGGTGTTGTTGGCTGTGGTGGTGCCGTCCGGGGCGACGGTGAGGGTGGTGCCGTAGGGCCAGTCGCCGGCGATGAGGGCGGTGATGCCGAGGGGGTGGCCGAGGTGCAGGGCGGTGCAGAGCCGGGCTCGGATCGCGGTGTCCGGCACATGGGTGATCAGGATGATCGGTGGGAGCGGTTCGTGGTGCGGGTCGGCTTGGTGGAGGTCGTCGAGGTTGGTGACGTCGGCGTCGGTGACGGCGCGGGTGCGGTGGATGATCTGGGCTTCGATGTGGGCGAGAGCGTGATCGAGGCCGGCGGCGACGTGGAGTCGGGGGATGGCGCCGACGAGGTCGGTGATGTTGTTGCCGCCGATCAGGTCGGCCAGCGCGGTGGCGGGGATGACGATGTGGCCGCGGGCGTCGGGGTCGTCGGGGCTGCCGGAGGACAGTGTGGCGACGAGCATTGCGCGGATCGCGTCGGGTCCGCCTGCTCCGGTGAGCCCGAGTCCGTCGGCGGGATGCTCTGGCAGGCCGGCGAGTTGCGGCCCGGACGGGCCGGTCGGGGTTGGTGGCGGTGGTGTGCCTTCGGCGATGTCGCGGACGGTGGGCTGCGGGGCGGGTGAAGTGACCAGGTCGGGTGCCTGCTCGCGGGCCGCTCGGCGCAGCCGGCTGATGACGGCGGGCAGCGGTTGCAGGGTCGGATCGTTGGCCGGGTCGGGATCGGTGATGGGGTTGTAGTGGCTGCGGCGTCGTAGCCAGAGCACGGATGCTGCGGCGGCCAGCGCCGTTGCCAGTCCGATGGGTGCCCAACCTCCGGGAAGGCTGACCCCGGGGTTGTCGTCGTTCGGCCGGTCCTCGGACGTTGGGGAGGCGGTCGGTGTGGTGCTGCTCGGGGCAGGTGTGGTCGTTGGGGAGGTCGTAGCGGCAGACGGCGTGGTGGCTGGCGGAGGTTCGATGACCGAGTCGGGGTCGGGGGTGGCCGGCGTTGATGGCGCTACCGCAGATCCTGGGGCGGGTGATGCCGTACCGGGTGTGGCATGAGGTGAGGCGGCGGACGTTGGTGCTGGCTGGTTCGGCGTGTGTGGCTGGGTGGGTGATGGCGCGGCAGCACAGTGGTCTTGCGGTGGTGGGTTGTCCGGAGTCGACGGGCTGGTCGGAGAAGGCCGGGCGGGCGGAGGCGGCGGCGATGGTGTTTCGGCCGCTGCTTCGGGTAGGTCGAGGGTCCAGCCGGGGCGGATCAGGTTCGGGTCTGTCAGGGTGCCGCCGATCTGGGGGTAGCGGGTGCCGCGGTTGAGGTTGTAGATCTCCGGCCACCGGTCCGGGTCGTCGAGGAAGCGGTCGGCGATGGCGGACAGGGTGTCACCCCGACGCACGGTGTACGTCGACGTCGCCGGTTCACCCGACTCCTCGTCTTCGACCAGGTCGTCGGCGGGCTGGGCTGGAATGTCGGGTGGGACGGCGTCCGCGCTGGAGGTGGTGTGCGCGACCGCGGGCACGGCGGCGGTCGTGGTGACAGCGGTGGCGCCAAGAAACGCTGCCGTCAGGCCCTGCAGAGGGCTGGGCAACCGAAGAGCAAACCGCCACCGGATACGACGGGCCATGTGGTGGTAGACGCGCCGGGACACGATGCTGGCGAGCAGTGTCCACAGCAGCCACGCGCTGAACTGAAAAAGCGCGGCCACGAAGCCGGTCGTGAGAGGCTGCTGCAGCCACGCCCGCAACTGCTCCGGTGCCGGTGCCGTGATGGAGAACCAGCCCGTCAGGAACAACGTGACCGGCGGCGCCGCCGCGATCAGGACAGCACCGCCCGTCGCGACAACGGTTGCAGCAGCAGCTGATCGTGGCATGCCCGGGTCTCCTCGCCGTGCGGGTCCTGCGTGTGGAACCGACGGTAGGAGCGGAGGGGCACGGAAGCGCTGGTGTCGAGGCTGACAACACCTCACACGGCCTTACACACCCTTACAACCGCAGGTCACACCCGGTTCGGTGTGAGTGGGGCATGAAGCCGGCGTAGGGAATCCAGTGCAGCGCCATGCACGCCACCACGCACATGAGAAACCACCAGCATCGGCAGTACGTCTGGGCGATCGGCAACGGCAGAGACGCCCCGCGCCTGAATCTCAGCTACACCCGGTGACGGCGAGCACAACCGTCGGGGCGCACGGATCTGCCGATGAGCGCGCACTCGATCACGTGATGGAAGGCGCTCCACGCAGCGGCGTCAGGTTCCGGGTGGTAGGGCTCCGCCGAGCGTTCGGCCGTCTCGTTCACAGCGTCAGTCACAGCCTAACGAAAGTGTCACACCCCGGTGGTACATGTGTCTGATGCCTAATCCGGCCGGACGTCCCCGTGGGAATCCAGAGCATGGAACGCCTGAGCGATGGCGTAAGCCTCATAACTGCCGTTGCGCGCCGTGCTCACAGGCCAATAGCGCCTGGAGGCGCAACTACGAGAGCGAGTACCGCGCCGCGCGGCGAGCAGCTAATCCGATACCTGAAACCTATACGTGCCATCGCTGCGAGGGCGTCTACCAACGTCGCACGCTCAAGGGAAGGTGTCCTGATTTCTGCCCCGATTGCCGAAAGCTGAACAAGATTGATTCCCGCGAACCCTCGAACGAACAGCGGCGGCAGAAGGTGGAACAACGCATCGCTGGTTTAGCATGCGAAGACTGCGGCGCCAGGGTGACTCCTACAGTTCGTAGCGCCCAGCCCCGATTCTGTACTAAACATGCCGACGAGCGACGCGAAGCGCGGTTGCGCATTTATGCCGAGCGCCGGCGTCAAGCGCACCGCCCGCTGATTCCACGGAAATGCGAACGTTGCGAAGACCAATTCACATGTAGCCCGCGAGGCAGGAGTGGTCGCATTCCCTCGTTCTGCGAACCCTGTCGGCCGATTCGCAAAAGCGAGCGTAAGGCGCAGCGAGTCAAAGAAGCTCCGGAAATTTACAAGCCTGCCCAAGCCTACTGGGCAAGGGTTAGGCAGATGCGAAAACGAGGCGTCCCTAGTCAGGCCTACAATCGGCAGCAAGTCTTTGAGCGAGACTCTGGCGTATGTCATCTGTGCGGACTTACAGTAGATCGGGGGAGTCGCTGGCATATTGACCACATACTCCCACTGTGGCTGTACGGCACTATTCCTGGAGTGAACGATTCTTTAGAAAACGTCGCCGTAAGCCACCAACGCTGCAACAACCGCAAAGGTTCGGGCTACTATATTCTTTACGCCTTCATCGACCTGAAGGCGCACTTCCAGGGCGACGACGAGTTCGCTAGTGCAGCACTCCTCGAACGGATTCTCAGCCCTCTTAGCGAATTGGAGCAGGGACGACTCCTGAAGACGTGGCGATCCCCGCTCCCAAAACTGGACGCCGCCCATGCAGTCTTCACGCTTCCGAGGGCTAGGCGAATTCGGCGCAAATTCAGCTCATACCTAAACCCGGCATGTTAGGGCCGATTCAACAATCCTGGCAGCATCAGTCAGCCGACGATGACGCACCATCGAGCGCCATTTCGGCAGCAACCTTGTCCGTCAAGGAAATCTGGCTTTTAGGCAACCCTTAGCCGAATCCATCGCGGGCTGAGGATCGTCGGCTCCTCTGTAGCGGGCAGGTTGCACTTAGGTCAATCCCGGACCGTTTCGGCGAAGGCGGAACGGGGGTAGGTAGTCTGTGCGACGGCGCCGGCGTGGTGGGGGATTCTCCACCACGATCGGCGGTTTGTCGCGTAACATGGAGCCCTGTGATTACTGCGGAGCATCACCATACTCGAAACGAGCGGAACGGGCTTTGGTCAGAGCGGCGACCAGATCCGGAGTAGTCCACCCCTCGGCGTTCCAAAACCCTTTCTTGAGTTGCCAGTACTCAAGTGGGATTCCCTTGTATGCCGTCGGGCTGACCGTGAAACCCTTTAGCGTCTGTTGCGCCCCCTGCTGATCCTTAAGCACGCCTCCAACCGGCCTCGCTTCCTGGGCCGGCGCGTACTGGGCCATGGCAATGAAGCACGGTATCGTTGCGATGCCGGGCATGCCCGGAGCATGTGATGGAGCTCGGGGAATGTCTCCCGCCAGCATCCGGTAGCGCCATCCGTCGACACACGCTTCACTGGCCAACTCCAGGGCGAGGTTCACTTCACGCCGCGTCGGAGGCGACCCCTTGATCTCCAAGTAGACCTTTGCCTGGGGCAGTCGGAAGTCCGGCAAGTAGCGGCCAGACGGCAACTCCCACCCCTCGTGCTCGTACTCCCACGGCACATCCATCAGGTCCATGAAGTAGGCCCACCGGGCTTCCAGGCGGCTGCGGAACCGACAGCCCGCGTAGTGGGTCTCGATCGCCTTCATTAAGCCCTACTCCTATGCAACGTCGCCGATCCGGTCATTCTCCCGGTCGTCGCGGCGCGCCGAACTAGTACGAACGCACGATCAGTCCGATACCGGCCGTTCAGACCGACATCAGCTCCAGGCCAACCGTTATGGTCGGGTAGTCCACCCGGCCCGCCGCCCCGCGTCCGGGCTCACTCATCTGCCGCGCCGCGCTCGTCACGGTACGTGACAGAGGTGCACCGATAATGGCGCGTGGTTGTGCCGGTGTGCGGGGGCGAGGAGCGAAAGCCGGTACGGGAAAGGGTGCTGTTCAATTCCCGGAGCCGGGGAAGAGCGCGCTGAGGACCCGCTCGCAGCGCACCGGGTCGATGGTGAGTCCGCGTTGTAGGCCCCACAGCCAGTAGTCGACGCAGCGGGTGACGACCCAGCCACGCGCGGCCGCGGCATCCAGTTCCCCGGCGGCGACGATGACGTCGAATATCCCGCGTATGTCAGCGCCGTACGGCAACTCGTCGGCGCGGGTCCACATCAGTTCGGGAATGGAGTACTCCGGGACACCCTGGAGGGCTCGGGGGTCAACGGCCAGCCACGGTTGCCGTGTCGCGGCCAGCACGTTGCCGTAGTGCAGGTCGGCATGGATCAACACCTGGTCTCCTGCGCCCCGCAACTCGCAAGCGTAGCGGCGGGCTGCGTCCAACCACCTCGGCGGCACTGGGCTGCCGAGGGCTTGCTGGCGCCCGGGCAGATTGTCAGCGATCCCCGCGGCCACCTCGGACAAGGTACGCAACCCCGGCGGAGCGGCCACGGCAAGAGCCCGAACGAGAGAGCCGGCGATCTCCGCTGCGTCCCGCAGCGGCAGCGTGTGCAGGGACCGCCTGTAATCCAAGCGCTCCAGCAGCACGGCACCCGCCTGCGGCTCGGCGTCCAGCAGAGCCACCGCGCTACGCCCCTGCCAGGCCCGCAGCGCACGCACCTCGTCTGCGACGGCGTTACCCGAACAGCTCAGCTTCAGCGCCAGCGGCTGCTCACCACGATGGACCAAGACCACGAGACCGAAACCGCCGTGTAGCGGCTCGGCCTCGTCGAGAGCCAGATTCCACTGGTCAAGGAGCCTGTCCACCAACGCCGGCAGCGCCTGCACCCACTCCCGGGCGGCAGCACCATCGACCCGGATGCGCCACTGCGCGAACTGCTCCGGCACTGTGATCACGGACATGACCTCTCGCCCACCGCCACTCGGCACCGCCCTCGCCGGCCGCCAAGGCAAGACCACTACCACCACAACTCAGTCAAGTATCCGGATCTGCCGCGGATCGAGCGTGGCCGTGGCGACAGCGGATGTCCGGGCTCCGGGTTCGAGGCTGCTGCTCCTAATTCTCAGTGTTAACGAGTCCGCCACGGCAAGTAGGCGGCAGTCGTCCCCGCGAGGCTGCCGACGGACAGGGCGAAGGCCAGCGGGAAGAACAAGTCCCACGGCGCCCGCAGTCCGCCTCCGACAACGATGCCAACTACCAGGCAGGCCGCAGTCGTGACCAGAAAAAGGAGCGCCACTCGTAGCCGGTATCCCCGGCGGACTTGAGGTATCCCAGTAGCGGCCAGGGCGGCTACGCCCGCATGCTCCGCCCACCCGAAGCCGACAGCCGTCAGGCAGATCACCAGGCCGACGGTGGTGCCCACCAGCGAGTTGCACACGGTGCCACGCAGCGCCCCGGGAAGCGGCGGATCAGGGATACCTGACTCCCCAGTGAAGATGAGGAGCCCACCCCGGCCATATGTCCAGCCCGGCACTGCCGAACCCGCAGGTTGCGACTCACGGTGCTTGGCGGCATCTGCTTCCATCCGCTCAGTGTCAGTCGACGATCAGCGTGGTGTCGACCATGCCGACGAAATGGGCCTGCCTCATGGTCGGCGAGTCGTCCGCACATGCCGCCGAGCGCGCGCCCGTCAGCGTCCGGTCGGGTCGACGAGCAGATGGCGTATGGTTGCCGCGCCGTAGAGTCGAAGCAGCGCCGTGCGCGTGGCAACAGGAAGGCGTGGCCATGGCGTGGTTGGAGGGTTCGAGTCGCTCTCCGTCGGCGACCGGGCCGTTCGATCCGTGGCTGATGCCCCGGTTGGAGATGTCATGGCGGCCCAGCCTCACCCCGATCGACAATCCGGTCGCCAAGCTTGGTGGGCTGCCGGTCTGGTTAGACGAGCCGTTCTGGCCGGTATCCGCTCAATTCGGGTCACCGATGACCTTCATCGGTCAGTTCCCGCTGCCAGGCCCCAGCCTGCGGATGAGTTACCTGTTCATGACTCAAGACGACGAGTCCCTGGCGGGCACGTTTGAAGCCGAGGGTGGCGAGAACGCGCTGCTCGTTCAACCCGGCGGGCGCGTGCCGTCGTTCGTCACCGGCCTCGCCACGGGCACCGGACCGACGTTGTGGCGCCGCGGCAGTCAATGGACCGAGCGGGTGCCCGTCGAACTCCACATCGACGTGCACCTGCCAGACGAAGCAACCGCGTCCTCCTTCGAGCGGGAGGTCGCCTACCAGGACGCTGCACGCCGCGGTGTTCACTTCGACGCCGACGCCGACCACGGGCGAGTCGACTGCCGCAGTTATGTCGGCGGCCAGCCTTTGCTCTGGCAGCCGTGGACGACCGACCTCGACGCCTCGTGGCGCTTCTTCTTCCAACTGGACGACGCCGAGGGGTGGGGCGACGACGAGTACGCACTCAACTTCGGCGGCGGTTCCGGATACGCCTTCCTCAGTGAGGACCAGCGGGAAGGCCGCTTCTTCTGGGACTGTGTCTGAACGTGGGCGGAGAGATTGAGGTCACTGGGTCGGCAGCCCGCCAACGGAGCCGGAGCGGCAGACTTCTGAGCGTGTGTACGTCTGGCGTACCGGGTTCTGCACCGCAGCCCGTACGCCGAGGGCAGGTTGCCCTGCCGGTGTGGCTGGCGTACCGGGCTCTGCACTGGACATACACGCCGCCACGGCGAGCTGGGATGACGTACCGAGCTCGGTGACTGTGTCGCCTGGCACTCCGTCGTCGGACGCAGGCCGTTCGGCCGGCCAGGATGGACACGAGGGCGGCTCGGCTCGTGAATCCTCGGAGCCGGCCCGCTTGATGCGTCGTGACGGCTTCAGGAGAGATTGTTCCCGGATGGGATGCGGGCGTCGTCGATGCCGACGGCGGCGAGGCGCCTGTGATACCGGTCGGCCAGGTCGGTGGCGGCGGTGTGTTCGCCCAAGGTGTGGAGGGTGGCAACGGTTCGTTGGTGCAGGTCAGCGTTATAGGGGTCGACTCGAAGGCCGTCTTGAAGATGGGCAAGTGCCCGTTTGGGGTCGGGTTCGGCGGCGGCCAGGGCGGCGTAGGCGTCGAGGACGGTGCGGCGAATGGTCTCGCGATGGGGGTCGAGCCATGGCCAGGTACGTCCATGGGCGAGGTCTGCGGTGTAGGCGTCGACGACTGCCTGCCATGCGGCGCGCGGTGCGGTGAGGGTGGTGGTGGCGTGCTCGACGGCGGCGTGGAATTGCCACAGGTCAACCTGTACGAGTGTGGGGTTGAGGCGGTAGCGGTCGTCGGTGCGGTCGATGAGGGTGCCGTGTGTGATGGTGCGGGTGGCGGTGCGCAGTTCGCTGAGGGTGGTGTAGAGGCGTCCGGTGAGTCGGTGTGCGGGCATGCCTGGCCACAGTGCTTCGGCGATGTGTCGGCTGTCGGTGCCGTTGGGATGCACGGCGAGGAAGACCAGGGCTTGCTGGGCGGCGCTGCGCCGTAGCCGCAGGGGTGTGCCGTTGATGAGGAGTGCCGGTTCACCGAGCACTCGTACCTGCAGCGGGGTGATGGTGTCTTCGGGAGCTCGGTGCGTCGACGTCTGATGCGGCACCCGTGGCTGGGGCGCGGGGTTTGATGACGGTGGTGGTGGGGGGAGGTGTCCGGTGATGGTGAGCAGGTCCGCCGCAGCGGTGGGGTCCAGGACGCACACGCGGGGTCCGGTGGTCGACATGTCGCGGGGGTTGTGGGTGTGGCCTTCGGTGTCCACGTGCCAGGTCGGCGCTGCGGGCCAGGGGGTGAGGATGATCGGGGTGGTGGTGCCGGCGGTGAGGGCGTCGGCGAGAGGTCCTGTTGGGGGCGTCTCGGTGATCAGTAGTGCCTGCGGCTTGCCCGGTCGCTGTTCGGTTGGTGCGGGTGGGGGTAGCAGTGTCGCGGCGTGCTCGTTGTGGTCGGCGATCCGTAGGTCCGGGCCGGGCTGAAGGTGGTGGGCTGCTGGGCCGAGGAGTTTTTCAGCGGCGCGGCGGGTGATGACCAGTTGCGGGGTGTGGTGGCGCGGCGCGGCCAGGAGGACGGTCACGAGCAGGCCGCGGGCGGCGGCTAGGGCTCCGGGGCCGGCGAGGACTGCCCCTTCGGGGTGGAGACCGGACGGTAGGACGGCGAGTGGCTGTGGTTCGACTGGTGTGGGCGCGGGGTCGGCTGCGGTGGCCGCTTGGATGGCGGTGACGGTGGCCGGGAGCGGCGTGAGGTCGCTGTCGGCGCGGGTGGCCTGGGGTGCGGGGTTGGGGCGGTATGTGCGGCGGCGTCGTATCCATATCAGCCCGGCCGCGGCGGTTACCTGGTCGGCGATGTCGCGGGGCAGCCATCCGCCGGGTACTGCGATTCCGTCGGCGCTGTCGGCGTGTGCGGTGTCGTCATGGTGGTGGGTGTTGCTGGTGCCGGTGGCTGCCGCGGGGTGGTCGGTTTCGGCGGTGGGTGTGGTGGGGGTGGTAATGGTGAGGGCGGCGGCGCCGGCGATGCCGGTGGCGGTGGCCTGCCAGGGGGTGGGCAGCGGTAGGTGGCGTAGCCATCGCACGCCTGCCCACAGCCGGGTGGCGGTGGTGGCGGTGACGAGGTAGGCGATGAAGGCCCACAGCGCCCAGGCCGCGACGACCAGCATCAGGGTCAGGTTCTGTTCGGTCAGTGGGTCGCGGACCCACTGCCACAGCGCCACCCGTGGTGTGTCGGTCGTCGGCCAGCCCACCAGCCGCACGAGCAGGATCGGCGGGCCGACCAGCAGGACCGCGGTCAGCAGCATTGCCGCGACCCGCTGCGGCCACCGCATCACCCACCCCCTCCTGGCTTGCCCGTCACGGGTGTGGTGGGCCAGGTAGAGGAAGGCTGCGCCGGGGCTGGGCGGTGGCGGGGGCGGTGTAGAGGATGCGGGTCCACAGGCGGCCCAGCCACCACACGGTGGCGGCGACGATGTAGAGACCGGCGACGGTGCCGGTGTTGTACCGGCCGACCAGGGTGGCGGTGAGGATCGCGAACGGGACACCCATCACCAGCCGCAACCACCACCCGGACACCAACGCGGTGATCACCCCGACCCCGATCAGCAGACCACCCACCCGTTGCCCGACCCCGAGCCACACCTCCATGCCGGGTGCATAGGTCGCGGGCAGCGACCACTGCACCAGCATCATCCCCACCGCCGCGGTCACCACCGACGTCACCGGGAAGGCGAGGAAGTCCGACCAGCCGCCGCGCGGGGTGCGCCAATGACGGAACGCGATCAGCGCCAGCACCATCGCGACCACCAGCATCGGTACCACCGGCACCAGTGTCCAGCGCACGAACGCCCCCAACTCGGTGCCGATGTACTGGGAACCCACCACGGCGTACATGCCGACCACGGCGACTCCGAGCCAGGCGGAGGTGAGGATGCCGGTGGCGACCTGCGCACCCGCCGACAACGACACCCCACTGTCGGTGCGGGCGGCCAACGTGGAACCCAACACGGTGCCGGCGGCCAGGCAGGCGATCACGGCGAACACCGACGCCATCGCCACCTCGCCCCAGTTCATGAACGCCCACTCCCGCATGAGCCCGGAATGCCACGTCGGAGTGAACAGCGCGTGTGACACCAACGCCAGCGACGCGAACCCCGGCACCCCGATCGCCACGGCCCGCCACACCGTCGGCATCGGCTCCCCCACCGACGCCGCCTGCCCGGTGTCGAGGCCGCCGGCGTCGGCCGCGCCGCGGGCCGCTGCCACCAGCGGATCCGGCACCAGCAGCGGCTGCAACCCGGTCTCCGCAGTCATCACGTCGGCGACCAGCGGCATCTGCGCCGTGCCTCCGACGCACCACAGGGCGGCGATCGTGGTGGGGTCGACTTCGGCGGCGTCGACCGCGTCGCGCACCAGGCCCGCCGCTCGCACCAGGGCCGGGCGAGCGGCCTGCTCTACCGCCGTGTGGTTGAGTACCACCGCCGGCCCTGAGGGCACCGGCACGGCCACCGCCGCATGCCCTGCCAGAGCGTGTTTCGCTGTGCGTAGGCTCGCCGTCAGCGCCCACCCATCCCCTACCGGAACCCCGTCGGGGAGCAGGGTGGCGGTCAACGCGGCGTCGATGGCGTCACCACCGGCGTCGGGGTCGGCGAGGGTCGACAGGACCTCGAACCCGGTCGGGCCGCGTCGCAGCACACTCACCTCGACGCCGGCGCCCAGGTCACACACCACTACCACCGAGCCCACCGGCAGTTGCACACCCGAGGCGAGGGCGTCCGAGGCCACCGCCATCGGTGCCTCCACCAGGCGTGGCTGCGCGAGGCCGGCGCGGTGGGCGGCCTGCCGTAGCCATGTCCGCCGGCGCGGCCCCCATCCCGCCGGCACGACCAGCCGTACGTCCTCCACCGGCCCGCCGGCCATCCGGTGGGCTTCGTCGATGACGCGCCGCAGGGTTGCCGCCACCAGGTCCGCGGGTGCGACCTGCACGTCGGCCACGCTCATTTGCTCGTCGGCGGGGCGTCGGGGCCGGGGTATGAAGCGCTGCGGATCGGCGGTGGCCGCCTGCCACGCCCGCTGCCCCGTCACCACCGACCCATCGGCAGCGACAAGCACGGCGCAGGGTAGCGCCGGGTCGCCGTCGAACAGCAGCGGTGACCAGGACCCGTCCGGCCAGGCCAGGACTGCGGTCGTCGTGGCGCTTCCACAATCGATCGCCAGCCGCGCCTGCCCCGCTCGCATACCCGACAGTCAAACATGAGGGTCACATTCACGTCATGCCTTAACTACAGTCAGCAGTGGTCGGGCTGGTCTCCCCCAGGCTGGACAGGCCGGTGGATTCTGGGGCGTCGCCGGGATGAGCTGCACGTCGACGTGATGGGTGCGTGCGGTCGCCGGCGCGCCGTGTACGGCGTTGCTGTGCGAGCACGGGTGCAGGGCGAGGTGCCGAGCACCGGCGGGACGGCTTGTTCAGCTCGTCGTCATCGCGGTGGAGATGTGGTTGCGAAGCTTTCGGGCGGCGGGGTCGTCGAATGGGCGCAGCAGGTGGTGCGCGTCGTTCCAGGACTCGAGGGCCTCTGGTGTGCGGCCGGCGGCGTGGAGAGCGTCGCCGAGGTGGGTCAACGCGATCGCCTGCAGCCAGGGGTCGGCGAGTTCATGCTGCATCGTTGCGGCGTGGAGGTGGAACTCGGCGGCTTCGGCGTACCGGCCGAGTTGGTGGTAGGCCAGTCCGGTGGCGTCGAGTGCGGTGGCTTCGCGACCCCGGTTGCCGAGGCGGCGTTGGAGGACGGTGGCGCGCTGGTAGGCGGCGAGGGCTTCGTCTGGTTCGTGGAGGTCCTGGTGGATCCTGCCCAGCTCGATGTAGGCGGCGGCGGTGATGACGGGGTCGTCGGTGTCGGAGGCGACGGTCAATGTGTGCTGCGCGACCGTGCGGGCCTCGTCGAGACGGCCGAGGTGGCGCAGGATGTCGCATTGTTTGACGAGGACGTCTATTTCCGATGCGCGGTTGCCGAGTTGCCGCATTGTCTCGGCTGCGGTCTGGCTGTGCTGCAGGGCCTCGGCCGGTTGGTCGAGTTCGAGCAGGGCCCAGCCGATCAGGTGGGTTGCGAAGGCTTCCTGATGGCGGTCGCGGAGTTGCCGGGCGATGGTGAGGGCTCGGTGGAGCAGTTCCAGGGCTTCGTCGAGGCGGCGCAGGCGTAGGCAGGCCAGGCCGGCGCCGCACAGGGTTTCGGCTTCGTCGGCCGGGTCTGCGGTGTGCTCATGCAGGGCTATGGCCTGCCGGAGGTGCTCGAGGCCTTCGTGGTGGCGGTTGGCCTGGGTGTATGCCTTGCCGAGACTGTAGAGAAGGAGCGCTTCGGCTCGTCGGTCGTTGATGGCGCGGGCGGAGGCGAGTCCGATCTCGGTGGTGGTAAACCATTCGTGGAAGGGATGGCGGAAGTTGTAGATGTGGTGCAGGAGGGCGGGTAGCTGCCATGCGTGCTGGTGCAGACCGGCGGTGTGGGCGGCGCGGGTGGCGGCGACGAGGTTGCTCCGTTCTGCCTCGTACCAGGTGAGGGCGTCTTCGTGGGTGGTGAACGATGCCGCAGTCACGCCATCGGGTAGTGCTTCCAACTCGAAGCGTCGGCGGCCGTAGTCGCTGGCGGCGATGGCGTTGTCGGCGCTGTGCAGGTACCAGGAGATGACTCGCAGCAGTGCCCTGGTGCGGGATTCGACGGGTTCGTCGTGCTGTACCTGGTCTGCGGCGTAGGCGCGCAGCAGGTCGTGGAACTGGTACCGGTCGCGGGCTTGTTGCTCGATCAGGTGGGCGCCGACGAGGACGTCGAGGATGCTGCGGGTGCGGTTGGGGCTCTGCGCCGCCAGGGCTGCGGCGGCGTTGGTGCAGAAGTCGGCGCCCGGGTGCAGGCCGAGCAGGCGGAACAGGCCTGCGGCGTCTGCGGGCAGTGCCTGGTAGGACCAGGCGAATACGCTGCGGACTCGGCTGGTTTCGTCGTCGTCACCGGTGGCGAGCAGTTCCCAGAGGCCGGATTCGTCGCGGAGGTCCTGGATCAGGTCGCTGAGGGTGTGCTGGGGATAGCGGGAGGCGCGTTCGGCGGCGATGCGCAGGGCCAGTGGAAGCCGGGCGCAGAGCCGGGCAAGTTCGGTGAGCTCCTGCGGGTCGTCGCCGCGGCGGTAGCCGTCGGTGGTGATCTGCAGCAGTGTCACGGCGTCGGGGTCGGCGAGAACATCGAGGGTGAGGCGGCGTGCGCCGTCGCGGGCGACGAGTGCGGACAGTCTGCTGCGGCTGGTGATGAGGGTCAGACATTCGCCGGTGCCCGGCAGGAGGGGCCGTAGGTCGGTCACGGTCGCGGCGTTGTCCAAGACGATGAGGACGCGGCGTTCTGCCAGCAGGGAGCGGTAGAGGTCGGTGCGGGTGTCGGTGTCGGCGGGAATGTCGTCGTGGGGTACGCCGAGCGCGCGGAGGAACCGTTCGAGGATGTCGTGTGGCCGTGCGGGTTGGCCGGGGTCGTAACCGCGGAGGTTGGCGTAGAGCTGGCCGTGGGGGAACTGGTCGCGGACCTGGTGTGCCCAGTGCAGGGCGAGGGAGGTCTTACCGACGCCGGCGGTGCCGGCGATGACGACGATGGCGCTGGGTGTGCGTGCGTCAGTGGTGGCGGCCAACGCGGCGGTGAGATGTTGCAGGTCGTCGGTGCGGTTGACGAAGTCGGGTACGCCGGGTGGGAGCAGGCGTGGGGTGGGTCCTGCGGATTGTGCGCTGTGGAAGTGGACTCCGCCGCTGACGTGGCGGGCCTGCACGACGTCGCGGGCGGCGCCGTAGAGCACTGATCGGGTCTGCTCGGATGGCTCGGGTGGTGTGTCGTGCACGGCGATGTCCTCCCTTGCGCTTCAGGTTCGTGGCTGCGCGGGGTGGATGTGCACGAGACCGTCGGACACCGCGACGATCCAACCGTGGTGCAGTTTCGCGGCGAGGCGGCCGGGTGGGTACTGATGCTGGCAGCGTGATGCTGTCAGGCTGCGTACCTGCAGGGGCGGTGCGTCGGCCGGATACAGCACGAAGCCGAGGTGACCGAATCGCGCCTGCAGACGCTGGGCGTCGGCGACGGTGGCGGTGGCGGCGTGCAGGGTGCGTTCAGCCTCGGGTGGTTCGGGCCAGTACGATCCGGCGCCTTGGTCACGCTTGTGTTGGAAGTAGTGATCGATGTCGTCGATGAGGCGTTGTAGTGCGCGGGGCGCGTACGCCCAGAGTTTGAGGAACGTCTCGTCGAAACCGTCGTCGGTGTCGCGGTCGAAGGGCTCCTGTAGCAGGATGGGCCCTTGGTCGAGCTCGGGGGTCATCTCGTGAATGGTGATCCCGTTGAGCTCGGGGTGTTCGAATGTGAGGTAGGCCAGCGGGTTGGGGCCGCGGCCGTAGGGCAGCAGGGTTGGATGGACATTGACCGCATAGCTGACATCAAGGTGTTCGACCGGAATGCGGTACATGTACGCCGCACAGACCAGCAGGTCAACGTCCAGGGTGTTGAAGGCCTCGATCTGCTCGGTCGACCACCGTCCAGTCCGGACGGGCGTGTTCCGGGCGGCAGCGATGGCGCGGACATTGTCGGTGGGCTGACCCCCGGGGCCGTCGCTGAAAATCACGACGAGATCGAGGTCGGCACGCTGCGCCAATAGCTCCAGGCAGGATGAGAAGAAGTCATGGCCAGCGTAGGCCACGCGCATGGGCGTCATGGCATGTCCGATCGATCAGAGGTCGACACCTGTGGTCGTCAAACTTAACGCTTTACCTACAGTCGATGCACGTGTGCTGGCAGAAGTGGTGGCACTGATTTGGTTGTCGCGTGTGAAGCCAAATGAGTCTCGCGCAGGTGCGGTGGCCGAGGACTCGCGCCGGCGGCGAGTTGCGCCGGTGGCCGGCGTTGCCGCAGGTCAGGGCCTTACGTGATCGACCAACGTGAACACCCTAAACCTTGACTACGTAGCGTGATGTATCGGATACTGGCCATCTCGCACACGTTTGAAGGCAACGACGAGCGCAGCAGGGGCGATTGATGAAGCTAAGGCTGTTGTATGGCGAGTCGTCCAGCAGTTGTCCCACCATCTACATTGCCGAAGACGGCGATATCGTGGTTCAGGGCCTACGGTTGGACGATGCCACCGAGGGTGAGTTGACGAACGTCCTACCAGGAGAAACGGCCGTGAAGATCTCACCTGATCTCCTCCTGGGCGCTACGGCGGCGTATCAGCAGCGCAGCAACCACCAAACATAGGTCACCGCGATCGACGTATCGCGGTATCGATGTCGATTGGTCCGTGTCCTTACCCTTATAGGCGGGTACATCTAGGCACACCCCCGCAGTCCGGATGGGACGAGGTTCGCCGGCAGCGGAGGAGCCGGATCAGGTCGCGCGCTGGATGATTGAGCGCCAGGATCGGCAGCGAGGCGCGTTGTGGGCTCCCCGGTCACGACCCAGGCACTCAGCCCGAGGACTGCCCAGCCATTACTGGCCCACTATTCGCATCACCGAACGTGCTGGTCAGGTGAACGTTATCGGCCCGTGAAAGTCTCGACCTTGGATGGCAGTACCTGAGACTGTGCCACTGATGGAGTTGTTCACCTGCGAGAAGTCAGGCGTAACCGGGGCCAGCAGCTTCGTCAGGTCGGCGGCGAACTCGTCGTCAGCTTCGGCGCGGCGGCGCAGCACCGCAGCCAATCGGGCGGCAGCCTCCGAGTCCGCCGGCGCCACCTCGAGTTCGTCCAGTTCCTGCTCCCCCGTCGGCAGGGCTGAGAAATCCCCGCTGTCGGTAGAGCGACGCCGGCTGCGCACCAACGATGTGAGAGCCGCCCAGGCCTGCCGGCCCATCTCTCCACCTGCACCGCTGGCCAGCGCCGCTAGGACAGTAGCTGACACGAGGTCCATCTCCACCTCCACCGCCGAGACCGATCCGTGGCGACAGCGGCGCATCAATCGACAACTCGTGATGTCCGTGCCCGTTCCATAGTAGAACGCCACACACAGGTACGGCAGGAAGGTCACCGCCGGATGCCTGGCTACTCCTCCCCCGCAAAGCTGATCACGCCCAAGCCTCGGTACGCACGGCCCCGGCCACTCTGTTCGTTGTGGTCGGATCGCTGATAGCCGAGCATGGACGGTGGAATCGCCTGGCGGCAGGGCGGCCCGCACACGGCAGAGCTCTTGGGAGTGGGTATGCGGATACCGTAGGTCGGCGCGTACCTGACTCTGTAGCGGACCCCATACGCCGACAGACGGCGATGAGCCGCTGACCGGCAACGTTCTCCCGCATCTCCTGGGTGAGGGCCATGAAGGTGCGCCGATGTTCGGGCCGTGCCGAATGCGTCGCCGCAGGAGCTGCCGGACTGCTGGGCGTAGCCCTGCGCGCCGGGGATTTTGGACCCGAGTAGCGGTACGACGAGGTCGGCGGTGGCGGACGCCTGCATCGCCAGGTGCATGCCTGTCCGCCACCGCGCACCGCGGACGCCCTGCCCGCCGAGCGTGCCCCCTGCTACCGCCCCTGCGGGATTGGTAGCAGGGGCCGGCGCGGTCAAGCGGCGCATGGGTGTGCGGGTGTCCTTGCCGTGGGTTGGTGCGGACCCGAGGGCTGCCGCGCCGTTGAGGCAGCCCTCGGGGTCCGGGTGTCGAGGTGGCGGTTCAGCCGGTCACCGCGGTGAGCGGGACGGGTCGGCCGGCGCGACGTAGGGGCCACAGCTGTGGACCGTCGATGAGGCGCAGCGGGGTGCCTGCGCGGTAGCCGTGTCTGGTCAGGTGGTTCCGGACCGTGATGGTGGTGGCGATGGTGTCGACCGGGTAGCCGAGCTTGTCGACCCGCTGGTGATGGTGGGCGAGCAGCGCCTGACCGATGCCGCGGTGGCGGGCGTGGGGGGTGACGTGCAGCCAGGCCAGCCAGTGGTGTGCGGCGGCGGTGCGGTATCGGCGGACCAGGGTGTGGAGGTGCTGGAAGCGGGTTAGGTGTCGGCCGGTGAAGGTGTTCAGGTGGTAGTCGGACAGCGGTGGCGCCTGCGGTGCGGGGTGGTGGCGCCAGACGGCGACGGCGGTCATGTCGACCGTGATATCGACGTGTCCCCATTCGACGGCGTGGTCGACTTCCATGGCGAGCAGCGCGTGGAAGATGTGCTGCCGTTCGACCAGGTCTGGTACCAGCCAGTGTGCGACCGGATCAGCGGCGTCGGCGTCGGTGAGCAGCGCGGCGATGGTGGCGACGTCGCTGGGCTGGGCGGGCCGGATGGGTGGCGCGGTCACGGCGGGGGCGGTCACAGGGGCCGCCGACGTGGCAGGGTGCGCGGGAACGGGGTCCGGCCGCCGCTGCTGGGGGCGCCGCGCCACATTCGCCAGATGATGGGCCCACCGGTGGGGAGCACGATGGTGGGGCCGGCGGTATAGCCGTGGCGCAGGTAGAGCCGCCGATTGCGCATGGTGGTGGCTTCCAGGTACGCCGGCAGGCCAAGGTCGTCGAGGCGACGGTGATGGTCGGCGAGCAGGGCGGCGCCGATACCGCGGTTCTGCCGGGTGGGGTCCACGGCGAGGTAGGCGAGGTAGTGGTGCGGATCGTCGGGGTGGAAGGCGTCGAACATTTCCTCCAGCAGCACGAACCTCGGCGCGTACACGCCGGCGACGGCCTCCAGCGACTCCAGCCGTTCCCGGGTGTCGGTTGAGGTGCGTTCGAGACGGGGGTACCAGATCGCCACCGCCGTCTGATCGCCGGTCGTGTAGACCTGCCCGTGGGTCAGGCCGTGGTGGAAGGCGTCGGTGAAGTACCGGTAGTAGACGGTTCGGCGGTCGGTCGGGTCGGGGATCAGCCAGTCGGCGACGGCGCCGTCGTGGAACGCCTCAGCGAGGACTCCGATCAGCGGTCCGGCGTCGGCTTCGGTGGCGGGGCGGACGAACAGATTCGTGTTGGTTGCGGTCACAGCTTCCCTCTGGTCAGGCGGGTTGGCGGGCGAGGTCGGGGGCGCGTAGGGGTCCGGTGTCGCTGTCCGCGCCCAAGCCGATCGCCGCGTACACATCGGGGTTGGTGGTGCGCAGGATCAGCGCCCAGGCGATGCCGAGCAGCGCGGCGGCGGCGTACGCGGCGGGGAACGCCCAGCGCAGCGGCGAGCCTGGTGCTACTCCGAGGAGGGTGGCGAACTCGCGCAGGGTGACGGTGAGGATCCCGCCGAGCGCCACCGAGGCGATCCCCGGCGCGATCACCGACCGCCACGCTCCTTCGCCGTGGCTGGTTCGGGCGAAGAAGCCGATGACGGCGGCGGAGGTGAGGGTCATGAGGATGAGGACGCCGAGGCCGCCGGTGACGGTGATCCAGAAGAACAGGTGCACGATCGGGTCCGCCCCGGCGAGGGCGTAGCCGACGAGCACGGCGAAGGCGAGGACGCTCTGGGCGAGGGAGCCGGTCTTGGGTGCGCCGGTGCGGCGGCTGGTGCGACCGAGCACGGCCGGGAGTACCCGTTCGCGGCCGAGGGCGAACAGGTAGCGGGCGACGGTGTGGTGGAAGGACAGTAGGGCGGCGAACAGGCTGGTGATGAACAGGACCCGGGCGACGGTGATGACACTTTGGCTCAGGTAGGGCGACACGAGGTTGAAGATGAGGTCGGTGCCGTCGGTGCGAGCGGCGTCGACGATGCGGTCGGGTCCGGTGGCCACGGACATCGCCCACGCGGACAGCCCGTACAGGAGCCCTGTCACCGCGACGGCGATGTAGGTGGCGCGGGCGATCGTTCGCCGGGGATCCTTGGTCTCCTCGGAGAACACGACGGTGCCTTCGAAGCCGACGAAGCCGGTGATGGCGGTGACCAGGGCGGCGCCGATGCCGGCGGCGACCAGGTGCGTCGGGGCGAGGGTGTCGAAGCTGACGGTGCCGTTGGCGGGGTGGGTGAGCATGATGGCGTCGAAGGTCAGTGCGACGACGCATTCGGCGATCAGGACGACGGCGAGGACGCGCCCGTTGAGGTCGATCCGCGCCACGCCGAGCGCGGTGACGATGGCCCAGACGGCGAGGGCGCAGATCCACCAGGTGAGCTGCCAGCCGTACCGGTCGTTGAGGAATGCGGCGGTGACCGCGCCGGCCCCGCCGTACAGGCCGATCTGCATTGCGTTGTAGGCGAGCAGCGCGACCATGGCCGCGCCGACGCCGGCGGGGCGGCCGAGTCCTCGGGTGATGTAGGTGTAGAAGGCGCCCGCGTTGACGATCCGCCGGGACATGGCCACGTAGCCGACCGCGAACAGCGCCAGCACGGCGGCTACCAGCAGATAGGCCACGGGGATGCCGGTGACGCCGGTGACCGCGTACCCGGTGGTCGCGCCGCCCGCGACGACGGTGAGGGGTGCGGCGGCGGCGATGACGAAGAACACCACCGACGGGATACCGAGCCGCCCCCGCGCGAGGACGGCGGACACGGTGTCGGGTTTCGAGTGCAACATCGGCTCTCTCTCAGCAAAGAGGGGATGGATAGGGACGTGGCCGCAGTCAGGAGGTGCGGTGGCTCAGCACTGCGCCGCCGACGACGGCACCGAGGTCAGCGAGGAGATCGCGTAGCGGGGGCGGGGCCTGCTCGACCTGGTGGCGCAGGAACGCGCGGACGGCAAGCGGTGTGCCGTCGAGCAGGATCGGGTCGAGCTGCGTGTGCAGCGCCAGGCCCGCAAGGGTTTGGTCGAAGGCGTTGAGCGGCTGGTAGTTGCGCAGTTGGAAGGACAGGCGAGCCCAGGACCAGGCGGCCGTGTTCACGTCGGTGGGGACGTAGACGGTGCGCTGGCGCCACAGCCGGCCGACCTGCTCCGGCCGCAGCAGCCCGAGCTGCCACATCCGGGTGATCACCTGCTCGTAGGCGGTGGTGGCGAGGAACGACAACCACGTCCGGGTCGCGGTGTGACGCGGCTCGGCCACCAGACGGTCCAGGACGAGATGCTGCAGCCAATCCTTCGGCGGCGAGGCATTGAGCACCCGCACATGCCGGCCCTCGAACGTGACCCGACCCTCCTGGTACAACTCGGCCAACAACGCGGCGGCCAGGCCGTGTGCCGTCGCCGACTCGAACAGACGCGGACGTCCGGTCTGGTCGTCGTGGGACAGGTAGAAGAACTCGTCGGCGAGACGGACGGTGGTGTGGGCGGCGGCGCTGCCAACGGCCCGTACCGGCCGGGCCGGCTCTACTGGTGCCTGATGCTCATACAGGTGGGGTGCGTGGTCGTTGGATACGCCGGAGGGTGGGGTGTTCACCGCGGCTGACCTTCCTCGGTCGACTCGTCAGAGGGGATGGGAAACCCGAGCTGCCGGAGGAGCTTCCGGCCGCCGGGGTGGCGGGCGAGCTCCTCGATCGCCCAGGCGTGTTGCCCGCATCCACCGGTCTGGCAGTGGAAGCAGGTACCGCCGTCGCGATGCTGGAGCACCGTGTTGCGCGCCGATTCGAAGCAATCCACGGGGCGGTCACCGTCGTCGGTGCCGGTCATGAAACAGAACTCCGGCGGTGTAGTGCGGCCACGGTGACCCGCACCTCCATGCACGGCGGATGCCGGTCAACATGCGGGTAGTCGCACTCAGGCCGGTGACCGAGGATCCAGACCCACTCGTCGCTGCGGTTCGGCAGGTCGCGAATCGCGGCCACGGTGACGGCCACGGGAGTCCCGGGGATGAGGTCACGGCCGTAGGACCAGTCGTTCGCCTCAAGGTGGAGCAGAGTGCCCGGGGCGACGTCGGGCAGGGGCTGCGGGCTGCGGTTCACGGCCGCGTCCTTCGACGCCCTCGATGTCGAGGGTGGGAGTCCAGGACCGGGCGACTGGAGTTCGCCCCGCACGGCCGACGCCGATCGAGGGCGCCAGGGGGCAGTGCGGTGTTTTCATCCTGGTCGCGAGGCGTCGCCTCGCCACAGCTGGCGAAGCGCGTGGCTGCATCCTCGCAGTCAATGCCGAAGGGCCTGAACGGGTGCTCGCCGTCAGCAGGGACGAACCACTTGACGCGCACTGCCATCACCTTTCTGTGTGAGATGCGTGGCCGGCTCGCGCTGTCGGAACGGCGCCCTGCTCCAGAAGCGTTCAACCCGCCACCGGCATCCGAGACCACCACCGCCGCGACCTGACACTTCCGATCAACCTGATGGGGCACGTCACCGACAGCCGACGAGATTGCAGCCGGCGATGGCAGCCGATCGGTGGCCATCGCCTGGCGTCCCGTCGAGGTCACACCCCACGCGGCGACGAGCATGGTCGCGGACAGCGGAATGGCCAGCCACAACGCCAGTCTCCGGGCAACACGCACAGCAGAACCCTCCAGATCGCACGGTCAACGACCCATGACACGGCGGAATGAGGAAGCCGTGGTGCCCCCGGCTCGACAGGCTGCCGGCCGGCAGGATCGCGTGCCAACGAGACGACTAAAGGCGAGGTCGATCGATGTCGGCCAGACCTGCCGGCGGGTTCCGACATTCCGGCAACAATCCCGGTGCGGGGATAGCGCCGGACGGCGTTCACGGCGAAATGTCGGCGGATTGTCGGAGGTCAACGGTGTCTCTTATCGACATCGGCGACGACAGCTTCTGATGGCTTTGTCACCACCCGCACGGGTTCGGCGGGTGGTGAGGGACCGCCGCCGCAGCGCGGCGCGCGGTCTCCCTGTGTCCACTGCCCCTTGGGAGGGATGCACCATGACCAGTTCATCGATGCCGCAAGTCACCGAGGTCGGTCGTCGGGCCGCGGAGATCCTCGACCGGATGCGCGCCCACCCGGCCTACGACCGGTTGCACAGCTCGTCGATGACGTACTCCACCTGTTGGGCCACGTTCACCGGATACCCGGCGATCAGCCGCTGGTCGCTGGAGCGTGACGCCGGGGCGCTGCTGGAAGAGGCGCTGCGGGTGCTGGCCCTCAAGGCGGCGGTGTTCGCGTTGTCCGGCGGCGATGAGCGGGCCGCCGAGCTGCTGGTGCCGGCGCCGGTGGACGAGATGATCCACGCGGTGCTGGCGCAGTTCACGCTGATGACGCGGATGCAGGCCGACCTGGCAGTGGTCTTCCCCCACGCCACGGAGCTGGAAGAGTTCACCTACACCCGTGGATGTGTCACCGACGCGTACTACGCCGCTGCGGGGTGGGGTGAGCAGCCGCTGCGGTACTGGCTGGACTCGGCCGAGGTGACCCGACGCCTGGACCTGCTCAACACCCGCTACCAGGCGGCCGGTCTCGGACGCGACGGGCGTAGCCACGACTTTGACTTCGACCGGCCCGAGCCGGTCGCTGCCGGGGTCAGCGGTTAGCCAGCTCCACGGACAGCACTCGCCGCATGGCGGCCACCACCCGCTTCGGGTCGAACCGCTCGCCGGCCAGCCGTTCCGCCCGGGCGACCGCGGTGAAGATCTGCTCGGGGGGTGCGTCCCGCAGCACGGCGACGAGCCAGCCTTCCAGATCCACCAGGTCGGCGGGCAGTTCCAGGGCCGCCGGTGTCGGCGCCGGCCGGGGCGCCTGGTCGGGAATCGGTTCCCCGGCCGAGGCGTACCGGCCGGTGGGAAGGCCCACCCGGAAGGGGTGGACGCACACGGCGACGCCGTCGGCGGTGGCCCGCCAGCCGAGGTCGGGGCGGTAGGCGAACTCGGGTCCGGGCCGGTCGACCACGTCGAACTGGCCCGGTCCGAGCTGCTGAGCGGGACACACGACGCAGGTCTGCTCACACCAGTGCGGAAGGGGCCCGGACATGGCGCCGATCGTACGGCAATCAGGAGGTATCAGGGTATGACGGTCTTATCGCCCCCACGTCCTGCCGTCATCGACCGTGCCCTGCGTGACGCCAGGGCATGGTGTGCGGGGCACCGCATCGATGACCGGCCGGCCCTGGTCCACGCGGTCCGGGTCGCGGTGATCATCGGTGACCACGTGCCCGCGCCGCCACGAGAGGTGATCGCGGCGGCGCTGCTGCACGACGCACCGGACCTCGCCCCGGCCACAGTGGACGTGTACCAGGTCCTCACCGCCGGCTACGGGCCCGAGGTGGCGCGGATCATCGCCGCGCTCCAGGCCGAACATTCCGCCCTCGACGAACCCGACCCGCCCATCTGTGTGGATGACCAGCCGGTGCTGCTCGCCTCCACCGCCGACAAGATCGTCGCGCTGACCTCGCTGCTGCGGCGGGCGCGGATCACCGGGGACGTGACTGGTTTCTTCGCCCGCCGGCCGGTGCTGTGCGGGCTGCTGCCGCACTTCCGGGCCTTTCAGCGGGCGGCGCATCTGCGGGTGCCGGCGAGCATGTCGGCGCATCTGCACGCCGTCCTCGCCCGGCTCGAACAGGTCACCGCCGCCATCGGCGCATCGGGGCCACGGTGAACGCACCCAGGCTCGACGAGCGCCTCGTCGCGCAGCTGCGATGTGACCTGCTGACCGCCGCGCGGCGGGTACCGGCCGGGCGGCAGGGCATCGGGCAGTGGGAGCTGTCCGCTGTGGAGCGGCTGTTCTTCGCTGACGGCAGCAGCGTGGTCTGCAAGGTCGCCGTCGCGCCGTTCACCGGCGAGGCGAGCGTGCTGCGGGCGCTCAACGACCAGGAAGCCGCCGTTCCGGTGCTGCACGGTTACGCGATGCGCCCCCAGACGCTGGGCATGCTGATGGACGACCTCGACGCCCCGGTCCGGGCAGCGACCGCGGCGGAGGCCGCCGCCGCGGCCCGCTGGGTCCACACCGTTGCCGGCATCACCGGCCTGCCAACGTTCGACCAGGCGGGCCTGGCGCGGCTGCCCGGACAGGCACTCGACGCCCTTTACGCGCTGCGCCGGCAGGAACGCTTCCCCGACTCCAGGCCGATCGAGGAGTCGCTACAGCGGCTGGCCGCCGTCGCACAACGCCGGGCCGACGGCGCCGAACGGCCACCCTTCGGGCTGTGCCACGGCGAGTTCCACCGCAGCTCGCTGCACGTCAGCAGTACCGGATGCCGGCTCGTCGACTGGGCCAAAGCGTTCACCGGACCGGGCCTGCTCGACCTGGCGACCTGGTTCGGCACCCGCACACCACCCGAACCCCGACTGCTCACCCGACTCATCCGCGCCTACGTCGCCGCGGGCGGGCACCCAGACGCGGAAGCCGACCGGGACGGCCTGCCCGCCGCCCGGTGGGCGCTGGGCTGGCACCGGGTCTGGGCGGCCTGGTGGTTCCTGACCACCGCCGCCGCCAGCCACCACCGGCCCGACACCGACCGCCGTCACACCCAGGTCGTGCTCCGGCAGCTCCACGGGGCCACACAGCTGCTCGGAGCAGCACCACCTGCCAGCCCAGCCCGCCTACCAGTGGAAGCGGGAAGCCCATCGTGAAACGGCTCATCGTCGACACCCACGCCTCGTCCGCAAAGCGTTAGTGCAGATCACCGAGCGGTGGTACCAGGCCATCCCCGGCAATGTATCAACGTCAGCCATGCAGGCGAATGTGGACCTTGCCCGGATTCTTCATGCCGGCGTTGTCGATCTGGACTTCGACCTCGCGGCCGGCTGTGGAGCCGTCTCCGTGGAGGGGTACCACGATCTGTATCCGTTGGTCGCCTTCCTCGATGCTGATCGTGGCCTCGTCCCCGGCGCTTTCGGTCAGTTGTCGTTCGCGGTGTCGGCGCAGTGCCGTCCAGAACTGCACGACCACGACGGACACGGCCCCGGCGGTCGCTCCGTTCACGACGCCGCCGATGAGAAGGTCGGCTGCGAGGCCCCGGTTCCCGTTCGGGGCGTCGACCGCGGTCACCGGCCCGGGCAGGAAACCGTCCAGGTCGGCCGGGTCGAGTTGGCTGTTCTCGATCTCGAACTGCAGATAGTCGTCGGACATGCCTTCGCTTTCTCGGTGGTGATGGTCGGGTTGACCCGGCGTGTCGGCTAGGCGTGCATGATCCATGGGCCGGGTCCTTCACCGGCAGGTGTGCGGGCGTTGAGTGCCCGTGCGAGTGCGGCGTAGGTTCGTTCGGTCTTGGCCACCTCGCGGAGGGCGTCGACTACGAGTGGTCCCCAGGTCCGGTCGTGGATGGGGCGTATCGACGAGAGGACGAGGCTCGCGCCAGCGTCGAGCAGGCTGACCGCCAGGGGCGGTTCGGTCATGTTCCGTTCCGTGGGCCGCTGCTGCTTGCCGCACACGGCGAGTACCACGACGAGGCTCGGGTCGACCTGCAGCGTGGCGAGTTCGGACGGCAGGATCCAGCGTTCGTGCATCAGCAGGGCGGACATGCGGCCCAGCTCAGCGATCGGGTCGCCGTGCGTGGAGATCCATAGGAGGTCGGCGAACCGTGCCCCGGCCGCTAACCGCCCCCAGGCGCAGTCGGGGCCGATATGGGCTGCGGCGCCGAGCAGGCGGGCCACTTCCCGGGCCTCGTCTGCGGCGCCGGGCAGTCCCAGTCTCGTATCGCCGCTGCGGGGGTCGCCGAAGACCTGTACCCGCTCACCAAATGTCGCGGTCGCGGCGCGGAATCCCGGCCGTCGGCGGTGCCGCCGGACCACCACGGCACGCTGCGCCAGCGTCTGTCCGGTGGGGCCGGGGATGTTCTCGATCGGCATCGCCTCCCAGGGTGCCCGGAGCCGCAGCGCGATCTGTGTGGCGTCACCGGCGGTGTCGGCCAGCGCCGCCGCGAACTGGTCGGCCGTTGCCGAGCCGGCGGATCCGGGAGTGGACTCCGCCTCTTTCCGTGAGATGTCGACCCGGGTCATCTCGACCGCCACGGTGCCTGTGCGGTGGACGGTGATTAGATGTGCGGCCTCCGCGCCCTGCACGACGTCGATGATTTGCTGACGGTCGTGGTCGAACCAGTCGGCGGCTTCGGTTCGCAGCTTGTTCGTGTGTGTGACCAGGATGTCGGCGGCCTGTGGCCGCAGGGCGTACACCCGCCGGAGCGCGTCGGCGTCGGCGGTGGAGAGCCGGGACAACTGGTTGTCGAGGAATCGGCGCACGTCCGGGATCCCGGTGGCGGCGGCCAGGTTCCGTTCCTGAGCGAAGGACGCCATGGCCATCTGCAAATGGAGCGGCAGTCGCGTCACGGCGGCAAGATGCTCCTGTTGCCGGCGCTGGAACTCCTCACCTTGGGGCCGCAACGGCTGGGCCCGCACCGCGAACGGGAGGCGTCGGCCGTGTTCGGCCAGCGTCCGCACCGCCCAGCGGCGCAGTTTCCGTTCGGCTGCCTGATCGCCGAGCTCGGCGTCCGGACGCGAGGCCGCGAAACGCAACGCGAGCATGTGATCGGTCTTCGCGACCAGTTCGCGGAGCATTGTGCCGTTGACCGTTGCGCCGTTCGGAGCGGGATCGATGATCAGTTCCCGGTGCTCCCCGCGTCGGTCGCCGACTGCTAGATCGAGTGCGAACTCCACCCGGGCCCGGGTCGGGTTGTCAGAGGAGAGAACCCAGGCGGTGAGTGCCCATTCCGGGATGCCCCTGTTGCGGGACATGTAGCCGAGGAAGCCGTCGCGAGCGAGCATTCCGTACAGCATGCCCTTGATCTGGTCGAACCCTGCTCCATCCGCGGGCGAACGGGGAGCCACGCCGAGCAGGGCCTCCAACGCCGGAGCCTGCTCAGGCAACGGGCCTACCGAGTAGAGAAGCAGATCGCCCCAGCGATCCACTTCCGCCGGGTCGCTGCGGAGCAGTTGCGCCGTGGCCCGCCATCCTGCGGCGGAGTACCTCTCTCGAAGCGACCTGGTGTCGGCCCGCTCGTCCGGCGTCAGAGCGGAACCGTCCTGGTCGCCGATCAACTGGAAAACGGTATCCCGTTGGGCCTGCACCAGCTCGGATGCCGATGCCGTAAGGCTTGCGTCATACAGTTTGCAGGCGAGGTTCACCGCTCCATCACGGAAAAGGACGTAGCCGATATTGGCCTTGATGTCGGCGTCGAACAGCGGCATCGGTACCGCGTCGCGCCCCCATCGGGCCAGGTTGCGGGCGGCGAGGTACAGACCGCACTCCGACAGGCGCTTGGCGTAGACGGTGAGACGGGCACCGAGTTCCCGGACGCTGCCGGTCAGCAGGTCCGCACACAGAGCCAGATAGGTGTGCCACAGCACCAGTTCCGCCCGGCCCCCTAGGCTGTGGGCCAGATCAGCGGCTTCGCCGTGCAGTGGGGCAAGGGTCCAGAAGTCGTACGTCGGGACGGCCTCCGTCAACCTGCCGAGAATGTCGCGGGCCTCCGCTGGATCATTCCGCGCCCGCGCTTCCTGCACCGACGTCAGAAGAACCGACAGCACCTCCCGGGAATGCCCGCCCGTTTCCGTCTCGACAGAGCCGACCCCCGACGCGGAGACCGGCTCCGGTAATCCGGCACCGATCCGCGGGTCAACGCCCTCGGCCCCCACCATCGAGCCATCGCCCCCGAGCCCGGCGAACACGGAAACGTCCTCGGAGTCGGGCCGATGCCCGGGTTTGCCGCTGTATCCGAACAACCGGAACTGCCGCACGACCAGATCAAGCCGCAGCCGGAGAAAAGCCGGATCCGGTGTGGGATTCTCGCGCAACACCCGATCCACCACCGCAGCCGCCGCCCGGTAGTGCTCGTCGCTACGGTCGAAGTCGGCCAGTTCGAGATACGTGTTGCCGGTTGCGGCATGGTATGCCGCATTCATCAGATCCGGCAACGTCGGCGCCGACTCGCTCAACGTGTGCAGCAGCGCAAGTGCCTCCCGAAGGTTCCCGACCTCACGCGCGACCGACGACGCCTGGTAAAGACCGGTGGCCCTTTCGACCGGATCGTCGATATGAACAAGTACAGCCCGATAGTCACTCACGGGTCGGGGCGCAAGGTGCCACAGCTCCAGCGGAACGACAACGGCGAGAAGCAGCGCCAGCGCCTGCCCGACCTCGCGCCTGTCGCCGTCAGGGCAGTCACTGAACGGCACGGACCCACACACAACGACAGCGGCCTTCCCGACGGAAGCCGGATCGAAATCACCACTACCCACGCCAGCCCTGATGGACAGACTCAGGTCGGGCGGTGATTCCGCCTCGCCGAGGTCGACCGCGGCGATCAGATCAGCAAGGCTTCCGTACTCCTGATTACTTCCGGCCGCCACGGCAAGAACAGCCGAACCCACACGTTCTACCCGACCGGGAGACGTCATACACCGAGACTAGATTCGACAGCCGCCAAAGACGAACACCCGATCAGGCGGAAAATCTCGGCCATGGCGTAGCCGATGACCTCGCGGTTGAACAGGTCGATGGTGGCCATGTACAGCCAGCCCGGGCCGTGCAGGAGCGTCTGGACAGCCTTATTCGCTCGCTCGGGTGCCGGCGATGCGCACAACGGACACGTACGACTCATCGCTGAGGAGCGCGGCGGTAGCTGGTTAGAACGGCGGCGTGGCGTCGAGTCCCAGCACCTTACCCAAGGTGGTTGTGTCCCGTCGGTGTGCGTCTCTAGGCTGCCACGGTCCGCTGTGGATGCGAGGCGTTGAGCGGGGGCGGTGAAGTGTCGCTGACCGACAGCATTGGTGTCGACGTGCAGTCGATGACGGCGGGCGTGGCTCGGGCGCAGCAGGAGGCAGCAGCGGCCGACCATGGTGTCGAGCAGATCGCCGCTCGGGCGGTGGCCTCCGGTTTCGTCGGTATCACGGCGGGTCTGGCCCGGGTACGGCAGTCGATCGGGCAGGCCCGGTCCCGGCTGGCAGAGGCCACGGATGTTCTGGGTGAAGCGTCCCGGGCGGTGGGCTCGGTGGGGCGGCAGCCCTCACCGCAGGAGACCACCGCCGCCCTCACACCGGTGATCGCGGCGCTGACAACAGCCGAGGGCAGCGTGACGGCAGCGGCGTCCGCGGTCGACGACGCGCGGCGGATGGCCACGACGGCGCTGCAGGGCGGGCAGCCGGGCCCGACGCTGGCGCGCCTGCAGCAGATACTGCAGATCCTGGCCGCCGTCCGCGCCCGGGGGACTACGGCCCGGCAACATGTCGACGCGGCCCTGGCACAGGCCAGACAGGTCGGTGACCTGGGAAACTAGCGATGGGCGGCGGAAGCAACGACCGACCGCCCGCCGT
Source organism: Micromonospora sediminimaris (assembly GCA_900112325.1). Taxonomy (GTDB): domain Bacteria; phylum Actinomycetota; class Actinomycetes; order Mycobacteriales; family Micromonosporaceae; genus Micromonospora; species Micromonospora sediminimaris. The sequence continues at coordinate 149,986 of FOLJ01000014.1, forward strand.
ATCCGCAGCAGCCGACGATGCGACACGACCCCAGCACGATCCCGGTGGCGACGCGGGTGGACCGAGCGGGAAACCGACGGCGGGTGTCCCACGGCCGGTCGGCCCCGACTGGGTTCCAGCCGATCCGGCGACCCTGCCCGAACGCGTACGGCACGCCGTCGACCATTTCCAGCCTCGCCCCGCCGGCGCGACCCGGCCCACCCTCGGCTTGTTCAACGGCGAGGAGATCTACTCAGGAGGCGGCGACAGGTCCCTGGCCGCCGACCTGGACCACGATCCGCTACGCGGACCACCAGTCACCTTCTACGACCACGCAGAGTCCAAAGCCGCCGCGAGAATGCGCCGCACCCACGCCCAAGAGGCCGACCTCGCGATCGACAATACCGTCTGCGGCAGCAACGACCGGGACCAGAGCTACCCCTGGACCTGCGACAAGATGCTTCCCGCCATCCTTCCGGCGGGTAGCCGCCTACGCGTGTGGGTCACTCGCGACGGCGGAACCACATGGTGGCACCGTGTCTATACCGGCACCGGAGAAAGGATCACCCCGTGACACTGCTGCTACGCGACTACCACGGTCACGCCTACGACGCGACCAGCCCCGCCGACGCCGGACACTGGTTCGACGAACAGATTCAGACGGTCATGCCCCACGGAGGATGTGGACAGACACTCACGATCGGCACCGACGACAAGCCGGTCCTCCGCATCGACATCGACATCGACGCCGACCGCGCAGCAGTGCAGTGGCTACCCGACGGCAGCCACGCCACCGAACACGAACCCGACACACCAATCACCGTCTACGAATCACCCGACACCGGCCTGATAGACATCTCCCCCGAACTCGCCCGAGTGACCACCGCAACAGCCCGAGCAGCCCTCCTCGAATACGCCGCCACACGCCAACGACCCACCACCATCGACTGGAGCCACTGAGACCGGTCCCCTTCATGACCCGCCGCGTTGCTGGACGAATTGGCACACCGACGGCGGTGCGTAGACGAGCAGCGTGGCCACGCCCGCACGGTAGTGTGACTGCCACCATACGGCGGGGTCCCTTACGTTCGGATTTCCCTCAGGTCAGCGGGAGGGCGATCCGGGGAGGCTGCGATGGCAGACCCACATGAGCTGAGCGAGATGTGGCGCACGCTCGGACAGCAGTTGGCCACCTTCCGCAAGGCAGCCGGTCATACCCAACACGAGCTGGCACCCATGATCAGCTACGGGCGCAGCACGATCGCGAACGTGGAGGTCGGCCGCCAGCATGCGCCCAGATCCTTCTGGGATCGCTGCGATCAGGTTCTGGGTACGGATGGGCACTTGACCAGGGCCTACGATCGTCTCCAGATGCTGCGGCATGCGCTCAGTCCCTCAGATCGCATGGCCCCTCACCATCAGGTGATGCCAGGTGGGCAGTTCGACATCGAGCCCCCGCAGGAGCCAGACATGCAACGTCGAGATCTTCTCACCGCCATCGTGGCGATCGCTTCCACCGGCGCCATTCCCGCACCCACCAGCCCGGGATCGCTTCTCGGTGATATGGATGTGCAAGGGATGGCGCGACGAACCGCGCGGCTACGGCGACTCGACAACTACCTCGGCGGCACGGATACTCTGCCGCTCTACGAGGCCGAGATCCGCAGCACCATCACCGCGCTACGCACTGGCACGTTCAGCGGCTCAACCGGCAGAGCGCTGCTGTCGCTGCTGGCAGAACAAGCCCAACTCGCAGGCTGGGCAGCCTTCGACGGAGGAAACGAGCACTACGCGGCCACGCTCTTTACCAGGAGTCGGTCGATCGCGATGGAGATCGGCAACCAACTGTTGGCCGCCAACGCGCTGGCCTTGCTGGCCTACCAACGGGCGAGCCTCGGCCAGCCTGGCCTATCCGCTGCCGAAGCGTCCCGACTGCCGGCAGATGCGAGATTCCATCCTACCGTCCGGGCGCTGCTGCTTGAGCGGCTGGCATTCACCTACGCCGTCGCAGGTCTCGAACGCCAGGCAGGCCATGCTCTCGACGAGGCACGCGAGGCCCTCGACCAACCCATCGATGGTCCTGCCCCTGACTGGGCGGCATGGGTTGACCGAGACGAACTCCGGATCATGACAGGCCGGGTCTGGTCCGAACTACGAAGGCCATTGCGCGCGGTACCAGAACTGGAAGAGACCTTGAACCGGTTCGACGATATGTACGCACGGGACAAAGCTCTGTACTCCACCTGGCTCGCGAGCGCATACCTCGACGCAGGGGAAGCCGAGCAAGCTGCCCATGTACTGATGCGGTCAAAGCGGCTATGCGAAGGGATCGCCTCCCCCCGCCCCACTGCCCGCATCAATGCCCTCCGACAGCGGCTCCTGCCCTACCGGGACGTCGTTCCGATCGCAGAAGCCCTCGCGTAGACGGTCATCGCCCCTCAGCGTCACCACCGGCGCCGATGACGCCCTGTACCCACTGCAGATAAGACGGCGCACCTGCGAGCACCTCTACCGCGACAATCTCCGGATTGGACCACTCGTGGTGTTCTCTCAGGTGGCACTCCAGCCGGGGATAGACCTCGGCACTGGTCCTGAGCACGACCTGCCATTCCTGGCCGGTGCCGAACGATCCCTCGTGCCAGAACACCGACTCGACCGGCCCAACGACCTGGCCACCCGCTGCCAGCCGCTCCCGCACCGCACCCTGCGCTAACCGCCGTGCGACCTCCAGGCTGCCGGCAGCCGTGTACACATACAGCACCCCACTCATGAAGCAAACACTACGCATCAGCAGCGGGGCGTCCGATCCTCGGCGCGTTAAGCGCAACGTCCGGCCGACCTTCCGTAAGGCGCGACTGCGACGGTAGCACCAGCCACGCACGGACAGGTACGACAACCGATGCTGACCGTGTCACCGGGGGGCTTAGCTGCCAGCAGCGCCGCCGGCCGGCCTACCGCCACCCCAGCCCCAGCCCCAGCCCCAGCCCCAGCCCCAGCGACGAGCTGATGTCACGCGGCCAAGGGCACTGTCGCGACGGTCCTCCATCGGTAGGTGCGGTCCTCTCGTCGGAGCGCGATCAGCGGCACCTGCCTGATTGTCACCTGCACCGGGGGCTGTTCACGGAGTTCGGCCAGCCGGGCGCGTATGGGTTCGGTTGATGCTGGTGCGCCGCTGTAGGCGATGGTGACGTGCGGCCGGAATCCCTGCGCAGGCTCGGGGACGCTGGGCCACACCGCGCCGACGGCGCCCCGAATGGTGGCGCGGAGGTGTTCCACGCGGTCCCAGGGCCGCACGAGCAGGCCGACTCCTTCGGCGTCGGCGTCGACCGGGCCGAGGGACAGTTCCAGCGGCGGCAGATTGGAGCCGCGTTGCCGGGTCTCGGCGACGATCGCCTCGATGTCGCCGTCGCTGACCTCGTCGGTGAAACCGAGTCCTTGCATGGTGAGGTGCAGGCCGTCGAGCGGCACCAAGTCCAATCCGGGCAGCGCCAGTTGGCGTTGTAGGTCGGTGACGAGGTGGTGGAGTTGGGGCTGGCTTTCGAAGGTGAGGTGCCACGTGTAGAACTGGCGGTCGGCTCGCCAGCCGGGGCGCCAGTACCAGTGGTTGGTGAGTTGGGGCAGGTCCTGGTAGGCGGTCCAGCGTTGGTGGAGGCTGGCCAGTTCCCGGCTACTCATGGCGGTGATGGTAGAGCGGGTGGTGTCGTGGCATCGAGCTGTGTGCGGTCGGCGAGCATGTCAGCGACGTGCCGCAGCTGCGGGTGGCGGGCGAAGGGCTGGGCGCTGGCGAGGAATTGGCGGGCGCGTTGGTGGACCGATTCGAACCGCTGGTCTGCGGTGAGGGTGAGCGCTTCCGCCGCCAGCGTGGCTGCCTGTTCGGGGTCGGGGTTGTCGGTGTGCAGGTGCGCGGTGGCCAGGTCGAGGCGGCTCAGTGCGCGCGGGCCAGCCAGCGCCGCTGCGTCGAAGGCGGTGATGGCGGTGGTGAGGTGGTCGGTGACGCCTGCGGTGCGGCCGAGGGCCAGGTAGGCGGTTGCCGTGTTGGCCGCGGTCCTGACCGGGCAGTACGGGCCGAGGGCGAGGCTCGCGCTGACCGGGCCACCAGGTGGCTGGCCGGGCAGCATGGTGAACGCGCGGTCGACGGCGCGGTCGACGCCATAGTGGTCGCCGAGCCGGGCGAGCGCGCGGGCTTCCCCGTTGATGGTGAGGCGGAGGCGGTGCGGGCTGGCGCTGGCGCGGCGCAAGCCGTCCTGGGCGTAGGCGAGCGCGTCGTGGTAGTCGCCGGTGTAGAACGCGATCAAGCTTTGCGTGGCGCGGGCCCATGCCTGCACGTCGGGTTGCTCGGCGGCGTCGGCGAGGTCGAACGCTTCGGCGGCGTAAGCGTGCGCCACCCGGAACGCACGCAGATCCAGGGCGAGGGCGCTGAGGATCCCGGACAGGTGCGCGGCGGCGGTGTAGAGCCGTGCCCGTTGCGGCGGATGCTGCCGGCCCGCCATGAGCTGGTCGACATAGGCGCGCAGTGGTCGCATGCGCGCCATGAGGACCGTCGGGGTGAGGCGTTCGTTGTCCGTGATCGCCTGCCGCACCTCGTGTTCCAGGTACGCCAGGCGGGCGTCATCGTCGGTGGCCGACTTCAATGTCATCCGGCGAGCATCGATACTCTCTTCGAGTTCCCAGAGAACAAAGCCACCATCCGCGCCGGGGGCGTCGGGGCTGGTGTGGGTGGGGGCCGCCGGCCGGGACCTGGGTGTGGTCCCTTGAATCGCCGACAGGCGGCGCCGCCGGCCCAGGTCGGCGATGTGGTCATACTCGGCGGCAAGCGCGCCCCCGGTCTGCAGCACCGTGTCGCAGCGGGACCAGAACGCGCGGTCGGGGTGCTGGTGGCCGGTCTCGGTGTTCGCCACCGTGCTGCGCCCGTACTGCACCAGCCGGGAGAAGCCGTGCTGCGTGTGACCGGCGGCCTTGCGTAACTGGGCGAGCCGACGGCCGAGCGCACGCCGGGCGGTCTTGATCTCGTCGCTGTCGGCCATCGCTGCTAACCCCCGATCACCTGCGTGCGTCACCGGTCACGATGCGCGCACACCATAGCTGCGACCGGTGACGTTCCCGACCGGCCGGAACGCTGCCAGGCGTTGGCGCGGCCGACGGGCGCGTCCCGGGCTCACGCGACCCTGCGCACTGTTTCATCGGCTGTCATTGTCGGGATCGATGGCAAGCGACAGCCGGATTGCGTTGTCAAAGTTTTGTCGGAGTTGGTGTCGGCATCTGCCGACAATGTCGGGGTACGACGCTGCGGGCGTGTCGACCCGGAGGCGGCATACCGTCCCTGCATGGCCTCCGAACGCTGCGACTTCACGCCCGAATAGCCAAGGGGCCATGAGCAAGCCGACAAAGACCTCGGGTTCCTCGACCGGAACGGCACACTGACCCGCGACCTGTGCGGCGTGCTGACCCACCACGTCCTGTTCCTGTTCAACCGGCTCGCCACTCGGCCACTGATACCTGGCTGCTGGCCCCGGCCGCCGAACACATCACCTTCCACCACCCGTCCAACTCCCACCCGCTGATCAACCTGCCGAGGCGACCGACAGCAGGGTAAAAGCGGTGAACACCTCCCAAGCCACACCTGACGCCGTCGACACAGCGGCATTGCGTGAACAACTTGTCTCCACTCTCAAAAAGCGCTTCGCTCGGGACGTGCCGTTCTCGAGGTGGCCTGGCGGCAGCCGGCGTCGCAGACCGGGGCGTGTGCGATGTACGGCGGGCGCAATCGATCCACGAGCTGACCGACGTTGGCCCTCAGGTCCCTCAGCGGCCGTGAGACTGGGCGGAAGTCACGCATTGCTGCACGTCATGTCGGCCTGGCGTGCCGCGCGGTCCTCCCCGGGATGCAACGTGTTGATCAACGCATGCCTCCGAGCGTCTGATGCATGCGCATCGACGGAACCACTATCCTACGGTCGTGACCTACACTGTGGCCGCCAGTCAGTCCTTCGCCGCCTTTGATCCGCTAGAGGTAAAGGGCAAGCTAGAAAACAGCCTGGCAGCGCGGCGCGCCTTGAGGCGCGAGATCGAGAACATCCTAAGCTCGTACGTCGGATGGTACGACCCTTTCTGCGAGCTAGTCCAAAATGGGCTAGACGCCTTGGAGAAGCGGGCACGCGATGAAGAACTAGCGGGAACAAGCGGCAGCTATTCACAACAGCTGCGCGTTATTGTTGATCTGGACGAGAATCAGCTGACAGTCTCCGACAACGGATGCGGCATGACCTATGATGAGTTCCAGCGCTTCCTAGCGCCGAACTTCTCATTCAAAGAGGAAGCCACATCGCGTGGCCATAAAGGTGTCGGAGCGACATACCTTGCCTACGGGTTCAACTATCTCCGAGTGCACACCCGAGGGCTCGGAAATGAATCTTGCGGACGAATTCTAGGCGGCCGCGCATGGCTTAGAGGTCCGGGAGACAGCGATGCTCCGCTCGTTGAACCCGATCCAAATCCCGACATCGATGACAAATTCGAAGAGATGGATCGAGGGACATCTGTAACCGTTCGCTTCGACGGGCAAACGCAGCCGAGGAAACTAAGTTGGCTGTCTGCAAGAAACGCCGAAACATGGCTTACGATCCTAAGAGTGAAGACTGGGATCGGCTCTGTAGAGCCGGCGTCGGATAAGAAGGTCGAAGTGGTTTGCATCGCCGGCGGGGAAATCTCGACTTCAACCACTGACAGCATTTCTTATCTCTGGTTACATGAGGAGAAGAGCAAATCCGCTCGCATCAGGGATGTAGAGCAGAAGGCATCCGAATTCTTCGAGAAATACGGGCCTTCAAAGCCGTTGCCAAACGCCTATCGGCAGCTTGACTTCATATATGACGAGTATGGCCCAATCGACTGCAAGAGTATTCTGACCCCCGAAGTGTTTACAGAGCACCAGGAGATCATTGAAACACACGAGCCGAGCATACGGGTTGAATATGGCTACACCACCAAGCTCTGGAAGGTGTTCAACGAGAAGTTGGGCGTCCGAGGCAACATGCAGGTGCTGAGAGCAGGAATTCAGCTTGCCGCCAACGGGATGCCCCAGGGCGACGTAATTCAGGTTCCGTTAACCAGGTATACCGGTCGACAAAATCAGGTCCACCTACTCATCCATTTTCAAAACTACACCCCGGACCTTGGCAGAAAGGGCTTCGCAAAACCGCTTGTTGATTTCGCCACCGACGTCGCCGTTGCCATTGTCCAAGGGCCAATCACGCGACTTCGTTCCAGCATGAAGCGCGACTCCGGCATCGCACCCGATCTCGATCGGGAGCTCAAGCTTGACGACTGGAAGGAGGAAATGATCAGACATGAAGCAGCTTCACCACTCCTTCTTTCTTCCAATCACTTCTTCGCCCCAACGAAGCGGATTAGCATCACCTCCACCCCTACGCGTGAACAGGATGCCATCGCCCTGTTCCACGAGATCATTTCTGGCGGAGTGGTGCGCGGCCTATCCATCATGTCGACGAACGAGCGGTTCAAGTACGACAGCCTCTTCCGGATCAATTTTCAGCACGATCGCGAATTACTTGAATTCGATGAGGAGAGCAATCCGCTGGGCATCGACGCCCAGGTGCTCGATGGACTTCACGGCAAGATCACGCAGCCCAAGGTATTGGAATACAAATATTCTGTCGACGGTCTAATCAACGACCTAGACGCACAGGAAAAGAATCTCAAGGACATTGATCTGTGCGTGGCATGGAAGATGGGCGAGCAGTGGCGGGAGAGATTTGCAGTTACTTCTCTCTTACTTCCGGAGAACGTATCCCAGCGTGAATACCACGGAGTGACCCACGTTCTTCAAGATCCTGATTCTGGCGCCCGTCACTGCGACCTCATTATCCTCGAAGAGCTCGTGTCACTTCTCATGGACGCGCCAGGAACGCACGAGGTGCAAAGAGCGAACTACGAGTAAGTGGCTCTTGAGACGGGACGTTCACCGGCTCTTCGATCAGGGGACATCGCTGTGCACTCGGGCACCCTTACGATCAGCCTCCGGGAGGAACTGGCCAGATACCCGGCCTACACGCCTCTGCAGGGCCGACTGCGCGCGATCAGGCTGGATCGCGGGCAGATCGGCTGGATGGAGAAGCACTGGCGGCAGCACCGGTCCGACTCCTGAACAACCGCCGCCCGCACAGGGTGGATCGAGGTAGACGGTGCCGGTGCACAGCTCTCCTCGCCTCGGGCCGTCCGAGACGCAGACAGGCCGCGGCCACCAACACTCAGGGCCTGTACTGCGACAGGTCCAGCAGATGCTTCGGTAAGGCGTCCACGAGTGCCGGCTCACCCACTCCCGAATACATGAAAGTGAGGTGGCGCCGCGCCCGGGTGACGAGTACGTAGAGGTTCATCCCCATGCTGTCGCTGGCGACGTCGCCGGGGACGGTCTGGAGTTCCGGGACCACCACCGAGTCGAATTCGAGGCCCTTCACGCTCTGCCAGGTGATCAGCTTTATCCCGGGGCCGTTAAAGGCGGGATCGGACAGAGTTCCGGCACTGCGTCCGCTGACGTAACCCTGCAGCGGATTGATGGTGCGATAGTTCAACTGGTGGTGGTAGTAGAACAGGTCCCTGCTGCGGTGGGACACCACGCCGATGGTCTCGTTCGGGTGCTGCTTCTCGTGCAGGAGGAGGTGGTCAGCCACGTCGGCCTTGTGCGGCACCCTGATCAGGCGAGGTGCAGGACCGTCCGGCAGCAGGTCCGTGCTGCTGCCGCCGGGGCAGAAGTGGTCGGCGAGGTCGCGGACTGGACGGCTGTTGCGCACGGTGCGTGGGAGCGCCACAGGCGGCTTGGTTCCTAGAGCGGCGACGATCTCTCGGAGGGTGCTCTGACGGGGCCCGATGCGTTGGTTCTCGTCGGCGAACACGGTCACGGACGAGGACAGGGCTCCGAGGGCGAGGTAGAAGTCGGCCGGCATGTCCTGACCTTCGTCGACGACGAGGTACGGCCGTTGCTCCATGACCGGTGGATCGCTGATGATCTTCTTCAGACAGGCCATCCAGTCGATGTCGTACCGGTCGAGCTTCGGCGGGCTCCGGCGGTAGTGCTTCTGCCAGAAGGCATGGAGCCATTTGTGGTAGGTGGTCGCGATATCAGCCGCTCCGATCTGTGCCACTGCGGCGCGCGTGTAGGCGGACAGCACCTTGCTGTACATGAGCATGACGGTCGGTCTGCCCGATCGGTGCAGGGCGGCTGCCCGGTAGATCGCCGTGATGGTCTTGCCGGCCCCGGGGCTACCGGTGACGAGGTGTGACTCCTCGAACGGCAGAGCGAGAACCTCCCGTTGAGCGGGACTAAGGTCCAGCAGCGGCGGCAGTAGCAGAGTCACGTTGTGGCCGCCTGCACGGCGATGAGCTCGGCGAGGGGGTCACGCATGAAGCCGTACTCGTCGTCGATCACGAGAGTCCGGTCCAGGAGCACGTTGCCCATGGTGCAACTGGTCTCGGGGACAAGCGCGCAGGCGTGGCAGGCCGCCATCGAGAGCCCGGCAGGGCCCTGGGCTTTCGACTCCCGGCACACCGGATCGAGTGAGCACCATCGGGCGGCGGCGAGAGTGGCGGCGATGGTGGTGACGAGCCTCTCTGCCTGGCCGGATCGGGCGAGCCCACCGAGAGTGCCTTCGGCATCGCCGGCAGCGGTGTAGATCAGTACTCCGGCCATCGGTGTGTCGGCATCCGGAGGGCTTGCATAGATGCGTTCGCGCAGCGACGAGGAGGGGTAGCCGGCGTCAAACGTCAGCTGCCGCATCAGAAGGTGGGCGATGGTGTGCAGAAGGATGAGTCGCGGTGTGGGTGTGCTCTCGATCCACCTGGCGTGCATGCTGCCGGCGAACCGCTTGTGGAGTGTGGCCGCGTTCCGCACCACCGGGGTCTGCAGTTCCCACCGCCGGAGGTTGTCCTCGTCGAAGACGATGAAGATGCCCTCGCCGTACACCTCTACGGCGGGTAGAGAGGCACTGCGTGTTCCGAGGTCGGCCGGAATACGGGCATCCATGGTGTGACGGCGGAAGCCCCGCAGGACCCGGACCTCGCGTAGGCGGTCGACCAGGACGATGTCGGAGATGGCCGATCTCATCTGGTCGACGACGGGATCCAAACGGCCGTGCCCTTGGGGTCCCGGGAACGGCGTGCGCCGGGTGATAAACCTGTCGTCCGGATGGCTTCGGACCCGGGGGTTGGTCAGTGCGTGCCACTCGCGCTCCGCCAGCTCCTCGGAGGTGCCCGAGCCGGCGTCGGCGCCGGTGACGCCGAGGCGGTCGTTCAGGATGGCGATGACCTGTTGCTCCTTCACATTCTCCTGCTCGGCGATCATCCGGATCAAGTGCCCACGGATGTCGCTCTCGGGGTCCTTGTGCAGTAGGAGGAAGTACTGGTTCTGCTCGACCCGCGCGGCCGTACCGCCCCAGGTGACCCAGTCAGAGTCAGGTGGAAGGTCGATCGCGGACGCGGTATCCGGGAAGTAGACGCTCGAGGCGCCCCTCTGCAGGACCACGGGTGTCTGATCGCAGGTCACCGCCTCGGTATCGCGCTGCCAGGGCTGCCGCCCCCGGCACCCGATGTTGATGCGTCCGAGTGCGCGGGGCGACGTGAGGTCCGCGAGGTTCCTGTCGGCCCGGCACGTGCGGCATCGGACCCGGAGTGACTCCAGTCCGCCACCCACGGTCGTCAGATGATCGAACTGCAGCTCGGCGCGTCCACACTGGCGTTGCTCCCGTCCCCGGCCGCCCCCGGAGTGGGCCCACTGCGCCCAGGGGACGTCGTCGAGGTGGCCGTTGCCGCAGACCGCGACAAACCTCATGGGTACCAGTTGAGGGCTGCGGCTGCAGTGCTGGCACCGGGGCATCATTCCTGGTCTTTCCCGGCCGACACTCCAGTGTGTCATTGAGCGGCACGTGCCGCAGAACAGCCACTGCGGGAACCGGTAGTAGGGCAACCTACCGTCACGCGGCGCCGGGGGAAGGCGTAATTCCTCGACACCGAAGTGGGCCGCGATGCGTGGTGCGGCGAGCGTCACGCGCCGCCCCTTCCACCGGGTGACGTCCTCCGCAACGAAGGATTCACCCAGCATGTCCACGATGGCTCCGACGCCGAACGGCGAGAGAGCCTGCATGCGTCGCAGCCGACGGTCCGTCACTGTCCCTCCCCCCGCACCAGCACTCGGGCGTCCGTGTCGACGTTGCGCATAGAGTCGAGTGTCGGCCATCCCGGCCCGGGCTTGTCGAATTGCCTCAACAGCTGGATACGTTCACGCCCACCGTCGGTATATCTGAGCCCTCCCAGCGGATGTGCCCGGTCGACGAGGCCGGCCCAGCGTTCCTCGAGCTGTTCCACGTGTCGGGCGACGTCGGCGGCCTCGTCCGGATCCGCTGCCTCCGCGCGTGCGATGAACTCCTCCACCAGGGCCCGCCAGGCGGGATCCTCCGGGTCGAAGGCAGCGGCCGCGCGGTCGTCACGCCAGATGTGCACATGACGGGCCAGGATCACAAGTCCCGCATGCAACGCGCGGGTGCGTGCCGGCACCGAGAACGGTGTCACGGAGGTGGGTTCGACAACCCGGTAGAGGGAGGTGTGGTACGGGATGAACGACTCGTAGTGTGAGCGGTCACGGGGTTTGGACGGCGAGTACAGGGTCACCACCAGGCCGGGGTGGCGACGCCCGACCCGGCTCGTGGCCTGGATGTACTCGGCGGTCGTCTTCGGCTGGCCGACGACCAGCATGAGGCCCAGTCGCGGGACGTCGACACCGACGGAGATCATGTTCGTGCTGGGCACGAACGACACCGCACCTGGCTGCCCGCGCTCCAGGAACAGCCGCTGAAGGTGACGGGGGATGTCCGCCGGAGGAAGGTTGCTGGTCAGTTCCATGATCTCGGCGTCGTCGAGGTCACGTCGGTCGTCCTCGGCGGGAGCGATGACGCCCAGCCGCGCGGGGATGTCGTCGTGCGCCAGGGTGACCGTCTTGCCGAGTTCCCGGAGACTGTTGTGATAGGCGACAAGGGTCCAGTAGGCATCCGCGGACTGCGGTCCGAGCGGTAGTTCGATGGGAGCGTTGAGCATCGCCGCCGAGAGGTGGACCATCGCGGTCAGAGGAGTGTGTCCCTGGGGCATGACTCCGGCGTAGAGCCGGCCGGGTCGATCATGGTCCGATCGGACGAAGTACGAGTCCTCCGCGTCGAGGCCAGAGGGCGGAAACAGGGCGATGGGGCGTCCGAAGACGCCGCGGGACTGGGCATCGGCGCGACGGATGGTGGCAGTGGAGGCGACGATCTTGGGGCGGGTGCCGTGGCGGGTCATAGCCACGTCGAAGGCAGCCTCGTAGAGCCCGACGATGGTGCCGAGCGGCCCGGAGATGAGGTGGAACTCGTCCTGGATTATCAGCGCCGGACCGGGATCGGCGCCGGCGCCGATGAACACGCCCGCCCGCGGTTCGCGGGTGAACCGGGCGAACTTGTCCACGGTGGCGACGAGCAGCGTCGGCGGATCCGCGTAGAGCGCGTCATCGACGGACGAGACAGGCAGCGATCTGTGGAAGTCGCAGTCGACGTTGGGGCAGTTGATCCGGAAGCTGTTGTTGTCAGCGTGCACTCCCCACGCGTCCTCCGGGGCATCGTCGGACGGAAGGATCTGGGTGCCGCACCAGGGACAGCGTTCGACCTGGAAGCTCTTGGTCGTCGGCTCGCGGTTCCTCACCGTCTGCAGCAGGTCGGCCGCCTCGGAGAAACTGTTCGGACTGTTGTTACCGCCGACCCAGATCCCGATCGAGACCGCCCGGCTCCCCAGTTCCTCGACGCGCTTCTGGCGGATCAGCTCACAGGCACAGATCAGGGTGGCTGCCCGTTGGAACTGCTGCGCGGTCAGTAGTCGCAGTGTGTAGCGGGTGATGACGGTGGTCCCGGCGCCGGCGTCCCCGAGCGTCAGGCGCCGGTGGAAGACGGTGAAGGCGACCAGTCCGAGATACGCCTCGGTCTTGCCACCACCAGTGGGAAACCAGATCAGGTCGACGAGTTCGCGATCATCATGCTCCGTGTTGACGATGGAGGGCAGGGACAGGAGGACGAAGGCCATCTGGAACGGTCGCCAGCGGCGCTGCGGGTCGTCGTACTCGGGCGCGGCGGGGAGACGGTCATTCCAGGCGCGGCCCGCGCCGGCGAATTCAGGCCCGCTCCGGACCATCTGCATCAGCATGGCCCTGTTCGCAAGGACGAAGGCACGCCGGGCGGTGGGATCCCGCTGGAGCAGCTCCACGCCCTCCCGCATCCGGGCCCGGGCGCGATCGACGCGTTCGAGGAGCCGGTCAGCCGCCGCAACGAGGGGCTGCGTGAGCTTGTCCCGGCGCGTGTGGTTGCTCCGGGCCCAGTTGTCGTAGCTGTCCACGAAGTTGTACAGCCTGCTGATGATTCGTTCCGTGTCCCGCTCGAGCCCGGTGAGGAGATTCAGGCTCAGTACCTCCTGGTCACCCGGCAGTTCGAACGCGACATCGGGGACGACGTGGCTGGGCACGAAGGTCGTCTGCACCGACGTGGCGAGGTCACCTTCCGCCTGCCAACTGGCGGCGGCGCCGTGACCCAGGGCGAACACAGGAACCTTGCGGTAGAGGAGAGCGAGTTCCTCTTCCTCAGGGTCCGAATGGAGTCGCAGCGTCGACGGATACGGGGTTATGGCGCCCTCGACCGGGCTGCACCGTAGCGTCACCTGCAACAGGCAGTCAGCGGGGTCGAGTTTACCCTGCTCCGACAGCTTCCGTTCATTGACGAGCGAGACCGTGACCAGTACGCCGTCGCCGAACTCCCGCCAGACGACCACAACGGAGGCGTCCCGGTCGAACAGGTGATGCTCGGTTCGCCGTCCCATTGACGGCGGCTCGACGTACAGGGCGGCGCTGCCGGTGGCAGCCAATGGCTGACGTCGCCACTTCTGCCGGTCCTCGCGGAGGTAGCGGGCGGCTGTCACCTCGATCCGGAGGGTCGACCTCTTGGAGATGACGAAGCTCAGTCCTACCGAGCTCGGCATCAGTTGCCCGGCCAGCGCCACGGGATCCTCGTCACTCTCGGCCTCGTCGTTCGATCCGACAGCTGGATTGTCGTCCGCGATGTCGTCATCGTGCGTATCGAGAGGTACTTCACCGGGAAAGAGAATGCCGGCCAGGTAACGGCGGTCGGGTCGCTCGGCGAGAACCTCGTCCTCGCCGTACCAGGGACCGACAAGCTGCCTGCGGAGGTAGTCCAGGACCGAAGCCCGGTCCTCGGAGCCACTCTGGGCGGGCGTCGTTGTCACCGGTCGTCCTCCTGCCGTTGCTCCTGCCCACCGGCAGCCATCCAGAGTCCCACTCTCGCGCGCGTCATTCCTACGTAGAGGTTGCGGATCCGGCCGGGATCGACCGGGCCGATGTCGGCCAGGAGAATGAACCGGCTTTCCAGTCCCTTGAAGTCCTCGACCCTGGCGAAGGCGATCCGTCCACGCGCAGGTTTCCGCAGCGTGTGCAGATCCAGCACGTCGATGCGGTGCCGCCAGCGGGCCGGCAGGTCAGCGAACAGGGAATCCGCCAGGGTCAGCGGTGACAACAGGATGATGTCCGTGTTCGGGATCCCGTTGTCGTGGAGCCGGTCGAGCTCGGCGGCGGCTGCCGCGGCCCGACGGGAGCGGTCCGGCTCCTCGACCACCACCACCGCGGGCCCTTCCCCGGCCGATGAGACACCGGTGTCCGCTCCGGTCATCTGCTGGGTCGACGTGACGATCTGCCGGGTGTTGCGGCAGTTGTCCTGCAGCCGTACCTGCGTGGGCCGTAGGGATCTGAGATATTCCAGTGCCTCGTCGTCGCAGGAGCCGACGAGGCCACGCTGGTTGTTGCTGTCGAGCAGCATGTACCAACTGCCATCGGCGAGGCCGCCAGCAAGCCTGCTGTCCAGGTACGACAGGTCGGCGAAGTTGATCAGGTCCTGTGCCTCGTCGACGACAACGGTATCGAAGGTCCCTTCACTGCCGGCCGCGAGGTTGGCGAAGGGCACGACATGGACGTCCTGCATTCCGGGTTGGTGCCGCACGAACCCGGCGACCACCTGGCTGCGGCAGGTGAACAGGGTCCGTTTGCCGCTCGCGGCCGATCTACGGGACACCTCGGCTGCGAGCATCGTCTTACCCGTGCCCGCGCCACCCTCGACCAGTAGCCGCGGGTTGTCTCCCACGTAGTCGAGCGTGCGGTACTGGCTCGCGGTCAGGGCGACGAGGTCGGCCTCCGCGTCGGTGACGATCTGGCGCAGCGTGGGAACGGCGTCGAAGTCCGGCCGCAGGGCCTGCAGTACCTCCCGCAGGAGAGGTTCCTCGAGCACGGCCCGACGTCCTCCGGGCTTGGCCCGCCAGTAGTCCGCCATTCGGCCCAGGCTGCGTTGCAAGCCATCGGTGCGGTCGAGCTGCCGACGGTCGATCAGGGTCTCCTCGTCCCACTCGACCGAGGTCTGCTCAGGCAGCCGGCAGTCCGGGCAGACGACGGCGAAACCGATGGGGATGTCACGCATCGTCTCGCGGCCGAGGCGGTCCTCGAGACGGCGCTGCAGGGTGAACATGGCGCCTGTCGCCTGCGCGAAAGGGCTCTCCCTCCGCCGTCGCTCCGTGCCGGTGCGGTCACGGTAGGTCCAGACACCGTTGGCGCAGCCGACGTAGCCGCCCTTGACCTCGATCACGTACACACCGCGTCGTCCCGCCACCACGAAGTCGATCTCGCTGACGCGCTTCCAACCGTGTTCGGGGAGATTGAGGCTATGCAGAGCGAAGCTCCATCCAGCATCCACGAGTTTGAGACGTCTGTAGATCTCGGCCTCGGCGGCACTCTTCATCGACGGGGAGATCGGCTCAGGAACCATCCGCACCCGCAGGATTGTGCACGATGACGGGGTCTCCCGCCGAGCCTCTCTGTTGTCGCCGAGGGCCACAATGGCCGATGTGACGTCTTCAGCCGATCAGGAGGTTGTCGACACGTGTGTGCAACTGCTAATGGCGCACGTACGGGACGGATCGGTCGGAGACTGGGAGGTCGACAGCGTTCTCGAGCTGGTCGGCGACCCCCGGGCGGCGGTACGGCAGCAGGTCGCCGAAAGGATGGTCGGGCTCGGTGTGGTCGTCGTTCCTCCGGACGGCGATGGACGTGGGGGCCGTGGGCCGGCGCGGGTGGTCGACCCGAACCATAGGGAACGCTGCATCGCCGACGCCCGGAGGCTGCTGCGCAGGGACAGGGCCACGTCGCGGCCCTGGGACCGAATCCTGACTGCGTCCGAGGAAGTCGGCCTGGCGCTCCTGCTGCGCGGGGAACAGTACCGGCCGCACGAAGAGGTTCCGCACGGCTACCGCGCAGGTCTCGACGTCTCGGACGAGCGGGCGCGGGCCTTCGACGCGATGGTGCTGCACAACCGGCGGCTCGTTGTTTCGGTCGCCGGCAGCTATCTGGGACACGGGTTGGAGAGTGAGGATCTGGACCAGCACGGCGTTGTCGGCCTGATGCGGGCGGTCGAGAGGTTCGATCCCACCCGCGGTCTCAAGTTCTCCACCTTCGCGGTCTGGTGGATCCGCCAGGCCGTGACGAGAGCGATCGCCAATGAGAGCCGGTTGATCCGTCTTCCGGTCCACAAATCGGATCAGGTACGTCGGGTGGTGGCGGGCCGGAACCGGCTGTTGGCCCGGTCGGGTACTGCGACCGTGTCGGAAATCTGTCACGAGCTCGGCTTGGAGCCGGGGACAGTACTCGAATGTCTCAGATTGCATGCCGGCGTAGTGTCGCTAGATCTGCTCATCGGGGACGGCAACGCGCCGCTGGCCGAGTTCGTAACCCCGGGCCAGGACACCCTGAGACCTGATGTGCTCACGCAACGTCAGGGGACGCTGACGCTTCTCCGCGCGTCACTGAGAGATCTGCCTGAACGCTCGGCGGCGATCCTGATCTGGCGGGCCGGCATCGGCACCGGTGTACCCCTGACTCTCGATGAGATCGGACGACGGCTGGGAGTCACCCGCGAGCGTGTCCGTCAATTGGAGAAGAAGGCACTGCCGCAACTACGCGAACGGATGAGAGCACGTCTGGACGGCGAAGCGCCAGGGAACGACGTCCTATTGCAATGATTGTCCAGATTTGCACGGACGCCGAGGCAGGACACGCCCACGACACCGGCTCGTCGTTCACGCACCGCCCCGTCCGACGAGCCGTCGGAGCTCGGACGGGTCACCACCGCCTGCCGCAAGCCATCCTTCTCGCCCTGCATACCAGGACAGAGCCGACGAACCTTCGCGATCGAGGTGGAGCGGAGCAAAAGGGCGGCCACCTTATCCTGAAGGCCCTCCGGGCCTGGGAACCGCCACCCCCCGGCGACGCGGGTTGGGGTAACTTGTCGGCAATGATGCGACGCCCCACCGCTCTCAACGCCGTCGTGTCGGCGCAGATGAGCCGGATGCCGCGGTCGCGAACGAAGCCTGAGATGTCGGTGCGACGTGAACTGCACCGGCGAGGGCTACGGTTCAGGGTGAACCATCCGGGCCTGCCCGGCCGGCCGGACATCGCTTTCACGCGGGCCCGGTTGGCAGTGTTCGTCGACGGCTGTTTCTGGCACCTGTGCCCTGAGCATGCGGTGCTGCCGAAGAACAACGCCACGTGGTGGCGGGAGAAACTGCAACGTAACGTGCAGCGTGACCGTGAGAAGGACGAGGCATTGGCAGCACTTGGCTGGCAGGTGCTGCACGTCTGGGAGCACGAGGATCCCGTGGCTGTGGCGGATATCGTCGAACAACTGTGGCGGGCACGGCGCCGATCCGGAACCACAGCGTGGCCGGTCAAGTGACGCAGGGTGGGTGTGGCATCCTGGTCCTCACGGACGACGTGAGCGGAGGTGCCAATGCCGGTTAGAGCGTGGTACGACGTGGCGCCCTCAGCCGCACGGCTGACCGGATCACTGCGGGACATCGGATACGAGTTCCCGGCAGCGGTGGCAGACATCGTCGACAACAGCGTTGCGGCGGGGGCCACCCGCATCGACGTCACCGTCGAGTTCGACGGGGAGGACTCCCGTGTCGTGATCGCCGACGACGGTCACGGCATGTCAGCTGGCCAGCTGACAGAGGCTCTCCGGTTCGGCACAAGACGTTCGTACCGTCGCGGCGAGCTGGGTCGGTACGGCCTCGGCCTCAAGACCGCGTCACTGTCCCAATGCCGGACGCTCACCGTGATCAGTCGCAGCAGCCGATCGGTTGCGCGGACGAGCGCGCGGCAGTTGGACCTCGACCTCGTGGAGGAGTGGGACCAGTGGGTCATTGTGGATCCATCCCCGCAGGATCCGGTGGTCCGCAGCGCACGGCAGTGGCTGGCCGAAGGTACCGGCACCGTGGTTGTCTGGCAGGCGCTCGATCGCGTACTGCCCGAGAAGCGCCCGTCGGGGGGCTGGGCCCGACGACGTCTGGAGTCCCTGGCGGCGCGGACGTCGGACCACCTCAGCATGGTTTTCCACCGATTTCTGGAGGGATCCGACGGACTCACGCCACTGGTGATCTCGGTAAATGGGCAGAAACTGCGCCCGTGGAACCCGTTTGCTCTGCAGGAGCCGCACACCTCTGAGCTGCCACGGCAGCAGTTCGAGATCGAAATGGCAGGCACAACGGGACTGGTTCAACTCAGACGGTTCGTTCTACCGCCTCGTGACTGCTTCACGTCAGCTGCAGAATTCGAACGGCACTCGGGCCCCTTGAACTGGAACCGGCAGCAGGGTCTGTACGTGTACCGGGCCAACCGACTGGTGCAGTGGGGCGGATGGGGTGGGATCCGCGGTATTGACGAGCACACCAAACTGGCCCGGGCAGCGCTGGATTTCGACAACGACCTCGATAGCGCATTCAACATCAACGTCGCCAAGATGCGCGTCAGTCTGCCGGCCCAGTTACGCCAGATCCTGGAAGCCCCGGTCAACGAACTCTGTGTCCTCGCCAACGACGCCTACCGCAGGACCTCACGGGGTTCGGCACGACCGTTCCCGACGGACGTGGATGCATCACCTGAGGTGCGTGCAGCCACCCAGGCGGCCGCCACCGCCGGCCTCGCTCTACGGATGGCCGCTATGCAGGCAGACCAGTGGGTGGCATGGCAACGCATCGAGGAGACCCTGCGTGCCCAGTCGCCGGAGATGGCGCAGCTCCTCGGACTGGACGGCTGACCCGGACCGACGCGGTCAGAACAGCTGAGGCCGGTCGATACGTGCCCCGACGCACTTCTTGACGAGCGGACATTCCTGGCACAACGGCTCCACCGGCCGGCACAGTGTGTTCGCGAGTTCGATCAGGCCCAAGTGGGCACCGCGAGCATCGCTGTCGATACCGATCATGCGGGCGACCTCCAACCGGCCGTCCGTGAGGCGGTTACGCCGGTCGACGGGATGACCGCTGAAGCGGGCGGCCACTCGCAACACACCCTTGGTTACGAGTACAGGCTCCTCCGATTCGTCCTCGGTGCCCGTCGGAACGACCAGAACGGCCAGGTCGGCGATGGACTCGTTGAGACCAGGGACCCGCCGTAAGGCGTCGTCGTCCCGCAGTACCCGAGGAGCATCAGCGAGTCGCTGGGCGAGCTCCACGACCGTCCCGGCCCGGTTCGCCCGGGAGATGAATCCACCGGTACGGCGTAGGTTCTCCTCCGCGGCCACCGTGTCCTGTGGCTGGCGCCATGTCCGTAGCAGGGTCCACACCTGGCGCATCACGTCCGGGTGGGCGCGGTCGAGCAGTATCTCCGCCTGGATGACCTGCCACCGTGTCTCCGCGCGCAGCCATGGAATGCCGCTGACCTGGCCGGAGGCGAACCAAGCTGCAAGCGTCGAGGCGACCTCCCGCGTCGAGACGTGTGCCGGTCGGGGGAGGTCGAGCGCGCCGCGCACGGCTCGGGACAGGTGTTCACCGAGCAGCGGGGGTACAGCGTTGCCGATCTGTTTGAACGCGGCCGACGGCGGGCCGGCGAAGCGGAACCAGTCGGGGAAGGTCTGCAGACGGGCCGCCTCACGAACGGTGATCGTGCGGTTCTGCCGCGGGTGGATGTACCAGTAGCCGTCCTTGGCGATGTGCGCCGTGATGGTCCGTGACAGGTCGTTCTCGTCCAGGCGTTTGTACTTGTCGTCGAAGATGTCGTCGCGGTACCGCTTGACTTCGTCCGGTAGATCGGAATACCGGGTCGTCGGATCCATCATCTCGAACGCACGCAGATCGTCGTCGCGTACCGGACGGGTGATGTGGTCGAAGACCCGGTGCGCATCCGGTTCAGGTACGCCCTCCCGCATGCGCTTCTGGAAGCCCGTCACGGGGACGTCGTACGGGGTCCAACCCTCGGCACCCCCTTCCGGGCGCCAGCCGCCCTCGACCTCCGGCAGGTCCCCGATCGCGTTCCACACGGTGACCCGCTCCGGCTGCTCCCCGGGCCAGTCGAAGGCGAGACCGTCCCGTAGGCCGACCAGGATGAGCCGTTGGCGGAACTGCGGGACGCCGTACCGGAAGGTGTCGACTGCCTTCTCCTCCACCGCGTAGCCGAGGGATTCGAGCTCGTGCACCATCGTCCGGAGGATGAACATCTCTTTGTCGAGAGCCATGTCCGTCACGTTCTCCATCAGCACTGCCGGCGGCCGGGCAAGCCGGATGACCTCGAGGAACGATCGCCAGAGGTCCCGCCGTTCGTCATAGGGATCGCGCAGACCGTGGCGCACCTTGTGGCGGATCATCGACCGGCCGGCCTTGGAGAACGGCTGACAGGGAGGCCCGCCGGCCAGCAACTCGACGCCTGCCTGCCGGACGAGTTCGGCGACCTCCCGGATGCGCGCGGGGTCACCCAGGTCCCAGTCCACGCTCAGACCACCGTGGTGGTGGCGGTGGGTCTCGACCGCCTCCGGGTAGTGGTCCACCGCGAGGACGACCCGGTAGCCGGCGTTCTGCATGCCGAGACTCAGACCGCCCGCCCCGCTAAACAGGTCGGCCGCCAACCGGTGCCCTCCCCTACGGGACGCCTCTGCGTACCGCAGCAGTTGATCGCCGTCGGTGACGGCGTCCGGATGGGGTGCCAGCTGCACGAAGGGCCCACGTACCAGTCTGACCTTGTACTTGCCGCGACGGGCGGTGGGATCGGGTGCGTTGGGCTCGGCGGCGCGGTCGGTCACGTGCACGAACGTTACCGGTGACGGCGCCCGCAGCCCAGCATGCCCCGGCGCCGGAATGCGGCCCTTTCCCTGGGTTGGACAGCGCGGAACCGACGACCGGTGGGGGATCAGATCGCTTCGGCGCGATCTTGCTGGCCGGCCGGACGACCGGACGGACCCGGGGGAGGGTGACCTGCGACACCCATGCTGTATACGTGGTTAACGGACAACGCTCCGCCGGGTGTCCCACTGAACCACCCCGATCGGCACCACGACGACGGAAGGGCACGGATGCACCGGATCAGCGACGAGGACCTCAACGACCTAGTCGAACAGATCGCCAGTGCCGTGTACGGCAACAGCACGATCCCGGCGATCCGTCGCCAGTTGGGCAGATTCGTTCCGGCCGATATCCTCGACGCCGCCATCACGGAGTACCAGGCCCGGGCCGGGCGCCCCCGTGACCTGCACGAGCCCCGCTCCCTGACGGATCCATCGACACAACTGGAACCGTGGTACATCCCCCGGTCCGACGACGTCTTCTGGCCGTCGGTGAGGCGTCGCCTGGAGGCCACGGGTCTCGACGACGACCCGATCAGACTCATCAACGACTCGTCGAGCAAGATCGTCTCGTTTGTTCCGCCGCCCGGGACGGAGCGGTTCAGCAGTCGCGGACTGGTTCTCGGACACGTCCAGAGCGGGAAGACGACCAACTTCATGTCCGTGGCGGCGAAGCTGTGCGACGCGCGCTACCGGTTGGTCGTGGTGCTGTCCGGCATCACCGACAACCTGCGGTCACAGACGCAACAGCGACTGGAACAGATTCTCGTCGGTGACGACCGCGGCCGTTGGCATCTGCTGACCGATGGCGAAACGGACTTCGACGACAGGCAGGCCCGCAATGCTGCAAACCTGCTCAGCAATCCCGACCAGCGGCTCCTCGCTGTGGTCAAGAAGAACCCTTACCGCCTCCGTAAACTGGCCCGTTTCCTGGAGGCCGCCGGCACCATCCTGCAGGACTGTCCCATCCTCGTCATCGACGACGAGGCCGACCAGGCGAGTATCGACGTGGGCAACAGGGGGCGGCAGTCGACCATCAACTCCCTGATCCGTCGCATCCTGAGCAAACCGAAGGTCGCCTACGTCGCCTACACCGCGACACCGTTCGCGAACCTGCTCGTGGATCCGACCGTGCCGGACGATCTCTACCCCGCCGATTTCATCGTCGACCTTCCCCCTTCCGACGATTATTTCGGTGCCGAGCGGATCTTCGGACGCGACCTGCTGACCTACGAGGCCGGGCCGGTCGACCGGGGCCTGGATGTCGTACGGACGGTCCCTGACGACGAGGTCCCCTCGGTCCGGCCACCCGGCGCCCGTGCCGGCTTCGGCGATTGGAGGCCGACCGTCACCGACAGCCTCGGCGACGCTGTCCGCTGGTTCATCCTGGCCACCGCCGCCCGCCGCTGCCGCGACGGGGCACCGGCCGATTCAACCATGCTCATCCACACGTCGATGCGCGCCATCGCACACCAGCGGACGGCCGAGGTCGTGCAGGCGTACCTGGAAACGCTCCGCGGCGGCTGGTCGACCGCCACCCTCCGGGACCTGTTCCGCCAGCAGTGGGAACGGGAGACGGGCCGCGTGCCCGCCGCCGATCTGGGACTTCCGCCCGTACCGTGGCCGCAGGTCTGTGACCGAATCCCCGACGTCATGGCCGACGTCCGCGTGGTGGTTGACAACTACCAGTCCGATGTCCGACTCAGCTACGGAGAGGAGCCGGTCACCGCCATCGCGATCGGGGGCAACACCCTTTCCCGTGGGTTGACCCTCGCCGGCCTGGTGTGCAGTTACTTCGTCCGGGCGGCCTCCGCCTATGACACGTTGTTGCAGATGGGTCGCTGGTTCGGCTACCGCCGCGGCTACGAGGACCTGCCCCGGATATGGATGACAGGCGAGCTCGCAGCATGGTTCGTGGACCTGGCGACCGTGGAGGCCGAGATCCGGCAGCAGATCCGCCGCTACGAGACGGAGCACAAGACGCCACGACAGTTGGCGGTGATGATCCGTAAACACCCGGCCATGGCAGTGACGTCGGCCGCCAAGATGCGCGCGGGCGTCACGGTCCGCTACAGCTTCGGTTCCCAGGTCATGCAGACGATCAAATTCCACCACCGCGACGAGGGGTGGCTGCGGCGCAACATCGACGCCGGCGACCGTCTCCTCACCACCGCCCGTAACCTGCCCGGGGTGCGGGAGATTCCCGTGCGGGCCGGCCGCACCGCACTGACCGAGGTGCCGGCCGCGAGAGTGATGGCCTTCCTGCGCGACTACCGCTTCCATGAGCGCAGCCCCAGCCTCCGCCCGGAAGCCCTGTGCGAGTACATCGCCAAGCAGAACGACTACGACGCGCTGCGCACCTGGAACATCGTCGTGATCGACCAGGGCAGCGACCGCCTGGGTGGAATGGAACTGGCGGGCCGGAAGTACCACATGATCAACCGCAGCCGACTCACTGTGCCGGAGGACTATGCCGACATCAAGGCACTGGTTTCAACCCTGGACCGCGTCGCCGACCTACCGGCCTCCATCAGGATCAGCGACATGATCGACGGAGACCCCACCGACCGGAGGTTACGGGAGCTGCGTGACGGGCAGCTGGGGGGCACAGGCCTCCTGTGTCTCTACCCCGTGAGCAGGAGGTCCACGGTCGAGCGCAACAGTGGCAAACGCGGCTATCCGAGAACAGAACTCGCGGCCGTGGAGGACATACTCGGTGTGGGTCTGTTCTTTCCCGAGGCCCGGGGACCCGAGGACCGTGACTACGTCTCGGTCGACCTGTCCAGCCTCGCGCCGGTCGACGAGGAGCTCGAGACCGTCGACATCGACGAGATCGACGCCGCCGACGAACGGGCGGGCGAAGCCATGACCGATGGTGCCGCGTCATGACAGGCGGCGCCGAGGAGATGTTCCGCCGCCTGGAGGCGACCGATCCGCCACGGGAGATGCGCGTGCTGGACAGTGCGGTCGAGGTGGCCGCCGGGCCGGTCGCTGTCGGCATCGACGCCTCCGGGCGCCGGCATCTGCTCATCCCGCTGACCGACCGGCACCCCACCGTGCAGGACACCACCAGCCGCGGCGTCACCGTCACCACCCGGAGCCTGGAGGACGACTCCGGTCACCCGGGACGGTACACGGATGTGGTCTGCCAGCTACCTGAGCTCAACGACATCTTCGCGGCATTCACCGATGACCTGAGCCGACAGTTGCAGCGCCGCCCCGGCGATCCCGGACGGGTCTGCCTGGAGCTCCTGCACCGGTGGCGCGAGCTGCTCTCTCCCGCACCCGGTCCGATACTCGGACCGGAGGCGCTGCTCGGCCTGCTCGCCGAGCTGCACTTCCTCGAAATGATCTGCGGGCTCGGTGGCCCTGAGCCGCTTCAGCTCTGGACCGGTCCCCACAAGGCACGCGCGGACTTCACCTCCGTCACCGCTGCCGTTGAGGTCAAGGCCACAATGCACCGCGACCGTCTGGTCGTCGGCGTACACGGCGCCGACCAACTGGAGGAACGTCCAGGCACCGATCTCTACCTGTATGTCGAGCAGTTCGAACGCGACAGCGCCGGCGACAGCGTCCCCGACGTCGTCGACAGGCTCCTCGGTACGGGACTGGACAGGCGTATCCTGCTGGACGCCCTGGCCACAGTCGGTTACCGCAGCGACGACGCCGATGCGTACCGCCAGGACCGGCACCGGGTGAAACGCGCCGCTGCGTACCACGTCAACAGCCCGGGTTTCCCCCGGGTGACGTCCGGGCAGCTCGATGCATCACTGCAGCAGCACCTGGTCCGCCTGAACTACAGCATCGATCTGTCAGCTTTCGATCGACATCTCACCGCCCCCTCCACGGCAGCCGCCGCGCTTATGGAACAGCCATGACGCGCATCGCCATGTACGCCGAGCCGCTCCCACCATCAGGTGGGATCGACGCGCGGTCGGTACGCCGGACACTCGGCACCTACTCCATGGACTTTTGGGAACTGTTCCTGCGCGAGACACTGCAGAACAGCTGGGACGCCGCTACAGGGGACCGACCCGCCGAGTTCTCCGTGGACGGCTGGCCCCTCGATGCCGGGCAACTGCAGAGCCTGCATCGTCTTCTACCCGGGGCCGACCTGGACACCTCGGACCTGAGGGTCCTGACGGTCACCGACACCGGTACGAGGGGGCTCACCGGTCCCACCCGGGCGGACCGGGTGGGTGAAGACGACCCGCGGAATTTCGTCGACCTCGTCCGGAACGTCGGCCGACACCCCGACAAGGGGTTCGCCGGCGGAACCTACGGCTACGGCAAGGCCGTGCTTTTCGAGGCGAGCAGCATCGACACCGTGGTGATATTCACCCGCATCAGGACCACCGCGGGTCTCCAGTGTCGACTGATCGGCATGTCCCTCACCGACCCGTACCGGGTCGGACGACGTCAGTACACCGGACGCCACTGGTGGGGAGTTCCACACAGCGACGTCGGTGTGGAGCCGATCACCGGCCCGATGGCGGAGCACATGGCCCGGGCCATCGGACTGACACGCCTGTCCGGGGACGCAACCGGCACCTCGATCATGGTCATCGCCCCCCGGATCGGAGAGGAGCACCTGTCCGACGTGGTCGCCGTGATGGCCGACACCGCCACGAGGTATGCGTGGCCCAATACCGTCGGGCAAGGGGGGTCACCTCCCGGGCTCACGTTGCGGTTCACCTGCGACGGGTCGCGGATCGATCTTCCGGACCCGGCGACCGATGCACGACTGCGGTACTTCGTCGAGGCGCACCGGCACTGCCGCTCGGTTTTCGACGGCGCAGCAGGAGACCACCCCTGGCCCTGGACGGTCGAGGAGATCGTCGGCAGCCGCCCGGAGCAACGTCTCGGCGTACTGGCGTGGCGAACGTACAGGGCGGCAGCCTCAGGCAGCCATGCCCGACCACCCGCGGAGATCGCCCTCATACGCCGACCGGGCCTCGTCGTGGAGTACCGCAACGTCACTCCGGATCCGTTCGGACACGCCATCAGCGGCGTGTTCATCGCCGATCCCGAACTCGACGAGGATTTCGCCCGCGCCGAACCACCGACGCACGACAGGTGGCAGCCGAGGCTGGCGCAACGGCAGCGGTACGCCCGAAACCCGGTCAGCCAGGCGCTCAACCGCATCGACCGGGTCTTCAGGGAACGCCGTGCGGGCAACGCGACGGCGCCCACCACCGAGGCCGCGACAGGGGTTTCACGACTGGCGAACGTCCTCGGCACACTCCTCGACACACAGGCGGGTGGCACGGACACCCGCATTCCGACCGGGTCGGACAACGCGGTGCCCCACCCACCGACCACCCCGTCGGGAGCACCGGCGACCCACGCCGGCACGCCGACAGCGGGCAACGGGGGCAACGGACGCCAGCAGGCGAACCACGGCCGGGGGCCGCGCTCCGCACCGGGTCCGGCACTGCGTTTCCATCCCCGGCCCCGCCAGACCCTGCTGGCCGATGGTGGCCGTGCCGTCGAGTTCGACATCGACATCACCGGAAGCTCCGGCGCATCACTGGCCCTCATCGCCCAGCCACTGGTCGCGGTGGCCGACGGAGCACCGGAGCCGGCCGACGAGACCACCCCGGTCGAAGTTCTGCACTGGCGTGACCGGGACAACGGCGACCTCACACCCGGTCCGCGGCTGAACCTGACCACCGTGACGTCGGAACACTGGACCGTCACTCTCACCCAACCGGCTGACGCAGCCGTCACCGTACGGGTACGCCAGGAGGAGGTGACACCGAGGTGAGCGCCCCCATCAGCGCGGGTTACCTGACCCCGGCCGAGGAGCGCATCCGGTCCGGGACCGTGACGGTCACCGGTCCGCAGGGCACGCCCTTCCCCGAAGGGGAGCCGGTGCCGGACTGGGACTACTTCACCGATCTCACCGCGAGCTGGCCCCTGCATGTCGACCTGCCCGGGGTACTGCAGGACTGCGGCCTGTCGCCCGCCGCAGCCGTGCACTGTCTCGTCACCTGGCACAGCAGCAGTACCAACCGCCGCGACAATTCCTCTCCGGCTAGGCTGGTTGACGGCGGGAACCGACTGACGGTTGCGATCCCGGGCACCGAGATCGGCGGAATTCTCACCCTGACCGCCCGGATGGTCCTGGCTGCACCTGACCCTGCACCGATCTCGCCGCTGGCAGCCCTCCGGCCCGGCGCCATCCTCTGGCAGGCCCGACGGCGCTTCACCCTGGAAGGCAGCGGCAGCCGGTTCCCCGTGGTGGCCACGAGCTTCGCCGAGAGTGGGCTGGCCGAGGGGCGCCGATCGCTGTGGTACCTCTCCTGCGCCCCGGATCTCGACGGCTCGGACACCGGCAGCATCCGGCTGTACCTGAACACGGACCACCCTGCTATCACCGCGATGCTCAGCCAACCGGAAGCGGAGGCCTCCAGGACCCTCGCCGAAGTGCTCCGGCACGATGTCGTCCGTCAGCTCATCCAGACGGCGCTACGCTGCGAGGACCTCCAGGACGAACACGACCAAGGCGAAGGCACACTGGGAGAGCTGTTCATCAACCTGATTCGCCGGTACTTCCCCGGCCGGTCGCTCTCCGACCTACGCAGTCAACACCGCAACGACCCGAGCGAACTGGAGGCGGTCATCCAAGGTCTCGACCGGGTCCTCGCATGAATCGGCTGTACGTCTACCCGCGGTTACCGGCACACATCGCGGAGCAGCTGCTGGCCCTCCACACCGGCCGGGACCTCGTCGAGCTGCGGCGACTGTCGGCCACCGCCGACCCCCGCACCACCTGGTACCCGACCGCGCCCTACCGCGCAGCAGAGGACGACCTCCGAGCCCTGCAGCAGACCGTCCGCGGGATCGCCATGGAGGCCAACTGGCCGGCACCTCTAAGCAAGACGAACGGCACGGCCTTCGACCGGCTGCTGGCGCCGGCCCTGTACCGGCAGATGGCCATCGTGCCCGCCGATGCCGCAAGCGAAGAGGTCTGGTCATTTCTCAGCTTGGTCCTCCTGCCGGACGTCGCGCTCTGGCGATGGCCCAACCTGCTACGTCGGCCCGGATACGAACGCATCATCGGCCGTCCCCGTAACGTGTTCCGACGCCTGTGGACCCGCGTCCACAGCCTGGGCGAGGACCTCGGTGCCCAACTCTACGAGGACGAGGCCGTCGCAATCCTCGAGCGCCCGACGCTCGGTGC
The DNA here is from genome assembly GCA_900112325.1 of Micromonospora sediminimaris. Lineage (GTDB taxonomy): Bacteria > Actinomycetota > Actinomycetes > Mycobacteriales > Micromonosporaceae > Micromonospora > Micromonospora sediminimaris. The sequence goes on from FOLJ01000014.1 coordinate 178,393, forward strand.
GCATCCACGCGTTGCCCGCGCCATAGCCCACGGCCACCTGACCACAGCCGGAGAGGCCGGCGCCGCACGTACCGACATCCTGCGGATCACCGCCCGCAGACTCCGGCGACTGGCGGTAGTAGTCAGCCTCGAGTCGCTCGACGACACTCAACTGGCACAGCTGGTGGAGAGGTACACGAAGGAAGCCATCGACCAGTTGCGGCCAGTGACAATCACCAGCACGAACAGTCATCGAGTTCCTGCTCAAGCGGAGGCGAGGTCGGGAGCCAGCCCGTAACGGCAGTAGCAACGGTGGACGCTTTCGCCGGAGCCGAGAACCATGGGACGACCTGCAGCGAGAATCGTCTACCGAGCGGCACCGCGATAATCTGCTCGCTCAGCTGATCGTCGACCCGATCACGGGCGGACTGCTCGCCGCGGGCGTGCTGATAGTAGGCGGACCGGGAGACCTTCAACAGCTCACACGCGCGCTTGACGTTGTGCTTGCCGGCCTGCTCCGCCTCGATGAACGGATACACGTTCACCGGGTCTCCCTCGCGAAGAAAGCCGTGGCCCGCTTGAGGATGTCGACGTCCTGCTGCAACCGCCGGTTCTCCGGTCGGCGACAACCCGGTGTGAAATCGTTTCTCAGCCTGTTGCAGAACAGCGTCCTGACTGGATCAAGAACATATCGCGACGTAGACCCGTTCGGGTTCAGCGGGTTTCGTCGCGGGATCGTGGCTGGTTCACCTTCATCTCCACATCGACGGACATGACGTCCGCCGAGTCGAGGCCCAGACACCGTACGCCTGCTGCATGACCGATCGGCGACCCTATCCGTCCGACCTTTCCGAGGCCCGCTGGGCTTCTGATCGCTCCCTGCCTAACCGCTTGGCGACAGGCCCGCACCGACACCGGCGTCAGCGGCCGCGCCCCCGACCCACGACCCGCGCGACATCTTCAATGCCGTCCTGTATGCCAAACGGACCGGCATCGCCTGGCACTACCTGCCCCACGGCTTCCCGCCCCACGCCACGGTCTACGGCTACTTCGCCGCCTGGAGCAAGCAAGGCATCTTCACTGACCTGAACTACCAGCTCACCGGCCTCGTCCGCGCCATCACGGCCGCACCATCGAACCCACTACGTCCATCGGAGACGAATCCAAGGCGTGACGACCTCCGGCAACGTCCCACTGGCCATCCAGGGCACCGACGCCGGCAAGAAATCGTCGGCCGCGAACGCGGCATCATCACCGACACCTTCGGCCTGCTCCTCGCCGTCATCGTCACCGCCGCCAGCGCCAGCGACAGCGCCAGCGACAGCAACCTCCCCAAGCTGACCAAAACTGGGTCGACACCGGACTAGAAAAGGCGTCGTCGAACAGGGCGCGCCACGGCATCGACGTCGAGACCGGATCGGCTGGGTGGAGCGGCCCTACACGCCAGTCCGCCTACCAGCGGCGCATGCCTTGCCGCCGCAGGTATGGCAGCGTTACGCGCGACGAACCCCGGCTTCACCTGGCACACCCTGGGCGGGCTCCCTGGCCTTCTGGGACACCATCGGCGCCGGCATTCCCGGCGGCTATCGGCCGCGCTCTGTATGCGAGCACGTCACCGCGGGCGGCTAACGGCGCGCTCACCCACCCCGCTGGCGATCCGACGCCCAGCCCCGGCCGGTCGGCCGCTTTTCGGCGCAACTAAGGCTCGCCCTATCCCGGAGGGACTGACTCAGGCCAGCACGCCCACGGCGGTCAGGGTAAGCGCCGATCGAATTGCGCTGCTGATGCGCAATGTATCGATGCGGAACTCACACCCACCGGTGCACGCCCAGCTGCCCGGTACCACCAGCCTGTAGTATCAGCGCATGCGCACTCAAAGTGCGCACCGATGCGGAAAATCTGTGTCCGAGGGGGGACTTGAACCCCCACGCCCTATACGGGCACTAGCACCTCAAGCTAGCGCGTCTGCCATTCCGCCACCCGGACCTACTTGCCCAGCCTACCGCGTCAGCCTCGGTGATCTCATCACCCGCAGGCCGCCCGGTGGGCTGCACGGGGAGTTACTGTACACGCCACAGGTGGATCATGCACATCGGCATCGGGCCCCGTCCGGCGCTGGTCGCAACGCCCGGTAGCGGCCCCTCGGCAGGTGTGTGCGCCGGGTAGCGTCAAGGTGCCCGTACCCGGCAGCATGGGCCTCGTGCCCCATGCCTCTCCCCTGGCCGTCGCTCAGCAACGGGCCCTCGCGCTGCGTGGTGCGGGTAACCTCGCCGCCGCCCGTGACCTGCTGGCCGATGCGGTCGAGTCCACTCGGCCGCCGTTCAGCAAAGATCATCCGGACGTGCTCAGCACCGCTCATCTGCTGGCCAGGTTGCATCGGGAGGCGGACGATCCGAGCGCGGCCCGGCGGGTGCTGGAGGAGGCGTTCGCCGCCGGGGAGCGCCGTTGGCCGCATGCCGATCCGCTGATGCTGGCGTTGGCCTTCGAGCTGGCGTCCGTCGCGGACGAGCTGGGCAATCGCCACGAGGCGCGCCGCAATTACACCCGGGTGGCCGCCGCCGGCCCCGCCGTGCTCGGTGCCGACCACCCGGCCGTACGCATGGCACGGGAGTATCTCGGCGACGCCGCTCCCGCCCCTCAGCCCGCTGTCCCGACCGCCCCTCAGCCTGGTCCGGCCAGTCCGCCGGGCCGGGGAGCCTTGGACGAACCCACGGTCTCCCTGGCCGTGCTCTCCACGCTGTGGAAGCCGCACGAGGCGTCGACGGCAGCACCGGCGCGGCCCGCCTCCCCCTCGGCGTCACCGCCTGCCGGCGACCAGCCCACTTCCGGCGGCCCTGGAGCGGCGACCGTCCCTCCCGTGCCCGTTGCCCCCCTGGGGGCCGCTGTGCCGGCGCCACCGGTCGTTCCCGCCGCACCGCAGACCTTGGCCGAGCCGGGGCGGCCCGCCCCGCCACAGATCCCGCCGTTGTCCACCGTGCCTCCCGCAGCAGCGCCGCAGGTCACACCAACCCCTCCCACAGCAGTGCCGCAGATACCGCCACCCCCCACCGCGGTGCCGCAGATTCCGCCGCCTCCGACTGTCGCGCCGCAGATCCCGCCGCCGCCCGCCGTGCCGCCAACCGTGGTGCCGCAGGTTCCGCGGCCCACCCCACCAGTATCCGCTGCACCGCCTGGCCCACCGCGCGTACCGCCGTCGGTGGTGCCACCGTCAGCCACGGCACCATCTGCCCCGCCGCAGGTCCCAACGCCGCCCGGCGTTCCTGCGCCGCCGGTGGTACCGCAGGCCCGGACCGCTTTTCATGATCAGTCAGCCCGTCCGGTCGCGACTCCGGTCGACCGGGCCCGATCGGCGGGGGCGCCACCCGCCCCGGTGGTTGCGGCTACCGCCGCGACCAGGCCGACAAGCGGGGTGCCGGCCCCGTCGTCGCCGGCTCCGTCACACACCGCACCGTCGGTCACGCCGTCCAGCCCGTCTCCGACCGGACCGGCTCCGCGCCAGCCGATCGAGGACGAGGAACAGACCGGCGTACTGCGGCACTCCCCCGCCGCCGACGAAGCAACATCGACGGGCGCCAAGCCTGTCTCGACCGGGCATCCCGAGTGGGCCCGGCCCACCATCCGGGTGCAGCAGATCGGTCCCCTGTTGGAGGAGGAAGCGGCTCGGGCCGGCCGTACGCCTGAGTCTCCGGCACCGGCGGAGAGTGTGCCCTCACCGGTGAGCGCGTCCCCGGCCTGGTCATCGGCGGTGACCGAGCCGCCGGCCGAGGGGCAGCCGGTCAGCGCGCCACCAGCGCTGGGACAGCCCGCCGAGGCGGCCTGGAGCCAGGCCCAACCGATCAGCGCGCCACCCGTCAGCGCACCACCGGTCAGCGCACCACCCGTGAGCGCACCACCGGTCAGCGCACCACCCGTGAGTGCGCCACCGGTCAGCGCACCACCGGGCACTCCCCCGGTGGCTCCGCAGAGCACCCCACTGGTCAGCCCGACGGCCGGCCCGCACGACCTGACCGCACCGTTACCGCAACCCGGCCCGAACAGCACACCACCCGGCTGGGCGCCGCCGACCAGCGGACCACCCGGCTACCCACCGCCGACCAGCGGAGCGCCCACCGGCGGGCCGGGCGGCTACCCGGCGACCGGCGGAGCCGCCCACCCCGTACCCCCGCCGTACGGGCCGCTGAGCGGCGGCGGCTCGGCCGAGGGCCCGGGTGGCGGAGCCAACCCGTACGGACCCGGGGTCGGTGTCCAGCAGCATGACCCCCGGCTGGCGGGGCCGGGTCGTGGCGCCCAGCCGCACGGTTCACCGGGTGCGCCGCCGGCCTATCCGGGGCCCGCCGCGCCGCCGGCCTGGGGTCCGCCCGGTGCTCAGGTTCCGGGGATCGCCGCGCCGTACCAGGGGCCGTTGGCGATGCCGACGGCGGAGCCGGCGCCGGGTCGTAACCGGGTGGCGATCGGCGTGGCGGTGGTGGCGGTCCTGGTGGCCCTGGCCGCAGTGGTCGGGGTGGGTCTGCTGGTCCTGGACCGATGGGCTGCGCCTTCGTCGGGGCCTGCGTCGGCGCCGACATCGCCACCCGGTTCGGTTGGCCCGCCTCCGGGGGACCTGACGATGCGCGACGACACCACGACGATCACGTTGACCTGGACGGATCCGTCGGACGGGTTGGTGCCGTTCATGGTGGCCGGTGGGCGGACCGGGCAGTCGCTGGGCATGATGGCCACGGTGGACCCGGGTCGGACGAGCTACACGGTCAACGGGTTGAGCACCCGGGTGAACTACTGCTTCGCGGTGCTCGCCGTCTACGACACCGACCAGTTCGCCACTTCCGACCAGGTGTGCACGTCGCGGTAGGCCGACCCGTCGGGCTGAGGGGGCCGATCGGTCCCGGACGGACAGTCGTGGCGGGACACGCCGACGACACGCCACGCTGGGTGTCCACAGCCGGACGGTGCGGGTTCCCGGGGTCGGTGGGGTGACCATATGATGGCTCCCGGCTCAGGGGAGGGGTCGCCGTACGGGGGCGCCACCTGCCGAGACGACACGGGAGGCTGCCGGCTGTGGCGAGCATCGACGAGGCCGTTCCGGCCCGCACCCCACGATCCCGGTCCCGGGTACGCGGTGGTCTCGTCACCGTGGGTACGGTGGTGGCGCTGTTGGCGGCGATGGGGCTGACCGTGCTCGGCCTGGGTTCGGCGGACAACGCGGTGGCCAACTACGACGCGAGTTCGTGGTTGTGGAGCGCGGCGCGCAGCGAGTTGGCGCGGGTCAACGGGGTCACCGCCCGGGTGGACACCCGGATGGAGGTGCCGGCGGCGCGGCGGCATCCGATGCAGGTGACACAGACGGACCGGCTGCTGGTGCTGCGGGATCTGAACACGGGTCAGATAAGCGCGCTGGACCTGGCGACGTTGCAGATCACGGCGACCACGCCGACCACCCCCGGGCTCGGAGTGAGTGTGGCGTTGCACGAGGACGCCGCGTTCGTGGTGGACGCGGTCCAGGGTGTGGTGCGGCAGTTGGATCCGCGGTCGCTGGCCCCGGTTGGCGAGCCGGTCCGCTATCCGCCGGGGATCACCGGCGGCGCGTTCGACGGCGAGGGCCGTCTGTGGGTCGCGGTGCCGGCGGAGGGCACGGTCTCGGCGATCACCCCGGCGGTGCTGCCGTCGGAGGCGGCGGACTCACCGGTGGGTTCGCCGCAGGTGGAGACGTACGACGTGGCGGAGGCCAGCCACGAGTTGGTGGTCTCCACGTTGGATGACGGTGTGGCGGTGTTGGACCGCACGGCCGGAGCGTTGGTGACCGTCGTGGACGGTACGACCCGCCGCACGGCGTTGGCGTCGACGCTGACCGGGCCCGGCATCCTGCCGGTGCGTACCAGCGGGCCGGTGGTGCCGGTGACGGTGCCCGCGCAGCGGCAGGTGCACGCGATCGGCGACGGTGGCGAGGTGCGGTCGTTCACGGTGCCGGGCGACGGTGACCGGCTCGGCCCGGCGGTGGCCTGGGCCGGGCGGTTCTACTGCGCGGACGAGGCGGCGGGCACGGTGTACGCGTTCGACGCGACGGGCCAGCTGACCGACACGATCCGGGGCCGGTGGGGTGGCCCGCTGGAGTTGGAGGTGCGGGAGAACTACCTGTTCATCAACGCGCCGGACGCGGCGACCGCGCGGGTGGTCAACGACTCGCACCAGGTGCGGGAGGTCGACAAGTACGCCAACGACGTGCTCGGTGGTGATCCGCCGCCGGAGCCTCCGCCGCCACCTCCGCCGCCGCCGAAGAAGCCTCAGGTGAGCAAGCCGGGCGCGCCGCGTAACGTCACGGCGGCGGCCGGCGACGCGCAGGCCAGGGTGAGTTGGCGACCGGCGGCGGCCAACGGCGCCGAGATCATCCGGTACGTGGTGGAGGGTGCCGGGCAGCGGTTGGAGGTCGGCGCGAACCAGCGGTCGGTGGAGGTCACGGAGCTGACCAACGGTGAGACGTACCGCTTCTCGGTGCACGCGGTGAACGCGAAAGGCGCGGGTCCAGCTCGGAACAGCAACCCGGTGACGCCGACCGCGGACGTGCCGGACGCGCCGACCGAGGTGACCGCCGAGGCACGGGCGGACGGCACGGTGGTGGTGAGCTGGCCGGAGGCGAACGGTCAGGGCAACACGATCGCCAGGTACGCGGTGTCGGCGACCTCTGCGGGCACGAACGCCCCGGTCGGTGAGGCGACCGGCACCGAGTTGGTGGTGAAGGCCGGTGAGCTGGAGTACGGCACGCAGTACGCGTTCACGGTGGTCTCGGTCAACGACAAGGGCGCGGCGTCGGAGGCGTCGCCGGTGAGCAACACGGTGGTGCCGTTCACGGTTCCCGGTGAGCCGTTGGAGTTGCGGGCGAGCACGGTGGCCGACCAGCCGGGGACGGTGGCGGTGCAGTGGACGCCGGCGGTGGCCAACGGCCGGCCGGTGACCGGTTACGTGGTCGAGGTGGGTGACAAGCGCAGCGAGGTGACCGACACCCGGGCGACCGTCGGTGGCCTGGGTGACGGGCAGAACGTGACGGTGCGGGTCCGGGCGGTCAACGAGGCCGGCGAGGGCGCGCAGGCGACGACGACGGCGCGTACGGTGGCGGCGCCCCGGGTGACGGTGACCGGTTCGTCGGCGACCGCGACGGCGGCGACTGTGACGTTCACCGTGGACGCCGGCGGCGGCCAGGCCAGTTGTACGCTGTCCCGGTCGGGTCAGCCGGCGAAGAGTGGCCCGTGTTCGAGCATCACTATGAGCGGGTTGACTCCCGGCACCAGCTACACGTTCACGGTGACGGCGACCAACGCCGCCGGCAGCGGCACCGCCACCAGGGCTCAGCGGACCGACGCCCTGTACGGCATCGCCACCTGCGAGAACGGTCCCGACGGTGACCAGCGCACCTACTGCGACCGGGACCGCGACGGCCGCAACGGCAACGAGATCTTCTCGGTGCCCCGGCAGGACAACGACCGCCAGGTCGGCTGGGCGAAGCCCGGCACCCGGTTGAAGGCGTACTGCAAGGTGCGGGGCACGGACATCGACTCCTGGATCTACAACGACAACAAGCAGAGCACCTGGTGGGTGCAGGTCGAGTACAGCGGACGGAACTACATCCCCTGGGCCTGGCTCAACCTGGAGGGCGGGGACGACATAAGCGTCCTGCCCACCTGCTGATCCACCCCAGGCGAGGAGCACCACGGTGAACAGCCAGGAACCGCTCACCCAGCAGGAGGTGCAGGGCTTCGCCGCCTTGGCCGCCCGGCTGGCCGAGAACGTCAACACGGTGGTGCTCGGCAAACCGCAGGTGGTGCGGCTGGCGTTGACCGCGTTGTTCGCCCAGGGGCACGTGTTGCTGGAGGACGTGCCCGGGGTGGGCAAGACGACCCTGGCCCGGGCGATCGCGGCGACGGTGAAGGGGCAGTGGCGGCGGATCCAGTTCACGCCGGACCTGCTGCCCTCCGACGTGTCCGGGGTGACAATTTTCAACCAGGCCACCCGGGGCTTCGAGTTCCACCCGGGCCCGGTGTTCGCCAACATCGTCATCGCCGACGAGATCAACCGGGCGTCGCCGAAGACGCAGTCGGCGCTGCTGGAGGTGATGGAGGAGCGGACGGTCACCGTGGACGGGGTGCGGCATCCGGTGCCGCAGCCGTTCCTGGTGGTGGCCACCCAGAACCCGGTGGAGATGGACGGCACGTACCGGCTGCCCGAGGCCCAACTGGACCGGTTCCTGGTGAAGTTGTCGGTGGGGTATCCGGACGAGTCGGTGGAGGTGGAGGTGCTGCGCGGGGCGACGGTCCGCTCTCCCGAGGCGCTCGCGGCGGTGACCGACACCGCCACCGTCGGCGAGATGGTCCGGATGGCCCGGCGGGTGCACATCGCCGAGCCGTTGTACGCGTACGCGGTGCGGCTGGCGGCGGCCACGCGCACCCATCCGCAGGTCCGGGTCGGGGTCAGTCCACGCGGGGTGATCGCGTTGACCCGAGCGGCGTGCGCGTACGCGTTGATCGACGGCCGGGGCTGGATCATGCCGGAGGATCTGAAGACGCTCACCGAGCCGGTCTTCGCCCACCGGCTGCTGCTCACTCCTGACGCCCAGGTACGGGGGGTGACCACTGCGGACGTGCTGCGGCAGGCGGTCGCCTCGGTGCCGGTGCCGCTGCCGTCGGGCCAGCCGGCCCCGGCGCACCACTGACCGGCGAGGTCTGGCGTGGGGATCACCGCCCGGGGCATCGGTCTGCTCGTCGCGGCCGTGCTGCTGCTGGGGGCGGGTTTCCGGTTCGGGTACCCGGAGTTGACGCTGCTCGGCGCGGCGGCGAGCACCGCGCTGGCGGTCGCTCTGGTCGCCGCGGCCCGGCGGCCCCGGCTGCGGGTGGCCCGGCAGGCCGACCCGGATCGGGTGGCCCGGGGCGAGCCGGCCACGATGACGTTGACCGTACGCAATGCGGGACGGGTGGGGGCGGCGAGCATGCTGGCCACCGACCGCTGCGGTGGCCGGATGGTGCCGGTGCCGGTGCCGGTGCTGCGGCTGCGACCCGGCGCGGACACCACTGTCAGTTATCCGGTGCCGACGAGCCGACGCGGGGTGGTGCCGGTGGGGCCGTTGCGGGTGACCCGCCGCGACCCGCTCGGCCTGGTGGTGCTGGCCCGTTCCTACGGCGATGTGGTGCCGGTGTGGGTGCACCCGCGGATCCATCCGCTGCGGGCGGTGCCCACCGGCGCGGGACGCAGTCTCGACGGGCGGGTCGACGCGGTGCCGCACGGTTCGATCACCTTCGACTCGTTGCGGGAGTACGTCGTCGGCGACGAGCTTCGTCGCGTCCACTGGCGCACCAGCGCCCGGGTCGGTGAGCTGATGGTGCGGGAGAACGTGGACACCAGTCTGCCCCGGATCGTGGTCCTGCTCGACAACCGGTCCAGCGCGCATCCGGACCGGGTCGGCGGGGTAGCGGAGTCGTTCGAATCGGCCTGTGAGGCGGCGGCGTCGGTGGTCACCGCGGCGGTCCGCGAGGACCTGCCGGTGGTACTGCTGTTCGTCGCCGCCGAGGACACCTCCGCCGGATCGGGCGGCACCGGTCCGGGCCGGACGGCGACGGGCGGTGGTGGGGCGGGCGGCACCGGGCGGGACGGCGCGGCCCCGGGTGACGGAGACGGTTGGGGCGGTAGCGCGGCGGGTGGCGGTGTCGGCGGCGACGGGTCGGAGACCGGTCCGAGTGGACCGTTGGACCGGTTGGCGGCGGTGACGCTTACCGGGGAGGGCACGCTGCAGGCTGCGGTGGCACGGCTGCGCCGCGACCGGCTCGGCGACACGCTTGTCGTCCTCACCGGACCGGGAGCGACCGAGGATCTGGGGCACGTCGGGGCGCTGCGCGGCGCGTACCCGTCGGTGGTGGTCGGGATCTTCGGGGCGACGGAGCCGACGCCGCCGGGCGCGGCCGGCCTGGTCGTCGTCGACGCGGCCGACGGGGCGGGCTTCGCCGCCGAGTGGGACGGGGTGCGCCGGTGGTGAGGCTGCTGCGGGCGGTGGCGGTGCCGGCGACGCTTGTCGTGCTGGTCACGCTGGCCGGGGTGGTGCTCGGCCGGGTGTACGCGGGATCGCTGCTGACGATGCTTGTGGCTGGCGCGGCGGTCGGGTCGGTGCTTGTCAGCGTGGTGACCCGGCGGCTGCCGTCCTGGCAGGTGGCGCCGGTGTCGGTGCTGGCCATGCTCGGGTGGACGGCGGTCTGCCTGCGGGTGGCGGCCGCTGGCGCGCAGGTGCCGGGCGGGTTCGCCGAGGTGGCTGGCGACGCCGCCCGCAACGCCATTCCCCGGCTGCTGACCGCGATGATCCCGGTGGAGGCGACGCCGGACACGATCCTGCTGCCGGTGGTCGCCGCCTGGCTGGCCGGGTTGGCCGGGGCGGAGGTGGCCCTGCGGGCCGGGCGGGTGCTGCTGGGCTACCTGCCGCCGGTGCTGCTGCACGCTGGCGCGGTGTACGTGGTCGGACCGAACGCGGAGCCGGCGATCGGCGCGACCGTGGCGTTTGTGGTGACGGCCGCGCTCGGGTTGGCGGTGTCGTCCCGACCCGCGGACGGTGACCCCGCCGACGGGCTCGCCCCGGCGGTGCGGTCCGGGGTGCGGGCCCGGCTGGCGGTGGCCTCGGCCGCCGGTACGACGGTGGTGGTGGCGCTGGCGGCGCTGCTCGGCCCGGCGGTGGCCGCCCTGGTGGACACCCGGCCGGTGGATCCGCGGCGTTATGTGCAGCCGCCGCAGGTGGAGACGCTTGACGAGAACCCGCTGATCCGGATCTCCGGTTGGGCGTTGAATCCGGAACAGGAACTGTTCCAGGTGACGACCGACTCCCCCGGCGAGCCCGGGCCGACAGGGGGCGCGGCGACGGGCAGTGCCGCGGTGCGGATCCGGCTGGCCGTGCTCAGCGACTACGACGGGGTCACCTGGCGGGTGGGCGCGACCTACCGTAACGCCGGCCGGATCCTGCCCGCCGTCGAACCGGCGCCGTACGCCACCGTCGAAACCGTCCGCCAGGAGATCACCGTCGGTGACCTCAGTGGACGGCTGCTGCCCGCGGTACCCACCCCACGTGAGGTGAGCGGCGCCCGGGTCGCCTACGACCCGGGCACCGGCACGCTGATCCGTCCCGACGGACTCGCCCCCGGCCTGCGCTACACGGTGACGTCGGCCCGGGAGCGCCCCGACGCCAACCTGCTGGCCACCGCGAACACCCCGGCCGGGGACGCGGTGGCCCGGGTGCTGCACGTGCCCGACGGGGCACCGGAGCAGCTGCGGCGGCTGGCCACCCAACTGGCCGAGGAGAACGGCGCGCCGTACGCGCGGGCGGCGGCGATCGAGCAGTGGCTGGCCGAGCACTACCGGCTGGTCGCCGACGCGCCGAGTGGCCACGCCTACCCGAACCTGGCGTTCTTCCTGTTCGGGCCGCGCAATGGCGGTGGACAGCGCGGCACGTCCGAACAGTTCGCGGCGTCGTTCGCGGTGCTGGGCCGGCTCGCCGGGCTACCGACCCGGGTGGTGGTCGGGTTCGCCGCTCCCGGGTCGGGTCCGGTGCGGGCCGCCGACGCGTACGCCTGGCCGGAGGTGCTCTTCGACGGCCTCGGCTGGGTGGCGTTCGATCCGCTGCCCCGACCGGACGAGGAGCCCCGACCGGTGGAGGAGGACTTCCGCCCCCAGCCGGAGGATCCGCCCCCGTCGGAGCAGCCGGAGCCCACCCTGGAGCCGACCGCCTCGCCACCGGCGCAGGCCGCTCCCGCCGGCCCGGCGGACAGCGGGGGCGTACCGACGCCGGTGCTTGTCGGCGGCACCGGCGGCGGTCTGCTGCTCGTCGTCGTGGCGCTGCTGGCCACCCTCGCCGGTCTGCGCCGGGCACAGACCCGGGCCCGACTGCACCGGGGCGACCCCGGCCACCGCATCGCCGGCGCCTGGCGGGAGCTGACCGACACGCTGCGGTTGGCCGGCCGGCCGGTCGCCGCCGACCTGTCCGCCACCGAGGTCGCCGCCGTGGCCAGACAGACCCTGACCGAGGCCATCCGTCGCGTCGAGGACCGTCAGGTGTCGACGGCGGCACAGCTCGCCGTCGACGACCTCGCCACGCTGATCAACCAGGTCGGTTTCGCACCCGGCACGGCCACCGCCGAACAGGCCGAGGCCGCCGCCGAGGCCGCCACCACCTACAGCGGGACGCTGCGCGCCGCCCGTCCCCACTGGCGTCGCCTGCTCTGGTCGGTGCACCCGGGCCCCCTACGCTGGCCCCGCTAACTCCCACCCTCCTACCGTGATGCGGGTGGGGGCGGAGCGGTCGGCGATCAGGTGGCGGCACGCAACCGGCGGACGAGTTTGCGGAGGCCGGACTGCCAGCCGTCGGGGTCCTCGGCGCGGCGGCGAGCATATTCGGCCACCTCCGGGTGCGGCAGGATCAGGAACCGTTCCTCCGCCATCCCCGCCACCGCCGCCGCAGCCACCTCGTCCGGGCTGAGCACCGCGCCGGAGGCCGCGATGACCTGGGCACCGAGGTGCCCGGCGGCCAACCCGTCGGCCAGCATCGGCGTGTCGACCCCCTGCGGGCACAGCGCGCTGACCCGGATCCCCTGGTCCCGGTAGGTCACCGACAGCCACTCGGCGAACCCCACGGCGGCGTGCTTGGTGGTGGTGTACGCGGCGTCGCCGACGGCGGTCAGCACTCCCGCCGCCGAGCAGGTGTGCAGCAGGTAGCCGCTGCCCCTGGCGAGCATCGCCGGCAGCACCGCCCGGGCGGCGTACACGTGGGCGAGCACATTGACCCGCCAGGACCGGTCCCAGCCGGCGTCGTCGACCTCCACTCCCCCGCCGCTGCTCACTCCGGCGTTGGCGCAGAACACGTCGATGCGGCCGTAGCGGCGTTCGGTGTCGGCGACCAGTGCCCGTACCTGTTCCTCGTCGGTGACGTCGACGGCGACGCCCCGGGCCAGCGGGCCCACGGCGGCGGCGACCGCCTCGGTGGCGGCACCGTCCAGGTCGGCCAGGACCAGCGCGGCGGCTCCCTCGGCGGCAAACCGTCGGGCCAGCGCCGCACCGATTCCCCCGGCCCCGCCGGTGATCACCGCTACCCGGTCGGTGAGGTTCACGCCGACTCCTTCGCGTCGCGCCCGAGCCGGGCGACAAGGGTGGCCAGCGCCGCCGGGTCGGTGGCGGTGACCTCGGGGGTGGGCAGCAAGGCCAGCACCGGTACGTCCACCCCGGCGTCGACGTACCGACTCACCTGTGCCCGGCACTGCTCGGGCGAGCCGTGCAGGATCAACGCGTCGACCACCTCGTCCGGGATCGCGGCCAGGGCACCGCGCCGGTCGCCGGCCGCCCACGCCGCCCACATGTCCGCCAGCGCCTCCTGCCGACCGAGCCAGCGGTGGAACTCCGCGTACGCGGGCACGGTCAGATAGCTGGTGATCATCCGCCGGCCGAGGGTGCGGGCGTACCCGGCGTCCTCGGTGGGACAGACGAAGATCCGGGCGACCACCTCGAACTGTGGACGCCGCTGCCCCAGCTCGGTCACCGCTCGGGGCACGTCGGTGGCGGCGAGCCAGTTGAGGATGACTCCGTCGGCCTCGGCGGCGGCCAGCCGCAGCATGCCCGGACGCAGCGCGGCCAGCAGCAGCGGCGGCGGGACCGCCGGTGGCCGTTCCAGGGCGAACCGGCGGACGGCGAAGGTGTCGAAGGCGCCGTCGACGGTCTCCCCGCGCAGCGCCGCCCGCAGGAAACGCAGCACGTCGCGGGTGCGCCGGAACGGTTCGGTGAACTCCACGGCGTTCCAGTCGGAGACCACCACCGGCGACGACGCGCCGATGCCGAGGGCGAACCGGCCGGGGGCGACGTCGGCCAGCGCGGCGGCGCTCATCGCCAGCAGGCCGGGTCCACGGGTGAACGCCGGTGTGATCGCGGTGCCGAGCCGCAGTCCGGGCTGCCAGGCGGCGGCCAGCGCCAGCGGGGTGAACGCATCGGCCCCGTTGACCTCGGAGGACCACACGTCGGTGTAGCCGGCGTCGGCGAGGGCCGCGTACACCGCGGCGTGGTCAGCGAGCGGGATCCCGCCCAGTGGCACCGTCATTGCCCATCGCGTCGTCATCGGTCGATGGTGCCCGCCCCTGCCTCGTCGGGCAAGGTCATGGCGGCAGTCGCAGGGCCGTCACCAGCGTTAACCTTCCCAGCGTGACCTTCTCGCTCGTCGCCCGCTCCGACGACGGCCGGCTGCACGGCATCGTCGTGGCGAGCCGTTTCCTGGCCGCCGGCGCGCTCGTGCCGGGTGCCGCAGCCGATGTGGGGGCGATCGCCACCCAGGCGCACGTGAACCTGGCCTACCGGCCGCAGGGGCTGGCGCTGCTGCGGACCGGTGTGTCCGCCGCCGGCGTGGTCGCCGGCCTGGTCGCCGCCGATCCGGAACGCGATCACCGCCAGCTCGGGGTGGTCGCCGCCACCGGGCCGGGTGCCACCTGGACCGGCGCCCATTGCCGGGGCTGGGCCGGTGGGCAGGCCGGCGACGGCTGGGCGGCGCAGGGGAACATCCTCACCGGCCCGCAGGTCGTCGACGCGCTCCGCGACGCCTGGCTGGCCGGTGTCGACCTGCCGTTCGCGCAGCGGCTGCTCACGGCGCTGCGGGCCGGTGAGGCCGCTGGCGGCGACCGGCGCGGCCGGCAGAGCGCGGGGCTGCTCGTGGTGCGCCGTGGTGGCGGGTACGGCGGCACCGGCGACGTCATGATCGACCTGCGGGTCGACGACCATCCAGACCCGGTCACGGAACTCGACCGGCTGCTCGCGGTGCACACCCTGCTGTTCAGCCGGCCCGATCCGGCCACCCTGCTGGACCTGACCGGCGCGCTGGCCGCCGAGGTCGCCGGTCTGCTGACCGGGCTCGGGTACCCGGCCGATCCCGCGGAGCCCGAGGACGCGTTGGTCGCCTGGGCCGGGCTGGAGAACCTGGAGGAGCGGTTGGCACCCGGTCGGATCGACCCGGTGGTCCTGGCCCACCTGCGCGCCGCCGTTCCGCACGTGCCGGCGCCCCGCACCGCCGCCTGATCCGCCGGCTGCCGCGCGCAGCGGCGACGCGTGTCTGCTCCGGGCCCCCGGCGACGGCCCGGGCGGGCGAATGCGGATACGCGGGCCGGTCGCCGGTCAGCCGCCGAAGGCGAGCAGTCGGATGCCGGCGGTGTCGAGGGCGTGTTGTTCGGCCGGACTGCGCGGGCTGCGTCCGGTGGCCTTGCGGATCAGGGTCAGCCGGTCCCAGCCGAGGCCCACCGGCAGCGCCTGCCCGCCGATGAGCAGTTCGGCGATCACCTGGGCGGCGGTCGGGGTGAGCCACGGTGGTCGGTTCAGCGCCTCGGCCAGGTCGAGGCCGTGCACACCGACCTCCACCACCCGGGTACGCAGGAACTCCGTCACCGTCATCGCGTCGCCGTGCCGGGTGCGTACCACCCGGTCGGCGGGGTGGGCGTCGACCGCGGTGAGGGTGGCCCGCCAGGTCCGGTCGAAGTCCGCGTCGAGCAGCGCGCCGGTCCGCTCCGCCAGCCGTTCGACGCTGCCCGGGACAGCCTCAACCCGGGCGGCCCCGATCCGGGCGGCCTCGACCCGGGCGGCCTCGGTCCGGGCGGCTTCGATCCGGGCGGCTTCGATCCGGGCGGCGTCGACTTTCGGGACGAATTTCGCGGCGCCGAAGTATCCGGCGGCGTCGACCTGGGCAGGACCGGGTGCCGTGGCGGCCAGCATGTCGGCCAGCCGGCCGGCTCCGGTGCGTACGTGGGCCAGCAGGTCGGCCACCGTCCACGGGACGCAGCGGGTCGGGCGGTCGAGGTCCGAGCGGTCGAGGGTACGCAGCACCGAGCCGAGCCGCTCGCACTCGTCGCGGAAGGCCGACCGTACGACGCTCATCCGGTCAGCCCTTGTAGCGGGGCACGAGACGATGCACGGCGGTGAGCACCAGCGCCATCACCACCGCCATGGCGCCGGCGACGCCGGCGGCGCTGCCCGCGTAACCGACGAACAGCGGACGGCGGGGCAGCTCCGCCGCCGGGGTGGACCGCAGGCCCACCAGCCACCACAGGGCCAACCCGCAGCCGGCGATCGCGAGCAGCCCGCCCACGCCCAGCAGCAGGGCGGTGAGCCGGTGCGCGTCACCGGGCGCGACCTCCGCCCGTTCCCGCTGGGTGATCAGCAGCAGCAGGCCGGCCAGCGCCGCCCAGACGCCGACCACCAGGAACGCGGCGACCGCGTCGCTGGGCCGGTGCCAGCCCGCCGACAGGGTCGCCACCCCGGCGGTCGCGGCGTAGCCGGCGCCGATCACGGCGCCGACGGCCCGCACCTTGGGCGGGAGCACGAGCACCAGGGCCACCGCCACCGATCCGGCGACCGTGGTGTGCCCGCTGGGCAGGCTGTTGCCGACGTACGCCCGTTCCAGGTCGATGCCGTAGTCGGGGCGGCTCAGCCCGTACTTGAGCAGTTGGGTGGTGACGTTGGCGCCCGCGATCAGCAGGGTCGCCGCGACGGCCAGGGCGACCCGACCTCGGATCAGCGCGATGAACCCGATCATCACGGTGACTGCCAGCAGCGACACCACGGACATGGCGTTGAGGATCCGGTCGACCGGTTCCTCGATGTGGTCGCGGCCGATCCGGTTGCCGGTGAGGGCCACCGTGTCGATCCACTGGCCGATCTCCGTGTGCAGGGCGAATCGCCAGACGGCGATGAAGGCCGCCGTCTGAATGAGGGCCAGCACGACCAGCCAGACCGCAGTACCACCCCTGGGCGTCACGCGCACCCGCACAACTTAGCGGCACGCCACCGGCGTCCGGCCGGTGGCCCGTCCGTGGCGTGGAGATAGGTTGGCCGCAGGCGAAGGAGGGCGCGTGACCGGTACGTCGGAGCGGGACGTCGCCGTGGACGGGCGGCCCGAGTCGCTGGCCGATCTGCTCGGCGGGCGCCGCGGGGCCGTGGACGCCACCGTGCCGCCGGTCGCGTTCGCGGTGGGCTGGCTCGTGGCCGGACGGTCGGTCTGGGCCGGGGTGGTGGCGGCGCTGATCGCCGGCACGGTGGTGGCCGGCTGGCGGTTGCGCCGCGGTGACCGGCCCCGGTCGGTGCTGGTCGGGCTGCTCGCGGTCTGCGTGGCCGCGCTGGTGGCGGTGCGCACCGGGCGGGCGGAGGACTTCTTCCTCGTGCAGGTGCTGGCCAACGCCGCCAGCGCGCTGGCGTGGGCGGTGAGCATCCTCGTGCGCTGGCCGCTGCTGGGGGTGGTCGTCGGCACCGCGCTGGGGCAGCGCGGGCGCTGGCGCCGTGACCCGGCGCTGCTGCGGGCGTACGGGCGGGCCAGTTGGGTGTGGACGGGGACCTACCTGCTGCGGGTGGCGGTGTTCGTGCCGCTGTATCTCGGCGGTCACGTGCTCGCCCTGACCGCGGCCCGGGTGGGACTGACCTGGCCGCTGGTCGCGGCGGCGCTGGCGGCCAGTTGGGCCGTGCTGCGCCGGTCGTTGCCGGCCGGTCACCCCGGTCTGCGGCACCCGGTGACGCCGCAGACTGAGCCGGCCGCGAAGGCACCGGAAGACGGCGAGTCGAACGCGCCGGGGCAGGAACAATAAAGGAGAGGCCGCCACGGGGGGAGCGGCCTCTCCGGTGATGTACGTTACTCCGTCCCGGGCCGGGTTGTGATCCCGGGGCGGTCACTTTTTTTCGCTATGTGCGCGCCGTGCTCGGCGGGTCGGGGTGGTGGGGTGGGCCGACCGCTCCGCTGCGTCGGCCAGAGGGCCGACCCACCCCGGCCTGACCGTGGGTGTCAGGCCGTCTACCGGACCTGCCTCTACCCCCGAGGCCCGGCCGGTGCCTCCGGGTGGGTCACCGCCCACCCGGAGGAGTTCGTTCAGCCGTTGGGGAACAACTTCCCGTAGTCGGCGTAGGCCATGGCGACGTCCGCCTGGGCCCAGAAGCGGTGGTAACGGAACTCGGGCTCCGGCCCACCATCGAGGTACGCCTGCACCTTCGGCCACGCCGGGTCGTCCTTGTAGAACGACCGGATGTCGAGGAAGCTCTTCCCCGGCGCGATGGCGTCACCGTTGGGCATCTCACCGGTCCAGCCCGGCGGGATGTACAGGCCCTGCCCGGTGGAGGCGTCGTAGACGTCGTCGAAGCGCTCGTAGTCGCCACGCTTCTCCACCGTCGAGACACCCTGGTCGTCGGTGTGCGCGTGCAGCGCGTCCAGCAGCCCCTTGGCGGTTTCCTTCGCCTCGGTGTCGCCCGACTTCGCCGCGTACGCGATGAGGGTGCGGGCGTAGGCGGCGGCGACGCCGACGTCCTGGCCCCGGACCGTCACCTCGACGTGCAGGTTGTTGTTCGGCTGCGGGTTGTCCGGGTTCCAGTTGTTGGGCTGGCCGGTCCACTCCATGTCCGACGGGATGGACCAGTCCTCACCCAGCGTGGTGTGCTCGATCGCCCACGGAACCCACTTGTCCAGCAGCGCCTTGGCCTGGGCGTTGCCGCTGACCAGGTACAGCTCGGCGATGCGCTGCATCGACCAGGCCTGCATGCCGAACCACCGGTTCGACGGCGGGTCGTTGTAAACCGGGTCCTCGTCGTAGAACATGCCGTAGAAGGTGGCCGTGCCGGCCGGCGGCTGGCCGTAGTGCCCGCCCCAGCTGTTGGTCGCGCCACCGGCGATGCCGCCCTCGGCCGACTGGAGCCAGGTGTAGAGCTCCAACTGCCGTTCGAGGCTGTTGGTCCAGTCCGCCGCCGCGTTCGGCGAGCGCGGCTTGAGCTCGTCGACGTTTGTCAGCGCCCAGGCCGCGAACGGGTTCTGGTAGCCGAAGTGGCTGTGGCTGGAGCCGATCCGCCAGGACCAGTTCTGGCTGGTCTCGTACGCGCCGCCCCAGGCGTAGTACCAGGAGAGCAGGTAGTGGGCGGAGTCGCGGCCGGAGCCGGCCGGGCAGGTGCTGGCCCCGACGCAGTTGCCGATCCGCTTGAAGTACTTGTCGAACAGGGCGTACCGCAGGTAGTCACCCATCTTGGCGGCCTTGGCCACGGTGGCCGCGACGTCGGCCTCCTTGTTCTGCTCCTTGGCCCAGGTCAGCGCCCAGTACGCGGCCTGCACGGCGCGCGCGTCGGCGTCCGGAGCGTTTGTGTACTTCCACTGCTTGGCGGGGGCCTGCGACTCCTTGATGAACAGGTCCAGGTAGCCGTACTGACCGCCGTGGGCGAAGGTGTCGCAGGACGGCTGCGGCACGGTCTCCCACACCGACTCCTGGGTGCCCCGCTGGAAGGTGTTGATGTACGCGGGGCGGGTGGTGCCGTCGCCGCAGCGGCCGTAGCCGTAGACGTTGTCGACGTCCAGCAGCCAGTGCATGCCGTAGACGGAGCCGGTGTTGTAGGTCGACCGGAGCTCCGCGCGCAGCGGGTCCTGGCCGACCGGCACGTTCGAGTCCAGCTGCGACGGGTACTGGCTGGGCAGGTCGTGCTCGGCGGCGTAGGTGGCGTCACCGGCGGAGCCGGCGGTCGGCTGGTCGGCGTCGGACGGGATGATGTACCGCTCCATCACCGTCCAGGCGTCGTTGAACGGCTCCCAGTTCTGGGTCACCCGACCGTAGTAGGCCTCCAGCCACAGCCAGAAGCTGAACGCCTCGGAGGTGGTCTCGTGGCCGTGGTCCGGCGCCTCGACGATGAGCGTCTCGATGGAGTGGTACGGCACGCCCTCCGGGCTGAAGTAGCCCGCGTTCTTGATCTTGTTGTACTGGGTGAGGAAGCGCTGCACGTACTCGTCGTCCCCGCCGGGCACATCATTGTCGATCTCGGTGACGGTGACCGTCGCCGGGGTGTGGCCGGTGGCCGAGGCGGTGACGGTGGCGGTGCCGCCGACGGTGTCCTCGTCCTCCGCCGCCCGGACGGTCACGTCGACGCCGGTGTTCCAGTTCGACGTGGTCAGCGTCGCCGAGGTCGGCGTGACGGTGACGTCCGTGTCGCCGGTACGCGCCAGGCTCACCGCGACGTTCGCGGAGGGCGCCCGGCTCAACTTGAGGTTGAACGTCGAGCTGCCGCCCTCGGGGACGGTCACCGCGGTCGGCGTGGCGACCACGGCCGGCGAGGTGGAGGCGGCGACGGTGAACGACCGCTCGGCGATCGCGGACAGACCGCTGTTGTCGTACGCCCGGGCCTGAACCGTGTAGTCACCGGCCGGCAGGCTCTCCAGGGTGTACGCGTACGGCGCGCTGGTGTCGGTGTTGACCAGCAGCCCGTTGCGGTAGAACTCGACCCGGGCGACGGTGCCGTCGGGGTCGCTGGCGGTGGCGGTCAGCGGCACGGTCGCCGGGGCCGTGAACGGGCCGGCGGGCACCGACAGGCTGACCGTCGGGGGTTGCTGCGCCGTGCCACCGCAGGTGACCCCGTTGACCGAGAACGAGGTCGGCTTCGCGTTGGTGCCGGAGTAGGAGCCGTTGAAGCCGATGCTGGTGCTGCCGCCGGCCGGGATGTTGCCGTTCCAGGACTCGTTGACGGCGGTGACCTCGTTGCCGCTCTGGCTCCACCGGGCCGACCAGCCCTGGGTGACCCGTTGGTTGCCGGGGAAGGCGAACTTCAGGGTCCATCCGTTGATCGCGTCACCGGTGTTCCTGATGGTGACGTTGGCGGTGAAGCCGTTGCTCCAGTCATTTGTCGTATAAACCACGTCGCAGGCCGGTGCGGCCTGTGCGGCGGCGGCGGGGACTGTCGCCCCACCGATCGCCAGCGCCGCGGCGGCGAGCCACGCCAGGCGCCGGCGTCTAGCCAGGTTTCTCATCTGCGCGGTGTCTCCTCGGACCAGGCCGGTGGCGGTGGCGCACCGGCGGTGGCGCCTCGGGGACGACGGGTCCGCCGAGGTGCCAGTGGATGGTGGTCGCTGCGGCCCGGGTCGGGCCAGCGCGGCGGGGCGCCGTATGGGACGGCAGCTGCTCCCGCTGCTAGCAGGACGCCGTACCGGACGAGCCGGAAGCCCTCGGCGACCCGCGCTCACGCGTAACTTGGCTCCGCGCGGTCGATCGACAGTGTGCCATGGAAGCGCTCCCAACACCAGCAAGGGAACTTCCGGAAACACCGACTTGTTTCGATCTCATTTTGGGGCTTTCACAAAGCCGTGACGGGCGTTACAGTCGCAACAACGTCGATGGGAGCGCTTCCATCGACAGAGTTCCACCCGGAATATCGCTCGGGGTCGTGCCCACGGCTCCGGGGAACAGACCACAGGCCGACGGCGGGCCAGCCCGGACACCGCCGTCAGCCGTCACCCCACCACAGTGGAGGGAGGTGGATCCTCAGCCACTCGCGTGGCCCGGCTCCCGCGCGACACGCACAACTGGGACGCCAATCCGAACGTGCGTGTACCGCAACACGGTGGGGACGGGGGTTGCCCTCCCCCGTCCCCACACTAAACCCCCGTTCACGATGGGAAAAGAGGCCGACGGGTCAGACGCGCACCACCCGCGCGCCCCGCACGGCAGTCGACCCGCCCGCCGACCGCCATCCGCGACGCCCCGCCGACCGCCCGGGCGCGCACAAAGGTCCGCCCGCGGTACTCGGCGCACCCGGTCCCGCTCGCACCAACTGCCCGACCGGCACTGCGCCCTTCCCCACCCCACGTCATCCCGCCACCGAGGTCGTCCGCCCCACCCCTCGTGACGACTCGACCCGGCGGGGACCGCCTACCCTCTACCCTTTGTTGGGAGCGCTCCCGGGCTCAGGCGGTCGTCCCCATCCACGAGGAGAACCCATGTCGATACTCACCAGGCGGCACCTGCTGCGCCGCGCGGCGCTCTCCGCCACCGCCGCCACCCCGGTCAGCGCCGTCCTCGGCAGCACCGCCGCGGCCACCACGGCCACCGGTCTCGCCGGCTGCCAGCCCGGCGACCCGGCCGACGAGACGGCCACCGCGTCGAGCCCGAGCACCCGGCGGTCCTTCCCGCCCGACTTCGGTTGGGGCGCCGCGACCTCCGCGTACCAGATCGAGGGCGCCGCCAAGGAGGACGGCCGCGGCGAATCGATCTGGGACACGTTCAGCCGGGCGCCGGGACGCACCCGCAACGGCGACACCGGCGACGTGGCCGCCGACCACTACCAACGCTATGCCGAAGACCTCGATCTGATGCGCGACCTGGGGCTGCGCAGCTACCGGTTCTCCATCTCCTGGCCGCGCATCCAGCCCGACGGAACCGGCGCCGCCAACCAACGCGGCCTCGATTTCTACCGTCGTCTCGTCGACGGTCTGCACGAACGCGGGATCGCCCCGATGGCCACGCTGTTCCACTGGGACCTGCCGCAGAGCCTGCAGGACACCGGCGGCTGGGAGTCCCGCGACGTCGCCCAGCGCTTCGCCGACTACGCCGGCATCGTCTTCGACGCCCTCGGCGACCGGGTACCGGTCTGGCTGACCATCAACGAGCCGAAGACCGTGGTGCAGAACGGCTACCTCTTCGGCCATCACGCCCCCGGCCGGCAGGACCCCGACGCGGCGTACCTGGTCGCCCACCACCTCCAACTCGCCCACGGCCTCGCCGTCCGCGCCCTGCGCGCCACCGGCGGAAAGAGCCGCATCGGCCCCGCCTTCAACCTGCACCCCTGCTACCCCGCGGACGACTCGACCGCCGCCGCGGAGGCCGCCCGCCTCTACGACGGCTACGAGAACCGCCTCTACCTCGACTCCGCGTTGACCGGCAGCTACCCGGCCGACGTGCTGGCCGATCTCGGACCCGACAGCCGGATGGTCCGCGCCATCCGCGACGGTGACCTGGAGATCATCTCCACCCCGATCGACCTGCTCGCGGTGCAGTACTACACCCCGATCTACGTCACCGCGTCCGGCGGCACGGTACGCCGCTGGCCCACCTCCGAGGCGGACTGGCAGCAGATCTACCCCGAGGGGATGTACGACGTCCTGACCCGGGTCACCCGCGACTACGGGCCGATCCCCCTCACCGTCACCGAGAACGGCCTGCCCACCCCGGACGAACTCAGCGCCGACGGCACCGTCGACGACGACGGCCGCGTCACCTTCCTCCGCGACCACCTGACCGCCGCACATCGGGCGATCGCCGAAGGCGTGCCGCTGGAGAGCTTCCACGTCTGGTCCCTGCTCGACAACTTCGAATGGGCCGAGGGCTACGAGCAGCGCTGGGGGCTGATCTACGTCGACTACCCCACCCAGCGACGGGTGTTCAAGCGCAGCGCCCACTGGTACCGCCAGGTCATCGCGGACAACGCGGTCTGACGCGTCAGCGCGGCGGCGGCCCGACCCGGGGCCGCCGCCGCGGCACGTACGATCCCGACATGCCTGAGCACAACCGTCTGGGCCGGCCGTTCTGGGCCTTCTGGAGCGCCGCCGCGCTGGCCAATCTCGGCGACGGCATCCGGGTGGCCGCCTTCCCGCTGCTGGCCGCCGCACTCACCGACGACCCGCTGGCCGTAGGTGCGGTTGCCGCCGCGCAGTTCCTGCCGTGGCTCGTCTCCGGGATGTTCGCCGGAGCCCTCGCCGACCGCCGAGCCACCCGTACGCTGCTCGCCGCCGCCGACACCGGCCGCGTCGTGGTGCTGGCCGCGCTGGCCACCACGGTCGCCCTGGGCTGGGCCACCATCTCGCTCGTCGTCGCCGCCGCGTTCCTGCTCGGCGTCGGCGAGACCATCCGGGACACCGCCGCACAGACCGCCGTACCCAGGCTCGTCCCCGACGCGCAGTTGGAGAAGGCCAACGGGCGGCTGGTCGCCGGGGAGATCGTCGGCAACGAGTTCGTCGGCCCACCGGTGGGCGCCCTGCTGTTCGTGCTGGGTGCGGCCATCCCGTTCGCCGTCAACGGGGCCACCCTGGCCCTGGCGGTGATGCTCGTGCTCTCGCTGCCGCTGACCCTGGCGCACCGGGCCACCGCAGCTGCCGGCGACGCCCCGCCGAGCGCCGACGGCGACGGTGCCCTGGCCGGTTTGCGCTGGCTCGTCCGCCAGCCGACGCTGCGCACCCTGGTGCTCGTCACCGCTGCCGTGGCCGCCGCGGACACCGCCTGGTTCGCGATCTTCGTGCTCTACGCCCGCGATGCCCTCGGCCTCGGCGCGTTCGGCTTCGGTCTGCTGCTGGCCACCGGCGCCGCCGGTGGACTGATCGGCTCGTTCGCCGCCGACCGTCTCGTCGCCCGCTTCCAGCACCGGTCCGTGTTGACCTGGTCCATGGCCGTCACCGCCGGCGTACCGGTCCTGCTGGCCGTCGTCGGGCACCGCGCCGTCGCGGTGGTCGTGGTGGTCACCACCAGCGCCGCGTTCGCCGTGCTCAACGTCGCCGCGCTGTCGGTACGCCAACGGCTGGTGCCGGGCGGGCTGCTCGGTCGGGTCATCGCCGCCTCCCGCGTGGTCACCTACAGCTGCACCGCGCTGGGCGCGCTGGCCGGCGGTGCCCTGGCCGCCCGAGCCGGCATCGAGGCGCCGTTCCTGTTCAGCGGCGTCGTCGCCGTGGCCGCCACCGTCGCCTGGTGGGTCGCCTCCCGACCCACCACCCCCGGCCCCGCGCCCGGCCTCCGGTAAGCGTTCGGCCGGCCGCCCACTGCCCCGCCGGATCAGCGGGGCAGCGCCTGCTGAAGTTCGGCGCGCAGGGCCGGGGTCAGCATCTCCCCGGCCTGCTTGGCCAGCCGGGCCATCTCGTAGCCCACCACGCCGATGTCGGCGTCCGCCGCCGCCAGGGTGGCCAGGATCGAGCCGTCGCGTACCTGCATCACCAGGAAGTAGCCCCGGCCCATCTCCACCACGGTCTGCTTGACCACGTCCCCGTCGAACATCTGGGCGGCACCGGCGGTGATGCTCATCAGTCCCGAGGTCACCGCAGCGAGCTTGTCGGCGTGGTCCCGTGGCAGGTGGTCGGATATCGCGACCAGCAGCCCGTCGGAGGAGACCACCACCGCGTGCGCCACCCCGGGCACCCGCTCCGCGAACGCGCTGACCAGCCAGCTCAGGTCGCGAGCCTCCTGCGACAACGTCGTCACTTCCGTCCTCCTTCGCTCCACGCCCCGAGCGGTGGCACGGGTATCTCGGTGGTCTCCTCAGACTCTGCCCGCCGTACGCCGCTGTACAACCTGGACAACATCCCGCCGACGGCTTCCGGATCCGGATCGTCGCGGGCCGTCGACTGCTGCTCTGGACGGGCCGGCTGGGTCACCGCACTGAGCTGCGCCATCGGCACCCGCATCGGCAGACCCCGTTCGTTCGTCCCGGCGGTCACCGGCACGGCCGGCGGGGCCGGCGCGCCGGCCCCGACCGCGGGGACGACCGACGACGAGGGGCCCTCCCGCGACCACCAGCCGCTCCCGCCGCTGGCCGGTGCCGCTGCCGGGGCGAGCACGTCCTCGGCGCGTACCGGCACCGGGTGGGCCTGGCGGGGCACCGTGGTCGGACGTCGCCCGGCCACCGGCAGATCCGCCGGCCCCGGGTCGGCCGGGGCGACCGCGACCGGGCGAGGTGTCGCGACGGGCAGCCCGCGCGGCGAGGGCACCGGGTCCAGGCTCGGCGGCGGCGCTTCGGCAAGCAGCGGACGCGGCAGGCGTACCCGGGCCACCAGTCCACCGGCACCGCCGTGCAACCGCACCTCGATGCCGTGCCGAGCGGCGAGGTGACTGACCACGAACAGACCCATCCGCTCGACCGCCGCCACGTCGGCGGCCGGCGGGGCGGCCAGCACCGCATTCGCCTCCGCCAGTGCCGCCGGGCTCATCCCGAGGCCCTGGTCGGCGATCTCGATCACCGCCCCAGACCCCTCCACCCGGGCCATCACCTGCACGATGGTGTCCGGCCGGGAGAAGGCGGTCGCGTTCTCCAGCAACTCGGCCAGCAGGTGCACCAGCTCACCAACCGCGTGCCCGACCACGTGCAGATCCGCCACCGCCTCGTGCCGCACCCGCTGGTACTGCTCGATCTCGGCGCTGGCCGCCAGCAGCACCGCGCTCAGCCCGATCGGCCGGTTCCACCGGCGGGTCGACTCGGTACCGGCGAGCACCAGCAGGCTCTCGTCGTTACGGCGCATCCGGGCGGCGAGGTGATCCAGCTTGAACAGGTTCTCCAGCTGCTCGGGGTCGCCCTCCTCGCGCTCCAGGTCGTCGAGCAGCTCCAGCTGCCGCTCCACCAGCACCTGGCTGCGTCGGGCGAGGTTGATGAACATCGCGTTGACGTTGCGACGCATGTTCGCCTGCTCGACGGCCACCCCGACGGCGCTACGGTGCACCGCGACGAACGCCTCGGCCAGTTCTCCGATCTCGTCGAGCGACCGTACGACCGCCGGCGAGACGTCGATCGGCGGTACGCCACCGGAGACCGACCGCAGCCGGGCCAGCGCCTCGGGCAGCTCGATCTGCGCGATCCGCAGCGCCTGTGAACGCAGCAGCCGGATCGACCGGGCCAACGACCGACCGATCAGCACCGAGATCAGCACCGCCACCAGCAGGACCGTGATGATCACGCCGACGACCAGCAGCGTCTCCCGCAGCTGGGTCTCGCTCGCGTCGTCGGCCTGCCGCGCCGAAGCCGACAGCACGTCTGCCTCAAAGCCCTGCAACAGCTCGTGGCGGGCCTCGCTGGCCGTCCACCACTGCTCCGCGTCAAGCACCGCCGACCCGGACGTGCCCTGCGACAGCGCCTGCTCCTCCATCCGGGAGGCGGCGATGAAGGCGGGGTCCAGGCTCATCTCGTCGTAGCGGGTCACCTGTGCGCTCGTCGCCGCGATCCGGAACGCGCCGAGCGCGGTCAACTGACGCGCCCGCAGGTCAGGCAGCTGGGCCGCGTCCTCGGAGTCGTAGCTGCCGGCACGGGCCGCCGCGTACAGCTCCGCCCGGACCCGCGAGGAGAGTTCCTTGGCCCGGGCGAACTGCACGTAGCGCAGCACCGCGTCGGCCAGCTCCGGCCGGTCGGCGCCGGGCGTCGGCTGGGCGAGCAGATTCAGCAACGCGTCGATCGCCCGGTGGTAGTTACCGATGATGGTGTCGTCGCTGAGCACCACCGTGGTCATCGTGTTCCGGATGTAGCCGACCTGCTGGTACGCCTGGGAGGCCACCACGTAGACGTCCCGCCACGAGGCGTCCGCCTCGGCCAACGGCTCAGCCGCCGCGCGCAGTTCCGCCGCTGCCTGGTCGGCGGCGTCGCGGTAGGGCTGCAACACGGCCAGCCGCTCCTCGCTCGCCTCCTCGTCGGCGGCGTCACGCAGCGCGGGCAGTTCCCCGGCTGTACGGTCGCGCTCCATCTGCAACCGGTGGGTCAGCGTGGTGATCTCGCGTCCGATGCCGACCTGGGCGGCGAAGTCACCCAGGACGCTGGCGCGGCTGACCAGGCTCTCGGTCTGCACCCCCGCCAGCACCAGGAAGGCGACCGACGGAATCACCAGCACCGTGGCCAGCTTGGTCCGCATCCGCCAGTCCCGCAGGCGCAGGGCAGAGCGACGCCGGTGGGGTACCACCCGGACGTCGAACCGACGCCGGCGGTGCTGCGACACCCCGTGCGCCTGCTCCGGTCCTACACCCACCCGCTCCTCCTCCCCCACGCGTCCGCCGCGGTCCGGGGAGCGCCGTCCATCCAACCAGGCCCGGGAGCAGTGTCAACGCCCTGCCCTTATGAACGGTTAAGGAAGGGTACTGCTGGTCGCAACCCTATGCCGAGGTCGCCGAGTCTTGATCATCCGTCCGGCCGATGTCGGCCACCACCACGGCATCGGCGATCCGGCCGGTGGCCACCAGCGCCGCGCCGGTGGCCCCGATCTCCGGGTGCCGCGCGAAGTGGACCGGCCGGGGGGCCAGCACCGCCGCGAACGCTCTCCGCCACCAGCTCGAGGCGGCCATCGCGCCGCCGCCGAGGACCACCTCCACCGGCCGGCCGACCGTGGACTCCAGCACCACCAGGTCGTCGACGACCTGCTCGCACACCCCGTACATGAGCCCGGCCAGCATCTCCACCGCAGTGGTGCCGAAGCCCAGTCCCCGCAGCTCGCCCAGCCCGGCCGGGCGCATGCCCGGCGGACGGTCACCGCCGAACCGGACGTTGGTCGGCCGACCGCCGTCGGGCGGCAGCAGGTCCAGCGCCGCCTCCAACTCGCGGCCGGTCGGCAGCCGCAGCTCCCGGTCCGCCCAGGCGAACAGGTTCCCGCCCGAGGAGTACGCGACCCCGGTCACCACATGGTCGTGGTCGACGCGGTAGCGCCACAACCGGTGGGGCAGGGCGGTCGGCTCGGCGGACGTCGACATCCGCTGCAACAGCCGCACCGCCGAGGACGTACCCACGGTCACCGCCGCCCGGGTCGGGTCGACGCAGCCGGAGCCGACGTTGGAGGCGGCGCCGTCGCCGAGCGGTGGCGTCCACCGGGCCGAAGCAAGGGCCGGCCACCGCCGCCCGTACTCGGCGCGCAGCCTCCCGTGCCAGCCGCGCGGGGCCAGTTCGGGAAGGTCGGCACCGTCGCTGCCGGCCAGCGCGCAGGCCTCCGGGTCCCAGTCCAGCGTGTGCAGGTCCAA
Organism: Micromonospora sediminimaris; assembly: GCA_900112325.1. Classification (GTDB taxonomy): domain Bacteria; phylum Actinomycetota; class Actinomycetes; order Mycobacteriales; family Micromonosporaceae; genus Micromonospora; species Micromonospora sediminimaris. The sequence continues at coordinate 206,871 of FOLJ01000014.1, forward strand.
CAGGCCGGTGCCGGACGCCTGGGACATCGACATCGGCGCCTCGGTGAGCAACCCGCCGAGCACGTACTCGACAAGTCCGGTGAACCGGCCCACCCGGTCACCGGTGTGGACTCGCAGCCAGGGCAGCCGCACCGACCAGTAACAGCGGTGCCACCAGGTGCCGGTGCGCTGGTGGAAGGCGTCCGGGTCAACCGGGCCGACTGCGGTGGCCGAGGGCTCGGGCCGGGTGTCGAGCCAGGTCAGCACCGGGCCGAGCGGCTCGTCGTCGGCACCCAGCGGCACCACCGAGTGCCACTGGCCGCTGATCGCCACCAGTTCCACCCCGTCCAACCAACCCTGTCCGTGCAACTCGTCCAGGCACTCGATCAGGCAGGCCAGGTAGGCACGGGCGTCCAGGGTGCCGGCACCCTCGTCGTCGACGGTGACCGCCATGCGGCGACGAGCCAGCGCCCCCGGCAACGGTTGCGCGTCGTCCAGCACAAGCCCACGCACCGACGAGGTGCCCAGGTCCAGCGCGAGAATCTTCATCGCGGGTCAACGTACCCGGTGATCGTGACTCGACAACGCTGCCGGGCACCGGGTCCGCCGATCGGCTTCCGCGCCGACCACCCGACGCGTAGAGTGTTCGCATGCTTGCGCGATTGACCTGCTGGTGGCCCGCCGACCCGGCGGCCCTCCCCCGCGCGTAGCTTCATCAACGCGGCCGCCCGACGAGGCGGCCGCCGGTCATCTCCCGGTTTCCGGGCCGCCCCCCAACGGTGGTCACCCGGCCTGAGGAGACCGATGCACCAGCTCACCGACCTGCTCGACACGCTCGCCGCCGGCTTCGACCCCGGCCCGTTCGCGCTGTTACGCCGCGACGGCGCCGAGCATCTCGACCTGTTCACCGGGGCCGTGTCGACCGTCGACCGGCTCGTCGACATCCCGCTGCCCGCCGCAGCCGCCGGCCCGGCGACGCTGGCCCTGGTGCCGTACCGCCAGGTCGCCGAGCGGGGCTTCGCCTGTGCCGACGACGGGGTACCACTGGAATGCCTCCGCGTCGACCACCACCACCGGCTGCCGCTGGCCGGTGTCCTCGACGCCCTGCCGACCGCGCCCGTCCGCACCACCGGCGCCGCCTTCGACATCAGCGACGACGAGTACGCCGCCATCGTGGCCCGGGTGCTGGCTGACGAGATCGGCCACGGAGAGGGCGCGAACTTCGTCATCCACCGTACGCTGCGCGCCCAGGTGCAGGGTGCCCCGCTGGCCGCCGCGCTGGCGGCACTGCGCTCACTGCTGATCCGGGAGCGCGGAGCGTACTGGACATTCGTGGTGCACACCGGGGCGCGCACCCTGGTCGGTGCCAGCCCGGAGCGGCACGTAAGCGTCGACGACGGTCTGGTGCTGATGAACCCGATCAGCGGCACGTTCCGGCACACCGGCGCCGCTGCCGACCGGGCCGCGCTGCTGCGCTTCCTCGCCGACACCAAGGAGACCGAAGAGCTGTACATGGTCCTCGACGAGGAGTTGAAGATGATGGCCACCGTCGCCGAGCACGGTGGGCAGGTCGTCGGGCCGTACCTGAAGGAGATGTCGCACCTGGCGCACACCGAGTACCTGCTGGCCGGACGGGGCACGAAGGACGTCCGCGAGGTGCTGCGGGAGACGATGTTCGCGCCGACGGTGACCGGCAGTCCGATGGAGAACGCCTGCCGGGTGATCGCCCGGCACGAACGCACCGGACGCCGCTACTACTCCGGGGTGTTGGCCCTGCTCGGCCACGACGAGACGGGCCGGCAGAGCCTCGACGCGCCCATCCTGATCCGTACCGCCGAGATCTCCCCCGCCGGTGAGTTGCGGGTACCGGTCGGTGCGACCCTGGTCCGCCATTCCACCCCCGCCGCCGAGGTCGCGGAGACCCACGCCAAGGCCGCCGGGGTGCTGGCCGCCCTCGGTCTCGGGCCGCAGGCGCCGGCCGGGCCGCGGGCGACGCACCGGCTCGCCGACGATCCGCAGGTACGCGCCGCCCTCGCCGCCCGCAACGCGCCGCTGGCCCGGTTCTGGCTGGACCAGCGGCCACCGGGCGCTCTGGCCCTGCCCACCCTGACCGGCCGCCGGGCCCTCATCGTCGACGGGGAGGACACCTTCACCGGGATGCTGGCCCACCAGCTCGGCGCCCTCGGGCTGTCGGTGACCGTCCGGCCGTGGCAGGACGAGCAGCCGGTCCAGGCGTACGACCTGGTGGTGGTCGGGCCGGGCCCGGGTGACCCGACCGGGGACACGGAGAAGATGACCAGGTTGCGCGCCCTGCTCACCCGGTTGCTGGACGCCGGGCACCCGACGCTCGCCGTCTGTCTCGGTCACCAGCTCCTCGCCGGTCTGCTCGGGCTGCCCGTGTACCGCCGGGACGCCCCCTACCAGGGGCTGCAACGCACGGTCACCCTCTTCGGCACGCCCCGCCGGGTCGGCTTCTACGCCACCTTCACCGCCCGCGCCACCACCGGCCGCCTGGATGGGCCGTACGGGCCGGTGGAGCTGGCGCGCGACGAGTCCGACGGCGCGGTGCACGCCCTGCGGGGCCGCGGCTTCGCCGGGGTGCAGTTCCATCCCGAGTCGGTGCTCAGCCCGGACGGGGTGGCGGTGCTGACCGACCTGCTGCGCGACCTGCTGCCGGCAGCGGCCGGTGAGTTGTCCCCGGCGGCGCAGGCATAGCCGGCCCGATCCCGGGTAGCGCTGTCCATGGCCGACGGTCCGGGCGGGTCTGAGAGCCCCCGCCCGGACCGTCGGTCCTGTGGTGTCGGGCCGCTCAGGCGGCCATGCCCTGCTTGAGCGCCGCGCCGATGCGTACCGCCCGCTTGGCGGTCAGCGCGACCGCCCCCAGCGCGACGTGGTCGGGCGCGGTCTCGCCGTTGTTGCTGGTGTGCGAGGCACCGTACGGGTTGCCGGCGGTGAACTGGCTCGGCTCGGTGTACCCGGGGGTGACCACGATCCCGCCCCAGTGGTAGAAGACGTGGAACAGCGACAGCAACGTCGACTCCTGCCCGCCGTGCTCGGTGGCGGTGGAGGTGAAGGCCGAATAGACCTTGTTCGCCAGCGCGCCCTGGGCCCACAGCGGGCCGGTGGTGTCGATGAACTGCTTGAGCTGGGCGGCGACCAGGCCGTAGCGGGTCGGCGAACCGAAGATCACCACATCCGCCCAGCTGAGGTCGTCCGGCTGCGCCTCCTCCACGTCCTGGGTCTCCATCCGGTGCGCCTGCCATCCCGAGTTGGAGCGGATCGCCTCGTCCGGTGCCAGCTCCCGTACCTTGCGCAGCCGCACCTCCGCACCCGCCTCACCGGCGGCCTCGCAGGCCGCCTGCGCCATCTGGTAGGTGATGCCCGTAGCGCTGTAGTAGATCACCGCCACCTTGACCTGTGCCGCCATCGCTCGTCCTTCCTCCTTGGGATCAGCTCCGGCGACTACCCGATGCTTGCGGTGACAAACATTGGGCGGCGCGCGTGGATATCTGGTGGCCGGCACCGGCGGCGTACTGGCAGGCTGGTCGGCGATGGAGATCAGGATCGCGACCGCCGACGACTGGCCCGGCATCTGGCCCTTCCTGCGCGAGATCGTCGCGGCGGGTGAGACGTACACCTGGCCCCGGGACGTCGACGAGACACAGGCCCGACAGATGTGGCTGGTAACTCCGCCGGGCCGCACCGTGGTCGCCGTCGACACCGACGGCACGGTCCTCGGCTCGGCGAAGCTGACCCCCAACCAGCTCGGGCCGGGGGCACATGTCGCAAACGCCAGTTTCATGGTCGCTCCGTCGGCGGCCGGGCGCGGCATCGGGCGGGCGCTGGGCGAGCACGTGCTGGGCCTGGCCCGCGCCGACGGCTACCGGGCGATGCAGTTCAACGCGGTGGTCGCGGTCAACACCCGCGCGGTGGCGCTGTGGCGGTCACTCGGCTTCGAGGTGGTGGGGCGGATCCCGGAAGGCTTCCGACACGCCGTCGACGGCTACGTCGACCTGCTGGTGATGTATCGGCGGCTCTGAGCGGCGCGTCGACCGTCGCGCACCGCCGGATAGCCTGGGCCGGTGATGCTGCCCCTGCCGACCGGCGAGTTCCAGGCGTACCTGTTCGACTGCGACGGCACGATCGTCGACTCGATGCCCCAGCACTACATCGCGTGGCGGGACACCCTCGACCGGTGGGGCTGTGCCTTCCCCGAGGACCTCTTCTACGCCTGGGCCGGGCGACCGACCGCGGACATCGTCGTCGCCCTGAACGAACAACACGGCCTGGACATGCCGGTGGAGACGGTCGTCGCGCACCGGGAGACGCGGTTCCAGCAGCTGCTGCCCACCGCCGCCGGCATCCCCGGTGTGCTGCGGCACATCGACGACGCGCACGGACGCATCCCGTTCGCCGTGGTCTCCGGCAGCACCCGGGAGGCGGTCACCGCCTCGCTGGACGCGCTGGGCATCCTCGACCGGTTCGACGTGTTGGTCTGCGCGGGCGACTACGCCCGTCCCAAGCCCGACCCGGAGCCGTTCCTGCGCGCCGCCGAACTGCTCGGCGTACCGCCGCGGTCCTGCCTGGTCTTCGAGGACGCGGACCTGGGCATCGAGGCCGCGACCGCAGCCGGCATGGCCGCCGTCCGGGTGCCGCAACCCCGTCGGGGCTGACCGCGAGCCCGCCCCGGCTTGCTCAAGATATCCGCAAGTTGCGTGGTTCACAGTTCTCGAACAGGTAGGAAAACGTCATCCTGTTGACACCGGTGCCGGCATTTCCGTAGCCGCCCTCACACCGGTCGACCTGAACGGGGGATCGCGCTCCGCCACCAACGATGTTGGCGTAGCGCGATCAGGGGGAACCGCCCGGTGTTCCGGCCCGAACGGTGTTGTCGGTGTCAGCACCTATGCTGCCGTCGACCACCGAAAGGAAGGCGGCCGACGTCGTGGCACCTCCCGGCACGATCGCGCTGAGCGGCTCCGAGGCCCTCGCGCTGCGGATGACCAGCCTGCTGCTGCGCCCCCACCCCACCGCCGCCGCGCCGACGACGGTGGCCGACGTGGTGGAGTGGTTCGGCGCCATGCAGGCCCAGGACCTGGCCAGCGGCATTTGGTCGCTTGGCGTACGGCTGCCCGGGTCGACCCACGTCGACGTGCACGCCGCGTTGGAGCGTAGGGAGGCACTGCGGACCTGGCCGATGCGCGGCACCATCCACCTGGTGCCGGCCCGCGACGCCCGCTGGCTGCTGGAGCTGACCGGCGTTCGCGCGCTCGCCGGTGCGGCGAAGCGACGTGAGTTTCTCGGCCTGTCGGAGGCGGAGGCGGACCGCGCGGCCGACGTACTGGGTGGGATCCTCGCCGGTGGCGGTCGGCTGACCCGCACCGAGTGCGTGGCCGCGCTGGTGGCGGCCGGCATCGACGGTGCTGGGCAGCGCGGCTACCACCTGCTGTGGTACGCGGCCCAGCGCGGGGTCACCTGCATCGCCCCCAACGTCGGCACCGAGCAGACCTTCGCCCTGCTCGACGAGTGGGCGCCCGGCCAGCGACAGCTCGACCGCGACGAGGCGCTGGCCACCCTGGCGCTGCGTTACTTCCGCAGCCACGGCCCCACCACCCGGCAGGACTTCGCCGGCTGGACGGGCCTGACCGCTGCCGACGCCAAGCGCGGCATCGCCGCCGCCGGTGCGGAGCTGACCACCGTTCTGGTCGACGGCGTCGAGGCGGTGCTGCACACGCCGCTGCTGGACGCACCCCGCGCCGTGGTGGACGACGTGCTGACCCTGCCCGGCTTCGACGAATACCTGCTCGGCTACAAGGACCGCGCGCTGATGCTCGACCCCGAGCACAAGCAGGCCATCATCCCCGGTGGCAACGGCGTCTTCCAGGCCACCGTCGTGGTCGGGGGCCGGGTGGTCGGCACCTGGAAACGCAGCCTGGCCAAGACCCGCGTCACCCTCACCGTGAAACCGCTGACCGACCTCGGCCCGGCCCGCCGCGAGCAGATCGAGCAGGCGCTACACCGGTACGCCGACTTCCTCGCCCTGCCGCCCCGGGTCAGCTGGAGCGACTGAACTGCGGGTACCGCGAGCCGGCGACGGCGGCCAGGCCGGCGAGCCCCGCCAACACCGCGACCGGTCCGCCAGGTCCGAGCGACGGACGGACCGCGGGGACGACCGGGCCGAGGAACACGTCGGCGTAGGTGGTCATGACAGCGACTGCGGCCACGATCGTGACGCCACCGAGCCCACCGGCCACCAGCGGCAGCCACCCTCGCCGGCCCGGGTCGGCGATCGTCCACGCGGTGACCAAGTTGAGCAGGACGGCCGCGCCGACGTACCAGGCCCATCCCGGAAACTCGGTGAGGCGGACGGCCCGGTCTCCGTACCAGGCCCAGGGCAGGCCGAAGACCGCGACGAGGGTGCCTGCCGCGCCAGCGACGGCGGCGGCCCGAATGACGACCTTCGACATCATGTCTTCCCCCGGATGCGCGGACCATGACGCGAGCAGGATAGGGCGTGCCTCCTTCGGCGCTGGTCAGCGAATCCGCCCCGGCCGTTCTGCCCACGGCAGAGATCCTTGGCCGCGCCGCGCCACCACTGCTTGGCTGAGTGCCATGCAGACACTGGTGCTCGGCGGAACGGCATGGCTGGGGCAGGAGGTGGCCCGGCAGGCCGTCGCTCGGGGACACGCCGTCACCTGCCTGGCCCGTGGGGAGAGCGGAGCGGTGCCGGACGGCGCGACCCTGGTCTCGGCGGACCGCCGCGACCCGACAGCGTACGACCGGTTGCGCTACCGGGACTGGGACGTCGTCATCGAGGTGTCGTGGCAGCCCGGCTTCGTCCGGCAGGCCCTGCGCGCGCTGGGCGACCGGGCCCGGCACTGGAGCTACGTCTCGTCCGTCAGCGCCTACGCCAGCCACGACACACCCGGCGCCGACGAGTCGGCGGCCACCCTGCCGGCAACGGTCCGCGACGAGGTCGACCGCGAGGAGTACGGCGAAGCCAAGGTGGCCTGCGAGCAGCTCTCCACGACCGAGGTCGGCGACCGGTTGCTGGTGGCCCGGGCCGGGTTGATCGGCGGCCCCGGCGACCACACCGATCGCTCCGGCTACTGGGTGGCGCGGGCCGCCCGCGACCCCGAGGAACCCATGCTGGTACCCCGTACCCCCGATCTGTCGACCCAGGTGATCGACGTGCGCGATCTGGTCACCTGGCTGCTGGACAGCGCGACGGCCGGGACGGTCGGCACGTTCAACGCGGTCGGGCCGGTGGTGCCCTTCGGCGAATGGATCGCCCGGTGCCGCGCCATCGGCGGGCACACCGGCCCGGTGGTCGACGTCGACGCCGACTGGCTGGTGGCCCAGGGCGTGGCCCAGTACATGGGCCCGGAGTCGCTGCCGATGTGGCTGGTCGAGCCGGGCTGGTCCGGCTGGTCGGCGCGTAGCGGGGCGGCGGCGGTCGCCGCCGGGCTGCGGCACCGGCCACGCCCAGACCTGCTGGCGGACACCCTTGCCTGGGAGCGCGAGGCGGGGCTGAACCGTGACCGGCGGGCCGGCCTGAGCGCCGGCCGAGAGGCCGAACTGCTCGACGTCCTGGCCCAGTCGAACGGCCCCAAGTCAGCCTCCTGAGGCCTGCCGCCGGACGCTGACGCCGTAGCTGGCCGAGAACGGCGACAACATCGGGGATGTTGTCGCGTCAAGCCACCGCGAGGCAGCAACATCCCCGTAGTTGTAGGCGGCCCGGCGGGCGTCACCGGCGAGCAACGTACCTCCCGGCGCTTGCTCACAGCGCTGTGCCGTGTCGGCGTGTCGCGCTGCCAACGCAAAGCGCCCGGGTCAGATCCGATCGCAGATCTGGGTGACGAAGGCACGCCACGCGGACGGGGCGAAGGTCAGCGCGGGACCGTTCGGGTTCTTCGAGTCGCGGACACCGACGACGCCGGGAAGATTGTCGGCAACCTCAACGCAGTTGCCGCCGCTAGTGCCGCTGCGGGTGCTCTTGCGCCACCGCGCGCCGTTCAGGTCCATTGGTTCGCTGCCTCCTTGATGAGGTTTAGGGACTGTCGCCGGGGAAGGGCCTCGGTCCGGACGCTCTCCCATCGCTGAAAGAGCGTATCGAGGTCAGCTGGTCGGTCCACCACCTCACCGCCCAGCTGGCTTTCGAGGTGGCCGATCCAACTGCCGTCCGGCATGTGGGCCAGAGACAGTGGACCGGACAGCCCCGCGTGAAGGCCAACATCGGCCGGAATGACGTGGACGCTGATGTTGGGTCGCTCCGCGCAAGCTACAACGTGCGAGAGTTGCCCGGCCATCATCTTCTCGCCTGCGTCGCCCGCGCGACGGATCGCTGCCTCATCGACGACAACGACGAGTTGGGGTGGAGACTCCCTTGTGAGGATGGCCTGCCGTTCAAGCCGACCGGTGACCCGGCGATCCACCTCGTCATCGGTCAGGCGGGGATCGAGTCGTAAGACAGCACGAGCGTATGCCTCGCTTTGCAACAGGCCCGGGATCAGGTTGGGCTCGAAGTAGCGGAGCTGCGTCGCACCGCGCTCGGCGTCGAGCCATGGCAGGAACCAGGACGGTGCGCCGAGCTTCATCGCCAGTCGCTCGAAAAGGCCACCGTTGCTCAGCGCGCGGTCGGCGCCTCGGGCGAACTCCAACGTCAATGCCCGAGTACCGCCCTCAACAGCGCTGACGTGGGAGGCACTGAAGCCGGCGCCGCGCCCGAATGCCTCTTGGGTCATGCCGGCCGCGCCCCGTGCCCGGCGGATCTCGCCCACGATGAAGGACGCCACGGGGTTCGGCATGTCAGGCATTCAAGGCTCCCCAAACTGAAGATCGATTACCCAGATCACCACCGAATCGGCGGCCGTTTCGCCAGCTCAGCCCGGACGGCGGAAGCACCTTCCGAGAGTAACGGCCTCCATACCAGAGTGTCACCAGCGGAACCGCGGACGTGGCACGGCCCGTCGGCGGGACCAGCACGGGGCCGCCCGACGGGCGAGCACTCTCGGGCGGCCCTCCCACACTCCGTGTCGACTGAGGAGGCCCGCCGTGCCCGTGCCGAAGCCCACCACCGCCGTACCCGCGTCCCGTTGGCCGGCCCGGCTCGGCCCTCGCCATGTCCGGTGATGCGGGAGGACGGCACGCCTCGGGTCTCTCCCGGCGTGTACCTCCTGGACCGGGCGGCTTCCCCGCAGTTCGCCAGCCCGATCCTGGTGCGGGTGATCCGCGAGCTGCCGGACCGGCACCCGCCGTACGCCTGGACCTGGGTCGACTGCTACCAGCTCGATCGGCACGGCGACGCGACGGAGAAGCGGCAGTTGTTCGTGATGCCGCAGGGCATGCGTCCGGTGCGCCTGGCACCGGTCCCCTACGCCACGCGTCGGCGCCCGTCCCTCCCCGCCGCGCGGGCGGGAGGGTGAGCAGCGGACCGGTCGAGCACGTCGCGTCCCGTCCCACGTGGCGCTGCCGGGCCTGCGGGACCGCCTGGCCTTGTTCCCCGGCGAAGCTGCGTCTGCTCGCGGAGTACCGGGAGAACCTGCCCAACCTGATGGTCTATCTGGTGACCTTGCGCGAGGAGGCCGCCGAGCAGCTCGCCGGGCTGGGCGGCAGCGAGCCGCCGACCGACCTGCACCGCCGCTTCACCGACTGGGTGCCGGCCCGGCCCCGATGAGCCGCCCGCCCCGGGTCCGCGCACTCCCCCGACGCGGCCCCGGGGCGGGCTCCACCGCTCGGGCTCAGCCGAGGTCGGCGGGGTGGCCGAGTTCCCGGGAGATCTGGTTCGCGGTGTCGAGCAGCAGCGGGAGGCTCTCCTTGAGCTGGTCGAGGCTCGCGATGACCTCGATCGCGGTCATCGAGGCGGCGGCGATGACCTGCCCGCGCGAGTCCCTGATCGGCGCCGCCACGCACATGACGTACGTGTCGTGTTCGCCGTTGTCGACGGCCCAGCCCTGGTCCTTGATGCGGAGGAGTTCGGCGTCGAGAGACTCGCGGTCGGCGTACGTGGTGGGGGTGAATCGTTCGAAGACGACGTGGGAGAGGAGGCGGTCGCGTTCCTCCGTGGGCAGGTACGCCAGGATGGTCTTCCCGACCGCGCTCGCGTAGATCGAGACCGCCCGCCCGATCCGTGACGGCAGCTTGACCGCGTCGAAAGCGGGACTGTCGACCTTGTCGATATAGATGATCTCGTCGCCGGTCAGCTGCGCCAGGTGCACGGTGTGGCCGGTCTCGCGCTGAAGCGCACGCAGGGGCGCGGCGGCGAACTGGCGCAGGTCCATCGAGCCCAGGGCGAGTTCCGACAGTTCGATGATGCCGCTGCCGAGCACGTACGTCCCGGCACCGGTCCGGCGGACGAAGCGGGCCGATTCGAGTGTCTGAAGGATCCGCAGGGCGGTGGACTTGTGCACTCCCAGGACCTCCGCCGCCTCGGTGAGTGACAGCGGATGCTCCGCGGCGCGACGGATCAGGTCGACCGCCCGGCGAATCGATTGCGACAACGTCCTGTCTCCCTCCGCGCAGCGACCCGGGACGGCCGCCGGTTGCATCATATGCAATGTAGTCCGCCCTCAGCGCAACCGACTATTGACACCGTTGCACATGTCGCTACGATCGTTGCAGATTCCAGCTCGGCGACTCTGACCTGCGACAGGGGAGCGACGATGAGCAAGGAGCCCTGGTTCGGAAGTGCCGCCGAGGCGTTGCCGGACGACGTCGACCACAGCGTCCTCATCGGCCGGATCTGGGACCCGTCCGTCGACGGCCCCTCCCCGGTGACCGTTCGCGACGGCGACGTCATCGACCTCAGCCGCCAGTTTCCGACCGTCCGGGACATCTGCGAGCTGCCCGAGCCCGCCAAGGCCGTGGCCGGGTCGGACGGGCCACGGGTCGGCGGCTTCGACGAGCTGCTGGCCAACACCGGTGCCGCGAACCGGGACCGGAGCCGGCCCTGGCTGCTCGCCCCGGTCGACCTGCAAGCGGTCAAGGCCGCCGGCGTGACGTTTCCCGTCTCGATGATCGAACGCGTCATCGAGGAGCGGGCGCGGGGAGACCTGACCCTCGCGGCGGACATTCGTGGCCGGATGCTCGCGGACGTCGGTGCCGACCTGCACAGCCTGGTCCCCGGCTCGGTCGAGGCGGAGCGGCTCAAGGCCACACTGATCGCCGAAGGCCTCTGGAGTCAGTACCTGGAGGTGGGGATCGGTCCGGACGCCGAGATCTTCACGAAGGGTCAGCCGCTCTCCGCCGTCGGCACCGCCGTCCCGGTCGGCGTACTCGCCGCCTCGACCTGGAACAACCCGGAACCCGAGGTCGCTCTCATCGTCCAGTCCAGCGGTCGGATCGTCGGTGCCACCCTGGGCAACGACGTCAACCTGCGGGACGTCGAGGGACGGTCGGCGCTGCTGCTCCCCCGAGCCAAGGACAACAACGCCGCATGCGCGCTCGGTCCGTTGATCCGGCTGTTCGACGAGCGGTTTCCGCTCAGCCGGGTACGCGAACTGGAGGTGGGTCTCCAGGTCCACGGGGTGGACGACTTCCACCTGGCGGCGACCTCGGAGATGGCGCGGATGTCACGCGACCCGGCGGAGCTGGTCCGGCAGCTGATCGGCCCCCATCACCAGTACCCCGACGGCGCCGTCCTGATGCTCGGCACCATGTTCGCCCCCACCCAGGACCGCGAGCGCCCCGGTGAGGGCTTCACCCACAAGGTCGACGACGTGGTGCGGATCAGCTGCCCGGCGCTCGGCACCCTGGTCAACCGGGTGTGGCACGCGGAGCAGTGCGAGCCGTGGCGGTTCGGCGTCCGCGATCTCATGAGCAATCTGGCGAGGAGAGGACTGCTGTGAAAGTCACCACCACCGATCCGCGCGACGGCCGGCAACACCCGACGGATCTCACCGAGACGGACGAGGCTGGCGTGGCGACGATCGCCGGCCAGGCGTTCCGAGCGGCACAGTGGCTGTCCGACCTGGGCAGGACCGGCAGGGCGCAGCTGCTGGACGCGGTCGCCGGCTCCCTGGAGTCCCGTCGTGCGGATCTGGTCGCGACGGCGGAGGCGGAGACCGGGCTGGGGCAGGCACGACTCGACTCGGAGCTGACCCGGGCGGCGATCCAGTTCCGGATGTTCGCGGCGGTGCTGCGCGACGGTGGGTACCTGGAGGCGGCCATCGACCACGCCGCCGACACGCCACTCGGACCCGGCCCGGACGTGCGACGGATGCTCGTACCCCTCGGACCGGTGGCCGTCTTCGGCGCCAGCAACTTCCCGTTCGCCTTCTCCGTCGCCGGGGGCGACACCGCCTCGGCGCTGGCCGCCGGCTGCCCCACTGTCGTGAAGGCCCACCCGTCCCATCCGCTGACGTCGCGTGCCTCCGCCGACGCGGTCGAGTCGGCCGTCCGCGACCTGGATGGGCCCGACGGCGTGCTCGCGGCGGTGTACGGGGAGCAGGCCGGCCGTTCGTTGGTGCGCCAGCCGACGATCCGGGCGGCCGCCCTGACCGGCTCGATCGGCGCTGCCCGCGCCATCCAGGCGGCCATCGACGAACGCGCCGACCCCATTCCGCTGTACGCCGAGTTGGGCAGCGTGAACCCGATCGTCGTCCTGCCCGACGCGGCGGCCAGCCGGGGAGACCAGATCGCCGACGGGCTGTTCGCCTCCTTCACCGCCTCGGGCGGTCAGCTCTGCACCAAGCCGGGGCTGGCGTTCCTTCCGGCGGACCCGGGCGGAGACCGGCTTGTCGACGCGCTCCGGGGGAAGGTCGCCGCCGCCGGCGGGATGGTGCTGCTCAATCAGCGCATCCGCGACGCGTACGAAAGCGGGGCCAACGCGTTGGAGAAGGCCGGCGCTCGCCTCGTCGCGCAACCCCGGATCGACGCCGACGCGGGCTTCACGGTGGCGCCGACGCTGCTGGAGGTCGACCTGCCGGGC
>FOLJ01000028.1 GCA_900112325.1 Micromonospora sediminimaris
AGCAGGTCCCACAACGCCCGAGGGTCCTGGGCGGTCTCCCTCGGCACGATCACCAGGCAGCCGCCGTACAACAGCGGCCCCCACATCTCCCACACCGAAAAATCGAAGGCGAACGAGTGGAACATCGCCCACACATCATCCGGACCAAACCCGAAATGACGCTCCGTCACCCCAAAAAGCCGCAACACATTACCGTGCGAAATCTGCACACCCTTCGGACGCCCCGTCGTCCCCGACGTAAAAATCACATACGCCCGATCATCCCCACCCGACTCCGCCACGGCCACGTCCACCGGACCGCCGGCCAAACCCTCATCATCCACAAGCACCGCCGGCACACCCTCCGGCAACAACCCCACCAACCCACCACTGGTCACCACCACCGACGGATCAGCATCATCCACAATCAACTCCAACCGACCCGCCGGAGTCCCCACATCCAACGGCACATACGACGACCCCACCCGCAACACCGCAAGCACCGCAGCAACCATGTCAACAGAACGATCCAACAACACACCCACCGGCCGCGACACATCCACACCCGCAGCCCGAATCGCCCCCGCCAACACCCCCACCCGACGATCCAACTCCGCAAACGTCACACCCCGACCACCACACCGCACCGCCACCCGATCCGGAAAACACCGAACCGACTCCCCAAACCCCGCCACCAAACTCCGCGCCTGCCCCACCGACGGCACGCTCCGGCCGATCCGCGCGTCGCCATCGGTGACCGTCGAATCCGACTGACTACGCTGAATCACCCGCTGACGCAGAAGATCTGCAAGAACCTGATTCACGGTTGGCCCTTCGTCAAAACAGTTGGTATCGGTGGGTCAGAACGCGAGCAGCAGCGCGGCGAGCAGGCCCTGCCGTGCCTGGACCGCCGCCAGGAAGTCCGGCCAGGACGGGGACTCGACAATCTGCGCCGCCGCCTTGCCGAGGTCGATGTCATCGCCGCTGATCTCGCGCCAGAGGCGCTCCAGCTCCGTCTGGTCGTCCTGATCGATGAGCCGCATCTCGGAGAGCTTCATGTCGGGGTGGGTGACCAGGAACTCCAGCGCCCGGCCGATCGCAGCCAGGAGCCGATCGATGGTGGCACGGGTGAAGAGCGTCGCGTCGTACTGTGCGGACAGCTCCGGCTCCGGGTCGAACACGAAGCGGAACAGCAGGTCGAACAGCGCGGTCGCCGGTGGCAGCTGCACCAGCCGACCGGTCACCCCGGGCAGCGTGCGTAGGTCGAGCGGGTAGTTGTCGACGGCGACCATGGCCTGAACCAAGGTCGGCATCCCCGCGACCCGAGGCGGCCGCGCCGCCCGCACGATCTCCTGGAACGACAGCTGTTGATGATCCAGCGCGGAGAGGGCGCTGGCAGCTATCGCATCGACCAGGGCAGCGCCGGTGGCCTGTGGCTCCACCCGGTACCGGAAGGGCAGCGTGTCCGCGAAGTAGCCGACCAGGTTCTCCGTCTCGGCAAGGTCGCGGCCGGCGACCGGGGCGGCCAACACGATGTCGGTGTGCTGGGCGAATCGGCTGAGCACGATCGCCGCCGCGCTGTGCAGGAGCATGAAGGTGGTGACCCCGGCCTCCTCCGCGGCCCGCTGCACGCGATCCCGCTGTCCGGTGGGCCACCGCACCGCCACGTAACCGGCCTCCCGACTGCGCTCCTCGGTTCGGGGGAAGTCCGTCACCAGGCCGAGGTCGCCGGAGTAGCCGTCCAGGTAGTCCCGCCAGAAGTCGACGTCCGCGCCGGCCGTGGCCGCCGCCCGCTCGTGCCGCCAGAGGGCATAGTCGGCGTACTGGATCGGCAGCTCCGGCAGTTGGGGCGGCAGCCCCTGCCGGTGCGCCCGGTACGCCTCGGTGATCTCGCTGAAGACCACGTTCGTGGACCAGCCATCCGACACCAGGTGATGACTGCTCCACTGCAGCACATGCTCGGTCGGGGTGAACCGGAACAGGCGGGTGACCACGACCGGGCCGCTGGTCAGGTCCAGCACGAGGTCACTGAGGACCCGGTCCCGTACGTACCTCGTCATCTCCGTCGGATCGGTGAGCTGCTCCCCCGTCGCGTCCACCACGTCGAGCGTCACCACCGCGTCCCGGTCGGGTCGCTGATAGCTGCTGCCCTCCTCGGTGCCGAAGCGCATCGAGAACACCTCGTGCCGGCTGGTCAGAGTCGTGATCGCGGAGCGCAGCGCGGTGATGTCCAGCGCCCCGGACAGGTGCAACAGCACCGTGTTGTCGTAGGAGCGGTCGTCCGGGTCGACCTGACACAGGAACCAGAGGGCGGCCTGGTTGGCGGCCAGCGGGAACCGGTCCGGTCGGGGTTGTGCCGGCCGGATACGCGTTCCGTCGGTCGCCGGCACGACCCCGCGACCGCTGGCGATACGCTGGGCCAGAGCGCGGGGATTCGGATTTTCGAACAGCAGACGGATCGGCAGATCCATCCCGAAGCGATCCCGTAGCCGGGCCATCACCTGCGCCGCGTGCAGCGAGTGACCGCCCAGGCCGAAGAAGTCGGTGAGTGGACCGGGCCGCGTCGGCAGCCGCAGCACGCTGCGCCAGACATCCATCACGACGGCCTCAGTCTCGTTCCCCGGTTCGAGGTCGTCGGTCAGCTCGGGCGGCGGTGCCGGCTGCCATCCGGCGAGGGACCGGGTGTCGACCTTGCCGTGCGGCGTGCGGGGCAGCACGTCGAGGCGGACAAGGTGATCCGGTACCGCGTACCGGGGCAGGATGGCGGCCAGTTGCTCGCGCAGTTCCAGCGGGGACACCTCGGCCCGGGACGGGCCCGATCCGGCAGCGGTCCCACCGTCGCTCGCAACCGTCTGCGGGACGAAGAACGCGACGAGCTGGTTGCCGTGTTCGCCGTCCGAACGCACGATGACCACGCTCTCCTGCAGTGTCGGGATCGCGGCGAGCGCCCCCTCCACCTCAGCCAGCTCGACGCGGTGTCCGCGTATCTTGACCTGCTTGTCGATCCGGCCGAGGAACTCGAGGTTCCCGTCAGGCAGCAGTCGGCCCCGATCACCCGTCCGGTAGGCCACGATCCCGGGCTGCTCGGCAATGGGATCGGGTACGAACGCGGCGGCGGTGCGCTCGACGTCGTTGACGTAGCCGGCACCGACGCAGAGCCCCCCGACGTACAACTCGCCCGGGGTGCCCGTCGGCACCGGTTCCCGGTGTTCGTCGAGGACGTAGACCTTGGCGTTGTCGATGGGACGGCCCACCGGCACCGAGGCGGCCCGCTCGTCGGCCCACCCGATGATCTCGTAGTGGGTACAGTCGTCGGATACCTCCGTGGCCCCCCACATGTTCAGCAGGCGCACCTGCGGCAGGTGCCGACGGAATGCGTTGGCGCTCTTCGGGGTCAACGTCTCCCCGCTGGAAACGACCCAGCGCAGCCGGAACGGCGGGAAGGCGGCCAGTCCGTAGTGGGTCAACTCGGCGCTGAAGACGCTCAACACCGTGGGTGAGACCTCCAGTACGGTGATGCCGTCCTCGGCCACGGCGCGCAGCAACCGTGACGGATCCTGACTGATCTCGTCGGGATAGATCACCGATGTCGCGCCCACCGCCAGCGGCGCGAGCATCTGCCAGATCGAGATGTCGAAGGTGGCGGCGGCGTCCTGGGAGACGAGGTCGCCGGCACTGATTCCCAGCGTGCCGATCTTCGCTTCCAGGTGGTTGAGCATCCCGTCATGCCGGATCGTCGCGCCCTTGGGCTCACCCGTCGAGCCGGAGGTGAAGATGACGTAGGCGGCGGCCCGACCGCCGGGCAGTGGCCCGGCGTATCGATCGTGCTCGTCGCCCGAGGCCACCAGTTCGTCGAGCAGGAGCAACGATGTCCGCCCGACCGCCTCACGGAGCGCCGCCTCGCTCTGCCGGTCGCCGAGGACCAGCGCCGCCTGGCTGGTCCGCAGCATGCTTGCCACCCTGGTCGGTGGCCCCGAGGGCAGGGGCAGGTAGACCGCGCCGATACGCATCACCGCCAGCGCGGTGACGAACGAGTCGATGCCCCGTGCGGCCGACATGCCGACCACGGTTCCGGCCGTGACGTCTCGTCGCGCCAGCCGGGCCGCGATCCGCTCGATGCGCACGGCCAGCTCCGCGTAGGTCAGCGAATCCTCGCCGCAGCGCACGGCCAGCGCCTCCGCGTGGGTCGCGCACGACTGCTCCAGCAGGCTGAAGTAGCCGGGCGCGGACAGTGGCCGGGCGGGCGGTCCGAACGCGGCGACAAGCTCCTGCCAGTACGTCTCACCGAGCAACGTACGCCGGCTGGGCACGGTCTCGGGGTGGGCCACGACATCGGCCAACGCGTGGCGGTACAGGGCGGCGATGAGCCGCACCTGCGGCTCGCTCAACCGATGCAGATCGGCCTCAAGATCGAGAGAGAGCAGCTTGGTGAAGGGGTCCTTGTTGAACTCGGTACGGAGCGCGAAGTGCGTCTGGATGTACGCCTTCGCGTCCACCACGGTCAGGGACGTCGCGGACGCCAGCTGTTCGTAGCTGTGGAAGTGCGTGTAGTTGAAGCTCACGTCGGTGAGCTCCCGGCCGCCGTTGAGCCGCTGCAGTTCGGCGTAGGGAAACCGCCGCACGGGCAACAGTTGCTGTTCCTTGGCGTACGCCGCCCGGATCAGCGCCATCCAGGTGGTGCCGGAGGTGGCCAGCCGGTACGGCAGCAGGTTGAGGTGTACGCCGATCACCTCGGCGCCGCCCTCCTCCTCGACCCGACCGTTCGACTCCACGCCCAGCACCAGGTCGGAGCGTCCGGTGACGGTGGCCAGCACCCGGGCGTGTACCGCCAGCAGCACGTGCTTGAGCGAGACGGCGCAGCGGGCGGCGAGTTCGTCGAGCGCCGCCGAGAGATCGGCGTCGACCTCGACGCTGAGGAAGCCGATCTCGTTACGGGCGGCCGTCCCGGTCGCGACGGCATTCCGGGGCAGCAGGGTCGGCTCCGCCCCGCTCAGCTCCCGCGCCCAGAACTCGTGGACTGACGGATCGCGCAGCGTCTCCTGCTCAAGCGCGATGAAGTCGGCGTAGCGGCGTCGGGGTGGGGCGGCCACCGGCTTGTCCCCCGCCCGCAGCTGCCAGTAGTCGGAGAGGATCTCGGTGATCAGCGATGATTCGCTCCACCCGTCCAACAGCGCGTCGTGGAAACTGACGGAGAACTGGAACTCGTCGGCCGACAGCAGGTGCACCGTGTACCGCATCAACGGGGCGACGCTCCAGTCGTACCCGGTCTGCCGCTCCCCCAGTTGCCACCGGCTCAGCTCGGCATCCTGTTCCTCTCCACCCAGGTGCCGCAGGTCCACCACGGTCACCCGGGACGGCGCGCTGGGGTGCACCAGTTGCAGCGGTTGCGAGTGGTCGGTGAACGTGAAGGAGGTGCGCAGGATCTCGTGGCGGGCCACCGCTCGCGTGACCGCCTGCTCCATCGCCCGATGGTCGTAGCCGGCTCGGAGCCGGAACATGAAGATGTCGCAGTACATGTTGACGTCAGCGTCGTAGGCGCTGTGGAAGAGCAGGCCCCCCTGGAGGGTGCTGACCGGGTAGGCGTCGGTCACGCCGTCCGGTAGCGCCGCGCGGTCCGCTGCGCTGATCAGGCTGAAGGGCGGGGTCGGCGGGCGATTCTCCGACGGCGCCTGCGCAGTTCCGGCGAGGGCGGCGAGTCCGGCGGGTGTCGGAGTGCCGTAGATGTCGACCAGGTTCAGCGTGACGCCGCGCTCCTGGGCGCGGGCACGCAGCCGCAGGGCCGTGATCGAGTCACCGCCGACGCTGAAGAAGGAGTCGTCGCTGCCGACGCTCGGTACGCCCAGCACCTCGGCGAATATCTGGCGGATGAGGGTCACCAGGTTGCCCTGCCCGGCGGCCTCCACCGGGCGGGATTCACGCAGGCTGTTCGCGGGGGTGGCGGTCGGCAGCCGATCCCGGTCGACCTTGCCGTTCTGGGTGAGCGGGATGGCGTCGACGGGCACGATGAACGACGGCATCATGTAGTTCGGAAGCCGTCCCCGAAGGCGGGTGAAAAGCTCGCCGGGGTCGAGGGCGTCGTCGGCGACCAGGTGGGCGACGATCCGTGGGCCGGTGCTCGGCGACGGGGCACGGCGGCTCTCGCCGCGCAGCAGATCCCGCACATCGGTGATCTCCACCGACGCGGTCCGGTTTCGCAGCACCGGATCCGCGGCGGTCTCGGGCCGGACCACGGTGACGACGACCTGCCGTACGCCGGGGATGCCGGCGAAGGCGGCGTGCACCTCGCCGAGTTCGATCCGGAATCCGCGGATCTTGACCTGGTCGTCCTGCCGGCCCCGGTACTCGTACTCGCCAGTCTCCACCAGCACGGCCTGATCGCCGGAGCGGTAGGACCGCGCCGTGCTGCCGGGCAACCGGACGAACCGCTCGGCGTCGAGCTCGGGCCGGCCCAGGTAGCCCGCGCTGACCCCCGGCCCGGTGACGATGATTTCCCCCACCTCGCCGGCCGGCACCTCGTTGAGGTCGGCGTCGACGAGGGTGAACCGCAGGTCCGCCAGCGGCACCCCGATCAACGACCGCCCCTGATCCAGGTCGTCGCGCCGCACCCGCCGGTAGGTGGCGTGCACCGTGGTCTCGGTGATGCCGTACATGTTGATCAGTTGTGGTTGCTCGTCGCCGTACCGGGCCACCCACGGCCGCAGGTCGGCGAAGTGCAGCGCCTCGCCGCCGAATATCACCCACCTCAGGGGCAGTCGACGGCCCCGGGTCGCGTCCTCGGCGATCAGTTGATTGAAGGCGGTGGGCGTCTGACACAGCACACTCACCCGCTCCTGCTCCAGCAGGTCCCACAACGCCCGAGGGTCCTGGGCGGTCTCCCTCGGCACGATCACCAGGCAGCCGCCGTACAACAGCGGCCCCCACATCTCCCACAC
>FOLJ01000020.1 GCA_900112325.1 Micromonospora sediminimaris
CTGATCATCGCCGCCTACACCCAGCTCCGGCTGGCCCGGCCCCTCGCCGCCGACCTGCGTCGCCCCTGGGAACGACCCGCCCCACCCCACCGGCTCACCCCCGCTCGGGTCCGCCGCGGATTTCGGCACCTGCGCGCCAACAGCCCCTGTCCCGCCGGTGCACCGAAACCCACCCGACCAGGACCCGGCCGCCCACCCGGACGACCCAACCGCCATCCCACCCGCCGCTACGACGTCCACATCGTCACCAGCAGCGCGACCGGGAAGACGACCTCTTCGAAGAAGAAATCGACCAATCCCCGGCCACGCCGCACAGGTTAAAGATCAAGCTGGAGTATCTCTTCTGGGCCGGCGAGGTGTGCGCGGCACAGCGCACCGGCTCCTTCGCCCGCCGCTACGACCTGCCGGAGCGGGTGCTACCGGCGGAGGTCCTGGCCGCGCCGACGCCTACCGACGCGCAGGCTCACCGCACGCTGGTGGGCGTCGCGGCCCGGTCGCTCGGGGTGGCCTCGGAGCCGGAGCTGCGCGACTATTTCCGGCTGCCGGTGGCCGGTGCGCGGCAGGCCATCGCCGAGCTGGTCGAGGCGGGGGAGTTGCGACCGGTCACGGTCCAGGGGTGGCGGCAGCCCGCCTGGTTGCACGCCGAGGCCCGGCTACCCCGCTGGGTACGCGGCAACAGCCTGGTGAGCCCCTTCGACCCGCTGGTCTGGGAACGCGCCCGCACCGAGCGGCTGTTCGACTTCACCTACCGCATCGAGATCTACGTGCCCGCGCCGCAACGGGTGTACGGCTACTACGTGCTGCCGTTCCGCCAGGGCGAGCGCTTCACCGCCCGGGTCGACCTGAAGGCGGACCGCAAGTCCGGGGTGCTGCTGGTGCCGGCCGCCTGGGTGGAGCCGGGCGTCGACCCGGGGGAGACGGCGATCGCGCTGGCCGCCGAGCTGTACCGGCTGGCCGGCTGGCTCGGCCTCGACGCGGTGGCGCCGCCGGCCGCCGGTGACCTCGCGGCGCCACTGGCCGCCGCGCTGGTGGGCGTGGCCGGTGTACGGTGATGCTCGTGACGAGCGTTGACCGACCGGACGCCCAGCCGCAGACCGACCTGCACGGCGAGCACCCACATGGTCGCCTGGACGCCGGTCACCCGTCCGGTGGGCCGGCGGGCGCAGCGCAGCAGGGCGACTGGCCAGCGGGATATCCAGCCGGCTATCCGGTGGTCGAGTCCGACCGGCTCACCCGGTTCGTGACCCGGATGCACGCTCGCACGCCGCGCTGGGTGGTGCCGTTGGCTGCGGTCGGCTGTGTCGCCGCGGGCATCGGGTACACGCTGCTCAGCGATCCCACCCGCTCCGCGCCCGATGCCCTGCCGACCTGCCTGCTCAAGCTGACCACCGGGCTGGACTGCCCGGGATGTGGCGGCACCCGTGCCCTCTGGTACGTGCTGCACGCCGATCTGCCGGCCGCCGCCCGTCACCACTTCCTCTTCGTCTTCGCGCTGCCCTTCCTGGCGTACCTCTTCGTCGCCTGGGCCGGTCGGCAGGCGTTCGGTTGGCGGCTTCCCGAGCTACGCATCGGTCCGAAGCTGGTCGGTGGGTTCCTCGCCGCCTGGCTCGCCTTCTCGGTGGTCCGTAACCTGCCCTGGGCCCCGTTCACCGCCCTCTACGTGTAGCGCCCGGACCGGCGTTTTCCGGTCGTCAGCGGGTCTCGACTACAGTCCCAGGAATGCCGGAGATGGTGCAGCCCCAGGTCAGGTTGATCGCGTGGACCCAGTTCGACCCGCCGGAGGACGTGCCGTGGTCGACCGATGCCGACGGGGGGCAGGCGCTCGCGGAGTTCGCCGGGCGGGCCTGCTACCAGAGTTGGAAGAAGCCGAATCCGGCGACGGCCACCAACGCCGGCTACCTGGCGCACATTCTGGAGGTCGGGCACCTCTCGGTACTGGAGCACGGCTCAGTGAGCTTCTACTTCACCGGTGTGTCCCGCTCGTTCACCCATGAGCTGATCCGGCACCGGCACTTCTCGTACTCGCAGCTGTCGCAGCGGTACGTGCCGGAGCGGGACGCCGCGATGGTGGAGCCGACGGTCATCGCCGAGGACCCGGAACTGCACAAGCGGTTCGTCGAGGCTGCCGAGGCCAGCGTACGGGCCTACAACGACCTGCTGGAGGGGCTGGAGCGGCGCTTCGCCGACGTGGCGAACCCGACCCTGCGGCGCAAGCAGGCCCGCCAGGCGGCCCGGGCGGTGCTGCCGAACGCCACCGAGACCCGCATCGTGGTGACCGGCAACTACCGGGCCTGGCGGCACTTCGTCGGCATGCGCGCCACCGAGCACGCCGACGTGGAGATCCGTGAGCTGGCGGTGGAGTGCCTCCGACAGTTGCAGCGGGTCGCGCCGAACGTCTTCGCCGACTTCACCATCTCGACGCTGCCCGACGGCACGGAGGTGGCGCAGAGCCCGTACGCCCAGGTGTCCTGACGGGCGTCGGACCGCCCGCCCGGGGCTGGTGAGCCCTTCCCCGGTGGCCGGCCGTCGGCCGTCCGATAGGTTGTCACCATGACGCACGACCACCTCGACGCTCCGGTGCGAACGGCCTCCCGTCCGTTCGGCCGGGTGCTCACGGCCATGGTGACCCCGTTCACCGCCGACGGGGCGCTCGACCTCGACGGCGCGGCGCGGCTGGCGGATCATCTGGTCGCGGAGCAGGGCAACGACGCGTTGGTGGTCAACGGCACCACCGGCGAGTCACCGACCACCACCGACGCCGAGAAGGAACGCCTGATCCGGGTCGTGGTGGAGGCCGTCGGCGACCGGGCCCGGGTGGTGGCGGGGGTCGGCACCAACGACACCCGACACACCATCGAGCTGGCGACCTCCGCGGAGAAGGCCGGTGCGCACGGGCTGCTGGTGGTCACGCCGTACTACAACAAGCCGCCGCAGGCCGGTCTGCTACGCCACTTCACCGAGGTGGCCGATGCCACCGGGCTGCCGGTGATGCTCTACGACATCCCGCACCGCTCCGGTGTGGCGATCGAGACCGAGACCCTGGTCCAGCTCGCCGAACACGGCCGCATCGTCGCGGTCAAGGACGCCAAGGGCGACCTGACGGCGACGAGTTGGGTGACCAGCCGGGCCGAGCTGGCGTACTACAGCGGCGAGGACGCGCTCACCCTGCCCGCTTTGGCCGTCGGCTGCGTCGGCGTGGTGGGCACCTCCACGCACTTCACCGGTGCCGAGACCAAGCAGATGATCGAGGCGTACGACACGGGGGACACGGCGACCGCGTTGACGCTGCACCGCCGCCTGCTACCGCTGTACACGGGGATCTTCCGTACCCAGGGTGTGATCCTGGTCAAGGCTGGCCTGGCGGCGCAGGGCCTGCCGGGCGGGCCGGTCCGTCCACCGCTGGTGGACGCCACCGATGGCGAGATCGCCCAGCTGCGCGCCGACTGCGCGGCGGCGGGCCTACCGCTCCCTGAATGATCAAACGACACGACGGACGCCGGGTGACGGCGTCACAGAATGAGGTGAACGCGTGACCGAGGCGCACAACGAGGAGGCCCAACTTCCACCGCCGCTGCCGGAGGGCGGACTGCGGATCATACCGCTCGGCGGGCTCGGCGCCATCGGCCGGAACATGACCGTCTTCGAGTACGACGGCAAGCTGCTGGTCGTCGACTGCGGCGTGCTCTTCCCGGACGTGGAGCAGCCCGGTGTCGACCTGATCCTGCCGGACTTCGGCCCGATCCTCGACCGGCTCGACGACATCCAGGCGATCGTCCTGACGCACGGCCACGAGGACCACATCGGTGCGGTGCCCTACCTGCTCGCACACAAGCCCGACATCCCGCTGGTCGGCTCACAGTTCACCCTCGCGCTGGTGGAGGCGAAGCTGGCCGAGCGGCGCATCCAGCCGTACACGCTGACCGTGCGGGAGGGCGGCCGGGAGCGGCTCGGCCCGTTCGAGTGTGAGTTCTTCGCCGTGAACCACTCGATTCCCGACGCGCTCGCGGTGGCCATCCGGACCCCGGCCGGGCTGGTGCTGCACACCGGCGACTTCAAGATGGACCAGTTGCCGCTGGACGGCCGGATCACCGACCTGGCCGGCTTCGCCCGGCTCGGCGCCGAGGGCGTGGACCTGCTGCTGTCGGACTCCACCAACGCGGAGATTCCGGGCTTCGTCACGCCCGAACGGGAGATCGGCCCGGTCCTCGACGCGATCTTCGCCAAGGCCCGGGGTCGGATCATCGTCGCCTCGTTCGCCTCTCACGTGCACCGGGTGCAGCAGGTCTTCGACTCGGCCGCCGAGCACGGTCGCAAGGTAGCCCTGATCGGCCGGTCGATGGTCCGCAACATGGGCATCGCGCGGGATCTGGGTCTGTTGAACATCCCGCCCGGCCTGGTCGTCGGCCTCGACGAGGCGACCTCGATGCCGCCCGAGCAGATCGTGCTGATGTCCACCGGTTCGCAGGGCGAGCCGATGAGTGCCCTGGGCCGGATGGCCAGCGGTGATCACCGGCACATCACCATCGCACCCGGTGACACGGTGGTGCTCGCCTCGTCGCTGGTGCCGGGGAACGAGACCTCCGTCTACCGGGTGATCAACCGGCTCGCCCGGGCCGGTGCGGTGGTCGTGCACAAGGACGTGGCAAAGGTGCACGTCTCCGGACACGCCCCGGCCGGGGAACTGCTCTACCTGCTCAACGTGGTTCGGCCCAGCAATCTGATGCCGGTGCACGGCGAGTGGCGACACCTGCGCGCGCACGCCCGGCTGGGTATCGAGTCCGGCGTGGCAGCGGATCGGGTGGTGCTCTGCGAGGACGGCGACGTGGTCGACCTGGTCGAGGGGCGGGCCAGCCTGGTGGGGCACGTCAAGAGCCGCTACGTCTACGTCGACGGCCTGGCCGTCGGCGACGTCAGCGAGTCACTGCTCACCGAGCGGCGCATCCTCGGCGACGGTGGCTTCATCGCCGCGACCGTCGTGGTGGACTCGGTCACCGGCAAGGTGGTCGCCGGCCCGACCGTCTCGGCCAAGGGGTTCTCCGAGGATCCGGGAGCGTTCAACGCGGTGATCCCGCTGGTGACCGAGGCGCTCAACCGGGCCGCTGCGGACGGGATCACCGACCCGCACCAGCTCCAGCAGATCGTTAGGCGCACCGTGGGCCGCTGGGTCAACGACGCGTACCGCCGTCGCCCGATGATCGTTCCCACCGTCGTCGAGGTCTGACCACCGGGCGTACCGGACCGACTTCGATGGGCCACCACACCTGGCGGGTGGTGGCCCATCGGCGTCAGCAAATCGATTAGTCGGTGGGCGGGTTCAACCGGTCGGGCCTTTTGCCCGTACTCCGAGCCGGCAGGCGTAACCGCGCCAGCCGGGAGGAGCATGGCGGATGGACCGCAGACGATTGACAGCCATCGGTGTCGTGGTGGCGGCTCTGGGCGCGGCGACGGCGGTCGCCCTGCCGTCGTTCGCCGGTGACGGTGGCGCGCCGGTCGGCGCACCGACCAGTGCGGCGGTGGAGGGCGCCGACCCCGACGTGGTCGAGGCGATGCGACGGGACCTGCGGCTGGACGAGTCGCAGGTGGCCGCGCGTCTGAAGACCGAACGCTGGGCATCCGGGGTGGTCGACCAGCTCCGGGCGGATCTCGGCGCGGCCTACGGCGGCAGCTGGCTCAGCGCCGACGGCAGCGAACTCAACGTGGCGGTCGCCGACGCGGCACAGGCGCAGCGGGTCCGGGCCGCCGGGGCGGTCCCGAAGGTGGTCGAGCGTGGGGTGCGTCAGCTCGACACCCTCAAGACGCGGATGGACCGTACCGCCGCTCGTGCCCAGCAGGTCTCCGGCTGGTACGTCGACGTCGCCGCCAACACCGTGGTGGTCCTCGCGGAGCCGGGCGCGGAAGCGGCCGGGTGGCGTTTCGTGGCCCGCGCCGGGGTGCCGCGGACCGCGGTGCGGATGGCCACCGAGGAACAGCCACGCCTCTTCGCCGACGTACGCGGCGGCGAACCGTACTTCATCGGCAGCGGCCGTTGCTCGGTCGGCTTCGCGGTGGCTGGCGGCTTTGTCACCGCGGGCCACTGCGGGCAGGTCGGTGACCGCACCACCGGTGCCGACCGGGCACCGCAGGGCGTCTTCCGGGCCTCGTCCTTCCCCGGTGACGACTGGGCCTTCGTGCAGGTCAACAACAACACCCGGGTGCTGCCGGAGGTGACCGACTTCCGGGGCGGGGTGGCCCGGGTGGCCGGTTCGCAGGAGGTGCCGGTCGGTTCGTCGATCTGCCGCTCCGGCTCCACCACCGGGGTCAGGTGCGGCACGGTACAGGCCCGCAACGCCACCGTCCGCTACCCGGAAGGGCTGGTGGGCGGCCTGGTGCGGACCAACGTCTGCGCCGAGCCCGGTGACTCCGGTGGCTCGTGGATCTCGGGCAACCAGGCGCAGGGCGTGACCTCCGGCGGATCCGGCGACTGCGTCCGCGGTGGGACCACGTTCTACCAGCCGGTGAACGAGATCCTCCAGCGCAACAACCTGACCCTGCTCACCACGCAGAATTTCCGCGCCCTGAGCAGCCGGCGCTGATCCGCCCCATCCCGGCCGGGTGCTTCTTCCGCGCCCGGCCGGGTCGGGTCAGGGCAGGGCGGCGACCGCCGCCGCGTACGCGACACCGGTGCGGACGGCGGCGTCGACCAGCACCGCGACCTGATCCGGGGCGACGCCGTACGCCAGGTCGGTGGTCACCTCGCCGGCCAGCACCAGCTCACCGTCGCCCGGCTCGTGCACGTACGCCTTGGGGAGCAGCCGGTCCCGGTTCCAGGCGTTGCAGAAGGCGTACGCCTCCGTGCGCCGGGTCGCCGCCAGCCGACGCCCGGCCACCACCCGGGCGTGCAGGATGTCGTGGCGTTCTCCGGCCCGCCGAAACTGGATCACCGCATCGCCCCAGCGTCCCAGCACCGTGCCGGCGGCATCGACGGTGTACCCGTCACCCCGCCGATCCAGCGCATCGATGATCATGGCGACGGTCAACGCGCCGATCTCGTCGACGGCCAAGTCGGTGCCACCGCCGTCCGGTCCCGTCCGGTCGTCGGACTCCCCGCCCGGCCCGAACTCGTCGGCCGACTCGAACTCCTCTTCGGCCGGCAGCGGCACCGGCGGGACGAGCGGACGCTCGGCCAGCCAGGCGGCAATCCGGCCGGACTGGTGCCCGGTGCCGTTGCGGGCGTCGAAGCTACCGGCCAGCGTGGTCGCGACGGCGAGCAGTTCAGCGCCGAGCTGACCCACCGTGACCTCGGCGGCCGGCCGTCCACCGTATGCCGGTCGGTGGACCGCCCGACCGGTGGCTGTCTCGCCCGCCAGCGCGCAGACCAGCGCCCCCGCCGCGGCGAACTCCATGACGGACAGATCCTCGTGCGGTCGGTCCAGGCGGGGCAACTGCTCGACGACGATCTCCACACCGCGGTCGAGATGCCCACCCAGTGCACAGAAACGCAGGTGGGTGGCGAGCTGGCCGAACCCGTCGGGTTCCGTCCGGTGTCGCCGGTACGCCCGTACGTGCGCGTGACCCGCCCGCCGCGCGTGGCCTGCCCGCAGCCAGGGCAGCAGCGCCGCGGTCAGGGCCGCCTCCGGCTGGGCGGTGCAGCCGGCCGGGGCGTCGAGCAACGGATTGAGCACGTCGAGCGCCGCAGCCCAGTCGCCCCAGCCGGCCAGCAGCTCCGCCTGCCGTACCGGCAGGCAGTCGGGGCATCCGGCGGCCGTATCGGGTGCCCCGACCCGCCACCGTGCCAGCCACCGGCGGGCGGCGGGCTCGTCGCCCACGTGATCGGCGATCCGGCACCGCAGCTGCGCCACCAGCGCCGCGTTTGCCTCGCCGCCTTCCTCGGTGAGCCCGTTCAGGACGCCGCGAGCCTGGTCCAGGCTGATGCGGGGGGTGCCGAGCAGCGCCTCGACGGCGTACCGCCGATAGCGGCGCAGCGTGTCGTCGTCCGGCTCCGCTGCCCGCAGGCAACGCCGGACCGGCTCGAACAGCCGCCACCGTTCGCCGCCGCGCAGGTGCGTCTCGACCAGCTCGGACCAGGCGTCCAGCGCGGTACGCCGATCGTCGTCCGCCTCGGCGAGAGCGGCGACCCGTTCCAACTCGCTGACGCGCACCTCGCCGTCGGGCATGTCCCTCGCCTCGGCGAGGGCGGTGGCGATCCGCTGGTCGGCGCGTACGCCGTCGGCCGGCCGGGCGGTGCCTCGCGTCCGGCCGCGGCTCCGGCGAGCGCCGGGGACCGGCCCGGTCACGGGCGCGCCGTCCCCGCGAACCGGTCCACCTCGTCGGCGAGTCGGCAGCCGGCCGAGATCCCCCGGTCGAGCAGCCGATCCAGTTGGTGCGGGGTGACGCCCCGTTCCAGGTCGGTGATGACCTCGCCGCAGACCCGGGCCTGACCGGTGTCGTCGATGTGCACGAACGCCTTCGGCCAGAACCGGTCCCGGTTCCAGGTGTTGCAGAAGTCGTGCAGCCACGGCACGTCCTGGACCGCGAAGGCGGGCGCAGCGACGGTGCGTACCTGGAGCAACTCCCCGGCGTCTCCGGCGCGGAGGAACCAGATGTGCCCCTGCGCCCACCTGCCCACCAGCGCGCCGTCGGCGTCGCCGGCCACGGTGTGACCGCGACGGCTCAGCACGGCGGCGACGAGTTCCCGGGTCAGCGGTCGCAGCGTCGACGGATGACCCGCCAACGGGTCGCCGGCGTGGTCCTCGAATTCCGGCGACCCCATCGGACACTCCCTCGCGAGGCGAATATCACGGCAGGCGGCAGGGACCGCGTTGCGACACGCGGAGCGACCAGGATGACCGGCCAATCACCCGGCCCGCCGTTACGGTGATGCTATGGCGGGCCGTACCCCTCAGGCGAGTCGGCGGCGCGGCGCGTCGCCGCGTGGTAGCACGAACAGTCGTGCCCGCCAGCCGGCCAAGAAGACCCGTGCGCCGGTGCGCCGCCGTACCTCGACCAGGGGGCCGGGCCCTGCCGCGTACGTCGGTCGGGCGATCCAGGCACTGTGGATGGGGTTGGCCCACGGGGTCGGCTGGGCGGTGCGCGCGGCGGGTCGGCAGGCCGCCTCGGCCCGCGACCTCGACCCGGAGCATCGCCGCGACGGCGCCGGCCTGCTGCTCATCGGTCTCGCCCTGCTCGGTGCGGGCGCGATCTGGTTCTCGGCCGCCGGCCCGGTCGGTGCCCGACTGGCCGACACGGTGCGGCTCTTCCTCGGGGCGATCTCCATCGTGGTGCCGGTGCTGCTGGGCATCGGCGCCTGGCGGCTGATGCGCCAGCCCGGCGACCCCGAGCACCGGGGGCGCGGGTTGGTCGGCTGGGGGTCCATGCTGGTCTCCACCGCGGCGCTGCTGCACATCGGCCAGCAGCCGGCCGGCCCGGGCGAGCGGGATTTCGCAGGTGGCCTGATCGGCGCGGGGGTGGGCAGCGTGCTGGAGCGCGCGGTCACGGCCTGGGTGGCGGTGCCGTTACTGGTCCTGTTGCTGGTGTTCGGGCTGCTGGTGGTAACCGCGACGCCGATCAACAAGATCCCCGAGCGGCTCGGCCTGCTGGCCGGCGGGGTGGTCGGGCAGGACGAGACGGAGACGGCGGAGGCGCCTGCGACGCCGACTCGCCGCCGTCCCGCCAAACGTGCGGCACCGCCGGTCGACCCGGACGATTTCGACGACCTGGACGGCGCGGACCTCCAGGAGACCTTGGTCCTGCCCCGCAAGGCGCCGTCCCGGGTACCGGCCAGCCGCAAGCCCGCCGAGCCGCCGGAGCACTCGCCCGCGCCGACCCGGGCCGAGCAGTTGGCGCTGACCGGCCTGGCTGGCGACTACACGCTGCCGCCGTCGAACATGCTCGGCAGCGGGGCCGCCCCGAAGACCCGCAGCAAGGCCAACGACGAGGTGATCGCCGCGCTCACCGGTGTCTTCGACCAGTTCGACGTCGACGCGGCGGTGACCGGCTTCACCCGGGGCCCGACGGTGACCCGCTACGAGGTCGAGCTGGGCCACGGCGTCAAGGTCGAGCGGATCACCCAGCTCTCCCGCAACATCGCGTACGCGGTGAAGTCCCCGGACGTACGCATCCTGAGCCCGATCCCGGGCAAGAGCGCGGTGGGTGTGGAGATCCCGAACACCGACCCGGAGAACGTGGCCCTCGGTGACGTGCTGCGCTCGCGCGCCGCCACCAGCGACCACCATCCGATGGTGGTCGCTCTCGGCAAGGACATCGAGGGTGGCTACGTGGTGGCCAACCTGGCGAAGATGCCGCACATCCTGATCGCGGGGGCCACCGGGGCCGGCAAGTCGAGCTGCCTGAACAGCCTGCTCATGTCCATTCTGACCCGGGCCACGCCGGACGAGGTGCGGCTGCTGCTGATCGACCCGAAGCGGGTCGAGATGACGGGCTACGAGGGGATCCCGCACCTGGTCACCCCGATCGTGACCAACGCCAAGAAGGCGGCCGACTCACTGGAGTGGGTCGTCCGTGAGATGGACATGCGCTACGACGACCTCGCCGCCAACGGGGTCCGGCACATCGACGACTTCAACCGCAAGGTGCGCAACGGCGAGATCAAGGCGCCGCCGGGCAGCGAGCGCGAGATGCGTCCGTACCCGTACCTGCTGGTGATCGTGGACGAGTTGGCCGACCTGATGATGGTCGCCCCGCGCGACGTCGAGGACTCGATCGTACGGATCACCCAGCTCGCCCGGGCCGCCGGCATTCACCTGGTACTCGCCACCCAACGGCCCTCGGTCGACGTGGTGACCGGTCTGATCAAGGCCAATGTGCCGTCCCGGCTGGCGTTCGCGACCTCGTCGCTGGCCGACTCCCGGGTCATCCTCGACCAGCCGGGCGCGGAGAAGCTGCTCGGCCGGGGCGACGGGCTGTTCCTGCCGATGGGCGCCTCGAAGCCGGTGCGGATCCAGGGCGCCTGGGTCACCGAGCGCGAGATCAACGACGTGGTGAAGTTCTGCAAGGACCAGCGCGAGCCGGAGTTCCGCCCGGACGTGCTGACCCCCGCGCAGGACAGCAAGAAGAAGATCGACGAGGACATCGGCGACGACCTGGACCTGCTGACGCAGGCGGTCGAGCTGGTGGTCACCTCGCAGTTCGGCTCGACCTCGATGCTGCAACGCAAGTTGCGGGTCGGCTTCGCCAAGGCGGGCCGGCTGATGGACCTGATGGAGACCCGGGGCGTGGTCGGCCCGTCGGAAGGATCCAAGGCACGTGACGTGCTGGTCAAGCCGGACGAGCTGGAAGAGGTCCTGGATGGTCTGCGGGGCGGCGATGGCTGAGCCGACGCCCCTTGCCAGCTGGGCCGGCTGGCCGAGGCAGGCGTCGAGGTGCTTGCCGAGCCGCAGCCGTGGGGCGAGCTGACCAACCTTCGTTACTCAAGGTGAATTCCTGCCCGAGAACCCACCTACCCCTCTGCCTCCTTTGCTCTGCTTCAATATACGCAACGGTCACCGAAGGTAACGGTCGATCGTCCGCTGGCGGCGGATGCGTTTTCATCGCCCCAGTTCAGAAGCGGTTGCGTGGGTTGAAGCAGAGCAAAGCGGCGGAAGGGGAAGGGGCGGCTGCCCGCTGGCGCTACGGTTCGTGTTTGGCCCGCGATGTTGCTGTCCGTAGCGGCGTTCGGCCGGGCTTCTTGGTAGCGGAACAGCCATGCGGGGACGAGGGTGGGACGTCGACGCAGGGGTGGAAGAGGTCATGGAGATGGCCCGCCGCGGAATGCGGCGGGCCATCGAAGTAGCCGGGATCAGAGGGCGCTGAGGATCAGCATGCTCAGCAGCATGGCGACCACGTTGGCCGCGGCGGCGTACCAGCCGAGCGGCTTGTCACCGAGCACCGCGCCGACGACGCCGAGAACCAGACCGATGACTCCGAAGAGGATCGGGTTGAGTAGCAGCGCGAGTACCGCGCACACGAAACCCACGATGGTGCAGATGCGGGCGGCGCTGGTCGAGCGGACGGTGCTGGTGGCCATGTCTTCCTCCAGGGGTCGAGTCTCAGGTCTGCTGTCCGGATCTCTACCCACTACGGACGTTCGTCACGCCCGCCCGCCCGCCCGCGAGTCAGTGGAACAGCTTGAGGCCTATCACGCCGGCCACCACCAGCAGCAGGCTGAGCAGGCGGGGCAGGTTGGCCGGTTCGCCGAGCGCCACCATGCCGACGAGAGCGGTGCCGACCGCGCCGATGCCGACCCACACCGCGTAGCCGGTGCCGACCGGGATCTCCCGCAGCGCGTACGCCAGGCCGGCCATGCTCAGCACCAGCGTGATCGCGAAGACCACCGAGGCGACGGGTCGGGTGAATCCTGCGGAGCGGTCCAGGGCGATCGCCCAGGCCGTTTCGAGTAGTCCGGAGAGCACCAGCACGATCCAGGCCATCGGGTCACCTCTTCGGAATTGGCCCGGCCGCCGTGGGCCGCCGAAATCGACCGTAGCACCGGGCAACGGGCCGTCCGGGTGAGACGGATCACCCGGGATGGACCTCAAGCCTGCTTCAAGCTGCACCATGGACCCGTGACCGTGCTCATCTCCGATCCGGAGGTCGCCGCCGCGCTGGACGCAGCGACCTCGGTCGACGCGATGCGTCAGGCCCTGCTCGCCGCGTACCACGGGCGGCTCGTCGCCCCGCCGCGGGCCGCTGCGTCGCTCGGCGCCGGCCGGATGGTGCTCACCGCCGGGCACCTGGTCGGGCAGTGGTACGGATACCGGGCGTACGACACGTTCGGGCACCCGGAAACCGAGCAGGTGGTGGTGCTGCACGACGGGCGGACCGGGGCGGTAAGGGCCGTGGCCGTGGGCGAGGAACTGGGCTCCCGGCGTACCGGCGCGCTGGGCGGGGTGGCGGTGGACGCGCTGGCCCGCGCGGACGCGGCCACCGTCGGGGTGATCGGCTCCGGCGGTCAGGCGTGGACCCAGGTATGGGCCGCCGCCGCCGTGCGACCCTTGCGGGAGGTGACCGTGCACAGCCGCTCGGCGGCGCGTCGGGAGGCGTTCGCCGCCCGGGTGCGGGCCGAACTCGGCATCTCGGCCCGCGCGGTGGACACCGCCCGCGAGGCGGTACGCGACCGGGACGTGGTGGTGTTGGCCACCAC
Organism: Micromonospora sediminimaris; assembly: GCA_900112325.1. GTDB lineage: Bacteria > Actinomycetota > Actinomycetes > Mycobacteriales > Micromonosporaceae > Micromonospora > Micromonospora sediminimaris. The sequence goes on from FOLJ01000020.1 coordinate 13,118, forward strand.
CAGCCCGACACCGGTGCTGAGCGCCGCCGACCTGAGCGCCGGGACCCACGTCAACGTGGTCGGCTTCAAGCAGGTGGACCGTGCGGAGTTCGGCACCGACCTGCTCGACGCCGCCACCGTGCTGGCCAGTGACTCGGTGGCACAGGCACGGTCGTACGCCCCGTCGATGCTCGCCGCGCTGCCGCCGTACGCCTCCCGGTTGCGCGACCTGGGTGCGGTGCTGGCCGGCACGGCGCCCGGCCGCACCGACGCGGACCAGATCTCGGTCTTCTGCTCGGTCGGTCTGGCCGGCACCGAGGTCTTCCTGCTCGACCGCGTGGTCCGGATCCTCGCCACCGCGGCCTGACCCGACCCGGTGCGGACCGCCGTCGCCGGTACGGGCATCGCCGCCCGGTACCCTCGGATGGTGTCTGCCACCTCCTCACCTTCCCCCGATGGTCGCCGGGTCGCACTGCTGACCCTGGGCTGTGCCCGTAACGAGGTCGACTCGGAGGAACTGGCCGCCCGCCTGCACGCCGACGGCTGGCAGGTGACCACCGACGGTGAGGGCGCCGACGTGGTGGTCGTCAACACCTGCGGCTTCGTGGAGAAGGCCAAGCAGGATTCCATCCAGACGCTGCTGGCCGCCGCCGACACCGGGGCGAAGGTGGTGGCGGCCGGCTGCATGGCAGAGCGGTACGGGCGGGAACTGGCCGACAGCCTCCCCGAGGCGCAGGCGGTGCTCAGCTTCGACGACTACCCGGACATCGCCGCTCGGCTGGACGCCGTGGTCGCCGGCCGGGAGATCGCCGCACACACTCCCCGCGACCGGCGTGAACTGCTGCCGCTGACCCCGGTCGCCCGTCGCGACAGCGCGGTCTCCCTGCCCGGGCACGGCCGCGGCACCGACGTCGACGAGCACACCCCGGCCCACCTGCGTACGGTGCTGCGTCGCCGGTTGGACAGCGGCCCGGTGGCCTCGCTCAAGCTGGCCAGCGGCTGCGATCGACGCTGCGCGTTCTGCGCCATCCCCGCCTTCCGGGGCGCCTTCGTCTCGCGTACTCCGGACGAGTTGCTCGCCGAGGCCGAGTGGCTGGCCAAGAGCGGCGTCCGGGAACTCGTGCTGGTCAGCGAGAACTCGACCTCGTACGGCAAGGACCTGGGCGACCCGCGCGCGCTGGAGAAGCTGCTGCCCCAGCTCGCCGCCGTCGAGGGCATCGTGCGGGTACGGGCCAGCTACCTACAGCCGGCTGAGACCAGGCCCGGGCTGATCGAGGCGATCGCCAGCACGCCCGGGGTGGCGCCCTACTTCGACCTGTCGTTCCAGCACTCCAGCGAGCCGGTGCTGCGCCGGATGCGTCGTTTCGGCTCCACCGACCGTTTCCTGGAACTGCTCGCCGCCGCCCGGCAACTGGCACCAGAGGCCGGGGCGCGCAGCAACTTCATCGTCGGGTTCCCCGGCGAGACCCGGGGCGACGTCGACGAGCTGGTGCGGTTCCTCACCGAGGCCCGGCTCGACGCGATCGGCGTCTTCGACTACAGCGACGAGGACGGCACGGAAGCCGCCGGGCTGTCGGGCAAGGTTTCCGCCGCCACCATCAAACGCCGGTACGACAGGCTCAGCGCGCTCGCCGACGAGCTGTGTTCGCAGCGGGCCGAGGACCGCCTCGGCTCGACGGTGGAGGTGCTCGTCGACTCGGTCGACGATGGGGTCGTCGAGGGGAGGGCCGCACACCAGGCGCCGGAGGTGGACGGGTCGACCACCCTGGTCGCCCCCGACGGCGGCGGCGTCGACCTGGCCGCGCTGCGCCCCGGAGACCTGGTCCGCGCCACGGTGACCGGTACCGAGGGCGTCGACCTGCTCGCCGTGCCGGATGAGATGATCTCCGCCGCGCCCGGCGCGGCGCGGTGACGGTGGGCTGGGACGAGGCGGAGGAGGCACGAGGTGCGGTGCCGGGTGCGCCAGCCGAGCGGGGCGATTCGATGACCGGGGCGACGGAGTCGCCTCCGGTGCCGGTGGTGGCCCGGGTACCCGTGGTCAACGCCGCCAACGCCTTGACCGCGCTACGGCTGGCGCTCGTACCGGTCTTCGCCGCCTCGGTGGTCATGTCGGGGATGACGCACGCCGGATGGCAGGTCATCGCCTGCGTGATCTTCGCCGTGGCCTCGGTGACGGATCTGGTCGACGGGTGGATCGCCCGGAGGTTCGCGTTGGTCACCGCCGTGGGAAAGGTGGCCGACCCGATCGCCGACAAGGCACTCACCGGCGCCGCCCTGCTGCTGTTGTCCTGGTACGACCGGTTGCCCTGGTGGGTGACGGTGGTCATCCTGGCGCGGGAGCTGGGGATCACCGCCATGAGGTTCTGGGTGATCCGGCGTGGCGTGATCGCCGCGAGCCGGGGCGGAAAGATCAAGACCGCGCTCCAGGTGCTGGCCATCACCTGGTACCTGTGGCCGATGCCGGCCGCTCTGACCCCGATCGGGCCGTGGATCATGGGTGCGGCGGTCGCGGTCACCCTGGTCACCGGGCTGGACTACATCGCCCAGGCCACCCGGCTGCGACGCTCCCAGGGGTGAGGGCGGGTCAACGGCGTTGCGACGCGTAGACCGCCTCGCGGCCGGGCAGGATGCAGATCATGGGTGTACGCGAGGGCGAGGGGTCGATGGGCGCAGCGGCGGCGGGCGTGGTGCACCGCCTCGCCGATCGGCGGGAGACGTTCGCCACCGTCGAGTCGCTGACCGGGGGTCTGTTGGCCGCCACGGTCGTGGAGATCGCCGGGGCGAGTGCCGTCTACCGGGGTGGACTGGTGGTATACGCCACCGAGCTGAAGGAGCGGCTGGCTGACGTGCCGGCACAACTGCTGGCGGAGCGTGGCCCGGTCGATGCCGACGTGGCGAAGGCGCTCGCCGAGGGTGGGCGGCGACGCTGTGGTGCTGACTGGGGTCTGGCCACCACCGGCGTGGCCGGACCGGAACCGCAGGACGGCAAACCGGTCGGCCTCGTCTTCGTCGCGGTTGCCGGGCCGGACGGCACCGAGGTGCGGCAGCTGAACCTCGACGGTGGTCGCGACCAGGTGCGGGGTACGGCCGTGACCGAGGCGCTGCGCCTGCTGGCCGACCACATCCAGGCTCCGACCTGACCCGCTGCCGCCGCTTTCGATGGTGCGGCTCTTCGATATTGCTGATCTTCGGCGGCGCGGATCGATGGCACTCCAGGTGCCGTCGTCCCTGCGTGTCGGACAGCCGCGCCGCCGTCGATTGACCGAGCGGTCGGCGGCGACCGTGGGACGACCGGGCGGGGCGGGATGTCGCGGCGGCGCACAGCGGGTACGGTTGCGGGAAAGCTCCGACAGCCGGTGCTCCCGTAAGACCGGTTGGCCGGGCGAACTGTGTCCCTCAGGGGAGGTGCGATGGTCCTGCTACGCCGGGTGATCGGTGACGCACTACGGGCGCGCCGGCAGGGGCAGCACCGCACGCTGCGCGAGGTCTCGTCCGCAGCCAACGTCAGCCTGGGCTACCTGTCGGAGATCGAACGCGGCCAGAAGGAGCCCTCCAGCGAGTTGCTCGCGGCGATCTGCGACGCGCTGGGCGCCCGCCTTTCCGAGCTGCTGCGCGAGGTCAGCGACACGGTCGCGCTCGCCGAGCAGATGCCGGGCGTGCTGGTGCCGGTGCAGGACGAGCCAGCCGAGTCGACATCGGTCGCCGCCGCGTCGGCGCACAAGGCGACCGGTCGGGGCGTACGCCAGGTCACCTCGGACGGCAACGTCGCCGTCTCGGTGCGGCAGGACTCCCCGCTCAAGGCCACGCTGCGCAGCGCCCGGGTCCGGCCCGCCGACCGCAGCGACCGGGACGTGGTCTGCGCCGCCTGAGCCTCGCGGCCGATGGTCGCGGTAGCTCCCGCCGCGTAGGGTTGATCGCGGACGTCCCCTCTCGTCGGTACGGATCCCGGGTTGGCGCCCGGCTGGGACGATGGAGCCACCATCGCTGGTAGCCGAGCCGGTTCCCCGGCGGTGGGGCAGGCACAGCGACGTGATTGAGGGGATACCGCGGAGATGGCGAACCCGTTCGTCAAGGGGTGGAAGTACCTTATGGCGCTCTTCGGCGCCCGCATCGACGAGCACGCCGACCCGAAGGTGCAGCTCCAGCAGGCGATCGACGAGGCGCACCGGCAGCACCAGGCGCTCGTCCAGCAGGCCGCCGCCGTGATCGGCAACCAGCGGCAGTTGGAGATGAAGCTGTCCCGGCAGATGTCCGACGTCGAGCGGTTGCAGGCCAATGCCCGCCAGGCGCTGGTCCTGGCCGACCAGGCCCGGGCCAAGGGTGACGAGGTCGAGGCCGGGCGGTACGAGCAGTCCGCGCAGACCCTGGCCACCCAGTTGGTCAACGCCGAACAGTCCGCGGAGGACCTGAAGACCCTGCACGACCAGGCGCTGGCCGCAGCCGGGCAGGCCCGCCGGGCGGTGGAGAACAATTCCATGATCCTCCAGCAGAAGCTCGCCGAGCGCGCCAAGCTGCTCAGCCAGCTGGAGCAGGCCAAGATGCAGGAGAGCGTCGCCGCCTCGCTGGAGTCCATGTCGGCGCTCACCGCTCCGGGCAGCACCCCCACCCTCGACGAGGTACGCGAGCGCATCGAACGCCGTTACGCCAACGCCATGGGCCGCGCCGAACTGGCCGGCAACTCGACCGAGGGCCGGATGCTGGAGATCCAGAAGGCGACGCTTGACACGGCCGGTTCCGCCCGGCTGGACCAGATCCGCGCCAGCATGGCCGGCGACCAGCTCGGGGCGGGCGCGGACCGGGATGCCGTCGCCGACCAGCCGGCCACGGCCGACCCCGGGGTGGCCCGGCTCGACGAGATCCGCGCCAGCATGAGCCGTGAACGCGGCACCGGCGACACCACGGCCGCCGGCTGAGTGGAAATCGCCGGCTGACGGAGACTGAGGAGGCGACGGTGGCAGCGGACGAGCGCACCCGGTATTTCCGCCGGCTGAGCAGACTGCGTGGCTCCGCCCGCCGGTGGAGCGTCCTGGCCGGCGGGCTCGGCGGCGCGACAGCGGTGCTGACCCCGTACGCCGGGATCGGTCTCGCCGACGCGGCCTGGGCCGCCGCCGCGGGCGCGGCCACCGCCCTGGCCGCGTGGCGCTGGGTGGACCTGCGCGCCCTCGCCGCCCAACCCGCCCCGCCACCGTTGGATCCGGCCCAGGTGGCCGCCCGCAACCGGGCCCGCCTGGTCGCCGCCGTGGAACGACTCCCCGCCGGTGCCGGTGTGCTGGCCGAGGTGCGTCGGGTCCGCTCCCGCACCGCGCTTCGCGGCACCGCCGCCGCCCAGCCGTGGGAGCGCCTGGACCGGGCCGCCGCGACCATGTCCTCCATGGCGGGCCGGCTGACCGGCCTCGCCGAACCGGCCGTCGCCGAAGCCTCCGCCGCCGAGCAGTCGCTACGCGAGCTGGCCAACCGGGTCGCCAGCGTGGAACGCGCGGTCCGCCTCGCCCCCGCCGACGCCAAGCCGCCGCTGGCCGAGGCGCATCAGGCGCTCACCGGGCAGTTGGAGACGGGCGTGGCGGCGTACGAGCGCCTGGTGGTCGCCGCCGCCGGCTACCTGGCCGAGGAGTACCGCCCCGAGACCGAACACCCCGCCGCCGCCCGCCTCACCGAAGCCACGGACCTCCTCCACGGCTTCGCCTCGGCCCTGTCTGAGCTACGCACCGTCTCCCGCCCCGCCCCATTGGGTTGATCAAGAGGTTTTCGTCAGGATCCGGCCACGTCTACGACCCGAACCTCTTGGTCAACAACCGACTGGTCTGGCGAGGCCGCCGGTCACGGTGGGGTGGTGATCGGGATGGGGCCGGTGTACGGGGAGGTGCCGACGACGTTGAACGAGCGCACCCGGTAGTGGTAGGTGACGCCGCGGGCCAGGCCGGTGTTGGTGAAGCCGCGACCGGTGACGGTGAAGGTGGCCAGTTCCCGGGTGAACGCCGGGTCCAGGGCCCGTTCGACGGTGAAACCGGCGCCCTGGCCGGCGGGCGTGCTGGCGGACCAGCCCAGGATCACGGTGGCGGTGTCCGGGCCGGGGGCGGTGGTGGCCGCGCTGACCGAGGTGGGTGTGCCGGGTGCGGGTGGGGTGGTCACCGTCGCCACGGTGGACCAGGGTGAGGCGGCGCCCAGGTAGGTGGTGCGTACCCGGTAGTAGTAGGTCGTGTCGGGCGCAACCGCCGGGTCCAGGTGGTTGTCGCCGACGCTTATCGCGGTGGTGCCCGGTCCGCTGGTGAAGGTCGGGTTGGTGGCGCGTTGCACGTCGATGCCGGTGGCGAAGGAGTGGTTGGCCCAGCGCAGCGCTACCCGCAGCGGTGCGGCGGGTGGAATGGTCGCGGTCAGCTTGGCCGGCGCGGTGAGCTGCACCGATGCGGGAACGCTGTTCGACCAGGTGGAGCAGCTCGCCGCGTTCTCGGCGCGGATGCGGTAGTGGTAGGTGACGCCGGGGGTGACGGTGGCGTCGGTGTAGCGGGTCGCGGTCGCCGCGACGGTGATGGTGGTCAACCCGTTCGTGAAGGTCGCGTCGGTGGCCCGTTGCAGCAGGTGGCTGGTGGCCGGTGGCCGACTGCCGTTGCCGGTCCAGGCGAGGGTGATCGCCGGCAGCGCGGTCGCCGAGCCGGGGGCGGGTGCCGCGGTGAGCCCGGTCGGTGCCCGGGGCGAGACCCGGACCACCAGTGGCCGGCTCATGCCCTGGTCCCGGTGACCGCCCGCCGCGCTGCCCCAGCGGTATTCCCAGCCCAGGTTGACGAGCTGGTTGACGACCGCGGCGGGTTGCCCGTCGACGGGGCTGATCGGAGTGGAGTCGAGCCGGGTACCGGCCGGCCGGGTCGGGTCGAGCAGCCGTACGCTGTCGCCGATCTTGAATGGTAGGGCCGGTGCTTCGGGGCGGAGCGCGAGCAGCACGTCCTCGCCGGGATCGACGCGTACCACCTGCTTCCAGCCGAGTTCGCCGGGGTGCGGCGGCCGGATTGCGCCGTCCCGGCCGACCCGACCGACCACCTGAACGTCCAGGCCGTCGAACCGCACCGGGTGGCTCTGCCGCCCGGAGCCGCGTACCCGCCACAGTTGGCTGCCGTCGCCCGGTGTGCCGACCGACAGGGCCGGGTCGCTGGCGTGCACCACCTCGGTCGCCGGTTCGGTGGGACCGAGCGGCAGGGTGGCCTCGCCGCGCGGTCCGCCGTGGGGGTGTGCCACCCCGAGCCGGCCGGTGAGCCGCCCGTACCCGGGCTCGAAGACCTGCCGGACGGACTTGAGGTTCAGCGGCAGGCTGACCGGTACGCCGCCGGGCGGGGTGAACTCGACGGTGGTGGCGTGCACCGGGATCCGGGTCGGGGCGCTGCTGGTGCCGAAGCAGGGATCGTAGGCCGGTTGCGGCACGACCGGAGGACGCTGGCTGGCCGCGTACGCGGCGGACAGGCGGTCCCGCAGCCGGTCGAGGTCGTACGGCGATGCCGGGATGCCGGTCACCCGTAGCTGCATCAGGGTGCGGGTGTTCGGCCCGTACCCGGGTACGGTCGGCGGCGCGCCGCCCTCGGCGGTGCGGTCGGGGCCACCGGTGTGGTGGTCGTAGCGGGGGTCGAAGCAGGGCAGCGGGGCGGGGCAGTCGTTGTAGAGGATCAGGGTGGTGCCGGGGTCGACGGTGGCGAGATCCACCAGCACATCGGCCCGCTCGCCGGGGGCGAGCAGCAACGCGTGGCCGTCGACGTTGAGCACGGTCGGGTCGCGTCGGTCGTAGCGGAAGCCGATCGGGCGGTTCGGCACCACCACGGGTGCTGGCAGCAGGCCGCAATCGTTGCCGATCCGGATCATCTGCGGGCCGGCCGCTGTCGGGTCCGGCACGCCGCCGGGCCGCCCGTCGGTGGGCCAGTCCGTCGGCCGGCCGGGGGCCCGTACCGCGTCGACCATCGGCACCTCACCGGCATCGGGGTCGGCCAAGGTGCCCTCCGGCGTCCACATCGGCACGTCCGAGGCGGCGCGGTACAGCTGAAGGTTGAGCCAGCGGTCGGTGCAGGCGTTGAGGATGCGCCACCGCTGGACCTTCGGCTGCACCTCCAGATAGGGGTACGCGGCACCGTTGACCAGGACCGTGTCGCCGTACGCGGCGGGCACGGCGCTGGGGTGCGGCACAGCGGGCGCTTCCGGCGGCTCGTCCGGCTCGGTCACCGGGTCGTGGTGCGGGTTGGGCACAGCGGTGGCGGAGGCGTCGGGATCCGCGGCGGCGGTACGCGACCAGGGCCCGTAATCCCACCGGCCGGTCGGGTTGATGCCGTCGCGACGGTACGGGTTCTGGCGGGACTGGTAGACGTGCGGGTGCCAGAGGGAGCCCCGGGCGCCCCAGCGGTCCCGGTCCCAGGTCGGGTCCTGCGCGGCGAGCTGGGCGTCGTCCGGCACGAACGTCTTGTCCTCGAAGACCAGCGGCAACTGCTCGGCGGGCAGCGTCCCGTCGTCGATCAACCGCTCCTGCGCGTCGTCGGTGAGCAGGTAGAGCGCCAACTGCCCGGAGTAGACGGTCAGCCGGGACAGCCCGACGGTGTTGTCGTGGAACCAGAGCAGCCGTCCGCTCTGGTCGTTCGGGTAGTAGAGGGTGGTGGCACCCTGCCCGGGGTGGGTCATGTCCGGCACGTGGGCCAGACCGGCACCTGTGGGGTAGGGGGTGATCTCGCCCGCCGGGGTGATCCACTGCCACGGGCTGCCGGCGCTGATCCAGCCGGTGAGCGCCCCGCAGAGATGCAGCACCGCCCGGTTCTGCGGGTAGGGTGCCGGCCCGTCGAGGGGCCCCGGGCCGGCACCGGGCACCGTCGGGTCGACCGGCAGGAAGAGGTCGCCGGTCGGCAGCTGGTTGATGAACTTGACGCGTACCGGCCGGCCGCGTCGGGCGAGCACGACCGGACCGAGATGCCAGGGTCGTCGGGGCGGGGTGACCGTGTTGTGCCCGTCCGGGTTGGTGCCCAGGTTGAGCTGGCGGTAGCCGCGCAGCCGGGTCGCCGGCAGGTCCCGGTGCAGCCGCTGGGTGTACTCCTGCAACCCGATCTCGTAGTAGTCGCAACCGGGATAGGTGATCGTGTCGGGCACGGCGACCGGCAGGTGAGCGCCGAGCGGAGTACGCCCCAGCTCGCCCAGGCCGGGCAGCGGGTCGATGAACTTACGCAACCCGGTGCCGGCCACCACCTGCCCGTCCTCGTCGTGGACGGGCAGCGGACTGTAGGCGTGGTTGGGCACCGGACCGAAGCAGCGGGGCACCGCCGCCGGATCCAGACTCGCTGGCCCCGGGCGTGGCGGCCTGGACGGCGCCGGTTCCGGATGGGTCCGCTCGGGCGTCGCCGGTGCCCGCGTCGGTGCGCCCGGGGAGGGGCCGCCGGAACCGGTTTTGTCGGTGTCAGGGCGGGTGTGTGTGCCGTTCTCCGTGTCCGGGGCGGTTCGGGTGCTGGGGACGGTGCCCGGTTCGCCCGGCTGGTCGCTGCGGGCGGCGCGGTCCAGCCAGGTCGACCGGAGTCTGCGGAACACGGCCATGGCTCTCCCGGTGATCCTGGGCGCGGCGGCCACCACCCCGACGTGGCGGCGCGGACACGCGTGCTGACATTCCGTGAGCCCTCAACCGCAGCATGCGACGTGCGATGGTCGGTTAGGAAGTCCCCTTTCGTGCCAATCTGCCGAGCTGCCGGCGTGTCGCCGCCGCCACTCCGCGCCTGTCGCGTGGCCGGCCATCCACCGGCTCCGACCTGCCCAGACCGTCGCGTGGAAGATGCACGGCGGCGCCCTGTCCGCCGGGTGGAAGATGCGGGCTCAGGCCGGGTCGCCGGGCTGGCAGGTGGGGCACCAGTAGGTGACCCGGTCGCCCAGTTCCTCCTTGCGAATGGCGGTGCCGCAGCGCCGGCACGGCTGCGCCCGTCGCCCGTACACGTAGCTGGTCCGGCCACGCCCCAGCGCACCGGTGGTGCTCTGCGTCCAGCGGCCCCGGTTCGCGGCCAGCAACTTCTGCGCCAGCGTCACCAGGCCGGTGAGGTCGGGCACCTCCCGCACGGGGGTGCGGGGGTGCACGCCGCGGAGGAACAGCACCTCGCACTTGTAGAGGTTGCCGACGCCGGCCAGGATGCGCTGGTCGAGCAGGGCCACGCCGACCGGGGTGTTCGGGTGGGCGGCGAGCCGACGGGCGGCCTCGGCCGGATCCCAGTCGCCGCCGAGCAGGTCGGGGCCCAGGTGACCGACGAGGCGCTCCTCGTCGGCGGTGGGCACCAGCGCCACCTCGTGCAGGTGGTAACCGACGGCGGTCGCGACCGGGGTGCGTAGCACCACCCGGATCAGGTGCGCCGGTCGGGCGGTCCACCGCTCCCCGGGGGCGTACGCCCGCCAGGTGCCGTCCATCCGCAGGTGCGAGTGCAGCGTCCAGCGCGACTCACCGGCGTCGGCGGGGGCGTCCAGCCGGAGCAGCAGGTGTTTGCCCCGGCTCGCGCTGTCGCGTACCGACCAGCCGGTGAGGTCGGTGGTGGCGAGCGAGGGCACCCGGAAATCGCTGCCGGTCAGCCGGGCACCGACAAGCGCGCGTTCCAGGACGCGGGCGGTGTTCCAGACGGTGTCACCTTCGGGCACGGCACCATTCTCCCTCACCCGAACGCAATTCACATGTATCGCTATTTGTATGGCGCTTCTGTTCGATCTACGGATATAGGCACTATCGGGGAGTTCTGAGGAGAATGCCGATGAATCGTCCCCGCAGTTCCGTCCTGGCCGTCGTCCTGGCCACCGTCCTCGCCGTCACCCTCCATCCCCACTCCGCCTCCTCGGCCGGTCGCGCCGACCGGTGGGCCGCCGACCTGTCGGTCGTCGATGCCGACGACGTCAACGTGCGACACACCCGTGCTGGCCTGCGACTGGCCGACGCCCGGCCACCCGGGGTGCCGGCCCGGCGCAGCGCGGTAGCCGAGGGCATGCTGGTGGCCACACCGCGTACCCTCAACCGCCCGGCCACCCGGATCCGCGCCCAGGTCACCGCCGCCAGCCGGCCCGGTGCCACCGCGATCGTCCAGGTCCGCGGTTGGCGGACGGCCGGCTGGACCGAGTGGCGCGACGCCGCGCCGGCTGCGGTCTTCGACCGGCCGGTCCGGCGGGTGCAGGCTCGGGTGGTGCTCACCGGCAGCCCCTCCGGTGCCAGCACCGAGGTCCGCGCCGTCCGGCTGACCGCCGACACAGTCGCCGCGGTCACCGCCGCCACCCCCGGCCTGACCTACCGGGTGTACGCGACCCGAATCGGACTGGTCGGCGAATTGACCGCCAACGGGCACACGGTTCGCGCCCGGGACCACTTCGTCGCGTTGCCCTCCCGCCGGGGGTTGTCTCCGCGCAACACCGGCGACTACACCGTGCGGGTCTGCACCATCACCGGCAGTCGCTGCGAGTACGCCCCGGTCTGGGACGTCGGGCCGTGGAACACCCGCGACGACTACTGGAACCTCAGTGCCGTGCGGGAGAACTGGAAGGCGCTGCCGCAGGGTAGACCGCAGGCGCAGGCCGCCTACCAGAACGGCTACAACGGCGGGCGGGACCAGTTCGGTCGGGTGGTGCTCAACCCGGCCGGGATCGACCTCGCCGACGGGACGTTCTGGGACGGGTTGCAGCTGTCCACTAACGCCTGGGTCGACGTGGCGTACCTGTGGACCGGCACCGGTCCCCGAGGGGTGGTCGGCGACGGGCCACTGACCGTGCGGTCCGGCCCCAGCACCAGCTACCAGTCCCGGGGCCTGGCCGCCCAGTACGCCAACGTACCGATCCAGTGCTACGTCATCGGGCAGACGATCGCCGGTCCGTACCGGACGACAAACCGGTGGAACCGCCTGGCCAGCGGTCAGTTCGTCAGCCACGCGTACATCTCGACGGTCTGGGGTGGGTCGGTGCCGCTCTGCTGAGGCCGGCACCCAGAGCCGGGTCGGCGTCCTCCCAGGCCGGCCCGGCTCGCCGCGTCAGCGGGTGCGCTGGGCTGCCCGTGCCGGCTGGCTCAGGGCAGCTCCTCCGGTCTCGGCGTGCGCACCAGTTCCTGGTACCGGGGGTGGCAGGCACCGTAGACGGCGAAGTTGAGGCGGGCGTGCGAGAGGCTCAAGTCCCCGTTCGCCCCGCCGCGTACGGCGTCCGCGTCGGCGTCGCCCTGACCGTCATCTGTCCAGAAACAGACCGGGCAGGTGCCGCCGCCGGTCCGGTACGCGCAGCAGGGACAAGCGGCGGGAACCCAGCGATCATCCACCTTGACAGCTTTCCACAGTAGACGCTTCATCCGTGTTGTCCGGAAGCGTCCCCCACGACGCTGTAACCCCGGACCCGCAGCAGCGTACCCGGGGCCACCGCGAGCAGTTCGGCGGCGTGTCCACCGTTGACGGAGAGCGCGACCCGGCCGGCGGAGTCGGCGTGCACCACCAGGGCACCAACCGGGGCGTCGCCGAACGTACGTCCGTGCACCACGTCCCGGTCCCACCTGCCGACACCCGTCGGGCCGTCCTCGGCGGCCGGGTCGTACGCCGGCTCGCCGGTCGCCGGACCTACCCGCACCCGCGCCGGCAGCGGGTCCAGCAGCTCGGCCGGGGCGGCCAACTGGACGTTGCCGAAATGGTCCACCGTCACCACCTCGGCCACGAACCCGTCCGGCAGTCGGTGCACCAGCGGTTCGGGGAGCCGCACCAGCGTCGCCGGCTCGACCGGCGGGCCGGCCTCGGCCAGCGGGGCGCCGAGAGCCAGGCGGGCCGCGACCGGGGCGAAGACGTCCCGCCCGTGGAAGGTGGCCGACACCCGGGGCGCCAGCCAGCGCGGATTGGTCAGCTCCACCGCCTCGGTCACCCCGCCGAGCGCCTCGGCGGCGTTCAGCAGCAGGCCGTTGTCGGGTCCCACCAGCAGGCCACCGGGGGTGCCCAGCGCGACACCCCGGCGGTTCGTACCGACCCCGGGGTCGACCACCGCCACGTGCACCCCGGGCGGCAGATGCGGCACGGTCTGAGCCAGCACCGCCGCGCCCCGCCGGATGTCACCCGGCGGCACCAGGTGGGTCACGTCGATGACCCGCAGCGCTGGCGCGACCCGGGCGATCACCCCGTGGCAGACCGCCACGAAGCCGTCGGCGAGGCCGTAGTCGGTGGTCAGCGAGAGGGCCTCGGCCGGTGGCCGGGACTCGCGGGCGGCACTGCTGGTCACGGCACCGGATCGTACGCCGGTATCCGCCGCCACAGGTGCCGATGGCGCCGTTGCGGGAGCCGCGGCTCCGGCGTTCCTGATGCCGGATTGCCGACAGCGCGGCTGACCGACCGGCCACTGCCGGCGGCGGTCCCGGTTGGACAGACTGCGGGGGTGAGTCACCGGATGCTGCCAACCGTCGTTCTGCTCATGGCCACCATCGCCCTCGCCGGATGCGGTGCCGATCAGGACCCGCCCGCCGCCGCGCCGACAGTCGGCAACCCAACGGCGGATCTGACCCCACCGGCCGGCCCGGACGCCGCAACTCCGCCGACCGGCGCGGCGAACCCGACCGCCCCGGGCAGTGCCGTGCCGCCGCCGTCGACCCGACCGGCGACCCCCGGGCCGAAGCCCGACGGCAGCACCGAGCGACGGCCGCCGAGCCCGCCGCCGGTGGAGCTACCACCGCGCCAGGCCGGCGAACCGACCGGCCGGGAGGTCGTGGCCGCGTTCCGGGCCGCCGGGCTCAAGGCGGCAAACGTCCGGGACCGCTCCGTCGACTGTGGACCGGACGGGTTGGGGTTGGGCTGCTCGGAGCTGGTCGTGACCGACAACGTGGCCGTCTACGTCTTCCCGGACGAGAGCAGCGCCGGTGACCTGGCCGAGCGGTGGAGCGGCGCCGCCTACCGCAACGGCACCGTGGTGCTCAACTACCTTGAGGCGCCGACTCCGCCCGCCGACCGCCCCCGCTACGAGAAGGTCCTCGACAAACTCCGCTGAAGTCGCTCTACGTACGCAGCCGGAGGCCGCGCGGGGTGGTGCGGAAGCCGGCGGCGGTCAGGGCGTCGCGCAGCGGCGACGAGCGTACGGACTCGCCGTCGGCGCGTTCCACCGAGATCTGGCCCAGCGCGCCGGAGTGGACGGCGTCGGCCAGGGCCTTGCCGGCCGCGCCCAGCGCGTCGACGTCGTCGGTGAAGGAGAGCAGCGTCCGCCCGCCCCGCTCCACGTAGAGCGCCAACTCGCCCTCGACCAGCACGACCAACGCCCCGGCCTTGCGACCCGCCCGGTGCCCGGTGGCCGGCGGTGAGGCCGCGTCACCGGAGTCGACGGCGCGCTCCGGCCAGGGCAGCGCCGCACCGTACGGGTTCGCGGGATCGGTGGCCGCCAGCACCACAGTGGCCCCGCCCCGCCGGCCACCGTCGAGCGGATCGGCACCGGCGCGGATCCGGTCCACCGCGCCGGGCACCGCGAACTGCGCCGCGCCCAGCCCGTCGACGAAGTAGCCGCGGCGGGCCGCGCCGCGCTCCTCAAGGGCGGACAGCACCGGGTAGACGGCGGCGAAACCCCCCACCACCTGCTCTGCCACGACCGCCCCCCGGGTCAGCACCCCGTGCCGTTCCAGCAGGACGTCGGCGAGCGCGGCGGCGCGGCGGGTCGGGTCGGTGTCCCGCTCCGGCAACCGCGACCAGCGCCCGGCCACCGTGGGCGGCCCACCGCGACTGGGCAGTGCCACCCGTCCCGGGCGGCGGTAACGCCCACGGGCGGCGGTCGGGCGGGCGCGGTGCGCGCCACCGGCGCCCAGCACCGCCCGCAACGGTGCCAGGGTGTCGTTGGTGAGGTGACCGGCCCAGACCAGGTCCCAGATGACCGCGGTCAGCTCGGCGTCGTCGGTGGCGCCGACCCGATCGGCCAGGGGTCGGAAGAACAGCGCCTGCCCGTCGTCGAGGGCGTCCAGCACCGCATCGTGCAGGGGCGTACGGGCGAGGGTGTCATCCGGCGGCGGAAGCAGCAGCGGAGCCGAGTCGGCGTACGCCAGGCTGACCCAGCCGTCCCCACCGGAGATCGCCCCTGCGCCGGCCCACAGCACCTCGCCACTGGCGCACAGCTCGTCGAGCTGGGCAGGGGAGTAGTCGGCGACCCGGGCGGGCAGCACCAGCCGTTCCAGCGCCGACGCGGGCACCGAGGCACCTTGCAACTGCTCGATCGTCGCGGCCACCGCCTCTACCCCCCGAGCCGAGGAGCCCACCTGCTGCCAGCGGGGCAGGAAAGTGGCCAGGGCCTGCGGCGGTACCGGCTCGATCTCGCGGCGTAGCGCGGCGAGGGAACGGCGGCGCAGCAGGCGCAGCACCTCGGCGTCGCACCACTGGGTGCCGGCCGTGTCCGGGGTGAACTCGCCGGAGACCACCCGGCCGGTGGCGGCCAACCGGCGCAGGGTCTGCTCGACCACGAAGACCCCGAGCCCGAAGCGGGCCGCGCAGCCGGCGGCGGTGAACGGGGTGTGGGTGCGGGCGTACCGGGCCACCAGGTCGCCGAGCGGGTCGGCGACCGGTTCGAGGTACGCCTCGGCGACACCGACCGGTAGGGCGACGCCGAGAGCGTCCCGGAGCCGGCCGGCATCCTCGACGCCGACCCAGCGTTCCTGCCCGGCGATGCGCACCCGCAGCACCCGCCGAGCGGCGGCCAGCTCGGTCAGCCACGCCCCGGGTGCCCCGCGCTCGGCCAGCTCACCGGTGCTCAGGTCGCCGAGCTGCCGCAGCAGCTCGATCACGTCCTCGGCGTCGCGGGTACGGCGTTGAGTGGTGAGCCAGCGCAGTTGTCGTTCGGTCTCGGCGAGCACCGCCGGGTCGAGCAGCTCGCGCAGGTCGACCCGGCCGAGCAGCTCACCGAGCAGGGCCGAGTCCAGGGTGAGGGCGGCGGCCCGGCGTTCCGCCAGCGGCGCGTCGCCCTCGTAGAGGAAGGCGCCGACGTAGCCGAAGAGCAGCGAGCGGGCGAACGGCGACGGCCGGGCGCTCTCCACCTCGACCAGGCGCACCCGGCGGCCGGCCAGGTCGCGCATGACCTCGGTCAGGGCGGGCAGATCGAAGACGTCCTGGAGGCACTCCCGCGCCGCCTCCAGGGTGACCGGGAAGTCGGCGTACTCGCGGGCCACGTCGAGCAGTTGGGCGGCGCGTTGTCGTTGCTGCCAGAGCGGCTGGCGGCGACGCGGATCCCGACGCGGCAGCAGCAGCGACCGGGCGGCGCACTCCCGGAACCGGGCGGCGAACAGCGCCGAGGTGCCGACCGACTCCTCCACCAACTGGGCGATCTCCTCCGGATCGAAGGCCACCACGTCGGCGCCGGGCGGAGTGTCGGCGGTGTCCGGCAGCCGGACCACGATCCCGTCGTCGGCGGGCATCACCTGCGCGTCGACGCCGTAGCGCTCGGCCAGCCGGCGGCCGATGGCCAACGCCCAGGGTGCGTTGACCCGGGCGCCCAGGACGCTGTGCACAGCCAGCCGCCAGTCACCCAGCTCGTCGCGGAAGCGCTCGACGACGACCGTCCGGTCGTCCGGCAGGGCCCGGGTCGCCGCCCGTTGCTCGTGCAGGTAGGTCAGCAGGTTTCCGGCGGCCCAGTCGTCCAACCCGGTGGCCCGCAGCGTGGCGGTGGCCTGTTCGGTGTCCTGCCGGAGCAGGGCGCGTACCCGGGCGCCGATCGCCCGGCCCAGTTCCACCGGCCGGCTCGGCTGGTCGCCCTTCCAGAACGGCATCTTCGCCGCCTGCCCGGGGGCGGGGGAGACCAGCACCCGGTCCGGCGTGATCTCCTCGATCCGCCAGGACGAGGAACCGAGCAGGAAGACGTCGCCGACGCGGGACTCGTAGACCATCTCCTCGTCCAGCTCGCCGACCCGGGCGGCCCGTTCCGCCCCGGCCAGGAAAACGCCGAACAGGCCCCGGTCGGGAATGGTGCCGCCACTTGTCACCGCCAGCCGTTGCGCGCCGGGACGGCCGGTCAGCACGTCGGTCGCGCGATCCCACACCAGCCGGGGGCGAAGCTCAGCGAAGGCGGTCGACGGGTAGCGGCCGGAGAGCATGTCCAGGACGGCGTGCAGCGCGGAGTCGGGCAGCTCGGCGAAGGGCGCGGCCCGACGGACGACGGTCGCCAGGTCGCCGACCCGCCACTCGTCCAGGGCGACCATCGCGACGACCTGCTGGGCGAGCACGTCCAGGGGGTTGCGGGGGTGGTGCAGCTCCTCGATGGCGGCCTCGCCCATCCGCTCGGCGACCACGGCGCAGGAGAGCAGGTCGCCTCGGTGCTTGGGCAGGACCACCCCCCGCGACACCGCGCCGACCTGGTGCCCGGCCCGGCCGACCCGTTGCAGGCCGGCGGCCACGCTGGGCGGTGCCTCGATCTGCACGACGAGGTCGACCGCGCCCATGTCGATGCCGAGTTCGAGGCTGGAGGTGGCCACCACCGCCGGCAGCCGGCCCGCTTTGAGCGCCTCCTCGATCTGCCGGCGTTCCTCCCGGGAGACGCTGCCGTGGTGCGCCCGGGCGATCACCGGCGGGGCCCCGGAGACCGCGCCGGCCTGGGCCATCATCTCGGCGGGTGTCCGGGCCGCCGGGCCGGTCGCGGGTGGCGTCGCCGCGGCTGTCTCGTCGGCGGCCAGCTCGTTGAGCCGGGCGCAGAGGCGTTCGGCGCTGCGTCGGGAGTTGGTGAAGACGATCGTCGAACGGTGCGCCCTGATCAGGGCGAAGACCCGTTCCTCGACGGCCGGCCAGATGGACGCCGTGCGGGGACCGGCGAGCTCGTCCTCCGGGCTCGGCTGCTCGTCGAGGCGGGTCATGTCCTCCACCGGCACCTGGACGCTGACCTCGATCGTCTTGGCGGTCGCCGGGGCCACCACCTCGACCGGGCGGGCGCCGCCGAGGAAGCGGGCACATTCGTCCAGCGGTCGGACGGTGGCGGAGAGCCCGATGCGCTGTGCCGGGGCGGGTAGCAGCTCGTCGAGCCGCTCCAGGGAGAGGGTCAGGTGGGCGCCGCGTTTGGTGCCGGCGACCGCGTGCACCTCGTCGACGATCACGGTCTCCACGCCGCGCAGCGAGTCCCGTGCGGCGGAGGTGAGCAGCAGGAACAGCGACTCCGGCGTGGTGATCAGGATGTCCGGCGGGGTACGGGCGAAGGCCCGCCGCTCGTCGGCGGGGGTGTCACCGGTACGCATCCCGACGGTGATCTCCGGCGGGGGCAGGGCGAGCCGGGTGGCGGCCTGCCGGATGCCGGTGAGCGGGGCGCGCAGGTTGCGCTCGACGTCGACCGCGAGCGCCTTGAGCGGACTGACGTAGAGCACCCGGCAGCGCTGTCGAGGGTCGGCGGGGGTCGTCTCGCGGGAAAGCCGGTCGAGTGACCACAGGAACGCGGCGAGGGTCTTGCCGGAGCCGGTGGGCGCCACGACCAGGGCGTGCCGGCCGGCGGCGACCGCGTTCCAGGCACCGGCCTGCGCCGCCGTGGGCGCGGCGAACGCCGCACCGAACCATTCCCGGGTCGCCGGGCCGAACCGGGAGAGCACCTGCTCGCCCGGGGTCGTGCTGGAATCCGCCACGAACCAATCCTGCCTCCGGGCACCGACATTCGTCCGTCGCGAGCCGGGCGGCGAGTCACCTGTTAAGGCGTTTAAGGTGACTTGCGCCAAGAATCCGTTAAGTCTCACTTAACTGCTTGCTCTTGCGGGGCAACATAAAGTAACTTCACTCGCGGTGTGGTGAGCGGCGGAGGGGGTCGGATGGCCGTCGAGGAGCGGAGTTCAAGGCCCGGCACCGACATCCTGATCCGCAAGGTGGACAGCCACGTCACCGCCCTGCGCGCCGGGCTGCACGGCCCGGAACTCGAACTGGCCGAGCGGCTCGCCAGCTGCCTACGCGAGCTGGTCGTCTCCACCGCGCAGGCCAGCGCCGCCGACCGAGCCCAGGTGCGGGCCGCCGTGCACTACTTCGTCCTGCGCCGCGAGAGCCGAGGCCGGTTGCTGTCCGTACGGTCCCTGGCCGCCGCGCAGCGGCTGGTCAACCGGGCCGCGTCCCAACTGGGCCGGCCGGACCTGGTCGTCGAGGGCCGCCCGGGTCGCGGTGACAGCGCCGCGACGGACGTCGCCGCGCACAACTGATTCGGTCGTTACCAGCTTTTAGCCGCTTTGCCGGCGAAAGTGTGTTTACTTCGGGAAAACCACGCATCGCGCGCTGGACTGTCGTCTGATCGCTGCTAGACCCCCAACCCCCGTGGGGCGTCTCGGCCACCTCGACCGGGAGCGCGCGTGCTCGTACTGCTGATCCTGCACCTCGTGGCGGCCGTCGTGGCGCCACTGCTGGTCCGCCGGTGGGGTCCGCGCGCCTGTTACCTGCTGGCCCTGGTGCCGGCGACCGCCTTCGGCTGGGCACTGGTACGCACACCCGACGTGGCCCACGGCGGTGCGGTGGTCGAGACGTACCCCTGGATTCCGGAACTGGGCCTGGACCTGGCGCTGCGGATGACCACCCTGTCCTGGCTGATGACCCTGCTGGTCGGCGGCGTCGGCGCGCTGGTGCTCGCGTACTGCGCCCGCTACTTCCCACCCGACGCGCTCGGCAACTCGCGGTTCGCCGGCGTGATGGTCGCCTTCGCCGGGGCGATGCTCGGGCTGGTGCTCGCCGACGACCTGCTGCTGCTCTACGTCTGCTGGGAGCTCACCACCGTCTTCTCGTACCTGCTGATCGGCCACAGCACGGAGCGGCGGTCGAGCCGCTGGGCGGCCGCCCAGGCGCTGACCGTGACCACGCTCGGCGGACTCGCCATGCTTGTCGGGTTCCTCATGCTCGGTCACCACGCCGGCACCTACCGCTGGTCGGAGCTGGCCCAGCAGCCGCTGCCCGGCGGGGCGTACCTGGTCGTCGCGGTGCTGCTGATCCTGGTCGGTGCGCTGTCGAAGTCGGCGGTGCTGCCGTTCACCTCGTGGCTGCCGGTGGCGATGGCCGCGCCGACGCCGGTCAGCGCGTACCTGCACGCGGCGGCGATGGTGAAGGCCGGCGTCTACCTGCTCGGCCTGCTGACCCCGGCGCTCGCCGTGGTCGGCCCGTGGCGTCCGGTGGTGCTGATCGCCGGCCTGGCCACCATGCTGGTCGGTGGTTGGGCGGCGTTACGGCAGACCGACCTGAAGCTGCTGCTGGCACACGGCACGGTCAGCCAGCTCGGGCTGCTGACGGTGGTCGTCGGGGTGGGCACGGCGGACGCCGCGCTCGCCGGAGTCGCCATGCTGCTCGCTCACGCGCTGTTCAAGGCGGCGCTGTTCCTCGTGGTCGGCGTGATCGACCACGGGGCCGGGACCCGGGATCTGCGCGAGTTGTCGGGACTGCGCCGTACCGCGCCGGTGCTCACCGGGGTGGCCGTGCTCGCCGCCGCCTCGATGGCCGGACTGCCACCCCTGCTCGGCTTCGTCGCCAAGGAGGCCGTGTTCGCCGCCTTCGCCGACCGGCCGCTGGTCCTGGCGGTACTCGTGGTCGGCACCGTGCTCACCGTCGCGTACAGCATCAGGTTCATCTGGGGCGCGTTCGCCGACCGACCCGGCGCCGCCGCCACCGACCTGGGACGGATCGCGCCGACGCTGCTGGCCCCACCGGCCCTGCTGGCCGTCGTCGGGCTCGTCGCCGGCCCGGCCGCGGGAGCGCTGGATCACCTGCTCCGTCCGTACCCGGAACTCTTCGGCGCCGTCGGGAAACACCTGGCCCTGTGGCACGGGCTCACCCCCGCACTCGGTCTGTCCGCGCTCGCCGTGGCGGGTGGCGCGGCGCTGTTCGCGCTGCGTGGCCCACTGGCGCCGGCGCTGGCCCGGCTGCGTTGGCCGGTCGCCGGCCAACGGGGGTACGAGTTGATCACCAATCGCTTCGATCAGGCCGCGGTGGGCGTCACGAGCGTCACCCAGCGGGGGTCGCTGCCGCAGTACCTCGGTCTGATCCTGATCGTCCTGGCCGCGGTGCCGGGCGGGGCGGTGATCCTCATCCAACCCTGGGAGCAGCCACTGGATCTGTGGGCCACTCCCGCGCAACCGGTGGTGCTGCTGGTGGTCTGCGTCGCCGCCCTGCTCGCCGTGGGTGCCACCCGACGGCTGACCGCGATGCTCCTGGTCGGCATGACCGGTTACGGCACCGCCATGTTGTTCGTGCTCTACGGCGCGCCCGACCTGGCGCTGACCCAGTTCCTCGTGGAGACCATGACCATCGCGATCTTCGTGCTGGTGCTGCGCCGACTGCCGGAGCGGTTCTCGATGCGGCCGCTGCGGCGCAGTCGCTGGATCCGGCGGACGATCGGGGTGATCGTCGGTACGACCGTGGCCGCGCTCGCCGTCGGAGCCGCGGCGGCCCGGCAGGCTCGTTCCATCTCGGAGGAATTTCCGCACCTGGCGGTGGAGCAGGGGCACGGCCGCAACGTGGTCAACGTGACCCTGGTGGACATCCGCGCCTGGGACACCCTGGGGGAGATGGCGGTGCTGGTTGCCGCGGCGACCGGAGTGGCAAGTCTCATCTTCCACCAGTCGCGCACCGGGCCACGTCCTCGTCGGCGGGAGGTCGCTGAGGACGAGGCATCTGCAGGCCGGGCGGTCTGGCTGCGCGGCGGGGCCACGCTGCACGAGCGGCAACGGTCGATCGTGTTGGAGGTGGTCACCCGACTGATCTCGCACACCGCCGTGCTCTTCTCGCTCTACCTGCTCTTTTCCGGGCACAACGCGCCCGGTGGCGGCTTCGCCGGAGGGCTGGTGGCCAGCCTCGCGCTGACGATGCGGTACCTCGCCGGTGGCCGGTACGAGTTGGTCGAGGCGGCGCCGATCGGTGCCGGCACGGTCCTCGGCGCCGGCCTGTTGCTCTCGGTCGGCAGCGGCGTGGTCTCCATGATCGTCGGCGGCACCGTGCTGGAGAGCACCACCGTCGACCTCTGGCTGCCGTTGATCGGCCACTTCTACCTGGTCACCTCCCTGTTCTTCGACGTCGGTGTGTACCTGGTGGTGATCGGTCTGGCGCTGGACGTGCTGCGCAGCCTCGGCGCCGAGGTGGACCGGCACATCGAGGCGGCCGGCGAGGCCGATGGCGGGCTGGCCGGCCGGCGAGGGGAGGCGCGGTGAGGGCCGGAGCGAACCTGGTCTCCTTCGTCACGATCGGGGTACTAGTCGGCTGCGGGGTGACCCTGCTGCTGGAACGCAGCCTGAGCCGGGTGCTGCTCGGCGTCATCCTGATCGGCAACGGCGTGAACCTGTTGATCGTCTTCGGCGGCCGATCCGGGGCGGCGCCGGTGGTCGGTGCCAGTGACGAGGCGGCGATGAGCGACGCTCTGCCCCAGGCCATGGTGCTCACCGCCATCGTGATCACCTTCGGCTTCACCGCCTTCCTGTTGGCGATCAGCTACCGCAGCTGGTACCTCAGCGGCGACGACGAGGTACCCGACGACGTCGAGGACCGGGAGATCGTCCGCCGGGCCGCCCAACGGGAGATGTCCGTCGCGGACCTCGCCGGCGAACCGCCGACGGCCGACCCTCAGCAGGTCGACGCCCCGGCGCCACCCCGCGAGGAGGGCCCGGGATGAGCCGGTACGCGCCGACCGCACCCGGCCGGTGGCGGCGATGAGCACGCTGGTGCCGCTGCCGGTGGTGCTACCGCTGCTGGGCGCCGCGCTGACCCTGCTGCTGGCGGGCCGACCGCAGACCCAGCGGACGGTCAGCGTGGGTTGCCTGAGCATCAGCCTGACGGTGGCGGTGGTGCTGCTGGTGCAGGCGTACCGGCAGGGGCCGCTGGTGGTGCAGATCGGCGGCTGGCCGGCACCCGTGGGCATCGTGCTGGTCGCCGACCAGTTGGCTGCGCTGATGCTGGTGGTCTCCTCGGCGGTGACCCTCTGCGTGCTGCTGTACTCGATCGGGCAGGGCCAGGCGGAAACTGGGGAGAGATCCCCGGTGGCGATCTTCCACCCCACCTATCTGGTGCTGACCGCCGGCGTGTGCAACGCGTTCCTCGCCGGTGACCTGTTCAATCTCTTCGTCGGCTTCGAGATGCTGCTCGCCGCCAGCTTCGTCCTGATCACCCTCAACGGCACCGCGCTGCGCATCCGCACCGGTTCCACATACGTCGTGGTCAACGTCCTGGCGTCGATGATCTTCCTGATCTCGGTGGGCCTGGTCTACGCGGCCACCGGCACCCTCAACCTGGCCCAGCTCACCGCGCGGCTCGACGCGCTACCGGACGGCGTACGCCTGAGCCTGCAACTGATGCTGTTGGTGGCCTTCGGCATCAAGGCGGCGGTCTTCCCGCTGTCGGCCTGGCTGCCGGACAGCTATCCGACGGCGCCGGCCCCGGTCACCGCGGTCTTCGCCGGCCTGCTGACCAAGGTGGGCGTGTACGCGATCATCCGGACCCAGACCCTGCTCTTCCCGGGGCAGCAGGCCGGGGAACTGCTGATGGTGGCGGCCGGGCTGACCATGCTGGTCGGCATCCTCGGCGCGGTGGCCCAGTCGGACATCAAGCGGCTGCTGTCGTTCACGCTTGTCAGTCACATCGGCTACATGATCTTCGGAGTGGGCCTGAGCACCGTCGCCGGGCTGGTCGGTGCCATCTTCTACGTGGTCCACCACATCACCATCCAGACCACCCTGTTCCTGATCTCCGGGCTGGTCGAGCAACGGGCCGGCAGCACCGACCTGCGCCGCCTCGGCGGGCTGTCCCGGCTGGCACCCATGGTCGGCGTGCTCTTCTTCGTCTCGGCGATGAACCTGGCCGGCATTCCACCGTTCTCCGGTTTCCTGGGCAAGCTCGGCCTGCTCCAGGCCGGTGTCGCCGCCGGTGGGCCGCTGCCCTGGACGCTGGTGGCCGTGGGCACCGTGACCAGCCTGCTCACCCTCTACGTGGCGAGCCGGGTATGGAACATCGCCTTCTGGCGCTCACCCTGCGAGACGGTCGCGCCGACCGCACCGTTGCCGGCGCTGATGGTCGGCGCCACGGTCGCCCTGGTGGCACTCGGGGTGGCGCTGACCTTCGTGGCGGGACCGCTGTTCGAGTTCACCGGGCGGGCGGCGGAGGATCTGATCGAGCGCACCCCGTACGTGCGCGCCGTCCTGCCCGGCGGGGCGTCATGACCGCGCCCGGCACCGAGCCGCCGGCCCGGCGGACCCGGACAGGCCGGTGGCGTGACCAGCTGATCGCCTACGGCTGGCTGGTGCTGGCCTGGAACCTGTTCTGGGGGGAGTTCACCTGGGGGAACCTGCTGGGCGGGCTGCTGACCGCCGGCGTGGTGCTGTTGTTCTTCCCACTGCCCCCGGTGACCTTCCACGGCCGGCTCCGGCTGCGGGGTCTGCTGGTGTTCGGCAGCCGGTTCGTCGTCGAGCTGGTCCGGGCCAGCGCCCACGTCGCCCGGATCGCGGTGCAACCCGGTTACACGCCCCGTTCGGCCATCATCGGCGTGCGGCTGCGGCTGCCCACCGACCTCAATCTGGCTCTCACCGCCGAGGTGCTCTCCCTGGTGCCCGGCACGTTGATCGTGGAGGTGGACCGGGACGCCGGAATCCTCTACGTGCACGTGCTCGACGTACGCGGCCCCGCCGCCCTCGCCACCAGCCGTGCGCAGGTCCACGCCTTGGAACGGCGGATCGTCGAGGTCATCGGCTCGAACGCCGAGCTGCGCCAGGTACGCACCGGACCCGTGGACAAGGAGTTCCCGTGACCGTCTTCCTCACCGTCGTCCTCACCGGCCTGCTGTCGGTGACCGCCCTGCTGGCCCTCGTCCGTCTCTATCGGGGCCCGACCCTGCTGGACCGGGTCGTCGCCGCCGACATGCTGCTCGCCACAATGGTCGGTGCCGTCGGCGCGGAGGCGGCGGTCAACCGGCACGCCACCACCCTGCCGGTGCTGGTGGTGCTCGCCCTGCTCGGCTTCGTCGGATCGGTGTCGCTCGTCCGTTTCGCCGTCCGGGACCGGCCATGACGCCCGGTGCCGTCGCGGACTGGCTGGCTGTCGTCAGCCTGACCGCCGGTGCGCTGCTGAGCCTGGCCGCCGCCATCGGAGTGCTGCGTTTCCCGGACACGCTGAGTCGCATGCACGCGGCCACCAAGCCGCAGGTGCTCGGCGTGCTGCTCCTGCTGCTGGGGGTGGGTCTCCGGCTGCGCAGTCCAGCCGACCTCGGCATGATCGTTCTGGTCGGCGTCTTTCAACTGGCCACCGCTCCGGTCGCCGCGCAGATGATCGGGCGGGCCGCGTACCGGGCCGGGCGGGTCGACCGGAACCTGCTCGACGTGGACGAGCTGGCCGACCGGTGAACCAGCGCCCCACCGGTGGGCCCGGCCACGGACCTCGTCCCGGGCCGCCCGCCCTGGCCGGCAGAAACAGTAGGCACACCCACCCGGCCCGGGCCGCGACGCCGGTAGAATGAGCACATGATCGACTCCTCTGCCCAGGAGGGCAGCAGTAGCCAGCCGGGTAGGCCCCGGCATCCCCACACACCGACGACCCCGGGAGCCCTGAACCTCCCGTGTTGATCCTCGTCGGTCTTCTCCTGATCGTTGTCTTGACCGTCGCGACGGGCTATTTCGTCGCGCAGGAGTTCGGCTACGTCGCGGTCGACCGCGGCAAGCTGAAACAACTCGCCGCCGAGGGCGACCAGGCGTCCGCCCGGGCACTGGAGGTCGCCGGACGGCTTTCGTTCATGCTCTCCGGCGCGCAGCTCGGCATCACCGTGACCGCCCTGCTGGTCGGTTACGTCGCCGAGCCCTACCTCGGTGCCGGCCTGGCCGAGCTGCTCGGCGTGGCCGGCGTCTCCACCGGCGTCAGCCTGCCGTTGTCGGTCGCGCTGGCGCTGGTCATCGCCACCGTGGTGCAGATGGTCGTGGGCGAGCTGGCCCCGAAGAACCTGGCCATCGCCCGCCCCGAACCGGTCGCCCGGGCGCTCGCCCGTTCCACCCTGGCCTATATGGCCATCGCCGGCCCGCTGATCAAGCTCTTCGACAAGTCCGCGGTGCGGCTGCTGCGGCGGGTCGGCATCGAGCCCATCGAAGAGCTGCCCAGCGGCGCCACCCCGGAGGACCTGGAACAGATCATCGCCGAGTCCCGGCTGGAGGGGCACCTCGACGCCGACATGTCGGAGCTGCTGGACCGGGGGCTCGACTTCCGGCAGTTGACGGCCGGCGAGGCCATGGTGCCCCGGGTGGACGTGCACACCGTGCGCGCGCACGAGCCGGTCAGCCGGGTGGTCGAGCTGCTCGACACCGGCCGCTCCCGCTTCCCGGTGCGCGGCACGGAGGGCGTCGACGACCTGGTCGGCGTGATCGGCATCGCCGACGTGCTCCAGGTGCCCGCGGCCGAGCGCGCCACCACCCCGGTCAGCGCGGTGGCCGTACCGCCGCTGCTGGTGCCCGAGACGCTGCCGCTGCCCACCGTGCTGGACCGGCTCCGCTCCGGGCACCGCCAGCTCGCCTGCGTGGTCGACGAGTACGGCGGCTTCGCGGGCGTCATCACGTTGGAGGACATCGCCGAGGAACTGGTCGGCCCGATCCGCGACGAGGACGACCCGCCGGAGCGGGCCCCGGCGCGGCAGGATGACGGCTCGTGGGTGGTACCCGCCCGCTGGCGTATCGACGAGGTCGCCGACAGCACCGGCATCGCCCTGCCCGAAGGGCCCGAGTACGACACGCTCTCCGGGCTGGTCATGCGGGAGCTGGGCCGGGTGCCCGAGGTCGGTGACCGGCTGGAGATCAGCCTGCCGGCCGACGGCGACAACGGGCAGGTTCCGCCACGCGCCCTGGTCGAGGTGCTGGAGGTGGACCGGCACGTGGCCGACTCGGTCCGTCTCCAGGTGATCGACGGGCACGCGGAGGTGACGGCATGAGCACCGGGTTCGCGCTGATCACCTCGGTGGTCCTGCTGGCGCTCAACGGCTTCTTCGTCGCCGCCGAGTTCGCCCTGGTGGCGAGCAAGCGGTACCGCCTGGAACAGGCGGCGGCAAGCGGTGGCCGGGCCGCCCGGGCCGCCCTCGACGGCGTACGCGAGCTGTCCCTGATGCTGGCCGGCGCACAGCTCGGCATCACCCTGTGCACGCTGGGCCTCGGTGCCCTGGCCGAGCCGGCGATCGAGCGGCTGCTCAGCCCGCTGCTGCACGCCGTCGGTCTGCCGTACGGCGCCAGCCACGTGATCGCGCTGATCTTTGCGCTGAGCCTGGTCACCTTCCTGCACCTGGTCGTCGGTGAGATGGCACCGAAGTCCTGGGCGATCACCCACCCGGAACGGTCCGCGTTGCTCCTGGCCCTGCCGTTCCGGGCCTTCGCCCGGGTGGCCCGTCCGGTGCTGTCGGTGCTCAACGCGGTGGCCAATGCCATGCTGCGGCTGGTGAAGGTCAACCCGCAGGACCAGTTGGCCCAGGTGCACGGCCCCGACGAGCTGCGGATGCTGCTGGAACAGTCCCGGGAACACGGGCTGCTCGGCGCCGCCCAGCACGAACTGCTCACCAGCATGCTGGAGTTGCAGGGCACGACGGTGGCCCAGGTGATGGAGCCGTTCGACCGGATGGTGACCGTGCGGCGGGACGATCCGGCGGGCCGCATCGAGCAGGTCAGTCGGGACAGCGGCCGGTCACGGCTGGCGGTGCTGGACGCCGCCGGTGACGTCTGCGGTCTGGTGCACGTACGGGAGGCGGTGCGGGCCACCGCCGGCCGACCCGACGCCACCGCCGCCGACCTGATGAACGACGCCATCACGCTCCCCGACACCGCCACGGTGACCGAGGCGGTGGCCGTGATGCGGGCCCGCCAGTCGCAACTCGCCCTGGTCCGCAACGGTGGTGGTCCCACCCGGCCGGTCGGCTTCGTCGCTCTTGAGGATCTGCTGGAGGAGGTCATCGGGGAGTTCGACGACGAGACCGATCCGATCCCGCGCGCGGTACGCCGGCTCAGATAGGAGCCACGGGTGCGGCTGACGGGGGTGTCACCGGAATCGGGCGGAACCGGCCTGACGGTGCAGACCGCGCTGGCCAACCCGAGCACCCGCCCCGGCCTGCGCCTGCCGGGGCGGGTGAACCTCATCGCCGGTTCCGTCGACGTACCGGTCCTGCACGTCCGGCTCGGCCTGGTCAGCACGGTCGAGCCGGACGACCCGGAAGCTCCCCGCCGGCTGGTGCAGTTCCACCACGCTCAGGTGGCCGGTGCCCTGGTGCTGCGGGCCGGGCGGGCCCGGTCGATCCCGTTCGAGTTCCCGATCCCGTGGGAGACACCGGTGACCACGTACGGCGGGGTGCCGTTGCTCAGCCTGCGGATGGGACTGCGTACCGAGGTGGCGATCGAGGCCACTTTGGACCAGGGCGCGATGGTGCCGGTCTTCGTTCACCCGCTGCCGACCCAGCAGCACATCCTGGCCGCCCTGGACACGCTCGGCTTCAGCGTCCGCCAGTCCGGCCTGCTCGACGGCCGGCTGCCCGGCGTGGAGCAGGCCCTGCCGCTGCACCAACGGTGGGGCTTCTGGGTCGGCCCGCTCTACGCCGGGCCGATCACCGAACTGGAGGTGATCTTCGTGGCCAACTCCGCCGGGCTGGAGGTGATCCTCTGGTTTGATCGGCGGCTGGCGTTGGCCGGGATCACCCACACCAGCATCAGTCGGTTCCGGATCTGGCACGTCGGCGCGGACCAGCGGGACTGGGTCAGCACCGTGGACGGCTGGCTGCGCGAGGCCATCAACCGGCATGCCGCGGCTGCGGCGCACGCCGACTGGTCGGCCACCATTACCGAGTCGGCCCACGTCAGCCGCCCACCGGACCGGCCGCTGCCACCCGGACCGCCGTCCGGTGGCGACGCGGGCGGCGCCGGTGTCGGTGGCGGCGAGGGCGGTGGTGGCGGAGGCGGCGGCACCTGACGCTGTGCCCGCCGCCTGACGCCGTTCGCGGCGGCACCTGATGCCGTCCACGGCGGCACCGCAACGGCCCAGCTGCCGGGAGCGCCCCCCGTGCGTCTCGTCAGCCCTGGGCGAGCTTGAGGCCGAAGCCGAGGAAGAGAGCACCCACGGCGCTTGTCGCGCCGGCCGCCAGCCGGCGGCGCCGGCTGAACTGGGCAGCCAGGAACGTGCCCGCGAAGATCAGCGCGGTCAGGTAGAGCGCGCTGGTCACCTGGGCGATCAGACCGAGCAGCAGGAACGACAGCGCGGGCCAGGGATACGTCGGGTCAACGAACTGGATGAAGAACGAGACGAAGAACAGGATCGCCTTCGGGTTGAGCAGGCTGATCACCAGCGCCTTGCGGAACGGGCTGCGCGTCGCCGCCGGCGCCGCGGCGTCGATCAACCGCGGAGTGTCCGGGTCGTTGCGGTCCCGCCAGCGCCGCCACGCCCCGCGCAGCATGGTCAACCCCACATAGCCCAGGTACGCGGCGCCCGCGTACTTGATCACGAGGAAGACCGGCGGGTACGCCTTGAGCAGCGAGGCCACTCCGGCGGCGGAGAGGAACATGAGGATCGCGTCACCGACCCAGACGCCGCTCGCCGCCCGGTAGCCGACGCCGACGCCGCGCCGCGCGGCGGTGGAGAGGACGAACAGCGAGTTGGGGCCGGGCAGCAGCACGATGGCCACGGTGCCCAGCACGTACGTCCAGATGTCGGTGATTCCCAGCACGTCCGACATCATCGGGTGGACGTGGGCCGGGCACGAAGCCTTTCCCGCAGGCTGACCTGTGCTTTTGCCCACTCGTCAACGGTCATCGAATACTGCACGGTGTCCCGCCACGAGCCGTCGGGCCGCAACCGGTGCATCCGCAGCACCCCCTCCCGGGTCGCGCCGAGCCGCTCGATGGCGCGCTGCGAACGCTCGTTGCGGATGTCGGTGTGCCAGACCACCCGTACCGCACCCAGCTCGTCGAAGGCGCGGGTGAGCAGCAGCAGCTTCGCCTCGGTGTTGAGCCCGGTGCGCCACCACGGCCGGCCGAGCATGGTGTGCCCGATCGCAACCGACCGGCGCTCCGGGTCGATCTCGTAGTACGAGGTGGTGCCGACCACCGCGCCGGTGACCGCGCAGCGCTGCGCCCAGGCGACCCGTTCCTGCCGGTGCTGCTCGGCCAGGGCCGCGACGATCACCTCGCGCAGCTGCTCCGGCCCGGTCGGTAGCGGCCGGCTGAGGTGCCGCCAGACGTCGGCATCGGCGGTGGCGGCGTACAACTCGTCGGTGTGGGCCTCATCGAGCGGCTCCAGCAGCACGTGGGCGCCGCGTAGCACCGCCGGCTCGTGCCAGGGCGAGCGGTCCGGCCGCAGGTACGCAGGCAGTGGTGCGGTGACCCCGACGTCGGGCTCCGGCAGGCCGGGGGTCAGCCGCAGCGGTACCACCCCGGCCCAGTGCGCCAGGTCGAGATCGGCCGGGTCGTCGCGTACCCCGCCGGTGCGGCTGCGTAGCGACACCTCCGCCAGCGGCAGCGCCAGCACTGCGGTCTCGGCCAGCTCCCGCCGGCTCGGGGGGCGACTGTGCGCCGCGCGGCCGGTGCCGACCTTCTCCACCAGGGCGGTCAGCACGTCGGCCTTCTCATCCGGGTCGGTGACCAGGTGAGCGGTGCCGTGCGCGACCACCGACCGGTAGTTGGCGCTGTGGTGGAACTGGGAGCGACCGTAGACCAGCCCGTCGAGAAGGGTGACCGCGACGCAGACCGGCAGGCCGTCGGCGCGGGCGGCGAGCAGTGGCCGGCTGCCGGTGGAGCCGTGCAGGTAGAGCGTGTCGCCGATGCGTACGTGCAGGGTGGGCAGCACGCGGGGCTCACCGTCCACAGTGAACCCGAGCACGCAGTGGTACGCCTCGTCGAGTACGGCGTGGGTGGCGGTGCGGTCGTAGCTCATCCGGTCCCGGGAACGACTGGCGGTGGTGCGGGTGGTTGGCGAGTACATGCTTCCATCTTTGTTCTAGTACAATACTGTGTTTGTGTCAGTACGCTATCAGGTGACCGGTGCGACGGCCGCCGACATTTCAGCCAGCATCGAGTCCGGCATCCGCGACGCCGCCCTCGCCCCCGGCGACCCGCTGCCACCGGTGCGCACGCTCGCCGCCGACCTGGCCGTCAGCCCGGCCACCGTCTCCCGTGCCTACGCCGAACTGCGTCGCCGTGGCCTCGTCGTCACCGCCGGCCGGCACGGCACCCGGGTGCGCCCCCGACCACCGGTCGCCGCCCGCCGAGCCGCGCTGCGCCCACCGCCCGCCCCCGGGCTGCGCGACCTGTCCCGAGGCGAACCCGACCAGCGACTGCTACCGCCGCTGCGTCGGCACCTGGCCGCCCTCGCCGACACCGTCGGCGACCCGGTGGGCTATCCCGACCTCGGCGTACTGCCCGAGATGACCGAGGTGGCCGGGGCGCGGCTGACCGCCGACGGGGTGCCGGCCCCCGGGCTGACCCTCACCGGCGGCGCGTTGGACGGCATCGAACGCCTCCTCGGCGCGCACCTGCGCCACGGCGACGCGGTGGCCGTGGAGGATCCCGGCTGGACCGGCCTGCTCGACCTGCTCGCCGCGCTCGGGCTACGGCCGATCGGAATGCCCATCGACGACGACGGGCCGATCGTCGCCGGAGTCGCCGCCGCCCTCGCCGCCGGAGCGCGAGCGCTCATCGTGACCAGCCGGGCCCAGAACCCCACCGGCGCGGCGGTCTCCGCCGACCGGGCCAGCGCCCTGCGCACCCTGCTCGCCGGTCGGGCCGACCTGCTGTTGATCGAGGACGATCACGCCGCCGAGCTGGCCCGCGTACCGCTGCACCCGCTCGCCGGAGCGACCACCCACTGGGCCTTCCTCCGCTCGGTCAGCAAGCCCTTCGGCCCGGACCTGCGCCTGGCAGTGCTGGCCGGAGACGAGACCACCGTGGCGCGGGTGGCCGGCCGATCCCGGGTCGGCACCGGCTGGGTCTCCACCGTGCTGCAACGGCTCGTGCTCTCGCTCTGGAAGGATCCAGAGGTGACCGCCCTGGTCGACCGGGCCGCAGAGAGCTACGAACGACGGCGCCACGCCCTGATCGCCGCCCTCGCCGATCGTGGCCTGCCCGCCCACGGCCGCACCGGCATCAACGTCTGGGTACCGGTGGACGACGAGACCAGCGCGCTGACCGCCCTGCGTGACGCCGGCTGGGCGGTCGCGCCGGGCGCGCTCTACCGGATCGCCGGCCCGCCGGGGCTACGCATCACCGTCAGCGACCTGAACGAGGAGGAGCTCCCCGCGCTCGCCGACGCGGTCGCCCGCGCAGCCCGCCCCACCCCATCCCCGAGCTTCACCGCCTGACCAGACCCCTGTCGCCCCCACGACACCTGCGGCGCGGACGCAAGCCAGCACCACCGCCACGTCGCGCTGCCAGAGCCGGCGGCCGAGCCGGCAACATCCCCGATGCTGCTGGCTGGGGGCGGGGTTGGAGGCAGCAACATCCCCGATGTTGCTGGCGGGGGCGGGGTCGGAGGCAGCAACATCCCTGATGTTGCTCATGGGGCGCGGGTCGGGGCGGCAACTTCCCGCGCCTGCTGATTCGGAAGCAGATCCGCGGCGGGCGCAGGGGCAGGAGTGGCGGTCGGACCGGTATGCGGCATCTCGGGGTCTCGGGCCGGGCGGATACGCCGAGTTGCGGCATCTCGGGGTCTCGGGCTGGTTCAACTCGACCCGCAGCCGGTCGGCCTCGGCCAGCGCCGGGCGGATACGCCGAGTTGCGGCATCTCGGGCTGCCCGAGCCTGGGCTGGGCGTGGAGTGCCGCAAAGGCGACGCGCCGCCGCTGGCTCGCGTGGGGCGCGTCACAGCGGGTAGAACAGTCGCCATGGCCGACACCGATACCGCGCCCGGGGCCCAGCGGTTCATCCCGCCGCAGGCCGACACCCTCGACGCGCTGCGGGCCGCCGCCACCGGCTGCCAGGGCTGCGAGCTGTACCGGGACGCCTCACAGACCGTCTTCGGCCGGGGCGACGCCACCGCCCGGGTGGTCTTCGTCGGCGAGCAGCCCGGCGACATGGAGGACCAGAAGGGGCTGCCCTTCGTCGGCCCCGCCGGCCGGCTGCTTCGCAAGGCGGTCGACGACGCCAAGCTGGACCCGGCCCACATCTACCTCACCAATGCCGTCAAGCACTTCCGCTTCGAACTACGCGGTAAGCGGCGGATCCACCAGACTCCGGATCGGGTACACATCACCGCCTGCCGACCCTGGCTGGTCGCCGAGTTCGCCCAGCTGACCCCCGAGGTGATCGTGGTACTCGGGGCGACCGCCGCGAAAGCCCTGCTCGGCCCGACGTTCCGGGTCACCCGCCAGCGCGGCGAACTGCTGCCCTGGCCGGCCGCCGCCCAACACCCGGAGGACTTCCAACGGGTACCGGTGGACAGCGCCGGAGGGACCACCGACGCGCCCCCGGCCAAACTCCTGGCCACCATCCACCCCTCCGCCGTGCTCCGGGCCGACAACCAGGACGTCGCCTACGACGGGCTGGTCGCCGACCTGACCGTCGCGGCTCGCGCCCTCGCCGGCTGACACCAGCCGCGCTCGCCCCCAACCGCAGCGCCGGCACCGACCATGCGACGGCGTCGCGGACGGTGCCACACTTGCCGCCATGCAGCAGCACCTCTACGAGGCTGACCACGACGAGTTCCGGGACCTGTGCCGGCGGTTCCTCGACCGCGAGGCCGTACCGCACCACGACCGCTGGGAGGCCGACGGCATCGTCGACCGCGAGGTGTGGCGGAAGGCAGGTGCCGCCGGACTGCTCGGGATGGACGTCCACCCCGAGTACGGCGGCGGCGGACAGCGGGACTTCCGGTACAACGCCGTCCTGGTCGAGGAGATCGTCAACTCGGGCTGCTCCGGGCTCGGCTTCGGCCTGCACAATGACGTGGTCGCGCCGTACCTCACCGAGCTGACCACCGAGGAGCAGCGCCAGCGCTGGCTGCCCCGGTTCTGCTCCGGCGACCTCGTCACCGCCATCGCGATGAGCGAACCCGGTGCCGGCTCCGACCTGGCCGGCGTCCGCACCACCGCCGTCCGCGACGGCGACAGCTACCTGCTCAACGGGCAGAAGACGTTCATCACCAACGGCGAACTGGCCGACCTGGTGATCGTGGTGGCCCGTACCGCCGACGAGGGCGCCCACGGCGTGAGCCTGATCGCGGTAGAGACCGGCACCGCCGGCTTCACCCGGGGCCGCCGACTGGCCAAGGTCGGGTTGAAGGCCAACGACACCGCCGAACTCTTCTTCGACGACTGTCGGGTGCCGGCCGCCAACCTCATCGGCACCGAGAACCACGGCTTCTACCACCTGATGGCCAACCTGCCCCGGGAACGGCTCAGCATCGCCGTCGCCGCAGTCGCCGCCGCGGAACGGCTGCTCGCCCTCACTCTCGACTACGCGCGCACCCGGGAGGCGTTCGGCCGACCGATCGGGAAGTTCCAGCACAACCGGTTCCTCCTCGCCGAGCTGGACACCGAGGTCACCATCGCGCGGACCTTCGTCAACCACTGCGTGGCCGAGTTCAACGCCGGCCGGCTGTCGGTGACCGACGCGGCCAAGGCCAAGTGGTGGACCACGGAGTTGCAGAACCGGGTCGCCGACCGGTGCGTGCAGCTGCACGGCGGCTACGGCTTCATGGCGGAGTACCCGGTGGCGCGGGCCTGGCTGGACAGCCGGGTGCAGACCATCTACGGCGGCACCACGGAGATCATGAAGGAGATCATCGGGCGCGGTCTGGGGCTGTGACGAGAACCGGGCTGCCGGCTGTCGGTCGGGTGCGAAAGGATGGTCACCCCTTACCCAAGGAGCCTCCCGTTGGCCACTGACCTGACCACCACGCCGACGGCGCACCCGGACGTCGCGCCCATCCAGCGGCGCACCCTGCGGCTGCTCTTCACCACCCAGATCGTCGGCGGCATCGGGGTGACCATCGGCATCTCCGTCGGCGCCCTGCTCGCCGCCGAGATCGCCGGCACCGCCGTGGCCGGCCTGGCGCAGAGCGCCGCCGTGGTCGGCGCCGCACTGCTCGCCGTGCCGGTCACCCGGATCATCACCGGGTACGGCCGCCGCCCCGGCCTGGCCGTCGCGTACGTGGTCGGGGCGCTTGGCGGGGCGCTTGTCGTGCTCGCCGCGGCAACCCGGTCGGTCCCGCTGCTCTTCCTCGGCATGCTCCTCTTCGGCGGCGGCTCCGCCGCCAACCTTCAGGCTCGCTACGCCGCGGTCGATCTCGCCGAACCGGACCGGCGCGCCCGGCAACTGTCGCTGATCGTCTGGGCCACCACGATCGGCGCGGTGGCCGCCCCGAACTTCGCCGCGCTCGCCGACCGCACCACAAGCGGCTGGGGGCTGCCTACGCTGTCCGGCCCGTTCGCGTTCAGCGCCGTCGCGTTCGTGCTCGCCGCCGGCGTACTGCTGCTGTGGTTGCGGCCCGACCCGCTGCTCACCGCGCGCCGGCTCGCGGCGGCCCGGGCCGGCGCGTCCGAGCCGCCCCCGTCTGGTCCACCGCCGGTCCCGGCCGAGCCGGCCCAGGCGGCGTCCGCGCTCGCCCCGGCCGGCCCGGTCCCGGTGCCGGCACCGTCGGCCCGGCGCGGCGTGGGCATGCGCGCCGCCTGGTCGGTGGTACGCGCCCGACCGGCCGCCCGGCTCGGCGTGTCCGCCGTGGCCGTGGGGCACCTGGTGATGGTGGCGGTGATGGCGATGACCCCGGTGCACCTGCGGGAGTACTACGCCGTCGACGAGGTGCTGCCGGTGGTCGGGCTGGTGCTGAGTCTGCACATCGCCGGCATGTACGCGCTGGCGCCGGTGGTCGGCTGGCTCGCCGACCGGTTCGGTCGCCGCCCGGTCATCCTCGGCGGGATCGCGACGCTGCTGGCCGCCTGCGCGGTCGCCGGCACTGCCGGGCACCACACGCCCCGGCTCACCGTCGGGCTCATCCTGCTCGGGCTCGGCTGGTCGGCGACCATGGTGGCCGGTTCGACCCTGCTGTCGGAGTCGGTACCGGACGACGTACGGCCCAGCGCCCAGGGCCTGTCCGACCTGCTCATGGGGCTGGCCGGAGCGTCAGCCGGAGCACTGAGCGGGTTTGTCATGCAACTGGCGGGCTATCCGGTGCTGACCCTGCTCGCCGCGGTCGCGGTGGCACCCCTGCTGGCGCTAGCGTTGCGTCCGGTGCCGACGAGTGCACCGGACAGGAAGGACTGATCACGTGCGGCTGACCGACTTCTGGGCACGCCTGGCCGAGGCGTTCGGTCCGGCGTACGCGGCCAGCATCGCCAGCGACCAGGTGTTGTCGGAACTCGGCGGACGGACCATCGAGCAGGCCCTCAAGGCCGGCGTGGAGACGCACGTGGTGTGGCGCGCCGTGGTCGCGGCCTATCCAGACCGGGTACCCGCCCGGCTACGCTGAGCAGCCGATTCGTTACTTCCGCGTGTCTCTTGCCGAGTCGTACACCTGTTCGGCTATTGTCCACAGCGGGGTGCTCGTCCACAGGCCACGGCCAGTCGGCTGGTTTTCTGTCGGACCCAGCGCCTAGCGTGTCCCGCGTGACGCGAAGCTCAGGAAAGACGCCGGCGAAGGCAGGGGTGGCAACGATGGCGGCAGGTCCTGACCGGGAGAAGGCGCTCGACCTTGCTCTCGCTCAGATCGACAAGCAGTTCGGCAAGGGCTCGGTGATGCGGCTGGGGGAGCGACCGGTCATCCAGACCTCGGTCATTCCGACCGGTTCCATCGCGCTCGACGTGGCGCTCGGCGTGGGCGGTCTGCCCCGTGGCCGGGTCGTCGAGGTGTACGGCCCGGAGAGCAGCGGTAAGTGCCTGACGGCCGACACGCATCTCTGGACGGACCGGGGCCTGGAGACCGTCGAGGAGCTCTTCACGCGATGCGGTCAGCCCGCAAGCTGCACCAGCCGGGTCACCGACATCCGTGACCTGGGTTTGCGGATGGTCAACGAGCGGGGCGAGCTCGAAGCCGTTGCCGCCTTGACCCACAACAACCGCAAGCCGGTGATCAAGCTCAAGCTGCGATCCGGGCGGACGGTGACCGCCACGAAGAACCACCCACTACGAGTGATGACCGACCGTGGATTCATCGCTTGGCGGAAGGTCGGCAACATCCGACCTGGCGACTTCGTGGTGTCGGCGACCTTCGGCGCATCGGAGGCCGCCCACGGCGACGGTCTTTCCGAGGACGAGGCCGTGGTCCTGGGCTACCTCGTCGCCGAGGGCTCGCTTGGCTACCAGCACAGCGTACGGTTCACCAACTGGGACACAGAGGTGAGTGGTGAGTACCGCCACCTCATGGAGCAGGTGTTCGGCGTCGAGGTCCGTGACTACGACAATAAGGAGTTCGTCGTCTCGGGCGGGGCGTTCCGCAAGCGCCTCGCCGAGGAGTACGGCCTCGACTATGTCACCGCGCACGGCAAGAGCGTTCCCTACCGGGTGCGCACCGCAGGTCATAAGGCGCAGCGCGCCTTCTTGTCGGCGCTATTCGAGGGTGACGGATGGATCGACGAGAGTTCGACCATCGGGCTCGGCACCGCGTCCGAGCAGCTGGCCCGTGAGGTGCAGCTACTGCTCTACGGACTCAACATCCCCAACACTGTCTCCTCAAAGTGGAACGAGACGTACCAGCGCCAATACTGGACCGTGACGGTCAATCCATCGGTGGCGCACAGGTTCGTCGACGAGGTCGGATTCCGCTCGGCTCGGCGTCGTGCACAGGTTGAGCGGTGCTTCCGCACCAGTGAGCGGGACGCCCAGTTCGAGAACATCCCTCACCTCAAGGGCCTCATTCAAGACCTGCGCGACGACTGTGGTGGTGATCGGGCATTCGACAGGGTCGCGGGAGACCTGTTCCGTACGGACATCGAGTTGGCCTGCTCCCGTAGCCGCTTGGCCAAGATCGTGGAATGGGGGGAGCGGCGCCGGGAGCGCCTGTCGGCGTCAGGCCAGGCGATCGTGACGCACCTCAAGCACCTGGCCACCTCCTCCTACACCTATGAGCAGGTCGTCGAGGCCGCCGATGCGGGCACCCAACCCACCTTCGACGTGATGCTTCCGGGAACGCATAGCTTCCTCGCGAACGGAATGCTCTCCCACAACACCACGGTCGCCCTGCACGCGGTGGCCAACGCCCAGCGGGCCGGCGGCATCGCCGCCTTCATCGACGCCGAGCACGCGCTCGACCCGGAGTACGCCAGGGCCCTCGGTGTCGACACCGACGCCCTGCTGGTCTCCCAGCCGGACACCGGCGAGCAGGCGCTGGAGATCG
Source organism: Micromonospora sediminimaris (assembly GCA_900112325.1). Lineage (GTDB taxonomy): Bacteria > Actinomycetota > Actinomycetes > Mycobacteriales > Micromonosporaceae > Micromonospora > Micromonospora sediminimaris. The sequence continues at coordinate 51,270 of FOLJ01000020.1, forward strand.
CGGACATGCTGGTCCGCTCCGGCGCGATCGACATCATCGTGATCGACTCGGTGGCCGCGCTGGTGCCGCGCGCCGAGATCGAGGGCGAGATGGGCGACAGCCACGTCGGTCTCCAGGCCCGGCTGATGAGCCAGGCGCTGCGGAAGATCACCGGCGTGCTCAACAACACCGGCACCACCGCGATCTTCATCAACCAGCTCCGCGAGAAGATCGGCGTCATGTTTGGATCACCCGAGACGACGACGGGTGGTCGGGCGCTGAAGTTCTACGCCTCGGTCCGGCTCGACGTGCGGCGCATCGAAAGCCTGAAGGACGGCACCGACGTGGTCGGTAACCGCACCCGGGTCAAGGTCGTGAAGAACAAGTGCCTCGCCGAGGGCACCATGGTGTTCGACCCGGTCACCGGCCGCGCCAACCGGATCGAGGACATCGTCGACGGGCGGATGCCTGTCTCCGTGGTGGCAGCGGCGAAGGACGGCATGCTGCACGCCCGCCCTGTCGTCTCCTGGTTCGACCAGGGAGAACAGGATGTCATCGGGGTACGTCTGCGTGGCGGTGCCACGGTCTGGGCCACCCCCGATCACAAGGTCTTGACCGATCGGGGCTGGAAGGTGGCCGGCGAGTTGGGTGCCGGAGACCGGGTTGCGCAGCCTCGACAGTTCCTGGGTTTCGGCGAGCATGAGCCCTACTCGCCCGAGCAGGCACGAATGCTCGGCTACCTGATTGGTGACGGATATGTCGGTGGGAAGACCCCGCTGCAGTTCATCAACATCCAGGAGTCGCTGAAGGCCGACGCGGCGCGCATCGCCGCAGGGCTCGGCTGCGACACACACGAGCATGACGGCAAGTTGGCCATCTCGTTCTCCCACCGTCAGGGTGAGCGCAACGAGTTGCTGGCGTTGTGCCGACAAGCGGGGATCTACGGCAAGCTGGCCTGGGAGAAGACCATCCCCGCCGAGTTTTTCGATCCGGGTCTTTCCCGCGAGGTGGCAGGCAACCTGCTTTTCGGTCTACTCGAAAGCGACGGCTGGGTGAGCATCGAGCAGACCGGTGCCATTCGGGTCGGCTACACGACTACCTCGGAGCAGTTGGCCCACCAACTCCACTGGTTGTTGCTGCGATACGGCATCACGAGTTCGGTTCGTCGCTACGACCCGACGGGTCAGCGCCCCAGCCTTATCAAGGGGCGTCGCATCCAGGCAAAGCGGTTGTGCTACGAGGTCCGGGTGGCCGGCAGCGACAACGTGGAGGCGTTCGCCGAAGCGGTTCCGCTGTGGGGACCGCGCGGGGTCATCCTTCGCGAGGCGCTCAACAGCCAGGAAGGGCGTCGGCGGGGCTCGCAGGCCGGCTACCTGTCGCCTGCGGTCACCGAGTCGGTGCTGGCACACCTGGCGGGTAAGGGCGTCACGGCTGTGCTCGCTGCTCAACTGATCGGCGCGACGGCCGGCAATTCGCGTGGTGGCATGAAGCAGGTTCTAGGGCTGCACCAGATCCGGCGGGATCGGTTGCAACTGCTGGCGGACGCGCTTGACGACGCTTTTTTGCGCGAACTGCTCGCCGAGCAGGTGCGCTATTCGACCGTCAAGGAGATCCTGCCCGCGCGGCGTACGAGGACCTTTGATGTCGAGGTCGATGAGCTGCACACGCTGGTCGCTGACGACATCGTCGTACACAACTGCGCCGCCCCGTTCAAGCAGGCCGAGTTCGACATCATGTACGGCAAGGGCATCTCCCGTGAGGGCTCGCTGATCGACGTCGGCGTCGAGCAGTCGATCATTCGCAAGTCCGGCGCCTGGTACACCTACGAGGGCGACCAGCTGGGCCAGGGCAAGGAGAAGGCCCGCGAGTTCCTCCGGGAGAACCCGGACGTGGCCGCCGAGATCGAGAAGAAGATCCTGGAGAAGCTCGGCGTCGGGGTAGGCGCGGGCGACGCCGCCGGTGGCCCGGAGCTGCCGCCGGTCGACTTCTGATCGACGATCCGTGGCAGGACGACGTGCCCGCTCGGGGCGAGGCTGGGATGCCAGCCCGCCCCGCGCGGGTGACGCCACACCACGACCCCGCCGAGGCCGCCGCGCCGCCGGGAACCCCGCCGACCCGGGTTCCCCGGCGTCGGCCGATTCTCCGGACGCGTCGGCATGGGATACCTCCCGGGGCAGGGCCGGTTCCGCCCGACGGGCCGGCGGTTCGGCACGCGAGGATGCGGCATCCGCGCCTCGTGACGAGGCCGAGGTGGCCCGGGAGATCTGCCTGCGACAGCTCGCGGTGCGTCCGCGTACCCGTGCCGAACTGGCCACCGCGTTGGCGCGGCGGGGCATCTCCGAGGAGACCGCCGACCAGGTCCTCGACCGGTACGACGAGGTCGGCATCATCGACGACGCCGCGTTCGCCCGCGCCTGGGTGAGCAGCCGGCATGCCGGCCGGGGGCTGGCTCGCCGGGCACTCGCCAACGAGCTGCGCCAACGCGGCGTGGACGGCGACACGGCCAGCGAGGCGTTGGACGAGTTGGACGAGACCACCGAGGCGGAGACCGCCCGTGCCCTGGTGGAACGGAAGCTGCGGACCGCCCGGGGCGAGCCGGACGCGGTGTTCCGGCGGCTGGTCGGCATGCTGGCCCGCAAGGGCTACCCGGCCGGTGTCGCGATCCGGGCGGTGAAGGAGGCGATCGCCGCGCAGAGCGCCGAGGCGGCCGAGTTCGCCGAGCAGATCGACGCCGACGCTCTCGCCGACGCCGAGGGTGAGATCGACCGCTGACGGCGTGCTTCTTCTGTCACGTCGCCCGCCAGCCGTGATCTTGGTCTGGCCCGTCCCGGGGACGCGGGTGATGCGTTGGGCGCGGGTCCGACGGTCACCTCATCGACGTGACCAGCCCTGATGAGTCAACTCAACGTTGGTTGTTCGTCTTTTTTGCCCGCTGGCGTCCGAGTGTTCATAGGCGGAGGGTGACTACTTAACTTCTCTCCGTCCGGGTGGTTTGATCATCCGTTCTTGACCGGAGCCCGGTTGAGACCTAGCCTCGCCATAAAGGCTCACATTGCCCGACCAAGCGCAGGCTAAGCGCACAACATAGATCCCGTAACAGAACAGCATCACTTTGGCCGGCATCATCGGCCGCGTACGTCAGCTCCGGACGGGCCGGTCCGGGCTCACGTGACAGTGCACCCGGCCCGCCGACGGCCGTCAGGGACGTCGGCGGAGGAAGCCAACCCACGGCCATGCGCTCCGGTCGGGCGTCCAGAGTCGCAGGAGCGTGCCCACCCGGCAGGCTGTTGCGGCGCGACGGTTCAGGGGAGGCGCGCCATGGCGAGGCGGCACAGGTTCACCGGAGTCTCGGTATGAGCGAGCGGAGCGGGCCGATCTTGAGGCTTCGTTCGGCGTTGCCCGCCAGGGGCACGTCTCGGAACGGAGCGCCGGCATGAGCGCGGGGGCGGCCGCTCCCGGTGCGGCGGAGTCCGGGGCCAGCGATGACGGTGAGCAGAGTTCCGGCCCACCTGCTGTCGCCCTCGGCGTTGGCGATCGGCCGGACGGAGCCGTTCGATGAGCGCCTTCGACGTCGTGATCCTGACCGCCGTGCTGGTGCTGACCCTCGTGGTGCTCGGTGCGGTGCTGTTCGGCCTGCGCCTGATGCGGGGTTTCATGTCGCGTCCGGCGGCGGAGGATCCGGCGTACGTCGCGGAGAAGGACCGGCAGGAGCAGTCGCTGGCCGCGCTGCGCACGGCAGCCGACGAAGCGAACAGCACCATCGACGTGGCGAAGTCCGCGGCGGCGGCGGCCCGCGCCGAGGCGGCGGCGGCCAAGGCCGAGGCGAAGGCCGCCCGGGCGGAGGCACGCCGGGTGCTCGACGACGCCCGCGCCGAGGCAGACACGGTGCTGGAACGGGCGCACAAGCAGGCCGAGGCGGACGCCGAGCAGTTGCGCACGGCGGCCCGGCGCAGCGGTGAGCGGGAGGTGGCGGTGCTGGCCGCGACCACCCGGGAGCAGGCCGCCGAGGTGGAGCGGCGGGCGACCCGGATGGACGAGCGGGAGCGGCTGCACACCGAGGAGGTGGAGCGGCTCGCGGAGCGGGAACGCCAGCTCACCGCGGCCAACGCCGCGTTGGCGGCCCGCGAGGCGGCGCTTGTCGAGCGGGAGGCCGAGCTTGCCGAGGTGGAGAATCAGCGGCGACGTGAGTTGGAGCGGGTCGCCGGGTTGACCGCCGACGCCGCGCGGGCCGAGTTGGTCGAGGCGATCGAGGGCCAGGCGAAGCGGGAGGCCGCCCTGCTGGTCCGGGACATCGAGTCGGACGCGAGGTCGACCGCCGAGCAGCGGGCCCGGCACATCGTGGTCGACGCCATCCAGCGGGTGGCCAGCGAGCAGACCGCCGAGAGTGTGGTCAGCGTGCTGCACCTGCCGGGCGACGAGATGAAGGGTCGGATCATCGGCCGGGAGGGCCGCAACATCCGGGCCTTCGAGTCGGTCACCGGGGTCAACCTGATCATTGACGACACTCCCGAGGCGGTGTTGCTGTCCTGCTTCGACCCGGTGCGCCGGGAGGTCGGCCGGTTGACGCTGGAGAAGCTGGTGCTGGACGGCCGAATCCACCCGCACCGCATCGAGGAGGTGCACGAGCTGGCCCGGCAGGAGGTGGACCAGCTCTGCCACCGGGCCGCCGAGGACGCCCTGGTGCAGGTCGGCATCACCGAGATCCACCCGGAGCTGGTCACCCTGCTGGGTCGGTTGCGCTACCGCACGTCGTACGGGCAGAACGTGCTCAAGCACCTGGTGGAGACCGCGCACATCGCCGGGATCATGGCGGCCGAGCTGCGCTTGGACGTGCCGTTGATCAAGCGGTCGGCTTTCCTGCACGACATCGGCAAGGCGCTTACCCACGAGGTGGAGGGCAGTCACGCCCTCATCGGTGCGGACGTGGCCCGTAAGTACGGCGAGAGCGAGGACGTGGTGCACGCCATCGAGGCGCACCACAACGAGGTGCCGCCGCAGACCGTGGAGGCGGTGCTGACCCAGGCGTCCGACGCCTGCTCGGGTGGGCGGCCGGGGGCGCGGCGGGAGAGCCTGGAGGCGTACGTCAAGCGGCTGGAACGCATCGAGGAGATCGCCGCCGGCAAGGTCGGCGTGGAGAAGGTCTTCGCGATGCAGGCGGGCCGGGAGATCCGGGTGATGGTCAAGCCCGACGACGTCGACGACATCGGCGCGGCGGTGCTGGCCCGGGACGTGGCCAAGCAGGTCGAGGAGGAGCTGACCTATCCGGGGCAGATCCGGGTGACGGTGGTCCGCGAGTCCAGGGTCACCGAGATCGCCCGCTGAGGCATTAGGAAGGGCCTCTGCCGAGCAGAGGCCCTTCCTAATGTTGCTAGGGGTGCGCGCCGACCGGTTACGACCGTCCCGCACCGAAGCGGTATCCGCTCACCCCTGTGGCTCGGAGACGGTGGCGCCGCCCTCGGGGGTGGAGTCCGCTCCGGCCGGTGCGGTCTGCTTCGGTACCCGGAAGGCTCGGACACCGGTGCGTCGGTCGAGCCAGCCGGCGAACCAGGTGAGCAGTGAGTTGATCACGATGTAGATGACGGCAGCGACGATCGCGCAGGCGATGATGTTGCCGTAGTTGGCGGCGAGGTCGTTGACGCCCCGCTGGAGCAGCTCCGGGTAGGCCACGATGTAGCCGAGCGCGGTGTCCTTGAGCAGCACCACCAGCTGGCTGACGATGATCGGCAGCATGGCTCGGGCCGCCTGCGGGAGCAGGATCATCCGCATCACCTGGTTTTTGCGCATGCCGATCGCGTAGGCCGCCTCGGACTGCCCGCCGGGTACGGCCCGGATGCCGGCCCGGAACGCCTCGGCCAGTACCGAGCCGTTGTAGAGGGTCAGGCCGATCACCACGGCCCAGAAGGCGGTGACCGGACCCTTGATGAGGAACGGTACGCCGTAGAAGATGAAGAAGATCATCAGCAGCAGCGGTACGGCGCGGAAGAACTCCACCACCATGCCCGCCGGCACGCTGATCCACCAGCGGTCGGAGAGCCGGCCGAAGGCGAAGACGATACCGAAGGCGAGCGAGAGCAGCATGCCGACGCCGGCTGCCTTCAGGGTCGCCCACAGGCCCGGCAGGATGAACTGGGTCCAGGTGGCCGACCGGGTGAACGGCTCCCACAGTCGGGGCTCCCACTGGTTGGCCTGGTCGAACCGGGTGTAGATCCAGTACAGCAGGCCGAGCAGCGCGACGCCGAAGACGACGCTCAGTACCGCGTTGCGTACCTTGGCCCGGGGACCGGGGTGGTCGTAGAGGACGTTGCTGGTGCTCATCAGCGCTTCACCGCCAGGCGGTTGGCCAGCCAGCCGAAGAAGTAGCCGGTGGGGATGAGCAGTGCGGCGAACGTGCCGGCGAAGACCAGGAAGATCAGAATGACGGCGTTACCGTAGCTGTTGAGCAGGTCCTTCATGACGCTGGAGGCCTCGACGAGCCCGATGGTGCCGACGATCGTGGCGTTCTTGCAGAGCGCGATCAGGATGCTGCCGAAGGGCGCGATCACCGAGCGCGCCGCCTGTGGCAGCACCACTATTCGCAGCGTCTGGGCGAAGGAGAGTCCGATCGCGCGAGCCGCCTCGGCCTGACCGGTGGGCACGGTGTTGATGCCCGAGCGCACCGCCTCGCAGACGAAGGCGGCGGTGTAGGTCGACAGGCCGATCACACCGAGCCAGTAGATGTTGACGTCGAGCTCCTGAGACAGGCTCAGCCCGAGGGTGGCGTACAGCCCGAAGTAGCAGAAGAAGACGACCAGGGTCAGCGGGGTATTGCGGAAGATGTTGACCCAGGCCGCGCCGAAGACGCGCAGCACCGGGACAGGGGAGACCCGCATCGCGGCCAGCAGCACGCCGATCACCAGCGCGCAGACCGCGGACGCGCCGGTCAGCTTGAGGATCCAGACGAAGCCCGACACGAATGCGTCGAGGTTCTCCGGATCGGTGAATACGTCCATGCTTCGGCTCCCGGGGCACGTGATGAGGGCCGGTGACAGGCCGGAGCCGGCACCCGCAAGGGGTGCCGGCTCCGGTACCGGTCAGACAGCGCCGCAGTGGGTCAGCTTGGTGGTGTCCAGCTCGGGCGCGGGGGTGCCGCTCTTGCCCAGGGTGGCGTCCCAGGCAGCCTTGTAGCTGCCATCCTCGGCGGCGGCCTTGAGGATCTCGTTGACCTTCTCGCAGCCGTCGGTGTCGTCCTTCTTCAGGCCGATGCCGTAGGGCTCGTCGGAGAAGGTGCTGCCGACCACCTTGAACTTGCCGGCGTACTGGTCCTGCGCGGCGTAGCCGGCGAGGATGATGTCGTCGGTGGTCACCGCGTCGACCTGGCCGTTCTCCAGCAGCGGCAGGCACTTCGAGTACGCGTCGAACTGCTGCAGCTTGGCATCCGGGTAGTTCTCGGTGATCCGCTTGGCCGGCGTCGAGCCGGTTACCGAGCAGACCGTCTTACCCGCCAGCTGGTCCGGGCCGGTGAGGGTGGAGTCCGCCTTGACCAGCAGGTCCTGGCCGGCGATGTAGTACGGTCCGGCGAAGTTGACCTTCTGCTTGCGCTCGTCGTTGATGGTGTAGGTGGCGACCACGAGGTCGACGGTGCCCTGCTCGATGAAGGGCTCCCGGTTGGCCGACACAGTGGTCTTCCACTCGATGCCGCTCTCCTCGACACCGAGGCCCTTCGCGATGATCTTCGCGATCTCGATGTCGAAGCCCTCGTACTGGCTGCCGGTCTGCAGACCGAGGCCGGGCTGGTCGGCCTTGACGCCGATGACCAGCTTGTTCTGGCTCTCGGCCTTGCCGACGATGCCACCGGCGCCCGTGCCGGAGCCGCCCTCGTCGCTGTCCCCGCCGCAGGCGGTCATCGCGACCGCGAGGCCGGCAACGGCGGCAACCGCCGCCATCCGCTTCATTCGCATACCTGATCTCCTTCTTCGACTGGAGCCGGCCGGGTCACGGCCCGCCCCACTACCGGACGCCTAGTGGGTGAGGATCTTGGAGAGGAAGTCCTTGGCGCGCTCGCTCCGCGGGTTGGCGAAGAACTCCGTCGGAGCGGCATCCTCGACGAGCTTGCCGTCGGCCATGAAGATGACCCGGTTGGCGGCGTGGCGGGCGAAGCCCATCTCGTGGGTGACCACCACCATGGTCATGCCGTCGCGGGCTAGCGAGGTCATCACGTCCAGCACCTCGCCGACCATCTCCGGGTCCAACGCGCTGGTGGGCTCGTCGAAGAGCATGGCCTTGGGCTGCATGGCCAGCGCGCGGGCGATCGCGGCGCGCTGCTGCTGGCCGCCGGAGAGCTGGGCCGGGTACTTGTCGGCCTGGTTGGCGATGCCGACCCGGTCGAGCAGGGCGAGACCCCGCTCGCGGGCCGCCGCCGGCTTCTCCTTGCGGACCTTGATCGGGCCGAGGGTGACGTTCTCCAGGATCGTCTTGTGCGCGAAGAGGTTGAACGACTGGAACACCATGCCGACCTCGCTGCGCAGCTTGGCCAGGGCCTTGCCCTCGGCCGGCAGCGCCTGCCCGTCGAAGGTGATGGTGCCGGAGTTGATCGGCTCAAGCCGGTTGATGGTGCGGCACAGGGTCGACTTGCCGGAGCCGGAGGGGCCGATCACCACGACCACCTCGCCCCGCCCCACCGACAGCGAGACGTCGTCCAGTACGTGCAACGGCCCGAACCATTTGTTGACCGAGTCCAGCACGATGAGCGGTTCGCCCGTCGCCACGTCGTCTGTCCTCCTCGTCGCTGTCGGGAGTCGGTCGACCCCCGGTAGCGGCCACTGTAGGCGGGGTGAAGTGGCGGAACACAACTCAGATGGTCACGGAGCGGTAACACCATGGATGATCCGACTCCGGCGTCCGAATTTGACCCGCCGGCTGGCGTCCCGCCCGGGTGACGGAGATCATGAGGAGATGACCGAGCCCGTGCGGTTGACCCGGTACGCCCGTGGCGGCGGCTGTGCCTGCAAGATCCCGCCGGGCGAGTTGGAGGCGATGGTCGCCGATCTCGGGCCCGCCGCCGGCACCGCCGAGCTGCTGGTCGGGCTCGACCACGGCGACGACGCCGCAGTGGTCCGGCTGGATGAGCGCACCGGCCTGGTGACCACCGCGGACTTCTTCACGCCGGTGGTCGACGACGCGTACGACTGGGGTCGGATCGCCGCCACCAACGCCCTGTCCGACGTGTACGCGATGGGCGGCACTCCGCTTGTCGCGCTCAACCTGCTCTGCTGGCCGCGCGAGGTGCTGCCGCTGGACCTGGCCCGGGAGGTGCTGCGCGGCGGCCTGGACGTGGCCCGCGCAGCCGGATGTCATCTTGCCGGCGGGCACAGCGTCGACGACGACGGCCCGAAGTACGGCCTAGCCGTCACCGGGCTGGTCCGGCCGGACGAGCTGATCACCCTGGACGCCGGGCGGGCCGGTCTGCCGCTGTCGCTTACCAAACCGCTCGGCGTCGGCGTGCTCAACACCCGCCACAAGAGCACCGGCGAGAGTTTCCCGGCGGCGGTGGCGGCGATGACCACGCTGAACCGGGACGCCGCGCGGGCGGCGGTGGCGGCGGGCGTGCGCTGCGGCACCGACGTGACCGGATTCGGTCTGCTCGGCCACGCGTCGAAGCTGGCCCGGGCGAGCCGGGTGACGGTGGCGATCGACACCGCCCGGATGCCGTACCTGGATGGTGCCCGCGAGGCGGTCCGGGACGGGTACGTCAGCGGTGGTTCCCGCCGCAACCTGGAGTGGGTGACCCCGTGGACGGACTTCGGCGCGGCGACCGAGGAGGACCGGCTGCTGCTGGCCGACGCGCAGACCTCCGGCGGGCTGCTGATCGCCGGGGAGATACCGGGCGCTCCGGTGATCGGTGAGCTGCTGCCCCTCGGCGAACACCGGGTCGTCCTGCGCTGAACGCAGGTTTCGGTACGCGTGCCGTTGCGTGGGAACGCGCACCATACCCGATAAACTGTCATCTTCCCGCTACCTGGAGCGATGATGCTCTGGGAAATTTGGGCCAGAATGGTCACAGACCGGTAACTTGCCCCCGGCTGGGGGCAAATGCCCCCCACCATCGTCGTATGGCCCGATCCGGAGGCCGGTGGGGACGAGCACAGCGAGGAGACGGCATGACCGAGCTGTGGAACTGGAGAATTGACCAGGTACGACCGGTGGAGGTCTACCCGGCGCTGGCCGACGCGCTCGGTCGGGTGGTGATGCCACTGGCGGTGGCGGATCCGCTGCGGCTGCCGACGTACGCGGTGGTCTGCGACGTCTGGCAGGCGCCGGGGGAGTTCGCCACGATCGTGGACTGCTACGGCGTACCTGACGAGTTGCCCGAGCTTCCCAGCATCGCGGCGCTGGCCCGGCTGCTCGGCCGCAACTGCCTGCTGCGGGACGACACGCTCGACGACACCCGGCACCTGCTGGTCGCTCCCGACGGCAGCATCCGCCCGGTGCACTTCGACGTGCGGGAGACCGACGACGGCGAAGTGCTCAGCGACCGCCGGCTGTGCACCGAGGCGGACCCGCGCTGCCGGGGCTGGTCGCGCTGCCACCGCTCCCGCTGGGCGCCCGACTCGGTCAACCCCGCCCTCGCCGCCGCCTGAGCCTCAGTTGCCGGCCGGCGCGGCGGGTCGGCTGCCGGCGCGCACCATCGACTCGTCGAGCAGGGCGCGGGTGGCGGCGGCGAACGGCTTCTCCTCGTTTGCGTCCGACAACTCAAGCCCGGCTACGCTGTGCACGTCATGACTACCGCAGCGGCGGGCGGCCCGCGCACCTACCAGGTGCGCACCTACGGCTGCCAGATGAACGTGCACGACTCCGAGCGCATCTCCGGCCTGCTTGAGCAGGCGGGGTACGTCCGCGCGGGCGAGGCCGAGGACACCCCCGACGTGGTGGTGTTCAACACCTGCGCGGTCCGGGAGAACGCGGACAACCGGCTCTACGGCAACCTCGGTCACCTGCGCCCGGTCAAGAACCGGCACCCGGGGATGCAGATCGCCGTCGGTGGCTGCCTGGCCCAGAAGGACCGGGGCGACATCGTCCGCCGGGCACCCTGGGTGGACGTGGTCTTCGGCACCCACAACATCGGCTCGCTGCCGGTGCTGCTGGAGCGCGCCCGGCACAACGCCGCCGCCGAGGTGGAGATCCTCGAAGCCCTCGACGTCTTCCCGTCGACGCTGCCGACCCGCCGCGAGTCGACGTACGCCGGCTGGGTGTCGATCTCGGTGGGCTGCAACAACACCTGCACCTTCTGCATCGTGCCGTCGCTGCGCGGCAAGGAGAAGGACCGCCGTCCCGGCGACATCCTCAGCGAGGTGCGGGCGCTCGTCGACGAGGGCGTGCTGGAGGTGACCCTGCTCGGGCAGAACGTCAACTCCTACGGCGTCGAGTTCGGCGACCGGTACGCGTTCGGCAAGCTGCTGCGCGCCTGCGGTGAAATCGACGGGCTGGAGCGGGTCCGGTTCACCAGCCCGCACCCCAAGGACTTCACCGACGACGTGATCGCGGCGATGGCCGAGACACCTAACGTCTGCCCCTCACTGCACATGCCGTTGCAGTCCGGCTCCGACGACGTGCTGCGCGCGATGCGCCGGTCGTACCGGTCGGAAAAGTACCTGGGGATCATCGAGAAGGTCCGCGCCGCCATGCCCGACGCGGCGATCACCACCGACATCATCGTCGGCTTCCCCGGCGAGACCGAGGCGGACTTCGAGCGCACCCTGGACGTGGTCCGGGAGGCGCGGTTCTCCTCCGCCTTCACCTTCCAGTACTCCAAGCGCCCCGGCACGCCGGCCGCGACCATGGACGGTCAGTTGCCCAAGCCTGTCGTGCAGGAGCGGTACGAGCGGCTGATCGCCTGCGTCGAGGAGATCACCTGGGCGGAGAACAAGAAGCTCGTCGGCGAGGTGGTCGAGGTGCTGGTCGCCGTCGGTGAGGGCCGCAAGGACGAGCGCACCGGCCGTCTGTCCGGTCGGGCCCGCGACGGCCGCCTGGTCCACTTCGCCACCGGTGGTGCCGGCGAGCCGGGGGACGCCGAGTCGATCCGGCCGGGCGACATCGTGCACACCACGATCACCTACGCCGCGCCGCACCACCTCAACGCCGACGGTGCGCCGCTGTCGCATCGCCGTACCCGCGCCGGTGACGCGGCCGAGGCAGGTCGCTCACCGCGTACCCCCGGGGTGCTGCTCGGGCTGCCCACGATCGGCGCGCCGGCAGCGGCGCCCGCGCCGACGACCGGCTGCGCCGTCTCGCCCTGAGCCAGGTCGGCCTGTCTCCGAGCTCAAGCGTCCGCACGCAGGCGGCCATCCTGCTGGATCCGCTGGTAGCTGTCGTGGTCGAACCCGCCACGGCCTCCCGGAGAGTGCTGCTGTCCGGCGGCGTGCCCGGCCGGGCCACCACCTACCACCGTGCGTCCTTTGCTCTGCTTCAACCCGCGCAACGGTGAGCGAGCGAAACCATTGCGCGGAGTGAAGCAGAGCAAAGGAGCCACCACACATACCCCGGCGGAGCCCGGCTGCGGCCAGGTCACGCAGCTCTGGGCGGCCTGTGTCGAAGTCCGGGGCCGGCCGGCGGCGGGCCTCGCGCGACGCCCGGCTGGACGCCGCCTGGACTCCGCCTCGACCGAGGACTTCGACACAGGCCCTGACCCCTACGGTCAGACCGAGATCCGACCGGCGCCTGCGCCGCCCGTCACGATCGACTTGACGTTGCTCGGGGTGTCCAGGGTGTACGAGTACGGGATGCCGGCGACGCTGCCGCCGGTCTGGCCGCTGCCCGAGTTGACGAAGTGGTTGTTGCGGGCCACCAGGGAGCCCGGGCCGGAGCTGCCCTCGCCCAGGTGGTACGGGTCGGGGGTGTTCTCGAAGTAGTTGCCCTCGACAAGCACGCCGGCGTTCATCGTGGACGCCACGCCGTAGCCGCGCACGTTGCTGTAGTAGTTGTTGTAGACGTGCACCGGGTTGCCGAAGCGGACCCGCGGGTGGCGCTGGTTGCTGCCGTCGAACCAGTTGTGGTGGTACGACACCCGCAGATGGCCGACGTCCTGGCTGGCGTTGTCGTCGCTGTGCCCGAGCAGCATCGACTTGTCATGGCCGTAGACCCGGTTCCAGGACACGGTGATGAAGTCGGAGCCGCGCTTGATGTCGACCGCGCCGTCGTAGCCGGCGGTGAAGGTGTTGTGGTCGATCCAGATGTTTGTGGCCGACTCCTGGACGTTGATCGCGTCATCGTCCCAGTTCCGGAAGGTCAGGTTCCGGATGATGACGTTACGGTCGCCGTTGATGTTGAAGCCGCAGCCGGCGATCGTGGCGCCTGAGTTGCCGAGGATCGTCTTGTTGGAGCGGACCCGCAGCATCCCCGAGCAGTTGATGGTGCCGGAGACCCGGATCACCGCCGCGCTGCTGGAGTTGAGCGCGCTGGTCAACGCCGAGGCGTTGGTGACGGTGGTGGTACCGGCATTGCCGCCGCCGGTGGTGCCGCCGTTCTGGGTGGCCCAGCCGACCAGCCCGGTCTGCGGGCCCGGGTTGGGCGGGGGAGTGGGATTGGTGCCGCCGCTGAGGCGCACCAGCTGCCACCGCTGGTTGGCGCCGTCCAGATCGGCGTACTGGGAGATCATCGCCCCGTCGGCCGTGGACCATCCCCACAGGTCGAGGACCTTGTTGCTGTGCCGGTTGACGAACCGCACGTCGCCGTTGGCGGAGTCCGCGAGCCGCCAGTGCTGCTTGGTGTCGCTGCTCGCCGTGACCTGGGTGACCTGCACCCCGTCGTTCGAGTTCGGGATGGCGACGACCTTGCCGGAGTGCCGGTTGCGCAGCTGGTAGTAGCCGCTGCCCACGTCGACGAACTGGAACTGCTGGTTGTTGCCGTCGAGACGGCTGAACTGCCGGATCTCACCACCGTCGGCGGTGGACCAGTTCCACAGATCCATGGCCTTGCCGCTGTGGCGGTTGACGAACACGTAGTAGGCGCCGGTGTCGACGGTCGCGGCGGCGGCCGGAGCGACGGTCACCGCGACGGCGGCGGCGGGCAGCGCGACGGCCGTCGCGGCCAGCACCGCCAACCGTCGCGTCAGGCGAGGCTTGACGTCTGCAAGCACGGTTTGTTCTCCTCATCCTCGATAAATGGGACGGATCGGATGACGCGTCGCGCACCGGCCGAACCGGCGATCACGGCCGGCCCGGACCGGTCCGTGACGTGGGCGGCCACGGCGGTTGAGGGGGTGGCGTGGGCCGTGGCGGACGCCCGGATGCGTCACCCGGTGCGGTCGGCAGGGGGTACGCCCCGGCGGTGGAGGCTGCCGTGCCCGGCGGCAGCGATGCCGTGGCGGTCGCAGGATGCGCCCTGCCGTGGGATGAACTGGTCGGAATGGCTCCCGCGCCCTAGCCCTGGGGAGGGCAAGCGCTTTCCCAGGTAATCACAGATCGACGTCGATGTAAATGTCGTACGCTAACATCGCGGCGACCTGCGAAAAGGACGATGCCCCCGGCTCCCGCGTGGGAGAGCCGAGGGCATCGGACGTACGGCTCAGCCGGCCTGCTCGGCCAACTGGAGGAACTGGCGCTTCGAGGCGAGCGCCTGCTCGGCCTCCTTGATCCGCCGGGAGTCACCTGCGGCCTGCGCCCGCGCCAGCCGCTCCTCTGCCTCCGCGACCTGCGAGCGCATCTGGGCCAGCAGCGGATTGTCCTCCCGGCTGGTGCGCCGCCAGGCCGAGTCCATCACCTCGCGGACCTTCTCGTCGACCGCGCGCAGCCGGCGCTCCAGCCCGGCGGCCGCCTCGCGCGGCACCCGACCGGCCTCGTGCCATTGCGCCTGGATCTCCCGCAGCTTCGCCTGGGCGCCCTTCGGGTCGCCGTCGATGTCGAGCGCCTCGGCCTCGGCGAGCAGTGCCTGCTTGCGCTCCAGGTTGGCGCGCTGCTCGTTGTCCCGGGCGGAGAAGACCTCGCTACGCCGGCTGAAGAAGGAGTCCTGGGCGGCCCGGAACCGCTCCCAGAGCCGCTGCTCGGCCTCCTTCGACGCGCGCGGCGCGGCCTTCCACTGCGTCATCAGGTTCTTGAGGTGGTTGGCCGTCGCCGCCCAGTCGGTTGATTCGGCGACCTTCTCGGCCTCGGCGACCAGCTCCTCCTTGACCGTCTGCGCCTGCTTGCGCTGCGCGTCGAGGGAGGCGAAGTGGGCACCCCGGCGGCGGGTGAAGCCGTCCCGCGCGGCCGCGAACCGCTTCCACAACTCGCCATCGGTCTTCTTGTCGACCCCTCGAATGGTCTTCCACTCGTCGAGGATCTCCTTGAGCCGGTCACCGGCGGTCTTCCAACCGGTCGACTCGGCAGCCAGCTTCTCGGCCTCCTCCACCAGGGCGGTCTTGCGGGCGAGGGCCTCGACGCGGGCGGCCTCCTTCGCCGCCCGGGCCTCACCGGCCTTCTCCTCGGCCACGGTGGCGAGCTTGTCGAGCCGGGTCGCCAGGGCGTCGATGTCGCCGACTACGTGAGCCTCGGGGAGGGAAGCACGGATCCGTCGGATGGTGGCGAGCGAATGGTTGGCGTCCGCCGCACCGGAGTTGAGCCGTGCCTCGGTCAGGTCCACCTCGGTCACCAGGTCGGCGAAGCGGCGTGCGAAGTGTGCCAGCCCTTCCTCCGGTGCTCCCGCCTGCCAGGATCCGACCACCCGCTCGCCTTCGGCGGTCTTGACGTAAACGGTGCCGTCCGCGTCCACCCGTCCGAAGGCAGTCCAGTCGCTCATGTGCCCATCCTCGTTCTCCCGGCACCAGGGAGCAGTCTCCCGGGCGCCGCCACGGCGCAGCCAAGTTTCTCCGGGCATTGTCACAGGTGCGCCCCGGTCCGCGTCGAGCGCCTATCGCCGACCGTGACCATACGGTGTCCTAGGGCCGGTCTGGGCCATCCGACCGGCGTGCCGCTTTCGACCGTACGGCGTACGTGCGGCGCGGTCGTCCTTCCCGGCGGCACGCGGCCACGCTGCCGGAGCGGACCGCTACGGTTGCCTGGTGCCACTGGTCGCCGCCGCCGTCTGTCCCCACCCGCCGCTGCTCATCCCCGAGATCGCCGGTGCCGCCGCGTCCGAGCTGGACGACCTGCGCGCCGCCTGTGACGCCGCCGTCGCCCGGCTGCTCGACTCGGAAGCGCGGACCGTCCTGGTGATCGGGGCCGGCGACCGCGGAGCCGACCTCGACTCTCCGTTCCGGGGCAGCTTCGCGCCGTGGGGGGTGCCGCTTGAGGTACGCCTCGGCGACCACCCCGACGGATTGGTGGGCAGCGACCATCTCCCGCTCAGCCTGCTGGTCGGCGCCTGGCTGCTCGGCCGGCGACCGCCGGCCAGGATCCGGGGCATGAGTTGGCGGATGACGACGGTCGGGGCCACCGACCCGGTCGAGACCTGCGCCGAACTCGGTGCCCGGCTCGGCCCGGACCAGCCGTGGGCGCTGTTGGTGATGGGGGACGGTTCGGCCTGCCGGGGTGAGAAGGCGCCCGGCTACGCCGATCCGCGCGCCGAGGCGTACGACGAGACGGTCGCGCGAGCCCTGGCCGACGCGGACGGCGACGCCCTGCTCGGCCTGGACCCCGCCCTGTCGACGCAGCTCAAGGTCGCGGGACGGGCGCCCTGGCAGGTGCTCGCCGGTGCCGCGCGAGCAGCGGGTGGTCGCTGGCGTGGCGAGTTGCGCTACCACGCCGCGCCCTACGGGGTGGGCTACCTCGTGGCGAACTGGGAGCGGCCGTGACCGCCCCGGGCACCGTGGTCGCGGTCGTCGGGCCGACGGCGGCCGGCAAGTCGGCGCTGAGCATCGCGCTGGCGCACGCGCTCGACGGTGAGGTGGTCAACGCCGACTCGATGCAGCTCTACCGAGGCATGGACATCGGCACGGCCAAGCTCACGGTCGCCGAGCGTGACGGCGTACCACATCACCTGCTCGACATCTGGGAGGTCACCGAGCCGGCCAGCGTGGCGGAGTACCAGCGGCTCGCCCGGGCGGCGGTCGACGACGTCCTCGCCCGGGGCCGGGTGCCGCTGCTGGTCGGTGGGTCCGGGCTGTACGTGCGGGCGGTGCTGGAACAGTTCGAGTTCCCCGGCACCGATCCGGCAGTGCGACAACGCCTGGAAGGCGAGTTGGCCGCGCTAGGGCCGGCCCCCCTGCACGCGCGACTGCGCGACGCCGACCCGGTCGCGGCGGCCGGCATCCTGCCCGGCAACGGCCGGCGCATCGTGCGCGCGCTGGAGGTGATCGAGCTGACCGGGGGGCCGTTCACCGCGGCGCTGCCGGAGCCGACGCCCTACTACCCGGCGGTGCAGATCGGCGTGGACCTGGACACCGCCCTGCTCGACGAGCGGATCGCGATGCGGGTCGACCGGATGTGGGCGGACGGGCTGGTCGCGGAGACCCGGAGACTGGTCGAGCGCGGCCTGCCGCACGGACGTACCGCGAGCCGGGCGCTCGGCTACCAGCAGGTGCTGCGTTTCCTGGGTGGGGAGCTGACCGAGACCGAGGCGTACGACGAGACGGTCCGGGCCACCCGCCGCTTCGTCCGCCGCCAGCGCTCCTGGTTCCGGCGCGATCCTCGGGTGCACTGGCTCGACTCGGCCGACCCGGGGCTGATCGGGGCCGCGATGCGGATCCTCGGTGCGGCTGCGCAATGATGGGAGCGTGGAGTTCACCAAGGGGCACGGCACCGGCAACGACTTCGTGATCCTGCCTGACCCGGACGGCGCGCTCGACCTGACGCCCGAACTGGTGGCGGCGATCTGCGATCGGCGGCGTGGTCTCGGCGGGGACGGCGTGCTGCGGGTGGTCCGCGCCGCGAAGCACACCGACGGCGCCGCCCTGGCCGGCGAGGCCGAGTGGTTCATGGACTACTGGAACTCCGACGGCTCCTTCGCCGAGATGTGCGGCAACGGTGCCCGGGTCTTCGTCCGGTACCTGCTGGCGAACGGGCTGGTCGTGCCGTCCGGCGAGGCACTGCCGGTGGCCACCCGGGCCGGCGTGGTGCGGGCACGGGTCGAGGGCGACGCCATCGCCGTCGAGATGCAACGACCCCGGCTGTACGGTGCCTCCGCCGCCGCCCTGGGCGGGCTGACCCTGCCCGGCACGGCGGTGGACGTCGGCAATCCCCACCTGGTCTGCTCGGTACCCGCCGGACTGGACCTGGCCGGGCTGGACCTGACCCGCGCCCCCGACATCGACCCGGCGGTCTTCCCCGCCGGGGTGAACGTCGAGTTCACCACCGCCGGCGCGCCGGTCTCCGGCGTCGACGCACACGTGCTGATGCGCGTCCACGAGCGTGGCTCCGCCGAGACGCTCTCCTGCGGCACCGGTGCCTGCGCGGTCGCCGCGGTGGCCCTGCGCGACGCCGACCAGGAGACCGGGACTGTCGCCGTGGACGTCCCCGGCGGCCGCCTCACGGTGACCGTCACCCCCGACTCCTGCTGGCTCTCCGGTCCCGCCCTCCTCGTCGCCACCGGCGAACTCACCCTCCCACCCCTGACTTAGCGTTGATCATGAGGTTGGCGGCGATCTCTTCAGCTGCCGTCGACCTCGTGATCAACCTGGGCGGTTGGGGTCCGAGGTCCGTCAGGGGGTGGCGGAGGCGGAGGCGGCGATCTCGGGCAGGTCGGCCGGGCCGGGGTCGGCGGCGGGCGGTGGGGTGACTGTGGGGTTCTGGGCGGCGGCGCGTACGGCGGCGGCGACCGCCGGAGCGACCCGGGAGTCGAAGACGCTGGGCACGATGACCGTGGGATTGATCTTTTCCTCGCCCACCACGTCCGCGATGGCCCGGGCGGCGGCGATCGCCATCTCCTCGGTGAACTCCTCGGCGTGCGCGTCGAGCATGCCGCGGAAGACGCCGGGGAAGGCGAGCACGTTGTTGATCTGGTTCGGCTGGTCGGAGCGGCCGGTGGCGACGACCGCGGCGTGCTTGCGCGCCTCCCGGGGGTCGACCTCCGGGTCCGGGTTCGCCAGCGCGAACACGATCGCGTCCTTCGCCATGGTGGCGATGTCGTCGCCGGTGAGCAGGTTCGGGGCACTCACCCCGATGAAGACGTCGGCGCCGGCGAGCGCACCGGGCAGGTCACCCGAGTAGCCGTCCCGGTTGGTGTTCTCGGCCAGCCACCGCCAGGCCGGGTTGAGATCGGTCTGCCCACGGTGCAGGGCGCCCTGCCGGTCGTACGCGATGATGTCGCCGACACCCTGGCGCAGCAGCAGCTTCATGATCGCAGTGCCGGCGGCGCCCGCGCCGGAGACGACCACCCGTACGTCCGCGAGCTGCTTGCCCACCACGCGCAGCGCGTTGGTCAGCGCGGCCAGCACGCAGATGGCGGTGCCGTGCTGATCGTCGTGGAAGACCGGGATGTCCAGCGCCTCGCGCAACCGGGCCTCGATCTCGAAGCACCGCGGCGCGGCGATGTCCTCCAGGTTGATCCCGCCGTACGCGGGCGCGATGGCCTTGACGATGGCGACGATCTCGTCGGTGTCCTGCGTGTCGAGCACCACCGGCCAGGCGTCCACCCCGCCGAAGCGCTTGAACAGCGCCGCCTTGCCCTCCATCACCGGCAGCGAGGCGGCGGGACCGAGGTTGCCCAGCCCCAGCACGGCCGAGCCGTCGCTGACCACCGCCACCGTGTTGCGCTTGATGGTCAGCCGCCGGGCGTCCGCCGGGTTGTCGGCGATCGCCTGGCAGACCCGGGCCACCCCGGGGGTGTACGCGCGCGACAGCTCGTCCCGGTTCCGCAGGGCGACCTTCGGACTCACCTCGATCTTGCCGCCGAGGTGCAGCAGGAAGGTACGGTCGGAAACCTTGCGCACGTCCACGCCGTCGAGCGCGCTCAGCGCGTCGACCACCTGGTCGGCGTGACCGGCGTCGGCGGTGTCGCAGGTCAGGTCGACGATCACGTTCGTCGGATCGGAGTCGACCACGTCCAGCGCGGTGACGATCGCCCCGGCCTCACCCACCGACGTGGTGAGCCGGCCGATCGAGGAGGCGTCGGCGGGCACGGCGATCCGGATCGTGATCGAGAATCCGGCACTGGGCAGTCGGGTCGTGGCCACGCAGGTCCCTCCGTCGGCGCTGAACGGCTCGTCCGCATTTCTACTCGCCCGCCCCGGGCAGCCGGCAGCCGCCCCCGCTCTCGCCGATCGGCGGGCGGGCATATACCAGGTGCAGCGGGCGTTGACACATGTCAGGATTACTCGGTACGTGCACAGAACGGACAGGAGAGATCGCTTGCGAGACCAGGAGACCTACGTTTCCATCCCCGACGACGAGCTCGACGCCACCACCGGCGAGTACGAGCTTTCCGAACGGCAGGCGCTACGACGGGTCCCCGGTCTCTCCACCGAGCTGACCGACGTCACCGAGGTCGAGTACCGACAGCTCCGGCTGGAGCGGGTGGTTCTGGTCGGCGTCTGGACCGAGGGCACCCAGGCCGACGCGGAGAACTCCCTCACCGAACTGGCCGCGCTGGCGGAGACCGCCGGCTCGCAGGTGCTCGAAGGGCTCATCCAGCGACGCAACCGTCCCGACCCGGCGACCTACATCGGTCGCGGCAAGGTCGACGACCTCGGTTCGGTGGTGCTCTCCGCCGGCGCCGACACGGTGATCTGCGACGGTGAGCTGTCCCCGTCCCAACTGCGTAACCTGGAGCAGCGCACCAAGGTCAAGGTGGTCGACCGCACCGCGCTGATCCTCGACATCTTCGCTCAGCACGCCAAGAGCAAGGAAGGCCGGGCGCAGGTCGAGCTGGCCCAACTGGAATACCTCCTGCCTCGGCTGCGTGGCTGGGGTGAGACGTTGTCCCGGCAGACCGGTGGGTCGGGCCGGGGCGGCGGTGCCGGCGGCGGCGTCGGCGTCCGCGGCCCCGGTGAGACCAAGCTGGAGACCGACCGACGGCGCATCCGCCACCGCATCGCCCGGCTCCGCCGGGAGATCAAGGCCATGCGGACGGTACGCGAGACCAAGCGCGCCCGCCGCACCCGCAACGCGGTGCCCGCGGTGGCGATCGCCGGCTACACCAACGCCGGAAAGTCCAGCCTGCTGAATCGCCTGACCGGGGCGGGCGTGCTGGTGGAGGACGCCCTGTTCGCCACGCTCGATCCGACCACCCGCCGGTCCACCACGTCCGACGGACGGGTCTACACCCTGAGCGACACCGTGGGCTTCGTCCGGCACCTGCCGCACCAGATCGTCGAGGCGTTCCGGTCGACGCTGGAGGAGGTCGCCGAGGCGGATCTGGTGGTGCACGTGGTCGACGGTGCCCACCCCGACCCGGAGGAGCAGGTCCGGGCCGTCCGCGAGGTGCTCGGCGAGGTCGGTGCCGATCGGTTGCCCGAGCTGCTGGTGGTCAACAAGATCGACGCGGCCGACGAGGAGACCCTGCTCCGACTCAAGCGGCTCTGGCCCGAGGCGGTCTTCGTCTCCGCGCATCGCGGTCGCGGCATCGACGGACTGCGCGAGGCGATCGAGCGGCGGCTGCCCCGCCCGGCGGTCGAGATGCGCGTGGTGCTGCCGTACGACCGGGGTGACCTGGTGGCCCGGCTGCACCGGCAGGGCGAGGTGCTCAGCACCGCCCACCTGCCCGAAGGGACGATGCTGCACGTACGGGTCAACGAGGCACTCGCGGCCGAGTTGGTGCCGTACGCCGACACGGCGCAGGCGGCCGGTATCACGCGGTAATTGTCGGTGGTGGCCGCACTGCCGCGTCACCCGACGGAAACCTGCGGCATGCGACACTTCTTTCATGCTCCGCACTGTTTCCTCCGTCACGGTTGCCCTCGGCCTGGTCGGGGCCACCGTGGCGGTCGCCGGTGCCGCGCTCGCCGCGCCCGGCCCGACACCCGCCAAGGCAGCATCTCCCGTGCTGGCGGCCCCCCCGGCCGCCGTGGTGGGGCCGCCGGTCACGGCGGCGGGCAAGAAGCAGTGCTCGGTCACCGACTCCCGGCTGCGTGAGCTGTCCGGCCTGGTGGCGACGAAGAACGGCTACGTCGTCATCAACGACAGCACCGAGCAGAACGACCGCAAGCAGGTCTTCTATCTCAACAAGGACTGCCAGGTCGTTCGCGAGGTCCCCTACTCCGGCGCAGGTCCTTTCGACACCGAGGATCTCGCCGTCTCACCGGACGGCAAGACGCTGTGGATCGCCGACACCGGCGACAACGTGACAAGCCGCGACCGCCGTGAGCGGGTGGCGGTCTGGAGCATGCCGATCGGCGGTGGCAGCCAACCGAAGCTGCATCGGCTGTCGTACCCGGACGGCAAGCCGCGCGATGCCGAGGCGCTGCTGATCGGCGACGACAAGCTGCCCCTGATCATCACCAAGGTCACCGCCGGCAAGGCCGAGATCTTCACCCCGGATGGGCCGCTCAAGACCGGTGACACCCAGCCCGTCCCGATGAAGAAGCTCGGCGACATCGAACTGCCGAGGACGGACACCGAGAATCCGCTGAGCACCTTCGGACGAGTCGCGATCACCGGCGCGGCCCGCTCCCTGGACGGCTCGCGGGTGGTCCTGCGCACCTACGCCGACGCCTTCGAGTACGACGTCTCCAACGGCGACATTGTCGCCGCCCTCACCACGGCCACCCCCCGGGTCACCGCCCTCGCCGACCCCTTCGGCGAGGCGATCGCCTACTCGACCGACGGGAAGACCTTCCTGACCGTCTCCGACGCCGGCCACCTGGAGGAGGACGACCCCGTCAACATCCTCAGCTACACCCCGTCCAAAGAGGGGCCGAAGGCCCTGGCGGATGATCCCGACGCGGCGCAGAAGTCCGGGCAGTCGTTCCTCGACGGGCTGACCCCGACCGACATCATGTACCTGATCGCCGCGGTCGGCGTGCTCGGAGCCCTGCTGGTCGGCGCGGGCATCTTCGGAATCCTGCGCGCCCGCAAGCGCCCGGCGCCAGCCGGCAGGAACCGCGACGGCGACGACGACGCCGCGAAGCGTAAGGGCGACGGTTTCGGCCCCGCCCAGGACCGGGGCCGTGGCGGAGTGTACGGCGGGGCAGCGGCCGGTGGCGTCTACGGGGGCTCGCCGGCTGGCGAGCGGCCCGGCGGTGGCGCGCGCCCGGGCGGCGTCTACGGCGGCGGTGGCCGACCGGCCGCCGGCAACGGTGCTCGGCCGGGGCAGGGCGGCGGAGGCGTCTACGGCGGCGGCCGGCCCGGCGGTGAAGGTGCTCCGGTCTACGGCGGGAGGCCGGGAGGCGGTCGAGCGTCCGGCGGTGGCGGACGCCCCGGCGGCGGTGTCTACGGAGGCGGTGGCGCACGCGGCGGCGGACAGCCCGGCGGGGGAGGGCGCGCGGAACCACCCCGGCGTGGTGGCCCGGCTGAGCCGGACTACCGGGGACGACGCTCCGGGCGCTACCGGGAGGACGACAACGGGCCGTACGGGCAGGTG
The DNA here is from genome assembly GCA_900112325.1 of Micromonospora sediminimaris. Taxonomy (GTDB): domain Bacteria; phylum Actinomycetota; class Actinomycetes; order Mycobacteriales; family Micromonosporaceae; genus Micromonospora; species Micromonospora sediminimaris. The sequence goes on from FOLJ01000020.1 coordinate 74,652, forward strand.
CGCGGCGGCAACTACGGCTACCGGGGCGACCGGTACTGACCTGACCGGTACCGGCATCGGGCCGGTACCGGTCGTGGATCGTCGAGTCAGATGCGGCGTAGCACCGCGACCACCCGGCCCATGATGGTGGCGTCGTCGCCGGGGATCGGGTCGAAGGCCGGATTTTGCGGCATCAGCCAGACGTGACCGTCACGTCGGCGGTAGGTCTTCACCGTCGCCTCGCCGTCCAGCATGGCGGCGACGATCTCGCCGGAGTCCGCGGTCGGCTGCTGGCGGACGACCACCCAGTCGCCGTCGCAGATCGCCGCGTCGAGCATCGAGTCGCCCTTGACCTGGAGCATGAAGACCTCACCTTCGCCGACCAGCTCGCGCGGCAGCGGGAATACGTCCTCCATCGACTGCTCGGCGAGGATCGGCCCACCGGCGGCGATGCGGCCGAGCATCGGAACATAGGCCGGGGTGGGCCGCTGGGAGCGGGTCAGCTCGTCGTCGACGTCGTTCGGGGAGCGGACGTCGACCGCCCGGGGCCGGTTGGGGTCGCGGCGGAGGAAACCCTTCTTCTCCAGCTCCTTGAGCTGGTAGGCGACGCTGGACGGGGAGACCAGCCCGACCGCCTCACCGATCTCGCGCACGCTCGGCGGGTAGCCGTGACGCTCCACCCAGGTGCGGATGAAATCCAGGATGCGTCGCTGCCGGGCGGTCAGGTCGACCGTCGCCGGGTCGGGAAAGCTGCTGACCACCGGCGTCACCGGACGCACGGCCGGCTGGCCGGAGCGGGCACGGGCGACACTCCGGCGTCGGGCGGCCGGGGGGCCCGCCTCGACGCTCTGCTGCGGGCTCTGTGGCCGGTTGGCCCGGTCCTCGGTCACGTCCGTCCTCCCTGGTCGGCGCTGAGTGCCTCGGCGGCTCGTGGTGCGCACGGTGATCTAATGACCGGTGGGTCGACCATGGTCACCTCCGGTTGTTCATGACCGTATAGGTGAGATCGGTCTTTTTCAAACATCTGTACGACCTTCCACTGCGTGTCGATGCGGAAAATCAGCACGGCCGTGGCTCCGTACTGATAAATAGTACGGGTGTTCGAGTGGGTGTGAATTGTCGATGCTCGCGAAGGGCTGGCGGTAACCGGCGTGGCCCAGTCCGCGTTGGGTTCTCCGGTTGCGGAGAGCGGGTGGTGCGGGTGGGGTTTCGGGTGACGCGCCGGACACGCCGACCAACTTGACCCCGGATCGTCGGCGGCATACGGTCGACCCCTAGATGTAGTAGTCACATGGGCGTAAGTTGCCTACAGGTTGGGTTCGACTACCGACCGCACTCCCGTACCGCCGAGCCGGCGACCATCCTGCGGGGATGGCTCCGGCTTACCGAGGCGTGCCCGGAGGGCGGGGCGGTCGGGCCCGTGGTCGATCGAGGAGGTCGGGCGATGCGGTGTCCGTACTGCCGGCACGCCGACTCCCGGGTGGTCGACTCGCGCGAGGCCGACGACGGCCAGCTGATCCGGCGGCGGCGATCCTGCCCCGAGTGCGGCAAGCGGTTCACCACCGTCGAGGAGGCGGTGCTCGCCGTGGTCAAGCGCAGCGGCGTGACCGAGCCGTTCAGCCGGACGAAGATCATCGGCGGGGTGCGCAAGGCGTGTCAGGGCCGGCCGGTCGACGAGGACTCGATCGCGCTGCTGGCGCAGCGGGTCGAGGAGACCGTCCGGGCCAAGGGGGCAGCCGAGATCCCCAGCCACGACGTGGGGCTGGCCATCCTGGGCCCGCTGCGGGACCTGGACGAGGTCGCCTACCTGCGGTTCGCCAGCGTCTACCGGTCGTTCGACTCGCTCGCCGACTTCGAGCGGGAGATCGAGACGCTACGGGCCGCCGCGCGTGCCCGAGAGGCTGCCGGCGCCGAGCCGGCCAGCGCGCAGTGATTTTTCAGCAGTAGCAGTGACAGTCGGATCGCGCGGCGGACCCGTGCGGACGAGGGGGCGGATGAGATGCCGGGGGACGGTGTGACAACAAGCAGGTCACGAAGCAAGGCAGGCGCGGGGCTCAAGGTCGAGCGGGTCTGGACGACCCCCGGGGTGCACCCGTACGACGAGGTCACCTGGGAGCGCCGCGACGTCGTGATGACGAACTGGCGGGACGGCTCGATCAACTTCGAGCAGCGGGGGGTGGAGTACCCGGAGAGTTGGAGCGTCAACGCGGCCAACATCGTGACCACCAAGTACTTCCGGGGCGCGGTGGGGACCCCGGAACGCGAGTGGTCGCTCAAGCAGTTGATCGACCGGGTGGTCACCACCTACCGCACCGCAGGTGAGGAGTACGGCTACTTCGCCTCCCCGGCCGACGCCGAGGTCTTCGCGCACGAGCTGACCTGGATGCTGCTGCACCAGGTGTTCAGCTTCAACTCCCCGGTCTGGTTCAACGTCGGCACCCCCTCGCCTCAGCAGGTCAGCGCCTGCCTGCCGTACGACTCGCTGGTCAGCACCCCCGGCGGGCTGGTGCCGATCGGCAAGCTTGTCGAAGAGGGTGCCGTCGGCGCCAAGGTCTACGACGGCACCGGCCTCACCAGCATCGTCGCCGTCAAGGCGAACGGGGTGCGCGACGTCCTCCGACTGCACACCAAGGCGGGCTACACGCTCGATGTCACGCCGGACCACGTGGTGTGGAAGAGCACGGGCAGCGGCACCGGTGAATGGGTCGAGGCCGGCACCCTCAACCCGGGCGACAAGCTCGAATGGCACCGCACCTACGCCTACGGCGAAAGTGAACTGGAGCTGCGCGAGGTCCGCGAGGCCGCGTTGGCCGGCTGGTTGCAGTCGGACGGCTTCGTCGGCCAGTACGCCGAGGGCACCAACCGGTCGCTGACGATCGAGGCGATGACCGTCAACGACGACGAACTGGACTGGGTCACCACCACCCTCGACGAGGTGTTCCCTGGCGCGCACCGCAAGGAGCGCTCGGTGACCACCCAGGACCAGAACCTCGACTGCCGGCGTATCCGCCTCTACGGCGAGCACCTTCGCCCGTTTGTGGAGAGGTGGGACCTGCTGACCCGGGGTACCGACATGCGGGTGCCGCAGCGGCTGTTCACCGCGCCGTTGCCGGTCGTCGCCGGGTACCTGCGCAGCATCTTTCAGGCCGAGGGCTACGTCTCGGCGCGCGAGCGGTCCACGCTCGTCGCGGCGGACATGATCTCGGAGGAGCTGATCCGGGGCGTGCAGAGCCTGTTGCTGCGCTTCGGGATCTTCTCCCGGGTGTCGTTCAAGGCCGATTCGCGTCCGGATCGCAAGGGCGTGTGGACGGTCCGCATCCAGAACGACGGCGACCGGGACCTTTTCGCCACCCACATCGGGTTCGTCGGCGCGGAGAAGATGGCCAAGCTCGAAGCGGGCTTCGCCAAGCCGGGCCGGCCCGCTGCGGAGGTCAAGCGGCTGGAGATCGACCGGATCGAGCCGATCGGGTCGATGGAGGTCTACGACATCCAGACCGAGAGCGGCGAGTTCCTGGCCGGCAACCTGCGGGTGCACAACTGCTTCATCCTCGCCGTCGACGACTCGATGGATTCGATCCTCGACTGGTACAAGGAGGAAGGACTCATCTTCAAGGGTGGCTCCGGTTCCGGGGTCAACCTGTCCCGGATCCGCTCCTCCCGGGAGCTGCTCTCCTCCGGCGGCACCGCCTCCGGTCCGGTCAGCTTCATGCGCGGCGCCGACGCCAGCGCCGGCACCATCAAGTCCGGTGGCGCCACCCGACGCGCGGCCAAGATGGTCATCCTTGACGTCGACCACCCCGACATCGAGGAGTTCGTGGTCACCAAGGCGCGCGAGGAAGACAAGATCCGGGCGCTGCGTGACGCCGGGTTCGACATGGACCTCGGCGGCTCCGACATCGTCAGCGTGCAGTACCAGAACGCCAACAACTCGGTCCGGGTCTCCGACGAGTTCATGTCGGCGGTGGAGAACAGCGGCACCTTCGACCTGCGCGGCCGGCTCGACGGCGCGGTGATCGACACCATCGACGCCAAGAACCTGTTCCGCACCATCTCCCAGGCCGCCTGGGAGTGCGCCGACCCGGGCCTCCAGTACGACGACACCATCAACGACTGGCACACCTGCCCGGAGACCGGCCGGATCACCGCGTCGAACCCGTGCTCGGAGTACCTGCACCTGGACAACTCCTCGTGCAACCTGGCCTCGCTGAACCTCATGAAGTTCCTCCGCGCCGACGGCGGCTTCGAGGTGGAGAAGTTCGTCAGGTCGGTCGAGCTGGTCATCACCGCGATGGACATCTCAATCTGCTTCGCCGACTTCCCGACCCAGAAGATCGGCGAGACCACCCGGGCGTACCGGCAGCTCGGCATCGGCTACGCCAACCTGGGCGCCCTGCTGATGGCCTCCGGCCTGCCGTACGACTCGGACCAGGGGCGTTCGCTCTCCGCTGCGATCACGTCGCTGATGACCGGCACGGCGTACCGCCGCTCGGCCGAACTGGCCGGCATCGTCGGCGCGTACGACGGCTACGCCCGCAACGCGGAGCCGCACAAGCGGGTGATGCGCAAGCACGCCGCGGCCAACGACGAGATCAAGCCGTCCGGCACGGTGGCCACCGCACTGGTCCGCGAGGCCACCAGGCAGTGGACGCTCGGCAACAAGATCGGTGACAAGAACGGCTGGCGCAACTCCCAGGCCAGCGTGCTCGCGCCGACCGGCACCATCGGCCTGATGATGGACTGCGACACCACCGGAGTGGAACCGGACCTGGCGCTTGTCAAGTTCAAGAAGCTGGTCGGCGGCGGCTCGATGCAGATCGTCAACCAGACCGTGCCGCGCGCCCTGCGCTCGCTCGGGTACCCGGAGGAGCAGGTCGAGGCGATCGTCGAGCACATCGCCGACCAGGGTCACGTGGTGGACGCCCCCGGCCTCAAGCCGGAGCACTACCCGGTCTTCGACTGCGCGATGGGCGAGCGCTCCATCGCGCCGATGGGCCACGTGCGGATGATGGCGGCGGTTCAGCCGTTCATCTCCGGCGCCATCTCCAAGACGGTCAACATGCCGGAGCAGGCCACCGTCGAGGACGTCGAAAAGATCTACTTCGAGGGCTGGAAGCTCGGCCTGAAGGCGCTGGCGATCTACCGGGACAACTGCAAGGTCGGCCAGCCGCTGTCGGCGGCGAAGAAGAAGGCCGCCGAGCCGGAGGCGACCTCCACCACTGTCGAGCCGGTGGTGGAGAAGGTCGTCGAGTACCGCCCGGTGCGCAAGCGGCTGCCGAAGAAGCGCCCGTCGGAGACCATCTCCTTCTCCGTGGGCGGGGCCGAGGGCTACCTCACCGCCTCGTCGTACCCGGACGACGGCCTCGGCGAGGTCTTCCTCAAGATGTCGAAGCAGGGCTCCACCCTGGCCGGGGTGATGGACGCCTTCTCGGTGGCCATCTCCATCGGCCTGCAGTACGGCGTGCCGCTGGAGACGTTCGTCAGCAAGTTCACGAACATGCGTTTCGAGCCGGCCGGTATGACCGACGACCCGGACGTGCGGATGGCCGCCTCGGTGATGGACTACATCTTCCGTCGCCTGGCGTTGGACTTCCTGCCCTACGAGCGCCGCGCCGAACTGGGCATCTTTACCGCCAAGGAGCGGGCCGCCCAGCTCGCCGCCGAGGCCGAGGCCGAGGCGAGCGGCGCGGACCTGACCGCGATGGCCGCCTCCGCCCCGGTGGAGGCCAAGCCGGAGGAGCCGAAGGCCGGAACGGTCGCCCAGCCAGCCCAGGAACTCGCCGACGTCGCCGCGGTCAAGCCGGCACCGCCGGTCGGTTCCAGCACCGAGCTGCTGGAGGCCGTGATCGGCAAGGCCGCCGACGCGCCGCTCTGCTTCACCTGCGGTACGAAGATGCGCCCGGCCGGTAGCTGCTACGTCTGCGAGGGCTGCGGCTCCACAAGCGGCTGCAGCTGACCGAGTACGCAACGAGCCCCGGGCGGTGGATTGCCCGGGGCTCGTTCGTCTCTTGCGATCTTGGACTGAAACCGCCGTTCCAGGGGCACTTCCGTACCAAGATTGGCTGCACCGGCGCGAAGCCGGCTTGTTCGGCGTACTGCATGACGTAGGTCTTCACGCAGCCGGTGACGGCGGTCAGCGCCCGGGAGAGCCGGACCTGCCAGGTGCCGAGGCCCGCCGCCTCCGTGTCGGTCAGTTCGGCAATCGACGTGACGTGCCGGCGGGGTACGAGCACCAGCCAGCCGGGTAGCCGGCTGTCGAACGCGTGCACCACCCGCCAGTGCTCGTCGACGTCGACGCGTTCCCGCGGCGGCAGTGCGTCGAACCGCTCCTCACTGCGACACACATAGCAGTCCATCCCGCGACCGTATCGGCAGCACTTCGCGATATACGTCACCGCTTACCGGTACGGCTTTGTTGCGATGATCGACCACATGAGGATCGCTCAGCGCTACGTCTGGTTCGCCGAACGCGAGGCGCGCGGGGTTTCTCCCTCGTACGAGCGGCTGGCCCACGCGGTGTCCCGCGACGAGGAACTGCTCAGCCTGCTCGGCACCCTGCCGGAGGCCAAGCAGCAGCCTAACCTCCTCTTCGGCGTGGTACGCCTGCTCGGCGGGCCGGTCGACGCACCGGCCGCGTTCCATGACTACCTGGTGGTCAACTGGTCGACGGTGGAGGCGGAGGTCCGTACCCGGGTCACGCAAACCAACGAGGCCGGTCGCTGCGCCGTACTGCTGCCGTTGCTCGCGGCGCTTCCGCAGCCGGTTGCCTTGCTGGAGGTCGGTGCCTCCGCCGGTCTCTGCCTCTACCCGGACCGGTACGCGTACCGGTACACCGGCAGCGCACCCGGTGGCCACCTGATCGGCACGGAGGAGCCGGTGCTCAACTGCGTGGCCACGAACCTGACGCCGCCGGAGCACCGGCCGGAGGTGGTGTGGCGAGCCGGTCTGGACCTGAATCCGCTCGACGTGACCGATCCTGCTGACCTGGCCTGGCTCGACGCCCTGATCTGGCCGGAGCACGAGCACCGCCGGAACCGGCTGCGGGCGGCGGCGGCCGTCGCAGCCGCCGACCCGCCGCTGCTGGTTCGTGGTGACCTGGTCGACGATCTGCCGGCGCTGGCCGCGCAGGCACCGGCCGATGCCACCCTGGTGGTCTTCCACACCAGCGTGCTCTATCTGGTGCCGACGCCGCGCCGGTCGGCCTTCGCCGAGGAGGTACGCCGTCTGCCCGGCCACTGGATCGCCAACGAGGGGCCGAGCGTGCTGCCGTACGCCGCACTGCCACAGCCACCGAGCGACGCGCACCTCAACGTGCTCGCGCTCGACGGGCAGCCGCTGGCCTGGACGCGCGGACACGGGCAGGAGATCACCTGGTTCGGCTAGCCGTGCCCAGTATCTGTGGGGGCGGTGACCTCGCTGAGACGGGTGCTGAGGAAGTCGCGTTCGGCATCGTTGTCGACCAGATCCAGGGCATTCCGGTACGCCTGCGCCGCCTCGGCGTCGCGGCCGAGCCGGCGCAGCAGGTCGGCCCGGATCGCCGGCAGGTAGTGATAGCCGGCCAGCCGCGGGTCCTGGGCGAGAGCGTCGACCTCGGTGAGCGCCACGGCCGGTCCGTCCACCATCGACACCGCCACCGCCCGGTTCAACGACACCACCGGCGAGGGCCAGCGGTCCAGCAGCATGTCGTAGAGCTTGACGATCTGCGGCCAGTCGGTCGCCGCGTAGCTGGGCGCGAGGGCGTGCAGCGAGGCGATGGCGGCTTGCAGCGCGTACCGGCCGGTGCGTCCGGTGCGGAACGTGTCGAGCACCAGGCGACGCCCCTCAGCGATGGCGTCCCGGTCCCAACCGGAACGGTCCTGATCCTCCAGCCGCAGCAGCCGGCCCTCGGCGTCGGTACGGGTGGCCCGGCGTGCGTCGGTGAGCAGCAGCAGCGCGAGCAGCCCGCGTACCTCCGGCTCGTCGGGTAGCAGGGCCGCCAGCGTCCGGGCCAGGTGCAGCGCGCGGTCGGCCAGGTCGGCGCGGAGCAGCTCGTCGCCGGTGGGCGCGGTGTGTCCGGTGGTGTAGAGCAGGTGTACGACGGCGAGCACCGGGTCGAGCCGTTCGGGTAGTTCGGTGGCCTCGGGAACCCGGTAGGGGATCCGGGCGGCGGCGATCTTCTTCTTGGCGCGGGTGACGCGCGCCGCCATGGTCGGTTCGGGGACCAGGAAGACGCTGGCGATGTCGGCGGTGCTCACGCCGCAGACCAGGCGCAGGGTGAGCGCGACCTGCGCCTCCCGGGCGAGCGCCGGATGGCAGCAGGTGAAGACGAGACGCAGCCGGTCGTCCGGCACGGCCACCTCGTCCGGGACGTCCGGCTCGGCCTCGTTCGGCTCCACAAGCAGCGGCAGTTTCGCGCGGAGCACCTGCCGTCGGCGTAGTACGTCGACTGCCTTCCGGCGGGCCGTCGCGGTGAGCCACGCGCCGGGCCGCTCCGGTACGCCGTCCCGGCCCCAGGTGCCGAGCGCGGCCACGTACGCCTCTTGGACGCTCTCCTCGGCGAGGTCGAAGTCACCGGCGACGCGCGCCGTGGCGGCGAGCACGAAGGTCCACTCGCGGCGGTGCGCGTCCGCGACGGCCCGTTCGACCTCGGCTGCCGTGGCCGGCACGACGGTCCGCTCGCCGTCGCTCACTCGGCGGGCGGCTCGAACAGCGGCCGAACCTCCACCCCGCCGTGAATGGTGGCCGGGTTCAACTTGGCGATCTGCACAGCGGCGTCCAGGTCGGGCGCCTCCAGGACGAAGAACCCGGCGACGACCTCCTTGGCCTCGATGAACGGGCCGTCGGTGACGAGGTCGCCGCGTACCGCGGTGGCGGTGGTGCTCGGTTGCAGGGCGTAGCCCGTCACGATCTGCCCGCCCAGCTCGGCCACCTGCGCGGGATACCGCTCCAGCAGGGCGACGTAGTCGGGGGTGAGGTCCATCGGATCGGCCGGTGCCGGCGAGTAGATCACGACTGCGTACTGGGCCATGAGGTCTCCTTCATCGACTTCGGGAAAACCTAGACTGCCGGTGATGAGCGGAGAACGACGGCCCCTGGCGGCACGGCCACTGACCGAGCCGCATCCTTCGCGGTTGCCGCCCGATCACCCCGGCCGGCAGCACATCCTCACCGCGCACGCCGAAGCCTTGGCCGCGGGCGACGCCGGCTACCTCGACCCGGACACCGGCCTGTTCGTCCTCACGGCCGGATTCCTGGCCCGGCGCGGCACCTGCTGCGGCCGGGGCTGTCGCCACTGCCCGTACGTGAGCTGAGAGACCGCCTTCGGGTCAGGCGGCGGCGACGAAGACCCGGGAGGCGATCTCCCGGGGCAACCGGACGCTCTCGCCGGAGCGGTCGATCGACACGGAATCGCGCTCCTGCGCGACCGTCACCGTGGCACCCGGGTCGACGCCGGCCGCGTGCAGTTGACGGAGCACCTCGGCGTCGGTTTGTACGCTCTCGCAGATTCGGCGTACGACGACAGTGCCGGTCAGGCCGGGGAAGGCCAGGTTTCGCTCGCCGTCGATCGGTTCGGGCTCGGCCTGGCCCGGCGAGCCCAACTCGTCCAGACCCGGGATCGGGTTGCCGTACGGCGACCGGGTCGGCCGGTTGAGCAGGTCGTAGACCCGCTTCTCGACCGCGTCGCTCATCACGTGCTCCCAGCGGCAGGCCTCTTCGTGGGCCTCCTCGTAGGGCATCCCGATCACGTTGACCAGCAGCAGCTCGGCGAGCCGGTGTTTGCGCATCACCGAGACGGCGGCGCTGCGTCCCTGCTCGGTGAGGCTGAGGTGCCGGTCACCTTCGACGGTGAGCAGGCCGTCGCGTTCCATCCGGGCGACGGTCTGACTGACCGTGGGGCCGCTCTGGCGCAGGCGTTCGGCGATCCGGGCGCGCAACGGAGGCACGCCCTCCTCCTCGAGTTCGAGGATCGTACGCAAGTACATTTCGGTCGTATCGACCAGGTCGTGAGACTTCATGGTTTCAGCGGCCCTCCAGCCTTGATGGTACCCTCCCGCGCCCCGGACGTCTGTCGCCGAACCGTAGGGAATGTCACTCATGGTGTTGACTGTGGGCCATGTCCGCTACTGACGATCTTCTGGTCGAGGCCGAGCGGCTCGCCGCCGAACTCGAAGGAACCGACCCGCCGACCCTGCTCGATGTCCGCTGGCGTCTGGCCGGGGCACCCGGACGGGACGACTACCTGGCGGGACACCTGCCGGGCGCCGTCTTCGTCGACCTGGACACCGCGCTGTGCGGCGCTCCCGGCCCGGCCGGGCGGCATCCGCTGCCCGAACCGGTCGCGCTGGAGGCGGCGTTGCGGGCGGCCGGCGTGCGGACCGGTCATCCCGTGGTGGTGTACGACGGTGGCGACGGCATGTCGGCGGCCCGAGCCTGGTGGACGCTGCGCTGGGCGGGGCATCGACCGGTCCGGCTGCTGCACGGCGGCTACCCGGCCTGGACGGCGGCCGGCCTGCCGGTCAGCACCGACCAACCCGCTCCGCGGCCGGGTGACGTGACCGTTCGCCCGGGAGCCCTGCCGGTGCTGGACGCCGCGGCAGCCGCTCGTCTGGCGGCCGGCGACGGTGTCCTGATCGACGTGCGGGCCGCGCCCCGCTACCGGGGCGAGCACGAGCCCATCGATCCGGTCGCCGGCCACATCCCCGGCGCGGTGAATCTGCCCGCCCCCGAGTATGTCGCCGAGGGGCGCTTCCCGGCTGCCGAGGCGCTGCGGGACCGTTTCGTCGCTGCCGGCGTGGCCGCCGAGGCGCCGGTCGGGGCGTACTGCGGATCCGGGGTGACCGCGGCCCAGGCCGTGTTCGCGTTGCATCTGGCCGGCCGCCCGGACGCCGCGCTCTACGTCGGCTCGTGGAGCAACTGGGTCGCCGACCCGGACCGACCGGTGGCCACCGAACCGACGCCTGACCGGTCCGACGCCTGACCGACCGCGTCGGCGACCGGCGGGCGCGGACCGCGGGCAACGTGTGACCGGTCGGCGGCCCGGCTGCCGGGCCGCCGACCGGCCCTCGTGCGACCATGGGCAGATGTCCGACGACACGGTGGTGGTGTGGGACGAGTCGCTGCTCGCCTACGACCTCGGTGACCACCCACTCGATCCGGTGCGGGTGGAGTTGACCATCGCCCTCGCTCGGGAACTGGGCATCCTGGAACGGGCCGGGGTGCGGCTGGTGCCGCCGGTGCCCGCCGACGACGACCTGCTCACCCGGGTGCACGACCCGCGCTACCTCGACGCGGTCCGGATCGCGCCGCGCGACCCGCTCTTCGCCGGGTTCGGTCTGGGCACTTCGGACAATCCCGTCTTCGACGGGATGCACGAGTCCAGCGCGCTTGTCGCCGGGGCGAGCGTGATCGCGGCCGAGGCGGTGTGGCGGGGTACGGCCCGCCGGGCGGTCAACGTCGCCGGTGGCCTGCACCACGCGATGCCTGCTCGCGCCGCCGGCTTCTGTGTCTACAACGACCCGGCGGTGGCCATCGCCCGGCTGCTCGACCTGGGGGCCGAGCGCATCGCGTACGTCGACATCGACGTGCACCACGGCGACGGGGTGCAGCAGATCTTCTGGGACGACCCCCGGGTGCTGACGGTCAGCCTGCACGAGACTCCGCTCGCCCTCTTCCCCGGCACCGGTTTCCCCGACGAGACCGGTGGCCCGAACGCCGCCGGCACCGCGGTCAACATCCCGTTGCCGCCCGGGGTCCAGGACGCCGGTTGGCAGCGTGCCTTCCACGCGGTCGTGCCGTCGGTCCTCCGGGCGTTCCGCCCACAACTTCTGTTCACCCAGTGCGGGGCGGACGCCCATCGCGTCGACCCCCTGGCCGACCTGCACCTGTCCGTCGACGGGCAGCGCGCCACCTACCTGGCGTTGCGGGCGCTCGCCGACGAGTTGTGCGACGGACGCTGGGTGGCCACCGGCGGTGGCGGGTACGCCCTGGTCGAGGTGGTGCCCCGGGCCTGGACGCATCTGCTGGCGGTGGCCACCGGCGCGCCGTTGGATCCGGCGACGCTGACCCCGCCGGCCTGGCGGGAACTGGCCACGGCCCGCCGGCCCGGCCTCGACGTACCGCTGCGGATGACCGACGACGTCGACCCGGGCTACGAGCCGTGGCAGCCCACCGGGGAGCCGAGCCCGGTGGACCGGGCGATCGCGGCGACCCGGAAGGCGGTCTTCCCGCTGCTCGGCCTCGACCCGCACGATCCGCGTGACTGACTGAGCCGGCCGGGGAGGGCCGTCCGAGGTGACCACAGCCGAACACACCGTGGACGTGCTGCTCAGCGACGGCAGCACGGTCCAGTTGCGACCGATCGCGCCGTCCGACGCGCCCGAGATCGTGGCGATGCACTCCCGGTTCTCCGAACGCACCCGCTACCTGCGCTACTTCTCGCCGTACCCGCGGATCCCGGAGCGGGATCTGCGCCGCTTCGTCAACGTCGACCACCGTGACCGGGAGGCGTTCGTGGTCCTGGCCGGCGACCGGATCGTCGCCGTGGGCCGCTACGAACGGCTCGGCCCGGCCTCGCCCGACGCCGAGGTGGCCTTCGTGGTCGAGGACGCCTACCAGGGGCGGGGCATCGGATCGGTGCTGATGGAGCATCTCGCCGACGCCGCCCGCCGGGCCGGGATCGTCAACTTCGTGGCCGAGGTGCTCCCGGCCAACGGGCAGATGCTGCGGGTCTTCGCCGACTTCGGGTACCAGATCCAGCGCCAGTTCGCCGACGGGGTGGTGCACCTCAGTTTTCCGATCGCGCCCACCGAGACGACCCTGGAGGTGCAGCGCGGGCGGGAGCATCGCACCGAGGCGCGGTCCGTCGCCCGGCTGCTCGCCCCACGTGGCGTTGCCGTCTACGGTGCCAGTGCCACCGGTCAGGGTGTGGGGGCCGCGGTGCTCGGGCACCTGCGCGATGGCGGGTTCACCGGGTCGGTGGTGCCGGTGCACCCGAGCGCCGCGCGGGTGGCCGGGCTGCCCGCGTACCCGTCGGCGGCCGGCGCCGGGCTACCGGTCGACCTGGCGGTGGTGGCGGTGCCCCCGGAGGCCGCCGCGTCGGTGGTCGCCGACGCCGCGGCGGCCGGGGCGCACGGCCTGGTCGTGATCTCCGCCGGCTTCGCCGAGGCTGGTGTCGAGGGCGCCGCCGCGCAGCGTGCCCTGGTCCGCGCGGCCCACGCCGCGGGCATGCGGGTGATCGGCCCGAACTGTCTGGGGGTGGCCAACACCGACCCGGGCGTACGCCTCAACGCCACCCTCGCCCCGCGCCTGCCGGTGCCGGGCCGGGTCGGCATCTTCAGCCAGTCCGGTGCGTTCGGTGTGGCGCTGCTGGCGGAGGCGGACCGGCGGGGGCTCGGTCTGTCCAGCTTCGTCTCGGCCGGGAACCGGGCCGATGTCTCCGGTAACGACCTGTTGCAGTACTGGCAGGACGACCCCGGCACCGACGTGATCATGCTGTACCTGGAGACCTTCGGTAACCCGCGCAAGTTCGCCCGGCTGGCCCGGCGTATCGGCCGGGACAAGCCGGTGGTGGCCTTGGCCTCGCCGGCCCGCCCGCCGGGTGTCGGTGACGTCGCCGGCCCGGACGCCACGGCGGTCAGCGCGCTGTTCGCCCAGTCCGGGGTGATCCGGGTGGACACCGTCGGTGAGCTGCTCGACATCGGGGTGCTGCTGGCCAACCAGCCGCTGCCGGCCGGTGACCGGGTCGGCGTGGTCGGTAACTCCTCGGCGCTGACCGGTCTCGCGGCCACCGCCTGCGCAACCCAGGGGCTCACCGTCGCCGACGGCTACCCGCGGGATGTCGGTCCGAGGGCCAGCGCGGCCGAGTTCGCCGAGGCGTTGGCCGGAGCCGCCGCCGACGATGCGGTCGACGCGCTGGTGGCGCTCTTCGCCCCGCCGCTGCCCGGCCAGTTCACCGGCACCGAGGCCGATTTCACCGCTGCCCTGCCGGCGGCGCTCTCCGGTGGCAAGCCGGCGGTGGCCACCTTCCTGGTCGGCCGTGCCCCGGCCGGGATGCCCTCCTACCCGAGCGTGGAGGAGGCGGTCCGGGCGCTGGCCCGGGTCACCGCGTACGCGCAATGGCTGCGTCGGCCGACCGGAACCCTGCCGGAACTGCCCGGCGTCGACCCGGCGGCGGCGCAGGCGGCGCTGCGGGCTGACGACACCGACATGGCGGCGTTGTTGGCCGCGTACGGCATCGACGTGGTCGAGTCGGTGCCGGTCTCGTCGGTCGACGAGGCGGTCGAGGTGGCCACCCGGCTCGGGTTCCCGGTGGCGCTCAAGGCCGCAGCCCCGGGATTGCGGCACCGCCTCGACCTCGGTGCGGTCCGCCTCGACCTGCCGGACGCCGCCACCGTGCGCCGCGCCTGTGCGGAGCTGTCGGCGGCCTTCGGTTCGGACGTCCTGGTGCAGCCGATGGTGCCGCCCGGCGTGGCCTGTGTCGTGGAGTTGGTCGAGGATCCGGCGTTCGGGCCGGTGGTTGGATTCGGGCTGGGTGGGGTCGCCACGGACCTGCTCGGTGATCGGGCGTGGCGAGCCGTGCCGTTGACCGACCGGGACGCGGCCGAGCTGGTCGACGCGCCCCGGGCGGCACCGTTGCTTCGTGGCCATCGGGGAGCCGCGCCGGTCGATCGCGCCGCCCTGGCCGATCTGCTGTTGCGGGTCGGTCGCCTCGCCGACGACCAGCCCCGGGTTCGGGCGCTGACGTTGAACCCGGTGCTGGCCCGGCCCGATGGTCTGTCGGTGCTGCACGCGAACGTCCGGATCGGCTCCGCCGCCGTGCCGCGCCCCGACACCGGCCCCCGTCGATTGTGAGTGGGCGGCCGGTCAGGCTCGGCTGGAGATCTGCTGCACCGCCCAGGCGTTGCCGTCGGGGTCGGTGAAGAAGACGAAGCCGACATTGTCCAGCGGCTCCGGCACCGGACGCGGATTCTCGCCGAGCACCTGGATCTCGCTCACCTCGACGCCGCGTTCGAGTAGTTCGGCGCGGGCCTTGGCGAGGTCCGGTACGACGAGTTGCAGGCCCTTCAGTGATCCCGGTGGCATCTGCGGCACGGCGCCCTTGCCGATGACGATCGAGCAGCCCGACCCGGGTGGGGTCAACTGCACGATGCGTACGTCGTCGCCGATCACGGTGTCGTGGTCGACGGCGAAACCGAGCTGGTCGGCATAGAAGGCCTTGGCCCGGTCCACGTCGGAGACCGGTACGACCACGACTTCCAGCGTCCAGTTCATTGCTGTCCTCCTGTTCTCGTCGCCAGCAGTCCGGCGAGGCGGGTGAAGCTTTCGGTGATCCCACGGACCATCGGGTACCGCAGGGCGACGTCGCGTCCCTCGGGGGTGGCGTAGCGCAGCGTGGTGGTGACGGTGGTCCGCCCGGCGAGCTCGGTGAACGTGTGGCTGACCAGGGTGTCGCCGGGGTACGACTGGTCGTCGAAGCGTTCGGTGCAGACGAGCCGCTGCGGAGCGGTGATCTCCCGATAGACCCCGCGTTGGACCATCCGCTGCCCGTCCGGGCCCTGCGACTCGAACCGCCAGCGCCCGCCGACCCGCAGGTCGACCTCGCAGCCGACCAGCTGCCAGCCGCGTGCGCCGTACCAACGGACGATCAGGTCAGGACGGGTGAAGGCGGCGAACACGAGCCGCGCCGGTGCTTCGAAGACCCGGCTCAGCACGATCTCCCGATCGCCCGGCGTGTCGACCACCAGATGGTCGTCGATCACGATGCCGCACCACCGTCCGGCGTTGCGGCGCCGAGTTGCCCGTCCTCGGCCGAACGCAGCTCGTCGAGCAGGGTGTCGAGGCGCTGGTAGCGCTCGGCCCAGTGCTCGCGGTAGGCGGCGAGCCAGGCGGTGGCCGCACGCAGCGGCGCGGCTTCGAGGCGGCATGGACGTCGTTGGGCGTCTCGTCCCCGGCTGACCAGTCCGGCACGTTCCAGCACGCGCAGGTGTTTGGAGACGGCCGGTTGACTCATCGCGAAGGGTGCGGCGAGTTCGGTGACGGTTGCCTCGCCGTACGCCAGCCGGGCGAGTATGGCACGCCGGGTGGGGTCGGCGAGAGCTGCGAAGGTGGCGTCCAAGTCAGTGAGCACTTCATATAACCTTCCGGTTTGATAACCAGAAGGTTTCTATCGGCTTGGCGTCCGCACGTCAAGGGGGCGCGCACGCATCGGCCCCGGCGAACCGCCGGGGCCGATGGTCGAACGCTCAGCTCAGCAGGCGTACGCCTCCAACCGCTGCGCCCGCTCCGGGGCACGCAGCTTGAGCAGGGTCACCTTCTCGATCTGCCGGATCCGTTCCCGGGAGAGGCCGAACTCCCGGCCCACCTCGTCCAGGGTGCGTTGCCGACCGTCGTCGAGGCCGAACCGCAACCGGATCACGGCCTGCTCCCGCTGCGAGAGCGTGGCCAGCACGATGCTCACCTCGTTGCGCAGTTCGCCAGCGGCGGCGGCGTCGCCGGGCCCAGCGGCCGGATCGACGGCGGCGACGAAGTCACCGAGGGCGCTCTCACCGTCCTCGCCGACAGCCTGGTCCAGACTCACCGGCTCCCGGTCGTACGAGATCAGCTCGATCACCTGGAACTCCGGCACGTCGAGCGCGCGGGCCACCTCGGCGACAGTGGGCTCCCGACCCAGCGACACCGTCAACTCACGCCGGGCGCGGACCATCCGGTTCACCTGCTCGACCATGTGGACCGGGATGCGGATGGTGCGGGCCTGGTCGGCCATGGCGCGGGTGATGGCCTGTCGGATCCACCAGGTGGCGTAGGTGGAGAACTTGTAGCCCTTGGTGTAGTCGAACTTCTCGACGGCGCGGATGAGGCCGAGGTTGCCTTCCTGGATGAGGTCGAGGAAGGCCATGCCCCGACCGGTGTACCGCTTGGCGATGCTCACCACCAGCCGCAGGTTCGCCTCCAGCAGGTGGTTCTTGGCGGCCCGGCCCTGCCGCGCGACCAGTTCCAGATCGGCGCGCAGTTCCTCCGAGACCGGTACGCAGGTGCTGAGCTTCTCCTCGGCGAACAGGCCGGCCTCGATCCGCTTCGCCAGGTCCACCTCCTGCACGGCGGTGAGTAGCTTGGTCCGACCAATTCCGTTGAGGTATGCCCGGACCAGGTCGGTGGAGACGCCGCGCTCGTCGGTGGCGTCCAGGTCGGTCAGGGTGTCCACGCCGTGCTCCGCCTCGGTGCCGGCGTGCGTGCGGTGCTCCGTCATCTGCTGAGCCATCTCAGTCTCCCCGTGTCCACGTCCGTGCCGTGTCCGCCGGCCTGATGCGCCGGTGACAAACAGCTTGGCCGTCGGGGCGTAAAACGGGAGTGAGGCGATCGGGGAACCGACAGTCTGTGAGCGACCGTCGGGAAATCGCCCGGGTTGCCCGACGGTCGCTGAGTCGGCACTCGGCGACGCGGTGGCCCGGCGGTTCGGCCGGCTCGGCTTGTTGGCGCCGGTTACCGTGCCAGCGGTCGGCTGTCGGGCCGGCCTACCTGCCCGGGTGCCGGGCGATCGAGCGACGGAGGCAATCGTGGTGTTCAAACGGCTCATGCAGGCGATGGGAGTCGGTGGTCCGTCGGTGGAGACGGTGCTGTCGAATCCGAACTGCCGGCCGGGCGGCCACCTGGAGGGCAGCATCGCGGTCACCGGCGGTGACCATGGAGTCGACGTGTCCTACGTGGCTCTGGGACTGCTGACCCGGGTGGAGGTGGAGAGCGGCGACAATGAGTACGCCACCAACCAGGAGTTCCAGCGGCAGCAGGTCACCGGCCCGTTCCGGCTGGAAGCGGGGCAGCGCTACGACATCCCGTTCCGGTTCGAGGTGCCGTGGGAGACCCCGCTCACCGAGCTGTACGGGCAGCACCTGCACGGGATGACGATGGGTCTGCGTACCGAACTGGAGGTGGCGCGCGCCGTCGACAAGGGCGACCTGGACGCGGTGGCGGTGCACCCGTTGCCGGCCCAGGAGCGCCTGCTGGATGCGCTGCTGCGGCTCGGTTTCCGGTTCGCGCGAGCGGACGTGGAGCGCGGGCACATCTACGGTGTCCACCAGACGTTGCCGTTCTACCAGGAGATCGAGTTCTACCCGCCGCCGCAATACGCGGGCGCGATGAAGCAGCTGGAGGTCACCTTCGTCACCGACCCCCGGCAGGTGCAGGTGGTGCTGGAGCTGGACAAGCGGGGTGGGTTGTTCACCGAGGGCCGCGACGTCTTCGGTCGCTTCGCCGTCGAGCACGCCTCGGCGGCCAACACCGACTATGCCGCCCAGCTCGACGGCTGGCTGCGTCAGTCGCTGCAACGCCGCGGCCTCTTCGGCTGAACTCCGCGATCCCGCGCCGTACCTCAGTGCCAGTTGCTGATCTGCACGTCGTGCGGCGCGGGCTCGCCCTTACCGGTCTCGACCAGTTGCTTGAGACTCATCAGGTAGATCGCCCACTTGGTGCTGCAGTGGTACATGAACTCCACCGGCTCCCGCCAACCCTCGTGGCGGAACAACACGATCGTGAAGTCGTCCTCCCGCTTCAGCTCGAAGCGGACCCGGGTGCCGATCCACTCCTCGGGGCCGTCGACGACCTCCCAGAGCACCAGCTCGGCCGGCCGGCTCTCCAGGACCTTCATGTCGAAGCCGCCCGGGATGAACCGGAACCGGAGCACACCGCCGACCTCACCGTCGCCGTCCGTGTCCGTCGTCCACCAGTTCGCGAGCCCGTCGACGGTGGTCAGGGCCACGTACACGTCCTCGGGATCCGACGTGACGCCGACCCGGTGCAGGATGTCCAGCATTCTGGTACCTCTTCTTCTTGATGAGCGGCCCGCTTACGGGCAGGGTGAATCGCGCCGCCACGGGCACGGCGGCGATTCGTAAGGCGATTCGTAAGGTGTGGTTCAGCTCTGCTGGTCGCGCTGGATCGCCTCGGCGATCCGCTTGATCCGTCGCAGCCGTGCGTCCCAGGTCGCGCCGACCGCCGACAGTTGCGCGACAGCGCGGGCGAGTTGTGCCTCGTCGACCTCGTAGCGGCGCTCCCGGCCGGCCGGTGTGCCGTGGACGAGCCCGACCCGGCCGAGTACGCCGAGGTGTTTGGCGACCGCCTGCCGGGTGACCGGCAGCTGCTCGCTCAGCGTGGTCGCCGTACCGCCGCCGTCGGCCAGTAGCAGGTCGAGCATCCGCCGCCGGGTCGGGTCCCCGACGGCGGACCAGAGGTCGTCGTCGACACCGACACTCATCGAGCCGACACCAGCCGGGCCACGTAGTCGACGAGGCGCGGCAGGAAGTGGTCCCAGCCGGTGACGTGGTCGCGGTAGTGCTCTTCGAGCACGGCGGCCTCCCAGCCCCGCTCCCGGAACCCGGTCTCGGTGAGACGCAGCAGCGTACCCCTGCCCGACGGGACCAGGTCGAAGGTCACCAGGAGCGAGTTGGTCGGCGTCGCGACGGCCCTATCGTCGTACACCCATCGGAACGAGAAGCGCCGCGGCGGGTCGGCCGCCACCACGGTCAGCGGCATGACCTCGGTGTTGGGCGGCTCACCGAAGGAGATGGTCCCGGTGGCGCCGGGGACCGGATCGAGATCGGCGTCGTCCGGCCACCACTGCCGGAGATGTTCGGGCGCCGTGACGACCTCGTAGACCACCTCTGGTGTGGCGTCGATGTGGATCTTCCGCTCGATGCTGCCGTACTCCATGAGTTCCTCCAGAAACGCAACCTGTGGTTGCGTCTGACTCTAGGGCCCGTGGCCGACATGTGCAACCACTGGTTGCGTTACAGGTCCAGAAGGATGGTGCGTGGACCGACGTTGACGCTCTCCACCAGCATGTGCGCGCGGAAGCGGCCGGTCTCGACCGTTGCGCCGCGCTGGCGCAGCGCCCGCACCGTCTCATCGACGAGCGGTTCCGCCACCTCGGCCGGAGCGGCCGCGGTCCAGGTCGGCCGACGGCCCTTGCGCGCGTCGCCGTAGAGGGTGAACTGGCTCACCACGAGGATCGGCGCGGCTGCATCCGCCGCCGACCGCTCGTCATCCAGGATGCGTAACTCGTGCACCTTGCGAGCCATCGTCCGGGCGGTCTCCGGGGTGTCGGTGTGGGTCACCCCGAGCAGCACCAGCAGCCCGTCGTCGATCGCGCCGACCACCTCGCCATCGACGGTCACGCTGGCCCGGCCGACCGTCTGCACCACCGCCCGCATCAGTCGACCACCAGCGCGGGAGCGCTTGCCGACCGTGCCGGCACCGGCCGCATCACGGCTGCACCGGCGCGATGAAGCCCCGCTCCACCAGGTGCGCCACGATCGGCCCGGCCGCCTCGGCCAGTTCGTCGACGGCCACGTCGTGTGCGACGGCGAGCAGTGCGAGCTGGTCACGCAGCGGCATCCGCCCGTCGGCCCCGCCCACCAGGGCCAGCACCAGCGGGTCGATCTCCTCGGTCCACCGCAGCCCGTTCGGTAGGGCGAGGACCTGTCGGTCCACCGCCCAGCCCTCGGACCCCATCGTCGCCTCCTGGCGCAGCTGAAGCCCGTCGGCGGCGTGGTAGCGGGCGGCCAGCAGGCCCTCGGTGTCGCGTACGCGCAGCCAGTCCTGCCGGTCGAACCAGTCGGCGATCCGGTCACCCATCGGTGGTTGCACCCGCTGGCGCAGATCCTCCACCCGCAGCACCGGGTCGTCACGGTCGCTGCGGCGCAGCGAGACGATGCCGAAGCCGATCGCTTCCACCTTGTGCGCGTCGAACCAGTCGAGCCAGTCCGCCATCCGTTGCGGGTCGGTGGCCTCCCCGACATCGGTAAGCCACAGGTTGACGTACGCCATCGGGTCGGCGACCTCGCGCTGGATGACCCAGGCGTCCAGGCCGGTGCCGGCGAACCAGCCGGCGACCCGTTCACCCCAGTCCTCGCCGGCCACGTGCACCCAGTTGGCGAGGTACTGCATGGTGCCACCCTCGGTGAGCAGGCCCGGGGCGGCGGCAGCCAGCTCGGCGCCGATCGCGTCGCCGACCCGACCGGAGTCGCGGTAGACGTGGGTGGTGGTGCCCGGCCCGACCACGAAGGGCGGGTTGCTCACCACGAGGTCGAACTGCCGGCCGGCGACCGGGGCGACCAGGTCGCCATGCAGCAACTCCCAGTCCTGGCCGTTGAGGGCGGCGGTGGTGGCGGCGAAGCGCAGCGCCCGCCGGGACACGTCGGTGGCGGTGACCCGCCGGGCGTGGGTGCCCAGGTGCAACGCCTGCACGCCCGAGCCGGTACCCAGGTCCAGCGCGCTGTCCACCGGTCGCCGTACGGCTGCGCCGATCATCGTCTGCGTCGCCCCGCCGATCCCGAGCACGTGTTCGGCGTGCAGCGGGCGGCCGGGGCGGGCGCTGGCCGGCACGTCCGCGAGAACCCACCAGTCGTCGCCGTACGGCTCCAGGTCCATGCCCATCCGCAGCCCGTCGCCGTGCCGTTCGACAAGTCCCGCGTCGAGCGCGTCGGCGAGCGGCAGTGGCGCCAGCGCGGCGGCGACCGCGGCTTCGGGCTCGGTCTGCTCGCAGATGAACACCCGGATCAGGGTGGCGAGGGGATCACGGTCGGCGGTGGCGCGCAGCGCGGCCCGGAAGTCGTTGCGGGCGACGCCGCCGGTCGCCTGCGGGCCGAGCCGTGTGGCGATGCCGTTGGCGGTGAAGGAAGCCCGGGTCAACGCGGCCCGCAGCGCTTCGACGCCGGCGGGGGAGAGCAGCATGTCGTGTCCGTCCACACCGTCATCCTGCCTGGTGAGGTCGGGTCCGGAGACCACCGCCCGTGACATTGCAAATCAATAGAAGTGCATCTCTGTTATATCCGTCGATCTAAGGCTAGCATTCCTCCAACTCAGTCCAGGGTGCGGACCGCCCGGCCAGAAGCCCGGTCGGCCGCCCAGGTAAGGGAGGCACGATGTCCTCAGGGTCCACCGCGCGACGGCAGCTCATCCGGGCGCTCGCCGTCGTCGCCACCGCGGCGGCCGTCTCGGCGGCCGGCACCACCGCGGCGGTCGCCGCACCCACCGGCGAGATCCGTGGCGCCGGCGCGTCGAACGCGGTCAGTGGCAGCTACCTGGTCGTCCTGCGCACCGACTCGGTCGGCGCCGCCGGTTCGTCGACGGCTCGGTCCGCCGTTCCGGACCGGGCCAGCGCCCTGGTCAAGCGGTACGGGGGCAGCGTCTCCGACACCTACAGCGCCGCGCTCACCGGCTTCGCGGCCAAGATGACCGCCACCCAGGCGGCCCGCCTCGCCGCCAACCCGGCGGTGGCCTACGTGGAGCAGGACCAGGTGGTGACCATCCAGGCGACCCAGACCAACCCGACCTGGGGCCTGGACCGCGTCGACCAGCGGAACCGGCCGCTGAGCGGCACCTTCACCTACCCGAACACCGCCTCGAACGTGCGGGCGTACATCATCGACACCGGCATCCGGACGAGCCACAGCCAGTTCGGTGGCCGGGCCACCTGGGGCACCAACACCGTGGACAGCAACAACACCGACTGCAACGGTCACGGCACCCACGTCGCCGGCACCGTCGGCGGGTCGACGTACGGCGTGGCCAAGGGCGTTCGCCTGATCGCGGTGAAGGTGCTCAACTGCTCCGGCGGCGGCACCACCACCAGCGTGGTCAACGGGGTGAACTGGGTGACCGCCAACGCGGTGAAGCCGGCCGTGGCGAACATGAGCCTGGGCGGCGGCGCGAGCACCTCCATCGACAACGCGGTGCGCAACTCGATCGCCTCCGGCGTCAGCTACGCCGTCGCGGCGGGCAACTCCAGCGCCAACGCCTGCAACTACTCGCCGGCCCGGACCTCGACCGCGATCACCGTCGGCTCGACCACCAGCAGCGACTCCCGGTCCTCCTTCTCCAACTACGGCTCGTGCGTGCACATCTTCGCGCCGGGGTCGAGCATCCCGTCGGCCTGGCACACCAGCAACACCGCGACCAACACCATCAGCGGTACCTCGATGGCCTCGCCGCACGTGGCCGGTGCCGCCGCTCTCGTGCTCGGCGCCAACCCGTCCTACTCGCCGGCTCAGGTCAAGAGCTACCTGGTCAACAACGCCACCACCGGCGTGGTTTCCAGCCCGGGCAGCGGTTCCCCGAACCGTCTGCTGTTCGTGGTGAACTGATCATCGGCTGATCGACCGGCCCGGCGGACGGTGCGAACCGACCCGCCGGGCCGAGTCGCGTCCTCGGTGCGCCGGCCGGTTCGCCGCGCTGGCCGCGGTCACCGCCAGCGCCGGCCCGGACCCGGTTCGGGTCGAGCTGGGTGTCAGTGCACGTCGCGGCCGCGCGTACGGGCAGGATGAGGGCATGACGCTCGTACTGCCCATCGACCCGGAGGCGAACCAGCTGCTGGCCCGCGACCCGCTGGCCCTGCTCGTCGGCATGGTGCTCGACCAGCAGGTCTCGATGGAGAAGGCATTCTCCTCGCCGTACGTGCTGGCCCAGCGGCTCGGACACGACCTGGACGCCCGGGAGCTGGCCGACTTCGATCCGGAGGCCCTGGTGGCCATCTTCGCCCAGCCACCCGCGCTGCACCGCTTTCCCAAGGCGATGGCGGCCCGCGTGCAGGAGGTGTGCCGGGTGTTGGTCGAGCGCTACGACGGCGATGCCGCCCGGCTCTGGATGGATCCGGCCGACGGTCGTGAGCTGCTTGGGCGACTCACCGCCCTGCCCGGATTCGGCCGGCAGAAGGCTCAGATCTTCCTCGCGCTGCTCGGTAAGCGGTTCGGGGTGCAGCCACCGGGCTGGCGGGAGGCGGCTGGCCACTACGGCGATCCGGAGGCCCATCGGTCCGTCGCCGATGTGACCGATGCCGAGTCACTGCGCCTCGTTCGGGAGTACAAACAGCAGGTGAAGGCGGCGGCCAAGGCGGGCGCGCGGGCGGACTGACCGGGCTGCCTCCGAGACGATGGCAGGGGGCGGTCGATGGCGCAGCGGGGCGGCGCGCTGCTGCGTGGTGGAAACGGAACGACGCGAGCCACCTTCCTGGAACTCTTTCTCGACCTGGCCTTCGTCTTCGCCCTGACCCGGGTCTCGGTTCGCTATATCGACGAGGTCGAGCACGGGCTGACCGTGCTGGATTTCCTGGAGACCCTGATCCTGTTCCTGGCCCTGTGGCACGTCTGGACATTGCTCACCTGGGTCACCAGCCGGTACGACCCGGACGCCCTGACGATCCAGTTCGTCGTGGTCGCGACGATGTTCGGCGGCCTGGTGATGGCCGTGACCCTGCCCCGGGGGTTCGAGGAGCGAGCGCTGGCGTTCGTCGTGGCCTACCTGGTGACGGTGATCGGCCGCCCGCTGCTGATCGCCGCCATGCTGGGTCGACATCCGCGCCGTACCGTGCCGTGGCGACTGGCCGCCTGGGCGGCGGTGGCGGGGGTGTTCTGGCTGGCCGGTGCGCTCGGCCCCACCGACCTGCGGTTCGGGCTGTGGGCGCTGGCCATCACCATCGACCTGGCCGGATACCTGCTGGGTTGGCCGGTGCCCGGTCTCGGCCGGGCGCCGGTCTCGGCCTGGCGGATCGCCGGCGAGCACATGGCGGAGCGCTACCAGCAGATCTTTCTCATCGCGTTGGGCGAGACGATCCTGGTCAGCGGGATCACCTACAGCGGCGAGGGATTCGGCTGGTTGGCGGCGGCGGCCTTCACGGTCGCCTTCCTCACCACCGCGCTGCTCTGGCGGATCTACTTCCACCGCGCCGGGCACCTGCTCGTCGAGGCGCTGCGGATGGCCCGGTCGCCCGGTCGGCTCGGTGCCTCCGCCTCGACCACGCACCTGGTCATGGTGCTCGGCGTGCTGCTCACCGGAGTGGGTTACGAGTTGGTCATCGTGAAGCCGTTCGACCGGGTCGAGCCGGCCTGGCTGATCTTCGTCGTCGGAGGGCCGGTCCTGTTTCTGCTGGGGCGGACCCGTTTCGAGTACGAGATCTTCGCCCGGGTCTCCCGCCGACGGGTGCTGATGATGCTCGTGCTGGTCGGGTCCGCTCCGCTGCTGCTGCTCGGCACACCGATGCTGGCGCTGTCCGTGGTCGCCGGTGGGCTGGCCGTGGTGGCCGTCGTGGACGGGTTGCGGGCTCGTGACCAGCCGATGGAGCCGTCAGCCTCCCCGCTGGACCGCCCGGATCCGGGTGAGGCCAACTTCCCGACCTGACCCGCGCGCCACGGACCGCCGGGTGGGCTCGGCGCGGGGCGCCCGGGGTGGTCGTGGATTCCGTCAGGCGGCGCTCGGATGGGCCAGGGAGGCGATGGCCCGCCGGACGTCGGCCAGCGAGACGGTCGGCGAGTCGTCCAGGTCGGCCAGGCCCGCCTCGATCCACTGCCGCATCAGCGTCGTCACGCCGATGCCCCGGGCGTCGGCGGCGGCTCGGACCCGTTCGTACGTCTCCAGTGGCAGCCGGACCGACCGGCTGACCATCGGGGTCTCGGTGTCGGGGGCGGGCAGCCCCACCGCCTGGCTCTCGTCGATCAGATCGGCGATCCGGTCGCCGCCGCCGTGGAACTGCTTGATCGCGTCGTGACGGTCCATCGTCACCGCCTCCTCGTCTCCGGAGAATTCCGCACGGCCTCGTCGTAGCGTTTGGCCTCGACGTCGCTCAACTCGCGGGCGGAGAGGACGTCCCAGTCGTTGTCGGCGCCGTCGGTCTCGGCCAGCAGCACCGCCACCCGGCGTCCGCGGGCGGTGGGGGCGTAGACCACCATCACGTCGTCGCCGAGGTGGCGGATCACCCGCCGGCCGCTGTGCAGCGCCTCCCAGACTTCCCCCGGCGTGACGTCGTAGACCCGCAGATTGGCCAGCGCCTCGTCGGTGAAGCTGAACCTGCTGCCCACGTGGCGAGCGTACCACGGGCGTAACACGAAATTCGGGGGTGACGAACCTCGTCGCTCACCCGGTCAGAGTGACAGGATGGAGTGCGACCCCTCCGGAGGAGGTACCACGGGTGAAGCGTCAGGCTTACCAGCCGATTCTCATCACCGACGCCTCCCGCAGCCAGGATGATCAACTGACCAGCCGGCAGCGGCGTTACGTCGTGATGATGGGTGTCCGGGTCGCCTGCGTGATCGTCGGCGCGATCCTGGTCGGCGTGGGGGCACCACTGCTCTGGCTCTGGCTGCCCCTGGTCGCGCTGGGCATGGTGCTCATCCCGTGGCTCGCGGTGCTGCTGGCCAACGACCGGCCGCCCAAGGAGCGCCACCGCCTCGCCAACCGCTTCTCGGCCCGTTCGGCCACCGAGGCGGCACCGCCCCCGATGAGCCTCGCCGCCGAGGAGCGGCCACACAAGATCATCGACGCCGAGCCCTGACCCGCGCGCGGCTCAACGAGCCGGTCGGGCACCGACCTGCGCCACCGCCGCGGCACCGAGATCGGCGGCCCGGGCCAGGGCGGCGTCGGGTCTCGCCCCGGCCAGCCAGGCGCTCAGCAGGCCCGCCGCGAAGGCGTCACCCGCCCCGGTCACGTCCCGCACCGCCACCCGGTGCGCCGACGAGGTGACGATCGCGTCGTCCCGGTCGACCCAGACCGCACCGGCACCGCCGCGCTTGACCACCACCCGGCGGGCCACGGCGGCAAGAGCCCTGGCCTGTGCCGCCGGTTCCAGCCGCCCGGCCAGCACGGTGGCCTCGTCGACGTTCACCAGCAGCAGGTCGACCTCGCGTACCCAGCCCAGGAAGGCCGACTTTCCGATCGCCCGCAGCGGGGCCGCGGACGCCGCGTCGACACTCGTGGTGAGGCCGCGTTCGCGCGCGCCGGTTAGCGCCCGCAGTCCAGCCGGTCGGGAGTCCGGGTCCAGCAGGGTGTACCCGGACAGGTGCAGGTGCGTGGCGTCCGGCGCACCGTCCAACGCCGCGTCCACGTGGTCGGGACGCAGCAGTACGTTCGCCCCGCGCTCGGTGACCATGGTGCGCTCGTCGCCGGCCGCCAGCACGATCACCATGCCGGTGGCGGCCCCGACGATCCGCTGTACCGCGCAGTCGACCCCGGCGCTGATCAACTCCGTCACCCGGTCGCGGCCGGCGTCATCGTCACCGACCGCACCCACCAGGGTCACCGCTACTTCCTCGGCGGCCAGCCAGGACGCGGTGTTGGCCGCCTGCCCACCTCCGGTGGACCTGATCGCCGCCGGGGTGTCGGATCCGGGTGCCAACGGGCCGGCGAGCACCGCCACCACGTCCGTGACCACGTCACCGACGACCAGGACGCGGCCGGTCTCGGCTCGGCCCACCCCGCTGCCGTTTTCGGTCACCCCGGTCACGCCGAGGGGTCGGCCCGGCGCTGGGCGGCGGCGACCGCGATCCGGGCGGCCAGGTCGGCGTTGCGCAGGATGATCCGGACGTTGACCGCCAGGCTGGCACCCTGCGTCGCGGAGTGGAAATGGGCCAGCAGGTACGGCGTGACGGCCTTGCCGGTGACCCCGTCGCGCTCCAGCAGGGCGAGACCCTCGGTGAGCGTACGGTCGTGCAGGTCCGGGTCGAGTTGCTCATCGGTGGGCAGCGGGTTGGCGACGATCAGCCCACCGTGGTGTGCGCGGTGCTGCTCGCGGGCGGCCAGCACATCGGCGACCAGTTCGGGGGAGTCGACCGACCAGTCCAGGTCGAAGCCGCCATCGGTGATGAAGAAGCCCGGGAACCGGCGGGCCCGGTAGCCCACCACAGCCACCCCGAGGGTCTCCAGCCGTTCCAGGGTGGCGCCGACGTCGAGGATCGACTTCACCCCGGCGCAGACCACCGCGATCGGCGTACGGGCCAGGGTGACCAGGTCGGCGGACTCGTCGAAGGTCTGCGCCGCCTCGCGGTGCACCCCGCCCAACCCGCCGGTGGCGAACACGCCGATGCCGGCCGCGGCGGCTACGGCGCTGGTCGCGGCCACGGTGGTCGCACCGTCCGCGCCGGTGGCGGCGGCCACCGCGAGATCGCGTACGGAGAGTTTGGTCACCCCGTCGGCAGTGGCCAGCCGGGTCAGCTCGGCGTCGTCGAGCCCCACCACGAGTTCACCGGCGACCATGCCGATGGTGGCCGGCACCGCACCGGCGTCCCGAACGGCCTGTTCGATCTGCCGGGCCACCCGGAGATTGTCCGGCCGGGGCAGGCCGTGCGAGACGATGGTGCTCTCCAGAGCGACCACGGGCCCCTGCTCGCGCAGCGCCCGGGCCACTTCGGTGCCGTAGCGAAGATGAAAGTCGGTCACAATCGCTCACCGTACGCCCGCCACCCGGGTCACCTCAGGTGGACCGGGTGAGGGTGACCTGCCAGACTTGTCGGTTGGAGGTGCAGACGTGAGTACACAGATCCTCGAGCGTCCCGAGCTGAAGGACGCCGACACCGGTCCGGAGATGTTCCACTACGTCCGGAAGGAAAAGATCGCCGAAAGTGCCGTCATGGGCACCTTCGTCGTGGCGCTGTGCGGGGAGACGTTCCCGGTGACGAAGACCCCGAAACCGGGTTCGCCGGTCTGCCCGAAGTGCAAGGAGATCTACGACTCGTACCGCGAGTGACACCCGCGGCCCGCCCGGCGGCCCGCGTAACCTTCGGCGGTGACCACCTCCACCGCCCTTCTCCTGGCTGACCTGGCCGGGGTCGCGGTCTTCGCCGCCTCGGGGGCCTCCGCGGCGGTGGCCAAACGGCTCGACCTCTTCGGCGTGGTCTTTGTCGGCTTCGTCGCCGCCCTCGGCGGCGGGATCGTACGGGACCTGGTCATCGACGAGGTCCCGCCGCTGGCCTTCGCCGACTGGCGCTACGCGGGCACCGCCGCCGTGACCGCCGCGGCGATCTTCTGGCTGCATCCGCAGTTCGCCCGGCTGCGCACCACCGTCCTGGTGCTGGATGCGGCCGGGCTCGGCCTGTTCACCGTCGCCGGCACCCTCAAGGCCCTCGACGCCCAGGTCCCGGCGGTCGGCGCCTGCCTGATCGGCATGATCACCGCGATCGGTGGCGGACTCGTCCGCGACCTGCTCACCGGCGAGATCCCGGTGGTGCTGCGGCGGGAGATCTACGCCGTCGCGTCGCTCGTCGGTTCGATCGTGGTGGTGCTCCTGTACGGCCTCGGCCACACCGGGCCGATCCCGCTCACCGCCGCCGTGGTGCTGGTCTTCGGCGTACGCCTGGTGGCCCTGCGTCGGCGCTGGTCGGCGCCGGTGGCGACGGTGCGACCGCCGCGCACCGGCCTGCCTGGGCCGCCGCCGGGGTGAGCCCGCAGTGGCGAACGGCACCCCGGTGACGGGTGTGGCGTCGCGTGGGCGGCCCGGCGGCCGCTGGTTATGCTGAGTCGGCCTTCGCGGCTCGGCTGCGCGGAGGCATTTTCGTGGGGCGACCGCCGTGCCCCTCGGCCCGGGTCCGCCGGCCTGCGGCCGGGACATCCCGTGGCCGGAGAGGAGCGAACGCGTGGCAGTCCGGACGCCGGCGCTTGAGACGTTCCCGCCCCTGCGCTCCTGGCAGCGCAAGGCTCTGGTGGAGTACCTGCGCCGTCGGGCTGAGGACTTCACTGCGGTCGCCACCCCGGGGGCCGGAAAGACCACATTCGCGCTGCGGATCGCCGCCGAACTGCTCGCCGACGGCAGCGTCGAGGCGGTCACCGTGGTCGCGCCGACCGAGCACCTGAAGACGCAGTGGGCCGAGGCGGCGGCCCGGGTGGGCATCCAACTCGACGCCGCGTTCCGCAACGCCGACCTGCACTCCTCGGCGGACTTCCACGGTGCCGTGGTGACCTACGCACAGGTCGGGATGGCACCGCAGGTGCACCGGCGGCGCACCATGACCCGTCGGACCCTGGTCGTCCTCGACGAGATCCATCACGCCGGTGACTCACGCACCTGGGGTGACGGGGTGAAGGCGGCCTTTGAGCCCGCGGTGCGCCGGCTGATGCTGACCGGTACGCCCTTCCGGTCCGACGACAACCCGATCCCGTTCGTCAGCTACGAACGCGGCGGAGACGGCCTGCTGCGCTCCCGGGCCGACTCGGTCTACGGCTACAGCGACGCGCTGCGCGACGGCGTGGTGCGGCCGGTGCTGTTCCTGGCGTACTCGGGGGAGACCCGGTGGCGGACCAACGCCGGGGAGGAACTGGCGGCTCGACTGGGCGAGCCGATGACGCAGGATCTAATCGCCCAGGCTTGGCGTACCGCCCTGGACCCGGCCGGCGACTGGATGCCGCAGGTGCTGCGGGCGGCGGATGCCCGGCTGACCGTGCTGCGGGAGGCGGGCATGCCGGACGCGGGCGGCCTCGTCATCGCCAGCGACCAGCAGACGGCCCGCTCGTACGCCAAACTCATCGAGCAGGTCACGGGGGAGCGGGCGGCCGTCGTACTCTCCGACGACGCGGGCGCCTCGGCCCGGATCGCGACGTTCGCGGCGTCCGAGCAGCGGTGGCTGGTCGCGGTGCGAATGGTCTCCGAAGGCGTCGACATCCCCCGACTGGCCGTCGGCGTGTACGCGACAAGTGCCAGCACTCCGCTGTACTTCGCGCAGGCGATCGGGCGCTTCGTCCGGGCCCGGCGCCCGGGGGAGACCGCGTCGGTCTTCCTGCCCAGCGTGCCGCACCTGCTCGGGCTGGCCAGCGAGATGGAGGCCGAGCGCGACCACGTGCTCGGCAAGCCCAAGGACCGCGAGGGCTTCGACGACGAGTTGCTGGACCGGGCCCAGCGCGACGAGCAGGCCAGCGGCGAACTGGAGAAGCGTTTCGCCGCGCTGTCCGCCACCGCCGAGCTGGACCAGGTGATCTTCGACGGTGCCTCGTTCGGTACGGCGGCCCAGGCCGGCACCCCCGAGGAGGAGGAGTACCTGGGCCTGCCCGGGCTGCTCACCTCGGAACAGGTGGCGTCGTTGCTCGCCAAGCGGCAGGCCGATCAGCTCGCCGCCCAGCGACGTCGGGCGACCGAGCGGCGGACGGAATCCGCAGCGCCGGCGTCCGCTCCGCCGGCACCGATGAGCGCCGCCCAGCGCCGGGTGGCGCTACGCCGCCAGCTCAACGCCCTGGTCGCCGCCCAGCACCACCGCACCGGCCAGCCACACGGAAAGATCCACGCTGAGCTGCGCCGCATCTGCGGCGGTCCCCCCAGCGCCCAGGCCACCATCGAGCAACTAGAAGAACGCATAGCCACCGTCCAAACCCTCTAACAGCCCACCCATGCCATTGGCGCGTTGATCAAGAAGTTTTGGTCGCCGCCGTGCGGTTTTCGTGACGCAAACTTCTTGATCAACGCGGGTGGTCGGGTGGGGTGGGTGGGGTGGGTGGGGTGGGGGTCCGGGTATGGGTATGGGTGAAGCCGGCCGGAGACATCCTGGGGATGTCTCCGGCCGGCTTTATGTCGGGTTTGCTGAGCCCTCAGTTGGCCATCAGGTCAGCGCCGCGCCAGGTGAACTCCGGGTCCGTCGCGTACCGTACGGTGATCTTGACGAGATCCTCGGCGTACTTGTTGGCGTGGTGTCCACAGAACACCAGCTCACTGCCACCCGCCAGGGTGATCCGGAGCTTGCCGGCGGCATTGCAGCGGTCGCACCGTTCATCGGCGGCCGGGGGGCTCACCGTCTCGGGCGGCGGCGTGAGGGTCGGGGTCATCGCCTTCCTCCTCTGGTCGTCACCGATGAACACTCTCTTCGGTCTTGGTCACCTATCGTGCAACACCCTTGTCGGGCCTCGCCTTCCCTGTGTGCCCGCGGGGGACCGAGGTCACACCTGGCACGGACAGTGTGCCGTGCACCCAGGGTGCCACGTCAACGATCACATTCGTGCAACCACCTGATCACCATCCGACGTTGTACGCCAGGTGATCAAAACGGCACGATCGGTTGACGGATGCTGATCAGTCGAGGTAGTCGCGGAGCACCTGGGATCGGGAGGGATGCCGAAGCTTGGACATCGTTTTGGACTCGATCTGCCGGATCCGCTCGCGGGTCACTCCGTAGACCTGGCCGATCTCGTCCAGGGTACGCGGCTGGCCGTCGGTGAGCCCGAACCGCAGACGTACCACACCCGCCTCACGCTCGGACAACGTCTGCAGCACCTGCTGGAGTTGGTCCTGAAGCAGGGAGAACGAGACCGCGTCGACGGCGACCACCGCCTCCGAGTCCTCGATGAAGTCACCGAGCTGGCTGTCGCCCTCGTCGCCGATGGTCTGGTCGAGCGAGATGGGCTCCCGGGCGTACTGCTGGATCTCCAGCACCTTCTCCGGTGTGATATCCATCTCCTTGGCCAGCTCCTCCGGCGTGGGCTCACGGCCCAGATCCTGGAGCAGCTCGCGCTGGATCCGACCCAGCTTGTTGATCACCTCGACCATGTGGACGGGGATGCGGATGGTGCGGGCCTGGCCGGCCATGGCGCGGGTGATGGCCTGTCGGATCCACCAGGTGGCGTAGGTGGAGAACTTGTAGCCCTTGGTGTAGTCGAACTTCTCGACGGCGCGGATGAGGCCGAGGTTGCCTTCCTGGATGAGGTCGAGGAAGGCCATGCCACGGCCCGTGTACCGCTTGGCCAGCGAGACGACCAGGCGGAGGTTCGCCTCCAGGAGGTGGTTCTTGGCCCGCTCGCCGTCCCGGGAGATCCACAGCAGGTCGCGCTGCATGTCCCGGACGAGCTTCTCCTCGCCCTCGTCGGCGGCCCGCAGACGTTCCGCGGCGTAGAGCCCGGCCTCGATCCGCTTGGCCAGCTCCACCTCCTGCTCGGCGTTGAGCAGCGGAACCTTACCGATCTGCTTGAGGTACGCCCGGACCGAGTCCGCCGAAGCGGTCAGCTCGGCGTCCCGACGCGCCTGCTTGAGCGCCTCGGACTCCTCGTCGTCCCACTCGAAGTCGTTGTCGGTGGCGGAGTTCGCCGCGTCGGTCGCGGCGGCCTGGGCCAGCTCCGCCGGCTCCTCGACCACGACGTCCTCGATCTCGGCGGCGAGTTCCTCGGGATTGACCTCGCCCTCGGCGGCCTCGCCCTCGGCACCCTTGGCCGGCTTCGCCGCGCCCGCCGCAGCGGCCACGGTGGCCTTGGTGGCCCGGGTGGACTTCTTGGCCGGCGCGGCGGCCTTGGCGGCCACTCCCGCGGTGGTGCCGGCGGCCTTGCGCGAGGTCGCCTTCCGTGGCGCCGGTGCCGGTGCCTCCTCGGTCGCGGGCGCCTGCTTCGGGGCGGGCGCGGCCGCCTTCTTGGTGGTCTTGGCGGTGGTGGCCCGGGACGCGGGGGTGGCGGACCGGGCGGCGGCGACCCGTCGGCGGGTGCTGGCCGAGCCGTCGACCACGACGGTCACCCCGGCCTCGGAGAGCGCCCGCAGGATCTTCTTGGCCTGGGCCGGAGTCACCTCGGCGGACTCGACGGTGCGCGCGAGCTGGGCCGACGTGAGCTGGCCGCCAGCGCTCTGCGCGTGGGCGATCAAGGTGTCGGTGAGCGAGCGAACGTCGGCGCCGGTCTGGCGGGGTTCTGTCACGAATGACCTTCCGGAGGCGAAGAGCGAGCACGGCCGGGATCGTCCGACGCAGCGTGGGGCACCGCGCCGGGCGATGTGGTTGAGGAACCCCCGTGTCCCGGGCCGGCCGGTTGTCGGGCGGCCCGTGGCGCGTGGGCAGGGGTGAATTGTAACGCCGTCTGCGGCGATCATCCTGCGCCGCACGGCTGATCGGCGGCCGGGACCGCCGATTCGGTGCGCTTTTGGACTTTGTAAGGATGATACCTGCGCGGAAGCCGAATACCTGGCCGTGCGGGAAGGGGACGGACATGGAGCGCTCGGCGCCACCGCCACCGCAGCTGCTGGAGATCGCGATCGAGGTGGCCCGGGGCGCGGCGGCCACCGCGTACCGGATGCGCACCGAGGGCGTCTCGGTGGCGGCGACCAAGAGCACCGTCACCGACGTGGTGACCGCTGCCGACCGGGCCGTGGAACGCCAGATCACCGACGAGCTGCGCCGGCTGCGGCCGGACGACGCGGTGCTGGGCGAGGAGTACGGCGCCGCGGTGAATGGCGACGGCCCCCGCCCCCGGGTGCGGTGGATCGTCGACCCGATCGACGGGACCGTCAACTACCTGTACGGCTTGACGCACTGCGGCGTGTCGATCGCCGCTGAGCTGGACGGCGAGGTGGTGGCGGGAGTGGTGCGGAACGTCCACACCGGCGAGGAGTGGACGGCGACCGTCGGCGGGGGCGCCTGGCGCGAGGGCCGGCGGTTGCACTGCTCCACCGAGACCGATCTCGGTCAGGCGCTGGTCGTCACCGGCTTCGGCTACGACGCCGCGCGCCGGGTCCACCAGGCCCGGGTGCTGGCCGAACTGATCCCGCACGTACGCGACATCCGCCGCCTCGGCGCCGCTGCCGTCGATCTCTGCCTGGTCGCCGAGGGGCGGGCCGACGCCTTCTACGAGAAGGGCCTGGCGGCCTGGGACCAAGCCGCCGGCGCGCTGGTGGCCACCGAGGCCGGCCTGCGGGTCGGCGGGCTCAAGGGGCTGGCTCCCGGGCCGGAGATGGTCATTGCCGCGCCGCCGACCCTGTTCGACGCGTTGCACGAGCACCTGGCCGCGTTGGACGCCTCCGGCGGCCCCTGAGGGGGCCTGGCACCCGCTCAGCGACCGGGAGCTGGACGCGCGAGGCTGGACGCCGTCCGCCGCCCGTCAGCAGCTGGTTCGGGACCGCACCGGTGAGCCGTCGGCCGACAGCGGGCCGACGGTCAGTTGTCGACCACGATCGGGCAGGAACCGGGCGGTGCGACCGGGGCGCCCAGGTCGCCCAGCGACTGATTGACCTCGGTGGTGGTGGCCAGCTGCTGGAAGTTGCCGCCCAGCACCACGTCGACGATGTCGTCCTCGCGCTTGGCGTTGTATTCCAGCTCGGCGTCGCCGAGGAAGTACGCCCGCAGCAGGTGCGCCGAGCCGACCCCCTTCGGGCCGTAACGCAGGACCGCCACGTCGTCGATCTTCTTCTTCTGGGTCGCTTCCTTCTGCACCTGGAAGTCGCGGTTGCGGAAGTCGTTCCCGACGTCGGCGGCCAGCCCGGGGCGATCCGTGCCGTTGAGCACGTTGATCTTGACATCCTTGTGATCGCGCAGGGTGACGTCGGCGCGTGGCCAGTCGTCCGGACAACCCTCGCCGGCGCCGGCGTTACTCTGGGTGTCCTTGACCAGCGCCACGACCACGAAGAGCAGGGCGAGCACCGCCAGCATGCCGACGACAACGAGTGCTCGCACTCGCGCAAAGCTCATCAGGGCACTCCCGGGCATCGGTGGGTGGCAACGGCCGGCGATCGGGCCGTTCCGTCGGCCGTCGGGTACGCCGCTGAGGTTAACGGGTGTCCGACCGTCGCGTGGAAACAGTCCGACATGCCGGCGCGCCACCGGAGAACGGGGTAGTACTACCCCTATCTTCGTGTCGCCTGAGTCACATTGGGAACAACTTCCCGTGCAGGGGCGTACATCTCAGCCACGAGGGCGGTATACATGCCTCGCCCAAAGGGGGGGTAGGGTTCCGCGCTCGCCGGGGAGATCCTCTGGCGGTCTGGTCCGAGCGGTCGTCGGGTCAGGTGGCCGACACAAGCGGTGGCCGGCCAGCGGAACCGAAACAGCGTCGTCCGGCGTTACAACCGGAAGCGACAACATCGAAATGGGAGAGTGAAACCGATGGCCACCGACTACGACGCCCCGCGCCGCGACGAGGTCGATCTCGGCGAGGACAGCCTGGAAGAGCTCAAGGCCCGGCGCGTCGACTCACAGTCGGGCGCCGTGGACGTCGACGAGGCCGAAGTGGCTGAGAGCTTCGAGTTGCCCGGCGCCGACCTTGCCGACGAGGAACTGACGGTCAAGGTGCTACCGATGCAGCAGGACGAGTTCCGCTGCGCCCGTTGCTTCCTGGTGCACCACCGCAGCCAACTGGCGGTGG
Source organism: Micromonospora sediminimaris (assembly GCA_900112325.1). Classification (GTDB taxonomy): domain Bacteria; phylum Actinomycetota; class Actinomycetes; order Mycobacteriales; family Micromonosporaceae; genus Micromonospora; species Micromonospora sediminimaris. Next base: position 110,448 of record FOLJ01000020.1, read on the forward strand.
AACGCAACGGCGAGCTGATCTGCCGAGAGTGCGTCTGACCACAGGGCGACGACCACGACCATGGCGGCGACTCCCGAGTGGAGTCGCCGCCGCCCGGCTCGGCGAGCGCCACGCCGCACAACCTGGTTGACTCGATAGCCATGAGCGAGCGAATCGGCCGGCTCGGCGCCGTGGTGCGATCATGAGCGAGCACACCGAGCGTGCCGAGGATCCGGACGAGCTGGGGAAGACCGTGGCGGCACTGACCGCCGACGAGATCGAGCCGGCGAAACGGCGTCAACTGCTCACCCGCCTGGTCGGGCAGGCTCGGGCCCGGGGGATCGGCGACCTGTTCAAGCCGAGGGCCGCGCTGCGCTGGATGGTGGACACGGTCGCGGAGATCGCCCCGCACGTGCCGATCCGGGATCTGGCCACCCTGCGTCGGCACTTTCCCGGGCTGACGGATGAGGAACTGGCCGACCGGCTGGTCCGCAACGCGTCCCGGGCGACCGCAGGGGTCGGCGCTGCCGGCGGCGGGGCCTCGGCGGTGCAGTGGACGGTGACCCCGACCCTGCTGTCCGCCCCGGTACTGCTCGCCGCCGAGACGGTCGCGGTGGTGGCGGTGGAACTGAAGTTGACCGGCGAGCTGCACGAGGTCTACGGCGTACCGCTGCCGGCCGGCGGCACCGAACGGACCATCGCGTTGGTGCAGGCCTGGGCCAGCCAGCGCGGCGTCAACCCGATGATGCCCGGCGTCGGCGTGGGCGCCGTGCTCGGCACGGCTGCCCGGAACGAACTACGGGACACTATGCTCAAGCGGTTCGGCCGCAATCTCACCACGCTGGGGCCCTTCCTGACCGGAGCCGCGGTGGCGAGCTACCTGAACCGGCGGGCCACCCGGACGTTGGCCGACCAGCTCCGCGCCGACCTGCGCCGGCAGCACCGTGGCCTGCCCGGCGGGCCGCCCGCGCCGCCAGCCCTGCCCGGCTCGTCCTGACCGTCGACCCGGGGATCGGTCGGCGGGAGCGCCGTCGGTCAGAGCCGCACCGGCGCTCGACCGGTGGCGGGTCGGATCAGCGTGCCGCGTCCCGCGCGGCCAGCAGGGCTTCGGCCAGCTCGACCGGGTGCCGCGAACTGACCACCCAGAACGGTGTGGGGTCGGCCGGATCGTTCAGGACCACCTGGACGGCACCGGGGATCCACGGGCGCTGGACGACGAACGCCAGCGGATCGGCACCGACACCGAGCACCTCACGCCGTCCCTCGGCATCCAGCGCGATGGCGTCGGCGACGAATCGCACGGGCAGCCGGGCGTCGTCGACCCGCAGCTCTCCGTCGGCCACCGCGACCCGGATCCGGCCCAGCCACGCCAGCCCGGCGACGGCGGCCGGCAGCAGCACCGCGAAGGGCAGCCAGGCGCGCGCACCGCCCGCGCCCATCCACACCTCCACCGCGAGCAGGCCGGCGGCTGCGATCCCGGCGAACCACAACCACCAGGGCAACCGCAGACGCTCGGCGTACGCCGGGGGCGCCGAGACTGACGAAGGCGACGGTGACTGGCTCACTCGTGCCAGGGTACGGCGCGGCGGGCCACGGGTACCGGGCAGGATGACAGGGTCACCCCCAGCGGAACGGACGAAAGAGGGACATCGTGACCGACGTGGTGCCCGTGCCGGTCCGGCGGCTCGATCCCGAGCTGCCGATGCCGGCGTACGCCCATCCCGGTGATGCCGGTGCCGACCTGGTGGCGGCCGCCGACGTGGAGCTGCCCCCCGGCGGTCGGGCGTTGGTGCCGACCGGCGTGGCGATCGCTCTGCCCGAGGGGTACGTGGGCCTGGTCCATCCCCGATCGGGGCTCGCCGCCCGACTCGGCGTGACGGTGCTCAACGCGCCCGGTACGGTCGACGCCGGCTACCGGGGCGAGATCCTGGTCAACCTGATCAACCATGATCGGGCCGCGTCGGTGAAGATCTCCCGGGGCGACCGGATCGCGCAGCTGGTTGTGCAGCGGGTGGAACGGGCGATCTTCCAGCCGGTGGCCGAGCTGCCCGCGTCCGGACGCGGGACCGGTGGGCACGGCTCCACCGGCGGGCACGCCGGGCTGGTACCGCCGCCGGCCATGGACGGCGCGAACGGAAACGATGGCACCGTGAGTGCGAACAGCGGAGGTTGGACGCAGTGATCTTCTCCCGAAAGCGGGCCGCAGGACGGCACGCCCTTGACGAGCGGGCCCTCAACGTGCCCGAGACCGCCGAGGACGTTCCGCCGACCTCGGTGGAGCCGGCGCGCGGGCCGTACGACGTCACCGAGGCCCCGGACGGGGTGCAGCGGCTCGACCTGGGCAGCCTGCAGATCCCGGCGGTGCCCGAGGTCGAGGTGCGGGTGCAGGCCGACCAGCAGGGGGTGGTCCAGCAGGTCGTGCTGGTGCACGGCCAGAGCGCCCTGCAACTCGGTGTCTTCGCCGCCCCCCGTTCCGAGGGGATCTGGGACGAGGTACGCGAGGAGATCCGCCAGTCGCTGCTCGGCGACGGTGCCGCCGCGCAGGAGGCCACCGGCGAGTACGGCACGGAGTTGCACGCCCGGGTACGCACCGAGGACGGCCCGACCGATCTGCGGTTCGTCGGCATCGACGGACCTCGCTGGATGGTACGCGCGGTCTACCAGGGCGCCGCGGCCACCGATCCGGCCGCGGCCGGTCCGCTGGCCGTCTGTCTGGACGGGCTGGTCGTCGACCGGGGGGTGGAGGCCAAGCCGGTACGCGAGCCGCTGCCGCTGCGGTTGCCACGCGAGGCGGGCGAGCAGGCCACGGCGGCCGATCCGGAAGCCCGACAGACCGACGCCGCGTCCGCGCCCGGCAACCGCTGATCGACCGTCAGCGGACCCGGGCCCCGTCGAGCGTGCCCGGCACGGCGGGCGAGCGCTTCCGGTGCGCCGGAAGGGTCCGGTCGGGCGTACGCTGGCGGGTGCCGTTCCGGCAGCTGTCCGGCGGCGGTGGCTTCCGGTGCCAGCCGGTCGGCGTGGAGAGGGTGACGCGGAACTCATGACCACCGACGAGGGTCGGGGTTCGCTGCGGCGGATGTTGCGACGGCTGACCGCGAGCGAGGCCGAGATCGAGGCGCAGCAGTTGCAGCGGGAGAGTGCCCGGTGCGGCGCGGTGCCGGTGTTGCAGTGCGGGCGGGGGCAGGTGGTTTCGGTGAGCGGCCGACTGCGTACCGTCGTCTACACCCCTCGCACCAACCTGCCGGCGCTGGAGGCGGATCTCTACGACGGCAGTGACGTCGTGACCCTGGTCTGGCTCGGGCGGCGGCACATCGTCGGCATCGAGCCGGGGCGGCACCTGACGGCCCGAGGGCGGGTCGCGGTCCGCGACGACCGCAAGGTGATCTACAACCCGTACTACGAGCTGGAGCCGTCAAAGTGAACCTGCGGGCGTTGCGGATGGACAGCGGGCGATGACGACCGGACAGCACCCGGCGACCCAGCCGGAGACCGGGCCGGCGGACGAGGAGCGGCTGCCCACCGTCGCGGAGCAGATGGCCGACCAGCTGGGCGGTTGGCGCGGGCTGGCCGAGTCCAGCATCCCGGTGGTGGTCTTCGTGATCGCCAACATCGTCACCGACCTGCGGCCGGCTGTGATCGCCTCGGTGGCGGTGGCGGTGCTGATCGGCGGGCTGCGGCTGGCCCAGCGCCGACCGGTGCGGCACGCGGTGAACGGACTGTTCGGCATCGGGATCGGTGCCGCCATCGCCTGGCGTACCGGCGACGCGCGCGACTTCTACCTGCCGGGGATCCTCTACGGCATCGGCTACGGCCTGGCCCTGCTGCTGTCGGCGGTGATCCGCCAGCCGCTGGTCGGCTGGATCTGGTCGGTGCTGGTGGCCAAGGGCAGCTCGCAGTGGCGTGACGATCCCCTGCTGGTCCGCACCTTCACCCGGCTGACCGTGCTGTGGGGAGTGGTCTGGCTGGCCAAGGTCGGCGTGCAGGCCGGCATCTACCTGGCGGCCCGCCGGTTCGACCAGCTCGGCGACGAGGCCGCCGCCGCCGACATGGAGACCGCCCTCGGGGTGGCGCGGTTGGCCCTGGGCTACCCGCCGTACGTGCTGCTGTTGCTGATCACGGTCTGGACGGTGCGGCGGGTAACCCGCGAACACCGGACGGAGCCGCTGCCGAGCTGAGCCTGCCCCAGCGGTCGGGGGTGCCGAGGCCCGGCCCGGCGCGGTGGTCAGCGTGATTCGCGGGTGCGTTCGACGCTGTCCGGGCCGAGCACCACCGCCCGTACGGCGTCCTCCACCTCGGCGGTGCAGACGAAGACCAGCTCGTCGCCGGCCTCGAGCGGGTCGTCGGGGCTGGGCACCAGGACGCGCTTGCCGCGCAGGATCGCCACCAGCGCGGAGTCCCGGGGCAGTGGCACCTCGCGCAGCGGGTGCCCGACGTAGGGCGCGGTCGGCGGCAAGGTGATCTCGACCAGATTGGCCTCGCCCTGCCGGAACGTCATCAGGCGGACCAGGTCGCCCACGGTGACCGCCTCCTCGACCAGCGCGGCCATCACCCGCGGCTTGCTGACCGCCACGTCGACACCCCACTGCTCGGTGAACAGCCACTCGTTCTCGGCCCGGTTGACCCGGGCGACCACCCGGGGCACCGCGAACTCGGTCTTGGCCAGCAGCGAGACCACGAGGTTGACCTTGTCGTCGCCGGTGGCCGCGACCACCACGTCGCAGCCGGCCAGCTCGGCCTCCTCCAGGCTGGTCAGCTCGCAGGCGTCGGCCAGCACCCACTCCGCGTCCGGCACCCGGGCCGGCCGCAGCATTCGAGGCTGCCGCTCGATGAGCATCACCTGGTGGCCGTTCTCGATCAACTCCTGTGCGATGGAGCGGCCCACGTTGCCGGCACCGGCGATGGCGACCCGCATGATCACTGACCCCCTTCCGGCGCCGCCGCCACGGATGTGACCGCCGCCACCATGTCGTCGGTGACCAGCATGAAGACCTGGTCACCCTCCTGCACGACGCTGGACACGGTGGGCAGCGTGCCGATGCCGAACCGGATCAGGTACGCCACGCGGGCGCCGGTCGCCTGCTCCAGGGCCCGCACCGGGCGGCCGATCCAGTCCTTGTGCACCGGCACCTCGACGATCGAGACGGTGCTTGTGGGATCGCGGAAGATCTCCACGTTGCCCTCGGGCAGCAGGTGTCGCAGCATCCGGTCGGCCGTCCACCGGACGGTGGCCACGGTGGGGATGCCCAGCCGTTCGTAGACCTGTGCGCGGCGCTGATCGTAGATGCGGGCAGCGACCCGCACCACGCCGAAGGTCTCGCGGGCCAGCCGGGCCGAGATGATGTTGGAGTTGTCGCCGCTGGAGACGGCGGCGAAGGCGTCGGCCCGCTCGATGCCGGCCTGGCGCAGCACGTCGCCGTCGAAGCCGGCCCCGGTGACCGTGACGCCGGCGAAGTCGGGCCGCAGCCGGCGGAAGGCGTCCGCGTCCTGGTCGATGACCGCGACCGAGTGCCCCCGGGCCTCCAGGTTGTGAGCCAGGGTCGAGCCGACCCGGCCACAACCCATGATCACGACATGCACGCTGCCTCCCACGATGCGTACCGCTGCGCCTCGTCGCCTGCGAGCCTGCCACGTCGGGGCCGCGGACGGGGACCGACGGTACTCCCGCCCCGGATACGCCGGTACCCGGCCACCCCACGTGCCCGTTGTCGGTGGTCGTACGCTTGGCCGTTGTGGTCCGATCCACCTCCCTGCTGAAGCGGCTGCTCGTCGGCCGGCCGTTCCGGTCCGACCGGCTCAAGCACACCCTCCTGCCGAAGCGCATCGCCCTGCCCGTCTTCGCCTCGGACGCGCTGTCGAGCGTGGCGTACGCGCCGGACGAGATCCTGCTGATGCTCTCCGTCGCGGGCGCCTCGGCGTTCGTGTTCTCACCGTGGGTCGCCCTCGGCGTGGTCGTGGTCATGCTGACCGTGGTGGCCAGCTACCGGCAGAACGTGCACGCCTATCCGTCGGGCGGCGGCGACTACGAGGTGGCCACCGTGAACCTCGGCCCGCGTGCCGGTGTGGGGGTGGCCAGCGCGCTGCTTGTCGACTACGTGCTCACCGTGGCGGTGTCGGTCTCCTCCGGGGTGGCCAACCTCGGCTCGGTGATCCCCTTCGTCGCGACCCACAAGGTGCTCATCGCGGTCACCGCCGTGGTGCTGTTGACCGCGGTCAACCTGCGCGGAATCAAGGAGGCGGGCAGCGCGTTCGCCATCCCCACGTACGGTTTCATGATCGTTATTGTCGGCATGATCCTCACCGGACTGGTCCGGATCGTGGTACTCGGTGAGGACCTGCGCGCCCCCAGCGCCGACCTGGTCATCGCCGCCGAGTGGCACGACACCACCGGCTGGGCGATGGCGTTCCTGCTGCTGCGCAGCTTCTCCTCCGGCTGCGCCGCGCTTACCGGCGTGGAAGCGATCTCCAACGGCGTGCCGGCGTTCAAGGCGCCGAAGAGCCGCAACGCCGCCACCACGCTGCTGATGCTGGGTCTGGTCGCGGTGACCATGCTTGTCGGCATCGTCTGGCTGGCCCGGCTCACCGGGCTGCAGTTCGTCGAGAACCCCGCCCTGCAGATCGTCTCCGGCCCCGAGGGGTACGTGCAGAAGACGGTCACCGCGCAACTCGGTGAGACGATCTTCGGGCCGGGTTCGGTGCTGCTGTTTCTGGTCGTCGGGGTGACCGCCACGATCCTGTTCGTGGCCGCCAACACGGCCTTCACCGGGTTTCCGGTACTCGGCTCGATCCTCGCCCAGGACCGCTACCTGCCCCGGCAACTGCACACCCGGGGCGACCGGCTCGCCTTCTCCAACGGGATCCTCTTTCTGGCCGGCTTCGCGATCCTGTTGATCATCGGTTTCCAGGCCGAGGTGACCAAGCTCATCCAGCTCTACATCGTGGGCGTCTTCGTCTCGTTCACCCTCTCCCAGGCCGGAATGATCCGGCACTGGAACCGGCTGCTGCGCAACGAGCGGGACCCGCAGGTGCGCAGCCGGATGCTCCGGTCCCGGGCGATCAACACCTTCGGCATGACGATGACCGCCGCGGTGCTGGTGATCGTATTGATCACCAAGTTCCTGCTCGGGGCCTGGATCGCCATCGTCGCGATGGGCCTGATCTACGTGCTGATGCTGGCCATCCGCCGGCACTACAACCGGGTGGCAGTCGAGCTGGCCCCGGACGACGACGGACGGCCGGTGCTGCCGGCCCGCAATCACGCGATCGTGCTGGTCAGCAAGTTGCACCAGCCCACCCTGCGGGCGGTGGCGTACGCGCAGGCCACCCGGCCGGACACCCTGACCGCGGTGACCGTCAACGTCGACGACCAAGACACCCGCCAGTTGCAGGCCGACTGGGACCGGCGGGGAGTGCCGATCCCGCTGACCGTGATCGACTCGCCGTACCGGGAGATCACCCGCCCGATTCTGAATTACGTGGCCGGGGTACGCCGGGAGTCGCCGCGCGACGTGGTCACGGTCTTCATCCCCGAGTACGTCGTGGGTCGCTGGTGGGAGAACCTGTTGCACAACCAGAGCGCGCTGCGGCTCAAGGGCCGGCTGCTGTTCGAGCCCGGGGTGATGGTGACAAGCGTGCCGTGGCAACTCGCCTCGACCGCCGGCAAGGACCTGGACCGGATGGACGCCACGCTCGGCCGTGGGCCGGTCCGTGGTCCCCGCGTGGCGCGCGGTGCCACCCTGCCCCCGTCGGTCGAGCGCGAATCGTCGGACGGGGACGCCCGGTGAGCGGGCTTGAGGAGGCCGAGCGGGTCGAACTGACCGTGGCGGCGGTCGCCCCCGGAGGGCACTGCGTGGCCCGGGTGGACGGCCAGGTGGTCTTCGTCCGGCACGCACTGCCGGGAGAGCGGGTGCTGGCCGAGGTGACCGAGGTGCACCGGGGGTTCGTCCGGGCCGACGCGGTCACCGTGCTGGAGGCGGCACCGGACCGGGTCGACCCACCCTGCCCGTACGCACGACCGGGCCGCTGCGGCGGCTGCGACCTGCAACACGTCGCCCCCGACGCCCAACTTCGCTGGAAGGCGGCGGCGGTCCGTGAACAGCTCATCCGTCTCGGCGGACTGGACGAGGCCCGGTGTGACGAGCTGGACCTACGGGTGATGGCGTTGCCGGGTGGTCCGCTCGGCTGGCGGTCCCGGGTCCGCTACGCGGTCGACGCGGCGGGTCGTGCCGGGCTGCTCAAGCATCGCTCCCACGAGGTGGTGCCGGTCGACCGCTGCCTTATCGCCCATCCGGCGATCCAGGAGCTGCCGGTGCTCACCGCCGGGGTGAGCTGGCCGGACGCCGAGGCGGTGGAGACCGTCGCCAGCACCGGCGGGGACGTGGCGGTGACCGCCGTCGCGGCCGGGGCCAGTCGCCGGGTCAGTGGACCGGAACGGATCCGGGAGCGGGCCGCCGGCCGGGAGTGGGTGCTGCCTGCCTCGTCGTTCTGGCAGGTGCATCCCGCCGCTGCGGACACCCTGGTCGACGCGGTGCTGGAGCTGACCGACCCCCGGCCGGGGGAGCGGGCCTGGGATCTCTACGGTGGCGCCGGCCTGTTCGCTGCCGCGCTGGCCGGTCGGGTGGGCCAGGCCGGGCGGGTCACCCTGGTCGAGGCGGCTGGTGACGGCGTCGCGGCGGCCCGGGAGAATCTGCGCGACCTGCCCGCCGTCGAGGTCGTGGCGGCCCGGGTGGAGACCGCTCTGGCCCGTCGCCGCATCACCGGTCCGGTCGACGTGGTGGTGCTCGATCCGCCCCGGACGGGGGCCGGCGCTCGGGTGGTATGCGACGTGGTGGCCGCCGGACCGCGCGCGGTGACGTACGTGGCCTGTGACCCGGCGGCGTTCGCCCGGGACCTGCGGGTCTTCGCCGAGCTTGGTTGGCGGTTGGCGGCGTTGCGCGGGTACGACCTGTTTCCGATGACCCGGCACGTGGAGCTGGTCGGGCTGCTGGTGCCGGCCTGACCAGGTGCTCAGTACCGGTGGTCGCTGCGCCCACGCTGCAAGGTGCGCGAGGGCCGATAGACTCTGCGGTCATGAGTGTTGAAGAGGACACGGCCAACCACGGCCGGCTGCTGGCCACGGTGCACGGTCCCCAGGACGTCAAGCGGATGTCCGCCACCGAACTGGACATCCTCGCCGCCGAGATCCGCGACTTCCTGATCGCCAAGGTGTCGCGTACCGGTGGGCACATCGGGCCCAACCTGGGCGTGGTGGAACTCACCCTGGCCCTGCACCGGGTCTTCGACTCTCCCCGGGACCGGCTGCTGTTCGACACCGGCCACCAGGCGTACGTTCACAAGATCGTCACCGGCCGGCAGGGCGGGTTCGACCAGCTGCGCCAGCGTGGCGGGCTCTCCGGTTACCCGAACCAGGCCGAGAGCGAGCACGACCTCATCGAGAACTCGCACGCCTCGACCGCCCTGTCGTACGCCGACGGGCTGGCCAAGGCGTACGCGCTGCGGGGCGAATCGCGCAGCGTCGTCGCCGTGGTGGGCGACGGGGCACTGACCGGCGGCATGTGCTGGGAGGCGCTGAACAACATCGCCGCCACGGACAACCCGCTGGTCATCGTGGTCAACGACAACGGCCGCTCGTACGCGCCGACGATCGGCGGTCTCGCCCACCACCTCTCGACGCTGCGGCTCAACCCCGGCTACGAGAAGGTCCTGGACGCCGTCAAGGACGCCCTCGGCTCGACCCCGCTGGTCGGCAAGCCGATGTACGAGGTGCTGCACGCGGTCAAGAAGGGCATCAAGGACGCGGTCGCGCCGCAGGCGATGTTCGAGGACCTCGGCATCAAGTACGTCGGCCCGGTCGACGGGCATGACCTGGCCGCCGTCGAGACGGCCCTGCGGGCGGCGAAGAACTTCGGCGGCCCGGTGATCGTGCACGCGGTCACCCGCAAGGGCTACGGCTACCGCCCCGCCGAGGAGGACGAGGCGGACTGCTTCCACAGCCCCGGCGCCTTCGACATCACCGACGGCAAGGCCACCGCCGCACCGTCGGTGAAGTGGACCCACGTCTTCGCCGACGAGCTGGTCGCGATCGCGGACGAGCGGCCCGACGTGGTGGGCATCACCGCGGCGATGGCCGAGCCGACCGGCATCGCGAAGCTGGCCCGCAAGTACCCGGAGCGCACCTACGACGTGGGCATCGCCGAGCAGCACGCCGCCACCTCGGCGGCGGGCCTGGCGCTCGGCGGGCTGCACCCGGTGGTGGCGGTCTACGCGACCTTCCTCAACCGGGCCTTCGACCAGGTCCTGCTGGACGTGGCCATGCACCGGCTGCCGGTCACCTTCGTGCTGGACCGGGCCGGGATCACCGGCCCCGATGGGCCGAGCCACTACGGCATCTGGGACATGTCGGTCTTCGGAGTGGTGCCGGGCCTGCGGATCGCGGCACCCCGGGATGCCGCCACGCTGCGCGAGGAGCTGCGCGAGGCGGTCGCAGTCGACGACGGCCCCACCGTGGTCCGCTTCCCGACCGGCGCGGTCGCCGCCGATCTGCCCGCCGTGCGGCGGGTCGGGCCGGTCGATGTGCTGGCGGAGTCGGCGCGTACCGACGTGCTGCTGGTCGCGGTGGGCGCCTTCGGTCAGCTCGGCATGGAGGTCGCCGCCCGGGTCGCTGAGCAGGGCTACGGAGTCACCGTGGTGGACCCGCGCTGGGTGCGTCCGATCCCGGCGGAGCTGGTCGAGCTGGCCACCGAGCACCGGCTGGTGGTCACGATCGAGGACGGCGTACGGTCCGGCGGGGTTGGCGACGCGCTCGCCCAGGCCATGCGTGACGCCGATGTCCGAGTGCCGCTGCGGGACCTGGGCGTACCGCCCGGGTGGTACCCGCACGGTTCCCGCAACCAGCTCCTGACCGACCTCGGCCTGACCGCCCAGGGCGTGGCCCGCGACGTCACCGGCTGGATCTCCCGCCTCGACACCGAGCCGGTCGACCCACCCCGCCTAACCGCCAACCCTTCCCCCAACTAACCCACCCACCCCCCAAGCCTCCCTACCCCGCGCGGGTGCCTCGCGGCGTTGATCATGAAGTTGTTGTCACTGCGTCCGGCGTGGCGCGACAACAACGTCATGATCGACGCGTGTAGAGGGGGTGGGTTCAGCGGCGGGGGGAGCCGGCGGAGCGGTAGTGGGTCTTCTCGTCGGCGGCGAGGCTGAAGGTTTCGCGGCGCTCGGGCAGGGGGGCCACCACCAGCCCGGGGCGGTCGACCAGGCGGGTCGTGTCCGGCGGCACCGACAGCGTGGTGTCCTTGGTAGCGCGCCAGCTCAGCACGACCAGCGGCTGATCCGGAATCGGCAGTTCGTAGACCTGCAACGGGTTCGTCCGGTCGGCGGGGGAGAGCACCACCGGGCCATCGTCGGCGGGTCGGTAGACCACCGCGCTCATCGTGCCCTCGGCGCTCTCCCAGGTGAGCTGCTCCAGCTCGGCCGGCTCGCCACCGTCGAGGGACAGCTCGCCGAGCGTACGTACGGCGAGTTTCGCCATCGGCCAGGACGCCGGCACCGACTGCGGCACGTCCCGGTCGCCGACGCGCCGGAAAATGCTGCCGAACGGGCCGTCCTCGCCAGCCAGCAGGCAGGTGTCGAGGCCGGTCAGGGCGCGCCGGCCGGAGCCGCTCTCGTCGCGCACCAGCGGGTAGCGGGGGGCGGTGATGCCGGTGCCGAGGTCGAGCAACCGGTCGGTGGCACGGCCCCGGGGCAGCGACTCGGTGGAGCGCAGGGTGGCGGTGACCGTCACCGCCCGGCACCGGGGCACCTCTACCGGGTCGGTCAGGCCGTCACGGTCGGACAGGATACGACCGTTCGGTCCGACCAGACGCCGAACCCGTTCGGAGGTCAGGTAGCGCCGGCCGTCGGCGGCCTGGACCGGCAACACGTCGGAGTAGACCAGGTAGCCGGGGTCGGTGTACTCAGTGGCGTGACCGACCGTGTACCGGTCGCCGTCCCCGGTGAGCTGGAGCAGCCAGGACGCGGCCTCACCGGGTACCGACGCGGCGACCAGGGCCAGTGGTCGGCCGCCGACCTCACCGGAGAAGAGGATCCCGGACGAGGGTACGTGCACCCGGTCGTCCACGGGCGAACGCCAGTCGCGTACCGCCTCGGTGACGGCGGCGGTCGCCGCGGTGTCCTCGGCGAGCGAGCCGCGCGGCGGCCACACCGTCAGAGAACCGTCCATGCTGTCGTAACCGACCCGCAGGTCCCGTGCCTGACGCTCGGCGACCGGCCCGCAGGCGGTGACGGCGATCAGCAGGGTGGACAGGCCGGTGGCGGTCAAGCCGCGCCAACGGGCTGGAGCCACCTGTCACGCCCCCGATCGGATCGCGTCGTCGTGTCGGAGGGCAATAGTACGAGACGTCCCGCCGCCGCTTCGGGTCGCCATACGCTGCGTCGCGCGGCCACCACACCGGCCACAGGGGACACCGCGTTGACTTGGGGCATTTTCCCCACTCGGGTAGACTCCGCCGACTGTGACGCCTGCCGAGACCCGCGCTGCCGCGCTGCCGAGATCCGCCGACGTCGCCGACTCTCCCTCCGAAGTCGTCACCGTCGGTGATCAGGCGAACGACCGCGCGCGGTCCGCGCCGGGGGGCACCACGTCCGCCGCCGAGCCGGCCGTGGCGGAGACCGCAGCGATCGACGGGGCGGCACCCGCGACCGAGGCCCCCGCACCCGCGACGGAGGCACCGGTCACCGAGGCACCGGTTACGGAGGCACCCGAGACCGGGGGTGGGACGGACCGGCAGTTGACGGAGACCGCACCGGCCGACGGTACGCGGGGCGTCGATGCCGCCGACGCCGCCCCGGAACGCCGACGCCGGTTCCGGTGGACGCCCCGGCGACGGGACCTCGCGGTCCTCGGCGGGTTCCTGCTGACCGCGCTCTGGGTGACCAGCCAGATCTGGATGGACCCGGCCGGTCGGGTGGCATCGCTCTACAGCAGCGACCCGGCGCAGGTGCAGTTCTTCCTCGCCCACTCGGTGCGGGTGGTGCTGCACGGGGAGTTCCCCTTCTTCACCGAGCAGTTCAACTACCCCGACGGGGTCAACCTGATGGCCAACACGGCCATCCTCGCCCTGGGTATCCCGATGGTGCCGGTGACCCTGCTGTTCGGGCCGGCGGTGACGTTCGTACTGCTGGTGACGCTCGGTCTCGCCGGGACCGCCTCGGCCTGGTACTTCGTGCTGTCCCGGCACGTGGTGCGCAACCCGCTCGCCGCGGTGGTGGGCGGCTGGTTCTGTGGCTTCTCACCGGCGATGTTGTCGCACGCCAGCTGGCACCCGAACATCATCAGCCAGTTCCTGCTGCCGTTCATCGTGTGGCGGGTCATGGTGATCACTCGCTCGACCCGGCCGTACCGGGACGGCGCGCTGCTGGCCCTGCTGGTCACCGCGCAGGCGTTCATCAACGAGGAGATCCTGCTCTTCACCGCGATGGGCTGTGGGATCTTCCTGATCGCGGTGGTCGTCCAACGGCCCGGGATCTGGTCGGCGGCCTGGCGGCCGTTGGTCAAGGCGCTGGCCACCTGCACGTTGATCGCCGGCTCGCTGTTGGCGTACCCGCTGTACATCCAGTTCGCCGGCCCGATGGCCTATCACGGGCTCAGCGACGCCGTCCGTGACTACGGCAACGACATCGCCGCGTACTTCGCCCCCGGGTCACCCACCATCGGCGGCAACCAGCGGGCGAACGTCAACCTCGCCCCGAACTACTCGGAGGAGAACGCCTTCTTCGGGTGGAGCCTGGCGCTGATCGCGGTCGGCATCGTGCTCTGGCTCCGGCGGGAGGTGCTGGTCCGGGCGCTCGCCGCGACCGCCGCCTTCTACACCATCCTCTCCCTCGGTGAGCGGATCAGCTGGTGGGACCGGGAACTGGTCGTCGGGCCGTGGAACTGGCTGGTCCGGTTGCCGCTGCTCGACGCGGTGGTGCCGACCCGGTTCGGCATGATCACCAGCGTGGTGGTGGCGATCCTGCTGGCCCTGGCCATCGAGCGGACCAGCACCCTGTCCCTGGACCGAAGGACCGTGCGTACGCTCACCGCCGCCGGTCTGGTGCTCGCGTTGCTGCCGATCACCCCCATGCCGTTGCCGATGACCTCCCGCCCGCCGGTGCCGGACTTCATCACCTCCGACCGGTGGCGCGCCTACGTCGGGCCGGAGCAGACCCTGGTGCCGATCCCGGTGCCGAGCATGGGTAACACCCACGGCATGCGCTGGGCCGCCGCCACCAACCTCGACTTCAAGATCCCCGGGGGCTACTTCCTCGCCCCACGCAACGGCAACACCGGCGACCCGGGGCGCTTCGGAGGCCGGCCAAGCGGCATCGGAAAGTTGCTGGAGGAGGTCGCCACCACCGGCCGGACGCCGCAACTGGACGACCGTCAGCGGCGTCGGTCCCTGGACGAGTTGCGGTACTGGCGGGCGGCGATCCTCGTGCTGCCGGTCCGGCAGCCGCATTCGGAGCCGCTGCGGCAGACCGTCGAGCAACTGGTCGGACCGGCCCGGCTCGAACTGGACGTCTGGGTGTGGGACGTACGGTCACTCACCGACCCCCGGGTCTGATGTCGCTCGGTACCGTCGAGCGGGACGTGCAGGCCCGCGCCACCGGTCGCCGTTGGCGGCTCCGCCCGCGTACGCCTGACCTGGCGGTGGTGGCGGGCTACCTGGCGCTGGCCACCTGGCTGACCAGCCGGCAGTGGGGCCGACCGGACCGGCTGTTCCATCAGGCCGGCGACCAGATCCTCTTCGAGTGGATGCTGGCCCACGCCGCTCGTGCGGTGGCTGGCCTGGACAATCCGCTGTGGAGCGACGCGTTGAACGCGCCCGGCGGGATGAATCTGATGGCCAACACCTCGGTGCTCGGCCTGGGTGTCCCGTTGGCGCCGGTCACCCTGCTGTTCGGCTCGCAGGTGGCGTTCGCGGTGGCGGTGGTCGGATGCCTGGCCGGTACGGCCACCGCCTGGTACGTGCTGCTGCGTCGCCGTCTGGTCGAGTCCCGGCTGGCCGCCGCGCTCGGCGGGCTGGTCTGCGGATTCGCCCCCGGCATGGTCGCGCAGGCCGGATCGCACCTGCACATGGCCGCCCAGTTCCTGGTGCCGGTGATCCTGGCACTGGTGTTCGCGCCCGAGCCGGCCGACGCGACAGCGGCACCGGCGGGCGCCGGGCCGCGGGTGTGGCGGCCCGGTGTGCTGCTCGGTCTGGTCGTGACCTACCAGGCGTTCCTCGGCGAGGAGGTGCTGCTCCTGGTGGCGCTCGCCGCCGGTGTCCTGGTCATCGGTTACGCGCTGACCGACCGGGCCGCCGCACGCCGGCTCGCCCCGGTCACGGCCGGCCGGATCGCGGTCGGTGCGGTGGTCGCGGCCGCCCTGCTCGCCTATCCGCTGTGGTTCCAGTTCTTCGGCCCCGGCCACTACCGGGGGATGCCGTTCCACGCGTACGGCTTCCAACTGGACGCCGCCTCGTTCACCGCCACGGCCCGGCAGACCGTCTTCGGCGACCACCGTCTACCCGCTCTGCTGGCCCCCAACGCGACCGAGGAGAACTCCTTTTTCGGGCCGGGTCTGCTGGTGCTGGCCCTGGTCGTGACGGTGTGGTTGTGGCGTCGACCGCTGGTCCGGGCCCTCGCCGCCTGCGGGGTGGTGTTCGCCCTGCTCTCCCTCGGCCCCCGGGTACGCCTCGACGGATCGTCGACGGAGTTGCCCGGCCCGTACCTGCTGATCGCCGAGCTGCCCCTGCTCGACCATGTGGTGCCGGCCCGGTTCGCGTTGGTCTGCGTGCCGGTGCTGGGCATCCTGCTGGCCCTCTCGGTGGACCGGGTACAGCGGCAGCCGGCCACCGCTGGTGCGGGACCGGACGCGGTGCCGGTGCGGCTGCTCTGGGCCGGTGCGGTGGCCGCCGCGCTGCTGCCGTTGACGCCGACCCCGATCCGCGCCGTGCCGAACTGGCCGGTCCCGGCGTTCGTGGCGGAGGGGACCTGGCGGGCGTACGTGCCGGCAGGGCGGACGGTGGTGCCGGTGCCGCCGGTGACCAACGCGGGTCAGAGCCCGGCGATGCTCTGGTCCGCCCGGACCGGGTTGGCCTTCACCGCCCCGGGTGGCTTCTTCATCGGTCCGCGTTCCCCCGACGACCCGGCCGCCCGCTGGGGCGCTCCGGACCGGCCCACCTCCCTGCTGTTGCGCCGGGTGGCCGACACCGGCGAGGTGCCGCCGATCAGCGAGACCGACCGCCGGCAGGCGGTGGCCGACCTGCGGCACTGGCGGGCGGCCGTGGTGGTGCAGGGTGGACTGCACCACGGCGACCCGGTGCGCCGGACGGTCGAGGCGCTGCTCGGTCCGGCCCGGGAGATCGGCGGGGCACTCGTCTGGGACGTCCGGCCGCTGGTGGGTTGACGCGTCCGACGGGGGCTGCGGCGGCAGGTGGCACACTCGTCGGGGTGAGTGACGTGGCCGCATCGCCGGCGGAGGGCGAGCTGGAGAGTGTCAGTCTGGTGGAGCTCGCCGTCTCCCGGCTGACCCGGGAGATCCTCAGCGGCCGCAGTGATCCCGGTGAACGGTTGGTGGAGGAGCAACTGACCCGGCGGCTCGGAATCAGCCGGGCGCCGCTGCGTGAGGCGCTGCGGCTGCTGGCGCAGCGGGGGCTGGTCGAGCACGTCCCGCGCCGGGGAGTCCGGGTCGCCACCCTGTCGGATCGCGACGTGCGAGAGCTGTACGAACTGCGCGACGTGCTGGAACGATTCGCGGTCCGGTCGGCGATCCCGGTGTCGCGGGAGAGCGATCTGGCCGGGCTGCGGGCGGCGCTGGACCAGATGAGCGAGGCGACCCGGAACGGTGACCGGCTGGCGGTCGCCGAGTCGCACCGGGCGTTCCACGTCGCGCTTGTGGCGCTGGCCGGCAACCGGCAGCTCTCCTCGGTGTACGACTCGATCCTGGTGAAGTTGCAGCTCTACATGGCGATCAACCTGCGCCGCGAGGCGGAGGTGGCGCAGCCGCACGACGGCGTCCACCGGCACGAGCGGCTCTTCGAGGCGGTCGCGGCTGGTGACCCCGAGCTGGTGCTCGCCGTGCTGTCCGAGCACGGGGCGCGGTCGTATCTCGGGTAGCTTCACCGGGCGGCCGTCATGTCGTCGTTACGTTTCGCGTGGTTTGCCGAAACACAACTGTCGACAATCGACTGTATGCCAGAGCGGATCGGATCGATCTCGGAGCTGCGGTCGGCGTACCGCCACGGCGACCTGACTCCCACTGAACTGGCGGAACGGGTCCTGGACGGGCTGCCCGGAGCGGACGGTGGACCGGTCTGGATCAGCACCGTGCCGGCCCGGGTGCTTCTCGCCCGCGCCGAGCGGCTGACCGCCACCGCCGACCCCGCGACCCTGCCGCTGTACGGGATTCCGTTCGCGGTCAAGGACAACATCGACGTCGCCGGCATGATCACCACGGCTGGCTGCCCCGACTTCGGGTACTCCGCCGGCGAGGACGCGCCCGTGGTGCGTCGGCTGCTCGACGCCGGTGCCCTGTTGGTCGGGAAGACCAACCTCGACCAGTTCGCCACCGGCCTGACCGGGGCACGGTCCCCGTACGGCAGCTGCGAGAGCGTCTTCGGCGGTGGGCTGATCTCCGGCGGCTCCAGCTCCGGGTCGGCCGTCGCGGTCGCCGCCGGCCAGGTCAGCTTCGCCCTGGGTACGGACACCGCCGGCTCCGGCCGGGTGCCGGCGGCGCTGAACGGGATCGTCGGCCTCAAGCCCACCCGGGGCCTGCTCAGCACCGCCGGGGTGGTGCCGGCCTGCCGTTCGCTCGACTGCGTCTCGGTCTTCACCACCGACGTCGCGGACGCGGTGGACGTGCTGCACACCGCGCGCGGCGTCTCGGCGGCTGACCCGTGGGGGCGTCCGCTACCGGCGGAGCGGGTCATGGCCCGCATGCCGGGCACGCTACGCCTCGGCGTACCCCGCGCAGAAGACCTGGAGTTCTTCGGGGACGCGGGACAGGCGGTCCGGTTCGCTGCGGGCGTGCAGGCGCTACGGGGTCTGGTGGGCCAGGTCGGGTCGGTGCCGTTGCAGAGCTTCTTCGAGGCGGGAGAGCTGCTCTACCAGGGACCGTGGGTGGCCGAACGGCTCGCCGGGCTGGACGGCTTCCTGCGGGAACATCCCGAGGCCGTGCTGGCGGTCACCCGCAGCGTGCTGGAGACCGGCCGGCGCTACGACGCGATCGACGTCTTCCGGGGCCAGCACCGGTTGCGCGAGTTGCGGACCCGGGTCGACCAGCTGTGGAACGAGGTCGACGTGCTGGTGGTGCCCACCGTGGGCACGACCTTCACCCTCGACGAGATCGCCGAGGACCCGATCGGCCGCAACACGATGCTCGGTCGCTACACCCAGTTCGCCAACCTGCTCGACCTGGCGGCGGGGACCGTGCCCAACGGGTTCACCGCGGCGGGCCGGCCGGCGAGCCTGACCCTGCTCGGCCCAGCGTTCAGCGACACCACCCTGGCACAGCTTGCCGCCGCCTTCACCGCCGCCACCCGCGCCGCGCCCGAAGCTGTCGCCACCGTCTCGACGCCCGGGCCGACGCAGGTGCTGATCGCCGTAGTCGGCCGGCACCTGGCCGGCGAGTCCCGCAACGCGGAGCTGACCGAGCGGGGCGCCACCCTCGCCGGTGCCGCGCGCACCGCGCCGCGCTACCGGCTCTACCGCCTGGAGACGGCCGACGGTGACGGGCTGCCCGGCCTGGTCCGGGTCGCCGACACCGACCCGGAGGGACACCCGATCGAGGTCGAGCTGTGGCGACTGCCGGTGACCGCCGTAGGCGACCTGCTGGCCGGGGTGCCGGCGCCGCTGTCGCTGGGCTGGGTTCGGCTGCACGACGGGCGGGACGTGCTCGGCTTCCTCTGCGAGGCGTACGCCGTCGATGCGCGGGCCGAGGACATCAGCGCCGCAGGTGGGTGGCGGGCCTACCGCCGGGC
This sequence comes from Micromonospora sediminimaris, assembly GCA_900112325.1. GTDB lineage: Bacteria > Actinomycetota > Actinomycetes > Mycobacteriales > Micromonosporaceae > Micromonospora > Micromonospora sediminimaris. The sequence continues at coordinate 129,425 of FOLJ01000020.1, forward strand.
GGCAGCGCACCGGAGTTGACCAACGGAGGAGGAGAGGATGGGCAGGATCGGGCCGGTAACGGCGAACCCCTACCCGTGGCCGTACGACGGCACGGCCGACACCGCGCGTACCGCGCTGCTCTGCATCGACTGGCAGACCGACTTCTGCGGCCCGGGCGGCTACGTCGACGCGATGGGCTACGACATCGGCCTCACCCGGGCCGGCCTGCCGGCCACCGCCCGACTGCTGGACCACGTCCGGTCGCTCGGCATGCTCGTGGTGCACACCCGCGAGGGCCACGACCCCGACCTGTCCGACCTGCCGGCGAACAAGCGCTGGCGGTCCGCGCAGATCGGTGCCGAGATCGGCGCGGCGGGCCCGTGCGGGCGGATCCTGGTCAAGGGCGAACCCGGCTGGGAGATCGTGCCCGAGGTCGCCCCGGCGCCCGGCGAGGTGGTCGTCGACAAGCCCGGCAAGGGCGCCTTCTACGCCACGAATCTCGACCTGGTGCTGCGTACCCGGGGCATCACCCACCTGATCCTCACCGGCATCACCACCGACGTCTGCGTGCACACCACGATGCGCGAGGCGAACGACCGGGGCTACGAGTGCCTGATCCTCGCCGACTGCACCGGGGCCACCGACAAGGACAACCACGACGCCGCGCTGCACATGGTGACCATGCAGGGCGGCGTCTTCGGCTGCGTCGCCACCTCCGACGCCGTCATCGCCGCCACGACCAGGTGAGGTGAGCCATGGTGACAGTTGCCGCGGCGCGGCCCTTCCCGTACACCTTCGACCCTGCGACCACCGCGCTGCTCGTCATCGACATGCAGCGCGACTTCCTGGAGCCCGGCGGCTTCGGTGAGAGCCTGGGCAACGACGTCGGCCAACTGCGGCGGACCATCGCACCCCTGACGGCGCTGCTGGCCGGTGCCCGCGCCGCCGGGCTGACGGTCGTGCACACCCGGGAAGGGCACCTGCCCGACCTCTCCGACTGCCCACCGGCCAAGCTCAACCGCGGCCTGCCGAGCAAGCGCATCGGCGACCCCGGTCCCAAGGGCCGGATCCTCGTTCGGGGCGAGTACGGCCACGACATCGTCGATGAGTTGACGCCGTTGCCCGGCGAGCCGGTCGTCGACAAGCCGGGCAAGGGCGCCTTCCACGCCACCGACCTGGACGCCCTGCTCGCCGAGCGGAACATCCACAGTCTCCTGGTAACCGGGGTGACCACCGAGGTGTGCGTGCACACCACGGTCCGGGAGGCCAACGACCGCGGGTACGAGTGCCTCGTGCTCGCCGACTGCGTCGGGTCGTACTTCCCGGAGTTCCACCGGGTGGGGCTCGACATGATCGCCGCCCAGGGCGGCATCTTCGGGTGGGTCGCCGACTCGACGGACGTGCTCGCCGTGCTGCCCACCACCCCCGTGTTGCAACCCTCCTCCTGACCGGGAGCAGCCATGGTCCCCACCAGACCCTCAGTCGTGCCGCTGCCGTACTGGGTGCGCGGCGACACCAACGCGTTCTTCGGCTTCGGCGTCAACGTCCTGGTCAACGTGCTCACCCTGACCGGGCTCTGCCTCTTCGTGGTGAACCTGCCCGAGCGGGAGGTGTTCGGCACGATCCTGCCGGCGCTCGGTATCGCCCTGGTCGCGGGCAACATCTACTACACGCACCTGGCCCGACGGCTGGCCCGGCGGGAGAGCCGCCCAGATGTGACAGCCCTGCCGTACGGGCCGAGCGTGCCGCACATGTTCATCGTCATCTTCGTCATCATGCTGCCCATCTACCTCAGCACCGGTGACCCGGTGCGCGCCTGGGAGGCGGGGCTGGCCTGGGCCTTCATCATCGGCGTGATCGTGTTGATCGGCGCGTTCGTTGGCCCGTACATCCGCCGCTACACGCCGCGTGCGGCGCTGCTCGGCACCCTCGCCGGCATCTCCATCACCTTCATCTCGATGAACCCGGCGGGCCAGATGTGGCGGCTGGCCTGGATCGCGCTGCCGGTGCTGGCGCTGCTGTTGATCGGGCTGCTGACCGACGTGAAGCTGCCGTTCAACTTCCCGATCGGGCTGGCCGCGCTGCTGCTCGGTACGGCGATCGGCTGGATCGGCGGGGCGATGTCGGTACCGGACGTCACGGCGGCGGCGCGGGACATCGCGTTCGCCTTCCCCACTTTCCAGATCGACCTGCTGCTGCGCGGGCTCTCCGACATGGCGCCGCTGCTGGCGACCGCGATTCCACTGGGCGTCTACAACTTCACCGAGGCGATGACGAACGTGGAGAGCGCGGCCACCGCCGGGGACAACTACAACCTGCGCAGTGTGCTGCTCGCCGACGGTGCCGGCGCGGTCATCGGCTCGGCCCTCGGTTCGCCGTTCCCACCGGCGGTCTACGTCGGCCACCCGGGCTGGAAGGCCGCCGGTGGGCGTACCGGTTACTCGATGGCGACCGGGATCGTCATCGCGCTGCTCTGCTTCCTCGGCATGTTCTCCCTGCTCGGGGCGATCTTCCCGACCGCGGCGATCGTGCCGATCCTGCTCTACATCGGGTTGCTGATCGGTGCCCAGGCGTTCCAGGCGACGCCCCGGGCACATGCTGCGGCGGTGGTCGCGGCCCTGATCCCCAACATCGCGGCGTGGGCGACCGGGCAGATGAACAATGCTTTGGCGGCGGCCGGCACCACCGCCGCCGAGGTCGGCGACGAGGCGCTGGCCGGCGCCGGGGTGGTCTACGACGGCCTGCGCATCCTCGGCGAGGGCGCGATCCTCGCCGGTCTGGTGCTCGGCGCGATCGTCGCCTTCATCATCGACAAACGCTTCGTGCAGGCGGCGATCTTCGCCGCCTCGGGCGCGGTGCTCGCCTTCATCGGTTTGATCCACGGCGAAGAGGTCCAGTGGAACGCCAACGGGCAGGTGGCGCTCGGCTACCTCTTCGTGGCGGTGATCTGCGCGATCTTCGCGCTCGGCAAGTACCCGCCCCGGGTGCCCGAGCCGGAGGAGGCCGAACTGGACCGCCTGCACGGTGGCGACTCCTCGACACCCAAGCAACCCGCCGCGTCCGTCCAGAAAGGACTCACCGCATGGAGATCGACCGGACGGACGTGGTCGGCGAGGTGACGGCGGCCTTCGTCGGCTACGAGCAGGCGCTCGTGGCCGGCGACGTCGACCGGATCTGCGGATACTTCTGGGACTCTGCGGCCACTGTGCGTTTCGGTCTCGCCGACCACCAGTATGGTCTCGACGAGCAGCGCAAGTGGCGGGCCGGGCAACCACCGCTGCCGCCCGGTCGTCGGCTCGTCGACACGGTGGTCACCGCCTTCGGCGCGGACCTCGCGGTCGTCACGACCCGATTCGGGTACGGCGACGCCGCCACCACCGGCCGACAGACCCAGACCTGGGTACGCCTGCCGGAGGGCTGGCGGATCGTCACCGCCCACGTCTCCGAGCCGTTGCCTCCCGACGTCGGATGACGGTACGTCACACCCGGTCGCGTACGTCCCAGAGCCAGACGTCGTCGACGCGCTGCGGATCCCCGAGCAGCGCGGTCAGCAGTTCCCGCAGCACCGGTTCGCGGGGATGCTTGCCCAGCACCACCACCGACGCCCGCCAGAAGCGCAGGTCCTCCACCGCCTGCCGGCGGTTCTCGTCGCTGATCTCGGGTAGCTCACCGGCGTCCATGGTCTGGTAGATGAGGGTGCTGGTGGGCCGGTTCGGGGCGCCGAAGACGCCCTCGCCGTTCTCGTTCGGGCCGATGAAGTAGCCGGCCGGGATCGGGAACTCGTGCCCGGTCAGCGCGCTCCAGCGCAGCGTGGACAGCCCGTGCACGTTGCTCGGGATGGGCACCGGCACCAGCGTACGGCCGTCCGGCACGTACGGTCGCCAGGCGCCCGAGGTGATGAAGGTCGGCGGCGGATCGACCGGCTCGGCCGGCAGCGGACGGGGCAGCAGCGGCAGCAGGGCGAGGGTGATCGCGGCGTATCCGACGACGTGTTGCCAGCGCAGTCGCCGCCGGTCGGTGGCCGTGGCCTCCGGGGCGCGGGGCGCCGGCACCGTCGGTCGGTGGCTGTCGGCCACCGCGTCCCAGGCCAGTGCCAGCAGTACGCCGAGCGCGGCGGTGGTCACCAGGGTCAGCCGGGTCGGCATCATCATCTCGACGAGCGGCAGATCCGCCGGGATGTACGACCACGGGCCGGCGATGCCGGTCAGCTCGCCGTTGAACCGGATCTCCGGGCCGAGCGCGGCAACCGAGAAGACCACCACCAGTACGGCCAGGATCCGGGCCACCAGCGAGCGGCGGACCAGCAGGGCCAGGGCCACCACCGAGAGCAGCACCAGCGGCCAGCCGAACCAGGTGTTCTGTTCGGTCAGGCCGATTGTCGCCTCCACCGCCTCGTCACCGGCGATGGTGTCGCGGGGAAAGGTGACGAAGGCGACGATGTCCTCGCCCCAGCTGTGGAACACCCCGCCCTGAAGTCCCCGGTAGGACTGCGGGCCGTTGAACTGGAACCAGATCGGATAGGCGGTCAGCAGCAGCGCCACCGCACCACCGAGGCCCAGACCGGCCGCGAACGTGCCGGCCCGTGCCCACGCCACCCGGGGGCGCATCGCCGCGTACGCGATCACGACGACCAAACAGGCCAGCGCCGTGAGCAGCAGCATCTCCTCGTTGATGAAGATCTGGTACGCCACCAGCAGCCCCAGGACCAGCCCGTTGCGCCGCCAGCGGCCCGGCTCGACCAGCCGGAACACCCGCACCACGATCAGCGGTAGCAGGAAGTTGGAGACGAAGTTGGGCTGGCCGTTGGCGTGGTGCACGATGCCGGGGGCGAAACCGAGGAACGCGCCGCCGACGAAGGCCGCCGCCCGGGAGCGCACCAGGTGCCGCGACAGCATCCAGTACGAGGTTCCCGCCGTCGCGGCCAATGCCCCGCCCAGGTAGAGCGCGTACACCACCTGGGGGCCGAGCAGCATGGTCAGCGGCGCCAGCGGCAGGGTCACCCCGAGCAGCGAGGTGTTGGCCATCATGTTCACCCCGTCCGGCGCGTTCTGCCGGGCGGTGAAGAGCGGATTCTCCAGGTGCTGCACCGAGTACGCGCCGTGCGCGAAAAGCCACTCGAACCAGCTGTGGTCGGTGGGCAGGTGGGAGGAGACCCGGTTGTTCACGTCGGCCCAGTAGCTCAGGCAGACGACGACGCCGAGCAGCACGTAGGCTCCGATGGCCAGCGCGTCGACGCGCGTCGGCCGCCGCCGGGTACGTGTTGTCGTTGATCGCGTCTCGACGGTCTCGGAGACGGGTTTCAGCGAGGTATTCACCACCGGCACAGCCACGACGGGCCATCGTACAGGCGGAACCCCGCCCGCCCGCCGCGCGTAGGGTGTGTGTCAGGGGAGGACGAGCGTGACGTTGATCGACCTCGGTGAGCTGACCGAGCTGACCGATCCGCCGCCGGCACAGCGCCGCCGCCCCGGGCCGGGTGGCCGCCGGGTGGCGGTCGTGGTGGTGGCACTGATCGCGCTGCTGACCTTGGCGGGCGGCACACCGCCGGCCGGGCGGATCCACGCGATCGTTCCCGCCGCCCTCGGCAGCGACCTGTTCATCGCAGCCGATCAGGTCTTCACGGTCTCCCCGACGCCCGGGGTCACCGACGGTAGCCAGGAACTGCTCGCCTATCCACGGCCCGACCGTCCCACCGCCGCACCGCAGCGGTTGACGCCGTTGTGGCGGGTACCCGTGCCGCTGGGCAACCGGGTCTACCGGGTGCAGCCGGTCGCCGACGCCGGGCTGCTGGTCGCCATGGCTCGCCAGGACACCGGCAGCAGCCAGACGGTGCGATTGGACGCGCACACCGGCGCGGAGAATTGGCGGGTGCCCGGGATCGCCATCATGGAGATGGCCGACCGGGCGCTGTTGCGCACCTTCAGCGACAGCGAGCCGAACGTACTACGGATGATCGAGCTGGCGACCGCCCACGAACTGTGGTCCATGACCTTGTCGGCGGCCAGTGTCGACCACTGGCAGCGGGAAGACGGAACGCTCGACAGCATCGTGGTGGCGACGGTCGACGGCGAGGTCCAGGTGATCGACCCGATGACCGGTGCGGTACGGCACCGCCTTCCCCCGCCTGCCGACCATTCGAGCAGCTACCAGCAGGCGTGGGTGACCGGCGATCTCGTGACGGTGGTGCGCAATTCCCGCACCATCACCGCGCTCGATGTCGATGATCTGGCACAGCGCTGGCAGGCGACCGTGCCGACGGCGACCTACGTCACCGGCTGCGGGCCACTGCTCTGCGCCGGGCTGGCCGGCGGCGGGTTTCAGGTCCTCGATCCAGCAACCGGGGCGCTGCGCTGGGACAGCAAGGAAATCCTCGACATCGTGCTGGCCGATGATCGCAACGTCCTCGCGGTGGCCCACACCACCAACGAGATTGTCACGATCGCCCTGGGCACCGGTAAGAGGCTGGCCGAGCACGGGTCGTGGAGCATGGTCTCTCGCTACGAGTACGCCCCGCAGGTGCTCGTGGTGCGTGCGGTGGCCGAGGTGGGGCTGGTGCTGGCCCGGCTCGATCCCACGGGGGCGCCGGCCCGCCGGCTCGATGTGCTGCCCGGTGCCGGCGGTGACTGCCAGAGCCGGTACGACCTCGTCGGCTGCCGTCTGCTCGATGGTGGCTACGGCATCTGGCAACTGCCCGACTGACTCCGGTCAGGGCGGCACCCGTCACGGGCGGCTTGGTCGGCGGCGTTACGTTGTCGGTGGTCGGCGGGCGGAAAAGGGGCGGGCATGCGGGTACTGGTGGTCGAGGACGAGCGCAACCTCGCCGACGCGATCGCGCGAGGGCTGCGCAAACGGGGCATGGCGGTGGATGTCGCGTACGACGGCGACAGCGGCCACGAGATGGCCTTCGTGACCCGGTACGACGTGGTGGTGCTCGACCGTGACCTGCCCGGCCGGCACGGCGACCAGATCTGCGCGGAGTTGGCCGCGTCCGGCGAACTGACCCGGGTGCTGATGTTGACCGCCAGCGGCACGGTCGCCGACCGGGTCGAGGGGTTGCAACTCGGTGCCGACGACTACCTGCCGAAGCCGTTCGCCTTCGACGAACTGGTCGCCCGGGTGCAGGCGCTGGGCCGACGGGCGACCCCGGCGGCCCCGCCGGTGCTGGAAATCGCCGACCTGGTGGTCGACCCGGCCCGCCGTACCGCCACCCGGGGCGGTGTGCCGGTGGAGCTGACCAACAAGGAATTCGGTGTGCTCTGCGAACTGCTCAAGGCCCGGGGTGCCGTGGTCTCCAGCGAGGAACTGCTGGAACGCGTCTGGGACGCAAACACCGACCCCTTCACCACAATCGTCCGGGTCACCGTGATGACGCTGCGTCGCAAGCTTGGTGATCCACCGTTGATCGAGACCGTGGTCGGGGCCGGCTACCGGACGGCCGAGGTGGTGCAGTGACGGGCACGGCGCGCCGCCGGCTGCCCGCGCTGCGGCGGCCCGCCCTGCGGCTACGTCCCACGCTGCGGCTGCGGCTGACCCTGCTCAACGGCGTGCTGCTGGTCGGTGCCGGCGCGATCCTGGTGCTGTTGGCCTGGCTGCTGGTGCAGGACGCGTTGCGCCCCACCGACGAGCTGCTGCCCGGCACCACCGTGGTGCTTGCCGACGGGAGCACGCTGGAGGCCGCCGCATGGCAACAGCGGCTCGTCGACGCGGCCTCCGGGGAACTGCTGGCCAAGGGGCTGGCCGCGCTGCTGGCGATCGGCGTGGTCGGCGTGGTCGGGGCGTACGCGGTCGCCGGGCGTGCGCTGCGCCCGCTACACCAGGTCACCGCCACCGCCCGCCGGCTCGGCGAAACCACGCTTGACCAGCGGATCGGCTACTCCGGGGCGGACGACGAGGTGGCCGAGCTGGCTGACACGTTCGACGCCATGCTGGACCGGATCGCCGCCGCGTTCGAGGCGCAGAAGCGGTTCGTGGCCAACGCCTCGCACGAACTGCGTACGCCGCTGGCGGTGATGCGTACCGAGATCGACGTGACGCTCAGCGACGACGAGGCGGACACGGCCGAGTACCGCCGGATGGCGACAGTGGTCCGCGACGCCTCCGAACGCGCCAACGGGCTGGTCGACGCGCTGCTGGTGCTGGCCCGCAGCGAGGCGCAGACCGGTCAACGGCTCGGCCGGCGCAGCGAGTGCGACCTGGCCGCCGGCACCGTCAACGCCCTCTCCGCCGTACGCCGGGAGGTGGAGCGGATCAAGCTGGCGGTCCAGACGTCGCTGGAGCCGGCACCGGTGGTGGGTGACCCCGGGCTGCTGGACCGGCTGGCCGGCAACCTCATCGAGAACGCGGTCCGCTACAACCACCTGCATGGCCGGCTCTGGGTGCGTACCGGCTCGGACGGGCAGCGATCCTGGCTGGTGGTCGGCAACACCGGCTTCGAGGTGGACCCGGCCGATGTGCCGGGGCTGTTCGAGCCCTTCCGGCGGGGCGGCCGGGAACGGACCGGGGCACGCGGGTCGGGCCTCGGCCTGTCCATCGTGCGCGCGGTCTGCGACGCGCACTGCGGCACGGTGACCGCCGTCGCGCAGCCCGGCGGCGGCCTGGAGGTGACGGTGAGCCTGCCGGCGGCGGAAGCCGCCCGCTGACCTCGACACCTCAACCGGTGTCGGAGATGGACGTACCGTAGCCCATCGGGTCTGACTCTCCGTGTTCCTTACGCTGGGTGACCATCTCTCCAGGGTCCGCACCACCCCTCCGCGCACTTTGCTCTGCTTCAACCCACGCACTCGTCTCTGAACAGCGGTAATGCGGTGCCGAGATTCAGCCATCAGCCGACTCCGAACACAGATCGTGATCGTTGCGTCGGTTGAAGCAGAGCAAAGGGTGGGAGCAGCACCGCATGGGGTGGGCGGGAGAGACACGGAAGGTAATGTCCGGGGTGTGCGGGTTGCTCCATGAGGCGTGGCGGTGCGAAGATCACTGGGTCAGCCCGATCAAGGAGGGGGGTGCGTCGATGTTCACCATGATGCTGTCCGCGCCCCGCCTTGCCGGCTGACCGCTCATCCTCGCGGGGCACCGGTAGCGGGATCGTCGTCCCGCAACTCAGCGGACCAGACACGCCAGTTCTGACTGCCCCGACGTCCGTCGGCCGCTAGCCGACAGGGCTGCGACGCCGGTGGCTGGACCACGAGGACGAGACATGAGCGCACGGATCCACAACATCGGAATCGACTGTCACGACACGTACGCCCTGGCCGGTTTCTGGGCCCAGGTCTTCGAGTGCCCCCGCCAGCCGGACGACTTCCCGGGCGATCCGGAGGCCATGCTGCTGCCGCCGGGTGGTCCGGAGGTGCTCTTCCTGGCGGTACCGGAGGGCAAGACGGTGAAGAACCGGCTGCACCTCGACCTGGAACCGACCGACCGGACCCGGGACGAGGAGGTCGAGCGGCTGCTGGGCATCGGGGCCCGGCACGTCGCCGATCACATCGGGCCGACCGGCGCCGGTTGGGTGGTGCTCGCCGATCCGGAGGGCAACGAGTTCTGCGTACTTCGTAGCGCCGCCGAGAAGGCGGCGGCCCGGCAGGCGGCGGAGGGCTCTGTGACGGACGGCTGAGCGGAGCGACGCCGCGACATCGGAGCGGCGGGGTGCCGCCGCTCCGATGTCAGTCCTGCCTACCGATCAGCTGCCGATGCCGTCCAACGCGGCGACGTCCTCGGCGGACAGCGAGAGCCCCGCCCCGACGACGTTCTCGCGCAGGTGCGCCACCTTCGAGGTACCGGGAATCAGCAGGATGTTCGGTGAGCGCTGCAACAGCCAGGCGAGCGCGACGGACATCGGTGTCGAGCCCAACCGGGCGGCGACGGCCGAGAGCGCCTCGGACTGCACCGGCGAGAAGCCACCGAGCGGGAAGAACGGCACGTAGGCGATGCCATCGGCGGCGAGTTGCTCGACGAGGTCGTCGTCGTGGCGGTGGGCGAGGTTGTACAGATTCTGCACGCACACCACTGGGGCGACCACCCGGGCCTCGGCGACCTGCTCCGCGGTGACGTTGCTGACGCCGAGGTGACGGATCAGGCCCTCCTGCTGGAGCGCGGCGAGCGTCTCGAACGCCTCGGTGATCGAGCCGGGCTGGGGACCTTCCGCGTCGCCCATCCGCATGTTGACCAGATCGAGGGTGTCGACCCCGAGGGAGCGCAGGTTCTCGTGGACCTGCCTGCGCAGCTCCTCGGGTCGACGGGCCGTCGGCCAGCCGCCCTGTGCGTCGCGGTTCGCCCCCACCTTGGTGGCGATGAGCAGCGACTCGGGATAGGGGTGCAGTGCTTCGCGGATCAGCTCGTTGGTGACGTGTGGCCCGTAGGCGTCGCTAGTGTCGATGTGGGTGATTCCCCAGTCGACGGCTTCGCGCAGCACGGCCAGGGCGCCGTCGCGGTCGGCGGGTGGCCCCATCACCCAAGGGCCGGCGAGTTGCATGGCTCCGTACCCGAAACGGGTGACGGTCCGATCGCCGAGTGGCCAGGTGCCGCCGGGAAGAGAAAGAGGAGTGCTCATCGTGTCGCTTCCGTCGCTGGTGAGAGAGGGCGCGTTTCGCTTGCCTGCATAATTCTTGGAGAGCCACTTTCCATCGGGAAGTAGGCACTTCAAGGTGCGTAACGCCCCAGCGGCGAGAGGGACGGTAAGTGACCACGATGAGGGCAGCCCAGCGGCAGGCGCAGGCCAAAGCGGAATACAACGCGTTCCTCGCAGCCTGCCCCAGCCGCCAGTTGCTCGACCGGATCTCGGACAAGTGGGTCGTGCTGATCCTGTGCGCGTTGGGCGGTGACGCGGCTCCGCAGGGTCCGGGTGCGCCGAGAGCGATGCGCTACTCCGAGCTTGCCCGCCTGCTGGCCGGAGTCAGTCAGAAGATGCTGACCCAGACCCTGCGTTCGCTGGAGCGTGACGGACTGCTCACCCGTACCGTGACGCCCACCGTCCCGGTCACCGTCACCTACGAGCTGACCGACCTCGGTCTCTCGCTCCACCGCACCGCACGGGAGATCAGGTACTGGGCTCAGGCCCACATGGGCGAGGTTCTCGCGCACCGCGACGACTACGACGCAGCCACCTCATGACGCGATCGTGTCCGCCGCCCAGCCATGATCAATCGCGCTGCTGGATCTGACCGCGAATTGTCACGAACTCGGCCTGGGCGTCGGCACGGGACGAGAAGAACATCACGATCAGACCCACGCTGCCCCGGTCGGCCCAGGTGCACACGCCCAGCGGCACGTCCTCGGTCAGGCCGTCGCCGCAGCTGGCCTCGCCGCCGAGCGGACCTGGATCGACCGAGGTCATGTTGCTGAGGCCCAGGTCGGCGGAGAGGCCCTGGACCGCCGCGTCGAGTTCCTGCTTCGGGTCGGACATCAGGCCGGACGCGCCTGCGATCATGACGAGGTCCTCGCCGGCCGGGTCACCGTAGAAGGCGCCCACCGCGCTGGTCTCGTTGCTCACCGTCGAGCGGATGTCGCGAACCATGTCGTCGGCCGCCTGCTGCAACTCCGGGTCCGTGTTCTTGGGTCGCCCGGCCAGGGTGGCCGGGGCCACCATCCGGGTCCGGGTCGCGTCCACGGCCTCGCTGACGTCGTCCTTGACCGCGAACCAGACGGCAGTGCCGCCACCGCCGCAGAGCACCAGCAGGACCGCGAGGACGATCAGCACGATCATCCAGATCCGGAACTTCTTCTTCGGCGGACCGACCGGCCCTGCACCAACCGGCCCTGCATCGGCGAGCCCCGGAGCAGCGAATCCTGGACCGGCCGGCCCCGGGCCGGGGAAACCTGAACCGGTTGGGTACGGCTGGCCGGGTGGTGGGTAGGCGCCGGGTGGCGGGTAGGCGCCGGGTGCCGGTTGGCCGGGTTGCTGCGGCGGCAGCGGTTGGGCACCGGCCGACGGGTACGGCACCTGGCCCGGCTGAGGGTACGGCCCCGGGACCGGGTTCGGGTACGTGCCCTGGGGCGGGTACGGACCGGCGGGCGGCGGGTTCTGGTGCTCATCCGAGGGGTGGGACATGCGGTCAGCTCCTGGGTTCGGGTGGACCGGTCATCGTAGCCAGGTGGTTCATCCGCACCCGCAGCACCACGAGAAAGCGATTCGCGGTGGCCACCCTCGTCGGGTGACCACCGCGACCGGTGTCGTTCGTCGCCGCTCAGCCGGCCAGGCTGGCCGCGCCGCGTGGCAGGAATCGCTTACCGGTGACCCGCTCGCTGGTGCCGGTCCGGTCCAGGTACGGCGTGACGCCACCCAGGTGGAACGGCCAACCGGCACCAAGGATCATGCACAGGTCGATGTCCTGCGCCTCGGCGACGACGCCCTCGTCCAGCATCAGCCGGATCTCCTGCGCCAGCGCGTCCAGCGCGTTCTGGCGTACCTGCTCCTCGGTGAGTGGCTGGTCGCCGACCACCAGCAGCTTCGCCACCTCGGTGTTGATCTCGTCGTCGACGACGATCGGCTGACCGGAGTCGGCGATCCGCTTGAGGTTCTCACTCACCCCGAACCGGTCCGGGAACGCCGCGTGCAGGGTGCCGCCCACGTGGTACGCGACGGCCGGCCCGACCAGCTGGAGCAGCGCGAGCGGGCGCATCGGCAGACCCAGCGGATCCAGTGCCCGGTTCGCCACCTCCAGCGGGGTGCCGGCGTCGACGGCGGCGAACACGGTGCCCAGGAAACGGGTGAGCAGCCGGTTGACCACGAATGCCGGGGCATCCTTCACCAGCACACTCGACTTCTTCAGCTGCTTGCCGACCGCGAACGCGGTGGCCAGGGTGGCGTCGTCGGTCCGCTCGCCCCGGACGATCTCCAGCAGCGGCAGCACCGCGACCGGGTTGAAGAAGTGGAAGCCGACCACCCGTTCCGGGTGCTCCAGCTCCGCAGCCATTTCAGTGATCGACAACGACGAGGTGTTTGTGGCGAGCACCGCCTCCGGCTTGACGATCTTCTCCAGTTCGGCCCAGACCTGCTTCTTGACGTTCAGGTCCTCGAAGACCGCCTCGATGACGAAGTCGGCGTCGGCGAAGACGGACTTGTCGACCGAGCCGGACACCAGGCCGTACAGCTTCGCGGCCGTGCCCTTGTCCATCCGGCCCTTGCTTACCGCCTTCTCGATCTGGGTGTGCACGTAGCCCACACCCTTGTCGACCCGGGCCTGGTCCAGGTCGGTCAGGACGACCGGCACCTGGAGGCGGCGGGCGAACAGCAGCGCCAACTGGCTGGCCATCAGGCCGGCGCCGACGATGCCGACCTTGGTAACCGGACGGGCGAGGCCCTTGTCCGGCGCGCCGGCCGGCCGCTTGGCCCGTCGCTGCACCAGGTCGAAGGCGTACAGGCCGCTGCGCAGTTCCTCGGAGAAGACCAGGTCGGCGAGGGCCTCGTCCTCCGCGGCGGTGCCGGCGGCGAAGTCGGCGTCCTTCGCCGTCTCCAGCAGGTCGAGTGCCTTGTACGCGGCCGGGACCGCGCCGTGCAACCGCTGGTCCAGCGTCTGCCGGGCGAAGTAGAGCACGCCGGCCCACATGTCCTTGTCGACCTCGGGCCGGGTGACGGTGACCTCGCCCCGGACGACCCCCGCGGCCCACTCCAGGGACCGCTCCAGGAAGTCTGCCGGCTCCAGCAGCACGTCCGCGATGCCCAGCTCGGCGGCCTGCTTCGGCTTGAGCATCTTGTTCTGCATCAGCGGATTCTGGATGATCACCTGAGTGGCGGCGGGGATGCCGATCAGGTTCGGCAGCAGTTGGGTACCGCCCCAGCCCGGGATCAGTCCGAGCGAGACCTCCGGCAGCGCCAGGGCCGTCGCGCCGCCGGACAGGGTCCGGTAGTGGCAGTGCAGGGCCAGCTCAAGGCCGCCGCCCATCGCCGCGCCGTTGACGAAGGCGAAGGTCGGTACGGAGCTGTCCTTCAGCCGGGCGAAGACCCGGTGACCCAGCCGGCCGATCTCCAGCGCCTGCTCGCGGTCCGCGAGCTGCGGCAAACCCGTGATGTCCGCGCCGACGCAGAAGATGTACGGCTTTCCGGTGACCGCGATGAACGCCGGGTCGGCCGCCAGCGCGGCGCTGATCGCCTCGTCCAGGCTGGTCAGGCCGCCGGGGCCGAAGGTGTTCGGCTTGGTGTGGTCGAATCCGTTGTCGAGGGTGATCAGGGCGGCCGGCCGGTCCAGCCCCGGTACGTTCACCTGCCGCAGCAGCGCCCTGGTGACGACCTCGTTCGGTGCGGCGAGCGCGCTCACTTGTCTCCCTCCCAGTGCGGGTTCTCCCAGATGACCGTGCCGCCCATGCCGATGCCGATGCACATGGCGGTGATGCCGTAGCGGACCTCCGGGTGCTCGGCGAACTGCCGGGCGAGCTGGGTCATCAGCCGTACGCCGGAGGACGCCAGCGGGTGACCGATGGCGATCGCGCCGCCCCACGGGTTGACCCGCGGGTCGTCGTCGGCGATGCCGAAGTGGTCGAGGAAGGCCAGCACCTGCACGGCGAACGCCTCGTTCAGCTCGAACAGGCCGATGTCGTCGATGGTCAGACCGGCGATGCGCAGCGCCTTCTCGGTCGACGGGATCGGGCCGACACCCATCACCTCCGGCTCGACGCCGACGAAGCCGTACGACACCAGCCGCATCGCGACCGGCAGGCCCAGCTCGCGGGCGGTGGCCTCGTCGGCGAGCAGGCTGGCGGTGGCGCCGTCGTTGAGACCGGCGGCGTTGCCCGCGGTGACCTTGCCGTGCGGGCGGAACGGGGTCTTGAGGGTGGCGAGCTTCTCCATCGAGGTGTCCCGGGGCGCCTCGTCCACAGTGGCCAGGCCCCAGCCGTTCTCCTCGTCGCGGATCGCCACCGGCACCAGGTCGTCCTGGAGCTTGCCGTTGGCGTACGCCTTCGCGGTCTTCTGCTGGGAGGCGAGGGCGAAGGCGTCGGTGCGCTGCTTGGTGATGTGCGGGACCCGGTCGTGCAGGTTCTCCGCGGTGGCGCCCATCACCAGCGCGGACGGGTCGACCAGCTTCTCGGCGATGATGCGCGGGTTCGGGTCGACGCCCTCACCCATCGGGTGGCGGCCCATGTGCTCGACACCGCCGGCGATCGCGATGTCGTAGGCGCCCATGGCGATGCCGCCGGCGACGGTGGTCACGGCGGTCATCGCCCCGGCACACATCCGGTCGATGGCGAAACCCGGCACGGTCTTGGGCAGCCCCGCCAGCAGCGCGGCGGTGCGACCGATGGTCAGGCCCTGGTCGCCGATCTGGGTGGTGGCGGCGATCGCGACTTCCTCGACCCGCTCCGGCGGCAGTTGGGGGTTACGGCGCAGCAGTTCGCGGATGCAGCGGATCACCAGGTCGTCGGCGCGGGTGTTGGCGTACATGCCACCCGCCTTGCCGAAGGGGGTGCGGACGCCGTCGACGAAGACGACATCCCGGACTTCACGGGGCACGATGAGCCTCCTATTCGACCACGATCCGGTCGTCCGCGCGGTAACCGACGTGACGGACCGGACGAAGGTCGCCAGCACTGGCGTTTCCCCGATGCTACTCGCCAGTAATAAGCCCCGCGCCACCTCCCCCTGTAACCCACCCCACACCCCACCCCACCCCACCCCACCCCACCCCACCCCGCCCACGCCCACGCCCACGCCCACGCCCGCGCGCCCTGCGCCCGCGCGCCCTGCGGTGATCAAGAAGTTTGCGTCAGCCGCCCGGCGTGTCGCCGACCCAAACTTCTTGATCACCGGGGCGGGGCGGGGCGGGTGGGCGCGGGGGTGGGGGTGGGGGCGGGGCGGGGCGGGTGGGCGCGGGGGTGGGTGGGGGTCAGGGGGTGGGGGTGGGGGGTAGGGCTTGGGCGAGGTCGGGGAGGAGGAGGGTGATCTGCCATTCGCGGGCGTGGTGGGCGCGCAGGGCCTCGGCGACGGTGGCTTCGGTGATCTCCTCGGGCGGCTGCCAGGCGACCCGACGGATGGTGTCGGGCGAGATCAGGTTCTCCGGGGGCAGGTTGTGCTCGCCGGCCACCCGCAACACCACCTCACGGCAGCGGCTCAACCGGGCGGCGGCAGCCGGATCCCGTTCCGCCCAGCGATGCGGCGGAGGTGGCCCTTCCACCGTCGGCGTCACCGGCAGGGCGTCGTCCGGCAACTGCCGGGCGTCGTCGAGCGCCGCCAGCCAGGTACGTGCCAACCGCCGCACCGAGCGACCACCGAAGCCGGGCAGCGTGAGCAGTGTCTTCTCGTCCCTCGGGTCCAGCTCCGCCGCCGCGACGATGGCCGAGTCGGGCAGTACGCGGCCCGGCGCCGTGTCCCGCCGGGCGGCGATCTGGTCCCGGGCGTACCACAGGGACCGGACCCGGGCCTGTGCCCGCGCGCCCCGGACCCGGTGGATCCCGGAGGTGCGTCGCCACGGTTCGGCGCGGACCCGGGGCGGTCGGCTGCCGTTCAGCACGAGCGCGGCGAACTCCTCCGCCGCCCACTCGGATTTGCCCTGCCGGGCCAACTCCGCGTCGAGTGCGTCGCGCAGGTCGGTCAGCAGCTCGACGTCCAGGGCGGCATAGGTCAGCCAGGACTCGGGCAGTGGCCGGCTCGACCAGTCCGCTGCGGAGTGGTGCTTCTCCAGGCTGAATCCGAGTAGCTGCTCGGTGAGCGCGGCGAGCCCCACCCGCTCGAAGCCGGCCAGCCGCGCCGCCAACTCGGTGTCGAACAACCGGCGTGGCCGCAGCCCCAGCTCCGCCAGGCAGGGCAGATCCTGGTTCGCCGCGTGCAGCACCCACTCCGTTTCGGCGATAACGGCGTCCAGGGCGCTGAGGTCGGGCAGCGGCAGTGGGTCGATCAGTACGGTGCCGGCACCGGCGCGACGCAGCTGCACGAGGTAGGCGCGTTGGCTGTACCGGTAGCCGGAGGCACGTTCGGCGTCCAGGGCCACTGGCCCGGCACCGCTGGCGAACCGCGCCACGACCTCGGCGAGCTGCTCCGGGGCGGCGACGGGCTCGGGGGTGCCCTCGCGGGGTGCGGTCAGCGGCACGGACTGGCCGCCGGTGGGCTCGGACCCCGCGTCCGAGGGCTCCGACCTCGCCGATGGCGGGTGCTGCGTGTCGTTTCCCGTACGGCTTGCGGCGGCCCGACGGCTCAGGGGTGGTTCGTCGGTCACCTGACAACCCTAGTGCGCGAGTGGATCGAGTGCCGCCACCCGCCCCGCCGCGTGTCGGCCGATGCCGTGCGGCCGGGAGACGGGGCCCGTGGCGGCCGGGCACAGTGCGGCGGGAAGCACCGGGATCGGAGCGGTGGCGGCGCCACCGGAGTCGGACGGGCTCAGCCGGTGGCGGCCGGGCGGCGCTCCGGCAGGGCGGTGACGCCGGGCGGCGGCAGGCCGGCGGTGGAGGCGAGCAGGGTGCACCAGGCGTCCAGGTGCGCGGCGAGGTCGCCGCCGGTCGGTGTCCAGGAGGCGCGGATCTCCACGTCGCCGGCCGCGGGTGGGCCGGCCAGCTCACCGAACCGGGTCGACATTGTCTGCGTGATCGTCCCGCCGATGGCCCGGTACCCCGCGTCCTGGGCGTCGAGGGCGTCGGTGAGCCAGGTCCACCCCACCCCGGGCAGCAGCGGATCGGCGGCCAGATCGACCTCCAACTCGGCGGTCACGTAGGTGACCAGCCGCAGGGTGCCCTGCCACGCCTCGTGCCCGGCCGGGTCGTGCAGCAGGATCAGCCGCCCGCTGGCCACCTCGTCACCGTCGCGCAGCACCGACGCCGAGAGCGCGAAGGAGTACGGGGCCAGCCGTTGCGGCGCCCCCACTTCTTCCAGCAGGATCTCCGGCCGGGGCGTCGCCGACCGGAGCCCCGCGACCGCGCGAGCGAACGTGTCGGGAAGCGCGATCGGGGGGCCCATGCCCGCAGCCTATTCCGCCGCCCGTTTCCCGCCCGCGAGGCGCGCCGACGATCACCCGGCGCGTACCACGCCGCCCGTTACCGCGCTACGTCACAAAGGTGGCGGTGGGCGCGGGACGGCGATCGGCCGCGTGGCACGATTGCCGCGATGACCACCGACACCACGGGCACCGCCGCCCGAGACGATGAACCCCGCCCCGGCGGGCCCGCCGATTCGCCCTTCGTGCGGGCGTGCCGCCGCCGGCCCGTCCCGCACACCCCGGTCTGGTTCATGCGCCAGGCGGGCCGCTCGTTGCCGGAGTACCGCGAGATCCGGGCCAACGTGGCGATGCTGGAATCGTGCCGGCGCCCGGACCTGGTCACCGAGATCACCCTTCAGCCGGTACGCCGGCACGGGGTGGACGCGGCGATCCTGTTCAGCGACATCGTGGTGCCGGTGGCTGCCGCCGGGGTCGACCTGGACATCGTGCCCGGCACCGGGCCGGTCGTGGCAGAGCCGGTGCGTACCGCCGCCGACGTCGAACGGATCCGGCCGATCGGCCGCGATGACGTCGACTACGTCGACGAGGCGGTCCGGCTGCTGGTCAAGGAGTTGGGCGACACCCCGCTGATCGGCTTCGCCGGTGCCCCGTTCACGCTTGCCAGTTACCTGGTGGAGGGCGGCCCGTCGCGTACCCACGCCAAGACCAAGGCGCTCATGTACGGCGAGCCCGAGCTGTGGCACGCCCTCGCCGGCCGGCTGGCCGAGGTGACCCTGGCGTTCCTGCGGGTGCAGATCGAGGCCGGCGTGTCGGCGGTGCAGCTGTTCGACTCGTGGGCCGGCGCGCTCTCCGAGGCCGACTACCGCCGCTTCGTGCTGCCCCACTCGACGAAGGTGCTGTCCGGGCTCGCCGACACCGGAGTGCCCCGGATCCACTTCGGGGTGGGCACCGCCGAACTGCTCGGCGCGATGGGCGAGGCCGGTGCCGACGTGGTCGGCGTCGACTGGCGTACCCCGCTGGACGTCGCGACCCGCCGGATCGGACCGGAGCGGGCCGTGCAGGGCAACCTCGATCCGACCCTGCTGATGGCACCGTGGCCGGTGGTGGAGACCGAGGTGCGCCGGATCCTGGAGCAGGGCCGGGCCGCGCCGGGGCACGTGTTCAACCTCGGCCACGGGGTGCTGCCGGAGACCGACCCGGAGGTGCTGACCCGGGTGGTCGCCCTGGTGCACGAGCTGTCCGTCCGACCGGTCGACCAGGGCTGACCGTCGTGGCGACGCGGCGGCGGGTGGCGGTGGTCGGCGGCGGCATCGCCGGCCTGGCCGCCGCGGTCCGGTTACGCGACCGCGCCCCCGCCGAGGTCGACATCACCGTGTACGAGCAGTCCGGCGCGCTCGGCGGCAAGCTGCGCACCGGCGAGCTGGCCGGCGGCCCGGTCGAGTTCGGCGCCGAGTCGTTCCTGATGCGTGACCCGGCCGGCGGGGAGTCCGCCGCCGTCGCCCTGATCCGCCGGCTCGGCCTGGCGGGACGGATCGTCCACCCCACCGTCGGGCAGGCGGCGCTGGCCGTCGACGGCGGACTGCGCCCGATCCCCGGCGGCACGCTTGTCGGCGTACCCGGTGATCTGGACAAGGTGTCAGCGGTGGCCCGGCCCACCCCGGAGGCCGACCGCGACGGAGGTGGGCCGCTGCTCGGCCCCGGGGCCGACGTCTCCGTGGGCGCGCTGGTCCGGTCGAGGTTCGGTGACGAGGTGGTCGACCGGCTGGTCGACCCGATGCTCGGCGGGGTGTACGCGGGCCGCGCCGACGACCTGTCCCTGGTCACCACCATGCCGGCGCTGGCCCGGGCCGCCCGGGTGGAACACACGCTTGTCGCCGCCGTACGCGCGGCGCAGGCCGCCGCGCCCCGTGCTCCCGGCGAGCCGGTCTTCGGCACCCTCGACGGCGGGCTGAGCAGCCTGGTCGACGCGGCGGTGACGGCCAGCGGCGCGACGATCCGCCGCCACGCGGCGGTGCGTGAACTCACCCCGACCGGCGTCGGCTGGCGGCTGACCGTCGGCCCCACCCGCGACCCCGAGCACGTCGACGTGGACGCGGTGGTGCTGGCGGTGCCGGCCCGGCCGGCGGCGCGTCTGCTCGCCGACGTCGCCCCGCAAGCGGCGAAGGAGATCGGCGGGCTGGACTACGCCAGCGTCGCGCTCGTCACCCTCGCGCTGCCCGAACCGGTGCTGCCGGAACTCTCCGGCTTCCTGGTGCCCGCCACCGAAGGACTGCTGGTCAAGGCGTCCACCTTCTTCACCACCAAGTGGGGGCACCTGCGCCGGCCGGACGGGCTGGCCCTGGTGCGCGCCTCGGTCGGCCGGTACGGCGACGAGGAGCAGCTCCAGCGCACCGACGAGGACCTCGCGGCCACCGTGCACCGGGAGGTGTCGGCGGTGCTGGGAACGCCGCTGCCCGCCCCGGTCGCCGGGCACGTGCAGCGCTGGGGTGGCGCGCTGCCGCAGTACACCCCCGGTCACCTCGACCGGGTGGTGGCCGCCCGCTCGACCCTGCGGGCGACGCATCCGACGCTGCGGCTGGCCGGCGCCGGCTACGACGGGGTCGGCATCCCGGTCTGCGTCCGCTCCGGTGAGACGGCGGCCGAGGAGATCATCACGGCACTGGAAGGACCGGGGAGATGACCGAGCAGAGCAACGCGGCCCGCCTGAAGGAACTCAACGCCACCATCCGCTACACCATGTGGTCGGTGTTCCGGGCCAGCGCGCCGCTGCCGTCGCTGCGCGACAACGTCACCGGCGAGGTCGAGTCACTGATCGAGGAGCTGGCCGGCAAGGACGTGGTGGTACGCGGCACCTACGACGTGTCCGGGCTGCGGGCCGACGCCGACCTGATGGTCTGGTGGCACTCATCGTCAAGCGACGCGCTCCAGGACGCGTACCTGCGGTTGCGGCGAACTGCCCTGGGCCGGGCGATGACTCCGGTCTGGTCGCAGATGGCGTTGCACCGGCCGGCCGAGTTCAACAAGAGCCACATCCCGGCGTTCCTGGCCGGCGAGGAGGCCCGCGCCTACCTCTGCGTCTACCCGTTCGTCCGCTCGTACGACTGGTACCTGCTGCCCGACGCCGAGCGGCGGGAACTGCTGGCCGAGCACGGCAAGATGGCCCGCGGCTACCCCGACGTACGGGCCAACACGGTTGCCTCCTTCGCGCTCGGCGACTACGAGTGGATGCTCGCCTTCGAGGCCGACGAACTGCACCGAATCGTCGACCTGATGCGTGACCTGCGGGCCTCTCGCGCCCGGTTGCACGTACGCGAGGAGGTCCCCTTCTACACCGGCCGCCGCCGCTCGATCGCCGACATCGTCTCCGCCCTCGCCTGAGCCGGCCCGCCGGATCGTCCGCCCGGCTCGTCCACCGAGCCGGGCGGGGCCGCGCCAGAGGGAGTGTGGCGCGGCCCCGGCCGGGGTCAGGCGGTGGCCGTGCAGGTCACCGTCGGTGTGTTCGTGCTGCTGCCGGAGGCCAGGAAGCCGAAGCTGGTGCTGGCGCCGGCACCGAGGTTGCCGTTGTAGCTGACGTTCGTGGCGGTGACGGTGGAGCCGCTGGAGGTGACTGTGGCGTTCCAGGCCTGGTTGACCTGTTGTCCGCTGCCGTTGGTCCAGCTCACCCGCCAGCCGCGGATGGCCGCGTTGCCGGCGGTCACCTGCACCTCACCCTGGAAGCCGCCGGACCAGGTCGAGGTGACCCGGTACGTCGCCGAGCAGGC
>FOLJ01000016.1 GCA_900112325.1 Micromonospora sediminimaris
GTACGGCGCGTGGGTGAAGTCCTTCAACGACACCCAACCCGACCGCGGCTGCGCCAGCGCACCCGTCGACGACCACCGGTACGACGACGGCAGGTTGCAGGTACCGGTCGGCGGCGGCGTGGTCGGCGGGGTGGTGGTGGGTGGCGTGGTGGTAGGTGGGGTGGTGGTGGGTGGGGTGGTGGGGGTGACGCCGCCGGTGCAGGTCACGCCGTTGAGGGCGAAGGTGGTGGGGGCGGGGTTGCTGCTGTTCCAGGAGCCGTTGAATCCGAAGGAGGCGGTTCCGTTGGTGGGGATGCTGCCGTTGTAGCTGACGTTCCTGGCGGTGACGGCGGCGCCGTTCTGGGTCAGGGTGGTGTTCCATGACTGGGTTACGGTCTGCCCGGCGCCGAACGACCACGTCAACGTCCAACTGGTCAACGGGTCACCGAGGTTGGTGATGGTGACGTTGGCGCCGAAGCCGCCCGGCCACTGCGAGGACACCGCGTAGTTCACCGAACAGCCGGCCGCCGCCGCGCTTGCCGGCATCGCCGCGACGAGCGCCGTGGACGCCAGCAGCGCGGCGCCGAACGATGCCGCGACAGCATTGACGCGTCTGGATCTTAACATAGGGCATCCTCCCAATGGGATGGCAGATACACATTGGCGGTCGTCGGTGTTAGGTGAACGTTAACAGCTGCGTCCTGTATATTACGGGAGCGCTCCCACGCCCTCAAGCATCGATCGGAGGCAATCGATCGTTGAATCCCGTTTGAGCTGGCAGACCTGGTCACCAATCCAGTAGGGCACGTACGCGGGCAGGCCGCGCAAGCCGGGCCAACCCGGCAGGTGAACGTTCTCAGCGCATGACGGGCAGTCGACGTCACCCGACTCCACCCACACACCAATCCTGAAGGGCACATCAGCGATGAGACGTGTGAGAAGTAGATTCAGAGTCAACGCCGCACTGGTGTCGGCGAGCACCGTCCTCCTGGCGTCGGCCGCAGTCGCCGCCGCGGCGATCCCGGCCGGCGCGGCGGCGGCCGGCTGTTCGGTGAACTACGCGGTGTCCTCGCAGTGGCCGGGCGGCTTCGGCGCCAACGTCACCATCACCAACCTCGGTGACCCGTTGACCAGTTGGACGTTGACGTGGTCGTTCGGCGCCGGGCAGACCGTAACCCAGTCATGGAACACCACCCTGACCCAGAACGGCGCCGCCGTCACCGCCAGGAACGTCAGCTACAACGGCAGCATCCCCACCAACGGAACCGCCTCCTTCGGATTCAACGGCTCCTGGAACAGCAGCAACCCCGCCCCCACCACCTTCGCCCTCAACGGCGTGACCTGCACCGGCGGCGTCACCCCCACCACGCCACCCACCACCACCCCACCGCCGTCGCCGACCACGCCGCCGCCGACCGGGCCGGCGGACATCACGGTAAACACCGCCACCCGCCACCAGACGATCGACGGATTCGGGGCCGCCACCTCGATCTGGGGCAACGGCACCTGGTCGACGGCCGAGACCCAGACGCTTGTCGGGTTGGGCCCCAACCAGCTGGGCCTGTCGATCGTCCGTACCGGCATCTCGCCGGAGTCCGGCGAGTGGCCGGTCCACGTGAACGCCTTGCGGACAGCCAAGTCGTACGGATCCGATGTGAAGATCCTCGCCTCGCCGTGGACCGCACCGGCGGCATGGAAGACGAACAACAGCCGGACCAACGGCGGCAAGCTGAGAACCGACTACTACGACGACTACGCGAACCATCTGAACAGCTACGTCCAGTCGATGCGCAACCAGGGCATCACGATCGACGTCACCTCGGTGCAGAACGAGCCGGACTGGCACCCCGACTACGACTCGATGGACTGGAGCGGCACCGAGCTGCGCAACTTCGTACGCGACCACGGGACGCGGGTGCAGAACACCAGGCTGATGGTCGCTGAGGCGGTGAACCTGAACTACACCTACACCGATCCGACCCTCAACGACGCGACCGCCCGCAACAACATCGGCTACATCGGTGGCCACCTGTACGGCACCGAAGCGTCCGGTCGGCTGCGCTCCTACCCCCTGGCCGACCAGCACAACAAGCCGGTGTGGATGACCGAGTGGAACCTGCACGAGGCCGACGGCAACGGTTCCAACATCTGGGGCAACCCCAGTAACCAGACGGTCTGGAACGAGACCCTCGACGACATCATGCGTACGGTGCACAGGTCGATGGAAGCCAACTGGTCCGCCTACGTGTGGTGGTACGGCAAGCGCTACTACTCCTTCATCGGCGACGGCGAGTCCGCGTTCGGCACCACCGCCGGTGCCCCGCTCAAGCGCGGGTACGCCTTCTCGCAGTACGCCAAGTACGTCCGTCCCGGCTACCAGCGGGTCGCCCTCACGAAGAGCAGCAAGGCCGCGCCGCTGGAGGTCACCGCCTACACCGGTGGTGGAAAGACCACGCTGGTGATCCTGAACCGCTCGACCAGCGCGGTCAACAATGCGGTGATCCAGGTGCCGCAGAACGTCTCCCGGGCCGAGCACTACCTGACCTCGCAGAACGCCAACGCGGCCAGTCAGCCGGTGACCGTCAACGGCGGGCAGGTCTCCGTCAACGTCGGCGCCCGCAGCATCTCCACGGTCGTGCTCACCCCCTGACAGTGCTGAACCTGCCCGGGGCGTGCGGAGATGGCGCGCGCCCCGGGCGGCCACCCGGCCCGGTCGCCCGCGACCCCACAGATCAGGTCACGTCCGAAGCAGCCCACGTCCGGCCATGTAGGCGCGCAGTGTCTCCGCGTCCTCGGCGGACATCAGGCGGCGCGGGATCACCGTCGCCGGCATCCGCCCCACGTACACGATCCAGAACTCAGGGGTGGCCCGCACCTGGGTCACCCCGTCCCAGGCGATGCCGCCGGACTCCGACCCACTGCGCATCATGATGTTGTCATCGGTGATGTCGTAACCGCCCTCGACGGCATAGCCGCTGGAGCGACGGCGGGCCCGCCACCGCAGCCACGGCCAGTACAGCATCGCCAGCAGACCACCCAAACCCAGCGTCATCCACACCGACAGCGTCTGCGCGCCCCACCCGAACCCCCGCGAGACGACAAAACCAATCACACCGACCGCCACCAGCACCGCGCCGATCAGGCGGTACCTCCGCGCCTGAGCACCGCTGAGCGCAGCGGCCACCCGGCCCGGATAGGCGGGATCGGCGGGTACGTCGAAACGGATCTGCACGCCAGCACGATAGTGCCTTCGCCGGTCCGGCACCGGTTCACTGGTAGGTGAGCGTCTCCCGCACGGTGAGCCGAGCCGCTCGGTGCGCCGCGACCAGCGACGCGGCGGCCGCTGCAACGATGGAGAGCAACAGCCAGCCGACGAGTCCGCCCGGTGAGAGTCGCAGCGGCAACGGCAGCCCGAAGGAGATCCGGCCGAGCAGTTCGCCCACCAGGATGGACAGCGGCACTCCAAGGGAGATGGCCACGAGCGAGCCGAGCAGACCGGTGACAGTGCCTTCGAGGACGACCATGCGGCGGATGACTGTGGGACGGGCACCGATGGCCTGCATGATGCCGTACTCGCGGGTGCGTTGGGTGACGGTGATGCTCATCGTGGCGGCCAGCCCGAGGATGCCGACGGCCGCCATCAGCGCGGCGAGTGCGAGCAGGGTGCCGATGAAGATGGCCACGTGCTCGTCGATCGCCGTGCGCAGGTCCTCGGTGAGCATCGACTCGCCGACCGTCAGCCCCGCGCTGGTGAGCGCCCCTTCCACCGCGCCGGTGACCGCCGCGGTGTCTCCGGCGGTGACGATGTGCAGCATGTTGGCGGTCCCCGGGTCCACGAACCGGGTGACGCTCTGCGGGCTCGTGTACGCCGTGGCGGGTCCGCCGGCCTCCGCGACAGTGCCGACGAGCCGCCACCGCCCGACCACTCCGTCGACGGCCAGGTGCACCTCGTCGCCGACGCGCGGATCGCCGAGCCGAGACACGGCGCTCTGGTTCAGCACGACGCCGTCGGTGTCTGCTGCCTGTAGCCAGCGACCGGCGGTGACCTCGAAGTCCACCATGCGGGTGGGCACCGGCAGCGCGGCGAGCAGGAACCGGCCGTGTCCGTCGTCGGGGTAGGTGCGCTCCACCTCGATCTGCCCGTCCGCGCTGGCCGGAGTCGCCGGTAGTGACACGAACGGTTCGACCGCGATCACGCCGTCGACGACGCTCGCGGCCCTGGTGATGGTGTCGACCGACGCCGGTGCGGCGAGCCGCAGTTGCGCGTCGTACGCACGGCGGGCCATGCCGTCGTCGACCCAGCTCCGCCAGGCGGCAGAACTGTTGAGCCCGCTGGTGAACATCGCCCCGCCCGCGGCCAGCAGTGCCAGGGTCAGCGCCAGCCGGCCTCGGCGGCGCAGCAGATTACGCAGGGCGAGGGCGCTGAGCCGGCCACCGCGCAGCCGGGTCAGCCACCGGTCGCCGCGCCGAGTTCCCACTCTCGTCCCGGCGCCATGCTCGTCGAGTGCGGACCGTACGGTGATCCGGGCCGCCCGGACGAGCGGTACGAGCGCGACCGCCAGCGGCACCACGAGTCCGACGGCAAAGAACGCCGCCGGTGCCCACCACGGCGTCGCCCGGTTGGTGATCTCGACGTTGAGCATCTCGGCCACCAGCCCGGTCAGCCCGTAACCGGCCAGCAGTGCCGGGACGACGGCCAGCACGGTGGCGGTCGCGGCGATCGCGGCAACCGCCCCCAGGTAGACCCGCAGCAGTTGGCCGGTGGTGGCGCCGACGGTCTTCATGATGCCGATCTGACGGGTCTGTGCCGCCAGCATCGCGCCGAGTGTCGCCGCCACCAGGACTCCGGCGAGAACCAGGGCCGCGATGGCGAAGGCCAGGAACATGCCGGTGATCGTCTCGGACTGGCTGTGGTGCGGATGCTGGTACGGAGGTACCTGGATCAGATGCACCTCGCGGCCCTGGTTGGTCAGCCATGCCGCGACGCCGGTCGCGGTCGCCGCCACAGTTGCCTCGTCCCGTTCGGCAGTGACGATACGCAGCTCGTCGGCCGAAGCGGTGAAACCGAGACGAGCCAGCCCAGCCGGGGTGAGGTAGCCGTAGCCGACGCTCTCCTGCCCGGCCGGGGCCAACGCGGCGTCGTACACGGTGCCGGCGATCCGCACCTCCGTCGTCGCGCCGGAGGGTCCGGCAACCGCCAGGCGGTCGCCGACTGCCGCGTCCAGGACCGGCCCCGCGGTACGTTCCATGAGCAGTTCACCGTCGGCTGGCGGCCAGGCACCGGACTCCATGCGCAGCTTCGCCACCCGCATCGGATCGTCCGGCGCGATGACGAACAGCAGCATGCGACGCCACTGGTCACCGACCCGGACCCGGGTCAGGACGGTCTGACGCGCCACGGCGTCCGTGACACCGGGTCGGGCGCGAACCTGGGCGAGCAGGGCGGCATCGACGCCGCCTTCGACCTCCAGAGTCGCGCTCGCCGGGTTGGTGCCGGCATAGACCGCCTCGGCCTCACGGACGATCACCGTACGGGCGATGAGCAGCGCACCCACACCGGACATCGCCACCGTGATCGCCAGAATCATGACCGCTACCCGGCCCCGAGCAGCGGACAGGTCCCGCCACATCTTGACCGTGCGTGGCCGCATCACGCTGAGACCGCCACGTCCTCCGCCACCCGTCCGTCGACGAGCGTGACCAGACGGTCGGCGTACCCGGAAAGGTCGCGCTCGTGGGTGACCATGACGACGGCCTTGCCGGCGCGAGCCAGATCCCGGAACAGTCCGAGCACGGCTTCGGCGGTGGAGCTGTCGAGATTGCCTGTCGGTTCGTCGGCCAGGATGACCGGCGGATCGTTGGCCAGAGCCCGGGCGATCGCGGCCCGCTGCTGCTGCCCGCCGGACAACCCGGCCGGCACCTTGTCGGCGTGGTCGGCGATGCCGACGCGGCTCAACAGCTCCAGCGCGAGCGGCCGGCGGCGGCGCGCCGGTACCGTGCCGCAGAAGTCCATCGGCAGCATCACGTTCTCCGCGACGGTAAGCGTCGGCAGCAACTGGAAGAACTGGAACACCAACCCGACCGCGCGCCCCCGCCAGGCTGCCAACCGGGCCTCGGGTACCTCGTGCAGGGCGATTCCGGCCACCCTGATCTGCCCGGCGGTCGGCCGGTCGATTCCGGCGAGCAGATTCAACAGTGTCGTCTTGCCGCTGCCCGATCGACCTACCACCGCGACGAACTCGCCGGCTTCCACCGAGATGTCCACCCCGGTCAGCGCGGGAAACTCACCACCCGGCATGGGATACGTCTTCGCCAGGTCGTGCACACGGATCACTGGTCCGTCCGCCTGCCGATCCCTGGTCGAGTCGTCCGTTCCGTGACGCGTCAAGGTCAACGCCCACCCTCCACACAGGTAAAGGCCAGCGTCCGCCACTCTGCCGGACCCGTCGGCCCGATACCGCTGCCTGACAGAACCGTGAAAGAAATCCGGCACCCGAGTGCCCCCACGCGGCGGCCGGCCGCCGCTACGCTGATCGGTCGTGCCGAAGACCCGCCTGGACACCGCCCGGATCCGGGCGGCCCGCCGGACCATCGACCCGGTCTTCCTCGACACTCCGCTGTACCGATGCGAGCCGTTGGAGTCCGCACTCGGGTGTGCCGTGAGCATCAAGCTCGAAACAGCGAACCCGGTCCGCAGCTTCAAGGCCCGCGGCACCGAACTGGTCGCGAGTCAGCTCGCAGACGACGGACAACACGCGGTGGTGTGCGCCAGCGCGGGCAACCTCGGCCAGGCCCTCGCCTGGTCCGGTCGCGGTCGAGGACTCGACGTCACCGTCGTGGCCACCCGCCGGGCGACCGTCGCCAAGCTCGATCGCATCCGGGCCCTGGGCGCCAGGCTGGAGTTGGTCGACGGCGACCACGAGCTGGCCCGCGACCGGGCGGCAGCCATCGCCCAGCAGCGCGGCATCCGGCTCCTCGAAGACAGCCTGGACATCGAGACCTGCGACGGTGCGGGAACCATCGGTCTGGAACTGGTGGACACCGCGCCGTCCTTCGACGCTGTGCTGATCGCGCTCGGCGGTGGCGCGCTGGCCACGGGAGTGGGGCACGTCCTGAAGGAACAGGCCCCCCATGTCGAGGTTCTCTGCGTCCAGCCGCTGGGCGCACCGGCGATGACCCGCTCCTGGCACCAGCGGGCGGTCGTGACCACCGAATCGATAAACACGATCGCCGACGGCGTCGCCGGCCGGCGACCCATCCCGGCCGTCCTGGACGACCTGCTCCTGGTCGCCGACGACGCCATCCTCGTCCAGGAAACCTCGATCATCGCCGGTATGCGGATGCTTCTCGACCAGGCCGGCCTGGTCGCCGAACCGTCAGCCGCGCTCGGCGTCGCCGCGATCCTCGAAGATCCTGACCGGTTCGCCGGCCGGCACGTCGCCATCATCGTCTGCGGCAGCAACGTCGACGTCGCCGCCTATCACCGCTGGATCCGCTCGGCCCACGTCCGCCGGGCGTGACCGTCGACCGTCCGGTCCAGCTTGCTCGGCGGCCGGACCAGCCCGCCCGTAAGCGCGTATGGTTGCTTACCACCAGATAGTGGGTGAAACTGCCCGACCGGCTGGCGGAGGGAAAATGAAGCAGAACTACGTTCGGTTCGGGCTGGTCCTAGTGATCAGCCTGGCGGTCATGTTCGTCCTGACGCTGTCCCAGATTCGCGGCTGGTCGGATTTCTACCTGAACCTCAGCAACTTCTACATGTCGCTGATCATGGTGGCCGCCATGGGGCTCATCATGATGGGCGTCATGCACCAGATGTTCGCCGTCAGACGTCTCAACATCGCTCTCTACATCGCGCTGGGCGTGCTTTTCGTGGGCGGATTCGCGGCCGTGCGTACGGAGCCGTTCGTAGGCAACGAAGCCTTCCTCAAATCCATGATCCCCCATCATTCCCGGGCCATCCTCGTGTGCCAGGAGTCCCAGGTCACCGACCCCGAGATCGTACGACTGTGCGACCAGATCGTCCGGTCGCAACAGGAGGAGATCAACCAGATGAAGGAGATCCTCAACGACCGGTACTGAAACGCCTGGGATGACGGAATGACCGAAACGGGCGCACACCCGCTGCTGACTTCTTAGTCTGCGTTGGGGCCGGTCCTGCCCACACGATGATCGGCAGGTCCGTCGCTGCCCCGGCTCACCCTCGGACACGGGAGACGGCGTGGCGACTGATCGTCGGGGCCGATCCGGCCGGCAAAGGCCGAGCAGCCGGATCGTCGTACGTTCGATGAGCAGGGCCCGTCGGCGTCTCGGAGCCACAGCCCGGCTGTTGACCGCGTTGGTGCTGGCCGGCGGGGTGTACGCGACTTTCGCGCCCGCCGCGCGAGCGCAGGAGGAGCCTCGGTTCAGCGGCGCCGCCGCGCAGGGTGAGGCGTTGTTCAACGTCGGTTGCATCACCTGCCACGGGCGCAGCGCCGGTGGTGTCGAGGGGCGCGGGCCCAGCCTGGTGGGGGTGGGCGCGGCGTCGGTCGAGTTTCAGGTCGGTACCGGGCGGATGCCACTGGCGCGGCAGGAGGCGCAGGCGTTGCGCAAGCCACCGCAGTACAGCGACGAGGAGGTCCGTCAGCTGGCGGCCTACATCCAGGAGATCGGCGGAGGCCCGGTGGTGCCAGACAACGTCGAGCAACAGTTGGACGACGCCGATCTGGCCCGGGGCGGAGAATTGTTCCGGATCAACTGCTCGCAGTGTCACGCCTTCGGCGGCGGCGGGGGCGCCCTGTCCTCCGGCAAGTTCGCGCCGAGTCTGTACCCGGCGTCGGATCGGACGATCTACGCGGCGATGCTCAGCGGTCCACAGAACATGCCGGTGTTCGGCGACAGTCAGCTGACCCCTGAGCAGAAGGCCGACATCATCGCCTACATCCAGCAGGTCGTGCAGGACGATCGCGACCCGGGCGGTTTCAACCTCGGTCGCTACGGCCCGTCCACCGAAGGATTGGCGATTTTCCTTGTCGGCATCATCGCCCTGGTGTTCGCCAGCCTGTGGATCGCGGGTAAGTCGTGAACACCGGCACCGAACGACACGACCGCGAGCCGACGGACGTCAACGACTCCGGCTTGGCTCGCTTCGAGGTGGTTCGCGAGGGGGCGCGCCGCGATGACATCGAGATCGTCCACTACGAACCGCAGGTAGCCGCCGGTTCCAAGGCCGAACGGCGACTGGTCCGCACCGTGACCGCTCTCTTCCTGGTCACCGGGCTGTCCGCCACGGCCTTCCTCATCGTCTACATCTGGTGGCCCTGGCGGTATCGACTGGTGGGTGACATCGAGGAGTACTACACCCCGCTGCTCGGTCTGACCCTCGGCGTCGCGCTGCTCGCGCTGGGTTTCGGCATCCTGGTCTGGGGCAAGCGACTGCTGCCGAAAGAGGTGTCGATCCAGGACCGGCACGACGAGCCGGTACCCGCCGCCGATCGGCGCATCACCGGCCAGACCATGTTGTACATGGCCGACGAGCTGGGCGTGAAACGGCGCCCCCTGCTCGGGGTGTCCCTGCTCGCGGGCCTGATCCCGGTCGGGGCGGTCGTCGCCGCTCCCCTGGTCGGCGGCCTCATCAGGGACCCGCACCACAACCGGGAGCTGTTCCGCACCGGGTTCGCCCCCGGCGACGACAACGGCGCCGTCACCAGGATCCGGCTCGTTCGGGAAGATCTGCGGCCCGTCCGGCCGCTGGATCTGCTACCCGGCGGCCAGGTCACCGTGTTCCCAGGCATCCCACACGGCGTCAGCAACCAGTACGCCGACTCGGTCACGCTGCTCATCCGGTTGCGCGCCGAGGACGCTCTCGCCGCACGGGAAAACAACAGTCGGACCGGCAAGCAGGACTGGATGTGGGGCGACTTCATCGCCTACTCCAAGATCTGCACCCATGCTGGCTGCCCCGCCAGCCTCTACGAGCAACAGACCAACCGGTTGCTCTGCCCATGCCATCAGTCCCAGTTTCTGATCACCGACAACGCGCGACCCGTCTTCGGGCCGGCCAGCCGGCCGCTGCCGCAGCTGCCCATCGAGGTCGACGACGAGGGCTTCTTTGTCGCCAGTTCCGACTATCGCCAACCCATCGGTCCGGACTTCTGGGAACGCCCCTGACGCCTGTCCCGTCCCGGCCGGCCACGCCGGATGCCGGCGGGTGGTGCCCCCATTGGCCGGCTGATCGCGGCGAGGCTGGCGGAAGCCGATCCACCTGGATCCGCGCACCGGCCCGATCGGGCGGCATTAGGCTGGGTTTGTCGCCGCGGTCGCGAACGGAACGCGGAGCACCGAGACGGAGTGCGGAACCGCGAGGAGGCACCGTGACGCGACCGACCAGAACGCTCCGGTGGGCGTCGCTGCCCGGCACCGCACTGGTCGTGTTGCTGCTCGGCGGATGCGGCGCGGGGCAGATCGCGGAGACGGCCGAGAAGGAGCCCTCCATCCAGGGTGTCAACCTCATGGCCGACAACGGCGAGTACGCGGTTCGCGGTCTGCTCATCGAGTTTCCGGGCGCTGATGGCTACCGCGCCGGCGAAAACGCGTTGCTCAGCGCCGTCATCTACAACGACTCGAAGGGGCCGGTCACGGTGACCGTCACCTCGCAGGACGCCCGCGAGGTTGTCATCGTCGATGCTGACCGACCCATCCCTCCCCGGTCGGACGCAGCCGCTCCGCGCCCCACCACCGCCAACCCGAACGGATCCCTCTCCCCCGACGGGCTGCCCCAGAGCGGCACGCCGCAACCAGCGACCGGGCCCGCTCGGATCGAACTCCCGCCGCTGAGCTTCGTGCGGTTCAACGAACAAGCCGGCCGGTACTTTCAGCTCCTCGATCTGGACGAATCTCTCCGCTCCGGGCAGAACGCCTCTGTCACCTTCGACTTCGGCAATGGGCAACGCGTCACCGGCCCGGCACCGGTCGCCGCTGCCCTGACCCCCGTGCCACCGCCACCACCAGTCGTCGAGCCCGAGGAGGCCGAGATCCACGACGGAGCTGACCACAGCGACTGACGCCGCACCCCACCGGCACGGATGGTGTGTCGCGCATTCCGCGAATCCCCCGTCGGCGGCTGCCTAAGGTGAAGACGCGACGGACACACATCGGTCGGCCGCCGAGAACGATGGGCAGCACCATGGCGCGCTTCCTGGAAATACTGTGGGACACGAGCAGCGTGAACGGTCGACTCGTGACCAGCGTCGTCCTGGCCCTGCTCGCTGTCGTCGTCGCAGCCCTGGCTGGTCGGCTGGCCACAGTCAAGGTGAAGGACACCACCAACCGCTACTACCTCCGCAAGGCGGTGCACTACCTGACCGTCGTAGCGCTGTTGTTCACGCTGGCGCTGCTGTGGCGGCCGTTCGCCGGCCGGGTCGGTGTGGTCTTCGGTCTACTCGCCGCCGGCCTCGCGTTGGCGCTGCAGGAGGTCCTGGGCGCATTCGCCGGTTGGGTCAGCATCCTCACCGGCCGGCAGTTCCGCGTCGGCGACCGCATCCAGATGTGCGGCGTACGCGGCGACGTCCTGGACATCACCCCACTACGTACCCGGATCCTGGAGAGCGGCTCCTCTTCAGACCCGGAGTCCTGGATCCGCGGCCGCCAGTACACCGGGCGCGTGGTGTCCCTGTCGAACCGTTTCGTGTTCACCGCGCCGGTATTCAACAGCAGCACCGTGCTGGACCATCTGTGGGAGGAACTGACCCTGCCGGTCCCCTACGAGGCGGACTGGCACCTGGCGGAGCGCATCCTGTGCGAAGAGGCGCAGAACATCTCCTCCACCGCCGAGGCGCAGCGCGCCATCGAGCAGATGCGCCACCGCTACCCGGTCGCCGACGCCGAGGTGGATCCTCGGGTCTTCATCCGTGCCACCCCCAACTGGATCGAACTGTCCGCCCGGTTCGTGGTGCCGGTACGCGCAGCCCGACAGGTC
The DNA here is from genome assembly GCA_900112325.1 of Micromonospora sediminimaris. GTDB lineage: Bacteria > Actinomycetota > Actinomycetes > Mycobacteriales > Micromonosporaceae > Micromonospora > Micromonospora sediminimaris. Next base: position 11,936 of record FOLJ01000016.1, read on the forward strand.
AAGGACCAGGTCACCCGGAGAGTGCTTGATCGCTTCACCGAAAACGGCCTCCGGGTCGCCTCCGTCACCCAGGACATCACCGTCCATGCTCCGCCACCAGGAACTGCCCGGCCCACCGCACCAGTACCCGGGCGGCCCTGACACCCGCGTACCCCGGCCAGGCCAGCGGGCGGTTCTCCCGCCACCGGGGTCTGTGGTCTGATGTCGCCACCCGCAACTGAAGGAGACGCGAACATGGCCGTCGACCCGACCGGTCGGGATCTGAAGGAGTTCCTCGCCACCGACCCCGAGGCACCTGTGGTGATGCTCAACCTGCTGCGCTTCGCCGACGGTGGACGGGAGTCGTACGAACGGTACGCCGCCGCGCTGCGCGAGACCTTCCTGCCCCGCCACGGCGGCGAGGTGCTCTACGCCGGTGACGGTGGACCGGCACTGGTCGCCGAGGAGGGCCAGGCATGGGACGCGGTGCTGCTGGTGCGGTACCCGAGCCGGACGGCTTTCAGCCGGATGGTCGCCGATCCCGAATATCAGCAGGTCACAAGGTGGCGAACCGCCGCCCTGCAACAGGCGGTCCTGCAACCCACCACGCCCTGGGGCCGCAGCTGACCGTCCTCAGCCGCTGCCCTTGACCTGGACCGCATGGGTCAGCGTCATCAGGAGCAGGCCGCCCAGGAGGTTCCCGGCACCGGAGAGGACGATGTTGAGCCCAAGATCCGGGTAGGAGACGGGAGCGCCCAGCCAGATACCGAACAAGAGGTGCAGCCCGGAGACCACGACATGATCGAACGGGCCAAGGGCGAGGAAGAACCCCACCACGTAGGCCAGGAGCATCCGACTGCCCACCGATTCGACGGCATGCAGCAGGTAGGACAGCAGGGTCAACAGGGTTCCGGCGGCGATGCCCCGGGTGAAGGTCGCCAGCCCGTCCTTGGCGGCGATCTCCTCGGCGACGAGGGCCAGGGTGTGGTGGGCTCGGCCCGGCAGCGTGCCGGGGACTGTGAACACGGCGGCCATCAGAGCACCGCCGGCGAAGTTCAGGACGAGCACAAGCAGCCACAACCGGGCCAGCGGCCACAGCGCGCCGAGCCGCCGACGGGCCACCGCGGCGGCGACCGGGTCGAAGAAGTTCTCGGTGAACAACTCGGTGCGCCCGACCACCACGAAGACCAGGCCGATACCGAAGGCCAGCGCGCCGACCAGTTGCCCCACGCCGGAAGCGAAGTCGGGTGCGGCCAGTTCCCGAGCCACGCCCAGCGCCACGATGCCGAACACGATTGTGACCCCGGCGATGAACCCGGTGGATGCCTGCTCCAGAGCGCTACTGGACAGGCGCCGCTCGCCCTCGGAGCGGGCGCTGCCGTAGATGTCCTCCGGTGAAGGTGCTCGTGCCATCGCGACCGGGTACCCGCGAGGTCGCGCCCGAATCACCCATCCAACGCCTCGCGCCCGGCCAACGGGAGATGGCAGTGCTCGTCGCCGACGTGGGCACACCGGTGGTTCACCGCCGCCAGGTCAAAGATGCTGGCGGCGCCACTCGCTGGCCGCCACTTCGACCGCCCGTTCCTCCGCGTGGACCGAGGCCTTGATCCGCGCCCGCGCGTCGGCGGCGCTGAAGCGCTGGATCACCACGAGGGCACCGCAGACCGACACCAGCACGGCCAGCGCGACGAGAGGGGTCAGCGCGGCCGCCGGCACCGCCAGCAGACCGCTCAGTGCCCGGCCGAGGCGACGGCCCACCGGGTGTACGGCAGGAACAGGCCGACCGAGTACTCGACCAACAGGGCGGCGGCCCACAACCCGAGACGCACGTCGAGGACGGCTACCGCCGGCACCCACCGGCTTACGGAGGCCGCCAACCCGACGAGCACTGCCGCCAACGCCGCTGGCAGGCTGATCAGCATGAGTTGTCGACGGCTGCGGCCGGCGGCGCTGAGCGCGTACAGGAACGCGGCCAGGGTCAGGGCCCGCAAGACCAGGTAGGCGACGGCGAAGACCACCGGGCCGGTCAGGTCGTCGGGTTGGTTGAGAAACGCCTGCGGGATGGCGATGGCCAGTACGAACGCGGCGGCCATCACGCCGAGCCCGAACATGGGCAGCAGTCCGTAGTCGGCTCGGACCAGGTTGCCCAGCGTGGCGAACGTCGTCCAGCACCACCAGAGCAGAGCCAGCACGACCACGCCGGACAGCACCGCCTGCGTGGTCACCTCGGCCGACACCAGCCCAGCGACGTTGAGGAACGCGAAAACGAAGATCAGGTCGAAGAACAGCTCCAGCCGGGTGACCCGAGAGCCGGGCATGACCGGCCGGAGCCAACGGGACCGGCGCAACGGCGGTGGAGCGCTCACCCGGCCAGTCTGGGCGAAAGAGCGACGACGAGATCTGATTTCCACCGATTGACCAAGTGCGACGTACGCTGTCGTCCCCTCCGCCAGGTCGAGGCTGTTCCGGCCGGTGGAGACGGTCGCACGCTGCACACCGCGCCTCCACGCCGATACGGTCGGCGGGTGGCGTACGACAGTCAGGCCGAGAGTCTGCGTCTGATCAGATCGGGTCTGCCGGACCGCCCGGTGCGGTTGAGCCGGCGTCGCCGATTCGCGCCGGTCGCGGTCGACGTGGACGGCGACATCGCCGCCACCCGGTTTCTCCGTCGCGGCGTCGGCTGCCACTGGGATGAGACACACCTGCTGGCCGTCGACGGCCGCGGCACCTGGCGACAGCTCGGCGGCAGCGCGTCGTCCAGCGGCGAAGACCTGACGGCGGACGAGTTCGAACGCGCCCGCGTCGGCCTCGCGCCGCATGACGTGGTGGTGGAGGGAAGCTCCGGTGCCCTCCGCGACACCCGGCGCCCGCTGCCATGGGGCAGCCGGTGGGTGCACGCGGGGGAGATACTCGTCGGTTCTGGGATCGCGGAATTACGGGTCGCCGACCGTCGGCTGTCCGTCCCGTACCACGGTCATCTGATCGTGGTCTGGGGCTCCCGCCGGCCGCCGACGGTCACCGCACACGACGACGCCGGTCGCACGGTGGCCACCATCGCCCTGCCCCGTGAGCGATGACCCGGCGGTCGGGTCGTCGCTGCCTGCCGGCCCGTTCGACGGTGCCCTTCCGCTGCTCAGGCGCGGGCGGGCTGACGGCCGAAGGCGCGCATCGCCAGCGCGCCGACGAACGGGCCCGGAGCGAGCAGCAGAAACGCCCAACGCCAGCCGACCGCGTCGGCCAGCACGGGCACGAGTTGAATGGTGACCACGGTCAGGGCGAACCCGATGGCCGTCTGCGCGGTGAGCGCGGTTCCGACGTACCGCCTGTCGGCGACCTCGCTCAGGGCGGTCGAGAAGACGCCGGAGTCCGCGATGACCGCGGCACCCCACACCACGCCCAGCAGCACGACGGCGCCGGGCGGCGCGGTGAAGAACAGCGGTGAGGCCAGGCAGCAGGCACCACTGACCACCAGGGCGGTGAACGCGGCCCGGGGTCGCCCGAATCGGTCCGCGGCCCACCCGCCGGCCAGGCATCCGGCGACTCCGGCGAGGCCGATGGCCAGGAACGCGAGCAGGCTGACGTTCACACCGTCGCGGCCGGTCCGGGCGGCCGTACCCGCGATCAGAAAGCTGGGCAGCCAGGTCCAGAGCGCGTACAGCTCCCACATGTGTCCGAAGTAGCCCAGGTTCACCAACCGGGGACCACGCTGGGCGAACATCGCCAGGGCGTACCGGGGGTACGGACGCGGTGGCGTGCCCGGGGCGAACTGCGGACCCTCCCGCACCAGGGTCACGGCCACCACCGCGCCGAGCAGCGCGCAGCCGGCAGCGGTGCCCATCACGCCGCGCCATGGCAGGTCGCCCAGCCCCCCGATCAGGTGCGGCAGCGCCGAGCCGAGGGTCAGCGCGCCGATCATGACGCCGAACGCGAGCCCTCGGCGGGCCGGCGGTGCCCAGGAACCGGTCAGCTTCATGCCGACCGGGTACACCCCGGCCAGGAAGACACCGGTGAGGAAGCGCAGCGGGACGGCCCCGGCCAGCCCGTCGACGGTGAGTGCGAAGACGCCGGTGCAGGCGGCGGCCAACGTCGCGCAGCCGGCCATCAGCAGGTGCGGCCTGATCCGGTCGGCCAGGTTCAGCACGGTGGAAGTGACGGCACCGGCGACGAACCCGAGTTGGACGGACGCGGTCAGCCAGACGGATGCGGCGGCGCTGATCTGCCACGACTCGCGTAGCGCCGGCACCACGGCGGAGGCCGAGAACCACACCGCCAGGCTGAGCACCTGGACGGCAGCGATAAGCGCACGCTGCACCCCGGGTCGTGACATCATCCGCGCTCCTCGACCGCCACCGTAGATCATCTTGGTGCGCAGCGGGCCGGGCGATGCGCCAGTGCCCGTTCGCAGCCGTCGCGGATGCCGGTTGCCGTGCCCCTGCACAACTTCGCGCAGGTGTCCGGGTCTCCGCTACCTGCCGTGACGCCCCCCACAACCGCCAGACCGTCCTAGGACGGTGGTGTCACCGCTCCGCTGGGGGCCTCGGGACGCTGGCGTGGACCGGTCATGGCCGCCGCCGGCCGACCGCCTGGATCTCGATGAGCAGGTGCGGGTGCGGCAACTGGTGTACGGCGACGGTGGTGCGGGTGGGGCCGGTCTCGTCGAAGTACTCGGCGTAGACCTCGTTGTAGCCACCGAAGTCGTTCATGTTGACCAGGTAGGTGGTGAGCTGGACAAGGTCGGTCAGGTCGGCGCCGACCGAGTGCAGGATGTCGCGGATGTTCTCGATGACGGCGCGGGTCTGCGCGCGGATGTCGAGGTCGGTGACGCCCATCGGGTCCACGGCCGCGCCGACGATGGTGTTGTCCGGCCGGCGGCTCGACGTGCCCGAGACGAAGATCAGATCGCCGGAGAGCTTGACGTGCGGGAACCGGCCGCGTGGCGTGGCCATGCCCGGCACGACTCCCCCGTGGCCCATGGCCGCCTCGCTTTCGCCGGTCATGACCCGACCCGCAGCGACGCCGTGCCGAGCTGCTCGACGGTGACCCGCACGTGCGATCCGGCGCGCAGCGGTACGGCGGCCGTCGCCGCACCGGCGAGCAGGACCGAGTTGTCGGCCAGGTCCACACCGTTGGCGTCGGCGAGCCGGACCGCGTCCGACAGCGCCCGGCGCGGATCGCCGAGGATGGCGGCCGTCGAGCCGATCTGGACGGTCCGCCCGTCGACCTCCAGCAGCACGCCGAGGTTGTCGATCCCGTCCGGTATCGGCTGCCAGGCACCGAGCACGAAGCCGCTGGCCGAGGTGTTGTCGGCGATGACCTCGGGCAGCGTGAAGCGGAAGTCGACGTACCGGGAGTCGATGACCTCGATCGCCGGCGCGACCGCCGTGATGGCACCGCCCTCGACGAGGAAGGCGACCTCCGGTTCGGCCTTCGGGTGGATGTGGTCGCCGAGTCTGATGGTGCCGCCGTCCGGGATCCGCATGGCGTCGGTGAGCCGGCCCCAGATGACCTCGTCGACGCCCATCTGCGTCATCTTGGCCCGGCTGGTCAGCCCCAGCTTCAACCCCACGGGACGTTCGCCACGGGACAGCCGGCGGTCCACCACCGCCTGCTGCACCCGGTAGGCGGTGGCCACGTCCAGCCCGGTCCCGGCCCCGGACGACGGGAGCGCGGTGCGGCCCGTCGCCGCGTCGTCGAGGCGTACGGCGAGTTGGTCGACGGTGCTCATCGGTCCCCTCCGGTGTCCGTGGTGGTGGCGTTCACCAGGTCGAGGGCGACGTCGACGATCATGTCCTCCTGCCCGCCGACCATGCCGCGGCGACCCAGTTCGACGAGGATCGAGCGGACGTCGACCCCGTAGCGGTGCGCCGCCCGTTCGGCGTGCCGAAGGAAGCTGGAGTAGACCCCGGCGTAGCCGAGGGTGAGGGTTTCCCGGTCGACGCGGACCGGCCGGTCCTGCACCGGCCGGATCAGGTCGTCGGCGGCGTCCATGAGCGCGAACACGTCACAGCCGTGGTCCCAGCCGTGCAGGTCGGCCACGGCGACGAACACCTCCAGGGGTGCGTTCCCGGCACCCGCGCCGTGTCCGGCCAGGGACGCGTCCACCCGGGTGGTGCCGTGCTCGACCGCGGCGACGCTGTTCGCCACGCCGAGGGACAGGTTGTGATGCGCGTGGATACCGATCTGGGTACCCGGGTCGAGCCGCTGCCGGTACGCGTCGACCCGCTCGGTGACGTCCCGGGTGAGCAGCCGGCCACCGGAGTCGGTGACGTAGACGCAGTGGGCACCGTACGACTCCATCAGCTTCGCCTGCTCGGCAAGGGCCGTCGGGTCGGTCATGTGCGCCATCATCAGGAACCCGGACACGTCCATGCCGTTGTTGCGCGCCCATCCGATGTGCTGGGCGGAGATGTCCGCCTCGGTGCAGTGCGTGGCGATCCGTACGCTTGTCACCCCCAGGTCGCGGGCCGCCTTCAGGTCGGCGATGGTGCCGATGCCGGGCAGCAGCAGGGTGGTCAGCTTCGCGGTGGTGACCGTCTCGGCCGCCGCGGCGATCCAGTCCGCGTCGGAGGCGGCGCCGTGCCCGTAGTTCACGCTCGATCCGGCCAGGCCGTCGCCGTGCGCGACCTCGATCGCCGCGACACCTGCCGCGTCGAGGGCCGCGGCGATCGACCGGACCTGGTCGACGGTGAACTGGTGCCGGACGGCATGCATGCCGTCCCGTAACGTCACGTCCTGGATGTACAGCCCGGTCACGCCGGCACCTCCCGTCCGGCACGTGACGCCACCATCCGCTCCGCGGTGCGCAGCGCCGCCGAGGTCATGATGTCGAGATTCCCGGCGTACGCCGGCAGGTAGTGCCCGGCCCCGGACACCTCCAGGAACACCGACACCTGCACGCCGGTGAACCGGGCACCCAACGCGGGCACGTGGGCGTCGACCTCGTCGAACTGCACCCGCTGCTTTAGCCGGTAGCCGGGCACGTACCCGGCGACGGTGGCGACCATCGCCGCGACCGACGCCGCGACGGCCTCCCGGTCGACGTCCCGGTCCGGGCACAGGCAGTAGACGGTGTCCCGCATGATCATCGGCGGCTCCGCCGGATTCAACACGATGATGGCCTTGCCGCGCTCGGCACCGCCGACGACCTCGATCGCCCGTGCCGTCGTCTCGGTGAACTCGTCGATGTTCGCCCGCGTCCCCGGCCCCGCAGACCTGGACGCGATCGACGCCACGATCTCGGCGTACCGCACCGGCGTCACCCGGCCGACCGCGGCGACGACTGGAACGGTCGCCTGACCACCACAGGTCACCATGTTCACGTTCGGCTCATCCAGATGCTCGTCCAGATTCACCGGCGGCACCACGTACGGGCCGACGGCGGCCGGGGTCAGGTCCACCACCAGCCGGCCGTGTTCCCGCAGCAGCGCGGCGTGCCGGTGGTGCGCCCCCGCCGACGTCGCGTCGAACACCACCCGCACGTCGGCGAACTCCGGCATCGCCAGCAGCCCGTCGATCCCGTCGGCGGTCGTGGCCACCCCGAGCCGACGGGCCCTGGCCAGGCCGTCGGAGTTCGGATCGACCCCGACCATCGCCACCATCCGCAGCGACTCCGACACCCGCAACACCTTGATCATCAGATCGGTGCCGATGTTGCCCGACCCGATCACCGCAACACCCGTGGTCATGTCGTCTCTCCCAGCTCGAAGCAGGCCCGGACCGAGCCCAGGCCAGAAATCCGTGCCTCGTAGGCCGCGCCGGCGGTGACCGGCACCATCGGCCCGAGCGCCCCGGAGAGCACCACGTCGCCGGCGACCAGCGGAGCGCCCGCGACGGCCAGCGTCTGCGCCAACCAGGCCACCGCGTGCACCGGATTGCCGAGGCAGGCGGCGCCGGCCCCCACCGACACCGGCTCTCCCGCGTGTTCGAGCACCATCCCGGCCAGCCGCAGATCCACGTCCGACAGCTTCCGGGGCTGGTTACCGAGCACGAACAGGCCCGAGGAGGCGTTGTCGGCGACCGTGTCCACGATCGAGATGTCCCAACCCGCGATCCTGGAGTCCACGATCTCGATAGCCGGCAACACGTGGTCGGTCGCCCGGATGACGTCGACGGCCGTCACCTGCTCGAACGGCAGATCCGCCCCCAGCACGAACGCCACCTCGGCCTCCACCCGAGGTTGCAGCAGCCGACCACGGGCGACCTCGGCGCCGTCCGCGACGGCCATGTCGGCGAACAACACCCCGAAGTCCGGCTGGAAGACGCCGAACGCCTGCTGCACCGCCGCCGACGTCAGGCCGACCTTGGCTCCGACCCGGCGGCGGCCCGCTGCCTCCCACGCGACGACCTGCGCCTGCTGCACCTGGTACGCCGCGTCGACGTCCCCGGCCGGCAGCAACTCGCCGCGCAGCGGCGGCACGGGTCTCCCGGTCTCGTAGGCGCCTCGGAGCAGGTCCGCGGCCCGGGCAACATCAGTCATGACAGATCCACGCAGACATTCGTCAGCTCCGAGTAGAAGTTCAGCGAGTGGACGCCGCCCTCACGGCCGACGCCCGATGCCTTCACGCCACCGAACGGCGTACGCAGATCCCGCAGGAACCAGGTGTTCACCCAGACGATCCCCGCGTCCAGACGTACGCCGGCCCGGTGCGCCCGGCCCACGTCCCGCGTCCAGACGGTGCCGGCCAATCCGTACTCGCTGTCGTTGGCCAGCGCGAACGCCTCGTCCTCGTCCTCGAACGGCGCCACGTGGCAGACCGGGCCGAAGACCTCCTCCCGGTTGACCCGGGCGTCGGGCGTCAGGCCGGTCAGCACGGTCGGTCGGACGTACGCGCCGCCGTCGCGGGCGTCGTCGAAGCTCGGGACGCCGCCGCCGGCGAGGACCGTGGCGCCCTCGGCCCGGGCCAGGTCGTAGTAGCCCAGCACCTTCTCCCGGTGCTGGTGGGAGATCAGCGGCATGTTCGTCGTCGCCTCGTCGGCGGGCCAGCCGAACGCCAACTCGTCGGCCCGCTTCGCCAGCCGGGTCACGAACTCGTCGAACACCGGCCGCTGCACGAACAACCGCTCCGTGCACAGGCACACCTGCCCACCGTTGGTGAACGACGACCGTACCGAGCCGGCGACCGCGGCATCGAGGTCGGCGTCCGCGAAGACCAGCCCGGCGTTCTTGCCACCCAGTTCGAACGAGACCGCCTTCACCCCGTCAGCCGCGGCCCGCATGATCGCGGCGCCGGTCGCCGACTCGCCCGTGAACGTGACCGCGTCGACCCCCGGATGCCGGGTCAGGAACTCCCCCGCCGAGCCCGGCCCGAACCCGTGCACCACGTTGAAGACGCCGTCGGGCACCCCGGCCGCCGCCATCACCTCCGCCAGCAACGTCGCCGACGACGGCGTCTCCTCCGACGGCTTCACCACCACCGCGTTGCCACAGGCCAGCGCCGGGGCCACCTTCCACGTCAACAGCAGCAGCGGCAGGTTCCACGGCACGATCACCGCCACCACACCGACCGGCTTACGCACCGCATAGTTCAGTGCCCGTCCGCCGCCCGGTGTCACCGTCGTGAACGACTCCGCCGGCGCGGTCGAGACGATCTCCGCGAAGGCCCGGAAGTTCGCCGCGCCGCGCGGGATGTCGAGGGTCCGTGCCTGCGCGATCGACTTGCCGGTGTCACCGACCTCCGCAGCCAGCAGGTCGTCGAACCGACGCTCCAACTCGTCGGCGACCCGGTACAGCACCGCGGCCCGCTCCCGCTCCCCCATCCGACCCCACGGTCCACGCACCGCCGATCGGGCCGCCGCAACCGCGGCGTCCACTGTGGACTTGTCGGCCTCGGCGACGTACCGGATGGTGTCTCCGGTGACCGGGGAGACCTTGGCGAAGTGTGTGCCGGAGGTGTCGAACTCGCCGTTGACGAAGTTCGGCAGCACGGTCGGCTCGCCGGCCGGCCGGCCGGCGAGCAGGCTGGGGGACCAGAGCCCGTCGGTCATCAGGCGTACCTTTCGGTCAGGCGGTGATGGGCGCGGTGTCGGCGGCCTCGGCGGCGCCGGCGTCGGCGACCAGGGCGACGACGGCGGCATCGACGGTGGGCTCACCGGCCACCGCGGCGGCTGCCTCGTCGGTGACGACAAGCACGGTGGTGCCGACGCCGACGTTCAGCGGGTCGACGGCCACCAGGTCGGGGCCGTCCGGCCGGACCCGGATCAGCACCAGCCGCCGGCCCTGCAACGGGGTCAGGATCCGGTCTGCCCACACCTTGCCGACGACCTCGCCGAGCACCATCAGCTCGCTCCGTGCAGGCCGGCCATGACCTCGCGGATCCGGGCGGTTTCCGGGTTGTCGAGCAGCGCCGCGGTGTTCGGGTGCGGCTTGGGATAGACCTGCGAGCTGCGCAGCTCGCCGTGGGCGCGGATGGCGGTCTCGCCAGCGGCGACGGCCTGCCGTACGGCGGCGAGGGTGCCGCGTACCGCGACGGCGAGATAGCCGCTGGTGACCCGTTCGACGCCGACGCACCGTACGTCCGCGGTTTTGATCATGGCTTCGATGCCCGCCGAGAGGGCCACGACTCCGCGGGTCTCGACGATTCCGATCGCGATGTCGGAGGACATGTCTGGTTCTCCTTTGCCGGTGAGTCAGTTGCCGACGAGTTGGGGGTCGGCCGCCAGCGCGCTGACGGCGTCGCAGGGGCTCGCGAAGACGATCGAACGCACCGAGCGGCTCTTGGCCCGGGCGGTCTCCTCGCCGATGTCGACGGCTTCCTCGACGGTCGCCAGGTCACCGCGTACGGCGACGGCCACGATGCCGCCGCCGAGCCGGACCACCTTGGTCACCTCGACCTCGGTGGCCTTCACCATCGCGTCGACGGCGTCGAAGATGGGGGTGAAACCTTCGGCTTCGACGAAGCCCACGGCCATGTTCCGCATGCTCTCTCCTCTAGTGGTGGTCTGGCAGGTTCCAGGACACGACGGCGCCGCCGGTGCCCCAGATCGGGCCGTAGGCGTGCAGTCGGGCCGGGCCGGTGGTTGCTTCGGCGCCGGTGGCGAACGCCAGCGCCCGGAACTGGCTGTCGGCCTGCGCCTGCCGGGCGAAGTCCTCGCGGACGGCGAGGACCTCGTCGACCTTGCCGGCGGTGAGCAGGTCGAGGATCCGGGTGTTCCACTGGTCGTGGCCGGGTGCGCCGATGCGGTCCTGGCCGGGCTCGATCCACTGTTGAATGAGCCCGGAGGACATCCCGGTCACCACGACGACCGCGGCGCGCAGACCGGCGTCGCGGGCGGCGGCGGCACCGGCCCGACCGACGTCGGCGAGGGTGTCGGCGTCGGCGTACAGGTTGCAGGAGACCTGCGCCCAGCGCAGCTTCCGGTCCGGGTCGAGCAGCGCGGAGGTGACGATGGTGCCGGTGTCGATCGGGAACCCGTCGTAACGGGTCCGTCGGGCCTGCAATCCCCCGGCCTGCACCCGCGCCGCCCAACGTTCGGTGAAGTCGACGTCGAACCGCAGGTCGTAGTCGAGCAGACCGTAGTCGTAGGCGTACCAGTTCTCGTCGACGTGCTGGCCGCGCGGGTTGGGGTCGCACTGGAACTGGTGGCCGAGGACGGTGAACCACTGCGTCGACAGCAGCAGCACCACATCGGGTTCGAGGCGGCGCAGCCGGGCGCCCACGTCGCGGGCCGCGTCGGCCAGCGCCGACCAGCTCGGCGCCGCCTGGTCGGCGAGCAGGTGGGGCATGCCGGGCAGCAGCGCCCCGGCGAGGATTCCGGTCCGGTCAGCCATGGTGGCTCCCCTCGGGCAGCCACTCCACCACCGCGTTGCCGGTGCCGATGATCGTGCCGTAGCCGAGCACGTCGCCGCCGACCTTGGGCCAGCCCATCGCGGCGAGCATCCAGGTGAGGCTGCCGGCCTTGGTTTCCGAGGCGGTCGCCTCGATGTGTTCGGGGATGAGTTCGCGCAGCGGCGCGGTGGGTCCACGCCGGATCGCCTCCAGCAGTTTCATGTCCCACCGGTACTGGTGGTTGTTGTACGGGTGTTCCCGCTCCATGTCCTCGGGCAGCTCCGGTTCCTCGTGCCAGTGCAGGTGCGACAGCGAGTTGGAGGCGAGCAGGACGGCCCGCCGGCCGGTGGCCTCGACCGCCCGCCGGGTGGCCTCGCCGAGCACCTCCATCTCCTCCAGCGACGCGTCGGAGTAGAAGTACGGGTTGTTGTTGGCCGACAGCGAGACCACCGGGATGTCCCAGGCCGGGTTCGCCAGGTGCAGGGCGCCGATGGTGGCGTAGTCGACGCGTACCCGGGGATCGCGCAGCGTGCGGGTGACCAGGCCGAGGCCGCTGGCCTCGTCGGCGATCGCCTCCCCCAGTTCGACGTCGGTACGGAAGTCGTAGCGGTAGCGGAACAGGTGCGGGAAGATCGGCTCGACGGAGATGCCGCGCGGGTTCGGCACACAGTTGACGTGGTGACCGACCATCGTGATCCAGTGCGGGGCGTGCACGATGAGCACGTCCGGCTTGTGCACCTCGCGGATGCGGGCGCGCAGCCGCTCGTACGCCCAGCGCAGCGTTTCCCAGCCGCCGGTGGAGCGGGGTTCGTTCTGCGGCGGATTCTCGGCGTAGATCAGGTGTGGTGGGTGTGGACTCAGGCAGCCGGCGACGATGCCGCAGCGTGGCGGCGTGGCGGTCGGCTGCGGTGCCCGCGGGGCGGTGGTGGCGCCGCCCCGGGCCGGCGGCAGCGGCACCCGGAAGACCTTGCTCATGACCATCCTTCCCCGGTGAGCACCCGCACGTAGCTACGGTCGTGCGGGGCGGCGCCGAGAATCTGCAGCCCGTCGTCGTCGAGGGCGAGTTCGTCCGCGGCCAGTGCCGCGTCATGCCGGATCCAGGCCCGCAGCGGGGCCGGGTGTGCGCCGTGCACCTCGACGAGGGTGTCCTCGGCGAGATCGCTGCCGGCGGCGACGTAGGCCAGGCGTCGCTGTCCCCGCTGGCCGGTGTAGGCCGGGTTGGCGGTGACGGTGGTGCGCAGCCAGCGCCGCTCGTCGCGCAGTCGTTGCCGGTGCGCGGCGGTCGCGGTGGCATCGACCCGGCCGGCCCGGTCGATCTCGACGCCGTAGCGCCGCCGGGCCTCGGCAACGGTCAGGTATTCCTGGGCGACGTCCTGGGCGACCTCCTCGGGCAGCCGCTCCAGCGGATCTCCCCAGCCGCCACCGCCGGCCGACTCCATGACCAGTACGTCGCCGGCACGCATCGGGAAGCCGGCGACCTTGCCGGGGGTGGCGAAGTCCACGCGCTCGCCGTCCGCGCGCCGGATGTGGGTCACGGTGGGTGCGCCGGGCCCGCCGTTGCGCAGCCCGTACGGCGGGACGGTGGTGCGGTCGGTCTGCACCGAGTACGCGCCACCACTGGCCAGCAGGCGGGTTTCCCGGCGGCTGCCGAGCCCACCGCGGCGTACCCCGTCGCCGCCGGAGCCGGCCCGCAGCTCGCACGCTTCGACGAGAATGGGTATCTCGGTCTCCAGCCGCTCGACGGACTGGATGGTGGAGATGTCGCCGAGGTCGACGGGGTTCATCGCGCTGGGCCCGTCGGATTCGAGGAATCCGCCGTTGCCACCGGCCGGGTAGTCGTAGTAGAGGTAGGGCCGCCCGGTGTGCTCGTCGACGCCGCCGATGAGGTTCTGGAAGGTGGTGCCGAACTGGTCGGCGGCGATGAGGTCGGGTGCCACCTGGCTGAGGGCGGCCATCACGGCCGAGATGACCCGCTTGCGGACCTCGCTGTGCGCGTTGGCCGGGGCCGGATAGCTGACGTGCACGACGGTGCCGGGTTCGGTGAGCACCCGCAGCGGCCGGAACGCGCCGTGGTTGACCAGGCCGCCGGGGTCCAGTGCCGACTTGACCGCGATGAAGACGCCGGCGACGGTCATCGCCCGCGAGGAGTTCACCACGGCCGCCACCTGGGCCGACGAGCCACGGAAGTCGGCCTCGATCTCGTCACCGTCGACGGTGAGCGCACAGCGGACGATGGCCGCGTCGTAGTGGCCGTCGGTGTAGAGGTCGAGGTAGTCCTCGTAGCGGTAGGTGCCGTCGGGCAGGGCCCGGATCATGGCGCGCAGCCGCTGCTCGGTGCGGTCCATGTTGGCGGCGACGGATTCGCCGATCAGGTCGGTGCCGTGCCGGGCGACAAGTTCCCGCAGCCGGCGCTCGGCGGTGTGGCAGGCGGCGATGCTGGATTCGAGGTCGCCGCGGCGTTCCTCGGCCATCCGCACGTTGGCGAAGACGATGTCGAACGCGGCCCGGTTCGGTCGGCCCTGCTCGATCAGCTTGATCGGCGGGATCCGCAGCCCCTCCTGAAGGATCTCGGTGGCCTGGCCGGAGACGCTGCCCGGGGTCATCCCGCCGATGTCCGCCCAGTGCATGCGTACGCAGGGGAAGAGGAAGAGCTTGCCGTCGACGAAGACCGGGCTGATCAGGGTGACGTCGTTGAGGTGGCTGCCGCCGCGATAGGGGTCGTTGACGATGTAGAGGTCACCGGGACGCATCTCGTCGGCGAAGTCGGCGAAGATCTCCGCGACCGAGGCCGGCATGGCGATGACGTGACCGGGCATGTCCCGGCCCTGGGCGACCATCTGTCCCTGCGGGTCGAACAGCGCGCACGAGAAGTCCTGCGCGTCGGCGATCACCGGCGAGTGCGCCGTACGGAAGATCGTCTGTCGCATCTCCCGGACGATCGAGATGAGACCTTCGGTGACGACTTCCAGGTCGATCGGGTTCACAGTCATGCGGATGCCTCACTGGTTCCGGCTCGATCCCGGTCACGGACTGGACCATATTGTGGTCCTAGAGTTATATTATGAAACCTAGCAACCGAGAAGGTGGGAAGCAAGATGTCGTACGCCACTGACCCCAGCCCGGACGACGGGCCGGCCCCCCGCGAGTCCGGCACGCAGGCGCTGGACCGCGCGCTCAGCGTGCTGCTCGCCTTCCGCGGCACCGACACCGAACGCAAGGTCAGTGACGTCAGCCGCGAGCTGGGGCTGCACAAGTCGACCGCCAGCCGGTTGTTCCGTGCCCTGGCCGACGCCGGCTTCCTGCACCGCAACGAGGAGAACGGGAACTACCGGCTCGGCGTCACCGTCTTCGAACTCGGCGCCCGCTACCTCGCCGGCCTCGATCTGCACGGCGTCGCCCGCCCCCTGGTGCACCGGCTGGCCGAGGAAGAGGGCGAGAGCGTCAACCTGTCGGTCCTGGAGGGCCTCGACGCGATCTCCATCCACGTCGTGCAGGGCACCCGCAACCTGCAGCTCGTCTCCCGGCTCGGCCGGCGCATCCCGCTGTGGTGCAGCGCTGCCGGCAAGGCGCTGCTGATCGACCAGGACGACGCGCAACTGCGGGCCACGCTGGCCACCGCACCGTTCACCGCCCTGACCGGCAACACGATCACCGACCTGGACACGTTCGTCTCCCGGATGGCGACGGTCCGGCAGCAGGGCTGGGCCCTCAACGACCAGGAGAGCGAGGAGGGACTGCGGGTCGTGGCCGCGCCGGTCCGCGACCGCCACGGCCGGGTCACCGGCGCGATAAGCGTATCCGGCCCGATCTTCCGGCTGGACGAGCCACGGGTGGCGGAACTCGCCGCGGCGGCCTGCCGGACCGCCGACGAGTTGTCCCGGCAGCTCGGGTACGGCTTCGGCGACGTCTGGGGCGACTGACCCGGTCAAAACTTGTCCTGCACCACGTCGGGGCGTACCCGAACGTGGAGCACGGCCGGCCCGGTCAGCGGCAGCACCTCGTCGAAGGCAGCCTGCGCGCCCGCGTCGTCGGTGACGGTCCACGCCGGCGCCCCGAGCGCGCGGGCCACCGCGGCGAGATCCCGTTCGGGGAACCGGGCCAGCTCCGGGTCGACCCCCCGAGGGGCGAGCTTGCGCACCTCCGCGCCGTACGCGGCGTCGTCGAGCAGCACCAGCAGCACCGGCGCGCCGACCCGGGCCAGAGTGTCCAGCTCACCGAGCCCGGTGAGCAGGCTGCCGTCCCCCTCGAAGGCGACCACCGGCCGGTCGGGACGGCCCACGGCGGCACCCACCGCGAACGGCAGCCCCACGCCGATGCTGCCGAACTCCCACGGCGCGACGAAGGACCGGTCGGTGGCGGCCGAGTCGAGCAGCAGGTTGGGCCAGCCGCCGAAGTGACCGACGCCGACCACCGTGGTCCGCTCGCGCGGCAGCCGGCCGGCGCAGATCCGGATGAACGCGCGTGGATCGATGCGGTCCGCCGTGGATGCGACGGCCAGCCCGGCGAACGGGTCGGCGACCGCCAGCTCGGCTGACAGGTCGGAGCTGCGCCAGTGCGGCCGGCGTACCGGCGCCAGCACCGCCGACACCGCCCGGGCCGTCTCACCCGCGTCGCCGAGCACCCCGGCGGTCACCGGCCAGCGGGCCCCGATCGCCGCCGGGTCGACGTCCACGCTCACCACCACCGCGTCCGGGAAGAGGGCACCGTGGTCGGCGGTCCACCTGTTGAGCCCGGCCCCGAAGGTGACCACCAGGTCCGCCCCGGCCAGCACCCGCCGGGTCAGCGGCCGGGACAGCCCGCCGGCCACCCCCAGGTCGTACGGGTGCCCGGCGAACAGGCCGGCGGCCATCAGCGTGGTGGCGAGCAGGGCCCCACTGCGGTCGGCGAGTTCCCGGATCGCGGCGGCCGCCGACTCGGCGCCCCGGCCGGCGAGCAGCACCGGACGCTGCGCCGTACGCAGCCGTCGGGCCAGCGCGTCGACGTCGGCGGGATCCGGCACGAGCGGTCGCGGCGCCCGAGGCGGCACCGGCGCCGGCCCGACCGGGCCGGGCGGCACCGCCTCGTCCGCGAGATCGATCGGCACGTTCAGCACCACCGGGCCGGGCAGCTCGCGGGCCGCCCGGAACGCCAGCCCGACATCGCGTACGGCGGTCCCGGCGGCGGCGACCGGCACGAAGGTGCCCGCGGTGGCCAGCGCGTACGGCTGCTGGTCGAAATGCTGCACGTGCAGCGGGTCACCGGGCGGAGTGTCGCCGGCGATCAGGACCAGCGGGGTGCGGGCCTGCCGGGCGATGGTCAGGGCCGCCCCGGCCACGGCCAGCCCGGGCCCCTGGGTGACGGTCGCGACCGCGCACCGGCCGGTGGTGCGGGCGTACCCGTCGGCCATCATCACCGCGGCGTTCTCGTTGCGGGCCGCGACGAACCGCACCCCGTGCCGGTGCACCAGGTCGGCGACCAGGAACATGTTGGCGTCGCCGAGCAGCCCGAACACGGTGTCGACGCCGCGCGCGACGACGGCGTCGGCGATCGCCTCGAAGACCTTCATCGTGCTCCCCCGTCCAGATAGCCGCCGGGCGGGCGCAGCGCCACGCTCAGCGCGCCGAGGTAGGAGTCGTTGGCCACCGCGTCGAACCGGGGACCGGCCAGCCGGGCCGCGCGCTTGGTCATCGACCGACCGACCGCCGAGGTGGCGAGCAGCCGGTCGGTGATACCGGTGACGGCGGCCGGCAGTCCGTCGGCGTCGACCACGGCCGTGACCAGACGCAGGGCCAGCATGTCGGCCGGCTCGACCCGCTCGCCGAGCAGCAACCAGCGCTTGGCCAGGTCGGCACCGACCAGATCCGCGAGGATCGCCATGCCGCTCCAGGTCAACGGGATGCCGAAGGTCACCTCGGGAAAGGTGAAGTAGGCGCTGTCGGCGGCCACCCGCAGGTCACTGGCGAGCCCGAGGACCGCGCCCGAGCCGATCGCCGGCCCGTTGAACGCGGCGACCGTGGTCTGCTCCAGCCGGTACCAGCGCTCCACCAGGTCGGCGGTGCGCCGCTGGACGTACATGGTGGTCTCGGCGTCGAGGCCGGCCAGCTCGTGCAGGTCGGTGCCGGCGCAGAACGCCGTACCGTCGCCGGTGAGGACCACCACCTCGACCGTGCGGTCGCGGCCGAGTTCGTGCAGCACGTCCTCGAAGCGGGCGAGCATCCGCAGGTCGAAGCTGTTGCGTCGGGAGGGCCGGTGCAGGGTCACCCGGGCCAACCGGCCCGAGCGGTGCAGCAGCACGGACTGGTCACTTGTCATGTCGACTCCGAGGTCAGCAGGGCTCGATCGACCAGCGCGGCGGCATGGCCGACGTACGACACCGGATCGAGCAACCCGGCCAGTGAGGTGCCGGGCAGCGCGGCGGCCACCTGCGGATCAGCCCGCAGCACCTCGGCGAACGGCCGGTTCTGCTCCAGGCTGTCGCGGACGATCCGCATCACCAGGTGGTGGGCCTGCTCGCGGCCCAGCGGCTCGGCGAGGCGCAGCATCACCGCCTCGGAGAGCACCAGCCCGCCGGTGACGTCCAGGTTGGACCGCATCCGGTCCGGGTTGACGCCGAGGTCACCGAAGACCTCGACCAGCCGTTCCAGGGCGCCGCCGATGAGGATGAAGCACTCCGGCAGCAACTTCCACAACGTCATGCCGACGCCCATGTCGCGGTCGTCCTGGGCGACCATGGTCTGTAGCGCCAGCGGCACCTGGGCGCGCAACGTGCCAGCGGCGGCGATCACCGCCTCGCACCGGATCGGATTGCGCTTGTGCGGCATGGTGCTGCTGCCGACCTGGGTCGCCCGCTGCGGCTCGTACGCCTCGCCGATCTCGGTACGACCGAGGAAGTAGACCTCCCGGGCCAGCTTCTCGGCGCTGGCGGCGACCAGCCCGAGGACCATCAGGCACTCGACGAACCGGTCCGACGTGGCGTGCCACGGGGTGTCCGCGACACCGAGACCGAGTTCGTCGGCCACCGCGCGTTCCAGGGCGAACGCCTGCGACCCGTACCCGGCCATCGTGCCGGCCGCCCCACCCATGCTGGTCACCAGCAGTCGTTCGCGCAGCTGGGCCAGCCGGGCCCGGTGCCGTTGCAGCTCGCTCTGCCACACCGCGCAGCGCAGGCCGAAGGTGGTTGGTAGCGCCTGCTGGCCGTGGGTGCGGGCCGGCATCGGGGTGGCCCGGTGGCGCAGTGCCAGCCGGCGCAGGATCCGCACCAGATCGTCGACCTGACGTTGCACCACGTCCAGACCGGCCCGGGCGCGCAGCACGAAGCCGGTGTCCATCACGTCCTGGGTGGTCGCGCCGAGATGGACGTAGCGGCCGGCGTCACCGGAGCAGGCGTCGGTCAGCGCCCGGACCAGCGGCACGAGCGGGTGCACGGTGTCGGCGGCCCCGGCGGCGAGCACCGCGGTGTCGAGCCGGTCGAGCCGGGCCGCGGCGGTGATCGCCTGGGCCGCCGCCGACGGGATGATGCCGAGGCCGGCCTGGCCACGAGCCAGGGCCGCCTCGACGTCGAGCCAGGACTGCATCAGCTGGCGGTCGTTGAAGATCCCACGCATCTCGGCGTTGCCGAAGAAACTGGTGACGGTCAACGAGTCCAGAAAACACGAGCCGAGCTGCATCAGCGTTCCTCCTCGCCGGTGAGCAGGCCGAGCGCGGCGCGCCGGTCGACCTTGCCGGACGGCAGCAGCGGCAGCCCCGGCACCGTACGGATCAGCGTGGGCACCTTGTGCCGGGCCAGCCGGGCGGCGGCCAGCCCGGTGAGCCGGTCCGGGTCGATCTCGGCGCCCGTGACGGCGACGACGAGGGCGCCGATCTCCTCACCCCAGCGCGGCGACGGCACGCCGAGTACGCACACCTGGGCCACGGCCGGGTCGTCGAGCAACGCCGCCTCCACCTCGGCCGGGCTGACGTTCTCACCGCCCCGGATGATCAGTTCCTTGACCCGGCCGGTGAGGGTGAAGATCCGGTCGGCGCCGAGCGCGCCCAGGTCGCCGGTTCGTAGCCAGCCGTCGGAGGTGACCGTGGCGCGGGTGGCAGCCGGGTCGTCGACGTAGCCGGCGGTCACCGACTCGCCGCGTACCAGCAGCTCACCGGGACGGCCGGTGGGCAGCTCGGTCCGGGTGCCGGGGGCGACGACGACGGCGCACAGGTCCGGCACGATCCGGCCGACGGTGTCGCCGGGACGGCCGCAGCTTCCGTCGCCGGGGTCGACGCTTATCGTCGGTCCGGCCTCGGTCTGCCCGTAGACCACGGCGATGCGGTCCAGCCCGAGCACCCGCCGGGTGCGGGCGAGCAGCGCCGGTGCGCAGGGCGCGCCGCCGAGGAAGCCGACCCGCAGCGAGGACAGGTCGAAGCGGTCCGGGGCGGCCTCGACGGTGTCGGCGAGCATCGTCGCCATCGTCGGCACCGCCTGGAGCACCGTGCACCGGTGCCGGGCGATCTGGGCCAGCACCGGGCCGGACCGGAAGCGGCGTACCGACACCCACAGTGCCCCGGTGACCAGGGCCAGGAGGGCGCCACTGCCGAGACCCGCCGCGTGCGCCAGCGGCAGCGGCGAGGCGATCCGGTCGCCGGTGCCGAGACCGGCGGCGTCGGCAGTCCACCGCGCGTTGACGATCAGGTTGCGGGCACTGAGCGAGACCATCTTGGCCGGACCGGTCGAGCCCGAGGTGAACTGGATGTTCAGGGTGGCGTCCGGGTCCGCGGCCGGGGCCGGCACAGCGTCGGTCCAGCCGGGCAGTCCGACCAGGTCGTCGTCGAACGCGTGCCAGCCGTCGGGGCGGGCGTCGGGCGGCAGCCCGACGACGGCCTGCGCGGCGGTGGCCGGGCCGTCGCGGTCCCGCACCCGGTTGGCGACGAAGAGCCGGCGCGGTCGGCTGCGGGCCAGTGCCGCGGTCAGCTCCGGGGTGCTCAGACCCGGATGCAGCGTCACCAGCGCGGCACCCCGCCAACTCGCGGCGGCCAGCAGGACCAGCCAGCCCAGACTGTTCTCGGCCCACACCGCGATCCGGTCGCCGCGACCGACCCCGAGCGCGGCCAGCGCCGCCGCTGCCCGGCCGGCCAGGTCGGCGAACTCACCCGTCGACACCGGCCGTTCCCGCTCGTCGAAGACGTACAGCGGGCGGTCCGGTTCCCGGGCGGCGCGGTCCAGAACGATGGCGTCGAAGGCGGAGGGGATCACCGGGTCACTCCTTGACGAGCAGCAGGTTTCCGTGGTCGTCGACGGTCGCGGTCCAGCCGACGCCGACCACGGTCGTGCTGCCGTTCTCCCGGATGACCGCCGGACCGGACACCGCGCCGCCGGGGGCCAGCTCGGTACGCCGCCACACGGTGGCGTCGACCCAGCCGTCGGAGCCGTAGATCCGGGTCCGTTCGGGCTGCGACGTGGCGCCGGCCGGGGGCGCGAAGCGTACGGCGGGCCGCGGACCGAACGCGGTCAGCCGGCAGTTGACGATCTCGGTCGGATGCCCGGACCGGGCGTACGCGTACCGCTCGGCGTAGGCGGCGTGGAACATCGCCACCAGCTCCTCGGCGGTCGCCGGCACCTCCTCGACGGGTACGGCGAGGTCGAAGGACTGCCCCCGGAACCGCATGCCGACCGACAGGCCGAACGTGACCTGGTCGGGTTCGACGCCGTCCTCCGCCTTGAGCTGTGCCCGCGCGACGTCACGCAGTTCGGCCACCACGGCGCGTACGGCACCGAGACCCGTCTCGTCGGCGGGCACCAGCACCGTACGCACGTAGTCGTGCCGGGCCTGGGCGGTGACGAAGCCGAGCGCGGAGAAGTTGCCCGGCACCGGTGGCACCAGTACCCGGCGGATGCCCAGTTCGTCGGCGAGCACGGTGGCGTGCATCGGGCCGGCCCCGCCGAAGGGCATCAGCACGAAGTCCCGAGGGTCGTGACCGCAGGCGACCGAGATCTCCTTGATCGCGCTGGTCATCTTGGTGGTGGCGATGGTGATGATGCCGTGGGCCAGTTCCAGGTCGTCGAGACCGAACTCGGCGGCGAGGCGGTGCACGGCGGCACGGGCGGCGGTGACGTCGAGGCGTACCTCGCCGCCGAGGCTCTCCTGCGGATCGAGGTGGCCGACGACCAGGTGCGCGTCGGTGGTCGTCGGCTCGGTGCCGCCCCGACCGTACGCGGCCGGACCGGGGGTCGAGCCGGCACTGCGTGGCCCGATCCGCAGTTCACCGCCCAGGTCCCGCCAGGCGATCGAGCCGCCGCCGGCACCGATCGTGTTGATCTCGACCTGGAAGGTGCGGTTCGGGTAGCCGGCGATCTTCCCGTCGTTCGTCATCAACGGGGTGCCGTTCTTGATCAGACAGACGTCGGTGCTGGTGCCACCGATGTCACAGGTGATCACGTTCGGGTAGCCGGCCAGCCCGGCGACGTGGACGCTGGCGGCGACTCCGCCGGCCGGACCGGACAACGCCAGGTTGATCGGCAGCCGGCCGGCCTCCTCGGTGGAGACGATCCCACCACTGCTGGTCATGATCGACAGAGGGTGGGCGTAGCCGCCGGCCGCGAGCGTGGTGCCGAGCCCGCGCAGGTAGTCCGCCACCGTCGACCGGACGCTGGCATTGAGCACGGTGGTGGTGAACCGCTCGTACTCGCCCTGCTCCGGCACCACGTCGGAGGAGATCGTGCAGACCAGACCGGGGTAGCGCTCGGCCAGCCGGGAGGCCGCCGCCCGCTCGTGCGCCGGGTTGCGGTAGGAGTGCAGCAGGCAGACGGCGACCGCCTTCGGCCCGGCGGCGGCCACCCGCTCCAGCACGGCGTCGAGGTCGGCGCTGTCCAGCGGCTGCACCACGCTGCCGTCGGCGCCGATCCGCTCCCGCAGCACGTGCCGCAGCCGACGCGGGGCCAGCGGCGGACGTCCCGCCTCCTTGACGCTGTAGAGCTGTGGCCGATGCCCCAACCCCATTTCCAGGACGTCCCGGAAGCCCGCCGTGGCCACCACGCTGACCGGCTCACCGGAGCCTTCCAACAGCGCGTTGGTGACCCGGGTGGTGCCGTGGACGAACCGGTCGACCTCGTCGAGGCGTACGCCGAGCTTGGCCAGGCCCTCGAAGATGGCCGCCGCCGGGTCGTCCGGCGTGGAGAGGGTCTTGGCCTCGGCGAGCCGGGCGGTGGCCGGCTCGTACACGATGACGTCGGTGAAGGTGCCACCGATGTCGACGCCGATGCACAGCATGGCGAGCCTTTCGCTAGTGGTGGGCGCGCGGAATGGGGCGCGACGTGGCCGGGCCGCCCGCCGGGGCGGCCTGGTCAGAAGGTGACGCCGTAGCGGCGCAGGGTCCTGCTGCTGACCATGCGCAGGATCCAGTCGAAGAGGTAGCCGAGCATGCCCAGGGCGATGATGCCGACGAAGACCCACTCGGTCTTGGCGTAGTTGCGGGCGGTCCAGATCAGCGAACCCAGGCCGCTCTGCGCCGCCACGATCTCGGCGGAGACGATCGTCAGGAAGGAGTTGCCCATGGCCAGCCGAGCGCCGGTCACGACGTGCGGCACGGTCGAGGGCAGCACCACCGAGACCAGCGTGCGAACCGGACTGGCGCCGAGGGCCCGGGCCGCCCGCAGCCGCAGCTCGTCGACCGACAGGACCCCGGCCAGCGTGTTGAGCGCGACGATGAAGACGGTCGTGTAGAAGATCAGCGCGACCTTCGACGCCTCACCCGGGCCGAGCCAGATGATCGCCAGCGTGACGAAGGCGATCGGCGGCACGAACCGGAAGAACTGGATGTACGGGTCCAGCATCAACCGCAGCCACGGCACGCAGCCCATCAGCAGCCCGACCGGTACGCCGATCACGACGCCCAGTCCCCAACCGGTCAGGATCCGGGTCGACGAGGCGTTCACCGAACTCCACAGCGTGCCGTCCTGGACCAGTTCGACCGCGCCGCGCCAGGTGAGCAACGGCGACGGCAGGAAGAAGGCCGTGTAGTTGCGGCTGACCAGGTCCCAGATGACGATGCCGAGCGCCACCGACAGGACCGACAGCCCGACCCGGGTCAGCCGGGGCCGGTTCCGGCGGCGGCGGGCCGGATTGGGCTCGGTCCGGCCGGTCCGCTCGGCGACGGTACGGACGTCCACGCTCATCGTCGCGTCCTCCTGTCCTCGTCGGCGGGCCGGCCGGCGGCCTGCCTGGCATCCGGCCCGTCGTGCCCGTCGTCGAGGCCCTGGGCGCGCAGGGTCCGGGCCACCTCGGTGCCGATGTCCTCGCGCAGCTGACGGAAGAGCGCGGCGCTCGCCGGGTCGGTCAGGTCGCGGGGCCGGGGCAGGTCGCACGGGTAGACGTTCTTGATCGCCGCCGACGGGCCGGCGGTCATGGTGACGATCCGGTCGCCGAGCAGGATCGCCTCGCCGATGTCGTGGGTGACGAACACGATCGTCGCGCCGGTCTCCCGCCAGATCCGGTCGAGTTCGACCTGCATCACCAGCCGGGTCTGCGCGTCCAACGCGCCGAACGGCTCGTCCATCAGCACGACTGACGGTTCGTTGGCCAGCACCCGGGCCAGCTGCGCACGCTGGCGCATGCCGCCGGAGAGCTGGCCGGGGAACCGGTCGGCGCTGTGACTGAGCCCGACCATGGCCAGGTAGCGGTCCACGGCGCTGGCCCGCTGCGCCTTGCCGACGCCGCGCATCCGCGGGCCGAAGTCGACGTTCTGGCGTACGGTCAGCCACGGGAAGAGGGCCTCGGCGCTCTGGAACACCACCCCGCGCGACACGTCGGGGCCGGTGACCCGCGCACCGGCGCAGGTCACCTCCCCACCGACCGGCTTGACGAACCCGGCGATCGCGTTGAGCAGCGTGGACTTGCCGCAACCGCTGGGGCCGAGCAGGCAGACGAACTCCCCACCGGCGATGTCCAGGTTCGCCTGGCGGACCGCCACGAAGTCGTCGAAGCGGATGTCGACGTCGCGTACGGACACCGGGGAGCCGGAGCGGTTCACACCACTCCCCTGACCATGACCGCCGCCGGGTCGGCCTTCTGATCCACGATCTTGCTGTCCTGCTGGAACTGGGCGATCTCGTTGTAGCGGGCGATGTCCTCGTCGGTGAAGTCCCGGACCTGGCACTGGACACCTTCGAGGAGGGCCTGGGCCTCCGCCGCCGGCACCTTGATCGCCGCCTCGGTGACCGTGCCGGCCTTGGCGGGGTCGGCGGTGAGCTGCTCGCACGCCGTCGCGATGGTGTCGACGACCTTCTTGGCGGTCTCCTTGTTGGCCTCGTACCAGGCGCCGTCGACACCGATGATCAGGTTGTAGACGTAGCCGATGTCCCCGCTTGTCAGCAGCACCGTGCCGCCGTTGGCGACGCCACGCGACGGCCACGGCTCCCACATGATGTAGCCGTCGACGTCGCCGCGCTGCAGCAGTGCCGGCATCTCGGCGGGCGAGGCGTTGACGAACTCGACCGCGTCGCGGCTGATGCCCTCGCTGTCGAGCACCTTGTTGGTGGCGTACTCGTTCACGGTCCCCGGCACGACGCCGTACTTCTTGATGCCGGCGACGTCGGTGATGCCGGACCGGGCGACGAGCTTGATGAAGCTGGGCGACTGGGAGAAGACCGCGAGTCCCTTGATGTCGCCCCGGGTCGCCCGGTTGAGCAGGCTCGACTCGGTGCTGGCGGTGACCTGGCCCTGTTTGGCCAGGATGGCGTCGAGCCCGCCGGTGCCCTCCTGGTACTGGGTGACGGTCACGTTGAGGCCGGCCTGCTCGAAGAGGTTCTCCTGGTTGGCCAGGTAGATCGGCGAGTACGCCGGGTCGACGCCGACGCCGAAGTTGACGGCGGCGGAGGGGGCGGCGCTGTCGCCGTCGGGCTCCCCGGAGGACTGGTTCTCGGAACACCCCGCCACGGCGACGGTCATCAGCAGGGCTGCGGCCGCGGCCCGCACTCGCATTCTCATGGCTACCCCAGACTTCAGCGGCTCATATTGTGGTCTTGGTTGCTTAATATGGGACGCTACTGTGAGGCGGTTTACAACGTCAAGAGTTTCGGCCACTGGGCTCTCGACACAGACAGTAGCCAGATTCCGCCGTACGGCCCCAGTTCGCTTGCCCCGCATCGAGGAGACACCGACCGTGGAGTGCCTGAAAAACCCAGTTGATGCGGCGAATCCGAAATCTCGGCCAGCATCAACGCCGCCGGAGCCGGTAACTGAACGTGTCGGACCCGCGATGGCGTCCCGACTCTGCGCACCGAACTGTTACCCACGAACGACGACCGAGCGGACGTGGACCGTCACCGACACGATCCTCTACGCCCTCGGCGTCGGCGCCGGGCAGGCCGACCCCGCCGACGAACTGCGTTTCACCACCGAGAACTCCATCGGCCATCGGCACGCCGCGCTGCCGACCTTCGCCACCCTGCTCGCCGCCGAACCGCCGTATCTCGGCGAACCGGCCGTCGTCCGGCACGCCGCTGAGACGCTGACCCTGCACCGGCCGTTTCCACCGACTGGTCGGGCCCGCACCACCGCCAGCGTCACCGGCGTGTACGACCAGACCCGCGGGGCCCTGGTCCACCACCGCTCGGAGATCCACGGCGTGGACGGCGCACCGCTGGCCACCGTCGAGCGGGCCATGTTCGTCATCGACGCCGGGCGGTTCGGCGGACAGCGCGCGCCGGTCACCGCCTGGGAGCGGCCGGCGGGGCAGCCCGATCACACCGGCCACCATCAGATCCGCGCCGACCAGGCCCTGCTCTACCGGCTCAGTGGCGACCGCAACCCGCTGCACTCCGATCCGGCCGTGGCCCGCGCCGCCGGGCTACGCCGTCCCGTGCTGCACGGACTGTGTACGTACGGCTTCGCCGCCCGGACGCTGCTGCACTCGGTGGCCGACGGGGATCCCGACCTGATTCACCGGATCACCGCCCGGTTCAGCGCGCCACTGTTTCCCGGCGACACCCTCGCCGTACTGGTGTGGCGGCGGCCGGGTGGTGCGCTCTTCCAGGCGGTCGACGGTCAGGGCCGGCTGGTCCTCGACCGGGGCGTCCTGGAGCTGCACCGCCGACCGGCGTGAAGGACGAACGGCAGGATGTCACCTCCGACGGGGCCGCTACGGGACCAGGACGATCTTTCCCACGTGCTGCCGACGGGCGAGTTCCTCCTGGGCGGCAGCGGCCTGGTGCAGCGGGAAGGTCGCCGCGATGACGGGTGCGATCTCACCTTGCCGGGCCAAGTCCATCAGGAGTTCGAAGTGTGCCGGGCTGTGCATCGCGGAGCCGATCAACTGCGCGTTGTGCAGGTAGAGGCGGCGCACGTCGAAGGCCACCTGGTAGCCGCCGAGCGCACCGGCGATGACCCACCGGCCGCCGTCGCGCAACAGGGGCAGACCCGCGTCCACGAGGTCGCCGGCGACGACGTCGAGCCCCACGTCGATGCCCTCCGGGGCGATGGCGCGGACCTGCTCGACGACGTCCTGCGCGCGGTCCACCACGTCGTGCGCTCCCGCCCCGCGCACCGCGTCGATCTTCTTCCCGCTGCTGATGGCCAGCACCCGCGCGCCGCGCGCCCGCGCGATCTGCACCAGCGCCAGTCCCACACCGCCGGAGGCTCCCGAGACCAGGACGGTCTCCCCGGCCCGCAGCCGGCCCCGCTCGATCATGCCCAGCGCCGTGCCGTACGCCGTCGGCAACGCCGCGAGCTGATCGTCCACGAGCGGCGACTCCGTCATGTCGTGCACCTGCCGCGCCGGTGCGGTCACGTACTCGGCGTAACCACCGTCGCGTTCGCTGCCCATCAGGCCGACCGGGTTCGCGTCCGGCCCGTCGGCGTCGTAGATCGCCGGATCGACCACCACCCTGCGACCGACGAGGCTCGCGTCCACGCCGGACCCCACCGACACGACCCGGCCGGCCACGTCGGCGCCCTGGATGCGAGGGAACTCGATCGGCCCCCGCCAGCCCGACCGCGCCTGCGGGTCCCCCGGGCGACCGTAGGCACCCTCCCTGGTCCACAGGTCTGTGTTGTTCAGCGCCACCGCGCCGACCTTCACCAGCACCTCCCCCGCCGCCAGGGCGGGCACGGTCACCTCCGCCTCGGTCAGCACGTCCGGTCCACCGTGCCGGGTGATCCGCACCGCACGCATGGTCGTCGGCACCGCCATCAGCCTGCCCCCCCCTCGCAAAGTACACTGATCTGTGAACCACCCAGCGTACAGCGATCGGTGAGGAGGAGCCCCAGATGCCGGAAAAGCGGTTCCGCACCCCGGCTGGCCAGCGCATTCTCGCGGCTGCCGAGGAGCTTTTCTACGACCGCGGGATCACCGCCGTCGGCGTGGATCTCATCGCCGAGCACTCGGGTCTGACCAAACGGACCCTGTACAACCAGTTCGGCTCAAAAGACCACCTCGTCTCCGCGTACCTCACCGAGCGCGACCGACGCTGGCGGTCGCTCGTCCACGACACCGTCGACGCGTGCGACGATCCGGTCGCGGCGGTCACCGCGCCGTTCGACGCGCTGCGAGCCTGGAGCAGGACCAACACCCGCGGCTGCGCGTTCATCAACGCGCTGGCCGAACTCCCGGACCCGGCGCATCCCGCCCACCGCATCGCCGCAGACCAGAAGCACTGGCTGCTGAATCTCTTCAGGAAACTCGCCGCCGCGGCCGGCTGCGCACAACCCGCCACCCTTGCCACCCGGCTCCTCGTGCTGCACGAGGGCGCTCTCGCCACCCAACCACTCGCCCTCGACACGCTCCCGGAGAGCACCCGCCTGGCCCGCAGCCTCGTTCGCGCCAGTCTCCGGAACGGCGGACCGGAAGGTACGCACCGATGAAGCTGACCGTCCCGCTTGCCCATGACGTCGATGGCATCGGACCACTCCTCGTCGCGATCCATGGCATGACCGAGGACCGCCATTCCTGGGCTCGGGTGCCGCTGGCCGCGCACTTCCGTACGGTCCGCGTCGACCTGCGCGGCCATGGCACCTCGCCACGAGTGCCGCCGTACGACCCGCTGAGCATGGCCGACGACCTCCACGGACTCGTCCGCGCCCTGGGAATCGAGCAGGATCCGCTGGTCGTGGGGCACTCTTTCGGCGGGGTGGTGGCGACTGCCTACGCCGCCCGTTTCCCGACGCGCGGTGTGGTCACCGTCGATCAGACGCTCGACGTGGAACCGCTGCCGGCACGGGCGGCCAGGGCCTTGCGAGGGGAGGGTTTCGCCGAGTTCATGACGTCGGCGTTGGCCAGGATGTACGGGCAGCTGAACACCGCCGTCGCCGAAGAGATCAGCAAGAACCGAACGCTGCGCCAGGACGTACTGCTCGGAGCATGGGCGCCCCTGCTCGACCTCGAACCGCCGGAACTGGCCGCGTTCATGGCGAACGTGATGGCGATGCGGCAGCCCACACCCTTCCTGTCGCTACACGGCCTACCCGTGGCCGACGATTATCCGGCCTGGCTGGGCAGTCGAATTCCCGGTGCGGTCGTCGAGATGTCGCCCACCGTCACCCACTACCCCCACCTGGCCGACCCGTCCTGGTTCATGCAGCGGCTGACCGCCTTCGACAGCACCCTCGGGCGCTGACATCGACGTCAGTCGTCCCCGACGACCTTGACGTCCTTCCAGAACGCGACCCGGTCCCGGATCATCTCGGCCTCGGGCAGCGGCTGCGGGTAGTACCAGACCGCGTCCACACTGGTCTGCCCGTCGTGCTCCAGCGTGTAGTACGACGCGGTGCCCTTCCACGGGCAGACCGTGTGGGTGTCGGAGTCCCGCAGCAGGTCGTCGCGGAGCGCGGCGCGGGGGAAATAGTGGTTGCCCTCGACCACGACGGTGTCCGGGCTCTCGGCGATGACCAGGTCGTTCCAGATGGCTTTCGGCATGCGTCCAGACTAGGCCGGCCCGCGTCCCGGCTACGGCTGGCGCGGCACCTCGTGCAGGGTGACGGCGTCGAGCCGACCGTCGGCCAGTTCGCAGGTGAGGTACGTCGCGTACGGCTGGCGGCGCCGGTCGGTCGGCGAGCCGGGATTGAGCAACCGCAGGCCGCCGGGCGCCTCGCTGTCCCAGGGGATGTGGGAGTGACCGAAGACGAGCAGGTCGCAGTCGGGGAAGCTCGCCGCGCACCGCCGCTCCCGGCCACTGGCCGGCCCGGTCTCGTGCACCACCGCGATGCGCATCCCGCCGACGTCCACGCGGGCGATCTCCGGCAGCCGGGCACGCAGGTCGGCACCGTCGTTGTTGCCGTGGACGCCGATCAGCCGGGCAGCGCGCCGCTCCAGCTCGTCGAGCAGGGCGGCGTCGACCCAGTCGCCGGCATGGATGACAAGGTCTGCGGCGTCCACGGCGGCCCACAGCCCGGGCGGCAGGTCCCGGGCACGTTTCGGCAGGTGGGTGTCTGCCATGATGACCAACCGCACCCGGTCAGCGTAGCCCCGCCCCGACCCCGGCCAGCCCCGCGTCGGCCCACCGCCGTCGAGTGGGTCAGACGCGACCGCGTACGAGCGGCAGGAAGACCTCGTCGACGATTTCGATCAGGACCTCGTCGGGGACCGACGGTATGCCGCGCATCGCGTACTCGGCTCTCAGCAGCATCATCGGCGCGGCCGCGACCCGCGGATGCACGGCCGTCGGCGGCGCCTCACCGCGGGCGACCGCGCGGGCGAGCATGGCCAGCCAGGCACGGTCCATGGTGTCCGCGCCTGATCGTTCGCGCATCAGGTCGAGCAGCGCCGGGTCGTCCGCCGCCGCGGCCAGCAGGCTGCGCAGGACCGCTCCGTGCGGCGAGGACCACGTCTCGTTCGCCTGCCGCAGCATCTCGAGCGCATCGCCCCGCAGCGTACCGGTGTCGGGGTTCGGCATCGCGACGTCGGAGAGGTGACGGTACGCGGCGACGCCCAACGCCGCCCGATGCGGCCACCGGCGGTAGATGGCGTTCTTGTTGGTTCCGGCCCGGGCGGCGACCCGGTCCATGGTCATCCCCGCATAACCGGACCGGGCCAGTTCCTCCGCCGCCGCCTGCAGGATCGCCCGTTCCAGTTCCTCGCCCCGGCGTCTGGTGCCCATTCATTGCAGGGTACTAGACGTACCCTGTACGGTACTGCGCGTACCCTAAGGGCGAGGAGGTCCCCGTGCGTGTCTTCGGCATGAACTACGACACCGGCTTCGTCAGCGCCGGCTCCACCACCCACGAGCCGTTCGACCCCGAGACCGTCCGGCGCGACCTGCGCGTCATCCGCGAGGAGTTGCACTGCGACGCGGTACGCCTCACCGGCGGTGTCCAGGACCGGCTGGAGTTGGCCGCGCGATTCGCCGTCGAATCGGGGCTCGAGGTGTGGTACTCCCCCTTCACCAATGGCCTCGACCGCGACGGGCTCAAAGCGTTCCTGCTCGACGGCGCCGAGCGGGCCGAGCGGCTCCGCCGCACCGGCGCCTCGGTCGTGTACCTCACCGGCTCCGAGATCTCCCTGTTCACCGATGGATTCCTGCCCGGTCGTGACCTCGTCGAGCGGATGGCACTGTTCGCCGATCCGATGCGCATGCGGGAGGCGGTCCCGATAGCCCGAGCCGCCGTGCACGACTTTTTCGCCGAGGTGATGCCTGCGGTGCGGCAGCGGTTCGGCGGCCTGGTCGGTTACGCCGCGATCCCCCTGGAAGACGTCGACTGGGCGCCGTTCGACATCATCGCCAGCGACGCCGGCTACCGTGACGCGACGAACGCCGCGGCATTTCCGCAGACCCTGGCCGCTGCCGTGGGGCAGGGCAAGCCGTACGCCGTGACCGAGTTCGGCTGCTGCACCTTCCGGGGCGCGGCCGACGTCGCGGGCGCGACGGAGCCGGTGACCTACGACGAGCAGGGCCGTGCCGCGCAGCTCACCACCAGCCTGGAACGGGACGAGGCAGGCCAGTCCCGCTACCTGCTGGATCTGCTACGCGACTACGAGCGTGGCGGTGTGGAGGCAGCGTTCGTCTACACGTTCGCGAACCGGCACCTACCCACCACCGGCGACCCCGCGCACGACTACGACCTGGCCGCGCGCGGCATCGTGCGGGTACTGCCCGACGGCTCGTGGACGCCGAAGGCCGCCTTTCACGCCCTGGCCGAATACGGTCGCGCTCGCGCGCAGACGTTGGCGCGGACCTGAGGAAGATCGGGCGGCGGCGAGCCTTGTTCCTCACGCGGCGTGATGCCCGATAGTCGTGCCATGGCGGAGCATCTGACCGTGGGACGGGTGGCGGAGCTGGCCGGCGTCAGCGTCCGCACCCTGCACCACTACGACGAGATCGGCCTCCTCGAACCGTCCACCCGAACCGCGGCCGGACACCGGGCCTACTCCGCCGACGATGTGGAGCGGCTCCGGGAGGTGCTCGCCTACCGGCGGCTCGGCTTCGGTCTGCGCGAGATCGCGGACCTGGTCGACGATCCGACCACGGACACGGTCGCACATCTGTGCCGGCTGCGGGGCCTGCTGATGGATCAGCGTGATCGCGCTGCCGCCATGGTGACGGCCATCGACCGGGAGCTGGAGGCACGGGCGAGGGGAATCAGGACGACACCGGAGGAGCAGCTGAGAGTGTTCGGGGCACAGTTGTACGACGCCATCGGAGCCGACTATCCCGCGACGCGGCGCACCGAGCCACGGATTGCCGCGCGCATCTGGGATGCGTTGGGTGACGCCCGGACGGTGCTCAACATCGGAGCCGGCACCGGCTCGTACGAGCCGCCCGACCGCGACGTCACCGCGGTGGAGCCGTCGGCGGTCATGCGGGCGCTGCGTCCTCCGGGCGCGGCACCGTGCGTGGCCGCCGCTGCGCAGAGTCTGCCGTTCGAGGACCAGTCGTTCGATGCCGCGATGGCGGTCAGCACGGTGCACCACTGGCCCGACCCCGTCGCCGGGCTGCGCGAGATGCGACGGGTGGCCCGCCGCGTGGTGGTGTTCACGTACGACGCCGACGACACCGGCTGGCGTCAACGATTCTGGCTCACCCGCGATTATCTGCCGGAGTTCGCTGACCTCCTCGTCGGGTGGCCGTCGCTGGCCGATCTGGCCAATGCGATCGGCGGGCGCGCCGAGCCGGTGCTCGTGCCCTGGGACTGCGTCGACGGGTTCTTTGAGGCGTACTGGCGTCGACCTGAGGCGTACCTGGACGAACACGTACGCCGCGCGGTTTCGGTGTGGGCCCGGGTCGGACCGCAGGCCGAGCAGCGGGCGGTCAGCAGACTCCGCGAGGACCTGTCCTCGGGTCGGTGGGCCGAGCGCAACCGCGACCTGGTCGCCCTCGACACGGCGGAGCTCGGTCTCCGCCTGCTCGTAGCCTGACCAGCGTGCGAGGGTAAAGCCGTCGCACACCTGGATCCGCCGAGCAGAAGATGTCCGGGGTGGGCGATAGCGTCGGCGCCATGAGCGTGCTCGACCGTCGTGCCCTCAACCGGGCGCTGCTGGCCCGTCAGCTCCTGATGCAACGGCACGACATGCCGGTCGCTGACACCCTTGAGCACCTGGTGGGGTTGCAGGCGCAGGAGCCGTTGGAGCCCTACGTCGGGTTGTGGAGCCGGCTGGCCGGTTTCCAGCCGGCGGCGCTGGCCGAGCTGCTGCTGAGCCGCCGGGCCGTCCGCACCCTGCTGATGCGCCGCACCCTGCACCTGGTGACCGCCGACGACTGCGTCACGCTGCGGCCGGTGCACCAGACGATGCTGGTCTCACGCATGTGGTCGACGTTGCGCCGGGCGCTGCCCGGCGTCGACCTCGACGAGCTGACG
The DNA here is from genome assembly GCA_900112325.1 of Micromonospora sediminimaris. GTDB lineage: Bacteria > Actinomycetota > Actinomycetes > Mycobacteriales > Micromonosporaceae > Micromonospora > Micromonospora sediminimaris. Next base: position 45,417 of record FOLJ01000016.1, read on the forward strand.
AAACTGGGCAGACCGTTGTTCGAGGAGCGGCCGCGCATGCTCACCGAGGCGGCCCGCGTGATTGCCGACCGTTGGCCGGGTGTGCAGGCGCGCACGTTGGGCGACGCGCTCAGCACGCTCGTGCCGCTCGTGCAGGTGCCACCGCGTGGTGTCTGGGGTGAGCGCGCGGCCGCGTACAACACCACCATCGAGACGTGGTTGGGTCGGCCGTTGGCGTCGACGTCGCCCGCCACCGTCGACGCGCTGGTCCTGCGCTACCTCGCCGCGTACGGCCCGGCGGCCACCGCCGACATCCGAGCCTGGTCCGGGTTGGGCGGGCTGCGGGAGTCCGTCCAACGGTTGCGCCCCTCGTTGCGGACGTTCCGCGACGAGCGCGGCCGCGAGTTGCTCGACGTGCCGGACGGCGCACTGCCCGACCCGCACACCCCCGCGCCGCCGCGGTTCCTGCCGGCGTTCGACAACGCGGTGCTCGGCTACGACGACCGCAGCCGCGTCATCGACGTCGAACATCGCGGGCTGAGCGTCACCGGCGCGCGTTTCCTGTTGGTCGACGGACGGGTCTCGGGCACCTGGGCGGTCACCGCCGACAACGGCGCGGCGACGTTACGGATCACGCCGCTACGTACGCTCACGACGGACGAGCGCGACGCCGTCGTGGCCGAGGGCGAGAGCCTGCTGACCATGTTTCAGCCCGAGCCGAGCAACCCCAACCGCGTCTCGATCATCGACGCTTGACACCAGGATGGACGCGTTGACCCGGGCCGTTGTCCGTCCACTCCTGCCGTTGTCCGCGTCCCACGGGCAGTGACCACCCGCCACGGACGGTCGGTGGAGAAGCTCGCGCGGTGCCCGGTCGCGTCACGGGGTGAGGCGGAGCCGGAACTGTCAGAATCGGACTCAAGAAGCCGGCACGCACTGGTCGAGGGGAAGACATGAGCGACTGGAACGACAAGGTCATCGCCGAGTTTCGCGCCAACGGCGGGCAGGTGGGCGGTCACTTCGCCGGCGAGCCGCTGCTGCTGTTGCACACGGTCGGCGCCAAGAGCGGCCAGCCCCGCGTACACCCGATGATGTACCAGAAGGTGGACGGCGGCTACGCCGTGTTCGCGTCCAAGGCCGGCGCGCCCACCAACCCTGACTGGTATCACAACCTGATCGCGAATCCGCAGACGCGAGCGGAGATCGGCACGGACACGGTCGAGTTGGTCGCCCGGGTGGCCACCGGAGACGAGCGGGAACGGATCTGGAGCGCGCAGAAGGCTGCGTACCCATTCTTCGCCGAATACGAGCGAAAGACCACCCGCCAGATCCCCGTCGTCGTACTCGAACCCGCGCCGTAGCGGGCCAGGGCGGGGCTCGGAACGGTCGACACGTCCCGATGCCGAGGTCAAGGGCCGGTCAGGCCGCTGCGGCGAGCGGATATCCGATCGCGGTGATCTCCTCGTGCAGCCCCGCAGCGGTCACGTCCGGATTCAGAGCCTGCACCACGACGTCAGTGAGCGGGCGGTGCGCGACGATGTGCTCGATGGCCTTCCGGTTCACCTCGATCTCGTAGTAGTCCTCGGCGAACTGCACGTACTGGTCGACGATGTCGTCGAGCAGCGGACGGAACGCCGACGGGATGCCGTCGAGCAGCCCGGGCCACAGCTCGTGGTCCGGATCGCGGTAAGGCGTCATCGCCGATTCGTGGGCGAAGGCGCGGATGAACGCACCATCGGCGGTGAACACGACCGCCCACTCGTCGCCGGTGCCGTTGTTCATCAGTGCCGCCTCGTCGTCGCCCCAGGCGCGGGTGTAGGCGTAGTGGGGCTCGGCACCGTCGACGATGCACTCCAGCACGGCGAGTGCCTTGCAGCGATCCCGCAGCACGTCGATGGGCGGCAGCTTGGCGGCTATGTCGTACACGGTCACCCGGAAAACGTACGTGCAAACACCACGACGCGAAGATGGCTGTCGCGGTCTTTGTGCCGATCAGCCGGCCAGCTTCTCGAAGAGTTCGTTCGTCGTGTCGTAGTACCTCGTCGTCCGGCCGAGGCGCGTCATGCCGAGCCGCCGGCAGACGGCTTGGGAGGCATGGTTGTCGGGGTTCGTGACCGCGATGGCCCTCGTCAGACCTCGTTCGAACGCGTCGTCCAGGACCGCCGCCGCTGCTTCGGTGGCGTAGCCGTGCCCCCAGGCGTCCGGATGCAGGTGCCAGCCGATCTCGACATCGGTCGGGCCGTCAGTAGGTTCGCCGGCCGACAGGGGAATCGGCTTGAGCAGGACGTTGCCCACCAGTTGGCGGTCCGTCGCGGTGGTGATGGCCCAGATCCCGTGGATCGGATCGTCGATGGCGCGTCGGCGTGCGATCGAGGCGAGGGCGTCCTCGCGGCTGTTCAGGAGTGTCGGCCGCGCGCCCAGGAACCGCACCACCTCCCAGCGCGACTCGAGATCCAGAAGGAAGTCGGCGTCCTCCTCGCGCCAGGGACGCAGCAGCAGGCGATCGCTCGCGATGGTGCGCATCTGTCCCAACCTAACGCTCCGGCCGGGGCCGAGGGGTGCCAGGGCGGGTGTCACTGTTGCCGGCGAGGCTTGGTGACAGTGCTGGGCACGTAGTCGGAGAGGATGCCGGCGAGAATGCGGTGCGCGTCCGCGAACTCTGCTGCGTCCTCGGGGGCATCGAAGGTGGAGGCGCAGGTGGCGAGGGTTTTCCAGAGGGCCCAGCCACGGCCGCGCGCCCACGCCGCATCATCCACCGACAGCCGGGCACGGAATTCCTGCCGGCCTTCGGCGGTCAGCAACGTCCAGGCGATCGCCAGATCGCAGGCCGGGTCACCGACGCCGCAGGTCCCGAAGTCGATGACGGCCGCCAGTTGGCCGTCAGCAAGCAGAAGGTTGCCCTGGGCGATGTCCCCGTGGAACCACCGGTCGACACCGTCCCAGCGGGCGTCGAGTGCCGTCGCCCAGATCTCGCGCACCAGCTCGGCATGGACGTGGCCGTCCAACTCCGCAAGCGCCTGCTCAACAAGCTTGTCGTAGGTGCGCAGGGTGCCACCCCGGAACCAGTTGTGGACACCCGGCTGCGGACCGCCAGCGGCGTCGACGGCCCGCAACGCCACCAGGAACTCGGCCAGGTCGATTGCGAATCGCGCCGGGTCGTCGATGCGGTCCAGGCTGGCCGGCTCGCCGTCGAGCCACCTGTAGATCGACCACGGGTAGGGATAACTCGCGTCGGGTCTGCCTTTCGCCACCGGGGTGGGGATGGGCAGCGGCAGCCGGGCAGCGAGGGCCGGCAGCCAACGATGTTCCTTGTCGACCGCCAGGGCGTACTCGGCAGCGCTGGGTAGACGCACCAGCAGGTCGGGACCGAGGTGGAAGGTCCAGTTGTCCCAGCCGCCGTTGGCCACCGGCTCGACCGGGAGGTCGGCCAGGTGCGGGAACTGGTCGGCGACGAGCCGACGCACCTGTTCCGCGTCGACGGTGATGCGCTGCGGCACGGGGCCGAGATCCGGAACATCACTCACTGAGCCGTCCTCGTCTGACTATGGAGGTCTGAGCGCGATCTGGTACGCGAGCGACAGTAGCCCGTCGATCAGTCATCGAACGTGGCGTACGGTGCGATGGCACCCGGTTGTCGGTGGGGGTCGCCATGGATGAGCAGGACTTCTGGGTACGGCTGGAGTTCCGCATCTGCGCGGAGTTCCGGGGCTTCGAGGACCGGCACCTTCGGTGGTACTGGTGCGATGGTCTGGTAGCCGACCTGCGAGGCAGGACCATGCTGGTAAGCCCTCCGGTCGGCTAGCCCTGTGCGACAGTGGTGCATGCCGTTGAGCAGGTACGACCTCAGAGTGTCGATCGCGGTGTCCGACATCCAACTGGCGATCGCGTTCTACGAAGGCAAGCTCGGCCTCCAGGCATTACAGTCCGGCCCCAGCGCCCAGATCGCCGACGGCAGCCGCATCTATGGTTGCGGTGGCAGGATGGCGCTGAACGTCTACCAGTCGGTCACTGCCGGGAAAAGCCCGGCGACCCTGGCGACCTGGTACGTCGACGACATCGACCAGATCGTCGACGAACTCGTCTCGTCCGGCGTCGACATCATCCGGTACGACCAGTTGGACCATGACGCCAGGGGAATCACCGCTCGGGCCGGCGGTGGACGCATCGCGTGGTTCCAGGATCCCGACGGCAACACCTTCGCCCTCGAAACCGACACCTGACGGCCCGACTACAGGCTGCCGGAATCCGGCCACAGCTGGACCGGGGGAGGTGTCGGCACACCGACGTGGGCTACCGGTGGCGGTTGCGGGGGTGTTTCTTGGCCGTCCGCTCGTTGCCGTGTTTGTAGTTGCCGGTGATGCGCGCCATCAACTCCTGAGGATCTTCGGTGTTGACGTCGATCAGGAACCGGGCCGCAGCGGAACCCCGAAGCACGCCGGCCGGCCGGCTGTGATGGAGCAGTTCGACGTCACCGTTCTTGCGGAGGCGGTAGGTGAATCCCTCGGGTGCACCGGGCATCGCCGTATCGTCCCCGCCGGCCGCACCGCACGCGACCGATTTACGCCGCCGAGCCAGGCCCGGGCAGGCCCGGGTCGGGCAGGGTGGGTCGCAGCAAGCGAACGGCCGCGTACGGTCACGACGGCGGCCGGTGCGTCGGCTCCCAGAGCAGGATCTGGCGATGCTGGGTGAAGCCGTTGCGCAGGTAGAAGTCGACCGCGCGGCGGCCGGAGTGGACGGTCACGTGCAGCAGCCCCCGGGCGCGGGCCTCGGCCAGGATCGCGGCCATCAGTGCGCCGCCGATGCCGCGGTTGCGGTACTCCGCGCGGACCTCGACCGACTGGATGTCGCCGTACCAGCGCTCAAGCGCTCCGTTACCTGGCACCCGTTGCGCGACATGGAGCCAGGCGGCACCCACCACCAGTCCGTCGATCTCAGCGACGAACGGCAGGTGCGTCTGCGCGTGGGCGGCCACCCAGTCGGCGTACGCCCGGAGCGTGTTCCCGTCGATGCCGCGTAGTTCCGCGAGCGCCGCCACGTCTGCCACGCCAGCCCTGCGTACGATCACCCGACGGAGTCTAGGAGCGGTGTGGCCGCTGCTGAGTGGCGGTCTGAGATGCTACGTCCATGCCTTCCTACCCACCCACCTTCGCCGACCAGGTCGTCGCACAGCCGGCCAAGGCCCAGTTCGAGGCGTTCATCGACGAGCACCGCAGGGCGCTCACCAGCTGCCTGGACGGGCTGACCGAGGAGCAGGCACGCCGCTCGTTGGTGGTTTCCCGAACCACGCTGCTGGGGCTGGTGAAGCATGCGACCTTCGTGGAGAAGGTCTGGTTCGACGAAGCCGTCACGTGCCGGTCGCGCGCTGAGATCGGCATTCCGGCGACGCCGGACGACTCGTTCGTCCTCGACGACGGCGACACGATCGCCAGCGTCCAGCAGGCGCACCGCGAGGCCTGCGAGGCGTCACGCCAGGCGACGTCGTCCCTGGATCTGGACGACACACTGCGCGGCAACCGACGGGGCCCGCTGCCACTACGGTGGGTGTACCTGCACGTGCTGCGCGAACTCGCCCAGCACTGTGGGCACGCCGACATCCTCCGCGAGCAGCTGCTCAACGAGTAACACGTGAAGCCGGCTGGGTAGGGATACTCAGCGGGGACCGTGCGTGGGCTCAGGTGTCGACGCCGCGGCGTCGACAGGATGTCGTCATGGCCGAACTGCCACACCGACACCCTGCCCTGCGTACCGCCGATTCCCCCTTGCCGGTCGTGGCCGCGCGTGCCCGGCAGGTCGTCCTGGCGACCCTCGGCCGGCTGGTCGCCGCGCTGAGCCGGCTCGCCGGCCGCCACCCCGCCGGGTGGCGGTGGCTGGCGCGGCGGCACCACCCGTTCCTGGACCGGCTGGCCGCGGCGAACGCGGCGGCGATCTGCGTACGAGCCGCCCGGCAGGTACCCGCCTACCGGGCCTTCCTGCGGGCCCGCCCCGCCGGTAACCGCCGCCGACTCGACGACTTTCCGGAGACCGACAAGCTCCGCTACGTCACGGCCTACGACGCCGCCGCGCGCTGCTGGCGGGGACGGCTACCCACTCGTGGGGTGGTGGTCGACGAGTCGGCCGGCTCGTCCGGGCAGCCGTTCAACTGGCCCCGCGCGGAGCGGGAACTGCGCGCGGTGCACCGCGACATCGCCGGCTACACCGGGCTGGTGTTTCCGATGCGCCGACCGTTCGTCATCAACGCCTACTCGATGGGCGCCTGGGCGACCGGGACGACGACCGGCGCCGCGATGGCCCGCATCGCCGTGGTGAAGAACACCGGCCCGGACCTCGGGAAGATCGTCGACACGCTCCGTGAATTCGGTTCCGACTTCGACTACCTGGTGACCGCGTATCCGCCGTTCCTGAAACACCTGCGCGACCGGCTCGACGCCGAGGGCTTCCCGTGGTCGCGGTACCGCATCTTCGCCAGCTGCGGCGGCGAGGGAATGACCGAGGCGCTGCGCGACTACCTGGAGCAGCGGTTCGCGCTTGTGCGTTCGGCGTACGGTGCGTCGGACCTGACCATCGGCATCGGTGCGGAGACCCGGCTCACGGTGTGGCTGCGACGGCGGTTGCAGACCGACCGCGCCCTACGGACCGCGCTGCTCGGCGCCGACGAGCAGCGGCTGCCGATGGTGTTCCAGTACAACCCGTTCAGCACCTACCTGGAGACCAACGAGCGGCGGGAGTTGGTCTGCACGGTCACCACCGACGTGCTGCAACCCCGGTTGCGCTACAACATCGGGGACGAGGCGCTGCTGGTGCCGTACCGGCGGATCGTCGAGCTGGCGCAGGCCGACCCGGTACGCGGGGCCGAGTTCCGCACCGCCGTCTCCGCCGAGCGGATGACCCTGCCGGTGTTGCTGCTGTTCGGACGGCGCGATTCCACTGTCTCCTACCTGGGGGCCAACCTCTACCCCCAGGACGTCGAGTACGGCCTCTACACCGGCAATCCGCACGCCGCCGAGATCAACCGCTTCTGTCTGGCGTTGGTCGAGGACGCGACGCTGGAGACCCGGCCGGTGATCCACGTCGAACTGCGCCGCCCGCTGGCCGCCGCGCAGCGCGACGCGCTCGCCGCCGCGTGCCGCAGCGGCGTACGCCGCCATCTCACCTCGGTCTCCCGGGACTTCGCCCAGTCCCTCGTGGAGGACCCGACCGCCGGTGACCTGCGAGTGGAGTTGCACGAACCCGGCGGTGGCCCGTTCGCCGGGCAGCAGAAGATCAAGAACGTCTACCTGGTGAGGTGACCATGCGTACTCGCGACTTCTCCCGCGCTCCCGCCCAGGCCCGCGCCGGTGCCATGTTCATCGGTGGGACCCGGTACGCCAATCCCCTGGTGCTGCTGCGACTGGCGCCGGCCTGGTTCCGGATGGTCCGGGACATGCGCCGGATGTCCGGCTACTGCTGGCACACGGTCTACTGGCAGTTTCCGTTGACCCTCGGCACCATCGCGTTCTTCACCGACCGCGACGCGATGCTGCGCTTCGCCCGTACCCGCCATCACCGCCGGCTGATGGTCTGGTTGACCGACGGCACCCGCAATGCCACCGCCGGGTTCATCCGGCTCTACAGCGCCGCTCCGGACGGGTACTCCAACGGCGCATGGCGGGCCGAAAGCCCGGAGATGGGACACATCGCGACCTTCACCCCGCTGGGCGCGGAGACGACCGGTCCGGCGGTCCGGCGGTGAGCAGCCACCGGTTCGACCGCGTCACCACCCGCCGGGACCTGCGGCAGTTCCTGGCGTTCACCGACCGGCTGTACGCCGACGAACCGCGTCACGTACCCGTTCCCCGGCAGCAGATCCGGCGGTGGTGGCGCGACGGCGTACCGCTGTACCTGCTGCGCGACGCCGCCGGCACGGTGGTCGGACGCACCACCCTGCACACCGATCCGGCGTTCGACACGAAAATCGGCCGTCGGTGCCAGCTGTTCGGGCTGACCGAGTTCACCGCGCCGGCCGCCGGGCCGCTGTTCGACGCGATTGCCGCGCATGCCGACGCCGACCGGGACCTGCTGTTCGGCCCGGCGGCGCTGCTACCCAACCAGGCCGGCGGGGTGATCACCTCCGGCTACGCCGAGCGGGGCTTCGTCGACAGCGCCTGGAACCCGCCGCGCTACGTGGCCGCATACGAGGCGTACGGGTTCCACCGCCGGTTCGAGTCCGACACCTGGATCTGCCCGGTGCCCGCCCCGGCGCAGCCGGCTCGCAGTGCGCCCGACGACGCCCGGCTGGAGCTGCACCGTGGTGATGTCCGGCGGCTCGACGACCAGCTCGACCTGCTGCGCGGGATGCTTAACGCCTCCTTCGCCCAGCTCGGCTACTACACGCCGATCTCCGCTGGACAGCTACGGCGGCAGACCGACGGTCTGGCGTACCTGCTCGACGAGTCACTGCTGCTCTACCTGACCCGCAACGGGCAGCCCGTGGCGTTCGTGCTCTGCGTACCGGACATCAGCGAGTTCCTGGTCGCCGTCCGCGGTGACCTGCACCCGGTCAACCAGGTGCGGTTGCTGGCCACGCGTCGCCGCTACCGGCGGGAGGCGGTACTGATCGTCAAGGGCGTGCTGCCGCAGTACCAGGGGCGCGGCTACCAGCGGCTGCTCTCCACGCACCTGCACCGCAACCTGCACGCCGCCGGCTACACGACGCTGCGCAGCACCTACGTCGGGCGGGACAATCCGGCGTCGGCCGCCCAGTACCGGCGGCTCGGCGGTCGCCCGCTGCACGGGTACACCTTCTACGCGAAGGAGCGGTAGGTGGACCTCGCCGCGTTCCGCGCGCTGGAGCCGTTCTGCTGGCGGGCGCCGAGCGCGCACAACACCCAGCCGTGGCGGCTGCGCTACGAATCCGGGGCTATCCACGTCGGCTGGCACGCGGCCCACACGTTGCCAGCGGCCGACCCCACCGGCCGGGACCTGCGCCTGTCCCTCGGCGCGTTCGTCGAAACCTGCCTGATCGTCGCCGCCGACGCCGGCCTGCGGCTGGAGTTCATCGCCAGTTTCGACGAACAGCACCGGCAGGTGGGCCGGCTGCGGCCGGCCCGGCACCGTTACCCGACGCCGTTTCGCACCACCGACGTGTGGCAGCGCCGCACCGACCGGGGCCGCTTCGCCGCCGGTCCGGAGCAGCAGACCCTCGACGCGGTCGACTCGGTCGCCCGGCAGGCGGGCGGCGGCCTCCTCGCCGTACCGTACCCGGATCGGCTCGGTGCCCTGCTACGCGCCGCCGACCGGCGGCTGTACGCGGACCCGGCGGTCGTCACCGAGCTGCGCCGCTGGCTACGGCTCGATCCGACGCATCCGAGCTACCACGCCGACGGGCTCAACGACCGCTGCCTCGCGTTGTCGCGGCCGGCCGCGACCGGGCTGCGCGCGGCGTTGGCCGCGTACCCGCTGCTGCGGCGGCTGGGGTTGCCGAGGCTGCTCGCCGCCGCCGACGAACCGCTCGCGCGCGGCGGCGCGGTGCTGGTCCTCGTCGGCCCGGCGGACCTCGACCGGCCTGGTCAGGTCGAGTTCGGCCGGGTGCTGCTGCGGGTCTGGCTGACCCTGCACACCGCCGGGCTGGCAGCGCATCCGCTGAGCCAGCTGATCGACGTCGATGCCACCCGGACGGCGCTCGGTGCGCTGCTGGACGTCGCACCGGACCGGCTGTTACACGTCGCCCGGGTGGGCCGGCCCACGCGTCCGGCGCCCCGCTCGGCACGCCGGCTCGGCACTGTCTGACAACGGCCGGAGCGCCACGTACGGGTTGGGTTTGCGCTGCTGGTACGTCGGGTGGAAGCCCAGCACCTGATAGAAGGCGACGATGTCGTCGATGGATGGACACGGCAGCAGGGGTACGGTCACGGAGACAGCGGAGGTCTCTGATGCCGACCGAGATCGTGCTGGTCCGGCACGCCCGGTCCGTCCCGCCGACCGCCGACGGTCCGGACGACTTCACCCGCCCGCTGACCAGGGACGGGCTGCGGCAGGCGCACGAGCTGGTGCCCGCGCTCACCGAGCCACGCCCTGCGGCGGTCTGGTCCAGCCCGTACCGGCGCGCGATTCAGACCGTCCAACCGACCGCCGACGCGCTCGGCCTGCCCGTACGCACCCGGACCGAGCTGCGCGAGTGGGACGACGGCCTTGCCTTCACCGAGGTCTGGGAGCGGCATTACGTCAGGAGTTGGACGGACCTCTGCTACGCACGCCCGGGCGGGGAGAGCCTCGATCAGCTCAGCATCCGTGCCGTCGAGGCCGTGCGGGCACTCGCCCGGCACCACGCCGGCCGGGTGGTTCTCGTCGGCAGCCACGGCACCTTCATCTGCCGGGCGTTGGCCGGCTTCGGCGTGCCGGTCAGCTGGGCCACGGTGCGGCAGATGCCGATGCCCGCGCTCTACCGACTTCGCTTCACCGACCCGAGCACCAGTCCCGAGATGTTCGAACGGAGCTGATCGCCTCGGTCGGAGCGGCCCGGTCACCGGCTCAGCCGGCCTCCACCAGGTAGGAGAAGGCCAGCTGAGCCGGGCGAACGAGGTTCCGGCCGCGGGTCAGGGCAGCTCGATCGGGAGGGTGATGCCGTCCAGGCTGTGCGGACAGGGACAGTCCCGCTCGACCGGAAGCGCGGCGACCGCGTCGAGCAGCAGCCCGCGCAGCCGCTCGGTGTTCTCGCCGAAGACCCGGAACACCTCCTGCTGGGTCACCCCGTGACCGCTCTCCACGCCGGCGTCCAGATCGGTCACCAGGGCGATCGAGCTGTAGCAGAGAGTCAACTCCCGGGCGAGAACCGCCTCCGGGTGGCCGGTCATGTTGATGACCGCGCCGCCGACCGCCGCGTACCACCGGGATTCGGCGCGGGTGGAGAAGCGCGGCCCCTCGACCACCACCATGGTCCCTCCGTCGTGCGCGGGCACCGACCGGCCGGTGGCAGCCGTCAGCAGGGTACGCCGACCGACCGGGCAGTACGGGTCGGCGAAGGAGACGTGCACCGCGCCCTGCTCGTAGTACGTCTGAGCCCGGCCGCTGGTCCGGTCGATGAGCTGATCGGGTACCACGAACGTGCCGGGACCGAGTTCCGGCCGCAGGCCACCGACGGCGCACGGCGCGAGTATCTGGCGTACCCCGAGCGACCGCAGCGCCCACAGGTTGGCCCGGTAGGGAATCCGGTGCGCAGGATGCCGGTGGTCGCGGCCGTGTCGAGGGAGGAACGCCACCCTACGGCCGCCGACGTCGGCGATCGTCACCGCGTCGGATGGCGCACCGTACGGCGTCTGGACAACGTGTTCGGTGGCGCCGTCGAGCAACGCGTAGAGACCCGAGCCACCGATGACGGCAAGGTCGGCGGACGGGGACACGGTCTGCGGATTCACGAGCAGTCCCGGCCCTTGTTGATGCAGGTGACGATGTGTTTCATCGTGCGGGTGGAGTTGACGTTGATGAAGTCGTCGTGGTCGGAGAAGGGATTGTGGTTCTCCTCCGGGAAGGAGTCCAGCGCGTACTGACCCTTCTCCTGCACGTCCCGGGGGATGTCGTAGGAAATGGTGATCCGCAGCTGCGGGATCGCTCGGAAGCCCTGCGGGCAGGCGCCGGTGGCCGGGTCGGTGAAGGCGACGTGGCTACGGTGGTTGTCGCTGTCGATGTTCCGGCCGTCCCAGCAGCCCGGAAAGTCGTGCACGCGCTGCACCTGGCTGCCGACCGGGCAGATCGGGTACTTGTCGGCGAGCCGGTCGGCGAAGCCGGAGCACGTCCAGGACGGGCGGGCGTTGGCCGGGCCACGGCTGGTGGGCTTGGCGTCGCCGGTGAGCGCCCGCAGGAACCTGGGCATCGGCACGACCTTGCTGACCGGGTTGCCCCGGTACTCGATGAGCACCTGGGCGGGGCGGACAATGCCACCGGTGTTGCCGGGCAGTTCGAAATCGGGCCCCTGGGGTTCGGGCAGCGCGGACGCCGTCGGGCTGGGTGCGCTGCCGGGCGTGGTGGGCCCCGGGTCGCCGGCCGCCTGGTCGACGGTGCAGGCGGCGAGCGCTTCCAGACCCTGCGGCCGGGCGGTGTGACGTCCGATGGCGATGCCGATCCGGTCGAGCACGGCGATCCGCTTGGCCGTCAGCGGGCCGACGATCGCGTTGTCCACGAAATTGGGGCCGCCCTGACCTCGACTGGTGGCGATCCGTTCGGTGGCCTCGGAGATCTGCCGGTCGAGCTCGTCGAGGTTACGGTTGACCTCGGCGACGGCTGGGGCCGGCACTCCGGGCAGCCTGCCGCGCACGGTGGGGCAGCGGAGCCGCGGGTTCGCGACGCGGTCCGCCGTGGCGCTGGCAGCATGGCTGGGGCCGTGCATCGAGGCGTGCATACCGTCGTAGCTCACATCGCAGTCGACAAGCGACACCAGGCCGGCCGGCCGAGCCGTGCCGGCGGAGCGCAGGGCGTTGCTGATGTTCTTGATCACGATGGCGCGGCGGGTCCGCAGCGCGTCGAGGACCTGCCTGTTGAGGGCGGCGTCGACCCGACCTCGGCTGGCGGTCATCCGCCGGCCGGCCTGGGCGTTCAGGCGGTCCAGTTCCGCGAGTCGACGGTCGACCGTGTCGCGGACCCGGAGGGGTACGGCGGGCAGCCGGTCCCGCACGGAAGGGCAGACGATCATCGGTTGGGTCCGGGCGAGGGCCTGCGCGACCCGGTCACCGCTACGGACCGTCCGGTCGATGCGCACGACCGGCCAGAAGTACGACGACCTGTCGCCGTTCTTGCAGGTGGTGCCGGACGCGGCGAGGTCGGCGTTGGACGAGTCCGCGGTGATGGCCAGGTTGCCGACGAAGTCGTGCACATGTTCGGCGCCGTTCTTGACACCGGGCTGTGCGACCGGGTTGTCCGGGCTGAACTTGCCGTTCTCGTTGGTGCCGCAGTCCACAGTGAACCGACCGGTGGCGGCGCCGACGGTCGGCTTCGGGTTCGACACGTTCGGCCGTACGTCCTCGATCGCCACGAACTGCGCGAGGTTTGTCGCCGCGTCCGCGGTGCCGTTGCCGCCGCCGGAGACGAAGGTGACGGTGAGCGCGCCGGTGGCGGCGAGCACCACCGCCGCCATGGCGATCCGGACCTGTCTGGTCTGCGTCGGCCGGAAGCGCCGCTGTCGGTTTGTCATGGCTTCTCCTGAACGTCACTGGCACGTCGGCTGCCGTGGTGCGCCGACGCCTCGGGATACGGCCCTTGTGTGATGAAGGGTCAGCATCGAGCGGGTATGTCATCGTTCGGTAAGAAGTGCCCTACCACGTCGTCAGGAGCAGGTGATTGATCGCGAGGGCCACCGCTGCCTGCCCGGCGAGCCAGGTACGGCGGCCGGTGGCGGGAATCAGGGCGGCGCCCGCCATGAGCCACCAGGTGAAGGGCAGCCAGATGCGTTCGACCTCGGCCTTGCTGTAGCCGGACAGGTCCGCGGCGACGATCGCCGCCGCCGCGGCGACGGGCAGCAGCCAGGCGGCGTACCCGACGGTGCCCTGCTGCGGTCGCGGCAGACCGCGGCCGGGCCGCAGCGACGAGACCGCCTGCCATCCGGCGACCGCCGCGCGGCGGAGGATGACGGCAGCTGCCGGGCCGGCGGCGACAGTGAGGATCGCCAGGTTGGCCCAGACCCAGTAGCCGTAGGCGCGCCGACTGGCGATGCCCTGGTAGTAGCGCTCGATGACCAGGTGATAGCCGGTCAGCCAGTCGAAGCCGGCGACTGTGAACGCGCCCACCACGAGTGCCGCACCACCGAGCGCCCACCAGGCGGCGGGCCGGCGCCGGTGGCCCAGCATCACCACGGCCAGCACGATCGGGACCATCAGCACCAGCCCGTAGGAGAGGTAACAGCCGAAACCCAGCAGCGCGCCGCCGCCGAGCGCGCCGACCGCGCTGCCCCGGGTGAGGCCGTACGCCAGCAGGGCGACCCCGGTGGCGGTCACCCCGGCGAACAGGCCGTCGGCGGACACTCCGGACCAGACCGCTCCCGGGAACAACGCCGCGAACGGCAGCACGGCCCGCGCCGCGTCGTCGGTGCCGAGCAGCCGCACGGTGTGCGGCACGGCGACGGCGGTGAGCGCCGCCGTCAGGATGCACAGCACCCCCGCCCAGCCGCCCCCGCCCAACCCGACCCGGTCCAGCCAGACGAACACCAGCAGCGCTCCCGGCGGGTGGCCGGACACGTGGGTGGTCCAGGAATCCGGCTGGAAGTCGAGGATCCGGGAGGTGAAGGCGCCCAGCATCGCGGAGATGTCGGTGACGCCGGGAACCTCGTGCAGATACTCGTGGTGGGTGGTCAGCCGGCCGGCGATGCCGCGTTGCCAGCCGTCGACAAGTGCCAGTGACAGCGTCCAGGCCACCGCGGTGGCGTAGGACAGGACGAGCAGCCGCCGCCACGGCAGCCGGCCGGCCAGGGCGGATCCGCGCCAGCAGACGAGTACGGCCACCGCCACCGCCAGCGGGGTGCCGGGGCCGAGGTGCGGCCGCCACTGCGCGAACAACGGTGCCGCACTGGCGTGCACCGGACGTCCCAGCAGGTGAAGCAGACCGCCGACACCGGCGGCGGCGGCGAACAGCCCGACGGCGACCCCGACGGCGATCAGGTCGGCCCGTGCGGTGGTGCGCCGCAGCCGGGCGAGGAGCGTCGTGCTCATCCGCGCAGTGGTGCGTGGGCGAACTGCCGGACTCCGTCGGCGAGGCGGACCGCCGCGCGGAATCCGAGTTCGGCCCGGGCACGGGCCGGTGAGGCGACCACGTGGCGTACGTCGCCGAGCCGGAACTCGCCGGTGACCACCGGCCTGGGACCGCCGGCGGCCCGGGCGAGTTCGGCGGCCATCTCCCCGATGCTTGCCGGATGCCCGGAGGCGACGTTGTAGGCCCGCCAGCCGGTCCGGCTCCCGGTGGCCGTCACCGCCGCGAGGTTGGCCGCCGCCACGTCGTCGACGTGGACGAAGTCGCGTCGCTGGCAGCCGTCCTCGAACACGCGCGGAGCCCGGCCCGCCGCCAGCGCGGACCGGAAGATCGCCGCGACACCGCTGTACGGCGTGTCGCGCGGCATGCCGGGCCCGTAGACGTTGTGGTATCGCAACGCCACCACGGTGCCACCGGTCTGCCGGCACCAGACCGCCGTCAGGTGTTCCTGGGCGACCTTCGTGGCGGCGTACACGCTGCGCGGGTCCAGTGGTGCGTCCTCGTCGATGAGTCCCGGCTCCAGGGCCGTGCCGCAGTCGGAGCAGGCGGGCTCGAATCGCCGGGCGGCCAGCTCGGTGGCAGCGCGTGGGGCGGGGCGTACCGCACCATGCCGGGCGCAGGTGTAGGCGCCCTCGCCGTAGACGACCATCGAGCTGGCCAGCACGAGCCGGTGGATACCCGCGCGGGCCATCTCGGCCAGGAGCACGGCGGTGCCGAGATCGTTGCAGCCGACGTACTCGGGCAGGTCGTCGAGGTCCACGCCGAGCCCGACCATGGCCGCCTGGTGCACGACCACGTCCACGCCGGTCAGGGCTGCGGCGACGGCGGCCCGGTCACGCAGGTCGACCCGGCACAGCGGGGCGCCGGCCACGGCGTCCGGTAAGGGCGCGCGATGCGCGCCCGGATGGCCGGCGTCCACGACGGACACCTGATGACCGACCCGGTGCAGCGCGGCGACGACATGGGTACCGATGAAACCGGCTCCGCCGGTGACGAGTACGTGGGTCACGGGCCGACGCTAGAACCAGCCGGGCGCCGGAGGCGGCCCTGACGGGCAGCCGTCAGCGTCTCGTAAGACTTCATCATCGGCTGGTAATACCTGCTCCGCTCGATCCTGATTAGCGTCCGCGACATGACCGATGTGGTTCTTCCCTGCCGGAACGAGGCACCGGCACTGCCCGGCCTGCTGGCCCGGATACCGGCCGGCTACCGGCCGATCGTGGTGGACAACGGCTCGACCGACGGCTCGGCCGAGGTGGCCCGCGCCCACGGCGCGGAGGTGATCAGCGTCGCCGAGCCCGGCTACGGCGCCGCCGTGCACGCCGGTGTCGTGGCGGCCGACCCCGCCGACGGGGTGGTGTGCGTGATGGACGCCGACGGCTCCTTCGACCCGGCACAACTGCCCCGGCTGGCCGCGTACGTGCGCACCGGTCAGGCGCAGTTGGCCACCGGCCGACGCCGCCCGGTCGGACGGGGCGTGTGGCCGCTGCACGCCCGGGCAGCCAACGCCGTCCTCGCCCACCGGCTGCGCCGCAGCACCGGCCTGGACGTTCACGACATCGGCCCGATGCGGGCGGTACGCCGCGACGACCTGCTGGCGCTGGGGCTGCGCGACCGGCGGTTCGGCTACCCGTTGGAGCTGCTGATCTCGGCGGACCGGGCCGGTTGGCGGGTCATCGAGATCGACGTCGACTACCGCCCGAGGGCGGCCGGCACCCGCTCGAAGGTGACCGGCACCGTGCTCGGCACCGCCCGTGCCATCCGCGACATGAGCGCGGTGCTGGCCCGGTGAGCGCCGCCCAGATCCTGGTGCTGGCCAAGGCGCCGACACCCGGGCGGGTCAAGACGCGGCTCTGCCCGCCCTGCACCCCCGAGCAGGCCGCCCGGGTCGCCGCCGCCGCCCTGGCCGACACCCTCGACACCGTCACCACCGCGGCGGCAGGTTCCCGCGTTCTCGTCCTCGACGGCGAGCACCCCGCCCCGCCAGGTTGGGCGACACTCCCCCAACGGGGCGACTCGCTCGGCGACCGCCTCGCCAACGCGTTCGCCGACGCCCGCACATTCGGCACACCCGCCGTGCTTATCGGCATGGACACCCCACAGCTCCTCGTCGATCACCTCGACGAGGCCCGAGAGCTGCTCGCCACAGCGGGCGGCCCGGACGCGGTGCTCGGCCCGGCCACCGACGGCGGATGGTGGATATTGGGGCTGCGCGACCCGGGCCACGCCATCGTGCTGCGTACCATCGCCACCTCCACGGCGACCACCGGCCGATCCACCGAGGTGGCGTTGCGTCGGCGCGGCCTGCGGATACGCCTGCTGCCCCGCCTGTCCGACGTGGACACCGCCGCCGACGCCCGCGCCGTGGCGAGCTTGTGCCCGCCGGACAGCCGGTTCGCCCACGCCGTCGCCGCCGAGGTGCCGCGTCCCGCACCGGTCGCCCGGTGAACGCCGTCGCGGTCTTCGACACCGCGATCGACCGGGCCGCGGCGGGCATCCCGGCCGCCTTCACGGCCCGGCATCCCAGCGGCGGTGTCTACCGATTCGACCCGGCCGCCTGGTGCCGGGACGTGATCGACGGAGACGATGCGCTGATCGAGTGCTGCACCGGCCACACCCTTGACGTCGGCTGCGGCCCCGGCCGGCTCACCAGCGCCCTCGTCCACGCCGGCCGGCCGGCCCTCGGCATCGACGTCAGCGCCAGCGCGGTTCGGCTGGCCCGCCGTCGTGGCGCACCCGCCCTGCACCGCGACGTCTTCGGTCCGGTGCCCGGTGCCGGCCGCTGGCGGCACCTGCTGCTGGCCGACGGCAACATCGGCATCGGCGGTGACCCGTACCGGCTGCTTCGCCGTTGCCGTCAACTGCTGGCCGCCGACGGGCACCTCCATGCGGAGCTGGCACCGGCCGGCACACCGGCCTGGTCCGGGACCGCGACGGTGCAGACCCCGGACGGCGCCGACCGCGTGCTGCCCTGGGCCTGCGTACCCGTCGACGAGCTTCCCGAGCTGGCCGACGCCACCGCGATGCGCGTGCTCGACACCTGGATGGAGGCGGGTCGGTGGTTCGCCACCCTGACACCCCGGTGACCGGCCGCGCGGCGGTGCTGCGCCGCCTCGCCCGGTGGTGCCTGACGCCGTTGCCGGCACCACCGGTGGCGCTGCGGCGCGGACCGCTGCGCCCCGGGCGGTTCCGGTCCCGGCTACGGTCTACCCGGCTGGCCAGTCAGCTCGGCGTCGCGCTCGGCGTGGCCTTCGGCATCTGCTTCGCCACCGGTCTGCTCAGCCACCTGATCCAGCACCCGCCGGGTTGGTTCTGGTGGCCGGCCCGCCCGGTCGGGCTCTACCGCTTCACCCAGGGTCTGCACGTGGCGACCGGGCTCGCCTCGGTTCCGCTGCTCGGCGCCAAGCTGTGGTCGGTGTACCCGCGCCTGTTCAGCTGGCCGCCGGCCCGCTCGATCGCGCACGCCGCCGAACGCGCGAGCACCGGCCTACTGGTCGCCGCCGCACTGTTCCTGCTGGTCAGCGGCGTCCTCAACATCTCCCGCTGGTACGCGCCGATGCCGTTCTTCTTCACCGCCGGGCACTACTGGGTGGCCTGGCTGGCGGTCGGCGGTCTCCTGGTGCACATCGGCGTACACCTGCCGGCGGTCCGCGCCGCGCTCGCCCGTCCGATGGCCCCTGAGCCACGGCAGGACGGCCTGGACCGGCGTGCTCTGCTCGGAGGCGTCGCCGCCGCCTCCGGACTGATCACCCTGACCACGGTCGGGCAGACGATCCGGCCGTTGGCCGGTCTCGCGGTGCTCGCCCCACGCCACCCCGACGTGGGACCGCAGGGCCTTCCGGTGAACCGGACCGCGGCCGGCGCCGGAGTGCGCGCCGCGGCCCTCGACCCGGCGTACCGGCTGTGGGTTACCGGACCGGTCCGCAGCGTCAGCCTGGACCTCGCCGCCCTCTATCGACTTCCGCAGTACCGCGCGGACCTGCCGATCGCCTGCGTGGAGGGCTGGAGCGCCGTCGGCACGTGGACCGGCGTGCGGCTGGGCGATCTGGTCGCGCTCGTGGGTGCCGATCCGCGACGCTCGACGGCACTTGTCGAATCACTGCAGGTGGGCGGGCGATACCGGGCCTGCACGGTGCCACCGGAATATGTGGGAGATCCGCTGACCCTGGTCGCGCTGCGGTTGGGCGGCGAGCCCCTGCACATCGACCACGGCTATCCGGCGCGGCTGATCGCGCCCAACCGGCCCGGGGTGCTGCAGACCAAGTGGATCAGCCGGATCACCGTTGCGGGGACACCGTGAAGACCCGGGCCGGGTTGGTCGCCGGCGGTTGCCTGCTCATGGCGTACGCCGTCGGCGGCGCCCTCACCGACGCCGACGTTGCGCCGGGCGGGGTGCTGCTCTTCCTGGCCGCCGTGCTGGTGGGCCACGACGTCGTCTGGATGGCGACGGTGCTCGCCGTCGGCGCCGCGCTGACCCGCGTTCCGCCACGGTGCCGGTCGACCCTCCGCGCTGCGGCGATCACCGCCGCAGCGGTCACCGTGGTGGGACTGCCCCTCGCCCTGGGGTTCGGCCGCTCGGCCGACAACGCCTCGGTGTTGCCGCTGCCGTACGGCCGCAATCTGGTCGCCGTCCTGCTCGCCGTCGCCGGCACGACGCTGTTGGCCTGCGTGGTACGGCGACGCGCGACGGCGGACCGTAAGGAATCCGAAAGACCCGCCGAGGATCGCCCGTGATCCCCGGTCGATAGCCTGGTCAGGATGGGACACCGGGTGTTAGTGGTCGACGACGACCCCACGGTCAGTGACGTCGTCCGACGTTACCTGGAGCAGGCCGGCTGCGAGGTCCAGCTGGCCGCCGACGGCGCCGACGGCCTTGCCGCGATCGCTGCCCAGCGACCCGACCTCGTCGTACTCGACCTGATGATGCCCGGCATCGACGGCCTCGAAGTCTGCCGCCGGATCCGGCGGCAGCTGCCCGACCTGCCGGTGGTCATGCTCACCGCGCTCGGCGAGGAGGCCGACCGGGTCCTCGGGCTCGAGGTCGGCGCCGACGACTACGTCACCAAGCCCTTCTCCCCCCGCGAACTGGTGCTGCGGATCCGCTCCGTGCTGCGCCGCACCGCCGCGCACACCGCCCACCCCACCGTCTCGGCGAAGCTGACCGACGCGGCGCTGACCGTGGACGCCGCCCGCCGCGTCGCCACCATGGGTGGGACACCGCTGTCGTTGACCGCCCGGGAAATAGATCTTCTGATCTTCTTCATGCGACATCCGGGCCGAGCGTGGTCGCGCAGCGACCTGCTGGACAAGGTCTGGGGATGGCAGTTCGGCGACCAGTCGACGGTCACCGTCCACGTCCGTCGGTTGCGCGAGAAGATCGAGCACGACCCCGCCGACCCGCAGCGGATCCGCACCGTCTGGGGCGTCGGATACCGTTACGACCCGCTCGACGAGGAAACCGGGCAGTGAGCGACACGCTGCTCATCGGGCTCTACGCCCTCGCCGCCGGAGGCGTCGTCGGCCTGGCCGGCGCCGCAGCGCTACGGCTGCTGCGCGGCCGGTCGATTCTCGTGCACATCCTGGTGCTGCTCACGGTCACCGTCCTCGCCGTGGTCGCCGGAGTCGCCACGGTCGCGCAGGCGATGTTCCTGTCCGCGCACGACCTGTGGGTCGTTCTCGTCACGGTCAGCGCCTCCGCGGTGATCAGCCTCGCCGTCGGCGCCACCTTCGGCAGCCGGCTGGCCGCCGCCGCGGTCTGGGCCCGGGCTGCCCGGGAACGCGAACGGCGGCTGGAGGCCGGCCGCCGTGAACTCGTCGCCTGGGTGTCGCATGACCTGCGTACCCCGCTGGCCGGGCTGCGAGCCATGGCCGAGGCCCTGGAGGACGGCATCATCCACGATCCGGCCGTCATCGACGAGTACCACCGGCGGATCCGGGTGGAGACCGACCGGATGGCCCAGCTCGTCGACGACCTGTTCGAGCTGTCCCGGATCAACGCCGGCGCGCTACGGCTCATGCCCACCACCGTGCCGTTGCGCGACGTGGTGTCCGACGCGATCGCCGGCGTCGCGCCGCTGGCCGCCCGCCGCCGGATCCACCTGGTGGCAGCCGACAGCGGCTGGCCAAACGTGCGGGCCGGCGAACGTGAACTCGCCCGGATCGTCAGCAACCTGCTGATCAATTCCGTCCGTTACACACCGGAGGACGGCAGCGTGCACATCGCCGCCGGCCACGAGACCGACAACGTGTGGCTGGCCGTCTCCGACACCTGCGGGGGCATCCCCGGCGAAGACCTGGACCGGGTCTTCGACGTCGCGTTCCGAGGTGAACGGGCCCGCACCCCGGGAGCTGCCGACTCGGGCGGTGGCGGCGGACTCGGCCTGGCCATCGTGCGCGGACTCGTCGAGGCGCACGGTGGCCGGGTCAACGTACGCAACACCGACCGCGGCTGCCGGTTCGAGGTACGCCTGCCCGCCACCTGAGGCGAGCCCGCGCCAAGGCCCCGACCGCCCGCCGATCGACGGAACCGCCCTACCACCGGGCCGGCTGCGGAATCCCGAACAGCGGCACCAGCCGGTCGGCGTCGAGGTACGTGACGATGCCGGTGATCAGATCGTCGGTCACATCGAGCAGCACGAGCGCGAACGGCCGGTGGTCCCCGGCCGGGTCGGGGCGCGTCTGCCAGAACGCCGGTGATCCGTTCGCCCGCACCGGCCACAGCCGAGCCCCCGCGCACGACGCCTGCGGGTCCAGCAACGCCAGACGGATCTCGTCCCGGCCACGCAGCCACCACGCGAACGGCGGCATCGACATCGTGGCGTCCTGGTGCAGCAGCGACACCAGCGTGTGAATGTCATGGCGTTCGAACGCGGTGCAGTAGCGGTCGAGCAGATCCTGGTGGGCCGGATCGGCGGGCCGCCACGGATCGCTGGGTGTGGGTTCGTTCGCCCGCAGCGTCGCCCGGGCCCGTTGCAGCGAGCTGTTGACCGCGGCCACGGTGGTCTCCAGCAGCTGTGCCACCTCCCCTCCCGGCCAGCACAACACGTCGCGCAGGATCAGTACGGCGCGTTGCCGGGGCGGCAGGTGTTGGAGCACGGCGACGAACGCCAGCCGGATGGTCTCGCGTTGAACGGCCAGTTCCTCCGGGCTGTCGGTCGCCGGTAGGGCACGCCCGTCCGGAATCGGATGGATCCACCGCTGGTCCGCCACCGGCGCGCCGAGGGGGGCGCCGGCCCGGGCAGCGGGGCCCAGGTCCATGGCCAGAACCCGGCGCTGCGCGCTGCGGAGCATGTCGAGGCAGACGTTCGTGGCGATCCGGTACAGCCAGGTGCGCAGCGATGCTCGTCGCTCGTCGTAACGGTCGTGGGACCGCCACGCCCGCACCAGCGTCTCCTGCACCGCGTCCTCGGCCTCGAAACCGGAGCCGAGCATCCGGTAGCAGTAGCCGGTGAGTTCCGTCCGGAACCGCTCCAGCTCGGCACCCTCGTCGGTCGACGTCTCGAACATCCTCCCGACCCTACGCATCGGGAACGACAAGGGCCGACCGATGAGTTCGCCGCGCCCCGTCCGTACGTCATGCAGCACGTCCCTCCGCAGACGTACCGCGACGATGAAGGGCTGACAGTGACTGAAGAAGACATCCGGGCGGCGGTGACCGCGGAACGGAGCGAACAGGTGGACCTGCTCGCCACCCTCCGACCAGACCAGTGGGACGCGCCGACCCTGTGCGCCGGCTGGCGGGTCCGCGAGGTCGTCGCCCACACCACGATGCCGTTCCGCACCTCGCCCGGCCGGACGCTCGTGGAGCTGGTGAAGGCAGGCGGCCGTTTCAACCGGATGGCCGACCGGTGCGCACGACGTGACGCGGCGCGCATGACCAGCGCAGAACTCCTGGCGACGCTCCGCGACAACGTCGCCCATCCCTGGAGACCGCCGGGCGGTGGTGCGCTCGGAGCCCTGTCCCACGACGTCATCCACGGGCTCGACATCACCGTCAGCCTCGGGTTGGGCCGGAGGATTCCGCCGGACCGGATGGCTATGGTCCTCGCTGGGCTGGCGCCCAGGAACATCGCGTTCTTCGGCACGGACCTGACCGGGGTGACGCTGCGGGCAACCGACCTCGACTGGTGCCACGGCAGCGGAACGACGGTGCGCGGGCTGGCCCAGGATCTCCTGCTCGTGATCTGCGGACGCCGCCTCCCACCAGGCCATCTGGAAGGTGAGGCCGCCAACCGGTTCACCCGATGATTCGCCGGCTGGGCCGAGCGTGGGTAGCTCGGCCCAGCCCGGTCGGGTCACCCGCTCCGCGCTGGTCGAGGCACCTCCGCCGCCCCTGACCCCGACACCTGCCGCCAGGTCTCCGCGAGAAGGGCGTACGTGTAGCCGTCCACCCAGCCCAACTCGGCGTGCCAGGAGTCACCGACACCGTGCTGCTCACGACGCATGCCGACCTTCTCGAGGATCCGCACCGAGGCCAGGTTGTCCGCGAAGCAGCCGGCGGTGATCCTTCGCACGCCCAGCCGGTCGAACGCGTACGCCACCATCGCGGTGACCGCCTCGGTGGCGTAACCCTGGCCGCCGTACGCCGGGTCGAAGATGTAGCCGAGCTCGGCTTCGGTCCGCGCCGGCATGCCGGGCTGCCCCATGCCGTCGATCACGTCGAGCGAGACGGTCCCGATCACCACGCCGCCGAGCACCACCGCCTTGCTGTGGTCGTCAGGATCCTTCGCCGCGCGCTGCCACGCCGCCCGGAAGGACGCCGGGTCGACCTCGGTGCGCACCAGCCAGCGGGTGACCTCCGGCAGGTTGCGGTACTCCAGGATGCGGTCGATGTCCTCGTCCTGCACGGGACGAAGCTCAAGACGCTCGGTGCGGAGGTTCGTGCTGCCCACGAGGTGGCACGCTAGCGACGTACACCGCCGCGACGCCTCCGATTTATCGGGTCGACGCCGTCACGCCGGTCGGCCGCCCGGCGATCGTCGTGGGTCACGGCCTGCGACGTAGCTCGCGCAGCATGCCGTGTCGGCGCAGGGCCCAGGCAAGACGTCGTACGCTCGAGTGCCGCACGAACAGCAGCGCCGCCCGCCGGATCAGTCCGAGCCGGTCGTGGCTGACCTGGTTGTCGATCGCCTGCCAGATCAGCTCGCGCACCCGGGCACTGTCCAGCACCGCCCGCACCTCACGTCGCACCACCGGATCCTCGGCCGCCGAGGCGATGGCCGAGGCCTGACCCGGTCGGTCCACAAGTGGCCCCACCGCGGCGACGAGCGGCCGGCGTACCTCGTCCCGCTCCAGCAGCAGCAACACCGCCTCACGAACCTCGACCGCGTCCAGGCCGGACCGCAGCAGCGTCAACACGCTGCGTTCCACCCCGCGGTCATGTTCCGGACCGGAGAGCGTGGCCAGCAGCACCGACACCTCGTCGAGATCGATGAGATGTCGCAACCCACTGCGAAACTCCGGCAGACCCCACGCAACCTGCAGCCCCTTCGCGAGATTGCGGTTCATGCGCCCTGCGCTACCCGGATGCGACGGTCAGCGAAACCTGCGGCCTGTCCGGTGCGGTCGAGTGTTCAGTCGGTGCCGTCGGCCGGCAGACGTTCCGGTAGCCCGAGCCTCGGGAACTGATCGTCGTGGAAGGTGATGATCTCGCTGATCGTCCCGCCGGTGACCCGCAGCACGTCGATCGTCAGCGGCAGGTACGCGCCCTCGCGCTTCCGCCAGTGGTAGAAGGCGACTGCGGGCTGCCGATTCACCCGGGTCTCGACGGCACGCAGGCCGGTCATGCCCACGAAGCCGCTGCCGACCCAGTCGGTCACCACCGCGTCGCGGCCGACGTGCAGGCCCGGGGTGGGCGGCATTGAGCAGCGGACGTCGTCGCGCAGCAGTGCGGCGAGCCGGTCGATGTCCGTGGCCACGCTGGCGTCGGTGTAGCGGCGCACCAGTTCCCGTGTCCCGGCGTCCTCCTCGCCGCCGGTCCAGTCCTGCCGCTCGGCGGGCAGATGCTCCCGCATGCCCGCGCGGGCCCGCTGCAACGCGCTGTTCACGGAGTTGACCGAGTCGCCGAGCAGTTCCGCGACGTCCTTCGCCGGCCAACCGAGGACGTCCCGCAGGATCAGCACCGCCCGCGGGCGCGGCGCCAGGTGCTGGACCGCGACCAGGTACGCCAACTCGATCGTCTCCCGCGCGACGGCGACGACCTCCGGCTCGTCCGCGACGGCCGCGGCCAGCTCGTCGAGCAGCCGGTCCGGGTAGGGCTGCAACCACCGCACCTCACCGCCGGTCGCCGGTTCCGGGCGGCACTTGGCCAGCAGATCCAGGCAGGCGTTGGTGGCGATCCGATACAGCCAGGCCCGGAACGACGAGCGCCCCGCGAAGGTCTCCCGCCGCCGCCAGGCACGCAGGAACGTCTCCTGGACGGTGTCCTCGGCATCCTCGAACGACCCGAGCATCCGGTAACAATGCACGTGCAGCTCGCGCCGGTGCCGCTGCGCCAGCCCCGAGAACTCCGACTCGTCGATCTCATCCAGCCCGCACACACCCAGCTCCTTCGGCCGCGTGTTCGCACCCATCACGTCATCCTTCCGTCGGTGTTCCGTCGTAGGTATGACGGATGCGGGCGCGACAACTCATCATCAGGGTCGGTCGGCACCTCCGAAGCGGGTCAGCGTCCCAGCGTGCGTACCGCTGTCGAGGACAGCCTGGTCAGCTCGGGCTGCGCTGGCAGCAACACCGTGGGGACACCGAGCGACTGGTTCATCGCGGCAAGTCGGTACTCGGCCTGAAGGTCGGTGGTGTCCCGCACGCCCCGCACGATCACCGCCACGTCATGGCTACGGCAGTAGTCGGAGGTCAACCCGCTCCAGGCCACCACGGTGACAGAGGTCCACTCGACCGGCAGGGCAGCCCGGACGGCGGCGGCCCGCTCCTCCTCGTCGACGCCTGGGCGCTTGTCGCTGTTGACGGCGACCAGCACGACCACTTCGTCGAAGAGGCCACGTGCACGGTGCACGACGTTCACATGCCCGGCGGTGAAGGGATGAAAGCTGCCGGGGTAGACGGCGCGTACGGGACCGGCGGGGGCTGCTGTCGCTCCTGACCCTGCTGACGTTGCGGGTGTCACGACCGCGGCCGAGGCAATCGGAGCCGCATTCCGGCGTCGGTGCTCATGGTCCGACTGTAGGCTGCCGGCTCCGCTGTCCCCTGGTGGGACGGGCTTGACGCGCCAACCTCCGTGAAGCATGGTCGATTGACCGTCTCGAATGCCTTGCTTCGGGGAGAACTGATGAAGGTCCTCGTCACCACCACACTCGCTGCGGCTCTGCTGCTCCTGACCACGGGCAGCGCGCCCGCCGGCCAGCCGGCAGCCGACCCGCCCTGCACCGGGCAGATCCATCCCAACCCCGGGTTCGAGCGGGGCACCACCGGCTGGGAGGCCGGCCCCCGCATTGTCGTGCTCGGCGACACGACCCGGCCAGCGCGCACCGGCCGCGCGTACGCCACCTTCGCCGGGTTGGACGTCACCCGCACCGACCTGCTGCGCACCACCGTCACGGTCCCGGCCAACTGCGACCTGACGGTCCGCTTCTGGGTCCGGACCACCACCACCGAAACCCGCCGTGGCGATTACCTGAACGTCGGGCTGGCAGTAACCGGCATCCCCCCGAAGACCCGGTTCTCCCTGGCCTTCGACGGAGGAGCAGAGTGGCGGCAGTACACCATGTCGTCCGGGACCGCGACGACCGAACGCGCCGCGACGGTCAGCTTCCTCGCCAGCGAGACGGCCGGCAACGGCGTCACGACCTTCGACGTCGACAACGTGGCCTTCAGGTTGAGCTGACGCGTCCACCCCGGCCCGCACCACCGCGCTCGGTGTCGCCAGGTGCGGTGTCCAGAAGCGTTGCGAACGTCGCTGGACACCGCACTACGTGCAGATCAGGAGCGCTTCGGCTCCCACCGGCCGGAAGCCAGCCGCCTGGAAAGCGCGGACGCTGCGTGCGTTGCCGGCGGCCTGCTGCGCCCAGACAGGCTGGCCGTCGGGCACCAGGTGCCGGGCGGCGGTCGCCAGTGCCCGCCCGAGGCCCCGGCTTCGATGACCTTCGTCGACCTCGATCGCCGTCTCCCAGCGGCCTGCCACACCGCGGCCGAGGATGACGATTCCGCCGTCGGCCGCCCAGACGCGCAGCCCGTCACGGCGCTTACCGGCCCTGATCCGACGTGGATGATCCGCGTTGGCCACCTCTGCCAGGTCCAGCGGAGGCTTACCGGCCAGCGGGCTCGCCACGGTCAGGAGGTCGATCGTGTCCATGGCGCGCCGGGTGCGGTCGAGCAGCGCGTGCAGAAAGGCCGGATTCATCGTGGCCGCCAGGGGGTCGCAGTCGAGCGACGCGAGGATGCGGCGCACCCACAACGGGTCCTCATCGGTGAAGACCACCGAGTGGGCGGTGAAGGCGACCACTCCGGCATCACGACTGCTCGGCTGTGGCACCACGGTGACGCCGCCGTCCGGCGCCGGGAAGTGCCCCTGGGCTGCCGCATCCAGGATGTCGGCCAACTCGGTGCCCATGGTGGTCCCTTCCCGGCGCCCGGCGGTTCCCCCGATCAGTCCCGACACTTCCCAGAGCATGCCAGCTCGACAGTCACCGTGGTGTCCGCGAGCTCACCACCAGCACCAGGTCAGCGCGGGACGGTCCCGGTGGCTCCGGTCACCTCGGCCGGTGGTGCGGGGCGGCGCTTGGGGCCGCCGGCCAGGACGACGAGGAACATGACAGCCATGACGGCGGCGCCTACCACCATGGCCTGCCGCCACCCGTCCACGAACGCCTGCTGCGCGGCGTGGATCACCTGCGGGCCGTGGGAGCTGGATTCCCCGGCCACGTCCAGGGCGTTGGCGACACCCTCACGGGCGGTACTGGCGGTGTCGGCGGGAATGCCGTGCAGCTTGTCGTCGATGGAAACGCGGTAGCCGGCGGACAGTAGTGCGCCGAGCATGGCGACGCCGAGCGCGGTGCCGAACTCACGGGTGATGTCGTTGAGGGCGGAGGCGACACCCTGCTTGGCAACGGGCAGGGAGCTGGTGATCGCCTCGGTGGAGGGAGCCATCGAGAAGCCCATGCCGATGCCCATGGCGAGCATGCCGGGCAGGACGGAGCGGTAGCCGCCGTCCACGGAGACGACCATGGCCATGAGGGTGAGACCGACGCCACCCAGAGCGACACCGAGGGCCACGGTGGATCGGGAGCCGATGCGGGCGGCAAGGTGCGGGGCCAGCGCGGACGTGATCATCATCAGTACCGCCATGGGCATCATCGCGAGGGTGGACAGCAGTCCGGACCAGCCGAGCACGGCCTGGAAGAACGGAAAGAGGACCACGGCGATGCCTGCCTGGACGCCGAAGACGACCAGGAGCGTGAGCGAACCACCGGCCAGATCCCACTCGCGGAACAGGCGGACGTCCAACAGCGAGGCGTCCCGACGCCACAGTTCCCAGGTCACGAACGCGATGAGTGCGGCCAGGCCGACGACGAGGCTGATCATGGTGACGCGGTCGCTCCAGCCGCGTTCCGGTGCCTCGTGCAGCACGTAGATGAGCCCCACCACGGCCACGCTGGAGGTCAACGCGCCGAGGAGGTCGAAGGGGTGGGCGGAGAACTCGCGGGAGTTGGGCACCGACCGCACCGCCATGGCCAGGGCCACGATGCTCAGGGCCACGGGCAGGACGAACAGCCAGCGCCAGGAGGCCACGTCGACGAGCAGGGCGGAGAGAAACATGCCGAGGATGCCACCGCCACCGGCGACGCCCGTCCAGACGCCGATCGCCTTGCCGCGTTCGCGCTCGGGGAAGGTGGAGGTGATCACCGCCAGGGTGATCGGCATGATCATCGCGGCGCTGACACCACTGAGCACCCGTGCCGCGATCATGATCTCGGCGTTCGGCGCAAGGCCCGCTGCGACGCTCGCCGCAACGAACACGACCAGCCCGGCGATCAGCATGGGCTTGCGACCCAACCGGTCGCCCAGGGCACCGAGCGGGAGCAGCAGCGCAGCCAGGGTGAGGGTGTAGCTGTTGATGATCCAGAGGACGGTGGTCTGTGCGGCGCCGAAGTCGACTGCGAGATGGGTCTGGGCCACGTTCAGGCCCGAGACGGAAGCGATCACGGCCATCAGGGCGACGGAGACCGCGATCAGGATCAAGCGAAGCTGACGGGCATCTGGCGCGCTTCCGCTGACCACAGCATCGTCCCGCGCCGCTGTGCTCAGCTCCGCCGGCTGGTACGTACTCATGAATTCCTTTCGGCAAGGGGGCGCGGTATCGATCGGCGAACCGAGGGCAGGCCCCGGAGCGGGTCAAGGGCCTGCGGAGTGCGGCGTAGGGTGCGCCGTACGAAGGTCATCGGTCTTTCCCTCTGCGAACGGCCCGAATGGTCCGGGCCTGGTACGCACGACGCTAACCACGCACTGCCCCAGGGGCATACGATGTTGCTTATGACGCAAGATGATGGTGACCTGGACAGCCTCGTACGCAAACGGATCCGCGCTCTGCGGGTCGCCCAGGGCTGGTCCCTGGAAGAACTGGCCACCCGGGCCCGGCTCAGTCAGTCCTCGCTCAGCCGCATCGAGAACGGCCAGCGCCGCCTCGCCCTGGACCAGCTCGTCACGCTCGCCCGCGCCCTCGACACCACTCTGGACCAGCTCGTGGAGACCGCCTCAGACGACATCGTCACCAGCCCGATGATCGATGGCGCCCACGGGTTGATGCGCTGGCCCATAAAGGCCGATCCGGGCATGTCCGTCGTCCGTCAACGGATGACCGAGCCGCCACCGGACAATCCGGCCCGCATGCGCGCCCACCCTGGCCGCGAATGGCTCGTGGTCCTGTCCGGCACTGCGGTCCTGCTGCTCGGCCACCGGCGTTTCCGCCTCGAGACCAACCAGGCCGCCGAGTTCCCCACCATGCTGCCGCACGCCATCGGCGCCGACGGTCGCCCCTGCGAGATCCTGGGCATCTTCGACCGCGACGCCCGCCGCGGACACCAGCAGCGCGAGAACGAGAACCCGCGACGGTGACGGCTCGTCCCACCACCACAGGCGCCGCGCAGACGATCGTTCTTGCGTGTCAGGCCACTCTCTCGCCCACCGTCTTGCGTAATCGGGAAGCGATCGTGCCGCGTGCGCATGACCGTCTTAACGTCGGGGTATGACCCACGCAGCCCACCGCGCATGCCACGATGCCGGACAGGCGGAGATCCTCGACCTGGACGCGGAAGTCCTCGCGGCGCACCTCACCGAGATCACGGCCTGGCTACCTGTCGACACTCCCCCGCGCCAGATCGTGGATCTGGGCAGCGGCACCGGAGCGGGAACCTTCGCCCTCCTCGACCGCTTCCCCGAAGCGCACGTGACCGCTGTCGACTCCTCGGCCGGGCACCTCCAGCGGCTGCGGGACAAGGCGTACGGCCGAGGTGAGACGAAGCGGGTGCGGACCGTCCAGACCAACCTCGACGAGCCCGGCTGGCCCGACCTCGGCACCCCGGACCTGGTGTGGGCCTCCGCTTCGCTGCACCACATGACCCACCCCGACCAGGTCCTGCGCGCGGTCCACGGCCTGTTGCCCCCGGGCGGCCTGTTCGCCGTCGTGGAACTGGCCGGCTTCCCGCGATTCCTCCCCGAGAGCGCCCCGGACGACCGCCCCGGCCTGGAAGAGCGCTGCCACGCCGCCGGCGCCCGCGTCCACGCCGCGCACCTTCCCCACCGCGGCGCCGACTGGGGGCCGCTGCTCACCGCCGCCGGATTCACAGTCGAAGCTGAGCGCCGGCTGACCGTGCGGGTCAACGGCTCGAACGACACGCGGGTCGGCGTCTACGCCCAGACCAGCCTCCAGCGCATCCGCCACAGCGTCGCCGACGCCCTCGCCCCCGAGGATCTTGCCGCACTCGACCGGCTGCTGGACACCGACAGCCAGCACAGCATTCTGCGCCGCAGCGATCTCGCCGTCCGAACCGAGCGCAGCGTCTGGGCCGCCCGCCGACCGACACGGTGAGTCCACCACCCCACCCGCTGCGTGCACCACAGGCGGCGACAACGGCAGGAGCCCTGCCACAGCGACGGCAGGGCTCCTCGGACGAGCACGGTTGGGTTCTTCCTAACCGGTGATCGCCGGCCAGGCGTAGGCCAGCAGGGCGCACGCCGCGCCGAGCAGCGCGAGCGAGACGCCCCGGGTAGGCAGGGGCAACGCGGCGAGCACGAGCAGGATGACCGCGACGACATAGAGGAACGCCTGCACCGACATGACCGTCTCCTTCGGGGGTTGGCTGACGAGCGGACGCTCTCTACCCCCGTCGCCGCAGTCGCCAAACCCCGCCTGCCTGGCATGACGACGGCACGACGCACCCCGAGAGTTGCCGCTCGAACCGGAAAGTCGAACATCGACAGCCCGGCCGTGCGTCGATCGGTTGACTCTCCTTCGTACCGCAGCGGGAGCCGGATCTCCCGCCTGAGCAGGATGTGACCAGGGTCGGACCCGGTGAGCATGTCTGTATGTCACGTACATTTCGGACACTGAAGATCGTGGCGTCCAGCGTGGCGCTGGCAACCGCGATCGCTGTCGTACCCGCATCCGCCGCAGCGCAGCCGCGTCCGCCAGCCGGGCCAACCGCCGGCGGGCTGGACCGCGCCGAACTGCGCAACGCACTCGCCGCGGTACCCGAAGCCGGCGCCCCAGGCGTCCTGGTCGCCGTGCGCGATGGCCGGCGCGACTGGCGTGACGCCGCCGGCCAGGCGTTCCTGACCAGACCTCGGCCGATGCAGCCGCACCTGCGGCACCGGATCGGCAGCATCACCAAGACCTTCGTCGCCACCACCGTGCTCCAACTCGTCGACGAGGACCGGTTGGGCCTCGACGACCCGATCGGACAGTGGCTGCCCGACGTCGTGCCGGGTGAGCTCGGCGACCAGGTCACCGTCCGGATGCTGCTGAACCACACCAGCGGCATCGGCAACTACACCAACGCCATGCTCGACTCGTACGCGGCGATCAACCAGATGCAGGTCACCACGTACGCTCCGGCGGACCTGGTCACCATCGGCCTGGCCATGCCGCCGACAAACGCACCCGGCGCCCGGTTCAGCTACTCGAACACCAACTACGTCCTGGCCGGCCTGCTGATCGAGAAGATCACCGGCAAGGATGCGGCAGCCGAGGTGCAGCGGCGCATCCTGCGTCCGCTGAAGCTCACCGGCACATCCTTCCCCGGCGTCGACCCGAGGATCCGCGGCCCGCACAGTGGTGCCTACTTCGCCCCGTTCGGCGTACGCGACCTCAGCGATTTCAACATGAGCTGGGCATGGACGGCCGGCGAGATGATCGCCACCACGGCAGACCTGAACACCTTCTTCCGGGCGCTGCTCGGCGGTGACCTGCTCAGCCCGACCACCCTCGACGAGATGCTCACCGGGGTGCCGATGCTGCCGGAGCAACCCGAAGCCGGCAGCTACGGGCTCGGCATCTACTCACTGCCCACGCCGTGCGGCGAGTTCTGGGGCCATGACGGCGCGGTCATCGGTCACCTGACGTACTCGATGCACAGCCGCGACGGTGCCCGCCAGGTGTCCTCCGGGATCAACCTCAGCCACTACCAGATCGGCCTGCCCGATCCACACCCGATCGACATTGCCTGGTACACGTTGCTGCAAACCGCGATCTGCCCGACCGACGAGGCGAGTCGACGATCGGCAGTGACCGATCCGCTCCTGCCCAGCGTGACCCGGATGCCGGGCAATGACGACGCGGCGGTGGCGGTGCTCTGACCCGACTCCGCGGTGATCCCCTGACGGCCTGTCGATCCCGTCAGGGGATCACGCCGTTCCACCGCCGCCGACCAGTCGGGATGGCGGCGGCAGGAAGTGAGGTGAGCCACGCCAGTCACACCTGGGGCTCTGCCGGTGTCTCGGGGGTTGAACCGTCCGCGAAGGGAGTCAGACATGGCAGGGAACACCAGGGTGGTAGTGGTCGGCGGCGGATTCGCCGGCGTGATGGCGGCCAATCGCCTGATGCAGCGCGACGACGTCACCGTGACCGTGGTGAATCCGCGACCGGACTTCGTCATCCGGCTCCGGCTGCACCACGTGGTCGCCGGTGTCCACGGTGCGGTCGTGCCTTACCGGCAGGTGCTGGCCGAAGACGTGCGGCTGATCCAGGACACCGTCACCGCAATCGACGCGGCTCAGCGCAGTGTGACTCTGCTGGGGGCCGGCACACTCGGCTACGACTACCTTGTCTACGCGGCGGGCAGCGCGAGCGCCGAATCGCGCGTTCCCGGCGCGGCCGAGTTCGCCTACCCGATGGCCACCCTCGAGGCAGCGCAGCGGCTGCGCTCGATCCTCGACGACCAGGGCCCCGCGACTCCGGTGACGGTCGTGGGCGCCGGGCCGACCGGCATCGAGACCGCCGCCGAGTTGGCCGAGCGGGGGCACCGGGTCAGTCTGGTCTGCGGGGGTACGCTCGGCGCGTACCTGCACCCACGGGCCCGACGCGCCGCCGCCAGGTCGCTCACCAGGATCGGCGTGGACGTCCTGGCCGGTCCCGGCACCGAGGTCACCGAGGTCACGCGGGACGCCGTGCGGCTCGGTGACGGTCGTACGCTGCCGAGCACGATCACCATCTGGACCGCAGGCTTCGGGGTACCGGATCTGGCCACGCGCAGCGGGTTGCGGACCGACGCCCTCGGGCGCCTGATCACCGACGAGACGCTGACCAGCGTCGACGACGAACGCATCGTCGCGGCCGGAGACTCGGTGGCGCCGTCGGGCGTGCCGTACCGAATGAGCGCGTACACGGCGAGTTGCCTCGGCGCGCACGCCGCGGACACGGTGCTACGGCACATCGCGGGTACGCCCGCCGAGCCGGCGAGTGTCTTCTTCGGTGCCATGTGTGTCGGCTTGGGCACCCAGGCCGGCATCTACCAACTGGCGGGCCGGGACGACACCGCGAACAGGATGTACGTCGGCGGCCGCTTCGGCGCGAAACTGAAGGCTCTCACCTACCGGTTCGCCGTTGCCCACCTCACGAACGAGGCCCGCAAGCCCGGATCGCACCGGTGGCTCAGCAACAACAAGCGCCGCCAACTGGTGGAGGCGGAATCGGGCCCGGCACGGGCTGCCGCCGAACGCTCGGCGTAGCGCGACGAGGTCTGCCCGGTCGCTAACGGGGGCGGCCGGGCAACGCGATCTCGAAGTGGACGGTCTGGTAAATGTCGTCGCCGCCGTCACGCGGGTCGTGGATCGACGTGGCCAGGCTCCGCCAGAACGGCTCGGCACCATCGATGCGCGGATCCGTGTGCAGGTAGAGCGCCTGGTAGTGCGGTTGCCGGGTGACGAAGTCTATGGCGAGGCCGACGAGTGCCCGGGCGAGGCCGTAGCGTCGGTGTTCCGGCCGGACGTAGACCCGGAACAGCTGCGCGGTGGTCACGTCCGGGTAGCGCTGGGCGAGGAAACGCGGGTGTGGTGGGCTCTTGGGCCCACCGGCCCGCACCCCGGTGGTGCCGACGACCTCGTCGCCCTTGGTCGCGACGAACAGGGCGTGGTGCTGCGGCGTGAGGTAGGTGCCGTCGAGGTCGATGACGTCCCGGTGCCAGTCGGGCCGGTAGCCGTAGCCGAAGTCGCGGTAGAAGGTGTCGAGCATGACGCTTCGCGCTCCGTCGAGGTGCTGTTGGTCGGCCGGCTGGACGTCGTACGGGCCGACGTTGCGTCGGTACTGCTGCATGGTGCCTCCGGTCATGGGTTCGACGGTGCCGCGGCGGTCGCCGGGTGGATGTGCAGAAGCGCGCGGGTCAGCGGGTGGTGTGCGTGGTTGAGCAGAGCGTCGGCCGGTCCGCTGTCGACGACGGTTCCGTCGTCGAGAACGACGATGTGGTCGGCGAGGTGGGCCACGACGTCGCGGTCGTGGCTGATCATGACCACGGTCAGTCCGAGAGTGCGTCGCAGCTCGTCGAGAAGCGTGAGGATGCCGTGCCGGGTGACGCTGTCGAGTCCGGCGGTCGTCTCGTCGCAGATGAGGACGCGGGGCTCGCTGGCGAGGGCACGAGCGAGCGCCGCGCGGTGCAGTTCGCCGCCGGAGAGCCGGTCGGGACGTTGGATCACGGTGTGTTCGGCGAGACCCACCCGTTCGAGCAGGTGCAGGGCGGTGTGACGGGCCTGGTCCGGCGCGGCGTACCGCAGGCGTCGCGCGGGCCCGGCGATCTGGTCGAGGACCGGCCGGTAGGGGTTGAAGCTGGCACGGGCGTCCTGGAACACGTACTGGACCGCCCCGAGTTCGTGGGGCTGGCGCTGGTCGAGCTGTGCCGCGAGGCGGTGCTCGGCGAGGATCACCTGGCCGGTGCGGGCGGGGTGCAGGCCGGCGATGCAGCGGGCGAGCGTGGTCTTGCCACTGCCGGACCGGCCGACCACCGCCAGGCACTGCCCGGCGGAGACGGACAGGCTGACGTCGCGGAGCACGTCGCGGTGTCGACCGCCGTCGCGGTGGGCGGCGCTCAGGCCGGTGACGCGCAGCAGCGGCCGGTCCTCGCCGGCCACCGCCGGTGGCCCGGCCGGTGGCGTCGCGAGCAGTTGCCGGGTGTGTCGGTGCTGCGGCACGGCGAGCACCTCGGTGGCCGGGCCGGATTCGACGGCGGCACCTCGGTGCAGCACGAGGATCTGGTCGGCAACGGCTCGTACGAGGTGCAGGTCGTGGCTGAGCAGGATGACGGCGATACCGTCGCGGGCGAGTTTCGTCAGTTCCCGGGCGACGGCGTTGCGGGTGATCGCGTCCTGGCCGGTGGTGGGTTCGTCGGCGATGAGCAGCACGGCGTGGGCCAGCAGGGCGTGGGCGATGACGAGACGTTGTTGCTGACCGCCGGAAAGCTGGTGTGGGAAGCGGCGCAGGAACCGGCGATCGGTCGGCAGGCTGACGTGTTCGAGGGTCGCCGTCACCGCGCTCCGATGGGCGCTGCGGCTGTCTTCGGGTGCCTGGTGCCGGGCAATCTCATGGAGCACCGCGCCGATGCGGCGTACGGGGTTGAGTGCGGTGCCGGGTTGCTGGGGCACGTAGCCGACGGTGCCGGGCCGGGGCGGGCTGACGGTCGTGACCGGCTGGCCGGCCAGGGTGATGCTGCCGGTGAGAGTGACGCCGGGGGCTACCTCGCCGAGCAGGGCCCGGGCGGTGGTGGTCTTGCCGCTGCCGGATGCGCCGATCACGGCGAGGATCTCCCCGGCCGGCAGGCTGAACGAGACGCCGTCGACAAGCGTCCGGTCGACGGCCAGGGCCGTCAGCTCCCGCACCTGAAGGAGGGCGTTCTGCGCGTGCGGGCGGTCGCCGGTCGTGGCTGGTACGGGCGGTGGTGCGGGGCTGGGCACGGCAGGGGTGACCAGCATCCGGTCGGTGACCAGGTTGAGACCGACGGCCAGGCAGATGATCAGCGCGGCCGGCACGGCGACGGCCCAGGGTTGGAGGACCAGGCCGGTGCGATTGCGGTCCACCATGACGGCCCAGTCCGCGGCGTCGGGTGCCACGCCGATGCCCAGGAAACTCGCGGTGGCCACCAGGTAGATGGCGCCGATGAACCGGACCCCGGCGTCGGCCAGCAGGATCCGCCGGATGCCGGTACCGATGTAGCCGGGACCGCGCCGCCACCAGGTCTCCCGGTAGAGGCGCATCGCCTCCATGGCCGTCCCGTGGGCCAGCGGCAGCGCGGCGGCCCGGGTGATCCGGGCGATCTCCGGCAGCCCGATCAGCGCGACGATCCCGACCAGGGTGAGGGGCCCGGGCGGCGCGGTGGCGGCCAGCAGGATCAGCAGCAGCAGCGACGGCACCGCCAGCATCAGGTCGAGGGGGCGCATGAGCAGCTCGTCGACCCACCGGCGGCGGGTGGCGGCGGCCAGCAGCCCGACCGGCACACCGACGAGGTACGCCAGCAGCGTCGCGCAGACGGCCACCACGACGACGGACCGGCCGCCGAGCAGGACCTGCTGCCCCACGTCGCGGCCGACAAAGTCGGTGCCCAGCGGACCGTCGCCGGAGAACGGGAACGTGCGGTCGCCCGCCTCGCCGGCCAGCAGCGGGCCGAACACGGCCAGCGCGAGCGGCACCGCGAGCAGCAGTGCCCCGGTGAGGGTGCGCAGCCGCCTCATCGGACAGCCCCGATCCGGGGTGCGAGGCGGAACGCCACCAGGTCGGCGGCCAGGTTCACCACCACGGTGGTGACGGCTACCAGGACGCACAACGCCTGCACGGTCGGGATGTCCCGGGTGGACACGGCGTCGACCAGAGCGGTGCCGAGGCCGGGGATGACGAACACCGCCTCGACGACGATCACGCCGCCGAGCAGCCAGTCTGTGGTGCGGGCGAGTTGCTGCACCACGGGTGCCAACGCACCAGGCAGGGCGTGGCGAAGCCAGAGCCGGCTGCCGGTGATGCCGAGCCGTCGGGCATGGCGCACGTGCTCGCCGCGCAGGGCGTCGAGCATGCCGGCGCGGGTGAGCCGGCTGATGGTGCAGATCGGCCGAGCGAGCAGCACCAGCAGCGGCAGCACGAGCACGGACGGACGGGCGAGCAGGTCCGCGCCGAACGCGGTGGGCGGCAGCCAACCGAGTTGGACGCCGAAGACGGCGATGAGCAGGATCGCCAGGGCGAATTCGGGTACCGCGTACAGCGCGACCGACACCGCCGACACCATCCGGTCCAGTCGTCCCCCTTCCCGGCGGGCCGCCAGCATGCCCAACGCGATGGCAAGTGGTACCAGCACGAGGAGGGTCACCGCCGCCAACAGCAGAGTGGCCGCCGCGCTGTCGGCGAGGCGTTCGACGATCGGCCGCTGCGAGATCAGCGAGACGCCGAGGTCACCGCGGATCAGGTCGGTCAGCCAGTCGAGGTAGCGCTGCCAGGCCGGTCGGTCGAGGTCCAGTTGTGCCCGGATCGCGGCGATGCGGGCCGGGTCGGGCTGGTCGCCGGCGATCACCACGGCGGCGTCACCGGGCAACGCCTCGGTGAGCACGAACACGATTGTGGTGATCCCGGCGACCTGCCCGAGGCCGAGCAGCAGCCGACCGGCCGCGTAGCGGGGCAGACTCACCCCAGCCAGACCTTGTCGAAACGGGCCCAGTCGAGGGTGTTGGCCGGGGCGTCGGAGGAGACCCCGCCGACGCGAGGCGCGGTGGCGACGAGGAAGTCCGCGAAACCCCAGATCAGGAATCCGCCCTCGGCGTGCAGGGTGCGCTGCATGTCACCGTACGCCTGCCGGCGGGTCGCCTCATCGGCGCTGGAGATGGCCTTGGCGTAAAGGGCGTCGAACTCGGGGCGGGCCCATCTGGTGGCGTTGGTGGTGGAGTTGGTCAGCAGCCGCTGCGAGATGTGCGTTTCGATCGGCATGGCACCGGAGCGGTACGAGGCCAGCACACCGGAGTTGAGGATGTCCTTCCAGTAGGTGTCCTTGTTGCCCATCGCCGTTTCGATGACGAGCCCGGCCTGCTTGGCCTGTTCGGCGAAGACGCTGGCGGCCTCGACGAAACCGCTGGCCACCGACGCGGTGTCGAGCGGGATCCGCAGCCCCTTGGCGCCGGCCTTGTCGATGAGGAACCGGGACCGGTCGAGGTCGCGGGTGCGCTGGGCGATGTCGTCGGCGTAGTACTGGTAGCCCTTGCCGAACAGGTCGTTGCCGACCTGGCCGGAACCGGCCAGGACAGTGTCGACCAACTGTTGGCGGTCGGTGAGCAGGAACATGGCTTCGCGCAGGTCGCGGTTGTCGAACGGTGGCCGGTCGACCTTCATGGCGAACGACTGCATGGTGCTGTTCGGCATCCGGGTGACGGTCATCCGGCCGCCGTCGGAGTGGGTACGGGCGGTGGTGGGGGTGATGTCGTGCGCGTAGTCGACCTGGCCGGCGAGCAGGGCGTTGACTCGGGCCGACTCCTCGTTGCTGATCAGATACTCCAGCTCGTCGAGGTGCGCGGCGCCCTCCCAGTAGCCGTCGTACCGCTTGAGCAGCAGCGACCGGCCGGGTTGCCAGGAGTCGAAGGTGAACGGCCCGGAACCGACGGGCCGCTCGAAGCTGTCGGCGCCCTCGGGGACGATGTACGCGCCGAACGCGGCCAGGGCGTTGGGGAACTCCGCGAAGGGCTGCTTGAGGGCAAACTCCAGGGTGCGGTCGTCGACGGCCCGGCTGTTGGGCAGGTCGAGCAGGCCGAGGCTGGCCTTGGCGCGGAACGCCCGCTTCGGGTCGGTGATCCTGGTGTAGCTGTAGAGCACGTCGGCGGAGCGGACCGGCCTGCCGTCGTGGAAGGTGGCCTGGCGCAGGGTGATCCGCCAGCGGGTGAGGTCGCCGCTGGGCTCCCAGCGTTCGGCGAGGCGGGGCTGGATGGAGACGTCCGGGCCGTAGTCGGCGAGCTTGTCGAACATCGCCTTGGCGCGTGATGCCTCGTTGAACAGGTTCGCCAGGTGCGGGTCCAACGTCTCGTTGACACCACCGCCGGCGAACGCCACCCGCAGCCGGCCGCCGCGCTGGGGCTGCCCGGACGAGGTGGTGGCCGGGTCCTGACCCGGGCCACAGCCGGTGAGCAGGGCGGCGGAGACGGCGGCGGCGCCGCCGAGCAGGCCACGGCGAGATACTCGCGGCGCGGTGACGGGAGGGTGAATCATGGGGATGTCCTTTCGATACGCAGGTGCGAGTTACGCCGCCTCGTTGCGGCGGCGGGCGACCAGGTGCAGACGGTCGCCGGACAGGGCGTCAGACAGCGCGGCCGCCGGATGCCAGGGCGGGTCGGTCCGTGGCCCGGGGGTGTCGAACAGGGCCACCACGTCGAACCCGGCGGTGTCGAGCAGGTGCCGCAGTTCGGCGGGGAACAGCAGCCGCCACGCCGAGGTCTGTACCAGCGGTTGCGGGCAGTTCGGCCAGGTCCAGACGCGTTCACGGCGCAGCAGTTGCTCGCGGTGGTCGATCCACAGCCGCGTAGCGGAGGTGTACGTGACGTCGCGCCAGGTCACGCTGCGGGTGCGGGCACCGTCGAGGAGTTCGGTGCTGCCGAGGAAGAAGGCGCCGTTGCGCATTTCCGCCACCAGCAGCCCACCGGGCCGCAGGTGCCGGCGGCAGCGCTGCAGGAACGCGGTCAGGTCGGCGTTGTGGTGGCAGTACAGCAACGCGCTGTCCAGGCAGGTGATCACGTCGAAGTGGCCGGTCAGGTCGAAGGTGCGCAGGTCGGCGTGCACGAACCGGACTCCGGGATGGCGGCGCTGCGCGTAGGTCAACATCGGCACCGAAATGTCCAACCCGGTGGCGGTGTAACCGAGGGTGGCGAGGTGCCCGGCGTCGCGACCGGTGCCACAACCGACGTCGAGCAGCCGGGGCGCGGCGACGGCGCGGTCGGCGAATCGGCGTACGAGGTCGTGGACGAACCGGGCGGCGATGTGGCCCGGGTCGGGAAACTGTTGTTCGTACAGCTCCGGGTTGTCGGTGAGCAGGTTCTCTCCGCTCATGACACGCCCGCCGACGCCGCCGCCGGTGTCGCCGGTGCCGGGGTGAGCAGGCCGCCACGGCGCAGCAGCCACACCGCGCCTGCCGATGCCAGCCCGACACCGGCGGTGAGCAGCCACGCCGCCGCGGGCACACCGGCGCCTCCGGAGCCGCCCACCGCCGCGCCGACGGCGGTGGTGCAGCCGGCGGCGAGAATCCCGGACACCAGGTAGAACAGGCCGAAATAGGTGCCGGTCAGTCCCGGCCCGGCGAAGGTGGGGATCAGCTCCAGAACGAACGGCTGGGTGATCATCACCCCGACGGTGAGCAGAACGGCAGCGGCCAGTACGGGCAGCAGCCGCAGCGCCGGAGGCGCCGACTCCACCCGCAGCAGCGGCAGCAGGAAACCGGCTCCCATCACGGCCATGCCTGCGGTGATGCTCGTACCGCGGCTGACCCGGCGATGTAGCCAGCCGGTCAGGGGCAGTTGCAGGGTGAGCGTCACGACGGTGGAGACGACGAACAGCACCGCGACCGCGACCGGCTGCCCGGTGACGTGTTCCGCCTGCACCGGCAGG
Organism: Micromonospora sediminimaris; assembly: GCA_900112325.1. Taxonomy (GTDB): domain Bacteria; phylum Actinomycetota; class Actinomycetes; order Mycobacteriales; family Micromonosporaceae; genus Micromonospora; species Micromonospora sediminimaris. The sequence goes on from FOLJ01000016.1 coordinate 86,155, forward strand.
ATCAGATACAGCTGGGTCTGCAATGCGAACATGCCGGCCAGCGCCACACTGAAGGCCAGGAACCGGCGGTCGGCGATGCCGGTGCGCCAGTCCTGCCAGACGGTGGCCGCGCTGGACGTCACCGGTTGGGCGGGCAGCCAGACCGCCTGCGCCACGGTGAGCGCGGCGAACACCGCCGCGGCGGTCAACGCGGCGACCCGGAAGTCGACAAGCAGCAGTGCCGAGCCCAGCAGTGGGCCGAGTAGCGCGCCCGCGCTGGCGAACACGTTGAACAACGCGAACGCCTCGGCGCGCCGGTCGGCGGCGGCCTGCGCCACATAGGTGCGCACCGCCGGGTTGAACAGCGCCCCGGCCAACCCGGACAGGATCGACGCGGCAAGCAGCAGCGGCAACGAGGTGCTGAGGGCGAACAGTCCGAAGCCGACGGCGCGCAGGGCGCAGCCGGCGATGATGACGCCGCGGGCACCGAGCCGGTCGGCGGCCGAGCCGCCCAGCAGGAACAGGCCCTGCTGGCTGAGGTTCCGCACGCCGAGCACGACGCCGATCACGGCGGCGGACAGGCCGACGTCGTCGGCCAGATAGCCGGCGAGGTAGGGCAGCAGCAGGTAGAAGCCGATGTTGACGCCGAGTTGGTTGACCACCAGCAGTCGGATCGGCAGCGGAAAGCTGCGCAGTGTGGCCCACGTGTTCATCGGGCCGCCCGCACGCCGAGACCGGGTTCGTCGGTCAGCCGCAGGACACCGTCGTGGCCGCCGATACCGGTCCACGGATCGTCGGCGAGCAGCAGATGCCCGTCCAGGTCGATCCAGCGGGCGTCGCCGGTGAGGTGCACCGCTGGTGCGATCCCCAGCGAGCTGGCCACCAGGCAGCCCAGCATCAGATCCATGCCGTACGCGCGGGCGGTGGCCGCGATCTGCTGTGCGGCGTGGATGCCGCCACACTTCGCGAGTTTGATGTTGATGCCGGCGACCGTGCCCGCGAGCGCGTCGAGGTGCGCCACCGTGGCGGCGTCCTCGTCGGCGATGACCGGCACCTCGGTGCGCGCGCTGATCCAGGCGAGCAGCTGCGGTGTTCCGGGCGCGATGGGTTGCTCGACGGCGTCGATGCGGTACGGGCGCATCGTGTCGAGCAGCCGCACGGTCTGCTCGGCTGTCCAGGCGCCGTTCGGGTCGAGCAGGAGCCGGGCCTGCGGCGCGGCAACGCGTACGGCGGCGATGCGGGCCAGGTCAGCGGCGTCGCCGCACTTGACCTTGACGAACTGGAAGCCGCGCCGCCCGAGCGCCCGAGCGGTGGTGGCCGCGTCCCCGGGGGCGACCAGGCCGATGGTGTGAGCCGTGGGCACCGGGGCGAAATCCGGCCGGCCGAGCCACCGATGCACCGGCATCCCGGCGCTCCGGCCCACCAGATCGTGGACGGCGGCGTCCAGGGCCGCCAGCACCCCGGCGGGCAGCTCAGCGGCGAGCGCGGGCAGGTCCGCCACCAGCGTCTCGGGTTCGCCGTAGCCGCGCACCCGGTCCCTGAGCCCGGCGAGCAGGTCGAGGATGGCGGCCAGGTCGAGGCTGTAGTAGACGCTCGTGACGACCTCGCCGTGGCCGGTGAAGCCGTCGTGGGACAGCTCGACCTGCACGGCGTCGCGGCCCGGCATCGTCGAGCGGGAGATCCGCAGCGGCTCGCGGAGCCGCAGCGGGTAGCTGCGCCAGCCGAGCCTCATGCCGGCACCGCCAGGCGGCGCAGCGGGTCGCGGACGGTCCGGCAGCGACTCCACCGGGTGACCTCGACGGCGTCCGGGTACGGAATCTCGATCGGGTGGCCCGGTGCGGGGGCGAACAGCCCGTGGGCGGCGCAGAACGCGTCGTCGAAGATCGAGTCGAGGTAGCGGTGCGGACCGTCCGGGAAGATCGTGACCACCCGCGCGCCGGGCTGCATGCGGCTGATCCACGCGGCGACCCGGGCCACGGCGCCGGTGCTCCAACCGCCGGTGACGAACGCCGAGCGTGCCAGCCGGCGGCAGGTGTCCACCGCCTCCACCGGGCCGATCCAGTGCACCTCGTCGAAGGCGGTGTAGTCGACATTGCGGGGGAAGATGCTGCTGCCCAGACCGCGCATCAGCCGTGGCCGCGCGGGCTGACCGAAGATCGTCGAGCCGACGGTGTCGACGCCGACGAGCCGCATCCGGGGCCAGTGCCGCCGCAACGCCCGGGCCAGGCCGGCGCTGTGCCCGCCGGTGCCGACGCTGCACACCAGCACGTCGACGGCCTCGACCTGCCCGGTCAGCTCGGCGGCGAGAGTGCGGTAACCGGCGGCGTTGTCCGGGTTGTGGTACTGATCAGGCCAGTAGGCGTCCGGGATGCGCGCCAGGATCTCGTGCAGTCGGTCCAGGCGGGCCTGCTGCCAACCGCCGACCGGGTGCGGCTGCTCGACCACCTCGACCACCGTCCCGTAGGCGGTCAGCAGCGCCCGCATCGGTCGTTCGATGTCGCGGTCCACCACGAGGATGACCGGGTGGCCCAGGGCCTGCCCGGCGAACGCCAGCCCGATCCCGAGGGTGCCGCTTGTGGACTCCACCACCGTGGCTCCCGGTCGAAGGTCACCGCGCTGCCGGGCGGCCTGGAGCATGGCCACGGCGGCGCGTGCTTTCATGCCGCCGGGGTTCAGATACTCCACCTTGGCGTGGAAGCCGCCGTGCGGGTGCGGCAGCGGGGTGTCGACGTACGCCACCGGGGAGCGCCCCAGCAGGTCCAGCAGGTGTGGTGCGCACGTTCCCGGCGCGGCGCCGGTCAGCATGGCGACCCGGCGGCGGCGCGGTAGCGGTAGACCGTCGTCGGCCCGCCGTCGAGCCAGAAGAACGGGTACGGTTCGGCGGACACGGCGCTGAGCCCGGCGCCGAGGAAGCACGGCAGGACGGCGCTGCCGGTCTGCGCGAAGGCCACCATCGGTTTGCCGGTGGCCCGGGCATGCCGCAGCAGTGGCTCGAAGGTGCCGTTGCCCAGCGTCATTCCGGACACCAGCAGAGCGTCACAGCGTTCCAGCAGCGCGTCGGCGTCCGGCAGACACGGCTCGTCCCACTCGGTGCTGCCGCCCGCCAGATCGCAGGGCAGGTAGCCGATGCCGCGGCGGCGCAGTTGGCCGAGCAGGGAGTTGACCACGCCGACCACCAGGACCTGCTGCCCCCGGGCCACCGGCAGCAGGTCCACCACCGCGGCGGCTCTGGCGGTCGACTTGGCCAGCGAGGTGCCGGCGGGGATGGTGACCGCGTCGTCGGCAGCGTGCGCGTGCGGACGGGCCGCGGCGAGGTAGGCGTCCAGGGCCGCGACGCGGATCGCCGGCACCGGGTGGGTGAGCAGTTCCGCGACGCTGCGACCCACGCAGTCGTACGCGACGTCGTCGGTCAGTTCAGCCGGCTCCGTCGAGCAGGAACCGACGGTGGCGCCCACCCGCAGACTCAGTACGTGGTTGCGGTAGCTGCGGCCGCGTCCGGCGTGCCGGGCACCCTGCCGGGTGGTGAACGCGACGCTGACCTGCTCGGTGGCCGGATCGGGACCGAATCGGGCCGCGTTGACGGCGTCGATCAGGTCCGTCACCGACATGAACGGCTCACCGGTCTCCACCGGCGTCGGTGTCGTCACGCCAGCGCCCCGGCCAGCTCGTCGGCGTACCGCACACGCAGGCCGGCGATGAGTTCCTCGGCGCGAGCGCGGGCGCCGAGGCCGGTGGTGTCCACAGTCATGACATGGCCGAGGTAGGTGTTGTTGCTCACCGCGTCGCCGGTGCGGTGCCCAACGGGTTTCACCGCCCAGTCGACGACGTCGGGCGCTGCGGCCACCGTGGCCGAGCCGTCGATCCCGGCGACGGTCCCGGCGCGGGGCGGCAACAGAAACGAGATGGCCGCGCTGCGCACGCCCGTGTCGGTCACTGTGACGTCCGGTTGTTCACCGAGGGCGAGCTGCGCGTACACCATGGGCAGATCCACCCCGGTCGCCCGCCGCACCAACTCGGTGATCTGGTTGCCCGCCGGGCGTGGGTTGATCTCCACCACCCGCGGCCCGGCGGCCGTCAGCCGCAGCTCGGTGTGCGCCACTCCTCGGTCGAACCCGACCGCGGCGAGGGCGGCGACCGCCGTGTCGCCCACCGCGGTGACCGTCGCGGCGTCGAGGGCGGCGGGGAACATGTGCCCCGTCTCGACGAACCACGGCTCGCCGGCCAGGCTCTTGTCCGTCACGCCGAGCACCGTCGTCGTGCCGTCGATGGTGACGGTCTCGACGCTGACCTCCGGCCCGACCAGCACCTCTTCCAGCAGCACCTGTGGTGCGCGCTGCTGGCCACGGGCGTTGACCGGGAACGCGTCGAGGGCGTCGAAGGCCTCGCGCAGTTCGGTCCGGTCGGCCACCAGCCGGACGAACATTCCGGCGCACAGGTCGACCGGCTTGATCACCAGCGGGAAGCCCAGCGTACGCGCGGCGGCCTCGGCACCCGGCCAGTCCTCGGTGATCGCGAAACCCGGGCCGGGCAGGCCGGCCGCCTGCATCCGTTGCCGCGCCAGGTCCTTGCGGCAGGCGTACTCGACGGCTTGCGGCCGGGCACCCGGCAGACCCAGGTGTGCGGCCAGCCGGGCGACGGTGCCGAGGTAGTAGTCGCAGGAGGTGACGACACCGTCGAAGCGCAGTACCTCGTGCAGCCGCTGGACCTGGGGCAGCAGCAGGTCCGGGTCGTTGGTCTCGGCGGTGATCACATTGTCCGCGGTGAGCAGCGGGTGCACCCCGTCGCCGCTGCCCCGGCCCAGGTAGTGGTGCAGGTTCCTGGTCAGGAAGGTGAACCGATGTCCGGCTTCCCGGATCGCCCGGGGCAGCAGGGTGCTCATCGCACCGACCCAGCTCTCGACCACCAGCACATGTCCCACCGCGCACTCCCGATGTTCAGGGGATCCCCGACCACCAGACGATAACGGTTGTCATTTGCGATGGCTAGCCGGGGTCTCCTCGGTCACCACCGCGAACCCACCCGCCGCGACCGGCGCCGTGGTCACGTGCCGTGGTACGCGGCTCGCATCAGCTCCTGCATGTCGTCGAGCATGGGCATCCTCGGGTTGGCCGGAGCGCACTGGTCCTCGTACGCGTTGAGTGCCTGTTGCGGCAACGCGGCGAGGAAAGCCTCCTCGTCGACACCGACAGCCTGGAAGGACGGCTCGATGCCGACGGCGTCGCGCAGCCGCTCCACCGCGGCGGCGTACGACTCGACCCCCTCCTGCGCGGTGGCCGCCGGCAGGCCCAGCATCCGGGCGATGTCCTGGAACCGCTCCGGCGCCCGGTAGTCCTCGTACCTGGGCCATCCGGTCAGCTTGGTCGGTGTGGTGCCGTTGTAGCGGATGACGTGCGGCATCAGGATCGCGTTGGTGCGTCCGTGCGCCACGTGGAAGGTGGCACCCAGGGTGTGCGACATGGCGTGCACGATGCCCAGGAAGGCGCTGCCGAAGGCCATGCCGGCGATGGTTCCCGCGTTGTGCATCTTCTCCCGGGCCTCGGCGTCGGCCGCGCCGTTGCGCACCGCGCGCTCCAGGTAGGTGAAGATCAGCTTGATGGCCTGCAACGCGAGACCGTCGGTGAAGTCGTTGGCGTAGACGGAGACGTACGACTCGGTCGCGTGGGTCAGCGCGTCGAAGCCGCTGTCCGCCGTGATGGTGGGCGGCAGGTCGGCGGCGAGCACCGGGTCGACGATGGCCACGCTCGGCGTCAGGGCGTAGTCGGCGAGGGGAAACTTCTTGCCGGTGGCGGTGTCGGTGATGACCGCGAACGGCGTCACCTCGGCGCCCGTGCCGGAGGTGGTGGGGATGCAGACCAGGCGGGCCCGCTCCCCCAGCGTCGGGAACTTGAAGGCCCGTTTGCGGATGTCGAAGAACTTCTCCCGCATGTCGGCGAAGACCACCTCCGGGTGCTCGTAGCGCAGCCACATCACCTTGGCGGCGTCCATCGCCGAGCCGCCGCCCAACGCGACGATCGTGTCGGGTCGGAAGGACCGCATCAGCTCCGCGCCCCGGTCGACCGTGCCGACGCTCGGCTCCGGTTCGACATCGTCGATGATCTGCAACGCCACCCGCTCGGGCCGCCGCTGCAGGACGGTGATCAGTCGGTCGACGTACCCCAGCCGGGTCATGGTGTGGTCGGTGACCACCGTGACCCGGTGCACGTCGGGCAGGTCGGCCAGGTAGCGGATCGCGTTCGGCTCGAAGTAGATCTTCGGTGGAACCTTGAACCACTGCAGGTTGTTGGTCCGACGGCCGATCCGCTTGACGTTGAGCAGGTCGACCGCGGTGACGTTGTTCGACACCGAGTTTCGTCCGTAGCTGCCGCAGCCCAGCGTCAACGACGGCAGGAACGCGTTGTACATGTCGCCGATGCCGCCCTGCGACGCGGGAGCGTTCCAGATGATGCGCACCGCCTTGACCCGCCGCCCGTACTCCTCCACGAGGTGCGCGTCCTCGGTGTGGATGACCGCGCTGTGCCCGAGGCCGTTCAGCTCGACCATCTGCTCGGCGTGCCGGATGCCGTCCTCGGTGGACTCGGCGCGCAGCACCGCCAGGACGGGGCAGAGCTTCTCCCGGGTGAGTGGTTCGGCCGGGCCGACCCGGTCCACCTCCACCAGGATCACCGACGTGTCGGCCGGCACCGTCAGGCCGGCGCGCTCGGCGATCCACACCGCGCTCTGGCCGACGACCTCCGGGTTGAGCCGCGCACCCGCGCAATCGGTGCCACCGGCGGCGGCCCCGAAGATCAGCTCCTCGATCCGGCGCTTCTCGTCGGGAGCGGCAACATAGGCGTGCAGTCGCTGGAACTCGGCCATCACCGCCGGATACACCTCGGCATCGATGATCACCGCCTGCTCGGAGGCGCAGATCATGCCGTTGTCGAACGACTTCGAAAGCACGATGTCATGCACCGCCCGGCGCAGCTTCGCACCGCGATGGACGTACGCCGGCACGTTGCCGGCACCCACGCCAAGGGCCGGCTTTCCGGACGAGTACGCCGCCCGCACCATCCCGTTGCCACCGGTGGCCAGGATCGTGGCGACCCCGGGGTGCTTCATCAGCGCGCCGGTGGCCTCCACGGAAGGCTGCTCGATCCACTGGATGCAGTGCTCGGGTGCGCCCGCCGCGACGGCGGCGTCCCGGACCACCCGGGCCGCCTCGACACTGCACCGCTGGGCGGCCGGATGAAAGGCGAAGATCATCGGGTTGCGGGTCTTCAGCCCGAGCAGCGCCTTGAAGATGGTCGTCGACGTGGGATTGGTGACCGGAGTGACGGCGCAGACCACGCCGACCGGCTCGGCGATCTCGACGATGCCGTTGATCTCGTCACGGGAGATGACCCCGACCGTCTTCAGGGCCGCCATGTGATTGGTGACGTGCTCACACGCGAAGATGTTCTTGACCGCCTTGTCCTCGAAAACGCCCCGGCCGGTCTCGGTCACCGCCATCCGAGCCAGCTCGGCGTGCCGGCTCAGCGCCGCCACAGAGGCCTTCGCCACGATCCGGTCGACGCGCTCCTGGTCGAACGCGGCGTAGTCGTCAAGCGCCTTGAGTCCATTGCCGACCAAGGTGTCGATGGCGGTCCCGGGCGTGCTGGCCGCCCCGCGCTGCGGCGGCGGGGCCGAGGTTGGCAGGAGGCTCGTCGCGGTGGCGGCGGTCATGCGGATCACTCCGATCGTCGATGCCGGTCACGTCGTCCGGTCACACCCTGATCGTCGCCGCCGCACCGGGGCCCACGCCGGTGTCCAGCGGCCCGGACCGCCCGGGCCTTTCGCCCCTGACCGCCCGGCCACCCCCGCGAGAGGCTCGAAGAGAGCTTCCAGGAGGAGACATGGCCCAGCAGCACAGCCCGGCGGCCCGGTCCGAGCAGCGCCCGACGGCGCGGCCCGACCCGTGGCGCGGCTTCCACGGCGACGCCTGGCGCGACACCGTCGACGTCGCCGCGTTCGTCCGCGACAACGTCACCCCGTACCACGGGGACGCCCGGTTCCTCGCCGGCCCGACCGCTCGCACCACACAACTGTGGGACCGACTGCGTGACCTGTTCATCGCCGAACGGGAGCGCGGGATCTACGACGTGGACCCGCACACCCCCGCCACGATCACCTCGCACGCGCCCGGCTGGATCGACCGGGATCACGAGCTGATCGTCGGGCTGCAGACCGACGCGCCGCTGCGCCGGGCGATCATGCCCAACGGTGGGCTCCGGATGGTGGAGAACGGGCTCGCCGCGTACGGCTTCGAGCTGGACCCGCAGGTGCGCCGCGTCTTCACCGCGTACCGCAAGACCCACAACGCCGGGGTCTTCGACGCCTACCCCGCCGACGTGCTGGCGGCGCGGCGCTCGCACATCGTCACCGGACTGCCCGACGCCTACGGTCGCGGCCGGATCATCGGCGACTACCGGCGGGTCGCGCTCTACGGCGTCGACCGCCTCGTCGCCGAACGCCAGGCGATCAAGGCGTCCCTCGACGACCGTCCCTGCTCCGAGGACGTCATCCGCGACCGTGAGGAGCTGGCCGAGCAGATCCGCGCCCTCGGCGAACTCAAGGAGATGGCCGCCGGTTACGGCTGCGACATCAGCGCACCCGCCGCCACCGGCCGCGAGGCGGTCCAGTGGCTCTACTTCGCCTACCTGGCCGCCACCAAGGAACAGAACGGCGCCGCCATGTCGCTGGGTCGCACGTCGACCTTCATCGACGTGTACCTGGACCGCGACCTCGCCGAGGGCCGGCTCACCGAGTCCGCCGCCCAGGAGCTGATCGACGACTTCGTGATCAAGCTGCGGATCATCCGCTTCCTGCGTACGCCCGAGTACGACGAGCTGTTCTCCGGCGACCCCACCTGGGTCACCGAGGCCATCGGTGGGGTCGGCACGGACGGTAGGCCGCTGGTGACCCGCACCAGCTTCCGGTACCTGCAGACGCTGTACAACCTCGGTCCGGCACCCGAGCCGAACCTGACCGTCCTCTGGTCGGCCGACCTGCCCACCGGTTTCAAACGCTTCTGCGCGCAGGTGTCGCTGGACACCAGCGCCATCCAGTACGAGAACGACGACCTGATCCGGCCGGTGTACTCCGACGACACCGCGATCGCCTGCTGCGTGTCGGCGATGCGCGTCGGCAAGGACATGCAGTACTTCGGCGCCCGCGCCAATCTCGCCAAGGCCCTGCTCTACGCGATCAACGGCGGTCGGGACGAGATCAGCGGCGAGCAGGTCGCGCCCGCCACGCCGCCCGTCACCGACGACGTGCTGGACTACGACACCGTCCTGGCCGCGTTCGACCGGACCCTCGACTGGCTCGCCCGCACCTACGTACGCGCGCTCAACGTCATCCACTACATGCACGACAAGTACGCCTACGAGCGGCTGGAGATGGCGCTGCACGACCACCCGGTGCACCGCTTCCTCGCCACCGGCATCGCCGGGCTCTCCGTCGCCGTGGACAGCCTGTCGGCGATCCGGCACGCCCAGGTCAAGGTGCTGCGCGACGACACCGGCCTGGTCACCGACTACACCGTCGACGGCGACTATCCGGCGTTCGGCAACAACGACGACCGGGCCGACGCCATCGCCGTCGACCTGGTGCAGCGCTTCATGGACAAGGTACGGGCGCAGCCGACGTACCGGGGTGCCGAGCCGAGCCTGTCGGTGCTCACCATCACCTCGAACGTGGTCTACGGCAAACACACCGGCAACACCCCGGACGGTCGTCGAGCCGGCGAGCCGTTCGCGCCCGGCGCGAACCCGATGAACGGCCGGGACACGCACGGCCTCGTCGCGGCGGCGCTGTCAGTGGCGAAGCTGCCCTACGCCAGCGCCCGCGACGGCATCTCGCTCACCACCACTGTCACCCCGGACGGGCTCGGCCGCACCCGCGACGAGCAGGTCGACAATCTCGTGGGAGTGCTCGACGGTTACGCCGACGCGGGCGGCTTCCACCTCAACGTCAACGTCCTCGACCGGGCCACCCTCGAAGACGCCATGGCGCACCCGGAGCGGTACCCGCAGCTCACCATCCGGGTCTCCGGGTACGCGGTGAACTTCGTCCGGTTGACCCGCGAGCAGCAGCGCGACGTCATCTCCCGCACCTTCCACGGCCGGCTGTGATGACGCCGCAGGTCTGGCCGTCGCGCCCGCACCTCGTGCCCGCGGGTGCGGTGGTCGGGTCCGTCCACTCCTTCGACATCTCGACCGGAGTGGACGGGCCCGGTACCCGCTTCGTCGCATTCCTCGCCGGCTGCCCCTTGCGCTGCCGCTTCTGCCACAGCCCCGACACCTGGTACCAGCGCAGCGGACGGGCCATGACCGTCGACGACCTGGTCACCGAGATCCGGCGGTACGAACGTTTCATCAAGGTGGCCGGTGGTGGCGTCACGCTCAGCGGCGGTGAGCCACTGCAACAGGCGCGGTTCACCGCGGCCGTGCTGCGCCGGTGCAGGGAGCTGGGTCTGCACACCGCCCTGGACACCAGCGGTTTCCTGGGCGACCGCGCCACCCCGGAGTTGCTCGACGCGACCGACCTGGTGCTGTTGGACATCAAGAGCTGGGATCCGGCGACCTACCGCCGGGTCACCCGGACCGGTACGGTCGCGCCGACGCTGCGCTTCGCCCGCCGCCTCGCCGAGCGGGGCACCCCGATCTGGATCCGCTTCGTCCTGGTGCCCGGCCTCACCGACGACCCGGCCAACGTGGCCGGCGTCGCCGACTTCGTCGCCACGCTGCCCACCGTGCAGCGGGTGGAGGTGCTGCCGTTCCACCGGCTCGGCGCGCACAAGTACCGCGAGTTGGGGCTGCCGTTTGCCTGTGCCGACACCGAGCCACCCACGCCCGAACTGCTCGACCGGGTCCGCGCCCAGTTCACCGACCGGGGTTTGCTGGCCCTGTGACCACTCCTTCGAGAAGGGGAGGATCCGATGTACGTCCTGGTCGTCGAGTTCGCGCTCAGGCGGCCCTGAACTGGACGGGCAGGCCGGCCACTCGCCATTCCAGGATGCCGTCGGTGGCGCACCGTGCCTGCCGGCCGTGGGCGCTGAGGAGCCGGACCGCGTCGTGAGCGAGGGCGCAGTAGGCACCGCGACAGTAGGCGATGACCTCCCGGTCTTCGGGCAGTTCGGCGAGCCTGTCCTCGAGTTCGTCAAGTGGTATGGATACCGCGCCGGGCAGATGCCCGGCGGCGTACTCCGGTGCCGGTCGCACGTCGAGGACGACGACGTCGCCGGCTTCGGCCCGGCGGAGCAGCTCGGCCAGATCGATTTGTTCGGTGTCGTCGGGACCAAGGTAGGCGCGGCGGGCCTGCTCGGTGTGCGGTCGGTGCCGCTGCGCCACGCTGCGGAGGTTCGCGAACAGGGCGGCGACGTCGTCGCCGGCCAGGGAGTACCAGATCCGGGTGCCGTCGCGGCGGGTGGCGACGAGCCCGGCTGCGAGGAGACGTTGCAGGTGCGCCGAGCAGGTGGACAGCCCGAGGTCGGCGGCGTTGGCGAGGTCCTCGACGCTGCGCGGGCCCTGGGCGAGCAGGTCGAGCAGTTCCAGGCGCTTCGGGCTGCCGAGGGCTTTGCCGACGGCGGCGAACTCGGCGAACAGCGCGTCCTTGGCGGCTCGGTCACCCATTGGTGCCTCCCTGGGGTGCTGACGAGGCCGGGATCCGGCGTCGGTGGGTCTCGTACATTCTGGCGGCGACGACCAGCCCGGACGCGGCGGTGAGGGCGGCGACGGTCCAAATCGCCGCCCGGATTCCGAAGGCGTCGGCGACGACACCGGCGAGCAGGGCGCCTACCGCGAAGCCGCCGTCGCGCCAGAGCCGGTAGACGCCGACGGAGCGGGCCCGCCACGCCGGGTGGGCGACGTCACCGATGGACGCCAGCAGCGTCGGGTAGACCATCGCGGTGCCGGCGCCGAGCAGGACCGCCGCGACCGCCCACCAGGTGAAGGCGTCGGCGAGGGCGATCAGCGCCAGGCCGAGGGCCTGGGCCCACATGCCGGCAGCGATCAACCACTTGCGCCCCCACCGGTCCGACAGCGCGCCGGTGAACAGTTGCCCGAGGCCCCAGACCGCCGGGTAGAGCGCCGCCAGGATGCCGATGCGTCCGACGGACAGACCTGCGGCGGCGAACAGCACGGGAAACAGCCCCCACGCGAGACCGTCGTTGAGGTTGTTCACCAGACCGGCCTGGCTGGCCGACGACAGCGCGGGCTCGCGGAAGCTGGTCTGGGTGAACACCTGCCGGTTGCTCAGCTCCGGATGCAGGTGATCGTGGCGGCCGTCGGCACGGGCTACGTGGTTCGCTGCCTCCAGGCGGGCGTGCCCGCGGGTTTCCCGCACCAGGAGCGTCGACAGACCCAGCCCGAGCGCCGCGTACGCGATCCCGAGCAGGAACGGTGCCGGGCGCAGCCCGTACGCCTCGGCTAGGTACCCGGTAGCGAGCGCGGTCGCGGCGACGGCCAGGTAGCCGGCGGCCTCGTTGAACCCCATCGCGAACCCACGCCGGGCCGGCCCGACCAGGTCGATCTTCATGATCACTGTGGTGGACCAGGTGAGCCCCTGGCTGACGCCGAGCAGCACGTTGGCGGCGACGACCCACCCCCAGGTCGGTGCCCAGATCAGCAGCAGCGGTACCGGGACGGCGATCAGCCAGCCCGCGACCAGCACCGGCTTGCGGCCGTAGCGGTCCGACCAGGTGCCGGCGAAGTAGTTCGTCGCGGCCTTGGCCAGGCCGAACGCCAGGATATAGGTCAGTGCGACGGTGTACGCCTGCTGACCGAACCCGGACTCCGCCAGCAGCGGCAGCACCGTCCGCTCCTGGCCGAGCATCCCGCCGACAAGGGCATTGACCGCGACGAGCAGGGAAAACTGGGCTGCGTTCTGCCGCAGGCCCAGGGCGATCGGGCGTTGAGTCGCGCGCAGACTCATGCTCCCACCTCCAGCTTCGCGCCAGTCGCGGTGGACCAGTCCGACGGGCCGCCGGCGAGCACGGCGAGATCGGTGCGGTCGGCCCGGGCGAGCAGGCTGGCGGCCGTCATAGCCCGTTCTCCGTGGCCGCACATCAACACGGTGCGGCCGACTGGCGCTGCCCCGGCACGAGCGGCAAGGCCGCCGAGTTCGATGTGCCGGGCGCCCGGGACATGACCGGTGGTGTACTCGCTGATCTGCCGAACGTCCAGGATGGAGGCGTCGGCCAGCGCCGCGCCGTCGACCAGCGGAATCGACCTGAGCTGCCCACCGGCCGCGGTCCAGGTGGCCATGCCCCCGGTGAACTCACCAGCGAGCCGGTCGTAGCCGATCTTCAATGCCTGCCAGATCACCTCGTCCCGGTCCTGGTCGGCGTTGCGAACCACGACCAAGGGGCGGTCGGGGTCGACGAGCCATCCCAGCCACGTGGCGAACACCCCGCGCAGCGGAATGGACAGCGAGCCGGGGATGTGTCCGGCGGCGAAGTCGGCAACCGGCCGGACGTCGACAACCTCGGCGTCGGCCTCGCGCAGGCGCCGAACGTCCTCGACCCTCAGGTCGGGCAGGACGGCTGCGCTCCCGACCAGCGCCGGCCCGAGACGGTTCAGCTCCGGCAGTCGCAGGAAGTACGGCGGGAACGTGCCCAGCGAACCCAGCAGCGCCGTCACGAACGCGTCCTCGGACTCGGCGCGCAACAGCGCGTTCGTCGCCCTCTGAGCCCCGATGGTCGAGGTCCGTTCCGCGCTGGGCGGTGCCGAGCAGAACGACCCCGCGCCATGTGTCGGCCACACCGCCACCGCGTCGCCAAGCGTCGCGAGACGGCGCAGCGACCGGTACTGGGCCCGGGCCAGTTCCTCGGTGCGCTCCGGCGCCACCAGGTCGGTACGCGCGGCAGCTCCGACCAGCAGCGATCCCCCGGTGAACACCCCGACGGTCCACGGGCCGTCCAGCACCTCGAAGGCGATGTGCTCGTGCGTGTGCCCCGGGGTCGCCAGGACCCGAAGGGTCAACCCACCCAGGTCCACCTCGTCCCCGTCGGCCAGCGCGACGTGTCCGAACTCGCGCTGGCCCGCCGCCGAGGCCAGCACCCGCGCACCGTCGCTGGCCGCCAGGTCACGGGCACCGGACAGGAAATCCGCGTGCAGATGCGTGTCAGCGGCGTAAGCGATCCGCAGGCCACGACGCTCGGCGACCGCCCGCAGCGTCCGCAGGTCACGGCTCGCGTCCACCGCCAGCGCCCGACCATCACCAAGATCCAGCAGATACGCCGTGTTCCCCAGACCCTCGTCGACCAGCGGAACCACATTCACCTCAGCCATCACATCCTCCTCGCCTGGCCGCCCACGTCGGCAAACCACACCTTAAATACAGTATTCCAACGAATATTGGAGAAGGGCAAGAGCCGACGTCCTCAATCCATCGCGAGGCGAGCCTGGTTGACAGCTGGCACATCCGGTGTGCAACATATTGCATGCCTGTTCCACGGGGGCCGGGACTCGCTCCCAGGTCACTTCTCCGCGACGAGGCCTACCGGGCGATCCGCGACGCCATCGTCGGCGGCACGCTGGCCCCCGGTGAACGCCTCAACGACAACGACCTGGTCGAGTGGCTCGGCGTGAGCCGCACCCCGGTCCGGGAGGCCCTGGCCCGCCTGGAGCAGGCAGGTCTGGTGCAGACCAGACCCGGCCGATACACGATGGTCAGCCCGCTGGACGTCCGCGCCGCCCGAAACGCCCAGTCGGTCACGGCCGCCATGCACGAACTGGCCGTCCGCGAGGCGCTGCCCAACCTCTCCGCCGACGAGATCGACGTCATGCGCGCGGCCAACGCCCGGTTCGCCGAGGCGCTGCGGCATGACGACGTGGACGCGGCCATCGCCGCCGACGACGACTTCCACGCAGTTGCCGTCCAGGCCAGCGCCAACCAGGCCCTACGCGACGTGCTCGAACAGTTCACCCCGGTGCTGCGTCGCCTGGAGCGACTGCGTTTCTCCTCTCTCAGCGGCCGAGAGTCGGTCGCTCAGCACGAGCTGATCATCGCGCGGTGCGAGGCCGGAGATGTCGCAGGTGCGGCGGAGGCCACCCGCGCCAACTGGGAGACCCTCGCTCCCCTGCTCGACACCGACGCCCCCGAGTCAACCGGCTGAGCTGGGACGTCCCCCACTCGGGCAGGTCGGGCCGGGACGTACGCTTGCGGCATGGCTGAGGAACCTCGGTGGTTGACCGACCACGAGCGCGACGCCTGGCTTGCCCTGGCCAAACTCATGTTCAACCTGCCGAGCGCCCTCGACGCCCAGCTCCTGCGCGACAACCACCTCACGCTGTTCGACTACTTCGTGCTCAGCGGCCTGTCCATGGCACCCGCACGCACCCTGCGGCTCAGTGATCTGGCCAGCCAGATCAGCTGCTCGCTGTCCCGACTGTCGAACGTCGTGAAGCGGCTCGAACAGCGGGGACTGCTGCGCCGCGCACCCGACCCGGAGAGCCCCCGCTACACCGTGGCCACGCTCACCGAGGACGGGTGGGATCTTGTGGTCGCCGCAGCTCCCGGACACGTCGCCGCCGTCCGTCACTACGTCATCGACGGCCTCACCGCGAGTCAGATCGACGTCCTGCGCGAGGTCGCCTGCCACGTGACGCGGCAGATCGCCGAGACCCCGGAGACCGCTGCGCGCCCCCGTTGACACCGGCCGGTCAGCTCTCGTTCCACACGTCCCGTACGCCCTCCCCGGTCAGGCGTCGCCGGAGACCGACGCGAGCGTCGACGCAGCCGGTCGCGGGCTCGTCCCGACCGGCAGCCGGACGGCGAACCGGGCGCCCCGACCGGGATGGCTGCGGGCGTCGATGCTGCCTCCGTGCCCGGTGACCACCTCCCGAAGCAGTGCCAGGCCGAGCCCGGTGTGGCGCTTCTCCGGGCCCGCGCCGCTGTAGAACCGGTCGAAGATGCGGTCGGCCGGGTCGAAGCCGTTGCCGGTGTCGGCGACGATCAACTCCGCCACGTCGGGGGCGGGCAGGCGCACCGTCACGTCGATCCGTCCGCCGGCCGGGGTGTGGGTGAGGGCGTTGGTCAGCAGTTCGCTGATCACCCGCCGCAGCGCCGATTCCACCCCGGCGACCGGGACCGGCACGTCCGGACGGCTGAGGGTGAGCGCCACACCCTGTTCGCCGGCCCGGTCGTTCTCAGCGAGCACGGCGGCCTCGGCGAGAGTGGCCAGGTCCACCGGGTCGGCGGCCGGCCGGTCACCCGGGGCGGCGGCCAGCCGGGCGGAGAGCAGCAGGTCGTTGACGACCTCGCCGAGTCGTCTGGTGGTGCCGGTCAGGCGATTCAGCTCCGACTGGTACTCGACGGGGATGCCGGCGGCGCCGGCCCGCCGCGCCAGCAGTTGTGCCCGGGTGTGCACCTGCGCGATGGGCGTACGCAGTTCGTGGCTGACGTCGGCGATGAATCGGCGCTGCCGGGCGAGGGAGTCGGCCAGCGGCGCGACGGCGAGCCGGCCCACCACGCAACCGCTGGCGACGGCGACGACCAGCCCGAGCAGTTCCGCGACGGCGAGCGCGACGAGCAGGTGACGCCGGTCGGCGAGTTGGTACCGGGCGTCGAAGATCGCCTGCACGACGTCCTCGCCACGGGTCTCGGTCAGGACGAAGTAGACCGTGCCGTTGCGCGTGATCGTGGTTTCCGCCGGGACTCCGGTGCTGGCCGTGGTGGTCATCGCCGTCGCCAGCGGGAACCCGGGCGGTGCCGGCACCGTACCGCCGCTGATCTCACCGTCGCGGAGCAGGAACAGCCAGGTGCAGCCGGGTGGACCGGACGGGTCGCTACGGCTGGCGGTGTAGGCGAGTTCGCGTTTGATCTGGCGCTCCTGGTCACGGACCAGCATGCCGTAGGCGAGCACGCCGACCGCCGTGACCAGGACGGTCACCGCGAGCCCGACCAGCACGCCGACCCGGCGACGGGCCCTGGCCACCACGATGCGCTCGGCCGCCATCCAGGAGAGGCCGGCCGGCGCCGGCCGGCGCAGCCTCCGCCACGGCGTCACAGCTCACCGATCCGGTAGCCGAGGCCGTGCACGGTGCGGACCGCCGTCCGGCCGAGCTTGCGTCGCAGGTAGTACACATAGGTGTCGACGATGGAGGTCGCCGCCGCCTCGTCGAAGACCCGGCGGCGCAGCTCGGCGCGGGTGTGCACCGCTCGGGGGCGTACGGCGAGCACGCGGAGCAGTTCGAACTCCCGGGCGGAGAGCGCCACCCGGGTGCCGTCCGCCAGCACCACGTCTCGCAGGCCGAGGTCGAGCCGACCGGTGCCGATCGGCAGCGCCTCGGCGCCGTCCGAGGTACGTCTGCAGAGCGCCCGGAGCCTGGCACTCAGTTCGTCCAGGTCGAACGGCTTGATCAGGTAGTCGTCGGCGCCCGCGTTCAGGCCGGCCACCCGGTCGTCGACCGTGCCGAGCGCGGTGAGCAGCAACGCACGGGCACCGATCGCGCGCGAGCGCAGCCGGGTCAGCAGGTTGAGCCCGTCGAGCGCCGGCAGCAGCCGATCGATCACCATCACGTCGTAGGGTCGGGTGAGCCCGAGGTGCAACCCCCGTTGTCCGTCCCGAGCCACGTCGACCTGGTATCCCTCGTCGGCAAGTACCTCGGTGAGCATGTCCGCGAGTTCCGCGTCGTCCTCGACCAGGAGCAGCCGGTGTACGTCTGGTGATACCCCGCTTACCTGTAGCACACGTCGAGAATCCCACACCGATCCCTCGACATCGATTGTGACCAATGTCTCTATGTTGTCTCGATCGGCGATCGCCGCCAGCCCGATCGACCATCCGTGGTCATCGCCGGACCTGCTCGAAGTAGCTCGCGCAGAGGCGCTGACGTCGGGCGTCGAGCACCATCCAGGTGCCGAGCGCCAGTTGGACGAGGCTGCGCCCCACGTCGGACCAGCGGTCGCCCCACCGCATCACCGAAAGTCGGGCCCGGGCCGGCGGTCGAGCGTCGGTCGGGACGAGGAAGCAGGGTCCGCGGTTCGGCAGCGACCGGGTGTGCCGCACGGTGGAGACCAGGGCGTACCGGCGCAGCACCTCCCGGGTCACCGCGCGCATCATCACCGGCGCGACGCCGCGGGCCGGGCAGGCCCGGTTGGCGGTGACACCGAACGGGACGAAGTGCACGTCGCCCCGGTCCTGGGTGAGCCAGCGTTCCGGCTCGAAGGTGTCGTCGGCCGCCGGTCCGCTGCGCTGGTAGGCCAGGTAGTTGAAGAGCAGCACCGAGCCGGTCGGGATGGTCAGCCCGGCGTCGACCTCGATCGGGCCGGACGTGATCCGGTGCGCCACCCCGAACAGCGGATGCACCCGCAGCGTCTCGTCGATCACCCGGTCCAGGGCGGCGTCGCCGTCGGGGTCGTCGAGGGTGGCGACCAGTTCCCGCTGCACCGTCGGGTGTTGCGCCACGGCGAGCAGGAGGTGCGCCATCGCCTCCGACATCTGCACCACGGCGGTGTTGAAGAAGGTGCCCTGGAGATACCACGCTGTCTCCTCGGCGGTGAAGGGCTCCGGCAGCGTCACCGGCGCCGTACCGGCCTCGACCCGGGCTCGCAGATAGCGGGTGAGCCGATCGCGCCGGTCCAGGTGCCGAAGCCCGCAGCACTTGAGCGCGGTGACCACGTCGTCGGCGTTGGCCACGATCAGCGCCCGGACGTCCGGCGGGCACGCGGCGCCGAAGACGAGTTCGTAGTAGACCTCCGCCCAGATCGGCATCATCAGGTCCCGCAGCCGGACGTGGCGGGTCCGGCCGGCCGGCAGCTCGTCGAGGATCCGTCGGGTCGCCGCGCCGGCCAGCTCGGTCGAACGTCGATGCGACACCGCGACCACCCGCCTGGTCGTCCGGGCCACCGTGCGGTAGCGCTCGCCCGGCTCCAGGTGTTCCTGGTGCATCTGCGGCCCCGGCGCCAGCCAGTACCAGAAGAGGTCGGAGATGCCGGCGCCCCGGCTACGCCCGCTGGCCGCCGGATGGGAGTAGATCCGGGTGAAGTGCTCGGGACCGATCCGGGGGCCGGGCACCGGAATCCCCTCGGCGCCGTTCACCCGCCTGAAGATCCACTCGCGGAGCCGGATCACCGCCGGTGGCAACCGGCGCGGCAGCAGCCAACCCACCGCCAGCAGGCCGGCCAGGCAGCACAGCAGCACCAGCGGGTAGGTCATCCCGGCACCCGGTCGAGGATCATTTCGCGGGTGAGATCGGCGGGACGGACCGCACCGGCGAGCGTCATGGCCCGGGCCAGCTCGGCGCGGAGCAGGTCGAGCAACTGACTGACGCCGCGCTCGCCCCGGGCCGCCAGCGCCCAGAGCACCGGTCGACCGACCCCGACCGCGACCGCCCCGAGCGCCAGCGCGGTGAGGATGTCGGTCCCCCGGCGGATCCCGCCGTCGAGCAGGACGGGAATGCGACCCCCGACCGCCGCCACGACCGCCGGCAGGGCGTCGATGCTCGCCGGCACCCCGTCGAGCTGCCGCCCGCCATGGTTGGAGACCAGCACGGCGTCCACGCCGTGCGCGACCGCGAGGCGGGCGTCGGCCGGGTGCAGGATCCCCTTCAGCACGATCGGCAGCCGCGTCGTCGCGCGCAGCCACTCGATTCGGGCCCAGTCGAGGGTGGCGTCCATGACGATGTCCCGGACCCGGCCGGTCTCCGGGTCGCGCATGTTCTCGCAACAGTAGCCGGGCGGCAGGTCGAGGAAACCGTTGCGCAGGTCGCGGTCGCGGCGGCCGAAGACCGGCGAGTCGACAGTGACCACCAGGGCGCGGCAGCCGGCCGCCTCCGCCCGGCTGACCACCGAGGCGGTGAAGCCGAGATCCGGCTGTGGATAGAGCTGGAACCACAGCCGCGCCGACCGGTCCGACGGCTCGATCGCCTCGGCCACCGCCTCGATCGGCGTGGTGGAGGCCATGCTCACCACCAGTACGGTGCCGACCGCCCCCACCGCCCGGGCCGTCGCCACTTCCCCCTCCGGGTGCGCCAGCCGGTGAAAGGCGGTCGGAGAGACCAGCACCGGCATGGGCAGGGTCTCGCCGAGCAGTTCGGTCCGCAGGTCGCGCTCACCCCCGCCCCGCAGCACCCGGGGCAGGATCCGGTACGCGTCGAAGGCAGTCTCGTTGGCCCGTAGCGTCCGCTCGTCCCCGGCACCGCCGGCGAAGAAGTCCCGATGCACCGGATCGAGCCGAAGCCGCGCCTCGGCTTCCAGATCGTCGAGACGGTGCAGGGGCCCCGGGTCGGCCATTGCGGTGCGCGACGGGGTCACCTGCGCAGGCACCGATGGCATCGCGTCAGCCCACAGTGCTCGTCAGGCAGCGGCGCAGGAAGGCGACCAGCGGCGCCCGGTGCACCTGCGGCTTGTCCCACTGGTTCTCCAGGTTCTCCGCCAGGTGGTGCACCGCCGTCAGCTGACCACCGCGGTGGTGGCGCACCACCGGATGCAGGTACGCCGCGTCGTGGGCCTGGCCGGGCACGTCCTGGGCGATCCGGCTCACCGAGATGTCGAAAGGGTCGACCTGGTCGTGGTCGGGGCCGTACTCAAGGGTGACGACGAAGGCGTGCTCCACCGGATGATCGGCGGTGGCCAGCCCGGCCTGCCCGATGTAGTCGACGGGCAGTTCCTCGTGGTAGCGGGCACCCGATTCGGCCACGGTGAGCACGTCGGCGAGCACCGCGAACTGCTGCCAGAGGCCGGAGGAACGGTTGACCCGCTCGATGATCGCGTCGGCCGCCGCCTCGGCGGTCGCGTCGAGCTTCTCCGCCGGCCACGGATTGTCGTGGTACCGCTGTTCCAGGATGCGGTGCAGTGCCCGGACGCCGTACCGGAAACCGTGGATGAAGCCGTTCGTCGACTTCTTGAAGTCGCGCTGCTGAGTCAGCGTGCCGGCGAAGAACAGACCCGGAACGTTGACCGACTCGAAGGCGGGGGTCTGGGCCGGGAAGCGGTCGTTGATCACCAGCGTCGGTCGGCAGTCGTCGGCGAAGATCGACGCGTCGAAGCGGAAACCGGTGCAGGCCAGCACCCGGTCGTAGCGCAGCTCCTTGGTGACCTCGTTGGCTCGGGAGAAGCCGAAGGTCACCCGGTAGCCGTCACCGTCCCGCTCGATGGCGCGCACGTGCCCGTCCAGGATCGCATTTGCCGACTTGAGCTGGTAGGTGTCCAGGAAGTTGTTGTTCACCGCCCGCAGGTGCCCGACGTAGTGGGTCCGCCACGCCATCCGGACCGGACTCGGCCCGGCCACGTGGACCAGGGTGGTGGTCTCCATCAGGCTGTCCGCGGTCTCGAAAGCGGAGTTGCCCTTGCCGATGATCAGCACCCGCTGGTCGAGGAAGTCGCGTGGATCGACCGGCATCTCGTCGTACCGCTCCACCAGTTCGATGCCGGGAATCGGCGCGACGTACGGCTTCGAGACACCGGTCGCCACGACGACCCGACGCGCCCGGTGGGTCGTACCCTCCTGGTCGGTGACCGCGAAGCCACCGTCGGCGAACCGGGCGACCCGGACCACCCGGCTGCGGTAGCGGACCCGGACCCCGGTGGCCGCCGCGAAATCCGCCAGGTAGCGGACCATCACCTCGGCGTCCGGGAAGTAGCGCTCGGTGTAGCGGGTGAACCGCAACGCCGGGTCGTCGCTGAGCAGCGAGTTCCAGTCCAGCCGCAGGTTCAGCTCCGGATCGTCGGATCCGGTGTGCGGCTTGTTGATCGAGATGAGTTGACGGTGTCGGGGAAACCGGGTGAAGAAGGCACCGGGGATGTCGGCTGACTCCAGTACCAGGTAGTCCCGCAGGCCGTCCCGTTCGAGGAGCGCCCCGAGCTGAAGTCCGGCCGGCCCCGCCCCGATGATCAGATAGTCGAGCATCTCTGCGGTCACCAGGCGACGGTACGAAGGCGAACTCAGAGAAAAATCAGCCAGCCGAGGCCGGTAATTGTGGTGGCTCGGTCAGCAGGTCGAGCAGGTCGGCGGCGCGGCGGACATCGGCGTCGAGCGGCCGGTCCGGGTCGATCGCCGGCACGATCTCCGCGAGCCGCTCCAGCACCGCACCGCAGGCCGGTGCGGTCGGGGTACGCGCACCGACGTGCACCGCCTGACGCAGCCCGACCGCAAGCGTTCCGCAGATCAGCCGCAGCAACCGCGCCTGGTCCACGGCGCGCAGCGCGGCCTGGGTACCGAACGGCACGACGTCCTGATTGTGCAGATTCGTCGGCAGGCTCTGCATCCCGGCCGGGGTGGCCTGCCGGCGGATCTCCGCGACCATCGCGGTCGAGGCGAGCTGGGCGCCCTGCAGCCCGTGCTGCCGTCCCGGCCCGGCCGCGAGCATCGGCGGCAGCCCACCGTTGCGGACCGGGTCGACCAGGAGGTCGAGCTGGCGCTCCACGAGGTTGCCGAGCTGGGCCGCCACGGTCGCCAGCACGTCGGCGGCGAAGGCCGCCGGCTGGCCGAAGAAGTTGCCGCCGTGCAGCACCAGATCGTCGTCCGGGAAGAACAGCGGGTTGTCGCTGACGCTGCGCAGATCCGACTCCACCACGCCGTCGACGTACCGCAACGCGTCCTCGGCCGCGCCGAGCAGCTGCGGAGTGCAGCGGATGCTGTACGCCTCCTGGAGCGGGCGCCCACCCGACGGCACCGCGCCGGCAAGGCACTCCCGCATCCGGGCGCCGACGTCGGCCGCGCCGGGATGCCCGTACGCGGCCAGCAGCCGGGGATGCAGGAACTGGCCGGGGTCGCAGCCGAGCACGTCGACGAGGAGGCAGCTCAGCAGTTGGGCGGCCCGGTGCGCGCGGCGGATGTCGTCCAGCGCGAGCGCGGTGGCGGCGGTGGTAAGCGAGGTGCCGTTCACCAGCGCGAGCGCGTCGCGTCCGTCGAGGCGGAGCGGTGTCAGCCCGGCCGTGGCGAGCGCCTCGGCGGCGGGCCTCCGGTCACCGTCCAGATAGGCCCAGCCCCGGCCCCGCAGCGACTGGGTGGCATAGGCGAGCGGGATGAGGTCACCGCTGGCCCCGACCGACCCGAGGCGGGGCATCGCCGGCACGAACGTCGTGCCGAACATCGCGGCGAGCCCCTCGACGACCCGCAGCGAGACGCCGGAGGTGCCCTGACCCAGCGACCACACCCGGACCAGCATCGCCGCCCGGACCACCTCCGGGTCGATGTCCGGGCCCTGGCCGGCGCCGAGGTGCGCGAGGGTGTTGTCGCACTGGTCCGCGTCGTCGTCCCGGCCGGCGAACCCGACGAGCGCGCCGAACCCGGTGGTCGCACCGTAGACCTGACGGTTGTCGCCGAGGACCGCGCGCAGGTGGTCGCGGGAGCGCCGTACCCGGTCGCGTACCTCGGCGGCGATGTAGACGGTGACCTCGGTGGCGGCCCGGCGCAGGTCGGCCACCCGCAGCGGGCAGGCCAGGTCGATCGGGCTGACCGCGTCGGGCGCGGTGTGGGTCGTCATCGGGCCGACCGTAGCCGGGGATTCTCAGAGCGGTCTGAGTTATCTCTGATGACCCGCCGCTACCGTCCGGGCACATGACGCACGACTACCTGATCATCGGTGCGGGGCCGGCGGGACTGCAACTCGGCGCGTCGCTCGAACGCGACGGTCACGACTACGTCGTCCTGGAAGCCGGTGCCGAGCCCGGCTCCTTCTTCCGCAGCTATCCGCGACACCGCAAGCTGATCTCCATCAACAAGGTTCACACCGGCTCCGACGATCCGGAGTTCAACCTGCGGATGGACTGGAACTCGCTGCTCAGTGACGATCCGGACCTGCTGTTCAGCCGGTACAGCCAGCGGTACTTCCCGGCCGCCGACGACCTGCTGCGCTACCTCGCCGACTTCGCCAGGGCGACCGGGGTGCGGGTCCGCTACCAGACCCGGGTGGTCCGCATCGGCCGCGACAGCGGCGGCTTCCACGCCCTCGACGCCGACGGCCACACCTGGCGGGGACGCCGGCTGGTCGTCGCAACCGGTGTCTCGCAGATGCACGTGCCGGCCATCGACGGGATCGAGAACGCCGAACGGTACGACACGGTCAGCGTCGACCCGGCCGACTTCGTCAACCAACGCGTCATGATCATCGGCAAGGGAAACTCCGGCTTCGAGACCGCCGACGCGCTGATGGAGACCGCCGCCGTGGTGCACCTGGCCGGGCCCCGCTCGGTCCGGTTCGCCTGGCAGTCACACTATGTCGGGCACCTGCGGGCGGTGAACAACAACTTCCTCGACACCTACCAGTTGAAGTCGCAGAACGCCGTGCTGGACGGCACGGTGGAGAGCATCCACCGCCAGCCCGAGGGCGGTTACCTCGTCCGCTTCCGGTACGCCCGCTCCGTCGAGGCGATCCGGGAGATCCGCTACGACCGGGTCATCGCCTGCACCGGATTCCGATTCGACGCGAGCATCTTCGACGAGAGCTGCCGGCCCCGGCTGGTGATCGACGACCGCTTCCCGGAGCAGACCCCGGCGTACGAGTCGACCACGGTCCCCGACCTCTACTTCGCCGGCACCCTCACCCAGCAACGCGACTTCAAGCGATCGACAAGCGGCTTCATCCACGGCTTCCGGTACGGGGTACGGGCGCTGCACCGCATCCTCGCCTCCCGCTACCACGACACGCAGTGGCCGACCGCCCGGCTGGAGGCGACCCCCGAGGCGATCACCGACGCGATCATCGCCCGGGTCAACCGTTCCTCGGCGCTCTGGCAGCAGTTCGGGGTGCTCGGCGACGTGGTCACGGTACGCGACGACACCGCCTACTACCACGAGGAGGTGCCGATGGCGTACCTCGCCGACGGCGGGCTGGGCGGCGGCTGGGCGCTCGCCGTCACCCTTGAGTACGGGCCGGACCACGATTCCGTCGACCCGTTCGACATCTCGGTGCCCCGGGTGGCGGAGAACGACGCGCATGGCGCGCACCGGGCCACGTACCTGCACCCGGTCGTGCGGCACCACCGGGACGGGCAGGTGGTGGCCGTGCACCACCTGGCGGAAAACCTGGAGAACGAGTGGAACCTGCCCACCGTGCACCAGCAGCCGCTGGCGGTCTTCGTCAAGGAGTCCCTGGCCGGCGTCGCCCCGGTCGCAGGAGCAGCCGGGTGACGGCGGGAGGCGAACCGGGCTTTCCGCAGGCGATCCTCGACCTGCTGGGCAGCGGGCGGGCCCGGCCGGTCTTCGAACACGGTTCGCGGAGCGTCGGCGCCGACGAGATGTCCGAGCTGATCGCCCGGATCACGGCTGGTCTCCAGGCGGCGGGAATCGGCCCGGGCGCTGGGGTGGCGGTGGCACTCGGCGTGTCTCCGGAGGCGTTCGCCGCCATCGTCGCGGCCCAGGTGGTCGGCGCCCGGGTCGCCGGGGTACGCCCCGGACTGCCCGCCGATCACCTCCGGCACCTGCTCGGCCACCGGATCGCGGCGGTGCTCGTCGACCGCTCGACCGCGACACCGCAGCTGCGGTCGGCCAGCGCCGACCTTGCCCTGCTCGGCATCGGCCCGGTCGACGGGACACCCGACCTGACCGCCACCCGGGCCGACGTCACACCACCGGTCCCCGCCGGGCATCCGGACGACGTCGCCCGGGTCGTCTACACCAGCGGCAGCACCGGCAACCCCAAGGGCTGCCTCCAGACGTACGGGTCCCTCGACGCCGCCTGGGCGGCGCACCCGGACCGGTGGCCGCCGGCGGTCCGCGACCTTGCCGGCCACCTCGACCGCTACCTGGTCTTCGGCTCGCTCAACAGTCAGGTGATGCTGGAGTACGGCGTCCTCACCCTGGCCGCCGGCGGCACCATGGTGATCGCCGAGCCACCTCGTGCCGGTGCACCGTTCTTCCCCGACGCGCTGGTCCGGCACCGGGCGACCGCCAGCGTGATCACCGTCCCCAGGCTGGCGAAGCTGGTCGCCGCCCAGCGCGCCGCGGCGGCCGACCTCGGCACGCTACGCGCCCTGCTGGTCTCCGGCGCGCCCCTGCATCCGGCCCGGCTCGCCGAGGCGCTCTCCGTCCTCGGGCCGGTCGTCTACCACGGCTACGGCCAGACCGAGACCGGCATGATCTCCATGCTGACCCCGACGGAGATGCTCGCCGCACCGGCCCTGCTCGCCTCGGTGGGTCGTCCACCCACCGCGGTCGAGGTGCAGGTCCGCGACACCGACGGCCGGCCGGTCACGGCCGGGGTCGAAGGGGAGGTCTTCGTCCGCACTCCGTCACAGGCCAGCGGTTACTGGAACGAACCGGCAGAGACCGCCGAGGTCTTCACCGACGGTTGGGTACGCACCCGGGACCTCGGCCGGCTGGACGGCGACGGCTACCTGTACCTGCTGGGACGGGCCCGGGACGTCATCATCGTCAACGCCGACCTCCAGTACGCCGGCCCGATCGAACGTGTCCTGGCCAGCTGCGACGACGTCGCCGAGGCGTACGTGGTGGCCGCACCCGACGAGGAGACCGGCGAGGCGGTGCACGCCTTCGTGGTCCCCGCCACCCAGGGCCGGCAGCCGGATCCGGACGTGCTGCGCGAGCTGGTCCGCAAGCAGCTCGGCGAGCCCAGCACCCCCCGGAAGATCAGTTTCATCGCCGAGGCGCCGGTCACGGCCGCCGGCAAGCCCGACAAGCGACGCCTGGCCGGCCTGGCCGACGAGCGCGACGCCAGCGAGTGACGGATGCCACCCAAGCGCGCCGCCTGACGCTCACTGGATGGTGGTCTCGACCTCGGACAGCAGCCTCTGCACGGCGACACCGTGCGCAGCGGCATGGTCGTGCAGACGGGCGGCAGGCCCGGGCCCCCACAGGCGGGCGGCCAACTGCTGGTATTCCGAGAGTTTGGGCATCTTGCTGTCCAGGCGGAACAGGATGGCCAGCGGGCGGCGGCGCCACCAGCGGCTGATCCAGTCGATCGGTTGCGTCACCAGCAGCGCGCCGTAACTTGTCGGCACGGCCGGCGCGGCGGCCACCGCGACCGCCTTTTCGGTCAGGTTGAGCATCTCGGTCACGGAGACCGCCTCGCGTCCCGGGCCGCTCGCCTCCTCCAGCAGGGTTCGGTAGCGGGCCAGTAGTTTGCGGCGTTCGCGGATCGTGTCGGCGGCCTGCAACTCGGCCTTGAAGTCAGCGAAGTAGCGGCGGAATCCACTGAACTCGTCGCGGACTCGGAGCACTTGCTCGGGAATGTCGTCGAGACCGGACGCGCGGGACAGCACGAGCGCGGCGATCGGCGGGATCGGGATCGTCGACATGGCCGTCCACTCGGCGACGACGTCGCCTCCGGTGAGCGGTTCCTGGAGCGATTCGGCGATCCTGTCGTACAGCTGACGCGGCAGCGACCGGTAGGTCTTCTGCAGGGTGCCGGCGACGAACGGCACGCGGTCGAAGTCGGGAAAGTAGTCGAGGCCGTGTGCGGCGGCCACCACCAGGTAGCCGTTGCCCCGGTACATCCGCTCCTTGACCACGGCCTCGCCCGCGCTGGCGAAGCTGCCGAGCCCGTCGACCTGGGCGAGGAGATTGTTCAGCCCGGCCGCGTAGTCCAGACCGGCCACCGCGCCGGTCTCGCTGGCCGCGGACGGGTCGTCGCCGCTGCCTTCGGCGACCCGCATCGCGAGTTCGTCGGGCAGTCGCAGCGCCATCCGGCGCAGTTCGTCGCGCGGCAGAGTCGGCACAAACGTCCGGTACAGCCCCTCGCGGGCGAGTTGGCTGCTGAGGCCACTGACGTACTCGTTCGAGGCCCCCAGTGCCTCCATCCGGTCGAGCAGCACCGCAGCCTCGCAGAGCGAGCAGAGATCGAGGAACCTGGGGAGAGTCAGCGCCTCTGGGCGGGACAGGACGCTGCTGGCGTTGGCCATCAGTGTCTGCGTCACCAGCGCCACATTCTGTCCGTTTGCGGCCACGACGTGCATTCTAGGATCGGCCCCATGATGCTGGGCTCGACGGGCGTCGAAGCGACCGAGTTCACCGGAACAGACCTTTGCGCCGTACGCGACCTGGTGGCGGGCGGCCAGATCGTCCTGCTCCGCGACGAGGTGCCCGCAGACCGCCAGACGGATCAGTGGCCGCAGTACATCGTCGAGTCGGTCGGTGAGTGTGCTGCGGTGCCGCTGTCCGCCCTGACCGGCGCGGGCGGGCCGCGCTATCCGCTGGTGATCGGCCCACGCGAGAACATCCGCTACCTGTGCTCCTACGTCGACCGCATGCCACCGCCGCCATTTCCGTACGAGGCCCGGCCGGTGGTGACCGACTACCGGGAGTTCCGGGATCTGTGGGTGGCCGAGCCGGGCCGGTTCACGCCGGACACCGACGGCTACGCCATTGGCCACACGCTGGCGCTTCTGCATTCCCGCAACGTCCTGCACGGCGACGCGCATCGCGGTAACTGGCTGTTCGACCACGAAGGTCGGGCGCTGGTGGCCGACCCGAAGCCGGTTTTCCTTCGTTGTCCGCCGAGCCCGGAGCAGTGCGCGACCGACATCCGTCCACTGCTGCCCGCCCTGGACCCGAACGGCTGGATGAGCTTCCGGCTCAGTTACCGCAGGACCTGGCCGGAGGAGGGCCGGGTGATCGACCTGATCCAGCTCACCGACCGCACCGGCTGGGCAGCGGCGTTCCGCAACCGGGAATACCAGCGCGCCGCCGAGTTGATGGGCCGCCAGCTCACCGACGAGTGCACCCCGATCGTGCGGGTCATGCTGCTCGCCAACCGGGCGATCGCGCACAGCCGCACCGGCCGCCACGACGACGCGTGGCGGGACATCGCCGACGCCGCCCGGCTGGCGCAGGAGCGCAGCCCACACGTGGCCAGCGGACTCGCCATCGCCGTGGCCGTCGTGTCGGCCGACCAGGGCGACCGGGCGGCGGCACTGAACGCGCTGTCGATGGTGACCGGACAGCCCGAGCAGTTGCTCACCCGGCTTGAGCCGAGCGACGCTCAACTACCGATCATGAACATGTAGACCGGCGGCCGACGCGCCCAGGTCATTCGCCACGACCAGTGACGCTGTGTCACATGCAGTCATGACACCGCGGCACTGACAGGTTGGCTGCGTCCGCGCTGTCATGGGTACATGTCCATCACCCCTGCCGACGAGTCCGCGATGAATGCCGACGCCGATTCTCGTCGTCCCCGGCGGCGGTGGCTGGGGATCGTCTCCAGCATCTTCGTCACCGTCGTGGCCGTCGTCAGTCTCGGCGTCGCCGCTCTCCAACTCGGCCTGCCCTGGCAGATGGGCGCGGGCGACCGCAACCATGTCTACCAGGGCCCTGCTGGTTCGCAGCGTTACCAGGTTCATCTCCCGCCCCAGCAGGACGGGACCGCCCGGCTGCCGGTCGTCATGGCGATCCACGGTTGCGCGATGACCGGCTACGGGTGGAACTCGATGAAGGCCACCACGCAGTTCAACAGCCTGGCCGACCGGGAAGGCTTCATCGTCGTCTACCCCACGCAGTTGATCTCCCGCAACGTGATCGCCTGCTGGAACTCGGCCGACCCTCGCCAGCAGCAGCGGCACACCGGAGAACCCGCGCTGCTGGCCGGTGTCGCCCGCGAGGTGGTCGAGAAGTACGACGCGGATCCGGCGCAGGTGCACGTGGCCGGCGCGTCCTCGGGGGCGGGCACCGCCGTCATCCTCGGCGCGACCTATCCCGACGTCTTCGCCACGGTGACCTCGGTCGCCGGCGGTGAGTACGGCCTCGACCAGGTCGACCCGGACGACCCGGACTCGACCTCACCGCTGGACACGGCGCGGCAGGCGTGGGCGCAGATGGGCGAACGGGCCCGGCGGGTGCCGCTGCTGATCATCCAGGGCGAGCAGGACGATGTCGTGCCGCCTCTGGTCGCCACCCGACTCGCCGCGCACTGGACCGCGGTGGGTGACCTCATCGACGACGGGCAGCCCAACGACAGCCTCGGCCGGACCGAGGAGACCACGTCCGTGCCAGCCGCCGCGGGACGACACGCGTACACGCATACGACGATCACCGCGTCGGACGGCTCGTCGATCGTCGAGTCGTACCTCGTCCAGGGCATGGGGCACGCCTGGCCGGGCCCGGACGGCGACGGCAGGTACACCGATCACGCGGGTCCCGACGCCAGCGAGATCGTGTGGCGGTTCGCCGAACGCCACCCGATGCGGTGAGGACGGGTGTCGCCGCAGCCGCCCGTCAGGGGGACATGTGGCGTGGCGTCGCCTTTCCCCGATCACGGACAGGTTTGGTGCGGTCTGCGCTCGGGCAGATCGCCGACATGTCCTTTTGGAGCTGGTTCAAGAAGAGGCGGCGCAGGAAGATCGAATAACAGCGCACCGAGGCCGTGGCCAGGGCGATGGCCCGTGGCGCCACCCCGGATGAGGCGATGGCCGCCGGAGAACGCGCGGCGCGGGGTAACACCCGCGCCGCGATGATGGGTGCCATCAACACCTGATCCGTGCGTGGCGTGCGGCCGGGACGAGACGTCCCGGCCGCACCGTGGCCGGAACGGAACCTCAGCCGGCCGTACCCGGCGACGGCCGCGAGTCGCACGCGGTCGAACGGCGCTGTCGGTCCCGGGTGTGATGATGGGCGTCGTGATCGTGGAGTTCGACAGCGAGTTGTGGCTCTGGGCTGCCCGGCGCAATGAAAGCTGGACCTTCGTGAGCCTGCCGGCCGATGCTTCCGAGGACATCCGGGACCACTGCGGCGGGGCACGGCGTGGATTCGGCGCGGTGCGGGTCCGAGCGACCATCGGTGGCAGCTGCTGGACGACCTCGATCTTTCCCGACCGCACCCGCGGCTGTTACGTGCTGCCGGTCAAGCGTGCCGTCCGCGCCGCCGAGGATCTCGAACCGGGCGACACCGCCATCGTCACCGTCGAGCTGATCGATCAATGACGCAGGGGGCATCGCAGGCCGGCAGCCCTTGCCCAAATTATCTTAGTCATTAAGATAACGCTCATGAGCGTATCGACTGACTTCTCGGTGGCGATCGCCGGCGGCGGCCTCTCCGGCCTCTGCCTCGCCCAGTACCTGATGCGCGCCGGCATCGACGTGCACGTCTACGAACGGGACTCGGGCCCCTTCGTCCGGCGGCAGGGCTACCGGATCATCCTCGACCGGTACGGGCTGGCGGCCCTGCGCGAGAGCCTGCCCCGCCCGCTGTACCGCCTGGCGCTGTCCACCGGCGACGAGCCCGGCGGGCAGCTGCGCTTCACCGACAGCCGGCTGCGCGACGCGTTCACCATCACCTTCAAGGACGAGCCGTACGCGACCCGCCAGGTCGACCGGCTGACCCTGCGGTCGATCCTGCAGTCCGGGCTGGACGGGCGCATCCACTACGGCAAGACGGCCGTCGCGGTGGACAGCGACGACCCGGCCCGGCTGCGGCTGCGGTTCTCCGACGGCGGGACCGCCCCGGCGAACGTCGTCGTCGGCGCGGACGGCGTCGGCTCGGCGCTGCGCGCGCAGCTCATGCCGGACGCGCACCCGACCGACACCCCGATGGTGGGCATCTACGGCCGGTCTCCCCTGCGGCACCACGGCGAGAGCGTCATCCCGGACACGCTGCGCACCAGCGGGGTCCTGGCCATCGCCGACCGGCCCGGCCGCGCCTTCTTCTTCACCCCCATGCGGTTCGGCCAGCGCCCGCGCGAGGCATTCGCCCGTCTGGCCCCGGGCAGCTACGCGCCCACCGGCGACGACTACGTCATGTGGGCACTGCTGCTGCGACGGGAGGAGGTGCCCATCGGCGTGCGCGGGCACCTGCTGACACTGTGGGAACTGGCCGCCCGGATGAGTGCCGACTTCCACCCGCTCGTCCGGCGGCTGGTCGACACGGCCGAGTTGGACGCCACGGTGCTCAACCTCTTCGCCACCGGCCAGCGCCCGCACCGGTGGGCGGTACCCCGGGCGACGATGATGGGCGACGCGGTGCACGCCATGCCGCCGTTCGGTGCGCAGGGCGGCAACACCGCGCTGCGCGACGCTGCCCTGCTCGGTAAGCGGCTGGTCGAGGCTCGGACGAACGGCACCCCGGTGGAGGTGGCGATCGCCAGGTACCAGAACGAGATGGTGCCGTACGCCTTCCGCGCCGTCGACACCGCCGCTCGGCTGATGCGCCGCCTGACCGGGGGCGCTGCCGCACCGCACTGGGTGCTGACCCGGGTGTTACCTCGGTTGCACCGGGTCACCGTGCCGGAGGCATGATGGCGGTCATGTCCCACGAGCCGGCCCGTGCCTCCGCGACCGTCGATCTCATGCGCGCCGGGCGGGAGACGTCGCGGCTGTCCATGGTGTTCCGGTACGCCATCGCGGAACGGCTGGGCCTCACCGTGAGCGACCTGGAGTGCCTGGACTACCTGGCGGACGTCGGCTCCGCCACCGCAGGTCAGGTCGCCGAACGGACCAACCTCACCACCGGGGCGGTGACCAGCATGCTCCGCCGGCTCCAGCAGGCAGGCTACGTGACGGCCGAGCGCGATCCGGCGGACCGGCGGCGGGTGATCGTCGCCCTGCGGCCCGAGCGGATCGCCGAGCTGGCGCGACCGTACGAGCGGTTCGCCGAGCGGGCGGAGCGGCTCGTCGAGGGCTACAGCGTCGAGGAGATCTCCCTACTGGTTCGGCACTACGACCGGATGCAGGCGATGTACCTCGCCGAGTTGGACCGCCTCCGCAGCACCCCCGACGAAGGTGGGAATCGCGGGAACACGGGGCGGAACCGCCCGGTGGGGTGATCAATTTCGGTCGGGTGCCGGCCCGTTGTCGTTGAACCGGAAGCTGCTCGTCGGTGGCCCGTCACCCAACTCCTCCAGAATCAACCCGGACTCCCGCGACGTCCGCAGGTACGCCGAGTTGTTGCTGATCAGGAAACCCTCGTCCGCGTCGGCGGCGGAGATGGTGAACTGCTGTCGCGGCTCGTCCTCACGGCAGGCGGCACCCTCCACCACCAGCGGTTGGCTGCCGCCCGGGTTGCGGACCTGCCAGCAGACCGGTTCGCCGGTGCCGCCGCTCGCTCCCCGATAGGACCGGATCAGAAAGTTCTGCCCGCTCAGTGGGGTCGGCACGAACAGCTGCCGCCCGCTGTCGTCGTCCACCTCGGTCAAGCGGCCGTCGTCGGTCAACGACAGTCCCGCCTCGAAGCCGTCGACCCGGGTGATGGTGACCTGGCGGGTACCGGACAACACCGCCGGGGTAGCGGTCGGCGCCGGGCTGGCCGACACCGACGCCGTGGGCGCCGGCACCTCCCCGGTGGTGGCCTCGGCAATCGGCGTCCGGGTAGCCGTCGGCGACGCGGACACCTCGTCGCTGGCACTGGTGCCACCGCAACCTGCGACCCCCACGGCCAGCGCCGCCAGCCCCACTCCGGCAGACCACTTTCGCATCGACATTCCTCGCTCCCCATCGGGGCCGTAGGGCCGGCGCACCGCCCCCCGGCCGTCCTCGTTGATCGACGTACCCGGCAGGCCACGCGGGTATGCGGTCGCACCCTGGGTTGCTACTCAGGTCGTAAGTCGAATGCCGTCCTGCGCCAGATGTCGCGCCGACGGCGCTCACGCAGGCTGGCACCAGGCCCCGGGTGACGCCGTACGGAAGCATTCCGGACACCCGTGCGGCCCGAAAGGTGGCTGCGGACCATGATCCACAAGACCGTGACCCGACCTCGCGCAACCCGATCCCCCTCGCGCCGCGTACGAATCGGCGCTGCCCTGGCCACGGCGGTCGCGGTCGCCGCGACGGTGGTGGGGTGCGGCACGCCGCAGAGCGCCCCGGCACCGCCGGGCTCGGCACCGCCCGCCCCGGCCGAGCCCGCCGCCTTGACCGGCGCGAACGTCAACGCCTGGCTCGACGGGCTGCTGCCGGCCGCGCTGGCGCGTACCGGCGTCGCCGGCGCGAGCGTCGCCGTGGTCCGGGACGGCGAAACCCTCACCGCCCGGGGCTATGGCCACGCCGACACCGGTGTCGGTGACGCGGCTGCGGTCCCGGTCGATCCCGACCGGCACCTGTTCCGGGTGGGATCGGTATCCAAGCTGGTCACCGCCACCGCGGCACTGCAACTCGTGCAGAGCGGCAAGCTCCAGCTGGACGCCGACATCGGCGAGTACCTCGACTTCACCGTGCCCCGCCGCTATCCGCAGGACGTCACGCTGCGGCACCTGCTCACCCACACCGCCGGGTTCGAGGAGCGGATCGCCGGCCTCATCGGCACCACCGGGACCGACGTCGACCTGCGGGCCGCCCTGGTCAACGACCCGCCGGAGCAGATCTACGAGCCGGGCACGGTGCCGGCCTACTCCAACTACGGCAACGCGCTGGCCGGCTACCTCGTCGAGCGGGCCAGCGGCCTCCGTTTCGAGGAGTACGTCGCCAGCAACGTGCTGGCCCGCGCCGGCATGGCCTCGTCCACCTTCGAGCAGCCGTTGCCCCCGCACCTCAGCGGTCGGATGTCCAACGGGTACGAACGCGCCGGCGCGCCCGCAGCGCCGTTCGAGATCGTGAGCACTCCCCCGGCCGGCGCGCTCAGTGCCCCGGCGACGGACATGGCCCGGTTCATGCTCGCCCAACTGGGCGAGCAGGTGGGTGATGCACCGCTGCTCGACGCGCCGACGCGGGAACTCATGCAGCGCCCGGCACTCGACGCCACGTCACTCGGCACGCTCGCCGAGGGCCCTCGGATGACCCTCGGCTACTTCGACGAGAGCCGCAACGGGCACCGCATCCTCGGCCACGGCGGCGACACCCGCTACTTCCACTCCCACCTCCAGCTCTACCCCGACGACCGGACCGGCGTCTACCTCTCGCTGAACAGCACCGGGGAGGGTGCGCTGGACAGTCACGAACTCCGGCAGGCCGTGTTGAACGGCTTCGCCGACCGCTACTTCCCCGCCGGGGCCACGCGACAGGTCGCGGGCACGCAACCGGTCGCAGACGTCGACCCGGCCACCGCCGCCGAGCACGCCGCGCTGGCCGCCGGGACGTACGAGAGTTCGCGGGCGGTGCGGAGCAACTTCTTGACCATGATGGGTCTGGTCGGACGTACCACGGTCAGCGTCGCCGACGGCGACCGGTTGCTGTTCGAGCCCGCGCCACTGTCCGACTCCCCCGCGCTGTACGAGGAGGTCTCGCCGTGGGTGTGGCGCGAGGTCGGCGGGCAGCGCACCGTGGCGATGCGGGTGACCGACGGACAGGTGGAGGCGATCAGCTTCGACTCCGCGTTCGCGCTGCTGCCGGTGCCGGCCGAACGCGACTCGGCACTGGTGCTGACGGTGCTCGCCGCATCCACAGTGGTCCTGCTGCTCGTGGCCCTCTCGTGGCCGGTACGCGCCATCGTCCGCCGTCGCCTCGGCCGCGCGCCCCGGGACCGGGCCGGCCGAACCGCGCGGATCCTCACCCGGGTCGCCGTCGCCGGCACGCTGCTCGCCCTCGCCGGCTGGGCGGTGAGCCTGGTCAGCATCATGGGCTTGCAGGATGTCTCCGCGACCAGCCTGCGGGTGGTGCAGCTGATGCAGCTGATCGGCCTGCTCGGGGTGCTGCCGGCCGCCGTCCGGCTGGTCGACGACATCCGACGCCGGACCGGCTGGCACCGGATCACCGGCGGCGTGGCGGTGCTGCTCGCGCTGGCCGGCACGGGTTGGTTCGCCGTCGAGTTCATGCTGCTGGCCCCTAGCATCTCCTACTGACCGAAACGAACCGGAACGAGGACGACAATCGCATGTCCGACCACAGCGGCACCGTCACGGACGCCGTCAACGTCCCGGGTCCACCCCGGCTGACCCGCTGGTTCGACGATCGGCTGACCCGGGTCGGGGTGACCGGTCGGTTCGCGCGGGACTGCCTGCTCGCGGCGCTGCTCACCGTGCTGACGTTCCTGGTCATGACGCTGTTGTTCCGGTTCGTGGCACCGGCGCAGGGGCTCACCTTCGGCCCGGCGCGGGTCTGGCTGGTCGTCGCCCTGTGCAGCGGGCAGGCGATGCTGCTGTGCCTGCGTCGGGTCCGGCCACGGCTCTGCCTCGCGCTCGTCGTCGGCGTCCAGGTGCCGGTCATCGTCCTCTCGGTACCCGAGGCGACGATCCGCGGTATCGCACCGTTCGTCGCGGCGTACACCGTCGGCACGCTGCTCCCGCTCCGCTCGGCGCTGCTGGCTGCCGGCGCGGCCGTGGTGGTGGAGACGGCCGGCGTGGCCGTGGCGGCACGAGCTGCCGACGCGGCTGACTTCGCCATCGGCGGCCCGGGCCCCGGGCCGCTCGTCACGACCGTCGGACATCTGGCCACCAGCGCCCTGGTCTACGCCGGTCTCGTCTTCGTCGGCAGCTACGTGGCCACCTACCGGCGGTACCTGCAACTGGTGCGGGCCCGGGCGGACGAGGCGGTGCGGGCACAGCAGGCCACGGTGCGCGCCGCCATCGGCGCGGAACGCGCCCGGATGGCGCGCGAGTTGCACGACGTCGCCGCCCATCACCTGTCCGGCATGGTGGTGCAGGCGGCTGCGGCCGAGCGACTGATCGACCCGGATCCGTCCGCGGCGAAGGCCGCGGTGGCATGGATCCGATCCCAGGGCAAGGAGACCCTCGACAATCTCCGACTCGTGGTGGGGGTGCTGCGTGGTCGGCCCGGGGACAGCGACGGCAACGCTCCGGTGCCCGGGTTGGCCATGCTCGACGATCTCGTGAGCGACGCCCGGCAGCTCGGCAGCCCGGTCGAGTTCGTCCGGCACGGGCAGCACCGGGACGTGCCGCCGATCGCCGACGTCGCGCTGTACCGGATCGTCCAGGAGTCCCTGTCCAACGCCCGCCAGCACGCGCCGGGGGCGCCGGTCCGCGTGCAACTGCGCTTCCTGCCGCGGCAGGTCTCGCTTGAGGTGAGCAACGACCGGCCGACCCGCCGGGCCGAGCCGAGATCGTCGGCGACCGGTGGGTCGGGCTGGTGTGCATGCGCGAGCGGGCACATCTGATCGGCGCGCAGTTCACCGCCGGCCCGACGACGACCGGCGGATGGTCGGTCACCGTGACGGTGCCGACGACCGGAGACGATGCCCGCGCCACCGGGGCGACGGCGACCGTGAACGGAGACGACCAGAGATGATCACAGTGATGCTCGTCGACGACCAGTCCGTCGTCCGGGCCGGCTTCCGCGTCATCCTCGAACAGGCCGGCGACATCGAGGTGGTGGGTGAGGCGTCGAGCGGGTCCACCGCCGTCGAGCTGGCCCGCCGGCTCCGGCCCGAGGTCATCTGCATGGACGTACGCATGCCCGGCGGCGACGGCCTCACCGCGACCCGCCGGATCATCACCGAGGCGATCGGGTCGCCGCCGGCCGTGCTGGTGGTCACCACCTTCGACCTCGACGAGTACGTCTTCGGCGCGCTGGAGTCCGGCGCCAGCGGTTTCATCCTCAAGGACTGTGAGCCGGAGGAACTGATCGAGGCGGTCCGGCGCCTCGCCGACGGTCAGGGGCTCGTCGACCAGGCCGTCACCCGACGCGTGATCGCCGAGTTCGCCCGCCGCACCCCGGCACCAGCGACCGACGCCGCCGCCGCGCATCAGCTCACCGCGCGGGAGGTCGAGATCATCGGCCTGCTCGCCCGAGGGCTGTCGAACGTCGAGATCGCCGACGAGCTGTTCATCGAGACCAGCACGGTCAAGTCGCACCTCGGCCGCGCCATGGCCAAGATCGGCGTACGGGACCGGCTCCAGACTGTCGTCTGGGCCTACCGCAACGGCGTCGCACCGCGTTGACCCACGACGCGCGGCCTCGGTGCATACCCGGTATGCTCGCAGCCCATGCGACCTGAACCCGACAACCGGCGGGTGGCGCTCGCGGCGACCCTGGGCGGACTGCTGCTCGGCTGCCTCGACTTCATCTGGATCAAGTACGTGCCGTACCCCGTCGGCAACCTCGGCAACTCCAGCGCGGTGTGGGCGGTCGCCGCCTACCTCTTCGGCTTCTGGGTGCGGTCGGGCAAGCTGCGCGCGGCGGCCGGCGCCGCTGTCGCACTCGTGGTCGCGGTCCCCGGTTACTACGCCACGGCGGCCCTTGTGCAGGGAGACGACTGGGCCGTGCTGTGGGCAACGACCTCGCTGCTCTGGATGTGCTTCGGCGTCCTCGCCGGGGTGATCTTCGGCATCGCCGGAACATGGACACACGGGGCAGGTTGGCGACAGGTGGTCGGGCCGGCGCTGCCGGCCGCGGTGCTGTTCGCCGAGGCGGGGCTGGAGATCCGCCGGATCGGCGACCCCAGCTACGGCAACGACCCGATCTGGGACGCCCTGATCAGGATCGCGCTCGGCCTGCTGGTCCTCGCCCTGGCCGGGCGGACGAACCGGCAACGCGCGCTGGCTCTCGTCGCGGCGTTGCCGCTGGCGCTCGCGGGCCTGGCGGCGTTTCTGATCGCCGGCTTCCGCTGACCGCGGCCCCGACTCCACCGGGGCGCGACTGTTCGGCGACGAACCTCAGGCCAGCGACAGGAAGAGCTTCTCCATCTGTTCGAGGTTGGCCTTGCGGTCGTCCCCGGCGGAGCCGCTGACGCACTGCTCCAGGCCACTCGCGATGATCTTGAAGCCGGCGCGGTCCAGCGCGCGCGAGACCGCCGCGAGTTGGGTCACCACCTCGGCGCAGTCCCGGCCGTCTTCGAGCATGCCGATGACGCCGCGAATCTGGCCCTCGGCACGGCGAAGTCGCTTGACCACGTCACCGACCGCGTCCTCGTCGACCTGCATCCCCCACCCCTCTCCACTCGTCGAACAACAGTACACCGGGGGGTATTTCCGGGCGGCTGACCGCGAGCGACCGGGAGCCATTTGCGGTTCGCCGATCCTTGGTCAATACTCGGATCCAGATACCCCCGGGGGTATGAAGCCGAGCCTGAGGATGGAGTGTCCCGTGACCGCCAGGAACAGTTCCCCGACCATCGACGTGCCCGCCGCACGAGCCCTGATCGCCGACAACCCCGACGTGCTGATCGTCGACGTACGCACCCCGGGCGAGTTCGAGACCGCGCACGTCCCCGCCTCGATCAACCTGCCGCTCGACCAGGTCGACGCGCACCTCGGTCGGATCGTCAACGACGCGGGCGGTCGGATCCTGCTGATGTGCCAGTCCGGCAACCGGGCCACGACGGCCTGCACCCGGCTGGCGAACGCCGGCCTGACCGACGCCACCGTCATCACCGGCGGCATGAACGCCTGGGTCGCCGCGGGCGGACCGGTCGAGCGTGGCCGGCAGCGGTGGAGCCTGGAACGCCAGGTCCGCCTCGTCGCCGGCGGGGTGGTGCTGCTCGCCGTCGTCGCCAGCGTCTGGGTGCCCGCCGCCCGCTTCGTGGCCGGCTTCATCGGCGCCGGGCTGACGTTCGCCGCCCTGACCGACACCTGCGCGATGGGAGCGATGCTGTCCCGGCTGCCCTACAACCGCGGCGCCGGTTGCGACGTCGACCGGTCCCTGGCGCGGCTGCGCAACGATCGGCAACAGGCGTGAACGGTACGGAGTACGTCCGGCAGGACCGCTCCGGCCCGGCCCGGGTGGTGCCCCTGCTCGGATGGTTGCGCCACTACGACCGTCGCACCCTGCGCCACGACCTGATCGCCGGTCTGACCGTGGCGGTCATGCTGGTGCCGCAGAGCATGGCCTATGCCGCGCTGGCCGGTATGCCCCCGGTCACCGGGCTCTACGCCTCGGTCGTGCCGCTGCTGGTCTACGCGCTGCTGGGTAGTTCCGGATCGTTGGCGGTCGGGCCGGTGGCCATCACCGCGTTGATGACCGGCACCGCGCTCGCTCCGCTCGCCGACGGCGACCCGGCCCGCTACGCCGCTCTCGCCGGCCTGCTCGCCCTGCTGGTCGGCGCGATCCAGGTGCTGATGGGTGTGCTCCGGCTCGGCGCCCTGGTCAACTTCATGTCCCACTCGGTGCTGTCCGGCTTCACCTCCGCCGCCGCGATCGTGATCGCGGCCAGCCAGGTGAAGGACCTGCTCGGACTCGACGCGGGGCGGGCGGAGACCTTTCCGCAGATCGCCGCGTCGCTCTGGCGTTCGGCCACCACCGTCCACCCGCTGACGGTCCTCGTCTCGGCGACCAGCGTCGCCGGTCTGCTACTGGTTCGTCGCTACCTGCCGAAACTGCCCGGCGCCCTGCTCGTGGTGGCGGGCGTCACCGTGGCCAGCGCCGCCTTATCCCTCGGCACGCACGGCGTGCGGATCCTCACCGAGGTCCCCGGCGGGCTTCCCGCCCCAGCCGTCCCCGCGCTCGGCGGCTCGGACGTGGCGGCGTTGCTGCCGGCCGCCGTGGCGATCGCCCTGGTCGCCTACATGGAGGGCATCGCCGTGGCCAAGTCCCTCGCGGCGCGGAGCCGCCAGCAGATCAGCCCCAACCAGGAACTCGCGGCGGTCGGTTCGGCAAACGTCGCGGCCGGCCTGTTCCAGGCGTTTCCGGTGGCCGGCGGCTTCTCCCGCAGCGCGGTGAACTACTCGGCCGGGGCACGCACCCCCTTGGCCAGTGTGGTCACCGCCCTGATGGTGGCCCTGACCGCGGTGTTCCTCACGCCAGCCTTCCACCACCTGCCCAAGGCGGTGCTCGCCGCCATCGTGGTGGTGGCGGTGCTCGGGCTTGTCGACCGCCGGTCGGCGGTGACCGCGTGGCGGACCCGCCGCTCGGACGGGCTGACCCTCGCGCTCACCTTCATGGTCACCCTGCTGTTCGGGGTCGAACCCGGTCTCGCCGCCGGCGTGACCTTCGCTCTGGCGGTCTTCCTGTGGCGTTCGGCCCGGCCGCATCTGGCCGAACTCGGCCGGGTGCCGGGCACGCAGACGT
The DNA here is from genome assembly GCA_900112325.1 of Micromonospora sediminimaris. Taxonomy (GTDB): domain Bacteria; phylum Actinomycetota; class Actinomycetes; order Mycobacteriales; family Micromonosporaceae; genus Micromonospora; species Micromonospora sediminimaris. Next base: position 126,874 of record FOLJ01000016.1, read on the forward strand.
ACCGCAACGTGGCGCGCTACGCGGGCCTGATCACCGACCCCCGGGTCGCGATCGTCCGGGTGGACGGGCCGCTGTACTTCGCCAACGCCCAGTTCCTGGAGGACCGACTGCTCAGCCTGGCCGAGCAACGGCCGGAACTGACGGCACTGGTGCTCGACGCCAGCGCGATAAGCGACGCCGATGCCGACGGTGCCCACGCCGTCGCCGAGTTGCACAAACGTCTCGCGTCCCGGGGCGTGGCGCTGCACCTGGCCACGGTCCGTGGGCCGGTGCGCGACCTGCTCGGGCGGGCGGGCGTGTGGCAGACGGTGCACAGCGTCGGTCAGGTGCACCCCGACCTGACCGCCGCGGTGGCGGCCAGCGGCGGCGGGGCGACGCAGCCGGTGGTCGACACACCTGCCCGGCCGCCGTCGCCACAGGAGGTGTTCTAGCCGTGCCCGACCGGTTCGCCACGTTGCTGAGCTGCATCGACGGCCGCATCCAGCGTCCCCTCGACGAGTGGGTGAGACGGCATCTCGACGTCGAGTACCTCGACACCATCACCGAGCCCGGGCCGGAGGCGCTGCTGGCCACGACGGGTGGGTCCCGACTGGACACTCTGCTGGAAAAGGTGCGGGTCTCCCAGCGGGCACACGGCAGCGCGACCCTGGTCGTCGCCGCGCACTCGGACTGCGCGGGAAACCCGGTGAGCGTGGCCGAGCATCATCGTCAACTGCGCGCCGGCCTGTCCCGGTTGGCCACCCGGCTGCCGGGCACCCGCATCCTGGCCGTGCACGCCGGCCGCTGCGGCCACCGGTGCTGGGCACCCGAACTCGTCGCGGAGGTGACCCCGCCGAAGACCGGACCGTAGCACTGTGCCCATCGCATACCCCCAGGGGTATGTGGGGAAGTCCCGTCGACCGTTCTCGTCATAAAGGAGTTTGACCATGCTGTTCACCCAGTACTACCTGGACTGCCTCTCCCAGGCGTCGTACCTGATCGCCGACGACACCACCGGTCGGGCGGTTCTGGTCGACCCGCGCCGCGACATCGAGGAGTACCTCACCGACTCCCGGGCCCGGGGGCTGACCATCGAGGGCGTGATCAACACCCATTTCCACGCCGATTTCCTCGCCGGGCATCTGGAGGTGGCGGCGGCGACCGGCGCCTGGATCGGGTACGGCCGACGCGCCGAGACCGAGTACCCGATCCGCAAGCTGACCGACGGCGACCGGATCAGCCTCGGCGAGGTCACTCTGCAGATCATGGAAACGCCCGGCCACACCCCGGAGTCGGTGAGCGTGCTGGTGTACGAGCACGCCGAGGACACCGTGCCGTACGGCGTGCTGACCGGCGACGCGCTGTTCATCGGCGACGTGGGCCGGCCCGACCTGCTCGCCTCGCTCGGCGTCACCGCCGACGAGCTGGGCAGCATGCTCTACCACAGCGTGCACCGCAAGCTGATGGCCCTGCCCGATGCGGTGCGGGTCTTCCCGGCCCACGGCGCGGGCTCGGCCTGCGGCAAGAACCTGTCGACCGAGCGGCAGTCCACCATCGGCGAGCAACGCCGCACCAACTACGCCTGCGCGCCGATGAGCGAGGACCAGTTCGTCGCGCTGGTCACCGGCGGTCAGCCGGCGGCACCCGGATACTTCGCCTTCGACGCGGTGCTCAACCGCAAGGCCCGCGAGCTGTTCGACCACGCCCGCGCCGCCCGGCCGCTCACCCCCGCCGAGTTCCTCGCCGCCCGGGCCGACGGCGCCATCGTCGTCGACACCCGCGACCCGCACGAGTACGCCGCCGGGCACCTCCGTGGCGCGATCAACATCCCCGCCGACGGCCGCTTCGCCGAGACCGCGGGTAGCGTCGTCGCGCCCGAGCGCACCATCCTCGTCGTCGCCCACCAGGGCCGCGAGGAGGAGATCGTGACCCGCCTCGCCCGGATCGGCTTCGACCATGTCGCCGGCTACCTGCGCGATCCCGAGGACGCGTTCCGCGAGATGGTCGCCGAGCTGACCCCGGCCAGCCGGGTCACCGCCACCGAGCTGCGCGAGTCCCTCGACCGGACCGAGCCGCCGCGCGTGCTCGACGTGCGCAACGCCGGCGAGCGCGAGCAGGGCGCCATCGCCGGATCGCTGCACATCCCGCTGGCCGAACTGCCCCGGCGACTCGACGAGGTGCCCGACGACCGGCCCGTCGTCGTGCACTGCGCCGGTGGCTACCGCTCCTCGGTCGCGGCCAGCCTGCTGCGCGAGGCCGGCCGTACCGACGTCGCCGACCTGCTCGGCGGCTACGGCGCCTGGCAGGCGCTGCGGCAACCCACCGCAGCCTGAGCCCGGCCGGTGCGGGCGTGACCGCTCCTGTCGCGGTCACGCCCGCACGCTACCCGGCCGCGCGCCGGCCGGTTCCACGCCGCGACCGGGCCGACGGGAACGGCTCAGCCGTGCAGCTTGAGAGCCTGGAGCAGCTCGTCGTTCTCCTCGGGAGTGCCGATCGACAGCCGGACGCCACCGTCGATCGCGCTGCTGCGGTCCCGCAGCCGGATTCCCTGCGCGGCCAGGGCGCCGCACAGCCGCTGCGGATCCTCGGTACGCAGCAGCAGGAAGTTCGCGTCCGACGGGAACACCTCGATCACCGCCGGCAGCTGCGCCAGGGCGTTGCGCACCCGGTCCCGCTCGGCGACGATGCGCTCGATGTTGCGCCGACCGTGCGCGATGCCCGCGGGTGAGATCGCCGCGCCGATCGCGCGGATCGCCGTGACGGTGAGCGGGTACGGCGGCATGATGCGACGGAGGACCCCGACGACCTCCGGGTGGGCGAGGGTGATGCCGCAGCGCTCACCGGCGAGGCTGTACTCCTTGGACAGCGAGCGCACGACGACGAGATTGGGATGGCCGACGATGTCGCCCGCGAGTGACGGCTGTCCCGAGTAATCGAGGTAGAGCTCGTCGACCACCACCATCGCCCGGCCGCGTAGCCGCTCGGCAAGCCACAGCACAGACGCCCGGTCCATCAGGTTGGCGGTCGGGTTGTTGGGTGAGCAGACGAAGACGAGCTTGATCCCGGGATCGGCGTCGCAGGCCGCCAGCATCGCGTCGGTGTCGAGCTGGTACACCCCGGGCACGAGGGGCACCCGGCACACCGACGCACCCTGGATGGCCGCAGCCGTCTCGTACATGACGAAGGTCGGCGGTGTGATCAGGATGCCGTCCCGGCCGGCCGCACAGAACGCGCGGACCAACAGGTCGATGGACTCGTCCGCGCCGCGCGACAGGAAGAGCTGCTCCACCGGCAGGCCGTAGATCTCGGTGAAGCGGCTCAGCAGCGACGGCGGCTGCGGTTCCGGGTACCGGTTGAGGCCCTCCTGCTCGGGCCCGCCCGGGTACGGCGGGTAGGGGTTCTCGTTCGCGTCGAGGTGGACCCGGGCGACCTGCTCCGCCTCGACGCGCGCCGAACTGTAGGGCCGCATCGCGTAGATCTCGGGCCGGACCAGCGAAACGATGTCATCCACGAGCTGCGCGATCCTCTCCGGCCGGGCCGGGGCCGCCCCCGGTAGGCGCAGGGTACCGTCCCCGGCCGGTCGGCCGGCCCGTTGGTGGCGCTTGTCGATCCCGCGGTGCGGTACGGTCGGTCAACCTGTCGCCGGGCGTGACCGCAGCAGCGTGAGCGTCCGGTCTGCCGCGCCCTGCGGCCCGGCGAGCGGAACCAGGTAGGTCTGCCCCCGGGCATGGACCGGCGTCTGGTCGTCGTAGTGCACGGAGCCGGGCAGTCCCGAGCTGCCGTGGCGCAGGACGTCCCGCAGCACCGGCCCGGCGGGGTCGACCTCGGCCACGAAGCGCCAGGGTGCTCCCTCGATCGCGGCGCCGCTGCGATCCGGGGTCATGAGGCAGACCGAGTGGCCGCTGCCTCCGACCGGGGTCTCGTCGCCGCCGAAGAGTCCGCGCAGCCCGGGAAGCGCCTTGGCGATCGGATGCCTGTCATTGACACGGTGCACCGCGTCGTAACGCCAACCTGCCGGGTCCGTGCCGTGTGCGGTGACGATTCTCGCGATCGCCGTCTCCAGCGCTTCGGCGACGACGACCGGAAGTGGCTCGGTCTCGCCGAGTTGCCGTCGGGCCTCCGGGTCGAGAATGAGATGGTCGACTTGCAGGGTCAGATCCGGCATGCTGGTGGCCAGATCCGCACCCAGTGGTTCGGTCACCCATCGGTCCACCAGGGCCTGTAGCAGCCGGAGAAAGACAAGTGGCGCCGGCTGATCGCCTCGGGCGTGGCCGTCCCACTCGCTGAGCAGGCGGTGCCCGGTCCGTGCGAGCGGATCCGTGGGCGGGCGGGCAGCCAGCGCGTCCAGCAGCACCGGCAGCACCCGGGCCGCCCGTCCGTCAGCCAGGTCGTTCTGCCAGCGCGCGCACTCCTCAGCCGAGATCGACCCGTCGCGGATCAGCTGCTCGATGCGTTCGGCCCGGTACGGGGCGACCCAGTCGACGCCGACGTGGACTTTCGCGTCGTCCGGCACCAGTTTGTGGTTCGCGGAGATGAGGTAGCCCTCGGCGGGGTTGACCGTCTCCGGCAGCTCGTCGAAGGAGAGCAGATCCTGCCACGACTCGGCGACGTCGCCGAACGATGCTGGGGCAAGCCCGCTGCCCGGCCGTCGCCGCGGCACGTTCCCGGCGGTCTTGAGCGCTATGACGTCGTCGGCGGTGGCCACCACCACGTTGAGCACCGGCACGCCGAAGTCCCGCAGGGCCGCCCGGAAGCGGGGATAGGTCTCCGCCCGCCACATCCGCATACAACCGACGATCTCGGTGGAGGGCACGAAGCCGCTCCAGAAGAGGCCGAGCCGAGCGGCGCCGTCCGGACCCGGCGCGTCGAACTCGACGTGCCGCTGCCCGCCCGCGGCCCGGACCGCGACGTCCGCGCCGCCCCGGACCGAGATGACGCTCTCCTGCCGCCAGGTCGGCCGCGCTGCCGGGCCGTCGAGCAGGCAGAGATCCTGGGTGTCGACAGTGGCGTTGGTGATGCCCCAGGCCAGCCGGCTGTTGCTGCCGGCGATGAGTCCGGGCAGTCCAGGGACGGTGATGCCGTACGCCTTCGCCCGCTCCGCCGGCAGCAGCAGACCCATCTGGTACCAGATGCTCGGTTGGGTGAACAGCACATGCGGATCGTTGGCCAGCAGGGGCGCGCCCGAGCGGGTCAGTCGTCCCGAGATCGCCCAGGCGTTGGATCCGGGGGACGTCTCCCCGTCCAGCAGCCCCCGCAGCCAGGCACGGGACTGCTCGGGCAACTCGACGACCGGGGCGGACTCGGACGCTCCCGGGCGGCCGAGGCGCTTGTCGACGCCCTGCCCCGGACGCCTGATGGTCACCGCGCCGTCGATCGGGTAGCGCGGCGCGGAGAAGGAGGTCGCGTAGCGGGGCCGCTCCGCCGCGAGTCGCATGCGGAAGACCTCCTGCCGGAGGTTGGTGCCGAGGTCGAACCCCAGGTGCTTGACGATGAGCACGGAGTCGAGCGGTGTCCAGGGTTCGGGTCGGTAGCGGAGCAGCAGAAACTCCACCGGCAGACCGACCCGCCGCCGGAGCCGGCGGATCGCCGCGTTGACGCCGTCGCTGAAGGCCACCAGGCAGGCGTACGACGCACGGTCCACCAGTTCCAGCGACTGGCGGGCCACCCGTTCCAGAGCGAGCCTGCGGGCCCGTACGTCCTCGGGCACGACCGTCTCGCCCAGCACCTCCGCCAGTCGGCCGCGGGCTCGTCGCCGGAGCACGTCCATCTGCCACAGCCGGTCGCTGGCCTGCGCGAAGCCGCTGGCGAAGTAGAGGTCGCGCTCGTCGTGGGCGATGATCCACGGCACCCCACGGTCGTCGCGGCGCACCATGGCCCGGTCGGTCAGGCCGCTCAGCCGCACCGAGCCACGATCGGCGTGTGCCCGCACGGCCGGCGTGCGCAGCAGCCGCAGCGCCCCGTCGCGTACCCGGTCACGTCGCGCCATCGCCGACCGCCGTCCGAGCCCGAGGGGTGGCCTTGCCCATCTGAAGACCGGGCAGGTTACGTCCCACCAGGAGGTAGATCAGGACACTGATCACCGCGAAGACGCTCACCCCGAGGAACATCGCCGTGCCGCCGTAGTGCGCCAGGATCAGTCCACCCGTGAAGGGTCCGATGAAGCCACCGAGCTGCGCGAAGGTCTGTGCCCCGAAGTAGCTGCCCCGCCGGTCCGGGGGTGCGATCCGGTCGATGACGGCGAACTCAGCCGGGATGATGAAGGTCTCCCCGATCGTGAAGATCACCATTGCCGCCACGAACTGCCAACCCGGACCGGCGAAGGCGAAGCCCACCATGCCCGCGACGAGGAGCACCCCGCCGATGACGATCGACCGCACCGGGTCACGCTTGCGCGCGTACCGCGAGACGAAGAGTTGGACGACGACCACGGTGACGGCGTTTGTGGTCAGCACGTAGCCGAGGATCTTCGTGCCGTCGGCGAATCCGGCGGAGAGATGCTGCGCCAGCAGCGCCGAGATCTTGCTGTGTACCGCCTCCAGCAGCAGACCCGCGGCGATGAAGCAAAGCAACCGGAAGTCCCGGACGACCACCCGGAAGCTGTCCCGCAGCCCTTCGAGGTGGGTTCGGAAGCCGGTGCTGGGCTCCTGCTCCAGCACCGCAGGTGTCATCGGTGGCAGGAACAGCAGCGTCAGCCCGAACAGGCAGAGATAGACCGCGTAGACCGCCGCGCCGACCAAGAAGGCCACCCGGCCGCCGGAGAGGCCGGCGTACGCGCCCAGCAACGGCCCCACGGCGAACCCGACGTTGACCGCCATGTACTGGTACGAGAACCATCTCAGCCGGTCCTCCGCCGGCAGCAGATCACTCAGCAGCGCCTTCGCCACCGGGTTGAAGGTGCTGCTGCTGAGGGCCAGGGCGGCGTTGATGAAGAAGACCGCCAGCACCCCGTTGCTGAAGTAAAAGGCCACGAAGGAGGCGATGACCCCGGACAACGCGAGCAGCAGCAGCCTGGTGCGGCCCAGCGCGTCGGAGAGTGAGCCACCGACGAAGCCGGCGAAGATCGAGAAGAAGACCGACGACCCGATGATGAAGCCGATCGTGGTCGGGGTGAGTCCCAGCTCCCGATGGAGGAAGATCGCGAGGAAGGGGATCGCCACCGAGTTCGCCAGACTCATGATCCCGGCCCCGGCGATCAGTAGTCGGGCCAACATCATGGGGCGGGTTGTCGTCGTCATCGGGAGGCCGACCCTGCCCCGTCCGTGGCGACGGGCCCGCGCTGACCGAGGAAGCGGCGCATCAGCTCGGCCACCTCGGTGACGTGCGGACGGTAGAGCATCGCCTCGTGTCCGGCCGCGACCGAGGCGTACGTCAACGTCTCCCCGGCGATCCGCTGCCAACCCGATCTCGGCTGTTCGCCCTGGTCATGGCGAGTCTGCGCGGCCTCGATCAGCATGATCGAAAGGTCCGGCGGGACCGTGACCGGCGGCCAGCGCAACGACGACATCCCGCTGAACGCGTCGAACACCTCGGTGAGGTCACCGTTGAGCAGTTCTGGCGCGTCCGCCCCGATCAGCTCCTGGACCTCGGCGAGAATCTGCTCCTCGGGCGTGGTTCGCAGCAGGCTCGGCAGGTCCGAGGGGGCGTGCTCGCGCACCACCGGGAACATCTCCGCCAGGATCGCCAGGAACGAGACGAACTGCTCGACGCGGCTGGTCCCCAGGCGACGCCCCACCGCTTCCGGGTCCACCGAATCCAGCGCCACCAGGCGGGTGACCGGAACGTCTCGGGCCCGCAGCTCGTGCGCGACGTAGAGGCCGAGCGCGCCGCCGAAGGAGTGGCCCACGAGATCGACAGGTCCGGTGCCCGCCGCCGCGGCGATCACCTCGGCGCATCTGCTGGCCAGCGCGGTGACGGTGCCGTCGCCCCTCTCCTGGAACAGCTCTCTGGTCGACACCGCGAAGAACGAACGATTGTCGAACATGGCGCTCAGCTGGGCGAAGGAGGTACCAAGACCGAGCACCCCGGGAAGCGCGAAGATCGGCGTGGCGCCCTCGGGCCGCCGACGCAGCGCCAGCAGCCGCCGGGTGCCGCGTGTTTCCCGGCCAAGCAGGGCCGCCACGCTGGACTGCGGCTCCGCCAGGGCACGTCGCAGCAGGTCGACGTACTCGTCGGCGCAGGACTGGATGGTCGGTCGGTCGAACAGGTCGGGGTTGAAGTGCCAGCGCAGTTCGAGGTTCCGGCCGATGTCGAAAACATCGAGCATCAGCTCCGCCTGGGTGTCCTGACTCGGTGACGGAAGCAGGTCGACAGCAAGTCCGTCCAGCTCGATGCCGCCGCGTTGGTCGTCCTGGTAGGCGAACATGATCTGGAAAAGCGGTGAGTGGGCGGTCGAGCGGGCCGGATTGAGCCGGTTCACCACCATGTCCAGCGGCACATGCTGATGGTCGAGGTCGAGCAGTGCCTCCTCCCGGACGTGCTGCATGTAGCTCAGGAACGTGGGGGCGTCGTCCACCCGGGTCCGGCGTACCAGGGTGTTGACGAACATTCCGATGAGTCCGTCGAGTTCGGTGCCGTTCCGGTTGGCGACCGGAGTACCGACGACCACGTCACCGCTGCCCGACCGCTTCGCCAGCAGCATCGCGAAGACCGCGTGCAGCAGCACGAACGGGGTCCCCCCAGAGGTTCGGGCCAGCGCTCGTACCGCCTCGGTGAGCCGCGGGTCGAGCCGCTGGATGATGCTCTCACCCGCATGGGTCGCCTCGATGGGGCGGGGCCGGTCGAGTGGAAGGCCGTGCACGAGTGGCAGATCCCGCAGACGTTCCTCCCAGTAGCCGAGGTCACGAGTCGCCTGCGGGCTGTCGGCCCAGCGCGTCACGCTGTAGGAGTAGTCGGCGTAGGTCGCCGGCAACGGCGGTAGCTCGGCCTGATCGGCTGCGAGGTCCTGGTGGAAGGCGCGGTACAGATGGCCGACCTCGCGGGCGAGGATGCCGATCGACCAGCCGTCGGAGGCGACGTGGTGCATGCTGATCAGCAGTGCGTGCGTGTGGGGCATCAGCCTGATCAGGCGTACCCGCAGCATGTCGTCGTGTTCCAGGTCGAACGGACGGCGTAGTTCCTGCTCGGACAACCGCTCGGCCACTGCCTTCAGGTCCACGCCAGGCGGCACCTCCGCCGTCTCGACCGCCATCCGGAACTGGCCGGCGGGACGGACGACCTGCACGATGCCGCTGTCGGTCAGGCGCAGGACCGTGCGGAGGGCGGCATGCCGGTCGACGATGGCCCGGAAGGCCCGTTCCAGCGCGTCGACATCCAGCTCACCCTCGATCAGGGCGGTCTGGTGCAGGTTGTACGCGGCGCTGTCCCGCTGCAGCTGGGCCAGGTAGTACAACCGTCCCTGGGGGTCGGTCACCGGCACCGGCTCGCCCGGTGGCACGCGGTACAGCGGAATGCCGCCACCGCCCGAGGTACGCCCGTCGGCGCCGCCGCGCCGGACGAGTTGGGTGAGCCCGCGTACGGTCGGGTCGCGCAGGAAGAGACGCAGCGGTATGTCGACGCCGAACTCGCTCCCGATCCGGGCGACCAGCCGGATGGCGAGGATGGAGTGACCGCCGAACTCGAAGAAGCTGGTCTGCGGATCGACCCGCTCGATGCCGAGCAGGTCGGCCACCACCTGTGCCACCCGGTCCTCGTCGACGTCACCGCTCGACGCGGTCGACACCGGCGCGGCGATCGGCGCCGGGCCGTGCTCGGTGTCGGGTAGGAGCGTCGCTTGGGCGGGATCCGGCAGCGCCCGCCGGTCCACCTTGTCGTTCTGGTTGAGCGGGAGGGCGTCCAGGGTGACGAAGACACTCGGGATCATGTACGCCGGCAGCGACGCGGCCAGCGCACGCCGCAGGGCGACGGCGGTAAGTCCTGGCTGGCTCGGCACCAGGTAGGCCACCAGCGCGGTGCCGCGTTGTGGTAGGTCACGGGCGACAACGGCGACCGCGGAGACCGAGCCGAGAGCGCGCAGGGCGGTTTCCACCTCGCCGAGTTCGATCCGGAATCCGCGGATCTTGACCTGGTCGTCCTGCCGGCCCCGGTACTCGTACTCGCCGGTCTCCATCAGCACGGCCTGGTCGCCCGAGCGGTAGCCGCGCTCCCCCGTCGCCGGCAGGCTCACGAAACGCGCCCGATTCAGTCTCGGGCTGCCGAGATATCCGCTGCTCAGCGCGGGACCGGTGATGACGATCTCGCCCGGCTGGCCGGCCGGCACCTCGTTGAGGTCGGCGTCGACGAGGGTGAACCGCAGGTCCGCCAGCGGCACCCCGATCAGCGACCGCCCCTGATCCAGGTCCTCCCGCCGCACCCGCCGGTAGCTGGCGTAGACGGTGGTCTCGGTCGGACCGTACATGTTGATCAGTTGTGGTTGCTCGTCGCCGTACCGGGCCACCCACGGCCGCAGGTCGGCGAAGTGCAGCGCCTCACCTGCGCTGATGACGTAGCGCAACGGCAGCCGACGGTCGCGGGTGGCGTCCTCGGCGATGAGCTGGTTGAGCGCGGTGGGCGTCTGGCACAGCACCGTGACCCGCTCCCGTTCCAGCAGGTCCCAGAGGGCTTGGGGGTCCTGGGCGGTCTCTCGCGGCACGATCACCAGGCAGCCGCCGTACAACAGCGGCCCCCACATCTCCCACACGGACACGTCGAAGGCGAACGAGTGGAACATCGCCCACACATCATCCGGACCAAACCCGAAATGACGCTCCGTCACCCCAAAAAGCCGCAACACATTACCGTGCGAAATCTGCACACCCTTCGGACGCCCCGTCGTCCCCGACGTAAAAATCACATACGCCCGATCATCCCCACCCGACTCCGCCACGGCCACGTCCACCGGACCGCCGGCCAAACCCTCATCATCCACAAGCACCGCCGGCACACCCTCCGGCAACAACCCCACCAACCCACCACTGGTCACCACCACCGACGGATCAGCATCATCCACAATCAACTCCAACCGACCCGCCGGAGTCCCCACATCCAACGGCACATACGACGACCCCACCCGCAACACCGCAAGCACCGCAGCAACCATGTCAACAGAACGATCCAACAACACACCCACCGGCCGCGACACATCCACACCCGCAGCCCGAATCGCCCCCGCCAACACCCCCACCCGACGATCCAACTCCGCAAACGTCACACCCCGACCACCACACCGCACCGCCACCCGATCCGGAAAACACCGAACCGACTCCCCAAACCCCGCCACCAAACTCCGCGCCTGCCCCACCGACGGCACCGGAATGTCCTGGCTGTTCATCGTCCTGCCTCCTCGACGGCCGGCGCGGGGCCGGGCGATGCGATCTCCTTGAGGGCCGACTGGAACTCCGCCACGATCCGGGCTGCGGTGGCGGCGTCGATCCGCTCCCGCTGGTAGACCAGACGGAACGTCAGGCGGTCGGCGTGCCGGGTGCCGTACAGGCTGACGGTGAAGGCGACATCCCGGGGAGGTACGTCCACCACCGACACCTCGACCTCTCCGAGCCGCTGGCGGCATCCGCTGGACGGGATCGAGAAACCATCGTCGAGCAGCCCGTCCGTCGACTGCTGAAAGGTGAACGTGGCCTGGAACAGGGGTGTCTGCCCGTGCCGTTCCGGGCTGAGCGCCTTGACCAGCCGGGCGAACGGCAGATCAGCGTCGGCCAGGGCGTCGCGCAGTTCGGCCCGGCTGCGGTCCTCGATCTGTTCCGGGCGCTCCTCGCCCTCGAACCGGCCGGCCAGGGGCAGCATGTTGACCAGGTAGCCGACCGTGTCGGCGAAGCGCCAGTCGTCCCGGCCATGGTGTGGCGTGCCGATCACGATCCGCTGTTCGCCGGTCGTCCGATGCAGCGCCCTCAGGTACGCCGCGACGAGGCTGACGAACGGCGTGTGCCCACGGAGCTGGGCCCGCTGGTAGAGGCGGTCGGCCCCGTCCACCTCGAAATCGATGGTCGCGGCGGGGTTCCGGCCCGGAGTGCCTCCCGTCCGGACGGCCGGGAAGAGCAGGTGATCGCGCAGTGGGTGCCACCGCTCGGCAAGTGCGGTGAGCCGGCGCCGGGCCGACTCGTCGTCGGTTGACGCGGACAACCACCGCTGCCGCTGCACGTAGTCGCCCCGGTCGGTGGCGGGAAGCTCTCCGCCCAGGCGCACCCCGGGCAACTCCGCCAGGATCTCCATGAAGATCACCCGCAACGACCAGTGGTCGACGATCGCATGGTGGCAGACGAGCATGAAGACGGTGGTCTCCGGCGTCAACACGGCGGCGGCCCGGACCAGCGGACCTTCGGTGAGACAGAACCGCCGGTCGGCGACCTCCCGCAGGAAGGAGTCGACCGACTCGTCGATATCGGTGAGCGCCACCTGCGACCAGTCGAGCTGAGGGCTGTCCCGCACGATCTGCGTCCCGCTGCCGGGCGACCCGAGCACCGTGCGCAGCGCCGGGTGCCGGGCCACGGCCGCCGACACCGCGGCGCGCAGCAGGTCGGGGTCGTACCCACGGGACAGGCGGACGGCGCTGGTCAGGTTGTTCGCCGTGTCCTGCGGATGGAACTCGTCATAGAACTGCATCTGCACCTGGCCGTCGGTGGCCGGCGCGACCCGATCCGGAGATCCGGTCGTCGGCTCCGGCTGCGCGGGCTCCGGGGGCTGCCCGGTCAACACCACCACCGCTTCGGCGATCTCTTCGAGGGAGCGGTCGCTGGTGAAGAGTCGACTGTCCAGGGAGCGGCCGAGCTGCTGTTCGCACCGTACCTTCACGGTGGCGGTACGCAGCGAGTCGAGCCCGAGTGCGGCCAGCGGCCGGGACCAGTCCTGCACCGTCAGCTGCTGCCCCGCGGCGCTGACCAGCGCGGCCAGCAGTTGACGCACCAGCTGCCGCCGCGTGTCCCGGTCGCGACGGTGTAGCGCGTCGAGCTGGTCGGCGGTGGGCGGTGCCGGACGCGGCTGTGGATTCTCCGAGTGCCCCAGCACCCGCAGCCGGCCGGTGAGATGGCGGGCTCGGGTCTCGCTCCGCCGGATCTTTCCGCTCGACGTCTTGGGCAGGGAGCCCGGGTAGACCAGCACCACCTCGGCCAGTTGGAGGTCACACTCGACACCGACGGCGCGCAGCACCTCCGTCCGCACCGCGGCCGCCGCAGCCGGGTCGCGCAGGCGGGCCAGGGACGCCCGGGCCACCTCGGCCACCAGGGTCACCGGCGGGGCGTCGGGATCCGGCTGGAATGCGGCTGCGGCACCGCCGCGCAGGTCGGCGCAGGCGGTCAGCGCGACGGTCTCGACGTCGTGCGGGTAGAAGTTCCGCCCGGCGACGATCAGCAGGTCCTTGCTGCGGCTGACCGGGTACAACTCGCCCTGCCAGGTGAAGCCGAGGTCCCCGGTCCGAAGATAGCGCCCCTCGCGACCAGGAACGTCGGCGTGGAAGGTCTGTCGGGTGGCCGTCGCATCGTCCCAGTACCCCTGGGCCACGCCCGGCCCCCGCACACAGATCTCCCCGATCTCCCCGTCGGGCAGGACCCGGTCGTCGTCACCGCCGCGAATGACGATCTCGGTGTGCCGGGCCGGTCGCCCCGACGAGACGAGGCTCGTGCCGGCCTCGCTTGTCTCCTCCGGCAGCTCGACCAGCCGGCCGCGCTCCAGTTCCCGGCGGCTGACCTGTCGGGACCGGTACCCCGTTCCCGGTTCGGCTCCGGCGACGAAGAGAGTGGCTTCGGCCAGCCCGTAACAGGGGAAGAAGGCGTCGCGGTCGAAACCGTGCACGCCGTAGCACGTCGCGAAGTCCCGCATCGTCTCCGCGCGCACGGGCTCGGCGCCGTTGAACGCGATCCGCCACCGGCTCAGGTCGATGTCGGTGAGCCGGGCCCGGTCGTACCGTTCGACGAGCAACTGGTAGGCGAAGTTCGGGCCACCGGAGCAGGTGGCGCCGAAGCGGTCCACGGCCAGCGGCCACAGCATCGGATCGTGCACGAACGCGAAGGTGTCCAGCAGCACCGAGGGAATGCCCCGGTAGACGGGCAACAGGGCGGTACCGATCAGCCCCATGTCGTGGTACATCGGCAGCCAGCTGAGGACGGTGTCGTCGGGGCGGATGCCGAAGCCCTCGGCGATCGCCTCCTCGTTCTGCACGAGGTTGCGGTGGCTGACCATCACGCCCTTGGGCTGGCCTGTCGAGCCGGAGGTGTACTGCAGGAAGGCCAGATCCTCGCCGCCGGGCCCGGGCCTGACGGCAGCCACCCCCGCGCTGCCGGGCTCATCGTGCAGGAGTGACTTGAACGGATGGATCCGCATCGAGGCGGTCGCGTTCCCACCGAAGAAGGCGGTCAACTGCTCGACGAAGAGATCCGTGGTGACCGCGTGCGCCGGTTGGCAGCTGCGCACGACGCTCTCGATCCGATCGAGCCGCGCCCCCGGCCGGGGCGGGTAGAGCGGCACCGCGACGACACCGCTGTGCAGGCAGCCGAGGAACGCGGTCAGGAAGTCGAGACCGGGTGGCAGGATCAGCAGGGCACGGTCGCCGGGCCGGGTCGATTCCCGCAGCGACAACGCGACCCGTAGCGCGTTCTCCTCAAGCTGCGCGTAGGTCACCTGCTCGATCGCCCCGCCGGCCTGGACGAACGTGAACGCGACAGCGTCCGGACGCCGCTGTGCCCAGTGGCTCAGCGCGGCGGGGATCGAAGGGAACTCGGGGAGGCTACTCATCTCGGCCTTCCTGCCACGGACGGCGGCGGTCGGAGCGGGGTCTGTCAGCGCGGGAGGCGTTCGGCGGCGGTACGGATGACGTGGGCCGCGCGTCGCGCGTCCGCCCCGCTGACGCCGCCGTGGAAGACCGCCCGCACCCAGCCGGCTTCGAGTTCGAGGAGGCGAACTCCCCCGTCGGCGCAGTGCCGCAGGAACGAGGTTTGGCTCTCGACGCCGGCGGCCCGGAAGAAGACGATGTTGGTACGGGGTGCTCCGCCACGCAGTTCCAGCGCGTCGGAGGCCATGAGCAACTCGGCGAAGATGGCCGCGTGCTCATGATCGCGCCGCAGCCGCTGCTCGACATCGTCGAGCGCGATGAGACCGGCCGCCGCGAGCAGACCGGCCTGGCGCATGCCACCGCCGAGCATCTTGCGGATCCGTTGGGCCCGTTCGATCACCTCCGCGCTACCCACCAGCAGCGAGCCGACCGGCGCGCCCAGCCCCTTCGACAGACAGAACTGCGCCGAGTCGGCGAGGCTGGTGATCTCGCCTACCGGTACGCCGAGGGCGACCGCGGCGTTGAAGACCCGCGCACCGTCCAGGTGCAGCCGGATGCCGTGTTCCCCGCTGAGATCCCGCAGGTGCTTGAGGTATCCCAGGTCCAGTGGCACGCCCCCGGCCATGTTGTGGGTGTTCTCCACGCAGAGCAGTGCGGGCAGCGCGAACTGCGGATCCTGCCGGTCGACGGTCAGCTCCTCGGTCAACCGACGCGGGTCGAGCGTGCCGTCCGGCAGGTTCGGCACCGGGCGCAACACGGTGCCACCGAGCACCGACGGTCCGCCGGCCTCGAAGAGGTACAGGTCGCTGCGGTCACCGACGATCACCGCCCGCCCACGGTCCGCCTGGGCCATGACCGAGCAGAGGTTGGCCATGGTGCCGCTGGGGGTGAACACCGCCGCCTGATGCCCGGTCAGCGCCGCCGCCCGCCGCTCCAGCGCCCGCACGGTCGGGTCCTCACCGTAGACGTCGTCTCCGACGGCGGCCTCGGCGATGGCGTGTCGCATGGTCGCGTCGGGCACGGTGAAGGTGTCACTACGCAACTCGATCATTTGCCGGCCATTCCGTTCTCCGCGTGGTCTGCGAGCCGTACGGTCAGTCGACCCAGCGCCGTCTCGGCCTGCCGGGCGGCCTCCGGACCGGTGTCGGCAGCGGCGATGACCGAGCCGATCCGGTCGGTGAACGCCCCGGTCACCGTGACGCGATCCCCGACCGCCACGCCGATGTTGACGGCGCGGACCGCCGCGGTCCGTTCCGCCGGCTCGACCCCGTCGACCTCGGCTATCTCCCCGTCGCCCGGCGCGATGAGGAATCGGATCGCGGCGTGCGCGTTGCGCAGTGGACGTAGTTTGGGCAGGTCGCCGCTTGCCCGCGCGATGACGCAGTCCACCAGGTCGATGCCGAGGGCCGCGCGTACCAGCTCGGGGATCAAGCCGCCGGCCAGGCGTGGGTTCACCTCGATGATCATCGGTCCGTCGGGACTCAACCGCAGCTCGGTGTGCGTCGCCCCCCAGGTCAGGCCGAGCGCCTGCAACGCGGATCGCGCGCATTCGGTAAGCGCGGCAGCAGCCGTCGGCTCAAGCTCCGCGGGAAAGTCGTGCCCGGTCTCGACGAAGTGTGGTGGCGGGCCGAGCTGCTTGGCGGTCAGGCCCACCAGCTCACCGTCGAAGAACTCCGCGGAGAACTCGGGCCCGCTGACGAAGCGCTCGATGAGGACTCTCGGCTCAACGGGCAGACCCCGCTCGTTGACCCTGGTGGCGAGCAACCGGGTCGCGTGCTCGACTACCTCCCGGCTGGTACGGCACAGCCGCACCCCCACCGAGCCCGAGCCCCGCACCGGCTTCACCACCAACGGACAGCCGAGTTCGACCGCGACCGACGTCGCCTCGGCCGGCGTACGGATCACGCGGAAGTCAGGCACGGATACGCCCGCTGCCAGCAGCGCCTCCCGTTGCAACCCCTTGTCGCGGGCCTGCTCGACGGCAACGGGATCGGGGCCGGCGAGACCCACCCGCAGTGCCGCCCGGGCGGCGACCGGGACGAAGTACTCGGAGCTGGAGGTGACGCCCGCGACCGGCCCCAGCTGCTGGCAGGCCCGCGCGACCGTCTCGGCGTCACCGGTGTCGAGGACGAGCGAATCGATCCCGTCCTGGGCGAGGTACGGATAACGGGACGGATCGCGGGCGAGCATGACCGGACGTAGTCCTCGGTGCCGAGCTGCCCGGCAGTAGAGCCGACCGGTCCCCGTGGTGTTGCTCTCCACGAACACCATCACCCCCGAGGCGTCCACCGATCCTCCTTCTGCTGATTGGCCGTGGTCCTGCCGTGCCGCAGCTCACGGACGGCGCTGTTCAGCTCGGCACGGGCGGCGGTCAGCCGCGCCAACTCCCGCTGACTCCGGTCGCGGACGACCCGCAACCTGCCGTACACGTCGTCGTACCCGCGCTGCCAGTCACCGGGGCCGCCGCCGGCGTCGGTGAGGCTCGCCGCGATCGCCGGGTCGGCGACCTTGGCGGCCGCCGGGAATCGCTGCGCCACCCAGTCGATGCCGGTCGGCTCGCCGCCGGCCTCGGCCAGCTGCTCCCGGATGGCCGCACCGACGGTGTGGTGCGCGACCCGGAAGGGCATGCCGTCCTGGACCAGTCGGTTGGCCACCGCCGTGGCCGTGGTGATCCCCTCCACCGCCCGCTGTCGCATCCGGCCGGGACGTGGTCGGGCGCCGCTGACCAGAACCTGACCGAGCTGTACGACGTCGGTGGCGGCTCGCAGACCCGGCCAGGCGAGTCCGACCGCCTCGGTGCCGACCTCGATCGAGTTGGTGAAGGGTGCGCCCTTCATCGCGGTGACCGCGCCCACCCAGGACGAACTCACCCTCCCCACGGCGGCCGTGACATGTTCGAGTAGGAAGGCGTTGCGCTTCTGCGGCATCGCCGAACTGCCGCCGACGAGACGGTCGGGAAACTGGATGAAGCCGAACTCCTCGGTACTCCACAGCTGCAGGTCGGTGCCGAGCCTGCTCAGCACGACGGCTACGCCGGTGGCGTCCGCCAGCAGTCGCAGCGAGACGTCCCGGCTGGCGATGGCGTCCAGGGCGTGCACCGGTGGTTCCTCGAATCCCAGCAGCGCGGCGACCCGGGCCGGATCGATCGGCAGGTCGCTTCCGGCGACCGCACCGGCGCCCATGGGGCAGCGCCGTAGTCCCCTGGCCGAGTCCCAGGCCGACTCGATCTCCCGGGTCAGCCCGGCCGCCACGCCGGTGAGGTAGTAGCCGTAGGTGATCGGCATCGCCGCCTGGTAGTGGGTGTGCACCGGCATCACGACGTCGCGGTACTCACGTCCCCGGCTCAGCAGCACCGCGACGAGCCTCGACGTTTCCTGAAGGAAGGACAGCAGCCACTCGCGCAGCCGGGTCAGGGTGATGGTGGCCTTCATGTCGTTGCGGGAACGTCCGGTGTGCAGTACGCCGCCGACGTCCTCGCCGAGTTCCGCGGTGAGGTACTGCTCGTAGGCCAGATACAGCCCGCGCGGCATCCGGGCGTTGGCGAGGGCGGCGAAGCGGCTGTCGCGAAGCTGCTCGATCAGCGTCACCAGCGCGACCGCCGCCTCGGGATCGATCAGCCGCCGCTCCCTGAGCATGACCACGTGTGCCAGGTCCACCAGGGTGGTGCGATCGAGTTCCTCGGCGATCTCGGCCGGCGTCGGCTCACCGTAGATCTGCCGCTGCGTCCGCAGGCCGATGGGCTCCTTGATCCGGCCCGTGTCGCTCATCGCGCCGCCACGCTTGCGGTGCCGCGATGTTCGAGGACCTCGTGCAGGCTCCGTCGTCCCCAGTTGAACCAGGACCACTCCGCGTGCTTGGCAAGGGGGTGGCTAGTCTCCACCGGCCGGTCCTCGGTCGAGTCGGCCAGGTGCCCCTGCTCGGCGAGCCACCGGTCGTCGTAGACGGTGGACTGGTAGCGGTAGCCCTGGTCGGGCAGCATGACCACGGTCACCGCGTCGGGGTTCGTCATCGCCGCCCGCTCGGCCACGAGAAAGGCCGCGCCGCTGGTCGGCCCCTGGAAGACGGCGTGCTCGCGGTGCAGTTTCCGGGTGGCCCGGTAGGCCTGACCGGCGCTGCACCAGTGCACCTGATCGAACGCGGTGTGGTCGAGGTTCGGCGGGATCAGACTGTTGCCGAGGCCGCGCAGGGATCGCGCTCCGTCGGGTTGACCGAACAGCACACTGCGGTGTGTGTCCACGCCGATCAGCCGCAGGTCGGGACTGACCGATCGGAGGAAGGAGGCCGTACCGCACATGGATCCGCCCGACCCGACCGGTCCGATCAGCAGGTCGACCTGGGGCAGGGCTTCGCTGAGCAGCTCGGCCACCAGGGAGTAGGAGCGGGGGTTGTCCGGGTTCGCGTACTGCTCGGGGCAGAACGAGTCTTCGTGTTCGGCACGGATCTCCGCGAGCCGCTCCAGCCGCGCCCCCTGGTAGCCACCGCTCGCGGCCATGTGCCGGACGATCTCCACGGTCGCGCCGAGGTCGGTCAGTCGCCGGTGCAGTTCGTCATCGATCACCGGGTCGCTGACCAGGATCAGGCGTCGGCGCAGCAGCGCGGTCTGCATGGCCAGGGCGAGTCCGAAGGTACCCGAGGTGGTCTCCACGATGAGCGTGTCGGGACCGATGTCGCCGCGCGCGACAGCCTGCCGCAGGATGTAGCGTGCCGGGATCATCTTCATCAGCGTGAACACGACGCCGAAGAGGTTCGGTCCCAGTCGGACGATCTGCGGTCGTTCCACCCCTGCGGTGATCTCCTCGAACACTGAGGATCTCATCCCCGTCCTCCCGTCTTGGCCGGCTGCGAACAGAACACCTCGGTATGGGTGATGCCGGCATGTCTCATGGCCCGGACACAGCGCTCGATGTCGTCCGAGACGGACGCACGCTCCGGATCGAAGATCAGGCCAGCGACGGAACCGCTGTGCGCGACCTGCACTCCGGCGGCGGCGTGCGCCTCACCGATTGCGATCAACGTTTCGAGTTCAGGCTTGGGAAGGAAGCGCTGGTTCATCCGGGCGCTCGCCGTCGCCACGGCGCCGATCAGCGTCACGTCGGCGGTGGCGATGCCGTGCCGCAACGTCGAGAGCATGACCTGCAGTCGAATCAACTCGTCCGGGTCGTACTCGGCGGGCGTGAGCGTCAACGTGTCGACGCTGAGGTCGGGACCGGCCACACAGCCGACGACGATCACCGGCGGCAGCGGGGTGGTGAAGTCCTCCAGCACCACCCCTTCGCGCTGTGCGAAGAGCACGGTCCGGTCCTCGATCATGATGGAGTCGGAGGCGCGCTCGGCGAGTACGCTCAGTCGGGCGATCTCCGCCGGTTGCAGGGACAACCGGTACCAGTCGGCCACGGCACGGATGCTGGCGACCACGTCGCTTGTGGACGCGCCCAGGCCCAGACCGCTCATAACCGCCGTGTGATTCACCAGGTGCCCGTGCACGGCAGGGCTCCCGGAGCGCTGAGCGCAGTAGTCGACGGCGAGCTCGGCGGCCCGACGGGCCTTGTCCTTACTGCCCGGCTCAACCGTGATCCGCACCGGACCGGAGCCGGCCTTTCCTCGGAATATCGCCACCGTTTTCAGGTCGACGACCGGCATCGTGACCAGACCACGACGAGGGTTACCGTATTTGTCGTGGAAAACGCCTTGAAGCAACTCGCCATGGTGCCCCATGGCAGTGCCAACGCCGACTCTACCCCACCAGGAAGGTGTCAAATCTGTCGCGATATCGGTTTGGGCAAAAGACCTCGGTTGATGTTTACGTGGCATTTCGCGGATGTCCAACAATTCCCCCCGGACTAGGGACATACTGCGACCGCCGGAGGCTCTCACGACACCGCAACGGCTCCGTCGCAAACAGTAGCGGCGACCACCAAGTCTGTCAATGCAGCCTACAGGAACCAAGAATACGCAGGTCAGAGTGCATTGGACGAGCCCATGATCAATGCTGTGTGACATTCGACGAGACATTCATCGAACACCTTGTCACGGATGTGCAGAATTAATACCCCAGCCACCTTTCAGAATCATGACATGGTGAGCAAGTTGCGGCGGCATGTATAGTAGAATCGCCCGACATCACGCGGGATGACGGCAATGTCAATGTTGGTCGTGCAGCCGGTGAACGCGGTCAGTCCAATAAGCGAGCAGGTCGTCGTCATGACTGATGGCGAGGATTCCGGCGCCCTCCCGATCCCGGTACGCGTTCAACACGTGGACGAGAGCAGCGGTGGTGGAAGCGTCCAGCATGGCGGTCATCTCGTCGCAGATCAGATACCTGGGCCGCAACGCGAGAGCACGAGCGAGACAGGCCCGCTGCAGCTGCCCGTCGCTCACCGCGTGCGGACGGCGGTCGAGCAGGTCCTCGGTGAGTCCGACGGCCCCGGCCAGCTCGGACAGCCGCTGGGTCGCCTCGGCGCGCCGGCCGTTGGCTCGCAGCGGTTCCACAATGATCTGACGCAGCGTCAGGCGGGGGTCGACGGAGATCCTCGGCCGCTGGAACAGCACGCCGATCCGGGTTCTCAGCTCGCGTGGAACGGCGTACCGGTGTCCGCTCACCGAATCGCCGTCGATACGCACCACACCGGCCGTGGGCCGGTGCAACAGGGCGAGCACCCGGGCGAGGGTGGACTTGCCGCAGCCGCTCGGGCCCTGCAACCCCAGCACCTCGCCAGGTTCGAGGTCGACGTCGACCCCTCGGACGACGGGCCGACCCGGCGTCCAGCCGGCGGTGATCCCGTGAGCGGTCAGCATGGCCGGTGACAGGCGACCAGGTGCCCACCGTCGGTCGCCGCCAGCGGCACCTGCGCACACTCGGCGCCGGCACGCTGGCAGCGCGGCTCGAACGCGCAGCCGTCCGGTAGCGAGTCGAGCTGCGGTGGCAGGCCAGGGATCGGGTGAAAGCCGTTGCGCGGCAGGGCGGCCAGCAGACCAGCGGTGTACGGGTGCCGAGGCCGATGCAGCACCGTCTCGACGGGCCCGGTCTCGACGATGCGGCTGGCGTACATGACCGCGATGTCGTCGGCGATGCGGGCGGCGGCGTCCAGGTCGTGAGTGATCAACAGAACCGCATGCCCGAGGTCGACGAGATGCCGCAACTCGTCCAGCGTCCGCCTGGCCAGAGGCGCGTCCAGGCCGGTGGTGGGCTCGTCAGCGAGCAGGACCTCAGGATCGCCGGCCAGGGCGAGGGCGGTGACGGCACGTTGCGCCATGCCGCCGGAAAGCTCGTGCGGGTAGTGATCCAGGGCGCTCGCGGGCAGGCCGACCCGTGCCCCGGCCTCGACGGCGGCCAGGTCCGCCGCCCGTCGCCGTCGCCGGGTTGGCCGCCCGATCGTCGGCCGCAGTGTGGCCAGGGTTTCGGTGAGGTGACGGCGCACCGTGTGCACGGGGGTCAGGTGCGCGGTCGGTGACTGGGGCACGAGACCGATGCGCCGGCCACGGATCTGCCGGGCCAGCACCGGTTCCGGGGCGGTGAGCAGGTCCACCCGACCGACGCCGTCGGTAAGCGCAGCGGTGCCGGCCACCTCGGCGTTGCCGGGCAGCAGACCGAGCAGGGCACCCACCAGGACGGACTTGCCGCAGCCGCTCTCGCCGACCAGCGCGAGGCAACGCCCGGCCCGCAGTTGGAAGGACGCGCCGCTCACCGCCCGCACGGTGGTCCCGCGCGGCAGCCGGAAGCGCACCGACAGATCACGTACGTCGACGAGGACCGTCACCGGATCATCTCCGAACTTCGATACGGGTCAGTGCGCTCGCGGGCGTAACCGGCGAGCCCCGCGATGGCCAGCGCGGCCGCCACCAGCAGCAGCCCAGGGAAGAAGGAGTTCCACCAGCCGCCGGTGAGCAGGGACTGCTGACCGTCGTTGAGCATGTTGCCGAGACTGGCCAGGTGGGCCGGCAGTCCGAGGCCGATAAACGACAGCGCGGTCTCATGCCAGATCGCGTGCGGCACGACGAGGGTCGCGGCGAGGGCGGCATGCCCGGCGACGTTGGGCAGCAGGTGTCGCCGGATGACGTACCAGCGGGAGGCACCGCCGACAACCGCGGCGTCGACGAACGGTCGTTCCCGCAGGGACAGGATCTCCGATCGGACGATGCGGGCGGTGCCGAGCCAGTGGGTGAGCCCGATCGACGCGATGACCGGCACCAGGCCGGGCTGGAACATCGCCACGATGAAGATACCCAGCAGCAGATGCGGTACGGAGGCGACCGCGTCTACGCCGCGCATCAGGACGCGATCGACCCAGCCGCCGAAGGCACCGGCCACCGCGCCGACGGCGACGCCGATGACGGTGGACACCGCAGCAGCGACCAGCCCGACGATGAAGGAGACGCGCAGCCCGTACACGCAACGCAGCAGGACATCTCGACCGACCTCGTCGGTGCCGAACGGGTGGGCGAACGACGGTGGCAGCAGGGCCTGCCGCAGGTCGACGCTCTGCTGGTCGAGGTCCACGATGGGCGGGACGATCAGGACCGCGAGGGTCAGGGTGGCGAGCACCGCAACCGAGACGGCCAGCCGCAGGCGGGCCCGACGCCGGTACGCCTGACCGGGCCGGGCGGATCCGGCGCGGCGGCGGGCGGCGGGCCGCCAGTGCGGCGCGATAGCCTGCTCACCCATCGGCACGCACCCGGGGATCGGCGATCGAGTAGCCGATGTCAGCCAGCAGGTTCCCCACGAGCACCGAGACGGTCCCGAGCAGGGTCAGCGCCGCCAGCAGCGCGAAGTCGACGGTGGTCGCGGCGGTGACGGTGGCGGCGGCGACGCCGGGCCAGGAGAACACCGCCTCCACGAGCACCGCGCCGGTGATCAGTTCGGGTACCCGCGCGCCGACCAGGGTGATCAGCGGGAGCAGGCCGGTGCGCAACGCGTGGCGCAACACCACCGTGCGTTCCCCCAGGCCACGGGCGCGGGCACCGAGGACGTAGTCCTGGGTCAGCCCGTGCGCCACCGACTCGCGGATGAACAGCAGGAACCACGGCGCCTGTGCCACACCCAGCACGGCGGCGGGCAGAATCAGATGTTCGGCGACCTGCGCGACGGAGATGTCGGCGCCGGGGTCGGTCAGCCCAGCCGCCGGCAGCCAGCGCAGTCGCACGGCGAACAGCGACAGGGCGCCCAGCGCCAGCCAGAACACCGGCGTCGCCTCCAGCGTGTAGGCCACCGAGGAGACCGCCCGGTCGAACCACCCGCCCCGGTGCCACGCGGCCGCCGTGCCGGCGAGCAGTGCCAGTGCCAACGCCAGCAGCAGACCCGTGCCGGCCAGTAGCGCGGACCAGCCGAGTCGGTCACCGATGAGGGTGGCGACCGGCAACCCGAACGTGCGGGAGTCGCCGAGGTCGCCGCTGAGCAGGTGTTTCAGCCACCGACCGTACTGCACCAGCGCCGGGTCGTCCGCGCCCCAGTCCCGCCGGATCTGCGCCACCTGCTCCGGGGAGGCACGCAGAATCCGCACACCGAAGTACGAGGCGACGGGGTCGAACGGCGATGCCTTGCCGAGGACGAAGATGGTGGCGCTGACCGCGGCCAACACCGGGACGGCGAGCAGCAGCCGGCGCAGGACCAGCCGACCCAGCGCCCCGGCCAGCGACCGGCGCGGCGGTGCGCTCGTCGGCTCGGCGACCGTCACCGGACCGCCGCCGCGGCCGGAGTCCACTCCTCCAGGTTCCACCAAGGCCCGTGGATCAGACCATGGTCGTGCGGCTCCACCTGGTCACGCAGACCCGTCCAGCCCTCCCGCAACACGTACGTGTGGTTCAGGAAGACCAGGAACGCCCAACCCGGATCGTCGGCGTAGGCGCGCTGGAAGTCGTGGTAGGCCGCGACGCGTGCGTCGGTGTCGCCGGCTTGCCGGCCGCGATCCAGCGCGGCGTCCACCTCAGCATTGCGGTAGCGGGTCATGTTCACATAGCCGCCGGTGTCGGCGTACTTCGAGTGCAGCAGGGTGTAGGCGGCGCTGTCCGGGTCGTAGGGGTCGCCGCCGCCCCAGAGTCCGGCGGTGCCGGTGCGCCGTTGCAACATCTGCTCGAAGGTGGCGCTCTCCGCCCGGGCCTCGACACCGATCTCGGAAATGTTGCTGGCCGCAGCCACCGCCAACTCCTTGCGCAGCACGTCGTCGCCGGGATACAGGACCGGCAACTCGGCCCGCACGCCGTCCTTGACCCGTACGCCGTCCGGGCCCGGCCGCCACCCGGCCTCGTCGAGCAGTCGTGCGGCCTGCGCCCGGTCGAACGCGAACGCCGTGCTCGGTACGTGCCACTGCGCCAGCGCGGGCGCGACCGGGCTGCTCGCCGGCGTGCCCTGGCCGGCGAGGATGGTGTCCACCATGGCCTGCCGGTCGATGGCGAGGTTGACGGCGCGACGGGTCTGCGCCGTCGCGGTGATCGGCAGGTCGACGGGCAGCCCGATGCCACGGTAGTCAGCGCTACGGCTGGAGACGACCCGGTAGCCGGGCCGGCCTTCGTAGGTCCTGGCGAGCTTCGGCGGCAACGCGGCGGCGTCGAACTCGCCGGCGGCCATCCGCTGCGCGCGTACGTTGTCGTCGGCGGCGAACACGATCGTCACGTCGGTGACCTGCGGGGCGCCCCGGTAGTGGTCGGGGTTTGCCGTCAGCACCATCCGTTCGCCGGCCCGCCAGTCCACCAACCGATAGGGACCGGTGCCGACCGGGTTCCGGTTGAACGGCGCCGTGCGGATGTCCTGCCCGGCCAGCGCCTGCTTGGGCACGATGCCCAGGGCCAGCCGCTGCGCCCACGGCTGGTACGGGTACCTGAGCCGGAACTCGACAGTGTCGGTGTCGACGGCGCGCACCGATTCCAGCGCCTCGTAGTCCGCGGCGATGGGCGACTGCGACGCGGGCGCCACCACCGCCTCGTAGGTGAAGACCACGTCCTCGGCGGTGACCGGCTGACCGTCGGAGAAGGTGACGCCGGGCCGCAGATCCGCGGTCCAGGTCAGGCCGTCAGTGGAGACCCGGGGCAGCTCCGCTGCCAGTGCCGGCCGCAGGGTCAGGTCGGCGTCCCGGTCCACCAGGCCGTCGAACAGCTTGCTCGCCCCGTTGGGTGCGTAGCCGAGTACCGGGTTGAGGTTGTCCGGTTCCGACGCCGCGCCGATGACGATGCTGGTGCCACCCAGCGCACGATCGTCCCGGGGCGGGCCACCGCAACCGCTGACGAGCGCCACGGAGAGGGCAACGGGCAAGCCGACGGCGGCGCGAATCCACGAGATGGCCACAGATGCAAGCTAAATGCATCTGCACATCTTTGGCAATAGCGCTCAGCCCTCCGTCGCCGCGAGCAGTGGGAGCGCCCGCTGACGGACGTCGACGTAGCGCTCGTGTACGTCCGGGGTGCCGGCGGCGGCCACCTCGTCGGCAGCGACCGGCCACTGTGGCGGTTCGGCTCCACCGGCCAACGCCCAGGCCGCCTGACGTGCCGCGCCGAGCGCGACGTACTCGCCAGGGCGCGGCACGCTCACCGGTGCGCCGAACAACGCCGGCGCGACCGCCCGCACCGCACGCGACCGGGCCGCGCCGCCGACCAGCAGCACCCGGACGACCGGGATGCCCTGGGCGCGGAGGGCGTCGAGGGCGTCGGCGAGACCGCCGAGCATGCCCTCCACGGCGGCCCGCGCCAGATTCGCCGCCGACGCGTTCGCGCGGGTCAGCCCGGCGAGCAGACCGCGGGCGTCAGGCAGGTTCGGGGTGCGCTCCCCGTCCAGGTACGGCAGGAGCGTCAATCCGTCAGCGCCGGGCGGTGCCGAGAGCGCCAACTCGTCGAGTTCGGCCAGCGACCGGCCCAGCAGATCGGCGACCGCGACCAGCACCCTTGCCGCGTTGAGCGTGCACACCAGCGGCAGGAACCGACCTGTCGCGTCGGCGTAGCCGGCCACCAACCCGCTCGGGTCGGCGGTCGGGACCTCACTCAGCCCGAACGCGCATCCCGAGGTGCCCAGCGACACCACCACGTCGCCGGGTCCCAGGCCGACGCCGAGTGCCGCGCCCATGGTGTCGCCGGTGCCGGCGGCGAGTATCGCACCGGACGCGGTCTCGCCTACCGTCTCGGCAGGGCCGGCGACCCGGGGCAGTGCCACGTCCCGGCCGAAGGCGAGCCGCACCAGGTCCCGCCGGTACTCCCCGGTCGCCGGTGACCAGTACCCGGTGCCGGAGGCCTCACCGCGATCCGTCGTCGGCTCTCCCCCGCCAGCGCGCAATCGATGGGTGAGCCAGTCGTGCGGCAACAGCACCGTGCTGGTCCGGGCCGCGAGTTCCGGCTCGGCGCGAGCGAACCAGCGCAGTTTGGTGACCGTGAAGCTGGCCACCGGCACCAGCCCGACCGCGTCGGCCCACGCCTGCGGGCCACCGAATTCGCCGGTGAGGTCGACCGCGGCGCGCGCCGAGCGGGTGTCGTTCCACAGCAAGGCGGGACGCACCACCTCGCCAGCCTCGTCGAGGCAGATCATGCCCTGCTGCTGCCCGCCGACGCCGATCGCGGCCACGCCGTCCAGCAGCCCGGCGCTGGCCCGCTCGAAGGCGGCCCACCACAGGTGCGGGTCGACCTCCGTCCCGTCGGGGTGCGGGGCACGGCCCTCGCGGAGCACCTCGCCGGTGTCCGCGTCGCACACCACCACCTTCGTCGACTGGGTGGATGAGTCGACGCCGGCTACCAGTGTCATCGCACGCTCCACAGGGTCCGGTGCCGGTGTGTCGAGGCACTCGGGCGATGTTGTCGCGGCCGACTCTACGGCTGGGAGCCAGTTAGTTCAATGCCCTTCCTAAGTGGTCGGGACGCTGCCGGTCCGCGACCTCACGACCGGAGAACCACCCGGTCGTACGTCGTGGAGTGCTGCAACGCGAGCAGCACCGCACCGCGTACCTCCGCGTCCCGACCGAGAGTGGAAACCTGGATCTCCACAGCACGTCGGGCGGGACCGAGCGCGTACTGCGTCGTCGTCGCCCGGAGGTGGGGCAGCAGCAGATCGGAGATCGCGGCGAGGCCGCCACCGAGAACCAGCATCGCCGGGTTGTACGCGTTGATGACCCACGACGCGGCCAGGCCCAGGTTGCGGCCCACCTCCGCCACCGCCTCGGTCGCCACGGCGTCACCGCAGCGGGCCGCGGCAGCCACGTCCCGTACGTCGAACCCGCCGTTCAGCACCGACGCCCGGCCGGCCGCGAGCGCCTCCCGCGCGAGCCGGACCAGCGCCGGCCCGGACGCCAGCGTCTCCAGGCAGCCCACGTTGCCGCAGTTGCACGGCACGGTACCGCCCGGCATCCGGCAGTGTCCGATCTCGCCGGCCGTGCCACCGGCGCCGTAGAGCACCTGGCCGGCGCAGAGCACCGCCACCGACAGGCCGGTACCCACGTACAGCAACGCCAGGTCCCCGACCTTGGCGCCGACGCCTTCGAGATGCTCCGCGACCGCCGCCGCCTGACCGGCGTTGTGCAGGTAGACCGGCACGCCGAGGATGGCGGTCAACACCTCGCCGACGGGTACGTCGCGCCACCCGAGGTTCGGCGCCAGCAGGCAGACACCGCGGTGGAAGTCGGTGAGCCCGGGCAGCACCACACCGACCGCGGCGATTCGGCCGTCCGGCACCGCCGCCCCGACGACGCCCGCCGCCTGCGCCGCGACCTCCCGCAGCACCGCCTCGGGCGTGCCTGTCGGCGTGTCGAACTCACGACGCCCCAGCTCGTGCCCGTCGGCATCGCTGACCGCCACCGTGGTACGCCGGGCGCCGATGTGCGCGCCGACGACGAGATGCGAGGCGGCGTTGAACTCCAGCAGGATCGGCGGCCGGCCGCCACCGACCGAGGTGGCCCCTCGGCCCACCTCCCGGACCAGGCCGTCGGCGATCAACTCGTCGACGATCGCGGAAACGGTCGGCTTGGCCAACGTGGTGACCCGCGCGATGCCGGCTCTCGAGATCCGTCCGCCCGCCCTGAGGGCAGCGAGCACGAGCGACCGGTTCACCTCGCGCACGACGTTCTGGTCCGCGCCGCGTCGTGGCCCCGCGCCCTCCATCGCCTCACGCTACCCGCGCCGATCACCTGATCGGAGACCGGACCCGGCCCGGCCACCGGTCGACGTCGCGCCGTACCCGACGGGCCCGCGCTTCAGGTGGTCGAAGCGGCGGCGTCGTACGCCCGGCGCGCCGCCTCGATCGCGCCCAGATGCTGGTCGGCCCAGTCCAGGAGGACGTCGATCGATGACGGGGCGTGGCCGCTCAGGCGACGCGCTCGGCGGGAGCGGGGTACGGCTCGCGAAGGGTGAACGCCTCCGGCGACGGGCCACGGCGCAGCAGTTCCAGCCGTTCGGCGGCCTCGGCGAGGGTCGGCAGGACGCCGGCGGGAATCCACCACAGCACGAGGTGGGGGCGGTCGAGCGGCAGGAACCACTCCCGCCGCCGACGCATCGGCTCCAGGTGCGCGGTCCGGTACACGAAGCCGCGCAGCGACTCGATCGACTGCCACACGGTCAGGTTCACGATGATGTCCGGTTCGAAGGGTCGCAGGGCGGTCGCGTCACCGGACTCGTCCTGCAGTCGCCACACGTAACCGGGCGAGCGCTCGGCCAGGTCGTTGACCTCGGGAAGCAGGGCCACGAAATCGGCAAGCTCGGGGCTGTCGAGAGGGGCGCGAAGCCGGGCGATGTTCAGTTGCGCCACGTGATGGTCGGCCATGCGACCAAGCCTACATTCTATGTCAATCCTGATTGTTTTTAGATCGGATCACGACGCAGCACCCGGTCGGCCCGGGGTCGAGCCGGACGTCCCAGCCACGGTCGCCGACCAGACCGTCGAGCAGTGCCAGGTTCAAACCGCAGACCAGCGCGGGGTACGCCTGGGCCAGAGCGTGGAACGGACAGTTACGCAGCCGGATCGTCTGGTCGACATCCTCGAACGGCTCGTAGCCGAGCGTCCCCAGTCGTTCGAACACCCCGCCACCGGCGAGCTTCGCGCCCAGCTCCCGCGCTGCCGAGTGGACCGCCGGTTCCACACCGGACCGCTCGACCGCACTCGCCAGCACATCGGCCAGCAGCCGATAGTCGCGCGGCGGCAGCGTGACTGCGTGTTCGGCCGCCGACCGCCGGTACAGCTTGGCCGGCCGTCCCGCACCCGGCCCGCCACTGCGCGACGCATAGGACGTCTCCAGCAGTCCGGCCTCGGCCAGCTTGTCCAGATGGAAGGCCGCCAGGGTGCGGCCGACGCCCACCGCCTCGGCGACCTCGTTACGGCTCACCGGTTCCGCCTGTGTGACAACGTACTCGTACACCGCCCGGCGCACCGGCTCCCGCAGCGCCCCGACGGCCTCCAACGACATGCTGCCGACGCTACCCGCCCGATCACTGTCACCTGCCGAGGCTGCGGCGCCCGACCAGGTTCGCCGGTCCGGGCGGCGACACGGCCAACATGTCCGGGTACCGCACTAGTCTGCCGTCATGGCGAGCACTGAGCTGGATGAGTTGATCGTCGCGGACGCCGACGCCCTGCGTGCCTGGTTGTCGGTCAACCACGCCACGTCGCCCGGCGTCTGGCTCGCCCTCACCAAGAAGGGCGGCTCGGTCACCACCGTGACCTGGCAGCAGGCGGTCGACGAGGCCCTGTGTTTCGGTTGGATCGACGGGCAGGCCCGCAAACGGGATCACGAGACCTCCTGGATCCGGTACACCCCTCGCCGACCCCGCAGTTCCTGGTCCCAGCGCAACGTGGCCCACGTCGCCCGGCTGGAGGCGCAGGGGCGGATGCTGCCATCGGGCCGCGCCGCCGTGGAGGCCGCGAAGGCGGACGGCCGATGGGCGGCCGCGTACGCCCCACCGTCGGAAGCCGAGGTGCCGGACGACCTCCTCGCCGCCATCGCGGCCGAGCCCGCCGCCCAGGCCATGTTCGACGTGCTCACCAAGACCAACCGGTTCGCTCTCATCCACCGCCTCAACGCCGTGAAGCGAGCCCAGACCCGGGAACGAAAGATCGGCGAGTTCGTCGCCATGCTGGCCCGCCACGAGACGTTCTATCCGCAGAAAGCCCGGCCCCAGCCCACGCCGGACTGAACTTCCGCAAAAAATCTTGGCGTGCCTGTCGATCGGGGTGGGTCCTCTTCGTAGCTCTGGTGAGAGCCCGGCACCGAGCCGGACGAGACGCCTGCTGGAGGGCACGATGAGCACCACCACGAACACCACCCGCGCCACCCTGCCGGCCACCGGTGCGCTGATCGGAACCGGCGTTGTCGCGACGGCTGCCGCCAGCGTCGCCACGATGGCCGTCGCCGCCGCCGGCAACGCGGCCGGTGTCAGCCTCGACATCGGCGCAGCCCCGATCCCGGTCGCCGGCTTCAGTGTGCTGACCGCCTTCTTCTCGCTGATCGGCGTGGTCATCGCCGCGCTGCTGTCCCGCTTCGCCCGACGTCCGCGGCGCACCTTCGTCCGTACGACAGTGGTGCTGACCGTGCTGTCGCTGGTGCCGGATGTGATCGTCGACGCCGGCCCGGCCACCAAGGCGTTGCTGATGCTCACCCACCTGGTCGCGGCCGCGATCGTGATCCCCGCTGTCGCGCGCCGCCTGGCCGCCTGAGCCCACCCATCGAGTTACCGGAGGATCGTCATGAAGCAGTACCTGCTGTCCGTGCACTTCGTCGAGGGCGCGCCGGAGCCGTCCGACGAGGAGATGCAGACCATGTTCAGGGAGACCGGCCGGGTCAACGACGAGATGCAGGCCGCCGGCGCCTGGGTCTTCGGCGGAGGGCTCCGGTCGCCCGACAGCGCCACCGTCGTGCGGATCGAGAACGGCGCCACCACCATGAGCGACGGGCCGTTCGCCGAGACGAAGGAACACATCGCCGGCTTCTGGGTCATCAAGTGCGCCGACCTGGACGAGGCGCTCGCCTGGGCCGAGAAGTGCGCCGCGGCCTGCGGCCCGGTCGAGGTGCGCCCCTTCGACGACCTGTCCCGGGCCTGAACCGGAGCCGGTCACCCGACATGGACCTGGCGAACGTCTACCGCGCGGAGTACGGCCGCTGCGTCGCCACCCTGGCCCGCCTCCTCGGCGACATCCACCTCGCCGAGGAGGCGGTGCAGGACGCCTTCACCACGGCGCTGCAGAAGTGGCAGACGCTGCCGCCGAACCCCGGCGCCTGGATCGTGACCACCGCCCGGAACCGGGCCGTCGACCGGCTCCGCCGGGAGACCACCCGCGAGGCCCGGCACGCCGAAGCCCTGCTACTGCACCAACCGGACGAGCCCCAGGAGGTGGGACCGGTGCGGGACGACCAACTCCGACTCATTTTCACCTGCTGCCACCCGGCGCTCGCCCCCGACGCGCGTACCGCCCTCACGCTCCGGCTCCTCGGTGGCCTCGACGTGCCGGAGATCGCCCGGGCCTACCTGATCCAGGAGGCCACCGTCGCCCAGCGGATCGTGCGCGCCAAGAAGAAGATCCGCGACGCCGGCATCCCGTACCGGGTGCCCGCCGAACACGAACTGCCGGATCGGCTACCGCCCGTGCTCACCGTGCTCTACCTGATGTTCAACGAGGGCTACACGTCCACCGCGGGGCCGCTGATCAGGACGGACCTGTGCACCGAGGCGATCCGGCTCGCCCGCGAACTCGCCGCGTTGATGCCCGACGAACCCGAGGTGCTCGGCCTGCTCGCCCTGCTGCTGCTGACCGAGGCACGCCGCCCGGCCCGGCTCGGCCCGACCGGGGAACTCGTCCCGCTGGCCGATCAGGACCGGTCGTTGTGGGACCGGGATCTCATCGCCGAAGGCCACGACCTGGTCCGCCGCTGCCTGCGGCGCAACCGGCCCGGGCCGTACCAGATCCAGGCCGCGATCAGCGCGGTGCACACCGACGGCGCCGCCACCGACTGGCCACAGGTCCTGGCACTGTACGACCAACTGCTCGCGCTGGCACCGACGCCGATCGTCGCGCTCAACCGGGCGGTCGCGGTGGCGGAGGTACACGGCCCGGCGGTGGCCCTCGCCGCGTTGGCGGACATCGACCTACCCGGCTACCACCGGCTGCCCGCCACCCGCGCCGAACTGCTGGCCCGGCTCGGCCGCGACACGGAGGCCCGGGCCGCCTACCACGAGGCCATGGCACTGGCCACCAACGAGACCGAACGCGCCTTCCTGCAACGTCGGCACACCGAACTCACCCGGACGAGGAGAACCTCATGACCGTCACCTACACCTTCGACGTCTTCGCCAGCCTCGACGGCTACGGCACCCACAGCGGCGACTGGGGCGGCTACTGGGGCAAGCAGGGCCCCGAGCTGCTCGCGCACCGCCTCGCCGCGTACCGCGCGGAGCAGCGCATGGTCTTCGGCGCCGACACGTACCGGGTGTTCGCGCAGCTGCTGGCCGAGAGCACCGAGGAGTCCGAGGTACGCGACGCCTGGGTCACCCGAATGCGCAACCTCCCGGCGACGGTGGTGTCGAACACCCTCGAAGCTCCCCTCGACTGGCCGGACGCGACAATCGCGCGCGGCGACGCCGTCGACGTCGTCGCCCGGCTGAAGGAGGAGTCCGACATACCCCTGCGGTCGCACGGCAGCCTGTCGATGAACCGGGCGCTGATGGCCGCCGGCCTGGTCGACCGCGTCCAAGTGACCGTCTTCCCGGTGATCACGGGCCAGACCGGCACGGAACCCGTCTTCCAGGGCGCGGCCGACTTCGACCTGGAACTGCTCGAAAGCCGGACCCTCGACGGCCGCGCCCAGGAACTCATCTACCGCCCCACCCTGCACGTCTGACTCCGCCCGGCCCCTCGGCCACCGCCGCACGGGCACGGCTATCTGTCAGGGCTCTGTCAGGTATTCGTACGGCACGACGCCTTCCTGCTCGAATCAGGGACATCGCCTGGATCCGCGTGGGGGAAGGATTCACGTGCACCGCAGCGCAAATGTGGATGTGATCTCCGAGGAGCACAACGAGCAGGTCAGAAGGCTCGACCCGTTGCGGTTGGACAGCGAGCTTCGGATGTTGCCCAGGTTGAACAGGGCCGCCGATGTCGCCGCGTTGGCACGGGTGCTCGGCGCTGCGCTTCCCCCGGCGGAGAGCATCGCGGCCTTCACCACCGCGGAGTGTCTCGCCGCCATGCGTGATCTCGGCATGTATCTCGGCAGCCTGCAACGGCACGGGGTGTCCGCCTTCGACGCCGTGCCGGGCGCGACCAGGTCATTCCAGCTGCTGGGCCAGCGTACCGGGATGATTCCGCGGGACACGGTGTACCACTACACGTCGTGGAATCCGACGGGTGAGCGGGAACGGCTCTACACGGGGCACCCGATGGAGCGCAGCCTGATCAACGCGGTACGCACCTGCGTGCCGAACCTCGCCCACGCGGTCGACGTCGGACGCTCGCTGATGCAGGAGGACCCGGCCGCGCCCGTCCACGCGGAGCGGATCGCGTCGCTCGCCGCGCACATCGCGGTGGCGGACACGGTCATGAGCGGTATCCAGGCGAGCGTCACCCCCGAGTTCTTCGCGCGGGTGCTCAGACCGTTCTACGAGGACGTCCGCGTCGCCGGCCACACCTACATGGGACCGGCGGCGGCCCACATTCCGATCTTTCTCATCGACCTGCTCCTGTGGGCCTCGGACCGAGGAAGTCCGGGATATCTGCAGTTCTGCCGTGAGGTGTCAGCGCAGACCCTGCCGCAGTGGCGGGAGCGGTACGCGGAGTGGGCGAACACGCCATCCATCACATCCCGCGTCGTCGCGGCCCTCGGAACCTCCGGCGCACGGTCCCCGGACGAGATCGTCGAGGCCAGTGCGAGGAGCCTGCGGCGAGCCCTGCAGACCCTCACGTCGTTCCGCGGAAAGCATCTGGTGATGGCGCGACGCGCCTATCAGGAGGAACTCCGACTGTATGAACTGGGCAGTGGCGGCGGGAGTGTGGGGCTCCTTGAGGAGATCCTCGCCCTGACAAGACAGAACCGCGCCCTGCTCAACGCCACCGCTGCGCAGCGGGTCCAACTGCCGTGACGTACCCGGAAGGTAGGACGCTGACGATGGAGATCACGATAGTGGGGGCCGGGGTCGCGGGGCTGGCCACCGCGCTCAGCCTGCACGCGGCGGGCTTCGACCGGGTCACGGTCTTCGAGGCGGAGCCGGATCTGCGTCCACACGGGCTCGGGCTCAACATTCTGCCCAACGCCGTGCGGGAACTCGCCGAACTCGGGCTGCTCGACGAGTTGCAGCAGCACGCGGTCCGCACCCGGGAACTGGCGATGTACAACACCCGTGGGGATCTCGTGTGGCGCGAGGATCGCGGCACTCAGGCGGGTTACCGATGGCCGCAGCTTTCGATCTCCCGTGCCCGGCTCGTGACGGTTCTGGCCGACGCGGTACGACGGCGCCTGGGTGACAGGGCCATCGTCGCCGACGCACGGCTCGTCGGCCTGCACAGCGAGCCAGGTCGGACGTACGGGACCTTCATGGACCGGGACGGCACCACGCGTACGGTCGACACCGGGCTTCTCATCGGCGCGGACGGCATTCACTCCGCTGTCCGGGCGACGTTCTACCCGGCCGAGGGACCGCCCCCGGCCAACGGCATGACGATGTACCGAGGGACCGCCTGGGGCCGCCACTTCCTGACGGGCAGCACGATGGCGGTGCTCGGTGACGACCGGCGGCGACTCGTGCTGTATCCCGTCGACAGGGACAACGCCACGAACAAGTCTCTGATCAACTGGGTCGCCGCCTTCCCTGACGACGAGGCCGACCCGTTGCCGCACGATCGCACGGACGCCGCCGACCGGCGCGCGGCCGTACTTCGCCAGTTCGGCAGCTGGGCGCCGCCGGGAGTGGACCTACCCCGCCTGCTCGACGACACGGCGGACGTCCAGCGGTACCCGATGATCGACAGAGACCCGATCCCGCGCTGGAGCTTCAACGACGTGACGCTTGTGGGCGACGCCGCCCACGCCATGTATCCGGCCGGGTCCAACGGGGCCACCCAGGCCATCGTCGACGCCCGGGTGTTGTCGTGGCACCTGGCGACTCACGCCGATCTGGGCAGCGCCCTGCGCGCCTACGAGGACGAACGCCGCCCGCAGATGACCGAGTTGCAGCACGCGAACCGCTCCCTGGGGCCCGAGAAGGTGATCACGCTCGCCCACCAGCGGGCACCGCACGGGTTCACGGATGTGCGGGAGGTCTTCAGCGAGACAGAACTCGCGGAAATCTCCCGCAGCTATGCCCGGACCGGCAGGTTCGACCAGGACTGGGTCAACTCCCGACCGTCGCTGGGCGTAGCTCGGCAGCCCGGCAAGAGCGCGGGTACCAGCACGGCGGCGGCGGACCTCGCCGGGCGCAACGACGAGTCCAGGGCGGTGAAGGAGACCGGCTTCATCACCGCCGTCATCAGAGCCATTGAGCACGACCGCCCCGACGCCTACCTGGTGGACCGGTACGCCAAGCTGTTGAGCACCCCGGTGTCCCGGAAGATGACGGAGGCGGCGCTGGCCGCCGGCGGCACCGTCGGGTCCGTGATCGTCCGAGCCCGGTTCGGTGACATCGCGCTTCAAGCGGCGGCCGACGCTGGCATAACCCAGGTGGTCTGTCTGGCGGCCGGCAGTGACACCCGGGCATGGCGACTGGATCTTCCCTCGCGTACCCGGTTCTTCGAGGTCGACCTGCCGGGCCAGTTGGAGGCCAAGGAGCGGATGTTGGAGCCGGTCCGGGACCGGCTCCTCTGCCGTCGGACCTCCCTCGGCGCGGATCTTCGGCATGACACGTGGCCGCAGCAGTTGCGGGCAACCGGCTACGAACCAGACGAACCGACGGTCTGGATCATCGAGGGGCTGCTTCCCTACCTTGAGATCGAGGATTTCACCCGGCTGATCGGGACCGTGCGGAAGATGTCGACGCGCGGTTCGGTACTGCTTGTCGACGCGCCGCACACCGACTACTACACCGATCCGGCCAACGAGACGTTTCTGGCCTTCATGACGTCACGGGGATCCGCCTTCCAACTCGGCTTCGACGACCTCGGCGACTTCCTGCGCCACCAGGGCTGGACGGCGGAGGCATACACGCTGCGGCAGCTCTACGCGGGCGAGTGCTCGTGGCTGCCCGCGCCGCCCGAGCGCCTCTGCCCGCCCCGTGACCATCACTGGGTTGCTCGCGCCCAGCTCGACTGAGCAGCCTCACCCCGACCGACCTCAACGCCCAACCGATGACGGCACTCCCCTGGCCGCACCGAGCACGACCGCGGCCTCGCGGAACGGTGCGGTCGGCAGTTCCGCGATGCCGCCACCGATCTGGCCGACGCCGGGCCGTCGGTGCACGATGCCGGTGCTTACCGACGGACCAAAGCCGGCACGCGCCACCCGATGCACATCGATGCCGGTGGCGACGCCCCGGAAATCGTCGCCGGCCAGCCTGAACCGGTCCCCCGGCGCGGCGGTGATCTCGCGCATCCGGGCGGTGTGCCGCGCGACACTCGCCGCCGACCAACCAAGCTGCGCGGCGACCACGGGGCTGGCGGCAAGCGCCACGGCGCCGAGACCCACGACCTCCATGACGAAGGAGTCACCCGCGATCGGGTGGGCGTCTGCCGGGCGGTACCCGTCGAAGAGCACGACCTCGCCCACCGGCGCCTCGGTGACGAACCACCGGTCGCCGGTACCGCTGACCCGGACGCCGAACTCGTTCCCGTTGGAGGCCAGCGCGGTCACGATCGGACTGCGGTCATGGCCGTGTGCGGTGTCGGCGAGCAGGCGAGCCGCGGGTGTGGCGAACGCCCCGAACAGGTGCAGGTTGGCGCGGCACCACCGGGCCACGCGGGACACGTCCGGGCCGGACAGCTGGCGACCCAGCAGGGTGGCGAAGACCTGGGTCAGTAGCAGGGAGCTACCCGCTACGGTGCGGGCATGGCACTCGTCGCCACGGCGCAGGGACTCGGCCATGATGCGGGTCACGTTGATCGGTGTCAGCCGGGCGACCTGGTCGAGCACTGGTACGACGACCTGGCCGATCCACCGGATCTGGTCGAGCACCTGCTGCTCGTGACAGCCGAAGCGCAGGCACGCGCCAGCGCCGTTCTCCAGCGGACCGAACGCCTGCCGCCCGTCGGCGTCCGCCACGACCACGACCGGCATGGACGGCGACAGCACCCCCGTCATCGGCACCACGGCACCCACATCGACCGACGGCAGCAGCCGCACCTCGCGGCGGTCGATCAGCCGCTCGGCGGCGGCGGGGCTGTCGGCCTCTTCTTCGAGAAGCAGTGCGCCCACGATGGCCGACCGCATCGGTGCCGGCGCGTCGGCGATGTCCAGCGGCGGACCGGGGTGCAGGAAGGTGCGGCGATCCAGCTCGGCGCAGACGGCGCCGGCGAGGTGCGCTCCGGCCAGGTTGACCTGCACGCTCTCCCAGCCGGGGAACGGCTGCTCCGGGCCGTGGTCAGCGGGTGGGCCGGGCATGGCCGTCCTCCTGCGAAACCGCGGTGACCTCCGCTGCGTCGAGCGGCGGCACGACCGGACCGGCCAGCAGAGCCGCCACGTCACTGCGACGGATCAGCGCGCGGCCCAGCATGGCCAGGTCCTGTTCGTCGATGCCGTGTTCCCGCATGAGGGCCCGCGCCGGTTCCGTGATCACCAGGGCAGCGGGCACGACCCGTGGGGCTTGCGGCGTACGGTCGGCCTCCTCGCGGTCCGGGCCGGCAACCGGCGGCGGCGCCTGCGACGGCGGCGTCAGTACCGCCACGACCTGACCCGGCCGGCAGTCGGCGCCGGCCGGCAGTCGGCGGCTCAGCACCCCGGTGTGCTCGGACACCAGGTCCTCCAGGGCCTTCGACGTCTCGACCGTCGCCACCGTCGCGCCGCTCTGCACCGTCGCGCCGTCGTCGACCAACCATTCGACCAGCACGTACGAGGCATCGTTGGTGTTGAGCCGGGGGATTCGGATGTCAGCCATTGACCAGCTCCTTGACGGCGTGCCGGATCGTGCCGCTCTGCACCAGCACCTGTCGTTCCAGGTGGGCTGCGGCGGGAATGATGCTGTCGAGCGAGTGGATCAGGCGGATCGGTGCGGCCAGGGTGCCCCACAGGGATGGATGCAGAGCCGCTGCGACCTCGGCGCCCCACGTGCCGCCGGCGGTGCTCTCCTCGATCACCGCCACCCGCCGCGCCGGCCCCGTCAAGCTCAGCAGGGGCGCCCGGTCCACCGGGTAGAGCCGGGACACGACAAGCAGCTCGGCCACGATCTCGTCGTGCAGAAGCAGCTCACGCAGCGCCTCGACGGCGCGGTGCACCAGCGCGCCGGAGGTGATGAGCACGCAGTCCGGCGGTACCGGGTCGTGCAGGCGGATCCGGGCCACGCCGTCGGTGAGCTCGTAGCCGAAGAGGTCGTCCACCATGCCGCCGGTGAACATGCGTTCGCCGTAGAGGACCTTGCCCTCGAACAGCACGGCGGGCACCCCGTCATCGAGCATCCGGGTGAGCAGCGTGTGGTTGTCGTGCAACGGCGACACCTCGTAGAGCGCCAGCCCGGGTACGCCGACGAGATGTTTCTGCGGGGTCTGGCTGTGGGTCGGCCCGTACCCGCGATTCCCACCGGTCGGGCAACGCACCACCAGGCGCAGGGGCAGGCGACGGCCGTACATGGCGGTCGACTTGCTGGCGAAGTTGACCAACTGGTCGAAGGCGAGCGTGACGAAGTCGGCGAACATGATCTCCGCGATGGCGGTGTCGCCGGCCAGGGCCAGCCCGCTGGCGACACCCACCAGAGCACCCTCGCTGATCGGTGTGTTGCGGACCCGGTGGGGATACCGGGTGGAGAGCCCCCGGGTGACTTTGAAGGCGCCACCGTACGGATCGCAGACGTCCTCGCCGAGCAGCATGGCCCGCTCGTCCTCGGCGAACAGCCGGTGCAACGCGGTATTGAGATCGCCGGCCACCCGGGGGGCGGTCACCGTGGGCTCCACGCCGTCAGCGGCCGGGCCAGCACCTCGGCGACGATCCGTTCGACCCGCCGCGACTGCTCCGCGTCGATTCGATCGAACTGCTCAGGGTGCCCGGCCGCGTATCCGGCCGCCCAGTCCGCCGCGCGGACCGCACGCAACTCGGCCGGCGAGCGGGAGTCGTCGCCCTTGCTGTGCGGGCCGAGGCGATGGGTGACGAACTCGACGACGAACGGCCGTGACGCGTGGCGCACCTGCTCCACCAGCGGCCGCAGGGCCGCTCGCAGCCGGTTCACGTCGGTGTCGGTGAACCGCTCGTACGCGATGCCGAAGGCCGCCGCCCGGCCACCGATGTCGCCCGCCATCTGCTGCGCGGTCGGCGTCGACTGGGCGATGCCGTTGTTCTCCGTGACGACGAGCAGCGGCAGCTCCCACCGGGCGGCGATGTTCAGAGCTTCGTAGACCACACCCTCGCCCCAGGTGCCGTCACCGGTGTAGACGCAGGCGAGCGCTCCCGGGGTGGACCGCTTGAGGTGCAACGCCACGCCCGTGGCCACCGGCAGGCTCTGCCCCTGCACGCCGGTGGAGAGGAACCGTTCGCGGAGCAGGTGCTGGCTGCCGCCGACACCGCCGCAGACAGCACCGGCGCGACCGAGCAACTCGGCGAGCAGGCCCTCGGGGTCCGCGTATCTGGCCAGGTAGTGGCCGTGGCCCCGGTGGTTGCTGAAGATGTGGTCGTCGTCGCGCAGCAGGGGCGTCAGCGCCACGGGTACGTACTCCTGCCCGAGACAGGTGTGTGTCGTGCCGTGCAGGAATCCCTGCTCGAAGAGTTTGAGCAGGCTTTTCTCGAAGTGCCGAATGAGCAGCATGGCGGACAGGTCCGCGTCCGACAGTCGGCTGCGCGACGGTGGGCCGGCGCCCTCGTCGAGCACCGCGGTGGTATTGCGCGACCGAGCATGGTTGATCATGCGCCTTCGTTCCCCCGTCGGCGTGAAAGCGATCTGGCAAAGCGCGCGAGACGTCCGATGATAGCGGCTGGATTCGTAAAGTGTCGCCGGCCGCAGTGCGGACCGGCCGGCGCGCGGGCTCCCGGACGACAATAGCCATCCCGTCAAGGCAGCGGGATGGTCCACTATGGTTTTCCGTGGTCCCGGGCCGTTGTCGAGATAGGCGCTTCTCACTGCGCGGGATGCTGGTTGACGACCCGGCGCTAGCCACGGTTCCATCATCGAGGCGTCACGACCGACTGTCACGGCGTCACACCGGAGGCTCAACAGAGACAGGTGGCCACCTTCTTCAGGCGACACCACACCGGTCGTTCAACGGGGGATTCAAATAGCACACATCGCGTACGCCCATGCCGTCGCACCACAATTGGCGACCGCATCGAGGGCTTGGTCAGCAACTGCGCAGAAGTGACGTCAGGTGCGTTGACGCGTGCCCTGACGACAATGTTGTGCGAACTGAACTGACGCTAAGTTAACAATTCGCGTCGTCGGTCGCCACGACACGGGAATGACACCGCGACCGCCGTCGGGAACGGCCTGCCGCCGTCTGGTTCTGCCATATTCGTGCCGGCTGGTGGGGTGTGCCGTGCGCCTCGACCGCGGGACAGGAGCACTCGATGAGTCGGTCCACCATCCGTACGCGATGGCGTACGCCGTGACGGCCGCCCAGCTGAATTTCGGCTTCAAGGTCGCACAGCAGCTCATCAGCTGGTCGCAACTGAAACGGCTCTGGTCCGCCGCCGACGCCGACGGCGAATGGCGGGACGCCTGGCTCTACGACCACTTCCAGCCGGTGAACGCCGCGCCCGACGGCAGCTGCCTGGAAGCGTGGACCCTGCTGGCCGCCTTGGCGACCCAGACCGCACGACTACGGATCGGCGTCCTCGTCACCGGGAACGTCTACCGGCATCCCGCCGTGCTGGCGCACATGCTCGCCACCGTCGACCACGTCTCCGCCGGGCGGGTCGAGTTCGGCTTCGGTGCGGGCTGGCACGCCGAGGAATGCCGGCGGCTCGGCATACCCCTGCCCGCTCCGGCGGAACGGCTCGCCCGTTGGGACGAGGCATGCACCGTCGTGCACCGGCTCTGCACCGAGGACACCGTCCACTTCGCCGGCCGGTACTACCAGGTGGAGGGCGCCGGTCTCAATCCGCGCCCGAGCACCCGGCCCCGCTTCGTCCTCGGGGCCTCCGGACCGCGCGCCCTGAAGGTCGTGGCCCGGCACGCAGACGTCTGGAACGTGGCCGACGGCCAGGTCAGCACCCTGCGTCGGGGC
Source organism: Micromonospora sediminimaris (assembly GCA_900112325.1). Taxonomy (GTDB): domain Bacteria; phylum Actinomycetota; class Actinomycetes; order Mycobacteriales; family Micromonosporaceae; genus Micromonospora; species Micromonospora sediminimaris. Next base: position 168,834 of record FOLJ01000016.1, read on the forward strand.
CGGGACGTCCTGGCCAAGCACTGTGTCGACAGCGGACGCGACCCTGCCGAGATCACACTGTCGGCGCAACTGCACGTGGCCGCCGGGGACCTGCTCGCGGCCCGGTTCTGGACGGCGCGGCTGGTGGCCGCCGGGGCCCGGCACGTCGTGTTCAGTCTGCCGCCCGACGCGTCGCCGACGCTGTTGCGCCGGCTGGTGACCGAGGTCATCACCCCGGTACGAGACGAGTGGCACGCGAAATCCCGTCCCGACCCGTCGGAGGTGGCACCATGACGACCCGCACCGCGGTGCCGCCCCGGGTGCGCCGCGCCCTCGCCCGCGCGTCCGAGCACGGCTTCCACGGCGCCTGCGAAGACCCGGTGGGTCCGCTGCTGGCGACGTTGGCGGCAGCGGTCCCGCCCAACGGTCGGATCCTGGAACTGGGCACCGGTACGGGGGTCGGCACCGCGTGGCTGGCCGAAGGGATCGACCGGCGCGACGACGCCCGGCTGGAGACGGTCGAGCTGGACGAGTCCCTGGCCGCAGCCGTGCGCGCCGACGACTGGCCGACGAACGTCGTGATCCACACGGGTGACGCCGAGGCGTTGCTGCCCACGCTGGGCCGGTTCGACCTCGTCTTCGCCGACGCCGTCGCCGGCAAGTGGACCGGCCTCGACCTGACGATCGACGCGCTGGCGCCCGGCGGGTTGCTCGTCGTCGACGACATGGACCTGGGGCGCTACACCGACCCCGAACACCGCGCCGCGGTGCTGCGGGTGGAACGGACGCTGACCGACGACCCCCGGCTCGTCACAGCGCCGATCCCGGCCGGCACCGGCCTGATCATCAGCACCCGACGACCTGACCTTCCGCACGACAGCCGAGATGAGGAGACCCCATGACCACGGCCGTCGCCCCGGCCAGGAGCGCCGAACCGGCCGCGCCGGACCCGGTCGCCATGTTCGCCAGCATGGTGCTGATCCGGGTGTTCGAGGAGCGGATGATGGAGCTGCGCACCGCCGGTGAGGTGATCGGGCCGGTGCATCCGTACGTCGGCCAGGAGGCCATCGCCGTCGGGGTGTGCGCGGCACTGACCCAGGCGGACTCCCTGGTCAGCCACTACCGGGGGCACGGGCACGCGATCGCCCGCGGGGTGGACCTCGACGCCCTCACCGCCGAGCTGTTCGGCCGAGCCGCCGGGCTGTGTGGCGGTAAGGCAGCCGCGCTGATCAGTGACAGCCGGACCAATCTGCTGATGTCCAGCGGCATCGTCGGTGCCGGCGTACCCGTCGCCGCCGGCGCCGCCATGGCCGCCCAGGTACGCGGTGAGCCGGCGGTCAGCGTCGCGTTCATCGGTGACGGCGCCCTGGGCAGCGGCGCGGTGCACGAGACCCTCACCATCGCCGCCGTGCAACGGCTGCCGCTGGTGCTGGTCTGCGAGCACAACGGGTACCAGGCCGGCAACCGCACCGAGGAGGTCTATCCCGAGGTGTCACTGCTGCGCCTGGCCGAGGCACACCGGGTCCGCGCGGTGGGGATCGACGGCAACGACGTGGCCGCGGTCGCGACGGCGGCCCACGATGCCGTGCGACTCGCCCGGGGCGGCGGGGGCCCGACGTTCATCGAGGCGCGGACCTACCTGACCCGGTTCCACCTGCAGTTCGAGCGCCCTTCGCCGGAGGTGCGGCCATCGGACGAGATGGCGGCGTGGCGGGCGCGGGATCCGATCGACACCGCACGACAGAGCCCACCCCTGCGGGACCGGCTGTCGGACGCGGACGTCGAGGCCATCTGGGAGCGGGCCCGCGAGCGGGTCGAGCGCGCCGTCGAAACCGCCCGCAGCTCCCCATGGCCGGCACCGGAGGAAGCGGCGACGCATGTCTGGGCGGAGGAACCGTGAACGAAGTCGGTCTGCTGGATCTCGTCCTCGAAGAGGAGTTCACCCGGGATCCGAACCTGGTGTTCCTGGCCACCAACTCACCGGCGTCGCTGCGCCGACGATTCGGCTCGGACCGGGTGCGCATCTGCGCGATCTCCGAACAGGCGATGACCGGCATGGCGGTCGGCGCGGCAATAAGCGGCCTGCGGCCGATCGTCGACCTGAACCGGGCCTCGTTCGCCATGCTGGTGATGGACCAACTGGTCAACCACGCCGGCCGGATGCACTATCTCTCCGGCGGCCAGTACCGGGTGCCGATGATCGTGACGTCGGCGACCCGCGGGCGGCAGCAGCTCGGCCCGCAGAACGAACAGTGTCCGTACGGCATCTTCATGCAGACACCGGGTCTCGCCGTGGTCGTACCCGGCTCGTTGCGGGACGCGTGCGCGTTGCTCCGCGGCGCGACGCGGTGGCCCGGCCCGGTCCTGTACTTCGTCGCACCGGAGCTGAACCGTCAGCGGGGGCTGAGTGCCGCGCTCGCCGCCGCTCCGCTGCGCTTCGGCGAGGCCGCGCACCTGCGTCACGGCGACGCGGCCACGATCGTGGCGATCGGTGGCGCCGTCAAGGTCGCGTCGGACGCGGCCGACGCGCTCGCCGCCGACGGCGTGCACTGTGACGTCCTCGACCCCCGCACGCTGGTCCCGCTGGACACCGCGGCGTTGGCCGCATCGGTCCGCCGTACCGGGCGACTGGTCTTCGTCGACGACGGCCCGCGCTCCGGTGCGCCCGCGCAGATCCTGTCCCGGCTGCTCGACGAGCCCGGGGTGGCGGCTGCGGCCGGTGGGCGGATCGGGTACGTGTGCCAGCCCGACGTTCCGGTGCCGTCCGCTCCCCCACTCGAAGAGACGATGTGGCCGACCGAGGGACGCATTCGCGCCGAGGTACAGCGGGTGCTGGGCGAGCCGGAATGACCGAGGCCCTGCGTACGCTGGCAACTCCACCGCCAGCGTCCCGCGTCGTATCCGCGCAGCCTCCGCTGCGCAGTCTGCTGCGGCACTCGGCGTTCGCCGTGCAGCGTCAGGCGGACGAGTTGGCCGCCACCGGCCGGGACGTCATCCACCTCGAACTCGGCGAGCCCGACCTGCCGACGGCGGCCCACATCGTGTCGGCGATGGTCAGCAGCGCGCGGGACGGTTGGACGCACTACACGGCCCCGGCCGGTGACCCGGAGATACGCCAGCACCTCGCCGGACACTACGCGCGGCTGCTGCGGATGCCGGTGGCCGCCGAGCAGGTGCTGCTCGTGCCCGGCAGCAACATGGTCCTGCACTTCGCCCTGCTGACCCTCGTCGCTCCCGGCGACGAGGTGCTGCTGCCGGATCCAGGCTTTCCGGTCTACGCCGAGCTGGTGCGGCTCGCCGGCGGGGTGCCCGTCAGTTATCCGCTCCGCGGTACGGCCGGCTTCGCCCCCGACATCGCTGAACTGGCCGCCCGGGTCACCGCCCGGACCCGCCTGCTGGTGGTCAACTCACCACACAATCCCACCGGAGCCGTCCTGCTCCCGGAGACCGCCCGGGAGCTGACGGACCTCGTCCGGCGGCACTCCTTCTACGTGCTGCGCGACGAGGCGTACCGGGGGTTGAACTGGACCGGTGTGGACACCGACGCGGTGCTGGCCGAGCTGCCGCCGGAACGCGTCATCGTCTCGGAGACACTGTCGAAGAGCCATGCCATGTGCGGCTGGCGGGCCGGGATCATGGTGGCTCCCCCGCACCTCGCCGCCGACTTCGCGGTCCTGATGACCAACACGAACTGCTGCATGCCGGCGTTCGTCCAGCGGGCGCTGCCCGCAGCGCTGACCGCGCCCGAGACGGCCAGCTGGTCGGCGAGGTACGCCGCCGAGTACCGCGCCCGTCGTGACCTCACCGTCACCCGGCTGCTCGACATGCCCTCGGTGCGACTCACCCCGCCGATGGGCGCCTTCTACGCGTTCCCCGACATCAGCGACACGGGCCTGCAGGACGTGGTCTTCGCGCAGCGGCTGCTCGCCGAGACGGGAGTCGCCGTCATGCCGGGCAGCAGCTACGGCCGGCATGGCAGGGGCCATGTCCGGCTGTCGTTCACCCAGCCACCGGACCGCCTGACGGACGCGCTCGACCGGATGCACCGGTTCCTGGCGGAGCTGGCGTGACGCCGGGGCCACGGCCGTTCCCCCGGTCGTGGCCCGAGGTTCTTCAGCGACCGTCGTCTGCGGCAACCCAGGCCGCGCGACGAACCGCAGGATCGACCGAGAGCCGGTCGGTGGGGCCGTCGGCCCGCCGTCCCGTTCCCTCGGCGAGCACCGGGCACTTCTCCCACGCCAGCCGGTCGTCCGGATCATCCGGCCCGTGGGCGCACCGGACGTAGCGGGACGGTGCGCGGACATCCGTCCGCTCGCCGAGCGCGGCGACGAACGCCTCGTGCAGGTCGTGCAGGTCGCCGTCGGGCGGCCCGGCCAGATAGCCGACCAACCCGGAGCCGGTCGGGGCCGGATCCTCGGCCAGGAAGACCCCACCCACGGTGGCGTCGGGCAGCAGATCGCGCCAGAGCGCGCGAGTGCCGGCCAGATCGACCCATCCGTTGGGGCCACGCACCCAGTCCGGGCCGCGCACGACCGACGGCACCCCGATGGCCTCGGAGGTCAGCTCTGCGGTGAGGTCGTCGGTCGCCGCTGCGATCACCACCCGTTCGATGCCGTGCAGCAGTGCGACGACGTCCTCCGTCGGCACGTACGCGGTGTCACAGAGCATCGACAGCCGGGTCGCCGCGCCAGCGGTGGCCACGGTCAGGAACACCCGGGCATCCATCAGGTCCCAACCGCCGGCCGGTTCGATCCTCGTGCCGGCGGCCAGCCGGCGTATCGTCCGCTCGTCCGCCGGGTCGGTCGGCACGGCGGACGTGACGCCGTCGCGTACGTCGTTGAAGTAGACGCCGATGCCGAGGACCGCGCCACGCGCGAGGTGCTCGGCGGCCCTCATCCGCCAGGCCGCCTCGGGGTCGTAGTAACCGAACCGGTACGCGCCCACGCCCGCCAGGAAGGTCCGCCGGACGATCCGCGCGAAGGAGTCCTCAGCCAGATCGACCCGGACGATGCCGTCTCCGGCGACCGTGGCGACCAGCCTTTCCCGCTCCGCGTCGCGGTTGGCGCAGATGAGCTGCACCGGCACGACGTCATGGCCGGTGTACCGGCCCAACACGAGAGCCTGCGCCGCCAACAACACCGCCGACGAGGTGACCCGCAGGCGTACGGCGGCAGCCGCGGCGGCGGCGGTGACCGCCTCGCTGTACATGATCGTCCGGCGGAATCGGGGGGACCCGGTGTCGTGGGTGCGGTAGTCGAAGATGGAGGCGGGAATGTTCCGGAGCGTACGGGCCCAGTGCCGCAGGGCTGTCTCGCTCGTGGCGTGCCCCGCCTCGGACCGCTCGTACGCGGCCTGGTCGACGGGCTGGCGTTCGGGAAGCGGCGGCCGTCGCCCGGCCAACAGCTCCGCGAGATCCGCCATGACCAGCTCGGCACCGGTGTGGTCGACGGCCAGATGACTGAACACCACCGCCACGAACCGTGGTCGGTCAGCCTCGGTCAGCACCGCGATCCGTACCGGCCACTCGTGCACCGGCAACACGAGGCCGGCGAGTTGGTACATCCGTGTCCAGGCGGCCGCGTCCGCCGAGGCGTGCCCGGCGGTGGACAACGGCTCCACCGCGACCGGCAGCTCGCCGGAGCCCTGCACCGTCTGCCGCAGGGTCGAGTCTGCGAACTCGAACACGGTTCGCAGCGTCTCGTGCCGGCGAAGCAGTTCACCGAGCGCGTCGGCGACATCGGTCAGACCGCACCGCTGCGGCACCGGCAGAACCCGCCCCGCGTTGAAGTACGGATCGTGCTCCCCCATGAACTGGATGCAGGACCAGATGGCCCGTTGTCCCCAGGTCGCTTCCGCCTCGACGGTCCGTTCGTCCGTCACCCGGACGAGAAGGGAGTTCGGCATCTTGTCGTCCCCCCGTGCGGCGGGCCTCATTCGGCCGGCAGGAACCGCTTGCGGATCCGGCCCAGTGTCCGGAAGTCATCGACGCTCAACTGCTGCAGGTCGATCGGACTGCCGGAGACCTCCTCCAGGAGGTAGACGAAATCCAGGAAGTCCAGCGAATCGATCAAGCGGGCCTCGATGAGGTCGTCGTCCTCGCCGATGTCGCCGGTCAGCGACGGGTTCCTGCTCCGGATCCACTCGCGGATCTCATCCATGTGGGTACTCCTCGATCGAGTCGGGGTCAGCGGACCCGGCCACCGCGATCGCCGCGGCCCAGCCGTCCTGATGGGTGATGCTCACCGCGACCGAACGCACGCCGCGGTACTCGGCGTGCCGCCCGGCCCGGCCGGACAACCGCACGACCGGAGCGCCGTGCGGCAGCCGCAGCACCTCGATGTCGTGCCAGGCCACAAGGTCGTCCGGGCGCAACGCCTTGACGACCGCCTCCTTGGCGGCGACCCGGCCGGCCGCCCGTTCGGGCAGATCACCGCGGACGAGTCGCAACTGCTCCAGTTCCGCCCCGGTGAACATGTCGGCCAGCCAGCGGTCCCCGTGGCGGTCGATCGCGCGGCGGACCCGATCGACCGCGACCAGGTCGAGACCGACCTCCGGCGCATCACCGACCAGCCGGCGCAGTGCCTCGACAGGCCCACACCCCGGTCCGCGACCGTCGAGATCCCGGCCCGGCAGATCCCGGAGCCCCGGACCTCGGCCCGCCAGGTCCCGACCGTCCGGTGCGCCCGGCGGCACCGTGCGGGTCACAGCGCACTTCCGACCCGCGCGACGGATTCGCCGGTGGCCGGCAGGCCCGTCAGACGCGACACGATCTCCGCGGCCGGCTCCACCGCCGTCACCCACCGGGCGCCGGTACCCGCATAGCGGGCCATCTCGGCGATCCCGCCCTGCGTCTCGACGGTCGGCACGGCGGCGGACCCGCGCGGCACCGGCAACCGCCGGCCGGTAACCGTGGTCCAGGCGACGAAGCGGCCGGCCGGCGGTTGCGCCGCCTGCGTGACGGCCGAACGCAGCACCCGGTGCCGACGACCCGGCCAGCCGATCGCGAACCGGTCGGTGACGGTGGTGGCGTCCTCGCCGGCCGCCACGATGGCGGCCTGGTAGTCCGGATGCGCGGCCGCCTCCGCCGCGACCACGAACGCCGTGCCGCACAGGCAGCCACCCGCGCCGGCCCGCAGGTGCTCCGCGACCTGGTCGGCGCGCTGGATACCACCGGCGGCCAGCACCGGCACCGACACGCCGCGGTCCAGCACCTCGGCAAGCAGATCGGCCACCGGCCGGTCCCCCAGATGGTGTCCGCCGGCCTCGACGCCCTGCACGGCGAGCACGTCGGCGCCGTCCGCCGCCGCCCGCTGAGCGTCGGCGGCCGACCCGACCTGGACCAGAACGGTGTGCCCCGCGTCGTGCGCCCGGGGTACCAGCCACGACGGCGGCAGGCCGTACACGTTGATCACCAGTCTTCGGTCGGCGGCGTCCAGCACCGCGGCGACCTGCGCGGGCAGCGTCGCCCCGGCAACCTCCGGGATGACGTTGACGCCGAAGGTGGCCGCGGTGTTCTCCGCCGTGCGGCGGACCAACTCGGCGGCGGTCGACGCGTCGACGCGGTACAGCGCCACCGTCCCCAACGCGCCGGCTTCGGCCACCGCCGCGGCCAGGGCGGGGCCGGCCACCCCGCCCATGCCGGCCTGCACCAGGGGCAGCCGGACGCCGAGCACACCGGCGGTGACCGGGACGTCAGCCACTGGCCCGCTCCGCGACCGCCAGCGCAGCGCGCACCGACCCGTGCGCGCACACCATCGCGTGAATCCAGCGTTCGACACCGAACGCGGTGCACGAGCTGTACGCGTTGTCGGCACCGAGCCGGATGTCGAGCCGCTCACCGAAGAAGTTGCGATGCCGGTTCACCGAGGCGATGGCGGTGCCGTCCACGGTGACGAACTCGTGCTTGACCGGGTCCAGCATGGCCAGCCGGGCCCGGGAACCGGTGCGGTCGTAGAACGGATCGTTGGCCGCCTCCACCGTCACCGGCACGCCGAGCCGGTTGGCGAGGTCGAGGATCATCTCGCGGGAGACGTTCAGGTGCCCGGCGGCACCGTCCTGGTCCCCCACGAACAGGATCTCCCGCATGTGGAAGCCCCAGAGCCGGCGCAGGCCCTCGAACCGCTCCTCGTTGCGGAAACATCGGCCGGTCGCGGACAGCCGTACGGGCGTGTCGAGGCGGACGCCCGTCATGGCGGTGAGCAACCCGTAGCAGGTCGCGGAGGGCAGGAGGTAGCCGGTCGGCACGGTGTCCAGCGCGGTGGGGTCGGCGCCGGCGGCGGCCTCGGCGGTCGCCTCGGGTGTCAGGCGGGCGGCCAGCACGCCCAGGTGCGGAAAGTTACGGAAGTAGTCGAGTCGGACGAGGTCCGCCGCCGGCAGCAGCGGCGGCCCGACCACGGGCGCCGCGCCGAACCGCTCCGCGACCCCGACGAAGAGCCCGTCGAGAAGGTGAAAGAGGCGAGCCTGGTCGGGGTCGAGCACGATCAGCCCGGGGCCCGGGTCGCGCAGCGCCGGCACGGCGCCGAGATGAGCTTCGGTCGGGCCCGCGGTCATGCCAGCACCCCGATCCGTCGGTAGAAGCTGTACGCGCGCCCGGCGAAGGCGTCGTGCACCGCTCGGCGTCCCGGGTCGGCCAACAGCCGCTGCCGGAACGCGGCGGGCCGGTCGATCCCCGCGTCCCGGTAGGCGTCCACGCTGTACATCTGGTGCAGAGAGGATTCGATGTACCGGGCCACGTACCGGCGGGCCTGCTCCACCTCGGCCGGCTCGCACGTGGCCCGCAACCGGTCGAACAGCACCCGGACGAGGTGGCAGCCGAACGCGATGTGCCGTGACTCGTCCTGGTGGTGCACCCGGTTGATGGCCCGGATCGTCTCCGGCAGAGTGGCGTCGGCCGCCATCCGGCTGTTGAAGTAGTCGACGATGATCTCGAAAATGAGGATCCGGCTGAAGACGATGAAGTGGTCGACGACCGGGCTGGCCGGCTCCCGGGGAAACGCCATCGTCCGGTCCGGATAGATCTTCCCGCCGTAGCGCAGGCAGAACTCGGCGAAGAACCACATGTGCTCGTTCTCCTCACCGAGGAAGTGATGGAAGAACGGGGTGGGGATCTCGAATCCGGGCGTGTGTATCCGCGCCACGACCTCGGTCATCAGGTCCCGGATCCCGTGCACGTTGAGGCTGTAGAAGTGGATGCTCTCCCACTTGGACAGCGCCAGTCGCTGCGCCGACGACAGTTCGGCGGCCGCCTCGGTGCCGTGCACGGTCATCAGGTCGGCACTCATCCACGGAATGCTCTCGTCGATGTGATCCGGCCACTCGAACGTCTGGTAGGGGTTGTAGTAGTTCTCCTCGGCGGTGTGGGTGAGGCGGTCCACCGCGGTCCGCATCTCGTCGTCCCAGGTCAGTTCGGTCACAGCGGTCATACGGCGCCTCCGGGGGTAGAAGACCTCTGCACGATCTCGGGCGTGTCCTGCGATGCTCCGGCGGGCGCGTCGAGGTGTACCCAGTCCGGACCGCTGCGGGTCCAGTCGGGTCCGCGCCGAACCACGGCGAGCCCGGCGACCGCGGCGAGGTCGGAGATCCGCAGATCGTCGGCCTCCACGGCGGTGACCAGGATCTCCTCGACCGCGCGCAGCAGGGCGAACGCCGTCTCGCGAGCCAGGTAGGCGGTGTCCGCGAGCAGGTACAGCTGGCCGGTGTCGGGGGCCGCGCCGGTGGCGAAGAACGCCTTGGCGTCCACCTTGGCGTGCGAGCCCACCACAAAGGTGCGGGTCCGTGAGCTGAGGCCGCGTAGGCCGTCGGGCGCGGCCGGCAGCCGGGGCCAGACGCCGGAGGCTCGGATGTCGTTGAAGTACGCGGACAGGTCCATCGGAGCGCCCCGCACGAGGCCGGCCTGTTCCCGCAACTGGCGAACGGCCGCCGGATCGTAATGCCCGTACCGGTACGCCGCCATCGCCTGCATGTGGCCCCGCCGCACCGTCTCGGCGAAGGAGCCCGCGTCCAGATCCAGCAGCAGCAGGCCGTCCTGGGCCGCCGGGCCGACCATGGTGCGGAACCGCCGGTCGTGCCGGTTGGCGACGATGAGCTGAAGCGCGACGCGGTCGTGCCCGGTGTGCACCCCGAGCAGGACGCCACAGGCCACGGTCAGCACGCTGGCGGTGCTCACTCCCCACCGGTGCGCGAGCTCCGTGGCGGCCACCGCCAGGGCCGGCGACTCCATGCCGACCCGCACGAACCGTAGCGTCTCCGGTTCCCGTGGCGGGAAGTCGAACAGTGTCCGTGGCGCCTGCGCCAGCGTCCGGGCCCAGTACTCCACCGACTCGGCACCCCGACCGGCGCCGGCGCCGTCGCGTTCGAACGCCACCCGGTCCAGCGGCTGCGTCGGCACGTCACCCGGGTCCGCGCCGGCGACCAGGGCGGCCCAGTCGTCGGTGAGCACCCGGATCGACCAGGCGTCCACGGCCAGGTGCGACAGGGCCAGCGCCAGCTGGGTGGCCACACCGTCGCGGCGCACCACCGCGCAGCGGAACGGCAGCTCCTCGGCGTACCGGAAGGCGCGTGCCGCGAGGTCGGCGGCGACCCGCTGCGCCACCTGCGCGTCGTCGTCCCCGGCCTCGTGCACGTCGACGCAGAGCTCGCCGGCCGCCACAACGGTCTGTCGGGCACCGTCCGGAGTGTCCGCGATCGTGGTGCGCAGCGCCTCGTGCCGCTCCACCAGCCGGCGCAACGCGGCACCGACCCGGTCCAGGTCGGGGCCGCCGACGATCGGCAGCACGTACGGGATGTTGAAGTACGGGTCGTCCTCGTCGAGCCAGCGTACGGTCCGCCAGATCGACTCCTGCCCCCAGCTCAGCGCCGCCTCGGCGGTACGGGTGCCGGCGAACGGCACGGTCATCGACGCCGTCACGTGGACACCCGCGCCTGCATGCCGAACAGCTCCGCGTACAGACCGCCGCGCGCCATCAGCTCGGCGTGGCTGCCACTCTCGGCCACCCGGCCACCGTCCAGCACGACGATCAGGTCCGCCATGCGTACGGTGGAGAACCGGTGCGACACGAAGAGCGTGACGCCACCGTTGACGGCGCCCACCCGCCCGGCGGAGTCCCGGTACCGTTCGAAGATGGCGTGTTCGGCGGCCGCGTCCAGGGCCGCCGCCGGTTCGTCGAGCACCAGCAACAGCGGTCGGTCGCGCATCATCGTCCGAGCCAGCCCGAGCCGTTGCCACTGACCGCCGGAAAGCTCCGCGCCGTCGCCGTACCCCTTTCCGAGCAGCCCGTCCAGACCACCCGGCACCGCGGCCACCGCGCCGCCGGCCTCGGCCCGGTCGACGGCGTCGGCGACCGCGTCGCGGTCCTCGACGCGCGCCACGTCACCGAGCCCGACACTCTCCCGCACCAGCAGTTCGAAGCGCGCGAAGTCCTGGAACAGCGGGGCCACCCGCTTGCGCCACTCGTCGTCCGGCACGTCAGCCAGGTCGCCGTGGTCCAGCAGGATCCGCCCGGACACCGGCTGGTACAGCCCGCAGAGGAGCTTGACCAGCGTGCTCTTGCCGGCGCCGTTCTCACCGACGATGGCAACCGAACCCCCGGCCGGCAACCGCAGGTTGATGTCGCGGAGCACGAGACGGTCGGTTCCCGGGTAGTGGAAACTGACGTTCTCCAGCACGATGCCGTCGTTCAGACGCTCCGGCACCACGCCGGACGACTCGGTGCCCACGGTGGCCGCCGCGCCGGTCGACCGGCGCAGCCGGGTCAGCCGGGCCACGGTCCGGCCGACCCCCTGCAACAGCGCGAGCAGGTTGAGAGCGCTGGCCACCTGCACCGCCACCTGCACCGCCAGGGTGATCACCAGGACCACGTCGCCCACGTCGGCGCGCCCGTCGCGTACCTGAGAGATGATCAGCACCACCGCGCCGCCGTACGCCAGCGCGAACACCGACTGGCCGGCGGAGCGCAGCGTCGCCGCCCGGCGGTGCGCCCGCCACAACAGTCGGGTCGACGCCGACCAGGCCCGTTCGTGCCGGCGCAGCAGTTCCTGCTCGCCGTGGAACAGGCGGATCTCCTTGATCGCGGCCGGAGTGGTGGCCAGTTCCAGCAGGTGCCGTGCCTGCCGGGTGGTTTCGGCGGCGTTCTCCTTGGCCGCGTCGATGGTCGCCTGGGCCCGCTTACCGATGAACACCGGCGCAAGAGCCGCGACGGGCAGCAGGAGCAGCCACGGATTCAGCATCGCCAGCACGACGGTCGTGACGAGAACCTGGAGCAGCAGGCCGCCGAGTTGCAGCACCGCCTCCAGCGCGACCCGGGTGCGGACCAGTTCCTCCTGCACCATCGTCACGCCGTCGGCGAACTCCGGGTCGTCCACCCGTTCCAGCCCGTGGCCCGCGTTGACGTGGCGCAACAGTTCCTCGTTGAGGGCCACCTCGGCCAGTTCGCCAACCTCGAAGTACGACAGGTGCGCGAAGTGGCCCAACATCAGCTCGAAGGTGAGCAGCACCGCGACGACGAGCGCGGCGATGGTGGCCGCCGAGACGTCGCCGCTCAGCGCGGCGTTTGTGAGATCCCGCAGGCCCAGCGCGATGAACGGGGTCGCGGCGTAACCCAGGAGCATCAACACGCCCGACCGGATGAGCCGGCCACGGTCCAGGCGGGCCGCCAGGCCCAGCATGAAACGGGCGGTACGCAACAGCCCTATCATGCGGTCACCTCCACGAGCGGCTCGTCGTCGCCGGAGAAGCGCCGCGCCTGGAGACGGAACAGCTCGGCGTACTGGCCGCCGGCCGCCATCAGCTCGTCGTGGCTGCCCTGCTCGGTGACCCGTCCGCCGTCCAGGACGATGATCTGGTCGGCGCGTCGTACGGTCGAGAACCGGTGCGAGATGATCACTGTGGTGAGTCCGCGGGTCAGTTCGAGGAACCGGTCGTAGAACTCGACCTCCGCGCGGACGTCGAGTTGGGCGGTGGGTTCGTCGAGCACCAGGACGGACGCGCCGTGCCGCACCGCGAACAGCGCCCGGGCGAGGGCGATCCGTTGCCACTGGCCACCGGAGAGGTCGGTGCCGCCCGCGTACTGCCGGGACAGGATCGTGTCCAGTCCGTGCGGCAGAGCGTCGATCACGTCCTCGGCGCCCGCCCGGCGGGCGGCGGCCAGCAGACCTTCCCGATCGTCGAGGTGGTCCGCCGCGCCCAGGCCGATGTTCGCCGCCGCGTCCAGCTCGTAGTGCACGTAGTCCTGGAAGATGACGGCGAGCCGTTGTTGCCAGTCCCGCGGTGAGTACTGGCGCAGGTCGACGCCGCCGACCGAGATCGCCCCGCCGGTCGGGTCGTAGAGCCGGGCCAGCAGCTTGACCAACGTCGTCTTGCCGGCACCGTTGAGCCCGACGATGGCGGTGCTCCGCCCCGCCGGCAGGGTGCAGGAGACTCCGTCGAGCACCGGGCTGCCGGCCTCGCCGTAGCGGAACGCCACGTCGTCGAAGCGGATCGGGCCGATCGTACCGGCCGGCACCGGCAGGTCACCGGCGACGCCGGCCCGGCCTTCGGCGGCGGTCCGCTCGAACGTGGTCAGCGCCTGGTACGCCTGCATGCCGTACTGGGTCTGCACGTCCGACTCCGGGAAGAACACCCCGAACCGGATCGGGATCAGCACCCCCTGGATGGCGATACCCAGCTGCGTGAGCGTCAGCGTGCCGCTGCCGGCGGCACCGGCCAGCCAGTACAGCACCGTCGCGCCGCCGACCAGCGCGACGGCGGCGTACGCGAGGAACGGGCGCAGCAGGATCCGCCGCCGGCCGACCCACAGCGGATCCAGGTAGGAACGTGAGTCGTCCCGATGCCGGCGCTGGTACCACTCCAGCAGCCCGAACATCCGCATCTCCTTGGCCACCTTCGTGCTGGTGCCGAAGGAGCGCAGATACATCACCCGCTGCCGGCTCGACAGCAGACTGACCCAGAGCGCGCCGAAGCGGCCGAGGGAACCACGCTGGCCGTACCGGACGATCAACGCGGTCGCCCCGATCAGCAGCGCAGCGGGTACCGAGAGCACGAACCCGACCAGGATGACCGCACCGGCGAGCTGGCTGTACCGCGCGATCAACGCCAGCGCGCCCGCGACCGCGTCACCCGGCGTGGGCAGCACCCGGTCGTAGCCGCCCCGCGCCTCACCGAGCAGCCCGCTGATGTCGGGGCGCTCCAGCACCGCGATCGGGGCTTCGGCAAGGGCCGCGCGGCCCAGCCGCCCGGCGCAGAAGCCGTCCACCCGCCGGATCACCACCTCGCCCAGAGCCGACTGGAACGGCACCAGCATCTGCTGGAAGACGAAGGCGGCCACCGCGATCGTCAGGCTGAGCACGACGGTGCGCCAGGCGTCCGGAGCCCCACCGGCGACTGCCGGCAGGTCACCGAGCACCTGGCCGGTCCAGATGATGAAGGCCATCGGCAGCACGCCGATCGCCAGGTTGAGCAGGACCGCGGCGATGATCACTGAGGCGCCGGCCCGGGGTAGCAGCCGGAAGATGGCCGACCAGCGTTCCCGGGTCGGCCGCGTCCAACCGCGTACGCGTTCGGTCAGGGTGGGCGACACGGCCGCCACCTTTCTCTCGGTCATCGGCGGGCCCGCCGACCGATGACGGCGGTGCGGTCGGCTGCGGTCGGCCGACACTCCACGTAGTCGAAGCCGGCCTCGGCGAACATGCCGCGCAGCTCCGCCACGGACCAGCACTTGCCGGGGGTCGAGTGCATGAGCAGCACCGAGTACTCCGCCACCGGCAACGGGCCTGATCGTTCATCGTCGATATGGGTGTCGTGCACCACGAGCCAGCCGCCGGGCGGCAGGGCGGCGGCTGAGTTCGCCAGCAGCCGGCGGACCTCGCCGGCTCCCCAGTCGTGCAGCACGTGCGAGTACAGGTGGGCGTCGTACTCACCGGGCAGGCCGGCGAACATGTCGCCGGCCACGACACCGACCCGGTCCGCGTGGCCGCGCGTGGCCAGCAGGGTGCGGGCGACGTCGTCCACCGGCGGCCGTTCGAAGACATCGACCCGCAGATCAGGCAGTCGCTCCACCAGCGCGGAGCCGTAGATTCCGGAGCCACCGCCCACATCCAGGACCGCGCGTGCGGGCAGGTCCGCGATCGCTTCGGCCAGGGCCGGGCCCAGGTACGCGCCCCGCGCGTCCATCGCGGCGGTGATCGAAGCGGCGAACTCCGGCGACGCCAGCCGATCCGACCACACCTCTTGGCCACCGGCGCCGGCCCACGCCGCAGGGCGTCCGGAACGAAGGACCGCGAGCAGATCCCGGCAGGTGGGCCGCTCCCGCAACGAGGCGTAGTAGGCCCGCAGGTCGTACGGCGAACCGGCGACCAGGTGGTCCCGGGCAACCCTGGTCGGCACGATCCGGTCGCCGACGCGGACCAGCAGCCCCCGCGCGACGAGGTAGGTGATCGTCACGTCGGCCGCCCGTGGGTCGAGGTGATGCGCCCCGCACACCTGCTCGATCCCGGCCGGGTCGTCGTGCTCGCGCTCGTACCTGTCGAGCCAGGTGAACAGGTCCAGCTCCGCGACGACCACGATGAGCAGGTCGGCGGCGTACACGCCGTCGCGGAGCCGGTACAGCTCGGTGGGATCGGTGACGACCGTCTCGTGGCGCACCGTCACTCCGGCTTGCGTGCGATCAGCACGTGTGACGAGGCCCCGGCGATCGGCTCCACCTGAGGCTCACCGAAGCCGTTGTCAATGATCAACCGGCTGAGCTCGGCCACGCTGAAGTCCCGTCCGCCCTCCCACAACACCATCGACGAGACGTTGTGCAGCGCGGAGAACAGGGGCCCGGTGCGGTCCTCGTTGAGCAGGTTGCCGTTGACGATCAGCCGGCCGCCCGGCGCGAGCGCCCGGTGCGCCCGCCGGAGCATGTCGGCGGCGGTCTCCCGCCGCTCGGAGTGCAGCATGTTGGACATGAGCACGGCGGCGAGGCCGGTGCCGTACTCCTCCCGGGTGTAGTCGCGCCCCACCACGCTGACCCGGTCGGCCATCCCGTGTTCGGCGATCACCTTGCTGGCCAGCGGCACCGCGTCCGGCAGTTCCCAGATGACGGAGGTGAGCCCGGGATGCCGCCGGCACAGCGCCATCGAATACGCGCCGCAGCCCCCGCCGAGATCGACGAGTGCACCCTCCAGCGGGCCCGGTATGCACACGGCCAGTTCCTCGGCGAGCCGGGTGGCGTACCGGAAGAACCCGACCTCCAGGTCGGCGAGGTAGGCCGGGTCCTCGGTCAGCCGAATGTCGTGGCCCAGGGCCGGCCCGCCGTTGCGGACCACGTCGGTCAGCCGCGCCCAGGCCCGGGCCCAGCGGCCCATGGTTCGTACCCACTCGACCAGGCATTCGTCGGTGTCCCCGGTGAGCAGCCGGCGGGACAGCTCGGTGTTGGCGTACACCGCTCCGGTACGGCTCAGCAACCGCAGTGCCACGCCGGCGTCGAGTACCGCCTCGGTGGCTTCCGGGTGCCACCCATGGGCGGCGGCCAGCTCCGCCGCGGTGGCCGGCTGGTCGGCGAGCGCGGTGAAGACGTCCAGCTCGGCGAGGGTGTAGAGCACCTCCGCCTGCCAGGTGCCGACGGTCAGCTGCGTCACGTGCCGCATACCCAGGTCCATGTGTCTCTCCGATCGCTCAAGTCATCCGGCTACGTCCTGGACCAGCTGGCCGCCCAGGACGTCGCGCTCTGGCCGGCCGAGGAAGTACGCCGACTGTTCGTGATTCGTGGTGGCCACGAATGCGGCGAAACCCACCTTGTAGTAGAAGGAGGTGACCAGTCGCCGTGGTTCGATCGGCACTGTCTCGCCACGTCCGATCGCCTCCACCAGGCGCGGCACGTCGAACTCGAACTCGACCGGCGCGCCGCGCAGGAAGGCCTCGCCGTCGATGTCGACCAGATCCAATCCGGCCGCTTCCAGGCTGCCCGGCTCGGCACAGGTGGGCTGGGTGACGATGTCGTACCGGAATGCCTCGTCCAGGCACCGGCGGGCCGACTCCGGCACCAGCGGACGAACCGCCTCCTGCCACCACCGGCTGAGCACCGTCTTGGCACGTGGATCGCCGTACATGTAGACCAACGCCGGACTGACCGCGCCGAACTCGGCGGCGGCGTTGGCGGCCGCCTCCCGCAGCGGCGCCGAGTCGGTGTCGTCCTGACGCTCCAACCAGTCGGCGAAGTTCAGCAGCAACGTGGACTGGCTGAGCCCGGCGTACACCCGGGCCGGTGCCCACACGTGCCGCAGCACCAGGTTCTCCGCCAGCACCCGGGCGTAGAAGATGAACCGGCGAGCCTCGAGATTCTCCCGCAGCGGCATGGTGTGGTGGGCTAGGACGTACTCGAAGTCGTCGGTGTCGCCGCGCACGGTCACGAACCCGTACGCGTCCTTCTTGTCGAAGTACTCGGTGTTCGGCAGCAGGAGCATCGGATAGACGGCGATCCGGGACACGTGTTCGGCGAGGCGGTCGTAGCCACGCAGGAACGACTGCAGGCTCTCCCCCGGGGCTCCCCAGATCAGCTCCGCGTAGCAGTCCAGTTCCTCGGCCTTGAGCCACTCGACGAGGTCGCGCCAGTCGTTGACCTTCATGTTGCGGCGGTTCATCAGCTTGAGGGCGTCGTCGGAGAGGGTCTGCAGGGCCAGGGTGAACGAGCTGCGCATCCCGGCGTTCTTCATGTCCCGGACGATCTGGTAGAAGACCTTCGACTTGTTCTTGGCCCAGGACGTCTCCAGCGTGCGCGGGTACCCGTAACGCTCACGAATCTCCAGCAGATCCGCGACGAACTCCGCGTCGATCGGCAGCATGCCGAAGTTGGCGTCGCAGAGCACCACCGTGTGCACCTTGTGCTGGGCGAGGAACTCCAGCTCGTCGCGGAGACGCTGGCGGGAGAAGGCCCGCACCCGCTGGCCTACCGCACCGCCCCAGTAGCAGAACGAGCACTTGTACGGGCAGCCCCGGTTGGTCTCCATCAGGGCGACGTCGTACCGGAACTCGCCGGCGTCGTCGAGCAGTGGGATGGCCCCGGTCAGCAGGGGCGACGGGATGACGTCCAGGTCCTCCAGGCGTGGCCGGTCCGGCGTGGTCACCACCGCACCGTCCGGATCCTGGAAGGAGATTCCGTCGATGTCGCCCAGCGACCGCGGCGAGCGCCCGTCGAGGTAGGCGGTGACCAGCTCGGTGAAGACGAACTCGCCCTCGCCGTTGACCACCACGTCGACCTCGGGAACCATCGCGAAGGTCCGCTGGGCGCGGTTGGCCACGTGGGTGCCGCCGAAGATCACCCAGCCGTCCGGGCGAAGCTGCTTGAACGTCTCCGCCAGGACCCCGAACTCCCGGTAGTTCCAACCGAGCACGGAGAACGCCAGGACATCGGGCGCGCCGTCCCGAAATAGATCTTGGGAGAGCGCGGAAAGCTTCATCCCGCCGCGGTAATTGCGGATCTCTATCTCGGTCTCCCGCGCAATCCGTTCGTCGGCGAGCGCGGTGGCCTTGAGGTAGCCGGCGGCGAGGGGCATGGATTCCATCGGCGTGTCCCAAACGCCTTGCTGCACGAGCCAAACCTGCCGTTTGGCACTGTCAACGGGCACGCGAACTCCTCATCGGGCACAACTCACAGCCGTTCACCGCGGACCGTGCGGCCCAATAGGCAGGACGGTCAGAACGGAGTTGGAGAGTGGGTGGCGCTCACCGACACGGAGGCGCGTACACCCGGCCACGAGATCGTCGCGACGCGTTTGCAGCAATCCCCCGTTGTTCGACACCGGCTGCCTGTTTGCCATCGGCGACCAGCACTTCTGCGCTCACGGGCGAGCGATGGCCGACCGTGGGCGCGCTCCCATGGTGGGACAGCCCCCTGACGGGTGTCAATGCTGCCGACGTTCTCCGGACCGCCCATACGCCCCCACCTGTGGCTCTGTCAGCATTAGCTGTCCGCATGCTGGAACGGAAACGTCCGGATGGCACTACGCAGTCCTCGCCGACAACCGCCCGCCAGCGATGCGGCAGCAATCTAGATCTCTTAACGGTGGCGGCGCGCAGACGACCACCACGAGGCGCTCGGCGGAAGGAAGACCGCCGCGGAAATGCGACAGCATTTCGGTTGACCGTGCGTGCCGGGTTGGTCTAGCGTCTGTCGCGTGTTCGGGTGGATCGGGGGAAACACCACGACTTCGCGTTCATAACGGGCGGTCATCTCCTCGCACCGGCCAGGCGCGCAATCCGCGCCGGCGACAGGTGCGGCCCAAGCTCTGCGTCGACCTCAGCCGGCAAACGTGCCCTGCCCAGTTGCGGACCGTTGGGGTCCAGCCGCTGAGCCGTCCGCCGGTTGCTGCGCTTCAGCGTCGCCGGCATCCACGCGTCGCCGCGTGCGCCTGCGTCCCGGGACCTCTCCGAGGAGTTTGAGCCTGTGAGCAACGCCGTACTGGACCGTGAGACCACCTCGTACCTCAGCCGCCTCGACGAAGGCGGCGTCCTACCAGGCCGGTATCTCCTCGTCGACGCCGAGAACGCGACGTTACGGTTGGCCGACCCGGCCGGGCGGATACGGTCCTGCACCGACTTCATGTCCGCGTTCGCCGCGGTCAACTTCGGCCATCGCAATCCGGCCATCGTGGAGGCGCTGCGACGACCGTCGGACCTCGCCGCTCCCTTCCAGACCGCCGACGCCGAACTGATCGCTCGTTGGCTGTGCCGCCGACTCGGTGGCACCGCCGACCGGCGGGTTCTGTTCCAGATCGGCGGCAGTTTCGCGGTCTCCACCGCGTTGGCCCTGGCCCGCCGGCACCGGCCCGGCCGGGTGCTGGGCGTACGCGGCGCCTTCCACGGCCTGGGCGTCGACGCAGCCGCCGTCACCACCGTCCAGCGGGAGTTCTCCCTTCAGGACACCGGATTCGTCGAGCTGCTCAACACCGAGGTCGGGCACCTCACTCCCGGCGAGGTCCCCGACGACTGGACCGACGTCTCCTGCGTCATCTACGAACCGGTGCAGGGCGCCAACGGTTACGTGCCGCTCGACGTGGACTGGCTGCGCCAGCTCTCCGAGTCGGCCCGCTCCGCCGGGGTGCTGCTGATCGCCGACGAGATCCAGTGCGGCTTCCACCGGCACGGGCCCTTCAGCCCGTCCGCCGTCGCCGGCCTCGACCCGGACGTGGTGTTGTTCAGCAAGTCACTGACCAACGGGATGTACCCGCTCTCCGCCGTGGTCTACAAACAACACCTGGAGCGGGACGCTGCCGCCGTCTACCTCGCGCACACCTTCCAGACCGGGACCATGGGCCCGGCCGCGGCGGTCGCGGTCGCGGCCTACCTCGACAGCAACGACGTCGCCGCGATGGCTGCCACCGTCGAGCGTCCGCTGCGGGATCTGGCCGACCGCCTCACCGCCGCCGGGCTCGCCGACGAGGTGCACGTCACCGGTCCGGCGCTGTCCTTCCGGCCGACCGCACGGACCAGCCGTGCGGTGGTGGCCGCCGCCTTCGAGGCGGGCGTCCTGGTGTTCGCCGGTGGCCGGCACGGCGAACGGATCCGGATCGCACCGCCGCTGACGGTGCCGGCTGATCAACTGCGCGGCGGCGTGGACACGCTGTGGAACGTACTCAACGGATGACCGGGAGGCAGCAGATGGAGCGAGAGCAGTTCTACCGTGAGGTTGTCGGGTTCCTGACCCGAACCGCGTCCGAGGCGGGCACCACCGCCCCGCCCGCCGACATAGACCCGGACGACAACCTGTTCGACCTCGGGCTGGTCAACTCCTTCTCGATGATCCGGATGATCGTCTTCGTCGAGGAGACCACCGGCGTGGCGGTCGATCTCGCCGACCACGAGCTGGAGACCTTCTACACCCTCCGCGGCCTGTACGACGTCGTCGCCGGAACGGAAGAACGGGTATGACCGTCACCGAGCAGCGGCCCACCGACGAGGAACACATCAACCGGATCCGCCGTCGCTTCGCGACCGTCGGCTGCGCCCAGCTCGCGGACGCCGCGCCCGAGTTCGTGGTGCCGCTGCACCTGCCGGCGGTGCCGCGCAACGGCCGGCCACGCGTCTGCGGGCCGGTCTTCCCGGTGGCCACGACCGACGACATGCTCCCGGCGTTGCAGGCACTGGCACAGACACCGCCCGGGCACGTGCTGTTCATTCACAACACCGTCACGCGCTCCGAGGCGATCGTCGGCGACATCTTCCTCACCTCCGCGGCGGTGCAACGGCTCGGCGGGATCGTGGTCGACGGCGCCGTACGCGACCTGACCGACCTCGCCGTCATCGACGTGCCGGTCTTCTCCACGCAGGTGACGTTCGTGTCGGCGCGCACCACCAGTCAGCGCGCCATCGACCTGCCGCAGACCGTCGAGGTGGCCGGCACCGCGGTTCGCCCCGGCGACTGGCTGTTCGGTGACCCGGACGGCTTCCTGCTGCTCCCCGCCGACCGCGTCGGCGCGGTGTTCGCCGCGGGCGCGGTCCTTCGCGACCGCGAGGAGGCACTGAAGAAGGCCATGCAGCACGACGGAAAGACCCTCGCCGACCTGACCCACCTGGACGACTTCCTGGACGGCACCGGCGACCTGGGCTTCACACCCTGAGGAGGGTTCCATGCCGACGGTCGATCTGACCGCCGGGCCGGCCGGTGAGCTGAACTTCGCCGACCCGGTCTTCCAGACCAACCCCTGGCCGCTGTACGACTGGCACCGCGAGCACCAACCCGTGTCGTACGTCCCCGCCCTGGAGTCGTACTTCGTGGTCGGGTACGACCTGGTCCGCCGGGTCGTCACCTCGCCGGACTTCACCGTCTACCACCCGTTCCGCACCAGCCGACGGGCCTTCGGGCCGTCCATGCTCGACCAGGAAGGATCGGCGCACACCCGGGCTCGGGCGGCCACGGCCGGGGTCCTGCGCCCCCGGAAGGTGGCCGCGTTCGCCCGCGACATCATCGCTCCACTGGCCGCGGCGATGCTTGACGACCTGCTGGCCGACGCCCGCCCGGACCTGGCCGACCGGCTGGCCACCGCGTTGCCGATGCGGGTCGTGTGCCGCTTCATGGGGCTGCCCGACGGGGACGCCGAGTGGCTGCACGAGGCCATGCGGCCGCTCGTCGAATACGTCGACCACGCGCCGGTTCCGCTGGCGGCAGTGGTGCAGCGGCGGCGGGAACTCGCCGCGTACTTCCGCAGCCGGATCGCCGCCGGCACGGATGACGGAGGCATCCTTGCCGTCCTCGCCGCCGACGAGGTGCTGACGGAGGCGGACGTCGTCAACAACGCGATCCTGCTGCTGGCCGCGGGCACCGAGACGACCGCAGCGGCGATCAGCAATCTGTTCGCCCGGCTGGCCGCGGATCCCGCGCTGTACGCGGGGGTCGCCGCCGACCCGACGCTGATCCCGGCGGTCGTCGCCGAGACGCTGCGGCACGAGCCACCACTGCACGTGACGCTGCGGTTCGCGGCTGCCGACGTCGAGTTGGCCGGCGTACCGATTCCACGGGCCACTCCGGTCCAGGTCTGCCTGGCCGCCGCCAACCGGGACCCGGCAATCTATCCGGACCCGCACCGGTTCGATCACACCCGCCGGGACCGACCGTCTCTCGCCTTCGGCGCCGGCCGGCACGTCTGCCTCGGCATGGGTCTCGCCCAGACCGAGCTGGAAGTCGTGCTGGAGGCGTTGGTCGAGCGGGTGGCCGAGGTGCACCCGCTCGGTCCCGTCCCGCCGGTACGCGGGCGGGGCTTCCGCGCCGCCAGCGGCCTGCGCCTGGACTGCCGGCCCCGGAGTCGACGTTGAGCGCCCCGATCGTGACGCCGGCACCGAGGGTGTGGCAGGCCGACGTCCGCCTCACGCCGGACGGCCGGCGGTGTTTCGACGATCTGCTCCCCTACTGCCTGGACGAGGCATGGTCATGGGAATGTGATCACGCCGACCAGCTCACAGTGGTCTACCACGTCGACGACAACGCGGCAGAGAAGATCGGTCAGCGACTGACCGAGGCCCTGGAGCGGGCCCGCGTCGTGCCGGACCGGCAGGCCCGGATCGTGTACGACTCCTGGTCCGCCGACGTGGCGCCGGTCACCGGCGCCGAGGGCCGCCCGGATCGCGTCGCCGTCGGGCCCGGCCTGGCCGTGCACGGTCCAGGCCCGGCCCGGCTCGTCCGCGCCCTGGACGGGCTGTTTCTCCGCCTGGCCCGGGGCTGGGGTGCCGACGAGTACCTGGTCCCCCACCTGGTCGCCTGGGAGACCATCGAGCGGGCCGGTTACGCCCGCACCTTCCCGCAGCACCTGACCACCTGCGCGGTGGTGGCCTCCGACCTGCCGGCGCTGGACCGCTTCGCCCGGGCCCGCACCGCCGCCGACCGCCGTGCCGAGCTGCGGGAGGCGCCGGTGGCCGTGGCGCCGACCGTGTGCCTGCACCTGTTCGCCGCGCTCAGCGGCACCCGGCTCACCGAGCCGCTGATCGCCACCGCCCGTCAGTCGTGCGGTCGGTACGAGGCCGGCACCACGGACGAGGTCACCCGGCTCTGGTCCTTCGACATGCGCGAGGTGATCTACGTGGGTGACCGGGCCGGTGCCCGCCGGTTCCGCGACCGGGCACTCACCGATCTCACCGAGGTGGTCCGGGAACTGGGGCTGCCGGCACGGATCGGCTCGGCCAACGACCCGTTCTTCACCGACAGCCGTGCCGACCTCGCCAGCTACCAGAGCACCTGGGATCTCAAGCAGGAGGTGTGCGGACGGATGGCGGGCAGCGGAGCCGCGGTCGCGGTCAGCTCGGTCAACCTGCACCAGCAGCACTTCGGTCAGGGCTTCGCGATGACCGAAGCCACCGGAGCGACGGCGTCGTCGGCGTGTGTCGGCTTCGGCATGGACCGCTGGCTGCACTGGATCCACGGCTACCTCGGCGACGACCCGCAGCAGTGGCCCGCGATCCTGCGGCGCGAACTGCCCGACGCCCGCTGACCGGTGTGCGGCCGGGCCGGTGGTGACGACACCGGCCCAGCCCCGCAGGTCAGGAACTCAGTTTGATCCGGACCCGCCGGTTCTGCCGACCCTTGCTCTCGACCTTGGTGACGGTCACCCGGCCGATCTGACCGGTCGACGCCAC
Organism: Micromonospora sediminimaris; assembly: GCA_900112325.1. Classification (GTDB taxonomy): domain Bacteria; phylum Actinomycetota; class Actinomycetes; order Mycobacteriales; family Micromonosporaceae; genus Micromonospora; species Micromonospora sediminimaris. Next base: position 192,910 of record FOLJ01000016.1, read on the forward strand.
GTGAGTGCCCCCGTCGGCCTGCACATCGAGCCCGACAATGTCCACCACCCGCACCTCGGGCAGCTCCGGCGGTGCCTTGAACTGGGTCCGTACCAGGTCGGGCGTTGCGTTCGCCTCTTCCCGGGAGAGCATCCGCACCACGATCTTGCGGTCCGCGGCGATCTCGGCGTTCACCGCATCCTCCAGGCTCTGTTTGAAGCCCGGCGGGATCTCCGGCAGGTTGAAGTCCATCCGGGCCTCGCCGGGCTCCATGTTGCTGCCGGTCACCAGCACGTTGAAGTCGCGGAAGACGGTGCCACAGAGCACGTGCAGGCCCGAGTGCGTACGCATCAGCGAGCTACGGCGGTCGTCGTCGATCGCACCGGTCACCGTGGTGCCGACCGGGGGCACCGGGTCCCCCGGCGCGGGCAACAGGTAGAGGTCGTCGCCCTTGCGGGTGCCGACGATCCGCGTCTGCACACCCTGCCAGATCAGCACGCCGTGGTCCGGCGGCTGACCGCCACCGCCAGGGTAGAACGCGGACCGGTCCAGCACGATGCCCTGGTCGGGATCCGCCGGATCCGACCACAGGACCGTGCAGTCCCATTCGCGAAGTGTGACGTCTGCCCAGTCCAGCCGTTGGGTCCGGCCGTGGTGATCAATACCCATAGGTTGATGGGGAGGGCGACCCTCGACGGCTCGCCACTCCGTCCCCCTTCAGCGCTCGTGTGGTCATCTGCACCACGATTATTCGTGCAGTGGACATCGAGGACAAACACCCCGGTGGCGCTAAGTGATCAGACGCAGCATGGCGGCGGTACCGGCGCCGAGGGCGACAACCAGCAGGAACGGTGCCCGCAGCAACGCCGCCACCAAGGCGACGGCGAAGCCGGCGGCGCGCGCGTCGAGCACCAGATCGTGGCCGGTGGCGAAGGTCTGCACCGCGACCAGGGCGGCCAGCAGCGCCACCGGAAGCAACGCCGACGCCTCCTGCACCTGCGGCTGCTCCAACACCGACTTGGGTACGCAGAGCCCGACGAGCTTGAGCAGGTACACCCCGAGGGTGCCCAGCAGGACCGCCGTCCACATCAGCGGTCACCCGCCCGGCGAGCAGTAAACGCCGCGACGATGGCGGTCAGCCCGGCCACCAGCACCGGTATCCCGGCCGGCAACAGCGGCACCATGATCAGCGCGATGACCGCAGCGGCGACGGCGAGTGCCCACAGCCGTCGGCCGCGCAGTCGCGGCAGCAGCAGGGCGACGAACGCGGCCGGTGCGGCCACGTCGAGCCCGAGTGCTTCCGGGTCGGGCAGCACGTGTGCGCCGAGCGCACCGGCCAGCGTGGCGATGTTCCAGAGGACGAAAACGGAGATCCCGGTGGCCCAGAACGCCAGACGCGCCTCGCGCGGGTCGCTGCGGGCCGTCGCCATCGCCGAACTCTCGTCGAGCACCAGGTGCGCGCCGACCAGGCGCCGCGCCCCGTGAAGCCGCAGCAGCGACGCGAGGTTCAGGCCGTAGAGGCTGTTGCGCACCCCCAGCAGGGTGGCGGTGGCCGCGCCGGTCAGCGCGCCACCGCCGGCGCCCATCACCCCGATCACGGCGAACTGCGACGCGCCGGAGAACATCAGCAGCGACAGCGCTGAGGTCTGTGCGACGGAGAAGCCGGCCAGTACCGACAGTGCGCCGAAGGAGAGCCCGAGCGCACCGACGGCCACGCCCACCCCGACCGCGTCGCGGAGGACAGCGGTACGCGCCCGCGACCAACTCCGATCCGCGATCGTGTCTGTCGTACTCACGTCGGCGTCCCTTCACGTACCTGCTCGCGCAGCTCGGTCAGCCCTTCACCGCACCGGCTCGCGGGCCCGGCAGTGGCGGGCCCGGTCGGATAGTCGGCGGCGCCGAGGGTTCGGAAAACCCGCACCTTACCCGGCAGGTCGGCGCAGCGGGCGAGGGCGGCGGCGGTCCGCTCCTCGCCCTCTCGATGTTCGCCGAGCAGGATACCGAGGTAGGTCCCGCTGTGCGCGATCGCCAACCCCAGGCCGCCGAGCTCACGACACACCTGACGCAGCTGCGCGAAGTCAGCACGGGGATGCCGGTGCACGTGCAACTCGGCGCTGCGGGTGGCGATCCGGCCGACCGTGATCAGGTCACCGGCCCGCACGGCGGTGGCCATCTCGGCCAGCAGCGCGCGGTACTCGTGGCGGACCCGCATCGGGGGGAGGACGGTCGACCGGTTGAACCGGATCGTGTCGACCATGCCGCCGAGGTCGTGCGCCACGATGGTCAGCGGCGGCAGGAAGCCGAGCTTCTCCCGCAGCCGTACCTCTCGATGGTGGTAGCTGACGATGCCCGGATACATCACCCCGTCGGAGGGCTCCACATCACGCAGGAAACCCTCGATCGCCGCGGCGTCCAGAGAGATGCCGATGGCATCGGCGATCGCCCGGGCGGTGGCGACCAGGTCCGCCGAGGAACTGGCCAGGCCCTTGCCCTCCGGCAACGCGCCACCGAGTTCCACCACGCCGCCGCCGGATATCCCGTACGTCCGCAGCAGGCGCATCGCCAGCCGGCGGGCCTTGGTCTTGTGCGCCGGCCGCACCTCGACCTCCGGCCGGTCCGGAAGATAGTGGAATGCCGCGTGCGCCCAGCCGGCTATCGGGAGGGTCACCAGGAAGTGGCGCTCGTCCTCCGGCAGGACCCCCTGCAGCAGTTCCCCGAACGTGCCGTTGGCTGTCCCGAAGCCCGTTACCTTCCGCAGATACATCGAGTCCCCGTTGGTGGTGTCAATTTCGGTGGGATGAAGAATGCGCGGCCGGTCGCCGCCGGCAAGGGCGGCGCCGACCCGCTAGCGACCCGTCACCGCCTGGTCCGCTTCCGAATGGTGAAGGCGAGGCTCTCGTGCTCGTGGAACCAGGGCCGGTAGCCGGCATGCGGCGGCTCCGTCCAGCGCAGCAGTTCCACCCCGGCGACCTCCTCGCTGACGCCGCCGGCCTCCAGATAAGCCGCCAGATCGTCCCGGTCGTAGAACTTGCAGTAGAAGCCGGCGTGGTCGAGGTACTCCTTGGGCCCGGTCTCGACCATGCCGGGGTCGGTGACCTGGCAGTCGTTCATGGTCCACATGTTCGCGACGATGTGACCACCGGGCCGGCAGATCCGGTACAGCTCCTGAAGCGCCTTGACCGGCTCGGTGAGGTGACCCAGCAGATCCCAGCAGAAGATGCCGTCCACGGCGTCGTCGGGCAGACCGGTGGCGAAGACGTCCACCGCGCGGAGGACGACATTGTCCGCGTTCGCCTTGGCGATCACCCGACGGGCGAGGCCCATCGCGTTGACGGAGGTGTCGCCACCGATCACCACCGTCGCAGCCTGCGCCAACGGAGACAGGTTCCGTCCGTCGCCACAGGGGAGGTCCAGCACGACCATCGCGTCGTGGTCGGCGAAGAGCTTCGCGGCGTTCACCACGTACGGCACCGGCGGATCACCCCAGAGGTTGGGGTGCCCGTCGAGCTGATACGCCTCGTTCCACTGGTGCTTGGCAGCCTCGTCGGCCTCGGCCAGGGTACTCATGACTGCGGTCCTTTCTGCTTGTGGAACATCTCCGCGACGCAGCGGTGCGCGTCGACGAAAGCGCGGGAGTATCCCGGGGTGGGGATCAGGTGGTTGTAGAAGGTGGGGCCCTCACACAGCGGCCCGATCAACCAGAGCCGCGGATCGCTGCCGTCCTCACCCACCGGATGCAGGTTCGCGTCCACGTCGGCGGCGTGTACCGCGGCGCTGCCGGGCGCGTGCCGCCGGAGGCGTCCTCGCCGGTACAACGAGCGCACCAGCGGGCTGGCCGAGGAGTGCACGGTGGGCCAGGGGGAACTGCCGGCGCAGAGCCAGTCCGCGTGTTCGCGGTGCACCATGGCCAGGCGGGTGGAGGTCAGCTCCCAGCGACCGGCGCCGGGGTTGAAGGCGGCGCGCGGCGCGGGCCCCAGCGGGAACCGGATCAGGCCGGCCTCCGCCAGGGTGACCAACTCGTGGTGGCGATCCTTCTGTGGGCCGACGACGGCGCGGTTCATCAGGGGCACCACCTGCCCGAAGAAATGCTCCCGGGAGCCCGGGGCGAGCCCCTGGGCCGCGACCGCGTCGCGTAGGAAGTCCCGGACGTCGCGGATCGCCTCCAGGGCGGCCTTGACCGGACTGCCCAGCACCCCCCGGTCGGCCTCGTCGAGGTCAGCCCGGATGGTGGCCAGCAGCCAACGCTGGTAGCTGTCGCTGTCCTCCATGCGCACGGCCGCTGACCCGTCCCAGAGTTCGGCGGGGTCTATCCCACCGTGCAACCGGTCGAGCGAGTCCACCGCGGCGACCAGCTTGCCGTCACCCGCAGCTTCGGCCAGACCGGCGGCCAACTGCTCCTGCGCGTCCGGCCCGTCCCGGAGCAGGGTGCGGCACCTGTGGTACGCGACCCGCATCTCGATCATCAGTAGCGGCAGGATCGCGCGGTCGAAGTCGATCGGCCCGGCGTCGCGCAGTCGGCGTACCGCGGCCCGGGTGAGCGCGATCGGCGGGAAGGCGGTGGCGATTTCCGCCCGGTCCGGCCGGGCCCGGAAGGGCACGCCGGACCGGGAGTACAGCAGTATTCGTGGTTCGGCGCCGCTCGGCCGGTACCGCAGCGCGCCGCCCTGCCGCTCGAACCTCCCGCCGCGTCCGACCGTGAGGCTCGCGATGACGTCCATGGCCGACAGTCCGAAGCCGGCGACGGCGACGGTCTCCCCCGCGCCGATCACGTCGAGCCGCCGGGGCAGCGGGTACGGATCGGTGATCCGACGGTCCGCCCCGGCGTCCCCGGCACCCTCCGGCGGCGGCTCGTTGCCCGTGTGTCCGATCGTCAGGAACGCGTAGTCGGTGCGGACGTGGGAGCCGTCCGCCAAGGTGATTGTCACACCACCGCGCTGGTCGGAGTCGAGGTCGACGGCGGCCGAACGGTGCACCGTCACCCGCATACCATCGGGAACGCCACCGCGTACCTGCTCGAAGAACCAGCGCAGGTATTCGCCGAGGACGCGTCGGGGAAGGAAATCGGTGGGCCGGACCGGACGGCCGGCAGGCCCGAGAGTGTGCCCGTCCTCGGCCAGCCGGAGGCCGCGATCGGTCACCCAGCTGTGCAGATCCGGGCCGACCGGCCCGCAGTACGACCCGACCGACTCCTCGTCGGGATACATGGAGATCTCACCGCAGAGCGTATTGAGCAGCAGGTAATCCGGCTGGTCGGTGCCATGCAGTCCCTGGCCGCCGGAGAGCGGGTCGATGATCTCCACTCGGGTGGGCGCACCGGGCACCCCGAGCCGGGCGAGCGCGACGATACGCTCGAAGACGCTGCATCCTCTCGATCCCAGACCGACAATTGCCACCGCATACTCGGACGGCATCCGATACTTCCCCCGTGACACGAAACGAACGAGACGCCACCACCGCGGCGTTCAGAAAGGACTCGCCGCAGCCCCATTCACGGACGGCGAGAATTCCGGATGAACATTAGGTTCACTCCGGCGGGGCGACCCCAACGTGCCCCGACCTCTCTGCTGACCAGCAGAATCCACCATCAAGTGGACGTAGAAATGTGTCCAGCGAATCCTATGTCGACGTGACGGCGATCCGTCAATAGTTATCCACATGTTGGACGCGGTCCATCGTGGCGCGTACAGAGACAGTGCACATGCGCATTTGCATTCGCGGTGCGGCACACATTACCGGCCTGGATCCGGGCCTGTCAATCCCCGTAAATCATGGGTGGGCCGTTATACGGACATACCCCGAGTGCGGTCTTTGATCATTGGCAGTAGGCCAGGGATGTACCTCATGGTGCGGCCGCCTCCGGGTCGAGTCCCCGGGCCGCCCCGCGGGCAACCCCATCTCAGGATGGGCGACGGATGTCGATCGCGGAGCAGCCAACGCCCATCCCCCGCCATGATAGGCAACCAAACGCTGGCCCATCACGGCGCTGGGCGGTCGCGTCGTGAGGCCCGAAGACCTCGACCCGGACCCGCTCAGATCAGGGTTGGGGACCGGCCGAGCCATCGGCGTGCGGCTTCGGGTTGTCGAGCCCGTAGGTCCTGCGCTGCAACACCGCACGCGCCGCCTGCAACAGCGCGGCCAACAGAGGATGATCGGAATCGGGAAGCCACGCCAGGGCCGCGGTGGAGGGCGCAAGATCGACGACGTCGACGTAGGCGACGCCGCGCCGGGAGTAGTCCCGACGGGCCTCGGCAGGCAGAAAGGCGATGGCCTGGCCACGGGCGACAGCCGACAGCAACGCGTCCATGTCACCAGCGACAGGCCCGTAGCGGACCGCTCTGCCGTCCGGACGAGGGTTGACCGTCCAGAAGTCCCACCATTCGCGCAACTCGGGAACGGGAACATCGACCATCAGGTGGTCGCAGAGATCGGCGAGCGCCAGCGGTGCCCTGCCCACCAGTGGATCATCGGCGGGAAGGCAGGCGATTCGCGGCTCGCTCGACAGGTGCATGCTCCGGAAACCGGACGGCAGCGGCGGGCGCAGGAACGCGGCGTCGATCTCTCCGCGTGGCAACGCGTAGACCTGTTCGACGAAGTTGACCGAGCGGATCTCGACGTCGATGCCCGGGTGCCGGGCGGCCAACTCGGCGAGGATGTCGATGACGTAGGGCATGAAAGCCTCCCCACCGATGGCACCGATCCTCAGGCTGCCCTGGAACCGCCGGGCATGCACAGCGGCGACCGCCTGGAGGTCGGTCATCGCCGCAACGAGGCGGCGGGCCTCCGGCACCAGGGCGCGGCCCGCATCGGTGAGGTCGATCTGGCGGGAGGAGCGCTGCACCAGGTCGACGCCGAGCCGATCCTCCAGCGCCCGGATCTGCTGGCTGAGCGTGGGTTGCGCGAGAAAGGCCCGCTGAGCAGCCCGACCGAAGTGAAGCTCCTCGGCGAGAATGAGAAACAGTCGCATCTGACGCAGGCTCGGCTCCAGGCGCCCTCGCTCCGGAACATGTCGCACCATAGCCGGAACGCTATCAATAGGCCGCAGAAGCTAATCACGTGATCGTTGATCTATCCCCGTGCCGCCGGTCAGGATTGGGCTGCGGACGTTCCATCCAGGACAGCGGTGAGATCACGTCGCCGGGTCAGCCGCATCGCCAGCAGGCACTACCTCAAGGGGACGTGCTCCCTGCTGCCGATGCTCACCCGCTGATCGTGTTGCCGGGCCCGACGGATGAATGGTCGTTGTCAATCCTTTTACTCACCTGGAGATCCCTGTGAGACAGCTCTTCTGCCCGAGGCGGGCAGGCATCGCGGTCACGGTCATCGCACTCGCGCTGAGCGCCCAGGCACCAGCAGTGGCCGCCCCGTCGGACGAAAGCCCCGAATCCGTGGCTCTTGCCTATCCCACCTCACCCTGCGACCCGAGCGGCCCGACCTCTGCCGACGCCGCACTCGCCGCTCAGTTGAACAGTCAGCTGCAGGCGAAGATGCGCGGATACATGACCGCCTATCGGGTGTCGTGCGCGCGCATGGTGACAAAGGCCGTACGGGATCGGGGCCTGGAGGTGCGCGCCGCGGCGATCGCCATCACCACCACGATCGTCGAGACGAGCATCCAGAACATCAACATCGAGGTCGACCATGACAGCCTGGGCCTGTTCCAGCAGCGTGCGTCGTGGGGCAGTCGCGCGCAACGGCTCGACCCGACATGGGCGACAAATGCGTTCCTCAACAAGATGCTGAGCTCATTCCCGAACGGCTCCTGGAAGACCGCCCCGATCGGTCAGGTCTGCCAGACTGTCCAGGTATCCGCCTACCCCGACCGATACGCGGTCGAAGCCGGCGACGGCGTCAAGATCGCTAACGCGTTGTGGTCCCTTTTGGACCTACCGGCTGCTGATGACGGTTCGGTGCAGTTCGCGGATCTGACCGGTGATGGTCTCGACGAGATCATCTCCGTACGCCCGGACGGACGGGTCTACGCCTACCGCAACCGCGGCTGGTCGGACCCGAGCGTCTACACCGGTTCGGACTCCCGACTCGTCGCCGAGGGATTCCACGACCCGCTGCGCACCAAGTTCGCCGACATCAACGGCGACGGACGCGACGAAATCATCTCCCTGTACGCCGACGGCGACGTCCACGCCTACATCAACCAAGG
>FOLJ01000017.1 GCA_900112325.1 Micromonospora sediminimaris
CTGCCACCGAGAGCGCCACGCAGCTCGCCGAGGGCCTCGTTGAGCTTCTCGCGGTTCTCGGCGGGGAGCTTCTCACCGTTCTCGGCGAGGAACTTCTCGGTCTGCCACTGCAGGGCCTCGGCCACGTTGCGGGTCTCGGCCTCCTCGCGGCGGCGCTTGTCCTCCTCCGCGTGCTCCTCGGCGTCCCGGCGCATCCGCTCGATGTCGTCCTTCGGCAGCGAGGAGCCGCCGGTGATCGTCATCTTCTGTTCCTTGCCGGTGCCCAGGTCCTTGGCGTGGACATTGACGATGCCGTTGGCGTCGATGTCGAAGGTGACCTCAATCTGCGGCACGCCGCGCGGGGCCGGCGGAAGGCCGGTCAGCTCGAAGGTGCCGAGCTTCTTGTTGTACGCGGCGATCTCACGCTCACCCTGGAAGACCTGGATCAGCACCGACGGCTGGTTGTCGTCGGCGGTGGTGAACACCTCGGAGCGCTTGGTCGGGATGGTGGTGTTGCGCTCGATGAGCTTGGTGAAGATGCCACCCTTGGTCTCGATGCCCAGGCTCAGCGGCGTCACGTCGAGCAGCAGGACGTCCTTGACCTCGCCCTTGAGCACGCCGGCCTGAAGTGCGGCGCCCACGGCGACGACCTCGTCCGGGTTGACGCCCTTGTTGGGCTCCTTGCCGGTGAGCTGCTTGACCAGGTCGGTCACGGCCGGCATCCGGGTCGAGCCACCGACGAGGATCACGTGGTCGACGTCGGAGACCTTGATCCCGGCGTCCTTCACGGCCTGCTCGAACGGGCCCTTGCAGCGGTCCAGCAGATCCTGCGTCATCCGCTGGAACTCGGCCCGGCTGAGGGTCACGTCCAGGTGCAGCGGGCCGGCGGCACCGGCGGTGATGTACGGCAGGTTGATGTTGGTGGTGGTGGCGGCGGACAGCTCGATCTTGGCCTTCTCGGCGGCCTCCTTGAGCCGCTGCATCGCCATCTTGTCCTGCGACAGGTCGATGCCGTGCTCACCCCGGAAGGTCTTCACCAGGTGGTCCATGATCCGCTGGTCCCAGTCGTCACCACCGAGGAGGTTGTCACCGCTTGTCGACTTGACCTCGATGACGCCCTCGGCCAACTCCAGCAGCGACACGTCGAAGGTGCCGCCACCGAGGTCGAAGACCAGGACGGTCTGCTCCTTGGAGCCCTTGTCCAGCCCGTACGCCAGGGCGGCCGCGGTCGGCTCGTTCACGATCCGCAGCACGTTGAAGCCGGCGATCTCGCCAGCCTCCTTGGTGGCCTGCCGCTGGCCGTCGTTGAAGTAGGCCGGAACGGTGATCACCGCGTCGGTGATCTGCTCGCCCAGGTAGGCCTCGGCGTCCCGCTTGAGCTTCATCAGCGTCCGGGCCGAGATCTCCTGCGGGGTGTACTTCTTGCCGTCGATGTCGACGGACCAGTTGGTGCCGATCTCCCGCTTGACCGAGCGGATCGTCCGGTCCGGGTTCGTCACCGCCTGGCGCTTGGCGACCTCACCGACGAGCACCTCGCCGTTACGGGCGAACGCGACGATCGACGGGGTCGTCCGCGAGCCCTCAGCGTTGGCGATGACGGTGGGCTCACCGCCCTCCAGAACGCTGACGCAGGAGTTCGTCGTGCCGAGGTCGATACCGACCGCACGTGCCATCTTCGCTTCCTCGCTTCGTTACGTTGAGCAGGTGACGGGCCCTCCCGTCCCGCTGCGCGGCACCTGCCGTCCGCAGCGACCCCACCTCAAGTTGAGTGAACTTGACTCAATAGTGCCACGCCCCCGGAAATCGTCAAGTCAGGGTTGAGTCGGATCGGCGCAACTCGGCAGTCCTACCGACCGGTTGTCTTACCTTGTGTCGGTCGGGCACGCTTTAGCGGTGACGACGCATGGCGATTCCGCCTCACCGTCCGGCGCGCCCGCCGTCGCAGCCCGCACCGGGTCCACCGGCGCCGGCGAGGACCGGCCCGCGCCCACCGGGGACGACACCCTGCCAGACGCCCTGACCAGCCTGCGCGCCGCGATCGGGGCGGCCCGGTTCCCGCTGGCCCTGCCCTCGGCCGAGCTGGCCGCGCGCACCGTCGCCGCCCTCGCCGACCAGCTCGACGACTACCTGCTGCCCCGCCTGACCCGCCTCGACGCTCCGCTGCTCGTGGTGGTCGGCGGATCCACCGGCGCCGGCAAGTCGACCCTGGTCAACAGCCTGGTGCAGGCCCGGGTCAGCGCCGCCGGGGTGTTGCGGCCGACCACCCGGTCTCCGGTACTGGTCTGCAACCCGGCCGACTCGGCCTGGTTCCGCCGGGGGGAGCTGCTGCCCGGGCTGACCCGCACCAACCAGCCCAGCGACGATCCCCGCACCCTGCATCTGGTCACCGCCCCGGCGCTCCCGCCGGGGCTGGCGTTCCTGGACGCCCCCGACATCGACTCGGTGGTCGACGCCAACCGGGCCCTGGCCAACCAGCTGCTCGCCGCCGCCGACCTCTGGCTCTTCGTCACCACCGCCGCCCGGTACGCCGACGCCGTCCCCTGGGAGCTGCTGCACAACGCCCGGGCCAGGGGCGCGGTACTCGCCCTGGTACTCAACCGGGTGCCGGCGGAGGCGACCGACGAGGTGGCCGCCCATCTCGCCGAGATGCTCGCCGAGCAGGGTCTCGACGCCGCGCCGCTGTTCGTGCTCCCGGAGACCTGGGTCGACGGGCAGGGGCTGCTACCGGGCCGCAGCACCGCGCCGCTGGCCGACTGGTTCGCCCGGCTCGCCGCCGACGCGGAGGCTCGCTCGGCAGTGGTACGGCAGACGCTGGGCGGCGCGCTGGCCCTGCTGCAACCGACCGTCGAGAGCCTGGCGCTCGCCGTCGACGAGCAGGTCGCCGCCGCCGACGCGCTGGACGACCGGGTACGTGCGGCGTACCGGGCCGCGAACCGGACCGTCGACCAGGGGCTGCGCGACGGTCGACTGCTCCGTGGCGAGGTGCTCGCCCGTTGGCAGGAGTTCATCGGCACCAGCGACCTCTTCCGCACCCTTGAGGCACGGATCGGCCGGCTGCGGGACCGCGTCATGGCCGCCTTCTCCCGACGCCCGGTCCCCGTCGTCGAGCTGCGGGACGCGATCGAGTCGCAACTTGTCACCCTGCTACGTGGGGTGGCCGCCGAGGCGGCCGAGCACGCGTACACCGGATGGAAGGCGCACCCGGCCGGCGCGGCCCTGCTCGAACCCGACCTCGCCCACCATGCCGCCGACCTGCCGCAGCGCGCCGAGCGCCTGGTCCGCGACTGGCAGCGCGGCGTGCTGGAACTGGTCCGGGCCGAAGGTGGCGACCGGCGCTTCGTGGCGCGGACCGCGGCGTACGCGGTGAACGCCACCGGGCTGGCCGTGATGATCGCTGTCTTCGCCTCCACCGCCTTCATCCCGACCGGGCTGGAGGTCGCCACAGGCGCCGGCACCACCCTCGCCGGTCAGGCGGTCCTTCAGGCGATCTTCGGTGATCAGGCCGTGCGTACGCTGGCCAGAAAGGCCCGGGAGGACCTGCTGGAGCGGGTGACGGTGCTGCTGGACGACGAGGCCACCCGCTATCTCGCCCGGACCAGGCAGGCCCGACCGCCGGCCCGGAACGCGACGGCGCTGCGTCAGGCGGCCGAACGGGTGGAGGCGGCCCGGTTGGGCAGCGGCTTCGCCGACGCCGCACCCGTGCTCAGCGCCCAGACGACGGGCGTCGACGCCCAGCTGACCGATGGGGAGCGGCCGTGACCGGCATGGGCGGACGCCTCCGCGAGGCGTTGCGAATCGCCGACGGGCGGGTGGACGCCGACCAACTTGTCGCCCGACTGGAGGCGGTACGGCGGTTCCTCGGCATCGTCGACGGCCACCTGCCGGACACTCCGTTGGTGCCGGCCCGCACCCTTGTCGAACGCGCGGGGACCCGGCTGGCGCTCTCCCGCGACCACACCGTGGTGGCACTGGCCGGAGCCACGGGCAGCGGCAAGTCGAGCCTGTTCAACGCGATGGCCCGGATGGACCTCTCACCCGTCGGGGTACGCCGGCCCACCACCGGTGTCACGCACGCCTGCGTGTGGGGCCCGCTCGACGGGGGCACCCGGCTGCTCGACTGGCTCGGCGTGCTGCCCCGCCACCGCTTCGTCCGGGAGAGCCTGCTCGACGGCGAAGACGAGTCCACGTTGCACGGGCTGATCCTGCTCGACCTGCCGGACTTCGACTCCGTCGACCACTCGCACCGGCTTGAGGTGGACCGGCTGCTCGGCCTGGTGGACCTGGTGGTCTGGGTGGTCGACCCGCAGAAGTACGCCGACCGGGTGATGCACCGAAGCTACCTCCGCGAGTTCCACCGGCACCGGGACGTGACAGTGGTCGTGCTCAACCAGACCGACCGGCTGCCGCCCGCCGAGGTGCCCCGGGTCCTGGCCGACCTGCGCCGCCTGCTCGACGCGGACGGGCTGGACGGGGTACCACTGCTGGCCACCACCGTCGCCGACCCGGAGGGCCCGGAGCGGCTGCGGGCGGCGCTGGAGCGCACCGTCGCCGAACGCCAGGCCGCGCTGCGTCGTCTCTCCGGTGACGTGGACACCGTCGTCGCCGCGCTGGACGACATGGTCGGCGCGCCCCGCACCGCACTCGCCGCCGACGATCCCGCGGTCACCGCGCTGGACCGTGCCCTGTGCCGGGCAGCCGGAGTGCCGACCGTCGTGGCGGCGGTCGAGCAGGCGTACCGGCATCGCGCCGCAGCAGCCACCGGCTGGCCGTTGCTGCGGCTCTGGCGGCGACTGCGGGCCGACCCGCTGCGCCGGCTGCACCTGCCCGACCGGCGGGCCGGTGGTGACCCGGCGGAGAGCCTGGTGGCCGCCACCTCCGTACCCGAGCCCAACGCGGCCGACAAGTCCGCACTGGCACTGGCCCTGCGGACGGTGGCCGAGCGGGCCGGGGACGGGCTGCCGAACGCCTGGCCTGATGCGATGGCCGCAGCTGCCCGGTCCCGCCTCGGCGACCTGCCGGACGCTCTGGACGGCGCGCTCGCCAGCACCGACCTCGGCGTCGACCGTCCTCGTGCGTGGTGGCGACTTGTGGGTGGGGTGCAGTGGCTGGTGACGTTCGCCGCGGTGGCCGGGCTGGGCTGGCTGGTCCTCGGCTACGCGGTGCGGGCACTCGGGTTGCCGGAGTTGCGGCACCCGATGGTCGGTGAGGTACCGGTGCCGACCCTGCTGCTGCTCGGCGGGTTGCTGACCGGGGCGCTCGTCGCGGCCCTGACCCGCCCGCTGGTCAGGTGGGCCGCCCGGCAGGCCCGTCACCGGGCGGAGGCGCAGCTGACCCGGGCCGTCGCCAGCGTCGGCGAACAGCAGGTGCTGGCCCCGGTGCGGGCCGTCATCGCCGCGCACGCCGACGCACGCACCGTCCTCGAGGTTGCCCGACACCGCTGACCCGGCCGCTGAACGTTCCTGGACACCGCGCGATCGGCGTAGGGTCGGGTCATGGCCACGCCACAGACCCCCTACGACGCGGTGCTGCACGCCGCACGCGACGTGACCAAGCTCGACTCGGCCCTCGACGCGGAGATGCTCGGTGCGGCCCTGCTCGGCAGCGTGTACGAGGTCGCCGAAACGGACCGGGAGGCGGCGGTACGCGACTTCGTGGGCGACTTCCTCGCCGCCACCTCCAGACGACGGGCGGTCGCGGCGACGACGGTCCGGGCCGTCTTCGCGGCCCTGGTGCCGGACGCGGCCGGCGCGGACCGGGTCCGTCCCGGCGCGACGGCACCGGCCTGGTCCGGGCAGCTCGGCAAGGTACACGTCACCGGCACCTGGTCGTACGGCGACGTGTACGGCGACCAGACCTCCTACCTGGCGACGTTCGCCTACGACGACGCGACCGGGGGGCCGGAACACGCCCTGGTCGCCCTGATCGACCACAACATCGGCATCACCAAGGACGTGTTCGTCGGCGGCCCGGCGGGCCGGATCCTGGAGCAGGTCCGACAGTTGTGCGCCGAAGACGAGTTGACCTGGTTCCGGGAGGAAAGCCCGACCCGGATGCGTGACGAGGTGAGCCGGCATCTGGCCGTCACCGACCATCTGGGTCAGCTGCCCGGTGCCGCCTCGCTCGCCACCGACCGGGCGCTGGTCGGGGCTCGGCTGGCGGTCCTGCCGGCCACGACCGCACCACCGCCCCGGCAGGCCGACGACCCGTTGCCCGATGCCGAGCGGGCCGCGGAGATCCGCCGGTTCCTGGGCTCGCCGGACGCCGCCCGGGCCGGACTGGACGCGGTCGACGACGCCGAACTGGCCTCACTGCACTTCTGCCTGGGGCTGCTGCTCGACCACGCGGCCACCTTCCCCGACGCCGACCCGCTGCGGTGGAGCCCGACCGTCGCCGGTCTCTTTCTGCTCGACTGGGTGCACCGTCGGGCCGTGCTCGACATGGACGACGCGGCGATGCTGCCCCGGGTGCTGCGCGCCTGGGCCGGATACGCGGCGCACCGGCGTGGGCTGCCCGATTCGGCAGCCGCCGCCACGGACGCCGCGATCGAGGAGATGGTGCCGGAGTTCGTCCGGCTCTACGCGACCGGCGAGCGTCGCAGCCCGGCCACTGCCGCAGTGGCCCAGTTGATGGCCGACGGCATCGACCCGGATGACCCGGCGGCCCTGGACGCCTGGATCGAGGCCAACCGACACCGCCTCGCCGACGACGGCTGACCTGCACCCAACGCTCATCGAACCGTCCGCGTCCGGCACCGCCGGTCAGGCTGGCACCGCCGGTCAGGCTGGCACCGCCGGTCAGGCTGGCACCGCCGGTCAGGCTGGCACCGCCGGTCAGGCTGGCACCGCCCGTGGAGCCGGCGGCGGGCCGGCAGTGCCCTCGCAGGCGGAACGCGCCCGGGCGCGGGCGCTGCCGGTGCGCTCGGATGTGCCGGAGAACAGCGGCTCCATCACGATGGTGGTCGGCGGGGGCTCCGGCGCGGACCCACCGCCGCCCGGGGTGGCCGGCGGACCGCCCGGCGCGGTCGGATCGGCGGACGCGGAAGGGCCGCTGGACGTACTCGGGTCGGTCGTCGGCGACGGGTCACTCGACGTGGTCGGTTCGGCAGACGCGGTAGGACCGTCCGACGGGCCCGGGTCGGCGGACGCCGATGGATCACTCGACGCGGTCGGACCGGCGGACGCGGAGGGATCGGTCGACGGGACCGGGTCCGCGGTAGGCGGGTCGTTGGACGCGGTCGGTTCGACCGGATCGCTCGGGGCAGCCGAGGCGGTCGGCGGGTCCGGATCGGCGGTCGGCGTGGGCGAACCGCTCGTCGGGTTCGGCGACGGTGACCGGGTCGGGGTGGGCGCCGGGCGAGGGGCCGGGGTGCTGGTGGGCGGCCGGGGAGCCGGAGCGGTGGCCGGCGCCTCGGGGCGACGGGACGGCGGGTGCTCGACCGGGGTGCCCACGATCGTCAGTCGTGGCGTCGGCACCACTGGGTTGACCGGCGGTGCCGCCGGCTCGACCGAGGGCACCGCGGTCGCGGTGGCCGTCGGCGAACCGGTGGGCGGCGGCGGGACCACCACCGGACCGATGGAGGGCGTCGGGATGAACGGCGTACTGCCGTCCGGCAGTGCCGTGCTGCCGACCGTCGCGGAGCCGGTGCTGATCGCGGCGAGGACCGGCATCGAGGCCGTGCCGGCGAGCAGTGCCACCGTCAGCAGATAGCCCCGGCTGGGGCCTGCGGTACGCACGGCGCGGTGCGCACCCACGACGGGGCGGTAGCCGGACGCCCGGTGCCGGCCGAGGATCGGCGTCCCGGGACCTTCACCTGGTTCGGACACCACGCGCTCCTCGTCGTCGCCCCTGGTCAGGGCCGCCCGATGGGTACCCTGGCGAGCCGCAGAAGTTGGATCCGGCCCGCGCGATCAGCCTGGGGCAGTGACTCTGCGTCAGCCAACCCCCTACCGCGTGTCGACATGCTTATCTGGCCGAATGGTGACGAACCATCACCGGAACGGTCGCGCGTCGATCGGCCGGACACTCCGGCGCTTCAGGTAACGAAGCGGGCCGGCCACCGGATGCGGGGCGGGCGGGGTGTGGGACGCCTCACCTCTGATGCGAAACTGGAGGCACGGCGGCAGCGCAGCCGCGACCTCCGCGCACCCACGCGGTAGGCGCGACTGGGCACCGGCGCTCCCGAACCGGGTTCGGCCAGAATCCGGCTCATGCCGCGCGGCAGCCCCTACCGGGGTCAGGCGCGGCCGCCAGGAACCATCCCGGCACCAGCCGGGACGGGCGCACGAGTCGCGCGGCCGGGTGACCCCCCGGTGCCGACGCAGACACGACAGGGAGAGACGGATGGCAAAGGGCGACCCCGGGGCCCCGGCCCGCGGCCGGCGAGCCGCACCCCGATCCAGGAAGGCCACCACCGGCGATCCGGAGCTGGTGCAGCTGCTCACGCCCTCCGGCGAGCGGATCGAGAGCGTGACCGGCCCGGACGGCACCGAGTACCGCGTCGACTTCACCGACGAGGAGTACCGCGGCCTCTACCGCGACCTGGTGCTCGTCCGGAAGCTGGACGCCGAGGCGACGGCCCTGCAACGGCAGGGCGAGCTGGGCATCTGGGCGAGCCTGCTCGGCCAGGAGGCGGCGCAGGTCGGTTCCGGCCGGGCGCTGCGTACGCAGGACATGGCGTTCCCCACCTACCGCGAGCACGGCGTGCTCTACTGCCGTGGCATCGACCCGATCATGCCGCTGGGCCTGTTCCGCGGGGTCGACCAGGGTGGCTGGGACCCGAACGAGTTCAAGTTCAACATGTACACGATCGTGATCGGGGCGCAGACCCTGCACGCCACCGGTTACGCCATGGGCGTCGCGATGGACGGCAAGACCGGCACCGACGACGGCGAGGCGGTGATCGCCTACTTCGGCGACGGCGCCACCAGCCAGGGTGACGTCAACGAGGCGTTCGTCTGGGCCGGCGTGTTCAACTCCCCCCTGGTGTTCTTCTGCCAGAACAACCAGTACGCCATCTCCGAGCCGCTGGAGCGGCAGACCCGCATCCCCCTCTACCGGCGGGCCGCCGGTTTCGGGTTCCCCGGCGTCCGGGTCGACGGCAACGACGTGCTGGCCACGTACGCGGTGACGCGGCACGCGCTGGACAACGCCCGGCACGGGCAGGGCCCGAGCCTGATCGAGGCGTACACCTATCGGATGGGCGCACACACCACCTCCGACGACCCGACCCGCTACCGGATCGCCAGCGAGGTCGAGGCGTGGCAGGCCAAGGACCCGATCGCCCGGATGAAGGCGTTCCTGGAGCGGGAGAAGATCGCCGACGCCGGGTTCTTCACGGAGGTCGACGAGCAGGCCCGCCGGGAGGCGGTGGACCTGCGTGAGCGGGTGCTCGCCATGCCGAACCCGGAACCGGACACCATGTTCGACCACGTCTACCCCAACGGGTCGCCGCTGCTCGACGAGCAGCGCGCACAGTTCAGCCGGTACCTGGAGTCGTTCGAGGGGAGCGCGCACTGATGGCCACGGAGACGCTCACCCTCGGCAAGGCCCTCAACGCCGGCCTGCGCAAGGCACTGGAGAACGACCCGAAGGTCGTCATCATGGGCGAGGACGTCGGCAAGCTCGGCGGCGTCTTCCGCATCACCGACGGGTTGCAGAAGGACTTCGGCGACCAGCGGGTGATCGACACTCCGCTCGCCGAGTCGGGCATCATCGGCACTGCGGTCGGCCTGGCCATCCGGGGCTACCGCCCGGTCTGCGAGATCCAGTTCGACGGATTCGTCTACCCCGCATACGACCAGATCGTGTCGCAGGTCGCGAAGATGCACTACCGCTCGCGGGGCAAGCTCAACATCCCGATGGTGATCCGGATCCCGTTCGGCGGCGGCATCGGCGCGGTGGAGCACCACTCCGAGTCGCCTGAGGCGTACTTCGCGCACACCGCCGGGTTGAAAGTGGTCTCCTGCGCCAGTCCGCAGGACGCCTACGTGATGATCCAGCAGGCCATCGCCTCGGACGACCCGATCGTGTTCCTGGAGCCGAAGCGGCGTTACTGGGAGAAGGGGCAGGTCGAGCTGGACGCTCCGCTGTCCGAGGCGTACCCGCTGCACGCCTCCCGGGTCGCCCGGGCCGGCACAGACGCCACCCTGCTCGCGTACGGTCCGATGGTGCGTACCTGCCTCGACGCGGCGACCGCCGCCGCGGAGGACGGGCGGAACCTGGAGGTCATCGACCTGCGCACGCTCTCCCCGCTGGACCTCGGCGTGGTGTACGAGTCGGTGCGGCGTACCGGCCGCGCGGTGGTGGTGCACGAGGCACCGTCCAACCTGGGCATGGGTGCGGAGATCGCGGCCCGGATCACCGAGGAGTGCTTCTACTCGCTGGAGTCGCCGGTGCTGCGGGTGGCCGGCTTCGACACCCCCTACCCGGCAGCCCGGGTGGAGGAGGAGTACCTTCCCGACCTCGACCGGGTGCTCGACGCCGTCGACCGCACCTTCGGCTGGTGAGCGGCATGTCGCGGATCAAGGAATTCAACCTGCCCGACCTGGGCGAGGGCCTGACCGAGGGTGAGATCCTCGCCTGGCTGGTCAAGGTGGGCGACACGATCGAGCTGAACCAGCCGATCGTCGAGGTGGAGACGGCCAAGGCGGCCGTGGAGATTCCGGCGAAGTGGGCCGGCCAGGTCCAGGCGATCTTCCACCCGGAGGGCTCCACGGTCGAGGTCGGCACCCCGATCATCGCGATCGACACCGACCCGGGCGCCGGTCCGGTGGAGCAGTCCACCACTGGTGCGCCCACCACCGACCTGCCCGCCCCGTCGGCGGCGTCGTTGGCCGCCGTCGAGGTCGCGCCGACCGAGGGTGCGGTCGAGCCGGGCCTGATCGGCGGTCCCGCCCCCGGGGGCCGTACCGCCGTTCTCGTCGGCTACGGTCCGCGCACCACGGCGGCGAAGCGCCGCCCCCGCAAGGACACGACTCCGGCCGCGGCCGCACCGGCGGCGCCGGTGCCGGCCGCACCGGTCCAGGTCGGCCCGGCGCGGGTAGTTCCGGCACCGGTCCAGCCCACGTCCGTGCCAACGGTCAACGGTAATGGTCGGAGCAGCGGACCGGTGCTGGCCAAGCCGCCGGTCCGCAAGCTCGCCAAGGACCTGGGGGTCGACCTGGGCACGCTGACCGGGTCCGGTCCGTCGGGCTCGATCACGCGGGAGGACGTACAGCGGGCGGCGGCCCCGGCGGCGGCCGAACCGGTGGCGGTCACCACCTCGGCCAGCTCGGCCGCGAGCTTCGGCGCGGACCGCGAGCAGCGCATTCCGGTCAAGGGCGTACGCAAGCTCACCGCCGAGAACATGTCCCGCTCGGCCTTCACCGCTCCGCACGTCACCGAGTTCCTGACCGTGGACGTGACCCGAGCCATGAAGGCGCTGGACCGGCTGCGCGGGCGACGGGAGTGGCGTGACGTGCGGGTCTCGCCGCTGCTGCTGGTCGCGAAGGCGGTGCTGCTGGCGGTCCGGCGGCATCCGCTGGTCAACTCCAGTTGGGCCGGCGACGAGATCGTCGTCAAGGAGTACGTCAACCTCGGCATCGCGGCGGCCACCGAGCGCGGTCTGATCGTGCCGAACATCAAGGACGCCGGCCGGTTGACCCTGCGCGAACTCGCCGACGCGATGACCGACCTGGTGCAGACCGCCAAGGCCGGTAAGACCTCGCCGGCCGACATGTCCGGGGGCACTCTGACGATCACCAACGTCGGGGTGTTCGGGGTGGACACCGGTACGCCGATCCTGCCTCCGGGCGAGTCGGCGATCCTGGCCTTCGGTGCGGTACGCGAACAGCCCTGGGTCCACAAGGGCAAGGTCAAGCCGCGCCTGGTCACCACGCTCGGCCTCTCCTTCGACCACCGGATCATCGATGGTGAGCTGGGTTCGAAGTTCCTCCGCGACGTGGGCGACTTCCTCGCCGATCCGGAGGCGGCCCTGCTCGCCTGGACCTGACGCGCGACGACGGCGACGGCCGGTGTGCCACGGGTTGACGCCCGGCACACCGGCCGTAGTCGTTTGGCGAAGAAAGAGTTGCCATCAGGCATTGCTTACCTAAGATTCTTAGGCTGGTGGCTCAGCTCACCTAATAATCGCTGGCAAACCTGGGCGCGGTGCGCTTCAATGGAGGGGACGACGGGACGACAACCGAATAGCCCAGGAGGAGAGACACCATGAGCATGATCGAGCGAATCCGCAACCGCCGCGACGCCAGCCGCCGCGCCCGCGCCATCGAGCGGGCCCTGCGCTCCGCCAGTTCGCCCGCGGTTCGCGACGAGATCCTCGCCATCGCCCAGCGTCACATGCACTGACGCCCCACGACGTTATCCGCCTCCTCCAGATCGACGACCCGCCCGGGCGAACCGGGCGGGTCGTCGGCGTTGCGACCGCCGCTGACACCGGGATACCGCCCCGACGCAGCGCCCGGTACGGTGGGGCTCGGTCGTCGTCCGCACTCGGGGACAGGTCGAGGCGATAGAAGCACCTCGACACCGCCCGGCGACGGACAGTGATGGCCGAAGCTCCCCGGAAGCCCACCGGCGGCGACCGGGATACGGTGCGGGGAGCCGGCACAGCCGGTACGCCGGCACCGCCGGCTGCCCTGCCGAGACCATCGGCGACGGCGGCCGACATGTGATGGAGGAGGCGCACGCATGACGTCCGAGGGCCCGCACCGCCCCGGCCAGGAGCCGGACGAGGTGCCGCCGGGCGGCGGCGGATCGGCGCCGTACGGCGACCGACCGGCTCAGCAGGACAACGGGTACGGCGCATCCGCCCCCGACCTCGGTTGGGCGCCGCCACCACCCGCCCGCCCGGACACGTCCGCACCAGCCTGGGTCAACCAGCAGGGCAACGCGTGGGGCAGCGCCCAGGGGACCCGGCAGGCGGAAGCCACACCCGGCAGTTGGGACCAGCCCGCCAGCAACCAGCCGGACTGGGCGTCCCAGGGAGACCAGCCGCAGCAGCCCGCCCCCGGCTGGGCACCGGCCACACCGCCCACATCGGATCGGCCGGCCTGGGCAAACGGCGCCCAGGCCGGACCCGCCTGGGCCACGGATCCCGCCACTGGGGACACCGCGCACCCCGCCGAATGGACGCCGAACCAATCGGCCACGAGTCAGCCCGACTGGGCTGCCAACCAACCGGCCACGAGTCAGCCGGGCTGGGCCGGCGGGCAGCCCGCCCCGGGCCAGTCCCACCCGGCAGCGGCCACCGGGTGGGCCGGTGGCCAGCAGCCTGACTGGGCCGCCGCGCCGAGTGCCGACGACGAGCCTCCCGGCTGGGCCTCGACCGCAGGTCAGCCCCAGCCGACCTGGGCGCAGGCCGACCAGCCGCCCCCCGCCCGCGAGCCGGCAGCCCGGGCCAGCGCCCAGGTACCGGCCCCGGACGCGGGCCAGCAGCAGCGGCCCACCGACGGGTCGTCACGCGCCGAGGCATGGCCGCCCGAGCAGCCGGAGCAGTCCGGTTGGGCGACCGGCCAGCGAGGGGAGCCGGCCGGGGGCGGTTGGGCCGAGCAGCCGGCCGAGGGCTGGCACCCGGGCGGTGACCGGCCGGCGCAGCCCGACTGGGCCACGCCCGCACGGGAGGAGTCGACCGGCTGGGCCGGAGGCAATCCGGCTGCCGGCCCGCCACCGTCCTGGAGCCCGTCCGCCGAGCCGCTGCCGTCCCGCACCGCCGCCGATCGGTCCGCCGTGCCGGACGTCGAGCCGTGGGCACCCGGTGAGGCATGGGGCCAGGCGGCGGAGCCTGCCGCACCCCGAACCACCTCCGAACCCGACGCAGGCCGGTCCGAGGACGCGGTCTACCAGCCCGCGCCCGGCCCGGGTATCTCCCCCGCCAACATGGTGCCGTTGCCTCCGCAGGAGCAGCGGGTGCCGGGGGCCAGCCTGGCCGCCACACCGCCTGCGGACTTCGCTCAGCCCACGCCGTTCACCGACGACCCGGCCGGACCGCCTGGCCGCCCGGTCGCCGACCAGCCGGCCGGCGGCCCGGCCTGGGGCCACCCCGAGCCCCGGCACGACGAGCCGCAGTCGCCGGTCATCCCGGCGCCGCGTACCTCTCCGGAGGCCGAGGGCCGCGCCGCGCCGCCAGCCGGCGGCGGTGTCGCGGCGAGCGCCTCCGTGCCACTGTCCAGCCGGGTCATGCCCCCGGCCGACCACGCGGTTCGCCCGACCGGTTCGCCCGCGCCACAACCACGGGTGTACGGCCGGCCGGCCCGTCCCGAGCACACCGAGGAACCGGCCCAGGAGCACGGCGAGCAACCCCTGGTGCCCCGCTTCGACCAGAGCCCGGGGCGGTTCGACGTCGACCAGGCTGGGGCGCGCAGCGATCAGGGCCCGGATCGGTTCGAGCAGACCCCGGAGCCCCGCTTCGCCGACCGGGAGCCGCCGATGGGCGGGCCGAACGCCTTCGCCGGACCGGCCGCCCCGGCTTCGCCAGCTGCTCCGCCCGCCTTCCCGCCGGGGATACCGTCCTTCATCGACGCGCCTCCGGCGAACCGGCCGGTCAACGGCGTACGGCCGCACGCCGAGCCGGAGCGCCCGGCCGACCCGTTCGGCGGCGCACCGCGTGACCCGTTCGGCGGGCCGGGCAACGATCCGTTCGGTGGGCCGGGCAACGACCCGTTCGGTGGGCCGTCCGAGCGCCCGGGCGGCGCCTACGGCTCTCCCGTCCGGTCCGAGCCGGGCGGCGAGCACAACTCGGCGTTCCCCCCGCCGCCGCAGTCCGCACCACCGTGGAGCCCGGGTCCGGGCGAGGCGGAGCAGGGTCGCTTCGACGCGTTCAAGCCGGTCGCTGAGCCAGCGCCGGAAACCCCGGCACCGAAGGTACGCAACGGGCGGGTACTCGCCGCGGTGCTGGTCGCCGCCGTGCTCATCCTGGCCATTCCACTCGGCCTGCTGATGCTCCTCGGCATGGTCGGTGGTTCGGACGACTCGAATGCCTTCGACCCGCCGGTCGGCTCGTGCGTCAAGCGTTCCGGCGACACCGCCGTGGCGGTCGACTGCACCGATCCGGAAGCCTTCAGCGTGGTGTCGAAGGTCGAGTCGAAGGACAAGTGCCCCGACCCGGCCATGCCCTACGTGGACCTCCGCGGCGCCACCGCCAACCCGGTGCTCTGCCTGAAGGAGGCAACCGGCGGCTGATCCGTCGCACACTCGACGGCGGGGTCACGGGCAACCGTGACCCCGCCTCTTTACTGCCCGGCGGACCTCGGCCGGGCCCGGCTCGGTGGTGCTCAACGGGCAGCGGCATGTCGCGCCTTCCCGGGGTTGGTGATCGCCGGGGATGCCGCAACCCGCGACCGGACGCTGGGCCTCCCCTTCGAGCCGGCTGGCCTCCGCCGGTAGGGCACGATGGGGGCATGAGTGCACGCGTGCGGGCGCCCGAGCTTCGAGGTCGGGCCTGGTTGAACACCGGCGGGCGGCAGCTGACGCTCGCCGACCTTCGAGGTCGTATAACCGTCTTGGATTTCTGGACCTTCTGTTGCATCAACTGCCTGCACGTGCTGGACGAGTTGCGCCCCCTTGAGCAGAAGTACGCCGACGTTCTCGTGGTGATCGGGGTGCACTCGCCGAAGTTCGAGCACGAGAAGGACGCCGACGCGCTGGCCGCCGCCGTCGAGCGGTACGGCGTGCACCACCCCGTCCTCGACGATCCTGAGCTGGACATGTGGCAGCAGTACGCGGCCCGTGCCTGGCCGACCCTCGCGGTGATCGACCCGGAGGGATACGTGGTGGCCACCATGGCGGGTGAGGGCCACGCGGACGGGCTGGCCCGGCTGATCGACGACCTGATCGCCACCCACGAGGTCAAGGGCACGCTGCACCGGGGCGACGGTCCGTACGTCCCAGTCGCCGAGCCGGAGACCACCCTCCGCTTCCCGGGCAAGGCGGTGGCCCTACCCGAGGGTGGCCTGCTGGTCTCCGACTCGGCGCGGCACCGCCTGGTCGAGCTGGCCGCCGACGCTGAGACCGTCGTCCGTACCGTCGGCACCGGCGAGCGGGGCCGGACCGACGGTTCCGCAGGTGCCGCGACCTTCTCCGAGCCGCAGGGGCTGTGTCTGCTGCCGCCACACGTCGCCGAGGTCGCCGGCTACGACCTGGTGGTCGCCGACACCGTCAACCACCTGCTGCGGGGCGTACGACTGGCCACCGGCGAGGTGCTCACCGTGGCCGGCACCGGGCGGCAGTGGCGGTCGACGGTCGACGACCACGCGCACGACGCCCGATCGGTCGACCTCTCCTCACCTTGGGATCTCGCCTGGTACGACGACAAGATCGTCGTCGCCATGGCCGGCATCCACCAGCTCTGGTGGTTCGACCCGATCAAGCGCACCGCCGGCATGTACGCCGGCACCACGGTGGAGGCGCTGCGCGACGGGCCGCTGGCCGAAGCATGGCTGGCCCAGCCGTCCGGGCTTGCCGTCTCCACCGACGGCGACCGGCTCTGGGTGGCCGACAGCGAGACGAGCGCCGTCCGCTACGTGCAGAACGGCGTGCTGGGCACCGCCGTGGGTCAGGGCCTGTTCGACTTCGGGCACGTGGACGGGCCGGCAGCGGAGGCCCTGCTTCAGCACCCGCTCGGCGTCTGTGCCCTGCCCGACGGCTCGGTCCTGATCGCCGACACCTACAACGGCGCGGTACGCCGGTACGACCCGGCCAGCGATCGGGTCGCCACCGTCGCCAGCGGCCTGGCCGAGCCCAGCGACCTGGTGCTCACCGCCGACGGCGCGGTGCTGGTGGTGGAGTCGGCGGCGCACCGGATCACCCGGCTGGCGCCCGGTGCGCTCTCGGCGGCCGGCGCGGAAACCGTCGACGGTCCACGGCACCGCACCGAGCGCCAGCCGACGGAACTGGCCTCGGGCGAGGTCGTGCTGGATGTCGTCTTCACCCCGGCCCCCGGGCAGAAGCTGGACGACACCTTCGGACCGTCCACCCGGCTCGTCGTCTCCGCGTCGCCGCCGGAGTTGCTGGTCGAGGGGGCGGGCACCGGCACCGACCTGTCCCGGCGTCTGGTGATCGACGGTACGGTGCCCGACGGGGTGCTTCAGGTGACCGCCCAGGCGGCCACCTGTGACGCCGACGTGGAGCACGCGGCCTGCCACCTGACCCGGCAGGACTGGGGCGTACCGGTGCGGGTGGTCGACGGCGGCGCCGGCCGGCTGCCGTTGGTCCTGCGCGGCATGGACGCCGGCTGACGCCCGGCCAAGGTGCCCTGCCTCGCACCTCAGGCGAACGAGGCGGGGGTGACCCCGGCGTCGACGAGGGCGGCACGGACGAGTTCCGCGGCGGCCACCGCGCCGGGGCTGTCGCCGTGCAGGCAGACCGACTCCACCACGCACGGGACCGTACCGCCGTCGACGGTGACCACGACCCGCTCGGTGGCCATCCGTACCGCCCGGCGGGCGACCTCCTGCGGGTCGGTGACCAACGCGTCCGGCGACGTGCGCGGGACCAGACGACCGTTGGGCAGGTAGTTCCGGTCGGCGAAGCCCTCTGCCACCACCCGGACACCGGCACCCTGGGCGAGTTGGGCGAGCACCGATCCGGGCGGGCAGAGGACAGGCAGCTCCGGGTCGAAGTCTTCGAGGGCGGCCAGCAGGGCCGCCGCCGGCAGTTCCTCGCTGGCCGCCGCGTGGTAGAGCGCGCCGTGCGGCTTGAGGTAGCGGACCCGGGTGCGGTACGCCCGGCAGAACGCGTTGAGCGCGCCGAGTTGGTAGAGCACCTCGTCGCGCAGCTCCGCGAACTCGTACTCGATGTACCGTCGGCCGAAGCCGGCGAGGTCCCGGTACCCGACCTGGGCTCCGACGGCGACTCCCCGTTCTGCGGCGGCGGCGCAGACCCGGCGCATGGTGGCCGGGTCCCCGGCGTGGAAGCCGCAGGCGACGTTGGCGGAGGTGACCAGGTTCAGCAGGGCCTGGTCGTCGCCGAGACGCCAGATGCCGAAGCCCTCGCCGAGGTCAGCGTTGAGGTCCATGAAATCTCACCGTAGTGCCTGGGCGGGCCTGCGCGAGCGGGGTCACGTCGTCCACCACCGCGATGACCGGGTATCCGCCGGTGGTGGGGTGGTCGGCGAGGAAGACCAGTGGTTGACCGTCCGCCGGCACCTGTACCGCGCCGAGGACGAGTCCTTCGCTGGGCAGTTCCCCGGCCACCGCGCGGGGCAGCGGCGCGCCGCTGAGGCGCGCGCCGACCCGGTTGCTCAGGGGACTCACCTGGTACGCCGTCCCGAGCAGCCGGTCCAGTGCCGCCGGGGTGAACCAGGCGTGCCGAGGACCGAGCCGCACGGTCAGCCGCAACTCCGTCGGGGACGCCACCGGCATGGTGACGTCGACCGGGGCGGGCGGGTTGGCGGGGGTGCCCAGCGGCAGCAGGTCGCCGTCGCGCAGCGGGGCCGGTCCGAGCCCGGCGAGGGTGTCGGTCGAGCGGCTGCCCAGCACCGGTGTGACGGCGATGCCACCGGCCACCGCGAGCCAGCAGCGCAGGCCCTGTCGGGCGGGGCCGATGCGCAGCGGGGCACCCCCCGGTACGGCCAGCGGGCGGCCGGTGTCACCGGGGCGCTGGCCGACCCGAACGTCCGCCTCGGCACCGACGACGGCGACGGTGGTGGCCCGGGTGGGTCGCAGCTCGCAGCCGGTCAGGGTGATCTCCAGCCCGGCCGCGTGCTCCGGATTGCCGACCAGGCGGTTGGCAAGGCGCAGCGCCGCCGGGTCGAGGGCACCGGAACGGGGTACGCCGAGGTGCGCCCAGCCGGGCCGACCGAGGTCCTGCACGGTGGTCAACGCCCCGGCCCGGAGCACTTCGAGGGTGCCGCTCACCGCTCCACCAGCCGGACCTGGGTGCCGGGGCTGAGCAGGGCCGGCGGGTCCGCCGTCACGTCGAAGAGGGTCACCTCGGTCCGCCCGACCAGCAGCCAACCGCCCGGGGACGCGGTGGGGTAGATGCCCGCGTACCGGCCGGCCAGGGCGACCGAACCGGCCGGCACCCGTTGCCGGGGCGTCGGCAGCCGGGGCACCGCCAGCTCGGCGGGTAGCCCGGTGAGGTACCCGAAGCCGGGCGCGAAGCCGCAGAATGCGACCTGGAACTCGGTGTCCCGCAGGCGACGCACCACGCCCGGTACGTCCGTGCGCCAGTGATCGGCCACCTGGGGGAGGTCTGCTCCGTCGTAGCTGACGGGTACCTCGACGAGAGGGGCGGATGCGGCGGTGGGCACCGCCGTCATCGTTCCGTCGGGCGGCGCGGAGGCGGTCCAGGTGGCGATCAGGGCGGCGGTGACCGGTGGATCGGGTACGCCGTCGAGCAACACGGTGGTGGCGGCCGGCACGATCTCGACGGCGACCAGTTCGCCCAGCTCACGGCGGTGCCACAGCTCCGCCCGCCACGCCTCGACGGCGGCGGCCACCTCGGTGTCCCGACTCGGCGGCGCGGCGGGATCGATGTCCTCCGGTGGCGCGAGGTCGAGCAGGAGGGCGTGCGTGCCGACCGGTCTGATCCGCATTCCGCCATCCTCCCGGAAGAGTCGATGCTTTCGGGTCGGCCACTGGTCGGACAGCGTGACCAGTTGCACTACCCGAAAGTAACCTACGCTGCCGTAACCTAAGGGCGTGACCACCTCAGCACGCCCCCGGCTCAAGCCGGTCGACATCGGGAAACCCCGGATGCGCGGCTGGCTGCACACGTACGCGTTCTTCGTCGCCCTGGTCTGCGGCATCGTGCTCTGTTCGATCGCCGCCACCCGCCCGGGCTGGACCCCCCTGGTCAGCTCCGCCGTCTACAGCTTCACCGTCTGCGGCCTCTTCGGCACCAGCGCGTTGTACCACCGTCGGGTGTGGTCGACCCGCGGCTACGCAGTCATGCGCCGGATGGACCACTCGATGATCTTCCTGTTCATCGCCGGCACGTACACCCCGTTCTGCCTGCTGCTGCTGGAGACCCGGGCCGCCGTCATGATGCTGTCGATCGTCTGGGGCGGTGCCCTGGGCGGTGTGGCGCTCAAGCTGATCTGGCCGCACGCCAACCGGTGGATCTCCGCGCCGCTCTACCTCGCCCTCGGCTGGGTGTCCGTGGCGATGCTGCCCGACATCCTCCACCAGGGTGGAGTCACGGCCCTGGTGCTGCTCGCCGTGGGCGGCGGGATCTACACCGTGGGCGCGGTCTTCTATGCGTTGCGCCGCCCCAACCCGTGGCCCACCGTCTTCGGCCACCACGAGTTCTT
The DNA here is from genome assembly GCA_900112325.1 of Micromonospora sediminimaris. Classification (GTDB taxonomy): domain Bacteria; phylum Actinomycetota; class Actinomycetes; order Mycobacteriales; family Micromonosporaceae; genus Micromonospora; species Micromonospora sediminimaris. The sequence continues at coordinate 20,228 of FOLJ01000017.1, forward strand.
CCACGCCTGCACGTTGGTCGCCGCGATCTGCCACCACATCGCCATCTACTTCGCACTGTTCGCCTGAGCCGGCGCACAACGACAGCGGGGGTGGTGAGCCTCGTCGCTCACCACCCCCGCTGGGTCCGTCGGGCTGGGCCCTGAGGTCAGATCGTGGGACCGGGCCGGCGCACCTCGCGGTACTCCTGGACCACCCGGTCGTCCCGGACCGGCACGGCGCGCTCGGCCACCACCCGTTCCTCGCGTACCGGCGCGACGACCGTACGCCGACGCGAGTTCCAGTAGTAGAGGGTCACGATCAGCCCGGCGACGCCCGCGAACATCAGCACCCAGCCGACAACGCTCAGGTTGAGCCAGCCCAGGTCCGCCTCCACGGCGAACGCGAAGATCGCGCCCAGCGCGATCAGGAAAATACTGCCACCGATGCCCATCTGGTCGTCTCCTTGGCTATCGAAGCTGGCATTCCACTCCGCCGCGGCCACGGATGAGGTTGCGGCATCGACCGACTTACCCCGGCACGGAGATCGCCAATCCGGCAAGCTGGAGACATGACGGACAGCCCGCACGACGAGCGGACACTTGTGCTGCTGCGGCACGCCAAGGCAGAACAGCCCACCACGGACGGTCCCGACGTCGAACGTCCGCTGGCCGCTCGCGGCCGGGCGGACGCCGCGGCGGCCGGGGCGTGGCTGGCTCGACACGGGCTGCTGCCGGACGTGGTGCTCTGCTCGGCGGCCGTACGAACCAGACAGACGTGGCACGCCGTCCAGTTGGGGATCACCGGCTCACCGCCGGAGAGCGGTCCCGCAGGTCCGGCTCCGGTCGTTCGCTATGAACCGGACGCCTACGAGGCACATCCGGAAGACCTGCTGCACCTGATCCGGCAGGTGTCACCAACCGCGGCCACGGTCCTGTTGATTGCCCACAATCCCGGCATATCCCTACTGTCCGAACTGCTCGATCCGGTGCGGGCCGATCCGGAAGGGCTGCGTACCGGCGGTCTCGTGGTGCACCGGACGGCCCTGCCCTGGGCGGAGCTGAGCCGCGGCGGGGCCGGGATCGAGACCCGGCACACCGCACGCTAATGCGGTGTGCCGTGGAGGTCGTCGCTCAGCTCGGTGGCGCGGTCGGTGGCGGTGGATCGGGCGGTGGCGGCATCATCGCGGTCGGATGCGAGAGCCGGTTCTCCTCCACGATCAAGGTCCGGGCCCGCTTGCGGCGGTCCTGCCAGAACCAGAGCGTGGTGAGCAGCACGGCCAGCCCGGCCAGGATGAAGACCCAACCGACCGCCCGCAGGTCGACCCACCAGACGTTGGCCCGGATGGCGAAGGTCAGGATCGCGCCGATCGCGATCAGGAAGATCCCACTACCAATGCCCATGTGCGCGGCACTCCCCCGTGCGGTTGCTCTGGGCGTACTCGGACTGGCCCGCACCGCATACCCACCCACCCCCCAGTTACCCACCCCCGCACCCCCACGAACAAGGGGTTGATCATGAGGTGAGCGGCGATGTTGCTCCTGAACCGCCGCCAACCTCATGATCAACGAGACCGGGTGAGTGGGTGGGTTAGAAGGCTTCTTCGGGGAGGTCCATGACGTCGAGGTCGGCGCCCTCGATGATGCGGCGGTCGGCGCCGATGCGGGGCAGCACCTCGCGGGCGAAGAACCGGGCGGCAGCCACCTTTCCGGTGTAGAACGCCTTGTCCGCCGCCGTCACCTCACCGGCGAGCGCCTTCAGCGCCACGTCGGCCTGCTTCTGCAGCAGCCAGCCGACGACCAGGTCACCGAGGGCCAGCAGGAACCGCCGGCTGCTCAGCCCGACCTTGTACAGCGCCCGGGTGTCCCCACCCTGCGCCTCACCCAGCCAGCCGGTCATCACGCCGAGCATGTTCTGGATCTCGGCGAGCGCCTTGCCGAGCGCCTGGCGCTCCTCCTTGAGCTGGCCGTTGCCCGCCTCGGTGGCGATGAACTCCTGGATCTCGCCGGCCACGGCCAGCAGTGCCTTGCCGTTGTCCCGGACGATCTTCCGGAAGATCAGGTCGAGGCTCTGGATGGCCGTGGTGCCCTCGTACAGGGTGTCGATCTTGGCGTCCCGGACGTACTGCTCCAGCGGGTAGTCCTGGAGGAATCCGGAGCCGCCGAAGGTCTGCAGCGACTCGTGCCCGAGCAATTCGTACGCCCGCTCCGAGCCGACGCCCTTGACCAGCGGGAGGAGCAGGTCGTTCACCCGCTTGGCCAGCTTGATGGCCTTCTCGTCGCCGGCCGCCTCCGCCATGGCGACCTTGTCCTGCCAGGTGGCGGTGTAGAGGACCAGGGCCCGCAGACCCTCGGCGTACGACTTCTGCAACAGCAACGAGCGACGCACGTCGGGGTGCGCGGTGATGGCCACCCGGGGAGCCGTCTTGTCCGCCATCTGGGTCAGGTCGGCGCCCTGCACCCGGTTCTTGGCGTACTCCAACGCGTTGAGGTAACCGGTGGACAGGGTGGCGATGGCCTTCGTACCGACCATCATCCGGGCGTACTCGATGATCATGAACATCTGCCGGATGCCGTCGTGCTTCTCGCCCAGCAACCAGCCCTTGGCCGGTACGCCGTGCTCGCCGAAGGTGATCTCGCAGGTGTTGGAGACCTTCAGGCCCATCTTGTGCTCGACGTTTGTGGCGAAGACGCCATTGCGCTCGCCCAGCTCGCCGGTGTTCTCGTCGAAGTGGTAATTCGGGACGACGAACAGCGACAGGCCCTTGGTGCCGGGGCCACCCACGCCCTCCACCCCGACCGGGCGGGCGAGTACGTAGTGGACGATGTTGTCGCTCAGGTCGTGCTCACCGGAGGTGATGAAGCGCTTGACGCCCTCGATGTGCCACGAGCCGTCCGGCTGCGGGATCGCCCGCGCCCGGCCAGCGCCCACGTCCGAGCCGGCGTCCGGCTCGGTGAGCACCATCGTGGAGCCCCACTGCCGGTCGATGAAGAGCTTGGCCCAGTTCTTCTGCTGCTCGGTGCCCTCCACGTGCAGCACGTGCGCGAAGGACGGACCGGAGGCGTACATCCAGACCGGCGCGTTCGAGCCGAGCACCAGCTCGGCGAGCGCCCACCACAGCGCCCGGGGGGCGTTGGTGCCGTCCAGCTCCGAGGGCAGGTCCAGGCGCCAGAACTCGGACTCCATGAAGGCCCGGTACGACTTCTTGAACGACTCCGGCAGCGGCGCGGTGTGCGTGGCCGGGTCGAAGACCGGCGGGTTGCGGTCGCTGTCCTGGTAACTGGCGGCCAGGTCCTGCCGAGCCAGCCGGTCGACCTCGGCAAGGAAGCTCCGCGCGGTGTCGACGTCGAGGTCGGAGTACGGCTCCTGGCCGAACGCCCGGTCCGCCCCGAACACCTCGAACAGGTTGAATTCGAGGTCCCGTACGTTGCTCTTGTAGTGGGTCATGTTGCTGGCCCCGCTTCCGGACAGGTGTTACCGATCAGTAACCCTGACTCTATTACTCGCGGGTAGGCAGCGACAAGCCGATCCTGATAGTGACAGGCATTACACACCTGCCGTTCAGGTCACCGGCGGGGATCTCGGCGGGGATCACCCTTCGGCCGCACCGACCTCCCAGCTCGGCACCGCCGCCGTCGCCTTGCCCGGCGAGCCCGTGTACTCCATCAGGACCAGCGCGATGTCGTCGTCGAGCCGGCCGTGCACCCATTCGACCAGAGCGGTCTCCAGGGAGGCGAGGCCGTCACCGACCGTCCCGTGCCCGAGCAGCCGCCAGGCCCGATCCGCGGTGGGAAAGAACTCGCCGTCCCGCCGCGCCTCGCCGAGCCCATCGGTGAACAGCAGCAACCGGTCACCCGGCTCCAGCCGTTCCACCCGTGGCCGGACCACAGGCATGAATCCCAGCGGGGGCGCCGGTGCCGGGGGCTCAAGAGAGATCACCGCGCCACGCCGCAGCAGCAGCGGCGCGGGATGTCCACAATTGACGATGGTGAGCGTGCCACCGCGCTCCTCGACCAACGCGGCCGTGACGAAGTCCTCGTCACCAACGTTGCGCGCCACCGCCCGGTCCAGATCCGTCACCACGGCCCGCAGATCGGCCCGCTCGTACGCCACGTGCCGGTACGAGCCGAGGACGATGCTCGCCAGCCGGACCGCCTCCAGTCCCTTGCCGCGTACGTCCCCGATGATCATGCGAACGCCGTACGGAGTTTCGATCGCCTCGTAGAGGTCCCCGCCAATTTCGGCCGTGGCGGTCGACGAGATGTACCTGCCGGCCACGGAAAGAGCACCCACCCGAGGACCGAGCGGGCGCAGCACCGCCTGTTGAGCCACCATGGCCAGCTTCGACAGCTCGGCGATCTGCTCCGCCTGCCGCTGCCGTACCGCCGCCACCGCCCCCGCGATACCCGTACCCAACGCGATGCCGGCCACGGCGACGGCCGTGGCGACCGACACCGTCCGCTCGGCCAGGGCGAAGGTCGCCCCCAGCACGGAGGCGGCGGCACCGACGCCGAGCACGATCCGCCAGGAGGCGAGCGCGGCGGCCAGGAACGGCGCGGCAACCATCAGCGCGATGTAGTTCGCCGTACGGCCGTCCGCCAACTCGACCGCGGACACGATTGCGAGCAGGACGAGGGCCGCGCCGAGGCCGGCGCGGGATCCGGGGCTCAGCGGGCCGCGGCCCGGCTGGAGGAGTTGCGTGCGTACATCCGACAGCATGCCCGATGTAGGTGAGCGAAAGAATGAGCCTGGCCCCTCGGACGAGACGGATCTGGCCGCGAGGAGCCGGGGCCGGAACCGATCGCGACGCTCCACCGGGTCAGCCGAGCACCTCGTAGCGGACCTCGATGTGACCGAGATCGAGTGACGCGATCTCGGCGAACGCGGCCCGGGCCAGGTCCAGGCAACGCCCCTCGATGAACGGACCACGGTCGTTGATCCGGACGGTGACCGACTTGCCGTTGGCCGGGTTGGTCACCCGCACCTTCGTGTCGAAGGGCAGGGTCTTGTGGGCGGCCGTCATTCCCTCCGGGTCGAACGTCTCGCCGTTGGCGGTCATCTGACCCTGCCAGTAGAAGGACGCGCCGCAGGAGCCGGTGTCGACCACCGGGCGGGCCGTCGTCTTCTTGGCCGTCGGCTTCGGCTTCGGGCTGGCCGTACGCTGCTTGCTCCGCGACGGCGCCTGGACGGTACGACTCGGCGTCGGGCTCACCGTCGGGCTCGGCGAGGCACTGGCGCTGGCGGTCGGCGACGCGGTCGGCGAGCCGGTCGTGGGGACGCTCGTTTCCAGGGTGGGCGACAGGTCGATCGCGGCCGGTCGAGCCGGCTCCGCGTCGGCGGTCAGTCGTACGGCGCCGACAGTGCCTCCGACGGCGAGCGCGACCGCCACCACGGCGCTGGCCGTGAGACCGGCCGGCGAGGTGAACCTGCGGGTACGGGAGTGCTTACCAGCCACCGGCCCGGTCCTTTCTCAGCGGGTCAAACCGGGTCGGACCATAACGAGAGAAGCACTTCCGAAGTCAACGTGATCATGGCGTTATGACTGCAATTGCGGTGATACGTGCAGCCGATCATCCGAGTCGTGGTGGGCCGGGAGGGCCGGTGTTCGACTGTCGGGTGACGCAGGATGGTGACATGCCCGTTGAGCTGAGCAGACGCCTCGTCGAGCTGTTCGGGTGGGTCGACCCCGGTCCGGGCGCGAGCCACCTGGTCAGCGACACCTCCGGGTGGTGGCGGGATCCGGCGACGCTTGCCGAGCTGGGGCCGGCGCTTGTCGCGCCGTTCCGGGCGGCTCGACCCACGGTGGTCGTGTCCCCGGCGGTCACCGGGTTCCTGCTCGGGCCGCTGGCGGCCACCGCCCTCGGCGTGGGATTCGTGGCGGCGCACAAGCCGGGGGACGGACGGTTGCCTGCCGGCTCGCTGACCTGGGCGCAGAGTCCCCCCGACTTTCGCGGTCGACGGGTGGACCTCGCGGTGCGTGACCGGCACCTGGGTCCGGGCGACCGGGTGCTGGTGGTTGACGACTGGGTGGACACCGCCGCCCAGGTACGCGCCATCTACGAGATCTGTACGGCCCGGGGCGCTGACCCGGTCGGCACCGCCGCCGTGGTCGCCACCTGTCCACCAACCCTGGCGGCCACCCTACGAATCACCGCACTCCTCACCACCCCCGACCTCCCCGCCTGAAACCCGTTTCATCGCGTTGATCATGATGTTGCTGCCCCTCGCTCCGGCGTGGCGCGACAACAACGTCATGAACGGGGTCAGCGGACGAAGTCTTCGACGACGGTGCAGACCTGGCCGAGCGCCTCGGCGGAGCGGGCCAGCGGGCCGGGCACCATCAGCGCATGGTCGGCCCCGGGGATCTCCAACACGTGCGGAGTGAGCCGCCGGGCGGCTCCGCCGTCCCAGGACGAGTCGGCGGTGCCGCCGACCAGGATGAACGGGGCGGTGGCCCGGCGCAGCGCGTCGACCACGTCGCCGCGGTGCAGCAACGGGGTGAGCCAGACCGCGGGCAGCCCCCGGCCGGCCGCGAGCGGCGCGGCGAGGGTGCCGAGCGACTTGCCGACCAGCAGGTCCGTTCGCTCGTTCAGGGCCGGGGAGACCTGGTCACACACCCATCTGCCGATGGTGTCGATGTCGAAGTGCTCCGGCACCTGCCAGGAGATCCCGTGCAGCCCGAAACCGACCCGGCGCAGCGCCTCGCCCAGGTAGAGAAAGAGGGGGTACCGGGTGTCGTACCCGCGTCCCGGGATGAGCACCGCACGTCGGTCCGCCATGGACATCTCCTTGTCGTCGGCCATCGACCGTACTCCCATTCGCACCCTTCCGGGACGACTCACTCAGGCTCCACCGGATGCCGGCGATCGGGCGGTAGCCTCGACCCGATGTGGCCACGGATCGGCGGACTCCGCGCGCTGGCTCTCGGCACCCCCGGTGAGCTACGGGCGCGCCTCAACACCCTCGTGCTGGCCGGCGTGAAGACCGCCACCGCCGGCCTGCTCAACGAGTACGCCGATGAGGGCGAGGAACTTGAGCACGTCGGAGAGCGGCTGGCCCTCGTCGACGACGCCGACGCGTTGGTGGCCGTCGTCCAGGTGACCGGCATCGAGGTGACCCGGTTCGCCGAGGTGCCGTGGGACTTCGCCCGCGCCGAGGGGGAGGGCGACCGCTCGATCGAGGAATGGCGGGCCGGACACGCCGCGTACTGGGCCCGCGTCGGCACCCCGGTCACCGACGACAGCGAGATCGCCTGCGTACGCTTCCGCCTGGTGTCCGCCGGAGCTGGCGGCATCGCCACCGGCGACCTCGGCACCTGAGCCGTCGTCCGGCTCGCAGCCCGCGCCACCCTGCGCCGACCTGGCGGCAGCGTGCAGTTTCAGCGACGCAGCTCGGGCAGGAGGCGGGTGGCGACGTCCACCAGGACCGCCTCGTCACCGGCGTACCAGCTGCTCTCCCGCGGCCAGTGCGTGATCACATCGGTGAAGCCGAGCTTCGCCGCCCGCTCCACCTGATCGGCGAAGAACTGCGCGCTACGCAACGAGAAGACCGGTGCCGAGTCCAGCGAAAGGTAACGGTCCAGGCTGGCCGGGTCACGCCCCTGCGCTGCCAGGGTCGCGTCGAGGCGGGTGGTCAGCTCGGCCACCCCGGTCCACCAGTCGTCCAGCTCGTCGGCGGCGGGCCCGGTGGTCACCCAGCCCTGCCCGAAGCGGGCCGCGACGCGCATCGACCGGGGGCCGTTGGCGGCCACCACGAACGGCACCCGGGGCTCCTGAACGCAGCCCGGATTGCTCCGGGCGTCGACCGCCGCGAACCATTCGCCCCGCCAGGTGGTGCCGTCCTGTCGCAGGATGGCGTCGAGCAACTCGGCGAACTCGGCGAACCGATCCACCCGCTGCCGTGGGGGCAGCGTCTCACCGCCGAGAACGGCCGCGTCGAACCCGATGCCACCCGCGCCGAGGCCGAGCAGCGCCCGGCCGTCGGAGACGTCGTCCAACGCGGTCACCTGCCGGGCGAAGGCCGCCGGATGCCGGAAGTTCGGAGAGGCGACGAGCGTGCCGAGACGGATCCGGGTGGTCACCGTCGCGGCGGCGGTCAAGGTGGTCATCGAGTCGAACCAGGGCCCGTCCACCAGGTCGCGCCAGCCCAGATGATCGTACGTCCAGGCGTGGTCGAAGCCCCACTCGTCGGCGCGCCGCCAGCGGTGCCGCGCCACCGACCAGCGCTGGTCGGGCAGGATCACGATGCCAACCCTCATGATCACGATGGTACGCGGAGGCAGGTCACACCGCGGGGCACGGCAAGGGGCCCGGCCCCAGGGTCTTCCCTCGGACCGGGCCCCCGTGCTGCCTCGACCAGCTCTCACATGAGAGCTTCGACGGCGGCCGGCGCCCGGGTCAGCGTCACCGTGGTCGGTGCGAGTTCGACCTGGACGATCTCGCCCTCGTAGTTCGGGTCGTTCGCCCAGGCGCTGCCGGTCACCTCGACCTTCCCCTTCTGGAACGGGGTGGTGCCCGTCGGGTCCGCCGTCGCGGACCACTGCGCCGTCTCACCCTCGACGCAGTCGACCCGGCCAGTGAACGGACCACGGATGATGACCTTCTTCTTGACCTGGGTGACCAGGCCACTGAGCTGCACCGTCGCGTCCGCGTTGCAGGCCACGGTGCCGTGCACCGTGGCCTTGCCGTTCAGCTTGCTGAAGACGCCGTCCGCCGCCGGCGTGACGGTGAACTCCAGCGGGGCCGGCGGCGGCGGATTGCCGATCACGACCCGGCCGCGCAGAGCCGGCTCGCCGCCCTCGCAATGCTGCTCGAAGGTGGCGTCGAGGCGCTCCACGTACCCGTGCGGGCCGAACGCCACGTCGGCGACCACGAACGAGCCGGTAATCGTGTTGCAGCCCCGGCCGTTGCCACTGATGTCGATGCCGGCGCCCGCACCGCTGAACGGCGCGCGGGTGGCTTCCGGGTAGTCGCCGACGGCCAGCTGCTGGCCGGCCGGCGCCTTGAGCTCCATCGACCACCAGTCACCGTTACTGCCGTTGATCGACAGGTAGACCCCGCGAAGCTGATCGTCGGCGCGAATCGACAGCTGGTCTCCCGCCCCGGCGTCGTAGCTGTAGGTGGCGCCGCCGGTGACCCAGTCGCCGGGATCCCCGGTCATCGTGAAGGTGCCGGCCGTCACCGGCTCGGCCTGGGCTGCGGCCGCCCCCGTGAGCAGGCCGGTCGCGGTGACGACGCCCGCAAGGAGCGTCGCCGCGATGGCCCGACTGGTGCGCATGGTCATGGATGCCTCGTCTCCCCGAGTTAGGCGCTTTCTCGCCTCGCCGGGGAGAGCCTAGGAACGACGAGCCGGGCGCGTGGTCCCACCGATCAAAGTGGACAGTTTGCCCCACGCGCGAGCGGTCGGGCCCTCTAGCCGGTCCACACCGGCAACTCATCGGCCCGCACCAGGCTCATCACAGTGCCGAGTGCCGCCCGCCGATCATCACGGAGCTGATCGACCAGAACGCTGCACCCTACCCAGCTGCTGCCGCACCGCTCGACCATCTGTCTGGTGGTGAGCGCCTGGCTGCCTGTCTCAATCCAGTCGTCCACGAGCAGAACCCGGTCGTGTGATCCGAGTGAGGATCGCTGCAAGCGCAGGGTGTGCGACCGTTGGCGGTAGTCCGGTTCGGCTGCCGCTGTGATCTTGTCGCCGGGAAACAGCCCGTCACGCTTGCGCACTGGGATGAACCCGACGCCCAACTCCAAGGCCGCAGCGCCCCCGAGAAGGAACCCCCGGGACTCGATCCCGCAGATGGCTGTGACATCCGAGTTCCTGAACGGCTCGACCAGACCTGCGACGACCTGGCGGAGTGCCTTGGCGTCGCGGAATATCGCCCACACGTCAGCGTGGCCCTCGATCCATCGGAAGTGCTTCAGAAGCAGACCACGTGCGGAGGCGGACATGGTGGGATTGTGGCTGCCCAGCCTCGCGACGATCAACGCGATAGCGTCGATGCGGACCGGTGTGTCGGGAGGCGGAGACCCGATGCCCCTGCCTTGTACAGGTCAAGACTGCTGTCCGCCGATGCCCGCCGTGGCCCGTCGGCCGCTCGTGGCCCAGGAAGGGTCGAAGGCCCTGGTTGGGACTGGCGTCCTGACCAGGGCCGTTCGCACGGAGCGGGTGACGGGAATCGAACCCGCACTGTCAGCTTGGGAAGCTGATGTTCTGCCATTGAACTACACCCGCAAGCGGCACCACTCTACCCGAGCCACCCCGACCGACGCACCCAGGCCCCACCGGACGACGAGTCGCCCGCCGAACGTCCCGTCCGCGCAACTTCCCCGAACCTGCTGCATGAAGACGGGTTGGAGGCGGCAACATCCCCGAAGGTGCACGGGATCTTGGCGGCTGTCGACGTGCGGGGCCGGCGCGGGGCGGGCGGGTAGGCCCGGGGGCGGGGCGGGGCGGGAGAAAAGTTTCATCGCCGCAACATATGGCCATGTTCAAATCTGTCTATCGGTTGTAACGTCTGCCCCACGTTTTCCACACGACGCGACACAACCCCCGGTCGCGTCGCCAGAAAGAGGTGGGCATATGGGACTGCGTCCCGTCCTGCTGAACCGGCGCATGGCCGGCATCGCATCGACGTCACTCGCGCTGGCGCTCGGCGTGGCCACGGTCGGCCTACTGCCGGCCGCGACCACGACCGCGAGCCCGGCTGCGGCCGCCGTCACCGCCGACGAGGTGTGTGAGGATCCGACGGGCACCCTGGCCCGGGCCAAGGCTGGCGGTGCCGCCGGGCACGATCCGAACCAGCTGACCCTCGCCCAGGTGCATCAGCGCGAGGCCGAGTTCGCCGACATCCTGCAGGAGCGAGCCAAGCGAGTCGGCCAACGTACGCTGAACGCCCAGGCCGCTGCGGCCTCGGTAACCATTCCGGTGGTGGTGCACGTGATCCGCCGGGACACGACCCGGGCCGGCGGGAACATCCCCGACTCGATGATCCAGTCCCAGATCAACGTGCTCAACCAGTCGTTCAGCGGCGCGACCGGTGGTGCCGCGACCGCCTTCGCGTTCCAGTTGCAGAGCATCAACCGGGTGACCAACTCGTCGTGGTACCCGATCCGACAGGGCTCGTCGGCCGAGCGGCAGATGAAGACCCAGCTGCGCCAGGGCAGCAAGTCGACGCTCAACATCTACCTCGGCGCGCTCAGCAACAACCTGCTCGGCTGGGCGACCTTCCCGCAGCGCAACCTGAACGTGATGGACGGCGTGGTCGTGCTCAGCGAATCCCTGCCCGGTGGCACCGCCACCAACTACAACCAGGGTGACACCGGCACCCACGAGGTCGGCCACTGGCTGAACCTCTACCACACGTTCCAGGGTGGCTGCTCGGGCAGCGGTGACCAGGTCGGGGACACCCCGGCCGAAGCCTCGCCGGCAAGCGGCTGCCCGACCGGCCGGGACACCTGCTCCAGCCAGGGCCTCGACCCGATCACCAACTTCATGGACTACTCGTACGACGGCTGCATGTACCAGTTCACCCCCGGCCAGGCCACCCGCATGATCAACGCCTGGAACTCCTACCGCGCGGCATAGCACCAGCGCAGCACCGCGTACCGCAGGTGCCGGCTCCGTCGGACGGGGCCGGCACCTGCGCATGTGGGTCAGGCGGCGCGGCGGTGATGCCTCCCGGAGTGGGCCGGCACCGGGCGTACGGCCTGAGGCGCGACACCGGCCGGGTCGAGCCAGACCTGGACCGCCGGACTGGACGCCAACTCGCTCGGCCCGCCCACCGACTGCTCGCGCCGGGCCAGCATTGCCACGTCGACCGTGAACTCGAAGAGGCGCCAGTCGGCGTGCGGGGCGGCCCGCGCGGCGAGCGCCAACCGGGCGACCGTGGCGTCGTCGGTGACTGGCCGGGCGCGTCCGGCGACGTACGCCTCGTCGTCGCTCTCCTCCGGCGGAAACGAGTGCAGCGCGTAACGACCGTCGCGTTCCAGGTCGCGCCGCTTCGGTGAATCGATCACGAAGCAGTAGAGACCGTCGTCGGTGATCACCGGAGAAACCGGGTGCACCCGGGGCCCGCCGTCGGCACGAACCGTGGCCAGGTAGCCGAAGCCGGGGCCGTACTGCTGCATGAGAAGGCGGATCCCGTCGGCGAGTCGAGGCTCGTCAGCGGCGAATTCGGTCCAGGAAGCCATGCCGACATCCTATCGAACACACGTTCGAAGCGGGTAGTCCGACACGCGTGTCACATACCGGCAGCTATGGTGTGGCGATGCTGCTCTCCGACCGTGACCTGGTGTCCGAGATCAAGGCGGGCACCCTGGCGCTCGAACCGTTCGAGCCCACGCTGGTGCAGCCCTCCAGCATCGACGTACGACTGGACAAACTGTTCCGGGTCTTCAACAACCACCTCTACACCCACATCGACCCGGCGACCCGACAGGACGACCTCACCTCCGCCGTCGAGGTGCCCGACGGCCAAGCGTTCGTGCTGCACCCGGGCGAGTTCGTGCTCGCCTCGACGCTTGAGGTCATCTCGCTGGGCGACCAGCTCGCCGGCCGCCTCGAAGGCAAGTCCAGCCTGGGACGTCTCGGCCTGCTCACCCACTCGACCGCCGGCTTCATCGATCCCGGCTTCTCCGGTCACGTCACCCTGGAGCTGTCCAACGTGGCCAACCTGCCGATCACCCTCTGGCCGGGCATGAAGATCGGGCAGCTCTGTATCTTCCGGCTCTCCTCGCCGGCCGAGCACCCGTACGGCTCGGCCGTCTACGGTTCCCGTTACCAGGGCCAGCGCGGCCCGACGCCGAGTCGCGCCTGGCAGAGCTGGCGCACCTGGCCCACCCGCTGACACCGCAGGGTCGCTGCGGGCGATGATTCACTGCCCGTGCCGCGCCGCCGGAACCGTAAGGGCCCGACGTCGTACGCTCCGAAGCCTCAGCCCGGCCGGCCGAAGCTGTGCACCGGGCCGCTGTCCAGTCGCTTCATCTTGACCGGCTGACCCGCCCGGGAGGCGTGCACCACCCAGCCACCACCGACGTACATGCCGACGTGGTGCAGGTCCCGGTAGTAGAAGACGAGGTCGCCGGGGCGCAGCGCGCCGCGACTGACCGACGCGGTGACCCGGCGCTGCCTGGCCGCGTTGTGCGGCAGTGCGACACCGGCCCGCGACCATGCGGCCAGCGTCAGCCCGGAGCAGTCGTACGCGTTCGGCCCCTCGGCGCCCCAGGAGTACGGCTTGCCGATCTGGGCGCAGGCGAAGGTGACCGCCTCACCGGCCGGTCCGCCGGGGTAGCTGGCCGGACAGGGCGCCGGCCGCAGCGGGCCACCGCCACCCTTGCCGTACGCCCGTAGCCGGAGCCGCTGCAACCGGTCGATCTCGGCGTCGATCCGTCGCCGCTTGTCGGCGAGATCGGCCTCGGTGCGGGTGAGCTGATCGATGGTGTGGTCCAGCCCGGCCTTGGCCGCGGCGAGTTCGTCGCGCAGTTCACTCGCGTGCCGGACGTCCTGCTGCTGCACGCGCGCATACCGGTCGAGCAGGCCGAGTTGCTCGACGACCTCGCCCGGCGACCGGCTGCCGAGCAGCGCGTTGACGGCCCGCACCTGCTCGCCCTTGTAAGCGCCGGCAGCGAGCTTGCCGACCCGGTCCATCGCCTGGTCCACCTGGCGTTGCAGCGGCGCGATCCGAGCGGCCAGCGCGTCCGCCTCCCGCCGCTTGCCGGCCAGGTCCTGCCGGGTGGCGTTGTGCTGTTCGATGACGGGTTCGAGCCGGTTCCAGTCCTCGTCGATCCGGCGCTCGATGTCGGCGACCGTGGGGTCGGCCCAGGCCGCCGCCGCACCGCCGGTCAACATCACGGCGGTCGCGGCCAGGGCGGCGGGGATGCAGCGGTACCAGCGGAAACGCGGCGCTGCCGTCGGCCGGCCGGGCAATCCCGGACGCGGTGACGGCGGCCGCGGGGCATGGTCTGCCACCGGGCTCAGCACTCCTTCTTCCCATACCGCCTACCGGGTCAGGCCCTGTGTCGGAGTCTGGACTCCGCCTCGGCTCGACCGAGGACTTCGACACAGGGCCTAGCTGACGGGTTCGGGCGGGAAGGGGCGCCCTACCGTGCCCCGCACGGATTCACCCCGGGTACCTGGTTCCCCGGCTCGCTCACGAGCGATTCGGCGGTGTCGGACCGTTACCGCCCCGGATGGACGGATCTGCCAGCGGTCGACGATTGCCCAGCGTAGGGACGATCAGCGTCGATACGCAACACAACCACACCGTCACTGTGGGTGCTGACATCCGACAATGGCGAGGGCCCCCGTCGACTTGACCGGGGACCCTCGGGAGATCCTGTGCGACCGCTCAGCGGACGCTGGTGGCGGCTCAGCCGGGTCGGCGGAAACCGGCGAGCGGCATGGTGGTGATCGGCGAGACGTTTACCGGCTTACCGGCTCGGGCCGCATGCACCATCTGGTTGTTGCCCAGGTAGAGCCCCACGTGGTGCAGGTCGCTGAAGAAGAAGACCAGGTCACCCGGACGGGCGTCGGACCGCGAGATGGCCTTGCCCTCGTTCCACTGTGCGCCGGTGAAGTGGGTGAGCGAGATGCCGGCAGCCCGGTAGGCGTACTGGGTCAGACCCGAGCAGTCGAACGAGTTCGGGCCGGTGGCGCCCCACACGTACGGCTTGCCGACCTGGGCGCATGCCGTACGGATGGCGGTGCGAGCGGCATCGCTGACCACACCGTTGATGGTCGGGCAGTTGGTGGTCTTCACCGTGGTCACCGGCAGCGACCGTTCGAGCCGCTTGATCTCGGCGTCGATCTGCTTCTTCTTCGCCGCCAGCTGCTTCGCCTTCGTCTCCTGGTCGGCGATCAGGGCGTCGAGCTTGGCCTTCTGGTCGTCGTACTTCTTGCGGATCTTCATGACACCTTCGAGCTCGCGGCGCTCCTGCGACGCGAGCCGGTCAAGGAAGGCCATCTGCTCGCCGAGCTCGTTCGGCTTGGAGTTGAGCAGCACAACACCGATCTCCTTGGACGGGCCGGTGATGTAGTACCGGGAGGCGAGATCGGCGACCCGGTTCATCGCCAGCTCGGTCTCCAGAGCCAGCGGCTGGATCTTCTTCTCCAGGCTCTTCGACTTCTGCTTGTTGACCCGCAGCTGGGAGCGCACCTTGTTGTACTGCTCGATTGTGGGTTCCAGCTTCTCCCACTGCTTGTCGATCTGGGCCTCGATCTCGTCGACCGAGGGTTCGGCGTACGCGGGGGCGGCGAGCAGGCCGGCACCGACCGCGGCGGCGGCGACGAGGACGACCAGCCCACGGGCGGCCCTACGCAGGCCACCCGGACGGGATCGCCCTGGCGCACGACGATGGAGGGGCATGGTTGCCACCGGCAGCGTCTCCTTTGCAGCCGACCACCGGGCGTCCCGCGAGCGGTAAGGGGCGGGGACAGACGACCCATGGCGGTCGGTGCCCAACATTAGGGAACGGTAGGTGGGGAATCAAGGCGACCAACGGCTCATTCACCTTTGCGCGACGGTACGCACACAAAGGGTGTCGACCAATTCGTTACAGTTACGCACGTCAATTGAAAACCGGGCGGGCGGCACTGGTTGAGGTGCCGCCCGCCCGCTGCATTGAGGGCGGTCAGCCGGCCACCGGCGTGCTGTCCCCGGTGCCGCCGACCCGCTCGGGCTTGACCGACCGGAGCAGGACGCTTGCCACGTCGATCACCTCGACCTGCTCGCCGGCACCCTTGCCGTTGACCCCGTCGCTGAGCATTGTCGAGCAGAACGGACAGCCGACGGCGACCGTCCTCGCTCCGGTGGACATGGCCTCCTCGACCCGGTCCACGTTGATCCGCTTGCCGATGCGCTCCTCCATCCACATGCGGGCGCCACCGGCACCGCAGCAGAAGGAGCGCTCGCTGTTACGCGGCATTTCGGTCAGCTCACCCTCGATGGCGCTGCCGAGCACCTCGCGCGGCGGCGTGAAGACCCGGTTGTGCCGCCCCAGGTAACACGGGTCGTGGTAGGTCACGCCGCCGTCGACCGGCTGCACCGGGGTGAGCCTGCCGGTGGCGACCAGGTGGGCCAGCAACTGGGTGTGGTGCACCACCTCGAACTCACCGCCCAGTTGGCCGTACTCATTGCCCAGCGTGTTGAAACAGTGCGGGCAGGTTGCGACGATCTTGCGCTTGGCCTTCTCCCGACCCTCGAACGCTTCGTTCAGGGTCTCGACATTCTGTTGCGCGAGCATCTGGAAGACGAACTCGTTGCCGATCCGTCGGGCCGGGTCGCCGGTGCAGGTCTCCCCCTCGCCGAGGATGGCGAAGGAGACCCCTGCCTCGTTCAGCAGGGTCGCGACGGCCCGGGTGGTCTTCTTCGCCCGGTCCTCGAACGCACCGGCGCAGCCCACCCAGAAGAGGTACTCGAAGTCCTCGACCTCGCCGACCCGGGGCACCTCGAAGTCGAGCCCCTTGGTCCAGTCCTCACGGGTGTTCTGCGGCGCACCCCACGGGTTGCCCTTGTTCTCCAGGTTGCGCAGCATCACGCCGGCCTCGGAGGGGAAGCTGGACTCGATGAGGACCTGGTAGCGACGCATGTCGACGATGTGGTCGACATGCTCGATGTCCACCGGGCACTGCTCGACGCAGGCGCCGCAGGTGGTGCAGGACCAGAGCACGTCGGGGTCGATCACGCCGCCGGCCTCGGCGTCGCCGATCAGCGGCTTCTCCGCCTCGGCGAGGGCCAGCACGTCGACGTGGGCGAGCTGCGCGGCGGTGGCCTTCTCCTCACCGGTGAGGTCCTTGCCGCCGCCGGCCAGCAGGTAGGGCGCCTTGGCGTACGCGTGATCCCGCAGGCTGAGCACCAGCAGCTTCGGCGACAGCGGCTTGCCGGTGTTCCACGCCGGGCACTGCGACTGGCAGCGGCCACACTCGGTGCAGGTGCTGAAGTCCAGCAGACCCTTCCAGGTGAACTGCTCGACCTGGGCGACGCCGAACTGGTCGGACTCCGGGTCGGCCTCCTCGAAGTCGAGCGGCTTGCCGTCGCTCATCATCGGCCGCAGCGCGCCGAGGCCGGAGCCGACCGAACCCGGCTTGCGCTTGAAGAAGATGTTGGGGAAGGCCAGGAAACGGTGCCAGGCGACCCCCATGGTCACGTTCAACGAGATCACGATGACCCAGGCCATCGAGATCGAGATCTTGACGAGCGCGGCGACGCTGACGCCGGAGTCCCAGGCTGGCAGCAGGGCACCGACCGCGTGACTGAGCGGGGTGGCCCAGGTGGGGTACTCGAAGTGGTCGGTGGCCACCTTGAAGCCGCGGATCAGAAAGCCCATGACCAGTACGGCGAGGACGACCGCCTCGACGAAGTAGCCCTGCCACATGGTGGAGCCGGTGAACCGCGACCGACGTCCCGCCCGATTCGGCCGGTTCGCCAGCCGGATCCCGATCAGGACGCCGATGCCGACAACGCCCAGAATTCCGATCCACTCGGTGACCAGCCCGTAGAGGGTCCAGCCACCGATCAGCGGCAGCCCACCGGTCGGCGAGACCACCTCGAAGTACGCCTCGAGCACCAGCAGCGACAGCACGATGAAGCCGACCATCACGAACCAGTGCGCCGCGCCCACCACGCTCCAGCGGAGCATCCGGGTGTGCCCGGCGGTCTCCGCCAGCATGGTCCTGGTGCGGCTGACCTTGTCGCCGGAGCGGGTCGGATCGGGCTGACCCAGCCGGATGACGGCCACCATCTTCGAGACCGCGCGTACCGCAAGCCACACCGCGACAGCGGTGATGGCGGCCGCGAGGATCGTGGTGACGATCTGGACGCTGCCCATTCGAGTTGGCCTCCCGGTCTGCTGCCTGTCGAGCGGCTCGGCGACCGGGGCGTCGGTGCGATCGTCGACCCACGCCGCCGCACCTCAACCTGATCGGTCGATGACCTCGCTCCGCTCGGTCATGCAGTGCAGCCTACGCGCAAGGTTACCCAGCAGTAACGTGAGTCATCTCGCACCGGGGCCACGCTGCCCTGCGCACACCTTAGGAGGCCGACGGCACCGCCGCTCGGGCGGGCCGCCGGTGGCGCCGGACAGTCAGGGCGTTGAGCTGCGGGTCAGCGCCAGCGGGAAAGCACGATCAGGGAGGCGACCATCGCGCCGAACCCGACCGCCAGGTTCCAGTACCCCAGCTCCATGACCGGGTACTCCTGCTCGGAGAGGTAGTAGACCACCAGCCAGCCGATGCCGAAGACGATCAGCGACACCGCCAGGACCGGCAGCCACACCGGGCTGGGCTTGTTGGTGGCCGCGGTCGTCGCCGTCGGGCGGACGTCCGTAGGCGGGGTGTACACCTTCTTCTTGCGGACCTGAGACTTGGGCACGGCGCTCTCCAGAGGGGTTACGACCTCGTCCGGCCTGACAACCGGGCGCGAGGGCGACGGTCCATGGCCAATAATGTTCGACAGCTAGCGTAGTCCGGAAGACCCGTCCGATCCACGAATGAGGTGAGACCGGTACCGGGCAGCACCGGAAAACCGGGCAGCACGGCCGGCGCCCCGCCCACACCGGGTGGCGTCGGAGCGCGATGACGAGGGAGACTGACCCGTGGAGTACACATCCGGCGCAGCGTCGTGGCAGAAGGCGCTGCGACGACTCGTCGCCGTGTTGCTGCCACGACGGCCACGTCAACGCCGGCCATTCTGGTCGGTAGGCGTACCGCTGATCGCCCTGGCGGCCGGCCTGCTCTTCACCACGACGGCCACGACGGCGGGCGGCACCGCTCTGCGCGAGGACCGCCGACCCCAACTGACCGAGCTGATCGAGGACCGCCGGGCACAGGTGGCGGCGAACGAGGAGCGGGCCGCCACGCTGCGCGGGGAGTTGGAGAACCGGACGGCCGTCCTGGCCAACTCCGACGGCCCGATCAGGGAACAGCAGCAGCGGGCCAACGCCAGTCGGGCCGCCGCCGGCTTCACCGCCCTCACCGGTACCGGCCTGACCGTCGAGCTCAACGACGCACCGCAGCTCAGCAACCTGCCCGAAGGGGCCTCCAACGACGACCTGGTCGTCCATCAGGGCGATGTGCAGGCGGTGGTCAACGCGCTCTGGGCCGGCGGTGCCGAGGCGATGTCAATCATGAACGTGCGCGTGCTGGCGACCAGCGCGGTACGCTGCGTGGGTAACACCCTGCTGTTGCACGGCCGGGTGTACTCCCCACCTTTCAAGATCGTAGCAATTGGCGACCCCGCCGTACTCCGGCAGGCCCTCGCCGCTTCCGAGGGAGTCCGGTGGTTCAGGGACGCGGTCGACAACTACCAACTCGGTTACTCAGAGACCCCAGGCACCGTCACGGTGCCCGCCTTCGAGGACTCCACCACCCTGCGATCAGCGACGGTGCCGGCGGTGCCGCAGTGAGCGCGCGGTGAGCCCGCAGTCCGACGGTCGGCACCGCGACCAGACCGACGAGCCCACCGCCTTCATCCCCAAGGTCGAGCGGGGTGGGTCCACCGACGCCCGCACGACGGGGTCCTGGCCCGACCCGGTGCTACCCACCCGATCCGGGCCGTCCCAGGCACCGCACGATCCGCGGCCGACCGCGGCTCCGCGTCCGACCGATCAGGCTTCGGCCGAGGGTCGACCGCCGGACGGCCAGCGGCCGACCAACTCCGGCCGCTTCGACGGTGCCGCCGAGACCACCTCGCCCGTCGGCGGCCGGTGGGACGCACCAGCGCCGACGGACCCACCTGCCCGGACCGCTACCACGCCCGGCGTACCGACCGGCTGGAGCACACCTGCCGGGCCGGAGCGGACCACCGCGCCGACGGCCGACCGTCGGGGTGCCGGCCCCCGCCAGGAGCAGCCGACCGCACCCGGACGTTGGGACACCGCCCCGGCCACCGACCGCCGGGCGAACCAGTGGGACGCTGCGGCGGCCACCGGGCGTAGCGCCAACCAGTGGGACCCGGCACCGAGCGGGCAGCGTGCGGTGGATCCCGACCGTACGGCGAACCAGTGGGACGCAGCGCCGGGTCCAGCTCCTGAGGCCGCCGGCCGGCAGCCGGACGCGGCAACCAACGACCAGTGGCAGGGCGTACCCCTGCCGTCGGGTCAGCCGGACATTCCGGTGGGGCCCACGCCGTGGCGCGGAGCCTTCCAGCCGTCCCGGAGCGCGGGCGACCCGGAGCAGCGAAGCAGCACCCGCCCGGCCGGCACGGACGCCGGTCACGCCGGAACCGGTCACCCGAGTGTTACCGGCACCGCCGGCCGGCCGGGGTGGACGGGCCCGGCCGACACCGCGGCCCGGCCGGGCGTCGGTCAGACCGCCGGCACCCCGCCGCCCTGGCCCGGTGCCCGAGCCCAGGAGCCCGGTCCGAACGGGCCCGGCACCGGAACGGCGCAGCCCAACGGCGGCCCGACCTGGCCCAACGGCGAGCAGCCGAGACAGTCCGCCGGGACCACGCAACCTGCCACTGTGCGGCCGGCCACGCCCCCGGCACCGCACGCGCCGCGTCCCGGTGCCGGGCAGCCTGCCGGTGCAGCGCCGGCACTGCACCCGCCGTACGCCGCCGGACCGGCGAGCAACAGCGGCCCGGCGCGGCCGCCTGATCCCGGACAGCCGGGCCCGTACATCCCGGCGACGCAGCCGGCGCAGGCTGGCCAGAACAGCTCGGCACCGCAAGTGTCACGCCCTGAGCCGACGGGCCAGGACCGGCCCGCTGGCATCGGGCCGGCGTACCCGGTGCCTGGTCAGCCGCCGGCCACACCGTCCCGGTCGGCTGAGGGGCGACGCTCGCCCGGTGTCGAGCCGCCACGGCAGTCGGACCATGCACCCGGCCAGAGTGACTGGTCCGGTGAGGGGCCGACCGCGTTGATGCCCAAGGTCCGCGACAGCGCCGGCTCGGCGAACGGCGGCCCGGGGACGGTGCCGACCAGGGGAACCCAGGCGACGAACGGCCAGCCCGCCGCTGCGACCGTCCCGGGCAGCCCGGCGGCCACGGACCGTCCGGTCACCTCCGCCTCGGGTCAGCAGACCCGCCCGGCGGCACCCGGCCAGCCGACGGCACCGGGGCAAGCGTCCGCACCTGGCCAGCCGACGGCACCGGGGCAAGCTTCCGCGCCGAGCCGATCGGCCGACCCGGCGGCGACCGCCCTCATCCCGGCGGTCACCGGGGCGCGGCCGAACGCCGCACCCGCACTGGACTCGACCGCCCTGATGGGTGCCGTACCCCGGCCGCCCAAGAGCGAGGAACCGTCCGACGGTGCCGACCAGCCCGCCGAGGCACCGAAGCCGCGGCGCGGTGACCGGGTGGTGCAACTTCGCCCCCACCAGACGGGCGAGGGCTACAAGAGCGTCTACTCGGAGCTGACCCGCCCGTCGCTGTGGTCGAGGGTGCGTACCGGTCTGCGGTTCAGCGGCGAGCTGCTGATCACCTTCGGCCTGGTGGTGCTGCTCTTCGCCGGCTACGAGATCTGGGGCAAGTCGGCGATCGTCGACGCCCACCAGGGCGAGCTGAGCGAGCAACTGGCCCAGGCGTGGGCACCCGAACCGGTGACGGACCCGACGGTGTCGGCGTCGGCCAGCCCGTCCGCCAAGCCGAAGCCGGCGGTACAGGGCACGCCGATCGCCGGCCTCTACATTCCGAAGTTCGACAAGGAATGGATTGTGGTCGAGGGCGTCGGCCAGCAGGACATCCGGTATGCGCCGGGCCACTACCCGGACAGCGCCATGCCGGGCCAGGTGGGCAACTTCTCGGTGGCCGGGCACCGGAACCGGGCCACCTTCTGGCGGCTTGACGAGTTGCGCGAGGGCGACCCGATCCTGGTCGAAGGCCGCAACGAGTGGTATGTCTACCAGGTGACCGAGAGCCTGATCGTCAAGCCGACGCAGGTCGAGGTGGTGGCGCCGGTGCCGGGTCGGCCGGGTGAGAAGCCGACCAAGCGAATGCTGACCCTGACCACCTGCAACCCGAAGTTCGACAACTACGAGCGGCTGATCATTCACGCCGAATTGACGCGTACCCAGCCCAAGGCCGAGGGACGCCCGGCGGAGCTGGGGACCTGACCATGTACGCCTGGATCTGGCGCAAACTGCCCTTCGGGCTGCCCGGCAAGCTCGCCGGCAGCCTGCTGCTCGCCACCACGATGGTGGCGCTGCTGTGGTACGTGGTGTTTCCCTGGGCGGAGCCGCTGCTGCCCTTCGACGACGTGCAGGTCACCCAGGACGACTCCGGCGTACCGAGTGCGCCGGAGGGCGACGTCGGGCCCGGGGGCGACGGCGCGGTCGACGACGCGCCACCGGGCGACGAGCACGATCTGCCGTACGACACCGACCGGAACAACAGCCCACCGCCGGACGAGGACGAGTGAGCCCGATGCGTGTCCTGGTGATCGACAACTACGACTCGTTCGTCTTCAACCTCGTGCAGTACCTCGGCCAGCTCGGTGTGGAGTGCGAGGTACGACGTAACGACGAGATCGAGGTGGCCGAGGTCGGCCGGGTCGGCGCGGCCGGCGTCCTGCTCTCCCCGGGTCCGGGTACGCCCGACCGGGCCGGCATCTGCCTCGACGTGATCCGCAAGTACGCCGGCAAGCTGCCGATCTTCGGAGTGTGCCTGGGTCATCAGGCCATCGGCGAGGCGTTCGGGGCGACTGTCGCCCGCGCCCCGGAGCTGCTGCACGGCAAGACCTCGGAGGTCCGGCACGACGGCACCGGTGTCCTCGCCGGTCTGCCCGACCCCTTCACGGCGACCCGTTACCACTCCCTCGCCGTGCTGCGGGAGACCCTGCCAGCGGAGCTGGAGGTGACCGGCTGGACGGCCTCCGGGATCGTGATGGCGATGCGGCACCGCACGCTGCCGATCGAGGGCGTCCAGTTCCACCCCGAGTCGGTGCTCACCGAGGGCGGCCACCTGATGCTGGCCAACTGGCTCGCCGCCTGCGGCCACCCTGACGCCCTGGAGCGCGCCCCGGAACTGGCCGCCGAGGTCGACGCCCGCCGCCGCGCCGCCTTCGCCACCACCTGAGGGTCAGGTCGACCACCTTCCCATCCGGGCGACGACATCCGGGACCGCCGCGGGGATCGCGGCGGTCCCGGATGCGACCGGCAAATCGCCTGGCTGCTGGTGCCGTGGGCCTAGCTGTAGCTTGTGCGGTGGCCAGAAACGTTCACCGGGCCGCCAACCTTCCTGGACACCGCACTAGTAACGACTGGTGCAGGACCAGATCGACGGGCCACCGATCTGCGTGTCATAGCAGGCCTTGTAGGTGTAGCCCGCGTCGTCGAGCATGGCGGTCCAGACGTTGGTGCCGTTGAACCGGCCGTCGTAGTTGTAGACCGAGAGGCGGAGATTCCCGTTGGCGTAGTACCCGAAGCCAGCGATTGAGGTGTAGCAGCAGCCGCGGCTCCACGCCGTTCGACAGGTCGGGCTGTATCGCAGCTCGACTCGCGAGTCGTAACCGTTGTACTTGCTGTAGATGGTGACGGCGTCGGTGCTGCAGTAGGCGTAGTTTGACGGGCCTCCCGGCATCGGTGCCAGGAACGACGCGGGATCCTTGCCGTCGCAGGCCGAGCCGCAGGCGTCGCCGACGGCGAGCGTGGAGCGGAGCGCCCGGACGGCGGCCGGGTCCGCGATGGTCTCGACGCTTCCGTCGGCGTGCCGGACGGTACGGCTGGGCAGGCTGACCTCCGCCCGGCCGTCCCGCTCCTTGGCGATGGCTTCCTCCCGGGTCGGCTTGGCGGGTTCGGCTGACACGACGGCAGGAGAGGCCGCCGCGTCCGACGGCCCGGCCGCCAACGACTGCCCAGGTGCGACAAAGAGGAGCGGGATCAGGGCGGCGAGCAGTAGGGATGCGCGGACAGGTTTACGCATGAATGGAACCCCCGTGCTGTGATGCGGTCGCCACGACTTGTGACGGGCCAATATCATCACGACAGAGAGCATTCGTCAACATACTTAAATATTCGGATGGAGCCGAGCTTCCCGAGGCTCTACCCCGTCACTCTTCGGACAGGCGGAACGGGCTGAAGGAGGGCAGGAGCCCGCCGCCGCCACCCTCGTCGTCATCGTCCGGCGGGGGCGTGGTGGGAGCACCGGTCGTCGGCGGGGTCTGGCTCGGCGGGTCCGGGTCCTCCTCCGGCTCCGGCACCGACACGATGATCTTCACCGTGCTGCCCTTGGTGCGCTCGGCGTTGCCGTTCGGGCTCTGGTCGACCACCCGCCCGGCCTCATCCGCGGGGCGCTCCGGACCCAGCTCGGTCTCGACGTCGAAGCCGGCGCGTTCCAGGGTCCGCTCCGCCTCCGCCTGGGACAGGCCGACCACCGACGGCACCGTCGCCACGTTGCCCTTCGACACGGTGAGGATGACCTCGGTGCCCTCCGCGACCTTCTCGCCCGAGGGCGGGTTGACCTTCAACACCTGCCCCTTGGACGCCGCGTTGTCATCCTCCTCGACCTTCACCTTGAGGTTGAGGTTCTCGAGCTGCGTCTGGGCGGCCTCCTGCGTACTGCCGACGAGGCCGTTCGGGATGGTCACCTCGGGCTTGCCGCCGCAGATGTTTACGGTCACCGTGCTGTTCGGTTCCGCCCGCTCGCCGGGGGGCGGGGACTGGTTGGTGACCGTCCCCTCCTTGCAGTCCGAGGTGAACTCCGGCTCGCCGCGCGCCGGCACGAAGCCGTCCCGCTCGATCTGGGCGAACGCCTCGGCCTGGGTCAGCCCGGTGACCGTCGGCACCGCGACGTCCTGGGGCTCGTCGCGCTGGTTCAGCAGCAGGGCGGCGACCAGGGCGATCACCGCGAGCACGCCGAGCGCGGCGAACGTGGCGATCAGCCAGGACGACGCCTTGCGCTGGCGCGGATCACCCACCCGGGCGGGAATCTGCCGGGTCTGCGTCGCGCCCCCCGTCGGGTAGCCGGGGTGGCCGGCCGCGGCCATGGCCACGGTCTCGTCCTCGCGCATCACCGGGGTCGCCAGCACCGGCCGACCGGCTGCCGCGCGGAGCAGATCCGCCCGCATCTCTCCGGCGCTCTGGTAGCGGTTCAACGGGTTCTTCGACAGTGCCTTGAGCACGATCGCGTCGACCGCCGGGTTGACGTCCGGGTTGAGGTCGCTCGGGGTCGGCGGAGCCTCCCGCACGTGCTGGTACGCCACACTGACCGGGCTGTCGCCGACGAACGGCGGATGTCCGCAGAGCAGCTCGAAGAGCACGCAGCCGGCGGCGTACACGTCGGAACGAGCGTCGACCGCCTCGCCGCGCGCCTGTTCCGGGGAGAGGTACTGCGCGGTGCCGATGACCGCGCTGGTCTGCGTCATCGTGGTGGCGCCGCTGGCCAGCGCCCGGGCGATGCCGAAGTCCATCACCTTGACCTGGCCGGTCTGGGTGAGCATCACGTTGCCCGGCTTGATGTCGCGGTGGATGATGCCGTGCCGGTGACTGAAGTCCAGCGCGGCGCAGATGTCGGCGGAAATCTCCATCGCCCGCCGAGGCTGCAACCGGCCCTCGGCGCCGAGCACCTCCTTCAGCGTGCGCCCGTTCACGAACTCCATCACGATGAACGGCAGCGTCTCGCCGGTCGGCGCCTGCTCCTCGCCGGTGTCGTAGACCGCGACGATGGCCGGGTGGTTGAGCGAGGCGGCGTTCTGCGCCTCCCGCCGGAAACGCATCTGGAAGGTGGCGTCGCGGGCCAGGTCGGCGCGGAGCATCTTGATCGCGACGTCCCGACCGAGCCGCAGGTCACGACCGCGATGCACCTCGGCCATGCCGCCGTACCCGAGCAGCTCGCCGACCTGGTACCTGCCACCGAGCAGGCGGGCCTGCGCTGTCATCGCGTCTGTCGTCCTTCGCTCGTCGTCGTCACGTCGCCGCCCATCCGGGGCTGATCCAGTCGACGGTACGCCGTATCGACCAGATCGTCTCGCCCGTCAGGCCGCAGCGCGTCGGACGTCACCGTTGGCACGGAAACCCCATCCGGCGTGCCCGCGCCGATGTTGTCCCGCAGTTGGTAGGAAATCACGCCGGAGCAGATGAGGACCAGTGCGCCCAACATGATGGCCAGGAAGACCATGCCGGATCGTGACCGTCGAGGCACCGGGCGTGACGGTCCGGGCTGCGGAGCGTACCCGGGCGGGACCGTGGCCGCGCCACGCGGATAGCCGGCGGCGGCCGGTGCCACCGTAGTGGGACGGTGCGGGGCCGCCGGCGGACGGGCCTGCGGATGAGCCGGCGGCGGTCGGTGCCCGACGGCCTGCGGGTGCGCCGGGGCCGGGGAGTGTGGGGCCGCGACCGGACGCGGCGGCTGCGGAACCTGCGCCCGGCCCGGCGCCGGCGAGGCCGGCGCGGCGGAGATCGGTGCGGCCTGCCCACCGGCTCGGGCCTGCCGGGACAGCGCGGTCTTCAACTGCCGTGCCGCTCCGGCCAGCGCGGCGGCGCTCGGCCAACGCTCCTTCGGGTCCTTCGCCAACGCCCGCTCGACAAGCGCGCGGACCTGGGGCGGGATGTCGGAGGGCAGCGGCCGGGGTGTCTCCCGGACGTGTCGCATCGCGATGTCGAGCGGGTTGTCACCCTCGAACGGCCGCCGTCCGGCGAGGCACTGGTAGGCGACCACGCCGAGCGCATAGACGTCGGAGGCGGGGGTGGCGACCTGGCCGGTGGCCTGCTCCGGCGAGATGTACGAGGCGGTGCCGAGCACCGAACCGGCCGCGGTGAGCTGCCCGACCAGGTCCGACCGGGCGATGCCGAAGTCGGTGAGCACAAGCGTGCCGTTGGGGCGGACCAGCAGGTTGCCGGGCTTCACGTCCCGGTGCACGATGCCCTTCACGTGCGCGGCGTGCAGCGCGTCCGCCGCCTGGGCGACGAGCGCCATGGTCCGCGCCGGGGTGAGCCGGCCGACCCGGCTCAGCGTGGCCGAGAGGGGGTCACCCTCCACGTACTCCATCACCAGGAAGGCGATGTGCTGGTCGTTGCCGAAGTCGTAGACGTCGACCACACCCGGGTGGTTGATCGTGGCCATGGTGCGGGCCTCACCGCGGAACCGCTCGGCGAATCCGGGCTCGTCCAGCAACGCCGGAAGCAGGCTCTTGACCGCCACCGTACGACCGAGCACCTGGTCGGTGCCGCGCCAGACGTCACCCATGCCGCCGCTGGCGATCCGCTCGTCGAGGCGGTAGCGGTTACCGAGCTGCACACCCGGACTGAGCATGTCAGCGCCCCCCGGGCTCGGCGATGGCGGCCCGCATGATCTGACCGGCGATCCGGGCGGCCTCGGCGCTGCCGCCGCTGCCGGCCTCCTCCAGGACGACGCAGACGGCGGAGATCGGCTTGCCCTCGGAGTCGAGGACGAAGCCGATGAACCAACCGTGGTCGGGGCGGTCCGGCGCGGACTGTGCGGTGCCGGTCTTGCCGCCGACGGTGTAGCCGTTGATCCGGGAGTTCCGGCCGGTGCCGTTCTCCACCACGCTGACCATCATGTCTCGCAGGTCGGCGGCGACCTGACCACTCACCGGCCGGCGCAGCTCGCGCGGGTTGGCGGTGTCGTAGACGGTGGTGCGGTCCGGTGCCAGCAGCTGACGCACCACGTACGGCCGCATCTGGCTGCCGCCGTTGGCCACCGCTGCGGCGATCATGGCGCCCTGCAACGGGGTCATCCGCACGTCACGCTGCCCGATGGAGGACTGCGCCAGCGCCGCCGGGTCGGGACTACCGTCCGGGTTCTCCATGCTGCCCGTCCGGCTGGCCGCCACGCTCAGGCCGCCCTCGCCGAGCCGGCCGACGGTCAGGTCCTCCTGCTCGAAGCCGAACTGCCGGGCCTTCTCCTTGAGCACGTCGGGACCGAGCTGGCCGCCGAGCTTGGCGAACCCGGTGTTGCAGGATTCGGTGACCGCGCTCATCAGGGTCACCTGCGACTCGGGGCAGATCGACGGCGCGGCGTTGCCGATCGGCTCGCTGGAGGTGGGCGGGGTGTAGCTCGACCCGGCCGGAATGTTCGTCTCCTTGGTGATCCCGTTCTCCAGCGCGGCCGCGGCGACCACGATCTTGAAGGTGGAGCCCGGCGGCAGCACCTCGCCGATCGCCCGGTTCCGCAGCGGACGTCCCGCCTCCTGTTCGAGCCGGTTGTACGCGGCCGTCGCGTCGTCGGTGTCGTGGCTGGCCAGCGGGTTCGGATCGAAGCTGGGGATGGAGACCAACGCCTGCACCGCCCCGGTGGCCGGGTCGATGGCGATCGCCGCGCCCTTGTTCGCGCCGACGTTGTTGCCCCGCAGCTCGTCGTACGCGGTGTCCTGGGCCCGCTTCGACAGGGTCAGCAGCACGTTGCCGCCGGCGGTGGTGTCACCGGTCACCATGTCCCGCAGCCGGTTGACGATGAGCTGGTCGCTAGTGCCGGCGAGGAAGTCGTTCTCGGCGCGCTCCAGACCGGTCGCGGAGCCGTTGACCGGCTCGTACCCCAGCACGTGGGCGTACTTTTCCCCACCCGGGTAGGTGCGCAGGTACTTCAGCTCGCCGTCGGTCTCCTTGCTGACCGCCAGGGCGGTGCCACCGGCCTCGATGTTGCCCCGCTTCCGGTCGTACTTGGCGACCTGGACCCGACCGTTGTAGTCGCTGGTGCGGTACTCGTCGGCCTTGTACGCCTGGATCCAGTTCAGGTTGGCGAAGAGCAGGCCGAACAGGACGATGACGACGACGCCGACCCGACGCAGGGGTGCGTTCACGGCTTGATCACCTCCGTGGGGGCACCGTGCAGCTGCTCGGGCGGGCCGGACGGGCGGGTCACCTTGCCACCGGCACCGTCGACCGGCCGGCGGCCGGCGTCGGAGACGCGCAGCAGCACCGCGATGAGCAGCCAGTTCGCCATCAGCGAGGAGCCACCGGCGGAGAGGAACGGCGTGGTCTGACCGGTCAGCGGGATGAGCTTGCTGATCCCGCCGACGATCACGAAGACCTGGAGCGCGAGGGTGAAGGCCAGGCCACCGGCGAGCAGCTTGCCGAACGAGTCCCGGACCGCCAGGGCGGCCCGCAGGCCGCGCTCGACGATGAGCAGGTAGATCACCAGTAGCGCGGAGAGGCCGAAGAGACCGATCTCCTCACCGATGCCGGCGAAGATGAAGTCGTTGCGTACCTCCGGTAGCAGCAGCGGCTGACCGCCGCCCGGACCGGCACCGAACAGCCCGCCGGAGCCGAGCGCTAGCAGCCCCTGCACCAGCTGGTAGCCGTCGTCGTACGGCTGGGCGAAGGGGTCGAGCCAGATCTGTGCCCGCAGGTAGAAGTTCGCGAACGGACCGCCCACCGCCTCGCCGAGCACGTACGCGAGGTAGGCGCCGCCGAAGAAGAGGACCAGGCCGATGAGCAGCCAGCTGACCCGCTCGGTGGCGATGTAGACAGTGGCCACGAACATGCCGAAGTAGAGCAGCGAGGTGCCCAGGTCCTTCTCGAAGACGAGGACCAGCAGGCTGATCACCCAGACGACGAGCACCGGGCCGAGGTCGCGCCCCCGCGGGAAGTCGATGCCGAGAAACCGGTGACTCGCCAGCGACAGCACCTCGCGCTTGCGCACCAGGTAGTAGGCGAAGAAGACCAGCAGGGCCAGCTTGGCGAACTCGCCGGGCTGGATCGAGAAGCTGCCGATGCGTACCCAGAGCTTCGCACCGTTGATCTCGGAGATGCTGGCCGGCAGCACCGCCGGCAGCATGACCAGCACGATGCCCGCCAGACCCAGGGTGTACGCGTACCTGGAGATCGACCGGTGGTCGCGCATCAACGCCAGCAGCCCGGCGGCGAGCATCACCGAGATCAGCGTCCAGGCGAGCTGCCGGCCGCCGATGCCGGCGAAGATGGCCAGGTCGGCTCGTTCCTCAGGGGCCGCATTGGCCAGGTCGAGCCGGCGGAGGAAGCCGACTCCCAACCCGTTGAGCAGGGCCACCGCCGGTAGCAGCGCCGGATCGGCGAAGGGCGCCAGGAACCGGATCACCAGATGCATGCCGAGGAACACCGCGGTGAGCGTGGCGGCCGGCACCCAGAAGCCTGGCGTGACCGTGTCGAGCACGTTCGCCTCGACCATCGCGCCGTACGCGGCGACCAGCGCCATCGCCAGCAGGAGCAGCGACAGCTCGGCGTTGCGGCGGGACCGCGCCATGCGTACGCCGGGTCGCTCGCCCGTGGTCGCGGGCGAGGATGCCGGGGTGGCCGCTGCGGTCACGATCGTCCTCGGGTGGGAGCCGGCGCCTACTCGGGCGACCGGCAGGCCGCCGGATCGACCGTGGGCGTGAAGGTGTCGACGGGGGGCGCGTCGGGGGTGCTGTCGGGTGCGGCGGCGGAGGCACCGGTCGGCGTGACCGTGGCTCCGGCCGGGGGTGACGCCGAGATGCTGCCGACCTGACTCGGTGAGCCGGCCGCGACACTCGGCGATCCCGCCGGCGCGCTCGGCGTCGGGGACGGCGAACCCGCAAGCGAGGGCGTGGGGCTCGGTGTCGGCGGACAGATCGGCTTCAGGTTCACGTTTGTCGGGCTGTCCATCGTCAGCTCGGCCAGCCGTCGTTCCGCGTCCGGCTCACTCTTGGCCGGAATGCCCTGCTTGACCTGCTCCTGCGCGGCCAGGGTGAGGTCGTCCAACTGGGCGCTGCTCTCGGAGTGCACGCTGGAGAGATCCATGCCGGCGATCTGGCCCTGGATGCCACGGAACACGGCCACCTGGCCGTTCTCGGTTGCGCCCACGTAGTACTGGCGCTGGGTGTAGCTCCAACCGGCGAACACCCCACCGCCGACGATCACCAGCAGTGCGGTCGTCATCGCGAGCGCACGCAGCGGACGTCGGCGGGCCTCGGGTTCGTCGTCGTTGTTGGCCGACTCGTCAGGCGTCGCCGGCCGGGGCGCGGAGAGCGCCGAGGCACGAGCGGCCGGAGTGGAGACGTCCGCCGAGGTGGCCATCCCCCGGTCCCGGGCCGCCGCACCGCCGACGATCGGCGCCGCCTCGACGATGTCCCGATCGGTGGCGTCGGCGATGATCACGGTGATGTTGTCCGGACCGCCACCGCGCAGGGCGAGTTGGACGAGCCGTTCGACGCACTGCTGCGGGTCGGCGTACTCCCGCATGGTCTCGGCGATGGTCTCCGCGCTGACCACACCGGAGAGCCCGTCGGAACAGATCAGGTACCGGTCGCCGGGCAACACCTGCCGGACCGAGTACTCCGGATCGATGTCGCGGCCGTCCAGCGCCCGGGTGAGCAACGAGCGCTGGGGGTGGCTGCTCGCCTCCTCCGGGCTGATCCGGCCTTCGTCGACGAGCATCTGTACGTAGGTGTCGTCCTTGGTGATCTGCGCGAACTCTCCGCCGCGCAGCAGGTAGGCGCGCGAGTCGCCGATGTGGACCATGCCCAGCTTGCTGCCGGAGAACAGGGTCGCGGTGAGCGTGGTGCCCATCCCCTCCAACTGGGGATTGGCCTCCACCGTCTCGCGGAGTTGCTGGTTGGCGGTGCCCACCGCGGAGCGGAGCGCGTCGACCAGGGCGTCGCCGGGGACGTCCTCGTCCAGTGGCGCCATGGCACCGATGACGATGTTGCTGGCGACGTCACCGGCGGCCATACCGCCCATGCCGTCGGCAACGGCGAGTAGCCGCGGCCCGGCGTAGACGGAGTCTTGATTACCGTCTCGGATCAGACCGCGGTCGCTGTGGGCCGCATAGCGCAGGGTCAGAGTCATGGCCGTAATTCGAGAGAGGTGCGGCCGATCCGGATCGGCACGCCGAGGGGGACGGGGGTCGGTCCGGTGACCTTAGCGCGATCCAGGTACGTCCCGTTAGTCGAACCCAGGTCCTCGACGAACCATTGCCCGTCGCGCGGCACGAGCCGGGCGTGTCGCGCGGACGCGTAGTCGTCGGTGATGACGAGGGTGGAGTCCTCGGCACGACCGATAGTTATCTGCGCCTCACCCAACGTGATCCGCGTTCCGGCCAGCTGACCTGCGGTCACCACCAACTGGTGCGCCGCCCGCCCCCGCTTCACCTTCGCCGGCTTCGCCGACGCCTGCCCCGTCGACGCGCCCACCGTCCGGGGCGCGGCTACCAGTCGACCCGAGCGGGCCCCCGCGAAGAGGTCCCGGCGGATGACGCCGACAACCGTGAACACGAAGATCCACAGCAGGACGAGGAATCCGAACCGGGCAACGGTGATAACGAGTTCCGGCAAGGCGGATCAGCCGTCCACGCGGAAGGTCAGAGTGGTCGTACCGAGCTGGATCATGTCACCGGGGTTCAACGCCACGGCGGAGACCCGCTGGCCGTTGACCATGGTGCCGTTGGTCGAGCCGAGATCGGTCAGCACGACCTGCCCACCGTCGAAGTCCAGCCGGGCGTGTCGCCGGGAGATGCCGACGTCCGGCAGGCGCAGGTTGGCCTGGTCGCCACGACCGATCACGGTCGAGCCCATCTGTAGCGGGTAGGTGCGGCCGTCGCCGGAGACCAGCCGGATGTTGCGCCCACCACCGTGACCCGGCGGCGGGCCGTAGCCACCACCCTGGTCGTAGGACGGGTAGCCGGGCGGGCCGGCGTCGTATCCGGGCGGACCGGCGTCATAGCCGGGCGCCGAAACCGGGGCGACCTCGCCACCGGTGTAGACCTCCGCGGTGACCCGGAACATACCGGTGTCCAGTCCTTCACCGCGCTCGATCTCGACGATCACGTCCCCGTAGACCGTCCAGGCCTGCTCGCCGATGAACTCCGCCTGCGACTGGGCCAGCTCCTGGGCCAGCGCGGCGGCGTACGGCGCCAGCCGACTGTGGTCGTACGGGGAGAGATCGATCACGTAGCGGTTGGGCACCAACGTGCGCCCACCAGCCAGGATGGCCTTGTGTGCCTCGGCCTCCCGCTGCATGGCGTTGAGGATCTCCACGGGGTGGACCACCCCTTTGAAGACCTTGGCGAAAGCCCCTTCGACCAGGCCTTCCAGACGCTTCTCGAAGCGTTGCAGCACGCTCACCGGCTCCTCCTCGGGTCCCGAGGACATGATGGTATCCGTCCAGAGCGCACGCAGCTCACACGCCGCTCGGCCGGCAGGCCGCGGCCCGTTCGGACGGCTTCTGATTGTCGTGCTACTCTTTCGTCCGCCACGAACGGTAACCGCTGCGAGCAGCGAAAGCCATTCGCGGCAGCAGACCAAGGTCACGTAGCATGGCCGAGGCCCGCCGGCCATCGGCGGTGTCCGGCTCAGGCGACGTTGACTGAGGTCAGGCCACGGGGAAGTGGCGGAATGGCAGACGCGCACGGTTCAGGTCCGTGTGTCCGAAAGGACGTGGGGGTTCAACTCCCCCCTTCCCCACCACAGCTGAGGGCTCCGCGAGTGCGGGGCCCTCGCTCCGTATCCGGGCGTGCCGGACGTCACGCTATGCTCCGATGGTTTCTGGCTCCGACGCACCAGGAGTGGCGTGTGACTGTCGCATTCGTGACCGGGTCGGGCGGGCTGATCGGCTCCGAGGCGGTCCGGCATTTCGCCGGCCTCGGTCTCGACGTCGTCGGCATCGACAACGACATGCGGCAGGAATTCTTCGGCGAGGAGGCGTCCACCGCCTGGAATGTCCGCCGGCTGACCGACGAGCTTGGTGAGGCGTACTCCCACCACAGCATCGACATCCGGGACCGGGCGGCGCTCGGCGCGCTGTTCGGCCGGTACGGCCGGGACGTGGCCGTGGTGATCCACACCGCCGCGCAGCCCTCCCACGACTGGGCGGTGCGTGACCCGTTCACCGACTTCGACGTCAACGCCGCCGGCACGCTCAACGTCCTGCAGAACGTCCGGGAACACTGCATCGACGCCCCGGTCATCCACTGCTCCACCAACAAGGTCTACGGCGACCGGCCGAACAGCCTGCCCCTCATGGAGCTGGAGACCCGCTGGGAGATCGAGCCGGGTCACCCGTACGAGCAGGGCATCCGGGAGGACATGTCGATCGACGCGTGCCTGCACTCGATCTTCGGTGCCTCCAAGGTGGCGGCGGACGTCATGGTGCAGGAGTACGGGCGCTACTTCGGCATGAAGACGGCCTGCTTCCGGGGCGGGACGCTCACCGGTCCGGCGCACTCGGCGACCGAGTTGCACGGCTTCCTCGGCTACGTGATGCGGGCGAACATGGAGCGCCGCACCTACAAGATCTTCGGCTACCAGGGCAAGCAGGTCCGCGACGCCATCCACAGTTCGGACGTGGTCTCCGCGTTCGAAGCCTTCTTCCGCAATCCCCGCTCGGCCGCCGTCTACAACCTCGGCGGCGGCCGGCACTCGAACACCTCCAACCGGGAGGCGTTCCTGCTGGCCGAGCAGATCACCGGCCAAGAGATGATCACCGAGTACGTCGAGGCCAACCGGATCGGCGACCACAAGTGGTGGATCGGCTCCAACGAGGCTTTCCAGGCCGACTACCCGGACTGGAAGCAGGTGTACGACGTACCAATGATCATGCGAGAGATCTACGAGGCCAACGTGGACAAGTGGGTGCCGGGAGCATGACCAAGAAGAACGTGCTCGGTGTCCTGGTCGATGCGACCGACTACGCCGAGGCCACCGAGCAGGTGGTGGCCGCCGCGCAGGAACGCCGGCCGCTGGCGCTTACCGCGCTGGCCGTGCACGGCGTGATGACCGGAGTGCTGGACCGGGCGCACAACGCCCGGCTCAACTCCTTCGACGTGGTGACCCCGGACGGTCAGCCGGTTCGCTGGGCGCTGAACCTGCTGCACGGCGCCCAGCTCACCGATCGGGTCTACGGGCCGACGCTGACTCTGCACGTGCTGTCCCGCTTCGCCGACGAAGGGCTGCCGGTCTACCTGTACGGCTCGACCGAGGAGACCCTCACCCGGCTGATCCCGGCGCTGGAGCGGATGTTCCCGGCACTCAAGATCGCCGGAGTTGAGGCGTCCAAGTTCCGCGGCGTACAGCCGGGCGAGGACGTCGAGATCGCCGACCGGATCAAGGCCAGCGGTGCCCGGCTGGTCCTGGTCGGGCTCGGCTGCCCCCGGCAGGAGACTTTCGCGTACGCGATGCGCCCGCTGCTGGACATGCCGCTGATGGCGGTCGGCGCGGCCTTCGACTACCACGCCGGGTTGTTGCGCCAGCCGCCGCCGTGGATGCAGCGTGCCGGGTTGGAGTGGTTCTGGCGCCTCGGCCTGGAACCCAAGCGCCTGTGGCGGCGCTACGTGATCCTGAACCCCGCGTACCTGGGTCGCCTGTTCGCGCAGAAGACCGGGCTGTGGAAGGCCCGGCCGCCCGCTCCGGCCACCGAACGGCCGACCACGTTCGCGGTCTGAACCGGTACGGCAACGGGCCCCGGCGCTACGCCGGGGCCCGTTGCCGTACCGGACGTCAGAGAGTCAGCGTCCAGGTGTTGATGTAGCCGGTGTCACCGCCGTAGACGTCGCGGACCTGGAGACGCCAGGTGCCGTTCGCCGCCTCGCTGGACAGGTTCACCGTGTAGGTGGTGTTCACGTTGTCCGTGCCGTCGAAGATGCTGCTGTTCTTCAGCCGGTAGGACGAACCGTCCGGGGCGAGCAGGTCGATGACCAGGTCGCCGCGGTAGGTGTGCACGATGTTCACCGCGACGGTCGAGCTCGACGAGGCGTTCCGGTTGCAGCCGGAGATGGTGATCGAGCTGGTCACCGCCGAGCCCGAGTCCGGGATCGACACGTCGCTGCCGTTGGTCCCGGAGCAGCCGCCGCCGCTGCCACCGGTGACCGTCAGCGAGTACGTCGCGCTCCTGGTGCCGGAGGCCGCGGTGCCGGTGACGGTCACGGGGTACGTGCCGGCCGGCGTGCTGGCCGAGGTGCTGATGGTCAGCGTGGACGATCCGCCGGAGGTGACGGTGGCCGGGCTGAACGAGGCGGTCGCCCCGGACGGCAGGCCGCTGGCCGAGAGGCTGACCGACTGGGCGGAGCCGTTTGTGGTCGCCGTGGACACGGTGGCGCTCGCCGAGCTACCCGCCGTGACCGAACCGGAGGTCGGCGCCACCGAGACCGAGAAGTCGTTGGCCGGCGGCGGGGTGTCACCGTTGACCACGTAGAGCAACCGGTTGGGGGTGCCGCTGCCCACGTTCGAGACCACGTTCGGGGTGGCGTTGTTGACCAGGTAGTCCCGGACCTGCTGGGGCGTCCAGGACGGGTTGGCCGAGAGGACCAGCGCCGCCGCGCCGGCCACGTGGGGCGAGGCCATCGAGGTGCCGCTGATGGTGTTCGTCGCGGTGTTGCTGGTGTGCCAGGCGGAGGTGATGCTCACCCCCGGGGCGAGGATGTCCACGCAGGTGCCGTAGTTGGAGAAGCTGGCGGCGGCGTCGTTGCTCTGGGTGGCACCGACGGTGATCGCCGCTGCGGCCCGGGCCGGCGAGTAGTTGCAGGCGTTCTGCCGCTGGCCGAAAGCGTTGCCGTTGCCGGCGGCCACCGCGTACGTGACACCGGAGTTGATGGAGTTGATGACCGCGTTGTCGACCGAGGTGTTCGCCCCGCCGCCGAGGCTCATGTTGGCCACGGCCGGCTTCACCGCGTTGGCGGTGACCCAGTCGATACCGGCGATGACACCGGCGTTAGTGCCGCTGCCGGAGCAGTTGAGCACCTTGACCGCCACCAGGCGGGTCGCCTTGGCCACGCCGTACGCCGAGCCACCGACCGTACCCGCCACGTGCGTGCCGTGGCCGTTGCAGTCGGTGTTGTTGGAGTCGACCGTGTTGGTGCCCCAGGTCGCCCGGCCGCCGAAGTCGGAGTGGGTGGTCCGGATGCCGGTGTCGATGACGTACGAGGTCACGTTCGTGGCGGTGTTGGGATAGGTGTACGAGCTGTTGAGCGGCAGGTTCCGCTGGTCGATCCGGTCCAGGCCCCAGGACGGGGGGTTCGTCTGGGTACCCGCGAGAGACACGACGTGGTTCTGTTCGACGTACGCGACAGCGGGGTCTGCCGCGATCCGCGCCGCGGCCCGCGCGCTGACCCGCACCTCGGCGCCCCGGACGGCCGCGCTGTAGGTCCGGGCCGTGGCACCGCCGTGCCGGCGTAGCAGCCGGTCCACGGAGGAGCCGACGGCCGTACGACTGACTTCGCTGTCCTTGAACACGACGATGTAGCTGTCCTTGACGGCGGTTGCGCCGCCGGCGCTTCGGACGGTGCCGACCGACTCGGCCGCCATGGCCGGCGTGGCCGCCGCCATCATGGCCAGCGTGGCCAGCCCGACAAGCAGCGATCTCTGTGGAAGAACCATCTTCCTACCTCCCTCCGACCGGCATCGAGCGTCCATCTGCTCGTGGCAGATTGATCGATGAATGCCGATCACGGTGAGGGTAGTCGGATGTGTGCGGACAGTTAAACATGTCGGATCCCCCATAACACTGAAGAGATGGTTCCCCTACGGGGACGAGTACGGGACGAACGGGGGGTGGGCCCGGATTCGACGAGCCCGAATTCGGGCAAGGCTGATGGACATGCAGAGCCATCTCGCCCTCCTGCTTCCGGTTGCGGCCGTCTGGTGGACCGTCGGCTACCTCGCGGACGGGTTGCCCCGCCTGAAGCACGCTCGCGAGCTGCGCCAGCACTCGGGCCGGCTGCTCGCGCTGACGTTGACCGCGCTCGGTCTGACGATGGCTCTGCCGATCGCCGGGCTGGTCACCGTCGGACCGACCCTGGCGGACCGGGCCGCCGACGGGCTGACGCTCGCCGCCGTACCCGCCCTGCTGGTGGCCGGCTGCACGGTGCGCCGGTTGCGCCGGTTGTGGGCCGGGGCCGGCGCGCTGGCCGTCGCCGCCGGCACACCGGCCCCGCACGGACTACGGGCCGCCGCTGCCCACCCGTTGATCGGGCTGCCGTTGCAGGTGACAGGTTTGGCGCTGCTGCCGGCCGTAATCGTGGCGAGCGGCGCCGGCCAGTATCTCGGGCCCTCGGCAACCGGGCCGGCGATCACCATCGCGGCACTGGCCGTCGCTTCGATCGGCGTACGCCACGCGTTGCGGCACAACCGGTTCGCCGAGCGGGCCATGCCCGAGCGGGTGTCGTCACCGCACCCGACCGCCGGTGCCCTGCACGTATAGCAGTTCCAGGATCGCCCTGGTCGCCTCGAACCAGCGGTCGAGCCAGCCGGGTGGCGGCACGCTGCCCTTCGGTGGCAGCTCCATCAACAGGCCACGCAGCAGCGGATGGTCCACGAGGGAAGCGTCGTCGACCGTCGACCAGCCACCGGCCGGAAAGGACGGCTCGGTCAGCGGATTCGGATCCAGCGACGGCAGGGTGAGCGGCGACGGCGACTCCGTCGCCGCCGGGGTCTCCCGGCTGGCGTGCTCGGTTTCCGCCGACACCACCTCGGTCAGCACGGTGTCCCGCCGGGCCCCGCGATACTTGCCGCCGAACCGTTCCGGCTTTCCCGGTCCGTTGGTGAGGTTCTCCGACCCGATACTCGTCATCCGTCTCGCCTGCCTCGCTCGGTTACCCGCCCTGCCGGGGGGATGTCGACCAGCGCGTACCGAGAGGTACAACGACACGGGCAGGATGTGGCGACGGCAGCCGGCGGAGCACGCGTCTGCGGGCCGCACCGCAGACGCTGTTCGACGCCCGATGCCCGCCCCTGGGCCGGGTCACAACAGCGAATCCCCGCTCGGCCACGGGCCGAGCGGGGATTCGTCGTCACCGCCCCCGGGCGTCAGGCCCGGGGGAACGCGCCGTCCCTGGTACTGGCGACGAAAGCGTGCCAGTCACCCGGTGCGAAGACCAGGGCCGGTCCGGCCTTGTCCTTCGAGTCCCGGACGCCGACCGCCCCGGTCACGTACGCCACCTCGACGCAGTTGTCACAGTTCGGCCCGCTCTTCGAGCTCTTGAACCATGTCGCCTGCGCCAGGTTCACGGAGAATCCTTGCGTCGCCACTTCCACAACGGCTCCTCTGCCAGTCTCGCGATGTACTCGACGGACTCCTCCGGACGCTTGGCCGCTGCTCGAATGTGATCGAAGATGAAGCTGTACTTCTGTAGTTCGTCGCTCTTCTCCAGGAAGAGCCCACCCGTGGCGTTCTCCGCGTACACGACATCCGGATCACCGGGTTCGGGGAAGCTGAGGATCGTGAAGGTGCCGTCCATGCCGGCGTGCGCCCCGACCTCGAACGGCAGGACCTGAAGCGTCACGTTCGGCAGCTGTGCCACCTCCACCAACCGGTTGAGCTGGTCACGCATGACCTTGTCCCCGCCCACCGGACGGCTCAACACCGCTTCATCGAGCACCACCCACAGATCGACCGGATCATCCTGGGTCAACAACGACTGACGGCCGAGTCGGACACGCACCCGTTGCTGTACCTGTTCCGGACTGAAGTCGGGGCGGGCGGCACGGATCATCGCGCTGGCGTAGTCCTCGGTCTCCAGCAGACCCGGCACCACCTGTTGCTCGTACGCGCGAATCGAACTGGCCGCCGCCTCCAGGCCCACGTACGCCCCGACCAGCACCGTGCTGTAGGGATGCCACCAGCCCTTCTGCCGCGCCTCACGGGCGATCTGCACCAGCTCGTCGCTCTCGGCACCGACCACTCCGTAGATCCGGAGCATGTCCCGCACGTCCCGGGGAGTCGCGGTGGTGTGACCTGTCTCGATACGCGAAATCTTGGAAGCCGAGCATTCCAACTGCTCCGCCACGGCCTCTATGGTGATTCCGGCGGCCTCGCGCTGCCGGCGCAGTTCTGCGCCAAGCCGGCGCCGCCGGATGGTCGGGCTGCGCCGCTCGCTCACCGTGCCACCTCTCCGCTTCGACGCGCCGCCTGACCGCCCGCCCACGGCGCGATTCTTCCGGCGAGCGTTCGCGGCGTGGAGTGTCCCGGTCCTCGGCCGGCCGCGGCGGGCGAAACCGGCTCTCAGTGTGCCGCCCGGGTGGCAGCCCGTTCAAGCGCCGTTTCGCGCGAGCCGCTCACGTATCGGCAAAAGTCGACGTGCAACTTGCATGAAGCACACTCCTCATGCACTCTGTCCGTATGACCCGGGTTACTTACCGTCTCCGATCCGTCTCCACGAGTGATCAACCTCGTGGAGAGGTGGGTCGCCGGGGAGGAGCTTCGCCACCAGCCGCTCCACGCTGACCGACCACGACACCGGCTCCGGTCCCCGAGACACGACCTCGTCGCTGGAGCCAGCAAACCCCCATCCTCCAGCCGGCCCCTTCCCCGCCGGCCGACCATTTCAGGAGCCCATGTGCTTCCCCGCTCCGGTGACGTACTGCACGTGACACGCGCGGCGAGTGTCCAGTT
Source organism: Micromonospora sediminimaris (assembly GCA_900112325.1). GTDB lineage: Bacteria > Actinomycetota > Actinomycetes > Mycobacteriales > Micromonosporaceae > Micromonospora > Micromonospora sediminimaris. Next base: position 60,405 of record FOLJ01000017.1, read on the forward strand.
CCTCAGGCCCATCCTGTTCCGGGTGATCCGGGTGCTCGACCGGCCCACCTACGACGGTTGGCTCTGGCTCGAAGGCTACGAGTTGAACGCGGCGGGGGACGCGGTCAACCGTCGGTCGATCTTCGTCCAGCGGGCCGGGCTGCGGCAGGTCCAGGCGGCCCCGCAGCCGCGTCCACACACCGTACGCTCGGCCCGCCGGCCGGCCGTACGGACGCCGGTTCGGGTGCACTGAGCATCACCGACGTCAGGTGAAAAGGATTCGGGGGGCATGCCGCCGACATAGAATCGGTATGCCCACCCCGGCATGTTTCCACCCCGCGCCTCCCGGACCCCGAACCTGGGATGGCCATGGTCAACTTGTCCGCGCGGGAGCCACGCCGGTCCCGCATCGCCCACACCTTCGGACTCCTGGCGCTTCTCGGTGCCGTCACCACCCTGGTGGTGCTGGGCCGGGATCCGGCACTGTCGTCCACCCGGCTGGCCGAGCCCGTACCGGCCCCGGAGATCACTGTCGTGGAGAGCGAGCCGGTCGAGCCGGACGTCACCACCGACGACGTCTGGGACGCCTTCGCCCGCGACGGCTTCTTCGACCAGACGGCCGACGACCCGGCGGAGTCCGACGGCGTCTCCGGTCAGCCCTCGTACCCGGCTGACCAGAAAGCGCCAGCCAGGGCCACGGGTGGTCACACCCGGGAGGAACTCAGCCGCTCGCTGTTCTGGTCCGGGGTGTTCGGACTGGCGATCTCCCTCGCCGGTCTCGGACTGGTCGGCACCAGACGCCGGATGTGGTGACTCTGGCGGTCACTCCGTGGGGCTCGCCGTGACGGTTTGCTCGGTGGTGGTCGGCTCGCCCGTGCTCGGTTCGGGACTCGGACTGGCCGCGGCGACCACCAGCCGAACCTCATCGCCCACCTCCACCGACTCACCGGCCTGCGGGTCGGTGGCGATGACGGTCCCCTCCGGCTGGTCCGACGGGCGGTACTCCACCCGATAGTCGAGGTCGAGCCCGTCCAGCGCGGCCCGTGCCGCGGCTTCCGGCAGACCCACCAGCGGCGGTACCGGTACCTCGGCCGGCGCGGCGCTCGTCGTCGGTGCCGGTGACGGGGACTCGGTGGTCGGCGACGGTGACGCCGTGGTCGGCGGGGCCTGGGTGGTCGGTGAGGGCGACTCCGGTGCCGGGCCGTCGTCGTTCAGCCCCTGGCCGGCCAGCCAGAACCCACCCCCGATCAGGCCGAGCAGGAGCAGCAGCAGGACGCCCCAGAGGATCGGCAGCCACCACGGTCGGCCCGGCTGCTCGTCGGTGTACCAGTCGCCGCCGGCCAGCTCGCGGTCCACACCCGGCCGAACCGACGGCACCTCCGCGCGCCCCGACCAGGCCACCGACCCGGAACGCTGGCTCGGCGGCAGCGGCGCGGTCGCGTCCGCCGGCTCGGCGACGGCCCGGTCCAGCGGCGCGGTCGCGTCCGGCGTACGCCCCATCGGCGCGGTCTCGTCCGGCGGTCCCGCCGGCTCTGCGGTCGCGCGATCCATCGGTGCGGTCTCGTCGGGAGCGCGCCCCATCTGCGCCGTCTCGTCCGGCGCACGCGGCGCGGTCGCGTCCGCCGGCTCGCCGGCGGCCCGGTCCAGCGGCGCGGTCTCGTCCGGGTTGTCTCCGGACGGCGGGATCGGACGGGTCCGGTCGTCCGGTTGCCCGTCGGTCGGCTCCTGGCGGTCGTCGCTCACGGCACGTCCTTTCCGCCGACCGGGCGGGCACCAGGCCCCTCGACGGTCAACCTAGCGGTTTCGCCGGTCATCGGTCGGCACCAGCGTGTCGGGTGCGCGTCACGGCGCCGGAGTGCTCGCATCCGCACTCGGCGGCGTGCCGCACCAGATCTGGACCACGTCGTTCCACCTGCCGACCGTGCCGCCCGGCGGTTGCTGCGACGTGACCGTGCCGGAGCGTCCGTTGGGATAGCGGGGAGAGAACCCGTCGTCGACGAGTTCGTCCCTCGCCTCGTTGCACGTCTCACCGGTCAGGTCGGGCACCTCGTTCGGTGGGGCGGCCCCGGCCACATTGATCTTGACCGTGACACCACGCCGCACCGGTGTCCCCGGAGCCGGGTCGGTGCTTCGTACGCTGGAACTGTCGCCGCTGCCGAAGACGAGCTGCCAGCCCAGGCCCAGGTCCCGCAGCTCCTCCCTGGCCTCCTCGAAGTCTGCGCCGACCAGGTCCGGGACGGTGAGTCCGGTCGGCCGCGACGGGCTGGGGCTGCTGCTCGGCGTGGTCGCGGTGTTCGGTGTCGGCCGCTCCTGCGGCGGCGAGATCCGCCCCGTTGGGCTGGGGGTGGGAGTGCCGGTGGCGGCGGAGGACACCGGGCCGGGTCTTACCTGATCGCCGGCGAGCACCCAGCCACCGGCGGCACCGATGATCGCGAGCAGGATGGCGGCAGCCCCGCCACCGATGATCAACCTCGTTCGGTCCGGGCCGGTGTCACCGCGCCCCGGCCGCCCGCCCGTGGTCCCGTCCGTCATCCCGCCCACCGCCTTATCACCCACGACCGTAGCGACCGGGGCCAAGCACTGTCCGTAACCGTCGCCGGTAGATGCCACGCACGACTCGCCGCACCGACCACAGGACGTTACGCTGCCCGGCATGGCCAGACAGGGCTGGGGAGGATCGATCGCCACCGCGGCCGGCGTGGCAGCCGGTGCCGGTGCCGCTCAACTGGGCTTCGGATACGGCCTGGGCATTCTCAACTGGGCGCCCCCGGAGGCGACCGCCGGCACGGCGGCCTGGGTGGCGAGCCTGATCTGGGCGACCTGGATCGCGGCCACGTCGACCATCTTCGGTGCGGTCTGCGCCCAACGGCTGCACGACCGTCGCCGGGCCGCATCCCCGTCCGACCCGGTGACGGTGGCCGACGGGCCGCCCGCCGCCGGTTCCCCGGCGCCGCCGTCCGGCACCGTAGCGCCGCCCATTTCCGCGGCGGCGGGCAGCGGGCCGGCGACGTCCGGCAGCCCGGTTCCGCCCTCCGGTGAGCTTCCGTCCACCACCGTCAAGCAGGACGGTGGCGGACTGTGGGGAATCGCGCTGGCCGTGGCCGCCGGCCTGGGCGCACTGATCACGGTGTTGCTGGTCGCCGTACCGGCCCGGGTCGCGGTGGTGCCGGACACGCCGTCCCCCCGGGACATGGCCGCCGGGTACGCGGCGGTCGGCGTACTTATCGGAACGCTCGTGGCGGTCTGGGCGCTGCGTTGTCGCGCCGCAGCCACCAATGTCATCGCCACCGCCGGCTGGCTCTGGCTGCTCGCGGTCATCGCCGTGGTCGACTCCGTGCTCGCCGGTCGCGGGCTCACCACCGCGCAGCTCGGGATCTGGCAACTCAGCTCGGACAACGACCAGTTCTGGATCCGGGACTACTTCTACTGGCCCGGCGCGGTCCTGTCACTCGGTTCAGCACTGGTTATCGGCGCGCTGGCCGCCCGCCGCGGAGTCCGGGCGACCGAGCGGCGGGTCGGCGCCACCGCATCCGGTGCCGCCGGTCCGCTGTTGGTGGCCATCGCCTACTTCCTGGCCGTGCCGAGGCTCACCGCGATCAGCCCGGAACAGGTGTCCGCTCATCTCACCGCCCCGTACGCGGTGATCGTCGGCATCGGCGGGTCGGTCCTGGTGGCGGCGCTCGCCCAGCGATCGGCCCGGCTGGCGGCGCACCGGTCGAGCGGCCCCGACGCGGCCCCGCTGGTTCCCCGGCAGCGAGTCGGTGACTCCGACCGGCACACGCCCGGGTCCGGGCCGGATGCCGCCACCCAGCCCGCGCCGGACGCCGAGCCGTCCGCGCCGGACGTCGAGCGGTCCGGGGCGGGTGCCACGCGGTCCTCGGCGGCCGCCGACCGGCTCGACCAGCCGGTGGCCGGCGAGGTGACGGCGACCCGGAAGAAAGCCGCATCGGCGGGAACCCCACCGCGACCGGCAGCGGCCAAGCCAGCGGCGGTCAAGCCGGCAGCACCGCAACCGGCAGCACCGCCCTCGGCAGCGCAGCCGGAAAGGCCGGCGGAGGCGGGTGGGAAATCCGGGTCGTCGCCGTCCGAGGCGTCATTCGGCAGCGAAGAGACACCCGAGAGCGGCAACCGCCGCGGCCGTCCCCGGCAGCGCGGTCGCTAGTCTGGATCTTGGCGCGAAACGGCCCACCGGAGGGCGATTCCGCACCAAGATCCGGTGAGGTTGCCGCTTCGCTCAGTCGAGCGGCCAGGTGTGCACCGGCTCGTTTGTGTACTGCAACTCCGCGTAGCGCTGGAGCATGTGGTGCAGCGCGGCCCGGCGCTCCAGACCCAGATGCCGCTCGGCGGCCCACACGGTTGCGGTCTGCCAGACCGCTCCGTTGCGTCCGGTACGACAGCGTTGCTCGATGATGCCGAGCAACCGGTCCCGGTCGGAGGCGGCGACGCCGAAGCCGTCGAGGCCGGCGGCGGCGAGCGGCAGCAGTGTGTCGAGCACCAGCGTGGTCACTGGCACATCGCCCAGCCGCGGCCAGTGCAGGACCGCGTCCATGCCGCGGCGGGCAGCCGCGTGGAAGTTCTCCTCGGCCGAGCTGAAGGTGAGCTGGCTCCAGATCGGCCGATCGGCCTCCGCCATGCCCCGGACCAGCCCGAAATAGAAGGCGGCGTTGGCCAGCATGTCGACCACGGTCGGTCCGGCCGGTAGCACGCGGTTCTCCACCCGCAGGTGCGGACGGCCGTTCATGATGTCGTACACGGGCCGGTTCCACCGGTAGACGGTGCCGTTGTGCAGCCGCAACTCGGCCAGCTCGGGAACGCCGCCGGCATGCAGGACCTCCACCGGGTCCTCGCTCTCGCAGATCGGCAGCAGGGGCGGGAAGTAGCGGACGTTCTCCTCGAACAGGTCGAAGATCGAGGTGATCCACCGCTCGCCGAACCAGACCCGGGGCCGTACGCCCTGGGCCTTCAGCTCGTCCGGCCGGGTGTCGGTGGCCTGCTCGAACAGGGCGATGCGGGTCTCCGCCCAGAGCTGCCGATCGTAGAGGAACGGGGAGTTGGCACCCACCGCCACCTGGGCGGCGGCGATCGCCTGGGAGGCGTTCCAGTAGTCGGCAAAGCTGTCCGGCGCCACCTGGAGGTGGAACTGGAGGCTCGTACAGGCCGCCTCCGGCGCGATGGAGTCGTTGTGCGTACGCAGTCGCTCGACGCCCCGGATGTCGAGCTCGATGTCCTCGCCCCGGGCTCCGACGATCTGGTCGTTTAGCACCCGGTAACGCTCGTTTGTGGAGAGGTTGTCCGCCACCAGGTGTCGCTCGTTCAACGTGGGCAGGATGCCGACCAGCACGATCCGGGTGTCCGACCGCGCGGCGCGTTCGTTGGCCCGGTCGAGGCTGGCGCAGAGGTCACGCTCGTAGTCGGCGAACCCGGTGCCGGAGATCAGCCGTGGGTTGGCGTTCAGTTCGAGGTTGAACTGCCCGAGCTCGGTCTGGAACAACGGGTCGGCTATCGCGGCGAGGATCTCCTCGTTGCGCATGGCCGGTTCGGCAGCCGGGTCGACCAGGTTGAGCTCGATCTCCAACCCGGTCATCGGCCGGTCGGCGTCGAAGCCGAAGTCGTCCAACATGAGCGCGAACACGTCCAGGCAGCGCCGGACCTTCTGCCGGTACCGGACTCGATCCTCACGGGAGAAGGCGGCTCGATCGACGTCCCTGCCCATGCTTCCTCCCGGCGCGCGACGCCACGGAACGGTGCCGCTCCGCAGCGCACTGTGAACCATACTCGCTGGGAGCGCTGCGCCCAGCCGCCCCGAAGATCGGTCCATTGCCGCAGTCCACCCGTTGTAGCGGCCGATCGCGTCGCCCCGACCAGGTTGCTCGCTCCCGCTGGAGTAGGTACCCAGCCGCACCGTCGAACCCTTGCTGCCCGACGAAGAACAAGTTGTGACAATTCGCACCAGCGTCCGCGTACGAGTGGAGGCCCGGACAGCCGACAGGCCCGCGCGGTGCGGGCGCGGGCCTGTCGGGGTGTACGGGATCAGGACTGCCGGATGGCCTCGCCCTCGATCTCGATCTTGACCTTCTTGCCGACCAGGACGCCACCGGACTCCAGGGCGACGTTCCAGGTCAGGCCGAAGTCCTCACGGTCGATCTCGGTGCTCGCCGAGAAACCGAAGATGTCCTGGCCGAAGGGGCTGCGGCCAACACCCTCGAACTCGACCTTGAGGTCGACCGGACGGGTCACGTCCTTGATGGTCAACTCGCCGGTCAGAACGAACTCGTTGCCCTCGTGCGACTTCACGCCGGTGCTGCGGTACTCCAGCGTGGCGAACTTCTCCGCGTCGAGGAACTCAGGGCTGCGCAGGTGCGCGTCCCGATCCGCCTGGGCGGTGTTGATGCTGGCGGCCTGGATGGTGGCGGAGACCGTGGACTCCAGCGGATCCTCGGCGATGGTGATGGTGGCGCTCGCGTCAGCGAACTCGCCGCGAACCTTGCTCACCATCATGTGCCGGGCAACGAAGCCGACCCGCTTGTGCGCCACATCCAGCAGATAGGTGCCGGCCGCCGGGATGGTGAGGCCGTTCCACTCGCGGGTAACCGGCTCGGTGCTGCTGGTCATGAGAGACTGCCCTCCGGGAGATATTGTTTAGTAGCCCAACGTCTGCGTCAGCAACTATAGCCGTGGCAATATTCCTGCTGTCAAGTATTGGTACGATGGTCTGGTGGAAGCGAACACGTTCGACGACCCTCGAATCACGGCCGTCGGCCTGCTCTTCGAGGTGCACGCCGGGCTGGCCGCCCGATTCGCCGCCCAGCTGGAGGAGCACGGCCTGTCATCGGTCGAGTTCGAGGTGCTGACCAGACTCACCCGGTCACCCGCCAACCAGCTGCGGATGACCGATCTCGCCGCCCAGACCTCACTGTCAACCAGCGGCGTGACCCGGGTGGTGGACCGGATGGAACGCGACGGTTTGATCACCCGCCGCGCCTGCCCCTCCGACCGACGAAGCTCGTACGCGGTGGTGACGCCGGCCGGCCTGCGCCGGCTCGACGAGAGCCTGCCCGGGCACCTTCAGCTCATCGAGGACTGGTTCACCGGGCAACTCGACCCGGCTGCGCTGGCCGCCCTGCTCGACGGCCTGCGCCGGGTACGCGACGCCGTACATCCCTGCGCGACCGCCGGCAGCCGTTCCGCCGCACCGGGCGAGCCTCCGGCCGAGTGCGACGAGAAGGAGGGCAGGCCACCTGCACCGGGCGGTCATCCGGGCCGCTGAGGCATCCCGCTCGTCGCCTGCGCCGGCGGTTGCCGTCGTCCTCGACCGCCTGCGGACCCTGGGTGTGCGAACGACCAGCCGAGCGTGACGGGACCGGCAGAACCACCGGCAGAACCACCGGGCCAATAGGCGATAGCCCACCAAACCCGACAGACGGGCCGACTGTGCCTCGCTAGTCTCGCAGCGGCGGGGGCAGCGGGGGGCACCGGCGCGGGCGATGAGCGAGGGGTGGCAACAGGGGGCTTCCTCGCCCGCGCCGTCCCCGTCCCCGCCACCGGCGGACCGGTCGCCGACGCACCGCCGTCGCCGACCTCACCGCCCCGGTTTCGTCGGGCCGTTCCGGGCCACCGACAGCACGTAGAGCAGTTCCTCCTCGTGCTCCAGCAACCGGATGCCGCCCTCCCGGCAGGCCACGTCCAGCCGATCGAGCACACTCGCGTCCGAGGTGCTCGCCGCCAAGCCCACCAGAGCCTCCACGACCGTCCGTCGGTCCCGACCGGTCTCATCCGGCTCCGCTGCGGCCGCGAACCACTCCGCCGCGACCTCCCGGTCCCCACGATGCAGCGCCAGATGCCCCTCGATCAGTGCGCCGGTGCCGTCGAGCGGACGCAGCTCGGCGAGCACCTCGGCGGCCTCGGCCGCCCGACCGTCCTGGGCGAGCGCCAGACCCAGCGTCCCAAGCACCTGTCGCCGACCGCGCGGGGTGCCCAGGTCGCCGAGGGCCGTCAACACCCGGCGAGCCTCGTCGGCGGCGTCGGCGTACCGGCCCGCCAGGCGGAACACCTCCGCGACGGTGCCCCGAGCCAGCACCCGCAGCCGCTGCTCCGCGCACTGGCCACCGAGCCGGTCCACCACCGCCAGCCGGCGACGAGCCGTGGTCAGGTCACCGAGCCTGATCTCGTGCCACGCCAGCTGATGCTGCGCGACCGCCATCTGCCGGGTCAGGCCATGCTCGGTGGCCAGGGCCAGTACCGCCTCCGCCTGCTCCCGTGCCTCGCCCGGCCGTCCGGTCGCGGCCAGCAGGACGCCGAGGACCGTCCGCGCCTCCAACTCGCCCGGCACGTCACCGAGCCGACGGAACTCCGCCAACGCCGCGCGGGCCGTCGACAGCTCCGTTGCGGCCGCGCCGTGCTCGCCGGCGAGCATCGCCACACCGACCGAGGCCCACGCGCGCAGGGCCGGGTCGGCATCGGCGGTACGCGGATCGGCCAGCAGGCGCAGCAGCCACTGCCGGCCGACAACGTCCCGCCCACGTAACCGCCACCACCGGGGCAGGTTCACCGCGAGACGTAACGCGGTCAAGGGGTCGTCGACCGCCGCGTACGCCAACGCGGAGCTGATGTCGCCGGTGACCTCGTCGAGACGGTGCGCAGCGGCACCGGCCCCGGCACCCGTCAGCCCCGACGCGGTCCGCTCCACCAGCCGGGTCACCACCCGAGCGTGCCGACGGCGGATCACCGTCGACTCGCCGGCGCCGGACGCCTGCTCGACGGCGTAGTCCCGGACGGCGTCGACAAACCGGAACCGGAACGAGCCGCCGCCTCGTACGCTCAGCAGGCCGAGATCGAGGAAGCGGTTGAGCAGCGGCACCGGATCGACGCCGGTGCCGGCGAGCATCTCCTCGGCCAACTCCACCGACCACCGGTTGCCGAAGGCGGCGAGCTGCCGCAGCGCCGCCCGGTCCCCGACGGCGAGCAGCCGGTAACTGGTGGCCACCGCGTCGCGCAGGGTCTCCGCCACCGCCGTGCGGGCATCGTCGCCCCGTGGCCGCGTCTCCCAACCGCTGTGCGTGGCGGCAGAGGTGTCCAGATCCAGCACCCGGTCGCCGTACCGGTCGAGCAGTTCGGTGAGATCGAGGAGCCGGCCGCGCGCCGCCATCAGTTCGATCGCCAGCGGCAGCCCGCCCAGCCGGCGTACCAGGGCGGCCAGCGCGGGCAACTCGGCGTCGGCCGGCGGTTCCCGGCGGACCTGAGCCAGTCGCGAGGTGAACAGGGTGACCGCCGGATATCCGACGAGGGTCGCCGGGTCGGTGTCGCCCGGTGGCGGCACCTCCAACGGCGAAACGGGGCGCACCCACTCGCTCGGTAGCCCGACCGGATGTCGGCCGGTGACCAGCACCCGCAGCGACGGCACCGCACCGACGAGCCGCCGCAGCGTGCCGGCCACCGGATCGGGCGCCCGCTCCACCGCGTCCACCAGCAGCAGCGCCCGCCGGTCACCGAGCCGCGCGGCCAACTCGGTGTCCCGGGCCACGCCGAAGACCGTCATGACGGCGGCGTGCACGTCGGCCGCGTCCGACCCGGCGCCGATCAGCACCCCGGCGACACCGCCGGGATGAGTGGGCGCGGCCGCGTGGACCGCCGCCAACGCCAGGGCGGTCTTGCCGACGCCGGCCAACCCCACCAGGCTCACCACCCGGGGACCACGTGGATCGTCCAACAGGGTGGCCAGCTCGGTGATGTCGCGTTCCCGGCCGATCAGTTCCGGTGGCGGCGGCAGGCCCAGCGGCGTACCGACCTCGGGCTGGACGGCCGCCGGGCTGGTGCCCCGGGCGGCGGCCAGAAACGCCGCGCGGGCGGAGCCGGTCAGCCCGAGCGCCCCGGCGAGCAGCTCGACGGTGGTGCGTTGTGGCCGGGTGGAGCGGCCCCGTTCCAGGTCACGGACCGTCCGTACCCCGACGCCGGCACGGGCCGCCAGCTCAGCCTGGGTCGCGCCAGCAGCCTGCCGGTGCGCCCGCAGCAGCTCCGGCAGACCGGCGTGCGGCGGACCGGATTGACGATCATGACCGGGAGCCATGGGCACGGACAATACGGCGCAGGCCCGACATCGGACACGGGATCGTCGGCCACCCGACGATGCCGTGCCGAAACCTGACAACCACCTATCGGCAGCCGGCCTGCACCGAACCGGCATCGATGTGCGACGACCGGCTGGCCGCCCGACGTGTCCGGCCGATCCGGCCGGTTCACATCCCCAGGTCGCGGGCGATGATCATGCGCTGCACCTCGGAGGTACCCTCGCCGATCTCCAGGATCTTGGAGTCCCGCCAGAACCGGGCCACCGGGTACTCGTTCATGAAGCCGTACCCGCCGTGGATCTGCGTCGCCTCCCGGGCGTTGTCCACCGCGATCGTGCTCGCGTGCAGCTTGGCGATCGCCGCCTGCCGCTTGAACGGCTCGCCGGCCAGCATTCGGGCAGCGGCGTCGTAATAGGCGAGCCGGGCGGTGTACGCCTTCGCCTCCATGTCAGCGATCTTGAACTGGATCGCCTGGTAGTTGCCGATCGGTTGGCCGAAGGCGTGCCGCTCCTTCGCGTACTTGATCGACTCGTCGACACAGCCCTGGGCGAGACCGACGGCCAGCGCGGCGATGGCGATCCGGCCCTCGTCGAGGATGCGGAGGAACTGGGCGAAGCCACGACCCCGCTCGCCGAGCAGGTTCTCCGCCGGCACCCGGCAGTCGTCGAAGTTCAGCTCGTGGGTGTCCGAGGCGGTCCAACCGACCTTGGAGTAGCCGGGCGCGACGGTGAAGCCGGGCGTCCCGCTGGGCACGATGATGGAGGACAACTCCTTCGTGCCGTCCGGCCGGATGCCGGTGACCGCGGTGACGGTGACCAGGGCGGTGATGTCGGTGCCGGAGTTGGTGATGAACGCCTTCGAGCCGTTGATGACCCATTCGCCGGTCGCCTCGTCCAGCACCGCCCGGGTCTCGGTGCCCCCCGCGTCCGAGCCGAAGCCCGGCTCGGTCAGCCCGAACCCAGCCAGCGCCTCGCCGCTGAGCAGCCGGGGCAGCCACCGCGACTTCTGCTCGTCGGTGCCGAACCGGTAGATCGGCATCGCGCCCAACGAGACCGCCGCTTCCAGGGTGATGGCCACACTGGAGTCGACCCGGGCCAGTTCCTCCAGAGCCAGGCAGAGGGCGAAGTAGTCGCCGCCCATACCACCGTGCTCCTCGGCGAAGGGCAGGCCGAACAGGCCCATCTTGCCCATCTGGCGAATGATCTCGTACGGGAAGGTGTGCTGCTCGTAGTGCTCGGCGATGACCGGCGCGACCACCTCGCGGGCGAAGTCCCGCACGCTGTCGCGAAGCGCCTCGTGCTCCTCGGTGAGCCGGAAGTCCATCGGGTTCCTCCTGTGTGGACGGCCCGCCGGGCGCTCGTGACGCCGGGACGGGATCGTGCTGGTGCCGGACGGCTCAGACCGGGGTGACGCCGTGCCGTCGCCGGGAGAAGTGCCGCTGCTTGCCCCGGGCGGCGGCGAACCGGCGCACCAGCTCGGCACGCAGTTCCTGCGGCTCCACGATCGCGTCGACCACCAGCTCGCTGGCGAGCCGGACGATGTCGATGTCCCGCTCGTACTCCTCACGGCGGGCGGCGACGAAGGCCGCCCGCTCGGCCTCGTCCTCGATGGCCGCGATCTTGTTGGCGTACACGGCGTTGACCGCGGCCTCCGCACCCATCACCGCGATCTTGGCGGTGGGCAGCGCGATCGTGGCATCCGGCTCGAAGCCCGGCCCGGCCATGGCGTAGAGGCCGGCACCGTACGCCTTGCGCACCACCACACAGATCTTGGGTACGGTCGCCTCGGAGATCGCGGTGATCATCTTTGCGCCGTGCCGGATGATGCCCTGCTTCTCCACCGCACTGCCGACCATGAACCCGGGCACGTCACTCAGGAACAGCAGCGGCACGTTGAACGCGTCGCAGAGCTGCACGAACCGGGTCGCCTTGTCGGCCGAGTCGACGAAGAGCACCCCGCCCTTGAACATCGAGTTGTTGCCGACCACGCCGACGACCTCGCCGTTCAGTCGGCCGAATCCGATGGTCAACTCCTTGGCCCAGAGGGCCTGGATCTCGAAGAAGGAGTCCTCGTCGAGCAGGCCCTTGACGTACCGGCGCATGTCGAACGCCTGCCGCTCGCTCGCCGGCACCAGCGCGGCGAGGTCGGCCTTGGTCGGCGCCTCGACGGCGGGCGCGGTCGGTGGCTGCTGGGTCCAGTTCGCCGGAAGGTACGACAGGTAGCGCTTCACCACGTCGAGCGCATCGGCCTCGGTCTTGCAGAGGAAGTGCCCGACACCGGACTCGGCGCAGTGCACCCGCGCCCCACCCATCGCTTCGAGGGTGGTCTTCTCGCCGGTGACCATCTCGACCATCCGGTCCGATCCCAGGTACATGCTGGCGTTGCCGTCGACCATGGCGACCACGTCGCAGAACGCCGGAATGTACGCTCCGCCGGCCGCGCTGGGCCCGAACAGCGCGCAGACCTGGGGGATCGAGCCGGAGGCGCGGACCTGGTTCCAGAAGATCTTTCCGGCGCCACGACGCCCGGGAAACAGCTCGACCTGGTCGGTGATCCGGGCCCCGGCCGAGTCGACCAGGTAGACCATCGGGACACCGGTGTCGTACGCCCGCTCGATGATCCGGATGATCTTCTCGACGGTGCGGGCACCCCAGCTGCCGGCCTTGACCGTGGAGTCGTTTGCCATCAGGCAGACCTGACGACCGTCGATGGTGGCGGTGCCGGTGACCACGCCGTCGGCGGGCAGTCCCTCGGCGAGCGCGTTGGCGTAGAGGCCGTCCTCGACGAAGCTGCCCTCGTCGACCAGCAGCGCGACCCGCTCCCGGGCGAACAGTTTGCCCTTGGCCGCGTTTGCCGCGTGGTACCTCTCCGCGCCGCCGGCCCGAACCCGCTTGCGCAGCTGCTCCAGCGCCTCACCGTCAACCGTCACCACGGCCCCCAAACCAAGCAACCTGAACGATCGTTAGGCTACCCCACTCCCACCCGCCCCCGCTAACCCCAGCGTTGATCATGAGGTTTACGGCAGTTCTAGAGATCAACTCTGCCGCTAACCTCATGATCAACCGCCGTTGGGCGGGGTCAGGTGGGCAGGGGGGTGAGGCGGGTGCGGGGGCCGGCGCGGAGGACGCCGGAGGGGAGAGTACGAGCGGTCAGGTGCTCGGCCAGCTCGGCGACCTCGATCAGGGCGTCCAGGTCGATCCCGGTGTCGATGCCCATGTCGTGCAGCATGTGCACCGCCTCCTCGGTAGCCAGGTTCCCGCTGGCCCCGGGCGCGTACGGACAGCCACCCAGCCCGCCGACACTGGCGTCGAACTCGGTGACGCCGAGCTCCAGGGCGGTCAGCAGATTGGCCAACGCGGTGCCCCGGGTGTTGTGGAAGTGCAGCAGCACCGGAACTTCGGCGTTGCGATCACGTACGGCGGTGAGCAGGTCACGGACGCGTCGGGGCGTACCCATGCCGGTGGTGTCGCCGAAGGCGACGCGGTCGGCGCCGTCGCGGACCACCCGGTCCACGATGGCGGCCACCCGCGCCGGATCGATGTCGCCCTCGTACGGGCAGCCGAAGCTGGTCGCCACGATGACCTCGGCGCGGGCACCGGCACCGTGCAGCAGGTCGATCAGCTCGGCGATGTCGTCAAGCGACTCGTCGGTGGACCGGTTGACGTTGCGCCGGTTGTGCGTGTCGCTTGCCGAGACGACCACCTCGATCTCGGTGAAGCCGGCGGCGAGGGCGCGCTGCGCGCCGCGCGTGTTCGGCACCAACGCGGAGTAACGCACCCCGTCGACCCGCTGCGCCCGTCGCCACACCTCGTCGGCGTCGGCCATCTGCGGGATCGCCCTGGGGTGCACGAACGAGACCGCCTCGATCCGCCGTACCCCCGTCTGCGAGAGCGCGTCGAGCAGCCGCACCTTGGCGTCGGTGGGGATCGGTGCCTCGTTCTGCAACCCGTCACGCGGCCCGACCTCACGAATGGACACGTACTCCGGCATCTCCACCACCCACCCACCTAGCTGTGACACTCACTGCCCCAACCCTCCCCAGCATGTCACACCCCCACCCCACCCCACCCCGCGTGACCCCGCGTGACCCCCGCGTTGATCAAGAAGTTTTGGTCGGCTGCGGGCACGAATCCCGACCAAAACTTCTTGATCAACCGGCCCAGGGTCGGGGGGTGGGTCAGCGGAGGTGGGAGACGATGCTGGTGTCGTAGTCGCCGGAGAGGAACTCCTGGTTTTCGAGCAGCTCGGCGAAGAAGGGGAGGTTGTGCTTGGGGCCGGACAGGTCGAAAGCGGCCACTGCCGCGCGGGCGCGGGCGATGGCCTCGGTCCGGTCCTGGCCGTGCACGATCAGCTTCGCCATCAGGCTGTCGTAGAACGGGGTGACGGTGTTCCCCTCGGCGTAGCCGGAGTCGACGCGTACGCCCTCGCCGGTCGGCTCGACCCAGGTCTTGATCGTCCCGGGGCCGGGCAGGAACCGCTTCGGATCCTCGGCGTTGACCCGCAGCTCGATGGCGTGCCCGCGCACGGTCAGCGCGTCCGGGTCGAAGGTCGGCGGCAGGCCGGCCGCCACCCGCAGCTGCTCCTCCACCAGGTCGATGCCGTGCACCAGCTCGGTCACCGGGTGCTCCACCTGAAGCCGGGTGTTCATTTCCAGGAAGAAGAACTCCCCGGTCGTCGGATCGAGCAGGCACTCGACGGTGCCGGCGTTGCGGTAGTCGACCGCCTCGCCCGCCCGCACCGCCGCTGCCAGCAGGCGGGACCGTAGCTCCGGCGAGACCGCCGGGGAGGGCGACTCCTCCACCAGCTTCTGGTTGCGCCGCTGCACCGAGCACTCCCGCTCGCCCAGCGCCAGCACCCGGCCGTCGGCCAGGCCGAGGATCTGCACCTCGACGTGCCGTACCCGGGGGAAGTACCGCTCCAGCAGCACCGAGCCGTCGCCGAACATCCGCTCCGCGAAGGCCCGGACCTTGTCGTACTCGGTGCGCAGCGCAGCCTCGTCGACCGCCACCCCCATGCCCATGCCGCCGCCACCGGCAGCGGCCTTCACCATCACCGGGTAGCCGATCTCTGCCGCCGCCGCGACCGCCGCCGCCACGTCGGCCGCCGGCTCGGTGGTCCCGGCCGCCACCGGCACGCCGGCCGCCGCCATCAGGTTCCGCGCATTGATCTTGTCGCCCATCGCGCTTATCGCGTCCGCGCCGGGTCCGACCCAGATCAGGCCGCTGGCCTCGACGGTACGGGCGAAGTCGGCGTTCTCCGACAGGAAGCCGTAACCGGGGTGGATCGCCTGCGCCCCGGTCGACCGGGCGGCGGCGAGGATCGCCTCGGTGTTGCGGTAGCTCTGCGCCGGGTTGGCCGGGCCGACGCAGACGGCCTCGTCGGCCTCGGCGACGAACGGCAGGTCGGCGTCGGCCTCCGAGTGGACCGCGATCGCCCGCACCCCGAGCCGCCTGGCGGTACGGATGATCCGGCGGGCGATCTCGCCCCGGTTGGCGACCAGCAGCGACTCGATCATGCTTCCTCCGCGTCCAGATGGTGGGATCGCGTGCAAGGGAACCATGTCGCCCCGGGTGCGAGGAAGGGCCCCCTCTCAACGCCTGCGGCAGAGGGGGCCCTGGTGCGGTGTCCGAGCGACGGCGAAGCGGGCGTACCGGGGTCGGCTCCTCGGTCGATGGCGGCCAGCGTGGATGTGACGAAGCACACCGGTCCTGGCCGGTCAGCCCAGCACCGCCGGACGGGAACGGGTCAGGCGGGCTCGGTGGGGGCGAGCAGCGCGGCCAGCGTGGCGGCGCGCAGCAGCTCGGACCGACGCCGGTGGTCGACCTCGCCGCCGAGGAACGGGGTGGAGTTCATCAGGCCGAACGCGGCGTGTGCCAACACCCGCGCCTCACCGTCCGGCAGCCCCGGGTGCAGGGCGGTCAGCACGGTGACCCACTCCTCGACGTAGAGCCGTTGGAGTCGGCGGATGTGCCGTCTGGGCTCCTCCGGCAGCCGATCCAGCTCGTGCAGATGCAGCGCGATGACGGCCGGATTGGCGAGCGCGAAGTCGACGTGGAAGTCGATAAGCGACTCCAGCGAGGCGCGCGGGTCGCCGGGATGGGCGGCGGAGCGCTGCCGTCCGCCGTCGAGCAGCCCTTCGCTGACCGGCGTCAGCGCGGCGACCAGCATCGCCTCCTTGCCGGCGAAGTGGTGGTAGAGCGCCGGGCCGGTCACGCCGGCAGCCGCGCCGATGTCGTCCATCGACACACCGTGGTAGCCCCGCGAGGCGAACAGACCCACCGCGATCTCAAGAATCTCGTCCTTGCGGGATCGGCGTCGTCCCGCCCCCGTGGCCCCGCCGTTCGCCCCCCGGGCCTGCTGCTCCACCGTCACCGGGCCAGCGTAGACCCGACTGTCGACAGCGTGGGGCCGTGGTTACCCGCCAGTCCGATTGCCGGGAACGTCGACTCACGTCGGGCGTTGGTTGAGGCCGGAGAGCCGGAGCGCAATCCGGTGCCGCACCGGCGGCAGCACCGAGATCAGGCGTAGCAGCAGGTCCCGGGCCGGTCGGGCGGCGGGCGGCACGGTGGCGAGGCGGGTCAGTCGGTCGGCGAATCCGGCCACCTCGTTTGCGAGTGGCCGACGTCTGGCCGCGTACTCGTCCAGCCGGGTCTCGGCGGCTCCGGCGAGCACGTCGGCCAGGGTCTCGCCGAGGTCGACGGCATCGCTGATGCCGAGGTTCATGCCCTGCCCGCCGGCCGGGCTGTGCACGTGTCCGGCGTCGCCGGCCAGCAGCACCGGCCCGGAACGGAACGTCCCGGCGACCCGTCGGTGCAGTCGGAAGCGCGAGGACCAGAGCACCTCGCGTACCTGGTCCGGCCGTTGCCGCGGACCACGCTCGTCGAGCAAGCGTTGCAGATAGGCCGCGTCCGGCTCGGCGGGCGGATCGGTGACGGTGGCGACCAGGCGTACCCGCCCGTCGGGCAGTGGCGCCCAGACCAGTGGCCCGCCCCGGGCAAGGAAGATCGACGCGCCGTCGCGGGGCAGGCCGCTGTCGACGCGTACGTCGGCAAGCACGAACGACTCCTCGGAGCCGGCCGGCCCGGTGAACGTGATGCCGGCCAGCTCACGGACGGTGCTGTTGATGCCGTCGGCCCCGATCACCCATCGGGCACGCAGGCTCGTGCCGTCGAAGTCGGCCACCGCGCCGTCGCCGTCGCGGCGCAGGCCGGTGAGCCGGTACGGGCGCAGCACCCGTACACCGGCCTCGGCCAGCTGATCGGTGAGCACCTCCTCGGTCACCGACTGGGAGACCATCAGCGCGTACCGGTGCCGGCTGGGCAACCCGCCGAACGGCACGGTGACCAGCACCCGGTCCCGGTCACGGACGCTGAACCGGGCCGACCGCAGCCCTCGGGCCACAAGCGTCCCGCCGGCGCCGATCCGGTCGAGCACCTCCAGGGTGTACGCGTGCACGACCGCGGCCCGCGAGGTCACCGCCGGCTTCTCCCGCTGGTCTACGACGGTCACCTCGACCCCTCGGCGGGCCAGGGTGAGTGCGGCGGTGAGCCCGGTGGGGCCCGCGCCGACGACCAGGACGTCCCTTCGTTCGGGCAGCATGGCGACCTCCTCGGCAGTATGCCAACAACTGTTGGCCAACACTTGTTGGCAACGTTAGGCCGCCCCGGATTGAGAAGTCAACAGCCGTTGGCATACCGTCGGTCACATGACGGAGGGCGTACCCGGAGGGGCTTCGAAACCTGTCGCGGAGTCGCCGGCCGACGGCGGACGCCGAAGCGCGGCGTCGGGCGGCAGTCGGCGCGACGCGGGGCCGGCGGCGTCGGGCGGCGGACGCCATAGCGGGGAGCCCGCGGCGGACGGCGAAGGCCGCAGCTCGGAAACGCCGTCCGGCGGCGGACGTCGCAGCTCGGAGGTGACCCGGGCGGCGATCCTGCGGGCCGCCCGCGACCGCTTCGCCGCCGACGGGTACGACCGGGCGACGATCCGGGCCATCGCCGCGGACGCGCGGATCGACCCGTCGATGGTGATGCGGTACTTCGGCAGCAAGGAGAACCTGTTCGCCACGGCGGCCGAGTTCGACCTACGACTGCCCGACCTGAGCGGCGTGCCGGCCGATCGACTCGGCACGGCGCTGGTCAGCTACTTCTTCACCCGGTGGGAGGGCGACTCGACGCTGCCGGCACTGCTGCGCACGGCGAGCACCAACCCGAGCGGGGCGGAGCGGGTACGCGCCATCTTCGCCACCCAGCTCGGCGTGGCGGTCGGCCGGGTGGTCGCCGACCCCGACGAGGCCCCACGGCGCGCCGGACTGGTCGCCAGCCAACTGCTCGGCGTCGCCCTGACCCGATACGTCCTGCGCCTACCCCCGATGGTCGACATCTCCCCGGCCGAGCTGATCACCTGGCTCGCCCCCACCGTCCAGCGTTACCTACGCGACCCGGATCCGCGCTGACCCCCTGCGCTACCGACCCCGCCTCGTTGATCATGAGGTTAGCGGCGTGGTTGATCCTGTTACTGCCGCCAACCTCATGATCAACAAGCAAATCACTTCGGGTTGGGGCCCTTGACGACGGGGGCGCGGACGAGGTTGCCCCACTCGGTCCAGGAGCCGTCGTAGTTGCGCACCTTCGGGTAGCCGAGCAGGTGCCGGAGGACGAACCAGGTGTGGCTGGACCGCTCGCCGATCCGGCAGTACGCGATCACGTCGTCGTCCGGCGTCAGGCCGAGCTGGTCGGCGTAGATGCCACGCAGCTCGTCGGCCGACTTGAAGGTGCCGTCGTCGTTGGCGGCGGACTTCCACGGCTTGCTCACCGCGCCCGGGATGTGACCGCCGCGCAGCGCGCCCTCCTGCGGGTAGTCCGGCATGTGCAGCATCTCGCCGGTGTACTCGCCCGGCGAGCGCACGTCGACAAGCGGCCGGCCGGCGTCGACGTGCGCCGACACCTCCTCGCGGAACGCCCGCACCGGCGCGTCGTCGCGCTGCGGCACCGGGTAGTCGGCCCGAGGCCGGGTCGGCTTGTCGCGGGTCAGCTCCCGCCCCTCGGCAATCCACTTCTGCCGGCCGCCGTCGAGCAGCCGCACGTCCCGGTGACCGAAGAGAGTGAAGACCCAGAGGGCGTACGCGGCCCACCAGTTGAAGTTGTCGCCGTAGAAGACAACCGTGTCGTCACGGCCGATGCCCTTGGCGGCGCAGAGTTCGGCGAACCGTTCGGCGTCCAGGTAGTCCCGGGTCACCTGGTCGTTCAGCTCCAGATGCCAGTCGACCTTGACGGCACCCGGGATGTGACCGCTGTCATAGAGCAGTACGTCCTCGTCGGACTCGACGACCACGAGACCGTCGTCGCCCAGATGCTCGGCCAGCCAGTCGGTGGTGACCAGTCGCTGCGGGTCCGCGTACGACTGAAGTCGGGGATCGGGATCGTTCGGCACAGACATGGTCCCCAAAGTACGCCGCGCTTCGGCCGGCCAACGGAATTCGGGTGCAGCGGATGTGGTCCGCCAGGCGTGACACTCCTGACTGCCGCCGAACACGAGGACCGCCATGACCGCAGCGCCACCAGGTGCCGACCCACCGCCGGTGGACTTCACCGAGTTCTACCAGGCGCACTTCCAGCGGGTGGCGGTGCAGCTCTACGCGTACCTCGGCGATCACGCCGAGGCGCAGGACCTCACCCAGGAGGCGTTCTGCCGGACCCTTGAGCGCTGGGACCGGATCAGCGCGTACGACGACCCGTCGGCGTTCGTCCGCCGGGTGGCCTGGAACCTGGCCACCAGCCGGCTCCGTCGGGTCCGTACCGCCGTCCGGTACCTGGCTCGGCAGCGGGAGGAGCACGTACCGGGCCCGAACCCGGACCGGGTGGTGCTGTTGGAGGCGCTCACCATCCTGCCCGCCGCCCAACGCCGGGCGATCGTCCTGCACCACCTGGCCCAGCTCACCGTCGCGGAGATCTCCGACCAGCTCGGCGTACCCGAGGGGACCGTCAAGTCCTGGCTGTCGCGAGCCCGCACGGCCCTGGCCCGCCACCTCACCGAACGGCAGGAGGCCGGCCGTGCGTGAGATCAACCTGGACCAGTTGTTCGCCGAGTTCGAGGCGACCGCCGCGCCGACCTTCCGTCCGCCGGGCGTGGACGCCGCCCGACGCCGGGTGAACCGCCGTCGGCGTCGCCGCCGTGGCCTGCTGGCCGGGCTGGTTGCGCTGCTACTCACCGGGCCGGGCGTGTACGCCACCGCCGGTCGGGACGCCGACCGTGACCCACCCGATCCGACCCCGTCACCGGCGACTCCGTCACCGGCCCCGGACGGTCAGGTGATCGAGCGGAAGGTGAACCCGGTGGGGGTCGCCGGCAGGTTGGCCGGTTTACGCTTCGTCGACGCCCGGCACGGCTGGGCCCTCTTCGACACCTGCGGTCCCGACGACAGCGACCGAACCGGCTGCCGGCTCGACCTCGCGCGTACCGCCGATGGGGGCGCGACCTGGCAGCGGACGCCGCTGCCGGACACGGCGAACAACCCCCGGTGGGCCGGACCGTACTACCTGCTACCGCTGGACGGCCGGAACCTGACCGTGGGCGTACCCGACGGCTACCTGGTCACCACCGACGGCGGTGCCTCCTTCACCGAGCATCCTCGGGAGTCGCCGCCCGAGGTCACCCGGCTCGCTGCGGCCACCCGGCGCGGGTACCTGCTCCAATGCCCGGGAAGCGGCGCGCTGATCAAACTGAACTGTGCCGAATTGGAACTCGCCCGGATCGACGCGGCGAAAGTGCGGACCCAGCCCCCGATGTTCCTCAGCGGTGCGGCCAGCAACGATCTGATCGACGGCGGCGACGGTCGGATCTGGGTGACGACCCGAAACGGTGACTGGCTGACCGTCGCGGTAAGCGACGACGACGGCCGGACCTGGCGGGAGCTGCCGGACGTTGCCGGTGCCGCTCGACTGCTGGTCTCACCCGACGGCAGTGACGCGTGGCTGGTCAACATCAATGAGGGTTTCGACGCCCCGACCCATAAGCGGGTGTGGCGGTTGGCTGGCGACCGGTGGCAGGAGCGGACGCAACTGCCGCCCGACACGAACTCGGCCGCCGCGGTGAACGGTGGTCTGCTGGCGGTGACCAACCCGTGGGGCAACGTGGGCTACTGGACGGACGACCGCTATCTCGACGTCCCGGAACTCCGGCGTCGCCTCACCGGCGGCGAGCACCCTCCGACGGTGCAGGTGCTCCCGGACGACACCATCGTCATCACCACCCCGACCGACACCACCCTCGGCACCGGCCCCACCCAGACAAGAACCTGGACCCGCCACCTCCACTGACACCCACCCACCCCGGCCCACCCCGGCCCGGCCGCGCCCACCCCGGCCCACCCCGGCCCACCCCGGCCCGGCCGCGTTGATCAAGAAGTTTTGGTCTAGGCAGGCGGAAAACCAGACCAAAACTTCTTGATCAACGCGGTGGGGGGAGGGGGTGGAAGGGGGTGAGGGTGGGGCGTTTGGCGGTGCGGGTGTCGCCGGAGGAGCGGCCGGTCAGGCGGCGCTTGAGCCAGGGGGCCAGGTGTTGACCGGCCCAGCGGAGGTCGGCGGTGCGGGCGGACAACCAGGGGGTGGGCTCCGGGTTCGGCGGAACCAGCAGCCACTCCTCGTCGCAGCCGACACCGAGGGCGGTCAGCACCTGGCCGGCCACGCGGCGGTGCCCGGCCGGAGACAGGTGCAGCCGGTCGGTGCTCCAGAGCATCGGGTTCAGGTACGTGTCGTCGGCGTACAGGTCGACCAGGATGGCGCCGTGCCGCTCGGCGGTCTCCCCGACCGCACGGTTGAGCAGAGCGACCCGGGGTGCGATCAGCCGTTGGCCGGGCAGCCGCGCCATCACGTCGGCGAACCGGAACAGCAGTACGTCCGCGCCGCGGCTGCGCAGCCGGCCGACCACCTCGTCGAAGCGGGAGACCAGGGTGTCCGGGTCGAAGCTGCGCCGCAGCACGTCGTTGCCGCCCGCCGCGAAGCTGATCAGGTCGGGCTTCATCGCCAGCGCCGCCGGCACCTGCTCGGCCACCACGCCCGGGAAGGTCCGCCCCCGGATGGCCAGGTTGGCGTACGCGAAGTCAGGGCCCGCCTCGGCGGCGAGCCGGGTGGCCACCAGATCCGCCCAGCCCCGGAAACTGCCGTCCGGGTAGGCGTCGTCCAGGCCCTCGGTGAAGCTGTCCCCGACCGCGACGTAACTGCGCCAGCGCACCTGCTCACTCCTCCGACGTGCGAGTAGGAAGGAACTCCTGCCTACCACCGGAAGTTTTGCATCGGCCACCCTCGTGGTGGTGCCCCGTGCGGGGGAACGTGGCGGACGTCATCGACACTTCACGGGTGATGGTCTCCATCTCCGCCGGGCGGGTGCAGCTGACCGATCGACGGACCGAGCGCCGGTGGTCGGTTGAGGTCGAGGCGTACCGACTCGCCACCTTTCCGGTCACCCAGGCCGAGTACGCGCAGGTCACCGGCGAGCGTCCGAGCGCCTCCACCGGTGACCGTCGGCCGGTCGAGAGCGTCTCCTGGTGGGACGCGATCCGGTTCTGCAACGCGCGCTCGGCGCAGGAAGGGCTGCGGCCGGCGTACCGGGTCGACGGCGAGCACGTCGACTGGGACGTCGCCGCCGACGGCTACCGGCTGCCGACCGAGGCCGAGTGGGAGTACGCCTGCCGGGCCGGCACGACCGGCCCCCGGTACGGGCCACTCGACGACATCGCCTGGTACCGCGACAACTCCGGCGGACACGTCCACGAGGTCGGCGGCCGACAACCCAACGCCTGGGGCCTGTACGACATGTTGGGCAACGTGTGGGACTGGTGCTGGGACGTCTACGACGCGCAGGTCTACGGCAGCTACCGGGTGCTCCGTGGCGGCGGATGGTTCGACGAGCACTGGAGTTGTCGCGCCTCGGTACGCCGCCGCAGCCACCCGACCTTCACCGTCGACGACGTGGGCTTCCGGCTGGCGCGCTCGGGCTGAACAGGGTCGCGGTCAACGGGCCGCCGGCCGGTCCCTGGCCCGCCGACCTCAGTCGGTCGGCCCCGAACCCGGTCGGTGTCAGGCCATGCGGCAGCGGCCGGGGGCAGGGCGATCGAGCTGGGGCAGCGTCCGTTCGACCGGCTCTTCCTCAAGCGGGCCGACGAGGTGCTGAACAGCGACGGCCTGCTGCTGGGGCTGCTGCGCATCGCCGAGCTGCACGGCCAGCCACACTTCCTGCGCCAATGGCTGGACGCCGAGCGCGTCGCCCAGCAGTTGCGCTGCTACCACCCCACGCGAGGTGGGAGGGAATCCGCAGCGTCGCTCTCCCCAAGGGACAGTCTGAGCTGCTGATGAAGGAAGTGATGGAGTCGTGGTCCACCATCTGACCGGCGCGACCTGGCGCAAGTCCACCCGTAGCGGCACCAGCGAGTGTGTCGAGGTGGCCGACAACCTGCCCGGCGTGGTCGGCGTACGCGACAGCAAGGACGCCACCGGCCCGGTGCTCACCTTCGACCCGACCGCCTGGCGTCGCTTCGTCGCCCACGCCAAGCGCGGCTGACGCCCGGTTCAGCGGGAGGCGACCGCCAGCACCGCGTCGGCGAAAGCCTGCGGCGCCTCCTGCGGCAGGTTGTGCCCCACGCCACCGGCGATCGTGCGGTGCTCGTACGGGCCGGTGAACTGCTTCGCGTACACCTGGGGTTGTGGGTGGGGTGCGCCGTTGGCGTCCCCTTCCAGACTGATCGTCGGCACGGTGACCGGCGGTTTGCCGGCCAGCCGTTCCTCCAGGTCTGCGTACTGCGGCTCGCCGTCGGCGAGGCCCAGCCGCCACCTGTAGTTGTGGATGACGACGTCGACGTGGTCCGGGTTGTCGAGCGCCGCCGCGCTGCGGTCGAAGGTGGCGTCGTCAAAGTCCCACCTCGGCGAGGCGGTCTGCCAGATCAGCTTGGCGAAGTCGCGGGTGTTCCGCGCGTACCCCTCCCGGCCGCGTTCGGTGGCGAAGTAGTACTGGTACCACCAGGCGTGCTCGGCCGCCGGGGGCAGCGGCACCCGACCCGACGCCTGACCGTCGATCAGGTAACCGCTCACCGCGACCAGGCCCCGACAGCGATCCGGCCAGAGCGCGGCCACGATGCCGGCGGTGCGGGCACCCCAGTCGAACCCGGCCAGGGTCGCCCGCTCGATCTCCAGCGCGTCGAGGAACGCGACGGTGTCGACCGCGAGGGCGGCCGGCTGGCCGTTTCGTACCGCATCGGCGGACCGGAACCGGGTGGTGCCGTGGCCACGCGCGTAGGGCAGGAGCACCCGGTGGCCGGCGCTGGTCAGCAGCGGCACCACCTCGGCGAAGCTGTGGATGTCGTACGGCCAGCCGTGCAGCAGGAGCACCACCGGCCCGTCCGGCGGGCCGGCATCGACGAAACCGACATCGAGTACGCCAGCCTCGACCTTCCGCACATCAGTAAACAACGCCCCCACCCCCGCCCGCTCAACGGCACCCCACCCCGTCACCGAACCTAGGACGTCGCGTCGGTCACCAAGACCACTTCCGCAGATCTTGGTCCGGGAACGCCCCTGGAAGGGCGCTGCTGGACCAAGATCCGCCTCAGGGACGCTGGCGGGAGAGGGCCCAGGCGATCACGCCCGCGACGACGCCGACGATGACGCCGGTGAAGAGGCTGCTGATCGCGGCGAAGAACCGCACGATGACGGCCTGCGCTCCCGGCGCCAGATCGGTCAGGTTGCCGCCGAGGGTCGGCGGCTCGTCGAAAGCCACGTGCCAGAGCAGCTGATGGGTCAGGGCCAGCAGGACGCCGTACAGCAGACCGACGACGAGCAGGGTCAAAAACGGGTTGGGCACCCGCTTCGCCAGGGCCACGGTGATCCACACGATCGGCGGTACGACCACCAGCAGCAGGTTGACGAAGGTGCGCTCGTGCACCAGACCCAGGTCGTGCAGTACCACCCGGGGCAGGCCGAGCAGCGCCAACCCGAGCAGGGCGGGCAACGGAAGCCCGAGAGCCGGGCGAGGTGACATGGTCATGCCGGCAACGCTAGAAACGTTCGGTGGCCGCGCCATCCGCCTGCGGACCCGCCCGGAGTACGTCGGCGGGCGACCCCGGATGTCGCCTTCCGACGACTCCGAGCGCCCCGACCTCGCCGTACGCTGAGATCGTGGCCGGCCAGTCGACGCAGCGGAAGGTACGTCCCTGGGTCACCGACCTGCTCCTCGGCGCGGGCGTCGCCGTCACCGTGTCGATCGTCATCACCGCGAACGAGGGTGGCCGGCACGGGCCGGACCAGGTCGCGTACCTCTGGGCGGTCGGCCTGGGCGCACTGATGCTGGTCCGGCGGCGCTACCCGGTGGTGGTGCTGGCCGTCAGCGTGCTCGGCCTGTTCGCCTACTACGCCGCCGGTTACCCGGCCATCGGGCTGGCCGTGCCGGTGGCCGCCGCGCTGTTCTCCGCAGCCGAACACGGCCGGATCGCCGCCTCGGTCGCCGCCGCCGTGCTGGTGATCGTGGTCTCGGTGGTCTTCCGGCTCGCCGAGGGGCAGGATTTCTCCTTCGTCGTCGGCTACGAGCTGGCCGGGCACGTACTGCTGATGGGTGCGGCGATCGCCCTCGGTGACAGCCTGCGGTCCCGGCGCGCCGCGCAGGCGGACGCCCGCCGGATCGCCGAACTGACCGAGGCCCGGTACCGGCATGAGGCACAGGCCCGCCTGCGGGACGAGCGGATGGCCATCGCCCGTGACCTACACGACTCCCTCGGCCACACCACCTCGGTGATCGCGCTGCACGCCGACGTCGCCCGGGAGGCGCTGGGTCGTGACGAGACCGCCGCCCGATCGGCGTTGGAGCTGATCCGGTCCACCGCCCGCCGCAGCATGGACGACCTACGACGGACGGTGACGCTGTTGCGGTCACCCGGCGACCCGCCGCGCACGGTCGTCTCGCTGACCAACCTCGACGCGGTCACCCGGGCCGCCTCGGCGGCCGGGTTCGACGTCGACGTGCGGGTGGCCGTCGACACGCCGCTGCCGGCACCGGTGGAGGCGGCGGCGTTCCGGATCGTGCAGGAGGCGGTCACCAACGTGGTCCGGCACTCCGCCGGCAGCCGCGTCCAGATCCGCGCCGAGCAGCACGACGATCAGCTCACCGTCACCGTCAGCGACACCGGCTCCGATCCGGCCCCCGGTACAGAGCCGACGCGCGACGCAGGGTCAACCAGGCCGCCGACCTACCCCGAAGCCGCGGACGGCCGGGTCGAGCCGCCAGCGGTCGTCCGGTCCGGGCACGGCATCGCCGGGATGCGGGAACGGGCCGAGAGTCTCGGCGGCACACTCACCGCCGGGCACCGGCAGACGGGATTCGAGGTACGCGCGGTGCTGCCCCTGCGGGAGCCGACGTGACCAGCGTGCTGGTGGTCGACGACCAGGATCTCGTCCGGGCCGGGATTCGTACCCTGCTGGCTGCCGACCCGCAGCTCACCGTGGTCGGCGAGGCCGCCGACGGCCGCTCCGGTCTGCGCCTGGCCCGCCAGTTGCGGCCGGATGTCGTACTCATGGACATCCGGATGCCGGTGATGGACGGCCTGGCCGCCACCGCGGCGATCCGCGCCGACGACACGCTGGCGGCCACCCGGGTGCTGATCCTCACCACCTTCGACGACGACGAGGACATCATCGAGGCGGTCGGCCTCGGTGCCGCCGGCTACCTGCTGAAGGACACGCCCTCGGACGATCTGCGGCGGGCGGTGCACACGGCCGCAGCCGGCGGGAACCTGCTCTCGCCCACTGTCGCCCGCCGGGTCATGGAACGGCTCGCCGCCACGCCGAGACAGCCGCCGCCCGACCCTCGACTGTCCGTGCTCACCGACCGGGAGCGTGCCGTGCTGGCCCGGGTCGGCCTGGGTGAGACGAACGACGAGATCGGCCGCGCCCTGTTCATCAGCCCGGCGACCGCCCGCACGTACGTCAGCCGCCTGCTGGCCAAGCTCAACGCCCGCGACCGCACCGCCCTCGCCGTAATAGCCCACCGAGCCGGCCTAACCACCCCCAACCCCACCTAACCCCACTGCACCCACCCCACCCCGCCCCGCCCCCGCCCCCACCCCGCGCCCGCCCCCGCCCCGCCTGGTTGATCAAGAGGTTTTGGTCGCGGATCCACCGAATCCCCGACGCATTCTTCTTGGTCAACTCCGCGGAGGGCGGGGGGTGCGGGGGTGCGGGGGGTGCGGGGGGTGCGGGGGTGGGGGGGAAATGGGTCGGTGGGGTGGGGGGTGGGGTTTTAGGGTGCGGTGGTGATGCTGCGGATGTCGACGTCGCTTATTCGGACCCTGCGGGAAGATCCGGCGGACGCGGAGGTGCCGAGCCATCGGCTGCTGCTGCGGGCCGGATACATCCGGCGGGCGGCACCGGGCGGCTACACCTGGCTGCCGCTGGGCAGGCTGGTGCTGGAGCGGGTCACCGAGATCGTGCGGGCCGAGATGACCGCGATCGGCGACCAGGAGGTGCACTTTCCGGCCCTGCTGCCCGCCGAGCCGTACCGCACCAGCGGGCGGTGGACCGAGTACGGCGACGACATCTTCACCCTGGCCGATCGGCGGGGTGCCGAGCACCTGCTGGCACCGACCCACGAGGAGTTGGCCGCGCTGCTGGTCAAGGAGCTGTTCACCTCGTACCGCGATCTGCCGGTGACGCTGTTCCAGATCCAGACCAAGTATCGCGACGAGGCCCGCCCCCGCGCCGGTCTGCTGCGCGGGCGCGAGTTCCTGATGAAGGACGCGTACTCCTTCGACCTGGACGACGCGGGTCTGCGGGCCGCGTACGGCCGGCACCGCGCGGCGTACCAGCGGATCTTCGACCGGCTCGGCCTCGACTACACGGTGGTGCACGCGATGTCGGGCGCGATGGGTGGCTCCGCGTCCGAGGAGTTCCTCGCCGCCACGCCGGTCGGCGAAGACACCTATGTGGGCTGCACCGACTGTCACTTCGCGGCGAACACCGAGGCGGTGACCACGCCCGCCCCGGTGGCCGGCGACCCGCAGGCGCAGCCGGCGATCGAGGTGCACGACACCCCCGAGACGCCGACAATCGCCAGCCTGGTCGCGCTCGCCAACGACCGCAGGCTGGCCGGCCG
This sequence comes from Micromonospora sediminimaris, assembly GCA_900112325.1. Lineage (GTDB taxonomy): Bacteria > Actinomycetota > Actinomycetes > Mycobacteriales > Micromonosporaceae > Micromonospora > Micromonospora sediminimaris. The sequence goes on from FOLJ01000017.1 coordinate 88,577, forward strand.
GGACAACTGGTCGGCCGCCGACACCCTGAAGAACGTGGTGCTGACGGTACGCCGGCCGGGTGCCGAAGCGCCGGAGTTGCTGGTGGTGGGGTTGCCCGGCGACCGCGAGGTCGACCTGAAACGGCTGGCCGCCGCGCTGGCACCGGCCACCGTGGACATCTTCGACGCCTGGGACGAGCATCCCGAACTGGTGCGGGGGTACCTCGGGCCGCAGGTCTTCGACAAGCTCGGCGTCCGCTACCTGGTCGACCCCCGGGTGGTGCCGGGTACCGCCTGGCTGACCGGGGCCAACGAGCCGGGCCGGCACGCCACAAACGTGGTGTGCGGTCGGGACTTCACCCCCGAGGGCACGGTCGAGGCCGCCGAGGTACGCCCCGGTGACCCCTGTCCGGCCTGTGCCACCGGCCGGTTGACCATGCGTCGGGGCATCGAGGTCGGGCACATCTTCCAACTGGGTCGCCGCTACACCGAGGCCTTCGCGGTGGACGTGCTCGGTCCGCAGGGCAAGCCGGTCCGGCCCACCATGGGCTGTTACGGCATCGGGGTGTCCCGGGCGGTGGCGGCGATCGCGGAGCAGCACCACGACGGTCGGGGACTGGTGTGGCCGACGTCTGTCGCGCCGTGCGACGTACACCTGGTGGCGGCCGGCAAGGGCCCGCAGCTCGACGCGGCGCTCGACCTCGGCGCCCGACTCGCCGACGCGGGCCTGCGGGTGCTTGTCGATGACCGGACCGCCGTCTCCGCCGGGGTGAAGTTCACCGACGCCGAGCTGATCGGCATTCCGCACACCGTCGTGGTCGGACGCCGCCTGACCGACGGGTACGTCGAGCTGCGCGACCGGGCGACCGGGGAGCGCACCGAGCTACCCGTGGCGGACCTGCTGGAGAAACTGTTGAACGGGTAGACGGAAACCTGGTGTAGCCGTCAGGTGACGGGGTACCGCATCCTGATCGGCTCAACTTGCTCTGGAGGGGCTCTCATGACCGGTTACCGGGTCGCTGACGTGATGACCAAGCAGGTCATCTACCTGCCGGCGGAGACCACCCTCGACGAGGCGGCCAGGGTGATGAAGGAGGCCGACATCGGCGACGTCGTCGTCACCGACGGCGCGAACCTGGCCGGCATCCTGACCGACCGTGACATCGTGGTGCGCGCGGTGGCGGAGAACGCCAACGCCAACACCACCACCATCGGTTCGATAGTCACCCGCGAGGTCGTGATGATCGAGCAGTTCTGCACCGCGGGTGAGGCCGCGTCGCTGATGCGTGAGCGCGGCATCCGGCGCGTCCTCGTCTGCGACAACGAGCGCAAGCTGGTAGGCATCGTCTCCCTCGGCGACCTCGCCATGCAGCTCGACCCCACCTCGGCGCTCAGCGAGATCAGCGAGCAGTCGCCCACGGTGTGAGGGAGGACGGCCGGGCGGCGGCGGTAGCCTGGCGGGATGCCCGAGATGCCGAGCAAGCTGGCCGAGATCGTCGACGAGTTCGCCGGGGCACCGCGTGACCTGGTGCTGGAGATGCTTCTGGAGTACTCCGACGCCGTGCCGCCGCTGCCCGCCGGGCACCCCGGCCACGAGGGCATGGAGCAGGTCGTGGAGTGCCAGACCCCGTTCTTCCTGCGCGCCGAGGTGACGCCCGAGGGCACCGTCGACACCCTGTTCGACTGCCCGCCGGAGTCACCCACCACCCGGGCGTTCGCCGGCATTCTCGCCGAAGGGCTGGCCGGCGCCACCCCGGAACAGGTTCTCGCCGTCCCGGACGACCTTTACCAGCGGATGGGCCTGGCGCAGGCGATCAGCCCGCTGCGGGTACGCGGCGGCACCGCCATCCTCGCCCGACTCAAGCGGCAGGTCCGCGAACGGACGGCGTGACCTGGGCGCGGTCCCGCTGCCGCCGACACCGGCGGAGGGGCCACCCGGACTCACCGTGACCTGGGCGGCAGTCGGGAACAGACCTGCCGGCCAGCGGGTTGTCTCCGGTCATGGAGATCGACATCTACGCCGACGTGGTCTGCCCCTGGTGCTGGATCGGCCGCCGCCGACTGGCGCAGGCGCTCGCGTCGTACGACGGCAAGGTGACCGTCCGGCACCGGCCCTTCCAGCTGGACCCGTCACCGGTTCCGTCCCCGCGCCCGATTCTCGACGCGCTGGCTGAGAAGTTCGGTGGCCACGAGCAGGCCCGGCAGATGGTCGCCCGGGTCGTCGAGGTGGGCGCGAGCGTGGGCCTGGAGCTGCGCTACGACCGGGCGATCGCGGCCAACACCTTCGACGCGCACCGGCTGACCAATTGGGCCGGCCGACAGGACCGCGACGGGGAGATGGTCGAGGCCCTGCACCGGGCCCACTTCGTCGACGGCGTCGACCTCGGCTCCCGGGAGGCGCTGGCCGGGGTGGCCGCCACCGTCGGGCTGGACGGCGACGACGCCCGCCACTTCCTCGACTCCGAGGAGGGCGTGGCCGAGCTGAAGGCCGAGCTTGCCGCCGCTCGGCAGCTCGGGGTGACAAGCGTGCCCACCTTCGTGCTCGCCGGCAGGTACGGGGTCACCGGGGCGCAGGAACCAGCCACCCTGCTCGCCGCCCTCGCCGAGGTGGAGCAGCGCGAGGCCGCCGCGCACTGACGGCATCGACGTCGTTGATGTTTCACGTGCAACGACATCGACGCCAGTCGACAGTCAGACGGGCCTGGCCAGGTCTTCCACCACCCGTGCACCGGGCAACGCGGCCAGCGCCGCGCCCGGCAGCGCGATCTTGCTGTGCCGTACGCCCGACCCGATCACCACGTACGGCATGGCCACCACCCGCGTGTCGACCAGGATCGGCCACTGCAACGGCAACCCGATCGGCGTGATCCCGCCGTACTCCATGCCGGTCAACTCCACCGCGTCGTCCATCGGCGCGAAACTCGCCTTCCGTACGTCCAGCGCCCGGCGGGCCACCCCGTTCACGTCCGCGCGGGTGGTGGCGAGCACCAGGCAGGCGGCGTACCGGGTCACCCCCTCGCGCTTTCCGGCCACGACCACGCAGTTGGCCGACTCGTCGAGCCCGACGTCGTACGCCGCGCAGAACGCCGCGGTGTCGGCGAGCTCGGCATCGATCGGTGCGACCTGCACCGCGTCGACGTCCACCGACGAGTCGGCCGGCCACTGCGCGAGCGCGGCGGCGACCGGCGCGGCCAACAGGTCGGTACGGTTGCGAGCGGGCTCGGTCTTCAGCGTTCCCATCACGTGTTCGATGGTCGCATCCGGAGCCTGAGACGCGGACCGGGACCAGCTTCCGGACCGGCGCGCGGGCCGACACCAGGCTGGAGCCGGGACCAGCATCCCACGGTCAGCCCTCGTTGGTCAGGAAGCCGTGCCGCTCCAGCATCGCCCGGTCCCGGGAGGCGGCCATCTCCTCTGCCCGCGCGGCCTGTACGCGGCGCACCTCGATGTCCTCCATCGCGTGCCGCACCGCGAGTCGGATCACTCCGTAGAGGAAGACGAACCCGCAGACGTACAGGAGGCTGGTGATGACGAACGTGAGCATGGCTCGACGGTAGGGCGAACGTGAACCCGAGCAGGTGTCATCGCGTCGCTGTTCGCCCGTACGTGTCCGACAGGTAGTCGGCCCAGGTCCGCCGCCCCGTCGGTCGGGCGTCGGTGATCAGGCCACCGCCGCGCAGCTCCCGGCCGAGGCGACCGGGAAATCGGATCGGCAGCAGCGGGCGACGGGAGCCGCGCGCCTGCCGCCAGGCCCGCGCCGCCTCGTCGAAGCGCTGCACCTCAGGGCCGCCGTACTCCACGATGCCGCCGCGCGCCCCGGCCCGGAGCAGCTCGACCAGCTTGTCGGCAACCTCGCCCGGGTCGACCGGCTGGGCCAGCACCGCCCGATCGCCGATGACCGGGCCGAGTTTGCTGGACAGGCGCAGCAGCTCGTCGATGAACGGGAAGAACTGGGTGGCCCGCAGCACCGTCCACGGCACCTTCCCGTCGGCGATGACCTGCTCGGCAGCCAGCTTGTGCCGGTAGTACGAATAGGGCACCCGGTCCACGCCCACGATCGAGACGTACACCAGGTGCTGCACCCCGGCACCGCCGGCAGCCTCGACCAGCCGGCGGGTGCCGAGCACGTCGATCTGGTGGGTCTGCCGGGTCGGCGAGGACGCCAGGTGCAGCACCGCGTCCACGTCGGTCACCGCTGCGGCGATCCCTTCGCCGGTGGTCAGGTCCGCCACCACCCACCGGACCCCCGATCCGGTACGTGGCCGGCGGCTGGTGGCCCGCACCTCGAACCCCGCGTCGACCAGCCGGGGCAGCGCCTCCCGGCCCAGCCTGCCGCCCGCACCGGTGACCAGAACCCGCATGTCAACCTCCCTCGTCGCCTGCCCGCTCGACGGATCGGACCGTCCCCGGCGTGACCAGCTGTGAGCGGCCTCACTTCATCAGGTCGAGGGCGGTGATCACCACGAAGAGCACGATGACTGCCTCACTGACCAGCCAGGAGTGGCTGTTCGCCCAGTCCCGGATGCGCGGCAGCACCACCGCCGCCCGGCGACCGAGCAGCAGCAGAGCGAACAGCGGGAGGGCGAGCAGGGCCAGGGTGAGAAGCACGAAGGGCAGCAGATGCCACCACGGCAGGTCGTGCCGTGCCGCGCTGGCCCCGACCGTGGCCATGGTCAGGTCATCGGACGGCATACCCAGGAACAGCAGCAGGCCCACCTTGGCCGCATACCCGGGGCCGGCGTGCTGGAGTTCACCCATCCATCGCGGCGGCCCCGAGTGCCGGCGCAGGAACACGACCACCGCCAGCATCGCGAGCAGGGCCAGCACGAACCAGTCGATCCATCGTTCGACAGTGCCCCGACCCGCACCGGTGAAGTTGATCTTGAACAGGTGGACCACCAGCCAGGCCAGCGTCGTGCCACCGAGGACGACGAACGCCGCACCCGCCAGATAGCCAAGCGAGGCGGCCCGTGGCCGGTCGGACGAGGCGAAGAAGACCGCCGCCACCAGTTGCGTGCCGGCGACCATCACCACGGCCAACGGCAGCAGCGTCAGGAAGGTCATCGCCAGCTCATCCTGCCGGCTGCCACGACCACACACGGCCGCTTCGAGCCAAACCACCCGGCACCCGAGTCCGTGCGGCGGGCGGCGGGCCGGTCAGGCCGACGCCGCTCGCGGTGAAGCCACGACCCGGCCGGCGAGCAGGGCACCGAGCAGCGCCAGCCCGGCCGCCACGGCGAGGGTGACGCCGTAGTCGAACCGCCCAGGTGCCGCCCCGGCGGCGAGCACCGCACCGGTAAGCGCCAACACCGTCGCCGACGCGAGTGAGTCGCACAGTTGCAGGGACGAGCTGTTGCGCCCCTGCTCGCCGGGGGCCGACAACTCCAGGGTGAGCGCCGACAGCGACGGATAGAGCAGACCCATGCCGAGCCCGGCGACCGCCCAACCGAGAATCCCCACCCACACCGGCACCGCCGGGACCACGCAGCTGCCCACCACCGCGGTACCGACCGTGATGCAGGTGAGGCCGGCCCTCGGCAGGGTGCCCCGGGACCGGGGCGACCGGATCCGCGCCTGCAACCACGAGCCGAGCGACCAGGAGAGCGCACCGGTGGTCAGCACCAGCCCCGCCGCCGTCGGCGTGAACCCCCGCTCCCGCGACAGCATCAACGGGATCACCACCTCGGCGCCGACGAACGCGGCCGAGGCCAACCCCCGCAGGCCCACCACGGTGGGCAGGCCGCGACCGGCCCGCAGGAACCCGGCCGGCAACAGTCGCGGAACGCAACTCAGCAGGCCGGCCAGGGCGATCCCGACCAGCGGCACGGCGGCGGCGCCACGCTGCTGACCCCCGATGTGCAACAGTGCGGCGCTCACCCCCGCCCCGCAGGCCCAACCGATCCGCGCCAGCGCCCCGGCGGAGCGGCGGACCGGACCGGCCACGCCGATCGACCGCAGCCCCGGGTGGATCAAGAGCACCGCCGGCACCGCCACCGCCGGCACCGCCAGGAACACCCACCGCCAGCCGACGTGCTCCACGACCAACCCCGCCACCACGGGCCCGACAAGCGACGGCACCACCCAGGCCGCGGCGAACGCGGCGAAGATGCGCCGGTGCAACTGCTCCGGGTACGCCTGCGCGACGATCACGTACAGCGCCACCGACAGCAGACCCGAGCCGAAACCCTGCACGATCCGGCCCACCACAAGCGTCGCCATGTCGGTGGCGGCACCGGCGAGCAGCAGTCCGGCGACGAACCCGGCGAGACCGGACCACATCGACGCCCGCGGCCCTCGGGCGTCACACCAGATGCCGGAGAGCACCATCGCCACCACGCCGGCCGCGAACGGGCCGCCGAAGGCGATCCCGTACAGCGCCAGCCCGTCCAGGGCCCGGGCGACAGTGGGCATGGCGGTGCCGACCGCCAGCGCCTCGAACGCCAGCAACGAGACAAGCGCCACGCTGCCCACCGTCATGGCGCGCAGTCGAGGGGCGAAAAGCGACTCGGCGCGTACCGGAGACGGGGCGATCAGCATGCGGCAAGCCTCGGACCTCAACCTGCCTTCAGGTCAAGGGTGACGCGGCTTACCCTCAGGCAGCCTCCAGCGCCTCGCCTAGCCCTTTGGCCAGCCCGGACAGGTGCTGGTCGGCAAGCAGGTGCCCGGCGGTGATCACCAGCGCCAAGGGCCACTCGATCACCTGGAACACGGTCAGCACCCCGATGCCGGCGTAGTAGGTCAGCTTGTCCGGCGGCGGCACCGCCACCTCCCCCAGCCACGGCACGTGCACCCGGCGGGTGAACATCTGCAACGACTCCCGGGTCCCACTGAGCTGTCGTGTCAGCGCACTCATCTCGCCTCCCCGTAGCGATGACGCCCACCTCGGATTCCTCCGCCACGGCCGTCCATGCCCGTTCGAGCAGGAAACTTTTCCCAGCTCGGCTGGGCATAAGGGACGTCCGGCCGGGAAGCCAGGCCGCCGGGCACGAACGGTGGGAGGCAAAATGCGGTTTGGCGCCGTCGGAGTACCTCCGGTGGTGGAAGCCGCCTCCCGCCGCGTCGGTGCCACCGCGACCCGGCTCGCCCGGGCGGCCGGGCTGACCAGCCGACGGGTGTGGTCCCGCCCCGGCCGGCACCACATCGAGGTTCACGGCGTCTGCCAGGACGGCGGCGACACCCTCGCCCGCCAGGTCGAGACGGCGCTGGAACGAATGCCGGGGGTCAACTGGGCACGGGTCAACGCGCCCTCCGGACGGGTGGTCGTCGCGGTCGACACACCGGGGCCCAAGGTACGCGAACTTGTCGCCACCATCGCCCGGGTCGAACGCACCTGCCCGCACGAACCGGATCCGGAGATCCCGCCGCCGCACCCACCCGAGGAAGGACCACGCACCCCGCGTACCCTCGGCGCGCTCGCCTCCGACGCGCTCGGCCTGACCATCTCCGCCGCCACCCGGATCCTGCCCGTGACCCCGGTTCCCGGTGAGGTCTCCGGACTGCTCAGCGCCATCGACCTGCACCCGAAGCTGCACGCCCTCGCCGGGCTGGGACTACGCCGCGACCCACGCGCCGAGGTTCTCTTCCCACTCGCCGAGGCGGTGGTGCAGGGCCTCACCGGCGGCTGGACGGGGATAGTGCTCGACGGCGCTCAGCGGATAGTCCAGTGGGGCGAAGGGTTGGCCCAGCTGCGAGCCTGGGAGAAGGCCGAACCCCGGCTCACCGGCGACCCGGATCGCGCCGTCGCCCGTACTCCCGCCTTCGAGCGGCCCTGCCCGAAACCCGACGGCTCCGTCGAGCGGTACATCAACCGGATGCTCGCCGGTGGCGCTGCGGCCTTCGCCGCGGCGACGCCCGTGGTCGGCCCGAAACGGGCCGCCGCCCTGGGCCTGTCCGCGCTGCCCAAGGCGCCGGGCAGCGGGCGCGAGGGGTACGCGGCCCAGCTCGGCCGGATCCTGGCCCGACGCGGCGTCATCGCCATGGACCGCAGCGTGCTCCGCGAACTCGACCGCCTCGACACGCTTGTGCTGGACGCTCGGATCCTCGGCTCCGACCGGGGTGTCCTGGCCGACCTGGCCCCGCTGCCCGGCGTCGACACGTCACGGGTGGCCGCCCAGGCGTTCACCCTCTTCGAACCGACCGCACCCAACGACGTACGCCACCTCGACGGATGGCGGCTCGGCCCGCTTGACCGCCTCGACGTGCGGGACCCTGGCGACACCGACGACAGCCGGCGGCTGCGCGAACGCGGCGGCACCCTGCTCGGTCTGGCCCAGGCCAACGCGCTCGCGGCCGTACTGCGGGTCGAACCCGAGCCGGCCCCCGGCGTCGAAGCCCTACCTGCCGTCGCCCGGCAAGCCGGCCTGCGGCTCGTCGTGGCCGGCGGCGACCCGCAGCGGCACGCCTCCGCCGACGCGCTGATGCCCGGCGACGACCAGCTCACCGAGTCGGTACGCACCCTGCAACGGGAGGGTGCGGTGGTGATGCTCGTCTCCGGCGACCGCACCGCCCTCGCCGCCTCGGACTGCGGACTGGGCCTCGCCGACCCCGACGATCCGCCGCCGTGGGGGGCACACCTGCTGGTCGGCACCGATCTGCGGGTCGTCGCCCTGATCATCGAGGCGGCCGGGGTGGCCCGGCGGATGACCGCGCAGAACCTGCGCATCGGACTGGCCGGCACCGGCCTCGGCGCGCTAGGTGCCTTCACCGCCGACCCGGCCCTGCTACCGGGCCGTACGCTCGCCTCGGTCAACGGCGCGGCGGCGCTGGCCTTCGCACACGGCGTCTGGCGGGCCGGCCGGCTGACCGAAGCGACCACCGCACCCGCACCCGCGATCACCGCCTGGCATCTGATGCCGGTGCCCACCGTCATCGACCAGCTCGGCACGAACCACAGTGGGCTGACCGAGGTCGAGGCCCAGCGACGACAGGCCAACCGCCCAGGTGAGACAGCCGGCCCGGGCGGGCTGCTCCGCGCCTTCGTCGACGAACTCGCCAACCCGCTCACCCCGGTGCTCGCCGCCGGGGCGGTGCTCTCCGCCAGCTTCGGTTCGCTCGTCGACGCCGCCCTGGTCGGCGGCGTCGTCGGAGCTTCCGCGCTGGTCGGCGCGGTACACCAGCGCAACACCGAGAAGTCGCTGGCCCAGCTGCTGTCCCGCTCGGCGGTGACCGCCCGGGTCCGCCGCGACGGCGTCGAACGGGTGGTACCCGCCGACGACCTCGTCCCCGGAGACGTGATCGTGCTCGAATCCGGCGACGCGGTACCTGCCGACTGCCGGGTCCTGACCTCCGTCGGCCTGGAAGCCGACGAGTCCTCCCTGACCGGCGAGTCGCTGCCGGTCAGCAAGACCGACCAGCCGGTGGTCGCCGCCGCCGTGGCCGAACGCTGCTCCATGGTCTACGAGGGCACCAGCATCGCCGCCGGCCGTGGCGACGCCGTGGTCGTGGCCACCGGCGCCGACACCGAGGCCGGACGCAGTCTCGCCCTTGCCCGGCAGGCACCGCCGGTCAGCGGGGTCGAGGCCCGGCTGGGCAAGCTGACCCGCACCGCGGTCCCGATGGCCGCCGGGTCGGCGGTCGCGGTGGCCGGTGCCGGGCTGCTGCGAGGCGTACCGCTGGCCCAGACGGCCGCGACCGCCGCGAACCTGGCCGTCGCCTCGGTGCCCGAGGGACTGCCGTTCCTGGTCAGCGCCGCCCAACTGGCCGCCGCCCGACGACTCGCCGAGCACGGTGCACTGGTCCGTAACCCGCGCACCATCGAGGCCCTGGGCCGGGTCGACGTGCTCTGCTTCGACAAGACCGGCACCCTCACCGAGGGGCATCTGATGCTGGCCGGGGTCGGCGACGCCGACGCGTACGCCCCCGTGGAGCACCTCGACGACCGACTGCGACGCACCCTGGCGGCGGCGCTGCGGGCCACCCCGGCCGCCGACGACCCCGAGGAACTCTCCATGCAGACCGATCGGGCGGTGCTGCGAGGTGCCCGCGCCGCCGGTGTCACCGAGCCGGACGGCGCGCCCGGCTGGCAGGCCGCCGGTGGTCTGCCGTTCGAGCCGTCGCGCGGATACCACGCCAGCGTCGGCGAGACCGACAGCGGGTTGCTGCTCAGCGTGAAGGGCGCACCGGAGGCGGTCCTACCCCGCTGCACGGCGAACCGGGTCGCCGGACGCGACGAACCGCTCGACGACGCGGGCCGGGCCGAACTGCACCGGCTGCTCGGCGAGCGGGCCGGCGCGGGACACCGCATCCTCGCCGTCGCCGAGTGCACAGTCGCCGACCCAGACATCACCGACGAGGGTGTACACGGCCTGGTCTTCACCGGCTTCCTGGCGATCGCCGACGGGGTACGCGCCAGCGCCGCGCCAGCCGTCCGCCGGATCCGCCAGGCGGGCGTGCACACCATCATGATCACTGGCGACCATCCGGCGACCGCCGAGGCGATCGCGGCCACCATCAGCGCCGGAGACGCCCAGCGGGTGGTCACCGCCACCGAACTCGACCAACTCGACGACACCGCCCTCGCCGAACGGCTGGCCGCCACCGACGTGGTGGCCCGCTGCACCCCGGCCCACAAGGTCCGCATCATCCAGGCCCTGCAAAAATGCGGGCGTACCGTCGCGATGACCGGTGACGGCGCCAACGACGCCCCCGCCATCCGGCTGGCCGACGTGGGCATCGCCCTCGGTCAACGGGGCACCCCGGCGGCGCGCGCCGCCGCCGACCTGGTGGTCACCGACGACCGGCTGGAAACCATAATCGCCACCCTGGTCGAAGGTCGGGCGATGTGGTCCTCGGTCCGTCACGCGCTGAGCATCCTCGTCGGCGGCAACCTCGGTGAGATCGCCTTCAGCGTGCTTACCGCCGCCGCAACCGGCCGCGCCGCGCTCAACGGACGCCAACTGCTGCTGGTCAACCTGCTCACCGACATGGCACCCGCGCTGGCCATCGCCGTGCGGCCACCCGGCGGCGACCACGCCGACGGGCTGCTGCGCGAGGGCCCGGACAGCTCACTCGGCCAGACCATGACCCGGGAGATCGGCCTGCGCGCCGCCGCCACCACCCTAGGTGCGACCACCGGCTGGACACTTGCCCGCTACACCGGCACCCAGCGACGCGCCGGCACCGTCGCGCTGGTCTCCCTGGTCGGTACCCAGCTCGGCCAGACCGTGCTGGCCGGCGGCACCAGCCCGACCGTGCTCGCCTCCACCGCCGCGTCCTTCGGCGTGCTGGCCGCGGTCGTACAGACCCCCGGACTCAGCCAGTTCTTCGGCTGCACCCCGCTGGGCCCGGTCGGCTGGACCATCGCCACCGGATCGGCGCTCGGCGCCACCCTCGCCAACGGTGCCCTCACCCGGCTCGTCGCGCGATTCCCGCAGGTCGAAGGCGAGCAGGCGACCGAGCAGGCGGACGGTGAGCAGGCGACCGGGCAGCGGGTCGACGGCGGCCGAGCGGTCGAACACGTCGACAGCGAGCAGGAACCAGCTGGCCTGGGCATACCCGCCCCAGCCGCACCCGGCCGGCCGCCGCAGTGAGTGCCATCACCGACGTCAGGGGGCTGGACGCCAGGTCGCGGCGGCGCGGCGCAGCCGGTCGTTGACCGCCCGCCCCACCCCGGTGTCCGGCACCGGCTCCGCGACGATCTCGGTAACCCCGACGGCGTCAAGTCGGTGCAGCATGTCGAAGAGGCGAGCCGCCGCCTCGGTCAGATCACCGGAGGCGGAGAGCACCTCCACCGCCGCCCAGCCGCCCGCCGGCCGGTCCCGGAACGCCAGATACCCACACCCCGCACCGCCGGCCCCCGCCGACTCCGCGCCGGAAAGCAACCGCAACGGCGTACGCGGCGCGTAGTGCGCGGCCAACGTCCCCGGCGCGACCGGCTGCCCCGAGCTACCCGGACGCACCGTCACCGGCCCGGCGATCTTCTCCAACTCCTCGACCGGCAACGCACCGAGCCGCAGCACCACCGGCAGGTCCCCACGGGCGTCCACGATCGTCGACTCGATCCCACACCGGGTCGGCCCGCCGTCGAGCACCACGTCCACAGCTGCCCCCAGCCCGCGCACCACGTGCTCGGCACGGGTCGGACTGAGCTGGCCGAACCGGTTCGCGCTCGGCGCGGCCACCGGAACCCCGGCAGCGGCGATCAACCGCCGAGCGTGCTCGTGGTCCGGCACCCGCACCGCCATGCTGTCCAACCCGGAGGTCACGATCGGTGGGATCCGCTCCGGTCGGTCCACAATCAGCGTCAACGGCCCCGGCCAGAACCGGGCCGCAAGCGCCGCCACGGCCGGCGAAACCGACCCCACAAGCGGTTCCAGGTCCGCCACGTCGGCGAGATGGGTGATCAGCGGATCGAAACTCGGCCGCTGCTTCGCCTCGAAGATCCGGGCCGCCGCCCGCGCGTCCAACGCGTTCGCCCCCAGCCCGTAGACGGTCTCCGTCGGAAAGGCCACCAACCCACCCGTACGCAGCACGGCGACCGCCTCGCCGAGATCACCGTCGGCAGGCAGGACGCGGGGAGATCCGTTGCTCACCCCTCCGACGCTAGCCTGCCGCCGACCACCTGCCCTGCGTCACCCCGGACCACCGCTCGCTGATTTCAGCGCTGACAACGTCGGCTCCTCCGGCGGAGAGGTGGAACCCCTCATTGCAGCGGTTGTTGGTCATCAGCTCGCGGAATCCGGAAACAGGAGCAGGTCGAACCACAGTCCCTGACCGTCGAGTTCCAACGGCTGGCTGCTGCCCGAGAGGCTGGGCGGGCCGGCGTAGGTGCCGGTGAGGGTGTAGAGGCCCGGGTCGACGGCGACTTGGAAGATGCCGTCCGGGCCGGTGACAACCTCTACCCCAGCCGGCTCCAGTCGGATCGTCGCCCCCTCCACCGGCAACCAGGTGTTCGCGTCAAGGGCTCGGCCCTGGAGGCTCCAGACGGCGTAGACCGTGAAGGCGCCCTGCGTCATGGAGCTGATCCGACCTCTGCGGTCGACCGACACCGCGTACACCGGACGCTCACCGGTCACGTTGCCTACGTCGATCGTCACAGTGGCCGTTCCGTCCTGCGCAGCCGGCACCTCGCTGCCCAGGGAGGTGTTGCCGACGCTGTACCGAAACCGGGTCACCGTGGTGTCACCGCTCGCGGCGAACCGGATGGCAAGCTGGCCACCTGCGGAAACGCTGTTCCCGTCCGGGAAGTCGATTACTGGCGGACCGGGCACCTTCGCCTCGACAGCCGCCGACGCCGGCGACGCCATCAGAGTCGAGCCGGTGGCGAGCAGAAGCAGGGAGGCGGCCATCCCAACGAGCCTGCGGCGAGTTGAACGGGTGCGTGCACCCAACGTTGAATTGACAGACATCCGAGCCCCCGCGTCAACACGTCATGGAAAGATCAACTTAGCCAAGGGAATGCCATCCGTCAATGCTTTTGGAAGGCGCCGCCTGCTCGAACCGCACCTCGCCAGAGCTATTGGCGGCGGAGGGCTCAGCGGCCGAGGCGCAACGGGCGCGAATGGTTTCCGCTGCCCAGCGGACACCTCTACACCTCGGGCCAGGTCCTCCACCGAAACCAGGCGGACGGAGGCCGTGCGCCGTCACCCGCTCGTGGTGGTCGTGTACCCGCCCCACCAGTTCGGAAAGCCCGATGGTTCACTGAGACCAAATATCGCAACAAACAGCAGGTCAGAAAGATGCGTGGAGCCCAGGGGACTCGAACCCCTAACCCCTGCCTTGCAAAGGCAGTGCTCTGCCAGTTGAGCTAGGGCCCCGTCACGGCGCTGAGGCCGCAGGTCGGAGCGGACGGCGTCAACGCAGGTCCGGCGAGGTGGTCGCCTCGTGCCAGAGAGCGCGCTCGTCGTTGGCTTCCTTGACCTTCTTGGCCACCACCGCGGCCACGCCGACGACACCGACCAGGATCAACAGCTTCTTGAACATCGGGGCTGCCCCTCACGCTCGACGTGCCGTCGGACCATGTGCGGTGGGGCTAGCTGGAATCGAACCAGCGACCTCAGAGTTATCAGCTCTGCGCTCTAACCGACTGAGCTATAGCCCCGCGTAGCGACGAGCAAGGTTAACCCATCCGCCCAGCGCCCCCCAAATCGGGGCCAGGCTCGCCAGCCACCTCGGCGTCGCCCCCTGAACCTACCCGAGCACCGGAGGCGGGTACACCGGGTTACCGCCCGACGGACCTCCCGCATGATGCCGCATCCCGGGCCGACCCGGCCGCCGGAGGCCCCCACATGCGGCATCCCGCGCGGACCTGACCGCCGGCCCCCGGACCTGGACGCCAACCCGCGCGGACCTGACCGCCGGCCCGCGCGGACCTGACCGCCGGCCCGTGCGGACCTGGCCGCTCGCCCCCCACGTGCGGCATCCCGGGCTAACTGAGCCGCCGGAAGCGCCGGCATGCGGCATCCCGCGCGGGCCTGGCCGCAGAGACTCCAGCATGCGGCATCCCGCGCGGACCGAACCGCCGCCCCGCGCGAAACCGGCCGCTGACCCCGCGCCGGCAGGCAGGGGCTGCGGGTACGGAAACGCCGGCCCGCACCACCGCGAAGGGCGGCACGGACCGGCGTCGAAGAACTGTCAGTCCCGCTCGGCGAGGGTCAGCTCGATGCCGCCCACCAGGTCGGCGCAGACGTTGTAGACGAACGCCCCGAGGGTGGCCAGCGCGGTGAACAGCACGACGTTGACCAGGCCGATCAACGCCGAGCTGAAGATCACCCCGCGTGCGGTGATCTGGAAGCCCTCCGTGCTCTGACCACCACCCGCGTTCACCAGGTCACCGAGGCTGTCGTTCACGCTGCTGAACACGCCCATCGCGTCCAACGCCAGGTACAGCACCGAGGTCGCCACGACGATGACGATGAACAGCACCACCGACACCGCGAAGGCGAACTTCATCACCGACCACGGGTCGATCCGCTTGAGGTTCAGCCGGGCCCGGCGCGGCCCGCGTGAGGCAGCCGAGCTGACCGAGGTACGCGCGGCGCGTACCGCCTCACCGACCCGTGCGGCACCCACCGCCGTGCTCACCCCCGGGGGCAGGCCACCACCGTTCGCCGGTCGGCCGAGCCCGAACGACCGGGTCGCGTCCGGCTTCGGACCGACCCCGGTCACCCGGGGCTGAGTACCGGTAGTGCTGGTGCTGGCCGCCGGCAGGACCCCGGTCGTACCCGGAGAGGGCTTGCCCGCTGAGGCGACCGTCGGCTGGACAGGGGACGGCTTGCCGACCGAGGTCGCGGTGGCCTCCGTGGTGCCGCCGCTCTCGGCCGACTTCTCCTCGGCGGCGTCGCCCTCCGGTGCGTCTGTCGGCTTGTCCGGGGGTGGGGCCATACCGGGAGCCCGGGTGAATTTCGGGGCAGGCGCGTCGGCAGGGACGGTGGCCCGGCCCACGGCCGCGCGGCCGGTCGCTGGCGTGCCGCTCTTCGCGGCCTCCTCGTCGACCGGGTTGGCCGAGGTCCCCGCGTTCCCCGACTTCGCCTGTGTCTCCGTCATTCAACTAGTCCTGTTCGTCAGGCTCGTCGGCATTGCGAGCAATCGCCACGATAGTCACGCCGTCCGGAAGGTCCATCAGCTTGACCCCCATTGTGTTCCGGTCACGCGTACGGCGTACAGGCTTCACCGGAGTCCGGATGACGCCACCGTTGCTGGTGATAGCGAACAGCTCATCGTCCGGGTCGATCACGACAGCGCCGACCAGACCACCGCGTCGCTCGGTGATCTTCGCAGTCAGCACACCCTTACCTCCCCGGCCCTGCACCGGGTATTCCTCGATCGGGGTACGTTTCGCGTATCCGCCGTTCGTGGCCACCAGAACGTCCAGACCCTCCCGGACGACCTCCATGGCCAACAGCTCATCTTCCTCGCTGAAGCGCATGCCGATCACACCGGAGGTCGCCCGACCCATCGGGCGCAGTGCCTCGTCCGTGGCGTTGAACCGGATCGCCTGGGCGTTCTTCGAGACCAGCAGCAGGTCGTCGCTGGGAGCGACGAGCGCAGCACCGACCAGCTCGTCCTCATCGCGCAGGTTGATCGCGATGATGCCGCCGGACCGGTTGGAGTCGAACTCCTCAAGCCGCGTCTTCTTCACCAGGCCGTTCTTCGTCGCCAGGACCAGGTAGGGCGCCACCTGGTAATTCGGGATCTCGATGATCTGTGCGATCTGCTCGTCCGGTTGGAAGGCGAGCAGGTTGGCCACGTGCTGGCCCTTGGCCACCCTACTGGCCTCCGGAAGCTCGTACGCCTTGGCCCGGTACACCCGCCCCTTGTTCGTGAAGAACAGCATCCAGTCGTGCGTCGAGCAGACGAAGAAGTGGCTGACGATGTCGTCCTGCCGCAGCGTGGCGCCACTGACGCCCTTGCCGCCCCGCCGCTGCGATCGGTAGAGATCAACCTTGGTCCGCTTGGCGTACCCGGTCCGGGTGATCGTGACGACCACGTCCTCGCGCGCGATGAGGTCCTCCATCGAGACCTCACCGTCGAATGGAATGATCTTGGTGCGTCGGTCGTCGCCCCACTTGGCGACGATCTCCCCCAACTCCTCCGAGACGATCCGACGCTGCCGCTCCGGCTTGGCCAGGATGTCCTTGAGGTCGGCGATCTCCACCTCCAGCTTGGCCAGATCGTCGAGGATCCGCTGCCGCTCCAGCGCGGCGAGCCGGCGCAGCTGCATGTCCAGGATCGCGGTGGCCTGGATCTCGTCGATCTCCAGCAGCCGGATCAGACCCTGCCGGGCGTCCTCCACCGTCGGCGAGCGCCGGATCAGCGCGATCACCTCGTCGAGCGCGTCCAGCGCCTTGGCCAGACCGCGCAGGATGTGCGCCCGCTCCTCCGCCTTACGCAGCCGGAACGCCGTCCGCCGCCGGATCACCTCGATCTGGTGCTCGACGTAGTAGCGGATGAACTGCGCCAGGTTCAGCGTGCGCGGCACCCCGTCGACAAGCGCCAGCATGTTCGCGCCGAAGGTCTCCTGAAGCTGCGTGTGCTTGTAGAGGTTGTTCAGCACCACCTTCGCGACCGCGTCGCGCTTGAGCACCAGCACGATCCGCATACCGGTACGCCCGGAGGACTCGTCGCGGATGTCGGCGATCCCGCCGAGCTTGCCCTCCTTGATCAGCTCGGCGATCCGCTCGGCCAGGTTGTCCGGGTTCACCTGGTACGGCAGCTCACTGACCACCAGCGCCGGCCGGCCCCGCTTGTCCTCCTCCACCTCCACCACGGCCCGCATCCGGATCGAGCCCCGACCCGTGCGGTACGCGTCCTGGATGCCGGACTGACCGACGATCAGACCGTGGGTGGGGAAGTCCGGGCCCTTGACGATCTCCAACAGCGCTTCGAGGGTGTCGGCCTCGTCGGCCTCGGGGTGCTCCAGGCACCACTGCACCGCCGCGCCGATCTCGCGCAGGTTGTGCGGCGGGATCTTGGTGGCCATGCCGACCGCGATGCCCTCGGAGCCGTTGATCAGCAGGTTCGGAATCCGCGACGGCAGGATGGTGGGCTCCTTGGCCCGACCGTCGTAGTTGTCCTGCAGGTCGACGGTGTCCTCGTCGATGTCCCGCAGCATCTCCATCGCCAGCGGGTCGAGCTTGCACTCGGTGTTGTGACTGACGAACCCGTCGGAGACGAACGAGTGATCGTCGGTGTCGACCCGAATGCTGTAGACCGGCTGCACACCCGCGTCCGCGACCTCGGCCACCTCGGCGTAGTAGAAACGCCCGTCGACAAGCGGCTCGACCACGTCGAGCACCTCGGTGTTGGTGATCCGGGCGGCGATCTCGTCGCGGTCCCGCTCCCACCGCTCGACCCGGTCCACGTTGTGCCGGCGCAGCCAGTCCCGCTCGGTCCACCGGCTCGCGCCGTGCTTCCGGATGAAGTCGCCGACCAGCGGTACGTGGTCGCTGGAGAGCGCCGTGCTGCTGGCCGGCACCGACGCCAGCTTGGCCTGCTTGCGACCGAGGAAGCCGACCTGGGCGGCGAAGATCCGCGCGTCCCGGCGGTTGGTGATGACGACCTTGATCTCGCCGTCGTCGTACCGGCACTGGCGGCTGACGACACCGAACTCCAGCAGCAGTTGCTGGACCTCGCGGGCCAGGCGCTCGCTGCGGGTGGAGTAGCTGATCTGGATGGTGTTGCGCGCCAGCAGCGAGGAGGATCCGTCGCCCTCGAAGATCGCCTGGAGGAAGGCCCGCTTGATGGCGGCCGGCCCCTGCCAGACGAACTCCGGCACGAACTTGTCCGCGCTCCGCGCGCCGATCATCTCGCCGAGAACGCTGGCCCGCAGTGCGGTGAGGTCTTGGACGTCCAACTCGTGCAGCCTGCTACCGGAGGCAATCGTCCGCTCGCTGACGTAGCGGGGCCCACCGACCGCCAGGTCGTAGGCAGCGAGCACCCGGACGAAGAACTCGCGATCGATGTTGTTGAAGCCAGCGCGGCTCTCGGAGACCCACCCCTCGCTGACGAAGGCACCGGCGAGGACTGCGGCTTCGACGTGTTCGAGCATCGGGTAGCCGATCTCGTCCGGCACGCTGCGCTGGAGCACCACCCGGTCACCGGGGGAGATCTCGGCGAGCAGCTTCCAGAGCAGGGCCGGCACGCCTGCCACGTCCACCAGGCAGAGCACCGGGTGGTTGTGGGTGCCGGTCAGCTCGTACCCCTCGCGGGTGCGCAGCCGCAGCGTCGGGTGCTCGCCGGAGTGGAAGAACTTCGAGGCGTGGACCAGGTCGCCGTTGCGGTCGCGGACCTTGAGGTCGATGTCGGTCTCGCTGCTCGCCGCTGCGCCCGGCACCACGTCGCCGATCCGCACGCTTCCGACAGCGGTACGAATACGGGCATTTGCCGTAACGCAGTATCTCATGGCCGCAGCCGGATCATTTCCGGGCGAACCGAAGTTGCCGTTGCCGTCGACCAGGGGGTAGCGCAGCGACCAGGGCTGGGCCATCCGGACCAGGGCGTCGTAGATGGCCGAGTCGCCGTGCGGGTGGAACTGGCCCATCACGTCGCCGACGACCCGGGAGCACTTCACGTAGCCGCGGTCCGGCCGGTAGCCGGAGTCGAACATGGCGTAAAGGATCTTGCGGTGGACCGGCTTGAGCCCGTCCCGGACGTCCGGCAGCGCCCGCCCGACGATGACGCTCATCGCGTAGTCGAGGTAGGAGCGCTGCATCTCCACCTCGAGCCCGACCGGCTCGATCCGGTCGTGCGAGACGACGGCGGCCAGCGCCTCGGGGACCTCGGGCTCGTTAGGTGTGGACTCGGGGGAATCGGTCACTGTTAACCCTTATCAGACTTGGTGTCGCTTTTGCGCTGTGGATAACGGCTGTGGATACCGGCCAAGCTGTGGATAACTCTGTGGACCCGTACCGGGCCGGTGCGCTCCGACCCGGTACGGCGATCCGTCAGATGTCCAGGAAGCGAACGTCCTTGGCGTTGCGCTGGATGAACGAGCGGCGCGCCTCCACGTCCTCGCCCATCAACACGCTGAACAGCTCGTCGGCGGTTGCCGCGTCGTCCAGGGTCACCTGGCGCAACGTACGGGTGGCCGGGTTCATCGTGGTCTCCCACAGCTCCGGGTAGTTCATCTCGCCGAGACCCTTGAACCGCTGGATGTCGTCCGGCTTGGCGTTCGGCTTCTTCTGCTGACGCAGGGCGATCAGCCCGTCGCGCTCGCGGTCGGAGTACGCGTACTGCGCGTCGTCGCCCTTCCGGTTCCACTTGATCTTGTAAAGCGGTGGGGCGGCCAGGTAGACGTGGCCCAGTTCGACAAGCGGCCGCATGAAGCGGAACAGCAGGGTGAGCAGCAGCGTCTGGATGTGCTGGCCGTCGACGTCGGCGTCGGCCATCAGCACGATCTTGTGGTACCGCAGCTTCTCGATGTCGAAGTCGTCGTGGATGCCGGTGCCGAGCGCGGTGATCAGCGCCTGCACCTCGTTGTTCTTCAGCACCCGGTCGATCCGGGCCTTCTCCACGTTCAGGATCTTGCCGCGAATCGGCAGGATCGCCTGGGTACGCGGGTCCCGTCCCTGCTTGGCCGAGCCGCCGGCCGAGTCGCCCTCGACGATGAACACCTCGGACTCGCGCGGGTCGGTGGACTGGCAGTCGGCCAGCTTGCCCGGCATCGAGCCGGACTCCAGCAGCGACTTGCGCCGGGCCAGCTTGCGGGCCTGCTGGGCGGCGATCCGGGCGCGGGCCGCCTGGGAAGCCTTGGTAATGATGATCTTTGCCTCGGCGGGGTTGCGGTCCAGCCAGTCGACCAGCCGGTCGTTGCAGACCCGCTGCACGAAGCTCTTGACCGGCGTGTTGCCGAGCTTGGTCTTGGTCTGACCCTCGAACTGCGGGTTTGTCAGCTTGACCGAGATGATCGCGGCCAGGCCCTCGCGGATGTCCTCACCGGAGAGCTTCTCGTCACCCTTGAGCAGTTTCTTGTCCGTGCCGTACCGGTTGACGACGCTCGTCAACGCGGCCCGGAAGCCCTCCTCGTGGGTGCCGCCCTCGTGCGTGTTGATGTTGTTGGCGAAGGTGTAGACCGACTCGCCGTACGACTCGTTCCACTGCATGGCGATCTCGAGCGACATGCCCTCTTCTTCGGCGCCGTACTCGATCACCGTCTTGTGAATCGGGGTCTTCGAGGCGTTGAGGTGGCGGACGAAGTCGGCGATACCGCCGTCGTACTTGAAGGTGACCTCGCGGAGCTTGCCCTCCTCACCCTCCGCGACCCGCTCGTCGAGCAGGTGGATGGTGAGGCCACGGGTCAGGAACGCCATCTCCTGGAGCCGGCGGTAGATCGTCTGGAGGTCGAAGTCGACGGTCTCGAAGACGTCCGGGTCCGGCCAGAAGGAGACCGCCGAGCCGGTGCGGTCGGTCGGCTCGCCCTTCTCCAGGGCGGTCGGCTTGGAGTGGTGGTACTGCTGCCGCCAGACGAAGCCGTCCTTGTGGATCTCCACGGCCATCTTGGTGGAGAGGGCGTTGACCACGCTGACGCCGACGCCGTGCAGGCCGCCGGAGACCGCGTACGCCTTGCCGTCGAACTTGCCGCCCGCGTGCAGCACGGTCAGTGCCACCTCGACGCCCGGCTTCTTGAGCTTGGGATGCAGGTCGACCGGGAAGCCCCGGCCGTTGTCGGTGACCCGGACGCCGCCGTCGGCGAGCAGCACCACGTCGATGGTGTCGCAGTAGCCGGCCAGCGCCTCGTCCACCGCGTTGTCGACGACCTCCCACACGAGGTGGTGCAGACCGCGTTCGCCGGTGGACCCGATGTACATGCCGGGCCGCTTGCGGACCGCCTCCAGCCCTTCGAGAACGGTGATCGACTCGGCGCCGTACTGCTGATTTTCCTGCGCTGCCACCCTCGGCCACTTTCTCGCGCCCGGCGCGCCACAGGGCACGTCGAACGCGGGTTCGGCGGACAGGCGCGACGTCGGCACGCGGACCGGCACCGGGGACAATTCCGGGGTACGGGTCGAACGCGCCGGTCGCCGCGGTTGCCCGCGGATCGCGATCGGCTCGACCCGAGTCGGACGGATGATCGCGGGCCCGCACCGGACCCGTGACCCGTCACTCCGCACCGGGTCTTCGTCTCACGCCAATCTTACTGTGCGCGGGCGACAGAACCACCACTCGGCACCCCTTCGCAGCGGCTCAGATCTCCGTAGCGGGCCGAATCGCGCTGTCCGCGACTCCCCCTACACGCCACGGCATGATCAACGGATCTGTCGCGTGACGGCGCTGCCGGGTCCGGCGGTGAGAGGTGGGCGGTACCGGTTGGTACGACCCGGGACGGGCGATCCGTGACCCTCGGGTTGCCGCAGCGGCCTTGATCTTTCAACGTTGGAACCGGACGATCGACCCGATCCACTCGCCCGTGCCTTGAGAGGTGACACCAGATGGGGCTGGACAATGTCGCGGTTCAGTGGCCGCGGACCGGCCGCTTCTACGACCCGGTCGCACCGGCCGAGTTCGTCGATTTCGGCGACATCGTGGACGTGCCGGGGATTTCGGCGCCGACCGCCGCGCTCGCTGAGCTGATCGCGAAGACAGGCACGGTCCGGGCCACCGCGTACACCGAAG
The DNA here is from genome assembly GCA_900112325.1 of Micromonospora sediminimaris. GTDB lineage: Bacteria > Actinomycetota > Actinomycetes > Mycobacteriales > Micromonosporaceae > Micromonospora > Micromonospora sediminimaris. Next base: position 110,606 of record FOLJ01000017.1, read on the forward strand.
TGGTGGATCTGATCCTCGGACTCGATGGTGTGCTCTACGCCACAGACGCCGCCGCCGAGGACGAGGATCCGGTCATCGACCCGGACGGGTGCGGCTGGATCGCGGGCGGCATCGAACGCTTCGTCGCCACGCACCGTCCGTACGGTGAGGCGGTCACCTTCGACTCGGTGGGTAAGGTGCTGCGTTCGCTGCTGGCCGACGGCCGCCTGGCCGAGCAGCAGCTACGGTGGCTGGACAGCCGGTTGGACGCGCTGCGCGACGACAGCGGTGCCGCGCCGCAGTGGACCTTCACCTGCGCTGAGCTGAGCGTGCTCGCCGCCTTCTACCGGCGCTGCGCCGACAACGGCTTCGCCGTCTACGCCGAGTCGGCGGCACCTCGCAGGGCGGCCCAGACGTAGCCACGGTCCCCGGACTCCGCCCCGACGGTCAGCCGTAGGTGTCGCGGGGTCCCCGGCCGCGCACCCGTCGTGGGCCGCGTGACCAGGATGGGGCGGCCGGGCCGTGGATGTGCAGTTTGCGGACCACGTTGTGGCCGACCTCGCGAGCTATCTGCTGCAACAGCGAGCCGGCAAGCAGCCGCAGCTGCGTCGCCCAGGCCGTGGAGCGGGCCTCCACGGTCAGTTCCCCGTTCTCCAGCTTCACCGGGCGGCTGTGCTGGGCGACCTCCGCGCCGACCACCCGTTCCCAGGCGCCGAAGACGGTGGCCTCGGCCGCCGGCTGTTGCCAACCCCGGGCCTTCACCAGCCGGTTGAGCACCGCGCCGAGTGGCTGCGGGTCACGCGGGTCCGGTCCGGGCCCGGAGTAGCCGCGCAGCCGGCGCTCGCCGTCGCCGCTCCCGGTCGTTGTGCGACGGCGGGGACGGCCGGCGGCTTCCCGCCGCGCCTTCGCCGCGTCCAGGACCGCACGTGCCAGCTGCGGGCCGGAGACGCCCTCGCCGTCGCCGGTCACCGGCAGGGTGCCGCCGGCCTCCGCCGTGGGCGCTGCGGCTGGCGGCTCCGCCGGGCGGCTGGCGGGCTTGTCGGTTCGGCCGCCGTCGCCGGTGCCGCCCTTCCTGGCGGTACGCGCACCGCGTCCCGCAGCCGAGCCACGCGGCTGCCCCTCGGGCGCGCTGTCCGGCGGCTGTGGCTCAGTCGGCACGACGCACCGCCCCCTCCGTCACCTCGTACCGGGCGCCACGCAGGGCGGCTGGCACGTCGTCGGCGACCGCGCAGGTCACCAGCAGTTGACTGGCCCCGCCGACCAGTTCGGCGAGTCGGTCCCGCCGGCCCGCGTCCAGTTCGGCGAAGACGTCGTCGAGCACCAGCACCGGTTCGATGCCGTCGTTGCGCAGCAGGTCGTAGCCGGCCAGCCGCAACGCGAGCGCGTACGACCACGATTCGCCGTGGCTGGCGTAGCCCTTGGCCGGCAGGGGGCCGAGGGTGAGGCTGAGTTCGTCGCGGTGCGGGCCGACCAGGGTGGTGCCGCGTTCGATCTCGGCGGAGCGGGACTCCTCAAGTGCGGTGGTGAGCACCGCCGCGAGGGCCTCCCGGTCGGTGGTGGGTTCGGCGAGGTCGACCGAGGGTCGGTAGCTGATTCCCGCCGCGCCGCGGCCGGCGGCCACCGCGTCGTACGCCTTGGTGACGTGCGGGGCCAGGGCGGCGACCAGTTCCAGCCGCCCGGCGAGCAGTTCGGCGCCGTGCCGGGCCAGGTGCGTGTCCCAGACGGCGAGGGTGGACAGGTCACCGCCGCGCGACCCGCCGGTCTTGCGGGCGAGGTACGCGGTGCGCAGCAGCGCGTTGCGTTGTTTGACCACCCGCTCGTAGTCGGCGCGTACGCCGGCGTAGCGAGGTTGGCGCAGCACCAGCAGGTCGTCGAGGTAGCGGCGGCGTTCGGCCGGGTCGCCCCGGACCAGTTCGAGGTCTTCCGGGGCGAAGAGCACCAGCCGCAGTGCGCCCAGCACGTCGCGGGCCCGGCGGGCCGGGGAGCGGCCGAGGCGGGCCCGGTTGGCCTTGCCCGGGACGATCTCCAACTCCACCAGGAGTTCACGGCCGTCGTGCACCACCGCGCAGCGGATCACCGCGGCGGTGGCACCCATCCGCACCAGCGGGGCATCGGTGGCGACCCGGTGTGAGTCGAGGGTCGCGACGTAGCCCAACGCCTCGACCAGGTTCGTCTTGCCGACGCCGTTGGCGCCGATCAGGACGTTTGGGCCCGGTTCGAGGTCGACGCCGATCCGCTCGTACGAGCGGAAGTCGACAAGTTCGAGCCGGCGGACGTACACGGGGTCGCGGTGCCGGTCAGGGCTTGCGTACGGCGTGCCCGCCGAACTGCTGCCGCAGTGCGGAGACGGCCTTCAGCGCCGGTGAGTCGTCCTGACGGGAGGAGAACCGGGCGAACAACGAGGCGGTGATGACGTTGAGCGGTACCGCGAGCCGGACCGCCTCGTCCACCGTCCAGCGACCCTCGCCGGTGTCCTCGGTGTAGTCGCTGAGCTGGGTCAGCTCGGGGTCTTCGTCGAGGGCCCGGTCGAGCAGGTCCAGCAGCCAGGAACGGACCACGGTGCCCTCGCGCCAGGACTTGATCACGCCGGGCACGTTCGTCACCAGTTCGGAGGCGGCCATCAGCTCGTAGCCCTCGGCGTAGGCGTGCATCAGGCCGTACTCGATGCCGTTGTGCACCATCTTGGCGTAGTGGCCGGCACCGACCGGCCCGGCGTGCACGAAGCCGTACTCGCCGTCGGGCTTGAGCGCGTCGAAGATCGGCATGAGTCGGTCGACGTGTTCCTGCGCGCCGCCGACCATCAGGCCGTAGCCGTTCTGCCGGCCCCACACCCCGCCGGAGACGCCCACGTCGACGTAGCCGATCCCACGTTCGTGCAGCCGCTCCGCGCGGGGGGCGTCGTCGCTGAACCGCGAGTTGCCGCCGTCGATGATGAGGTCGCCCTCGTCGAGCACGGCGGCCACCTCGTCGATGGTGGCGTCGGTGACGGCGGCGGGCACCATCACCCATACCGCGCGCGGCGTGTCCAGCTTCTCGGCCAGTTCAGCCATGCTGGCTACATCGCTGCGCTCCAGGTTGTGGTCGAGACCGACCACCTCGTGACCGGCGGTGCGCAGCCGTTCGCGCATGTTGCCGCCCATCCGGCCGAGTCCTACCAGGCCGAGCTGCATCTCTGGTGACCTTTCGTGGGTGCGGTTGGCTCTGCCGGTCAGCGGGACACGCGGATCGGCATGATGAGGTACCGGTACCCACCGATGAGCTCGCCATCCTCGCCGGCGGGGGAAATGACCGCGGGCTTGAAGGCGTCGACGAAGTGCAGCACGGCGAACTGGGTGCCGAGGTTGGACAACCCGTCGATGAGGTACTGCGGGTTGAAACCGATGGTCAGCGGTTCGCCGGTGAAGTTGGCCTCCATGGCCTCGCTGGCGCGGGCCTCCTCGGTGCCGCCGGCCTCCACCACCAGCCCATCGGCGCTGAAGCTGAGCAGCACGGGGGTGGCACGCTCGGCCACCAGGGCGACCCGCTTGACCACCTCGATGAGGGTGCTGACCGGCACCTGGGCCTCGGCGTTGTGACTGGCGGGGAAGAGCGAGCGGACCGGCGGGTAGTTGGCGCCGTCGAGCAGTCGGCTGGTGGTGCGTCGGGTGCCACCGGAGAAGCCGATCATGCCTTCGCCGGCGGCGCCCTGGGACAGGGCGAGCACCACCTGGCCACCGAGGGGGCCGAGGGTCTTGGCGGTGTCGTTGAGCGTCCGGGCGGGGACCAGCGCGTTGAGGCTGATCTCCGGGTCGTCCGGGTTCCACTCCATCTCGCGCAGGGCCAGCCGGTAACGGTCGGTGGCGAGCATGGCCAGATTGCCGCCGGAGAGCTCGATGCGTACCCCGGTCATCATCGGCAGCGTCTCGTCCCGGCTGGCGGCGATCGCCACCTGTGCCACCGCTGCGGCGAACGCGGCGGCATCGACTGTGCCGGCGCTGGCCGGCATCTCGGGCAGGGTGGGGTAGTCCTCCACCGGCATGGTGGGCAGGGTGAACCGGGCGCTGCCGCAGACCAGTTCGAGGTGCGCCCCGACGGCGGCGATGTCTACGGGCTTGGCCGGCAACGCCTTGGTGATCTCGGCGAGCAGCCGCCCGGAGACCAGCGCAGCGCCGTCTGCGTCGCCCTGGACCTCCACGGTGACCTGGCTGCTGACCTCGTAGTCGAAGCCGGAGACCTGCAAGCTGCCATCGGTGACGCGCAGCAGCACCCCGGCCAGTACCGGTACGGATGGCCGGTTGGGCAGGCTCTTCGCGGTCCAGGCCACGGCCTCGGCGAGCGCGTCGCGCTCCACTCGGAACTTCATTAATGCCTCCGCGTCGACGTCGACGTCGTCAACTCTCTCATGCCGGACGCTGCCCACCGACCCGCCTGGCGTGCGGGTACCCCTCGCACCTTAGGGCGCGAGGGTATCGGCTGTGTGCCCGACCCCGTGGATCGTGTCGCTGCTGACGGGTCTGGCCCGGCGGCTGTCGACCGATCCACAGGAAGTCCAACGGTGATGATTGGTTTTTGTTCTTTTAGAAGAGATAACTCATCGTCTTCATCGCACCTGTGCAAACTGTGGAGAACCCGAGTATGGGCAGGTCAGACAGGTTATACACAGGTGGTTTCGCTGTGGATGGGCGGGGGAAAAACCCGGTCGGCGATCCACAGGCGCTCTCCGTGCACACGGTTGTCCACCGTCGTCCACCGGTTGTCCACCGGTAATCCACCGACTTTCTCCCCAGACCTGTGGATCGTCGCGAGCGTCTCGTCCACCGTCATCCCCAGAACCTTCAACAGCTTTCCCACAGGCAGCCGTCCGTCGGTGGACAGCGCCGGTGGTTGTCCCCAGGCGTCCACAGCGGTCCACAGCGTTGTCCCCAGGGTTTCTCCACAGGCTGTGGGTAACTGGGCGCTGACGGCGCGTGTTCATCCACTGCCCGTGGATAACGAGCTGTGGACAACGAGTGGCAGGCGGTGTGGACACGCCTTCGATGGTGTGGCCTGAACCTCGTTGAGGGTCAACCGATGAGCGCGAAGAAGGGTCCGACCGGAACCGGCCAGACCCTTCGCCGTGAACGTACGACGGGCGTACCCCTCAGGTGTTCTGCTTGATCCGGTTGGTCAGCTCGGCGATCTGGTTGTAGAGCGAGCGCCGCTCGGCCATCTGCTGACGGATCTTGCGGTCGGCGTGCATGACGGTGGTGTGGTCCCGCCCGCCGAATGCCTGGCCGATCCGGGGCAGTGACAGGTCGGTGAGCTCGCGACACAGGTACATGGCGACCTGACGGGCGTTCACCAGTACCCGCGAGCGGGAGTGCCCACGCAGGTCCTCCAGGCTGACCCCGAAGTAGTCAGCGGTGGAGACCATGATCTGGTCAGCGGTGATCTCCGGCCCGGCACCGTCCGGGATGAAGTCCCGCAGTACCTCCTCGGCCAGCGACAGCTCCACGTTCGACCGGGTGAGGCTGGCGAACGCGGTGACCCGGATCAGTGCCCCCTCCAGTTCCCGGATCGAGTTGGACACCCGGGAGGCGATGAACTCCAGCACGTCCGGCGGGGCGTAGAGCCGCTCCTGGGCTGCCTTCTTCTGCAGGATCGCGATCCGGGTTTCCAGGTCCGGCGGCTGGATGTCGGCGAGCAGGCCCCATTCGAAGCGGGTACGCAGCCGGTCCTCCAGCGTCGCCAGCTGCTTGGGCGAGCGGTCGGAGGTGATCACGATCTGCTTGTTCGCGTTGTGCAGCGTGTTGAAGGTGTGGAAGAACTCCTCCTGGGTCCGCTCGCGGTTCTCCAGGAACTGGATGTCGTCGATCAGCAGGATGTCGACGTCGCGGTAGCGGCGTTGGAAGGCGCTGGTCTTGTCGTCCCGCAGCGAGTTGATGAAGTCGTTGGTGAACTCCTCGGTCGAGACGTACCGGACCGAGCGGGCGTTGCCCAACGTCGTGGCGTAGTGGCCGATGGCATGCAGCAGGTGGGTCTTGCCCAACCCGGAGCTGCCGTAGATGAACAGCGGGTTGTACGCCTTCGCCGGTGACTCGGCCACCGCTACCGACGCGGCGTGCGCGAACCGGTTGGACGAGCCGATGACGAACGTCTCGAACATGTACTTCGGGTTGAGCCGGTTACCGCCGCTGTCCGCGCCGGTGGGCAGCCGTCGGTCGTCCCGGCCGACCGGCCGCTGATCCGGGCCACTGCGGCCCGGCCCGCTGTCGGTGCCTCCGTCGGCCGGTATCGCCCGGATCCCGTGCTGGTCGCGAGGCGAGACGCCGGACCCGTCGCCGTACCGGGGCGCGAAGCCGCCCGCGCCGGTGGGCGCTCGGTCCAGATGCCCGCCCTGCTCGGTGAAGCTCAACCGCTCCGGCGCCCGCCGTCCGGTGTTCTCCGCCGGCCGGACGGGCTCGCCGAACCCGGCACCGAAGAGAGTTTCCTGACCGTCGGGGGCTGAGGTGTGGGAATCGTCCTCGACGCGCGTGGCGTCCGGCAGCGGCGGCCGGTCGAAACGGCCGGGGTGCGGCTGCTCGGGAATCAGCGGCAGTTGCCGCCCGCCGTCGAGACCTGTCGGCCGGTCGTCGACCTCGCCGGGACCGTGGTCCACCGGCTCCGATTCGGGGGTGCTGCGGTAGACGGTGCCGATGGCCCGCCCGTCCTCCGGTACCCGGACGGTGACGGCGACCTGGATCGGCCGGCCCAGCCGGCGGGTGAGCGCCTCGGTGATGGCCGGGCGCAACCGGGACTCGATCACGTCCCGGGTGAAGGCATCCGGGACGGAGAGCAGGACGGTGTCCTCGACGATCGCCCGCAGCCGGGTCAGCCGCAGGTAGGCCCGCTGCTGCGCGGAAATGATCTCGTCAGCGAGTTCGTCGGTCGTCGCCGTCCACACCGCGGCAAGGTCGGTCGTACCGGCCACCGTCGTGCCACCCCCTCGCCTCTGCTCCCGGACGCCGCCGTCTCCCGGTGGCCCGTACCGGCGGGCGAGATCACGCCACCCACCCGGTCGCCGCACCCGGTCGTTCTCCACAAGTTATCCACAGCCTGTGTACCGACCGATTGTGGCCGCCCGCCGGGCTCGGGTCGGACCTGCCCCCTGCCGTGGCCGGGCACTGAAGCGGGGTTCACCGTGCCGAACGATTCACTACCGTGTCCGGTCTTGCCTGCCGGCGACATCGGCGCAACTCCGACGCTGACCGCAATCGGGCACGGTAACAGCGTTGTCGCTGCGTCTTCAACCGCCGACGCGGCTCACCCCCTGTCGGCATTCGTGAAAACCACCGCTTCGGTCGTCTTCCGTCGCAGCTCACCGTCGAAGTGGCCAGGTTTGACGCTGATTATCCCCCGACCTAGGCTGGAGGGGCTGCTCTCACGCCCTCTGCTAGGGTGATGGGTGCTCGCTGCCTGCGGTCGCTCACCGCGCAACCGGGGTCACGCACCGACGGGCAGCACCGATCGGGGCCACCACAGCGGCGGCCCGGACCACCACGACCCGGCGATCCACTCGTCCGGGGCGTCCGACAACGGAGAGCCTGACGTGAGCAAGCGCACCTACCAGCCGAACAACCGCCGGCGCGCGAAGACCCACGGCTTCCGGCTGCGCATGCGCACCCGGGCCGGCCGCGCCATCATCTCGACCCGTCGCGCCAAGGGTCGCGCCCGCCTGTCGGCCTGAGGCCGGTCAGGTCCGCTCCGGAGGACGTGGCAGTCGTGCTGGCGGCCGCCCAACGACTGCGGCGCAGCAGCGACTTCGCCGCAGCGGTTCGCGGTGGCCGGCGAGCCGGCCGCGGCGCTCTGGTCGTTCATCTGACCGTGCCGAACGCAGCCGGATCCGACAATGCAGCGCCGAATCCGGCGCGGGACAACGCGGAGGCAGACTCCCCGCCGGTGTCCCGCGCCGGATTCGTGGTTTCCAAGGCGGTCGGGCCGGCAGTGGTACGGAACCGGGTCCGCCGCCGGTTGCGGCAGCTGACCCGGGAGCGCCTTATCGACCTGCCGGCCGGAAGCACCCTCGTGGTACGCGCCCTGCCGACCGCGGCGGACGCCACGTATCAACGGCTCGGCACCGACCTGGATGCGGCGCTCGTCGCCGCTCGATCCGGCCGGGGGCGGCGGCCTCGATGAGCGCCGAGCAGACATCGTCGCGCCCGGCTACCCCGGGTGCCCGGGTGCTGACCCTGCCCATCATCGCGTACCGTCGGTGGATAAGTCCGGCGTTGCCGGCCCGCTGTCGGTTCTACCCGTCGTGCAGCGCCTACGCCCTGGAGGCGGTGGCCCGGCACGGCGCGCTCCGGGGAGCCGGCCTGACGGTCCGGCGACTGTCGCGCTGCCACCCATTCCATCCTGGTGGATACGACCCGGTTCCGGAGCCGGGCGGCCGCCGACCTGCCGACGTGACTGGAGCCTGAGAATTGAGTCTCGACTGGATCTACTACGCGATCTCGTGGATCCTGCTGGCCTGGCACTCGGCCTGGGACGCCATCGGCATTCCGGACACTGCGGTCCTCGGCACGAACTGGGCGTGGATCCTCGCCATCGTCTTCCTGGTGGTCACCGTCCGGGTGATCCTGTTCCCGGTCTTCGTCAAACAGATCAAGTCGCAGCGGGCGATGCAGGCGCTTCAGCCGCAGGTGAAGGCCCTCCAGGAGAAGCACAAGGGTGACCGGGAGACGCTCCAGAAGGAGATGATGGAGCTCTACCGGAAGGAAAAGGCCAACCCGCTCATGGGCTGCCTTCCGATGTTCCTCCAGATCCCGGTCTTCCTCGGCCTCTTCCACGTCCTGCGCCGCCTCAACCCGGACCCGGCGAAGAACAACAAGGACATCTACGGCTGGACCGTCGACCAGTTCAACAGCGCCTCTGACGCGACCCTGTTCACCGCCCCGATCGCCAGCAAGTTCGGCTCGACCGCGGCGGAACTGGCGCAGCTCGGCGCCAACGGCACCGTCGTGAAGATCATGGCCGGCGTTCTGGTGCTGGTGATGATGGGTACCACCTACCTCACCAGCCGCCAGATGATCCTCAAGACGGGCTGGGCGGAGGACCCGCAGCAGCGCATGATCCAGCGCCTGATGCTCTACGGCATCCCGCTGTCCCTGCTGGTCTCCGGCGCCATCTTCCCGATCGGTGTGATCATCTACTGGGTCACCAACAACCTGTTCACCCTCGGGCAGCAGCAGTGGGTGCTGCGCAAGTTCCCGCCGCCGGTGACCGCGACCAGCGGCAAGCCGGGCACCTCGGCGCGTAACGGGGCGCAGCCCGCGAAGACCGGTGGGCTGTTCGGCCGGAGCAAGCCGGCTGCCGTGCCGCCGCCCCCCGCCGCGCCGAAGATCGCCGGGCCGAAGCCGGGCGCCAAGCCGGCCAACCCGAAGAAGGGCCGCCCCGCCAAGCGGCAGGGCTGAATCGTCCGGGCCGCTGCCGGGAGACCGGCGGCGGCCCGTTGCGCGCCGTGCCGCCGCCGTCAGGCCGGCGCCGGAACGCGAAGCGCCACGCGCGCCGTGGCGGACGGGCGAGACTGCCCTACAGACGTGCCCGTGGGCACCGGCGACGTCCCGCCGGCCGCGGGGAACCAGCGGACCCGAGGTCCGGCCGAGCGAGTACGGAGATGACACCGTGACCGACACCAGCATCCCCCGCGCCGAACAGCCCCTGGACGACGAGGAGCCGACCGCGGCGGCTCCGGTCGAGGGCGAGCCGGAGGAGACCGACGCCGAAGCGGCGCCGAGCAAGGCCCCCGGCGAGAGCGACCTGTTCCGGCAGAGCGAGATCGCGGCCGACTACGTGGAGGGGCTGCTCGACATCCTCGATTACGACGGCGACATCGACGAGCTGGTGTCGGGTGGCCGCCCGGTGGTCGAGGTCGTCGGTGGCCGCCTGCAGAACCTCGTCGGCCAGCGCGGTGCCACCCTCGAAGCACTTCAGGAGCTGGCCCGGCTCGCGGTGTTCCGGCAGACCGGCTCGCCGAGCCGCCTGCTGCTCGACGTTGGCGGGTACCGGGCCAACCGGCGTAAGGAACTGGCTGCGGTCGCCCGCAACGCCGTCGAGAAGGTCAAGGAGCACGGCGAGCCGGTGCGGCTGGAGCCGATGTCCGCCTTCGAGCGCAAGTGCGTCCACGACGTGGTCAACGCCATCGACGGGGTGGAGAGCGAGTCCGAGGGCGTCGAGCCCAGCCGGCGCATCGTCGTCCGTCCTGCGGACTGACGGGTGCGGCAAGACGACGCCAGCGGCGTTGCCGCGTCCGGCCCGGGTGGTACGCCGCCCGGGCCGGCGGCTGTCCCGCCTCAGCCCACCACAGCAGTGCTGCCGTCCGAACTGGCCGGAGCGGCGAGCAGGCTCTTCGGCGTACGCCTCGACGTCGCTGCGGCCTACGCCGAACTGCTTGTCACCGACGGGGTGGTACGGGGGCTGATCGGTCCACGCGAGGCCCCCCGGATCTGGGATCGTCACCTGCTGAACTGCGCGGCGGTGGCCGAGCTGATCCCACCGGGTGCCTCCGTGCTGGACGTGGGATCGGGTGCCGGCCTTCCCGGCCTGGTGCTCGCCATCGCCCGGCCCGACCTGGCGATGACGCTCATCGAGCCGCTGGCCCGCCGTACCGCCTTCCTCAACGAGACGGTGGAGGCGCTCGGCCTGACCAACTCCGTACGGGTGTTCCGCGGTCGAGCCGAGGAAGCGGTCGCGGTGTCGGAGGTTGGGCCTGGGGACGTGGTCACCGCTCGGGCGGTGGCACCACTGGACCGGCTGGCGGGCTGGTGTCTACCCCTCACCGGAATCGGTGGCCGACTACTCGCCCTGAAGGGTGCCTCGGCGGCGGAGGAGATCGCCGAGCATGCCGAGGCGGTGCACCGTCTTGGTGGCGGTCAGCCCGCACTGCATCGGTGTGGTGAAGGCGTCGTGGAGCCGCCGACCACGGTGGTTGAGATCGTCCGGGAGAGACTGGTCGGTCCGGCGGCCCGGACGTCGTCCAGAAAGTCGCGGTCGCGTCGACGGTAGTCGGAGCAGCTGCGCTCTTGGAGGCTTCGCACGGATGACCTGGGCCCGTACGCCGCAGACAGCCGCGAATTGCAGCGTTCCGAGGCGGGTTACCCGTTCCGCTGCGCGCGCCGCGACCGGCGGGTTACGAACCCGACGTGGACCGGCCGCGCCCGTGCGCCGTAGGCTGGCCGCGCGTCGATAGTGTGGAGCGGGCGGCGATGGATCTCCCTCCGGGGCCCGGCCGCTCCCGCCGGGCGGTACCTCTGCGGAGAGCACGCGAGTGGCCCGGTTGACGGGTGCGGACCGACCATCCGAAGCGGGCAGGGATGACAGGTGCATGACGACGGCAGGTACGACGATCCGCGCGTGACCGGGTCAGCGGGTGACCCCGTTTCACGTGAAACCGAATATCCGAACTGGCGGCCCTCCGAGGTGCCGCAGAGCCCACCGGAACCCGGTCGGAACGCGCCGACGTCGGGTGTTCCGTGGTCGGGGGCCGGCGACGGACGCGACGGTACGGATGCGAGTGGCCGCCCGGTCAACGCGTCTCCCGACGCGCGGGTGATCCCGATCCGCCGGAACACCTCCGCCTCTGCTCGGTTCGAGGTGGCGGCAGCACACCCCCCGACAGCCGCGGTGGTGCCGGATCCTCGACCGGCTTCCGACACGCCCGCACCTGCGGACGGGTCCTACCCGTCCGCCGCGCCCGAGGCCGCGTACGTTTCACGTGAAACCCCGACGCGCGAAGAGGATGACCCACCGTTGGCAATGGAGGCGATGCGCGCCGTGCAGATCCTGAATCCCAGTGGCGAGGTGACCATGCCTCGGCCCGACCGGACCCGGGTCATGTGCGTCGCGAACCAGAAGGGCGGTGTGGGTAAGACCACGACCACGGTCAACCTCGCGGTGGCGCTGGCCCTGCACGGCAACCGGGTGCTCGTGGTTGACCTCGATCCGCAGGGCAACGCCTCGACCGGCCTCAACGTGCCACACCACACCGGCGTGCCGGACGTCTACGACTGTCTGATCAACAGTGTGCCGCTGGAGGACGTGACCCAGGCGGTGGAGGGCATCCCCAACCTCTGGTGTGTGCCGGCCACCATCGATCTCGCCGGTGCCGAGATCGAGCTGGTGTCAGTGGTGGCCCGCGAGTCGCGTCTCGACCGCGCCATCACCGCCTACCCGGGGCACTTCGACTACGTGTTCATCGACTGCCCGCCCTCGCTCGGTCTGTTGACGGTCAACGCGTTGGTCGCCGCGCAGGAGGTGCTCATCCCCATCCAGTGTGAGTACTACGCGCTTGAGGGGCTGAACCAGCTGATCAACAACATCAACCTGGTTCGTCAGCACCTCAACCCGCAGCTTGAGGTCTCCACGATTCTGCTCACCATGTACGACCGTCGTACCCGGCTCGCCGACGCGGTCGAGCAGGACGTCCGGAACCACTTCGGCGACAAGGTGCTCCAGGCGGTGATTCCGCGTAACGTGCGGGTCTCCGAGGCGCCCAGCTACGGCCAGTCGGTGATGACCTACGATCCCGGTTCGCGGGGCGCGACGAGCTACTTCGAGGCCGCGCAGGAGATCGCCGAGCGGGGCGTCAAGGAGCCGGTGAGCCGGAATGCGTAGTGCGGACGAGGCGCTGGGAGGCGTGGCATGAAGAACCGTCCACGGGGCGGTCTGGGGCGGGGCCTGGGGGCGCTGATTCCGACCGGGCCGGCACCCAACGCCGGTGCTGCCGTCGGCGCGCCGACAGCGGGAGTGAGCGGGTCGACGGCCGTGGCGACACCGGCCCCGATGCCGGTGCCGTCCCCGACCATCGAGCCTGACGAGACGCTGAGCCCGGTGCCGGGTGCGCGCTTCGCGGAGATCCCGGTCGACTCGATCGTGCCCAACCCGAAACAGCCTCGCCAGGTCTTCGACGAGGAGGCCCTGGAGGAGCTGAAGACCTCCATCCAGGAGGTCGGCTTTCTCCAGCCGATCGTGGTGCGGCAACTCGACGGCGAGAAGTTCGAGCTCGTCATGGGCGAGCGCCGGTGGCGTGCCGCGCAGGCGGTCGGTCGGGAGAACATCCCGGCGATCGTCCGAGACACCCGGGACGACGCCATGCTGCGGGACGCGCTGCTCGAGAACATCCACCGGGCGAACCTCAACCCGCTGGAAGAGGCGGCCGCCTATCAGCAGTTGCTGGAGGAGTTCGGCGCCACCCACGAGGAACTCGCCAGGCGCATCGGTCGCAGCCGGCCGCAGATCTCGAACACCATTCGGCTGATGAACCTACCGGCACCGGTGCAGCGGCGGGTGGCGGCCGGTGTCCTCTCCGCCGGGCACGCCCGGGCGCTGCTCAGCCTGGAGGATCCGGAGACCCAGGAGCAACTGGCACTGCGAATCGTCGCCGAGGGACTGTCGGTCCGTGCGACCGAGGAAATCGTCGCGCTCGCCCTCAATGACGGACCGGGCAAGAAGGAGTCGGCGAAGCGTCGGCCGAAGCCGCACGCACCGGCGCTGACCGACCTCGCCGACCGCCTCTCCGACCGGTTCGACACCCGGGTGAAGGTCGACATCGGGCGGAGCAAGGGCAAGATCACGATTGAGTTCGCGACGGTCGACGACCTTGAGCGGATCGTCGGCATCATCGGAGTAGAGCCCGAAGAACCGGAGAACTGAACAACCGGAACCACTAGGCCGCCTCGTCCCAATGCGACGAGGCGGCCTTGTCGTCTTCCGGGTAGCCCGCAGCGGGCCACAGAGACCGGTCCCAGCCGCCACGAGCGGCCTCCGTGGGCAGGCGACGATGGCACTCGGGGGCGTTCCGCTGCATGGCCACGCAGACGCCGAGGGCAGGCCAGCTCGACTCCCGACTTGCGGCATGTCGGGCCCTCGGGCCAGAGCTATGGCGCGACATGCCGCAATCCGTGACCCGACTTGTCGAATCCGGCACCGAACGGAGATGGTTTCGGCGGGCCCTGGGGCTGCGGCTGTCGTGGGGCAGTGCCAGGGCGTCGGTGACGACACCGAGGGACGCACCGGGCGGCCGACCGACGGAAGCTCGCCCAGACAGCTCGCCCAGCCGGAGGCCGCCAGAGACGTACCTCGGCCCTAGGTCGGACCGACAGGGCAGCAGCCCACCGGCGAGTTGGACCGGACGCAGCCCTGCCGGAGCGACCCATCAGAGAGCCGCCGAGAAGGAGGCGACCCAGTAGGGAGCGGGCGAATGGCCGCACGGCTCGTAGCTGCGCGGCTCAGAAAGGTCGGCTCAGAAGGTCCGCGCAGAAGAACTAGAGCGCACGTTCAAAAGGGGTGGGCCTAGCAGCGTCCGCTCCGAAGGCGTCGGCGCAAAGGAACCCAGAGCGCACGGCCCAGGCGAGCGGACGGGGTGGCCGTTTCACGTGAAACACGGGTGTGGGTAGAGCGACCGCTGGGTCTCCGCTCCTGGCACGGCGAGACTGGTCGAGTCCGCCGGTGATGTGTAGCGCGGTGCCGGGCGCGGGACAGACGCCGGGTTGCCTTCCTCAAGTGGTGGCGGGCGGGGTGGCGCAGGGCCAAGGGATGACCGACCAAGCGGCGGCAGTTTCAAAGCCGGACTCGAAGGTCGCGTTCCATTCACCCGAGCCGTCGGGCCCTCCGGCTGGACCACGTAGTGGCGCGGGTGGCTGGAACAGGACCAGGCCGACAGATGATCGAGGGAGCGCTTCTTGGGGTCACGCCGGTCGACGAGGCGACAAGCTGAGTCCATCGGCCAGCAGGCCGGTGGCGCTCGGCCCCAGCTCTGGTCGCCATGCGCCGGGTCGTGGTTTCACGTGAAACGACGGTGTTGGGTGCGGGCGTTGAGCGGAGTGCCCAGTACTCGCCGGCGCGCCTCGCTCCGTTACACCCGCGTCGGTACGTCTGCCCGTCGATGTCGTCGGCCCGCTGACGTTATCCACATCAGTTGTCCACAGGCTCACGCCGTTTCACGTGAAACATGACCCGAAACCCCTTGTCGAAGCACGACAGCGGCGAGAATTCGGCGACCGGCTGGCCTGTGGATAACCCTGGGGAGAACTATCTGGCGTCCCCTGTCCCGACATTCGAGCGCTGCGGAAAGTCGAAGACGTTTCGAGTAGGGACAGTGGTCGCGGACTCGGTTAGGGTCAGCGTCGTGCACGACACCCCTCCCTCAATCCCGGACTTCACCCAGTGGCCGTCCTTCCCCTTCGAGGGCGACCTCCGAGTCAAGCCACTCGCCGATCCGGTCCCAGTCGAGCCGCCCCGCAAGGGTGAGGCTCACCGAGAATGCACCGCCTGCCTGGCACCCGACGAGGCCTACATCTGGGTCGGCGAACGCTGGCGCGTACGAGCCATGGACCGGCCGACCGGCCTGCCGATGGTCCTCATCCTGGAGTCGCGGTCGCACCTCGATCTCGGGGATCTGCCGAATCTTCTCGCCGCCGAGTTGGGCGTGATGACGGTACGACTGGAACGCGCCATCCGCTCGCTCGACGGGGTGGCCCGGGTACACGTCAACCGCTGGGGTGACGGGTCCGCCCATCTCCACATGTGGTTCCTCGCCCGGCCGTACGGTCGGCTCCAGCTCCGCGGCACCTTCCTGTCGCTCTGGGACTCGATCCTGCCGCCGATCTCGGAGGAACAGTGGCGGGAGAACCTCGCCCTCGTTGCGGCCTGGCTGGCCGAGTTTGGTGGGCGGCCGCTCGCCGAACCACCCCGCATCCAGTGGCAGGCGCCGTCCAGCCTGGCTGCGCAGTCAGCCGCTCCCGAGACGAAGCCGGTTGAGGGAGGGTCGCTCCTGGACGCTATCGGCGAGACAGCTGAACCACCTGACACCCCGGGCGCCGGTATCGATTCGGGGGCGTCGAACGCCGCGGCTTCGGGGCCGACTGAGGACCCGGCAGCGGGGCCGAATGGGGACCCGGCAGTGGGGCGAGCAAGGGACGTAGCTCAGCCTCAAGAGGAAGCAGCGGTCGTGGCCGCCAGCGAGGCGGCTGGTGCTGTGCCGACGCGACAGCCGTCCGCCGATACGGACGGCCCGCCGCAGGCCGAGGGCGGCCCACCGGCCCAAAGCGATCCGCAGGGCGAGGGCGGCCCGCAGGGCGAGGCCTTCGCCAATACGCGGGGAGCGGAGACGGCCGAGACGGAGAGGGAGCAAGCGGAGACGCCTACTGCGGGTCGAGCGACGCCGGCCGGCGAATCGGGCCCTGAGAGCGACCGGCAATAAGACCGCCCAGACGGGCAGCCCTGCCGAGACGGCTGGCGGAGCTACGGCGTGCCCGGCGCTTCGGCTGGCGGTGTTGTCGCGGTCGGCCGCGCGGCGAACTCGTCGCGCACCGCACGCGGTCGGGGCGCTGGTGACGGTGGCGGCGGCGGACCTGTCTCCATGCGACCGGAGCGCCCTCCGCCACGCACCATCCTCGGCCATGCTCCGTCGCGCCAGCCTCGGCCAGGATTCGCCTCATCTCCACCGCCCCAGTTCCGGTCGTGCTGAGGCGCTGGACCGAGCACGCCCACCGATCGCTCCGTTCCAGGGTCGGTGGGCCGACTGCGGTGCCCGTGTGGCCGGCGGCAGGAGTCCGAGCAGCGGGTACCGCCGAATTCAGTGCCGGGTGGGGGAAGGTCAGCGGCCTGCGGCGCGGGCGACCAGATTTCCGATCACGCGTCCGAAATCGAGACCGGCAGCCTGTACGGCGAGCGGCAACAGCGACGTCTCGGTCATCCCCGGCGAGACGTTGACTTCGAGTACGTGTGGCTGACCGGTCGAGTCGACGATCAGATCGACCCGGCTGAGGTCACGCAGGCCGAGGGCGGCGTGGGCGGCCAGGGCGACCTGGGCCACCGCTTCGGCGACGGCGGGTTCCAGGCGGGCCGGGGTGTGCCAGGTGGTGCGTCCGGCGGTGTAGCGGGCCGCGTAGTCGTACACCCCGTTGCGAGGCACGATCTCCACCGCCGGTAGCGCCTGCGGACCGTCGCCCAGGTCGACCACGGAGACCGCCACGTCCATGCCGGGAACGTACCGTTCGACGAGCGCCGTCGAGTCGTACGCGAAACAACCCACCATGGCAGCCGGCAGCGACGCCGCGTCCCGGACCACGGCGGCGCCCAGGCCGGAACCGCCCTGGGCGGGCTTCACCATGAGCGGCAGCCCCAACCGGTCGACGATGCGGTCCAGCACGGCCACCGCGCCGAGTTCGCTGAACCTGTCGTGTGGCAGGGCGACCCAGTCGGGGGTGGCGATGCCGGCCTCGCGCAGCACGGCCTTCGCCGACGGTTTGTCCCAGGCGAGGCGGGAAGCCCGAGCGTCACATCCGACGTACGGCACGCCACACAGGTCCAGGACGCCGCGCAGCGAACCGTCCTCGCCGGTGGCGCCGTGCAGGGCGATCACCACGGCGTCGGGTGGGTCCGCCGTCAGGGCGGGTAGCAGGGCCACGTCGGCATCGCGCAGCTCGGCCTGCATTCCGACGGCACGCAGCGCGTCGAGCACCCGGCGGCCGGAGCGCAGCGACACGTCACGCTCGTACGACAGACCGCCGGCGAGCACGAGCACGTGGAGATCGGTGGTCTCGGGGCCCGACACGGCGGGTTCTTCGGCAGCGGTGACACCCATGCCGGGCATCATGCCAAGTCTGGTCCTGGCGCGTCCCAGCCGGTCCGGCCTCGCCGGGCGCCGGGCTCGCCGACCGCACCGAACACCCGCCGCATGGCGATGTCCTGTTCCATCACGCTGGCCAACCGGCGCACGCCCTCCCTGATCCGCTCCGGCGGCGGGAACGAGAAGTTGAGCCGCATGTGACCGTTGCCGCTGCCGTCGGCGTAGAAACCGGTGCCGGGCACGTACGCCACCCGTGCGGCGATGGCCCGGGGCATCATCGCCTTCGAGTCCAGCCCGTCGGGCAGCGTGGCCCAGACGAAGAGCCCGCCGCCGGGCACCGTCCAGCGGGTATCGGCGGGCATCAGGTCCTCCAGCGCGGTGAGCATCGCGTCCCGCCGCTCCCGGTAGACCTCCCGGTAGACCTTCAGCTGCTGACGCCAGGGCATGGTGCCGAGGTAGGTGCTGACGGCGGCCTGCGCGTACGCGCTGGGGCAGAGGATCTGTGCCTCGCTGGCGATCACCAGCTTGTCCCGTACCGCGTGTGGCGCGAGGATCCAGCCGACCCGCAGCCCCGGCGCGAACGTCTTGGAGAAGGTGCTGAGGTAGAAGACGCCGTCCCGCCGCCGCGCCCGCAGCGGCGCGGGTGCCTCGCTCTCGAAGCCCAACTGGCCGTACGGGTCGTCCTCGACCACCAGCAGTCCGGCGCGCTCGCAGATGTCGAGAACCTGTTCCCGTCGCTGCTCGGTCAGCGTCACGCCGGTCGGGTTCTGGAAGGTGGGGATGGTGTAGAGGAACTTGACCCGGCGTCCGGCCCGGGCCTGCTCCGCGATGGCGAGCTCCAGCGCCGCCGGGATGAGGCCCTCGTCGTCCATCGGCACGTGTACGACCTGGGCCTGGGCGGCCTGGAACACGCCGAGTGCACCGACGTAGGTCGGCCCTTCGGCAAGCACCACGTCACCCGGGTCCAGGAAGAGGCGGGCCACCAGGTCGAGCGCCTGCTGCCCGCCCACCGTCACCACCACGTCCTCCGGGGAGGCCCCACAGGCGGCGTCGATGCCGGAGAGCGCCATCACCTCGCAGATCCGCTCCCGCAGCTCCAGGGTGCCCTGACCGATGCCGTACTGCAGGGTGGTGCTGCCGTGCTCGGCACCGAGCCGACCGAGCATCTCGCCGACGGCGTCCAGCGGCAGCGCGGCGATGTACGGCGCGCCACCGGCGAGGGAGACGACCTCCGGTCGACTGGCCACCGCGAACAGCGCCCTGATCTCCGAGGCGGTCATTCCCCGGACCCGCCGGGCGTACCGGTCGGTGTAGTCGTCGAGTGTCGTGCCGGTCATCACATCACCCCGATGGCTGCTCGGACGGCTCCGGTCCCGGATACCCAGGACACCGGCGACCATGGCGGTACGGCGCGCCGGATGTCGATCCTAGCCGCCCTGCACCGCCCGATGCGTCTCCGATTATTCGTGCGTCCACATGCCGGACCGGCGGCAGACACCCCTGAGGTGGACGTTCATGCATGGTCTCCCCTGCCGCCGATCAGCGGCGTACGATCGCTCGTCGGGGGCAGGAACACGGCGGCGCCGTCTGGGCCGCTGCGGCGGCGGTGCCGCTCGGGCCGGTCCCACCTCCGAGCCTAGTGTGGGGAAGCGCCAATGTCGCGACGTCTGGTCAGCCTGACCCTGGACACCCTGGAGGACCTGCCCCTTCCCTGCCGGCAGTGTGTCTACTGGGAGCTTGATCCGGTTTCCGCGGACCGCGCCTGCGCTGCCGGCGACCCTGGGCTGGAGAAAGAGGCGTGGGTGTCGCAGACCCTGCTCGAATGGGGTTCCTGCGGCAAACTGGTGTACGTCGACGGCATGCCGGCCGGCTTCGTGATGTACGCCCCGCCGGCGTACGTGCCCCGGTCGATGGCCTTCCCGACCTCTCCGGTCTCCGCCGACGCGGCGTTGCTGATGACCGCGAACGTGGTGCCCGCGTTCTCCGGCGGGGGCCTCGGCCGGATGTTGGTGCAGGGGGTGGCCCGCGATCTGACCAAGCGCGGGATCAAGGCGATCGAGGCGTTCGGCGACGCGAAGTTCGGTGACTCCGCCGATCCGGGCGGGGCGTGCGTGGCACCCGCCGATTTCTTCCTCTCGGTGGGCTTCAAGACAGTTCGGCCGCATCCGCGGTTTCCCCGGCTGCGACTGGAACTGCGGACGGCGTTGAGTTGGAAGTCCGACGTCGAGTACGCGCTGGAGAAGCTGCTCGGCTCGATGAGCCCGGAGTCGCTGCTACGCCCGGTCCGACCGACGCCGGCCACCCGTTCGACGGCCGGCTGACCACCACCCGACGTCGTGACGGGCTGACGGCCACCCAGGGTTGGGCCGACTCAGTCCACCACGGTGCCGGCGGCGACCGCCGCCCGCAGCTCGCTGACGTCGATCGAGCCGGTCGGGACGTCGCGTTCGATCGGCAGGTACATCCGCTGCACCGCAGCCACCATCGCCTCGACCAGCTTGTCGCGGAACCGGGGAGCGATCAGCCGTTCCCGGTCGGTCGGCGAGGTGAGGTAGCCGACCTCGACGCGGACCGCCGGCATCCGGGTGATCCGGAGCAGGTCCCACGCCTTGGCATGGGTGTGACAGTCCCGCAGCCCGGTACGGGCCACGATCTCCCGCTGGACCAGCCCGGCCAGCCGTTCGCCGGTCGCCGAGCTCACCCCGTTGTCGGTGCCGTAGTGGTACGTGGCGACACCCTCGGCCATCGGGTTGGCGTGGCCGTCGGTGTGCAACGAGATGAACACGTCGGCGCCGAGCGAGTTGGCCAGTTGTGCCCGGTCGATGTCGGGCAGGCAGGTCTCCGGCGACGGTCCTCGGGTGAGCTGCACCCGTACCCCGGACGCGGCGAGGCGCCCCTCCAGCCGGCTGGCCAGGTCGTGCATCAGATCCGCTTCGGTCCAGCGCAGCGGGCCGTCCGCCACCACCACGCCCGGGTCGGTTCCGCCGTGCCCCGGGTCGATCACCACGGTCCGGCCGACCAGGGTCGGGCCGGACTGTCGGATGGCGTCGGACTCACGCAACCACTGCGGCCGGCCACCGACCACCTTGCGGCCCAGTCGGCGCAGGGCACCCATGGTGTGTGGGCCGCAGGTGCCGTCGGGGACGAGCCCCACCTCACGCTGGAACTGCGCCACCGCCCGGGACGTGCGGATGCCGTAGATGGCGTCGGCCCGTCCGGTGTCGTAGCCCATCTCCAGCAGCCGCTCCTGGAGCGACCGGACATCCTCGCCGGTGAGGGGGACCGGCACCGCGTGGTAGAGGGTGCGGGCGCCCAGCCGCCAGCGGGCGGCGTCCAGGGCTCGCCAGGTCTCGGCACCGACCCGGCCGTCGACGCTGAGACCCCGCGACTGCTGGAACGCGCGGACCGCCCGTTCGGTCGCCGGGTCGAACTCGTCGCTGTGTGGGCCGGTCGCCTTCGACAGCAGGTCGAGGCCGGTCAACACCGCACGGATCTCGGTCACTGCGGGTCCCCGGTCACCGGGACGGATCGGACGCACGCACGACCCCCTCTGCACGGTCGGTGGCTGCCAGGCCCCGCCACCGACGAGCGGGTGCCGTTGGCGGGGACCAGGTGCTCACCGGCGTCCGGCGGCCCCGGTTCGAGGTTATGCGCTAGGCGATCCGCTGGGGTGGTGGGCGGCGAAAAACGCGTCGACCCCGTGCCGGGCTCACCGGCACGGGGTCGACGGCGACGTCGTCGCTGGGGGTCAGAGCGCCGATTCGATCAGCTTGACCAGTTCGCCCTTGGGCTTGGCGCCGGCGATCGACTGCACCGGCTCACCGTTCTTGAAGACGGTGAGGGTCGGCACCGACATCACGCGGTATGTCCGGGCGGTTTCCGGGTTTTCGTCGATGTTGAGCTTGACGATGCTGACCTGGTCGCCCATCTCGCCGGCGATCTCCTCCAGCAGCGGCGACACCTTGCGGCACGGCCCGCACCACTCGGCCCAGAAATCCACCAGGACCGGCTTGTCGGACTTCAGCACGTCTGCGGTGAAACTCGCGTCGGTGACCGACTTGGTTGCTCCCACTGTTGACCCTCCTCCTGCGTTGTGTCTGGTTCAGCTCTTGGGCAGCGTGGCGATGAAGCGTTCGGCGTCCAGGGCGGCCGCGCAGCCGGTCCCGGCTGCGGTGATCGCCTGCCGGTACGTGTGGTCGACCAGGTCACCGGCGGCGAAGACGCCGGGGATGCTGGTCCGGGTGCTGGGGGCCTGCACCTTCACGTACCCCTCGTCGTCCATCTCCACCTGCCCGCGGAACAGCTCGCTGCGTGGGTCGTGGCCGATCGCCACGAACACACCGGTGACGTCGAGCACCTTGGCCTCGCCGGTGTGGACGTTGCGAACCCGTACGCCGGAGACCTTGCCGTCCGCGCCGAGCACCTCCTCCACAACGGTGTTCCACTCGACCTTGATCTTGTCGTTGCCGAGCGCCCGCTCAGCCATGATCTTGCTTGCCCGGAACGAGTCGCGGCGGTGCAGGATCGTCACCGATTCGGCGAAGCGGGTCAGGAAGCTGGCCTCCTCCATCGCCGAGTCGCCACCACCGACGACCACGATGTGCTGGTTGCGGAAGAAGAAGCCGTCACAGGTGGCGCAGGAGGAGACACCGTGGCCGAGGTACTCCTGCTCGCCGGGTACGCCGAGCGGGCGCCAGGCGGAACCCGTGGCGAGGATCACGGCGCGGGCGCGGTACGCGGTCTCCCCGACCCAGACGGTGCTCACCGCGCCGGGGTGACCGGTGTCGGTCAGCTCGACCCGGGTGACGTCGTCGGTCAGGAACTCGGCACCGAACCGCTCGGCCTGCTTACGCATGTTGTCCATCAGCTCGGGGCCGAGGATGCCGTCGGCGAAACCGGGGAAGTTCTCCACCTCGGTGGTGGTCATCAGCGCGCCGCCGGACTGCACGCCCTCGATCACCAGCGGCTTGAGGTTGGCACGCGCCGCGTAGACCGCCGCCGTGTAGCCGGCCGGCCCGGAGCCGATGATGACCAGGTTGCGGACCTCGTCCACTGCCGTCTCCCAATCGTGTTGACTGTCGTCACCGGCGTACGGGCCGATGCCGATCCGAGTGCCGACGCGGCGGCAACTGATGTGCAGAACGTCATCGTACGAAGCGGGAATTCCCGAGCCGGTCACCCGGTGGGTCAGGTCACGTGGACGGTCAAAAGTCCGGCGACCGCTGGCTCACCCTACCCGCGTACGGTAACGGGCGTCCGAGCCGGACCCGGGTACACCGCACTCCGGGCCGCTGACCCACGCCCAGTTCGTGCCGGAGGCGTCGGTGAACCGAAGGACCAGCGCCGGCAGCCCCTGGAAGCGGGCGTAGTCGATGACCTCGAAGGTCAGCGGTCCCCCGCGGTGCTCAGCACCGATCTCGGCGAGGCAGGCGCTCAATGCGGTCTGGTCGCCGAGCCGGGTCAGATCGCCCGGGGCGGGGAGGCGCTCCTGGTTCTCCGCGCCGAGCCCCGGATCACCGTCGGTGGAGAACTGCCTGACGCTCGGGGTCAGGCCGGCCAGTGCCTCCGGCGTGTAGTCGGTGTCGCTGCGCTGGGGAGGGCCGACGACGCGGTACGGAGCGCCGGATGCGACCGCGGCACGCTCGGGCGCCGATTTGGTGCCGGGCTGCCCCGCGGAATCCTGCGGGTAGGCGTGCGGCACCGCAGGGCTGACGGCCCGCTCGTTCAGGGCGGTGTCGGTGGCGACGTCGTCCCCGCCGCCCGGCTGGAACAGCTGGAGCGCACCCAACCCGACCACCGCGGCGGCGGCGAGGGCAACCGGCCCGGCCACGCGGGCCCAGCGGCGACGTCGCCGACCCGGCCGCGACGACGAGGACCGGTCCTGGCCCGGCCGCAGCGGGCCGCCGGGCCGACGGGGACCGCCCAGCGGCTGGGTCGGTACGATCGTCAGCTTTCCGCCGGTCGGCTCCGAGCCGGGGCCCTCGACGGCCGCAATCCCGTCCCCGGTGGCCAATTCCTGCTCGGAAGCCGCGGTCGTCGGCGCGGCCTCGGTGGTGGGCGCGGTGAGCGGATCAGCCGCGGCGAGAGCGGCGCTGATCCGGTCGCTGATCTCCGGCGGAAGCTCCAGCGTCGGCTCGCCCCACCCGGCCAGCTCGGCGCGGACGTTGTCGACGGCCGGGCCCAGGAGAGCATGAGCATCGGCCCAGGCCGGGTCCTGTGTCACCAGCCGGGTGATCTCAGCGTGCTCGGGGGTGCCGTCCAGCGCGCCACCGAGGTAGTCGGCGAGCAGGTCGTGGTCGACCTCGCTGAACTCCCCGGTGCTCACGCTTCCTCCTGCTGGTTGGCGGCCGGCCGGGACCGCCCCGACCCCGATCGGACGCCCGATGGTTCCTTCGGGTTCCCGTCGGTGACCTCCGGCACGTCCGGGCGGGCGGTGGTCGCCGGCCGGGTGCCGGGTCGCAGGTGCCCAAGCGTGACCGCGAGCCGGGCTCGGCCCCGGGCGCAGCGACTCTTCACCGTCCCCTCGGCGACGCCGAGGATCCGCGCGACCTCGGCCACCGGGTAGCCCTGCACGTCCACCAGCACGAGGGCGGCCCGCTGTTCCAGCGGCAGCGCGGCCAGGGCGTCCCGGACGACCATGGCGGTGTCGTGGTCGGGTACCGGTGCGGCCGGCTCCACGCCGCCGGTGCCCGGCCCGTCCTCCGGGCCGTGCGTTCCGTCGGGCAACGGCACCGTCGGGTGGGCCCGCCGACGGCGGATCCGGTCGAGACAGGCGTTGACCACGATCCGGTGCAACCAGGTGGTGACCGCCGAGTCACCGCGGAACCGGCCGGCCGCGCGATGGGCGGACAGCAGCGCGTCCTGGAGGGCGTCCGCGGCCTCCTCACGGTCGCCGAGCGTACGCAGGGCGACCGCCCAGAGCCGGTCCCGGTGCCGGCGGAACAACTCACCGAAGGCGTCCCGGTCACCGGCGACGTGGGCGCGCAGCAGATCGAGGTCACTCACCGTGTCGTCCACGGAAGCGGTGCCCGTGTGGTTGCCTCCGGCGTCGCGTACCTCCATCACCCGACCCGGTGGTTGT
Source organism: Micromonospora sediminimaris (assembly GCA_900112325.1). Taxonomy (GTDB): domain Bacteria; phylum Actinomycetota; class Actinomycetes; order Mycobacteriales; family Micromonosporaceae; genus Micromonospora; species Micromonospora sediminimaris. Next base: position 135,232 of record FOLJ01000017.1, read on the forward strand.
CGCCGTGGCGACCTCTCATGACCCCTGGACCGTGATCTCCTGCACCCCGATCTTGAAACCGCCTCCGTTCGGCGGCAGCTCGGTGATCCAGAAAAGCAGGTAGCGGTACTTCTTGTCGGCGTCGAAGCCGTCAAAGGTCATCGTGGTGCCGTCGTGTTCCTCGAAGGGCTGCCCGATCTTGTTCTTCAGGTACGCCGTGAGGACCTCGTCGTCGCCCGAACTGGACGACGGAGCGTTTGTCGTGCCGGTGAGCAGTTCCGCCGAGGCACCCCGGTCGGAGAGGTTGACCTGTACCGACTTGACGGTCCGCTCGGCGCCGAGGTCGATCCAGACGCCCATGCCCCGCTTGAGGTTGCCGAAGTTGCTGCGGTTGTAGGTCTCGGTGGACCAGCCCTCGTCCTGGTCGCCGTCGAAGACCTTCTCGGCGTCGCGCACCTCGGTCCGGTTGTTGCTGTCCGGGTCGATGATCCGGGCGTCGCTGATCTTGAGGTTCCGGACTGCGGGTGTTGCTGGCTCCTCGCTCACCGGCGCGCTCGATGTCGGCGCCGCGACCGGGTTGGTCTCCGGGTCACCGTTGCCGTCGCCGAGGGTGCTGATCCCGATCAGCAGCCCGATCAGGGCAACCGCCAGCAACCCGGCGATGCCCAGAGCGACCTTCCGCCCGCCGGCCGCGGCCAACGGAGACGGCTCCTCGCCGGTCTCGCCGGCGAACCGCAGCGGGCCGTTGTTGTCGAGGTAGTCGTCGTCCGGCACGTCGAGCCGGGCCAGCTCCGCCGTCAGCACGTCCGACGGCGGCGGGGCGATCTCGGCGTCGAGCAGATCCATGGTCAGGTCGTCCAGGTAGGCCGGCACGCCGGCGCGGACCTGACGGGGTGCCGCGACGGCCCCGTTCGCATCGCGTACCGCGTCGGGAATGGCCGCCCGACCATGCCCGGCGGTGGCACCGCGCAGCGGCGCCTCGGCGTGCGGCCAGTAGCCGGTCATCGCGAAGTAGAGGATGCCCCCGACGGCCCGGACGTCGCTCTCCTGGCTGTCGTCACCGTCGGTGCGGGCGTCCGCGAGCACCACCCGGCCGTCATCGCTGATCATCACCGTGCCGGGGTGCACGTTTCCGTGCACCATGCCGGTGGCGTGGACGGCCGCCAGGGCGCTGGCGACGGAGTTACCGACGGCGGTCGCGCGGGCGGCGTCCAACGGCCCGCTCGCGACCAGGTCCCGCAGGGACTGACCGTCGACCCACTCGCGTACCACGTAGGCCCGCTCGGCTTCGTCGATGGCGTCGTACACGCCGACGAGGTTGGGGTGGACGACCCGGCTGGCGGCAACGGCGGCCTGGAGCATCTCGGTGGCGGAGTCGCCACCCGGGTAGCGCATGACGACCGCGACGGGCCGGCGCAGCACGACGTCGACCCCGCGCCAGACCAGACGGCCCGCGCTGTCGTTGTTGATGTGCTCGACCAGTTCGTAACGTTCGGCGAGGATCTCACCGGCCGTCGGAGCACCGAAGGTCATGACCGGCGGAGTGGTCTCGTCCGCGTCCTGACCCTCGCCGACCTGGGTCACCCGTCCTCCCTCGGTGATCGTGTCGATCGATGGACCCGCGCTGCTGGGCATCTGCTTCCCGCTCCGCCTTCGTCTGGTACCGGCCGGCCGGTCGCAGCACGGTGCCGCGCGCCGGTGTCTGCCGTACCCGTCGAGTGCGACCTTACCCGGGATGGCCCGGTCCCCGACATGTCATCTTCCCGCCGTCCGGTGACGACAGCGTCAGCAGTCGGTGGACTCGTCCCGTTACCACCGTTGTCGGCCACGTTGCTGGTACCTGTACCAGCCAATCTAGAGGTTGACCTCAACCAGTTCCGGCCGGGGCGGAGCCGGTCGCATCGGCGGGTTCGCCAGCGCCGGATTCCCGTCAATCGGCCGGGCATACTCGGCCGTCCGGTTGGTTATCCACAGGCTGATCCGTCAGGTGAGCGGCGGCGCGCGGAGTTATCCACAGGTACATCCCCAGCCTGGTGATCCGCAGTCACGCTGGGTGCACGCCGAGCCGTGGAGGGTTCAGCGGCCGAGTCGGCGGCGGACCATGCCGACCACCTCGGTGATCTCGGAGATCCGCAGCACCGTCGCCAGGCCGAGGTAGGTACCCCCGATGACCGCACCACCGACCAGCAGCTGCGCGATCGCCTCCAACCGCGTCGGCGTGTCGCCGCCCGGGAGCAGGGCCACCACCACCAGGCCGGCCAAGGCCGCGCCCAGCGCCGCGACGGCAACCCGGCCGAGAGTACGCAGGATCGCGCCCAGCCCGATCCGGCCGACCCGGGGGCGCAGCAGCCAGGCGGAGGCGATTGCGGCGGCCAGGTACGAGATGGCGTTACCGATCATCATCCCCGCGCCGACGAAGCTCGCCGAGAAGATTGCGAACAGGGCGATCTGCACCCCGATCCGGAGCGCCACGATCGGGATGTTGATCAGTGCCGGAGTGCGGGTGTCCGGCAGTGCGTAGAAGGCGAAGGTGAACAGCTGGCTGATCGCGAAGGGCACCAGCGCGAGTGCGGCGGCCAGCAGCACCAGGGATGTCGCGGTGGCGTTGTCGGCGGTGAAGGCTCCCCACCGGAACAGCGTGAACGCGATCGGGGTGGCCAGCACGGCGTAGCAGACCGCGATCGGGGCAAGCACGGCCGACACGGTCCGGGTGCCCCGGGACAGGTCGGCGGCGAGATCGGCGTACCGGCCGTCGGCAGCGGCGGCGCTCATCCGAGGCATGAGCGCGGTAATGATCGACACGGCGATGATGCCGTGCGCGGTCATCAGCAGCAGGAAGACGTTGTTGTAGATCAGCGGACCGGCGGCGTTCTCCTTGCCGGCACGGTTCAGCAGGTTGAACAGCACGATGAGGCCGACCTGGCTGACCGCGACGTAGCAGATCATCCAGGCGCCGAGCCGCCCCAACTCGGCCAGGCCGAGCTTGCGGAAGTCGAAGCGGAGCTTCCACCGGAAGCCGACCTTGCGCAGTGCCGGCAACAGACCGGCGACCTGGATGGCCACGCCGATCAGGGTGCCGCCGCCGATGAGCAGGATCCGCCCGGTCGTCATGTCGTCCGGCCCGACGATCTCGGCACCGAAGACCGCGATGTAGAGCCCGGCGGTCCCGATGACGACCAGGTTGTTGAGGATCGGTGCCCACATCGGCGCGGCGAAGTGGCCCCGGGTGTTGAGGACCGCGCTGATCAGCGCGCTCAATCCGGAGAAGAAGATCATCGGCAGCATGAGTCGGGCCAGGTCGGTGACCAGTCCCGAGTAGCCGTCAGCGGACTCGTCCGCGCCGTAGAGCCAGGTCAGCGGGGCGGCGAGGGCAACCGCGAGCACGGCGGCGGCGCCCAGCGCGAGCACCGCCAGAGTCAGCAGCCGCTGCGCGTACGCCTGACCGCCGTCGGCGTCCGCCTTTCGCCGACGCACCAGCACCGGGATCAGCACGCTGGTGAGGATGCCGCCGAGCAGGAACTCGTAGACCATCCCCGGCAGGATCTGGGCGGTGGTGTAGGCGTCGCCGACCAACGCACCACCGAGGGCGGCGCCGATGACCAGATTGCGCAGGAAGCCGGTACCCCGGCTGACCAGGCTGCCCAGGGCCATGATCGCGCTGTTGGCGGCGGCGCTGCCCTCCGCCACCTGCTCCTGCGGAGGTGCGGTCGACTCCATCGCGGGCTGGTTGAGCGGCTCGGCGGAAATGAACGTGGCTCCGTCACCGGGCCAGCCGCCGGGCGCGCCGCCCTGCTGGGCGTTCGCGCTGCGGTAGAGCCCGCCGCTCATTTGTGCCTCCAAGGGGTACGCCGGAGCCGGCACCGGCCCACACGTCACAGACCTTAGTCAACCCCGGCCCGTTACCCGCGCCCGGCGGAGGCGATGCCGGTCAGGACCGATAGGCTGCGGATCCGATGTCCGAAACCGCCGCATCCCACGCCACCGACCGCCGCGATCTCACCGCCGCGCAGCGCAACGCCGTCGCCGAACTGCTCCGGGTTTCTCCGGTGGCCGACGAGTTGGGTCGCCGGTTCGCCGCCGCCGGTCACGAACTGCACCTCGTGGGCGGTTCGGTACGCGACGCCCTGCTCGGCCGGCTCGGCGAGGATCTCGACTTCTGCACCGACGCGCACCCCGACCAGACACTGGACATCGTGCGGGGCTGGGCCGAGGCGATCTGGGAGACCGGCCGCGAGTTCGGCACCATCGGCTGCCAGCGTGGCGGTCTGCGACTGGAGATCACCACCTTCCGCGCCGAGTCGTACGACCAGGTCAGTCGGAACCCGGTGGTCGCCTACGGCACCAGTCTCGTCGAGGACCTGCGACGGCGGGACTTCACCGTGAACGCGATGGCGGTGAGTGTCCCCGAACATCGGTTCACCGACCCGTACGGCGGCCTGACCGACCTGGCCGCGAAGATCGTGCGTACCCCGGGCACGCCCGCCGAGTCGTTCGGCGACGACCCGCTGCGGATGCTGCGGGCCGCCCGCTTCGCCGCGCAGCTGCGCTTCGCGGTCCACCCGGACGTGCGGGCGGCGATGACCAGGATGGCGACCGACCTGGACCGGATCACCGCCGAGCGGATCCGCGACGAGTTCACCAAGCTGCTCTGCGGCGCAGACCCGATCTCCGGCCTGCGGCTGCTTGTCGACACCGGGTTGGCCGAGCGGTTCCTGCCCGAGTTGACCGGGCTCAAGCTGGAGATCGACGAGCACGCCCAGCACAAGGACGTCTACGAGCACACGCTGACCGTGGTCAGCAACGCAGTCTCGTACGAGGAGGACGGACCGGACTTCATCCTCCGGATGGCCGCGCTGATGCACGATGTGGGCAAGCCGGCGACGAAGGCGATCGGTCCGGACGGGCGGGTCAGCTTCCACCACCACGAGGTGGTCGGTGCCCGGCTCACCAAGGTGCGGATGAAGGCGCTGCGCTACCCCAAGGACGTCACGACGAAGGTGACCGCGTTGGTCGCGCTGCACCTGCGCTTCTACGGGTACGGCCGGGGCGAGTGGACGGATTCGGCGGTACGCCGCTACGTCACCGACGCCGGTGACCTGCTGCCCCGGCTGCACAAGCTGACCCGCTCGGACTGCACCACCCGCAACCGGCGGAAGGCGGCCCAACTGGCGGCGGACTACGACGCGTTGGAGGAGCGGATCGCCCGGATCGCCGCCGAGGAAGATCTGGCCCGGGTCCGGCCCGACCTCGACGGAAACGCGATCATGGAGCTGCTGGGCGTGCCGCCCGGGCCGGTGGTGGGACGGGCCTGGAAGCACCTGAAGGACCTGCGGCTGGAGCGTGGGCCGTTGGATCGCGACACGGCCGAGGCGGAGTTGCTGCGCTGGGCCCGCGACGAGGGCATCCGCGACTGATCAGCGACGCGAGCTGATCGCGCCGACCGCGCCCGCCGTCCACTGTGGCCCGTTCCGAGACGACAGCCGCACGTCGAAACGCTCACGTCTCGACCGAACGGTGGACGCGGTGCCAGCGAGGTTCGTCCATGATGTGTTCACGTCCATCAGCCCGCTGCTTCGCAGCTGGAGGCGGGACGATCCAGTATCGATCCGACCGCCCATCGGGCCTGGTCGACGACCGACGGGGGCACATCCAGTGAAACGCCGTGGCGCACTGCGCCGCTCGGCGGCGGCGGGGCTTGCCCTCGCCACCGCTTCGTCCATTCTCACCGTCGTGACCGGCGGTGCCGCGATGGCTGCTCCGGCCGACCAGCCCCGCGTCGAGGTGCTCGGCAGCAAAGGCGTCGGTGCCGTGCCGGACCGCTACATCGTCGTCCTCAAGGAACGGGGGACGACAAACAGATCCGTCCGGGCCGCCGCCTCGGCGCTCACCGGCGCGAACGGTGGGACGGTCCGCCGGGTGTTCGGCCACGCCCTCAACGGTTACTCGGCCACTATGAGCCAGCGGCAGGCGGACAAGTTGGCCAGCCACCCCGACGTGGCCTACGTGGAGCAGGTCCGGCGGCTGTCGGCGAACAGCGGCACGCAGAGCAGCCCACCGTCCTGGGGCCTCGACCGCATCGATCAGGCCTCGCCGAAACTGAACGGCAGCTACAAGTACCCGAACACCGGCAGCTCGGTCACCGCGTACATCCTGGACACCGGGATCAACATCGCCCACCAGGACTTCGGCGGTAGGGCGAGTCACGGTTACGACGCCATCGACTCCGACGAGGTCGCCCAGGACTGCAACGGCCACGGTACGCACGTCGCCGGGACCGTCGGCGGCACCAAGTACGGCGTGGCCAAGGGCGTGAAGCTCGTGGGCGTACGGGTGCTCGACTGCGACGGTTTCGGCACCACCGAACAGGTCATCGCCGGTGTCGACTGGGTGACCGAGCACGCCCAGAAGCCGGCCGTGGCCAACATGAGCCTCGGTGACGTCGTCGCCGTCCCGTCCCTCGACGAGGCGGTGAACCGATCCATCGCGTCCGGAGTCACCTACTCGATCGCGGCCGGTAACAGCTGGATGGACGCCTGCAAGGCGTCTCCGGCCCGGGTACCGGAGGCGATCACGGTGGGCGCGACGGACCGGATCAACATGCGGGCGTGGTTCTCGAACTACGGCAAATGCCTGGACGTCTTCGCGCCGGGCGCGAGCATCGTCTCGGCGCGGCACAACAGCAACACCAGCAGCGCGGTGTTCAGCGGCACCTCGATGGCCGCTCCGCACGTGGCAGGCGCCGCGGCGCTGCTGCTGAGCACCAATCCGGGCTGGTCGCCGAGGCAGGTCCGGGACCGGATCGTCACCACCGGACTCGCCGGCGGGGTGTACGACACGAAGGGTTCGATCGACCGGCTGCTGACCGTCGGCTCGGTCACGCCGACCCGCTACTCGCACGGCTTCAAGGCCCGTTCCAACGGCAAGTTCGTCACCGCCGCCAGCAGCACCAAGCCGCTGGTGAACAACGGGACGAGCATGGGCACGGCGCAGCGGTTCGACTTCGTCGACGCGGGTAGCGGGCTGGTCGCGCTGCGCTCCAGGGCCACTGGACTGTACGTGGTGGCGCCGAGCAACGGCACCAAGCCGCTGATCGCGAGTCACAAGACGATCGTCACGTCGGCCAAGTACACAATCGTCAACCACACCGACGGCACGGTCAGCCTCAAGTCCAAGATCAATGGAAAATACGTCACGGCGTCGACCTCCGGCAGCTCGTCGATGATGGCGAGCAAGACCTCCATCGGCACCAACGAGAAGTTCACAATCGACGCAGCGCCGCCGATCGTCAGCCTCAGGTCGAAGGCCAGCGGCAAGTACGTGGTGGCCGCCAGCAGCACCAAGCCGCTGGTCCCCAGCAGCACGACCGTCACCAAGGCGGCGAGGTTCGACGTCATCAACGTGGGTGACGGCTTCTTCAGTCTGCGGGCCCACGCCAACGGCAGGTACGTGACCGCGGCGAGCAAGGGCACCAAGCCGCTGGTCGCCAGCAGCACGGGGCGGGGCCTCTACGAGACGTTCGACTTCGCCAACTACAACATCGACGGAACGATCTTCCTCAGGGCGGGCGACGGCCAGGCGGTCTCCGCCGGGTCGTCCGGCACCAGCCAGCTGATCTCGAACAAGACCATCAAGTGGTCGTCCTCCGGTCTGGGGCTGGGCAACGGCGAGAGATTCACCGTCTCCACCGCCTGACCAGTCGCGCACGGCCGGCGCTCGCCGGAGCTCCCGGAGACCCGGGAGGCTCCGGCGGGCGCTCGCCGTTGCGGCCCCTGCACACGAGTGGAGAATGGCGGGATGCGTTGGACCGTGCTCGACTCACCGATCGGGGAGTTCTCCGTGGCCACCGACGGGGGCAGCGTCTGCGGGGCGCGTTTCGGTCCGGTCGGTGACGGGACGACCGAGCCGGCTGACGAGACCTCCCGACGGGCGGTGGCGCAACTGCGCGCGTACTTCGCCGGCGAGCTGACCGACTTCGGGGTGCCGGTGACCGTGTCGCGTGGCTCCGATTTCGAGCGGGCGGTGTGGCGGGAGATGACCCGCATCCCGTACGGCGAGACACTTACCTACGGCGAGGTGGCCCGGCGGGTCGGTGACCCGGGAGCGGCCCGAGCGGTCGGTGTGGCCTGCAACCGCAACCCCATCCCGGTGATCGTGCCGTGTCACCGCATCATCGGTGCGGGCGGGAAACTGGTCGGCTTCGGTGGTGGCCTGGACCGCAAGGTCAAACTGCTGGAGCTGGAGGCCCGGGTGGCCCTGCAACGCGCCTGGTCCTGATCAGTCCGGCGCGGGCAGGCAACCACCGTCGGCGATCCGGGTGCCGATCTCCACCGTGATGTCGTCCTGGCGGACGCTGCCGAAGACACACGCCCGGCCGGTCCACCCCGCAAAGATCAGCCCGTCGCCGGGGCCCAGATCGAGCCGCCCGGGCGGCCTGACGACCACGTCGGTGAGGCCGGTGGCGGTCACCGCCCGCCGTACTGCGTCCTCGTCGGGCTCGTCCCGGCCGCCGGCGGTCAGCAGATTCAGGCCCTTGAGCACCTCGGTGGCACAAGCCCGAGCGCCGGCAGCCGTGTCGGGTTCGAGCGTGCCGCGCTGCCGGAAGGCGTCGTTGGCGGCCTGCTGACGGCGGAGCATCTCCTCACGTACCCGTTCATCGGCCATCGGATGTCCGGTGCCCAGCGGTACCGGTGCGGTCGACACGCCGGACGGGGCGGGCGCTTTCGTCGCGGTCTCCGGCAGTGCGGACGCCGCGGCGGCACAGCGGGCCTCGGCCACCGACGGCATCTTGGTGCTTATATTTGATCTGGATGACGGACCACTGCTCGGGGGCGCGCATGCGAAGAGGCAGAAGCATAGGGCCGCACCCATGAGAGCCACTAATGTCCGCTGCCACGACCTGTGATTATAGGCGGTGGTCGGGGCAGCAGCGGGAGGCGGTGCGGGCCAACCGTACGAACCGGGCGTTGGCGGGGCTGCTGGTCCACTCAAGGGCACAGCGAACCAGCATAAACGACCTTCGGCCCGGCGAGAGGTCAAAGCTCGCGATTCCGCCATCGAATGCCTGTGGGGCCGGCTACGTGGAGCCCGACCCCAAGGCACTGGTGGCGTCAATTTCAGGCTGGCATGTAGTAGCCATACGCCATTTCAATGTCAAACCGGCACGCACAACTGGCGCTCGCTACTAACCGGGGGTCTTGATCCAAGTGTCTCACCAGCAGGCATTGGTCCGCCACCGATGCGACCGCGCGTACCCTTCGCTGGCAGAATGCCGATCGCCTTGTGGGATGCAATCGTAACTACCGGTGTAGTTAGCGCCGCCGTAGATCCATACGCCAAAGTAACTGCTACTGGTACCTCGATTCCAGACGGACCGGTAAGGCCGACTGCTTGCCCATGAACAGGCAACCGAGCCGCCGTACCAATCGTTGTCTGCGTTCGACCATGCGCACCGGGAACCCGTTCCATAGGTGCCTGTCCAGATGCAGAGACTTCCCGAGGGGCAATCCCAGGCGGCAGCCTGGGCTGCGGTAGGTGGGGACGCGAGCACGAGTGTGGACATCAGCATAGTCATGGCAATCAACTTACGTCGAATGTGCATGGACCACCTTCTCTTGTAGATCCGTTTCCCCAGCCTCCTGAAAGTGCATCATACTCGGTCAATGCATGGTCGTGTTGCCCCGTGTGTAATAAACCTCGAGGGCCGAGTCCTAGCGGACCCGGCCCTCGAGTGCTATTAGCTACATCGTCAATCCGTTGCTGGTGGTCGGCGCGTCAGCGCTCGACCTCGCCGGCGATGAACGCCTCGACGGCGGCATGCGCGTCGTGGTCGGCGTACTGCACGGGCGGGGACTTCATGAAGTACGACGAGGCCGACAGGATCGGGCCGCCGATCTTCCGGTCCAGCGCGATCTTCGCGGCCCGGACGGCGTCGATGATGACACCGGCCGAGTTCGGCGAGTCCCACACCTCGAGCTTCAGCTCGGCGTTGAGCGGCGTGTCACCGAACGAGCGGCCCTCCAGGCGGATGTACGCCCACTTGCGGTCGTCCAGCCACGGCACGTGGTCGGACGGGCCGATGTGCACGTCGCTCTTGGCCATCTCGTGCGGCACCTGGGAGGTCACCGACTGGGTCTTCGAGATCTTCTTCGAGACCAGGCGGTTGCGCTCCAGCATGTTCATGAAGTCCATGTTGCCGCCGAAGTTGAGCTGGTACGTACGCAGCAGCTCGACGCCTCGGTCCTCGAACAGCTTCGCCAGGGCGCGGTGCACGATGGTGGCGCCGACCTGGCTCTTGATGTCGTCGCCGACGATCGGCAGGCCCGCGTCGGTGAACTTCTGCGCCCACTCGGGGTCGGAGGCGATGAAGACCGGCAGGGCGTTGACGAACGCGCAGCCGGCGTCGATCGCGGCCTGGGCGTAGAACTTGTCGGCCTGCTCCGAGCCGACCGGCAGGTACGAGACGACCACGTCGACCTGCGCGTCGCGCAGCGCCTTGGCCACGTCGACCGGCGTGGCGTCCGACTCCTCGACGATCTCGCGGTAGTACTGGCCGAGGCCGTCGAAGGTCGGGCCGCGCTGCACGGTGACGCCGGTCGGCGGCACGTCGCAGAGCTTGATGGTGTTGTTCTCGCTGGCGACGATCGCCTCCGCGAGGTCCATGCCCACCTTCTTGGCGTCGACATCGAACGCCGCGACGAACTGCACGTCAGAGACGTGGTAGTCGCCGAAGGTGACGTGCATGAGACCCGGGACGCGGTCGTTGGGGTCGGCATTCCGGTAGTACTCGACGCCCTGTACCAGGGACGAGGCGCAGTTACCCACACCGACGATGGCGACGCGGACGGAGCCCATCGCGTGTGCCTCCTTCTTCATTGTCACGGCCGCTCTGTCCTGGTCTCACCAGGCGGAGGCGGGCTGTTGTCTTGTCGTGGGCCGCCGGCCGTCCCGTCGTGCGGGACCGTCGGGGCACGGCCGGAGCGCTCGTTGGCGATGAGCTCCTCCAGCCAGCGGACCTCACGCTCACAGGCCTCCAGGCCGTGGCGCTGCAGCTCCAGGGTGTACGCGTCGAGGCGCTCGGCCGCCCGGCCCAGCATGTCGCGAAGGCCCTCGCGACGTTCCTCGATCGTGCGGCGGCGACCTTCCAGGATGCGAAGTCGGGTCGCCTGGTCGGTTCGGGAAAAGAACGCGAAGTGCACACCGAAACCGGTGTCGCCGTACGTCTCCGGCCCGGTCTGTGCGATGAGCTGGGCGAAGCGTTCCTTTCCTTCCGCGGTGATTTCGTAGACCACCCGACCTCGTCGGCTGGTCAGCGCGGGAACCTCCTCGGCGGTGGCGGGTGTCTCGTCGGCCTCGGTGATCCATCCCGCCGCCTGCAGCCGGCGCAGGGTCGGATAGAGCGAGCCGTAACTTATGGCGGCGCGGATCGCCCCGAGCTTGGCGGTGAGCTCCTTGCGCAGCTCGTAGCCGTGCATCGGGGCCTCCTGCAACAGGCCGAGGATGGCGAGTTCGAGCACCGGCCACCCTCCCTTTACCCTGTGCGTGGAGCGCTAACCGCCACGATGTATCGGACCGATACATCGCACCGTAGCCTCTCGTTCCGGTCTGGGCAAACCCCCGTTCTGATGTCCTCCGGTCACGGATCGTCACGGTGGTCGCCTCGTCAGAAGAGACCGCGTACCCTTTCCCGCATGCGTACGCAGCGCCAGGTCGTCGACTACTCGCTCCGAAAGCGAGCGGCGCTGCGTGAGCTCCTCGCCGGCCGCGTCGGCACCTATGACCTGTGCGACGCGTCGCCCTACCTGAAGAACGCGGCTCGGTTCCACGGCGAGTCCACCGACGAGCGGTGCCCGATCTGCCGCAGCGAGAACCTGACCCTGGTCCACTACATTTACGGGGACGAACTCAAGCAATCGGCCGGCCAAGCCCGTAATGTGGCTGAGCTGACCGTGCTGGCGATGACGCTGCGTGAGTTCCAGGTCTTCGTGGTGGAGGTGTGCCTCGGCTGTGACTGGAACCATCTCGCCGAGCAGTACCTGCTCGGGCGGGACGGTCTGACCGGCGTCGCCGACGGCGACCCGGAGCACGGTGAGGCGAGCGGCATGACCGCTGACGGAACGGGTGTCCGGCGAAGGCGAGAGGCGCAACGGTGATTCGAGCTCGATCGGCTGACCCCGGTCGCGTGCGACGCGGCTGGGGTGGCCGACGGCTTGTAGGTCTGAATGGTCCGATTGATGCGGATCTGACGCCGGTACCACGGCACCCCCGTGCCGGGCTCGCAGGTGTCACAACTCACGGCAAACCGGTGGCGGTGCGACTGCGCCCCACCGCGACGGCAGGGTGTGAGGAATGAACTCGTACGGCGATCCCAGCTCCTCGCGCGGCCGGGCCTGGATTCCGGGCCAGGACGACTCGGGGCAGGCGGACGACGCGTACCGCCGCCCGGGTGGTGAACCGCGCGGAGTCAACTGGTCGACCGGGCCGGAGACATCCGGCCCGTCGGCCCGTGCCTCGGTCGGCGGACGCGCCTCGGTCGGCGGCTCGGCGAGCGTTCCGCCGCGGGGCGGTTCCGCCGGCGCGGCGTCGGTCGGCCGGGCCGGCCCCGGCCGCGCCTCCGTGCCGGTCTCGCCAGCAGTCCCCGGCCGTGCCTCGGTGCCCGTGTCGCCGGCTGGTCCCGGTCGGGCCTCGGTGCCGGTCTCGCCCGCGCCTGGCCGTGCCGGCCGTGCCTCGGTGCCGGTGTCCCCGGCCGGTCCTGGTCGTGCCTCGGTCGGCGCCGCCGCTGTCGGCGCGGCATCGGCCGGTCGCGCGAGTGTTGGCTCGGCATCCGTGGGTGGCGTCGGCGGTCGGGCCGCGGTGGCCCGGGCCAGCGTCGGTGGCCCCGGGGGACCGGGTGGCCCTGGCGGACCGGGTGGACCAACCCGGCCCGGTCGCGGTGGCCGTGATCCGGGTGCGGTGGCCCGCGCCCGCAAGCGCAAGCGGATGAACATGCTGATCGCCGGCTTCGCGGTCTTCATCATGCTGGCCGGCATCGGCGTGGTCGGGTTCACCTACTACTCGACGAACGTGGTGCTGCCCAAGGAGATCCCGCTGCCGCTGTCCACCACCGTCTACGCCAAGGACGGCAAGACGCTTGTCGCCAAGCTCGGCAACGAGAACCGCACCTTCGTCACCATCGACCAAATCCCCCAGCATGTGCGGGACGCCGTGGCCGCCGCCGAGGACCGGAACTTCTACCGGCACTCGGGCGTCGACTACAAGGGCATCGCCCGGGCCGCGTGGAACAACCTCTCCGGCGGCGACAAGCAGGGCGCCTCGACCATCACCCAGCAGTACGCCCGCAACGCCTACGAGAACCTCCAGGACGACAGCTACGCGCGGAAGGTGAAGGAGGCGATCCTCGCCTCCAAACTGAACGACAACTACACCAAAGACCAGATCATGGAGAACTACCTCAACGTGATCTACTTCGGTCGTGGTGCGTACGGCATCGAGGCGGCGGCCCAGACGTACTTCGACACCAGCGCGAAGAAGCTGACGGTGGCGCAGGGCGCGGTGCTCGCCGCGCTGATCAAGCAGCCGGTCGCCAGCGCCACCCACAAGGGCTTCGACCCGGAGACCAACGAGGTCGACGCGAAGTCCCGGTGGGAGTACGTCGTCAACGGGATGGTCGAGGAGGGCTGGCTCAACGCCCCGGGCAAGCCGGAGCGGCCCACCGAGTACCCGAAGGTCGAGAAGTCGAAGAAGGACAACGGCTTCGGGGTCGCCACTCCGCGCGGCAACGTCATCAACTACGTCCGCAAGGAGATGGAGGAGTGGGGCCTCTGCTCCAACTCCGGTGCCGAGGGCATGCCCAGCTGCGTGGACGAGCTGCGCGAGGGCGGTTACCGGATCACCACCACCATCGACCCGAAGATGCAGAAGGCGCTGGAGGCGGCGGCCCAGCCGGATCGTAAGGGCTCGGTGCTCAAGGGGCAGCCGAAGAACCTGATGGCGGCGGTGGTCTCCGTCGACCCGAAGACCGGCCGCGTGCTCGCCTACTACGGTGGTGACAGTGGTGCCGACTTCGACTACGCCGGCCTCAACACGGATCAGAACGGCAACCTCGTCGGTGGTCACCCGCCGGGCTCGTCGTTCAAGGTCTACACCCTGGCCGCGGCAATTGACGCGGAAATCTCGGTCAAGTCGCACTGGGACGCCACCCCGTTCAAGCCAGAGGGCTTTGACGATCCGATCGTGAACGCTGGCCGGAACGCCGGCTGCAAGAAGTGGTGCACCCTGCAGGAGTCGACGGTGCAGTCGTACAACGTGCCGTTCTTCCACGTGACCGAGGACATCGGCCCCGACAAGGTCCTCGACATGGCCCGCCGCGCCGGCATCCGCACCATGTGGGACGACAAGCAGAAGGTCTACGACCTGACGAAGGAGAAGCCCGAAGAACTCGCACCGAGCAAGTTCGACCGGGTAATTGGCTACGGCCAGTATCCGGTCACGGTTCTGGACCACGCCAACGGCCTGGCCACCCTCGCGAACAAGGGCAAGTACAACAAGGCGCACTTCGTCCGGATGGTGGAGAAGCAGAACAAGGCCACCGGCAAGTGGGACAAGGTGCGCGGCGCCGGCGAGAAGCTCAAGCCGCAGCAGGTGATCCGGCCGGAGGTCGCCGACGAGGTGACCGCGGTGCTCAAGGAGATCCCCGGTAAGAACAATGCCAGCCTGGTGAACCGCGAAGCCGCCGGCAAGACCGGCACCTGGCAGCACGGCAAGACCGACAAGAACGCGCACGCCTGGATGGTCGGTTACGACGAGAACGTGGCCACCGCGGTGTGGATCGGCAGCCGCGACCCGAAGAAGCCGGCGATCGTCGACCGCAACGGCAGCAACGTCGGCGGTGGCAACATCCCCGCCGCGCTGTGGAAGCGGTACATGGACGACGCGCTGAAGGGCTACGACCCGTCCGACCTGCCCGACGTGACCGGGGTGGGCGATCAGGACGCCGGAAACGGCGAGGAGCCCGCCCCGCCACCGCCCCCGCCGGGCGGCAACCAGCAGAACTGCAATCCCATTGACTTCCTCTGCCAGCTCAATGGTGGGAACAATGGCGGCCCCGGCGGTGGGGACAACGGTGGCAACAACCCGGGCGGCCCGCCCGATCGTGATCAAGAGCAGGGCGGTGGCGGTGGCGGTCTGCTACCACCCAGGACGACGAGCCGGGAGTAGCTCCCGCTGACGCCACGGGCGGCCGGAGAACCATTCCGGCCGCCCGCAGCGCTGTACTGGCTCGTCAGATGCGGCATGTCGGGGTTTCCGGTGTCCGGGATACCGCGACATGCCGCAGACCGCGAGCGCCGAGGGTCGATTGCCGAGCGTCGGTCGCCGGTGCCCAGGTGACTGAAGTGCCCATCCCTCGGCCGGCGGCAGTGCCTCGGGGATTCGCTGTGGTTTCGGCTTCAACGCGGTCGCCGGATACGGCAGGATGCACGGTCATGAGCACGAAGTCGACGCCAGGCATCGATGAATCGGGTGCCTCCGATCACCCGTCCCGCTCCGACGGCTTCGTCCGGGGGCTCTCCGGGCTGATCGGCGGCCCGCTCGGTGACCACGCGGTCGCCCGCGACCGGCCCGTCGGCGCGGAGAATCGGTTCTGGACGGCGGTACGGATCGTCCTGGCGCTGACCTGCCTGACGCTGACCCTGCACTGGGTGCAGAAGTCGCCCTGTCAGGATGGCGCCTGGGTGAACAACGAGCAGTACACCCGCTTCTGCTACACCGACGTGTTGGCGCTCTACTACGCCGAACGGCTCAATGAGGGGGCGGTGCCCTACCGGGACCACCCGGTCGAGTACCCGGTGCTGACCGGGTACTTCATGGGGGCGCTCGGGTTGCCGGTCCACTCGGCCGGCGACGGCAACCCCGACATGAACCAGGGCCAGTGGTTCTACAACCTGAACGCCCTGGTGCTCGGTGCGCTCGCGGTGGTCACCGTGGCGGTGATCCTGGCGCTGCGCCGTCGCCGCCCCTGGGATGCCGCGCTCTTTGCGCTCGCCCCGGCGCTGCTGCTCACCGCCACCGTCAACTGGGACTTTCTCGCCATCGGGCTCGCCGCGTTGGGCCTGCTGGCCTGGGCGCGCTCCGGGCCGGGCCCGAAGGGGACGATGCTTGTGGCATTCTCCGGAGTGCTGCTCGGGCTCGGTGGCGCGGCGAAGATGTGGCCGTTGTTCATTCTCGGGCCGATCCTGGTGCTCGCGTTACGCGCCAACCGGATCCGGGCCGCGCTGCTGTCCATCGCCACCGCCGCGGTGACGGTGGTGCTGGTGAACCTACCGGCGGCGATCCCGTACCGGGACAACTGGGACCGCTTCTTCGAGCTGAACACCACGCGTCCGATCGACTGGGGCACCTTCTGGTACATCGGTCGCTACCTGGACGGGAAGTTCGGCGACCCCGCCAGCATCGGGCCCTTCCAGTGGCTGGACGCCAACATCCCCACGCTCAACTACCTGTCGTACGCCCTGTTCGGGCTGGCCTGCCTCGGCATCGGCGCGCTGGCGTTGCTGGCACCGCGACGTCCCCGACTCGCCCAGCTCGCCTTCCTGGTGGTCGCCGCCTTCCTGATCTTCAGCAAGGTCTGGTCGCAGCAGTTCGTGCTCTGGCTGCTGCCGCTGGTGGTGCTCGCCCGGCCCAGGTGGGGAGCGTTCCTCGTCTGGCAGGCCGCCGAGGTCTGCTACTTCATCGCCTTCTACGGCCAGCTGCTCGGCGCGTCGACCGGCACACCGGTCTTCCCGGAGGGCGTCTTCGTGCTGGCCGCGAGCCTGCGCCTCGCCGCCGTGGTGGCCCTGGTCTTCCTGGTCGTACGCGAGATCCTGCACCCGGAGCAGGACGCGGTACGTCGCACCTACGCCGACGACCCGGACGGCGGCCTGCTCGACGGCACTCCCGATGCCCCTTGGCTCGACCGATGGCGGAACCGCCGGGCCGTCGAACCGACGCCGACGCCGGTGGCCGCCACCACGTGACCCGGTGACGCTTGACGTTCAGAGGCGGAAGACGACGACGTCGTCGATCTCCTCGCGGGTGATGCCCAGCCCGTCGACGGGTGCGTCGACGCTGACCTCCCACGGGGTGCCGGCGATCTCGTCGCGCAGCACCAGCACGTTGTGCACGCCCAGCGTGCGCAGGTAGTCGACGCTGGTCTGGTCGGGAAAGGTCATGGTGACCCGGCGTACGTCATCGAGCTGACGTGGGGTGAAACCACTGCCGCCATTGACGATGTCCTGGAATCGCGTGGTCGACCACAGCATCACCGGTTGGTCGTGGTTCTGCCCGCTGGGCAGCACGAGCAGCGGGCCGTCGACCGAACGCATCGCCGCTGGCTGCGCCGGCACCACCGGATGAGGTGTGGTGTTGGTGCCCTCGGCGATCACCAACAGCAGCGGCACCAGGGTCGCCAGGCGCAGCCAGGGGCTCGGCCATGAGGGGATCCGTTCGGCGGAGATCTCCCGGACCCGCTCGGCGAACGCGCTGACCGCCCCCGCCGCGAGCAGCCCGAGCAACAATGTGGCCCAGAGCATCAACCGGCCCGGCGTCCGGATGCCGCTCCAGCCGGGCAGATGGTCGAAGAGCGGTACGTAGGTGAAGCGACCGCCGAACAGTTCGGTACCCATCGACAGAGCCATCGCGACAAGCACCCCGGCGAGCAGCAGGAGCCGTTGGCGGACCTTCCAGATGGAGAAGAACAGCCCGCCGAGGGCCAGCGCGTACAGCACGAAGCCGGGCAGCAATGTCATCTCCGGGTGCCACGGCAGTAGCGACCGGGCACCTTCGTGCAGCCCACCCCAGAGGCGGGACTCGGCCGGGGCGGTGACGAAACCGGAGGCGGGTGGCGAGAAGACGGCGATGTCGCCGATCGTCCGTTCCGCGTTGGGGTGCAGCTGGGTGACGGTGAAGTACGGGATGGCCATCAGGACGCCCACCCCTGCGAAGATCAGCCCGCCGATCAGGTCGGCGACGAACAACCGCTGGCCGAAGGGGCGCTTGAGCCGCCAGAAGATTCGTTTCGCGTACCAGATGACGGCGGCCACCAGCACGGTGCCGGCGAGCACGTACGCGAACGGCAGGCCGATCCCGAACCCGAGGCTCAGCTGCCAGGCGGCGACCAGCCAGCCGGCGTACACCCAGCCCTCGTGCCGGCGCTCCGGTCGGTAGCCGTGCCGCAGCGACCAGCCGTGGCCCCGGGCCAGCATGGCCAGCGCCAGCGGAATGCCGCCGTTGGAGACCACGTGCAGGTGGCCGGCCTGGGCCAGCAGCCACGGCGCGTAGGTGTAGGCGACGCCGGCCACCGCGGAACCCGTCCGGCTCGCGCCGAGTTGCCGGGCCAGCACGTACGCGCCGAAGGTGGCGAGGGCGTGCGCCAGCACGAACATGATGTTGTAGCGAACGAGGGCGGCCTCGGGGCCGCTGCCGATCATGCCGGCCGGCGCGTACCCGAGCAGGGTGTCCGAGAAGGCGAAACTCCACCGTTCCGGGAAGAACGCGTTTGCGTGCCAGAGCTGGGCCGGTTCGGTCAGCAGGATGTGCCCGGACCAGGCCATCTGCCAGGCCTGGAGGCTCGGGTCCCAGTAGTCCTGCGGCAGCGTGTGTGCCGGGTAACGCAGCGTCGGCCAGGTCATCAGCACGGCCAGCGCCAGCGACGCGATGGCGGCCAGCGTCCACTCGTGGATCAGCAGCCGGCTGGCCCACCGGCCCAGCCGCCCGTACCAGGTGGGCACCGGCTCGGGTGCGGGCCCGAAAGCGGCCCACGGATCCGGCTTGCTTTCACCCTCCGCCGGAGTGCCGTCGGGCTTACTTCCGTCCGTTGCCGGTTTGCCATCGGGCGTGCCGCTGTCGCCCGCGCCGGCCCCACCACCGCTCGCCTTCTTCCTGCCCCTGTCCTTCTTTCCAGCCTCGTCCTGCTGCCCTGTCCCGTCCTCGTCGCCGACCTTGCTCTTGGCTTCGGCCTCGCTCCCGGCCTCGGCCTTGTCCTGATCGGTGGTCTTCCCCAGGGCGACCTCGTCCTGGTCGGCAACCTTGCCTGTGGCGGCGGCCTTGCCCGCGGCAACCCCACCCTGGTCGGCGGCCTTGCCAGCGGGGGCCTTCTCGGCAGCATTCTTGCCCGGAGCATCGTCGGCGCTGGTGCGCTTCCGTGTCGTGCGATCCGCGTCGGCCGGGCCGCTCCCGGTGGCCTTGCCCTGGCCAGCCTCGTCGGAGGCGCTCGCCCGGACCTCGTCGCCCGGGTCGCGCCGGTACCGCTGGTCGGTGCCGCCGGGCGCCGGACCACCGGTGGCCCGAGCGTTGCGCGAGGTCGGCCTGGGGCCGCCGGGGGCGGACTGGTCCGTGGTCATCGTGCTCCGGTCTCCCCGTCGAGTTGCCGACGCAGGAAGGCGATGTCGTTGCCCTGCCCCTCGACGCCTCCCGGCGTCTCCACGATGACCGGCGCGTCCGCCGCGCGGATCACCGCAACCAGGAGCTCCGGGTCGATCGTGCCGCCCGACAGGTTGTCGTGGCGATCCCGACCCGACCCGAACCCGTCCTTGGAATTGTTGGCGTGTACCAGGTCGATCCGGCCGGTGATCGCCTTCACCCGATCGACCAGGCCGAGCAGTTCCTCCCCGCCGGCATGGGCGTGGCAGGTGTCGAGGCAGAAACCGACCTCCTGGTCACCGACGGCGTCCCAGAGCCGGGCGAGCGCATCGAGCCGCCGGGCGCAGGCGTTCTCGCCACCGGCGGTGTTCTCGATCAGCACCGGAAGCCCGAAGCCGCCCGACTCGGCCGCGTACGACAGCGCCTTGCGCCAGTTGTCGAACCCGGTCGCCGGGTCGTCACCGGCGTTCACGTGCCCGCCATGCACCACCAGGCCCTTGGCGCCGATCGCCGCGGCCGCTTTCGCGTGCGCGAGCAGCAGCTTGCGGCTGGGGATGCGGATGCGGTTGTTGCCGGTGGCGACATTGATGACGTACGGCGCGTGCACGTAGACGTCGACATCGGCACCGGTCAGCGCTGCCGCGTCGGAGCGGGGCTGCGGCGACTTCCAGCCCTGAGGGTCGGAGAGAAAGAACTGCACGGCGTCCGCTGCTCGGGCGGTCGCCTCCGCCAGCGGGTCGGTCGGATCGACGTGGGCTCCGATACGCATGCAGGCGAGCCTACGTCCCGCCACCGACGGGCGGGCCGACCGCCCGCTACCTGGCCGCGTCACCGGCACCCGGTGGCAGTCGTTGATGCCAATGGATCCTCAGGTCAAGACGACACAACAGCACTCGGGACAAAAATGTCAGCAATTTTGGTATTTGCCCCATGAAGCACCGGCTGCCACGATAACGTCAGGTAACAACGTGATAAAGCTCCGCGGGGCGTCTCCGGTCCAACCTCATCGGTGTGGTCGTTCCTCCCCAGGTCCCACCCAAGGAATGCGGACCAGGCGCCCCGCGGCCCGTGGCCGGGGGTCCGTGCCGACAGCGACGTCGGCACGGACCCCCGGTTCGCTCTGCCCGTCACCTCGGTGATGGTGATCGTCAGGGCCGGGTATCCTGGACCGGTTGTCCGTCCCCGGTCGGGTTCCCCCGATACCGGAACGGGCCACGACGCACGACCTCCTGCCACGGAAGGACCGTGGCCGCCTAGCCCACAGGAGGTGAGCACGTCTTGCGTCATTACGAAATCATGGTGATCCTCGACCCCAGCCTCGAGGAGCGCACCGTCGCCCCGTCGCTCGACACGTACCTGAACGTGATCAGGACCGCGGGTGGCTCGGTGGAGAAGACCGATGTGTGGGGCCGCCGGCGCCTCGCCTACGAGATCAACAAGAAGGCCGAGGGCATCTACGCCGTCATCGACCTCCAGGCGACGCCGGAGGCGGTGGCCGAGCTGGACCGCCAGCTGCGGCTCAACGAGTCCGTGCTGCGTACGAAGGTCCTCCGGCCGGAAATGCGCTAGCAAACCCACCCCGGCCCCATCCGGAACAGCCTCACCGTCACTGTCGGAGGGTTCTGAGAACCTGTACGGCGGAACGGATGAGCGCGCGAGGAGTTGGTCATGGCAGGAGACACCACCATCACGGTCATCGGCAACCTGACCGATGACCCCGAGTTGCGGTTCACCCCCTCCGGTGCCGCGGTCGCCAAGTTCCGGGTCGCCTCGACGCCCCGGTTCATGGACAAGGCCTCCGGTGAGTGGAAGGACGGCGAGCCGTTGTTCCTCTCGTGCACCGTCTGGCGGCAGGCCGCCGAGCACGTGGCGGAGTCGCTACAGCGCGGCGCCCGCGTGATCGTCTCGGGTCGGCTGCGTCAGCGGTCCTACGAGACCCGCGAGGGTGAGAAGCGCACCGTCATCGAGCTGGAGGTCGACGAGATCGGCCCGTCACTGCGCTACGCCACGGCGAAGGTGCAGAAGATGTCCCGGTCCGGCGGCGGTGGCGGCGGCTTCGGTAGTGGTGGCGGTGGTGGCCAGGGCGGCGGAGGCAACTTCGACGACCCCTGGGCTTCGGCCGCACCGGCCCCCTCACGTTCGGGTGGCGGCAACTTCGACGAGGAGCCTCCGTTCTAATGGCGCCGAGCGCCCGTGATCGTAAACCAGGAGCAAGAGCAATGGCGAAGGCTGCGGCACTGCGCAAGCCGAAGAAGAAGGTGAACCCGCTCGACAAGGACGGGATCACGTACATCGACTACAAGGACACCGCGCTGCTGCGCAAGTTCATCTCCGACCGCGGCAAGATCCGCGCTCGGCGGGTGACCGGCGTCACCTCGCAGCAGCAGCGGCAGATCGCCCGTGCGGTCAAGAACGCCCGTGAGATGGCGCTCCTGCCGTACACCGCGACGGCCCGCTGAGAGAGGCACCGACATGAAGATCATCCTGACTCAGGAGGTGTCCGGGCTCGGTGCCCCGGGCGACATCGTGGAGGTCAAGAACGGCTACGGCCGTAACTACCTGCTCCCGCAGGGCTTCGCGATCGCCTGGACCAAGGGCGCGGAAAAGCAGGTCACCCTCATCAAGCGGGCCCGTTCGGCCCGCGAGATCCGCGACCTGGATCACGCCAACGAGGTGAAGGCACAGCTCGAGGCCCTCAAGGTGACCCTGAAGGCCCGCGCCGGTGAAGGTGGCCGACTCTTCGGCTCGGTCACCCCGGCCGAGATCGTCGATGCCGTCAAGGCGGCCGGTGGTCCGGCCCTCGACCGGCGGCGGCTGGAGGTTTCCGGCCACGTCAAGTCGATCGGGTCGCACCCGGTGCGGATCAAGCTGCACCCCGAGGTGACCGCCACGTTCAACCTCAACGTCGTGCAGGGCTGAGTCCCGGCCGGCGAATGACGTAGGGCCCGCACCGCCCACCGGATGCTGTTGGTTAATTCGGGTTCTGCGTGACGTCGGCCTTCAAGACCTGGTTGTGGTCTTGAAGGCCGACGTTTGCGTAGTGGGGTGGGTTGCGGGTGTCGATGCGGTCGCGGGCGTTGGGGGAGATCCCGGCGGGGACGGTGCGGGTGGCGCGGGCCGCGTTCCCGAAGGGCGGCCTGGCGATTCGGGTGCGGGACGAGTTGGGGGTGTTGTTCACCGACGCTGATTTCGCGGACTTGTTCCCGGTCCGGGGGAAGCCTGCCTGGTCACCGGGCCGGTTGGTGGTGGTGTTGGTGTTGCAGTTCGTTGAGGGGCTCACCGATCGGCAGGCCGCGGAGGCGGTGCGGGCCAGGATCGATTTCAAGTACGCCTTGGGGCTGGAGCTGGATGATCCGGGCTTCGACTTCTCGGTGTTGTCGGAGTTCAGGGACCGGCTGGTGCAGGCGGACGCGGGGCGGCGGGTGTTGGACGGCGTGTTGGCCGCAGCCCGGGAGAAGGGGCTGCTGAAGACGACGGGTCGGGCCAGGACCGACTCCACGCACGTGGTGTCGGCGGCTCGTGAGTTGTGTTGGTTGGAGATGGTCGTCGAGACACTGCGTGCGGCGTTGAACGCGCTCGCTCGGGATGTTCCGGGCTGGCTGGCGGAGGTGGCCGAGGCGGACTGGTTCAAGGCATTACGCCACCAGGGCAGAGGACTCCCGCTTCCCCAAGGCACGTGCCAAGCGCGACGAGGTGGGGTTGCGGGTCGGGGCGGACGGTATGCGGCTGCTGGAGGTGGTGTTCTCGGCCGGTTCGCCTGAGCAGGCGCGGGAGCTGGAGGCGGTGGAGATCCTGCGGCAGGTGTGGGTCCAGCACTTCCACCTGGTCGAGGGCGAGGTGCGACGGCGGGACCCAAAAGACCGGCCGCCGGGCGCGATACGCCTGGTCACCCCGCATGACGCCGAGGCACGCGGCAGCGTCAAGCGGGACACCTGCTGGGACGGATACAAGGTCCACCTCACCGAGGCCTGTGAGCCGGACGCCCCGAACCTGGTCACGAACGTGGCCACCACCTGCGCCACCGTCGCGGACAGCGTGATGGCAGAGGTGATCCACGCCGGTCTCGCCGGGCGTGACTGCCTACCCGCGGAGCACTGGGTCGATGCCGGATACCCCAACGCCGCTCAAGTTGTGGCTGCCCGCACCCAATACGACGTCGACCTGCAGGGGCCTATCGGCGCCGACACCACGACGCAACGCGGCAGCCGCCACGGGCAGGACGCCTTCACTATCGACTGGGACCGGCAGCAGGTGACCTGCCCCACCGGCGTCACCAGCACGCAATGGCATCATCGGCGCTCCCAGCACGGCCTGCCGGTGATCCGGGTCCGGTTCAACCCCGCCGACTGCCGCGTCTGCCCCAGCCTGCGCGACTGCGTCAGCTCACCCAAAGCCGAACGCCGGGAGCTCACTCTGCGCCACCGGACCGAACACGACACCGTCCGCAACGCCAGACGACAACAGCAGACCGACGACTGGAAACACCGCTACAAGATCCGCGCCGGCGTCGAGGGGACCATCTCCCAAGGCGTCCAACGCTGCGGCCTGCGCAGATCCCGCTACCGCGGCCTGGACAAGACTGCCCTGCAACACCAACTCACCGGCGCCGCGATGAACCTCGCCCGGATAGACGCCCACCTCACCGAAACACCCCGAGCCGCCACCCGCATCAGCCACTTCGCACAACTTCGCCCCGCCGGATAGATCCGACGGGGCGAAGCAGCAGAACCCGAATTAACCAACAGCATCCGTCCACCGGTGCGGGCCCTGCGTCGTCGTTCGTCCAGATGAGCGATCAACCGATGGGTTGACCGGTCACCGCGCTGATCATCACCGTCGAGAGACCGCCACCCACCACGGCGGCAGCGAGCGCCACAGTGGTCGGACGCCAGGTCGTACCCACCCGACGCAGCAGCGTCGCGATCGCCAGGCTGCTGGCCAGGGCCAGGCCGAAGCGCGGCAGCCCGCCCACCATCGCCCCGAACGCCCGCGCCCGGGGCGACTCGCAGCCACCGCCGCTGATGTCGGTCACACAGCCCACGGGTGGGGCACCGTCCAGGGTCAGCAGCCAGACGAAGACCACGACCGCCGGAAGGACGTAGCAGGCCGCGGTGTAGAGCAGCGGCAGCCAGGGGCCACCCGGATCGGGATCAAGCAGGTCGTCTTCCAGCCGGCGGTTCCAACTGGCGTTGCCCACCGACTCGATCCGACGCCGTACCGCCGCCATACCCACCGGCCGAGCCGGCGGGACCGCAGCGGTACGCCGCCGTGACACCGGGCGGGGACGCGGTGCGGTGTAGCCCACCACCGGCGACCGGGGGGCCGAAGCGGGCGCGTCCACCCAACGCGGATCGTCACCGGCCAACCTGGTACCCGGCCAGAAGGTCTCCTGCGGCGGCTCCGGCTCGGGTCGACTGCTCCAAGACCACTGCTGCGCACCGGGTGCACCATCCGACCGGGGACGCTCCGTACGATCCCAACGGTCCGGCTCGGAGTAGTCCTCCCACCTGTTGCGGTCCCGCTGCCGTTCCCGTCGATCAAGCGCGGGATCGCGGTCCCACTGACCCGTGCTGTCCGGCTCCAGCCACTGCTCCGACGGCGACGACTGCAGCCACTGGCTCGTACTGTCGGCGTCCCAGGGATCGACCGGGCTGGAATCGGCACGACGATCCCGGCCGGCGGGCTGCTCCCAGGCGTGCAGACCTGAGGCATCCCACGGATCCACCGCAGGTCGGGGCGGTGCTGGCTCCGCCGTCCGCTCCCACGGTTCCGCCGCCCGCTCCCACGGGTCCACCGCCGGACCGGGCGCCGGCTCCACCGCCCGCCGCCGACGTCGAGGCGTCGGGTCGGCGGCCGGCTCCGAGTCGGAGGTCTGCTGACCCTCGTCCTCCAGGCCGGACCAGGTCACCTGGCGTTGGCGGGACTGTGCGCGGCGAGGCCGACTCTGTGGCGCCACACCCGAGACCGGATCGTCCTCCTCGGCTCGGCGGCTGCCGACGTACCCCTCCTCCTGTGGACGGTCGAAGGTCCACTCACGGGTGTGGTCGGACTGCGGCGCCACCGCTGGCGACGAGGCGATGGCGCGGGGTGGCGGATCACGCCAATCAGCTTCAGGGGAGCGCCGGCTCCGACTGGCCCGGGAAGCGGAAGCCCCCGATGCTCGCCAGCCGCCATCGCCGTAGCGCGGCCGGTCGTCATCGTCATCGTCGTCCGGCGCGGCATGCCGACCGCCACCATCGACGCTGCTGACTCCCGACTCCAGCGCCCAGCGCGGCAGATACGGCTCGGCCGGCTCCTCCTGGCCGCGCTCGACGGCTCGCCGACGGCTCGGGGTGCGGTAGCGCTCGACCGCGGAGCCGTAACGGTCGGCCCGTGAATCCTCGACGGGCTCGGCCCACGAGGCGGTCGGTCGCCGCTCGCGCGGACCGTCCTCCCCGCGTGCCCAGTCCCGGTAACTCACGGCCGGAGCGTGACCCTTCTCAACCGAAGATGCAATCCGCTGTCCAGGTGTAGCCGTAGGGCACCGATCTTACGGGAGGTTCAGGACAAAGCCCTACCCGGAAATTCCCTCCACAGGCTGGGGAAAGTGTTTCCGCAGGTCACTGGCTTGCCGGCGAGAATTCCCCATCCGTTATCCACACCCTGTGCACACGCTGCGCACATGGTTGTCCACCTGAGTCCACAGGTTGTCCCGAGGCTCGTCCACCGCCACGGTTGAGCGGCTGACCTCGGAGTCCGTATGGTTGCCACCGGCCTGCCGACCCGATGGCCCCCGATCGAAGCGGCCGGTCGACGATGTCGCACCCGGGCGGTAAGCCTGGAAACCGATCCGACGCAGTGGAGGGGGGCCCGGTGTCGGTCACCGACGACAGGCGGACGGATTCGTTCCCGAGCGGCGGGCAGCAGTCCGGTGACGGGCCACGCGCCGGTCAGTTCGACAAGACGCCGCCGCAGGATGTCGCCGCGGAGCAGTGCGTCCTGGGCGGCATGCTGCTCTCCAAGGACGCCATCGCCGACGTCGTCGAGATCCTCAAGACCAACGACTTCTACCGGCCGGTGCACGCCACCATCTTCGACACCATCCTGGAGATCTACGGCAGGGGCGAGCCGGCCGACGCCATCACCGTCGCGGCGGCGCTGGCCGACTCCGGCGACCTGGCCCGCGTGGGTGGCGCCCCGTACCTGCACACGTTGATCGCGAGCGTGCCGACCGCCGCGAACGCCGCCTACTACGCGCGCATCGTCAGCGAGCGCGCGGTTCTCCGGCGTCTGGTCGAGGCCGGCACCCGGATCGTCCAACTCGGCTACGGCACCGCGAGCGGTGGTAGCCGGGACGTGGACGACATCGTCGACCTGGCTCAGCAGGCCGTCTACGACGTCACGGAACGCCGGGTCAGCGAGGACTTCGCGGTCCTGGCCGACATGCTGCAACCGACGCTCGACGAGATCGAGGCGGTCGGTGCCCAGGGCGGCGTGATGACCGGTGTGCCAACCGGCTTCACCGACCTGGACCGCCTGCTCAACGGTCTGCACGCCGGCCAGTTGATCATTGTGGCGGGGCGACCTGGCCTCGGAAAGGCGCTCGCGCTCGACACACCCCTGCCGACCCCCACCGGCTGGACGACGATGGGCGAGGTGCAGGTAGGCGATCAGCTGATCGGTGCGGACGGCCGCCCCACCACCGTCACGCACGCCTACGAGGTGCGCCACGATCGCCCCTGCTACGAGGTCGAGTTCTCCGACGGATCAGTCATCGTCGCCGATGCCGAGCACCTGTGGACGACGACCACCCGGGCCTCACGCCGCCAACAGAATGAGCTCCGGCCGCGCTACCAGTGGGATGCCTCGGCACGCGCCAAGGCGGCAGCCGTACACCGGGCTGTCACCGCCATCCCCGACCGGCTTGTCACCCACCGGGAAGCCGTGGAGATTGCCGGATCCCGGTTCCGGTACGTCCTGCACGTGATGGCGGCCAAGGTGGGCATCTCCGGCACTGTCGAACGTCAGTACTCGCGAAACGGCAGGCCCTGGCGTCAGACGGTCGACGCCTACAGCGCCCATGCCCTGTTCGACGCACACCTGAGCCGGGTGAGTCGGGTCATGAACAGCGATACGACCGTGGCACACCCTCGGACCGTCACTACCGAACACATCGCCGCGACACTGCGGCATCCGGCTGACGGGCGCGCAAACCACGCGGTGACCAATGCTCAACCGCTGTCCCTTCCCGCCCGCGAGGACCTGCCAATCCCCCCGTACACGCTTGGCGTGTGGCTGGGCGACGGGCACTCGGCAGGTGCCCGGTTCACGTCGGCGGACCCGGAGATCGCACAGTACGTCGAAGCCGATGGCTTCATCGTCGCCCCGGGAAGCGGGACCTACTCCTACGGCATCAAGCTGCCACCGCGGGCACCACTCGACGATCGTCGCTGCATCGTCTGCGGCGTCATCTTCACTCCCTGCGCGTCTGCGGTAAGAACCTGCGGAAGGACGTGTGGCGCCAGGTCGAGGGGCATGGTCGGGACCGCTGACCGCGGAGGCTGCGAGACCTGCGGTACGACAACGAAGTCGAGCTGGAACGGCGCCCGCCACTGCGCATCGTGCCGCCGGTTGCGTGGCTCGTTCACCGGGCTGCTTCGAGCCGTCGGTGTCCTGAACGACAAGCACATTCCGCAGCCCTACCTCCGAGCGTCGGAGGAACAGCGACGGGAGCTGTTGGCGGGACTGCTCGACACCGACGGTACCGCTGCGGCAGCCGGACACGTCCAGTACACCACCACCTCGGAGCGGATGGCCGAGGATGTGTACGAGCTCGTCGTCAGCCTGGGCTACCGATGCTCGATCAACCGCAAGCGAGTCAACGGCCGCACTCCCGAAAGCTCGACGGCTTTCACATTGAGCTTCTCGACGGCGGACGAGGTATTCCGGTTGACCAGGAAGCGGGAGTCGCACGCTACGCGCCGACACGCGGTCGGCCGGGCGGGTACCCGATCCCGCTACATCGTGGATGTGCGACCGGTGCCGAGTGTCCCGGTGCGGTGCGTCACGGTCGACAACGAGGATCACCTTTACTTGGCCGGTCGATCAATGATTCCCACGCACAACAGCACCGCGAGCATGGACTTCGCGCGCAACGCTGCGATCCGTGCCAACCAGGCGTCGGCGATCTTCTCGCTGGAAATGAGCAAGGTCGAGATCGTCATGCGGCTGCTCTCGGCCGAGGCCCGAGTGCCACTACACGTGCTGCGTAGCGGGCAACTGTCCGATGACGACTGGACCAAGCTCGCCCGATGCATGGGTGAGATCAGCGAGGCGCCGCTGTTCGTCGACGACACGCCCAGCATGAACCTGATGGAGATCCGGGCGAAGGCCCGTCGGCTCAAGCAGCGGCATGACCTCAAGTTGATTGTGGTCGACTATCTCCAGCTGATGACCTCGCCTAAGCGTACCGAGAGCCGGCAGCAGGAGGTCGCGGACCTGTCGCGTGGCCTGAAGCTGCTGGCCAAGGAAGTCGAGTGTCCGGTGATCGCGGTGAGCCAGCTGAATCGTGGCCCGGAACAGCGCACCGACAAGCGCCCTCAGCTATCTGATTTGCGCGAATCGGGGTCAATTGAACAAGATGCAGATGTTGTCATACTTTTGCATCGTGACGACTACTACGACAAGGAGTCGCCGCGGGCCGGTGAGGCGGATTTCATCGTCGCCAAGCACCGGAATGGTCCGACCGACACGGTGACCGTCGCCGCTCAGCTGCACCTGTCGCGCTTCGTGGACATGGCGATCGTCTGACCGCTCAGCCGAGCACCGGGAACCGGGCGGCGAATTCGCCGGCAGCACGCCGCTCCGGTTCGGTGAGCGGCAGCCGCCCGGTCGCCTTGAGCAGGTAGTCGTGGTCGTTCCAGCCGTCCGGTCGGGTGACGGCGCCGCCGAGCAGGGCGTCCACGGTGGCCACCGCGACCCGGGTCGCGGCCGGTCCGGGTACGGGCGCGTCCGGTAGGTCCAGCACCAGGTCAAGGTGGTGGATCACGGCTTCGGTGGTGAGGGTGTCCAGCAGGTCGGCCACCCGCAGCACGTGCCCCTGGGTGGTGACGAAGCCAGCCGGATCCGCGTTGCCGGCGGCGCGTACGGCGGCCGGTGCGGTGTCGGCCCAGAGCCGGACCACTCCGGACGGGCTGTCGAACGCGGCAGCGGAGCGGCGGGCCCACCAGGCGTGCCGGACGTTCCCGTCGCCGCCCGGAAACGAGTGCCAGTAGCTGACGGAGTCGACGGTGGCCGCTGGTTCGGCGGGGCTGGCCAGTGCGATGTGCGAAGCTCGCGACCTCATGTGGGCAGCGTCCCACAGCTGAAGTCGGCCGGCGCGTTCAGCAGCGGCGGGCACGGCGACGCCAGCGCGGCCGGTCACGCTCGGTCTGGTGCAGCGCAGCGGACCGGGCCGGCCGGTCGGACGGCCCGGTCGCTCAGGGGCGTGCTGCTCAGCCGAACATGTCGTCGAGGAAGCTCTTGCGCTTCTTCCGGCGGTAGTGCCCGTGGTAGCCGTAGTGCTGCTGGCTGTGGCCGTAAGCGGGGGCCGGGGCCGGGTACCCGTGCTGCGGTGGCGGTGGCGGCGGCACGGCGCCGTAACCCGGCTGGTGCGGCGCGGGCGGCGGAGGCGGCGGCTGGTAGCCGCCCGGCTGCGGCGCGTGCTGGATCGGCTGCGGTGCGGGGGGCGCCTGCTGCGCGCTCCAATTGGCCTCCGCCTCGAACAGCTTCTCCAACTCACCGCGGTCGAGGAAGATCCCCCGGCACTCGCCGCACTGGTCGATGACGACGCCACTGCGCTCGTACTGACGCATTTCTCCGTGACACTTGGGACAGGTCAGGCTCATCACCCGACGGTACCTGGTCGACTCACGGGGTAGCGGTCAGCGCCTCCGTCACCTCGTCGTCGGACACCTCGTGGAAGTCGTCGTAATACGCGCCGACGGCGGTGAAGGCATCCGGTCGCTGCGCACAGATGACCTGGTCAGCCTCGGCGGCGAGCATCTCGTACGCCTGCTGGGCCCCGACCGGTACGGCGACCACCACCCGCCGGGCACCGAGATGACGGGCCACCTGCACGGCGGCTCGGGCGGTGGCCCCGGTCGCCAGGCCGTCATCGACGATGACGGCGGTACGCCCGGTCAGCTCCAGCGGCGGCCGGCCGGCCCGGTAGAGCTGTTCGCGCCGATCCAGCTCCGCCTGTTCCCGGCGCTGCACGTCGGCGATGTCGTCGGGGCCGAGCTGCCCGGCCACCACGTCGTTGATCACCCGTACGCCGGCCGGACCGAGCGCGCCGAAGGCGACCTCGGGGGCCCACGGCATGCCCAGCTTGCGTACCACCAGCACGTCCAGTGGCGCGCCGAGGCGTTCGGCGACTACCTGGGCGACCGGCACGCCGCCGCGTACCAGGCCCAGCACGACGACGTCCGGTTCGCCGATCAGGGCGGTGAGTCGGTCGGCGAGCACCCGGCCCGCCTCGCTGCGGTCGCGGTAGGTGGTCATGCCCTCAGGTCTACGCCCTACCGGCCGTCTTCGCTCGCCGGTTGCCGGATCCCGGGAACGTCAAGTGCGGCTGCCCAGACGAGGAACGCCGCCGGATAGAGCAGATAGCCGAACCTAGTGCTGGGCATCAGCAGGATCGCGACGAGCAGCCCGTACCCGCAGACGAGCGCCGCGGCGCGGGCGGTGCGGGGCGGGTGGCGCACGAGTCGGACGGCGATCGCCGCTGCGGCGGCGACCAGCAGCGCCGCCGCCACACCCCGGCCCGCCGGCAGCGCGTTCGCGATCAGGTAGCCGGGAAACGGGGACTGCGCCGGGCTGGAGACCAGGCCGTGCCCGAGGGGGAACCGCAGTACGTTCTCCACCAGGGCGTCCCGGTCCACCAGCAGGGTGGGTAGTAACGCGGCGGCGGGTAGGCCGAGCGCGCCGGCGGCGACGCGCAGGCCGGCCCGCCGGGAGATGCCCCAGACGACCAGGACCGCGGCGACCGGCCAGGCAAAGAGTTTGAGTGCTCCGGCGAGTCCGACGGCGACGCCGGCCCAACCGGGTCGGGCGGTGGCGGCGAGCGCCAGGGCCAGCAGGCAGAGCGCGAGTACGGGGAGGTCGTCGCCGCCGGTGGCGAGGGTCAGCGCACAGATCGGCAGGACGGTGGCGGCCTGCACCCCGCGCAGCACGGCGGCGTCGTGCCCGACGGCTGCGCCCACACCCTCCGGTCGGCGCAGGACGCGGACGGCGAGGAGGAGAGCGAGGGCGGTGCCGATCGCGAACCAGACCCGCGCGTCGCTCCACCAACCGTCGGTGGCCGCGCGGGGCAGCCCGAACAGCGCCATTGCCGGTTGGTACGGCGTGTAGCCGAGCAGTTGTTCGCCGGGCGGCAGCGCGGCGATGGCGTCCGGTCCCAGGTAGGGCGTGCCGGTCTCCGCCAGCCGCCGCCCGGAATCCTCGACGACGAGCACCTCTTCCTGGGCCCGGTCGGTGCGTCCCGCCGCGCGCTGCACGCTCTGCCAGAGCAGCGGTAGCAGGGCGACGGCGATCCAGGTGACGACGGTGACCAGCCAGCGTGCGGGAAGTCCGGCCAACGCCGAGCCGGACCGGTGCCGCCGCAACAGGAGTTGACCGAGCGCGACGATCGCCGCGCCGAGGTAGCCGAGTGCGGCGATGCCGCCCCAGGCGCGGTGCGGCAGGAGGGTGGAGGTGGCCGCGGTGACCGCGGCGAAGGCGGCGGATACGGCGTAGAGGCCGAGGTCGAGAGCGAGCCCTCCGGTGGCCGTGTCGATCCGGTGCCACCACCCGGTACGGCGGCTGGTCGGGGTGGTGCTCACCCGGGCAAGTGTGTCAGGCCGGCTGGTGGCGACCCCGGCCGCCCTGTCGACGCCCCTGCGGCAGCCGAACCACCGCGCCGGCGTCGTGCAGAGCGACCGCCAGGCAGCCGGTCCGGTCGCCGGTGCCGCGCTGGAGTGCGGCGAGCAGCGTTCCGGCGGGCAGTGGGCGGGCGAAGAGATGACCCTGGCCAGCGGTACAGCCCAGTTCCCAGAGCGTACGCCGCTGCGCCTCCCGCTCGACGCCCTCGGCCACCACGGCGAGGTCGAGGCTGCGACCGAGATCGAGGGTGGAGCGGATGATCGCGGCGGCCTCGGTGGAGGATTCCATGGCGGTGACGAAGCTTCGGTCGATCTTCAGTTGATGCACCGGAATCCGGGAGAGCAGGGAGAGCGAGGAGTAGCCGGTGCCGAAGTCGTCCAGGGCCAGCCGGACGCCGGCGTCGCGCAGTCGGGTGAGCACCTGGTCGACGACGTCGAGCTGACTGAGGGTGAGGGTCTCGGTCAGTTCCAGGATCAGCCGGTCGGGTGGCAGGTCGTGGGCGCGCAGGCGGGCCAGCACCGAACCGGGGAACCTGGCGTCGAGCAGGCTGCGGGGGGAGACGTTCACCGCCACGGGTACGTCGAACCCGGCGTCCCGCCACGTGCCGGCGGCGATCAGGGCCTGGTCGAGGATGGCTTCGGCGAAGGCCGGTAGCAGGCCCGACCGCTCGACGGTCTCCAGGAAGCGCAGCGGGTCGATCATGCCGTGGGTGGGGTGACGCCATCTGGCCAGCGCTTCGGCGGCGATGACCGCACCGCTGCCGAGTTCGACGATCGGCTGGAACTTGACGGTGAACTCGTGGTCGGCCACGGCTCGGGTCAGGTCTCCGCCGAGCGTGAGGCGACCCAGGTCGGCGGTGTCCCGGGCGGACGCGTAGCTGGCCAGCCGCTGCCCGGCCCGCTTGGCCTGGTACATGGCGACGTCGGCGCGGCGCAGCAGTTCGACCATGCCGCCGGTGGCGGGCGCGGCGGCGATGCCGCCGCTGGCCTCCACGTTGAGCCGCATGCCGTCGATGTCGAAGGGTTCGTGCAGCGCCGCCAGCAGCGTCTCGGCGCGGTGTGCGGCGACCGCGGGCGCGGGCAGGGCACGCAGGAGTACGGCGAACTCGTCGCCGCCGAGCCGGGCGACCAGGTCCTCGGCGTGGGCGGCGGCGCGCAGCCGTTCGGCGACGGCGGCCAGCATCTGGTCACCGGCGGTGTGGCCGAGGGTGTCGTTGACCTCCTTGAAGTGGTTCAGGTCGATCAGGACCAGGGCGGTCACCCCGTCGGCGTGCCGTTGATTCAAGTGGTCGTTGCCCGCGTCGAGCAGGTGCCGCCGGTTCGGCAGACCGGTAAGCGCGTCGTGCGTTGCGTCGTGCGCGTGGGCCTGGGCCACCCGGGCGAGTTCGGCGTACGCCTGGGCGTTGCGGATGGCGGTGCACAGCGCCGAGGCGAAGGTGTAGAGGGTGTAGTGCTCCCGCTCGGAGAGTTTCACCGGTCCGCGGAAGCGCAGCCGCAGCATGCCCACGTCGACCGTCTTGTCGTGCCCTTCCAGGCGGGCAGGGACCACCGCGCCCTGGACGGTGGTGGGCTCGGCTGCCGGACCGTCGTATGTGACGCCGTCGGCGCCACCGCGTACCACCCGGTCGTCGTCGCGCAGCTCGACCTCCACCTCGTCGGCGGAGAAGAGTTCCGCCGCCCGGGTGACCGCAGTGGTGAGGACCTCGTCCAGTTCGACCACGTTGAGCGCGTCGGTGGTCTGAGCGAGCCGCTGCCAGGCCTTTTGCTCCGTTCGGCTGCGGACCCGCGTCGATACGAGCAGATGGAGGCTGAGTACCAGCGGCGGCAAAGCGAGAAGCCACTGAAAGTTGATTCTGACGACGAGGATCGTGCCGATGATGACCACCGGACGGGTCAGGGCCGCAGTCAGGCGGACGTCCCAGTTCTCGTGGACCAACTTCCGCAAGGAGGTGCCGGTTGCCATGGCGATGACCGGCATGGTGATGACTTCGTCAAGTAGCACCGCAGCCAGGTAGGCGGCAGCCAGTGCGACTGCGGTCTCCGCGACGTCGGGACTGGTCGGGGACCACGCGAACAGCTGCAGGACCACTCCGGCGGCGGTGGCGATGAGCATGTTCTTGGCGACGCCGAAGACTCGTTTGATCGGTGCGAGCCGTGCCAGCGTCGTGGCGATCGCGACGCCGAAGCCGGTGGCCAGGATGACCACGGAGGCCGGTGCCACGGCGAGAGCGATCAGGATGGCCGTCTCGGTCCACGCGATGTAGTGGTTGGTGGCACGGATCCTGACTCGTACTTTGGCGGTGAAGCCGACGGCGACAAGCGAGATCAACGCCGTCCAGATCAGGGTTGCGGTAAGGGCCCCGTAGCTCGGCAGGTGTGCGACCGAGACGGCTCCCGAGAGACCGGCCAGGGCGACGACGAGACCGATCAGCGGCAGTAACCGCTTATCGGTCCCGGTCTGTCGCTCTTGCAGAGCCAACCCATCATCCCCGTTCGTCACCGAGGGGCTGCGCTCCGCAAGCGTACTTCGGTCACTGCTGATCCAGAAGCTGGAATCAGCCCCATTCGTTCGACTTCATCTCGACCCCCAGCTGCTTGGCATTTGCTTTGACTGGCCAAACCCTAGGGGTGCTTGCGGATGTTTTGCGATGAAACATGTCGTATTGCGCAGAATAGGCCAATAGGGCGATGTTGTGTCACTTTCCGTTTCGCTGGCTTTACGAAGGGTCCAAATCTGGCGATCACGTCGCCCTTCCTGTGCCAGCAGGCCCGCCGCAGATTTGTGAACAAGTGTGACCAGAGAACTTTGTTCAGTTCATCGCCGCTTTGGTTGAGCTTGCCGCCGATCGCTGCAACTTACCGGGTGCCGAGGGCGTTAAGCTGCATACAGTGATCCTTTGAATGCGGTCAGAGGGGCCGGGTGCAGATTCAGGTTCTCGGCGGTCTGGCGGTGCGCCTCGGCTCACAGGCGCTATCGCCTGGGACGCCCAAGCAGCAGACCGTCCTGGCCATGCTCGCGTGCAACGCCGGGCAGTTGGTGTCGGTCGAACAACTCGTCGATGAACTGTGGCTCGAAGATCCACCTCCCTCGGCTATACCGAATGTCCGTACTTATGCGGCTAATTTGCGACGAAGCCTGGAGGCGATGCTTCCCGATCGGGAAGTGCTGATCCGCAGTCGTGACGGTTACCGGCTCGATGTCGAGTGCTCGGACGTGGACCTTTGTGCCTTTCGAGCAGAGGTGGCCGAGGCTCGGCAACTCCTCGGAGCCGACGAGCGGGAGGCGGTGCGACTGGTGTCCCGAGCGCTGGCCCGCTGGCGTGGGCCGATGCTCACCGGGATCGCCCTGGGGTCCCGGCTCTCCGCCCAGGTGGCCGCCGCGACCGAGGATCGGCTGCTGGCCACCGAGCTGTACGCCGATTTGCAGATCCGGCTCGGCCGCTACGACGAGGCCCTGCCGGTACTGCGGGAGTTGTTGATCAGGCATCCGCTGCGGGAACCGGCCCACCTGTTGCTCATGCAGGCCCTCCACGTAGGAGGAGATTCCGCCGGTGCCGTGGCGGCCTACACCGCAGCTGGTCGAATCCTGCGTCAGCAACTGAACGTCGAGCCGGGGGAGGAACTGCAACGGTTGTATCGCCGTATCGCCCGGCCCGACGGCCAGTCTCGCCGAGTCGACACAGCCGGAGCGCCGGGTAGGGAGCCATCCGTTGCCGTTGACCGGAAGCAACGACTGCTCTCCCACCTCCCGCGGACGGTTCCGGACTTCGTGGGCCGTGCCGACGCCGTTGAGCACCTACTGTCCACGACCCTGCGGGCCGGCGAGCACAACTGTGCAGTCAACCTCGTCGATGGCATGGCTGGCAGCGGCAAGACGACACTTGCGGTACACGTCGCCAACCGGCTTACCGACCGATTTCCGGACGCCCAGCTGTTCATCGACCTCAAGGGCCACGACCCTGCCGAGAAGCTGGACAGCGCGACGGCGCTGGCGACCCTGCTGCGGCAACTTGGCACACCCGCCGGCCGGATACCGTCGGACCCCGGAGACCGGCTCGACCGGTGGCGCCGCGACCTGGCTGGTCGCAGGGTGATCATCGTGCTGGACAATGCGGCCGACGCCGCGCAGATCCGGCCTCTGCTGCCCACGGTGCCGGGAAACCTGGTGATCGTGACCTCGCGCCGGCGGATCAACGGGCTGGATGTCGATCCGCCGGTGTCCCTGCCGCTGCTCAAGCCGGCGGAGGGCGTCGCACTACTGGCCTCCACAGCAGGGGCGGAGCGGGTGGCTGCGGAGCCCGAGGCGGCAGTGGCCGTGGTGGAAAGCTGTGGTCACCTGCCGTTGGCCATACGGCTGGCCGGTTCACGGCTCGCGCATCGTCCGAACTGGCAGGTGGCGGATCTGGCGAAGTTGCTGGCAACGAAGGCCCGCCGGCTGGACCACCTGACCTCAGGTGACCGGAGTGTGGCCGGTGCGTTTGCCGCCTCGTACGCCGCACTGAACGAGCCCGCTCAGCGACTGTTCCGACTGCTCAGCGTGCATCCGGGAGACGAGTTCGGTCTGCTGGCCGCCAGCGCGCTGTCGGGCCTGCCGCTCGACGACACCGCCGACGTACTCGACGCCCTTCTGGACTCCCACCTGATCGAAGAGTTGACGGCGGGGCGTTATCGGATGCACGACCTCATCCGGCACTACGCCCACGATCTGTCGAATCGCGTAGACCAGGTGAATGAGCGAAGGCTGGCGGTGGCGGACCTCCTCGATCTGATGCTGCATCTCACTTTTTCTGTGGCCGAGATCCTTGAACTGGGCCGCATTCGCCTTCACGTCTCTCTCGATGCTCCGCGTCGACCCGACCTGGTTGAGATGAAGAGCGACTCTGCCGAGAAGTGGATGGAGATCGAACGGGCCAACCTCGTGTTGCTCGTCGGTACGGCCCGCGAGTGGGAGTTGCGCCAGGAAGCGTGGCGGCTGGCGCGGATTCTGTGGCGGTTTCTATACACCCGGGGGTGCTATGACGATATCGTCGTGACCAGCCTTAAGGGGCTTTCGGCCGCGGAGGAGATCGGCGACGAGCGAGCGGTGGCTGTGATGCACAACTACCTAGCCTCCGCCTATTTGCGAACCGGTAACTATCCGGGCGCATTAACTCATCTCAAGAAGGCTGTCGAGATTTGTGAGCGCTGCGGCGACCGATCCAACCTCGCGCGTTATCAGGCAAACTTGGTGGCAGTATATTGGCTTCTCGGCGAACCCGATAAGGCAGTTGCTGTGGCGTTGGAGCGAATGCGGAACCAGATTGTTCCGGACGCTCATGAGACCGCTACCCACCTGCCGAACCTCGGTCTCGCGATGGCACTGCTCGGGAGATACGACGAGGCCCTGCGCGCGCACCGCCTCCACCTGTACCTCGGACGCCAGCTTGGTAGCCAGTTCCATATTCTCAACGCGCTCGGTCACATCGGTGCGGTGAAGTGTCGCATGGGGCAGTATGACGTGGCCGCGCGAGCGTTGCGGACGGCCCTCGTCATGCGGCAACGCACCGGACACCGTTACGCGGAACCTGAGGTCCGGAACGACCTTGGGATCGCCCTACGTGGTCTCGGACGCATTACGGAAGCGGTGCTTGAGCATGAAGCCGCCCGGAAAATGGCAGTCGATGCCGGCGAACCCCACGTGGAGGCGGCGGCTTTGAACGATCTCGCGTTGACTCTCGGCGGTTCGGCCGGGGCCGCGAGGTTGATCGAATTGCACCGCGAGGCGTTGCGGGTGGCCACCCGGATAGCTCATCCCTATGAACAAGGGCGAGCCCTGACCGGATTGGCCGAGCACATGTGGTCCATTGATCCGGCGGAGGCACGCCGACACTGGACACGGGCGTTGGCGATCTTCCGGCGGATGGGGGTGCCAGAGCGGTTTGACGTCGCTCGGCGCTTAGCCGAGGCCGAAGCTCAGGATCCGCCGGGGAAAGAGCCGTCAACTCCGGGTCCGCGAGCCGTCCCCAGCCCGGCGCATCGCTCCTAGACCTTGTCCGAGTGGCTTGTCCGCTGCCGCCTGCCGGCTTGCCAATTCGGCATGGCTGGTTCGCCGCCATTTCGGGCTGTGGCCACGCATTGCCGATGTTGCTGCTGACGTGACCGAGTGTTTGATGCGGCTCGCCTGATCCGATGCGGATTGTTAAGGTGCGCTCACGCGAATGCCCGCCTCACAAGGGGTTCGAGAAGTGAAGATTGAGGTGCTTGGCGGCTTTCGGGTCTCGTTTGGTGCCTCCGAGGTGCACCTCGGTACGCCGAAGCAACGAACCGTCCTGGCCAAGCTGGTGATGAGCCCGAGCCGGACGGTTTCCCTGGAGGAACTGATCGATGAGATCTGGCCCGACGACCCACCGCGTTCGGCCGTACCGAACGTTCGGACCTATGCCGCCAACCTGCGGCGCACCTTCGAGGCGCACGATGCCGGCCATGGGGTGCTGGTACGTCAGCGCGGCGGGTACCGATTGGAGGTCGCGGCCGACGACGTGGATCTGTTCCACTTCCTTGACCGGGTCGAGCGGGCTCGTCAGCTCAACCACCGCGACGACCCGGGGACCGCGCGGTCGTTGCTGAGCGGTGTGATGCCGCTCTGGTGCGGGCCACCTCTGCTGGGTGTGCCTCTCGGGGCTTCGCTGGCTGCTCACGTGGCGGCCGCCCAGGAACAGCACCTTCTCGCCGTCGAACTCCTCGCGGACCTTCACCTCGCAGCGGACCGCGTCGAGGATGCCGTACCGCTGCTGTGGCGAACGGTTGCGGCCCATCCGACCCGTGAGCCGGCGCTGCTACTGCTGATGAGGGCGCTGCATCGGCGCGGCGACGTAGCCGGCGCGATCTCGGTGTTTCGATCCGCTGCCCGAGTCATGCGGGCCGAACTCGGCGTCGAGCCGGGATCCGATCTTCGGCGACTGCATCAGGAAATGGTCGGGCATCGAGCGGCCCCGGTATCGGTCTCACCCTCGGCGGGATCCGGAGGCAGCGACGATTCGAGGAACTCGACGACACCTGAGATCGATGGGACGGACTGGGACTGGCTACCGAGACCGGTAGCTCACTTTGTTGGCCGGGAGGCCCTCGTCGAGCGAATGATCGGCCGGAGCCGAGCCGCCGCAGGCCCGGCGCCGGTCGTTCACCTGATCGACGGGATGGCGGGAAGCGGTAAGACGACGCTCGCGGTGCAGGTCGCCAGACGCCTGGCCGCTACTTACCCGGATGGTCGACTCTTCATCGACCTGCGCGGTCACGATGAGGGCAACGCGATGGATTCCGCCACGGCCCTCGTGGTGCTTCTCCGCCAGTTGGGTGTGCCGGCCCCCCGAATTCCAGTGGATGTCGATGAACGACGAGGGTTGTGGCGCAGGGAATTGTCCGCCCGCAGTGCGGTCGTCGTGCTCGACAACGCGGCTGACAGTGACCAGGTTGCTCCGCTACTGCCGGTCACCGCCTCGTCGGTCATCCTGATCACTTCCCGTCGGCGACTTCTCGACCTGGATGTCGGGCCTCCCGAGTCCCTGTCCGTGCTGTCGCCAGAGGAAGGGCTCCGTCTGCTGGCGATCAGCGCTGGAAAAGAGCGGGTGCACGAAGACCCTGAATCCGCCGCAGAGATAGTCCGCAACTGTGGTTACCTGCCGCTGGCGATCCGGTTGGTCGGGTCACGGCTCGCTCACCGGCGCAACCGCCGGCTTGTCGACCTGGCCGGTCGTCTGGCCGCGAACGAGTCAGGGCTGGCCAGCTTCGGCACGGGTGAACGCAGCGTCGCCGCCGCCTTCACCGCCTCGTACGAGCCGTTGAACGAGGTGAGTAAACGCGTGTTCCGCCTACTGGGTCTCCATACCGGGCACTACTGCATCAGCATGGTCGCGGCGATGTCCGGTCTGTCCTACGCGAAAGCCGGGCAGATCCTCGACGATCTGGTCGACCGTCACCTGCTGGAAGAATCGGATAGTGGTCGCTTTCGAATGCACGACCTGGTTCGACAGTTCGCTCGCGAGAAGTGCCTGGAGACAGATTCAGAGGAGATGCGAAGGGCTGCGCTCGCCAGTCTGCTTGACCAGGTCATGCAACTGTCGATCGCCGCCACGAAGTCATTGAACAGTATCATGGACATTTACGCGGACATCGGCGACGTGGTGCCGGAGCGCCCCGATCTCTCACCCGGATCCGAGACGGTCGATATCAACTGGGTCGAGCGGGAGCGAAGTAATCTGAATCTCCTCATCGAGCTGGCGGCAAAAAATTCCTTCCATGGTTATGCTTGGAAGATAGCGCGAGTGCTGTGGCGCTTCTACTATGTGCGCGGGTACTTCGAAGATATTCGGCGAACGCATGAACTGGGGCTCGCCGCCGCAGAGCAATTGGGGGACAGTCGGGCAGTAGGCATCATGAACAACTATCTCGCCTCGGCGCTGACCAAAACCGGTTTCTATCACCCGGCGATTAAGTGTCTGGAAAGAGCGTTGGTGGCGGCTGAAGCGGCAGGCCGCCGTGAAGACATTGCCCGGATCCGGGGAAACCTGAGCGTGGCACACTGCATGATGGGTGATTTCCAGGTGTCCGCCGATCTCGCACTGGCAGCACTGCGCGACCTTCCGATGCGGCAGATCGGTCGGGTTCGGACACATCTGCCGAACGTCGGTATCGCCCTCACCTGCTTGGGGCGCTATGAGGAAGCGCTGCGGGTACATCGCCTTCATCTGCTCTTGGCACGGGTGGAAGGCGACCGCTACCAGATCGCCAACACGTTGAGCCACATCGCCGCCGTTCGGACCCGAAAGGGCGAGCACGTTCAGGCGCTACGGTTGCTGCGATCCGCCATGATCCTCTACGCCGAGACGGGCCATCGATACGGAGAGGCCGACGCGCGCAACGTGATGGGTGTGGCTTATCGCGGCGTGGGCCGGCTCGCGGAGGCCCGGCGGCAGCACGAACTGGCGCTGGAACTCACCGGCCATTCGGCCGAGCGGCAGGCGGAGTGCACTGCGTTGAACGAGTTCGGCCTGACGCTGGCGGCTGACGGCGACCTCGACGGCGCCTTGCGGGCACACCGGCGAGCGCTTGATCTGGCGGTGCGGATCGACAACCGTTACGAGCAGGCCCGGGCGTTGGCCGGTCTGGCCGAGCACCTGTTGAGCGTGGACCCGACCGAAGCCCGGCGACATCTGGAACGGGCACTGGTGCTCATCGTGGCGACCGGAGCACCGGAGCGGTTCGAGATCGAGCGCCGTCTCGCCGCGCTGAAGCAGGGCACACCGATCTGCTGATCGCCGGATCTCGCCGGCCATCGTCCTTATCGATTTCTTATCGCCAGGGTCGCTAGCCTCCCGGATGTTCGCCGACGGGGGGAGATCCGACAGTTGCCGGATCTCGTCGCGACCCCTGCCGCCGGGTGTTCCCCAGCAGCCCGAGGCAGGCTGGTGAGGAAGGGGCGGCGTCCCCGCGCCGCTCCTTCCGAGCCACGGAACCGTCCTGTCACACGGCGGGGATAGGCTCGCGACCGTGACCGAACCCGCCCAGCTCACCCACGTCGACACCACCGGCGCGGCGCGCATGGTCGATGTCTCCGCGAAACAGGTCACCGGCCGGGTGGCGACGGCCGCCGGCCGGCTGCGGACCACCCCTGAGGTGATCGACCTGCTCCGTGGGGAGGGGCTGCCCAAGGGCGACGCCCTGGCGGTCGGGCGGCTGGCCGGGATCATGGGGGCGAAGCGCACTCCCGACCTGATCCCGCTCTGCCACCCGATCGCGCTGCACGGAGTCACCGTCGACCTGGCGCTTACCGACGACAGCGTAGAGATCACCGCCACCGCCCGCACCGCCGACCGCACCGGCGTGGAGATGGAGGCGCTGACCGCGGTCGCGGTCGCCGGGCTGGCGCTCGTCGACATGGTCAAGGCCGTTGATCCGGCAGCCAGCGTCGACGCGGTCCGGGTGCTACGCAAGGAGGGCGGGAAGACCGGTCTGTGGGAGCGCCCGGAGGACCGGTCGTGATCCGCGCCCGGGTGGTGGTTGCCTCCAACCGCGCCGCCGCCGGTGTCTACGCCGACACCAGTGGTCCGCTCCTCGTCGCCGGTCTGCGGGAGTTGGGCTGCACGGTGAGCGAACCGGTGGTCGTGCCGGACGGCGAGCCGGTCGGCCAGGCAGTCCGGGCGGCCGTGGTGGACGGCTTCGACGTGGTGCTGACCAGTGGTGGCACCGGGATCACCCCCACCGACCGCACTCCCGACGTGACCCGGGCCCTGCTCGACTACGAGATTCCCGGCATCGCCGAGGCGATCCGCGCGTACAGCCGCGACAAGGTGCCCACCGCCGCGCTGTCCCGCGGGGTGGCCGGCGTGGCCGGTCGCACGCTTGTGGTCAACCTGCCCGGGTCGACCGGCGGAGCGCGGGACGGCCTCGCCGTGCTGGGGCCGATTCTGGCCCACACCGTCGACCAGTTGCGTGGTGGCGACCACCTGGCGGCCGGTTAGGCTCGGCCGGTGAGAACGGAAACCGCCTCCGCCGACGAGGTCTCCGCGCCACCACCGGCAGACTGGGCGCAGGCCCGATCCCTGGTGTACGCGGCCGGCTTGGCCGTCGCGCGGCCAGCCATCGAGCGTCCGCTCGCCGAGACTGACGGGCACACCCTCGCCGAACCGCTCACCCCGCGCACCGACCTG
The DNA here is from genome assembly GCA_900112325.1 of Micromonospora sediminimaris. Classification (GTDB taxonomy): domain Bacteria; phylum Actinomycetota; class Actinomycetes; order Mycobacteriales; family Micromonosporaceae; genus Micromonospora; species Micromonospora sediminimaris. Next base: position 178,166 of record FOLJ01000017.1, read on the forward strand.
CCGGCGTTTCCGACGTCGAGCGTGGACGGCTGGGCGGTGCGTGGTGCCGGCCCGTGGCGGGTCGTCGGGCGCGTGCTGGCGGGTGGTGCGCCTGCCCCGTTGACCGAGGACGGGACGACTGTCGAGATCGCCACCGGGGCGATGGTGCCGGCGGGTGCCTCCGCGGTGCTCCGGGTGGAGGAGTCGAGGCGTACGCCGGAGGGGTTGGTCGACGGCGTGCCACGCGCCGCGCCGGAGTGGCGGCAGCCCGGCGAGGAGGCCACCGTCGGTGAAGAACTGCTGCCGGCCGGGACACCGGTCGACCCGGCGGTGATCGGCCTGGCCGCCTCCTGCGGCCACGACACGCTGCGGGTACGCCGGCAGCCCCGGGCCGCGCTGCTGGTCTTCGGCGACGAGTTGCTGACGGCAGGCCCGCCGGGTGCCGGGCGGGTCCGTGACGCGCTGGGCCCGGCGGTGCCGGGTTGGCTCCGCCGGTACGGCTGCCAGGTGGATCCGAACAGCGTGGTCGGCCCCGTCGCGGACACGCTCCCCGCCCACGTGGCGGCGCTGCGTGCCGCCCTGGACGACGCCGATCTGGTCTGCACCACCGGCGGCACCATGCACGGCCCGGTCGATCACCTGCATCCGGCGTTGGCGTCGTTGGGTGCCGAGTACGTGGTCAACACGGTCGCGGTGCGTCCCGGCTTCCCGATGCTGCTGGCCCGGTTGGTTGGTGCCGACGGGCAGGTCCGGTTCGTGGCCGGGTTGCCGGGCAATCCGCAGTCCGCCGTCATCGCGCTGGTGTCGCTTGTCGTCCCGCTGCTGGCCGGGCTCGCGGGTCGGTCGTTGCCGACGCTTCCGCACGCCGTCCTCGCCGAGCCCGTTGCCGGTCGTGGCGACCACACCCACCTGGCGCTGGTCCGACTCGACCGGGCCGCCGGGACGGCCCATCCGGTCCGGCACGTCGGTTCGGCCATGTTGCGTGGGCTGGCCACCGCCGACGGGTTCGCGGTGATCGACCCCGGCACCACCGGCTCGGTGGGTGACCGGGTTCCGATCGTGCCGTTGCCACTGCTACCCGGGGAGCGGGCATGGTGACCGTCATCAGCAGCGTCACCGACCAGCCACTGGATCTCGCCGCGCACGAGGCGGCGGTCGCCGACCGTCGGGCCGGCGCGGTGGTGTCGTTCGTCGGGGTGGTACGCGATCACGACCACGGACGGTCGGTGGCCAGCCTGGAGTACGAAGGCCACCCGAACGCCGAGAAGGTGCTCCAGGAGGTCGCCGACGAGGTCGCCGCCGACCCCGACGTGTACGCCGTGGCGATCTCACACCGGATCGGCGCTCTGGCCATCGGCGACGTGGCCCTGGCGGCGGCAGTCAGCACCGCCCACCGGGCCGCCGCGTTCGCTGCCTGCGCCCGGTTGGTGGACGAGGCGAAGGCCCGGCTGCCGATCTGGAAGCGGCAGGTCTTCACCGACGGCACCGAGGAATGGGTCAACTGCCCCTGACGGGGTGGGCTACCGCCGTCCGTACAGCATCGACGCACGTGCCGCCCGGTCGGTGTGGAACGCCGGTTCCGCGCCGGGCCGCCAGGGCAGTGCGGCGACCAGCAGGATCAGCGCCAGCGCCAGGCTGTTCTCCATCAACGCGCCGAACAGACCGTCCTGGTAGTGGGAGACCTCCGGCAGCTGGTGTTCGTACGGCCAGATCGGGGAGATCAGGAAAAGCAGGTAGAGCCCGATCGCGGCGAAGCCGTGGCGGAACCCGGTAAGCGTCGGGTACCAGATCGGTGGACGGAGAGTGGACACTCCCGGCGGGCCGCCGTACGGCGCTGACAGGGATCGCCCCACCGGTGCTCGGCTGGCTTCGTGCCGACGGATCGCGGCGTCGGCCAGGACGATGATTGCCGGGATCACCCAGACGAGGTGGTGCGTCCAGGAGATCGGGCTGATCACGTTGGCGGTCAGGCCCACAAGCGTGAAGGCGGTCAGTTCGTCGCCGTCGGAGTGGGCGTTGGAGGCCCGGGACAGGCCGAGCGCCAGCACCAGCACGGAGAATGCGAGCCAGAGCAGGCCGGGGGTCTCGATCGAGTCGTAGAGCCGGGCCAGCAGGCCGGCCAGCGACTGATTGGGCGTCATGTCGGCGGCGCCCACCCGCTCGGTCTGCCACAAGACGCTGCCGAAGTAGTCCCGGGACTCGGCGCCGACGATGCCGAAGCTGCCGATGGTCACCCCGACGGCGGTGCCGATGGCCGTCCAGGCCACCCGCCACTGTCGAGTGATCATCAAGTAGAAGATGAACAGGGCCGGGGTCAGCTTGACGGCGGTGGCGAGGCCGATGCCCACGCCGGCCCACGCGCCGCCGTAGATGAACCGCAGCAGCGGACCGTCACCCTCGGCCTGGTGGGTGCCCCGGCGCGAGCGCCAGCGCAGGGCGACCAGGTCGGCCAGGATCAGGGCGAACAACAGCAGGTTGACCTGCCCGTAGCCGAGGGTCTCCCGGGTGGGTTCGATGGCAGCGGCCAACGGCGTCGCGATGGCCACCGTGTACCACAGTGGCCAGCCCAGCCGGTCGACGATCGGGCGTAGCAGCGCGGCCAGCACCACGGCCAGCGCGGCGATGCTCACCGCGGCGTTCACCAGACCGGCCAGGGTGACCGGCAGGTGCGCCATCGGCAGCATGGCCAGCCCGGCGAAGGGTGGGTAGGTGAAACCCAGGGTTGTGTCGGGCGCGACGAACTCGTACAGCTCGTGACCGCTCGCCCACCAGACCACCGCGCCGTGGTAGATCTTCATGTCGAAGAAGTTGTACGGACGCCCGAAAGCGCCGATGGCAAGCCATGCGGCGTAGGCGACGGCGGCGACGATGCCCGCCCGTACGACTGTCCTACGATCGATCCCACGCGTTACGCGACGGACTGTGGCGAGGCGGTCCAGCCCTCTACCGACGATCGTCGGCATGGCGTGGCCACCCCCGTACCAAGGTCGTCCTACCCGTCCAGGTCCAGTACGGAGCCTAGAACGGCGCCTCACGTCAGTGCCTCCCGCGTTATGCGACCGTGTCCGATCCCACACATTCTTTTGACATTTCCACCGCGTTAACGCCTACCGGGCGGTTCAGGTGATTCGCGGCCTTAGCCCAGGTGGGGGTGGTTGGATCGCAGCTCAGCGGGGGTGGGGTGGGACGCGTACGGCTCAGCCGGGGAGTCGCCGGGCGGCGGAGGCCGATCGCACGGCGATCCGGGCCTCCCGACGCGCGGTCCGGACCGCACGGCGTACCGACCGTCGTGAGTGGCCGATGCGGTGGCCGGCCCGCCAGCGTAGCCCGGGCTTACCCTCCGTGTCCGCCGCAGCGAGCAACAACCCACCGAAGAGACCGAGGTTCTTCAGGAAGTGGATCTGGTTGTTGTTCTTCGCGATCGGGTCGTCGTTGCGCCAGAAGGGGTGCCCGGCGAGGGTGACCGGGATCAGCGTGCCGGCCAGCACCAGGGCCGCCGGCCGGGTGAATCGCCCGGTGGCCAGCATCAGCCCGGCGCCGAACTGCACGGCCGAGTTGGCGCGGATCAGGGTTTCAGTATCCGTGGGGAGCTGCGGATGCACCCGTTCCAGCAGCGGTGTCACCCGATCGGTGACCGGTTTCGCGGTGGGTGCCAGGCGGCCGGGGTTGGCGAAGTTGCGGGCGCCGCTGACCACGAAGATGCCGCTCAACATGGCGCGGGCGAGGGATCGTACGGGCGTCATGGAACAGTCATACCCTGTCCGGGGTGTTACTACGCCCCGCAACGGGGTATGTCGATCGATCGAGTGCGTTGGTGACGCCGCGCCCGGGTTCGACGACCGTCGCGGATGGACGCGTCCTCCGGGGTACCCTACGCCGCGTGACGACCCTGCGGCTGCGACCCGAGGACCCGGCCGACACCGGCGCGATCCGTCGGGTGCTGGCCGCAGCCTTCGCCCGGCCCGACGTGGCCGTCCCGCCGGAGGTACGCCTCGTCGATGAGCTGCGTGGCAGCGACGCGTGGCTGCCGGAGCTGGCGATGGTCGCCGAGTACGGCGGGGAGATCGTCGGCTGTGCCCTGCTCACCCGGGTGCTGGTCAACTCGGGCGCGGCCAGCATGCCAGCGCTGGCGATGGGCCCGGTTGCGGTGGCACCGCACCGGCAGCGCATCGGGCTCGGCACGTCGGTGGTGCAGGCCGCCCTGGAGGCGGCGACCGAGCTCGGTGAGCGACTGGTGGTGGTGCTCGGCGATCCGGCCTACTACCGGCGCTTCGGCTTCAGCCGGGCGGACCAGCTGGGCCTGACCAGCCCGTGGTCGGGGTTGGGCGAGCCGTGGCAGGCGTTGATCCTGCCGCCAGCGACCAGCGGCGAGCCGTCGCCTCCCCGGGGCGAGGTCATCTTCCCGCCGCCGTGGTCGAAGGTCTGACCTCTTCCTTCTCACCGGCAGCAGGTGGCGGGCGACGACGGGGTTGGCTAGCATCGAGCGACTTTCGGCTACCCCCTCGTACCCCGCACCCGGAGGCTCCGACCCGATGACCCGTGTCCTGCTGCGCTCTGCCAAGGACCCCTTCACCCCGGTCAGCCCGGAGCACTCCCTCGCGCTCTACAAGCAGGGCATTTTCGGGCGGAACGTGGGCAACCTCGTCTTCACCGAGGCGGTGCACAAGCTCGTCAGCGTGCCGGGGACCGAGGTCGTGTCCAACTCGTTCCTGAGCGAACGGCCCGGCGTGGACCAGGCGTACGTGGACCGGATCAACGAGCAGTTCGACCTGTTCGTGGTGCCCCTGGCAAATGCCTTCCGGCCTACCTTCCTGGAGAACCTGAAGCGCCTCACCTGGGTGATCGAGAACCTGCGGATTCCGGTGGTGGTGGTCGGTGTCGGCGTCGCGGGTGCCGGAGGGAGCCTCGACAACCCGTTCCCGCCGGCGACCGACGAGATGAGCGGGGCGGTGCGCCGATTCGTGCGCGCGGTGCTCGCCAGGTCGGCGACGATCGGCGTACGTGGGGAGATCACCGCCGCCTACCTCGCCGAGCTGGGTTTCGGTGACGACGTGGTCGAGGTCGTCGGCTGTCCGTCGCTGTTCCGGGACGGCCCGAACCTGAGGATCACCAAGCGGGTGGCCGAGCTGACGCCGGAGAGCAGCTTCACGATCAACATTTCGCCGTACGTGCTGCTGATGGACGAGGTCGCGACCCGACACGCCAAGCGCTACCCGAACATGGTCTACCTGCCGCAGGACGACACCGACCTCAGGCTGTTGCTGTGGGGGGTCGAGCCGGACAACGTCCGGCCGGGAATGCCGCACCACACCGCACACCAGCTCTACCGGGAGGACCGCATCCGGTTCTTCGTCGATGCCTCGACCTGGATGCGCTACCTGTCGGAGCGGGAGTTCTCCTTCGGCACCCGGATCCACGGCAACATCGTGGCGCTGGCCGCCGGGACGCCGGCCCACGTCCTCGTGCACGACAGCCGGACCCTGGAACTGGCCCGGTACCACGACATTCCGCACACCATGGTCCCCGGCCTGAGCCCGGAGGTCGACGCCGCAGACCTCTACGCGCAGTCCGATTACACCGCGTTCAATGCCGGGCACACGCAGCGCTGGGACCGCTTTGCCGGCTTCCTGGAGCGCAACGGCATCGAGCACATCTTCCAGCCGGGCAAGGCCAACCCGGATTACGACAAGCGGCTGGACGCCGTGGGGCTGGCACCGCCGGTGACCACGCTGATGACCACCGATCCGGAGGCCAGGGAACGGATCACCGCCCGGGTTGCGGAACTCTACGCGCTGGGTGGCCTCCGCTCGCTGCGCAAGGCACACAAGCCGCAGATCCCGTTCCCACACACCGCTGCGCCGAAGGAGGCGGTGGCGACCGGCGAGCGGCGGCCCGTACCGTCCGCAGTGCGGCACCTGCCGGCACCTGTGCGGTCCGCGCTGCGCCGCAGTCGCGCGCTCGCTGGTCGGCTCCGCCGCCAGTCCTGAAGGCACCGCGCGCCCTGGGCCCGCGCCACTGACGCGTGCCCGGGACTCGGGATGGTCTCATCTGCTCGCTCAACGGGCAGGATCGCCGGTGCGTTGTTAACGTCGAATGCCTCGCCCGACCCCACACCCCCCGGCGTGGAGATGACCAAATGCCTCGTGTGCTGCTGCGTTCCGCCAAGGATCCCTTCACCCCGGTGAGCCCGGAGCTCTCCCTCGCGCTCTACAAGCAAGGCATCTTCGGGCGCAACGTCGGCAACCTCGTCTTCGCCGATGCGGTGCACAAGCTGATCAGCGTGCCGGGGACCGAGGTGGTGTCCAACTCGTTCCTGAGCGAACGGCCCGGCGTGGACCGCGCGTACGTGGATCGGGTCAACGAGCAGTTCGACATGTTCGTGGTGCCGCTGGCCAACGCCTTCCGGCTGAGCTTTCTGGAGAATCTCAAGCGGCTCACCTGGGTGATCGAGCGGCTGCGGATCCCGGTCGTGGTGATCGGCGTCGGCGTGGCGGGCGGCGCGGGCAGCCTCGACGACCCGTTTCCGCCGCCGACCGACGAGCTGCGTGTGGCGGTGCGCCGGTTTGTCCGCGCGGTGCTCGACAAGTCGGCGACGATCGGCGTACGCGGTGAATTCACCCGCGCCTACCTCGCCGAGCTGGGCTTCGGTGACGATGTGGTCGATGTGGTGGGCTGTCCGTCGCTGTTCCGCGACGGTCCGAACCTCCGGATCAGCAAGCGGGCGCCCGAGATCACCCCGGAGAGCCGTTTCACGATCAACATCTCGCCCTACGTGAAGCTGATGGACCGGATCGGTACCCGGCACGCCAAGCGCTACCCGAATATGGTCTACGTGCCGCAGGGCGACGAGGTGCTCGAACTGCTCCTGTGGGGGGTCCACCCGGGCAACGTGCGCCGAGGGCTGCCGCACCACCCCGGTCACCAGCTCTACCGGGAGGATCGCATCCGGTTCTTCGTCGACACCTCGACCTGGATGCGGTACCTCGCGGAGCGCGACTTCTCCTTCGGCACCCGGATCCACGGCAACATCGCGGCGCTGTCCGCCGGCACGCCCGCCTACGTGCTGGCGCACGACAGCCGGACCCTGGAGCTGGCCCGATACCACGACATCCCGCACAGCCTGGTCCCCAGCCTGACTCCGGAGGTCGACGCCGCCGATCTTTACGCCGCGGCCGACTACACCGCCTTCAACACCGGGCAGGCGCAGCGCTGGGACCGCTTTGCCGACTTCCTTGAGCGCAACGGCATCGAACACATCTTCCAGCCCGGCAAGGCCGACCCCGGATACGAGGCCCGGCTGGCTGCTGCGGACCTGCCGCCACCGGTGACCACGCTGATGACCACCGATCCGGAGGCCAGAGAGCGGATCGTCGCCCGGGTGGCGGAGCTTTACTCGCTCGGCGGCGTCCAGGCGTTGCGCGAGGCGCATCAGCCGCAGATCCCCTTTCCGCACACCAAAGCGCTGCGCAAGGGGCAGGCACCGGGTGAGCGGTTGCCCGCTGGCACCGCCGTGCGCCATCTACCGGTCCCGGTGCGGTCCGTGCTGCACCGGTCCCGTACGCTCACCGATCGAATTCGCCGCATGCCCTGAGCTTGATCTTTAACCTGTGCGGCGTGGCCGGGGATTGGTCGATTTCTTCTTCGAAGAGGTCGTCTTCCCGGTCGCGCTGCTGGTGACGATGTGGACGTCGTAGCGGCGGGTGGGATGGCGGTTGGGTCGTCCGGGTGGGCGGCCGGGTCCTGGTCGGGTGGGTTTCGGTGCACCGGCGGGACAGGGGCTGTTGGCGCGCAGGTGCCGAAATCCGCGGCGGACCCGAGCGGGGGTGAGCCGGTGGGGTGGGGCGGGTCGTTCCCAGGGGCGACGCAGGTCGGCGGCGAGGGGCCGGGCCAGCCGGAGCTGGGTGTAGGCGGCGATGATCAGCCAGGT
>FOLJ01000006.1 GCA_900112325.1 Micromonospora sediminimaris
CGCGACATCGAGGACAACCTCTCCGAACGGATCCTGTTCAACGAACTCACCCCAGGACAGATCGTCGTGGTCGACTGCGAAGGCGACCCGGAGAACATCGACAAATCCAAACTCGTCTTCAAGGGGTCCGACCGCCCGGTGGAGGTGCCGGACGCCGTGCCGGCCGACCTCGGCGGCAGGACGGCTGCGGCGGGCGCGGACGAGTAGCTCGTCAGCCGAAGCAACGGCGGCCCGGTGGCGAATGCCACCGGGCCGCCGCCGTTCGTGTGGGTCAAGGCGTAAGTCACCCCCGTAGCCGGATGTCCGCTTTGTGGTTCTTTGTCGTGACGGTGGTCACGGTTTGCCGGGGCATGGACCGCTCCTGGGAGTCGTTGTACCGGGAGTAACCGCGACGGCCACCCCGGCCGGCCCGACCCGGAAATGCCGGGCCCGACGAGGTCGTTGCAGACCCGGAGCAGGCGCACCGCGCCGCCTCCATCCGACGCGGTACTCGCAACCTCCCATCTCCTGGTGTCGTGTCGATCCCCCGAGACGGAAGGCAAACGATCATGACTAGTTCGATCCGCAAGGCTGCCCTGACCGCCGCCGGTGCCGTCTGCGCCGGTGGGATGATCGCCGGCCCGGTGAGCGCGACCGCTGCCCCGCCGAGCTCCGATCCGCTGGCCGCCGTGACCGAGCGGGGGCACGGCAAGGGTGAGCGGCAGTTGAAGGTGCGCTACGAGGCCCAGCCGAACTTCTACTACTGCGGTCCGGCAGCGGTCCGTAACACCCTGAGCATCCTCAACAAGGACGTCTCCCAGGATGACCTGGCCCGCGAGATGGGCACCACCGAGCGGGGCACCGACTCGGCCTTCCTGATCACCGAGGCCCTCAACCGGAAGGCCGGTGAGGATGTCTACCGCACGGTGGAGATCCCGGGCCAGGCCGCCGACCGAGCGGAGACCGATCGGCTACGGGAAGACGTCGTCCGTGCCGTCGACAGCGGCCGGGGCGTGGTGGCCAACGTCGTGGGCACCGCGACCGACCTCGACGGGGGCAGCCACACCTTCGATGGTGGGCACTACATCGCGGTGACCGGTTACCGCGACGGCGGCGACCAGATGAAGATCGCCGACTCGGCAGACGCCGCCCGGGCCGAGTACTGGATCAGCACCGACGCGCTGGCCGACTGGATCGCCAGCCGGGGCTATTCCGCCTGATCCAACCGACAGATGCCGAGGGCCGGCCCCGATCGGGGCCGGCCCTCGAACACGTTCTCAACCGGCCACCGGTGCCGGAGGGCCGTCGCCGATCAACCGGAACGACGTCTCACCGACCGGCTCGACCAGACCGTCGTCGACCAGGCCGGCGAGTGCCCGAGCGCGCTGCACGTCGTCCGCCCACACCTGGTCCAGGCGTTGATGCGGCACTGGGCCGGTAGCCTCCCGGAGGACTCCGAGCAGCAGTCCGCGTACCTGGCGGTCGGTGCCCGCGTACCGTTGCGGGCGGCGGGTCGGACCGGCTGGAGCGGGGCGTCCCGAGGCCCGCCAGGCGCAGGTCGACTCGACGGGGCACGCCTCGCAGCGAGGCGACCGGGCGGTGCAGACGACCGCCCCCAACTCCATGATTGCGGCGCTGGCCAGGGCCGCCGCAGCCGGTTCGGCGGGCAGCAGCTCCTCGGTGGCGACCAGATCGGCGGGGCGGGTGGTCGGGCCGGCATCCGGTTCGCCGGCCACCGCCCGGCACACCACCCGACGTACGTTCGTGTCGACCACCGGGTGACGCTGGCCGTACGCGAAGGCAGCGACCGCCCGGGCGGTGTACGTACCGACGCCGGGCAGGGCGAGCAGTTGCTCCAACCGGTCCGGCACCACACCGCCGTGCCGCTCCACGATGGCCACCGCGCACTCGTGCAGCCGGACCGCTCGACGGGGATAGCCGAGCCGTCCCCACATGCGGATCGCCTCGGCCGGGCTGGACCCGGCCAGGGCGGCCGGCGTGGGCCAGCGCTCCAGCCACGCCTGCCAGGCCGGTACCACCCGGACGACCGGGGTCTGCTGAAGCATGACCTCGCTGACCAGGATCGCCCAGGGGCTCGTCTCGGGCCGGCGCCACGGCAGGTCCCGCGCGTGCTGCTCGTACCACCGGCTCACCCGGCCGGCGAATGTGGGTTCTGTCATCGCGTCGCCGATGATGTCACGCACGCCGATCCCGCCGTTCGGACGGTCGGCGGGCCGACGCCGGCGGCGGCTGCCGGTCGGGCAGAATGCCCGGATGAACGAGCTTGCGATCACCGTCATCGGCCGGGACCGGCCCGGCATCGTGGCTGACGTCGCCGAGGTGCTCGCCCGGCTCGGCGCCAACCTCACCGACAGCACCATGACCCGCCTGCGGGGACACTTCGCGATGACCCTGATCTGTGTCGGCCCGGCCGCCGCCGAGGTCGAGACCGCGTTGGCGCCGCTGGCCGCCGACGGCCAACTGCTGGCGACAGTACGCGCGGTGACGCCTGACGGCGAGACGGCACCGGCCGGCGAACCGTACGTGATGGCGGTGCACGGGGCCGACCGGATGGGCATCGTGGCCGCGATGACCCGGGTGCTGGCCGAGGCCGGCGGCAACGTCACCGACCTGAGCACCCGTTTGGCGGGGACGCTCTACGTGGTGGTGGCCGAGGTGGAACTGCCCCCCGGCACCGCCGACGCGCTCGGCGGCCGGCTCGCGGAGGCAGCCGCCGGTCTCGGCGTCGAGGTGACCCTCCGGCCCGCCGAACCGGATCTGCTGTGAGCGGCGCGCCGGACGTGTCGAACCCGGACCCGCAGGCCGACGCGTACGTGGGTCTCGGCGACTGGGCACCCGAGACACTTGGCGCTGGGCGGGTCATCCCGGTGGTCTCCGCCCCGGACCCGGTGCTCAGCCGGCCGGGAGAGGAGGTCGACCCGACCGCCGACGAGACGGTGCAGCTGGCCGCCGACCTGATCGCCACCATGCGGGTCTCGCCCGGCTGCGTGGGCCTGGCCGCCCCGCAGGTCGGGGTGAGCGCCCAACTCTTCGCGGTGGACGTCACCGGGCATCCGAAGACGGTCACCGGGCACGGCGTCTTCGTGCTCTGCAACGCCCGGGTCGTCGAAGCCACCAGGTGGAAGGCAGGTCGGGAAGGTTGCATGTCGGTGCCGGACCTGACCGGCGACGTGAAGCGCGCGAGCCGGCTGGTGGTGGAAGGGGCGCTGCCCGGCAGCGGTGAAACCGTACGCCTGGTTACTGACGGTTTCGAGGCGCGTGCCCTGCAACACGAGATCGACCACTGCGCTGGCCTGCTCTTTCTGGACCGGGTGGCCGGCGCGCACGCGATCTACCAGCGGAAGGTCTACCTCTGAGTCGAGCCGGACGGTCGCGCTGAGTGACTGCCGTCGGTGCGTACCGTCGTGAATGGAGGGTCGGATCCGATGGGACGGGGGAGTCACGGCGCGTCGCTGACGTCCGCCGCACGCGCCGCCGCTACGGTGGGGGCATCATGCGTCTGACGGTCGGCCCCCTGCCTCCCACCGTGTACTGGCGGCGTCGCGCCGTCGTGCTCGGTGCGGTGCTGCTCTTCCTGATTGTCCTGTTCTATTCGTGTAACGGGCCCACCGGAGGCAACGACGCGACCGGCAACGGCCAACCCGACTCGGGCGTGGCGACCGGCACGCCGGATCCGACCGGGTCGGTGCTGACGCCGCAGACCGGTGCGCCGCCGTCCGGTGACGCCGGTGCCGACCCCGCCGATCCCGGGGACGGTGCCGAGCCGTCCGCCCCGGAGAACGAGCCGAGCCTCAGCAACGACCCGCCGGCGGTCGATCCGGTCGTGGACGAAGGCAACTGTGCGGACACCGAACTTTCGGTGACCGCCGTGGCGCTGCCGGCGCAGGCCGCCTCGGGTGCCCACGTCGACCTGAACCTGAAGATCCGTAACCGGTCCGACCGGACGTGCAGCCGAGACGTCGGCGCGACCGCCCAGGAGTTGTACATCAAGGCCGGGGCCGAGGTGGTCTGGTCCTCGGACACCTGTGGCACGGCCGCCGGGTCGGACGTGCAGTCCTTCACCCCCGGCTTCGAACGCTCCTACCAGGTCAACTGGAACGGCAGGGACAGCAGCCGGTGCGCCGACGGTGTGGCCAACGGACCGGCCGTGCCGGCCGGGACGTACCAGGTCTTCGCCCGGGTGGGCACCAAGCTGAGCCAACCCGCGAAGCTGGTCCTCAAGTAGTCGGCGCTCGGTCGCTCGGTCGCTCGGCCGGACCGCCGGCCGAGCCGCGGGACGACCGAGGACTTCGACGCAGGCTTACACGTAGCGTTCCAGGATGGACGCTTCGGCGAGCCGCGACAGCCCCTCGCGTACGCCCCGGGCCCGGGCGTCACCGACGCCGTCGACCGCTTGCAGGTCCTCCACCGTCGCACCGAGCAGCCGTTGCAGGCTGCCGAAGTGCAACACCAGCCGGTCGACCACGGCCACCGGAAGGCGGGGCACCTTCGCCAGCAGCCGGAAGCCGCGCGGGCTGACCGCCGCGTCCAACGCGTCCGAGGCGGCCGGGTAGCCGATCGCCTTGGCGACCGAGACCAGATCGATCAGCTCGGTGGCGCTGAGCAGATCCAGCTCGACAAGCGCCTCGTCGAGGGTCCGGGACTTGCGACCGGTGGGTAGGTAGTCCCGAATGACCAGGGTGCGGTCAGCGTCGACGCCGGCCATCAACTCGTCCAGCTGAAGGGCGAGCAACCGCCCGTCGGTGCCCAACTCGACCACGTAGCCGGCGATCTCGTCGGCGATCCGCCGGACCATCTCCAAGCGCTGCACCACGGCCACCGCGTCGCGTACGGTGACCAGATCCTCGATCTCCAGGGCGGACAGGGTGCCGGAGACCTCGTCGAGGCGGAGTTTGTACCGCTCCAAGGTGGCCAGCGCCTGGTTCGCACGGGAGAGAATCGCCGCCGAGTCGTCCAGCACGTGCCGCTGACCGTTGACGTAGAGGCTGATGATGCGCATGGACTGGCTGACCGAGATGACCGGGTATCCGGTCTGCCGGGCCACCCGCTCCGCGGTGCGGTGCCGGGTGCCGGACTCCTCGGTCGGGATCGTCGGATCGGGCATCAGGTGAACCGCCGCCCGGACGATCCGGGTGCCGTCGCTGGAGAGCACCACCGCGCCGTCCATCTTGCACAGCTCCCGGACCCGGGTCGCGGAGAACTCGACGTCCAGCGGAAAGCCACCCGTGCAGAGCCCTTCGACCACCTTGTCGTAGCCCAGGACGATCAGCGCGCCCGTCCGACCCCGCAGGATCCGCTCCAACCCGTCACGTAGTGCGGTGCCCGGCGCCATCAGGGCAAGGTTGGCGCGCAGCGGGTCGCCGACGACGCCGCCCCCGGTCACGCTCACGCTGATGGGTCGGGCGGGCGAGCCCACGGCAGCGGTGCGGGCGTGGGGCGTCGCGCCGGCTGGCTTGGTGGTATCGCGGTCGATCGGCACGGGCACAGTCTACGGACTGCCGTGCGGTGGGTGCTCTCGCGGTTACTGTGATGTGTCACGATTCCGCCCGCCCTGCCCGACCCGACCCGTCGGCGGCTCATTCCGCCGACGCCCGCGCGGCGGCCTGCAACGCCGAGCGGACGTCGGTGACCTCGATCACGCGCATCTGCTCCGGACCGGCACCGGCGCTGGTGGGCCCGCAACCGGGCGGCACGAGAGCCAGCCGGAAGCCGAGCCGGGCGGCCTCGGCCAACCGGCGCGGCACCGCGCCCACCCGGCGCACCTCGCCGGTGAGGCCGACCTCGCCGATCGCCACCAGGTGCGGGGCGATCGCCAGGTTGAGCCCTCCGGAGGCGACGGCGAGGGCGACCGCGAGGTCGGCTGCGGGCTCCACCACCCGGATGCCGCCCACGGTGGCCGCGAAGACCTCCCGGTCGTGCAGAGTGAGCCGTTCGGTCCGGCGTTGGAGCACCGCCAGCACCATCGCCAGCCGGGCGGAGTCCAGCCCGGAGACGGTACGCCGGGGCGACCCGGCCACGGTGGCACCGATCAGGGCCTGCACCTCGGTGAGCAACGCCCGGCGGCCCTCCATCGCCACCGTCACACAGGTGCCCGGAACCGGCTCGGAGTAACGGGTCAGGAACAGCCCGGAGGGGTCGGCGAGGCTGCTGATGCCGCCCTCGTGCATCTCGAAGCAGCCGACCTCGTCGGCGGCGCCGAACCGGTTCTTGACCCCGCGCACCATCCGCAGCGACGAGTGCTTGTCACCCTCGAAGTGCAGCACCACGTCGACCAGATGCTCAAGCACCCGAGGACCCGCGACCTGGCCGTCCTTGGTGACGTGGCCGACCAGCACGGTGGCGACCCCGCGTTCCTTGGCGACCGCGACCAGGGCGGCGGTGACCGCCCGGACCTGGGTCACCCCGCCGGGCACGCCTTCGGTGCCGGTGGTCGAGATGGTCTGTACCGAGTCGAGCACGAGCAGGCCGGGCTTGACCGCGTCCAGATGGCCGAGCACCGCCGCGAGGTCACTCTCGGCGGCCAGGAAGAGCTGGTCGTGCAGGGTGCCCATGCGCTCCGCCCGCAGCCGCACCTGGCTGACCGACTCCTCACCGCTCACCACAAGCGACGGGCTGCCTGCTCCGGCGGCCCACTGCTGGGCGACGTCGAGCAGCAGAGTCGACTTGCCCACCCCCGGCTCACCGGCGAGCAGCACCACGGCACCGGGGACCAGGCCGCCACCGAGGACGCGGTCCAGCTCACCGACCCCGGTGGGCCGGGCCCGGGCCGGTGCCGCGCTGATGGTGGCGATGGGCCGGGCGGGCTCGGCGGGCATCCGGGAACTCACCACCCGACCCGAGACGGTCGGGCCGGTGATCGTGCATTCGACCACGGAGCCCCACTCGCCGCACTCGGGACAGCGGCCCACCCACTTCGGTGGCTGGTGTCCGCAGGCATCGCACTCGTACGCGGGCCGCGGCTCGCGAGCGGCGGCGCGACCGCGCGAGCCGGTGCTCGCCCGGGACGGGGTCGATCGGGAGATGCTCACCCGACCGACGCTAACCCCCGGGTACGACGAGGGCGCCGTCGGCATGGCTGCACCACGTCGACGACGCCCTCGGAAATCACCCTGGACCGGTTCCGGTCGCGGTACGCGACGCCGGTCGGTCGGCTCAGTGGCCGCCTTCGCCCTCGTACCCGGTGTGCCGCTCGATGATCGGCGACGGCTCGGGCGCGGGGGTAAGCGGCACGGCGATCGGTGCGGGGCTGGTGACCGTCTCGCCGCCGAAGTCGAAGGTCAGCGTGACGTTCTGGCCGGCGAGCAGGGCCTCGTTCAGCCCGACGAGCTGAAGCACCTGCTCACCCTCGGTGTTGAGCTGCACGTAGCTCAGCGGGGGGATCTCGATCCGGGCCGGCCCGGTCGAGGGCGATTCGGTCGGGCTGGGCGACGGAGATTCGTCCGGCGAGGGCGAGTTGTCCGGCGAAGCGGAGTTGTCCGGTGAGGGAGAGCCCTCCGGGGACTGCTCCGCTGACGGGGACGCGGTCGGCGACGGGGACGCGGTGGGTGATGGGCTGGTCGCGGCGGCGACCGAGGTGAGCACCACCTCGCGGGCGTCCGACGAGGTGACCGTCACCGTCACCGGGTCCGCCGAGTCGTTGTAGAGGACGACGTTGAGCAGGGCGTTGTCGCCGGCCTGGTAGCCCTCGACACCGGGATAGGCGACCAGGGCACCGCGTACGGCGTACTTCCCGTCGCCGGCCGCGAGGTTGGCGCCCTGGACCGACGGCACCTTGTTGGCCGTCTCGGAGATCTGGCCGGCGCCGCATCCGGACAGCAGCAGCCCGGCTGCCGCCGCGATCCCGGGCAGCAGCACGGCAGCCCGCCGGGAACCCCTGATCGAGCGCCTCACGTCGGTCCTCCTCGTCACGATCACACCCGGCCTACCCGCCGGAACCGCTGGCCATGCCCGCGCAGACCGGGCTCCAGGGTAGTTGGAGCTGATCGTGGCCCGCACGCCGACCCGGTGCGACCACCTGCCGGGGGGAGACTCAGCCGAGCCGACCGTTCGTGACCAGCAGGGCGACGTCGATCAGGGCGACCAGGAGCACCGCCCGGAAGGCGGCCACCGGCCGGGCTCCGGCGGTGTTCCCGGCCCGGCCCGCGTACCAGGCCACGATGAAGATCACGATGGTGGCGCCGACCGCCGCGAGACCCACGCCCGTCGGCGGCCCGGGCGGCCCGAGCACCAGCGTGACGGTCGCCGCGATCAGCAGCCCGACGGCCGCCGCCCGGCTGCCCGTCGCACCGAGCCGGTGCGGCAGCCCACGGACCCCGGTCCGGGCGTCGTCGACGAAGTCGGGCAGCACGTTTGCGAAATGGGCCCCCGCGCCGAGCAACGCCGCCGCGACCACCAGCCAGACCGGGGGCGGCGGAGCGTCGGGCAGTGCCAGCACCACGAAGGCGGGCAGCGCGCCGAAGGAGATCGCGTACGGCAGCACCGAGATCGGGGTGGACTTCAGCGGCCAGTCGTAGAGCAACGCCGAGACCAGAGCGACGGTGGCGCAGATCGCCGCCGTCGGGTTGGTGGTCAGGGCCAGCGCCACGGTCGCGATGGCGGCCACGGCGGCGGCCACCGCGACGGTACGCCGGCCGAGCGCGCCGGCGGCCAACGGCTTGTCGGTACGTCCGACCGCGGCGTCCCGGTCCGCGTCGAGCAGGTCGTTGGTCCACCCGACGGTGAACTGGCTGGCAGCCACGGTGAGCACCACCGCGACCACGCCGCCGGGTGGATGCCCGACACCGACGGCGAGCAGACCGGCCACTGTGGTGACCGCCGCGGTCGGTTCCGGATGGCTCGCTCTGACCAGCCCTAACACCGTCGACGACATAACGGAAGTCTGGTCGTTACCGGGGAGTCGTGCCACGCTCGTTGCCATGCGTGACGCCGGCCGCGTGCTGCCCCGCAACGATCCGCGCCAGTACGACGACCTGGCGGACGAGTGGTGGCGGCCAGACGGCGTCTTCGCCATGCTGCACTGGCTGGCCCGGGCGCGGGCCGCGCTGGTGCCCCCGGCGACGCGACCGGGCGCGCTCCTGGTCGACCTGGGCTGCGGGGCGGGGCTGCTCGCCCCCCACCTGGCCGGGAAGGGCTACCGACATGTGGGGGTGGACCTCACCCGCTCGGCACTGGCGCACGCGGCGGCGCACGGCGTGACGGCGGTCAACGGCGACGCCACGGCGGTACCGCTCGTGGACGGCTGCGCCGACGTGGTCGCCGCCGGCGAGTTGCTGGAGCACGTCCCGGACTGGCGGGCGGCGGTGGCCGAGGCGTGTCGCCTGCTGCGGCCCGGTGGCCTGCTGGTGCTGGACACCCTCAACGACACCGCGTTGGCCCGGCTGGTCGCGGTCCGAGTCGCCGAACGTCTGCCCACCGTGCCGCGTGGCATCCACGATCCTCGGTTGTTCGTGGACGATCGCGAGCTGGTCGCCGAGTGCGCCCGACACGGCGTCGACCTGCGGGTCCGTGGTGTCCGGCCAGGGGTGCCGGGGCTACTGCGGTGGCTGCTCCGGCAGGCCACGGGTGCCCCGACGCCGCCCGCTCAGGCACCGCGCATCGTGCCGACCGGGTCGAGGGCTGTGCTCTACCAGGGCCATGGGGTGCGCGGTGGATAGCTGATCCAGGTGAGGGTATGGCAATGGCCGAAGAGGGGGTTCCATCCATGACCGAGCGCAGTGGAGCGGCGTCGGCGGCCCGGCGGCTGGCGCCCCGGCTGGCGGCGCGGGCCGCCGCCCACGACCGGGACGGCTCGTTTCCGGTCGACGACTTCACCGACCTGCGAGAGGCGGGACTGTTCGGGCTGATGGTTCCCGCCGAGCTGGGTGGCGCCGGGGCCACCTTCGCGGCGTACGCGGCTGTCGCCACCGAACTGGCCCGGGGCAACGGCGCCACCGCGCTGGTGTTCAACATGCACGCCTCGGTCACCGGGGCGCTCGGCGCGGTCACCGAGGAACTGGCCGAGGCGCTCGGCGTACCGGCGGAGGCACTGGCTGCCCGCGACCGCCTGTTGCGGGCGGCGGCCGACGGGGCGTGGTACGCGGTCGCGATGAGCGAGCGGGGCGCGGGTGCCCGGCTGTCCCAGCTCGCCACGGTCTACGAACCTGTCGACGGCGGCTGGCGGATCAAGGGCAGCAAGACCTTCTGTTCCGGTGCCGGTCACGCCGACGGTTACCTGGTGGCGGCCCGCAGCGCCGCCGACCCGTCGGTGGTCTCGCAGTTCCTGGTACCGGCCGGCGAGGGCCTGACCGTCGAGCCGACGTGGGACGCCCTCGGCATGCGCGCCACCGCCTCGCACGACCTGCACCTCGACGTGACCGTCGGGACCGACCGGCTGCTCGGCGGGGTCGAAGGGCTGGCCCTGGTGGTGGCCCAGCTCATGCCGCACTGGCTGGTGGCCAGCTACGCGGCCGTCTACGTGGGGGTGGCCCGGGCGGCGATCGACGCGGCCGCGGAACACCTGAACGCCCGGAACCTCGCCGGGCTGCCGGCGGTACGCGCCCGGCTGGGTCGCGCCGACGCCGCGGTGGCGGCGGCGGAGCTGGCGGTCGCCGAGGCTGCCCGACGGGTGGACGAGGCGCCGGGCGACGAGGAGACCAACAGGTGGGTGTGGCGGGCGAAGCTGTTGGCCGGTACGACCGCGGCGGACGTGGCAGCCTCCATGCTGGAGGCGGCCGGCACCTCCGCCACCCGACGGGGCCATCCGCTGGAACGCCTGTACCGCGATGCTCGTTGCGGGTCGCTGCACCCGGCTACCTCCGACGTCTGTGCCGACTGGCTCGGCATCGCCACACTCGGCGGTGACCCGGACCGTGACGGATCGAGTCCTCGTTGGTGAGCGTGAGGGAATGAGCCTGTCGGCCCTGCGGTCGTGACCGGGGGCGGGACTGGCGAGCGTCAGACATGAGCTTGCGAGAGGAAGGTGGGACCGTGTCCGTACCGGTGATCGCGGGCCTGGGCACGGCCCATCCGCCCTCGGCTGACCAGCAGGAGTTGTGGGAGAAGTTCTTCTCCCAGCACTTCTCCGGCTCCACCCGCGCGCTGGCCGAGCGGATATTCGCGCACTCCGGCGTGACCCGGCGGCAGGCAGCGGTCAACCCGTTGCTTGAGGACGTCTCCGACTGGCCGACCGAGCGACGGATGCTCCGTTACCAGGTCGAGGCGTTGCCGCTGGGTAAGGAGGCGGTCGGCCGGGCGTTGACCGCCGCCGGGCTGGACGCCCGTGACGTCGGACTATTCGTGGTGTGCTCGTGCACCGGGTACGCGACCCCGGGGCTGGACATCCTGCTCGCCCGGGATCTGGGCATGGCCGCGACGACCCAGCGGATGTTCGTCGGTCACATGGGCTGCTATGCGGCGCTGCCGGGGCTGGGCGCGGTGGGTGACTTCGTCACCGCGCGGGGGCGTCCCGCGCTGCTGCTCTGTGCCGAGCTGACCAGCCTGCACCTGCAACCCTCCTCGGCCCGGATGGACACCCAGCAGATCGTCTCCCACGCGCTCTTCTCCGACGCCGCCGTCGCCGCGGCGGTCGTTCCCGGCGGGCGGGGGTACGCCGTACGCGAGGTCGCCTCGGTGACCGACACCTCCACCGCCGACCACATGACCTGGGAGGTGACCGACACCGGTTTCCGGATGGGACTGTCGCCGAAGGTGCCACAGGTGCTGTCGGCGCACGTCCGAGGGCTGGTGGACGAGGTGCTGGCCCGGCACGGCACCCGCCGGTCGGAGGTGGACGGCTGGGCCGTGCACCCGGGCGGTCCACGCATCCTCAACGTGGTGGAGCGTGAGTTGGGGCTGGCGCCGGAGGCGTTGGCGGCGTCCCGGGAGACGCTCAACGACCACGGCAACTGTTCCTCGCCGACGGTGTTGTTGATCCTCGACCGCCTGTTCCGGTCGGCACCGGCACCACGCCGGGTGGTGATGCTGGCGTTTGGGCCAGGGCTGACCCTCTACGCCGCCCTGCTGGAACGAAGCGCCTGACCATCCAACAGAGCTACCCTTCAGGTATGGACGTCGATGCCATCCATCGGCTACGCGGGGCCCTGTTGGCCGCCGTCGCGGTGGCGGCGCTGACCCTCGGCGGCTGGTGGTGGCGGGTAGCGGCACAGGAGGCGCAGCCCGGCGTGGGCCTCCCGTCAGCCGTCACATACTGGCGGGGGAACCCGGTCACCGGTGGCACGGTTTCCGAGCTTCCGAATGCCACCTCCTCCGTCCTGGTCGACGCGCGCACCGGCGCGGTGGCCGGGGCGGACGACGGGCCCGCGGAGCGCCCGGCCACGGGTTCCGCCGCGCCGAGCGGCTGGTACGTGGGCGGGACCGAGCTGGTCTGGACCGAGTCGGCGAGGCTCGGTTCCGGTGCGGCGGTCGTCCGGCAGACCCGGATGGAGCGGGGCGAGCGGCACCTGTTGCGCCTGCGCTGCACCGGCCCGGGCGAGTTGCTGGTAGCCGTCGCCGGTGCCCGGTCAGCAGCCCCGATGACGGTGGGTTGCGACGGCGGGCAGGTCATGATGGAGCTCACCGGCATTGGTGCCGCGGCCCGGTTGTCGTTCTCGCCAGCCGGGTCGGAGCCGGTCCAGATCGAGGCCCGGTTGATCGCCTTGAGCTGAGCGATCCGGGTGGTCTGCGTATCGGGCGGGTCAATTCGCCAGCCGGGACAGTTCGGCGTGGTGGTCTGCGATCGAGGTGACCTCGGGTACCACAAGCGTGATCCGGCCGGTGCGGTCGGCGAGCAGGGCGGTCACGCCGTCCTGACTGGCCGGCAGGTGCAGGAAGGCACGCAGGCCGCCGGCCGGGTCGGCGAGCGCGCGAACTCCCGGCGGCGCTGCCCGTGGCCGAGCGGCGGCCACGCTGACCACGGTCACCCCGGCCGGTGCCGCCGTCGCCGCCGCGGCCACCTGCTCCGGGCAGGCGCATCCGTCCACCAGCAGCACCACCACCGGCAGCAGCCCGCGCAGCGGCACCGGCGACTGCCCGCCGTCGACCAGGTCGAGCGCGGGCAGGGGGCGACCGGTCAGCTGCGCCGGTGTCGGGTCGGGCGTAGTCGCGCCCGGCCCGGTCCGGCTGGCCCTGGGCCAGGTGACGGCGGCCAGGCCGGCGAGGGTGGTCAGGACCGCGACGATCAGCACGATCACCGGTGCGGCAGGTGGACGCCAGCGGCGCTGGTCCGCCGCCGTCCGTCGCAGCTCCCGGCGGATCTGTTCAGCCTCGTCGGCCAGGGCAGCGATGTCGTCCGGGACGACCACGCGGCCCCATTCCGGCGGCAGGTCGGGCAGCCCGGGACCATCGGCGTCAGCCTTGCCCATTACAACCCCCTGGAACCTCACGGGTGTGCGGACGCGGCACCCCTCAAGCGTCCCGCACCAGGCCGGGTACCGCTACCGCTGCCCGCGTCGGACTGCGGCGGGATATCATGGAACGGGTGCGTAGCCCTTGATCTCCAGTGGGTGTGTTGCAGGGCCTCGGCGCTTGTTCTCCCGGATCTCCACGTCCATGGCAGTGGTGTCCGGGGGTCATCCCAAGGTTACTCAACGTGTTCGAATCATCGTCTGGATGGTCTGTCAAGCCGAAGAAATACCTCTCACAGGGCCCCTGAGCTGCGCCAACGGTCAGGACAGCGGTGAGACATCGGTGCCTGAGCGTGTTACCCTAGACACAGCGAAAGGGGTTTCGAACCTATGGTTTTCAGTGTCGGCGAGACCGTTGTTTACCCCCACCACGGGGCCGCACTCATCGAGGCAATCGAGACTCGGGTCATCAAGGGCGAGCCCAAGCAGTACCTCGTCCTGAGGGTCGCGCAGGGTGACCTGACGGTCCGGGTACCGGCCGAGAACGCCGAGATCGTGGGTGTGCGCGAGGTGGTTGGCGAAGAGGGCCTCGGCAAGGTCTTCGACGTTCTCCGGGCTCCGCACACCGAGGAGCCGACCAACTGGTCGCGGCGTTACAAGGCGAATTTGGAGAAGCTGGCTTCCGGTAACCCGCTGAAGGTGGCCGAGGTCGTCCGTGACCTGTGGCGTCGCGAGCGGGAGCGGGGGCTGTCCGCGGGCGAGAAGCGCATGCTCGCCAAGGCTCGCGACATTCTGGTCGGCGAGGTCGCGCTGGCCGAGAAGAGCACCAAGGACGAGGCGGAGACGCTGCTCGACAAGGTGCTGACGGAGGCCTAGTCCGCACCGCATCGTCGTACCCGATTCGTAGCGAACAAACCGTCGAGGACCGCGACGTGACCGCGCAGCTCAATCCGTGCGGTGACGTCGCGGTCCTCGTGCCTGCGGCCGGTGCCGGCGTACGCCTCGGGCCCGGTCGACCGAAGGCACTTCGGCTGCTGGCCGGTGAGCCGCTGCTGGTGCACGCGGTTCGTCGGTTGGCCGAAGCCCCCTCCGTGCACAGCATCGTGGTGGCCGCACCGGTCGCGGAGGTGGCGGCCGTGGGTGAACTGCTCGCACCGATCGCCCCGGTGACCGTGGTTCCCGGTGGTGCGGAACGGCAGGCCTCGGTGGCCGCCGCGCTCGCCGCGGTACCCGCCGGTCCCGGGATCGTCCTGGTGCACGACGCGGCTCGCGCACTCACCCCGCCCGCGCTCGTGGAATCGGTGGCGGCGGCGGTCCGGGCGGGCCATGACGCGGTGATCCCGGTGCTGCCGGTCGTCGACACGATCAAGGAGGTCGACGCGGACGAGAAGGTGCTCGGCACCGTCGACCGGGCTGCGTTGCGCGCCGTGCAGACCCCCCAGGGATTCCGCCGGGCGGTGCTGGCGGCCGCCCACGCCGCTGCCGCCGACGCCCTCACCGACGACGCCGGGCTGGTGGAGAAACTGGGCGTGCCGGTGCACTGCGTGCCCGGTTCGGAGCACGCTCTGAAGATCACCAGGCCGTTCGACCTGGCGCTGGCCGAGCATCTGCTGGCGAGCGGACGGTAGCGCGTACCCTCGGATCATGATCGTTCCTCGGGTGGCCATCGGGACCGACGTGCACGCCTTCGAGGCCGGTCGGCCCTGCTGGGTGGCCGGTCTGTACTGGCCGGAGCAGGACGGCCTGGCCGGGCACTCGGATGCGGACGTGGCCGCCCACGCCGCCTGCAACGCGCTGCTCTCCGCCGCCGGTCTCGGTGATCTCGGGGCCAACTTCGGGGTGGGACAGCCCGAGTGGGCCGGGGCCAGCGGGGTGGCGCTGCTCACCGAGACGGCCCGCCGGGTACGCTCCGCCGGCTTCGCCATCGGCAACGTGTCCGTGCAGGTGGTCGGGGTGCGGCCGAAGATCGGCCCACGTCGGGACGAGGCCCAGCGGGTGCTGTCGGAGGCCGTCGGGGCGGCGGTCACCGTTTCCGCCGCCACCACCGACGGCCTGGGCTTCACCGGGCGCGGGGAGGGGCTCGCGGGGATCGCGGTCGCCCTGGTGTACGAGCAGCCGAGCGCCTAGGCTCGCCGCGATGTCCGCCGACGTCCCCACCGATCCGCCCGCCGCCGACGGCTACCTCGAACGCGCCACGCTCCTGGCCGAGCTGGGCCGCTACGACGAGGCCGTGGCCGAACTCGGCTTCGCCCTGGCCCTCGACCCGGCCGCCGCCAGCGTGTCGACAATGCTGGCCCGGGTGCACCTGGCCGCCGGCCGGCCGGCCGAGGCGCTCGCCGCCGCCCAGGCCGCAGTGGCCGCCGCGCCGGGACAGGTGCCCCCGCTCGTCGCCCGTGGACTGGCCCTCGGTGACCTCGAACGGTACGCCGAGGCCGCCGGTACCGCCGACGAGATCCTGGCCCTGGGCCCGGAGGACGCGTACGCCCAGCGCAGCGCCGCGGCGATCCTGGCTGGCTCCCGCAACGGCCAGCCGGCGTTGAACGCCGCCTGGCGCGGGGTGGAACTGGCCCCCGATGAGCCGCAGGGCCACCTGGTGCTGGGTCTGGTCGCGGCCAACATGCGGATGTACGACCTGGCGGAGCGGGCCTACCGGGAGGCGCTGCGGCTGGACCCACGCCTGGCGGAGACCGGCGACGACGTCGGGGTACTGCGGCTGGAGCAGCGCCGGTGGAGCGCCGCGCTGGCGCGACTGGCCGAAGCGGCGGTGGCGAACCTGCCGCCGACCGATCCGCGCCGTGCCGACGAGATGCTGGACGAGTCGACCCGCCCGGACGAGATCGATGATCAGGACCGGCCGGCTGCCGCCCAGGACGAGTCGGACCCGCCGGCTCTGGGCCACGCCGACGCCAGCCGTCCCGTCGACGGTTCGGAGCAACGTCCGAGTTGGCCGGCGCAGGGCGGTGCGGTACCCGCCGATGGGCCGGTGCCCGCCGGAGGCCCGGAACCGGGTTGGCGTGGTGAAGCCAGGCCGGGACAGCACGGCGTCGGCCCGGTCGTCGCACGCCAGCCGGTGCCGGCGGCACTGCGGCGGTTCGTGCTCTGGGGTGCCGGCTGGTCGGTGGTTGCCGCCGTCGTGGTCGCCTGTTCGACCGCGACCGGCTCCGGCTTCTCCCGGCTGCTGGCGGTGGCGGCGGCTGCTGGCGGCGGCATCGTGCTCTGGCAGCACGCGGCCCGGCTGCCCGGGCTGACCCGCACCATCCTGCCCGTGCTGCGGCGTACCGACCGTCCACTCGCCCTGGCCGTGTACGCCGCCGCCGCGGCACCCGTGCTGATCCTGCTCTACGCCCTGTTCGGCACCCCGTGGCCGCTGGTCCTGGCCATCGCGATCGCCACCGCGGCCCGGTTGGCGATCGTCGGCCGGCCGGTGGCCTGACCGTCCCTAGGGGCGGCGGGCCCAGGTCCAGGCGTACCCGTCGTCCTCGCACTCGGCCGCCGCGTCGCAGAGGTCGAGTGGGCGGAAGGTGTCGACCATGACCGCCAGCTCGTCGAAGAAGTCCACTCCGATGGCGCGTTCCGCCGCGCCGGGCTGCGGTCCGTGCGTGAAGCCGGACGGGTGCAGCGAGATGGAACCCTGCTCGATGCCGGAGCCACGCCGCGCCTCGTAGTTGCCGCCGGTGTAGAAGAGCATCTCGTCGGAGTCGACGTTGTGGTGGTGGTACGGCACCGGAATGGCATCCGGGTGGTAGTCGACCTTGCGGGGCACGAAGGAGCAGATCACGAAGTTCGGGCCGGCGAAGGTCTGGTGCACAGGTGGCGGCTGGTGGATCCGGCCCGTGATCGGCTCGAAGTCGTGGATGGAGAACGCCCACGGATAGAGGTGCCCGTCCCACCCGACCACGTCGAACGGGTGGTTGGCGTAGACGTGGCGGGTCCATCCGCGCCGGTGGCGGACCAGCACCTCGACGTCGGTGCCGTCGACGAGCAACGGGGTGTCCGGCCCCCGGACGTCGCGTTCGCAGTACGGCGAGTGTTCCAGGAACTGTCCGCGTACGGAGAGGTAGCGCTTGGGTGGGCCGATGTGCCCGGACGCCTCCACGGCGAGCAGCCGGGTCGGGGTGTCTCCGGTGGGCACCAGGCGGTGCACCGTCGAGGTCGGGATGATCACGTAGTCGCCGGGTACCGCGTCGAGCACGCCGAACGTCGACTCGACCCGCAGGGTGCCCGCCTCCACGTAGAGGCAGTGGTCGCCGGTGGCGTCGCGGAACAGCGGGGAGGGGCGGTCGGCCAGCACGTAGGCGATCCGCACGTCGTCGTTGGCGAGCAGGTACCGCCGGCCGAGGACCGGGTCCGCGCCGGTCCCGTCGAGCTTGTGGGTACGCAGGTGCCGGGGCTTGAGCGGCAGGTTCGGCACCCGGGTGACGGCCGGCGGGGTGAACTCCTCGGCGGCGACGATCGCGGTCGGGGCGTACCTGTGGTAGAGCAGGGACGAGTCGGAGGAGAAGCCCTCCTGGCCCATCAGCTCCTCGGTGTAGAGGCTGCCGTCCGGCTGCCGGAACTGGGTGTGGCGCTTGCGTGGCAGCTCGCCGATGCTGCGGTAGTACGGCATCTCGCCCTCCCGGTCCGCCCGCGTCCGATATTCGAACGCTGTTGTCCGCTCAATGAAGCGTCCCGTACATTCTTGTCTCGTGTCAACGCAGCTGCCCACTCTTGTCGCCGGCCTGGTCGATGACGCCGCAGTCTTCCCGCCGGGCAGCGCGTCGCTGCCCGACGCCGTGCAGGCCCACCGGCGGCACCGCGTCGCGTGGTACGCCGACCTGGTCGGCCCGCTGCTGCTGCCCGCCTCGGCGATCACGGCGGGCGAGCTGAGCGGTCTCGTCGATCCCGAGGAAGGCTTCGCCATCGGGCTGATCGGTGACACCGGTCTCGACCGGCTGCCGTTCGCGCTGTCGTTCCTACCCCCGCTCGGGGTGACCGCACGACAGGTCGAGGTGCCCGTCGCGCGGCGGGGAGAGGACCCGCAACCAGGACTGACCGAGCTGGTGAAACTCGCCGAGCGGTTGGACGGCGTCCCCGTCTACGCGGAGATCCCGCTCACCTTCGGGCTGATGGGTGCCCTGGACGCGCTCGCCGACTCGCGCGCCCGGGGGGTGCCGGTCGCCGCCAAGTTCCGTACCGGCGGGCTGGCCGCCGAACTCTTCCCGACCCCGGCCGAGTTGGCCGCGGTGGTCTGCGCCTGCCGGGACCGGGGCCTGCCGTTCAAATTGACCGCCGGGCTGCACCACGCGGTCCGGCACGTGGACCCCGAGACCGGCTTCACCCACCACGGGTTCGGCAACGTGCTCGCCGCGACCCTGGCCGCCGCTGACGGCGCGACCATCGGTGCCGTCGCCGAGTTGCTCACCGTGCGCGACGAGCGCCCGCTGGTGCAGGCTGTCGACGGCCGGCCCGATGCGGCGCGCCCGCTGTGGGTGGGGTTCGGCTCGTGCAGCATCGTGGAACCCCTCACCGATTTGATCCGGCTCGGGCTGGTGGACGGAGGCTTTGAGGCATGAGCGAGAGTCAGCCAGCGAGCTGGGTGCCGGGTGCGGCGGGTTCCGGGTACGGGGTGCACCACCTGCCGTACGGCGTGTTCCGGGTGGGCGGCGACGAGCCGCGCATCGGCGTACGCGTCGGAGATTTCGTCCTGGACCTGGCCGGCGCGGAGGCCGCGGACCTGGTGCTGGCCGGCGGCGCGCTGTGCCGGCCCACGCTCAACGCGTTCCTGGCACTGGGACGCCCGCAGTGGACCGCGGTGCGGGACCGGATCACCGAGCTGCTCACCGACCCGACGCACCGGGCGGCGGTGGAGCCGCTGCTGGTGCCCGTCGACGAGGTACGCATGGAGTTGCCCTTCGAGGTGGCCGACTACGTCGACTTCTACTCCTCGGAACACCACGCCTCGAACGTCGGCCTGATCTTCCGCCCGGGGCAGCCGCCGCTGCTGCCGAACTGGAAACACCTGCCGATCGGCTATCACGGCCGTGCCGGGACGGTGGTGGTCTCCGGCACCCCGGTGGTACGTCCGCAGGGGCAGCGGCCCAGCTCCGACGGGCCGACGTTCGGCCCGTCGGCGCGCCTGGACATCGAGGCCGAGGTCGGCTTCGTGGTCGGCGTACCGAGCCCGCTCGGCCGCCCGGTGGCTGCCGCTGACTTCGCCGACCACGTCTTCGGTGTGGTGCTGGTCAACGACTGGTCGGCGCGGGACATCCAGGCATGGGAGTACCAACCGCTCGGGCCGTTCCTCGGCAAGTCGTTCGCCACGTCGGTGGCCGCCTGGGTCACTCCGCTCGACGCGCTGCGCGACGCGTTCGTCGCCGGTCCAGAGCAGGATCCGCCGGTGGCCGACTACCTGCGCGACGAGCCGCACCTGGGGCTGGACCTGCGGTTGCGGGTGCTCTGGAACGGAGAGCCGGTAAGCGAGCCGCCCTTCGCCGGCATGTACTGGACGCCGGCCCAGCAGTTGGCACACCTGACCGTCAACGGCGCCTCGCTGCGTACCGGCGACCTGTACGCCTCCGGCACCGTCTCGGGCCCTCGGCGCGACCAGGTCGGCTCGTTCCTGGAACTCAGCTGGGGCGGCACCGAACCGGTCACCGTGGGCGGGACGGAACGCACCTTCCTGGCCGACGGTGACACGGTGACGATCACCGCCACCGCACCCGGGCCGGACGGCACCACCCTCATGTTGGGCGAGGTCACGGGCACCGTCCTGCCGTCGAACTGACCTGAACCCGACAGCTGACCTTGATCGCACAGCGGGTGCGATCAAGGACCGTCACCGTCTTCGTTGATCGCCTCGGAATTCCGTCGCCATGCCGCGCCGGGCCGGCCGGTGCCCCCTTTCCGGTCGGCCCGGTCTCGGCTGGCGGAACGTCGAAACCGAGGGAGATGACGACGATGCACGTTCTCGTGGACGCGGTCTGGCGTACCAGCAGCCGTTCCAACGACCAGGGCCTCTGTGTGGAGGTGGCCGACAATCTGGCCGCAGTCCACGGTGTGGTGGGCATCCGCGACTCAAAGGACCAGGCCGGACCGGTGCTCGTGGTGAGCCCGCCGGGCTGGACCGCATTCGTCGACGCGATCCGGGACGGTCGATTCGTCGGCTGATGCCCGCCGGGGGTCTCCGGCGGGGATTCTCCGCTCGGGGACCCCGCACCACGATCACGCCGCGTACCGTCGGTGCCACGGGAGGTGGCATGTCGACAGTTGCGGTGAACGGGTTGGTCGCGGCATCCGCAGTCGATCTGTGGCGGGTGCTCACCGACCTGTCCCGGCCGAGGGGCGGTGATCGGCCTGTGCAACTGCTGACGCCCGGAGCGTTCGGCCCGGGTACGAGTTGGCGGGAGATCCGGACGCGACCGGGCGGCGGCACGGTGGCCGAGGAGTTCGTCGTGTTGGCCGCCGAGCCGCCTCGACGGCTGGTCCTCGGCTCGCCCGGTGACGGCGTCGACTACCGGATCACCTGGACGCTACGGGACGTGCACCGTCGTGGGCGTCGCCACGCCTCGGTGACGGTGACGGTGTGGGCTCAGCCGGCCGCGACGACTGGCCGGGCGCTCGCACTGCTGCTCGGCGGGTTGGCGGTCCGAGCAGCGGAAAAGGTGCTGCGGCAGGACATCGCCGCCCTGGCCGCCGCAGCCGGCGCCCGGCACGCCGAAGTCGCCTGACCCAGCGCCCCGCACGCCTCCGTTACGCCCGGATCCGAGCGGGGCTATCGCGAGTTGCGGCAAACAGCGGCATCACGCCCACCGCGAGACCGCGGCATGCCGCATATCGGGACGGGCGAGCCGGGGGCGGGCGGGCTGG
The DNA here is from genome assembly GCA_900112325.1 of Micromonospora sediminimaris. Taxonomy (GTDB): domain Bacteria; phylum Actinomycetota; class Actinomycetes; order Mycobacteriales; family Micromonosporaceae; genus Micromonospora; species Micromonospora sediminimaris. The sequence goes on from FOLJ01000006.1 coordinate 21,165, forward strand.
CGGGGCGGCTCGGGGGCGGGCCCGGAGGCGGCTGGGTAGGGTGCCGTGCGGAGGTGCGGCATGGGGTGGGCGGTGGGTCGGCGGCGGTTCGTGGCGGCGGTGGCGGCGGTGGGTGTCGCCGCGACGGTCGGGGTCATCGCGTACCGGGTCCTGGCGCCGGCCGAGGTGAGCACCCCCGCCCGGGACGACTACCCGGCGCGGAGCACGCCGGCCCCCGGGGTGACCGGCCGCCTGCCGGTTGCCCCGCTGATCGTCGACGGCCGGCTGCGGGTGTACGCCGCGCCCCGGCAGGTCTACGCCGACCAACCCGTCGACAGTCGTAGCCGGCGCACCCCGTACTGGTCCTTCCGGCGTTGGCCGGCGAGTCTGGACGCGGTGGTGGCGAGCGGGACGACTGTGGTGAGCCGCTGGTCGGACGGGCAGCTCGTGGCGATCGACGCGCGTACCGGTCGGCTGGCCTGGCGGGCGGACGGGCCGGAGCCGGCATCGGAGCGGGTGGCGCGGCGCACCGGCACGGCCGTCGTCTGGCGGCCGAGCGGGCTTGCGGTGAGCCGGACCGTCGATGGCCGCCACGTGGTCGTCAGCTCCGGCGAGGGTGAAATCCGGGCGGTCGATCTGGCGGACGGCGGGCAACTGTGGCGGGCGGCTGTGGGTTCCGGTTGCCGCGAGCCGGTGGGCAGCGGCTCCGGTGGCCGGCTGCTGACCGTGGACGACTGTGAGGGACCGGCGGCCATCGAGTTTCGGGACACCGCAACCGGCATGGTGACGACCAGGTGGCGTCCGCCGGATGCCGGTGACGAGCTGACGGCGACGCTGCTCGGCTGCGAGCCCGACGGCGTCGGCTGTGCCGCGCTGCGGACCGCCGGCCCCGGGGACGCGTCCGCGCAGGGCTGGCTGCTCGGCTCGGCAGCGCCGGTCCAGGCGCCGGTTCTGGACGGCTCGGCCACCGAACTTGTCGACGGGACGGCGGTGAACGTGGTCGACGGGGTGCTCGTCGGCCGGGCCGTGCCCGGTGGTGAGGAACGCTGGCGGGTCGAGGTCGGCCCCGGTCGGGTGATCGCCGTACAGCCCGGCCGGGTGCACGTGCTGACCGAGGCGAACGAGCTCGTCACGCTGGACCCGGCCACCGGTGCGCGATCGTCCAGCTTCGTGCTCGACATCGGCTCCGACGGCACCGGGTGGGCACCGGGCGACGCGTACGCGGCCGACGGGTTCGTGGTGGTGGAGCGACTGCGCCGGCCGGTCGATCCCGACGCTGACGACCAGCGGTACTACCTCACCGCCGAATCGTTGATCATCGCCGCGACCTGACGACCGACGCCCCACGGCCAGCTCGACAAAACGGACATAAGTTACTTATAGTCCCACTGTGCGTCTCTTGGCAGCCCTGCTGGGCGTGATCATGATTCTCGTCGGTGCCGCTCCGGCGGAGGCCGCCGCGTCGGTCGGGCGCAGCTTCCAGTTGGCCAAGACCGAAGGGGTGGACATCACCGTGCCGGCGACGGTCAACCTTGGTACCGGCTTCACCGGTGGGGTGCTTACCGGGCCGATGGGTCGGGTCGAGGTGACGGATGTCCGTGGCCCGGTCAACCCGAACACCTGGGTGGCCACCGTCTCCGCCACCGTCTTCATTACCGGCGGGGGTGGGGCGCAGCGGACCATCTCCAACGGCTCGGTCTTCTACTGGTCGGGGCCGGCGGTGCAGAGCACCGGCGGCGGCACGCTGGTGCCGGGCCAGCTCACCCAGGCGCAGGTGGTGGCCCTCAACGTGACCCGTGAGGCGTTCCGGAAGACCTCCGGCAATGGCAACAACCGCGTCGCCTGGAACCCGAGCCTGCGCATCGTCGTGCCGAACGGGATCATTGCCGGCACCTACACGGGCACGATTACCCGCTCTGTCGCCTGATGGGTTATTTGTCCAAAAGATCCTGCTGTGTGCCAACCGTGCGCTTTAGCGTCATCGGCATGAGGAAGCCACTTCTTACCCTGACCGCCGCCGCGGCCACCGTGGTGGCCCTGGCGGCACCCGCCGCCGCCGCGCCGTCCGGCGACACCATCGTGACCTTCACGGTCTCCACCGCCAACCTGGACATCGCCGTGCCACCGGCGGTGAACCTCGTGCCGCCTTCGCCGGCTCCAGCATCACCGGTGAACTCGGCAACGTCACGGTCACCGACAGCCGGTCGGCGCTGACCGCCACCTGGACGGCCACGGTGAGCAGCAGCGCCTTCACCACCGGCGGCGGCACTCCCGAGGAGACCATCCTGCCGAACCTGGTCGAGTACTGGTCCGGCGGCGCCATCTCGACGACCGGTACCGGCACCTTCGAACCAGGCCAGCCCACCCAGGCCGACGCGGTCGTGCTGAACGTGCCGAGGGTCGCCTTCTCCAAGACGTCCGGCTCCGGCAACAACTCCGCGACCTGGGCACCGGACATCCGGATCACCATTCCGGGCGGTGCGGTCGGCGGCACCTACACGGGGGTGATCACCCATTCGGTGGCATGACCGCGTCAGCGCCCTCGCCCTGGCCGTGACCGTCCTGGTCACTGCCGGGGCACCGGCATCGACCGCGGCCGGGGCGGTGCCGGCGTCCCGGGCGGTGGCACACCCCGAACCCGCTCCGCCCGAGGTCGTCGACCGACCGGCGGCCGACCGTCGGGACGGCCGCTCCCGGTCGCCGCAGCCGAGCGGCAGCGCCTCGCCGAGCCCCAGCGGCCCGCCCGTCTCGGTAGGGGTGCGCCTGCTCGACGCGCCGGTGAACCGCCGCGACGACTCCCGGGCGCACAAGTACATTGTCGACCACGTCAAGCCCGGGACCACGATCAAGCGGCGCATCGTGGTCAAGAACTCCTCGGAGGTCCAGCGCAAGGTCGCGCTCTACGCCGCCGCGGCGGCGGTGACGAAGAAGGGTTTCGTCATCGCGCCGGACCGGACCGAGAACGAGTTGAGCAGTTGGATCCGGGTGGAGCCCGCAGAGGAGGCGCTGGCCGCGGGTGAGGAGGCAGAGGCGCTTGTCACCATCCGGGTGCCGCGCGCCGCCGAGGCCGGTGAACGGTACGCGGTGGTGTGGGCCGAGATCTCGGGCACGGACGGCCAGCAGATCCGCAACGTGGGTCGAGCCGGCATCCGGGTCTACCTGTCGGTGGGGCCAGGCGGGGAGCCGCCGTCCGGCTTCGAGATCGGGCCGCTGACCGGCCTGCGGGAGCCCGACGGCACGCCGATCGTCACCGCCGACGTGCGCAACACCGGGAAGCGGGCGCTCGACCTGGCCGGCGAACTCCGGCTCGCCGACGGGCCGGGCGGTCTGTCCACCGATCCGGTCCGGGTCGAGGCCGCGACGCTGCCCCTGGGCGGCAGCACCACCGTCCGCGTCGCGCTGGACTCCCGCCTGCCCGACGGGCCGTGGTCGGCAAAGCTCGACCTGGCCAGCGGCTGGACCAAACGCAGCGCCAATGGCACTGTCAGCTTCGGCGGCACGACCGTTCCGGCGGCGGCCAGCGCCGACCGGTCGAGCACGGTGCTGGCCGGCGGACTTGTCGCCTCGGGGCTGGTGCTGGCGCTGCTGTTCGGTCTCGCGTACCGGCGGCGGTCGCAGCAGCGGGAGCCGGTGCCGCAGGAGTAGCAGACTCGGGCCGGTCCGCTGGGGGATGGCGGACCGGCCCGGTACGGCCTGGTCTAGCTCAGGGCGGCCTCGGCCGCCGCCAGGAAGGCGTCGTTCTCGACCGGCGTGCCGATGGTGACCCGTACCCCGTCACCAGGGAACGGCCGCACGATAACGCCCCGCGACTCGCATGCCTTGCCGAACTCCACCGACCGGTCACCCAGCGGCAGCCAGACGAAGTTCGCCTGGCTGGCCGGCACGCCGGGAACGAGTTTGGTCAACGCCTCGCCGACCCGCTCGCGCTCGGCCACCACCAGCGCGCACCGCCGGCGCACCTCGTCGGCCTGGGCCAGCGCGGCCAACGCGCCCGCCTGCGCCGCCATGCTTGTGGAGAACGGCGTGACGACCTTGCGGACCGCCGCCGCCACCTGCGGCTGCGCGACCAGGAAGCCGATCCGCAGGCCGGCCAGACCCCACGCCTTGGAGAGGGTGCGCAGCACCGCCACGTTCGGCCGATCGGCATAGCCCAGCCAGTCCGGCACCTCCGGGTCGGTGACGAACTCCCGGTACGCCTCGTCGATCACCACAAGCACGTCGTCCGGTACGGCGTCGAGGAAGCGGTCCAGCTCGGCCCGGCGTACGGCTGTGCCGGTCGGGTTGTTGGGGTTGCAGACCAGGATCATCCGGGTGCGATCGGTCACCGCCGCGGCCATCGCCGCCAGGTCGTGCCCGTGCGCGGCGTCGTTGGGCACCTGCACGCTTGTCGCGCCGCTGGTCGCCGCGATGATCGGGTACGCCTCGAACGAGCGCCACGAGTAGACGAGTTCGTCGCCCGGCAGGCAGGTGGCCCGTACCAGGTGCTCGGCCAGCGCCACCGAGCCGCAGCCGGTCGCCACCCGGTCGGCGTCCACCCCGTACCGTTCGGCGAGCGCCTGGCGGAGCGCGACCACGCCCATGTCCGGGTAGCGGTGCGCCCCGGCGACGGCCTCGGTGACCGCCTCCACCACACCGGGCAGCGGGCCGTACGGCACCTCGTTGCTGGCCAGCTTGATGGCCTCGGGCAGGCCCAGCTCACGAGCCAGGTCGGCCGGGCTGCGTCCGGGCACGTAGTTGGGTAGCGCGTCCAGGTCGGCGCGGGTCAGCCGCACCGCCGCCTGGTCTCGTCGGTCGGTCATGGGGTCTCTCCCGGGGGGTTGGCGCGGTCGTCGGGGGTACGCGGAAGCTGAACCACCACGGTCTGCGCCCGCTTGTCGTGCAGCGCCTGCCGTAGCGGATGGTCGAAGAGCGGTGAGAGCGCGTCGATCAGCTGGAGCAGCAGGCCGAGGCCGCAGCAGTACCAGAGCAGCGTGGGCAGGCCGAGAGTGTTCCAGCGGCGCAGGGCCCGGCCGAAGCCCAGTGGTGCGTCCGCCTCGACCGGCACCGCCCTGACCCTTAGCAGCCGCTTGCCGAACGTCTGCCCACTGGCGGCCATCGACGGCACCTCGTACGCCAGCCAGAGCGAGGTGGCGATGAGCAGGATCGTCACGACCAGCGCACCGGCCTGATCACCGGCGGCGGGCAACGGGTCGGTGGTGCGGTCCTGGTCCTGCACCCGACGCCAGAACTCGTCGAGTGGCGCCGAGAGTTCCTGGAGGTAGCGCCAGACGAACCAGCCGTTGACCAGGGCGTTGAGCAGGAGGACGATGCCGAAGTCGATCAACCGGGCACTCAGCCGGGCACCGAACGAGGCCAACGGCATCCCGTGCGGACGGGGGGCCGGCGGGCGTCCGGGCCAGGTCGGGTACGGCCAGCCGGGCGGCGGCCCCTGCGGCGTGTCACCTGTCGGCCAGGCCGGCGGCGCGCCCGGAGATCCCTGACCGCCGGGCCAACCCGGTGGCGTTCCGCCGCCCGGCTGCCCTGTCGGCGGGCCTTGCGGCCAGGTGACCGGTGGGGTGCCGCCGGACGGCAGGTCGGCTGCGGGCGGTGCCGAGGCGGACGCCGGGGAGGTGGGCTCCGGCGCCGGCTCGGGCTCGGGCTCGGGTGGGCCCTCGGGCGGCGTGACGTCCACCGGGATGGGCGCGCCGATCCAGCCCTCACCGTCCCAGTACCTGCGGGTTTCCGGGTCGGCGGGGTCGACGTACCAACCGGGTGCCACGCTCACGGCGAGGCCTCGCTGCGCTCAGTCACCTCGACACCTTAACGACGACGGTCCCGGCGAACTTGTCGTGGAGGCACTGCTGCCAGGGCTTGTCCCACAACTGCCAGAGGCCGTCGACGTAACTGCCGCCGGGCACCAGCGACCCGCCCACGAACTCCACGAGGTATCGCTTCCCCGCCATCCGTCGATCGAGGGTGCCGGTCGGGTCGAGCGGCACCACCTGGAGGCCCATCACCTTCTTGCCCAGAGTCTGGCCCGTCCGCTTGAGGTACTCGACGTGGTACAGCCAGTAGATGCCGAACATGATCACGAGAGACGCGGCCTGGAGCAGCAGCATCGGCAGCAGGATCTCCACGACGAACAACCCGGGTTCCGCCACGGTGCCGTCCGGGTTGGTCTCCGGATTCACGGCCAGCATCCGGGCCATGAAGATCACGAAAAGCGGCCCGAACACCACCAACAGGGCAGCGACGACGACGGCGGTGTCGATCAGGTACGCCAGCAGCCGGTCACCGAAGCTGGCCAGCGGCTGCCCACCCGGCCCCAGCACCGGCGGTGGCGGCCCGGCAGCCCAGCCGGCCGGTGGCGGTCCCACCGGCCAGGGCGGCTGGGACGCGTACCCCGGCGGACCTGGCTGTCCCGGCGGCGGCTGGACGGGCGGCGCCCACTGTGCCGGAACCTGGGGTGGGCCGGCCGGTGGCGCGGCACCGCCGGCCGGGGGCTCGCCGGCCGGCGGTGTCGGGTGCGTGGGTGGCTGGGTCACGCTCGACAGTGTTACAGGTTGCCGCGCTTTTCCTGCTCCCGCTCGATGGCCTCGAAGAGCGCCTTGAAGTTGCCCTTGCCGAAGCCGAGCGAGCCATGCCGCTCGATCAGCTCGAAGAAGACCGTCGGACGGTCCTGCACCGGCTTGGTGAAGATCTGCAGCAGGTAGCCGTCCTCGTCCCGGTCGACCAGGATCTTGCGGGACTTGAGCTCCTCGATCGGTACGCGTACCTCGCCGATGCGGGCGCGCAGTTCCGGGTCGTCGTAGTACGAGTCCGGGGTCTCCAGGAAGTCGACGCCGGCCGCCCGCATCGCGTCCACGCTGGCCAGGATGTCGTTGGTGGCCACGGCGATGTGCTGGGCACCGGGGCCCTGGTAGAACTCCAGGTACTCGTCGATCTGCGACTTCTTCTTGGCGATGGCCGGCTCGTTGAGCGGGAACTTCACCTTGCGGGTGCCGTTCGCGACGACCTTGCTCATCAGCGCCGAGTAGTCGGTGGCGATGTCGTCGCCGATGAACTCGGCCATGTTGGTGAAGCCCATGACCCGGCGGTAGAACTCGACCCACTCGTCCATCCGACCCAGCTCGACGTTGCCGACCACGTGGTCGACCGCCTGGAAGAAACGCTTCGGCTGGACCCCGGCGTCGATCATCGGCTGCCGGTCCACGATCGGGCCGCGGGCGACGAAGCCGGGCAGGAACGGACCGGTATAGCGGGACCGGTCGACGAGCGTGTGCCGGGTGTCGCCGTACGCGTCGATGACCGCGAAGCGGACCGTTCCGTGCTCGTCGGTCATGTCGGTCGGCTCGGTCCGGCCGTTCGCGCCCTGCTGGACGGCGTGCGAGTAGGCCGCGTCGACGTCCGGCACCTCCAGCGCGATGTCGATCACGCCGTCGCTGTGCTTCGTCACGTGTTCGGCGCCGGGCGCGTCGGGGCGTACTGCGCCGGTCAAGACGAAACGAGCGGAACCGCTGGTCAGCACGTACTCGGCGTAGTCCCGGTAGCCCTGCTCCGGTCCCCGGTACGCCACGCAGGTCATGCCGAACGCCGTGGAGTAGTAGTGCGCCGCCTGCTTGGCGTTGCCCACCATGAAGTGGACGTAGTCGAGGCCCTTGACTGGAAACGGGTCCTTGCTGGTGTCGTGGTCGACGGCGCCGACGAGAGCGTCGACGTCCACCTCCTCGGTCGGCTGGGGTCGGTCGATCGCCTGGGTCATGGTGGCCTCCCTCGCGTACCGGCCGGCCTGGTGGGCCGACGGGATCGTGTGCTGTGTGCCGAGCATCGCGGTGCCCGGGCGCACTGGGCAACCCTCACGGCGTACGCTGGTCAGGTTGCACAAACGGTATGGTGTCCACGCATGAACACTGGTCAGATTGCTCAGCTGGACGAGCTGGACGTGCGACTCATCGAACTGCTCGCCGAGGAACCCCGGATCGGCGTGCTGGAGTGCTCGCGTCGGCTGCACGTGGCTCGGGGGACCGTCCAGGCGCGGCTCGACAAGCTGGTCGGGCGGGGCGTCATCGCCGGGTTCGGGCCTGATCTCGGCCCGGCCGCGCTCGGCTTCACGGTGACCAGCTTCGTCACCCTGGAGATCAGTCAGCGGCACGGGCACGACCCGGTCACCCGTCATCTGGCGGCGATTCCCGAGGTGTTGGAGGCACACACCATCACCGGCTCGGGCGACCTGCTCTGCCGGATCGTGGCCCGTTCGAACACCGACCTGCAACGGGTGATCGATCAGATCGTGGCGTACGAGGGCATCACCCGCGCCTCGACGATCATCGCGCTCGCCGAGCAGATCCCCTACCGCGTCCTTCCGCTGCTGCGCTCGGCGGTGCAGTGAAGGAAGGGCGCCGGATCAGTCGGCGGTGAGGGCGTCGCCGAGCGGGGTGCGGCGGTACCGGACGGATCGGCCGGACCGGACCCGGGTGATCAGGCCGGCGTCGCGCAGCACGGACAGGTGGTCGCCGACGCCGCCCAGGCTCATCCCGAGCTGCACGACGAGTTGACTGGTCGTGGCGGGCAGGGCGAGCGCCCGCAGCACAGCCGCGCGGGAGCGCCCGACCAGCCGGTCCAGCGCGTCCTCGGGGCGGCCGGGGTCGGGCGGCCCGAGCAGCTCGGCCACCCCGGAGGCCCGGTAGACGATCGCGAACGGCCACGGCGGCTCGACGTAGTTGATCATCATGCCGAAGACCGTGGGGATGAAGAGCAGGCCCCGCCCGTCCAGCGAGTAGCTGCGGGGGTCGCGGTCGGCCACCTCGATCGCGCCGAGGCCGCCGCCGGAGACCCAGCGCAGCCTCGGGTCGAGATCCGCCACGGCGGCCCCCCAGCCGTACGCGAGCAGGCGGCCCGCGCGATGGACCAGGTCCCGTTCCAGCACCGCCCGAAGTCGCGGCCAGTCCGGCTGCACCAGCGCCATCCAGGACGCCTCGATCGCGTCGGCCAGCCGGTCGACGACGTCCGGCGAGTCGTAGATCCGGCGGGCGTACGCCGGTGGGGTGCGCAGTCCGACAAGGTTGCGGGACAGTTCGTCGCGGGCCTGCCCGAGCGGCGTGGCCCGGACCACGGCCAGCTCGTCGGAGAAGGTGCGGCCGATGCCGTCGGGTGGCGGCTGGATGAAGTCGGCGTTGTAGCCGCCCCGGCGTAGCAGCGCCATCAGCGCGCCCACCGCCGGGTAGTCCCGGCGCAGTTGCTCGAAGACTGATCGGGTGCGGGCCACCCAGGGGGCCAGCCCCGGCACGGCGTGCTGGCCGGCGTGGACGCGCAGCGCCCAGACCGCCTCGCCCAGCGGCGAGATGGCGTACCGACTGGCCGCCACGTCCGCCGGAGTGACCTCGATCCGCATCGCCCGACCTTTCGTTCTCCAGCGAAAGGATAGAGCGGTCCGATGCGCGCCACCACGCTGGTCGGCGTGGACAACACCAGCATGAACGCGCCGAAGGTGGCCGACCGGCAGGCCACCTTCCGGGACGTCTTCGCCGTCGCCGAGTTCCGGGTGATCTTCGCGAGCTACGGGATCTTCATTATCGGCGAGACGGTGAAGATGCTCGCCCTCTCCGTGCTCGTCTACGAGCGCACCGGATCCGGTCTGCTGGCTGCCCTCGCGTACGTCACCGGATTCCTGCCGCACGCGCTGGGTGGGCTGTTCCTGCTGGCCCTGGCCGACCGGTGGCCAGCCCGCGCCCTGATCGTCGGCTACGACCTGGTGCGACTGGCCGTGGTGGCGGTGCTCGCCACGGGTCTGCTCCCCCCGGCGGCGATGCTCGGCCTGGTCGCCGTCGTGGCCCTCTTCGGCCCGGTGAGCAGCGCGTCGCGTACCGCGCTGCTGCCCGAGATGCTGCACGGTGACCGGTACGTGCTGGGTCGTTCGCTGCTCACCGTGGCCGCCGGGGGTACGCAGGTGGCCGGGTTCGCCGTCGGTGGCCTGCTGTTGGGGCTGGTCGGCCCGTACGGTGCGCTCTGGCTGACGGCGGCGACCTGTGGCCTCTCCGCATTGCTGGTGCGGTTCGGGTTGGCGCCTCGTCCCGCCCGCACCGGCCGGGCGGTTGCCGGCCCGCGGCCCGGTGCGTTCCGGGAGACCCTGCGGGTGAACCGGCAGCTGCTGGCCGACCGCCGGATCCGTGGCCTGCTGCTCGCCCAGTGGCTGCCGGGGTCACTGCTTGTCGGTGCCGAGGGGGTGGCGGTGCCGTACGCGGCCGGGCTCGGGCCGGGTGCCAATGCCGGCATCCTGCTGATGGCGGGCGCGGGCGGCATGCTTGTCGGCGACCTGTTGGTGGGGCGATTCGTCGCGCCCGCCCGGCGGGAACGCTGGACGCCGTGGCTGGCCCTGCTGCTGGGCGTACCCATGCTGGTGTTCCTGGCCCGGCCGGTGCTGCTGCCGGCGGCGGCCCTGTTCGCGGTGGCGACCGCGGGCTTCGCCTACCAGCTCGGGCTGGCCCGACGGTTCCTCGACGCGGTCCCCGAGGTACGCCGGGGGCAGGCTTTCGGCCTGGTCAGCACCGGCATGATGGCGGCGCAGGGGTTGGCCGCCGCCGGGGCCGGCGCGCTCAGCGAGGTGCTCGCGCCGGGGCTGGTGATGGCCGGTGCCGGGGCTGCTTCGATCATCGCGACGCTGCTTCTCTGGCCTGTCCTCGCCCCGGGTGGCCGACGCTCACCTGCGCCTCCGGCGCAGTCCACGCCGGCTCCTGTGGTGTCCGCTGACCGCTGAGTCGACCAACGTGCTCGCGGTGCCGCCCACGCGATCTTTCCGGTGCGACACGCGGGGCGGTGCGGGCGGTGTTCGGCGCGGATGGCTACCGTGTCCCGGTGGCGAAGGGGAGCGGCCTCGGCGTACGTAGCTGGCTGCTGCTCGGCCTGATCACGGTGGTGGTGCTCGCCGCTACCGGAGTCTGGAACCCGTTCCCCACCATGTGGGACTGGATGAACCGGCCCCAGCCGATCTCCCAGCCGGACGTGGTCTGGCAGCAACGTATCGGTGGCACCCCGCGCAGCGTCACCATCGCCGGTGAGAGCGTCGTGATCGAGCAGCGCACCCGGGTGGAGGCCCGCAGCCTGGCCGCCGGCACGCAGCTCTGGGAGCGCAAGGCCGACTGGAGCGCGGTCACCGGCGCGGGGCGGGAAGCCGTGGTCGTCGTGGGCAAACTGCTGGTCAAGGGGTACGAGGTGCTCGACCCCACCACCGGGGTGACCCGCCGTCGCGACGATGATGCGGTGGCGGTCTGGACCTACCGCAACCTGCTGCTGGACGCCCGCTGCGTGGAGGCCACCGACTGCACGTTGAGCGCCTGGGACCCGCGCGGCACCGTTCCGCTGTGGACCGCCTTCCTGCCCGGGGTCAGCACCGGCCTGCTCGCCGACAACCCGAATCTGCTCGACAGCCGGCGGCTCACCAGCAACCGGATCGACGGCGAGGTGGCCGGCCCGGAGGCGGTGCCGCCGCTGCTCGGCTTCCCGGTCGACGGGCGGGTGCACGTGGTGGACACCGCCACCGGCCGGGTGCTGCAGAACGTCGAACCCGGCCGGGAGGAGCGGCTCGCCGTGATCGGTGGGCGTCTGCTGCGCATCACCGCCCGGTCTCAGGACGGCAGTTGCTACTACGCGATCTCCGGTCGGGACTCGGCCACCGGACAGGAGGCATGGCAGCAGTCGGGGCTCAACCTCCGTACCGCCGACAGCGCCGGTTGCGTGCAGCGGGAGGACCCGTACGGTGCCCGGAACGTGGTGCTCGGCGTTTCGCCGGACGGCCGGGAGGTGGTCCTCGACGGGTACGACGGGCGGCTGTTGCTGGTCACCGCCGACGCCGAACGGGTGCTCGCCGTCGACGACCGGTACGCGTTGGTGCGTGCCGCCGACGGCGGTGCCGTCTCCGCCCGCGAACTCGGTGCCGGGCGGACCCGGTGGAACCGGCCGGCGGGGAAGAAGGCGGGTGCGGCCCTCACCCCGTACGCGGCGATCGTCGCCGACGAGAAGCCCAACCGGCTGGTCGCGCTCGATCCGCGGACCGGGCGGGAACTGGCCGTGCTGCGTACCTCGGCGAACGCCCTCGCCGTGGGGCCCGCCGGCATGGTGATCGGGGAGGGCCGGGAGATCGGGTACGTCCGGTTCGGCGCGGCGGCCGGTGGCACGCCGGGCGAGGCCGACGGGGCGGACCCGGGCCCCGCCGGCAGCGGCGCGGTGCCGCAGCCCCAGGACAGTTGTGGTCCGAAGAACGAGCTGTGCGCCGCCCCTGACCCCGGTAAATGATCGCGCCCCCCGGCGGGTGGGACGGACCCAACCTTCTGCCCTAGGCTTTGCCGTCATGAGCGAGCGGCAGCGAGCGAATCTTCAGCCCGGTGCGGTGGTGCCTCACGGCGGCACGGAGCGAAGCGGAGTGTCGTCGTGAGCGCCGCCCAATACGCGTACGCCCCGCTGCTGCCGACCGGTCCGGATCAGACGGACTACCGCCTGGTCACCGACGAGGGCGTCGATGTGGTCAACGGCCCCGGTGGTCGCCGGTTCCTGACGGTCGAGCCGGCCGCGCTGACCGCGCTGACCGCCGAGGCGATGCACGACATCGCGCACTTCCTGCGCCCCGCGCACCTCGCCCAGCTGCGGTCGATCATCGATGACCCCGCGGCCTCCCCGAACGACCGGTTCGTGGCGCTGGATCTGCTGCGTAACGCCAACATCGCTGCCGGCGGGGTGCTGCCGATGTGCCAGGACACCGGCACCGCGATCGTGATGGGCAAGCGCGGGCGGCACGTGCTCACCGACGGAACGGACGCCGAGGCGATCTCGCGGGGCGTGTGGCAGGCGTACACCCGGTTGAACCTGCGCTACTCGCAACTGGCCCCGCTCACCATGTGGGAGGAGCGCAACACCGGCAGCAACCTGCCCGCGCAGGTCGAGTTGTACGCCGAGGACCCGGACGGGCACCCCGACGCGTACAAGTTCCTCTTCATGGCCAAGGGGGGCGGCTCGGCCAACAAGTCGTACCTCTACCAGGAGACGAAGGCACTGCTGAACCCGACGCGGATGATGCAGTTCCTGGAGGAGAAGCTGCGGCTGATCGGCACTTCCGCCTGCCCGCCGTACCACCTGGCCGTGGTGATCGGCGGCACCAGCGCCGAGTACGCCCTGAAGACCGCCAAGTACGCCTCCGCCAAGTACCTCGACGCCCTGCCCACCTCCGGTTCGATGACCGCGCACGGCTTCCGGGATCTGGAGCTGGAGGCCGAGGTGCTGGAGTTGACCCGCAACTTCGGCATCGGCGCGCAGTTCGGCGGGCGCTACTTCTGCCACGACGTACGGGTGGTGCGGTTGCCCCGGCACGGCGCTTCCTGCCCGGTGGCGATCGCGGTGTCCTGCTCGGCCGACCGGCAGGCAGTGGCCAAGATCACCCCGTCGGGTGTGTGGCTGGAACGACTCGAAACCGACCCGGCCCGCTTCCTGCCCGACGTCACCGAGGCACAGCTGGACGCGACCGAGGTGGTACGGGTCGACCTCAACCGGCCGATGGACGAGATCCGCGCCGAGCTTTCCAAGTACCCGGTGAAGACCCGGCTGTCGTTGAGCGGCCCGTTGGTGGTGGCCCGGGACATCGCTCACGCGAAGATCGCCGAGCGGCTGGACGCGGGCGAGCCGATGCCGCAGTACCTACGCGATCACGCGGTCTACTACGCCGGCCCGGCGAAGACCCCGGAGGGCTACGCCTCCGGCTCGTTCGGCCCGACCACGGCCGGCCGGATGGACGCGTACGTGGCGAAGTTCCAGGCCGCCGGCGGTTCGATGGTGATGCTCGCCAAGGGAAACCGGTCGGGCCAGGTCACCCGCTCCTGCGAGCAGCACGGCGGCTTCTACCTCGGTTCGATCGGCGGGCCCGCGGCTCGACTCGCGCAGGACTGCATCAAGCACGTCGAGGTCCTGGAGTACGCCGAGCTGGGCATGGAGGCGGTCTGGAAGATCGAGGTGGAGGACTTCCCCGCCTTCATCGTGGTTGACGACAAGGGCAACGACTTCTTCGCCGAGGTCACCAAGCCGGTCCTCACCATCGGAAGCCGCTGAAATCAGCTGGACAATCACCCACCCTTTCTCTAGAGTTTCTGAAGGAAGGGTGGGTGGCTCGTGGTCGCCCTCGTCGGACATAGCTGTGCCCCGGGCCGCGTGCTGAGCAGAGGCGAACACCGGGGCTTACGCCTACAACGATACCCCATTGGTGGTGAAACCCAAGTGGTCGTTCCCTATGAAGCGATCAGGGTTGGCATCTCGGAACTCCGGCTCGCGCCCTACGTAGCGGCTGAAGGGGGCGATCTCGGCAGGGCTCTTCGTCTCTACGCGTGGAACGTTGAGGTTTCCGGGGCCTTTCTCGGCATCCTGCACCTCCTGGAGATCCGCCTACGCAACGCGCTGGACGAGCAGTTGTGCCGGATGTATCAGCGGCAGGACTGGTGGGACGCGCCGGACCTGCGGATCCATCACATTGGCCGGCGCGCATCCGGACATTCCGGAACCACGTCGCGCATCACGAGCCGATTCATGATAGGCGCCTTGCCGCCGACCGGTTAACGATCTTTCGACTGCTCGGTTGGATCTGCCCGGACTTCGCAGACTGGGTGACTCCCCTCGACCGAGTGCCGGAGGTGCTCAGTCGACGGCAGGATGTTGTAGAGGGTCGACTCGCACCACGCTTCTGACAGTTCGGGATCGTGGGTTTTGGAGGGGCGATGCCAGTTATAGATATCGATCACGATACCGACCGCTACCTGGAGTTTGCGGCGAAGATCGCTGGTCTTTCGAAAGGGGCGGTGGTTGCGCGGCTGGTCGAGATCCACCGGTGTGGCCAGGAAGACGGACCCTCACCCGAGGACTTGCCTGAGATCCGGGTCCACGCTGACTACGCGGGTCAACGTGTCTGGGCTACCTTCGTTCCAGGCCCAGGTAGGACGACGATCACCAGCTCGCCGGTGGAGGGAAAGACGTTCCGCACCCCGAGCGAGGCCGCCCGCGCGGTGGTGAGCGCTCTACGTCCGGGCGTCAGCCCCCAACGTAACGGTTGGACCTTCTGGACCATCACCGAGACCGGTCAGCCGCTACAGACCGTCCGGCACACCTATCGATAGCAGACCCTGTCGGTAGGGAGATTGCTCGCCCGATCATCTGCACGTCGTCGCGGTGCGCGGCAGGATGGTACGCGTGACGACTCCAGAGAGCACCGGCTACCGGATCGAACGCGACTCGATGGGCGAGGTGGAGGTGCCCGCCGAGGCGCTGTGGCGGGCCCAGACGCAGCGGGCGGTGCAGAACTTCCCGATCTCCGGCCGAGGCATCGAGCCGGCCCAGATCCGGGCGCTGGCCCAGATCAAGGGGGCAGCGGCAGAGGTCAACGGCGACCTCGGGGTGATCGACGCGAACGTGGCCGCCGCGATCGCCGCCGCCGCGGCGCACGTGGCCGACGGCGGGTACGACGACCAGTTCCCGGTGGACGTGTTCCAGACCGGCTCCGGCACGTCGTCGAACATGAACACCAACGAGGTGATCGCCACCCTGGCCGGGCGGGAACTGGGCAACAGCGTTCACCCCAACGACGACGTCAACGCCTCGCAGTCCAGCAACGACGTCTTCCCCTCGTCCATCCACCTGGCGGCCACCGAGGCCGTCGTACGGGATCTGCTGCCGGCGCTGAACCACCTGGCCGCCGCGCTGGAGGCGAAGGCGTCGGAGTTCGAGACCGTCGTGAAGGCCGGGCGTACGCACCTGATGGACGCCACCCCGGTGACGCTCGGGCAAGAGTTCGGCGGGTACGCCGCCCAGGTTCGCTACGGCATCGAACGCCTGGAGTCCGCGTTGCCCCGGCTGGCCGAGCTGCCGCTGGGCGGTACGGCGGTCGGCACCGGCATCAACACCCCGCTAGGCTTCGCCGCCCGGGTGATCGAGAAGCTGCGCGCCTCGACCGGGCTGCCGTTGACCGAGGCGCGCAACCATTTCGAGGCGCAGGGTGCCCGGGACGCCCTGGTCGAGACGTCGGGGCAGCTGCGTACCGTCGCGGTCGGGCTCTACAAGATCGCCAACGACATCCGCTGGATGGGCTCCGGCCCGCGTGCCGGCCTACGTGAACTGCGTATCCCGGACCTCCAACCGGGGTCGTCGATCATGCCGGGCAAGGTCAACCCGGTGGTCTGCGAGGCCGTCCGGCAGGTCTGCGCGCAGGTGGTAGGCAACGACGCGACAGTGGCCTTCGCCGGCTCGCAGGGCGACTTCGAGCTGAACGTCATGCTGCCGGTGATGGGCCGCAACATCCTGGAGTCGATTCGGCTGATCGCCGCGTCGAGCCGCCTGCTCGCCGACCGGTGCGTGGTCGGCCTGGTCGCGGATGCCGAGGTCTGCCTGTCGTACGCCGAGGGCTCGCCGTCGATCGTCACACCGCTCAACCGCCACCTCGGCTACGACGAGGCCGCCTCGATCGCCAAGGAGGCGCTGGCGAAGCAGATCTCCATCAAGGAGGTGGTGATCTCGCGGGGCCATCTCGACTCCGGCAAACTCTCGGAGACCCAGTTGGAGGAGGCGCTCGACCTGCTCCGCATGACCCACCCCTGACCTGGCCCGCCGACCCGCGCCCGCCCGTCGGTCCGCGCCCGCGCCTGCCGGTCGGGGCTGCTTGATCGACTCCGGTTGCGGCATCTCGGCCCATCCGGGCGGTCGATGGCCGCAAGATGCCGCAACCGGAGTCGATCAGCCATCGGCCATCCGATGCCTGGGCACCCAGGCGAGGAAGCGGGCGAAGAGCGCCGCTGGATCCGGACCGTCCTGCGGGTTCAGGCGGTACAGATCGGCGGCAGCCTCGTGCAGCACCGCGCAGAGGTAGATGCTGAGCGCTACCCGGTCGTGGGCGTACTCGGTGACAAGATCGAGCCGTGCGGCGGCGCAGGGCCACGGTGCGGCGCAGACCCGGCAGAGCCAGAGCGGCCGCAACGGCAGGTGTGCCCGGCGTGACACGCCCGGGGCCGTCATCCTCGGCCACCAGCGCCCGGGGGACGAGCAGCCCCGAACGCGGCGCGAGGTCCGGCCCAGGGAGCGCTCCGGAGCGCGGTTCGAGTTCGGTCGGCGCAGCGTTCCGGGTCGCCTCGGGGTGCGGTCCGGGCGGTGGCGGGCGTAGTCCGGGACATGGGGCAGCCTTCCTGTCGAGCTGAGTCGTTTGGCATGAATCGCCCCGGCGGTGGGACCGCCCGGCCGGGGGAGCGGACGGTCCCACCTCGACGCCACACTCGGGGGATGAGCGGTGAGCGTCGCGCTTCACAGTCTGCTGAGGACGCCCCTACGCTCGGAAGTGTTTGTGCCTGCTGTCCGAGAGCCACTGCCGGTGGCCGGGCTGCCGATGGCGTGGCGCTGGAGTCGATCGACCGGATGTTGGAGGGCGGTTGGAGATGGCGGGTGGGCAGCTGACGGCGGCGGCGTTCCTGGTTGCGGAGCTGCGCCGGGCGCGGGTCCGACGGGGATGGAGTCAGGAAGAGTTGGCCAAGGCCGTCAACTACTCGCCGTCGATGGTCAGCGCGGTCGAGCTGGGCCAGCAGCCGCCCACCCCGAAGTATCTGGACCTGGTGGACAAGGCCCTCGACACCGGCGGCATCTTCGGTCGCATGCTCACCGACCTGGTAGTCCTCGACAAAGCCCAGGTCTGGTTACGCGGCTGGCGCGCCATCCTCGAAGAGGCGCAGGCGCTGCGATGGTTCGAACCGGTGCGGGTGCCGGGTCTGCTCCAGACCGAGCCCTACGCCCGCGCGATCTTCGAGGCTGATGACTCGCTGAGCCGTGTCGAGCGCGAGGAGCGCCTGGCCGACCGTATGGCTAGCCAGGCTGTCCTATGTCAGGAGCATCCGCCGCGAGCGGTGTTCGTGCTCGACGAGTCTGCGCTGCGGCGGCGGGTCGGTGGTCGGAAGGTGATGCTCGACCAGACGGAACATCTGATCACAATCGGCACCGACCATCCCTCGGTTCGACTGCACGTTGTGCCGCTGTCGGCCGATGAGTACCCGGGTCTCAATGGTCCGTTCATCCTCGCCAGGTTCCGCGACGGGACCGATGTCGCGTATCTCGGTGGTCAAATCGGTGGCCGAGAACTGGATCAGGCATCGGATCTGTCGATGCTCCAACGGGTCTGGGAGGCTACTCTCGGCGCGGCGTTGCCGCCGCAGGAGTCGACGGAACTGCTGAAGGGGATCGCGGAGTCGTGGAACTGATCGGTGCGCAGTGGCGTAAGAGTAGCCGCAGCGGTTCCAGCGACCAGTGTGTTGAGGTGGCGACCAGTCATCGGGTGGTGGGGGTGCGGGACAGTAAGGATCCGGCTGGGCCGGTGCTGAGCTTTGAGGCGTACGCCTGGCGGGTTTTCGTCGCGGCGCCGCCGCGCCGGACGTGACCACCTCGCCCGGCGCGGAGGTGTTGGAGCGGCTGGCGCGGGAGCGGGTCGTGTGGATCTGCACGCTGCGGCCGGACGGCTCGCCGCATCTGACGCCGGTCTGGTTCCACTATGTCGAGGGTGAGTGGTGGATCGGCTCCGGTGAGCGCAATCGGAAGGTTCGCAACATCGCTGCCGACCCCCGGGTGTCGCTGGCGCTGCCCGACGGAGATGCGCCGGTCGTCGCGGAGGGCGAGGCGAGCATCGTCCGCCAGCCCTTCCCGCCCGACGTGGTCGAGGCGCTTCGTCGCCGGTACGACGGTTGGGACGTCACGGTGGACGGCCCGGACGGCCGCTACGTGCTGCTCCGGGTCAGGGTGACCCGCTGGCTGATGACCGGCCGTGCCCGCTGACAAGCGTCGCGCCCACGCGTCGGAGGTCAGGAGCGGGCGGCGGCCCGGCGCGCCCGGTAGGCGCTGACGGCGGCCCGGTTGCCGCAGCCGGCCTCACAGAACCGGCGGGAGCGGTTCTTGGAGAGATCGACCAGCACGTTGTCGCAGTCGGGGTGCTCGCAGATGCGTAGCCGGCGCAGTTCGCCGCCGCGTACCACGTCTGCGACGGCCATCGCCGCCTCGACCGCGATTCGGGTGGCGAGTGGGGCGTCCCGGGGCACGGCGTGCAGATGGTAGGGCTCGGTGTCGTGCGTGATGAGCTGGGGCAGCGCACGGTGCTCGCGGAGCAGGGCGTTGACGATCGACACGATCTCGTCCACCTCGGCGTACCAGATCCGGCGAAGGCGGGGGCGCAGGGCGCGTACCGCCCGTAGCTCGGCCTCGGTGTGCTCGTGCCGGCCGCTGTAGGAGTGACTGGTGAAGAAGGCGTCCAGGGCGGCGATATCCGGGAGGCCCTCTCCGCTGGATCCGGCGGTGTTGACAAGCGCTGCGGCGGCGACCAGAGAGCACTCAGTGTCATGGGCGAAAAGCAACTTGACTCCTGTCGTGGCTCCACCTAGCGTCATCGGCGTAACCTATTTTGCCCATGGCGGGCAGTCGTGCCAAGGAGAGCCCATGCGTCAACCGCCCGCCGCAGGTACCGGTCTCGCGCTGGCGCTGCTCTCCGCGATCACCTTCGCCACCTCGGGCACCTTCGCCCGATCCCTGATCGACGCCGGCTGGTCGGCCGAGGCGGTCGTCATCGCCCGGGTCGGCATCGCCGCCCTGATCCTGATGGTGCCCGCCGTGCTCGTCCTGCGGGGGCGGTGGCCGGTGTTGCGCCGCAACCTCGCCTCGATCGGCGTCTTCGGGCTGCTCGGGGTCGCGGTCGCGCAGGCGTGCTTCTTCAACGCCGTGCGGTACCTGCCGGTCGGCGTCGCGTTGCTGCTGGAATACCTCGGCATCATTCTCGTCGTCGGATGGACCTGGCTGGTGCAGGGCCAGCGTCCCCGGCGGCTGACCGTCGCCGGTTCGGTGGCGGCCATGGTCGGGCTGGTCTTCGTGCTCGACGTGACCGGGACGGGCCGGCTCGACGTGGTCGGCGTCCTCTGGGGACTCGGTGCGGCGGTCGGGCTGGCCGGATACTTCGTGCTCGCCGGCCGGGTCGACCCGGCCCTGCCGTCGACGGTCATGGCCAGTGGCGGGATGGCCGCCGGTGCCGGCGTGCTGTTGCTGCTCGGCCTGAGTGGCGCGTTGCCGTTGCGGGCCACCTTCGACACCGTGCAGTTCGCCGGCACACAGACCAGTTGGCTGGTGCCGATCGTCGGTCTGACGCTGGTGGCCGCAGTGGTCGCCTACCTGGTAGGGATCGCCGCGGTGCGGGCGCTTGGCTCCCGGATGGCCTCGTTCGTCGGGCTGACCGAGGTGATGTTCGCGGTCCTGATCGCCTGGCTGGTCCTGGGAGAGCTGCCGACGGTGGTGCAACTGTTCGGCGGCTTGCTGATCGTCGCGGGTGTGGCGCTCGTCCGCCTCGACGAGCTGCGGATCCCCGTCCAGCCGGCTCCGCTGAAGGCGACGGAGCCCGCCCTGCGGTGACATGCTGAACGGCATGCTGAGCACAGTGGTGTTCGATGCCGACGAAACCCTGATCGATCTGCGTCCGGCCGTCACCGCAGGGCTGGAAGCCGTGCTGGCACAGATGCGGCGGTTGACCCCGGTCGCGGCCGGCGTCACGCTCGCCGACCTGGAATCGGACTGGGGCGCGGTCCTCGGCGACCTGGCCGCCGCGCCGGTGGCCGAGATCCGGCGTGCCGCCCTGGCCCGCTCCCTGGACCGGGCGGGTCTCCGTGCCCACCTGGACGAGATCAGCGCCATCTTCTTCGCCCGCCGCTTCGCGCTGACCCGGCCGTTCGCCGACACCCTGCCGGCGCTGGCGGCTCTGCGTCAACGATGGACGCTGGGCTTCGCCACCAACGGCAACAGCCGCGTGGAACGCTGCGGCCTCGTCGGCGAGTTCGCCTTCGAGGTGTACGCGCACTGCGACGGAGTGCCGAAGAAACCGGCCCCGGATTTCTACGCGGCGGTGTGCGCTGCCGCCGGAGTCGATCCGGCTCAGGTGGTACATGTAGGCGACAACCCGGCCCATGACGTGGTCGGAGCGCAGCAGGCGGGCCTGCGGGCCGTGTGGCTGAACCGCCGAGGCGAGCGGTTGCCGGCCGATGTGGTGCCGGAGGCCGTGGTCACGACCCTGACCGAGCTGCCCAGCGTGCTGGCCGATCTTTCCGGCGAAGCGGATCTTCCGCCGTTAATCCGGCGCTGCTCTGGCGAAACCTCACGCGTTGATGTCTGATGACGCCACGTCCCTCAACGAGAGGATCCGATGTGGTGAGCAAGCGCTTCACCGTCGGTGCCGTCGCAACCGCGACGGCGCTGACACTCACGGTCACAGGTCTGGGAGTGCCCGCCAGCGCCGAGCCGGCGGACCTGCGGACCTTCACCGTGGTCGCCGAGGACGGCGTCTCCACCGACGCGGCGATCGCCGCGATCCGGTCGGCGGGCGGGACCGTGGTGTCCCGCAGCGACGAGGTCGGTGTCTACCAGGTGACGACCGACCGGGCCGACTTCGCGACGAAGGCGACCTCCGCCGCCGCCCTGATCGGCGCGGCCGAGGAGAAGGCCATCGGGCGCAAACCGCGCCTTGACCGGGTCGAGCAGGAACACCTGCTGGCCGCCGCGGCCGCCAAGGGCACCGGTAAGCAGCGGGGCAAGAAGATGGACCCGCTGGACGACAAGCTCTGGGGTCTGGAGATGATCCGGGCCGACAAGGCGCGCAAGGTGGAGCCCGGCGACCGCCGGGTGACGGTCGGCGTCCTTGACACCGGCGTGGACGCCGGTCACCCCGACATCGCCCCCAACTTCGACTGGGCGCTGTCGCGCAACTTCGCCCCCGACATCCCCGAGATCGACGGTGAGTGCGAGGTGGCGAGCTGCCTCGACCCGGTCGGCACCGACGACGGCGGCCACGGTACGCACGTCGCCGGCACCATCGGCGCTGCCGCCAACGGCTTCGGTCTCTCCGGTGTCGCGCCGAAGGTGTCTCTGGTCAACCTCAAGGGTGGCCAGGACTCCGGCTACTTCTTCCTCAACCCCGTGGTCAACGCCCTGCTGCACGCGGGCAGGTCGGGGCTCGACGTGGTCAACATGTCCTTCTACGTCGACCCGTGGCTCTACAACTGCACCGCGAACCCGGCCGACTCGCCGGAGGCGCAGGCGGCGCAGCGGGCCACCATCCGGGCGATGAAGCGGGCGCTGACCTTCGCCCACAACCGGGGCGTCACCCTGGTCGGCGCGCTCGGCAACAACCATGAGGATCTGGGCGACCCCCGTACCGATGTCTCCAGCCCCAACTACGGTGACGTCGCGCCCTACCCGCGGGAGATCGACAACGACAGCTGCTGGGACCTGCCCACCGAAGGGCCGCACGTCATCAGCGTCTCCTCGGTCGGCCCGTCGGGCAAGAAGTCCGACTTCTCCAACTACGGGACTGAGCAGACCTCGGTGGCCGCGCCGGGTGGCTGGTACCGGGACGGCTTCGGCACGGACACGTTCCGTACCGACGCCAACATGATCCTTTCCACCTACCCGAAGAAGGTCCTCCAGGAGGAGGGGGCGGTCGACGAGGACGGCAACATCGTGCCCGGCGCCGAGACCTTCGTGTTCAAGGACTGCAAGCGCAACGGGGAGTGCGGGTACTACACCTACCTCCAGGGCACCTCGATGGCGGCACCGCACGCCTCCGGGGTGGCCGCGCTCATCGTGAGCCGCTACGGCAAGAAGCAGGGCCGCAGTGGCTACGGCATGGCACCCGACCGGGTCGAGCAGCAGCTCCTGCGGACCGCTGCCGAGCGGGCCTGCCCGGAGCCGCGGCTGTTCAGCTACGCCAACGAAGGCCGGCCGGCCGAGTTCGACGCCTACTGCGACGGCTCGCGAAGCTTCAACGGCTTCTACGGGCACGGCATCATCGACGCGTACGCGGCGGTGACGGTCAAGCCGCGCCGATAGCACGCCGCTGATCGAAGGCACGATGGCCGGGCTGGAACCCTCAGCCCGGCCATCTGCTGTCATCGGTGCCACCCCCGGTCAAGTAGCGCAGCGCGGACTTCCCGGACGATCCCCGGGAAGTCCTGGTGGAGACGGCGACTGGTCACGTGCAGTACCAGCCAGCCGGCACCGACGAGACGGTTGAGTCGCTGGCGGTCCCGATGCAGCTGCTCGCGGTCCGAATGCCAGTGCCCGTCGTACTCCACCGCCACCCGGACGGCGGGCCAGGCGAGGTCCGGATGCAGGATCAGACCGCCGGACACCTGCACCGGATGCTGAACCACCGGTCGAGGCAGACCGGCCAGCACCAGGCGGATGCGCAGCTGTGACTCGGCTGGCGACTGGGCCGCCGGCTCAGCCAGATCGAACAGCCAGCTCGCCCGGCGTATCCCGGGACGGCCATCGTGCAGGGCCGCGAACTGGGCGAGAGCCGCTCGTGTGGTGAGTCCCCGGCCGAGCAGGGTGTCGATGATGGCGATCGCGCGGGTCGGCTCCAGCCAGACGGCGCTCTCCCATGCTGCCCGGGCCGGGTCGGTGCGGCGGAGCGTGCCCGTGCCGATGCCCTGGAGCCAAGGCTCCTCCGACATCGTGTGCACTTGCAGGCCAGGTTGACTGCGCAGCCCGGCTGGGGCCGGCACGAGCACGTGCACCTTGTCGGCGAAGCTTGCGGCGTGCTCGACCCCGTGCAGGTACGCCGCCGACGGGCCGGCGAAGGCTGCCGCGACCGGCAGTTGCAACGCCACGGCGCGGCAGGCCAATTCGTGATCGCGATCGAGCCGGGCATCGGCGTAAATGTCCCGTCGTAATCGAGCCCAGGCGGAATTGCGAAGCTGATGCGTGGTGAGTAGGCCCTGGCGGACGGCCTCCGAGCCGCGGAAGACCTGCCACGCCAGGGCGCTCGGTCGGTGTGCTTGAGCTGGCATGAAAGAAGCCTGCGCGTCGTACGGCCGCCTCGGCAGCCCCTGTGGACAGCCGCCGGCAGGGTCTCGGCCGTCCCCTGTGGATAACTCCCCCAGCCATCGCCGATTGTGCTATAGGCGTCCCTGCGGCCCCGCCCGCTCCGGCCCGCCCTGCTGGCCTCGCCCGTGCTGACCCCGCCCGTGCTGACCCCGCCCGTGCTGGCCTGCCCGTGCTGGCCTGCCCCGTCCTGACGGCCCGAGCGCGTGCCACGCGACTTGCGGCAAGTTGGGCTTTCGAGCTGTGGTTTGGGCGCAACTTGCCGCAAGTCGGGCCGGGCCGGGCGGTGCCGGGCCGGGCGGTGCCGGGCCGGGCAGGGCGGTGCCGGGCCGGGCGGTGCCGGCCTTGTCGGGCAGGGCAGTGTCGGGCGGTAGGGCCAGGGGCAGGGCGGGCGGTCAGGTCAGGGCGGTGGTGATGGCGGTGGCGGCGGCCAGCACCTGTGCGCCGACCGTCTCGGCGTCCAGCGGGGCCAGGGCCACCACCCCGACGCTCGCCTCCAGGCCGGGTACCCCGAGCACCGGTGCGGCCACCCCGTACGCGCCTGATTGAAGCTCACCGGCGGTGCTCACCGGGCCGGCGTCGCCCGACCGGCCCGCCAGGATGGCCCGCCCGGCGGCCCCGCGCTCCAGCGGGTGTCGGGCCCCGGTCCGGTACGCGACGTGAAACGACGTCCAACTCGGCTCGACGACCGCCAGCGCGACACCCTCCCCACCTTCCACCACCGTGAGGTGGGCGGTGGCTCCGGCCTGTTCGGCGAGTCGCCGCAGCGCAGGCAGTGCCCCCTCGGCGAGCAGCGGTTGGGCCCGCCGGGCCAGGTGCAGCACCCCGGCGCCGAGGCGCAGCCGGCCGTCGGTGTCACGGCGCAGCATGCCGTGCCCGGCCAGCGGCCCGACCAGCCGGTAGACGGCGGCCCGACCGATGCCCAACCGGTTCGCGGCCTCGGTGACGGTCAACCCACCCGGGACGTCCGCCACCAGGTGCAGCAGCCGCAGCCCCCGGTCCAGGGTCTGCGACGCCTCGCCACCCCGCGCCGGCCCGCCTGACGCCGATCCGCTCGACGCCGACTCACCCGACGCCGGCCCGCTTGACGCCGATCCGCTTGACGCCGGCCCGCCGGCAAGTGTCGAGCCCACCGAGCCCACCGAGCCCACCGAGCCCACCGAGCCCACCGGGCCCACCGGGCCGTTCGGGCCGTTCGGCACCGGGCCGTTCGGCACCGGGCCGTTCGGCGTCGGGCTGTCCGGCGGTGGTACGGCAGCGCCGGGCGTCGCTGGAGTGCTCACGACCAGCAGCGTACGGCCAGCGGGTGGTCATCGACAGGCTCGGAGCGGTCGGGTGCTACCAGGCTCCGACCGGGCAGGCAACAGCGGACGGCTACCCTTGTACGGTGACGCTACGCCTGTATGACACCGCCACCCGATCGGTGCGGGACTTCGTCCCGCGGGAAGCCGGCAAGGTGGGGGTCTACCTGTGTGGTCTCACCCTCCAGGCGCCGCCGCACATCGGCCATCTTCGCTCCGGCGTCAACTACGACGTGTTGCGTCGCTGGCTGACGGTTGCCGGTTTCGAGGTCACCTTCATCCGCAACGTGACCGACATCGACGACAAGATACTGGTCAAGGCGCAGGAGCAGGAGCGCCCCTTCTGGTCGATCGCGTACGCCAACGAGTTGAAGCTCGCCGAGGCGTACCGGGCGTTGAACGTGCTGCCACCCACCTACGAACCGCGCGCCACCGGTCACATCCCCGAGATGCACGAACTGATCGCACAGTTGATCGAGCGGGGGCACGCCTACCCGGCCACCGACGGTTCGGGTGACGTGTACTTCGACGTGTGCTCGTGGCCGTCGTACGGGGCGTTGTCCAACCAGTCGCCCGACGACATGCAGTCCGCCGGGGACGCGCCGGACCGGGGCAAGCGTGACCCGCGCGACTTCGCTCTCTGGAAGGGCGCCAAGCCGGATGAGCCGGCGGACGCCTACTGGCCGTCGCCCTGGGGGCGGGGCCGACCCGGCTGGCACATCGAGTGCTCGGCGATGTGCTGGCGCTATCTGGGCGCGGAGTTCGACATCCACGGCGGCGGGCTCGACCTGACCTTTCCGCACCACGAGAACGAGCTGGCCCAGTCCCAGGCGGCCGGCCTGCCCTTCGCCCGGTACTGGGTGCATCACGGCCTGCTCAGCATCGGCGGGGCGAAGATGGGCAAGTCGCTGGGCAACGCCCTCGACCTGGCCTACGTCGCCTCCCTCGGGGTGCGCCCGGTCGAGCTGCGCTACTACTACGTGGCCGCCCACTACCGTTCCCGGATCGACTACTCCGAGGAGGCGTTGCGCGAGGCGGCTGTCGCGTACCGGCGGATCGAGGGCTTCGTGACCCGGGCCGTGGAACGGGTCGGCGCGAATGGGCTGGGCGAGTTGCCGGCCGCGTTCGTCGCCGCGATGGACGACGACCTGAACACCTCGGCCGCGCTGGCGGCGCTGCACGAGGTGCTGCGGGACGGCAACAACGCGCTGGCCGGCGGGGAGGATGTGACCGTCCGCACCACGCTCGCCAGCGTCCGCGCGATGCTGGATATCCTCGGAGTCGACCCTCTCGACCCGGCCTGGACCGGCGGAGCCCGGGCGAGCGACCTCCGTGGTGTGGTGGACTCCCTGATCGCCCTGGCACTGGAACAGCGCGCGCAGGCCCGGGTCCGCAAGGACTGGGCCGCCGCCGACGCGCTGCGGGATCAACTCAAGCGGGCCGGAGTGGTGGTCGAGGACACCCCACAGGGACCGCGTTGGACTATTGGAGAGCAGGACTGATGGCCGGCAATTCGCAGCGCCGTGGTCGGCGGGTGGCGTCGAAGTCCAGTGCCCCGAAGGGGTCCGGCGGAAAGAACCGGGACTCCCTCGCCGGGCGCGGCCGGACGTTGCCGGCCGACGAGCGACCCTGGCACAAGGCGTACTCGGGCACCGAGAAGTTGCCGCAGCGCACCGCCTGGAAGCAGGAGAAGGAACGCCGGGCGGCGGCCGAGGAGGGGCGTGCCCCGAAGATCGGCAAGCCCGGCAGCAAGGACACCACCTGGGGCAAGGGTGGCGGCCGGGGCACGACCTCCACCAATCCGGGGCGCGGTAGGCAGCCCGCCGGGCGGGGCGGTCCCCGGGTCGCGCCGGGACGCAAGTCCAACCCGGCGAAGGACGCGGCGGAGCTGCTGGTCGGTCGAAACCCGGTGCTGGAGGCGCTGCGTACCCAGGTGCCGGCGACCGCGCTCTACACGGCGCAGGGCATCGACGTCGACGACCGGGTCAAGGAGATCATTCGTACCGGCGCCGATCGGGGCATCGCGATCCTTGAGGTCAGCCGTGCGGAGCTGGACCGGATGACCGGCGGCGTGCTGCATCAGGGCGTCGGTCTCCAGGTGCCGCCGTTCGCGTACGAGCCGTTCGAGGACCTGGTCGCCGCCGCACTGGAACAGCCGGCACCGCTGCTGGTGGCGCTGGACGGGGTCACCGATCCGCGTAACCTCGGCGCGGTGATCCGCTCCGCTGCGGCGTTCGGCGCGCAGGGTGTCTTCGTACCGGAACGGCGCGCGGCCGGGATCACCGCGACCGCCTGGCGGACCAGCGCGGGCGCGGCGGCCCGGGTGCCGGTGGCCCAGGTGACCAACCTGACCCGGTCGCTGAAAGCCTGCCAGGACGCCGGGTTCATGGTGGTCGGCCTGGACGCCGACGGGGAGACGGACCTGTACGACCTGGAGGCCGCCGTCGGCCCGCTCGTGGTGGTGGTCGGCTCGGAGGGGCGGGGGCTGTCCCGCCTGGTCGGGCAGACCTGCGACCTCACCGTCAGCATCCCGATGATCTCCGAGGTGGAGTCACTGAACGCCAGCGTCGCCGCTGCGGTCACGCTGGCCGAGGTGGCGCGCCGCCGGGCCGTCGAGGGCTGAGAAACCGCAGAGCGTACGCGAGAAGGGGCGGCCCGCCATCGGCGGACCGCCCCTTTCGGTTGCTAACTCAGATGCGCTGCCCGGTGGCGGAGTGGAAGACGTGGCTCTGGCCGGTACGCGGCTTCACGAAGATCGTGTCGCCGAGCTTCGGCATGGTCCGACGGTCGGTGCGGACCACGAACCGCTCGGAGGCACCGTCGAGCGCGGCGTGACCGTAGACGTTGGCGTCGGAGCCCAGGTCCTCGACCAGCTCGACCACTACCGGCATGCCACCCTCGGTCGGGCTGACGATGTCGCAGTCCTCCGGACGGAAGCCCACGGTCACCTTGCCGTTGCCACCCTCGGCGTTGGCCGCCTCGACCTGCTCGCGGGTCAGCGGCACGGACATCTCGGCGAACGACGCGCCCTGCTCGGTGAACGGCACGGTCTTGATGTTCATGGCGGGCGAGCCGATGAAGCCGGCGACGAAGACGTTGGCCGGGGTGTCGTAGAGCGTCCGCGGGGTGTCGACCTGCTGGAGCACGCCGTCGAGCATGACCGCGACCCGGTGGCCCATGGTCATGGCCTCGACCTGGTCGTGGGTGACGTAGACGGTGGTGATGCCGAGCTTGGCCTGCAGCGACGCGATCTGCGTACGGGTCTGCACCCGCAGCTTGGCGTCGAGGTTCGACAGCGGCTCGTCCATCAGGAAGACCTGCGGCTCCCGGACGATGGCCCGGCCCATCGCGACCCGCTGGCGCTGACCACCGGAGAGCGCCTTGGGCTTGCGGCTGAGGTACTCCTCCAGCTGGAGCAGCGCCGCCGCCTCCTTGACCCGCCTGTCGATCTCGGACTTGGAGGTCTTGCGCAGCTTGAGCGCGAACGCCATGTTCTCGTACACCGTCATGTGCGGGTAGAGGGCGTAGTTCTGGAAGACCATCGCGATGTCGCGGGCCTTCGGCGGCAGGTGGGTGACGTCCCGGTCGTCGATGTAGATCGCGCCGTCGTCGACGTCCTCCAGGCCGGCGAGCATGCGCAGGCTGGTGGACTTACCACAACCGGAGGGGCCGACGAGGACGAGGAACTCGCCGTCGCCGATCTGGAGGTCGAGCTGGTTGACCGCGGGGCGTTCGGTGCCCGGGTAGATCCGGGACGCCTTCGCGTAGGTGACCGTAGCCATGAGGGGGGACGCTTCCTTTCACCGGCAGGAACGTGCCGGACGATCCGAGTGAAGGAGCAACCGGCACGGATGCCCGTACCGGCGCCACGGCCGCTGCGGGGCGAGCCCGTGTCGGCCGTGTCACTGCACGGTAAACGGCTTTCGCCGCAATGCCAAGGTCCACCGTCGAGCGGTACTTCCGAAGCATTCGCATTCCGGTCACTCGGGCACGGGCGGACACGAATCGACGTCCACGCGTCGGGATAATGACGTTTCCCATGCTCGGGACCCCTGCCGAGCAGGAAAACCGGACGTCGGTCGCTATGCTGGCCACGACACAACGCCCCTGTAGCTCAGCTGGCCAGAGCACCCGCCTTGTAAGCGGGATGTCGCCGGTTCGATCCCGGCCGGGGGCTCCATCTATATCGCGCATGGCACACCGGGCGGACATCTCGGCGTGGCCGGGTGTTCAGACGGGCCGGTTAGGCTCCGCCTCCACCCGTCACGCCGTGACCCGTCACCACGACCAGGGGCGCCCGCCACCGTGCACCATGCCAACCACTACTACGGGCACTCCCACGTGCTGGCCCGGTACTGCGGGCTGGACGACCGGGATCCGCCCCGCATCCAGGGCTACCTCCAGCACGGCTGGAACATCGGCGACGGCATGGCGTACGACCACGAGTTCGTGCCGGGCGTACCGCTGTTCCTGTGGTCGGAGCGGACCCGGCGGCGGGCCTGGTCCCTCGGCCGCCGACAGACGTACGTGGTCGGTTCCCCGTGGGCGTACCTGTTGGCGATGGAAGCGGACGACCCGCAACGGCGGGAGGGCACCATCTGGTACCCCTTCCACGGTTGGGAGGGGCAGCGGGTCGTCGGTGACCACGACCGGCTGGTCGACGAGATCCGGGCCGTCGAACCGGGGCCGGTGACGGTCTGTCTCTACTGGCAGGAGTACCGATCCACCCGGGTACGCCAGCACTACGAGCGGGCCGGCTTCCGGGTGGTCTGCCACGGCTACCGGGGCGGCCGGTGGCGTGACCTCGACCCGGGTTTCCTCCACCGGCAACTGGCCGAGCTGCGCCGGCACCGCCGGGTCGCCTCGAACCGGCTGTGCAGCGCGGTCTTCTACGGCATCCTGACCGGCTGTGAACCGGCGGTCTACGGCGATCCGATGCAGCTGGCCGGCGAGGCGCCGATCTGGGGTGGCCAGCCGCGGATTCGTCGCCAGTGGGCGAGCCTGCACGGCCCGCAGATCGACCCGGACGGCGCCCGTGCGCTGGCCGTCGCCGAGCTGGGTGCCGACCGGCTGCTGCCACCGGCCGAGCTGCGCCGGCTGTTCCGCTGGCCCGAGCCCGCCGAGCGGCACCGTACGGAGGATGGTCGATGAGCGAGGTGCACCTGCTCGGTGGCGAGATGCTCGGCTGGTCGGATCTCGACGGCGCGCACGGCCCGGGACCGGTACGCGGGCCGGGGCTGGCGGCCCTGTTGTCCGTCGCGTCCGGCCGCACGCTTGTGGTGGGGCCACACGATCCCCGCCTGCTCGACGCGCTGCCCTCGGCCGACCTGACCGTGCTGGTGCGGGGGCTGCCCGACGCCGAGGCGCTGGCCGACCGTTACGCCGACCGCTCCGGGGTACGGGTGTGCTGCGGTGGCCCGGAGAAGCTCGCCGGCACACCCCCGTACGAGACCGTGGTCGCCCTGGACGGGCTGGACCGCCTCGGCTCGGTGGAGGGGGCGCAGCTGTCCTGGGGCGAGACCTTCGACCTGCTGGTGTCGGTGCTGCGGCCCGGCGGCCGGCTGCTGCTCGGAGCCGAGAACCCACTCGGGCTGCACCGGTTGCTGACCTCGCCGCCGAGCGCCGACTCCGACTGGGCGGCACTCGGCGAGTACGACGACACCCGCCCGGCCGGCCCCGCACGGCTGCGGGCCCGGCTGACGGCGTCGGGGCTGCGGATCGGCGACGCTTGGGCGGTCTTTCCGTCCCCCGTCGCGCCGGCCGCTCTGGTCAACACGGAACTGCTGGCCGACCCGGACCTGACCGGGTTCCTCCAGGCCGTCCTCGGCGACCGGGCCGTTTTCGGCAATCAGGCCGTCTCCGGCGACCGGGCCGTCCTCGGCGACGGCGAGGGTGGGACGCGTGGCCCCGACACCGGACGTGATGGCTCGGTGCCGGCCACACCGCTGCTGGCCGACCCGGCTCGGCTGGCCGGATCCGCCGTCCGGAACGGGATCGCCGTCGAGCTCGCGCCGGCCTGGGTGCTGCTCGGCGAGCGCCTGCCGGATCCGCTGATCCTGGCGGACCAGCCCGCCGCGGGCACCCACCCTGGGGCCGACCGGACCGGGGCGGTGCCGGCTGCGGCACTGCTGGTGCGGGACGGTCGGCTCCGGGAGGTGGGCCGGGATCCGGTGGGCGGGTGGCGGTTCGCCGACGGCGAGGCCGTTCCGTCGGGACGTACCGTCGAGGATCTGGTGGTGGCCGCGACGTTGCGGCGGGACCTGCCGGCGGTGCGGGCACTGCTCACCACCTGGCAGTCCGGTGCGGAGGCGGGGATGCCGGCGGACGCCGTCGTCGTCACCCCGGCCGGCACCTGGCACGGTCTGGCCGAGCCCACCGAGCCGATGCTGGCGCTGCGCCGGCTGGCGTCCCGGCTGATCGACGCCGGGCTCGCCGACCTCTGGCCGGCCGGTGAGCTGGCGGCCATGCTGACCACGATGTCCGGTCGGGAGCCGGGGACGTCGGCCGACCACGTGGCGGGTGCGGCTGCCGGCGGGTGGCGGGAACTGCTGTCGGACCGGGACCGGCTGGCCCGTGAGCTGTCCGAGGCGCGCGCGCTCCAGGACTGGTACGAGCGGACGTTGACCGAGCGGGACGACGAGTTGAAACGGCTGCGCCGGATCGTCTCACTGCTGCACGGCACCCCCACCGCACGGGCCGGCCGCCTCCTGCTGGCCGGTGCCCGTACCGCCCGCCGTACCGCCCGTTCCGCCGTCCGCCGCCTCCGCCCCACGACTGACGGTCCCACCGAGGGGTGCGGGGGTCAGGGTGAGGGGAGGAGGGAGTCGTAGAGGGATTCGAGGCGGCGGGTCTGCTGGTGCAGGTCGAAGTCGGTCTCGGCGCGGTGGCGGGCGGCCTTGCCGAGGTGGTCGCGCAGCGGAGCGTCGGTGAGCAGGCGGCGGAGGTTGGCGGCGAGGGCCGGCCGGTCGCCTTCCGCACAGAGCATGCCGTTCGACTCGTGGGTGACCGCCTCCGGAATGCCACTGTGGTAGGTCGCGACGACCGGCACGCCGAGACTGAACGCCTCCAGGATCGTGGTGGGCAGTCCCTCGGTGTCGCCGTCCGACGCGGTACGCGACGGCGCGGCGAGCAGCCGGGCCTCGGCGATGTGCCGCATCACCTCGGGCGGCGGCAGCGCGCCGGGAAACGTGGCGTCCACGCCCAACTGGGCGGCGCGGACGCGTACCCGCTCATGCAGCGGCCCGGTGCCGACGAGCAGCGCGCGGGGGCGCAGTTCGGACAGCATGCCCAGCGCCTCGACGAGATCCTCGACCCCCTTCTTCTCGACGAACCGCCCCACGAACACGACGTCCCACCGCTTCGGCCCGGCCGCCGGCTCCGGTGGCACCGGTACCCCGGTGTGGTGGACGCGGATCTTCGCCGGATCCGCTCCCAACGCCACCGCCCGGTCCCGGATCGCCCCGGATACGGCCAGGACCAGCGCGGCCCGGCTGAACATGGACCGCAGGTTCCGCCGATGCCGAGCGCCCCTCGGCCCGGGTGCCGCCGCCTGCCGGGTGACGTCGAGACCGTGCAGGGTGACGACCAACGGAATGCCCAGCTGTTCGGCGGTACGGCTGACCAACCAGCCGTCCCCACCGAAGTGCGCGTGTACCAACCCGGGGCGTAGCCGGGCCAGCAGCCGACGCAGCCGGGGTGAGCCGCCGGTCAGCCGCAACCGCAGCCATTCGCGGCGGCCACGCGGCGTGGCCGGGCACAGCACCACGTCGCTGTCCCGGGACAGCGGTGAGGCCACCCGGACGGCGCCCAGGTAGACCGGACGCCAGGTGGACAGCGCGTCGGCCTGGTTGCGGATGAACGTCTCCGAGCCGGGTAGCAGGCAGCTGCGCCAGATCACGGCGACCCTATCGCCGGACATCGGCCCCGACCCCCGCCGCCCCGGCGGTGCCGGCCGTCCCCGTCGACGTGCCGGCGATCCCCGCCGCGCCGACCCCCGCGCCATCCGGCGCTCGTACGCCGGCATCGACGCCGGGCCCCGTGCTCGCGGGCTCCCCGGTCGAGGCCGGGCCGCCGCGCTGGTGACGGCCGAGGATCCGGTCACGTACCCGGTGCCGCAGCTGCGGCGGGAGCAGCCAGATCTGCATGAACGTCAGGTAGTCGACGAGACCGGGCCGCCCGTGCCGGCGTGCCTCGGCGAGCAGCAGCCGGAACACCCGGAAGCTGCGCGTGGGTGCGGCCATCGAGCTGATGATGCTCATCGTGATGGCCGCGTACGCCCGCGGCGTGATCAGTGGCCGGATCCCGTGCAGCCACTCCAGCTGGGCCTCCCACGGCGAGCTGAGGCTGATCCGTGGCCGGTCCTCGTCCTGGTGCCAGAGCACCAGCGGCTCGGCGGCGATGAGCAGCTCGACGTCCGGATGACTGGTCGCGCGTACGGTCCAGTCCAGTTCCTGCTGCCGGCGTAGGCCGACGGTGAACGGCACCCGGCGCAGCAGTTCGGTCGGCGCCATGATGGTCGAGGTCTGGATGAATCCGTCGCCGTGGAACAGCCCGCGCCGAAGGGTGAGGTACTCGCAGATCGGCTCGCCCGGCTCCGGGAGCCGCCGGGGCATCACGAACTGGGCCCGGGGCGTCTTGTTGATCAGTCGGCTGGCGATGATCGGGCTGCCCACCGTGGCGCTGCGGGCCAGCTCCAGCTGTGCGGCGAGCTTGCTGGGAAGCCACTCGTCGTCGTCATCGAGCAGGGCGGTCCAGGGGGCACGGGCCTCGCGTACGCCGGTGTTGCGGGCGTTGGGTGCGCCACCCTTGCCCGGCAGCTCGACCACGCGCAGCCGAGGGTCGCCGATCTCGGCGAGGGCCTTACCGGTCTCCTCGTCCGGACCGTCGACCACGACGATCACCTCGATGTCGGTGACGGTCTGCGCGAGGGCGCTGCGGACCGCGCGGCTCACCAGCTCCGGGCGGGCGAAGGTGGGGATGACCACGCTGACCTCGGGTGTGGATGGCATGACCACCTGCTCACTCGTGTCGGCTACGACGTGCGCGAACGGTGACGTTAGGGGTCGTGAGCGGCCCCGGGGTGAATGCCGGGCGGCGTTCAGGCGTACAGCGGCGGTCGTCGACCGGATCGGCCCACCCGGCCCGGCGCGGAGCGGACGTCGCTAAGGTCGCCGCAGGTGGCGTACGGCGTGGTGCGGCGGAGGGACGGTGGGCGGTGGTGGACGCGGACCTGGTGGTCGAGGTCACGGGTGCGGTGGCCACGGTGGTGATCCGCAACCCGGGGCGGCGCAACGCGATGACCCCGGCCATGTGGCGGCGGCTGCCGGTGCTGCTCGACGGTCTGGAGTCCGACCCGGCGGTACGCGTCGTGGTGCTCACCGGTGCCGACGGCACCTTCTGCGCCGGCGCTGATCTGGGTGATCTGGACGAGCTGCTGGCCGCCGGTGACGGCAGCATCGCCGTCGCGGCGGAGGAACGGCTGGCCACCTTCGCCAAGCCGACCGTGGCCGCCGTCCGCGGCGCCTGCGTCGGTGGCGGCTGCCAGCTGGCGGTCGCCTGCGACCTGCGGATAGCCGCGGCCGACGCACGTTTCGGCGTACCGCCGGCCCGGCTGGGGCTGGTCTACCCGGCACCCACCACCCACCGGCTGGCCCGACTGATCGGCCCGGCGGCGGCGAAGCACCTGCTCTTCACGGGCGAGTTGGTGGCCGCCGAGCGGGCGCTGCGGATCGGCCTGGTCGACGAGGTGCTGCCCGATGCCGACCTGGCCGCCCGGGTCGACGGCCTCACCGGCGTGATCGCCGAGCGTTCGCAGCTCAGCGTCGCCGCCGCCAAGGAGATCGTGGACGGACGGGCGGACGAGGAGCGGATGGCCTGGTGGCACGGGCAGGTGCGGGTCAGCGGCGAAGCCCGGGAGGGTGTGGCGGCCTTCCATGAGCGCCGCGCGCCGCGATTCGGTTGGACGCCGCCCGCCGCACCCTGAGCCGGCCCGGCCGGACCTGGAGGTCAGCCTCGGGCGAGCAGACCACGCGGCCGGACCGAGTGGATCGGCTCGGCGGCACCGCCCTCGGCGCGCAGGATGTGGTTCGCCGCGAGGATGCCGGTGGCCGCCGCCCGTTCCATCAGGGCGCTGGGGAAGTCGGTGCCGATGCCGTCGCCGGCCAGGTAGAGACCGGCGGCGTCGGTGCGAACCCCCGGGCGTCCCGCGTGGCTGCCCGGGGTGAAAGCCGGCGCCTTGGCCTCGACCCGGGCACGCAGTTCCCGTACCCGTAGCCGCGTCGTCTCCGGCCAGAGCACGGCCAGTTCGGCCCGCATCCGTTCGGCCAGGTCGGTGGCGGGCACGTCCGGTTCGCAGGCGTACGCGTGCAGCTCGATCACCGAGCCGCCGGCGCGTTCGGCCCACTCGCGGGATTCTCGTTCCAGCCGGTGGTAGAGCGTCACCGAGTCCAGGGTGGCCTGTCGGGACACCCCGCTGAAGATTGCCCGCTCGGGGGCGACGTCGCCGTCGCACCAGTAGCGGGCGACCGCGTACGGCGGGCCGGGCCGGCCGTACGCGGGCATCGCCGCCGCCAGCGCCGGGGCCTGCTCGGCCAGCGACGGCGAGCCCGCGACCAGGGCGGCGAGTGCGGGCGGGTCGACGGCGATCACGACGTGCCCGGCCCGGTGCGTGCCGTGCGTGCTGTGCACCTGCCAGCCGTCGGGATCGCGGTGCAGACCGGTGACCGGCTCGTCGGTGCGGATCCGGCCGCCGTGCCGCTCGACGTGCCGGGCCAACGGCCCCCAGATCGACGTGGCGTAGTCCTCGTCGGGGCAGTCGAAGGCCAGCCCTTCCGGGTTGCCGAGCAGGTAGAAGTGAAACTGGGCGATCATCTCGGCGGCCGACATCTCCGCTTCGTGATTGAAGAACGAGTGGGAGAAGACCTCGAAGAGCATCGCTCTCGCCCGGTCGGGCAGGCGCAACGAGTCGAGCAGCTCGTCGGCGGTGGTGTGGTCGAACTCGGCGTAGGTGCGTACCGGGTCGTACGTCAGCAGGGGCAGGGCCGCGTCCCGGTCCATCCCACGCAGGTCCCGCAGGCGCAGGCTGGGGCTGCGGGCGAGCAGAGTGAGCAGGTTCGCCGGTGGCGCGGGGGGCAGACGTCCGAATTCCTCGGTCGGCCACTCGGCGCTGAGCACCGGATAGCCGGGGACGGCCCGCAGGAATCGCAGCGCCGGGTCGACCCGGCGCAGGATGTTCCGCCAGTTGTAGTACTGCCGGAAGAAGGCGTGGAAGCCGTGTTCGTTGACCTGCCCGGTCCCGTCGGAGAGGGTCTCCGGCCAGGCGCCGAGCCGGCCGCCCAGGGTGGGCGCGGCCTCCAGCACGGTCACCTCGACGCCGCGTTCGGCGAGCACCACCGCGGCGGACATGCCGGCGATGCCGCCGCCGACGACCACGGCGGTGACCGGATGCGGCACCCGGGGGGTGCCACCTCCGCCGGGGTCGACCCGGTGCCGACGTACGCCGATGAACCGTCCGGCCAGCTGCGACAGCGTCATGCGAACCTCCCCGGTCGACCCTGCCCAGTGTGCGCTGCCGCTCACCCCGGACAGTGGCGGGGGCGGTCGGAGGTCGGCCAGACGTAGTCCAGGTCGTCGGGGACGTCGTCGCCGAAGATGGGGCGGTAGTGCGCCGGATCCTTGCGCAGCAGCGACGAACGGTGGCTCAAATGCACGTCGGTCCGGCCGAGCCACGGCGGCAGCTCTCCGGCGACGGCGAGTTCCTGCTGGGAGCGGACCTGCTCGACGCCGCAGGCCGCGGCCAGGTCGACGGTCAACGTGGTGGCGCAGGTGTCGGCCCGGCCGGCCGCGCACCAGACCGAGCAGATGTCCAGCCCGTACCGGGTCAGCGCCTCCTCGTACCCGGCCCACATCTTCACCGCCGGGTGGTTGCGCCAGCCGTACGTGGGCCAGGTCAGCCCACGTAGCACCTGGATCGCCTCCACCCGCTGCTTGCCGAGCCGTCGCTGGTCCAGCGCCCGGGCGCTGGCCAGAAAGTCCGGGTACGGCAGGAAGGTCTGCATGCCGCTGCCCTACCCGCCGTCAGCCGGGACATGCCGCGTCACGGCCGCCACGATCATGACGGGCTGCGCGGGCTGCGACCGGCTGACTACCATGCGGGGCATGGCGGAGCCGCTGCTCGATCGGGCCCTGCGGGCCAGCCGCCGGTTGCGGGTCAACGGGGAGTCCCGGGCACACTACGTGATCTGCGGGCAGGATCCGCTCGCGTACTGGGTGGTGCGGACGATGCTGGCCGGCGAGACACAGGACGGCCGGGTGCGGATCACCCTGATCGTGCCGGAGCGTCGGCGTTCTCCCGGGCCGGACGGCCGTGACCTGCCGGGCATCGAGGTGATCCGGGCCGACCGGCTGGACGAGGTCACCTTCCGCCGGGCGGGGCTGGCCGAGGCCGCCGGCCTGGCCCTGCTGCACCAGGACGACGTGGGCAACATGCACGCCGCGCTCTGCGCGCAGGAGGTGGAGCCCCGGCTGCGCCTGGTGGTGCGGATGTTCAACACCGGCCTGGCCAACGGCGTACGGCAGATCTTTCCCGACTCGGCGGTGCTCTCGGACGCCTCGATGGCCGCGCCGGCCTTCGTGGCCGCCGCCCTCGGCGAGATCGCGCCGACGCATTTCCGGCACGGCAGGCGCACCCTCTACGTGGCCCGCCGCGACGACGTACGCCCGAGCGAGATCGTCTGCGGGGTGGCCGACACCCGTGACGCGCAGCAGGATCTGGTGCTGCCGGCCGACGACCGGGAAGCCGACGTGGTACTCGCCGAGGCGGTCGGTCGGCCGGCCGGCACCGAACTTGCCGCGCGGCGGCTGGCCCGGGCCCGGCGGCGGCGTCGGCCGGTCGCGATGGTGCTCCGGGCGATCCGCAGCTTCGCCACCCGGAAGATCGGGATCGCGGTGCTCGTGCTGCTCGCCATGGTGGCCGCCCTGGGCGGGCTGTACGCCAACGCGGCCCACGTCGGCTGGGGCGACGCGCTCTACCTGACGCTGGTCACCACCCTGACCGGGCAGGATCCGGACACTGCCAAGTCGGCCGCCGAGCAGGTCATGCAGGTGGTGCTCAATCTCGCCGGGCTGGCGCTGATCCCGCTGATCACGGCGGTGGTGGTCGACGGGGTGGTGAACGCCCGGCTGGCCCTGCACACCGGGCGGATCCTGCCCGAGCGCTCCGGGCACGTGGTGGTGGTCGGGCTCGGCAACATCGGCACCCGGGTGATGGCCCAGCTCAACGACTTCGGCGTCGAGGTGGTGGCGATCGACAAGAGCGCGGACGCGCGCGGTGCCGGGCTGGCCCGGCGGCTCGGCGTACCGCTGGTGGTGGGTGACGCGGCGCAGGAGGAGACGTTGCGGGCCGCCTCGGTGGCGACCTGCCAGGCGCTGGTGGTGGTCTCCACCGACGACGGCGCCAACCTCCGGGCCGCGCTGAATGCCCGTGCCCTCGACGACCAGCTCCGCGTGGTGCTGCGGCTCTTCGACGGTGACTTCGCCGAACGCGTGCAACGGGCCTTCGGCATCGGCACCTCGCGCAGCGTCTCCTACCTGGCGGCACCGTCGTTCGCCGCCGCCCTGCTGGACCGCGCGGTGATCGCCACCATCCCGGTTGGCCGGCACGCGTTGCTGGTCACCGAGGTCCCGGTGGCCGCCGGCTCGGACCTGGACGGTCGTACGCTCGCCACCGTCGGGCGGGCCGGCAGCGTACGCCTGCTCGCACACGCCCGGGCCGGCCAGCGCCTCGACTGGTCACCCGACCCGCGCATGGTGATCGTGGCGGGCGACCGGCTGACCGTGGTGGCCCGCCGGGCCGGTCTGAACGCGTTGCTCCGCGAGGTCGCCCCTCCGGAGCCGGCAGCGCCTTCCGGCACACCGGTACCGCGCGAAGCGACGGAGTGACGCCCAGCCGACTTCCACGGTAGTGTGGAAGTCGTGTCCGCAGTCTACGAAGAGCTTCCGTTCAGCGAGTTCCTGCACCGTCCCGCCGCCGCCGCAGAGCGACTTGGTGAGGTGCGGGCGCTGCGGCTGCGGCGGCGCGGCGCCGATGATCTGGCCCTGACGTCCGCCGACCAGATGGAACGGGACGCCGTGGTCATCGACTTCACCGCGCGGTTGCTGGCCGGTCTTGTCCGGTCGGAGTCGACCGAGGTCGTCCGCCGGGTGCTCGGCGAGGCATTGCCGTGGGTTGCCTTCCTGCCGCCGGAGGACGTCACGGAACTGCTGAGGGAACTGGTCACGGTCGCCCAGGGCGCGGCATCGTTGGAAAATCTGTCGCCGGTCGCCGTCCTGCTGACGCAGTGGCGGCACACCGCCGAGATCTACGCGGACCCCGTCCTGCTGGAGCGGGTGACCCGGGAACCGACGGGTGACCTCGGGCCGGTGCCCGCTCCAGGTTCGGACCGGTGAGCCCGAAGCGAGGCGACCGCGCCGCACCGCCTGCTCTGGCGGGTGAGTTCGATCTGCGCTTCGCTGATTCGGCAGCCGCCGACGGCTGGGAACACCTCGCTCGACAGGCACCGGGACATCTGCGGCGTGCCTTCGAAACCCTGGTACCTCGTCGACGATGAGCGCCGCACCGTGTGGTTGACCTACGTCGGCACCGGTCATCCCCGGGAGACGGAGTGACCTGGTCAGCGGCGGGCTGACCGGAGGGCGTACCAGGCGGCGCCGAGGGCGAGCACGCCGAAACCGGCGAGCACGCTGGACAGTGGCAGGTTGACCGCGAGCAGTACGCAGCCGACCAGCCCCGCCACCGCGAGTGCCTGCACCGGCAGCTTCCGCTCCGGTTCCCGCCCCAGGGTAAACGCGGCGGCGTTGGTGATGGCGTAGTAGACCAGCACGGTGCAGGCGGAGAAGCCGATCGCCCCCCGCACGTCACCGAGCACGACGACCAGGATCACCACCGCGGCCACCGCCAGCTCGGCCCGGTGCGGCACCTGGTGCCGGGGGTGCACCGCGGCCAGCCCGGCGGGCAGGTCCCGCTGGCGGGCCATCGCCAGCGTGGTGCGACCCACCCCGGCCAGCAGGGAGAGCAGCACCCCGGTCACCGCGATCGTCGCGCCGGCCCGGACCACCCACTCCAGGCCGGGCAGCCCGACCGCGCCCACCACGTCGGCGAGGGGCGCGGCGGAGGCGGCCAGCCGGTCCGCGCCGAGGACGCCGACGGCCACCACCCCCAGGATCAGGTAGATCACCAGCACCAACCCGAGTGCCAACGGCACCGCCCGGGGAATGGTGCGCTGCGGGTCGCGTACCTCCTCGCCGAGGGTGGCGATCCGGGCGTACCCGGCGAAGGCGAAGAAGAGCAGCCCGGCGGCGGTCAGCACCCCCCGGGCGGTGCCGCCGGGCTGGTCGATCCGGTCGATCGAGACGCTCGTCGCGCCGACCACCGCGACGAGCGCGAGCACGGCGAGCACCAGGAGCACCAGGATCCGGGTGGTGGCGGCGGTCTTGCCGATGCCGCGCAGGTTCACCGCGGTCACCGCGACAACCGCCAGCACCGCGACGAGCCGGGCCTGCCCCGGCCAGAGGTACGCGCCGATGGTCAGCGCCATCGCCGCGCAACTGGCCGTCTTGCCGATCACGAAACCCCAGCCGGCGAGGAACCCGGCGAACGGGTTCAGCCGCTCCCGACCGTAGACGTAGGTGCCGCCGGACTCGGGATAGCGGGCGGCCAGCCGGGCGGAACTTGTCGCGTTGCAGAACGCGATGAACCCGGCCAGGGCCAGAGCGACAAGCAGTCCGGTGCCGCCGGCCGCCGCAGCGGCCGGGGCGAAGACCACGAAGATGCCTGCGCCGAGCATCGATCCGAGGCCGATGACGACGGCGTCCGGTACGCCCAGCCGTCGCGCGAGTCGGTCCACGCCGGCACCCTACCGGTGCCGGGCGAACGGCCCGTCCCACTGCCGAAGGTGCCCGGGCAGCGGCAGGTCGTCCCAGGGCACCCGGTGCAGCAGCCGGTCCAGCAGCAACCCCAGCAGCAGGGCGGCCAGCCCGTCGGTGAGCCAGTGGAAGTTGAGGTAGGTGGTGGTGACCAGCAGGATCCCCGGCGGCGCATACCGCACCAGCCGGTACAGGCCGGCCGGCAGCCGACCGACGGTCAGCGACACCAGCAGCAGGGCGATGACGCCGTACCAGACGATCGCGTTGGCCACGTGCCCCGACGGGTACGACATCGAGTAGGCACCGGCCGGCAGGTGGTTGAAGACCTGCACAGCCTCCTCCGGCGCCAGGAACGGCTCCTTGACCGAGGCGGTGGGCGCCGCCCGGTCGGTCCAGAGCTTGAGCGGACCTATGGTCACCATGGTGATCAGGAGGGCACCCGCGACCAGCAGGAACGGCCGGATCGTCCGGCGACGCCAGGCCACCGCCACCGCCAGTGCGCCGGAGAGCGGCAGCAGCAGACCGCCGCCCTGTCCGAGCAGGTTGAACGCCCTGGCGGTCCAGTACAGCGGGGCCGGGTCGTGGGTGAAGGCCCACTCGCTGACCGCGAGGTCGAGATCGAGCAGGTGACCGTTGGCGAGCGCGGCGGTCAGCGCCACGAACCCGGCCAGCAGCACGGCGTCGAACCACCAGCCGGCTGGGCGTACCGGTGCCGGGCGGATTCTCCGGCGTACCGATGTCGTCTCCCGCACCCCGATCACGCTACCGGCCCGCGCGGTGCCTCCGGCGGACGGCGACTGTGGGCCGAGCCACGTAGGGAGGCGTTCCGGCGGAGGAAACGTCAAACTTGACGCCGTGCGGATCACCTCGGCCCTCGTCGACCCGGCGCTGCTCGACCTTCCCTGGTCGACACCGCTGGAGCAGTGGCCGGCCGAACACCTGGTCGCGCTGCCGCAGGGCATCTCCCGGCACGTGGTGCGGTTCGTGCAGTTGGGCGGGCACGTCTACGCGGTGAAGGAGACCGGCGAGCGGGTGGCCGAGCGGGAGTACGACCTGCTGCGTGCCCTGGAACGGATCGACTTCCCGTCGGTGAAGGCGGTGGCGATCGTCGCCGACCGGGAGTCCGACGCCGGTGAGCCGCTGGACCCGGTACTGATCACCCGTCATCTCCAGTTCTCCCTGCCGTACCGGGCGCTCTTCTCCCACACGCTGCGGCCACCGACGATGGGGCGGCTGCTCGACGCGCTCGCCGCGCTGCTGGTCCGGATGCATCTGACCGGCTTCTTCTGGGGTGACTGCTCGCTGTCGAACACGCTGTTCCGGCGGGACGCTGGTGCCTTCGCCGCCTATCTGGTCGACGCCGAGACCGGCGCGCTGCGCAGCGTGCTCTCCAACGGCCAGCGTGGCGAGGACCTGGAGATCGCCCGGGTCAACATCTTCGGCGAGGCGCTCGACCTTCAAGCGGCCGGGCTGCTGCACGACTCGATCGACCCCGAGGTGGTCTGCGAGGAGGTGGTGCAGCGCTACGAGCGACTCTGGCACGAGATCACCTACGAGCAGCAGGTCGAGCGCGCGGCCCGGCACGACATCGAGGGGCGCATCCGCCGGCTCAACGAGCTGGGCTTCGATGTGGCGGAGGTGGCCATGTCGAGCATCGACAACGGCCGGTACCTGATTCGGCCGAAGGTGGTCGACGCCGGGTACCACCATCGCCGGCTGCTCCGCCTCACCGGGCTGGACGCGGAGGAGAACCAGGCCCGCAAGCTGCTCAACGACCTGGACGCGTACCGGGCGGAGAGCGACCTGACCGACGAGCAGCAGGCCGCGCACCGTTGGCTGACCGAGGTGTTCGAGCCGGTGGTCCGGGCGGTACCGGCGCACCTGCGGCGCAAGCTGGAGCCGCAGGAGCTGTTCGCCCAGATCATCGAGCACAAGTGGCTGCTCTCCGAGCAGGCCGGTCGGGACGTGGGGATGCGCCACGCGGTGCAGTCGTTCCTGTCGGACGTGCTGGTGCACCGCCCGGACGAGCAGGCCGTTCTCGGCGTGGAGATCTCCGCGGGCTGACCTGGCGGCTGCCGGGTTCACTCCACCCAGGCACCGGCCCGCATCACCCGGACGATCTCCAGGTCGTCGTCGAGCACCACCAGGTCGGCGCGGAGCCCGGTCTGGAGGGTGCCCACCTCGTCGCCGAGGCCGACGGCCAGGGCCGGCGTGGTGGACGCCATGCGTACCGCGTCGGGGACCGAGACCCCGGCGGCGACCGTACGGCGCAGCGCCGCGTCCATGGTCAGCGTGCTCCCCGCGATCGCCCCGTCGCGGGAGAGCCGGGCCACCCCGTCGCTCACCGTCACCGCCTGGCCGCCCAGCTCGTACTCGCCGTCCGGCATGCCGGCGGCGGCCATCGCGTCGGTGACCAGCGCGCACCGTTCCGGTCCGGCGGTCGAGGTGGCGAAGGTGAGCGTCCCTTCGTGCAGGTGCACCCCGTCGGCGACCAGCTCGCAGATCACGTTCGGCGCGCCGAGCAGCGCCACCACGGGGCCGGGGTCGCGGTGGTGCACCGGGCGCATCCCGTTGAACAGGTGGGTGCCGACGGTCGCGCCCGCCGCCACGGCAGCGCGGGTCTGGTCGTACGTGCCGTCGGTGTGGCCGACAGCGGCGACCACCCCGTGTCGAGTGAGCAGTTCCACGGCCTCCAGCGCGCCCGCACGCTCGGGAGCGAGGGTGACCATCCGGACCGCGCCGTCACCGATCTTGATGAGCTCGGTCAGCTCGTCGGCGGAGGGATCCCGCAGGAACTCCGGATTCTGCGCGCCGCACCGGGCGGCGGAGAGGTAGGGCCCCTCGAAGTGGATGCCGCCCAGCACCCCGTCGCGGACCAGCGGCGCGAAGGCGGCGGTGGCCGAGCGCATCAGCTCGAGCGGGGAGCTGACCAGGCTGGCCAGCAGGCTGGTGGTGCCGTGCCGCAGGTGGAACGCGGCGGCGGCCCGGGCCTGGTCGGCGTCGCCGGTGGTGAAGGTGTGCCCGCCGCCGCCATGGCTGTGGATGTCCACGAACCCGGGCACGATCCAGTGCCCGTCGCGCACCGACGGGTACTCGGCGACCGCACTGATCCGGTCGCCTCTGACCTCGACGCAGCCCTGCCAGATCACCCCGCCGGGGGTCACCACCTTGCCGTTCACCCGTACGGTCATGGCGTCTCCAACTGGTCGAGGGCGAGTAGGGCGGCGCCGAGGCAGCCTGCCTCGTCGCCGAGGACGGCCGGGACCAGTTGCGGCTCCCGGTGGAAGGTCAGCCGGTCCCGCAGCGCGGCACGCAGCGGGTCGAACAGCCCGGCGCCGGCCTGGGCCAGGCCGCCACCGAGGACGATGGTCGCCACGTCGAACAGGGCCTGGGCGGTGGCGAGGCCGTCGGCAAGTGCCTCGACCGCCTCCCGCCAGACCCGGGTGGCCACTTCCTCGCCGGCCGCCGCCCGGGCAGC
Organism: Micromonospora sediminimaris; assembly: GCA_900112325.1. Lineage (GTDB taxonomy): Bacteria > Actinomycetota > Actinomycetes > Mycobacteriales > Micromonosporaceae > Micromonospora > Micromonospora sediminimaris. Next base: position 65,724 of record FOLJ01000006.1, read on the forward strand.
CACCTGGGCGGCGGTCACCATGGTCCGCCCCGGGCCCGGTCCGGCGGCGGACCCACCGTCCGGTGCGGTGGTTACACCCGCAGCCGGTTCGGCGTCCGTGACGGCGGTGGTCAGTTCGGCGTAGCGGCGGGCGACGGCCGAGGCGGAGGCGAGCGCCTCCAGGCAGCCCGACCGTCCGCAACCGCAGACCGGCCCGTCCGGGCGGATCAGGATGTGACCGAGTTCCCCCGCGGCACCGTGCGCCCCGGTGGCGGCCGAGCCGGCCACCACGTGCGCGGCGGCGATGCCGGTGCCGATCGCCACGAACAGCACATGCCCGGTGGCTCGGCCGGCACCCAACCGCGCCTCGGCGAGGCCACCGGCGCGCACGTCGTGGCCGAGCGCCGTGGGCAGGCCGAGTCGCGCGGACGCCAGGTCGCGCAGGGGTACGTCCCGGAAGCCGACGTTCGCCGACCAGACCGCGACGCCGCGCGCCTCGTCCACGACGCCGGGCACCACGATGCCGAGCGCGATCGGGGTGAGCCCGTCCGCGCGGGCCTTGCCGGCGAGTCCCTCGGCCACCGTCAAAATCGTCTCGACCACGGCGTCGGGGCCGCGCCCGGTGTCGGTGGGGTGCCGTTCGGCGTGCCGCACCACACCGTCCGTGTCGACAAGCGCGCATTTCATTCCGGTGCCACCCACGTCCAGCGCGACGGCAACCTCTCCGGTCACGTGAGAACCACGGACCGGCTCAGGTGCCGGGGCGCGTCGGGGTCGAGGCCGCGACTGGTGGCCAGCGCGACGGCGAAGCGCTGGGCCAGGATCAGGTCGGCCATCGGGTCGACCGGGGTACGCCCGGCGGCCCACCGACCGAGCACCGTGCGGTAGCCGTGGGTGCGGCTGTGTGCGAAGGATGCGCCGGTGGCCGCGACGTCCTCGGGCAGCCCGTCGGGCAACTCGCCGAAGGCCCAGACCAGCCGGCCGGGAGCGGCCACCGAGATGGGGCCGTGCCGGTAGTCCATCGCGGGGTACGCCTCGGCCCAGAAGGTGGCCGCCTCGCGGCACTTCAGCGCGGCCTCCTGGGCCAGGCCGATCGTCCAGCCGCGACCGAGGAAGGTGACCTGCTCGATCAGGCTCGGGTCGATCGGCAGTGGGGCCCGGACGGCGACCTCCGCGTCGGCGACCAGTGCGGTCATGTTGTCGCCGAGGTTGGCGCGGAGCAGCGCCAGCGCGGTGGTGGCGAAGCGGGTCTGCACCACGGAGCGTTCGTCGGCGAACGGCAGGGTGACGGCGGCGTCTGCGATCTCCACCACCGGAGACCCGGGATCGCCGACCAGCACCGTGGTCGGTGTCCGGCCGCGCAGCGCGGCGAGCAGCTCCAGCACCTCCGTTGTGGTGCCGGAGCGGGTGATCGCCAACAGCCGGTCGTAGTGGCGGCCAGCGGGAAACTCGCTGGCCTGGAAGGCGTCGGTCTCGCCCTGGCCGGCTGCCTCGCGGCGGGCCGCGTACGCCATGGCCATGAACCACGACGTACCGCAGCCGACGACGGCGACCCGCTCACCGGGGCGGGGGAGGCGGTCGAGCATCGCCGGGGCCAGGTCGCTCGCCTGACGCCAGCAGTCCGGCTGGCTCGCGATCTCCGCGTGGACGTACGCCATGAGAACTCCTCGCAGGGGCGGAGCCTTGCGCATTACGGCTCGTTAATCCCGTCTTTCGCGCGCCATTCTGCGTGAAGCATCCCCGAAATGGCAACCACGGGAGCGATCGCGCAGAGATGGTTTTTGCCTCTTCGTAGTTTCGAGCACTACTGTGCACGAAACCAATCACCGATCGTGCAGACACGGGAGGCCCGGGGTGGACCGCTACGCGAGATGGAACGCCCTGCTCGAAATGCTCACCGACTCGGGCCGGGTCACCGTGGAAGAGGCTGCGGAACGGCTCGACGTCTCCCAGGCGACCATCCGCCGGGATTTCGACCAACTCGCGCAGCAGCAGATGATCACGCGTACCCGGGGTGGAGCGGTCGCCAACGGGGTCTCGTACGACCTGCCGCTGCGCTACAAGACGGCCAAGCACTCGGCGGAGAAGCAGCGCATCGGCGCGGCGGCGGCCGCGCTCGTCTCGCCGGGCACGGTGGTCGGCCTCAACGGTGGCACCACCAGCACCGAGGTGGCTCGGGCGCTGGCGGTGCGCCCGGATCTCAACACCAACGCCGAGGGTGCCCAGCTGACCGTGGTCACCAACGCCCTGAACATCGCCAACGAGTTGCTAGTCCGGTCCCGGATGAAGGTGGTGGTGGCCGGCGGCGTGGTGCGGCCCAAGTCCTTCGAGCTGGTCGGGCCACTGGGCGGGGCGCTGCTACGCGAGGTCACGCTGGACGTGGCGCTGCTCGGGGTGGACGCCATCGATCCGCTGCTCGGTGCGGCGGCTCATCACGAGGGTGAGGCGGCGATGAACAACCTCATGGTGGCGCGGGCCAAGCGGGTCGTGATCATCGCGGACTCGTCCAAGCTGGGCGGTCATGCCTTCGCTCGGATCTGCCCGGTCGACCGGGTCGAGACGCTGGTCACCGATTCCGGAGCCGCGCCCGAGGTGGTAGACGCCTTCCGTGCCGCCGGGGTCCACGTCATCTGCGCCTGAGCGCTCCGGCCCCGAGGCTGACCTGGCGTCGCTTCGTCGACGCTCACGGTATTGAAATCTTCCGTTCGGCGTGGCGCTGCATACCGGGTATTGCCTGCGGCTGCATACCGCGTATGGTGTCGTCGTCGCCCACACACCAACGGGGGAGGTGCAGCTTGCCAGCTGTCCTGGAAATCGAAGGTCTACGAAAGACGTACCGAAGCCGACGCCGTGGCACCCGCAACGCCCTGGACGGCTTCGACATGCGGGTCGAGGCGGGCCAGGTGCACGGCTTCCTCGGTCCCAACGGGTCCGGCAAGACCACCACGCTGCGTACGCTGCTCGGCCTGATCCGGCCGGACGGCGGCCGGATGGCGATCCTCGGGCACGAGGTGCCCGGGACGCTGGACCAGGTCGCCCCGCAGGTCGGCGCGATCGTGGAGAGCCCGCAGTTCTTCCCGCACTTCACCGCGCGCGACACGCTGTCGCTGCTGGCCGGTGCCGGTGACCTGCCCGAGCAGCGGGTCGACGAGGTGCTGGAGCTGGTCGGTCTACGCGATCGGGCCGGTGAGCGGGTCAAGACGTACTCGCTCGGCATGAAGCAGCGACTCGCGGTTGCCTCGGCGTTGCTCAAGAACCCGCGGCTGCTGATCCTGGACGAGCCGGCCAACGGCCTCGACCCGGGCGGCATCCGGGAGATGCGCACGCTGATGCGCAACCTCTCCGAGGCCGGCATGACGGTGGTGCTGTCCAGCCACATCCTCGGCGAGATCCAGCTGATCTGCGACTCGGTCACCATCATCTCGCTGGGCCGGCGGGTCGCCTTCGGCCCGGTCGACGAGGTGCTGGCACAGCACTCGTCCGGCGCGGTCCGGGTGCGGCTGGAGGCGGTCACCGACCTTCCGGTCGCCGCCACGGCACTGACCCGGGCCGGCGTACGCGTCACCACGAACGACGACCACCTGATGCTCGCCGGGGTGGACAAGCCGGCCACGGTCACCCGGATCCTGGCCGAGCAGAGCCTCTACGTCAGCGAACTCGCGCCGATCGCTGTCGACCTGGAGAGCGTCTTCCTCGAACTGACCGCCACCGCGCCGGTACCCGGCCAGCACCGGCAGGTCGACCAGTCCGTACGAATCGACGGGACGGCGCCGTCCGCGCCCGCCGGAGGAGGTTGGGGCGCGTGAGTCTCTTCCGTACCGAGCTACGCCGGCTGGCCAAGCGGCGCTTCGCCCGTTGGATGACCGCCGGTGGCCTGCTGGTGCTGGTGCTGGTGGCGGCGGGCATGTTCCTGAGCAACCAGAAGATCGGCCCGGACCAGCTTGCGGAAGCGCGGCAGGCCGCTGACCGGCAGCATCAGGAGCAGGTCCGCTGGGCGGAGCAGGAACGCGCAAACTGCGAGCGGGCCAAGGCAGCAGGCGAGAACGTCGACTACTACCCGGCCGACTGCGCCGAGATCAGCCCGCCACCACGGGAGTCGATCGAGGAGCAGTGGTTCCTGCCCTCGACCTTCGACTTCCGGAAGAGCTTCGGCGAGATGCTGATTCCGCTCGCCGCGATTCTGGCCCTGGTCGGGTTCGTGGTCGGTGCCTCGTTCGTGGGTGCCGAGTGGAACACCGGCGGGATGATGAATCTGCTGCTCTGGCGGCCGAAACGGCTGACCGTCCTGCTGACCAAGCTGGGCGCGCTGCTCACCGGTCTGCTGGCGCTGGCACTGCCCGCCACGGCGGCCTGGTTCGGCAGCATGTGGCTGGTCGCCAACCTCCGCGGCACCACCGAGGGGATGACCTCGGGTACCTGGCAGTCGTTCCTCATCACCGGGCTGCGCGGCATCGTGCTGGCACTGGTCGCGGCGACGGTGGGCTTCGCTCTGGCCTCGCTCGGCCGGCACACCGCGATGGCGCTCGGCGGGGCGATCGCGGTCATGGTGGTCGGCCAGGTCGGGCTCGGCATCCTGCTGTCCATGGCGCAGGTACGGTTCGCCGAGGCGTGGCTGTTGCCCACCTACGCCATCGCCTGGATGACCAAGACGGTCACGCTCCAGGACTGGCAGGCGTGCAACGCGACCTACACCGGTGAGTGCGAGCCGGCCACCCTGGACATCACCTGGCAGCACTCGTCGGTGCTGTTCGGCGTCGGGATCGTGCTCTTCCTCGGCGCGGCGCTGTGGACGATGCGCCGGCGCGACATCACCTGAGCCGGCCGGTGGCGGACCGTTCTCGCCGGAGCGGTCCGCCACCGCCCCTCTTTGTCGCGGTGGCCCGCCGGCTGGTGGGATGCGGCAGGTGGTGGCCCTCGTTAGGCTGATGGGCCAGGTTGGCCTTGCCGTGCCGGCCGCCCCCGGATGAGGAGCACGATGCAGCCCGCCGACGCCACCCCGGCAGCGCAGACCGGTCCGGACGCCGTCACGGTGCCACCGCCGAGATCCGCCCCCGAGGTCGAGTCGACGTCACCGGACCCTGCGGAGTCACCTGCCGACGCCGGTGGGGAAGCGGCCACGGCCAGCGGGCTCGACGAGCGGGAACGGGAGATGCTCGCCTTCGAGCGGCAGTGGTGGCGGCACGCCGGTGCCAAGGAACAGGCCATCCGCGACCGGTTCGGGCTCTCGGCCACCCGCTACTACCAGCTGCTGAACGCGCTGCTTGACAATCCGGCGGCCCTGGCCGCCGACCCGGTGCTGGTGGGCCGGCTGGTGCGGCTGCGCGCCTCCCGAACCCGCAACCGCCGCCGCTAGGGCTTGCGACCTCGACGTGTCGTCCGGTGCTGAGTGGGTAGCCGGGGGCGCGGGGAGGTGGCGATGAGCGGCGGAGGGCCGAGACAGCCGGGACGAATCGCGCATCCGGAGACCAGCGTGCCCGAGGCGGCCCCGGACGAGCGCCGGCGAGGTGCGGTGGTCGGGACCGCACCCACCATGCGGGTACGATCCGCGTCCGCCCCGCCACCCGGTCGGGCGGTCAACGAGGACCTGGTGTTCCGCTTCGGGCCGCTGGTCGGGGTGCTCGACGGCGCCACCGTGCCGGAGGGCTTCGACACCGGCTGCGTACACGGACCGCAGTGGTATGTCCGGCACCTGGCCGCCCGGCTCGGCCTGGCGGAGGCCGCCCGCCCGGCCGCCACGCTGGTGAGCAACCTGGCCGCGGCGATCCTCGCGGTCCGTTCCGACCATGGCGAGCAGTGCGACCTCGACCACCCCGGCACCCCGTCGAGCACGGTGTGCCTGCTCCGCGACGGCGGTGACCAGGTCGACTACCTCGTGCTCTGTGACAGTCCGCTGGTGCTCGACACCGGTGAACGCGTCGACGTGGTGGCCGACGACCGGCTCGCGGCCTCGGCGGACAACCTGCGCGAGACCGCCGACCTGCTGCCCGAGCCGACCGACTGGGCCACCCGGTTCCGGCGCGCCGTCACGGCGCAGCGGGAGCTGATGAACCGTACCCACGGTTACTGGGTCGCCGCCGCCGACCCGGACGCCGCCTACCACGCGGTGGTTGGCACCGTGCCACGGCACGGGCCGGCGGCGTTGCGCCGCGCCGTGCTGCTCTCCGACGGTGCCTCCGCCCTGGTCGAGCAGTTCGGACTGCTCGACTGGTCCGGCCTGCTGAACGTGGTGGCCACGGAGGGTCCGGACGGGCTGATCGACCGGGTCCGCGCCGCCGAACGGGACCACCCCGACCGGCGACGCCGGCACAAGGCGGCCGACGACGCCTCCGCCGTCTACTGCGAGTTCGCCCGGCCGGACGATCGCGGAGCGTGACCCGGGAGGTGATTCGACCCGACCGGTCGGACCGGTCCGCCGGAGGGGCCGGTCGTCGCCAACCGGGTGGACGTGCGCCGCCGGGCGCGGGAGACTGCGGCACGTGACTGGTGCGGTCCGGTTGGAGCCGGTGGACGAGCGGAACCTCGAACCGTTGCTCTCCGTGGCGGTGGCCGAGGCGGAGCCGGCCGACGTGATGCCGCCGGTGGAGGCGCCGGCCGGCTGGTCGAACGCGCGGCGGGAGGCGTTCCGTGAGTTCCACCGGGCCAGCTTCGGTGGGCTCGACGCGACCGCCCGCAGCGCGATGTACGCGATCGTGGCGGGCGGCGAGGTGGTCGGAATGATCCGGATGAGCCGACGGGACGAGCCCGGCGTCGCCGAGGTCGGCATGTGGCTCGGCCGGTCGGCCCGGGGCCAGGGGATCGGCGCGGCAGCGCTACGCGAACTGCTGCACCTGGCGGCGGCGGCTGGCCTGCGGACCGTGGTCGCGGACACCACACCGGAGAACCGCGGCGCGCTGTCCGTGCTGGGGAAGTGCGGCGCGAAGCTGCGCGAGGCCGATGACCGGGTGTACGCCGAGATCTCGCTGGACGACGCAGCTCCCTGTTGACCGCGGGATGCTCAGCCCCGTTGTTCGGCGTACGCGGCGAGCCAGGCGACCTGGGCCGGGTCCAGGGACGGGCGGACCCGGGACCGGGCCGCCGCCACGTGCTCGGCGGTGACCGTGGAGGCGGTGAGCGACTCGCGCATCGCGGCCAGCGCTGCCTCCCGGACCAGCGCCGCGCAGTCGGCGGCCGAGAACCCGTCCAACTCCGCGCCGAGGGCGGGAAGGTCGACGCCCTCGGCGAGGGGCACGTTGCGTGCTGCGGCCCGCAGGATCTCCGTCCGGGCCTCGGCGTCCGGTGGTGGCACGTAGACCAGCCGTTCCAGCCGCCCCGGGCGCAGCAGCGCCGGGTCGACCAGGTCGGGACGGTTCGTCGCGGCGACCACCACCACGTTGCGCAACGCCTCCACCCCGTCCAGCTCGGTCAGCAGGGCGGCGACCACCCGGTCGGCGGTGCCGCCGTCGGTGGCCTGGCCGCGTACCGGGGCGAGGGCGTCCACTTCGTCGAGGAAGACAAGCGTGGGGGCGGCCTCCCGGGCCCGACGGAACAGCTCCCGTACCGCGCGTTCGCTCTCGCCGACCCACTTGGACAGCAGCTCCGCGCCCTTGACCGACAGCACGTTCGCCCGGCCGGTCCCGGCCAGCGCGGTCACCAGGTAGGTCTTGCCGCAGCCCGGTGGACCGTAGAGCAGCACCCCGCGCGGCGGTTGCACGCCGAGCCGGGCGAAGGTGTCCGGGTAGGTGAGCGGCCACAGCACCGACTCGGTGAGCGTCTGCTTGACCTCCACCAGGTCACCGACGTCGTCCAGGGTGACCCGGGCCAGTTCGAGGGTGGCGGCGGCCATGGTGGTCGGCCGTACCACCTCCAGGGCGGCGGTGAAGTCGGCCATCAGCACCGTGGGGGTCTGCGCCGACTTCTGCCGCAGGGCCGCGCGCACCCCGGCCTCCCGGACCAGCGCGGCCAGGTCGGCGGCGACGAAACCGGGGGTACGCGTGGCCACCTCGTCCAGCCGTACGTCGTCGGCGAGCGGCACCGGACGGGTCAGCACGGTCAGCTGCTCCCGGCGCAGGGCGGCGTCGGGCAGCGGCACGTCGATCCGCAACGAGAGCAGGTCCGGGGCGCGTAGCGCCGGGTCGACCGCTTCAGGTCGACTGCTGGTGCCGACCACCGCCGCTCCGGCCCGTACGAGTTGTGCCACGCACTGCCGGAACACGGTCGCCACCGGTCCGGGAGCCTCCGCCGGGGCCAGCGCCTCCACGTCGGTGACCAGCAGCACGGCCGGCCCGGCGGCCAGCGCCTCGGCCGTCACCGCCCGGAGCCGGGCTGCGGCCGAGTCGTTCGTCAACGCCGCGACCTCCGGCGCCCAGAGCGGATGCACCCGGGCGCCGACCTGGGCGGCCACCGCCCGCACCAGGGCCGCCTTGCCGGAGCCGGCCGGCCCGCTCACCAGCACCCCCAGCGCCACTGCGGTGCCCAACCGGCTGAGCACCTCCCGATGGTGGAAACCGAGGTCGAGCAGCTCGGTCAGCTCCTCCGCCTGGGCGCGCAGGCCCGGCAGCTCGTCCACCGACGGTACGGCCCCGACGTTGGCGTCGGCGTCCGACTCGATGTCGGAACCACCAGCCGTCCCGGGCTCCGTCGAACGGCCGTCGACGCTACCGTCGCCAGCGGTGCCGCCCGTCGGCCAACTGCCCTGCCCGACGCCCGTCGTCCAGCCGCCCTGCCCGACGCCCGTCGCCTGGCCGCGCGTTCCGACGCCCGCCGCCCGGCTGGCCGCAGCGGTCGCCGGGGGGACGCCGGTGCCATTGTGGGTCGCGGGACCGTGTTCCCAGGCGACGAGGGTGTCCATGGTGACAAGCGCGCCCGGATCCGGTTCGGCGGCCAACACCCGCAGCAGGGTGCTGGTCCAGGCGTAGCCGACCCGGGTGGAGAGGCTGCGCCGGGCCGCCTCGACCAGGGTGCGGGTCGAGGCGTCCGGCAACACATCCTGCGGCAGCAGGGAGACGTCGTCCCCGGTGGTGACCACCTTGCCGAGCAGCGCCAGCCGCAGCATCTCGGGGGAGACCACCGCGACGACCTCGGCCGGCCCGGCGAGCAGCACCCGGCGGGCCGGGGTGACCGGAGTCGGACTCAGTCTCACCTGCCCGCCGTCGCGTACGCCGAGGTTGCCCAGCATCAGGTCGTCGGCGTGCAGCAGGGCCGCGCTGGCGGTGCCCTCGGCCGCCGCGACGAGGCCGGCGGTCACCCGCCGTCCCGCGAGCCGGACCGGATCACCTGGGCGCAGCGCGAGGGCGGTGAGCGCCTCCGGGTGCAGCCGGACGATGCCCCGCCGGGCGTCCAGTGCGGCCGGCCGCAGGCTCGCGATCAGGGTCAGCTCGGGTTCGCCCACCGCCCGACCCTAGCGTGCGTGTGGAAGCCCCTGGTCAGCCTGCGGGTTCCTCCCCGGTGAGCAGGGACGGGTCGCGGCGGATCAGCTCGGCCAGCCGGGCTGCCGGATCCTCGCTCAGCCCGTCCTGGGCGGCGGACCAGCCGGGCACCGTCTTGACCGACAGTGGCCAGGAAGGTGGCGGCGCGGCCGGCTGTCCGCTGACCGTGACCTCCTGATCGACCCAGGTCACCCGCAGGTCGTACGCCTGCCCGTCGTGCTCGACCCGAGCGGCGACGGACGCCCCCGGGTGCGCGGCGACGGCCGCGCGCAGCGCCTCGGCCACGTCCTCCACCGGGTGCCGTGGCGGGGCCTCGTGGGCCGGTTCGTGGACCCCGGCCCAGCCGGGTCCCGCGTTGCGGCTGTCGGTCCGACCCCAACCGGCACCGGACCCGTGGCCCGGCTCCGGACCGGGCTGGTCGTCGGCCGCCACGGTCGGGTCCGTGGCCCGTCGACGCAGCGCCTCCTCACGCCGACGCATCCGGGCCAGAGTCTCGTCCAGTCCGCCTCTCATCCGCCTCACCCCTTCCCACGAGGGGCCTGCGAGCCGGTCGGCTCAGGCCCGTTTCTCCCGGGTGGCCCGGTCCAGCGCGCGGTCCAGGACGACCAGCAGGGCGTCCCGGACCGAAAGCCGGTCCCGTGCGTCGAACTGCACCAGGGGTACATGTTCGCCGATCGCCAGAGCCCACCGGATCGCACCCAGGTCGTGCGCCAACCGCCCGTCGAAGGCGTTGACCCCGACTACGAACGGCAGTCCCGACCGTTCGAAGAAGTCGATCGCCGGGTAGCAGTCGTCGAGCCGGGCGCTGTCGACCACCACCAGTGCGCCGAGCGCACCCCGGGCCAGGTCGTCCCACATGAAGCCGAAACGGGTCTGGCCCGGCGTACCGAACAGGTAGAGCTTCAGGCTTCGATCGATGGTGACACAACCGAAGTCCATCGCCACCGTGGTGGTGGTCTTTCCGGAGCGCTGACCAGGGTCGTCGACCCCGATCCCGGCGGTGGTCATCTCCGCCTCGGTGGTCAGCGGGGCGATCTCCGAGATCGAGCCCACGGTGGTGGTCTTGCCGACCCCGAAGCCGCCGGCCACCAGGATCTTCACCGGTATCGGCGGGGTCGCCCGGTGCGTACCCGTGGTGGCGGGCGTCGCGGCCGGCGGCCGGTACGGCGGCGGCGCCGGTGCGGCGTGGGCCGGTGGCGGTGGCGCGGTGGCCCGGCCGATGGATGGTGGGGTAGGTGTCGGACCGGCGTAGCGGGCCGCGGCGCTGTTGGCGGCGAGCGCGCCCGGTGGCGCGGCGGGCCAGTCAGGAGATTGCACGGAGTCCATCAATCACTCGCAGGATGACGTCGGGGTCGAGGGCGTCGTCGGCGTCGGTCACGTGTACGTCCAGGTGGCCGGCGGCGCGCAGATCGCCCACCAGCACTCGGGTCACGCCGAAGTGCAACCGGGTCTTGGCGGAGATCTCGGCCACCGAGATCGGCTCACCGCAGAGCGCCACGATCGCCTGGAGTTCCGGGCTCAACCGGGTGGCCGTGACGTTCCTCGCTTCGGTGGTCGGTCGGGCGGTCACCTGGGTCTCCAGGCCGATCGTGGGGTCGGCGCCGGCCACCCGGCCGGCGGTCAGCACGAAGGGGCGAGGTCCGGTCGGCCCGGCCTCCTCGGGCTCCGGTCCGATCGCCGCCGGTGCGCCCGCCGGGCCGGCGGAGCCGGCCGGGGAGGACTCGCGCAGGTAGGGCCGGATGCGGATCACCGGCTCCTGTTCGGCACCGGCGGCGTCGGGATTCATTGCTGTACGGAGTTCTTGAGCTCGGCGATCAGGCGCGGGGTGAGCGCACCGCCGGCCCGACCGGCGAAGAGGGTCATCTCGTAGGCGACGGTGCCCAGGTTCGCCGACCGGTCGGCGACCACGCCGAGCACCGAACCGCTGCTGATCGCACTGATCAGGAGATAACCCTCGGCCATGTCCACCACGACCCGGTTGAGACCGCCCAACGCGTACCAACTGGCGGCCCCGCCGGCCAGGCTGGTCATCCCGGAGACGACTGCGGCGAGCCGCTCCGCGTTGGACCTGTCCTTGATCGCGGACATGGCCATCAGCAGGCCGTCCGACGACACGGCGATCGCCTCCAGCACCCCCGCGGTCCCGGAGGTGAAGGAATCCAGCAGCCAGTTGAAGGTGCGGGCCTCGGGGCTGAGGTCGCCGGCGGGGTGGCTCTGGTGGTCGAGGTTCTCGTGCACGTGCGGGCTGGTCAACGTGGCGTTCCTTCGTCGTCGCTGCGGTCGTTACGGACATCGCGCAGAGCCCGGGCGACGCCCGTCTCGAACGCGTTGATGCGATCGCGGACCTCGGCCGGATCGCCCGGGTCCTGGGTGAGCGGTTGTTGCGGTAGCTGCGCGATCAAGTTGGCGCCGGGCACCCTGCGGGACAGCTGAGTCAGCCCCGGCGGAGCGGGCGGCTCGACCGGCTGCGGCAGCGCGTCGGCCTGGCTCAACTCGGCCCGGCGTACCCCCGACTCGAACGCCTCGACGGCGGCGCGAGCGGCGCTCGGGTCCACGCTGCTGGAGTCGGCCCGGCCCACCTTCGGTGCCGTCCTCGGCAGGCTGGCGCCGGGCACCCGCTGCCGGATGCCGGGCATCGGGGCCGGCGGGGTGGCCGAAGCCGGTGTGACCTGCGGCACCGTCACGGTCGCCGCGTCGATTGCGGCCGATTGCTCGTCGGTCTTCCCGACGGGCTCCGGGCCGGTGCCGAACGCGTCCCAGGACTCGGACAGTTCCATGCTCTCGGTTGCCCGGGTCAGCAACGTGGGATTGAACCCGACCGGTTCCGGCACGGGGGTGGCCAGGTCCACTGACGCCTGGGTGTCCCGGGTCGGTGGCACCGCTTCGAGCTGGTGCCGGGCCGGCAGGGCGGCCACCGGCGCGGCCCGGCCGACCGGTGGAACGGGGAGGCCGGCCGGCTCGGGCGTCCCGACGACCAGCGACGTACGGGGAATCCGGAGGGTCGCGGTGACGCCGCCGCCCGGGGTGGCGGAGAGATCGACCGCCCACCGGTGCCGGCGGGCCAACCGACCCACCACGAACAGCCCCAGCACCTCGGTCGGAGCAAGGTCCAGCCGCTCCCGTCGGGTGATGCGGGCGTTCTCGTCGGCCAGCCGCGCCTCGGTCATGCCGATGCCGTGGTCCACCACGGTGAGCTGTACGCCGCTCTCGGTGAGTTCGCCGCTGACCAGCACCCTGGTGTGCGGCGGCGAGAAGACGGTGGCGTTCTCCATCAGTTCGGCGAGCGCCAGCACCAGGTCGCCGACGATCGCGGGTGCGGCGGCGGCCTCGGTCGGCACCTGGACGTCCACCCGGGTGTAGTCCTCGATCTCACCGAGGGCGAGGCGGACCACGTTGGCCAGCGGAACCGGCGCGACGTGCGCGACGTCACCCACCGCGCCGGAGAGCACCACGAGGTTGCCCGCGTTGCGCCGCAGCCGGCTGGAGATGTGGTCGAGCCGGTACAGGTTCTCCAACCGCCCCGGATCGGTCTCCTGCTGCTCCAACCGGTCGATCAGGGCGATCTGCCGACCGACCAGGTTCTGGGTACGCCGGCCGACGTGGCCGAACATCTGGGCGACGTTGCGTCGGCTCGCCGCCTGCCGCTCCACCAGCCGTGCGGCCGTGTGCTGTACCCGTTCGAAGGCGCGGGCCAGGTCGCCGACCTCGTCCCTGGCACGGACATCGACGGGATCGAGGCGAACGGGTTGGGCGTTGTCGACCTCGTCGTCGGCCACCCGGACCAGCTCGGACTCGGCGACCCGGGCGACCCGGTCCGCGGAGCGGGTGAGCCGGGTCAGTGGCCCGGTCACCGTGCGGCCGATGGCCAGGGCGAGCAGCACCACGCCGACCAGGATCACCGCGACCAGCACGGTCACCCAGTACGCCCCGGAGAGCGCCGTCTGCCGTTGTGCGCGTACCTCGGCGGTCACGTCGGCGACCAGTTTCTTCTCGACGAACTGACCCAGCGTGATCAGCGAGGAAACGGTGGGGAAGAGAGCCTGGATGGGGATGTCCGCCACCGCGGCCACCGGGTCCAGGGCGCTCTGTTGGAGGAACTCGGGGCTGGTTCGGGCGTCGACAGCGGTCTGCTCGATGTTCACAAGCGCCTGCTGCTCCGGGGTGAGCAGGCCGAGCATCTTGCTGCTCTCCGACTGGAGGGTGGCCATGTTGGCCACGAAGGCGGTGGCGAACTGCGGGTTCGGCGAGGCGGCGACCAACACGATCAGGGCACCGCCGCTGCTGAGGCCCTCGCTCTTGCGCAGGATGCTGTCCAGGGCCAGCGTCTGGCGTCCGGCCGGGGTCCGGGTGTCCACGTCGTGCGGCAGCCGCAACGAGTCGATCAGGGCGATGTGGACCGGCCCGTACGCGCCGATGACCTGCGGCGGCGCGGCCTGTCCGGCCAGTACTGCCGTGCGTACCTCGGCGAGTTGCGCAACGCCGTCGAGTGCCGTGTCCACCTCGGCCGGAAGGTCACCGTCGAAATCGGCCCGCAGATCGACGATCCGGTCGTCCACCTCCGCGATCTCCTGCACCAGCGTGGTGCGCTCGACCTGCCCGAGCAGGAGCCCGACGGCGAGCATCCGTTCCCGCTGCAGGTGCTGAAGCAGGGTGCCGACCCGACTGGCGAGCTGGACGGTCTGGTCGATGTCGGCGGCCCGCTGGGCCACACCGGCTCGTTCCCAGACCACCGGCAGGGTCAGCCCAAGCATGCCGAGCAGGGGGATGGTCACCAGCAGGCTGAGTTTGCCGCGGATGCGGAGCCTACCGAGCAGCATCGAAGGGCCTCCACCGATCCGGCTCGTGGACCTGTCCCACCGGCTGAAGCGCCGGTGGTGGTTCGACGGGACGTGACCCGACGGCACCCCACTGGATGCCGGACGGCGGAGGCGGCACGACTCCGCCTGCCGGCACGCCGCCGCCTGCCGACGCGGCGGAGGTGTCTCTCGGACGGGACATCCAGCCGCTCACCGCGAGACCGACCAGCAGCAGTGCGGCGAGGCCGCCCGCGCCGAGAATCAGCAGGCGATCCCGGTCCAACCCGTCGAGTCGCTCCACCAGCAGCCGGTCGATCTCGTCGAGAAGGACCGGGTGGAGTTGCTTCGCGGCCTGCTGCGCCTCGTTGCGGGCGGCGAGGAGCCGCGTCGTGTCGACCGTGCCGGCCCGATCGACCGGCTGGGAGTGCAGGGCCATCGTCTCGACGGCGCGCTGGTAGGCGTCGAAGGGGGTGAGCACGTTCGCACCCAGGTCGGCACTTTCCGTGTTCTCCACCACCGCCCGCAGGTTGCTGGCCAGGTCGTTGGCGGGTTGCAGGGCGGCAGCCCGGAGGGTGGCCAGCTGGCTGAGCGACTGGATCCGTTCGGCCGTGGGCCGGCGGTTCATCAGGACGGCCAGGTCGGTGAGGCGGCCGGCGGCCACCATCGCCTCCGGCATCTCCTCCGCGACGCCGTCCTGCAGGAAGTACGCGTCGACACCGGGGTCCCGGATCAGGCCGGAGGTCTCCCGGACCTTGCCGTGCAGGGCCAACAGCAGGTCGGTGACCTCGCCGTACACGGTGAAGGCGGTCTCCGGGTCGGCCAGTGAGCGTTCGGGGAGCGCCTCCAACTTCGCGCGGAGCCCGGCCCACCGCTCGCTGGTGCTCAACTCACCACCGATGCGCGCGTCGACCGCGGCGGCCCGCTCGACCGCCTGGTCGAGGGTGTCCCGGCGCAGCGACCGGCCGGTGACGGCGGCGCTCTGCGCGTCGACAAGCGCGTCGGTCACCGGACCGAGGGCGCGGAGGTACTCGACGCCGAGCCGTTCCCGCCCGACGACCTCGCGGTCGTTGTCGACGAACTGGTGTGCCTGTACGACGAGGAACGCCACCGGCAGCAGCAGCGCGGTGGCGAGTAGCAGCGGCAACAGCCGGCCCGGTGTCCGGGGCCGGCGACGGACCCGCGGAGCGGGAACGGTCATGGTTGTCTCCTCCGGCATGGCGCAGGTTGTCCGACGGCGTCGACGAGCCGGTCCCGTGCGCCGGACCGGAAAACTAATCGAAGGCTGGTGCTATCGGTCGGCCGGCAACCGTCAGCTTTGCGTCACTTCGAGCGATGTGACTCACGGCGATCAATTCGCTCACGGTAAGTGCCGTTCATGTGGGAGATAGGCGTACTTGAGTATAGATTCGAGCGAAAGGCAGGAATTTCCGCGATGCGAAGTCATCCCAAAGGTTCGCCGACTGGACGCTGTGCGGATGACCTTCGCCGGATGACGATCGGGCTACCAGAACGGACGTACGGCGGATCTCAGCTAATACCCAGGTTTCGGGCCGTACCGTGTGCCCAATGAGATCGCCGTTCTCGGCCGCGCGGATCCGACGTGCCCTGCCCACCGGTCGCCGGGCCGTCGCCGCCACCGCGGCTGTCGTCCTGCTGGCGGCGGCCGTGGTGTGGGCGGTGTGGCCGGACCGGCCGGCCTTCCGCACGGAGTCCGCGATGCTCACCGTCCGGTCCGGACCGGACGGTGACGAGCCGGTCGACCTGGACACCACGCTGTACCTTCCGCTCGACGCCGCCGCCGGCCGCGAGGTGCCGGCGGTCCTGCTCGCCCACGGCTTCGGTGGCACCAAGGAGTCGGTCCGCACCGACGCCGAGGATCTGGCGGACCGGGGGTACGCCGTACTGACCTGGACCGCGCGCGGCTTCGGTCGCAGCGGCGGCCAGATCCACCTGGACAGTCCCGACCACGAGGTACGCGACGCGCAGCGGCTGCTGGACTGGCTCGCCGCGCGTCCGGAAATCCGCACCGACGCCACCGGCGATCCCCGGGTGGGTGTGGTCGGCGGCTCCTACGGCGGTGCCCTGGCACTGCTGCTCGCCGCCCAGGACCAGCGGGTCGACGCGATCGTTCCCATGATCACCTGGAACGACCTGTCCCGCGCCTTCCTGCCGGAGAGCACCGGCGGCGAGCCGACCGAGGGCGTGTTCAAGTCCGGCTGGGCCGGCATCTTCTTCGGCGGCGGCGGAAACGTCGGCTCCGGCCCGGCCGGGATCTCCGGCACCGGCGCCGAGACGCCGGAGGGCGCGCCCGGCGCCGGGCCGCCCAGCCCCGCCCCGGGCCAGGGACCCGGCACCGCACCCGGCGCACCGGCCGTCGGCGGTCTGCCCGATCCCTCCTGCGGACGGTTCGCCGCCGACGTCTGCGCCGCGTACCTGCGCATCGCCGCCACCGGCCGGGCCGACCAGGGCGCCGTCGACCTGCTGCGCCGGTCCAGCCCGGCCGGGGTGCTGGACCGGATCACCGCGCCCACCCTGCTGGTGCAGGGCGCGGCGGACACCCTCTTCCCGCTCGCCGAGGCCGACGCCAACGCCCGGGGCATCGCCGCGAACGGCACCCCGGTCCGGGTCGCCTGGTTCACCGGCGGCCACGACGGCGGCTCCGGACCGCAGACCGACTCCGACCGGGTGAAGTTCCTGACCGCGCAGTGGCTCGACCACTACGTGTCCGACGACGGTGACTCGCCCGGCGACACCTTCACCTTCTCGCGGATCGCCGGCTTCGACGCCATGGACCGTGGTTTGGTCGCCACCGGTTACCGCACCGAGGACTATCCCGGTATCGGCGGCGACTCCCGGGTGGAGGTGGCCGTGGCCGGCCCGGCTCAGCCGGTGGCCAACCCGCCCGGCGGCAACCCGGCCGCGATCTCCTCGGTGCCGTTCGCCGGTTCGCTGAGCTCGCTGCTCGGCGGGGTGGCCGGCGACATACCCGGGCAGCACGCCCGGTTCGAGTCCGAGCCGTTGACCGAGGCGGTCGACATCGTCGGTACGCCGACCGTGTCGCTGCGCGCCGCGTCGAGCAGCGGCGAGGCCGTCCTCTTCGCCAAGCTCTACGTGGTCGACCCGGAGGGGGCGGCAACCCTGCCCAGCGGCCTGATCGCGCCGATCCGGCTCACCGGCCTGCCGGCGAGCGTCGACGCCGCCGCGCCGGTCACCGTCACCCTGCCGGCGATCGTGCACCGGGTGGAGGCCGGGCACCGGCTCCGGCTGGTGGTGGCCACCTCGGACCAGGCGTACACGACCCCGATCGAGCCGGCGGTCCACACCGTCGCGGTCGGCGACACGCCGATCAGCCTGCCGACTGTCGACAGCGACCCGATCCCCACCGAGGCGGCGCTCTGGCGCTGGATCCTGGTCGGGCTGCTCGCCGCGATCGTGGTCGGGCTCGTCGTGCTCGTGGCCGTGCTGCGCCGCCGGCACCGTCGCCAGGACACCTCCGTGCATCCGGAGTACGCGGACACCCCGCTGGCCGTGCGCCGGCTGCGCAAGGAGTACGCCGACGGCTTCGTCGCGGTCTCCGAGGTGGACTTCGAGGTGCACCCCGGTCAGGTGGTCGGCCTGCTCGGGCCCAACGGCGCCGGCAAGACCACCACGCTGCGGGTGCTGATGGGGCTGACCCAGCCGACCGCGGGGGAGATCTACGTCTTCGGGCACCGTCTGGTGCCCGGCTCGCCGGTGCTGTCGCGGATCGGTGCGCTGGTGGAGGGGCCGGGGTTCCTGCCGCATCTGTCCGGCCTGGAGAACCTTGAGGCGTACTGGCGGGCGACTGGCCGGCCGAAGGCCGACGCCCACTTCGAGCAGGCACTGGAGATCGCCGGGCTGGGTTCCTCGGTACACCGGCGGGTGCGTAAGTACAGCCACGGCATGCGGCAACGCCTCGCCATCGCCCAGGCCATGCTCGGTCTGCCGGAACTGCTGGTGCTCGACGAACCGACCGACGGGCTGGACCCACCGCAGATTGCCGAGATGCGCCGGGTACTCCAGCGGTACGCGACCGACGGTCGGGCGGTGCTGGTCTCCAGCCACCTGCTCGCCGAGGTGGAGCAGACCTGTACCCACGCCGTGGTGGTGAACAAGGGCCGCATCGTCGCCTCCGGACCGGTCGAGGAGATCGTCGGTGACTCGCCCAGCGTGCTGTTCGAGGTGAGCGACCCGACCGCGGCCCGGACCGTGCTCGACGGCCTCGGCCGCGTACGCGTGCTGGACGACGCCGACGGGCAGTTGGTGGTGGACACCAACGGCACCGCCCGCAGCGAAGTGGTCGCCGAGCTGGTCCGGGCCGGCATCGCGGTGGACCGGGTGGTGCCCCGGCGCCGCCTGGAGGACGCCTTCCTCGCCCTGGTGGGCGAGAACTCTCGGGGAAGCGGGGACCGGTGATGGCGGGATCGACTGTCGAGCCGACGGGGGACACGACAAGCGTCGCCGCCTCGGGAGCGGCGGCGGGTTACCGGCCCGCCCGGACGCTGCCGTTCGGTGCCGAGTTCCGCCGGCAGGCGTCGCGTCGGCGTACCCAGTTGGCGCTCGGCTTCATGGTGCTGCTGCCGCTGATCATCCTGATCGCGTTCCAGTTCGACACCAACGACGACGACAACGGCGGGGGCGAGTTCGGCAGCCTGATCGATCTCGCCACCTCTGGTGGGTTGAACTTCACCCTCTTCACCATCTTCGTGTCCGCCTCGTTCCTGCTTGTCGTTGTGGTCGCGCTGTTCTGCGGCGACACGGTGGCGAGCGAGGCGAGTTGGGGAAGCCTGCGCTACCTGTTGGCGATTCCGGTGCCCCGCGCCCGACTGCTCACGGTGAAGCTGCTTGTCGCGCTCGCGTACTCGGCGCTGGCACTGATCCTGCTCGCCGGCACGGCACTGGCCATCGGCACCCTGCGCTACGGCTGGTCGCCGCTGCGCAGCACGGTCGCCGCGCAGTTGGAGCCGGGCGAGGGGCTGCTGCGGTTGCTCGCGGTGCTCGGGTACCTGGCGATCGTCCTGCTGGTGGTCGCGGGCCTGGCCTTCCTGCTGTCGGTGACCACCGACGCGGCGCTGGGCGCGGTGGGTGGCGCGGTGCTGCTGTGGATTCTCTCCAGCATCCTGGACCAGATCACCGCGCTCGGCGCGATCCGGTCCTTTTTGCCGACCCACTACAGCACCGCGTGGTTGGGACTGCTCTCCACGCCCGTACAGACCGACGACATCGTGCGGGGCACGGTCTCGGCGATCTGCTACGCGACCGTGTTCTGGGGCCTGGCGTTCTGGCGTTTCACCCGCAAGGACATCACCAGCTGAGCCCGTTGTCCGCGCCCGCTCGGCCCGTGTGCTCCGTCCGGTCAGAGCAGCGGGACCGGTGTGGTGGGCGGCGGGTTGGGCACCGCCCGCGTCGGCTCCGGCGTGCTCGGCTCGCGTTTCTGCCAGGCGCTGACCCCGAGCCGGTCGGTGTTGCCCAGGTCGATGTGGCCCTGTATGACGACCCGTTGCGCGGGTCGGCCGCGCAGCGGGGCGACGTCGAGGTGCTCGGCGTTGGTCGCCACCACTGTCGGGTTGTCGACCAGGTTGCGCCAGAGCAGGGCGGTGCCGGCCGCCTCGCCGGGGGCCAGGACCAGGGGGCGGGGTGGGTCGTCGAAGCCGGACGTGATCCCCTTCGCGCCCCGGATCACCCGAACCGGGATGACGTCGCCGTCCGCGTCCCGCAGTCGCGGCTCAGGGTAGCCGTGCAGCCGGTAGGGGCGGTCGCCGCAGTTGACCAGTTCCAGGCCCATCGCCCGCAGCCCCATCGCGGCGCTGACGCCGCGGTAGGTGATCCGCACACCGGAGTCGGGGCAGCCGGACGTAGGGCCGTTGCTTCCCCCGGGATCGCCGTCCCGGGAGGGCGTGCCGCCGAGCTCGGCGGCGTCGGACGGAGCGCTGCCGGGTCCACGGGAAGCCGGGGTCGGGCCGGGCGGCGCACTCGCGAGGCCGCCGGCCGGGGCGCAGCCGGCGAGCAGGCCGAGCGTTGCGGTGATCGAGACCGACACGGCGACGAGCCGACGCCCACCGGGGGCCGGGCTGCGGACCGTTGTGGGTGGCATCGGAGCATCGTCGCACCCGGCCACGGCGGCTTGTGCTCCCGCCACCCACGTAAGCAGACCATAAGGTTTCCGTGGTAGGGGTACCCCCGAAAGTTTCGGCCGCTAGACTGAGTGTGGGAGCGTTCCCAACAAGAGAGATTGCATCGACAACTATCTATAGATTCCGCATTCTGGTACCACCACCCCACTCGTAGGAGGTACCAATGCGTACTGACCGGTTCGGCGGGCCGGCTCTGTCCCTGTTCCGCATTGTCATCGGGCTGTTATTTCTCATTCACGGCATGTCGTCCGTCTTCGGCGTCTTCGGCGGCAACCGTGGCACCGGCGAGGCGGTGCCGCTCGGCCAGTGGCCGGGCTGGTACGCCGCGATGATCCAGTTGATCTGCGGTGCCCTCGTGCTCCTCGGCCTGTTCACCCGACCCGCGGCTCTGGTGGCGTCGGGCTCCATGGCCTACGCGTACTTCGTCGTCCATCAGCCCGAGGCGCTGCTGCCGCTGCGCAACAACGGCGAACTGTCCGTCCTCTTCTGCTGGGCGTTCTTCCTGGTGGCGGTGCTCGGCCCGGGCACCTGGGCGGTGGACACGCTCTGGCGACGCGGGGCCGCCACGGTCGCCCTGGCCGAGGACGAACGGCGGTCCGTGCCAGCCTGACGGTGATGCTCAGCGGCGCCGGGGGCACGAACGGCGCCGCTGAGGTTTCGCTCACAGGCTGAGATTGGCAGGCGACGGCCGCGTCCGGATTGCCTAGACTCGGCGACACAACTGCATACCTCATCCAGAGGGGCTGAGGGATACGGCCCGACGACGCCCCGGCAACCACCTCGCGCGCTCACCGTTGAGCGTCCGGCGGGGCAGGTGCCAATTCCGTCCCCGCCGCAGGGTGCGATGCGGGGAAAGATGAGAGGACTTCGACATGACGTCGACGCTCGCCCCGTCCGGCATCGACACCGCCGCCAGCCCCGCCCGTGCCCTGGTCTGCCGGGCCTGTTCGGCCCGCTACCCGCTCGCCGCCCAGCACGCCTGTTACGAGTGTTTCGGCCCGCTGGAGGTCGACTACGACCCGGCCGCACTCGCCACCGTCACCCGCGAGCAGATCGAGGCCGGCCCGCGCAACCTCTGGCGCTACGCCGCCCTGCTGCCCGCCGGCCAGGACCCGGCCGCCCGGGTCACCCTGGACCCGGGTTTCACCCCGCTGGTGGCCGCCGACCAGCTCGCCGCCGAGTTGGGCATCACCGCTCCGCTCTGGGTCAAGGACGACAGCGCCAATCCCACCCACTCCTTCAAGGACCGGGTGGTGTCGGTGGCGCTGACCGCCGCCCGCGCGCTGGGCTTCTCCCGGTTCGCCTGCGCCTCCACCGGCAACCTGGCCAACTCCGTGGCCGCGCACGCCGCCCGGGTGGGTGCGCCCTCCGTGGTCTTCATCCCCAGCGACCTGGAGCAGGGCAAGGTCGTCACGACCGCCGTCTACGGCGGTGACCTGGTCGCCATCGACGGGTCGTACGACGACGTGAACCGGCTCTGCGGCGAACTGGTCGAGACCGACGAGTTCGAGGACACCGCCTTCGTCAACGTCAACGTGCGGCCGTACTACGCGGAAGGGTCCAAGACGCTCGGCTACGAGGTGGCCGAGCAACTCGGTTGGCGGATCCCCGCCCAGGTGGTCATCCCGATGGCCTCGGGCGAGCTGCTCACCAAGATTGACAAGGCGTTCAGCGAGCTGGTCGAGATCGGCCTGGTCGAGGCCCCGGCCGGTGGCTGGAAGGTCTTCGGGGCGCAGTCGGCCGGCTGCAACCCGATCGCCACCGCACTGCACGGCGGCACCGACGTCATCACCCCGGTCAAGCCGACCGGGATCGCCAAGTCGCTGAACATCGGCGACCCGGCCGCCGGGCTGTACGCCCTGGAGGCGGTGCGCCGCACCGGTGGCTGGATGGACTACGCCGACGACGACGAGATCCGATCGGGGGTACGCCTGTTGGCGCGTACCACCGGGGTCTTCGCGGAGACGGCCGGCGGGGTGACCGTGGCGGTGCTGCGCAAGCTTGTCGAATCGGGCCGGCTGGACCCGACCGCCGAGACGGTGGTGTTCAACACCGGCGAAGGACTGAAGACCCTCGACGCGGTCGCCGGCGAGGTCGGCCCCACCCACCGGATCAAGCCTTCGTTGCGGGCCGCCCGCGACGCGGGCCTGCTGACCTGACGACGAACGGATTAGTAAGCGGCATTTCGCAGGGAGTGAGCGAAACACGCCGCCAGGGACTTGACGACCGCAAACGGACGGCGCAAGATGCTCCGTGCGGGAGGGCGCTTCGCCGTAGACTTTCAGTCTTTACGACCCAGCGCCGGAGGCGTTGTGCGATCGTCCCTCCCGACCAACGTCCGAGCGGGCCAGCGAAAATTCGCTGGCCCGCTCGTCTGTCGCTGGCGCAGGCTGCCGGCATGACCATCACCATCACCCCGGTCTGGGCCGCCGACGAGGCGGCCGTCGAGCAGGCGTATCAGATCGGTGCCGCACAGGTGGCCGCCGACGAGCCGGACTTCCCGCCGCTCTGCCGGCGACGATTCACCGCCCTGCTCCGCCATCCGATGCCGGGCTACGAAACCAGCATGCTGCTGGCGTGGATCGACGGTGTGCCGGCCGGTTTTCTCCGGCTGGACCTGCCGCAGCTGGACAACACCGAGAACGCCTCCGCTGAGCTGATCGTGCATCCGGCACGACGCCGCCGAGGCGTCGGCCGAGCGTTGGCCGAACATGGCCTCGGCCTGCTGCGCGAGCGCGGGCGTAAACGGGTGAGTGCGATGAGCCGGGCGGAGCTTGCCGGCGAGCCCGGCCGCCGGTCGCCGGGTAACGCATTCGCTGCGGCCATGGGCGCGGTCGACGCCCTGACCGATGTGCGGCGACGCCTCGACACCGCCGACCTCGATCAGGCGAAGCTGGACGCGCTGCTGGCCGACGCCCGGGATCGCTCGACCGGCTACCAGGTGCTGTGCTGGCGCGGGTACACGCCCGACGACCTGGCCGCCGACGTGGCGTACCTCGACGGACGGCTGCTGGCCGACGCGCCGATGGGCGATCTGGCGTGGGAGCCGGAGCAGGTCGACGCCGACCGTCTGCGCGGCACCGAGTCGGCGCTGGACGCGCGGGGTCGGCGGCGTTACCACGTCGGCGTCCGCCACGAGGCATCCGGTCGGCTGGTCGCGTGGACGCTGTTGGACGTCGGTGCCTCCGCGGACTGGCACTCGTTCCAGCAGATCACAATCGTCGACCCCGAGCACCGGGGACACCGGCTGGGCCTACTCGCCAAGATCGAAAACTTGCGGCACCTGCTCGCCCACGAGCCGGGCGTACGAGTGATCGACACCTTCAACGCGGCCAGCAACGACCACATGATCGCCATCAACGAGCAGCTCGGTTTCCGGGTGCAGGACCGGTGGAGCAACTGGCAGCTCAACGTGTGACAGGCGAAAACCGGTGGCGGTGGCCGGGCGGTGCCGGCACGCTCACCGCCATGGACATCGCCGTCATGCCGTACGAGTCCACCGACGAGGCAGCGCTCGACGAGGCGTACCGCGTTGTCGCGGCGGCGCAGGCGGTCGACCTGCCCGATCTGCCGGTGGGAGACCGGGCCGAGTTCGGGCTCCTGGTCGCCCATCCGCCGCACGGCAACGTGATCCATCAGGCGTTGGCCCGGCGGGACGGCGAGGTGGCCGGTCACCTGCGGATGCGGCTGCCGCAACTGGAGAACACCGGCATCGCCACCGTCGAGCTGACCGTCGATCCGGCGCGGCGGCGGCGGGGGGTGGGCCGAGCACTGCTGGCGTACGCCCGGAAGGTGGCCGCCGAGCACGGCCGCGAGCGGTTGATCGGTGAGACCCCCGGGCCGCTGCCCGGCGGACCGGGGCGGGAGGCGCCCGGGGCGGCCTTCGCGGCGGCGGCCGGCGCGCAGGCCGCGTTGGCAGAGGTGCGGCGTCGACTGGACACCACGCGGCTGGACCCGGCGGCTCTGACCGCCCTGCACAATGCTGCCCGCACCCGGGCCGCCGGTTACCGGACGGTGGCCTGGCGCGGGCCGGTGGCCGAGGAGTACGTGGTCGACATCGCCAGGCTGGAGAGTCGGCTGCTCGTCGACGCGCCGATGGGGGATCTCGCGATCGAGGCGGAGCAGGTGGACGCCGCGCGGCTGCGGGAGATCGAGCGGATCCAGCGATTGCGGGGCCGACGGCGTTACCACGTCGGCGCGGTGCACGAGGCCACCGGCCGGATGGTCGCCTGGACGATGATCGACAGGGGCCCGTCGACGCCGTGGCACGCCTGGCAGGAGATCACCATCGTCGACCCCGCACACCGGGGTCATCGCCTCGGCCTGCTCGTCAAGGTCGAGAACCTTCGGCACGCACTTGCCCACGAGCCGGGCCTGGCCGCGATCGACACCTGGAACGCGGCGGTCAACGATCACATGATCAGCATCAACGAGCAGCTCGGGTTCCGCCCGGTCGACGCCTGGACCGATTGGCAGCTGACCATCTGAAGTTGTGACACGCCCCTACTGATCTGAGGGCTTCGTGTTGCATGATGGCGGGCATGACGGAGACCCCGCACCCCCGCTACGACAGGCACGCCGAGACCCTCAACCGCGCGCTGACCGCGATCACGGAGCGGGGATACTGGTCCGCCTACCCGGAATCACCAAGCCCACGGGTGTACGGCGAGACCGCCGCCGCCGACGGCAAGGCCGCCTTCGAGGCGTACCTGGGCGGGGACTTCCCGCTCGACCAGCCGGGTGGCGGCGACCGGGTCGCCACCGAGCACAGCCCGTTCGGCGTCGCCCTGAACGTCCGCTACCCGCACGCCGACGCCGAACAACTGGTCACCGCCGCGTCAGCGGCGCTGCCCGCCTGGCGGGACGCCGGCCCGCAGACCCGGGTGGGTGTCTGTCTGGAGATCCTCGACCGGCTGCACAAGAACATCTTCGAGCTGGCCAACGCGGTGCAGTTCACAAGTGGTCAGGCGTTCGTGATGGCCTTCCAGGCCGGTGGCGCGCACGCCCTGGACCGCGCGCTGGAGGCGCTGGCCTACGCGTACGCGGAGATGACCCGGCACCCGGGCACCGCCGGCTGGGAGAAGGCCGCCGGCAAGGGCGACCCGCTGCGGATGTCCAAGACCTTCCACGTGGTGCCCCGGGGCGTGGCCCTCGTCATCGGCTGCAACACCTTCCCGACCTGGAACTCGTACCCGGGTCTGTTCGCCTCGCTGGTCACCGGCAACCCGGTCGTGGTCAAGCCGCACCCGCGCGCCGTGCTGCCGCTGGCCATCACCGTGCGGTACGCCCGGGAGGTGCTCGCCGAGGCCGGCTTCGACCCGAACCTGGTGCTGCTGGCCGCCGAGGCCCCCGGCGAGAAGCTCGCCTCGACGCTGGCCCTGCACCCGGCGGTGAAGATCGTCGACTTCACCGGCTCCACCGAGTACGGCGACTGGTTGGAGGCGAACGCCCGCCAGGCGGCGGTGTACACCGAGAAGGCGGGGCTCAACACGGTGGTGATCGACTCCACCGACGACTTCGCCGGGATGTGCCGCAACCTGGGCTTCACGCTGACGCTCTACAGCGGGCAGATGTGCACCACCTCGCAGAACATCTTCATCCCCCGGGACGGCATCGACACCGATCAGGGGCACAAGAGCTTCGACGAGGTGGCCGGCGGCATCGCCGCGGCGGTCGGCAAGCTCACCGGTGACCCGGCCCGCGGGGTGGAACTGACCGGCGCGATCGTCAACGACGGGGTGCTGGAGCGGCTGAATGAGGTGACCAAGGTCGGTTCGCCGGTGCTGGAGTCGCGTACCGTCGAGCACCCCTCGTTCCCGGACGCCGTGGTGCGTACGCCGGCCATCGTGAAGTTGGACGCGGGTGACACCGAGACCTACTCGCGGGAGTGGTTCGGGCCGATCTCCTTCGCCATCGCCACCGACTCCACGGCGCACAGCCTGGAGATCCTGCGCTCGACCGTGGGCGAGAAGGGCGCCCTCACCGCGGCGGTCTACTCCACCGACGACGCGGTGCTGGACGCCACCGAGGCGGCGGCGATCGAGGTCGGGGTGCACCTGTCGGCCAACCTCACCGGCGGCGTCTTCGTGAACCAGTCGGCGGCCTTCTCCGACTTCCACGGCAGCGGAGCGAACGCGGCGGCGAACTCGGCGTTGACCGACGGGGCGTACGTGGCGAACCGGTTCCGGGTCGTGCAGAGCCGTCGACACGTCTGAGAGCTGATGCGGCTCCGGGGTATTCCCCGGAGCCGCCCGGGTCGGCGATCGTCCGTCGGGTCTACGCGGCCCTGCGCATCTGGAGTTCGCGCAGGGTGGGGATGTTGGGGTGCGGGACGCGGACACCTGTGTCGACGAAACCCAGCCGCTGGTAGGCCCGGTAGGCGAGGTCGTTGCCGACCACGACCTCGAGCATCAGCTCGTTCCGTCCGCAGGCCCGGGACCAGTGCGCCACCCCACCGACCAGCTCCGCGAGCAGGCCGGTGCCCCGCCAGCTCGGAGTGATGTAGACGGCGTAGAGCACGGTCACCCCCGGCTCGGCCGGGTGCGCCATGCCACCGACGTGCCCGACGAGCCGGCCGCCCGGATCCGCCACGAACTGCGCCGTGTCGGGGCCGGCGGAGACCCGGGCGACCCGGGCGGCGTACTCGGCGTGTGGTCGGGCCGCGGCCTCGGCGATCGTCTCCAGGAAGGCCAGCGGCGCGTCCGCGAGCATCTCCAGGCGCAGCGCCCGCATCCGAGCTGTGTCGGCTGGCTCGACTCGGCGGATGACGGCCCGGCGCAGCGCCGTCCCGTCGGTGACGCTTGTCATGCCGGAATGCTTATCACAATGACGTACGACGATGCGGACGACTGTAATACGCCCGATTTGTGGTCGTGCGCCGTCGTCACTCCTCGTGTAGCGTGCGATTTCGGTCACCCGTTTCAGTGGTCGTCGCCGACCGCTGAAACCGGTGGTTTCCGGGTGCCGGTTCGCTGGCGGCCCGAGGTAGTGGAACGCCGTGCAGAGTGAGGAAAACACCGTGGCACAAGGCACCGTGAAGTGGTTCAACGCCGAGAAGGGCTACGGCTTCATCGCCGTCGACGGCGGGCAGGACGTCTTCGTTCACTTCTCTGCGATCGAGATGGACGGCTACAAAGCGCTGGACGACGGTCAGCGGGTGGAGTTCGAGATCGCCCAGGGCCAGAAGGGCCCACAGGCGGAGCGGGTGCGCGTCATCGCCTGAGCGCCGACCACCCACCCCCCACCGACCGATCGTCGTCGGGGTGGCGTGACCATCGCCGGAGGGGGCAGCGGTGCCGGCGCCCCACAAGGGAAGATCATGGGCCGAGCCAGCCGTCGCTGAGGAGGTCCCATGTCCGACCAGCCGCCCCCGACAGGTCCGTCCTCTCCGCCTCCGGGTGAGCCGCAGCCGCCCGCCGGATGGGTCGGTCAACCACCCCTCCCGGGCCAGCCTGCGTACGGTGCGCAGCCGGCTCATCCCATGCAGCCGTCCCACCCCGGCATGACGCCGTATCCCGGCCAGCCGTTCTACGGCTGGTACCCCCCGGGCGGCTACGGCCTCGACCCCTCCGACGCCCTGGTGACCCCGCCCGGGGCCGGGCTGGGCGGCTGGTTCGCCCGGTGTGTGGGTGCCGCCCGCCGGGGGTGGCGACCCCTGCTGCCGATCCTCGTACTCACCCAGGCGCTGCCGGCCGCGGTGCTGTCGGTGCTCGTGTTGGCCGTGGACCCCTCGGCCCGCTGGGACGCCCAGCTCGCCAGCGACTCCGCCGCGCTGCCGGCGAACTTCTGGTCCGATCTCGCGACGCTCCTGGTCGTGGTACTCGGTGGCAGCCTGCTGCTCGGTGTGGTGCAGGCCGTCGGCTGGGCCGCCGGCACCTGGGTGATCGCCCGGCAGGCGGTCGGCGAGTCGGCCGGCCTCGGTGCCGCCCTGCGCTACGGAGCGCGTCGGGCGCTCGGTCTGTGGGGCTGGACACTGCTCATCACCCTGATCGTCACCTTCGGATTCTGTCTGTGCTTCCTGCCCGGCGTGTACGCGGCGTTCGCGCTGGCCCTGGCCGGCCCGGTCTACCTCTTCGAGCGGCACGACCCGCTCAGCAGGTCGCATCGAATGCTGCGTGACCGGCTGGGGCTGCTGCTCGGCCGGGTGGCGCTTGTGGGTGCCGCCGTGATCGGTTTCTCACTGGCCGCGAGCGTGCTGGAGTCGCTGGCGATCCTGCCGTTCGGCACCACTCCGTTGGACTCGCCGGGCACGGCGGTGGGCGCGGTGCTGACGATTGCGGTGGTCGCGGTGCTGACGCTGCCGGCGTACCTCGCGCAGCTGGTCGGGCTGGTCGTCACCTACGCCGAGCAGCGGGCACACGAGGGCCCGGTGAACGCCGCCCAACTGGCAGCCGAACTCGGCTGACCCGGGCCATCGTGCTTGCACTCGGCAGGGCAGAGTGCTAAACAAGTCATTGGCACTCGCATGGCGTGAGTGCCAGCTGGTCGGGACGGTGGGGCTGCGGTCGCGCTCGTGACATAACCACGGGTGGGGCACGTGGCCGGTCGTCGCGGGCTATCCGGCCCGGCCGAGGAGACGTCGCCGTCGCCAGGTGGCGACGTCCCAAGGTGCGTACACCAGACGGCCCATCCGGGGCACACACTCGGGTGGCCCGTGAGTGTCCAGGAGGACAACGCCGTATGGCCAAGATGATCGCGTTCGACGAAGAGGCGCGCCGCGGCCTCGAGCGGGGCATGAACCAGCTCGCCGACGCCGTGAAGGTGACCCTCGGCCCCAAGGGCCGCAACGTCGTGCTCGAGAAGAAGTGGGGTGCCCCCACCATCACCAACGATGGTGTGAGCATCGCCAAGGAGATCGAGCTCGAGGACCCCTACGAGAAGATCGGCGCCGAGCTGGTCAAGGAGGTCGCCAAGAAGACCGACGACGTCGCCGGTGACGGCACGACGACGGCGACCGTCCTGGCCCAGGCACTCGTTCGCGAGGGCCTGCGCAACGTGGCCGCCGGTGCCAACCCGATGGCCCTGAAGCGGGGCATCGAGGCTGCGGTCGCCAACGTCTCGGAGGAGCTGCTGAAGCTCGCCAAGGACGTCGAGACCAAGGAGCAGATCGCCTCCACCGCCTCCATCTCCGCTGGTGACGCCAGCGTCGGCGAGATCATCGCCGAGGCGATGGACAAGGTCGGCAAGGAAGGCGTCATCACCGTCGAGGAGAGCAACACCTTCGGGCTGGAGCTGGAGCTCACCGAGGGTATGCGCTTCGACAAGGGCTACATCTCGGCCTACTTCATGACCGACCCGGAGCGTATGGAGGCCGTCTTCGACGACCCGTACATCCTGATCGCGAACAGCAAGATCTCGTCGGTCAAGGACCTGCTCCCGATCCTGGAGAAGGTCATGCAGGGCGGCAAGCCGCTGCTGATCATCGCCGAGGACCTGGAGGGCGAGGCCCTGGCCACGCTGGTGGTCAACAAGGTCCGTGGCACCTTCAAGTCGGTCGCCGTCAAGGCGCCGGGCTTCGGTGACCGCCGCAAGGCCATGCTGACCGACATCGCCATCCTCACCGGTGGCCAGGTCATCAGCGAGGAGGTCGGCCTCAAGCTGGACGCCGCCAGCCTCGACATGCTGGGCCGGGCCCGCAAGGTCGTGGTGACCAAGGACGAGACCACCATCGTCGACGGTGCCGGCGACGCCGAGCAGATCCAGGGTCGGGTCAACCAGATCCGGGCCGAGATCGACAAGAGCGACTCCGACTACGACCGGGAGAAGCTGCAGGAGCGGCTGGCCAAGCTGGCCGGCGGCGTTGCGGTGATCAAGGTCGGCGCGGCCACCGAGGTCGAGCTCAAGGAGCGCAAGCACCGCATCGAGGACGCGGTCCGCAACGCCAAGGCCGCCGTCGAGGAGGGCATCGTCCCGGGTGGTGGTGTCGCGCTGGTCCAGGCCGGCAAGACCGCCTTCGACAAGCTCGACCTGGCCGGCGACGAGGCGACCGGCGCGCAGATCGTGAAGATCGCGCTGGACGCCCCGCTGCGGCAGATCGCCGTGAACGCCGGCCTTGAGGGCGGCGTCGTGGTGGAGCGGGTCCGCAACCTCGACTCGGGTCACGGCCTCAACGCCGCGACCGGCGAGTACGTCGACCTGCTGGCCGCGGGCATCATCGACCCGGCCAAGGTGACCCGTTCCGCGCTGCAGAACGCCTCGTCGATCGCCGCGCTGTTCCTCACCACCGAGGCCGTCGTGGCGGACAAGCCGGAGAAGACCCCGGCCGCACCGGCTGGCCCGGGCGGCGGGGACATGGACTTCTGAGTCCAGCTCCAACGCCGGAAGGGGCGGGCCGCGTCAGCGGTCCGCCCCTTCCGCTTTTGTCGGCGGTGGCCGGCCGACCCTGCGTCGGCGGTGGCGGCTGGTCGCTACGTCGGGAGTGGCCGCTGGTTCCGTCGCTTCCGCGCCCGGTCGTACGGTGGTCGGTGCTGAACCGGCTCGTCCACCAGGATGAGCGGCTCCTCGGGTGGCTCGTCCACACCGGTCATCTCGGCCAACTGCTCGGCGTCGCCGTAGTCGAGCCGGTCGATCGGCAGTTGGCCGGGGAGTCCGTGGACCGCAGCCCCGGTGGCTGGTGGGGCTTGCCGGGCCTGATCGTCGTCCGTGCTCATCGCTGCCTCCTTACCGAAACGGTAGGGGCGTGCCGAGCACCGGGATGGGCGATTGGCATTATCGGGATCTATTTGCTATTTGCGCTTTTCAAGTGGTCAAGGGCGCTACGTCCGGAAGAAGATACGTTCGGCCCGGACGCCGGTACCGCCCGAATGACGATCAGTCACGGGCCGCCGACACGGCCGCGTACGCGTCGACCAGACCGGCACCCACGATGTTCGCCGGGCCGCCACATTCGTCGGTCCGCGCCCGGGCCGGGTCGTCGGTCTCGATCGGGTCGGCCGTGTCGCGGAGGATCCGCCGCGTCCGGTCAAGGTCGCCGACGAGTTCCGGGTTGGCTGACCACATCAACGCGACCACGCCAGCCACCTGTGGTGTGGCCATCGAGGTGCCGTCGAGCACGGCGTACCCGCCGCCGGGCATCGCGGAGACGACCTCCGCCCCCGGTGCCATCAGATCCGGTTTCGTCACTCCGGCGATCGTCGGGCCACGTGAGGAGAAGGCGGTGACCCGCCGCCGGTCGTCCACCGCACCAACGGTCAGCACGTCCGCGTACGGTGCGGGCGGGTCCTGCACGGAGCCGCAGAACGGGCCGGTGTTGCCGGCCGCCGCGACGACGAGAATCCCGGCGGCCTCCAGCGCTGCGGTGGCCGGCCGCAGCGCCGAGGGATCGCAGCCTTCGATCGGCGGGCAGCCCCACGAGTTGGTCAGGATCTCCGGCGCCCGGGCGGGCCGCCCCTGTCGGAACGGGTCGCCGCCGAGCGGGAAAGGCGCCAGCATGAACTGGAGGCAGTCGAGATAGGCTGCCGGGTTCCCCAGATTGCGGTCGAGGTTGACGCAGCCGACCCACCGCGCGCCGGGGGCCACACCGATGCCGTCCCGCCCGACGGCGCTGCCCATCGTGTGGGTGCCGTGTCCGCTGCGGTCGGTCGGTGCCCCACTGCCGTTCCACGGGTCGAACCACGAGTCGTCGCCGCCCCGGAAACCCTGGGCCAGGGCCGGATGCCGCCCGTCCACTCCCGAGTCGGAACTGCCCACGGTCACGCCGTCGCCGGTGACGCCGAGTTCGGACCAGACCCGATCCGCGCCGATCATGGTGATATTCCACGGCGGGCCGGACGGGGGCGTGGCGTTGCCGGTGGCGCTGTCGGCGGGTGCCGGCAACGGACGCAGTTGCTGGCTGACCAGTACCCGGGCCACCTCGGGTCGGCTGGACAGCCAGGCGCGTACCGCCGGCCCACCAGCCACCTCGATCGCGTTGACGAGATAGTAGGGGGTGTGTGGCAGTCGAGCCCGCCGCAGATCCCGCCGCAGGTCGGCCTGGGTCCGGTCGGCGGTGTCGACCAACCGCCGGTAGACCTCCTCGGCGCGTGCGTCCCGGCCCGCCCGCCCTGGCTCGCCGCGCACACCGCTCAGGTCCGCCTGTTCGCGGAGCAGTACGAAGAGCCGCTCCCCGTGCAGCCCTGGCTGTCCGGCGGTCGCGCCGACCAGACCGACCGTGACCAGTAGCGTCAGGGCGCTCGCTGCGGCCAGCACCCGGCTCGGCGTGCGGGCCGAGCGGCGGGCCAGCAGCAGGCCGTACCCGACCGCCAGCACCAGTCCGACGGCGAGGCCGACACCGGTCGCGGCCGCGACCCAGAACGGCACGTCGCGGTTGCCGACCAGCAGCAGGCTGACCTCCTCCGGGTCGGTGAAGGCAAGCGGGCCGAACACACCGAGCCCGACCAGCCAGGCGGTCGGCGTCCGACCGCCATCCCCGGCAGAATGGTGGGCCACGACGCCCCCGGCGATCGGTTGATCCGGCAGAACGCGGCGGGTGCCCGGGTGGGCGACACCACGTCCGGTGGCCGGCCGGCGGCTCATGGCCCGCAACGCGGCCAACGCGAAACCGGCCGGCGGCAGCGTCACCAGCAGGGGCAACTGCGCGCCGGAATGGCCGGTGCCGGCACCGATCAGCAGCAGCAAAACCCCGGCGACGAGCCCGCCCAGCAGCACCAGCCGGGCCGGTCGAGGTGGTTCGTCGGCCCCGAAGCGGCCCCAGAACCGAACGTCGAGCAGCGTCGCCGCCAGCACGCCGACGGCCACCGCAGCCAGCCCGGCGAGCATGGTCTCCAACAGCCCGCCGAGTGCGCCCCACCAGACCCAGGGCAGTAGCAGGGCGAGCCCGGCGGCCACCGCCAGCAGGGCCGCCACCGACTGCTGTCCGTCCCGTCGCGCCTGCCGCCCGGTCTCGGCTTGCCGGCCGGGGCCGAGGACGTGGGAGGGCAGCCGGGTCGTCACCACCGCCAGCAGCGCGGCCACGAGGGCCAGCGCACCGAGGTACGCCTCGTGGTGCACCGGGGGGATCGTCCGCAGCAGCCCGAGCAGACCGAGTACGAGCGCACCGGCGAACCAGAGCCGGCCGGTGACGCGGACCGCCGCCGAGCGGGGAACGAGGGCCAACGGCAGCGTCGCGGCGGCGATCAGCAGCACGGTGAGCAGGCAGGCCACCGGCCAGAGCGGCACCAGCCGGTCCAGCCCGCCGATCAGCACCACCTGGTCCACGGCCCAGCCCCCGGTCTGCGCCAGGACCGTGACCGCGACCGTCCAGCAGCCGGCGAGTACCGCCGCGACGATCGCCCAGGGGCTGGCGGCCGAGCCGGGTGTGGTGGGTTCCGCCCGCATCCGCACACAGTACGACGCAGCCGCCGCGCCGTCGGACGGATCTGGCGGGCAACGAATCCGAGGCCCCCGGGCCGGCACGTGTCGGGGGAGGACCGGGCCGGTTAACGTGGACGGGTGCGTGATCCGAACGTTCTGCGGTCCGTTGCCGGGCAGCTGTCGCCCGCCCGCCGCGCCGCCGACCTGCGTCGGTTGCGGGCCGAGCGGTTCGACGTGCTGGTGATCGGGGGTGGGGTGACCGGTGCCGGCGCGGCCGTCGACGCCGCGTCCCGGGGCCTCAAGGTGGCCCTGGTGGAGGCCCGCGACTTCGCCGCCGGCACCTCCAGCCGGTCCAGCAAGTTGATCCACGGTGGCCTGCGCTACCTGGAGCAGTTGGAGTTCGGCCTGGTGCACGAGGCGCTGACCGAGCGTGGGCTGCTGGCCACCCGGCTGGCGCCGCACCTGGTGCGGCCGGTGCCGTTCCTGGTGCCGCTCCCGGCTGGGCAGGGCGTCCGCGACCTGCCCGCCCGACTGCTGCGGCGGGCCTACTACGGCGCCGGGGTGGCCGCGTACGACGCCTTCGCCGGCCTCTTCGGCGGCGGTCGGGGCATGCCGCTGCATCGGCACCTGAGCCGGGAGGGTGCCCGCCGGGTCTTCCCGAGCCTGCGCTCGGACGGCCTGGCCGGGGCGATCCGCTACCACGACGGGCAGGTCGACGACGCCCGCCTGGTGGTAACCCTGGCGCGCACCGCCGCCAGCCTGGGCGTGACCGTGGTGAGCAGTGCCCGGGCGGTCGGGCTGATCCGGCAGGCCCGGGAGGTCACCGGGGTCCGGGTCCGTGACCTGGAGGCGCCCGCCGGTTCACCCGAAGCCGAGTTCGAGGTACGCGCCCGTACGGTCATCGCCGCCACCGGTGTCTGGACCGATGACATGTCCCGCATGCTCAACGACGTCGGGCTGCGGCCCGGGGTCCGGGTCCGGGCGTCCAAGGGGGTGCACCTGGTGGTGCCCCGCTCGGCGATCACCGGCGAGACCGGGCTGATCCTGCGTACGGCCACCAGTGTGCTTTTCGTCATCCCGTGGGGCGGGCACTGGATCATCGGCACCACGGACACCGACTGGCGGCTGGACCGCTCACACCCGGCGGCCTCCGCCAGCGACATCGACTATCTGCTCCGGCAGGTCAACACGGTGTTGGACCGCCCACTGACCACCGCCGACATTGAAGGGGTCTACGCCGGGCTACGTCCGCTGCTGGCCGGTGAGGCGGACTCCACCTCGAAGCTTTCCCGGGAGCACGCCGTCATCGAGCCGATGCTCGGGCTGCTACTGGTGGCCGGCGGCAAGTACACGACGTACCGGGTGATGGCCGCCGACGTGGTCGACCGGGCGATGCGTCGGCTCGGTGGCCAACGGGTGTCGCGTACGGCCGATCTGCCGCTGCTCGGCGCGGACGGGTACGCGGCCATGTGGCGGGACCGGGCGGACCTGGCCCGCCGCCACGGCTTGCCGGTGGGTGTGGTGGAGCATCTGCTGGAGCGCTACGGAAGCCTGACCCTCGACCTGCTCGCCCTGATCGACGCCGACCCGTTGCTGGCCTCCCCGCTGGCGGGCGCGCCGGAGTATCTCGCCGCCGAGGTGACGTACGCGGCCCGCGCCGAAGGGGCGTTGCATCTGGAGGACGTGCTGACCCGGCGTACCCGGATCTCGATCGAGACCACCCACCGGGGCCTGGAGTCGGCCGAGCACGCGGCCGAGCTGATGGGCGCGGTGCTGGGCTGGGACGCGGCTCGGCGGGCACGGGAGGTCACGCACTACCGGGGCCGGGTGGAGGCCGAGCGACAGTCCCAGCTGATGCCGGACGACGCGACCGCCGACGCCGCACGACTCGGCGCGCCAGACGTGCGCGGCTACGCTGCGGATCGGGGCGCCGACGACGGCGCGGCGGGTGTGGCCCGCTGAGATCCACACTGGAGATCGTCGAGCATGGATATCTCTTCGACGGGTTACGCTTCCTACCTACGGTGGGGTAAGTTCCGCGAGTGATGGCGCTTTCCCGATCACGACTGGCATTCCTGCCCGGCATCGTCCTGCTGGCGGTCGCTCTCGGCGGCTGTGCGCCCTTCGGCGACAACTCCGAACCGCCCGTGGAGGCGAGTGCGCCGGCCGCCGGGCAACCCGGCGGCGCGGGGGCCACCACCACCGGAAAGGGCCGGGTCAGTCTGCTCCAGAACGACGGGGCCGACGGTCCGCTGCGCACCCTGAACGTGGAGCCGGACGGGCGTTGGGAGTGCATAGACTGTGCCGGCGACGGAGTCACCTCGACCGGCGCGTTGACCGAGGAGCAGCGGGAGCGGCTGCAGCAGCTGCTGGCCGAGCCGGACTTGGCGCGGGAGACCGACGAGGCCCGCGGCTACCGGGTCAGCTGCGTCGGCGCGCTCACCTCCAGCCTGCTGACCGCAGCCGGTCTGATCACCTCGCAGGACTGTCCGGGGGAGGAGCGACCGCCGGTGGCCGAGGAGATCCTGCTGCTGCTCACGCAGAACACGCCCGCCGAGATGGTCGGCTGAACCGCCCCGACGCTCAGAGGACCTTTCCGGGGTTGAGCAGGCCGGTCGGGTCGAGCGCCGCCTTGATCGCCTGGTGCACCCGTACGCCCACCGGACCGATCTCCCGGGCCAGCCAGTCCCGCTTCAGCAGCCCGACGCCGTGTTCACCGGTGCAGGTGCCGCCCAGGTCCAGCCCCAACCGCATGATCTCGTCGAAGGCCCGTCGGCCACGCTCCAGGCTCGCCGGATCGGCTCGGTCGACCACGATGTTGGGGTGCATGTTGCCGTCACCGGCGTGACCGACCACCCCGATCGGCACCTGGCACTCGGCCGAGATCCGGGCCACCCCGTCGAGCAGCGCGGCGAGCGCTCCCCGGGGCACCGCCAGGTCGTCGATGATCAGGCCGCCGCTGCCGCCGGGGTACGCCTCGGCGGCGTACTTCTCCATTGCCGGGTGAGCCGACCGGCGGGCCTGCAACAGCGCGGCGGCCTCCACGGCGTCGCTGGCCGCGTACACCTCCTCGGCGCCGGCCGCCTCGCAGACCGCAGCCAACTCGGCCAGGTCCGCCGCCGCTCGGGGACCGGTGTCGGCGGCGGCCAGCAGCAGCGCCTCCGCGTCGGTGCGCAACCCCATCGGCCGGTACGCCTCGATCGCCCCCAGATGGGTGCGGTCGAGCAGTTCCAGCAGGCTGGGGGAGAGTCCCTGGGCCGCGATCCGGGCCACCGCCTCGCCGGCGCCCGCGGTCGAGCCGAACACGGCCACCAGGGTTAGCGACTCCGCGGGCGCGGGTCGCAGCGCCACGGTGACCTCGGTGATCACTCCGAGGGTGCCCTCCGAGCCGACGAAGAGCCGGGTCAGGTCGTAGCCGGCCACGCCCTTGGCGGTGCGCCGTCCAGTGCGCAGCACCTCGCCGGAGGCGAGCACCACCTCCAGGCCGAGCACGTACTCGGTGGTCACGCCGTACTTGACGCAGCACATGCCGCCCGCGTTGGTGGCGACGTTGCCGCCGATCGTGGACGACTCCCAGGAGCCCGGGTCGGGCGGGTACCACAGACCCTGCTCACTCACGGCGGCGGTGAGCGCGGCGTTGACCACCCCCGGCTGGACGACCGCGATCCGGCTCACCGGATCGATCTCCAGGATCGCGTTCATCGAGGTGGTGCTGATCACCACCGCGCCGGCGACGGAGTTCGCCGCGCCGGCCAGCCCGGTACGGGCACCCTGCGGCACCACCGGCACGCCGTGCCGCCCGGCCGCCCGGACCACCGCGACGACCTCCTCGGTGCTGCTCGGCCGGGTCACCACCAGCGGCGTCGCCGAGGCACACAGGTCAGCCTCGTCCCGCTCGTGCCCGCGCAGCAGGTCAGGATCGGTGAGCACCGCGTCCGGCCCGAGGGCGGCACGCAGGTCGTCGAGGAGCGGGGAGGTGGCCATGCGGCCGAGGTTACGACCGGCCACTTGTGATCATCAACCTGAGTCGGCGGCGGGTACGGTGGCGGGGTGATCTACGTGGACCGGCCGGCCTGGCCGGGGCGCGGCCGGCTCTGGTCGCACCTGATCAGCGATGTCTCCCTGGCCGAACTGCACGTCTTCGCCGAGATGCTGGGCGCCCCCGGGCGGGGCTTCGACCGGGATCACTACGACATTCCCGCCGAGCGCTTCCCGATGGCTGTCTGGCTCGGTGCTCAGGTCG
The DNA here is from genome assembly GCA_900112325.1 of Micromonospora sediminimaris. Lineage (GTDB taxonomy): Bacteria > Actinomycetota > Actinomycetes > Mycobacteriales > Micromonosporaceae > Micromonospora > Micromonospora sediminimaris. The sequence goes on from FOLJ01000006.1 coordinate 103,588, forward strand.
TACCCAGCCGCGACATCGTCCGCCTCCTGCGCGCCGCCAACCTGCGCCGCCCCAAACACCTCTCCCGCCCCACTCGCCCCTCCCTCCCGCCGCTCCCCCCGACCGCCCCCGCCGCCGATCATGCAGTTGTGGTACGCATCAAAGCGGACGAAGCATCCATAACGCCTGCCGCAACTGCATGATCGGCGACGCGAGGCGAGGCGAGGCGACGCGGGGCGGGGCGGGGCGGGGGGTGGTGGGGCTTGTCAGGGGGTGAGGTGGGTCAGTTCGCGGGTGAGGTTGGTGTGGGCCGGGTGGGTCCAGCGGGCGGCCAATGCGGGAATGCGGTACAGGGAGGGCAGGGCGAGCAGGCCGGAGAGCACCCGGGCACGGCCGGCCCGGTAGTCCGGCTCGGGCACGTGGGCGTACTCCCGGCGGATCGCGGCGGCGTACCGGTCGTACTCCGGTGGTGACGCGGCCAGCACGGCCAGGTCGGCGTCGCAGAGCAGCGCGCCGTCGGCGTCCGCCGGAGCCACCACGTGACCGGCGGTGAGCAGGACCAGTCGCTTCACCTCGGCCACCTCGGCGGGAGGCAGCCCCAACCGGGTGAGCAGGGCGTCGGCGAGCGCCGCGCTGTCCTGCTCGTTCCGGTCACCCGCCGCGCGGGGGTCGTACACCGCGTCGTGGCACCACGCGGCGAGTCGCACCAGATCGGGTCGCGACGCGGTCGAGGCGTACCGGTCGATCACGTCGAGCACGGCGGCCAGGTGCGCGATCGTGTGGTAGTGCCGGTGCGGCTCCCGCCACCGTTCGAGCAACTCCGCCCCGGCGGCGTCGACCGACGCGGGGTCACCCGCTCCGGCAGCCCGGGCGGCGGTACGCCATCGCGCGATCAACCCTGTCACCGGCCCGAGTCTGCCCGATCCCGGCGACGAGCCGTGATCCGGTGCCGCCGTCCGGAGTGATGTGCCGCTTCGGCGGGAATGTCCGGGCGTCAGGTGGGTAGTCCCGGCCATGACGGTGGCCCGGCGCGGACTTTCTCGGCTGCTGCGCCGAGACGGCGCGCGCGACGGACGGTCCGACGTCGACACGGCTCGGATCGCCGGGACCATGGCGCAGCTACATCACCGGAGCAAGGCGACCCTGCGCGACCGCCTGCACCGGGTGCGCCTGTCACTCGGCCTGGCCGCGCAGGCGGGTCTGGCCGCCGGGCTGTCCTGGGTGGCCGCGCATGAGCTGCTGGGCAATCCGCAACCGGTCTTCGCCCCGATCTCCGCCGTCGGCACCCTGGCCGTCTCGGTGGGTCAGCGGTTCCGCCGGACCATCGAGTTGATCCTCGGGGTGGGCGTCGGGGTGTTCGTCGGCGACCTGCTGATCTATTTCCTCGGCACCGGGCCGTGGCAGCTCGGGCTGGTGGTCACCTCCGCCATCGTGCTCACCGTTTTCGCCGGGGGCAGCGTCGCCATCGTCATCCAGGCCGCGGCGACCGCGGTGCTGATCGTGACGCTCAGCCCGTCGGTGGAGGATCTGGAGATACCCCGGTTCATCGACGCGATCGTCGGCGGCAGCATCGCGCTGCTGGTCACCGCGATCCTGCTGCCGCTCAACCCACTGCGGGTGCTCAACCGGGCGGCCCGGCCGGCGCTGGACCTGCTCGCCGCCCAGCTCGATGCCGCCGCCGACGGGCTGCGGGAGCGCGACGCGGGCAAGATCCAGAGCGCGCTGGACCGGCTGCGCGACAACAAGGAGGAGCTGGCCACCTTCTCCGAGGCGATCGAGGGTGCCAAGGAGACCGCGCTGCTCTCCCCGGCACGGTGGCATCGGCGTAGCGAACTCACCCATTACGCGGAGGCGGCCGAACCGATCGACCGGGCGATGCGCAACAGCGGCACCCTGATCCGGCGTGCGGTGACCCTGGTGGAGGACGACGAGCCGATTCCGGAACCGATGCCGGACGCCGTCGATCACCTGGCCGAGGCGGTGCGCCAGCTACAGAAGGAGTTCGCTCAGGGCGAGGAGCCTGAACAGGCCCGGGAACGGTCGCTGCGCGCCGTCAGCGAGGCCGGCCGGGCGTACGGCGACGGGGTGGGGTTCTCCGGCAGTGTGGTGGTGGCCCAGGTGCGTACCACCGCCAGTGATCTCCTGGTGGCCTCCGGCATCAGTCAGGAGGAGGCGAACCGGCTGGTGCGGCGCTCCTTCGGTGAACTGGACCGACCGGGGGCACCGGCCGGGCCGGAACCGGCCGTACAGCGGCCCACCGCACCCCCGGTCGGCTAAGCCGTGTGTCGAAGTCCCCGGCGGGGCTGCGGCGCGCCCTGGCACGTCGGCTGGCGGCGTTGCCGTCGCTCTGTCCTCGGGGTGGCCATGCGCCCGGCCCGACGGGCCGGGCATGACTACGCTGACCGCATGGCCGTCACCCCGTCCGGCGGATCACTGCCGCCGTCGCAGTCCGTGCCCGTCGCCCCAGGCGTGGAGGGTGGCGTACCCGGAATGCCGCGACGCCGCCTCAGCTGGCGACGGGCACTGGTGCTGATCGGGGTGATCATCCTGATCGCGGCCTGCGCGATCTTCATGATCTTCACGCTCGGCACCAGCCTTGGCGCAGAGGCGTTGCTGGTCGGCACCGCCGCCGCGATCCTGCCGGTCCCGGTGCTGGTGGCCTGCTTCCTCTGGCTCGACCGGTACGAACCCGAGCCGCTGAAATACCTGGTCTTCTGCTTCGCGTGGGGCGCCTTCGTCTCCACCGCCGCGTCACTGATGGTCAACGAGACGGCCGCCAACTGGTTCGACGACCAGGGGCTGCCCGTCGGGCTCACCGCCGTTCTGGTCGCGCCCTTCATCGAGGAACTGACCAAGACGCTCGGTCCGATCCTGCTGCTGGTGTTTCGGCGGCGGGAGTGGTCCGGCATCACCGACGGGCTGGTCTACTGCGGGCTCTCCGCGATCGGCTTCGCGATGGTGGAGAACATCCTCTACCTCGGCGGGCTCGGGTACGCCTCGGGCGTCGAGCAGTACGGGCCGGCGACCGGGGCGCAACAGGTCATCGCCATCTTCATCGTCCGGATCCTGCTCTTCGGGTTCGCCCATCCGCTGTTCACCTCGATGGCCGGTATCGGGCTCGGTATCGCCGCACGGTCGGCGGACCGTCGGGTGCGGTTCTTCGCCCCGGTCGCCGGGCTGCTGCTGGCGATGATGCTGCACGGGACGTGGAACCTGCTGCCGACGCTGACCCAGGCCACCGGTCAGGTGCTGATCTCGCTCTTCGGCTTCGTCGGCGTGATGGTTCCGATCTTCTTCGGCATGGTCGGCCTGGCGGTGTGGCTGCGGGCCTGGGAGGGACGGCTCACCGAGCGGGTGCTGCCGGACTACGTCCGGGCCGGTTGGCTCACGCCACCTGAGGTGGCCGCGTTGAGCAGCCTCGGTCGACGACACGCGGCCCGGGTGTGGGCCCGGCGGGTGGCCGGCGACGCCGGTCTACGGGCGATGCGTGGCTACCAGTTCGCGGCGACCCGGTTGGCGTTGCTTCGGGACGGTGCCACCCGAGGTCTGGACCGCCGCCCCGTCGACCGGGACCGGACGGCCCGGGAGGAACAGGAACTGCTCCACTCCATCGCCGCGTACCGGTCGTACTTCGTGGGCCGGGACCCGCAGTCGCCGGTCGGTGTCTGGGACGGGCACCGCTACCACCTGTGGTTCCCGGACGGTTCGCAGCGGGCGGTGGAGGCCCCCGAGGAGCCGGTGGTCCCGATCCCGGTGGTGCTCACCCCGCCGCCCCCGCCGCCCGCGTTCCCCGCCGGATACGGCCACCCCGGCTGGTACGGCCCCCGTCCCGCCGCCCCCTGGCCACCCGGCCACCGCTGACCGCCCCCGTCGGCCCGGTTCCGGCCCGGCCGGTGACCGGGGCGGCCGCTCGGTGGGCTCACGTCATCAGGCTGGTGAGGAAGTCTCCGAGCCCCTGGGCCATCATCATCAGGGCCGCACCGATGGCCTTGAACATCTGTGCGGCGCCCTCCGGCCGGAACGCCATGAAGTAGATCAGAAACGCGAGGCTTCCCCAGGCCAGCACCTTTTTCACGAATACCGGCATCGTCCCTCCCCAGGCCGGTGGTGCGGCTGGCTTCCCGCCGGGGAGCGCGGCAAACGACGCGTGGGCCGTTGGAGGGGACGGAAGCCGGTCAGAGATAGAGACCTGTCGCGTTCTCCTCGATCCGCTCGGCGGCCACCGCGTGCACGTCGCGTTCGCGCAGCAGCACGTAGCCACGGCCGTGCAGCTCGACCTCGGATCGGTCATCGGGGTCGAAGAGCACCCGGTCGCCCGAGACGATGGAGCGTACGTTGGGCCCGACGCCGACGGCGGTGGCCCACGCCAGGCGTTTGCCCACCGCCGCGGTGGCAGGAATCACGATGCCGGCGCTGGAACGCCGCTCGCCTTCGCTGCCCTCCATCCGCACCAGCACGCGGTCGTGTAGCAGCCGGATGGGCAGGCCGGAGTCGAGGTTCGGATCGGCGGTCACGCCGCAGACGCTACCGTGTCGTCCCCCGTGGGCCGTCGGTGGTCACCTGGTTAGCGGACCGGTCGGGCGGGGCACTGTGGGTGGCGAATTCGTCCTACCGTTGCCTGGTCGGGCGTATCCTGTCCGACCTGACGCAGTGCGCAGGCCGATCTGCCGGGAGGTGCGCTTGAGCCGCTTCGAGCGGATACGCGGACGGCTGCGTCGCGCGTACGAGTCGGGCCGGGAATCGGTCAGAGCGGGTCGCCGGAGTCCCGCCGACGTCTCGGAGCCGCCCGGCCTGGCGTCGCCGTCGAGCCCTGGTCCGGTGGCACCGGCGGCGGCGACGGTGGTCGGTGCCGAGACGCCCACCGCGCTGCACAACTCCACCTCCAGTCGGGACGACGCCGACGTGCCGCACGCACTGCGGATCGCCGCCGCGTGGTGCTGGCGGCTGATCGTCATCGGCATCGTCTTCTGGGCGCTGCTGAAGCTCGTCGGCACGATCAGCATCGTGATCATCCCGTTGGCGGTGGCGCTGCTGCTGTCGGCGCTGCTGGCACCCGCGGTCGGCTGGCTGCTGCGGGCCCGCCTGCCGCGATCCCTGGCGACCGCGGTGGTGCTGGTGACCGGGCTGGCCGCGGTGATCGGCACGCTCACCCTGGTGGTCAACGAGTTCATCAAGGGCGTTCCGGAACTGACCGCGAAGTCCACCCAGGGGTTGCAGCAGATCCAGGAGTGGCTCAAGACCGGGCCGCTGCACCTGTCGGACAACGACCTCGACCGGTACATCGAGGAGACCCAGCGGTGGGTCGACAACAACACCGAGCGGTTCACCAGCGGTGCCCTCTCCACCGCGGCCACCCTGGCCGAGGTGCTGACCGGCACGGTGCTGGTCCTCTTCGCCACCTTCTTCTTCCTGCGCGACGGCAACATCATCTGGCGGTTCCTGGTCCGGCTGCTGCCCGTTGCCGCGCGTTGGAAGGTCGACGACGCCGGTCGGGCCGCCTGGGCGACGCTTGTCGCCTACGTCCGGGCGACGGTGCTGGTCGCCTTCATCGACGCCGTCGGCATCGGCATCTTCCTGGTCATCTTCGACATCCCGTTCGCCTTTCCGCTGGCCGCCCTGGTCTTCCTCGGCGCGTTCATCCCGATCGTCGGTGCGACCCTCTCCGGGGGCGTGGCGGTGCTTGTGGCGTTGGTCGACAGCGGCCCGGTTACCGCGTTGATCATCCTGGGCGTGGTGATCGGTGTGCAGCAGGTGGAGGGACACGTCCTCCAGCCGCTGATCATGGGTAGGGCGGTCGCCATCCACCCGCTCGCAGTGATCATCGGTCTGGCGGCCGGCGTCGTCCTCGCCGGGATCACCGGCGCGCTGGTGGCGGTGCCCATCATCGCGGTGCTCAACACGGCGGTACGCCGCCTCGCCGCCCGGCGCGTTCCGGACACCCCGCCCGACGCCGTCGTCGTCGCCGCCCGGGCACCCTGACCCGGGCTGCGCCGTCGGCCGGCTCAGCTCGCGGCGAGGCGGGTCAGTGCGCCCCGGGCCACCTCCGGGCGGGTCGTGTACCAGAACGGGGGCAACGAGCGGCGGAGGAACGAGCCGTAGCTGCGGGCCGTCTCCAGCCGGGAGTCGAGCACCGCCACCACGCCCCGGTCACCGCTGGCCCGGATCAACCGGCCCACGCCCTGTGCTAGCCGAACCGCCGCGATCGGGACGCTCACCGCGGCAAAGCCGGAGCCGCCCTGCGCGTCGACCGCCGCCGCCCGGGCCGCAGCGAGCGGTTCGTCGGGGCGAGGAAACGGAAGCCGGTCGATCACCACGAGCTGGCACGCGTCGCCCGGCACGTCGACGCCCTGCCACAACGACATCACCCCGAACAGGCAGCTCGACCGTTCCTCGCGGAAACGTCGGACCAGCAGCGGCAGCGTCTCCTCACCCTGAAGCAGCACCGGCAGGTCGGTCCGCGCGCGCAGCAGCTCCGCCGCCTGCTGCGCGGCCCGGCGCGAGGAGAAGAGCCCGAGCGTACGCCCACCGAGCGCGGTGACCAGCGCGAGCAGTTCCTCCCCGGCGGCCTCGGGCAGCCCGGAGGCCCCCGGGCGGGGCAGGTGGGCGGCAACGTAGAGGATTCCCTGCCGGGGATAGTCGAACGGCGAGCCAACGTCCAGTGAACGCCACCCGAGCCCGGAGTCCGTCAACCCGTCGGCGGGGTCCGGCGGGCTCGGTGTCGTAGCACCCGCCGAATCGTCCGGCGTGGACGGTCGCCGGGTGGCCTGGGCGAGGGCGGCGGCGGCCGGCGACGGTGGGCCGGGCGGAGGCGAGTCGAGGCCCAGTGCCCGGGCGACCGTGTCGAACCGCCCGCCGAGCGCGAGCGTGGCCGAGGTGGCCACCACGGTCCGCTCGTCGTAGAGGTGGGTGGCCAGGGTGCCGGCAACCGAGAGCGGCGCCACCACAAGTGCCCGCCGTCCGGTCACGTCGTTGCGCTCCACCCAGGCCACGTCGTGCTCGGCCTCCTCCAGCAACCGCTGAGCGGTGGTGGACAACTCGTCGAGGACGGCCTTGGCCTGCTGCTTGCGTACCGGGTCGGGGTCGTCGGCCTTGACGTCGCCGATGCTGTCCAGGGCGGTACGGGTGGCGGCGTCCAACAGCGTGCAGGCCTCCCGGAGCGGGCCGGGCAACCCGCTCGTGATCCGCCCGACCGGTGCCTCGGCCAACCCGACCGCGAGGGCGTCACCCGATGCGGTCAGCGCTTCGGCCGTCTCCGGGCGCAGCAGCGGCCGCGCCCGCCGGGCGGACCTGTCGATCAGCTCCGGGGTCAGCTCCGCCTGGGCCGCCGAGGAGACCCGGTCCGCCAGTTCGTGGGCCTCATCGACGACCAACAGCCGGTGCGGCGGGACGATGTGTCGGCCGGCGAGCATGTCGACCGCGAGCAGGCTGTGATTGGTCACCACGATGTCCGCCTCCCGGGCCCGGGCCCGGGAAGCCTCGGCGAAGCACTCCGCACCGTACGGGCAGCGGGACGCGCCGACGCACTCGCGGGCGGGCATGGAGACCAGCCGCCACGTCTGGTCGTCGACGCCCGGGTCCAACTCGTCGCGGTCACCGGTGTCGGTCTCCAGGGCCCAGTCCCGCAGGCGCTGGATCTGCTTGCCCAGCCGGCCGGCCTCACCGAGCCAGCGGGTGCCGCCGGGGCGCTCGGTCGGGGCGTCGAAGAGGGTGTCCTCCGGCTCGTCCGCCGTGGAGTTCTCCAGCCGGGCGAGGCAGAGGTAGTGGTGGCGGCCCTTCAGCACGGCGAACGTGGGGCGGCGCCGGAGCAACGGTTCGACGGCGTCGGCCAACCGGGGCAGGTCGTGCTCCACCAGCTGGGACTGCAACGCCAGGGTGGCGGTGGAGACCACCACGGGGCCGTCCACAGTCAACGCCGGGGCGAGGTACGCCAGGGACTTGCCGGTGCCCGTGCCGGCCTGCACCAGCAGGTGATCACCGGTGCTGACGCATTCCTCGATCGCCGCGGTCATCCGCTGCTGGCCAGGACGGGCCGTACCGCCGGGGACGGCACCGACCGCAGCGGACAACAGCTCGGCGCCGCCCGGCCGGTCGCCCCGCCGACGTGCCTTGTCGCGGGCGGTGGCGGTGGCGGTGCGGGGCGGAGTCACCGTGGCACGGTACCCGCCGGGGCGGACGCGGTCGGTACCGAGCGGGCCGTGTCGCGGTCGCGCGGCACGGAATACCGCCATGTCGTCCGGTAACTTCCCGACGGCGAGGCGTGGGCGGAATCGGCTAGGGTGCGACTCATGCCGAGCGACGTGATCCGTGTGATCTACCGCAAGTTCGACGGCAGCGCCCACCGCGACTACCCGGCCCGTCGGTTGGCCGAGGACGACCTCGGCATCTGGCTCGGCGTGCCGGCCGGCACCAGCTCGGTCTACCACGGCCGGCCGTCGGTCGAGCAGATTCCCTTCGTGCTGCTGGTGCCGCACCACGCCTGGTGGACAGGCATGTTCAACCCGCCGCCCCGCACCAGCGAGGTCTACTGCGACATCGCCAGCCCGGCCCGGTGGGAGGGCGAGGACACGGTTCATCTGATCGACCTCGACCTGGACGTGGTCCGGCGTCGCGAGACCGGCCTGGTCGAGCTGCGCGACGAGGACGAGTTCGCCGAGCACCGGGCCCGCTTCGGGTATCCCGAGGACCTGGTGGTGGAGGCCGAGGCGGCGGCGCGCTGGCTGTTGGGCGCGCTCGGGGATGGCACGGAGCCGTTTGCCACCTCGTACCGCAAGTGGTTGGCCCTGGTGGTCTGACCGCTGCCGGCGGGCGGACCGTCCCCGACATCCCCGGCCCTGCACCCCGGCACGATGCGACTCCGTCGCGCGGACCGGCGGCGGGCGGGTGATGATGCTCCGATGGTGGACGACTGTGGCTTTGACGTGGTGGCGCCGAACGGCGGCGCGGTACGCGACCTGCTCCGGGTACGGCCCGGTGGCCCGGTGGACCTCGCGGAGATCGATCCCCGTTCGACTCCGGGGTTGCCCGGCCCGGAGGTGACCGGGCCGGACCGCAAGACCTGGGCCCGCCGGCAGCTCACCCGGCTGGGTGCGGGGTTGGCCCGGCAGCAGGAGATGCTGTTCGCTGGCGCGAAGGCCGACCCGGGTGCCGGTCGGCGGGTGCTGCTGGTGCTCCAGGCGATGGACTGCGGTGGCAAGGACGGCACGGTCAAGCGGGTGGTCGGGGCGATGAATCCGCTCGGCGTGCACATCCGGGCGTTCGGCCCGCCGACCGTCGAGGAACTGCGGCACCACTTCCTGTGGCGGATCCGCCGGGCCCTGCCGCCGCCGGGCAGCCTGGGGGTCTTCAACCGCTCGCACTACGAGGACGTGCTGGTGCCCCGGGTCCAGGAGCGGGCGCCGGAGGAGGTCTGGCGACCCCGGTACGCGGAGATCGGCGAGTTCGAGCGGGAGTTGACCGACACCGGGGTGACCGTGGTCAAGGTCTTCCTGCACATCTCGAATGCCGAGCAGGCGGAGCGGCTGCTGGCCCGCCTCGACGATCCGACCAAACACTGGAAGTACCACCCGTCCGACGTCGACGCCCGGGCCAGGTGGGACGACTACCAGGCCGCGTACGCCGAGGTGCTCGCCAGGTGCGGTACGGACCTGGCGCCGTGGTACGTGGTGCCGGCGGACCGCAAGTGGTACCGGGACTGGGCGGTGGCGCACCTGCTGCGTGAGACGTTCGACACTCTTGATCTGGGGTATCCGCCAGCCGACTTCGACATCGAGCGGGAACGCGAGCGACTGCTGGGAACCACGGGGCCGGTGAAGGTGAACGGAAGTTGAACGAGCGGTGAATGCTATCTGGCCAGGGGTGGGCCGAATAATCGCCGATCTGACGGTTCCCTAGCATTCCCCTCAGCAGGGCGCCGGAGCGACGGCCGCCACCCCTTCCACCCGACACGACGAGGTCCGTGCTGTGAGGTTTTCCTTCCGCCCCAACGAGGGCGCTTTCTACGAGCTCTTCACCAGGGCCGCGCAGAATCTGGTCCGGGGTACCGAGCTGCTCAACGAGCTGGCCCTGCCCGATGTCGAGGTGCAGTCGGTGAGCGAGCGGCTCACCGAGGTGGAGCACGACAGCGACCAGATCACCCACGATCTGTACAAGAAGATCAACTCCACCTTCGTCACCCCCTTCGACCGCGAGGACATCTACCGGCTCGGTTCCCTCCTGGACGACGTCATGGACCACCTGGAGGCGGTGGGCAACCTGCTCTACCTCTACGGGCTGACCAAGCTGCCGTCGCTGCCCCGGGAGATGCACGAGCTGGTGCACGTGCTCGACCAGCAGGCGAAGCTGACCGCCGACGCGATGCCCCGACTCAAGTCGATGAAGGATCTTGAGGATTACTGGATCGAGATCAACCGACTGGAGAACGACGGCGACCAGGCCTACCGGATGCTGCTGGTGCGGCTCTTCTCCGGTGAGTACGACGCGCTGACCGTGCTGAAGATGAAGGAGGTCGCCGACGAGCTGGAGGCCGCCTGCGACGCCTTCGAGCACGTCGCCAACACGGTCGAGACCATCGCGGTCAAGGAGTCCTGATCCTGTGAGTCCCGAGCTCATCGCCGTGCTGGCGGTGATCGGGGTGGCCCTGGTGTTCGACTACACCAACGGCTTCCACGACGCCGCCAACGCGATCGCGACAAGCATTTCCACCCGAGCGCTGACACCCCGGGTCGCCCTGGCCATGGCGGCGGTCGGCAACTTCATCGGCGCCCACTTCGGTGCCGAGGTCGCCAAGACCGTCGGCAGCGGCCTGGTCGAGCTGCCTACCGGCGTCTCCAGCCTCGGCATCGTGTTCGCCGGCGTGATCGGCGCGATCACCTGGAACCTCATCACCTGGTACTTCGGCCTGCCCTCGTCGTCCTCGCACGCCCTGATCGGTGGCCTGGTCGGCTCGACCGTGGCCGCCTCCGGCACCGTGCTCTGGACCGGCATCGGCGAGAGCGTCATCATCCCGATGATCCTGTCGCCGATGGTCGGCTTCATCCTCGGCTACATCGTGATGATCGCTGTGCAGTGGGTCTTCCGGAACGGGCACCCGGGCAAGCTCAACCGCGGTTTCCGCTGGGCACAGACCGCTTCGGCGGCGGCCATGTCGGTCGGCCACGGCATGCAGGACGCCGCCAAGACCATCGGCATCGTGGTGCTCGCCCTCTTCGTCGGTGGCTACCAGGACGATGCCACCTACATCCCGGAGTGGGCGTTCTGGACCTCGGCGGCCGTGCTGGCGGCCGGCACCTACGCCGGCGGCTGGCGGATCATCCGGACCCTGGGCCGGAAGATCATCGACCTGCGTCCGCCGGAGGGTTTCGCGGCCGAGACCGTGGCCAGCGGCGTGCTCTACTTCAACGCCCTGGTGCTCGGTGCGCCGATCTCGACCACGCACACGATCACCTCGGCGATCATGGGTGTCGGCGCCACCAAGCGGCTCTCCGCCGTGCGTTGGGGCGTGGCCGGCAACATCATCGGCGCCTGGATCCTGACCTTCCCGGCGGCCGGCTCGATCGGTGCCCTGATGTACTTCCTGGTCCGTCCCATCTTCAGCTGAGCACGGTCGAAGGGCCCCTGGGACGGCCCAGGGGCCCTTCGACAGGCCGTCAGATGTAGGAGACGCCGATCTGGGCGCGGATGTCGTCCAGCAGCCCCATGATCTCCAGGGTGGCCGAGTGCGGTACCAACGGGCTCTCGGTGAGCCCCTCGGCCAGGCACCGCTGCACCTCGATGGCCTCGTGCTGGTAGCCCGAGCCGACCAGCTCCTCGGTGATCGTCTCCGGCTCCGCGTCGCCCCGGTAGAGGGTGAACCTGTCGGGTCGGAAGAACGGCTCGGGCAGATCGATCCGACCGGTGCTGCCGGTGATCGAGGCGGTGAGCCCGGTGGCCCCCACCATGCCGCAGCTCAACGTGGCCACGGCACCGGAGTCGTAGCCGAAGACCAGGCCGGTGTTCTCGTCCGTGCCCTCCGGACCCAGCTTCGCCCAGGACCGTACGTGCTGCGGCGTGCCCAGCAGCAGGTGGGCCAGGCTGATCGGGTAGACGCCGAGATCCAGCAGAGCGCCACCGCCCAGCGCCCGCGCGCGCATCCGGTGCTCAGGCGGGAAGGGGCCGGCGACGCCGAAGTCGGCCCGGACCCCGGTCAGGGTGCCGATCGCGCCGTCGGCGATCAGTTGACAGACCCGCCGGATGAGCGGGTTGCACCGCATCCACATCGCCTCCATGAGGAAGACCCCGGCGGCGCGGGCGGTGTCGACGAGTTCGGTGCTGGTGGCCAGGTCGAGGGTGAACGGCTTCTCCACCAGCACCGGCCGGCCGGCGGTGAGGCAGGTCAGGGCCGCCTCGTGGTGGGCGGCGTGCGGGGTGGCGACGTAGATCACGTCGACGTCGGCGTCCGCAGCCAGTTCCGCCCAGGAGCCGTACGCCCGTGGTACGGCATGCCGGTCCGCGAAGCGTTCCGCGGTCTCGGCGGTGCGGGAACCGACCGCGACGAGTTCGGCCCCCGGCACCAGCCGGAGGTCCTCGGCGAAGCGGGCGGCGATGTGGCCGGTGGCCAGGATGCCCCAACGAGTCATGGCGCGACGCTACCGAAGATCAGCAGAGGGCTGTACTGGGCATCCACGGGTCGGGACCAGGGCCTAGTCTCGGCGCATGACGACCGACAGTGGCTTCCCGGCTCCGCCCGCGCTGGTGGAGCACGCCCGCAGGTTCCGGGCCTCTGGCGCGGTGCCGGCGGTACCCAGGGTGGCCGCCACCGTGCTGCTGCTCCGCCCGGCCGACGAGGGCTTCGAGGTCTACCTGATCCGCCGGGTCGTGGCGATGGCGTTCGGCGGCATGTACGCCTTCCCAGGTGGTGGAGTGGACCCCTCGGACTCCACCACCCACCTGGACTGGGCGGGCCCGGCACCGAGGGACTGGGGCGTACGCCTCGGGCTGGCCCCGGCGGCGGCGCAGGCGGTGGTCTGCGCGGCGGCCCGCGAGGTCTTCGAGGAGGCGGGGGTGCTGCTCGCCGGGCCGGACGCGACGCGGGTCGTCGGCGATGTCAGCGACGACGGCTGGGAGGCTGCCCGGGCCGACCTGGAACAGCGGCGAACCGGGTTCGCCGACCTGCTCGCCGGGCGCGGGCTCACCCTCCGGTCGGACCTGCTGCTGCCGTGGAGCCGCTGGGTGACCCCGGAATTCGAGCCACGTCGGTTCGACACGTACTTCTTCGTGGCGCTGCTGCCCGAGGGACAGCGGACCCGCGACGTCTCCGGTGAGGCCGACCACACGCTGTGGATCCGGCCCGACGAGGCGGGCCGGCAGGCGGCGGCCGGCGACCTGACAATGCTCCCGCCGACCCTGGTCACCCTCGGCGAGGTGGCCGCCTGCACCGATCTCGCCGCGGTGGCAGCGGCGGCAGCGGCCCGCGACGCGGTCACCGCGATCACGCCCCGGCTGGATCTGTCCGACCCCGACCGGCCCCGGTTCTACCTGCCCTGACCGGACGGATCAGCCGAGTTGGTAGTTGACGTGGGCGGACCAGCGGGCGAAGCCGAGCCGCTCGTAGAGCGCCACCGCGCCGGTGTTCGACTCGTCGACGTACAGCATCACCCGGTCCAGTCCGCGTCGGTCGCGCAGGTACGCCAGCCCGGCCATGGTCAGGGCCCGGCCGAGCCCGCCGCCGTGCGCGGTGGGCTCCACCCCGAGCACGTACACCTCGCCGATGCGGGCGGAGCCGGGTCGCTCGTGCACCTTGGTCCAGTGGAAGCCGAGCAGCCGGCCGGTCGCCGACTCGACGGCGAGCAGGAAGCCGGCCGGGTCGAACCACGGTTCGGTGAGGCGTACCCGCAGGTCATCGGCGGTCCACCGGCCCTGCTCCGGGTGGTCGGCGAAGGCCCGCGCGTTGAGCGTCAACCAGGCTTCCTCATCGCTGCCGGGGCGGAACGCGCGCAGCGTCACCCCGTCGGGCAGGCGCGGTTCGGGCAGCGGCGCGGCGAGCGGTCGACGTAGCTGCCAGAGGACCCGGGCGCGGTGAAATCCGAGGTCGACCGCGAGGGCAGCGGCCGAGGGGTGGTCGCCGTGCGCCCACGCCCGCAGTGGCCCGGCGGCGGTGGCCAGCACCCCCCGGGCCAGTGCCCGTCCGGTACCGCGCCGCCGGTACGCCGGGTGCACCATCAGCTCCACGCCGACGCCGCTGTCGGGGTCGGTCGTGTCGAGGTGCGCGTACCCGGTGAGCGTGCCGTCGGTGGAGCGGGCAACCAGGTGGCTCGCGGCAGCGTGCTCGTCGCGCAGGCGGAGCAGCACGTGCTCGTCCATCGGGTCCGCCCCGTCGGCGTCGCCGGCCGTCCGGGCGAGCGCCAGCACGTCGGTGATCTCCGCCGGGCCGAGTCGGTCGACGCGGCTGACCTGGTCGATGCCCGACTGGGTGCTGCTCATCGCATCACCGTAACCGCACCGGAGGTGCGCCGCCCGGAGGGACGGTTGGTACCCCCGTCACAGTCCGCGCGGTGGCAGCGCCTGAACGTCGAACCGGCCGGCCAGTTCCGGCAGGATCCGGTACAACGAGTTGACGGTGCCCTGACGGTCGCCACCCGCGTCGTGCAGCAGGACGATCGAGCCGGGTTGTACCCCGTTGAGCACGGCGGCGGCGATCCGGGTGGCGCCCGGCGCCCGCCAGTCGGACGGGTCCAGCGTCCAGTGCAGCGGTGCCATGCCGAGGTCACGGGAGACGGAGATGACCGAGTAGGTCCAGGCGCCGCCCGGCTGCCGGTACCAGGCGATCGGCGCGTCGGGCACGGCGGCGCGGATCGCCTCGCTGGTCCGCATCAGGTCGGCGCGGATCCACTCGATCGACCGGGCGCCCAGGGCGACGTCATGGTCCCAGCTGTGATTGCAGAGGGTGTGCCCCTCGGCGACGATCTGCTCGACGAGCCAGGGGTACGCCTGGGCGTTCTTGCCGACCACGCAGAAGGTGGCCGTGACGTGGTAGTCCCGCAGGATCGCGAGAACCTGAGGGGTGTAGTCGGGGTGCGGTCCGTCGTCGAAGGTGAGCGCGACACCGGCGTCGCCGGTGCTCACACGGGTGCCCATCGGGCCGAAGTTCGGGTCCTGCCCCTGCTCGTCGGTGCGCTGCGACCCGTCCGACCCGGTGTCGGGTGCGCGGGTGGCGTCGGGCTCGGCGTCGATCGGGGCCGACTGGTCCGCGTACTCGGGGTGATCGGCACCGGTCGCGGTGACGGCGGTGTCGGTCCGCGACGCCTCCGGCACCAGGCTTCGTCCGAGCAGGTACGCCGTGCCGAGGACCGCCGTCACCACGAGCGTGATGATCCCGACGGCCCGTGCCGCCCCCACCTGGTTACCGCCCACCAATGCCCCCCGCTGGTCAACTGGCAGTCACCATAAGGCGCACTAGTCGACCAAAAAGGGCATATAGGAAATTTAGCCCTCGACGGTGAGGGCCCGCATCGGTAGCGGCGAGTGCTCGGCAGCCTCCGACAAGGTCCGCGACGACGGCACCACGAACTTGTAACCCACCTGCCGGACTGTGCCGATCATCGACTCGTACTCGGAGCCGAGCTTGGCGCGCAGGCGACGCACGTGCACGTCGACCGTCCGAGTGCCGCCGAAGTAGTCGTACCCCCACACCTCGCGCAGCAACTGGTCGCGGGTGAACACCCGCCCTGGGTGCTGGGCGAGGAACTTCAGCAGCTCGAACTCCTTGTAGGTCAGGTCGAGCGGGCGGCCCTTGAGCTTCGCCGCGTAGGTGTCCGGATCGATCATCAGCTCGCCGGCCCGGATGGATCCGCCGGCGCCGGCGGTCGCGTTGCTCAGCCTGCCGACCGCGAGGCGCAGCCGGGCCTCCACCTCGGCGGGGCCGGCGGAGGCGAGGATGACGTCGTCGACGCCCCAGTCGGCGTTGAGTGCGATCAAGCCAGCCTCGGTGACCACCGCGACCAGCGGCACGCCGAGCCCGGTGGCGTGCAGCATCCGGCAGGTGGCCCGGGCCTCGCTCAACTCGGAGCGGGCGTCGACCAGCACGGCGTCCGGGCTCGGGCCGGCGACCAGGGTGCGGACATCGCGGGGTGCGGTGCGGACCGAGTGCGGCAGCAGGTCCAGTGCCGGTAGCACTGCGGATGGTTCGCCTGCCCGTGCGGTCACCAACAGCAGGATCTCCACGATCACCTCCGTCCCGGCGGCCCGTTGCGGCCGCGCGCGACCAGCGGCACTCCTGCGGGGTGTGGCGCTGGGAACTTCCGTGGGTCCCGGCGTCGCTGACGGGCGGGTTTCGCCGTTGAGCGTAACCGATTGCTCGCGTACGACCCTGGCGCGGTTTCCTCTTTGCCCTATCTGCCCCTGATCGCGGCCCAGGTTTTAACGTCGCGGAAACGCTGGCACCCGCGATGTGAGGTTGGTCTGGCACGATCGGTGGGTGTTTCCCTCCAACTCGTCCGAGACCGGCCGTGACCCGTGGGCCGAGGATCCGTCCGTCCCGGGAGGCTCGGCGCCCCGTACCGGTCCGGCCGTGGAGACCGACGAGCGGCCCTCGCGTGGCCCCCGCCGCCTGCGCCGCGGCGGTTCGGCCCGCCGGGCCGACGACGAGGCGGATGCCGACGACGAGGAGGAGGAACCACCGGTCGAGGTACGCCGGCAGCTCTCCCTCGCCATCGGCGGCTTTGCCGCGCTGCTCGGTCTCGGCCTGGTCGTCGCCGCGCAGACGTCCATCCCCGGGCACCGGCTGCCCTTCACCCTCGTGGTGCTCGCCGTGCAGGCGCTGTTCGTGCTCGTCTGGACCATGGTCACCAGGCCACCGGCACTGGCGGTCGTCCTCGGGGTCGGCGCGGTGACCGCGGTGGCGGCCGACGTGGTGGCCGTACGGTCGGCCGAAGCCCGGTTGGCGCCGCTGCTCTACCTCGCGGTCGGCGGGGTGCTCGCCGCGGTGCTCGGTCAACTCGTCCGACGGGTGGACCGGGTCCGGGTGACCGACTCGCTGCGGACCACCGCGACCACCGTGCTCGGAGTGGTCGCGTTGGCCACGCTCATCATGCTCAGCCGGATCCCGGCGGGCACCCAGACGATCGCCGTCTGCCTGACCGCGGCTGGCGTGGCGCTCACCGTCGCCCGGGTGACCGACGCCGTCGCGGCCTGGCCGAGGCTGGCCCCCCAGGTGCCCAGGGGGGCGGCGGGGGTGGTTGGCGGCGCGATGGTCGGCACGCTGATCAGCGCGCTTCTCGGTGGCTACCTGGTCACCCCGTTCACACCCACCCGGGCCGCGATCATCGGCCTGGTGGCGGCCGTCGTCGCCGTGCTGGCCGACCTCGCCGTGAGCTACGCCGAGGCGGGCCGGCTGATGGCCGGTGAAGTGCCGTCGGTCTGGGCCGTACGGCACGTGCAGGGGCCCCTCGGTGGCTTCGCGATGGCGGCGCCGGCCGCGTACCTGATGTGTCGGCTGGTGCTCTGACCGTCAGCGCGGCGACCGTCCGGCCGCGCGATTGAGAAATCCGGACCACGGGTACCACCGGTCCACCGCTGGCGGCATCGAGGTACGACGAGACAGGAGACGGCGTGGAGCAGGAGCAGACGTACGAACGGCGGCCGCGGCGACGTGGACGCAAGGTGCTGATCGGGTTCGTCGTCCTGCTGCTCGTGCTCGCCGGACTGATCGCCATCGCCGACCGGGTGGCGGCGAGCGTGGCCGAGCGCACCATCGCCGACGAGGTGCGCCAGCAGGTCGCCGAGCAGGGCGCGCAATCCTCGCCACCCGAGGTCGAGGTGGGCGGCTTCCCGTTCCTCACCCAGGTGCTCGACGGTCGGTACGAGCGCATCTCGATCAAGCTGCGGGACGTGCGGGCCTCGGTGCAGGGCGACGCGGTCGCGCTGCCCAGTCTGGACGTCGACGCCCGAAACGTACGGGCCTCGCTGGACACCCTGCGCACCGGCCAGGGTGAGGTCGTGGCCGAGACGGTCAACGGCACCGGCACCATCAGCTACCAGAGCCTGTCGGCCCTGCTCGATCGGGAGGGGCTGACCCTCGGTGAGCGGGACGGGCAGCTCGCCGTCACCGCCCCGGTGGACATCCTCGGCCAGCGGTTGACCGTCACCGGCACCGCCGACATCGTCGTCGGTGAGCAGGGGCAGGTGGCCCTGCAGTTCGACGACCTGGACGCCGAAGGGCTGCCGGACGTGCCGTTGGCCCGCACCCTGGTGAGCAATTTCGCCCGCAGCATCTCGGTCGACGTGCCCCTGCCGGAGTTGCCGTTCCAGCTCACCGTCCGCGAGGTCCGGCCGCAGCCGCAGGGGCTGACGGTGACCGCCGACGCACGGGACGTGCCGATCAACTCGGTCGGCTGACCACCGGCTCGGCGTCCCGGATGCTGGTCGGCCCGATAGAGATATCTGGGATCGCTGGTAGGCTCCCTGCTCATGGGGACGCTCCTCACCAAACGGCGCGCGGTCGACCTGTGCCGCGTGGCCACCTGCCTGTGTCGCCCCGTCATCTGACGGCGGGGCTGACTCGGGCCGCCTAGCGGCCAAGGCACCAGGGGCACGCGTACCTCGTTCCCGGTGCACCCCACCGGACGCCCGGCAGCGGCGCCGTCGCACGAACCCGTGATCCGTTCCGAGCTATGGGTCCCGCGCGTGGTGCGACACCTTTACATCCCGATCTCCGCGCGCTGGCTCACCATCCATCCTCACCAGGGAGTGATCTGATGAGTCGCGACACCGCACTCGTCTCGGCCGAGTGGGCCGAGAAGAACCTCGACGCCCCGGGCGTCGTCTTCGTCGAGGTCGACGAGGACACCTCGGCCTACGACTCCGGCCACATCGCCGGCGCCATCAAGCTGGACTGGAAGAACGACCTCCAGGACCCGGTCCGCCGGGACTTCGTCAACAAGACCCAGTTCGAGGCGCTGCTGTCCGAGCGGGGCATCAGCAACGACGACATCGTCGTCCTCTACGGCGGCAACAACAACTGGTTCGCCGCGTACGCGTACTGGTACTTCAAGCTCTACGGCCACCGCGACGTCAAGCTGCTCGACGGTGGCCGTAAGAAGTGGGAGCTGGACGCCCGGCCGCTGGTCACCGACGCCGTGACCCGCCCGGCGACGCAGTACGTCGCCAGCGAGCCGGACACCAGCATCCGAGCCTTCCGGGACGAGGTCGTCGACGCGATCGGCACCAAGAACCTGGTCGACGTGCGTAGCCCCGACGAGTACGCAGGCCGCCTGCTCGCCCCCGCCCACCTGCCGCAGGAGCAGGCACAGCGCGGCGGCCACATCCCGACGGCGATCAGCGTGCCGTGGTCGAAGGCGGCCAACGAGGACGGCACCTTCAAGTCCGACGACGAGCTGCGCAAGATCTACGGCGAGGCCGGGCTGGACGACGGCAAGGAGACCATCGCCTACTGCCGCATCGGCGAGCGTTCCTCGCACACCTGGTTCGTGCTCCAGGAGCTGCTCGGCCACCGCAACGTGAAGAACTACGACGGATCGTGGACCGAGTACGGCTCGCTGGTCGGTGTGCCGGTGGCGCTGGGCGATGAGCCGGGGGAGGCCTGAGATGACCGCACCCACCGCAGCAAGCACCGCCGCCGCCGGCTGCGCGGCTCCCGATCAGGCCGCCCCGCTGCCGGCCGGCCTCGACTTGGAGCGGGAGACCGTCATCACCGGGGTCGTCCGCTCCGCGGAGGGCGAGGCGGTGCCGGGCGCGTACGTCCGTCTGCTCGACTCGACAGGTGAGTTCACCGCCGAGGTGGTGACCTCGCCGGCCGGCCAGTTCCGCTTCTTCGCCGCGCCCGGCGCCTGGACGTTGCGGGCGCTCTCCCGTCAGGGCAACGGAGACACCACCGTGACCGCCGGTCGCGGCATCAACGAGGTGGCCGTCACCGTCACCGACTGACAGCTCTGGCTGACCCGCTCTGATCGGCCTCGTGGCCCGCATCCCTCCCAAGAGGATGCGGGCCACCCGCCGTCTGCACCCCACCCCGCCCTGAGCTGCGCACTCCCTGCGCCGCACGCCCCCGCCGCCCTGCGCGCTCCCCGCTGCGCGCTGCCCGCCGCGCCCTGCGCGCTCCCCGCCCCCGCCCCCGCCCCCGCGAGGCTGTGGCAGCAACTTCGCTGATGTTGCTGCCCTGACGACGCCGGATACAGCAGTATCCCTGAAACTGCCGGGGGTGCCGGGCCGCTGGCCCGGGGCACGCCCGGGGTCCGGGGGGCGAGGCGCTGCCCGGGGTCCGGGGGCGAGGCGCTGCCCGGGGTTCCGGGCGCGGCGTTGCCGGGGGTTCCGGGCGGGCGAGGCACCGCCCGGGCGCGGCGTTGCCCGGGGTTCCGGGCGGGTGGGTGTTGGCGGGAGTCGGGGGCGGGGCACCGGCCCGTGCGGGCCGGCGCCCCGCCGTGTGGGTCGGGTCAGATGCCGGTGGCTCTGGTGCAGGTGGAGGCGGGATCAAGGGCGAAGTCGAGCGTGCCGACGATGCCCGCCTCGATGCGGTGGCGCTGTACCTGCGGCACCCAGCCGTCCTTGGCCACGATGACCTCGTAGCGGCCCTTCGGCAGCCACCAGGCGTAGCGGCCGTTGCCGTCGGCCGTCAGGGTGGTTCCGGTGCCGGCCGAGATCAGGTTCACCCGTACCGTCGCCGGGATACCGACCGTGACACCGCCGCAGGTGGTGCCGGTGACGGTGCCCCGGATCTTGCCCCAGCTGGCCGGCGGCGACACGTTCATCTCCACCGAGACCGGGGTGACCGGGTAGGGGCTGTCGGAGGCGATGGCGAGTTCGCCCGCGTACCGGCCGGGTTGGGCGACGCCCGCCGCCTCGGTGGCCGTCAGGGTGACGGTCACCGTCCGCGACTCGCCCGGCGCGAGGGTGAAGGTGGCCGGGGAACTGTCCAGCCAGGGCAGGTCGGCCTCGGCTGCGCAGAGCTCCAGACCACCGAGCCGTTCGCTGTCCGCGCTGCCCACGAAGGAGCTGGGTGACCCGCCGATCTTGTACGCGCCGCAGGTGGCGGCCCCCCGGTACCGGCTGAAGCGGGCGTTGGGCAGGTCACGCCAGGCGCCGGTGACCGGGTCGAAGCCGACCGTTCGGTTGGTGACCGCCGTCGAGCCGTCGGTCACCCCACCGGCCAGCACCAGCAGCCCGCCGGCCGCCGCGTACTGTGAGCCCCACAGCTCCACCGGCAGGTCTGGCAGCGGACTCCAGTTGTCGGTGGCGGGGTCGTACCGGTAGGCGTCGGTGTACTCGGTGCTGCCCGTGCCACCGGCACAGTAGACCGAGGCGCCGATCCCGCCGCAGGCCAGCCACGACACCGGGTGTGGATAGGCAGCACCGGTGCTGAACGAGCCGGTGTCCGGGTCGAACACCACCAGGCCGTCGCTGTCGGTGCAGGTGGCGTCGGCGCAGCCACCCACCAGGTACACCTTCCCGCCGACCACGGCCGAGCCGGCCGCCGCGACCGGGGCCGGATTGGTCACTCCCGGCAGGGTGCTCCACGTGCCGCTGGCCGGGTCGAAGACGTCGACCGTGGCGACTGTGGCGTCGTCGGCGCCCCAACCTCCGATCACGTAGAGCTTGCCGCCGACCGCTGCCGCAGCGGGCTTGGACCGTACCGTCGGCAGGTCGGGCAGGGCGGTCCAGGCGCCCGGCGCGGGGTCGTACACCCATGCCTTGCGCTCGGTGCCGGTGCCACCGCCACCACCGACCGAGTAGATCTTCCCGTCCAGCCACGCGGCGGCGTTGTCGTAGATCGACGTCGGCAGCTTGGCGATCTCGGTCCACGCCTCGTCCTCGGCGGTAGCGGCCTGGGATGCCGCCCCGCCGTACGGGGTGCCGGTGCGGGCCTTGCTGATCCCCTTCATCTTCTGCTCCCGCAGCGGCGCGCCGTCGCGCCTGAGCAGTTCGAACTGACCGGCCCGTTCCAGTAGGTCTACGCTGGCCGGCGCGGTACCGCTGTTCCGGACCGTCACCCGGGTGGTGCGGCTGCTGCCGTACGGCTGATGTGACTCGATCGATGTCGGGCTGACCGTCAGCCGGCCTGCGGCGAGGGCGAAGTTGGCCCGCTTGACCCGGTCGGCGGTGACCGTCACCTCCTTGGTCACCGGCGCGTACGGGGTGCGGTCCGCGGTGAACGGGTGGGTGCCGGTGAGTCCGGAGAAGAGCCAGTAGAAGCCGTCCGGCTCGGCCGGGTCCTCGGGCGTGGCCGCCGAGACCGCCCGGTCCTCGGGACGGTGGTCGCTGGCCACCGTCACGCCGTTGAGCGGGTCACCGGTGTTGCGGTCCGTGGTGGTGCCTACCACCAGCCCGCCGGGCACCGGCGAGCACTCGCGGTTGACCACCTCCACGTCGTCCACCTGCCACCACCAGGCGAAGGTGCCGTTGAACCGGAAGCGGAACAGCGCGGAAGCGGCGTTCGCGGCCGGGTCGAGCGGTACCTCCTCGGTCCGGGGGCCACGCCGGCTGGCGGTCTGGTGCCAGACGTTGGTCCAGTTGGCCCCGCCGTCGGTGGAAACGTCGATGTCGGCGGTGTCGCTGATGCCGACGGCCCGCCAGTCGCTGCGGAACCGCAGCACCGGTGCGGCCGTCGTGGACAGGTCGACCGGCGGGGCGATCAGGTCGGTGTCCTGCGTGTTGCCGGAACCGAGGGCGTCGCTGTCGATGATGGCGAAGCCGCCGGTGCCGCCGGTGAGGTTGCCTCGGGAGTCGGGATCGTCGAAGACCCAGCCGCCGGAGGCGGTGCGGTTCTCCACCCTCCAGCCGGGCGGCGCGCTCGTGCCGTCGAAGCTCTCGGTGAGCAGCGGCGTACCGAACTGTGCCGTGTAGCCGGCGGCGTTGCAGGCGGCATCGACCGGTACCGCCACATTGATCTTGGTGGCGTCACCGCCCACCGCCACCTCACGGGTGACGGTGCGGTAGCCCGGGTACTGCGCGGTCACGGTCAGCCGGTACGAGGTGTTGCCGGGCAGGGTGACGGAGTATCGGCCGGTCACCGGATCGGTGAAGACCGGATCACCGGGCCGGCCCGCCACCTCGATCTTGGCGTACAGCGGCCAGCCGTGGCCGGAACCGTCGGTGACCTTTCCGCTCACCGTGACCGCCGGCGTGGCCAGCAGGGCGAAGTCCAAACTGACGGAGTCACCGTCGGGCACCGTGACGGTAGCCGACTCGTCGGCGTAGCCGTAGGCGCTGACCGTGAGCGTGGTCTCGCCGGCCGGCAGGGTGAGCGCGTAGCGCCCGTCAGCGTCGGTGGTCGTGCTGCGGGTGCCGTCGGTCACCCTCGCACCGGAGAGCGGGTCGTCGTCACCGGAGTCGGTGACCACCCCGGTGACCCGGCCGACCGGTCCACGGGGTGCGTCCCGCACCGCCGCGTACGCGTCGAGCCGCCCCTCACCGAAGACGTTGTTGTCGGCCGGCGTGCCACCGCAGGTGGTGGCGTCGACATCGCGGGCCGTACGGTCCAGCAGCTCCTCGGTCGCGGCGAGGTCCCCGCGCAGTCCGGGCGCCGCCGCCCAGAGCAGCGCCACCGTGCCGGCGACGTGCGGCGCGGCCATCGACGTGCCGCTGAACGAGGCGTATCCGCCGCTGGGAACGCTGGACCGGACGCTGCTGCCGGGGGCGGCGATGTTCGGCTTCAGCGGGTCGGTTCCGGAGCCGCGCCCGGAGAAACCGGCGATCACGTTGTTCACGTCGTACGCGCCGACGGCGTACGCGTCGGTGTAGTCACCAGGCGAGCCGGCGCTGCCACAGGCCGGACCGTCGTTGCCGGAGGAGAAGACGGGGAACATGCCGGCGGCCCGCCAGGCGGCCACGGTCTGCTGGTACCAGGGGTCACCACCGTCGCCGCCCCAGGAGTTGTTCACGATGTCGGGCCGCAGGTCCGGCCGGGGATTCTGGCCGTTGGCGTCCGTGGGGGCGAGCACCCACTGACCGGCGGCGAGCAGCGAGGCGTCGGAGCAGTCGTTCGACTCGCAGCCCTTTGCGGCGATCCACTTCGCGCCGGGTGCGACGCCGATCTGGTTGCCCGCACCGTCGTCACCGACCATGGTGCCCATGGTGTGGGTGCCGTGGTCGTTGTTGTCGCAGGGTGCGGTGCCGGCGCACACACCGGCCGGATCGAACCAGTTGTACGCGTGGTCGAAGCTGCCGCCGCCGAGGTTGCCCCGGTAGGAGCCGACGAGGGCGGCGTGGTCGTAGCGCACGCCACTGTCGATGTTCGCCACCACGACGCCCTCGCCACGGGTGCCGAACTCGTCCCACACCCGCGGTGCGCCGATGTTTGTCAGTCCCCATTCGACGGCGGCGGTGCGCGCCCGAGCGGTCTCGGTCGCGGTGGGCCGGACCAGCGGGTAGCTGCGGCTCGGTTCGATCCGGGCCACCTCGGGCCGGCGGGCGATCTCGTCGAGCAGTGCCTTGTCGCCCTCGACCCGCACCGCGTTGGCGATCCAGTACGAGGTGTGCGGCACCTTGCGATCGTCGAGCAGCGTACGCAGGTCGCGTTGGGTGCGGGTGGCCGTGGTGGTGAGCAGACGGTGTACCTCGCCGGCCCGGGCGTCGGGGTCACGCAGCCGGCTGGCCTGCGCCAACGGCGCGGTGTCGGCCAGGTAGACCAGGAAGGGTGCGGTCGACGTGGCGCCGAGCTGGTCGAGCAGCGCCGGATCGACGGCGGCCCGGTGCGCCACCGGCGGTTGAGCCGGCGCGGCGAGCGCGGGCTGGCCGGTGACGCCCAGCACGGCAGCGGTCAACACCGCCACCGCCCGCCATCGTGGCGACCGGGTGGATGGTCGTGTGAACAATGTTCCTCCCCACGTCGTCGGTCCCGATCCGTTCGGGCCCGCACACCCGCGCGCCGCGACGCGGCTGCGCGCAGCGGCCGGGGCGATGTGGGTGGCCGGTGGTGGTGCCTCCGCCCGCTGAAAGTCATGCTCTTGCTCCGACCGTCGGTGATCAATGGACGGCGTCGGTCAGTACTCGGTCAGTGACGAGGCGCGATCCTGACAGTTAGGCTGCAACCGGGCGTCATCGGTGACCGTCACTGGCGATCGGTGGAAGTCGCAGGCCAGAGGCGCCCTGGGGGAGGCTTCGTGTCCGGTCCAGAGTTTCCGATCGTGGTCTGCGTCAGCTCCGACGCCACCGTCCGGCAGCGCGTGGTGCAGCGGCTGGAGGGCGTCGGGCCGGTGGTGATCTGCGCAGACCTCGCCCAACTGCGGGCGGTGTTCCCCGCCCCGCCGGCGGAGCCGGGAGGGCCGCTCGACGAGCCTGCCGAGCGTCCCACGGAACGGCCGGCCACCTGGGGAGATCTGACGGTCGACCGGGCAGGGCACCTGGTCACCTGGCGCGGCGCACCGCTGGGGCTGACCCGTACCGAGCGGGAGTTGTTGGCCCGCCTGGTCAGTCCGCCCATCACGTTGTGGAGCTACGAGCGGCTGTTCGCCTCCGTCTGGGGTGGTGCCTACCTCGGCGACACCGCGATCCTGCACTCGGCGGTGAAGCGGCTGCGTCGCAAGCTACGGACGCTGCCCGACGGGCCGCAGGTGCAGACCGTACGCGGCGTTGGTTACCGGCTGAGCGTGCCGCCGGAGGCTGGCGACGGGCGTCCGGACGGACGGTCGCGCCAGGCGTGACACGATGGCCGGGTGAGCAACGCCGTCCACACCACCGCCCCACCGACCGGTCCCCGACCGCCGGCCGCCGGCTCCCGATGGCCGCGCTGGCTGATCACGGTGACGGCGGTCTGGGTGGTGCTGCTGGCCGGCCTCACCTGGATGTCGTCGGTCGAGGACCCACCGACCGTTCGGGAACAGCGCACCCTCACGCAGGCCGGGCCGGTGGTCGACGGTGCGATAGGTGAAATTGTCGCGGCGGCTGACGCGGGTGTCCCGGCGCTGGTCCCAGCCGAGGTCGACCGGGGCTGTCGGATCAGCCCGTTCGCAGACGGTGCGACGCTGACCCGTTCGGTCGACCTGGCCGCGCCGGTGGGCGAGGAGCAGGCCCTGCTGCGGCAGGTCGCCGACCGGCTGCCCGCGCGGTGGCGGGCCGGTGTCCGGCTCACCCCGGACGGCCCTCGCCTGCGCGCCGACGCGGGTGAGTTCGTCACCGTGACCGGGCGGCCGGCGACCGACGGTCGGATCCGGTTCACCGTCGACACCGGCTGCCGCCCGGTGGGCGACGACTACGACAGCGCCGGGGCCGCCCCGGCCGGCCCCGAGGCCGGCGTGCTGGCTGAGGTGGTGCGTGCGCTGAACGGCCGCGTCGACGACCCGGAGTCGGTGGTGAGCGCACCCTGCCCCGGTGGCGGCGTGGCCCGCACCATCCGCTCCGTCGTCGACCCGGTGGCCACAGCGCCGCAGGCCGCACTCGCGCCGTTGGCCGGCGGCACGCCGGTGGTGGAAACCCCCGAGGTGTACGCCTACCGGCAGGACGGTGTCGCGGTGCTGGCCGATTTCCAGCCGGAGCAGGTCGTGGTCGCCGCGACGACGGGGTGCGCCGGCTGAGCCTCGCCGCTCTGCCGCCGAAGCTGAGGTCGTTCAATCCGGTCGGCGCGGCCCCTCGTCGCGGCTGCGACCCAGCGCGTCCACCCGGCCCCACCGGCCGGGAATGTCCAACAGTTCCACCCGGCCCATCCCGGCCGGCACGTACGGGTCGATGATCAGGTGCTCGCCCTGTGGTTCGAGTCCGAGCATCACCCGCAGCAGCAGCAGCGGGGTGCCCGCCGACCAGGCCTGTGGGCTGCACGCGGTCGGATACTCCACCGGGTAGTCGGTCAGATCACGTTCGTAGCCGGCGAAGGCTTCCGGAAGCCGGCCGAAGAAGTAGCGGGAGGCCGCGAACATCGACTCGCAGATCCGACCCGCCTCCTCGCGGAGACCGTACTTCCACAGACCCCAGGCGATGATCGAATTGTCGAACGGCCAGACGGTGCCGACGTGGTATCCGATGGGGTTGTAACGTCCCTGGTCGTCGGCGAGGGTACGGACGCCCCAGCCGGAGAAGAGCCGGGGACCGAGCAGGTGCTCGGCGACCCGCTGGGCCCGGGAATCGTCGACGATGCCGCTCCAGAGCAGGTGCCCGATGTTGGACGTGAGCGCGTCGACCGGGCTGCCGTCGGAGTCCAGGGCCAGCGCGTAGTACTCCTTGTCGGGTAGCCAGAAGTCCCGGTTGAAGCGTTCCTTCAACTCGGCGGCCTCACGTTCCAACCGGTCGGCGTAGACCGGGTCGTTCCAGCACAGTCGGGCCAACCGGGCACCGCGCAGCTTGGCGTCGTAGGCGTAGCCCTGCAACTCGCAGGTCGCCCGGGGGAAGCTCGGCAACCGACCGTCGGAATAGCAGATCGCGTCCCAGGAGTCCTTCCAGCACTGGTTCTCCAGGCCGATCTTGGGGTTGCGGGTCTGGTACCAGACGTACCCGGTGCCGAGCAGGTCGCCGTACGTGTCGATCCAGGTCAGCGCGGCCCGTACCGAGAACTCCAACCGTTTGACCAACTCGACGTCGCCGGTCCACCGCTCGTACTCGTCGAGCAGGATCACGAACAGGGCGGTCGAGTCGGCCGCGCCGTAGTAGGGCGAGTGTGGCTGTTCCTCGAAGCCGGCGGATTCGCCGTAGCGCAACTCGTGCAGGATCTTGCCCGGCTCCTCGTCGCGGAAGTCGTCCACGCGGTGGCCCTGGAGACCCGCCAGCATGGTCAACGTCGGTGGGATCAGCTCCGGCACGAACGGCAGCACCTGAAGCGAGGTGAAGATGCTGTCCCGGCCGAACAACGTCATGAACCACGGCAGGCCGGCGGCCATCAGCCGGACGCCGAGCGCGATCGACTCGTACCGCAGCGCGGCCAGGTCGGTCAGGCTGCGCCGGTACGCCCCGGCCATCGGCTCGCAGTCGCAGCCCAGCTTGGGTGCCCGGGCGACGAACTCGGCGTGTTCCGCCTCGATCGCCGCAGTGGTCCGGCTGCCCGCGAAGGGCAGCAGCGAGCGGACGTCCTGACCGCGGGCGCCGTAGATGACGACGTTCACCGTCAACCGGGTGGTCCACTCGCCGTGCGGTCCGATCATGATCGGAAAGGTCATGCCCCGGCGGTCGACCTGGGCGGCGGCGCTGCTCGTGATCGTCGTCTCGCGGTGGAAGGCGTCCCGCCGGTAGGTCAGCCGCAGCGAGTTCTCGCCGGGCGCGGCGGTGTTGTGCCCCTTTTTGCGCTGGGTGTCCTTGATCTCGAAGATGTCCGCGAAGTCGGAGGCCATCTCCATCCGGACGGTGAAGCTCATCTCCTGCCCGGAGTGGTTGAGCACGGTCAGTTCCTCGGACAGGTCGCCGCTGATCGCCCGACTCCTGATCACCGAGACCTTCGCGTCCAGGAAGTGGGTCGGCTCGCCCGGCACCAGGAAGTAGCGGGTCCGGTGGGACTCGGCGTCGTCGATGGAGAGGGCGTGCAGCCGCTCGCCGTCGATCAGCAGCAGCCAGGTGGACAGGAACCGGGTGTCGAAGGCGAACAGCCCGGTGGGGAAGTCCAGCGAGGGCTCGACGTCCCCACGGCGGTCGCTGACCAGGAACGTGTTGCCGTCGAGGATGCTGACCAGTTCCTTCACCGGGTCCACCTGGCGTGCTCGCGGGCGACCTCGCGCGGGTCGCGGGTGCCGGGTGCGGACGGGAAGAACAGCCGGAAGGCGAGAAACAGCACCACGTCGCCGCGAAAGGTGCTCTCGTTGCGAAGTACTGCGGAGATCGCCTGCGCGCGTCCGGTGACCAGCCGTTCGAAGAGATCGGCCCCGCAGTACCAGGTCGCGTCGCCCGGCTCCACCCCCTGGTCGACCTCCACGGCGCCGGGCCGCATCCGGACCAGCCAGTGCTCGGTGCGGTGCCCCTCGGACAGGTCGATCCGCAGCGTTCCCGCGACCGGAGTGCGGAGGACTTCCGGGGCGCGGGCCGGCAGGGTCGCGAAGAACTGCTGGGTGGCCTCGGTCACACCCGAATCGTAGGCATTCGCCCGCCTTGTCGGGCGGGTTCCGCCGCCTTCTGAGGCAGCTCCCGGCGAGCCTGGCCGGGCACTGACCGGCGAGTCAGTAGACGAGCGCCTGCGCGCCCTCGGCCATCGTCTCCTCGACGAAGACGGCCGCCCCGGCGATCCGTACTCCGGGGAGCACGTCGCCGGAGTCGATGTCCCGGCGAGCGGCGCACTGGGTACAGGCCGTCACGGTGCCGGTGGCGAGGATCACGTGCAGCAGCTCGGCCAGCGGGGCGGAGTGCGGAAGCTCGAAGTTCTGCGCCCGGCCGGGCAGCGCGAACCAGGTCGACTCCCCGGTCAGCCAGAGGGAGACGGGCACCCCGGCGGCGGCTGCGGTGGCTGCCACGGTGAACGCCTGGGCGCACCGTTCCGGTGCGTCGGCGCCGGCGGTGGCCTTGACGACGAGAGTGCGGGCCATGACCGCCAGCATAGGATGACCCGGATGGTCACCGAGATCGGGTTCGTCAGCCTGCTGGTCGCCGGCCTGGGCGCGCTCGCCGGTGGCCTGGTCTATCTGGCGGTACGCATATCGAGAGGCAAGTGGTGATCCGGTGAGTGCGAGGAGTGAGCCGGTTTTGCGAGCCCCGCAGTCGCGAACGAAGGTGATCCGGTGAGTGCGAGGAGTGACGACAATCCGTTGGCGCCGCCGCCCTGGCTGAACGCGCCGCCGGTGGAGGCGTACCCCTTCGAGGAGAGTCACGAC
Organism: Micromonospora sediminimaris; assembly: GCA_900112325.1. Lineage (GTDB taxonomy): Bacteria > Actinomycetota > Actinomycetes > Mycobacteriales > Micromonosporaceae > Micromonospora > Micromonospora sediminimaris. The sequence continues at coordinate 133,269 of FOLJ01000006.1, forward strand.
CTGCGGGTCGGCCCGAAGCTGCACCCCACGCTCGACGGCCTGCTGCCGTACATCGGCGTGTGGCGGGGGCGGGGGCGGGGCGGTTTCCCCACCATCGAGGACTTCGACTTCGCCCAGGAGATCCGGATCAGCCACGACGGGCGGCCGTTCCTGCACTACGAGTCGCGGGCGTGGATCCTCGACGAGCAGAGCCGACCGGTGCGGCCGGCCGGCCGGGAGGTCGGCTGGTGGCGTCCGGTGCTGGACGGCGACCGGGCCACCGACGAGCTGGAGGCCCTGCTGACCACCCCGACGGGGGTGATGGAGCTGCACGTCGGCCGGCGCAAGGGCACCCAGGTGGAGTTCGTCACCGACGCGGTGGTGCGCACCTCCACCGCCAAGGAGGTCACCGCCGGCCACCGTCTCTTCGGCATCGTCGAGGGCGCCCTGCTCTACGCGCAGGACATGGCCGCCGTCGGTCAGCCGTTGTCTCCGCACCTGTCGGCCCGCCTCATCCGGGTCGCCGGCTGATCCGCTTCCGCCTCCGGCCCACCCCGCCGGTACGCCCGGCTCGGGTCAGCCATCGCCGGTCCAGGTTCAGGGCAGCGGGAAGCCGAGCAGCTGCTGCAACGCGCGGGTGAGCGGGCTGGGCGGCAGCGGCTCACCGTCGAGGGTGTGCACCGCGACCAGGCCGCGTACCGACGAGGTGAGCCAGACCCCCTCGGCCTTGCGCAGCTCCGTCGGGGTGACCATGCGTTCGGCGGCCCCGCAGCCGACGTCGGCGGCGTGGGCGAGCAGCCAGGCGACGGTGGTGCCGGGCAGGATGCCGGTGCGTCCGGCGGGCACCGTGCACAGCGTCTCCCCGGCCAGCCAGACGAGGTTGGCGGTCGGTCCTTCCAGGGCGTACCCGTCGGAGGAGATCCAGAGCACGTCGTCCACGCCGGCCCGGGCGGCCCAGCGCCGGGCGGCGCTGCTGGCCCCGTACGACGTGGACTTGATGCCCGCCGGCAGCCAGTCCAGTTCCGGCCGGGCCTCGGCGGGCACCCCGAGGGAGAGGGTGGCGACGCTCACCCCGTCGTGCCGGGCCTGCGGGGCCGCGGGGGCGACCTCCGACAGGGTGGCGTAAACGGTGGGCGGGCCGCCGCGCTCCGGCCCCCGGGTGCAGACCAGCCGCAGTGCGCCCTCCACCTCGGCCGGCCAGTCGGCGGCCACCTCGTCCAGCAGTTCGACCAGGGCGTCGTCCGCCGGCAGGGCCAGTTCCACGGCGGCCGCGCCGCTCCGCAGCCGGGCCAGGTGCTCCTGGCGCAGCCAGGCTCGCCCGTCACGTAGGTGCATGGTCTCGAAGAGCCCGTCACCCCGCAGCACGCCGAGATCGTCGGCGCGCAGCACCGGCTCATCGGCCGGCAGCCGCCCGCGACCCAGCACGCCGATCCGCGAGGTCACCACGGGGGCCGAGCATAGTGCCGTGCCGGTCGCGCCGGGAGGTACGCGCGCGGCCGAACTATGATCGGGGGGTGTCCGAATCCTCCCTCGCGGAACTGCTCCGCGCCCGTGGGCTCCGGCTGACGGCGCAACGACAGCTGATCCTCCAGGCGGTGCTGGACCTGGGGCACGCCACCCCCGAGCAGGTGCACACCGCCGTACGCGAGGTCGCCGCCGGGGTCAACATCACCACCATCTACCGCACGCTGGAGCTGCTGGAGCGGCTCGGCCTGGTCACCCACACCCACCTCTCGCACGGGTCGCCGACCTACCACGCTGCCGGTGAGGACCAGCACGTGCACCTGGTCTGCCGCGAGTGCGGCGCGATCGACGAGATGGATCCGGAACTGATGCGTCCGCTCTCCGACCAACTGGCCGGGGAACGGGGCTTCCGGGTGGACATCGGGCACGTCTCCTTCTTCGGCTTGTGCGCGCGGTGCGGAGACGGGGAAAAGACATGATCGACATCGCGGGCGCGGTGGCCGTGGAGAGCATCGACGAGGCCAGCCGGGATCAGCCGGAGCCGGCGCACGCCGCAGCCGGGGTGCGGGGCGTGGCCGCGCACTACGGCGACCCGATGCGCGAGCAGCGCCAGTTGGACACCGAGGTCGGCCTGGTGGACCGCTCCCACCGGGGCGTCGTCGCGGTGCCGGGTGCGGAGCGCATCTCCTGGCTGCACACCCTCACCACCCAGCACCTGGCCGAGTTGGGCCCGTGGCAGGGCACCGAACTCCTCGTGCTCTCGCCGCACGGCCATCTGGAGCAGCACGCCATGGTGGCCGAGGACGGCGACACCACCTGGCTCGACACCGAGCCTGGGGCAACTGCGGGACTGCTGACCTACCTGGAGAAGATGCGGTTCTTCAGCCAGGTCGACCCCCGCGATGCCACCGCCGAGTACGCGCTGCTGTCGTTGGTCGGGCCGAAGGCCGCCGAGGTGGTGGCCCTGCTCGACGTACCGCCGCTCGCCGAGCCGGACGTGGTGGGGCTGCCCGGCCCGAAGTTCCGCTCCGGCGAGTTGCCGCCCCGCCCGACCGCCCGCTACGACGTACAGCCGCTGCCGCAGGGTGGCTGGGCCCGGCGCGGTCCGCTCGGGGTGGACCTGCTGGTTCCCCGACCCGCGATGGACCAGGTTGTCACGCGGCTGCGCGACAACGGGGTGCCCCCGGTCGGGCTGTGGGCGTACGAGGCGGTGCGGGTGGCCGCCCGGCGGCCCCGGGTCGGCGTCGACACCGACCACCGGACGATCCCCGCCGAGGTGAACCTGATCGCCCCGGCAGTGCACCTGGACAAGGGCTGCTACCGGGGGCAGGAGACGGTCGCCCGGGTGCACAACATGGGCCGTCCGCCACGCCGACTGGTGCTGCTGCACCTCGACGGGGTGGCCTCGGACCAGCTGCCGGTCGCCGGTTCCCCGGTGACCCTGGACGGCCGTACGGTCGGTTTCGTCGGCACCGCGGTGCTTCATCACGAGCTGGGGCAGGTCGCGCTCGCGGTGGTCAAGCGCTCGGTGCCCGACGATGCCGCGCTCCGGGTGGGCGACAGCGCCGCCGCCATCGACCCCTCGTAGACACCGACACCGCTGGTGGCCGGGGGCGCTCTAGGATCGCCGGCATGACGACAGGGACGTTGATCACGGTTGCCCCCACCGGCGCGGAGTCGGCGAAGACCGAGGTGCCGGCGCTGCCGGTGACCCTCGACGAGCTGCTGCTCACCGCCAAGGAGTGCGAGGCACTGGGTGCCTCCGTGATCCACGTGCACATCCGCGACGACCAGGCCCGGCCGACCCTGGACCCGGGTCGGCTCCGGGCGACCGTGGCGGCGTTGCGGGAGAGCACCGACCTGATCGTGCAACTGTCCACCGGCGGCGCGGTCACCGACCCGGAGGCCGACCGGCTCGCCGTGCTGGACGCGGCCCCGGACATGGCCTCCTGCACCATGGGTACGGTCAACTTCGGTGACGAGGTGTTCCTCAACCGTTGGGAGTTCGTCGTCGACCTGCACACCAGGATGCAGGAGCGGGGCATCGTGCCGGAGTACGAGATCTTCGATCTCGGCCACCTCAGCGCCCTGCAGCGCCTGTTGGGGAAGTACGGCCTGCCGCACGGCGGTCACGTTCACGTCGACTTCGTCATGGGTGTGCCGGGAGGCATGCCGGGAACCACGGCGACGCTGGTGGCGGGCCAGCAGATGCTCCGGGATCTGCCGGAGGGCACCACGTTCTCGGCGACCGGCATCGGCCGTACCAGCCTTCCGGTGCTGCTCGCCGCGCTTTCCACCGGCGGTCACCTGCGGGTCGGGATGGAGGACACGGTCACGTACGCCAAGGGCCGCCCGGTGGAGTCGAACATGCAACTGGTCGCGCGTGCGGTCGGCTTCGCTCAGCTCGCGCAGCGTCCACCGCTGAACACCGCCGAGGCCCGCGAGCTGCTCGGCCTGTAAGGCACGAGTCGCCCGGCATCCCTTTACGCCCGGAGGTGGAGTCCCAGCTCACCCCGGCGTGAGGTCGGCCGGACACCTCGGTACCGTCCACGTTGTGGGAAAGACGTACGAGGGCGGCGTACCGCTCGCCGAGGTGGTCCGGTCCGGCTTCGTGGAGGGCGTGCACCGCGGCTCGGTGGTGGTGCTCGACAGTGCCGGTGCGTCGCTGGCCGCGGCGGGCGACGTAACCTCGCCGATCTTCCCGCGCTCGTCGAACAAGCCGATGCAGGCGGTCGGCATGCTCCGCGCCGGGCTGTCCCTCACCGAGCCTGCCGACCTGGCCATCGTCTCCGCCAGCCACGCGGGGGAGGAGTTCCACCTGGCCAGGGTCGCCGGGCTGCTCGCGGGTGCCGGGCTGAGCGAGGACGACCTGCACTGTCCGCCGGACCTGCCGGCGGGCGATCTCGCACGGATGGCGGTGCTGCGGGCCGGCGGCGGCCCTGCCCGGGTCCAGATGAACTGCTCCGGCAAGCACGCCGGGATGCTGTTGACCTGCCGTGCCGCCGGCTGGCCGCTGGAGGGTTACTGGCGGATCGAACATCCGCTCCAGCGGTGGCTGCGCGAGACGGTGGAGGAGTTCACCGGCGAGGAGGCGGTGGCCGTCGGCGTCGACGGTTGCGGCGCTCCGGTGCTGTCCGCGTCGTTGACCGGGCTGGCCACGGCATACCTACGGTTGGTGACGGCCGAAGGCGACACCGGGGCGGGCCTGGTGGCCGACGCGATGCGGGCGCATCCGGAGGTGGTCGGCGGTACGCAGGCGGACGACACCCGACTGATGCGTGGCGTACCCGGGCTGCTGGCGAAGATCGGCGCGGAGGGTGTCATCGCCGCGGCCCTGCCCGGCGTCGGCGCCGTGGCGCTCAAGATTGACGACGGCGCCGGCCGGGCCCGGATGCCGGTCCTGGTCTCGGCCCTGCGCCGGCTCGGCGTGGATGCGCCGGTCCTGTCGGAGTTCGCCGAGCTGCCGCTCTTCGGCGGCACCCTCCCCGTCGGCGCCACCCGCCCCAGCGACGCGTTGATCAAGAAGTTTTGGTCGGGAGTAGCGCGGAATCCGACCAAAACTTCTTGATCAACCCGGAAGGGGGGAGTGCGGGGTTAGGGGAGGAAGGTGAGGAGTTGCTGGTTTACCCGGGTGGGGTGTTCCAGGGGGAGTAGGTGAGCGGCGTTTGGGATGTCGGGTGGGCGTATCGCGTGGGGTGCCTCGGCCGCGATGCGATCGGCCAGGTGGCGGATGTCGGGCACGTCCAGCGCGCCGGCCGCGACCAGCACGGGCATGGTCAGCTCGGCGAGTCGCCCGATGGCCGGTGGGTCGAGCTCGGCCACGTCCACGGCGCTGAGCGCCAACTCGGCGGCGAGTGCGCGCTCGTCCATCGCGGTCGCGAAGGCGACCAGCTCAGGGTCGACGTCGGCGGGCTCGCGGTCCGGACCGACCACCCAGAACCGCACCTCACCCGCGGCAGTCGCGGCTAAGTCCTCCGGATCGACGTCGCCGACCAGGTGCTCCCACAGCTCGTTCGTCTGCTCTGACCATTCGTGGCCGGAGACCGCGGCGCCGAGCAGGGCCAGCGCGCTCACCCGGTGGGGGTGGGCGAGTGCGGTGTCGATCGCCACCGCCCCACCGAAGGAGCAGCCGACCAGTGCCGCGCTGGCCAGTCCGAGAGCGTCGAGCAGGCCGACCACGTCATCGTGGTGGGCGAAGGCGCTCGGTGGCAGCTCGGACTCCCCGTACCCGCGAAGGTCGAGGGCGATCACCCGGTGTCGGGTCGCGAGTGGGGCGATCTGGTCCCGCCACATCCGGCGGTCGGCGATACCGGCGTGCAGCAGGACGACCGGCGATCCGCTGCCGGCCTCGTCGTACGCCAGCAGAGCGCCATTTACCTGGATCTTGGTCACCGCAGGACGGTACGACCGGGCGGGAGCGGTGCGCAAGCCGGCGATGAGACATCGCTAACTTCGGCTAGCACTTTGCTTGCAGCTGCTAGCAGTGCGGGCTAGCGTTGAGTCATGGCCACTCCCAAGGACCTTCCCGACGTCGGCGGGTTCATTCGTGACCTGCGGCGGAACGCGAAGATTTCGCTCCGGCAACTGGCCGAGCAGGCGGGGGTCAGCAACCCCTACCTCAGCCAGATCGAGCGCGGCCTGCGCCGGCCGAGCGCGGAGGTGCTCCAGCAACTCGCCAGCGCGCTGCGGGTCTCCACTCCGGCGATGTACCTGCGGGCCGGACTGCTCGACGACAAGGAGGGGCAGGGTGTGCTGGCCGCCATCGCCGTCGATCCGGACCTGACGATGGCCCAGAAACAGTCCCTTACCCAGATCTACGAGACATTTCGCCGGGAGAATGCGCGGCTGGCCGAGGCGACCGCGACGATGCCTGGCGCGAGCGGGGAGACCGGCACCTCCGACGCGGATAACGTCACCGCCCCCGACGTGGCCAACCTGGCCGCGACCGGGCCCACCACCGCGGCGGGTACCCCGACCGAGGCGGTGCTCGAATCGGTCGCCGTGACCGAGGCAGGTTCCGCTCCCGCCCCGAACAGCACCCCACCCAGGAAGGCCGCCCGCAAGGTGGTCCGCAAGACCGCGACAGCGGTCCAGGAGGAGAAGTAACGATGAGCCAGCCGAAGACCAATCGCATCCCTGCCCCGATCTACGCTGCGGCCGGCGCTGGTGAACTGGCCTTGCAGCAGCTGCGCAAACTGCCCACCGTGGTCGGTGAGCTGCGTGACCGCGTCGTCGCCGACGGTGGGCGGGTCGTCAACGAACTCGGCGGCAAGGCCGTCGTCACCGGCTTCGAACTGCGTCAGAAGGCCAACGACACGCTGCGCAACGCCAACCGGACGGCCGAGTCGCTGCGGCAGAAGGCCGCCCCGACGACCGACCTGAACCGGCTGCGTGAGCACGCCGACCTGGCCAAGCTTCGCGAGGCTGCGGACCTCACCAAGCTGCGCGAGACGGCCGACCTGAACAAGCTGCGGGAAGCAGCCGACCTGGACCGTCTCCGCGAGCTGGCGAGCCGCAACGCGGCGGTCGTCGTCGCCGGCGCCCAGGCCGCTCAGGTGCGGGCGCTGGCCGCGTACGGTGCGCTGGTGGCGCGGGGCGAGCGTGTCGTGGGCGCCGGCGTGCTGGAGGCCGCCGACACGGTGAACGCCGACATCGAGGCGACCGGGACGACCACCCCGACGGCGACTGTCGAGCAGACCGCGACCGTCGGGAAGTCCGCGCCGACCGAGACGACCGTGACCGTCGGGAAGGCCACGCCGGCCGAGGTGCCGAGCCCGGCGGAGGTGGCCGAGATCGTGGAGGCCAAGCCGGCCGCCGCGAAGAAGACCACCCGGGCGAAGTCGACCACCCGGCAGGCCGCTGCCAAGCGGACCGACAGCCCGTCGGCGAAGCTGCCCCGGGGTACCAAGCGGAGCCAGTGAGTCAGCAGCCGGCGGCCCCGGGACCGTCCCATCGCCACGGATCCGGGGTCGCCGGCATAAGCTTGCCGTCATGGCCAACGCCGCGCCGATCTTCGTTTTCGACGTCCGCTACGTGATCGAGCTGATCCTCTTCGTCTTCGCACTGATCGTGCAGGGGGTGGCTCTCGTGCACGCAGTCACGCAACGCTCCGATGCCTTCCCGGCGATCGGGACCCTGCCGAAGGGCGGCTGGATCGCGATCCTGGCGGTCACTCTCCTGCTCACCCTGCTCACCCGCTCCACCCTCAGCATCTTCGGGCTGATCGGTGTGGCGGCGGCTCTGATCTATCTGCTCGACGTCCGGGTCGGACTACGTGACCTAGGCGACAACAGAGGGTCCTGGTGAGATCTTTCCGCTGGCCACCACCGCCGGACGGCGGGCCACGCAGCTGGGGTCCCGGCCCGGGTGCCCCACGGACCGGCCGACCGCCGTTACCCGACCCGGAAACGGAACTGGTCGCCACCCCGCACGGCGTACGTCTGGAGCGGCTGGTCACCGGCGTTGGTGACCCGGTCACCGTCTTCGCGCACGGGCTGGCCAACGGCATCGCCACCACCCGACCCTTCGGCAGCGGGGTCACCGGTCGCCGGGTCTTCTTCCAGTTCCGTGGCCACGGCCGTTCCGACGCGCCCGACGGGCCGTGGAGCTACCTGGACCTGGCCCGCGATCTGCGGGCGATAGCCGACCTCAGCGGCGCGACGCGCGCCTTCGGGGCCAGCCTGGGCGCCGGTGCGCTGTGCCGCCTGCTCGCCGAGAGCCCGGAGCGGTTCGAGCGGCTCGTCTTCTTCCTCCCCGCCGCACTCGACCGGCCGCGCGGACCAGTCGCCCGGGCGCGGCTGACCGAACTGCTGGCGGCTGTGGAGAGCGGGGACGCCTCGGCGGTGGCGGAAGCCGTCTCCACCGAGCTGCCGCCGGCTGTCCGCAACACGCCGGCCGGCTGGGCGTATCTGCGGCAACGGCTGGACCACCTGCTGCGCGACGGCCTCGCCGCCGGGCTGATCGACCTGCCGGAGCAGGCGCCACTGCCCGACGCCGGCGTGCTCGCCCGGGTGACCGCGCCGGCACTGGTCATCGCCGCCGAGGGCGACGACCTGCATCCGGTGGAGGTGGCCGAACAACTCGCCGCCACGTTGCCCCGGGCCACCCTGCACCGCTACGACCGCCCCGGTGTCCTCTGGACGGAGCGCGCCGACCTCCGCAGCCGGATCTCCGACTTCCTCAACGGCTAGCCCGTCGCGTGCCACCTAGCGCCCCCGCCCGCCGCCCGTGGGATGCGGCATGCCGCGGCATCCGGCGTGCGGGAGGGCGCGACATGCGGTATCTCGGGGCATCCGGCGGGCGGTAGGACCCGGGATGCCGCAACTCGCGAGCCGGATTGTGGCCCTCCCGGGTCGATCAGCCGGCCCTGTCGCGACGAGTCGCGAATACCTGCCACCAGATGGCAGGTATTGCTGGCAGCGTGGAGCGCATGACTAAACCGCTGATCGGAAAGGTGGCGCTGGTCGCCGGGGCCACTCGGGGGGCCGGCCGGCAGATCGCCGTGCAACTAGGCGCCGCAGGTGCCACCGTTTACGCGACCGGCCGCAGCAGCCGCGCCGGCCGTTCCGAACTGGACCGCCCGGAAACCATCGAGGAGACCGCCGAACTGGTCACCGCGGCCGGCGGCACCGGCATCCCGGTCCGGGTCGACCACCTGGTACCCGACGAGGTGCAGGCCCTGGTCGCGCGAATCGACGCCGAGCAGGGCAAGCTTGACGTGCTGGTGAACGACGTGTGGGGTGCCGACCCCTTGATCACCTGGGAGAAGCCGGTGTGGGAGCAGTCGCTCGACGCCGGCTTCCGGATGCTGCGGCTGGCGGTGCACACCCACGTGATCACCAGCCACTTCGCGTTGCCCCTGCTGATCCGCCGGCCCGGCGGACTGGTGGTGGAGATCGGTGACGGTACGAAGGCGTACAACGAGGAGAACTACCGGCTGTCGGTCTTCTACGACCTGGCCAAGACCTCGGTCAACCGGCTCGCCTTCAGTTGGGCCCACGAGGTCAGGCCGCACGGCGGTACGGCGGTCGCGCTCACCCCGGGCTGGATGCGCTCCGAGGCGATGTTGGAGCACTTCGGCGTCACCGAGGACAACTGGCGCGATGGCGCGGCCAAGGACCCGCACTTCCTCATCTCGGAGACTCCGACGTTCGTGGGTCGAGCCGTCGCCGCGCTCGCCGCCGACCCGGACCGGGCACGCTGGAACGGTCGGTCCGTCTCCGCCGGAGAACTGGCCAAGGTGTACGGCTTCACCGACGTCGACGGCTCCCAACCGGACGCCTTCCGCTACCTCAGTGAGGTGGTCGACGCCGGCAAACCCGCCGACACCACGGGTTACCGCTGATCCTCCCGCCCCGGCGTCCGCCCGTCTGAGCGGCCCGACCGGCGTGCACCCGACCGGCCGTACTACGCCGGCCGGTCGGGGAACCGGTCGTCGGCGGTGGAGTACAGCGCGGCGGCGCTCATCGCCGCCTCGGCCAGCCGCGACCGTAGCTCCGGCGGCTCGATCACCTCCACCTCCGGCCCCAGCGCGAGCAGTTGGGTGTACGCCACCTCGACGGACTCGACGGGCAGGCGGGTCACCACCCAGCCCTGCCCGTCGGGTTCGCCCGCGGCGGCGACCGCCGCCTCGTACACGAAGGGGGCGTCGGCGAGGAAGCGGAGCCGGCGCAGGCCGGCGGGGCTCAACCGGATCGTCACCTCGACCCGGAGCATGCTCCGCAGGAACGCCTCGGCCTGCTCCCGCCAGTACCCCGCCAGGTCGAAGCCGGCGTCCCGGTCGAAGGTCTCCGTCCCCACCTCGACGTGGGTGACCCGGTCCACCCGGTACGTGCGGTACGCGTCGTCGACCCGGGCCACGAGATACCAGACGCCGCTCTTGAGGACCAGCCCGTACGGGTGCGGCTCCCGCTCGACCTCGCGGTCGCCGCGGCGGTAGCGCAGCCGCACCACCCGGTCCCGCCAGACCGCGCCAGCCAGGTCGCTCAGCCACGGCGGCGGCCCGGTTTCCCGGAACCAGCCGGGCACGTCCAGGTGGAACCGCTGGCCGGTGCGCGCGGGGGCGTCGCGCAGGCTCGGCGGTAGCGCCGCGAGGAGCTTCAGTTCCGCCGCCGCGACGGCGTCGGCGAGACCCATGTCACCGGCCGGGCCGGGCAACCCGGCCAGGAAGAGCGCCTCCGCCTCGTCCCGGGTCATCCCGGTCAGCCGGGTCCGGTAGCCGCCGAGCAGCCGGTAGCCGCCGGCCCGTCCCCGGTCGGCGTAGATCGGCACCCCGGCGGCGGAGAGCGCCAGCACGTCCCGGTAGACCGTCCGCTCGGAGACCTCCAACTCGCGGGCCAGTTCCGCCGCCGTCAGCGCCTCACGGGTCTGCAACAGCAGCAGCAGGGAGAGCAATCGCGACGCCCGCATCGACGCTCACCGGCCACCGGGGGTCAGCAACCCCCGGTCGTACGCGACGGCCACTGCGGCGGCCCGGTCGTTGACCCCGAGCTTGGCGTAGACGTGCAGCAGGTGGGTCTTCACCGTGGCCTCGCTGATGAACAGGCGCGCCGCGGCCTCGCGGTTCGACGATCCCCGGGCGACCAGGGTGAGCACCTCCAACTCACGCTGGCTCAGCGGTTCCTCGGCCGGTTGGCGTGGCGTCCGGAGGCGACCCATCAACCGGCCGGCCACGCTCGGCGCGAGTACCGACTCGCCTCGGGCGGCGGCCCGTACCGCCCGGACCAGTTCGTCGCGGGGCGCGTCCTTGAGCAGGTAGCCGGTGGCGCCGGCCTCGATCGCCGGGAGCACGTCCGCGTCCGTGTCGTACGTGGTCAGTACCAGCACCTTCGCCGGGCTGTCCGCCGCGACGAGGCGGCCGATCGCGGTCACCCCGTCCATCCCCGGCATCCGCAGGTCCATCAGCACCACGTCGGGGTGGTGCCGGGCGGCCATCGTCAGCGCCTCGGCGCCGTCCGCCGCCTCGCCGACCACCTCGAACCCCGGGTCGCCGGCGAACATGCCGCGCAGTCCGTCCCGCACCACTGGATGATCATCCACGATGAGCAGGCGTACCGGATCGGTCATGCGGCGGCTCCGGGCAGGGCCGGCACGGAGGCCGAGACGGCGGTCCCGCCACCCGGTTCGGACTCGACGGCGACCTGGCCACCGACCCGGTTGACCCGCTGCCGCATCGCGGTCAGGCCGTAGCTTCCGTCCTGATCCGGGATGGTCGACTGGTTGGCCACGTCGAATCCCGATCCGTCGTCGCGGACGTCGAGGGTGACCACGTCCGACATGTACGACAGGGTGAGCCCGACCCGGGACGCGCCGGCGTGCCGGGCCACGTTGCTCAACGCCTCCTGAGCTGCCCGCAGCAGCGTCACCTCGATCTCCGGGTGCAGTGGGCGGGGCGTCCCGGTGGTGCTGACGCTGGCCGTCACCCCGTGCACGGCCGACCAGCGCTGACCCAGCTCGGAGAGCGCGTCGGGAAGGCGGGCCGTCTCCAGCGGCTCGGGGCGCAGCGCCCGGACCGACCGGCGGGCTTCGGTGAGGCTCTCCCGGGCCAGCGCCAGGGCGTTGTCCATGTGGCGTCGCCAGTCGGCGGAGCGGTCGCGGGTCTGCTCGGCCGCCTCCAGCTGGGTGATGATGCCGGTCAGGCCCTGGGCCAAGGTGTCGTGGATCTCCTGAGCCATCCGCTGCCGCTCGTCCAGTACGCCGGCCTCGCGGGCCTGGGTGAGGAGCTGGGCGTGCAGTCCTTCGTTCTCCCGTACCGTCTCGGCGAGCTGGCGGTTGGCGGCGGCGAGTTCGGCCACCAACCGCTTACGCCTGGCGTCCTCCCGCTCACCGACCAGGTTGAACCAGCTCACCGCACCGGCCAGGACCAGGTTGACCAGCACCAACACCAGCCACAGCGGCCAGTTCGACCACGAGGACGGCAGACCGCCGCCCTGCGCGGTGGCCACCAGCACGGCTGTCGCGGCCATACCGGCGAACCGCCATCGTCCGTTGAGCACGAGGAAGGCGTGCAGAAATCCGACCCAGGCGAAGAAGCCGTACCACGGGCTCGCGGCCACCAAAACGGCGGCGAAGGCGAGCAGCCCGACGTAGTAGACCGCCATCGACCGCTGCTGTCCCTGCCACTGCGGAGACAGCACGACATACCAGGTGACCCAGCAGGCGGTCAGCCCGGCGATCACCAAGGTGAGCGGCATCGGCAGCCCACGCGGTGCCGGCGCGAAGGCGGCCAGCAGCGAGCCCACGAGCAGGCCGCCGTAGGGCAGCACCCGGTGCAGCCGCGCCTCCCGCGCCCGCCAGTGGGTTAGCCAGTCGTCGGCGGGCAGGGTGTCGTCGCGGCTGGCCGTCGAGCCGTCCCCGCCGTAGGTCATCCCGTCCCCGCTCACCATGCGCTCACTCCCAGCGGAACAGCCTCGCCGCAGCGGCGCCGGCCGCCACGGCGATCACGGCCATTATCCCCAGGTGCAGCGGGTGCGGTGCGGTGCCGGTCCAGGCGTCGAGCAGCGCCTGGACCCCGGGCGGGGTGTAGGCGCCGATGTCGGCGAGGAAGTCGGGCAGCAGGAACCGGGGCAGGTACACCCCGCCGAAGAACATCGTCACCATGAACAGCGGTACCGCCAGCGCCTGGGCCGCCTTGGCGGTGGGCGCGACCGCCGCCACCAGCAGCCCCACCGCGAGCAGAGCGGCCGTACCCAGGACGAGCGCCACCGCGAACCCGAGCGGGTGCTGCGGCAACGGGGTGCCGAACGCCAGTCGGGCGATCACCGCGAGGAGCACCGCGCTGGCCAAGATGCCCACCAGGGCCAGCACGAGTTGAGCGGTCAGCAGCGCCAGCGGACTTGCCGGGGTGGTGGCCAGCCGGCGCAGGATGCCGCGCTCCCGGTAGGTGGCCAGCACGGTGGGCAGGGCGTTGATGCCAACCATGGCCAGCGTGACGACCAGCAGCGAGGGGGTGAAGTACGTGACGAAGGACTGGTTGCCGAATTCCGGGCTGGGTTCCCGAAGCGACGGAATCAGCCCGAGCACCACCAGGATCAGGGTGGGCAGGGCGACGGTGAGCATCAGCGTCGGAATGTCCCGTAGGTAGAGCTTTGCTTCAGTCCTGAGGATCTGGCCGAAGGCGTGCATCGTGTCCCCTTCAGTCGACGAACCGGCGCCCGGTCAGCTCGACGAACGCGTCGTCAAGCGTGGCCTGCTCCAGCCGTAGTTCGGCGGCGGTGATCTGGTGGCGGGCGAGCACCGAGGTGACCGCGTGCAGCACGTCACCGGTGCCGGTCACCACGATCTGGCCGCCGCTGCGCGTCACGGCCGTGACCTGCGGCAGGCCGGTCAGCAGCCGGTCGTCCAGTGGAGTGGACGGGCGGAACCGGACGCGCTGCTCGGGTGCTACGGCCGAAACCAGCCCGGCCGGGGTGTCCAGGGCCACCACCCGCCCCTTGTCGATCACCGCGAGGCGGTCACAGAGCCGCTCGGCCTCCTCCATGAAGTGGGTGACAAGCAGGATGGTCACCCCGCGATCCCGGACCCGCTCGATCAGACCCCAGGTGTCCCGGCGTGCCTGCGGATCCAACCCGGTGGTCAACTCGTCCAGGATGGCGATCCGCGGGTTGCCGACCAGCGCCAACGCGATGGAGAGCCGCTGCTTCTGACCGCCGGATAGCTTCTCGTACGGGGTGTTCCGCTTCTCGTCGAGGCCCAACTCGCCGATGAGCTGCGTCGGGTCGGCCGGCTCTCGGTAGAACGACGCGTAGAGCTCCAACGCCTCGGCCACCCGGAGCCGGTCGGGCAACTGGCTCTCCTGAAGTTGCACCCCCACCAGTTGGCGCAGCCGGGTGGCGTCCCGGCGAGGGTCGAGCCCGAGGACCGACACCCCGCCCCCGTCTGGGACGCGCAGCCCGGCGACACACTCCACAGTGGTGGTCTTGCCGGCGCCGTTCGGGCCGAGTACGCCGAAGATCTCGCCGGCCTCGACGTCGAAGGACACGTCCGCCACCGCCACCGTCTCGCCGTACCGCTTGTGCAGGCTGGTCACCTCGATGACCGGCATGGCAGCCGCCTCTCGTCGTCGGTTCCGGGTACCGCTCAAGCGTCGCGGGAGGCGGCCGGCGACGAATCGACCGGCTGTAGGTGACCTTGGTCAGCTCCGGTTGATTCCGGCGATCCGTCAACCGGTGGATGCGCCGACGAGTGACTACGCTCCTGGACGTGCACGCATCCGAGCTTCCCTCCACCGCCGTGGGCGCGGGCCGCCGCTTCGTCGGCGGGGCCACGCTGCTCCTGCGGGGCATCGGCCTGTACGTACGCAGCCCAGGTCTGATGCTGCTCGGCGTCGTCCCGGCGCTGATCTCCGGGGCGATCTTCGCGACCGCGTACGCTCTCCTGGTCTTCTTCGTCGGCGACCTGGCCGCTGCGGCCACTCCGTTCGCCGACGACTGGGCGGCGACACCGCGCAGCGTGGTCCGGGTGATCGCCGCGCTGGCGTTCCTCGGTCTCGGTGGCCTGCTCACCGTCCTCACCTTCACGGCGGTCACCCTGGTCATCGGCGATCCCTTCTACGAGAAGATCTCCGAGCGGGTCGAGCGGCGCTACGGCGGTACGCCGGACGAGGTCGAGGTCCCGTTCTGGCCGTCGCTGCGTCGCAGCGCCGCCGACTCGCTCCGGCTGGTCGCCCTGGCGGCGTTGTTCGGCGTGCCGTTGTTCGCCGCCGGTTTCATTCCGGTGGTCGGGCAGACCGTGGTGCCGGTCATCGGCGCGTTGGTGGGCGGCTGGCTGCTCGCCGTGGAGCTGACCGGCGCGCCCTTCTCCCGGCGCGGCAAGCGACTGCCGCACCGGCGCGCGGCACTGAAGGTGGACCGACCCACCTCACTCGGCTTCGGAGTCGCGGTCTTCGTCTGCTTCCTGATCCCACTCGGCGCGGTACTGCTGATGCCGGCCGCGGTGGCCGGCGCCACCCTGCTGGCCCGCCGCTCCCTCGGCCAACCCATCACGGAGGGCTGACATGCACATCGCCCTGGTAGCGGGAGACATCACCACCGAACAGGTGGACGTGGTGGTGAACGCGGCGAACTCGTCCCTGCTGGGCGGCGGGGGAGTCGACGGCGCCATCCACCGCCGGGGCGGACCGGCGATCCTCGCTGAGTGCCGCGCGCTGCGCGCCTCGCGCTACGGGCGGGGCCTGCCGACCGGACAGGCGGTGGCCACCACGGCAGGTGACCTGCCGGCGCATTGGGTGGTGCACACCGTCGGCCCGGTCTGGTCGGACACCGAGGACCGTGCCGCGCTGCTGCGCGCCTGCTACACCAACAGCCTCGCTGTCGCGGACGAACTGGGCGCGGCAAGCATCGCCTTCCCGCTGATCTCCGCCGGGGTCTACGGCTGGCCGGTCGAGGACGCCGTCCGTCAGGCCCTGTCGGTGCTGCGCGCGGCAACCCCGACGAACATCAGCGAGGCTCGGCTGGTGCTCTTCGGCGCCGACACCCACGCGATCGCCGAGCGGGTGTACGCGGAGGGTTAGCCCATCTCGCGTACGCAGGACCACTGGCTGGCCACCCGCCGGTAGCCGAGCCGGTCGTTGACCGCCAGCATCGCCGCGTTCGCCGCGTCGTTTCCGGTGTACGCGACGGTGACGCCGCGCGCCGCCGCCCGGTGTAGTGCGGCCAGCTTCGCCAACCGGGCCAGCCCTCGGCCGCGGAAGTCCGGCACGGTGCCGGTGTAGTCCGACCACATTCGTGCGCCGTCCCGCTTCACCAGGCTGATCGCCACCAACTCGCCGTCGACCTCGGCGCCCATGCTGCCCTCCCGGTCCAGCCCGACGTTGTCCCAGGTGTCGGCACACCAGGTGGCATATCCGATGGCGTCGGAAGTCACGTCACCCGGCTCGTCGGCGCTGGCCAGCACGTCCACCCGGTGGACCCGGCGGGGGTCGACCTCGGCGAGCGGGACCAGCCGGACATCGGCAGGGGCCGGTGGCAGCGGTGGCAGCGCGTGCAGCTCCAGAGCCGAGAAGTGCTCCTGCCGACTCGGGATGAAGCCGTGCCGGCGGGCGAACGGCAGCGCCTCCGGCAGCGTACGGCCCCGTAGCCGGTTCAGGCCGAGCGGCGCGAGGTGCTCCAGCGCCCGGCCCAGCAGTGCCCCGCCGATCCCGCGTCGCCGCTGGTCCGGGTGTACGTGCAGCAGGGACACCTCGCCGACGGCTGCGCTGGTGTTGGTGTTGCGGGACGCCGACACCCAACCGATGACCTCCCCGTCGACCTCGGCGACGAAACCGCCCCAGTGCTGCTCCGCCGGTGGCGTCGAGATCAGCTGCCGGGTGGACGCGACACCCCGGATCAGGAAGGGAAACACGAGGGTACGCAGCGCCACCACGGCTGGGGCGTCGTCGGGATGTGCGGGACGGATCAGCGCGGACGGTTCAGGCATGCGCGGCAGGCTAACCAAACCCCACGGACCTCCGCGCCCGCTTTCCCACCCCCACCCCCGCCGCGCGGCACCCAGGCGGTGGGTACGTTTCTTGTCGCTGGGACGACAAGAAACGTACCCATGTTCAGCCTTGCCAGCCGGCGGCGGTCAGGGCGGCGCGAAGTTGGGCGGCGACATCGTCGGGGCGGTGGCGGACGTCGAACGCGGTGAACCGGAGAATGCGGTCGCCGTCGATCCAGATTCGGTTCTGTCGACGCAGGTCCGCCGCCCAGTGCCGGGCGTCCATGTGGTGCGCGCCGTCGACCTCCACGTGCAGCCGCCACTGTGGCCAGTAGGCATCCAGGTAGCGGATCCGTCCGTCGGCGTCGCGGCGTCGCTGCTGTGCGGTTGGCGCCGGGAGGTGGTGGCGTCGGCAGAGTCGTACCAGGTCGATCTCCGAGAGCGCCTCGGCGCCACCGGCGATGTCCTGCACCGTCTGTCGGATCAGGACCCGCCGTCGGGCCTGGGGCAGTCGGGCGAGGACCGCGGCGATCTCCGTCGGGGTCGACCGCCGCTGCTGGCAGCCGGCCGCGAGAATCTGTTGGGCATCCTCATCGGTACGCGCCCACTGTGCCGCGTCCACCAGGGAACGGGCCATCGACGTTCGGTCGGGCCGACCACGCTGCCGGTCCTCGTCCGGCAACTGCCGGGCCCGGCGTACCCGGACAGCAGGTAGGCCGAGCGGCAGCCGACGCAGCAGGTCTGCCCGACGCCGGTGATGCGGAACCAGCACGTCGACGGTCTCGTAGCGCCACTTTCCGCGTAGCCCGCCCGCTGTCGCCGCCGCCAGCCCGGCCAGCACCGCACCCGGACCGGCCGCCAGCACCGCCACCCACAAATGCTGCTCTCGACGGTACGGCTCATCGGGCGAGGCGGCCCGCAGGATTCCCCGACACACCCTGCCCCACCGCCCTGTCGCCAGCAGGTGCCGGACCTTCGCCGGGCTCAGCTCGGCGGTCGCCTGCGCCCAGCTGACGATCCCCGACTGCTCGAACAGCAACCACTGCAACGTGTCGGCGTCGTCCCCCGGGGATCCGCATCTGTCGATTGAATCTCCAGTCGGGTACGTTTCTTGTCGCCCGGGCGACAAGAAACGTACCCGGGTTCAGGCGGAATCGCGGATGATCAGCTCGGTGGGCAGGATGAGCGCCGGCTCGACGTCCTCCCCAGCGGCGAGGCGCAGCAGCAGCCGGGTGCCCTGCCGACCCAGCTCCACTATCGGTTGCCGGACGGTGGTCAACGGCGGATCGGTGTACGCGGCGGTCTCGATGTCGTCGAAGCCGATCACCGCCACGTCCTCGGGTACCCGACGTCCCGCCTCGCGCAGCGTACGCAGGGCGGCGTGGGCCATCAGGTCCGACGCGGCGAAGACGGCGTCCAGGTCGGGGTGGGCGGCGAGCAACTCCCGCATCGCCGCCGCTCCGGATTCGCGGGTGAAGTCGCCGACCGCCACCATCTCGGGCAGCCCGGCGGCGGCGACGGTGTCCCGGTAGCCGGCCAGCCGCTCGATGCCGGCGACCATGTCCTGCGGTCCGGCGATGGTGGCGATCCGACGCCGGCCGCTGTCGATCAGGTGCCGTACCGCCCGGGTGACCCCGCCGACCTGGTCGACGTCGATGTACGGCACGTCCGCCCCGTCGAGCGGTCGGCCGCTGCACACCACCGGGATGCCCAGCGCGGCCAGTCGGGCGGGCAGCGGATCTGCCCCGTGCAGCGAGGCGAACAGCACCCCGTCGACGTGCCGACCGGTGGTGTACCGGGCGACCCGTTCATGCCCGGCCGGCGACCCGGCCAGCATCAGCACCAGCTGCTTGTCGGCGGCCTCCAACTCCTGTGCCGCGCCCCGGATGATCCCCGGGAACACCTGGTCGTCGGAGAAGACCCGGGTGGCCTCCTCCGGCATCACCAGGGCGATCGAGTCGGTCCGCTGGGTGACCAGGGTGCGTGCGGCCAGGTTCGGCACGTACCCGAGCTCGGCGACCGCCTGACGGACCGCCTCCTGGATCGGCTCGGCGACCGTGGTCGAGCCGTTGACCACCCGGGAGACGGTGGCCCGGGACACACCGGCCCGTCGTGCCACCGCTTCCAGAGTGGGCCGTTGCGCCCCCGTCATCGGAGAAACCACCACCTCGTCACAGCCCGTTCCGGGAGATCACCTCCTGGTACCACCGGGCGCTGGACTTCGGTGTACGCCGCTGAGTGAGGTAGTCGACGTGCACGATGCCGAATCGCTTACGGTACCCCTCGGCCCACTCGAAGTTGTCAAGCAATGACCATACGAGATAGCCGCGCAGGTCGACGCCCCGGGCGATGGCCTCGTGCGCGGCGCGCAGGTGGCCGTCGAGGTAGGCGATCCGGTCCGAGTCCTGGAGCGGGGTCGTCGGGTCGGCGGTCTTGTCCGGGAAAGCCGCGCCGTTCTCGGTGATCAGCAGCGGTACCGCCGGGTAGTCGGTGGCGATGCGCTCCAGCAGCCGGGTCAGTCCGGCCGGCTCGATCATCCAACCCATGTCGGTGAGCGGCCCGACGGGTGCCAGGAACTGCACCCGCCCCTCGGTGCCGGGGTACGCCCCGCCACCACCGGCACCGTCCGGCCGGCCGGCGACGTAGGTGGGCGCGTAGTAGTTGATCCCGAGCAGGTCGATCGGCGCCGCGATGATCTTCTCGTCGTTGTCCTGCACAAAGGTGGGTTCGACGAACCGCGCCACATGCTCCCGGATGTCGTCCGGGTACCCGCCGACCAGCAGCGGATCGAGGAAGATCCGGTTGTGCAGGCCGTCGACCAGGCGTGCGGCGGCGGCGTCGGCCGCGCTGTTGGGATCGGCCGGGCGTACGTCGGCGGGATTGAGCGTGACGCCGACCCGGCCGGCGCCGGCCGCGCGCAACGCCTGGGTCGCCAGGCCGTGCGCCAGCAGCAGATGGTGTACGGCGCTGAAGGCCGCGCCCGGATCCTGCACCCCGGGGGCGTGCACGCCGTTGCCGTAGCCGAGGTACGCCGAGCACCACGGCTCGTTGAGCGTGGTCCAGGTGCCGATCCGGTCACCGAGGCGGGCGTACAACGCGGAGGCGTAGGTGGCGAAGTGCTCGGCGGTGTCCCGGCTGGTCCAACCGCCGCGATCCTGAAGGGTCTGCGGCAGGTCCCAGTGGTAGAGCGTGATGATCGGATCGATGCCCCGGCCCAGCAGCGCGTCCGTCAGCCGGTCGTAGAAGTCAAGGCCGCGCGGGTTGACCGGGCCGCTGCCGTCGGGCTGGATGCGGGGCCAGGAAACCGAGAAGCGGTACGCCTGCAACCCCAGCTCCGCCATCAGCGCGACGTCGTCGGCGTACCTGTGGTAGTGGTCGCAGGCGACGTCGCCGGTGTGGCCGGCGTGTACCTTGCCCGGCGTACGGCTGAAGGTGTCCCAGATCGACTCACCGCGCCCGTCGTCGCGGGCCGCCCCCTCGATCTGGTACGCCGCAGTGGCCGCACCCCAGAGAAAGTTGTCCGGAAATCTCAACTCAGTCACGCCTTGACCGCACCTTCCATGATCCCGCCGATGATCTGGCGGCCGAACAGGACGAATACCAGCAGCAGGGGCAGCGTGGCGATGGCCGTGCCGGTGAAGACCTGGGACATGTCCTGGTAGTAGCCGTCAGACAGGGCCCGCAACGATAGCTGCACGGTGGGATTCTCCGGGTCGTTGAGCACCGCGTACGGCCAGAGGAAGTCGTTCCAGGTGGTCATGAAGGTGAGCAGGCCGAGGACGGCGGCGGCCGGCCGCAGCGCCGGCACCACCACGTTCCAGTAGATGCGGGCGGTGCCGCAACCGTCCACCCGGGCTGCCTCGATTAGCTCGCTGCTGACCGCCTGCCCGGCGTACTGCCGCATCATGAACACCCCGAAACCGGTGACCAGTGCGGGCATGATCACCGCCGGCAGCCGGTCGTTCAGGTTGAACTTCGTCATCAGGATGTACAACGGAATCACGCCCAGTTGGGTGGGCACCATCATCGTGGCAATGATGATCATCAAAAGTGCGTTGCTGCCCCGGAACCGCAGCTTGGCGAAGGCGAACCCGGCGAGGGTGGAGAAGAAGACCACGGAGGCGGTGACCGTGATCGCGACGATCGCCGAGTTGATCAGACCGGTCAGGAAGTAGGCGTCGGTGTTGGCGAACAGCCGGGAGATGTTGGCCCCCAGGTTGCCGCCGGGCGTCACCGGCGGTGGCAGCTGGCCCATCGCATCGCTGGACCGGCTGGCCACCACGAACATCCAGTAGATCGGAAAGACCGACAGGACCCCGGCGGCGACGAGTGCGAAGTAGGTGAGCGGGCTCGCCCGCCACAACTGGCTCATCGCGCCACCTCGCTGCGCTCGGCGTCCCGATGAGCTTCACCAGCACTGAGCCGAATTGTTCGCTCGCTGCGCTCGCTCACCCGCGCCACCACGCTGCGCTCGCTCATCGGGAGCCTCCCTTCCGCTTGCCGGTGTCCGGCCGTGCGCCGGCGCCGAGCCGGCGGATGATCAGTACGTTGATCGCCGCGACGATGGCGATCAGGGCGAAGAGCAGCCAGGCGACCGCCGACCCGTAGCCGAAGTTGTAGTACGGCGCGAAGGCGTTCTCGAACATGTACATGGTCATCGTCTGCGACTCGCGCAGCGGCCCGCCCCGGATCGCGTTGGTGCCGGAATGGAACAGCCGGGGCTCGGTGAACAGTTGCAGTCCGCCGATGGTGGAGATGATGACGCAGAAGATGATCGTCGGCTTGAGCAGCGGCACGGTGATGGTCCAGAACTGCCGGGCCCGGTTCGCGCCGTCGATCGCCGCCGCCTCGTAGAGGTCGCGGGGGATGGCCTGCATGGCGGCCAGGAAGATCAGCGCGTTGTAGCCGGTCCAGCGCCAGTCGACCATCGTCGAGATGGCCACCCAGGAGGCGAACCGGTTGGACTTCCACTCGATGCCGTCGACGCCGATCAGGTCGAGCAGCCAGTTGACCATGCCGAACTCACGGCCGAACAGCACGCCGAACACGATCGCCACGGCGGCTGTGGAGGTGACGTTGGGCACCAGCACCGCCATCCGCCAACCGGTACGCATCCGCAGCTGCCGGTTGAGCAGGTTCGCCAGCCAGAGCGCGGCGAGCAGCTGGGGGAGCGTGCTGATGACGAAGATGCCGAGGGTGTTGACCACCGAGTGCCAGAAGTCGCTGTCCGCCAGCAGCCGGGTGTAGTTGTCCGCGCCGACGAATGTGGGATTGCTGCCGAGCAGGTCCCAGTCGTGCAGGGAGACCCAGAAGGTGTACGCCAGCGGCCAGGCCCCGAAGATCGCGAAGATCACGAAGAACGGGGCGATGTAGAGGTAGGGCGAGTATTTCGCGTCGATCCGGCTCAGCCGGCCGGCCCGGGACGGGCGGCTGTCCCGCGGCGCCGGTCTGGCCGGCGGTCGCGCGTCGAGTTGCAACGCCATGACCCGTTGACTCCTTTCCACGCCCCCGCCCCGCGCCGGCCCAGGGCGAGCCGCCGTACGCGTCACGACGCGGCGGACCCTGGACCGGCGGCGGGGATGGGGCCGTCGGGCCGGTTACTTGGCGGCGGCCTTCTTGGCGTTGTTGATCGCGTCCTGCCAGCCCTGGTCGGGGCTACGCTGGCCCAGCTCGACGGTGCGGACCGCGTTCTCCACCTCGGTGCGGACGGCCTGGTTCTTCGGGCCCATGTAGACCGGCTTCAGGGTCTTCGCGCCTTCGCCGAAGATCTTGCCGACCGGTGCGTCGGAGAAGTACGCATTGGTGGCCTCGGTGATGGCGGGGTCGTCCAGCGCCTGCGGCGAGGACGGCAGTGGACCCTTGGCCTTGAAGGCGCCGATGTGACCCTCGGCGCTGGTCAGGAACTTGACCAGCTTGACCGCCTCGTCCTGGTGCTTGCTCTGCTGCGGCACCGCCAGGTGCGAGCCGCCCCAGTTGCCACCGTTGCCCGGCACCCGGGCGATGTCCCACTTGCCCTTGGCCTCCGGCCCGGCGTTGCCCTCGATCACGCCGGTCATCCAGGCGGGGCAGGCGATGGTGGCGAACTTGGCCTGCTTGAAGGCGGAGACCCATTCCTCGGACCAGGAACCGTACTTGCCGGACAGGCCGGCGTTGACGATGTTCATGGTGATGTCCCAGGCCTGCTTGACCGCCGGGTTGGTGTCGACCACCAGGTTGTCGCTGGTGTCGTAGTAGTGGTAGCCCTGCGCGTTGCCGGCCGTCTGGAGCACGATGGTGTTGAAGGTGTTGGTGGCCGCGTCCAGGAACGACGCGCCGGTGTTGGCGGCCTTGAACTTCTCGCCGGTGGCGATGTAGTCCTCCCAGGTCGGCCAGAGTGCGGAGACCTGCTCACGGTCGGTCGGCAGGCCCGCCTTCTCGAACAGGTCGGTGCGGTAGCACATGGCCATGCCGCCCACGTCGGTGCCGAGCCCGATCAGCTTCTGGCCGTCGGCGGTGAGCCCCTGGTTCCACTTCCACTCCAGGAAGTTGCCCTTGAGGTCGGCGGCGCCGTGGTCGAGCAGGTTCACGAAGTTGTCCGGGTTGGCCTTGTACTCGACCATCAGGCCCTCTTCGATGGCCACGACGTCACCGGCGCCCTTGCCCGCGGCGAGCCACTGGGTCAGCTTCGGCGAGTACTCGTCGAGGTTGCCGCCGGTGCCCCGCTCGACGATCTTGATGTTCGGGTTGGCGTCCATGTACTGCTGGTAGAGCTGCTCGTAGCCGAACTGCCCGAAGACGTCGACGGTGAGCGTTATCTTGCCGTCCCCGGCGGCCTCGTCGCCGCCGCCGCAGCCGCTGGTGACGAGCAGGACGCCGGTGGCGGCCAGAGCGACCGCCGCGAGGCGGTGACGCGGGAATGTGCCCATTGTCTGATGACCCCTCTCAGGTCGGGGTGGTGGTAGAAGGTTCTGAGAGCGCTCTCTCGTAGCCTGCGGTCCGCCCCGGAACCGTGTCAAGAGAGCGCTCTCTCAGTCGCCATCACAGAATGGCCACAACCGGACCGCCGCCCACCCGCACTGATTGATCATGAGGTTGGCGGCAACCGGAGAGATCAACTGCCGCCCAACCTCATGATCGACGAGGTTGGGCGGGGGTCAGCCGGTGCGTACGCCGTCGAGCAGGGTGCGGTCGCCGGAGACGGTCAGGGTGTCGAAGCTGACCCGGCCCCAGAGCGCCAGCAGCAGGTCGCTGGCGGTGCCGGTGACCTGCACCCGGGCATGGTGGTCGTCGTGGTCGAGGATGGTGCCGGTGTCGAGCAGGGCGACCCCCTCGCCGCGCAGCCGCAGATACCACTCCTGGTCGGCGTCGGTGGCGGTCAATCGGACCACGCCCGCCCACGGGCCGCCCGACCTGCGCCGGCCCGCCGGCAGCCAGGTGTCCAGCACCTCGCTCACCCCGTCGGCCGCGAGCTTGGCCTCGACCGGCTCACCTGCGGCGATGGCGAGCTGGGCGTCCCAGCGGTGCACCGCCGTCTCATGGGCCATCCGCCGTGGCCAGAAGCCCGCCTTCTTCGGCTGCGGAGCCCAGTTCCAAGCCGGCGCCTCCGGGTCGAGGGAGTCGAAGAGCGCCATCAGTTCGTCGTACGCCTGCTGCCACTGCTGCACGGCGGTGACGTCCGCCGCCGGCTCGACCGGCTGTGACCGGCTCTGCTGTGGTGCCGACGGGTCGCCCGAGCCGGCCACGGCATGCACCCACCGGTAGACGCCGGCGAGATGGCGGGTCAGGTCGGTCACGGTCCAACCGGGGCAGGACAGCACAGGTGTCTCGGGCGGTGCCTCGGCCACCGCGGCAGCGAACGCCGGGCCCTCCGCCCGGAGCGCGCCGATCCAGAAATCCTTGGTGCCGTGCAATCTGCTCATCGCCATCCTCCCGGGGGTGACCGGGCCACCAGTGGGTGCCACGGCTACCCCTCAGCCTAGGGTGAGAGGCGTGTCTGACGTCTACGCCCAGCCGACAGCCGCCGCGCAACCCGCCAGCACGGACGATCTGGCGCAATACACGACATTGTGCCTGGGTGGGCCCGCCGGCCGGGTGGTCAGCGCCACAAACGCCGACGAGATCGTCAGCCGGGTACGCGAGGCGGGCACCGAGATCCTCCTGATCGCCGGCGGTAGCAACGTGGTGATCGGTGACGGTGGCTTCCCCGGCACGGTGGTGCTCGTCCGCTCCCGGGGGCTGCGGGTGCTCACCGAGGACGAGCAGACCGTGACGGTACGGGTCGAGGCCGGCGAGCCGTGGGACGACCTGGTCGCCGCGACGGTACGCAACGGCTGGTCAGGGCTGGAGTGCCTGTCCGGCATCCCCGGCTCGACCGGTGCCACGCCGATCCAGAACGTCGGGGCGTACGGGCAGGAGGTCGCCGAGACCATCACCGCCGTGCAGGTCTACGACCGGACGGCCGGCGCGGTCGGGCAGGTCGAGGCCGCCGACTGCGGCTTCGCCTACCGGTCCAGCATCTTCAAGTACAACGAGCGCTGGGTGGTGCTCTCGGTGGACTTCCGGCTGGCCCGTTCGCCGCTGTCCGGCCCGGTGCGCTACGCGGAGCTGGCCCGGGCGCTCGGCGTCGAGGTCGGTGACCGGGTGCCACTGGACCAGGCCCGGACCACGGTGCTGGGACTGCGCGCGGGCAAGGGCATGGTGCTCGACGCGGGCGACCCCGACACCCGCTCCGTCGGCTCGTTCTTCACCAATCCGGTCCTCGACGCCGCCGCGTACGAACAGTTGCGGCAGCGGGCCAACGGGCTGGGTGAGCCGCCGGCGTGGCCCGGTGCCGGCGGCGTGGTCAAGGTCAGCGCCGCCTGGCTGATCGACAAGGCCGGTTTCGGCAAGGGGTATCCCGGCCCCGAGGGCACGGCCATCTCCACCAAGCACACCCTCGCCCTGACCAACCCCACCGGCACCGCCAGCGCTCAGGCCCTGCTCACCCTGGCCCGCGAGATCCGCGACGGCGTCCAGTCCCGCTTCGGCGTAACCCTCCACCCCGAACCCGTCCTCATCAACTGCACCCTCTAACCGGGTTGATCAAGAAGTTTGCGTCAGCTTCCGCGCGGAAGCTGACGCAAACTTCTTGATCAACTCCGTGTCCGCCGGGCTCGTTCAGGTGGGGGATACTGCGGGCCAGGGGACGGTGAGGTGGCCGTGGCGCCAGTGGCGGGGGCGGCCGAGGACGGGCCAGCCCTGGGCGCGGACAGCCGACACGGTGTGCAACCAACGTTGGCGCGGGCCAAAGGGGGCGTAGCCGGCGGCGGCCCGCCAGGCGTCGTCCAGGGCCCGGATCAGGTCGTGGATCCGCTCGCCCGGTACGTTGCGGTGGATCAGCGCCTTGGGTAGCCGTTCGGCCAGCTCGGCCGGACTTTCCAGCGTCGTCAGCCGAGCGGCCAGGGTCAGCGAGCGCGGTCCGTCGGCTTCGAGCAGCACCCACCCGCCGAGGCGTCCCAGCTCGTCGCAGGTCCCCTCCACCAGCAGCCCACCCCGCGCCAGCCGGGCGCACATCGTGGCCCACGCGTCGGCCACCTCGCTCTCGTCGTACTGGCGCAGCACGTTGAACGCGCGGACCAGGGTGGGGCGCAGACCGGCCAGCTCGAAGCCGCCCCGGGCGAAGGTGAGCCCGGGTGGGTCGGCGGCGGGTTGCGCGTCGGCGACGCGTACCGGATCGATCTCCAGCCCGACCACCCGCACGTCCGGGCGGACCCGGGCGGCGAGCCGATCCCGCAGCTCCACCGCGGTCACCGGGGTCGCGCCGTAACCGAGGTCCACCACAAGCGGGTCTGGCGCGGCGCGCAGCGGATCAGCGCAGGTCTCCACGATCCAGTTGTCGACCCGGCGGAGCCGGTTGGGATTCGTGGTTCCCCGGGTCGCCGCGCCGAGCGGCCGGGACGCCGGCATCACCGTCAGCCCGTCCGGTGCACCTTGTGCTGGGCGGCCTGGGCCAGCGGCCGGACCACGAGACGGTCCACGTTGACGTGCTGCGGTCTGGTGGCGCACCAGGCGATGCAGTCGGCGACGTCCTCGGCGAGCAGCGGCTCCGCGACCCCGGCGTAGACCGCCTCCGCCCGCTCGACGTCCCCGTTGAAGCGGGTCAACGAGAACTCGTCGGTCTTCACCATGCCCGGGTCGATTTCGATCACCCGCACCGGGCGCCCGCACAACTCCAGCCGCAACGTGCCCGCGATCGCGGTCTGCGCGTGCTTGGCTGCGGTGTAGCCGCCCCCACCCTCGTAGACGGTGAAGCCGGCGGTCGACGAGACGACGACGACGGTGCCGGACCCGGAACTCTCCAGCGCTGGCAACAGCGCCTGGGTGACCCGCAGCGTGCCGAGCACATTGACGTCGTACATCCACTGCCAGTCACCGACCGCGCCGGACTCCACCGGATCCAGCCCACGTGCCCCGCCCGCGTTGTTCACCAGGAGGGTCACCGGCCCGCCGGCCTGCTGCGCGGCCCGGGCGAGGTCGGCCACCGACTCGTCGGAGGTGACGTCACAGCGCACCGCGGTGGCGGAACCGCCGGCTGCGGTGATCTCCGCGACCAGTTCGGCCAGGCGGTCGGTACGCCGCGCCGCGGCGAGCACGTGGAACCCCTCGTCCGCGAGCCGCCGGGCGGTGGCGGCGCCGATCCCGCTGGATGCTCCGGTGACGATCGCGACACGACTCATCCGGCCATTCTCGCCCCCCGCCATCGGATGGCGGGCGGCACGGTCGCCATGAGGTCGGTCACGCCCGAAGGCCTGCCCGACGTATTACCCGTCGCCGATCGGGAAGATGACATCCGGCGCGGAGTGTTGACGCAGAAGCGCCGGTCGTGCGGGGACGGCATCAACCGTGGCAAAGGGAGCGGAAGTGGCGGAAGAGCACACCGGTGTCGGTCGTCAGCGAGGTTCCCTGCCGTGGCCGCGTCCCCGGCGGATCGCGACACTGTCGGTACACACCTCACCGTTGCACCAGCCGGGTACCGGAGACGCGGGCGGCATGAACGTCTACATCCTGGAGGTGTCCCGGCGACTGGCCGAGGCGAACGTCGAGGTCGAGATCTTCACCCGGGCCACCTCGGGCGACCTGCCGCCGGTGGTGGAGGTGGCCCCCGGAGTGCACGTCCGGCACGTGATGGCCGGCCCGCTGGAGGGCCTGACCAAGGAGGAACTGCCCGGCCAGCTCTGCGCGTTCACCGCGGGCGTGCTGCGCGCCGAGGCGGCCCGCCCGCCGGGCCACTACGACCTCATCCACTCCCACTACTGGCTCTCCGGGCAGGTCGGCTGGCTGGCCAAGGATCGCTGGGGGTTGCCGCTGGTGCACACCGCGCACACCCTCGCCAAGGTGAAGAACGCGCAGCTCGCTGCCGGTGACCGGCCGGAGCCGAAGGCGCGCGTGATCGGTGAGGAGCAGGTGGTCGCGGAGGCGGACCGGCTGGTGGCGAACACCCGGGTCGAGGCGCGGGACCTGATCGGCCGGTACGACGCGGACCCCACCCGGGTGACGGTGGTCGAGCCCGGGGTGGATCTGGAGCGGTTCCGTCCCGCTGCCGGCGACCGGGACGCGGCGACCACGGCCGCCCGGGTTCGGCTGGGCCTGCCGACCCGTGGTCATCTGGTCGCCTTCGTCGGGCGGATCCAGCCGCTGAAGGCGCCCGACGTTCTCATCCGCTCGATCGCCGCCCTCCGGGCGCGGGATCCCGAGCTGGCCCGTGAGGTGGCGGTGGTGATCTGCGGCGGGCCCAGCGGCACCGGGCTGAACCGGCCAACCGCGCTTATCGAACTGGCCGCCTCGCTCGGCGTCACCGACCGAGTGCACTTCCTGCCGCCGCGCACCGGAGTGGAACTGCCCCTGCTGTACCAGGCGGCCGACCTGGTCGCGGTGCCGTCGTACAACGAATCCTTCGGTCTGGTCGCGCTGGAGGCCCAGGCCTGCGGTACGCCCGTGGTGGCCGCCGCCGTCGGCGGACTGGTCACCGCGGTGCGTGACCAGGTCAGCGGGGTACTGGTGCGCGGACATGACCCGGCGGACTGGGCGGGTACGCTGGCCCGCCTGTTGCCCGACCGGGCCCGACGGGCGGAGTTGTCCGCGGGAGCCGCCCGGCATGCCCGAGCCTTCTCCTGGCATCGCACGGCCGCCGGCCTGCTCAGCGTCTACGGTGAGGCGATCGCCGACCATCGGGCCGGCCTCACCGCAGAACTCACCGCCTCCTGCTGTTGAGCGCAGGACGGGCTGGGCCGACCGCGTCCGGTCCCTCCCGGCGACGCGGTGGTGATCGTCGTAGAGTTGGCCGGATGAGCGACCTCGGTGCACTGATCGAGTCCGTCTGCGCGGAGCGGGACCTCGCCTGCGAGTCCACCGGCCCGGGGTCGTACGCGGTGACCCTGCCCGGTACGCACAAGCTCAAGACGATCTGCAACCTGATCGTCGGTGAGCACGCGCTGCGGATCGAGGCGTTCGTGATGCGTCAGCCGGACGAGCGGCGCGAGGAGCTGTGGGCCTGGTTGTTGCAGCGCAACGCCAAGATGTACGCCGTGTCGTTCTCCATCGACGCGGTCGGTGACGTCTACCTCACCGGCCGGGTCAACCCGGACGGTGTCGACGCCGACGAGTTGGATCGGCTGCTCGGCGCGGTACTTACCTACGCCGACGAGTCCTTCGACACGATGCTGGAAATCGGCTTCGGCAGCTCGATCCGCCGCGAGTGGGAGTGGCGGGTGAAGCGCGGTGAGTCGACCGCCAACCTGGCCGCCTTCGCGCACCTGTTCGAGCCCTCGGAGGCCGCCCGGTCGGCTCCGCCGGCAGCCGGGAACTCGGACGCCTCTTGACGGCAGCCGGAGGTTCGGACCGCTCCTGACGGGTAAGCCGCTGCGCGCGGTGCGGCGTTGGGACCCGCCGCGCCGAGACGGCGAGTGGCGAGGAGCGTGAGCATCCATGGCTCAGCGAAGCAGCTCGGGTCGCGGCGGGACCGCGACCAGGACCAGGCGGCAGGGCGGCAACCAGACCCCGAACACGCCACGGATCTCCGAGTCGGAGATCTCCCGCATGCGGGTGGACGACATTCGGGGACAGCTGCGGCGACACGGGGTCTCCGGCATCTCGGCCCTGCGTAAGCCGGAACTTGTGAAGACGTTGGCGAAGACGCTGCGATCCAGCGGTGCCGGGCGCCGTAGCAGCGGCCCGGCCGGCCGGGCCGGCGCCACGAAGGCGTCCGGCACGAAACAGGCGGCTTCCGGCCGGACGGCGCCGGGGCGGGCCAAAGCAGCGCCGGGACGGGCCAAGGCGGCGCCGGGACGGGCCAAGGCGGCGCCGGAACGGGCCAAGGCGGCACCGGCGAAACGGGCTGCTCCGGCGCGCAAGGCGACCGGCGCGGCGGCCAGGTCGACCGCCGGCACCGCCCGCAAGGCGACAAGTGCGGCGCGCAGGTCCGAGACGGGTACGGCGCGGAAGAGCACGGCCGGAGCGCGGAAATCGGCCCCGCGCAAGTCGGCCCTGAGCGGCACGACGACCACCCGCGCCCGTAAGGCGGTACCCACCCGCCGTCCGGCCGAGGCTCGGCCGGCCCGTGGTGGCGCGGCCCGGACCGGTCGGTCGACGTCGCGGTCGGTCCGGTCGTCGCAGCTGATCTCCTCGCTTCAGGACCGGCCGGAGCGCCCCGGCCGCAGCCTGGTGACCAACAACCATGACGTCATTCGGCGGTGGGCCCGGGAGCGGGGCGCCAAGCCGGCGACGATCAGCGGTACCGAGCGTGCGGGTCGGGCCGGGGTGCTGACGTTCAACATTCCGGGTTACCGGGAGAGCAGCCGGATCCGCGAGATCACCTGGGACGAGTGGTTTCACACCTTCGACCTGCGCCGGCTGAACCTGATCTATCAGGAGCAGATGCGGGACGGCCGGCAGAGCAATTTCTTCCGGACCGAATCACCCGATCGTGAGGATGGGTGAGAGGTTTGCGGGAATAGCACTCGGGTACCCGCAGTTGGCCTTGACCGAGGGCCTAAGCGCCGTCTCCAAGGGGATCGCGCTGTGACGGGCGAGACAGCCGCTCAGGTTGAATCGCGAGGTCGGGCCGCACTAGCTTTATTGCACCGCGTCACGCTCGGTACCGTTCGGGGGAGCGGCGGATCGATCAGATCTGTGCAGCCGGGCGAGACGCGGGGGACGGGTGGACCGACACCGTTGGGGGACGGTGGCCCACCTGTTTGGACCGGCGGCGCGAGCGGGCGTCGCTTACGGGGGTGAGTGCCGCCCGCCGCCGCCGGTCGTACGACGTGAAATGCCCGGCACGACTTCGTGCCGGGCATTACGCGTGGGCTCAGGAATGCCCGGCCAGCGACGGCTCGGCCCGTTCGCCCTGACCACGCAGGGTGGCCACGCGTCGCTCCCGCGCCGGCCCGGCGAACAGGTGCGCACCGGCGGCCAACAGACCCAGTGCGCCGACCAGCAGCCAGTGCCCGTCGCCCCAGCGTTGCAGGCTGAAGCCGCCGAGCGTCGGCGCGATGAAGGACGCTGCCGGGAAGGCCAGGTAGAACACCGACTGGTAGCGGGCCCGCAGCGCCGGTGGCGCCAGGTCCGCGTTGATCTGTGCGTTGGGTGGCGCGGCCAGCATCGAGCCGACCGTCCAGACCAGGCAGGCGCCCAGGTAGAACACGAGGTCGTCGGCGACGGCGAGCGCGCCGAAGCCGACGGCGAGCAGCGCCGTCGACAGGGCCAGCACGTGGGCCTTCCGGTGCCGGTCGATGAGCCGGGGTACGAACAACTGCCCGAGCACGATCAGGACGCCGCCTAGGGCCACCACCGCGCCGTACGACGACGGCCCCAACCCGTCGGCCCGCATGGCCAACGGCATGATCGTCGACGCCTGCATGGTCAGTACGGCGAGGACGAAGGTCAGCCCGACGAAGACCAGGAAGTGCCGATCGGTAAGCGCGGTGTGCAGCCCCGGGCGACGCGGGCGGCGGGGGCCGGCGGCCGGACTCGCCCGCATCTGCCGACGGGCCAGCGTCTCCGGAACCTTCCAGGCGATCAGCGCGGCGGTCGCCACCGTGGCGACCGCGTCGACCAGGAAGAGGGCCACGTAGCTTGCCTCGGCCAGCAGACCGGCCAGCAGCGACGCGACGGCCATGCCGAGGTTGAACGCCCAGAACTGCAGGTTGAAGGCGCGGGACCGGCGATGTTCCGGTACCACGTCGACGATCGCGGCCACGAAGGCCGGGCTCGGCACGGAGTGCGTGACCCCGACCAGCAGGGCGAGTGCCGCGATCACGCCCAGGTGCTGGCTGAGCGCCAGCGCGACCATCAGGGCGGCGGTGACCAGGTGAGCTGCCACCAGGGTCGAGCGTCGGCCCCAGCGGTCGGCGAGGACCCCACCGAGCAGCACCCCGACCGCACCACCCGCGCCGTACGCGCCCACCACCACGCCGGCCAGCGACTCGCTGGCCCCCCGGGCCGCGGTCAGGTAGAGCGACAAAAAGAGCATCGCGAACGCGCCGGCCCGGTTGATCAGCAGGCCGGCCCAGAGGTACCAGAAGGTCGCGGGCAGGCCACCTGCGGTGTCGGTCAGCCAGCGACGAAGCGCCCCGGCCGGCACCCCGACCTTGCCAATCTGTTCGGACACCTAACAGATCTTGCCCGGGCTGATCGGCGGGTGGGACGCGGGGTGGCGGGGTTCACCCCCGGGAGGTGGCCACCGGCTCGGCCGCCTGCGGGGCGGCGGGCTGCGGGGCGGTCGACTGCACCGTCACCACCGGGGCGGTGCCAGCGGTACGCAACGCGACGGCACGCCGTTCCCGCGCGGGCCCGGAGAGCAGGTGGCCCACCGCCATCACCAGCCCGATCGCTGCACAGGCCGCCCAGAGGGTCGCGTTGCCGGCCTGCTCCCGCACCAGTCCGCCGAGGATCGGCGCCGCCGCTCCGGCGAGCTGCCAGGAGAGCGAGAAGACGCCCTGGTAGCGACCACGCAGCTGGGTGGGGGAGAGTTCGGCGATGAGGGTGGCGTTGGACGGCGAGTTGAGCATCTCGCCGAGGGTCCAGATCAGCACCGTCAGCCCGTAGAACCAGGCGACCTCGGCGAACGCGGTCAGCCCGAAGCCCACGCCCATCACCACCGCGGCCAGGGCGAGCACGTGTGAGCGGTTGCGCCCCTTGATCAGCCGGGGCACGAAGAGTTGACCGGCCACGATCAGCACGCCGTTGAGCGCGATCACCGATCCGTACGTGGCGGGGCTCAGGCCGGAGTCGGCCATCGCGATCGGCAGCATCGAGATGTGCTGGAGGAACACCAGCGCCCCGAGGAGGTTCAGCGCGACGAAGCCGAGGAACACCCGGTCGGTCAGGATGGTCCGCAGGGCTCTGGCCGGCACGCCGCCGCGTGGCATGCCGACGGTGACCGTCCGGGTCTCCTTGACCTTCACGAAGATGATCAGTGCGGTGACCACCGTGGTGGCCGCGTTGACCACGAAGAGCAGCAGGTAACCGGCCTGCGCGGCGAACCCGGCGAGCACGGCGGCGCAGGCGAACCCGAGGTTGATCGCCCAGTAGTTGAGCGAGAAGGCGCGCAGCCGGTCCCGCTCCGGCACCACGTCGATCATCATGGCGCCGAACGCGGGGCGGGCTGCCTCGGCGAAGAGGCCGAGCAGCAACGCCCCCGCCGCGACCGTCCACAGGTCACGGGCGAAGCCCATGGCGAGCATCATGGTCGCGGCGCCGAGATGGGCGGTGAGCAGGGTCGGCCGGCGACCCCACCGGTCGGTCAGGGTGCCGCCGGCGGTGGTGCCGACCGCGCCGCCGACGCCCCAGGCGCCGAGCACCAGCCCGGCCTGCGAGGCGGAGAAGCCGCGTTCCTGGGTCAGGTAGATGGCGAGGAAGACCAGGACGAACGAGCCGAGTCGATTGATCAGCGTGCCCGTCCAGAGGTACCAGAAGGTCCTCGGTAGCCCACCTGTGGTGTCCCGGAACCAACCCCGCATCGCGCGCACGCCCGCGCCCCCGTTTCCGTAATGCCTGTTGCTCTTTTGGATCCTTACCAACCTAGTGGCGTGCCGGAATCAAGGTCACCTGTATTTCCACGTGGTGGTCGTCACCACCCTTCCCGCGCGGGCCAGTACGGGTTGCGGCAGGATGATCGGCATGACAGCTAGCGAGGGGCCCACCGTCGGGACGCTGGTCCTGCTGCGGCACGGCGAGAGCGACTGGAACGCCAAGAACCTCTTCACCGGCTGGGTCGACGTCGACCTGACCGCGAAGGGGGAGGACGAGGCGCGCCGCGGCGGCGAGCTGCTGCGCGAACACGGCCTGCTGCCGGACGTGGTGCACACGAGCGTGATGCGCCGCGCCATCCGGACCGCCGAGTTGGCGCTGAACGCCGCCGACCGGCACTGGATCGCGGTGCGTCGGTCGTGGCGGCTGAACGAGCGTCACTACGGGGCGTTGCAGGGCAAGAACAAGAAGCAGACCCTGGATGAGTACGGCGAGGAGCAGTTCATGCTCTGGCGCCGGTCGTACGACACCCCGCCGCCGCCGATCGAGGACGACGACGAGTGGTCGCAGGTGGGTGATCCGCGTTATGCGCTGCTGCCGACCGAGCTGATGCCGCGTACCGAGTGCCTCAAGGACGTCGTCGAGCGGATGCTGCCGTACTGGTACGACTCGATCGTGCCGGACATCCTGGCCGGCCGTACGGTGCTGGTGGCCGCGCACGGCAACTCGTTGCGGGCGCTGGTCAAGCACCTGGACCAGATCAGTGACGAGGCCATCGCGAAGCTCAACATCCCCACCGGAATTCCGCTGCGCTACGACCTGGACCCGCTGCTGCGTCCCCAGACGCTGGGCGGCACCTACCTCGACCCGGAGGCCGCCAAGGCGGCCGCCGCCGCCGTCGCCAACCAGGGCCGCTGAGCCGACCGAGGACTTCGAGACGGACCCGAGGGGCCCCGGCGCTGGCCGGGGCCCCTCGCCGTGCTCAGGGGGAGGTTACGGGTTCGCCGGTGATCAGGTAGACCACGTGTTCGGCGCTGTTGACCGCGTGGTCGGCGAAGCGCTCGTAGAAGCGACCGAGCAGGGTGGCGTCGATCGCGGTCTCCACCCCGTACGGCCAGTCCGCGCCGAGCAGCACCCCGAACAAACCCTTGTGCAGCTCGTCCATCGCATCGTCGTCGCTGTCCAGTTCCGCGGCGAGGTCGGCATCGGGGTGAGCCAGCACCGAGGCGATCTTCTCGGCCATCCGGTCGGCGATGCCCGCCATGTCGGTGAAGACCGGGCGCAGCTCCGCCGGAACGGCCGGCGACGGGTGCCGGCGCAGCGCGGTCTTGGCCACGTGGTCGGCCAGGTCGCCCATCCGCTCCAGATCGGCGGCCACGTGCAGTGCAGTGATCATGGCGCGTAGGTCGGAGGCGACCGGTGCCTGGCGGGCCAGCAGGTCACAGACGCGCTCCTCCACCTGGCGGTACAGTCCGTCGATCTCCGCGTCCCGCTCGATCACGGACTCGGCCGCCCGACGGTCGGCGGTGAGCAGGGCCCGGGTCGCCTGCCGCAGTGCCGCCCGAACTCCCTCGGCCATCTCGACCAGCAGTTGGCTCACGGCCTCAAGTTCGGCCCGGAACTCGTCGCGCATTGTCACGTCCTGTCCGTCGGTGCCGGCGAGCCCGCCGGCGGGATTTCCGCAGGTGCGCCGTCAAGCTATGACGCCCGGGCGGATCGGAGGTGAACGCCGATGAACTACGCCGGACGCGCGAGTGAACTTTCCCGGAAGTGAGAGTGCTTCGTCCTGTTCTGGGCGATAGCCAGGTTAACAATGACCATACGATCGCCGAGTGACGTGGGCGGTGACGGTGGGCGTGGCTGCGGCCCTGGTGGTCGGGGTGGCCGTCGGCCTGTGGTTGTCCCGGTTCGGTAAGGGGAGGCTCGCGATCGTCGACGAAGTGCAGGTCGGGCTCGGCCGCCGCGCGATCGATTCGCTGCGCGCGGGGGTCGTGGTGCTCGACGCGGACGATGTGCCCGTACTGGTCAATCCGGCGGCGCGGGCGATGGGACTGCTGCGGACCGGTGGGCGGCCGGGTTCGATCATGGCGCATCCGCTGATTCGTACCCTGGCGGGGCAGGTACGGCGCACCGGCGTGCGGCGCGAGATCGAGCTCGACCTGCCCCGAGGCCGCGACAACGCCGGGGAGAACCCGCTCGGCGTGCACCTGCGAGCGATGGGGCTGGGCAACGGCTACATCGCGGTGGAGGCGGCCGACGTGACCGAGTCGCACCGGTTGGCGAGGGTGCGCCGAGACTTCGTGGCCAACGTCAGTCACGAACTGAAGACCCCGATCGGCGCGTTGCAACTGCTCGCCGAGGCACTGCTGGACGCCACCGAGCCGGCCGACGAGGGGCGTCCGGATCTCTCCGAGGACCTGATCGCCGCCCGGCGGTTCGCCGAACGTATCCAGCACGAGTCGACCCGGTTGGGGCGGTTGGTGCAGGAGTTGCTGGAGCTGACCCGACTCCAGGGTGCCGAACCGCAGCCGGCCCCCGAGCCGGTCGGGGTGGACTGGGTGATCTCCGAGGTGATCGATCGCACCCGGACCGCCGCCGCCGCCCGCCGGATCGAGGTCACCGTCGAAGCGGAGCGGGGCCTGACCGTGTACGGCAGCGACAACCAACTCGCCACCGCGGTGGCGAACCTGGTGGAGAACGCCCTCAACTACTCCGGCGAGGACACGACGGTACGCATCGCCGCCCGGGCCGCCGGAGAGCAGGTGGAGATCGCGGTCACCGACCAGGGCATCGGCATCGCCCCTACCGACGTCGACCGCATCTTCGAGCGGTTCTACCGCGCCGATCAGGCGCGCTCGCGGGCAACCGGCGGCACCGGCCTCGGGCTGGCGATCGTCAAGCACATCGCGAGCAACCATGGCGGTCGGGTGGAGGTGGCGAGCACTCTTGGTGGTGGGTCGACGTTCACTCTCCGGCTGCCCGCTCGCCCGCCGGACGACCTGCTGGCGACACTGCCGCCTGCTGGGATCGAGCCCGGTCCGACCGATGAAGGGAAACGCCGTTGAGTCGCGTTCTGGTGGTCGAGGACGAGGAGTCGTTCTCGGACGCACTGTCGTACATGCTCCGCAAGGAGGGGTTCGAGGTTTCCGTGGCCGCCACGGGGACGTCGGCTCTCACCGAGTTCGACCGGACCGGTGCCGACATCGTCCTGCTCGACCTGATGCTGCCGGAGATGTCCGGTACCGAG
The DNA here is from genome assembly GCA_900112325.1 of Micromonospora sediminimaris. Lineage (GTDB taxonomy): Bacteria > Actinomycetota > Actinomycetes > Mycobacteriales > Micromonosporaceae > Micromonospora > Micromonospora sediminimaris. Next base: position 170,359 of record FOLJ01000006.1, read on the forward strand.
GTCTGCCGGCAGCTGCGCCAGCGCTCGCACGTGCCGATCATCATGGTCACCGCTCGGGACAGTGAGATCGACAAGGTGGTCGGCCTGGAGATCGGGGCGGACGACTACGTGACCAAGCCGTACTCTCCCCGGGAACTGGTCGCCCGGATCCGCGCGGTGCTGCGCCGGCAGAGCCCGGAGGCACCCGAGTCGGGCGCGCCGACGCTCGCCGCCGGGCCGGTCCGGATGGACATCGAGCGGCACGTGGTGACCGTGGACGGCGGCGCGGTGCAGTTGCCGCTCAAGGAGTTCGAACTGCTTGAGCTGCTGCTGCGCAACGCGGGCCGGGTGCTCACCCGAGGGCAGTTGATCGACCGCGTCTGGGGTGCCGACTACGTCGGCGACACGAAGACGCTTGACGTGCACGTGAAGCGGCTGCGCTCCAAGATCGAGCCGGAGCCTTCCACCCCGCGCCACATCGTCACGGTGCGCGGTCTCGGCTACAAGTTCGAGCCCTGATCGGCCCTGAGCCGCCCCGGCTCGTGACTGCCATTGTTGATGACGATCTGTCACTGGCTCGGCGTGGTTGCTTTGGGTGACGCCGCAGCCACCTACCCAACCCCCTACTCGACCCCTTTGCTCTGCTTACGTATACGCACAACTCGCTGAACAGGACTTGACCGGGCCGCTCTCGCGGCTAGAGGCGAGACGCAGACCACAGAGAGTCACCTGTGCGTATAGGTAAGCAGAGCAAAGGTGGCAAGGGGGTTGGTCGGGTCGGGTGCGGATATTTACCTGGTGTGACGACCTGCTCCGGCGCGCCGTCAGCGACCGGCAGGCGGACTCCGTGTCAGGCGCCGTCTGCCGGGTGCGGGGCGACGAGGCCCTGCCGGGTCCGCGCCGCGCACAGCTCGGCCAGCCTGGCGTACGCCGGCTCGCCGATGAGCGCGGTCAATTCCGGGGCGTACGACAGATACATCGGGTCGGCCCCGACGTGCGCGTCGGTGGAGGAGGTGCACCACCAGTCGAGGTCGTGCCCACCGGCACCCCAGCCACGCCGATCGAACTCGGCAAGCGTGGACACCAGCACCTTCGTGTTGTCCGGCCGCTTCACCCACTCCTGATCACGGCGGATCGGCAGCTGCCAGCACACGTCCGGCTTGTACTCCAGCGGATGCGCCCCGTCGCGCAGCGCCTGGGCGTGCAGCGCGCAGCCGCTCCCGCCCGGGAAGTCCGCGTCGTTGAGGAAGACGCAGGGCCCGTCCGCTTCCCGGGTGGCGGTCCGCCGGGCCGGGTTCTTGCCGTCGACGGTGTCGTTCTCGGTCCAGTTCTTGAACCCACGCCGATAGTGCTGCCAGGTCTGCGGGGTCAGCCGCTTCACCGCGGCCCGTACCCGCGACTCGTCGTCGGAGTCGGTGAAGAACGCGCCGTGCGAGCAACAACCGTCGGCCGACCGGCCGGCGATGATGCCGTGGCAGCCCCGGCCGAAGATGCACGTCCACCGGGACAGCAACCAGGTGAGGTCGGCCCGGATCAGATGCCGCTCGTCCGCCGGGTCGACGAACTCGATCCACTCCCGGGGGAAGTCCAGCGGCACCTCCCGGCTGCGCGGGTCGGTCGGGTCGTCCACCAGCACGCGGAGTTCGATCTGCCCTGTCACCCGGCCAGCGTACGCGCGGTGCGGCGGGCAGGTCGCCGAGTGACGCGAACCGGGTGGGCCTAGGGTTCTTCCATGCGACTGGGTGTCCTCGACGTTGGTTCCAACACGGTGCACCTGCTGGTGGTCGACGCCCACCGCGGCGCGCACCCGTGGCCGGCGCATTCGGAGAAGGCCGTGCTGCGTCTCGCCGAGCAGATCGGCCCGGACGGCGCGCTCCGCGAGGCCGGCGCGGACGCCCTGGTCAAGGCGGTCGAGGCGGCGCGTACGTCGGCTGCCGGCCTGGAGGTGGACGACCTGATCGCCTTCGCCACCTCCGCGGTGCGTGACGCCACCAACGCGGCCGACGTCCTGACCCGGGTGCGGGACTCCACCGGCGTACGGCTGGAGGTGCTCTCGGGCGCCGACGAGGCGCGGATGACCTTCCTCGCGGTCCGGCGGTGGTTCGGTTGGTCCGCCGGGCGGCTGCTGGTGCTGGACATCGGTGGCGGCTCGCTGGAGATCGCGGCCGGCATCGACGAGGACCCGGACGTCGCGGTGTCGCTGCCCCTGGGCGCCGGTCGGCTGACCCGCGACCGGCTCGGGGTGGATCCGGAAAGCACCGTCCCGCCCGCACCGGAGACGGTGGAGGAACTGCGGCAGTACGTCGACGCCCACCTCGATCCGGTGGTCGAGCGGATGACCGAGGTGGGTTGGGAACGGCCGGTGGCCACCTCCAAGACCTTCCGTACGCTGGCCCGGCTCGCCGGTGCGGCACCCAGCGGTGCCGGGCTCTGGGCCCGACGCCGACTCACCCGGTCCGGGCTGCGACAGGTGCTCGGCTTCATCCGGCACATCCCACCGGCGCAGCTCGTCGAGTTGGAGGGGGTCAGCGCCGGGCGTGCCCACCAGCTGCTGGCCGGTGCCGTGGTCGCCGAGTCGGTGATGCGTCGACTCGGCGTGGACTCCCTGGACGTGTGTCCGTGGGCACTGCGGGAGGGCGTGATTCTCAGCCGGATGGATCGACTGGCTCCGGTGTGATCCCCGTCGTCCTCGCTGTCCGATTTACGTACTCTCGTCAGGGTGTCTGAATGCGCGGCGGCTACCCTCGGTGGTGTGACTTCCCGCGTCCCGGTGCTCCTGTCCAGTTCCTCGGTCTTCCCTGAGCGGACCGCGGCGGCGTTTCAGCTGGCCGCGACCCACGGCTACGACGGCCTTGAGGTGATGGTGTGGACCGACGCGGTCAGCCAGGACGCGGGCGCGCTGCGCGGACTCTCCGATCACTACGGGGTGCCGGTGCTCTCCGTGCACGCTCCGTGTCTGCTGGTCACGCAGCGGGTGTGGAGCCCTGATCCGTGGGAGCGGCTCCGCCGGGCGGCGGTGCTCGCCGAGACGCTTGAAGCGCCGACCGTCGTGGTGCACCCGCCGTTCACCTGGCAGCGGGATTACGCGCGAGGCTTCGCCGAAGGGCTGGACCGGGTGGCCGGCGAGTTCGGTGGCCTGCGGTTCGCGGTGGAGAACATGTACCCGGTACGGATGGCCGGCCGCCAGTTCGTCCCGTACGTGCCCGGTTGGGATCCCACCGAAGCCGGTTACGCCTCGTACACCCTCGACCTGTCGCACTGCGCGGCCTCGCACACCGACGCGTTGGCGATGGCCGACCGGATGGGCGACGGTCTGGCGCACGTGCACCTCGGTGACGGCACCGGCGAGGGACGCGACGAGCACCTGGTGCCGGGACGCGGCAACCAGCCCTGCGCCGAGCTGCTGCGCTCGTTGGCCGGGCGGGGCTTCACCGGCTCGGTGGCGGTGGAGGTGACCACCCGGGGTGCGAAGAGCCGACAGGTCCGCGAGGCGGATCTGCGCGAGGCGCTGGCGTTCGCCCGTCAGCACCTCAGCACGCCGTCCCCGGTCGACGCCTGAGCATCGGTTCCGACCGTCCCGGGCCACGCCAGGTCAGGAAACCGGTGTCAGCGGGTCCGGCTGGCTGGGCACGGCGGCCCGCTTGCGGGCCCGGTGGGCGGCCACGTGCGAGCGGGTGGCGCAGCGCTCCGAGCAGAACCGCCGGCAGCAGTTCGATGAGGTGTCCAGGTAGACGTTGCCGCAGCGGTCGTCGGCGCAGACGCCGAATCGGGCGCTGCCGTACTCGCACAGCCACACCGACAGGCCCCACACCGCGCCGGCCAGATACTCCGAACTGACCGATGCACCCCGGCTGGTCACGTGCATGTGCCAGTCGCTGGAGTCGTGCCCCGAGATGCGCGGCTGCACCGGGAATGCCTCCAGCAGGGAGTTCAACTCGCCCACCGCCTCGACGTCCCGCCCCGAGGTGCCGTACTCGAAGACGTCGCGCAGTCGCTTCTGCGCGCGCCGGAAGGTCGGCAGGTCCCGTTCCGCGACCTCGTGGCGCATCCACTCCTGGTCGTCGCAGAAGATGGCGCGCAGATCGTCGAGGTCGTCCAGGCGCGCGTTGACGAGGTCAACCCCGGTCCGGGCGTACGCGTCGAAGTTCACGCCCCAACGGTAGACGACTCAACCCGGGCGTGGCGCATCGATGTAGTGCGGCAGGAACCGCGCGTAGCCGTCGGTGATCAGGCTCGCGCTCTCCCGCAGCCCGACCCCCGCCGACTCCCCGTCGACGATCCAACTGCCCAGCACGAGGTGGCTCCCGGCGAATTCGGGCAACGCCCGGAACTCCTGGTAGCAGAAGCCCTCGTCGCCGTAGTCCCCCGGATTGCTGATCTCCTCGCCGGGGGTGACGATCCGCACCGCGGCCCCCTCCCGACCGAGCAGCGGCTTGGCCACGTACTCGGGCATCCCGCGCGGCGAGTCCAGGTACGCCGGCAACAGCAACTCGTGCCCCGGGTACAGCTCCCAGAGCACGGCCAGCAGCGCCTTGTTGGACAACAGCAGCTTCCAGGCCGGCTCGATCCAGGTGGTCGGGGTGCCCGGCTCCAGCGCCAGCGGGCCGTACGGCTCGGCGAGCATCCACTCCCACGGATAGAGCTTGAAGCAGGTGGTGACCGGGCGGTCGGCGGTGTCGACGAAACGTCGGCCGTCCCAACCGAGATCCTGAATCGGCAGCAGCTCGACGTCCAGCCCCGCCTGGCGGGCGGTCTCGGCCAGGTAGCCGGCGGTCATGTGGTCCTCGCCGGTCTCCTCCTCGTTCGACCAGACCACGTGCACCCGCCGGTCGTGCAGCCCGGCACCGATCTTCGCCCAGCTGCCGACGAGCCGTTCGTGCAGGCTGTTCCACTGGTCCAGGTCCGGTCGGGTGTGCTCCAGCCAGTACCACTGGATGATGCTCGCCTCGACCAGCGCGGTCGGGGTGTCGGCGTTGTACTCCAGCAGCTTCGGCGGCCAACTGCCGTCGTACCAGAGGTCGAAACGGCCGTAGAGGGTCGGTGGCGTCTCCCGCAGCGAGCGGGCGACCGCCTCGGCCGCCCACTCGGGGATGCCGAACTCGGCGTACCGGTTGCGCGCCACCACGTGTTCGGCGGCGGCCACCGACATCCGGTGCAGTTCCTCGGTGGCCTCCTCCAGCCGCAGCACCTCGTCCAGCTTGAAGGCGTACGCGGCGGTCTCGTCCCAGTACGACATCACTCCGCCGTCGGGCAGTTCCGTGTCGACGTAGACCAGGCCCTGCTCACGGATGGTGGTGTCCCAGTCGGGGCGCGGTGTGGTCGGTTCGCGACGCACGTTCAGCCGCCGCAGGAGGCGAGGTGGGTGCCGAAGCCGCCCCGGTCGGGCACGGCCGCGCCGACCGGCTCGGGCGCGGCCCGACCGACGCTGGTCTCGGCGGCGGGGGCAGGCACCCGCAGGGCCAGAGCCACCGTCTCGCCGCCGCCGGTCGGGCCGAGGGCGCAGTCGTCATCGTCGTCGTCGGAGGTCATGTTGCAGCCGGAGAGGGCGAGCGCCAGAGCGGTGATCGCGCCGAGCTGTACGGAGGCCGATCGGAGTCGGCGGCGAGGGCGTTGTTCCACGACATGGTTGTAACCGATGAACGCCATCCCGTCCGCCCCGGGCCCGGGGCGGACGGGGAACGTACCTGGCGGTCGGGTGGGCGTTACGCTCGGCTCATGTTCCGTTCCGTCATCCTCGCCGCCTCCCGGTCATCCCGGGTCGAGCGGCTCGTCGCGACGGCCCCGTTCTCCCGGGACGTCGTCCGCCGGTTCGTCGCCGGCGCCAAGACCGACGACGCGTTGCGCGCGACCCGCGAACTCGTCGACGACGGTCTCGCGGTCACCCTCGACAATCTCGGCGAGGACACCGTCACCGGTGAACAGGCAAACGCCACCCGGGACGAGTACCTCACACTGCTGCGAATGCTCGCCGAGGCGAAGCTGACGCCCGCCGCGGAGGTGAGTGTGAAGCTCTCCGCGCTCGGCCAGGCGTTCGACGAGCAACTCGCCTACGACAACGCCCGGGCGATCTGCGCCGCCGCCGAGGCGGCGGGCACCACGGTCACCCTCGACATGGAGGACCACACCACCACCGACTCGACCCTGGACATCCTGACCAAGCTCCGTAAGGACCACCCGTCGACCGGGGCGGTGTTGCAGGCATACCTGCGGCGTACCGAGTCCGACTGCCGGGAGTTGGCGTCGGCCGGGTCACGGGTGCGGCTGTGCAAGGGCGCGTACCGGGAGCCGGAGTCGGTGGCTTACCAGTCGGCCCGCGAGGTCGACAAGTCGTACGTCCGGTGCCTCAACATCCTGATGTCCGGCGACGGCTATCCGATGCTTGCCACCCACGATCCGCGTCTGATCGCCATCGGCGAGGACCGGGCGCGCTGGTTCGACCGTGGCCCCGACCGCTTCGAGTTCCAGATGCTGTACGGCATCCGGCCGGAGGAGCAGGCCCGCCTGGTCGGCGAGGGCTACACGGTGCGCACCTACGTGCCCTACGGCGACGACTGGTACGGCTATCTGATGCGCCGTCTCGCCGAGCGCCCCGCCAACCTGGCCTTCTTCGCCCGCGCGCTCGCCTCCAAGAAGTAACCCTCGCCCGCACCCGTACCGCCGATCGACCCGGTCGGCGGTGCGCGGCGCAGCCTTGACGTCGTCGGCTAATGCCATTAGCCTTCTGGCTATGACAGCTAGCTTGGTGGAGCGTGCCGGCGGCCGGATCGCGTACGAGGTGCACGGGCAGGGGCCGCTTGTGGTGCTCTCGCACGGCATGGGAGAGAACCGGCACTCCTACCGGCATCTGATTCCGCTGCTGGTGGCGGCGGGCTACCGGGTCGCCTCGATCGACGTACGCGGGCACGGCGACTCCAGCGCCGACTGGCCGTCGTACGCCCCGGCGGAGGTGGGTGGCGACCTGCTCGCGGTGGTTCGCGACCTCGGTGGCGGTCCGGCCGTCCTGGTCGGCAACTCGTCCAGCGGCGCGGCCGTGGTCTTCGCCGCCGCCGACGCACCGGACCTGGTCAACGGCATCGTGCTGGTCGGCGCGTTCGTCAACCAGCCGAAGCTCAGCCCGTTCCTGCGGCTGGCCCAGACGGTGGTGCTGCGCAGTCCACGGTTGTTCGGCCTGTTCCACCGCACGCTCTTCCCGGTGCACCGTCCGGCCGACGACGCGGAGTACCGCCGGCAACTGGTGACGGCACTGCGTCGCCCCGGCCGGATGGTGCCCGTGCGGGGCGTCATCCACCCGGTGCAGCCGCACTGGACCGCCCGCGCCCCGCAGGTGCGTCAGCCGGTGCTGGTGCTGATGGGCACGAAGGACCCCGACTTCCCCGACCCGGGTGCCGAGGCGCGGGCCGCCCGGCGGCTCTTTCCGGTCGCCGAGGCGCGGATGCTCACCGACGCCGGGCACTACCCGCACGCCGACCGTCCAGAGGCGATGGCGAACGAACTGGTCGGCTTCCTGGCGGCGGCCAACCGTGCCTAGGGCCGGGCTCAACGCGCAGATCGTGGTGCGCGAGGCGGCCCGGCTGGTCGACGAGGTCGGATATCACCGGCTCACCCTCGCCGCGCTGGCGAACCGGCTCGGCGTGGCGCTGCCCAGCCTCTACAAGCACATCAAGGGTGCCGAGGCGCTCGCGCAGCAACTGTCCACGCTGGCCACCGCCGAGATCGCCGAGGAGATGACCACCGCCGCCGCCGGCCGGAGCGGCGAGGACGCACTGCGGGCCGCCGCCGCCGCCTACCGTTCGTACGCCCGGCGGCACCCCGGTCGCTATCCCGCCACCCAACGGGTACCGGATCCGGCCGACCCGGCGCACCTGGCTGCCGGGGAGCGGGCGGTCGGCGTCGTCTACGCCATCCTGCGGGGTTACGGCATCGACGGTGACGCTGCGGTGGACGGGGTCCGGATGTTCCGGGCAGCCGTGCACGGTTTCGTCTCGCTGGAGGCGGCCGGCGACTTCGGGCTGCCGCGCGAACTCGACAGTTCCTTCGACCAGATGATCGCCGCGCTGGGCGTGGCGTTCCGTTCCTGGCCCGCGCCCGGCCCTGCCTGAAGGTACGAACCGTGGCAACGGCCGGATGATCACTCTTCCGTCGGCACCACCACAGGCCTTACCCTGCGCCGGTGAATCACGGGGGCCCTGAGGGCGACGAACAGCCAGCGCCGACCGGTGCGACACCGGACGAGGTGACGGCGCAGCCGGCACAACTCCCGGCGGTGGGGGTGCCGCCCGTCGGCCCGACTCCCGACAGCCGGCCGCGTCGCCGATGGCCACTGTGGGCCGCGGTGGTCGCGGTGGTGCTGACGCTGAGCGTCGGCGTACCGGTGGTGCTGCTGACCGGCGGAGTGTCCGATGTCGAGGTCGGTGAGCCGGCGACCGCCGCCTCACCGACGGAGAACCCGACCACCGTCGCCGCCCGACAGGTCGCCGAACGGATCACCGCGCAACTCGACAAACAAGCCGCCGCGCTGCTCGGCGGCGACCGGTCCGGGTTCGCCGCGATCGCGTCTTCAGCCGTACGCCCAGATCTGCGCCGTCGGTTCGACGCGCTCAGGGCGCTGCGGGTCACGCACTGGCAGGGACGCCCGAGTGGCCTGCCCACCTCCGCGGGTCGGGCAGGCGAATGGCGGGTGTCGATCGAGTTCCAGTACTGCTTCGTCGTACCGAACTGTCAACCGAGCCCGATGGCGGTCGAGACCCGGTGGCGTGACGGCGCGGAACCCCGGCTGCTGACCTTTCCGAAGTCGAAGTCCTCGGCGTATGTGAACGGCCGCTACAACGGTCAGCCGGGCGTCCTGCCCTGGGAGGTCAGCAAGCTTGCCGTCCTGGTCGGCAAGCGCGTGATGGTGGCCAGCACCCCGGCTCACCGGGATCGGTTGCCGGGACTGCTGAAGCGGGCCGAGGCGGCGGCGAAGGTGGCCGACAGCTACGTCGTGGCCGGTGCGCCACCTGACCTGTACCGCGTCTTCTATGCCGGGCCGAAAGAGTGGGACCGGTGGTACGGCGGTGACCAACCGGAATGGGGTGCCGGGTACGCGGTGAACGTCGGCGGCGGTCACCACGAGGTGGTGCTGGCGCCCGAGACGCTCGGTTATGGTCCCGGGCTGGACGAGGTGCTTCGCCACGAGTTGGCCCACGCCGCCTCGCTGCCCGACAAGAGCTACTGGGACGACTCGGCGTGGTGGCTGATCGAAGGGTTGGCCGAGCACGCGGGTGCGGATGGCCAGCCGGTCACCCGGTACGAGGGACTGGTACCCACCCGAGGGCTGGTGAAAGGCGATTGGGACGGCAAGCTCGACAAGCTCCTACCCGCCGACGACGCGTCCGACGAGGAGGTGGCAGGCACCTACGGGATCGCGTACCTCGCCTTCCGGCATCTGGTCGACCGCTTCGGCGAGGAACGGGCCTTCGCCTTCTTCAAAGCGGTGGTCCACGACCTGCGGCTACCGGCGCAGACCACCGAGGAGATCTTCGATGAGTCCTGGGCGAGCCTGCGCAAGGAGTGCGTCGCGTACATCCGCAAGGCCGTGCGGTGACCGGCATGACAGGTTCAGAGGTTCCTGCTGATCCGCCGGTTCCGGCCCCCGGGCGACCTCAGCGGCGTTGGGGAGTGTGGGCCGCGCTGCTTGTGGTCGTGTTGCTGGTGGCTTGCAGCCTGCCGGCGGTGACGGTACTGATGATCGGGTCCGGTCGCGAGGGCGCCGACGGCGCATCGAGCGAGTCGGCCGACCCGACCGAGAACCCGACCACTGCGGCAGCCCGGCAGCTCGCCGAGCGGATCGGCGCGCAGCTGAACCGTCAGGCGGCCGCCCTGCTCGACGGGGACCGGGCCGGGTTTCTGGCGATCGCCGAAACCGCAGCCGCGCGCACCGAGCTGCGCCGCCGGTACGACTCGCTCAGAGCGCTGCGGGTGGCCCGTTGGGTGGCCAGCCCGAGCGGCCTGCCCACCAGGGCGGGCGAGGCGGGCGAGTGGCGGATGCGTGTCTCGATGAACTACTGCTTCGTCACCGCCTCGTGCCAGCTCAGCCCGATGGTTGTCGACACCAGGTGGAGCGACGGGCCGGAGCCGCGGCTGCTGGAGATCGAGAGGTCAAAGCCCTTCCCGGACGTGCTCGGCCAAGCCAGCGGTCAGCCCGGCAACGTGCCCTGGGAGATCAGCGAGTTGACCGTGGTGGTGGGCAAACGAACTCTCGTGGCGACCGTACGGGAGCATCGCGAGTTGCTGCCGATCCTGCTGCTGCAGGCCGAGGCGGCAGCCAGGGTGGCCGATCGGTACGCGGTGGACGGCACGCCGCCGGACCGGTATCGGGTCTTCTATGCCGGCAAGAAGGAATGGCAGAGCTGGTACGGCGGCGAACAGCCGGAATGGGGGATCGGTACGGCGATAGGCATCGGCGGCGGCCACCACGAGGTCGTACTCGGGCCGGACAGCCTGTACTACGGCCCCTACCTCGACCAGGTGCTCCGGCACGAGTTCACCCACGCGGCGACGATGCACGACGGCTACTGGGAGGATTCGGCCTGGTGGCTGGTTGACGGGTTGGCCGAGTACGCGGCGGCGAACGGTCAACCGATCGCCCGTTACCCCGCGCTCGCCGAAACCCGGCGGCTGGTGCGCGGCGACTGGGACGGCAGGTTCGACGACCTCTACCCGACTGCCGAATTCTCGGACGAAGAGGTGAACGGAACGTACGGCATCGCGTATCTCGCCGTGGGGTACTTCATGGAGCGGTTCGGTGCTGAGCGGTTGCTCCCCTTCTTCAAAGCTGTGGTGCACCAAGGCCGTCGACCTGCCCAGACTTCCGAGGAATTGCTGGGCGTGCCCTGGTCTGAGCTGCACAAGGAGTGCGTCGCGTACATCCGCAAGGCCGTGCGCTGACCTGGTGCCCTGGCCGGGTCGACATCGACAGGGGCTCGTAGCATGTGTCGCGTGCGCCGCCCCGACTCGCCGCGGCTGCCAGCCCCGCGGCTCCGCCTGCTCACCGTCCTGCTCGCCGTCACCGTCCTGACCCTCACCACCGCTGCCTCCTGCGGTGGCGACGAACCGTCGATCACGCTCGCCGCCGCGGCACGGGCCGCCGTGGCGGAGGAGATCGACGCCCCCGCCACTGTCGTCGCGCGGGCGGCGGCCACCCTGACCGCCCCGGCCGACGGCACGTTGGCGCGCCTCCGGGTGCAGCCGGGCCAGCGGGTCAAGCGGGGCCAGGTGCTCGCCGTGATCAGCTCACCGTCGGCCCGGGAACGGCTGCGCCAGGCGCGCAGCGCCCTGGCCGCCGCGAAGCGCGCCGGTGCCGGCGGTGGCGGCGGCAACCTCGCCGGTTCGCTGCGTGTCACCGACCGCGCCGCCGACGAGACGCACGCCGCCGCCCGTGCCGCGGCGGCGAAGATCAGCGATCCAAAACTCCGGAAGGCGTTGCTCACCCAGGTCGAGGCGGCACAGCGACGGTACGACTCGGCGGCCCGAGCCGCCGACCAGGCGGTACGGGAGGTGCAACGCGGTGTCCGGAACCTGAACTCCGCCGTCGGCGCGCTCGCCACCGCCCAGCGACTTCAGGCCCAGCAGGCGTACGACCTGGCCAAGGCGACCGTCGACGCATTGACCCTGCGCGCGCCTATCGCCGGGGTCGTGCAACCTGGCGGAGTCAGCACCGGCGGTGGCTCGGCGGGGGCGCTCGCCGGGCTGCTGGAGTCGGGCGGGGTGCCGGCGGGGATCGACCCGGGGGCCCTCGGCGCGCCGGCCGGCCCGCCGCCCGGCGTGGACACCGCGATCCCGGTGGGTGGTCGGGTCAGCGCCGGCACCCCGGTGCTGACCGTGGTGGACACCCGCGACCTGGGCCTGCTCGCCGAGGTCGACGAGACGGACGTGCTGCTGGTCCGGCCCGGGCTCACCGGGACCGTCGAACTGGACGCCGTCACCGGTGCCACCTACGAGGCGACGGTCCGCTCGATCGACGTGCTGCCCACCACGTCGGCGCGGGGCGGGGTGAGCTACCGGGTGCGACTCGCCCTCGGCGCCGGCCGCTACGGCGAGGCCGAGCCGGCGCCCGCGCCGCGGCCCGGGATGAACGCGGTGCTGCGGCTGCGGGTCCGGGAGGAGGCGGACGCGGTGACCGTGCCCGCGTCGGCACTCTTCTCTGTCGACGGCCGGGACACCGTGTGGCTGGTCCGCGACGGCCGTGCCGACCGGGCGGTGGTCACCGTCGGCGTGCAGGGCCAGGACCTGGTGCAGATCGTCGACGGGGTGCAGGCCGGCGACCGGATCGTCGTCCGGGGTACCGACCAGGTCCGCGAGGGCCAGGAGATCGGGTGAGCCGGGCACCGGCGATCGAGGCTTTCGACGTGTCCCGGACGTACGAGTTGGACGGGGTCTCCGTGCCCGCCCTGCGGGGGGTGTCGCTGACCGTCGCGGCCGGGGACTACGTGGCGCTGACCGGGCCCTCCGGATCCGGGAAGTCCACGCTGATGCACCTGCTCGGCGGTCTGGACCGGCCCAGCGGCGGCCGGCTGGTGATCGGTGGCCGGGAGGTGGGCACGCTCTCCGCCCCGGAGCTGGCCCGGCTGCGCAACGAGACCATCGGCTTCGTGTTCCAGGCGTTCCACCTGCTGCCGCGTACCTCAGCCGTGGACAACGTGGCGTTACCGCTGGTGTACCGGGGGGTGGGCGCGCGCCAGCGGCGTGAGCGCGCCGCCGCGATGCTGGGACGGGTCGGCCTGGGGCACCGGTTGCACCACCGGCCGAACCAGCTCTCCGGCGGTGAGCAGCAGCGGGTCGCCATCGCGCGGGCGCTGGTCACGGACCCGACGGTGCTGCTGGCCGACGAGCCGACCGGCAACCTGGACAGCACCACCGGCGCCGCCGTGCTGGAACTGCTGGAACGGCTCAACGTCGAGTCCGGGGTGGCGCTGGTGATGGTCACCCACGACGCGGAGGTGGCGGCCCGGGCCCGGCGACGGGTCGCGATGCGGGACGGCGTGGTCGTCACCGACAGCGCGACGGACGGCGGGGGCGGCGCGTGAGGCTGGCCGAGGCGTGGCGGGTGGCGTGGGACGCGCTGCGTGCGAACCGGATGCGCAGCGCCCTCACCATGCTCGGGGTGGTCATCGGGGTGGCCTCCGTGGTGCTGCTGGTGGCCATCGGGACCGGCACCAAGCAGCGGGTGGAACAGCAGGTGGAGGGCCTCGGCTCCAACCTGCTGCTGGTCGTGCCGGGGCGGCTGGACGTGGGCAGTGCTCCGGCGCTCTCCCCGCTCACCCTTCAGGACGTGGACGCGGTCGGCCGGGTGGTCGGTGATCCGAACCGGGTGGCCGTGACGGTCGCCTCGGGTGCGACCGTGCGGGCCGGCAACCGGGAGGACTTCACCACCGTCCAGGGGGTGTTGGAGACGACCCCCACCGTTTTCGCCCGGGAACTGGCCCGCGGGCGGTACCTGACCCGATCCGACGTGGACACCGGCCGGCGGGTCGCGGTGCTCGGCGACTCGGTGGCCCGGTCCCTCTTCCCGGATCGGGAGGCGGTCGGCCAGCAGATCAACGTGGCCGGCGTCCGCTTCCGGGTGATCGGCGTCTTCGTCCCGCTCGGGCAGAGCCTCGGCGTCGACCGGGACGACGAGGTGCACGTACCGGTGACGGCGGCGCAACGGCTCTACGGCACCCAGCGGGTCGACGCCATCGCGGTGAAGGCGCCGGACCGGGAACGAATCGACGAACTGGGCGAGCGGATCGTGGCCGAGCTGAACGGTCGGCACCCCGGCACCGAGTTCAGTGCCGTCACTCAGGAGCAGATCCTCGGTGTGCTGGGCGACATCCTCGGCATCCTGACCGGCGTACTGGCCGCCATCGCGGGCATCTCGCTGCTGGTCGGCGGGGTCGGCGTCTCCAACATCATGCTGGTCTCGGTCCGGGAACGGACCCGGGAGATCGGGCTGCGCAAGGCGGTTGGCGCCCGTCCCCGGGACATCGGCGTTCAGTTCCTGCTGGAGGCGGTGCTGCTGACCTCCGTCGGTGGACTCACCGGGATGGCCCTCGGGGTGGGCGGCGCACTACTGGTGGCCGCCGTCTCACCCATACCGGCGGCGGTGACCTGGTGGTCGCTGGCGCTGGCGTTCGGCGTCTCGGCAGCTGTCGGCATCGTCTTCGGGGTGGTACCCGCGCAGCGGGCCGGTCGGCTCGACCCGGTGGTGGCCCTGCGCACCGAGTGACATCCCCGATACCCGCGGCCGAGGTTGATCGTTGCCGAAATCCCGGGTACGGCACCCGACCAGGGGTTTTTCGTCACCAGCCCGGGCCCGATCCATGATCAGTTGCAGGAAGGGATCGCGCCGGTCACAGCCGTCCCGCTACCGTACTGGTAACACGCGCGTCGCCGGCCGCGCGGGAGGACCCGTGTGGCGGCACGCGCCGGGCATGGGATAGGTCGGGTGAGCCATGGCCGGGTCGCAGTCCGACGGTCGGCTGTCGGAGGTCAAGTTCCTGACTGTCGCGGAGGTGGCGACGGTCATGCGGGTGTCGAAGATGACGGTCTACCGCCTGGTGCACAGCGGCGAGCTGACCGCCGTACGGGTGGGCAGGTCGTTCCGGGTGCCGGAGCACGCGGTGCACGAGTACCTGCGCGGCGCCTTCCAGGAGACCGCCTGACCCCTGGTGCGGCCGGGCCAGGCGACCCGGCGGAAGGGGCATCGAGCGGGGGCGCGTTGGTCCTGCTGACGCAGTCCCGCTACGCTGGACTCCGATCGTGACCGCTGGTGCGCTCCGCCGCCCTTCCCGCCGGTCCGATCCCTGTCCGCAAGCGGTCGCTGACGCCACGGGTTCGTGGTGTCCTCCCGGTCGCGCCGCACGTTGCATCGAAAGGCTGTCGTATGGGCTCGGTGGTCAAGAAGCGCCGCAAGCGCATGGCTAAGAAGAAGCACCGCAAGCTGCTGCGCAAGACCCGCGTCCAGCGTCGCCGTCTCGGTAAGTGACCGATGCCGGGCCTGGTCCCGGCATCCGTCCCTCGCCAACTGTCGACCCTCGGAGGCTCAGGTGATCAGGCCGTGGCTGCCCCGGCTCGGTCCCACCTGCCGGGGTAGGTGCCAGACATGACCCCCGGTGGCTCCCAGAGCCCTCCGGGGGTCGTCGTCGTGACCGGGGTCAGCCGCTATCTCGGCGCGCACGTCGCCGCCCGGCTCGCCGACGACCCGCGGATCGACCGGGTCATCGGCATCGACCAGCCGGAGCCGGGGCCCGACATCGACGTCCTGCTCGACCGGGTGGAGCGGATCCGGGTCGACGCCGGCTCGGTCGGTGGCCTCCTCGCCGACCTCGACGTGGACACCGTGGTGCATCTGGCCCTGGTCAGCTCCCCCGATCCGCAGCACGGTGGCCGGGCGGCGATGAAAGAGCAGAACGTCATCGGCACCATGCAACTGCTCGCCGCATGCCAGCGCGCACCACGGTTGCGCAAGATCGTGATCCGCTCCTCCACTGCGGCCTATGGTGCCTCGTTCCGTGATCCGGCCGTCTTCACCGAGGAGACCGAGCCGCGCGAGGTGCCGCGGGGCGGCTTCGGTCGCGACATCCTCGACATCGAGGGGTACGTCCGAGGCTTCCGTCGTCGGCGCGGTGACGTCACCGCCACCGTGCTGCGCTTCGCGCCGTTCATCGGCTCGACGGCGGACACCACGCTCACCCGCTACTTCGCGCAACCGGTGGTGCCCACCATCTTCGGCCGGGACGCTCGACTGCAGTTCCTGCACTTCGAGGACGCGCTGGAGGTGCTGCACCGGTCAGTGGTCGAGGATCATTCCGGCACCTTCAACGTCGCGGGGCCGGGGGTGCTCGCGTTGTCGCAGGCGATCCGCCGAGCCGGGCGGGTCGCCGTGCCGGTGCTGGAGCCGGGCCTGTCCGGCGCTGTCGCGCTCGCCCGGGTGATGGGGTTCGGCCGTTACGGTCTCGACCAGGTCGACCTCTTCGTGCACGGCCGGGTGGTGGACATCTCCCGGCTGGAACGGGAGTTCGCCTTCACACCCCGCTCGACCGCCGCCGCCTTCGACGATTTCATCCGGGCGCACCACGGGCGTGCCGTGGTGACCCGGGACCAGTTGGCCGCCGCCGAGCAGTTGGTGCTGAACAACATCCGGCAGGTGCGCGCCGCCGTCCGGGAGCGGTCGTGACCGAGCCCGAGGAACGGCATGACGAGGGGGGCCTCGACGACCGGTACGTGGTGCCGGCGCCGGTGAGCCCCGATGCGGACCCGGCGCGGCGCAACGGGCACCGCCCGGGCGTACCGGACCAGGCGGGCGGCGACGTCTGGGACCGCCGGGTCGCCACCGGACTGGCCTTCCTGCGGCGACGGCTGGCCGGCGACTACGAGGTGGACGAGTTCGGCTTCGACCGTGACCTGACCTCGGCGGTCTTCCATCCGCTGCTGCGCCGGCTCTACCGTGACTGGTTCCGCACCGAGGTCACCGGCCTGGAGAACGTGCCGGCGGATGGGGCGGGACTCATCGTCGGCAACCACTCCGGCACCGTGGCCCTGGACGCGTTGATGCTCACCACTGCGCTGCACCACGAGCATCCCGAGCACCGCTACCTGCGGCTGCTCGGTGCGGATCTGGTCTTCCGGATGCCGGTGGTCTCCGAGATCGCCCGTAAGACCGGCGGCACGATGGCGTGCAACCCGGACGCCGAGCGGCTCATGCGCCACGGCGAACTGGTGGGTGTCTTCCCGGAGGGTTTCAAGGGCATCGGCAAGCTGTACGCGGAACGGTACAAACTGCAACGCTTCGGGCGGGGTGGTTTTGTCTCGGCGGCGCTGCGCACCGGCACCCCGATCATTCCGGCGGCGATCGTCGGCGGCGAGGAGATCTACCCGATGCTCGCCGACATCAAGCCACTGGCCCGGCTGCTCAAGCTTCCGTACTTTCCCGTGACACCCACCTTCCCCTGGCTCGGGCCGCTGGGCATGGTGCCGTTGCCGAGTAAGTGGCTGATCGAGTTCTGCCCGCCGATCCCGACTGAGCACCTGATGGATTCGGCGGACGACCCGCTTGTCGTGTTCAACCTTGCCGACCAGGTACGGGAGACCATCCAGCAGACCCTGCACCAGCTGCTGAAGCGTCGACCCGACCCGTTCGGTCCCTGACCGACCGCGACAGTGACCGGCTGCCCGACGCCGTGCCGACTTCCCGGCGGGCTCGCGGTGCCCGCCCGGTCAGGAGCAGATGGCGGGGATCGGGCCGAGCGTGTCGCTGGTGACGGTGAGCTCCTGACCACAGGCGATGGCGGCGCGCATGGCGTCGGCCCGGTCGGCGACGGACTCGAGCAGCGCCAGCGATTCGCTGGTGCGCGCCCGGTCGGTCCGGGAGCCCCGGCCTTCCAGCGCGTTGAGCGAACGCCGCTGGTCGGTGAGGAAGGCGTCGACCGCGGCCAGCGCTGCAGGGTCCGAACGCTGGGCGGCCGCTCCGGTGAGCAGGCGTACGCCCTGCCGGGTGTCCGCGTCCATGTCGTCCAACACGGCGCTGTAGCCGCTCGGGTTGCTCCGCAACGTGGCCGCCTCGGCCAGTCGGGTGCGGGCGAAGTCGAGGAAGAGCTGACCCCGGCTGATCTCGGAACTGGTGAGCGCGAGTTGCGCCCGTTCGGTGCCTCGCTTCATGCCGTACAGCGCGTCACCGGGCACCGCGTTCTCGCTGGCCGCCGAGATGCCGGAAACGGCCACCGCACCGGCGGCGATGCCGATCAGGATCGCACCGCGGGCGCGGGCCCGGCGGGCAGTCACCGCGGGCAGTAGCGACCCACGACTGGAAGCTGCCTTCTCGGCCGGCCGGGCCGCGGCAGGCGTCCCGATGCCCTCGCGAGCAGCGGTGGCCAGCAACATGGCCCGCAGGCCGGTGCGGAATTCCGGGTCGACCTCGGCCGCCGGCGGGTTGACGCCGAGGTGACGACCGAGCGTCACGAGCGGCGCGAGCCGATCGTCGTCCCTGGATCGCACGTGATGACGTCGGCCGCCGTTTGCTTCGTCGAGAAGCTGCGCGAAGCGCTCGGCGCGCCGACGGGAGAAGAGGGCGTTGTCCACCGTGGCACCTCCTCTCGCTGGTCACGGCCGGTCGGCCGTGTTCACCGCCAGCGACCGATGATCCCGTGACATCACGGCGGAGGGCCGTCGTCGGCTCCGTCGCAGATCATCCGAGGACCCCGTGGGTTCCCGACCTGTCACCGGTCGCACCCGGAGAAACGCGCCGTGCCGGGGGCGGGTTACGGCCCGGCCGGTGCCGAAATTACGCAAAGTGATCGCTGTCAGGTCGAGAATGCTCGGGATTCGGCCGGGCCGGACGACCCTCGTCGCGGTGCCGGGGAGGTCACGGCTGGAATCCGTCCGGGAGCAGCCGGGCCAGGGCCCGCACCGCCCGGTACTGCAACGCCTTGATCGCGCCCTCGTTCTTGCCCATCGCCCGGGCGGTCTCGGCAACCGAGAAGCCCTGGAGAAAGCGGAGCACGATGCACTCCTGTTGCTCGGGGTTGAGGCGTTTCACCGCACTCAACAGGGCGACGTTTGTGATGTGCTCCACCACCGCCGCCTCCGGGCTGCCTTCGGGACCGCGATCCTCCCGGTCGGCGTCGAGGACATCGCCGGTGGTCACCTCCAGCCGGTACCGGCCCGACTTGAAGTGGTCGGCGACCAGGTTGCGCGCGATGGTGACCAGCCAGGCGCCGAGGTCGCGGCCCTGCCAGGTGAAGCTGCCGATCCGCTTGAGTGCGCGTAGGAAGGTGTCCGAGGTGAGATCCTCGGCGAGTTGTCGATTGCCGACCCGGAAGTAGACGAACCGAAAAACGGTGTCCACGTAGCGGTCGTAGATCAGCCCGAACGCCTCGGCCTCACCGGCCTGGGCGCGTTCGACGAGGGCCCAGACCTCGGTCGCCGGGTCGGAGGGATCCGGACGGCTCGGGAACCCGGTCGAGGTGCCGGTGGTCTCGGGCACCGCCGGAAGGATCGCCGTCTCGGTGGTGGACACCTCGGTGACCGGTGCATCCCCGCTGCGCCGGGCCTGGGCCGGCATCGTCGGCCGGTTCGGGGAGGCGACCCGGCCGCCAGCGGGTTTGGCGTTTCCCCCGGGCACGGGTGGTCGATGCGGCGGCTCGTTCTGATGGGGCCGGCTGCCCACCCGACGCGCGGTACCGTCGCCCCGGACGGCGAGGTTGGCCGACGCGTCCGGGGCACTGTGGGCACCGCCGCGTTCGTTGATCGGAGTGCGGGCGGCCGGACCGGTCAGGCCGACCGGACGTTCGGCGAAGCCGAAGGTGGTCATCGCGCCGCCTCCGTTCCGCCGGTGGCCGGCGGGCTGGCGACGGCCGGTCGCCCGGTCGTCGCCCCGTCGGGCAGGTTGGCTCCGGGGTGTGCCGGCGGGCGGCAGATCCCCTTGAGGTGCTGGTCCAATGCGCTCAACGGCACGGGGGCCTCCTCGGGCTGAGGGGTGTCGACTCACGGCAAATGGGGTGAGCCGACCCGAGTGATGATAGGGCCAACGTCACCCGCGCGTGGCAAGTCCGTTACACAGGGCCGAAGTATTTCCCGACGTGTCGCCGACCTGGCGGACCGGTTGTCCGTCGGGTGTGGTTGACAACCGGCGGTCCGGCTGATCCCCAGTGGAGCCGCTGTTCGTGCTGGTGAGGGGGCGGATCGACGGTCGGCGTCCCGGGCCGGTGGAGGCTGGTGCCGGAACCGGAGCGGGACACCTGCGGTGCGTTGTCGTCGCGGCCGTGCCGCACCGTCGGTGACGTGGTCCGGTTCCGTGCACGGGACTCACCGGACCCTGCGGGACGGCTGGCGCGTTCCTCCGGGTGCGGCCGGTGGTTCGCGGGCGTGGCCGTGCGGACCCGGCTGTGCCAGACTCAGCCACCGTGCAGGATCCTGACTCGGTTTCCGGTCCCAACCTCGCCGACCGTCTCCGCCGGGCGGCGGAGCTGTACGCCGGCAAGCCCGCACTGCACTGGCAGGATCGGACGATCACCTGGTCCGAACTGGACGAGGCGGTGAGTGGTACGGCCCGGGCGCTTGCCGACGCGCTGCCGGGGGCCGATGCGACCAGGCCCGGCGCGCGAGTCGCCGTGGCGCTCCCCAACGTGCCGGATTTCGTGATCAGCCTGCTCGGTGCGTTGCGGGCCGGCATGACGGCGGTACCCGTGAACCCCGGCCTGACCGCCCGCGAGCTGCAACACGTCCTGGCGGACTCGGGAGCGTCGGTGCTGATCGCTACCGAGCGAATCCGGGCTCTGGTCGGGGAGCTGGATCTGCCCGCGTTGGTGGCGGTACACACCAGCGCGCCGACCGCCGGAGGCGACCAGAGGTTTCCGGTCCGGGGCGCCGACGACCTGGCGGTGCTGCTCTACACCTCGGGGACCTCGGGGTGGCCAAAGGGGGCCATGCTCTCGCACGGGGCGTTGGCGGCCAACCACGAGCAGGTCGACCGGATCGAGCCGCCGGTGGTCGGCCCCGACGACAGGGTGCTGCTGGCCCTGCCGCTCTTTCACGCCTACGGGCTGAATGCCGGGCTGGGCGCGGTGATCCACCACGGTGCGACCGGGGTGCTCGTCGACGATCCAGGCGCCGACGCGGCGCTCACCGAGATCGCCCGGCACCAGGTGAGCGTGCTGGTGGGCGTACCGTCGATGGTGCAGACCTGGTCCCGGGCGGACGCCGAAAGCCTCGCCGCGGCGATGACCGCGGTGCGGATCGTGGTCTGCGGCGCGGCGCCGCTGGAGCCGGCCGACGCGGCCCGCTTCACCGAGGCCGCCGGCCGTCCGGTGCACGTCGGGTACGGCCTGACCGAGACCGCGCCGGTGCTCACCTCGACCCTGGTCGGCGGCGAACCCCGGCCCGGATCGATCGGCCGTCCCTTGCCCGGCGTGCAGGTGCGGCTGGTCGGGGCGGACGGTACGGAGTTGTGGCGCGACGGGGTCGCCGCGCCCGACGATGACCCGGACGAGATGGATCTCACCGATCCGGCTACGGGCACCGATCCGGGTCAACTCGTGGTCCGCGGCGCGAATCTGTTCTCGGGATACTGGCCGGACGGCGCGGGCGGACCGGATGCCGACGGTTGGTGGGCGACCGGCGACGTCGCGTACGCCGATGCCGATGGCGATCTCTACCTGGTCGACCGGGTCGGTGAGCTGATCCTGGTCAACGGCTTCAACGTGTACCCGCACGAGGTGGAACTGGTGTTGTCGGCGCATCCGGCGGTGGCGGAGTCCGCCGTAGTGGGCGTGCCGCACCCGAGGACCGGAGAGACTGTCCGGGCGTACGTGGTGCCGGTGCCGCAGGCCACGGTGGCCGGTACCGAGCTGATCGCCCACTGCACGCGTAATCTGGCCAGATTCAAGTGCCCGACCGAGGTCGAGTTCGTCGATGTGCTGCCGCGCTCGGTGATCGGGAAGGTACGCAAGACCCTGCTCGGTACGACGGAGGAGACCGATGCGTGAACCCCGCCTGACGCTGATCACCCGCCCCGGCTGTCACCTCTGCGAGGACGCCAAGGCGGCGCTCGATCGGGTGGTCGCGGTCACCGGCGACCGGTGGACCGAACGGGACGTCAGCGGTGACGTGGAGCTGGAACGTGAGTACGGCGACCGGCTGCCGGTGGTGCTCCTCGACGGCCGGGAGCACGGCTACTGGCGGGTCGAGGAGGAACGGCTGCTGCGCGACCTGACCACCCCGCAGCTCTGAGCCCCTCGCGCCCTCCCGCGGCCGGATAGGGTGCGGCGATGACCCCTGCGAGCCCCCATCTGGTGTGGGACTGGAACGGCACCCTGCTCAACGATCTCAGCCTCGTGGTGGCCTGCACCAATGCGGTGTTCGCCAGCGAGGGCGGGCCGAGCGTCACCCCCGACGAGCACCGGGTCCGGTTCCGCCGGCCGATCGCCGACTACTACGCGGAGGTGCTCGGTCGCGCGGTGGACGACGACGCCTTCGGCCGGCTGGACAAGATCTTCCACGACGCGTACCGGGTGGGTCTGACCACCTGTGAGCTGGCGCACGACGCCGTGGCGGCGATGGCGGCCTGGTCGGGCAGCCAGTCTTTGTTGTCGATGTGGTTCCACGACGAGTTGGTACCCACCGTCGAGACGTACGGTCTGACCGGCCGGTTCGCCCGGGTCGACGGGCTGCGGGCGCAGGTGGGCGGCGACCGCAAGGCAGAGTCACTGGCACGGCATCTGGACGCGTTGGGCGTCGACGGCCGGTCGGTGGTGCTGATCGGCGACTCGCTCGACGACGCCGACGCGGCCCGCTCCGTCGGTGGCCGCGCCGTCCTCTACACCGGCGGATTCACCGACCGCGCCCGACTGCTCGCCTCCGGCCATCCGGTCGCCGACAGCCTCACCGAGGCCGTGACCCTCGCCACCGATCCCACCGCCAAACCGCGCTGATCATGAAGTTTGTGGCCCCCCAAATCGGCGTGTCGGGGCGATAACCTCATCATCGGCCAATTGGAATGGGAGCCAGGGGCTGCGTGTGATTGGTCAGAGAAGTCGGGATTGAGCGATAATCGCGCGGGCGCCTATGGCGAGGTGGTGATCGATCTTGCGGGATGGAGGGGCCGGTGGGGGCGCGGGCCGTGCCAGCAAGATCGCGATTTGTGCACGTCTTCACAAGCGCCTACTCTGTAATTCCGACGCGCCCTGCTAGCACAGCCGGCAACATCGGTCGCCAGCGGGAGTCCCGAAACGGCCGGCCGGTGGAGTTGGTCGAGGATCGCACCGCACGGAGTCTCATGAGTCAGCACCGTCACCCTGGCGCGCCCGGTCGCGCAGGTGCCGTACCGGCGCTCCCGGATCTGCCGGAGGCGACGGTGGCCCGGCTCCCCGAATATCTTCGTGCCCTGCACAACCTCGCCGAAACCGGTCACGAGACGGTTTCCAGTGAAGGATTGGCCAACGCCGCCGGCGTCAACTCGGCCAAGCTTCGCAAGGACCTCTCCCAACTCGGCTCGTACGGCACCCGGGGCGTCGGCTACGACGTCGGGCTGCTGATCGACCAGATCGAGTACGTGCTCGGGCTCACCCAGCGTCGGGCCGTCGCCCTGGTAGGGGTGGGTAACCTCGGTCACGCCCTGGCCGGCTACGACGGCTTCGCCAGCCGCGGGTTCCGGATCGCCGCCCTCTTCGACGCCGATCAGGAGCGGGTCGGCGAGGAGATCAACGGTCTGGTCGTGCAGCACATCGACGAGCTGCCCCGGGTCGCCGCCGAGGAATCCATCGCGATCGGTGTCATCGCCACCCCGGCAACCGCCGCGCAACGGGTGGCGGATCAGTTGGTCGCGGTCGGCGTGACGAGCATCCTGAATTTCGCCCCGTGCGTACTCTCGGTCCCCGAGGGGGTCGACGTGCGCAAGGTCGACCTGGCCATCGAGTTGCAGATCCTGTCGTTCCACGAGCACCGCAAGGCATCCCTGACCGCGCTTCCCGCCGCCGGTGGGTCCGCCCTCACCGCCCTGCCGGGTGGTCTCGCGGTCACCGAGAGCCAGGAGGCGATCGGCACGTGAAACTCCTCGTCGTGGGCGCGTCGTACCGCACCGCACCGGTCGCCACCCTGGAACGACTCGCGGTGTCACCCAGCGGGCTCGACCGCACCCTGGGGCGCCTGGTCGCGCAGCCGTACGTGAGCGAGGCCGTCCTCGTCTCCACCTGCAACCGGGTGGAGGTCTACGCGGCGGTGTCCGGCTTCCACGGCGGCCTCGGCGACATCTGTGCCATCCTCGCCGAGCAGGCGGGCTGCCAGCCGGCCGCGCTGGCCAACCACCTCTACGTGCACTTCGACTCGGCCGCGGTGGATCACGTCTTCCGGGTCGCCGCCGGGCTGGACTCGATGGTGATCGGCGAGGCGCAGATTCTCGGGCAGCTCCGGGACGCGTACCACTGGGCAAGTGCGGCCGACACCGCCGGGCGGCTGCTGCACGAGCTGATGCAGCAGGCCCTGCGAGTCGGCAAGCGGGCTCACTCGGAGACCGGCATCGACCGCGCCGGCCAGAGTGTGGTCACCGCCGCGCTGGGGCTCGCCGCCGGACACCTCGACGACGACCTCACCGGCCGACCCGCGCTGATCGTCGGAGCCGGGGCGATGGGCTCGCTGGGCGTGGCGACACTGTCCCGGCTCGGTGCCGGGCCGCTGACCGTGGCGAACCGAAGCACCGACCGCGCCGTCCGGCTGGCCGAGTCGTACGGTGCCGGTGCGCGACCGATGGCGGAGCTGGCCGAGACGCTTTCCACTGTGGACATCGTGGTGGCCGCCACCGCCTCCACCGAGCCGGTCCTCACCCGCGAGGTGGTCGCCGCCGCGGCGGCCGACCGCGACCCCGGGCGTGGCCCGCTGGTCCTGCTCGACCTCGCGGTACCGCGAGACGTCGGCCCCGGCGTCGCCGAGCTGCCCGGCGTCGAGGTGATCGACATCGACCGGATGGCGGCACTGCTCGCCGACGGTCCGGTCGCCGCGGACGCCGCCGCCGTCGAGCGGATCGTGGCCGGCGAGGTCGAGTCCTTCCTCAGTTGGCTGCGCGGCGCCGACGTCGCCCCGACCGTCGCGGCCCTGCGCGGGCGGGCCGACGACGTGGTCACCGCCGAACTGCGCCGGCTCGCGCAACGCCGTCCCGACCTCAGCGACGACCAGCGCGCCGAGGTGGCGCGTACCGTGCACCGAGTGGTCCAGCGGCTGCTGCACCAGCCGACCGTCCGGGTCCGTCAGCTCGCCGCCGAACCCGGCGGTGACCAGTACACCGCCCTGCTGCGGGAACTGTTCGATCTCGAGGTTCCGCAGACCTCGCCGGTGGACACCGTGCCCGACATCACCCCACCGACCGGAGGCGAGCGATGAACGAGGCCCCGCTGCGCCTCGGTACCCGGGGCAGCAAGCTGGCGATGGCCCAGTCGGGCCACGTCGCCGAGGCGCTGACGGCCCGTACCGGACGCCCCGTCGAGCTGGTCGAGGTGGTCACCGCCGGTGACCGGTCCAGCGCGCCGGTGCACCGGCTCGGGGTCGGCGTCTTCGTCTCCGCGCTGCGTGACGCACTGGTCGCCGGGACGATCGACTTCGCGGTGCACTCGTACAAGGACCTGCCCACCGCGACCGCGGCGGGGCTGCACATCGCTGCGGTGCCGCCACGACAGGATCCGCGCGACGCGCTGATCGCCCGCGACGGCAGGACTCTCGCCGAACTTCCACCCGGCGCGGTTGTCGGCACCGGTGCGCTGCGCCGGATCGCCCAGCTGCACGCGTTGGGCATGCCCCTGTCGGTCACCCCGATCCGGGGCAACATCGACACCCGGCTTGCCCGGGTGCTGGGCCCGGACGCCGACCTCGACGCCGTCGTCCTGGCCCGAGCGGGCCTGGCCCGCATCGACCGGAGCGACGTCATCACCGAGACGCTCGACCCGATGCTGATGCTGCCGGCACCCGCGCAGGGTGCCCTGGCGGTCGAATGTCGGGTCGACGACCCGGATCTGGTCGAACTGCTCGCCCTGCTCGACCATGCGCCGTCCCGTGCCGCGGTCACCGCGGAACGGGCGATGCTGGCCACCCTGGAGGCCGGATGCTCCGCTCCGGTCGCCGCCTACGCCGAACTCGCCGAAGGCGAGAACGGCGATGAGATCTACCTGCGCGGAGCGGTGATCAGCCCGGACGGTACCCACGAGGTCCGGCTGTCCCGCACCGGTACGCCCGCCGACGCGGCGGAGATCGGTAAGGCACTCGCCGCCGAACTCCTCGACCTCGGCGCCGACTCGATCCTCGGCCCGCAAGGACACGACGGCCCGGGGACCCAGCAATTTGGGAGCACAGAATGACCCGCACCCGTAAGCCCGTAGGCCGCATCGCGTTCGTCGGGGCAGGACCCGGCGACCCGGGCCTGCTGACCCGCCGGGCGCACGACGCCCTGGTCGACGCCGACCAGGTGGTGTACGACCGGGGAGTCCCCGAGTCGCTGCTCGACGTCGTCCGGGCCGAGGCCAGCTCTGACGCCCAGTTCACCCCGGCCGAGGGCGCGCCGGGCGACGTGGCCAAGATCCTGATCTCGGCGGCCCGTTCCGGGCAGAACGCGGTGCACCTGGTGGCCGGCGACCCGTTCGGCCACGACTCGGTGGTCAAGGAGGTGCAGGCGGTGGCACGTACCGCCGCGCACTTCGAGGTGGTTCCCGGCGTCGGCCAGGCCGAGGGGGTGGCCACCTACGCGGGCGTGCCGCTGCCGGGCGTACGCACCGCCGCCGACGTCGAGGACGTCAGTGCGCTGGACTTCGACGCGCTGGCAGCGGCCGTGCAGCGCGGTTCGCTGGCGCTGGCGGTCGACGCCGGCGACCTGGCCGCGATCCGGGACGGGCTGCTCGCCGCCGGCGTGGACGGCGGCACCGACGTCGGGGTGACCGGGGACGGCACCGGGGAGACGCAGTACACCACCACGTCGACCGTGGACTCCTTCGTCGCGGCGGCACTCGGCTTCACCGGCCGGGTCGTGCTGACCGTCGGTGACGGCGTGGGCCAGCGGGACAAGCTCAGCTGGTGGGAGAACCGTCCGCTGTACGGGTGGAAGGTGCTGGTGCCCCGCACCAAGGAGCAGGCCGGCGCGATGAGCGCCCGGCTGCGTGCGTACGGGGCGATTCCCTGTGAGGTGCCGACCATCGCGGTCGAGCCGCCGCGTACCCCCGCCCAGATGGAGCGGGCGGTCAAGGGCCTGGTCGACGGCAGGTACGCCTGGGTGATCTTCACGTCGGTCAACGCGGTACGGGCGGTCTGGGAGAAGTTCGCCGAGCACGGCCTGGACGCCCGGCACTTCGGCGGCGTCAAGATCGCCTGCATCGGCGACGCCACCGCCGACGCCGTCCGCGCCTTCGGTATCCAGCCGGAGCTGATCCCCTCCGGTGAGCAGTCCTCCGAGGGGCTGCTGGCCGAGTTCTCGCCGCACGACGAGGTGCTCGATCCGGTCGGCCGGGTGCTGCTGCCGCGTGCCGACATCGCCACCGAGACGCTCGCCGCCGGGCTCACCGAGCGCGGCTGGGAGGTCGACGACGTGACCGCGTACCGGACGGTCCGGGCCGCTCCGCCGCCCGCCGAGATCCGGGACGCGATCAAGTCGGGTGGGTTCGACGCGGTGCTGTTCACCTCGTCCTCCACGGTGCGGAACCTGGTCGGCATCGCCGGCAAGCCGCACACGCGTACCGTTGTTGCTGTCATCGGGCCCAAGACGGCGGAGACCGCGACGGAGTTCGGCCTGCGGGTCGACGTCCAGCCCCCGCACGCCTCGGTGCCCGATCTGGTGGAGGCGCTCGCCGGCTACGCCGTCGAGCTGCGGGAGAAGCTCGCCGCGATGCCGGCGAAGCAGCGCCGTGGTTCGAAGGTCCAGGGGCCGACCGCGCTGAGGTTCCGGTAGCCGTCGCCGGCTCCGGCTGGTCGTCAGGGAGGGTTCGTGCCGTACCCAGAGATCCGGCCCCGCCGGCTGCGCCGCACCGCGGCGATGCGTCGGCTGGTCTCCGAGACCCGCGTCGACCCGGCCGAGCTGGTCGTGCCGATGTTCGTCAAGGAGGGGCTGACCGAGCCGCGCGCCATCGCTTCGCTGCCGGGTGTGCTCCAGCACTCGCGCGACTCGCTGCGCAAGGCGGCGGTGGAGGCGGTGCAGGCCGGCGTCGGCGGGATCATGCTGTTCGGCGTGCCGGCGTCGCGCGACGAACGCGGCTCCGGCGGTATCGACCCGGACGGCATCCTCAACGTCGCCATCCGTGACGTGGTCGCCGAGGTGGGCGACGCCACGGTGGTGATGAGCGACCTCTGCCTGGACGAGTTCACCTCGCACGGCCACTGCGGGCTGCTCACCCCGGCCGGTGAGGTGGACAACGACGCCACCCTTGGCGCGTACGCCGAGATGGCGGTGGCCCAGGCCGCCGCCGGGGTCGGGGTGGTCGGGCCGTCCGGGATGATGGACGGCCAGGTCGGGGTGGTACGCCGGGCACTCGACGCGGCCGGTCACACCGACGTGGCCGTGCTCGCGTACGCCGTGAAGTACGCCTCGGCCTTCTTCGGCCCCTTCCGTGACGCGGTGGAGTCGGCGCTGGAGGGGGACCGACGGGCCTACCAGCAGGATCCGGCCAACCTGCGCGAGTCGCTGCGCGAGGTCGCGCTGGACGTCGCCGAAGGCGCCGACATGGTGATGGTCAAGCCTGCGCTGCCGTACCTCGACGTGGTGTCGGCGGTCCGCGCCGCCGTGGACGTGCCCGTGGCGGCCTACCAGGTCTCCGGCGAGTACGCGATGGTCGAGGCGGCTGCCGCGAACGGCTGGATCGACCGGGAGCGGGTGATGTTGGAGACCCTCACCTCGATCCGCCGCGCCGGTGCCCAGATCATCCTCACCTACTGGGCCGTCGAGGCTGCCCAACTGCTCCGCCAGCGCTACTGACCTGCTCGACGGCCCTGCTCGCCTCTCCCACGACACCCGTCAGCACTGGTCGGCCAGCGGCACCTCAGCCGCAGCTGTCACTCTGAGTGTTGCTCGTCCAACCCCACCGATGCACTCGCCCATCCTTTGCTCTGCTTCAACCCACGCATAGCTTGCGGAGTGTAGTCGTCGGCGGATGGCGCGTTGAGGACTCGGCCTCGCTCAGCTGCTGGTCAGAGAGGGTTGCGTGGGTTGAAGCAGAGCAAAGGGCGTGGAGGTGCTAGTAGGAAGATCGGAGGGAGGAGCCCTTTCGGTCACTCAAGGTGATCGTCGCTCACGGTGGCGATCGTCTGCCTGGTGCGGGGTCAGTGGATGCCGCGGGGCTTGATATCCACAGGTTTTTCCACAGGGTTGCTGCCCTGGTTCGTGCAGCGGCAAGGTCGGGGCATGTCCACCGTCTTCGAGCCGCCGGACCTCGGCCCCACCGTCGGTCCCTTTCCCATCGCCGGTCTGGTGCGACGTGCCCGCCGGATCGTCGGGCTCAGCCAGTTGCGGATGGCCCGGTTCGCCAAGGTCGCCCCGTCGACCGTCGCGCGGGTCGAGGCGGGCAGCCTCACGCCGAGCCTGGCGGTGCTGGAGCGGCTGCTGGCTGCGGCCGGGCTATACCTCGTGGCCGTCGACCAGGAGGGGCGGGTCGTGCTGCCGATGGAGGTCTGGGACGACACCCGGGACGGAGCCGATCGGGAGGCGCGGCGACGCCGCAGTCAGTGGGAGGTGCGGGTGGCCAAATACCGGAACGTGCCGCCTCCGCCCGACCCACGGACCTGGTACCGGGACTGACCGCCGGACAGCCGACCGGGTCAGCGCGTGGTGTCGATCCGGTGGACCAGCTCGGCGACGTCGATGCTGTATTCGCACCAGTCCCGGTCGGTGCGGTAACCCAACTCGGCGTTGACCTTGAGCATGGCCTCGTTGGCCTGCGCGTTCCAGGTTTGCACCTCGGTCAGCTGCGGCTCGGCCGAACGCAGCTCCAACAGCATCCGAGCCTTGATCGCGCGGTCGATGCCGTAGCCCTGGTGATCCTGCACCACGATCGTGTCGTACTGGTCGGCGCGGGTCGGATGCTGAGCCGGCACGACCACCTCGGTCAGGCCGGCCACCTCACCGGTCTGCTCGTGCAGCGCGAGCACGATGTACGGCTTCATGCCCCGTCGGTGCAGGCAGTCGAGGCTGTCCCGGAGCCGCTGCGGATCGTACGAGCTGGGTCGTAGCTCGCCGTCCTCGATGTCCCGGATCTCGGCCTTGGCCCGCGCGTACGCCTCGATCAGTTCGTCCGGCGGGCCGCCGGGGTGGAACTGGACCTGGTAGCCCGCACCGAGCCCGGTCGACATCTCCGCCAACTCGGCCCAGTCCACGCTGGAGAGGTCCAGGACGCTTCGGGTCTCGACGTACTCCCGGCTGAAGCCGAGCGATTCGTAGAAGGCGACGGCAGGAGTGTCGCCGACCACCTCCACCCCGATCGACTCGAAGCCCTCCTGGTAGACGCGACGGGCCGCGCGCAGGACGAGATCACGGCCCAACCCGCTGCGCCGTGCGCTCGGGTGGACCAGGACCTCAAGCACGCCGATGTTGCCGAGCAGCAGCACGTGCACCTGGCCGAGGATGGCCCCCGGGCTGCCGTCAGCAGCCGGATCCTCCTCGGCGATCCAGGAGATCCGCCGTTCGCCCGGCATCACCTCGGCGAGGTACTCCCGCAGGGAACTCTCCCGCCACGGCGGATCCTGCGGGAGATCGGCCGCCAGGACCGCGTTCAGCGTGTCCAGCAGCGACGCGATCTCGGCGGACGACGCGGTCCTGGGGTCCCACTCGCGCACCATCACCCGTCTAGCTTGCCGTTAACCGCAGCCGGGGGGAAGTGTCCAGTTCTCCAATGTATGCGGACGATCACTTCACGTGCGACTGGCCTGTCCGTACCGGTTGGCGGCGTCGAAGACATCCTGGGCGTACCTTCGGACGTCGTTGTACGACAGAATCGCGTTCCACCAGTCACCCGGAATGGTGAGGTTCCGACCGCCCTTGCACAGGTACATGCCGGCGGCGAGCGCGGCGTCGTGGATGTTGTGCGGGTCCTTGCGGCCGTCGTTGTCCGCGTCGGCACCGATCTCCGCCCAGGTGGTCGGAATGAACTGCATCGGCCCGATCGCCCGGTCGTAGGTGGTGTCGCGGTCCAACTCGCCCCGGTCGGTGTCGGCGATGCGCATCCGGTTGCCCTGACCGTCCAGCGGCAGACCGATGATTTCCGGGACCGCCCGGCCGTCCGCGCCGAGCTGGGCGTTGTTGGCCTGGCCGTGGCGGGACTCGACCAGACCGATCGCGGCCAACGTGGTCCAGCTCAGGCCGCAGGCGCGATCGGTCTCGGCGAGCACCAGCTCGGCGTAGCCGTACGCCTGCATGGCGATCGGGTCGATGCCGACCTTGGCGCCCGTGTCGCGGGCCCAGCCGGCCAGGGCGTCGGACGGGCGTCCACCGGCCGGCGCGGCGGTGCCCGGTGGGGTCACGCCCGGCGGAAGGGTCGCGGTGGGTGGCGGAAACTGCCCCGGCGGCGGCACCGCACCGGACGGCGGCAGGTCGCTGGGCAGCGCGTCGGGCACCTCGGCGGTGGCGTCGACCGCCACCGGACGCGGGGCGCCGAGGGTGGCCGGCACGAGCAGTGCGCCGGCCGTGGCGGTCGCAGCGATCAAGGCCAGCAGGAACACGCCGGGCAGGGTCAGCCGGCCACTCGGGCGGCGCGACCAGTCGCGGGTCGCCCGGGCCGCGACCCGCGGCCCCGGCAGACGTACGGCGTGCACGAAGCGCACCCGGCGACGCCGGGCTGCCGGTGCGCCGGAGTCCGGAGTGGACTGCTCGACAGTGGTCTTCGGCGTCGATCCGGGAGCCGCAGCGCCGGTCGAGGCGCCTGCGGCGCTGTCGATGGCCGCTGCCGGAACCGACTCGGTGGTTGGTGAGTCCAATGCCGCGTCGTCGGCCGGCTTGCCGGAACTCAGCCAGGGTCGGCGGGGCCGGGGCAGCCTGGTCGCCGGCCCGTCCGGGCCGGCACCGGAGTCGGCGCGCGGCGTGGCCGGTCGGAGGGGTCGAAGGGTGCTGCGCTCTTCGCCGTCTGCCACCCGTCGAGTATCACCCATGTCCACGCCGACGTCAGGTCCGGTCGTAGGCTGATGGCATGCCCCGGTACGAGTTCCGTTGCCGCGCCTGCGGCGCCACCTTCGAGGTCAACCGTCCGATGGCGCAGGCCGGTGAGCCGGCGCCCTGCCCGCAGGGGCACGCCGACACGGTGAAACTGCTCTCCACGGTCGCGGTCACCGGTCGCGGCGGTGGCGGCTCCGGTGCCGCGTCCGTTGCCGGCGGCGGCGGTTGCTGTGGTGGCGGCTGCGGCTGCTGACCGCGCCGGCAATCTTCGTGGATGGGTGGTACGGGTGATGCCGGCCTTGCCCGGATGCCGGGTCCGATGGCACCTTGGGTCGGAGTCTTGGCCGGCCGTTCTCACGATGCGTGATGATCTGGTCTCGGGAAGTATGGTGCCGAGACCAGGGGGGAGGTTCCACGCATGCCGCCACGGATCCACCTCCCGACCGGCTGGGTGACCTTCGTTTTCACCGACATCGAGGGCTCCACCCGACTGGCGCAGCTGCTCGGGTCGGGCTATCGGCCGGTGCTGGCCGAGCATCGACGGCTGCTCCGCCGCACGATCGCGGCGACCGAGGGCGCGGAGTTGCTGACCGAGGGCGACTCGTTCTTTCTCGCCTTCGATGACGCCGGAGCGGCGTTGACCGCCTGTCTGACCGCCCAGCGGGCGCTCGGTGAACACGACTGGCCGACCCCCGAGGCGGCCCCCCGGGTCCGGATGGGACTGCACACCGGTTGGGCGGAGCCACGCGACGGCGAGTACGCCAGTCCCGAGGTGCACCGGGCGGCCCGCGTCGCCGCTGCGGCGCACGGCGGGCAGATCCTCTGCTCCGGTGCCACGGCGCGGCGGGCCCGTCCACTGCCGGCCGGCGCCTCGCTACTAGACCTCGGGCTGCACCGGCTACGCGGCTTCGATGACCGGGAACGGCTCTTCCAGCTCGTCGCACCCGGCCTGGAACGGCAGTTTCCGCGACCGCGTACCGCCGACGCGGTGGCGCACAACCTGCCGATCCAGGTCACCACGTTCGTCGGCCGGCAGACCGAACGCGCCGAGCTGAGGCGACTCGTGGCCCGACACCGGCTGGTCACCGTGCTGGGCGCGGGTGGCAGCGGCAAGACGCGGCTGGCCGTGGAGTTCGCCACCGACCTGGTGGACGAGTACCCGGACGGCGTCTGGTTCGTCGACATCGCCGCGGTCACCGATCCCGGGCTGGTCGCCTTCGCGGTCGCCGCCGTGCTCGGGCTGCGTCCGGAGCCGGGCCGCCCGATGGTCGACACGCTTGTGGAGTACGCCGCTGCCCGCCGGATGCTGATCGTGCTCGACACCTGCGACGCCCAGCCGGCGTCCTGCGCCGAGGCGGTGTCCCGGTTGCTGGCCGGTGGCGGTGGCGTGCGGGTGCTGGCGACGACCCGGGAACCGCTCGGGCTGCCGGGCGAGGTGGTGTGGCGAATCCCGCCGTTGTCCGTCGACCCGGCACCCGACGGCACCGAGAGCGACGCGGTTGCGCTGCTGCTGGACCGTACGGCGGCGGCCCGAGGCGGGCGGCAGCCCGACCCGTCCGAGTCGGCCGACATCCGCCGGGTGGTGCGCCGCCTGGACGGGTTGCCGCTCGCCATCGAGCTGGCCGCGGCCCGGCTGCGGGTGCTCTCGGTCGGTCAGCTCGCCGAGCGTCTCGACGACGTGCTCGGCACGCTCGACGCCGGCCGCGAGGATCCGCTGCCGGCACCGGCCGATCGGGGCAACACCGGCAACCAGCGGGACACGGTCGACCTGGCCGCGGCGGCCACCGGCGTCAACCCCTCGGCCCCGGCGACCCGCGCTGCGGCCCGCTCGGCTGTCGAACGGCACCTGACCATGCAGGCGACGGTGACCTGGTCCTACCGGACCCTCGGGCCGCGGGCCGCGCGACTGCTGCGCTGGCTGGCCGTCTTCGCCGGCCCGGTCGACCTGCCGACGGTGGAGTGGCTGCTCGACGACGACCCGCTCGACCCGCTGTCGGTGCTTGTCGACAAGTCCATGGTGCTGGCGGAGCCGCATGCGGCCGGCTGCACCTACCGGATGCTCGACCCGATCCGGGCGTACGCGGCACGCCGGCTCGCCGAAGCCGGCGAGGAACAGGCGGCCCGTGACCGGCATGTGGCCTGGTCGGCGCACGCCCTGGAGCGGGCACACCTCGGCCCGGACGGGCAGGCGGTGACGCTGTCGCTGTACGCGCTGGATCCACTCGCCGGTGAGCTGCGTGCCGCGCTGCGCTGGTGCGCCACAGGTGGCAGTGCCCGGATCGGACTGCGGCTGGCTGGCGGGCTGGACCAGTGGTGGCGTGAGCGCGGACTGGCCCGGGAAGGCCGGCTCTGGCTGTTCCGGCTCTACGGCCGCCTGGCCGAGACCGGTGAGGTGATCCCGGAGGACGAGCTGGCGGCGGCCTACCACATGCATTCGCTGCACGCCGGTGGCGACGGCGAGTTCGGCGAGGAGCTGCGCTACTCGCAGCGGGCCGAGGCGGCGGCCCGCCAGGCCGGGGACGCCGGTCTGCTGGCCCGGGTGCTCGCCGGCCGCGCCGCCCCGCTCGTCGACATGGGACAGTTCGCCGAGGCGGAGCGGGTCTGCCGGGAGGTCATCGACTGGGCGCAGGACCAGGGGGTCGAGTCGGAGGCGTTGTTCGCCGTCTTCCGCCTGGCCGAGCTGCTGTGGCGGCGGGGCGCGCTGGGCGAGGCGGCGGAGCTGCTCGGTGCGGCTCGTCCGGTGGAGGCGTCCCGCCCGGTCGACCGGGGACGCCGCTCGGTGGACATGCTGCTCGGCATGGTCGCGCTGGCGCGGGGTGACCTGGTGGCCGCACACGAGCACCTGCTGGTGGCGCTGCGGTCGCGGATGAATCACGGCTTCCACGGGCGGGCCTGCGACACGTTGAACGCGGTCGCGGTGCGTTGCGCGGTCGGTGGCCAGCCGCTGACCGGGGCTCGGCTCTTCGGCGCCGCCCAGGCGACCCGGGCGGGTCTGCGGTCGACGCCGGGCATCTTCGAGGCGTACTGGACGGAGCGGCAGGCGGCGCTGCGGCGGATGTTGGGCGACACGGCCTTCGACGAGGCGTACGGCGAGGGCGCCGAACTGGGGCTGGATGAGGCGGTCGCGTTGGCGCTCGGTGTCGAGCATCCCGACCTGGCGGCCGATTCGGGGCGGTTCGCCTCGGGAGCGGGTCGCTCCGCTCCACCTCGGCCCAGCGCTGTCAACCGGCACACCGAGCACGCCTGAGACCGTCGGGAATCCGCGCGCGGATTCCCGACGGTCCCTGAGCGGCGGGACGCCCGACCACGGTTGCTGCCGGGCCGTCCACACTGTTCGTCAGGCGCGAGCGCGGCGCTCGGCGTCGGCCTTCATCCGGGCGGCCCGGTCGATGTCGGACTGCTGGACGGCGGCTACCGAGCCGAAGATGGCGACGGCCTGGTAGTAGGTCCACGCCAGGCTCAGGCAGGCCGGCCGGACGACGGAGTTGTAGGTGGCGCAGGACCGCTTCAGATCCGCGTAGAAGGCGCTGTCGAGGCGCGGCTTGGTGGCACTGAACTGGCCGACCGCCTTGTAGTTGCGGTAGCCGAAGTCGTGGCGGGCGCAGGAGAGGCTGAACTTGAATCCGAGCGGGTTGTCCGGGCTGGACGAGCAGTAGTCGGTGGACCAGTCGAAGTTGTACTCGGCCCAGGGCGCGCGGTTCTGGCGGGCGGAGTACCAGGCGTTGTGGCTGCTGGCGCTGGTCTGGGTCCAGCTGGACAGGACCGACAACTTCTGCTGTGGAGTGACGGCCGCCGTGGCGGGGGAGGCCACGGCGAAGGCGGTGAGCAGCGCGAGTACGCCGGAGGTGAGGATGGTGGCGAGACGTCTGGGCATGGTCGTACCTCCGCGGGGGTGTGCGGTGGGGCCAGTTGTTACCGGCGAGTCACCGGGGTTAGATCAGTGTCGATCGATGACGCGGCCTGCCGGTGTTACCCGCGAGAAATATTGGTGACCTGTGCCGAAACAGACGAATGTCCTGGACACCGCCGGTGTCCAGGACATTCGTCGAGCGGACCTGCCTAGTCGAAGAAGCGGGCCAGGTGGGTGGCGGTAGGGCCGTCGTCCTCCGGTCCCAGCGGAGTGAGGTCGGCGAAGATGGACGCACCGTCGCTGCCGGCGTGCAGGGGGTACCAGCGCG
Source organism: Micromonospora sediminimaris (assembly GCA_900112325.1). Lineage (GTDB taxonomy): Bacteria > Actinomycetota > Actinomycetes > Mycobacteriales > Micromonosporaceae > Micromonospora > Micromonospora sediminimaris. The sequence continues at coordinate 206,131 of FOLJ01000006.1, forward strand.
GCGTGCCCGGGGGTCGCATGACGCAGATGCCCTTGACCGTCTGCACGTCCAGCAGCCGCACGTGGGTCGGGTCGGCAACCGCGTTCACATGACCCCACCAGGGGCTCATCACGTGCAGCACACCCCCGGGGCGGAGCACCCGGTGGCACTCGTCCAGCAGCGGCAGAAAGTCGATCAGGTGCTCCAGGATGTGTACCGCGAACAGCACGTCGACCGAGTCGTCGGCCAGTGGCAGGGAGCCGGAGAGATCGGCGACCGCGTCCACTCCGGGGGCGGGGAAGATGTCCAGGCCAAGATTGCCGGGCCACTGCTTGGTGGCGCCGCAGCCCAGATCGACCACCACCGGGTCGCGTCCGCCGACCCGTACCCGGCACCAGACGCCGAAGACGCCGGCCAGCCGGCCGACCTGCTCGCGTACCAGTCGCAGCTGTGCCGGCTCGTCGACCTCGCCGGTCAGGTGGGCGACGCCCCGGTCGAAACGGACCTCGACACCGAGCGGGCGCAATCGCTCGTCGTGGCGGACCTGGTCCAGCCACGCCTCGGTGAGGAACCCGTCCATCGCCCGCAGCCGCTCGGCGGAGGACGGGGTGTGTGCCAACGCGACCATACCGGCCACCTCCGGCCGGCCCGTTACCCGGATAGTTGCCCGGTATGCGCCGGTTGTCCCTGAAATTCGCGCCAGGTCAACGCGCGATGGGCCGTCGAGGACGTCCGGTACGCATCCGCTGCCGCGGTGCGGCCGCCGTCCGGGGCCGCTTCAGGTGATAGCGGTGCAACTCGTTGTTCCCCGGCAGGGACGGGTCCTCGCTCATCGCGACCAACTCCCAGCCCTGGTCGCCGGCCCGGTTGAGATGAGCCAGCGCGGTGTCGCCGTACGGCGTGACGTCGATCATCGAACCGTCGGGGCCGTACCAGGAGAAGATGACCTCGAAGCCGAGGTCGTTGGTGGCGGCCTGGCGGCGGCGCACCAGTAGGGCGTACTCCCACCTGAGCATGGGGTCATTGTCGCCCCACCGTCCGGATTCCGCCGGATCAAAACTCGGTGATCCGCCCGGCGTCCACCCGCAACCGCCGGTCGAGGCGTACCGCCTCCAGCATTCGCCGGTCATGGGTCACCAGCAGCAGGGTGCCCGGGAAGCTGGCAAGCGCGGACTCCAGTTGCTCGATCGCCGGCAGATCGAGGTGGTTCGTCGGCTCGTCCAGCACCAGCAGATTGACGCCGCGCCCCTGCAACAGGGCCAACGCGGCCCGGGTCCGTTCGCCCGGAGAGAGCGTCGCGGCCGGTCGCAGCACGTGCTGCGCGCGCAGGCCGAACTTGGCCAGCAGCGTACGCGCGTCCGCCGGAGACACGTCCGGCACCGCGGCCCGGAACGCGTCAAGCAGCGGTACGTCACCCAGGAACAGTCCCCGGGCCTGGTCCACCTCGCCGACCACCACGCCCGGCCCCAGCGCGGCCTGGCCGGCGTCCAGCGGCAACCGGCCGAGCAGGGCGGCCAGCAGGGTCGACTTGCCGGAGCCGTTCGCCCCGGTCACCGCCACCCGGTCCGCCCAGTCGATCTGAAGGTTCACCGGGCCGAGGGTGAAATCGCCCCGGCGTACCACGGCGTCGCGGAGCGTGGCCACGACGGCGCCGGCGCGCGGCGCGGCGGCGATCTCCATCCGCAGCTCCCACTCCTTGCGTGGCTCCTCCACCACATCCAGACGTTCGATCAGCCGCTCGGTCTGCCGGGCCTTCGCCGCCTGCTTCTCGGACGCCTCGGACCGGAACTTGCGGCCGATCTTGTCGTTGTCGGTGGCCTTACGCCGGGCGTTGCGGACCCCCTTCTCCATCCAGGCCCGCTGGGTACGCGCCCGTGCCTGGAGTCCGGCCCGCGTGTCGGCGTACTCCTCGTAGTCGGCGCGCGCCTGGCGGCGGGCCACCTCCCGCTCCTCCAGGTACGCCGCGTAACCACCGCCGAAGTGGTTCACCTGCTGCTGGTGCAGGTCCAACTCCAGCACCGAGGTGACCGTGCGGGCCAGGAACTCCCGGTCGTGGCTGACCAGGACCGTGCCGGCGCGCAGCCCGGTCACGAAGGTCTCCAGCCGGTCCAGCCCGGCCAGGTCGAGATCGTTCGTGGGCTCGTCGAGCAGGAAGATGTCGTACCGGCTGAGCAGCAGCGACGCCAGGCCGGCCCGGGCGGCCTGGCCGCCGGAGAGACTGGTCATCTCCTGGTCGAGATCGACGGCGAGGCCCAGCTCGGCCGCCACCTCCTCGGCCCGCTCGTCCAGGTCGGCGCCGCCGAGCCCGAGCCAGCTCTCCAGCGCGGCGGCGTACGCGTCGTCCGCGCCCGGGGTGCCGGCGGTCAGCGCCTCCGTCGCCGCGTCGAGCGCAGCTTGCGCCCCGGTCACGCCGGTGCGGCGGGCCAGGAACGCCCGGACCGTCTCCCCGGGGCGGCGCTCCGGCTCCTGGGGCAGGTGCCCGATGCTCGCGCCGGGCGGGCTCACCGCGACGCTGCCGGCCTCGACCGGCAACAGACCGGCGAGCGTACGCAGCAGCGTCGACTTGCCGGCCCCGTTGGCCCCGACCAGGCCGACCACGTCGCCGGGCGCGACCACGAGGTCCAGGCCGGCGAAGAGGGTGCGTTCCCCGTGCCCGGCGGCGAGGTCCCGGGCGATCAGCGTGGCGCTCACAAACAGCCGAGCCTACCCGTCGCCGCGCGGCGGACCCTGCGACGAGGCAGACTCACGTGCGTGTTGACCACTCTGGCGATCGACTGCGGGGGCGGCGGAATCAAGGCCTCCGTCCTCGACGGCGCGGGCACGATGCGGGCCCAGCCGATGCGGGTGCCGACGCCGTACCCCCTGCCGCCGGACCTGTTCGTCCGCACGCTCGTGGAACTCGGCGGTCGGTTGCCGGCGGCCGGCCGGGTGACGGTCGGGATGCCTGGCATGATCCGGCACGGCGTGGTGGTGGCCACCCCGCACTACGTGACCCGTTCGGGCCCACGTAGCCGGGTCGACCCGGCGCTGCTCGCCGAGTGGTCCGGGTTCGACGCCCGCAGCGCGCTCTCGGCCGCGTTCGGCCTGCCGGCGCTGGTGCTCAATGACGCCGAGGTGCACGGTGCCGGGGTGGTCGCCGGCACCGGTTGCGAACTCGTGCTGACCCTCGGCACCGGGTTGGGCAGCGCCCTCTTCGACGGTGGGGTGCTCGCCCCGCACCTCGAACTGTCACATGCCCCGGTGCGTTGGGGCACCACCTACGACACGTACGTCGGTGAGCCTGAGCGCCGCCGGCTGGGCGACGCCTTCTGGTCCCGACGGATCCGGCAGGTGGTGGAGGGGCTGCGTCCGGTGTTCCGCTGGGACCGGCTCTACCTGGGCGGCGGGAACTCGCGGCGGATCCGCCCCGAGCAGCTCACCCGGATGGGTGACGACGTGGTGGTGGTCCCGAACAGCGCCGGCATAGTCGGTGGCGTCCGCGCCTGGGACCTCGCCACCGTGTAAGGCAGGCAGGAAAAGCCACCGGGAACAGTCGCGGTACGGCCGGTGTTGTGCCAGCGTCGGAGCAGTGGTGCGACACGGAGGGGGTGGCGGCATGGATCTTCTGGCCGAGTACCGACGGGCGACCCTGTTCTTCGAGGCGGGCGACCCCAGCAGCGCGGCCCGGCTGCTCGAACCGATCATCGAGGCGGAGCCGGACAACGCCTCCGTGCGCCAGTTGCTGGCCCGGGCCTACTTCCAGTCGGCACAGCTCAACCGGGCCGAGGAGCAGCTGCGGGAACTGGTCGACCGCAACCCCAGCGACCACTACGCCCACCACGTGCTGGGCCGGACGCTGGAGCGGCTCAACCGCTACACCGACGCGCTGCGTCACCTGCGCATCGCGGCGGCCATGCACTCGTCCAACGACGACTACACGACCGCCCTGCGCCGGGTCGAGACCCGGGTCGGCGGTCGCTGATCCCGGACACGTGTCGAGAGGGCAGCCCGGGTGGGCTGCCCTCTCGACGTCTGGGGACCCGGCAGCCGCCGTGCCCACGATGGCCTGGCCGGCGTCCGGCGTGCCTACCATGAGCCGCATGACAGCCGACCGGACGGTGGACGTGGCATGAAGCTGAAGCTGGACCTGCACGACATCTTCAACAAGGGCCACGACATCGACCGGGCACTGCGCGGGATCATGGACGAGGCGGTGGCCAAGAAGGCCACCCTCGTCGAGATCATCCCGGGCAAGGGCTCCGGCCAGCTCAAGAAGCGGGTGCTGCGCTTCCTCGACCAGAAGGACGTCAAGCAGCTCTACCACCGGGTCGAGAAGGACTCCAAGAACTTCGGCCGCCTCTTCGTCCACTTCCGCTGGAAGTAGCTGCCCTACAGCGGGTAGGTGCGGGCGACGGCGAGCATCTCGGAGCTGTGCGAGCCGGCGACGCCGACGTCCGGTGGGCGGGGGCGGAAGCCGGGCAGCGTGTCGAGGCCGTCGCTGGCGTCCATCGCGCGCAACGCGATCCGGTCCGTCTTCGGCGTGACGGTAAGCGTGACCTCGATCCCGTCGGGCGGTGGGGCGTGGAAGACCACCCCGAATCCCCAGCGGCCGTCGCGGGTCTCCACCGGAACCGGGCGGCCGGCGACCTCGACCCGCCGCACGTCAGCGGTGTTCGTGTCGACGTGCAGGGTGGTCAGGCGTACCTGGCGCTGCGGGGTGAGCCGGAGCGTCAGTGTGCGTTCGCCTGCGGTGGTGGTGTCGGTCAGCACGTCCAACCGGGGCGCGGGTAGGTCCGCCGGCTGTGCCGGGCCGCCGAGCAACTCGTCGCCGCCGATTCCGGGGAACTCGTCGGCGACCTCGACCGGGCCGTCCACGTACTCGTCGGTCCAGGGCTGCGGATCGCTCTCGTGGCTGAGCCAGCGGGCCTGGCCGGTGCCGGCGTCCAGCGCGTACATCAGGTGGGTGGGTGCGGGGTGCGTGGCGTCGAACCGGTCGACGGCGAGGCCGATCCCGGCGAGGATCACCGCGGCCAGTGCGGCGGCCCCGGCCGGCAGGGCGCCGAGTCGGCGGGCCCGCAGCGCGATCATGCCCCGCTGGCCGCCGGCCTGTGGATGCAGCAGGTCGATCACGGGCAGCGCGGCGAGACCGAGCAGCACCGCGAAGAGCGCCGCGACGCCGCCCATCGCCATGCCCAGCGCCGGGAAGAGCAGCACGACGGTGGGGAGCAGCAGGAGCACCGCGACCGCGGCCGCGACGGTCACCGCGATCACCGGTACCGGGCCGTCGAGCCGGGTGGCCAGCGCCACCAGTCCGCCGAGCGCCCCGGCCAGGGCGGGCAGGGTCGCCAGGTACGCCCCGCCGGGCGCCAGGAAGGCGAGCAGCACGCCGAGCAGCGCCAGCCAGCCGAGTCCGCCGATCGCCAGGGCGGCTGGGCCGATCCGGCGTCGGCTCAGCGCGTACCAGGCGAACACGACGGCGGCGGCGAGCGACAGTACGGCCAGCCGGTACCAGGTCGGCCGGTACGGGTCGAGCAGTTCGGCGTAGCCCGGCCGGAGCGCGACGATCGCAGCCCAGAGCAACTGGGCGCCCAGCGGGGCCACCATGATCGGCACCAGGGCCAGGCCGAAGCCGGCGGCCAGCCGACCGGTGGTGACCCGATCCCGGCGTCGGGCCAGCCAGCCGAGCCCGACCACGCCGCTCAGCGCCAGCAGCGCCAACGGCAGCACCAGCCAGCCGGGGTAGCGGGCGAGCCCGCCGGGCACGGGGAAGTAGGTGGCGTCGTGACCGGCGCGCAGGTCGCCGAGGTCGATCCGGCCGAACTCCCGGGCGAGACCGAGGGTGTTGTCACCGTGGTGCTGGAGGCTGGCCTGGTCCATCGAGGCGGGGGTGTCCAACGGCGTGTGGTAGATCGCACCGCCATCCAGGTACGCCGAGTTCAGCCCGAGGAACCCCTCGTCGAGGAAGGCGGTGAAGTCGGTGTCGTTGGGCAACGCGCGGTACACCTCCACCGCGAACGAGGTTCCCACCGGGTGCGGTGCGGCCCGGCCGAAGACCTCGACCAGACGCGCGTTCTCCGGCGACGTCTCGAACATGATCACCGGGCCGGTTCGACCCCTTGCCTCCAGGTTGAGCACCACACCCTTGTCGGCGGTGAGCGGGTGCTCGGAGGCGAACGTCGAGGCTCCGCAGAGGCACGCCTCCTCGGCGTCGGTGAGCACGAAGACGACGTCGTTGCGGGGCGCTGGGCCGTCGGTCAGCGCACGGGCCACCTCCAGGATCGCCGCCACCCCTGCGGCGTCGTCGTTGCCGCCCGGCCCGGTCTGCACCGCGTCGTAGTGCGCGACCAGGAACACCGTGCCGGTGGGGGCGGTGCCGGGCAGCCGCGCCACCACGTTGCGGACCCGGGCCAGGGTGGCGCCGCCCGCCGCGCCGCTGAGCTGCCCGGCCTCCTCGGCGACGGTGTCCTGCACCTGCGTCTCCAACCCGAGGCCACGCAGCGCGCCTTCCAGGTAGCCGCGGACCTCCTCGTTGGCTGGGCTGCCTGCGACGTGTGGCCGCCCGGCGACCTGCGTCACGTGTGGGTACGCGCGCCCGGCGCTGAACTCGTCCGTCGGCGCGTCGGCCGGCCGGGGTGCCGGAGGACGCAGGTCGAGCAGCGCGCCCGCGCCGACGGCGACGAGCGCGACGAGTGCGGCCAGCGCGGCGAGGGGACGTCGACGCGGCCGGGTGAGGGCGCGGTCGGCGGCGGGGGTGGGGGGTGCGCCCACGGGTGGCTCCTTGCGAGGGGGGTCCTGGGGTGGACATCATCCTCCATGCCACCTGAGGGTGCCCCGTCGTGTTGTGTGCGAACGTTGTCTAATACAGGATCAGCAGGGCACTCGGAAGGAGCCCGACATCACCAGCGATCAGCCGCCAATCGCGGCGGTGACCCGGCCGGCCCGGGGGACCGGGATGACCGGTCCCTCCGTCGTGTCGTGGCCGTACCCGCAGGGAGGGCTGGGTGGCAACCCGAACCTGCCACCCGGGGAGCGGCTGAGCGTGCTGCTGGTGGAGGACGACGAGGGTGACGCCTTCCTGGTCGGCGAGTTGCTGGCCGAGACGAACTCCGGAATCGACCTGCTGGTGGCGACCAGCCTGAGCGAGGCCCGCCAACGGATCGCGGGGGTCGACTGCGTACTGCTCGACCTGGGGCTGCCCGACGCGCAGGGGCTGGACGGGCTGCGGCAGGTGCTGGAGATGTCCGGCAGCGCGGCCGTCTGCGTGCTCACCGGTCGAACCGACGAGCACCTGGGCATCGTGGCGGTTGCCGAGGGGGCTCAGGACTACCTGGTCAAGGGCCAGGTAGACGGGGTGCTGCTGACCCGGGCACTGCGCTACGCGGTGGAGCGCAAACGGGCCGACGAGAACGCCCGCCGGCTGCGTGAGGTGGAGCTGCGCCAGGCCGAGTCGGCCCGGTTGGAGCGCGGCCTGCTGCCCCAGCCGCTGATGTCGACCGATCAGATCGCCGTACACACCTTCTACCGGCCCGGCCGGCACGCCGCACTGATCGGCGGGGACTTCTACGACGTGGTGCAGACCCGTCCCGACCGGGTGGATCTGATCATCGGCGATGTCTGTGGGCACGGCGTGGACGAGGCGGCCCTCGGCGTCGAGCTGCGGGTGGCCTGGCGGGCGCTGATCCTCGCCGGGGTACCGGACGACGAGGTGCTCCCCGCGCTGGAACAGGTGCTGATGAGCGAGCGTCGGCTTCAGGAGATCTTCGCGACCGTGGCGACGGCCCGGCTGGACCTCAATGCCGGCCGGGCGACGGTGCGGCTGGCCGGCCACCCGCCACCGGTGCTGCTCGCCGGTGGGCGGGTGACTCCGGTGCCTGCCCCGGGTGGTCTGCTGCTCGGCGTACGGCCGCGCCGGCCCGTCGCCTTCGACCTGAAGTTCGACACCGAGGACTGGTCTCTGCTGATGTACACCGATGGTCTGATCGAGGGCCGGGTGGGCGCGGGCGACGAACGTCTCGACGTGCCCGGCCTGACCCGCCTGCTGACCGAGCCGGCCAGTCGGGCGGTTGCGCTGCCCGATCTGCCGGCCTGGCTGGTCGGGCGGGCCGAGCAGCTCAACGACGGCCCGTTCGCCGACGATGTGGCGATGCTGCTGGTCACGCGGGGTGGTGGCCGGTGACGGCCACGGGTGCCGGCTGGAGCCTGCGCGGTCGGCTGGCCCTGCTCGTCGCCGTCGTCGGGTTGCTGTTGCTCGGGGTGGCCGTCGCGGAGGCGGTGGTCGCCACCCGTAGCCGGGCGCACATCGACGCGGTGCTCAACGAGACAGGTCCGTTGCGGGCCCAGTCCCAGGAACTGCTCGCGGTCCTGGTCGACCAGGAGACCGCGATCCGGGGGTACGCGCTGACCGGCGAGCGGGAGGATCTCGCCCCGTTCGACACCGGCCGGCAGCGGGAGCAGGAGCTGGCCGCCTCGATGGACCGGCTGTTGGCCAGCTACCCGGAGCTGCGTGACGAGTTCGGCACGGTGCAGCAGCGGGCGGAGCAGTGGCGGCAGGCGGTTGCCCTGCCGGTCATCGCCGCCATCGAGACCGGTGGCGCCACCGCCGGCCAGCAGTTGCTCACCGACCAGTCGCGGCAGCAGTTCGACCAGATCCGGGTCGCCGTCGACGTGTTGCAGAACGGCATCCTCGAGGTTCGCGACGAGGCCGCGGCGAACGTACGCAGCACGAGCAACCTGCTGGTGCTGCTGCTGGTCATCGCGGCGCTCGTGGTGCTGGTCACCGGGGTGGTGCTGCTCACCTCGCTGGAGCGGATGGTGATCCGTCCGCTGACCAGCCTGGCCGGGCAGGTTCGGGAGGTCGCCGTCGGCGACTACGGCCACCGCATCACCGGCACCGGTCCGCCGGAGTTCCAGCGCCTCGGCGAGGACGTGGACGCCATGCGCCAGAAGATCGCCGCGGACCTGGCCGAGGTGCGTGAGGCCCGGGAGCGCATCGAGTGGGTCAACACCCAGTTGCAGAAGCAGGCCGAGGAGCTGACCCGGTCCAACCGTGACCTGGAGCAGTTCGCCTACGTCGCCTCGCACGACCTGCAGGAGCCGTTGCGCAAGGTGGCGAGTTTCTGCCAGCTGCTCCAGCGGCGTTATGCCGGGCGGCTCGACGAGCGGGCCGACCAGTACATCGCCTTCGCGGTGGACGGCGCGCAGCGGATGCAGCGGCTGATCAACGACCTGCTGGCCTTCTCCCGGATCGGCCGGCTCACCACGGGCTTCACCGATGTCGACCTGAACCGCCTGATGGCCGAGGTGGCGGCACAGACCGAGCCGGCCCGGCAGTACGCCGACGCCGAGCTGACCTGGGGCGAGCTGCCGGTGATCCGCGGCGAGGAGCCGCTGCTGACCAACCTGCTGGTCAACCTGGTCAGCAACTCCGTGAAGTTCCGTCGGGCGGATGTTCCGCCGAAGGTGCACGTCTCGGCCCGGCTGATCGGCGAGGATTGGGAGATCACCTGCCAGGACAACGGCATCGGGATCGAGCCGGAGTTCGCCGACAAGATCTTCGTCATCTTCCAGCGACTGCACGCCAAGGACGCGTACCCGGGTACCGGAATCGGGCTGGCGATCGTCAAGAAGATCGTGGAGTACCACGGCGGTCGGGTCTGGGTGGACACCGACGTGCCCGAGGGGACGGCGATCCGTTTCACCCTGCCCGCGCTGCCCGCCGACACGGAGGCTGCGCAGAGCGCCACCGGCGCGGACGGGTCCGCGGCGGACGGGGAGGCTGCGGACGGGTCCGCTCCGGCGACTGTGGGGACGGACGCGGCGGCAGGCCGGGCCGATGACGAGGTCCCGGTGGGTGACGGTACCGTCGGCGCCGAGGCCGGCGGCGACTCGCAACGCCCCTCGGCCGTCGCTGGCCTGCCACAGGCCGGCGGTGGGACAGGTGGCATGAAGGAGGCGGTGGGATGACCGCGCCGGCGGACGGTAACAGCCCGATCGAGGTGCTTCTGGTCGAGGACGACCCGGGCGACGTGTTGATGACCCAGGAAGCGTTCGAGGAGCACAAGCTGCGCAACCGGCTCAACGTCGTGTCCGACGGTGCCGAGGCGCTTGCCTACCTGCGCCGCGAGGGCCAGTACGCGGACGCGGAGCTGCCGGACCTGATCCTGCTCGACCTGAACCTGCCCCGGCGGGACGGTCGGGAGGTGCTGGAGGAGATCAAGAAGGACGAGCAGCTCCGCCGGATCCCGGTGGTGGTGCTTACCACCTCCCAGGCCGACGAGGACATCCTGCGCAGCTACCAGCTGCATGCGAACGCGTACGTGACCAAGCCGGTCGACTTCGAGCAGTTCATCGCGGTGGTCCGGCAGATCGACGAGTTCTTCGTCAGCGTGGTGAAGCTGCCGCCGCGTGGTTGACACCCTGCTCGACGACGTCGGCGGGCTGCTGCGGGAGACTGCCGACCGCGTCGTGCTGCCCTTGTTCCGCCATCTCGACGCCGCCGACGTGAGCGAGAAGGCCCCCGGTGAGCTTGTCACGGTCGCCGACCGGCGGGCCGAGGAAATGATCAGCGCCCGGTTGCTCCGGCTGCGCCCCGGCTCGGTGGTGGTCGGCGAGGAGGCGGTGGCCGACGATCCCGACCTGCTGCGTCACCTGCGTGCCTCGGGGGACGTCTGGCTGGTCGACCCGGTCGACGGCACTGCGAACTTCGCAGCGGGCCGCCGCCCGTTCGCCTTGATGGTCTCCCTGCTCACCGATGGCGAGCCGGTGGCCGCCTGGGTGTTCGACCCGTTGGCCGACGCGCTGGCGACCGGCCGTAACGGCGAGGGCACGTACCTGGACGGTCGGCCGTTGCACCTGCCCGACGGGGCACCGCCAACGGGTGAGCTGCGGGGCACCGCGATGACGAAGTTCCTGCCGGGGCCTTCCCGACGCACGGTGGAGGCGGGCGGTGCGCGGCTCGGCGAGCTGCTACCGGGGCAGCATTGCGCCGGTCGCGAGTATCTCGACGTGCTCACCGGCCAGCAGCAGTTCGTGCTGTTCTGGCGGACCCTGCCCTGGGACCACGGCCCAGGCACCCTGCTGGTGCGGGCCGCAGGCGGAGTCGCCCGCCGGCTCGACGGCACGGACTACCACCCCGCCGACACCGAACACGGCCTACTGGTAGCCGCCAACCAGGAGGTCTGGACCAAAGTCCACACCACCCTCCTCCCCACCTGATCCCCTGCGCCCACCCGTGTTGATCATGAGGTTGACGGCGAGTTCGATCCGAAAGTGCCGCCAACCTCATGATCAACACGGGGTAGGGGTGCGGAGGGTGAGGGGGTGGTTGCGGGGGGTTGGGATTGGACGGGTTCAAGGGTCGGCGGGCTGGTCGGGAGGGATGGTTCCGGTATCCTGACCGGCGGCCTACCGCCAGCAGGCCGCCGACCGGCGCCGGCGGGGGCCGCCGCCGCGCAGTGGAACTCATCGGGGGCCGGCGGCCGACGAAAGGATGCTTTCGTGCGCAGGTCCATGCCCGTCCGGCGGTACGCCCACCGGCCGCTGATCGCCCTGCTCGCCGCCGTGGCGCTGCTGCTCGGGGTGGGTGCAGTGCCGGCGTACGCCGAGCCCAACGAGGGTGGCAGCAAGAAGCTGCGGGACGCCCTGGAAGCCACCGCCAAGGCGCACATCGACGCCAAGCGCAAGCTGGACGGCTCCAAGAAGCGGCAGAAGCAGATGGCCAAGGAGTTGTCCGCGATGGAGGGCCGGCTCAACGAGCTGACCGCCATGGTCGGCGAGGTGGCCGCACAGTCCTACCGGGTCGGGCGGCTCAGCCCGGCAGCCGTACTGCTGGACAGCGCGACGCCGGAGGCGTTCGTGCAGCGCGCCGCCAACCTCGACATGATGGCCCAGCGGGACAGCCGCCGGATCCGGGAGCTGACCGAGGCGCGTGAGCAGGCCCGGCAGGCCAAGCTGGCGATCAACGCCGAGGTGCGCGAGCAGACCAAGCAGTTGGCCGTGATGGCGAAGAAGAAGAAGGAGGCCGAGGCGGCCCTGGCCGCGGTCAGCTCAGGTAGCGGCGGCGGGTTCAGCGGTGGCAGTTCCACCTCGGCGAAGCCGGCACCGCGTAACTCCGACGGTTCCTGGCCCGGCGAGTCGTGCTCGGTGGACGACCCGACCACCTCGGGCTGCATCACGCCCCGCACGCTGCACGCGCTGAAGCAGACCCAGGCCGCCGGATACAAGCGGCACGTCTCCTGCTACCGCAGCGGCGGCTCCGGCGAGCACCCCAAGGGTCGGGCCTGCGACTTCTCCGCCGCCACGAACGGCTTCGAGGACCGCACGGCTACCGGTGGCGACAAGTCGTACGGTGACAGCCTGGCCTCCTGGCACGTCCGCAACGCCGACCGGCTCGGCGTGCTCTACGTCATCTGGTACCGCCAGATCTGGCACCCGGGCACCGGTTGGCGGGCGTACAGCGGTAGCGGCAGCCCGGCCGCCGACCACACGAACCACGTTCATCTCTCGATGTACTGACCCGCCGGCCCGGGGCCGCTGCGTACCATCGCCACGATGAACTCTCCATCGCCTGAGGTGGCGGCCCCATCCGTGCCGTCCTCGCCGGAGGTGCCCCGGGCCCTGCCCAACGGGCTCGCCGCGTTCCTGGTCTTCTACTCCAGTGGTGCCGTCCTGGTCCTGGAGACCGCCGCGCTGCGCCTGGTCGGGCCGTACGTCGGGGTCACCCTCCAGGTGACCAGTTCGGTCATCGGCATCGCGTTGGCGGCGATCGCGTACGGGGCGTGGGCGGGTGGCTGGCTGGCCGACCGGCGCAACCCGCGTACGCTGCTGGCCCCGGCGCTGGTGCTCTCCGGCATCGCCACCGCGATCACCCTGCCGGCGGTGCGGTACGCCGGTGAGGTGCTGCGGGGCGGTGCGGCAAGCGCGGTTCTGCTGCTTGTCGCGGTCGCCGTGTTCGCGCCCGCGATGCTGCTCTCGGCGGTCAGCCCACTGGTGATCAAACTCCAGCTCGCCGACCTGCGCCGCACCGGCCAGGTCGTCGGCCGGCTCTCCGGCATCGGCACCCTCGGCGCCGTCACGGCCACCCTGGTCACCGGCTTCGTGCTGGTGGCGGCCCTGCCCAGCACCGTCATCCTGTTCGGGCTGGCCGCCTCCCTGGGCATCACCGGTATCGCGCTGGGGGTGTACCTGCACCGGCAGGACCGGGCCGCCCTTCCCGGGCCGGCCCGGGTCAAGGCCGCCCTGGCGGTGCTCGGCCTGGCCGGGGCCGGGCTGACCATGGTCGCCCCGAACCCGTGCGACGTCGAGACGGCGTACCACTGTGCCCGGGTACAGGCCGACCCGGGTCGGTCCAGCGGGCGGACGCTGCTGCTCAACTCGGCCCAGCACTCGTACGTGGACCTGAACGACCCGACCCACCTGGAGTACGCGTACACCCGGTGGATCGGCGCGGTGGCCGACGTGCTCGCCCCGTCGGGCCAGCGGCTCGACTCGCTGCACCTGGGCGGGGGCGGGTTCACCGTGCCGCGTTACCTGACCGCCACCCGGCCCGGCACCGACAACCTGGTGTTCGAGATCGACGGCGGGCTCGTCGAGCTGGGGGAGCGGCGACTCGGCGTACGCCAGGGACCGGACCTGCGGGCGGTGGTGGGCGACGCCCGGATGCTGGTGGCCGACGAGGCGACCGACAGCCGCGACTTCGTGGTGGGCGACGCCTTCGGGCACCTGGTGGTGCCCTGGCACCTGGCCACCCGGGAGATGGCCGCCGAGATCCGCCGGGTGACCCGCCCAGCTGGCGTGTACGTGCAGAATGTCATCGACTACCCGCCGCTGCGGTTCATCCGCAGTGAGGTGGCCACCGTCGCTGCCGAGTTCGGGCATGTCGCGCTGATCGCCCCGCCCGAGGCGCTGGCCGGCGAGCGGGGTGCGAACTTCCTCATCATGGCCTCCGACGCGCCACTGCCACTGGCCGCGGTACGGGCCCGGCTCGACGACGCCAACGAGCCGGCCAGTCTGCTCAGCGGCGGTGACCTGACGGACTTCGTCGGCGACGCGCTGGTGCTCACCGACGACTACGCTCCGGTGGACCAACTGCTCGCCACCGCCTGATCGGGTGACATCCGTGACCGAATCAGACCAGAAAGGTGTAGGCGGCCTCACGTCGGGCAACAACGCCGACCATGGGTGGTGCGGTGAGCAGAGGCGCGCAACTGCTCGGTGAGCGGTACCGGCTCATCGAACAGCTCGGCGCGGGCGGCATGTCGGTGGTCTGGCGCGGCTACGACGAGGTGCTCGGCCGGCAGGTGGCGGTCAAGGTGCTCGCGTCCCGGCTGGCCAGCGACCGCGCGTTTCGGCACCGGATCCGGATCGAGGCCCAGGCCGCCGCCCGGCTCTGCCACCCCAACATCACAAACGTGTACGACTACGGCGAGTCCGTGCAGGTCGGGTTGACCGTGCCGTACGTGGTGATGGAACTGATCGACGGCGGTCCGCTGACCGCGAGGTTGGCCCGGGACGGACGCCTGCCGTGGCGGGAGGCGGTGGCGGTGGCGGCCGAGGTCGCCTCCGCGCTGGCCACCGCGCACGCCCGGGGCGTGGTGCACCGCGACGTGACCCCCGGCAACGTGATGCTCACCGCGACCGGGGTGAAGGTGGTCGACTTCGGCATCTCCGCGCTGGTCGGTGAGAGCGAGAAGGGGCCCGACGGCAACCTGCTCGGCACCCCGGCGTATCTCGCGCCGGAACGGCTCGACAACGGCCAGGTCAGCCCGGCCACCGACGTGTACGCGGTCGGGCTGCTGCTGTACCGGATGCTCACCGGTCGGCTGCCCTGGCAGGCCGACACCACCACCCAGATGCTGCGCGCCCACATGTACCGCGAGCCGGAGCCGATGCCCGACGTGCCGGGCCTGCCCGGTGCCGTCGCCGACCTCGTGCAGCGCTGCCTGGCGAAGCGGCCGGCGGATCGTCCGGCCACCGCAGAGCTGGCCCGGGTCCTCGCGGAGGCGGCCGGCAAGGTGCCGACGGTGCCGGTGGGCACCGGCGTGGGTGACATCGGTCCGTCGTCGCTGGCCGACGCCGGTACCACGATCCTGCCCTGGTCCGCGGCGACCGACGCGCTGCCCCTGGCCGGCCTGCGCACCCGGCGCCGGCTGAACCGCAGGCGCCGGATCGAGGCGGTGACGGCCGCCGCCGGGCTGATGGCCGTCACGGCGGCGGTCTGGGGGGTCACGTCGCACAGCTCCGCCAGCGGTGGAATCGATCAGCCGACCCAGGCACGCATCGGCGGCGAACAGGAGATTCCCTGCCAGGTGACGTACGCGCTGCGCAAGGATTCCGGCAAGGACTTCACCGCGGAACTGAGCCTGACCAACACCGGCGATCGTGAACTGCGCGACTGGACCATGAGCTTCGCGTTCCCCGGCGAGCAGCAGGTGACCGACGCGACACCGGTGCCGGTGCGGCAACAGGGCCGGTCGGTGGCGGTGCAACCGGTCCCGCAGCGGCCGGCGCTGGCACCGGGTGCCACCGAGAAGGTGAACCTGACCGGGCGGTACTCCGGGACGAACCCGCTGCCGGTGGAGTTCCGGATCGGCACGGCGGTGTGCGGGGTTCAGGTCTCCGGGGTCGCTGGCACCGCGCCCACCACCAAACCGGCACCCACCAAGTCGGCCACGGCCAAGACGGTGAAGGCGACGGCCGGCAAGGCCGGGTCCGGTGACTCGAAACCCAAGGCGAAGAAGCCCAAGGCCGAGAAGGCCAAGCCGGACGACGGCAAGGCGAAGGGCAAGGGTGGAGGGAAGCCGCAGCCGGACAAGCCTGGCAAGGGCTCCAGCCGGTGAGTTGAGCGGTCAGGACAGCGCGGCGAAACGCTGGATCTGTTCGATGGTTCCCTCCACGATGAGGATGGTGTCCTCGGTGAGGTCCAGGACGTGCGAGGCGTACCGGTACCGGTTCTCGCCCGGCCGCTTCACCCCGATCACCCGTACGCCGTAGCGGTCCAGCAGTTGAATCTCGCTGGTCGGGCGACCGGCGAGCGACCGCGGAACGCGGACCCGTGCCACTGCGAAGGCCTCATCGAACTCCACGAAGTCGAGCGTCCGGCTGATGATCAAATGGGCGAGCCGCTCGCCGGTCTCCGCCTCGGGAAAGATCACGCGGTGCGCGCCGACCGAGGAGAGGATCTTCGCGTGCTGCCCCGATGTCGCCCGGGCCCAGATCTGCGGAATGCCCAATTCCACAAGCGCGAGCACGGTGAGCACGCTGGCCTCGACGGAGGCGCCGATGGCCACCACCACCCGGGGCAGGTCGGTCAGGCCGAGCTGGCGCAGCGCGCCCTCGTCGGTGGCGTCGGCCTGCGCCACCTGGTCGAGCATCGACGACCACTTCTGCACCTGCTGAGCGTCCCGGTCGATGGCCAGCACCTCGCGGCCGAGGGCGGAGAGCGATTCGGCCAGATGGCTGCCGAACCGGCCGAGGCCGATCACGGCGATGCCGCCCGGGTCCGATTTCCTATCCGACAATGGGTTGCTCCTCTGGGTATCGGTACAGCCGACGTCGGGTGTTCAGCGCGATCGCCGAGCCGAAGGTGAGCGGCCCGACCCGGCCGACGTACATGAGCACGGTCAGCAGGAACTGGCCACCGTCGGACAGGGAGGACAGGACGCCCACCGAGAGCCCGGTGGTGCTGAACGCCGACGTGACCTCGAACAACGCGGCGTAGAACGGAAGCTTGTCGGTCATCGCGATCAGCGTGGCGGTCCCGCCGGCCACGATCGCGACGCTGAGCAGCGCGACGGTGAGGGCCTGCCGCTGACTGGCGGTGGCGATCCGACGGTGACCGACCGTGACGTCCGGCTCGCCGCGGACCTCCGCCCAGATGACGAAGGCGAGCAGGAAGAAGGTGGAGACCTTGATCCCACCGGCGGTGCTGGCGCTGCCGCCGCCAATGAACATCAGCCCGATCAGCAGGACGTGGCTCTCCTCGCGGAGCAGGCCGGTCGGCACCACCTCGAAGCCGCCGGTGCGGGCCAACGCGATCTGCGTGAACGCGGCCACCACCTTGCCGGGTACGTCGTACTGGCCGACGGTCCACGGGTTGGCCCACTCGGCGGACAGGAACGCGACCGCACCGAACACGACAAGCGCCGCGCTGCCCCAGATGGTCAGCTTGGTGGCGACCGCCCAGCGCGCCGGCTGCCGCCACTCGCGGACCGCTTCGAACAGGGCCGGGAAGCCGAGACCGCCGACGATCGCGCCGAGGGCCAACGGCAGGCTGATCCACGGGTCACGGGAGAAGGCCAACAGCCCGTCGGGGTAGAGCGAGAATCCGCAGTTGTTGAAGGCCTGGATGGAGTGGAACGCGGCGGACCAGAGGGACTGCCGGAATGGCTGGTCGTAGCCCAGCCAGAGCCGCCCGGTGACGACGACGGTCATCGCCAGCTCGCAGGCGAAGACCGTGGTGGCGATGCGCAGCAGCAGTCGGCGTACGTCGCCGATCCCGTACTCCGCGGTCTCGGCCCGCAACAGCAGCCGGTTGTGCAGCCCGAGCCGCCGGGACACGGTGAGGATCACCAGCGCGGCACCGGTCAGGATGCCGAGCCCACCCAACTGGGTGAGCACGGTGATGAGCGCCAGCCCGGAGCCGGACCAGTAGTTCGGGGTGTCGGTGACGGTAAGGCCGGTCACCGAGATGGCCGACGTGGCGGTGAACAGCGCGGTCATGAACGAGGTGTGCTGGTACTCGATGGTCATCGGCCGCAGCATCAACAGGCCGGTGCCGATCAGGATCGCCACCAGGAAGACCAGCGGCACGAGCCGCACCGGGTGACGAAGAAACCGACGCACCAGACAATCTTCCGATTCTGCGCGCGGTTCCGGGCCTGAACCGACATCCCGACGCCCCGCACCCCGGGCCCGCCCTTGCTCTGCCCCGTCCCGGTCTAGCCGGCAACTTCGGGGATACTGCGGCCTCGGGCGCTGGCGACCCTGGCCGACCAGATCACCGACGCCCGGGTCGCGGAGGCCGGCGTGCCGATGACCGTGGCCGGCCTGTATCCGTCACTGCACCTCAACCTCGGTGACTGCTACCGCAGACTGGGTGATCTCGACCTGGCCCGCGCCCACCTCCACCGCGCGGAGGCGGGGATGGCCGAGCTCGCTGACGACGACTACGGCCGGTTGATCAAGAGTGGCCTGGACCGACTGGCCGAGCAGCTGACCGCCGGGTAGGAAACAGGCCGCCGTCCCACGAGACACCGCAACCTGTGCCTTCGGCTGGCCCGGACGCCCCGACATGCCGCAACTCGTCGTCGCCGGAGAGCGTTCGCGAGTGGGCGGCGGACCGTGGCGGGGGGCGACACATGACGGCCGCGAACCGTGGCAGCGGGCGACCGCCGTTGTGCTGGGCCGGTGCGCCCGGGCTCCGGGCTTGTAAGTGCCGGCCACCTCGGCCCGGTTACTTGTGTGTTTCGACCACATGGCCCGTGGGTGACGTCACTTCTAGCGTGAGCCGACACATAAGGTTCCTCCCTCTGAGTCCTCACGTGGAGTCGCAATGACGGTCCGGACGACACGGCGGGTGTTCATCTCCGCCGCCACGATGATGGCCGCGGCGATCGCCGCCACGGCCTGTGGCAGCCCTCAGGACACCGCCAACGGCGGCGGCGACAGCGCCGCCCCGGTGAAGGTTGGTCTGGTCTACTCCCAGTCGGGAGCGCTGGCCAGTTACGGAAAGCAGTACATCGAGGGGTTCAGGGCCGGCCTGGACTTCGCCACCGACGGCACCAACAAGGTCGGCGACCGCACGATCGAGATCACCGAGGTCGACGACGCCGGTGATCCGGCGAAGGCGGTCTCCGCGGCCAAGGATCTGATCGGCAAGGGCAACAAGATCATCGCTGGTTCGACGGCCTCGGGCGTGGCGCTCCAGGTCGCCCCGATCGCCGCGCAGAACAAGGTGCTGTTCATCTCCGGCCCGGCCGCCACCGACGCGGTGACCGGCGCGAACAAGTACACGTTCCGCTCCGGCCGGCAGTCGTACCAGGACGTGGTGACCGCGAAGTCGTTCATCGGCGACCCGGCCGGCAAGAAGGTGGTGGTTTTCGCCCAGGACGGCGCCTTCGGCGACGCCAACGAGGCCGCGGTCAAGGCCGTCATCGGTGGAGCCGGCGCGAGCGTCAGCGCCGTCCGGGCGCCGGCCAGCGCGACCGAGTTCACCCCGTTCGCCAGCCAGATCAAGTCCGCCAAGCCGGACCTGCTCTTCGTGGCCTGGGCCGGTACCACCGCCCCGGCCATGTGGCAGACCCTGGACCAGCAGGGCGTGCTCACCTCCACCACGGTCGTCACGGGCCTGGACATCCGCACCTCCTGGCCGACCTTCGGTGCCGCCGGCAGCAAGATCTCCTTCCTGTCGCACTACTTCGACGGGGCCAGCGACACCGAGGCGGCCAAGGCCGCGAAGGCGAAGGTCCCCGGCGGCACGCTCGACCTGTTCCACCCGGACGGGTTCGCCGCCGCGCAGATGGTGGTCCGCGCCGTGACCGAGGGTGGCGACGACGTCGAGAAGATGGTCACCGCGCTGGAGGGCTGGAGCTTCGAGAGCGTCAAGGGCAGCATGACCATCCGTGCCGAGGACCACGCGCTGCTCCAGCCGATGTACCAGGCGAGCCTGACCGGAAGCGGCGACACGTTCACCGCGACCGCTCAGAAGGCGCTCACCGGTGACGAGACCGCGCCGCCGGTCCAGGCAATGAAGGGCTGACGCGAGATGCTCGCCACCCGCGGTCTGACCTGGCGGATCGGTGAGGTCTCCATCGTCGACTCCGTCTATCTGGACCTGGCACCCGGGGAGTTCCTCGGCGTGATCGGTCCCAACGGCGCCGGCAAGACCTCACTGTTCAACCTGATCACCGGCCTGCGCCGAGCCACCGAAGGCCGGGTGACCCTGGACGGGCAGGACATCTCCGCCCTGCCGCCGTACCGGCGGGCCCGGCTGGGCCTGGGCCGTACGTTCCAGGCGTCCTCGGTGTTCGGTTCGTTGAGCGTGCGGGAGAACGTCCGGCTCGCCGTGCAGGCACACCGCGGGGGTTCGCTGAAGCTGTGGCGGCGGGCGGCGGCCGACCGGGAGGTCGCCGCCGCCGCCGACGCGGCGCTCGACCGGGTCGGCCTGGCCCACCGGGGTACGGCGTTGGCCGGCACCCTCGCCCACGGCGAGAAGCGGAAGCTGGAGATCGCCCTGCTGCTGGCCGGCGAGCCACGGGTGATGCTGCTCGACGAGCCGATGGCCGGGGTCAGCGCCGAGGACGTGCCGGAACTGGTCCAGGTGATCCGTGCGTTGACCGGGGACAGCGGTCGAGCGGTGCTGATGGTGGAGCACCACATGGACGTGATCCTCGAACTGGCCGACCGGATCGCCGTGATGCACCACGGCGCGTTGCTGGCGTGCGACACGCCGGAGACAGTGATGGCCAACCCGACCGTACAAGAGGCCTACCTCGGGGAGTCGCTGTGAGCGAACCCGTATTGACCGTGGAGGATCTGTCGGTCCGGATCGCCGGGCTGCACATCCTCCAGGGAGTGTCGTTCACGGTCGCGCCGACCGGGGTCACCGTGCTGCTCGGCCGCAACGGGGTCGGCAAGACCACCACGCTGCGCGCCGTCGTCGGGCTGACTCCGCGCAGCGGCGAGGTACGCGGCACGGTCCGGATGGGCGCCCGGAGCCTGCTTTCCCAGCGGACCCACCGCCTGGTCCGCGATGGGCTCGGCTACGTGCCCGAGGACCGCTGCGTCTTCGCCGGACTCACCGTCGCGGAGAACCTGCGGCTCGCCGAGCGGCGCGGCACCACCGCAGCGTACGACCGGGTGTTCGCACTCTTTCCCGAGCTGGACCGGCGTTCCCGGCAGCGGGCCGGATCGCTCTCCGGCGGGCAGCAGCAGATGCTCGCCATCGGCCGGGTGCTGCTCAACGACAACCGGCTGCTGCTGGTCGACGAGCCGACCAAGGGGTTGGCGCCGAAGGTGGTGACCGAGGTGGCCGAGGTGCTGGAACGGGTCGCGGAGTCCGTGCCGGTGCTGCTGGTCGAGCAGAACCTGGCGGTGGTCCGGCGGCTGGCCCGCGACGCGGTGGTGCTCGCCGCCGGACGGGTCGCCTGGGCCGGCGACGCCCAGGAGTTGCTGTTGGAAACCGCGCTGACCCGGTCCCTGCTCGGCGTCGGCTCGGTAGAGGGCCACCAGCCCGCCAGCCAGCCGGCCGCCGCCGCGTCGGCCCCGGAGGACGGCAACTGATGGACGCGATCATTCTGCTGACGCTTACCGGGCTCGGCCTGGCCGCCCTCTACTTCCTGGTCGCCTCCGGGCTGTCGCTGGTCTTCGGCCTGGCCGACGTGCTCAACTTCGCGCACGGGCTGTTCCTCGGCGTCGGCGCGTACGCCACCTGGTGGGCGGCGGGGAACCTGCCCGGCGCCGGCCCCGACGGCCTCGGTTTCGTGGTCGCGGTCGCCTTCGGGGTGGCCGCCGGCACGCTGATGGCGGTGCTTGTCGAGCTGGTGCTGATCCGGCCGCTCTACTCGCGCACCATCGAGCAGGTGCTGGTCACCGTCGGCCTCTCGCTGGCCGGCGTGGCGTTGTTGCAGGCCACCTGGGGCGCCGACGCCCGACCCTTCCCCCGTCCGGCATGGACCCGCGAGGTGACCTCGATCTTCGGCGCGCAGGTGCCCAACGGAGGTCTCCTGCTGATCGTCGCTGCGGCGCTGGTGCTCGGCGCGATCCTCGCCTTCCTCCGCTGGACCCGCTACGGCCTGATCATCCGGGCCGGCGTGGAGAACCGGGAGATGGTGACCGCGCTGGGCATCGACGTACGCAAGGCGTTCACCCTGGTCTTCGCCATCGGCGGGGCGGCGGCAGCGTTGGCCGGGGCGCTGGGCAGCGTCTACTTCGGCACCGTCTCGCCGCAGCAGGGCGGCTCGCTGCTGATCTTCGCGTTCATCGTGGTGGTCATCGGCGGCATGGGCTCGGTGGTCGGGTCCGCGTACGCGGCGGTCGCGGTCGGGCTGCTGCAACAGTTCGTCAACTACTACGGCACCTCCGGACTGGGTGACATCTGCGTGGTGGCGTTGCTGGCCGTGGTGCTGCTGCTGCGTCCGCAGGGCATCGCCGGGAAGGCGGTTACGGCATGACCGAGGTCAAGAGCCCCGAGGTTTCGGCACCACCGGCGGCGGTGCCCGACGAGTTGACCGAGCAACCAGGCCGCTGGGGCCGGCTCCGCCCGTTCCTGCCGCTGGTCGCGCTGGTGGTGGCGCTGATCCTGCCGTACTCGACGCTGCACCTGCCGGGCATCTTCGAGGGCGCGCTGAACTCGCCGGGCACCCTGCAACTGCTCGCCGTGTGTCTGGTCTTCGGCGGTCTGGCGGCCGGTTACGACCTGCTTTTCGGGCGCACCGGAATGCTCTCCTTCGGCCACGCCCTCTACTTCGCCGCCGGCGTCTACGGCACCGACATCCTGATCACCCGGGCCGGGCTGCCGCTGTGGCAGGCCGCACCGCTGGCCATCGTGGGCGGAACCATCCTCGCCGGGCTGCTCGGTGCCGTGGCGCTGCGTACGGTCGGCATCGCCTTCGCCATGGTGACGCTGGCGTTCGCGCAGGTCGGGGCGATCCTGGTGGCCCGGGACTTCGGTGGCCTCACCGGTGGTGAGGAGGGGCTGCCGCTTGACGTCGCCGGGCTGCCGGACGGGCTGGTCGGGGTCACCAACACGGTAAACCTGTACTGGTTGGCGCTGGCGTATCTCGTGGTGGTGGTCTTCGTGGTGCACCGGGTCAGTGGCTCGCCGACCGGGCGGGTGCTGGCCGGGTTGCGCGACGACGAGCGCCGCATCGGCGTGCTCGGGCTGGATCCGTACCGCTTCAAGCTGGTCGCCTTCACGCTGGCCGGCGGCTTGGCGGCGGCCGGCGGGGCGGTCTACTGCCTGATCGTCGGCGGTGCCTCGCCGCACATCACCAGCAGCGAGCTGACCCTGTCGCTGCTGGTGATGGTGGTCCTCGGCGGGCCGGGTACCCGGTGGGGCCCGGTGCTGGGCGGCATCCTCTACATGTACCTGGACCACCGACTGGTGTCGTTCGGCACCTCCGACGCGGTGAACGCGTTGCCGGCGTTCCTCAGCCGGCCGCTGTCCCAGCCGCTGTTCGTGCTCGGCACGGTCTTCATCCTGGCCGTCTACTTCTTCCCCGGTGGCCTGGCCAGCCTCGCTCCTCGCCTGGCCCTGCTCCGTGACTCCCTGCGTCCCGGCTCCCGCCAGCGAGGTTGATTACGAGGTCGGCGGGACGGCACGGACGGCGTGCCGTCCCGCCGCGCTAGCCTCATGATCGGTGGCCGGACCGTGCTTCGGTCCGGCCAGCCGGGCATCCGGCTGGTCACCGTCGCGCTGCGGCACGGCGGTGGCGGGTCCGGCCGGGCGCGTGCGGGAAAAGCAGCGACGGGGAGGACGGCATGAGCGAGCGGTTGGCCGTGGTCAGTGGCGGCGGTACGGGGATCGGGGCGGCGGTGGCACGGTCGCTCGTCCTGGACGGGTGCTCGGTGCTGGTTCTGGGCCGGCGCGCGGAGGTGCTCAGTGCGACGGTCGAGCGGATCGGCGCCGAATGTGGCCGTCCCGAGGCGATCCGTGCCGTGACGGCGGACCTCACCGACCCGGACCAGGCGGCGAAGGTGGTCGAGGCGGTGGGTGGTCGGCCGGTCGACGTGCTTGTCAACAACGCCGGCGGCTACCACAGCGCGGAAAGTGACACGCTTGCCGGGATCGCCGCGAACTGGCGGGCGACCCTGGACACCAACGTGCTCACCGCGGTGCTGCTCACCGAGGCGCTGCGGCCGGCACTGCGCCGGCCCGGCGGTCGGGTGATCCTGATCAGCTCCATCGCCGCACAGCGCGGTGGCGGTGACGCGTACTCGGCGGCGAAGGCGGCGCTGCACGGCTGGGCGTACAGCCTCGCGGCCCAACTCGGGCCGGATCAGATCACGGTCAACGTGGTCAGCCCGGGCTACGTCGCGGAGACCGAGTTCTTCGACGGCCGGATGACCCCCGAGGGCCACGCGCAGCGGGTGGCCGCGACCCTGGTCGGCCGGGCCGGGGTACCGGACGACGTCGCCGAGTCGGTGCGCTACCTGGCCAGCCCCGCCGCCGGCTACGTCACCGGGCAGGTGCTCGGCGTCAACGGGGGGTCGGTGCTCGGCCGCTAACCGGTAAGCGGTTGAGCAGGTCGTACGCGGCGTTCGGGGCCTGCTGGGCCTGCTCCTCGGTGAACGCGACGACGGCGGGGGCGGCACCGAAGTCGAAGTACTCGACCACGTACTCGGACGCCTTCTTCTTGCCGGCCGGCGGGATCTCCAGCGTCAGCGAGGAGAGGTTGCCGTCCGCGCCGACCACCGCGCTGAGCGGAAGCTGCCCGTCGGTGTCGTCGAGCGCGGCCACGCCCTCCAGGGCGTCAGCCAGCTCCGGCACCACGGACAGGTCCACCACACCGGTGTACGTCCCGGGCTCACCGGCCTGGACATCGGAGGCCGCGCGGATGATCGCGGCGGCGTTGCCCGGGTCGGTGCTCTGGTAGCTGAGCAGCGGGTTCGGTCCCTCGATCTCCGCCGGGTCCAACTCCATCCACTTGGTGGGCAGCTTCATCAGCTTCTGGATGTCCTTGGCACCCTTGAAGTTGACCTTCATCCAGGTGCGTGACTCGACCATCCGGTAGGACATCTCAAGCGTGAAGTCCTTGTCCTTGGTGACCGTGTCGATGTCCATGCCCCGGTTCACCGGGTCGACCACGCCGGAGACGTCCCCGGACGAGTCGCTGGTGGTGAAGCGGAAGGCCGGGTCCTGCTCACCCGGCACGGCCGCCAGCAGCTCCTGCTTCGGGTCCGGTGGCGGTGGCGCCGCCGCCGGAGTGGCCTCGTCGTCGCAGCCGGCCACCACTGTCGCGGCCAGCAGGGCGGCGGCCACGGCCGCGAGACGGCGGGTCGTGGCGGTGGTGCCGGTTCGCTGAGTCATCTCGTCTCTCTCTCCGGTATCGAACGGGAATGGTAGAACACACTCCCGGACGCGGCCCGGCTCTGCCGCCGCGACGCTGGTAGAAACGTCGGATGGGCCAGGAACGGACGGTGGTACGGGAGCGGGCCGAGGCGGTGCTGCGGCGGCTGGCCGGCGCGCAGGCCCGGCTCCGCGAGGACCAGTGGCGGGCAATCGAGGCGCTGGTGGTGGACCGGCGTCGGGTGCTCTGCGTGCAGCGCACCGGGTGGGGCAAGTCGGCTGTGTACTTCGTGGCGACGGCGCTGTTGCGCGACCGCGACGGCCAGGGCACCGGGGCCGGACCCACCGGCCCGACCGTGATCGTCTCGCCGTTGCTGGCCCTGATGCGGAACCAGGTCGACGCGGCGGCCCGGGCCGGCATCCGGGCCCGCACCATCAACTCGGCGAACCTGGACGAGTGGGATGCCATCACCGCCGAGATCCACGCCGGCACGGTGGACGTGCTGCTGATCAGCCCGGAACGGCTCAACAACCCGGACTTCCGGGACGCCGTACTGCCGAAGCTGGCCGCCACCACCGGTCTGCTGGTGGTCGACGAGGCGCACTGCGTGTCGGACTGGGGGCACGACTTCCGGCCGGACTACCGCCGGCTGCGCACCTTCCTCGGTAACCTGCCCGAGCGCACCCCGGTGCTCGCGACCACCGCCACCGCCAACGCCCGGGTGACCCGGGACGTGGCCGAGCAACTGGGCACCGAACCGATAGCGGCGGCCGGGCCGCGACCGGACGTCCTGGTGCTGCGCGGCAGCCTGGACCGGGAGTCGCTGCGGTTGGGCGTGCTCGACCTGCCCAGCCCGGCGCACCGGCTCGGTTGGCTCGCCGACCACCTGGACCGGCTCCCCGGTTCCGGCATCGTCTACACGTTGACGGTGGCCTCGGCGACCGAGACCGCCGAGTTCCTCCGCTCGCGCGGTTGGGCGGTGGCCGCGTACACCGGGCAGGCCGAGGACGCCGACCGCCGCGCCGCCGAGCAGGACCTGCTGGACAACAAGATCAAAGCCCTGGTGGCCACCAGCGCGCTCGGCATGGGTTTCGACAAGCCGGATCTCGGCTTCGTCGTGCATCTCGGCGCGCCGCCGTCGCCGATCGCGTACTACCAGCAGGTCGGCCGGGCCGGGCGGGCCGTCGAACATGCCGAGGTGCTGCTGTTGCCCGGTGCCGAGGACGCGGCCATCTGGCGGTACTTCGCCTCACTGGCCTTCCCGCCCGAGGAGCAGGTCCGCGCGGTGCTGGCCGCGCTGCACACCGACCGGCCGCTGTCCACGCAGGCCCTGGAGCCGCTTGTGGATCTGCGCCGGGCCCGGTTGGAACTGATGCTCAAGGTGCTCGACGTGGACGGCGCGGTCCGCCGGGTACGGGGCGGCTGGCTCGCCACCGGGGAGCCCTGGACCTACGACGAGGCCCGGTTGCGTCGCGTCGCCGCCGCCCGCACCGCCGAACAACAAGCCATGGTCGAGTACGCGGCGACGACCGGCTGCCGGATGCGCTACCTGCGCGAATGTCTGGACGATGCGGAGGCGGTCGACTGCGGCCGGTGTGACCGCTGCGCCGAGCCGCTGTTCCCGCCCGAGGTGTCGGCGGCCGCGCTGACCGCCGCGCAGACCTTCCTCGGCCGCCCCGGGGTGCAGGTCGCGCCGAAGAAGCTCTGGCCGACCGGGCTGGAGTCGGTCGGCGTACCCCTGAAGGGGCGCATCGCCCCGACGGAACAGGCGCTGCCGGGCCGCGCCGTCGGCCGGCTGTCGGATCTCGGCTGGGGCGGTCGGCTGCGCGGGCTGGTCGGCCCGGACGCGCCGGACGGCCCGGTGCCCGACGACGTGGCCGCCGCGGTCGTCGAGGTGCTCAAGGCGTGGGCGCACGGTGACGACCCCTGGCCGGACCGCCCGGCCGGGGTGGTCGCGGTCGGCTCCCGGACCCGTCCGGCGCTTGTCGGTTCGCTGGCCGAGCGGATCGCCGCCGTCGGCCGGCTGCCGCTGCTCGGCCAGGTGATCCCCACCGGGTCGGTGGCCGCCGACGGTCCGCGCGGCAACAGCGCGCAGCGGGTACGCGCCCTGCACGGCACCCTCACCGTCCCCGACCGTCTCGCCGAGGCCGTCGCCGACCTGGACGGCCCGGTGCTGCTGGTGGACGACCTGGTCGACTCCGGCTGGACCATGACGATGGCGGCCCGGGAACTGCGCCGCGCCGGCGCCACCGGCGTGCTGCCGCTCGCACTCGCCGTCGCCGCCTGAGGATGCGACCGGAACCACGATCCGGTCGGCCCGCCGGGTGTCCGATTCGCCCGGCGGTACGGTGGGCGCATGGCTGACCAGGCACCCGATGCGCCCGCGCTCGGGTCGGTACGCACCACCGAGCGACCAGTCGCCGGTCAGGACTCCGGCGCGACGTCGGCCCGCCGGGCGCCTGCCGCGGCCTCGGCCGTACCGGATCGCGCCACGCTGCGGCTGGCGCTGGTGGTGGGCGGGCTCGTGCTGGCGGTGCTGCTCGGATTCGGGCTCGGGCGGATCAACGGGCGCGGTGGCCCCACGGCGGCCGGCGGCACCGACAGCGCGCTGGCCGATCACCCCCACGCCCCCGGCGCCGGCGCACACTCGCACGGTGCCGACCAGGACGCGGCGGCCGAGGCCGGCGGTCTGGCCGTCAGCCGCGACGGCTACACCCTGGCCCCGATGACCGCCGAGTTCACCCCCGGTCAGGCAGCTGAGCTGCGCTTCCAGATCCGGGACGGGCAGCGGCGGACGGTCACCCGGTTCGCGGTGGTGCACGACAAGCCGATGCACGTGATCGTGGTGCGTCGGGACCTGTCCGGCTATCAGCACCTGCATCCGACCATGGCGGTGGACGGCACCTGGTCGGTGCCGCTCACGCTGCCGTCGCCCGGCGTCTGGCGCGCGTACGCCGATTTCACCGCCGTCGCCGACGACGGCCGGCAGACGGCGACGACGCTCGGGGTGGATCTGGTCGCGCCCGGCAGCTACACGCCTCGTGACCTGCCCACACCGGCGACCACGGCCAGGGCCGACGACTTCACCGTCACGTACCAGAGGGTTCCCCAGCCGGGGCTCACCGTGCCGGTCGACTTCCGGATCACGGGGGCGGACGGCGCCGGCCCGGCGCTGGAGCGTTACCTCGGCGCGTTCGGTCACCTCGTCGCGTTGCGCGAGGGCGACCTCGGCTATCTGCACGTGCACCCGGAGGCGGAGTTGGTCGACGGGGCGATCCGGTTCTGGCTGACCACACCGGGGCCCGGGCGGTACCGCCTCTACCTGGACTTCGCCACGGGGGGAGAGGTACGCACGGCAGAGTTCACGGTGTCGGTGCCTTAGGCCCTGGGTCAGCCCGCCGTCCGGCGCATCGGTGCGGCGGTGGGGTCCGTCGGCCGGCGGACCGGCCGGCGGGCGAGGTAGCGCAGCAGGTCGCGGATGTGGTGTTTCTCTTCGGCCGGCACCGCCGGATCCGCCAACCGTTGCAGGATCACCCGCACATCGGCCTCCACCGGGCCGTCGTCGCCGCGTCGCCAGGACCCGGGGCCCGCGTCGGGCAGACCGAGAGCGCGGAAGGCAGCCGCCACCGGCAGATCGAGCGCGGCGCAGAAGCCTCGGACCTTGGCCAGTTCGGGATAGTCCTGCCAGTCACCGGCGAGCCAGCGGAAGACGGTCGAGCGACCGATGCCGGTGTGGGCGGCCAGGTCGGTGACGGTCCAGCCGCGCTCCTCGCGGGCATCGTCGATGGCGCGGCGTACGAAACGCGCGAAGGCCATCTGCGGCGAAACCTCTGCCGAACCCATCCGGTGGGTCTTCCCTCCCGACCGGCACCCGACGGTGCGCTCTTCGAGAGTAGTACGGGAAGGGCGCTCGACAACTGACTGATCGACCAGACGATTCCGGTGGCGAGCCGCTGATCCGTCACACCGTGGGCGAAGCCTGCGTGAGCAGCGTCTCCAGCCGGGGCGTGACCTGCCACTGGGAGACCAGGTCCCGGTACTCCGTGCGCTGGGCGGCGGTCGGGTCGGCACCGGTTCGCCGGGCCCGGATGAGCAGGTTCCGGGGGGTGTGTGCGGAGTCGACGAACTCGACCACCTCGGCCCGGTAGCCGTGCAACCGGAGCAGCCCGGCACGCAGCGCGTCGGTGAGGACGTCCGCGAAGCGCTCCCGCAGGATGCCCTGCCGGGTGAGCAGGTCGTACGGCCCCGGTGCCGGCCGGTTACGCAGCTGCGTCGCGACGTCGTGGTGGCAGCACGGCGCGGCGAGCACCCAGCGGGCGTGCCAGCCCACCGCCCGGGCCAGCGCCTCATCGGTGGCGGTGTCGCAGGCGTGCAGTGCGAGCACCAGGTCGGGCGGTGGTTCGACAGCCGCGTCGGCGATCGTGCCGGCGACGAACCGCACCCGTCCGGCCCAGCCCAGCCGCTCGGCCAGTTCGGTGTTGCGGCGACGCTGGTCGTCGCGCACGTCCACGCCGACCAGTTCGACGTCCAGGCCCGACCGGGACAGGTAGCGGTACGCGGCGAAGGTCAGGTACGCGTTGCCGCAACCCAGGTCCACCACCCGCAGCGGTCGGTCCAACTGCCCGGCCAGCCCGTCCGGAAGGGTGGCGGTCAGCGCCCGCAGGAACGCGTCCACCTGTCGTCGCTTGGCCGCCGAGCCGCCGATCTCGGCGAAGAGCGGATCGCCCGGATCGAGCAGGTACTCCTTGGTCCGGTCGTGCCCGGTCGCTGCCGCTGGAGCGGCCGACCGGCTCGCCGTGCTGCGGTGCACCTGGGCCTCACCCGACTTGGTGACCCGCAGTTGCAGGGTGGCGTCGGCGGTCTCCACATGCCAGTTGCCGAACGGCTCGGCCAGCAGCGCCTCCACCGCGGCGTCCGCCTCCGGCCCCGGGCTCAGGTTTCGGGTGTGTGGCCGGGCTCCGTCCGAGGTGGAGATCTGCAACCGCTGACCGGCCTTGAGGGCGACGGGCCGCAGTTCGGCCCGGATCACCGAGGGACGCTGGCCGCGCCGCCGTCCGGCCGCCACGGCCCGGGTCAGGGCCGGTCCGAGCAGCATCGAGCGGACCTCGGCCAGGGCGGAGTCCAGTGGTTCGGGCATCGCTCCATCTTTCGGGGAGGATTCGGCGGCATTCGTCAGCTGGCAGGCGGTCCACGACCCCTGCGCTGCCCATCCGCCAGCTCTGCTTCAACCGACGCACAGGTTCCGGCGCTTGGCCGGTGCGTGGAGTGAAGCAGAGCAAAGGGGCCGGACAGCAAGCACCGCCCGGGCGGCGACGGGTCGGCCAGTGGCGCTGGCCGCTCTCCGCCGCCTCGGGCGGTACGTGGTCAGTCCGTGGTCGCCTCGGCCGGCGTACCGCTGTCGGCTGCGGCACCACGGCGGCGTCGGCGGCGGCGCGGGCGCGGATTGGCCTCACCGGCGGCGTCCTCGTTGCGGTCGGTGGTCGCCTCGGCAGGGGCGCCGTCGACGGCCGTCGACACGGTCTCGGCGCCCGCCACCGCCTCGCCGGCCCGGCGACGCCGACGACGCCGGGGAGTACGGGTGCCTTCCTCGGCGTCACTCGCGGTGGCGTCGGTCGGCGTGGTGTCGGCACCGTCCTGCCGGCGACCGCTGCCGCCGCGTCCACGACCGCCCTCACCACGACCGCCCTCACCGCGACCGCCGTCGCCGCGACTGCGGCGGCGGGTGCCACGCGGCTCGCCCCGCCGGGAGCGGCCACCACCCAGGTCCTCCTCGACCTCGGCGGCCAGTCCCGCACGGGTGCGTTCCGCGGTCGGCAGGGTGCCGGTGATCTCGGTGGAGATGTGCAGGTCGGTGTAGAGATGCGGCGAGGTGTGGTACGTCTCCGGTGGCTCGGGCATATCCAGGCCGAGCGTCTTGTCGATGATCCGCCAGCGGGGCATGTCGTCCCAGTCGACGAAGGTCACCGCGACACCGGTCGCGCCGGCCCGACCGGTCCGGCCGATCCGGTGGGTGTACGTGTCCTGGTCTTCCGGACAGTCGTAGTTGATCACGTGGGTGACGCCGCTGACGTCGATGCCCCGGGCTGCCACGTCGGTGGCGACCAGAGTGTCGATCTTTCCGGCCCGGAACGCCCGCAGGGCCCGCTCGCGGGCGCCCTGACCGAGGTCGCCGTGCACCGCCGCGACCGCGAAGCCACGGAAGTCCAGGTCCTCGGCGACGCGGTCGGCGGCCCGCTTGGTCCGGGTGAAGATGATGGTCAGGCCGCGGCTCTCCGCCTGGAGGATCCGGGCCACGATCTCGATCTTGTTCATCGAGTGGGTGCGGTAGACAAGCTGTTCCGTCTGCGGCGACGGGCCGGTCTCGGCGGTGTGCCCGGCGTGGATGGTGATCGGGTGGCGCAGGAAGCGTCGGGACAACGTCACGATCGGATCCGGCATGGTCGCGGAGAAGAGCATGGTCTGCCGGTCCTCCGGCAGCATCGCCAGGATCCGCTCGACGTCGTCGAGGAAGCCGAGGTCGAGCATCCGGTCGGCCTCGTCCAGCACCAGTGCGCGTACCCCGTGCAGGCGCAGATGCTTCTGCTTGGCGAGATCCAGCAGGCGTCCCGGAGTGCCGACGAGGATCTCCACGCCCTTGCGCAACGCCTCGATCTGCGGCTCGTACGCGACGCCGCCGTAGATCGGCAGCACCCGTACGCCCCGGGTGCGGCTGGCGGCGGCGATGTCCTTGGCAACCTGGATGCCCAGCTCGCGGGTTGGTACGACGACCAGGGCCTGCGGCAGCCCGTCGCCGCCCTCGTCGGGTGCGAAGACCCGCTCCAGCAGCGGTACGCCGAAGCCCAGGGTCTTGCCGGTGCCGGTCGGCGCCTGCCCGATCAGGTCAGCTCCGCGCAGCGCGATCGGCAGTGCGTACTCCTGGATGGCGAAGGCGCGGGTGATGCCGGCCGCGGCCAGCGCGTCGACGGTCTCGGCGCGCGCGCCGAGCTCGGCGAAGGTCGGTGCCTCCGGTCGGACCGGGGCGGTCGGGGCCAGTTCCTGGCCGTCGATAATGTCTTGAATCGGCTCACTCATGTGGATTTGGGGGTGCCCTCTCGTGGGTGCGCCCCGTCATGTCCTCAGGGCGCGTTCGGTATGGCGCGGGCCACACGGTCGGCGGCAGAGAGCCGGGCGGACCGGGCCGCACGCGCGCCGTGGGTCGGACTTCGACCGGATCGGAGTTGACTCCAGCCGGATCGGCACCTACGGCAACTCCTCCATGCTACCTGAACGGGCCAAACAGCGTCCCGATTCCGCGGGGGCCGGTGGCGGCGCAAAGGTTTGTAAGTGACCTGTATCACATATTGTCGGGGTGGCGGGTTTCGCTCGGGCCTGCCGGTACCCCGGCCGGACGGTAGCCTGCGCACGTGTCCGCCCCCACCCCGCCCGGCCACGCCGTCGCCGACCTGCTCGGTCTGGTGGCCCTCGGTGAACTGCTCGCTTTCGACCGGATGGCGGCCGACGCCCGGCTCGCTCCCGACCTGCGCCGCCGGGCAGCTTTGAGTGAGATGGCAGCTGCCGAGATCGCCAACTACCGGCGGGTGGCCGACCGGCTCACCGCGCTCGGCGTGCCGCCCGACGACGCGATGGCGGCGTACGTCATGCCGTTGCAGGCGTACCACGACTCGACCGAGCCCCGCGACTGGGCGGAGGCGGTCACCAAGGCGTACGTCGGTGACGCGATCACCGATGACTTCCTTCGGGGGATCGCGGTCGCGCTGGGAGAGCCCGACCGTCAGCTGGTCCTCGACGTGCTGCACGAGTCGCGGTACGCGGAGTTCGCCGCCGCCGAGATCCGGCTGGCCGTGGCGGCCGATCCGACCGTGGCGGGCCGGCTGTCGATGTGGGCGCGACGTCTGGTCGGCGAGGCGCTGTCCCAGGCGGGGCGGGTCGCCACCGCCGACCATGGGGCCCTCACCATGCTGATCGCCGCGGGTGGTGACGTCGACGTGGCGGAATTGTTCCGGCGGCTGACCGCTGCGCACACCGCGCGGATGGCCGCCGTCGGGCTCAACAACTGAGTTGGGCGCAACGACTGAGCAGAGACCGGCAACAGGGCGGTGCGGCGGGACAGCCCGCCCCGCCGGTCCTGTCGCCGGTCGGTCAGAACGTCAGCGGACGGTGAAACCGACCGCCCGAGGGGATGCCTCGGCGATCTCGACGTAGGCGACCTTGCCGACCGGCACGATCACCCGCCGCCCCTTCTCGTCGGTCAGGGAGAGAGTGCCCTCGCCCCTGGCGACGGCGTCGGTCACGATCCGCTCGATCTCGGCCGGCGACTGTGCGCTCTCCAGGACCAGCTCGCGCGGCGCGTACTGCACGCCGATCTTGACCTCCACTGTGCCTCCTCCATCGGGCGAAATGGCCGCCCTGCGAAGGCTATCCGATCACAAGGTCGAAGGTCAGGCTGACTCACCTTGCAGCGGGAAGCTGGCGATGCCCCGCCAGGACAGCGCCGCGACCAACGCCTCGGCCTCGGCCTTGGGTACCTGGCGGCCGCCGGCCAGCCAGAACTGCGCGGCGGTCTCGGCCGCGCCCACCAGGCCCGAGGCGAGCAGTTCGGCGTGCGCCCGGCTGACCCCGGTGTCGGAGATGATCGTGTCGGTGATCGCCGCGATGCAGCCCTGCTCAACCCGCTCCACGCGTTGCCGCACGGCCGGATCGTTGCGCAGATCCGACTCGAAGACCAGCCGGAAGGCTTCGCTCTCGTGATCGACGAAGTCGAAGTACGCCCGCACCGACGCGCTGACCCGCTCCTTGTTGTCGGTGGTGCTCGCCATGGCGTCGTGCACCTTGGCGACGATCGCGTCACAATGCGTGTCGAGCAACGCGAGATAGAGCTCCATCTTGCCGGGGAAGTGTTGGTACAGCACCGGCTTGGAGACCCCGGCCCGCTCGGCGATGTCGTCCATGGCCGCAGCGTGGTAACCCTGCGCGACGAACACCTCCTGAGCAGCGGCAAGTAGCTGCTTGCGGCGCGCCGAACGGGGCAGGCGCGTGGGTCGGCCGGCGGTCTGGGCGCCGTTCCCCACAGCGGTCATGGGAACCTCCGAGGTTGTCGTACGGGCCGGCATATCACCCGAACCCGGTCGGGGCCCCTCGGCCCCTCGCGGAATTGGCCCGCCGCTGTAACTTATCGCCACTGTCGCCACACGGTAGCCTCAGCGGGGGCGACCAAGGAGCGCGCGGTGAGTGAAACAGGGCAACCCGGTGCCGCCACCCCGGGAGAGCACGGCGACGGGACGGGTCAGCGCGATGACCTGGCCCGTTCCGGCAACGGGTGGGGGCCGCCACCGGTCGACTGGTCGTGGGGGCCCGAGGTCGTGCCCGGTTCCGAAGCGACCAGGCCGCGGCCGGAGTCCCCGTCCGGTTGGGCCACCGCCTCGTCACGCCATGCCGACCTGCCCGCTCCTGTCGGTGAGCAGGCGGAGCCGGAGCGGCCCGTGCGGGTCAACGGAAACCACGTCAACGGCCACCGGACGAACGGCACGCCGGTCGCGGACCAGACGCCGGCCAACCGGCATGCCCCGGTCAGCGCCCCGCCCGGCCCGCACGGGCCGGGTCAGGATCCCGGCAAGGACCGGCTTGTCGTACCGGCCCCACGCCCGGTGCCGTCCGGCGAGTTGCCGGTGACCACCGGCACCGGCCTGCCGACCTCGTCGCCCCCGGCCGTGCAGGTGCCGCCCGTCGGCACCGCTCCCTCCGGCTTCGAGATGCCACCCGGCCTGCACGCGCCCACCGCCGAACGGTCCGGTGAGGGCCCGACGGGTGCCCGGCAGCAGAGCTGGGACGACGGATTCCCGCCGGAGCCGGTCGGCGAGCCCTGGTCGACCGCGCCGGTCGCCGATCAGGCCGGCGGGCCGGCCGACCACCCTTCGGGCGGCACCGACCAGCCTGCCCGCTGGTCGCCCGCCGACCAGCCCGCCGGTGATGCGGACCGACCCAGCTGGGCCCAGCCCGGCCCGGCTCGCGACTGGGCGCCGCCGTGGGCGCGCGACGACGGTGAGTCCGCCGACCGTCGGTCCCGTGAGGCGCCGACCCGGAACTGGGCCAGCGAGCCCAACCGCCCGTACGAGCCGGTCCGCGCCGAGCCGACCCGCCCGTACGAGCCGGTCCGTGCGGAGCGGCCCCGGCCGTACGAGACCCGCCGGGATGCCGAGCCTGCGGAGGGCGAGTCGTCCACCGCGCCCGAGCCCGGGGACACGTCGGCCGCCGTCGACCCGACCAGCGCACCCCCGTTCCCGCAACCGCCCTCGTGGGCGCGTGCGCCCGAGGTGCCGCCGGCCGAGGAGCGTCCGTCCTGGGCGCTGCCCCCGGCCAGCGGCGATCCGACAAGCGCCCCGCCGGCCCCCCAGCGGCCGTCGTGGGCGCGTGCGCCGGAGTCGCCGCCGGCGGAGCAGCGTCCGTCCTGGGCGCTGCCGCCGGTCAGCGGCGCACCGGCGAACGAGGGCCTGCCCTGGGGTACGCGGAACGAGGAGGCCCCGTCCTGGGGCAACCGGTCCGGCGGCCAGCCGACCGACGAGCGTCTGCCGTGGGCGCTGCATCCGGCCAGTTCCCCGCCGGCCGGCACGCCATCCGGTGCGGTCGATCCGACCAGCGCTCCACCGGCCGGAACCCGGTCGACCGCCCCCATCGGCAGCGCGCCGCAGCCCGACCCGCCGAGTCGGCGGGAAACCCTCGATCCCGGCTCGACGCCACCGGTCGCCGAGGCCCGGTCAGCCGCCGATCCGCCCGGGTATCGTCCGTTCCGGCTGCGGTCGGTTCCGGACGAGCCGACACCCACGCCCGTCTCTGCTCCCGCCCCGCCGGATCCGATCACCGGGCCGGCCGCGACCGACCAGGTTCCGGGTGAGCCCGGCCGCCGCGAGCGCACCCCCTCTGCGCCCGTCCCGACGAGTGCAGCCCCCTATGCGGCACGCCGGTCCGCGCCCGATCCGGTGCCGTCGACCGAGTCGGCCGGCGACCGATCGCAGGAGAGCACCACGGCGGTGTTGCCGCAGCGCGTCCCTGCCGAACCGGACGTGCCCGTCGTGCCGGAGCCGCCAGCTGTGGAGCCACCCGCCGAAACCCCGGAACTCGCCCGGATCGCCACTCATCTCCGCCGTGACGACGAGCCGGCCACGCTGCGGGACCGGCCGGAGGGCTTCGACGTCAACGCGATCCTCGCCGCTGTCCGAGGAGTCGAGGGCGTCCGCGACGCCGCCCTGCGGCGTACCCCCGCCGGGGCGCACAGCCTGCGCCTCGACCTCGCCGACGGGGCCGACCCGGCCGAGGTGAGCCGACACGTCGCTCGCCTGTTGCAGGAGCGGATGGGGCTGGCCGCGGCACCGCGCGGCCTGCCCGGAGTGCCCGCCGCGCCGGTGCGGCGACGCGCTGCGGAGAGCCGGAGCGAGTCGGGTGAGACGCGCCCGGTCGCCGAGCCACGGCGTCCGTCCGCCCGACCCGGTGGCACCCGGACGGAGGCTCCGCCGAGCCGGCCGGAGACCGTGCCGGAGACGACCCGGCGGCGCCGGCAGTCCCCGGCTCCGCACCGGGGCCGGGCCGTAGTGGACGAGCCGGGTGCGCCGGGCAGTCCGGCGACCCTCGCTGCCTCCTACTCCGGCGGGCAACTCACCACGACCGAGTCCGCGCCGTCGCGGCCGCTGGACACCGGCGGGGTGCCGGGCCCCCGGGTGGTACTCGACCACGTCCAGGTGAGCACGTTCGGGCTGGACGCCAACGTCGAGGTCCGGCTGGTCGCGGGCGATCACAACGCCTCGGGGTACGCCACCGGACCCGCCGTGGACGGCTTCGTGCTGCGGTTGTGCGGCGTCGCGGCGGCGGCGGCGATCGACGAGCTGCTCTGTGCCGCCGTTCCCACTGCGGAACGTGGACGGTGCTTCGTGGAGCACGCCGCGGTGGTGCCGTTCGGCAACTGCGAGGTGGCCACCGTGGTGGTGCTGCTGGTCTGCGACGGCTGGGTCGAGCAGTTGGCCGGTTCCGCGCTGGTGGCCGGCGATCCCCGGCAGGCGGTGGTACGCGCCACCCTGGCCGCCGTCAATCGTCGGCTGGAGGCGCTGCTGGCGTGAGCCGTTCCAGGCAGACTGGAACGGTGAAGCCTGCCACCCTCTGGCCCGAAGGGCTGCTGCCCGCCCACTCGGTTCCGCCGCCCTGGCCGGGGCGCGAGGTGCGACTCGACGGAGCGGTCACCTACGTCCGGGAGACGCCGGCCACCGGGCCGGACGCCGAACCAGCGTTGTACGTGCACGGTCTGGGCGGCTCCTCGCAGAACTGGACCGACCTGGCCGGCCTGCTCGCCGAGCGGCTCGACGGTCAGGCGATCGACCTGCCCGGCTTCGGCCGCAGCGAGCCGGGCCGGCGCTACACGGTGCCGGTCTTCGCAGACCGGGTGATCCGTTGGATCGAGCACTCCGACCGTGGGCCGGTGCACCTGCTCGGCAACTCGCTGGGCGGTGCGATCTCGGTGCGGGTGGCCGCCCTCCGGCCGGATCTGGTCCGGACACTGACCCTGGTGTCGCCGGCCCTGCCGTTCCTCGACTTTCGCCGGTCGTTGCAGGGACGGATGCTGCCGCTGCTGGCGATCCCCCGGGGCGAACGGGTGGCCGCCTGGCGGCTGGCCCAGCTCGCGCCCGAGGTGATGGCCCAGCAGGTCATGGAGGCGTGCGTGGCCGATCTCAGCCGGATCAGCGACCAGCGTAGGCGCGAGGCGCTGGAAGAGATCCGGGTCCGCTACGAGGCGGAGCACTACGCGGCGGCGTACGTGCGGACCTTTCGTGGCCTGGTGTCCAGCTTCGTGCGGTCGTACCTGCCCGGGTCGGGCTCGCTGTGGCGGATGGCCGGTACGGTGCGGGCACCGTCGCTGGTCATCGGGGGACGGCAGGACCGGCTGGTCGACGTGCGGGTGGCGCCGCAGGCCGCCCGGGTGATCCCGGACAGCCGCCTCCTGATGATCAACGGTGTCGGTCACGTGGCTCAACTTGAGGTGCCGCGCCTGGTGGCCCGGGCCGTGCTCGGGCTGCTCGCCGAGACTGGGGAACCCGCCCGCCGGGCCGACCTGGCAGGATGACCGGGTGCACAGCCCTGGTAGCCGTCTTCGATCGGCGCATTCCGCTGGCCGTCATGCCGTCCGGCGGGGCCGCGCTGGTCAGACGGCGGACCGGACCGTGTCCGACGGGGGCGGGCGGCGTCGTCGGCGGCCCGGGACGGGTGCGCTGATCCGGCTGGCGGTGCTGGTGGCCGCCGTCGGTGCCGTGGTGACGATGGTGGCCGGCGGCACCGGTGTGGGCTCGGGGGCGGCCGACGAGGTCGACCCGGTGGGGTCCGGGCCGCCCGTGGCCCCGTCGTCCGTGGCACCTGTGGAGACGCCGTCGTCGGTGGCGGTGTCCCCGTCGCCCGCGCCACCGGTTCTGCAGGAGCCCGGTTCGATCCCGTCGACCGGCCCGGGTCGGTTCGGCTATGACGACCGGACCGGCCCGGTGCTGGGTACGGCCGGCGACCTCCGGCGTTACCGGGTGGCGGTGGAGTCCGGTGCCGGCGTGGACACGGGCGAGTTCGCCCTGGCGGTGCGGACGGCGCTGGCCGGCCCGGGCAGCTGGGTGGACGGCGGCCGGCTGCGGCTGCGGCAGGTCGAGCGCAGCGCTCGTCACGACTTCACCGTCTATCTGGCCACGGCCGGGACGGCGGGCCGGATGTGCGCGGCCGGAGGTGTGGACATCCGGGTCGGTGGCCGGCCGTACACCTCCTGCCGCGCGCCGGGGAAAGTGATCATCAACCTGGACCGGTGGCGGCTGTCGGTGCCGCACTTCGTCGAGGCCGACGTGCCGCTGTCGCTGTACCGGACGTACGTGGTCAATCACGAGGTCGGGCACGAGTTGGGCAACCGGCACGAGCGCTGCCCGGGGCGTGGCAAGCCGGCGCCGGTGATGATGCAGCAGACGCTCTTCCTCAAGGGGTGCGTCGCGAACCCGTGGCCGTATCTGGACGGCCGGCGGTACGCGGGCCCGCCGCTCTGAGCGGATCCATGCGGAGCGCACCCAGTCGATCAAAATGTGGTGATGCGCCGGAATAAGGTGCGACGATGACGTCATGCCCTCTTCACCCCTTTGGCGCGATTGTCGGCGCTCGGGCGGCCCGCCGGAGCCCGACGATCGGCACTGCGGGCCGCTGGTCCCGTACCGGGTGATCGTGACGCTGGGCATGGTGCTCGTCCTGGCCGCCACCGCGGTGGTGCTGCTGGCCCGGACCGGTCAGCGGGTGGCCGCCCCGGAGCAGGGCTTCGGCAACCGGATCGCGTCCGGCGCGGGAGGCGACGAGCGAATCGGGCCGAGCCGGTATCCATGGGCGGGCGTCGGCAGTTTCACGGTGGCCGGTGACCACTCGCCGGTGCACGGCGAGGACGGTCCGGTGGCCCGCTACCGGGTCGCCGTCGAACGGGGCACCGGCCAGGACCCGGCTGCCTTCGCCGCCGCGGTCGACGGGGTGCTGGCCGACCCGCGTAGCTGGATCGGCACCGGCCAGTTGCGCGTGCAGCGGATCGCCGAGGCGGAATCGGCCGACTTCACCGTCTACCTGGCCACCCCGCGCACCTCGGAGGCGATGTGCGCCGAGGGGGGATTGAGCACCGAGGGCTACACCTCGTGCCGGCTGCCCGGGCAGGTCATCATCAATCTGGCCCGCTGGCTGGAGGCGGTGCCGGACTACGGCGCACCGCTGGAGGTCTACCGGGCGTACGTCATCAACCATGAGGTCGGGCACGAATTCGGGGAGGGGCACGAGGCGTGTCCGGCACCGGGTGACCCGGCGCCGGTCATGCAGCAGCAGACGTACGGCCTGGACGGCTGCCTGCCGAACGCCTGGCCGATCCTTGACGGGCGCCGGTACGCCGGCGAGCTGATCGGCTGACCACGGCGGCGGCAAGCGCCGGCGGCCCGACGGTATTCCCGCTCCCGCATAGCGGGCGACGTGTCCCTGCTCATGGTCGATGGGCGCGTCGCCGAGCGACAATGGCCCGGTTGCCCACCATCGATCCCGGGGAGTCCACCGTGTCGCTGCCCCCGCT
Organism: Micromonospora sediminimaris; assembly: GCA_900112325.1. Lineage (GTDB taxonomy): Bacteria > Actinomycetota > Actinomycetes > Mycobacteriales > Micromonosporaceae > Micromonospora > Micromonospora sediminimaris. Next base: position 246,190 of record FOLJ01000006.1, read on the forward strand.
CGTCGAACCCGCCGCCGAGCTGACCGTTGACGAGATCCGCCGCTACTCGCGCCACCTGATCATCCCGGACGTCGGGGTGGAGGGGCAGAAGCGGCTGAAGAACGCCCGGGTGCTCTGTGTCGGCGCGGGTGGCCTCGGTTCGCCCGCCCTGATGTACCTGGCCGCCGCCGGTGTCGGCACGCTGGGCATCATCGACTTCGACACCGTCGACGAGTCCAACCTCCAGCGCCAGATCATCCACGGGGTCTCCGACGTCGGACGCTCGAAGGCCGAGTCGGCCGCGGCAAGCATCCGCGAGATCAACCCGCTGGTGAACGTCGAGATCCACAACACCGCGCTGGACCGGGACAACGTCCGCGACATCTTCGCCCAGTACGACCTGATCGTCGACGGCACCGACAACTTCGCCACCCGCTACATGGTCAACGACGCGGCGGTGCTGCTCGGCAAGCCGTACGTCTGGGGGTCGATCTACCGCTTCGACGGCCAGGCGTCGGTGTTCTGGGCCGAGCACGGCCCCTGCTACCGCTGCCTCTACCCGGAGCCCCCGCCGCCGGGCATGGTCCCCTCCTGCGCCGAGGGTGGTGTGCTGGGCGTGCTCTGCGCCTCGATCGGCTCGATCCAGGTCAACGAGGCGATCAAGCTGCTCGCCGGCATCGGTGAGCCGCTGGTCGGCCGGTTGATGGTCTACGACGCGCTGGAGATGAGCTACCGCAAGATCAAGGTCCGCAAGGATCCGAACTGCGTGCTCTGCGGTGAGAATCCGACGCTCACGGATCTCATGGAGGACTACGAGGACTTCTGCGGCGCGGTGTCGGTGGAGGCCCAGGAGGCGGTGGTCGACGCGACCATCACCGCATCCGAGCTGAAGGAGTGGCAGGACGCCGGCAAGGACATCTTCCTCGTCGACGTCCGGGAGCCGGCCGAGTACGAGATCGTCCGCATCCCCGGGGCCACCCTGATCCCCAAGGGGGAGATCCTCTCCGGTGAGGCGCTGTCCAAGCTTCCGCAGGACCGGCAGATCGTGCTGCACTGCAAGTCCGGCGTCCGCTCCGCCGAGGCGTTGGCCGCGTTGAAGGCGGCCGGTTTCCGCGACGCGGTGCACGTGCAGGGCGGCGTGCTCTCCTGGATCAAGCAGATCGATCCGTCGCTGCCCGTTTACTGATCCGCAGCCGAGGGGCCTCTCCGCCGTGTCCAATGGGGGAGGGGCCCCTCGCCGCTACCCTGCCGTCGGTCGGATCTCACCTATCCGTCCTCCTGAGGCGAGATCACGTTTGCGCCGGTAGCGTGGCCGCCGTGGTCGACATCGACGCCGCGATCGGGTTCGTGGTGGCTCACGGAGATGCGGTGGAACGTGCCCGCCTGTCCTGGCTGCGTACCGGCACGCAGCCACCGCCGGAGGTGCTCGACAGCGCCGAGGTCGGGCAGACACTTGGCGGCGGCTGGCCGGCGTCCTGGGGTGACGAGGTCGCCTCGGTCGACGCGACCTGTTTCCGCCTCGCGGAGCTGGACGACCTGGGCGCGCTGGGCCGCCCGAGCGCCCGCCGGGCCCTGGACTGGCTCGCCGCCGGCCAGCAGCGCGACGGCAGCTGGGAAGAGGACCCGGCCCTCGCGGACTCCGCGCCCGAGTGGGCCCGGCCGGGTGACCCGGAGGCGCGGTTGTACCTGACCGCCAACGCCGCCTTCTGGCTGACGGTGGCGGGCCTGGACGCGCGGGCCGCCGGTCCGTTGGACCACCGGGTCGGCGGGGCGTACGCCGGGGTGGTGCAGGCAGCCAGCCAGGCGCTCGCCGCCCAACTGCGCCCCGACGGCAGCTGGCCGTCCTTCCTGGCCGCCGGGTGGCTCAGCGCGGCCGTCCTGCATCGGCAGCAGATGTTCTACGAGTCGGCGCAGATCAAGGCGGTGTTGGCGGAGCGGTTGCCGCAGGCGTCGGCGGCCGATGCCGCCTGGCTCGCCGTGACGCTGCGCCGGGTGGGCGTCGATCATCAGGAGTGGACGCTTGTCGCCGCCCGACGCCGCCTCACCGAGACCCAGCGCAGTGACGGCGGCTGGAGCAGCGACGACGGCCACCAGTTCGACGTACACGCCACCCTCGCCGTGATCCGCGCCTTCCGCTGACCCCGTTACCCCCGCTCCCCGCGATCTTGCAGTTATTGCCTCTACAAAGTGGGGCAACAGGTCCGTATCGGCGACCGAAAGTGCAAGATCTGTGAGGAGGGCGGCGCGGGTGCGGGTCAGGGGCGGAGGTGGCCGGTGCCGGTGACCACGTACTTGGTGCTGGTCAGTTCGGGGAGGCCCATGGGGCCGCGGGCGTGCAGCTTCTGGGTGGAGATGCCGATCTCGGCACCGAAGCCGAACTCGCCGCCGTCGGTGAACCGGGTCGAGGCGTTGACCATCACGGCCGCCGAGTCGACCCGGGCCACGAACTCCCGGGCGGCCGCCTGAGAGTCGGTGACGATCGCCTCGGTGTGTCCGCTGCCGTACCGCCTGATGTGTGCGACCGCCGCGTCCAGCGAGTCCACGACGGCGGCGGAGATGTCGGCGGCGAGGTATTCGGTGCCGAAGTCCTCGTCGGTGGCCGCAACCACGGCGTCGGAGTAGGCCGCTACCCGTGCGTCGCCGTGCACGGTCACCCCGGCCTCGGCGAACGCGGCAAGCATCGCCGGCAGGAAGGCGTCGGCGACGTCGGCGTGCACCAGCAGCGACTCTGCGGTGTTGCAGGTGGACAGGCGCTGCGTCTTCGCGTTGAGGGTGATCGCGACCGCCATCGACACGTCGGCGGCGGCGTCCACGTAGACGTGACAGTTGCCCACCCCGGTCTCGATCACCGGCACGGTCGACTCCTCGACCACGGTGCGGATCAGCGACGCCCCGCCGCGCGGGATCAGCACGTCGACCAGGCCCCGGGCCCGCATCAGCTCCTTTACCGAATCGCGGGAGCTGGCGTCCACCAGTTGCACCGCGTCCGCGGGCAGTCCGGCACCGTCGATGGCGTCCCGCAGCACAGTCACCAGCGCCGCGTTGGAGTGCGCGGCCGAGGAGGAGCCGCGCAGCAGCGCCGCGTTGCCGGCCTTCAGGCAGATCCCGGCCGCGTCCACGGTCACGTTGGGTCGCCCTTCGTAGATGACGCCGACCACCCCGAACGGCACCCGGATCTGCCGCAGCTCCAGCCCGTTGGGCAGGGTCGAGCCCCGGACCACCTCGCCCACCGGGTCGGGCAGCGCGGCCATCTGGCGCAGCGCGTCGGCGATGCCGGCCACCCGCTTCTCGTCGAGGGCGAGCCGGTCCAGCACGGCCGCGCTCAGCCCGGCGTCGCGTCCGGCCGCCAGGTCCGCGGCGTTCGCGGCCAGGATCTCCGGCGTACGCGCCACCAGCGCGTCGGCCATCGCGTGCAGCGTGGCGTCCTTGGCGGTACGCGTCGTCACGGCCAGCGTCTCCGCCGCCGTTCGCGCCCGGCGGCCCTGCTCGCTCACGCTCATTGCACAACTCCTCAGGTTGGACGGTCTCTTACAGCAGCACCAGGTCGTCGCGGTGGACGACCTCCCGTTCGTACGCCGGGCCGAGCGCCGCGGCGAGGTCGGCGGTCGACCGCCCGAGCAGGCCGGGCAGCTCGATCGCGTCGTAATTGACAAGCCCTCGGGCCACCGGTGCGCCGGAGGTGTCGACGAGGTCGACCGGGTCGCCGGCGGTGAAGGCGCCGTCCACGGCGGTGATCCCCGCGGGCAGCAGCGACTTGCGTCGCCCCACCACCGCGGCGACCGCGCCCGGGTCGAGGTGCAGCCGGCCCCGGGGCGCGGTGGCGTGGGCGAGCCAGAACAGCCGGGCCGCGGGTCGCCGGAGGCTGGGGTGGAAGAAGGTGCCGACCGGCTCACCGGCCAGCGCGGCGACCGCCTGGGCGGCGGAGGTGAGCACCACCGGGATGCCGAAGCCGGTGGCGATCCGGGCCGCTTCCACCTTGGTCACCATGCCGCCGGTGCCGACCCCCGCGCGGCCGCTGCCGCCGATCTCGACACCTACCAGGTCCGCCTCGTCGCGTACCTCGGGGATGCGGCGGGAGCCGGGTCGGGTCGGGTTCCCGGTCCAGAGCGCGTCGACGTCGGAGAGGAGTACCAGCAGGTCGGCGTCGACCAGCGCGGCCACCAGCGCGGCCAGCCGGTCGTTGTCGCCGAACCGGATCTCCTCGGTGGCGACCGTGTCGTTCTCGTTCACGATCGGCACCGCCCGCAGGTCGAGCAGCTTGCGCAGGGTGCGGTACGCGTTGCGGTAGTGGGCCCGTCGGGTCACGTCGTCGACGGTGAGCAGCACCTGGCCGACGGTACGGCCGTGCCGGGCGAAGGCGGCCGCGTACCGCCCGATCAGCAGGCCCTGGCCGACGCTGGCGGCGGCCTGCTGGGTGGCCAGGTCTCGCGGTCGCCGGGGCAGACCGAGCGGGGCGAGGCCGGCGGCGATCGCGCCGGACGAGACCAGCACCACCTCGCGGCCGTCAGTGGCCCGTAGGCCGAGGGCGTCGACCAACGCGTCGACCCGCCCGTCGTCCAGACCGCCGCTGGCGGTGGTCAACGAGGAGGACCCGATCTTTACAACGACCCGCCGGGCCGCCGTGACTGCGTCGCGCACCCGCCCATTCTGCGCTGTCGTCGCGGCGTGGCCTGTCGCCGTTCCCATAGTCTGGCCGCTTGTGACACCTGACGAGTACGTCGAGGCCGTGCTGGAACTGGTCGACCGGATCCCACCCGGCCGGGTGATGTCGTACGGAGCGGTGGCCGAGGCGCTGGCCGACCGCTCCGGGCGGACGTCGGCGCGGCTGGTTGGGGCGATCATGGCCCGCCACGGTGGTGGGGCCCCGTGGCACCGGGTGGTGAACGCGTCCGGCGGGCTGCCGCCCCGGCTGGCCCGGGAGGCGCGGGCGCGTTGGCTCGCCGAGGGGACGCCGCTGCGCGGTACCGGGGTGGACATGCGGACGGCCGTGTGGTGGCCCGGGTAGGGGATGTGACCCCCGCCATAACGTGAGTAATATTCGGCCCCATGACCGCGCCGCCGGGTGGCTCCGGCCCACCGCCCACCCCCGGACAGCCCGCGCAGAGCCCAGGCCCACCGGGCACGCTGCCCAGGGGCGTGCACGCCGGCTATGCGCTCGGCTCGCTGGCGACCGGGGCCTTCGGCACCGTGCCGGGTCTGCTGCTGCTGCCCTATCTGACCGACACCCTCGGGGTGGCCGCCGGCGTGGCGGCTCTGCTGGTGCTGCTGCCGAAGGCATGGGACGTGCTGGTCAACCCGGTCGCCGGGCGGATCTCCGATCGCACCAGGTCGCGGTGGGGCGCCCGTCGTCCGTACCTGCTCTTCGGCGGGCTGGCCCTGGCCGTGCTCTTCGGGGCCATCTTCGCCGCGCCGTTCGGCGCCGGTCCCGCCGCCGGGGCGTACGTCGCCGTCGCCTTCCTGGCCACCGCGACCGCGTTCGCCTTCTTCCAGGTGCCGTACGTGGCGATGCCGGCCGAGCTGACCAGCGACTACGCCGAACGTACCCGGATGATGACCTGGCGGATCGCGGTGCTGGCGCTGGCCATCCTGGTCGCCGGCGCGGTGGCCCCACTGGTGCGTGATGCGGCCGGCGGAGGTGTACCCGGACACCGATGGATGGGTGTCTTCGTGGCCGCCCTGATCGCGCTCGGTGCCGTCGGCGCCTTCCTCGGCACCCGGTCCGCTCCGCAGGGCGCGGTCGGCGAGAGTGAGCCGAGCCTGCGCGCCCAACTGGCCGTCGCGGCACGCAGCCGGCCCTTCCGGGCGCTGCTGCTCTGCTTCGTGGTGCAGTCCGCCGGGGTGGCCACGATCCTCGCCGGGGTCCAGTACTTCGCCGACCACGTGCTGCGGGACTCCACGACCGGCCCGACCGTGCTCTTCGTCTGCTTCGTCGGACCGGCGCTGGTGGTCATGCCGCTCTGGTCGCGGGTGGGCGCCCGGGTGGGCAAGCTCGCCGCCCTGGTCGCCGCGTCGTTGATCCTGTCGGCCGGCGGACTGGCGCTTGTCGCCGCGCCGGTGCTGCCCACCGCCGTGGTCTACCTGCTGGTCGCGGTACTCGGCGTCGGGTACGCCGGTCAGCAGGTCTTCGCGCTGGCCATGCTCCCGGACTGCATCGCCTACGACACCGTGCGCACCGGGCGTCGGCAGGCCGGCGTCTTCACCGGTGTGTGGACGGCCGGCGAGACCTTCGGACTGGCCCTGGGCCCCGGCATCTACGGACTGGTCCTCGCCACCACCGGCTACGTCTCCTCCACCACCGGTACCGCCGCCACCCAGTCCGACACCGCCCGCCTCGGCGTCCTGCTCGGCTTCACCATCCTCCCCGCTCTCCTCATCGGCCTGGCCACCCTCCTGCTCCGCCCCTACGACCTGACCCCCGCCCGCCTCTCCACCCCCACCCCGCCCCCAGCCACCGCCGATCATGCAGTTGTGGCAGTAACAAAAGCCGCTAAAACCCACGGAAAGGGCACCACGACTCCATGATCGACGAGAATTGGTCGGACGGGATGCCGGCGGAGCAGGTGCTGGCGGAGATCCGGCAGCTGCGCACGATGGATCGGCCGACGCACGGGGGGCGGTTGTTCGCGTACGTGTACGACCCGGCGGTGCCCGGGCTGGACGCGCTCGCCGCTGCCGCGTACGCCGAGAGCGCCCACGTCAACGGGCTCGACCCGACCGCCTTCCCCTCCCTGCTGGCCATGGAGAACGCGCTGGTCGCGGCGGCGGCGCGACTGCTCGGGGGCGGGCCGGGCACGAGCGCTCCCGAGGTCGCCGGCAGCGTCACAAGCGGCGGCACCGAATCGCTCATCCTGGCCGTGAAGACCGCCCGGGACGCTCGGCCGGACATCACCGCGCCCCGGATCGTGGTACCGGCCAGCGCCCATGCCGCGTTCGCCAAAGCGGCCCATTACCTGCGGGTGGAACTCGACACCGTGCCGATCGACCCGACCACGCTACGACCGGCGGTCGCCGACGTGGCTGCCGCCGTCCGGCCGGAGACGGTGCTGGTGGCCTGCTCCGCCCCCTCGTACGCGCACGGCGTCGTGGACCCGGTCGAACAGATCGCCGAGGTGGCCGCCGCCGCAGGGGTGCGCTGCCACGTCGATGCCTGCTTCGGCGGCTGGACGCTGCCGTATCTGCGTCGCCTGGGTCTGCCGGTGCCCCCGTTCGACCTCGCCGTGCCCGGGGTCACCTCGATCTCGGTGGACCTGCACAAGTACGCGTACGCGCCGAAGGGCGTGTCGGTGCTGCTGCACCGCGACCCGCAACTGCGCGCCCCGCAGTACTTCGCGTACGCCGACTGGCCCGGGTACACCATGATCAACCCGGTGATCTCGTCCACCCGCTCGGGCGGTCCGATCGCCGCCGCGTACGCCACCCTGCGGCACCTCGGCGACGACGGCTACCTGGCGCTGACCCGCCGCACCTGGACGGCGGTGTGCACGCTGGCCGACGCGGTACGCGCCACCGAAGGGTTGCGGCTGGTCGCCGAGCCGGAGTCGACAGTGGTCTGTTTCACCGCCGACGATCCCACGCTCGACCTGTTCCTGCTGGTGGACGAGCTGACCGCGCGGGGTTGGCACACTCAACCACAGCTCCGGTACGCCGACCTGCCGGCCAGCGTGCACCTCACGGTGACCGCGGCGGTGGCGCCGCGGGTGGCCGAGTTCGGTCCGGCGCTGGCCGACGCGGTCGCCGCGGCCCGCGCCGCCGGGCCGGTCGAGCTGCCGTCCGACCTGCTGGCGATGGCCGGCAGCCTCACCCCGGAGGCGCTCACCCCGGAGTTGGTGGCGGGACTGGCCGAAGGGCTCGGCCTGGGCGGTGGCGCTGGTGCTCCGGACCGGATGGCGGTGGTCAACACGCTGCTCGACGCCGCCCCGGCGGCGGTGCGGGAGCGGCTGCTTGTGGAGTTCGTCGGGCTGCTCCAGCGCCCGGCCTGGTGAGCCGACGACGCCAGCGCCTGCCCAGTGACCCGACGACGTCGACGCCCGGCGTGGTGACCGACGACGTCCGGCCGGCGCCGTGGGCGCCGGCCGGACGAGAGGCGGTCAGGCCGCGTCGGCCACGCGAACCGTGAATGATGCGGTGTTGTCGGCCGGGTCGGCGTCGGCCACGCTGTTGCCGTACCACTGGGTGCTGAGCTGCAACGAGACGGTGCCGAGGTCGCCCGGCACGGTCTCCGGCTCGGCGTGCAGCAGCACGTCGAAGCTCCGCTGTTCGCCGGTCATGAAGCGGTCGCCGGGTACGACGAAGTTGGTGAAGGAGCTCGGGGCGTCCTGCGGATCGGTGCCCCAGATCACCACGCCCGCCGGCAGGCCGGTCGCCTCGCCCCACAGGTACTCGTGCGCGGTGTCGCCGGCCCACCCGACGGTCACCGGCAGCCTGCCCTGGTAGCTGCCGTCCGCCTGCCGGGTCAGCGTCACGGCCCCGGCCGTGGTGATGTCGGCGCGGGCCTGGCTGTCCTGCACGTAGGGCACCGGGTTGCGCAGCGAGCCCGAGGTGGAGCGGAAGCGGGCGGCGAAGCTGGCCCGGTCGGCGACCTCGTCCCGACCGTCGCCGATGTTTACCGAGATGCGCCCGCCCTTCGCGATCATCGCGACGTCCCGGGTCGGGGTGAGCACGTCAAAGGCGATCGAGAACGACCGGCTCTCGCCCGGCTCGATGTCGCCGCCCGGCACCGAGCAGGTGGCTGTCCGTCGGTTGTCCTTCGGCGCGCCGAAGCCGCACGCCTCCTCCGGGCTGAGCCTGCCCAGCGAACCGGCGACCGGCTCGACGACGTAGACGCTGAAGTAGGTGGCGGCCGGGCCGTTGTTGGTCACCGTGACCGGCAGGCTGCCGTGGTAGCCGCGGTCGGTCGGTTCGAGCACCAGCCGGCCGACCGAGATGTCGGCGGTGGGGCTGCCGGTGGTGGGCGCGGCGGCGGCCGGTGCGGCGAGCGGCAGCAACACCGCGCCGGTGCCGAGCAGGATGCCGGCCAGCCGACGTCCGGTACGTGTCCTCATCTGGAAGGTCCTCCCGTGGTTCCCCGTCACCGCGCGGCTCGTCCGCGCGGTGTCATCAGATGCACGCGACGGGCGTCGATCCGGTTGCCGACTCTTCTGCCGGAAGCCCGACAGTGATGCAGCCGTACGCGTAGCGATCCTCGTCGTTGTCGTGGTTCGGGTCCATGAGCGGGTCGGCGTCGCTGCCGACCGGCGTCACCTCGGCGATGTCGGTGCCGCTGGCGTGGTTCGTGTTGCGAAGCCCGAACCGGAAGGTCCGTTCCACTGTCCGGTCGCAGACAGGCGGGCCGCCGGATGTCCGCCCCGAGATGCGGAGTGCGCGACCCCCTGCCGGCCCGGGTTTCCGGCCTCGAACGTTGTGGTTGACTGTCGGGGACAGGAGGGGGAGCGGTCGTGCAGCTGCCTGCGGTGCTCGGTGAGCCGATCCGGTTCGTGCTGAACTGGGGCCGCCGCTACTCGCTCTGGGTCTTCAACTTCGGGCTGGCCTGCTGCGCCATCGAGTTCATCGCGACAAGCATGTCCCGCCACGACTTCATGCGACTCGGCGTGATCCCGTTCGCGCACGGCCCCCGGCAGGCAGATCTGATGGTGGTCTCCGGCACCGTCACCGACAAGATGGCCCCGGCGATCAAGCGGCTCTACGACCAGATGCCCGAGCCGAAGTACGTGATCTCGTTCGGTGCCTGCTCGAACTGCGGCGGCCCGTACTGGGACTCGTACTCGGTGACCAAAGGGGTCGACCAGCTGATTCCGGTCGACGTCTACGTGCCCGGCTGCCCGCCCCGGCCGGAGGCGCTGCTGCACGGCATCCTCCGTCTCCAGGAGAAGATCGCCGCCGAGCAGTCCGGCATCGGCGGGGTGCCGCGCACCGACCCGCTCGCCGCACCGGTCGACGCGCCGCCCAGCGACGGCACTGCGGTCCGCTCCGTCGCTTCCCTGACCTCGCCACCGGTACGCCCGCCGCACGCCTGACCGGGGCGACGCTGCTGCGTCGGGTCGCGGCCGGTGCCCGGCCGGGTGCGGGGGGCGGTCCGGTCGGTCCGGCGAGACCGGTCGCTCGGCTGGCCGTCCGGGTGGTGAGGTTTCGCTAGCGTACGGATCATGACCGACCTCGCCGAGCAACGTTCCGCCTTCATCATCGAGGTGCTGACCGAGGAGTTCGGCACCCTGATGGCGCTCGACCCGGCCGCCTTCCGGCGCAAGTTCCGCAAGATGGCCGCCTCGCCGTTCGCCTTCTACCGGGGCAGTGCCAGCCTGTTCTACGCCGATCAGCGTGGCGACTTCGCCGACGATAGCTTCCTGGACGCGCGGACCAGCCGGGTGTGGATCCACGGCGACCTGCACGCGGAGAACTTCGGCACCTACATGAACGGCTCCGGCCAGCTCGTTTTCAACGTCAACGACTTCGACGAGGCGTACGTCGGGCCGTTCACCTGGGATCTGCGACGGTTCGTCGCCAGCGTGGCGTTGATCGGCTACACCAAGGCGCTCTCCGACCGGATCATCAGCGACCTGGTCACCTGCTTCGCGAACGCGTACCTGATCGAACTGCGGGCCATCGCTGCCGGCGGGGACGACGCCATCGGGTCGATCACCCTGGACAACGCCGACGGTGTGCTGCGCCGGGTGCTCCAGCAGGCGCGGTTGAACACCCGGGTCGACCTGCTGCGGGGACAGACCACCATCGACAACTACGAGCGGCGCTTCTCCGTCGGCGACGGGGTGTACGAGATCGACGGTGACGTGCGGGCGCGGGTGTGCGCGGCGTTCGAGGCGTACCTGGACACGCTGCCGCCCACCACGGCGCAGGCCCGGCCGCTGGCCGCCCAGATCAAGGACGTGGTGCTGCGCAAGGGGGTGGGCATCGGCTCGGCCGGACTGCCGTCGTACAACCTCCTGTTGGAGGGGCACACCCAGGCACTGGAGAACGACGTCGTGATCTACATGAAGCAGGCTCAGGTGCCGGCGGTGGCCCGGTACATCGACGACGAGCGGGTCCGCGGCTACTTCCGGCACCAGGGACACCGCACCGCCGAGTCGCAGCGGGCCCTTCAGGCACACGCCGACCCGTGGGTCGGCTTCACCGAACTCGACGGCGTCGGTCAACTCGTCGCCGAGGTGTCCCCGTACGCGGCCGACCTCGACTGGTCGGACGTCAACGAACCGGAGGAACTGGCCGGGGTGCTGGTCGACCTGGGACGGTCGGTCGCCCGGATGCGCTCGGTGGCCGACGACGAGTCCAGCCACGACCTGGTCGACTACTCGACCGAGGAGGCCATCGTCGCCGCCGTCGACGCGGACACCGCCGGCTTCGTCGGGCACCTGGTCGACTTCGCCCACACGTACGGGGTACGCGCCCGTCACGATCACCAGCTCTTCGTCGACCTGTTCCGCAACGGTCGGCTGCCCGGGATCTGAGGTGCCCAGACGTGCCCAGACGCCTGCCCCGGTCGCTGGCCTGGACGCTACTCGCGCTCGCGCTGTCGAGCTTCGCGGTGGGGGTGGTGTGGGAAGCACGTGCCCTGGACCACATGCAGCAGCATCCGTACCTGGTCAACGTCCTGTCCGGGATGACCGGCTTCGCCACCAGCGCCCTGGTGATCACGCTCGGGGTCGACCGCGTGCTGCGGCGGGAGCACCTGCGGCGCTGGGGACGGATGATGGGTCAGGCGGTGGGCCGGATCCAGGCGGACCTGATGGACATCGTCGAGTGGCACCTGAGCGATGGACGGATCCGGCGGGAGCGTCATCGGTACGGGTATGCCGAAGGGCTGCTGGACACGCACCTGCTCGTCCGGACGCTCGTCACGGTAGCTGACCGTGGCGGACTCCGGGGGCCGGTCGATCGGCATCGGCTGGAGAGCCTGTTGCGCGTCGTTGACGAGTTGCTGGCGGTCTCCGTACCGGCCTTCGAACGTGCCTTCGACGTGCTCGCCGATCCCGCCGTGGAACGGGCGGTCGCCGAGATCAGGCACGGCCGGGACCTCCTGTCGGAGGGGGTGGATGGAGATCCGGCTCAGGTCGACACCAGGGCGTTGCTGCTCGGCTCGATCGAGCTGGTCCGAGCGCTGACCGCGGTGGCAACCTACCGGCCCTACCGGAAGATGGTGCTCCGCCGGCAGCGGCTCCGTGGCGCCCGTCGCGCCAAGGAGGGAGCGACCGGCTCAGGCGGCGAAGTCGAGGACGACCTTGATGTCCTGCGGTCCGGGGGAGTAGGCGGTGGCGTACTGGGCCAGCGGCACGCGCCGGGTGATCAGTGAGCCGAGCCAGGCGTGGTCGGCCTTGGACAGTGCCTCGGCGGCGCCCTCCCAGTGACGCCGGTTGGCGTTCACCGACCCGAAGACGACGTTGTTCTCCAGGACGAGGGTCCGGTTCAGTGCGCCCGCGTCGAAGTCGATCGTCCGGCCGCCGCTGGACACCCCGGCCAGGCACACGATCCCGTTGGGGCCGACCTTGCACATCGCCTCCAGCACGACCACTGGTGCGCCGGTGCACTCGATGATGACGTCCGGTTCGAGGTCCAGCTGATCGAGCGGTCCGGAGTGGTACGTCGCACCGAGCGCGCCGGCAAGCGCCGGCTTGGGGCCCTCGGTGGCCAGATCGAGCACGTGCACCGAGAGACCCCGCTGGCTGGCCAGCAGCGCGGCGAGCAGGCCGATCGGCCCGGCGCCGGTGATCAACGCCGTGCGGGGCTGCCACTCCGCCCGCAGGCCGATCCGGTCCACGTGGTCCCACGCCTTGACCATCACACTTGTCGGTTCGAGCAGCATCCCCACCTCGATCAGCGACGGGTCGAGTCCCACAGCGAAGCGGGGCTGCAACCGCCACCGCTCGCGGGCGAAGCCCGGCAACGCCTTGATGCCGTGCTCGGTGAACAGGCCGTTGCGGCACATGTCCCACTCGCCCACCGCGCAGTTCGGGCAGGGCATCGGATCGGGGTGCCGGACGATCCCGGCCACCAGGTCGCCGGGTTGCCGGGTACCGGTCGGATCCTCCAGCACCCGGCCCAGCGACTCGTGACCGAGCACCAGGTGGTCGGTGTCGGGCGGGGCCTCGCCGTACTGTCCGTCGATGATTTCGATGTCGGTGCCGCAGACGCCCACCGAGAGGGCCTCCACCAGGATGGGCCCCTCTTCGGGGGCCGGTTCCGGGTAGTCGTCGAGGAGCCGCAGCGAGCCGGGTACTCCGGGAATGACGGTCACAGCGCGCACGGGTCCATCCTGGTGACCACCGACGACCGGCATCGGCGAAGTCCGCGAGAGTCACCCGCCCGCGTGCACCCGTCCGGTCGGTCGGGTGCCGTCTGGCTCCGCATCGGCTCGGCCGACGACTCCCGCCACAGGGCCTAGGATCAGCGACATGACACCGGAAGAGGTCGGCCAGCGGCTCGTCGCGTTGCTTGCGCCCGTCGAGGCCACCGCGACGGTCTCCGGCGGTGAGGTCCATTCCCGGGCCACCATCGACGTACCCCCGAACGCCTGGCGGGCCGCGCTGCTGGCCGCCCGCGACGACGCCGAGCTGGCCTTCGACTACTTCGACTGGCTGTCGGCCGTCGACGAGTTGGCCGACGGGTTCGACGTGGTGGCCCACCTCTGGTCCACCACGCACCGGCACGGGGTGCTGCTGCGTGCCCGGGTGTCCCGCCAGACACCGAGTGTCGACTCCGTGGTGGCGGTCTACCCGGGGGCCGCCTGGCACGAGCGGGAAACCCACGAGATGTTCGGCATCGACTTCGCCGGGCACGCCGAGCTGCGCCCACTGCTGCTGCCCCCGGAGTTCGAGGGGCATCCGCTGCGCAAGGAGTTCGTACTGGCCTCCCGGGTGGCGAAGCCCTGGCCGGGTGCGAAGGAGCCGGGTGAGTCGGAGGCCGGCGGTGGACGTCGCCCGATCCGACCCCCGGGTGTGCCCGCGCCGGGCGAGTGGGGAGTCGTGCCGACCCCCGCCGGCGCCGGTGGGGTGGGGGAGGGGCCGCGCGGCGGCACCCCGGCCCGCCCCGCCCGGGAACGCCCGGCCCGTCCGGCACCGGGTGCCCGCGGGCCGCGTACCCCTCGGGATGCCGGCTCCGCCGGGGCGGGCTCCCGGCCGGGCCCCGGCGGTCCGGCGCCTGCGGATGGGACAGCATCCGAGGGTGGTCCGGCACCGGATGACGGAGGTAGCGCCTGATGCCGCTCTGGCTGGAACTGGTGGTCCGGATCGGTGGCGTGCTGGCCGCCTTCCTCGTTCTGCCGCTGTTGGTCGGACAGGCGGAACACAAGGTGATGGCGCACATGCAGGGTCGGCTCGGCCCGATGTACGCGGGCGGGTTCCACGGCTGGGCGCAGTTGATCGCCGATGGGGTGAAGTTCGTCCAGAAGGAGGACGTCACTCCCCGAGCCGCCGACCGGCCGGTGTTCCGGCTGGCTCCGGCGGTAGCGCTGGTGCCGTACCTGCTGGCCCTGCTGGTGATCCCGCTCGGCCCGAACGACCTGGTCGGCCAGCCGCTCGACGTCGGGCTGTTCTTCGTACTGGCAGTGGTCGGGGTGGGCGTGCTGGCCGTGCTCATGTCGGCCTGGGCGTCGGCCAACAAGTACAGCCTGCTCGGCGGGTTGCGCGGTGCGGCACAACTGCTCGGCTACGAGTTGCCGCTGGTGCTGGCCGCCGCGTCGGTGGCGATGGCCGCCGGGACGCTCAGCCTCTCCGGCATCGTCGAGGCGTGGCAGCCGTGGTGGCTGCTCTGGCAGGCACCGGCGATGGTCATCTTCTTCGTGGCCGGGCTGGCCGAGATCCGCCGGCCGCCCTTCGACATGCCGGTCGCCGACTCGGAGCTGGTCTTCGGCTACCTGACCGAGTACACGGGCCTGCGCTTCGCGTTCCTGCTACTGGCCGAGTACGTCGGCATCGTGGTGATCGCGGCGCTCACCACCGTGCTGTTCCTCGGCGGCTGGCAGGGCCCGTTCGCCGACGCGCAGCTCGGCTGGCTCTGGACCCTGCTCAAGGTCGCCGCCGTCAGCTTCGTGATCATCTGGCTCCGGGTCTCCTACCCACGACTCCGCGAGGACCAGCTCCAACGCCTCTGCTGGCTCGTCCTGGTCCCCGCCGCCCTGGCCCAGCTCGTCCTCACCGCCGCCATCCGCCTAACCCTCTAACCAATCCCGTTGATCAAGAAGTTTTGGTCGGGATCCGCGCGGATCCCGACCAAAACTTCTTGATCAACCCGGACGTCGCGCGGGGTGGGCGGGGGGTGGGTCAGCTCAGGGGGGTGTGGGCGGGGTTTACGCGTTCGGCGGGGGTGGGGGGTGCGGGTGGGGTGCCGGTGCCGAAGGGGTGGCCGCCGAGGGACTCGCGGTCGTGGGGCTCCAGCCAGTTCGACAGGTCGGGGCCAAGCGGTACGACGCCGGTCGGGTTGATGTCGCGGTGCACCTCGTAGTAGTGCCGCTTGATGTGGTCGAAGTCGATCGTGTCACCGAAACCGGGCGTGGTGAACAGGTCCCGGGCGTACGCCCACAGCACCGGCATCTCGCTGAGCTTCTGCCGGTTGCACTTGAAGTGGCCGTGGTAAACGGGGTCGAAGCGGACAAGCGTGGTGAACAGCCGGACGTCGGCCTCGGTAATCGTGTCGCCGACCAGGTAGCGCTGCCCGGCGAGTCGTTCACTGAGCCAGTCGAGCCGGTCGAACAGCCGCCGGTACGCCCGCTCGTACGCCTCCTGGCTGCCGGCGAAGCCGCACCGGTAGACGCCGTTGTTGACGTCGGCGAAGACCACCGCGTTCACCTCGTCGATCTCGGCGCGCAGATGCTCCGGGTACAACTGCGGCGCACCCGAACGGTGGTACGCGGCCCATTCGGTGGACAGGTCCAGGCTCATCTGGGCGTAGTCGTTGGTAACCACCTGTCCGGTGGGCACGTCCACGATGGCCGGCACGGTGATGCCCCGGGGGTAGTCCGGGTAGCGCGCGAAGTAGGCCTCCTGGATGCGCTCGATGCCGAGCACCGGGTCCCGCCCGTCCGGGTCGAGATCGAATGTCCAGCTCCGCGCGTCGTGCGTCGGACCGGCGACGCCCATCGAGATGGCGTCCTCCAGGCCCAGCAGTCGCCGCACGATGATCAGACGGTTGGCCCACGGGCAGGCACGGCTGACCACCAGGCGGTAGCGGCCCGGCTCGACCGGGTAGCCGTCCCGCCCGTCGGCGGTGATCCGGGTGGTGATGTAGTTCTGGTCCCGCTTGAACTCGCCCGGCTCGACGTACCTGCCGCCGCCGCTCTTGCCGTCCTCGCCCATGTCGCCCCCAGGGTGTGCCCGACTCGTCCTCGCCCCCATCATGGCGGATCTTCCTGCGACCGGCCCGGTGACCAGGCGGCGGGCGGGAGCCAGGTCGGCGTGACCTGATCAGCGGGAGCGGGGAGTGATCCGGTCGAGCGGGATGTCCATCTCCCACGGGTCGGCCAGCAGGATGCCGTCGCTCATCCGGGCGTGCTCGACGTAGACGCGCTTGACCGGGTCGAGCCGGTGGGCGTGCACCGCGATCCCCGTCTCCGTCTCGATCCGCCAGAAGAAGGGAATGTCCGCCTCGGCGTACAGTGCCGGCTTGAGCACCCGGTCGATGCTGCGCGAACCCTCCGAGACGATCTCCACCACCAGCAGAACCTCGTTCGGCAGGTAGGAGGAGGGGTTGCGGGCCGCCGCGTCCAGCTCGGTTACCAGCAGGTCGGGAATGAGGGATCGGCTGCGGGACATCCGCACCGACACCCCCTGGGTGACGTCAAACTCGGCGGGGCAGGTCTCCTGCAAGGCGGCACCGAGCAGCATTGCGATGGATTGGTGCAGTCGCGTGGGGGAGGGCGACACGATCAGTTGTCCGTCCAGGAGTTCACGGCGGCGGCCGTCGTCGGGCAGGCGGTCGAGGTCGTCCGTCGTCCACTCGCCCGGCGCCGGGTTGTCGTCGTGCAGCGCGGCGGTCATTGACGGGTCCTTTCCGGTGCGTCGTTCTCCCCGCAGCCACCGTACTACCGGCTACCTCCGGGGGGTGGTCGCGCGCGCCGTGCCCACAGGGCAGGATGTTCGGCATGAGCGAGCGCGAGCGAAGCGAGGCGACCGGCCTGCCCGGCAGCGGCTTGGTCAAGGGGCTCGCCGTCACGTTGAAGACGATGACAAAACGCTCCACCACGGCGCAGTACCCGGACGTCGCCCCGGAGCTGCCACCCCGCTCGCGTGGGGTGATCGCGCTGTTGGAGGAGAACTGCACGGTCTGCATGCTCTGCGCCCGCGAGTGTCCGGACTGGTGCATCTATATCGACTCGCACAAGGAAGAGGTGGCGGTGCCGGGCGCCGCCCGGGCCCGGCAGCGCAACGTGCTCGACCGGTTCGACATCGACTTCTCGCTCTGCATGTACTGCGGCATCTGCATCGAGGTCTGCCCCTTCGACGCCCTCTACTGGTCGCCGGAGTTCGAGTACGCCGAGTACGACATCAAGGACCTGCTGCACGACAAGGACCACCTGGGCGAGTGGATGGCGACCGTGCCGCCGCCACCGGCGCACGACCCGAACGGCGAGCCGGCCAAGGAGGAGACCGCCGCCGCGCGCAAGGCCGCCGTCCCGGGCTCGTCCGCCGCCCGTCCGACCACCCCGGGGGTACGCCCCGCACCACCCCGCGCCGCCGACGACGAAGGTACGCCCGCGTGACCGGGGTGGACGCGCTGCTGCTCGCCCTCGGCGCGGTGGCGGTCGGCTCGGCGGCGCTTGTGGTGGCCACCCGGCACCTGGTCCGTGCGGGTCTCTACCTGGTGGTCTGCCTCGGCGCGGTGGCCGGCATGTACCTGGTACTCGCCGCCGAACTGGTCGCCTGGGTGCAGGTGCTGATCTACGTCGGCGCGGTGGTGGTGCTGCTGTTGTTCGCCGTGATGCTGACCCGCGCGCCGATCGGCGCCTCGGACGATCTGGACCGCTCCGGCTGGCCGGCCGCGCTGATCGGCGGTGGGGTGGGGCTCGGGTTGGCGGCGTTGCTCGTCGACGCGTACCGCTGGACGACCGTGGAGCTGCCCGAGGCGGGCACCGCCGAGCGTCTCGGTGAGCAGGTCTTCAGCAGCTGGGTGCTGCCCTTCGAGGTGCTGTCGGTGCTGCTGCTCTCGGCACTTGTGGGGGCCATTGTGCTGTCCCGCCCCGACATCGGCGCCAGCAGGGACGACGCGGCGGACGATCGGGGGCGGTCGCGGTGAGGCCGGTCATCCCGTACGTCACCGCCGCGCTCCTGTTCGGCCTCGGCGTGTACGGCGTGCTGCGGCGGCGCAACGCGGTGCTGGTGCTGATGTCCGTCGAGCTGATGCTCAACGCGGTGAACCTGATCCTGGTCACCGCCGACACCACGGCGAAGGCGGTACTGCCGCACGGCGGGCAGGTCTTCGCGTTGTTCGTGATCGTGCTGGCCGCCGCCGAGATCGGGGTGGGTCTGGCGATCGTGCTCCAGCTCTACCGGATCCGGGCCAGCGTCGCCGTCGACGAGATCCCCCTGACCGAACAGCACACCGCGGAACCGGTCGCCGCCACGACGGTCGGCCAGGCGTCACGGGCCGTCGGAAGCGAACCGGAGGGACCGCGGTGAGCGTCACGACGTTTGGTGCGTTGCTGCCGGCCGTACCGCTGCTCGCCGGCCTGACCGGCCTGCTGCTGCCACCGTCGCCGCGGGGCGCGGCCATCGGCGAGGCGGCGGCCCGCCGGGTGGCCGCCACCGTTGGCATCGCTGGCGCGGCCGGTGCGCTCGCCCTGGCGGTGGCCCTGCTGGTAACCCTGGACGGCCCGGCCGAATCTTCGACCACCTGGATCGAGTTGGGCGGGCTCACCGTCACCCTCGGGGTACGCCTCGACGGTGCCGCCGCCCTGGTCGCCGTCGCGGTCACCACGGTCGCCCTGGCGGTGCAGATCTACTCGACCGGCTACCTGCGGCAGGGGCCACCCGAGGAACCCGACCACCGTTACCCGCCGTACGCGGCGCAGGTCAGCCTCTTCACCGCCGCGATGCTGCTGGTGGTGGTGTCCGGGGACCTGATCCTGCTGCTTGTCGGCTGGGAGGTGATGGGGCTCTGCTCGTACCTGCTCATCGCCCACGACCGGCGGCTGCCGGAGGCGCCGGCCGCCGCGATGAAGGCGTTCCTGGTCACCCGGGTCGGTGACGTCGGCTTCCTGCTCGGCATCGCGCTGCTCGGCGTCTCGGCGGGCAGCTTCCGGATCGCCGACGTGCTCACCCACGACCACGGCACCACCACGCTCACCGCCGCCTGCCTGCTGCTGCTCGCCGGGGTGGCCGGTAAGAGCGCCCAGTTCCCGCTGCACACCTGGCTGCCCGACGCGATGGCCGGACCGACCCCGATCTCCGCGCTGATCCACGCCGCGACCATGGTGGCCGCCGGCGTGTACGCGGTCACCCGGCTGTGGCCGATCTTCGAGGCCACCCCGACCGCGCTTGTCGTGCTCGGTGTGATGGCCTCGGTGACCCTGCTGCTCGGCGCGCTGGCCGCCACCGCCCAGGACGACATCAAGCGGGTACTCGCCTGGTCGACGGTGTCGCAGATCGGCTACATGACCGGGGCGCTCGCCGTCGGATCCCCGCCGGCCGCGCTGTTCCACCTGCTCACCCACGCGGCGTTCAAGGCACTGCTGTTCCTCGCCGCCGGTGCGGTGATCCACGCCGTCGGCACCACCCTGATGTCCCGGATGGGCGGGCTGCGGCGCAGTATGCCGGTGACCTTCTGGTGCACCGTGATCGGGCTCGGCGCGCTGGCCGGCGTACCGCCGCTCTCCGGTTTCTGGAGCAAGGAGGGGGTGCTCGCCGCAGCCGAGCAGGCCGCCCTGCACGGCGACGGCCCGGCACCGGCCTGGGTGGGCTGGCTGGTCTGGCTCGCCGGGCTGGTCGGTGTCGCCGTCACCGCCTGGTATGCCACCCGGCTGTTGCTTGGCACCTACTTCGGTGCGCCCCGCACCCCGCTTGCCCGGCCGCCACACGATCCGCCGGCCGTGCTGCGCTGGCCGGTGCTGGCGTTGGCCGTACCGGCGGCCCTGCTCGGCCTGGCCGGCTTTCCGGGCTGGTTCTCCCGCCAACTGCAAGCCACCCTGCCCGTCGGCCCCGACGTCGTGTCGGATCTGCTGCCGCCGGACGCGCTGATCCACCTCACCCCGACCGTGCTGCTGCCGCTGGCGCTGCTGGTGATCGGTGCTGGCCTGGCGTGGGTCGGGTGGCGGCGGGGCGGCGGTGCCGACCCGGTGGCCGCGCTCGGTCCGCTGCGGCCGGTCTTCGCCCGCGCGTTCCGGCTCGACGACGTGCAGCACACCCTGGTCGTACGCACGACCACCGCGATTGCGCGCGCGGCGCGTACCGCCGACGAGCGGGTGGTGGACGGTGCGGTCACCGGCACCGGACGCGCCGTGGGTGCCCTCGGCGGCAGGCTGGGCGTCCTGCACCGCGCGGCGCTGCCCCGGGCCGCCGCCGCGGTGCTGGCCGGCGCGCTGCTGATCGGCCTGGCCGCGGCGGCCCTGATCGGAGCGACGGCATGAGCGAACGTCAGCGAGCACACCACCTACCCGGCGTCCCGGTGCCGCCTGCCGGCCCGCCGGTCAGCGGGGGGCCGGCATGAACGTCGGGGAGTTCCTGCTGGTCTCGGTACTCGCGGTGCCGGCGCTCGGCGCGCTGGCGGTGGCGGCGACGCCCCGCGACCGGGCGGCGCGGATCGTGGGCACCGTGGCCGCCGCACTCACCCTCGTCGCGGCGGCGTCGCTGGTCGCCGGCCGGAACGCCGCATGGTCGACGTACGCGCCCCAGGACGCCGCCGGGGCGGTGCGTCCCTGGCACTCGATCGACCTGCCCTGGGTCCCTGGGCTGGAGCTGCGCTTCCACCTGGGCGTCGACGGCATCTCCTGGCCGCTGGTGGTGCTTACCGCCCTGCTGACCCTGCTCTGTTGCGGCTACAGTCTGTGGCGGGTGCCGGGCGGAGGCGACGGCCGGGCCCTGGTGGCGCTGCTGCTGGTCGTCGAGGTCGGCATCCTCGGCACCTTCCTCGCCTTCGACCTGGTGCTGTTCTTCCTCTTCTTCGAGGTCGTCCTGCTGCCGATGTACGCGATCATCGTCGGTTGGGGCGGCGACGGCACCGACCCGGCGGCACTGGACGCGCGGCGGCGGGCGGGGCGGAAGTTTGCCCTCTACACCCTGTTCGGTTCGGTGCTGCTGCTGGTCGGCGTGTACGTGGTGGTGGCCGCCGCCGGCACCGCCGACATCGTGGCGCTGACCGGCGGCACCGAGCTGTCCCGCACCACCCAGCTCGCCGCCTTCACCCTGCTCGCGCTGGCCTTCGCGGTGAAGAGCCCGCTGTGGCCGCTGCACTCGTGGCTGCCCGACGCGCACACCCAGGCACCCACCGTCGGCAGCGTGCTGCTCGCCGGGGTGCTGCTCAAGATGGGCACGTACGGTCTGATCAGGGTCGCCGTCGGGGTGGCCCCCGAGGGCGCCAGGTGGGCGGCACCGGTGCTCGGTGTGCTCGCCGTCGCCGCCATCCTGATCGGCTCGCTGGTCTGCCTGGCGCAGAGCGAGTTGAAGCGGCTGATCGCGTACTCAAGCGTCGGGCACATGGGCTTCGTCCTGCTGGGAGTCGCCACCCTGACCGCCACCGGCATCCAGGCGGCGCTGATCGGCAACGTCGCCCACGGCATCATCACAGGTCTGCTGTTCTTCCTGGCGGGCGCGATCAAGGACCGTACCCACACCGGCGCGCTCAGCGAGCTGTCCGGGCTGCGGGAGACCGCCCCGCGCCTGTCCGGGCTGCTCGCGTTCGCGGCGGTCGCCTCGCTGGGGCTGCCCGGGCTGGCCGGCTTCTGGGGCGAGGCGTTCGCCGTGGTCGCCGCCGTCGAGTCGGGTGGTGCGCTGTGGACCACGCTGGCGGTGCTGGCCGCGATCGGCGGGGCACTGACGGCGGCGTACCTGCTGCGACTGTTGCGGCGGGTGACCCACGGCGAGCCCAGCCCGGCGGTCGCCGCGCTCGGGCCCAAGCTGGCCGGAGCCGAACTGGTCGCCTGGGCGCCACTGGTCCTCCTCGCGCTGGCCGTCGGGCTGGCCCCGACGCTGGTGCTGGGCGTCGCCGAAGCTCCGGTCGAGGCCCTGGTGGGAGTGGTGGCGCGATGAGCGAGCGTAGCGAGCGGTTCATTCGGTTCAGTGCGGTGGTGGCGCGATGAGCGAGCCGAGTCTGGTGCAGGCCGTCGACCACGTGGCGCTGCTGCCGGCGTACCTGGCCGCCGGGACGGCGGTGCTGGTGCTGCTTGTGGACCTGCTGGCGGCCCGGCCACCGGCCACCGTCGCCACGGCGGTCACCGGCGCGGTCGCCACCGCAGTCGGTGCGGCGGCGGTCGGCTCGGGGGCCGAGCGACGCACGTTCTGCGTCGGTGCCGACTGCTCGTACGTCTTCGGCGGCCGGGCCGCCCTGGTCGCGGCGCTGGTGGCGCTGCTCGTCCTCGGGGTGCTGGCGTTGTCCGGGCCGCTGCTGCGGGCCGGGAACACCCCGGTGGGGGAGTACTGCTTCCTGCTCGCCTGCTCGATGACCGGCGGCGTGGTGCTCGGCGCGGCCGGTGACCTGATCACCCTGATCGTGGCGGTGGAGGTGCTCACCCTGCCGCTGTACGTCCTGGTCGGCCTGCGTCGGGGCAGCCTGGCCAGTGCCGAGGCGGCGGTGACCTTCTTCGTGGTCAGCGTGGTCGCCACCACGCTGACCCTGCTCGGTGCCGCGCTGCTCTACGCGGTCACCGGCGGACTGCACCTGGAACGGCTGGGTACCCTCCTCGCCGACGAGGCGCTGCTCGACCTGCCGTTGACCACTGTCGCGGTGACGCTCGTGGTGGCGGGACTGGCGTTCAAGGTGGCGGCGGTGCCGTTCCACGCCTGGGCGCCGGCCACCTACGACGGGGCACCACTGCCGGTGGCCGCGTACCTGTCGACCGCGTCCAAGCTCGGCGGGGTGGTCGCGCTGCTGGCAGTGGTGCGGCAGGCGTTGCCGCCGGAGGTGACCGGGCCGGTGCTGGCCCTGGTCGCCGCGCTGACCATGACCGTCGGCAACCTGGTGGCCCTGCGCCAGCGGCGTACGGTCCGGCTGCTCGCCTGGTCCTCGGTGGCCCAGGCCGGCTACATCCTCGCCCCCCTCGGCGCGCTGGCCCTGACCACCGACGCGGAGGCCCGCACTGCCGCGTACGCCGCCGCCCTGGCGTACGCCGTCTTCTTCGTGCTGCTGGAACTGGCCGCCTTCGCCGGCGTGGTGGCCCTGCGTCCGGCCGGCGCCGACGGGGGCAGGCTCGACGACCTGCGCGGTGCGGCACGGCGGCACCCCTGGGTCGGTGCCGGGCTGGCGTTCGCGCTTATCGGCCTCGCCGGCCTGCCACCCGGCCTGGCCGGACTGTTCGCCAAGGTGACGGTGGTCCGGTCCCTGCTCGGTGGCGACGCCGGCTGGCTCGCCCTGGTGGTGGCGGTGAACGCGGTCATCGGCCTGGCGTACTACCTGCGGGCCGCCGCGCTGCTCTACGCCCCGCCCGGAGACCTCACCGCCCGTGTCGCCCGACCCGCCCGCGCGGTGGCTGCGGCGCTGGCGGTGGCGACCGTGGTGGCCCTGGTCGTCGGCTTCGCACCGCAGGTCGTGCTCGATCTCGCCGGGAGCTGAACCCGGGCCAGCCAGCGCGCCATCCGTCACTCAGGTAACTCTCAGTCATGAGACGGATGGTTGACGGGTACCGGGGTGTTGTACCGGTCAGCGGATCCCGGCATCCGTGCACCGAAGGAGTGATCGTGCACCACAACCGTCTGAAGACCGCCGCGCTGCTCGGCCTGCTCACCTCGCTGATTCTGGCGGTGGGCTACTGGTTCGGCGGCAGCGGCGGCCTGGTCATCGCCGTACTCGTGTCGCTGGTGATGAACGGCGTCACGTACTTCTACTCCGACAAGCTGGCACTTCGCTCGATGCGGGCGCAACCGGTAAGTGAGGCGCAGTTCCCCGAGCTGTACCACATGGTTCGCGAGTTGGCCGCCGAGGCCCGACAGCCCATGCCCCGGCTCTACGTGAGTCCGACCGCCCAGCCCAACGCGTTCGCCACCGGGCGTAACCCGCAGAACGCCGCCGTCTGCGTCACCCAGGGGATCGTCGAGCTGCTCGACTACCGCGAGCTGCGGGGCGTCATCGGTCACGAGCTGTCGCACGTCTACAACCGGGACATCCTCATCTCCAGCGTGGCCGCCGGCCTCGCCGGCATCATCACCATGCTGGCGAATCTCGCCCTGTTCATCCCGCTGGGCGGCAACAGCGACGAGGACGGCCCGAACCCGCTGGTCCTGCTGCTCACCATCATCCTGGGGCCGATCGCGGCCACCGTCATCCAGCTGGCGATCAGCCGGAGCCGTGAGTTCCAGGCGGACGCCTCGGGTGCCGAACTGACCGGGGACCCGCTGGCCCTGGCCAGCGCCCTGCGCAAGATCCACATGGGTGCCCAGCGGCGGCCGTTGCCGGCCGAGGGGCAGCTCACCAGCACCGCGCACCTCATGATCGCCAACCCGTTCCGGGGTGGCGGGGTGGCCGCGCTCTTCGCCACCCACCCGCCGATGGAGCAGCGGGTCGCCCGGCTTGAGCAGTTGGCGAGCCAGACGGGCCCCGTGCGTTACCAGCGCTGACCCGCCCTGCCCCGGCGCCGGCGCGGGCGGTACCGTCCCTCGCCGGGGTGGAAGGGCACCACGAGTTGCGGTATGCCGGCCGCTCGGAGGCGGTTCGAGAGAGCAGATTGCGGCATCCCGGGAACGGGGTGGGTGAGCGCCGCCACAGGGCCGGACCGCGGGGTCGGCCGGACAGGGGACGTTAGGGTCTAACTGAGTCTCGCTCATTACATCTCGTGGAGGTCCGCTGTGGCTGGGCTGCGCCGGTATCTGGCTGTCTGGCAGATTCCGGGCGCACCGACCCTGCTGATCACCGGCATCATCGGGCGACTCGGGATCGGCATGACGCCACTCGCGTTGCTGCTCGTCGTCGAAGGGGTGACCGGCCGCTACTCGTTGGCCGCCGCGGCCGGCGGCTGCTACGCCCTATCCGGCGCCACGCTGAGCCCGGTGGCTGGCCGGATCGCCGACCGGATCGGTCCCACCCCGGTGCTGCTCGGCACCGCGATCGCCCACCCGTTGGCCCTGATGGGGCTGCTCTGGGCGGCCCGGGCCGATAGCGCTCCCTTCGCGCTGGTCCTGCTGGCTTCGGCGGCGGCCGGTGGAACGTATCCGCCGATGACCGCCGCGATCCGTGGTGCCTGGAACGGCCTGACCAACGTCGACTCCGGTCGGTACTACCTGCGCAACACCGCACTTGCCGCCGAAACCACCCTTTTCGAGATCGTTTTCGTGCTCGGTCCACTGCTGGTGGCCGGGTTCGTGCTGGTCGCCGACGCTGGGGCGGCGCTGATCGGTGCCGCGGTGGTGACCCTGGTCGGCACCCTGTCGGTTGCGCTCGGCCAGGCCATGCGCGGCTGGCGTCCGCACGCCCGGGAACATCATGCCCGTGGCCTCGGTCCGCTTCGGGTCGCCGGCTTTCCGGCGCTGCTGCTCTGCGTGGCCAGCATCGGCATCGCCTTCGGTGCGGCCGGCGTGACCGTTCCGGCGTTTGCCACCCGCTACAGCCCCGACGACCCGAACAGCCTCGCCGGCGTGCTGTTGGCCGTCTGGGGGGTCGGCAGTGCGATCGGGGGGTTCTGGTTCGGCGTCCGCCGGCCGGCCCGCAACATGACCCGCCTGTTCGCCTGGCTGCTCGCCGTGCTCGCCGGCAGCTTCGCTGTCTTCGCCGTGATGCCGACGCCAGTCGCACTGGGCGCCGCCCTGGTGATCGGCGGAGCCGCCATCGCTCCCGCGCTGACTCTGGAAAACACCCTGGTCGGGCGGATCTCGCCGACCAGCATGCTGAACGAGGCGTACACCTGGGTGGTGACCATGTCGGTAGGTGCGAGCGCGGTCGGCGGCGCCGTCTCCGGCCTGATCGTCGACCATGCCGGCGGGGTGCCCTGGGCCTTCCTGTTCGCCGGGTTCGCACTCGCCGTCGGAGCGGCAGTCGCCGCGCTGCCGGCCGGCCCCATCGCCCGCGCGGAGGCCACCGCCGTCCGGGCCGAGCAGCCCGCCGCGGCCTGACCCGCGCAATGATGGGTACGACGGCAGGATGTTCCTCTTCTTCTCGAACCGGATCGGCTGTCTCGGCTCGATCCTGGTGAGCGCGATCCTGACGGTCGTCCTGCTGCTGATCTTCGCCCGTTGACGCGGATCCGACGCCCGGCCGGCCCGGTCAGGTGGGCCGGGCCGGCCGGCGGAGGTTCTCCCGTTGGGCGGTAGCCTCGCGTGCCGAGGAGGCGAGTCATGGAGCTGACCGCGCTGGGCCCGACCCATCCGGCCGTCGTGGCGAGCTGGGCGACCTCTGCCGAGGAGAGTCGTCGCTGGTGCTCCCACGACCGAGTGACCGCGGAGAACGTCAGGCGCTGGGGAACCGAGCCCGACGTGCTCGCGTACCTCGCACTCCTCGACGGAGAACCGGCCGGCTACGGCGAGCTGTGGCTCGACGACGACGAGGCCGAGGTGGAGTTGGCCCGCCTCATCGTGGCCCCGGCGCTGCGCGGCCGGGGCCTGGGCCGTCGGATGGTCACCTTGCTCACCAACCTGGCGCGGGACCACCACCCGACGGTGCTGATGCGATTGCATCCCGACAACGTTCCGGCGCTGCGGTGCTACACCGCCGCCGGCTTTGAACTGGTTCCGCCGGACGAGGCGGATCAGTGGAACCGGGGCCAACCCGTGCCGTACCTCTGGCTGCGCCACCGGCGCGACGACTGACCAGACCGTTCGGAGGACCACGCCGGATCCGTGGCAGCGCTCCGGTCAACGCATCGAGCTGCGGAGCGCAACAATCGCTGGCGGCGACGGATCGACGCGGCCGGTTCGAGACGACTTAGCGGTAGTTGGTGAACTGGAGGGCCACGCCGAAATCCTCGGCCTTGAGCAGCGCGATGACCGCCTGAAGGTCGTCCCTCTTCTTGCCGGTGACCCGCAGCTGGTCGCCCTGGATCTGGGCCTGGACGCCCTTGGGACCCTCGTCGCGGATCTTCTTGCTGATCGCCTTCGCCTTGTCCTGGTCGATGCCCTGGATCACCTTGGCGTCGAGCTTGAAAACCTTGCCCGAGGGGCGAGGATCACCCGCGTCCAGCGACTTCAGCGAGATGTTCCGCTTGATGAGCTTCTCCTTGAACACGTCCAACGCGGCCCGGACCCGCTCCTCGGTCTCCGCCTGGAGGCTGATCGCCTCCTCACCCGACCAGGAGATCTCGGCGCCCGTGCCCCGAAAGTCGAACCGCGTCCCGAGCTCCTTGTCCGCCTGCCGGAGGGCGTTGTCGACCTCCTGGCGATCGACCTTGCTCACGATGTCGAACGACGGGTTCGCTGCCATACTCATGCTCCTGCTGTCTGGCTGTTTTGTGATCCTTTGGCCCTGGTTGCCCAGGGGTACGACCCCCTGACGGTACCCGGTTGCGGCGGCAACGGGTGGAGCCGCTATCCTTGCTTCCGCCGCCGCGCCACGGTGCGGTGGTACGCCCTGGCGGGTTGCCCGAGCGGCCAATGGGAGCGGACTGTAAATCCGTCGCGAAAGCTACAGAGGTTCGAATCCTCTACCCGCCACCAGGTGCACAAAGAGCCCCCTCACCAGCGAGATCTGGTGAGGGGGCTCTTTCGTGGGCCTACGTCGTGTCCCCGTTCGGTGAGCGGTGCCCGCGCCTGATCGGGTTGACCACCGCCCGGCCGGTCCACCACATCGACGATCCTGGGCGTGGCCCGACGGGGTGGCGGGCGTACATTGACTCTGTTCGCTGTTCCTCGGTGCTGGGGGAGGTGGCTGTCCGGGGACCTGGGGCCGTGCTGCCGTCTGTTGCGTCGCATGTGCGCCACTCTCGCGAGTGGACGTTGACCGCGGGGCGCGGAGCGGCGAGAGTGGTGGAGCGACGTGTACGCGAACCTGCCAGGTTCGTGGTTTTCCGGCCAATACCGGCAAAACCGGTGCCTTGTCGTTTTGGGCACCCTCAGATGCTCCGATGGGGGTGCTACCGGCCCAGAAGCCGGTCGACGACGGCTGGTCGCACGTCCGGGGGACGGCTATGCCCGTTCGCTGGCTTTTCCGGCTGCCTGGGCTGTGGCACGATCGGCGTACCCGTCACTACACCCCCGAAGGCAGGAGTGCTCCCGATGTCTCGTCGAAGGAGTGGTCGAGTGCTTGCCGCAGTCGCGGCAATCGCCATGCTCGCTACGGTGAGTGCTGCCGTGGTCGGATTCGGCGATGCGCAGTTCGTCGGTATCGGGTGGGAGAACAACCCGCTCCAGGCCAACGGCCTTGAGTGGGGCGCCCCCGCACCAGACGATGTGGTTGTTTCGAGCACACGCTGACCGGGAGGCACTCGGCAATCTGGTGAGGGGGCACCTGCGTGCCGACTAGAGAGGCACCGCGCCGCCCGATCGCGACCGCTTGGCTGATCACCACGCCCCTCGCGGCGCTGGCCGTTGCCAGCATCGCCATACTGGTCTTCACTGCCGAGTTCGACGAGCGGGATCTGCTCCTGGCGGCTCTCCTGCTGGTCGTGATGGTCATTGCGGGCATCCCGACCCTGAGTTTCGTCGTCCGGCGGCAGGCTTTTGTCGTCACCCTCACCGAGATACCACTGGTTCTCGCCTTCTACAGCCTCAGCCCGCTGCTGGTCGTGGTGATTGCGACCTGCGCGGCGATCATCACGCAGGCCTACCGTCGTTATCCGCCGCCGAAGCTGTGGTTCAACGTGGCAAGGGATGCGGCCGGGGTCTCGGTCGCGGGACTTGTCGTGGCGGTGGCGCTGCCGTTCGACGGGGTCGGCCCGGGCACGTGGGCGGTCCTGTTCGCCGCGATCACCGCGAACAGCCTGATCAGCCTGGTCGCGGTGGTCGGCGTGATCACCCTGCTGCAGGGCTGGCAGGGCTCCCGGGAGACGGCAAGTACGGCGGTTCAGCTCTTCCTCACTCTCGCGCTGAACGTCGCGATCGGTCTACTCATCCTGATCGCCCTGGCCAGCACCCTGTGGTCGACCCTGCTGTTGGGGGCGATCACCATTGCGGGCGTGCTGCTCTACCGGTCGTACGCGCGTTTCCTCCGGCAGCACCGGACTCTCGGTGACATGTACGAGCTGACCCGCGCGATGGCCAGTGTCGGTGCGGAGGGAAATCTCGCCGACATCCTGCTGGGACGTATCCGGGCCCTGATGCAGGCCGAGTACGCCACGCTGTGGCTGCCGGCCCAGGGCCGGCATCCGGAGGTACTGCTCACCGCCCGGCTGGACGATCGGGGTCTGCTCGATGTGGCGCAAACCCCGGTGACGGTTCGTCAGCGCACCCTGGAGTCCGGTCAGACCCTGGCGGCCGGGCGACTGCTCGGCGGTGAACCGGAACTACGTCGCGAGTTGACTCGGCAGCAGGTCAAGGACGTCATTGCCGTGCCGCTGCGCTCCGGACAGGTGGTCATCGGCACGATCGAGGTGGTGAACCGCCTCAGCGACGTGGGGAACTTCGCCCCGGCCGATGTGCCGATTCTGGAGACGGTCGCCGCCCATGCCGCGGTCGCGCTGGAGAATTCCCGCCTGGTCGACCGGCTGCGGCACGACGCCTACCACGATGCGCTCACGAAGCTGCCCAACCGGCGCCGCATCCTCGGTGCGCTGGCCGAGGCGGTCCGGATCCGGGCGCCCGGCGAGGTGGTCGCGCTGCTGCTGTTCGACGTCGATCGGCTGCGTCAGGTGAACGAGGCGCTCGGCCACGCTGCGGGCGACAAGGTTCTGGTCGAGGTCGCCGATCGGCTGCGTGGCTGTGTGCCGTCGGCCGCGCTGGTCGGGCGGGCCGGTGGCGATGAGTTCCTGGTGACCCTTCGGCTGGAGAGCGCCGACGCCGCGGTGGAGCTTGCCGGCCAGTTGCGGGAACAGATCCGCGACGAGATGGTCTTCGACTCGCTCACGCTGGATGTGGACACCGCGGTCGGGGTGGTCGTACACCCGGATCATGGCGACGCCCCGGCGACCCTGCTGCAACGGGTGGACGTGGCCGCGACGGCGGCCAAGGCGGTCCCCGGCAGCGTGCAGCTGTACACACCGGCGTTGGAGTCGCGGTCGCTGCACCGGCTCGGTCTCGCCGGAGACCTGCGCAACGCCCTCGACAACGGCGAGCTGGAGGTCTACTACCAGCCCAAGGTGACGCTGCGGGACCGCCGGCTCATCGGGGTGGAGTGCCTGGCCCGCTGGGAGCATCCGACGCACGGTTCGGTCACCCCGGCGGATTTCGTCGCCGTGGCCGAGCACACCGGTCAGCTCGGCCGGCTCACCGAGTTCGTGCTCCGGGAGGGGCTGCGGCACAGCCGGGACTGGGCACACGGCGGTCAGTCGCTCGCCGTCGCGGTCAACCTCTCCGCGCGTACGCTCACCGACCAGCACTTCCCGGAACAGGTGCGGGAGTTGCTTGAGGAGTACGGCGTTCCGGCGCAGCTGCTGACCCTGGAAATTCCGGAAGCCGGCGTGCTGGACGGCACCGAGCGCCCGATCCCGACCCTGCGCCGCCTGCGAGACCTGGGCGTACGGCTCGCCGTGGACGACTTCGGCACCGGCAGCTCCTCGCTGGCCCATCTGCGCCGGCTGCCGGTGCACGAGGTGAAGGTCGACCACTCCTTCGTGCAGGGCATGGCCACCGATCCGGGAGACCTGGCGATCGTCAACGCCGTCGTCACCCTCTCCCAGCAGTTCGGTCTCACCGTGGTGGCCGAGGGCGTGGAGAGCGAGCTGACCCTGGAGTTGCTCCAGGACATCGGCTGCGAGGTCGGCCAGGGGTTCCTGTTCAGCCGTCCACTGCCGTACGAGCGGTTGGAAGCGTGGTTCGGTGCCCAGGTCGACCCGGAGTCGATCTCCAGCAGCGAGCTTCCGAGGCTGCGCGTGGTGCCGTGAGCTGGGCGTACGACCTCCCTGGGGATCCGATTTCACCAGTACGATCGGGCCGTGTACTCTTACCTCTGCGCGGGCACCGAGTGATCGCGCAGGCCCCCTTAGCTCAGTCGGCAGAGCGTCTCCATGGTAAGGAGAAGGTCTACGGTTCGATTCCGTAAGGGGGCTCAGAGGGTCCGGCTGGGCCCACCGCGGCGGTGTAGCTCAGATGGCAGAGCAAGCGGCTCATAATCGCTGTGTCGCCGGTTCAAGTCCGGCCACCGCTACTCTCGTCCGCCCCGGAGGGATCTCCGGTGGTCGGTGGGACGGGCGCCACAGGCGCCCGCTTTGCGTGTCCGCCCAGGTGGCGCGTACGCTTTAGCGCCGTAGTTGTATCCGTTATCGAGGAAGGCACTCCGCCGTGGCGAAGGCGACCGATGTCCGGCCGAAGATCACTTTGGCGTGTGTGGAGTGCAAGGAGCGCAACTACATCACGCGCAAGAACCGCCGTAACGACCCGGACCGCATCGAGCTGAAGAAGTTCTGCCCCCGGGACGGACGGCACACCCTGCACCGCGAAACGCGCTGAGCCTGCCCGGGCCGATCGGCCCGGCTGCGCACGTATCCTGATCGCCGGTCCCTACGGACGGCGCGGCTGAGCCGACGCCGACCGCTCGGATCGGCGATCGTGCTTTGCGTGTAGGTTCGCGGCATGCCCCTGGACCAGTCCTTCGTCGGCCGGACCTATCCGCCGACCGCCCCCTATCAGGTGGGCCGTGAGAAGATCCGCGAGTTCGCGACGGCGATCGGCGCCACCGATCCCGCCCACCACGATCCGGAGGCCGCCCGCGCGCTGGGCCACCCGGACGTGGTCGCGCCGCCGACGTTTCCGGTGGTGATCACCATGGCCGCCAGCCGCCAGCTGATCGAGGACCCGGCGCTCGGCATCGACTACAGCCGGGTGGTCCACGGCGACCAGCGGTTCGCGTACACCCGGCCGGTGGTGGCCGGCGACGAGCTGGTCTGCGTCAACTCCGTCGAGGAGATCACCAGCCGGGGCGGCCACGAGTTCCTGACCACCCGGACCGATGTCAGCACGACCGCCGGCGAGTCGGTGGTCGCGGTCTGGTCCAAGCTCGTCGTACGCGGGGAGGCCTGACGTGGAACTGCCCACCCAGACGTTCCGGGTGACCCGGGCGGACCTGGTTCGTTACGCAGGTGCCTCGGGCGACTTCAACCCGATCCACTGGAGCGACCGGTTCGCCACCAAGGTGGGTCTGCCCGGTGTGATCGCCCACGGCATGTTCACCATGGCGCTCGTCGGTCGGGCGGTCACCACCTGGGCCGGCTCGCCCGACGCGGTGGTCGACTTCGGCGTGCGGTTCACCCGTCCGGTGGCCGTCCCGGACGACGACACCGGCACCGAGATCGTGGTGACTGCCGTGGTCCGTGAGGTGACCGACGCCGGTCTGACCAGGCTGGACGTAACCGCCACCTGCCTCGGTGAGAAGGTGCTCTCGCAGGCGCGGGCCACCGTGCGCACGGCCGGTTGACCGGTACCGCGCGGCACGTCGGGTAGACCGGTTGGGAAAGTCGGGTCGGTACCCGTACACTGGTCCGCCGTGGGGCAAGTGACCCCTGCCTGGTCGTGTGACCGGGCGGGGCGAGCGTTGCCGCACAGGGGTGTAGCTCAATTGGCAGAGCAGCGGTCTCCAAAACCGCAGGCTGCAGGTTCAAGTCCTGTCACCCCTGCGCCTCAGGCCTGACCGTTCCGTGGGTCCCGCCGCCTTCCGGTGGCGTCCGGCCCGTGGTGGTGGCATCGGCGGGGAGGTTCCGAGGCATCGGGCCTTCCGGTTGATCCGCCGGCCGCGGCCCGTCCCGGGACGGTTGGTCCGGCCGGCGTGACCAAGCGCCGCGCACGCGCACTGCGTGCGACACCGACATCCCGCGACGGAGGGCGAAGTGGCCGACAACAAGCGGCGCGGCGAGGACGCCGACGACGAGCGCCTGAACGACGAGGTCGTCAACGACAGCGCCGAGGACGACGCCACCGACGCGGACGAGCCGGTTTCGCGGGGTGGCACCGCCACCCGTTCGCGGGCCAAGGCCGATTCCGCCGACGGTCGCAAGACGCGTACCGACGCCGACAGGGTGGGCCTCTTCGGCCGCATCGCGCGTTTCATCCGCGAGGTCGTGGCCGAACTGCGTAAGGTCATCTGGCCGACCCGCAAGGAACTGCTGACCTACACGGCGGTGGTGATCGCGTTCGTCACGGTGATGCTGACGATCGTGGCTGTCCTGGACTACGGCTTCGCCAAGGGCGTGTTGTGGGTCTTCGGCAACCCCAGCTGACCGGCTGAACGTGCGATAGTGACGGAAGTGAGCAAGCGTGCCTGAGTACGACGAGACCGCCGCGACCCCGGACGAGCAGTCCACGGTGGCGACGGCGGCTGGTGACGAGTCGGTCGAGGCCGCCAACGAGTCGGAGTTCGCCATGACCGAGCCCGCTCCCGAGGAGGACTTCGACCCGGTTGCGGAGCTGCGGCAGAAGCTGCGCTACGCACCGGGCGACTGGTACGTGGTGCACTCGTACGCCGGTTACGAGAACAAGGTCAAGACCAACCTCGAGACCCGGATCACGTCCCTCGACATGGAGGACTACATCTACCAGGTCGAGGTGCCGACCCGGGAAGAGGTCGAGGTCAAGAACGGCAAGCGTTCCCAGGTGCAGGCGAAGGTCTTTCCCGGCTACATCCTCGTCCGGATGGAGCTGACCGCCGAGTCCTACTCCTGCGTACGCAACACCCCCGGGGTCACCGGTTTCGTCGGTGCCACGGACCGGGCCGACCGCCCGGCGCCGCTGAGCCTCGACGAGGTGCTCAAGTGGCTGGCACCTGCCGTCGAGACCGAGCAGAAGAAGGCCAAGCCGGAGGTCAAGGTCCTCGACTTCGAGGTCGGCGACTCGGTGACGGTCACCGACGGCGCCTTCGCCTCCCTGCCGGCGACGATCAGCGAGATCAACGCCGACCAGCAGAAGCTCAAGGTGCTGGTGTCGATCTTCGGCCGGGAGACGCCGGTGGAGCTGAACTTCAACCAGGTCGCCAAGATCTGAGCTGTCGACCATCGGTGGCGGGCGACCGCCGCCGGTGGTCGCCGTTCGTCCGGTTCACCCGCCCGGCCCACCTCCGTGGCCCTCGGGATCCAGGTCTGCGCTACCCTAGAACGTCGCCGCCGTCGCATGCGCGCTGACCGTGCGCGCCCCGACGGCGGTGTCGTGTGAACCTTTCCCAGTTCCAAGCCCCAGGAAGAGACATGCCTCCGAAGAAGAAGCTCGTCAAGACGTTCACGCTTCAGCTGCCGGCGGGCCAGGCGACTCCGGCGCCGCCGGTCGGTCCCGCGCTCGGTCAGCACGGCGTGAACATCATGGAGTTCTGCAAGTCGTACAACGCGCAGACCGAGTCGCAGCGGGGCGACATCGTCCCCGCCGAGATCAGCGTGTACGAGGACCGGTCCTTCACCTTCGTGTTGAAGACCCCGCCCGCCGCCCGGCTGCTGATCAAGGCTGCCGGTGTGCAGAAGGGCTCGGGCGTCCCGCACACGCAGAAGGTCGGCTCGGTGACCCGCGCTCAGCTGCGGGAGATCGCCGAGAAGAAGATGGCTGACCTCAACGCCAACGACCTCGACCAGGCTGAGAAGATCATCGCCGGCACCGCCCGGTCGATGGGTCTGAACGTCACCGACTGACGTCGGCCACCACCGACCCGTACGGATCGTGGGAGGGCGCGCGAGCACCGCGGCCCGCCAGAGACCACAGGAGTAGACAGAACATGCAGCGCAGCAAGAGCTACCGCAAGGCCGCCGAGGCCATCGACAAGTCGAAGCTCTACACCCCCGTCGAGGCCGTCAAGCTGGCCAAGGAGAGCACCGCCACCAAGTTCGACGCCACGGTCGAGGTCGCGATGCGCCTCGGCGTCGACCCCCGCAAGGCGGACCAGATGGTCCGCGGCACGGTCAACCTGCCGCACGGCACCGGTAAGACCGCCCGCGTGATCGTCTTCGCCGCCGGCGCGAAGGCCGAGGAGGCCGTCGCCGCCGGTGCCGACGAGGTGGGCACCGACGAGCTGGTCGCCCGGATCCAGGGCGGCTGGCTGGACTTCGACGCGGCGATCGCCACGCCCGACCAGATGGCCAAGATCGGCCGGATCGCGCGGATCCTGGGCCCGCGCGGTCTGATGCCGAACCCGAAGACCGGCACGGTGACCATGGACGTCACCAAGGCCGTGTCGGACATCAAGGGCGGGAAGATCACCTTCCGGGTGGACAAGCACTCGAACCTGCACCTGATCATCGGTAAGGCCTCGTTCTCCGAGGCCCAGCTGGTCGACAACTACGCGGCCGTCCTCGACGAGGTGCTGCGGGCCAAGCCGTCGGCCGCGAAGGGCAAGTACCTCAAGAAGGTCACCCTCACCACCACGATGGGACCGGGCGTGCCGGTCGACCCGAACGTGGTGAAGAACCTGCAGGAGGGCTCGGCCGACAGCTGAGCACGACGCACCGACGCGGCCCCGCCACTCATGGCGGGGCCGCGTTCGTCTGTCCGCTGTGGCAGGCTCACGGCATGTGGCTGGAGGACGTCGGGCTGCGGTACAACCGGCGCGGTCCGTGGGTGCTGCGCCAGGTGAAGGTAGGCGTCGCGCCGGGCGAGGCGGTGGTGGTGCTCGGCCGCAACGGTGCCGGCAAGTCGACACTGCTCCAACTCGCTGCCGGAGTCCTGCGGCCGTCCCGCGGGCGGGTGCTCGACCGGCCGTCGGTGGTGGGCTGGGTGCCGGAACGCTTCCCGGCCGACCAGCCGTTCACCGTCGACGGCTACCTCGCCGCGATGGCCCGGATTGTCGGGCTGTCCCCGATCACGGCGGATCGTGCGGTGCGGCGCTGGGTCGACCGGCTGGGCATCGGCCCGTTCCGCACGGTCCGGCTGTCCCAGCTGTCGAAGGGCACGGCACAGAAGGTCGGCCTGGCCCAGGCATTGCTGCGTCCGCCCGGCCTGCTCGTCCTCGACGAGCCCTGGGAGGGCCTGGACGCGGCGGCCCGCGAGCTGGTCCCGCAGGTGGTCGACGAGGTGCTGGCCGACGGCGGGTCGGTGCTGGTCAGCGATCATCGCGGGGAGACGGTCCGGCTGCCCGGCGCGCGGGAGTGGTTGGTGGCCGACGGGGCAGTGGTCGAGCGGGCCCCGTCGGACGCGGCGGCGGTCGCGGTGGTCGAGCTGGAGGTCCCGGTCGGGCAGTTGCCGGCCACCGTCGCCCGCCTGCGCGCCGAGGGCCACCACGTCCTGCGGGTACGCGGCCAGAACGCACCGCCCGAGGCCACGCGGCCGGGGGCGGGACCGTCCTCCGAGGTGGCCCGATGACCGCCCTGGTCCGGTTCCGGCTCGCCGGCTTCCTGCGTACCGGACGGGCGCTGGCACCGGTGCTGGCCGGCCTGCTCACCCTCGGCATCCTGTACGGCGGCGGTCGGGCCCAGCCGGCGGAGGCCTACGGCGTATCGGCCGTGGTGCTTTTTCCCGTGCTGGCCTGGCAGACCAAGATCCTGCTGGACGTGGAGCCGGACGTGCAGCGCCGCCTGGCTCTGGTCGCGGTCGGCCCGGCACGGGAGCAGGCGGCGGGGCTCGTCGCCGCGGTGGTGGCCGGCCTTGGTCTGGTGGCGACCGCCGTGGTCTTTCCCTGGTTGGTCGGCGGGGTCGCCGGTCCCAGCCTGCCCGGTGACCGGTCGGTTTCCGCAGGCGTGGCGCTCGGTCTCTGGGCGCACCTGCTCGCCCTGCCGGCGGCCGTGGCGTTGGGCGCGCTGGCCAGCCGGGTGATCACCCGAAGTGCCGGCTACGGTGTGGCTGTGCTCACTCTCGGTACGGTCGGCGTACTGGTGCTCGGTTTCTCGGGGTCGGTCGCGCCGTGGCTGGCGCCACCGTTGCTACCCACCGCCAGGGCGCTGGTCGGCCCGTTGTCCGGCTCGACCGCGCTGCTGCTGACCGTGTGGGCGCTGGCCTGGACGGCGGTGGCGCTGACCGGCTACGCCCAAGCCCGCACCCGGCGCGCTTAGCGCGTGGTCGCGTCCTCGGTCGAGGCGGGCAGGGCGGATCGCAGCCAGCCAGCGACCTGGACCACACGTGGCGATCGAGCTGTCGGCCGGGTCGGCCGTTGCCGCCGGGCCGGTCCGGGGGCGATTTGGCGGTTGCTGCAGGTGTCGCGTAGCCTGATGCGCGAAGTTCCACCCAGAGACCGCTGGTCACCGTGCCCCGGCACGGTCGAAGGTCCCGCGAAGACGGGCGACCCGCGTAGGGCGGCAAGCGACATCGGCAGCATCCTGTGGTCCGCCGACCATGTGATTCCGCCGTCCTCGCCCCGTGCGCCCTGCGCCGGGGCTTTTCTGTTGCCGCGACACCTCCGCCCCGTCACAGGCGCTCGCCTGCGACGGTGACCAGCCTCGAGCAACGAGAGAGGAGGGACATGGCGGACAAGCCGATCCGGGCCGACAAGGCCACGGCCGTCGCGGAGCTGACCGAGAGCTTCCGGAGCGCGGGTGCCACCGTGCTGACCGAGTACCGCGGTCTGACGGTCTCCCAGCTCACCCAGCTGCGGCGCTCGCTCGGCAAGGAGACCAGCTACACGGTTGCCAAGAACACGCTGGCCAAGCGTGCCGCGGCGGACGCGGGCATCTCCGGCCTCGACGAGCTGTTCACCGGTCCTACCGCGCTGACTTTCGTTTCGGGCGACGTCGTCGAGGCGGCGAAGGGCCTTCGCGACTTCGCGAAGGCCAACCCGAAGCTCGTCATCAAGGGCGGCGTCTTCGAGGGCAAGGCCATTTCTGCGGCCGAGGTCACGAAGCTCGCCGACCTGGAGTCCCGCGAGGTGCTGCTGGCCAAGCTGGCCGGCGCGATGAAGGGCAACCTGAGCAAGGCCGCGGCCCTGTTCCAGGCCCCGCTGTCGAAGACCGCCCGCCTGGCGGCCGCCCTGCAGGACAAGCGCGAGAAGGAAGGTGCCGAGGCGGCCTGAGGCCGCGCCGGCACACCACGTTCTTTAGTTTGAACCATTAGGAAAGGACGCCAGACATGGCGAAGCTCAGCACCGACGAGCTGCTCGACGCGTTCAAGGAGATGACGCTGATCGAGCTCTCCGAGTTCGTGAAGCAGTTCGAGGAGACCTTCGAGGTCACCGCCGCCACCCCGGCCGCGATGATGATGGCGGGTCCGGCCACCGGTGGCGCTGCCGCCGAGGCCGAGCCGGAGAAGGACGAGTTCGACGTCATCCTCGACGCCGACGGTGGCAAGAAGATCCAGGTCATCAAGGTCGTGCGTGAGCTGACCGGCCTGGGCCTCAAGGAGGCCAAGGACCTGGTCGAGGCCGCCCCGAAGCCGGTCCTGGAGAAGGTCAACAAGGAGACCGCGGACAAGGCCAAGGCCAAGCTCGAGGGCGAGGGCGCCAAGGTCACCCTCAAGTGACCTGAGTCCTACCTGGCCGTCCCGGCTCGCGTGAACCGGGCACAGCACGTCGCGGCGGGCGGCGATCCGACAGTGGATCGTCGTCCGCCGTGTTCGTGTACCGGCCCGCAACCGGCATGAGCAGGGCGTGGAACCCGGTCTGCGGCGCGTTGACCGGGCCGGCGGACTCGCTCGTGGGTGGGAAAGAGCGTCCGATGCCGACAACGGCCCTTGACGCGGCCCTGGGCTGCCAGGCACGCTGACATGAGCAAGACCTTCCGCGCTTGCGACGGCCACCGCGCGGGTAATGCAGCGGCAGCACCACTCGCCACGCAGACCCGGGCGGCCCGGCAGGGACGTTGCGTTCCGAGCGGCCCGGTGCGACCCGTTCGAGGGGTCCCGAGGCACGTTCCGCAACAACCTGCGGGGTGGGCTGGACAGCGGTTAGCCTCTCGGCTACACTGCTAGTTTGCGCTGCCTTCCGACTTGACCCCTGCTCGGAAATGTCCGTTTGTGGATATTTTCTGGTGGGGTCATTGGAGTGCACGCGTACCAGCCGTTCTGCAGCACCGGTCCTCGGAAGGACGCATCTTGGCAGCTTCCCGCCCTGCGAAGACCAGTCGTACGTCGAGCGCATTCGCTCCCCGCCGAGTTTCCTTCGGTCGGATCACCGAACACCTCGAGGTCCCCAACCTCCTCGCCATTCAGAACGAGTCCTTCGACTGGCTCGTCGGCAACGAGGCTTGGCAGGGCCGGTCGGCGGACGACCCGCACGCACGCTCGGGTCTCGCGGAGATCCTCGACGAGATCAGTCCCATTGAGGACTTTTCCGGCACTATGTCGCTTTCCTTCTCGGCGCCGCGCTTCGACGAGGTCAAGGCCTCGATCGAGGAGTGCAAGGAGAAGGACCTCACCTACTGCGCGCCACTGTTCGTGACCGCGGAGTTCACCAACAACACCACCGGCGAGATCAAGAGCCAGACGGTGTTCATGGGTGACTTCCCGATGATGACGCCGAAGGGCACCTTCATCATCAACGGCACCGAGCGTGTGGTGGTCAGCCAGCTCGTCCGCTCGCCGGGCGTCTACTTCGACAAGCAGCCGGACAAGACCTCCGACCGCGACCTCTCCAGCGTCAAGGTCATCCCGAGTCGGGGTGCCTGGCTGGAGTTCGACATCGACAAGCGCGACACGGTCGGCGTTCGCATCGACCGTAAGCGTCGGCAGGCCGTCACGGTGCTGCTCAAGGCCATCGGATGGTCGGCCGAGCAGATCCGTGAGAAGTTCGGCTGGTCCGAGCTGATGATGACCACGCTCGAAAAGGACCACATCGCCGGCCAGGACGAGGCGCTCCTCGACATCTACCGAAAGCTGCGCCCTGGCGAGCCGCCGACCCGCGAGAACGCCCAGACCCTGCTCGACAACCTCTTCTTCAACCCGAAGCGGTACGACGTAGCCAAGGTCGGGCGGTACAAGTTCAACAAGAAGCTCGAGCTGGACGTGCCGATCACCACTGGCACGCTGACCGAGGACGACATCGTCGCCACCGTGGAGTACCTTTGCCGGCTGCACGCCGGTGAGGAGGGCTACGAGGCCGACGACATCGACCACTTCGGCAACCGGCGGCTGCGTACCGTGGGCGAGCTGATCCAGAACCAGGTTCGGGTCGGCCTGTCCCGGATGGAGCGGGTCGTCCGCGAGCGGATGACCACCCAGGACGTCGAGGCGATCACGCCGCAGACCCTGATCAACATCCGTCCGGTCGTCGCCGCGATCCGGGAGTTCTTCGGCACCTCGCAGCTGTCCCAGTTCATGGACCAGACCAACCCGCTGGCGGGCCTGACCCACCGGCGGCGGCTGAGCGCGCTCGGCCCCGGCGGTCTGTCCCGGGAGCGGGCCGGCTTCGAGGTCCGCGACGTGCACCCGTCCCACTACGGCCGGATGTGCCCGATCGAGACGCCGGAAGGCCCGAACATCGGTCTGATCGGCGCGCTGTCCACCTTCGCCCGGGTCAACCCGTTCGGCTTCATCGAGACGCCGTACCGGAAGGTCATCGACGGTCGGGTCACCGACCAGATCGACTACCTGACCGCGGACGAGGAGGACCGGTTTGTCAAGGCGCAGGCCAACGCCCCGCTGCGGGCCGACGGCACGTTCGCCGAGGACCGCGTCCTGGTTCGGCGTAAGGGCGGCGAGACCGAGGACGTCCCGCCGGCCGCCGTGGACTACATGGACGTGTCGCCGCGGCAGATGACCTCGGTCGCGACCGCGATGATTCCGTTCCTGGAGCACGACGACGCGAACCGGGCCCTGATGGGCGCGAACATGCAGCGTCAAGCGGTGCCGCTGGTCAAGGCCGAGTCTCCGCTTGTCGGCACCGGCATGGAGTACCGGGCCGCGGTCGACGCCGGTGACGTGGTCGTGGCCGAGGTCGGTGGCGTGGTCGAGGACCTCTGCGCCGACTACATCACGGTCCACCAGGACGACGGCCACCGCCGGACGTACCTGCTGCACAAGTTCCGCCGCTCCAACGCCGGCTCCTGCGTCAACCAGAAGCCTGTGGTCTTCGAGGGTGACCGGGTCGAGGCCGGCCAGGTCATCGCCGACGGTCCGTGCACCGACGAGGGCGAGATGGCGCTCGGGCGCAACCTGCTCGTGGCGTTCATGTGTTGGGAGGGGCACAACTACGAGGACGCGATCATCCTGTCGCAGCGCCTCGTGCAGCAGGACGTGCTCACCTCGATCCACATCGAGGAGCACGAGGTCGACGCGCGGGACACCAAGCTCGGCCCGGAGGAGATCACCCGCGACATCCCGAACGTCAGCGAGGAGATGCTCGCCGACCTCGACGAGCGCGGGATCATCCGGATCGGTGCCGAGGTCGTCCCCGGCGACATCCTGGTCGGCAAGGTCACCCCGAAGGGCGAGACCGAGCTGACTCCGGAGGAGCGGCTGCTCCGCGCGATCTTCGGTGAGAAGGCGCGTGAGGTCCGGGACACCTCGCTGAAGGTCCCGCACGGTGAGACCGGCACGGTCATCGGCGTGCGTACCTTCTCCCGCGAGGACGGCGACGAGTTGCCGCCGGGCGTCAACGAGCTGGTCCGGGTCTACGTCGCCCAGAAGCGGAAGATCCAGGACGGCGACAAGCTCGCCGGCCGGCACGGCAACAAGGGCGTCATCTCGAAGATCCTGCCGGTCGAGGACATGCCGTTCCTGGAGGACGGCACCCCTGTCGACATCGTGCTCAACCCGCTGGGTGTGCCGAGCCGGATGAACATCGGCCAGGTGCTGGAGACTCACCTGGGCTGGGTGGCCAAGACCGGTTGGCAGGTCGACGGCGACGACGCCGAGTGGAAGCGCCAGCTTCAGGGCATCGGCGCCGACTCCTCCGAGCCGGACACCAACGTGGCCACCCCGGTCTTCGACGGTGCCCGCGAGGAGGAGATCTCCGGTCTGCTCGCGTCGACCCTGCCCAACCGGGACGGTCGGCAGCTGATCGGTTCCTCCGGTAAGGCGCAGCTGTTCGACGGTCGCTCCGGGGAGCCGCTGCCCGATCCGATCGCGGTCGGCTACATCTACATCCTGAAGCTCAACCACCTGGTCGACGACAAGATCCACGCTCGGTCGACCGGCCCGTACTCGATGATCACGCAGCAGCCGCTGGGTGGTAAGGCGCAGTTCGGTGGCCAGCGTTTCGGCGAGATGGAGTGTTGGGCGATGCAGGCATACGGTGCCGCGTACGCCCTGCAGGAGCTGCTGACGATCAAGTCCGACGATGTTCTCGGTCGGGTGAAGGTCTACGAGGCCATCGTCAAGGGCGAGAACATCCCGGAGCCGGGCATCCCGGAGTCGTTCAAGGTGCTGCTCAAGGAGCTGCAGTCGCTGTGCCTCAACGTTGAGGTGCTTTCCAGCGACGGTGTGGCCCTGGAGATGCGCGAGACCGACGACGAGGTGTTCCGGGCCGCGGAGGAACTGGGTATCGACCTGTCCCGGCGCGAGCCGAGCTCGGTCGAGGAAGTGTGACGTTGGGGTTTCGGGGCGGGGCGACCCACTCCGGGCGGTCAGGCTTGATCCCTTCGTGGGTCACCCCGCCCCGAAACCAAAACCCGGTGAGCTGCTGACGCACCAAGCGACGTGTGAGGGATTTGAACGTGCTCGACGTCAACTTTTTCGACGAGTTGCGAATTGGGCTGGCGACCGCGGACGACATTCGTCAGTGGTCGCACGGCGAGGTCAAGAAGCCCGAGACGATCAACTACCGCACCCTCAAGCCGGAGAAGGACGGGCTCTTCTGCGAGAAGATCTTCGGTCCGCAGCGGGACTGGGAGTGCTACTGCGGTAAGTACAAGCGGGTCCGGTTCAAGGGCATCATCTGTGAGCGCTGCGGCGTCGAGGTGACCCGCTCGAAGGTCCGCCGTGAGCGGATGGGCCACATCGAGCTCGCTGCTCCGGTGACCCACATCTGGTACTTCAAGGGCGTGCCGAGCCGGCTGGGCTACCTGCTGGACCTCGCTCCGAAGGACCTCGAAAAGATCATTTACTTCGCCTCGTACGTCGTGACGAGCGTTGACGCCGAAGCGCGTCACCGTGACCTCTCGACCATCGAGAACGAGATCCTGGCCGAGAAGCGGCAGTCGGAGAACAGCCGCGACTCGGAGATCGAGAAGCGGGCGGCCAAGCTGGAGGCCGACCTGGCCGAGCTGGAGGCCGAGGGCGCGAAGGCGGACGTCCGGCGCAAGGTCAAGGAGGGCGGAGAGCGCGAGATGCGCCAGATCCGCGACCGGGCCCAGCGCGAGATCGACCGTCTGGACGAGGTGCTGGACACCTTCCGCAAGCTGGAGCCGAAGCAGCTGGTCACCGACGAGCTGCTCTACCGTGAGCTG
The DNA here is from genome assembly GCA_900112325.1 of Micromonospora sediminimaris. Lineage (GTDB taxonomy): Bacteria > Actinomycetota > Actinomycetes > Mycobacteriales > Micromonosporaceae > Micromonospora > Micromonospora sediminimaris. The sequence goes on from FOLJ01000006.1 coordinate 289,544, forward strand.
CGCGACCGGTTCGGTGAGTACTTCACCGGCGGCATGGGTGCCGAGGCGATCAAGGCCCTGGTGCAGAACATGGACCTTGAGGCCGAGGCCGAGAACCTGCGGGAGACCATCCGCACCGGTAAGGGTCAGCGGAAGATCCGGGCGCTCAAGCGGCTCAAGGTCGTCGCGGCGTTCCAGAACACCCGCAACTCGCCGCTCGGCATGGTGCTGGACTGCGTACCGGTCATCCCGCCGGACCTGCGCCCGATGGTGCAGCTCGACGGCGGCCGTTTCGCCACCAGCGACCTGAACGACCTCTACCGTCGGGTGATCAACCGGAACAACCGGCTCAAGCGGCTGATCGACCTCGGCGCGCCCGAGATCATCGTCAACAACGAGAAGCGGATGCTGCAGGAGGCCGTCGACGCGCTGTTCGACAACGGCCGCCGCGGCCGGCCGGTCACCGGCCCGGGTAACCGTCCGCTCAAGTCGCTGTCCGACATGCTCAAGGGCAAGCAGGGCCGGTTCCGCCAGAACCTGCTGGGCAAGCGCGTCGACTACTCCGGCCGTTCGGTCATCGTGGTCGGCCCGAAGCTCAAGCTGCACCAGTGCGGCCTGCCCAAGCAGATGGCGCTGGAGCTGTTCAAGCCGTTCGTGATGAAGCGGCTGGTCGACCTCAACCACGCACAGAACATCAAGTCCGCCAAGCGGATGGTCGAGCGGCAGCGGCCGGTCGTGTGGGACGTGCTGGAAGAGGTCATCGGCGAGCACCCGGTGCTGCTCAACCGGGCGCCGACCCTGCACCGACTCGGCATCCAGGCCTTCGAGCCGCAGCTGGTCGAGGGCAAGGCCATCCAGATTCACCCGCTGGTCTGCACCGCGTTCAACGCCGACTTCGACGGTGACCAGATGGCGGTGCACGTGCCGCTGTCCGCCGAGGCCCAGGCCGAGGCGCGGATCCTGATGCTGTCGTCGAACAACATCCTCAAGCCGGCCGACGGCAAGCCGGTCACCATGCCCACGCAGGACATGGTCATCGGGCTCTACCACCTGACCCACCTCACCGCCGGTGAGCGCGGGGAGGGTCGGGCGTTCAGCTCGGACGCCGAGGCGCGGATGGCGTACGACAACGGCGAGCTGCACCTGCAGGCACCGGTGAAGATCCGGCTGCGGGACGTGGTCGAGGTGGACAACGGCGCCGGTGGGCAGCCGTGGACCGCGCCCGAGGGCTGGGTCCCGGGCGAGCCGCTCACGATCGAGACCACCCTTGGTCGGGTGCTGTTCAACGAGACCCTGCCGCAGGGCTATCGGTTCGTGAACTACGAGATCCGCAAGGGTCAGCTCTCCGCGATCGTCAACGACCTCGCCGAGCGGTTCCCGAAGGTGGCCCTGGCGGCCACCCTCGACGGGCTCAAGGAGGCCGGCTTCCACTGGGCCACCTGGTCCGGCGTGACCATCGGCATGGAGGACGTCATCGCTCCGCCGCGCAAGCGGGAGATCCTGGAGCGGTACGAGAAGGAAGCCGACCGGATCGACAAGCAGTACCAGCGTGGTCTGATGACCGCCGAGGAGCGTCGCGGCGAGCTCATCGAGATCTGGACCAAGGCGACCAACGAGGTCGCCAAGGAGATGGACACCGCGCTGCCGCAGGAGAACCCGCTGTGGAAGATGATCAACTCGGGTGCTCGCGGTAACCTGCTCCAGCTCCGGCAGATCGCGGCGATCCGTGGTCTGGTGGCCAACCCGAAGGGCGAGATCATCCCGCGGCCGATCAAGGCCAGCTACCGGGAGGGTCTGTCCGTGCTGGAGTACTTCATCTCCACGCACGGTGCCCGTAAGGGTCTCGCGGACACCGCCCTGCGTACCGCCGACTCGGGTTACCTGACCCGGCGTCTGGTGGACGTCTCGCAGGACGTCATCATCCGCGAGGAGGACTGCGGCACCGATCGGGCCATCCCGATGCAGGTCGGTCAGCAGCTCGACGGCCGGCTCGTGGTGCACGAGCACGCGGAGACCAGCGTGCACGCCCGTACCCTGGCCGACGACATCAAGGGGCCGGACGGCACCGTCGTCGCCGAGCGGGGCGCGGACATCAACTCGATCCTGGTCGACCGGATCGTCGCCGCCGGAGTCGAGACCGTCCGGGTACGCAGCGTGCTCACCTGCGAGTCGAAGCTGGGCGTCTGCGGTGCGTGCTACGGCCGCTCGCTGCCGACCGGCAAGATCGTTGACGTCGGTGAGGCGGTCGGCATCATCGCCGCCCAGTCCATCGGTGAGCCGGGTACGCAGCTGACGATGCGTACCTTCCACACCGGTGGTGTCGCGGGTGAGGACATCACCCAGGGTCTGCCGCGCGTCCAGGAGATCTTCGAGGCCCGGATCCCGAAGGGCAAGGCACCCATCGCCGACACCCCCGGCCGGATCCGGATCGAGGACGGCGAGCGGTCGCGCAAGATCGTGGTGATCCCGGACGACGGCAGCGACGAGATCGTCTACGACAAGATCTCGAAGCGGGTCCGGCTGCGGGCCCACGACGGCGACCACGTCGAGGTCGGCGAGAAGCTCACCGAGGGCACCATCGACCCGCACGAGCTGCTGCGCATCCTCGGCCCCCGGGCGGTCCAGGTCCACCTGACCCAGGAGGTCCAGGAGGTCTACCGCTCTCAGGGTGTGCTCATCCATGACAAGCACATCGAGATCATCATCCGCCAGATGCTCAAGCGGGTGACGGTCATCGACTCCGGCTCGACCGAGTTCCTGCCGGGTGTGCTTGTCGACCGGGCGCTGTTCGAGTCGGAGAACCGTCGGCTCGTCGGCGAGGGTGGCGAGCCCGCCGCCGGTCGTCCGGTGCTGATGGGTATCACCAAGGCCTCGCTGGCCACCGACTCCTGGCTCTCGGCGGCCTCCTTCCAGGAGACCACCCGGGTGCTGACCGACGCGGCGATCCACGCCCGCAGTGACTCGCTGATCGGTCTCAAGGAGAACGTGATCATCGGTAAGCTCATCCCGGCCGGTACCGGCATCAGCAAGTACCGCAACGTACGGGTCGAGCCGACCGAGGAGGCGAAGGCCAAGGTCTACTCGATGACCGGCTACCCGGAGACCGACTACGGTTTCGGGCCGGCCAGTGGCCAGGCGGTCCCGCTGGACGACTTCGACTTCGGGTCGTACCGCTGATCCGTCAGCTCTGACAACGAGGCCCCCGGCATCTGCCGGGGGCCTCGTTGTCGGTACCGGTCGCTATGGTCGCCGGCATGTCTGCGAGCCCACTACGCAAGGTCGACACGGTCTTCGTCAAGGTCGACGATCCGCACGCCGTGGCCGAGTGGTACGAGCAGGTACTGGGCTGGCCGGAGCTGTTCCGCACCTCGCACATCGTGGTGCTGAAGGCACCGGAGGGTCCGCCGGTCACCTTGCTCAACCCGGGCGGCGGTGAGTGGTCCGGCTTCAACTTCCACGCTCCCGACGCGGCCACCGCGCGGGCCTGGCTGATCGAGCGGGGCGCCGAGGTCGGCGAGCTGAACGAGGCGCCCGACCAGCCGGTCACCTGGTTCTGGTTCCGTGACCCGCTCGGCAACCGGCTAGAGGTCTGCTCCTACTGATCCGGATCGCCCGGGCATGATGGAGACATGACGACCGCCGCCGGACCCATGCCGGTTGCACCTCCACCGGAGCCGCCCCGGCATCCGCTCGACCCGGATCCGGTCCGGGCGACCAAGGCTCGGGCGGTCTTCGCCCTCGGCCTGATGGCCGCACTGACGGGACTGCTGATCGGTGGCGTGGTACCGGCCACGGTGGCCCTGCACCTGGCCCGGCAGGCGCGTCGGGAGGCGTACGCCTCGGCGGGTTTCCTGACCGGTGCGGCCTGGCTGCGTCGTGGCGAGCGGCTGGCCTGGACGGGCCTGGTGCTGGTCGCGGTCAGCCTGGTGGTGGCGCTGGTGATCGGGGTGGTCCGGCTCGCCGAGTCGCCCTACGGGCAGGACTTCGCGCCTGAAGTCGACTGATCGGCGCCCGGTGCGTCCTCGCGCCCGGCACCGAGGGGCTGACTGCCGACGGTAGCCTGACCGGTGTCCGTCGCGTGGTGCGTGGACGCTGCCCGACAAGGAGGATCCCGTGACGGAACCGGCGCGCCCCGAGGGCGGCGAAGCCGCTCAGCCCATCGTCGGGCGCCCCGATGCCGACCAGACGGGATGGGCCCGGCCTGGAAGCGATCGGTCCGAACCGGAACAGGCCGTCCCGCCGACCTCCCCGCCGACACCTACCGCGACGCCCGCCGGTCCGCCGTCCGGCCCGCCAGTCCCGGGCCCACCGCCCGCCGCTGCCCCTTTCGGCCCGCCGCCCGCGAACTCGCCCTTTGGCCCGCCGCCCGGCTCGCCGGCCGCAGGCTCTCCTTTCGGACCGCCCGGCTCCCCGGCTTGGGGGCCGCCGCCCGGCTCGCCGACCTGGGGGCCGCCGCCTGGCTCGGCACCGCTCGCTCCGGCGGCCTTCGGGCCCTCGGCGGGCGGTCCATCCGCCTTCGGGGCGGTGCCGGGGTCGCCGCCGGCACCGGGTGGGCCCACCGGCGGCTCAGGCTGGGGACAGCCACCGCCGCCGCAGGATCCTCCCCGACCGCCGAAGCGGGTCGAGCCGGTGCCCGGTACGCCGTTCGCGGTGGTGCACCTCGACGTGCCCCCGGTCGCCTCCGGCCTGGCGGTCGGCTCGCTGGTGGCCGGTATCACCTCGATTCTGGTCTCGATTCTGGTCATCTGCGTGGGCGCCATCGGGGGAGGGGCGAACGGAGCCTGGGCGGCGGGTGCTTTCGCCGCCCTCGGTGGCCTCACCGGGGTGGGCGCCGTCGTGGCCGGCCTGCTCGGCCTGCGGCAGATCCGCCGCCCGGCGCCTCCGCCGGCGGTCCGCTTCACCGGGCGGGGCCTGGCCATCGCGGGAATCAGCTGCGGTGGGACCGGCCTGCTGCTCTGCCTGATAGGCGTGGGGCTGGCGGTGCTGCTGGCACTGGCTTAGAACCGCCTGGCCATCGCCTCCCGAGAGACTCCGCCCCGGGTCGGGGCGCCGCCGTGTCCCTGGCTGGTTCGGGCGAGCCTCTGCCGACATCTCGGCCGATCGCTGGCCGGGCTGCGGTCAGCTGGGGGCTCGCGGGCCGGTTTCCGGTAGAGCCGGTACACTTGTGTCCGTAGGTGCCCATCACGGGCGGGCGGTGCGACAGAGACCAGCCGGCAAGCGGTGCGGCGTCCGGCAGGTCTTTCCGTTTTGACCTGCGCGGCTGTGGTAGGTACTCTTTCCCCTTGTGCCCGGGCCTGCCCGGGCAACTCGTGCGTGCGCTGGAGCCGGTTATCCGATATCCGGACGGCACCACGATTGGAGCCAGAAGATCCGGCCTGCGGCGATCCGTGTGCCGGTGACAAACCCCGGGTCTGCGCGCAAGCGCCGGACGGGAACCGTGAGTTTGGCGACACGCCCGACCGCGGGTGCCGGGACCTCCGCGAGGTGGCCCTGGCCGGAATGTAGGAGAGCCGATCACGAGATCGGCTACGGCAGACGGCGCGGTCGCGAGCAGCGGCCGAAGGGAGCGGAGAAACCCGGTGCCCACCATTCAGCAGTTGGTCCGAAAGGGCCGTCAGGCGAAGACGACCAAGACCAAGACCCCGGCGCTCAAGGGATCTCCGCAGCGGCGGGGAGTGTGCACCCGGGTGTACACCACCACCCCGAAGAAGCCGAACTCGGCGCTGCGCAAGGTCGCTCGTGTCAAGCTCAGCAGCCAGGTCGAGGTGACCGCCTACATCCCCGGTGTCGGGCACAACCTGCAGGAGCACTCGATCGTGCTCGTGCGTGGTGGCCGGGTGAAGGACCTCCCCGGTGTGCGTTACAAGATCGTTCGCGGTTCGCTGGACACCCAGGGTGTCCGTAACCGCAAGCAGGCGCGCAGCCGTTACGGCGCGAAGAAGGAGAAGAGCTGACATGCCGCGTAAGGGACCTGCTCCGCGGCGACCGCTGGTCGCTGACCCGGTGTACAACTCGCCGCTGGTCACGCAGCTGGTGAACAAGATCCTGCTGCGCGGCAAGCGTCAGCTCGCCGAGCGCGTGGTCTACGCCGCCCTGGAGGGCTGCCGGGAGAAGTCCGGGACCGACCCGGTCGTCACCCTCAAGCGCGCCATGGACAACGTCAAGCCGACCCTTGAGGTGCGCAGCCGCCGTGTCGGTGGCGCGACCTACCAGGTGCCGGTCGAGGTCCGGCCGGCCCGGGCCACCACGCTGGGCCTGCGCTGGCTGGTGACCTACGCCCGCGCTCGGCGTGAGAAGACGATGATCGAGCGGCTGATGAACGAGCTGCTGGACGCGAGCAACGGCCTCGGTGCCGCCGTCAAGCGGCGCGAGGACACGCACAAGATGGCCGAGTCCAACAAGGCCTTCGCGCACTACCGCTGGTAACACCCTGGTCCCGGCGCCATCCGGTGCCGGGACCGCCACCAGTTGTGTCGAGACGACGATAAGTAGGGATTGAAGTGGCCGCCGCAGACGCGCTCGCCAACGTACGCAACATCGGCATCATGGCGCACATCGATGCCGGTAAGACCACTACCACCGAGCGAATCCTGTTCTACACCGGTATCACGTACAAGATCGGTGAGGTCCACGAGGGCGCTGCCGTCATGGACTGGATGGAGCAGGAGCAGGAGCGCGGTATCACCATCACTTCCGCCGCCACGAAGTGCGAGTGGAAGGGCCACACGATCCAGATCATCGACACGCCCGGCCACGTCGACTTCACGGTCGAGGTGGAGCGGTCGTTGCGGGTCCTGGACGGTGCTGTCGCGGTCTACGACGGCGTGGCCGGCGTGGAGCCGCAGACGGAGAACGTCTGGCGTCAGGCGGACAAGTACAACGTCCCGCGGATGTGCTTCGTCAACAAGCTCGACCGGACCGGTGCCGACTTCTTCCGCTGCGTGCAGATGATGATCGACCGGCTGAACGCCACTCCGCTGGTGCTCCAGATCCCGATCGGGCTTGAGGGCAACCACATCGGCGTCGTCGACCTGGTCGAGATGCGCGCCCTCACCTGGCGCGGGGAGACCCAGAAGGGTGAGGACTACGCGATCGAGGAGATCCCGGCCGACCTGGCCGACTCCGCGGCCGAGTGGCGCGAGAAGCTGATGGAGACCCTGGCCGACGTCGACGACTCGGTGATGGAGAAGTACCTAGAGGGCGAGGAGATCTCCGTCGAGGAGATCAAGGCCGCCATCCGGCGGGCCACCATCGCCAGCAAGGCCAACCCGGTGCTCTGCGGCTCCGCGTTCAAGAACAAGGGCGTACAGCCCATGCTCGACGCCGTCATCGACTACCTGCCGTCGCCGCTGGACATCCCGGCGATCGAGGGCACGGCCACCGACGGCGAGACGCCGATGCAGCGTAAGCCCTCCACCTCGGAGCCCTTCTCCGGCCTCGCATTCAAGATCCAGACCGACAAGCACCTCGGCAAGCTGACCTACGTCCGGGTCTACTCCGGCGTGGTCGAGTCCGGGTCCCAGGTGGTCAACTCCACCAAGGACCGCAAGGAGCGGGTCGGCAAGATCTACCAGATGCACGCCAACAAGCGGGAGGAGCGCAGCTCCGCCAAGGCTGGCGACATCATCGCGGTGCAGGGTCTGAAGCAGACCACCACCGGTGACACCCTGTGCGACCCGGCGAACCCGGTCATCCTGGAGTCGATGACCTTCCCGGAGCCGGTCATCGAGGTGGCCATCGAGCCGAAGACCAAGGCGGACCAGGAGAAGCTCAGCACCGCCATCCAGCGGCTGGCCGAGGAGGACCCGACCTTCCGCGTCAAGCTGGACGACCAGACCGGCCAGACGGTCATCTCCGGCATGGGCGAGCTGCACCTGGACATCCTGGTCGACCGGATGCGCCGCGAGTTCAACGTCGAGGCGAACATCGGTAAGCCTCAGGTGGCGTACCGCGAGACCATCCGCCGCACGGTGGAGAAGATCGAGTACACCCACAAGAAGCAGACCGGTGGTTCCGGCCAGTACGCCCGGGTGATCGTCAGCCTGGAGCCGCTGCCGCTGGGCAACGACGCGCCGACCTACGAGTTCGCCAACGCCGTCACCGGTGGCCGCATCCCCCGGGAGTTCATCCCCTCGGTGGACGCGGGCGCGCAGGATGCCATGCAGTACGGCGTCCTCGCCGGCTTCCCGCTGGTCGGGGTCAAGCTGACGCTGCTGGACGGCCAGTACCACGAGGTCGACTCGTCGGAAATGGCATTCAAGATCGCCGGTTCGATGGTGATGAAGGACGCGGCCCGCAAGGCCGATCCCGCGTTGCTCGAGCCGATGATGGCTGTTGAGGTCACCACTCCCGAAGAGAACATGGGTGACGTCATCGGCGACCTCAACTCCCGACGCGGCATCATCCAGGCGATGGAGGAGCGCAGCGGCGCCCGTGTCGTCCGCGCCCTGGTGCCGTTGTCGGAGATGTTCGGCTACGTCGGCGACCTGCGGTCGAAGACCCAGGGCCGGGCTAGCTACAGCATGCAGTTCGACTCCTACGCGGAGGTTCCGGCCTCCGTGGCGAAGGAGATCATCGCCAAGGCGACGGGTGAGTGACGCTCACCTGACGTGATCGGATGATCCGACGGTGGTCGCGGAAGGAATTCCCCGACCGCGACCACCTCGGTCGGATTGTGTGAATTCCGGGCCTGTAGGCTTCATCGCCGCAGAACCCACAAAGCTCTCCGGCCGTCAGGCCGGAAAGGCTGTCGACAGAGTCCTAAGCGCCGCTCCTGGCGCGCCGGGGCGAACGAACCAAGAAGTCCACAGGAGGACACCAGTGGCGAAGGCGAAGTTCGAGCGGACTAAGCCGCACGTCAACATCGGCACCATTGGTCACATCGACCACGGTAAGACGACGCTGACGGCGGCCATCACCAAGGTCCTGCACGACCAGTTCCCGGACCTGAACCCGTACACGCCGTTCGACGAGATCGACAAGGCGCCGGAGGAGAAGGCCCGCGGCATCACGATCTCGATCGCACACGTCGAGTACCAGACCGAGGCGCGGCACTACGCGCACGTCGACTGCCCCGGTCACGCCGACTACATCAAGAACATGATCACCGGTGCCGCCCAGATGGACGGCGCGATCCTGGTGGTCGCGGCGACCGACGGCCCGATGCCGCAGACCCGCGAGCACGTGCTGCTGGCCCGCCAGGTTGGCGTGCCGTACATCGTCGTGGCGCTGAACAAGAGCGACATGGTCGACGACGAGGAGCTGCTGGAGCTCGTCGAGCTTGAGGTCCGCGAGCTGCTCTCGTCGCAGGAGTACCCGGGCGACGACCTGCCGGTCGTGCGCGTCTCGGCGCTGAAGGCCCTGGAGGGCGACCCGGAGTGGACCGGGAAGCTGATGGACCTGATGAACGCCGTCGACACCGCGATCCCGCAGCCGGAGCGCGAGACCGAGAAGCCGTTCCTGATGCCGATCGAGGACGTCTTCACGATCACCGGTCGTGGCACCGTCGTCACCGGTCGCGCCGAGCGCGGCATCCTCAAGCCGAACGAGGAGGTGGAGATCGTCGGTATCCGCGAGAAGTCGCAGAAGACGGTCTGCACCGGCATCGAGATGTTCCGCAAGCTGCTCGACGAGGCCCGTGCGGGTGAGAACGTCGGTCTGCTGCTGCGCGGCATCAAGCGCGAGGACGTCGAGCGCGGCATGGTGGTCGTCAAGCCGGGCACCACGACCCCGCACACGGAGTTCGAGGCGACGGTCTACATCCTCTCCAAGGAGGAGGGCGGCCGGCACACCCCGTTCTTCCAGAACTACCGTCCGCAGTTCTACTTCCGGACCACGGACGTCACCGGTGTCGTCACCCTCCCCGAGGGCACCGAGATGGTCATGCCGGGCGACAACACCACGATGACCGTGAAGCTGATCCAGCCCATCGCGATGGAGGAAAACCTCAAGTTCGCGATCCGGGAGGGTGGCCGTACGGTCGGCGCTGGTCGCGTCACCAAGATCATCAAGTGAGCTGGGTAACCCCGATTAGACCCGCCGCCGGTCGTGCGGCATACTAGTCAGGTTGCGTAACGACAGTTCGCCGCCCGTGTTCGGCTTCCGCTGAACCTCCGGGTAGGCAGAGCAGTCGGGCGTGGGGTGGTTGGCGGCCCGTCCGTCAACCACCCTCGCGCGGCGTTCAGGTCGCCTCAGTGCGATCGGCGCTTGGACCCACCGCGGTCAGGATCGCTCCGGTATCCCGGGGCGGAGCCTGGCCCCAGGGCGCGACACGCCCGACCGCGGGGGTGGGCGAAGAGGGTCTGTGCCAGCCGGCACAGACACCCGCAACACAGCGGCATCGAGAGAAGGAACAGAAGCCACCATGGCGGGACAGAAGATCCGCATCCGGCTCAAGGCCTATGACCACGAGGTCGTCGACTCCTCGGCTCGGAAGATCGTCGAGACGGTGACGCGTACCGGGGCGCAGGTCGCGGGCCCGGTGCCGCTGCCCACGGAGATCAACCGTTTCTGCGTCATCCGCTCGCCGCACAAGTACAAGGACTCGCGCGAGCACTTCGAGATGCGTACGCACAAGCGACTGATCGACATCATCGACCCGACCCCGAAGACGGTCGACTCGCTCATGCGCCTCGACCTGCCGGCTGGCGTCGACATCGAGATCAAGCTGTAGGGACCGGACACATGGACAGGCAAGTAAAGGGGATCCTGGGCGCGAAGCTCGGCATGACCCAGGTCTGGGACAACAACCGTGTTGTCCCGGTGACCGTGGTTCAGGCCGGCCCCTGCGTCATCACCCAGGTTCGTGACGCCGACAAGGACGGTTACTCCGCGGTCCAGCTGGCGTACGGGACGATCGACCCGCGGAAGGCGAAGAAGCCGCTGCGTGGGCACTACGCCAAGGCTGACGTGGCGCCGCGCCGGCACATCGTCGAGCTGCGCACCAGCGACGCCGCGGACTACTCGCTCGGCCAGGAAGTCACGGTCGAGGAGTTCCCGGCCGGTGTCTCGATCGACGTGACCGGCAAGACCAAGGGCAAGGGCTACGCCGGCCCGATGAAGCGGCACGGCTTCCACGGTCTGCGCGCCAGCCACGGTGTCGAGCGCAAGCACCGCTCGCCGGGCTCGATCGGCGCCTGCGCCACCCCGGGTCGCGTCTTCAAGGGCACCCGGATGGCCGGCCGCATGGGCGGCGTGCGCTACACCGTGCAGAACCTGACCGTCCAGGCGGTCGACACCGAGAACAATCTCCTGCTCGTCCGTGGCGCCATCCCCGGCCCCAAGGGCGCGCTGGTACTGGTCCGTACCGCGGCCAAGGCCAAGGCGAAGAAGGGCGGTGTGGGCAAGTGACCACCGTTGACGTCCTCAACTCCGAGGGCACCAAGACCGGCTCGGTCGAGCTGCCCGCCGACATCTTCGACGCGCAGGCCAACATCGCGCTGATGCACCAGGTCGTCGTGGCGCAGCTGGCTGCCGCTCGGCAGGGCACCCACAAGACCAAGACCCGGGGCGAGGTTGCCGGCGGCGGCAAGAAGCCGTACAAGCAGAAGGGCACCGGTCGTGCCCGGCAGGGCTCGATCCGCGCACCGCAGTTCGCCGGCGGTGGCGTGGTCCACGGCCCGGTGCCGCGCGACTACAGCCAGCGCACCCCGAAGAAGATGAAGGCCGCCGCGCTGCGTGGTGCCCTGTCGGACCGGGCGCGTGCCGGGCAGGTGCACGTCGTCGAGGCGTTCGTCTCGGGCGAGAAGCCGTCGACCAAGGCGGCCCTGACCGCGCTCGCCAAGCTGACCACCGCCCGGCGGGTGCTGGTCGTGCTGAGCAGCACCGACGAGCTGAACTGGGTGTCGCTGCGCAACGAGCCGCGGGTGCACCTGATCGAGGCCGGCCAGCTCAACACGTACGACGTGCTGGTGGCCGACGATGTGGTCTTCACCAAGGAGGCCCTGGACGAGTTCCTGGGCGTGCCGGCCGAGACCACCGAGGAGGGTGGCAAGTGAGCACGATCGCCGATCCGCGCGACATCATCGTCGCGCCGGTCGTCTCGGAGAAGAGCTACAGCGAGCTGAACCGCAACTGGTACACCTTCCTGGTGCACCCGGACGCGAACAAGACGGCGATCAAGATCGCTATCGAGCAGATCTTCAACGTCCGTGTCCTGACGGTCAACACGCTCAACCGCGAGGGCAAGCGCAAGCGGACCCGTACCGGGTTCGGTAAGCGCAAGGACACCAAGCGGGCGATGGTGAAGCTGGCTGAGGGCGACCGCATCGAGGCCTTCGGCGGCCCGGTCAGCTGAGGGGTGTAGACAATGGCTATCCGTAAGTACAAGCCGACGACGCCGGGCCGGCGTGGCTCCAGCGTCGCCGACTTCGCCGAGATCACCCGGTCGACTCCCGAGAAGTCGCTGCTGGTCCCGCTGCCCAAGAAGGGCGGCCGGAACGTGCACGGCCGGATCACCGCTCGTCACCAGGGTGGCGGCCACAAGCGGCAGTACCGGCTGATCGACTTCAAGCGGGTCGACAAGGACGGCGTGCCGGCCAAGGTCGCGCACATCGAGTACGACCCGAACCGCACGGCGCGGATCGCGCTGCTGCACTACGCCGACGGCGAGAAGCGGTACATCATCGCGCCGAAGGACCTGAAGCAGGGCGACACGGTGGAGTCGGGCCCGAGCGCCGACATCAAGCCGGGCAACAACCTGCCGCTGCGCAACATCCCGGTCGGTACCACGATCCACAACGTGGAGCTGCGTCCGGGCGGTGGCGCCAAGCTGGCTCGCTCGGCCGGCGTCGGCATCCAGCTGCTCGGCCGGGAGGGCGCGTACGCGACCCTGCGTATGCCGTCCGGCGAGATCCGGCGGGTGGACGTGCGCTGCCGCGCCAGCGTCGGTGAGATCGGCAACGCCGACCAGTCGAACATCAACTGGGGTAAGGCCGGCCGGATGCGGTGGAAGGGCAAGCGCCCGACCGTCCGTGGTGTCGCCATGAACCCGGTCGACCACCCGCACGGTGGTGGTGAGGGCAAGACCTCCGGTGGTCGCCACCCGGTCAACCCGCAGGGTAAGCCCGAGGGCCGCACCCGTCGTAAGGGCCAGCCGAGTGACCGGCTGATCGTCCGCCGTCGCTACGCCACGCGTAAGCGCGGCTGAGGGAGATAAGACATGCCTCGCAGCCTGAAGAAGGGCCCGTTCATCGACGACCACCTGCTCAAGAAGGTGGAGACGCAGAACGAGAAGGGCTCGAAGAACGTCATCAAGACCTGGTCGCGCCGCTCGACGATCATCCCGGAGATGCTCGGGCACACGATCGCCGTGCACGACGGACGTAAGCACGTCCCGGTGTTCGTGACCGAGGCGATGGTCGGGCACAAGCTCGGCGAGTTCGCGCTGACCCGCACGTTCAAGGGTCACGAAAAGGACGACCGGAAGAGCCGCCGGCGCTGACGCCGCGGGCATACGGATAGAGGATCAAGGGGTTACAGCGATGCCAGGAAAGGGCGACGCTCCGGTGCTTCCGGGCGCGCGGGCGGTTGCGCGGCACGTGCGCATCTCGCCGATGAAGGCGCGCCGGGTGGTCAACCTCGTCCGCGGCCTGCCCGCGAAGGAGGCGCTCACGGTGCTGCAGTTCGCGCCGCAGGCTGCGAGCGAGCAGGTGTACAAGGTGCTCGCGAGCGCGATCGCCAACGCGGAGAACAACGAGCGGCTGGACCCCGACGCGCTGCTCGTCAGCGAGGCGTTCGTGGACGAGGGCCCGACGATGAAGCGGTTCCAGCCACGGGCGCAGGGCCGGGCGTACCGGATCCGTAAGCGCACCTGCCACATCACCGTGGCGGTCGAGGCGGTCGCGCCGGCCGCGCCGAGGAAGTCGGCGAACAAGGCGGCTCCGGCGAAGCAGACCGCGCCGGCCGAGACGCAGAGCAACACGGAGGGCGCCGAGTAATGGGTCAGAAGGTTCACCCGCACGGGTTCCGGCTCGGCATCTCGACCGACTGGAAGTCCCGCTGGTTCGCGGACAAGCTCTACAAGGACTACATCGGCGAGGATGTCAAGATCCGCCGGATGATGTCCAAGGGGCTGGAGCGCGCCGGCATCTCCAAGGTCGACATCGAGCGCACCCGCGACCGGGTCCGCGTCGACATCCACACCGCCCGGCCGGGCATCGTCATCGGCCGTAAGGGTGCCGAGGCCGACCGGATCCGCGGCGAGTTGGAGAAGCTCACCGGCAAGCAGGTGCAGCTGAACATCATCGAGGTGAAGAACCCCGAGTCGGACGCGCAGCTGGTCGCCCAGGGCGTGGCCGAGCAGCTCTCCAGCCGGGTCAGCTTCCGTCGCGCGATGCGCAAGGCGATGCAGTCGGCGATGAAGAACCCGATGTGCAAGGGCATCCGGGTGCAGGTCTCGGGTCGCCTCGGCGGCGCCGAGATGAGCCGCACGGAGTTCTACCGCGAGGGTCGGGTTCCGCTGCACACGCTGCGGGCCAACATCGAGTACGGCTTCTTCGAGGCCCGTACCACCTTCGGCCGCATCGGCGTGAAGGTCTGGATCTACAAGGGCGACGCGGTGCCGGGTCGGGAGACTCCGGCCGAGGCACCGTCGCGCCCGCGCCGGGAGCGCGGTGACCGGCCCGAGCGGCCGCGCCGTGGTCGGTCGGGTTCGTCCGGCACGACCTCCGGTGGCACCGAGGCCGGCCGGGCTGCCGCGACGACCGTCGCGCAGCAGGCCGAGACGCCGAGTGGCGAGCCGGTCGACAGCGCTGCTGTCGCGGCTGCGGCTTCGGCTCCGGCAGAAACGCAGCAGGAGGGCTGACAGATGCTGATGCCGCGCAAGCCCCCGAAGGGCTTCCGCAAGCCGCACCACCCGGACCGCAGCGGCGCGTCCAAGGGCGGCAACCGGGTGGTGTTCGGCGAGTTCGGGATCCAGGCTCTGGAACCGGCGTACGTGACCAACCGGCAGATCGAGTCGGCGCGTATCGCGATGACCCGCCACATCAAGCGTGGCGGCAAGGTCTGGATCACCATCTTCCCGGACCAGGCCCTCACCAAGAAGCCGGCGGAAACCCGGATGGGTTCCGGTAAGGGCTCGCCCGAGTGGTGGGTCGCGAACGTCAAGCCCGGGCGGGTTCTCTTCGAGATGTCCTTCCCGAACGAGCAGATCGCGCGAGAGGCGATGCGTCGCGCGATCCACAAGCTCCCGATGAAGTGCCGCATTGTTACGCGCGAAGTGGGTGAATCCTGATGGCAGCGGGCGTTAAGGCCTCCGAGCTGCGTGAGCTCTCCGAGGAGGAGCTGGTCACGAAGCTGCGCGAGGCCAAGGCGGAGCTGTTCAACCTCCGCGTGCAGGCCGCAACCGGGCAGCTGGACAACAACCGGCGGCTGCAGGTCATCCGTCGGGAGATTGCCCGGATCTACACGATCATGCGTGAGCGTGAGCTGGGGCTCTCGGCCGCGCCGACTGAGGTGACTGCAGGATGAGCGAGAACACGACCCCCACCAAGCCGCGGGGCCGCCGTAAGGTCCGCGAGGGCCTCGTGGTCAGCGACAAGATGGAAAAGACCGTCGTGGTCGAGGTCGAGGACCGGGTCAAGCACGCGCTGTACGGCAAGATCATGCGCCGGACCAGCAAGCTCAAGGTCCACGACGAGCAGAACTCGGCCGGCATCGGCGACCGTGTCCTGATCATGGAGACCCGGCCGCTCTCCGCCACCAAGCGGTGGCGGCTCGTGGAGATCCTCGAGAAGGCCAAGTAGCGAAGGCTCGAGCTCGGCCCAGACGGTCGGGCGCAGGTTCCGCCAGGCTCCGGCCGCCCCGGCGGCCGGAGAACCGGCAGACATAGGAGATAGACGTGATTCAGCAGGAGTCGCGACTGCGCGTCGCCGACAACACGGGTGCCCGGGAGATCCTGTGCATCCGGGTTCTCGGTGGCTCCGGTCGGCGCTACGCGAGCATCGGCGACGTCATCGTGGCCACCGTCAAGGACGCGATCCCGGGTGCCGGTGTGAAGAAGGGCGACGTGGTCAAGGCCGTCGTCGTCCGCACCGCCAAGGAGAAGCGGCGGCCGGACGGTTCGTACATCCGCTTCGACGAGAACGCCGCCGTCATCATCAAGGACGGCGGGGACCCGCGCGGTACCCGTATCTTCGGCCCGGTCGGCCGTGAGCTGCGGGACAAGCGGTTCATGAAGATCATCTCTCTCGCGCCGGAGGTGTTGTGACCGTGAAGGTCAAGAAGGGCGACACGGTCGTCGTCATCGCCGGCAAGGACAAGGGTGCCAAGGGTAAGGTCATCGCGGCCTACCCGCGGCAGGACAAGGTCCTGGTCGAGGGCGTGAACCGGATCAAGAAGCACACTCGCATCAGCACCACCCAGCGTGGCGCCAAGACCGGTGGCATCGTCACCCAGGAGGCCCCGATCCACGTTTCGAACGTGATGGTCGTGGACTCCGACGGCAAGCCGACCCGCGTCGGTTACCGGATCGACGAGAACGGCCAGAAGGTTCGCATCGCGCGTAGCACCGGTAAGGACCTGTGATGACCACGGCTACCGAAACCAAGACGATGCCGCGCCTCAAGGAGCGGTACCGCAACGAGATCATCGCCCAGCTGCGCGAGCAGTACGAGTACGGCAACCCGATGCAGGTGCCGCGGCTGGTCAAGATCGTCGTGAACATGGGTGTGGGCGAGGCCGCCCGGGACGCCAAGCTCATCGACGGTGCGGTCCGCGACCTGGCCACCATCACCGGTCAGAAGCCGCAGGTCCGGCGGGCGACGAAGTCCATCGCGCAGTTCAAGCTGCGGGAAGGCATGCCGATCGGCGCGAAGGTGACCCTGCGCGGCGACCGGATGTGGGAGTTCCTGGACCGGCTGCTGTCCATCGCGCTGCCGCGTATCCGTGACTTCCGCGGCCTCGACGGGCGCAAGCTCGACGGGCACGGCAACTACACGTTCGGTCTGACCGAGCAGTCGGTGTTCCACGAGATCGACCAGGACAAGATCGATCGCCAGCGGGGCATGGACATCACGGTGGTTACGACCGCCACGACCGACGACGAGGGCCGGGCGCTGCTGAAGCTCCTGGGCTTCCCGTTCAAGGAGAACTGAGATGGCCAAGAAGGCGCTGATCCTCAAGGCGGCCGCGAAGCCGAAGTTCTCGGTTCGCGCGTACACCCGCTGCCAGCGGTGCGGGCGTCCCAAGGCGGTCTACCGCAAGTTCGGGCTCTGCCGGGTGTGTATCCGGGAGATGGCCCACCGCGGTGAGCTGCCCGGCGTGTCCAAGGCTTCCTGGTAATAGCCCGGCGCGCTCCGGCGCGTCAGCTGGACTGTCTCTTCGCCGTAGGCCTGCGACGTGTCGCGGGAACCCCGGCGAGAAAGGTTGACGAGTTTTCATGACGATGACCGACCCGATCGCAGACATGCTCACGCGTCTGCGTAACGCCAACCAGGCGTACCACGACCGGGTGACGATGCCGTACTCGAAGATCAAGGCGAACATCGCCGAGGTCCTCAAGTCCGAGGGCTACATCGCCACCTGGGCAGTCGAGGAGCCCGAGGAGGGTGCCGTCGGCAAGCGACTGGTCGTCGAGCTGAAGTACGGCCAGAACCGGGAGCGGAGCCTGGCCGGTATCAAGCGCGTCTCCAAGCCCGGTCTGCGGGTGTACGCCAAGTCGGACGGGCTCCCCCGGGTGCTCGGTGGGCTGGGCGTGGCGATCATTTCGACGTCCCAGGGACTGCTCACCGACCGGCAGGCCCGCAAGCGGAGCGTTGGCGGGGAAGTCCTCGCCTTCGTCTGGTAACGGGAGACAGGTAGAAATGTCGCGTATTGGACGTAAGTCGATCCCGGTGCCATCCGGAGTCGACGTGACGATCGACGGCCGGACCGTCAAGGTCAAGGGCCCCAAGGGCGAGCTGTCGCACACCCTGGCCGAGCCGATCACCATCGAGCGGGCCGAGGACGGGCAACTGAGCGTCAACCGCCCGAACGACGAGCGCAAGGCCAAGGAACTGCACGGCCTGAGCCGTACCCTGGTCGCCAACATGATCGTCGGGGTCACCGAGGGCTACCGTAAGAGCCTGGAGATCGCCGGCACGGGTTACCGGGTCACCGCCAAGGGCAAGGACCTGGAGTTCGCGCTCGGGTTCTCGCACCCGGTGCAGGTGCAGGCGCCCGAGGGCATCACCTTCACGGTGGAGCGCCCGACGCTGTTCCACGTGGCCGGCATCGACAAGCAACTCGTCGGTGAGGTCGCCGCCAACATCCGGAAGATTCGCCCGCCGGAGCCCTACAAGGGCAAGGGCGTGAAGTACCAGGGCGAAGTCATCCGACGCAAGGCCGGAAAGGCAGGTAAGAAGTGAGCGCCACGCTGCTCAAGCGCCGCCGCGGCGTCGCCGCCAAGCGTGCCGTCGGGCGGGCGCGGCGGCACTTCCGAGTGCGCAAGAACGTCAGCGGCACCGCCGCGCGTCCCCGCCTGGTGGTCACCCGTTCGCTGCGGCACATCGTCGCCCAGATCGTGGACGACACCAAGGGTCACACCTTGGCGTCGGCCTCGACCCTGGACGCCTCGGTGCGCGGTACGGAGGGCGACAAGAGCGCCCTGGCTGGCAAGGTCGGCACCCTGCTGGCCGAGCGGGCCAAGGCCGCTGGCATCTCCAAGGTCGTCTTCGACCGCGGCGGCAACCGGTACGCGGGGCGGGTCGCCGCGCTCGCCGACGCCGCCCGCGAAGCCGGGCTCGAGTTCTGACAATCCCCGTCACGAGAGAGAAGGAAGGCTGCTGATGCCAGGTCAACAGCGCCGTGGCGGCGGGTCCGGTGGCAACGAGGGTGGTCGCCGCGACAACCGCCGTGAGGGCGGCCGCGGAAACGCGCCCGCCGAGAAGACCCCGCACCTCGAGCGGGTCGTCGCGATCAACCGCGTCGCCAAGGTCGTGAAGGGTGGTCGTCGCTTCAGCTTCACCGCCCTGGTGATCGTGGGCGACGGCGACGGCACCGTGGGCGTGGGCTACGGAAAGGCCAAGGAGGTGCCCGCGGCGATCGCCAAGGGCGTCGAGGAGGCCAAGAAGCACTTCTTCAAGGTGCCGCGGATCGGTTCCTCGATCCCGCACCCGGTCACGGGCGAGGACGCCGCCGGGGTGGTGCTGCTCAAGCCGGCCTCCGCCGGTACGGGTGTCATCGCGGGTGGCCCGGTCCGTGCCGTGCTGGAGTGCGCGGGCATCCACGACGTGCTCTCCAAGAGCCTCGGCTCGTCGAACCCGATCAACATCGTGCACGCCACCGTGGCCGCGCTGAAGGGGCTGGAGTCCCCGGAGGCCGTTGCCGCGCGGCGGGGCCTGCCGGTGGAAGACGTCGCGCCGGCGGCCATGCTGGCCTCGCGGGCGGAGGTGGCGTCCTGATGGCACGGCTCAAGGTCACCCAGGTCCGTTCCGAGATCGGGACCAAGCGCAACCAGCGGGAGTCGCTGCGTTCGCTCGGTCTCAAGCGGATCAATGACGTGGTGGTCAAGGAGGACCGGCCCGAGATTCGCGGCATGATCTTCACGGTCAACCACCTCGTGAAGGTCGAGGAGGTCGAGTAATGACGATCAAGGTCCATCACCTGCGTCCGGCGCCGGGTGCCAAGACCGCGAAGACCCGTGTGGGTCGCGGTGAGGGCTCCAAGGGCAAGACCGCCGGTCGCGGTACCAAGGGTTCGAAGGCCCGGAAGAACATCTCGGCGGCGTTCGAGGGTGGGCAGATGCCCATCCACATGCGCCTGCCGAAGCTGAAGGGCTTCAAGAACAAGTTCAAGGTGGTCTTCCAGGTCGTGAACCTGGACCGCCTGGCCGAGCTGTTCCCCAACGGTGGCCAGGTCGGCCCGACCGAACTGGTCGAGGCCGGCGCGGTCCGCAAGGGGCAGCCGGTGAAGATCCTCGGCACCGGGGACCTCGGCGGAGTGGCGCTCCAGGTGTCGGCGCACGCGTTCAGCGCGTCGGCCAAGGAGAAGATCACGGCTGCCGGCGGTTCGACGACCGAGCTGTAGAGCGGTTTTACCCATGGCGCCCGCCAGTTGATCCCAGCTGGCGGGCGCCATGGTCTACAACGGGCCTTCGCGCCCGGTAACATCGGATTCGGTTTATGTAGCCGGGCACATCTGCCCGGACCGGGATCGGGCTGTTAGAGTCCCTTCCCAGCCATGGATATCGGGCACTTGCCCGGAACCCACCCCGATCCGCCAGGGACGACCGGCGGCCCGCCTCGCGCAGGAGGAAGAAGTTGCTGTCCGCCTTTCTCAGTGCGTTCCGTACGCCTGACCTGCGCAAGAAGCTGCTGTTCACAGTCGGCATCATCGCGATCTACCGGCTCGGCGCCACGGTGCCCAGCCCGGGCGTCTCGTACGGCAACGTGCAGAAGTGCCTGGAGACCCTTGAAGGCTCCACAGGCGTACTGAACCTGCTCGATCTCTTCTCCGGCGGCGCGCTGCTGCAGCTGTCGATCTTTGCGCTGGGCATCATGCCCTACATCACCGCGTCGATCATCCTGCAGCTGCTGACGGTGGTCATTCCCCGGCTCGAGCAGCTCCGCAAGGAGGGCCAGGCCGGCCAGGCGAAGATCACCCAGTACACCCGCTATCTGACGCTGGGGCTGGGTGTCCTGCAGGCCTCGGCGTTCGTGGCGCTGGCCCGCTCCGGGCAGCTGTTCAACAACCAGTGCAACGAGGAGATCATCCCGACCGGCACCGGCATTCCGGACTGGCTGACCCTGTCCATCCTGGTGATGACGATGACCGCCGGCACCGGCATGGTCATGTGGCTCGGTGAGCTGATCACCGACCGCGGCGTCGGCAACGGCATGTCCGTCCTGATCTTCACCTCGATCGCGGCCCGGCTCCCCAGCGAGGGCTGGCGGATCAAGGAGAGCCAGGGCTGGTGGAAGTTCATGCTCGTCATCGCCCTGGTGCTGGTGGTCATCACCGCGGTGACCTTCATCGAGCAGGCGCAGCGCCGCATCCCGGTGCAGTACGCCAAGCGCATGATCGGCCGGCGGATGTACGGCGGCACCTCGACCTACATCCCGCTCAAGGTCAACCAGGCGGGTGTGATCCCGGTCATCTTCGGCTCGTCGCTGCTCTACCTGCCGCAGCTGGCCTTGCAGTTCTTCGACCAGAACGACCCGGGCAAGACCCAGGCGTGGATCCAGAACAACCTGGTCGACCCGACCAGCCCGATCTACATCGCGGTCTACTTCCTGCTGATCATCTTCTTCACGTACTTCTACGTCTCGATCACGTTCAACCCGACCGAGGTCGCGGACAACATGAAGAAGTACGGCGGCTTCGTGCCGGGCATCCGCCCCGGTAAGCCGACCGCCGACTACCTGGACTTCATCCTCAGTCGCATCACCCTGCCGGGTGCGCTGTACCTCGCGATCATCTCGATCCTGCCGAACTTCTTCTTCATCTGGCTGGACCGGCAGCAGTACCTCAACTTCCCGTTCGGTGGTACCGCAGTGCTGATCATGGTCGGCGTGGCTCTGGAGACGAGCAAGCAGATCGAGAGCCAACTGATGCAGCGGAACTACGAAGGGTTCCTGCGGTAGATGAGACTGGTTCTGGTTGGCCCGCCGGGTGCGGGCAAGGGCACACAGGCGGAGTTCATCGCCGCGCACCTGTCCGTGCCGAAGATCTCGACCGGCGACATCTTCCGGGCCAACGTGTCCCAGGGCACCCCGCTCGGCGTCGAGGCCAAGCGATACATGGACGCCGGCAAGCTGGTCCCGGACGAGGTCACCATCAACATGGTGCGGGACCGGCTCGCTGAGCCGGACGCCGCCGAGGGCTTCCTGCTCGACGGTTTCCCGCGTACCACCCCGCAGGCCGCCGCGCTGGACAAGCTCCTCGCCGATCTCGGAACCGCGCTGGACATCGTGCTCGAACTGGTCGTCGACGACGACGAGGTGATCCGCCGGCTCTCCGGCCGGCGTACCTGCCGGGGCTGCGGCAAGATCTGGCATGTCGAGTTCGATCCGACCAGCCGGGAAAGCATCTGCGACCGGTGCGGCGCGGAGCTGTTCCAGCGGGACGACGACAAGCCGGAGACGATCGCCGCCCGACTGCGGGAGTACGCCGAGAAGACCGCGCCGCTGGTGGACTACTACGGCGCGCAGGGCAAGCTGGTCGGCATCGACGCCACCGGCCCGGTGGAGGACGTCACGGTCCGCGCCATCGACGCCCTTCGCTCGTACGGGGGCTGAGGTCGCCCGGCTGCCAGCCGGATAGAGTGCTAACAGCGGGGTACGCCGGTCGTACCTCGCTGTTTCGGCAACGAAAGGTAGCGCCTCCATGCGTCGTCCCCAGCTGGACATCCAGCTGAAGACTCCTGAGCAGATCGAGAAGATGCGGGCCGCCGGCCTCGTGGTCGCGGAGGCGCTTCGCCGGATGCGGGAGGCGGTGGCCCCGGGCGTGAGCACCGCCGACCTGGATGCGATCGCCGAGACGACGATTCGTGCCGCGGGCGCGGTCCCGTCCTTCCAGGGCTACCACGGGTTCCCGGCGTCGATCTGCTCCTCGGTCAACGAGCAGATCGTGCACGCCATCCCGTCGCCGAAGCAGGTCCTCGCCGACGGTGACCTGATCTCGATCGACTGCGGCGCGGTGCTCGACGGGTGGCACGGCGACGCGGCGATCACGGTCGGCGTGGGCGAGGTCGATCCGGCGCTGCTGCGGATGGCCGAGGTCGCCGAGGACGCGATGTGGGCCGGGATCGCTGCGGCCGCTCGCGGTGCCGCTGGGGGCAAGGGTCGGCTGACCGACATCTCGCATGCGGTGGAACGTGCGATCCGTAAGGCGGGGCGCTACGGCATCGTCGACGGCTACGGCGGTCACGGCATCGGTACGGAGATGCATCAGGACCCGCACGTGCTCAACCACGGGCGGCCGGGCAAGGGGCCCCGGTTGGTGCCGGGGCTGGCGCTGGCCATCGAGCCGATGATCACCATGGGGTCCCCGCGTACGGCGGAACTCGCCGACGGCTGGACCGTCGTCACCCGCGACGGATCGCGTGCCGCGCATGTCGAGCACACCATGGCCCTGCTGCCCGACGGGGTGTGGGTGCTTACCGCGCAGGACGGCGGCCGGGCCCGCCTGGGCGACCTGGTCACCGCCCGCCAGCCGAGCGCCACGCCGGCCGGCTAACGCGGGCGGCCACAGCGGGCCCCGACATTGCCGGGGACCGCGCTGGAGCGGGTGCCAGGGCGGTGCTGGCACTGCGGTGGCATGCTTGCCGGCATGGACGAGCGGGACGCTATGCGAGCAGCGGACGCCGACCGTCAGGCGGTCGCCGAACGACTCCGGGTGGCGCTCGACGAGGGGCGACTCGACCTGCACGAGTACGACGAGCGGTTGCAGCGGGCCTATGCCGCCCGCACCTACGCCGAACTCGACGCCCTCGTCAGTGACCTGCCGGTGCCCGGCGGCGCGGTGCTGCCGACGCCTCGGCAGCCGAACGTCCCGGTGCCGGCCGAGGCCGGACGCGGGCCCACCGCGCGCTGGCTGGTCGAGGTATGGGAACCCTGGCTGAAGGTGGTCGGGATCGTGGTGACGGTCTGGGCCGTCAGCTCGCTGGCGGCCGGTGAGGTGCTCTACTTCTGGCCGGGCTGGGTCGCGGGTCCGTGGGGTGCGGTGGTGCTGGTGCGTACCGTCACCGGGCTGACCAGTGGTGAGCCGGCGCGTTGGGCAGCCGAGCGGGAGCGCCGCCGGCAGCGGAAGGCGGAGAAGCGGGCGCTCAAGCGTGAGCGTAAGGCCGTGGGCCAGCAGCAGCCCGGCATCGCTGGCGCCCCTGGAGCCGGCGCGGCGGCCGAGCAGGCGGTGCAGCAGGCGAACGGCGTCACCGAAGCCGCACCAGCGGCCGAGAGCGGCCGCACCGAAGGTGGGCGGCCGACCCGCGACGGCGGCACCCACGGCACCGCCGGGGCACCGGTGAGTGAGCCGACGCGGGGACCTGACCGGGGTGATGTGGGCTGAACGTCCCGTTTCCTGGACCTGGTTGAGCCTAGGTGGCAGGTCGGTTTGGCGACCGCGTGCAGGCGGGCGTACACTTTCTGATCGGCGCGCAGCGTCCACTCCGTCATGCCCACCAGCGCTTCGGTGGGACGCGGAGCCGCGGCTGGCGCGGGAAGCCTGATCTTGGTCAAGCACCCGTGTAAGACGTTGTGGGCCGTCCGGAGCAACCGACGTCAGGACAGCGGAGGACATGCCGAAAAAAGACGGAGCCATCGAGATCGAAGGTCGGGTCATCGAGCCCCTGCCGAACGCTATGTTCCGGGTGGAGCTCGCCAACGGCCACAAGGTGCTGGCTCACATCAGCGGCAAGATGCGGCAGCACTACATCCGCATCCTGCCGGAGGATCGGGTCGTCGTCGAACTTTCGCCGTACGACCTGACCCGCGGGCGCATCGTCTACCGCTACAAGTAAGCCTGACGGCGGCCGGGAAACGTCCCGTGTCCGTCTTCGACGTCCGGTGTCGCGCCTCGTGATGCCGGGCCAGATGGGAAGTAAGGCAACCGTGAAGGTCAAGCCGAGCGTCAAGAGGATCTGCAACAAGTGCCGGGTTATCCGCCGGCACGGCCGGGTCATGGTCATCTGCACCGACCCGCGCCACAAGCAGCGCCAGGGCTGAACGAGCCCACACATCACACATGCTCGTCCCAGCCGCGAGCGGTGCGCAGCGCGTACTCCATCGTGGTTGACCCCCGGTCGAAGGCCGGGGCCCGCTCGGGCAGCGACCGATCCCGGTCGCCGGCGCCATCGGCGTCGGAAGGACAGGGACGGCCGGTAGCGGGGTGGGACGGGTCCACACCTTCGCCAGCACACCACGAGGAGTACGCCCGCACATGGCACGTCTAGTCGGCGTCGACCTTCCCCGCGAGAAGCGGATGGAGATCGCGCTCACCTACATCTTCGGCGTGGGCCGCACCCGCGCCCTGGAGACGCTCAGCGCCACCGGCATCTCGCCGGACAAGCGCGTTCGGGACCTCACGGACGAGGAGCTGGTCCAGCTCCGGAACCACATCGAGGCCAACTACAAGGTTGAAGGCGACCTGCGCCGCGAGGTCGCCGCTGACATCCGCCGCAAGGTTGAGATCGGCTGCTACGCCGGCATCCGGCACCGCCGGGGCCTGCCCGTGCGTGGCCAGCGGACCAAGACCAACGCCCGGACCCGCAAGGGCCCGAAGCGGACCGTCGCCGGCAAGAAGAAGCCCGGCAAGAAGTAATAGTTCTTAAACCGGAACGCTGGTCGTTCTCCGTCGAGGTAGGGCGGGCTCCAACTGGAACCGGTGTCTACCTGATCAACGGGGCCAACAGCCAGAACCGATCGAGAACCTTATTCAGGAGCGCACAGACTTATGCCACCGAAGGCTCGTGCCGGAGCCGCTGTCAAGAAGGTCCGGCGCAAGGAACGTAAGAACGTCGCCCACGGGCAGGCGCACATCAAGAGCACCTTCAACAACACCATCGTCTCGATCACCGATCCGACTGGTGCCGTCATCTCCTGGGCCTCGTCCGGCCAGGTGGGCTTCAAGGGCTCCCGCAAGTCGACCCCGTTCGCCGCGCAGCTGGCCGCCGAGGCCGCCGCGCGTCGGGCCATGGAGCACGGCATGCGCAAGGTCGACGTGTTCGTCAAGGGCCCCGGCTCCGGCCGGGAGACCGCCATCCGTTCGCTGCAGGCCGTGGGCCTTGAGGTCGGGCAGATCTCCGACGTCACCCCGCAGCCGCACAACGGGTGTCGTCCGCCGAAGCGTCGTCGGGTCTGAGAGGTAGAGAGAGATGGCTCGTTACACCGGTGCCGACTGCCGCCGTTGCCGGCGGGAGAAGATGAAGCTGTTCCTCAAGGGCAGCAAGTGCGATGGTCCGAAGTGCCCGTTCGAGTCCCGGCCGTTCCCGCCCGGGCAGCACGGCCGCGGCCGCACGAAGGAGACGGAGTACCTGCTCCAGCTCCGTGAGAAGCAGAAGGCCCGCCGTGTCTACGGCGTGCTGGAGAAGCAGTTCCGCGGCTACTACGAGGAAGCCGTGAGCAAGAAGGCCAAGACGGGCGAGGTGCTGCTACAGATCCTCGAGTCGCGGCTGGACAACGTGGTCTACCGGGCCGGCTACGCCAAGTCCCGGGACATGGCCCGTCAGCTGGTCAAGCACGGTCACTTCACGGTGAACGGCAAGAAGGTCGACATCCCGTCGTACCGCGTCAAGGAGCACGACATCATCGAGGTCCGGGGCAAGAGCAAGGAGCTCACCCCGTTCATCGTGGCCCAGGCCGAGGCCGGCTCCAAGACCGTTCCGGCGTGGCTGGAGGCGATCCCCAGCCAGATGAAGGTTCTGGTGCACTCGCTCCCGGCCCGACAGGTGATCGACACCCAGGTCCAGGAGCAGCTGATCGTCGAGCTCTACTCCAAGTAGGGCTCGTTGCGGTGGCCCGCCCGGCAGGGCGGGCCACCGGAACAGTTTGTGTCGTGGGCGTCATATGGCGGGCGCCCCGGAAGAGAAGAGAAGACATGCTCATCAGCCAGCGACCGACCCTCTCCGAGGAGTCGATCAACGAGACCCGGTCCCGGTTCACCATCGAGCCGCTGGAGCCGGGCTTCGGCTACACCCTGGGCAACTCGCTGCGGCGTACGCTGCTGTCGTCCATCCCGGGTGCGGCCGTCACCTCGATCAAGATCGACGGTGTGCTGCACGAGTTCACCACGATCCCCGGGGTCAAGGAGGACGTGGTCGAGCTCGTCATGAACATCAAGGAGCTCTGCGTCAGCTCCGAGCACGACGAGCCGGTCAGCATGTACCTGCGTAAGCAGGGCCCGGGCGACGTGACCGCCGGCGACATCCAGCCTCCGGCCGGTGTCTCGGTGCACAACCCGGACCTGAAGCTGGCCACCCTCAACGGCAAGGGCCGGCTCGACATGGAGCTGACCGTCGAGCGGGGTCGTGGTTACGTCACGGCGGCGCAGAACAAGCAGGCGGGTGCGGAGATCGGCCGGATCCCGGTCGACTCGATCTACTCCCCGGTGCTCAAGGTGACCTACCGCGTCGAGGCGACCCGCGTCGAGCAGCGGACGGACTTCGACCGGCTGATCATCGATGTCGAGACCAAGCCGTCGATGGGGCCCCGCACCGCACTGGCCTCGGCCGGTTCGACGCTTGTGGAGCTGTTCGGGCTGGCTCGTGAGCTGGATGAGACCGCCGAGGGCATCGACATCGGCCCGTCCCCGCAGGACGCGCAGCTGGCGGCGGACCTGGCCCTGCCGATCGAGGAGCTGGACCTGACCGTCCGCTCCTACAACTGCCTCAAGCGCGAGGGCATCAACTCCGTTG
The DNA here is from genome assembly GCA_900112325.1 of Micromonospora sediminimaris. Taxonomy (GTDB): domain Bacteria; phylum Actinomycetota; class Actinomycetes; order Mycobacteriales; family Micromonosporaceae; genus Micromonospora; species Micromonospora sediminimaris. The sequence goes on from FOLJ01000006.1 coordinate 316,848, forward strand.
GTGAGCTCATCGGGCGTACCGAGGCCGACCTTCTCGATATAAGGAACTTCGGTCAGAAGTCGATCGACGAGGTCAAGATGAAGCTCGCCGGGATGGGTCTCGGGCTGAAGGACTCGGCTCCGAACTTCGACCCGGCGCACGTCGTGGACACCTTCGGCGAGGCCGACTACGACACCGACGACTACCGCGAGACCGAGCAGCTCTAGTCCGCGCTGCCGCCACACCTGAGGAGCACCAAGCATGCCCACGCCCACCAAGGGCCCCCGCCTCGGCGGCAGCCCCGCGCACGAGCGGCTGATGCTGGCCAACCTGGCCACCGCGCTGTTCCAGCACGGCAAGATCCAGACCACCGAGACCAAGGCCCGGCGGCTGCGTCCGCTCGCCGAGCAGCTGATCACCAAGGCCAAGCGGGGCGACCTCGCGTCGCGCCGGCGGGTGCTGACCGTGGTCAAGGACAAGGACGTGGTCTACGCCCTGTTCGACCAGATCGCGCCGCGGTACGCCAACCGCAGCGGCGGCTACACCCGGATCGTGAAGACCGGTCCGCGCAAGGGCGACGCCGCTCCGATGGCGATCATCGAGCTGGTCGAGGAGCTTCAGGTCGCCGAGCCGAAGGCGAACCGGAAGACCGCCGGGCGCAAGGCTGCCCAGCAGGACAAGGTCGAGGCGCTGGCACCGGCCGACGAGGCCCCCGCGTCGGGGCCGGCCGACCAGGACGCCGAGCCGCCGCAGTCGGCCTCCGGTGACACCGCCGCTGCCCGCGAGGACAGCGACCTGGCCACCGAGGAAGGCAAGGCCTGACCAAGGCCGGTGAGACAGGCCCTGAGGCCGTTGTCGGGCCCGGCATCCCCACCACGGGGGTGCCGGGCCTGACTCGTCGAGGAGGTACCACGTGGACGAGCGCACCCGGCTGCGGCTGGACGTCGCGTACGACGGCACGGCCTTCTCCGGCTGGGCCGCCCAGCCGCAGCGGCGCACGGTCGCCGGAGTGCTTGTCGAGACGCTGGACCTGGTGCTCGGCACCGGTGTCGCGACGGGACTGACCGTCGCCGGCCGCACCGACGCGGGGGTGCATGCCAGCGGGCAGGTCTGCCACCTGGATCTGCCAGTCCACGTCTGGCGGGCGCACGAGGGGCGGCTGCTGCGCCGGCTGGCCCGGCTGCTCCCGACCGATGTGCGGGTGCGGGCGATGCGGGCGGTGCCGGCGACCTTCGACGCCCGCTTCTCGGCGACCTTCCGCCGCTACGAGTACCGGGTGACCGACGCGCCGTGGGGGTGCGACCCGCTGCGCCGGCACGAGATCCTGGCCTGGCCCCGGGCACTCGACCTCGACCGGCTCACCGCTGCGGCGGCCGGGCTGGTGGGGGAGCACGACTTCGCCGCGTACTGCCGGCGCAAGGAGAACGCCACCACCCTGCGGGAGGTGACCAGGCTGGACTGGCGGCGGGACGCCGACGGGATCCTGGTCGCCACCGTGCAGGCCGACGCGTTCTGCCAGGCGATGGTCCGCAGCCTGGTTGGCGCCATGCTGGTCGCCGGGGACGGTCGCCGACCGGTGCCGTGGCCGGCGGACCTGCTGGCCCGTCGGGAGCGGGCCAGCGAGGTGACCGTGGCACCGGCGCATGGGCTGACCCTGGTGGAGGTCGGCTACCCGGACGATCCCGCCGAGTACGCGCGCCGGGCCGAGGCGACCCGACGGCTACGGGTTTCCGCCGACGGTTGAGCGGCCGGCCCTGCTGCTCGGCGTGGCCGGCCGGTCAGTCCTCGGTGGACTCGTCCTGGCTGCCGGTGTCGTCGGTGGGGCCCTCGGTCGGCTGGCTGGCCGTCCCACCCTCGGCTCGCCGCTCCAGCACCCCCTGGTTGAGGTGCTGTTCGAGCATGTCGAAGAGGATCTCGCGGACAACTGTGTCGCCGGAGCGGATGGTGGCACCGTCGGTACGGGCGACCACCGCGTAGGCGATGTAGTGACCGCGTACCTGCCAGCCGACCCGCGCCGGTGCGGTGGCGATCACCTCCGTGTCATCCCCCGCCGACATGCCGCGGAAGCGGCCCTGCCGCTCGTCGAGCAGCTGGCGGATCCGATCGCGGGCCCGTTCGGCGCTGGACCGGTCAGTGAGATTGAACAGTCCCGTGGTGACCAGGTGGTCGCCGTCCGGTGCGCGGAGGGTGGCCCGGACGACCTGGTTGCAGCCGAGCCGTACCAGCAGGTCCGAGACCTCCCCGGTGGCGGCTACCGCACAACTGGCGCTGGACTGGGTGCGGAGCACCTCGTAGCCGTTCTCACCGTCGCCAACGGCGAGAGTGCTGGCGGGGAACACCTCGCGGGCGGTGAGCGGCGCCTGGTCGGTGTCCCGGGAGTCGAGGTCGCTGGCCTCGGCGGGCACCGTGTCACGGGTGGTGTCCGGTGCGGCGCTGGGCCCGGCCTGCTGACCGATCAGGGTTCGACCGTCCATCAGGGTAGCGGCGGTGAGACCGCAGAGGGCGAGCAGCACCAGCGCCGCGGCACCGCCCACCAGCACCTGCCACGCGCGACCGCCACCTCGGCGGGGCGGCGGCGCGACGGTCGCCGTGCCCGGCTCCGGCGGTGCCGCCGCCACGCCGACCGACGTCGGTTCGCCGGGCGCGGGCGGCGCCGGGTCGTACCGTGGTGCCGGTTCCTGCTGCGTGGTGGGGAACGCCCTCCGTGGCGGCGTCGATGATGGCAGCATGATCTGGTTCGGGCGGGCCAGCGACGGGGTGGGGAAGCGCGACGGGGACGGCCCGGCCGCAGGCGGCGGGCCGGGCCGGGGCGAACTGCCCTCGGTCTCGTCGTCCCGGTAAGGGACGTATGCGTCCTCATCGGAGTCGTACCGATACACCATGCCGTCCAGAGTAGGGATGTTTATCCCTTTAGTAGGTATTTTGCGGAAATGCGCTGGATGAACGTGTCGGAGCCGGTGCGACCGCCGTACCGTCGGCCCGATCCGCACTCGGTGCGAGAATGGCCCGCGTGACCGGGGACCACTACTTCACCGCCGAGCCGACCGCGCCCGCCCAGGCGCGCGAGGTGCAGTTCACCGTCGCCGGCCGCGACTACACCCTGGCCTCGGCGTCCGGAGTCTTCTCGGCCAGCCGCCTCGACCCGGGCACGGCGGTGTTGCTACGCAAGGCCGAACTGCCCGGCACCGCGACCGCCGGCGCCCTGCTCGACCTCGGCTGCGGGTTCGGTCCGATCACCTGCGTGCTCGCCACCGTCGCGCCGACGGCGACGACCTGGGCGGTCGACGTGAACGAGCGGGCCCGGCATCTGACGGCTGAGAACAGCGCCCGGCTCGGCCTGTCCGAGCGGGTGCGGGTGATGGCTCCCGAGGAGGTACCCGCCGACCTGCGCTTCGCCCAGATCTGGTCCAACCCGCCGATCCGGGTCGGCAAGGAGGAACTGCACGAGCTGCTGCTGCGTTGGCTGCCCCGGCTCGCCCCGGACGGGGTGGCCTGGCTCGTGGTGGCCCGCCACCTCGGCGGTGACTCGTTGCAGCGCTGGCTGGGCGAGCAGGGCTGGCAGGTGGATCGGCACGCCAGTCAGAAGGGGTTCCGGGTGCTGCGTGTCACCCGCTGACCGGGTAATCGGTTGGCCTGCCGGGCCGGCTCGGGCAGGATGCCCGCGTGGGATACGTGGACGTGGCGGCGGTCGGGCATGTCCTGCCCGACGGGCGGGAACTCTTCGCCGACGTGTCGTTCCGGGTCGGCGAGGGTGCCAAGGTGGCGCTGGTCGGGCCGAACGGCGCGGGCAAGACGACGTTGCTGCGGATGGTCGCCGGTGACCTGCCGGTGCGCACCGGTGCGATCGCGCGCACCGGTGGGCTGGGTGTCATGCGCCAGTTCATCGGCATGATCGGTGACGAGTCGACCCTCGCCGACCTGGCTCTGTCGCTCGCACCGCCGACGCTACGCGAGGCCGGGCGCCGGCTGGCCGAGACCGAGGCGGCCATGCGTGACGCCGAGGTGCGCGGCAAGTACAGCACCGCCGCCGGCAAGGCCCAACTGGCGTACGCCGACGCGTTGGCCGCCTGGGGGGAGACCGGCGGGTACGACGCCGAGGTGCTCTTCGACACCGTCGCCACCATCGTCCTCGACCTGCCCTGGGAGACCGCCCGGCAGCGTCCGGTCCGGACTCTCTCCGGCGGGCAGCAGAAGCGCTTCGCGCTGGAGCTACTGCTACGCGGTCCGGACGAGGTACTGCTGCTCGACGAGCCGGACAACTTCCTCGACGTACCCGGCAAGCGCTGGCTGGAGGCGCGGCTGCGGGAGTCGGCCAAGTCGGTGCTCTACGTCTCGCACGACCGGGAGTTGCTGGCGCAAACCGCCGACCGGGTGGTCGCGGTGGAGGGCGGCAGCGCCTGGGTGCACCCGGGCGGCTTCGCGAGCTGGCACGCGGCCCGGGTGGCCCGCCACGCCCGTCTCGATGAGCAGCGCAAACGGTGGGACGAGGAGCACCAGAAGCTGCGCGAGCTGATGCTGATGTACAAGCAGAAGGCCGCGTACAACGACGGGATGGCCTCGCGCTACCAGGCGGCGCAGACCCGGTTGCGCAAGTTCGAGGAGGCCGGGCCGCCGCCCGTACCGCCGAAGGAGCAGGACATCCGGATGCGGCTGGCCGGCGGACGGACCGGGAAGCGGGCGCTGGTCTGCGAGCAGCTGGAGCTGGATGGCCTGACCTACCCCTTCGACCTGGAGTTGTGGTACGGCGACCGCCTCGCGGTGCTCGGTGCCAACGGCACCGGCAAGTCGCACTTCCTGCGTCTGCTGGCCCGGGGCGGGACGGACCCGGACCCGGCGAACAGCCCCGTCGACGGTGCGGCGGCGCTGGCCCCGGTGGCGCACGACGGGGTGGCCCGACTCGGCGCGCGGGTGCGTCCCGGTCACTTCTCGCAGACCCACGACCGGCCCGAGTTGATGGCGCGGACGCTCGTCGAGATCCTCTGGCGGGGTGACGAGCACCGGTCCGGCATGGATCGTCACGCGGCCATGGCGGCGCTGTCCCGGTACGAGCTGGCGGGGCAGGGTGACCAGCGCTTCGGCACCCTCTCCGGCGGGCAGCAGGCCCGTTTCCTGGTGCTGCTGCTGGAGCTGTCCGGCGCGACCATGCTGCTGCTCGACGAGCCCACCGACAACCTCGACCTGGCCTCGGCCGAGGCGCTGGAGGCCGGGCTCACCGCGTTCTCCGGCACGGTGGTGGCGGTCACCCACGACCGCTGGTTCACCCGGACCTTCGACCGGTTCCTGCTGTTCCGGGGCGACGGCGAGGTGGTCGAGACCGACGAGCCGGTCTGGGACGTGGCCTGAGCGGTCTGGTCCCGCGGTCGCCCCTGCGACCACCCGACGGGGCGACATATGGTGATCTCGTGAGTGAGATGACCTATCGCCGGCTGGGCGACTCCGGGCTCGTGGTGTCCGTCGTGGGGATCGGCTGCAACAACTTCGGCCGCAAACTCGATCTCGACGGCACCCGGGCGGTGGTCGACGCGGCCCTCGACGCCGGAATCAATTTCTTCGACACCGCCGACATCTACGGCGAGCCGCACGGTGCCTCGGAGGCGCAGCTCGGCGCGGCCCTGAAGGGCCGCCGGGACGACGTGGTGCTGGCGACCAAGTTCGGCATGTCGATGGCCGGTAGCAACGGACGCGACTTCGGGGTACGCGGCTCGCGGCGGTACGTGATCCGGGCGGTCGAGGCGTCGTTGCGGCGGCTGGACACCGACTACATCGACCTGTACCAGTTCCACGAGCCGGACCCGGGTACCCCGATCGACGAGACGCTGTCCGCCCTGGATGACCTGGTCCGCGCCGGCAAGGTGCGGTACGTCGGCAACTCCAACTTCGCCGGCTGGCAGATCGCCGACGCCGACTGGACGGCGAAGACCCGGGGGCTCACCCGGTTCGTCAGCGCGCAGAACCACTACAGCCTGCTCAACCGGGACGTCGAGATCGAGGTACTGCCGGCCTGCGACCGCTTCGGCTTGGGCATGCTGCCGTTCTTCCCGCTGGCCAACGGGCTGCTCACCGGCAAGTACAAGCGGGGTGAGGCGCCACCCGCCGGCAGCCGCCTGGCCGGCGGTGGCCGGTACGCCCAGCGGCTCGCCGCCGCCGACTGGGACACCATCGAGGGCATCGAGGCGTACGCCACGGAACGGGGTGTGCCGATGCTGCACGTGGCGATCGGCGGGCTGGCCGCCCAACCGGCGGTCACCTCCGTCATCGCCGGAGCCACCACACCGGAGCAGGTACGCGCCAACGCGGAGGCCGGCGCCTGGCACCCCACCGAGGACGACCTGAAGGCCCTCCGCACGGTCCTTGACCGCTGATCCGCGCCATACCCTCGTGCGTTGATCATGAGGTTGGCGGCGAAGTTGCTCCAGAGTTGCCGCCAACCTCATGATCAACTGGGCTGTGTGAAGGGGCCCCGCCCGGACGGTGCCGGGCGGGGCCGTGGGCTTACAGCTTGCGGTTGGGGGCCAGGCGGGTGGGGTCGCCACCAAGGCGGCCGGCACCCTTGACGGACTCGCCGTCGTTGGCGCGTACGCCCATCTTGCTGGCCGAGCCGCCGAGCCGGACGATCATGGCATCGGCGTCCCGGATCAGCACGTCCCGGATCTCCGCCTCGCCGACCAACTCGGCGTCACCGGCCAACGTCCGGAACGCGGTGAGCTGGTTGATCGCCCGCTTGTCGTTGCCGCTCGCCTCCGCCGTACGGGCGTTGGAGAGCCGCTTCGACAACTGGTTGTACGCCTTGTTGCTGAGTCGGCCCGTCGCCTTGAACCGGTCCAGCAGGTTCTGCATGTCCCGGAACGAGGTGGTGACGAAGAAGCGGACCGTGGTGGTGGTGTCGTTGCCCGCCTTGTCCGTCGCGGTGACGGTCAGCTCGTGCAGGCCCAGCGGCAGCTCGTACATCGCCTGGAGCGTGCCGCTGACGTAGGGCCGGTCGTTGAGCCGGCCGACCACTGTCGCGATGCCCGAGGTCGGGTCGACCGCCTGCCAGGACACCCGGACGTCCTGGCTGTCACCGTAGAGCTGGCCGTCGGCGATGCCGGAGACCAACAGGGTCGGCTTGGTGCCGTCGATGCGTACCACCGCCGCCTTCAACGTCTCGGCGTTGCCGGCGGTGTCGGTGGCCCGGTAGAGCAGCTCGTGGTCCCCGTCGCCACTGATCTCGACCGGCTCGGTGTACGGCGTCCAGTCGCCGCCGTCCAGCGACCACTCCAGCAGCGCCACCCCGGAACCGGCGTCGGTCGAGGTGAGCACCACCGGGACGGTGCCGTCGTGCCAGCCCTCGTCGTTCGCCGGGGCGAACGTCGCGGTGCTGACCGGCGCGGTGGCGTCGATGCGGACGGTGACCGCCTTCGTCTCCTCCACGTTGCCGGCCTCGTCGACGGAGCGGAAACGCAGCTCGTGCTCGCCGTCTCCGGTCACCGGCACCGGCTCGGTGTAGGCGGTCCACTCGGTGGCGTCATCGAGCTGGTACTCGGTGCGCGCCACCCCGCTGCCGCCGTCCTCGTCGGCGGCGGTCAGGGTGACCGTCGCCGGGCCGGTGAGCCAACTCTCGACCGGGGTGCCGGACACCTCGGCCGTGGTGACAGGGGCGGTGTCGTCGTCCGGTCCGGCCTCGGTGGAGAACCGGAAGTAGTCGAACGACGCCGACTTCGAGGCGGTCTGGTTGCCACTGAGGGTGAACACGCCCACCTTCGGGGTAGCCCCGACGGCCGCGTTGGTGAGTTCGGTCAGGGCCGTCCAGGTGGTGCCGTCGGCAGAGTACGACGCGGTGTAGGTGTCACCGCTGCGGACCACCCGCAGATACCACTCGGCCGAGGTCAGGTTCTCCGCACCCGGCTGTGGATCCTGGATCGTCCCGTCGATCTCGCTGCGGAACTCGATCCGCCGGGACACCGGCTGGCCGGCCTGGTTGTCCACCACGAAGTCGAACTTCAGGTAGTTGTCGTCGTCGCCGTACACGATCAGACCGGCCTGCTGGTACTGCTCGTCCAGCAGACTGCCGTCGATCTTGGTCTCCATCGTCCAGTCGCCGCTCGGCGTGTTCTGGAGGATGAAGTTCGTCGGCCCGGTGTTGTTGGTGCCGTAGATGTCACCGTTGGGCACGTCGATGTGCAACGCGCCATCGCTGACCCGGTAAGCGCTCAGGTCCTCCCGGAGGATCGCGTTCCACCGGCACTTGTCCAGCGAGATGCCGGTGAACTCGTCGGACGGGTCGACCGGGCCGGCCGGCTCGTCCGGTATCACCTGGAACCAGTCGAACTCGGCCTCCACCACGGGTGCGTCGGTGCCCCCGTTGAGCGCGAACAGGCCGATCCGCGGGTTCTCGATGCCCTCCAACGCGGCCGAGCGACCGACCGGGGTGAAGGTCTGGCCGTCGGCCGAGAGCGCGGCGGTCAGGCTGGTGCCGTCGCTGCTCACCCGCAGGTAGACGGTGTCACCCGTCGGTGCGTCGGTGCTGTCGTCACCCTCGTTCCGTGGGGTGCCGGCGGTCTCCCGGATGAACTCCACCCGCCGGCTGCCGTTGTAGAGCAGGTCCAGCTTGGCGTAGTTCTCGTCGTCGCCGTAGACCAGCAGGCCGGCCTGCTGGTAGTTGGCCGTCACCGGCAGGGTGACCTTTGTGGTCGCCTGCCAGGCACCCGACGGTGCGGGCTGGAGCACCAGGTTGGTGGCGTCGTTACGGCTGCCGTACAGGTCACCGGCCCCGGTGGGTAGCCGCAGCGCGCCGTCGGAGACGGACAGGAGCTGGTTCTCCCGCACCACGCTGGTCCACCGGTCGCGGTCGAGCGTGTCGCCGTCGAAGTTGTCCGAACGTGCCCCGAGGCACGACGTGTTCGGCGAGTCGACCCGGACCGGCACGGTCGCGTACGACCGGGCACCACGGCTGTCGGTCACCGTCAGGGTGGCGGTGAAGTTGCCGGGTGCGGCGTACGTGTGCTCGGCCTGGAGCGTGTCCGCCGTGCCGCCGTCACCGAAGTCCCACTCGTACGTGAGCGGGGTGTCGCCCTCCGGGTCGGTGGCGGTGCCGCCGAACGCGATGGTGAGCGGCGCGGTGCCGGTGGCCGGCGTGGCGGTGGCGGTGACCGCCGGCGGTGCGTTGTCGGTGACGCCCTTGCCGACGAAGTCCGCCCAGTTGACGTTGAACAGCGATCCCTCGCCGCCCGCCGGGTCCTGGGCCACGAAGTACAGCGAACCGCTCGCCGCACCGGTCACCGGTGCGGTGACATCGGTGTAGGTCTGCCAGTCGCCGGTACCCGGCACGGTCGCCGAGGCGACCACCGGGCCGTCGACCGCGCCAGCCCGGACCTCGATCACGCCGCCGCTGGTCGCCGAGGCGACCCGGAAGCGAATCTCGTCGATCTCGGTCAGGTCGGCCGGTACGACCGACCACCAGTCGCCGTCCTCGATGGCGCCGATGTTCTGGCCGCCGCCGGCGGTGTCGCCGGTGGTCTCGCGCATCACCCCGGCGTCGCCGCCGCCGGTGCCGTCCTCGGTCCGGCCGGTCGCGGTGAAGTACTCGGCCTGCTTGCGCTTGGGCTGGAGAATCTCGATCGCCCGGCCGGTGAGCGGGTCGGCTCCGCCGGAACCGCCCTGGTCGGTGTAGGTCGCCTCGAAGACGGTGAAGACGTTCGCCTCGGCGCCGTGGCCGGCGGCGAGCTGGGTCTGCACCGTGCCGGTGCAGCCGGTGTGCTGCTCCAGCGGGTGGGCGTGCTCGTCGTGACCGAGCAGCACCTGGAGCTGGACGTCGGCGCAGTCGATCTCCCCGTCCTCCGGGTCGGTCACCGTGATCGTGTACTTGACCTGGTCGCCCCAGTCGAAGAAGCCACCGTCCGGCGGGAACTCGATCGTCACGGTCGGCGCGGTGTTGCCCACCGTGATCGGCACGTTCGCCACCGCCGTACGGCCCTTGGGGTTGGTGACGGTGAGCTGGGCGGTGTAGTTGCCCGCCTCGGCGTACGTGTGGGTGGGGTTGGCCTCGATGGAGGTGCCACCGTCGCCGAACGTCCAGGCGTAGGTGAGCGTGCCCCCGTCGGGGTCACGCGAGCCGGCGCTGGAGAAGGTCACCTCCAGCGGGGCCTGCCCGGAGGTGGGCTCGGCGTTGGCCACCGCGATCGGCGCCCGGTCACCGGCGATGTAGTCGATCCGGTAGACGCCGGAGTTGTCGTTGTTGCCGCCGAAGCCGCTGCCCCACTCGATCAGGTACATCGCACCGTCGGGACCGAACTCGAAGTCCATCGGGCGGATGAAGGACATCCCGGTGAGCAGCTGGTTGATGTCGACCAGCTCGGTGCCGTCCGCGGAGACCTGCATCGTGTACATCTTCGACTGGTTCCACTCGCCGAGCAGCGCCTTGCCGTCGTAGTACGCCGGCCACTTGCGGTTCGAGTCGAGGTCGGCGTCGTACCGGTAGACCGGGCCGCCCATCGGCGCGCCGCCGCCCCCGATCTCGGGGTAGCGCGGGTCACCGCCGTAGCCGTAGTCGACGGTGGCCGGGATGGCCGGCGGGAGGTTGGTCAGGCCGGTGTTGTTGGGTGAGTTGTTCACCACGGCGGCGCAGTCGAACTTCGGTCCACTCGGGCCGGAGGGGAACTGGTAGTCGTTGTACGCCTCGTTGGTGCCCGTGCAGTACGGCCAGCCGTAGTTGCCCGGTTCGGCGACGATGTTCCACTCCACCAGGCCCTCGGGACCACGGTCGGGGTTGTCCGACGAGGCGTCCGGGCCGTAGTCGGCGACGTAGAGGGTGTCGGTGGCCGGGTCGATGCCGATCCGGAACGGGTTACGGAAACCCATCGCGAAGATCTCGGGCCGGGTCTGCTCCGTACCCGGCGGGAAGAGGTTGCCCTCCGGGATGGTGTACGTCCCGTCGTCCTCCGGGTGGATCCGGATCACCTTGCCGCGCAGGTCGTTGGTGTTGCCGGAGGTGCGCTGCGCGTCGTAGTCGGCGCGTCCGGGCCGCTCGTCGATCGGCGTGTACGCGTCGGACGAGAACGGGTTGGTGTTGTCCCCGGTGGCCAGGTAGAGGTTGCCGTCGGAGTCGAACGTCATGGTGCCGCCGGCGTGGCAGCAGGTGTTGCGTTGGGTGTCGACCTGGAGCACGACCTCCTCGGTGGCCGCGTCGATCGAGTCACCGCTCACCGTGAACCGGGAGAGCACGTTGCGCGCCACCCCGTCGTTCGGCGCGTAGTAGAGGTAGACCCAGTTGTTGGTGGCGAAGTCCGGGTCGAGCCGGATGCCGATCAGACCGTCCTCGTTGCCGGTGAAGACGTCGAGGTCGATGGCGGTGACCGTGTTGCCGGTGTCCGGCTTGACGATCTGCACCCGGCCGTCGCGCTCGATGTAGAACACCCGGCCGTCGGGGGCGATGTCCAGCTCCATCGGGTTGCTGGTGTTGCTGTCCAGCGTCACCTTCTCGAAGCTGGCGGTCAGCGACGCCCCGCAGTCGGCACCCTGGATGCCGGCGGCGGTGCGGATGCCGCCGAGCAGGTGGGTGCGGAACTCCGGTTCGGCGTACGACTCGTCGGTGTGGCCGCCGCCGGTGTACCAGGCCCGGCCGCCGTCGTAGTCCTGGCACCAGGCGATCGGGTGGTCATGCCCCATCGCGCCGGAACCGGCGTTGTAGCTGGTCTCGTCGAGGGTGGCCAGCACGTGCACCGAACCGCGCGGGTTGGTGCGGTAGTTGTACCACTCGTCGTACCGGGACCAGCGCTCCGGCAGGTGCGCGGTGGAGGGGTGCGCCGGATCCTCGACCTTGACGGTGGCCGTCTGGTTGGCCGGGTGGCTGTTGAAGTACGCCCCCACCAGCTCGCCGTACCAGGACCAGCTGTACTCGGTGTCGGCGGCGGCGTGGATGCCGGCGTAGCCGCCACCGGCCTGGATGTAGCGCTCGAACGCCGCCTGCTGGTCGGCGGTCAGCACGTCTCCGGTGGTGGAGAGCCAGATGACCGCCCGGTACTGCGCGAGGTTGGCGTCGGTGAACGCACCACCGTCCTCAGTGGTGTCGACGGTGAAACCGTGCTCGACGCCGAGTTCCTGGATGGCGGCGATGCCGGTGGGGATGGAGGCGTGGCGGAAGCCGGCGGTCTTGGAGAAGACCAGCACCGAGAATGTCTCGGCGGCGGCCTCCGGAGCGGCCTGGGCGACGGGAGCCGGTGCGGCCTGGGCGGCCGGGGCCGCCAGGAGCATGGTCGCGGCGAGGCCGAGGGAGAGAAAGGCGGCGGTCAGGGGTGCGCGGGCACGAGGTGTTCGGGGCACTCCGGTCTCCTTTGTCCTTGCTGGACAGGGGTCACGGGGTCGGCCCGCCGAAGACCTTCCCAGATGGAGCTGGTCCGGACACCTTGCCGAAGGGTGCCGTGCCAGCATTTTTGTCGAGTCGCTGAACAAATTAGTTCCGTTAGAACGATTAATGGCAAGGCTTCAATTGATAACAGTTCGGTAAACGCAAGCGACATTCCCGCACAGCCCGGCCAAACCACCACGGCCGCCGGCCCGCACCTCGGGCAGAGGTACGGGCCGGCGGTGGTGGTTCGGTCAGATCGGCCGACTACCCAGGCGTGAGCCGGAAGTAGTCGAACGCGGCCGTCTTCGAGGCGGTCTGGTTGGCGCCGAGAGTGAACAGGCCCACCCTCGGGGTCGTCCCGACCGCGGTGCTCGTCAACGTCCCCACGGTCGTCCAACTCGTGCCGTCGGCCGAGTACGCGGCGGTGAAGGTGTTTCCGCTACGCGCCAGCCGCAGGTGCCAGATTCCCTGGGTCAGGCCGGTCGCCTGCGGCTGCGTACTCTGCACCGCCCCGCCGACCTCGCTGCGGAACTCGATCCGCCGCGAGACCGCCTGACCGGCCGCGTTGTCCGTCACGTAGTCGAACTTGAGGTAGTTGTCGTCGTCGGCGTAGACCAGCAGACCAGCCTGCTGGTACTGCTCGTTGAGCAGACTGCCGTCGACCCGGGTCTGCATGGTCCAGTTCCCGGCCGGGCTGTTCTGGAGGATGAAGTTCGTCGGCCCGGTGTTGCCGGTGCCGTAGATGTCACCGTTCGGCACGTCGATGCGCAACGAGCCGTCGGTCACCCGGTACCGGGTCGAGTCCTCCCGCACCACGGCGTTCCACCGGCACTTCTCCAGGCTGGTGCCGGTGAACTCGTCCGACGGTGCGACGACGCCCGTGGTGGCGTCCGGGGTGATCCGGAACCAGTCGAACTGGGCGTTCACCACCGGCGCGGTGGTGCCGCCGTTGAGGGCGAAGAGACCGATCCGGGGGTTGCTGATCCCGGCCAGCGCGGCGGACCGGCCGACCGCGGTGAAGGTCTGCCCGTCCGTCGAGTAGGCGGCGGTCAGGTTCGTCCCGTCACTTGTCAGTCGCAGATGGATGGTGTCACCGGTGGGCGCCGCGGTGGAGTCCGCGCTCTCGTTGCGCGGGGTGCCGGCGGTCTCCCGGAGGAACTCGACCTTCCGGTTTCCACCGTAGACCAGGTCCAGCTTGGCGTAGTTGTCGTCGTCGCCGTAGATCAGCAGACCGGCCTGCTGGTAGTCGGCCCGGGCCGCCACGGTGACCCGGGTGGTCGCCTGCCAGGCCCCGCTGGGCGCGGGCTGGAGCACCAGGTTCGTGGCGTCGTTGCGGGTGCCGTAGAGGTCACCCGCCGCGGTGGGCAGCCGCAGCGAACCGTCGGCGAGGGAGTACGACTCGGTTCCGCGCACCACGCCGGTCCACCGCTGACGATCAAGGGAGGTGCCGGTGAACTCGTCGGACCGCAGTTGCCCCGGCTCGGCCTGGCAGGGGTTGCCCGCCCCGTCGACCCGGATCGGCACGCTGGCCTGCCCCCGCGCGCCCCGGCTGTCGGTGACCGTCAGGGTGGCGGTGTAGCTGCCCGGCGTGGTGTACGTGTGGGTGGCGCTGAGCGTGTCCGCGCTCTCACCGTCGCCGAAGTCCCAGGCGTACGTCAGGGGGGTGTCCCCGTCCGGATCGGTCGCCGTACCGGTGAAGGCCACGGCCAGTGGCCCGGTCCCGCTGGTCGGGGTGGCCGAGGCGGTGACCGTCGGTGGGGCGTTGCCGCTCACCCCGGGGCCCACGAAGTCCATCCAGTTGACGTTGAACAGGGTGCCGGAGCCGCCGTTCGGGTCCCGGGCGACGAAGTACAACGCGCCCTCCGCGGCGGCGCCGTTGGGTATCTGCGCGGTGATGTCGGTGTACGTCTGCCATGCTCCGGTACCGGTCACGTTGGCGGTGGTGATCAGTGGTCCGTCCGCGGCTCCGGCGCGTACCTCGATCCGGCCGCCGGAGGTGGCCGAGGCGACCCGGAACTGGATCGAGGTGACGCCGGTCAGGCTGGCCGGACTCACCGACCACCAGTCGCCGTCCTCGATGAATCCGATGTTCTGCCCACCGCCGGCGGTGTCACCTGTGGTCTCCCGCTCCACCCCGGCGGTGCCGCCCCCGGTGGCACCCGTCACCCGCCCGGTGGCGGAGTAGTACTCGGCCTCCTTGCGTTTCGGCTGAAGGACCACGAGCGCCCGGCCGGTCTGCGGCTCGGCCCCGTCGGACCCGCCCTGGTCGGTGTAGGTCGCCTCCAGCACGGTGAAGACGTTCGCCTCCGCCCCGTGGCCGTCGGCGAGCTGTGTCTGCACCGTGCCGGTGCAGCCGGTGTGCCGCTCCAGCGGGTGGGCGTGCTCGTCGTGGCCGAGCAGGACCTGGAGTTCGACCTCGTCGCAGTCGATCGTCCCGTCCTCCGGGTCGGTGACCTTGACGGTGTAGGCGACCTGGTCACCCCAGGCGAAGAAACCACCGTCCGGCGGGAACTCGATGGTCACGGTCGGTGCCGTGTTGCCGACGGTGATCGGCACGTTCGCCACCGCGCTCCGTCCCGCCGGGTTGGTCACCCGCAGCTGCGCCGTGTAACTCCCGGACTGGGCGTACGTGTGGGTCGGGTTGGCCTGGGTGGAGGTGCCGCCGTCGCCGAACGTCCAGGCGTAGGTGAGCGCTCCGCCGTCGGGGTCGCGCGAGCCGGCGCTGGAGAAGGTGACGGCGAGCGGTGGCGCTCCGGAGGTGGGGTTCGCCGAGGCGACCGCGATCGGGGCGCGGGCACCGGCCGTGTAGTCGATCCGGTAGACGCCGGAGTTGTCGTTGTTGCCGCCGAAGCCGCTGCCCCACTCGATCAGGTACAGCGCGCCGTCGGGGCCGAACTCGAAGTCCATCGGCCGGACGAAGGTCATCTGGTCGAGGATCCGGTTGATGTCGACAAGGGACTTGCCGTCCCGGCTGACCTGCATGGTGTACATCCGCGACTGGTTCCACTCGCCGAACATGGCCTTGCCGTCGAAGTACGCCGGCCACTGGCGGCGGGACGAGATGTTCGGGTCGTACCGGTAGACCGGTCCGGCCATGGGCGCTCCACCGCCGCCGATCTCCGGGTACCGGGAGTCACCGCCGTAGCCGTAGTCGACGGTGGCCGGGATGGCCGCCGGCAGGTTGGTCAGGCCGGTGTTGTTCGGGGAGTTGTTCACCGGCGCGGCGCAGTTGAACTTCGATCCGCTCGGGCCGGACGGGAACTGGTAGTCGTTGTACGCCTGATTCGACCCGTGGCAGTACGGCCAGCCGAAGTTGCCGGGCCGGTCGACGATGTTCCACTCCACCAGTCCCGCCGGGCCCCGGTTCGGGTTGCTGGTGGTGGCGTCCGGGCCGTAGTCGGCGACGTAGAGCACGTCGGTGACCGGGTCGATGCCGATCCGGAACGGGTTGCGCAGACCCATCGCGTAGATCTCCGGCCGGGTCCGCGCGGTGCCCGGGGCGAACAGGTTGCCGGCCGGAATGGTGTACGTCCCGTCGGCCTGCGGCCGGATCCGGAGCACCTTTCCGCGCAGGTCGTTTGTGTTTCCGGCGGTGCGCTGCGAGTCGTAGTCAGACCGGCCGGAGCGCTCGTCCAACGGGCTGTAGCCACCGGACTCGAAGGGGTTGGTGTTGTCCCCGGTGGCCAGGTACAGGTTGCCGGCCGAGTCGAAGGTCATCGTCCCGCCCATGTGGCAGCAGGTGTTGCGCTGCGTGGGCACCTCCAGGACGACCCGCTCGCTCGACGGGTTGATCGTGTCTCCGGTGACTGTGAACCGGGACAGGTGGTTGCGGGAGCCACCCGCGCTCGGGGCGTAGTAGAGCCAGACCCACCCGTTGCTGGCGAAGTTGGGGTCGAGCCGGATGCCCAGCAGGCCGTCCTCGTTGCCGGCGAAGACGCTCAGCCGCAGCGCGGTGACCGTCTGGCCGGTGTCCGGCTTGATGATCTGCACCCGGCCGTCGCGCTCGATGTAGAAGACCCGCCCGTCGGGGGCGATGTCCAGCTCCATCGGGTTGCTGGTGTTGCTGTCCAGGGTCACCTTCTCGAAGCTGGCGGCCCGGCCGGCACCGCAGTCGGCGTGCACCACCCCGGCAGCGGTCTGGATACCACCGAGCAGGTGTTGCCGGAACTCGGCGTTGGCGAAGGAATCCTGGGTGTGCCCGCCACCTGTGTACCAGGACCGGCCACCGTCGAAGTTCTGGCACCAGGCGATCGGGTGGTCGTGCCCCATCGCTCCGCTGCCCGGGCTGTAGCTGCGCTCGTCGAGCGAGGCCAGCACCTGCACCTGACGGGCGCGGGGGTTGGTGCGGAAGTTGTACCACTCGTCGTAACGGGACCACCGCTCCGGCAGGTGCCGGGTCGACTCGTGGGTGGTGTCCTCGACCTTCACCGTCGCCGTCTGGTTGGCCGGGTGGTTGTTGAAGTAGGCACCGACCAGTTGGCCGTACCAGGCCCAGTCGTACTCGGTGTCCGACGCGGCGTGCACGCCGACGTATCCGCCACCGGCGCGGATGTAGCGCTCGAAGGCCGCCTGCTGGCTGGCGTTGAGCACGTCACCGGTTGTCGACAACCAGATGACCGCCTGGAACCTGGCGAGGTTGGTGTCGGTGAAGGCGGCGCTGTCCTCGGTGGTGGTGACGGTGAACCCGTTCGCCGTGCCGAGTTGCTGGATCGCGCTGATGCCGGCCGGGATCGAGTCGTGTCGGAATCCGGCGGTCTTGGAGAAGACCAGGACGGAGAACGGCTCCACCGCCGCCGCGGCGACCGGAACGGTGGGGCGGGCGGCCTGAGCGGCGGCGGGGCCGGTGATCGGGGCCGGTGCGGCGGCCAGGATGAGTGCAAGGGCGAGTAACGCCATGGTGACTGCGGCGAGCGGGGCTCGGCGCCGACTGAGTCGGGGCACGAAGATCTCCTCTGTCCGTGGGACGGTTCGGAGTGGACGGCGGTGGTCACTCCCGTCGGTCCGACCGCCCATACCTGACGAGCGAGGTCTGGGTGCCGACTCAGCCGATCCGATCACTCAATTTGCGTTAGTGAATCTAGTTTCGAGCAAGGTGGAGCCTTGTAACGTTTTGGTAACGGGGCCATTCCTATTGGTGTGAGTCACTGCATATCCGGCCTTTTTCCGGCCGCCGTGCTGCCGCGAGTCCGTTCAGCAGGCCGTGGCGGAGTCGGCATGACCGGGTGGCCCGCGCCGCCACCGGCGGCGCGGGACGGGCTTGGCGGAGCCGGCGAAACGACGTACGGTGACACCCAACGAACCCACGGGAGCCCGGTGTACCGGGCTGAGAGGGGGGCTGTGAGCCCCCGACCGTCGAACCTGATCCGGGTAATGCCGGCGCAGGGAGGAGTGTTGCCGTGCCGTCCCTGGGACGACTGCATCTGATCACCGACACCCGAGCCGGGCGGGATCCGCTCGCCGTGCTCCGTGCCGTGCTTCCGGTGGCCCACACCCAGCTGGTGGTGCAGGTCCGCGTGGAGGACAGCGCGACCGACCGGCAGGCGTACGAGCTGACCCGGCAGGTGTTGGCCCTCGGTGCGCCGTACGGAGTGCCCTGCCTGGTCAACGACCGACTGCACGTGGCACTGGCCACCGGCGCCGCCGGCGGCCACGTCGGTGCCGACGACCTGCCCGTGGCGGCGGCCCGGGAGGTGCTCGGACCGGCGGCGGTGCTGGGCGCCACCGCGCGGGAACCGGCAACCGCGCTCGCGGCGGTAACCGCCGGGGCGAGCTACCTGGGGGTGGGGCCGTGCCGCGCCACCGCCACCAAGGACGGGCTGCCACCGCCGATCGGTGTGGCAGGTCTCCGGGCGGTGGTCGAGGCGGTCGAGGTGCCGGTGATCGCCATCGGTGGGGTGACGGCGGCGGACGTGCCCGAGTTGCGGGCCGCCGGCGCGTACGGGGTGGCGGTGGTCGGTGCGCTCTCCGGAGCCGCCGATCCCGCCCGCGCCGCCGCCGAGCTGGTTCGGGCGCTGACATGACCGGCCGCCCCGCCACCACCAACGTGGTGTCGCAGCGCCGGCCCGATGTGGCCGTCGTGGGGGGCGGGCCGATCGGGTGGGCGGTCGCCTGGCGGTGCGCGGCGCGCGGGTTGCGCGTGGTCGTGCACGATCCGGCACCCGGGTCGGGCGCCTCGCACGTGGCTGCCGGCATGCTGGCACCGGTCGCCGAGGCGTACTTCGGCGAGCGGGAGCTGACCGCCCTGCTTACCGAGTCGGCCGGCCGCTGGCCCGGGTTCGCCGCCGAACTGACCGAGGTGACCGGCGCCGACATCGGCTACCGGACCGAGGGCACCCTGATGGTCGGGCTGACCGTCGACGACCTCGCCGAGGCACGTCGGCTCTGGGCGTACCAGCAGGAGCTGGGGTTGCCGGTGACGCCGCTGCGCCCGTCGCCGCTGCGCGATCGCGAGCCGGCGCTGGCGCCCCGGGTGCGCGGCGGCGCGCTCGCCGCCACCGACCATCAGGTCGACCCGCGCCGGCTGGTACCGGCGCTGCGGCTGGCGGCGGAGCGGGCGGGAGCGGTGCTGGTCGCCGAGCCGGTGCGCCGGCTGTCCGACGTCACGGCCGGCGCGACGGTGGTCGCCGCCGGCTGCGGCAGCGCGGCCCTGACCGGCCTGCCGGTCCGTCCGGTCAAGGGACAGGTGCTGCGGCTGCGGGCGCCGGATGGCGGGCCGCCAGGCTTTCGGCACGTGATCCGGGGGTACGTCGATGGCGAGCACGTCTACCTGGTGCCGCGCGACAGCGGTGAGGTGGTCGTCGGCGCGACCGTCGAGGAGCGCTCCGACCTGGACGTCTCCGCCGGAGCGGTGCTGCGGCTGCTGCGGGCCGCCGTCGATCTGCTGCCCGAGATCGCCGAGTACGACCTGGTGGAGACGCTGGCGGGGCTGCGCCCCGGCACACCGGACAATGCGCCGATCCTGGGCCCGTTGCCGGGGCACCCGGACGTCCTGGTCGCCACCGGCCACCACCGGCACGGGATTGTGCTGACCCCGGTCACCGCCGACCTGATCACCGATCTGGTCACCGGGGAGGGCAACTCCGACACACTGCTGGCGCCCTTCCGGCCGGACCGGTTCGCCGACCCGCCCGGCGGCCTGGGCGCACCGGTCGCTGGCACTTTTCCGCACTCGACGGAGGAGAACTCGTGGAACTGACGGTGAACGGTGCCGGGCGCAGCCTGCCGGACGGACTGACCGTGGCCGACCTGGTCCGCGACATCACCGGCCAACAGCGCGGTGTCGCGGTGGCGGTCAACGGTGAGGTGGTGCCGCGTACCGGTTGGCCGGCGACGGTGCTGCGCGGCGGCGACCGGGTCGAGGTGCTCAGCGCCGCCCAGGGCGGGTGAGTCGGATGGACAGCGAATCGAGCGCCTTCGAGCTGGGCGGTGTCCGGTTCAACTCCCGGCTGATCCTCGGTACCGGCGGCGCGGCCAACCTGCACGTGCTTGAGCAGGCGATCCGGGCGTCCGGCACCGAGCTGGTCACCCTGGCGCTGCGCCGGGTCGAAACGGTGCCCGGCGGCTCGGGCGGTCTGCTGGACCTGCTCGACCGGTGTGGGGTGCGGCTGTTGCCCAACACCGCCGGCTGCTACACGGCGGGCGAGGCGGTGAAGGTGGCCCGGCTGGCCCGGGACGCGTTCGAGACCGACTGGGTCAAGCTGGAGGTGATCGGCGACGAGCGGACGCTGCTGCCCGACGGGGTGGAACTGCTGCGCGCCGCCGAGGAACTGGTCGACGACGGGTTCACCGTGCTGCCGTACACCTCCGACGACCCGGTGCTGGCACGGCGGCTGGCCGACGTCGGTTGCGCGGCGGTGATGCCGGCCGGCGCGCCGATCGGCTCCGGCCTGGGGATCAACAATCCGCATCACATCCGGCTCATCCGGCAGGACGTGAGCGTGCCGGTGATCCTGGACGCGGGGATCGGCACCGCCTCCGACGCGGCGCTCGCCATGGAGCTGGGCTGTGACGCGGTGCTGCTGGCCAGCGCGGTGACCCGGGCCGCCGACCCGGTGGCGATGGCCACCGCGATGCGGTACGCGATCGCCGCCGGCCGCCTCGCCCACGCCGCCGGTCGCATCCCCCGCCGCTTCCACGCCCTGCCCTCCACCCAAGACGAAGGCCGCCCCCACCTGTGACCGCACAAGCTGATCTCGTGAATCTTGGCCTGGGAGCGCCCCTCCAGGGGCCGGTTCGTACCAAGATCCAAGTGCCCTCGGGGGTCGTGCTGCTGACGGATCGGCGGGTGGCGCGGGGTGGGCTGGTTCGGGTGGTGGCGGCGGCCGTGGCCGGGGGAGTGCGCTGGGTGGTGCTGCGGGAGAGGGATCTGCCGCGCGTCGAACGCCTCGCCCTCGCCGTCGAGCTGCGGTCGATCCTGACCGAGGTCGGCGGAACTCTCCTCGTCGCCGGCCCCGACCCGCTGCTGGGCGACAAGCCAGGCCGCCCGGCCAGCGCCGAGAAAGCCGGCTCCCGCACCTGGGCCGGCGCCACCGGCACCGGCAGCTCCCTGACCGCGCTGCATCTGTCGGCGGCCGGGCCGTATCCACCGCCCCCCGCCGACCTGGTCGGCCGCTCCTGCCATGACCCGGCGGAACTGCGCCGGCTCACCACCGAGGACTACGTGACCCTCTCGCCGGTCTTCCCCACCCGCACCAAGCCCGGCTACGGCCCACCCCTGCTCGCCGCAGGGCTGGCCGAGCTGATCCGGCTGAGCCCGGTGCCCGCGCTGGCCCTCGGCGGCATCGAAACCCCCGACCAGGTACACGCCTGCGTCCAGGCCGGAGCCACCGGAGTGGCAGTCCTCGGCGCCATCATGCGTGCCCACGACCCACAGCAGACGGCAAGCAGCCTGACCGCCCGGAGTGGGCACGGTCGGCCGCAGCCCCCAACAGCAACCACCGAACCCCAGACCAAACATGAGGACATGCCGTGACCCCCACCACCGTGCTGACCGTCGCCGGTTCCGACTCCGGTGGCGGCGCCGGCATCCAGGCCGACCTGAAGGTCTTCGCCGCGCTCGGCGCGTACGGCACGAGCGTGCTGACGGCGGTCACCGCGCAGAACACCCGGGGCGTGGACGCGGTGCTGCCGCTGCCCCCGCGACTGGTCACCGATCAGCTGGACAGCGTGCTGTCGGACTTCGCGGTACGGGCGGTCAAGACCGGGATGCTGGGCACCCCGGCCGTGGCGGCCGCGATCGCCGACGCGGCGGCGGCCGACCGGCTACCGCAACTGGTCGTCGACCCGGTGCTGGTGGCCACCAGCGGACACCAGCTCGGCGTGGTGGAGGCGGTGGAGCGGTTGCTGCCGTACGCCCGGGTGGCCACACCGAACAGCGCGGAGGCCGCCGCCCTCACCGGGGCGGCCGTGACCGACGTGGCGGAGATGACCACGGCGGCGCGGGCCCTGGCGGCCGGCGGACCGGAGTGGGTGATCGTGACCGGCGGCGACGTGGACGCCGGTGCGGAGGCGGTGGACGTGCTGCACGGCCCGGATGGGACGACGGTGCTGCGTGCCCCGCGGGTGCCGACCCGGCACACCCACGGCACCGGTTGCTCGTTCTCGGCGGCCGTGACGGTGCGGCTGGCGCTGGGCGATCCGGTGCCGGTGGCGGTCCGGGCGGCCAAGGAGTACGTGACCCGGGCGCTGACCGGCGCGCGGGACTGGGAGCTGGGCGCGGGCCGTGGACCGATGGACCACTTCGGCTGGTCCGCCTGATCAGGGAGGCTGTCATGCAGGCACGTCGCAAGGTGTACGTCGAGGGATCACGGCCGGACGTCCGGGTGCCGTTCGCGGAGGTGGAGCTGACCGGGGACAACCCGCCGGTACGGCTCTACGACACCTCCGGACCGGGCTCGGATCCAGAGGTCGGGCTGTCGCCGTTGCGGGGACCATGGATCGCCGAGCGGGCCGACGTGGCACCGGTACGCGGTGCCGGAACCCCACTGGCCGGCTCGGACGGCAAGCGGCCGACGCAGCTCGCATATGCCCGTGCCGGTGTCGTCACGCCGGAAATGGAGTTCGTGGCGATCCGCGAGGGGCTGGCGCCGGAATTCGTCCGGGACGAGATCGCGGCCGGGCGGGCCGTGCTGCCGCTCAACGTCAACCACCCGGAGTGTGAGCCGGCGATCATCGGCAAGGCGTTCCTGGTCAAGGTCAACGCGAACATCGGCACCTCGGCGGTGTCCTCGTCGGTGGCCGAGGAGGTGGAGAAGCTGACCTGGGCCACCCGGTGGGGTGCGGACACGGTGATGGACCTGTCCACCGGCAAGCGGATCCACGAGACGCGCGAGGCCATCGTGCGTAACTCGCCGGTGCCGATCGGCACGGTGCCCATCTACCAGGCGCTGGAGAAGGTCGGCGGTGATCCGGTGAAGCTGAGCTGGGAGGTGTTCCGGGACACCGTGATCGAGCAGGCTGAGCAGGGTGTGGACTACATGACGGTGCACGCCGGGGTGCTGCTGCCGTACGTCCCGCTGGCGGTGGACCGGGTGACCGGCATCGTGTCGCGCGGTGGCTCGATCATGGCGGCCTGGTGCCTGGCGCACCACGAGGAGAACTTTCTCTACACCAACTTCCGGGAGCTGTGCGAGATCCTGGCCCGCTACGACGTGACGTTCTCCCTCGGTGACGGCCTGCGGCCCGGGTCGATCGCGGACGCCAACGACGAGGCACAGTTCGCTGAGCTGCGTACCCTCGGCGAGCTGACGAAGATCGCCTGGGAGTACGACGTGCAGGTGATGATCGAGGGTCCGGGGCATGTGCCGATGCACAAGATCAAGGAGAACGTCGATCTTCAGCAGGAGTGGTGCCACGAGGCACCCTTCTACACGCTCGGTCCGCTGACCACCGACATCGCGCCCGCGTACGACCACATCACCTCGGCCATCGGGGCGGCGATGATCGGCATGTTCGGCACCGCGATGCTCTGTTACGTCACGCCGAAGGAACACCTCGGACTGCCCGACCGGGATGACGTGAAGGCCGGGGTGATCGCGTACAAGATCGCGGCGCACGCGGCCGACCTGGCGAAGGGACATCCGGGAGCGCAGGCCTGGGACGACGCGTTGTCGAAGGCGCGGTTCGAGTTCCGCTGGGAGGACCAGTTCAACCTCTCGCTGGACCCGGAGACCGCGCGGTCTTACCACGACGCGACGCTGCCCGCCGAGCCGGCGAAGACCGCACACTTCTGCTCGATGTGCGGGCCGAAGTTCTGCTCCATGAAGATCACCCAGGATCTCAAGGAGTACGCGGCCCGCGGCATGCAGGACAAGTCCGACGAGTTTGTCGCCTCCGGCGGACGGGTCTACCTGCCACTGGCCTGACCGGTCGGGGCGGAGAGCGGGTAAGACTTCAGCGCCTCATGTCGGTGTGACGTGATCATGTCACTCAGACATGGGGCGCTGAAGTCTTACCGCCCCGGCAGGCACCCACGGTGAACGAGCGGTGAGCGGTGGGGTCGACGGCCGCTGGGGTGCGGGCGGGTGCTCAGTGTCGGTGATGCCGCCCGGTCGACCGCAGGGAGCGGCGTGGTCCCTTCGGCGGGTTGGACTCGTCGTCGTCATGTGGCCGGCTGAGCCCGGCGACCCAGTCGACGTACTCCTCATCCTGCGCCGGCAGCGGTTCGTCCTGCTCGGTCGCGGCATTCTCCGCGGACCGGGACCGGCCGCGTCGGAACAGCCCACGCCGGGTCTTCTCCGCTTCGCCGTCGGGCTGGACGTCCTCGGCCCGGACGGCGGGCGGCTTCGTGAAGGCGGCCGTGAGGTCACGGGCGGTGGCCGCCGTCTCGATGGAGACCTCCGGGGTCTCCGGGAGAGCCGCGGTGAGGCCGGATGATTCGGGTGCGGCGGGCTCGGCCGGCGCGCGACCGAGGTCGGGCAGCGCGAGCCGTTGCCGAGGCCGCGGTGCCACCTCGGGCGGTGCCTCCGCCGCCGAGCGGTCTCCGGCATCGTCCGCTGGGGCCTCGGTCTCCATGGTGGTCGGTGCCGCCCGGGGCAGGTCGCTGCCATCGCCCACCGGCGCCGGATCGGTCGCCGCCTCGGGCTCCGGGGTGGTGACCGCGTGCTCGGCATCGTCGCCATCCGGAGCGCTGTCCTGGGGCGCTTCGGTGTCGGTGCCTTCCGAGTCGGCTGCTGGCGCGGCCGCCGGTGGTGCGGTGACGGCGACGGCCTGCTCGGGGGTTACCGCATCGCCGGCGGTCGGCGTGGCCGCGGCGGCGGGCGGGTCGGTGTGCGCGATCGGCCAGTGCCAGTGCGGCGGTGAGCCGTCGGCAGCGGCGCGGGAACCGTCGTCGGGGCGGGTACCGCCGGTCGACCGGTCGGTCTCGGTGCCGTCGTCGATAACGACGACCTGGCCCGCCGAGGTGGCCGCCGCGTCGGCCGAGGACGTGGCCGACGCGGGTAGCGCGGGGGTCGCCGGCAACGGTTGGAGGATGGCGGTCGGCTCGATGGCGGTCCCGCTGGTGGGCGCGGCCCGGTGGGCGAGCCCGCCGGTGAGCGGCCAGGGCAGCAGGGCTGCCGCTGCCGAACCGAGCGCGCCGACCAACACCGCGATCAGCGCCGCATAGTAGGGGGTCAACTGGTACCGGTCACTCGTGTCACCCGGGCCGGCGGCCAGGTAGGCGAAGGCCACCAGTACCGGGCCGGCGATCCCACTGGGCCCACTGACAAGTGGAGGATGCCCCCGCCACCGGGCCGCCGCCGCGGTCGCCGCGCCAGCCAGCAGGGTCACCATCGGCAGGATCAGCAGCGCCAACTGCTGCGCGGTGCCGGCGGCGAGCCAGGCCGGCTCCAGCACGCCGAGGCGCACCGGGGTCAGCGTGCCGCTCGCCCCCAGCGACGGCAGCACGGACAGCAACGCCAGTAGCCAGACCGCTGCGGCCACCGCCGCCATGTTCCAGGCGAAGGGCGGCCGGACCAGCACGGCCAGCGCGGCACCGGCGCCGACCACCGCGCCGAGCCCGGCACAGATCGCCACGGCCCAGACCGGATCGACCGAGATGAGTTCGGCGCTGCGGGCCGGCTGCATGCACAGCGGTGCCACGACCGTGGCGCCGAGAGCGGCGCTGCCCGCCACGGCCAGTTGCCGCGGGGTGCCGGTGAGTTGCCCGCCGTGCCGGGCCAGCCGCTCGGTGAGCACGGCACCGATCACGGCGGCGTTCGTGGCGAACCAGCCGGCCCAGACGAGTTGGGCCGGCCACTGGTTGATGCTCGCGCCGGTGAAGCTTCCGGTGAGCCGCACGATGCCGAAGCCGAAGGCGAGACCGAGCTGACCGGCACCGGCCAGCAGGCTGAGGCCGAAGGCGGTGAACAGTAGTCGGCTCGATGTCCGATGGGCCATGACCGGCACGTTACGGTCCGTTTCCACCAATCGCCACCGGCACGCCGTGGACGGACGTATGACCTGCTCGCGGCGGGTCTACTTGAGCTCGACCAGCCGGGCCAGGTATGTCGTGTCGCCGACGTTCGTGAGCATGTGCACGGCTCCCGGATCGCGATAGACCACCCCGCCGGTCGGTTCGTCGGCGTCGATCCGCACACCGTCGACCGTCTGCACGAGGTTCTTCGCGCCCTGGACGGCCACCACGAGATAGGGGTGGTCGTGCCGGTGCAGCGGCTGGCGCTCACCGGGCTCCAGCCGGATGTGCCAGACCCGGACCCGGTCGTTCTCGAAGACGATCTCCTGTCCGACCGGGCCGAGCACAGGCTCGGAGCCGGACGTGGCAACCTCGGGTGGCGTCTCGGTCATCGGATTCCGTCCAGTCGGGGGAGCACCTCGGCGGCGATCAGTTCCAGGTGGTCCAGGTCGCTGAGGTCGATCAGGCGTAGATGCACCCGGGTGGTGCCGATCGCTGCGAACTCGCCGATCCGGTCGATGAGTTGCTGCGGTGAGCCGACCACCGGATCCTCGGGTGGTAGAGCGCTCTTGACGTGCAGCGGCGCCGCTCGCCGGCGGGCCTCGCTGTCGGTACGCCCAATCGCCACCACGATGCCGGCGGAGAGCGTCAACGGCCGACGTCCGGTGCCGGGGCGATCGACCCGTTGACTCGCCTCCTGGACCCGCTCGTACGCCTCACGGGCCTGTTCGACGCTGGTGAAGGGGACGTTGAACTCGTCGGCGTACCGGGCGGCAAGCTCCGGGGTGCGCTTGGGGCCCCGCCCACCGACGATCACCGGAGGGCCGGGGGTCTGCACCGGTTTGGGCAGAGCCGGCGATTCGGTGAGCCGGTAGTGGTCGCCGACGTAGCTGAAGGTCCCGCCGGACGGGGTGCGCCAGAGGCCGGTGATCACTTCGAGCTGTTCGGCGAGGCGGTCGAAGCGTTCACTGGTGCTGGGGAACGGGATGCCGTACGAGACATGCTCCCGGGCGTACCAGCCGGCACCGATGCCGAGCTCGACCCGCCCGCCACTCATCTGGTCGACCTGGGCCACCATCACGGCCAGCGGGCCGGGTAGCCGGAACGTCGCGGAGGTGACCAGGGTGCCCAGCCGGATCCGGCTGGTTTCCCGAGCGAGCGCCGCCAGGGTCAGCCAGGCGTCGGTCGGGCCGGGTAGCGCCGGTTCGTCGCCCATGGCCTGGTAGTGGTCGGCTCGGAGGAAGGCGTCGAAGCCGCCCTGCTCGGCGAGCCGGGCGAAGCGGAGCTGGTCGTCGTAGGTGGCACCCCGGTGCGGCTCCGTGAAGACGGCCACCCGCATGCTCATCCCGCCACCTCGCTGCGCTCGGCGGCGCGATGAGGCACCATCGCACCGAGCCGAATGATTCGCTCGCTCATCGCGTCACCTCGCTGGGCTCGCTCATCGTCTCCGTGCCAGCTCCCGCCGGCTGGTCGCGTTCCATCAGCAGCTCGTGCAGGTCGGCACTGACCTGGGCGACTTCGGTCAGGTGCGCGTTGCGGCCCAGGGTGCGAGGGCGGGGAATGGTCACCTCGACGACCTTGCGGACGCGGCCGGGGCGCGGGCTGAGCACCACCACCCGGTCGGCGAGCAGCACCGCCTCGTCGATGGAGTGGGTGACGAAGACGACCGTCGCGCCGCTGCGCATGTGCACCCGCTGGAGTTCGCCGGCGAGTTCCTCGCGGGTGAGCGCGTCGAGCGCGGAGAAGGGTTCGTCCATCAGCATGACCCGGGGGTCGCCGATCAGAGACCGGCACAGCGAGACCCGCTGCTGCATGCCACCGGACAGTTCGTGCGGCAGCCGCTTCTCGAAGCCGGAGAGCCCGGCCACGTCGAGCAGGGCACGGGCCCGGTCACGGTGCGCGGCCCGCTTCCAGCCGAAGACCTCCACCGGCAGCAGGACGTTGTCCAGCACGGTGCGCCAGGGCAGCAGGGCCGGCCGCTGGAACAGCATGGCGATGTCCCGGCGCGGTCCGGTGACCGGCCTGCCGTCCACGGTGACCTCGCCGGAGGTGACCGGGATCAGACCGGAGATCAGCCGCAGCAGGGTGGACTTGCCGCACCCGGAGCGGCCGAGCACAGCGACGAACTCACCCTCGGCGACGTCGAGGTTGATGCCCCGCAACGCCTCGACCCGACCGGCGCGGCCGTCGAAGGTGCGGGACACCTCGGAGATTCGGATCATCGCCGACGGGCCTCCCCTGAGTGGATAGTCAGGAACTGGCAAAGGCTATCGGCCCCGGTCCTGTATCGCACCGTCCGGGGTGGACATCACTTTGTATCCGTTCCGCAACCCGGTACGCCTGGCGTCGCAAAGGTGGGGTTCTCGTACGCTGTGCCCGCGAGAGTCCCCCTCGATACGCGGTGTCGGCTTCCATCCGGCTGCCGGTGCCGCCCCGACAACTCCCTTCCGGCGGCCCGACGCCCCGGTTGGAAAGGACAAGGTGCACTGATGAGAAGGCTGACCCGTACGGTCGCCGCGGCCACGATGGCCACCGCGCTCGCCCTGGTCTCCGCGTGCAGCAGCGGCTCGGATGACGCTGACGGCAACGACGTCGGCTCGTCCCTGGAGCAGGTGACCTACCTCACCTCGTTCGGCAACTTCGGGCGCGACGCCTACGCCTGGGTGGCCAAGGAGAAGGGCTACTTCAAGGACGCCGGCTTCGACGTCGAAATCAAGCCGGGGCAGGGCACCGGCGCCGTGATTCAGACGGTCGTCGGCGGTCAGGCGCACTTCGGCCCGATCGACCTGACCGGTGGGCTGCTTCAACTCGGCAACGGTGACGCGAAGGACTTCGTCGCGGTGGCCGCCATCCAGCAGCGCACCATGGCGGCCATCGCCACCGTCGACGACACGGGCATCACCACCCCGAAGGACCTGGAGGGCAAGACTCTCGCCGACACCCCCGGCTCGGTGGTCCGCAACCTCTTCCCGACGTACGCCCGCATGGCCGGCATCGACTACACCAAGGTGAAGTGGGTCAACGGCGAGGCGCAGACCCTGATGGGCACGCTGGCCTCCGGTTCCGTCGACGGCATCGGGCAGTTCGTGGTCGGCCAGCCGACCATCGAGGCGGTCACCAAGAAGAAGGCCGTCCTGCTGCCGTACAGCAACGTGATGCAGGACCTCTACGGCAACGTGCTGATCACCTCCAAGCAGTACGCCAGCGAGAAGCCGGAGCAGGTCAAGCGGTTCACCGAGGCGCTGCTCAAGGGTCTGGAGTACGCCCTGGCGAACCCGCAGGAAGCGGCCGAGATCCTGGCCAAGAACGCCGAGGCGGTCGTGCCCGCCGCCGCTGCCGCCGAGCTGCAGTTGATGGCCGGCTACGTCCGCTCCAGCAACTCCGGCACCGCGCTGGGCACGCTGGACAGCGGCCGGGTCGCCAAGAGCATCGCGATCCTGCGTGGTGCCGGCGCCCTGAAGTCGGACCTCACCCCCGACCAGATCATCGACTTCAACCTGGCGCCGAAGGCCTGAGCCAGTCGGTACCGCACAGAGCACGCCGCACCGCATCGCCGGTGCGGCGTGCTCTGCTCCCCGCTCACCAGAACGCGCTGAACCGCAGGAGGATCCGATGACCGACGTCCGTCCACGGCAGCCGGAGGCTACGCTCGCCCCCGAGCAGTCCCCGGCCGTACCGCGGGGCCGACGGTGGCGAGCGGGCGGCCTGCGCTCGGGTACGACGGCCACCCTGCTACCGGCCGCCGGGCTGCTGGTCGCGCTCGGTCTCTGGTGGCTGGTGGCCCGGCTGGAGCTGATCCATCCGGCCGCCCTGCCGCCCCCCGGTGACGTGCTCACGGCATTCTCCGACCGGCCGGCCCGGCTGCTGGAGCACACCGTCGCCACCACCGGTGAGATCCTGCTCGGCTTCGCACTCTCCGCGGTGGCCGGGGTGCTGATCGGCCTGGCGCTGGCGGCCTCCCGGACGGTCGAGCGGATGTTCACCCCGCTGCTGGTCGCGGTCAACGCCGTTCCGAAGATCACCCTGGGCCCGCTGCTGGTGGTGGCGCTCGGTTGGGGTCAGAAGCCGATCCTCACCATGGTCTTCCTGCTCTGCTTCTTCCCGATCGTGCTCTCCACCGCCACCGGGCTGACCACCACGCCGGCCGAGCTGGCCGAACTGGTGCGGTCCTGGAACGCCTCCCGTTGGCAGACGTTCCGTAAGGTCCGCTTTCCGGCCGCGCTCCCGCAGATCTTCGTGGGGCTGAAGGTCGCCATGCCGCTGGCCGCGATCGGTGCGGTGATCGGTGAGTTCCAGGCCGGTGAGGGTGGCCTCGGCTACGTGATCCAGCAGTACGCCGGCATCGGCGACACCGCCACCGCGTGGGCCGCGATCATCCTCGTCGCCCTGGTCAGCATCCTGCTCTACGCCGCGCTGGTCCTCGTCGAGCGGCGCAGCCTGCCCTGGCTGCGGGAAACCACCTCCACCCGCTGAGGCGCCGTCGGGTGCCCTGCGGCGGTTCAGCTGGCCAGACGCCAGCGGCCGTTGCGGGCGATCAGGGTCGTCAGCGCCTGCGGCATCAGCCCGGAGTGGTTGTCCGGCGTCATCCGGATCGGACCGGACAGGCCGTCCATCTGGGACGTCTCCAGCACGTCGCGGAGGCGGTCCCGGTCGACCTCGCCGACGGGTCCGCCGGCCCGCAGCTCCGCGTCGGCGATCAGCTGGATCGCGTCCGCGGCGAACGAGGCGGAGCCGTGGTAGCCGCCGTACCTGGCGGTGTAGTCCTGGAACCACTGACGGCGCGCGGCCTTCGCGGGGGTGGTCGCGATGACGTCGTCGATCACCATCGTCTGGGTGAAGACCAGGGTGGCCCGTTCCGCCGACCTGGCGGCCGAGCCGAGGAAGAGGTCGCCCGCGGCGGAGGCGTCCAGGAACAGGGAGCCGGTGTAGTCGGCCCGCTTGACCGCGCTGGAGGCGAGCATCGCCTGCTCCGGAGGGGTCCAGATGATCACGGCGTCGGGGTCTGCGGCGACCAACCTGCCGGCCTGCCCGTCCAACTCCGTGTCGGTGCCGCGGGCGGACGCCTCGGTCAGCACCTGGATGCCGACCTTGCCGAACTCGCGGCGCAGGGCCGTTGCGCCCTCCTGGCCGTAGGCGTCGTCGCTGCGAAGGAGGCCGACCGTGTCGATGTTGCGGCGGCGCAGCTCGACGGTGAGCGCCGCAGCGTTGTCGGCGGCGTTGGGGGCCAGTTTGAACATGTAGCGGCGTTCCGCGACCGGGTTCACCACGGCGCCGGCCGCCGCGAGCGCGATGGTCGGGA
Organism: Micromonospora sediminimaris; assembly: GCA_900112325.1. Lineage (GTDB taxonomy): Bacteria > Actinomycetota > Actinomycetes > Mycobacteriales > Micromonosporaceae > Micromonospora > Micromonospora sediminimaris. The sequence continues at coordinate 347,841 of FOLJ01000006.1, forward strand.
TCCGGTTCTCATTGACCGTACGCACCGCACCGACCGCGCATTCGTTGCAGCCACCCATGACGATGGCGGTGACCCGCTTGTCGTTGCTGAAGTCGACGATGTTCCGCAGTGACTCACTGGCGTCGGAACGGTTGTCCTTCAACAATAGTTCGACCTTACGGCCGTTGAGTGCCCCCGAGGCGTTCAACTGATCCCGCTTCAGTTCCAGGGCCTGCCGGTACGCCTTGCCGACCCCGGCCGCGGCACCGGAGAGCTCCAGGTCGGCGGCGATCACAATCGGGCTTGTGTCCTGCTCCTCCCCGCCGAACTGACAGCCGCCGAGGGTGGTGGCGAGCAGGGTCGACACGAGCGCCGTGGCGGTCGCGGAGCGGAAGGGGGTCAACTCGGTCCTCCTGATGCGGCACGGGCGGGGGGCCCGGTCACCGGCGGCGCATCCGTCCTCTGTGGATAATGAGACGGCTCTGCCGTACCGTGTGCGCGAAGCCTGCAAAACCTTGCCAATGCCGGGCGCTGTGGTCAAGCGGGCCAGCGAAGACGTTTCGGGACGCCGATCCCACATACTGGCGTAACCAAATGTTTTCAAATGCTCACTGTGGCGAGTCGTATGGCCACTCTGGAGTTACATGCCCTGTTCAGGGGCGCTGTGGAAATGTAGGTATTAGTTGACCGCATCACGGGTTGCGTGCCGTCCGACCGTTTCCTGCCCTCCTGCGGCTTCCCAAACACGATCTCGTCTGATGAAATCGCGGCCGTGCCGCGCGTGGCGCCGGCCGTCGCTCCGCGTACGGGTCGGCGGTCCTGGCGGGAAGAAATCGACGGAGGCGATGTCGTGAGCACCGGACCGACGACCCTGCCCGCCCGTGGTGACGCCGCGCAGAAGGACGGCGGTTGGCTGCCCCGGCTGCGCGACGCGCGGATCCGGTCCAAGCTGGCGCTGATTCTGGTCGTTCCCGTGGCGGCGGTCATCGCGCTGGCCACGGTCCGCCTGGTCTCCGTCGGTGAGGGCGCCTACGACGCGAGTCAGTCCCGCGCACTCACGGCGTTGTCCATCGATGTCTCCGCGCTGACGAACGACCTGCACGCCGAACGGATGGCGGCGGCGGCCTACCTCGCCGCACCGCAACAGCGGGCCGACGCGTACAACCTGCGGGTTCGCGAGACCCAGCAGCGGATCGACGAGTACCGCGCGGAGCGGGACCGGGTCGGCGACGCGCCGGCGGCGGTCCGTGACCGGCTCGCGGCCATCGACGCGCACCTGGACACCCTCGACGGAACCCGGCAGGAGGTGCTCGCCCGGGAGCAGATGGAGGTCGCCGAGGCGGTGCTGCGCTACGGCGTGGTCCTCAACGACCTGGTCGCCTACGGCGACGGGCTGGCCCAGTTGCCCGGCGACGAGGAGCTCGGTGACAGCCGCCGAGCGGTCGCCGCCTTCGCCCGGGCGAAGGCGGCCGTCGCCGAGGAGGAGGCGGTCACCTTCACGGCACTGAGTGGCGGCCGGCTGGACAACGAGCAGTTCTCCGCCTTCGTGGCCACCCTCACCGGGCAGCAGGAGGCGCTTGTCGCCTTCTCGCTCGCGGCCGACCCGGTGCAGCGTGCCTTGGTCGAGAGCACCGTTTCCGGTGACGCGGTGGTGCTGGCCGACCGGATCGCCACCGACATCAGCCGGTCGGTCAACCAGCGTGCGCCGTTCACCGCACAGGAAGCCACGGCGGCGATCGGCGCGGTGAACGAGCTGATGCGGTGGGCCGAGATCGAGCTGCAGAGCCGCCTGCTCGCCCAGGCCGAACAGGCCCGCTCCGACGTCATCCGGCAGGCCGTCGTCGAGACCACGCTGGTGCTGCTCACGCTGATCATCGCGGTGACCCTGGCCGTGGTGCTGGCCCGCTCGCTGAACCACTCCCTGCGCCGGCTGCGGGAGGGCGCGCTCTCCGTGGCGAACCACGACCTGCCGGAGGCGGTGCGTCGGCTACAGGGGATGGGCAACGTCAGCGACGGCAGCGTCGACGAGATCGTCCGCGAGGTACGCGACCCGATCCAGCTCAGCAACCGCGACGAGGTGGGCCAGGTCGCCTCGGCCTTCAACGTCGTCCACCGGGAGGCGGTCCGGGTCGCGGCCGAACAGGCGGCCCTGCGGACCAGCGTCTCGGCGATGTTCCTGAACCTGGCCCGACGCAGTCAGACCCTGGTCGACCGCATGATCGGCGAACTGGACGCGATCGAGCGCGGCGAGGAGGATCCGAAGCGGCTCGCGCAGCTCTTCGAGCTCGACCACCTCGCCACCCGAATGCGCCGCAACGACGAGAACCTGCTCGTGCTGGCCGGTGCGGATTCGGCCGTACCGCGCCGCGACGACGCCCTGCTGGTGGACGTGCTGCGGGCCGCGCAGTCCGAGGTGGAGCTTTACAACCGGATCGAGTTCGGCACGGTCGACACCGACGTGTCCGTGGCGGCCCACGCGGTCAACGACGTGGTGCGGCTGGTAGCCGAACTGCTCGACAACGCCACCCGTTTCTCGCCGCCCAACACCACAGTGGTGGCCGACGGGCGGCGGATCCGGGACTACGTGCTCATCCAGATCGAGGACCGGGGCCTCGGCCTCTCCGACGAGCAGCTGGACTCACTCAACCGGCGGCTGGCCGCACCATCCGCCGTCGACGTGGCGGCGTTCCGCCTGATGGGTCTGGCGGTGGTCAGCCGGCTGGCGGCCCGCTACGGCATCCGGGTCGAGCTGCGGCGTAACGTCGAGGGCGGCACTGTCGCGCAGGTCACCCTGCCGGCCGCCACCGTGGTGCTGCCCAGCCTGCGCGGTCGCGACCAGGCGATCACCCGACCCCGGCAGCCGCTCGCGGTCGAGCAGACGCCGCTGGCGTCGGTCGGTCTTGGCGAGGGGGCCGGGGTCACCGGCCGCGGCAACACCGCCACCCTGGTCGACCGGTGGCACAACGGGACTTCCTCCGCCCCGCACTGGCCGGCGACGGAGGCGGCGCCCGCCGACCCGCCACCGGCCCGCACGCCGCCGCCGGCCTTCAACGGATTCAACGCGGGCACGCCGACGGTCGCGCAACCCACCCTCGATCCGCTGCCGAACCGGGGTGCCGGTGACCCGGGTCAGTCCGCGGGGCCCGGCCTGCCGGTGGGGCCGGTCGCGGGTGCGGGGGTCGCCGCGCCCACCAATTTCGCCCCGGCCGCCGGTCAGAAGCCCGGTGGCGGAGATTTCGACGGCTCCGGATTCCGTGGACTGGGCGCCAGCCTGGCCGCCACCGCACCGCCCCCGACGCGTCCGATCACCGTGCCACCCGAGCAGTCTTCCGAGGCACCGATCTTCCGGGAGATGGAGGCGGTCTGGTTCCGGTCGCACGGCAACGACGTCACCACGATCTTCAGCCGGCCACAGTTCGACGAGCCGCCCCCGCAGGCGGCCGCCAGTCCACCGGCGGCTCCGGTCGAGCCGACCAGGGGACGGAGTCCGTTGCCAACGCGTACGCCGGGCGCGGCCGCCGCCGCGACACCCGCCCCGCCACCGTCGTACACTTCCTCGTCCGCCAGCACGGCTGGTCCGGCGCCGAGCGCGCCGCCGACCCCGCCCGCGCCGCCACCGCCGTCCGCGCCACCGCCGTCCACCGGGCCCGAAACCGGTCCCTCGGAGGACGACGCCTGGCGCACGGCGGCCGACGAGGGCTGGTCACGGGCCAGCCGGGCGGCCGAGCCCACCCCCGCCGGTACGACCCGGTCGGGGTTGCCCAAGCGGGTGCCCCAGGCACAGCTCGTGCCCGGTGGCATCGAGCCTCGCGGCGGGCGTGAGCACGGCCGCCGGACCCCCGACGAAGTACGCGGTCTGCTGTCGGCGTATCACCGTGGCGTCCAACGTGGTCGGACGGCCGGCGCCAGTCAGATCAGCACCTCGACCAAGGAGACGAGCCGATGAACAGGCCAGCGGCCATACAGGACATGGGTTGGCTGCTCAGCAACTTCGCCGACAGCGTGGCAGGCATCGCCCACGTGGTGGCGGTGTCCGCGGACGGGCTGTTGCTCGCCTCCTCCCGGGATCTGCCGGCGGACCGGGCGGATCAGCTCGCCGCGATCACCTCCGGCGTGGTGAGCCTGACCGAGGGTGCCGCACGAATGTTCAGCGCCGGCGGTGTGTTGCAGACAGTTATCGAGATGGACAGCGGCTACCTGTTCCTGATGTCCATCAGCGACGGATCGTCGATGGCGGTGCTCGCGGCGCGTAGCTGCGACGTCGGCCAGGTGGGCTACGAGATGGCGTTGCTTGTGGAACGGGTCGGTGCGGCGCTGGTACCGCTGCCCCGGGACGCGGTGCGGTCGTAACGGGTGCGCCGGACCGGCGGGCGGAAGGCAGAGGAGGTGATCGCGGATGGAACGGCAGCGTGACCCACGGGGTGCGCTGGTTCGGCCGTACGCGGTCACCCGGGGCCGGACCGAGCCGTTGCAGGACATCGCGCTGGAAGCGGTGTTGGTGGCCAGTCCCACCCAGATCGCCGAATCACGTTTCGCCGGGCACGACAAGCATCGCATCGCCATGGTCTGCGAGGGCCGGCCCGAGTCGCTTGCGGAAATCGCCGCGTACACCCGGCTACCGCTGGGTGTCGCCCGGGTGCTGGTCGCCGACATGGTGGCCGAGGGCCTGCTGACGCTACAGACGGCCGCTCCCGCCACAGGTTACGAGGAGCGGATGGAAATGCTGGGAAGGGTGCTGAGTGGACTTCGCGAGCTATGACCCCGCCGGGGCCCGCCAGAGCCGGGGAATCATCTCCGCGAAGATCGTCGTCGCGGGTGGCTTCGGTGTCGGCAAGACCACGCTGGTCGGTGCGATCTCCGAGATCACACCGCTGACCACCGAGGCGGTGATGACCTCGGCCGGCGTCGGCATCGACGACCCGTCCAAGGTGCCGGGCAAGGAGACCACCACGGTCGCCATGGACTTCGGCCGAATCACCATGGCACAGGATCTGATCCTGTACCTCTTCGGTACGCCTGGGCAGACCCGGTTCTGGTTCATGTGGGACGAGATCATCCGAGGCGCGGTGGGCGCTGCGGTGCTGGTGGACACCCGCCGGATCACCGACGCGTTCGCCCCGCTGGACTACTTCGAGAACCGAAACCTGCCGTACGTGGTCGCGCTCAACCGGTTCGACGGCGCGCCGCAGTACGAACTGGACGAGGTCCGGGAGGCCCTGGCCATCTCGCCGGACGTGCCGTTGGTGATGACCGACGCCCGTCAGCGCGATTCGGTCAAACGGGTCCTGGTGACAGTTGTCGAACACGCCATGGCGCGACTTCAGGCCGAGCACGACCGGGGTTTCCCGACCCCGGTCGGTTAGCTTGATTTTTAACCTGCGGTCGGGTGCCATCGACCCCGGCTGATCATGGCCGCAGCCCTTGATCGATCATTCCTCTTGTCTAGGGAAGAAGA
>FOLJ01000018.1:0-163824 GCA_900112325.1 Micromonospora sediminimaris
CAACCTCGGACACCACATCGAGGTCGCCGGCCTTCCACTCCTTCTCCCGCTGCGCCTTCTGACCCAACAACTGCTTCTCGGTGTCCCGCAACTGCGCGGCCCGCTCGAAGTCCTGCGCGTCGATCGCGGACTCCTTGTCCCGACGCACCTGCGCGATCCGCTCATCAAAGTCCCGCAGGTCCGGCGGCGCCGTCATCCGACGGATCCGCATCCGCGCACCCGCCTCATCGATCAGGTCGATCGCCTTGTCCGGCAGGAACCGATCAGAGATGTACCGATCGGCCAGCGTCGCCGCCGCCACCAGCGCGGCGTCGGTGATCGAGACGCGGTGGTGCGCCTCGTACCGGTCCCGCAGACCCTTCAAAATCTCGATGGTGTGCGCCAGCGACGGCTCACCCACCTGGATCGGCTGGAAACGACGCTCCAACGCGGCGTCCTTCTCCAAATGCTTGCGGTACTCATCCAGGGTGGTCGCACCGATGGTCTGCAACTCACCCCGCGCCAGCATCGGCTTCAAAATGCTCGCCGCGTCGATCGCACCCTCCGCGGCACCCGCACCCACCAGCGTGTGAATCTCGTCGATGAACAAGATGATGTCGCCCCGGGTGCGGATCTCCTTCAGCACCTTCTTCAGACGCTCCTCGAAATCACCGCGGTACCGGGAACCGGCCACCAGGGCGCCCAGGTCGAGCGTGTAGAGCTGCTTGTCCTTCAGCGTCTCCGGCACCTCACCCTTGATGATCTTCTGGGACAACCCCTCGACCACCGCGGTCTTACCGACGCCGGGCTCGCCGATCAGGACCGGGTTGTTCTTCGTGCGGCGGGACAGCACCTGCATGACCCGCTCGATCTCCTTCTCCCGCCCGATCACCGGGTCGAGCTTGCCCTCCCGGGCCGCCTGAGTCAGGTTCCGGCCGAACTGATCCAACACCAGACTCGTCGACGGCGCGGCCTCACCCGGAGCGGCACCCGCCGCGGCCGGCTCCTTGCCCTGGTAGCCCGACAGCAGCTGGATCACCTGCTGACGCACCCGGTTCAAGTCCGCGCCCAGCTTCACCAGCACCTGCGCGGCGACACCCTCACCCTCACGGATCAAACCCAGCAGGATGTGCTCCGTGCCGATGTAGTTGTGCCCGAGCTGCAGCGCCTCCCGCAACGACAACTCCAACACCTTCTTGGCCCGCGGCGTGAACGGAATATGCCCGCTCGGCGCCTGCTGACCCTGACCAATGATCTCCTCCACCTGCTGACGGACGCCCTCCAGAGAGATCCCCAGGCTCTCCAAAGCCTTCGCCGCGACACCCTCACCCTCATGGATCAGGCCCAACAGGATGTGCTCCGTACCGATGTAGTTGTGATTGAGCATCCGGGCCTCTTCCTGGGCCAGGACGACAACCCGTCGCGCTCGGTCGGTGAACCGCTCGAACATAACCGCCACCCTTGAAGAGTGACGTCGCCCCGGGTGACGCAAGGGCACCCGGGACGACGTCTGCTACCGGACTAAACCAGCCGTCACGCGCTGACGTAGGCCTCGGAGCCCACCAGTGCGTCGGCCAGCTTCATCTGCACGCCGGTCAGGCGCGCCCGGACGTCGCCGCCGGAAGTGCGCAGCGCGGCGTCCGCGTGGTCGGCCGTCAGCACCGTGCCGGTCGGCTCGAGGTCCTTCAGCCGCCCAGCCAGGTGCACCGGCGCCGCCGCGTACAGCGTCGCCGACGGGGTGACCAGCTCGAAGTGAGCGTCGAAGTGCAGCTCACCCGGGTAGCGCAGGGTGCTCAGGCTGTCCTCCGTACCCTCACCGAGCTGGCCGCCCGAGACGGTGAAGAAGCTGGCCCGCAGCATGACCTTGCCACCCAGAGCCGGGCTGTTGCCCACCAGCGCCACCCGCGCAAGCTGGGCCAACACGCCGGAACCCTGGTCGTGCTTCTCCGGGCCGAAGAGGAGGATCTCGGCGCCGGCGGCCAAGGGGTAGTCGCCGGAGAGTTCGATCTCCTCGGTACGGCCGTTGACCTCGACCTTGATCTTCGCCTCGGTCGACGCCTGGATGATGATCGACGGGTCGACCAGCATCGAGACGCACGGGCCGATGCTCGACGCGAAGAAGGCGCTCGGCGTGTTGCCGACGGCCTCGTTCTCGTCGTTCGACGGGTACCACGCGGCCGGCAGGTTGGTGCCCCGGACCACGTTGTGCGCCGGCATGACCTCGCCCTGGTCACCGTAGGGGCGACCGAGGAACGGCGAGGTGAGCGGGGTCTTGTACGGCGGCAGGCCGTCAACGATCCCCTTGACGTCGATGACACCCCGGTGGGCCAGCCGCATGGTGCTGGTCTCCAGGATGCCGAACCGACGGATGTAGAACTCCGCGGGGAAGTTCTTGCCGGGCACGATCTGCTTGATGTGACCGGTGTTCGGCAGGTAGGGGTTCGACAGGATCTGGATCCGGTCGTTGAGCGTGTAGCTGAACCCCTTGATGCCGACCTCGGGAGCGCTGATGAGCTCCAGGTCGAAGCTCGCCGTGCCGTCCTCGTCGACGGTGTGCTTGAACCCCTGCATCGGCCACTTGTTCATCTGCACGAACCCGGACAGGTTGATCGTCTCCCGGCGACCACCGTAGTAGTCGTCGCCGAAGACGACCGTCGCCGCCGCCAGGATGTGCGGCCGCAGCGGCTTCGGCTCGATGTTGAGTGACTCGTAGGTCTCTCTCGCCGTGTCAGTCACGGCTCCACCTCCCTGTATGCCCCGGATGCGGTGACGCCTCTGTGACGCCTCTCCACCGGAGGACCACTACTCGGGACGCTATCGATTTTTAAAGTGCTCGTCAATCGGCCTCGATTGATCCTTAGCGAAATAATGTCCCAATTCGCGCATGGTTGAAGCCTGCGTGCGTCACAGAGGGCAAACGGGTCCACACAAGAGGAAGGCAGGAGTGCTACCGGTTTCCCTATCGGACAGTCCGATCCGGCGAACCGGTCAGACCGCGCCCGTCGCGGCGGTCAGCGGGAAGTCCGGCACCCGCAGCATCGGCATGGCCACGTGTGCCACCGCATCGCCCCAGTCCCGCGCGCGGGTCGGCACGGTCCGTCCGACCTCGGTGGCCCGCATGACCATCGCCAGCGGGCTGTCGTTGAAGCGGAAGTTGTGCACCGCACCGACGACCTCGCCGTCCTCGACCAGATAGACGCCGTCCCGGGTCACCCCGGTCAGCGCCATCGTCGCCAGGTCCACCTCGCGGATGTACCACAGGCTGGTCAGCAGCAGGCCACGGCGGGTACGGGCGACCAGGTCCGCCTCGGCACCGCCGCCCGGCGGCCCTTCGAGGATCAGGTTCTCCACCAGCGGGGTCAGCGGCATGCCCAGTTCCTCGGCGCTGTGCCGGGTGTGCACCAGCGAGCGCAAGCGTCCCTGTTCCCACCAGCGGGTCGGGCCCAGCGCCAGGCCATTGTCGAAGACCGACCGGGCCCCGCTCGACGCGGTCGCCACCAGGAACGGCGCACACCGCAACCCCTCGGCCGTCGGATCGCTGCGCAGGGTCAGCGGTATCCCGGCGATCGTCTCTCCGATCCGGGTACGGCCGCCGGCCCGGCTGTAGGCCGTCCGGCCCTGCGCCGCCGCCGCGGCACCCGCCGTGGTGTACGCGTAGTTCATCATGTCGGCGACCGCGCTCGGCGGCACGAGGCACTCGTACCGGCCGGGTGGCAGGTCGACCCGTCGTCGCTCCCACCGCAGCCGCCGGTCGAGATCGTCCTGAAGCCCGGCTACCGACACGTCAGTGAAGTCGTCGGTGACGGCGCTGGTCCACACCGGAGCACCGCGCCCGTCACGCGCGGTCAACTCCAGGTGTCCGGCGGATCCGTCGTGCCGCAGCCGCGCGCCGGCGGAGGTGCCGAGAAACGTCGTCCGGGACCCGTGTTCGGCGTACCCGTGCAGCACCTGGCCGTGCCGAGCGGCCCGCGCGAACCCGGTCGAGAGCTGCTCGACCAGGCCGGCGAGCACGCCGGGCGCGGGCGGTCGCACCGGGTCGTCCCAGCACGGCGACGCCGCACCAGGCTCCGGCAACGGTCGGGCGTCCGGTGCCGGCGGCGCCTGTCGGGCCACCGCCTCCGCGCCGTCCACCGCATCGACGATCTCGGCCCGGCCCACCCGGCCGGACACGGACACCGCGCCTACCCGTCCGCCGACGACCGAGACCACCGACAGCCGATACTCGTCCGCGTCGCCGGCCGCCACCAGCGTGCTGTCGGCCCACCGCAGGTAGCGGTCGACGCCGGACTCCACAATCACCACTGTGGCGTCGCCGCGGGCGGCGGTGAGGGCCAGTTCGATGGTCTCCTGAGGCCCCGGTGTGTTCATCCCGTCGCCCCCGTCCGCGTGTCCGTGACAGGCACCGCCCGGAACAGCGCCGACGGGCAGCCGTGCCCCGCCGCGGCGATCTGGAGCGGCTGGGCCTTGCCGCACTGGCCGGCACCGGACAGCAGCCAGGTCTGCGGGCCGCCGACCGCCTCCAGCGACCGCCAGAAGTCGAGCGTGGTGCCCGTGTACGCGATGTCGCGCACCTGGCCGACCAGTCGCCCGTTGCGGATCCGGTGGAACCGCTGGGCGGTGAACTGGAAGTTCACCCGGGCCATGTCGATGGAGAAGCTGTTGTCACCGACGACGTAGAGGCCGTCGCGGACCCGACCGATCAGCTCGTCGGTGTCCGGGCCGTCCGGCGCCGGGCACAGCGAGACGTTCGGCATCCGGGGCACCGGCAGATGCCGGTAGGACTCGGCGTACGCGCAGCCGGTGGAGCGGTCCAGCCCGGCGGCACCCGCGGTCTGCCTGTCGTGCTGCACCCCCACCAGCAGGCCCTCGGTGACCAGCGGCCAGGAGCCGGCGGCCACCCCGTCGTCGTCGTAGCCGACGGTGGCCAGCGCGTGCGGGGTCGTCCGGTCGGCCACCACCGTCATCTGCGGTGAGCCGTAGCGCAGGACACCGACGTCCTGTGGCCGGACGAAGGAGCTGCCCGCGAACGCCGCCTCCCGACCGCGCATCCGGTCCAGTTCGGTGGCGTGACCGACCGTTTCGTGGATCGTCAGCCACAGGTTGGTCGGGTCGATCACCAGGTCGTACCGTCCCGGCTCGATCCTCGGGGCGGCGGCCTTCTCGGCCAGCAGTTCGGGCATCCGGGCCAGTTCGCCGGCCCAGTCCCAGCCGGTGCCGGTCAGGTACTCCCACCCCCGGGCGGCCGGCGGGCCGAGCGTCCGCATCGCCTCGAACGTCCCGTCACCGGCGTCGATCCGGAAGCCGAACACCATCGGATGCAGCCAGGTACGTCGTTGCCGGATCCGCCGGCCCTCGCTGTCGTGGTACACCGTCGACTCACGGAAGACCTGTAGGTACGCCTCGGCCAGGTGCGCGCCGCCGTCGCGGAGCAGCCCACACCAGCCGGCCAGCAACGCGGTGCGTTCGGCGGTCGGAACCTCGAACGGATCCACCTCGAACGGCGACTGCCAGTCCACAGGTGCGGGCACCGGCTCGGCGGTGAGACGCACCGGCTCGCCGCGCAACGGTCGCACCGTACGGGCCAGCGCGCAGGCGCGGGCCGCCAGCGCGCCGACCCCGCGCGGGGACAGCTCGACCCCGGCGGCGAAACCCCAGGTGCCGTCCACCAGCACCCGCACCCCGACGCCGGTCTCCACGCTCTCCTGGCTACTCTCCGGACGGCCGTCGCGGACCCGCTCGCGCAGGGCACGGACCCGCCGCAGCCGGACGTCGGCGTACGTCGCGCCAGCACGGTGAGCCTGCCGCAGCGCCGCGTCGGCCAGGTCGTCGACCGGCAGCGTGTCGAATCCCGGCTCGACGGCCGGGGCAGGAGTGGTCACCGGAACCGGACGCCAGGGTGGTGCGTCGTCCACTCCCCTGCCCGCACGGTGCGCAACGCGGCCACCACCCGGTCGATCTCGGCGACCGTGCTGTAGACCGCGAAGGAGATCCGTACGGTTCCGACCAACCCCAGGTCGTCGAGGAAGGTGCTGGCACAGTGCACGCCGGAACGGACGGCGATGCCGTGCTGGTCCAGGTGACCGCCGACATCGTAGGGATGCAGGCCGTCCACGGCGATCGAGACGATGCCCGCGGGGTCGGTCGCCGGGTCGCCGATGACCCGCACCCGGTCGATCTCGCCCAGCGCCTGCACGGCGTACCGGACCAGATGCGCGTCGTGCGCCCGTACCGCCTCCCGGCCGAGGCCCTCCAGCCAGGTCAACGCCGTGGCCAGCGCCACCGCCGCGGGGATGTCCGGGGTACCTGCCTCCAGTCGGGCCGGTACCGGCACGTACGACACCGGGGCATCGTGGGAGACGCCCTTCACCGTCCCGCCACCGACCTGGTACGGCGGCAGGTCAACGAGCAGGTCGCGGCGGCCGTAGAGCACGCCCGAGCCCATCGGGCCGTACACCTTGTGACCGGAGAAGCAGTAGAAGTCGGCCCCGATCTCCCGTACGTCGACGGGCAGGTGTGGCACCGCCTGCGCGCCGTCGACGACGACCGGCACGCCGCGCTCGTGGGCGACGCGGACGAGATCCCGCACCGGGTTGACGGTGCCGAGCACGTTGGAGACGTGGGTGACCGCGACGAGGCGGGTCCGGGGACTCAGTTCGGCCGCCAGGGCGTCCGGCTGGACGGGCCGGCCGGCGGCCGTCGGCACCACCCGGAGGGTGGCGCCCTGCCGCTCGCACAGCCGCCGCCAGGGCAGCAGGTTCGAGTTGTGTTCCATGCCGCTGACCACGACGTCGTCTCCCGGACCGACGATCCGCGCGGCGAAGGTCTCGGCGAGCAGGTTCGTCGCGTCCGTGGTGCCCCGGGTGAAGACGATCTCCTCGTCATGGGCGGCGTTGAGAATGCGGCGCACCGTCGCCCGGGCCTGCTCGTAGTGGCCGGTGGCCCGGCGGCTCAACTCGTAGAAGCCGCGGCCGACGTTGCTGTTGGCGGTGACGTACTGGTCGACCAGCGAGTCGAGCACACATCGGGGCTTCTGCGTGGTGGCCGCGTTGTCCAGGTATGCCAGCTGCGGGCGCTTGTCGGCGTGGTCGAGGAACGGGAACTCGGCCCGTACCGATTCCAGGGGATGGGCAGCCGTGTCGGTCATCCTGACTCCTCCGTGAAGCTCGCGATGAAGCGGTCGAGGAAACCCGGTGGGCAGGGAAACAACTTCTGCTCCGGGTAGGGCCGCTCCGCCGGCGGAATCCAGCCGGGCGCGCCGCGGCGGGGCCACCTACCGGTCCGGTCCGCCAGGTGCGGCCCGTGGAAGAACCAGCAGATCTGGCTGACCTGCTCGGTGAAGACGACCGGGTGCACCAGTGGCGAGTACATCGCCAGGTGGCCGTAGGCGGCCCGGAACTCACCGGCCACCCCCATCGTCGCGCCGTGCAGTATGTGCCCGAACACGTCGTGCACGACCCGGAAGATGTCGTTGTGCAGCAGCTCGACGCCGTTGACTGTGACGCCCGACGGCGCACAGAGCGGATGGTCCGGTGCCGGTCCGTGGGGGCCGTGTCCTGCGCTGGTGAGGTAGACGTACAGTACGCCCGTGCGGTCCACGGCATCGATCAGCTCGGCCGCGCCATGGTACGGCTGCCCAGGTCCCTGCCACGGCACGACCCGCAGCCCGGCCGGTTCGAGCAACGCGAAGTGGCGCCGGGTCTCCTCGGTGAAGCGGTTGTACCGGGCGACGAGGTCGGCGTCGAGGGCCCGCCGGGGCGCGCGGTCGAAGTGCCGGGCCACCTCGCGGCAGAACTCCGGATCGACGCGGACCCGGGTGCGGGACAGCCGGGACAGGTCCCGGTGGGGTAGTTCGTTCCGTGCGGCTGCGGCGTCCACGTACGCCTGGGCGACCGTCAGCAGGCGGTCGTGTCGTGCCGACGGTCGGACCCGGTCGGCCGGGCTACCGGCTCTGGTCGTCATCCGGTCCTCCCCGGCGTCGCCCCGTCGGGTGCGGCGCGCGCCCGCAGGCACAGCGCCGAGCCGGGCAGGCACACGATGCCCTCGCCACCGGCGTACCCGGCCGCCGCCTCGGCGAGTCGGTCCCATCCGGCGCGTTCGCCGTCGCCGCCGAGGTGCTGCCGCACCGCACGCAGCAGGCCGGGCGGTGTCACGTCCCGGGCGTACTGGAGGTACTCGGCGACCGAGGCGAACCGCATCGAGACCGGCACGGACTCGATGGTGATCTCGACGAAGCCGGCGGCCGCCAGTTCCTCGTGGGTACGCGCGACGTCGCACATGCTGAACGGACCGGGTCGCGGCGGTGGCGGGCCGGGCAGTTCGGCACCGAGGGCGCGGAAGGCCAGCGAGGTCATCGGATTGGCCGCCGGGGTGTCCCAGACCGCCGCGGCCAGCACGCCGCCGGGAACCAGCAGGCGACACAGGCTGGAGAGCATGCGGTGCCGGTCGACGGCGAACATCAGGCCCCAGCGGCTGAGCACCACGTCCATCGAGCGCGGCGGCAGGTCCAGTGACTCCACGTCGGACTCGACAAAGTCGATCGGATGGTCGAGACCTGCGGCGGCCATCCGGGCGCGGCGTACCATCTCCGGAGCGAGGTCGATGCCGAGCACCCGGCCGGTCGTGCCGACCAGGCGTCCGGCGCTGATCGCCGGCTCGCCCGTGCCGCAGCCGACGTCGAGCACCCGGTGGCCGGGGCGCACTCCGGCCGCGCGCAGCAGCCAGTCGGTCACCGGCGCGGCGGCGCGTTCGTACCGGTCCCGCCAGAACTCCCACCCGCCGCTGACCGCGTTCCAGGTGTCGCGTTGCTCGGCCTTGAAACCTGCCGGGTCGAACTGTACGACCGTCATGCTGTCTCCTCGCCGGCGAAAATCGGCCTCCGCCAACTATATGATTCGCAAGTATCTTGGGCAACGTCGGCTCTTGCGGGCTGAAGGCTCGCCAACGACAACGTCTTCTTCAAGCGTCTCGCGCCTCGGCGCGGTGTCCACCCTCGCGCTCCCACGGGTAGCCTTCGCCGAAGCGCCGGAACGTCCGAAGGGGAGCCGACATGAGCCAGGCCGACCCAGCCACCGCACCACCGAGCTGGCCGGTCGGTGCCGACGAGGCGTACGCGGCGGCGCGGCGCGGACTCGCCGACGCCGAGCAGGAGCTGCGCGACCAGGTCGAACGGGTGGCCGCCGCCCGCCGTGCCCTGCCGCCCGGCCCGCTGCTGGACGACTACCGGTTTGCCGAGGGCCCCACCGACCTGGACCGCGCCGAGCCGATCCGCGAGGTGCGGCTGCGTGAGCTGTTCGACGGGCACCCGACACTCTTCCTCTACCACCTGATGTTCGCTCCGGACGCCGCCGAGGCCTGCCCGATGTGCTCGATGTGGGTCGACGGCTTCCACGGCGTCCTGCCGCATCTGCTGCGGCACACCGCTGTCGCGGTGGTGGCGAAGGCGCCGCTGCCCAAGCTGCGGGCGTGGGCCCGCAGTCGTGGTTGGGCCGGCCTGCGGATCGTCTCCAGCCACGGCACCTCGTTCAACGCCGACGTCCGGGCCGAGTACCCGGACGGCACGCAACGCCCGATGGTCAGCGTGCTGCGGGCCGAGGGCGAGCGGGTACGCCATCTCTACTCCGCCCCGGCGAGCTTCCCGGACGGCGGCGAGCGCGGCATCGACCTGCTCAGCCCGGTCTGGAACGTGCTGGACCTGTTGCCCACCGGACGCGGCGACTGGTACGCCGGCAACGACTACGTCGCCGAGCCCGGCGCGGGCCGATCCGCGCCGCGCTGACCGACCCGCTCGCCCAGGAACGCCTCGGTGGCCAGCAGATCCGGCAGCCGTACCGCCGCCAGCCGGCGACCCGCGAAGTCGGCGTACCAGACCAACGCGCCGTCCCAGGTCAGGCCGACCGGCCGACCGTCGACGAGCGCCTCCCCGAGCAGCCTGCCGTCCCGGCCGTCCACCGCCCGCAGCAGCGCGGCCTCGAAGTCGGCGTAGATCACCACGTCGCCCGCCACGGTCAGGCCGGAGGGCGTACCCGGCACCGGAAACTCCCGGCACACGGTCATCGTCTCGACATCGCGCAGTTGCACCACCGACGGGCCGCGCAGACCCATCCACATCATCACGCCGCTGGTCTCGACACCACAGAGCCGGCCACTCGGTGGCCGGACCTCCCGCTCGTCGAGGACCTCCCCGCTGGTCGGGTCGATCAGCAGGATGCGCTTCGGACGTCCACCGACCTGGCACAACGCCCCGCCACCCACCGTCAGGTCCGCCCGGACCCGGCGGCAGGACAGCGTCCGTACCACCGCGCCCGTGGCCGGGTCGAGCGCGTAGATCTCTCCGGCCGCCTGATCGGAGTGCCAGAAGAACTCACCGTCATGGGTGAGGCCACAGAGGTAACTGCCGGGGGCTGGCAGCTCCCGGGCAATGGGCAACGTCGTGTCGACACCGGGAATGGTCATCGGGTACCCCTTCTCGTCTCGGTGGAAGCGGTGAACCGGTCAGATGCCATCGGCAAGCGCCCGGGACACGTCCTCGACCAGGTCGCGGCCGTCCTCGATACCGGCCGAGAGACGGATGAGTGCGTCACCGATGCCCCGGCGGGCGCGGACCTCGGCGGGCACCGGCCGGTGCGTCATCAGCGCCGGACACTCCACGAGGGAGTGCACGCCTCCGAGGCTGACGCCGCAGGAGAACAACGCGAACCGGTCCAGCAGCCGCGCAGCCGGGCCCCCCAGATACTCGAAGGACACCATCGAGCCGGGCTCGGTCATCTGGGCCTTGGCCACCGCGTGCTGCGGATGCTCGGCAAGCCCCGGGTAGTGGACGCGTCCGACGACCGGGCTGGCCCGGAGCCGCTCGACCAGCGCCCACGCGTTCGCCACCTGCCGACTCACCCGCAGCGACAGCGTGTGCAGACCCCGCCGGACCAGAAAGCAGTCAAGCGCGCCCGGCACGTTGCCGGCCGCCGTTCGGTACGACCGGTACGCCGCGTGCAGTTCCTCGTCCCGGTAGACCAGAGCGCCACCCAGCACGTCGGCGTGCCCGGCGATCGACTTGGTCGTGCTGTAGAGGGAGACGTCCGCGCCGAGGTCCAGTGGGCGCTGGAGCGCCGGACTGGCGAAGGTGTTGTCCACCACCAGCCGGGCACCGCGCTCGTGCGCCCGGCCAGCGACCTCGGCGATGTCCACCACGCTCAGCAACGGATTGGTGGGCGTCTCGACCCAGACCAGCGCGACGCCGGGGACGTCCAGCGCGCTGTCGATCCCCTCCGGGGTGGTCAGGTCGGCGTAGCGCACCCGGACACCCTGCCGGGCTGCCAGCTCGAACAACGCGTCGGTGCCGGAGTACACGTCGTCGGTGCTCACCACGCACTGTCCCGGGCGCAGCTGGGCGAGCACGGTCGCCGCGGCGGCCTGCCCGGAGGACAGGACGGTGGCGAACCGTGCCCCCTCCAGATCGGCAAGACACTCCTCCAGTTGCTCCCGGGTCGGGTTCTCACCCCGCCCGTAGAAGTAGCGGAGGTCGTCCTGCGCCCGCCGCTCGTACGTCGTCGAGAGGTGGATCGGCGGCACCACGTCTCCGGTGCCCGGCGTTGCCCGACGACCCCCGTGCACCAGGCGCGTGTCGAACCGCATTGGTCACCCCACCCCGACGCCGGCACCGCGGAACGGTGACAGTGCCCGGACCAGGCCGGCCGGTACGCGGGCCGGTTCGGTACGTCCGTTCGGCCCACGCATGCAGGCGATCCGCTGCCGCCCCCGGGCCACCAGCAGGTCGTCCTCGGCGATCCGCAGGTAGTCGAAGGCCAGCTCCATCTGCGTCTGGGTCAACTCGGCCAGCCGCATGCGTACCGCCAGCCGATCGAACGGAGCCAGCTCGGCGAAGAACTCGCAGTCGACCTTCAGGGTGAACAGTTTCAGGTCGCCTCGCAGCTCGTCGAGCACCTCGGGCGCGTGCTCGTGCAGGAACATCTCCCGGCACCGACCCTGCCACCGCAGGTAGTTGACGTAGTAGACGTTGCCGACGAGGTTGGTCTCCTCGAAACCGATGGTGTGGTGGTACTCGTAGTAGCGCGACACTGTCACCCCTCCGTCCCGTTGAGGACCGCCACCACGACCTGCTCCGCGGCGCCCGCCACCGTGCACACCCGGGTGGCGATCCGCACGCCACCGGAGTCCAGCACCACCCACCCGTCCGGGGCGGCGCCGGACACCAGGGTCAACGGACCGCCGGTGCGCCCCGCCTTCTGCAGGCACTCGGTCGCGCACCACACCCGGGTCGCCGCGAGGTCCGGCGTGTCACCGACCTCGGCGACGAGCAGCGCCGCCAGCGGCCCGTGCCGACCGATCAGGTCGCGCCGGGCGTCCGCCGACCGGACGGTCACCGGCTCCACGTCGCAGGCCAGCGGGGCGCCACCGACCACCGCGAGGCGCAGTGGCGCGGAGTACGCCACCGACACCTCACCCAGGCCGTCGGCCTCGGGTCGCCCGTCCGGTCGGTGGCGTACCACCACCGGCCGGCCAGCCGCCCGGGACAGCAGTGTCTCGGCGTCGCGCGGCCCACCGCCCGGCGCGGCAGCCACCGCGACGTCCCCGGTGAACACCTCCGCCAGACGCCGCTGCAACAGCGGCCCGAGCAGCACCGCCGGCCAACCCGAGGCCGGTGCGTGTGGACGCACCGCGCGCAGTCGAAGCCCTGTCCAGCTCTCGATCACCGTGCCGGTCGCGTCACGGACCACCGCGTCGTAGACGTAGCCCGTGCCGTGCTGTTCGCGTTCCCAGGCGGTGATGGTCACCGTCTCGGCCGCGGAGAGCTTCGGACCGGCGGACCAGATCCGGTCGATGCCCTCCGGCAGCAGCGTCGCATCCGGCACGCAAACCTGGATGCCATGCATGAACGCGTCCCGGGCACCGGGGTCGCCCAGCACGAGACGGCCCGGTAGGAAGCGGCTGAACCATTCCCCCGCGTCGCTGGTGGTCACCTCCGCCTCGACGAGCCGCGCCGCCACCTGCCGGTAGCTGTTCAGCCGCTGGAACCGACCGGCCTGGAACAGCAGGTCACCGTAGAGGTCCCGGGCCGGTTCCAGGGGAAGGGCCGGCAGCTCCGTCTGCTCCGGCGCGGCGGTGTCCTCCGGGTACGGCCCGTCCGGCGCGAACCGCATGCGGGCCCGGAAGTGGTCCGCCGCGAAGCCGGTCTCGGCGCTGCGGATCACGACGTCGATCACCTGTCCCGACCGGACCAGCGCGGCCACCCGGATCGTGACACCGCTCTGCGGGTCGACCACCACCGGCCGATCGAACCGGACGTCCTCGATGACCGGCACTCCCGGGTGGCGGGCCAGCGCGGTGGCGACCTGGGCCATGGCCTCCAGCCCGAGCACCGCGGGGAAGATCAGGTCACCGTCTAGCTGGTGATCGGCCAGGTACGGGTCGGTGGTGGGCGCGAGATCCACCTCGCAGACGAGTTCCACGCCGTCGTAGCGGATGAGAGGTCGTTCGGTGAACCGCAACAGTGGCAGCTCCGGCCGGTGGTACCGCAGGGTCTCCAGCCCACCGGTACGCCCGGTGACCACCACCACCGGCGGCAACGTGTCGTCGGAGAGCACCTCGCGCAGCACCCGCAGCCCGTCCTCCGGGCCGATCGGGGTGACGCCACGGCCGCTGAGCGCCTCGACCACCGACAGCCGTTCCCCCATGCCGACGCCGGACCACACCGACCACTCCAGACAGACAGCGCGGCACGTCGGGTAGGTCGCCGCGACATCCCGGGTCAGCTCCGCGAGTGCCTCGTTGGCGGCGGCGTAGTGCGCCTCACCATGCAGCCCGGCCCGCCCGATGATGCTGCCGAACGTCACGAGCAGCCGCAGCTGCGCAGGGTCGATCGCGGCGAGCACCGCGCGCAGGCCGCCCACCTTCGGCGCGAACACCTGGCGGACCGCGGCCTCGTCGAGGTCGCCGAGCGCGGTGGGGGTGTTCAGCCCGGCGCCGTGCAGCACGGCAGTCACCGGGCCCCAGTCGGCGGTGAGGTCGGCGACGGCGGCGGCGACGGCGGCGGGGTCGGTGACGTCCACCCGCAGGTAACGCAGGTCGCTGGCGGAGTCACGCAGCCGGGACAGGTTCGCGGACAGCACCTCGTCGGTGGCCGGGTCGGAACGACCGACCACCGCCAGCCGGCCACCGCTCTCCCGGGCCAGCAGCGCGGCCGCCTCGGCGGTGATGCCCTTGCCGCCACCGGTCACCAGCAGCACGTCCGCCGGTCCCAGGGGCAGCGCACCCGGCCGGGGATCGACCGGAGTAGGCCGCAGCACCGGCACCCGGCGGATGCCCACCGCGTCGTACGTCACCTCGGTGAAGTCGACGGTGCCGGCCACCTCGGTCACCACCCGGTCCACGGTGTCCGGTCCGAGCGGAGTCGTCACCACCGTCGTCCGCAGCCGGTCACCCTCCAGTCGGGCGGTCTTCGCCAGCGCCCCGCCCCGTGCCGCCGGTTGCACCAGCACCAGCCGGCCACCGGGGGGTTGCCGCAGCGCGGCCTGGGCACCGCGTACCGCGGCCTCCAGGTACGCCTCGTCGGGGTCGTCCGGCAGGCAGACCAGGACGCCAGAGCCGAGCCCGGCCTCCTCCAGCGCGCGCCGCAGCGGTTCGGCGAGCCGATGGCCGGGACTGGCGTAGACGTCCCACCGGCCCCCGGTGCCCGCCGGCTCGCCCGCCGGCGCCGGCTCGTCAACCAGGTCGACGACGAAGGTTCGTACCCAGGGCGCGACCCCGGCGACGACATCGGCTGGTCCAGCGGTGTCCTCACGCCCCCGGGCATGCAGCGCCTCGGCCATCTCCCGCACGGTGGCGGTGGCGAAGTTGGTCGGCACGGACACCGCCGAAAGCCCCATCGCCCGCGCCGCCTCGTTGACGATCTGCCCAACGGTGATCGAGCTCATGTGCAGGTCGTCGAGGAGGCGACTGTCCTCGTGGAGCACCTCCACCGGCAACTCCGCCCGCTGCGCCACCAACTGGCGGACCAGCTCCAACGCCCCGTCGCCGGCGGGAAGCGCGACCTCGGCGGTCGGCGCTGGCGACGCGGCGGTGGCCGGCACCGCCACCTGGGGAGCCGACTCGCAGGGGTTGGCGAAGAAGGTGCTCGGCCGGTCCAGGTCCAACGGCCGGGTGAACCGGTCCTCGAACAACGCCGGATAGCTGGCCGGACCACCCAGCACGTACACCGCACCGACGGCGGTGAGCAGGCCGACGAGAGACTCGGCGTCGGTGTCCAGCGCCAGCGCCGGAAGGTCCGGCATCTGGTCCCGGGCCAGCCGACTGAGCACCTGCCCCGGACCCACCTCGACGAACAGGTCGACCTCGACCGCGGCACGGGCCAGCGCCACGGTGAAGCGCACCGGCGCCTGGATCTGCCGGTGCAGCAGCTCGACCAGATCGGTGTCCGGTGGCAGTACGATCCCGGTCACCGTCGAGGCCACCCGCCGCAACGGTGGGCCGAACCGGCATGACCGCAGCCGTTCGCCGAAGGCTTCGGCCGCAGGCGCCATCAGCGGCGAGTGGAAGGCGTGCGAGACATTCAGTCGGGTGCAGGCCAGACCGGCCAGCGACGCCCGCCGGGCCACCTCGCCGACGGCGTCGTCAGTGCCGGCCACCACCGTCTGTCGGGGGCCGTTGTAGCCGGCCACCACCGCGCCCGTGCCGTCGAGCAGGGCGGCGGTCTCCGCCGGGTCGCCGATGACGCCGGCCATCGCACCCGGCCGGGCCAGGCTCGCCATGAGGTGCCCCCGCGCCGCGACCAGATCCCGCAGCTCACCCTCGTCCAGGCAGCCCGCCCAGTGCAGAGCGGTCAGCTCGCCGAGGCTGTGCCCGACAGCGACGGTGGCGTCGATGTCGAGCGCGTCGAGCACCCGCAACGCGCCGATCGACCCGGTGACGATGCGGGGTTGGGCGGCGGCGGTCCCGACGCTTTCGGCACGGTCACCGCCGGGGACGTCGCCGGCGGTCCGCCAGACCTCGTCCACCTCGGTGAATCGCCGGCGCAGTGCGCCGCCACCCCAACCCTGACCGGAGCCCTGGCCGGGAAAGAGGAAGCCGACGCGGACCGGACGGGTGACCCGTCCGACGAAGACACCCAGCCCCGGGTCGACCAGCCTGCCCGGGGCCCCGGGCGCCAGCGCGGCAGCTGCCGCCTCCACCGCCCGCTCGGCCTCCCGGGGGGTACGGGCCACGACGGCGGCCCGGTAGGCCCGCCCTCGTTGCTGCCGGTGCAGCGTCGCCGCCAGGTCGGCCAGGTCGGCGAAGGCGAGCCCGGCCACCGTCGGCCGTAGCTGCTCCAGCCGTTCCCGCAGCGCGTCCGGGCCGTCGGCGTCCACCAGGAGCAACTCGGCGTCCTGCGCCGACCGGGCCAGCTGCCGGGTACGCCGGTCCAACTGCCGGCGACGCGGACGGACCGGCCCGTCGATCACCAGGTGGGTGTTGATGCCGCCGAACCCCATCGCGGTGATCCCGGCCCGCTGTGGGGCGTCGTCCGGCCACGGCTCAGCCTGGCGGACCACTCGCAGCGCCGGCCGGTCACCGACGAGTTCGGCGTGCGGATCGGTGCAACCCACGGTCGGCGGGATGACCTGATGGTGCACCGCGAGTACGGCCTTGATCAGCCCGGCCACGCCGGCCGCCGCCTTGGTGTGACCGATCATGCCCTTGATGGAACCGATCGCCGCCGGTGCGACCTGCGGATCCGCCGACCGCCGTTCCGCGCCGAGTGCCCTCAGTTCGGTGGCGTCGCCCACCGCGGTCCCGGTGCCGTGTCCCTCGAACAGCGGCACGCTCTCCACGCCGAAGCCGGCCCGTTGGTACGCGCGGCGCAGCGCCAACCGGTAGCCGTCGGCCTCGGGTCGGGTCATGCCGCCACGCCCGTCGGAGGAGACGCCCCAGCCGGCAACCGTGGCGTAGATGCGGCGGCCCTGCGCGAGCGCGTCCCGCTCCCGCATCAGCACGACCATGCCGCAGCCCTCACCAGGCCAGAATCCGTTGGACCGACGGTCGTAGACGTACATCTCCTCCCGGGCCAGGGCGCCGGTGCGGGCGAAACCGACCATCTCGAACGGATCGATCGACAGGTCCACCCCACCGGCGATCGCCACGTCGACGTCCTGATCGGACAGGTTGCGACAGGCGGTGAGCACGGACAACAGCGAGGAGGCGCAGGCGCCGTCCACGGTGTAGCCGCCGCCGTGCAGGTCGAAGTAGTTGCAGATGCGACCGGCGATGGTGTTGGACAGGCCACCGGCGAGGCTGTCCTCGGTCACCTCCGGGAACGGCGACTTGTAGGAGGACTCCAGGCCGGCGAGGAAGTCCGCCACCCGCTCGTCGTCCCAGCCCTGCGCGCCCAGCGCGGCGCCCACCACCCGCCGCACGTACGGCCAGCGCAGCCGCATCGTCCCCGCCCGGGTGAATTCGCCGGTCAGCGTGTTGCCGACGACGACGGCCGTACGCTCGCGGGGCAGGCCGTCGCCCTCGGCGAACCCGGCATCGGCCAGCGCCTGCGCGGCCATGTCCAGTGCCAGCCAGTGGGTCAGGTCGGTGGAGCGGTAGGTGCTGCCGCTGACCTTGAAGCCGACCCGGTCGAACTCGTACCCCTCGATCACCGCGGCGTTGGCCGCGTAGTAGCGGTCAGCCGCGGTCGGGTCCGCCGACCAGTAGTCCTCGGCGCGCATCCGCTCGTCGGGCAGCCGGCGGAACGCCCGCCGCCCGGCGAGGACGTTCTCCCAGAGTTGACCAGGTCCGGCGGCGTCAGGAAACCGGCAGGCCAGGCCGACCACGGCGATCCGACTCATGCCCGCACCATCTCGCGTGTCACGCTGGCCGACACCTTGCCGTCCAGAGCGCCGGCGTCGGTGGGCCCCGGCCGCGCGGCGAGGCGGACCGCGTGCAGCGACCAGAGGAAGCCGCCACGGATCAGGCAGACGATCGCGGTGGCGAAGAACAGCCCGTACACGACGGATGCGCCGGTGAGCACGCCGTAGACCAGCGCGACACCGCCACCGAAGGCGAACTGTGACGAGGGCTTCGACGGTGTCGTCCCCGGATCGGTGATCATGTAGTTGGTGAACAGCACGAACGCCACGCCGGTCATGGTGGCCAGCGCGCCGACGATGGAGGTGTCGAGCACCAGGCCACGGAACACCGACTGGAGGACGAACACCCCCAGCCAGCCGGCGATCAGCCACATTCGGCCGGTGAGCTTGGCGTTGAGCAGCGTCCCGAAGATCACGATCACCGCCGGGACGATCCAGTCGCCGACGCCGGTGAGGTGCTCGGTGAACTGGTACGGCGGTGCGATGGAGATCCACGGAAACAGCAGCAGCGCGATCGCGATGCCGAAGTTCGACGGGTTCATGTAGTGCCGGAGCCGGCCGTTGACCGGCGCTCGGAACAGCCACTTGCCGCTGATCGCGACCATCACCGCGAAGAGCATGACCGGCACCTGGTCGTTGACGTACAGCAGCATGTTCACGGCGAGGCTGGTGATGTGCGCCGGGTAGAGGAACTCGACGAATCCGCGTACGCCGCCGCCGAGGTAACGCGCGCGGCGCTCCTCGGCCCACGCGCCGATCGTCTCCAGCAGGATCTCGACGCTGTACCCCACCGCCAGTGCGAGCAGTGGCCACGCCCAGGCCTGCTCGAACCCGAGCACGGTGTACCCGAAGATGTTCAGGGCCGTGATGGAGATGGCGAACCTGCGCAGCGCGGTGACGATCCGCGGGTCCTTGTGTTGGGTACGCTGCTGACTCATCGCGAAGCCTCCCGTGCCTGGGTACCGAGGGCGAGGGTGTGCCGCCCGGGGGTGAGCCGCAGTTCCTGCTCCCGGGGGATGCCCTCACGGTCGCGCCAACTCAGCTGCACGGTGACCGGACCAGCCACCTCACCGAGGCCGACCGAAACTTCGTTGCTGCGCCGGCCGGAATGGCCGCTACCACCGTCGACGCGGTCGATCAGCACCCGCCCGTCCGGGGTGGTCACCCGGACCTGCGCGCCGATCACCGGTGAGCCGGCGCCAGCGAGCGGGCCGGCGGCCTGCGGCTGGTCGTGCAGCAGCCGCAGCGTCAGGTTGGCCCCGGTCGTCGGGCTGTCGTTGTGGTACACGACGGGGGCGTCCCACTGCCGGGCCACGGCGAAGTCGAGCCGGCCGTCGCCGTCCATGTCACCGACAGCGACACCCCGAGTGGGCACCCGCTCGGCCAACCCGAGTTCGACACTCAGGTCCTCGTACCGGCCGTCGTCGCCGGCCACGTGGAAGACCAGGTGCTGGCCGCCGGCGATGTCGTCGCCCTGCTCGACCCGGGGCCACCAGCGCGGATCGGCCAGCAGCTCGTCGTTGGCCGTGGCCAACTCCTGCAACTGCGCCCAGCGGTTGACCTCTCCCTTGACGAAGCCCGCCGTCTGCACGATGTCCGGCCGGCCCCGGTTGGTGAAGTCGGCGAGCTTCACGTCCCAGCTCCAGCCGCTCCAGGCCAGGCCCAGCTCGGCGCTGCGGTCCTGCCACGGCGCCTTGCCCTCGCGCAGCGTGGCGCGCAGCTCGTCGGTGTCGGCGGCGGTGTTGACGAAGGCGAAGTTGCTCTCCTGGATACCGAACGACGTGGTGATGTTGCCGACGTACAGGTCGAACATGCCGTCGCCGTCGAAGTCGCCGAAGTCGACGCCCATGCCCTTGAACGAGTCGTGGCCGACCCGCTTCGACTTGGGCGTCAACCCGGGAAGCCCGCTGCTCTCCACCAGGGCGAAGGCGATGCGGCCCGGCTCCGACCGGTTGTGCAGCAACCGGTCGGGGCCGAAGTCGTTGGCGATGTACAGCTCCGGCAGCAGGTCGCCGTCGACGTCGTTGGCGGCGACCGCCAGCGTCCAGCCCCGCGACACGTCGGTGGCGAAGACGTCCGGCACCTCGGCGTACGAGACGTCGGGCTCCGGGCCGGCGCTGCCGCCGGTGAACCGCAGCACGTGGTCGTCGCCACCGTTGAGCGCGTTGGACATCGACCGGTTCATCGCCACCCCGCCGTGCTGGCCGGGGTCGAGTACCGGGCTGTCGGGGAAGTAGTTGCCGATGTAGACGTCGAGGTTGCCGTCACCGTCGAAGTCGGCCAGCGTCGCGGCGTTGGTGTTCCACTGCGGACCGGTGTAGGTGCCACCGGCCGGCACCCGGTCGGGCAGCAACTCGACCGCCACATAGGCGTCGCGGGACAGGGCTGTCGCGTCGGCCCGCGCCAGGAACGCCACAGGCGTGCGACCCCAGTAGTAGACCAGCAGGTCGGTACGGCCGTCTCCGTTGAGGTCGCCGGGCAGGCAGCCCATCGGTGCGATGTGCGGGTTGGTGGGCAGCGGCGCCAGGTCCAGCACGAAGGGCTGGTAGCGGTCCGCGCCGGGCGTCGGTGCCGGCGACACCACGACCCGGTCGATGCGCGGGTCGGTGACGCAGAGGTCATTGGCAAGCCCGTCGCCGTCCAGGTCGTTCACCGCGATGCCCGCCCCGACCGAGGAGATCCAGGCCGCGATATGCCGGTACGCGCCGTTCACCTGGCGGATCGACTGCTGCGGCAGCCCACCGGGCATGGTCAGCGACAGGGGCGTGAAGCGGTAGGACTGCGCCATCACCCGCCGCTCGTCGGCGCTCGCCTCCGGCAACCGGACGGCCACAAAGGTGCCGACGAGCAGCACCAGCGCCACCACCCCGGCCAGTTGCCGGCGGAGCATCCTTCTGATTGCCAACACGGGTCAGCACCTCCCCAAGGTCACGAACTGCTGGGCGATCCGCTGCCGCCAGACCAGGAACGCCGGCACCGGCCCGTCGTGGTCGAGGCCGTCCAACGCGTGCTCGGTGACCTCGGCGGCCTGCGCTGCGGGCGTACCGCAGAACACCTCGGTGGCGACGCCGGTGTGTTCGCTGGTCAGGCCGGCACGGCGACGGGCCTGCGCGGCGAACGCGCTGCCCTGCGCCATGGCCGGTGCGTACGCCGCGCCCCGTTCAGCCAGCCGGAGCAGCAGTTCTCGGCGGGCACCGCCGGCGTAGGTGGCGGCGAGCGCGGTCCCGCTGTACAGGTCCTCGCGCCGCTCGACGGGGAACTGTTCGATCGTGTCGGCGACCCGGTCGGGGTCGGCGCCCGCCACGAACCACAACGCCCGCCCGACGCCCTGGTCGATGACCTGACCGGTCCACCGCCCGGCGGGATCCCCCGGCCACGAGCCGATCCGGTCCCGGTGGCGTTCCCGCACGTAGCGCTGAGTGTGGAAGTACGCCTGGTGGAAGCCGTACCCGTCGAGGGCCAGCCAGCCCAGCAGGCGGTCGGTCGGTTGGACGGCCCGCCAGCGCCAGCGGGGCAGCCGGGCCATCGCCCACCCCAGCCCGACATGGACCATGTAGACGTGCCGATCGGCGGGACCGGCGAGGAAACGGGCCAGCCGGCGGCCACCAGTCAACCCGTCCAGCACGGCGAAACCCATCGCGGCACCCTCGTACGCGAAGCCCCGCAGGTCGGGCTCGACCGTTTCCAGCCGCGCCGCGGCCTCGACCGGGCCCCGCTCACCCACCGCGTACCGGAAGCCGGTGAGGAAGTGGACGCCGACGGACTCCAGCAGCTCGCGGCTGGCCTCGTCGCGGGCGACAAACCCACGAGTGGCAAAGCTGGCCTCGGTTGTTTTCGGGGTCAGAAGGTTCTGACGAATGGTTCGCCAGTTGACGGGCATGGATTACTCCTGACGCGCGTCATCCGCAATAAGGCCGACATGATTCGGCAAATTGGACCCCGCTGATTAATCAGCCCCATACGGGACCAGTGTCGCCGTGTCGGTACCCGAACCATGTTTCACGGCGATCATCGGAGTTACTTCTCTCAACTTGCTCGGCTGGCCCATCAATTGCCGGCCGGCCCTCCCGGCCAGCAATCAAGAAAACGTCAAGCACAGCCGCGCACAATCCACAACGGTGCCCGATCGACTCGCAGGGAGTGCACGTGAAAACGACGTCAGGCATGACGCGGAGCACGGTCGACCACTCCCGTGCTGCCGCTGCGGCACGGGCGATCGAATACATGCGTGGTCATCTCGCGGAGCCGCTGCAGCTTGCCGACCTGGCCCGGGTGGTTCCCTTCAGCCCGTTCCACTTCCATCGGCTCTTCCGGGACGTGACCTCGATGACCCCGGCCCGGTTCCTCGCCGCGCTGCGCATGGCGGAGGCCCGCCGGCTGCTGCTGCACACCGGCCTGACGGTGACGGCGATCAGCGGCTACGTCGGCTATACCAGTGCCGGCACGTTCACCACCCAGTTCACCCGTCTCGTCGGCACCTCGCCCGGACACTTCCGCCAGTTGGCCCGGCTGCTGGCCGGACGGCCCTGCTACGTCCTTGCCGAGGCGCTGCGCCGGGCGCGCACCGAGGTGGTCCGCCCCCGGCTGACGCTGCACCTGCCCGACAGCACCCCCGACGACCTCGTCCTGGTCGGCCTGCGCACGGCGGGTGAGTCCAGTGACGCGTCAACTGCGTGGGCGGTCTCGGCCGGCGGCACAGGCGTGCCGGTGGTGGCCCGTCCCGGCACGTACCACACCCGGGTCGTGCTGGTCCGAGGTCACAGCACGGTCGCCCAGGCCCTTGTGGACGAGGAGCCGACCAGCTATCTGGTGGGCGCCTCGGACCTGCTGCTGCCCCAGGACGGCCGGGCCCGTGCCCGCATCGCGATCCAGCCTCCCCGCCCCACCGACCCGCCCGCGCTGGCGATCGGGCCGGTGTGCCGGCTGGTCGAGACGCTCATCGGCCGGGTCGCACCGGGACGCTGGTCAGGACCGGCCCGGCCGGTCGGCCGTCACGCGCCCGCCACCCCGGCCATCGCGTGATGGCTGCGGCCTGGCGGGTTCGCCCGACGGTGACCGGCCCGCGACGCCGTGAACAGGAAGGCGGTTCCGGACAACCATGCCAATCGATCCCGTTTCCGGACGCGTGTCCGCACTGAAGGCCGCCGTCATCGGTGCCGGTTACGTCGGCACCTGCCTCGCGGTGGCGCTCGCCGAACGCGGCGCCGAGGTGGTGGCGATAGACAGCGACGAGTCCCTGGTGGCCGACCTGCGGGCCGGCCGGTGCCGGCTGCCCGAGCCCGGCCTCGCCGCCGCCGTGGCCGACCTGAGCGCCACCGGACGGCTCACCGCGAGCAGTTCGTACGAGGTGGTGGCCGGCGTCGACGTGGTGCTGGTGACCGTCGGCACGCCTACCGACCCGCGGGGTGAGATGGTCGCCGACCAGTTGGTGGCGGCCTGCGAACAGCTCTCCGGGTACCTGCGCGCCGGGCAGTTGGTGATCGTCAAGTCGACGGTCTCCCCCGGCACCACCCGCACCCTCGTCGCGCCATTGCTGGAGCGCGGTGGGCTGGTCCGCGAATGCGACTTCTGGCTCGCCTTCTGCCCGGAGCGGCTGGCGGAGGGCGCCGCCCTGGCCCAGGTGCGCAGCCTGCCGGTCGTGGTGGGCGGGGTCGGTCCCCGCTCGGCCGCGGCGGCCGAGCGCTTCTGGCGCTCCAGCCTCGGCGTCGAGGTCCATCAGGTGCCGTCCGCCGAGGCGGCCGAGGTGGTCAAGCTGGCCACCAACTGGTGGATCGATGCGAACGTGGCGGTTGCCAACGAGCTGGCACGGTACTGCTCGGCGCTCGACGTGGACGTCCTGGACGTGACTGGCGCGGCGAACACCCTGCCCAAGGGCAGCAGCATGGTCAACCTGCTGATGCCCGGGGTGGGGGTCGGTGGCTCGTGTCTCACAAAGGACCCGTGGATGGCCTGGCGGGACGGTCGCAGCCGAGGCGTCCCGCTACGCACGGTGGAGACCGCCCGAGCGGTCAACGACGACATGCCCCGCTACACCGCCTCGCTGATCGCCGACGAACTGCTCAAGCTCGGCCTGGACCGGTCGGACACCACGGTCACCGTGCTCGGCGCGGCCTTCAAGAGCGACACCGGCGACGTCCGCAACACCCCGGTGCTGGGCGTGGTGGCGGCGCTGCGCGAGGCCGGGTTCCAGGTCCGGATCTTCGACCCGCTCGCCGACCCGGCGCAGATCGAGGCCCGGTTCGGCTTCGCACCGGCGGCGAGCCTGACCGAGGCGGTCGCCGGGGCCGGCTGTCTCGCCTTCCTCGCCGGACACCGCCAGTTCCACGACCTCGACCTCAGCACCCTGGTCACCCAGGTGCACCGCCCCTGCCTGTTCTTCGACGGGCGCATGCACCTGACGCCGACGCGCATCCGCGAGGTGCTTCGGCTCGGCTTCGCCTATCGCGGTATCGGGAGGTGACATCGTGCCGAGGTCCTTGGTGACCGGCGGCTTCGGCTTCGTCGGCAGTCACGTGGTGCAACGTCTGCGCGACCGGGGTGACGAGGTGGTGGTCTACGATCCCGCCGACCCGCCGCCGGACCTGGCCGGGGCAGCCGGCGACGTCCGGCACGTGCGAGGCGACGTCCGTGACGCGACCGCGCTGACCGCTGCCGCCACCGGCGTGGACGAGATCTACCACCTCGCCGCTGTCGTCGGTGTCGACAGGTATCTCAGCCGGCCGCTGGATGTCGTCGAGGTCAACGTGGATGGCACCCGCAACGCCCTGCGGGCCGGCCTGCGCTGTGGCGCCCGGGTGCTGGTCTCCAGCACCAGCGAGGTGTACGGACGCAATCCCCGGGTGCCGTGGCGGGAAGAGGACGACCGGGTGCTCGGCAGCACCGCGACCGACCGGTGGTCGTACGCGACGAGCAAGGCCGCCGCCGAGCACCTCACCTTCGCCTACCACCGGCAGGAGGGACTACCGGTGGTCGTGCTGCGCTACTTCAACGTCTACGGCCCGCGCCAGCGGCCCGCGTACGTGCTCAGCCGCACGATCGCCCGGCTGCTCCGTGGTGATCCACCGGTGGTGTACGACGACGGCCGGCAGACCCGCTGCTTCACCTGGGTACCCGAGGCGGCCGAGGCGACCCTGCTCGCGGCGGCGCACCCGCGGGCGGTCGGCGAGTGTTTCAACATCGGCAACACCGTCGAGACGCCGGTGGCCGAGGCGATCCGGCTGGCCGCCGAGGTGGCCGGGGTGACGGTGTCGGCCCGGACGGCGGACACCGGTGCCGGCCTCGGAGCCCGTTACCAGGACATCCCCCGGCGCGTGCCGGACTGCGGCAAGGCCGCCAGCCTGCTCGGCTGGCGCGCCGAGACTCCCTTGGCGACCGGCCTGCGCCACACCGTCGAGTGGGCCCGGCGCAACCCTTGGTGGACAGCGCAGGCCGACGACGGGTTGGTCGCCCGGTAGCCGGAGCACCACAGCGCCGCTCGGGTCGTCGGGGGTGGGCAACACGTGCGGTCAGGCCTGTCCGGGCACGACGGTGGCTGGGCGGATCTGCCCGCCGAGGCTCGGCCGGTCACCGGTGACCCGGGCTCGCGCGTACCGGCGACGGAGCGGTTCCTCCACCCAGCGGTGCAGACCGAGCGCGACGGCGATCGACACCAGCAGCATCGCGCCCGCGACCAGGAAACCCACCCCGGCGCCGAACCGCTGGTCCGCACCGACCAGGTGCCGCATGATCAGCATGATCGGAAAATGGATGATGTACAGCGCGTACGACGCGTTGCCCAGGGCGACCAACGGCCGGGATCGCAGCACCCGACCGCGACCCTCCAGGTCCGCGTGGGCGAGGTTCGCCACCAACGCGAACAGGGGCAGGAACAGCGCCGCGCTGAAGATGAAGGTGAACGGCAGCATCGGGGTCAGCAGGAACGCCAGGATCGTCGAGACCACCAGCTTCCACCGGGCGACCCGCCGCCAGCGACCGGTCTGCACGATGCGCGCCAGCACCATGCCGAGCAGGAAATTCAGCAGCCGGACCGGAGGGAAGGTGTAGACGAACCAGTACTCGGTGAGGTTGAACGGCAACCAGTCCAGTTGGGCGACGCCGGGTAGCAGCGGGCTCAGTGCCGAGATCAGCAGGATGCCCCCGATGATCGCGAAGCACCAGCGCCACAGCCGCTCGGCCGGGATACGCAGCACCAACGGCAGCAACAACGGGAACAACAGGTAGAAGAAGGCCTCGGTCGAGATCGACCAGGCCGGGGCGTTCAGGTAGGACAGGTAGTCCCAGGACGGCACCCAACCCTGCACCAGCAGCAGGCTCGCCACCGCCGGGCCGGCCCGTAGGTCGGTGGAGAATCCGCTGACCGGCGACGGCGCGCTGGCGAGCAGGACGAACGCCACCGCGACACCCCAGGCGAGCACGTGCAGCGGCACGATCTTCCAGAACCGGCGACGCCAGAACCGGACGGCCCGGTCCATCGCTGGCGCCGACCAGGTCAGCACGAAACCGCTGAGAGTGAAGAAGGTGGCCAGGGCGGCCGAGGCCAACGGCGTGGTCAGGCCCATCCCGAGTTGCAGCGCCTCGTTGGCGAAGAGCTGCGACGTGGAGAGCAGGTGCACCGCCGCCACGGTGAGCGCGAGGAAGAAGCGATAACCGGTGAGTGCCGGCAGCCGGTGTGGTCGTGCGTCGGTGTGTGTCACGTCGCTCCTCGGATGGGCCGGGCCACGCCCTGAGCCGTCGGATGCCGCGCGTCCACCGGTGCCATCGGCGGGTGCCGACACTCGGGCTGAATCTTTCGTCGTATCTGCCGACGAAATAGGATCAGTCCGTCTGGCAGACAAACGTCCGTCGTCCCGCTGATCGGTTGCGGTGAATGCGACGATGACACGCGCACGGGCGCTGACGCACCGTACTATTGGACGGTTCGTCGATCCGTAGAGCGAGGTTGCGACGCCGAGGAGACGGTCCGGTCTATCCGTTTCCCGGGTTACTCATCCGCCGGACCACTACAACCTTCCCGGCTCCCACATCGTAGGATTGGTCCGTCGAGGTTGGCCCGCGTGAGATCCGTTCAGTTCGACGGCGGCTCGCCGGTACGGGTGGCCACGAAAAGTCCTCGTCCAGTTAACCAGCCGGTCACATATGACCCTTCGCAGCCAGCGGCGGCGAACGCGTCCAAATACTCGTCACGAGTGAACATCGCCAGCAGGCCGACCTGGGTGAACTCGCGTATGCCGTGGGCGTCACCCACCAGCCAACGCTCCTCCATCCGGGTGAGCCGCCCCTGCTGGGTCGAGCGTGAGATCCGAGCCACCACCCGGTCCGGCTCCCGGACCAGGTCGCCGCCGAGGTGACCGTCGATGAACCGCTCCGGGAACCACCAGGGCTCCACCACCAGCACGCCGCCGGGCGCGAGATGCCCGGCCATCGTGGCGATGGCGGCCCGCATCTCGGCCACCGTGCCGAGGAAGTTGATCGCGGTGAAGAGGCAGGTCACCGCGTCGAAGGTGGCACCCAGCCGGAAATCGCGCATGTCACCGACGTGCAGCGTCACCCCGGGCAGCCGGCGGCGGGCCACGTCCAGCATGGCCGGCGCGAATTCCACGCCCTCGACATGGGCGAACCGGCCGGCGAACGATTCCAGGTGGGCTCCGGTGCCGCAGCCGACGTCGAGCAACCGGGTCGCAGTCGGACGGACGGCCAGTATCCGGTCGGCCACGTCGGTGGCCTCTGCCTGCCAACTCTTGCCCCGGCTACGGTAGGTCGCCTCGTACACCGCGGCGTGCTGTGGCCCGAACATTCCTACCCCTCCCGGCACCACCGGTCGTCGACCAGGTGGCAAGCTGGATCGGCGGTGCCGCGACGATCGCCGACCTACCGCCTTTATAACCACGGTCTGATATTGTCGTGCCGTGCACGCGTTCGACGTCCTGGGCGACCCCGTCCGCCGCCGCATCATCGAGCTGCTGGCCGACGGCGAGATGTCGGCTGGCGAGGTCGGTGCGATCGTGCAACGCGAGTTCGGGATCTCCCAGCCCGGTGTTTCCCAGCACCTCCGGGTGTTGCGGGAGAACGGCTTCACCACGGTGCGTCCGCAGGGCACCCGCCGCCTGTACGCCGTCGATCCGGCACCGCTTCAGGAGCTGGACCACTGGCTGG
The DNA here is from genome assembly GCA_900112325.1 of Micromonospora sediminimaris. Taxonomy (GTDB): domain Bacteria; phylum Actinomycetota; class Actinomycetes; order Mycobacteriales; family Micromonosporaceae; genus Micromonospora; species Micromonospora sediminimaris. Next base: position 27,975 of record FOLJ01000018.1, read on the forward strand.
AGCGCTATCGCAGCTTCTGGAGCCAGCGCCTCGACGCGCTGAGCACAGAGATCGCGCGGGGTCGGTCCCGCCGCCGGTCCGGCAGTGGCGAGTCGCCGGCCGACCACCAGACCCGCCGTCGGTCCGACGGCACGGACGGCTAGGGCGCGTCTTCCGGATCTTCGCCGGCCTGCGACGGACCCAGAAGGCGCCCGGCGGCACCGGTGGTTCGTCCGGATACCACACCGGCATCCGGACGAACCAACGCCTTGCCGAATCGCCGCCTGGGTCCCGTCTCGGCTCGACCGGATCCGGGCGACACGCCCGGGGCGGTTCCGGACGCTCCGCTCCGGTGACCGCCCAGCTGCGCCGGCACGGCCGGACGACGGCGAACGGGCGTTCGGACAGCCCGATTCGGGCCCATCGCCCGGGCGCGATCAGGCGGCCCGTCCCGCGGCGAAGTCGGGCAGCCGGCGGGCGACCTCGTCGGGGGCCGGCATCGCGGCGATCTCGGCGGCGACCGCCTTCGCCGCCGTCCGGTAGCTCTCGTCCGCGATCAGCCGCTTCGCGGCGTCCGCCACCGCCTCGGCGTTGACACCGCCGGGCGGCAGGTGCTCACCGGCCTTCGCCTGGGCCACGGCTTGGGCGTTCGCGAACGAGTCACCAGCCCACGGGAAGGAGAGCTGCGGCACACCGGCGTCGAACGCGCCGATGGTGGTCCCGCTGCCACCGTGATGGACCACGAGGTCGACGTGGGGAAGCAGCGCCGCCTGCGAGACCCACGACTCCAGCCGCACGTTGGTCGGCACCTCGCCGAGTTGATTGAGATCGAGCGAAGGGCCGCCCGCGACGAGGACATCGACGTCCAGGGCAGCCAGGCCGTCGATCGCGGCCCGCAGCACCTCGACGGTGCCGCCACTGGAGGTGCCCAGGGTCAGGTACACCAGGGGCCGGGACCCGGTCCGCGCGAGCACCCAGTCCGGCACGTCCGGTCGCTCGGTGAACGGCACCGGGCGCAGCTCATGGCGCTCGGGGCGGGACCGGAACGCGGGCTCCTGCAACGACGGCGGATAGATGTCGAGGAACGGGTTGCCGAAGGCGTCGATGCGCCCGGGCGGCAGGTCGATGCCGAGCTGAGCGGCGAGCCGGGCCACCTCGTCCTCAATGGAACGGGTCAGCTCGTCCGGGGTGTCTCGGCCGACCCCGTGGCAGATGGTCGGGATGCCGGCCTTGGTGGCGGCCAGTCCTGCGCCGTAGTTGCTGATCTCCTGCACGACGAGGTCGGGTCGCACCCGGTCGAGCACCGGCTGGAGCTGGTCGAAGATGCGCTGTGGCATCACCTGCCCGAACACGATCTGGGGAAGCTCGCTGAGCTGCTCGGGCGTCAGCCCGTCGGGGCTGTCGGTGTCGAAGCGGATCCTTAGCGCCGCCAGGAAGCCGTCGAAGACCGGCATCCCGGTGGCGACCGGGTCGAAGCCCTGCCCACGCAACACCTCGGCAAATCCCTCACCGGTGGCGAAGGTGATCTCGTGGCCGGCATCCCGAGCGGCGGCGGCCAACGGCAGTAGCGGGTAGGTGTGGCCGTGTGTTCCGAGACTGGCGAACAGCACACGCACGTCGATCACTCGCCTTTCGAAGGGAAACAATCCACTTTATTCATATCTAGCACAAGCCTTACGGATCAACAGTGTCCCGGCTTGCGCAACTCGCGCTGCGAGCAACCTTGCCGTGTTGTGCCATCCGACGCTCCTGTTCTACGCTTGAAAATATAAAGTGATCTACGTCTGGGAGGCCTCCATGGGCAGCGGTGACGGTCAGGACCTGCGTGCCTTCGTGCACGACTCGGCCGAGGAGACGGACACGACTCAGCGCCTGACGAAGCTCTTGACCAACTCCCCCATCCCGACCGAGGAACTGGTCAACAACCTTCCCCTCTTCCTACGCCGGCACCAGCTGACCGACCTGCTCTCCATGGACCACCTCTACCGCGAGGTCCTGGACGTACCCGGCGTGATCATGGAGTTCGGTGTCCGGTACGGCCGCCACCTCGCCACCTTCACCGCGTTGCGCGGCCTCTACGAGCCCTACAACCCGCTGCGCCGCATCGTCGGCTTCGACACCTTCACCGGGTTTCCGGACGTCAACGAGGTCGACAAGGTCGGTCCGACCGCGTACGAAGGCCGGTTCGCGACCCCCGGCGGCTACCCGGCGTACCTGCGGGAGGTCCTCGACGCCCACGAGTGCAGCGAGTTCTTCGGCCACGTGACCCAGCGCAGCGTCCTCGTGGAGGGAGACGTACGCGAGACGGTGCCGCGCTACCTGGCGGAGAACCCGCAGACGGTCATCGCGCTGGCCTACTTCGACCTCGACCTGTACGAACCGTCCAAGGCGGTGCTCGAGGCCATCCGTCCGCACCTCACCAAAGGCAGCATCGTCGCCTTCGACGAGTTGGACAACCCCAAGTGGCCAGGGGAGAACATCGCGATGCGGGAGACCCTCGGCCTGGACCACGCCACGCTTCGCCTGATCCCCGGCCGACCGGCCCCCGCCTACCTGCGGTGGGGCTCCTGAACCCCGCGTGTCCACCACACATCGAGCCAACCGCGCGGGGTGCGTATAAACTCTGACTTACGTTTGCGTCGACTTATGGAGAGGTGGGCGAGCCGCGAGCCGTCCACCTCCCGCACAGCGACAGTGAGGACGGAGACATGCCACAGGAGAAGACCGCGTCCGCCACCCGCACGGCGACCAAGAGCACCACCGCCCGGAAGCCGAAACCGCCGAACTACGATCCGTTCGTCCGGCACAGTGTCACGGTCGCGGCCGACCGCAAGACCGCCTTCAAGGTGTTCCTGGAGGACTTCCCGCAGTGGTGGCCGGAGAACTTCCGCACCACAAAGGTCGGCGCGCCCCTGGGCGTCGACCCCAAGAAGGGCGGCCGCCTCTACGAGATCGACGAGCAGGGCGAGGAACACACCTTCGGCCTGATCCGCACGGTGGACGCACCGGACACCCTGGCCGTCGGCTGGCGACTCAACGGTTTCGGCCGCATCGACCCGGACAACGCCAGTGAGTTCACGGTGACGTTCGTGCCGGACGGTCAGAAGAAGACCCGGGTCGAGGTCGAGCACACGCACTTCGACCGGATGGGCACCAAGCACGCCAAGCGGGTCCGCAACGGCATGGACAAGGGCTGGCCCACGATCCTCGCCTCCTTCGAAAAGAGGATCAAGGAGGTGACGGCGAAGTGAGCGAACTCAACAACCCGGTGGCCTCCGGCCAGCCGACCGAGCGACTCATCGGCCGGCGTTCGATCCCCGCCGGCGACGCCCGCAGCGTCATCATCCGGCAGCGATACGACGCGCCGGTCGAGGAGGTCTGGAGCGCCTGCACCGACCCGAACCGGATCAACCGCTGGTTCATCGAGCCGAAGGGGGAGCTCCGCCAGGGCGGCACCTTCGACCTGCCGGGCAACGCTCACGGAGACATCCTGCGTTGCGAGCCGCCGCGGCTGCTCACCCTCAGCTGGATCTACGGCGACAAGCCCGACAGCGAGGTGGAACTGCGGCTCAGCGAAGACGGCTCCGGCACGCTGCTCGAACTGGAGCACGCCACGGTCTCCGACCTGATGCTCATCGAGGTGGCCGTGGGCTGGGAGATGGCCCTCGACTTCCTGAGCATGTTCCTGCGCGGCGACCTGCCCGGCGCCCCCGTACCGGAGGACGCCGCCGAGGAGTTCGAGCCGAGTCCCGAGATGATGCGGATCGCCCAGGAACGCGGCCAGACCTGGGCCGCCCTGGTCAATGCCGAATCCTGACCGCCAGACGAAGCCGGCCCCGGTTCCCTCGCGGGAACCGGGGCCGGCTTCGTCTGGGGTCAGCGCTGCTTGCGGTTGTAGAGCAGGGCGGTCGGCGTCGCGAACACCACAATGAGCGCCGCGCAGGCGAGCAGACCCGCCGTGAGGTCACCGCCGGACAGATCACCGTGCATCAGGCCACGCGTGGTGGTCGCCGCATGGGTGACCGGGTTCAGCTTCACCACCGCCTCGAGCCAGCCCGGCATGGTCTGGGAGGGGGCCAGGATGTTGCTGCCGAACAGCAGGATGAACTGAAGCAGGTTGACCACACCGGCCGCGGCCGTGGGCTGCGGAATCAACACCGCGAAGAACATCCACAACCAGCTCACGCTGAAGGTGAACAGCTGCAGGTAGAGCAGCGCGAGCACCACACCGGCGAAGCCGCCGTCCGGGCGGAAGCCCAGCAGCAGACCCAACGCCAGCGGCACCACCGAGGTCAGCGCGTACCGCAGGACGTCGCCGCCCATCGTGCCGACCAGGACCGCCGGCTGCCAGATGGGCGTGGAGCGCACCCGATCGAACATCCCGGTCGCGATGTCGCGGTTGAGCGTCAGGGCACTCATCATGCTCGACGCCACAAGCGACAGAACGATCACACCGGGCAGGAAGAACTGCAGATAGTCCCCAGGCGTACCGGCGATCGCGCCACCGAGCAGATACGTGAAGACCAGGGTGAGGATCACCGGGAACACCACGGCGGTACCGAGGTGGTCCTGCACGTACTTCAGCTTGATCAACGTCCGCCAGGCGAACGTACGGCAGGCGAAGAGGGCGCCCGGAGCGGGTGGCCGTTGCATGCCGGGCACCGACCGACCGGGGAACTCGGCCGCCGGCCGAGCCTGGGTGCTGGATGATGTCATGCCCGAACCTCCGCTTCCTCTTCTCGGGTGTCGTCCAGCGTGGAGTGGCCGGTGAGCGCGAGGAACACCGTGTCCAGCGACGGCTGCCCCAGGGTGAAGTCCTCGACGCTGATTCCCGCGCGGGCCAACTCGCCGAGGGCGCGCGCGGCCTGGTCGGCGTCGGGAATCTTCACCAGCAGCCGGGACGGGTCGGACTCGGCGTCCACGCCCGCGCCGATCGCGCGGGCGAGCAGCGTGCCCGCCTCGGCGCGGCGGGACGGGTCGGTCAGCAGCACCTCCAGCACGCCGTCGGCGCGGCTGGTCTTCAGCTCGGCTGGCGTCCCGCGGGCCACCACCTGCCCGTGGTCGATCAGGGTCAGGTCGTCGGCCATCTGGTCGGCCTCGTCGAGATACTGGGTGGTGAGCAGGACGGTGCCGCCATCCTGGACGAGCACCCGGATCATCTGCCAGACCTCGCTGCGACTGCGCGGGTCGAGGCCGGTGGTCGGCTCGTCGAGAAAGAGCAACTCGTGCGTCACCACCATGCTGGCGGCCACGTCGATGCGCCGTTTCTGACCACCGGAGTAGGTCTTCACCAGCCGATTACCGACCTCGGTCAGCTCGAACGCCTCCAGCAGCTGCTCGGCGCGGGCGGTGGCCGGGCGGTGCCGCAGGCCCTGGAGGCGGCCGGCGAGGATCAGGTTCTGCAGGCCGGTCATGTCCTCGTCGAGCGCCATGGTCTGCCCGGTCAGGCCGATCCGGCGGCGTACCGCCGCCGCCTCGCGCACCACGTCGTGACCGAGCACCTGGGCATTGCCGGAGGTGGGCCGCAGCAGGGTCGCCAGAATCTTCATGGCGGTCGTCTTACCGGCGCCGTTGGGCCCCAGTACACCGTGGATCGTCCCGGTGCGCACGGTGAGGTCCAGCCCGTCCAGGGCGCGCGTCTCTCCGTAGACCTTCACCAGCTCATGGGTCTCAATGGCCAGCGCTGGATTGCCTGTCATGCTCTCTCCCGTCGCGTCACAGCGAACTCGGGCAGCCGAATCACGAGATCTTGCCCGGACCAAGCTACAGAAGCTACTTATATCATTCAAGCCTGCTATTAGTCGCGACGACAATAACGCCGGATCAATCCGGCGGGTCAAGCCACAGGTTGGCCGCGTCGTACCAGCGGTCGACGTGCGGGAGGGGAATCGCGTCGCGTACCCGCGCGCTGGTCAGGTGCTCGATGGTCGGTTCGCAGACCAGGATCGGCACGATCGCCACGTCGGTGAGGACCTGCCGGTCGACCTGGTGCCACAGCGCCGCCGCCGAATCCTCGGTAGGCGCGGAGAGCGCGCGGTCGATCAGGTCGTCGACCAACGGATTGTGGTAGCCGCCGTAGTTCGCCGTGCCGACGGCTGTGTTGCTCTGGAACATCGGCTGGACGTAGGACCGGCCGTTGTTGCCGAACCAGTCGGGCATGAAGGCCGCCGGGGTGATGTCCCACTCCCCCGCTGCCGCCCGTTTCGGATCCTGGAGGATGCGGTAGTACTCGTCGGTCTGGTCGATCTCCACCAGTCGACAATCGATCCCACCCGCGGCCAGGTCCTCGGCGATCGCCTTCGCCACCTGACCGTGCACCGCGTCGATCCGGTAGATCATCGTCAGGGTGAGCCCGTCCGGATAACCCGCCTCGGCCAGCAGTTGGCGACACCGCGCACGGTCACCTTGGTCCCCGGGGGTCGGGTACGGGTCGTAGTCACGGTGGCCGACGTTGCCAGGCGGGATGACGCCGTGCGCGGGACGGGTCACCGTGCCGATTCCCATGTCGTCGAAGAACCGGACCAGCCGCGCCTTGTCGATCGCGTACGCGATGGCCAGCCGGACCTCCCGCCGCCGCAACGCACCCGCCGCACGCGGACTGTTCAGGTTGAACACCAGGTAGGGGTTGAGCGCCCAGCCGAGGTTGCGGTCCGCTTCGGTGCGTCGGCGTGGCCGCCCCACGGCGGCGCCCCAGGACAGGTCCGCCCGTCCGCTGGTGATCTCGTCGCGGACCCGCTCGTCGCTCACCCGGGCCATCCGGACGTCGATCCGGTCCACGTACCGGCGACGGATCGGGTCGGCGTCGGGCCGCCAGGCCGGGTTGTGCGCCATGGTGAGGTGGCTGCCCGGGACGTAGGAGGTGATCCGGTACGGACCGTTGGAGCGGACCTGGCGGATGAACTCCGGGCTGTCCGGGACGAGCTGGTCGTACTCGTGCGGGGCTGCCGAGGCGAACGGCATCGCCAGCAGGTTGAGCAGATCGTTTGCCGGTCTGACCAGGTCGATGACCAACGTCCGGTCGTCGACCGCCCGCAGGCCGGCGATGTCGTGGCTGTTCTGGTAGTCGGCAAGCTCCGCAGCGGTGGGCGTGCGGCCGGCGAAGCGAGCCCGGTAGCCCGCGACGAACTGCCCCATCCCGGCGATGGTGCTGGTGTAGTAGGCGAGGGCCCCCGCGCCGGCCACCGGATTCGCCATCCGCTTGAAGCCACGGACGAAGTCGGCGGCGGTGACCGCCCGCTGCGGGCTGGTGTCCCAGTACACCCCGTCCCGCAACCGCAGCGTGTAGCTCCGACCGTCGGCGCTGCGTCCTCCGTTGGCGACAGTGGGCAGTTCGGCGGCGACATCCGGCACCGGCACCAGTGCCCGGGCGTCCTCCGTGGTCGGATAGCTGAACAGCTGCCGGGCGAACAGCCGGATCACCTGGTGGGAGAAGGCGTAGTAGGCGGCGGCGGGGTCGAGGTGGTCAAGCCCGCCGGGGCCGTAGAAGCGCAACGTGCCGCCGGGGCGGGGTCGTGGGTGGGGATCCGGCACGGTTCGACGACCTCCCTGCTCAGGCCGGCACGCCGACCGCTACGGACATCACCGACCGGGTGGGCACCACCTGCTCCAGTCGGAGACCGGCGGCGGTGAACAACGGTTCGAGTTCGGCGGCCGTACGCTCCTGTCCGGTGCGTGCGGCCAGCATCATGAAGTCCATCTCCTTGCTCTGGTGCGGGTCGTTGCCCTCCGGGACGACCGCGTCGACCACCAGTACCCGGCCGTGCGCCGGCATCGCGCGACGGCAGTTGGTCAGGATCCGTACGCTCCGCTCGTCGTCCCAGTTGTGCAGGATCCGCTTGAGCACGTGCACGTCGGCGTGAGGCGCCTCGTCGAGGAAGTCGCCGGCCACGACCTTCCAGCGCCCGGCGACGTCCGGCTCGTCGAGCCGATGGCGGGCGACCACCTCGGCGCGGTCCAGCAGGATGCCTTGGAGGCCGGGGTGTTCGCGCAGCACGGTGAGCAGGAAGCCGCCTCGCCCGCCGCCGACGTCGGCGACCGTGCCGGTGTCGGGAAAGAGGCCGGTGCGGGCGAGGATCAGGTGCTCGGCGGCGCTGACCGTCTCCATGCCCTCGTAGTAGAGCGCTTCGACCTCGGCGTCGTTGTCGAAGTAGTCGTTCAACGAGCGCCCGAAGATCTCGTCGAACCCGGGTCGGCGCGCCCCCATCGCGTCGGTCACCCGGTGGCTCATCGTCCAGAACATCGTGTCGGTGAACATGAGGATGCCGGCCCGCGCCGGCACCGGGGAGTCCGACCGCAGCGCGGCGCCCTTGTCGGTGAGGGCGAACCGGCCGTCGTGCTCGTGCACCACGTCCCGCGCGGCGAGCAGTCGCAGCACCCGGCGCAATCCGTCGACGTCGGTGCCGGTGGCGGCGGCCAACTCGGTGGCGGTGCGCGGACCGTCGGCCAGATGGTCGGCGACGTTCACCGTCGCGGCCGCCCGCAGCGCCGCCGCGTAGGTGTAGCCCATCGCCTCCTGGTAGAGGGCCAGCGCCGACTGCAACCTGTCCATGTTTCCTCCGGGCCCGATCGCTACTGCCGCACACGCTTGCTCGGATGCTATACCGGAATGAAGTGGATGGCAGCGCTAGCCTCTGTTCACCGCAACTTGCGCGATAGCCTCGCCGCTTTTCACTTGAGAAAGTGATTGTTCTGAGCGTCGGCCCGGACCGCCTCTGCGGCCTCCGGACCCGCCGTCGGCTACGAAGGGATCACCGTGAGCCATACCGTGGAGTCCCCCGGCTCGGCCACCGTCCCGACGTCGGTGCCACCGAGCCCGTTGCGCACCGCGTCGTGGAGCCGCATCCGGGAACTGTTCGCCCTGGACCCGACGACAGTGCATCTCAACACCGGAACCGTCGGGGCCATGCCGTACGAGGTCCTCGACACCGTCGACCGGGTCACCCGGCAGTGGACGGGTGGACTTCTGGACGTCTACCGGCCGGCCATGTTCACCGAGTACCGGGCCTTCATCGGCAAGACGTTCGGAGTGGACGAGGACGAGATCGTCATCTGCCACAACGCGACCGAGGGCGTCGCCCGGGTCATCCACGGGCTGGACCTGCGCGCGGGTGACGAGGTGGTGACCACCACCCACGAGTGCTACTCGGTGTTGTCCAACTTCAACCTGCTGCGCAACCGGCACGGCATCGTGATGCGCACCGTCACCCCGCCGTCGGGCCACGACGTACGGGCCGAGGAGATCGTCGACCTGGTCGAGTCGGCGATCACACCGCGTACCAGGGTGCTGTCGTTCGCGGCGATCACCCTCTTCACCGGCACCATGTTCCCCGTCCGGCAGCTGTGCGAGCTGGCTCACCGGTACGGCCTGACCACAGTCATCGACGGCGCCCTGATCCCCGGCATGCTCGACGTGAACCTGCGCGACTACGGCGCCGACTTCATCACCTGCTCCGGCTCGAAGTTCCAGTGCGGACCCCTCGGCACCGGCCTGATCTACGTCCGCAACAAGGTCATCCCCGAGTCCAACCCGCTGCCGTTGCCCACCTTCTGGCCGCTCATCTCGACCTGGTACCCGATGATGGGCAGCCCGCCGCCGCGTACCACAAACGAGGTCGCCAGCTACAACATGGGCGACTATCTACAAAGCGCCGGCAGCGCCAACCTGGCGCGCGGCGCCGCGCTGACCCGCGCCTTCGAACTGTGGGACGACATCGGGCGGGACCGCATCGAGCGGTACGTCATGGAGCTCGCCGAGTACGCGCGCGGCCGACTGATCGAGGCTTTCGGCGAGGAGGCCATGTACTCCCCCGGCGTCGATCCCCGGCTGCGCTCACCGCTGATCGCGTTCAATCCGTTCCGCCGCCCCGAGGACGCCTGGAACATCAAGAAGTTCATCACCTTCGTCAAACGACTGGAGACCGAGCACCGGATCTGGACCCGTTGGACCGAGTTCGACGTCCCCGGATCGCCGCACCAGCACTACGCGGCACGCATCACCACGCATCTGTTCAACACGCGTGCGGAGATCGACCACAGCGTCCGGACGATGGTCCGCCTTGCCGAGGAGATGTCCTGAGGTGACCCAGGCACGCAGCACCACGATCAGCACACCCGGCACCCGGCAGCGGAACATCCTGCGGTTGCTCGGTACCACCGCCGTCCATCAGGCCGACCCGGCCGCCGCCTGGTCCCCGGCCGAGCGCCAACTGCTGCGGCTGACCACGCGGCAACTGGTCAGCTACCGAGGGGCGGCTGACCCGACCGACTGGCGGGCCCTCGGCCCGGTCGGCGACCTGGCCGTCGACGTGCCGTCCACCTACAACGCCGGGCTCGGCGCCAGTCACCGCTCGTACGTGGCACACCTGCGCCCGGACGTGTGGTGGGACACCCCGCAGCCGAGGCGGATCACCGCTCACGACGTCGTACGCGGCTTCAAGCGGCTCGCCAACCCCGTGACCCGCCATCCCGCGCTGCCCTACTTCCGCAGCACGATACGAGGCATGGACCGGTACTGCGCGGAGTACGCCGCCGCCGTCGCCGGTCAGCCGGTCTCCGCGGCACTGCTGGCCGGCTTCGCCGACGCGCACGATCTGCCCGGCGTGTTCGCCCTCGACGACGAGACGGTCGTCATCGAACTTGTCCGCCCGGCGTTGGACTTTCCCGACATGCTCGCCCTGTCCTGCACCTCCCCGGCCCCCGCCGAGTACGACGCGTACCTGCCGGGCAGCCCCGAACTGCACGCGCATCTCGTCGCCAGCGGGCCGTACCGGGTCGCCGCATGGCAGCCCGGGGAGACCATCCGGTTGGAACCGAACCCCACCTGGCGTCCGGAGAGCGACCCGGTGCGGCACCAGCGTTTCGACGCGGTGGAGTTCCGGGTCTCCGACGACGGTCCGCGCCGGCTGGCCGACCAGCTCGCCGCCGACGTGGCCGACCTGCCGTGGGGGGTGCCCGTCGGCGAGGTGAGCGGGTACCGGGCCGACCCGTTCCTGGTGTTCAACCTGCGCGACCCGGCCAACCCGGCGGTGGCCACGGCAGCCGTGCGGCGGGTCATCGCCGACGCGATCGACCGGTCCGCGCTGGCCCGGATCGCCCGCGCCGACGACCCGTGGTCGGCGATTCGCGAGGCGTACACCGTGGTGCCGCCGGGCAACGACGGACACCTGCCGCCGGACCCACCGGCCGCCCCACCGGTGCACGGCACCCCCCGCGAGCGGCTCACCGCCGCCGGTCATCCGGACGGACTCGTCCTGACCGCTGTGTGCCCCGACCGGACCGAGGAGCTGGCCCTGGCCCGCGCCTGGGCCGCCGACCTGGCCACGGCCGGCATCGAGGTACGGCTGGTGGCGTTGGACGAGGCGACGCACCGGGCGCTGCTCACCGGCGCCGCAGGCGCACCGGCGCAAAGCTGGGACGTCAGCACCACGTCGTGGACGGCGCCGTGGGGGTACGGCAACGCGCGGGTGTTCCTCCAGCCGCTGGTGGATGGCGCACGGCCCAGCGGCCACCGCGACGAGGAGATCGACCGGATGGTCGAGGAGGCGGTCGACGCCGCCGATCCCCGGGAGGCCGTGGCGTGCTGGCAGCGGGTGCAGCGACGGCTGCTGGCCGACGCTGCGGTCGTACCCCTGCTGTTCCGACGCCCCACCGGCGCGGCGCCGCGCGGGCCACGGGTGCGCGCCGCCGATGCCCTGCCCTCGCTCGGTGGCCTGGCCGACCTCGGCGACGTCCGCCTGAGGAACGAGCGGTGAGCACCGCCGAGGAGGTCGTCGCCGACTACCTCACGCTCGGGCTGCGGATGGGTCGATTGGTCGACGGCTACGTCGACTGTTGGTTCGGCGATCCGGCGCTTGCCGCCCGGGTCGCCGCCGAGCCGGTCCCCGCCCCGGCGACGTTGGCCGGGCAGGCCGGTGAGCTGCTGACCCGGCTGTCCGACGCGGACCTGCACACCGACCGCCGGCGGTTCCTCACCGCCCAGGTGCGGGCCGTGCACTGCGCCGCCCGGCGGGCCGCCGGTGAGCCGATCGGCTTCCTCGACGAGGTACGAACCTATTTCGGCGTCGAGATCGGGCTCGGCGACCCGGAGCGGTACGCGGCGGTGCATGACGCGATCGGCGCGCTGCTGCCCGGCAGCGGCACGCTGATGGAGCGGGTGGAGGAGTTCTACGCCCGCAACGTGGTGCCGCCGGATCGACTGGGTCCGGCGGTACGGGCCGTCACCGACGCGCTGCGTGAGCGTGCCCGGCCGCTGCTGGGGCTGCCCACTGCCGAGCAGGTGGAGATCGAGGTGGTCCGCGACCGGCCATGGAACGCGTTCAACCGCTACCACGGCGGGTTCCGCTCCACGGTGACCCTGAACGAGACGGCGGGCCGCACGATCGCGGTGCTGCCGTTGATGGCGACGCACGAGGCGTACCCCGGTCACCACGCCGAGCACTGTCTCAAGGAAGCCGGCCTGGTCCGGCAGCGGGGCTGGGACGAGCACCGGATCGCCCTGGTCAACACGCCACAGTGCCTGATGGCCGAGGGAACCGCCGAGCACGGTGCGACCGCCCTGCTCGGCCCCGGTTGGGGCCGGTGGACCAGCGAACTGCTGACCGACCAGGGCGTCACCGTCGAAGGTGAGCTGGTCGAACGGCTGGTCGCACTGGTCAACCAGCTCATGCCGGCTCGCCAGGACGCGGCGATCCTGCTGCATGACCGGGGCGTACCGCCCGACGACGTGGTGGCCTACCTGCACCGGTGGCTGCTGCTGCCCCGGGACCGGGCCGAGCAGATCGTCACCTTCCTGGTCGATCCGTTGTGGCGGGCGTACTCCACCACCTACGTCGAGGGCGCCCGGCTGGTCGGCTCGTGGTTGGCCGCCCGGCCGGCCGAGGTGCCGCTGATCGAGCGGTATCGCACCCTGTTGACGGAGCAGGCGCTGCCCGGTCAACTGCACGACGACATCGTCGCGGAGGCGGCCGCTCCGGTCCCCACGGCCAGCTGATCCGGCCGGCGTCAGCGGCGCCGGGACAGATACGCCTCGGTCGCGTCGGCGGCGCGTACCGCGCCGCCGGCCTGCCGCACCTGCTCCCGCATCGCCGCCACCCGCTGCGCCAGCGCAGGGTCGCCGGCCACCCGCTCGACCGCGGCGAGCAGCTCCTGCCCGTCGGCCTTCTCCCCCGGCAGGAGCACACCGAGACCGAGCTGGTCGACCCGGCGGGCCATCGGCTGCACGTCGAAGGAGTGCGGTACGACAACCAGTGGGCGTCCCCAGTGCAGCGCCTCCATCAGGGTGCCCATGCCACCGTGCGTGACGCAGACACTCGCCCGTTCCAGCACCTCCACATGCGGCACCCACGGGTGCGCCTCCACGTTCGGCGGCAGTTCGCCGAGCTGCGCCGGGTCGACCTGGTCGCCGAGGGTCATCACCACGTGCCAGGGCTGGTCGGCGAACGCGCGGGCACAGTCGCGGAAGAACTCCGGCCGGTCGTTGAAGGTGGTGCCGAGCGACACCAGCACGACCGGTAGGTCGCCGACGGGCGGTGTCCACCGCCCGAGAAAACGTCGTTGCCCGAAACAGGGCCCCACGAACTCGAACCGCTCGTCGAAGCTCTCCCCGGCGATCTGGAACGCCTTCGGCACGAACACCAGGTTGAACTGCTCGACGTGCTGCCAGCACGCGACCACCGACCGGGTCAGACCGTGCTCGGCGAGCAACGCCGCCAGGGTGTCCCGGAACGCCGGGAGGTCCAGCGGGTCGATCGTGCCGGCCAACTCGATCATGTCCCGGGAGAAGGAGTAGTGCTCGTTGGAGGCGAAGGCGGCGCTGAGCCGGCCGGCCGGCCGATCCCAGCGGGCGGCCAGCAGCTGCCCGGCGATGAACGGGAAGTCGTCGTAGAGGATCAGGTCCGGGACGTCGTCGTCGAGCGCGGCAGCGGTGGCCCGCAGCACCGACACGTTCTCCCGCAGATACATCAGGTGCGGTCGGACACCGAGGTCGTCGGCGCCGAAAACCTCGGCGGCGTCAGCGTCGATGATCTCCGAGGCGTACGGCACCACGGTCGCGCCGGCCGCCGCGACCGGCGCGGCGAACCCGCCTGCCGTGACGTAGCTGACCCGGTGTCCACGCCGGACCAGCTCGGTGACCACCGCCAGGGTGGGCAGGACCAGGCCGTGGCTGGCCACGTTGACGAAGAGCAGATGGGCCACCGGTCGACTCCGTCCGTGGTCGCGTCCCGCACCGGTGCGGGACGGGTTCAGGTCAGGACATCCAGGCGTCCGGTGCCGGACCGCCGCGCCCCGGCGGCGGGAACAGCTCGTCCAACCGGGCCAGTTCGTCGGCCGCCAGTGGCTGCTCCAACGCCCGCAGGGCACCGTCGAGGTGCTCCGGGGTACGGGGACCGACCACGGCCGCGGTCACTCCCGGCCGGTGCAGCACCCAGGCCATGCCGACCTCGGCCGGGTCCCGTCCGAGATCGGCGCAGAAGCGCTCGTACGTCTCCAGCGCCGCGCGGTGCCGGGCCAGCCCCTCAGCGGCCCGCCCCTGGGCGGACTTCACCGCCGTGCCCTCCGCCCGCTTGCGCAGCACACCGCTGAGCAGGCCACCGTGCAGCGGCGACCAGACCAGCACGCCGATGCCCTCGGCTGCGGCGGCCGGTAGCACCTCCAACTCGACGTACCGGCTGACCAGGTTGTAGACGCACTGCTCGCTGGCGAGACCGAGCAGCCGGTGCCGGCGGGCGGCCTCCTGTGCGCTGACCAGGTCCCAGCCGGCGAAGTTGGAGGATCCCACGTAGCGGACCTTGCCCTGGCGCACCAGTTGCTCCATGGCCTGCCAGATCTCGTCCCAGCCGACCTCCCGGTCGACCTGGTGCATCTGATAGAGGTCGATGGTGTCGGTCTGCAACCGACGCAGCGACGCCTCGCAGGCGGCGACGACATGCCGGGCGGACAGCCCCCGGTCGTTGGGGTTGTCACTCATCGGATTGCCCACCTTGGTGGCCAGCACCACCGAGTCGCGGCGGGACGGGTCCTTGGCCAGCCAGCGGCCGATCATCTCCTCGGTCCAGCCACGGTGTACGCGCCATCCGTAGATGTCCGCGGTGTCGACCAGGTTGACCCCGCGGTTCCACGCGTGGTCGAGCAGCCGGTGGGCGTCGGACTCGTCGACCCGACCGCCGAAGTTGACGGTCCCGATCGCGACCCGGCTCACCCGCAGGCCGGTCCGGCCGAGCCGGACATGCAGCGACGCCACCCGTACCTCCCTGTGCCGGGCCGGATCCACCATCCGGCAACCACCCTTACACGATATAGATTTATGAAGCATGCGACGTGGGGCGATACGAGGTCCGCAATCAGGAAGAACGGTTAGCACCCCTGGGCGCCCTTCCGCCCTTGACCACCCTCATTAATCACTTGAGAATCATGTGGCACCTATCGAGGGGGGCGCGATGATCCCGTTGTCCAAGGTCGCCATGTCACCGGACGTCGGCCGACGCGTCTCCGCCGTGCTGCACAGCGGGCGTCTGGAGCACGGGCCGACCGTGGCCGAGTACGAGGCTGCGGTCGGCGAACGCATCGGCAACCCCCGCGTCGTGTCGGTCAACTGCGGCACCGCCGGACTGCACCTGGCCCTCAGCCTCGCCGCCCGCCCCGGGCCCGGGCAGGCCGCTCAGGCCGATCCGGGCGAGGTGCTGAGCACCCCGCTGACCTTCGAGGGCACCAACTGGCCGGCCCTCGCCAACGGGCTGCGGGTGCGCTGGGTCGATGTCGACCCGGCGACGCTCAACGTCGACCTGGACGATCTGGCGGCCAAGATCTCGCCGGCCACCCGGGCCATAGTGGTCGTGCACTGGCTCGGATACCCGGTGGACCTCAACCGGCTCTCCGCCATAGTGGATCAGGCCGCGGCCCGGTACGGGCACCGGCCGCTGATCATCGAGGACTGCGCTCAGGCGTGGGGCGCCACCTACCGGGGCACCCCGCTGGGCACGCACGGCAACGTCTGCGTGTTCAGCACCGGGGCGATCAAGACCCTCACCACCGGCAGCGGCGGACTGGTCGTGCTGCCCGACGACGACCTGCACGAGCGGCTGCGGCTGCGCCGGTGGCTGGGCATCGAGCGAGCCTCGGACCGGATCACCGGCGACTACGACGTGGCCGAATGGGGTTACCGTTTCGTCCTCAACGAGATCGGCGGCGCGATCGGCCTGTCCAACCTGGAACACGTTGACGAACTGCTGCGCCGGCACCGGGAGAACGCCGCCTACTACGACAAGGAGTTGACCGGTCTCGACGGCGTCGAACACACCGAACGCGCCGACGACCGGGAGCCCTCGTTCTGGGTGTACCCCCTGAAGGTGCGCGACCGTGCCGCGTTCATGCGCCGGCTGCACGAGGCCGGCATCGCCAGCAGTGTCATCTCCCGCCGCAACGACGCGCACAGCTGCATGGCGTCGTCACGAGCCCACCTGTCCGGCCTGGACTCGGTGGCCGACCGGGTGGTCTACATCCCGGTGGGCTGGTGGCTCACCGCGGAGGACCGCTCCCACGTCGTCGAAACGATCAGATCCGGCTGGTGAACCACGCCAGCCGTCACCTCGACCCGAAGGGCACCGACATGCGCGTCCTGTTCGTCTCCTCCCCCGGTATCGGTCACCTCTTCCCCCTGGTCCAGCTCGCCTGGAGTTTCCGCACCGCCGGCCACGACGTGGTCATCGCGCTGGCCGAACACACCCAGAAGGCCGCCGCCGCCGGCCTGGAGGTGGTGGACGTGGCCCCGGACTACAGCGCGGTAAAGGTCTTCGAGCAGGTGGCCAAGGACAACCCGCGGTTCGCCGAGACGGTCGCCACCCGCCCCGCCATCGACCTGGAGGAGTGGGGGGTGCAGATCGCCGCCGTCAACCGGCCGCTGGTGGACCGCACCATCGCCCTCGCCGACGACTTCAAGCCGGACCTGGTCGTCTACGAGCAGGGCGCGACCGTCGGGCTGCTCGCCGCCGCACGCGCCGGGGTACCCGCCATCCAGCGCAACCAGAGCGCCTGGCGCACCCGGGGCATGCACGCCTCCATCGCCTCATTCCTGACCGACCTGATGGAGAAGCACCAGGTCACCCTGCCCAAGCCGAGCGTGACGATCGAGTCGTTCCCGCCGAGCCTGCTGCTGGAGGCAGAGCCGGAGGGCTGGTTCATGCGCTGGGTGCCGTACGGCGGCGGGGCGGTCCTCGGCGACCGGCTGCCGGCGTCCCCGCCCCGCCCGGAGGTGGCCATCACGATGGGCACCATCGAACTCCAGGCGTTCGGCATCGGCGCGGTGGCGCCCATCATCGCCGCCGCCGCCGAGGTGGACGCAGACTTCGTGCTGGCGCTCGGCGACCTCGACATCACCCCGTTGGGCGAGCTGCCGCCGAACATGCGCGCGGTCGGCTGGACCCCGCTGCACACCCTGCTGCGGACCTGCACCGCCGTGGTGCACCACGGCGGTGGCGGCACGGTGATGACCGCGATCGACGCGGGCCTGCCGCAGTTGCTCGCACCCGACCCCCGCGACCAGTTCCAGCACACCGCACGGGAGGCGGTCAGCCGGCGTGGCATCGGCCTGGTGAGCACCGCCGACAAGGTCGACGCCGACCTGCTGCGGCGGCTGATCGAGGACGAGTCGATGCGCACGGCGGCGCGGGAGGTACGCGAGGAGATGCGCGCGCTGCCCACACCGGCGGAGACGGTACGACGCCTCGTGGAGCACATCGCCAACTGAGCCGGCTCACGCTGTCCGCCGGCCCGTCCGGCGGACAGCGTGACCAGCCACCGGAGGGAGAACCTCGTGTTGGCCGATGCCGTGACCGCGTTCGATCCGACCGCCGTCGACGTCCGGCGCGACCCGTACCCGTCGTACCACTGGCTGCTCCGCCACGATCCGGTGCACCGCGGCGCCCACCAGGTCTGGTACGTCTCGCGTTTCGCCGACGTCCGCGCGGTGCTCGGCGACGATCGGTTCGCCCGGACGGGCATCCGTCGATTCTGGACCGACCTGGTCGGGCCCGGCCTGCTCAGCCGGATCGTCGGCGACATCATCCTGTTTCAGGACGAGCCGGACCACGGCCGCCTGCGTGGGGTGGTCGGCCCGGCCTTCTCGCCGTCGGCGTTGCGCCGCCTGGAGCCGATGGTCGAGGCCACCGTCGACGACCTGCTACGCCCGGCGCGGGCCGTCGGCACGATGGATGTCGTGGCCGATCTGGCCTACCCGCTGGCACTGCGCGCGGTCCTCGGGCTGCTCGGCCTGCCGGCCGGCGACGCCGACGCGGTCGGCCGCTGGTCGCGTGCGGTGGGCCGGACGCTGGACCGGGGTGCCACCGCCGAGGACATGCGGCGCGGGCACGCGGCCATCGCCGAGTTCGCCGACTATGTGGAGCGGGCGCTGGCCGAGCGGCGCGACGACGGTGAGGACCTGCTGGCCCTGATGCTCGCCGCCCACCGGAGCCGGCGGATGAGCCGCAACGAGATCGTCAGCACCGTGGTCACCTTCATCTTCACCGGCCACGAGACAGTGGCCAGCCAGCTCGGCAACGGCCTGCTCAGCCTGCTGGACCATCCGGAGCAGTTGGATTCGGTGCGCCGACGGCCGGACCTGGTGCCCCGGGCGGTCGAGGAATGTCTGCGCTTCGACCCGGCGGTGCAGTCGAACACCCGGCAGCTGACCGCCGACGTCGAGTTGCACGGCCGGCGGCTGCGCCGCGACGACGTCGTGGTGGTCCTCGCCGGTGCGGCCAACCGGGACCCCGGGCGGTACGACCGACCCGACGAGTTCGACGTCCGCCGCGAACCCGTGCCGTCGATGTCCTTCGGAGCGGGCATGCGCTACTGCCTCGGGTCGTACCTCGCCCGGCTTCAGCTGCGTACCGCCCTCGGCGCCATGGCCGCGCTGCCGGACCTGCGCCTGGCTGTCAGCCCGAACGAACTGGTCTACCAGCCTCGAACGATGTTCCGCGGTCTCACGAGACTGCCGGTCGCGTTCACGCCGGCCGGCTGAGCCCCGCCGGCGGTCCGACGTACGCGAGCAGGAGGAGCAGGTGCCATGAGACAACCCGGTGCCGAGTACGACGTCATAGTCGTCGGTGGCGGCCCCGCGGGGGCGTGCACCGCCGGTCTTCTCGCGCTGGAGGGGCACCGGATCCTGTTGGTGGAGCGTGAGAAGTTTCCCCGCTACCACGTCGGCGAGTCGCTGATCACCGGCATCGTCCCGACGCTTACCGCGTTGGGACTGCTCGACCGCATGGCCGAGCTGCGGTTCCAGGTCAAGTACGGCGGCAGTCTGCTGTGGGGCGAGAACCAGACGGAGCCTTGGTCGTTCCGCTTCCGAGAGGTCCGGGGTGGCCGCTACGAGTACGCCTGGCAGGTCCGGCGCGCCGAGTTCGACGCGATGCTGCTGGACCGGGCGCGGGAGCTTGGTGTGCACGTCATCGAGGGGGCGACCGTACGGGACGCGCTCACCGACGGCGACCGGGTCACCGGCGTGCGCTATCAGTTCAAGGGCGAGTCGGATTCCGTGTCGGCGCGGGCGACGATTGTGGTCGACGCCGCGGGCCAGCATCGCTGGTTGGGTCGCCGGTTCGGGCTTGTCGACTGGTACGACGACCTGCGCAACGTGGCCGTGTGGAGCTACTGGCAGGGCGCCCTGCGCTACCCGGGTGAGCACGAGGGGGACCTGCTGACCGAGAGCTGCCGGCAGGGCTGGCTCTGGTACGCGCCGCTGAGCCCGGAGCTGACCAGCATCGGCTACGTCACGACCAGCGATCGGCTGGTGGCCTCCGGGCTGTCGCCGGAGCAACTGCTGGAAAAACAGATCGCGGAGTCGTCCGAGGTCTCCTGGCTCACCTCGGGCGCGAAGCGGGTTGATATCTATCGCGCGGCGCGCGACTGGTCGTACACCTGCCAGCAGTTCTCCGGCCCGGGCTGGGTCCTGGTCGGCGACGCGGCCGCGTTCATCGACCCGCTGCTCTCCTCCGGGGTGACCCTGGCCATGCGCGGAGCGAGCAGCGTGGCGAAGGCGGTCCACGAGACGCTCACCGCACCGGACAAGGAACGGCACGTGATGAAGGACTACGAGGACAGGTACCGGGACTTCCTCGGCCAGTTGCTGGAGCTGGTCCGGTTCTTCTACGACGGCGCGCACGGCAAGGAGGAACTGCACCTGCGGGCTCAGGCCATCGTGGATCCCGACCGCAGCCTGCCGCCCAAGCTCTCGTTCGTGTCGCTGCTCTCCGGGCTGGTCCGCGGGGACGAGAGCCTTGCCCCCGGCGCAATCGACGAGCATTGACCCCCACATCAGACGCTATATATTGTTAAAGTAAAGATCCTAAGATCATTCGCCCCGAGGAGTGAACTCGATGCGCACCGCCGGAACGTACATTCGTGGGATCGGGGCCTACCTTCCTGAGACCGTGACCGTCGAACACGCCGTCGCCCAGGGCTGGTATCCCGAGGAGGACATCGAGACCCACGAGCTCGGAGGCGCCGCCGTCGCCGGGGACCTGCCCGCGCCGGAGATGGCCCTCCGCGCCGCACAGGACGCCCTGAAAACCAGCGAGCTGAATCGCGGCGACATCGACCTGCTGCTCTACGCGGCCGCCTGGCACCAGGGCCCCGAAGGCTGGATCGCCCACGCGTACCTTCAGCACTACCTGCTCGGCGGCGTGCCCCGGGCGAGCGAGATCCGGCAGGGCTGCAACGGCATGTTCACCATGCTGGAACTGGCCGCGAGCTACCTCAAGGCCGAGCCGGAACGCACGGCCGCGATGCTGGTCGCCGCCGACAACTACGGGACCCCGCTGTTGGACCGCTGGCGGACCAACCTCGGGTTCATCCTCGGCGACGCCGCCTCGGCGGTGGTGCTGAGCACCGAGAGCGGCTTCGCCGAGCTGCTGTCGGTCTGCTCGATCACCGTGCCGGAGGCCGAGGAGGTCCACCGCGGCGGCGAGCCGATGTTCCCGCCCGGCGCGACCCTCGGCAAGGATCTCGACTTCGGCGCGCGGCTCTTCTACCACATCACCGAGCAGACGCCCGTGCTCGCCGTGCTGGGCGAGGCACAGGAGACCATGACGACCGTGGCCGAGCAGGCGCTCGCCGAAGCCGGCATCGACACCACCGACCTGACCCGGGTCTCCTTCATGAACTACTCCCGCGAGGTGGTGGAGCAGCGCTGCATGGCGCCACTCGGCCTCGGCATGGAGAAATCCACTTTCGACTTCGGCCGCATGATCGGCCACTGCGGCGCCAGCGACCACCTGCTCGCCCTGCACCACCTGCTGCGTACCGGTGAGCTGACGGCCGGTGACCACGTGCTCTGGCTCGCGATGGGCCCCGGCGTCGAGTTCACCGCAGCCGTGCTGCGCATCCTGCACACCCCCGACGGCCTCTGACCGGCCCGGAAGCCGCCACCGACCCACGGAGGTACGACGATGACCCGGGATGACCCAGCCGGCCGCCCCTTCCAGGTGGCCGTCATCGGTGTCGGCTGCCGGCTGCCCGGCGACGTCGACAGCCCCGACGCCCTCTGGGAACTACTGCTCAAGGGGGGACAGACCAACGCGGAGATCCCCACCCAGCGGTGGCGGGCGTACCGCGAGCGAGGCCCGGAGTACGAGGCGGTCCTGCGGGAGACGGTGACCGCCGGCAGCTATCTCGACGACATCGCCGGATTCGACGCCGAGTTCTTCGGCCTGACCCCACGCGAGGCCGCCGAGATGGACCCGCAGCAGCGGATCCTGCTGGAGGTCGGCTGGGAAGCGCTGGAACACGCCGGCCTGCCACCGACCGGTCTGGCCGGCAGCGACACCGGCGTCTTCGTCGGAGTCAGTACCACCGACTACGGCGACCGGCTGCTGGAGGACCTGCCCACCGTCGAGGCATGGACCGGCATCGGCGCGGCCACCTGCGCACTGGCCAACCGCATCTCGTACGCCCTGGACCTGCGCGGACCGAGTGTCGCCGTCGACACCGCCTGTTCGGCGTCGCTGGTCGCGGTCCACCTGGCCTGCCAGAGCCTGCTGCTCGGCGAGAGCACCGTCGCTCTGGCCGGCGGCGTCAACCTGGTGCTCGCGCCCGGGCAGAACGTGTCGCTGGACGCTGCGGGCACGCTCGCGCCCGACGGGGTCAGCAAGTCCTTCGACCGCGACGCCGACGGCTACGGCCGAGGCGAGGGTTGCGGTGTGCTGGTGCTCAAGCGACTCGACGACGCGGTCCGGGACGGCGACCGGGTGCTGGCAGTGATCATCGGTAGCGCGGTCAACCAGGACGGACGCACCGACGGCATCATGGCCCCCTCCGGAGAGGCCCAGCAGCACGTCGTCCGCCGCGCCTGCGCCCGCGCCGGCGTCACACCGGACAGCGTCGACTACGTGGAGGCACACGGCACCGGCACCCGACTGGGCGACCCGGTCGAGGCCGGCGCGCTCTCCGCGGTCTACGGCGCCGGCCGACCGCCGGAGCGGCCCTGTCTGATCGGGTCCATCAAGTCGAACATCGGCCACCTGGAAGGCGCGGCCGGCGTCGCCGGACTCATGAAGGCGATCCTCGCGCTGCATCGGGACCGGATTCCCGGCACCCCGCTGCGCGGCCGGTCGATCCCCGCCGTCGACGGCGACGGCACCGGGTTGCGACTGGTCACCAGCCCGCTGCCGTGGCCACGTCGCGACGGGCCCCGCCGGGCCGCCGTCTCCGGCTTCGGGTACGGCGGCACCATCGCCCACGTGATCCTGGAACAAGCCCCGACGCTGCCGTCCACCGACACCGCGGACGACGACGCAGGCCAACCCATGGTGCCACTGTCCGCCCGCTCCGCCGCCGCCCTTCGCGCGCAGGCCAGCCGACTCGCCGACCGGCTCGCCGCCGACGACCGGACCAACCTGGCCGACCTCCGACACACCCTGGCACACCGACGCGCCCACCTGAGCCACCGTGCCGTGGTCACCGGCACCGACCGCAGCGGACTGGCCGCCGCGCTGCGCCAACTCGCCGACGATCAGGCGGACGCCGGCACCGTGTCCGGGGTCGCACCGGGCGGCCGCTCCGTACGCCCGGTGTGGGTGTTCTCCGGGCACGGGTCGCACTGGGCCGGAATGGGCCGCGACCTGCTCAGTCACGAGCCGGCGTTCGCCGCCGCGATCGACGAGATCGAGCCGGTGGTCGCCGAGGAGGCGGGCTTCTCGCTCCGCACCGCCCTCGGCGCCGCGGAACTCGGCGGCGTCGACCGGATCCAGATCCTGACCTTCGCCATGCATCTCGGTCTCGCCGCCGTGTGGCGGGCGTACGGAGTGCGACCGGCGGCGGTGATCGGCCACTCCGTCGGTGAGGTGGCCGCCGCCGTCACCGCCGGCGTACTGAGCCCGGTCGACGGCGCCCGACTGATCTGCCGCCGCTCCGCCCTGCTACGCCGTGCCGCCGGGCGCGGCGCGATGGCCATGGTGACCCTGCCCTTCGCCGACGTCGCCGAACGGCTGGTCGGCCGCGCCAACCTGGTCGCGGCCATCGCCTCCGCCCCCGCCGCCACGGTGGTCTCCGGCGACATCGCCGCCGTGGACGAGATCATCGAGCAGTGGCCGGCCGATCGGATCGCCGTTCGCCGGGTGCAGTCCGACGTGGCCTTCCACAGCCCGCACATGGACCCGCTCGTCGACGAGTTGCGCGCCGCGGTGCTCGACCTGGACCGTTCACCGGCCGTGGTGCCGATGTACTCGACGGTGCTCGACGACCCGCGCGCGACGCCCAGCTGCGACGGTGACTACTGGGCGGCCAACCTGCGGCGCCCGGTACGCCTGGTCCATGCGGTCGAGGCCGCCCTGGCCGACGGACATCGCGCCTTCCTGGAGATCTCCGCGCACCCGGTGGTCGCCCATTCGCTGCGGGAGACCGCCGACCACGCCGACATCGCCGACGTGTACATCGGAACGACCTTGCGGCGGCACGCCCCCGGCCACCGCACCATGGTGGCGGCAGTCGCCGGAGCGTACTGCCACGGCGTCGAGCTCGACTGGACGCGCCACTCACCGCAGGGCCGGCTCGTCGAGCTGCCCCACTACGCCTGGCAGCACCGCGAGCACTGGCGTGAGCCCGAGCCGCCGGGCACCGCGGGCGGGCACGACATCGGGTCGCACACGCTGCTCGGCACGCCGACCAGTGTGGCCGGCAGCGAGCTGCGCCTCTGGCACACCGTGCTCACCGACGCCACCCGCCCGTACCCGGGCAGCCACCAGGTGCAGGGCGCGGAACTCGTGCCGGCGGCGGTGCTCGTCGCCACGTTCCTCGCCGCCGCTGCCCGCGACGGTGCTCCGGTGGCGTTGCGGGAGCTGTCGATGCGGGTCCCGCTCGCCACCCACGTGCGCCAGGAGATCCAGGTGGTCGACGACGAGGGCCAGCTGCGGCTCGCCTCCCGACCGGCCAACGGCGACCCGGCGCCGTGGCTGACCCACGCCACCGCCCGGGCCGTGCCGGCGAACGACCCGCTCGCCGGCACGGTGGCCACACCGCCGGCCGGCGGTGTGGTCGCCGACGTCGGTCTGGTCGCCGCCCACCTGACCGCCGTGGGAGTGCCGGCCACCGCCTTCCCCTGGACGGTGGACCGTCTGATCACCGCCGAAGGCGGCCTGCGGGCACGGGTCCGCTTCCCGGAGTCGGCCGGCGGCTGGGCGGCGATCGTCGACGCGGCCGTTTCCATCGCACCTGTCGTCTTCCCCGGCCCGCCCCGACTGCGCCTGGTCGACGGCGCCGAGTGGGTCGAGATGGCCGGCGCGCCGCCGACGGTGGCGGTGATCGACGTGATCCGCGACGCCTCCCGGGAGGACACCGCCTCGGTCCTGGTCAGCGCGCCCGACGGCACGATCGTCGCGCAGTTCGCCGGCTTGCGGTACCCGGTGGTGCCGGACGCGCCGGACGGGCCGGCCGACCAGTCCGGAGCGGCCGGCGGGTCGCTGGCCGGAATGGATCCGGACGAACTGCGCGAACGCCTGATCGACGAGGTGCGCGCCGCGATCGCCGCGGAGATGAAGCTCCCCGCCGAGTCACTGGACCCGCGGCTGCCCCTCGTGCAGCAGGGCTTGGACTCGGTGATGACCGTCATCGTGCGGCGACGGCTGGAGAAGACGTACCGCCAGGTGCTGCCGGCCTCGCTGTTCTGGCAGCAACCGACAGTCGTGGCGATCGCGGCCGAGCTGACCGAATTGATCGCCGCCCCGCCGCAGCCGGCCGGAGCGGCCGCCCGCTGACCCACCGGACGCGCCCCACCGGAGGACCGCATGGCACCGACCACGAGCATCACCCAGCCCGGGCTGCGGCACCGGATGCAACACCTGATCTACGGCTTCTTCACCGCCCAGACGCTGCACGTCGCCGCCCGGCTCCGGATACCGGACCTGCTCGCCGACGGTAAGGCCGACGTCGCCGCGCTGGCCGAGGCCACCGACACGCACGCGCCGTCACTGCGGCGGCTCCTGCGCGCGCTGGTGTTCCTGGAGGTACTGGAGGAGCCGGAGCCCGGGATCTTCGTCCTCACCGAACAGGGCGAGCTGCTGCGGTCGGACGCCATCGGGTCGATGCGGGAACTGGTGCTGCTGCTCTCCGGGCCGGAGAGCTGGGCCGCCTGGGGGCAGCTCGAACACGGCGTCCGCACCGGCGAGGTG
Source organism: Micromonospora sediminimaris (assembly GCA_900112325.1). Taxonomy (GTDB): domain Bacteria; phylum Actinomycetota; class Actinomycetes; order Mycobacteriales; family Micromonosporaceae; genus Micromonospora; species Micromonospora sediminimaris. Next base: position 53,609 of record FOLJ01000018.1, read on the forward strand.
GCCTGGGAGCATGCGCACGGGCAGAGCTGCTTCGCCTACCTCGCCGCGAACCCCCAGCGGCAGGCGGCGTTCAACGCGGCAATGGCGGAGGGTTCCCGGGCGTTCGTGCCGACGCTGATGTCCGCGTACGACTTCTCCGACCTGGAAACCGTGGTGGACGTGGGCGGTGGCAGCGGGGACCTGCTCGCCGGGCTGCTCGCCGCGTACCCACGGCTGCGGGGCACGGTCTTCGACACCCCCGACGGCGTGGCCGACACCGCGCGCACGCTCACCGCGCAGGGCGTGGCCGACCGCTGCGAGGTCCGGTCCGGGGACTTCTTCCGGTCGGTGCCGTCGGGCGCGGACGCCTACCTGCTCAAGAGCGTCCTGCACGACTGGGACGACGACGAGTGCGTGGCGGTGCTGCGGACCGTCCACCGAGCGACCCGCCCGGACAGCCGGATCCTGCTCGTGGAGTCCGTCATGCCACCGACCGTCAGCACCAGCCCGAGCGTCGCTCAGGTGGTCATGAACGACCTGAACATGATGGTGTGCCACGGCGGCCGGGAACGCACCGTGGCCGAGTTCCGGGAGCTGTTGCGCGCGGCGGGTTTCCAGCTGGATTCCGTCGCGCCCTGCCCGGCGCCGAGCGTGATGTGCGTACTCGAGGCGACGCCGGTGACGGACGGAACGCAGCCATGACCAGCCTGGGTGACCTGCACACCACCGGGCCAACCGCCCCACCGGCCCGGGCCACGATGGTCCGCGTTCCCGGTGGCACGTTCCTCCAAGGTTCCCCGGAGCGGACGTTGGACTGGCTGGAGGCCGAGGGGCAGGCCTTCCCCCGGGACTGGTTCACCGACGAGACGCCGCAGCGACCGGTGACCCTGCGCGACTACCTCATCGACCGGTACCCGGTGACGGTCACCGAGTTCGCCGACTTCGTCGCCCGCACCGGGTACGTGACCTCGGCGGAGCGGGCCGGCGGCAGCATGGTCTACAGCGACTACTGGGAGATCCGCGAGGGCGCGTGTTGGCACCGTCCGGCCGGCTACGGCAGTGGCGTCCGCAACCGCGGCGACCACCCGGTCGTGCACATCTCGTACCCGGACGCCGAGGCATATGCGACGTGGGCGGGCAAACGGCTACCGACCGAGTCGGAGTGGGAACGGGCGGCGACCGGGCGGGCGTACCGGCTCTGGCCCTGGGGCGACACCTGGGACCCGACCCGGGCCAACACCGCCGAGTGGACCGGCGGCAGCCTCCGCGGGCTCGATGAGTGGCGGAAGTGGTGGTCGGGGATCCACAACGCCCAGGGCCCGGTGCCGCAGACCACACCGGTGGGCGCGTTCTCACCGCACGGCGACAGCCCCGACGGCTGCGCCGACATGACGGGCAACGTGTACGAGTGGACCTCCACCACCGCCCACCTGTACGCGCCCGAGACCCGCTGCGACCCCACCATCCACCTGGTGATGGGCCGGTTCCGGGCGATCCGGGGCGGCTCCTGGATGAATTTCCGCTACCAGGTCCGATGCGCGGAGCGGCTCTACGGAGACCCCACCGGCTGGTCCAACTTCGCTCTCGGCTTCCGCTGCGCCGACGACGCGCCCGAGTCCGGCGCCGAACACCACGGGAGGTAGCAAATGGTCACGGTGCTGCTGTCGGCGGGCTGGGCCCACCGTGGGCAGAAGACGTTCGCGTGTCACGAAGGCACCGTCCGCGACGTCATCCGGGAGTTCGTCGAGTCCTACCCGCACTACCGGCGGCGGCTGCTCGACGACGACGGTGAGCCCCTGACCTACTACAACGTCTACCTCGACGGTGACCTCGTCGAGGCCACCGACCGATCCCGGGTGGCCGCCCCCGCCGACAGCACGGTGGCCATCGTTCCGCCCCTGGCCGGTGGGTGACCCTTCGACCGGTCGGGTCGCCGCCACCCACCAGGGTCAACCTTTGGAGTAGCCATGGTCCTGCCGCACACAGAAGCCCGACCTCGTCCGGGGCACGCCGACCGGGACCACCTCGCCGCCCGGCTGGCCCGGTCGGCACGACACCGCCCGCGTCCGGTCGCTGATTTGGAGGCGTGGCTGGACGCGCGGGCCCGGGCCAACCCCTTCGAGATCACCGAGGTGCCGTTCGCCGAGCTGACCGGGTGGTCGTTCGCGCCGCACAGCGGTGACCTGGTGCATGACAGCGGCCGGTTCTTCAGCGTCGAGGGCCTGCACGTCCGCACCGACGGTGGGCCGGTCGACGAGTGGTGGCAGCCGATCATCCACCAGCCGGACCGGGCCATCCTCGGCATCCTGGCCCGTGAGATCGACGGTGTGCTGCACTTCCTCCTCCAGGCCAAGATGGAGCCAGGCAACGTCAACGGCATCCAGTTCTCCCCCACCGTGCAGTCCACCCCCAGCAACTACCTGCGGACACACCGGGGCGCACGGTCCCGGTACGTGGAGTACTTCCTGGAACCCGGGCGTGGACGAGTGCTGGTCGACGTGCTCCAGTCGGAGCAGGGTTCGTGGTTCCGCGGCAAACGTAACCGCAACATCGTCGTCGAGGTGACCGACGACATCGAACCGCACCCGGACTTCGTGTGGCTCACCCTCGGCCAGATCCACGACCTGCTGCACCGGCCGAACCTCGTCAACATGGACGCCCGTACCGTGCTCTCCTGCCTGCCCGGCCACGCGGTCGCGGCCGACCCCGCCGACCCGGGCATCGCCGCCGCCGTCGCGCGGTCCTCGCTGGCTGACGACGATGCGGCGTGGCAGCCGTTGCTCCAGGTCCGCAACTGGTTGACCGCCAACAAGGCCGGCCGGACCCTGGTGGCTCACCAGGTGCCGCTGCGGCAGGTACGCGACTGGCACCGAGGCGACGCCGAAATCCGGCACCGCTCCGGCCGGTTCTTTCGAATCGTCGGACGTGCCGTGCGGGCCAGCAACCGGGAGGTGGCCCAGTGGCGGCAGCCGCTCCTGGCCCCCTGCGGCACCGGGCTGGTCGCCTTCGTCGTCCGGCGTCTCGGCGGCGTTCTGCACGTGCTCGCCCACGCCGACCTACGACCCGGCTACCGGGACATCGTGGAGCTTGGCCCGACCGTGCAGTGCACTCCGGACAACTTCACCGGCGCGCACCGCCCCACCTACCTGGATCTGGTCTGTTCCGACCGGGTCCAGGTGCATTACGACGTCCTCCAGTCCGAGGAGGGGGGCCGGTTCCACCACGCGGTGACGCGGCACCTGGTGGTGGAGGTGGGTCCGGAGTTCCCGGCCGTGACCCCACCGGACTACACCTGGGTGACCCTGCGCCAGCTCACCGCGATGACCGCGTTCAGCTACCAGGTCAACATAGAGGCGCGCAGCCTGCTGCTCTGTCTGCGGGCGCTGACATGACCGGGTACCAGAGCCCGCCGACCGGCGGCCAGCCCGGCGCTGCGGTGCCGTCAGGGTCGACCGATCCGGGCATCGACGCGTTTCCGCTGCCTCGGCGCTGCCCCTTCAGCCCCCCTGCCGAGTACGCGCGACTACGCGCCGAGCACCCGGTCGTCCGGCTGCCGATGCTCGGCGGTGACACGGCCTGGGTGGTCTCCCGGCACGCCGACGTCCGGCAGGTGCTCAGCGACCCCCGGATGAGCGCGGACCGACGTCGGCCCGGTTTCCCGAAGTTCGCCCCGACCACGGAAAGCCAGCGGCAGGCGTCGTTCGCGAACTTCCGCCCACCCTTGAACTGGCTGGACCCGCCCGAGCACGCCATCGTCCGCCGACAGATCGTCGACGAGTTCTCCGTACGCCGGGTCCGGCAGTTACGGGCGCTTGTCGAACGGGTGGTCGACACCCACCTCGACGCGTTGGTCGCTGCCGCGCCCGGCGCCGATCTGGTGTCGACGTTCGCCTACCCGGTGCCGTCACAGGTGATCTGTGAGGTGCTCGGCGTGCCCTACGGCGAGCACGAGTTCTTCGAGCGCCGTTCGACGCTGATGTTCCGCCGGAGCGCGCCGGCTGACGAACGCGCCCGCTGTGCCCGGGAGATCCGCGACTTTCTCGACGTGGTGGTCACCGACAAGGAGCGCCGTCCCGGCGACGACGTGCTCAGCCGGCTGCTCCAGCAGCAGCGCAGCGCCGGTGACGTGGACCACGAGGCCGTGGTGAGCATGGCGTTCGTGCTGCTGGTCGCCGGGCACGTCACCACGTCCAACATGATCGCGTTGAGTGTGCTGGCCCTGCTCACTCATCCGGCACGGCTGGCCCGGCTACGCGCCGAGCCCGAGCGGTTCCCGGCCGCCGTGGAGGAACTGCTGCGGTACTTCACCGTGGTCGAGGCGGCGACGGCCCGCACCGCCACCGCCGAGGTCACGATCGGCGGGGTGACCATCGGGGCGGGCGAGGGGGTGGTGGCGCTGGGGCAGGCAGCTAACCGTGATCCGGCGGTGTTCGAGCACCCCGACGAGTTCGACCCGGACCGGGACGCCCGCGCGCACCTCGCCTTCGGCTACGGCCGGCACGTCTGCCCGGGTCAGCATCTTGCTCGGTTGGAGCTGGAGGTCGCGCTCAGTCGCCTGTTCCGGCGGCTGCCCGGCCTGAGACTCACGACGGAGGTTGCCGACCTTCCGCTCAAGGAGGACGGCAACATCTTCGGGTTGTACGCCCTACCGGTCGCCTGGTGACCCGAGCGGGTGTCGGGCGAGCCCCGCGACGTCGAGCTGGCCAGTCCGCGTCCCGGTCGTTCTCCGCCGCGACCCCGGCGGCGTACTCCGGCATCGGACCGGCCCTGGTCACGGCCGTCCGGTGATCAGCTTCTCCCACGCGCCGCCGATCCGGTCGGCCGTCGCCGTGGCCGCCGCCACCTGCTCCGGCCCGGCGGTGGCGATCCAGTCGACCGCCCGCCCCTCGGGCAGGTCGCCGGCCAGGTAGTCACCCAACGCCAGCAGGCCCATCTCCCAGCCCGCGCCCAGCCCCCAGAGGCCGGGACCGGCGTTCGGCACGATGTCCGCCGGCACCGGCGCGTGCTCCAGTTCCAGGACTGTGGACTCGCCGTCCGGGGTGAGTCGTAGCTGAACCTCGCTGCTGCCACCGCCCGACTCCCAGGTCAGGCCGATCAGGCTGGGCCGCTCGCACCGGCGGATCTCACCGCTGGCGTTGCCCTCCAACTGGAAGCGTCCACCGGCCCGGAGCTCACCGGCGACTGGCAGGAACCAGCGCACCAGGCGCTGCGGATCGGTGATGGCGTCCCACACCTCTTCCGGGGAGGCGTCGTAGCTGCGCCGGAGCACCAGGATGCTCATGCCGTCCGGGTGTTCCCGCAACTCGCGGTCGGTGTCCTGGAGCCCGTCGAAGATCCTGTTCATTGCCCTCGTGGCCTTCCTGCGGGTGCACCCTCACACCGGACTCGATCCGGCGGCACCCGAGGACTTTAGCAGCCAGAACTCGCGCAATGTCCCATTCTGGACCGGGGCGACGGCCACGAGTCGCGCCGGCTCGCGCCGCCTGACGGCGTCGGTTCTGCTCTGCCCAGGCGCATGGCGGGCGGCGGACGGTCAGGCGGCGCCACGCGTGGGGCGGCGCAGGAGCAGGATCACCACGGCGAGCAGCACGAGGCCGTCCAGCGCCAGCAGGGCGGCGCCCATCGGGTCCACCCCGTGGGCGTGCGCCCCGTCGTCGGTCGCGTCCGCCGGACCGGCGGGCGCCGCAGCGTTCGGAGAGCCGACGGTGAGGCGGGCGATGCCCGAGGCGGTACGCCCGTCGACGGTCACCACGTGGTACGCCACCGCGAGTTGACCGGGCCGGGTCACGGCGACCTGCTGCCGCAGACCGTCGTCGCCGTCGGGCACGGCCGGCCCGGTGTTCAACCGGATCCGATCGGCGTCGTAGACCACGATGTGCGAACGACCGGGGTCAGGCTCACCAGCGACCCGGATGCGTACCGTGGTCGGCAGGTCCGGCAGGACCGCCCCGTCGGCCGGTTCCATCGAGAGCACCTCGACCGCCCGCCCCGCTTCCGATTCGGTGCCGGCCCGGCCGACCAGCGCCAGCACGGCCACCAGCGCCGCCAGGCAGATGGCGGAGCCGACGTAGATGCGGCCGGTGGTGGACATCCCGCCCGATCAGCGTCCGACGACTGCGGCCGGCTGACGCGGGTTGACCAGGCGACCGGCGCACGAACAGCGCATGGCCGCCCGCTCGGTCTCGTTGGGGCGCAGGTGCAGGTACATCGCGAACAGCATCGGGATGAAGACGACCGAGTTGTAGAACAGGTGCAGTTCCACCCGGGGCACCACCAGTTGCAGGATGCTGACCGGACCTTCCTCGCCGGCGATCCGGAAACTGCTGTGCGCCTGGATCAGCAGCAGCGCGTGCTCGATGTGGTGCCAGAACTGTAGGGCGAGGGCCACCGTCCACCACGCCTTCGCGCGGCCGGTGAAGCCCGGCAGCAGCAGAAAGAGCCCGACCAACATCACGATGGCGTACCCGTAGTGCAGCCACTCGGAGCTGACCAGCCAGGGGAACGGCATCCCCAGCACGCCGCGTGCCTCCGGGCGTGCCCAACCGAGAACCCAGATCTGGTACGCCTGCACGAGGTGTTCCGCCCAGTGAGCCACCACCACAGCCATATAAATCGCAAGCGCTAGCCGGTGGTGCCGGCCGTTCAGGGAGGAGATCAGGCCGGACCATCTGGTTCTCGCGGCAGGTGTCACGGATCCTCCATTCCCCAGCGAAAGCCGTCTACAGACACCTTAGGAAGCTCGTCGTCGCCGCATGTCTCTGAGCTTGCCGTCTATGCGCGGGACCGACCCGAGGGCTAGCCCGCCCGACAGCGCAGCTATATACATTGAAAGCTCACCGGATCGCGGGAGTGAGCAGATGCACCAACGGCGGCACATTCTCTTCGCCAACGTCCAGGGACACGGACACGTCTACCCCTCGCTCGGCCTGGTGAGCGAGCTGGTTCGGCGTGGCCACCGGATCAGCTACGTCACCACCCCGCTCTTCGCCGACGTGGTGACCGCAGCCGGCGCCACCGTGGTGCCGTACAAGTCCGAGTTCGACACCTTCCACGTGCCCGACGTCATCACCAAGGCGGACGCGGAAACCCAGTTGCACCTGGTGTACGTCCGGGAGAACGAGGCCATCCTGCGCGCCGCCGAGGACGGGCTCGCCGACGACATCCCGGATCTCGTGGTCTACGACGTCTTCCCGTTCATCGCCGGCCGGTTGCTGGCTACCCGGTGGCGTCGTCCGGCCGTCCGCCTCAGCGCCGGTTTCACCGCCAACGAGCACTACTCGTTCTTCGAGGAGCTGTGGAAGAGCCACGGTCAGCGCCACCCCGCGGACGTGCCGGAGATCAACGACGTGATCGTCGATCTGCTCGCCCGCTACGGGTTGCGCACCCCGGTCCGTCAATTCTGGAACGAGATCGAGGACCTCAACATCACGTTCCTGCCGAAGTCCTTCCAGCCCTTCTCGGAAACCTTCGACGACGACCGTTTCGCCTTCGTCGGACCGACGCTTACCGACCGGCCGGTACGCACCGGCTGGCAGCCGCCCACTCCGGACACTCCGGTGATCCTGGTGTCGCTCGGCAACCAGTTCAACGAGCATCCCGAGTTCTTCCGGACCTGCGCCGAGGCGTTCGCCGGTACCCGGTGGCAGACCGTGCTGGCGATCGGCACCTTCCTCGACCCCACCGTGCTGGAGCCACTGCCGCCGAACGCGGAGGCCCACCCGTGGATCCCGTTCCACGAGGTCCTGCCGCACGCGGAGGCCTGCGTCACCCACGGTACGACCGGCGCCGTGCTGGAATCCCTGGCAGCCGGCGTACCGCTGGTTCTGGTGCCGCACTTCGCGACCGAGGCCGCACCGTCGGCGCGCCGCGTCGTCGAGCTGGGGCTCGGCTACGAACTGACGCCGGAGCAGGTCGAGCCGGCAACGATCCGGGCCACCGTGCAACGGCTCCACGACGACCCGGCGCTGGGCGAGCGGGTCGATCGGATGCGACACGAGATCCTGACGGCCGGCGGCCCGCCGGCGGCCGCCGACCGGATCGAGAGGTACCTGGACCAGCCCCGGGGATGATCAGGCCCACCGGCCCGCGCGGTACGGGTATGCAACTTCGGCGAAAGCGCGGTTTGCCGGGAGCGGGAGGCCGCACTTTCGCCGAGGTTGTCGACCGGGGTCTCCAGCAGCGGCGCGATGCCCGATCCGGGCCCGGCCGTCAGCGGCGGGCGGCGTGGGTCACCGTACGCTTCACCGTGCCGTCGGGGTTGAAGGTCGTCCACTCGCCGACCTTCTTGTTGCTGGCGTAGTCACCCCGGTCGATCAGCTCACCGGCGGCGTTCCACCTCGTCCACGTGCCGTGCTTGCGTCCGTGGTCGAATCCACCTCGCTGCATGATCCCGCCGGACGAGCGATACCACACCCACTCGCCGTGCACGGTCCCGTTGTCGAAGCCGCCCTCCGCACGCAACCTGCCGTCGGCGAAGAAGTGCTTCCAGGTGCCCTGCCGCTCGCCCTCGACATACTCGCCGACCATCACACCGCCGTGCGGATCCGGGTCGGTCCAGAGGCCCGTCTTGCGGCCCTGCGCGTCCTTCTCGTCCGGAGTCGGTGGGGTACTCACGTGCGTTCTCCTATTCGCTCAGTGGCCACCGCTCGATGATCGAGCGCAGTGGTGCGGTGTCGAGATGATGGACCTTGGTGCGGCCGACCCGTTCGGACCAGACCAGGCCGGCCTCTTCCAGTACGGCCAGATGCTGGGAGATCGCCTGTCGGGTCGAGGTGGTGCCATGTTCCGCGAACAAGCGGCTATGGATCTCGAACAGGCTCAGACCGTCGGCGAGAGCGAGCTCGTCCATGATCCGCCGCCGCGTCAGGTCGGCCAGCGCCCGGTAGAGCACCTGCACCCGTCAACCATAGGTAATCCGGCGCTTGCCTATCAAGGCTTCGTCTTCTCGCATCATGCGCCATCGCAGGCATGCTCTGTCGAATGCCCATCAGCCCAGCGGCCGTACCGAATCGAGGTCGCAGTTGCTGCCGCCGATCGGTGACAGGCGCGGAACCACCGACCATCCGCCGTCGCGGGCGGCGATGATCGGCGGCTCCGTCGCCACCGCCTACGGCTTGCGGGCGAGTAGTCCGACGAAGGTGTGGTAGGTGTCGGTCTGTTTCGGCGCGGGCGTGCCGGGATCGGGACGCCACTCGGCCAGCGGCACCAGCCCCGGCTCCAGCAGCGTCAGCCCGTCGGCGAAGGAGAGGATCTCCTCATCGGTACGCCAGCGGCCGGTGCCCAGCGACTCGTTGAAGACCCGTTCGACCTCACGTGCCTTACGGGAGCCCTCCGGGTCCCGCTCGCCCGGATCACGGAAGTGCGAGATCGCCACGTAACTGCCGGACGGCAGCGCTTCGATCAACTCGGCCGACACCGCTCGCGGCTCCTCGTCGTCGCCGAGGTGGTGCAGGATCGCGAAGAGCAGCAACCCGATCGGCCGGTCGAGGTCGAGGAACTGGCGGACGTCCGGATGGTTGAGGATCTCCTGCGGTCGCCGGACGTCGGCCTGGATCACCGTCGCCGTGCCGTCGGCGGCGAGCAGGGCCCGCCCGTGCGTCAGGACGATCGGGTCGTTGTCCACGTACACCACCCGGGCGCTCGGGTTGTGTTCGGCGGCGACCTCGTGCACGTTGCCCTGAGTGGGCAGCCCCGAACCGATGTCGAGGAACTGATCGATGCCGGCCTCGGCGACGAGGAACCGGATCACCCGGCGCAGGAAGGCCCGGTTTGCCTGGCCGGCGGCCGGCCCGTCCGGAGTGATCCGCAGGGCGTGCTCGGCGACCTTCCGGTCGACCTCGAAGTTGTCCTTACCGCCCAGGAAGTAGTCGTAGACCCGCGCCACGCTGGGGACGGTGAGGTCGATTCCGGGGGGTGCGGCCTCGTCGCGGGTCAATGGCATCTCCATCCGATTCTGATCAGCGCCGGGTGCTGCGCGCGGCCCCGGACCTTGTTCGGGAGTGTACCGATCGGACGGTGTAGATCGTCGCCCCGATGGTATCGCTCCCAGCGGATCGGCACCGCGAGCAGGCCCGTCTTCATCGCGACGTCAAGGGCAGGACCGTTCCCCCGGGGCGGGTTTGCTGCGAAGTCAGTGCCCGAAGAGCCAGTTTGATCATGGCGGCATCACCGCTGGCCTCTTCCTTCGTCAGCAGTTCCTGCAGACCTTTCTCGTCGAACCAGCGTCCCTCGGTGAATTTGCCGGCTTCCAGGCGGGGCTGGCCAAGGTCGCCATCGGCGGTCGCCAGGACGTCGACTTCCCTGCGGCGTTGTCCGTCAGCACCGGTCCAATCGAATACGTGAACCACATCGGTGATCCGGTCGAGCCGCCAGCCAGTCTCCTCGGTGACCTCGCGAGCCAATGCAGCGGGTAACGTCTCCCCCGGTTCCACGTGGCCGCCGACGATGTCCCAGCAATCCGGAAAGAGACGGACGTGAGGCGCGCGGCGTTGCAGGTACACCCGCCCGTCTGGATCGCGGATGACCGCGCCGACGACACAGGTCAGGCCGTCTCGCTCAGCAGTTCGGCCCAGTTGGTCAAGGCTGGTCAGGATCGCGTCCACTGGCGTTGTTCCGCCTCTCGTCCGGTCTGCTGATGGGCGTAGTAACTGGCGTACAAGTCGGTGAAGTGGCCACCCGCGGCAAGTAGCGTGTCGAAGTCACCCTCCTCGACCACCCGCCCGTGGTCGAGCACCAGTAGCCGGTCCACGTGACGGATGGTGGCGAGCCGGTGCGCGATCACCAGGACCGTCCGGTCGGCCATGAGCCGCGTCAGCGCCTGCTGGATTCCAGCCTCGGTGAGCGGATCGATGCTCGCGGTCGGCTCGTCGAGCAGCAGGATTGCCGGTTGTTTGAGGAAGATGCGGGCCAGCGCGATGAGTTGGCGCTGGCCGGTGGACAGTTCCCGTCCGAGGCTGGCCATCTGATCGTCCAGCGCGAAGGGTATGCAGCGGGCCCAGACTTCACCGAGTTGGTCGACCGCCCGTTGCACGTCGGCCCGGTCGGCGCCGGGCCGGGCGTAGGCGATGTTCTCGGCGAGGGTGCCGGCGAAGATGAACGGAAGTTGTGGCACCACGCCAAGCCGGTGCCGGTATTCGGCCAGGTCCAGTCGGCGGATGTCGCGGCCGTCGATGAGCAACGCGCCCTGCTGAAACTCGTACCCGCGAAGGACCAGTTTTGAGAGGGTCGACTTGCCCGCGCCGGTACGTCCCACGACGGCCACTGTCTCGCCTGCGGCTATCCGCAGGTTGAGCCGGTCGAAGACGGGCGCCCCGGAACCGTACCCGAATCGCAGATCACGGATCTCGATCTCGCCGCGCAGGTCGGCGACTGGCTCGGCGGCGGTCTGCCGAACGCTGTCCTCGCTGTCGATGAGTGCGAAGACCCGTTCGCTGGCGGCCAGCCCCTGCTGGAACAGGCTCCAGAACGAGGCGGCCTGGGTGAGCGGCAGCCACAACAGCCCGAGCGCGTGCAGCGCGAAGTACCAGTCCCCGGCGGAGAGGCTCCCATCGATGGCAAGGCTGCCGCCGCCGACGAGTAGCGCGGCGGTGCCCAGCACCGAGATCATGGTCAGCACCGGCAGGATGACCGTGTAGATCAGGCCCTGCCGGACGTAGACCAGATAGGACAGTCGGTTCACTCGCCGGAAGTCCTGGTAGAGGCTCTCCTCCCGGCCGAAGCTCTTGGCTATCAGGATGCCCACCATCGACTCGTGCACGGTCGAGTTGACCTGGGCCATGACCTGCCGGGTGCGCAGGGCGGCGACGCGGGCGATTCGGCGGAACAGCAACGCGACGCCTACCAGGAGGGGCGTCACGACCAGCAGGATCAGGCCGAGACGAGGGTCGACGGCGAACACCACCGACCCGAGTACCACTACCAGCACCATCTGGCTGAAGAAGTTCAGCGTCAGCGTCATGACCGCGCTGAAGGACTCGGTGTCGCCGGTCACCCGGCTCAGCACCTTGCCCACTGAATGCCGGTCGTGGAAAGAGGCGTCCCGAGCCAGCGCCGCCTCTGCCACCTCCCGTTGCAATCGCAGCACGAGGTCACCGACCAGCCAGGCGATGAGCCGCTGCCGGCCCCAGTTCATGGCCCATGCCGCCGCCGCGGCGACGATGACGAACGCGCTGATCGTCCAGGTGAGATGGCTGCCATCACGCACCTGGTCGATCATCCGGGCGATGGCCACCGGAACCGCTGAAGTCAGTATCGAAGCGCCCACTGTCAGGACCACGGCGAGCGCGATACGCCGGGTACCCGGGCGCAGCCGGTGGCCGATCCGGGCGATCAACTCGCGGTTACGGTAGACCCGGTCGTAGTCGTCAGGATGCAACCCGGCGAAGAGGTCGCTCATCGGTATATCTCCTGATACAACGCGCAGTGATCGATCAGCTCGGCGTGGCTGCCAAGGCCGGCCACCTCTCCCCGGTCGAGCACCAGGATCAGGTCGGCCCGCCGGATCTGGTCAGGGCGGTGCGACACGAGGATGGTGGTCCGTCCGGTGGTCAGGGCGTCGATCGCGTCGGTGATCTCTTGAGCGGTCCGCGCGTCGATCGCGCTGGTCGCGTCGTCAAGCGTGAGGATGGGTGGGTCGGCGATCAAAGCCCGGCTGATCACCAGACGTTGCCGCTGGCCACCGGAAAGGGTGCTGCCACCCTCGTTGAGTACGGTGTCGTAGCCCTGCGGCAGTTGGCGGATGAATCCGTCCGCGCGGGCAAGCTGAGCGACCTTGGACACCTCGTCCGAGCTGACTGGTCGGTGGACACCGAAGGCGACGTTGTCGAACACACTCTTGGAGAACAGGAACGCGTCCTGGTGCACGTTTCCGATCTGCCGCCGCAGCGCGCCCGGCTGCCAGTCCGAGATGTCTCGCCCGTCGATGAGAACCCGCCCGCCGGTGACGTCGTAGGTGCGGTTGACGAGCTTCGTGAGCATGGTCTTTCCGCTGCCCGTCGGGCCGACCACGGCGAGTGTCCGGCCGGCAGGCAGGTGGAAGGACACGTCCCGCAGGATCACCCGCCCCTGGTAGGTGAAGCTCACCCGGTCGAAGGTCACGCTTCCGGTCACCATCGCGGTGGTGCCGCCGGTTTGTTCACGCTGGTCGGAGTCGGCATCGGTCAACTCGTGCATCCGGGCGCAGGCCACGTATCCCTCCTGGATCACCGGGACGGACTGCTCCGACATCGAGATAGGCACCGCGAACAGACCCAGCCAACCGAGGTAGGTGATCACCTGGGCAAGGGCCAGCTCACCGGCGGAGAAGAGTGCCAGCGAGTGCACCGCCCCTGCCGCCATACCCAGCCCGAAACCCAAGGCCGGCAGGTACACGGCCTGTGCGTGACCGCGCCGGACATAGGCGTCCCGGTACGCCGTGGCTGCGGTGTCGAACTTTGCGAGCTCGTTCCGCTCCTGGCCGGATGCCTGCACCGTGGCCATACCGGTCAGAGTCTCGGAGAACTGTTCGTTGAGATCGGTGAACCTGCGCCGCAGCCTGCGGGTCAACGGATGCAACCGGCGCACGTGCCGCCAAAGCGCGAAGGTGAACACGGTGACGAGCAGCGCTGGTGCCAGCAGCAGCTCCGCGCGCATCGTGGCGATGAATATGATCGGGATAGCGAGCGCGATCACTCCGTTGAAGGCGGTCGCGACGCCGGGACTGATCAGGTAATCGACGAGTCGGGCGTCGTTGATGGTGCGGGCCAGGATGTCCCCGATCCGCTGCCGGTCGTGGAATGCCTGACCCTTGTCCAGCAGGCTGCGGAAGAGCTGGTCGCGGGCATCCCGCTTGACCCGCTGCGCGACGATCTCCATCGATCCGGCGGAGAGCAGGTCCGCCAGGAACCGTCCGACGCCCAGCGCGGCGATCACCAACGCAGCGTTCACCACCACTGTGAGGGCCGGGTCTTGACGAGTCAGCTCGTCGAAGGCACGGCCCACGTACAGCGGTATCAGGGTGGCGAGCAGGTGCGCGGCCACCGTGGCGACGGTGAATAGCAACAGCAGCCAGCCCTGCGGCCGAAGATGGACCGACAGCCAGCCCAGAGTGCCAGCCCTGCCGGTCCGGTCGGCCATGCTAGCGCACCTCCACACGATCGGCTCGGCGGCTCTTTCCGTTTCCGCCTGCCGGAGCAGTCAGGTGTGGTGCTGAACCGAGCTGAGCCAGGGCCTGGTCGATGAGTATCGAAGCACCGAGCGCGTCACCGATGATCGGCGCGGGCTTGTCCGTCGGCGCCTTACCGCGGCAGTGGTCGAGGAACGCGGCGAGTTCCGGCCCGAAGCCGCTGCGCGCCCAGCCGTCGTCGAGGTTGCGTGTGCTGTGCAGCAACGTTCCGGAAGGACGTCCGGCATCGACGTCGAGCCGGATCTGCTCCAGCGATCCGGCAGTGAACCGGCTGCCGTCGACCGTGTGCACACTGAGCCCCACGAGGAAACTCTTGGTGTGATTGCCCATCCGCAAGGTGGTCAGCGAACCGTCCTCGTGTCGCAGGGTGACGTTGATGAGGAAGCGATGTTCACCGTTGCGGATCGCGTGCGCGTCCACCCGCCGTACCTGCGCGGGCGAGAACCAGCGAGCCAGGTCGAAAGCGTGCACCCCGTTTTGCCGGAGCCAGGATTCCAGGGTCGTGTCGCACCCCCACTGAGGCGCGGACGGATGCCGACTGTAGAAGTCGATGGTCGTCTCGACCGGCGCGCGCCGCGCCGCAGCGGTGAGCGCGTGCAGATGCTGCAGGGTTTCGGCATACCGGAAGTTGAAACCCACCTGGACGTGCAGACCGGAACCTTGGATCACCTCGTCGAGCTGCCTCAGGGCAGGGGTCGACGGAGCCGCCGGCTTCTCAACGAAGCAGTGGACGCCCCGCCGCACGAGGTAGTCGGTGATCTGGAAGGACGGTATCGGGGGGACCGCGATCAGGGCGGCGTCGATGGTGCTCAGATCGAGTTCCTCGACCGCACCGGCCAACACGGTCGCCCGGGTGACGGCGCCCATCGACGCAACCAGGTCAGGATCGGGGTCGACGCAGGCCACCGTCTGGTGGGCGGGCAGGCGATGCAGGAACGGTTGAAGGTTCTGGCGCATCTGGCGGCCGCAGCCGACCAGCGCGAGACGCAGCGGGTCACTCATCATCTGCCTCGCCATCAGTCGACCACAGGCGCAGCGCACGAGTGGCTCGGTCCTCGAGGTCGGCCCAGTCGGTCTGGCCGTGGGCGAGGCAGACGAAGGACGGATGCCCCTCCAGCAGCAGGATTCCGTTGGCCGCGAATGCGGCGAGCAGGTTCTCCCGGCGGGTCTTGTCCCCGAGAACGTCGTCGGAATAGACCAACTCGAACATGCCTCCACCGAGCACCGGTTGGGCCCACACCGAACCGGCCACGCCCGCCGACTTGGCCGCCTGGGAGAACGTCTCCGCTACTCTGGTGCCGATTCGTCCCAGTTCGGCCCAGCCGTCCGGCGAATCGCCGATCGGCTGTTCCAGGATGTCCCGGGCGGCCAGGGCGGCATAGGCTGCGAGCATCTCCTTGGAGAAGGTGCCACTGAGCCGGGCGCGTTCAGCGTGGATCAGTAGTTCGGGCCGTCCGATCAGGACGCTGATCGGCGCTCCGTTCGCCAGCGCCTTGCCGATGACGATGAGGTCTGTTTCCAGCCCGAGATCGTGCGCGTAGCCAAGAGGGGATATCCGGCCACCGGTCTTGGTCTCGTCGAAGACAGTGAGAAGTCCCGCTTCGTGGCACATCGCGAGTGCCTGGGCAAGCACAGCGGGAGTCGTGAACGACGCCAGGTAGGCATCGAAGACGAAGCAGCCCAGCCGGTCCCGGTGAGTGTCGATGATCTCGGCGAGGGATTCCAGTCGCAGGTCGACCCAGTTGTGCACGGCCTCGTCACCAGTGACTCCGCGCATCCCGTCGACATAGCGGAGCTTCTGGCGAAACGGTGAATGCAGCGGCTCATGCCACTTGAGCGAATTCGCGACCTGTGAGTCGTGCCAGCCTATGTACCCACTGCGGATGACACCGAGTCGACCGGTTTCCATCGCGGCGATACGCAGTGCGCCCGTTATCGCCTCCGAAGCGGTCTTGAAAAAGGCTCCCCGCGCACCCGGCCGTGGCGCGAGCAGTCGATCCAGATATTCTTCATGAAAGCGCGAGTACCCGGGCATCATGACGCCGTTGCTCAGGTAGCGGCTGAACCGCTCGGTGAATTCTGGTGTCGCGTGGCCGAGAATCACTGGCCCGTAGCCCATGACGAAGTCAAGGTAGGTCGCTCCATCGACAGCCTCGACCTCGCCCCCCTTTCCCTTGGAGAACAAGAGCTGCTTGTTGTTGGACCGAAATTTCTTGGTGATCTTCGAATGGGCAATTCGCTGGCTCACGACTGTGCGACTCCTCAGCAAGAGAAACGATCCACGCTTCAATCGAGGTATCGGTGGACTCAAGATCGTTACGCGGCCACGACACCGAAACAGGTTAACGTACGGTTACTGGGGCGTGACGCTAGTGGAATCATCGCCTGATGTCAACGTTCGAAAATGGTTGTGGATCGACACCATACGGGTGGTTTTTATCGTATTTGAACTATGCGCCAGTGGCTCCTGGCCGCAGCCTGGGCTGCCACAGGGTTCGTTGATGCGCATAAGTGGGGCTTGGGCGAATCGGCGTGATTCGCCTTGATTTTTCTTGCCTTATCGAAATCATTGATCTCAGCGCCGGTCTCCGATATTTTATCTGGCGAGGAGTGTGATATGTTTCGGTATCCCCGGTATGCGCACGAGCTGACCGATGAAAACCTGACGATGACAGCCGAAGAGCTGGCAAAGGTCTCCCGCTACCCGCTGACAATCCACCGAGACACGGCCGACCTGTATGAGCGGCTCGCCCGAGACATGGCGGATGAGCTACGCACCAACAATGATCGCGGTGCACCCACCCGGTGGATACTGCCGGTCGGCCCGAAAGCGCAATACCCCATCTTGGCGAACATCTGCAATGCCGAGGGGATCAGCTGGGCCAACGTTTTCGCGTTCCACATGGACGAGTTCCTGGACTGGCAGGGCCGGCCACTGCCGTCCACCCATCCGTTCAGCTTCCGTGGCTTCTGCGACCGCAATCTGTACAACCTGCTCCGACCGGACCTGCGGCCGAATCCTGACCAGATCATCTTCCCGGACGTGTTCGCCCCGGATCAGTTCGCCGTCCGGCTGGCAGAGGTCGGCGGCGCTGACACATGCTTCGCCGGCTTCGGATACCGGGGTCACCTGGCCTTCAACGAGCCGCCGTCGAGCCGCTGGCACCACTACAGCGTGGACGAGTTCGCCGAGTCCACCACCCGCGTGGTCACCTTGCTGGAGGACACGATCGTCGCGCACTCACACCGCACCACCGGTGGCTACACACAGGCCATCCCCCGGATGGCGGTGACCGTGGGGATGGCCGAGATCCTGTCCGCGCGACGGCTGCACCTGATTACCGATGGCGGCGCCTGGAAGCGCTACATCGTACGAGTGCTGCTCCTGACCACTGAACCTGACGTGTCGATGCCGGTCACGCTCGCCCACCGACATCCCCACGTCGAGGTCACGGTCGACGCGAGCAGCATCGCACCGTGTGCACTGGGAATCACGCCATGAGCGGGCCCCTGCCGTGACAGTCCTCGCGGTCGGCGCCTACACCGTCGACTTCTACATTTTCGGTGATCGACTGCCGTCGGTGGGCGAGACTGTGGCGGCGACCGGCACCGCGTCCGCGCACGGAGGCAAGGCTGCCAACGTAGCGGTGGCCGCGGCACGGCTCGGCGGGCGAGCACGCTTCATCGGCGCGGTGGGCGGAGACCAGGAAGGTGCCGAGGCGCTGGCCACGCTGACCCGCGACGGGGTGGACGTATCCGCTTGCCCACGCACAGATCCGCCCACCGCACGCAGCTTCATCTGCCTGGATTCCCGTGGGCAGCAGTACATCATGACCTGGGCTGGTGCGGCGGACGGTCTCACAGCTGACGTGGCCGCCGCAGGAGCCGCGCTGTTGCGGCCGGGTGCGGTCCTGGTGCTACAGGGCGAGATTCCGGTGGCGGTGTCGGCAGCAGCAGCCGCCGCCGCGGTGCCCGGCGTCACCGTGGTGCTCAATCCGAGCCCGGTTGAGCCCTTCACCCAGCCGAGGTCCGATCCGGACGCCGCTCGACTGCTGGCTCGCGCGGACCTGGTGGTGCTCAACGCCGCCGAGTGTCGACGGTTGATCGGCGAGCGCGCCGGTAGCACGCCCAGCGGCCTCTCCGCCGAGGCCGCGCAGTTGCGCCGACAGATCAGGACCGCGACCGTGGTGGTGACCGTGGGCGCTCAGGGAGCGCTTGTCATCCGCGAAGGCAGTGAGATGCACGTGCCAGCGCCTGAGGTGAAGGTGGTCGATACGACAGGCGCTGGCGACGGCTTCGTCGGCGCGCTGGCCGCCGGCATTGCGGCGGGCATGCCGCTTGCGGAAGCGGTGCTGCTGGCCTGCCGCGCCGCCGCGGTGTCGGTGACGCGGCAATTCTGCATACCGAGCTATCCCCGTGCGAGCGAGTTGAGCCATGCCCCACTGAGTCCGCGACAGTGCTAGCCCTGTGTCGAAGTCCCTGGCCGGTCCACGTCGGGCCCAGACGACGGCCGGCCGCGTTCCGGCCTGGCGACGCGTTTCACCTGCGAACGGTATTCGGCATTGGCATGCCATCTGAATCGGAGGACCTTTGTGACTGAGACCCGGACACCTGCCCGCGCCGTGATCATGGATCACGACGGCTCCCTTGACGATCTGCTGTCGTTACTGCTGCTGACCCGCTACGACGTGGACCTGCAGGGGGTCGCCGTCACGCCGGCCGACTGTCTGCTGGCGCCTGCGTTGTCAGTCACTCACCGGATTCTCGACTTGGCCGACCTCCCGCACGTGCAGGTAGCGCCCGGCAGTCTCTCCGGCCCCCACCCGTTTCCGATGGCATGGCGAACAGACGCGCTGCGGGTGGAGGCGCTGCCCGTGCTCAACCGCTTTCCGCCGCGGGAGCGTACGTCCGGACCGGTCCTCCCGGCGCACGAACAACTCGTGAAGTGGATCGAACAGGCGGCCACCCCCTTGACCATTCTCGTCACCGGGCCGCTCACCAACCTCGCCTGGTGCTTGGACAAGCACCCATGGCTTGAACAGGCGATCGGCGAAATCGTCTTCATGGGAGGCGCGTTCGACGTGGAGGGCAACGTGGAAGAACCGGGCCACGACGGTTCCGCAGAATGGAACGTCTACTGCGACCCGAAGGCGGCCCAGCGAGTCTTCGCCACCCAGATACCTATCACCCTCTTCCCGCTCGACGTGACAAACCAGGTACCGGTCACCGATGAATTCGTCCGCGCGTTCGGGGCGCACTACGGCAATCCGGCTAGCGATCTGGCAGGTTCGTTGCTCGCCATGACCTTTGGCACCGTCGAGACGGTTGGCTCGCCGTACTGCTGTTGGGACAGCCTGGCCACGTCGTATCTCGCCGCACCTGAGCTGTTCACCTTCGACCAGGTGCGGTGCACTGTCGTGGTGGATGGCGCAAGCGAGGGGCGCACGGTACGTGCCGACGACGGACGCGTCGTGCGATGTGCGATCACGGTGAAGCAGGAGGACTTCTACCGGCATTGTCTCCAACTGCTGACCTGAAACGCTCGGGCCCGACTGGTGCGTTTGCTCTGCAAGCCCGACGGCGCGGGAGAGCGATTGCCTCCACGATGCGCTTGCCGGCATCGGGCCCGCCGGGCGGGGCCACGACAACGACGGCAGATCGGCGACCCTGGATCGGCAATTGATCGACGGACGTCTGTCTCTTTCTCGACATCGGCAACCCAACGGTGTCCAACCTGGTTCAGGATGGCCGCATGACCAGCCGTTCAGGACCAAAACTCGAGATCGACCGGGGCGATCCCCGGCATCTCACACGACCCGGGAAGAGGGATGTTCGATGGGAGCAAGAACAATCGGTGGTCGGCGCCTAAGTTACCCCATCCTGGCCCTGGCCTTGGCCCTGCCGCTGTTGACCGTCGGTCAGCCGGCGAAGGCGGCTCCGCACGCCGACGGTGACAGCATCCGTCAGGTGGGCACGGCCGTCAGCGCCGAGGCGTGGGCGGCCGGCAGACAGCGGTACGGCGCGCAGGTGACTGCCGACTCGGCGATCGAGGCGTACTGGACGCCCGAGCGGATGCGCAATGCCAGGCCCGTCGAGGAGTCTCCCTCGTACAAGGCCGCGGCGCGGCGTTTCGCCCAGAGTGGCGGGACATCGTCCGCCGCGCCGACCAACCGGTCCAGGCCGGTGGATGTGCCTCCGCTGGCGGGCCTGATGGGCACCCCGGGCATGTCCACGCAGGCCATCAACCCGAACCTCGGCTCCAACCACCCGACCGCCCGGTCCAACGGCAAGGTCTTCTTCAACATGGACGGCGGATCGTGGGTCTGCTCCGGCGCGGTCATCAACTCGGTCGGCTTCAACACCGTGTGGACGGCTGGCCACTGCATCCACGGCGGTCCCGGCAGCAGTCTCGCCACCAACTGGTCGTTCGTCCCGGCGTACGACGATGACCTGGCCAACCCTCGGCCGCACGGCACCTGGACGGCCCGCGAGCTGTGGACCTGGAGCAGTTGGATCGACAGCTCCAACTGGGAGGCCGACATGGCCGTGGCCATCATGAACACCCGGAACGGCGTCCGCATCGTGAACCAGTTCGGGGGCCACGGCTTCCGTACGCACCAGGGCTTCACGGTCGGCATCAACAACTTCGGCTACCCGAGCGGCGCGCCGTTCGACGGCGGCAACCTGTTGAGGTGCAGCGGCAACTCGACCCAGTCCGGGGCGCGGATCCGCATCAACTGCGACCTGACCGCAGGCGCCAGCGGCGGCCCGTGGTTGATCAACTGGGATGGGAACTGGGGCTATCTCAACGGGGTCAACAGCACGCTCAACTCGTACGCGGCACCGACCCTGTGGTGGTCACCCTATTTCGACGACACCGCGTCGGAGTTGTACAACTTCACCGCCCCTCGCTGACCGATGTCCGGTGACAGATATCTCGTCCGGTAGTGCGCCCTTGACCTGAGCGGGCCTCCTCCAATGGCAAATGATCGAGCGACTGGTCGCCGTTGGAGCTGGCCCGCGCCGCGAGTGGAGCGGGTCGGACCGCATCGGTGATCATGGAGTTCGCTACGCTTCACGACGCCCCGAGGATCTCACCCGCCGGTGCCCTCAAGCCCGATCACCGCACTGTCCGTGGCCGCCGGCTACCCCGACGCGTCACCACCCGCCGTCACCGAGGATGAGGCGTCAGGACTGCTACGCGCCTTGTCGCGCGTACCGGATCCCCGCGACCATCGCGGGGTGCGGTACCCGATGACAGGTCTCCTCGCGGTCACGGTGTGCGCGGTCCTGGCTGGCGCATCGTCGTTCGCCGGGGGCGACATACCCCGTCCGTTCCTGAGATGCTGCCGGAGGGTCTTGCAGGAGTCGGAGCCCGTGGCCGTCCGGCCGGCATCCGCCCCGTGGCCGTGAACACGTGACAGGGGCAAGGCTCTGGCGGGCAACGTCGACGGAGGCGGGGTTGGCAGTGGTGCTGCGAGTGAGTGGCCGCAATGCTCGGTTCCAGCAGTGGGAAGCTCTCCTCGGCAACCGGACCAAGCGGCAGCGACGCGGCGAGTTCATCGTGCAGGGCGTGCGCCCGATCACCATGGCCGTCGCACACGGTTGGCAGGTCCGGGAGCTGCTCTACGACGCCAACGCTCACCTGTCCGGCTGGGCACGCCAGACCCTGGACACAGTCCGGGCCGAGACGTTCGCCGTCTCGCGTGACCTGATGCACGACCTCGGCGGTAAGGCAGACACAGTGCCAGAGCTGCTGGCCGTGGTCGCGCTGCCGGAGGACGACCTCCGCCGGATCCCGGTTTCTCCGACCATGCTCACCGTCGTGTTCGATCGGCCCACCAGCCCGGGCAATATCGGGACCCTCGTTCGGTCGGCGGACGCCTTCGGCGCCGGCGGCGTCATCGTCACCGGCCACGCCGCCGACGTGTACGACCCGAAGGCGGTCCGGGCGAGCACCGGCTCACTGTTCGCCCTGCCCGTGGTCCGGGTTCCCTCCCACCAGGCCGTTCTTTCCTGGGTCGCGGACATCCGTGCCGACGGCGTCGGCATGAGCATCATGGGCACCGATGAGCGCGGCATCCTTGACGCCGCCGAGTACGACTTCACACAACCCACCCTGACGTTGATCGGCAACGAGACCACCGGTCTCAGCTCCGGTTGGCGCGAAGCCTGCGACCAACTCGTCCGGATCCCCATGTTCGGGTCCGCCAGCTCGCTGAACGCGGCGACCGCCGCGACCGTCGTGCTGTACGAATCGGCACGCCAGCGGGCCGCCGCCACCCGGCGATAGCGCACCGATCGCAGGCCTCCGCCGGCAGCTGACCACCGAGGCCGACGACCAGGACGTGCTCCCCCAGCGCCGGTCAGGACGCTTCGGCTTTGGACGCTCGGTCCTTGGTGGAGAGCCTTCGCGGACGCTGCTGGAGGAAACAACCGCCCGACCCGGGCCTCGTGACGCGGACGGCGGTGGGGGGCTCACGCCACGACGTCGACGGGCGACCGCGCGGGTTGGTGGCGTAGTGACCGCCAGGTCGGCAGCGCGCTCGCCAGCACCGCCAGCAGCAGGCAGAGGCCCACCACCCCGCCGACCACCGACCACCGACCACCGACCACCGACCACCGACCACCGACCACCGACCATGGCACCACCAGGTCGACCGGTACACCGGCCTGCTCGGCGAGTCCGGCACGGATGCTCAGCAAACCGACGAACGCCACAGCGCCTCCGAGCAGCGCCCCGATCAGCACCACCAGGGCGGACTCGGCCGCGACCAGCCAGATGACCTGCCGGCGGGTCGCTCCGGCCAGCCGGATCAGCCGCAGGTCTGGCACCCGGCCGACAGCGGCCATCAGCAGCGTGTTCGCCACCGCGACAGCCCCGTAGCCGGCAGAGACACCGATCAGCAGCAGCGTGGCCAGCCAGACGAGGCGATCCTCCGCACGATCCGCCTCGGCCGCCCACCCTTCGACGTCGATGATCCGCGCTCCGTCGACACCCGGGTCGTCATCCTGACCACCTTCGACCTGGACGAGTACGTCTACGGGGCGCTGCGCGCCGGGGCCAGCGGGTTCCTGCTCAAGGACACCCCGCCGGCGGACCTGCTGGCCGGCATCCGGGTGGTGGCCGCCGGCGAAGGGCTGCTCGCGCCGACGGTGACCCGCCGGCTGATCGACGAGTTCGCGCGTCGGCCCGAGCCGGCCCGGCCGCTGCCGCGACGGCTGGAGGCGGTGACCGAGCGGGAACGGGAAGTGCTCACGCTGATCGCCCGCGGCCTGTCCAACACGGAACTGGCCATGCACCTCAATCTCAGCCCGACCACCGTCAAGACGCACGTCGGACGATTGTTGACCAAGCTGGCGGTCCGTGATCGGGCGCAGCTGGTAATCGTTGCCTACGAAACGGGCCTGGTTCAGCCGGGCGGCCCACGCTGAGCGGCTCGCCGCACCGACGGGAGCCATGAGTCGGTACGTCGCCCGACTGCGCAACGACTGCATCCTGGTTGCCGACCTCACGGCCATTTCCGGAATGTTTCCGGAAGTTGTTGACAGTGCGGCAGGCCGGTATCGAGACTGACCGTTCCGGGGGCATGCATACACGTCGATTGATGACGTCCAGCACCAAGGGAGGGCCCGTGAACAGCGACCTGAGGCAGCGTAGGAAGGTTGCTCGAACAGCTTTGCCGACGGCGGTGTTGTTGCTGATAAGCAGCGCTGTCGCGGTCCAGTCGAGCGCCCCGGCCGCGGCGGCCGAGACCACGCTGCGGGCCGCAGCCGCCAACGCCGGGCTGTTCTTCGGCGTCGCAGCCTCACCCAACCGGCTCTACCCGATCGTCGGGCAGGAGTTCAGCCAACTGACGCCCGAGAACGACATGAAACCGGACAGGATCGCCACCTCCAGCGGCGGGCTGCAGAACACCAGCGGTGCGGACACCCTGGTCAACCACGCCCAGAGCAACAACATGCTGGTCCGCGGCCACACCCTGGTCTGGCACTCCCAGGCCGGCGCGTTGCAGGGTGCCAGCCAGGCGACGCTGAACACCTTCATCGGCAACGCCATCAACCGCTGGGGCAGCAGGATCGCGTACTGGGACGTCGTCAACGAAGCGCTGGAGGACAACAACACCGGCCGGCGACGCAACCAGTGGCCGCACTCCATGAACCGGGACGCCAACGGCGACGGCGACTTCTTCGACGCCGGCGACACCGACGTCATCCGGGACTCGTTCATCCGGGCCAAGCAGGTCGTGCAGGCCGGCGGGCTGACCACCAAGCTCTGCATCAACGACTACGACGTCGACGGCCTCACGGTCCAGGGCGGCACCCCGAACCGCAAAGCCAACGCGCTGTACGACATCGTCCGCAACTACCGGCAGTACATCGACTGCGTCGGGTTCCAGGCGCACTTCAACGACAACCCGAACAGCATCATCACCGACGACATCCAGGCCAACATCCAACGCTTCGCCGACCTCGGCGTCGAGGTACACATCACCGAGCTGGACATCGACGACGACCTGAGCAACAACGACATCGGCGCAGGCCAGGCGGAGAACTACCGCAAGGTCGTACGGGCCTGCCTCAACGTCGCACAGTGCACCGGCATCACCGTCTGGGGCATCTCCGACAGCGAGTCGTGGCGCTCCTCGGAGCGGGGCCTGCTGTTCACCGGCGGTAACGGCAGCTACCAGAAGAAGGCCGCCTACCACGCGGTTCTCGACGAGCTGAACAAGGGCCGCAACTCCACCCCGCCGCCGAGCACGCCGCCGGTGACGCCGTCCGTCCCGCCGACCACGCCACCTGTCGATCCGACCACCCCACCGCCACCGACCACGCCGCCGACCACCGGTTGCTCCGCGACGGTCTCGCTGAACTCCTGGACCGGTGGGTTCGTCGCCACAGTCAGGGTCACCGCCGGCACCGCGCCGATCAGTGGCTGGAGCGTCCAACTCACCCTGCCCTCCGGGGCCACCGTCACCAACGCGTGGAACGCCAACCGCAGCGGAAGCAGCGGCACCGTGCAGTTCAGCAACGTCAGCTACAACGGCTCAGTGAACGCCGGCCAGTCCACCGAATTCGGCTTCCAGGGCACCGGGACCGCCACCGGCCTGACCCCGGTGTGCACCGCCACCTGAACACCATCTGTCCTGGTCGGCCGGCAGACCGGCCGACCAGGACAGGCACCACGGCGACGACACGAGCCGAGGCGGGTCAACACGACCGCAGCCGGGCTCGCCATGGATGATCCGGGTGGACCAGACCGAGCGTCGCGTCCAACCAGCCGCGTTCCGCGCGGGACAGCAGCGGCAGCACGCCGGCGAAGTCGGCCTCATCCTTGTCGCGCGGGTGCTTTGCCTTGAACAGCAGTACGGCCTCGACAGCCAGGTACGGGATCCCGCCGTCGCTGCGCCGGATGATCTCGCGATACGGCCGCCGGATCCGCTGTTCGTCGCGGCGGCAGATCCAGACGTCCCCGTGGTGTGGCTCGCGGAAGACGTCGAAGCGCCACCTGCCTGCCGCCGGATCCCAGGCCCAGGTCTGATGCGAGTCGCCGGCCAAGGCGTCGGCCGTCAACGGCACCAGCGCGCCCCCGCCCGCCGGCACCCAGAAGTCGAGCTCGGGAAAGAGCGGCGGCAACAGCGCGAAATGCGCCGCAGGCACGGCGACCTCAATGTCCCCGTGGGCCCGGGTCTGCTCGCCGCGGAACAGATCCACCGCCCAGCCAGCCGCGACGTACCAGGGGACCGGCAGGTCGCGAAGGCGTTCGGCCAACTGGACCGGGTGCCAGGCCTCCCACGCATCGACATCGGGATGGTTCACGACGCGAGCGTACGGCGCAGGAGAGCGCCGATCGCATAAGCGCCGCCGTCGTGGTTGCGTGACGTACCCGCTTGGCAGTGACACCACGTCACACGCGATCGTGACACCGCGTCACTTACGTCTGCGGCGCGTCCGCGCTGTGATGGGACACGCTCGTCGTGGACCAGCAGACCACCGGCGTGCCACGTCGCGAGCGTCACGGCTGCCAGCCCAACGGTCCGGACCGCCCTGTCCCTGACCGCGACGCGGCCGTGCTCGGACGGTCGTCTCACGATGGGACAGGCTGGGCTATAGCGTTGAGCTGGGTGCGCCATCGCGGCCAGCGGGGGGAGCCATGGAACTTTTCGGACGGCACGCCGAGACCGCGGTACTGGACCGGCTGCTGAGTCGGGCGGCGGATCGCGCCGGCTCCGGGCTGGTGCTGTGGGGTGAGCCGGGCATCGGCAAGACCGCTCTGCTCGATTACGCCGTCGAGGCGGCGTCCGACGCGACGGTGTTGCGGTGTCGGGGCACTCGGATGGAGACCGGGCTCGCGTTCGCCGCGCTGCACGAGTTGCTGTGGCCGGTGTTGGACCGGCTGGAGACGCTCCCCGCCCCGCAGGCTGCGGCGTTGCGGGGTGCGTTGGGAATGAGGCGAGACCCGGCCAACCGCTTCCTCATCGGCGCGGCCGTGCTGTCGCTGCTCTCGGGTCTCGCGCGGGAGCGACAGGTGCTGGTCGTGGTGGACGACGCTCAGTGGGTCGACGAGGCGAGCGCGCTGTGCCTGGGGTTCGTCGCCCGGCGAGTGGCGACGGAGCGGATCGCGGTGCTGCTGACCGGACACGAGGATCCCGCCTCCGGGCCGTGGGAGGGTTTGCCGGCCCTGGCGGTCGGAGGTCTGGCCGACGAGGACGCGCGCCAGCTCCTGACCGCTGTCGTGCCGGGGATCGACGCGGCGCTGGCCGATCGGACGGTGCAGGCGGCGGGTGGCAACCCGTTGGCGCTGCACGAGCTGCCCACCCTCGATCGCGAGACCGACGGCGAGGCGCCCCTCCCGCACGCCGGGAACCCGGTGCCGGTGGGGCCGCGGTTGCGACGGGCGTTCTGCGCACGGGCCGAGGCCCTGAAACCGTCGACCCGGGCGTTACTGCTGCTGGCCGCCGCCGAGGGCCGGGGCGACCGGCACGTCGTGCAGCGTGCCGGTGCCGCCTGGGGCATCGACACCTCCGCCTGGGACGAGGCCCTGCGTTCGGGCCTGCTCCATGCCTCGGGAAGCCGCCTGGAGTTCCGGCACCCACTGATTCCGGCAGCCATCTACGACGGTTCCCCCTTCACGGAGCGGCAAGCTGTGCATCAGGCGCTGGCGGCGGCCCTGCCGCAGGACGCCACCATGGAGCGGGCCTGGCACCTGGCAGCCGCTGCCGACGGGCCGGACGAGGACGTCGCCACACTGCTGGAGCACGCCGCCGAGGAGTGCCTGCGACGCAGTGCGGGTCCGATGGCGGCTCGCACCCTGGGTCGGGCCGCTGAGCTGTCCCCGAAGCCAGCGGACGCCACGCGCCGGCTGGCCGCCGCCGCCCGCGCCGCGTGGCACGCCGGCAATGCCGAGGCGGCGCGGCAGTTGCTCGAAGAGGCTGAACGCCTGAGCGGTGTGCTTCCCGTCGTCCGGCAGAGCGGCGGGCTGCGCGGGATCCTCGAATTCGCGTACGGCATGCCCGAACGCGCCCACCATTACCTGACGAGCGACATGGCCGCGGTACCCGAGACCCGCCGTGCCGTGGAGCTGGGCACGGTCGCGGTCCGCGCCGCCTGGTCGGCCGGGCGGTCCGACCTCCAACAGGCAGCGCTACGACGCGTGCGGGCCGTGGACGTCGCCGCTGACTCTGCGGTGTCAGAGCTGATGCCCGTGTTGGAGAACTGGTGGTCCTGCTACGACTTGACCGGCGAGGCCATCCCGACGACCCGGGATCTGGCCAGCGACGTCGTCGGTCGGCTCGGTACGGTCGCATGGGAGTTGCTGCCGCCCGTGCCGTTGGTCCAGGCCTGGGGCATCGACGGCGGACTGCTCGACGTGCTGCGCATGCAGGCCGTGCAGCTGCGGCGACGGCACGAGCTCACCGCGCTGGCGCTGGTGCTGGCCCAGATCGCGGTCCTCGACACCGCCGCGGGCCGGTGGGGCGCCGCCGAGCAGGCGGCGACCGAGGGCCTGCGACTCGCCGAGGAGATCGAGGCGGATCACGTCGCCACGCAGAGCCGCGCCTGCATCGCCTTGTTGGCTGCCGCCCGCGGCGAGCATCGCGCCGTCGAGGAGCAGACCAATCGGATGTTGCAGGTCTCGGTGCCACGCGGAGTACGAGCGCTCAGCGCATCGGCGTACTGGATCCGTGGACGAGCGGCGCTGTTCGACGGTCGTCCGCAGGAGGCGCTGAGCGACCTGCTGTGCCTCGTCGAACCCGGCCACGAGGCCGCCCACACCACCTTCGCGCTGCTCGCCGCCCCGGACACCGTCGAAGCGGCGGTGCAGGTCGGCAACAACGACGTCGTCGGGTTTCAGCTCGCCATGGTGCAGGAGTGGGCGCAGCGTACCGACGCGACCTGGGCCCGCACGGCCGGCCATCGGCTCACGGCACTCGCCGACGGTGGATCGGCGGCCGAGGAGTCGTTCCGAGCCGCCCTGGACGTCGCGGGAGCGGGGACGCAGCCGTTCGAGTACGCCCGCACTCGGCTGCTGTACGGGGAATGGCTGCGGCGGGCGCGCCGCCGGGCCGACGCCAGTGCCCAGCTGGCCGCAGCAGCCGAGACCTTCGACCGCCTGGGCGCGGGCCCACTGCGCGTGCGGGCGCTGCGCGAGCAGGCCCTGACCGACCGACGGGCCGCACCTCGCGGGACCGATCCGCCGACCGTCGCCGGGCTGACCGCACAGGAGCTGCGGGTCGCGCGGTTGGCTGCGGATCGTCTGACGAACCGGGAGATCGCGGCACAGCTGTTGATCAGCCCTCGCACGGTCGGCCACCACCTGGCAAACGTCTACCCCAAGCTGGGCATCACCTCCCGAACCGAACTGGCCAGGATCAACTTCGATGGAGACCTGCGGCTCAGCTAGCGCGGTGTCCAGCGGGCGACGACCGGTCCGACCGTGCGCCGCCGACAGGTCGAGCACCGGTTGGCGCCCACCCCATTGGCGATCCTCACCGAGCGGAGGCCTGCTGCCACCGCAACGGGTCGTCCTCCAGCGCGGCGCGGTCCCAGTGCCCCAGGTCAGCAGCGGCTTCGTAGGTGGTCTGGAGGAACTCGGCGACCGCACGGTCCGGGTCCGGGGCGGTGCGGGCGACCTCGTACGGCAGCAGGAACTGCTTGAACTCGGAACTGAAGTACGCGCCCTCGGGGCGGACCTGCTGCTCGGCGAACCCCTCGGGTTCGGGATAGGCGTAGGAGTAAAAGGCGCCTTCCTCGCCGCCGCCGGGCCAGAACCCGCAGCTGGACAGTTCCCGGGAGTAGCCCTCGACCATCACCCAGTCCCCGCAGTTGGGCACGCCGCCCGGGTGCGGCGGGGCCGACCGGCCGGAGAAGCGGGTGCAGGCGAGGTCCATGCCGCCCCAGAAGAAGTGCACCGGGCTCACCTTGCCCACGAAATGCGACCGGAACTCGCCGATCACCCGATTCGCCTGCAGCAGCTGTCGCCAGAACAGGGCAGCCGCCTCGCCGTCGTAGGAGGCGTGTTCGTGGTCTTCCGCGAAGGGAATCGCCGGATCGACCTCGTTGGGGTGCGGCCGGATCGGTGCCTCGACATCTAGTTCGTCGAGCATGGCCATGACCCGCGAGTAGAACTCGGCGACCGGCATCGGCCGGAGCGGGAGGCTCCGCGCGCCGCCGTTGCTGCTGCGGACGTCGAGCCGATGGCCGATGAAGTCGAACTCGATCTCGAAGGCCCCCGTGCCGTACGGGATGGCGGACGTCGTCAACCCGCGAGGGCTCACGTACAGGGGCACCTGCCACCAGTGGTTGAGCAGCGGAGCATGCGCCATACGGATCTTGCCCACGATCTGGGTCCACATGTGCAGGGTCTCGCGGGTGGGGGTCCAGTCCGAGACCCGCAGGCTCGGCCAGCTCGTCGGTGCCGGGCTTGTCATCGCTACTCACATCCTTGGCGCTGTCACCGGAAGGGTGACGGTCGTCGTGATCGGGTCCCCGGTTCAGCCGGCCGACGCGTCAGCGGTACTCGGGGTTTGCGGCATCCGGATGGACCCCTGCGTCCCAGGCAGTGCGCTGGTTGCCGTACGCCGGGAACCCGCCGGCACGACGCATCATCGACGCGAGGTGGAGCAGGTTGTAGGTCATGAACGCGGTGTTGCGGTTGGTGAAGTCGTTCTCCGGCCCGCCGGAACCCTCGTCAAGGTAGGACGGCCCGGGCCCGACCTCACCGAGCCAACCCGCATCGGCCTGCGGCGGGACGGTGAAGCCGATGTGCTGCAAGCTGTAGAGGATGCTCATCGCGCAGTGCTTCAGGCCGTCCTCGTTGCCGGTGAGCAGGCAGCCACCGACCCGCCCGTAGTAAGCGTACTGGCCCTGCTCGTTGAGCACGCCGGAGTAGCCGTAGAGCCGCTCGATCACCCGCCGGGTCACCGAGCTGTTGTCGCCGAGCCAGATCGGTCCGGCGATGACCAGGATGTCGGCTGCCAGCACCCGGGCCAGCAGCGCGGGCCATTCGTCGGTGTCCCACCCGTACTCGGTCATATCGGGGCGAACCCCGGTGGCGATGTCGTGGTCGACGGCGCGAATCTGGTCCACGCTGACCCCGTTCGCCTCCATGATCGCCACACTGCGGTCGATCACCCCCTGGGTGTGGCTACGGCCCGGGGAACGGTTGAGGGTGCAGTTGATGTAGGTCGCGCGCAGCCCGGTGAAGTCGGGCTTCTCGATCCCCGTCGCGGTCATGGGGTCCTTTCCTGGTATCGGTCGTGCCGTCGGCCCGTCGGCCCCGCCGGGTCCACGTGACGAGTGTCGGACGCTGCGGCCCTGGCCGGATCGGCCGGTCAATCGGTCGGTCCCGCCCGGTCAGCGCGGTCAAGCAGAAAGTCGCGATCACACGCGATCAACCACGTCGATGACCGTGAGTCGACCACCATCGCCGGGATCCGGGTCCGGGATCATCGTCTCCGGATCCACGAGATAGACCTCGTGACCGTCGAGCGTGAGCCGACGCGCGACCTCCAGGAGCATCCGTCGGGCCACATCGTCGATGGAGTGCACCAGCGAGACGTCGAGAACCACGCGGGGCTCCGCAGGCGCGCTCTCCACGAGCTCGCGAACGATCCGCTCGGCTCCCGCGAAGCGGATTCCGCCCTGCAACCGGAGAACCCGGGTCGCGTCCGCTCCACCGCCTCGTACCCGATTGGAACGCACAACCGCGCGCGCTGCGGGAGGGACCTCCATCACATGCAACCCCATGTCGTACGAGAACCGCTCGAACAGCGACACTCCGCGCACGCTGTTGCCGTGCCGGTCCAGTCGCGGCGAGAAGGTGGCGATGCCGAGCTGACCGGGGAGGGCGCCGATCAGTCCCCCGGCCACGCCGCTTTTCGCCGGAATGCCGACCTGCGTGGCCCAGTCGCCAGCGGCGTCGTACATTCCGCAGGTGGCCATGACGCTCAGGACCTGGCGCACCACCGCCCCGTCCACCACCTGCTCGTTCGAGAGGGGATTCGCCCCGCGGTTGGCCAGCGTCGCCGCCATCATCGCCAGATCTCGGGTGGTCACGAGCACCGAGCACTGACGGATGTAGCCGTCGACGACGGTCCTGGGGTCCTCGGTGAGGATGTCGTGGCTGCGGAGCATGTGCGCGATGGCGAGGTTGCGGTGCGCGTTCTCCATCTCGGATGCGCATACCGTCTCATCGACGGTCAGCTGACGGCCCGCAAACGCCGAAAGCCCCTGAACGACGCGGTCGACCCGCTCGACGGGCTTCAGGTTCTCCGGTCCGGCGAGTGAGTGAGCGGTGATCGCGCCAGCGTTGATCATCGGATTGCGGGGACGCCCCGTGTCGCTTTCGAGGGATATCTCGTTGAACGCCTCCCCAGACGGCTCGACCCCGACCTTGGCGAGCACTCGATCGAAGCCGCGATCGGAGAGTGCCATCGCGTACACGAAGGGCTTCGAGATCGACTGGATCGTGAACGCGGCATCGACGTCGCCGGCACCGTGGACCGTGCCGTCGACCGTGGCGAAGACCGCTGCGAGACGGTCAGGATCAGCTGTCGCGAGTTCGGGAATGTACCCCGCCGGCGCCCCGGAGGTGTCCGATTCGACATCTCCAAGTACCTCAGCCAGATAGTCGGGAACGACTGACCGCATCCGTCCTCCTCAGGTCCTCGCGGAGGCTGCCAATGCGGGGCCTCGCGCACCAGCAGCCTGGCAGGCTGCGGTGCGGGTTCGCAGCTCGACGGCCTCGACACTCTCCATCCAGCGGCGACGCCGACAAGCGCCGCAGCCCGCCGGCCCGGTCGGTGAGAGCATGCGGCCCGAATCAGGTCGATCCACTTGGCCAGCGCGAGCACCTCGTCGAACCGATAGCGGAGGAGGTCGCAGGTCTCCGGCGTCGAGAGGTGGCGCAGCGCCGGTATGCCGAAGCCCGGTGCGACACACGTTCTTCGCCTACTGACACCCGGCGCCTCTCTGGGTCCGATGCCTGGACGCAGAGAGGCGCCGTCCGAGTGGCAGGGCACGGAGAGCATCGGCCGCGTGCAGCCCTCATGCCCTCCGCGCGCTGCGCTAGTAACCGTAGATCATCTTGTAGGCCACCTCGGGCAGGAACTGCCCGGCGCTGGATCCGCCGCCGACTCCGCAGTTGCCGTCGGACTCACCCGGCGTCTTGAGCCACAGCAGCATTTCCGCGCCGCCGCCCATCCGGCTGGGCGTACCGATCCTGCGGCCGCCCGGGTTGCACCATTGACCGTTGGAGCCGTTGCCGTTGCGACTGGTGTCGATCACGTACGGCTTGCTGTATCCGAATCTCCACAGCGCGGAAGCGACCTGATTGCCGTAGTTGGTGTTCTCGCCGGTGGTGAAGTAATTCGAGACGTTGAGCGCGAAGCCGCGTGCATTGCCCACGCCGGCCATGTTGAGCCGCTGCGCCATCGTCTGGGCATCGACCCAGCGGGGATTTCCGGCGTCGATGTAGGCCCAGGTGTTGGGCGCCTTGG
Source organism: Micromonospora sediminimaris (assembly GCA_900112325.1). GTDB lineage: Bacteria > Actinomycetota > Actinomycetes > Mycobacteriales > Micromonosporaceae > Micromonospora > Micromonospora sediminimaris. The sequence goes on from FOLJ01000018.1 coordinate 86,747, forward strand.
ACCGGAACTGGCCGACGGCGCGGGAGAGCATACCCACTCGGTCGTTGATCTGCGCCTGGCTCATGCAGTTGAAGTCGCCCAGGGAGTCGGGTTCGAGGACCACTACGGCAGGACGGCTGCCGATGGCGGAGGCGAAGGAGGCGATCCATGAGTCGTAGGCGGCGACGCTGCCGGCGCCGCCACCGGAGTGGCCGCCGCACGCGTCCCGGCCCGGAAGGTTGTAGGCCACCAGCAGCGGAAGCTTGTCAACCGCATCTGCGGCGCCCACATAGCCCCGGACCGCGCTCCCGATGTCGCCGCTCCAGTTGCCGAACCATCTGGCCATCGGCTTCTGCGCGATCTCGGTGCGGATGGCGGCGGCGCGTCCGTCGCCCGGGTTTGCGGCCGCCCACCTCGCCGGGCTCGAGTTGGGGTCGACGTAGAAGCCGCTGGTCTGGCTGACCGGATCCGCGTGCGCGGCTGGCGCCCCGAGCAGGATCACGGGAACCGCCAACGCCAGGGCGGCGGCAATTCCCCAGGGACGGGTGAAGCGTTTCATGGATAGCTCCCCTCTGGGTAAAACTGGAAGCGCTTCCAGTGATGTTCATCCATGCATTGCCGTCCGATGTTCGGTAAATTTCAGGCAGATGTCAAGAGAGCCCATCCCCGTGACAAGATCTGGATCACAGATTTCTGGGACCGCTTCCAGGCTGACGACGACAGCGAGCCACCTCGACGCCGTCGATGCCGGCCGATACGATCGGTAAGCGGTAACGGCACCGGCCGGCGGTAGCGGCTGCCCCGACGTCGGGCAGGAAGGACTCGGCATCGCGATGGCAGCGCAGCGGCCCCGACGGCAACCAACCCTGGACGAGGTGGCCGAACGCGCCGGCGTGTCACGTTCCGCCGCGTCCCGGGTCATCAACAAGGCGCCGCATGTCAGCCGCGCCACGCGCGAAGCCGTGGAGCGCGCCATCAAGGAGATGGGCTATCTACCCAACCGCACCGCCCGTGCCTTGGCCACCCGACAGACGGGGATCGTCGCGCTCGCGGTCTCCCATGACGATCCCGAACTGTTCGCCGACCCGTTCTTCGCCCAGGTCATCGTCGGCGTGTCCGCAGCGCTGGAGGAGACCGACCTTCACCTGCTGCTGTGCCTGGCCAGCTCCGGCCGGGGCCGGTCCCGGCTGACCAACCTGCTGCACACGCGCGGCGTCGACGGCATCATGCTGATGGCACTGCACGGCGACGATCCGCTGACTCACATCGTGCGTCGGGCCGGGCTGCCCGCGGTGTACGGCGGGCGGCCGTTGAATTTCGAGCCACAGTGGTACGTCGACTCCGACAACCTCGGCGGCGCGCGACTCGCCACCGAATACCTCATCGGGCTCGGCCGAACCCGGATCGTCACCATCACCGGTCCCATGTCCACCGACGTCGGCCGCGCTCGCCACCGCGGCTACCGCGAGGCGATGATCATGGCTGGACTGACCCCGTACGCGACGGCAGAAGGCGACTTCACCGAGACCGGCGGTGCCGCAGCGATGAAATCACTGCTGGACAGCCACCCCGACCTCGACGCCATCTTCGCCGCCAGCGACGACACGGCGGCGGGGGCCCTCCGCGTTCTCATCGACGCCGGCCGGTCCGTGCCGGCCGACGTGGCAGTGGTGGGCTTCGACGACCTCGGCATGGCCGAACGAACCGATCCGCCGTTGACCACTGTTCACCAGTCGGTGCAAGCCCTGGGCAGAGAAATGACCCGGATGCTCGTCGACCTCATCGCGGGGCACGAACCCTCGTCCATCATCCTGCCCACGAAGTTGGTGCTACGCGACTCGGCATGATCCGTGATCCAGGCCAGCTGGCTGGGAGGTGGCGTCGCTCGTATGTGGTGGGCCGGCCACACGGATCGCTGAAGACACCGATTACCGGACTTGCCACGCTCCCCTCGGGTCGAGTGCCCAGCACCGTGTGCCGCTCGACTGCGTCGCGCCTCCTATGCCTGAACAAGGTCCCGGCGGAGGAAGCAGGACAGCAGTTGGCTGAACTCGTGCGGGTGCTCGATCGCCGGGACGTGCCCGCATCGGCCGAGCACGTGCAGCCGGACATCGGCCAGGTGCTCAAGCAGGGGTTGGGTTGCGGTCCTGAGCGGGGTGACCCGGTCCTGGGCGCCGTGCACGAGCAGCACCGGCGCGCGGATCGCTGCCAGCGTTTGCGCCGAGAGGGTGAGCTCGTCGACCCATCGTGCCCTCGGTGGCGGGAACAACGACGCGTATGCGGCTGCCCCCGCTCGCATCGCCGCGGCACGGGCGTCGACGGCCGAATCGGTCACGAGCGCCTGGTCGTGGACGAGGCGGCTCAGCATGTCTCGTGCGCCCAGGGGACCGGCGGGGGCGGCCCAGAGCGCGTCGAGATCGGCGGAGAGCGGCGCCCCGGGGGCGCCCATCGTCGCGACCGCCACGACCCGGGTGACCTGCTGGGGGCGTGCGGCCGCCAATGCCAACGCCACCGCACCGCCCATCGAGTGACCCACCACGGCGTAGCGGTCGACACCGAGGGCGGCCATCAGGCCGGCGGCCTGCTCCGTCCACAGCCGGAGCCCACCCCGGGCACCCGCCGGGACAGGTGTACGGCCGAACCCCGCCTGGTCGGGAGCCACCAGGTGCCAGGACGTGCCCAGCGCCTGCGCCGTCGTTGCCCAGGCGCCGGACCCGGTCGTGCCGGGTCCGGAGCCGTGCAGCATCAGCACCGCGGGCCCGGTGCCGCCCTCAAGGACGTGGACGGGAGAGCCGTCGACTGTGACGGTCCGACGTGTCGTCACCGGGGCGGGCCAGGCGTGCTCATGCCGATGCGGGGTCGACGGACTTCGAGAAGAGCTCCATCATCGCCCTGCCGAACTGCGGCATGTCGGGCCACCCCCGGCAGGAGACGAGGTTGCCGTCCACCACGTCGGGAGCGTCGATGACGGTGGCGCCCGCATTTTCCATGTCGCCGGTGATGGGTGGGAAGCACGCGGTCTTTCGACCCTTCAGTAGCCCGTACACCGCCGGCACCTGCGCCCCGTGGCACACCAGCGCTACGGGCAGGTTGCGCGCGAAGAAGTGCTCGGTGATCCGCCTGACGTCGGCGTCGACCCGGATCCACTCGGGGGCACGCCCCCCGGGGATGATGAGGGCGTCGTAGCGCTCGACGTCGACCTCGGCCCAGGGCACGTCGACCGGCAGCTTCCGGCCGTTCTTCTCCACGTAGGCGTCGGAGTTGGGGTCGAACTCGTGGATGACCAGTTGCACGTCACGCCTCGTCCGTGACGAGACGTCGACGTCCCAGCCGCCCTCCTGCACGCGATAGTAGGGATACATGGTGTCGAGTTCCTCGGCGGCGTCGCCGGTCAGGAGCAGCGCTCTGGGCACCTGCTTCTCCTCGCATCCTGGGGGCGGGTGGGGTAGATCCAATCCGATCCGATTCGGTTAGCATTCCCCGGCCCGGCCCGCCCGTCAACCCTCCGCCGCCACCCCGTCCGCGTCCTTGGCCTCGTCGAACAATCGTCGGAAACGCTCGCCGGAGCGCAGGATGTGCCGACGCATCGCGTAGGCGGCGGCGTCGGGGTCGCGCGCGGCGATCGCGGCCACGATCTCCTCGTGCTCGGCCATGGCCAGGTGAGTGACCTGGGTGTCGTGGTGCAGCCGAAAGAGGTGCACGTGGCTGTGCAGGCGAGCGAGCGCTTCCCGGATGACCTGGTTCTCCGCGCTCAGGGCGACGAGGTCGTGAAAGGCGGCGTCGCGTAGACCGAAGGCGCCGTACGCCGTGGGCCCGGCGCCCCCCTCCAGCTCCGCCATCTCCTCCAGCATTGCTCGCAGACCGGCCACCTGCTCCAGCGATGCGCGTTCGGCGGACCTGCGCGCCGCCGCCGGCTCGAGGAGTAGGCGAACCTCGAGCATGTCCTCGAATCGGCGACGGGTGATCTGGGGTGGAATGCGGTAGCCGGCATGGGGCACCCGCACGACCAGGCCCTCGGCCTCCATGCGGTTCAGGGCGTCCCGGATCGGCGTCTGCGAGACCCCCAGTTCCCGCGCCAGGACGTCGATCGTGACGCGGGAGCCAGGCTCGATCCGCAGCGACATCAGCTGTCCGAGCAGCGTGTCGTACACCTCGTCGGCGAGCCGGCCGCCAGATCTTCCCGACGACGTGCCGCCCGTCACGGCTCGACGGCCCCGCGCGATCATTCCTTCGTCGTCCATCGTGACGTGAGGCCCTTCTTTGCGTCTTCCGGAACCTGTTGACATCAGTCACAACTCTGCGACATGCTGACGCCCCAGCCGGATCGTATAGGAAAAGTGGCGTACGACCGCCATCCTGCACCGTCGCGGAACCACCCGCGATCGCTCTACTTCGATCACCTGGAGCTCCCATGAGCGTGCTCGACGTCCTGCGCGGTTCGTCCCCGGGCCGCAGATGGACGGGAGGACTGCTCGACGGCACGAAGATCGAGTACATCACGCCGCACTCGTGACGCCGGTCCGCGGGTCAGCCGCCGCGACAGTCCGCCAACCCGCCCGAAACCAACCCGGCAACTGCTCGGCGAAGCACCTAGCGAGGTCGTAGAAGTCCCCACTGAGAAAGCAGGCAAAGGATATGCGGTATCAACAGCGAACAGGACGAACATCCGTTCCCGGGCGAAAGGTGCAGCTGGCGACGGCGGCCATGCTGCTGGTGGCCACGACCATGGCGGCCTGCGGCGGTGGCCAGGACGACGGCGAGCAGGCGAGCGCCCCCAAGGCGCCGGCGACCATCCCGGAGCTCACCACGGACCCGCTGACCCTCAGCTTCATCTGGTTCGACTGGCCTCCCGCCCAGGCCCTGGAAGACTTCGCGAACGCGGAGTACACAAAGGAACGGTCGAACGTCACCGTCAAGGTCAACACCGTGCCGAACGCGAACTGGCACGATGCGATGTTCACCCAGTTCGCCGCGCGCAAGACCGACTTCGACATCGCGATCCTGGACTCGCAGCACATCGGCGAGGCCGTGACGAACGGCAACATCCTGGACATCACCGACTTCGTCAAGAACAACATCGAGGTCGATGCCTACAACCCGTACCTGCTGGCGGCCTACGGCCAGTTCCCGCAGGCGGAGACCGGTCAGCGCGACGAGAACGCCAGCCTGTACGGGCTGCCGCTGCTCGGCGACACCTGGACGATGATCTACCGCAAGGACCTGATCGGTGACAAGCCACCGCAGACCTGGGACGAGATGATCTCGGTCGCTGAGAAGTGTCAGGCGGACAACCCCGGCGTCAGCGGGCTGGCGTTCCACCAGGCCAACGGCTCCGACGCCGCAGCCGTCACCTACAACACGGTGAACGGTGTCTACGGCGGCAACCTCTGGGACCCGAAGACCCGCAAGATCGACGGCGTTCTCAACGACGCCGCGGGCCAGGAGGCGATGGACGTCCTGGTCAACAAGATGAAGCCGCTGACCGCCAGGGGCTCCGGCAACTGGTTCATCGACGAGGTGAACGCGGCGGTCGCCCAGGGCAAGGCCTGCATCGCATTCAACTGGATCGCCGCGAGCGGCGGCCTGCTCGATCCGAAGGAGTCGACCCTCGGCACCACCCGGGAGCAGATTCTCGACAAGTTGGGATTCGCCACCCTGCCGAGCCAGAAGACGAACCTGGTCCCGCTCGGCGGCATGGGGATGCACGTGTCGGCCTACTCCGCCGAGGCGAACCAGGTGGAGGCGCTGAACTTCATGAAGTGGTTCCAGCGGGCTGACATCCAGAAGAAGTGGGCCGCGGCCGGTGGGGTGCCGTCGCGTACGGACGCCCTGTCCTCGCCCGAGTTCCTCAATGCCGGGCCGTTCAACCAGGTGTACGCCGACTCGGTGCCGCGGATGCGGGACATGTGGAACGTGCCCGAGTACGCGCGCCTCGTCGACATCGAGAACACCAACGTCAACGCGGCTCTCAACGGTGCGAAGAGCCCGAAGCAGGCGCTCGACGACATCGCCAAGGAACAGCAGAGCGTGCTCGACTCCAGCGGCCGCAAGGGCGGCGGCGGGCTGTGAGTGACCCCGTACCTCTGACAACCGATGCCGGGCAGGTGGCGGCGGCGCCGTCACCTGCACCGGGTCGGTCCCGCCGGCTGAGCGACCGCGGGCTGGCGGTGGCCTTCATCTCCCCCGCGTTGCTGCTGTTGCTCGCGATGTCGGTGTTCCCGCTGCTGTGGGCGCTGTACCTGTCTTTCACCGACTACTCGGCCACCCGCGGGGGGCCCGCCCGTTTCGTCGGGTTCGGGAACTACACAGCCGTCCTGACCTCGGCGCAGGTCCACCAGCGGGCCCTGACGACGTTGATCTACGTGGTCGGTGCGGTCGGCCTGCAGACCGTGCTCGGTTTCGGCATCGCCTACCTGATCTCACGCCGCACGCACGGGCGAGGAGTGCTTACCACTCTGTTCCTGGTGCCGATGATGCTGTCGCCGGTCGTGGTCGGGCTGTTCTGGCGCTTCATGCTCGACGCGCAGTTCGGCGTGATCAACAGCATGCTCGGCTCGCTCGGCCTGGGGCAGGTGGAGTGGCTGACCCGGCAGCGCACGGCGTTGATCTCCCTGATCGTGGTCGACACCTGGCAGTGGACGCCGTTCATCATGCTCATCGCGTTGGCGGGGCTCACCGCGGTGCCCAAGTACCTGTACGAGGCCGCCTCGATCGACCGGGCGTCGGAGTGGTTCCGGTTCCGCACCATCACCCTTCCGTTGGTGTGGCCGCTGCTGCTGATCGCCGTGTTGTTCCGGGCCATCGAGGCCTTCCGGCTGTTCGACCTCGTCTACATCCTCACCAACGGCGGCCCGGGTGTCTCCACCGAGACGTTGTCGTTCCACGTCTACAAGGTCGCGTTCCTGGGCTTCAACACCGGAACCGCCTCGGCGTACGGGATCCTCATGGTCCTCGTCGTCATCGTCCTCACGCAGCTCTACCTGCGCTACCTGAACAGACTCAAGGAGGGCTGATGGCCGTCTCCGTCGACGAGGCCGTGTCCACAGGTCCTGCCCGGGACCGCACGCCCCCCGTGCGCCGTCGAAGCGGCCGGGGTCGCTCGGTGCTGGAGGTCGCGCTGCTGACCGTGCTGGCCGTCGTGATGCTCTTCCCGGTGCTGTGGATGATCGAGACGTCCATCAAGGAAAACCGGGACGTCTACGCCGTCCCCGCCGAGTTCATCGGCTTCACGGTCACGATGGAACATTTCAAGGACGTGTTCGTCGGTCCCGACGGCGGTCGCTCGGCCCTGTCCGTCGCGTTCCTCAACTCCGTCCTGGTCGCCGGGGCCTCCACGGTGCTGGCCACCCTGCTGGGTGTCCCGGCGGCCTGGGCCTACTCACGCTTCGCCGTGAAGGCCAAGAAGGACCAGCTGTTCTTCATCCTGTCCACCCGCTTCATGCCGCCCGTGGTGGTGGTGATCCCGATCTTCCTCATGTACCGCCAGGTCGGACTCATCGACAGCAAGCTCGGCCTGATCCTCATCTACGCCGCGTACAACCTGCCGTTCACCATCTGGATGATGAAGGGGTTCGTCGACGAGGTGCCCGCGGAGTACGAGGATGCCGCGATGCTCGACGGGTACACCCGTCTGCAGGCGTTCCGGCGGTACACCCTTCCCCTGCTCGTGCCCGGCATCGCCGCGACGGCGGTCTTCGCCCTCATCTTCTCGTGGAACGAGTTCGTGTTCGCCATCTTCCTCACCTCCAGCGACAGCGTGCGCACCGCCCCACCCGCCATCGCCGGCCTCATCGGTGGCACCACGACGGACTGGGGTCTGGTGGCCGCCGCCTCCGTGGTGTTCGCCCTACCGGTGCTCGTCTTCGCCTACCTGGTCCGCAAACACCTCATCGCCGGTGTGACGCTCGGGGCGGTGCGACGCTGATGGCCGGCATCGAGGTGACCGCCCTGCACAAGCGTTACCCGGACGGCACGGTCGCGGTCGAACAGGTGGACCTGTCGATCGGCCACGGCGAGTTGTTCGTGATGCTCGGCCCGTCGGGTTGCGGCAAGACGACCACGCTGCGGGCCATCGCCGGCTTGGAGCGGCAGACGACGGGCGACATCCGCATCGGCGACACGCTTGTCAACGACCTGCCGCCGGCCGAGCGGGACATCGCCATGGTGTTCCAGTTCTACGCCCTCTACCCGCATCTGAAGACCCGCGACAACCTGGCGTTCCCCCTGCGGGCCGAGGGGCTGCCCAAGTCGGAGGTGCTCAAGCGGGTCGACGAGGCCGCCCGGCTGATGCGGCTCGGTCCGCTGATGGATCGGCGACCGCGTCAACTGTCCGGCGGGGAGCAGCAGCGTGTTGCGCTCGCCCGCGCCCTGGTGCGCCGGCCGCGCGCATTCCTGATGGACGAGCCGCTCACCAACCTGGACGCGGAGTTGCGGGCGGACATGCGTACCGAGATCAAGCACCTGCAGGGAGAGTTGGGGGCGACCATGGTCTACGTCACCCACGACCAGGTCGAGGCGATGTCGCTCGGTCACCGGATCGCCATTCTCAACAAGGGTCGCGTCGAGCAGATCGGCACGCCGCTGGAGGTCTACGACCGTCCGGCGAGTCTCTTCTGCGCTGCCTTCATCGGCTCTCCGCCGATGAACCTGATCGAGGTGGAGGTGGCCGACGGGGCGTTGCGCGCTCAGGGCGGGCTGGCCCTCACCCCACCGCCCGGTCTGTCCCGCGACTGTCACCTGGTCGCAGGTGTGCGGCCGGAGGCCCTGGAGGTCACCGCACCGGGGGCGGAGCGTTCGGTCCCGGCCCGTGTGGTCTCGGCGGAGTGGCTGGGCGACGAGATCATCTACGTTGTCGACCACGGCGGCCAGCACGACGTGCGGGTGCGGATGCCACCGACTGTCCGATTCGCAGCTGACGCACAGGTCGGGCTACGGCACACCGGCGGGACCCCGGTGGTGTACGACGTGAGCACGGAAGAGTTGGTGGCCTGATGGGAACCGTGGCAGCGCACGGGCTGTGCAAGTCCTTCGGCAAAGTGCAGGCCCTGGACGGGGTGACGCTGGACGTGCCGGACGGCTCGTTCTTCGTCGTGCTCGGGCCCTCCGGGGCAGGCAAGACGACTACCCTGCGGGCGATCGCCGGTCTGGAGAAGCTCGACGCCGGGTCGGTGCACCTGGACGGCGCGGACGCGACCGGTGACGCCCCAGCCGAACGCGACCTGGCCATGGTCTTCCAGAGCTACGCCCTCTACCCGCGACACACGGTGTACGAGAACATCGCGTCGCCGCTGCTGGCCCGGCGCTGTTCGTCCAGCGAGATCGCCGCTGCCGTCGAGCGGATGTCGCGCCTGCTGCACATCGAACGGCTGCTGCAGCGTCGTCCCGCGCAGTTGTCCGGTGGTGAGATGCAGCGGGTCGCCCTGGCCCGGGCGCTGGTCCGTAGCCCGCGCGCGTTCCTCATGGACGAGCCGCTGACGAACCTCGATCTCAAGCTCCGCGTCGAGATGCGTACCGAGCTCACCCGCATCCACCGCAGCCTCGGCGCAACCTTCATCTATGTGACAAACGACCAGGTGGAGGCCCTGTCCATGGCCGACCAGGTCGCGGTCCTCAAGGAGGGGCAGGTGCAACAGGTCGGAACGCCGACCGAGGTGTACGAGCGTCCCGCCAACCAGTGGGTCGCCGGATTCGTCGGGAGCCCGCCGATCAGTCTGCTCGCCTGCCGCGCCGAGGGAGATCGTCTGGTCGGTGCGCAAGGCTGGACGCTGCCTCGGCCCCACTGGACCACGGCTGAGGACGGTCGTGCGCTGCTGCTGGGCCTGCGCGCGGAGGACCTGTCCGTCGAGCAGCGTGGGCACGCGTCGTTGTCCGGGGAGCTCTACGGGCTTGAGCCGCTCGGTGACCGAACGGTGGTCGACGTCCGTGTGGGAACGGAGATCCTCAAGGTCAAGGCACGACCCACAGTCACCGGAACGCCGGGCGAGCGGCTGCAGGTGACGGTCGACCTGGACCGCGCGCACCTGTTCGATGCGGGCACCGGGCTGTCGCTGCCCGAGGCTGGGCGGTAACCCAGGCCACCGCCACATCCGACCCGCTCGGCAACCTCGCCTCCGACGAGGCTGGACCCCGTCCGGCTACGCGCACAGCGTGGTCGCCGAGGCACGCCAGACAACACCAAGAAGATCAAAGGAGGCGACGCAATGAGTGACCCGATGAGCGTCCTGGCCCCCGAGCACCGGCGACTTCGGATCGGCGACGCCTGGTGCGACGCCACCAGCGGAGCCACCTTTGCCGTCGAGGACCCGGCCACCGGCAAGACCATCGCCGAGGTGGCGGACGCCGACGTCGTCGACGGGCTCGTCGCACTGGACGAGGCGAGCAAGGCAATGGCGGAGTGGGCGGCGACCCCACCACGGAAACGATCAGAGTTGTTGACGGCGACGTACCGGGCACTGACCGAGCGATCCGAGGAGGTCGCCCGACTGATAACGCTCGAGATGGGCAAGCCGCTCGCCGAGGCCCGGGCAGAGGTGGCCTACGGCGCCGAGTTCTTCCGCTGGTTCGCCGAGGAGGCGGTGCGGATCGAGGGGCGTTACAGCACCGCTCCCGCAGGTGGATATCGCATCCTCACCGTGCCGAAGCCGGTCGGCCCGTGCGTCTTCGTGACGCCCTGGAACTTCCCGTTGGCCATGGGCGCCCGCAAGATCGCTCCTGCGCTGGCCGCGGGCTGCACGACGATCACCAAGCCAGCAGCCCAGACCCCGCTCACCATGCTGTTCCTGGCCCGCATCATGGAGGAGATCGGCGTCCCCCCGGGCGTCGTCAACGTGGTGACCACCAAGCGGTCCGGCGAGGTGGTCTCCGCACTGCTCGCCGACAGCCGGACCCGCAAACTCTCGTTCACCGGGTCGACCGAGGTCGGGCGCGTGCTGCTACGACAGGCTGCCGACAACGTGCTGCGTACCTCCATGGAACTGGGCGGCAACGCGGCCTTGATCGTGTGTGCCGACGCGGACCTGGATGTGGCGGTCGACGGCGCCATGGTGGCCAAGATGCGCAACATCGGGGAGTCCTGCATCGCGGCCAACCGGATCTACGTCGAGGAGCCGGTGCGCGAGGAGTTCACGGCGCGCTTCGCCGAGCGGATGGGCGCGCTGTCGGTGGGCCATGGTCTCGATGACGGCGTGGACGTCGGGGCGTTGATCGACGAAGCCTCGGTCGCCACGATCGACGAGCTCGTCGCCGACGCGGTCGATCGCGGCGCCCGGGTCTTGGTGGGCGGCGAGCGTCCGACCGGGCCGGGCCACTTCTACCCGCCCACAGTCCTGGTCGACGTGCCCGAAGATGCGCGGATGCTCAAGACCGAGATCTTCGGCCCGGTCGCGCCGATCATCTCGTTCACGTCCGACGACGAGGTGCTGGCGAAGGCCAACGACACCGAACACGGCCTGGTCGGATACATCTTCACCCGTGACCTCCAGCGGGCGCTCCGGTTCACCGAGGGGCTGGATACGGGGATGATCGGCATCAACCGAGGTCTGATCTCGGACCCGTCGGCTCCGTTCGGCGGCGTCAAGCAGTCCGGGGTCGGCAAGGAGGGGTCGCACGAGGGCATCCTCGAGTACCTCGACCTCACCTACGCGGCGATCGACCTACCGTGACCGACCCGCCGCTCCGGGCGCCCGCCGAAAATCATCGCGCCCTGCGTACGTACGACCTGACCGGACTGCGCCCGGCGGACGGACCCCGGGTCATGGCCGGCACGAACCCGCTGACACCCGGGACGCCTGCCATTCCGCCGGCGTGCCAACCACCGCCGCAGCCGCTAGTCCGGGTATCCGGCGCGCGCGCCTGCGGCACCCGGGCGGCCACCCTCGCCGACGCCGTCCAGGTGACCTGGACGTCCGCCCTGCACATCGCCGCCGACGTTTCGGAGAGGCACTGACATGCTTGAGACCGTCCGCGGACCACGCCAGCTGATAGTGGGCGAAGGGGTCGCACAGAACATCCCACGAGTGGTGGCCGAGAGTGGCTCACGCGTCCTCATCTTGACCGACCAGGTCCTTCTGCGGCAGCCGGGCGTGGCCGAGATCGTGGCCGCCGTGCAGGAGAAGGCCGACGTCGTCAAGGTGTTCTCCGACGCGACTCCGGACGTGCCACTCACCGATGTCGACCTGGCTGTCTCAGCCGCCGCAGAGGTGGACGCCGACGTGATCCTCGCCATCGGGGGTGGCACGGTCATCGACCTCGCCAAGATCGTCGGCGTCATCCGGCGGCACGGTGGGACGCCACGCGACTTCTACGGCGAGTCGAAGGTGCCGGGGCCGACGATCCCTCTCATCGCTGTCCCGACGACGTCGGGCACCGGCTCCGAGCTCACACCCGTCTCGGTGTTGACCGACCCGGACCGCGAGCTGAAGGTGGGGGTCTCCAGCGTCTACATCGTGCCCGACTTCGCCATCGTCGACCCCGAACTCACGTACACCTGCCCGGCGACCGTCACCGCCCACTCCGGCATCGACGCGTTCTGTCACGCGGTGGAAAGCTACACCGCGCGGCCCCGGGCCCACGGACCGCGCGACCCGGTGGAGCAGGTGTTCCTCGGCCGCAACCCGATCACCGACCACTACGCGCTCCTGGCCGCGGAGCGGATCGCCCGTAGCCTGCATCGTGCTGTCAGGGACGGAGGCGACACGGACGCGCGGGCAGACATGTCCTACGGGTCCATGCTCGCCGGAATCGCCTTCTCCCACGCGGGCAACGCGGCCCCGCACGCTCTCCAGTACCCCATCGGCGCAGCCACGCACACGCCGCACGGCCTGGGCGTCGGGCTGCTGCTGCCGTACGCGCTGGACGCGGCCAAGGACGCCGTCGCCGACCGGTTGGCCATCCTCGCCGGGGTCTGCGGGCTCGACGTGACCGACGCCTCGGACGCTGAGGCCGCGGACACGTTCCTCACCTGGCTCGACAGACTCCTCGCCGACATCGGCATCCCGCCCACCTTGGCGGACATCGGGGTGGCCCGCGCCGACCTCCCCCGCTTCGCGCAGATGGCAAGCGGCGTCACCCGCCTGATCCAGAACCATCCAGGCCCGACCGACACCGCCAGCCTGACCGCGATCCTCGAAGCGGCCTGGACCGGGGACCGGGCCCGAAGCGCCCTCACGTCGAGCAGAAACAGTGACCGGCCTTCCACTTGACGCCGAGTCCCACGCCGTCCTGCTGAGCAGGTTTACGTGTCGTCAGGCGGGTTCTCCCCCGGCCGCCTCAGCCGCGATCCAGCCAGATCAGCCGGTGAAGTCAGCAACGTACCCGGCGAGCGACATGCCATCCGACGCACCACCGCCGACGGTCACCCAGCCCGCATCCCCCGGGCCGTCGGCGCGACCACGCCCCCGGCCGGATACGCGACGACCCGCGTCGGATGTTCGAAGTGCACAGTCAGGAAGCGCCAGGCCGCCCTGTTCAGCTCCGGTTGCCGGGAATTGCTGCTTTCGGTCGCCCGCACGAAACAGCAGCGGAGCACCCGTGCGATCCCGCAGCACCCGGCCGAGGGCCAGCCGCTCCGGGCAGCGTCCGCAGGTCAGAAACCCTTCGTCGGAGCATCGAAGCCGGCAGAGAGGCGGGTGCGGTGGATGATCTACGGGTGACGGAACGCAGACGAGCGGCAGCGGTGATCGTTCGCGATGGTTGCGTACTGATGGTTCGGGAGCGAAGCCTCGGACCGTCCGGGCGACACGACGGCCTGGAGTACTGGACGCTCCCAGGCGGTGGCATTGCGGACGGAGAGACCCCCGAGGAAGCCGTGCGACGCGAGGTTGAGGAAGAGGTCGGACTGACCCCACTCAGTACTCGCTACCTCATTGATGTGCCTTATCCGTCAGGGCTCACGGCATGCTTCGCGGTGACTGTGGCCGACGGTGAGCCCCGGGTCGGCCACGACGAACTGCCCTGCGATTGCCCGAGCCTGGTTTCGGTGGACTGGGTCCCGCTGCCAGCCGTGAACCCCGAAACAATGGGTGCTCCCATCCCAACCATGATCGTGGTGTGGCCCGCACTCTGACGGTCGCGCAAGCAGTACAGCCACCGCGCATCTCCGACCGGTTGACGGGCGAAAGGGACGACCACAATGGACAAGCCGAGGCAGCCAGCGGGACCAGGTGGGGACCTCACGGTCCGCGCGAGGTATGGGCGGCATGCGGCCGACTGCACGGCCTGGAGCGCTACCGGACGGCGCACCTGACCGCCGTGGTCCCCTGAGCCCAAATCGGCGACCCGGATACCTCGCTGAGCGGGTTCTTCATACCGCGTTTCTGAACTGTGATATCAACGGTACAATGTGAAAATGAGGATTATCGGCATCGAGGGGCCGTGTCTTTCGGGGAAGTCAACCCTCATAGCGGACTTGGTTGGCCGTCACAGATCAGTGGTCCATTGCTCTGAATATGTCACGGCTGCCCAAGGCGATCAAACGCCGCCGTTTGATCCAGGTTCCACGGCTGGACAGGTCGCAGCCTTCCGATACTTTGCTAATCTCGAACGACATCGAGTGGTTACTCCTCCCACCATACAATCCCGTACCACCCTGCTCCTCGATAGAACCATTGACACGCTTTTAGCACATTGTTACGCCCTTGATCTATTGAAGGGGTACGGCAGCTATCCGACGGCCAGAGCTTCCCTGTCCAACATGTCTTACCTGGTGCCAGACATCACGATTCTTCTAATCGCCGACACTAAGATCCTCCGAGGCCGACACAGTGGACGGGCAGACCTTCCGGGCGAGTACTTGGATGATGAGTTCGTGGAGGCGTTCTATGAGTACTTTTTCAGGGAGCGTTTAGTTTCAAGAAGCCTTTGCCTGGTTCGAGTTACCAACGGACCGGTAGCGCTACCGCCCGGACTCCTTGACCCACTGCCGATCACTTCACCTGATCGACCCCTGTCGCCAGGCGCGCCATACCCATTCGCTTCGAGGAAAGAACCTCACCGCTAGAGAATTTTGTATGGTAAACATTCGCCAGCTGGGCCACGCGTCATACCTACGACATGATGGCCATACGATTGCATCTTGAATCAGCACCCCCCCAACTCCGCCGTCTTCGAGATCCTTAGAACTGGCCCTTCGGTACAAATCAGCATCTTCACCCATCACTAACTCGGGATCATAGCCGCGCGCCTCATCGAATAAGTCTCGCCTGAAGATCTGACTAACGCCCTGACATGGCCCTCCGCGACTGCGCTTCCAATCCCAGTACGCACACAGAAGCCATGAACCAAGCTTCTTCGGCATGTAGATCGCTCTAAAAGCGCCAACTCTGATTGGTCGCCTATCGAGCTCCCCGACCAATATCGAGAAGGCATATTCCGAAACTGTCACGTCTGCGTCGATAAAGACGAGATAGTCGCCAACCGCTGCCCGCGCTCCGGCGTTTCTTGCCGCCCCTGCTCCTCGCTGGCCATGCCTCACTACAGTGGCCCCGGCAACTTGGGCTACTATCCGAGTGTGATCGGAGGAGGCGTTATCCACCACGATAAGCTCGAACCGGACTCCAGTCCTCTGCGCCGAAATTTGGATCGATGAGAGTGTCTTCGGAAGATAGCTTTCCTCGTTGTATGCAGGCACGACTATCGAGAAGAATGGCCGCTCGGGAGAGCGTAACGGTGGTGAACTTCGTTCTGCGTCAGTCACCCCGCATCCCACCGCTCCGCGCACTTCGGAAACCGTCCAACAACCCCGCAAGTTCCGAACGCGCCTCTCGTGACTGCCTAACGGCTTGTTCCAGGGAGGACGCCTCTTTGAGCGACGTTAATTCTTCGAGCAATGACTCGAGCCGTTCATGCAAGCTAGCATTGTCCGAGATAGTGCGGAACTGGAATACCGCCTGCCATGCCTTTCGTCGCGCCTCTCGCACCTTTGTGGACAACTCGTCATCTCCGAACGAGATGTCCTTCCCGTCGGCGCGCTTCTCCCACACCCTGTGTAGCCGGCTGAGTTCTATACTTCGGTAGTCGAGAATCGCCGCCGCCGCAGATGACAGGGCCGCTGCGGCAGTCTGCCTTTCCTGTACCGCCAGGTGGCGTATCGCTTCCGACCTGGCCTGTCGCTGTGACAGGAACCCCGTCAAGCCTGAGCCAAATAGCGTGCCCACAACACCAACAACTGCTACCAGGACCGATTCCATTTCCAGCCTCCTTTCCGTCCTCGATGATTCGCGCGTCGCGCCGGGTTCTTCCGTTGGCATATATGTTCGCTGCAGATCAATGGGGTTCTGGTTTCGCGCATGGCGAGGCCGTCTGTCGCGGCGGCGGGCGTGTCTTTTGGAGTCCTCCGGTCGTTGGGTCTCGGAAGATCTTCCAGGCTGAAGTGGAGTCGGTCGCAATGCGAGAAACTAGCGCCGAGTTCTTTTTGACTATGACAGAAGTTGCTGGCACGCTTATCGGCACATTCCTCATTGGAATCTTTTTCTACCTCGACTCGGACCTGCACAAGACCCGCCAGGGCGCAGCTGCGGCCGACCGTTACCTCCGCTCTGGAGTGCGGTGGGTCTTTTTGGTCTTGGCCGTGCCGCTCATCGTGTCCCTCACACTCGCCGGCCTGGAGCCGATATGGGGTGCTCTTACCTTCATCGCGCTCTCGGCCCTGCTCGTTGCCGCAACTGCCGACACGACCCACCGTATAGTCGCTCGCGGCAGCTCAGCCATCTCGACCGCGTTCGTTGTCAACGAAATCATCTCCACGGCAGCGGTCGCCGTCCTTGTCACGCTGCCGTGGGTGCTTGGTGGCTGGGTGCCACCGCCATCTGCCTTCGTGCCCTCACTTCTGCTGGCCTTGGGATCTGGCTTCTTCAGCACCGTGGCGCTCGTCATGACTCTCTTCGGGCCGGCCCGGCAAGACGACACCCCTGCGTAGCACCGGCCGTGCGCCTGGCCAGCATGACCGATCCGTGCTCGAGCAGGTCGCGGGCTACAGTAGCGTCGGCCGTGCTCAGATAACTTGCCGGCACGGCGCGACCGGTCGGGATTCGTCGAGGGTGCCTGCGGGTCCGAGGCACAGGTAGTAGGCCAGGTCCGTGGGGTCGGTGATGCTGCGGCGGATCAACAGCCAGTGCCCGTGCCGAACCGACGACCCCTCGTTACCACCAGTAGCCATTCCGACCTTGTCATTGGCTGCCGAAAGTCAGCACTGAGCTGCGCAGACATGATTAAGCGATGATCGCTACTTGTCACTGGTTGTCACTCACGGGCGGGGGTTTTCGGGGGGTAAACGGGGGCCGACAGGGCGCGCCAGTCCATCGCGTCCCGCTCCCTACCAGCAGAACACCCGTCACCAAGGGAGCGGCGCGCTCCTACCCATCGCTGCACGCCCGCCACAGGCATGGGGGTTCGTGTCGGTGGGGCGACGTCGACCACCAATCCATAATCGTCGTTCGCGGCGAGCTGCGACTCACGCCCAGGTAACCCGGCCGCTGGCGTCGGCGAGCAGGTCGAACGAGCACACGAGCGCGCCCTGCTCTCGGCGGCGGCCGATGACGTACCACCGCGGTCCCGGTCGGCCGGATGGTACTGGTGGCGGCGGTGACCGTGCTCGCCGGCCTGGCCGCGGCGATCGCACGCGAGCGGCGCCCGTGAGTTCATGACCGGGAGCCGGGCGTGGCGTCGCGTCCCGGGGTGACCAGGCCACTCTCGTACGCAACCACGACGGCCTGTGCTCGGCTGGCGAGGCTAAGCTTGGTCATCGCCCGATGTAGGTGGGTCTTGACCGTCGCCTCGCTGACCACCAGTCCGCGTGCGATGTCGCCGTTGGTCATGCCGGTGCCGACCAGCCGCAGCACCTCGATCTCGCGAGCGGTGAGCCCCCGCAGGTCAGGTAGTGGCGTTTCGGGGAGGTGGGAGTCTCGGGTGTATGCCTCGATCAGGCGTCGGGTGACCGTGGGGGCGAAGAGCATGTCACCGGCCGCCACGGTCTGAATGGCCGCGATGAGGCGATCCGGTGGCGTGTCCTTGAGGAGAAATCCGCTGGCGCCGGCGCGCAGAGCGGCGTAGACGTACTCGTCCAGGTCGAACGTGGTCAGCACGAGGACCCGTGGACGGTGCGTCGCGTCGGCGAGGATGCGTTCGGTGGCGGTCACCCCGTTCAGGCGTGGCATCCGGATGTCCATCAGGATCACGTCCGGACGGCGAGCCTCCGCCTGGATCACCGCCGTCTGGCCGTCCTCGGCCTCACCGGCCACGGTGAGACCCGGTGCGGCATGGATCAACGCGGCCAGCCCGGCGCGAATCAGCACCTGGTCATCGACGACGAGCACGCTGGTCATGCACGGCCCTCCCCTGGCTCAGCCCACTCCGCTTCCGCGTCCGGCGTGGGTAACGTGAGCAAGACCTCGAATCCACCTTGTGGCCGGCTGCCGGTGACGAGAGTTCCACCATAGACTCGGGCGCGTTCGCGCATCCCGATCAGTCCGTGCCCGGGCTTGGCGTCTTCTCGTGATTCGGCCATGCCGCGGCCCGCATCGCTTACCCGAACCACGAATCGGTCGGCGTCGTAATGCAGAGTCACTGTGGCGCAGGTCGGGCCGGCGTGCCGCAGGACGTTTGTCAGGCACTCCTGGATCACGCGGTACGCGCACAGGTCAAGGCCGGCCGCGAGGGGGCGTGGCACGCCGACCACCACCACCTCGACTGGAACGCCCGCCCCGCGTACCCGCTCCACCAGCTCGTCGAGGCGGTCGATGCCCGGTGAGGGTTGGTAGGTCTCGCCGTCGGGCGCACCGTCGACCTCGTCCGCGTCGACGTGCAGCACCGCCAGCACCCGACGCATCTCCCGCAACGCCTCACCACTCGTCCGCAGGACCGTTTCCAGCGCGGTGCGCGAGGTTACCGGATCGGACTCGAGTACGTACCTGGCCAGCCCCGCTTGCACGGAGATGACCGACATGTGGTGCGCGACCACGTCATGCAGCTCTCGCGCGATATGCACCCGCTCCTCGGTGACCGCACGGCGGGCCCGCTCCTCGCGGTCGCGGCGCAACCGCTCCGCGAGTACGGCGAGGCGTCGGTTGCGCTCCGCCAGTTGCTGGGCGCGGTTCCCGAAGTGCCATACGACAGCAGTCCAGACCACGCTCTGCGCCAAGGCAGCCCACGCGAAGCCGGTGCCGAGGGCGAGTCCACCGTATAGCCATACCGTGGCCACCACAACGGCGGCGGTCACGCTTATCCGGGATGGCCGGTGGGCGGCCACCGTGTACAGCGCCAGCAGAGCTCCCGCGCTGTTCACCACCGGCCAGTAGCCGGTGGCGATATACCCCACCCAGAGTGTGCAGTACAGGAGCAGCACGGAGCTGGGAGCCCGCCGGCGCGCCACCAGAGTCGCGTTGACCAGGCATGTCAGTGCGTAACCCACGCCGTCGAGCTCGCGGAACTGCTCCGGCGGATCCTGCCGGCCGAGCACCAGGCTGACCGCGGCGGTCGCCCCCGCCAACGCCACATCTACCAGCAGCGGATGCCGGTCCGACAGTTGCCTCAGGTGCGCCACCGCTCGCATGCCCGCGAAGGTTAACGGGGCGGGCGGCGGCGCCTACGACGAGGGTTTACCCGACGTGCTCTTTGTTCAACCACTGGTAGCAATACATCAATCGATGGATGGATGATGTGACACGGCATGATTTCGTACCTTCGTTCCCAGCCACAGCCACTCACCGGAGGAGGCGAGGATGGGACGACGAGGTCGGGTGACAGCACTTCCGTGGACCGGCTTGACCCTGACTGCCGCGTTGTTGGCGTCCGGATGTTCGGGGACCGCCGCGGAGGCGGACCACTCCCTTGGAGTCCCGGACCTGCCGCCACCCGGGGCAGCCACCTCAATTGTCCTGCCACTGGACGACTATGTGATCAGCCCGGAGGAGCAGGAGCGGGCGGATCGAGCCCAGGCGGCACTGGAGGTGTCGTGTCTGAGCCGGTTCGGCCTGACCTGGTCCGGGCCGGACGAGCCGGACCTGTTGGCCGGCCGGGCGATACTCGCCGCAGGGCTGGCCGAGCGGTTTGGGCTCGTCGATGAGGCACAGGCAGTCGCGCATGGCTACCACCCGCCGCGCTGGAGCACACGGGGGTTGATCGCCTCGCGGGAGCACGCTCACCACCACGAGCCTCCGGCGGATGTGGCCGGGGTGCTTTTCGGACAAATATCCACTATAGATGGCGATTCGGTGCCGGCGCAGGGGTGCCGGGGTGAGGCCTCTCGCCAGCTTTCGGCCAACACCCGTCCGCTGGCCACCATTTCGCTTGTCACGCGCCTTAAGGAGGAGGCGGCGCGGGAGGCCGCCACCGATGACCGGGTTACCGCGATGTTCGACGCGTGGAGCGCCTGCATGGCGGAGGCCGGCTACCACTACTCGACACCGATGAGTGCCGCCCGGGACCAACACTGGCGCCGCGCCCCGAAACCGTCGCCCCAGGAGATCACTGTGGCCAGAGCGGACGTCGCCTGCAAGACAGCGGTCGGCTATCTGGACACCATAGTGGAGGCCACCGCCGAGTCCCAGCGAACCCTCATTGAGTCCCACGTTGACGAGCTGGATCGGGTGAAGCAGTCGCTCACCGTCGCGGCGCACAACGTCACCACGGCTCTCAGCTCGCACGTCCTGTCCGACCAGGGGAGGTGGAGCCCAACCCATCGATGAAATCTGTCAATCGAAACTCGGATCGGAGGAGACTATGCGACGCAGGATCAGCGCGCTACTGGCCGCAATCGGCATCGGCACGGCGGCCTTGTTGGCCGCACCGACCCCGGCGAGCGCCCACGGCGTGAGCCAGGGCAACGACTACGCCCGACATTCGTACAACGGTAGGGTCCTCACCATCTGTGACGCGGAAGACGACGGGCACCGGGTCTGGGCGGGGTACTACACCAGCGCGTCGTACTCGTACCAGACCGCACCTGTAATCTACGGCAGCAACACGTCGGGCGTTGACTGCACCACGTACGAACTCTCCCACGTGCTGACGAACCTCCGGGTCGTTGAGGACAAACCAGGCAGCAGCAGTAACTACTACGGGTCGTGGCATGGCTACCCGGTAGCGGGTACCTGACAACTCCGGGCCAGGGCACTCACGGCAGCGCCGCTGATCATGGATGCCCTGGCCCGGCAGCGTGCCGGGCGCGGCAGGATGGAGTTTGTGACCACCGATCCGCCTCTCCCGCTGCTCGGCCCAGCGGGCGTCGACCAGTTGCATCGGCGGAGACAAGTGCGCACCGGCCGGCAGATCCGTACCGGCAAACAGCGCCCACAGCACGTCGAATCGATACAGTATCGCCTGACGCTCGACATGAGCGCTCGCGGCGGTGAGCTCTGGCCGCAGGATACCCAGGTAATCAACTCTCTTGACGTTCCATTCCGCCTCAGCGATCATCCGCCGAACATTCGCCGCGTAGTTAATACTCCAGCCGCACCTGGTGGAGTTGGAGTCTTCGCTGGTAGTGGGTTGTTCTAGCGCAGTATTGGTGTCGTCGTCGCCATCGTGACCATCAATGGATGTGGTCGAAGGGTCGGGCGGTGGTGATCAGGTGTGCCAGGAGACGTCGGACCTCGCCGAGGGGAGGGGAATGAGGCCGTCATCGGATCCAGCGCCCCCTTTTGGCCTGTGCGGCGGTGACGGCGAGGTAGGCGTGGGCGCACAGAACGTGAATGCTGTCTGGCTGCCGTTGAGACGGCTTTGAGCGTGGGCCACGAGAATCACGAACTTGGACCCCGACCGCGGAAGCGCTGTGAAGGCAGGACCGTTGCCTTCAGGTAGCCCCCCGGCGCTCTGAGTCCGCCGTGTCGGTCGGCACGTGGCCGGGATCGGTCGGCGACGGAAAAGGCGCTGCCGTCGAAGCGGCCACGCGGCACTTGGCCAGGTTGCTGCGCGCGATGCCGAGATCGTGGTCGTACACCATGGGGAGCGCCTTTTGGAGTTCTTCGAACAGCGCCACGGAACGTTCGGTCACCTCCAGCGCTTCCTGGTGGCGGCGAGAGCGCGCAGGCTCAGACCCAGGTTGTCCAGCGCTGCTGCGATCTCTGAACGGAATGCGCCGGGGTTCTTCGCCTCGAGTTGCTCCCACACCTTCACGCAGGCCCGGCAGGCCGGCTCCGCCTCGTCGTGGCGGCCGAGATAGCCGAGGAACAGGCCCTGGTTGCCGAGATATTTAGCAAAGTCACGAAGGAAGGCGTCGGACGACTCGGAAAGCTTCGCCACGATCCGGACGGCCGCGTGGACCGCCTCGACGGCCTCCTGATCCCGGTTGGCAGCCGAGAGGCGGACACCGAGGGAGTTCAGAGCCTCCGCGAGGACCGGCTGGACCTCGTCCGCGTCTCTCCGGGTCGCGTGATCTCGCAGCAGTGCGACGGCCTCCTCTCCGGTGGTGATCGCTTCCTGGATGCGGCCGACGTCGGCCTGTGCGGAGCTCAAGCAGTGCAGTGCCTTGCCGAGTGCCGGCGTGAGTTCCTGGCCGCTGGCCTTGACCAGCTGGCGGTGCAGGTCAACTCCCTCCTGAGCTGAGCTAAGTGCCGCGTCGAAGTTGCGGACACGCCGGTAGCGGAGGCTCATGTTCGTGTGGGATTTGGCGTACTCCTCCAGGTAGGCGCGAGGGTCGATGCGCACCAGCCGCTGTAGCAGCTCCTGGGATTCTCGGCCCACCGAGATGGACTCGACGAGTTGCCCTGTCGCCCCGAGCCGGGTCGCCAGGTTGGTCAGCGCAATGCTGAGCGAGAAGACATCGGATGCTGTCCCGCCTCCTCCGAATGAGCGCCGCCGCAGATCGACAGCGAGGCGTGAGGTCTTTATGGCCTCGTCGTACCGGTTCGCCGCGAACAGAAAGGTGCCCAAGTCGTCCAGGGTCGCGGTGTACTCGCCGAGATAGCGGTCGGGATCCGCTGACATCAGCGTGTCGTAAGCCTTCACCACCTTTTGCGCGGCCGCCATACCCTCGCCGAGACGATTCGTCATGTGCAGCTGCATCGCGCGTTTGTGCAGCGACCGGGCCAGCAGGGGCAGGTAACGGTCCGGGTCCCGGTCCGCCGCGGCCTCAAAGACGTCGCAGACGGTCCCGATCACGTTGATCGCTTCGGTGCGGTTCCCCGCCTCCCACAGGCGGTGACTGACAGTGAACAGCCGCGCGGCGCGCTCCTCGTCGTTGGCCGCGGTGTCGGCCCACCGGCGGCACAACACGGCCGCGGTGGCCGCACACGATAACGCCGGATTAGGAAGAATCACTTGTATGTCCGCGAGATCTTGATCGCTGAGTGGGCACTGCGCAGCGAACTCGGCCAGGGCGGTGTCGACTTCGCCGAGGTCGGCCCGTTCGATCACCGTCGGCAGGAATCGTGCCGGATCGCGACCGACCACCTGCAGCAGCACGTGTGCTGCAGCCGGTGTGTGGCTGCTCGCCGCACATAGGAAGGTCAACGCCTCGGTGACGTCGTCAACGTCAGCATCGGCGATCATCGCTTCCAGAAGGCCCGGGTGTTCGCGGATGCTGTCCACCACGTAGCCCTCGACCAGCCGAGCGGGCAGGTGCGGCCGTAACCACCGGTCGCCGGCCTCTTGCGGATACAGGTTGCGGACCCACAGTGCCAGGTCGTCGATCAGAGCGTCGGGTGCGCTGTCGAGCATGGGAATGCGCCGCATTAACCGTGCCGCTTGCGGCGGCCCGGCCGCGCCGAACAGGGCCGCGGCGATCACCGACGCGCGTAGCACGGGGAGCCCGAGGTCCGCGAGGTTCGCCTCGGTTGCTCGGGTCAGCCAGCGTTGCTCCTCGAGCTGGAAGACCTCGCGGACGGCGGTGCGCGCTGCGATGAGCCCGTTCAGCTCGTTCTCGACCGCGACGAAGGCGGCCGCGCTCAGCAGCATCGCGCTATGCCGCGGGTCCTCGTCCACGCGCACGGTCGGGGGCGTCGTGTCGGACCAGGCCGCGTACGCTTTGACCGCCCGCTGAAACACCTGCTGAACACTTTTCGGGCTCTGCGCCAGTGGGCCCACCTCGATCGCTGGGATGGCCGGCAGCAGCTGGGCCACCTCATGGTCGGCTTCGGCGCGCAGTCGCCGCCACCACTTTCCGAAGTCGCGGGCAAGCAGAATCACCCTCGGCCGTTGCTGTGGGCTCAGCGCCGCCAGCGTCGCCAGGGCCGCGGGCAGATCGGTACGGGTGTTCGCGTCGTCGATGATGAGCACGGCTGGTGCCGTGGCCGTGGCCGTGCACTCCACCGCCGCCACGGCGGCCCGGCTGCGCGGCCATCCGGTAAGCCTGCTCGCGTCCTGCAGATGCTCGGTCAACTCGATCGCCAGCCGGGTCTTGCCAGTTCCCGCCCGGCCCACGACGCACATCACCGGAATATCGTCTGCACCGAGACACCAGCGCAGCGTGGCACGGACCAGCCGGTCGTGCGAAAGGTTGTACGGCACAACGCGCTGTTCGGGGTGTAGTGCCAGCAGCGTGCCGTGGTCGTCGGGCCAGTTTTCGCCGCCCGGACCGGTGGTGGTCAGATCGGCCCAGCGGCGGTCGAAGTCGCTGGCGCGGGCGCGCCGCTCCCACACCACCGCTCCAGTGAAGGTGGCCATACCGGCGACCAGCCCGAATCCGGCCGCTACCGGAGCGGGCACGAAGTTGGCCAGCGCGGCCGCGGATCCGCCGAGCACTGTGGCCAACCCCGATACCGCGAGTCGCCCGGATCGGCTTCGGCGGAACGTGGCGAGGATCGACGAAGACATACCGCCAGCATGCTGTCTGTTCACCGGCGCAGCAATCGCTCAATGGCTCACCATGCGTTGCGCTCCGGACGATACCGTACCCGGATTGAAAAGCTCTTCCCCCCGAGCGGATTCCGACCTGGACGTCGTCCGGTGAGGTGAAGGCCCGAAGTGCCCCTCGGTTCAACTGCGTCCGAGCTGGGTCGGCCGCTGAGCGCTTCGACTGAGTAACGCTACCGATAGTTGAGACGCCGTGAGGCCTCTGGTTTCGCGCAGGTCGGCGTAGGACCCGACGACATCGCGGCCAACTACGTCGAACAAATGTGATGGCCGCCGTTTGCGGACTGGTGACACGTTCCTTACACCGACAGCCCCGGGTACCGAATCGTGTAGTGGGGGTCGCTACCTATCTAACAACCGTATCGATGGCGAGCCAACGTCAACGGACCGTGACCGAGCGCGCTGAGCGTTGGAGCACTCGACCAAACGAATACGAGAACCTGCCAGTCACCCTGGCTTATCAGCAAGGCGTGGCGGCCCGGACCATCTGCCACGAGTACTCGCTGCGATGACAACTAGGAAACGATCCGGCGGATCCGGTGGCGGGCGAGGGAGTGCTGCTCGGCCGTCGCCAGCTCGCCGGCGCCCACCATCGAGAACACCACCTCGACGACGAGGCCGCCGTGCGGCCGCGGGTGCGCGGTGAGCTCCGCGCCGTGCGCCCGGGCGATCGCGCGGACGATGGACAGCCCAAGGCCGTGATGCCCGCCGTCAGCCGTGCGGTGCAGCCGCTGGAACGGCTCGAAAAGACGGTCCACCTGATCCGCGGAGATGACCTCGCCAGTGTTGGCCACGGTGAGCACCACCCGGCCGATCTTCCGGTGCATGCTGACCGCGACCGTGCCGCCGGGCACGTTGTGGTGGATGGCGTTGTCGCAGAGGTTGACCAGCAATCGGCCGAGCAGCACCGGATCGCCCAGCACCGACACCGGCCGCAGCGAGGTCACCACCTGCACCCCGCGCCGTTCGGCCTCCAGCGCCCGCTCGCGCAGCGCCAGCTCGACCAGTCCGGTCAGGTCAACCATCTCGTCCGCGGCCCGACCCTGCTCGCTGCTGGAGAGGGTGAGCAGCGACTCGAGAAGCTGGCCCCGCTGATCGCTGATCACCAGGAGCCGCTCGAAAGTGTGCCGGAACGATTCCAAGCTGGCGCCCGGATCGATGAGCGGTTCCTCGAGCAGCGCCCGTTCCACGGTCAGCGGGGTGCGCATCTCATGGGCGGCGTTGGCGACGAATCCCCTGTGGGCGTCGAGCGCGGTCTCCAACCGGCCGAGCAGGCCGTCGACGGTGTCGGCCAGATCCTTCAGCTCGTTGCGGTTGCCGGGCAGGGCCAGCCGCTCGTGCACGTTGCGATCGGAGATCTGGCGCAGGCGCTCGGTCATCGTCAGCACCGGGCGCAGCACGCGGCCGGCGATCAGCCAGCCAAGGAACAGCGAGATCAAGGCCATGATGGCCAGCGCGATCAGCGGCTGGAGCAGCCCGCTTCCGGCCGTGTCGGCCGCGTCGATAGCGGGCAGCGTGCCGTCGGCGGCGGGGCCGGGCGACGGCGGGCCGGACATCGGGCCGGACGGGAGCGGCGGCGGCGTCACGGGATTGAGGCTCTTGGCCAGCGCCCACATGATCACCAGCAGGACTGTGCTCGACATCACGGAGACGAAGACGTACAGCAGCGTCAGCCGCAGGCGGAGAGGGTGTTGTCCGAGTCGCATGATCAGATCCGGTATCCGGCGCGGGGCACCGTCTCGATCAGCGGCGGATCGCCGAGCTTGGTCCGCAGCCGGTTCACGGTGGCCTTCACCGTGGTGGTGAAGGGGTCGGTCGCCTCGTCCCAGACGCGGTCGAGCAGCTCCTCGGCAGACACCACCCGGCTGCCACAGGTCAGCAGATATTCCAGCACAGCAAACTCCTTAGGACTCAAGTTAAGCCGGGCCCCGGCTCGGGTTGCGGTGCGCTGCGCCGGGTCGAGGCGCAGGTCACCGTGCTCCAGCACGGGCGGCGCTGGGGGCTGCGAGCGCCGGGCCACCGCCCGGATCCGGGCCACCAGTTCCGCGTATGCGAAAGGTTTGGGAAGGTAGTCGTCGGCACCGATGCCCAGTCCCTCCACCCGGTTCGCGATGGTGCCCGAGGCGGTCAGCATCAGCACCCGGCTCAGCGATCTCTGGCTGACCAGCGTGCGGCACACATCGTCGCCGTGCACCACAGGCAGGTCGCGGTCGAGGACGATCACGTCGTACGGGACCACCGTCGCCCGCTCCAGCGCCGACCCGCCGTCGTATGCGACATCGACGGCCATGCCCTCGCGCCGCAGCACCCGAGCGACCGAGTCGGCCAGGTCCGGCTGATCTTCAACCACGAGTACCCGCATGACACGCGTTCCTGTCTGTGTGACTCAACTGTCGACGACGGTTCCGGACTGACGCTAATAGGACTCCTGTCACAAGCCGGTCACAACGGCACGGACCGTGCTGTGACCGCCCGCTGTCTACAAATTCTCACTGACAGCAAGAGTCCCGGAAACAAGGCAGGAGGATGTGATGACCCTGGCCATCCATACTGAATCTCTCAGTAAGCGCTACCGCCGCCACCTCGCGCTCGACGACTGCACGCTGGCGATTCCAGACGGACGGATCGTCGGTCTGGTCGGTCCCAACGGTTCCGGTAAGTCGACCCTTCTCGGGTTGGCGTCCGGCATGATCGCGCCGACCAGCGGAAGCATCGAGGTGCTCGGTCAGCGGCCGGCGGTCAGCGCGGACCAGCTGGCTCGGGTCGGATTCGTCGCTCAGGACGCGCCGGTCTACAGCCGACTGACCGTTACCGACCACCTCGAGCTCGGCGCCCGGCTGAACCCGAAGTGGGATCAAGCGTTCGCCGAGCGGCGAATCCGCGAGCGTGGGCTCGACCTCAAGCAGAAGGCCGGTTCGCTCTCCGGCGGTCAGCGGGCCCAGCTCGCGCTGACCGTCGCCGCAGCCAAGCGGGGCGAACTGCTCGTCCTCGACGAGCCGGTGGCGGCGCTCGACCCGCTGGCCCGGCGCGGGTTCATGCGGGACCTGCTCGACTTCGTCGACGAGCTCGAGGTGAGCGTGATTCTCTCGTCGCACCTGCTCGGCGACCTGGCGCAGGTCTGCGATCACCTGATCGTGCTGGCCAACGGCCGGGTGCATGTCTCCGGCGACGTGTCGGACCTGCTCGCCGTCCACTACCGGATCACCGGCCGTGCGGGCGACCCCTACCGGCTGCCAGCCGACGCCGAGCTGATCCACACCGAGAACAGCCGCGACGAGTCGTCGGTGATCGTACGGTCCACCTCGCCAATTCCCGGGGCGGAGGCCGTGGACCTTGAGGACATGACCCTCGCCTATCTGACCCGGGCCACCACCACCGGCCCGGTCGGGCCGACCGCAGCAATGACGGGAGCCGACCGATGATCTGGCTGGCCTGGAGGCAGTTCCGCGCCCAGACACTGGTGGCCGCGGGGGCGCTCGCGCTCCTCGCGATCTACCTGATCTACCTGGGCAGCGAGATCCGCAACTTCTACGACACGAGGATCGCCAACTGCACCCAGCAGGCATGCTATCTCGCACGGCTGGACCTGCGGGCCACCTACGACGACGCGATCTCGGTCATGGTGGTGCTGCTCATCGCCGTACCCGGCCTGATCGGGGTCTTCTGGGGCGCCCCGCTGGTGACCCAGGAACTGGAGCAGCGCACCGATCGGCTGGTGTGGAACCAGAGCGTCACCCGCACCAAGTGGTTGGCAGTCAAGCTCACCGTGATCGGCCTGGCCAGCATGGCGGTGGCCGGCCTGTTCAGCCTGCTGCTGACGTGGAGCGCAAGCCGGTACGACGAGGTGATTGGTGAGCGGTTCGCGGCGCTGAGCTTCGGCTCCCGCAACATCGTACCGATCGGGTACGCGCTGTTCGCCTTCGTGCTCGGCACCGTGGTCGGCATGATCGTCAAGCGCACGCTGCCGGCCATGGCGATCACCCTGATCGTCTTTGCCGGGCTCCAGTTGCTGATCCCGACGGTTGTCCGGCAGAACCTGATGCCCCCGGTCACCGACACCGTGGCCGTCGACGCCAACGTGCTCAACAGCGGCGTCGGGATGAATCTGAAGGAGGACAACACCTTCGACATCCAGGGATACACGGCCAACGGGAGCTGGGCTCTCGAGTTCTCGTCACCGCTGTACAAGGCGGACGATACGCCGTACCGCGGCGAGGACGCGAAGCCCTGCCTCATCCCGGACGACCGGGAGGCCGGCGACGCCTGCACGACCGCGCAGAACCTGCACTTCGACTACCTCCACCAGCCGGGCCACCGATACTGGACGTTCCAGTGGATCGAACTGTCAATGTTCCTCGGCCTGTCTATTTTGCTGACCGCGTTCGGGTTCTTCTGGCTCCGGCGCCGCTCCTAGCTTGATCTCTAACCTGTGGTCAATTTGTATCGACCCTGGCTGATCTCGGCCGCAGCCCTTGGGAACACGAGGCCTTGTTCTCGCTCATGGTCGACACGATCCGTCCGTATGCGCCCTGGCCGAGCCGGGAGGGCTGCAACAACGGCCAGCACCGCGCCCAGGCGCTGCTCGACGCCGGCGTGCGCCGGGTTCTCATCGAACGCGTCGCCGATTGATCAGCCGTCGATGCGGCGGTGCGGGACGCTATGGCAGCGGTGGCACCGCGTGATCGCCGAGGCCGAACCGGCGCAATGCCGGCAACGTCAGCCCCCATTCTGGCTGCTGGCTCCCCGCCCGATGCTCGGGACGCTGGCCATGCAAGCTTTCGCTCGGCGACCGGTGCCCGGCCTGAGCACGCAACGCTCAACCGGTGTGGCGTGTCCGATCCAGCTTCCAGCGCACTTGGAATGTCAGCGCCGCGGCCATCAGCACCGCCGGGACCACGGTGAAGCCGATCAACAGGGCGGTGTGGGCGGACTCCGGCTGCGTCACGGTCTGCCCCTCGGTGGTGGAGATGAAGCCGCCCAGGGCGAGCACGGCCGAGTACACGTACGGGCCGATTGCGGTGCCGGTGGCTTCGGTGGCAGTCCAGACACCGGTGTAGGCGCCAGCCCGGACGGTACCGCGCTGCTCGGCGGCCGCGACCGCATCCGGGACCATCGAGAACGCGAACAGCTGCAGCCCGGCGAACGCGATGCCCAGGACGCCGACCACCGCGACAGCCGGCCCGGTGCCGTAGCCGAGCAGCGGCGCCAGCGAACCGGCCACGAAGACCGCCTGGCAGATCAGCAGGCCACGCTGCTTGCCGATGCGCCGGGACACCTGCATCCACACCGGTCCGGCGACGACCGCTGGACCGAGGAACGCCCCCATGAACAGGGCGGTTAGCCCAGAGTTCTCGAAGACGTACTTGGTGTAGAACGGCAGCGCTGCGAGGAACAGGTGAGTAGTGGTGCCGGTGAACAGGTAGGACAGCACCAGCGCGCGGAAGTCGGGATCCCGCCAGGCGACCGCGATGTCACCGATGGTCGAGTGGGCCGCCTGCTGGTCGGGCATCCGGAAACCGGCGTGGGCAGTGAGACGCCGTACCCCGGTCAGTGCGACCAGCCCGGAGATCACCATGACGCCGGAGAGCAGCAGGGCCATCCAGCCGTAGTCGCCGCGCCGTCCCGACTCCACCAGCGCCGGTGCGGCCACACCGGCACCAAGCAACCCGAGGGTGAGGAAAAGCATCCGGAACATGAACACCCGGGTGCGCTCGTGGTACCCGACTCGAAGATCGGACGGGGTGGTCAGGTAGGGCACCTGGAAACACGCGAAGAGCAGGTTGCCGGCGATGAACCAGCCGCCCACCCAGAGCGCCGCCGATGCGCCGGAGAAACCGGCGGGCACCGAGAACATCGCTACCATGGCCACCGGAAGCAGCAGACCGACCCGCAGCATGCCGAGCCGGTGTCCGCTGCTGCGCGCTTCCCGGTCGGATCGGCTGCCCAGCATCGGATGCACGATGATGTCGATGATCTTCGGCAGCAGCAGGGTGAGACCGGCCAGGAACGGCGAGACACCGAGCGTATTGGTGAGGAAATAGAGCAACAGCAGGCCGGGAACGGTCACCCAGACGCCCATCCCGACCGACCCGGTGGCGTACGCGATCAGGTCACCTGCCCTGGTCCGCACCTCGCCCGCCGCCCCGCGCAGCGCCGTCATCGGGTCGCCTCGTGCCGTGCGACCACACCCGCGGCAAGCTCGGCGCCCTGGAACGCGCCGGAGCGGACCCGGCCGGCGAGGATGCGCGCCACGATCCGATCGGTCAGCGCGGGCAGGTGACGGGCCAGGAAGAACTCGACCGCGCCCCGCCGGGTGGTGGGTAGATCACGGCGAGGACGACGACTGAGCGCGGCGCGCAGCACGGTCCGGACCACCCCGTCCAGCGGCTCGTATTGGCTCATGCCCTCCAGCGAGAGCCCGGCCGCGGCCGTCGAGTCGTGGATCGGGCTTCGTACCGCCGACGGGTACACGCAGGTGACGCCGACATGGGTGCCGAGCTCCAGACGCAGCGCGTCCGCGTACGCGACCAGGGCGCGCTTGGAGGCACCGTACGCAGCGGCCAGCGGCAACTGCATGACGGCCATCCGCGAGCTGAGCATGACTATCCGGCCACCAGAGGCGACCAGCGCGTCCACACATGCGGCGGTGACCCGCCAGGTGCCCAGCAGGTTGATGTCGAGCTGGCGGCGTACTTCCGCGCCCGGCGCCAGCTCGGCCGGGGCGGGCCCACCGATCCCGGCATTGTTGATCAGCAGGTCGAGCCCACCGAGCTGGTCAATTGCTTCGCGTACCACCGCCGGCACCGCGTCGTCGTCGGTGATGTCGCAGGCCAGGACCCGGACCGGGTCATCGGCACGGGGGGCCAGGTCCAACCCGACGACCTGGGCCCCCAGCTCGTCCAGCCGGGCACAGATGGCCCGGCCGAACGTGCCGGAGGCACCGGTGACGAGGACACGCAATCCGCGGGGGTCTCGGGCGCTCAAACCACACTCTCCTCGGCGGTGAAGGTGCGTCCACCCCCGGCGAGACGATTCCGGCCAGCCGCGATCTCCCTGGGCAGGTCGGCGACGTACCGGTCGAAGTCGATACGCATGTGCGGCCGCGCGTTCGTGCCCCACCGCGCGATGGCGGCGCGCAAGGCTCGCTGCACGGCGTGCTGCTGTTCGTCGATGCCGGGCAGGGCATAGCCGCCGGAGAGATACGCGGCGACCAGTTTGGCCTGGACCTCCACGACCGGCAAAGCGGCACCGGTGGACTGCATCAGGCCGACGAATGCCAGGCTGGGGTCGTCGAGATGAAAGACCCGCTGGTACAGCGGCAGCTGCTGGGGGTCGGGGCCCAGCCATTGCGGGGACAGGAACGGGATACTCACCCGGTACCCGGTGGCCCAGACGATCACGTCGACCGGGTCGGCGCTGCCGTCGGTGAACATCACCCGTTCCCCGTCCAGCCGTTCGATGCCGGGACGTGGGGTCACCTCGCCGTGGGTGAGCCGGTGCAGGATCGTGTCGCTGATCGTCGGATGGTTCTGGAACAGGCCACCGGCCGGGGCGGGTAAGCCGTACCTCTGCGGGGTCCCGACGGCGAGCCGCAACAGGGTCTCGGCGATGCGCTGCCGCAGCCGCCACGGCAGGACGGCGAGGGCGCCGCCGGTCGCGTCGGCCGGGCGGCCGAACAGGTACTTGGGGACGATGTGAACGCCGCGCCGGGCGGAGAGCAGGACCGGCCCCCGAGCGACGTGCGAGGCGTCCACCGCGATGTCCATGGCCGAGTTGCCCATGCCGACGATCAGCACCCGCCGATCCCGGAAGACGTCCGGAGTGCGGTAGTCGTGGGCGTGCATCTGGGTGCCGTGGAACGTCCCCGGA
Organism: Micromonospora sediminimaris; assembly: GCA_900112325.1. GTDB lineage: Bacteria > Actinomycetota > Actinomycetes > Mycobacteriales > Micromonosporaceae > Micromonospora > Micromonospora sediminimaris. Next base: position 119,378 of record FOLJ01000018.1, read on the forward strand.
TAAGCCGGATCCGGATAGCGCGGATCCCAGTTGTGGCCGTTCGCGACCACCACGGCGTCGTACCGCCCGGTGTCACCGGACTCGGTCGTCACCGCCCAGAGCCGGTCACGCTCGACGCGGGTGACCGTGCTCCCGAACCGGATGTGCGGAATGAGCCCGAACGACTGCGCATAATCGGCCAGGTAACTGGCGACGCGACTGGCCGACGGATAGTCAGGCCAGTCCGCGGGCATCGGAAAATCCGCGAACTCGGTGCGGCGTTTGCTGGTGTTCAAGTGCAGGGAGGCGTACGCCGGAGACAGGCCGCTGCTGTTGTCCCTGACCCACAGGCCACCGGGCCGGTCACCCTTCTCGTACGCCACCACCGCACAACCGGCGTCGAGCAGCGCCTTCACCGTGGCGAGACCGGCCGCTCCCGCACCGATCACCGCCACCCGACTCGAAGAAACGGCCATGGTGCTCCTCGACGGTTGTAGCTTCCGCCAAACCGTAGGGCCTGGCACGGGGCGACCATATGGCGTGGACCACGCAGTTTCGGGTTCTTGTTGTAGCGCACCACAACGGCGGGGAGCATGACAGGATGACGCATCCGGACGGCTGGACGACGGTGGTGGACCTGATCGAACGCGTCGTGGGCGATGACGAACTGCTGCCGTCGGTGGTCGCCGGAGTCCGTACCACCGTGCGGGAGGTCTCCGCACTGCCCACCTCCGACATCGCCGGGCACACCCGCGCTCTGCTGGTGGCCGCAACCCGCGCACTGGCCGCACGGCGCGGCCCCACCGAAGCTGAGCTGTCGTTCGTCGCGGACCTCGGTGTCACCCGTGCCCGGCAGGGCGTGCCGATCGAATCGGTGCTGGGCGCGATCCACTTCGCCGAGCGCGCGATCTGGGCCCGGGCCCGGGAACTCGCCCGGGACCAAGGCGTCAGCGCCGAGCAACTGCTGGACGTCCGGGACCTTTACGACGACTGGGCCGAGGCCGTCCGGGCCCGGCTGATCAGCGCGCATCGGGCTACCGGAGCCACCACGGATCCGCTTCCTGGGCGCCGGGACACGGCACTGCTGCGGCGGCTGCTCCAGGGCGGTTCGGCGGCCACGCTGGCAGCCGCCGAGGCCGGCCTTCCGGTCACCGACGGGCTGTGGGTGCTCGTCGCCCGGCCCGGGGAGACCGCCGCCGGCATCGAACGAGCCGTGCGCGAGCACCCGCCGGTGCTGTGCGCAACCGTGGACGACCTGATGGTCGGAGTTCTGACCCGGGCTCCGTCCGCCCGCCTGAAGGGGACCGGGGCCGTGGCAGGGCTCGCCGGTCCGGCCGAACCGGAGAAACTCGCGCCGGTGCAGCGGCTCGCCACCGCGGCCCTGACCGCCGCCGAGTCCACCGGCCGCACCGGGCTGATCCACATTGCCGATGTGGCCTGGCTGGCGGCGTTGACCGAGCGGGCAGACCTGGCAACGGTGCTGCTCGACCGCTACGCGCCCGCTTGGGCGACACTCGGACCGACTGCCGAATCGGTGGCGCACGCCGTGCTCGCCTGGCTGGAGAGCGACCGCGATGTCGACCTCGCCGGGGCGAGACTTTTCGTGCACCCCAACACGGTTCGCAATCGGGTCCGGCGCTTCGCCGCCGTCACCGGCATCGACCCAGCGGGCACCTTCGGTGCCATGACCGCCTGGTGGCTATGCCGAACCTGGCTGCACGACGCGACCTGATCTCGCAGACACGCGAGAGAGCGATGTCGCGGATGTCGAAGGCGTACGTATTCGCATATCCAGTGGCCGGCAGTGGCGAGATGGATTTGAGATACTACGCGATATTGTCACCCGCCACCGGCGAGGTTGGACTCGAAGGTACCTGGCAGAGTATCTCCGGTTCCGCTGGAACACTGAACTTACCGCCGTAACCCGCGAACTGAACCGCCTTATCGCCGTCCGAGGAAAACCACCGACCTTCCGCCAGTTCGCCAAGCCGGCCGCAGGTGCGGCGAACCACTGGTTCAACGGCGACCTTGCCAAGCTGTACACGGCCATCGGCGAAAAGGCTCCAGCCATGACCCGCCGGGTTGACCTCCTGCCGACCACTGCGGACGAATTCGTCAATGCCGTCTACGTCGCACTTGGCGGCCAATATTACGACGACGAGCTTTATACTACCGATCCAGAAGCTGTCGCCCGCTACGACGAACTATCCAAGCTCGCCGCCCGCAGCATCTACTACCTCCAGATCGCCGAGGCCACCGAACGACAACCGGAGCCAGCCGAATTCGGCGTCAAGCATTACGAATGGAACTGGGCCGGAGGCCTCGAACGCGGCTGGCCCCTTCTCAAGCAAGCGATCAACCAAGCAATTGGTCGGGCGCTCACATAATTTGCGCCGTCAGGATCCTGAGCCCGAAGGGCTTCAGGTGCCCCGACGGCCTGGGCCTGGCCGCCGCTGCGGAGGTAATAACACCCGCGCTACAGGCGGACGTCGCCCTGATCATCGAAGCCCGTACGACTCGCTGCGAACATGCAGCCTGGGGTCCTGCCGGTGGACGGGGGGTGGCGGCGGGTGTGACGAGCCTCTTCACACTGTGGGCGGCCAGCGATGCCTGCGCCACTCGTCCCATGTCGTGAACCCGGTCGGTGGGTTGTCAACGGGTTCGCTGCCGTCGAGTTCACCTGGCGTGGGGATATCGAAGCGGTCAGCCCACTCCGCAAGTTCCTGATCGGACATGGGCCACGTGGTGTGTGGCGCTGCCGCTTGCCGCTGGTCGCGTCGTCTCCGCTGCTCCGCGGGGGTGAGTTCGAAGTAGCGCAGATCCACCGCCGCACCAAGGTCTGCTGCTGCCTGGCGGAGCGCGGAGCGCTCGTTGCGGTCCCAGAGGCCGAAGTCGATCACGACGTTGTTGCCGAGTTCGAGGACGCGCAGCCCAATCTGGAGGAGCCGTCCCTCGATCACGTCCCCGGCCGAAGGCGGATTCTCGTGGCCGTAGAGGGCCTTCACCCACTCGTCCTTCGTCAGGCGCAGCGCATCCTGCTCGATCTCGATGTGCCGAGCGGCCGTGGTCTTTCCAGTGCAGGGGAGCCCCACGGTCAGGAACAGTGTCGGTTGCCCCACCATCACCCTCCGAACGGACGCACACGGCACACCTGTGCGAACGCGGTGCGCAGAGCGGAAATCATGAGATTGCGACCACCATGGTGCCCACCAGGTTGACCGCGATGCCCACGAGCGCGATCGGCGAGAGTCGCAGGAGTTTGCTTCGAAGGTATGTGTGCGGTGCCATGCCCAGCACCGCGCTGTCGACGAGCAGCACCACCATGACGACGGTGAGCACGATGGCCGCCACGGCCGGAGGCGAGAGTGAGTCCGGCAGGGCTAACACGACACCGACGGCGGTCAGCGTGATCGCGGGGATGGTCTGCACGACGTCCGCGGCGTACTCCAGGTAGGCGTCGATCTGCTCCGGTGCCAGGTAATCCGGGATCTGGTCCGGCGGGACGTCGGCATACGGGCGGGCCTCGGCGATCCAGGCCGTCACCTGCCGTTTGGCGCGCTTGACCAGCACCGGGCTGGCGAGGAACATGACGACCGCGGCCAGGAACGGGAGAACTTCGGCCATTACGGCGCGGATGGTCGCGTGTCGAGTTGGATGGTCAGGGGTGCGTCGAGCTCACCGGCACCCTTGTATCCGACACTTGCCCATGACACCGACACCTCCACGGACTCGTTGTCGCGCTTGTGTACCGCGACGAGTTGGCCGTCGGCCTGCTGTGTGCGGGCGACACGGCGTTTGCGCCGGCCGTCGAGATGCAGGGCGCCCGGAGCCCATTCCCCGCTGTCCACGTAGGCGACACCGTCGGTCACGCACCGCCCGCGGACCGTGACCCGGTACTGCAACGGCGAGTCGCTGACGACGACCACGCGATGGATCTCCCCGGACCCGTTGACCACGCAGGGCTCTGCCTCACACACGGCATACGTGTGGACCGTCAGCCAGCCGGGTCGGTTCACCGCCTCCGCACGGCACTTCTCGTCGGGCCCGGGCGCCTTACCCATCTTCGTCACTCTCCCGATCGTAGAAGCCATGCAGCGGCGACACGTCCAGCACCGCCGTGGCGACGTCCGGCGACGCGGTCCGGGCGGCGACGTCGGCCAGCTCCGGCCCGAACGGCCCGGCACTGACCACGCTAACGATGGCGTTCGGCTCGTCCGGCATCCGGTGGTACGCGAGGTCGACCAGCTGTAGGTCCACCCGCGCAAAGTCACACGCGGTGAGGTCGAACCGGGTCACGTAGGCGACGGTCTCGCGCGCAGGCCCGGTGTAGCGGTGTCCGTCGACCGTGATCGTGGCGTGCGCGTCGGACTCGCTGTCGGCCAAGCTTCGACAGAGGTCCAGGAACGCGGTGACGTCGACCCGGCTGGTCCAGCTGACCACGTTTCCGTCCGGCGAGGCGTCGTAGAGCACAACGTCATCCCGCACCTCGTACCGCAGTAGCCGACCGGCCGGCGAGGCTACGACCTCCCCCGACCGCGAGCTCCAGCGCAGGTCAGCGGACCGGTCATTGATCTCGGCGGCGAGGTGCCCCAGCCGCTCGCGGATGTCGGTCAGCTCGGCGTGCCGCTCCACGTCCACCGTGAGCTGGTCGAACAGGGCATCCGCGTCGTCGCGGAAACGGTCGAACGCCTTGCTAAGCACGTCGCGCAGCCGCGCCACCTGATGCTCCCACGACCTCGACAGCTCCTCCTTGATCGCGGCGCGACGGAAGAGGGCACCGACGACGAAGCCGGTGAGCGTCCCACTGCCAAACGAGGCGAGCGGAGGCCGCACCACTGGCGCGCTGACCAGCATCCGCTCGGACACATCGACGGGCGCGCGCGTCCTGAGCCGGGTCCACAGCTTTATCGACGCGGTGTCCGCGGCCGACGCCACGTCATCGAGGGCGGACCGGAACGCACCAACGAACGCTGCCTCCGCTGCGCCGGTGTGGAACAGCAGACGCGGCCCGGCGAGGTGTTCGCGTTGGAACGCGCGCCACGCCTCGTCGAACCTGCGATCGACCAGAGCCAACAACCGGGTCTGGGCAGTGTCGAAGTCATCGGCCGTCGACCGCCGGAGCCGGTCGACGTCTGAACGGCCCGTGATTCCGGCGGCAAGCCGGCGGCTCGCCGACTCATGAAGCATCACGATCGTCGAGGTCATCGACGACATCGCGCGGACGAGGGCGGCCAGTCGCCGCCGCCGAAGGGCAACAGTCATCGCCCGCTCGAACGTCCGGAACCCGGGCCGGCCCGGCTCCGCCGCCGCAACCGGGAACACCCATGACGCAGCGCCAGGTCCGTCCAGCGTCGTGACCTGCCTCCTCACCACCGTCGACACCTGCGCTACCCCGTCGGCGGCTGCCGAACCCACCGGAGACAGCACCACAAACGGCGGCTCCGACAGCATCACGGCCGCGCGCTGCAGGAACTGCACCTCGTCGTCCTTCAGAGGCCCATTCGCGTTCGTCATCAACACCACGAGATCGGCATCGGGGACCGTCTGTGCGAGCGGGCACGCGGTAATGACCACATCGGCACGTACCGGTATTCGTCCGACAAGCGCCTGGAACCGCCGCTCCGCGTCGGGCATGTCGGATCCGACAACAACCCTCACCCGATCGAGCGGCCGCTCGCGATAGGCATCACCGTCAAGCGCCGCCAGCCGCACGACGAGCCCCTCCACCTCACCGGCCGGATCCCCAGACCACGCAACGGACTTCACGCCGCCAGTCTCCGCGCGCCCAATGAATCGGTGGAATCCCCCGGACGGGCCGAAACATTCACCTCAGTACCCGGCGCATCCGACGCCAACGCTCTTTCCATCGTGCGGCCGTTCAGGCAGGTGGCGTCGGTTTCCTGGCGGTCGCCGGACCCGTACCGGTCTACCGCTCCCGCTTACGGACCCAGTTCCGCCAGGGTCTCGTGACTCATTCCGAGCTCACGGGCGACCTGGTTGATCGGCTGCCCCGACGAGTGCACCAGGTCAACCGCGTCACGCTGGAACTTTCCGTGTACTTCGATGGACAACACAACAGGGACACCCCTTCCTCTGAACCAACGTCCAGTCTGAGGGTCCAATCTCAGGGGGACAGTTCGGCGCTCCCTGTTCGTCTGTCAGCCCTGACGATCGTCCAGCAGCACTCGTTCGAGTTCCGCCCACTCTGGTCTGGGTGCTACGACTGGTCGGACGACCGTGAGAAGCCGTCCGTCGAGACAGACGTCGAGCCCTTCTTCAGCCTGCGCAAGCCTTCGTTTCACATCGACCCGGCGTCTAGGCCCTCCTGCCAGCACCCCGAGCAGAATCTCGTACCGTGCGTCGCCTAGTTGATCAGCAAATGCCCATGTTCCCCGAACCGGAATGCCACCCAGTGCCCACTCGGCTCCAGCCTCGGGGGCTGAATCATAGAGCCTGTTCATCACCTCCACGGCCTGCTCCTGCGGAGTACGTACACGCTCGGCCTCTTGCGCCAGCGCGGGCCAACCTGAGCGCCTGAACACTTCGTCCTCCAACTCCATTGCGTCCGCCTCGTCTGGTGGTCGACGTTGGGGCGAAGGCGGTCGCCTCGACCTGGGCAACTCTTCCCGTAGCGGAAAGCGCCATTCCTGCGCATCGTCCTGATCTTCGATGTGTTCCTCGAATGCCGGCACCTTCGCCAGGTCGTTATGCCAGCGGTGGTGGTTGGGGAGAAAGATGTCCACCGCCACTCCCGACGGCCCAATATAGAACCAGCTCATGAAGTACGGGTGATCGCTGTGGCTAGCGGACCAATTTGCAAGTTCCCGTAGCCGGTTCTTTTGCGAACTGAGCGGGTGGGTCGGGAGGAGTTGCTTTGCGGGACGATAGCGACCACGGGCCTCGCCCGCAACTGGCCCTTCAGGCAGATGGAACAGCAGGTCCGGGCGTACACCCTTGGCAGGATAATCTCGAAGCAACTGCATGGGGAGCGCATCGAAGTTGTGCAGATCGTGGACTCCCTGCCGCCAGGCAAAGATCACCTCACTCGCAGCGGTGAGCATTCCAAGACCGGAGCACTCGCTGACAAAGCCGCGTATGTGGCGCGAACTCGCGCCAAAGGCGCGATCATCGAGCCGCAGAGGATTCCCGACCCCTGGCGCGTCAAGGTAGCTGACGAGTAGACGCGCCTCAAGTTGCTTTGTCCTGTAGTCGAGAACCTTGCGCAGGTCGCACGCCATTGCATTGATGTGAACGAGGCGCGCAAGACCGACGGACAAGTCGCCTTGCCCGACGATGGTAGCCACAACTTCGGCATTCTGCTCCAGCCTGAATTGCCAGATTCTCGCCCTTACGGTATTCAACCTACGCCCTCCAGTGGTTCGCTCGTTGCATGGAGATGGCCGCGCTGTGCCGGCTGCCTCTCTCATGGTCACGATCAGCCGACCCTGATCTGCGCCGCCCGTAGCGAGTAGACGTGGTCAGTCAGCGGGTGGCTCAAACGGGCGGCGACCAGTCTGGCTCTGAACTCCTCGGGAGACAGGCCGTCTTCGGGTAGCGCGTGTTGCGCCGCTGCCAGCACGAGCCTGTCTCCGGCATACTCGCGCATGTTTCCTGGACCGTGGAAGACGCGGTTGCGGCCGAACCTGTCGGCATTCTGAAGGACTTCGATGACCGGTCCGATGCGGCTGGTATCGGCATGCACGGCAACGATGTCGCCTACCTTGAAGAGCACCGCACGCCCCCGACTCGCCCAGCGCGGCTGGCTCCGACCGCCGCCTCGCCCTATTCCCGAGAGCATAGGCACGCTTCGGCCTCTCCGGCCCGCACGTTCAGCCGTATGGAGATTGATCTGCGCCGAAGGAAGGAGGCCAAGGGGCGCTTGCCCGAACGACACGGCGAGGACGCGCACGTACAGTCGATCCCACTCGCCGGCCGGCGGTCGGAGTACGGGGAGGACGGTCAAATGAAGCCCAGAAGAGTGAGCCTGCTGGACCTCGGGTTGGATTCATCGTTCGACGCGGCGATGACTTTCGTGCAGTCGACACTGCAGAACATCAACGCCGGGTGCGAGGAACCCATCGCCGACATCGACTTCGTCCGATCGCGAAACCCCGACACGGTGCTCTCCGCCTTCACCGCATCATGCGACGTCCTGCACGTCATGGCGCACGGCGATCACACTGTTACGCCGACGTTCAGCAGCACGGACGGCAAGGTCGAAATCTCGTTGGAGCACCTGGGAGAAGTCGCGGCAGACCAAAGCAAGGGCATCTCCACGAGCGCCATCATCGCGGACGGCTGCAAGACCGGCACCGGCGTATGGCAGAAGGCGGTGCGGGACTGCCTTCAGGGAGAAGTGACCTACATCGGCACCTCCGCCGTCATCGGCTGGCACGAGAGCGGCGTCTTCTGCTCCGCGTTCTACGGTGCCCTCTTCCGCAACCGCGGCAGGGGCATGACACCGGCGGAGCAAGCCCGGGATGCCGCCGATCGCGCCATCCAGGCGTACACCTTGCTGACCGACAAGAACTGCCCGTTCAAGGTCATGACTTTGAAGCCGAGCCAGCGAGCACGTACACTGCTCGGCTAGTTCCGGCACCGCTGAGCTCTACAACACCTCGACGAACGCCGCCGCAGCGTCGGACTCGAGCCCTTCGACGAGCACGCCGACCAACTACGCCAGCACGACTCCGAAGACAACGACGGCGCCGACCGACTCCGAGCCGTGCCGAGGCGACAGCCACCGGCAGATGAGCCGCAATCCGGCACATATCGAAGGTTAGCCGATGAAGGACCGGTCGACATGGTAGTGGTGCCACCAGTCCGGGCGGTGGGTGCGGATGACGCCGTCGGTGCGGGTCAGCAGGAGGTAGTTGCCGTCCTGCACCAACGCCGCGTCCTCGTCACGGCCAGCGAGAACCCTTCCGACCGCCGCCACCATGTTGGGGATCCCCTTTGCGGCGATGTCGTCGGCGCGCATGGAGAAGGTGACGGACACGTACTTTGCGGGTTCCCATTCCCAGCGGGCCTCGCCGTCGGTTTCGGCCTCCCAGTAGCCGTTCGTTCCGGCGCGGACGGTGATGGCGTAGCCGCGTTGGTCGTACAGGCGGGCGGAGAGCAGGGCAGGGTTCGAGGTGGGGCGTGGGACTTCGCGGGGGTCGGCAGCGGTCAGGGCAGCTACCTCGGCGACGGGCGGGTCACCGGCCAGGACCAGGCGGAACTCCACGGCCATCAGGGCGCCCTCTCAGTCTCGCCGGACGATCTGACGGATCGTACCGTCGCGGGTGACCACCGCCAGTTCCTTCAGCCCGTCGATCGGCCAGTGGTCGAACTGACGCCGTAACGCCACCACGTCACCTTCCCAGTCCTTGAGGTTGAGCACCACCCGCTGGGTCTGCTCGTCGTCGATCTTCTCCCGGACCTGGCTCCACACGTTGCGCACCGATGTTCGGGCCTGCGGTGAGTAGCAGTCGAAGACGTGCCCTTCGATCAGATAGTCCGGGTCCTTGTCCGGGTTACCACGGTCGCCGGTGCGGTCACGGGCGTCGCCGACCTGCTGTCCTGTGGGATTCTGATGCACCCGGTAACCCTTGCCGGCGACGGTGTCGGCGCACTCGTTCTCCAACTCAAGAGCTCGTCGGGTGCTGTCGTCGGTCCTGGCGCCGACTCGGGTACGCGGACCCGTCGGCGTGCCGTTCTCGACCCCTGTGGCTGTTCTCCCCCACGCCGGAAGGTCGTTCTGTTGCTGCTCGGACGCGACGCGAGGCGTGTCGCCGCGGGTCTTGGGCGCGGGGCTGGCCGGTGTGGGAGGACCAGCCCCGATCAGTTTCCCGACGAACCCAATCCCCGCGCCTGCCCGATCGCCGCTTCCGCAGCCTGCTGCACCGCGCCACAACGCTGCACCACCAGCACCAGGACCTGCTTGACGCCGTCAAGAGACTGCAGAAGTGGGCCCGGCTGCCCGCCCCGCAGCACCGTACCGACGAGTTGCCGGGCCTGATTGACATGACCGATCGTCGCCGTTGTGGCTTCACGGGCACCGGCGATCGCCTGCTGCACCTGCGCCAACCCGGAGATGGTCTCCTGCGGAGTGGCAGCCTCCCGAGGCACACTCGCGGCAGCGGTAGCCGCCTCACCCACCGTCCCAGCGGCCCCACCCAGCCCCGCCTGAACAGCGGAAATCGAGGCACGAACCCGCGCCATCCCCGCCGCGACCGCCGCGAACCCCGCACCCACAGCCCGGGCAGCGACCTGCTGAACCTGATGATCAGCCGCCGCGGTGAGACTCTGCGCCCGCTCCAGACCCGCAGTCACCGCCCGCAACTCGCCAGCGATCTCCTCCACACTCGACACGAATCAACCACCCCCAACCGAGAACCGACTCCGAACCCAGCAACCTACCCGGCAACACCACTCCCGGCGATAGACCGCCATCGAGTTACCCGCCGCAGCCATGCCGCCTCTTTCCGCTTCAGACTGGCCGAGCCAGTACGAACTTTCAGCACCGGGATGCCGACAGCGAAGGTCGGGCTTGGGGCTACATGTTGAACCAGCTCACCAGGGCCGGTCAGCTCGCGCCATCGGAGCACCACACACGGGTCCGTCTCCCCGCGGGCGCAGCCAAAGTGGACATCCGGATCGCACGCCGACGATCTACGCTGAGGGCTGATGACTCGGGCGTGCGGGAGGGTGAATGCCTACGGCGGCGGACCATCTCGCGATCACCCCGTCCGCAGCCCGTGCCCAATGGCGCTCGATCGTCGTACGCCCATGGGCGATCGAGGGCCGTCGGCAAGTCGCCTTCACCCCGGTGGAGACGCTGCGGTGCTTGGCCGCGAGCCTGCTGGTCGACCACCGCCGCTATGGCGGGTCGACGGCGCACCGTGCCGACGAGCCGGTCCCCGGCCTGGCCCAGCTGTTCAAACGTCCCAACAGCAGCATCCTGGCGAAGATGGCCAATCTCGATGGCAGCCGCCGCAACGGTGCCCGACACGAGGTGGAGGTCGCCGCCCGCCTGCTCGGCGGTCAGGACGAGCTGGCATCCGTGTATCGGATCATCGTGCGAGCGGCCCGCGACGTCGGCGTCACGGCCGAGAACCTGCCCGACTTTCTGTACCTGGAGCACGACGACGCGCCGCTGATCCTGCTCGGCCAGGACGAGCTGAGGACCAGCGACATCGTCGACGCCGTCCAGACGGAGCACCCTGGGGTCACCGACCACATGACCGAACTACTCCTGATCGCCGCAGCGCGTGTCGGGCAACATCGCTTCGCCTGCGACGTACTACGCAATCACGCACACCGCTGCGTGTTCTGCGGCCTGTCAGTGACCGTCGACGACCGACGGGCCCCGCGGATGCTCGTCGCCTCTCACATCAAGCCGTGGCGAAACAGCAGCCCGCGCGAACGCCTCGACGTCGCCAACGGCCTCACTGCCTGCCCGACACACGACGTCGCGTTCGACACCGGTCTGCTCACCGTCAACGGCGGACTGCGCATCCACATCCACACCGACCTGCACCGCAAGATCGACAACGACCCAGCCCTACACGCCGCGTTCGGCCGGCCACCCCTGGCCGAACGCCTCCTCCTGCCCGCTGACGCCCTGCCGCCCCAGCGCGGCGTCGGCCATGCCGAGACCCGCCCGCAGCACCGGCACGCACGAACGACTTGAGCGAGTTGTTCTGCAACCGCCGCGCAAGCATCGGCAGAGTCGGATTTCAGAGCGACGCTGGCACAGTCAACAAGGCTACTTGTCGCGGCGTCATCCACGACCTCCCCTGAACCGGCAGCAAACGGCCTATCGATCATAGGGACAGGGTCATCGAGCTGGGCTCCCGTATGCGGCTTTGTGGCCTTCCACTTTCGCCGCTACCGAACTCCGAGAATCCTCGGGTCGCAGCGGAGATTCGGGGCACTTGACGCCGGATGGCGCGTGGTAGAAGTAGTTGCCAACGCGACGCTTCGTATGCGCGATCGCCCATCCGCCCGAGGAGCACCGGCTGTGCCGCCCACTTTGTACCGTGACACCGGGTATTCGCTGAATCACCTGATCGAGGACATCAAGGTCGGACGGATCGGCCTCCCGGATATTCAGCGCCCCTTCGTCTGGTCGGCCGCCAAGACTCGGGACCTGTTCGACTCGATGTACCGCGGCTACCCCATCGGGACGCTGATGTTCTGGGAGACCGGCGCGGAGGTCGGTACCCGCCAGATCGGCATGGAGTCCGCCGGCCGGTCGCCGCAACTCCTCATCGTTGACGGCCAGCAGCGGCTGACGTCGCTGTTTGCCGTGCTCACCGGCCGGCCGGTGCTGACCAAATCGTTCGAGCAGCGTCGCATCCGCATCGCCTTCCGACCGGAAGATCAGACCTTCGAGGTGACAGACGCCGCCATCGAGCGCGATGCGCACTTCATCCCCGACATCACCACGCTCTGGTCCAGCGGCTACAAGACCACTGTGCGCCAGTTCTTCGACCGGCTGGACCAAGCGGCCGACGAGAGCCTGTCGGACGCCTACAAGGACGACCTCGAGGAACGCATTGACCGCGTGCGTGATCTACGCGAGTTCCGGTTCCAGGTGGTTGAGCTGGGCGCCTCGGCGAACGAGGAGCAGGTCGCCGAGATCTTTGTCAGGATCAACTCCGAGGGCGTACAGCTCAACCAGTCGGACTTCATCCTCACCCTCATGTCCGTGCACTGGGAGAAGGGACGTCGGCAGCTAGAAGACTTCAGCCGCGCTGCCGTCGACCCGACGGTCACCGGGCCCAGTCCGCGCAATCCGTTCCTCGATCCCAGTCCGGACCAGCTGTTGCGGGTTGCCGTCGCGGTTGCCTTCCGCCGCGCCCGTCTGCAGCACGTCTACAACATCCTGCGCGGCAAGGACCTTGAGACCGGCCGGGTCAGCGCGGAGCGGCGCCAGCAGCAGTTCGAGCGGCTTGCCGCAGCGCAGGAGAAGGCGCTCGACCTGACCAGTTGGCACGAGTTCCTCAAGTGCGTGGCCACTGCGGGCTTCCGCAGCCGTAAGATGATCACGTCGGACAACGCGTTGCTGTTCAGCTATTCGCTCTGGCTGATCGGCCGTCACGACTTCGGCCTGGACGCGTCGGCCCTGCGCCCGATCATCGCTCGTTGGTTCTTCATGGCACACACCACTGGCCGCTACACCAGTTCGCCGGAGTCGCAGCTCGAATCCGATCTCGGGCGGATTGCAGGCCTCGCGACCAGCGACGGACCCGCCTTCGTCGCGGAACTCGACCGCATCGTCACCGCCAACTTCACCGGGGATTACTGGGACATTTCATTGCCGAACCGGCTCGACACGTCGTCGTCTCGATCCCCCGTGCTCTTTGCATATCTCGCCGCGCTGAACATCCTCGACGCCGAGGTGCTCTTCAGTGACCTTCGCGTCAAAGATCTACTGGATCCCTCTGGTTCGGCCCCACGGTCCGTCGAACGTGACCGCCTGTTCCATCGCAAGCACCTCGAGTCACTCGGCATCTCCGGGACGCGGCAGATCAACGCGATCGCGAACATGGCGTACGTCGAATGGCCGCCAGCTGAGCGGAACAACGCTGACGCCCCGCGCGACTACCTGCCCCGCATCGCGGAGGCGATCGATCCGGAGACCCTGGCTCGACAGTCCCGCTGGCACGCGCTTCCGGTGGGTTGGGAGCAACTGGACTACCCGACCTTCCTCGAGCGTCGCCGCCAGCTCATCGCCCGAGTCGTCCGGGACGCCTTCAACACCCTCGCTGGCGAGCGCAAGCGGTACGTAGCGACGACCGCCGAGGATCTCATCGCCGCAGGCGAATCCCAGACGACGGAATTCAAGTCCAGCGCCCGATGGAACCCCCATACCAGCCAGTACGACCCGAAGCTCGGGCACATCCTCGTCAAGACGGTATGCGGATTCCTCAACGCCGAGGGCGGCGTCCTGCTCATCGGCGTCGAGGACGACGGCCAGGTCCTCGGCATCGAGGGCGACCTCACTACGCTCGGAACGAAGCCGAACACCGACGGCTACGAGCTGTTTCTCCGGCAGCTACTCGACGACAATCTTTCCGCCCCGACCGCCTCGACCGTACGCATCCGGTTTCCCCAGGTCGAGGAAAAGACGATCTGCCAGGTCAGCGTCGCAGCGTCAGGCCGACCCATCTTCGCCAAACCGGCCAAGGGCGGCCCCAGCGCGTCGGATCTCTGGGTACGCGTAGGCAACGCAACCAAACAACTCCACGGCGACGACCTCATCAAGTACCAGGAGGAACACTGGGGATGAGGCCCTTCTACAGCTCCATCAAACGTTGAGATAACCGACCCTGGCGAACCTGCTGGTCGAGTCGCCTACCGCCTTCGCTGCCTGATGGTGCAGCTTGCCTGTTTCTGCTCATTGACCACCGGTGGGCTCCCCCCTGAGATGTGGACACATCGCCCGGTTGCGGCGTGAGGTGGCTGAGTTGCGGCAGGAGAAGGAGATCCTGCGTAAGGCGGCCGCCTATTTCGCGAAGGAGATGGATCGGTGACCAGCCGCTTCCGGTTCATCTCCACCCACCGCGTCACCTTCGGCGTCAAGCGGCTGTGCCGGATCCTGGCGGTCTCCCGCTCCGGGTTCTACCGCTGGAGCGCCAGCGAGCCGGCCCGGCAGGCTCGCGCCGCCGACGAGGACACCCTCGCCGAGCAGATCACCGTGGTCCACGCCCACTCCGGTGGCGCCTACGGGTCGCCGCGGGTGACCGCCGAGCTGCGCTGTCAGAGCGTGCGGGTCAACCGCAAGCGGGTCGAGCGGATCATGCGACAGCGTGACGTGGTGGGCCGGCATCTGCGCCGCCGCAAACGCACCACGATCCCCGACCCAGGCGCCCCGCCGGTGCCGGACCCTGATCGGCCGCGACTTCACCGCCGCCGCACCGGACCAGCGATGGTGCGGCGACATCACCTACCTACGCGTCAGGACCGGCTGGTTGTTCCTGGCGACGGTCATCGACATCGCCACCCGCCGACTGGTCGGCTGGTCGATCAACACCCACATGCGCACCGGCCTGGTCATCGACGCTCTCGACGCCGCCGTCGCCGCTCGTGGCGGCCGGGTCGACGGGGTGATCTTCCACGCGGACAGGGGCACCCAATACAGCAGTGGCGCCTTCGCCGACGCCTGCCGCCGCCACGGCGTGCGCCGCTCGATGGGGCGGACCGGCTCGTCGTACGACAACGCCCTGGCAGAGACGTTCTTCGCCACACTCAAACGTGAACTCGACGTCGACCGACGTCGTTGGGCCACCGTGACCGACGCCCGCCGCGACGTGTTCCGGTGGATCGCCTTCTACAACCACCGCCGACGCCACTGCGCGCTGGACTATCTCAGTCCCGCCGACTACGAACAGACCCTCACACCGACTACGCTGCACCAGATCGCGGCATAACCCGGTGTCCACATCCCGGGGGGAACCTCACCGGTGCCGGCTCGGGGCAAGCCCGATCCGGACACTGACCTGCGCCACCTTGGCCAGAAATCCTGGCGGGAGTGCTGCAACGCCGTGACGCGGTGTGCTCCCGGTCCAAAATCGCGAACAGGGCGGGGTCAGTACGTCGGCGGCCTTGCTGTAGTCGGGCCGGGTCCAGCACCGGGTACCGCTGGCCTCACGATCAGCCTGCCCGGCAAACGATGACCGCGCTCGCAGAACCCACCGGACGCTTGGCAACCGCCCGGCAAGGACGCCAAGAAGAAAGTGGAAGATCCCGATGCCCCTGGCGACCAAATCGGGCTCGCTGGTAGTAGCATCCTCAACCGGTGTCGCCGCCGGCGCGTTTCCACTCGTGGGCGAAGCTGTGCCGCCACCGGTGGGCGTGCACGTCCGCCACGCCGGCCGCGGCGCCCAGCCGTTTGGGCAGGATTTTGATGCCGTTTGGCGTCAAGGCTGCGGTGCCTCGTTCGGCCAGCCACAGGTGTGGCAGGGCGGCGCCCTTGTGCTTGTCCCGGGCCCGCAGATACCGCGACAGCGCCCGGGCCGTCTTGGGCCCGAACCGCACCCGCCGGTCCTTGGCGCCCTTGCCGTGGAAACGCACCGACTCCGTGTGCAGGTCCACGTCGTCGACCAGAAGGTTGCCGACCTCCGACAGGCGGGCGCCGGTGTTGCAGTACACCCGGATCAACGCCTCGTCGCGCAGGTTCGCGAAGCCTTTGCCCTTGCAGGCGTCGAGAAGCTTGCTGGTGTCCTCGTCGCGCATGACCGGGATCAGCTTGCGGGGTGTCTTCGGCTGCCGCACCCGCTGCATCGGCGACCGGTCGATGGCCTCCTCGTCGAGGAGCAGCCACTTGAAGAACTGCTGCAACCCTTTCTGCTTGTTCACCGCCGTCGACGCGGACCTGGTCTCGATCATCCAACCCTGGAATGCCTCCACATGCGCCCGCGTCACCGCGCACGGATCCTCCGCCGCAGCGGCGGCGTCCGGATCCGGCGACTGCTCTGCCAGATACCGGCCCAGCTGCGCGGCGGCGAGGAGGTAGTTGTAGCGGGTGGTCTCCGGATAGTTCCCGGCCCGCAGGGACCGGTCCCAGTCGCGGAGGAACCCGGCCCAGGTCCGGGAGAGCCCGACGGTGAGTTTCTGAAGATCCAGTAGTGGCATGACAACCTGCCCGAGTCAAGGAGTCCAACAGCGGCGCGCTAGACCAGGCATCCATGCCAAGCAATGAAAAGAGGGCTCCCGCAAGTCGCTGACCTGCGGAAACCCTCTCGCTGTCGGGACGGCCGGATTCGAACCGACGACCCCTTGACCCCCAGTCAAGTGCGCTACCAAGCTGCGCCACGTCCCGATTGCCACCACAGGGATCTCCCCGCGACAGCCGGTACAGCTTAGCGCAGGCTCCGCTCCGCTCGCACCGACCCCTCCTGGCACCCCGGTAGCGCTGGAGCCGCGCCAAAGCTGGCTGCCGTGGCGCGATGACGTACCCCACCACCGCTAGGGCGTCCTAGGAAACTGGTTAACTCGGGCGGTTCGCGCGCAGCGGGGAGCCGAGGGTCAGCCGTGGGCCTTGCCGCGGCCGCCGGGTCCGAGCTTCTTGCGGGGGCGTACCGAGATCTCGATCGGGCTGCCCTCGAAGCCGAACTCCTCGCGCAGCTTGCGCTCGACGAAGCGCTGGTAGCCGGCGTCCAGCGGACCGGTGGTGAAGAGCACGAAGCGCGGCGGGGCCACCCCCGCCTGGGTGGCGAACAGGATCCGTGGTGCCCGACCGCCCCGCACCGGGTGCGGGGTGGCCTGGACCAGAGCGGTAAGCCACGCGTTGAGCTGTGCGGTGGGGATCCGGGTCTCCCAGCTGTCCAGCGCCCGGTGCAGGGCTGCGGCGAGCTTGTCGACCGCCCGGCCGGTCTTCGCCGAGAGGTTCAGCCGGATTGCCCACGGGATGCGACGCAGCTCCCGATCGATCTCCTTGTCCAGGTAGTACCGGCGGTCGGCATCGACCAGGTCCCACTTGTTGAAGGCGATCACCAGCGCCCGGCCGGACTCGGTGACCATGGACAGGATCCGCTGGTCCTGCTCGCTGATCGGCTCGCTGGAGTCGAGCAGCACCACCGCCACCTCGGCCGCCTCGATCGCGGAGGCGGTACGCAGGCTGGCGTAGTACTCGGTGCCGCTGGCCCGGCCGACCCGCTTGCGCAGCCCGGCCGTGTCCACCAGGTGCCAGGTGTCGCCGCCGATGGTGACCAGGCTGTCCACCGGGTCGACGGTGGTGCCGGCGACCGCGTCGACCACCGCCCGTTCCTCGCCGGAGAAGCGGTTCAGCAGGCTGGACTTGCCGACGTTCGGCCGTCCCACAAGCGCCACCCGACGCGGGCCCCGAGGGCGGTACTCCGCCACCTTCGGCGCCTCCGGCAGCGCCGCCAGGATGGCGTCGAGCAGGTCACCGGAACCACGTCCGTGCAGTGCCGAGACGGGGTGCGGTTCGCCGAGGCCGAGTGACCACAGCGAGGTGGCCTCCAGCTCGATGTTGGTGTTGTCGGCCTTGTTGGCCACCAGGATCACCGGTTTGGCGCTGCGGCGCAGCATCTTCACCGCCGCCTCGTCGACGTCGGTGGAGCCCACCGTCGCGTCGACCACGAAGACCACCACGTCGGCGGTCAGTAC
The DNA here is from genome assembly GCA_900112325.1 of Micromonospora sediminimaris. Taxonomy (GTDB): domain Bacteria; phylum Actinomycetota; class Actinomycetes; order Mycobacteriales; family Micromonosporaceae; genus Micromonospora; species Micromonospora sediminimaris. Next base: position 137,477 of record FOLJ01000018.1, read on the forward strand.
GGCGGTCTCGGCCTGGGCGGCGATCGCTGCGGCGCGATCCTTCGCGTCCGGTTCCCAACCGCCGGTGTCCACCACGGTGAACGCCCGCCCGGACCACTGCGCGTCGTAGGGGACCCGGTCGCGGGTGACCCCCGGGACGTCCTCGACCACCGCCTGGCGGCGGCCGATGATGCGGTTCACCAGCGTGGACTTGCCCACGTTGGGGCGGCCGACCACGGCCACCACCGGTTGTGGACCGGTCTGCTCCTCGGTGTCCAGGTCCGGCTCACGTAGCTCGACCCAGCCGTCGTCACTCACGCCACTGACCGTTCGGCAAGTAGGGCCCGCAGGCGCGCCACGACCTCGTCGATACCGAGCTCGGTGGTGTCGAGCACCACCGCGTCCGGCGCCTGGGCCAGCGGGTCGGCCTTGCGGGTCGAGTCCAGCTGGTCACGTCGGGCCAGGTCGGCGGCGGTGGCGGTGACGTCGGAGGCGTTCTCGGCGCTCCGCCGCGCGGCACGTGCCGCCGCCGATGCGGTCAGGTACACCTTCAGGTCGGCGTCGGGCGTCACCACGGAACCGATGTCCCGTCCCTCGACCACGATCCGACCGGCCTTGTTGATCATGTCCCGTTGGCGGGCCACCAGCAGCGCCCGGACCGCCGGCACGGCAGCCACCGCCGAGACTGCGGCGGTCACCTCGGGGCCACGGATGTCGGTCTCGACGTTCACCCCGTCGACAGTCACGCCGTACCCCGCGGGGTCGGTGCCGATGCGCAGATCGACCTCGCCGGCGACCTTCGCCACCGCCTGCGCGTCGGTCAGGTCGACGCCGGAGCGCAGCACCGCCCAGGTGATCGCCCGGTACATCGCGCCCGTGTCGAGGTAACGTCCGCCGAGGCTCGTGGCGAGCCGTCGGGAAACGGTGGACTTACCCGAACCGGACGGCCCGTCCACAGCGACCACGCAGCGCCCGGCCCGCACGTTTTCCTCCACCGTCGTCCTCCTCAGCCCGTACCTCACGATCCGTCGGAGACGACCGCGAGCGGTTGACCACACAAGTCCAATGATGCCCGGCGCCGTGCAGCGCCACCGGCCGGGCCGTCAGGCAGCCTACCCGCAGCCGTACCCGCGACTGCCGCCTCAGTCACCCACGGCCTTGAACAGGGCGGCGACCTCCGCGTTGGTAAGCCTCCGGGTCCGCCCGGCACGCAGGTCGCCGAGCCGGATCGGCCCGATGGAGGTACGCACCAGCCGGCTGACGGGGTGGCCGACCTCCGCGAGCAGTCGGCGTACGATGTGTTTGCGGCCTTCGTGCAGAGTCAGCTCGACCTGAGCGGTACGCCCCAGACTGTCCACCACCCGGAAGGCGTCGACGGTCACCGGTCCGTCCTCCAGCTCGACCCCGGCCGCCAACCGCTTGCCGAGGTTGCGGGGAATCGGGCCGGAAACCTCACACAGGTAGGTTTTCGGCACCCCGTAGGAGGGGTGCATCAGCCGGTGTGCCAGGTTGCCGTCGTTGGTGAGCAGCAGCAGGCCCTCGCTGTCCGCGTCGAGCCGCCCGACGTGGTAGACGCGCTGCTCGACCCGGTTGCCGAGAAAGTCGGCGAGCGCGGTACGCCCCTTCTCGTCCGCCATGGTGGAAACCACCCCACGCGGCTTGTTCATCGCCAGGTACACCAGCCGGGTGTCGGCCGCCAGCCGCTCGCCGTCGACGTGGATGACCGCCGTGGTCGGGTCGACCTTGTCGCCGAGCTGCGCCACTCGCCCGTCGACAGTCACCCGCCGACGGAAGATCAGATCCTCGCAGGCACGCCGGGAGCCGACACCGGCGGCGGCGAGCACCTTCTGGAGACGTTCCGGACCGGTGTAGACGGGGGCGTCGGGGCGGGGGGTGCGGTCATCGCGCGGCATCGGCAAGCTCTTCTACGTCGTCGGGGAGGAACGGGGCCAGGGGCGGCAGGTCGTCGAGGCTGTTCAGGCCGAGCTTCTCCAGGAACAGGGTGCTCGTCCGGTACAGGTAGGCCCCGCTGTCGGACTCGGTGCCGCACTCCTCGACCAGGCCGCGAGAGACCAGGGTACGGATCACCCCGTCGCAGTTGACACCACGGATGGCGGAGATGCGCGACCGGGTCACCGGCTGCTTGTACGCCACCACGGCCAGGGTCTCCAGCGCGGCCTGGGTCAGCCGGACCGACTGCCCGTCGAGAATGAACCGCTCGACGTAGGTGGCGTATTCCGGGCGGGTGTACAGCCGCCACCCGCCCGCCGCCCGACGCAGCTCGAATCCGTGGCCGGCGGCGGTGAAGCTGGCGGCGATCTCGTCCAGCATCGGGCCGATCCGCTCGGCCGGCTGCTCCAGCACCTGGGCGAGGACGAGTTCGCTCACCGGTTCGTCGACCACCAGCAGGATCGCCTCCAGCGCGCCGCGCAACTCCGTGTCGTCGAGTTCCGGTGCCGGCTCCGGTACCGGCCGGACCCGCGCCCCTGACCGCTTCCGCCCCAGATCCGGAACCCCCTCCCCCGTCCCCCCATCATCCGCAACCTCTCCCCCAACACGCCCCTCGACCAATTCGATCTTGGACGGGAACGGCCCCTGGATGGGCACCTGCGCACCAAGATCCGCGGCCTCCACCACCGCAACCGAGGCGGCGGTGGCTGGAGCAGCGGGATCGGCGGGCGAGGCCGGATCAGTGGACGGGCCGGGATCAGTGGACGGGCCGGGCTCGGTGGTTGGGCCGGGCTCGGTGGTTGGGCCGGGCTCGGTGGTTGGGGCGGAGTCCTCTGGTGGGGCGGGAGCCGGGCGCTGCCACGGTGGAATCCAGGCGGCGGCCTGCTCGGCCAGGGAGTCCGGCCGCTCTTCGTTGCTCATCCAGCACGCTCCTCGGTCGTTCCCATCGCCTCAGCCTCGTCGGCCCCAGCACCCCCGACACCGCCCTCGTCAGCACCGTCACCAACCGGGCTCTCGGCCGCCACCACGGTGCCACCCGCCTGCGGCCCGGCGGACAGCTCCGGGGACGACTCGTCGGACAGCTCCGTGGACGGCCCGTCGGACAATTCGCCGGTCGGGCTGGCGGACGGCTCCGGGGCCGGAGCGGGCTGCCCCGAGGACGGCTCGGGTGGTGTCCCGGCGTACTCGTCGATGGCCAGCGCCGGCCCGCCGTCGGCGGGACCTGTCCAGCGCACGGTCAACTCCTCCAGCGCCTGCTCCTGGACGAAGGCCACCACACCCTGTCGGTACAACTCCAGCAGGGCGAGGAACCGGGCGACCACCTCCAGGGTGGCCTCGCAGTCGGCGCAGAGCAGCGAAAAGCTGGCGGTGCCGGCCCGACGTAGCCGTTCGGCGATGATGCCGGCGTGTTCCCGGACGCTGACCCGGACCATGTGCACGTGGGCGACGGACACCTCGGGCACCGGTTTCGGGGTCATCGCCCGCACCGCCAGCTTGAGCAACCGTTGCGGGCCGACGCCGAGCACCAGGTCGGGCAGCGCCTCGGCGTAGCGGGCTTCGAGGGTGACGGCCCGCGGGTAGCGCCGACCGCCGACCTCCTCCAGTGCGGCGATGTGCGCCGCCGCCTCCTTGTATGCCTTGTACTGCAGCAGCCGGGCGAAGAGCAGGTCCCGCGCCTCCAGCAGGGCCAGATCCTCCGGGTCCTCGACCTCGGCGGCGGGCAGCAGCCGGGCGGCCTTCAGGTCGAGCAGGGTCGCGGCGACCAGTAGGAACTCGCTCGCCTCGTCCAGGTCCCAGTCGTCGCCCATGGCCCGGATGTAGGCGATGAACTCGTCGGTCACCTGGTGCAGAGCGACCTCGGTGACGTCGAGCTTGTGCTTGCCGATCAGTTGCAGCAGCAGGTCGAACGGGCCGGTGAAGTTGGCCAGCCGCACGGTGAACCCGGTGCCCTCCGCCGCCTCCGCGGCCACCGCCGGCCCGGTCGGCACCGCCGGCTCCGCGGCCACCGCAGGCCCTGTCGGCACCGCAGGCTCAGCTGGCACCGCCGGCTGAGCCACGATCATCGGCTCCCCGCCGGGGTCCGGGACGGGTGGGTCAGCCGCGACCGGCGGCGGGTCAGCCGCAGCGGTCGGGTCGAGGGGCGGGGCGCTCACGCCGACGACGGTAGTCCACGGTCGGGACACCTCGGTTCAGCGCCTCCTACCGCTCGGCCTGCGCGGCGATCACCTCGCGGGCCAGCTGACGGTAGTTGCGGGCACCCGAGGACGCCGGGTCGAGCGTGGTGATGGGTGAGCCGGCGACGGTGGACTCGGGGAACTTCACGGTCTTGGTGATCACCGTCTGGTAGACCTTGTCGCCGAACGCCTCGACAACCCGTTGGAGCACCTGACGACAGTGCGTGGTGCGGCTGTCGTACATGGTGGCGAGGATCCCCTCGAGTTCCAGGTCGAAGTTGAGCCGCTCACGCACCTTGTCGATGGTGTCCAGCAGCAGCGCCACGCCGCGCAGGCTGAAGAACTCGCACTCCAGCGGGATGAGCACGCCGTGCGCGACGGTCAACGCGTTGATCGCCAGCAGACCGAGTGACGGCTGGCAGTCGATCAGGATGTAGTCGTACTCCTTGCGGATGCTCTTGAGCACCCGGGCCAGAGCCATCTCGCGGGCGACCTCGTTGACCAGCTGGATCTCGGCGGCGGAGAGGTCGATGTTCGCCGGCAGCAGGTGCAGCCCGGCCACATCGGTCTTGATGAGCACGTCGTCGGCGGTGACGTCGTCCTGCATGAGCAGGTTATAGACCGACAGGTCCAGGTTGTGTGGGTTGACGCCCAGCCCCACGGAGAGGGCGCCCTGCGGGTCGAAGTCGACCAGGAGCACCTTGCGACCGTACTCGGCAAGTGCGGCGCCGAGGTTGATGGTCGTGGTGGTCTTGCCGACGCCGCCCTTCTGGTTGGCCATCGCGATGATGCGGGCCGGCCCGTGCCGATCGGTGGGCATCGGTTCCGGGATCGGCTTGCGCATGGTGTAGGCGGCCGGGTCCGCCGGGCCCAGATCCGAGCCGAGGGCGTTCTGCTGCTCGCGGAGCTCCGTCGTCCAGGTCTCGGCACGGTCACCGTTGCCAGCCATGTCCTCGATGCCCCCTCCCGACGACCGTGCGGCGTCGGAGCCGCCCGACGTCCTTCGCGGTGCCGCTGCGCACCCCGGTCCACTCGCCGCGAGGGCCGCGCCATGCCGACTGTACGCCACCGGCCAGCAGGGCGTTCGGCACCCGCTCGGCGTGTCGGCCGGTAGCACCGACCACCAGCAGGTCAGGCCGTCAGCACCCGGCCGGCTCCGGGCTGTGACCACACCGCCGGTCACCGGCCGAGCAGGTACGGCGGGCCACCGTCGACGGTCAGTTCAGCGCTCGGGGATGTGCGGTGGCGTAGACCTCGCGCAACCTGTCGACGGTGACCAGTGTGTAGACCTGGGTGGTGGTGACCGAGGCGTGGCCGAGCAGTTCCTGCACCACCCGCACGTCGGCCCCACCGTCGAGCAGGTGGGTGGCGTACGAATGGCGCAACGTGTGCGGTGACACGGCCTTGGGGCCCTCGACGGTCAGCCCGGCCCGCTGCGCGGCGCGGCGCAGGATGGTCCAGGCGCCCTGCCGGGTCAGCGGGCCGCCCCGGGCGTTGAGGAAGACCGCCGGGGTGCCCCGGCCGGCGGCGGCCAGCCCTGGTCGGGCGCGTACCAGGTACGCACCGAGCGCCCGCACCGCGTACCCGCCGATCGGCACCAGGCGGGTCCGGCCGCCCTTGCCACGCAGCACCGTCACTCCGTCGTCGAGGTCCACGTCGTCCACGGCGGTGCCGACGGCCTCCGAGATCCGCGCTCCGGTGCCGTACAGGAACTCCAGCAGCGCCCGGTCGCGCAGCGCCAACGGGGCGGCCTCCCCCGCCGCGTCGACCGGGCCGGCGGTCTCCAGCAGGGCGACCACGTCGTCGACCGGCAGCGCCCGGGGCAGCCGTCGGGGTGCGGCGGGGGGCCGCACGTCCCGGCTCGGGTCGGCGCCGGCCAGGCCCTCGCGTAACGCGAACCGGTGCAGTCCGCGTACCGCGCTGGCGGCGCGGGCCGCCGAGGAGACCGCGAGCGGCGGGTGACCGTCGGCGCCGGAGCGCAGCCGGGCCAGGTGGCGTTCGATCTCCCCGGTGGAGACGGCCGACAGGTCGGTCACCCCGGCGGTGGTCAGCGACCCGAGGTAACGGTCCAGGTCCCGACGGTACGAGGCGAGCGTGTTCGCGGCCAGTCCACGTTCGACGGTGAGGTGGTCCAGATAGCCGCGGACGGCACGACGCAGGGCCGGCGCGGGCTGCTCGCCCCCGCCGGCCTCGCCGTCGGTCAGCCGGTCGGTCAGGCCAGCACCTCGGTCAACGGCAGGGTGGGCAGGCCGTGCGCCTCGGCGACCGGACCGTAGACGACCTGCCCGTCGTGGGTGTTCAGGCCCAGCGCCAGCGCCGGGTCGTGACGCGCGGCCTCGCGCCAGCCGTGGTTGGCCAGTTCGAGGGCGTACGGGAGGGTGACGTTCGTCAGCGCGTAGGTGCTGGTGTTCGGCACCGCACCGGGCATGTTCGCCACGCAGTAGAAGATCGAGTCATGCACCCGGTAGACCGGGTCGGCGTGGGTGGTGGGCCGCGAGTCCTCGAAGCAGCCACCCTGGTCGATCGCGATGTCGACGAGCACGCTGCCCGGCTTCATCCGGGAGACCAACTCGTTGGAGATGAGCTTCGGCGCCTTCGCGCCGGGCACCAGCACCGCGCCGATGACCAGGTCCGCGTCAAGCACCGCACGCTCGATCTCGTACGCGTTGGAGGCGACGGTCTGCAGGTGGCCCCGGTAGATGGCGTCGGCCTGGCGCAACCGGCCGACGTTCTTGTCCAGCAGCAGCACCTCGGACTGCAGGCCCAGGGCGATCGCGGCCGCGTTCATGCCGGAGACACCGGCACCGATGACCACGGTCTTGGCCGCGTACACACCGGAGACGCCGCCGGGCAGCACCCCACGGCCACCGCCGGTACGCATCAGGTAGAAGGCGCCGACCTGCGGGGCGAGTCGTCCGGCCACCTCGGACATCGGGGCGAGCAGCGGCAGCGACCGGTCCGGCAGCTCGACGGTCTCGTAGGCGATGCCGGTCACCTTCCGGTCGAGCAGGGCCTGGGTGCAGTCCCGGGAGGCGGCCAGGTGCAGGTAGGTGAAGAGCACCTGTCCTTCGCGCATCCGGTGGTACTCCTCGGCGACCGGCTCCTTCACCTTCAGCACCAGGTCGGCGGCGTCCCAGACCTCGTCGGCGCTCTCCAGGATCTTGGCGCCGGCGGCGGCGAACTCCTCGTCGGTGATGCTCGACCCGAGCCCGGCGCCGGCCTCGACGAAGACCTGGTGACCGCCGCGGGTGAACTCGTTTACGCCCGCGGGCGTGATCGCCACCCGGTACTCGTGGTTCTTGACCTCGCGTGGGATGCCGACCTTCACGATGCTGACACCTCTCTTCGGGGCACGTTCACCCCGACTGCGCGGTGCCGCGGCGGCCCCATTGCCGCCCCGGTCAACCGGTCCCGCCGGCGGCAGTCTAGGCGTGACCGCATGTCAGCGGAGCCTGCACTGTGACACCTGCTCGCCATGGCCGTTGACGATGTGTCAGGTGTGAGTACCCGGGCCGGCGGTGGACGTCACATCAGCCGTCAGGACAGTCTTCGGCACCATCGTCCCATCTGGTGCACACCGGTGCGGACAACGCGTTAGTGGATCACTATTGTGTCGCCCCATGACCACTCCTCCAATGCAGCCCGGGTACCCCCAGGGCGTTTCTGACAAGAGCAAGGTCGTCGCGGGCGTCCTGCAGATCGTGCTGGGCGGCTTCGGCGTCGGCCGGTTCTACATGGGCGACACCAAGACGGGCGTCATTCAGCTGATCGTCACCCTCGTGACCTGCGGTATCGGCAGTATCTGGGGCCTCGTCGACGGCATCCTGATCCTGGTGAACGGCGGCGTCGACGGACAGGGCCGGCCGCTGCGCGACTGACCCACGAGACCACGCGGGGGCCGGGCGGTGCACCGCCCGGCCCCCGCGTCGTGTTCCACGAGACCGCGTCCCGGTCAGCGGGGCAGCGGGGCGTCCGCCCGGCGCAACCCCGACCAGCCGGCGTCGCGGGCGCGGGCGGCAGCGAGCAGCCCGGCCACACACGGTCCGTTGCTGATCTCCCCCGCCAGCACCATGCCGACCGCCTCGTCCAGGTCGATCCGGACGATCTGCAGGTCGGCCTCCTCGTCATGACGGTCGTGTCGCTGCTCCACCGGCACCTCGCCGAGATCCCGCGCCAGGAAGACCCGGACCAGCTCGTCGGTGAACCCGGGCGAGCTGTGCACGTCGACGAGCACGTCGAGCCGACCGGCGGTGAGATCGACCTCCTCGGCCAGCTCACGCGTTGCCGTCACCGACGGGTCCTCTCCGGAGACGTCGGTCAACCCGGCCGGCAACTCCCACAACCGCCGGCCCACCGGCTGACGGTACTGCCGGATCAACACGACCTGACCGGCGTCGTCAAGCGCCACCACCGCCACCGCGCCGACGTGCCGGACGAGGTCACGCGCGGCGGTGCCACCGCCGGGCATGGTGACCTCCTCGGTGACCACCTCGAAGATCCGGCCGCGGTAGCGCAACTCCCGCGAGCACACCTCGTAGCGGTGCTCAACGGCGCTCATCGGCCCACCATCGGGTCACCCGCGCCGGCCTCGGCCCGGGTCGCCCCTTCAATTCCTGCCCACCGTCCGCTCACGAGGCCGAGGCCGCCTTCGTGGCGGCGCCGTTGCGGACGGCCCGTTCGGCCGAGGCGGTGTCCAGGTCGACCGGAAGCTGATCGGCCTGCGAGTACGTCACCGCGGCGTGGACGAAGGCGGCGAACAGCGGGTGGGGCCGGGTGGGGCGGCTCTTGAGTTCCGGATGCGCCTGGGTGGCCACGAAGAACGGGTGCAGATCACGGTCCAGCTCGACGAACTCGACCAGCCGACCGTCCGGCGAGGTGCCCGAGATGTGCAGCCCGGCCTTGGCGAGCTGGTCGCGGTAGGCGTTGTTCACCTCGTACCGGTGCCGATGCCGCTCGCTGACCTGGGTGCTGCCGTACGCCTCAGCGACGATCGACCCCTCGGTGAGCGTCGCCGGGTACGCGCCCAGCCGCATGGTGCCGCCCAGGTCGCCCTTGCCGGCGACGATGTCCTGCTGATCGGCCATGGTGGCGATGACCGGGTGCACCGCCTCGGCGTCGAACTCCAGCGAGTTGGCGCCGTCCAGGCCGGCCAGGTGCCGGGCCACCTCGATGGTCATGCACTGCAGGCCCAGGCAGAGCCCGAGCAGCGGAATGCCGTTCTCCCGGGCGTACCGGGCGGTGCCGATCTTGCCCTCGATGCCCCGGACGCCGAAGCCGCCGGGGATGACGATGCCGTCGACCCCGGCCAGGGCGGCCGCCGCACCGGTCGGGGTGACGCAGTCGTCGCTCGGCACCCACCGCAGGTGGACCCGGGCTCGGTGGCCGAAGCCGGCCGCCCGGATCGCCTCGCTCACCGACAGGTACGCGTCGGGCAGGTCAACGTACTTGCCGACCAGCGCGACGGTGATGGTGTGCCGGGGCTGGTGCACCCGCTCCAGCAGGTCGTCCCAGCCCTCCCAGTCCACGTCCCGGAAGGAGAGGTTCAGCCGGCGCACCACGTACGCGTCGAGCCCTTCCCGGTGCAGCACCTTCGGGATGTCGTAGATGCTGGGCGCGTCCGGCGCGGCGATCACCGCTTCGGCGTCGACGTCGCAGTAGAGGGAGAGCTTGTGCTGGAGCTTCTCCGGGATGTCCCGATCGGAACGGCACACGATGGCGTCGGGCTGGATACCGATGCTGCGCAGCTGGGCGACCGAGTGCTGGGTCGGCTTCGTCTTCAGCTCCCCGGAGGGGGCCAGGTAGGGCACCAGCGAGACGTGCAGATAGAAACAGTTGTCGCGGCCCAGGTCGTGGCGTACCTGCCGGATCGCCTCCAGGAACGGCAGCGACTCGATGTCACCGACCGTGCCGCCGACCTCGGTGATGACCACGTCCGGGGTGCGGCCGTCGTCGTCCGGGTCGGCCATGGCCAGGATCCGGGACTTTATCTCGTTGGTGATGTGCGGGATCACCTGGACGGTGTCCCCCAGGTACTCACCGCGCCGCTCCTTGGCGATCACCTCGGAGTAGATCTGGCCGGTGGTGACGTTGGCCTTGCCGGACAGCGACCGGTCCAGGAAACGCTCGTAGTGGCCGACGTCGAGATCCGTCTCGGCGCCGTCCTCGGTCACGAAGACCTCACCGTGCTGGAACGGGTTCATCGTGCCCGGGTCGACGTTGAGGTACGGGTCGAGCTTCTGCATCACCACGCGAAGCCCCCGCGCGGTCAGCAGGTTGCCGAGACTGGAGGCGGTGAGCCCCTTACCCAGCGAGGAGGCGACGCCTCCGGTGACGAATATGTGCCTGGTCGTCCGTGCTGAAGGGGCCAAGGCCTGCTCCCGTGTCGTCCGTCGCGGTCGTGCAGACCGCCGAGCCGATCAGCGAAGTGATCACGCGATCCACGGGATTCCACGGTAACACCTCCCCAACGGCCGGCCGGTGCCGCACCCGGTACCGCCGCCGAGTCACCCGGTCGCGACCTCGGCCGACGACCGTGCGCCCGGCCCGTCACCGCCCGGCCTGCCACCGGTTGACCCGCCATCGTCCGGCCCGCCGCCGTCCGGCCCGCCATCGTCCGGTCGGCTACCGTCCGGCCCGCCGCCGGCCGGGCGGTCCGCCCCCGGCTGGGTCCGGTCCGCCGAGTGGTCGAGCACCCGCAACGCCGACAGCGCCGCCAACGGCACCACCACGGCTGCCGCAGCCCCGGCCACGTCCAACGCCGCGGCGCTGAGCAGCCCGCCGATCACCGCCGCCACCGCGGTGCCCGCCATCGCCGCCCGGATCGCCGGGTAGATGCCGAACAGCCGCATCAGCCCGCCCCAGGGTTGCAGCAGCGCGAACCAGACCAGCAACGCGCCGGCCAGCGCCAGCACCGTCAGCGGACTGTTGACCAGCGTGTCGAAGCTCGCCGCGCTGGACCGCTGCACGGTCAGCCCGCCGGTACCGTCGCCGAGCGCGGCCAGGAACCGGCCGAGGCTGCCCCGCTCCGCCGGGGTCCGACCCAGATCCACCACCGCGAACCCGACCGTCACGGCCAACCCGGCCATCGCCGCCCAGGCGAGCCGGGTCAACGTCAGCCAGCCACCCGCGCTGATCGCCGCCGCCACGCTCACTCCAGCGGTCAGGGCGATCGCGCCGATCGAGTCGGCACCCAGATACGCGCTGCCGACGATCACCACGGCGGCCCCGCCGACGACGACCATGACGGTCGGACGCCAGCCACGGCGCACCCGCTGGGCGAGCCAGCCGGCGCTGAGCAGGGCGGCGGCAGCGAAGACGCCGAGACCGACGGTACCGAGGCCGGCATAGCGGCCCCCCTCCAGCGCGGAGTAACCCACCACCCCGTTGAGCTGCAACCGGGCCCCGGTCACGACGTCCAGGCCAACGGCCAACATGGTCAGCCCGGCTACCGCGCCGAGCGGACCCAGGGTGGCGCGGTAGCCGGGTGTCAGCCGAACCAGCAGCGTCGCGGCAGCCAGCAACACGGCGGTCAGCCCGGCGAACGAGGCCGCCGGATACGCGAAGCGCCACCACGGCGCGGCCTCGGCGACCAGCGCCGCCGGTATCGCGAGCGCGGCGGCGACAAGCAGCACCTCCACCGTCGCCACCACCGGACGCGGCACCGGTTTCGGTCCGTACGGCCCGGCGTGCCGGCGGGCCCGGCGCAGCAGCGGCAGCACCGCCACCGCGAGCGCCACCTGAACGACGGCCAGCAGGGTGAAGAACCCGCCGGCCACCTTCCGCTGCGCGGCGGCCTCCCGGTCCGCGTCCGCCGGCTCGGCGATCGCGGCGGACAGATCGGCCGGCCGGCCGTCGACCGACTCGGCGGGCCGGCCGAGGAACGGCCGGTCGGGCATCGGACGGCCCAGGACGGTCAGCGCGGTCGGGGCCAGGTCGATCAGTTGCAGATAGCCACGGCGGTCCGTGCTGGGCGAGGTCAGCCAGCCCTCTTCCCAGCCCGGACCGTGGGCAACGGCCACGTGCAGCCGGGACGGCAACTGAGTGTCGGAGACCCCGGCGACGATCACCAGCGATCGCGGCGGCCGGCCGTCGAGCACCCGGGCCAGTTGCGCGTCGGCAGCCCGAGCCGCCGCCGCCCGTACCGCCGGGTCGTCGCCCTCCACCGTGCCGAGATCGACGATGCTGAGCACGCAGGAGCCGAGCAGCCCGGCGGGATCCGCCGGCAGCGTCGGCGCGTACCGGTCGACCCGACCGAACGGTCGGGCGGCGGCCACCGCCGCGCCCGGTCCGACCGCCACCGAACACCGCACCGACTCCGACAGCGCGCCGGGTACCGTGCCCCACGGCAACCGCTCCTGGTTGTGTACGGCAACGCTCTCCTGATCCGGCAGGTTCGCGCCGATGCCGTCCGGCTGCTCCACCGTCACGTCGACGGGCGGACACTGCCCGTCCCCGCCGCGGCTGCCGGGCCAGGCGGCGAAGCTGCCCGCGCCGAGAGTCAGCCAGCCGTCCACGGGACAGGTGGGTCGATGTGCGGACCGCACCGACAGCGAGCCGATCGAGCCCTCGCGGGCCAGCCGCCACAGCGTCGGCGTACGCTCCGCGTCCACATCGTCCCAGCGCAGCCCGGCCACGCCGACGAGAACCACATAGTCGGCGCTCTGCCGGGCCGGCGGGCTCTGCGGGCGGGCGGCCAGCGCGGTGACCCCGAGCGCCACCACCACCAGGGTGAGCAGGATCGGAGCGATACGGCGCAGCATCACCGGCGTCCCGTCGACGGTGTGTCTGCGTCCGGCGATGCCGGCCCGGCCGGGCCGGGTGTCAGCTCGGCGTAGAGCGCGAGCAGTTGGGTGCGGGTCTGCGCCTCCGTCGGCCAGGTCAGTGCCCGCGCCGCGCCGCGCCGCGCCAGTTCGGCGCGGCCGGCCTCATCGTCGAGCAGACCACGCACCGCCGCGTCGACCGCGTCCACATCACCTGGCGACACCAGCACCGCCGCGTCACCGACAAGTTCCGGCAGCCCGCCCACCGCGGTCGCCACCAGCGGTACGCCGGCCCGCAGCGCCTCCTGCGCGAACAGTTGACGGGCCTCCCAGTCGCTGGTCACCACCGCGAGGTCGGCGCCGGTGAGCAGATCGGCCACGTCCGTGCGGTGCCCCAGCAGGGTGACCGGTGCGCGGGCGGCGCTGATCCGGGCGGCCAGCGGCAGGTAGGCCGGTCCGCTGCCGGCGATCACGACGACCGGCGGCGGGGTGCGCTCCCGCCATCGGGCGGCGGCGTCGACCAGGACGTCGTACCGCTTCTGCGGATGCAGCCGGCCCACCGACAGGATCAACGGCTGGTCGGCCGCGACCGCGAACTCGGCCCGCACCGCGGCCCGGCGACGGCGCGGCGCGGGCAGTTCCGGCGCGGCGACGGGGGCGAGTCGGGCATCCCCCGCGCCCAACGCGACGGCCCGCGCCACCAGGTCACCTGAGGCGCCGAGGGTCACCCGGGCGTTCCGCGCCACGATCCGCTCCACCAACCGGGACAGGGCACCGCGTACCCCGCCGGCCAGCACCGCGTTGTGCCAGGTGACCACGAGCGGGGCGGCCGGCCGGGCCAGCACCGCCACCAGCCCGGCGCGCAGCCCGTGCGCGTGCACCACGCTCACCTGCTCGGCGGCGAGCAGTCGGCGCAGCACGCCGACGGCGCGGGCGTCGCCCGGCGTGGGGCTCGCCGGGATCTCCACCGGCCGGAACCGGGCACCGGCGGCCACGAAGTCGAACTGGTCCTGGGTCGCCGCCGGCCCGCAGACCAACACCGGCTGCCCGGCCTCGGCCAGCCCGCGCGCCACCGACCGGACATGCTGACCGACCCCGCCGGTGCTGGAAGCCAGCAGCAACATCACCGTCCCCGGCTGGCCCGGAACGGCCGCCGGCCCATTCGTCGCGCTCACCGGACCCACTCTCCGTTCGCGACCGGGGGGCTCGCAACCTCACTCCTCGCGCTCACCGGACCGACTCTCCGTTCGCGACTGCGGGGCTCGCAAGCTCACTCCTCGCGCTCACCGGACCGCCTCCTCCTTCCGGTCACCTGGCCGGGCCCGGCGCAGGCGTCGACCCAGGCCGGTCAGCAGTGGCCGCAGGTCCTGCCGGTCGACCAGCCATACCACGGCGAGGAACACGACAGCGACCAGGACTCCGGACAGCATGCCCTGCATCAGTGCCGTCCACCGCGCCGGGGGGTCGCCCTCGGCGCCCAGCAGCCGTAGCATCCCCACCGCCGCGACGGCGGCCGCACCGCCGGCCAGCAGACCGGCAGCGCCGGCCCGCCCGGCGCCGGCCAACGCCTCCCGGCCGGCCGACCGGGCGACGGCGACCAGCAGCAGCGCGCCGAGCAGCAGCATTCCCGCCGAGTTGGCCAACGCCACCGCCAGCACCCGGTCGGCCACCGGAAGCAGCGCCGACAGCGGAAGCAACGCCAGCGGCACCGCCAGCCAACCGGCGGTGATGGTGGCGGTCGCCGCCCGCGTCGCGCCCCGGGCGTACAACGCGCGGGACAGCACCGCGAACAGCCCGTACCCGAGCAGCCCGGGCGCGTAACCGGCGATCGCGGCGGCGGTCGCGTCGCTGTCGAGCGGGAAGAACCGGCCGATCGGGCCGGCCACACCGACAAGTGCCGCAGCGCCGAGGAAGCTGCACAACAGCACCCCACGCAGGGTCGCCGACAGCACCTTCCGGTAAGTCCGCTCGTCCGCGCCCGCCGCCGTGGCCAGGGTCGGGTACGCGGCGGTGGCCAGCGGCACCGCCAGCACCGCCCAGGGCAGCAGGTAGAACGTCTGGGCCAGGTTGAACACCTGGAACGCCTCGGTCCGGCCGCTGGAGAGCCGGTAGAGGATCACCGCCAGCGCGACCTGTTGGGCGGTGACCGTCACCACGCCGGCCACCGCCAGCCCGCGTACCCGGGCCCGGGCGTCGGCCGGGAACGCGTACCCGGGGCGCAGCGTCAGCCGCAGCCGACGCAGCGGGATCAGCAGCGACAGCGACAACACCACCACGCCGAGGGTGGTGCCGACCGACAGGATCAACTCACCGCCGCGGCCGGCCTGCGCCACGCTGGCGCCCGTACCGGCAGCCCCGGCGAAGACCAGGTAGACGACGACCACCGTGAGGCTGGACAGCAGCGGCGCGATCACCGGCCAGGCGAACCGCCGGTGCGCCTGGAGCACGCCGGTGAGCACGATGCCGATGCCGTACAGCGGCAGTTGCGGCGCGAAGACCCGCAGCATCCGGGCGCCGGCCGCCAGTTCCTCCGGTGACCGGCTGTCGCCGAGCGCGGTGATGATCGGCCCGGCGCCCAGGGCCACCAGCACCGCCAGCGGCACGAGCAGCGTCACCGTCCAGGTGAGCAGGGCGCCGGTGGTGGCCGCGACCGCCTGCCGGTCCCCCGCCGCGACCGCGCCGGCGAGCAGCGGTACGACCAGGCTGGCCAGCGCCCCGCCCGCGACGATCTCGAAGATGATGTTCGGGATGGTGTTCGCCAGGACGTACATCGCGCCCAGGTCGCTGTCCTGCACCACCCAGGTGAACACGGCGGTACGCCCGAACCCGGCCAGCCTGCTGACCACGGTGAGTACGGCGATGAGGGCTGCCGCTCCGGCCAACCGGCCGGCGCCGGCGAGGGGGGCCGGTCTGGTCACGTCAGTCGGCGCGTCGGCCCAGCGCGTCGAGTTCACGCAGCCCAGGCGTGCTCGCGATGACCTTCGTGAAGCTCACCTTCTCGCTGGCGGCGGTGAGCCCGGCGAGGACGGCGAGCAGCCCGGCCCGGCCGACCGGGCCGGTGCGGGCGGCCAGCGCCACCCCGAGCACCGCGCCGAGGGCGTTCGCGCCGCTGTCACCGAGCATCACCTCCTCGGCCAGGTCTTCGGGGAGCAGCCCGGCGGCGGCACCGGCCGCGCCCGAGGCGATCCCACCGTGCCGGCCACCGCTCAGTGGCGCACCGAGCAGCAGACCCGACTTCAGTGCCCGTCCGGGACGCAGGTCGAGCAGGTTGACCAGGTTAGCCGTGCCGGCCACCACCCCCGCGCCGAGCAGCACGTCGGCGCCTCGTCCCCAGGTGCCCTGCCGGCGCCGACGGCGATGCCCGGCCACGCCCGGGTCGGCGGCGAGCAGGGCGGCCGCCCCCAGACCGGCCGCGCCCACCCCGACGATCTTGACAAGGCCGGCGGTGACCCGGCCCTGCCGCAAGGCGGCCAGGTGCCCGGCGAAACCCTTTGCCGCCTTCTGCTCCGGACGGGCTCCGACAACGTCGTCGTAGAGGCCCACGGCCCCGGCGCCGAGCCCGGCCACCAGGGTCGCCGCGCCGGCCGGCACGCTCGCCGCCCCGCAGGCCGCGGCACTTGAGGCCCCCAACGCGAGGGCCGGGCCGGCGGCCAGGGTCACGGTGCGTCCCCGGAAGTTGGTCCGCTCCAGGGCCGCCGCGGGCGGTGAGGTACGGATCTCGCGCAGCGCGTACCGGGCGGCGACCGCCCCGATCCCGGCCACCAGGAGTCGACCGAAGACCGTCACGTCGCCGTCCCGCTCACTCACGCCATCCCCTCCCGCCGGCCGGCGGACATCGTCGGAACAGGGCACCGGGTGCCCCCGTCAGGCCACTGAACCCTTACCGGCCCGCACCGCTCGGCGGGTGCGCGCCTCCGCCGACCCTGCGACGCGTCGGACCGCGCGAAGTGGGTGGGAAGGGTTCACTGGGGCAGTCTAGGCACCAGCGAGGCGGCGCTGTCACCGACGCCGAAGTGACCGGCCTTACGCTCGGCGAGCTGCTGCACCAGCGCCAGGGTGGTGACCAGTTGCCCCTGGACCGTGTTGGCGTTGTCGATGGTCGAGATGGTCTGGGCGAGCACCGCGTCGCCCCGGACGAAGGCCACCAGATTGCCGCCGGCCGAGCCGTTGCCGGCCACCACGATGCCCCCGGTCCGGTCGAACTGCTCGGCGATCTTGACGACGGACTCGTCCTTCTTGGCGGAGTCCTTGTCTACGTACGGCTGCCCGCTGACCACCACGACGGCCTCGGCCGGCGCGGTGATCCGGTCCGACGTGGTCAGGTAGTTGGCGTTGCCGTACGCGGCCAGCACCGCCCGCCGGTCGGCCTCGGTGACCGGCTCGGCACCGGCGGGCTGGTCCAGCAGTACGGTCGCCAGCAGGGCGCTGGAGGTCTCGACGCCGTGGCCGTTGCCGGGCAGCCCCGCGGTCGGCGCGTCGGTCGGTCGGGCCGCGGTGACCGCCAGTTCGAGCAGGTCGTTGTTGTTCTCCGGGTTGATGAACTTGTCCTGCAGGTCGATCCGCCCGGTGACGTCGGCGCCGGCCAGCTGGAGCATGTTGAGCACCCCCTCGGTGTGCTCGCGACCGGTGGGCAGGCTGAGCACCAATACCCGCTTGCCGCTGAGCGTGCCCGGCAGCATCACCTGGGCCATCTCGGCGGCGAAGTCCTCCTCCAGTTCCAGTTCCCGCTGCATGTTCTGGACCGCCTGGCGCTGGTGCTGGTTGTCCTTGCGTAGCTCGTTGACGGTCTCCCGGAGCGAGTCCGCTACCGGACCGTTGAGTGCGGCGGTACCGACCACCAGGCCGATCGCCAGGGCGAGGAAGACCGCGGTCAGGGACACCACGTGGTACCGGAAGTTGATCACGCTTGAAGCCTCTTGATCGGTCGGGAGCTAGAAAAGCTGGCCGAGCTGGAACACGAAATTGTCCCACCACTCGGAGACCACGCCCAGGTACGCCTTACCGACGGTGGAGACGGCCACCGCCGAGGCCATGGCGGCGAGTGCGGAGAGGACCAGCAGCAACAGGGACGACCCGGAAATGCTCTGCCGGTACAGCCGGCTGACCCCCTTGGCATCGACCAGCTTGCCACCGACCTTGAGCCGGGTGAGGAACGTCGACGCCATGCCGCCGCGCCCCTTGTCGAGGAACTCCACGAGCGTGGCGTGGGTACCCACCGCGACGATCAGCGAGGCGCCCTTCTCGTCGGCCAGCAGCATGGCGAGGTCCTCGCTGGTGGCGGCGGCGGGGAAGGTCACCGCCGGTACCCCCAGGCCGTTGACGCGCGGCAACCCCGGCGCCCGCCCGTCCGGGTACGCGTGCACGATCACCTCGGCGCCGCAGCGCAGCACGTCGTCGGTGACCGAATCCATATCGCCGATGATCATATCTGGGGTGTAGCCCGCCTCGACCAGAGCGTCGGCACCTCCGTCGACGCCGATCAGCACCGGCTTGAACTCCCGGATGTACGGGCGCAGCACGTCCAGGTCGGCCTTGTAGTCGTAGCCCCGGACCACGATCAGACAGTGCCGACCCTGCACCTCGGTGGCGATCTCGGGCACGCCGACGCCGTCGAGCAGCAGGTCCCGTTCCTGCTTGAGGTAGTCCATGGTGTTGGCGGCGAACGCCTCCAACTGCACCGACAGGCCCTCCCGGGCGTCGGTCATCGCCTTGGCCACGCTTTCGGCGTCCTGGCGACTGCCGTGCGCCACCGGGTCGTCGTTCAGGTAGACGGTGTTGCCCTCGATGCGCACCGTGTCGCCCTCACGGATCCGCTCGAAGATGCCCTCGCCGAGGTCGTCGAGCAGCGGAATACCCGCCGAGATCAGCACCTCCGGCCCGAGGTTTGGGTAACGGCCGGAAACCGACGGCTTGGCGTTCAGCACCGCGCCGACACCGACCGCGACGAGCGAGTCGGCAGCGACCCGGTCCAGATCGACGTGGTCGATGACCGCGATGTCGCCGGGGCGGAGCCGGCCGACCAGCCGCTTCGTGCGACGGTCGAGGCGCGCGGTGCCGAGGATCTGTCCCGGTTCCGCGTTCCGGGCCCGGCGCAACGTGGGTAGACGCATCGTGACCATCCTGGCATGTGAGGCAGGCGAATCTGTCGCGACATGCCTGAGCAGGGCCGCCTACCCAGGGAAACACACATGGGCGAAGGCCGGTGTGCCTCCGCTCACAATCGCGGTCTCAGGACCGCCGTTCCCTGGCCGCCACGGCCAGGAGTTCCTCGGCGTGAGCGATACCCAGATCCGAGTCCGGCAAACCCGCAAGCATCCGGGCGAGTTCCCGGGCCCGCTCGGTGTCCTCCACCACCCGCACCCCGCTGGTGGTGACCGCGCCGCCGGTGTCCTTGGCCACCACCAGGTGCCGGTCGGCGAAGGCGGCGACCTGAGGCAGGTGGGTCACCACCAGGACCTGGTGGCTGCGGGCCAGTCGGGCCAGCCGCCTGCCGATCTCCACCGCCGCCTGACCGCCGACCCCGGCGTCGACCTCGTCGAAGACCAGCGTCGGCGGGCCGCCGGAGCCGGCGAAGACCACCTCGATGGCGAGCATCACCCGGGACAGCTCACCGCCGGAGGCACCCCGTTGCAGAGGCAGCGACGGCGCACCGGGGTGCGCCAGCAGCCGCAACTCGACCTCGTCACCGCCGTCGGGCCCGACACCTACGTCGACCCCGTTGACCGGCAACGTCGGCTCGGCCCGCCCAGCGGGTCGGGGCAGCACCGCCACCTCGATCCGGGCGTGTGGCATCGCCAGCCCGGCCAGCTCGACGGTGACCTGATCGGCGAACCGCGCCGCCGCCTCCTGCCGGGACAGCGACAGCCGGCCGGCAAGCTCGGCCACCTCGCCGGCCAGCCGGGACGCCTCCCGGTCCAGCTCGTCGAGCAGCTCGTCGGAGTTGTCCAACTCGGACAGTCTGGTCCGGGCCCGCTCCGCCCAGGCGATCACGCCGTCGACATCGTCGGCGTACTTACGGGTCAACGCGCGCAACGCGGCCCGTCGCTCGTAGAGCGCCTGCAACCGAGCCGGGTCGGCGTCCAGGCCGGCGAGGTATGTGGACAGCTCCACCGAGACGTCAGCGACCAACGTGGCCGCCTCCTCCAGGCGGACGGCCAGTTCACCGAGCGCCGGATCGGTGCCGGCCTGCGCCTCAAGCGTGCGCCGGGCGGTGCCCAGCAGCGTCGAGGCGTCCGGGGTGTCGTCGGTGGCCTCCAAGCCGCCGGCCACGCACTGATGGGCCAACTGGGCCGCGGTACGCAGACCCTCCGCGTGCTCCAGTCGCTGCGCCTCCGCCTTCAGCTCGTCGTCCTCGCCCGGCTGCGGATCCACCCGGGTGATCTCGTCGAGCCCCAACCGCAGCAGGTCGGTCTCCTGATGGCGTTCCCGCGCATTGCGCCGCCGGTCGGCCAGGTCGTCGACCACCCGACGCCACCGGGTGAACGCGTCCCGCGTCGCGTCGAGCAGCTTCTCGTGCTCGGGACCGGCGAACCGGTCCAGCGCGGCCCGCTGTTCGGCCGGGCGCAGCAGCCGCAGTTGGTCGGACTGACCGTGTACGGCGACCACCTGCTCACCGACCTCGCCGAGCATCGACACGGGCATGCCGCGGCCACCCAGATGGGCCCGGGACCGGCCCTCCACCGTGACCGTGCGGCTCAGCAGCACGCAGCCGTCCTCGTCGGGCTCACCTCCGGCGTCGGTGATCCGGGCGTGCACCGTCTCCGCCACCCGGCCACCGAGGCGCAGCCGGCCCTCGACCACGGCACGGCCGGGTTCGGCGCGTACCCGGCCGGCGTCGGCCCGGCCACCGAAGAGCAGGCCGAGCCCGGTCACCACCATGGTCTTGCCAGCACCGGTCTCGCCGGTGATGACGTTCATGCCGCCGGCCAGCGGCAGCGTCGTGTCCTCGATGACGCCCAGTCCGGTGATGCGTAGCTCCTCCAGCACAGCAACCGACAGTAGACGCGTGGCCCGACACTTGACCAGCCGGCGCGGCCGGCAGCCTCAGCGGCGGTTGCCCCGCCAGCCGTGCACCGGGAGGTCGAACTTTGCCACCAGGCGCGCGGTGAACGACCGGTCCCGCAGCCGCACGATCCGCACCGGCAGGGTGCCCCGCCGCACGGTGACCCGGGCGCCCGGCGGCAGGTCGTAGACCCGCCGCCCGTCGCAGCAGAGCACGGCCAAAGTGGTGAACGGGTCGACGGTGATCGTCATGGTGGAGGTGGGTGCCGTCACCAGCGGTCGGCTGAACAGCGCGTGCGCGCTGATCGGCACCAGCAGTAACGCCTCCACCTCCGGCCAGACCACCGGCCCGCCGCCCGAGAAGGCGTACGCCGTGGAACCGGTGGGCGTGGCACACACCACGCCGTCACAGCCGTAGCGGGACAGCGGCCGCCCGTCGACGTCGACGAGCAGTTCCAGCATCTGGGCCCGCTCGCCCTTCTCGACGCTGATCTCGTTGAGGGCCCACGACTCGATGGTCGGCCCACCGTCGAACTCCGCCGTCACGTCGAGGGTGAGCCGCTCATCGACGCTGTAGTTGCGGCTGACCACGTCACGGACCGCTTCGTCGAGATCGTCGATCTCCGCCTCGGCGAGGAAACCGACCTTACCGAGGTTGATGCCGAGCAGCGGCACCTTCGCTGGCCGGGCGAGCTCCGCGGCGCGCAGGAACGTCCCGTCCCCACCGAGCGCGAAGACGATCTCGGCGCCTTCGGCCGCCTCCGGCCCGGTCACCGGCACCACGCCCGGCAGGTCGAGATCCTCGGCCTCCTCGGCCACCACCCGCACCTCGAACCCGGCGGCGATCAGGTCCGCAGCGACCGCACGGGCATGCTCGGTGCTGCGCCGCCGGCCGGTGTGCGTCACCAACAGGGCCGTGCGGGTCACCGCGCCGCCGCCCCGCTCCGCTCACCGGCAGCCTGAGCCGCCACGCTGCTGTGCCAGACGGTTCGCTCGCTCCGCTCGCTCACGCCACCGCCTCGCTCCGCTCACCGGCGGCGCGAGCCGCCACGCTGCTGTGCCAAACGGTTCGCTCGCTCCGCTCGCTCACGTGGCCACCTCCTCCGTCACCTCGTCCGGTCCGTCGCCGGACGTCACCGGGCCACCTGGCCCGGCCGCCACCACGGCCCGCACCCGCTCCGGGTCGGCCGGTGGCGCGTCCCGGCGTAACCATACGAAGAACTCGACGTTGCCGCTCGGCCCCGGCAGGGGGCTGGCCGCGAGATCCGCCAGCCCCAGCCGCAGCGTCGCGGCTGCCGTGGCGACCTCAAGCACCGCCTGCGCCCGAAGCTCCGGATCGCGCACCACCCCACCGGCGCCGACCCGCTCCCGGCCCACCTCGAACTGCGGTTTGACCATCAGTGCCAGGTCACCGTCGGCCCGGGTGCAGGCCGCCAGGGCCGGCAGCACCAGCCGCAACGAAATGAACGACAGGTCGGCGACGGTCAGGTCGACCGGGCCGCCGATCGTCTCCGGGACCAGCGTCCTGACGTTCGTGCGTTCGAAGACCCGTACCCGGGGATCGTTGCGCAGCGACCAGGCCAGCTGGCCGTAGCCGACGTCCACCGCGACCACCTCGGCGGCCTCGGCGCGCAGCAGCACGTCGGTGAAGCCACCGGTGGACGCGCCGGCGTCCAGACAGCGTCGACCATGCACCGTCAGCCCGGCAGGGGCGAAGGCGGCGAGCGCACCGGCCAGCTTGTGCCCGCCCCGGGAAACGTACTCGGAGATCGGGTCGGCACCGCTGACCAGCAACGGATCGGCGGGATCAACCATCGCGGCGGCCTTGCGGGCGGGCACCCCACGCAGCTGCACGCGGCCAGCCTCCACCAACGCGACAGCCTGCTCGCGGGAGCGGGCCAGACCGCGACGGACGAGTTCGGCGTCCAACCGGTTACGCCGTGCCATGGATGGACGCGCCTCCTCAGGCCTGGTCGATGGTGGCCAGCGTCTCCCGCAGCGTCTGGTACGCGGCCTCGTACTGGGCGATCTGGTCAGCGGGTCCGAGCGTCGCGGCGTTCACGATTGCCTGCATCGCGGCCTCCACCGCCGGGTGACCGTCGTCCTGCCCGCCCTCGCCGGTCCAGCGCTGCGGCGGCGGACCCGGGCGCGGACCCGGCGGCGGGCCGGGCCGCGGCGCGGTCATGCGGCGCCGTCCGGACGCGGCGGTGCGGCCTTGGCCGGTCGCGACGTCGGTTCATTGTCAGCGGTACGCACGACCGTTCCGGATGCCTTCTTGGCCACGGTCTTCTTCGCGACCGCCTTCTTGGCCACCGCTTTCTTAGCGACCGCCTTCTTGGCCACCGCCTTCTTCGCCACCGCCTTCGTCGGCGGGGCGGCGGCGGCGGTCGATGGCGTGCCGACGGAGGGGGTCTCGACGGACTCGGGGGCCGCCACCGGGCCCGGCGCGACGCCGCTGGTGGGCGTACCGGAAGCGGCCCGGAGCTGGCGTTCCAACTCGCGCACCCGACGGTCCAGTTCGGCGACCTCCTCGGCGGTGGCCAGGCCCACCACGCCGAGCGCCCGCTCGACCTCAAACCGCACCAATTTGGTCAGGGCCTCACGGTTGGCCGCGCCGGTCGACCGCAACTCCTCGGCGAGGGTCTGCAGCTGGGCCGCCGTCGCACCGGTCGATCCCATCGCCCGGCGCACCGCGTCCTGTGCTTTCTTCCGGGGCGCCTCCGTCAGGCCCATGGCCAGTTCGAGGTAGGTACGCCACGCGTCCTGCATGCCTGAGTCCTTTCGCCCGACGGCTGTGCAGGTGTCACGCTACCGGGCCGTCGGAACCGTCCTGTGCGGTACGGTGCCGGGAGACGACGTGGTGTGGCGAGGAGGCGATTGGTGGCCACGGTGGACGAGTGTCGGCAGGCGTTGCAGGATCTGGCCGCCCGGCTCGAGCGCAACGCGGAGACCGTACGCGATCGCGTGGACCTGGATCGCACCCTGGCCTGCCGGATCACCGATCTGGAGACCGCCTTCCACGGCCGGCTCACCGGCGGGAGGCTGGTGGAACTCGCCGACGGTGACGACCCGAAAGCGAAGATCGCCATGAGCACCACAAGTGACGACCTGCTGGCCCTGGTTCGCGGCGATCTCGACGTCACCCGCGCCGTCGCCAACCGCCGCGTGTCGATCAAGGCGAACCCGTTCGACCTGATGAAGCTGCGCAAACTGCTCTGACCCGGTCAGGGTGCCAGGGCGAGTTGCTCCAGCACCTTCGCCGCCTCTGGGGAGGCCGGCCGGATCGGGCCGGTGGGATGACTGCGCCAGGCCACCGCGCAGAGCGCGGCAAGCGCGTCAAGCGCACGCCCCGAGCCGGACAGCTGCCAGTCGTCGGCCCCGGTGATGGTCACCTGCCAACCACCGTGGTCGGCGTCCGACGCCGGCACCCGTACCACACCGTCGGGGTCGAAGAGGCCGGTCAGGTCCCATGAGACGTACGTCGGCCGCCGCTCTGCGGGCGCACCGAGCAGCTCGGCGGCGTCGCTGACCCCGGTGAGGACCAGCAGGCTGTCCAGACCGGCCCGGTTGGCGCCCTCGATGTCGGTGTCCAGCCGATCGCCGACGACCACCGTACGACCGTTGTCCGCCCGCCGGGCGGCGGTGGCGAACAGCTCCGGTGCCGGCTTACCGACGATCTCGTCCGGGTTCCGGCCGAGCGCGGTGGCCAGCGCGGCCACCAACGCGCCGTTGCCCGGCAACGGCCCACGCCCGCTGGGCAGGGTACGGTCGGTGTTCGTGGCCACCCAGGTCGCGCCGGCCCGTACCGCAACCGCGGCCTCGGCCAGATCGGCCCAGCCCACCTGCGGGCCGTACCCCTGGATGACCGCGACCGGGGCCTCGTCGGCCGTGGAGACCGGCTTGAGCCCGACCTCGCCGATCTCGGCCCGGAGCGCCTCGGCGCCCACCACGAGCACCGGCGCTCCGGCCGGCAGCCGCTCACCCAGCAGCTGGGCGGCTGCGGCGGCGCTGGTGAGCACCTCATCCGGTCGCGCCGGCACACCCATCCCGGTGAGCAGGTCGGCCACGTCGGCGGCACGGCGCGAGGCGTTGTTCGTCGCGTACGCGACGGCTCGGCCCTCACCGTGCAGCCGGGCGACCGTCTCGACCGCGCCGGGGATCGGCTGGTCGATCAGGTAGATCACTCCGTCCAGGTCGAAGACGACCAGGGCGTAACCGTCAACCAGCCGGTCCCCGCTCATCGCTGCCGTGCCTCCGGCTCCGCGGTCCCGTCCGCCTCGCGGCGGTCCGCACCGGATCCGGCGACCTCCGGTGCGGCCTCGATGTCGGCTGCCACGTCCTCGGCGGGCTCCGCGCCGGTGGTCGCATCGTGCTCGGGTCCGTCGGACGCCAGGTCACTGCCGACCGGGTCATCCTGGTCGGACACCTCGGCGGTGGTCGACGGGCCGGCGTCCGGGCTGGTCGGTACGGCACCGGGGGCACCGGGACCAGCTACCAGTTCCTCGGTCACCTCGTCCTCGTCGTCGCCCTCGATGACCACACCGTCGAGTTCGAGCAGCCGCTCGGCCGCGTCGGTCTCCGCCTCGGTGTCCACCTCCGCCGCGCGGGAGAACCACTCCCGTGCCTCGGCTCGCCGCCCGACGGCCAGCAGCGCGTCGGCGTACGCGTACCGCAGCCGTGCCGTCCACGGCTGGACGGTGTCGCTGGTCAGGTCGGGGACCTGAAGCATCGCCACGGCCGCGTCCCGCTGGCCGAGGTCGCCGCGCGCACCAGCGGCCACGATCAGCAGTTCGGTCGCCACCGCCGGGTCCAGCTTCTCCTGGTCGGCACCCCGGAACAGGTCGATGGCCCGCTCGGGACGGCCCAGTGCCCGCTCGCTGTCCGCGATCACCGCAAGGTGGCTCTGCGCACCGCTCATCCGGTGGTACGTCCGCAGCTCCGCGATGGCCGACTGCCACTCCCCGGCGTGGTAGGCGGCCAGGCCGACTGCCTCCCGGACTGCGGAGATCCGCGATGCGAGCCGGCGAGCGGCCAGTGCGTGTGCGAGTGCCTCGGCCGGGTCGTCGTCGATCAGTTGGCCGGTCGCCACGAGGTGCCGGGCCACGGTGTCCGCGACCGGCTTCGCCAGCGACAGCAGTTCGGCGCGGACGTCCTTGTCCAGGTCGGTCGCGACGATCTCGTCGGAAAGCGCCGGCGCCTCCGTACGACCGTCCTCGGCCGTACCAGGTCCGTCCCGGTCCTCACGCTGCCCGAAGCGACGCTCGCCGTCCCGGAATCCACCGCTGCGGCGCTCGCCGCCACGATTATCCGCCCCTCGACGGAATCCGCTCTCCCGGCGCTCACCGAAGCCACCCGCTCCACGAGCGCGCTCACCACCACGGAACCCGCCCTCACGACGCTCACCGTCGCGGAAGCCACCTTCACGACGGTCACCGCCACGGAAACCACCCTCGCGACGCTCCCGGGAATCGCCGTCCCGGCGCTC
>FOLJ01000018.1:163989-165373 GCA_900112325.1 Micromonospora sediminimaris
CCACGGAAACCACCCTCGCGACGCTCCCGGGAATCGCCGTCCCGGCGCTCACCGCCACGGAAACCACCCTCGCGACGGTCACCCTCGCGGAAGCCACCGTCCCGGCGCTCACCACCACGGAAGCCACCGTCCCGGCGGTCACTGCCACGGAAGCCACCGTCCCGGCGGTCACCCTCGCGGAAACCACCCTCGCGACGCTCGCCGCCACGGAACCCGCCCTCGCGACGCTCCCGGGAATCGCCGTCCCGGCGCTCGCCGCCACGGAAGCCACCTTCACGGCGGTCACCACCACGGAAGCCACCTTCACGGCGGTCACTGCCACGGAAACCACCCTCGCGACGCTCCCCGTCGCGGAAACCACCTTCACGGCGGTCACCACCACGGAAGCCACCCTCGCGGCGGTCACCGCCACGGAAGCCACCCTCGCGACGGTCACCGCCACGGAAGCCACCCTCGCGACGCTCCCCGTCGCGGAAGCCACCCTCGCGACGGTCACCGCCACGGAAGCCACCCTCGCGACGCTCCCCGTCGCGGAAACCACCGGAGCGTTCGCCGCTATCGCGTCGGAACCCTCCGTCGCGACGGTCGCCATCGCGACGGTCGGCGCCACGGAAACCCCCAGTGCCACGGTCCCTGTCGCCGGAGCCGTCGCGACCGCCGAAGCTGCGGTCGCTGCGCTCGCCTCGGAACCCACCGCCAGAGCGGCCGCTGTCGCGGAAGCCGCCCTCGCGACGGTCGCCGTCTCGGCGGAAGCCGCCGGACCTGGGACGGTCGCTGCCGTACCCGCCGGCGTCGCGTCCGCCGTTGCGAGAGCCTCGCTCCTCTCCCCGGTCCTGGCGCGACGGGCGGTCGCTGCGGCGGGGCCCGCCGTCGCGATCCGCCGACCGACCCTCGTACCCCCGGGGGCGGTCCCCGCCCTGAGGTGCTGAACTCACAGGTACATCCTTCCTGAGTACGCCGTATCAACGGCGCAACGCAGTCGAGGGCCGACCCGATTCCGGGTGGCCCTCGACTGTGACGTGTGTCCGGCGGTGTCCTACTCTCCCACACCCTCCCGGGTGCAGTACCATCGGCGCTGGAGGGCTTAGCTTCCGGGTTCGGAATGAGACCGGGCGTTTCCCCTCCGCCATGACCGCCGTAACCTTATCAACATGTCAAACAACACCAACACCAACACACTTGTTGGGGTGTTGTTTGTTTGTTGTGAGTTACACAGTGGACGCGTAGCAACTTTGATAGTCAAGTCCTCGGCCTATTAGTACCGGTCAACTGAACCCGTTACCGGGCTTACATTTCCGGCCTATCAACCCAGTCGTCTAGCTGGGGGCCTTACCCCCACAAAGTGGGGTGGGATACCTCATCTTGAAGCAGGCTTCCCGCTTAG
>FOLJ01000019.1 GCA_900112325.1 Micromonospora sediminimaris
CAACCTCGGACACCACATCGAGGTCGCCGGCCTTCCACTCCTTCTCCCGCTGCGCCTTCTGACCCAACAACTGCTTCTCGGTGTCCCGCAACTGCGCGGCCCGCTCGAAGTCCTGCGCGTCGATCGCGGACTCCTTGTCCCGACGCACCTGCGCGATCCGCTCATCAAAGTCCCGCAGGTCCGGCGGCGCCGTCATCCGACGGATCCGCATCCGCGCACCCGCCTCATCGATCAGGTCGATCGCCTTGTCCGGCAGGAACCGATCAGAGATGTACCGATCGGCCAGCGTCGCCGCCGCCACCAGCGCGGCGTCGGTGATCGAGACGCGGTGGTGCGCCTCGTACCGGTCCCGCAGACCCTTCAAAATCTCGATGGTGTGCGCCAGCGACGGCTCACCCACCTGGATCGGCTGGAAACGACGCTCCAACGCGGCGTCCTTCTCCAAATGCTTGCGGTACTCATCCAGGGTGGTCGCACCGATGGTCTGCAACTCACCCCGCGCCAGCATCGGCTTCAAAATGCTGGCGGCGTCTATCGCACCCTCGGCGGCGCCCGCACCCACCAGCGTGTGAATCTCGTCGATGAACAGGATGATGTCGCCCCGGGTGCGGATCTCCTTCAGCACCTTCTTCAGACGCTCCTCGAAATCACCGCGGTACCGGGAACCGGCCACCAGGGCGCCCAGGTCGAGCGTGTAGAGCTGCTTGTCCTTCAGCGTCTCCGGCACCTCACCCTTGATGATCTTCTGGGACAACCCCTCGACCACCGCGGTCTTACCGACGCCGGGCTCGCCGATCAGGACCGGGTTGTTCTTCGTGCGGCGGGACAGCACCTGCATGACCCGCTCGATCTCCTTCTCCCGCCCGATCACCGGGTCGAGCTTGCCCTCCCGGGCCGCCTGAGTCAGGTTCCGGCCGAACTGGTCCAGCACCAGGCTGGTCGACGGCGCGGCCTCACCCGGAGCGGCACCCGCCGCGGCCGGCTCCTTGCCCTGGTAGCCCGACAGCAGCTGGATGACCTGCTGACGCACCCGGTTCAAGTCCGCGCCCAGCTTCACCAGCACCTGCGCGGCGACACCCTCACCCTCACGGATCAAACCCAGCAGGATGTGCTCCGTGCCGATGTAGTTGTGCCCGAGCTGCAGCGCCTCCCGCAACGACAGCTCCAACACCTTCTTGGCCCGCGGCGTGAACGGGATGTGCCCGCTCGGCGCCTGCTGACCCTGACCAATGATCTCCTCCACCTGCTGACGGACGCCCTCCAGGGAGATCCCCAGGCTCTCCAGGGCCTTCGCCGCGACGCCCTCACCCTCGTGGATCAGGCCCAACAGGATGTGCTCCGTACCGATGTAGTTGTGATTGAGCATCCGGGCCTCTTCCTGGGCCAGGACGACAACCCGTCGCGCTCGGTCGGTGAACCGCTCGAACATGCCCTCGTGCTCCTCACGTGCCGTGCGCACTCGATCTTGGTGGTCAAGACTCTCGGCGGGGCCGGATACGCGAGCGCCCGGGACGGGCGTCCGCGCCTCATTACTCTATCGCCGCGAGCCGACTCGGCTGACCTCGTGTGTCTGCGTCGTAGGCCCGGTACGCGTCGTTTTGCACAACCATCCACGCTCAACGGGTGTTCCGGGCATGGTCTGTGTACGCGCAGAGCGAAATTCGAACCGGCGGCCGGAGCCTCCAGGAACGCCGCACGGGGCGCCCCGGCCCGGGACAGCACCACCACGGCACCATCCACAGGTTGTGGACAAGACATCCACCGGCTGTGGACAACGCGCGGTACGCCCCGAATAGTCCCGCGACGACGACGCCGGCCCGGAGAGCGTCTCCGGGCCGGCGTCGTGCTCACTCCTGGTGCCTGGTCTCAGTGACCGGCCTTCGAGTGGTACTCGTCGACGATCTCCTGGGGGATCCGGCCTCGGTCCGAGATGTCCTTGCCCGCCTTGCGCGCCCAGGCCCGGATGGCCTTGTTCTGCTCGCGGTCGGCGGTGGCGCCACCGCGACCACGGGCGGCCCGACCACCGACGACCACACCGCCGCGACCGACCTTGGTGCCGTGAGCGATGTACGGGGCGAATACCTCGCGCAATTTCTCAGCGTTCGAACCTGACAGGTCGATCTCGTACTGAACACCGTCGAGCGCGAACTTGACGGTCTCGTCCGCGTCCCCGCCGTCCAGGTCATCGACCAGCTTGTGAATGATCTGCTTGGCCATGCCACATTCCTTTCGAGCAGGGCTGATCCTGCCAACTGCACAAGCACAATAACCCGTCAGATGCTTGCCGCGTCAATAGGATGCGGTAACGAGGCGGTAAGTTTTCGTACGACTACTCGGGGCGAACCAAGGGGAAGAGGATGGTTTCCCGAATTCCCAGGCCGGTCAGCGCCATCAGGAGACGGTCGATTCCCATTCCCATGCCACCGGCCGGCGGCATTCCGTACTCCATCGCCCGGAGAAAGTCCTCGTCCAGTCGCATCGCCTCGTCGTCGCCCCGAGCGGCCAACTGCGCCTGGGCCATCAGTCGTTCCCGCTGCACCACGGGGTCGACCAGCTCGGAGTACGCGGTGCCCAGTTCGAAACCGAGCACGTACAGGTCCCACTTCTCCGCCAGGCCCGGCTCGCTGCGATGGGAGCGGGTCAGCGGACTGGTCTCCTCCGGGTAGTCGCGCACGAAGGTGGGTGCTTCCAGGCCGGGTACGACCAGTTCCTCGAACAGTTCCTCGGCGAGCTTGCCCGGGCCCCACTTCGGGTCGACGGCCAGGCCCACCTTGTCGGCGTACTCAACCAGGCGCGCCCGCTCGGTGTGTACCGTGACCTCCTCACCCAGCGCCTCGGAAAGCACACCGAAGAGAGTGACCGAACGCCACTCGCCACCGAGGTCGAACTCCCGACCGTCGGCGTGGGTGACCACCGTCGATCCGGAGACCGCGATCGCCGCCCGCTGGACGAGATTGCGGGTCAACTCGGCCATCGTGTCGTAGTCGCCGTACGCCTCGTACGCCTCCAGCATGGCGAACTCGGGCGAGTGCGAAGAGTCGATGCCCTCATTACGGAAGTTGCGGTTGATCTCGAAGACCCGCTCGACCCCGCCGACCACGGCACGCTTCAA
This sequence comes from Micromonospora sediminimaris, assembly GCA_900112325.1. GTDB lineage: Bacteria > Actinomycetota > Actinomycetes > Mycobacteriales > Micromonosporaceae > Micromonospora > Micromonospora sediminimaris. The sequence goes on from FOLJ01000019.1 coordinate 3,113, forward strand.
AAACAGTTCCGGCGCGATTCGGAGATACAGATCGGTGTTGAGCGCATTGCTGTGGGTCACGAAAGGCCGGGCCGCCGCACCACCATGCAGCAACTGCAACATCGGGGTCTCCACCTCAAGGTAACCCTCGGCGTGCAACGAATCACGCAGACTGCGCAACGTGGCCGCCCGAGTACGCACCATCTGCCGCGCCTGCGGACGGACGACCAGATCGACGTAGCGCTGCCGGACCCGGGCCTCCTCGCTGAGCGGCTTGTGCGCCACCGGCAGGGGGCGCAGCGCCTTGGCGGTGACCGCCCACTGCTCGGCCAGCACCGACAGCTCACCCCGACGGCTGGTGATCACCTCTCCGGTGACCCCGACGTGGTCACCGAGATCCACCAGGCGCTTCCAGGCTTCCAGCCGATCCGCGCCGACCCGGTCCAGCGACAGCATGGCCTGCAGTTCGGTACCGTCACCGTCGCGCAAGGTGGCGAAGCAGAGCTTGCCGGTGTTCCGTACGAAGATCACCCGGCCGGTGACCGAGACCCGGTCGCCGGTGGCGGTGTCCGTCGGCAGGTCCGCGTATCGCTCGCGCAGCTGGCTCAGCGTGCTGGTACGCGGGTAGCCGATCGGATAGGGCTGCACACCGTCGGCGAGCATCCGGTCCCGCTTCTCCCGGCGGACCTTCATCTGCTCGGGAAGGTCGTCGGCGGGGTCGACTGGCACGGGGCTCTGTTGGGTCACGGCACGCTTCCTCAGCGGGAGAATTCGGGCGGGGTCAAGCCCCGAGCGTACTCAAACGCCCCGGGGACCGTTACTGGATAGCCTGCCGGTCATGACCGACCCCACCCAGGCCCTCTCCTTCGGCACCGCCGCCGCCGACTACGACCGCTACCGTCCCCGCTATCCACCGGCGGCGCTGCGCTGGGCGCTCGCCGGCATCGACGCTCCCGCGCAACTTGTCGATCTGGGTGCCGGGACCGGCATCCTGGCGCGTGGGCTGCTCGCCCTGGGGCACCGGGTGACCGCCGTCGAGCCCGGCCCCGCGATGCGGGCCCAGTTGACGTCGCTCGACGGCGACCCGCTCGCCCTGGCCGGCAGCGCCGAGGCGATGTCGCTGCCCGATGGGTACGCCGACGCCGTGCTCACCGGTCAGGCGTACCACTGGTTCGACCGGCCACGGGCGCACGCGGAGATCGCCCGGGTGCTGCGGTCCGGCGGGGTCTTCGCGCCGTTGTGGAACCTGCGCGACGACTCGTGCGCCTGGGTGGCCGAGCTGAGCCGAGTCGCCGAGATCGGCGACACCGTCGAGTACCTGCGGCAGAGCGTGACCGACTTCGGCGACTCCTTCACCAGCCCGGAGTGGGCCGAGTTCACCCACACCACCACGCTGACCCCCGACGAACTGCTCGGCCTGGTCCGCACCCGCTCCCACTACCTCACCGCCGCCCCTGACCGACGCGCCGAGGTCGACCGTGAGGTCCGCACCCTCCTGCGCACCCACCCCGACCTGGCCGGCCAGGAAACCGTCACCCTCCCCTACACCACCCTCGTAGCCCGCGCCCGAAAAACCTGAACCACTCACGACGAGACCGCGACAACGGACGGACCCCCACCCCCCACCACAGACCCCACCCCCAGCGGACGGATGACGCGTACCCATCGAAGGGTTTCCGGGCAGCCCGACCGGCGCAGGGATCAAGCCTGACCGCCCGGAGCCGGTCGGGCTGCCCGGAAACCCCACCGCAACCACCGAAGCTGCCCGGACCCACCGCAAGAAGAGAACGAGAAAGCGTCAGACGTTCCGCTCGTACACCATGCGCAACCCGATCAGCGTGATCATCGGCTCGTGATGCGTGATCGTCCGGCATTCGTTGAGCACCAGCGAGGCCAGCCCGCCGGTCGCGATCACCGCCTTCAGCTCGCCCATCTCGGCGGCCATCCGCTCCACGATCCGGTCCACCTGGCCGGCGAAGCCGAAGTAGAGGCCCGCCTGGAGGCACTCGACGGTGTTCTTGCCGATCACCGAGCGGGGCCGGGTCGCCTCGACCTTGCGCAGCTGGGCGGCGCGGGCGGCGAGCGCATCGAAGGAGATCTCGATGCCCGGGGCGAACGCACCGCCGAGGAACTCGCCCCGGCCGCTGATGACGTCGAAGTTGGTGGTGGTGCCGAAGTCGACGACGATGGACGGCCCGCCGTAGAGGGTGTACGCGGCCAGCGTGTTGACCACCCGGTCCGCGCCGACCTCCTTCGGGTTGTCGATGGCGAGTTGCACCCCGGTACGTACGCCGGGCTCGACGATGACGCTCGGCAGCTCACCGTAGTAGCGGGTGAGCATGGTCCGCAGCGAACGCAGGGCCGCCGGGACCGTCGAGCAGGCGGCCACGCCGGTGATCTCGACGGCGTCACCGGCGAGCAGCCCCCGGAACATCAGCCCCAGCTCGTCGGCGGTCGAGCGGGCGTCGGTCTTGATCCGCCAGGAGTGCACCAGCTTGTCGCCGTCGAAGGTCGCCAGCACGGTGTTGGTGTTCCCGATGTCGATGCAGAGCAGCACGCACGCAGCCTAGACGGGTTTACTCCGTACGCAGGTCCAGGGCGATGTCCAGGATCGGTGAGGAGTGGGTGAGCGCGCCGACGGAGAGGAAATCGACGCCGGTGGCACCCACCGCCGCCGCGTCGGCGAGGGTCAGCCCGCCGGTCGCCTCCAACTCGGCCCGGTCCCCGACGGCGGCGACCACCTCGGCGAGCACGGCCGGGGACATGTTGTCCAGCAGAAGAAAGTCGACGCCGGCCTCGACCGCCTCCACCGCCTCGGCGAGGGTGTCCACCTCCACCTGCACCGGTACGTCCGGGAACGCTTCCCGAACCCGCCGGTAGGCGGCGGCGACGCCGCCCGCCGCGAACTTGTGGTTGTCCTTGACCATGGCGACGTCGTGCAGGCCCATCCGCTTGTTCGTGCCCCCGCCGGCCCGGACCGCGTACTTCTCCAGGGCTCGCAGTCCCGGGGTGGTCTTGCGGGTGTCCAGGACCATCGCCTTGCTGCCGGCCAGCGCGTCCGCCCAGGCCCGGGTGTGGGTGGCCACTCCGGACATCCGGCTGAGCAGGTTGAGGGCGGTGCGCTCGGCGGTGAGCAGCACCCGGGTGGGGCCGGTCACCGTGGCCAGCACGTCCCCCCGGGCCACCCGCTCGCCGTCGCGGGCCACCAGCGAGACCTCGACGGTACGTCCGATCCCGGTACTCTCGGCGGCCAGTTCGAACACGGCGGCGGCGACCGCCAGCCCGGCCACCACGCCGTCGGCGCGGGCCACCACATCGGCGGTGTCCGTCTGGGTCGCCGGGATGGTGGCGACGCTTGTCACGTCGAGCCCGTCCGGACCGAGATCCTCGACGAGCGCGTTCTCGATGATCCGGCGCACCTGGTCCGGGTCCAGCCCGGCCGCGCGCAGCAGCCGCACCGTCTCGCTGGTCATCGCGTCTCCTCCCACCGGGTGGTCAACCGTCCCTGCTCGCCGACGGCACCGACCAGGTGGCCGTGCCACCGCTCGTCGGCCACCGGGAAGTCCTCCCGCCAGTGGCAACCCCGGGTCTCCCGGCGGGCGTACGCGGCGGCAACCAGCGTGGCAGCCACCGTGAGCAGGTTCGTCGCCTCCCAGTCCGCGGTGCGCGGTGTGCCACGAGCAACGCCCAACTCGACAAGTTCGGCGGCGGTCGCGGTGAGCGTCGCGGCCGAGCGGAGCACCCCGGCGCCCCGGGTCATCGCCCGCTGCAACGCTGACGTCGCCGCGGCGGGCAGCACCCAGCCACCCTCCCCACGCCATGCTCCGGTGTCCGCCGGGCGGGCCTGCTCGGGGAGACCGGCGGCGATGTCGTCGGCGATCCGTCGGGAGAAGACCAGCCCTTCCAGCAGCGAGTTGCTGGCCAGCCGGTTCGCGCCGTGCACGCCGGTGCAGGCGACCTCGCCGCAGGCGTACAGACCGGGGATCGAGGTCCGACCGTGCAGGTCGGTGCGGACCCCACCGGAGGCGTAGTGCGCAGCCGGGGCCACCGGGATCAGGTCGGTTCCCGGGTCGACGCCGATGGCCAGGCACGACGCGACGATCGTGGGAAAGCGGCGGGCCAGGAAGTCGCCGCCGAGATGGCGGGCGTCGAGGTGGACGTGATCGTCACCGGTGGCCAGCAGCACCCGGTGGATGCCCTTGGCGACCACGTCCCGTGGCGCCAGCTCGGCCAGCTCGTGCTGGCCGAGCATGAAGCGTTTGCCGTCGGCGTCCACCAGGTGCGCGCCCTCGCCCCGCAACGCCTCGGAGACCAGCGGCTGCTGGGCGTGGCCGGCCCCCGGCACTCGGGAGTGTTCCGGCACGATCAGCGCGGTCGGATGGAACTGCACGAACTCCACATCGGTGACCGCCGCACCGGCCCGCATGGCCAGGGCGACCCCGTCTCCGGTGGAGACCGCCGGGTTGGTGGTGGCCGCGAAGATCTGCCCCATGCCGCCGGTGGCCAGCACGACCGCGCGGGCCAGCAGCGCACCGACACCGTCCTCGCTGCCCTCGCCGAGCACGTGCAACGTGATCCCGCACGCCGCGCCGAGCCCGCCCGGGCCGTCGCCGGGGGCCCGGAGCAGATCCAGCACCAGCGCGTGCTCGACGAGCCTGATCCACGGGTCGCGGCGTACTGCCTCGTGCAGCGCCCGCTGCACCTCCGCACCCGTCGCGTCGCCGCCGGCATGCACGATGCGGTCTGCCCGGTGCCCACCCTCCCGGGTGAGCATCAACGAGCCGTCGGCGTTGCGGTCGAACTCGGCACCGAGGCGCATCAGTTCCCGCAGCCGGGTCGGCCCCTCCTCCACCAGTACGCGGACCGCCGCCGGGTCGCACAGGCCCACGCCGGCGATCTCGGTGTCGGAGGCGTGCATGGCCGGGGTGTCGGTCGGGTCGAGTACAGCGGCGATGCCGCCCTGTGCCCACCGGGTCGATCCCTCGTCGATGTCGACCTTGGTGACCACGGTGACGTGCAGGCCCGCCTCACGCAGGTGCAGCGCGGCGGTCAGCCCGGCCACGCCGGAGCCGACCACGATCACGTCGGTGGTCTCCACCCAGCCGGGTGCCGGGGCGGCCAGCCGGTTCGGCAGTGCCGGCAGGCCGACGGTCGGTAGGTCCATGCCCACAGTCAACCCGAATGGCTTTCGCCTCGGGCGGCGGGGGCGGGACGAGTGGTTCCGGCTACTTCGTCCGGACCGGAAGTTCAGCCGGGCCCACTCCCTTGAGCGTCCCGGTCACCCGACGGTCGCTGAGCCACAGGTAGCAGCGGATCCCCCGATCGCCCACCCGCCACCGACCGGCGCTGGGCGGACGCACCACCACGTCGGTACGGAAGACCAGGTCGTCGTCGTCCGGCAGACCGGCGAAGCGGGCCAGAACCGACCGGCAACCGGCGTAGAAGGGTGCCCACTGCGCGCTGCGCGTCGGATACGGACGGTCCGGGGCCGGCCAGACCCCGGCGAACTCGGCGTCGTGACGCTCGGTACACGGCACCGGAACCAGGGTCTGCACCACCCCGCCCCCGCCGGTGCGCGTCTGCTGGCAGCCCAGTCGCAGCGCCGACGCCGTCCGCAGCACGTCGCGCAGCGAGCCGGTCCGCAGCACGACCTTGGCGCCCGCCTCCACCGTGTCGACCTCCATCAGGTCGCAGCGGTACCAGCGCGAGCCGGCCGCCCAGCCCGGCTCCGACGGCACCGCGACCGCCAACCGGAGCCGCCCGGCCCGCCAGTTGTCACCGACGTAGCCGGTGGCCCGGTTGTCACACTCGACAAAGGCGGTACGCAGCTCCGCCGAGCTTGTGGACGGCGGTTGATTCCGGTCGGCGGGGAAGGTGCCGACGTGCACCGTCTCCACCCGGTGCGGCGCGGCGCAGTCCACCGGCGCGTACGCACCGAGCGGCACCACCTCGGCGAAGTCGGCCTCGTGACAGACCCCCGCGGCGGGGGTGAAGGCCCCGGGCGGCGGCAACGCGGCCCAGTCGTCCACCAGGTTGCCGTCCAGCCCTGCGGTCGATCCGCAGCCGGCCAGCAGCGCCGCCACGGCGAAGGCGGTGACCAGGGTCCTCGTCGCATGCTGCATGGCGCCGCCTCCCCCAGTCAGCGGCCGTCCCCCGACGGCGCCTTCAGGGTAACCAGAAATGACCTTCCGGTGACAGACCGGAATCGCGGCGCGATCGTCGCCGCCGGTCAGAAAGGCCGCCCGAACAGGTGCCGACGGACCCGGCCGCCGAGCGGACCCGCTACACCGACAGCGGGTTCGACACCGGGGCGCCAGCGGTGCCGGGCGCGGCGGTCGACGGGTCGGCACCGAGGTCGACGACCCGGTTGTCCGCGTCCACGTGCACCACCCGGGGGCGGTACGCACGAGCCTCGGCATCGTCCATCTGCCCGTACGAGATGAGGATGATCAGGTCGCCGGGCTGCACCAGGCGGGCGGCGGCACCGTTGATGCCGATCACCCCGCTGCCCCGCCGGCCCGGGATCACGTACGTCTCCAGCCGGGCGCCGTTGGTGATGTCGACGATCGCCACCTGCTCACCGGGAAGCAGGTCGGCGGCGTCGAGCAGATCCTCGTCGACGGTCACCGAGCCGACGTAGTGCAGGTCCGCCTGGGTCACCGTGGCCCTGTGGATCTTGGACTTTAGCATCGTGCGGAACATCGGGACGCCTTTCACGGGTATGTGTGGTCAGGAAGCCGGGTCGAGTCGGATCGGAGCGTTGTCGATCAGTCGGGTGGCGCCCACCCAGGCCGCCACGAGCAGTCGGGCCGGGCCGCGTACCGGCCCGGGCTCCAGATCCGGATCGGTGAGCACCAGGTAGTCGAGCCGTGCTCCGGAGTCGCCGGTACCGAAGGCCACGTGCGCGGCGGTCAGGACCGCTGCGGCGTCACGACCAGCCGCGGCTGCCTCGGCACCGGCCCGCAACGCCCGGGACAGGCTCAGCGCCACCGACCGCTCGGCCGGCGAGAGGTAGCGGTTGCGGCTGGACAGGGCGAGGCCGTCCGGTTCCCGGACCGTGGGCACCCCGATCACCTCGACCGGCACGTCCAGGTCCCGGCACATCCGTCGGACCAGGGTCAACTGCTGGTAGTCCTTCTCACCGAAGAAGGTCAGGTCCGCGCGGGTGAGCTGGAGCAGCTTCAGCACCACGGTGAGCACCCCGTGGAAGAAGCCGGGCCGGCTCAGTCCTTCCAGATCCTCACCGAGCGGCCCCGGAGTGACCCGAACCGCCGGCTCGCCGCCGGGGTACATCTCCTCCACCGGGGGAGCGAAGACCAGGTCGGCACCGGCCCGCCGGCACACTTCAAGATCAGATTCGAGAGTACGCGGGTAGCGGTCGAAGTCCTCGTTCGGCCCGAACTGCAGCGGATTCACGAAGATCGTCACGATCACGTGGTCGGCGCGCGCTCGGGCCTCCCGCAGGAGCGTCTCGTGCCCCTCGTGCAGCGCACCCATGGTCATCACCACCCCCACCGTCCCGGTGCGGGCGGCTCGCGCCCGGGCCAGGTCGGCACGGGTGTGCACCAGCTCCGTCACGTGATCCACCTCGCTCGACAGCTGTCCTCCGCCGACGGTCACGCCGCCACCCCGCTCCGGTAGTCGTCCAGGACGCCGAGCAGTGGCGCCACGTCGCCCGGACGCAGTCGGCCGGCCGCGACGGCCCGATCGGCGGTACGCCGCGCCAGCACGAGGTAGGGCTCGACCGACTCCGGTGCGGTGGCGGCGAGCTGCGCCAGGTGCCGCCGCACCGTACCCGCGTCGCCTCGGGAGACCGGGCCGGTCAACGCGTCGTCACCGAGGCGCAACGCGTTCTCCAGCGCGGCACGCAGCAACGGGGCGAGCACCTTCTCGGGCTGACCCACCCCGGCGTCACGCAGCCGGTCGGCCGCCTCGTTGACCAGGGTCACCAGGTGGTTGGCACCGTGTGCCAGCGCCGCGTGGTACAGGGGTCGGTCGGCCTCGGCGATCCACTCGGGCACCCCACCGAGGTCGACCACCAGACGGGCGGCAAGCGGGCGCAGGTCGGCCGGCGCGGTCACCCCGTACGAGATGCCGGGCAGCCGGCCAAGGTCGTCGGGCGTGCCGGCGAAGGTCATCGCGGGATGTAACGCCAGCGGACGGGCACCGGCCGCGCTGGCCGGCGCCAGGACCGCCAGGCCGTGCGCCCCCGACGTGTGCGCGATCACCTGACCGGGGCGCAGCGCGCCGTCGGCAGCCAGAGCGGCCACCACCTCGGTCAACGCGTCGTCCGGCACGGCGACCAGCAGCAGATCGGTGGCAGCCCGGGCGACCTCGGTGGCGGACCGGCGAGGAACGGTCGGCAGCAGCAGTGCCAGGCGGGCCCGGGAGGCACCGGACGCCCCGCTGGCGGCGACCACCCGATGGCCCGCAGCGGCCAGCGCGGCGCCCAGGGTGGCACCCACCCGTCCGGCGCCGATGACGCCGACGGTGAGCACGGAAGTGGTGGCGACCTGGGCCGATGCCACGGTCGCGGGCCGCCGACGGGCGGCCGAGTCGGTGCGCAGCGGTGCGCTCATGTCACGATCCAGTCCTCGAGACGGGGTACCGGTCGGGGCAAGTATGCGTCGCTGACGCGGATCTGAAACAAGGATGTGTGAAATCGTTCACCGGTGTGAGGAGGGCCCCATGTCGATGCGCTGGCGGGAGGCGATGCGGCAAGCGCTCTACGGACCCGACGGCTTCTTCGTCTCCGGTGCCGGGCCGGCAGCCCACTTCCGGACCAGCGTGCACGCTTCCCCGATTTTCACCTCGGCGCTGCTCCGCCTGATCCACCAGCTCGACGCCGCCCTGGGCTTCCCCGACCCGTTCGACGTGGTGGATGTGGGGGCTGGGCGGGGTGAACTGCTCCACGCTCTCGCTGTTGGGGTTTCCGGGGAGCCCGCCCGCTCCGGGCTCGCCCTGGGGGTTTCCGGGGAGCCCGCCCGCTCCGGGCGGTCAGGCTTGATCCCTGCGCGGGCGGGCTCCCCGGAAACCCTGACCACCACGGCCGCCGCCGGTACCACGCCGGCTGAAACCTCATCCGCATCCGTCGAATCATTGCCGTCCGCGCCGGTTCCGCTGGCTCGGCGGGTACGGTTCACCGCCGTCGAACTCGCCCCGCGCCCCGACCACCTTCCCGACCAGATCGTCTGGACGAACGAGATCCCCACCGGCATCACCGGCCTGCTGCTGGCCACCGAGTGGCTCGACAACGTCCCCCTCGACCTCGCCGTCCACACCGACCACAACTGGCACTACCTCCTCGTCGACCCCACCACCGGCACCGAGACGACAGGCGAACCAGTAGGTCGAGACGACGCAGCCTGGCTGACCACCTGGTGGCTCCCACAGACCGACCAGACACCGGAGGCGCGGACCGTTACGGACGACCCGAACCTCCCTCAGCAGACCGAAACGGACGGGTCGGGCTCGACCAGGTCGGGTTTCCGGGCAGCCCGGCCGGCGCAGGGATCAAGCCTGACCGCCCGGAGCCGGCCGGGCTGCCCGGAAACCCCCACGGACCGCACCCCCACGGACAGCAGCTCAGCTGTGCACAGGGCGGAGATCGGGCGGGCCAGGGACGAGGCATGGGCTGATGCCGTGGGGCGTGTCGACCGAGGGCTGGCGTTGGCGGTGGACTACGGACACCTGCGTGCGGAGCGGCCGATCGACGGGACGCTGACCGGGTACCGGGCTGGACGGCAGGTGCCGCCGGTGCCGGACGGCTCCTGCGACGTCACCGCACACGTCGCCATGGACTCGGTCGCCTCCACCGGTGAACGGGTCGCCCGGTGCGCGTACGTCCTGACCTCGCAGCGGGAGGCGTTGCGAGCGCTCGGGGCCGACGGCGGACGACCGCCGCTGAGCCTGGCCTCCAGCGACCCGGCCGGCTACCTGCGGGCGCTGGCCACCGCGTCGGCGGCGGCCGAGCTGATCGACCCGGCCGGCCTCGGCGGCCACTGGTGGCTGTGGCAGCCGGTGGGCCTGCCCGCCGACCGGCTACCGCCTCTCGCGGCCCTGCGCGGTGGTGCCCACGAGCTGAGCCGCTGATGGGCGACCACCGCCAGGCCCGGTGGTTCATGGCACGATGGCGGGCATGACCACGGGCGAGCTGCGCGAGCTGACCGTCGGCACCGGCGCCGGGCTGGTGGCCGGCACCGGCGGGGAGCAGCTCGGCGCGGACATGGTGCTGAACATCGGACCGCAGCACCCCTCCACGCACGGCGTGCTGCGGCTCAAGCTCGTGCTCGACGGCGAGCGGGTGCTCGCCGCCGAACCGGTCGTCGGCTACATGCACCGGGGTGCCGAGAAGCTGTTCGAGGTACGCGACTACCGGCAGATCATCGTGTTGGCCAACCGGCACGACTGGCTCTCGGCGTTCGCCAACGAGCTGGGCGTGGTGCTCGCCGTGGAACGGCTGATGGGCATGGAGGTGCCCGAGCGAGCCACCTGGCTGCGGATGGCGCTCGCCGAGCTGAACCGGGTGCTCAACCACCTGATGTTCCTCGGTTCGTACCCGCTGGAGATCGGGGCGATCACTCCGATGTTCTACGCCTTCCGGGAACGGGAGACGCTCCAGGCGGTGCTGGAGGAGGTCTCCGGCGGGCGGATCCACTACATGTTCAACCGGGTCGGCGGCCTGAAGGAGGAGGTGCCGGCCGGTTGGACCGGTCGGGCCCGGGCCGCCATCGGTGAGGTACGCCGCCGGATGCCGGACCTGGACAATCTGATCCGCCGCAACGAGATCTTCCTGGCCCGGACCGTCGGGGTGGGGGTGCTGTCGGCGGCGGACGCGGCGGCGTTCGGTGCGTCCGGTCCGGTCGCCCGGGCCTCCGGGCTCGACCTGGACCTGCGCCGGGACGAGCCGTACCTGGCCTACGACCAGCTCGACGTGCCGGTGGTGACGAAGACGGCCGGCGACTGTCACGCCCGCTTCGAGGTGCTGCTCGACCAGGTGTACGCCTCGCTCGACCTGGCGGAGCAGTGCCTGGACCGGGTCGACCAGCTCACCGGACCGATCAACACCAGGCTGCCGAAGGTGCTCAAGGCACCTGAGGGACACACGTACGCCTGGACGGAGAATCCGCTCGGCATCAACGGGTACTACCTGGTCTCGCGGGGCGAGAAGACGCCGTGGCGGCTCAAGTTGCGCACCGCCTCGTACGCCAACGTGCAGGCCCTGGCCACCCTGCTGCCCGGCTGTCTGGTGCCGGACCTGATCGCCATTCTCGGCTCGATGTTCTTCGTGGTCGGCGACATCGACAAGTGACTGCCCCTTCCCGGCGCCGCTGACGGGCGACGGCGTGCGAAGGGTCAGCGCCAGCGGCCAGTGCCACTCTCGTACGCGGCCGGGCCGTGGTCGGGCTCGTCCACGCGATGCCGGCGGCCGTACTGCTCCCCGCCCGCACGCTGTGCTCGCGCCGGTTCGGGCTGGTACCCGTACGCCGGCTCCGGCGCGTAGCCGCGCGCCGGTTCGGGCTGGTAGCCGCTCGCTTGGTCGGGCTGGTGACCGCGCTGACGGGGCGGACGCCACTCCTGCGGCACCGGCACCCCGCCAGCGGGTAGCGCCGGACGGTTCTCCGGCTCACCCCAGCCGTCCCGCCACGCGTCGTCGCTCGCCGCCCGGCGTGGCTCGTCGCGACGTACGCTCGCCCAGCGATCCTCCATCCGGTATTCGGTGCCGGCCGGATCGGCGTGCAGCTCGGCCCGGCGTTCGCCGACGCGCAGCTCGCGGCCCCGGTCGTCGTCGCGTACCGCCGCCCACCGGTCCCCGGCCCGCAGCTGCGCCCAGTACTCACCGGTGTCGTCCGCCCGGTGTCCCCGGGCCGCCGGCACCGGGTCGGCGGGGGCCTCCCAGCGCTGGTCACCCGCGTCCCAGCCCCGGTCGTCGCGCGGGCCCCAGTCACCGTTCCGGTCCGCGGAGGGCCCGTCCGGATAGCCGGAGCCGCCGTCGCGGGCGGCGGACCAGTCGTCGTGCGCGGCGGACCAGCGACCCTGCTCCCGCGGTGGAGACCAGGACCGTTCCTCTTCGCGGGGTGAACCGGACCAGGAACGCTCGTCGTCCCGGGACGATCCGGACCAGGAGCGCTCCTCCTCCTGCGCCGCCCCGGACCAGGAACGTTCGTCGTACCGCTCCGCACCGGACCAGCGGTGGCCGTCGTCCCGGCGGGAACGGTCCTCGCCGTCGGACCACGAGCGGTCGTCCCGGTCGATGCCGCGCCCCTGCCCGTGCTCCCCGGCCTGCGCTCCCGACCACCCCGACGAGTATCCGCCGTACCGGCCGCCGGACTCGCCCACGATGGTGTGCCGCGTGGTGACGTGCACCGTCTCGGTGTGCCGGACCACCCCGAGCGGCCTCGGCGCCGGCTCGCCCGGACGACTGTCCTGCTCCGGACGGACCGGCGATCCGTAGACACCGGCTGAGCCGCTGGCCGGGCGATCGTTGCCGGGCCGGGAACGTTCCCCGCCGTACCCTGCGACCGGGCCGTGACCAGACTGAGCTGTGCCGTAGACCCCGGCCTGCGCGGCCGGCCGTTCGGGCTGCCGCGGCGGGGCCTCCGGGGTTGGCACCCGGGCCCGGCCGGGGCCGGGTGGCTCGTCGTTCGTGGCCGCATCGACGCCGCCCGCGTCGATCCGCCGACGCACCCCGGCCAGCGCCTCCTGTACCCGCTGGACCTCGTCAAGAGCCTGGTTTCCGCGCTGGGCGGCAGCCACGATCTCACCGCGCAACTCCCGCCGCAGCTCGTCGACCTCCGCCCGGAGTTCCTCGGCGTGCTGTCCGCCGCCGTCGGTACGCAGCGTGATGGAGAGCCCGATCAGCACCACAGCCAGGATGGCCAGCACCGCGGCGAACCGCAGCGGCCCGTTGCCGTCAGCGACCAGCAGAATCAGCACCGCGACGGGGGCCAGGGCCACCCCGCCCCAGAAGAGCACGGTGAGCAGCTTGCGCGTATCGGCGGGCACCGGGGCGGGCATGGGTCCGCAGCCTACCGAGAGTTGCGTCACGTGGGAACGGCTTGACGGCAGGTCCGTCGGGAATGCGCCAGGGTTACCGCTGCGCGGTTACGGCCGGCAGACGGCATGGCGCCCCGGCCGACTCGGCCGGGGCGCCATCGCGGTTGGCGCGGCTGCTCAGCTCTGCGCGTACGCCGCGTCGGTCGAGAAGACCAGGCCGACGCTGATCGTGCCGTTGCGCAGGCCCGTCTTGGTCAGCGGGCCGCCCTGGTCGAGTGAGGAGAACGAGCCGACCGTCAGCCCGTAGGTCTGCTCCAGGCCGGGCTTGCAGAACGGACGCTCCTGGCACTCCGGCGGGCCACCCAGCACCGTCGCCGTACCCGAGCACTTCTCGGCCAGTTCGGAGAGGGTCCGCACGCCGTACTTCTCGGAGAACTCCTGGGTCACCGCGAAGGCGTTCTGGTTCTGGGCCGCTGCCGGCGCGCCGAAGGTCAGGCCCACCTGCTCGCCCAGGTCACGCAGCGCGGTGACGGTCTTGTCGACGTCCGGCGAGGAGACCGGTTGGCCACCGCTGTTCACCTTGCCGTTGAGGAACTCGGCGAGGGTGGCCGCGTACTCCGGGACGACCTGGATCTCGCCCTTCTCCAGCGCCGGCTCGTACAGCTCCCGGTTGCCGATCTGCTGCACGGTGGCCTGGTAACCCGCGGCGGCCAGCTGGATCTTGTAGAGCTCGGCGATGATCTCGCTCTCGGTGAAGTTGCCCGCCCCGACCGTGATCTGCCCGCCCGGTCCCTGCTCCACACCGTCGGTAAGTGAGTTGGCGTCGGCGAACTCCTGTGCCGCGGCCTGGGCGCTCTTGCGGTCCACGTCGACCGCCTTGTTGAGCTGCACCAGCTTCGGCGTGTCGAGCACCGCGGAGACCTTGTCGAGGGCGGCGATCAGCTGCGGGGTCGCCACCTCGCTGTTGACCGCCGGGATGATGTTGTCAGCGTTCTGCAGTGACTTGTCGTCTTCGAGTGCGATCAACTGCTCACCGGCCACCGGCGCACAACCCTCGCCGGAGGCGCCCTGCTCGGGCGCCTCCGTGCCGGACGAACCGGCGTCGCCGCAACCCGCCAGGACCGCCGCCGCGACAGCCCCCACGACCGCGATGGACAGTCTTCTACCTGCGCGCATGAGCCCGCCTTCCGTGTCCCGGCGCGGCCCCGGTGGGCCGGCCGCGTGTCCGACGGGCGATCCGCCCTCCGGCCGCCCGCGTTTCCACCCAACATCCTGACGCGGCCCCCCGACAAGCCGAGGAGGCGTTCGTCACCGGAACGTCACCCATTGGGGTCATCGCGGCCCGGCCAGTCCCCCCAGGTGTCGTCGATCGCACGCCCGGCCCGCTGGGCCAGGGTGTTCGGTCCCGTGGTCTTCGAGTCAGGGGTCTCCTGGTCAGGAGCCGGCGACGGCGTCCGCCGCGCGTCGCCCGGCACGACGCCGGACGCGGCGCAGCGGGCGGGGGGTGACCAGCCGTTCGACAAACGCGAAGAGCAGTTCGACGCTGACCGCGAGCCCGGCGACCAGTAGCCCGCCGGCCAGGATCTGACCACCACCGACCGCGATGCTCAGACCGAACCCGAACCGGATGATCTCACCCAGGCCACCCCCGTTGACGAAGGTCGCCAGCGCCGCGGTGGCGACCACCTGGACGGCGGCGGTGCGGAAACCGGCCGCGAGATAGGGCACCGCGAGCGGCAGTTCCACCCGACGTAACACCTGCGCCCCGGTCATGCCCATGCCACGGGCCGCCTCCCGGGTCTGCGGATCAACCTGCCGCACCCCCGTGTACGCGTTCGCCAACAGCGGCGGCACGGCGAAGACGGCCAGCGCCACCACCACCGCCGGCCGGCCGAACCCGAGGAAGGTCAACGGGAGGATGGTGAGCAGGGCCAACGTGGGCACCGCCAGGGTCAGGTTGGAGACGAGCACCACCAGCCCGCCGCCCCGGCCGGTGTGTCCCAGCCACAGACCCAGCGGCCAGGCCACCAGGCAGCCGACCAGCACCGCGGCGGCCGAGATGCTTACGTGCTCGCCGAGCCGGTCCAGGATGCCGCCCGGGTTCGTCCAGTTCAGCGGGTCGTTGAGCCAGACCACCGCCTGGGACACCGGGTTCGTCGCGGCGCTCATCCGGTCCGCCCGCGCAGCCATGGGGTGAGCAGCCGACCGGCCCCCACCAGGAGCAGGTCGAGCACCAGCGCCAGCAGGACGCAGAGCAGCGTGCCGGTCATGATCTGGGCCTTGTAGAGGTTGTTCTGGAAACCGGCGAAGATAATTTGCCCGAGCCCGCCCCGCCCGATCACCACGCCGACGGTGACCAGGGCAACCGTGGACACCGTGGCCAACCGCAGCCCGGTCAGGATGCCGGGTAGGGCGAGCGGCAACTCGATCCGCAACAGTCGCCCCCAACGGCCGTACCCCATGCCTTCGGCCGCCTCGCGGACCTCCGCCGGCACCTGGTTGAGCCCGGCGACGGTGTTGCGGACGATCACCAGCAGCGCGTACAGCACCACCACGCTCAGCACGGTCGCGACACCGATGCCCAGATAGGGTGCGACGAATGCGAACAGGGCCAGGGAGGGAACCGTGTAGAGCACCCCGGTCAGTGCGAGAATCGGCCCGGTGAGCGGCCGGAACCAGTACGCCACCACTGCCAGCGGGACGGCGATCAACGCGGCGATGAGCACCGCCCGGAGGGTCAGCGTGGTGTGCTCACGCAGGGCGTTGAGCACGGTTTCCGAGTTGTCCCGCACGTACTGCCAGGAGAACCACGGGTTACCCGGATCGGCCCGGTAGCTCAGGCGGAAGGACATACGTGGACGTTACCCCGGGTGCCGACGGTCATCGACGTGCCGCGTCGATCACCCTCGACGGCATCGGCAAGCGCTACCCGGACGGCACCGAGGCTGTCCGCGAGCTCAGCCTGCATGTCGACGAGGGCGAACTGGTTGTGCTGATCGGCCCCTCCGGTTGCGGCAAGTCGACCGTGCTGCGGATGATCAACCGGCTGATCGAGCCCACCGAGGGCCGGATCCTGCTCGGCGACTCCGACGTCACCCGGGTCGACCCGGTGAAACTGCGCCGCCAGATCGGCTACGTCATCCAGAACGTCGGGCTCTTCCCGCACCAGACGGTGGCCGCCAACGTCGCCACCGTGCCCCGGCTGCTCGGCTGGGCCGCCGGTTCCGTCAAGCGCCGGGTCGAGGAGCTGCTGGAGCTTGTCGGTCTCGATCCGGCGCAGTTCGGCCGGCGCTACCCCCACGAACTCTCCGGCGGCCAGCGGCAGCGGGTCGGGGTGGCCCGGGCGCTCGCCGCCGATCCGGTGGTGCTGCTGATGGACGAGCCCTTCTCCGCCGTCGACCCGATCGTGCGCACCCGGCTTCAGGAGGAGTTTCTGCGGTTGCAGGCGGAGGTACGCAAGACCATCGTGCTGGTCACCCATGACCTGGACGAGGCCGTCCGGCTCGGCGACCGGATCGCGGTGCTCTCCGAGGGCGGCCGGTTGGAGCAGTACGACATCCCGGCGGCGCTGCTCGGCGCCCCCGCCACCGGCTTCGTCCGCGAGTTCGTCGGAGCCGACCGAGGGGTCCGCCGGCTGGCCGTCACCCCGTTGACCCGGGAGGTGCTTGATCCGCTGCCGGTCGACGGCGTGGCGGACCTGCCATCGGTGCCGCTGGGCGGGTCGGCGTACGACGCGCTGGCCGTGCTGCTCACCTCCGCCGGTGGCCAGGCCGTGGTCACCGAGGACGGGCGGCCGGTCGGGACGCTCAGCCGGGAACGCATCCTGACGCTGACGGAGTCGGCCGGCTGAGTGCCGCGATGCGTCGCCGGGCTCAGCGATGTTCAGCCCGGCGTCCGGCACCGGAGGTCGGCCGGGTCCGTCGTGCCGACGGACCCGGCCGTACGGTCAGCGCCGGCCCCGGTAGCCGCCCAGGGTGGCGATGCCGATGATCCAGCCGACGAAGAGGCCGTACTCCGCGCCGTCCCCCGCAGCCTGGAAGGCGCCCAGCAGCGACGGGTTGGTCCGGATCAGCGTGGTGAACAGGGCCGCGAAGGCCCCGGCGAAGACGAACGCCGCCCAGCCGGCGAAGAACTGGCTGATGGTGCCCCGGGCACGGGCGAGCTGGGAGCCCGGCAGCAGGTAGAGGAACAGGAAGGTGAGGACGACCACGAGGATCGCCCTCAGGTCGTCGGCGAAGATCTCCTGGATCGAGTCGGAGGAGTCGAATCGCCAGGCCGGCCAGGCGAGCAGTCTGAGGAACCACCCGCCGGCGCTGTCCGGATCGGTGTTGTCCCGGGCCCAGTCGACGTACCAGGGACTACCGAAGACCAGAACCAGGATGAGCGCGGCGAGCGTGCCAGCGCCCGGTGCGGACTTGTAACGATTGGTGAGAGCCATGGCCCCGCTATTTCCCAGCGGATCGACGCAGGCAAACGCGAGGTGTCATTTATGGTGGTACGAGCGTTTGACGGCTAATGCTTCATCAGGTAGTCGATGAACGCGGCGCGCAGCAGCGGTGCCGACTCCTCGTAGCCGTGCCCGGTCATCTCGCGCCAGAGGGCCACCGCCTCATCGACAGTCGGCCCCACCGAGTTGGGCGCGCCGTCCAGCGCGGCGGCCTCGTCCGCATTCGGCAGGTGCCGCAGCACCGACCAGAAGAACCGTACGTCGCGGCGCTCCCGAGCAAGGGTGAACGCCCGTTCACGCAACTCCTCGGTGGAGAGGACGTCCAACTCCTCGAACGACCGGCCGCCGGAGATCGATGATGTGTCGGTCATGTGCCGAGCCTAACCGTCGAGATCACGCTCGGCGCGCCGACAAGCTGCCGACCCGTCAGCGGTCATCGGTCTCCCAGGCTGGTGGGCCGGCCTCCCACCGCCGGGCTCCCCACGGGTCCGTACCGCTGACGGACGGTTGGGCCGGCAGCACGGGCGGCCAGTCGCCGACCGGTTGCGGCTGCGTCACACTCCATCCAGCCCCGGTGTTCGGTTCGGTGGGCGGCGGGGGCGGAGCCCCGAAGACCGGCAGCGGACGTCCGTACCTCTCGACCAGGCGTGTGACGATGAGCCCGACGGCCAGCGCAGCACCACCGACCGCCCAGTAGCTGACCGTCCAGCTGCGCGACTCCGCGTACGCCAGGAACAGCCCGATCGCGCCGGCCGTCAGCAGCGTGCCGAAGACGCCGCCACGCAGCCCGAACGCGCTGGTGCCGGCGAGCAGCGTCGCGCCCACCGCCAGCACCGTCCAGTCCAACCCCGCCGTCGGTGTCACGGTGCCGTCCGCCGCGGCGATCAGCACTCCGGCGAGGGCCGCGAGCACGGTGGAACAGACGTATCCAGCGGTGGCGACGAGGGCGGCCGCCGCTCCCCGCCGCCGGGCCGGGTCGGCGACCGGACGGAACCGGCCGACCAGCCGACGGATCGGGCTCACCGCTCCGAAGAGACCACCGAACACCGCGATCGCGGCGAAGCCCACGAAGAGCTGTCCGGCGGTCCCCCGCGGGTCGTAATCCCCCTGCACCAGTACGGGCGCGGAGCGCTGCTCGATGTAGACGATGACGCCGGCCGCGCCACCGAGGCTCGCCGCCCAACCGGGCACGTGCAGCAGCGCGACCACCAGCCCGAGCACCAGTCCACCGATCGCGGCCACGGCCGTGGCCATGCCGACGGTGCCGAGCAACCCGCGGTCGCTCTGTTCGGCGAAGTGCAGCCCGGCCGCGACGGCGACCGGCCCGACAGCGAGGTTGACCGCGGCGGTACGCAGCGTCAGCCCGACGGCCAGGGCGAGCAGACCCAGACCGACCACGTCGACGATGAGGTCCCGCAGCCCGTTGCCGCGCAGCAGGGCCGGATCCTCCCGCCACACCAGGTAGACAAGTGCGCCGAAGCCGAGCAGCAGGAGCGTCTCCCAGACGATGTAGACGCCGAAACGGTCCCGGCCCGGCTCGGCGTCGGAATCGTCGAGCACGGCCTCCGCCCCGGTCGCGGGACCGGCCGAGGTGGGCTCCGGCGGTCCATCACGGCCCGGTTCGTCGTACCCCATGATTTCTGCCTCCCAGCGGTCGCCCGGACTCCACCGACGCAGGGGCGGACCAGCGGCGGGGCGTTGCCCTTCGGTCGCAGGCACCGTACCCGCGCGCGAGAGCGGACGTAACCCCCTGCCTGGGCGGGTGGCTGACGGCCCGGACCGGGTTGCGCAGGCCCGGCGAGCCGCGTACGACAGGACCTAACGGTGGCCCGGGTGGTTTTCCCAGTCGTCCGGCTCGTGCTCGTCGTCGGGCCGCTCCGGGACGCGGCACGCCCGCTCCAGCCAGAGCGCGGCGGCCACCAGAGCGGTCGAGGCCAGCACACCGGCAATGGCAGCCGGGCGGTCGTCGGCGGCCGCCCGCGTCGGCTGTACGAACAACCAGCCCGTCAGCCCCGCGTACCCTCCGGCGAAGATGGCGCCGACCAGCGCGGACGCCTTGGCCAGTACGACGAACCGAGCCACCATCAACGGATTGACCGGGTCACGGCCCGGTCGGCGGTCGATCCGACCCCGGGTGTTGATCGCGGCGTACGCCTCCAGCACAGCCAGCCCGGCCAGCGTCACCACCGGCAGCCAGGGCAGCGGCGGCAGCCGCTCGTAGTAGATGCCGCTGATCAACAGCCAGGCCACCGCGGCGGCGGCGAGGGCGGCCACCACCAGCGTCGAGATGCGGGTGGGTCCCATCCGCGACCCGTCGGGCGGCGGTGAAACGCTCATGCCGGCGCCCCGCTGCACGTCGCACCGCCAGGAGACACCGTCGCGCTGAGCCTGATGGTCCGCTCGGTGCGCTCGCTCATGCCGTCGACTCTAACGTCAGATCGGGTCGGGGGCTCAGTTCCGGCACCTCGACGGCGAGCGGGCCGGTGGTGAGCAGGTCGGTCAACGAACCATGCCCCGGCAGGTGACCGTAGGGCTGGATGTCGATCCACGGTCGCAGCACGAAGGCCCGCAGATGGGCCCGGGGATGCGGCAGGGTCAGCTCGGGGTCGTCACTGAACACCGGGTGGTCGTCGTCGGTCCACACCGCGACGATGTCGACGTCCAGCGTGCGGGGACCGAAGCGCCGCTCCGGGTCCCTGACCCGCCCGGCGGCGGCCTCCGCCGCCCGCGCCCGCGCCAACCAGTCGTATGGGCCGGCGTTCGGGTCCACAGCCAGCAGCACGGCATTCAGGTACGCCGGCTGTTCGACGTCGCCCCACGGTGGGGTCTCGTAGACCCCGGAGACCACCAGCACACTCTCACCGAGGACGGTCAAGGCGGTGCGCAGGTGACCGAGCCGGTCACCGAGGTTGCTGCCGAGGGAGAGCACGGCGCGGGTCATCGGGTACGCGTCCGACGCATCGTCACGGCCACGTCGGTGAAGGCGTGCGGAACCGGCGCCTCGGGCTTGTGCACCGTGACCGTCACGCCGGACACCCGCGGATCCGCCAGGCAGACCTCGATCAGCCGATCGGCGAGAGTCTCGATCAGATTGACCGGCTCGCCGGTGATCACCTCGACCAGCCGCTCGGCCAGTTCGCCATAGTGCACGGTGTCCCGCACGTCGTCGGACCGCGCGGCCGGACCCAGGTCGAGTTCGAGCACCGCGTCGACGACGAACTCCTGACCGTTGGCGCGTTCGAAGTCGTACACCCCGTGCCGGCCGTGCGCCCGCAGGCCGGTCAGCTCGATCCGACCGGTCATCGTCGCCCCTGCCCGTCGACCGCGCTCCCGTCGGCGGCAGCCGACCAGACGACCTCACCAACTGTCGACCCGCCACCGGGGATGATCTCGGTGGCCAGCCGGGGACGGCCGGTGGCCTGCCAGACGGCGAGGGCGTCGACGGTGGCGCGCACGTCGTGCACGCGTACCCCCCAGGCGCCGGCAGCGACCGCGAGCAGGCTGGTGGCGACCGTGGCCGCCGTCCGCCCGTCGGTGGGTCGGGGCACGCCGTCGGAGTCGGCCAGCAGTTGTCCCAGGTACGACTTGCGGCTCGCGCCGAACAGCAGCGGGTAGCCGAGTTCGATAAGTTCGGGCAGCCGGGCGCTGAGTTGCCAGTTGTGGGCGGCGTTCTTGGCGAAGCCGAGGCCCGGATCGATGATGATGCGCCCCGGGTCGACTCCGGCGGCTAGCGCCGCGTCCACCCGCTTACCGAGTTCGGCACGGACGTCGGCGACCACGTCGCCGTAGCTGGCCAGCTCGCTCATCCGGCGGGAGTGGCCACGCCAGTGCATCAGCACCCAGGGGCAGCCGGCGTCGCCGACCACCCGGGCCATGTCGGCGTCGGCGAGCCCTCCCGAGACGTCGTTTACCACGACCGCGCCGGCGTGCAGCGCCGCCACGGCCACCCGGGCGCGGGTGGTGTCGATGCTGACCGGGACACCTGCCGAGGCGAGTTCCCGGATCACCGGTACCACGCGGGCGGTCTCGGTCTCCGCGTCGACCCGGTCGGCACCGGGGCGGGTCGACTCACCACCGACATCCACCAACCCCGCCCCTTCGGCTCGTAGCCGGACGCCGTGTGCGACAGCGGCCTCGACGTCGGCGTAGCGTCCGCCGTCGGAGAAAGAGTCGGGCGTGACGTTCAGGACGCCCATCACCACCGGGGCCGGGGCCCGCACCAGATCGGTCACGAGTAGGACGGTACCGGTCCCGTTGCACGTCGCAGACCGCCCCGTCGACACCCCTGACATGGCAATTGGAACAGGTGTACGATCGGTCGTCCGGGTCACTTCGGGCAGCATCTTCGCGGCTTGTCGCAAAGGGGGGCGGCCCGTACGCTGTGGAATTGCCCAGCATCGAGATGGCGACGGTAGGAGGGAGGGCCGAAACGGGACAACCCGCCCAAAAATCGCCACCCTACGTGGCGGTTGTCGTACGCAGGGTCTCGTGCGCTGCGCACATTGAGCACCGATCCCGCCAGGCTTGCCTACTGCACCACCGCGGCGCCGCCGGCCGCGACTTGGGGAGGTTTCAGTGATCGCCATCGAGCTGATGGAAACGGCGTCCACAAGCGCCGCCCACCTGCTCTCCACCCTGGCGTCGTCGATTCCGTTCGCCGCCGAGGAACCGAAGGGGATCGACACCGAAGGCGTCGTCACCTTCTTCGCCAGCAAGATTGCTCCGATCCTGCTGGCCGTGCTGGGCGTCATCTTCATCGGCCGCGCCAGCCGAGGCGAGATCTCCAAGGTGCTTACCAGTTCGGCCATCGCGATCGTCGGGTTGGCCTTCATCGCCGGAGCCGCCACCCTCTTCTTCATCGGCGACTTCCTGATCAACCTGATCTTCGAATAGGCGCGGGCACGAGATGCGGCTGCGCACCGACGACGACATCTACCGGGCCCGCCTGGTCTATCTCGGCCCGCCCGGCTACACCCTTCCGGTCCACCTGCCGTACGCCCAGTACGGGCTGTTCATGCTGCTCGTCCCCCTCTACATGTTCATCCACTGGCTGTTCACGCTGCAGGTCGAGCTCTTTCCCGCCTGGGAGATCGCCCTCGCCATCGTGACCACCTCGTTCGTCTTCCGGTACGTCGACCCGGACCGTCCGGCGCGCATGGTGATCCGTACCGCGCTGACCGACTGGCGACGCACCCGGGAGCCGGCCGCCGAGCAGCGCGATCCGCGCCTGGTCGGCAGCAGGATCAGGATCCGGGAGGAACTGGCATGACCGGCTGCACGCCGTACGGGCCGAACGAGGACACGGGCAGGGCGATCGCATGAGCCGCTCCGCCACGCCGGGATCCCCGGCCGGACGTCCGGCCGCACCACACGGTAACCGTGCGCGTTCATTCGACTACCCTGAATCCGACGAGCGGGACGAGGCCACGTTGGATCCGGCGCTCGCCACCACCCCGGGTCACGGCAGCGTCGGCGTGTTCCAGGCACCTCGCCCGCCGCAGCGCCGGGCGGTTCCGGCCGACCCGGCCCCGGCCAGCCGGGACGGCGCAGACATCGACTCTCCGTTCCTCGATCTTTTCGGTGGCGCATACCCTCGCGGCGGTTCCGCCCAGCGGGGCAACGGGCTCCCCGCGCGGGCCCTGCCGCAGCAGCCGCACCCCACGCCACCACCCGCCGTCGGGCCCGCACCGGCCGCTCATCGGGCGGCTCCGCCACCGGCACCCCCGCGACCGCCCGGCCCCACGCCGGCCGCGCCACCTGTCCACCCAGTCGACGACGCGGTGGCAGCCCCGAGCCTGCCGCCGGCCCCCTCCCGGGTGGCGCCCGCCCCCGCAGACCGGTTGCCGAGCGCCCGGCCACCCGCCGACGATCGTCCCGCCGGAGACGACCGTCCGGTCCGGGAGGACCGCCGCGCCCGCGACAACAACGACCTGGCATCCGCCGACGCCGAAACCCGGACGCCACGCCGGGTGGCACCCCCGGCCAACCGCCCGGCTCCCCGGCAGCGGTCCGTCGACCATCGGGACCGGCCGGTCAAGCCGGTCCGCGTTCGCCCCCCGAAGATCAAGTTTGGCGATCGGGATCCGGCGGTCGAGCTGGCCATCACCGAGATCGCCGGTCACCTGACCTTCACCCCCAACACGGTCACCGCCTGGTACTGGCTGCCCGAGGTGCGCTGGGCCTTCCGCCCCGACGCCGAACGCGAGGCGTTGCTCGCGGCCATCTCCGAGCAGTACGCCGGCCTGGCCGGCTTCCGGCTGCACCTACGCCGGACCACCCGGCCCTTCCCGGCCGACGAGTGGGCCCGCACCATCGACGCCAACACCGCCGGGCCGCTGCCCGACGTGGCCGGCACACCCGGCTGGGCCGAGCACCTGGTCGCCGCGCAACGGCACCTGCTCTCGGTCAATCACGCCGAGGGCCAGACCTACCTCGGCGTCACCTTCGCCCGCCGTTCCCTCGGTGACTCGCTCACCGAGCGACTGCTGCGCACCTTCGGCCGCGGCGTCGCCGATGGCGAGCGACGCAAGCTCGGCCGCACCGTCGAGCAGTTCGACGAGGTACTCGGCGCCTTCGGGATGCGCGGACGACGGGTCACCGCGCACGAACTGGAATGGCTGCTCTACCGGTCGGTGGCGCTCTGCATGGCACCTCCCGGCACGCTCTCGCCCATCACCGACGGACGTTGGGAACGCGGCGACCTGCTCGCCCTCACCGAGCAGGTCGAGCGCTACCGCACGCCGTACGGCTCCACTGTCAAGCTGGTCCACCGGATGACCGGCGAGGAACGACACGTGGCGGTGCTCGCCGTCGGTCGGATGGAGCCGCTCGAGATCCCCGAGCGACACGAGCCCTGGCTGCACTTCCACGAGCGACTGCCCTGGCCGATGGAGCTTTCCACCCGGGTCGACATCCTCGGTTCCGGCGACTCCTTCCGCAACCTGGAACACCGGCTCCGGATGATCCGGTCACAGCAGTTGGACTACGCCGAACACGGCATCGACGCCCCGCCCGAGCTGGAACGACTCGCCAAGCGGGCCCTGGTCATCGGCGACGAGATGACCACCGGGCTGCCGGTCGACTCCGCCCGCGCCCACGGCTGGCACCGGATCGCGGTCGGCGGCCGTACCCGGGAGGAGTGCCTGGAACGGGCCCGACGGCTCATTCAGCTCTACTCCCGCGAACTGCGCATCTCCCTGCAACACCCGAAGAACCAGGACTGGCTGGCCCGCGAGTTCATCCCCGGCGAGCCGATCGCCAACACCGGCTACGTACGCAGGATGCCCGTCAACCTGCTCGCGGCGGCGCTGCCGCAGGCCGCCTCCACGGTGGGTGACCGACGTGGCGACCTGATCGGGCGTACCGCCGGCACCTGCCGTCGGCCGGTCTTCCTCGACCTGCACTTTCCCATGGAGGTGCGGGAGCGATCCGGTCTGGCGGTCTTCGTCGCCGAACCGGGCGGTGGCAAGTCCACGCTGCTCGGCGCGTTGGGTTACCTGGCCGCCCGCCGTGGCGTGCAGGTGACGCTGCTCGACCCCTCCGGCCCGCTGGCCCGGCTCTGTGCGATGCCAGAGCTTCGGCCCTACTCGCGGGTGCTGAACCTGACCGGCTCCGAACACGGCACGCTGGCGCCGTACGCGCTGATCCCGACGCCCCTGCGCAGCGAGTTCGCCACCGGAGCCGCCGGCGACCGGGAGTTCGAGATCTCGGTTTCCAACGCGCGGGCCGAACGCCGGATGCTGGTCCAGGACATCTGCATGATGCTGGTGCCACCGCAGGTGGCCCGGGAGGCCTCCACCGCCACCCTGTTCCGGCACGCCGTACGCCAGGTCCCGGCAGAGGAGACCTCCACGCTGGACGATGTGGTCACCTGTCTCGGCCAACTCGACGACGACGCCGGCCGGGAGCTGGCCAACCTGCTGCTGGACACCGCCGAGATGCCGCTGGCGATGCTCTTCTTCGGCCGCCCGCCGGAGGGTCTGCTCGGGCCGGACGCCGCACTCACCGTGATCACCATGGCTGGCCTGCGACTGCCCGACCTCAAGATCGAACGCGAGTACTGGTCTGCCGAGGAGGCGCTCGCGCTGCCGATGCTGCACACCGCGCATCGGCTGGCGGTCCGCCGATGCTACGGCGGCTCGATGGCCTCGCGGAAGCTGGTCGGCCTGGACGAGGCGCACTTCATGGAGGGATGGCGCTCCGGCCGGTCCTTCCTCGTCCGACTCGCCCGCGACTCCCGCAAGTGGAACCTCGCCGCACTGGTCGCCTCGCAGAACCCACGTGACATCCTCGGTCTCGACGTACAGAACCTCGTCTCCACCGTTTTCGTCGGCCGGATCGCCGAGGACGCCGAGATCGCCTCCGAGGCGCTGCGGCTGCTGCGCGTACCGGTCGACGACGGCTACGAGGCCACCCTCGCCTCTCTCTCCACCGCCGACGCGACCTCCGCCAGCCGGCTCGGTTTCCGGGAGTTCGTGATGCGCGACGTCGACGGCCGGGTCCAGAAGGTCCGGGTCGACGTCTCCTACGTGGATGGCCTACTGGACCACCTCGACACCACCCCCGCCGCCATCGCCGCCGCCGCAGGGGTGCTGCCGACCGTGCTGCCTGACCTGGAGGCGTGACATGGCGAGGGCCCGGGCACGGATCACGGCGCTCCTCCTGGCACTCGGCGTCCTCGCCGCAGCCACGATCGGCTGGCCCGGGCTCACAGCCACACCGGCGTACGCGGCTCCGGTGGCGTACCAGGCCGCGGCGGCCGAACTCTGCTCGACCGAGGAATGGCAGGTCGATTTCCGCGCCTGCGTCGCCAAACTTCAGCAGGTGGCGGAATCGGAGGCGACCTGCCTCAACCCTCCGACACCAACTGCCCCCGACTCCGGCATCGCCGGCTGGTTCGCCTCCCGTCCAGAGGCATCCAAGCTCCCCGGCCCGAAGGGTTACTACAGCGACTACGGCTACGCCGGTTACAGCTACAGCACCTACAAGATCGAATCCGGCTGCGCGACCACCCTGCTGCACCCGGACTACAAGTTCACAAACACCATCGCCAACGGCGAGTTCATGATGGCGACGGCGATCATCGGTGCCTCGAACGCCCTGCGCGAACGCGCCTGGGAGCCGGGCACCATGTGGGGCTGGGCCGACCCGCTGGTGGACCAGGCCACCAAGGCGATCTACCAGAAGGTGTTCAGCGTCTTCGGCATCGTCACCCTCTGCGTGGTCGGGCTCTACCTGCTCTGGCGCTCGCGCCAGTCCGACATGAGCAGCGCGATGACCACGGCGGGGTGGGCCCTGGTGGTGATGGTGGCGGTCACCGCGCTGGCCGCCTGGCCGGTCAAGTCCGCGAACCTCGCCGACGGTGCCCTCGTCTCCACGCTCGGCGTCGTGCACGACGCCGTCGGCCCGGCCGCCAAGGACGTGCCCCCGGACCGGTGTGCGATGCCGAACCCGGACGCCTGCACGGACAAGCGCCCTCCGGCGGTTCGGGCCAGTGACACGGCCGCCGAGGCGATGCTCTACCGGAACTGGCTGCGCGGCGTGCTCGGCTCGGCCGACAGCGAGACCGCGAAGAAGTACGGTGCCGCGCTCTACGACGCCAAGTCGCTCTCCTGGGGCGAGGCCGAGAAGATCCGGACCAGTCCTGAAACCCGCGAGGCCACCATCAGCGCCAAGAAGCAACAGTGGATGACTGTCGCCGCGCAGATCGAGCGGGAGGATCCGGAGGCCTACGAGTACCTGCAAGGCGTCCGGGACATGGACCGGGTGGGTGCCGGGTTCATCGCGGTGCTCGCCGCTCTGCTTTTCGCGATGTTCGACCTGACCGCGTCGCTGCTGGTGCTGCTGGGCTTCCTGATCTTCCGGTGGGCGGTGATCGCGGCGCCGATCCTGGGCACCATCGGCCTGCTCCGTCCAGCCAGCGCTGGCCTGCGGCGGCTGGGTAACGCGGTGGTGGCGGCGCTGTTCAACATCGCGATCTTCGGCACCGGTGCCGCCATCTACCTCTTCGCGGTCGACCTCATCATGAGCACGGCGACCCTCCCCGGCTGGCTGCAGGTGGTGCTGGTCTGGCTCTGCGGGGTGGTCGGCTGGCTGCTGCTGCGCCCCTACCGCCGGATCACCCAGCTCGGCGGCAAGGACAACAGCGAGGCGGTCAGCTCGGCGGGCTCCTGGCACCGCCGATTCTTCCGGGACATGCGCACCGCGGCCCGGCTCGACATCGCCGAGCCCGGTGGCACCGCCGAGCCGACCGTCGGACGACGCCGGGCGATCGCACCGGAGCAGCCGAAGGTGCGTCCGGAGGCTCGTCCGGACCCGGTCCCCAGCGGCGCACCCGCGGCCGCGAAGCGGCCGGACGACCGCGAAGCGCGCGGCGCCGACGATCAGCCCCGGGAGCGGCCTGGCAAGGGGGCGGCCGCGCCCAGGCCCCGTCGTCGACAGCCGGCGTCATGGACGGAACCGGACCTGCCGGACGAGAATCCCTCCTACGTCATCTACCGTCCCGGTTCGGCCGAACGGGCTCCCGAAAAGCCGGCACCGCGGGTCCGCTCCGAGGCGCGGTGACGGTCGTGCGCCGGGCGATCGAGTTCCTGTTCCTGCGGTTGCTACGGTCCCGGCTGGGTGTCGCACTCGGGATCGCCGTGCTGGTGCTCGGGGTGGTCGGTGCAGCCAGGTTGGTGGCTGGCCCGAGCGACCCGGCGGCCGGGCTCAGTAATCGCCCGACCGACCCGATCACCACAGTGCACCCGACCACCGGGGACGACGGCGCGATCTCCACCACCACGACACCGTCCCCGGTCACCCGGCCCGGCCAGCCGACACCGGATCTGGTCGCCGAACGCTTCGCCGCCGCCTGGCTCGGCCGCCCCGGCCAGACCGCCGAGGACTGGCACGACGCGCTACGCCCGCTCTCGACCGCCGGCCTCACCGAGAAGCTTTCCGGCGCCGACCCGGCCGAAGTGCCCGCCAGCGCGGTCACCGGCGAGGTAACCCTCCGCCCACGCGGTGAGACCTTCGTGGAGGCGACAATCCCGCTCGACGGCGGGCAACTCCGCCTCGAACTGCTGGCACCCGACGGGCGATGGTTGGTGGACGCGGTGGACTGGAGCAGGGATGAGTGAGCAGAGCCGGCCCCGTCGACCGGTCCGGACCGGCGCCCTCGCCGCCGCGCTCACTGCGGCGCTGGCACTGCTCTGCTGCACCGGTGGCGCCGGTGCCTTCTTCCTCACCGAGTTGGGTGGCGACTCCGCCGAGCAGTTTGCCCCGGCCAGCATGGACTGCACCGGCGACTTCGAGGTCGACGCCACCGGCACGATGCCGCGCTTCGCCGAGTACGGAGAACGCCAGCTACGCAACGCCGCAGTGATCATCAAGGTAGGTCAGGAGATGAAGGTGCCGCCACGGGGCTGGGTGATCGCCGTGGCGACCGCCATGCAGGAGTCGCGGCTGCTGAACCTGGCAAACAGCACGGTCGGCGAGTCACAGGACATCCCGAACGAGGGGATCGGGGCCGACCACGACTCCGTCGGCCTCTTCCAGCAACGGGCCTCGTGGGGCACGGTCGCCCAGCGGATGAACCCCGAGTACGCGTCCCGCAAGTTCTACGAGAAGCTGGTCGACGTGGCCGACTGGGAGAAACTGCCGCTGACCGTGGCCGCGCAGCAGGTCCAGATCAGCGCCTTTCCGGACGCGTACGCCAAGCACGAGGAACTCGCTGCCCGCATCGTGGACGCGCTGGCCGGGGGTGCGGCGCGGACCGCGCTGATCGCCGGACAGGACGTATGTGACGCCGCCGCGGGCGGCGAGATCGCCGCCTCCGGTTGGACCGCACCGATTCCGGGCGGGGTTGGCTCCGGATTCCGAACCGCCAGTCGGCCCGGACACAACGGTGTGGACATCGCCGCGCCGAAGGGCACCTTGATCAGGGCCTCGGCGACCGGACGGGTGCTGGTGTCTCGCTGTGATCCCGACCGGAGAGGGCGACTAACGTGCAACGTGGATGGCTGGCCCGGTAAGGGAGGCTGCGGCTGGTTCGTCGACGTGCTGCACGCCCAGGGCTTCATCACCCGCTACTGTCATCTGGTGAGTCGTCCCCGGGTCGCCGCAGGCGACACGGTGCAGGCCGGTGAGGTGATCGGCGAGGTGGGGAGCAGCGGCAACTCCTCCGGGCCGCACCTGCACTTCGAGGTGCACGTCGAAGGTGATCGCAGCAGCCGGGGCGCCATCGACCCGGTGCCGTTCATGCGGTCGAAGGGCGCGCCGTTGAAGGGCGCCGGGTGAACCACGGGCAATCATGACCGAACCACTTCCCGACCCGTTCGCCGACCAGCCCGACTGGGCTCCCCAGCCGCCGCGCCCGATCGAGATCCTTCCCGCTGCCGGAAGCGTCGAACTGCGCGGCCGGCGGGTGCTGGTCGGACTCCCCGGTCTGGGATGGCGTGCCGACCTACGGGCCGACGATCGGGTGGTGCAGAACAGCCGCACCTACGTACCGGTCATCCCGGAGCACGAGTGGTATCGCGCCGAGGCGGACCAGGTCGAGGTGTTCGCCCCGCTGGTGCCGGTCGAACGGGTCTGGGTCGAGACGGTCGGCCGGGCGACCACGCCGACGACTGAGAGCGGCCTGCGTCTCGTCTCGCTGGACGCCCCGGCCCACCCAGCGCCGACGCCGGTCTTCGAGGCGGACGCGGTGACCGGGCGACGGGTCGTGCACATGGTCGGTTCGGTCGAGCACCGTGATCTGCGCGCCGTCACCGAGACTTACTCGGGTGCCGAGGGCGACATCTGCGTACGGGTGACACCCGAGGTGGAGTGGTACCGCTGGGCCTGGCGCGGTCAGGCCCCCACCACATTGGAGGTACCGGTACACATGCTGTGGGTGGAGTGAAGCTAGCCGGGCACGGCTGAGCAGACCCGCCAGTCCTCGCCCAACCGGGTGGTGAACGTCCAGGATTGCCGATCACTCTGCCGAATACCGTCCACCTGCGCCGCGAAGGTTAGATCGACACGCACCTCGGCGCTGCCGTCGATCCGATCCACCTGGAAACGTTCCCAACTAACCCACATGGTCGTGCCGAACCGCTCCTCCCGGGCTGCAAGGTCATCCCTGAGCCGTCGAAGCGTCTCGAACTCGGACACACCTTCGCAGCTGAATAGGCGCGATCGAGCGTCGTTGCGATCTACTAGGTACGCACGCAGGTAGTTATCCACTACCACTGCGGGAGTGCTGCGGTCGAGGGTGGTGGCGCGGTCGTAGACGAAATAGCCGACGACTCCCCCGGTCAGGCAGAGCACCGCGACCACCCCAGCGACCACGGTCAGTACCGTACGCAGGCGCCGCCGGGGCTGGCGCGGGGCCGGCGCGACCGCAGGCGGTGCCAGTTCCTCCGGCGGTGTCCTCTGCGCCGGTACGCGGGAGACCTGGGAACCGGCGGGGGGCGGCACTGATTCCACCCTCTGAGGCTAGCGGCTGCCGGCCCAGGACCCAATGCCCCAGATTTGGCAGATCGTGACCGAACCCTGCCGATGGGTGAGATCCATGACAACACCGACGCAGCGCCGACGCGCTTCCCGGAGGTGGAGCCTTCGCTGGGATACCGTCGTTGCTGCCCGGCGAGTGGGTGCCGACCTCGGGCGGAGGGGGTGGACACGGTGGGCGGTCCGAAGGCACGGACGCTCCGCGCCGCCGCGCTGCACCGCCGGGCCGCCGCGACGGTCACGGCGGCGACGAACGTTCTCGACGAGACCCGTCCCGTCCCGGCCGACCAGCGCCGCCAGTACGCGCTGGCCGAGCGGCTGCGCCTGGCGGCCACCGTCCTCGCCCCTGGTTGGGCCGGGTCCACGCTGGACACGGTCGAGCCGGCGCATCCAGCCGGGGAGGGACCGCCGCCGTTCGTCCGAGTGGGCACCGCCGCCCCGCTGGACGACGCACGTTTCCCGGCGCTGGTGCCGATGTTCGGCAGCGGCCACCTCGTGGTGGACGCCGACGCGCACGAGGCACGGGTCGCCGGGCTGCTGCGGGCTGTACTGCTGCGGATGCTGGCGGCTACACCGGCCGGGGCGCTGCTGGTACGGGCGGTGGACGCCACGGGTGTCGCGCTGGCGCCGTTCGCGGCGCTCGGTGACGCCGGGGTGCTTGCCCCACCGGCCACGGACGCCGACGGTCTTCAGGCCGTGCTGGCGGAGGCGGAGCGGTGGGTGGCGCCGGACGCCGCCGGTCCTCGCCGGCACGACCGTGCGCTGCTGCTGGTGCTGGCCGCGCTGCCCGAACCGTACCGGCCGGGCGATCTCGCGCGGATCGAGACGCTCGCCGAGCAGGGGCCGGAGGCCGGGCTGCACCTGGTGGTGGCGGGGTGGCCACCGGCCCGGGCCGCACTGCCCAGGGCTACGCCGCTGGCCATGCGGACGGCCTACGCGTTGCTCGGTGATCCGCCGGGCGGGGCGTTCGCCGGTGGCGGCACCGACGGAGGGCTGAACTCGCCGGTCTTCGTCGACCCGGATCCGCCGGCCGAGTTGGTCGATACCGTGTGCCGCCGGATCGCGGCCCAGATCGAGGCCGGCAGCCGGCTCTTCCTGTCCCACCTGCTGCCGCCCACCGACGAGCTGTGGCAGGCGGCCGGGACGGAGGGGCTCAGCAGCACCGTTGGCGATGCGGGTGGCCGACCGGTTTCCCTCGGCTTCACCGAGCTGACCCCGCACTGGCTGGTCAGCGGCCGGTCGCGGGGCTGCCGGTCCACCTTCCTGACCACGGCGCTGTTGGGGCTCGTCGCGCGGTACGGCCCGGACGAGTTGTCGCTGTACCTGGTGGACCTCGGTGACGGCGAGTCCTTTGCCGAGTTCCTGCAGACGGAGCGGGACCGATCGTGGGTCCCCCAGGTCCGGGCGGCCGCGATGGCCGCCGACCGGGAGTACGTACTGGATCTGGTGGACCAGTTGACCGCCGAGGTGCATCGACGCGCGGAGGCATCCGCCCGCGCGGGTGGGCAGCGCTTCGCCGAGTTGCGGAAGCATCGCCCGCTCCCCCGGGTGGTCTGTGTGCTGGAGAACCTGCCGCTGCTCTTCGCCGAACGGGATCGCCTCTCCGCCGAGGTGGCCGCGCGGTTGGACGCACTCGCCCGGACCGGGCGGGCGTACGGGGTTCATCTGGTGCTGGCTGGCGAGGGCGACCTGGGCCTGGGCACCCGATCGGACGGTGGGCAGCGGGACTCCCTGCTGGGCCAGTTCCCGGTGCGGGTGGCGCTGCCGGGCGGCGGGGCGGTGCTGGCACCCACCAACGACGCCGCAGCCGGCCTGCCGGTGGGCAGCGCGGTGGTCAACACCGCCGGTGGTCTCGGCGGTCCCCGCGGGGCGATCCGAGGTCATGAGCGGATGGTGCGGTTCCCCGACCCGGCTGACGAGCCGGAGACGGTGGCCGGGTTGCGCCACCGACTCTGGGCGGCCCGGCCGCCGAACGCGACGCCACCCGTCGTCTTCGCCGGGTACGCGCGGCCGGTGCTGAGCAACGATCCGCGTTATCGGGCAGCCGTCGCGGGGCAGTCGACGGCCCCGGCCGCCCTGCTCGGCCGGGCGGTGGATGTCGCGCGCAGCACCGCGGCGGTGCCGTTCGGACCGGCGGCTGGGCGCAACCTCGCGGTTCTCGGTCCGCGGCCGGCTGCGTGTCGCCTGTTGGCGACGGCCGCGCACAGCACGGCGGCTCACCATCCGGCGGGTACGGCGCGGTTCGTGGTCGCCGTACCGGACGCCGAGGCTGGGCACCTGGCCGATGCTCTGGTCGCGGAGTTGGCCGAACGCCACCAGGTCGACCGGGTGGACCTCACCGGCCTGGTCGCCGTGGCGGACGCCGGTGAGCCGGCGTACCTGATCGTCTTCGGGCTGGATGTGGCACCGCCCGAGCAACTGCCGGCGGCCAGACTGCGGGCCCTGCTGCGCGACGGACCACCGGCCGGGCAGCACCTGCTCGGCTGGTGGCGTACGGTGCCGTCGTTCGCGACGCTTATGGAACCGGACGAGACCGTGGACAAGCTGACCGCCGTGGCGGTGGCGGGTGTGCCGGGGGCCCAGCTCACTCCGGTCTTCGGCCGCCCGGTGGAGTGGCGACCCCGACCCGACCGGGTGGTGCTCTGGGACGGGCCGGCAGAGCGCGGCGTGGTGCTGGTTCCGTACGACGTGCCCGGCAGCGTGCAGGGGGAATCCAGATGACTCTCGATCAGTCGCCGGTCACCACCCCCGGGCCGGTTCGGCAGCGCTCGGCCAGCGCACCGGGGGATCCGGTGCGGGCCGCCTGGTCCGACTATCTCGCCGCCGCCCGGCAGCTCGACGGGGTACGCCGTGGCGCGGCGACCGCCGCGGGCGAGCAGGCCCGCGCGGTCCAGGCCGCGCGGGAGGAGCTCGCCGCGGTACGCACCCGGCTGGCACCGCAGGAGAGCCGACTACGTGAGCTGGGCGTACCCCCGATCTCGCTGGTGCCGACACCGCCAGAGCTGGCGGAGGCGACCCGGTCGATGAGCGGCGGCCCGGCGGCGGTGTTGACGGCGTTGCGGGATGCCCGACGGTGGGCTGTCGGAGCGGATGACACGCTCGCCGCCCGCGGCCTGTCCCAGGTCGCGCACTGGCCGTCGCGCGCCCGCAACCTCCTGGTGTACGGGCCGCTGGGGTTGCTCGTTCCGGTGCTTCTGGCGGTGGTGTATGCGCTGGCCGGCACCGGTGCGGTGACCGGGTTGGCGTTGCTGGTGGGGCTGCCGGCACCGGCGGTCGCGTTCGGCCTGGGGTGGTTCGCGGTGGGCCGTTGCTTCCCGCCCGGCCCGGGTGGGCGAGTGGATCGCACGCCCCGGTTCGGCGCGCTGGTCTGCCTGGTCCCGGCCGTGGTGGTCAATGCGGGAATCGTGCTGGCGATGCTGTCGTCCTGAACAACCGACCGTCGGTCAGCGAGGGATGATCAGCGCCATCGCCTCGGCCCGGGACTTGGCGTCGTGTTGCAGAGTGCCCCGCACCGCAGACGTGATCGTCTTGGCACCGGATTTCTGGATGCCCCGCATCGCCATGCACATGTGTTCGCACTCGAGCACGACGACCACGCCGCGCGGCGCCAGCCGCGTCATCAGCAGGTCCGCGATCTGCGAGGTGAGCCGCTCCTGCACCTGGGGCCGCCGGGCGAAGACCTCGACCAGCCGGGCCAGCTTGGACAACCCGGTGATCCGGCCGTCGGGACCGGGGATGTAGCCGATGTGGGCACTGCCCCGGAAGGGCAGCAGGTGATGCTCGCAGAGGCTCATCACGTCGATGTCCCGGACCAGCACCAGTTCCTCGTGGTTGGCCTCGAAGGTGGTGGTGAGCACCGTGCCCGGGTCGACGCGCAGGCCGGCGAAGAGTTCCGCGTACGCCCGCGCGACCCGGGCCGGGGTCTGTTGGAGGCCGTCGCGGTCGGGATCCTCCCCGACCGCGATGAGGATCTCGCGGACGGCCTTCTCAATCCGGCCGAGGTCCATGGTGTCCTCGACGGGACGACCGGTGAGCCGGCCGTTGATCAGCCGCGCGGCGATGTAGTCGAGGCGATCGGTGTCGGGCTCGGTGGCGGAGGCGGCCAGTCCCCGCTGCGGGGAACTGGCCGCCGTGTCGTCGGTGCTCAGTGCGAACCGTCCGAGGAGTTGTTGGAGCTGCCGCCACCGACGGTCGCCTCCGCGCCGTCGGCCTCCGCCTGCACCTTCAGCGCGTCCTTCTCCGCCGGGGTGAGTACGGGCGGCTCGGTGGAGGGCTGCCGCTTGCCGAAACCGTTGTACGGGGCCATCGGCGGTCGCTTCACCACCCGGGCGCAGATCCGGGCCATGTCGGCGGTGGAGAGGGTCTCCTTCTCCATCAGCTCGAGCACGATGTTGTCCAACACGTCCCGGTACTCGACCAGGATCTCCCAGGCCTCGTCGTGTGCCAGTTCGATGAGTGCCCGCATCTCGCCGTCGATCTCGGCGGCGACCGCGTCGGAGTAGTCCCGCTCGTGGCCCATGTTGCGACCGAGGAACGGCTCGTCGCCGCTGGTGCCGTACTTGATGGCACCGAGCTTGGAACTCATCCCGTACTGGGTGATCATCGCGCGGGCCAGCTGGGTGGCCTTCTCGATGTCGTTGCCGGCACCGGTGGTGGGCTCGTGGAAGACGAGTTCCTCGGCGGCCCGGCCACCCAGCGCGTACGCCAGGGTGTCGACCATCTCGGCGCGGGTCTGGGTGTACTTGTCCTCCGTGGGCAGCACCAGGGTGTGGCCCAGGGAACGGCCCCGGGACAGGATCGTCACCTTGTGCACCGGTGCGGCGTGCGGCAGCGCCCAGGCGACCAGTGCGTGCCCACCCTCGTGGTACGCGGTGATCTTCTTCTCCTGGTCACTCATCACCCGGGTACGACGCTGCGGGCCGGCGATCACGCGGTCGATCGACTCCTCGAGCGAGTCGTTGGAGATGGCCCGCTGGTCCTTCCGGGCGGTCAGCAGGGCCGCTTCGTTGATCACGTTGGCGAGGTCGGCGCCGCTGAAGCCCGGCGTCCGCTTGGCCACCGAGTCGAGGTCGACGTCGGGCGTGAACGGCTTGCCCTTGGCGTGCACCCGCAAGATGGCCTTGCGGCCCTCCATGTCGGGAGCGTCCACCGGGATCTGCCGGTCGAACCGGCCCGGACGCAGCAACGCCGGGTCGAGGATGTCCGGCCGGTTGGTGGCGGCGATCAGGATGACGCCGCCCTTGACGTCGAAGCCGTCCATCTCGACGAGGAGCTGGTTCAGGGTCTGCTCGCGCTCGTCGTGGCCGCCGCCCATGCCGGCGCCACGGTGCCGGCCGACGGCGTCGATCTCGTCGACGAAGACGATTGCGGGCGCGTTCGCCTTGGCCTGCTCGAACAGGTCACGGACCCGGCTGGCACCGACACCGACGAACATCTCGACGAAGTCGGAACCGGAGATCGAGTAGAACGGCACCCCGGCCTCGCCGGCTACCGCTCGGGCGAGCAGCGTCTTACCGGTGCCGGGCGGGCCGAAGAGCAGCACGCCCTTCGGGATCTTCGCACCGAGCGCCTGGTACTTCGCCGGGTTCTGCAGGAAGTCCTTGATCTCGTGCAGTTCCTCGACGGCCTCCTCGGAGCCCGCCACGTCGGCGAACGTCGTCTTCGGCGTGTCCTTGGTGATCATCTTCGCCTTGGACTTGCCGAAGTTGAGCACTCGGGAGCCGCCGCCCTGCATCTGCGACATGAAGAACAGCAGCAGGAGCACGAGCAGCACGATGGGAAGCAGGTTGACCAGCAGGCTGACCCAGATGCTGTCGGACGACACCTCGGTGTCGGCCGGCCCGGTGACCCGGTTGTTGGCCTTGGCGTCGAGGACCTGGTTCCAGACCTCGTCGCCGACCTCGTAGGGGAATTGGGCCTCGATCAGCTTGGTGGTGGTATCGCCGAACTCGGTCTCCTCGGCCAGCTCGAGCTGGATCGTCTGTTCCTTGTCCTGGAAGACGACCTTCTCGATGCCGCCCTTGTTGAGCTGGTCGAGCGCGACGGACGTGTCCACCCGGTGGTAACTGGGTCCACCGGTGAACAACTGACTGAGCACGACGGCGCCGAGGATGACCAGGATGACCCAGAACACCGGTCGGCGGAAGAAACGCGTACGTTCCATGCTGTTGTCGAGCGCCGAGACGCCCGCATCCTCCTGATCGACGTCCTGACCGACTGTGGGTGTCGCCGCCTGGGCGGCTGCCGGAGCCGCCGTGCGGGCCGGCCTCGACCCCGGGACGCGATTGCCGCGCCACGGTCATTCGACGGTACACCGTGCGAGACCGATATGAGCTGGCGAGCCCAGCACTTACGCGCACGGCGAACCGGATGTCAGCCGGCGTGGCCCGGAGTCGGATCCCCGGGTCACCGTGGTCAAAGGTAGTCCGATCAGCTGAAAGTCGGCTGAATGTCGGGCGGACGCGCCCGCGGCGACAGTCGGGCCCGGCGGCGTGGCGGCCGGGGGCGTCGACGGTTCCGCGACGAGGGCTGACGGTCCGGCGGCACCGCGACGCGACGCCGCCGCACGGTCAGGAGCGGGCGTAGACCTCCGGCTTGAGCACTCCCACGTACGGCAGCTCCCGGTAGCGCTCACCGAAGTCGAGGCCGTACCCGACGACGAACTCGGTCGGAATGTCGAAGCCCACGTACCGGACCGGAACCGTCACCTTCACCGCGTCCGGCTTGCGGAACAGCGCGACCACCTCGACGCTCGCCGCCGACCGGGACTCCAGGTAGCGCAGCAGCCAGGACAGGGTCAGCCCGGAGTCGACGATGTCCTCCACGACGACGACGTGCCGACCGGCGATGTCCCGGTCGAGGTCCTTGAGGATGCGCACCACGCCGGAGGAGGTGGTGCCCTGCCCGTACGAGGAGATGGCCATGAAGTCCAGCTCGGCCGGGGGTCCGTGCCGGCCCAGCGCCCGGGCGAAGTCGGCCATGAACATGACCGCGCCCTTGAGTACGCAGACGAGCAACAGCCCGTCGGTGACGTGGGAGTAGTCCGCGGAGACCTGCTTGGCCAGCTCCGCGGTCTTCTCGCGGATCTGCGCCTCGGAAATGATCACGTGGTCGATGTCGGCGTCGTACCAGGAGCCGTCAGCCATGACCATAGCCTGCCGTACGCCCCGGGTTCACCGTCGGCGGGGCCGCCCGTTTCGAGGCAGCCCCGCCCAGTGATTTTTCGGATGAAGGGAACATTCGCCTCAGCAGTGGCGTGACTGCCACCTGCGGCCCCCGTCGGAGGGCTTCCAGTCCGCGGAGTCACGGCTGTCGGCGGTCAGCCCCAGGGCGGACAGCAGGGCGAGGGTCAGGAAGAACAACAGGAAGAACAGGAAACCCATGGCGGCGCTCGCTTTCTGGCGTCTGCGGTTGTCGTGTCGCCGCCGGTGCGCACCGGACATCTACCAGTCTGCGTACCCCGCCAATCCCCGAACAGTGGCAGGAATGCCACTCCTACTCGATTTCCTGCCACTCCTACGGTTACCCTCGTCACATGCTTCGTTCCGTGGCCGTACTCGTCCTGGACGGCGTCGCCCCGTTCGAACTCGGCGTGCTCGCCGAGGTGTTCGGCACCGACCGCACCGCCGACGGACTGCCCGGCTACCGCTTCGACGTGTGTGGACCCGGGCAGGCCCCGGTACGCACGTCCGCCGGCTTCCACCTGGTACCGAACGCCGACCTGGATCCGCTGGAGCAGGCGGACCTGGTGGCCGTCCCCGCCCACGACCCGACCACCACCGCACCGGCCGAGGTCCACGAGGCGCTGCGTCGCGCCGCCGACCGGGGCGCGTACCTGTTCAGCGTGTGTGCCGGCGCGTACCTGCTGGGCGAGGCGGGACTGCTCGACGGCCGGGAGTGCACCACCCACTGGCGGCACGTCGACGAGTTGCAGCGCCGTCACCCGAGCGCCCGCGTGCGCTGCAACTCGCTCTACGTGCAGGACGGTCGACTGCTCACCAGCGCGGGCACCGCCGCCGGTATCGACGCCTGCCTGCACCTGGTACGCCAGGCGCACGGCTCGGCCACCGCCACCCGGCTCGCCCGACGGATGGTGGTACCGCCACATCGCGACGGCGGACAGGCCCAGTACATCGAGGCG
The DNA here is from genome assembly GCA_900112325.1 of Micromonospora sediminimaris. Taxonomy (GTDB): domain Bacteria; phylum Actinomycetota; class Actinomycetes; order Mycobacteriales; family Micromonosporaceae; genus Micromonospora; species Micromonospora sediminimaris. The sequence continues at coordinate 42,151 of FOLJ01000019.1, forward strand.
CCGATCGCGAAGGCACCCGAGGCGCCCACCCTGGAACCGGTACTGGAGTGGCTGATGGGCCATCTGGACCGGCAGACCAGCGTCGACGAGTTGGCCGCGCGGGCCGGGATGGCGCCACGGACCTTCGCCCGCCGGTTCCGTGCCGAGACGGGCACCACCCCGCACGACTGGCTGACCAACCAACGCGTCCTGCTGGCCCGCCGGCTGTTGGAGGACACCACGCTCACCGTGGAGGGGGTGGCCGAACGGGCCGGCTTCGGTGACGCCGCCGCCCTGCGGCACCACTTCACCCGCCGGGTCGGCGCCACGCCGCAGGCGTACCGCACCACGTTCCGCGATCGTGCTCCGACCGGTTGACCGGTCACCGGCCGGTCGCGCAGCTGTCAGAAGCCGCCGGCACCGCCGTCTACCCGGGGCTCGGAACCGACGACGTATCCCCCGTCGTCGCGTCGCCAGATCGCCTGCCCGTAGCCGAAGACGGTGGGATCGGGCGCGACGGTCACCTGGTGCCCCCGGTCCCGCAGGTCGGCCAGCCGCGCGGCACCGCCGGGCCCGGCGATCAACTGCTCCTCGACCAGCAGCGAACGACCCGCGTGCCAGTACCAGCGAGGGACGTCCAGCGCCGCCTGGGGGTCGAGGCCCGCGTCCACGGTCCCCGAGACGAGCTGTACGTGGCCCTGGGGCTGCATGTGCCCACCCATCACCCCGAACGGCCCCACCGGCGACCCCTGCCGGGCCAGGAAACCGGGGATGATCGTGTGGTAGGGCCGCTTCGCCGGGCCGACCACGTTGGGATGGTTTACGTCGAGCCGGAAACCGAGACCACGATTCTGCAGCGCGAACCCGTACCCGGGCAGCACCACGTGCGAGCCGAAGGCCAGGTAGGTGGACTGGATCAGGCTGACCATCATGCCGCTCTCGTCGGCCGTGCAGAGGTACACCGTTCCACCGCGTTCTGGCGCGTCGGTCACCGGGTCGGCCGCCGCGTCGGAGACCGTCGCGCGGCGCCGCGCCAGATGTTCCGGCGTGAGCAGCCCGGATGGGACCGGAGCAAGGTCGGGATCGGCGACATGGGCATGCGCGTCGGCGAAGCCGAGCTTGACCGCCTCGATTTGCCGGTGCAGCCACCGCGACTCGTCGGCCGGGTCGAATCCGTTCAGGATGCCCAGGGCGAGCAGCGCGGCCAGTCCCTGCCCGTTCGGCGGCAGTTCCCAGACCTCGTGGTCCCGGTAGCGCACCGACACCGGGTCGACCCAGACGCTGGCGTGGGTCTCCAGGTCCGCCGCGGTGATCAGCCCACCGGTACGGGCGGCATGGTCGATCAGGGCCGCCGCGATCCGCCCCCGGTAGAACTCCTCCGCCCGGCTGTCGGCGATCAGTCGAAGCGTCCGGGCCGCGTCCGGATTGCGCCACCGCTCGCCCGCCCGGGGAGCCCGCCCACCCGCTGCGAACACCCGCCCGAACTCCGCGTACTCGGGACCGGTCAGGCCGGCGTGCCCGGCGACCGCGCGGGACCAGGCCGCCGCTGTCGTCGTGGAGACGGGGTGTCCCTGCTCGGCGTAACCGATGGCGTCGGCGAAGAGGTCCGCGAAGGGCAGCGATCCGAACCGCTCGTGCAGGTCGCGCCAGCCCGCCGGCACGCCCGGTACGGTCACCGGCAACCAGCCCCGGGCCGGCATCGCCGGGCCGACCGCCTGTGCGCCGCCCAACGCGTCGGCGGGTTCGACGCCTCGACCGCCGGTCGCCGCGAGTACCAGGTCCCGGGTCAGCCCGGCGGGCGACCGGCCGGAGGCGTTCAAGCCGTGCAGCCGGCGGCCGTCCCAGACGATTGCGAAAAGGTCACCGCCGATGTCGTTCGAGGGAGGTTGCACGACGGTGAGCGTGCTGGCGGTGGCCAGCGCGGCGTCCACGGCGTTGCCACCACGACGCAGCACCGCCAGGCCGGCGGCCACGGCCAACGGATGGCTGGTGGCCACGGCGCCACGCGGCGCGTACAGCGGTTGCCGGGGATGGGTCACCCTTCGACCACCGCATCGTCGGGCGCTGACCCCACCGCCTCGGACACCGGTGCCGGGTCGGCCGGCGAAGCCGGTGACGACTCCGACACCAGCCGATCGTCGCGGCGGAGCACCCGAAGCCCGCCCGGCAGGTAACTGGCTCGCTGGCCGCGCCACGCCGTGACCAACGCGTCGAGCGCGGCGACGTGGCGGTGCGACAGTGCGGCCGGCGGGGCGCCCAGCTCGTGGGCCCAGGTGCGCAGCACCCGACCGCGCACGGCGGGCGCCAGCTCCGCCAGGATCCGGGTGGCCAGGCCACCGGCGGGATGCCGGGCCCGGCTCAGCGCCTCGACAGCGAGCTCGTCGAGGACCGCGTTGTCGGCCGCCACCAGCGCGGCGGTACGGGCGAGGTTGTCCAGCACGCCCGGTCCGAGCGCCCGGATCAGCACGGGCAGCACGTCGGCCCGGACCCGGGAGCGGGCGTAGGCCGGGTCGCTGTTGTGCGGATCGTCCCACGGCACCAGCCCGAGAGCCACGCAGGCGGCACGGGTCTCCGCCCGCCCGATCTCCAACAGCGGCCGTACGAGTGGGGTGCCGGCCAGGTCCCGGCGGGCCGGCATGCCGGCGAGTCCGCGCGGGCCGGCACCCCGGGCCAGCGCGAGCAGGACCGTCTCCGCCTGATCGTCCCGGGTGTGGCCGGTGAGCAGTGCAGAGGCGCGGTATCCACCGGCGACCTCGGCCAGCGCCTGGTAGCGGGCGTCCCGGGCCGCCGCCTCCGGGCCACCGGGCCGGCCGGCAACCTCGACCCGGACCACCTCCACCGGAGCCAGGCCGGCCTCAGTCGCCCAGCGCGCCACCGCCTCGGCCCGGTGCCGCGACCCGGCCTGCAACCCGTGATCCACGGTGACCAGCCCGGCGGCGCGGCCCGCCCGGGGTGCCACGAACGCGGTGGCCGCGGCCAGAGCCAGCGAGTCGGCGCCGCCCGAGCAGGCGACCAGCACCGGACCGTCCGTCGGCAGGTCGGCCAGGGCACGACGGACCGCGATCCGGATCGCGGCCACCGGTGGTGCGAGTGGGGCCATCGCTGCGGCGACGCGCTCAGCCGGCGGTCGGTACCGGGCCGACCGGTCCGTGCACCCGCGCCACCCAGGCGTCCGGTTCGCTCAGCTCGGACAGTCGGGGCAGGGTGAGCGGCGACTCGAAGACCCGGTTGAAGCCGGCCATGCCGACCCGGTCCACCACGGCGTGCACGAACTTGCGGCCCTCGGCGTACTGCCGCATCTTGACGTCGATGCCGATCAGCCGCCGGATCGCCTTCTCCACCGGGTTGCCGGCCTCGCGCCGTCGGTTGAAGGCGGACCGGATCCGCTCCACACTCGGGATCACCTGCGGCCCGACGCCGTCCATCACGAACTCGGCGTGCCCCTCCAGCAGGGTCATCAGGGCGGTCAGTCGGTCCAGCACGGCCCGCTGACCGGGCGTCTGCACGATGTCCAGCACGCTGGACCGGCTCTGCGGGTCGCGGACGGCGTCAGCGAGGGTGCTCACCCCCCGACGCAGCCGCTCCAGCAGGTGCTCGCCACCCTGGGCGGCATCGACGAACGCCTGCACCTCACCGAGGAAGTAGGCCCGCATCCAGGGCACCGAGGTGAACTGCGTCCGGTGGGTCACCTCGTGCAGGCAGACCCAGAGCCGGAAGTCGCGTGGATCCGCGCCCAGCTTGCGCTCGACCTCGACGATGTTCGGCGCGACCAGCAGCAGTTGCCCCGGGTTGGCGGAGAAGACCTCGTACTGCCCGAGGACCCGGCCGGAAAGGTAGGCCAGCACGGTGCCGGCCTGTACCCCGGTCACCCGGGAACCGATCGCCTCGGTGAGCGCACCGGGCTGCTTGTCCTGAGCGAGTCGGCCGACCAGCGGGGTGATCACCTCGCGGAGCCCGGCGATGTTCGTCGCCGCCCAGTCCCGCCGATCGACCACCCGCACCGGCGGATGGGTCACCTGCGAGGTCAGCCCCGTGTAGTCGGCGACGTGCCCGGCTGCCTCTTCGGTCAACCGGCGCAGCTCGGAAACCACCTCGGTGGCCTCGGAGTACGTCACCCGGGGGCCCGACTTGCCCAGGGCCCCCGCCGTCGCGGTAGCCAGATCCCAGTCCACGAACTGCGCCATGCAACCCACCGTACCCGCGCCGCGACACCCGCCCGGCCGGCTGGTCCGGCGGCAGGGTGGCGACGGCCCGTCGGAGGACAGTTGCGCCCCCGCTTCACGGAGCCCTTCGACCGGTGCCCGTCGTTCTCAGCGGCAGCCGCAGCCGGCCAGGGCGGCGGCGATCCTGTCCAGCGCAGCGCGCGCCGGCTCCATCCCGTCCGGCGGGACGTCGTCGGTGAGCACCGCGAAGGTGAGCAGGCGCCCCTCGGCGGTGGTGACCACTCCCGCGATGGCGTGCACCCGGGTCAGGGTGCCGGTCTTGGCCCGGACCACACCGGCACCGGCGGCGGTGCCGGGTGTCGCGCCGTATCGATCGCGCAGCGTGCCGGACCAGCCCGCGACCGGCAGACCGCCGAAGATGCCGGCAAGCTCGGGCCGGTCCGGGCTGGCCGCGAGCGCCAGCAGCTCGGTCAGCAGGGCCGGGCTGATCAGGTTGTTCCGGGACAGTCCGCTGCCGTCCGCCAGGTCGAGCCCAGCCACCGGCAGGCCCAGCTCGGAGACCACCTCGGCCATCGCCGACGCGGCACCGGCAAAGGAGGCCGGCCGGTCGCGGGCCAGGGCGACCTGGCGGGCCAGCGCCTCGGCGACGATGTTGTCGCTATCGCTGATCATGATGTCGACCAGCCGGATCAGCGGCGGCGAGTGCACCGCGCCGAGTTCGGCACCGGGTCCACCGCCACCGACCGGTTCCGAAGCGGTCGTCCCGGTCGGCGCTGGCGGGGCGGTGCCCTTGCGTACGGTGCCGACCGGCACCCCGAGCAGTTTGGCGAAGGCACGGCCGGCGGCCAGGTCCGGTTCGGCAACGCGTTCGGCCCAGCCCGGGCCGGCCTTCGGATTCGTGCGTGCTCCGTCGAGCATCAGTGCGGTGATCGCCCCGCCGTAGCCGCCGGTGGGAATGTCGTCGTCCCAGCCGGGTTCGTACACGGGGCCGGAGTAGCGCGAGGAGTCGACGACGACCCTGGTGGGTGCGACCCCGCCCAGCGCCTTGCGGACCTGATCGGCGAGGTCGGTTAGGTTGGCCGCGCCCGGGTAGAAGCCCTTCGGGCCGGCTGCCAGCGTCGGATCCCCGCCACCGACCAGAACCACCTCGCCGGGTTGTGCACCAGCCACCGCCCGGGTCGGGATCCGGTGGCCGGGGCCCCGGGCGGTCAACACCGTCACGGCGGTGACCAGCTTGGTCACCGAGGCCGGCACGGTCCCCTCCCCGCCACCGCGATCGAAGAGCATCTCCCCGGTCAGCGCGTCGGCCACCGCCACGTTGACCCGGCCGCCCAGCGCGGTGTCGTCGATAAGCGGTTCGAGGGTGGTCCGGAGCCCGTCCGTGCTGGGCGCCGGCGCGCCGCTGTCGGCAGCCACCAGCACCGGGACCGGCGCGGACTCCACCGTCCCGGTTGCCGCCGGTGTCGCGGGTGCGTCGCCCAGCCAGCGGCCCACCGGCCCGGGCCGGACCACGACCAGACCCACCGCGACAAGCATGAGCACCAGCACGGCAGCGAGCACCAGCGGCAGCCGCCGCCGCGGCGCCGGCCCGACCGGGGGCGGCACCGCAGCGGCCGGCGGATCACCCGGCGTGCCGGCCGCCGGCGCTACCGGCGCCGGGCGCACCGGCACGGTTGCCGATCCGGTCGGCGGCCCGGCGGGGCTCGTGGGGACGGCGGCACCGGAACCGTTGGCCGGACTCGTCGGGGCGGCGGCCGGCGCGGCCGGGCTCGTCGGGACGGCAGCGCCAGGCGCGGCGGCCCGTCCGGACGCGGTCCCCGGGGGCGGTGTCGCCGGTGGTTGCGCGCCCGAGGGCGGATGCGCCTCGGGCCGGTTCACGGACGTCGGTGTGACGGGCGGCGTCGGAGGTTGTGGCCGGAGGACCTGCGCGTCCGGCACGGGTACCCGTCCGGCGGCCGGCTTGACCGGCGGTTGGTTCGCACCGCCCTCGGCGGCACCGCCGGGACGGTAGTGTGAATCTTCCCTCCCCACGACCCCCTCCTCCCCCACCGGGAACCGGCCTGGGTGACACTACTTCGGTCCGAAGACTATGCGGCGGCCGGAGTCGGCGGGTTGGCAATCGCCCGCCCGGCTCCGCCGCCGGTTCCGTCAAGCCAGCGTGGGCCAACGAGGGAGCGTGCAGATGGATTTCGACGTCACGGTTGAGATCCCCAAGGGTCACCGCAACAAGTACGAGGTGGACCACGTGACCGGGCGGATCCGGCTGGACCGCACCCTCTTCACCTCCACGCAGTACCCGGCCGACTACGGCTTCATCGAGGGCACCCTGGGTGAGGACGGTGATCCGCTGGACGCCCTGGTGCTGGTGCCCGAGCCGACCTTCCCCGGCTGCCTGATCCGGTGCCGCACGATCGGCATGTTCCGGATGACGGACGAGAAGGGTGGCGACGACAAGGTCCTCTGCGTCCCCTACGAGGACCCGCGCCAGGAACACCTGCGCGACATCCACCACCTCGGCGAGTTCGACCGGTTGGAGATCCAGCACTTCTTCGAGGTGTACAAGGATCTTGAACCGGGCAAGTCGGTCGAGGGCGCGACCTGGGTGGGGCGCACCGAGGCCGAGGCCGAGATCCAGGCTTCGTACCGGCGCGCCAGGGAGGCCGAGGAGCGCGGCGAGTCCACCCACTGAGGTGTCCGACGGGTCCGGGGATCGCTCAGCCGAGCAGCCCCCGGGCCCGCTCGTAGAGGCCGAGCACCGCGCAGGCGACCGGCACCACCGAGACCACCAGCAGGGTGTCGGCCAGGTCAGCGACCCGTCCGAGGTACGGGGAGACCGGCCGGCGGGCGTACGTCGTGCCGCCCGCCACCACCAGCAGCGCGCCCAGCAGCCCGCCGGTGACCAGGATCAGCCGGACCGCCGCGTCGGCGGCCCCGGCCAGCGCCCCGCCGAGGACCGCGTACCCGGCCAGGCCGGCGAGCACCGGCGCGATCCGGTGCCGGACCGTCCTGAAGAGCCGGGCCCGTAGCAGCAGCACCGTCGCGGTCACCCCGACCAGCAGCCGACCGGCGGTGCCACCGGTGCTCACGAGGATCACGGCCGCGCCGACGGCCAGCACTGCCTGACCGATCAGCAGGCCGGTGAGCATTTCCTCGGTACGGGCCACTGCTGCGTGCACCCGGCCACGGTCGGGCAGGTCACGCGCCTGGTCCGGGTCATCCGACCCATCGGTGGGCAGGGTGATCGGCGGCAACGGCACCTTGCCCAGCCGGATGGCCAGCAGCGGGACAGCCCCGACGGCGAAGGTGAGCGCGCCGATCAGGACGGCGGCCGAGCCGGCCGGGCCGAGCAGCAGGCCGCCGAGAGCGGCTGCTCCAGCGCCCGCACCCACCACCGTGCCGGCCACGAAGATCCGTAGCCGGGTGGCCACCCCGAACAGTCCCAGCACCGAGGCCAGCAGCAGCGTCACCGACCCGGCGAGCAACTCCGGTGCACCCACCCAGCGCAGCGCGCCGATCGGCCCGATCGGGTCGCCCGAGCCGACGGCGAGGGCGCCGGCCAGTGCCGCGTAGGGCAGCGCGTGTCCGCCCAGCACAGCGCCGGCCGACCCGTCGCCCTGCGCACGGGACAGCACGGTGCCAGCCAGCACCAGCAGACCCGCCACCACGGTCGCGGCCGGCCAGCCGGCGGGGTCGCCGGGCCCACCGGCGGCCAGGGCCAGCAGGCCGACGACGAGCGGAACACCGGCACCGACCAGAGCCACCGCCCGGGTGGCACCGGGTGACCAGGCCCCGCCGCGTCGGCGGGCGGCGTCGGCGATGGCCTCCACCACGTCGTCGTACTCGAACTCCGGCCACTCGGTGCGAGCCGGTACCAGGTGCAGCACCTCGCCGTCGCGGACCCCCTGAGCGAGCAGCGCCTGCCCGCCGGTCAGCACGGTGCCGTCGGCTCGCCGGAGCAGCCAACCGCCGTGCTGCTCCCCCTCGTCGGCGAGCCCGTCGCCAGCGTGGCGCAGCACCTCGGGCAGCAACTCGGCGAGGGGTACCTGATCCGGTAGCGCCACGTCGACCCGCCGTCGGGGCGTGCTGACGGTGAGCCGGGCAAGCCCGACGGTCATCGACTCACCTCCATCCCGAGCCGGCCTGCTGCTGCGCGGACGACAGGACTTTACCTACCATGAGCCAGGCTCGGGTCACCGTGCGCAGTCGGGAGGTCAGGTGTCCACTGTCGTCATCCGGCGGCCGGCGCGACGCCCGGCGCCCGAGATACCCGTCGGTGACCTACCGGTGCAGGCGCCCCCGGAGATTCCGGCCGCCACCGACACCCGCTGGCACCAGTTGCTGATGCTGCTGCCGATGCTCGGCGGTACGGTCGCGATGGCGATGATGTTCGGCCGGGGCGGCGGAGCGTACGCGTACGTGGTCGGCGGCATGTTCGGCCTCTCCTCCCTGGCGATGCTGGCGACCTCCTGGGGCAGCGCCTCCGGCAACCCGAAGAAGTCCGAGATGATGGCCGCCCGCCGGGATTACCTACGGCACCTGGCCACCCTGCGCCGACAGGTTCGGCAGACCGCGGAGCGACAACGCGCCGGCCTCTGCTACCGGTACCCCGATCCGTCGCTGCTCTGGTCGACGGTGCACAGCCACCGGGTCTGGGAGCGACGGCCCATGGACCCGGACTTCGCGGTGATTCGGGTCGCCGTCGGGCCGCAGACCCTGGCCACACCGCTGGTGCCGCCGGTCACCCGCCCGCTGGAGGAACTGGAGCCGATGACGGCGGGCGCGCTGCGGCGCTTCCTGGACGCGTACTCGGTGGTGCCCGACCTGCCGGTAGCTCTCTCGCTGCGCAGCTTCGCCCGGGTCTTCGTCCGGGCCGCTCCGGCCGGGCCCACCGGGTCGCCGGCCGCGCAGGCGCTGACCCGGGCCATGCTCGTCCAGCTCGCCGTCTTCCACGCCCCGGACGAGCTGCTGGTCGCCATCTGTGCCGGGCCGGAACGGCGCGGCAGTTGGGAGTGGGTCAAGTGGTTGCCGCACGCCCAGCACCCCACCCGCACCGACGCGCTCGGTCCGGTACGGCTGGTGGCCAGTTCCGCGGTGGAGTTGGAACGACTGCTCGACGGGGTGTTGGCCAGCCGGTCGAGGTTCAGCCCGGTCGGACCGGCCACGGACGGGCCGCACCTGGTGGTCGTGTTCGACGGCGGCGACCGCACCGGCGCCACCGAACTGGTCGGAGACGGCGGGATCGACGCGGTCACCCTGATCGACCTGGACGCCCCGCCGCCGCGCCTGCTCGACCGGTTCTCCCTGCTGCTGGAGCTGCGAGACGGCCGGCTGCACTCCCGCTCCTCGGACGGGCCGGCCGAGGTCGGCACCGCCGACGCGCTCGACGTCGCCGAGGCCGAGGCGGTGGCCCGGCGGCTGGCACCACTGCGGCTGGCTGCCACCCCGGGTGCCGACGCCGCACCCGGCGCCGAGCCGGGTCTACCCGAGCTGCTCGGCATCGGCGAGCCGGAGGGCTTCACCGTCGAGCAGGGGTGGGTTCCGAGGTCCCCGCGGGACCGGCTGCGGGTGCCGGTCGGCGTCGGCGTGGACGGCGGCGCGGTCGAGTTGGACCTGAAGGAGTCGGCGCAGGGCGGCATGGGTCCGCACGGACTGCTGATCGGAGCCACCGGCTCCGGAAAGTCCGAGCTGCTTCGTACGCTGGTGCTCGGGCTGGCCGCCACCCACTCCGCCGAGCAGCTCAACTTCGTGCTCGTCGACTTCAAGGGTGGGGCCACCTTCGCGCCCTTCGACCGGTTGCCGCACACCGCCGCTGTGATCACCAATCTGGCCGACGCGTTACCGCTTGTCGACCGGATGGTCGATGCGATCAACGGGGAACTGGTCCGCCGGCAGGAGCTGCTGCGCCGCGCCGGCAACTTCGCCAGCCTGCGCGACTACGAGCGGGCCCGGGCGGCCGGCAACCCGCTGCCCCCGCTGCCGTCGCTGCTGCTGATCTGTGACGAGTTCTCCGAACTGCTGTCGGCCAAGCCCGACTTCATCGACCTGTTCGTCCAGATCGGCCGGCTGGGCCGCTCCCTCGGGGTGCACCTGCTGCTGGCGAGCCAACGGTTGGAGGAGGGACGACTGCGCGGGCTGGACACCCACCTGTCGTACCGGATCGGCCTGCGGACCTTCTCCTCGCTGGAGTCCCGCACCGTGCTCGGGGTGCCCGACGCGCATGAGCTGCCCCCGTCGCCGGGGCACGGTTTCCTGCGCTTCGGCACCGAGCCGCTGCTGCGTTTCAAGACCGCGTACGTCTCCGGCCCGGTACGTCGGCGCGCCCTGGCGATCGACGCGACCGGACCCGAACGTCCCCGGCTGCTCGCCTTCTCCACCCACGTCACACCGGTACCGCAGCCGCCCGCCCCGCCGGCTGTCGAAGACGAGGCGGACGCCACGGAGACCGTGCTGCGCCTGCTCGTCGACCGGCTGGCCGGGCAGGGCGCGCCGGCCCACCGGGTGTGGCTGCCGCCGCTGGATGTCGCTCCGGCCCTGGACGAGTTGGTAGGTCCGCTCACGGTCGACCCGGTCCGGGGGCTGACCTTCGGCAATCCCGAGCTGCACGGCGCCCTCCAGGTGCCGGTGGCCGTCGTGGACCGGCCCTTCGAGCAGCGCCGCGACCTGCTGTGGTTGGCGTTGGACGGGGCCGCCGGCCATGTCGCGGTGGTCGGCGGTACGCAGAGCGGCAAGTCCACCGCGCTGCGTACGCTGATCTGTGCCCTGGCCCTCACCCACACGCCGACCGAGGCGCAGGTCTACTGCCTCGACTTCGGTGGCGGTGGGCTGGCCTCGGTGCGTGACCTGCCGCATGTCGGTGGGGTCACCGGCCGGGCCGATCCCACCGGCGTGCGCCGCACCGTCGGCGAGATGTCCACCCTGCTAGCCGATCGGGAGCGCCGCTTCGCCGAACTGGGCGTGGAGTCGGTGGCCGCCTGGCGACAGCGGCGCGCCAGCGGCGACACCGGCACCGACCCGGGCGATACCGACGCGTACGGCGACGTGTTCCTCGTCGTGGACGGGTGGACGACCCTGCGGACCGAGTACGAAGATCTGGAACCGCTCATCACCGACCTGGCGACCCGGGGACTCTCCTACGGCGTGCACGTGGTCGCCACCGCGGTGCGTTGGCTGGATTTCCGACCGGCCATCCGGGACCTTTTCGGCTCCCGGCTGGAACTACGCCTCGGTGATCCGTCCGACTCGCTTGTCGCTCGACGGTCGGCGGCGCACGTGCCGGAGCAGACCCCGGGGCGTGGCATCACCTCGGAGAGCCTGCATTTCCTCACCGCGCTGCCGCAGCCGACCGGAGCGGACACCGCCGGGCTGGTGAAGCGGGTCAACGACGCGTGGTCCGGCCCGGTCGCACCCCCGGTCCGGCTGCTTCCGGCCGTGCTGCCGTACGCCGACCTCGACCTCGACGCCACGACAGGGCTGCGGATTCCGGTAGGCGTCGCCGAGGCGGACCTACGTCCGGTGGTCCTCGACTTCGCCACCGAGCCACACCTCGTGGTCTACGGGGACGCCGAGAGCGGCAAGTCGTCGTTCCTGCGCGCCCTGGCCACCTCGATCGTCGCCCGGTTCACGCCGGAACAGGCACGGGTGATCCTGGTGGACTATCGGCGCAGCCTGCTCGGCGTCATCTCCACGGAACACCTGATCGGCTACGGCACCGCGGCGGCACACACCGCCGACCTGGTCGAGTCGGCCGCCGGTTACCTGGCGGGCCGCGCACCCGGCCCGCAGGTCAGCCCGACGCAGCTGCGGGAACGGTCGTGGTGGTCCGGGCCGGAGCTGTTCGTGCTGGTCGACGACTACGACCTGGTGTCCAGCGGGCCCGCGAACCCGCTGCGGGCGCTGGAGGAGCACCTGCCGCACGCCCGCGACGTCGGGCTGCACCTGGTGCTGGCGCGCCGCTCCGGCGGTGCCGCCCGCGCCCAGTACGAGCCGTTGGTGCAGCGGCTACGGGAACTGTCCACCGCGGGCCTGGTGATGTCGGGCAGCCCGGAGGAGGGTGTCCTGGTCGGTCCGGTCCGTCCTGGTCCGCTGCCACCCGGGCGCGGTCGGCTGTTCACCCGACGCGAGGGCGTACGCCTGGTCCAACTGGCTCACCTGCCGCCACAGTGACGTCGACTCCACGGAACGTCCCTGTAGGCGGGTCGAAACCGGTAATCTCCGATCGTCATGTGTCCCGCGACGAATGGCTGAGGATGTGACCAGGCTGCGGCACACCGGCCCGGCGAGGGCCGGCCGGTTCGCCAACCGCGTGCTGCTCGCAGCGGCCGCCACCGCGCTGTCGGCTGCCGTCGCCGTCATGCCGGCCGCCGCCGTGCCGGTCCAGGCTCCCGCGCTCGGCACGCCGGCTGCCCACAACCCCGATGCCGCGCGACGCGCCGACCAGGTCCGTGACGAGCAGTGGCAGCTCGACAAGTTGAACGCGCGGGCGGCGTGGCGCACCTCGACCGGGCGCGGTGTGGTCGTGGCCGTGATCGATTCCGGGGTGGACGGTTCCCATCCGGACCTGACCGGTCAGGTGCTGCCCGGGCTCGACCTGGTCGCGCCGAACGGGGCGACCCAAGCGGATCCGGTCGGGCACGGCACCACGGTGGCCGGCCTGATCGCGGGTCGCAACGACGACCGCCGGGGGGTGGTGGGGCTCGCGCCGGACGCCCGGATCCTGCCCGTGCGGGTCCTGGATGCGGAGAACCGCTACGACGACGCGCTGATCGTGGCCAAGGGGGTGCGGTGGGCGGTCGACAACGGCGCGAAGGTGATCAACCTGTCGCTCGGCGGCAACGGCGACAGCGCGGCGCTGGCCGCGGCTATCGACTACGCCTTCGCCCGGGACGTGGTGGTGATCGCCTGCACCGGTAATCTCGCCACCTCGCCCGAGGCGAAGGTGTGGTATCCGGCCCGCGAACCTGGCGTCATCGCGGTCTCCGGCCTGGAGCGCAACAGCGACAACCTGTGGAGCGGGGCGATCACCGGTCGCACCACGGTGCTGACCGCCCCCGCCAGCGGACTGGTGGGCGCACGTCCGCCGGGTGGTTACTGGCGGGTGCAGGGCACCAGCTTCGCGGCACCGCTGGTCGCCGCCACCGCCGCCCTGGTGCGGTCGCGTTACCCGCAGATGTCCGCCGCTGACGTGGTGAACCGGCTGCTGGCCACCGCCAGGGACATCGGACCCACCGGGCGTGACGAGCGGTTCGGGTACGGGCTGGTCGACCCGGTCGCGGCGCTTACCGCACAGGTGCCGCCGACGGACAGGAACCCGTTGGACGACAACGACCCGCCCGGGGTGACCGGCTTCGGTCCTGCGCCCGGTGCCGCGACGACGGGCGATCCCGACGCCGAGCAGCTCGGGCTGACCGGGTCCGGGCAGGAGACCCAGTGGCGGGCGCGGGCCGCCGGTTCGCAGGACGACGCCGGCTCGGAGCGGCTCTGGATCGGCTCGGCCATCTTCGTCGCGCTGCTCACCGGTGCGGTGCTGATGCTGCGCCGGTTCCGGCAGTCGCACCACTGACCGGTCCCGGTCGACGCAACATTCCACAGATTCTGCGCATCCGCCCGGGAAGGTCCCGTTCAGCGGGGTAAAACCATCGCCGTGGACACCTTCGAACGAGTCGACTCGGCGCCGCCCTCCGGTCCGGACGGTGTGGGACAACGGGACGACCGGTCAGGTGTGTGGCCGACCCACACCGTCTCCGGCGTGCTGCTGGTCGTGCCGTTCGCGCTGCTCGCCACGCTGGTGCTGGGTGACTGGCCGCCGCTGCGTCGACTCGACCTGGCGATCACCACTCAGCTGCACGGGTACGCCCTGGACCACCCGGTCTGGGTCCGGGCGATGAGCTTCTGGACCGACGCCTTCGCGCCGATGCCCCTGCGGGCCGTGGCGCTGGTCCTGGTGATCTGGCTGGCCCGCGACGGTGCGCGGCGACTCGCCGGCTGGGTCGCGAGCACCATGGTGCTCGGTGGTCTGCTCGGGCCGCTGCTCAAACTGCTCGTCGGCCGGCAGCGACCGGATCTGCCCGACCCGGTGGCGCAGGCGCCCGGTCTGGCCTTCCCGTCGGGCCACGCGCTGAACGCGATGCTCGCCGCCGGGGTGCTGCTTGTGGTGTTCCTGCCCCGGACCAGGCCCGGCTCCGTGACCCGCGCGGCCGTCTGGCTCGGTGCGCTGACGATCGTCCTGGTGACCGGGTTCAGCCGGGTGGCGCTCGGCGTGCACTGGAGCAGCGACGTGCTGGCCGGGTGGCTGCTCGGCGCGGCGGTGGTCGTCGCCACCGTCACCGCGTTCGCGGTCTGGTCGCGGCGCCGGTCGGGCTGACCCGTCGTCAGGTGCAGTCGCCGGTGTCGGTGCCCCGGGTGCGTTCGGCGCCGGCCAGCGCCACCGGTCGGGCCTCGGCGGCGGTGACCGCGAACCCGGTGTTCGGGTCGTCGGCCGCCGCCGCGAAGATCACCCCGAGCACCAGGCCGTTCGAGGAGACCAGTGGACCGCCCGAGTTGCCGCTGCGGACCAGGGCCCGGATCGTGTAGATCTCCCGGTTGACGTTCCCCGACGAGTAGATGTCCGGCCCGGTGATCCGGTCGACGTCGCGGATCCGCGCCGACTGGGCGTTGTACGGCCCGTCCAGCGGGAAACCGAGCACGATGGCGTCCGCGCCGGTGGAGGCGTTGCCGGCGGCGAAGCGCATCGACGGGCCGGGCAGCCCAGGCACGTAGAGCACGGCCAGGTCCCGGTCCGGGTCGTAGACGACCACCTCGCCCTCGTACCGGTCCCCGCCCAGTTCCACCGCGACCGAACGGGTGCCGGCGACCACGTGCGCGTTTGTCATCACCCGGTCGTCGGCGTACACGAAGCCGGACCCCTCGATCCGGCGCGAGCAGCTCGGGGCCGACCCGAGCACCTTCACCACCGAGCGCTGACCGCTGCTCACCACCTCGGAGCCGGCGAGCGCCGGGTCCGGCGGCTCGACCTGCCGAGCCTGGGTACGCCGCAGCCCGTCGAAGACGTCCGGGAAGCCGTTGGTGTCGACGGTGTCGCGCAGCGCGGTGGAGAGCTGCTGAGCCTGGTCGGGCAGCACCCGGTCCACCACGTTGAGCAGCGCGCTGCTCTTCACCGAGGCGGCGAGCCAGGGCAGCGAGGAGGAGCCGAGCGGCACGGCGACCAGCCAGGCGACAAGCAGCACCGCGAAGAGCGAGACGAATGCGCCGCCGATGTCGTCGGCCCGTCGTCCCACATCACTGGCGATGGTGCGGCGCAGGTGCGATCCGAGCCAGCCGGCCAGTGCCTGACCCACCACGGCGAGACCGAAGATGGCGACCAGTGAGATCAGCACCCGGGTGCCGCTGTCCACGAACTGCTGGGCAAACATCGGGCCAATCTGAAGGCCGATCAGGGCACCCAGGAAGAACCCGGAGAACGAGAGCACGCCGATGACGAACCCCTGTCGGTATCCGCTGATCGCGAACACGAGCATGAGCAACAGCAGGACGAGATCCACGGCCGACACGGCTCAAGCGTACGGGGCCGGGGCTCGCGCGAAGACGATCGCTTGCGGAAGGTGACGGTCAGATCAGCGCAGGGCGCTCTCGTCGACCTCGTCGGTGCCGGCCGACGGGGCGGGTGAGGCGCCGATCGGCGGAAGATCGATCACTCGGCTGCGCGGCCACGGGCGGCTCCAGCCACCCATGTCCAGCAGCGCGGCCAGCACCCCGGCCGTGAACCCCCAGACCAGCATCCCGCGTACGGAGAAGGCGGGGCCGACCCAGCCACTCGAATGGCGTACCCGGACCCGGTTGTCCGGGTCGACCAGCTCGGCGATCGGCAGGCGGGCCACGTGCGCCACCTCGGCCGGTTCCCGGGAGTCCACCGGATGCGGCGCGTGCCACCAGGCGAGCACCGGGGTCACCACGAAGTCGCTGACCGGGATCCACAACCTCGGCAGCTGGGCCAGCACCGTGACGCTTGTCGGGTCGAGCCCGACCTCCTCGTTCGCCTCCCGCAGCGCCGTGGCGGCGGCGTCGGCGTCCTCCGGGTCGGCCGCGCCGCCGGGGAACGCCGGTTGACCGGCGTGGTTGCGCAGGGTCGCGGCCCGCTGAAGGACCAGCACGTCCGGGCCGGTGACCGCGTCCTCGCCGAGCAGCACCAGCACGGCGCTCTCCCGGCCACCCTGCTCCGGCGTACGGAGCTGGGTGAAGTCCTCCGTGCGTGCGGTGTCGAGCCGACCCAGCAGCGGCCCCAGCCAGCCGGGCGGCTGGCGATCCGCTGGTTCGGACACGCTCACGCCGGCACCGTGAGGCCGAGGTGCTGTCGGACAAGCTCGGCGAGGCGGGCGTCGTCCAGCGCGCCGGAGCTGTCGATGTGCCGTACCCGGCTCTGGTCGTCGAGGAAGACGGTGAGCGGGACGGCGTTGCGACGCAGTGCCCGCTGCACCGCCTCGCCCTGGTCGACAAGCATCGGGAACCGCACGCCGAAGTCCTCGCCGATCGACTGGGCGCCGTCGCGGCTGTCCCGGCTGTTCACCCCGATGACCCGCAGCTGGCCCTCGGTACGTTCGTGCAGCCGCTGGAAGGCGGGGAGTTCCTTGCGGCAGGGCGGGCACCAGGAGGCCCAGATGTTGACCACTGCCGGTCCGCGGATGTCCCGCAGGGCGACCGGGGCCCCGCCGGTGAAGCAGGTGAGGGTCAACTCGGGCAGCGGATCGCCCGTCGCCTCCCCGTTGCCGGGGCCGACCGGACCGTCGGTGAGGTCGGCGCAGCCCTCGAAGGGGGACGGGCGGGCGGCGGCCGTGGCCTGCCGGGCCGGTGCCGGTGTCTCGGAGTCGGCGGTGCAGGCGGTGGCGAGCAACAGCAGCAGCGGCAGGGTCAGCAGCGCGAGTCGGCGGTTCACGGTGCCTCCGCCTGGACGGCCTGCGCCGGCACCAGCTCGGGATCGACACCGGCGGCGGCCGCGAGGGCACGGACGCGGGGGCCCTTGAGCAGCTTCGCGGCGGCGGCTGGTTCGGTCGGTCCGGTGCCGTACGAGGGGCAGAGCTTCGCCAGGGTGCACGCACCGCAGGCGGGCTTGCGGGCGTGGCAGACCCGGCGGCCGTGGAAGATGATCCGGTGCGACAGCATGGTCCAGTCCCGCTTCGGGAACATCGCCCCGATCTCGTGCTCGATCTTGACGGGATCGGTCTCGGTGGTCAGCCCCCAGCGCCGCACCAGCCGTTGGAAGTGGGTGTCGACCGTGATGCCGGGCACGTCGAAGGCGTTGCCGAGGATGACGTTGGCGGTCTTACGACCGATCCCGGGCAGGGTGACCAGGTCGGCCAGCCGGTTGGGCACCCGACCGGCGTACCGCTCGACCAGGGCTTGGCCCAGTTGGATCAGCGAGTTGGTCTTGTTGCGGTAGAAGCCGGTCGGTTTGATCATCTCTTCCACCTCGCCACGATCGGCCCCGGCGTAGTCGGCGGCGGTCGGGTAGCGGGCGAACAGTTTCGGAGTGACCTCGTTGACCTTCTTGTCCGTGCACTGGGCCGACAGGATGGTGGCGACCGCCAGTTCCAGCGGGCTGCCGTGGTCGAGCTCGCAGTGCGCGTCGGGGTGCGTCTCGGTCAGCACCCGGCCGATCCGCCGCGCGCGACGGGTGCGTCCCAGGTCGGTCTCGGTGGCGCTTCTGGTCACGACGGCCAGCCTACGTCGCCGGTCCGACCGGCTCGGACGCCAGTGCCGTCGCCGATCAGTCCGCGTCGGGCGGGCTGATCTTCCCGGAGTCGGTGAACCGGGCTCCGGTCTCGGCGAAGTCGAGCTCGGTGAGGTCCCGCAGCAGCCCGAGACCACGGTCGTCGGGGTCGATCGTCGGCTTGCGTGCCCCGTCCATGTAGGTGGAGGTGAACGAGCCGCCGGCCCAGGTGCCGTCCGCTTCGAGTGACACCTTCAGCACGCCACCCCAGCCGAGCCGACCGTTGTTGCTGAGCGAGTTGCCGCCACCGGCGAAGTTGCCCAGGCTGTACGCGATCAGCCTGCCCTTGTAGAACTCCATCCCGCGCAGCACGTGCGGGCCGTGCCCGACGATCAGGTCGGCACCGGCGTCGATCATGGCGCGGGAGAACTTGATCGGGTCGCCCCGGTTCTCGCCGAGGAACATCTCGGTGCCGGGCCGCACCCGCGTCATTTCCGACCCTTCGGCCCCCATGTGCACCTGTACCACGACGATGTCGGCCTGGCCGGCGGCCTTCTTGATCACCTTTTTCGCGGCCGGGATGTCGGTGAGGCTGTTCGACCACTGGTACGACGAGAAACCGGCGACGGCGACCTTGACGCCCTTCACCTCGACGACAGTGATCTGGTCAGGTGCGCCGGTGTGCTCCAGCCCGTGTTCCTCCAGGGCCTTCTGGGTGTTCTCGTAACCCTTCGGCCCGAAGTCGTACCCGTGGTTGTTGGCCTGGTTGAGCAGGTCGAAACCGGCGTCGGCGAGATGGGCGGCGTACTCCGGCGGCGCCCGGAACTGGAAGCAGCGGGTGGAGTTGGCACCGCACTTGCCGGCCCCGGTGTCCACCGTCAACGGCTCTTCCAGGTTTCCCATCACCAGGTCGGCGGCGAGCGCCTTCTTCACCGAGTTGAAGAAACCCTTGCCGTTGTTCGGGGGGAGCCGGTCGGGTGCCATGGCCATCACGATGTCGCCGGTGGCGGAGAGCGAGATCTTCTTGACCTCGGGGGCGGCCGATTCGACAGGTGCGCCCTCGCCACCGCCCGTGCCGGGTTGCCAGAGCGGCCCCTCGTCGGTGCTGGCGCAGCTGGCGAGGAGGAGGGCGGCGAGCAGCGCCACCACTGCGGCCAGGGTGCGGCGGCGGGGTCGGGGCACGAAGGGTGCGGCAGCGTACATCGTGCGCGACCCTACCGGGCGGATATCGCGGAATCGACCGCCGATCGGGTGAGGAGATTCAGCCCTGGAGCCGATCCGACCATGGCACGACGGTGTCGCGGCCCACCGACAGCACGGCGGCGTGCACCGCCCGGGCCAGTGGCGCACCCCAGGTGGAGCGGGGTCCGCCGTAGGCGTTGATCGGCCCGTCCGACGGGCAGAGCACGGCGACCGCGTCCGTCGGCGTACCGGTGCCGGGCAGCCCCAACTCCGCGATCGCCTGTGCCTTCGCCTCGGTGGCCGTGGCGACCGCGTTGACAAGTGCCGCGTCACCGAGCCGCGCCGGAACGTACGCCACGATGTTCACCGTGCCGACCGGTTGCGCCGATGCCGCCACCGTCGGTGCCGCTGCCGTCGGTGCCGCCGCCGGCACCGGAGTGCCCAGACCGACGGTGGCCCAGACCAGCACGCCGGTGTCGGTCCGCCGCACCACCTCGGCCACGTCGACTCCGGTCATCAGGCCCACGCCGGGCCCGTCCAGGTCGAACTCGCGGGCCAGCCCGGCCAGGTGGTCGGCGGGGTCGTTCCGGTCGTACGACATGGGCACCGTCGCGTTCAGCACCCACCGGCGTACGCCGATCCCACCGCCGAGCGGGGCGGAGCTGACCGCTCGCA
Source organism: Micromonospora sediminimaris (assembly GCA_900112325.1). Classification (GTDB taxonomy): domain Bacteria; phylum Actinomycetota; class Actinomycetes; order Mycobacteriales; family Micromonosporaceae; genus Micromonospora; species Micromonospora sediminimaris. The sequence goes on from FOLJ01000019.1 coordinate 61,849, forward strand.
GCGCCCCCTCGGCACGCCAGATGAGCACCGGAATGTCACGTTCGTCCTCGCGCCGGGTGGTCAGTAGGGGCTCGGGCAGCACCCGGTGACCCTACGTCCGGGTGTCCACCCCGCCGACCCCGGCCTGACCAGGCGCGGGATTCTAAAGGGCGATCACGACGGGCACGTTACGCCCAACGATCAAGATTCCAGGGGTGCACCTCTGATTCCTGCTCACGTGCGCCTAGACTGGTCGGCGCGCGAGGGATCAGCGGACGGCGGACCCAGGCCGAGCAGACGGCACGCGCAACCGGAGGTGCGCGATGGACGAGGTACTGGCCCGCAGCGGGATCTTCCAGGGTGTCGACCCGGAGGCGGCCGAGGCGCTCGCCAAGGAGATGGAGACGATCGAGGTCCGCAAGGGCGAGGTCGTCTTCAACGAGGGCGAGCCCGGCGACAGTCTCTACATCCTGCTGTCCGGCAAGATCAAGGTTGGCCGCCGGGCAGCGGACGGCCGGCAGAACCTGATCGCCGTGATGGGTCCGTCGGACATGGTCGGTGAGCTGTCGCTCTTCGACCCGGGCCCGCGTACGGCGACCGCGACCGCGGTCACCGACAGCCGACTGGCCCGACTGCGTAAGCAGGCGCTGCGGCCGTGGCTGAACAACCGGCCGGAGATCGCCGAGCAGTTGCTGCGGGTGCTGGCTCGCCGACTGCGCCGGACCAACGACGCTCTCGCGGATCTGATCTTCACCGACGTGCCCGGCCGAGTGGCCAAGAACCTGCTCCAGATGGCGGGGCGCTTCGGCACCCGCGACGGCGGCGTGCTGCGGGTGACGCACGACCTGACCCAGGAGGAGATCGCCCAGCTCGTCGGCGCCTCCCGGGAGACGGTCAACAAGGCTCTGGCGGATTTCGCCTCGCGCGGCTGGCTCCGGCTGGACGGCAAGAGCATCATCATCCTCGACCCGGAGCGCCTGGCCCGCCGCGCCCGCGTCTGATCCCCCGAAGCCCACGTAGCTGGGTGTGCAACTTCAGGGTTGGTGCTGCCTGCCGCGCGCCTGGATGCAGCAACACCCTGAAGTTGCACCATTGACGGCCTCGCACGGCGTGGGAGTGGTCCCTCAAAAAAGTCAAGCTTGACTGTTTGTTTTTCGGGGGGCAGGCTTTCTCGCATGTCCGCTGCATCGACGCGCGTCCCTCAGCAGGAGCGCAGCCGCGCCACCCGGGCCCGGCTGCTGGAGGCGACCGTCGACTGCCTGGTCGAGCACGGCTGGTCCGGCACCACCACCACGGTCGTGGCGTCGCGGGCCGGCGTCTCCCGGGGTGCCCAGCTGCACCACTACCCGACCCGCACCGCCCTGGTCACCGCCGCCGTCGGGCACCTCACCGAACGGCGGGCGGCCGAGTTGCGGGCCGAAGCCGACGCCCTGCCGGCCGGCGCCGACCGGCTGGACCGGGTGGTGGACCTGCTCGCCGCCGCTTTCACCGGCCCCCTCTTCGTCGCCGCCCTCGAACTCTGGGTGGCCGCCCGCACCGACGCCGAGCTGCGGGCCGCGCTGCTGCCCCTCGAAGCCCGGATCGGCCGGGAGATGCACCGACTGACGGTCGAGCTGCTCGGGGTGGACGAGCGGCGTCCCGGCGTCCGCGAGGCGGTGCAGGCCACCCTGGACCTGCTGCGTGGGCTCGGCGTAGCCAACCTGCTCAGCGACGACTCGACCCGCCGGGCCGCGCTGCTGCACGCCTGGAAGGCCCAGTTGACGGCGCTGCTCACCAGCGCGGAGATGGCACCCTGACCGGCCCAACCCGCCCGGAGGCACCCATGGTCGACCTGACCGCCCTGCTCACGGATCTGGCCACCGAGTCCGAGCAGCTCGACGCGCTCGTCGCGGCGCTGCCGCAGCAGGAGTGGGAGCGGCCCACCCCCGCGGCAGGCTGGACCATCGCCCACCAGATCGCCCACCTGGCCTGGACGGATCACGTGGCCCGACTCGCCGCGACCGACGCCGACGCGTTCTACGCCTCGGTCACCGCCGCACCGGATCCGGCCCGGCTGGTCGACGACGGCGCGATCGCCTTCCTCGCCCCGCCCGAGGTGCTGCTGGCCCGCTGGCGGGAGGGCCGTTCGGCGCTCGCGGCGGCCCTCGCCGCCGCCCCCGCCGGGGAGAAGCTGCCCTGGTACGGAACCCGCATGTCGCCGGCCTCGATGGTGACGGCCCGGATCATGGAGACGTGGGCGCACGGCGAGGACGTGGCCGAGGCGCTCGGCGTCACCCGGCCCGCCACCGACCGGCTACGGCACGTCGCGTACCTCGGCTTCCGTACCGTCGGGCACAGCTTCGCCGCCCACGGCCGCGCGGTGCCCACGGCACCGGTCCGGGTGGAACTGGCGGCGCCCGGCGGCGATACCTGGGCCTTCGGTCCGGCGGACGCGGCGGACCGGGTGACCGGTCCGGCGCTCGACTTCTGCCTGCTGGTGACCCGACGCCGGCACCGCGCCGACACCGCGCTGGTCGCTACCGGGCCGGTCGCCGACGGGTGGTTGGACGTGGCCCAGGCATTCGCCGGCCCGCCCGGCACCGGCCGCCCGCCACGAACGGCGGCCTCGGGAGCCAAGCCATGAGCGCACGGTGGCACCGAGCAGCCGCGACCCCAGGGGGCTACCGATGAGCGACGTGCTGCGGATCGGCAACGCCTCCGGCTTCTACGGTGACCGGTTCTCCGCCTGGCGCGAGATGCTCGACGGCGGCGAGCTGGACGTGTTGACCGGCGACTACCTGGCCGAGTTGACCATGCTCATCCTCGGTCGCGACCGGATGCGCGACCCCGACCTGGGTTACGCGAAGACGTTCCTCCGGCAGTTGGAGGGCTGCCTCGGCACCGCGCTCGACCGCCGGGTCACGCTGGTCACCAACGCGGGCGGGCTCAACCCGGCCGGCTTGGCCGCCGCGATCCGCGCTCTCGCCGACCGGCTCGGGCTCCCCGTCCGGATCGGGTACGTCGAGGGCGACGCCCTGGCCCGACCGGACGCGCTGACCGCGAACGCGTACCTCGGGGCGTTCGGTATCGCCGCCTGCCTCGACGCCGGGGCCGACGTGGTGGTGACCGGCCGGGTCACCGACGCCTCGCTGGTCGTGGGGCCGGCCATCGCCCGCTTCGGCTGGGGGCGTGGCGACCTCGACGCGCTGGCCGGGGCCACCGTCGCCGGGCACCTCATCGAATGCGGGGCGCAGGTCACCGGCGGCAACTTCAGCTTCTTCACGGAACTGCCCGACGGTGGGCGCCGGCCGGGATTTCCGGTGGCCGAGCTGCGTAGGGACGGCTCGGCGGTGATCACGAAGCATCCCGGCACCGGCGGCGCGGTCACCGTCGAGACGGTCACCGCCCAGTTGTTGTACGAGGTGGGTGGGCCGGCGTACCTGGGCCCGGACGTGGTGACCCGGCTCGACTCGGTCCGACTGAGCCAGGACGGCCCGGACCGGGTTCTCGTCAGCGGTGCCCGGGGCACGCCGCCGCCGGAGACGCTGAAGGTGGGCGTCAACAACCTCGGTGGTTTCCGCAACTCCATGACGTTCGTGCTCTGCGGGCTGGACATCCCGGCCAAGGCGGCCCTGGTACGGGAGCAGTTGACGGAGGCGGTCGGCCCGGACGGGTTGGAGTTCACGCTGGCTCGCACCGATCACCCCGACGCCGCCGACACCGAGACGGCCAGCGCCCTGCTCCACGTACACCTGCGCGACGGTGACCGGGCGCGGGCCGGGCGGGCGTTCTCGGCGGCGGCGGTCGAGCTGGCCCTGGCCTCCTACCCGGGCTGCACCCTGACCACCCTGCCCGGCGACGCCACCCCGTACGGCGTGTTCACCGCCGACGTCGTGGCGCAGGGCGAGGTCGCTCACGTCGCCGTGCTGCCCGACGGCACCCGGCTGCCGATCGACCCGCCGTCGGTGACCGGGACGGTAACCGACGGGCCGACGTCCGAGCTGGGCGAGCCGGCAGCGGTGGGTCCGAGCCGACGGGCGGCGCTGGGTGAGGTGGTGGGTGCCCGGTCGGGTGACAAGGGCGGCGACGCGAACCTGGGCGTCTGGGCGCGTACCGACGCGACCTGGGCCTGGTTGCGTGGCTGGCTCACCGTGGCCCGGCTGACGGAGCTGCTGCCGGAGACCGCTCCGTTGACCGTCGAGCGGTACGAACTGCCGAATCTGCGTGCCGTCAACTTCGTGATCCGCGGGCTGCTCGGAGCCGGGGTGGCCGCCTCCACCCGGTTCGACCCGCAGGCCAAGGCTCTCGGCGAGCTGCTCCGCTCCCGGATCGTCGACCTGCCGGTCGAGCCGGCGACCGGCGACGCCCCGGCACCGGTCGGCGGGGAGGTACGGCCGTGACCATAGTGGACACTCCGGAGCGGCGGCAGCTGCGGGAGCTGACCCGCGCCTTCGTCACCCGGGAGGTGCTGCCGCACCTGGCCGACTGGGAGCGGGCCGGCGAGGTACCCCGCGAGTTGCACGTGACCGCCGCGAAAATCGGCCTGCTCGGCATCGGCTTCACCGAGGCGGTCGGCGGCAGCGGCGGTGACCTGCTCGACTCGATCCTGGTCACCGAGGAGATCATCCGTTCGGGAGGCTCGTCGGGGTTGGTGGCTGCCCTCTTCACGCACGGCATCGCGCTGCCGCACATGGTCGCCGCGGCCGGTGCCCGGTCGGGCGGCAAGCTCCCCAGACCGCCCGGCGACGCCGTCGAACGCGTTGACCCGGCGGGCCGGGAGCACGACCTGATCGACAGGTACGTCCGGCCGACGCTGGCCGGTTCGATGATCGGCGCGCTGGCCATCACCGAACCCGACACCGGCTCGGACGTCGCGGGCATCCGCACCCACGCCCGCCTCGACGGCGACCACTACGTGGTCAACGGCGCGAAGACCTACATCACCAGCGGAGTCCGGGCGGACTTCGTGACGACCGCGGTCTGCACCGGAGTGCCGGGCAGCGGAGCGCTGAGCCTGCTGGTCATCGACAAGGGCACCCCCGGCTTCACCGTCGGGCGACGGCTGGAGAAGCTCGGCTGGCACTGCTCGGACACCGCCGAACTCTCCTTCGTCGACGTACGCGTGCCGGTGGCGAACCGGATCGGCGAGGAGGACACCGGCTTCCTCGCGATCATGCAGCAGTTCGCGGCCGAACGTCTCTCCCTGGCCACCCAGGCGTACGCCATCGCGCAGCGCTGCGTCGAGCTGGCCGCCACCTGGTGTCGCGACCGGTCCACCTTCGGCCGGCCGTTGGCGAGCCGGCAGCTGGTCCGGCACCGGCTGGCCGAGATGCACACCCGGGCCGAGGCGGCGCGGGCGTACGTGCACCAGGTGGCCGCCCGGGTGGCCGCAGGTGAGCCGGTGGTGACGGAGGTGGCGATGGCGAAGAACGTGGCGGTCGAGGCCGCCGACCGGGTCGTGGACCAGGCCCTGCAATTGCACGGCGGCTTCGGCTACCTGCGGGACGCCGAGGTGGAGCGGCACTACCGGGACGCCCGCATCCTCGGCATCGGCGGTGGCACCACCGAGATCATGAACGAGATCATCGCGAAGGGCATCGGCCTGTGAGCACACTCGACACCGCGATCGACAGGTCCACGCCGGCTTTCCGGGCCAATCGGGACGCGCTGCTGGAACGTCTCGCCGAGCTGGACGCGGCGCTCGACCAGGCCCGGGCCGGCGGTGGCGAGAAGTACGTGGCCCGGCACCACAAGCGCGGCAAGCTGCTCCCCCGCGAACGCATCGAGCTGCTGCTGGACCAGGACAGCCCCTTCCTCGAACTGTCACCGGTAGCCGCGTTCGGCACGGACTTCCCGGTGGGGGCCAGCGTGGTGACCGGGATCGGCGTGGTCGAGGGGGTCGAGTGCCTGGTCGTCGCCAACGATCCGACGGTACGCGGCGGCGCGGTGAACCCCTGGTCGCTTGCGAAGACCCGGCGGGCCGGCGAGATCGCCCTGGCCAACCGGCTGCCGATGGTGAACCTGGTCGAGTCGGCCGGCGCGGACCTGCCCACCCAGGCGGAGATCTTCATTCCGGGCGGCCGGGTGTTCCGCGACCTGACCCGGCTCTCGGCCGAGCGGATCCCCACGGTCAGCGTGGTCTTCGGCAACGCCACCGCCGGTGGTGCGTACGTGCCCGGGATGTCCGACTACACGATCATGATCCGGGACCGTTCGCAGGTCTACCTGGCCGGGCCGCCGCTGGTGAAGATGGCCACCGGCGAGGACGCCGACGACGAGTCGTTGGGTGGCGCCGCCATGCACGCCACGAAGTCCGGTCTGGCCGACTTCCTCGCCGCCGACGAGCGCGACGGCATCCGGCTGGCCCGACAGTGCGTACGCCGGCTCAACTGGCGCAAGCGGGGTCCGGCACCGCGCAACCCGATGCCGCAACCACCGAAGTACGACCCGGAGGAACTGCTCGGCATCACCAGCGCCGACCTCAAGGTGCCGTTCGACCCGCGTGAGGTGCTCGCCCGGGTGCTCGACGGCAGCGAGTTCGACGAGTTCAAGCCGGCCTACGGCACCGCGCTTGTCACCGGCTGGGGTGAGCTGCACGGGTACCCGGTCGGTGTGCTGGCCAACGCCCGGGGCGTGCTGTTCAGCGAGGAGGCGCAGAAGGCGACACAGTTCATCCAGCTCGCCAACGCCGCCGACACGCCGCTGATCTTCCTTCAGAACACCACCGGCTACATGGTCGGCACCGAGTACGAACAACGCGGCATCATCAAGCACGGCGCCCTGATGATCAACGCGGTGTCGAACTCGACGGTGCCGCATCTGACGGTGAACCTGGGTGCCTCGTACGGCGCCGGCAACTACGGCATGTGTGGCCGGGCGTACGAGCCGAGGTTCCTGTTCACCTGGCCGAACGCCAAGTCGGCGGTGATGGGCCCGGCGCAGTTGGCCGGGGTGCTGTCCATCGTGGCCCGGCAGGCCGCCGCGGCCCGGGGTCGCGAGTTCGACGAGGACTCCGACGCGGCGATGCGGATGATGGTCGAGCAGCAGATCGAGTCCCAGTCCGGCGCGCTGTTCCTGTCGGGCCGCCTCTACGACGACGGGGTGATCGACCCCCGGGACACCCGTACCGTCCTCGGCCTGTGTCTGTCGGCCATCCACAGCGGACCGGTGAAGGGCGCCGACGGCTTCGGCATTTTCCGGATGTGAGCGCGAGGAACGCAGCGAAGCGGAGTCCCGCAGTCGCGAACGAAAGGAGGCACGGCAGATGATTCGCAAGCTGCTGGTCGCGAACCGGGGGGAGATCGCCCGCCGGGTCTTCGCCACCTGTCGGACCCTCGGGATCGAGACGGTCGCCGTGCACTCCGACGCGGACGTCGACGCGCCCTTCGTCACCGAGGCCGACCAGGCCGTCCGGCTGCCCGGAAACACCGCTGCCGAGACGTACCTGCGGATCGACCTGATCCTGGACGCGGCCCGCCGCTGCGGTGCGGACGCCGTCCATCCCGGCTACGGCTTCCTCGCCGAGAACGCCGAGTTCGCCACGGCGGTCGCCGACGCGGGCCTGACCTGGGTCGGTCCGCCGGCCAAGGCGATCGCCGCGATGGGCGACAAGCTGGCCGCCAAGGCGCTGCTCGCCGAGGCCGGCGTACCGATGCTGCCCACCTGGACCGACCCGGCGCAGGTGACGAGTTTCCCGGTGCTGGTGAAGGCGTCCGCCGGGGGCGGCGGGCGCGGCATGCGGGTGGTCCGCGACGCCGACGGGCTCGCCGAGGCCGTCGAAGGCGCGCGCCGCGAGGCGGCGGCGGCGTTCGGCGACGGCACGGTCTTCATCGAGCGGTACGTCGAGCGTGGCCGGCACGTCGAGGTGCAGATCTTCGGCGACAGCTTCGGCGCTGTGGTGGCGCTGGGCGTGCGGGACTGCTCGATCCAGCGCCGGCACCAGAAGGTCGTCGAAGAGGCGCCCGGCGTTCTTGGCGACGAGGCGCGGGAGCGGCTGCACGAGGCGGCGGTGGCCGCCGGACGGGCGGTCGAATACGTGGGCGCCGGCACTGTCGAGTTCCTGCTCGCGCCCGACGGGGAGATCCACTTCCTGGAGATGAACACCCGCCTCCAGGTCGAGCACCCGGTAACCGAGCTGACCACCGGACTGGACCTGGTTCGGCTGCAACTTCTGGTCGCCGAGGGCGGGGCGTTGCCGCTGGCCGCGACACCGGCGGCCACCGGACACGCGATCGAGGTACGCCTCTGTGCCGAGGAACCAGCGCACGGCTACCGACCGGCGACCGGCACCCTGCACCGGTTCGCCCTGCCCGGCGTGGCGGCCGAGTTCGGGCCCCTTGCCGCACCCGGGCTGCGGCTGGACTCCGGCGTGGTCGACGGGTCGGCGGTGAGCATCCACTACGACTCGATGCTCGCCAAGGTGATCGCCTGGGCGCCAACCCGGGCGGAGGCGGCCCGTGCCCTGGCCGGCGCGCTGGCCAGGGCGGAGTTGCACGGTGTGGCCACCAACCGGGACCTGCTGGTCCACGTCCTGCGTAGCCCACAGTTCGCTGCCGTCGACATCGACACCGGTTTCCTGGACCGGCATCCGGAGGTCTTCGCCGCGCTGCTGCCCGCCGAACAGCACCCCCTGGTCGCGTTGGCCGCTGCGCTGGCCTCGGCCGCCGCTCGCCGGGCTGCCGCGACGGTGCTGGCCGGGCTGCCCTCGGGATGGCGCAACGTGCCCGCCTTCCCGCAGGTCACCCGCTTCGCTGCCGCTGATGGGGACGAAATCGAGATCCGCTACCGGCTGGACCGCGCCGGCCGGCTCACCGAGTGGACGACGTCGCCTGCGGGCTCGGGATCAGCGACCTCCACCGCCGGCGGCGAGCCGACCGTGAGCCTGGTCGAGGCGTACCCGGAACGGGTCGTGCTCGATGTCGACGGGGTGCGGCGGGTCTACCGGGTACGCCGGGTGGGGTCGGAGGTCTTCGTGGACGGTCCGGACGGGGCGGCGGGCCTGACCGAGCTGCCGCGTTTTCCGCTGCCCACCGCGGAGCTGGCCGCCGGGTCGTTGCTCGCGCCGCTGCCCGGCGCGGTGGCGCGGGTGCACGTCGAGGTCGGTCAGCGGGTCGCCGCCGGTGACCTGCTGCTGACCCTGGAAGCGATGAAGCTGGAACACCCCGTGCTCGCCCCCACCGCTGGTGTGGTCACCGAGCTGCCGGTACCGGCCGGCGGTCAGGTGGACACCGACGCCGTGCTGGCCGTGGTCACCCCCGATGAGGAGTCGCCGTCATGAACTTCGACCTCACCCCCGAGCAGGACCAGCTCCGCGACGCCGTGCGGGCGCTGGGCAGGCGGTACGGGCACCGGTACTTCGTGGCGAAGGCGAAGGCCGGCGAGCACACCACCGAGCTGTGGCAGGAGGCCGGCGAGCTCGGCTACCTCGGCGTCAACATCCCCACCGAGTACGGCGGCGGGGGCGGCGGCATCACCGAACTGGCCATCGTCTGCGAGGAACTGGCCGCCAGCGGCTGCCCGCTGCTGCTGCTCGTGGTCTCCCCCGCCATCGCGGCCACCGTCATCAACCGACACGGCACCGAGGAGCAGCGCAAACGCCACCTGCCGGGCCTGGCCGACGGCTCCCAGAAGATCGTCTTTGCGATTACCGAGCCGGACGCCGGCTCGAACTTCCACCGCCTCGCCACGGTGGCTCGCCGTGACGGTGACGACTGGGTGCTGTCCGGCCGCAAGTGCTACATCTCCGGCGTCGACGAGGCACAGTTCGTCCTGGTGGTGGCCCGCGTCGCCGTCGATGACGGCAATGCCGGCGCTGGGGAGGCGGCTCCGCAGAAACTCAAGCCGGCGCTGTTCATCGTGCCGACCGACGCGGCCGGGCTGACCTGGTCCAAGCTGGACATGGAGATCGTGTCCCCGGAGAACCAGTTCCTGCTCTACCTGGACGACGTGCGGCTGCCCGCCGCGGCGCTGGTCGGCGAGTCGCTGGACGCTGGGCTACCGGCACTGTTCGCCGGGCTCAACCCGGAGCGCATCACGGTCGCCGCGATGGGTGCCGGCACCGGCCGGTACGCCATCGAACGCGCCTCCGAGTACACCGCGACCCGTTCGGTGTGGGGCGGCCGGACGATCGGCTCCCACCAGGGGGTCGCACACCCCCTCGCGCATGCGGCGGTGCAGGTGGAGCTGGCCCGGCTGATGATCCAGAAAGCGGCGGCGCTCTACGACGCCGGCCGCGACCTGGAGGCCGGAGTCTCCGCCAACATGGCCAAGTACGCGGCCGGCGACGCCGCCGCGCTGGCGGTGGACACGGCCGTGCAGGCGCTCGGCGGCGCCGGCATGACCACCGAGTACGGCGTGGCGACGCTGCTCGGCGCGGTACGGGCCGGCCGGATCGCTCCGGTCAGCCGGGAGATGATCCTCAACTTCGTCGCCCAACACCTCCTCGGCCAGGACAAGTCGTACTGAGTCCCGTGACGTGGTCGTCGCGAGTTGCGGCATGTCGCGGGATAAGTCGGGTGGGAAGGCGCAACATGCCGCGACCCGCGGCGGAGGCGTCCGGTTTCCCCGTCGCCGTGTCCGACTCCGACGCGCATACTCACCGTCGTGAACGACACCGGAGCGGCCGGTCAGGCCCTGGACGACGCGATCGAGAACGTGTACGCCCTCTTCGCCCGCCATCAGCTGCCGGCGGACCTGACGGCCTGCGACCACTGTGTGAGCCCGGAGGAGGTGGATCTCTTCCGGCGTACGCCGCTGCGCCAGCTCACCCCGGATCAGCTCGGTGTCTACCTGCTCAACCCCGGCACCTTCGGTGACGACACGGAATTCCCGCACCTGCTGCCCCGGCTGCTGGAACTGTACGCCCGCGACCAGATGGACGGGTGGAGCTCGCCGGACGCGGTGACGAGACGGATCTCCTCGCAGTGGCGCGACTGGTCGGCAGCCGAGCGGGCCGCCGTGACGCGCCTGCTGGCGACCTGGTGGCGGCACATGCTGCACACCTTCGGTGGGCCGAACGAGGCTTGGTATCTGCTGGACGCCGTCCTGGAGTGCGGTGCCGACCTCACCTCCTACCTCGCCGCCTTCACCGAGGTCGGCGAGGTCGCCGCGGCCCGCCACCTGGCCGACGTCATCGACTGGTGCGTCTTCTCGACCGTCCCGGACGACGACCGTTCGACCTTTCAGCGCTGGCTGGCCGGAGACGAGCCGCTGGCCGTTCTCGACGCCGCCGCGACGCACGTCGCCGACCCGGCGGCCGCCAGAGAGATCAGCAGGGGACGAGAGCAGGCCGAGACGCTCCGCGGCTGGCTGCGCGAGAAGGGCCTACGTCCGGACTGATCGGGGCATCGCCGCGCCCCGCCGACCACTCGGCGAGGCCGAACCGGATCAACTATCGGCAGGCGGCGTCTACCCGGTGGACCGGGCGTACCCGGCGGCCCAGCCCTTCGAGCAGGGAGTCCTCGACGTGGAAGTCGTGGATGCGCAGCCGGTACCGGGGCAGTTCCTCCTCCGAGGGGCAGAGCACCTGACCGCGTACCTGGTCGACCGGCACGTAGCGCACCCCACCGCGTTCCTGAAGGATGACCATGTTGACGTCGTCGGTGGTCACCACGTGCCCACGGATCTCCTCGGTGGCCTCGGCGGAGGTCACGCCGGGTTCACCCACAGTGGTCACGGTCAGCGGCAGCACCGGTGTGCTGATCACCGGCAGCGCCGCCCAGACCAGCACCACCAGCACGGCGAGCTGGGTCACCGGGGCGAGTGGTTGGATGACCACCCGGGGCAGCGGGCCGGCGACGAAGAGAGCCAGCAGCGGGGGTACGACAAGCAGCACGATCGGCAGCAGCTCGCCCTGCCGCCCGGCGTCGCGCAGCGTCGGTACGAGCAGCCAGAGGTAGCCGGCGTACGCCGCGACGACGATCAGGACGCGGAGGGCGGGACGCTCGTGCAGGCGCTCCGGCCGGAGTTGGAAGGCCGCCGCGACGGTGGGCAGCAGCAGCGGGAGATACAGCAGCGGCCAGGTCACCAGGGCCATCAGGAAGCTTGCCGCGACGAACCAGCCCGGCGTGATCTCCATCCACCGGGCAAAGAGGGGTCGGCGGGTCAGCCGGTGCCCGCTGGCGGCGAGTACCCCGCCGAGCGCGAACACCGCGACCAGCACGGTGGAGAGCAGGCGGGCCGCCGTGGTGAGGAAGCCGGCGAGCAGGTTCACCGGTCCCACGTTCGCCACCAGCAGCAACGTGGTCTGCAACTCACCGCCGGCCTCGATACCGAGCCGTAGCACCGAGAAGATCGCCGGTACGCCAACCACGGCCGTCCAGAACGACTGGCTGGCCCGTGCCCGTCGCTCGGCCGGATCCCAGCCGCCGGTGGTCTCCGTCCGGGCCGCACCGGGCGGCGGCTCGACCCGCCCCGCCGTGCTCGGCAGCGCCGAAGGTGGCGGGGCGGTCGGCTGCACGGGGGCTCGCAGTACGGGCGGCGGTGGGCCGCCTGCGCCCGGCTCGTCGGAGGCGGTGGCGGGTGCCGCACTCATCGTTGTGGTGCCTTGTCGTCGAAGTCCACAAGCCTCGGCACGTCGAGCGGTTGCGGCTGCCGCTTCTCGCCCCGCAGCCACGGCCCCAACGTGCGGTTGTACGCGGTCAGCCACGGGCTGGCTTCTCCGCTGCGCCCCTGCTGGTAGCTCTTGTCGAGGAAGTAGGCGACCAGGTCGCGCAGGGCCGGGTCCCCGATCGGCACGCCGACGCCGAGCAGTTCGCTGGTGCCGAAGGGCATGTCGACGATCTCGAACTCGGTCGGGTAGCGGGCCAGGAAGCCGGCGAGGATCGTCTCGTCGGAGCTGACCGCGTCGTACTTGCCGGCCCGAATGCCCTTGACGCAGTCCCAGACGTCCTTGACCACAAGCGTGCGGACCTGGTTCTTCTCAAGTTCCGCCTCGGTGGTGGAACCGCCGCTGGTGCAGATCCGGTACTTCGGGTTCCGCAGGTCCTCGATGGTACGGATGGTGTCCTTGTGCCTGGTCGGCACCAGCACCTCCTGGGTGGTCACGAAGTACGGACCGGCGAAGCTGACGAGCTTCTTGCGTTCTTCCGTGATCGAGAAGCTGGATACCACGAGGTCCACCACCCCGCCCTGGAGGGCCGGAATCCGGTCCTCCGTGGACACGGCCACGAATTCCAGCCGGTGCTCCCCCTCGTAGCCGAGGGAAGCGGCGATGTACCTGGCGATCTCGACGTCGAACCCGATGTGGTTCCCGTCGCGTATCTCGCCCATCAGCGGTTCGTCGTCGGCCACCCCGATCCGCAGGACGGGCTGGCCCCAGATGTGTGACTCGCGCAGCTTCTCCTGCACGGACGGCAGTTCCGGCTCCTTCTGACTGTCGCAGCCGGCTGCCGCGCCGAGCAGCAGCGTCAGGGCGACCGCCGCAGTGGTCGCCGCCGCACGCCACCGGGAACTGGAGAGGCTTACCGCCATGGCCACCTCGCTACGTTTCGAGTTTCGGGTTGCACCGAAAGTAGTCGTCCGTGTCGAGTTACCACCATCCGGTGGTCGGTTCCGGCGTGGGTCACCGGCCGGAGAGTTTGATGAGTGACAGCAGGTGGGCGACCAACGTGATGGGGACGCCGAAGGCGGGGACGAGGCTCATCGGCAGGGTGGACATGAGTCCGGTGTCGACGTCGGTGAGCAGGAGGCCGGCCGGGCTGGCCGAGTAGAGGACGCCGAGGGTGACGGCGAGGATGAGATCGGCGATGCCCAGGGCTGTCCAGGCGACGAAGATCCGGTTGGCGCGGTCGACCACGAAGGCCGCCACCAGTGGCGCGGTCAATCCGATGGCCACGTCGCCGATCCCGGCCGGCAGCGCGAAGCCGGCCGGCAACGCGTCGACGGCGACGAGCGCCAGGAACGCCAGTCCCGCTACCCGCCAGGTCTGCAACAGGGCGAGGAACCGCAGATCGAGGCGGCGGGCCCAGGCACGGAACCGCGACGAGCGTACGGCTAGGACGAGCACCGTGAGTGGCGGTACGCCGGCGGCGAGCGCGAGAGCCACTGGCGGATCGCCCGGTGGCGCGCGGAACGCGCCCAGGGCGCTGGCCACAAGCGCGGCGCAGAACCAGCCGACAGCGACGAGCGCGGGCAGGGTCAACAACGAAGCATGGGTACGCACGGGCACGGTCACGAGCCCTCCAGAGTCACTTGTATTTTGCAAGTGACTCTATTGGGGTAGCTTGTGTATCGCAAGTGACTCGGAGGTGCGGATGTCTTCAGCCCGGAACGTGGCCCCCCGCTCGGACTGCGCCATCGCCGGCACGTTGGATCTCGTCGGTGACAGATGGTCCCTGCTCATCGTGCGTGACCTGCTGTTCCGCGGCAATCTCCGATTCGCGGACCTGGCGGCCTCAACCGAGGCGATGCCGACCAACACGCTCACCGACCGGCTACGTCGGCTGGAGGAGTGCGGGATCCTGGTGCGCCACCCCTACAGCGAGCGGCCCCGGCGGTACGAATACCAGCTGACCGAACGCGGCCGGGACCTCGCGCCGGTGCTGGACAGCCTCGCCACCTGGGGCATCGCCCACCTGCCCGGCACCCGACGTCTCGGGGCCGGCTGACACCGCCGTCCCGGCCGCGCACAACCGGCGGTAGCCGCTTGGGTTCACCGCGCGCCGGCGCACCCTGAGCGGCCAGGTCGCTCTTGGCGGTCTCCGCGCGCTGGGCCACCTCAATCTCCGGCAGCTCCTCGAACGACTGGATGTCGCCGTGGCAGACCTTGCCCCTCTTCGGCAACGTCAACCGCAGCAGGTACGCGTCGATGGCGCCGGTCACACAGTCCGACGTCCCGTACGCGGTGATGTCTGCCGCACAGAAAGCGCATTTCCGACTCGCTCGGCACTGTCGCAGCCCCCTCTTCGTTCGGCAAGCTGTTGTTCGTCAGCTGTTCCGCCTGGTGAAGCTGGCTGCTGTTGACAGATCGGCAATCTCCGACATTCTGGACGGGTGAGACGGTTCCCAGGATCCGACGCACGGACCGTGGCGGTGGCTGCGGCCCTGGCAGCGTTCTGGCTGCTCGCGGCGCTGGTGGTGGGGCGCCGGCAGGATCTGCTCGGGGTGGCGGGGGCGCTGCTCTGCGTTCTGCTCGCCACCGTCGCGGGGGTGGCCGTCACCGCTGCCCGGCAGCGTGACGCGGATGTTCGACCGGATAGCGGGCAGCCGTCCGGAGGGCCGGGTATCGAGCCGTCCGGCATTGATGCCGACACGCTGGAGAGCCTGGGCGATCGGGAGGCGGTCCGCGCGCTGCGGGACCGGCATCGACGCGATCGGTGGGGACGCTGACGCCCGCGACTCTCCCGGGAGGTCAGCCGCTGGTGAGCGTGGGCGAGGCAAGGCCGTTGAGACCCCGACCGGCCAGGCATCGATAGGTGAGGTCAGTGTCCGCGTCAGCCGGCGGTAACACCTCAAGATTCCATCCCGCCGCCTGACGCATCCCGCTGACCAGACGGAACGTCTCCTCGTTGCAGACCTGGCGTACTCGGGGATCCGCGACGATCTCGTCGTGGCCGGCATCGGCCAGGCCGGCCGGCAACTTCCCCTGGGCGTAGCTCTCCCAGGTGTGCCGGGCGTCGCACGGCACTCGGCTGGCTTCGGCCTGCTGGCCACGCACCTGCACCGGCCCGAAGCACTCCAACTCCGCAGCGCACTGGGCACCCGTGGGAAGCGCCTCCTGATGAGTGGCGCAGCCCGGGCGGAGCAGACCGGTGGCCGCCGGGCGGGCCGGCATGCTCGGCTGTGGCGACGGTCCACCACCGGCGGCCCAGGCGCCGACACCTGCCGAAGCGGCGAGGGCCACCACCCCTGCGGCCCCGAGGAACCAGCGGCGGCGACGGCTGCGCTCGGTGGAGCCCTCCCTGGCCGGCGGGGCGGCACGGCCGGCATCGTGGATGTTGGCGGCAACGCCGCTGGTCGGTGCCGCTGGAGGGGTCGACCCCCCGCTCGGTGCGGCCGAGCCGTCCAACGTCAGATTGGTGAGCATGTCGCGCAGTTCCGCGGCGGACGGCCGGTCACCGGGATCGTTTGCCATGCCGGCACGCAGCACGTCGACCAGGTCCTCCGGGATGCCGGGCAGGCTGGGAACCGGCTGGTGGAACATCTCCAACACGGTGACCAGGCTCGGGTTGCGCTCGCTCTGCCAGCGCGGGGGCCGGCCGTGCATGACCGCGTAGAGGGTGGCGCAGAGCGCGTACACGTCGACGGCCGGCGAGGGCGGACTGTGACTGAACATCTCCGGCGGCGCATACGCCGGGGTGAGCACTTCCAGCGCGACGGAGGCGTCCCGCATCTCGGCGACCACGGCGAGCCCGAAGTCGGCAAGCACCGCCGGGTTGAAGTGCGAGTGGAGGATGTTGGCGGGCTTGACGTCGCGGTGCAGCACGCCGGCGGCGTGTGAGTGGGCGATGGCGTCCGCGATCTTGACACCGAGATCCCGGGCCTCGACCGCGCCCAGCGGCGAATTGCGCATCCGCTCGGCGTACGAACCGTCGCAGAGTTCCATGATCAGGTAAGGGTGCTGGTCGATGGTGACCCCGACGTCGAACAGGTCGACCACGTGCGGGTGGGACGACATCCGACCGGCGGCACGCGCCTCGCGCAGAAAACGGGCCTGATCCCGGTCGCTGGCCAGGGTCCGGTTCTCCACCTTGACGGCGACCTCGCGGCCCACCGAGATCTGCGTCGCGCGGTAGACCGTGGCGTAGCCACCCCGGGCAAACACCTGCAAATTAGTCAGACCGGGCACGATGGGCGTCGGCAGGGCGCCGGGCGGGGTGTCGGTCACAGTCTCGAAAATACCGAACTCTGCCGGCCGCTCAGTGAACCGCATCGGTGGCCGGCCCCACACCCGATGTCCCGGCACCGCGCCGGTCGTCGTCCTGCTCCGATTCGTCGGCAGTCGATCCGCTCCCCGCCGCCGGGGCGACCGCCCCGGACCGAGCAGCCGTGCCAGCGGGTCGGCGCGCGTCCCACCAGAGCCCGGCGGCAGTCGCCACCGCGCCCAGGCCCTCCCAGGCCGCCACCCCGAAGAACCGCCCCGGTGCGATGTCAGCAAGCACCGCGAGGGTGAAGACCGTGAACGTGACCAGCCGGAACACGACGGTGAAGCGGTAGAAGGCGCGCCACTCGGTGGCTGCGGCGAGCAGGTAGTAGACCCCCATGTTGAACGAGGCCATCGAGGAGGCCGTCACGAAGACACCCGTGTAGTCACCCGGTGCCCGGCTCTGCGGGATCTCGAAGCCGAGCACCCGCAACAGCGCCTCCGGCCAGAGCAGGCCGACCGCCCCCATCACCAGCGCGAGCGCGCCGAACACCGCGATCGTCCACCCCGCGACCGAACGCGGCAGCCTCATCTTCGCCCCCCTCGACGGCGCGACCGACGACATCGACGGTCGCGTGCACCCGCCACGCTAGCGGCCGGCCCCGACCGGCCACATCCCCGAAACCGCCAGATCCGTACCGGCCATCGATCGACCGGGCGTACCAGGTCGAGAGCCCGACCCCGCCGGGTGACGTTTCCGGGACATCGCGCCACAGTGCGATCACACCGGCGGCGTGGCCGGGCGCGGGCACGCCGAGGTCGCGGGCGGGTGCGGTCAGCCGGGGGTTCGCAGGCGGTTCAGCAGCGCCTCCGCAGCGGCCCGCTCACTGCGCTGCTCGGTGGCGTACGCCAGCCGGACCGCGTCCTCGGCGCTGGCCTTCGCCTCCGCCGGCCGCCCGCACGCGGCCAGCGCCTCGGCCAGAACGCTCGCCGCGACCACCTGGCTGCGGACATCCTCGGCCTGCACCCGCACCGCGCGGTGGGCCCAGTCCAACGCCTGTTCGCGCTGGCCGTGGGCGAGCAGGGCCGAGGCGTACCGCGCCATCGACTGCCGGCGGGAGAAGAGCAGGGACGGGGTGGTGGCCGCCATCGTGGCGACCGGAGCGAGCAGGCCGACCGCGGTGCCCGAGTCGCCGGCCGCCAACCGGGCGGTGGCCAGCAGCACCCGGGGAGCGACCTGGGCCGGTGCCTGCGGATTGTGTGGTTCCACAGTGGTGAGCACCGCGCGGGCGTGCCGCTCGGCGCCGGCCACGTCACCCATTTCCAGCGCGACGAAGCCGCGCAGCGTACCGGCCATCCCGGTGAGCAGCGGGTGACCGGTCCGGTGACCGTACGCGAGCGCGTCGGTGAGCAGGTCCGCGGCGTGCTCCGGCTCGCCCAGCCCTCGGGCGACCACGCCCCGGACCACAAGCGCGAAGCCCTGCCCCCAGTCGTCCGAGGCGGCGGCGAAATCCCGGTACGCCCGCCGGGCTTCCCGGTCGGCGTCGACCAGCTCACCCAGCTCGGCGTTGGCGTACGCGTCGACCGCCCGGAGGGTGCCCACCGCCCACGCCTCGCCGACCCGTTCACCGAACGGCAGGAACACCCGGGCCAGCCGGCGCGCCTCCCGCAGCCGACCAGCGAGCAGCCGGGCGAAGGCGGTGGTGCCGCGCAACCACGCCCGTCCGTACGGGTCCTTGAGCTCGGCGAAGAGCCGGGCGGCCCGGCCGAGGACCGCGTCCGTGCCGGCGAAGTCGCCCCGGGTGGTGGTCACCCAGGCGAGGTTCTGCAACGACCACGCCTGTCCCCGGCGGTCCCCCGCGCCCAGACTCACCTGGTACGCCGCCGCCAGCCGGCTGCTGGCCTGGCCCAGCCGGCCGACCAGGAAGTCGGTCATGCCCAGCCGGCGCATCGCCGAGGCACGCAGGGCGGGCAGGTCGGCGTCCCCGGCCACCTGAAGCGCCTCCTGCCAGCAGGACTCGGCCCGCCGTAGATCACCCATCACCTGCTGGGCCTGCCCGGCGAGCAGCAGGGCACTGGCCCGGGTCGCCGGATCTCCCACGTTCGCGGCGATCTTCTCGGCCGAGGCCAGCGCGTCGGTGGCCCGACCCACCTGGAGCAGTGCCCGGGCGTGCGCCACCCGGTCGACGGCGGGGATTCCGTCGCGGGCCAGTTCGGTGGCGCGTTCGGCGTACTCGACGGCCAGTGCCGGCTCCCCCGCGTGCAGGGCTCGGCGGGTGGCCCGGCCGAGCGCCGCCACGCCCAGCGGCGCGACCGCCCGGGCCGGCGCGTCCGGACGTAGGGTGACCGCGTCGGCCAGCGCGGTGGCCCGCTCGACGTGCTCGGCCACGAAGTCGTCCCGGGACGCCTCCGGGAAGCCGCCCGGGCCGGTTCCGGTGCCGCTCGGGCTGGCGACCTCGGTCACCGGAGCCGCCCAGCGGGCCAACGCGGCGTGCCGTTCCGCCAGCTCCGCCTTGCTGATTCCGGAGTACGCGGCCTCCCGCATCAGCGGGGTGGCGAAGGCGTACCCGCTGCGGGTGCGGTGCAGCATCCGGCGTTGCAGCAGCTCCTCCACGGCCCGTTCCAGCTCGACGGCGGCGACGGCGGCCGGGCGGCCGTCACTGGCGGTGCGCTGCTCCCGCAGCGCCTCCAGCGCACCGTCGGGCACGGTGTCGCCGACCACCGCGGCGTCCCGCAGCACCGAGCGGGCCTCCGCCGGCAGGGCGTCGATCCGGGCGGCGAGCACCGCCGCGAGGTCGCGGGAGAGCAGGCGGCTGCCCAGTGAGCCCGGTGCCAGCCGCCAGGTGTTGCGTGCCCCGGCGGTGAGCGCCCCGCGTTCCATCAGCAGGGTGACCAGCTCCGCCAGGTAGAAGGGGTTGCCCTGGGCGGTGGCGAGCAACCGGTCGGCGTCGGGTTGGGGCAGCCGTCCACCGCCGAGGTAGCTGGTCAGCAACCGGGCCGCGTCGGCGCCTCGCAGCGGCGGCAGCGGCTGCACCTCGGCGTCGGACACCCGGGCCAGGGTGCCAGCGGTACGGACCAGTTCGGGTCGACCGAGCAGCAGCACCAGCACCGGACCGGCGAGCCGGGACAGCGTGACCTCCAACGCGCCGATGGTCTCCGCGGTGGCATCGTGCAGATCGTCCACGATCACCACCAGCGGTGCCTCCTCAGCGAGCGCGCTGAGCAGGTCGGCCACCGCGTTGGGCACCGCGTCGACGTCGGCGGGCGCCTGGGCGGTGCTCCACTCGCCCTGGTCCGTCGGGCCGCCGGCGGGGAGTTCCGCGTACCCGAGCAGAGCCAGCAGCTGATCGGTGGCGACCGGGGCCGGCTCCGTCCGGGTACGGCTGAGCCGTTGCCCGAGCCGGCGCAGCCGCTCCTCCACCGCGGCCCGGGTGACCGCCGTCGCGGTGTCGTTCGGCAACCCCGTCG
Organism: Micromonospora sediminimaris; assembly: GCA_900112325.1. Lineage (GTDB taxonomy): Bacteria > Actinomycetota > Actinomycetes > Mycobacteriales > Micromonosporaceae > Micromonospora > Micromonospora sediminimaris. The sequence continues at coordinate 82,076 of FOLJ01000019.1, forward strand.
CGGCGCGTACCAGGTCGGCGAGGGGCGCCAGCCGGCGACGCTCGCCGAACGCGGCACAGCGCACCGAGAGAACCCGGGCACCGGTATGCGCGGCGTACCGGCCGGCACCTACGTCGTAGCCGGCGGCGAGGCGTTCCACCTCGGCGGCGAACCGGGACTTGCCGATGCCAGCCTCGGCCGTCATCAGCAGCACCCGGGGCTCGGTACGGTCGATCACCTCGGCGAGTCGGCCGGCCACCCGACCGATCTCGGTCTCCCGGCCAACGAACGGCGCTTCGTCGCCCAGACCCGAGCGGGTACCGGGTGCGTCCAGCAGGCCGAGCAGCTCGTACGCCTCGACCGGCTCCCGCTTGCCCTTGAGCCGCAGCGGTCGCAGCGCCCGCCAGCTCGCGACGTGCCGGGTCGCCGCGGCGGTACGCCCACCGGCGTAGACCGCACCGACGGCGGCGGCGTCGGCCAGCCGGGCTGCGGTGTTCACCGTGTCGCCGATGACGGTGTACTCGATGGCGGCCTGGATGCCGGCGATCACGTCACCCGTGTTGAGCCCGACCCGTAGTCCCAGCGGCGCGCCGCCGCCCCGCTCGTCGTCGAGCACCCGGCGCACCGCACGCTGCATCGACAACGCGGCGCGTACCGCCCGCTCGGCGTCGTCCTCGTGCGCCACGGGGGCACCGAAGACCGCCATGATCCCGTCACCGGTCAGCTTGTCGACATGCCCGCCGAAGGTCTTGACCGCCCCGGCCAGCGCGGCCAGCACCCGGTCGGTGACCGCGCCGACGCGTTCCGGGTCGAGATCCTCCGACCAGGAGGTGAAGTCGGACAGGTCGCCGAAGAGCACGGTCACCACCCGGCGCTCGGCGGCGGGCAGGGTCGCGGCGGCCGGCAGCGCGGCGCCGCAGTTGTGGCAGAACCGGGCGCCGGGCACGGCGACGGTTCCGCACACCGGGCAGGTCACGCTGGATCCAACCTCGCGTCGCCGCCGTCGGATTCCCGGCCGAGGTATTCGAGTTGGGCGCGCACCGACCATTCCGCCGCCCACCACAGCGACCGGTCGACGTCGGCGTAGACCGCGGCGACCACTTCGGCCGCGGTCCGCGCCCCCGCGTCCAGCGCCGCCCGGACCTGGTCCAGGCGGGCGCGGCGGTGGGCGAGATAGAAGTCGGCGGCGGCGCCGCAGTCGGCCAGCGCCGGGCCGTGCCCGGGCAACGCCGGCACGCCCCGGTACGTCGAGAGCAGCTCCAGACTCGCCAGGTAGTCACCGAGGTGCCCGTCCGGGTGCGCCACGACGGTGGTGCCCCGGCCGAGGATCGTGTCACCGGTGAGCACCACCCGCTGACCGTCGTGCTCGGCGAGGAAGCAGACCGAGTCGGCGGTGTGGCCGGGGGTGGCGAGCAGGCGGATCTCCAAGCCGAAGCCGCTCAGGTCCTGCCCCGGCCCGGTCAGCGGCTCACCGCCGATGGTGTGCGCCGGGTCGACGGCAAGGACGGCGGCGCCATCGAGCAGGTGGTGCAGGCGTGACGAGCCCTCGGTGTGGTCCGGATGGCCGTGGGTGATCAGCACCAGCCCGATCGGCCCCTGCGCGACGATCGCCGCGAGGTGCGCCTCGTCCGCCGGGCCCGGGTCGACGACCACGGCCGGCTCGCCCGGCCGGGCCCGCAGCAGCCAGGTGTTGGTGCCGTCCAACGTCATCGGCCCCGGGTTGGGTGCCCGCAGCAGCGCCGCCCAGTCCGGCAGTTCGCTGGCGAGGGCGGTCACCGCCCCCGTCACATGCCCTCCCATGGCTGCGATCGTACGACCCCACGAACGCAGCCCCGCGATCTTGCAGTTCCGGTCCCCGATTCGTCCTCGTTAGAGTTCTTCGTCCGGTCGGGAACTGCAAGATCGCGGCAGGTCAGGAGACCTCGACGATGACCTCGACCTCCACCGGCGCGTCCAGCGGGAGCTCCGCGACACCGACGGCCGACCGGGCGTGCCGGCCCGCCTCACCGAAGACGGTGCCGAACAGGTCCGACGCGCCGTTGATGACACCCGGCTGCCCGGTGAAGCCGGCTGCGCTGGCGACGAACCCGGTCAGCTTCACCACCTTGACCACGTTCTCCAGACCGACAAGCGAGTCGATCGCGGCGAGCGCGTTCAGTGCGCAGCGTTGGGCCAGCTGCTTGGCCTGCTCGGCGGAGACACCGGCACCGACCTTGCCGGTGGCCAGGAGCTTGCCTTCGGCCATCGGCAGTTGCCCGGAGACGTACACGTGCTGCCCGGACTGCACCGCCGGCAGGTAGCTCGCCACCGGCGGCACCACCTCCGGCAACTCCAGACCGAGTTCCGCCAGCCTGGCGTGGGGTCCGTTGGCCACGGCACTCATGCCTTCGGGCGCTTCAGGTAGGCGACCAGCTGCTCCGGGTTCGGCCCGGGCACGACGGAGACGAGTTCCCAGCCGTCCTCACCCCAGTTGTCGAGGATCTGCTTGGTCGCGTGGACCAGCAACGGGACGGTGGCGTATTCCCACTTCTGCATCGGTGGAGTGCTCCCTCGGTGGCATGGACACTTCGGGACACAGCCTACGGTCCGCCGGCCGGCCGGGACGCGGGACGCTGGTCAGCATCGGGCCACTGCTCGGGAGCGGCCCGTTGCTCGGGTGCCGGCGACAGTTCCCCGCAGGGGCCGGAGTGGTCGTAGGGCTGGGGGCAGCGCGTGCGATCCGGCAGCAACAGGTCGCAGAAGACCCGGTGCCGGTTGTTCTGGTCGTCGGCGGTCGACACCTCGGTCTCACCGGCGTCGAGTTCGAGCAGGAAGTTCAGCGAGGTGGCCAGCCGACCGGCCAACGCGGTGGCGGCGGCCAGATCGGTCACCCGGATGGGCAGGTGGATGACGTACCCAGGGCCGTCCTCCTCCCGTCCGCCGGTCGGCTCGGCACTCGTGACCGGGTCGACGGGACGCCGATACGACCGCTCGTTGACCGGCAGCCGGCCGGAGGAGTCTCCGCCAGCTGTCCGGCTGCCCCGTCGCAGCCCGGCGGGGAACTGGGCTCGGGGGGTGTTGTCCGTGTCGCGCATGCACTGCCTCCGGGCGTCGTACCTGGTCACGGCGTCGCCCACCGGTCCGGGACCCATCCGCCCGGCCCGGGCCGGGGCGTGCCGGAGCGACCGTAGGACCGGGGCACCGGTCCCATCAACAGGACGCGCGCGCCTGATCGCGTTCGGTCACATTTGCGACACCCGGCCAGCGGAAAGTTGATCGCGATCGTCGTACCGGACAGACCGGGCCCTCCGCAGCGGCGCCGCGGACCGCTACCCTTCCCGTCTGGACGGGCGCCCGGCCCGGCCACCCGATCCCACGCGCACCGCCTTCATGCGGTGCTGCGCCGCACCCGGGGGGACCGATGACCCAGCCACCCGTCGGCGGCCCGACCGGCCCCACCGACCTCCCGCCGGCCGGCTCACCGGCCCAGCCCTCGCCACCGGCCACCGGCCACGGTGCGCCGCCCGCGCCGCCCGAGGGCGGGTATCGGCCGCAGCACTCGCCGGCCGGACCGCCGCGTAAGCGGGGGCCACTGCTGGCCTCGCTCACGCTGGTCGTGGTGCTGCTGCTCTGCGCCGGAGGCGGGGTGGCCGCCTTCCTCACCCTGCGCAACACCGAGTCGGGCGAGGGCGCGCCCGATCCGTCGGTGGCGGTCGACGACTTCCTGACCGCGATCTACCAGGACCGGGACGCCGCCAAGGCGGCGGCTATGGTCTGCACCGCCGCGCGCGACCAGGACAAGATCCGGGCCAAGGTGTCCGAGGTCGAGGAGTATGTCTCGACCTACCAGAACCCCCGGTTCCGGTGGGACACGCCGACCGTGGACAACGAGACCGGCGACCGGGCGACGGTCACCACCACGGTGACCGTCACCACCGCCGACGAGAAGATCGCTGATCAGGATCTGCGCTTCACGGTGATCCGTAAGACCGGCTGGTGGGTCTGCGAGGTCGCCTGAGCACGCCGGATGGATAGGCTCGACGGGTGGGAGCAGCGCAGCGACCGACTGACCGGGCCGGCATCGACTGGCCCGCCCGCCTGCACGTGGTGACCGGCAAGGGCGGCACGGGCAAGACCAGCGTGGCCGCCGCGCTGGCCCTTGGCCTGGCCGCCGGTGGTCGACGCACCCTGCTGGTGGAGGTGGAGGGGCGTCAGGGCATCGCCCAGCTCTTCGGCACCGAACCGCTGCCGTACGCCGAGCGGCACCTGGTCGACGCCCCCGGCGGCGGCACGGTGGCGGCGCTCGCGGTGGACGCCGAGGAGGCCCTGCTCGAATACCTCGACATGTTCTACAAGCTCGGCGCGGCCGGCCGGGCGCTGCGCAAGTTCGGTGCGATCGACTTCGCCACCACGATCGCTCCCGGTCTGCGCGACGTGCTGCTCACCGGCAAGGTCAAGGAGGCCACCACCCGCACCGTCGACCAGCGACGGGTGTACGACGCGGTGGTGCTGGACGCGCCACCGACCGGCCGGATCGGGCGTTTCCTGAACGTCACCGCCGAGACCGCCCGGCTGGCCAAGATGGGGCCGATCAAGACGCAGAGCGACGGAGTCTCCGCGCTGCTGCGCTCACCGATGACCGCCGTGCACGTGGTGACTCTGCTTGAGGAGATGCCGGTGCAGGAGACGGTCGACGCGATCGCCGAGCTGACCTCGCTCGGTTTCGGTGTGGGGCGGGTGATCGTCAACGGGACCAGGGCACCGCTGCCGACCGGACGATTGGTCACGGAAGCGGAACTGACGCGGGGACTGCGCGCGGCGGGGCTGCCAGCCAGCACGGGGATCGTCACCGGCCTGCACCACGAGGCGCGGGACCTGATGATCCGCCGGGAGTTGGAGGATTCGCTCCGCACCGATCTGGTGGACCTCGGCGTGCCCCTGGTCGAACTACCGCTGCTGCCCGACGGGGTGAACCGCGCCGGCCTGGAGGTGCTCGCCGCCGCGCTCGTCCAGGCCGATTGACTCACACCTCACCTCGGCCTGGCGCGCGGAGCCGGTCAGCCCGATACGCTCGATTGGTGCCTTCCGACAACGCCGCGCCGCCGCTGGACGTCGACCGGATCCTGGCTGATCCGGGAGTTCGGATCGTGGTCTGCTGCGGTGCGGGCGGGGTGGGCAAGACGACCACGGCCGCCGCGCTCGCGTTGCGCGCCGCCGAACAGCACGGACGCCGCACGGTGGTGCTCACCATCGACCCGGCGCGGCGGCTGGCCCAGTCCCTCGGCCTGACCGAGCTGGACAACACGCCCCGGCAGGTCAAGGGGATCGACGTCGAGGACAGCGGCGGCGAACTGCACGCCATGATGCTCGACATGAAGCGCACCTTCGACGACGTGGTGCTGGCGCACACCGATCCGGCGAAGGCGGCGGAGATCTTCGCCAACCCCTTCTACCAGGCCATGAGTTCCACCTTCGCCGGCACGCAGGAGTACATGGCGATGGAGAAGCTCGGCCAGTTGCACGCGCGGGGCGAGTGGGACCTGATCGTGGTGGACACTCCCCCGTCGCGCTCGGCACTGGACTTCCTCGACGCACCGGCCCGGCTGTCGCGGTTTCTCGACGGGCGGATGCTAAGGCTGCTGCTCGCGCCGGCAAGGACCGGCGGTCGCAGCATGTTCAGCCTGGTCACCGCCTCCTTCGGGATGTTCTCCCGGGTGGTGCAGAAGGTGATCGGCACCCAGTTGTTGACGGATCTGTCCGGCTTCGTCGCCGCGCTCGACTCGATGTTCGGCGGGTTCCGGCAGCGCGCCGAGCAGACGTACCGCATCCTTCAGGCGCGGGAGACGGCGTTCCTGCTGGTCGCGGCGCCGGAGCCGGACGCGGTCCGGGAGGCCGCCTACTTCGCCGGCCGGCTGGGCGCGGAGCAGATGCCGCTCGCCGGCCTGGTACTCAACCGGGTGCACCGGCCGACGGTGACCGAACTGGGCACGGCGGAGAGCCGGGCCGCCGCCGACCGCCTGGCCGCGGCCGGTGGCCATGAGGGCACCGTCGAGGTGTTGCGGGCGCACGCCGCCCTGGCCGAGCAGGCGGTACGGGAGCAGCAGGTGGCAGCGCGGTTCACCGAGGCGTTTCCCCAGGTGCCGGCCGTGTCGGTGACGGCGCAGCCCGCCGACGTGCACGACGTCGACGGGCTACGGACGATCGCGGCGGCGATCAGCCGCCACTGACCGACGGGTGGGTGCGGCCGGAAGCCGCAGCCGACCGTGCCGGTGGTTCAGTTGCCGGTCGCGGCCAGGATCTTGTCCTTGCCGGCCTTGTCCTTGGCGTTCTTCTTCATCGCCGCCTCGAACATCTTGCGCCAGCTGGTGACCTGGGGATGGCGACGCAGCAGCGCGCGACGTTCCCGTTCGGTCATGCCACCCCACACGCCGAACTCGATCCGGTTGTCCAGCGCGTCGGCCAGGCACTCGTACCGGACTGGGCAGCTCCGGCAGATCCGCTTGGCCACGTTCTGTTCGGCGCCCTGTACGAACAACGCGTCCGGGTCCCCGTTCTGACACGCCGCCAACGACGGCCAGTCAGTGATCATGCCCATCTGTACACGTCCCCCCTTGCTGTACTACCGACGCCGTCGCGGGCCAGCCGGCAATCCCCCCGGGTCGTCCGGCACGCCTTACCCCAAGGCGGCACAGACGACATGTGGCGCTGTCGCCGCCTACATCATGCTCTGTAGTCGCACGATTACGCAACGTTGTCGGCGAAATCCATCATTCCGGACACTCCCGGCTTCTCGGGCCCGGGACCGCCGCTTACCCCACCGAGGTCGCCGAAAACGCTGCGAGCCACCTCCATGAGGAGGAAACTCGGCTCGAATCCACGCAACCGGACACCCGGTGCCACGCGTCTAGCACAACGAGGCCGGCGCGCGCAGGAAATGGGGAAAAGACGCCCCAGCGCCCCTCGTTACCTGTTCGCGTACCCTGTCGAGGTGACCTGGATGCGGAAACGTGACCACAACGTCCTGACCAACGCCGCATCGCTGCTCATCTGTGGGCTGTTGGCCGGCGTGGTGGTCGCCGCTGCGGCTTTCCCCGCGGTGGCGATGTCGGGCCTGGCCGCGAAGGCCGGCGCGGAGACCTTCGGCGCGCTACCGAAGGAACTCACCGTGGCCCGCGCACCACAGATCAGCTACCTGCTCGCCTCCGACGGCAAGACACCGCTGGCCACCATGTACGACGAGAACCGGCGGGACGTCAAGCTCGCCGACATCTCGGAGAACATGCGCAACGCGATCATCGCCGCCGAGGACCACGACTTCTACAACCACAACGGGGTCGACCTCAACGGCGTGGCCCGGGCCTTCGTCAACAACAGCCAGGCCGGCGCCGACCGGCAGGGCGCCTCGACGTTGACCATGCAGTACGTCCGGATGGGCATCGCGTACTCGGCCACGCACCCGGCCGACGTGATCGCCGCGACCGAGGACACCAGCGCCCGCAAGCTGCGCGAGATGCGGTACGCACTCCAGCTCGACAAGGAGATGTCGAAGGACGAGATCCTGGAGCGCTACCTCAACCTCGCCGCCTTCGGCAACGGCGCGTACGGCGTCTACGCCGCCAGCCAGGTCTACTTCAACAAGCCCCCGAAGAACCTGAAGATCGAAGAGGCGGCCATGCTGGCCGGCCTGGTGAAGGCCCCCACCGCGTTCGACCCGACCACGAAGGACGGTTACCCGCACGCGGTCGACCGGCGCAACTACGTGATCGACAACATGGTCAAGACCGGGGCGATCACCCAGCAGCAGGCCGATGAGGCCAAGGCCGTCAAGCTGGTGGTCAAGGGCAAGCGGGCCCCCAACGGCTGCGTCGCCACCAACAAGAACGCCTGGGGCTTCTTCTGCGACTACTTCTACCGCTGGTGGATGTCGCAGGAGACGTTCGGGTCGACCTCGTACGACCGGGAGCGGCGGCTCAAGAGCGGCGGCTACACGATCATCACGACCCTGGACAAGCAGGCCCAGACCGGCGCCGACAAGGCGGTGCGCCGGGCGAAGCCGGTGACCGCCAAGGAAGCCGCCATGGTCGCGGTGGTCGAGCCCGGCACCGGCCGGGTCCGGGCGCTGTCGGTCAACCGGAACTTCAAGCTCGACAACCCCGACAAGCCCAAGAACAAGCCGCACAGCGACCCGAAGCAGCGCGAGAAGGGCAAGCGGGGCAACTATCCGAACACGGTCAACCCGCTGCTCACCGGCGGCGACGGCATCACCGGCTACCAGGGCGGCTCGACCTTCAAAATCTTCACCATCGTGGCCGCGCTGGAGAAGGGCATCCCGCTCAGCTACACCTTCAACGCGCCGCAGCAGTTCAGGTCCGAGTACATCATCGACAGCAGCAGCCCCGCCGCCTGTCCGGGCACGAACCTCTACTGCCCGACGAACTCAGGCAAGAAGGCCGGCGGCGTGCAGAACATGTGGAGCGCCTTCTCCGCCTCGATCAACACGTACTTCGTTCCGTTGCAGCAGCAGGTCGGCGCGGAGAACGTGGTGGACGTGGCCAAGCGCCTCGGCATCCAGTTCCGGCAGAGCAAGGACGCGGATTTCGCCAACACCAAGGAGGCCGCGCACCAGTGGGGCGCGTTCACCCTGGGCGTCTCGCAGGTCACCCCGCTGGATCTGGCAAACGCGTACGCCACCCTGGCCGCCGACGGCAAGTACTGCGAGCCGATCCCGGTGCAGGAGATCCGGGACCTGGACGGCAACAAGCTGGACGTGGCCAACCCGCGCTGTGAGAAGCGGATCAGCACCGAGGTGGCCCGCGCGGCGGTGGACGCCGCCCGGTGCCCGGTCGGCGACAACTCCTCCACCAGCAAGTGCGGCGGCAGCCGGACCGCGGCCCAGACCAAGGGCATCGTCGACGCCCCGGTGGCCGGCAAGTCCGGCACCACCGACTCCGAGAAGAGCGCCGCCCTGGTCGCGATGACCAAGCAGTACGCGGTCGCCGGCATCATGGCCGACCCGGACTGGCCGCAGACCAATGCCAAGATGAAGCACAACCAGCCGGACGGCATCAACCCGCCGGTCTGGGAGACGCTGCGCGACGCCATGAAGGGCAAGAAGCGGATCGACTTCGACCCGCCCGGTAAGAAGATCTCCCTGGGCGACCAGCGCACCATCCCTGGCGTCGGATGCCTGTCCCTCGACCGGGCCAAGTCCCGCCTCTCCGGCGCTGGCTTCGAGCCGATCGTCTCCAGCAGCCGGGTCACCTCCGACTGCCCCGCCGGGACGGCCGCCGGCACCAGCCCCAGCGGGCGCACCATCAAGGGCGGCATCGTGACGATCATGGTCAGTGCCGGTAAACCCAGCAACGGCGGCGGTGACGACCGGCCGGGGAACGACTCACCCTCCGGCCCGCCCAACAACCCGGGCCGTCCGCCGGACCGACCCGGCGGCTGACCGCCGCAGCAGCGCTCGAACGGGCGGGCACCCGAACCAGGGGGTGCCCGCCCGTTCATGTGGCGTGACCTGCCGCCAGCAGGAGATAAGGGCCGGGATGGATATTCGGCTGGGACGATTCAGAGGCCCAGCTGGCGGCGTACCTCGGCTGCCACCCGGCCCCCCTCGGCCTGGCCGGCCACCGCGGCCTGAGCCGCCTTCATCGCCGGGCCCATCTGGGCCTTGCCGGTGAAGCCGCCCGCGGCGAGCGCCTGCGTGACCAGCTCGGTCAACTCGGCGTCGGAGAGCTGCTTCGGCAGGTAGCGGTCCAGCACCTCGCCCTCGGCGCTCTCCCTCGCGGCCTGCTCGGCGCGGCCCGCGTCGGCGAAGGCGGTGGCGGCCTCGCGGCGCTTCTTGGCCTCCTTGGTCAGCACGGCCACCACCTCGTCGTCGCTGAGCTCCCGCTTGGCCTTGCCGGAGACCTCGGCAGTGCCCACGGCGGCCAGGGCCATCCGCAGCGTGGAGGTGGTCAGCTCGTCGCGGGCCTTCAGGGCGGCGCGCATGTCGGCGGTGAGGCGGTCCTTCAGCGTGCTCATGGACGGTCAAACTACCCTGATCGGCATGCGAAAGCGCACACTATTCCGGCTCGCGACCGCAACCGTCGCGACGGGTGCCGCCGCCCTGGCGTACGCCTCCCTTGTCGAGCGCAACATGTTCACCCTCCGCCGCTTCGACGTGCCGGTGCTGCCGACCGGCGCCGAGCCGCTGCGCGTGCTGCACCTGTCGGACCTGCACATGACCCCCAACCAGGTACGCAAGCAGCAGTGGGTCGCGTCGCTGGCCGCTGTGGATCCCGACCTGGTGGTGGTGACCGGCGACAACATGGCGCACCCGGGCGCGGTGCCGGGGGTGTTACGGGCACTGCAACCTCTACTCGACTACCCGGGTGCGTTCGTGTTCGGCTCGAACGACTACACCGGGCCGGTCTGGAAGAACCCGTTCACCTACTTCCTGCCTGACCGGGAGTACACCGAGGGCGTCGAGCTGCCCTCCGAGGAACTGCGTGACGTGCTCGTCGGGGCCGGCTGGGTCGACCTGAACAACCGGCGGAGCACGGTCAAGGCCGGCGGCCGCGCGATCGACATGGCCGGGGTGGACGACCCCCACGTCGAGCGGGACGACTACGCCTCGGTCGCCGGGCCGATCTCCCTCGACGCCGACCTCTCCATCGCGCTCACCCACTCGCCCGAGCCCGCGCTGCTCGACGAGATGGCCGCTGACGGCTTCGGGCTGCTGCTCGCCGGGCACACCCACGGCGGGCAGGTGTGCGTACCGGGGGTAGGAGCGTTGGTGACCAACTGCGGGCTGCCCCGGTCGATGGCGAAGGGCCTGCACCGCTGGCCCGGATCGGACTCCTGGCTGCACGTCTCCGCCGGGCTCGGCACCCATCCGACCGCCCCCGTCCGGTTCGCCTGCCCCCCGGAGGCCAGTCTGCTCACGCTGATCCCACGCTGACCACCCGCGCCCCGGGTACCGAGTTTGAGCCTCGGGACGGGTGGGCTACTATTTGTCGGCACGCCTCGGGGTGTGGCGCAGCTTGGTAGCGCGCTTCGTTCGGGACGAAGAGGTCGTCGGTTCGAATCCGGCCACCCCGACCAGGTGAGGGGCACATCCAGCCACTGGATGTGCCCCTCTTTGTGGTGTGCCAACGCCATCGCCCGGCCGATGCATCGAGCACTCTGAGTTTCCGACGTCAGGTTTGGCCGATGGGTCGACGGGGATGCGCGGTCATGCGCATCGACGTGGACGAGCCCGACGCCCGCGACCTGTTCTGGGAAGGGATGCGGGACGTCGCCGACGCCGCCGCGCGCCATCAGGATCAAGCCCTCTACCAGGCAATTGTCAAGATCGGCAGAGCTGCTCTGGCACAGGGCATCGAGGTGGTCTCGTCGGGCGGGCTGTTCCTGCAGTGCCCGATCTGCGACGCCCTGCCCGGCCAACGCTGCGTCAACGTTGCCGGTCATCCGCTCGGAGATCGTGCCTGTCACCCGGAGCGCGTGGAGTTGTCGGCCAAGGCATTCAAGGGCGAAGTGCCGATTCCCCCTCCGCTGCGCTGACCCCCTGGTCCGGCGTGCCGACGCCGAATCTGCCGCCTCAGCCGACCCGGCGGCGGTGTTCGCGGCGCAGCCGAGCGGCCTGCACGGCGGCGACACCGAGGAGAATCAGGAGCACCGGGCCGCCGCCGAGGACGACGAGGCCGGCACCGATGTTCGCACCGATCGCTCCGGCGGTCACGATCCGCCAGGCGAGACCGATCAACACACCGGCGACAAGCAGCGGTACGAGCGCAGACCACACGCGCGGATCGAGTTTGCGGGTGACGGTGGCGCCGATCAGCAGGGCCAGCGACGCCAGCAGGAGCGCGCTGGCCACGACCACCAGGACCCGGTCACCGGTCGCGCCCAGGCTGACCGGCTCCACCGCGTAGTCGAGCGACTCTCCCTCGGCCGCGAGTCGCCGCGCCGCCTCGCCGGTCAGGTCGCCGACGAGCCAGGCGGTCACCACCGGAGTGCTCAGCAGCAAGGCCACCACCAGCACCGCAAGACCACGCCTCATCCCGACACCCCTTTGTCCCGCCGGGCCGCCGAGTCGGACGGACCGGAGCGGTCACCGGCAACCTCAGCGAACCACCATAGTGATTCTCGTCGTTCTTTGTCGCCGTGCGCCGGTCAAAAGCCGCAGGTCATGCCGGCGGTGTGGCTCACCTGCACGGTGTGCGTGACGCAGCCCGACCGGGACACCACGTGCAGCAGCAGTGCGGTCGGCTCGGCGACCCACCCGATCTGCTCGTCGTCGCTCATGGTCAGCGTCGACTGCCGCCAGGTGCTGGGTGCGACGGTCAGCACCGTGCCCGCGAAGGTGGCGGTCACCGGACGGTGCAGGTGGCCGGCGGCGACGCGTACCACATGGGGGTGTCGGCGCAGCACCTCGGCGAGCTCGGCGCCGTCGGCGAGCCGGATCGAGTCGGCGATCGGGATGCCGACCTCGACCGGCGGGTGGTGCAGGCAGACCACGGCCGGCACGTCGGGGCGCGCCGCCAGCGCCCCGTCCAGCCAGGCGAGCTGCTCCTCACCGAGCCGCCCGCCGTTCGAGCCGGGGACCAGGGAGTCGAGCACGACGACTGTCGCTCCAGGGTGATCGACCTGGTAGTGAGCGGAGAAGCCACCGCCGAGCCAGGGCGTGCCGCCGAAGGCGTCGAGCAGCGACTCCCGGTCGTCGTGGTTGCCGGTGACCAGGTGCACCGGCAACGGGAACCGGCCGAGCACCTCGCGCAGCACGGCGTACTCGTCGGGCCGGCCGTGATCGGCCAGGTCGCCGGTGATGACCACGCAGTCGGGTCGGGGATTCAGCGCCAGCACCCGGCCGAGCGCCCGGTGCAGGCCGGCAGCCGGCTCGGCACCGAGGACGCCGGTGGTCAGGTGCGGATCGCTGAGGTGGGCGATGAGCATCGGGCCTCCACTAGACCGGAGAATCCCACGCTATCGCCGCCGCGCCCGACGCGTGGGCCCACAGGCCGTGTCCACACCCTGTGGATAGCACATGTGTACGACCACAGCCGGCTCTCAGCCACGCGTGAGTACGCTTGATCCGCGACCCGGCGCCACCGGGAACCGATCCGACCTGGAACGACGTGCGAGTGGATCACCAGCGAGTCATCCGTGACGTCACGGTCCGCCTGCCCATGGCGTCGACCGTCACCGAGGTCTGCGAAGCGGCCGTCGACGCTCTCGCCCGGTACACCCCTGCCACGATCGCCGTCCTGCTGCACGTGCACGGCCGGCTCCGCTGCGTCGCCGCCACCGGATCCTGGCAGGTCTTCGCCACCGTCGCGCCGGACGCCGGCATCGTCGGGCGGGTCTACACAGGTGGACGTTCCGCCGTCGTTCCGGACGTCACCGCCGACGCCGCGCACATCCCGGTTCGCCCGGACGTCACCGCGGAGGTGTGCGTACCGGTGCTGAACCCGGCGGGCCGGACCATCGGCGTACTCGACCTGCAATGGACCGGGCCGGCCGACCTCGGCTCGTGGCGGCTGGTCGCCGAGCGGGTCGCCGCCCGCCTCGGCACCCGGATCTCGGCACTCGGTGGGCCGGCGGAGAGCCGCAGCGAGAAGCTGCTCCGGCACGTCTCGGCGATGACCGCCGCCGGCACCGAGTGGGACCTCATGACGGCCGCGATCGCCGCGGCCCGGGACATCTCCACCCTCGCCGCAGCTGTCCTGCTGCTCGGTGGCCGGGGCGGCCCGCGACTCGGTCCCCCGACGGTCGCCCCAGGCGAGTTGGAGACCCGGATGCGTAGCGAACTGGCCGAGCTGGATGCCCCGGCCATCGGGCGCATCATCGACCGGGCCCACCGCTACGGGGCGGGCTACACCCTGGGTGAGGCCGGTCATCCACCGACCGACGAGCATCACCCGCTGGTCCGGGTCGGCGTCAGCACGCTGGTCGCGGTGCCGTTCGGGCCGCCGGAGCGAGGCGGGGTGCTGCTGGTCGCCGACGAGCGGCTGCTGCGACCGGACCCGACCACCGTCAACCTGCTGGAGCTGCTGGCCGGGCAGGCGTGGAGCTGCCTGGACCGGCTACGCACCCTGGAACGGCTGCGCGAGCAGGCCAGTTCCGACCCGCTGACCGGGCTGCGGCACACCGGCCCGTTCGGGCAGCGGATCGCCACCGTGACGCCGGGTCGCACCGCCCTGCTGGCCATCGACGTGGACGGCTTCAAGATCATTAATGACACGTACGGCCACCAGGCGGGCGACCGGGTGCTGATCGGGCTCGCCCGGGCGTTGGAGGACGCCCTGCGCCAGGGTGACGAGTTGTACCGGATCGGCGGGGACGAGTTCGTCGCGGTGATCGAGGTGAGTCGCCCCGAGGAGGCGGTCCGCGTCGCGGAACGACTCACCGAGGCGGCTCGCCAGGTGGGCCGCACGATCAGCGTCGGAGTGGCCCTGCCTCGCCCCGGCGAGTCGCCCGAACTCGCCCTGCGCCGCGCCGACCAGGCCCTCTACGCGGTCAAACGACAGGGCCGCGACGGCGTCCACCTCTCCGCCGCCTAACCCACCCCACCCCTGCCTCGGTGATCAAGAAGTTTTGGTCCTCGGGGGAGATCGAAAATGACGCAAACCTCTTGATCAACGCCAAAGAGCGGGGGTGGGGGTCAGGCGGTGAGGGTTTTGGCGAGGAGTTCGGCGATCTGGGCGGTGTTGAGGGCGGCGCCCTTGCGGAGGTTGTCGCCGGTGACGAAGAAGTCCAGCGCCCGCGGGTCGTCGACGGCACGGCGGATCCGACCGACCCAGGAGGGGTCAGTGCCCACCGCGTCGATCGGCATCGGGAACTCGCCGGCCGCCGGATCGTCGACCACGATCACCCCGGGCGCGTTACGCAGCACACCACGGGCGCCCTCGGCGTCGATCTCGGTGGCGAAGACGGCGTGCACCGCGACCGAGTGGCCGGTCACCACGGGTACCCGTACGCAGGTGGCGGAGACCTTGAGGTCACGCAACCCGAGGATCTTGCGCGACTCGTTGCGCATCTTCATCTCCTCGGACGACCAGCCGCCATCGGCAAGCGAGCCCGCCCAGGGGACCACGTTGAGCGCCAGGGGTGCGGGGAACGGGCCGAGGTCGTCGCCGACCGCCTGCCGCACATCGCCGGTACGCGAGCCGAGCAGCCGGTCGCCGGCCGCCTTGGCCAGCTGGTCGTGCAGCGTGTCCGCGCCGATCTGACCGGCTCCGGAGGCTGCCTGGTACGAGGCGAGCACCAGTTCCCGCAGGCCGTACTCGCGGTGCAGCGGGGCGACCGCGACGATCATCGCGAGAGTCGTGCAGTTGGCGTTGGCGACGATGCCCCGGGGCCGGTTGCGCAACTGCTCCGGATTGATCTCGGGCACCACCAGCGGAACGTCGGGATCCATCCGGAAGGCACCTGAGTTGTCCACCACGATGGCACCGCGACTGACCGCGATCGGCGCCCAGTGCGCGGCGACCTCGTCCGGCACGTCGAACATCGCCACGTCGACGCCGTCGAGGGCCTCCTCGGTGAGGACCTGGACGGTCAGTTCCTCGCCCCGGCAGCGGACCTTCCGACCGGCGGAGCGTTCGGAGGCCAGCAGGCGGATTTCGCCCCAGACGTTGCGCCGCCCGGTGAGCAGCTCACACATCACCGTGCCGACGGCCCCCGTCGCCCCGACCACGGCCAGGGTGGGCAGCCTGGCCACCCGGGCTACCGCCCCGTCCCCGCGTACACCACGGCTTCGGTGTCACCGCCAAGGTCGAAAGCCTGGTGGATGGCGCGGACCGCCGCATCGAGGTCGGTGTCCCGGCAGACCACCGAGACGCGGATCTCCGAAGTGGAGATCATCTCGATGTTCACCCCGGCCTGGCCCAGCGCGGCGAAGAAGCCGGCGGCCACCCCCGGATGCGACCGCATCCCGGCGCCGATCAGGGAGACCTTGCCGACGTGGTCGTCGTAGAGCAGGCCCTTGAAGTTCAGGGTTTCCTGGATCTTGCTCAGGGCAGCCATCGCGGTCGGACCGTCGGTCTTCGGC
The DNA here is from genome assembly GCA_900112325.1 of Micromonospora sediminimaris. Taxonomy (GTDB): domain Bacteria; phylum Actinomycetota; class Actinomycetes; order Mycobacteriales; family Micromonosporaceae; genus Micromonospora; species Micromonospora sediminimaris. Next base: position 98,070 of record FOLJ01000019.1, read on the forward strand.
AGGGTGAAGGAGATGTCCGTACGACCGGTGCCCTCGGTGGAGACGTTCTGCACGATCATGTCGATATTGATCTCAGCGCCCGCGACGGTGTCGAAGATGCTCGCCGCGGCGCCGGGCTCGTCGGGTACCCCGACAATAGTGATCTTGGCCTCGCTACGGTCGTGGGCGACTCCGGTGATCAGTGCCTGCTCCACAGAGAGCTCCTCCATCGATCCGGTGACCATGGTGCCGGTGTTTGTCGAGTATGACGAACGGACATGGATCGGCAGCCCGGCCCGCCGGGCGTACTCCACGCTACGCAGGTGCAGCACCTTGGCGCCGCAGGCGGCCAGCTCCAGCATCTCCTCGTAGGTGATCTGCCTGATGTGTCGGGCGTTGGGCACGATCCGAGGATCGGCGGTGAACACCCCGTCGACGTCGGTGTAGATCTCGCAGACGTCCGCACGCAGCGCCGCGGCCAGCGCCACGGCGGTGGTGTCGGAACCGCCCCGCCCGAGGGTGGTGACGTCCTTGGTGTCCTGTGACACGCCCTGGAAACCGGCGACGATGACCACTGCGCCCTCGTCCAGTGCGCCCTTGAGGCGACCCGGGGTGACGTCGATGATCCGCGCCCGGCCGTGCACCGACGTGGTGATCACGCCGGCCTGGGAGCCGGTGAACGAGCGGGCTTCGTACCCCAGGTTGTGGATCGCCATGGCGAGCAGCGCCATGGAGATCCGTTCGCCGGCGGTGAGGAGCATGTCCAGCTCCCGGCCGGGCGGCAACGGGCTCACCTGGTTGGCCAGGTCGAGCAGTTCGTCGGTGGTGTCACCCATCGCCGAGACCACCACGACCACGTCGTCGCCGACCTTGCGGGCCGCGACGATACGCTCGGCCACCCGCTTGATCCGCTCGGCGTTGGCGACGGAGGACCCGCCGTACTTCTGCACCACGAGTGCCACGACGGTGCACTCCCTCCCAGTTGCCCTGAGCGTGCCGACGCCGCCGGCACCGGGGCCGGCGGCGCGGGTCGGACGACCTCAGGGTATCGGTCGTCTCTGACCGCCAGGTCAGGTGATCCCACGATCCGGCCCGCCGGGGCGACCGGAGTGGCCTGCGACACGCCGGAAAGGCCGACCTTTCCGGGGCTGTGCCGAGCCCTGCCCAACACCCAGAATGGCCGGGTGCCCGCCGCCCATCATCCGAACCGTCAGCTGACCGTCGCGCTCGCGCTTGCCGTGCCCGCACTCCTCGCCGCCTGCTCGTCCGACCCGCCCACCGACCCCGCACCGCCGCCGACCGCCGCGCCACGCCCGGCCGGTCCGGATGCGGCCCGGGACGAGTTGGCCGCCCTTGCCGCCGCCGCTCAGGACCGGCACCTGGTCGCCCGGTACACCTTGCGGGCGGACGGGACCGCCGACCGTCTGATCGTCTTCACCAGCGCGAACGACGGCAGCTGGCGGGTGGACGTGCCGGGCGGAGCGCTCGGCGGCACCGCCGACATCACGCTGGCCGCGATCGCGGACGGGTTGTTCCAGTGCGGGCTGCCCTCCGCCGCCCGGCCGGAGCCGGCGAGCTGCGTACGCCTCGGTGAGCGGGACGACACGCTGCCACGCCGGCTGGATCCCCGGGTGCAGCACCCGTTCACCGACTGGCTCGACGTGCTGACCGACCGGCGCGCCCCGCTGGCGGTGTCGCCGGCCATGGCACCCGCCGACGCGACCGGCAACTGCTACTCGGTGGAGACCACCGCGGCATCGATCAACCCGCCGCTGGACGTCGGCATCTACTGTTTCGACGCCGACGGCACACCGACGGCGGTACGGGCGGCGTTCGGCACGCTGACCTTGGCCGCCCCACCCGAGCCGGCCCCCGGCACCGTGCAACTGCCCGGTCCGGTGGTCGAGGGTGAGCCGCTGGGCATGGCCGCGCCGGTGGATCCCACCCCGCCCGTCGGCCCGGATCCGACAGGTACGGACGAGCACGCGGGAACGCCCTGACGACCTATCCCGTTACGGGTGTCATTGCCCACATTCGTCCACCCCTGCCGGCTCGATCAAAACGCCCATACGGGACACTTCTCCCATGACCGACCTCACTCCGCTGCTCGCCTTCCGCTGGAGCCCCCGCTCCTTCGATCCGGTCGCGGAGTTGACGCCAACCGAAGTGACGACCCTGCTGGAGGCGGCCCGGTGGGCGCCCTCGGTCGGCAACCGGCAACCGTGGCGGTTCGCCGTCGGGCACCGCGAGGACGAGACCTTCAAGCGGATCCTGGTCAACCTGCCGGCGGACGAGCAGCGGTGGGCCGGGCGGGCCAGCGTCCTGCTGCTCGCCGCGCACCACGCCACCGACAACCCGTTCGCGGCGTACGACCTGGGGCAGGCGGTGGCCCACCTGACCGTGCAGGCCACCGCGTTGGGGCTGCACGTACGCCAGGTGACCGAACTCGACCGGCCCGGCCTGGTCGCCGACCTCGATCTACCCGCCGACGTGCGACCGTACGTGGTGACGGCGGTCGGGCAACTCGGTGATCCGTTCAGCCTCCCGGCCGACCTGTTGCGCCACGAGACATCACTACGCCACCGCCGGCCGTTGGCCGAACTGCTCCTGAGCTGCTCGAACGCTTCGAGCTGAAGGAACGAAGGCGAGCCTCGTCCCAAACTACGGACGAGCCTTCCCAGACCAACGTCCATCACGTAGTGTCACTCTGTCATGTGGCAGGCGCACCTTCTCCTTGGTCGCCGCGACGAGGCCTGACGGCCGGCACCTCGTCGCGGAGTTGAACCGCGCCGCCAGCATTTCCCGGAACCTTCTCGGCTTCGCCGCCGACCTCCACCGCTGACGTCACATGACCACGGGAGAACTCCGCCATGGCTCACCCAGCCGGCACCACCGACATCGACTCCGATCCGTTCGCGCGGCAGCGCCCGAGCCGGATGCCGTACGCCCGTTACCAGCCGTACCGGCAACAGTTCCGGATCGACCTGCCCGACCGCACCTGGCCGACCCGACACGTCGAGGCCGCCCCGCGCTGGTGCGCGGTCGACCTGCGGGACGGTAACCAGGCGCTTATCGACCCGATGTCACCCGAGCGCAAGCGCCGGATGTTCCAGCTCCTGGTGCAGATGGGCTACAAGGAGATCGAGGTCGGCTTCCCGTCGGCCAGCCAGACCGACTACGACTTCGTCCGCCAGCTGATCGAGCAGGATCTGATCCCCGAGGATGTCACCATCCAGGTGCTGACCCAGTGCCGGGAGCACCTGATCGACCGCACCTTCGAATCGCTGCGCGGGGCCCGCCGGGCGATCGTGCACTTCTACAACTCGACCTCCACCCTGCAACGCCGGGTCGTGTTCGGGCTGGACCGGGACGGCATCACCGACATCGCGACCAGCGGCGCCCGGCTCTGCCAGAAGTACGCGGAGATCCACACCCCGGACACCGAGATCTTCTACGAGTACTCGCCGGAGTCCTACACCGGCACCGAGCTGGAGTACGCGCTGGAGGTCTGCGCCAAGGTCATCGAGGTGATCGACCCCACCCCGGACCGCAAGCTGATCATCAACCTGCCGGCCACCGTCGAGATGGCCACGCCGAACGTGTACGCCGACTCGATCGAGTGGATGCACCGACGCCTGCCCCGCCGCGACAGCCTGGTGCTCAGCCTGCACCCGCACAACGACCGCGGCACCGGCGTGGCCGCCGCCGAGCTGGGCCTGCTCGCCGGCGCGGACCGGATCGAAGGCTGCCTGTTCGGCAACGGTGAGCGCACCGGCAACGTCGACCTGGTGACGCTGGGCCTGAACCTGTTCTCCCAGGGCATCGACCCGATGATCGACTTCTCGGACATCGACGAGATCAAGCGGGCCGTCGAGTACTGCAACCAGCTGCCCGTGCACGAGCGCCACCCGTACGCCGGCGACCTGGTCTACACCGCCTTCTCCGGCTCCCACCAGGACGCCATCAACAAGGGGTTCACCGCGTTGGAGGCCGACGCGGCGGCGGCCGGGGTGCCGGTCGACGAGTTCACCTGGGCGGTGCCGTACCTGCCGATCGACCCGAAGGATCTGGGCCGCAGCTACGAGGCGGTGATCCGGGTCAACTCGCAGTCCGGCAAGGGTGGCGTCGCGTACATCATGAAGACCGAGCATCAGCTCGACCTGCCCCGCCGGCTCCAGATCGAGTTCTCCGGCGTGGTGCAGCAGGTGACCGACCACGACGGCGGTGAGGTCGACCCGGCCACCATGTGGCAGATCTTCGCCGGGCAGTACCTGCTCGACCACCAGCGCGACCCTGCGGTGGCGCTGTCCGAGTACACGATCGGTACCGCCGACGGGAAGGTCGAGATCGCCGCCCGGATCCACACCGGCGGGCAGGATCGCTCGATCACCGCGATCGGCAACGGCCCGATCGACGCGTACGTCAACGCGCTGGGCTCAGCCGGGGTGAGCGTACGCGTGCTCGACTACCACGAGCACGCGCTCTCCTCCGGTGGGGACGCCCAGGCCGCCGCGTACGTCGAGTGCGAGGTGCAGGGGCACACGGTCTGGGGTGTCGGCATGGACGCCAACATCGTCACCGCCTCCATCAAGGCGGTCACCAGCGCCGTCAACCGCGCCCGAGGCTGAACCGACAGGCAGGGCCCCGCACCGGCGCGGGGCCCTGCGTCATCTCGGCGTGGAGACGGGCAACGAGTGGCAGGGCTGGGCCGGTGGCGGGCGACGGGCCGGCCGATGGACCAGCAGGGCGGCGATGAGAGCGCCGGCCACCAGCAGACCGGCGCACCAGAGCAACGCGCCACGGTAGGCCGCGGTGAGTTCCGCGGGCTGTTCGTACCCGGTGCCGGTGAGCCCGACCAGCAGCGGCAGGGCCGCCACCGCGAGCAGCCCGCCGACCCGCGAGGCGGCGTTGTTGAAGCCGCTGGCCACTCCCGCGAAGCGGTCGTTGACGGCGGCCAGTACCGAGGCGGTCAGCGGCGCCACGACCAGGGTCAGCCCGACGCCGAAGATCGCCACGCCGGGCAGCACCTCGCGCCAGTACGACGCCCCCGGCCCGATCTCGCGCAGCATCAGCAGCCCGAGGGCGGCCAGCAGCGGCCCGACGGTCAGCGGCAACCGGGGTCCGATCCTCGTCGACAGCGCACCGGTGAGCGGCGAGCCGACCAGCAGCAGCAGGGTCATCGGCAGCAGCGCGAGGCCGGTGAGCAGGGCCGACCAGCCGACCACGTTCTGCAGGTACACGGCGATGAAGAAGGTGAACCCGCCGAGGGCGGCGTAGACCAGCACGGTGAAGAAGTTCAGCACCGAGAACAACCGGCTGCGGAACAGGCCGGTGGGCAGCATCGCGGTCTCCCCACGACGTCGTTCGAGGAACACGAACGCCACCGCGGCGACCACCCCGGCCAGGGCCGCGGCCACCACCGCCGGGGAGTCCAGACCCCGGTCGGGGGCGTCGACCAGGGCGTACGTGACGCCGGCCAGGGCGAGTGCGCCGAGCAGGGCACCGGCCACATCGAACTGGCGGGTGCCCCGCTTCCGGGACGCGTTCTCGTCCCGGCTCTCGGGAACCCAGCGGAGTGTCGCCAGCACGACCAGCACCGCCAGCGGCACGTTCAGGAAGAAAATCCACCGCCAGGAGAGGGCGTCGATCAGCCAACCGCCGATGAACGGGCCGAGCGCGGTGGAGACACCGGAGAGCCCCGACCACGCTCCGATCGTCTTCGCCCGGTCGTCGGGATGGAAGCTGGCCTGAAGCAACGCCAGCGAGCCCGGGGTGAGCAGGGCACCCCCGGCGCCCTGAAGGAACCGCGCGGCCACCAGCCAGTCGGTGCGCAGGGCGAGCCCGCAGAGGATGGAGGCGGCGGTGAACCAGACCACGCCGAGCAGGAACACCCGCCGACGCCCGAAGCGATCGCCGAGTGCCCCACCGAGCAGGACGAACGCGGCGAGCGTCAACAGGTAGCCGTTGATGGTCCATTGCAGACCGGCCACCGACGCGTCGAGATCGGCGCCGAGGTGCGGCAGCGCCACGTTGACCACGGTGCTGTCCAGGAAGACCATGCCGGAGGCGAGTACGGCGGCGGCCAGGGTGCCCCGGCCGGCGCTGCTGCGCAGGCGGAGAGCGGACGAGGGTTCGGGCATGGTTACCAATCTGCCGTGCACCATCCGTCAGACACCACGAAACGCCGAAACCCTAGCCGGGTACTGTGCGGGATCGCCGGAAGCCCGCAAGCTGGAAAGGTGTCGTCTGTGCGTACCAGATCAGGACCGCGCGTCCCGGGGGCGCTCGCGCTCATCGCGGCGCTGACCCTCGGCGCCGCCGGCTGCGTCCCGCTTGAGGAGGAGCCGGTCACGCCGCCGAGCGGCAGCGGCAACATCGACCAGATGCTCTCGGAGCTGACCGTCGCCGAGGCGGGTTCGATGCGCGGCTACAGCCGCAACCGCTTCCCGCACTGGCGCAAGACCGGCCAGAACTGCGACGTCCGCGACACCGTGCTGGAGCGCGACGGCAAATCCATCGAGCACTCCGGCTGCAACGTGGTCGGTGGGCGGTGGGAGAGCGTCTACGACGGCCGCACCTTCACCGACCCCTCCGACGTGGACATCGACCACATGGTCCCGCTGGCCAACGCCTGGCGCTCCGGTGCCGACGAGTGGGACGACTCGAAGCGCGGTGACTTCGCCAACGACCTCGACCGGCCGCAGCTGTTCGCGGTTTCCGCATCCTCCAACCGGGCAAAGGGTGACCAGGACCCGTCCCAGTGGAAGCCATCAAACCGGTCATACTGGTGTCAATATGCCGGGGACTGGGTGGCGGTGAAGCACCACTGGCAGCTGACGGTGACCAGTGCCGAGCAGGCCGAACTGGCCGACATGTTGGAGGGCTGCACATGGGAGAGCAAGCCGTAACCGGGGCCGACGGGGCACCGGCGCCCGAGCGTACGCCGGATCCGGGCGGCGAGGACGCGGCGGCGGCCACCGGCAGCCCCGGCCCGGCCACGGCCGGCATGACCGTGGACGGCGCCGCCGCGGCAGAGGTGGAGGTGCCGGGCGCCGGGATGACCGCCGACGCTGGCGGTGCCACCGGCCCACAGAGCCGCACCGCCGACATCGTGCCGGGACCGGGCGGCGTGATGACCGACGAGGTCGGCGTGGTGACCGGCGAGCTGACCCTGCGTACCGACTTCGCCGACGGCCGGGTCAGCCTGCACGTGCAGTACAAGGACGCCGACGAGTGGTACGCGGTCACCGGCGGCAGCGCACCGCTGACCGACGCTTCCGGGCTGGACGCGGTACACACCATCGCCCTCGGCCTGCTGCACCGCCCCGAGGGCTGATCGCCCCAGCGTCGTCGGCAGTGACGGCAAGGGGCCCTTCCGACAGCTCGGGCGTCAGGAAGGGACCCCTTGCGCGCACGACCTACACGAAGGAGCCGGGCTCGGTGGGGGCGGAAACGACCGAGGGATCCTCACCCTCACCCGCTGGCCGGGTGATCTCCACGCTGACCTTGTGCCGACGCAGTTCCCCGCTGGCGATCTGCTCGGCCCAGTGGCAGGCGACCCGACTGCCGCCGATGTCCCGCAACTCCGGCCGCTCGTCGGCGCAGCGGGTCGGCTGCGCCCACGGGCACCGGGTGTGGAAGCGGCAGCCCGACGGCGGGTTGGCCGGCGACGGCAGATCGCCGGCGATGAGGATGCGCTCTCGGCGGTCCTCCACGTCCGGGTCGGGCACCGGCACCGCCGACATCAGCGCCCGGGTGTACGGGTGCAGCGGTTCGGTGTAGAGCCGGTCGCTCGGCGCCTCCTCGACCAGCGCGCCCAGATACATCACGCCCACGGTGTCCGAGATGTGCCGGACCACCGCCAGATCGTGCGCGATCACCAGGTAGGTCAGACCGAGGTTGTCCTGAAGTTCGTCGAGCAGGTTGACCACCTGGGCCTGAATCGACACGTCGAGCGCGGAGACCGGCTCGTCCGCGACGATTAGTTCCGGCCCCAGCACCAGCGCCCGGGCGATGCCGATGCGCTGCCGCTGGCCGCCGGAGAACTCGTGCGGGTAGCGGGACAGCGCCCAACGCGGCAGCCCGACCTGGTCCAACGTCTCGGAAATGATCTTGCGACGACTGTTCCGGTCACCACCGATGCCGTGCGCCTGTAGCCCCTCGGTGAGGATCGACTCGACGTTCTGCCGGGGATCGAGGCTGGACATCGGGTCTTGGAAGATCATCTGCATCCGGCGGCGCATCGTGCGCAGCTTGTTCGGTGCCAGCGTGGTCAGCTCGACCCCGTCGAAGCTGACCTCGCCCGAGGTCGGCGGGGTGAGCTGGAGCAGCGCCCGCCCGAGCGTGGACTTTCCGCAGCCCGACTCGCCGACCAGGCCGTACGTCTGGCCGCGCGTGATGCGCAGGTCAACGCCGTCGACCGCCTTGACGTGGCCGACCGTACGGTCGAACAGCACCCCCCGCTTGATCGGGAAGTGCACCTTCAGGTCCCGTACCTCGACGAGGACGTCCTCTCCGCTGAGCCGATCGATTCGCTCGCTCACGGCGTCTCCTCCTCACTCGGAGCGGCGGCCAGGCCCGGCGCGGCCGGCGGGTCGTCCGGCACCGCCTGCGCGGGCACCGAACCCGGCGTGGCCTGTCCCGGTCGCGTCTCCCGAGCCTCCGCACCGGGCGTCAGGCCCGGCAGCGGGGCCGGGTTGACGCACCGGTAGCTGCGGCCGTCGTGGGTCAGCACCAGGTCCGGCGGCTCGCCGACGCAGGCGTCCACCCGTCGGTCGCAGCGCGGGGCGAAGGCGCAGCCGTCCGGCCAGGGGAGCAGGTCACGCACCGAGCCCGGAATCGGGTTCAGCCGCTCACCGCGTCCCGCGTCCAGGCGCGGCACCGAGCCGAGCAACCCCACGGTGTACGGGTGCCGGGGCTGACGGAACAGCGGACGCCGCCGCGCGGTCTCCACCACCCGACCGCCGTAGAGCACGTTGATGGTGTCGCACATGCCGGCCACCACGCCCAGATCGTGCGTGATCATCACCAGCGCGGTGCCGGAGTCCCGGACCAGGTCCTTCAGCAGTTCCAGGATCTGCGCCTGGATGGTGACGTCCAGCGCGGTCGTCGGCTCGTCGGCGATGAGCAGCCGGGGCTGGCAGGCCACCGCCATGGCGATCAGGGCGCGCTGGCGCATCCCACCGGAGAGCTGGTGAGGGTACTCCTTCAGCCGCCGCCTCGGGTCGGGGATGCCGACCCGGTCCAGCAACTGCGCCGCCTCCTTCGCCGCCGCCTCGCCCTTCATGCCACGGTGCCGGGTCAACACCTCGGTCACCTGAAGCCCGATCGGCACGACCGGGTTCAGCGACGACAGCGGATCCTGGAAGATCATCGCGACGTCCCGGCCCCGGATGTCCCGGCGCGACCGGTCGTCGAGCTGAAGCAGGTCGGTGCCGTCGAAGACGGCCTTGCCGGCCACCTGAAGGCCGGGCTGCTTGGGCAGCAGGCCCATGATCGCCAGTGAGGTCACCGACTTGCCGCAGCCGGATTCGCCGACCAGGCCGACGACCTCGCCGGCCTCCACGGAGAAGGAGACTCCATCCACGGCCCGTACGGTCCGCTGACCGCGCCGGGCGAAGGTCACCGAAAGATCTTCGACATCAAGCAGTGCCATGTCGCACCGCCCTTTCGTTCACAGCCACGGAGGTCAAATGCGCGCTTCTCATGCTCGGCACGCCTACTTCCGCAGCTTCGGGTCGAGGGCCTCACGCATCGACTCACCGAGCAGGGTGAAGCCCAGCGCGGTGATGATGATGGCGACCGCCGGGTAGATGGCCAGCTCGGGCCGGATGCCCAGGTACTGCTGCGCGTCGGCGAGCATGACGCCCCACTCGGGGGTTGCCGAGTCGGGGTTGCCGAGCCCGAGGAAGGACAGTGCTGCCGCTTCGATGATCGCTGTGGCCAGGGTCAGCGTCGCCTGGACAATGACCGGGGCGAGCGAGTTGGGCAGCACGTGGGCCAGGGCGATCTTCGACTTGCGTACCCCGAGCGAGGTGGCGGCCAGGACGTAGTCGCTGTTGGACTGGGCGATCATCGAGCCGCGCAGCAGCCGGGCGAAGACCGGCACGGACACCATGCCGACCGCGATCATGACCGTGGTCAGGCTCGGTCCGAGCAGTGCGGCGATGCTGACCGCCAGCAGCAGGCTCGGCAGCGCCAGCAGCATGTCGATGAACCGCATCAGGGTGCTGTCGACCCATCGGCCCCAGCGCCCGCCGAGGCCGGCGGCGGCACCGGCGACACCGCCGATCAGCACGCCGACGGCGAGACCGATCAGGGTCGCCACCACGCCGACCAGCAGGGTCTGCCGGGCCCCGACGATCATGCGGCTGAAGACGTCCCGGCCCTGGTGGTCGTAACCGAACCAGTGCTCGCTGGAGGATCCGGGGATGACCCCCGGTTTGATGACGCCCTCCCGGATGCCCATCGTGTCCGTCGGCCCGTACGGCACCAGGAACGGGCCGATCAGCGCGACCAGGACGAAGACGGTGAGGATGACCGCGCCGATGATGGCGGCCGGGTTGCGCCGCAGCCGACGGAAGGCGTCCTGCCAGAGGCTCACCCCCCGCTCCTCGTCGCGGGCGGCCAGTTCGGCGAGTCGGTCGATCTTCTCTCGCTTCTTGCCACCGATGGTCGTCATCGGACCCTCACCCTCGGGTCGATCAGGCTGTAGGAGAGGTCCACTATCAGGTTCACCAGCACGTAGACCACGGCGATGATCATGATGAAGCCCATCAGCACCGGATAGTCGCGCTGGTTGATGGAGTCGGCGAGGAAGGCGCCGATCCCGCTGAAGGCGAAGACCGTCTCGGTGAGCACCGCGCCGGAGAGCAGGCCACCGGTGAGCAGACCGATCGAGGTCACCACCGGGAGCATGGCGTTGCGTAGCACGTGCCGGCGGCGGACGACGTTCTCGGTCAGGCCCTTGGCCTCGGCGGTACGCACGAAGTCCTCGTTGAGCACCTCGAGCACACTGGCCCTGGTGATCCGGACGATGATCGCCAAGGGGATGCTGGCCAAGGCGAGCGCCGGCAGCACGAGATGCATGAGCGCGTCGGCCGCTGCGTCCCATTCCCGGGTCATCAGTCCGTCGAGGACGAAGAAGTTGGTGATCCGGGTGGCGCCGATGGTCGGGTCCTGCCGGCCGCTGGAGGGGAACCAGCCGAGGTTCTCCGAGAAGATCGCCTTGAGGATGTACGCGAGGAAGAAGACCGGGATGCAGATGCCGATCAGCGACCCGCCGACGGAGGCGTGGTCGAGGAACCGGCCGCGCCGACGGGCGGCCAGGTAGCCCAGCGGAATGCCGATGCCGACTGCGATCACCATCGCGGTGATGGTCAGCTCGACGGTGCCGGGGAATCGTTGCAGGAACTCCGTCGTCACCTCGCGCTTCGTCGAGATGGACGTACCCAGGTCTAGGCGGATCATCCGACGGACGAACCGGCCGTACTGAATCAGGATCGGCTCGTCGAGACCGAGATTGCGGCGGATCGCGGCACGCATCTCGGGTGTGCCCCGCTCGCCGAGAATGGCGGTCTCGGGGCCTCCGGGCAGTCGCCGGAGCCAGATGAACAACAGGATGGAGAGCCCGAACAGCGTGGGTATCAGCTGAAGCAGGCGTCTGACGATGAACCGGAACACGGCGGCCTCGGAAGGGGGCAAGGGATCACGGGCGGGCGCTGTGGGTCACAGCGCCCGCCCGTGGTCGGTGCGTCAGATCAGGACTTGAACTCCGCGGTGGCGAACCGCTCGTCGGTGAGCGGGCTCGCCTTGACCCCGGTCACGTCCTTGCCGAACACGATTGCCGGCGGCGAGTGCGAGATCGGCACGCCGGGCAGGAAGTTCATGATGTCGGCGTTCAACTCCTTGTAGAGCGCCACCTTGGCCGCCTGGTCCGCAGTGGTGTCCGCCTGCCGGAACTTGTCGAACAGGGCCTTGTTGTTGAAGCCCCACTCGTCCTTCTGCCGGTCGAAGAACGTGCCGATGAAGTTGTAGCCGTCACCGTAGTCGCCGGTCCACCCGAGGAAGTGCAGGTCGTGCTCGCTGCCGGAGGTGGTGGCGTTGAGGTAGTCCGGGCTCCACTTCAGCGGGATCGGCTCGATCTTGATGCCGGCCGCCTGGAGGTCCGCCGAGACCAGCTCGAACAGGTCCTTCGGGTTCGGCATGTAGGGCCGGGTGACCTCGGTCGGGTAGTGGAACCGCAGGGTCAGGTCCGAGGCACCGGCCTCGGCCAGCAGCGACTTCGCCTTCTCGACGTCGTACTCGTACTTGGTGACGTCGCCGTTCCAGCCCTCGACCGTGTCGGGGAAGAAGTTCACCGCGACCTGAGCACCCGGGGGCAGCTTCGAGTCGACCAGGGCCTGCCGGTTGATGGCGTGGGCGAGCGCCTGCCGGACCTTCAGGTCCGCCAGCTTCGGGTTCCCCTTCTGGTTGATGGCCAGGTAGAGGATGTTGAAGGCCGGGCGGGTCAGGAGGTTGAAGCCCTCGTCCTTGAGCGGCTGGACGTCGGCCGGGCCGACCAGGTCGTAGCCCTGGATGTCGCCGGAGCGCAGCGCCTGCTTACGGGCGTTCTCGTCCGAGATGGTCTTGAAGATCAGGCTCTTGAGCTTGGCCTTGTCGCCCCAGTAGTCCTCGTTCCGCTCCAGGGTCAGCGTCTTGTTCGCGATGTCCCAGGTCTTGAACTTGAACGGGCCGGTACCGGTCGGGTGCTCGGTCGCGTAGGCCGGGTACTTGATGTCGTCCGCGCTGCCCGAGACGTTGCTAGCGTCGTACTCCTGGAGCGCCTTCGGGCTGTGCATGGAGAAGGACGGCAGCATCAGGGCGGCCGGGATCTTGCTGGAGACCCGGCTGAAGGTCAACGCGACCGTGGTGGGGTCGGTGGCGGAGCAGGACTTGAAGAGGCTCTCACCGAGGGTGTCGTCCTCGTTGGCGGCGAAGCCACCCATGACGTCCTGCCAGTACGCGGTCACGTCCGGGCTCTGCATCAGGCCCTTGGCGTTGTACCAGCGGTCGAAGTTGGCGCAGACGGCCTCGGCGTTGAAGTCGGTGCCGTCGTGGAACTTCACGCCGGAACGCAGCTTGAACGTCCACGTGGTGCCTGCGGCGTCCGGCTCCCAGGACTCGGCGAGGCCGGGGCTGACCTTGGTGCCACCCTCTTCCGGGCGGACCAGCGTCTCGAACACCTGGCGGGCCACGCGCAGCGACTCACCGTCGCTGGCGAAGCTGGGGTCGAGCACCTTCGGGTCTCCGGCGACGCCGAAGACCAGGGTGTCCTTGCTACTACCGCTGGAACCTTCGCGGTCGCTCTCGGCACAGCCTGCTACCGCGAGGGCCGCGGCCGCCACGGCCGCGATAGCGACCTTCGGCCTGGATGCACGCATGGTGCTTCACCTCGTCCTTAGGGGTACGGACAACGTGGTGACAGGGTCACCGATGGCCGTGACCTTAGCTCCCGTTCGGACCGGCGGGAAACGGCGCTGGAAGCTCTTGGTACCGGATCGTGTCCTTAGTGCCTGGCCCCGGTCACGCGGACCAGCAGGCTCACGGACAAAAACGCTCAATAGCCCCAAACAATCGATATCATTCTGTTACATCGATTGGGCGGATCACTAGCAGTGTGTCATACCGTCGGCAGGTGCCTGTCACGGTGTGGGCGGCGTCGGGCACGAGGGCAGACGTACCAGATCGGAGCCGGCATCGGGCGCGCCCAGGGCCCGGAAATCGAGTCGATGGCAAAGCTGCAACAACCCGTCCGGCCATGGACCGTAGGCCTCGGTCGACTGGACGACCAGCGACAGCTCCGGCTCCCGGCGGATCTCCCAGACATCCATCCCCTGCTCGGCGGCGAGGGTGCGCAACCTGTCGTCGGATGTCCCTGCCCCGGCGGCGATCACCGCCTCGGCGTAGTCGCCGACCCGCCGGTCGAGTTCCGCCGCAGCCGCCGCCTCGCCGCGGTCGCTCGCCTCGCGGAACTGGCGCATCTTCCCCGCGACACACCACCAACCGGCCAGCACGGCAAGCACCAGCAGGGCAGCCAGCACCGAGGGCGCCCAGGGCCGGTCGTCCCGTTCCTGCCGCACCTCGACCTCCCTCGCGCCCCGGGCAACCGGTGAGCTCTACGGTGACGGCCCGCCGCCGCTCGGCTGATCCGTCACACGGCGCGGCGGCCCTCGAATGCCCGACCCAGGGTGATCTCGTCGGCGTACTCCAGGTCGCCGCCGACCGGCAGGCCGCTGGCCAGCCGGGTCACCGCGATCCCCATCGGCTTCACCATCAGCGCGAGGTAGGTCGCAGTCGCCTCGCCCTCGGTGTTCGGGTCGGTGGCCAGGATCAACTCACGGATCGCACCACCGCCGAGACGGGTCATCAACTCGCGGATGCGCAGATTGTCCGGCCCGATGCCCTCCAGCGGATTGATCGCCCCGCCGAGCACGTGGTACCGGCCGCGGAACTCACCGGTCCGTTCGATCGCCACCACGTCCTTCGGCTCCTCGACCACGCAGATCACCTCGTCGGTGCGGCGCGGGTCGCGGCAGATCCGGCACTGGTCGGACTCGGCGACGTTGTAGCAGCTGGTGCAGAACCGCACCAGCTCCTTGACCTTGCGCAGCGCGCCAGCCAGCCGGTTGATGTCGGCCGGGTCGGCGGACAGCACGTGAAAGGCGATCCGCTGGGCACTCTTGGGGCCCACGCCCGGCAGTCGGCCCAGCTCGTCGATCAGATCCTGGATGGCGCCCTCGTACATCTGTGGGCTCAGAACCCGGGCAGGCCGAGGCCGCCCATCCCGCCCGCGACCGGGCCCATCTTCTGCTCGGTCAGCTCGCGGGCCGCCTCGGTGGCGTTGTGCAGCGCGGCGACGACGAGATCCTCCAGGGTCTCCACGTCGTCCGGGTCGACAGCCTTCGGGTCGATCTTGATGCTCTTGACCTCGCCGGAACCGGTGACGACAGCGGTCACCAGGCCGCCGCCGGCGGTGCCGGTCACCTCGGCCTCGGAAAGCTCCGCCTGCGCCTTGGCGATCTGCTGCTGCATCTTCTGCGCCTGCTTCAGCATCTGCTGCATGTTCGGCTGTCCACCAGGCCGCACGATGACTCCCTCGACTCGCCTCTTCTGCCGCCGCCCACCCTAACGCCACCCACCGACCTACCCCGCGCGCCGCACCCCTGTCACCCCCACCCCCGCCCCTCCCCCCGCCGATCTTGCACTTTTGGTCGCCCTTATGCCGGCTTCGGCAGCATTTGTCGAGACAAGAACTGCAAGATCGACGCTGACGGGTGGGGTGGGGTGGGGTGGGGTGGGGTGGTTAGTCGTTGATCTTCTCGACGCTGCCGAAGGTCTCCCGGAGCAGGCGTACGGCCTGTTCCTCGCTCGACTCGCGGGCGGTCTTCTCGTCGATGATCTCGTCCAGTGGCTCGTCACCCGGGTCAAAGCCCTCGTAGGCAGGGGTGACGGCCGGTTGAGCACCGCCGGGACGTCCCGCGCCACCGCGCAGCGGGCCGTCGAAATCCGGGTCGTACGGCGGCTCGCCGGCGAACTCCGCGTCCGCGGTCTGCCGGGCTCCCTTGGCGGTACGCGTACCCCGCCCGGCCGCTGCCGCCCGAGCCGCGGCGATCGCGCTGCTGACCGGGGCACCACCGGAGCTGCCGTTGCCGTTGGGCGCTCCCGCCTGGCGCGGCGCGGCACTCGAACCATGGCCGCCCGATCCACCGTTCGCCCGGGCCCCACCGGTCCCGGCGGTTGTTCCCGCTCCAGCCGATCCGACGTGTGTCCCCGCTCCACCTGACCCGGCGGTGGTCGCCGGTCCACCCGACCCGCTCCTCGCCCCGCTTCCGCCGGGCATGACGCCGGCCGCTGCCCGGCCCGACGCGGCGTGCGTCCCCGCGCCGTCCGAACCGGCGACCGGTGAGCCGTCACCCCCGCCACGGCTCGACGGGGCGCCCGCCGCTACCGGCCCCGCCGAGGTTTGCGAGGCAGTCGCCCGAGGGTCGCCCGACGGGTCCGCCGCCGCATCGACCGAGCCACCACCGGGGCGGGCCGCCTCCGGCCAGTCGTCGTCGGCAGCGGACGCGGCGCTACCACCTGGGCGGGCCGGCTCGGGCCAGTCGTCGTCGCTGTTCTCAGCAGTGGTGGCGGCCGGGTCACCCGACCGAGGAGCGCCGGAGGCACCGCCGGAGCGACCCCGGTCGGCCCGCCCTGCGGGCACCTGCGGACTGGCGGCGACCGGAGCGGGGGCCGGGCCGGGAGCGGCTGGGCTGCGGTGCGGACCAGGCGACGCCCCGCCCCGTTCGCCGGCCACCTCGCAGCGGATCTGCCAGCGTCCGCCCAACTCCTCGTAGAGCGCGTCGGTGAGCACCTGCGCGTGGTCGGACATCATCCGGGCCAGCACCGCCGACTTCACGGTCAGCACGAGCGTGTCCCCGTCGAGATCGCGGACGACCGCGTCGCGCATCAGCGCGGCGATCCGCTTGTTGCTCCGGTTGACCTTGCCGACCACCTCCGGCCAGACCCGGCGCACCGCCACCGCGTCCAGTACGCCGGGACTCACCGCGCCGGGTCGGGGCGGCTCCGGGGTCGCCGGATCGGGCATGACGGCCGACTGTGGCACGGGTCGCCGGGGCGTGGCCGCACCGTTTGTCGCACCGTCCTGAGTGCCATCCGACCATCCCGGACGACCGTCACCGGGGCCGACGGCCGGACCGTCAGCTGTCCCGTTCATGCCGGCGTGGCGACCAGCGTCGGCCCCATCACCGGCTGCGGTACCGCCCGTACCCGCCCCGGCCGTCGAGGTCACCCCGCCACGACCGGCGTCCTGAGTCGTGCCGTCGGGACCGGCCGACACATCGTGACCAGAGGAATGGCCGTTGCCGCGATCGGCTGACGGGGACGCGTTACCGCGACCGGGAGGCGGGACGGCGCTCGACGAGGTGGCGGTAGCCGGCGCGGCAGCGCCGGTCCCGGCCCGATTCGCGGCGGCAGCCGCGGGCGCGGCGGGAGGCTGGGTGCGTACCGCCGGGGGGTTGGTGGCGGGCGCGGAGCCGGCGGTGGCCGGCGGCACGTCGGTGCCGGCGAGGGTGAGCCGCCGCTCCATGCGTTCGAGGCGCTGGAGCAGACCGCCGGTGCCGTCGTCGACGCCGGGCAGCAGCATCCGGGCGCAGATCAGTTCGAGCAGCAGCCGGGGCGCGGTGGTGCCGCGCATCTCCACCAGGCCGTCGTGCACGATGTCGGCGCAGCGGGACAGGGTGCCCGGGCCGAGCTGCTGGGCCTGCGCGGCCATCCGCTCGATCTGGTCGTCCGGCCCGTCGATGAGACCCTTGGTCACCGCGTCGGGCACCTGCTGGAGCACGATCAGGTCGCGGAGCCGTTCCAGCAGGTCGGAGGCGAACCGGCGGGGGTCGTGCCCGGCCTCGGCGACCCGGTCCACGGTGGCGTACGCGGCGGCGCCGTCCCCGGCGGCGAGGGCGTCGCACATCTCGTCGATAAGCGCCGCGTCGGTCACCCCGAGCAGCGCGGCGGCCCGGGCGTAGCTCACCCCGTCGGGCCCGGCACCGGCGATGAGCTGGTCGAGTACGGAGAGGCTGTCCCGGGCGCTGCCGCCACCGGCGCGCACCACGAGCGGGAACACCGCCGGCTCGACAGGCACCCCCTCGGCCTCGCAGAGCTGCTCAAGGTAGGGCCGGAGCACCTTCGGCGGGATCAGCCGGAACGGGTAGTGGTGGGTCCGCGACTTGATCGTGCCGAGGACCTTCTCCGGCTCGGTGGTGGCGAAGATGAACTTGACGTACTCCGGGGGCTCCTCGACCAGCTTCAGCAGGGCGTTGAAGCCGGCCGACGAGACCATGTGCGCCTCGTCGATGACATAGATCTTGAAGCGGCTGTTGGCCGGCGCGAAGAACGCCTTCTCCCGCAGCTCACGGGCGTCGTCCACACCACCGTGGCTGGCCGCGTCGATCTCGATGACGTCGATCGAGCCGGCCCCGTCGCCGGCCAGCGACCGACACGAGTCGCAGGTGCCGCAGGGCTCCGGGGTGGGGCCGTGTTCGCAGTTGAGTGAGCGGGCCAGGATGCGGGCGCTTGAGGTCTTGCCGCAGCCGCGTGGGCCGGAGAAGAGGTACGCGTGGTTGAGCCGCCCGCTGCGCAGCGCCTGCGACAACGGCTCGGTGACGTGCTCCTGCCCGATGACCTCGGCGAAGGTACGCGGCCGGTACTTGCGGTAGAGCGCCAGTGCCACGGCGTCCCGCCTCCTCTCGACCGAGCCATTCTGCGCCGACCTCGCCCGCCTGACCACCCACCCCGCCGGTTGCTCCGGGTGGTCCGCCCGACTTGCGCCAGGCCGCGCCGCGGCAGGTCGTGGTGCGGCAGGCCGCGCCGCGGCAGGTCGTGGTGCCGGGATGATCCACTCCGGTTGCGGCAGGTCGCGACAGGCGCACTGCCAGGATGATCCACTCCGGTTGCGGCATCTTGCGGCTTCCAGCAGCCGGGAAACCCCCAGATGCCGCAACCGGAGAACGCCCGAAAGCGCCGGAGACAAGAAGGCCTCCCGTGCACCCGGCAGAGCTCGCTTATCCTTGCTGCCTTCCGGCCCTGGGGAGGTTCACGAGATACCGCCGCACGGGAGGTGTCCCCAGCCTACCCGACCGACCGTGGATCCTCAGGGGGTGGTGGGGTGGGCGGCTCGGCGCGGACCTGTATCCTGACTCGCGGAGGATTCGCCTAGAGGCCTAGGGCGCACGCTTGGAAAGCGTGTTGGGTTAACACCCTCACGAGTTCGAATCTCGTATCCTCCGCTCATCTGAGCAGGACGAAGGGTCGGCCCCGTCGGGCCGACCCTTCGTCGTCTCCACACCCCGACCGAGCTCAACCCGGGACGCACCTGTCGATCGATCATGAAGTTGTTGTCGCGCCACGCCGGCACCGACGGCAACAAGTTCATGATCGACGCGGCGGTCGGTGGACGGCCGGAGCGGGAGCGCGAGGCGGGCCGCATGAACGGTTGACGGTATATATCGTCAGACGTACTATCGCCTTCATGCAGGAACCCACATTTCTGATCCTCACCGCGCTGGCGGCGCAGCCGTTGCACGGCTACGGCGTCATCCGGGCGGTCGACGAGCTGTCGGCGGGCGAGGTCAAGCTGCGGCCGGGCACCCTCTACGGCGCCCTGGACCGGCTGGCCGAGCAGGGCCTGGTCACCGTCGACCGGGAGGAGGCCGTCGAGGGCCGCCTGCGCCGCTACTACCGGCTCAGCGACGCCGGTGCCGCCGCGTTGCAGGCACAGGTCGAGCGGCTGCGCCGGCACGCCACCGCCGCCGAGATCCAGTTGGGCAGGCGCCTCGGCGGTGCGCTGAGCTTCGGCCCGGCGAGCGCCCCCATCTTCGGCACGGTGACCGGATGACGGCGGCCTGGCCGAACGCCGATGACCGGCTGGAGCGTGGCTACCGTCGGCTGCTGCTCAGTTACCCGCGCCGGCACCGGCGGCGGCACGGTACCGAGGTGGTGACCACGCTGCTGGAGATGGCGGAACCAGGCCAGCGCCGTCCCCGGGCCGGTGAAGCCCTCCACCTGATCGTCAGCGGCTTGCGGCTGCGGTTCCGGCTGCCCGCCGGCCGGCCGTTCATGGCGATCGCGGCGCTGCTCGCCGCACTGGTCATGGGCGGTTTCGGTGCCGCCGCCGGCTCCTGGCTCGGTGCCCAGACCTTCGCGGACCTGCCCGACGCCGACAGCTCGACGCGCCTGATGCAGTTGGCCGGCGGGCTCGGCGAGTCGAGCCAGTACCGCGTGAAGACGAACTGGCATGCCCACCGAAGCAACGTGACCGACGCCGTCGCGGCCAGTTGGAACGGCGAGCAGGTCCGGCAGCGGTTCGCCGATGCGGGTTGGTCCGTCTCCGAGTCCACTCCGCTCTCCGGGCGCCGGGTCACGGTCAACCCGGACGGCACCACCACCGAGACCACATTGCGTGGCACGCGGTTCGACGCCGAGTCCGGCGGCCTGCTCATCCAGGTACGCGCGTACATCGCCGACGACGGCGGCAGCGTATCGATCGACGCCACGCCAACCCGTACCACCGCCTTCCTGCCCCTGGTCGCCATCGGCGTGGCCGTCGGGCTGGTCGTCGGCTGGCTCGTCGCGGCGGCCGTCGCGTACCAAATGGCGACAGCACCGCTTGGACGCCGGATGACCGCCGGTGGACTCTGGAGGACCTCTCTGCTGGCGCTGGCGCTACCGACGCTCGCGCTGTACGGCAACGCCGTGCGGATCGTCCGCACTGACGGCGGCGTTGATGACGGCGGCCTGCTCACCGTGCACAGCGCCTTCACCCCAGGTGAGTACTACTACCCCTTCGGACCGTCCTGGCTGATCCTCGGGCTGACCATCGCCGGTCTCGCGGTCGCCGTCGCGACGCTGCTCGTCGCCCGGCCCGGCAAGCAACCACCGCAGCAGGTCGCCGTGGCGAACTGAGCACGGTGACCCTGACCGACACGGGGACGGGGGCCGCCGGCAACGCCGCGCGGCCTCCGGTCGGACCGCCGACACCATCGGCCGCGCGCCCCGCCCGCCGCTCCCGCTGGGACGCCGTCCGACTCCCGCGACGGTACGCGGACAGCCTCCTAACCTCGCACACGCGCCCAGGACACGAAGCGGTCGAACAGCCCGACCATCGGCGTCGGGTCACCGAGTTCCGTGCTGGCCTGCGCGTACAGCGTCGCGAGGTGCACAAGCAACGCGGCCCGGTTCTCCCGGTACTCGCCGAGCAGCCGGAGCTTGGCCGCGCTGCACGGCCACCTGACGCCGCAGTTCCGGCAGCGCCAGGTCGGGCGGGACGGCACGTGCTCCGGGCGACGACGTCTCATCGGCGAGCCGCGCCAGCGGAACGGTCTGACCAGGCACGAGACGCCGAAGGACCGCTCGCCGTCGCCGGATGCGGCAAGTCGGGTCGATCGCCCGGCCGGATCAGGCCGGCCGGCATCAGGAACAGCTCACGGCGCTCCACCGCGTTGCCTCGGGCGTCGAGTTGGTAGCACTCGATCCAGGTCCAGCCGTCGTAGGTGGTCCAGTCGGTGCGGTGTCGAATGACCCGGACCGTGATCGGGTGTACGAACTGCGGGGACGCCGCGCGGGTCAACAGCAGCAGTTCCCCCGGCACGATCGCACCTGCGCACTCGCACGGCTCGGGACGGCTGCACCGATGCGGCACTTGGCACCTCGCTCCATCCGGCGGTCGAACTGTCTGCACAGGTCACTCGACGCGCCCGGGTGAGCCATCCGCGCGCTCAGTTCGACGGCGCGTCGAGTGATGGATGGGGGCCGCCGTGGTTGCTCGCCCGGCGGCGGCCCCCCGATGTCACGACCGCCGGGTCAAGGGGGATGAACCTCCACCGGCCGCGCCATCGATACCCCAACTTGCCGCAGGTAACGGGACAACTACATGGCGTGTGAGTATGGTCGGCGGATATTCGAGACGTCCAATGGGAGGCGGCCATGAACGACGCGCTGCGGGTGGCGCTGCGGGATACCGGGCACACGATCGAGTCGCTCGCGGAACGCGTCGGCGTCGACCCGAAGACGGTAAGCCGCTGGTTGCTCGAAGATCGGATCCCGCATGCCCGGCACCGGCTCACGGCGGCAGACGCACTCCAGAAGAATGTCTCGGACATTTGGCCGGACATTTCGAGACGTCGCGCGCTGGTCTGGTTCCGCCCCTGGCAGGAGATCGAGCGCGAGGCGACCACGCTGCGTTCATACCAACCGTTGGTGATACCCGGCCTGCTCCAGACCGAGGCGTACGCCCGCGCGGTGCTCACCGGTGGTGGCCTGATCCCGCGCAGCGAGGTGGCACGGCTTGTCGACCACCGGATGTCCCGCCAGTTGATCCTGCACCGCGAGGAGCCGCCGCTGCTCACCGCCGTGCTGGACGAGGCGGTGCTGCGCCGGCCGGTCGGCGGCCCGGCCGTGATGCGCGAGCAGCTGCTGGCGCTCGCCGAGGCGTCGACCCAGCCGCACATCCGGCTACATGTGGTGCCGTCCACAGTGGGCGAATACGCTGGGCTGAACGGCCCGTTCGTGCTGGCGACCGCGCCCGATCACCGCATAGCCGGCTACCTCGACAATCAGTTGCAGGGGCAGGTGGTGAGCGAGCAGGCCGAGATCGCGGCCATACTGGCCGCCTGGGAGAACGTGCGCGGCGAGACACTCTCGCACTGGCAGTCGGTCGACCTGATCAGGGAGGTGGCGGAGTCATGGCACTGAGCGACACCCCGGCGCTGTCCGGCGCCCGGTGGCACAAGAGCAGCCGCAGCAGCGGCAACGGCGGCGACTGTGTCGAGGTCGCCGGCAACCTGCCCGACGTGGTGGGCGTACGCGACTCGAAGGACCCGGCAGGCCCGGCGCTGGTTTTCACCCCCGCCGCCTGGCGTGCCTTCGTCGCCACCGTCGACAAGACCTGATCACCCTCGTACACATGTTCTATCCACAGGTTGTGGACGCCTGGTGAGTTACCAGCTCAGCGCGGTAGTCGCGGACGCCGAGCTGCTGCGCGAGGAGACCCGCGAGCTGGATCATGCCGTGCTCGGCGGGCTGCGACAGGACTTCGCGTTGCTGCCGGTCACGCCGCAGCTCGTGGTGGAGTTGACCGGCGCCCCGCCCGACTACCTCACCGACGAGCCCGACCCGACGCAGCCGTTCGAGCTGATCCTCTCTCCCGCGCTTACCGAGGTCCTGGCCCGCTGGTCGGTGCGCGGCCCGCTGGCGTACGTCGAGGCGGAGTTCGCCGGTGGGGCCGGGCACCAGGCCGCGGTGGTCTGGCTCGACGGTGCCCTCACCTGGGGGCCGCGCTTCGACGCGGCGTTCGACGGGCCGCGATCGGAGTGGCCGATCAACGCGGCGCTTGTCGAGCTGGGCGTGGAGCCGGGCCGGTGGATCGACCCCTTCGCTGAGCTGGGGTTACACGTCGAGCGGAGCACCGAGGGATGGCTCGCGCACGGGCGGCGAGGGCTCAGCGCCGACTACTGGGACGAATTGGCCGACGAATGGGAAGCTCGGCAATAACCTCAGCGCCCCCGTCACGTTGGGGACTGGGGGATTCTGATGAAATTGCGACAATTCGGCTTCATCGCCGCACTGCTTCTGGCTGCCTCGGCATCGGGTAGCGGAGTCATGCCACCGGACACCATCGCCGTCCGTGAGCCCGTCGCGTCGGTGAGCGTCGTCGATCTCGATGGAGTGGCCGATGTGGACTTCGGTGACTCGGAGAGCGAGCTGACCCGGCGCGGCATCCTGCGTACCGACGTCGACGCCTGCGGCCCGACGCTGGCCGGACACGACGAGATCAGCCCGATCTTCATCGAGGATCGGCTGGTGCTGCTCTGGGCCGGCGACCCGGTCCGCACCCCGGAGGGCATCGCGGCCGGCTCACCCGTCGCCGAGGTCCGGGCGAGCCATCCGACGGTACGTGAACTGCAAGCTCCACAGGGGACGTACCGCTTCGACGGCCTGCTCGCCCGCGACGGCGACCGCGCCTACCTGTTCCTGCACGACGGCCAGACGGTGCGAAAAGTCATCGCCGGGTACGCCGACTGGGCCCACCGCCTCTTCATCGAGGGCCACGCCCCCTGCTGAGCCGCGTCACCAGCTGACCGGCAGTTCCACCGGGCCGAGGATGGCGTGCCCCTGCTTCCACCGCACCTCGTCCGGTGCCACGGCCAGCCGCAACGTCGGCAGCTCGCGCAGCAGTAGCGCCAACGCGACCCGGACCTCCAGGGCACCCAGGTGCGCGCCGACGCAGTAGTGCGGGCCGTACCCGAAGGAGAGGTGCGGGTTCGGGTCCCGGCCGAAGTCCATCCGCTCCGGGTCGGCGAAGACCCGTGGATCCCGGTTCGCGGCATCGTGCGACGGGATGACGATGTCGCCCTCGGTCAGCCGCACGCCGCTGGGCAGCGTCACGTCGGCCATCACCCGCCGGGGCATCTCGTCTCCGTTGGAGGTCGAGTGCAGCCGCTCCAACTCGGTGACCGCCCCGTCGACCTGCTCCGGATGCTCCAGCAGGTAGTCCCATGCGCAGTCGTGCCCGGCGTACGGGCGGGTGCGCAACAGGTACACGAACGTCGAGATGGAACTGGCCGTGGTCTCCCATCCGCCGACGATCAGCGAGAGTGGAAGTTTGACTTGGACGTCCACCGGCTGGTCCGCCGCCGCCGTCGCGATCCGGGTCATCAGGTCGTCGCGGGGGCAGCCGCGCCGTCCGTCCAGCTGCTGCCACAGGTAGCCGCCCATCTCCTCGGCGGACCGGGCGGCCTCGGCTCGGGTGAGGTCGGCGGTGCCCATGAACATGTCGCCCCAGCGGCGGAACTGCGCCCGGTCCGGCTCGGGCAGGCCGAGCAGGTCGGATATCACGTTCAGGGCGAACGGTACGGCGAAGTCACCCACCAGATCCGCCGAGCCGCCCTTGGCGGCCAGCACCGCGAGCTGAGCCTCGGCAGCCGCACGCACCGTCTCGCGTAGCCCGGACACGGCGGGCTTGGTGAAGCTGTCCTTCACAGTTCCCCGGACCGCGGCGTGCTCCGCCCCGTCCATGCCGAGCATCGTCCCGGACACATCGACCTGGTCAGCGTGGGCGGCAGCGGCCCGGGAGAACAGATCCTGGCGGCGGAGCACCTCCCGGACGTCGTCGTACCGGCAGATCAGCAGCGCCGGCAGCCACTCCCCGCCAACCTGGCGGACCACCGGCAGGACGCCGGATTCCGAGGCGGCGAGCTGCGCGTAGTAGGGGTGCTTCTCCGGGCCGCGCGTCCGGTCGATGCCATCCGCGTCGACGTTCAACGGGTGTCGTACTGGACCGTCGTCGACTGCCACCATGCAATTACCATGGCATTACTTCCCAGCGAAGGCAATCGATCACTTTGAGTAACCCGCGCTCAGGTATCCCACCTCGAGGTCAGAGGCCACCGCTCTGAGATGTGGCGGGCTCGCGGCCGTACCACTTGCGCCAGACGAAGTCGCTACGCATGCTCAGGCCGCTCCATGTCCGGTCGGCCAGAGATGCCAAACTCTACGGCCGGGGTGGCAGCGGCGATGCTGGGCCTTCGCGGCATGGTGTTCTGAGGAGGGCTGATGTCGCTGGACGGCTGGCTGGCGTGCACCGAGTGCCGGATCTGCCTCGCCCTGGGCAAGCCGATCCGACCCGATGGCGACAACATCCGCTACTTCCAGGTGGGATACACGGCGAACTCCGCCCAGTCCGACCTGACCCGAGCGCTCTGGAAATTCCTCGCCGACCACGCCGGCCACCCACTCCGGGTGCTCGTCACAGGCCAGCCTGGCTACGACGACCTTGAACACTTCATCGAAATCGGCGGTGACGCCGCGCCGGACATCCCGTTCGAGGAGTACCTGCAGGATTTCCGGGCCGACTTCGGGCGGGCCGCAGACCGCCCCCTGAGCACCGGCTGAGACCGATTGCGCAGCGCCCGGCCGGTCCTCGCGGACCTGCCGGGCGTTCGCGCATCTCAAGAGCGGTGGCGGAGGGATTTGAACCCTCGGAGGGCGTAAACCCTCACACGCTTTCGAGGCGTGCTCCTTAGGCCGCTCGGACACGCCACCGCCGACGAGGGTACAGGACCGCAGGTTCCGACGCCGAACCGGTCCCGGCCAGGCCGGCCTGGCAGGATCAACGCCATGAGTACGCACATCGGCGCGAAGCCGGGCGAGATCGCCGAGCGGGTCCTGATGCCGGGTGACCCCCTGCGGGCCAAGTGGATCGCGGAGACCTACCTCGAGGGCGCGAACTGCTACTCGACGGTCCGGGGCATGCTGGGCTTCACCGGCCGTTGGAACGGCGTGGAGGTTTCCGTGCAGGGCTCCGGGATGGGCATGCCCTCGGCTTCGATCTACGCCCACGAGCTGGTGAACGAGTATGGCGTGAAGTCGCTGATCCGGGTCGGCTCGTGCGGCGCGCTCAGCGAGGATCTCCAGCTGCGCGACGTGATCGCGGCGATCGGGTCGTCCACCGACTCGAACATGAACCGGATGCGTTTCGACGGGCTGATCGACTACGCCCCGGTCGCCGACTTCGGGCTGCTGCGTACCTCGGTGGAGGTGGCCGAGCGGCGCGGCATCGCGATGCGGGTCGGGCCGATCCTGGCTGCGGACGCCTTCTACACCGACCGGCCGGACCTCTACGACAGCCTCGCGGAGTACGGCGTGCTGGCGGTGGAGATGGAGTCGGCGGCGCTGTACACGATCGCCGCCCGGTTCAAGGCCCGCGCCCTGACCCTGTTGACGGTGAGCGACCACATCAAGACCGGCGAGAAGACCACCTCCCAGGAGCGGGAGCAGACCTTCAGCCAGATGGTCGAGATCGCCTTGGACACCATCATCGCCTGATCCGGTCGAGCCCGACGTCCCGCCACCCCCCGTGCGGTGGCGGGACGCTCTGTGTCGGGGTCGGTGTGACGGCCTCCACTGGGTAAATGTATACGACCGGTCGTTCTTATTTAGTAGTCTCGCCGCATGAACGTCGACGGCCGGCTCGCCCGGGGGCAGCGCACCCGCACCGCTGTGCTGGACGCCGCCGTCAGCCTGGCCTCCGCCAGCGGCCTCGACGGGCTCTCCCTCGGGCATCTCGCCGAGTCGCTCGGGGTCAGCAAGTCCGGCCTCTTCGCGCACTGGCGCTCCAAGGAGGAGTTGCAGCTCGCCACCATCGACCGGGCCGTCGCCCAGTGGCAGGAACAGATCATCGGCCCGGCGCTGCGCACCCCCCGGGGCGTACGCCGGATCCACGCGCTGCACGAGGCCCGGATCGCCTTCTACGCCGGTCGGGTGCTGCCCGGCGGCTGCTTCTTCGCCACCACGGAATTCGAGTTCAACGCCCGGCCCGGCGCCGTCCGCGACCGCCTGGCCGAGGTCTTCGCCGCGTGGACGAGGTTCCTCGAACGGCTCGTCACCGAGGCGATCGAGCTGGGCGAGTTGCCCGCCGGCACGGATGTGGCGCTGCTGGCGTACGAGATCGACGCGTACGGCATCGCCGCCGCCATGCGCTCCCGCCTGCTCGACCCGGAGGTCACCTACCGGCACGCCCGCCTGGGCGTGCTGAACCGCCTACGGGCGCTCTGCCCCGATCCCGCTCTGCTACCGGAAGGCCCGTCATGAGTCACGCAGTCGCCGAACAGCCCGCCGTCGAGTACGGCCACGTCGAGCGCACCATGGTTCACTTCGACGACCTCGACGCCCTCGGCATCCTGCACAACGCCCGGTACGCGCTGCTGCTGGAACGGGCGCTCACCGCGTACTGGTCCGACCGGGGCGTCGCCTACCAGGCCGGCCGGGCCAGCACGCCCGACGTGTTCCACGCGGTACGCGAATTCACCATCAGCTACCTCGCGCCCGTCACCGGCACCGGCCCGGTCGCGGTGCACTTCTGGCTGGAGCAGCTCGGCACCAGCAGCGCCAGGTACGCCTTCCGCTTCCACTCGCTCGACGGCACCACGACGTACGCGGAAGGGCAGCGCGCGGTCGTCCGCCTCGACCCGGCCACCCTGCGGCCGGCCCCCTGGACCGACACCGCCCGGGCGGTCGCCACCACGCTGCTGCGCTCCTGAATCCCTGAGGGCTCAGCGGAAGAAGGCGCGCAGGACGGCGGCGTTCTCGGTCTCCAGGATGCCGCCGTACACCTCGGGTCGGTGGTTGAGCCGGCGGTCACGCAGCACGTCCCAGAGCGAACCGGCGGCGCCCGTCTTGGGTTCCCAGGCACCGAAGACCACTGTCGAGACCCGGGCCAGCACCAGCGCCCCGGCACACATCGTGCAGGGTTCGAGGGTCACCACCAGGGTGCAGCCGTCCAGCCGCCAGCGGCCCAGCCGCTCGGCCGCCCGGCGTAGCGCGAGCACCTCGGCGTGCGCGGTCGGGTCGCCGGTCAGCTCGCGCTCGTTGCGACCGATCGCCAGCTCACTGCCGTCCGGCCCGTAGAGCACCGCGCCCACCGGCACATCGCCGGACTGGCCGGGCTCAACCGCGACAGCGTCACCGGCCGCCGCGCCAGCCGGACCGCCGCCCCCGCCCGGGACCGCCGGGCCGCTCACCGCGACTTCGAGGGCGCGGCGCATCCAGAGTTCGTGCCGCTGTCGCCGGCCGGTGCCGGTCGGGTCGGCCAGGCCCTCGTCCGCTCCCGGCCCGCGCCGGCCGACGGAACCGGGCGTGGGCTGCCCAGGCCGGACCGTCTCCAGTGCCGGATCGGTCACGTCAGACGGCTCAGACCTCACGCAGTTCCTCGACGTCGTCGACGCAACCCAGCACCTGGCAGATCTCGGCGGTGACGTCGGCCGGCATCATCCCCTCGTGGGCGCAGAGGCCGAGCAGCCGTTGCGCGGGGATGCCCAGGTCGGTCAGGAGATCCGCCTCGCCCACCGGGTCCGCCTCGGGGTCGACGGCAGGTTGCTCGTTGTCGTCGCCACCGCTGGCGGCGGCCGGACGCACCTCTTCGGTGTCGTCCAACCCGGTCACCGACGTCTTCAGGTCACCAACCAGCAGGGCACCCAGCCGGGACTCCTCCGCGTACGCCGAGTCGGAGCCGAAGACCCGCAGGTCCTCACCCTCGTCAAGACGCAGGATGACCAGGTAGGTGTCGTCTGCCTCGACGAACAGCAGCGACACGTCCGCGTCCGGAGCGACATCGCGGAGCCGCTCGGCGACGTCATCGACGTCTGCGGCACCCCGCAGACTCAGCTCGGCGGCTGTCCAGCCGCCCTTCTCGCGTACGACGGCCGCAGCGAAGTACGACACGTTTCCCCCAAGTTGCCTCGGCACAGCACTCGCCGACCCGTTACGCGTGCACGTTAGCCGGTCGGGTCGGCAGGCGACCGGTCAACGCCCCGAAGGGCCGGTCATTCCTGGGGAAAGGATCTCCGCGCCGCTCAGCCGGCGAGGCGTCGGCGAGTGGCGATCAGTTGGCGGAGCTGTGCGGTGCGGGCGCGTTGTGGCCGTTCGCGTTCGCGTACCGCGCGCGCGTCCGCCAACTGCGCCAGAAGCTGAAGGCGGCGGCGGCTGCGATCGGGATCCAGCCGCGGAGTGGTCCAGGCCATACCGGGAGAGTGCCGAGTTACGGCCATCCAGTCAAGACGGGTTTCGGTGTCTGCGCGACGACGCACCGCAGTCGCCACCGGCACGGTTCACCAGAGCGGCCAGTCACCGCTGCTCATCCAGCGGGTGACGACCGCAGCGGTGGCGATGCTCCACCCTCCGGCGGTGACGATCGCGATGCCGGCCGCCACTCCCCGGTCGCCGTACCTGACCAACGCCAGGGCCGCGAGCCAGGCCAGCGCACCGGCGAGCAGCGTCCACCAGACGTACCCGACGAGGCTGCCACCGAGCAGGCCGAAGAGGACCAGCCAGGCCAGGGTTCCGACCGCTCCCGCCGCGACACCGGCACCGCCGACCGGGTTCGGCTCGCGGTAGGCGGGGCGCGGTGGCCGCCCGGAGGGAAAGAGGCCCGACGGGTTGTACGGCAACACCGGTACCCACTCCTCCACACGCACGGACGCTGTCCTACCACCGTATCGAGTCTGTCAGGATGGCCGGATGGTTCCGCTGCCGATCGGACGCCGCCGCGCGTACGCCCTGTTGCTGCTCGTGCCGGTGCTCGCGGCGAGCGGCTGCGGTACGCCCGGCGCGCCGTCGGACGCCGGCCCGACCCCCGTGACCAGCCCGACCGCGGTGACCAGCCCGACGGGCGCGGACAACCCGACCGCCGCGGCGAC
The DNA here is from genome assembly GCA_900112325.1 of Micromonospora sediminimaris. Lineage (GTDB taxonomy): Bacteria > Actinomycetota > Actinomycetes > Mycobacteriales > Micromonosporaceae > Micromonospora > Micromonospora sediminimaris. The sequence goes on from FOLJ01000019.1 coordinate 127,835, forward strand.
CACCGGCGCACCGCCCGCGACCAGCGCGGCGCCGCCCGACCTCACGGACCAGCCGGCGGCGACACCACGCAAGGGCCTGCCCCACGTCTTTCCGGTACGCGCCGGAAAGGTCTCGTACCACCCGACCCACTCGGCGTACCCGGGGACGGACATCTTCGCCGACTGCGGTGAGCCGGTCGTGGCGGTCACCGACGGCACGATCGGCGAGGTCAGCCGGCGTGACCGGTACAAGAAGAGTGGTCCGCAGGGGCCGTACAACGGTGGCCTCTCCGTATCGGTCATCGGTGACGACGGGGTGCGCTACTACGGGTCGCACCTGACCGAGATCGCCGAGGACATCGACGCGGGGGTGCGGGTACGCGCCGGTCAACGGCTCGGCACGGTGGGCCGGACGGGCAACGCCAACAACGTCTGCCATCTGCACTTCGGCATCTCCCCGCCGTGCCTGGGCGAGGACGGCTGGTGGATCCGCCGGGGCGTGGTCTGGCCCGCGCCGTACCTCGACTCGTGGCGCAAGGGCGGCAACCGGGAGCCGGCCGCCGAGGTGACCGCGTGGCATCGCAAGCACGGCTGCCCGAGCAAACCGCCCGCGCGCCGATAAGCGCCATCCGGGTTCATCAGTCCGAAACATTGACGCAGGTCTCGCCGGTGAACTACCGTCCGGTAGACCAGAGAGAGCGCTCTCTCACGTCGCTTAATTCACAATACCGACGAAGCGTGCGCCGACCGGCGCGGCCGGGCCGGCACGCGTTGGAGGAAAGATGAGACCTCCCGTCCCACGCCGCACCCACCATCGGATCCTGGCCGCCACCGCCGCCGCGACCCTCGTTCTCGGCGGGCTGGCCGTCATCGCCAGCTCCCCCGCGCAGGCCGCACCGGTCGGCGCCGGCAGCTACACCACCACTCCCGTCGGCCCGCTCCCCGGCGGCTGCGGCAACATCGCCAGCAACCCCCGGCAGTACGTCACCGCCGCCGCGCCATCGGGGGCCGTACCCACAAACGACTGGTGGTCCTCGCTGCTGTGGAAGCGCCTGAACTGCACCTTCAGCGAGCCCTTGCACGCGCACCCGGTGTCCTACCAACCCGTCACCGACGGGCTCGGCTTCTCCGCCACCTCGACCCCCGCCATCTCCGGCACCGCCACCGGGGTGGGCGAGTTCAAGTACCCCTACGTCGAGGACATCCGGGTCGGTGTGGCCGGACTTGCCGCCCCCAACGTGCTGGTGGACGACTGGACTGACTGGACGGTCACCCCGTACTGGGGCGACGGGGCGCGGACGATGCGCGCCACCATCGGTCACGGGTTGCCGCTGGCGTACTTCCGCACCAGCGGCGGCGACGCGGTGATCAACGCGACCGGTGGTAGCCCCACGGTCTGGTCCAACAACGGAAGCAGCATCGGCTTCACCGTCCGCGGCCACGACTACGTGGCGTACGCGCCGAGCGGCGCGACCTGGACCGTCAGCGGCAGCCGGATCAGCTCCAACCTCGCCGGACGCGGCTACTTCAGCGTCGCGCTGCTCCCGGCCACCGGTGGCGGCACCGCCCGCACCCAACTCGCCGGCACCTACGGCCAGTACGCGCACGCCCACGTCACCGGCACCCGGGTCAGCTACAGCTACAACGCGACGACGAGCCGGGTGGAGACCCGCTACACCTTCACCACCACGCCCCGCGAGGGCACCGAGACGCGGACCGTGGTCAGCCTCTACCCGCACCACTGGCGGGCGCTGACCGGTGTCACGCCGATCACGCCGACCTACCCCTCCGCCCGAGGGCGGATGAAGGTGGTCACCGGCGTCGGTGAGTTCCGCACCTCGATGCGGTTCAACGGCGTACTGCCGGAACTGCCCGCCGTCGCCACCGGAGCCGGCAGCGACCTGACCACGCTGCGGCAGCACCTGGCGGCGGTGCGGAGCAACCCGATGGACCAGCGCGGTGGCGACACCTACTGGACCGGCAAGGGGCTCGGCCGGGCGGCCCGCATCGCCGAGATCGCCGACCTGGTCGGCGACACCGAGACCCGTACCTCGGCGCTGAACGCCATCCGCGCCACCCTCAACGACTGGCTCACCGCCTCGTCCGGGGAGACCGAGCGGCTGTTCTACTACGACCAGCGGTGGGGCACGCTCATCGGCTACCCGGCGTCGTACGGCTCCGACCAGGAACTGAACGACCACCACTTCCACTACGGCTACTACATCGCCGCCGCCGCCACGCTTGCCAAGTTCGACCCGGCCTGGGCCCGGGACGACCAGTACGGCGGCATGATCGACCTGCTCATCCGGGACGCGAACAACTACGACAGGTCGGACACCCGCTTCCCGTACCTGCGCGACTTCGACATCTACGCCGGACACGACTGGGCCTCCGGGCACGGCGCGTTCGCCAGCGGCAACAACCAGGAGTCGTCGTCGGAGGGGATGAACTTCGCCAACGCCCTCATCCAGTGGGGACAGGCCACCGGCGACACAGCGGTACGCGACGCCGGCATCTACCTCTACACCACCCAGGCCGCCGCGATCCACGAGTACTGGTTCGACGTCACCGGCGAGAACTTCCCCACCGAGTTCGGGCACTCCAACGTGGGCATGGTCTGGGGTGACGGCGGCGCGTACGCCACCTGGTTCAGCGCGGAGCCCGAGATGATCCAGGGCATCAACCTGCTGCCGATCACCGGTGGGCACCTCTACCTGGGCCAGCACCCGAACTACAACTCGGTGAAGTACGCCGAACTGGTCCGCAACAACGGCGGTGAGCCGACCGTGTGGCAGGACATCCACTGGCAGTTCCTCGCCCTCGGTGACGCCGACGCGGCGCTGGCCAAGCTGCGGGCCAACCCCGGCTACACCCCGGAGGAGGGCGAAAGTCGGGCGCACACCTTCCACTGGGTCCGTAACCTGGCCGCCCTCGGCCGGGTCGACACCGGAATCACCGCCGACCACCCGCTGGCCGCGGTGTTCAACCGCAACGGCGCCCGGACGTACGTGGCCAGCAACATCTCCGGCTCACCGCTTACCGTACGGTTCTCCGACGGCACGCAGCTGACCGTGGCTGCCGGGCGCACCACCACAAGTGGGGCGCACACCTGGAGCGGAGGCAGCGGCGGTGGGGGTACGCCACCGAGCCCGACACCGACACCGACGTCCAGCCCGACGCCGACCCCGACGCCCACTCCCACGCCGACGCCGACCGACCCGCCGTCCAGCTCACCTGTGCGCTACCTGCTGTCCGGGGGCGGTCTGGGTGCGTCCGGCAGCGCCGGCACCACCACCGTGAGCAGCGCCGGTGGCACGAACCACGACGGCACGCCGCGCAACCCGGTGGTCTTCACCGCGACCGGGCTCAATCTCAACCACAACGGCGGGCAGACCGCGTTCGATCTCTTCCTCGATGCCGGCACGGCGGTCGGCAACGGGGTGCAGGCCCGCGTCTCGTACGACCTGACCGGTGACGGCAGCTGGGAGCGGGTGGAGACGTACCGCTACTTCGCCACCGACCCGGTGCCGGGCTGGGAGCACTACACCCAGGCCGCCGGGCTGCACTCCAGCAGCGGCTCCCTCGGCAACCTGCGTGGCGGCACCGTCCGGGTGGAGGTCTGGTCCGCCATCGGCAACAACCCCACAAACCTCGGTGTCGGTGACCGCTCCGTGGTGCGGTTGCCGTACGCCTGATCCCGCACACCGCGATCCGCCCCGCGCCGCCGGTCGTACCCCGACCGGCGGCGCGGCCGCGTAGGTTTGCCGACATGAGCGAGCGCCAGCGAGCGAATCATCAGCGCAGTGCGTCGGTGCCTCATGGCGGCACGCAGCGCAGCGGAGTGCCGACATGAGCGAGCGGGACCCCATTGCCGATCTGCGCCGGATCGCTTTCCTGCTGGAGCGGGCGAACGAGGCGACCTATCGGGTACGCGCCTTCCGCTCGGCGGCCAAGGCGTTGGCCGCGCTGCCGGTCGAGGAGGTGGCCGAGCGGGCCCGTGCCGGCAAGCTCACCGAGCTGGCCGGGGTCGGCGACGTCACCGCTCGTTGCGTGGCCGAGTCGCTTGCCGGTGAGGAGCCGGTCTACCTGCGCCGGCTGCTCGCCACCGAGGGCACCGACCTGGACGCCGAGGCCACCGCCCTGCGTACCGCCCTGCGCGGCGACTGCCACACCCACTCGGACTGGTCCGACGGTGGTTCACCGATCGAGGAGATGGCGCTGGCCGCCGTCGAGCTGGGCCACGAGTACCTGGTGCTCACCGACCACTCGCCCCGGCTGAAGGTCGCCCGGGGACTTACCGCGGATCGGCTGCGCCGCCAGCTCGACCACGTGGCACGCGTCAACGAGGCGTTGCCGGAGGGGTTCCGCATCCTCACCGGCATCGAGGTCGACATCCTCGCCGACGGGTCGCTCGACCAGGACGAGGCGTTGCTGGCCCGGCTGGACGTGGTGGTCGGTTCGGTGCACAGCGGCCTGAACGACGACCGGGCGAAGATGACCCGCCGGATGCTGGCCGCCATCGCCAACCCGCATCTGGACATCCTGGGCCACTGCACGGGCCGGATGGTCTCGTCCCGACCGGCCGGGGTGACCGGGCCGGGCGACCGGGGGCACCGCGCGCGGACCCGGGCCGAGAGTGACTTCGATGCCGACGCCGTCTTCGCCGCCTGCGTCGAACACGACGTCGCCGTGGAAATCAACTCGCGGCCGGAGCGGCAGGACCCGCCGAAGCGGCTGATCCGGCGGGCGCTGGAGGCCGGTTGCCGGTTCGCCATCAACACCGACGCGCACGCCCCCGGCCAGTTGGACTGGCAGCGCTTCGGCTGCGAGCGGGCCGCCCTGTGCGGAGTCCCCGCGGACCGCGTGATCAACACGTGGGCGGCGGACGAGTTGGTCGCCTGGACGCGCGACTGACGCGTGCCCAACCGCCCGGCCCGCCCGCCTCCGCTCAGCGGGTGGCGGGCTCGACCAGGGGTGCCGTCGGGGTGCCCACACCCGGTGCCACCCGGCGGCGACGACGCCGGCCGAGCAGGCCCTGCGACACGGCGACGCCGAGCAGCACGATCAGCGCGCCGACCGGCTGGTGCCAGGTGAGTCGCTCGCCGAGCACGACGGCACCGATCAGCACCGCGAACACCGGGATCAGGTACGTCACGGTGGAGGCGGTCGTCGCGCCGACGGTCCGGATGTTCCGCAGGTGGATCACGAAGGCGAGCCCGGTGCCGAGCGCGCCCAGCGCCAGCACGGCCGCGAGCACCCGCGGCGACAGCGCGGTCGGCAGCGGCGGCGCACCGGCCACCACCGGCGCCACGATCGCGAGCTGGACCGCCGCGACGATCAGCTGCGCCGCCGAGAGGGACAGCCCGGACAGGGTGCTGCCGGCAATGAACTTCTTCTGGTACGGGATGGCGAAGCCGTAGCAGGCGGCGGCGCCGAAGCACATCAACTGGCCGACGAAGTGCGCACCGCCGACGCCCTGCCAGACGCCGAGCACCACCATCACGCCGGTGAAGCCGAGCGCCAGCCCGAGGGCACCGCGTGCGGTCAGCCGCTCGGTGCGAAACACCAGCACCGCCAGCGGCAGCACGACAAGCGGAGTGGTCGCGTTCCAGATGCCGGCGAGCATCGACTCGACCCGCTGCTCGCCGTAGCCGAACAGGGTGAACGGCAACGCCACCCCGAAGGCGGCGATCACCGTCAGGTGACCCCAGACCCGCAGCTCGCGCGGTAGCCGGTCACGCAGCACGGCGAGCACCACCAGCAGGGTCAGCGCGCCGGAGGCGACCCGGTAGAGGGTGAGGTGCAGCGGGTGCAGCTCGGCCACCCCGACCTTGATGAAGAGGAAGCTGGAACCCCAGATCGCGGCGAGGGCGATGAAGCCGGGCAGCCAGCTCCGCAGCGCCGGCCGGTCAGGGGTGAAGTCGCCTGTCACCCCTGACACTCTGCCGCCGGGGTACGACATTGTCCTGCGGTTTTCGGCCGTCGTGTCGCGCGCCACAGAAACCACATCCTTGATAGGGCGTTGACCGACCGAGGAGGTGAACATCATGGCGATGCCGATCCGTTTCGACCCGCTCGTCGACCTTGACGGCATGTGGACGACCCAGCTCGCCGACCGCTACCTCCCGTTGCCTGAGCTACCCGATGCGCGGTACGAGTGCATCGACGGGAGGTTGGTAAGGACGCCCGCCGCGGTCGGCACGAACAGCTACGGCGAGATCGAACTCGCCCATCTACTCTCACCCGCTGCCGAGGCCCACAACTTCTACGTCTTCGGTCAGGTGAATCTGACCTTCTCCCCGCAGCGGTGGATCCAGCCGGACATCACCGTGCTGCACGCGCTGCCGAAGACGGACGAGGAGGATCGCTGGATCCCGGCCCACCTGTGCACCATGGCCGTGGAGTTCGTCTCCCCCGGCAGCCGCCGGCAGGACTTCGTCGACAAGCCGATCCGCTGTGCCGAGGGGCGGGTGCCCTACTTCATGCGGGTGGAGATCTCGCGCCGGCTGCGGCACGCCGCGGTGGAGTTGTTCGCCCTCGGCACGTTCGGCGGCTACGACACGCTCGCCAAGGCGGTCAGCGGTGACCGGCTACGCGCCGACGAGCCGTTCCCGATCGACTTCGATCCTGCCGACCTGCTGCCCTGACGGCGTCGGCGGCATCATCGCGACGCCCACCTCGCGTAGGGTACGCAGCGTGGGAAGAATCGACGATCTCGCGAACCGTTACGTCGCCGACTGGGCGGCATTGAGCCCGACCGGCGCCACCTCCGTCGGCATCGCCGGCCATGACGACAAGTTCGACGACCTCTCCCCCGACGGGTACGCCGCACGCGCCGAACTGACCCGACGCACCCTTGCCGAGCTCGACACCATCGAGCCGGTGACGGAGGCCGAACGCACCGCGCGGGAGGCGATGCAGGAGCGTCTGGGCCTCGAACTGGACCGGTACGACACCGGCGAGACGGCCAGCGAGGTAAGCGTCATCACCAGCGGCTTGCACGAGATCCGGATGGTCTTCGACCTGATGCCCACCGAAGGGGAGCAGGCCCGGGCCAACCTGGCCGCCCGGCTGAACCTCTTCGCGAGCACGCTGGAGGACTACAAGACCACGTTGCGGGAGTCGGCAGCCGCCGGACGGATCAGTTCGCGCGCACAGCTGATCGAGGTGGCCAAACAGTGCGACACCTGGGTCGATCCGGACGGTGACAACGTCTTCCACGGGCTGGTCGATCGGCTGGGCGAGGATGGATCCCTCGGCGCCGAACTGCGTCGCGGCGCGGCTGCGGCCACGGCGGCTACCGCCGAGTTCGGGCAGTTCCTCCGCGCCGAGCTGGCTCCCCACGGACGGGAGAAGCAGGCCGCCGGGCGTGAGCGCTACGAGCTGGCCTCCCAGTACTTCCTCGGGGCTCGGATCGACCTCGACGAGACGTACGCCTGGGGCTTCACGGAGTTGGCCCGACTGGAGGCCGACATGCGGACGGTGGCCGCCCAGATCGCCGGTCCGAGCGCCACCATCGACGAGGCCGTGGCGGCCCTGGACGCCGACCCGGCCCGCACCATCCGGGGTCGGGACGCCTTCCGCGACTGGATGCAGGAGCTGGCCGACCAGGCGATAAGCGACCTCAACGGCACCCACTTCGACATTCCCGAGCAGGTCCGGCGGATCGAGTGCATGATCGCGCCGACCAGTGACGGTTCCATCTACTACACCGGCCCGAGCGAGGACTTCGCCCGACCGGGTCGAATGTGGTGGGCGGTGCCGCAGGGCCTGACCGACTTCTCCACCTGGCGGGAGGTGACCACCGTCTACCACGAGGGGGTCCCCGGCCATCACCTCCAGATCGGCCAGACCGCCGTCCGGGCCGAGTTGCTCAACCGCTGGCAGCGGCTGCTCTGTTGGGTATCCGGTCACGGCGAGGGCTGGGCGCTGTACGCCGAGCGCCTGATGGAGGAGCTGGGTTACCTGGACGACCCGGGCAACCGGCTCGGGATGCTGGACGGTCAGGCGCTGCGGGCGGCCCGCGTGATCGTGGACATCGGCATGCATCTGGAGCTGGAGATTCCCAAGGACAACCCGTTCGACTTCCATCCCGGTGAGCGGTGGACCCCGGAGCTGGGTTGGGAGTTCCTGCGGGCGCACTGCCGGGTGCCGGACGAGATGCTGCGCTTCGAGCTCAACCGCTACCTGGGCTGGCCGGGGCAGGCGCCGTCGTACAAGGTGGGCGAGCGGATCTGGCTTCAGGCGCGGGAGGACGCGAAGGCCCGCAAGGGCGCCGACTTCGACCTGCGCGAGTTCCACCGCCAGGCGCTCGACCTCGGTGCGCTCGGTCTCGACCCGCTCCGCCGGGCGCTGGCCCGGCTCTGACACCCTGATCGGCTGATTCGCGGCTCGCGGCTGCCGGTTGTGGGGGCGGGCCGTCGGCCCGCCCCCACAACCGGCACTGCTGGTGCTACTGCTTCTCCGACTCGCCCTGTGCCGACCGTTGGCTGGGCACCGTGGGCTCCTCGGACTTCCAGTTGGTCGAGGCGGGCGGGATCTCGTCGGTCAACGGCCCACCCGGCCGAGCGTCGTCCCGCACCGGCGGCTGGTCGACCCGGGTCGGTGCCGGGTCGGCGGCGGCGTGCCGGGCCACCGTGGCCGGGGTACGACTACGCGAGACCAGCAGCCCGACCAGGATCAGCACCAGGCCCAGCACGGCGAGCCCGAGCGGTGCGAACACTCCGAGGATGTTGAGCTGGTTCCGGCTCTCCTTGGCGCGGTCCACCGAGGACGCCACGGTCTCCTCGTTGTAGGAGAAGTCGGCGTCCAGCAGCGTCACCGGGGTGCCCGTGTTCGGCACGAGCACCTTCTTCTGCTGCTCCCGGACCTTCAGGTAGGAGCCGGTGACCGGGTCCACCCAGACCGTACGGGTGTTGCTGTAGACGACGTCACCCGACGTAGAGCCGGGGGCGAGCGCACCGAGCAGCAGCGCCACCCGGTCGGTGGCCAACGGCAGCTTCTCGTCGGTGATGACCTGCTCGTAGCGGTACGCCTCGATGCCGTTGATGTCCTCGGTGCCCTTGAACTCGGCCATCCGGGTCTGCCGCAGATCCCGGTCGAAGACCTCGTAGTTGTCCTTGGCGGAGTTGAACGGGAACTTGTAGACCTGGCCGGCGAACGAGACCGTCTCCGGCGTGCCGCTCTCGTCGAGGAACTGCTCGTTCCACTCCACGGCTGCCGCGGAGACCCGATCCAGTGCCAGCTCGGCACCGTACGCGCTGACCAGCGCCTTGGTGTCGGTCCGCTCGACGGTCTGGCCGACCCGCCAGACCACCGCGTCACCGGCGAGGTCACCGCTGAGCGCCGCGGTCTTGGCACGCTCCGGGGTGACCTGGACGGTCGACCTCAGGTCCGTCTGATCGACGATGTCGACCGCACCGTTGGTGATCTGAAGGAACGTCGCCGCCCGGGCCTCGGCCACCGACGTCGACGACTCCAGGTCGTAGGGCAGTTTGGTCATCGCAGGCTTGACGACGAACACCAACCCGGCGGCCAGCGCCAGGAGCAGGACGCCGCCGCCGAACAGCACGGCACCCACGGCGCGGTGCTTCATGTTTCCTCCCAGAGGAGCTCAATATCGTCGATGTCAATCAGTGAGATGGCCGCGAGGTTACTACCAAGTCACATAGCCACGCGACCCCCGGTCAGCTCTGATTTCTCCACCGCACCGGGCTGCCCGTCACCGGCCCTCCGCAGTACGAGCACGAAGTTCCACGCCGCCACCTCCCGAACGCCGGGCACCCGGATCACCCACCGCGCCCACCACGGGTGATAGCGCGGCAACGCGTCCAGCACCTCGACGTCGCGGTTTCCCCGCGCCCAACGCAGCGTGTCCGAGATCGAGACCGGGAACAGCGTCTCCCGGTAGCGGTTCTTGGGCGGCCGTCCCATCCGCCGCTCGTAGCGACGGCGGGCCCGGTTGCCGCCGAGATAGTGCCAGGGCGCGGTCTCGTGGCCGCCCCACGGCGACAGCCAGGGGGTGTACGACACGAAGATGAGCCCGCCGGGACGGGTCACCCGCACCATCTCGTCGAGCATCCGGGGCGGCTCGGCGACGTGTTCGACGACGTTTGACGAGAACGCCACGTCCACGCTGCCGGTGCGGATCGGCAGCGCCGTGCCGCTGCCCCGCAGCATTCCCGCCACCGACTCGCCGGCAGCGGAGAAATCCCCGACGTCCGGATCCAGCCCCAGGTAGTGGGCACCGGCACCTCGGAAGGCGGCCGCGAAGTACCCCGGACCGCCGCCCACGTCGAGCAGCGTCCGGCCGGTCAGCTCGGTGTAGCCGGACACCTGACGGACCGAGTCGGCGGCCAGCAGGCCGTAGAAGTGGTCGGGGTCGGTCTGCTCCACCAGGAACGCCCGGAACAGCGCCACCGACCGGCGCAGCGAGGCCAAACGGCGTCGCTCCGCCCGTCGCGTACGGTCGTCCGCTGCCGTCACCGCGCCACCGTCCCGTTCTCGTCCTCGCCCCGGCCGGCAGCCGGCGGCCCACCGGACGTGCCCGGCGTCACATCATGCGGGATGGTTGGTCCGGGGCGTACACCGGGGACCGGGACGACCGCCGCGACCACCGCGCCGATCGCGACAAGCATCGCCGCCTGCACCCACGACCGGTACGCCCAGTCCTGTCCATGGCCCTGCAACCGACCGGCCACGGCGATCACGGTGGCCACGGTCAGCCCGCCGAGCACCACCACCGGCAGGGCGCGTACCGCCAACTGCCGCAGCAGCATCGCGGCCAGCACGATGGCCACCGGAAGCACCCCGCCCAACGCGGCGAGCAGCACCACCAGCAGCACCCCGATCGCCCAGGCGGGAGCCTCGGCCGCGATGGCGTCCGCCGCGTCCCCGTTACTCACTGCCCGGCGGCGCACCGGCCAGACGGCCAGCACCAGCACACCAACCGCCGCCACCGCGCCGGCCGCCAGGCCGCCCCGGTACGCCCGGTCGGGGGCGAAGACGAGCCGGATCTCGCCGCCGGCACCGGCCGGCAGCACCCACGCCTGCTGCCACCCGTCCACCCGGGATCGGACCAGCGGCGTTCCGTCGAGAGTTGCCGTCCAGCCGGCGTTGGCGTTCTCCGGCACCACCAGCAACGCCCGCTCACCCGCGGCGACCCGGACCGTCCGGTCGGTCGCCGCCCAGTCGAGCACCGTCACCTCCCGATGCCGGGGTGCGGGGTTCGCGTCGCCGTCCGGCCGCAGGGTCGCGTCCTGGACGACGAAGCCCGCCGACGGCGTGGTGGCCAGCCGATGCCCGCCCGCCGGCAGGTCCAGCACCGCACCGTCCTCGCCGCAGACCCGGACCGGCACCGGCCGCCCGGCCAGCACGTCCGCCAGGCTCGCGGAGACCGAGGTGTCGTACCGGAAACCGTCAAGCTCGACTGTCGGTCCGTCACCGCAGCGCTCCACCACCCGGGTGTCGGTGTCGATCGGCTTCAGCAGGCTTGCCAACGCCGGGATCTCCACCTCCGCGATCCCGGCCGTGGCGGGCCAGCCGTTGCCCCGCAGATCCGCCAGCCGGTGCTCGGTCTCCCGCACCACGATGTCGAGCCGGTCGGTACGTACCGCCGGGAAGGTGACAGTCCCGTCGGCCTCGACCGGCACCTGCACCTCGCGGTCGGGCGTGTGGATCTCCACCTGCCGCGGCAGCGACCCGATCGGCAACTGGCTGCCCCGCAGCCGCAACCTGTCGATGCGACGCTCACCGGACCAGCTCAGCCTCAGGGTGGGACGCAGGTCTCCGGTGCCGGCCAGCCAGGCCGTTCCCGGGTCACCGTCGATCGCCGCGTGCGCGGCCACTGCCGGGTCGCCGCTCAGTCGGGACGACGAAGCCGCCCGCACCTTCGTACCGGACAGCGTCAGCTCACCACCCGGCCGCGGCACCGCCGACAGCTCCAGCCGATACGTACCGGCGGCCGGGTTGCGGAACAACCGGTCCAGGCCCAGCGGCTCCTCGCCGACCCGGGCGAGGAACCGGTCGCAACGAATCACCGTGCCGTCCGGCCGGAGGGAGGCTCCGCCGGAACCACCAGCGGGCACCGACTCCGGGCCGGTCTGCTGCGCCGGATAGCACGCCGGCCGGTCCGCCGGCCCACGGCTGAACGCCCAACTGACCGGCGTCGACAGGTCGTCCGGCAGATCCGCCGGGGCTCGCAGCGCTCGGCGTGGTTCGGTGTCCGGAATGGAGAGCTCCTCGATGCCGACGGCACCGTCGAGCCGGCCGCCGGTCACCGACAGCACCGTCACCCGGATCCGGCTGGTGGGGCCCGGCAACGTGTAGTACGAGTGCCCGCCGAGCGTGGCGGCAACGTCGTGGTCCACCGAACCCCGATCGGTGGTGAGTCGGAACCGTTGCACCGGCCAGCCAACCGCCAGATCGCTGACGAACGCGAGTCGCACGCTGTCCACCTGGCGTGGGGTGTCCAGATCCACCTGAAGCCACTGCCCGACCGGTCCGGCCAGGGGCGCCGAGTGCCAGGCGGTGCCGTACTCCCCGTCAACGGCGGCGAACGGCAGGCGCGACGGGTCGGCCGGGCCGAGACTGTCCACGAAGCTCGCGGCCGAGGACGCCGTCACCTCACGGATGCCCTGGTAGGTCGCGGTCGTCTGGTGCTGCTCCCCGGCGAAGGGCAGCACGTCGAGAGCGACGCGGCCCTGTCGTCCCGCCTCGTTCGCGGTCAACGTCTGGGAGAGGTTGTCCCGCACCCGGCCGATGTCGCGCTCCCGGCGACGCAGACCGTCCGTGACGATCCACCGGCCACCGACGGCGTCAGCCGGGGAGTCGTCCCGGTCCCCGGCGAGCACCACGGGCCGGTCCCGTTCCACCACCCCCTGCTCCAGCAGGGGAAGCAACGACTCCGGACCACCGCTTACCGTCGGCACGTCGGCGGTCAGCACCGCCGAGGCGGCCGGCACCGGCCGCTGCACCTCGTACACCTCGATCGCCGGTAAGGAACCGGCGCCATCGTCCACCGGGCTGCCGAGTGTCCGGGACAGCGCGTCGGTGGTGCCGAAGGTGGCCACCCGCCCGATGCCGGGCGAGTCGGCCAGTGCCCGGCGCAGCACCGTCACCGGCGGAGCGTCCCCCTGGGTCCGGTCGATGTCGTTACGCAACAGCAGATGCCGGAAACCGGAGCGGGCGAGCAGGTCGGCCAGGCCGGTCGAGCCCCGGCCGCTGGCCAGCACCTCCTCGACGGTGTCCATCATCCGGGTGTTGCCCGCCGAACCCAGCGGCACCTGGTGGCGGACCGCCCACGGCGCTTCGGCCAACGCCTGCAACGGCTCGTCGACGGTGCGTCCCCAGTCGTACTGCCCGAAGCCGGAGCCGGGCACCACCAGGGTGCGGGCCAGCGCGTCACGGTCGGCCAGCCAGGTCGCCGCCGATCGCCAGTGCGGCGGCAGGTCGGACCAACCCGGGCCGGGACGCAACAGGCCCAGCCAGGCCGGTGCGGCAGCCCCCAGCACGAGCAGCAGCACCGGTACGAAGACCAACGGTCGCAGCCGGATCCCGGGCCTACGACGGGCCAGGGCGTGATGCATCCGGGTGGCCACCGCGTCGACGCCGTGCGCGAAACCGAGCATCAGTGGCAGCCGAAGCACCGGGTCGAGCTTGTGCACGTTGCGGAACGGCGCCAACGGGCCGTCCAGCAGATCACGGACCAGCTCGGAAAGCGGACTGTCCACAGCCCCGACGTAGCCGATGGTGAGCAGGGTCAGCCCGGTGAGGAACCCGGTCACCAGGAAGCGTCGCTGCGGCAACAGGTTGCCGGCCAGCCCGGCCAGCCCGACCAACGCCACCACCGCGGTCAGCGCCATCAGCACCGGATGGTCGATCAGCAGCCAGCCCGCCGGCCACCACGGCTCGCCCTGCACGATGTACGCGACCCACTGGTTGGTGCCGCGTACCGCCTGGAACAGGGAGGCCACCGCGGTGGTCGTGGTGGACGACTCGATGTAGTCGAGGAAGGGGAGGCTGTACTGGCCGAGCAGCACCAGCGGCACGATCCACCACAGGCAGACCCCGACGACGCAGGCGCACCACCAGGCGACCAGCCGTACGTGCTGCGCGTCCCACCGCCGGGTGAGCAACCAGACGCCGGGCAGCAGCAGCGCCATCAGCACCACCGCCGCGTTGATCCCGCCCATCCCGAGCACGGCCAGGGCGGAGAGCGCGGCGGCCCGGCGCGGTGACCCGATCCGGCGTACGGTCACCAGCGGCAGCAGCACCCAGGGCAGCATCGAGGCGGCAAGCGTCTCCGAGGAGAGCGCGCCCACCTCGGTGAGGATGCGCGGGGCCAACGCGTAGCCGAGCGCCGCCGCGTACCGCGTCGGTTCGGTGCCGATGTCCAGCGCCCGGGCCAGCCGCAACAGCCCGTAGAAGGCGGCGGCCAGCAGCAGTGCCGTCCACAGCCGCTGGGTGATCCACGGCGGCACCGCCAGCCACTGCCCGGCGGCGAAGAACGGTCCCATCGGGAACAGGTAGCCGTACGCCTGGTTCTGCAACTCTCCCGAGGTGGCTTCCGGGTTCCACAGGTGCAGCGCCCGGGCCATGAAGTGGATCGGGTTCGCGGCCAGGTCGAGCTTGGTGTCGAAGGTGACCTGACCGGGCCGCTGGCCGAAGGCGATCGCGGTGAGCAGCAGCAACGACAGCACCGTGCCGGGCGAGCGGCGCAGCCGCGCCGGAATTCTCCTCATCGGCGGCACTCCGGTGGCAGGCAGCTCAGGTCGGCAAGCGCCGAGAAGAAGATGCGCCGCATCCCGCCCGGCTGCTCGGTGACGAAGACCCGGCCGCCGGTGACCTTCGTGATGGCCTCCAGCTCCTCCGGGTCGATGTCCGCGCCGAGACCGATGAAGATGATCGGCAGGGGGCGGCGTGGTTCCTGCAACCGCTTGAGTTCGGCCAGGAAGTCGGCCCGCCCGATGGTGTCGTCGTCCTCGTTGCGCCCGTCGGTCATCACGAGCACCAGGTTGATCCGGCCCGGTGTCCAGTTACGGCGCGCGTCGCGGTACGCGGCCAGCGTGCTGTCGTACAGTCCGGTGCCGCCCTGCGGCTTGACCGCGATCTCAGCCAACGCCTCGGTCAACCGTTTGCGCTGGCCACCCAGCGGGCGCACCGGCAGGACCTCGCGGTAGTCCCGGTCGCCGTCGACCTTGGTGGAGAAGGCCCAGATGCCGAGTTCGCTGTTGTCCAGCAGCAGCGCCGCCCCTTCCCGGGCAGCCCGCACCGTGGCGTCGAGTCGGGTGCCACCGGCCGGTACCGGTGCCGCCATCGAGCCGGAGATGTCCAACAGGGTGAGGATCCGGGCGCTGCGCTGGACGCCACTCCAGCCGGTCAACACGTCGCTGACCGTCTCCTCGGCCGGTAGGGGCACCGGCCGGCGTTCCTCGGCCCGCAGCCGGTCGTCGTCCGGCATTGCCGGCGGGAAACCGGCCGCGGTCCGAAAACCGTAGTAGGCGAACACCTCCCGGGCCTCGCCGGTCAGCAACGTGTCGAGGAACGCGCCACCGGCGTCCCGAGCCCGCCCCTGCGCGGCGGGCAGCACCACGTACGGCAGGTCCAGCCAGGGCACGTCGACCTCCGGGTACGCCGCCACCAGCTTGCCGCTGGCTGCCAGCGCATTGTGTTCCAGCACCGCCTGCTCGCTGGCGGCGACGACGCTCACCCGACCCGGCAGGTCCTGGTTCGGAGTCAACGAGCTGGCTTCCTCGGCCGGGCTGAAGGTCCGCTCGGCGAGCCGACGCAACGTGGCAGCCACGGTCGCGGCCGAGTCCCGGTTGTCGTCGGCCAGCGCCCGCGCGCCGAGCAGGGCGCTGACCCCGGCCGGGTCGGCCGCCGGATCGGGCAGCCCGACCTGGACCGTTCTCGCCCGGGTACCCAGAAGCGACGCCCAGTTCAGCGGCTTGTCCGGCCAACCGGATCGACGCGCGATCCGATCCGTGACGGCCAGCACCACCGGAGTGCTCGCCACCGACGTGCCCTGTCCGGGCACCTCGAAAGCACCGGCGGCACGGGCCCGGCGCAGCCAGAACGTCGATTCCGGTAGCCACGCGTCGGCCACGTCGCCATCGTCGGCGAGTTCCCGGGCGACCGCCGCCGACGGCCGGGCCTGCACCTCGACGGAGACGCAGGGTTGGCTTCCGGCGTTGGCTCGGGCCACCCGGTCGAGGGCCGGGGCGATCACCGGAGCGGCCACCACCCGGAGGCGGACCTGTTCGACGCAGGTCGGGGTACCCCGATCGGCCCGGATGTACGACACCGCCGCCCAGCCGGCAAGCAGCAGCACCAGGGCGGCACTGAGCAGCACCACCGGTGAACGGCGGAACAGGACGCGCGCCGGCGCGGGACGGTCGGCAACCACCGCCGCCTCACCTCCTCGTCACGCCTGCGGACGATGTCCAGCCGCAGGTCACAACACCTGCCGCGACGAAATCGGCCACCAGACACCGGGCATCGCACGCGGTTGCGCTGCACACCCTGCCAAGGTTTCCGCCCGTCGGCAAACCCCTCGTCCACGACCCGTTACCGGATCGTCGCCGCCAGATCTGCCCATTGCGCAGCCGGGCCGGACCGCCCTAGGGTGGCGCGATCGTGCTCACTTACTCACCAGTAGGAGCAGCGTGGACAACACCGACACCCCCTCCCGCCACGTCCTGTTCCTCAACTGGCGAGACACCACCAATCCCGAGGGCGGCGGCTCGGAGGTCTACATCGAGCGGATCGCCGCCGAACTGGTCACCTTCGGTCACCGGGTGACTCTGCTCTGTGCCGCCCACGGCAACGCCGGGCCGGCCGGGACCACCGAATCCGGCGTACGCGTGCTGCGCCGCGGCTCGCGGATGACCGTGTACCTCCGGGCGGCGCTGGTCTGCCTCGCCGGCCGGTTCGGCCTGGGCCCGCTGAGCCGGCGCGGTCTCGGCCGACCGGACCTGATCGTCGACGTCTGCAACGGTGTGCCGTTCTTCGCCCCGCTCTACGCTGGGCGGCCGGTCATCGCGCTGGTCCACCACGTCCACCGGGAGCAGTGGCCGGTGGTCTTCGGGCCGTGGATGTGCCGGCTCGGCTGGTGGATCGAATCCTGGCTCGCGGTACGGCTCTACCGGCGGTGCCGCTACGTCACGGTCTCCGAGGCGACCCGCGCTGAGCTGGCGGCCCTCGGCGTCGACGCCGAACGGATCGACGTGGTACCCAACGGAACCCCTCCGGTTACCGGCCCGTCCCTGCCCCGCACCCGCAACCCGTCGCTGCTGGTGCTCGGCCGCCTCGTTCCGCACAAACGGGTCGAGATCGCCCTGCGTGCCGTCGCCGAGCTGGCTGCGGAGCTACCCGAGTTGGAGCTGGTGGTAGCCGGGCAGGGGTGGTGGGAGGAGCCGCTGCGCGAGCGATGCGCCGCCCTCGGGATCAGCGACCGGGTACGGTTCACCGGCTTCGTCAGCGAGGAAGAGAAGCACGCCCTGCTCTGCTCGGCCTGGCTCGCGCTCACCCCGTCACTCAAGGAGGGCTGGGGTCTGACCATCGTGGAGGCCGCCGCACGCAGCACTCCCACCGTGGCCTTCAGGTACGCGGGCGGGGTCGCCGAGGCGATGGTCGACACGGAGACCGGCCTGCTCGTCGACGACGAACAGGAGTTCACGGCGGCCGTTCGGGAACTGCTCGCCGACGATGTCCGGCGCAAGGCGATGGGCGAGGCGGCCCTGTCCCATGCCGCCCGCTACACCTGGACAGCGACCGGTGCCCGGTTCGCGCAGCTGGTCGCGGCGGCAACTCTTCGCACCGGCTGACCGGCCGGTCCTGGACACGACGAAAGGCGCCCGCCTGCTGCGGGCGCCTTTCCGCCGTTCGAGGTCAGCGCGTGCCGTACAGCGGGGCCTCGGTCTGCTCACTCACCTTGGAGTTGGCAGCCTCCTTGGCGGACGGGCTGAGCACGTTCGCCAGACCGACGCTGCCGAGCATGCCGAGCACGACCCCGAGTACCCCGACGGCGACGAACGCGGGCAGGTTCCTCATCCACCTTCTCCTTCCGCGGGACTCGCGTGCCGGGACGCTACCACGCGGTAGCACCATTGCGCAGTGCCCGAAAAAACGAGGACCAGCACCACCGTTCCGGCCAACAGGTGCGCCAGGCCCACCGGACCGGGGTGGCTCGGCCGCGCTGCCGGACGCCACGCCGGATTCTCGTACAACGCCAGCTCGGCGCCGGCGTACACCGGCCGCAGTCCGGCCAGTGTCGCCGGGTCCGGTGTCGGGCCGGCGGCGCGCTGCACCAGCACCCAGCGTGGACCGGCCGCCGCCACCGGCTCGCCGGCCGCGAGCAGTTCGCGCAGCCGAGCGGCGCGGGGATCCTCCCCGGCGACGGCGGTGCCATCCACGCGCAGCGTGTCGTCGATCAGGACCGGCACGCCGAGGTACCGGGGCGCCGGATCGATCACCACCCGGCCACCGTTCCAGGCGTAGCTCTGATACTCCTGGAACGGCAGCGACACCACCTCGCCGGGCCGCTCGTCGACGAGCCGCGCCACCGTGTCCCAGTCCGCCGGCCATGCCACCGGCCGCAGGCGTCCCGCGCCGCCGACGGCGAGGTCGGGCATCACCGCCAACGGCAGCAACGCCGCGCCGGCCAGCAGCACCCGCCCGGTGGCCAGGTCGAACCGGGCCGCGAGGCGGCCGGCCAGCCGCTCCGCGCCGAGCGCCCCGGTGACCGCCAGCAGCAACACGTACGGCACCAACAGTTTCTGCCCGTCGCGGAGCAACCCGGCACCGGGCACGGCGGTGACCAACCAGCCCAGCAGACCGGCCCCGCCGGGCAGCGCGCCGAGCGCGGCACCCAGCCACGCGGCGCCCGCCAACAACCCGAGCCGACCGATGACCGGCCGCGACCAGCGACGCCACAGCACCGGCACGCCGTACCCGGCGACCGCCAGCACCAGCAGCGTCGCCAGTGGCACCAACCATCCGCTGCGGGAGGCCGGGGTGGCCTGTCCGTTCCAGATGCCACCGGTGCCGGCCAACGCCACCAGCGGCCCCGCCCAGTTCTCCGCTCGGGCGGCGAAGATCGCCACACCGGCCGGGTCGGACCGGCCGGCACCCGAGCTGACGAACCCGGCCACCAGCCACGGCGCGTTCAACAGCAGCGTCGTACCCACGCCGGTCAGCGCCGTTCGGGCCGCCCCCGGGTACTTCCCGACCAGCAGCACGCTGACCACGAGCAGGGCGAGCAGACCGCCGGTCGGGGTGATCGCGGACGCCGCCACCGCCAGCAACAGCCGACGCAGCGCACCCCGCTCGGCGTCACGCACCTCGATCGCGGCCCGCACCAGCCAGGGCAACGCGGCGTACGCGACAAGCAGCCCCCACTGCCCGATCAGCAAACGCTCTGCCAGATACGGCGTCCACGCGTACCCGAGGGCGGCCACCACCCGCACCCCGACCCGCTCCGTCGGCACCAGCCGCGCGGCGCCCAGCGCGGCCAGGTAGAGAATCGCCACCAGCACCAGTCGTTGCAGCAGCCACCCCGGGAGCAACTGCGAGGCCAGCGCCACCACCGCGTCCTGCGGAACGGCCCGGGGCAGGGCCGTGGCCGGGGCGATCACCTCCCAGCTCAACGCCGGCCGGGGCACGAAGACCATGTCGTAGCGCAGCACATACCCGGGCAGGGCCAGCGGCGCGAGCACCACCGCCGTCACGGCGGCGGCCACCGCGTGCGGCACCAGCCGTTCCCGCATCCGTCGACCTCACCACTGCCGGTGCGCGGCGACCGACCGCGCTGGTGGCGGCCACTGTACGCGGCCCGCGGCGCCCCTCCCCCGTCACCACCGAACCATCCGTTGACCTGATGGGATGGGCGACGGCAGGTGTGGCAGTCTTCCCGCCATGGCAGCGAACCCTTCTCCACCTTCCCGCACGGTCGACCGGACCGGTGGGCCGGACGTGCTGCGTCCGGGCCGGGTTGGTGAGGGTACGTCGATGGCTGCGGACGCTGCCTCCGCGTCCGCTCGCACCGGTCGGCTGGGTACGGACCGGATCCGGACGGCGGCGCTCGCCATCGTCGCGCTCAGCGTGCTGTGGCGTGCCCAGGTAGCCTCCGGCGGCTTCCTGGCGGCCGACGACTACGTGATGATCACGCAGGCGGCCGAGTCGAACCTGACCGTCGAGCACCTGCTCGCCCTCTACAACAACCACCTCATGCCCGGCGGTCGGCTGCTCACCTGGCTGATCACCGAACACGTCGGCATGGCCTACTGGCCGTACGTGCTGCTGATGGCGATCGGCCAGGCGATCCTCGGCATCACCTTCTTCCGGCTGCTGCGTCGACTGCTGCAACCGTCCTGGCTGCTGCTCCTGCCACTCGGCGCGCTGATGTTCAGCCCGCTGACCCTGGAAGCCACGTCCTGGTGGGCGGTCGGGGTCAACATGCTGCCGATGCAGATCGCCATGGTGCTCGCGGTGGGCGCGCAGGTCAGTTATGTGCAGACCCGACGCAAACGGCACCTGGTCACACTGGCCCTCTCCGTACTGCTCGGCCTCATCTTCTTCGAGAAGGCGATTCTGGTCGTGGCGCTCGTCTTCCTGCTCACCGCTGCCCTCTACGCCGAAGGCGGCTTCTTCCGCACCATCTGGACCACCATCCGCCGCTGGTGGCCGTCCTGGTTGCTGCTGACCGTCCTGTCGCTCGGCTTCCTCGCCGCCTACCTGAGCAACTCGGAGTCTTCCCTGCGCCGGCCGGCATCGACCGGTGAGGTGTTCTCCTTCCTCACCCAGATGCTCGGGTCCACCGTGGTACCGGGACTGGTGGGCGGACCATGGCAGTGGCTGGGCGCAGGCGACGGCGCCCCGGTCGCGGCGCCACCGGAACTCGGCACCTGGGTGGCCTGGACGATCTTCGTGGCCCTGGTCGTGGCGACCGTCCGCCGTCGCCGTCGCGCCGGACGCGCCTGGCTCCTACTCGGGTCGTACCTGGTGCTGGTGGCCGCGATGCTTGCCGCAACCCGACTCGGTTCGACCTTCAGTGGGGTCGCCGGCGGCGTCCCCCGTTACGTAAGTGACGTCGTCGTGGTGGCCGCCATCTGTCTCGGCGTCGCCGTGGTGGGGCTGGCCCGGCCGTCCCGCTTTGCCAGCGCGACCGAGCCACCCACCGGCGACACGCCTCGAACGACGCCCATGGCCCTCCCGGAGCCGAGAGACGGCCGGGCCCCGGACAGCGGCGTCCCGCAGACCGTGGCCGCGCCGAGCGCCACAGCACCCCCGGCAGGCCCGACCGCACCGCCCGAAGGTCCGACCGCACCACCGGAAGACCCGACCGCGCCGGTGCTGGCCGAGGCGGTCCGGACCGGTCGGCCTGCGCGGGTGGTGGCCCGGCTCGGCGTCATCCACGCCGAAGCCCCCGTCGACCCCGAGCCGGATCCTGCATCGACGACCGCGCCGGACGTGGCCCCGCCGACGGCATCCGTCGCCGACTCGGTGCCGGACGCCGAGGCCGGTGCCGTCCGCGCCCCTGACCCGGTCGTCGAGCCGCACCCCAGCAGCTCCCCGGATGCCGGTGACGCCTCGACCGCCGACCCACCGCCACGCGACGCCGACGATCGACCGACCGGGCCGGACCGGCGACCGCCGGCCGCCGCCCCGTCCGACCCGCTCGGGCCTCCTCCTCCCGGGCTGCTCGGCCCACTGCCCGAGCGCTACCGGGAGGCGGTGAACGTGATGCTCGCCCTGCTGCTCGTCGCCGTCTGCCTGGGCACGGTGTGGACCACGTCCCGGTACAGCGACGAGTGGGCAGTCAAGTCGAGCCGGTCGTACATCGACACCGTTCGGATCGAGATGGCCAGCGCGCCGCCCGACACGGTGTTCTTCGACGCTCCGGTCCCGGACAACGTCGTACCGAGCCTGTCCTGGCCGTACAACCTGCAGTCACGATTCTTCCGTGCCTTCGGCACCCGTCCCACGTACGTGGACGAGGCCGACCACGTCTCGGTCTTGGACGCCCTCGGCCGGATCCAGGTGGCCACGATCGTCGGTAGCACGATCCAGCCGGGGCCGCAGGAAGGCTGCGGCTACCTGGTCGCCAGCGGGCAGACGGTACGGATGCCACTCAACGAGCCCCGGGACGACTGGCACTGGGTGGCCCGTATCGGCTACCTCAGCTCGGCGGACGGCACAGCCACCCTGCGGTTCGGCACCGGAACCGCCGAGTTCCCCGTCAAGAAGGGCCTCAACCAGCGCTTCTTCCGCATCGTCGGTGGCGGGGACGCGGTCGAACTGACGGTGGCCGGTAGCGACGTGTCGCTCTGCACCAACGAGATCGCGATCGGCAACCCGGCGCCCAAGCCCGAGTAGGCCCAAGCCGGTCGGCGGCGGGGCGAGCCGCGGCCCGCCGCCCGCCGGTCACCCGGGCCCGAACAGCTCGGTCACCCGGGCCCCAACAGTTCGGTCACTCGGGCCGGAACAGCACCGAGTTGACGTACCGGGGGCGGGGCCACACGACCCGGCGCGCGAAGCCCTGACCCACCCGGGCGATCGCCGCGCGCTGATGCCCACCGAGGTCGAAGTCGGCCAACGGCACCCACGTCCGATCCGGCAGCACGTACCCGCGATAGCCCCAGCCGGTCAGCAGGTCCAGCAGCGGCTCCACCGGCTGGATCCGCTCCTCGACCTCGATCAGCAGCACCGGCCGGTCCCGCCGGACGGTCCGCTCCGCACCACGCAGGGCGGGTAGTTCGTGACCCTCGATGTCGAGCTTGATGAAACGCACGTCGATCAGGTCCAGCGAGTCCAGCGTGATCCTTCGGACGGAGACCGCAGGGCCCTGGGCCGCGTCCTCCAGCGAGGAGGTGCCGACGATCGCCCCACCCTCCGGCAGGTAGAGGGTGGCCGTGCCCTCGTGGTCGGAGACGGCTGCCTCGACCACCTCGACCTGCGGGAAGGCCACTCGGAGCTGCCCGGCCAGCGCCGTGGTCGGCTCCACCGCAACCACCCGGTCGGCCCGGCGGAGCAGTCGGGCCGTCCACGGCCCGTACCAGGCGCCCACGTCGACGGCGGTGCCCCCGGCCGGAACGAAATCGGTGAGCCGGGCAAGTTCCGGCTCCACCCGTGGGTACGCGCGGCGGATCGCTCCCGCCAGCAGTCGGGCAGGTAGGAGCGCCGCCAGTCCGGAGGTCGCGGCGGGGGCCAGCTTCGTCGACGCCATGGGGCAGCACACTAGACGTTTCCGGGCCTGCTGGGCAGGGGCCACCGGTGCGGGGCTGTCGGAACCGTCGAGCTGCCGATACCGTCTTCCGGTCGGGCCGCCGTCCCGACCGGGTCGCGGCCCGAAGACGCCGGGTCGTCCGCGCGGACGATCGACACGACGCGGAGTGGCATGGCCCAGACCACGAGCAGGGACGTCGCACGGGTGCGACTCGGCGCGGCGGGTGCCGCGGTCACCGTAGCGACCGTGGTGACAAATGCGCTGGCGTACGTCGTTCCGATGCTCGGTGCGCGCCGGCTCACTCCCGCCGACCTGGGCGCGCTGGCGACGGTGCTCGCGCTGGCCGCGATCGCGGCGGTACCCGGCTTCGGTCTGCAGATCGCGGTCGCCGCCCACCGGGCGCGGAGGGGTGCTGGTGACACCGGCCCTCTCGGGTTGCGAACCGCAGCCCTCACGGCTGGGGTGACAGTGGCCGCGGCACCGATCTTGACCATCGCCCTGCGGCTGCCGCTGGCACTCACGTTGCTGCTCGCGACCACCACGTTCGCCACCGTGCTCAGCGGCCGGTGGCTCGGAGAACTCCAGGGGCAGCAGCGTTTCCTGCGGCTCGCCGCGGCGATGGTCGCGGTGGCCGTCGGCCGCTACGGGGGACTGGTCGCCGGGCTGCTGCTCGGTCGGGGACCGGAGATGTGCCTGTTCCTGACCACCCTGACCGGCCTGTTCGCGCTGCCGCTGGTGGCCCGTCTCGCCAGTTCACCCGAGTACCCACGACCAGTCGACCCGGCCACGTCCGGCCCCGGTGACGTCGACGCGACCGGGACATCCCCGGATCCGAGCCCTGCTGTGCGGCGGCTGGGGGCACGGCAGGTGATGACGGCGGGCGGAGCGACGCTGGCGATGCTCACCATCTCGTACGCGGACCTGATCCTGGCCCGCCAACTCCTACCGGCGGCCGCTTCCGGCGCGTACGCCGTCGGCGCGGTCCTCACCAAGGGTGCCCTCTGGGCGCCACAGGTCGTCACGCTGCTGGTGCTGCCCCGGTTGGCCCAGGGTGATCGCCGGGCCCGGCTGGTGGCACTGGCGCTGATCCTGACGTGCGGGGCGGTCCTGGTGGTCAGTTCGGCGGTCGCCGGTGAGTTGGCCTTCCGGCTCGTCGGCGGCGCCGACTACCTGCACCTGGCCGGGACGGCGCCGATGTTCGCGGCCGTCGGAGCGCTCTACGCCGTGGTGTTCATGCTGGTGAACGATCGGGTGGCGACCGCCGCCCGCTGGCCCGCCGCGCCGCTGTGGCTGGCGACGGCAGGGTTGACGGCGGCAGCCGCGCTGATCGCGCCACGCACCGTGACGGGAGTGCTGACCTGCTCGCTGGCCGTCGCCACCCTGGCTGCCGTGGTGATGGCCTGGCTGGTCTTCGGGCGCGGTCGGCGCTGACACGCGGGAGATCCGACCGTCACCATGAGTGATAATTCGGCATGCTCGCCACGCCGAACGGGCACGACTGGGGATCCGTGCCCACTCGGGCTCCCCGACGGTGGTCTGGTTGGCTACCGTGGTTCTCTTCCGGAGAAGGAACCCCGGCTCCGCATGCGGTATGTCGCTAAGAGGTAGTTGTGACGCTGTACGGCGAAGAACGTCCCCCGCCGGCCGACGACCGGCCCACGGTGCAGGTGACTGCGGTCAACTGGCCGATCGAGGAGCCGGCGCGCCCGGCACCCGTCCCGCCGGGCGGTGACCGCCCCCGGTCCAGCCGGTTCCGGCTGCTACTCGCCGCCGGCGTGGCCACCGCCGTGCTCGGCTCGGTGGGCGCGGTGGCCGTCTGGGCGTACGCGGGCGACGTGCCACGCGGCACCAGCGTGCTCGGCACCGAGCTCGGTGGGCGCAGCCGGACGGAGGCCGCGCGGGAGTTGCGGGCGCAACTGGACCGCCGGGCCGCCGAACTTCAGGCCCCCATCCAGGTACGCGTCGGCGAGCGGACAGCCGAGATCAACCCCGCCGAGGTGGGGCTAACCGTCGACGTGGACGCCACCGTGGCCGCCGCCGCCGCGACGAACGCCCACGCGGTGGACCGCCTGGTCGGGTCGCGGGAGGTCGAGCCGGTTGTCTCGGTCGACGTGCCGAAGCTGGAGACCGCCCTGACGAAGCTCGTGGGCGACCAGGGCCGGAAGATGACCATGCCAGCGATCACCTTCTCCGGCACCAAGCCGAAAGTGCGCTACCCGAAACCCGCCCTCACCATCGACCCGGAGCACTCCGCCGAGGCCGTCAAGCAGGGCTGGTTGAGCGGGCAACCGGTGACTGTTCCACTGGTCGAGAACCACCCGGCCACCACCGCCGAGGAGGTGGACCGGCTGGTCGCCGAGTTGGCCGAGCCGGCGGTGGCGGCACCGGTCAAGCTGACCACCGAGCGTGGTTCGGTCACCATCCCGCCGGAAGCCATCGCGAAGGGCCTCCGTTTCAAGGCCGACAAGACCGGCAAGCTCACGCCCAGCGTGGACGTCAAGAAGCTGAAGGCCGCGCTCGGAAGCAAGCTCGACAGCGTCGAGGTGGCCCCGAAGGACGCCACGATGACCATTTCCGGCGGCAAGCCGAAGGTGGTCGACGGGCGGGCCGGCAAGCAGGTCGACACCGGCGATCTCGGCCCCGACCTGCTCGCCGTACTCCCTCGCGGCGAGGGTCGTACGGTCTCCGCCGACCTCAAGCCGGTCGAGCCGAAGCTCACCGCGGCGAAACTGCGCAGCCTGGGGATCAAGGAGAAGGTGTCCTCCTTCACCACCAACTTCACCGGCGGGCTCTCCTCGCCACGCAGCCAGAACATCGTGACGATCGCCAACGACGTGAAGGGCACTGTGGTTCTACCGGGCGAGACGTTCTCGCTGAACGGTCACACCGGCGAGCGCGGCTACGCACAGGGCTACCGTGACGCGCCGGTGATCCTCGACGGCAAGCTGGTGCCGGGGGTCGGCGGTGGCACCTCACAGTTCACCACGACTCTCTTCAACGCCACGTACTACGCCGGCCTGGAGGACGTCGAGCACAAGCCACACTCGTACTACTTCAGCCGCTACCCGGCGGTCATCGAGTCGACCATCTTCTGGCCCAACCTCGACTTCAAGTTCCGCAACAACACCGACTACGGCGTCCTGATCGACACCTCCTACACCGGCAGTTCGGTGACCGTGTCGATCTGGAGCACGAAGATCTGGGACAGCGTGAAGACCGACTACGGTCCCCGGCGCAACATCACCTCGCCGAAGACCGTCTACCTGGAGCCCGGGCCGACCTGCATTCCCGCCAGCGGCAGCCAGGGCTTCACGCAGGACGCGTTCCGGGTCATCAAAAAGGACGGCAAGGTCGTCAAGCGGGAGAAGTTCAGCTGGACCTACAGCGCCGAGCCGCGCTTCATCTGCGCCAAGGAACCCACCTGACGTCCACCGGGCACCAGCTCCGTCACGGCCCCGCCGGCCTCGCGCCGGCGGGGCCGTTTCCTCAGGTACCCCCGCAGCCCGCCGTCCTGTTGCCCGGCTCGCCCAGTCCAGGGTTCATGCGGCGCCCGCTGCCGCCACGTTCAGGCCCTGTGGCAGAACATCAAGGGCCCGCGCCAAGCCCAGGTCCCGGCCGTTCCCCGACCGTTCCCCGACCCTCACGGGTCCCCGCCCGTGGCGTTCCCCGGGATGCCGCATCCCAGGTGATCCCCCGCCCAGGAGACCGCGGCATACCGAAAGTCGGGGCTGTCACCGCCGCAGAAAGCCCTGCATGCCGCGATTCGGGGGCGTCATCGAGTGGACGATGCGGGACGTCGATCCCAGGGGCCGGGGCGGTTTCGGTGCCCAGAAACGATTTCAGGGCCACCCCTTTTGGGGTGGCCCTGAAATCGAAGAATGTCCGGCGGTGTCCTACTCTCCCACACCCTCCCGGGTGCAGTACCATCGGCGCTGGAGGGCTTAGCTTCCGGGTTCGGAATGAGACCGGGCGTTTCCCCTCCGCCATGACCGCCGTAACCTTATCAACATGTCAAACAACACCAACACCAACACGCTTGTTGGGGTGTTGTTTGTTTGTTGTGAGTTACACAGTGGACGCGTAGCAACTTTGATAGTCAAGTCCTCGGCCTATTAGTACCGGTCAACTGAACCCGTTACCGGGCTTACATTTCCGGCCTATCAACCCAGTCGTCTAGCTGG
>FOLJ01000009.1 GCA_900112325.1 Micromonospora sediminimaris
ACGATCAGCTACTCGGGTAGCTACAACCCGGGTAACAACAACAGCTACCTCGCCCTGTACGGCTGGACCCGTAACCCGCTCGTGGAGTACTACATCGTCGAGAACTTCGGCAGCTACAACCCGAGCAGCGGGGCCACCCGGCTGGGCAGCATCACCACCGACGGCGGCACCTACGACATCCTGCGCAGCCAGCGGGTCAACGCCCCGTCGATCGACGGCACCCAGACGTTCTACCAGTACTGGAGCGTCCGGCAGCAGAAGCGCAGCAGCGGGACCATCACCACCGCCAACCACTTCGACGCCTGGGCGCGGGTTGGCCTGAACCTCGGTAACCACTACTACCAGATCATGGCGACCGAGGGTTACCAGAGCCAGGGAAGCTCGGACATCACCCTCTCGGAAGGCGGCACCCCCGGCCCCGGCCCGACCAACCCGACCACCCCGCCGCCCAGTGGCGGTTCCGGCCAGATGATCGTCGGTCAGCAGTCCGGCCGGTGCCTGGACGTGCCGAACTCCAGCACCAGCAACGGCACCCAGATCCAGTTGTACGACTGCTGGGGTGGCTCGAACCAGCGGTTCACCCACACCTCGAGCAGGCAGCTCACGGTGAACGGCAAGTGCCTGGACGCCTCGAATTCGGGCACCAGCAACGGCACAGCGGTGATCATCTACGACTGCCACGGCGGTGCGAACCAGCAGTGGAACATGAACTCCAACGGCACGATCACCGGAGTGCAGTCGGGGTTGTGCCTCGACGCCGGTGGCAGCGGTAACGGCGCGAGAATCCAGCTGTACAGCTGCTGGGGTGGAGCAAACCAGCAGTGGAGCCGCCGCAACTGATCCATCGCAACTGATCCATCGGACAGGGGCCAGGCGCTCACGGGCCTGGCCCCTGTCTCCGCTCATCGTCATGGGCGTGGTGCGCCCGAGCGCTACGACTCGCGGCGATGGCGGGCGGGCGTTCAAGGGCCGGAGGCGATGCGGCTAGGCTGGGTCATTGTGCTCGTACTGGTGGTGGACAGCTCGACCCCGGCGGTGACCGCGGCGCTCGTCGAGGTCACCGCGAGTGGCGTCACGACCCGGGCGCACCGGTGCACCGTCGACGCGCGGGCGCACGGCGAACTGCTCGCCCCGCAGGTCGACGCGGTGCTCGCCGACGCGGACGCCCGTCCCGCCGACCTGCACGCGATCGTCGCCGGGCTCGGCCCCGGCCCGTTCACCGGGCTGCGGGTGGGCCTGGTCACCGCCGCCACCATGTCGCAGGTGCTCGGCATTCCCGCGTACGGTGTCTGCTCGCTCGACGCGATCGGGCACCCGGCGGCGGCCGGCGAGCCGGTGCTGGCGGCGAGCGACGCGCGCCGGCGGGAGATCTACTGGGCGGTCTACGACGGCGCGGGCGGGCGTCTCGTCGGGCCGGAGGTCGGCGCTCCGGCGGTGGCCGCCGATCGGGCCCGGGAACTGGGCGCGACCGCCGCCGTCGGTGACGGTGCCCATCGCTACGCCGAGGTGCTGGGCCTGCCGCTGCGGGCCGAACCCCGCTATCCGGACGCGGGCGCGCTGGCCACCCTGGCCGCCGAGCGGATCCGGGCCGGCGCGAGCGGTGACCCGCTCACCCCGCTCTACCTGCGCCGACCGGACGCGGTGGCCGCCACCGCGCGCAAGCCGGTGCTGCCGTGAGCCGGTTGCGGCCGGCCCGGTTCCGCTGGTGGCACATCGACGAGGTGCTGCCGATCGAGGCGGATCTCTTCGGTGCCGAGCAGTGGTCCGCGGCGATGTTCTGGAACGAGTTGTCCCACGGGCATTTCTACCGGGTGGTCACCGACGACGACGGCGGGGTGCTCGGCTACGCCGGGCTCGCCGTCGCACCGCCCGACGAGGCGTGGGTGCAGAACATCGCGGTCCGGCGGGAGGCGCAGCGCCGGGGGATCGGCAAACTGCTGCTGGAGGCGCTGCTCGCCGAGGCCGGTCGGCTCGGCGTACGCGCCGTGCTGCTGGAGGTCGCCGCCGACAACGCCCCGGCCCAACGGCTCTACGCGACGTACGGGTTCGAGCCGATCGGCGTACGGCGCGGCTACTACCAACCGAGCAACACCGACGCGCTGGTGATGCAGCGCACCCAGGACTGAGAAATCCATGGCTGACGAACCACTGATCCTCGGCATCGAGACCTCGTGCGACGAGACCGGCGTCGGTGTCGTACGCGGCCACACGTTGCTCGCCGACGCGCTCGCGTCCAGTGTGGACCAGCATGCCCGATTCGGTGGGGTGGTGCCGGAGGTGGCCAGCCGGGCGCACCTGGAGGCCATCGTGCCGACCATGCAGCGGGCACTCACCGAGGCTGGGGTGACGCTCGCCGACGTGGATGCGATCGCGGTCACCGCCGGGCCGGGCCTGGCCGGGGCGCTGCTGGTCGGGGTGGCCGCCGCCAAGGGGTACGCGATCGCCGCGGAGAAACCGGTCTACGGCGTCAACCATCTCGCCGCGCACGTCGCGGTGGACACGCTGGAGCACGGTCCGCTGCCCGAACCGGCGATCGCGCTGCTGGTCTCCGGTGGTCATTCGTCGCTGCTCCTGGTCGACGACCTGGCCCGGGGCGTGACCCCGTTGGGCGCCACCATCGACGATGCGGCCGGCGAGGCGTTCGACAAGGTGGCCCGCCTGCTCGGTCTGCCGTTCCCCGGTGGGCCGTACATCGACCGGGAGGCCCGGGCCGGTGACCCGGCGGCGATCGCCTTCCCGCGTGGACTGACCGCCGCCAAGGATCTCGTCGCGCACCGCCACGACTTCTCCTTCTCCGGGTTGAAGACCGCGGTGGCGCGGTGGGTGGAGGCTCGCCAGCGGGCCGGCGAACCGGTTCCGGTCGCGGACGTCGCCGCGTCCTTCCAGGAGGCGGTCTGCGACGTGCTGGTGAACAAGGCGCTGGACGCCTGCCGTAGCCGGGGCGTGCCGACCCTGGTGATCGGCGGGGGAGTGGCGGCCAACTCACGGTTGCGGGCGATGGCCGAGCAGCGGGCGGCCCGGCACGGCATCAGGGTCCGCGTGCCCCGGCCCGGCCTCTGCACGGACAACGGCGCGATGGTGGCGGCCCTCGGCTCGCACCTGGTCGCCTCGGGTGTCGCGCCCAGCCGGCTCGATCTGCCCGCGGATTCGGCCATGCCGCTGACCACTGTCGGCGTCTGAGGAGGACGGCGACGTGATCGTACGGATGTGGGAGGCGCGGGCGGAGCCGTACGCGCTCGCCGACCTGGTCACCTGGGTCTGCGACAGCGCGCTGCCCGAGTTCGAGCACGACCCGCTGCACGTGTCCAGCGAGGTCTTCTCCTCCACCGACCACCGGGTCGTGGTGATCTCCAAATGGCGCAGCAGCCCTCGACCGCTGCCCGACCCGCCGGTGATGCTGCTCGCCCGGCAGCCGCACTCCTGGGACTTCACCCAGGTCGACCGCTGAGGCCACCCAGGCCAGGGCGGGTCAGCGGATGGTCACCGTGGTGGTGGCGGTGGAACGGTCGATCTCGCTGGTCCGGGCGCTGACCCGCAACGTCCAGTCACCGGCGACCGGGAAGTGGATCTCGGCGCTGCCGTGGTGCGGTTCCAGCGCGAAGACCTCGACGGTGATCGGCTCGATGCCGGCCTCCGGCAGGGCGGCGGTGACCGTCCACTCCGCCACCGGCAACTCCTTCGCCTGCGGCGTGTAGACGTACGCGTGCAGGCTGTTCGCGGTGCCGGCGACCGCCGGGTAGATGTCGAACTGCAGGGTGAACAGGTCGGTGGTGAGCGACTGCGCGACACCCTCCCGGTTCACCCCGTCGGCCGCCGTACCGACGGAACGGCCCGGCGGTGTCTGCACCAGCACCGCCGTCAGCGCCAGCACCACCGCCGTCACGGCGAGTTCCACGCCGGCCGCCCGAGCGATCCAGCGGGGCCGGGTCGCAGCGACCCGCCGCCTGATCAACCGGCGTTGCCCGGCCGCCACCGCCAGCACCCCGGCCAGCAGTGCCGCCTTGGCCAGCAGCAGGCGGCCGTAGGTGCTGCCCCACAGAGCCGAGAGGCGGCCGAGTTCGATCACGGCCTGCCCGAGCCCGGCGGCGACCAGCCAGGCCACCGCGAGGGTGGCCAGCCGGGACCAGGCCGGCAGGATCCGGGCGAGCACCCGCTCGTGCGCGCCTCGCAGCAGGAACACGGTAAGCGCGAACAGTCCACCCAACCAGGCGGTCACCCCGGCGATGTGCAGGGTGCCCAGCGCGATGCTCACCGGCGGCAACGGCGAGGCGACCGGATGCCCGGCCAGTGGCCAGGTGACGAACCCGGCCAGGCCGATCGCCGCCAGTGCCGCACCGCGTACCCGGCTGGCGAGGCCCCGACCTGTTGACGAGCGCTCACCAGCGCCCCGCAGCACCGCCAGCAGCAGGGCCGCCGCCAAGCCGACCAGCGCCAGCCGGGCGGCCAGCACCACTCCGACGTCGCTGTCCGCCACGGCCCGCAGGTCGGCCGGGGAGAGCTGGCCGACCGGCGCGCCGACCACCTGGGCCGCCTGTCCGACCCAGGTGCCGAGCGTGCCGGCGGCGACGAGGCCGAGCCCGCACAGCGCGGTGGCCGTGGCAGCCCGACGGGAGCGACGGCGGGGCCACATGGTGGCCACGAGCAGCGGCGGGCCGACTGCCAGGAGCAGCCCGAGATACCCGAGGTACTTGGCGGCCGGCACCAGCACCCCGGCCGGTGACTCGGACTCCGCCAGGGCCGGCTCGGGCGGGGTCGCCGACGGTGCCCCGGCGGCGAAGGTGAAGCTGCCCGCGACCGGGTGACTGTCCGCCGAGATGACGCGGTAGCTGACCAGGTAGGTGCCGAGTGGACGGTCCGAGGGCCGCAGGGCGATCCGGATGGTCCGGTCCCGGACCTCAGGTTCGCCGACGTTTATCCGCTTGCCGTCCGGGGCGAGGACCTGCACCCGGCCGGGGACCACGGCGATGGTCTCGCTGAAGGTCACCAGCACCTCGCGCGGCGCGTACCCGAGCACCTCGTCGCGCTGCGGGGTGGTGGCTACCACCACGGCGTGCGCCGCCGCTGGGCCGGCGGGGCCCAGGGCGGCGCACAGTGCGGTGAGGACCAGCCCGAGCAGGGCAGCGGCTCGGGTACGAACGGTCATCGAAGCGGGTGGCAGCGGTCAGCTGCGACGGAACATGCGGTACGTGAGGAAGCCGCCGGTGCCGAGGGCACCGAGGAAGATCGCCCAGATGAGCGTGTTGCTGACCCCGATCTGCGGGCCGGTGTTGGCCTGCGCGGCGGCGAGCAGTCCGTCGTTGCCGGGGGCCGGCAGCGCGGCGGGCGGCAGTTCGGCGTACCGGACCAGGCCGGTGCTCTCCAACATCCGCATGTGGTCACCGACGAACGTGTTGGCCGAGTTGGCCAGGTCCCGGATCACCTCGTTGCGGGTGCTGGCCCGGACCGCGCCGATCACCGGGAAGATCTTGCCGTGGGCGACCCGGAGTCGGGTGACGAAGATCTGGTCGAAGCGGGCGCCACGGGCGTCCTTCATCTCGGTGAGCCAGCCCTGCTGCTCGGCGGTCGGCGCGTTGGGGATGACGGCGCTCAGCTTGTTGGCCGCCTCCACGGTGATCCGGTCGAGCTCCTCGTGCTGCCGGGCGATTTCGGCGCCCACCTCGCGGACCACCTGCGAGCTGCCCTTTTCGGCGGCCATCTGCCCGGCTGGCATCTCCCAGAGCCCGGCCAGCCGCACCCCGTCGAGCAGGGCCTGGTCGGCGGCGGCGAGTTGCTGAGCGGCGGGCGCGGCCAGGGCCACACCGGGCAGGACGACGAGGGCTGCGACGATCGTGGTGAGCAGCACCGCCAAGCGACGGGACCGGTTGCCCTGCCGGCGACGAGCGGAATCCAGCGGTGCCATGTCTGCGACGCCTCCTCGGACGAGAACGATCGTTGAGCGATGGACGTCCGCACCCCGTCGGCCGTCCGCAACCTGGTACGGATTGTTCGGCCGATCAGTTCATCGGTTGGCGAAACCGGCTCGCGAAATACGGAACTGGAGATCAGTTGACGTCGAGCGGGTCGGCCAGCAGCCGGTCGAAGGCGAGTTCGGCCGCGCCGACCAGGGGAGCGTCCTCACCGAGCTTCGGCGTACGCAACCGGACGTGCTCAAGGCAGGCCGGCAGCCCGTTGGAGTTGAGCCGGCTGCGCACCTGGGCGGCGGCGGCCAGATAGAGGTCGCGCATGGTGCCGCCGAAGATGACCATTTCCGGGTTGAAGATGTTGACCAGGTTGGCGACGCCGAAGCCGAGCCAGTCACCGGCCTGGCGTACCGCGATCTGGGCCTGGGCGTCGCCGCGGTCGGCGGCGTCGAAGACCGCCAGCATCGCCTCCCGGCCCCGGGCGTCGGAGCGACCGGCGGCCCGGAGCAGCCCGTGCTCGCCGATCTCGGTCTCCCAGCAGCCCCGGTTGCCGCACTCGCAGCGGGCCCCGTCGCGGACCACCACCATGTGCCCCACCTCGCCGCTGTAACCGCCGTGCCCGGTCAGCCGCCGGCCTGCGGCGATGATCCCGGCACCGACGCCGACGTCGCCGTAGAGGTAGATGACGTTGTCGCAGCCCGCCGCCGCGCCACGGGCGTGCTCGGCGAAGGCCGCCACGTCGGCCACGTTCCCGACGGTGACCGGCACGTCGACCCCGAGTTCGGTGCCGAGCGCGGTGCCGATCGGTTCGTCCACCCATCCGGTGGTGGGTCCGAGCCGGACCAGGCCGTCGTCGCGGCGGACCATCCCGCAGACCGCCACCCCGGCACCGACGCAGACGGCGTCCTCCGGCATCGCCTGCCGCATCTCCTTGACCGCGCCGGCCAGCAGTGGAGCGGCCTCCGCCGCGGTGAGACCGCGTGGGCGGTCCAGCTCCCGGCGGTCGAGCACCGCGCCGCCGAGCCCGACCCGCGCGGCCCGCAGCCGGTCCACCTCGATGCTGTACGCGTACGCGAAGACCCGGTCCGACTCGGGCCGGACGACAAGCGACGGTCGTCCGGCCCGGCCGGTTTCCTTCGGCGCCCCCTCAGTCACCAGGCCGGCCGCGGCGAGGTCGGCGGTGAGCGCGCCGATTGTGCTCCGGTTCAACCCCAGTGCGGTGGTCAGTTCCGCACGCGTGGTGGCACCGTGCACGTGCACGTAGCGCAACAGGGCACCGAGATTCTGCCGACGAATCTCGTCCTGGCTCGGTCCCACGCGCATCGGTTGTGACTACCTTCGGTGCAGCGGATCAGCGGCTGCCGCTGGCGGCGGCTCGTCGGCGCGACAGCGCGTCGACGCTGGCCGCCAGGAGCAGCACCACGCCGGTGACCACGTACTTGACGCCCGAGCTGTAACCCATCAGACCCATGCCGTTGTCGATCACCGCGACCACCGCGCCACCGAGCACCGCGTCCAGCACCCGGCCCTTGCCGCCGAAAAGGCTGGTGCCACCGATCACGGCCGCGCCCACGGCGTAGAGCAGCACGTTGCTGCCGCCGGTGTTCGGGTCGACGGAGTTGGCCCGGCTGGCGGCGACGATGCCGCCGACGGCGGCCATGGTGGAGCAGATGACGAAGACCGAGATGCGGATCCGGTCCACGTTGATGCCGGCCCGGCGAGCGGCTTCCTTGTTGCCGCCGACCGCGTAGATGTGCCGCCCGTAGCTGGTGCGATGGAGCACGAAGGTGCCGATGATGAGCAGCACGGCGATGATCGGCACCACGATCGGCACGCCCTTGAGCGAGCTGATCAGCACGTTGCGGCTGCGCTCCAGGTTGAGCATGTAGACCGCGAGGCCGAGGATGACGGCCAGCCCGCCGATCCGGGCGAGCACCACCGCCATCGGGTCGGTGACCAGGCCACGTGCGGCGCGGTTGCGGTAGCGCAGCAGCTGGACGGCGGCGTACCCGGCGACGGCCACGGCGGCGAGCGCCCAGCCGAGCAGCGGCGGCAGGTTGCGGTTGGCGATCGCCACCAGCACCGAGTCGCGCACCGAGATGTTGCGGCCTTCCTCCATCAGCAGCAGCACCACGCCCTGGAAGGCCAGGAAGCCGGCCAGGGTGACCACGAAGGACGGAATTCCGATCTTGGCGACCAGAAGGCCGAGGATCGTACCGATCACCATGCCGGTGAGCACGGCGGCGGCCACCGCGACGTACCAGGGATAGCCGAGCACGGTGACCACGTTTGCCAGCACCGCCGCGCAGACGCCGCTGGCGAAGCCGGCCGACAGGTCGATCTCACCCAGCAGCAGGACGAAGACCAGACCCATCGCGATCAGGGTGACCGCCGCGCCCTGGGTGAACAGGTTGGCGAAGTTCCCGGCGCTGAGGAACGAGGGCCGCAGGATCGAGAAGACCGTGCAGAGGACGAGCAGGCCGAGGACGGCGGGGAGGGCGCCGATGTCGCCACCGCGTACCCGTCGCCAGTAGTCGCGGACGTGGCTGCCGACGGAGGGCGTCGACGTGACTGCGGCCGGCCCCTCCTGCTTGACGGCGGTGGTGCTCATGAGACGCCTCCCGTGGTGCTGCCGGCCGGCGCCGCGCCGTTGCCGTTGGTGGCCGGTTCGCCGGTGAGTCCGAGCCCGCCGGAGCGACCGGCGGTGATCAGCTCGACCACCTGCGCATGAGTGATGTCGGTGGTCTTCACCTGAGCGACCATCTGGCCGAGGTAGAGCGCGGCGATCCGGTCGGAGACGGCGAAGACGTCGTTCATGTTGTGCGAGATGAGCACGACGGCCAGACCGTTGTCGGCCAGCCGGCGGACCAGTTCGAGCACCTGGGCGGTCTGCGCGACGCCGAGCGCGGCGGTCGGCTCGT
The DNA here is from genome assembly GCA_900112325.1 of Micromonospora sediminimaris. GTDB lineage: Bacteria > Actinomycetota > Actinomycetes > Mycobacteriales > Micromonosporaceae > Micromonospora > Micromonospora sediminimaris. Next base: position 8,822 of record FOLJ01000009.1, read on the forward strand.
CCAGGATCACCAGCTTGCTGTTCCAGAGCACGGCCTTGGCGATCGCCACCGTCTGACGCTGGCCGCCGGAGAGGCTGGAGACGAGCTGGCGCAGCGACTTGACGGTGCGTACGGAGAGCCCGGCGAGGGTGTCGGCCGCCATCTGTTCCATCGTCGGCTCGTCGAGGACGATGCCGCTGCGCTTCTCGCGGCCGAGGAACATGTTCTGCACGATGTCGAGGTTGTCGCAGAGCGCGAGGTCCTGGTAGACGACCTCGATGCCGAGCGCTGCGGCGTCGCGTGGGCTGTGGATGTTCACCGGCCGGCCGTCGAAGACGAACTGCCCGGCGTCGGTCGGGTAGATGCCGCTGATGCACTTGACCAGGGTCGACTTGCCGGCGCCGTTGTCACCGACGAGCGCGGTGACCTCGCCCGGGTAGGCGGCGAAGGCGACATCGCGTAGAACCTGGACGGGACCGAAACTCTTGTCGATCCCGCGTAGCTCCAGCAGAGGGGTCGCGGACACGGGGTTCTCCTTTGTCACGGAGGGAGATCGGGGCCCGTCCAGCGGCGGCACGCCGCCCGGCACGGGGTTACCGTGCCGGGCGGCGCCGCCTAGGCGGGTGAGGTCAGCTGATGCCCGCTTCGGTGCAGAGCGCGGCGAAGTTGCCGGTGCAGACCTCTTCCTTGGTCACGAAACCGTCGGCGATGACGTCCTTGACGTTCTCCTTGTAGATCGCCTGCGGGGTGAGCAGGACGGCGGGGACGTCACGGTTGCCCTCGGGGTCCTTGACGGTCTGGCCGGTCTCCTTGCGCTCGCCCTTGGCCAGCGCGATGGCCAGCTCGGCGGCGGCGTCGGCCTCCTGCTTGACGGCCTTGTAGACGGTCATGCACTGGTCACCGGCGAGGATGTTCTGCAGGCCCTGCGTGGTGGCGTCCTGGCCGGTCACCGGAACCTTGCCGTTGAGCTTGTTCTTCTTCAGCACCGAGATGGCGGCGTTGCCGAGGCCGTCGTTCGCGGCCAGCACGCCGTCGATCTTGCCGCCGGTCTGGGTGAGCATCTGCTCGAAGATCGTGGCGGCCTGGGCGTTGTCCCAGTCCGGCACGGACTGGTCCGGGCCCTTGACGTACTCGTTGGCGTCGAACTTGGGCTTGAGGATCGAGTCGTAGCCGTTCTTGAACAGGGTGGCGTTGTTGTCGGTCGGCGACCCGTTCAGGTACGCCACGACCGGCTTCTCCGCCTTCTGGTCGGTCAGGCACTTGGCCAGGCCCTCGCCCTGGAGCTTGCCGACGGCCTCGTTGTCGAAGCTGACGTAGTACTCCGCCGAGCCGCCGAGGGTGAGGCGGTCGTAGTCGATGGTGGCGACGCCCTGCGACTTGGCCTTGTCGAGGACGGCCTTGCCGGTGCCGGAGTCCAGGTTCACGATCATCAGCGCGGTGACGCCGCTCGTGATCATCTGGTCGGCGATGGTCTGGAACTGGGTCTTGTCGCCCTGCGCGTTCTGGATGTCGTATTCGACGCCGGCAGCTTCGAACGCGGCCTGGAGGAACTTGCGGTCAGCGCCCTCCCAACGGGCGGAGGACTTGCTGTCCGGCAGGATCACGCCGATCTTCGGGGTCACGTCGGAGCCGGCCTGGTCGCCGCCGGACTCGTCGCCACAGGCCGTCAGGCTGCCGAGGGCCAGCAGGCCCACGGTGCCGACGGCGAGGAAGCCCTTGCGCATGTGCAGGGTCCTTTCGAGGGTGGGGAAGGGTGTCGGTGTTTTGTTTTGTTGTGTCCGGCAACGTATTCCGCGCCACACGCCAGCACAAGGGTGGGCCGGTCACGAGTTTGTTGTCGGCGGTAACAATTCAGCAACGCCAGCGACACCTCGCCGCCACCGTGCCTGCGAGGACCCTGGTGTCCGGGTCGCCGGTCGGCGGATACGGGTCGGGTCAGGGGCGCGAAAGCGGGGCGAACCGGGCGTCGGTGAGGGCGGCCAGGTCGGCCGGGGCCAGCTCCACCTGGAGCCCCCGGCGGCCGGCCGAGACGTACACCGTCGGATGCTTCAGGGCGGAGACGTCGAGGACCGTGGGCAGCCGTCGCCGCTGGCCCAGTGGGCTGATCCCGCCGCGTACGTAACCGGTGGCCCGCTCGGCCGTCGCCCGCTCGGCCAACGTGGCCCGCTTGCCGCCCACGGCTGCCGCGAGCGCCTTGAGGTCGAGATCGCCGGTGACCGGCACCACCGCCACCGTCAGCGCCCCGTCGACCTCGGTGACCAGGGTCTTGAAGACGCGCTCCGGCGCCACCGCCAGGGCGGCGGCGACCAGCGCGCCATAGTTGGGCTCATCAGGCGAGACGTCGTACGGATGGGTGCGATGGTCGACCTTCCGCTTGGTCAGCAGCGCGGTCGCCGGGGTGCCACGTCCCGCCATGCCCGCCAACGTAAACCCGGGCCGCTGCCCGCAGGGCGCCAACATGCCGCAAGTCGCGCCTTCCGGCCGACGTTGAGGGCCCAGGATGCCGCAAGTCGTGACCGGCATGCCCGGCGAGAGGCCGGCCTGGGCCTCGGGCGGGCAGGTGGGGGCGGGGCGGAAGAATAGGCGGGTGGATCTGGAGCAGTTCGCCGCGTTGCGTACGCCCGAGGGGTCGGCCGCGCTCGACGCGGCGGCCGGGGTGGCCGGCGGTGATCCGCTGGCCGCGGCGGTGGCGCTGCGCTCTGCCGGGGTGCCCGGCGGGCTCGCGGCGGCGGCGCTGACCCAGGCCGAGCTGCGCCGCCGGGCGACCGGCAAGTTCGGGCCGGCGGCGGCCGGCATGTTCTTCACCCGGCCGGGGCTGGAACAGGCCACCCGGCGGGTCGTCGCCGACCGGCGGGCCCGGCGGCTGCGCGCCGCCGGGGTGCGCACACTTGCCGACCTGGGCTGCGGGCTGGGCGCCGACGCGCTCGCCGCCGCCCGCGCCGGCATCCGGGTGTACGCGGTGGAAGCCGACCCGCTCACCGCTGCGCTGGCCGAGGCGAACGTCCAGGCCGCTGGGCTGGCCGACCTGGTCACCGTCGAGTGTGGCGACGCGACGGCGTTCGACGTGACAGGGGTCGAGGCGGTCTTCTGCGACCCGGCCCGACGCCGAGCCGGCACCGGTCGCCGGATCTTCGACCCGAACTCGTACTCGCCGCCGTGGGACTTCGTGACCGGCCTGGCCGACCGGGTGCCGCGCACGGTGGTGAAGGTCGCGCCGGGGATCGACCACGCGCTGATCCCGCCCGGCGCGGAGGCGGAGTGGGTGAGCGTGGAAGGCGACCTGGTCGAGGCAGCCCTCTGGTGCGGCGAACTGGCCGAGGTCTCCCGCCGCGCGACCGTGCTGACCGGCGAGTCGGTGCACCAGCTCGCGGGGTCGGGCACCCACGAGGCGCCGGTCGGGGCGGTGCGGCGCTTCGTGTACGACCCCGATCCGGCGGTGGTGCGCGCACACCTGATCGCCGAGTTGGCTGCCGACCTGGACGCCACCCTCGCCGACCCGACCATCGCCTACCTCTACGCCGACACGGCCCGGCGCACGCCGTACGCCCGCTGCCTGGAAGTGACCGACGTGCTGCCGTTCTCCCTCAAGCGGCTGCGGGCGCTGCTGCGGGAACGGCGGGTCGGCCGGGTGGAGATCCTCAAGCGCGGCTCCGCGCTGGAGCCCGAGCGGCTCCGGCGCGACCTGCGGCTAAGCGGCGACCAGCCGGCGAGCCTGGTGCTCACCCGGGTCGCCACCGCCCCGACGGTCCTGGTCTGCCGCCCGGTGGCCTGAACCCCGCCCCGCTGGCCGGGCCGCTCATGTGCAGCCGGCGGGCGCGGGTTGCGGCATCCTGGGCTGTCAGCTCGGCGGGAGGCCGCGTCATGCCGCAACTCGCGGACCCCAGCGCGGGAGGGCGCGCGACCGCATGGCGAGCCCAGCCGGGGTGGGGACGGGGGCCGGGTCGGCGCAGAAGGGGGAGCGCCGGGTCGGGGTTGGTCAGCGGGTGGGGGCGTGGGGGGCGATGAAGGCGCGCCAGGCAGCGGGGGTGAAGGCGAGCGCCGGGCCGGCCGGGTCCTTGCTGTCGCGTACGGCGACCACGCCGGGCAGGTTGTCGGCGACCTCGACGCAGGCGCCGCCGTTGCTGTTGCTGCGGGAGGACTTGCGCCAGGCGGCACGGGTCAGGTCCATGACTTCGCCACTTCCTCGATCAGGCGGGCGGACTGCCGGTGTGGCAGCGCCTCACCGGCCACAGTCTCCCAGTGTCGCCCCAGGGCGGCAAGGTCGTTCGGGCTGTCCACTGTGTGCCCCCGGAGCTGGTTGTCCAGGTGCGCCACCTCGGTGCCGTCGGCCAGCCGGGCCAACACGAAGGGGCCGTTGAGTCCGACGTACCACGGGGTCTCGGCCGGGATGATCCGCACCTGGACATGCGGGCGGTCACTGACGGCCAGCAGGTGTTCCAGTTGCTCGCGCATGGTCGCGCGCTCGCCGACCTGCCGGCGCAACACCTGCTCGTCGAGCACCGCCACGAGCTGCGGGGGCTCCTCGCGGGCGAGCACCTCCTGCCGGGCCATCCGGGCCAGCACCCGCTTCTCGATCTGCTCGTCGGTAAGCGGTGGACCGGCCCGGAGCATCGCCCGCGCGTACGCCTCGGTCTGGAGCAGGCCCGGCACCACCGCCGGGTCGTACCAGCGCAGCGCGACCGCCTCCCGCTCGATCTCGCCCCACGGCCGGAACCAGTCCGGCTCGGCGTGCAGCCGGATCAGCTCCAGCATCCCGACGAAGAGGCCACCGGTCTCCAGCACCTTGTCGAACCGGGCCAGGTAGTCGGCGCTGAGCTGGTTCGGGCCGATCTCCATCGCGCTCACTGCCGAGGTCGAGTAGTTGATCATCTTGCTCAGCTCCTCCTGGCTGAGCCCGCGCACCTTGCGCGCCCGGCGCAACTGGTCGCGCAGGAACCCCAGGGTTGGTACGTCCGCCATGTGTCTGCCCTCCGTGACGTGGTCGCGCCGGAGAGTAAGGGGCGGTCGTTGGGCGGGGAAGAGACTGTCGGCGTGTTGCGGTAAACGCTGGCGAACGACGCCGGAAGAGTGGGTAAAAAGTGGCGGAGGGGCGGCGACACGAGGGTGGCGGATTGGCACTCTCCTTGACGGAGTGCTAGCCGAGGAATAACCTGCGATTAGCACTCTCACCCTGAGGGTGCCAACCTTCGGGCCCTGGTGTCCGGGGGTTGAACGCCAGGCGGACCGGCACCCGCGACGACGGCCCCGCCCGGTGGCATGTGGCAGATTGACGCCGGTCGGCATGCCGATCGGCAACGAAACCAAGTACCCCAGGAGGGTATGCCCGTGACTACCGCGACCAAGGTTGCGATCAAGCCGCTCGAGGACCGCATCGTGGTCCAGGCGAACGAGGCCGAGACCACCACCGCCTCGGGCATCGTGATCCCCGACACCGCCAAGGAGAAGCCGCAGGAGGGCACCGTCCTCGCTGTCGGCCCGGGCCGGATCGACGACAAGGGCAACCGCGTGCCGATCGACGTCTCCGTCGGCGACACCGTTCTCTACTCGAAGTACGGCGGCACCGAGGTCAAGTACGCCGGCGAGGAGTACCTGGTGCTCTCCGCCCGCGACGTCCTCGCGGTCATCGAGAAGTAAGTAAGACAGACCGATCAGTGTCGTTGCCCCGGTCCGGCTCGCCGGGCCGGGGCGACGTCGCTTCGAAGGGACATTCATGGCGAAGATCCTGAGCTTCTCGGACGACGCCCGGCACCTGCTGGAGCACGGTGTCAACGCGCTCGCTGACGCGGTCAAGGTCACCCTCGGGCCGCGCGGGCGCAACGTCGTCCTCGACAAGAAATTCGGTGCGCCGACGATCACCAACGATGGCGTGACCATCGCCAAGGAGATCGAGCTCACCAACCCGTACGAGAACCTCGGCGCGCAACTGGTCAAGGAGGTGGCGACCAAGACCAACGACGTCGCCGGCGACGGGACCACCACCGCGACCGTGCTCGCCCAGGCCATGGTCCGCGAGGGCCTGCGCAACGTCACCGCGGGCGCCAACCCGGCCGGCCTCAAGCGGGGCATCGACGCCGCTGCCACCAAGGTCTCCGAGGCGCTGCTCGGCAAGGCCGTCGAGGTCTCCGACAAGAAGTCGGTCGCGCACGTGGCGACGATCTCGGCGCAGGACGCCACCATCGGCGAGCTGATCGCCGAGGCGATGGAGAAGGTCGGCCGCGACGGTGTGATCACCGTCGAGGAAGGCTCCGCCCTGCACACCGAGCTGGACGTCACCGAGGGCCTCCAGTTCGACAAGGGCTTCATCTCGCCGAACTTCGTCACCGACGCGGAGTCGCAGGAGTCCGTCCTGGAGGACGCGTACATCCTGATCACCACGCAGAAGATCTCCGCGATCGAGGAGCTGCTGCCGCTGCTGGAGAAGGTTCTCCAGAACAACAAGCCGCTGCTCATCATCGCCGAGGACGTCGAGGGTCAGGCGCTGTCCACCCTGGTGGTCAACGCCATCCGCAAGACCATCAAGGTCTGCGCGGTCAAGGCGCCCGGTTTCGGCGACCGCCGCAAGGCGATGCTCCAGGACATGGCGATCCTCACCGGCGCCGAGCTGGTCGCCCCGGAACTGGGTTACAAGCTCGACCAGGTCGGCCTGGAGGTGCTGGGCAGCGCCCGGCGCATCGTGGTCGACAAGGAGAACACCACGATCGTCGAGGGCGGCGGCCAGGCCAGCGAGGTGACCGACCGGGTCGCGCAGATCCGCAAGGAGATCGAGGCCTCGGACTCCGAGTGGGACCGGGAGAAGCTCGCCGAGCGGCTGGCCAAGCTCTCCGGCGGTGTCGCGGTGGTCAAGGTCGGCGCGGCCACCGAGGTCGAGATGAAGGAGCGCAAGCACCGCATCGAGGACGCCATCGCCGCGACCAAGGCCGCGGTCGAGGAGGGTACGGTGCCCGGCGGAGGCGCCGCCCTGGCGCAGATCCTGTCGGTGCTCGACGACGACCTCGGCTTCACCGGCGACGAGAAGGTCGGCGTGTCGATCGTGCGTAAGGCGCTTGTCGAGCCGCTGCGCTGGATCGCCCAGAACGCCGGCCACGACGGCTACGTCGTCGTGCAGAAGGTCGCCGGCAGCGACTGGGGCCACGGCCTCGACGCCGCCGTCGGCGAGTACGTCGACCTGACCAAGGCCGGCATCATCGACCCGGTCAAGGTGACCCGCAACGCGGTGACCAACGCCGCGTCGATCGCCGGTCTGCTGCTCACCACCGAGAGCCTCGTGGTGGAGAAGCCGGCTGAGCCGGAGCCCGCCTCGGGTGGCCACGGCCACTCGCATGGCCACGGTCACAGCCACCAGCACGGCCCGGGCTTCTGAGCCTGCCGTACGCCGGACGTGGGGCGCACCGTCGACGACGGTGCGCCCCACGCGCGTGAGTGGGACGGTCATGCGCCGGAGCCGGCGGCGGAGGCGGACCCCTCGGGACGTCGGACCCGGTTCCGGGCCGGTGCGCGGTGACGAGAGGTTACGGAACGCCGACGGCGCTACCGGACCGGTGCCCGGTGGGAAACACTGGGCGGGTGAGCAGCACGACACCCCGGTTCGCGGCCCTGGCCGGCATCGCCGCCGCTGCGACGGCCATCGGCACCGCCGAAGTGGTTGCCGCCCTGACCGGCCCCCGGTCGTCCCCGCTCGTCGCGGTCGGCGGTCTCGTCGTGGACACCGCCCCCGAGCCGGTCAAGCGGTTCGGCATCGAGGTCTTCGGCACGTACGACAAGATCGCCCTGCTGGTCGGCACGGCGCTGCTGCTCGGCGGCTTCGCCGCCCTGATCGGCATGCTGGCCGCCCGGCGGCTGACGGTGGGCCTGGCCGGCATCGTCGTCTTCGGCGGGATCGGCGCGGCGGCGGCCCTGACCCGGGCCGGCGCGGACGCCGCCGACGTGCTCCCGTCGCTGCTCGGAGCGGCGGTCGGCGGGGTGGCGCTGTGGGCGTTCGTCGCCGGCCCGCTGGAACTCGACCCCTGGCCCTGGTCCCCACCGACGCCAGCCGGCAGTCCGTCGGTCCCGGGAAGCCCGCCGGCCGCCGGCGGCCCATCGGGCCCCGCAGGTCCGGGGCGGGGGGTCGACCCGGACTCGCGGCGGCGGTTCCTCACCGGGGTCGGGACCGTGCTCGGGGTGGCTGCCGTCGGGGGAGTGGCGGGGCGGTGGTTGGCCGGCCGTCAGGGCGTGTCGGCCGCCCGCGAGGCGATCACGCTGCCGGCCCCGGTCTCCGCCGCACCGCCGGTGCCGGCCGGCGCTGACCTGGCCCAGCCCGGGCTGGCCAGTTACGTCACGTCGAACCGCGGCTTCTACCGGATCGACACCGCGCTCGTGGTGCCGCAGGTCGATCCCGCGACCTGGCAGTTGCGCATTCACGGCCGGGTCCGCAACCCGGTCACGCTGAGCTACGCCGATCTGCTCGCCCGGCCCATGGTGGAGCGGTACGTCACGCTGGCCTGCGTCTCCAACGAGGTCGGCGGCGACCTGATCGGCAACGCGCGCTGGCTCGGCGTGCCGATCCGGGATCTGCTCGACGAGGTGGGGCCGTTGGACGGCGCCGACCAGGTGGTCGGGCGTTCGGTCGACGGTTGGACCTGCGGCACCCCGACGGCCGCGCTGCGCGACGGGCGGGACGCGCTGCTCGCGGTCGGCATGAACGGCGAGCCACTGCCGGTGCAGCACGGCTTCCCGGTCCGGATGGTGGTGCCGGGCCTGTACGGCTACGTGTCGGCCTGCAAGTGGATCACCGAGCTGGAGCTGACCAGCTTCGCGGACTTCGACGCGTACTGGGTGCCCCGGGGGTGGTCGGCGCAGGGTCCGATCAAGACGCAGTCGCGGATCGACACGCCCCGCCCGCGCAACCGACCGGCCGCCGGCCCGGTCACGGTCGCGGGCGTCGCCTGGGCGCAGCACCGGGGCATCGACCGTGTCGAGGTACGCGTCGACGAAGGGCCCTGGCAGCAGGCCCAACTGGCGCCGACCGTCTCGGTGGACACCTGGGTGCAGTGGTCGTGGCAGTGGCCGGCGACCCCGGGCGAGCACACCCTCCAGGTGCGGGCGACGGACAGCACCGGCGAGACCCAGACCGCCCAACGGCAGGACGTCGCCCCCGACGGTGCGACCGGCTGGCACTCCGTCACACTCACCGTCACCTGATAGGTCCCGCGGTGCCGGCGCTCCGGTACCGGCCGGGAGTGGCGGGAGTGTGCGGACAGCGCGACGCCGCGTCCCTCTGGTCGGGACGCGGCGTCGGTGGTGCGGGTCTGGTCAGGCGACGTTGCGCTGGATGGGCACCGTCGACCGGTGCGAGCTGCCCAGCCGGGCCTCCAGGCGGTTGATGTCGACGCGGGTCTGGCGGCGGTCGGCGAGATCCTCCCAGCCGACCGCGAGCAGTCGCAGCCGCTCGGACTCGCTGAAGCCACCCCAGACGCCGTACGGCTCGCGTACCGCCAGGGCGTGCGCGGCACACTCGGCGCGGACCGGGCAGGCACGGCAGACGGCCTTGGCGGAGGATTCCCGGCGGAGCCGGGACGAGCCGCGCTCACCGTCGGGATGGAAGAACTGGGCGCTGTCGCGGCCCCGGCAGGCACCGAGCCGCTGCCAGTCCCAGAGGTCGATGATGGGTCCGGGCAGTCTACGTACGTTCGACATCAGCACCCCTCCTCTCGCGCGGCACCGCGAGACAGCTTGTGGCCGGTTGTCCGGGCGGCGGGCCGCGCAGGCGCACCGTTCCCGGCCTGGCCACTCCCTACCCGGGCGCCTCTCGCCTCACACGTCTTTGATCCAAAACATCTGGCAGATTGCGGCATATGCCCTATCTGTCGGAAAAGTTGGGAGGATTGCCCGGAACCTCCTCCCGACCGGGGCTGGTCATGGTCTGCTCGTCAGCGGAGAGGAGATGCCTGTGCGTACCGTTCTCGTGTGCGTTCGAACGCCGCTCGCGGCGCAGCACCTGACCTCCGCGGCAGCGCGGTTGGGATTGTCGGGTGCCGTCCGGACGGCGGTCTCCGACCCCGAGGTGATGTTGCGGTTGGCCGAACGTCCGGCCGATGTGGTGCTCGCCGACACCGCGCTCACCCGCCCCGACAGCGTCGGCTTCGTCCGCCGGGTGCTGGCCCGTGCTCCGCAGGCCGCTGTCCTGCTGCTCGGCGCCGAGGAGTCCGAGGCGGCGGCGGCGACCATCGGTGCCGGGGCCCGCGGGCTGATCCAGGGGGTCGACCAGGATCTGACCAGCGCCGTCGCCAAGGCGCTGCTGCTGCTGGCCGCGCCCGGTCGGACCAACCGGCACCGGATCGCTGATCCGGCCCGGGACGCCGCGGCGGTCGGCAGCCCGGCCCGGCCGGCCCCCGGTGGTCGTACCGGCGGCGAGGCGCCCACCGCCTGGCCGGGCACGGACGCGGCGGGCGGCCCGGCGGTGGTGCCGGTGCAGCGTGGCGACGACCCCGCCGAACCGGGTGCCGAGCCCGAACCGGGCAAGCCCACGTCGCCACCCAGAACCGACAGGTCCGCGATCGGCCTCACCGAGCGGGAGCTACAGGTGCTGCTCGGCATGGCCGAGGGCAAGAGCAACGCCGAGATCGGCCGGGAACTGTTCGTCTCCGAGGACACCGTGAAGACCCACGCCCGCCGGCTGTTCCGCAAGCTCGGTGCCCGCGATCGGGCGCACGCCGTGGCCGCCGGATTCCGGGCCGGTCTGGTCGCGTAGCAACCCGGCCGGCTCGGTCCGGCCGATTCCGCCGGCCGGACCGGCCCGGCCGGTCGAGCCGAGCGGTAGCTGCGCTTCCGGTGACGGGTCAGCGGCCCGAGCCGGGCTCGTCCTCGGTGCCTTCGCTGAGGGTGTCGTGCACGCCGTCGGCGTAACCCCGCGCATAGTCCCAGGTGACGTAGTGGTCGGGGTCGGGATCGTAGGCCGGCTCGTGCACCCGTGGGCGCCCGGAGCTGAGCAGGTGCCGCAGGTTTCCCCGGAGCAGGTCCCAGTCGAAGTAGTGCGGTTCCCGGCAGTCCTCACACTCGATGACCAGCCCGCGTACGCCGATCGGCGCGAGCAGGGCCTGGTAGATCTCCAGGTCGGCGAGATCCTCCAGCACGTCCTGGCGCTCGACGTCGGTCAGTGGGTCCAGCGGCGCGTCGTCGTCGGGGGCCTCCAGGTCGGCCGCCGGATCGGTCGGGTCGCCGGTGAACGGGTCGATGGGATCGTCGTGCACCCCCTCACCGTAGTCCCCTGCCACCGCTGACGCGTGTCCCCCGGTCGCGCGAGCCGTCACCGGGGCGGGCACCGCGCGGTTCAGGAGGAGAAAGCTTCAGTGGGTACGATGAGGCTGACACCCTCGCCCGGCGTTCGCCGGTGCCCCCGTGCCACCTCGCTGAAGCCCGGTTCGAGCAGCTCAGGAGAGCAATCGTGGAGAATTCGCCCCGTACCGACCTTCCCGCCGGCGTCGAGGGCGGCGAGTTGGGTGGCCATCTGCCCGAGCTGCCCGCCGGTTCGGCCCGGGTGGTGCCGCTGGGGCTGACCTTCGACGACGTGCTGCTCCAGCCGGGTGAGTCCGACGTGGTGCCGAGCCGGGTGAACACGATCACTCAGTTGACCCGTAACGTCTCGCTCTCCATCCCGCTGCTGTCCAGCGCGATGGACACGGTCACCGAGGCCCGGATGGCGATCGCGATGGCCCGCCAGGGTGGCATCGGCGTGCTGCACCGCAACCTCTCGGTGGAGGACCAGGCGCTCCAGGTCGACCTGGTCAAGCGCTCCGAGTCGGGCATGATCACCAACCCGGTGACCGCGAGCCCGGACGACACCCTCCGCGAGGTCGACCAGCTCTGCGGGCGCTACCGCATCTCCGGTGTGCCGGTGGTGGACGCCCAGGGGCAGCTGGTGGGCATCGTCACCAACCGGGACATGCGCTTCGTCTCCGACCCGGCCGTGCCGGTCCGCGAGATCATGACCAAGGCGCCGCTGGTCACCGCCCCGGTCGGGGTGAGCAAGGACGAGGCGCTCGGCCTGCTGCGCCTGCACAAGGTGGAGAAACTGCCGATCGTCGACGGCTCGGGCAAGCTGCGCGGTTTGATCACCGTGAAGGACTTCACCAAGAGCGAGCAGTACCCGAGCGCCACCAAGGACGAGGCGGGGCGGCTGCGGGTGGCGGCGGCCATCGGTGTCGGCGAGGACGCGTACAAGCGCGCCCGGGCACTTGTCGACGCCGGCGTCGACGTCATCATCGTGGACACCGCCCACGGTCACCAGCGCGCGGTGCTGGAGATGGTCAGCCGGCTCAAGAAGGACGTCGCCGTCGACATCGTCGGCGGCAACGTGGCGACCTACGCCGGTGCGCGGGCACTTGTCGAGGCCGGCGCCGACGGGGTGAAGGTAGGTGTCGGCCCGGGCGCGATCTGCACCACCCGGATCGTGGCGGGCGTCGGTGTTCCGCAGATCACGGCGATCATGGAGGCCACCCGGGCGGCCCGTCCGGCCGGCGTGCCGGTCATCGGTGACGGTGGCATCCAGTATTCCGGCGACATCGCCAAGGCACTTGTCGCCGGTGCGGACACGGTGATGCTCGGCAGCCTGCTGGCCGGTTGCGAGGAGAGCCCCGGTGAGCTGATCTTCGTCAACGGCAAGCAGTTCAAGACGTACCGCGGCATGGGTTCGCTCGGCGCGATGCAGTCCCGTGGGCAGGCCAAGTCGTACTCCAAGGACCGCTACTTCCAGCAGGACGTGACAAGCGACGAGAAGTTGGTCCCGGAGGGCGTCGAGGGTCAGGTGCCGTACCGTGGGCCGTTGGCCCGGGTGGCCCACCAGTTGGTCGGCGGCCTGCGGTTGGCGATGGGGTACGCGGGTGCGGAGAACATCCCCGAGCTGCACCAGCGGGGTCAGCTCATCCGGATCACCGCGGCCGGGCTCAAGGAGAGCCACCCGCACGACATCCAGATGACCGTCGAAGCCCCCAACTACCACACCCGCTGACCCCTCCCCCCACCCCCGAAGACATCTGGAGTGCCCCATGCGTGACGTGGTCGAGATCGGGCTGGGCAAGACCGCGCAGCGCGGCTACCACCTGGACGACATCGCCATCGTGCCGTCCCGCCGGACGCGGGACGTCGACGACGTCTCCACCGGGTGGCAGCTGGACGCGTACCAGTTCGGCATCCCGTGCGTCGGGCACCCCTCCGACGCGACGATGAGCCCGGCCTCGGCCGTCCGGCTCGGTCAGCTCGGCGGGCTCGGCGTACTCAACGTCGAAGGGCTGTGGACCCGTTACGAGAACCCGAGCAAGGTGCTTGAGGAACTCGGCGGTCTCGACGAGGACGCCCGCGCCACCAAACGGCTCCAGGAGGTGTACGCCGAGCCGATCCGGCCGGATCTGATCACCGAGCGGGTCCGTGAGCTGCGCGACGGTGGCGGCACCGTGGCGGTGCGCGTGTCACCGCAGCACACCCTGGCGCTGGCACCGGTCATCCTCGACGCGGGCGTCGACATCCTGGTCATCCAGGGCACCATCGTCTCGGCCGAGCACGTCTCGACCACCGACGAGCCGCTCAACCTCAAGGAGTTCATCGCCGACCTCGACCTCCCGGTCATCGTCGGCGGCTGCACCGACTACAAGACGGCCCTGCACCTGATGCGCACCGGCGCAGCCGGCGTGATCATCGGTATCGGTGGGGACGAGTGGTCCACCACCGAGTCGGTGCTCGGCATCCGGGTACCGATGGCCACCGCGATCGCTGACGCCGCCGCAGCCCGCCGCGACTACCTCGACGAGACCGGCGGGCGGTACGTGCACCTGATCGCCGACGGCGACATCCGGACCTCCGGCGACATCGCCAAGGCCCTCGGCTGCGGCGCGGACGCGGTGATGCTGGGCGAGCCGTTGTCGCTGTGCGAGGAGGCGCCGGCCGGCGGGTCCTGGTGGCACTCGGCGGCCAGCCACCCGTCGCTGCCCCGCGGCGCCTTCGAGACCGCCGGTGAGCCCCTCGGCTCGATGGAGCGTCTTCTCTTCGGCCCCGCCGACGAACCGGACGGCCAGCTCAACCTCTTCGGTGGCCTGCGCCGTGCCATGGCCAAGTGCGGCTACCGCGACCTCAAGGAGTTCCAGAAGGTCGGCCTCGTCCTGGACCGCTGACCCCCGCCGCCTCCCGCCGACGTCGATCATGCAGTTGTGGCGCCCGGTTGGCTGGGTGATGCCCGATTCGCCACGTGCCACAACTCCATGATCGACGGACCAGGCGGCAGTAGGCTCGGGCTGGTGAGCAACAGGGGCGGCAGGTGGTGGGGGGCCGGTGCGGCGGCGCTGGTCGCGGCCGTGGTGGCGGCGGTCGTACTGGTCAGCGGCATCGCGGGTCGGGACGCGGCGACGCCGGGCGAATTCCGGGCGGGCAGCGTCGATCTCGGCGACCCGTACGTGCCGGGCAGCGGCAACGGCGGCTACGACGTGGCCCACTACCGGCTCTTGGTGCGCTACGACCCGGCTGATGACCGGCTCACCGGCAGCGCCGAGATCACCGCGACCGCCACCCATGCGCTGTCCCGATTCAACCTGGACCTGTCCGGGCTGGAGGTCAGCTCGGTGACAGTGGACGGTGCCTCGGCCGAGCACCGGCGGGACGACGGCGAACTGGTGGTCACCCCGGCCCGGGGGCTCGACTCCGGTAGCCGGTTCACCGTGGAGGTCGGCTACGGCGGCGTGCCCGAGGCGGACGCCGACGGCGTGCTGGGCAGTGGCGGCTTCCAGCACACCGACGACGGCGCGATCGCCCTCGGCCAACCGCACTCGGCGGCCACCTGGTTCCCGGTCAACGACCATCCGTCGGACAAGGCGACCTACGACCTTCAGGTGACCGTCCCGGACGGGCTCGCCGCGCTCAGCAACGGGGTGCCCGGGGAGCGGACCAGCGCCGACGGCTGGACCACCTGGCGCTGGGCCGAGCGCTCGCCGATGGCGAGCTACCTCACCACGCTGGTGATCGGCGACTACCGGGTGCAGACCGGCGAGCACGCCGGCAAGCCCATCGTCACCGCCGTACCTGACGGAGCGCCGACGACCGGGCCGGCGGCGACCTCCCTGGCCCGCACCGGCGAGATCGCCGACTTCCTGACCACCCGCTTCGGGCCGTACCCCTTCGAGTCGTACGGCGGTGTGGTGGTCTCCGACGGCCGGATCGGATACGCGCTGGAGACCCAGTCCCGGCCGGTCTACGGGCCGGGGTTCTTCCGGGGCGGCGAGCCGAACTACAGTGTGGTCGCCCACGAACTGGCCCACCAGTGGTTCGGCAACAGTGTGGCGCTGGCCCGCTGGGGCGACATCTGGCTCAACGAGGGCTTCGCCAGCTACGCCGAGTGGCTGTGGGAGGAACACGACGGCGGGCGCAGCGCCCAGCGCAACTTCGAGATCCAGTACGCGGCCACCGACTGGTCTCGGCGTACCCTCGACCCCGGCCCCGGCCAGATGTTCAGCACCGCCGTCTACAAGCGCGGGGCGCTCACCGTGCACGCGTTGCGGCGTACCGTCGGCGACGACGCCTTCTTCCAGATCCTGCGGACGTGGACAAGTGAACGCCGGGACGGCACCGCCACCACCGACGACTTCGTCGCCC
The DNA here is from genome assembly GCA_900112325.1 of Micromonospora sediminimaris. GTDB lineage: Bacteria > Actinomycetota > Actinomycetes > Mycobacteriales > Micromonosporaceae > Micromonospora > Micromonospora sediminimaris. The sequence goes on from FOLJ01000009.1 coordinate 24,410, forward strand.
TGGCCGAACGGGTCTCCGGCCGCGACCTGGGCCCGTTCTTCGACGCCTGGCTGACCGGCACCGCCGCACCCACCCGGCCCTGACCGGCACCGCCGCACCCGCTGTCCTGATTGGGCATCGCCGTGCGCGTCCTGCCTGACGGGCGTCTCGTCCGCCCGGTCGCCGTCGGCCGGAGAACGGCTCGCGGCCACCGCCCGAACGACGTTCTTCCAGTGATCATTCGATCGGTAGGCTGCGGCCTGCGATCGGACTGTCGGTCGCGCGGGCCGGCCGTCGGCCGGTCACGTGTCACGGGGAGGAACGAGCGATGACAGGTGTGCGGACGCACCTTCGGCGGAGCGTGGCTCTGCTGCTGGTGGGGACGTTGGGGCTGACCGGCTGTGATTCGGCCGCCCCGGAGGAGGCGGAGCCGAGCACGGCGACGCCGAGCGAGTCGGCGACACCGCCACCGGACTTCCAACCGGGTGCCGCGGGAGCCGGGGATCCGTACTTCCCGAGTTACGGCAACGGCGGCTACGACGTCGCCGGCTACACGGTGAAGGTCCGCTACGACCCGGCGAAGGACCAGTTGAGCGGCGTCACCACGGTCCAGGCGAAGGCGACGGCCGACCTGTCGTCGTTCAACCTCGACCTGGCGCACCTGAAGGTCAGCCAGGTCACCGTGGACGGTGCACCTGCGCAACACCGGCAGGAGAAGAACGAACTGGTCGTCGCTCCTGCCGACGGGCTGGTGTCCGGCCGGGACTTCACCGCCGAGATCACCTACGCGGGCAAGCCGAAGTCACTGAAGAACCAGGCGGTCGGTGAGGGTGGCTGGCTGCACACCAGCGACGGCGCGATCGCACTCGGCCAGCCCGAGTCGGCAAGCACCTGGTTCCCGGTCAACGACCACCCGTCGGACAAGGCCACCTACCGGTTCGAGATCACCGTCCCGGACGGGCTGACCGCGATCAGCAACGGCGTTCCGGGCGGCAAGACCAGCACCGCCGGCTGGACCACCTGGCGCTGGGCCGAGAACACGCCGATGGCCAGCTACCTGAGCATGGTGACGATCGGAAAGTTCCGGATCAAAGAGGGCAGCCACAAGGGACGGCCGGTGTTCAACGCGGTCACCACGAAGGTGTCCAAGGGCGCGGCGGACGCCTCGATGGCCAAGACCCTCAAGGTGGCCGACTACCTGGAAACCGTCTTCGGCCCGTACCCGGTCGAGGCGTACGGCGGTGTGGTCGTCTCGGACGAGCGCATCCGGTACGCGTTGGAGACGCAGAGCCGGTCGGTCTACTCGGCCGGCTTCTTCCGGCGGGGCGAGAACACCGGAGTGGTCGCGCACGAGGTCGCCCACCAGTGGTTCGGCAACAGCGTGGCGTTGAGCCGGTGGCAGGACATCTGGCTAAACGAGGGTCTGTCGTCGTACGCCGAATGGTTGTGGGCCGAGCACACCGACGAGTTCACCGCGAAGGAGGCGTTCGACATCCGGATGGCGCGGGTGCCGGCGGAGGTCTGGCGTACGCCGCCGGGCAAGCCGGGGGTGAAAAACATGTTCAGCGAGTCGGTCTACCAGCGCGGCGCGATGACAGTGCACGCCCTGCGGGTGTCCGTCGGCGACAAGGCGTTCTTCGAGATCCTCAAGACCTGGGCGCGGGAGAAGCGCGACGCCAACGGCACCACTGAGGAGTTCGTGGCGCTGGCGGAGCGGATCTCCGGTGAGAAGCTGGACAAGCTCTTCGACGCCTGGCTCTACGGCAAGAAGAAGCCGGCCGCGCCGAAGCGTCTCTAGAACCTTTCCGCCACCGGGCGAGGCGTTCCATCGCCCGGTGGCGGGGGCCCGGTCAGCTCTTCACCTTCAGCTTCGGATTGTCGGCCAGGAAGGCGTCGGCTTTGCCGGCGCGCAGCTGGGTGAGGAAACGGCGGCCGACGGCTGTCAGCTCCTCGCCCCGGTAGGCGTTGCCCCGACCCACCGACGCTCCGGGCAGCCCGACCAGCGTGACCGCCTGCGGTGACAACGAGCCCAGGGCGTACGCGAAGTCCACGATCCGCCGGCCGCCGACGTAGAGCAGCGCGTCGTCGAGCGCGGCGACCACCTGTTCGACCCGCTCGGGCTGCCGGGCCAGATCTTGGTCGAGGATCTTCCCGATCAGCGCCCGGATCAGCTGCTGGTGGTGGCGTTGCCGGGCGTAGTCACCACCGGGCAGGTAACGCTGGCGGGCGTAGTCGAGGGCCTGCCATCCGTTGAGGTGACGCTCGCCGGGTTCGTAGACCATCTGTGGCCCGACGTAGCCGCCCACACCCGGGCCTGGCTTTCGGTGCTTGCCGTCGGGTTGCCGGTGCCGCGACACGACCCGCTGGTCGACGCGGATGTCCACGCCACCCAGGCTGTCGACCAACTCGTCGAAGCCGCCGAAGGTGAGCACCGCGCCCGCGTCGATGCGCAGGCCCGTGTAGTCGCTGACCGTACGGCGCAGCAACTCGTACCCCTGGGCGGCGTCGGGTCGCTTGGGGCGGCCCGGCACCCGGCTGCCGTAGCTCATCGCATGGGTGAGCTTGGTCCGCCCGCCCGGGTAGCCGGCCGGCTTGTAGGCCGGGATGTCCACCACCAGATCGCGGGGCAGGGAGAAGAGGTACGCCTGGGACAGCCCCGCCGGCACGTGCAGCACGAGTACGGCGTCGGCGTGCGGCTCCCAGCCGGGCACACTCACCCGGGTGTCCACTCCGACCAGCAGCAGGTTGAGCGGACCGGTGATGTCGGCACCCGGCGGCGGGCTCGGGCTCGGGCTGGGGCTCGGGCTGGGCGACTCGCTCGGGCCGCCGGTGGCGGCGGTCGGTGTCCGTCGGTCGTCGCTGCCGGTACGCGCCATCACCACGCCGATCACCGCGACCACCACAAGTGTGACCAGGCCGGCCAGCACCCACGTCAACCGTTTCCGGTCTGCTCCGAGCATCATCCCCCGCCTCCTTAGGGCGTCTGTCGAATCCCTACGCCGCCTGCGACGCCGCCTACGACGCCGCTCGGCTCGACGGAGAACTTCGACACCCGCCCTGGGTCGATATCGGTCCAACGCGCTGAACCGGGCTCGTGGTTGCGTCCCGAACGGGCGAGACTGACGCGGTGCGGAGCATGATCGCGCGGAATCAGGTCCTGGCGCGAGAGCTACTCGCAAGTAATGATGCGTTCATGCGGTACGACGTGGTGGTCATCGGGTCGGGCTTCGGCGGCAGCGTCGCCGCGTTACGGCTGGCCGAGAAGGGCTACTCGGTCGGCGTACTTGAGGCGGGCCGGCGGTTCGCCGACGACGAGTTCCCGCAGACGTCGTGGCGGCTGCGTCGCTTCCTCTGGGCACCGCGGCTGGGTTGTTTCGGCCTCCAGCGCATCACCCTGCTCCGGGCGGCCCACCGGCGAGCCGGCGGCGGTGTGCTGGTGCTCTCCGGAGCCGGCGTCGGTGGGGGTTCGCTGGTGTACGCCAACACTCTCTACGAGCCCCTGGACGCCTTCTACGACGACCCGCAGTGGCGGCACCTGACCGACTGGCGGGCCGAGCTGGCCCCCCACTACGAACAGGCCAAACGGATGCTCGGGGTGACCACGTACCCGATCGCCACCGGGGCGGACCAGGCGATGCGGCAGGTCGCCGAGCGGATGGGAGTGGGGCACACCTTCCACGCCACCCCGGTCGGCGTGCACCTCGGACGGCCGGGGGAGCGGGTCGCCGACCCCTACTTCGGCGGGGCCGGCCCGGAGCGTACCGGCTGCACCCACTGCGGCGCCTGCATGACCGGCTGCCGCGTCGGCGCGAAGAACACGCTTGTCAAGAACTATCTCTGGTTGGCCGAACGGCTCGGCGTGCGGGTACATCCGCTGACCACGGTGACCTCGGTACGGCCGGTCGACGGCGGGTACCAGGTGCACGCCGAGCGCACCGGCACCTGGCTGCGCCGCAGATCGCAGGTGATCCACGCCGACCAGGTGGTCTTCGCCGCCGGTGCCCTGGGCACCCAGCGGCTGCTGCACGAGATGCGGGAACAGCGGCACCTGCCCAACCTCTCGTCCCGGCTCGGCGAGCTGACCAGGACCAACTCGGAGGCGATCCTGGGTGCCTCCGTACCGCGTCGGCCGGCCCGGGAGCGTGGGTTGGACTTCACCGAGGGGGTGGCCATCACCAGCTCGTTCCACCCGGATCCGCAGACCCACATCGAGCCGGTCCGCTACGGCCGGGGCTCCAACGCGATGGGGCTGCTCCAGTCGGTGCTTGTCGACGGCGGGCCGCACCGGCTGCGCCGGTGGCTCGGGCAGCTGCTCCGGCAGCCCCGGGTGGCAGCCCGGCTGCTCTCCGTTCGACGCTGGTCGGAGCGTACGGTGATCGCCCTGGTGATGCAGTCGACCGACAACTCGCTGACCCTCCGGCTGCGGGGCCGCCGGCTCGTCTCCGGCCCGGGCCACGGTCGCCCCAACCCAACTTGGATCCCGGCCGGCAACGAGGCGGTCCGGCTGCTCGCCGAGGAGATCGACGGTACGCCGGGCGGCGCGCTGACCGAGCCGTTCGACATCCCGGTGACCGCGCACATCCTGGGCGGTGCGGTGATCGGTGCCACCGCCGCCGACGGCGTGATCGACCCCTACCACCGGGTGCACGGTCACCCCGGCCTGCACGTCGTCGACGGTGCTGCCGTCTCGGCCAACCTGGGCGTCAACCCGTCGCTCACCATCACCGCCCAGGCCGAGCGCGCCCTGTCCCTCTGGCCCAACAAGGGCGACCCCGACCCCCGCCCCGCCCCCGACGCCCCCTACCGCCGCCTCGCCCCGATCGCCCCACACCACCCCGCCGTCCCCCCACACGCCCCCGCCGCCCTCCACCACCCCTGACGGGGGTGTGTCGACGGGGGGGCGGTGGGCAAGGGAGGGCGGGGTGGGGGCGGGGGGAGGCGGCGTCACGCTGGGTAGGATTGCCGGCTATGAGCCTGCCGCGTCCTGTCCTCGTGGTCGACTTCGGAGCCCAGTACGCCCAGCTGATCGCCCGCCGGGTACGCGAGGCGAAGGTCTACTCCGAGATCGTTCCGCACACCACGCCCGTGGCCGAGATGCTGGCCCGCGATCCCGCCGCGATCATCCTCTCCGGTGGCCCGGCCAGCGTCTACGAGCCGGGCGCTCCGCAGGTCGACGACGGGCTGTTCACCGCAGGCGTGCCGGTCTTCGGCATCTGCTACGGGTTCCAGGCGATGGCCCGCTCCCTCGGCGGCACGGTGGCACGCACCGGCAGCCGCGAGTACGGCGGCACCCCGCTGCGCCCCCGCCTGCTCGACCCCGGCGTACTGCTCCGTGACCTGCCGGCCGACCTGCCGGTCTGGATGAGCCACGGCGACTGCGTGACCGAGGCCCCGGAGGGCTTCACGGTGACCGCCGAGTCGGCGGGTGCGCCGGTCGCCGCGTTCGAGGACGTCACCGGCCGACGGGCGGGCGTGCAGTTCCACCCGGAGGTGGGGCACACCGCGTACGGGCAGGAAATGCTGACCCGCTTCCTCTACGAGATCGCCGGGATCGAGCCGACCTGGACGGCCGAGAACATCATCGACGAGCAGGTGGCCCGGATCCGCGATCAGGTCGGCGACAAGGAGGTCATCTGCGGCCTGAGCGGCGGGGTGGACTCAGCGGTCGCCGCCGCGCTTGTGCACAAGGCCGTCGGCGACCAGCTCACCTGCGTCTTCGTCGACCACGGGCTGCTGCGGGCGGGCGAGGCCGAGCAGGTGGAGAAGGACTACGTCGCGGCGACCGGCATCAAGCTGAAGGTGGTCGACGCGGCCGACCGGTTCCTCGGCGCGCTGGCCGGGGTGACCGACCCGGAGCAGAAGCGAAAGATCATCGGGCGGGAGTTCATCCGGGTCTTCGAGGCCGCCGCCCGGGAGATCGCCTCGCACGGTGACGTCGAGTTCCTGGTGCAGGGCACCCTCTACCCGGACGTGGTCGAGTCCGGCGGGGGCACCGGTACCGCCAACATCAAGAGCCACCACAACGTCGGCGGGCTGCCCGAGGATCTGAAGTTCGCCCTGGTCGAGCCGCTGCGCACGCTGTTCAAGGACGAGGTCCGTACGCTCGGCCTCCAGCTCGGGCTGCCCGAGGCGATGGTCTGGCGGCACCCGTTCCCGGGCCCCGGCCTGGCCATCCGAATCATCGGGGCGGTCGACCGGGAGCGGCTCGACGTGCTCCGCCGGGCCGACTTCATCGCCCGCCAGGAACTCAGCGCCGCCGGTCTCGACCGGGACGTCTGGCAGTTCCCGGTGGTGCTGCTGGCCGACGTGCGCAGCGTCGGGGTGCAGGGTGACGGGCGCAGCTACGGGCATCCCGTGGTGCTGCGCCCGGTTTCCAGCGAGGACGCGATGACCGCCGACTGGTCCCGGCTGCCCTACGACGTGATCGCCCGGATCTCCACCCGGATCACCAACGAGGTGGCCGAGGTGAACCGGGTGGTGCTGGACGTCACCAGCAAACCCCCGGGCACCATCGAGTGGGAGTGACGCCGTACCCCGTCGTGGTGCGCTGACGGTGTCTCAGGCCGGCGGCTGAGGCGCCGGTCGCGGCGTCGGTTCCGGCGTCGCCCCGGCCTCTGGCGTGGTGTCCGGATGCGCCGCCTCGGCGTCGGCCGCCGGTGAGCCGGTCGCGGGCTGCGCCGGCAGGTCCTCGGGTCGAGCCGGTCCGCTGCGGGCAGGTGCCGATGGTTCCGGCCGCGCGGGCGGGGCGTCGGGGTGCGGGGTCGATGCGGCCGGGGTGGCTGCCGGCGGCCAGGTGGTCGGTGCCGGCGGTCCGGCGTGCGGCCCCGGGCCGGTCGGCCCGGGGAACGGCCAGGCGGGGTGCGGTGTGGCGGTCGGCTGGGGCGGCGCGCCGGGCGTCGGGTGCGGCCAGGCGGGTGCGCCCGCCGGCTCCTCGGGCATCAGGAACCACATGATCGGGTACGCGAGGGCGGCGATCCCGCCGGTCACCAGGGTGACGACGGCGAATGCCACCCGGACCAGGGTGGGATCGACGCGGAAGTAGCGGCCGAGACCGCTGGCCACCCCGGCGATCATCCGGTCGGTGGTGGGGCGACGCAGTTGCCGGTACGGAGCGTGAGGTGTGGAAGTCATGTCTCCACGGTCCTCGTCGCGCAGCGTATCGACCTCGGTGACCGCCCGGATCCCTACCCTGAACCCTGTCTCAGGGGCGAGGCATCAGTCAGGAATCCGACTCTTTTCCGCGTCGGTAACGGGTGGCGGGGAGAATTTGGCTCCGTGACCACCATGCTGGAGCCGCTGCGCAGGATCGCGGCATACGCAGTCTGTACTGATTCCGTAGACCGAGTGCTGCTGGTCCGCGCATCGGAGCGCTCCGGCACCCCCGGCACGTGGTCCCTGCCCGGCGGGGCGGTCGACCACGGCGAGGACCCGCACCATACCGTCGTCCGTGAGACCGCCGCCGAGACCGGCCTGTCGGTGGCCGTCGCCAGCCTGCACGACGTGCTGGCCGACATGCGGGCACTGCCCGAGCGGGGCATCACCATCCACACCGACCGGTTGGTCTACCGGGTGTCGGTCCGGGGCGGCTCGCTCACCGACCGGGTCGACCGACCCACCGACCTGGCCCGCTGGTTCACCCGGGAGGAGGCGGCGCGGTTGCCGCTCCGCTCGTTCACCGCCCGCGCGCTCGGGCTGCCCGCCTCGTCGGCGGACATCGTGCCGGACGAGCCGCCGGAGTTCCCCTCCTTCTACGCGGTGCCCGGCCCGGACGGGCTGCACCGGGCGCAGCGCTTCGCCGCGTACGCCGTGGTGACCGACCCGGAAGGTCGGGTGCTGCTGACCCGGGTTTCCGACGGCTACCCGGGTGCCGGCTGTTGGCACCTGCCCGGGGGCGGTACCGATTACGGCGAGCAGCCGGGCGCGGCGCTGATCCGGGAGCTGGTCGAGGAGACCGGGCAGACCGGGCGGCTCGTCGGGCTGCTCGGGGTGGCCAGTCACCGGGATGCTGCCTCGCTCGGCCCGGAGGGTTACCCGATCGACTGGCACGGGGTGCGGGCCTTCTACCGGGTGGTGGTGGACCAGCCGGCCCCGCCCACCGTCGGTGACGTCGGGGGCTCCACCTGCGAGGCCCGCTGGTTCGCCCGGGAGGAACTCGGCGCCCTGCCCACCGACCGCCTCACCGAGGTCACCGCCGAAGCCGTCCAAGCCGCCCAGCTGACCTGACCCACCCCACCCACCCGTGCATGCATGCACGCGTGCACGCTTGCGTCGATCATGAAGTTATTGTTCCGACGAGCCTGGCGACGGCGATAGCTTCATGATCGACGCTGTTCCGCGGGACGCGGTGGCGCGGGCGCGGTGGTGGACGGGGGCGTGGGGTTGTGGAGCGGGTGCGGCGGGTTGGCGCGTACGGGGTGTTGCGGGACGCCGAGCGGCAGGTGTTGCTGGTGCGGGGCTCCTCGTTGGCGGACTTTCCCGGGGTGTGGTCGCTGCCCGGCGGTGGACTGGAACACGCCGAACATCCCGCGCACGCGGTGGTCCGCGAGGTCGCCGAGGAGACCGGGTTGACAGTCGAGGTGAGCGGGCTGCGCGCGGTCGTCGCTGACGTGGTGCCGTACCCGGAGCTCGGGGTCGCCCTGCACACCGATCGGATGCTGTTCGACGTGGCGACGATCGGTGGACGGTTGTGCGCCGAGCGCGACGGCAGCACCGACCTGGCCCGTTGGCTGACCCTGGACGAGGCGGCCGAGCTGCCGCTGCTGCCGTTCACCGCCGAAGCTCTCGGTCTGCCGGTCGTTCCGCTGCCACCCGATGCCCTGCGCCGTCGAGAGCCGTTCCCCGGCCCTGGGACCAATCGCCGGCAGCGCTTCGGGGCGTACGGGATGGTCACCGGCCCGGACGGACGGGTGTTGCTGACCATGATCGCCGAGGGTTACCCGGGAGCGGGCCGATGGCACCTGCCCGGTGGAGGCACCGATCACGGTGAACAACCCGTCACCGCGTTGCTACGGGAGCTGGTCGAGGAGTCCGGCCAACTGGGCCGGGTGACCGGGCTGATCGGGGTGGACAACCTGCACAATCCGGCGGCCCTGGGCCCGGAGGGGTACCCCATCGACTGGCACGGCATCCGGGTCGTCTACCGGGTGGAGGTCGACCTGCCGACCGAACCGGCGGTGACCGAACTGGCCGGCGGCTCCACCGCTCGTGCCGCCTGGTTCACCCCAGTTGAGCTGCGGAATCTTCCGTTGACTGAGATCGCGGCGATGGTCCTGGAGCCGTCCAGGTGAACCCACGGTGACCATGTCGGGCCGATCTCGCCACCGAGCCGGGGCGGACGACCTCCGGTACAGTCAAGGCAGCGCAGGCGTAGAAAACGGGCGATGGTGTCCCGGATGGGAATAAGACGGCGGTTCGCGCGGTTAAGGGAGATATAAGTACCGCCGGCAGCTATCGCCATTCCCCACCCCCCTGTGCGATGGTGTACTCCGCAAAACGGCTGCCGGGCCAGGAAGGTCCGGCACGAGACAGCCGGACGCCCGCCACGTTGCGGTAAGCCGATCCGGTGATGGAGGAAACGTGCCGAGAGCCCCATGGCGCCGGCGTCGTACGACTGACAGCCCGCGTCCCGCAGGGCGAAGCTGGACGGGCCCGCTGCGCCGCAGTGGCACCCTCGCCCGCCAGGTCCTGCTGGTCCGCGTCGGCCGCCGAGGTGCAGAAATGCACGGCGCGACCGACCTGTTGCCCGAGCCCCGGTATCAGGACCGCCCGCGTCGCCGATACGGCCTCCGGCGGTCCCGCCGCACCGGGATGGAGACCATCGCCCCGGTCAGCCCGCTGGTCGGCCCGGTCACGGTCAACCCACCCGTTGCGCCGGCTCCGGCGCTGGGCGCGTCGACAGCGACACCGGCGCCGCTGCTGCCAGGTGAGCGGACCCCGGCGCGGCGGATGAAGTTCGCCCTGGTCAACGCCTGCACGCTGGCCAGCCTGCTGCTCGGCATCAACGCGATCTTCGTCGCCATGCAGGGTGAGGTGCGGCTGGCCGCGTTCCTCCTGATCGCCTGCGTCGCGTTCGACGGCCTGGACGGCGCGCTGGCCCGCAAGCTCGGGGTGTCCAGCCCGTTCGGTGCCCAGATGGACTCGCTGGCCGACATGTGCTCCTTCGGTCTCGCCGCACCCGTGGTGGTCTACGCGTCGCTGGCCGGTTCCGCGCCGACGGCCGCCGCCGCTGTGGCCGCCGCGCTCGTCGCCGCCTGCGCCGCCATCCGGCTGGCGAGGTTCAACGTCTCGCCGAGCGACGGACGGTTCTTCTCCGGCGTACCCACCACCATGGCCGCCGCCGTGCTCGCCCTGATGGTGGTGATCGGAATGCCGGTGCCGGGGGCGGTGCAGATCGCCGGGGTGGCCCTGCTCGCCTTCACCATGGTCAGCAGCTTCCCCTACGCCAAGCTCGCCCGCCTGGTCAAGCTGCCGCCGTGGGTCTGGCTCGCGCCGGTGATCGGCGCCCTGATCGACGTCCGGCTCACCTTCGGGCTGATCGTGGTCGGATATCTGGTCAGCGGTCCGGTGCTCTGGCTGCGCCAGCGTCGCACCATCGTCTGACCCGCTGCTGAAAAGGGGTGTCGCGGCCAAGCCGCGACACCCCTTTCTCTTCGCCCCATCTCCGCCAGGCGGCACCCGACTCGCGGCATGTCGCGGCCTCCGGGCCGGCTGAGGGCCCAGGTTGCCGCAACCCGCGTGCCGGCCCACCCGCGTGCGGCCGCGACCCGCGTGCGGTCGCCTACCGGGTCAGCGCCAGCGGGCGATCACGGTCGATCCACCGATAACCTTGTCACCCGGGCCGACCAGCGGCTCCGCAGCCTCTGCCGGCAGGTAGACGTCGGTACGCGAGCCGAAGCGGATCAGCCCGAACCGTTCGCCCCGGGCCAGCAACGCGCCGATCGGAGCGCGCTGCACGATCCGGCGGGCGATCAGGCCGGTCCGCTGGGCCACCACCACGGTGCCGTGGGCGGTGTCCAACACCGTGTAGGCGGCCACGTTGTGCTCCGCGTCCGGCTTCATCGCGTTGACGAACCCGCCGTCGGCGACGAAGTAGTCGACCACCTTGCCGGCCACCGGGGAGCGGTTGACGTGCACGTCCAGCACCGACAGGAAGACAGCGATCCGGAGGAACTCGCTGTCGCCGAAGCGCTCGTCCGTCAGGCGCTGCACCGACAACACCTGCCCGTCGGCGGCGGCCACCACGGCCGACGGGTCCTCCGGCACGTCCCGCTGCGGGTCCCGGAAGAAGGCCGCCACCGGCGCGGCGGCCAGCGCGGGCAGCAGCCAGAGCTTCGACTTCGGTCGGGCCAGTCGGGTCAGCGCGGCCAGCCCGAGGGCGATGCCGGCGGCGGCGACCCCGTTGGAGTCGATGTGCATGTCGCGGCTGAGCGGCACGCTCGACGGCCGGTACGCGGGAGCGAGCCGCTCGGCCGCTGCGGCCTCGGCCGGGGTGAAGCGGAGCCGGTACACGCGTACCGGCGGGTTGTTGAGCAGCACCAGGTCGTTGCCGACGCCGTACAGCGCGCCCTGCCGGTCCAACTCGGCGGCTGCGCCGGCGGTCCGGGCGACGGCGGTGGCGACGCTGAGCACCGCGCCGTCGGCCAGGTACTTGGTGAGTGTCCCGATGGTGGTGCGGGCCTCGTCAGCGGTGCCGGTGAACGCCTCGGCGGCGATGACCACCGCAGCGGCCTCCGCCTCGGCGAGGCTGTCCACGACCCGGACCCGCTCGGCGACCCAGCGGCCCTGGGCGGTGACGTGCTCCCGCAGCGCCGTGGCGCTGACCCGTTCGGCGGGTACCAGGGTGAGGGTGTCGCCGGGCAGCATCGCTTCGATCGCCGCGGTAAGCACCGCGGACTCCGGAGCCGCGCCGACCAGCAGGGCGGCCTTCGGTTCGTTGATCCGGGCAAGCTCGGAGACGAGGGTACGGGCGGCGCGCTCGCCGAGGCGGACCGGACCGGATCGGTCGGGCGTACGCACGGCGGGGGACTGGGTCATGTCGAACGGGCTCCTGACGGGTAGAGGCGACTGACGCGATGGTCACCGCCGGCGGCGAGGTCGGCCCGGCCACGGACGGCCCGCGCGCCGACGACCCGCGGGGTTGCCCTGCGGCGCGGGCCGGCCAGCGCTGGCGGGAGCACACCGGCCAGCATAGGCGGCGAGCGACAGTGGCCGCACGGTCAGGCGTCGCGCCCCTGCCGTCCGGGCGGTGGCGTCTCGTCCGCCCCGCCGAACAGATCCAGTGTGCGGTCCACCTGCGGATCCGGGTCGGCCGCCCGTGCCGAGCTGACCGGGGCCGGCTGGCCCGTCGGGGTGTCGGGAGTCGCCGGGCCCGGAAGCGGATCGGCGGCGCTCTCCGCAGCGTCCGGTGCGGAGTCTTTCCGGCCGGTGTCGTCGGGCGTGTCGGCCGGTGCGGGCCGACCGTTGTATCGGCTGGAACGCAGGGCGCCGATCAGGCCGAGCCCGCCGACCAGGATCAGTCCGCCGGCCAGGAACCAGCCGGCCGGTGGCAGTACGAGACCGAGCACCTGGGCGAGCAGCCACCAGGCGGCGAGGGCGAGAAAGAGCAGCCCGAAGGCGAACGACACCAGGTCGGTGCGGTGGGTCCTCACCGGGTCACCTCCATGTGTCCGGCGTTGACGTGCAGGTTGAGGCGCAGTTTGCCGCCCCCGGCGCCGTCCGGACCCAGATCGACGACGTCAACGGGCCGGTTGTCCATGCCCTGCGTTCGTTGGCCGAGGACGTTCGCGTCACCGGCGGTCACCTGGGTCACCGCCGTGACGTCCACGTTCGGTGGCAGCACCACGGTGGCCTCACCGAAGTTGATGGCGACGGTTATCTCCGTCTCCTGCTGGTCGAAGTCGATCGCCCGCAGGTCGAGCACCGCGTCGCCGAAACTCTGTTCGTACCGGACGGCGAGGTCGCGGTGGCTCGTCGGTGCCCAGGTTACCGCGCCGTCCACCCCGCGTACCCGGTCGTAGGACTCGACGACCGTGACCACGGCCAGGGCGGCGGCGGTCACCAGCCCGAGCGCGATCAGCCAGCGGGCCCGCCCGAACCAGGTACCCACGAGCAGGCCGAGGCCGATCACCGCGAGTGCCGCGGCGAAGTAGGCCGACGCGCCGATCTCGAAGACGTCCAGCAGGTCGAGCACGCCGACCAGCCCCAACGCGACAAAGATCAACGATAAGGTCACCGCGCCCAGGGCCGATCGTTCCCGGGGCTTGCGGGGCGGCTTCGACTTGGGCGGTGGCGGCGGGGCCACCTTCGGCGGCCCGGCGTAAGGGCCGTGCGGGGCGAACGGGGGACGGTAGGTCGGTGGGGTGACCGCTGGGCCCGCCGCGGCGGCGCTCGTCGGCCATGCCGACGCCGTCGGCAACTGCATGGTTGGCTCCTCAGGCCCGCCCGGCACCGACGGTGCCGAGGGAACGCCGGACGTCGGGCCGGCTGGGTGGAAGACGGGCGGCGCGACCGTCGTGGTCCGGCCGAATTCCGGGTACGCCGCCGGATAGGCGGTCGGCCCGGGATAGCTGACCGGCGGCACCGGACCGGGTGGCGGAGGTGGACTCGCGCCGACACCAGCGTCCGGCGTACCCGGTACGGCCGACTCGGGTCGGGCTTCGCGCTGCTGACGATTCAGCAGCAGCGCACCGCCGACCAGGATGGCCGCGCCGAGCAGTACCGCGCGGAAGGCGTCGGTGACGACGAAGCCGAAGCCCACCGCTACCACCACGCCGAGGACGATCACGGTGACCGGGGACATGCTGGAACGCCCACGGCCCAGCATGGACTCGATGGGCGAGGCGGTGTCGCCCTCGCCCGGGATGATCAACCAGGCGGCGACGTAGACCAGGATGCCGACACCGCCGAAGAAGCCCAGGACCGCCAACAGCACCCGCCAGAGCACGGGGTCGGTGTTGGTGGCTCGACCGACGGCAGCACAGACGCCCGCCAGGTAGCGGCCCTCGCGTGGCCGGACCAGCCCGTACCGCGAGGTGAAGCCGGCGCCGCCGAACGGCCCGCCCGGGCCGCCTCCCGGCGGCGCACCGGCCCCGCCCCACCACCCTGGCCCGCCGGGTCGGCCCGGTCCGCCCGGCCCCCCGAGTCCGCCCGGCCCCCCGAGTCCGCCCGACTCCCCGGGTCCGCCCGGCCCCCCCGGCCCGGCGGACGGTGGCGCGGTGTCCCATGCCGTTCCGCCGGTGGGCGGTGGCGCCGCGGCAACGGGTGGCGGTGCGTCGTCCCACGCCGCTCCACCGGTGGGCGCCCGCCCGCCGACGGGTGCGGCCGGGCCGTCCGCCTCGGCACCGGGGGATTCGGGTACGGCCGGCCCGGTGGCCGCCGGAGGCGTCGACTCCGGTTCGGTCGGCCCCGGCCGGTGCGGCTGGGCAGCGTCGTCGGTCATGCCTCGATCCTGCTGCGCCCGATGCCCGAGCGGCCTCCGGAAGCGACCCTGACCCCACCCTGAGATCCGACCGGCCCGAATGTCGGGGGCGTCCCCGTGGTCGGGCGGCCACGCCGCGTGTGACGATCGGATCGGCGCCGGAAATCCTCGCCTCTCGTCCGGCTCGACCGTCCTGACCAGGGAGCCCGCGATCAGCAGCATCAGTCAACCACCCCGCCTCTACCGCGCCCCGGAGCACCGGATGGCCGCCGGGGTGGCCGCCGGCATCGCCGAGCATCTCGGAGTTCCGGTGGTCCGGGTCCGGATCGCCTTCATGGTGCTGCTCGGGCTGAGCGGGTTGGGTCTGCTGCTCTATGCCGCCTTCTGGGCGGTCGTGCCGCTGCGACCCGGTGACAACGCCGTACCGCCGCGCCGCGATGTCGGCCAGCTGCTGCCCTTCGTGGCCATCGGGCTCGGCGTACTGCTGATCCAGGTGATGGTCTTCGACTCGGTCGGCGCGGCCGGCACGGCAGGCTGGTTGGTCGCCATCATCGCGGTCGGCGCGGGCGTGATCTGGCACCAGTCCGCGCCCGAGCGGCGACGGCAGTGGGGCGAGTCGATGCCGGTGCCCTGGCTCGGCGCGGTGATAGAGGAGAGCGACCGGCGGGCCTTCGTACTGCGCTTCGTCGGGGGCGGGGTGCTGGTCGCGGTCGGCATCATCGGTGTGGCCGCGGTCTACTCCCCGGCGCAGAACCTCGACGCCGTGATCAACGGTGTGATCTTCGCGTCGGTCGGGCTGGCGGGTGTGGGGGTGGTGGCCGCGCCGGTGCTCTGGCGCACCTGGAACCAGCTCCGCTCCGAGCGCGAGGGGCGCATCCGCGAGCAGGAGCGGGCCGAACTGGCGGCCATGGTGCACGACCAGGTGCTGCACACCCTCGCGTTGATCCAGCGCAACGCCAGCGACGTCAAGACGGTGCAGCGGCTCGCCCGGGGCCAGGAGCGCTCGCTGCGCAACTGGCTCTACAAGCCCACCGCGTCACCCACCGAACGCCTCGCCGCCGCGCTGGAACAGGCCGCGGCCGAGGTGGAGGACACCTTCGCGATCACCGTGGAGGCGGTCGTGGTGGGCGACCGGGAGACCGACGAGCGGGTCGGTGCGCTGGTGGCCGCGGCGCGTGAGGCGCTGGTGAACGCCGCCCGGCACGCCGGGGTGCAGACCGTCTCGCTCTACGCCGAGGTCGAGCCCGAACAGGTAAGTGTCTTCGTACGGGATCGGGGTGTCGGGTTCGATCCGGATACGGTGGAGGACCATCGGCACGGTGTCCGAGGCTCGATCGTCGGGCGGATGAAACGGCACGGTGGCCGGGCGGAGATCCGCTCCCGGCCTGGAGAGGGGACCGAGGTCCGGCTGATCCTGCCGATCGCCCGGGAGTCGGCCACTGCGGAGAGGGACAAATGATGGCCGAGCAGTCGACACCACCGGTCGAGCCGGAGAGCACCGGGCCCGGACGGCTGCGGGTGTTCCTGGTCGACGACCACGCCATGTTCCGAGCCGGGGTACGCGCCGAACTCGGTGCGCACGTCGAGGTGGTGGGCGAGGCGAGCACGGTGGCCGAGGCGGTCAGCCGGATCGCGGCGACCGGACCGGACGTGGTCCTGCTCGACGTGCACATGCCCGACGGTGGTGGGCGGGCGGTGCTGGAGGCGATGCGGCGCAGCCATCCCGAGGTCCGCTTCCTGGCACTCAGCGTCTCCGACGCGGCCGAGGATGTGATCGGGCTGATCCGGGCGGGTGCGCGTGGTTACGTCACCAAGACCATCTCGCCGGACGAGTTGGCCGCGGCGATCCGGCGGGTGGCCGACGGTGACGCGGTGTTCAGCCCGCGCCTGGCCGGTTTCGTACTGGACGCCTTCGCCGCCCGGCCGGACGCCCCGGTCGCCGATCCGGAACTGGACCAGCTGACCAACCGGGAACGCGAGGTGCTGCGGCTGCTCGCCCGGGGGTACGCGTACAAGGAGATCGCCCGGGAGCTTTACATCTCGATCAAGACCGTCGAGACGCACGTCTCGAACGTGCTGCGCAAACTCCAGATGTCCAACCGGTACGAGCTGTCCCGCTGGGCGGCGGACCGGCGTTTGGTATAACCGACCTTCTCGGCATAAGCGGCTAATCAGGCCGCAGGGCGTGACATGTGATCAAGTCGCGGTCAATAATGCCCCTCGCCTTTCCTTGCGTGCGGATGCCGCTCATCCCGCGGGAACGGCGACTCCGGCCACCCGCGCGTACGCGGGTCACTCCCTGCCCGAGAGGTGCACGAAAATCATGATCGGACAACGAGGACGGCGCTGGGCGCGGATCGCGCTCGCGGCCGTCACCGGCGGCGCGCTGGCGCTCGGTGCCGCCGCCCCTGCCGCCGCCGAGGACCCGGCCACCGGCGTGGCGAAGTCGGTGCCGGACAGCACCGTCAAGCTGCTGCTCGACGGCAAGGTCAAGCGGACCTCGGCACTGGCAATCAAGATCGACGGCAAGCAGCTTCCGGCCTTCTGCATCGACTACCACACGAACGTCGCGATCAACGGCAAGTACCAGGAGGGCACCTGGGACGAGTCCCAGGTGAAGAACCTCGCGAAGGTGCAGTGGGTGCTGACCCACGGGTACCCGAACGCCGACTCCGCCGCGCTGTTGGCCGCCGCCGGTGCCACCGTGCCCGCCGGGACGGACGCGAAGGTACGCCGCAACCTGCTCTACTTCGGTACCCAGACCGCCGTGTGGCACTTCAGCGACGGCATCGAACTGGGTGACTGGGCCGCCGGGCGTGGCCTGATCAACAAGCAGCGGTACGCAGTGATCAAGAAGGTCCACGACTACCTGATCGCGAATGCCACCGACCAGCCCGAGCCGAAGGCCGAGCTGAGCATCGATCCGGCCACCGCCACCGCGAAGGTCGGGGAGAAGGCCGGTCCGTTCACCGTGACGGGGCCGGCGGGTGAGATCACGCTGGCCGTCACCGGCGGGTCGGCGGTCGACGCCGAGGGCGCGCCCGTGACCACGACCGACAACGGCGGCCAGTTCTGGCTGACGACCGAGGAAGCCGGCGAGGTCAGCGTGACCGCGTCCGCCGCCGACTCGGTCTCCTTCGGCCGGGTGTTCCTCTACACCGGGCCCAAGGCGGCGCAGAAGCTGATCCTGGGCGGCAGCACCGGCGCCACGGTGACCGCCGAGGCGAAGGCCACCTTCACGGCGCCGCAGCCGAGCCCCGAGCCGACGACGCCGGAGCCGACGCCGTCCACCCCGACGGAGTCCCCGTCGCCGGAGCCGACGCCGAGCACTCCCGAGGAGTCGCCGGCGAGTCCCGCCCCGTCCACCTCGCCGGCCTCGAACGACGGTGGTCTGCCGCTGACCGGTGCGCCGATCATCACCGCGATCGCCGCCGGCCTGGTGCTCCTGGTCGCCGGTGCGGTCACCGTCCTGGTGCTGCGTCGTCGCAGGATCCACTTCACGGCCTGATCACCACGCCGCGACACCGCGTCCGACCCCGGATCCCGCAGCAACGCGGGATTCGGGGTCGGACCGCTTTTGGGGGACAGGAGTCCTTCAGCCGACCAAGACGATCGACCGCTGGTCTGGAATCAGACTCATACTTTCGGATAGGATTGCGGAAGGAGTGGCGGGATTCACGTCGATGCTCCGGCGGGTTCGCGGAGTCGTCGGGCTCGCGTCATCCGACGGTCGGCCGAGCGTGGAAATGTGGTTGACGAGCAGCTCATACCATGCCTCCGACGCGCCGGAGTGGTGCCTGTGGGTCGATGTCGGCACCGTCCCGGGCGGGTATCGGGTTGATAACACGCCTTCCCGCCTGGGCGCATCGGGTGTCACAGTTGCAGGCACCTCACAACCCCCTCGTGAGCCGAGCGCCCTGAGGAGGCACTCCCATGCGCGGGAAATTCCTGAAGGTGGCGGTCGCGGCGACCGCCACCGCCATGTTGGCTACCGCCTGTAGCAGCGGTGGCGACGACAACGAGCCGGCCGGCGAGTCCGGCGGCACGCTGCGGGTGTACAACGCCGAGCCGGCGTTCCTGACCCCGTCCGGCGGCGACGACGAGCCGTCGTTGTACGTGATCCGTCAGCTGTACCGCGGTCTGGTCAAGTACAACGCCGAGACCTCGGCGGTCGAGATGGACCTGGCCGAGTCGGTCGAGTCGACCGACCAGAAGCTCTGGACGATCAAGCTCAAGAGCGGCTACACCTTCGACAACGGTGAGCCGGTCAACGCTGACGCGTTCCTCCGGTCGTGGAACTACGCCGCTTACGGGCCGAACGCCCAGAACAACGGCTACTTCATGAAGCGGATCGCCGGTAAGGCGGACGTGGCGCCGGCGGACCCGGACGGCGAGGGCCCGAAGAAGGCTCCGGAGCCGACCGCCGAGACCATGTCGGGTCTCAAGAAGGTCGACGACCTGACCTTCACCGTCGAGCTCGACGCGCCGTTCTCCGGTTTCCCGACCACGATCGGTTACCCGGGCTTCTTCCCGATGGCCCAGGCCTGCGTCGACGACATCGCGAAGTGCAACGAGACGCCGATCGGCAACGGCCCCTACAAGATCGATGGCAGCTGGCAGCACAACGTCGCCATCAACCTGGTCCGTAGCGACACCTGGAAGGGTGAGCCGGGCAAGCCGGACCGCATCGAGTACCGGATCTTCGCCGACATCGACGCCGGCTACGCCGCCTTCCAGGCGGGCGAGCTGGACGTGCTCTACACGCTGCCCCCGGCCCGCTACAAGGAGGCCCAGGCGCAGTACGGCGACCGGATGTACGAGCAGCCGGGTGACAGCTTCACCTACGTCGGCATGCCGCTGTACCAGGACGCCTTCAAGGACAAGCGGATCCGTCAGGCGCTGTCGCTGTCGATCGACCGTCAGTCGATCATCGACGCGGTGTTCGACGGCCGGTTCACCCCGGCTACCGGCTACGTGGCCCCGACCTTCGAGGGTGCGCGTGAGGGCGTCTGCAAGTACTGCACCAAGGACGTCGAGAAGGCCAAGCAGCTGCTCGCCGAGGCTGGCGGCTGGCCGGCCGGTGAGAAGCTGATCCTGTGGGCCAACGCCGGTGCCGGCCACGACCTGTGGCTGCAGGCGGTTGGTGACCAGATCAAGGAGGCCCTGGGCATCGACTACGAGCTCAAGGTCAACCTGCAGTTCGCCGAGTACCTGGAGACCGCGGACCAGAAGAAGTTCACCGGTGGGTTCCGCCTCGGCTGGGGTCCGGACTACCCGTTCATGGAGACCTTCCTCTACCCGCTGTACGGCACCGGTGCCGGCAGCAACAACTCGGGCTACACCAACCCGGAGTTCGACGCTCTGATGAAGGAGGGTGACTCGGCCGACTCGATCCAGGCCGCGATCCCGTCCTACCAGAAGGCGGAGGACATCCTCGGCGAGGACCTGCCGGTCATCCCGATGTGGTTCAACAAGGTTGGCGCGGTCTACAGCGAGAACGTCGACCAGTTCGTCTGGAACGCCGTCTCGGATGCCGACTACGGTGCGATTTCGCTGAAGCAGAACTGAGCTTCAGACTCCTGATCCTGCCGTAATACGACGTGGCGGCAACGGTGACCCCAACAGGGTGATCGTTGCCGCCACGTCAGCGCCGAGAGGAGACCCCGTCATGGGGCGCTACGTCATTCGACGGTTGCTCCAGTTCATCCCCACCGTGCTGGGCACCATGTTCCTACTGCACTACATGACCTCGCTGGCGATCCAGTTCAGCGGGAACCCGGTCCGGGCGCTGTTCGGGGACCGGACGCCGGATCCCGCGCTGCTTGCGGCGATCACCGAGCGGCTCGGCTACGGTGACCCCTGCCTGGACCAGCGGGGCAACCCCTGTTTCGGGCTCTTCCTGGACCGTTTGCAGAACATCTTCTTCCACTTCGACTTCGGCATCAACCTGCGCCAGCGGGAGGTCACCGACCTGGTCGCCGATGCCATTCCGTTCACCCTCAAGCTGCTGGTCATCGCGATCGTGTTCGAGGCGGTCGTCGGCATCGCAGCGGGTGTGCTTGCCGGTCTGCGCGGCGGTAGCTTCACCGACTACCTGGTGAAGATCAGCACGGTCTTCGTCATCTCGGTGCCGATCTTCGTGTTGGGCCTGGTGGTCCGGGAGTTCGTCGGGGTCAAGTTCGGCAACGTGCTGCGGGGCCAGGACTGGATTCCGGACGTGATCTCTTCCGGCATGTTCAGCCCCGGCTTCAAGCCCGACTATCCGTTCGCAAGCCTGATCATTCCCGGCATGGTGCTCGGCGCGGTCTCGCTCGCTACCACCGCCCGGCTCACCCGGACCAGCATCATGGAGAACATCCGTGCTGACTACGTCCGTACCGCCAAGGCCAAGGGGCTGACCAACAAGCGCGTCATCGGCGTGCACACGCTCCGCAACTCGCTGATCCCCGTGATCACCTTCCTCGGCGTCGACATCGGCGCCGCGATGGCCGGCGCGGTCGTCACCGAGACCATCTTCAACGTGCCGGGCATCGGCCGGCTGGTGACGATGTCGGCGCGCACCGGTGAGTCCTCGGTGGTGGTCGGGGTGGTGACCATGCTGGTGCTGGTCGTCCTGTTGGCCAACCTGCTGGTCGACCTGCTCTATGCCGTGCTCGACCCGAGGATCCGCTATGAGTGACCGAATCACGGTGGCGGACGTAGGTCTTCCGACCGTTCCTGATGGCCGGGTGGAGCGAAACGAGGTGTGGACATGAGTGACCTGACGAGCGCGGGCTCCGCCATCGGTGGTGCGCCGGTGGCCGGTGACGGCCCTACGCCTGACGCGCCGGGCGGCAAAGAGCGCAACGCGAGCCTGTGGGCGGACGCCCGGCGGCAGCTGCTGCGCGACCCGGTCTTCGTGATCGCCTTCGTCTACGTTCTCGCGGTCGGCTCGATGGCGCTCTTCCCGAAGCTCTGGACCAGCCAGGACCCGCGGGCGTGCAGCACCGACAGGTCCCGGGTCTCGCCGAGCTGGGAGCACCCCTTCGGCTTCGACGTGCTGGGCTGCGACTACTACTCGCACGCGATCTACGGTGCCCGCCCGTCCATGGTGATCGCGGTGATGGCGACCAGCGGCATCGTGGTGTTCGGTGGGGTGCTCGGCCTGCTCGCCGGCTACTACGGCGGCTGGGTCGACGCGGTCATCTCCCGGGTGATGGACATCTTCTTCTCGCTGCCGTTCCTGCTCGGCGCGATCGTGTTCCTCACCGTGATCAAGCGGCAGAACATCTGGACCATCACCGCGGTGCTGTTCCTGCTGGCCTGGCCGACCATCGCCCGGATCATCCGGGGCAGCGTCATCTCCTCGAAGGACCTGGACTACGTGCACGCCGCGAAGGCGGTCGGCGCCCGCAACTCCCGGTTGATGTTCCGGCACATCCTGCCGAACGCGATCGCGCCGATGCTTGTGTACGCCACCATCGTGCTCGGCTCGTTCGTCGCCGCCGAGGCCACGCTGACCTTCCTCGGTGTGGGGCTGCAGCAGCCCGCGCAGTCCTGGGGCATCATGATCAGCACTCACCAGGTCTACTTCCTGGACGACCCGTGGCTGCTGCTCTTCCCCTGTGGTCTGCTGGTCGGCACGGTGCTGTCCTTCATCCTCATGGGTGACGCGCTGCGTGACGCCCTCGACCCGAAGTTCCGGTGAGTCCGATGAGCGAGTCTCAGCGAGCGAATCATCAGCACAGGGCGACGGTGCCTCATGAGGGCACGGAGCGAAGCGGAGTGCCGGCATGAGTACTGATGTGAACGTCAAGATGGAGGCGCTGGCGGGCGTGGACCCGGATGCGCTGCCGCTGCAGGTCAAGGACCTGCACGTGGAGTTCCGCACCCGCAACGGCATCGCTCACGCTGTGAACGGCGTGAGCTTCGACCTGCGGGCGGGTGAGACCCGGGCGATCCTCGGCGAGTCCGGCTGCGGCAAGAGCGTGACCGCTCAGGCGATCATGGGCATCCTGGACACCCCACCCGGCTTCATCACCGGCGGTGAGATCCTCTACCGGGGGGTCGACCTGCTCAAGCTGCCGGAGTCGGAGCGCCGCAAGGTGCGGGCGAACCGGATCGCGATGATCTTCCAGGACGCGCTCTCCGCGTTGAACCCGGTCTTCACCGTCGGTTTCCAACTGGCCGAGCTGTTCCGCAAGCACCGGGGCATGTCCCGGCAGGACGCCAAGGCCCGTGCCGTCGAGCTGCTGGACCTGGTGAAGATCCCGGCGGCGAAGCAGCGGGTGAACGACTACCCGCACCAGTTCTCGGGTGGTATGCGGCAGCGCGTCATGATCGCGATGGCGTTGGCGCTCGACCCCGAGGTGCTGATCGCCGACGAGCCGACCACCGCGCTGGACGTGACCGTGCAGGCGCAGATCATGGCGCTGCTCGCCGAGTTGCAGCGGGAACGGAACATGGGTCTGGTGCTGATCACTCACGACATGGGTGTGGTGGCCGACGTGGCGGACCGGATCTCGGTGATGTACGCCGGCCGGGTCATCGAGGAAGCCGGCGTGAACGACATCTACGCCAGCCCCGCCCACCCGTACACCAAGGGTCTGCTGGAGTCGATCCCGCGCCTGGACCTCAAGGGTCACGAGCTCAGTGCCATCAAGGGCCTGCCGCCGATGCTGACAAACATCCCGCCGGGCTGCGCCTTCAACCCCCGGTGCGGGTACGCGCAGGAGGTCTGCCGGAAGGACCCGGCGCCGCCGCTGTACCAGGTGTCGCCGAGCCGGACGGCCGCCTGCCACTTCTGGAAGGAGGTCAAGGGCGATGAGTGATGTGGTGCTGGAAACCCGCGACCTGGTCAAGCACTTCCCGCTGACCCGGGGCATCGTCTTCAAGAAGCAGTACGGTGCGGTGCAGGCGGTCGACGGGGTCAACCTGCAACTGCGGCGCGGCGAGACGCTTGGCATCGTGGGCGAGTCCGGCTGCGGCAAGTCGACGTTGGCCAGGCTGCTGGTGGGGCTGGAGACGCCGACCTCCGGCGACCTGTTCGTGCAGGGCAAGAACATGTCAAACGTCGGCGCCGAGGAACGACGTCGGGGCCGGCGCAACATTCAGCTGGTGATGCAGGACCCGTACACCTCGCTCAACCCGCGGATGACCGTCGGCGACATCATCGGCGAGCCCTTCGAGGTGCACCCGGACGTGCTGCCGAAGGGCAAGCGGCGGGCGAGGGTGCAGGAGCTGCTCGATCTGGTCGGCCTCAACCCGGACCACATCACCCGGTACCCGCACCAGTTCTCCGGCGGTCAGCGGCAGCGCATCGGCATCGCCCGGGCGCTGGCGCTCAACCCGGAGATCATCCTGTGTGACGAGCCGGTCTCCGCGCTGGACGTCTCCATCCAGGCCCAGGTGATCAACCTGCTGGAGAAGCTCCAGAAGGAGCTCGGGCTGTCGTACATCTTCATCGCCCACGACCTGTCGGTGGTCCGGCACATCGCCGACCGGGTCGCGGTCATGTACCTCGGCAAGATCATCGAGATCGGCACCGAGGACGAGATCTACGACAACCCGACCCACCCGTACACGCAGGCACTGCTGTCGGCGGTGCCGGTGCCGGATCCGAAGCTGCGTGGGCATCGGGATCAGATCGTGCTGACCGGTGACGTGCCGTCGCCGGCCAACCCGCCCTCGGGCTGCCGGTTCCGTACCCGGTGCTGGAAGGCCCAGGACATCTGCGCCGAGCAGGTGCCGCTGCTGGAGGTCCGCGACAGTTCGGGCCACCCGAGCGCCTGCCACTTCGCTGAGGTACGCGACGTGGTGCACGCGTCGGAGTAGCCCCACAGACGCCGTCGGCTCCCGTCCATCCGTACCGGGAGCGGCGGTGAAGGTAGTGCCTCCTCAGTGATTCGGGGCGTCGGCCGTCACCAGCAGCCGGCGCCCCGGTCCACATCCTGCATCACCCACCCACCCACCCACCCCCAGGTTGATCAAGAAGTTTGCGTCTGGAACAGCGCGGATCCAGACGCAAACTTCTTGATCAACGGGGCGGTCGGGGGGTGGGGGGGTCGGGGGGCGGGGGTGGGGGTGGGGGGGTGGGTTAGAGGGGGCCGCGGCCGGCGCGGAGCAGGAGTAGGGCGAGTTGGGTGCCGTCTGCGCCCAGGGCCGACCGGAACCGCTCCAGGATCTCCTGCTCGCGGGAGAGGACGAGCCGGGTACCGCCCGAGGCCATCCGGGTCGCGCCGACCTCCCGGGAGAGCGCGGCCCGCTCCTGCCACAACTCGATCAGCGCTCGGTCGATCTCGTCTATCCGCACCCGGATCTCGGCGATCCGGCTCGCGGCGTCCGGCTCGGCGGTCCCCGTGGCGGGGGTGCCCCCCTTGGGCCCGGTGGCACCGGCGCCGTTCGAGATCGTGCCGGACCCGGTCGCGCCGCCGTTCTGCTCCATCACGTCTGTCATCTTCAGGTACCCCTCGCGGTGTGGTGCCCGTTGCCCGGATTCCGGGACGCGAAAAGCCCCGGGCTCCGAGAGCCCGGGGCTTTTCGTAGGTCTGATCGATCAGGCGCGACCTACGGCTGCCGGACTCCCGGAGCCGTAGTAAAAGTAGAAGCGCTTGTCGAACACGCTGTCGAGTATGCCGCCCCGTGGGTTGGCGCGCAAGGAAAGCCGTCAACAAGGGGGACTGCCACTACCGCGGGCGTCAACCGGCCGCCTTCCCTGCATCTGGGCGGTGGTGCCGTCGGCGGGTGATGTCCGGCCGGCGGCATAGACTCGCCGTGCGATGCATCCTCTCTTCGACATCCCCGCGTCCCCGCCCGAGCCCGAGCCTGCCCGGGCGCTGCCGCCCCATCGGCCCGCGCCCGGCCGCCTCGACCCGACGCAGCTGGTGGAGGGACTCAACGGCCCGCAGCGGGACGCGGTCACCCATGCGGGCTCGCCGCTGCTGATCGTGGCCGGCGCCGGGTCCGGCAAGACCCGCGTGCTGACCCACCGGATCGCGTACCTGCTCGCGGCGCGGGACGTGCATCCCGGCGAGATCATCGCGATCACCTTCACCAACAAGGCCGCCGGCGAGATGAAGGACCGGGTCACCGCCCTGGTCGGCCCACGGGCCCGGCTGATGTGGGTCTCCACGTTCCACTCCGCCTGCGTACGGATCCTGCGTGCCGAGCACGAGCAGGCCGGCCTGAAGTCCACGTTCTCGATCTACGACGCGGACGACTCCCGCCGGCTGATGCAGCTCGTCGCCCGGGAGCTCGACCTGGACCCGAAGCGGTATCCGGCGCGGGGCCTGGCCGCCCAGGTCTCGAACCTCAAGAACGAGCTTGTCGACCCGGAGACGTTCGCCGCGCGGGCCAGCGGCCCCAACGAACGCGCCCTGGCCGAGGCGTACGCTCTCTATCAGCGGCGGCTCCGCGAGGCCCACGCGTTGGACTTCGATGACCTGATCATGACGACGGTGCATCTGCTCCAGTCGCATCCGCACGTCGCGGAGAGCTACCGCCGTCGTTTCCGGCATGTGCTGGTCGACGAGTACCAGGACACCAACCACGCGCAGTACGTCCTGATCAAGGAGTTGGTCTCCGGCACCGAGGGCCTCGACCCGGCGGAGCTGTGCGTGGTCGGCGACGCGGACCAGTCCATCTACGCCTTCCGGGGCGCGACGATCCGCAACATCCTGGAGTTCGAGCGCGACTTCACAAACGCCCGCACCATCCTGCTGGAGCAGAACTACCGCTCCACGCAGACCATCCTGAACGCCGCGAACGCGGTGATCGACCGCAACACGTCTCGCAAGCCGAAGCGATTGTGGAGCGACGCCGGCCAGGGTGAACCGATCGTCGCGTACGTCGCCGACACCGAGCACGCCGAGGCGGACTGGGTGGCCCGGGAGATCGACAGGTTGGTCGACGACGGGGAGACGCGTCCGGGCGACGTGGCGGTCTTCTACCGCACCAACGCCCAGTCCCGGGTCTTCGAGGAGGTGTTCATCCGTCTCGGTCTGCCGTACAAGGTTGTCGGCGGGGTGCGCTTCTACGAGCGCAAGGAGGTCCGGGACGCCCTGGCCTACCTGCGCTCGGTGGTCAACGATGACGACACGGTCAGCCTGCGGCGGATCCTGAACACCCCGCGCCGGGGCATCGGCGATCGCGCCGAGGCCTGTGTGGAGGCGCTGGCCAGCCGGGACCGGATCTCCTTCGGTGCCGCGTTGCGGCGCGCCGGCGACGCGCCCGGCATCTCGACCCGGGCGGCCAACGGCATCGCCGACTTCGTGGCGCTGCTCGACTCCGCCCGTGAGCTGGCCGTCGACGGCACCCCGGAGGAGGTGCTGGAGGCGGTGCTGACCCGCTCGGGTTACCTGACCGAGCTGGAGGAGAGCCTCGACCCGCAGGACGCGGGCCGGGTCGACAACCTCCAGGAACTGGTCAGCGTCGCGCGCGAGTACACCGAACGGATCGAGGCGACCGGCGCGGAGGGGGAGCGGGCCACCCTTGCCGGTTTCCTGGAGCAGGTCGCGCTGGTCGCCGACGCCGACCAGGTGCCCACCGACGACCCCGAGCATCAGGGTGTGGTCACCCTGATGACCCTGCACACCGCCAAGGGCCTGGAGTTCCCCGTGGTGTTCCTGACCGGCCTGGAGGACGGCGTCTTCCCGCACCTGCGCTCGCTGGGCGACACCCGGGAGTTGGAGGAGGAGCGTCGGCTGGCTTACGTCGGCATCACCCGCGCTCGGCAGCGGCTCTACCTCTCCCGGGCGGTGACCCGCTCGGCGTGGGGCCAGCCGTCCTACAACCCGCCGTCCCGGTTCGTCGAGGAACTGCCGCCAGAGCTGGTCCGCTGGGAGCGGACCGAGGGCTCGTACACCT
This sequence comes from Micromonospora sediminimaris, assembly GCA_900112325.1. Classification (GTDB taxonomy): domain Bacteria; phylum Actinomycetota; class Actinomycetes; order Mycobacteriales; family Micromonosporaceae; genus Micromonospora; species Micromonospora sediminimaris. Next base: position 51,648 of record FOLJ01000009.1, read on the forward strand.
CGTGGGGCGGCGGTGGCGGCGGCGTGGGCGGTCGCGCGGAGCGGACCCCCGGCGGTCGCGGTGGGTTTGCCGGCGGCACGCCCCGGGCGGTACAACTGGCCCGCAAGCTCGGGGTGGACGGCAGCCGGCTGGCCACCGCGAGCGAGCTGCCACAGGGGCCGAAGGTCACCGCCGGGGACCGGGTGAACCACCAGCGGTACGGTCTCGGCCGGGTGGTGGCGGTGGAGGGGCACGGCCCGGGTGCCCGGGCGCAGATCGACTTCGGTGACCAGACGTTGTGGCTGGTGCTGCGCCACGCCCCGATCGAGAAGATCTGACCCGGAAGGACGACCCAGCGGATGACGGTTCAGGTCATCGTGCTCAATGGCGGATCCAGCTCAGGCAAGTCGGGAATTGTCCGCTGCCTCAGACACCTGCTACCAGGACCCTGGATCAACCTCGGGATCGACGACCTGATCGAGCGGCTGCCACCGTCCATGGTCACCTTCGGGTCGCAGGGCGAGGTCATCCTGGGGGAGGGCTTCGACGGCATGCAGCACGCCTGGTGGGTCGGCGTTGCCGCGATGGCTAGGGCCGGTGCCCCAGTCATCGTCGACGACGTGTTTCTCGGCGGGGGTGCGTCGCAGGAGCGCGTTCGCCGGTACCTGGAGGGCCTCCGGGTGCTCTGGGTCGGAGTGCGCTGCGACCCCGACATCGCGACCGCCCGGGAGATCGCCAGAGGCGACCGGGTGACCGGCATGGCCGCGTCGCAGGCCGCGGTCGTGCACCAGGGTGTCGCGTACGACGTCGAGGTGGACACCAGCCGCACCGAATCGCTGGACTGTGCCCGTGCGATCGTCGCGCAGCTGAGCTGAACTCGTCTGCGCGACGCCCGAGCCGCGTCACCCGGCGGGTCAGCAGGCCACGTCGAGGCCGCGGGCGCGCAGGAACGGCGCCGGGTCGATCTGGTTCCACATCTGGCCCTGGTGCACCTCGAAATGCAGATGCGGGCCGGTGGAATCGCCCGTGGAGCCCTCCAGACCGATCGTCTGCCCGGTGCTGACCTTCGCACCCACGCTCACCCTGGCCGTGCTCAGGTGGGCGTAGTGGGTGAGGTAGCCGTTGCCGTGGTCGATGACCACCGAGATGCCGTACCCGTCGCCGACGTCGCCGGCCTTCGTCACGGTGCCAGCGAAGGCGGCCCGGACGGGGGTGCCGGCGGGCATGGCGAAGTCGATGCCGGCGTGCAGGGTGCCCCACCGAGGCCCGTAGCAGGAGGTGATGGCACTTCCGGCCATCGGCAGGACCCAGGACGACTTCGGCTTCGTACTCTTCTTCGGCTTCGCCTTGGCGGTGGCCGTTCGGCTGGCTTTCGGCTTCGGCTTCGGGCTGGGCTTCGCGGTGGGGCTGGCGCTCGGCGACTGGCTCGGTGACGGGCTGCCCGAGGCGGCGGGTTCGCGAGCCGACCGGTCGGCTCGCTCGGCGGCCTCGGCCCGGGTCTGGGCGTCCAGGGCGACCGGGCTGGTGGTCGGCCGCTTCTCGCGGTCGGTCATGACGACACCGCCGACGCCCACCGCCGCCAGGGCGACCGCACCGACAGCCAGCAGCCGGGAGCGCCGGCTCAGGCGTCGCCGATGGCGGGCCGGGGCGTGGGGGATCTCGCGGGTCGGGGTGGGGCTGTCGTCCTGCACGGGTACGGACCTCATTGGTTTCGAGTGGTACGTGACCTCGAAATCCTGGTGTCGGTCCGGGCGGTGCCGGGTACCGGGGGTGTGGGCGGCGCGGGCGGTGGTCGGTGCCGCTGTCCGCCTTCGTGCCGGGCTGTTCTCGACTGCCCGATGTTGATCCGCCCGGCCTTTGTGCCGTCAGTCACAATTGTTCGAGTGAGCTGGGGCACTTGCGGGCGCGAGGTACCAAGCGAAACCGCCCGGATCGACAGATCCGGGCGGTCAACAGGCGTTACGGCCGGTCAGGACGCGGCTACCTCGCTGTAGATTGCCTCGACTTGTAGCTTGATGTCCACTCCGCGCTCCTGAAGCCACGGCACCGGGTCGAGCGGCTCGCCCTTGACATGGATCTCCAGGTGCAGGTGGGAGCCGTAGGAGTGGCCCGTGTTGCCGACCAGGCCGAGCTGGTCACCCGCCTTGACCTGCTGCCCCTCGCGCACGCTGAGCGCGGAGGAGTGGCCGTAGATGGCCTCGCTGCCGTCGGCGTGCTGGACGATCACCGCGTTTCCGTAGCCGCCGAACCAGCCGGCCTTGGTGACGGTGCCCTCGTGGATGGCGACGTACGGGGTGCCCTCCGGCGCGACGAGGTCGACGCCGGTGTGCAGCTTGCCCCAGCGCATGCCGTAGGGAGAGTTGAAGTCGTAGCCCTGGAGGGGGAGCAGCCATACGCCGGTGTCCTCGGCGCTCTCCGGGCCGGTGCGACTGTCCCGGGAGGCTCGCTCGGCGGCGTCGGCCCGCTCGGCGGCGCCCTGGTTGCTGATCGACGCCTGCTTCAGCTCGTCGAGCACCGAAGGGCTGACGCTCTTGGCGTCCGGCATTGCGTTGGCACCCAGCGCCACCACACCGGCACCGACGAAGGCGGTGGTGACGACCGCGGCGTAGCGGCTGCGCGGGGGGGTGGGTACGCGGCGGCGGCCGCGATATCGATCGGGCTCAGACGACAGGCGCTGGCGCACGCATACCCTCCGTTGTCGGGGTTCCGATGCGGATCAGCCGTCGTCCGAATCTGGTGACCGTGCGTCGGCTGGTCGCGTCGTCACCCGTCCGTAGACCTGATGACAACCGTGGACACGGTAGCCAACCGTCAGTCCTGTCACAAGCCGGAGCGCCGAATTGGTTGCAACGTTCTGTCCGCTTCCGTACTGGATTGTCATGGCTCGGGGATGTAGTGGGGTGTCCTCGTTATCCTCCGTTCGTCGCACACCGTGACCGATCGGCGGAGTCGTCCCGCTTGACGCGTCCCGTATTGGTCGTGCCTGTGCGTGAGGTGTCGATGATGCCTGCGTGAGGTGGCCGGAGGCTGCGGCGAGTCCGAATGCCGAACGCCGTTTACCGCTCGCCCTGCCGGCCCCGGTTCCCCGGCCCCGGCCGGGCGGGTTACCGTTCGTTCAGGTGAAAGCCGCGGAGCCGGTGAAAGGGATGCCCAGATGAGCTCTCGTGTTCGGGTCGTCGTCGCCAAGCCGGGCCTGGACGGCCACGACCGTGGCGCCAAGGTGGTGGCGCGCGCTCTCCGTGACGCCGGCATGGAGGTCATCTACACCGGCCTGCACCAGACCCCGGAGCAGATCGTGGAGACCGCGATCCAGGAGGACGCCGACGCGGTCGGTCTCTCGGTGCTCTCCGGGGCGCACATGACGCTGTTCCGCAGGGTCCTTGAGCTGCTCGACGAGCGGGAGGCACGAGACATCGTCGTCTTCGGCGGAGGCATCATCCCGGAGGCCGACCTTCCGGAGTTGGAGCGGCTCGGCGTGGCCAAGATCTTCACCCCGGGCGCCACCACCGCATCCATCGTGGAATGGGTCCGGGACAACGTCGCCCAGCCGGTGGCCTGAGCACAGGGGAGGGGCCGGACGCACCCCTCACACGTCCGGCCCCTCTATGCACGATGCCCCGCCGCCACCCCTCGACCGACAGGGCATCGGCCGTTTCCGTCTTCGCGCTTTCCAGCGCTCCGACACCTGACTCAACGACGCCCTTCCTGCGGGGTTACGCAGGACCGCCGAGAACTGTCGCTGCCCTGACAAGATCGCTCGAACGGGTGACGCGGGCCCTGCGGTGGACCGCGCGGCGGCCCGGGCTGTGCATTACCGCACACCGCGCACCCGCTCGGTTGCCGGAGGTGCCGGCATCGCTAGGCTGCGCCCAATGAAACCTTTCCCACCTCCCTCTGCGAGCCGGACCGTCAGGTCGGCTGCGGCGCGTGGTCGCGGTGGCGAGGGTTCGACGGCCCACGTCAACTTCAACTGATGTCGGGCATCACACTGTTTTCTTTCCATACGCTGGTGGCGGCGCGACGGTGCGCCGCAGAGACGGGACGGGACGCGCAATCGTGGACCTGTACGAGTACCAGGGGCGGGACCTGTTCGAGCGGCACGGGCTTCCCGTGCTCGCCGGCGGCGTCGCCACGACCCCGGAGGAGGCCCGCGCGATCGCCGAACGCCTCGGCGGCCGGGTGGTCGTCAAGGCACAGGTGAAGGTCGGCGGCCGAGGCAAGGCGGGCGGCGTCAAGCTGGCCGAGGGCGCGGAGGAGACGGTGGCCCGTGCCACCGACATCCTCGGCATGGACATCAAGGGCCACACCGTCCACAAGGTCATGATCACCGTGACCGCGGACGTGGCCGAGGAGTACTACTTCTCGTACCTGCTCGATCGGGCGAACCGCACGTTCCTCTGCATCGCCAGCGTCGCCGGCGGCATGGACATCGAGCAGGTCGCCGCCGAGACCCCCGAAAAGGTCGTCAAGGCGCCGATCGACGCCGTCAAGGGCGTGGACGAGGCGAAGGCGCGGGAGATCGTCGAGGCGGCCGGCTTCCCGGCCGAGGTCGCCGACCAGGTCGTCGACGTCGCGGTCGGCCTGTGGCGGGCGTTCGTCGCCGAGGACGCCACCCTGGTCGAGGTGAACCCGCTGGCCAAGACCGCCGAGGGCAAGCTGCTGCTGCTGGACGCCAAGGTGACGCTTGACGAGAACGCCGGCTTCCGGCACCCGGACCATGAGGCGCTTGTCGACCAGGCAGCGGTGGACCCGCTGGAGCAGGCGGCCAAGGAGAAGGACCTCAACTACGTCAAGCTCGACGGCGAGGTCGGCATCATCGGCAACGGCGCGGGCCTGGTCATGTCGACCCTCGACGTGGTCGCCTACGCCGGGGAGCGGCACGGCAACGTCAAGCCGGCCAACTTCCTCGACATCGGCGGCGGCGCGAGCGCCGCGGTCATGGCCAACGGTCTGGAGATCGTCCTCTCCGACCCGTCGGTCAAGAGCGTCTTCGTCAACGTCTTCGGCGGCATCACCGCCTGCGACGCGGTCGCCAACGGCATCGTGCAGGCGTTGGGCCTGCTGGAGCAGCGGGGCGAGCAGGTCACCAAGCCGCTCGTCGTCCGCCTCGACGGCAACAACGCCGAGGCCGGTCGAGCGATCCTCGACGGCGCGAACAACCCGCTGATCGAGCGGGTCGACACCATGGACGGCGCGGCCGAGCGGGCCGCCGAGCTGGCGGCTGCGGGGGTCTGACACATGGCTATCTGGCTGACCAAGGACTCGAAGGTCATCGTCCAGGGGATGACCGGTTCCGAGGGTTCCAAGCACACCCGCCGGATGCTCGCCGCCGGTACGAACGTGGTGGGCGGCGTCAACCCGCGCAAGGCGGGCACCACCGTCGACTTCGACGGCACCGAACTGCCGGTCTTCGCCAGCGTCGCCGACGCGATGAAGGACACCGGCGCCGATGTCACAGTCATCTTCGTACCGCCGCAGTTCACCAAGGCGGCGGTCATCGAGGCGATCGACGCCGAGATCCCGCTGGCCGTGGTGATCACCGAGGGGGTGCCGGTGCACGACACCGCCGCCTTCTGGGCGTACAACGTGGCCAAGGGCGAGCGGACCCGGATCATCGGCCCGAACTGCCCCGGCATCGCCTCGCCGGGCGCCTCGAACGCCGGCATCATCCCGGCCGACATCACCGGCTCCGGTCGGATCGGTCTGGTCAGCAAGAGCGGCACCCTGACCTACCAGATGATGTACGAGCTGCGGGACATCGGCTTCTCCACCTGCGTCGGCATCGGCGGCGACCCGATCATCGGGACGACGCACATCGACGCGTTGGCCGCCTTCGAGGCCGACCCGGACACCGACGCCATCGTCATGATCGGTGAGATCGGCGGGGACGCCGAGGAGCGGGCGGCCGAGTTCATCAAGGCCAACGTCAGCAAGCCGGTGGTCGGCTACATCGCCGGTTTCACCGCCCCGCCCGGCAAGACCATGGGGCACGCCGGTGCGATCATCTCCGGCTCGGCGGGCACCGCCGACGCCAAGAAGGAAGCGCTGGAGGCGGTCGGCGTGAAGGTCGGCAAGACGCCGACCGAGACGGCCAAGCTGATGCGCGAGATCATGTCCGCGGGCTGAGCGGAACACGCATCGAGGGGCCGACCGGAAGGTCGGCCCCTCAGCGGTTCCAGTACGGGTAGTTGCCGGTCGCCTGCAGGATCAGGCTGACGACGATGTTCAGCACGCCCAGCGCGATGGCCACGTAACCCAGCACCGGCGACTGGCGGTACCGGCGCGCGTCGCGGATCGACAACCAGCCGAAGACGATGCCGAGGATGCCGCAGCAGAGCACCCCGGTCACGATGCCGAGCACGCCCCAGAGAGTCGTGCGGTCCCGGCCGGCCGGTGGTGGCGGGGGCGGTGGATACGGAGCGTTCACGACTCCCCTTCCGGTCACATGCTGCCGCGACGTCGGTCACGGCCCCTGTGCCGAGGCTAGAGGAGCCGGTGCCCGCCCACGCCGGATCAGGCGAACTGGTGCGTCCGGCGACCTGGCGTCGGACGCACCGAGCGGGTGTCGGGCAGCCAGGGCCGGCACGGCATGCCAGAGTAGAGCCGATGTCCTTCGTCACCCCTGACCAGCCTCGCCGGGCCACGGACGCCCGCGGCGTCGGCGCCCGGCCACCCGGCCGGGCCGGCCCTCCGCGCCGGGTGCCCGCTGCGCGGGCGGCACCCCCGGGGCGCAGCCACGCGCCGCTCGCGGTCGCCGCACTGGTCGCCGCCAGCGGAGCGGCCGTCACCACCTGGCTTCCCGTGGCGCTGGCGCTCTGGCTGTTCCAGCTCAGCGAGGGGGCCGGCAGTCTGCTCGACGCCGCCCGTGCCGGGGCGGCGGGCTGGCTCCTCGGTCACGGAGTTCCCCTGACCACGGCCACCGGCCCGCTGGGCCTGGCGCCGCTCGCGGTGACCGCGCTGGCGGTGTGGCGGCTCACCCGGGCCGGGGTGCACGCCAGTCGCGCGATCGGTGCCCGCGGCGGCCGTTCGCCGAGCCGTACGCTCGCCGCCGCGACAGCGGTAGGTGTCGCGTACGGGCTGTTGGGAACGCTTGCCGCCGTCGTGGTCGGTGCGGGTGGTCCCGGTGTGTCGCCGGTACGCGCCGGGCTGACGCTGGTGACCGTCGGCACCCTCGCCGCCGGTGTCGGTGCCGCTCGCACGACCGGGGTGGTGGAGGTCTTCGCCGCGCAGGCACCGATGCCGTTGCGCGAGGGCGTGCGTGCCGGTCTGGTCGCCGCGCTTGTGCTGCTCGGCGCGGGAGCCGCCGTGGCGGGGCTGGCGGTGGCGACCGGCGGTGGTGACGCGGCCGACCTGATCGGCGCCTATCAGACCGGTGTCGCCGGTCAGGCCGGCATCACGCTGGTCAGCCTCGCGTACGCGCCAAACGTCAGCGTGTGGTCGGCCAGCTACCTGCTCGGCCCCGGCTTCGCGGTCGGCACGGACACGGCGGTACGCACCAGCGAGGTGTCGGTCGGCGCGCTACCGGCTCTGCCGTTGTTCGCCGGTCTGCCCAGCGGGCCGGTCGACGGGCTCGGCGCGGTCACCGTACTCGCCCTGCCCGTCCTCGTTGGAATGGCCACCGGCGGGCTGCTCGCGCGCCGTCTGCTGCGCCTGGCCATCGCCGAACGCGCACCCCTGTCGTGGCGGCGGCTGCTCGTACCGGCGGCGCTCGCCGGACCGGTGGCCGGCCTGCTGCTCGGCGCGGCGGCCAAGGCGTCCGGCGGGCCGCTGGGCGGCGGCCGGCTGGCGGAGGTCGGGCCGGTCGGTTGGCAGGTGGCGCTCGCGGCGCTGTTGGTCACCGGTGCCGGCGCGCTGCTCGGTGCCGCCGCCATCCGCTGGCTCGCCCGACTCGCCACCTGAGCTTCCGGTACCGGCGCGCCGCCGCCACCTGCTGACTCGAAGACCGCACCTTCCCGAGCCGGTGGGTGCATCCCACGCCGGGAGACTGCGGAATCCCCGATGTTGTGGCCTGCCTGGGTGCGCAAGGCGGCAACATCCCCGATGTTGTCCGTGCATCCCGCGCCGGAGGCGGTAGGGCTGCGATGGGGGTGGGGCGGCTCTGACGAGGCAGGGGCGTCCCGGATGTTTCGGGACGCCCCTGGCGGTGGGCAGCTACTTGTCAGGGATACATCGATCCGCCGACGTTCAGTGCCACCACGACGATCTGTAGCAGACCCAGCAACAGCCCCACCGCGCCGCAGATCAGGCCGGCGAGTGCCTGGCCGGAGTTGCCGGCCAGCCCCTGGTCGGCCTTCTGCTTGCCCAGCCAGCCGGTGACGAGTGCTGCCAGTCCCAGCGGGATACCGAGGTAGCAGCAGCTCAGCGGAATCGACGCGATACCGAGGATCATCGCGATCAGGCCGAGGGTGTTCTGCTGCCCCTGCGCGCCGGCGAAGCCAGCGTGCGGGTACATCGGCGTGCCGCCGTAGGGCTGCGCAGCGTACGGGTCGGCGTAGGGCTGCCCGTAGCCCGGCTGCCCGTACGCCGGCTGCCCGTAGCCCGGTTGACCGTACGCCGGCTGGCCGTACGCCGGGGGTTGCCCGGCCGCCGGTGGAGGACCGGCCGGCGGAGCGTACGGGTCGTAGGGCGCGGGCGAGGCCGGCGGCGGGGCCTCCGGCTGACCCGGGACCGGTGGCTGCTGACCGTACGGATCGGCCGGTGGCTGCTGACCGTACGGATCGGTCGGCTGGGCGTACGGGTTGGCCGGCGGTGGCGCGTACGGGTTGGCCGGGGGCGGCGCGTACGGGTTGGCCGGCTGGGGTGTGGTCGGGTCCCCGTACGGCGGCTGCTGGCCGTACGGGTCCTGACCGGGGTGACCGGGCTGCATCCGGTGCTCAGTAACCGCTGGCGTTGCTGTCGCTCATCGAGCCCAGCAGGCCGCCGCCGAGGCAGCACACCAGGACGATCGCGAGCCAGGCGATACCGACGATCAGGGCCCACTTGGACCACTTCTTCGACTCGGCCGCCGCAGCCTGGGCACCGGCGTAGTCACCCTGCTGGAGCAGCGGGTTGACCTTCGAGGCGTTGATGATCGCCGGGATGGCCAGCGGCCAGAAGAGGAAGATCGCGACGATCGACATTGTCATGTTGTTGTCGACCGACTGCGGTGGCTGTGACTGGTACTCGGGCTGCATGACGACGTGCTCCTCACGGTTGTTTCGCTGACGGGTGTGGGACCGGACATGCGCCGGTCCCAAGCGACCGGCAGCGTACCCGCTTCCGGCCAGTTCGGTGGTCACGCGCGCCGCGCTGCCCAGCGGATGGGCACCGGTCGGCGGCCGGATAGGGTGTGCCGGTGACCCAGTCCGCCCGTATCGTCGTTCTTGTCTCCGGCTCCGGAAGCAACCTTCAGGCTCTGCTGGACGCGACCGCCGACCCGGCGTACGGGGCACAGGTGGTCGCGGTCGGTGCGGACCGCGACGGCATCGCGGGCCTGGACCGGGCCGTCGCCGCGGGGGTGCCCACCTTCGTGGAGCGGGTCAAGGACCATCCGGACCGCGAGCAGTGGGACGTCGCGCTCACCGCGCGGGTCGCCGAGCACCGACCCGACCTGGTCATCTCGGCCGGGTTCCTGAAGCTGGTCGGTCCCCGCTTCCTCGGCGCTTTCGGCGACCGCTACCTGAACACGCACAACACCCTGTTGCCGGCGTTTCCCGGCATCCACGGTCCGCGTGACGCCCTCGCCTACGGAGTCAAGGTGACCGGGGCGACCCTCTTCTTTGTCGACGCCGGGATGGACACCGGCCCGATCGTCGCGCAGGTGGCGGTGCCGGTACGCGACGACGACGACGTCGACACGCTCACCGAGCGCATCAAGGAAGCGGAGCGGAGCCAGCTCGTCGAGCAGGTGGGCCGGCTGGTCCGTGAAGGTTGGACGATCACTGGAAGAAAGGTCATGGTCGGCGTGAACCCCATCCAGGACGGGCGTCGCCCCATCCGGCGAGCACTTGTCAGCGTCTACGACAAGACCGGCCTGGCCGGCCTGGCCCAGGCACTGCACACCGCCGGTGTGGAGATCGTTTCCACCGGCAGCACCGCGTCGACGATCGCCGCGGCGGGGGTGCCGGTGACGCCGGTGGAGCAGGTGACCGGCTTCCCGGAGATCCTCGACGGGCGGGTCAAGACCCTGCATCCGGCCATCCACGGTGGGCTCCTCGCCGACCTGCGCAAGGACGCGCACACCGCCCAGCTCGACGAACACGGCATCGCCGGGATCGACCTGCTGGTGTCCAACCTGTACCCGTTCCAGGACACCGTCGCCTCCGGGGCCGGTCCGGACGAGTGCGTCGAGCAGATCGACATCGGCGGCCCGGCGATGGTGCGGGCGGCCGCCAAGAACCACGCCTGCGTGGCCGTGGTCACCGACCCGGGTGCGTACCCGATGCTGCTGGCCGCACTCGACGGTGGTGGCTTCACCCTGGCGCAGCGTCGGGCGCTGGCCGCCCGCGCCTTCGCCGACATCGCCGAGTACGACGTGGCGGTCGCCGAGTGGTTCGCCACCTCGGTCGCCCCGGCGGCCGAGGGCATGCCGGAGTTCGCCGGTCTGGCGCTGCGCCGGCAGTCGGTGCTGCGCTACGGCGAGAACCCGCACCAGACCGCCGCGCTCTATGCCGACCCGGCCGGCCCGGTGGGGCTGGCTCAGGCCGAGCAGTTGCACGGCAAGGAGATGTCCTACAACAACTACGTCGACGCGGATGCCGCCTGGCGGGCCGCGAACGACTTCGCCGACCAGCCCGCGGTGGCCATCATCAAGCACGCCAACCCGTGCGGCATCGCGGTCGGCACTGACGTGGCGGAGGCGCACCGCAAGGCGCACGCCTGTGACCCGGTCTCCGCCTTCGGTGGGGTCATCGCCGTCAACCGGCCGGTCTCGGTCGAGCTTGCCGGGCAGATCGCCGAGATCTTCACCGAGGTCGTGGTGGCACCCGACTACGAACCCGGTGCGGTGGAGACGCTCCAGGCCAAGAAGAACATCCGGCTGCTGCGCGCGCCCGCCTTCCAGCCGCGTCCGACCGAGTGGCGGCAGGTCAGCGGCGGCGTGCTGGTGCAGCTGCGGGACGCAGTCGACGCCGAGGGCGACGACCCGGCCAGCTGGCGGCTGGCCACCGGCGAGCCGGCCGACGAGGCGACCCTGGCCGACCTGGCCTTCGCCTGGCGGGCGGTACGCGCAGTGAAGAGCAACGCGATCCTGCTGGCCCAGGACTGCGCCACGGTGGGCGTCGGGATGGGACAGGTCAACCGGGTCGACTCGGCCCGTCTCGCGGTCAGCCGGGCCGGCGCCGACCGGGCGCGCGGTGCGGTGGCCGCCTCGGACGCGTTCTTCCCGTTCGCCGACGGCCCGCAGATCCTCATCGACGCGGGCATCCGGGCGATCGTCCAGCCCGGCGGCTCCATCCGCGACGAAGAGGTGATCGACGCCTGCAAGCGGGCCGACGTCACCATGTACCTCACCGGCACCCGCCACTTCTTCCACTAGGCGCGCATCGCGGGTACGGCGAACGCGGCCCGCGTCGCGTCCGTGCCCGGCGCAACACCGCTCCCAACGGACGCCCCGATCCACGGGATGCGAATGCGAGATCTTGGAAAGTTTCCGTTAGCGCCGAACGGAAACTTTCCAAGATCTGGACCGGATCAGGTCGGCCGTCGGACGGCTGTCACGGTCTGCTGCCGGGCGAGTAGGCCGGCGATGCCGTCGGCGGTCATCGGTCGGGCCAGGTGGAAGCCCTGACCACGGGTGTAGCCGAGGGCGCGGAGGACAGCGACCTGTTCGGCGCTCTCGACGCCCTCGGCAACGGTCTCCAGGCCGAGCGCGTGGGCGAGCTGGATCACCGCGCGGGCCACCGCCCGCCGGGCGTCGGCTGCCGCTGCCTGGCCGTCGTCGATCTCGATACCGTCGACGAAGGACTTGTCGAGCTTCACGATCGCGGCGGGAAAGGCGCGCAGCAGGCTCAGCGACGACTCGCCGGTGCCGAAGTCGTCAAGCGACAGGCGGATGCCCATCCGGTCGAGTTCGAAGAGGGTTCGGGAGACCTGCTGACCGCGCAGCACCGCCGACTCGGTCACCTCCAGCACCAGTCGCTCGCACGGCAGCCCGCTCTCGGCGAGCGCGGCGGTCACGTCGGAGACGAAGTCGGGATCGTGCAGTTGCCGCGCGGAGACGTTCAGGCCCGCCTCCCGGAGTGCCTCCGGCCCGAACTCCCGGGACCATGCCGCCGCCTGGCGGCACGTCTCGCGCAGCACGAACCGGCCCAGCGGCACGATCAGCCCGGTCCGTTCGGCGGCCGGGATGAACTCGGCCGGGCTGACGACCCCGCGGGTCGGGTGGTGCCAGCGGACCAGCGCCTCGACCCCGACCAACCAGTTGTCGTCGAGCCGCAGGATCGGCTGGTAGACGACCCGAAGCTCGTTGTCGTCCAGGGCCCGCCGTAGCTCGCCGCCGAGCTGCATGTGCGCCAGTACCGGCTCACCCATGCCGTCGACGTACCGTACGAAGCTCGCCTTCCCACGCTGCTTGGCCGTGTACATGGCGACGTCGGCGTCCCGCAGCACCGAGTCGACGGTGGCGCCGGGCGCGGTGTCGGCGATGCCGATGCTGGCCTGCACCAGCAGGCGGTGCTGACTGATCGGCTGGTCGAGCGCGGCCAGCAGCCGGCCGGCCAGTTCCTCGGGGTCGGCGTCCGCGCCGGTGAGCAGCACGGCGAACTCGTCACCGGCGACCCGTACCGGCAGGCCGTCGTCACCGACCTCGGCACGCAGCAGCTCGGCGACCGACACGAGCAGCCGATCACCGACGCCGTGCCCGAGCAGGTCGTTGACGGTCTTGAAGTCGTCGAGGTCGACCAGGAGCACCGACGCGGGCGTCGTGGCGGTGAGCGCGGACGCGAGCCGGTCCCGGAACAGCGCCCGGTTGGCCAGCCCGGTGAGGCCGTCGTGGCTGACCTCGTACTGGAGGCGCTCCTCCTGGACGCGGGTGTTGCGCAGCAGCCGGGCGTTTTCTCGATAGGCGATGAACTGCCGGACGCTTACCAGCGCGGTGACCACCACGGCGGCGATCAGGACCAGCCGGACCGGCAGGGTCAGGGGGGCGCCGAACGCGACGGCGAGCAGCGGCACGTCGACCGCCACCACCGCCAGGTACGGCAGCAGCACGCCGTTGGGGGTCTGGGCCCGGCGGACACCGAGGTCGGCCCGCCACTGCGCCCTGACGCCAAGCGTGAAGAACACCGGGGTCAGCGGCATCACGATCGCCTGGACGGGGATGCCGGCGACGTAGCCGTACCGGACCGCGAGCACGGCGACTATCCCGGCGGTGACGCCGCCACTGGCCGCGACGAATCGTAGGGCGACGCGATCCACCGGGCCACCGGCGACGAAGGACACCTTCGTCGCGGCGCCGATCGCGACCAGGAAGGCGAGCCCGACCAGCGCCATCGCCTGCGGGCTCCACGGCTCGTCGGCGGTGAACATCGGGGCCAGCCCGACGTAGCAGAGCAGGGCCGCGCAGCCGAGGAACGCGATTGCGCGGTCGAGCAGGATGCGCCACCGCTCGACATCGCCGGTCTCGGCGATCGGCACCCGGGCCACCGCCCAGATGGCGACGACGAACCCGATCGCCACGCAGGCCGCCGCCGGCAGCGGCATGCTTCGGGTACGGGCCTCGGCGGCGTGCGTCAGCATGTCCAGCGCCAGCCAGCCGTACCCGATCGTGATGGTGGCCGCCGCGACGAGGAGCGCACGCCAGAAACGTCGGGTGACCGGGTCGAGGCTGGCGTGGCGGAGCAGGTGTACGACGGACCCGGCGGCGAAGATCCCGCCGACGGGAACGAAGGTGTACGCGAGCGCCTCGGTGCCCGCGCCGACCGTGAAGTTCGCGACGCACCATACGGTGCCGAGGACGGCGACCGCGACGGTGGCCTGCACGTACCGGACGGTGATCCGGCTGTTCGTCGCGGCGGCCCCGGCCGTGGGGCCCGTCGTCGGCCATAGCGCCACCTGCGTCACGGCTGTAGACCCTAGTGAGTGAGCAGAGGATCGCCATCCGTCATCGGGTGGTTCTTCGATGCCGCAGTATCCACTAGGGAGGGAGGTTGGGCGCTCACCCTCCCGGGCGCAGTTCGGCGAAGTGGCAGGCCGAGGGGTGCGGGTCGGCAGCGCGCAGCACCGCCTGCGGGTCCTGGGTGGCGCAGATGTCCTGCGCCTTCCAGCACCGGGTGCGGAAGTGGCAGCCGCTCGGCGGATCCGCCGGGCTCGGGACGTCGCCGCGCAGCCGGATGATGCTGCGGTGTTCCCGGGCGTCCGGGTCCGGCACCGGGGCCGCGGAGAGCAACGCCTGGGTGTACGGGTGGGTGGCGCGATCGTAGATCTCGTCCTCGGTGCCGATCTCCACGATCCGGCCCAGGTACATCACCGCGATCCGGTCGGAGATGTGCCGCACCACAGACAGGTCGTGGGCGATGAAGATGTAGGACAGGCCCAGTTCGTCCTGAAGTTCCTCCAGCAGGTTTATCACCTGCGCCTGGATGGAGACGTCCAGCGCGGAGACCGGCTCGTCGCAGACGATCACCTCGGGGCGCAGCGCCAAGGCCCGGGCGATGCCGATGCGCTGCCGCTGGCCACCGGAGAACTGATGCGGATAGCGGTTGATGTGCTCCGGGTTCAACCCGACGACGTCGAGCAGTTCCTGGATCCGCCGCTGGCGGCTGCCCTTCGGGGACGCCTCCGGATGGATCTCGAACGGCTCGCCGATGATGTCGCCGACGGTCATCCGTGGGTTCAGCGAGGTGTACGGGTCCTGCATGACCATCTGCATGTTGCGCCGGATCCGCCGTAGCTCGCCACCGGAGGCGGCGAACAGGTCGCGACCGGCCAGCGTGGCGCGGCCGGCGGTCGGCTTCTCCAGCCGCATCAGCAGTCGGGCCAGGGTGGACTTGCCGCAGCCCGACTCACCGACGATGCCAAGTGTCTCGCCGCGGCGCAGCTGGAAGCTCACCCCGTCGACGGCCTTGACCGCACCGGTCTTCTTCTTGAACACCACGCCCTGCGTGATCGGGAAGTGTTTGACCACGTGGTTGACGTCGAGGAGGGTCTCGCCGCGGACGGTGGTGGGACTAGCCGGCGCGGTCATCACGTACCTCCTGGGCGAAGTGGCACGCGCTGGTCCGGCCGTCGCCGAGGATCAGGTCGTGCGGCACCACGTCCACGCAGACCTGCTGCACGTACGGGCACCGGGGGTGGAAGGGGCAACCGCTGGGGATCCGCATCAGGTTGGGCGGCAGGCCGCGGATCGTGGACAGCTTCCCGCCCCGCTGGTCCAGGCGCGGGATCGAGTTCAGCAACCCCTTGGTGTACGGATGGGCAGGCGCCCGGTACAGCGACCGGACATCGGCGTGCTCGACGATCCGGCCCGCGTACATGACCGCGATCCGGTCCGCGACGTCGGCCACCACACCGAGGTCGTGGGTGATCAGGATCATCGCCATGTTCAGGTCCCGCCGCAGGTCGGCGAGGAGATCCATGATCTGGGCCTGCACGGTGACGTCCAGGGCGGTGGTGGGCTCGTCGGCGATCAGCACCTTCGGCTCCATCGCCAGGGCCATCGCGATCATCACCCGCTGCCGCATGCCGCCGGAGAACTGGTGCGGGTAGTCACCGAGACGGCTCGCCGCCCCGGGGATCTGCACCAGGTCCATCAGCTCCACCGAGCGGCGGCGGGCGTCCGCGCGGGACATGCCGAGTCGCTGGCGCAACGTCTCGCCGATCTGCCAGCCGACCGGGAAGACCGGGTTCAACGCGGAGAGGGCGTCCTGGAAGATCATCGCGATGTCCCTGCCCCGGATCTGCCGGCGCTGCTCCTCCGCCAGGCTGAGCAGGTCCTGGCCGGAGTAGCGGATCTCACCCGAGCTGATGTGCGCCGGCGGAGTGTCCAGGATGCCCATGATGGCCTGGGCGGTGACGGACTTGCCGGAGCCGGACTCGCCCAGCACGGCGAGGGTCTCGCCCGGATCCAGGTGGTAACTGACCCCGTTGATCACCTTGGCCACGCCCTCGCCGGTGCGGAACTCGACGTGCAGATCGCGTACCTCCAGCAGGTGCCCGTCGGGCGGGGTGGGCGAGGCCGGCGTCGGCCGGACGGCGTGCTGACTCATGAGGGGATCACCGGAGCTTCGGGTCGAAGGCGTCGCGGATCGCGTCGCCGAGCATGATGAAGGCCAGCACGGTCAGCGCCAGGAAGGTCGACGGGACCACCAGCGGGGTCGCCGACTCCCGCATGTGCACCCGACCGTTGTTGATCTCGATGCCCCAGGAGATGGTCGGTTCCCGCAGCCCGATGCCGAGGAAGGAGAGCGTCGCCTCGGCGGCGATGAACGAGCCGAGCGCGATGGTCAGGACCACGATGGCCGGGGCGAGTGCGTTCGGCAGGATGTGCCGCCACATGATCCGTCCGTTGCCGGCCCCCAGCATCCGCGCCGCGGCCACGTAGTCCTGCTCCCGGGCGGTGATCACCGAGGAACGGACCACCCGGGCCGCGGTGGTCCAGCCGAGCACCGCCAGCACGAAGATGACCGCGGCGACGCGTACCGTGGCGCTGTCGCTGCCGATGCGCTTGAGCAGGACGATCGCGGCCAGCAGCAGCGGGATGCCGAGCACGATGTCGATCACTCGGGAGAGCACCGCGTCGACCCAGCCGCCGAAGTAGCCGGCGACCATCCCCACGACCAGCGCGATCAGGCCGGTGAACAGCGCGCTCAGGGCGCCGACCAGCAGCGACGCGCGCGCGCCGTAGACCGCCCGGGCGTACGTGTCGCAACCCTGGAAGTCGTACCCGAAGATGGCGCCGCCGGAGGGCGGCGCGTGCTGTCGGGACAGCACGCAGTCGGCGGGGTCGTTGCTGGTGAACAGGCCCGGCACGGCGGCCATCGCGGTGACCAGCAGCACCAGGGTCAGGCTGATCCAGAAGATCGGCTTGCGGCGCAGGTCGCGCCAGGCGTCGCCGGCCAGGCTGCGCGGCTTGCGGGGCCGGCCCACCTGGTTCGGCGTGCCCGGTTCTCCGGAGGGCCCGCGCCGCGCGGCCTGGTTCTCCGACGCCGCCACCGTCTCGAAATCACTCATAGCGGATCCTCGGGTCCAGAACGGCGTACAGGACGTCGACCACCAGGTTGGAGACCAGGTAGACCACGACGAGCACGCTGACGATGCCCACCACCAGCGGGCCGTCCTCGGTGCGGATGCCGCGGAAGAGGTTGAAGCCGACGCCGGGGATGTTGAACACGCCCTCGGTGATGATCGCGCCGCTCATCAGGTTGCCGACCTCGACGCCGAGGAAGGTGATCACCGGGATGAGCGAGTTGCGCAACACGTGCACGCTCACCACCCGCCGATTCGGCAGGCCCTTCGACCGCGCGGTGCGCACGTAGTCGGCACGCAGGTTCTCGGCCACCGAGGTACGGGTCAGCCGGAGCGCGGTGGCCAGGGAGAGCGAGCCGAGCACGATGCCCGGCAGCAGCAGCGCGAAGAAGTCGGGGTCGGCGCCGGCGGTGGGCGGGAAGACCTGCCATTTGACGCCGAGGAAGTACTGCGCCAGCGGGGCGAGCACGATTGTCGGGATGCCGAGCACCAGCAGGGTCAGCAGCAGGGTGGCGTTGTCGAAGATGCTGGCCCGCCGGATGCCGGCGAGGACGCCTGCGGTGACGCCGAAGATGACCGCGACCGCGATGGCGATCAGGGCCAGCCTGATCGTGACCGGCCAGGCGGCGGCGAGGATGTCGCCGATCGACCGTCCGGTGAGCGACTCGCCCAGGTCGCCGCGGAGCAGATTCGAGATGTAGTCGAAGTACCTGTAGAAGAAGCCGCCGATCCCGGTGGCGTCGAGGTGGTACTTCTCCGTGAGGTACGCCCGCTGTGCGGCGGTGACCGGGCGCTCCCCGGCGAGGGCCTGGATCGGGTCGCCCTGACCGGCGAACATCAGCGCGTAGACGATCAGCGTGGTCCCGAAGAAGGCCAGGACCATCTGGAGCAGACGCCGCACGATGAAGCGGAACATACTTGGCAGTCTCCCTGAAAAGGGGCGAACCGCGTGGCGGGTCGGGTCACCTCGCGATGACCCGACCCGCCGACGTGTGCGTTACTTGATCGCTTCGATCTTGGTCAGGTTGACCCGGTCGAAGAGATCCATCTCGACGTTCTTGACCTTGGTCGAGTGGCCGAAGTTGTTCTGGCCGAACCGCAGCGGTACGACCGGCAGGTCCTCGGCCAGCAGGTCCTCTGCCTCCTGGTACTTCTTGATCGCCTCTTCCTCGCTGGGGGCGCTGGCGCCCTCGGCGAGCAGACGGTCGAAGTCCGGGTTGCTGTAGCCGTAGTAGTTCGACGAGCCGTTGGTGCTGTACAGCGGGCCCAGGTAGTTCTCCATGGACGGGTAGTCCATGATCCAGCCCATCCGGAACAGGCCCACCGGCTGCTTTGCCTTGACCTTGGTCAGCAGGTCGGCGAACTTGGGCTCGGCGCTGCCGACGCAGTCCACGCCCAGGTTGGCCTTGAGCTGGTTGCAGGTGGCGTCGATCCAGTCCTTGTGGCCACCGTCGCCGTTGTAGGACAGGGTGATCTTCGACGGGCCGCCGGCGGCCTGGTAGAGCGCCTTGGCCTTGGCCGGGTCGAACTCGCCCGCCGCGCCGACGGTGTTCTCCCGGTAGCCGGCGACGGCCGGGGAGACGAACGCGCGGGCCGGCTGCTGCGAGTCCTTGAAGATCGACCGAGTGATCTCCTCGCGGTCGATCGCCATGGAGATGGCCTTGCGCACATCCGGGTTGCTGAACTCCTCCTGGAAGGTGGGGAAAGCCAGGAAGTGCAGCGACGACGCCGGGCTCTGCACGAAGCGGTCGCCCAGATCGGTGCCGGCGGTGGAGAGGTTCTCCGTCGGGATGGTCTTGATCACGTCGAGGTTGTCCGACAGCACGTCCGCGTACGCCGCGGTCAGCTGCTGGTAGATCCGGAACTCGACGCCGGCCACCTTCGGCTGCTCGCCGGGGAAGGCGTCGTACCGCTCGACCTCGACCTTGGCGTCGTGCTGCCAGGTGCCCTTCATCTTGAACGGGCCCTGGCCGATCGGTGCCTGCTCGTAACCCTCGACCAGTTCGCCGGGAGCGCTGAACGCGGCCTCCGGCAGCGGGTAGAAGGCGGTGTAGCCGAGCATCGATTTGAACTCGCTGTACGGCTGCGCGAGCGTGACGGTGAAGGTCAGGTCGTCGACCTGCTTCAGCCCGCTGAGCGTCTCGGCCTTCGGGCTCTCACCCTGCAGGTCGTCGTAGCCGGCGATCTTCTCGAAGAAGTAGCTGGAGTTCTGCCCGTTCGGCGCGTACGCGCCGTAGTTCCAGGCGTCGATGTAGTTGTCGGCGGTCACCTTCTCGCCGTTGTGGAACGTGTAGCCGTCCTTGAGCTTGATCGTCCAGGTGGTGTTGTCCTCGGACGTGATCGACTCGGCGGCCACCTCGTACGGCTTGTGGGCCTCGTCGTAGTCGACAAGCGGGCTGAACAGGGCGGCGAGCACCTGGGAACCGCTCGTCTCGTTGGTGTTGGTCGGCACCAGGTGCTGCGGCTCGGCGATCTCGATCCGCACGGCCGCGTTGGGGTCGCTCTCGCCGGATCCGCCGTCGCCGCCCGAGCCGCAGGCCACCAGGCCCAGGGTCACCGCGAGCGGGAGGGCGGTCCAGGCGGCGAGCCTACGAACACGCATCTAGCCTCCTCATCTCCATTACGCTGCGCAGTCGGGCCCGGCTTTGGGGTAACGCTGCGCAACGACGGGCAACGGTAGGTCGTATGCCGCGAGTCGGCAACGTAGCGGTTGCGAAGGGGTAACAGAACGCCACCCCCGGTCTTGTCGGTCTCCCGGTCGCGTGCTACGCGCATCGCTGCGCTACCGCCTTGAAGTGCGGAGATATGGACCGATTGGGCGACGTTGGCGACCCGGTGGGATGCCTGGTCGTGGCCCGTCATGATCGCCGGATTGTGGCCCTTCGTGCCCGCACGTCCGGAACGGGGGTGTTCGGCTCCACAGATTGTCACGCTAAGTGACGAATCACACCTCACGCAAAGTAGTCCGGCCGGACGGCTGGCCGGTCGGGTCGTCGAGGTCGGGGGAGCCGGTGGCGGCGGGCGTGAGACGATCTGCTCGTGACGGCGACGCTTCTGGACGGCAAGGCGACCGCGGCCGAGATCAAGGACGAGCTGCGGGCGCGGGTGAAGGCGCTGGCGGAACGGGGCACCGTGCCGGGGCTCGGCACGGTGCTGGTCGGGTCCGATCCGGGCTCCCAGGCGTATGTCAACGGCAAGCACCGGGACTGCGCCGAGGTCGGCATCGCCTCGATCCGCCGGGAGTTGCCGGCCGACGCCACCCAGGAGCAGGTCGACCAGGTTCTCGCCGAGCTGAACGCCGATCCGGCCTGCCACGGCTACATCGTCCAACTGCCGTTGCCGGCACACCTGGACACGCAGCGGGTGCTGGAGCTGATCGACCCGGACAAGGACGCTGACGGCCTGCACCCGGTCAACCTTGGCCGGCTGGTGCTCGGTTACGACGCGCCGCTGCCCTGCACCCCGCGCGGCATCGTGGAGCTGCTCCGTCGGCACGACGTGCCGCTGCGCGGCGCCAACGTGGCGGTGGTGGGCCGGGGCAACACCGTCGGACGCCCGCTGGGGCTGCTGTTGACGCGGCGGAGCGAGAACGCCACCGTCACCCTCTGCCACACCGGCACCCTGGACCTGGCCGCGCACACCCGGGCCGCCGACATCGTCATCGTGGCGGCGGGCGTACCCGGCCTGCTCACCGCGGACATGATCAACCCGGGTGCGGTCGTGGTCGACGTGGGCATCACCCGGGTGATCGGTTCCGACGGCAAGGGCCGCTACACTGGCGACGTGGACCCGGAGGTCGCCGAGGTGGCCGGCAAGCTGGTGCCGATGCCCGGCGGGGTCGGACCGATGACCCGGGCCATGTTGCTCACCAATGTCGTGGAGCGGGCCGAACGCTCATAACCGTCCGCCCCTGGCCCGATCGGTGCCAGGATGGCTGATACGGTCCGGAAAACCGACTGGTATCAGGGAGTGGGACGACCATGGGTAAGAAGGTCACTGTCGTCGGGGCCGGATTCTACGGCTCCACCACCGCGCAGCGCCTGGCCGAGTACGACGTCTTCGACACCGTCGTGATCACCGACATCATCGAGGGCAAGCCCGCGGGTATCGCCCTCGACCTCAACCAGTCGCGTGCTGTGGAGGGCTTCGAGACCACTGTCGTCGGGGTCACGACCGGCCCGAACGGTGAGGGCTACGAGGGCATCGAGGGCTCGGACGTGGTCGTCATCACCGCCGGCCTGCCGCGGAAGCCCGGGATGAGCCGGATGGACCTGCTGGAGACCAACGCAAAGATCGTCCGCCAGGTCGCCGAGAACGTGGCCAAGTACGCCCCGAACGCCGTCGTCATCGTGGTCTCCAACCCGCTCGACGAGATGACCGCGCTGGCCCAGATCGCCACCCAGTTCCCGCGCAACCGGGTGCTCGGTCAGGCCGGCATGCTGGACACCGCCCGGTTCACCAACTTCGTCGCCGAGGCGTTGCAGGTGCCGGTGAAGTCGGTGAAGACGCTGACCCTGGGCTCGCACGGCGACACCATGGTTCCGGTGCCGTCGCAGAGCAGCGTGAACGGCAAGCCGCTGCGCGAGGTGATGCCGGCCGAGCAGATCGAGGACCTGGTCGTACGTACCCGCAACGGTGGTGCCGAGGTGGTGGCCCTGCTCAAGACGGGGTCGGCGTACTACGCCCCGTCGGCGGCAGCGGCCCGGATGGCGAAGGCGGTCGCGGAGGACTCCGGCGAGGTCATGCCGGTATGTGCCTGGGTCGACGGCGAGTACGGCATCTCCGGTGTCTACCTGGGCGTCGAGGCCGAGATCGGTGCTCAGGGCGTCAAGCGCGTGGTGGAGACCGACCTCGACGCCGACGAGCTGGCCGCCCTCAGGGAGGCCGCCGAGGCCGTCCGCGCCAAGCAGGCCGACGTCGCGTCCATGTGACAGCGACGAACTGAGTCGATCAAGAGGTTTGCGTCTCGGGAAAGCTGATCCGAGACGCAAACCCCTTGATCAATCTGGCGGTTCGCCGGTGGAGGCACGGGCCGACCGGTGGGCGCGGCGTTCCTTGTCCGAGCCGATCCAGTACGCTCGTACTGCTTGAGCATGTCCCCTGAGAGGAGCGCCGGCCGATGGCGAAGATCAAGGTAAACAACCCGGTCGTGGAGCTCGACGGCGACGAGATGACCCGGATCATCTGGAAGCAGATCCGGGAGCAGCTGATCCTGCCCTACCTCGACGTCGACCTGCACTACTACGACCTCTCGATCCAGCACCGCGACGCCACCGACGACCAGGTGACCGTCGACGCCGCGAACGCAATCAAGGAGCACGGCGTCGGCGTCAAGTGCGCCACCATCACTCCGGACGAGGCGCGGGTCGAGGAGTTCGGCCTGAAGAAGATGTGGCGGTCGCCGAACGGCACCATCCGTAACATCCTCGGCGGCGTCGTCTTCCGCGAGCCGATCATCATGTCCAACGTGCCGCGGCTCGTCCCCGGCTGGACCAAGCCGATCATCATCGGCCGGCATGCCCACGGCGACCAGTACAAGGCCACCGACTTCGTGGTCCCGGGCCCGGGCACGGTGACCATCACCTACACGCCCGCCGACGGCTCGCAGCCGGTCGAGATGGAGGTCGCCAACTTCCCCGGCGGCGGCATCGCGATGGGCATGTACAACTACGACGAGTCGATCCGGGACTTCGCCCGGGCCTCGTTCCGCTACGGCCTGGACCGCAACTACCCGGTCTACATGTCCACCAAGAACACCATCCTCAAGGCGTACGACGGCCGGTTCAAGGACATCTTCGCCGAGGTGTTCGAGAACGAGTTCAAGGCCGAGTTCGACGCCGCCGGCCTCACCTACGAGCACCGGCTCATCGACGACATGGTCGCCGCCGCGCTCAAGTGGGAGGGCGGCTACGTCTGGGCCTGCAAGAACTACGACGGTGACGTGCAGTCCGACACCGTCGCGCAGGGCTTCGGCTCGCTCGGCCTGATGACCTCGGTCCTGCTCTCGCCCGACGGTCGCACCGTCGAGGCCGAGGCCGCGCACGGCACCGTCACCCGGCACTACCGGCAGTGGCAGAAGGGCGAGAAGACCTCGACCAACCCGATCGCCTCGATCTACGCCTGGACCCGTGGCCTGGCCCACCGGGGCAAGCTGGACGGCACCCCGGCGGTCAGCGAGTTCGCCAACACGCTGGAGCAGGTCATCGTCGACACCGTCGAGGGCGGCCAGATGACCAAGGACCTCGCGCTGCTGATCTCGCGGGACGCCCCGTGGCAGACCACCGACGAGTTCATGAACACGCTCGACGAGAACCTGGCGCGCCGCCTGGCCGCCTGAGTCTCACCCGCAGTTCACCGAGCCCGCCGGCCCGAGCGCCGGCGGGCTCGGTGTATCCGGTACCCGCAGCGGCGGCGTGTCGCGACCGGACGCGCCCATCGGCGTCACTTCGTCCGGCGCGCCTCGTTGACCTGGATGGACGAGATGCCAGTCCCGTCCTGGAAGGTTGACCGTCGCCACCGCGCGACTCGCGTGCCCAGCAGCCAGCCTTCCCGGCTGTCGAGTACAGCCAGCCGTCCCTTCCCCGCGGGGGGCCCTGTCCCGGGCCCCCCGCGCCCTGCTGTCCGCAGGGCCGTAGCTCCGGCCCTGCCCGGCGGCGACCGACGTGGACCGTCCGCTAGACCGCGCGCAGCAGCTCGGCGGCCCGCTCGGGGGCGATGTCGTTGATGAAGACCCCCATCGCCGACTCCGAGCCGGCGAGGTACTTCAGCTTGTCCGCCGCCCGCCGGACGCTGAACAGTTGCAGGTGCAGATGCCCCAGCTCACGCTCGACGCGGACCGGTGCCTGGTGCCACGCGGCGATGTAGGGCATGGGTGTGTCGAACAGCCCGTCGAAGCGGCGCAGCAGGTCCAGGTAGAGCGGCCCGAAGGCGTCGCGTTCCGCCTCGGTCAGCGCCGGCAGGTCGGGCACCGCCCGGTGCGGCGCGACGTGCACCTCGAACGGCCACCGGGCGGCTGCCGGGACGTACGCCGTCCAGTGCGGGTTCGTCGCCACCACCCGCTCGCCGGCGGCGCGCTCGGCGGCCAGCACGTCGGCGTAAAGGTTGCCGCCGCCGGTGCGCTCGGCGTGCCGGCGGGCCGCGCCCAGCAGCGACCGGGTCCGTGGGGTGACGAACGGGTACGCGTAGATCTGCCCGTGCGGGTGGTGCAGCGTCACCCCGATCTCCACCCCCCGATTCTCGAAGCAGAAGACCTGTTCGACGCCGGGCAGCCCGCCGAGCACGGTGGTCCGGTCGGCCAGCGCGTCCAGCACCGTACGCACCCGGCTCGGCGGTAGCGCGGCGAAGGAGGCGTCGTGGTCGTCGGTGAAGCAGACCACCTCACAGCGCCCCTGCCCCGGGCGGACCGGAGTGAACGGGGTGATCGCGGCCGGTTCGGCCACCACCCGCCCGCTCAGCGCCGGAAACCGGTTCTCGAAGACCGCGACCGCGTACTCCGGGGCCGGGATCTCGCTGAGCCGGTCCGGCGTCGAGGGGCAGAGCGGGCACTGGTCGGCCGGGGGAAGGAAGGTCCGGGTCTGCCGGTGCACCGCCAGCGCCACCCACTCGTCGGTGAGCGGGTCGTAGCGCAGTTGGGAGGCGGGTGGGAGAGGCGGCAACGGGCGCCGGTCCGGCTGGTCCCGGACGGCGTCGTCGCGCTCGTCGAAGTAGATCAGTTCGCGGCCGTCGGCCAGGCTGATCGCCGTACGTTTCATCGCAATGTCCCGCCTTCGGTGACCGGCACGACGATCAGCTCGCCGACCCGGTCGGTGAGCAGTCGTCGGGCCTCCGGTGCCAACCGGTCGTCGGTGACCAGCACGTCGGCCGTGTCCAGGTCGGCGATGGCGGAGATGCCGACCGTGCCCCACTTGGTGTGGTCGGCGAGCACCACCAACCGGTCCGCCGCCGCGACCAGGGCCCGGTTCGTCTCGGCCTCGGTCAGATTCGGGGTGGTGAAGCCGGTCCGCTCGGTCATCCCGTGCACGCCGAGGAAAAGCAGATCCAGGTGCAGGGTCCGGACGGCGCCGACGGCCAGCGGCCCGACCAGGGCGTCGGAGGGGGTGCGAACCCCGCCGGTCAGCACCACCGTCTGGTCGGTGCGGCCCCGCCGGTGCAGGATGTCGGCCACCGGCAGCGAGTTGGTCACCACGGTCAGGGCCGGCACGGCGATCAGCTGCCGGGCCAGTTCGGCGGTGGTGGTGCCGGCGGAGAGCGCGATCGCCGCTCCGGGCCGGACCAGCTTCGTGGCCCGCGCCGCGATGGCCGTCTTCTCGGCCTGCCGGCGTACCGACTTGGCCCGGAAACCCGGCTCGTCCGTGGCGCCGGTGGCGGTGGCACCGCCGTGCACCTTGGCGAGCAGGCCACGTTCGTGCAGCAGGTCCAGGTCACGGCGGATGGTCATGTCGGAGACGCCGAACTCGGCGGCCAACTCGCCGACGCGTACGCCGCCGGTCACGCGGACCCGGTCGAGGATCGCCGCATGGCGCTGCCGCGCGAGCATCGACCCCTCCCGGCCTCACGTGAGCGAACAGATCCGGACAGAAACAAACATTAGCGCTCGGAGTCGACCACCGGAAGGGAGGATGCTTCCGGGGTCAGATCGCGGGCAGGCGCGGCTCCACCCAACCGGTCTCGGTCAGGTGGTGCAGGACCCGTCGTACCGCCTCGTCGACGGAGAGATCGGTGGTGTCGAGCACCAGATCCGCGTCGGTCGGCTCCTCGTACGGGTCGTCGATGCCGGTCATCCCGGTGAGCAGTCCCGCCCGGGCGCGGGCATACAGGCCCTTGCGGTCGCGCTTCTCGCAGACCTCCAACGGAGTGGCCACGTGCACCAGCACGAACCCGGCGCCGGCGGCCATCGCCATCTCCCGGGCGGTCGCCCGGGCCTGGGCGTACGGGGCGATCGGGCAGCAGATGCCGATGCCGTGGTGCCGGGCGATCTCGGCGGCGACCCACCCGATCCGACGCACGTTGGTGTCCCGGTCGGCCTTGCTGAAGCCCAGCCCCGCGGTCAACTCGCGACGAACCACGTCACCGTCGAGCAGCGTGACCGTCCGCTCGCCCTCCTCCCGCAGCGCGTCGGCGAGCCCCCGGGCGACTGTCGACTTGCCGGAACCCGAGAGCCCGGTCAGGAACACCACCAGGCCGCGGTGCCGCCGGGGCGGTCGGGCCCGGCTCAGCTCCTTCGCCACCGCCGGGGGAGTGTGCCACTCGGGCAGCGGGAACCCACGGTCCAGCAGGTCTTCGATCTCCGCCTGGCTCAACGCCAGCCGTCGGTTGCGGGGCGGGATGTCGTCGCGCCAGCGCCACTGGCCGTCCCGGTTGTCGTAGGCCAACTCGCGGGGCACCAGCACGCGCAGCCCGGCCCCGGAAAGCATCTCGCCGGTGGAGAGCAGGTGGGTGACGCCGTACGCGGCGGAGACCCGGGCCAGTAGCAGGGCGTCACTGATCTCGTCGCGTCGCCGGGAGAACGGCACGGCTACCAGGGTCGCCGGCGGCATCCGGTCCCGGGCGGCGAACACGCTGCGGACCAGCGCCTCCGGCGGTAGCCCACCGGTGCCGTCCTCGCCCACCGGAATCATGATCAGCAGGTGGGCGCTCAGGGTGCGTACGGCATGTGCGATCTGCGCCAGTTGCGGCCGGTGCAGCGGCCGGTCGGCGACCACCCCGAGCACCCGGCCGGGCGGCAGCAACGCGCGGATCTCCTCGGGCGTACGCCGCAGCCGCTGGAACGGACCGTGCGCGCCGTCGCCCAGCCGGCGCACGGTGCCGCCGACCCCGGCCACGCCGTCGCGGATCGTCCAGGCGTCGGCCACCTCCAGGGCCGCCATCGGTGCGCCCTCGCTGTCGGTGAGCACCAGCGTCCGGCGGCCCGGGTCGGCGAGGTCGAGCTGCTGCACCACCGTCGCGGGCACCTGGAGCGGGACGGCGACCGGCCACGGGGCGTCGTCGACGAGCCGGCCCCGGCGGCTGACCGAGACGAGGTCGGCCCGGGTCATGAACCCGACCAGCGGCGCGTACGCACCGATCAGCAGCAGCTCGAGATCCGCGAGTTCACCGGGACGCGGCGTGTACGTCGGTGCTTCCCGCAGCACCTCGTCGGGCAGCACCCACCCGTTGCTCATCAGACCCCCAACTCCGGCGACCGGCACACAGTTTCGCAGCCGGTCGCCGATCGGTCGAGAGCGCCACCATGCCCGCCGTGCCACTGCTGTCGACGGGCCGCTTCGCGATGTCGTACGCGTTCGGCCGCTCAGCCCAGCGTGGCCGCCCCGAACGAGACCGCGAACCGCTTGCACCAGATGGAAACGCTTGTCAGGTCCGACAGGTCGACATCGTTCGGAATGGCGTAACCCTGGTCGCCGCGATTGCCCTTGAGCCGCCCCAACTCGACCCAGTGGCCGTCGTCGAACACGTGCCACCCGTCCCGGCCCTCGATCACCGGCTGGTCGGTCAGCCACACCCGCAGGTCCGGGCCATTGGAGGTGTCCAGACCTACCAACTCCAGCCGGTGCTGCCCGTCGGCGGTGCGTACGATCCGGGCGCTTCCGGAGGTGTCGTGCTCGTGGCTGATAAAGTCACCGGAGCTGACCAGGGTCGCCGCCGCGGCGTCGGGGGAGGCGGGCGGGGCGGAACTGGTCGGCGTGGCCGAACCGGTTGGTGCGGCGGAGGTCGCCGGGGTGGCGACCGTGGACAGCCGCTCGGCCACCTCGGCGTCGGTCAGCAGCTTCCACGGCTGGAACCAGTACAGGCCGAAGGCCGAACCGGCGGCCAGCACGGTGATCGCGATCCACGTGAGCGGAGTACGGAACA
Source organism: Micromonospora sediminimaris (assembly GCA_900112325.1). Lineage (GTDB taxonomy): Bacteria > Actinomycetota > Actinomycetes > Mycobacteriales > Micromonosporaceae > Micromonospora > Micromonospora sediminimaris. Next base: position 79,638 of record FOLJ01000009.1, read on the forward strand.
GGCGGCGAATGAGCATGTCCCAGTCTGTCGCGGCTGGTCGCGTGCTGTCAGCCGCGCAAATCTTACGAACTGCGAACCGACTGCCCTCCGGTCGCGGCCGATCTCCCTAGGGGGAGGTGGCGTGCCGGTATCAGGGGAAACGGGGGTTGCTTCCGGAGCGCGGTGCATTGTCCGACCGCTCTAGGCTGACGACGTGACACTGATCGCAACCGAGTCGTTGACGAAGGTCTACGGCGGCGGAGTCACCGCACTGTCCGATCTGACGGTCGCGGTGGAACCAGGGATCGTCGGCCTGGTCGGCGCCAACGGCGCCGGCAAGTCCACTCTGATCAAGCTGCTGCTCGGCCTGCTCACTCCCACCCGCGGCCGGATACAGGTGCTGGGCCTGGACCCGACCGCCGACACGGCGGCCGTGCGGGCCCGGGTCGGCTACATGCCCGAACACGACTGCCTGCCGCCCGACCTTTCCGCCGCCGAACTGGTCACCCATCTGGGGCGGATCAGCGGCCTACCGCGCACGGTCGCCCGGGAACGGGCCTCCGAGGCGCTGCGCCACGTGGGTCTGCACGAGGAGCGCCACCGGCCGGTGGGCGGCTACTCCACCGGCATGAAGCAGCGGGTCAAGCTCGCTCAGGCGCTGGTGCACGATCCGGACCTGCTGCTGCTCGACGAGCCCACAAACGGCCTCGACCCGGCCGGGCGGGACGCGATGCTCGCACTGGTGCAGCGGATCGGCACCGAGTTCGGCATCTCCGTGCTGGTCTGCTCGCACCTGCTCGGTGAGGTCGAGCGGATCTGCGACACCCTGGTCGCCATCGAGGGCGGGCGGCTGCTGCGGGCCGACCACATCGCCGCCATGACCTCGGCCACCGACGTGCTCGCGGTCGAGGTCAGCGAGGGCACCGAGGCGCTGGCCACCCGGCTGGCCGCGCTCGACCTGCCGGTGGGCCGGGAGGGCAGGCTGCTGCTGGTGCCGCTGGCCGACGAGCGCACGTACGACCTGATCCTCGGTGCGGTGGCCGAGCTTGACCTGCCCCTGCACCGGCTGGACCAGCGCCGGCACCGGGTGGCCGAACTCTTCGCCCGGAGGGAGAACAGCCATGCCTGAGCCGACCGGCGTCATCCACGACATCGGCTACCAGCGCTACACTGGTCCCCGGCTGGGCCGCCGGCACGTCTTCGGGGCGCTGTACCTGCACGGCGTGCGGACCACCTTCGGGCTGGGGCGCAGCGCCAAAGCCAAGATCTTTCCCTGGTTGGTGGTCGGCATCGTGCTGCTGGTGGCCGCCGCGGTGACCGCGATCCGTAGCCAGATCGGCGAAGTGATCATGACGTACGCCCAGTTCGCCGACGCGATGAGCTGGCTGGTCATCTTCTTCGTCGCGGTGGCCGCGCCCGAGCTGGTCTCCCGGGACATGCGCAGCGGTGTCCTGCCGCTGTACTTCTCCCGGCCGCTGCCGCACGCCGACTACCCGCTGGCCAAGCTGCTTGCCCTGGTCACCGCGCTTTTCCTGCTGCTCGGCGCGCCACAACTGCTGATGTTCCTCGGCGGTGCCTTCACCGCCGACGGCATGGGCGCGGTCTGGGACGAACTGCTCGATCTGCTGCCCGGGCTGCTCTACGCCGGGTTGTGGGCGGTGGTCTTCGCCTCGGTCGGTCTGCTGGTCGCCTCGATGACCGGAAAGCGTGCCTTCGCCGCCGGCGGGATCGTCGCCGTGTTCCTGATGACCACGCCCATCGTCGGCATCCTGTCGGTCCTGCCGTCGCAGGCGGCTAACCAGCTCGCCGGCATCGCCTCGCCGCCCACCCTGGTGCAGGGCGTCGGCCTCTGGACGATGCGCGACCTGCTGATCACCGAGTCCAACACCGCCGACCTCGACCTCGGGGCCTTCGGCCCGGTGTACGCGCTGGCCGCCGCCGCGCTCGTGGCGGGCTGCGTGGCCCTGCTGCTGGCCCGCTACAAGAAGGTGGCCGCACGATGACCATGACGAACACCGCACCGGCGGCCACCGCCACCACCACCAGCACCCTTGACCTCGCCGGGGTCTCCCGCTGGTACGGCAACGTGGTCGCGGTCAACAACGTGAGCATGAGCCTCGGGCCCGGGGTGACCGGGCTGCTCGGACCAAACGGGGCGGGCAAGACCACCCTGCTGCACATGATGGCCGGCTTCCTCACCCCGTCCCGGGGGCAGGTGACCCTGGACGGCCGTCCCACCTGGCGCAACCCGGAGGTCTACCGGCGACTCGGCCTGGTCAGCGAGCGGGAGGCGGTGCACAGCTTCCTCACCGCGTACGAGTTCGTGCTGGCCACCGCGAAGCTGCACAAGCTGCCGGATCCGCAGGCCGCCGCCCGCCGCGCCATCGACCTGGTGGAGATGGCCGACGCCCAGGACCGCCGCATCGGCACGTACTCCAAGGGCATGCGGCAGCGCACCCGGGTGGCGGCGGCGCTGGTGCACGACCCGCAGGTGCTGCTGCTCGACGAGCCGTTCAACGGCATGGACCCGCGCCAGCGGTTGCACATGATGGAGCTGCTGCACTCTCTCGGCGACGCGGGCCGGACGATCCTGTTCAGCTCGCACATCCTGGAGGAGGTCGAGCAGGTCTCCGGCACGGTGCAGGTGATGGTCGCCGGTCGCCTTGCCGCCTCTGGCGACTTCCGGACTATCCGGCGGCTGATGACCAACCGGCCGCACGTCTTCGCCATCCGCTCCACCGACGACCGGGCGCTGGCCGTCGCGTTGATGGCCGAGTCGTCGGTCAGCGGGGTCGAGCTGGGCCGCGAGGGCCTGACCGTACGCGCCGGTGACTACGGCGCCTTCACCCGGATGCTGCCGAAGGTCGCCCTGGCCCGGGGCGTACGGGTCCAGCAACTGGTACCCGAGGACGAGTCCCTGGAGAGTGTCTTCTCCTACCTGGTGGAGGCCTGATGTCCACTGTCTCCTGGATCACGATGCGCGGCCTGTTCGGGCGTCGCCGATTCCTGCTGCTGCTTCCGCTGCCGATACTCCTGGTCGGGCTGGCGGTGCTCTCCCGGGCGCTCGGGGTGACTCCCGCCGACTGGGGGCCGCCGGTGCTGGTCGGCCTCGGGCTGGCCGTGGTGCTGCCGGTGGTCGCCCTGATCGTCGGCACCGGCGTGCTCGGGGCCGAGATCGACGACGGCACGGTGGTGCACGTGCTCACCACGCCACTGCCGCGCTGGCAGATCGTGCTGCCCAAGCTGGCCGTCGCGGCCGGGGCCACCGCGGTCACCGTCGCGGTCCCGCTGTTCGCGGCGGGCCTGCTGGCCGACTCGGTACGCCTCGGCGCGGCGCTCGCCGTCGCCGCGTCGGTAGGTGCGCTGGCCTACACCGCGCTGTTCGTGGCGGCCAGCCTGCTCACCCGGCGACCGGTGCTGCTCGGCCTGGTCTACGTGCTGATCTGGGAAGGGCTGCTCAGCAACGTGGTCACCGGCACCCGGGTGCTGTCGATCCAGCACTACGTGATCGCCCTGGCCGACCGGCTCGCCCCGACCAACCTGCTCAGCACCACGGTCTCCGTGTCGGTGGCGGCGGTGATGACCGCGCTGATCATCATCGCCGCCACCTTCCTCTCCATCGACCGCCTACGCTCCTTCTCGGTGGCCGGCGAAACCAGCTGACCCACCTCTAGGCGGGTGTCGGGAGGCAGCACTTTCGGGGGAAGTGCTGCCTCCCCGGCTGTTGAGGCAGCACTTCCCCCGATGTTGCACGGCATCCTCAGAAGGCGCAGGCGATGACCAGGGTCGGGGTGCGGTCGGGGAGCAGGTCGAGCTTGCCGATGCGGCCGGCGGCGCGTAGGTCGTCGATTACCAGCGTGAGCTGGTCGAGTACGGCGGCCGGGCCGAGCGCCTCGGCCAACGGCACCTCCGCCTTCATCGACAGCTTCCGTTCCGACTTGGCCCGGCGGACCTGCCCCAGCGCGTCGGCGGCGAGCCGCAGCAGGTGCGGGTCACCTTCGCCCTGGATCGCCCGGCCCACCTCGTACGTGGTCGGCCACGGCGCGCGGTGCACCGAACCGTACCGCCACCACGACCAGACCTCCTCGGTCGCGTACGGCAGGACCGGGGCGAAGAGCCGCAGCTGTACCGACAGTGCGGTGGCCAGCGCCGCCCGGGCCGAGTCGGCCCCGGCTCCGCTGCCGTAGGCGCGTTCCTTCACCAACTCGATGTAGTCGTCGCAGAACCGCCAGAAGAACGACTCGGTGGCCTGGAGTGCGGCCGTGTGGTCGTACCCCTCGAACGCTGTTGTCGCGGTGGCCACCACCTCGGACAGTTCGGCGAGCATGGCCCGGTCGAGCGGTTCGGTCGCGGGTGCGCGCAGCGCGTCGGCGGCGCCCAGCCCGAGCGCGAACTTCGACGCGTTGAGCAGCTTGGTGGCCAACCGCCGGCCGATCCGGATCTGGGCCGGGTCGAAGGCCAGGTCGGTGCCGGGCTTGCCGCTGGCCGACCAGTACCGCACCGCGTCCGAGCCGTGCTGTTCCAGCAGCGCCATCGGGGTCACCACGTTCCCCTTGGACTTCGACATCTTCTTGCGGTCCGGGTCGAGGATCCAGCCGGACAGCTCCGTCGTGCGCCAGGGCAGCACACCGTGCTCCAGATGCGACCGGACCACTGTGGCGAACAGCCAGGTGCGGATGATGTCGTGCCCCTGCGGGCGCAGGTCCATCGGGAAGACCCGCCGGTACAGATCCGGGTCCCGTTCCCAGCCGCCGACGATCTGCGGAGTCAGCGACGAGGTGGCCCAGGTGTCCAGCACGTCCGGGTCGCCGATGAAACCGCCCGGCACGCCGCGCTGCGACTCGTCGTACCCCGATGGAGTGTCCTCGGACGGGTCGATCGGCAGCGCGGACTCCTCCGGCGTGAGAGGCTGGGTCCAGTCCGGTTCGCCAGCGTCGTCGAGCCGGTACCACACCGGCACCGGCACCCCGAAGTAGCGCTGCCGGCTGACCAGCCAGTCGCCGGTCAGGCCACCCACCCAGTGTTCGTAGCGGTGTCGCATGTGCTCCGGCACCCAGCGCAGCTCCCGCCCGCGTGCCAGCAGTTCCTCCCGCAGACCTGTGTCGCGGCCACCGTTGCGCAGATACCACTGCCGGGTCGAGACGATCTCCAGGGGCCGGTCGCCCCGCTCGTAGAACTTCACCGGGTGGGTGATCGGGCGCGGCTCGCCGACCAGGTCATCCGCCTCGGCCAGCTGCTCCACAACGGTCCGTCGGGCGCCGTTCACCGTCTGCCCGGCCAGCGCCGCGTACGGCTGCGCGGGCACCCCGGCCGGCGGCTCCGGCAACAGCCGGCCGTCCCGGCCGACGACGACCCGGGTGTCCAGGGCCAGTTCCCGCCACCAGGTCACGTCGGTCAGGTCACCGAAGGTGCAGACCATCGCGATGCCGGTGCCCTTGGCCGGGTCCGCCAGCGGATGCGCGCGCACCGGCACCTCCACCCCGAACACGGGGGTACGCACAGTCGTGCCGACCAGGTCCGCGTACCGCTCGTCGTCGGGGTGGCAGACCAGCGCGACGCAGGCCGGCAGCAGCTCCGGCCGGGTGGTGTCGATCAGCACCGCCCGCCCGCCCGGTCCGTGGAAGCGCAACCGGTGGTACGCGCCGGGGCGTTCCCGGTCCTCCAGTTCGGCCTGCGCCACGGCGGTGGCGAAACCGACGTCCCACAGCGTCGGCGCCTCGGCCTGGTACGCCTCGCCCCGGGCCAGGTTGCGCAGGAAGGCCCGCTGGGAGGTGGCCCGGGCCACCGGCCCGATTGTGGTGTACATCAACGACCAGTCCACCGACAGGCCGAGCCGCCGCCACAACGCCTCGAAGACCTGCTCGTCGGCGACGGTCAACCGTTCGCACAGCTCGATGAAGTTACGCCGGGAGATCGGGGTCGGGTTCTTCCGGGCGGCGTCGTTCACCGGTTCGGTCGGTGGTGCCCAGTCCGGGTCGTACGGCAGCGAGGGGTCACATCGCACCCCGTACACGTTCTGCACCCGACGTTCGGTGGGCAGGCCGTTGTCGTCCCAGCCGATTGGGTAGAAGACCGTCCGGCCGCGCATCCGCTGGAACCGGGCGATCAGGTCGGTGTGCGTGTACGAGAAGACGTGCCCCATGTGCAGCTCGCCCGATACGGTCGGCGGCGGGGTGTCGATCGCGTATACGTCGGACCGCTGCCTGCTGCGGTCGAACGCGTACGTGCCCTCCTCCTGCCAGCGGCGCGACCAGGTCTCCTCGAGCCCGTCCAGAGTCGGACGCTCGGGGACGCCGGTGCGGGCCGTCCTCGCCGTATCAGTCATCCGTAGATCGTAGGCACCGGGACCGTGACGGGCACGCCATTACCTGATCACCAACGGTCAGAGCAGCGAGTCGCGCCACTGGCGGTGCAGGTCGGCGTACCGGCCCCCGCCGACGATCAGTTCGGCCGGCGGCCCGTCCTCGACGATCCGGCCCCGGTCGAGGACCAGGACCCGGTCGGCGGTCTCCACCGTCGAGAGCCGGTGCGCGATCACCAGCGCGGTCCGGTCCCGCAGGATGCTGCCGAGCGCCTGCTGCACCAGACGTTCGGTCGGCACGTCCAGCGACGAGGTGGCCTCGTCGAGGATCAGCACCGCCGGGTCGGCCAGGAACGCCCGGGCGAAGGCGACCAACTGCCGCTGCCCGGCGGAGAGCCGACCACCGCGCCGGTGGACCTCGGTCGCGTACCCGTCAGGCAGCGCCGAGATGAAGTCGTGCGCGCCGATCGCCCGGGCAGCGGCCTCGACGGCGGCGTCGTCGGCGTCCGGGCGACCGAACCGGATGTTGTCCGCGACGGTGCCGCCGTACAGGTGCGTCTCCTGGGTGACCAGCACCATCGCCCGACGCAGCTCCGCGTCGGCCACCTCGCGCAGGTCCACGCCGCCGAGAGTGACCGTGCCGCTGTCCGGGTCGTGGAACCGGGCGAGCAGCTTGGCGACGGTGGACTTGCCGGCGCCGGTCGGCCCGATCAGGGCCACGGTCTGCCCGGCCGGGATGGCGAGGTCCAGCTCGGTGAGGATCGGTGAGTCCGGGCGGTACCCGAACGACACCCCGTGGAAGCGGACCGCGCCGCGGGCCGGGCCGTCGGGCAGTGGCACGGGCCGGGTCGGTTCGGCGACCGAGGGCCGCTCGTCGAGCACCCCGGCGAGCTTCTCCAGCCCTGCCGTCGCCGACTGGAGCGAGTTGTAGAACTGGCTCAGCTCCTGCATCGGTTCGAAGAACCGGCGCAGGTAGAGCAGGAAGGCCGCGAGCACACCGACCCCGGTGTCGCCGCCCAGCACCCGGGCGCCGCCGTAGCAGAGCACCACCGCGACCGTGACGTTGCCGATCAGCTTGATGCCCGGTGAGTACGTCGCGATCAGGTGGAAGGCGTGCCGACTGGACCGACGGTAGTCGTCGTTGACCGAGTCGAAGATGTGTTGGTTGCGCGCCTGCCGGCGGTACGCCTGAACCGCCCGGATGCCCCGCATCGACTCGACGAAATGGACGATGACCAGTGCCATCGCCTCCCGGGTACGGCGATAGGCGGAGGCCGAGGCGCGGGCGAACCAGCGGGACAGCCAGAACAGCAGCGGGAAGGCGAGCAAAGTCACCGAGGCCAGCGGCAGGTCCAGCCAGAGCAGGATGCCGGCCACCGAGACGATCGTCAGGGCGGCCATCACCAGGCTCTCGACACCCCCGTCGACCAGCTCGGCGATCGAGTCGATGTCACTGGTCAGGCGCGAGATCATCCGCCCTGACGTGTATCGCTCGTGGAAAGCCACCGGCAGGTGCAGGAAGTGTGCGTACACCCGGCGGCGCAGGTCGAGCAGGACGGCCTGGCCGATGCGGGCGGAGATGGTGAGGAAGCCACGCCGGGCCGCGTACTCGATGCCGGCCGCGGCGGCGAACGACACGGCCACGGCGATCAACGGGCCGGGCTCGCCGGCCCGGAGCGGCTCGATCGCCCGGTCGATGCCGAGCATGACCAGGTACGGCCCGGACATGGCCGCGGCGTTCTGGGTCAACAGCAGCGCGACCGCCGTGCCCAGCCGGGCCCGGTGCGGGCGCAGCACGTCCGCCAGCAGCGCCCGGCTGCGGGCCCGGAGCCGGGCCACCGCCGCCGGATCGCTGTCCTCGGCGAGGCTGCGGTCGGCGTTCGGGTCCGGTGCCACCCCCCGCCAGTGCGCCGGGTCCGCCTCGGGCGGTGGCTCCGGCACGGCCGACGCGGCGGTCACGAGAGCACCAGGGGAGAGCCGCCGGGCGTCGGATCGGTCGATGTCGGTGTGCCGGCGATCGACGCCGCGGCCGGCTCGGCGGAGAGCAGCCCACGATAGGTGGGAACGCCGGCGAGCAGCTCGGTGTGGGTGCCGACGGCGGTGATCCGGCCGTGCTCCAGCAACGCCACCCGGTCGGCCAGGGCGATCGTGGACGGACGGTGCACCACCAGCAGCGCGGTGGTGTTGCGCAGCACCCGCTTGAGCGCCGACTCCACCAACGCCTCGGTGTGCACGTCGAGCGCGGAAAGCGGGTCGTCGAGCACGAGCACCGCCGGTCGGATCAGCACCGCCCGGGCCAGGGCGAGTCGTTGCCGCTGGCCGCCGGAGAGCGACAGGCCCTGCTCCCCGAGCCGGGTACGCAACCCCCACGGCAGGTCGTACGCGAACTCGGCCTGGGCCAGTGCCAGCGCGGCCCGGACCTCGTCCTCGCCGGCGTCGGGCCGGCCCAGGGTGAGGTTCTCCCACACCGACATGGAGAACAGCGTCGGCTCCTCGAAGGCGACCCCGACCAGGCCGCGCAGCGACGCCAGCCGCAGGGCGCGCAGGTCGTGCCCGTCGAGGGTGATGCGGCCGGCGCTGACGTCGTGCAGTCGAGGTACCAGGGACAACAAGGTGCTCTTGCCGCTGCCGGTGGCGCCGACCACGGCCACGGTCTCGCCGGGCTCGACGGTGAGATCGAGGCCCCGCAACACCGGAACCGCGCTTCCCGGATAGCGGAAGCCCACCCCCTCGAAGCGGAGCCGACCGCGCACCGTCGAGCGCACCAGGGCGATGGCGACCGGACGATCCGCGATGGCTGGCCGGGTGTCCAGCACCTCCTGGATCCGGTCCGCGGCGGTGGCCGCCTCCTGCCCGTTGGCGATGATCCAGCCCAGCGACTGCACCGGCCAGATCAGCATCAGCTGAAGGCTGACGAAGGCGACGAGCTGACCGATGGTGAGCCGTCCGCCGGCGACCGCGGCTGCTCCGGCCACCAGGACCGTGCCCAGGGTCAGGTTCGGCACCAGGTCCAGCAGCGCCGAGGTGCGGGCGAGCAGCCTGCCCTTGCCGATCCCGGTGTCGTGCAGCGCCTCGGTGCTGGCGGCGAACCGGGCGGCCAGTTGTGGTCCCCGCCCGTACGCCTTCATCGTGCGTAGGCCCTGCGCGGTCTCCTCGACCAGCGTGGCCACGTCGCCCTGCTGGTCCTGCATGCGGCGGGACGCGACGTGGTAGTGCCGACCGAAGCGGCGGGCGATCAGGAACAGCGGGACCGCGCTGGCGGCCACCAGCATCCCCAGTGCGGGGTGCAACCGGATCAGCAGCACCACCACGACCAGGTAGGTGACCAGATTGAGTACGAGGAAGAACAGGCCGAAGGAGAGAAAGCGGCGCAGCACCGACAGGTCGCTTGTGATCCGGGAGAGCAACTGGCCGGACGGCCACCGGTCGTGGAAACTGGCCGAAAGTCCTTGCAGGTGGGCGTAGACATCGGTGCGGATGGCCGCCTCCATCGCCACCGAGGACGACGACTGCACCCATCGACGGATGAAGATCAGCAGGGCTTCGGCCAGGCCGAGCAGCAGTGCCAGCCCGGCCAGCAGGAACAGGCCGGTCAGGTCGCGCCGGGCCACCGGCCCGTCGACCACCCGTTGCGCCACCAGAGGTACGGCGATGCCGGCGCCCGTGGCGGCGAGCCCGGCCAGCATCAGCCACCCGAACTCGACGGCGTGTGGACGCAGATAGCGGCGCAGTCGCCAGAGGTTGCGCAGGGGATGTCGACGAATCTCGCCCCGGTCGGCCGGGCCGCCGCCGCTCCCCGCAGCCACTACCCGACGGTAGCCGCATCTGGCAGCAACGCCGGTGTCGGCTTGCTGTCAGCAGCGCGGTACGGGGCTAGCCGAGTCGCTCGTGGTCGAGGAGCCAGCGTTTCACCGGCAGCCCCCAGCGGTAGCCGCCGAGTGTGCCATCGGTGCGCAGCACCCGGTGGCAGGGGACGAACAGCGCGGCGGCGTTGCGGGCGCAGGCCGCCGCGGCGGCGCGCACCGCGGAGGGACGGCCGGCCAGGGCGGCGTACCCGGTGTAGGTGACGGGTGCGCCCGGTTTGACCTCGCGTAACACCCGCCAGGCATGGGACATGAACGCCCCGCCGGTGTGCTGTTCGACCGGGACGTCGTCGATCGCGGTCAGGTCGCCGTCGAGGTAATCGCTGACGGCTGCGGTGACCGGGCCGAGATCCGGCCGGTGTCGAGGCTCACCGCGCAGGCTCGGGTGTACGAGCGGCAGCAGGTTCGCCGGGTCCGGGGTGAAACCGGACGCCCGTACCGCGCCGTCCGGACCGACGAGAACGGTGAACGGCCCGGCGGGGGTGTCGATGACTCCGCTGTCGATCATGCTGATCGTGGTGTTCATACTGCTCATGCGGCTCTCCAGGGTCGGATCGATGCTGGCCTGCCCAGAGGCACCCAGGCTGGGTCGGGTGGTTGGATTCGGGTGGAGCCGTCGGGGCTCACGCCGATCGCCAGAGACGGATCACGGCGTACGACCGCCAGGGGCGCCAGCGGACGGCGTACTCGTCGAGGGTCTTGGGGTTGTCGGTGAGGCCGAGGGTGGCGGCGCCCCGACGTAGCGCGAGGTCGGTGGGGAGGAACGTGTCGGGGTCGCCGAGCGCGCGCATGGCCAGGTAGCCGGCCGTCCAGCCGCCGATGCCAGGGATTTCGGTCAGCCGCCGCACCGTCTCCTCCCGGTCACCACCGGGCTCCAGGTCAAGCTCGCCGGCCGCGACCGCCCGTGCCACCGCCCGGATCGTCTCGCGCCGCCCCACCGGCATCCGAAACCCCGAATCGGCCACCCGCAGCACCTCCTCCGCCGTGGCGAACCCGTGCAGCGCCCCGCCCCGAGACCCCTCCTGCTGATCAAGAAGTTTGCGTCGACCGGGAACGCTCTCGGAGTCCACAACTTCTTGATCAACGGTGCCGGTGTGGGCGAGGAGGCGAGTGAGGGTGGTGCGGGCGGAGGCCAGGGAGACCTGTTGGGTGGCGATGGCGCGGACGGCGATCTCGAAGCCGTCCACCGCACGGGGGACGCGTACCCCAGGCTCGGCCGCCACCGTCGCGGCCAGCGCGGGATCGGCGGCGAGTGTCTGGTCGACGGCGAGCGGATCCGAGTCCAGGTCGAACAGGCGCCGGCAGCGGGCCACGGCGGGAGCCAGATCGCGCAGGTCGGTCAGGCGCAGCGTCGCCGCCACATGACCGACCGCCGGGCTCAGCGTGGCCTCTCCGGGGCCGTGCGGCAACCGCAACCCCCGCCGGTACGTACCGTCGACCACCTCGTCGACCCCGGGCAGCGTGCGACGGGCGAGGAAGTCGAGCAGCGCGGCGGCGTGCAGCGGCGGCCGGTACGCCAACCGCAGGGTGACGGTGCCCGCACCACCGACGACCGTGTCGTGTCCGCTACGCAGCTGCGACGGTGGTGCGCCGTAGACCGCGCGCACCGTGTCGTTGAACTGCCGGACGCTGCCGAACCCGGCGGCGAACGCGATCTCGGCCAGGCCCAGCCCGGTCGTCTCGATCAGGGTTCGGGCGGTCTGCGCGCGCTGAGCCCTGGCCAGCGCCAGCGGCCCCGCGCCGAGTTCCGCCCGCAGCATCCGGTGCAGGTGTCGCTCGGTGTAGCCGAGCCGGGCGGCCAGCCCCGGCACCCCGTCACGGTCGACCACACCGTCGGCGATCAGTCGCATCGCCCGGCCCACCACGTCGGCCCGTACGTCCCACTGGGGTGAACCGGGGGAGGCGTCCGGGCGGCAGCGACGGCAGGCGCGCAGCCCGGCCCGTTGGGCCGCCGCCGACGACGGGAAGAAACGCACATTACGCCGCTTCGGGGTCATCGCCGGACAGGACGGCCGGCAGTAGATCCCAGTCGAGGTCACGCCGGTGTAGAACCAGCCGTCGAACCGCTGGTCACGGCTGTCGACGGCCCGGTAACACCGTTCGAAGTCCAGTTCCACGTAACCGATGATGCGCCTGCTCCCGCCCACCCGGCTCGCGGAATTCGGACCACACCCTCCGTCTCGCGGCAAGGGCGGGCAGGGCAGGGGAGGGGAAGTGTCGGTTGTGGTGGGTAGCGTGCGGCCACCAACTCCAGAAGGGTGTGGCAATGGTTAGCGTGGCGGGTCGGGCGGCGTCGGGACACGAGCACCCACCACTCGACCCGACAGCGGTCCAGCGCTTCTACCGCCGGATGCGCGCCGTGGCGCCGGCCGCGGTCGGTGCCATCGAGCGGGACCGCGCCGATGATCCGGGTCGTGCCTTCGGCGACACCGCCTGCGGTCGGCTGGTCGGTTCGCTCGACCGGGACGGGGTGCGCGCGCTCGGGATGTGGGTGCATCACTGGTGCATGCGCTTCTATGACGACGACACCCGCGCCGCACTGCGGCTGCTCCGGGAGATCGCAGCTCGACCGGCCCTGGGCTGGACGGCCGACGAGGTCCACTGGATGCTCGGTGAGTCACGGCACGCCGCGCCCGCCGCCGACGCCCGTTTCACGCTGCCGCTGGCCGCCGCCGCCGAACTCGCCCCCGGCGCCCTCCGGATCGACCTGCTGGTGCCGCGCCAGGCGACACCCCGGCACGACCGGTGACACCAGCGGCGCCCTGCCACACCCTGACGGCGGGTCGGGCCTACCTGCCGGCGGCCGAGCGGTACCGGCGTAAGCTGGCTCGTCGTGAGTCTCACCATCGGCATCGTCGGCCTGCCCAACGTCGGCAAGAGCACCCTGTTCAACGCGTTGACCAAGAACGACGTGCTCGCCGCGAACTACCCGTTCGCGACCATCGAGCCCAACGTCGGTGTGGTCGGGCTGCCGGACGAGCGGCTGCACAAGCTCGCCGAGATCTTCAGCTCGCAGAAGGTGATCCCTGCGCCGGTGTCGTTCGTCGACATCGCCGGCCTGGTGCGCGGCGCCTCGAAGGGCCAGGGGCGGGGCAACGCCTTCCTGGCCAACATCCGGGACGCCTCGGCGATCTGTCAGGTGGTGCGGGCCTTCTCCGACCCGAACGTGGTGCACGTCGACGGCAAGGTCTCACCGGCCGACGACATCGAGACGATCAACACCGAGCTGATCCTGGCCGACCTCCAGACGCTGGAGAAGGCGCTGCCCCGGCTGGAGAAGGAGGCCAAGCTCCGCAAGGATCGGGCCGCCGCGGTGGAGGCCGCCCGCCGGGCCGTCGACGTCCTGGACGGTGGCACCACCCTCTACGCGGGTGCGGCGGCAGCCAACATCGAGCTGGAGCACCTGCGTGAGCTGCACCTGCTCACCACCAAGCCGTTCCTCTACGTCTTCAACGTCGATGAGGCCGAGCTGAACAATGCCGAGTTCCTCGACGAACTTCGGGCGCTGGTGGCACCCGCCGAGGCCGTCTTCATGGACGCCAAGATCGAATCCGAGCTGGTGGACCTGCCCGAGGAGGAGGCACGGGAACTGCTGGAGTCGATCGGGCAGGCCGAGCCGGGGCTGGACCAACTCGTCCGGGTGGGGTTCCGCACGCTCGGCCTCCAGACGTACCTCACCGCCGGCCCCAAGGAGGCGCGGGCCTGGACCGTGCCGATCGGCGCGACCGCTCCGGAGGCCGCCGGGGTGATCCACTCCGACTTCCAGCGCGGCTTCATCAAGGCCGAGGTGGTCTCCTACGCCGACCTGGTCGGGGCCGGTTCGATGGCTGCGGCGAAGGCGGCGGGCAAGGTCCGCATCGAGGGCAAGGAGTACGTCATGCAGGACGGCGACGTCGTCGAGTTCCGCTTCAACGTGTAGGCGGTGGCTGACGGAGTTGCCCGTCGCGGGGTACCTCCGAAGCGGACCGGAGGCGTCCTGCGCGGCGTAACCCGGATCGGGTAACGTGACGCGGTCATCGACGGATATCCACGGGGGTTTCCTTGACCACGCCTCGTTCTGCCCTGTGCGCTGTCAGCGCCGCACTCCTCGCGGCCGGTCTCGCCGCCGCACCCGCCGCTGCTGCTCCGGCCCAGCCGGCACCCGACTCGGCGAAGCTCGCGGCCGGCACCGAGCAGCTTCCGCCCACCGACGGTCGGCGCGGCTACCTGGTTGGTCAGGGCGAGGATGTGCCCGCCCTGATCGGCGTCACAAACAAGGGGGACGCACCTGTCGACGGCGTGGTCGTGCACATCCGGATCCTCAACGACCTGGACTTCACCAAGACGTACGAGAACTGCTGGTACGGCGTCGACAGCAACCAGGAGTCGGCCTGGTGTGAGTTCGATGTCGAGCTTGCCCCGGGCGCGAGCCTGGCGGCGCTGGGCGCCGGCATCTCCACCAAGCCGGACGCCCGCCCGGAGAACATCTCGTCGATCATCCACTTCTGGCGCAGCAAGGAGTACGTCGACCGGCTCGGCGGCATCCAGAAGCTGGCCGACGACTGGGCCGGGCAGGGCACCAGTGCCGTCCGGGGCACCGGTGGCCCCTTGACCCTGGCCGCCCCGTCGGCGCCACTGGTGGGTCTGGAGCCGCCGAACCCGCTCGGCTTCGTTGGCGTCGTACTCAAGACCGCCCCGACGCCGACCCCGACCGCCACGCCCACCGCGACCCCGACGGCCACGCCCACCGCGACTCCGACCGGCACGCCGACGGACGTCCCTCCGGCCAGCCCGGGTGCGCCCGGCGACGATGACGGGCAGGGCGGCGGCCTGCCGGTGACCGGTGCCCGGACCGCGACGGTGGCCGCCGTGGGGGCCCTGCTGCTGCTCCTCGGGGGTGCCGCCTACCTGATCGCCCGTCGCCGCCGTACCCGCTTCGTGGCGTAGGCCCGGCGCTGTCCGCGATGTGATGCCCTGCCGGTGCCGGTGTCAGCCGGCCCGCAGGGCGTCGTCGATACCGGTCTCCCGGTCGCCGAGATGCACCGGGTCGCGGCGGGAGAGCACGTCCAGCGCGGCCTTGAGGCCGGCACCGTACTCGCGGGCCGAGCTGATCCGCCAGGTGCGGTGGCTCAGCTCCCGCGCGGTCTCGTCGCCGACGCCGTTGGCGTCGATGCCGAGATGACGGCAGACCGTGACGGCACGGGCCAGGTGGAACTGCTGCGTCACCACCGTCGCCCGCTCCACCCCGAAGATCCGCTTCGCCCGGGCGCACGAGTCGTACGTGTCGAAGCCGGCGTGGTCGAGAACCACCTTGTCGGCCGGCACCCCCTGCTCGACCAGCCAGCGCTGCATCGCCTCGGGCTCGTTGTACTCGTGACGCATGTTGTCGCCGGAGACCAGGATCGCCTGCACCTTGCCGGTGGCGTACAGCTCGCGGGCGATCTCCAGCCGGGCGGCGAGGAACGGCGCCGGTGTGCCGTCGGGCTGGACCCGGGTGCCCAGCACCAGGGCGACCGGTGCCTCGGGCACCGTCGCGATCGGGTAGGTGCGCCCCTCGGCCCCGGAGCGGATCCAACTCGCGCTCGCCCACACGCCGGCCGTCAACAGCACGACACCGGACACGCCGGCCAGTACCGCCCGGCGCAGCCAACGCCCGCGGTGCCGGTCCCGGATCTGACGAAGTCTGGCCGGCAGCGAAGCACGGATCGGCATGTGGGCCAGTATTTCAGCCCGGTGCGAGCCGATCAGCGAGCGCTGTGGCGCGGGTACGACGGCCGGACCGTCGTACCCGCGCCGTCAATTACCTGAGCCGGTACACGGAGATGTGCGAGGTGCTGTCCGGGCCGAAGGGCGACCGGTCCCAGTCGGCGTACCGCTCGGTGAGCCGGAGACCGGCCTGTTCCGCCAGCTCGTCGATCTGCTCCGGCCACAGGTAACGCATCGCGAACGGGTGCAGGTGCACCCCGGCGGAGTGGAACGTGATGGTCTGCCGGAGGAACGTCTGCGCCGCCCGGTCGTACTTGTGCAGACGGATGGTGGCCGACTCCTCGGTCACCTCCCGCATCTGGACCTGTTCGTCCCGGTCGAAGTCCGCCGGGTCGGGCACGAACGTCTCGATGACGAACGCGCCGCCGGGGGCCAGCACCCGCGCCACGTTTCGGAAGCAGTCCGCCTGCCGCTGCGCGCGTACCAGGTTGAACAGGGTGTTGAAGACCAGGTACGCCACGGTGTACGGGCCGGTCACCGGCACGTCCGCCATGTCGCCGATGGCCACGGGGATGGTGCCGCCACCAGGCTTGGCGCGCATCTTCGCGACCATTTCCGGCGACGCCTCTACCCCCTCCACCGCGATCCCGCGTTCGGCCAGGGGAAGGGCGACCCGACCGGTGCCGATGGCCAGTTCCAGCGCCGGGCCGCTGCCAGCCAGCTCGGCGAGGAACTCCACCGCCGGTGCCGGGTCGGGTAGGCCGCCCGGCAGGTCATAGGTGTCGGCCCAGAGCCGACCGAAGTGTCCCGGGTCGTCGAAGACCGACATCAGCGGCCTCCGTGGTTGCTACCGGTGCCGCACGGCGCCTTGTCCGTTGATTTCCACGTACGCACGAAGCCTCGATTCGATGGGGTTGACGGTGCCTACTCGCTGCCTGGGCGTCGCGGTGTGCCTCATGTCGTCGCTCCCTTCGTTCGGCTGGCTCGTGAGCCAATCGGCATTGGTGGCCGGCGGCAACTGGAATTCACCGGGCGCGCTGATCCGCTGCGCGACCCGGGAAGTTGGTCAGCTGATGTAGTGCAGGATCACGTTGTGCACGTGGTGGCTCTTCTGGTCGCCCCGGAACTCCACCTCGTAGGTGTGCGTACCGACGTGGATGGCGATCGCGCCGGTGGAGAAGAACGAACCGCCCCACGACTTGTTGCTGACCACGCTCACGCTGGTGATCTTCGAGTACGGGATGCTGGTGATCGCGTACTTCTTGCCGACGAACGAGCGGTCCTGGATGATGACGCGCCGGTCGGTCAGCCCGATGAAGCCGGTGCCGGTGCCGACGGCGTCGTAGACGGCGATGATCTGTTCACCGTCGAGCAGCCCGCTCTGGATCTGCTGGAACTGTTCCTTGCGGTCATAGGTCGCGTTGGCCATGGTGCCCACGGTAGGCAGCGTCCGCCAGCGGACGCACCGTCAGCCCTCGGTGACCGCGCGGTAGGCGTCCTCGATGCGGGCGGCCAGCAGGACCTCGCCCTCGGAGAGGGGCTCGCTGCCGTGCCCGACCCGGATCTGGGTGTGATCGGCGCGCCGGCGGATCTCGGGGCGCAGATGCAGCGCGTCGGCGACCACCTTCACCCGCTCGGTGAGCGCCGCGTGCTGCGTGTCGTCGATGACGAGAGTGCGCCGGATCTGCTCACCCTCACGCGTCCAACCGGACAGTAGGGTGAGGGCGTCGCTGAGGTAGTCGTGTTTCGTCCGACCGCCAAACAGCGCCCGCATCACCGCTCCTCCCAGGCTTCGTTGCCGGCTTGTGGCCAAATCGTCGCCGCCCCGTGTCTTTGTCGGTGCCTCTAGTCTTACGTCGCACGGAGGGTGTGTCCACGCCCACACTTCTGGGGATTCCTGGCCTGACGGACGACCAAGCTACCCAAACCGCCGATTGATCTGGCACTCTGGACGCCCGTGCGGACCGAACGGGCGAACGGCGGCGGACAAGCCGTACGGCGCGATCCGAAGGTGATCGTCGGCGCGGCCATCATCAGGGACGGGCGGGTGCTCGCCTGCGCCAGATCCGCCCCGCCCGAGGTGGCGGGCATGTGGGAGTTCCCCGGGGGCAAGGTGGAGCCGGGGGAGAGTGAGACGGCGGCGCTGGCCCGCGAGTGCGTCGAGGAACTGGCCGTACGCGTGGAGATCGGTGCGCGGGTCGGCCGTGACGTCCGGATGGCACACGGTCGTTCCGTCCTCAAGGTGTACGCCGCGCGCCTCCTGTACGACGACGAACCCCAGGCCCTCGAACACTCCGCCCTACGCTGGCTCTCCGCCACCGACCTGGACACCGTCACCTGGCTCCCCGCCGACGCCCCCATAGTCGCCGCCCTCCGCCCCCTCCTCCTACCCTCGCGATGATCAAGAGGTTCTGGTCTCGGAGAACGCTCTCCGGGGACCAGAACCTCTTGGTCAACAGGTTGGGGCGGGAATGGGGCGGGGGCCGCGGCGGATGCCGCGGCCCCCGGTGTCGCTCGGGTGGTTAGTGGTTGGGCTTGTCCTGGTCGGGGTGGGCGAAGTTCAGGTGCTCGGGGGGGAGCGGGAAGGTGACGTCGTCGCCGAACGGGCTGGGGGCGGCGGCGCGGTCGAAGGTGAGCTCCGTCAGGGGGAGCTTGCCGCTGGCGTCGACCGCCGGGGCGGTCGGGTGGGGCACCTCGCGGTGCCAGTTGACGCCCTGCTGAGCCTGCACCTCGGCCTGGGCGTCATGGGAGCCGCCGGCGTGTGAGTGCACACCGCCGCCCGCGGCGCTGGAGCGCACCGCGCCCGGGGAGTGTCCGCTGGTCACGCTGGTCTGAGGCACCTGACCCCTCCGGAAGATCTTGCTACCGAGCCACACAAGTGGATCGTACCTGCGGTCGACGACCCGTTCCTTCATGGGGATGATCCCGTTGTCGGTGATCTTGATGTGCTCGGGGCAGACCTCGGTGCAGCACTTGGTGATGTTGCAGAAGCCCAGGCCCTGCTCGGTCTGCGCGTAGTCCTTACGGTCGGTCCTGGTGTCCAGCGGATGCATGTCCAGCTCCGCGGCCCGGATGAAGTACCGGGGACCGGAGAACGCCTGCTTGTTCTCGTCGTGGTCCCGGATCACGTGGCAGACGTTCTGGCACAGGAAGCACTCGATGCACTTACGGAACTCCTGCGAGCGCTCCACGTCGACCTGCTGCATCCGGTAGTCGCCGGGGGCCAGATCGGGCGGTGGAGCGAAGGCGGGCGTCTCCCGCGCCTTCTCGTAGTTGAAGGACACGTCGGTGACCAGGTCCCGGATGATCGGGAACGTCCGCAACGGGGTCACCGTGATCGTCTCGTTCTCCTCGAACGTCGACATCCGGGTCATGCAGCCGAGCTTGGGCATCCCGTTGATCTCCATCGAGCAGGAGCCGCACTTGCCGGCCTTGCAGTTCCACCGGCAGGCCAGGTCGGGCGCGTCGGTGGCCTGCAACCGGTGGATCACGTCGAGGACCACCTCGCCCTCGTTGACCTCGACCGTGTAGTCCTGCAGGTCGCCGCCGTCGGCGTCACCCCGCCAGATCCGGAACTGGCGCTTCGTTCCCATCAGCGGTTCTCCTTCTCGGCGTCAGCGTCGGTGGCCGCAGCAGCGGCATCGGCGGCGACGAGGGCGTCGAACTCGGTGAGTTCCTCGTCGGTGAGGTACTTGGCCAACTCGGCGCGGTCGAACAGGCCGATCAACTCGGAGCGCATCTTCGGCAGCGGCTTGCGCTCCAGTCGGACGGCGTCGCCCACCAGCGAGCAGACCAGGTTGACCCGTCGCCACTGCGGATCCATGGTGGGGAAGTCCTCGCGGGTGTGGCCGCCGCGCGACTCGCGACGCTCCAGCGCCGCCTTCGCGGTGCACTCGGAGACGACAAGCATGTTGCGCAGGTCGAGCGCGAGATGCCAGCCCGGGTTGTACCGCCGGCCGCCCGCGGCGCTGACCTTCGCCACCCGTTCGCGCAACTCCGCCAGTCGGGCCAGCGCATCCTCCAGTTCGGCCTCCCGCCGGATGATGCCTACGAGATCCCCCATCACCGCCTGGAGGTCCTGCTGGAGGGTGTACGGGTTCTCGCCGGTGTCCCGCTGCAACGGCGCCAGGGCGGTCTCCACAGCCGTCTCCACAGCCGTCACCGCCACCCGGGGTCGGCCGGTCAGCTGGTCGACGTAGGTGGCCGCGTGCCCGCCCGCCCGCTTGCCGAAGACCAGCAGGTCGGACAGGGAGTTGCCGCCCAGTCGGTTGGAGCCGTGCATGCCGCCGGAGACCTCACCGGCGGCGAACAGCCCACGCACCGAGCCGTACGCGGCGCCGCTGTCCGGGTCGACCTCCACGCCACCCATCACGTAGTGACACGTCGGGCCGACCTCCATCGGCTCCTTGGTGATGTCGACGTCGGCCAGCCCCTTGAACTGGTGATGCATCGACGGCAGGCGACGACGGATCTCGTCGGCCGGCAGCCGGGAGGCGATGTCCAGGTAGACGCCGCCGGCCGGCGTACCCCGACCGGCCTTGACCTCGCTGTTGATCGCCCGGGCGACCTCGTCGCGGGGCAGCAGCTCCGGCGGACGCCGGTTGTTGTCCGGGTCGTCGTACCAGCGGTCCGCCTCCTCGGGCGTCTCCGCGTACTGCTTGCGGAAGACGTCCGGGACGTAGTCGAACATGAACCGCTTGCCCTCGGAGTTCTTCAGGATGCCACCGTCGCCGCGGACCGACTCGGTGACCAGGATGCCCTTGACCGACGGCGGCCAGACCATGCCGGTCGGGTGGAACTGGAGGAACTCCATGTTGATCAGAGTGGCTCCGGCGCGCAGCGCCAGCGCGTGACCGTCTCCGGTGTACTCCCAGGAGTTCGAGGTGACCTTGTAGGACCGGCCGACGCCACCGGTGGCGAGCACCACGGCGGGTGCCTCGAAGAGGACGAACTCGCCGGACTCCCGGTAGTAGCCGAAGGCGCCGGCGATCCGGTCCCCGTCCAGCAGCAGCTCGGTGATGGTGGTCTCGGAGAAGACCTTGATCCGGGCGTCGTACGAGCCGTGCTCGCGCTTGTCCTCCTGCTGCAACGAGACGATCTTCTGCTGGAGGGTGCGGATCAGCTCCAGGCCCGTCCGGTCGCCGACGTGGGCCAGTCGGGGGTACTCGTGGCCGCCGAAGTTGCGCTGCGAGATCTTGCCGTCCTTGGTGCGGTCGAACAGCGCGCCGTACGTCTCCAGCTCCCAGATCCGCTGCGGCGACTCCTTGGCGTGCAGCTCCGCCATCCGGAAGTTGTTGAGGAACTTGCCGCCGCGCATGGTGTCCCGGAAGTGCACCTGCCAGCTGTCCCGGCTGTTCACGTTCCCCATGGCCGCGGCGGCGCCGCCCTCGGCCATCACCGTGTGCGCCTTGCCGAACAGCGACTTGGAGATGATGGCGGTCTTCTTGCCGGCCAGCCGCGCCTCGATCGCCGCGCGCAGGCCGGCGCCGCCGGCCCCGATCACGACGACGTCGTAGTGGTGTCGTTCGATGCGAGTGGTAGTGGTCGTCATGTCAGGGGCCCTCAGTTGATGAACCGCAGATCGGAGATCCACTCAGCGGAGACGGCCATGACGTAGAAGTCGGTCAGGGCCAGTGTGCCGAGCGTGATCCAGGCGAGCTGCATGTGCCGGACGTTGAGCCAGGAGACGTAACCCCAGGCCCGGTAGCGGACGGGATGCTTGGAGAAGTTCTTCAGTCGCCCGCCGATGATGTGCCGGCAGGAGTGGCAGGAGATCGTGTACGCCCAGAGCATGACCACGTTGCCGAGCAGGATCAGGTTGCCCAGCCCGAAGCCGAAGCCCTCGGGGCTGTGGAAGGCCAGGATCGCGTCCCAGGTGTTGATCAACGAGATGATCGCGGCGAAGTAGAAGAAGTACCGGTGCGAGTTCTGCACGATCAGCGGGAACCGGGTCTCACCGCCGTAGGAGGCGTGACCGTCAGGCACCGCGCAGGCCGGCGGCGACAGCCAGAACGACCGGTAGTACGCCTTGCGGTAGTAGTAGCAGGTGAGCCGGAACAGCAGCAGGAACGGCAGGGTGAACGCGGCGTCCGGAATGATCCACCAACCGGGCAGGTACTGCCCGAAGTGGGAGGCCTCCGGTAGGCACCGGTCGGTCACGCACGGAGAGTAAAACGGGGTCAGGTAGTGGTAGTCCTCGACCCAGTAGAAGTCGTGCATGAAGACCCGGACCGTCGCGTACGCTACCCACGCACTGAGCCCGATTACCGTGATCAGCGGGGCAAACCACCAACGGTCCGTCCGCAACGTCTTCGCCGCGATGGCGGCGCGTGCGCGCACGCCTCGCGGTTTCGTTGCCGATGATGTCATTCGCGTCGTCTCCCTGACGGGGCCCTGTCACGGGCGGCGGAACACTTCCGGGCGGCACGCGGACGGGCGAACCCGCACCCGCCTGCCGCGTCATGCGCACACCAACGACCGCACCGGCGTACCGGAGCAGCTAAGTGACACACGTTACGCCGATCTAGGCGGGCCGTCCGCGCAAGGCAGTGTCCCGTGTGTCCCGCTCTTTGGAAAGCCTCTCTCCATGATCAATATTCGGGTGCCCGGAAAAGATCGACAAACGGTCAACCGGAGGCGCCGCCGGTGAAGTTCCACGAGGCCAGCCGCAGCGACGGCGCCGCCCACCAGGCACCGTCCGCGCGGTCCGGCAGGCGTACCGCGCGCCGACCCAGCTCCAGTACCGCACCGGGCGCGAGCGCCCGCGGGTACGACTCGGTGAAGCGCAGGTCGCGGACCGCTCGGGTGACCCGACCGTCCTCGACCAGCCACAACCCGTTGCGGGTCAGGCCGGTGACGACCAGACTCAGCGGATCCAGGACCCGGGTGTACCAGAGGTCGCTGACCAGCAGGCCGCGCTCCATCCGGGAGACCAGGGCGGCGGTGTCCGGATCCCCGATCGCGCCGTCCACTGCCGGGCCGCCGACCCCGTGACCGCCAGCCACGAAAACGCCCGTCGGGTCGGCTGCGCCCGCCGTGCCGGCAGGGGCCAGGCGTAGGTTGCGGGGGATCGGGCCGAAGGTGGCGCTGCCGGCCCAGGCGTGCCCGGTCGAGGCGACACCCAGCTCTGCGGCGCTGCGCCGATCGTGGACCACGGCGCTCGTGGTGCCGGCGTCCACCAGGGTCAGTGCCCGGCTCGGCGTACCTTCCAGGTCGAACGGGAGCCCCGAGGCCGCGAGTGGATCGTCGACCAGGGTCACCGCCCGATCGAACTGAGCCGTGCCGGGTACGGCGAACGACTGACGTTCGGCGTACCGCCGGCCGTTGAAGCCGTACCAGGCCAGGTTCGAAAGCAGGTCCGCGACGGCTGGCGGCTCCAACACCACCGGATAGCGCCCGGGCGACAGCTCGACCGGTTGGGCCGCTGCTCGCGCCTTCGCGGCGGCCCGCCGCCCCAGGTCGGTGCCGTCGAGGTCGGCGACCCGGTCGACGTGCTGTCGGGCCGTGCCGTCCGCGCCGTCGGCCCGGGCGATGCCGTCCATCGCCGCATCTGCCGCCTGCCCCTGTGCGAAGTGGCCGGCCGAGTTCGCGAACGCCGCCACGCGGTAACCGGTGCGGCAGTAGCCCGCGGTCACCAACCCGCCGGCCGCGTCGACGAACGCCCGGACCAGGGCGGCCCGTTGGTCCGGGCCGGCGTGTGCCGTGGCCGGATCCCACCCCGGCGAGGGCGCCACCGGTGCCGCGGGCGCGAGCCCCGGCCAGGCCGGATCCGGTGGAGTGAACCGGGCCGCCGCCAGCACCCGCTCCACCAGCGTGCGTAACCCGTCGGTGGTGACCGCGTTTCCGCTGCCGGCGGCGGTACGCCCGGCCAGGTGGACCCGCAGGCGGACGTCCACGGAGGACGCGGCCACGTTCTGGTGGATCGCCGAGTTGGCGAATCTGGTCAACGCCGACTCGGCCCGGGTCACCGTCACCTCCGCCTGCGCGGCCGGCCCGGCCAGTCGGGCGACCAGGTCCACCACGCGGCCGGCGACGTCCAACTCGGTGTCGCCGGCCGGCACGGGGGTGCCACTCACGCCGCCTCCCGGTGGTCGGCGACGACGTACGGCGTCACCACGGCGTGTCGACGGGTGGCCCGCTCATGTTCGGTCACGCGCGTACCCCCACCCGGACGTTGCGGAAGCGGGCCGGTGCCGACGGGTGCCCGGTGTGCCCGATCTGGCCGGGCTGGCCCTTGCCGCAGTTCGGGGTGCCCCACGGCACCGTCTCCGAGGAGAGCATGTCCATCGAACGCCAGAACAGCGGACCGATACCGGTGTACGTCGGGTTGCGCAGCATCCGTCCGCGCCGGCCGTTGCGGATCTCCCAGCCGATCTCGCAGCCGAACTGGAAGTTCAGCCGCTTGTCGTCGATGGACCAGGAACGGTTGACGTCCATCAGCACCCCCTCGTCGGTGGCGGCGACGATCTCCTCCAGGGTGTGCGGGCCCGGTTCCAGGCCCACGTTTGTCATCCGTACCATCGGCAGTCGCGCCCACCCGTCGGCGCGTACGCTGCCGCCGTGATCGAGGCCCGCGACGGCGGCCGAGTCCCGGCCCGCCAGCACGCCCACCCAGCGGCCGTCCCGCACCGCGTCGCGCTTGACCGCCGGTGAGCCCTCGTCGTCGTAGCCGAAACTGCCCAGGGCGCCGGGGATGGTCGGGTCGATGGTGATGCTCATCAGCTCGGAGCCGTACCGCAGCGAACCGAGCTGCGCGAGATCCAGCCATGAGGTGCCGGCGAAGGCCGCCTCCCAGCCGAGGATCCGGTCCAACTCGATGGCGTGCCCGACCGACTCGTGGATCTGCAGGGCCAACTGCTCGCCGCCGAGGATCAGGTCGGTCTCGCCGCTGGGGCAGAGCGGTGCGGTCAGCAGTGCCCGCGACTCCTCGGCGATCCGTGCCGCGTGTGCGGTCAGCTCCAGCGAGTCGACGAGCTCCCAGCCGGTGGTGCCGTACTGGCCGCGGTAGCTCGGCCAGGACCGGCGTTGGGTCTCACCGGCGCCGACGGAAGTGGCCGAGATGCCACCGCCGCACTCGCGGATGCGCTGGTCGATGCGGTGCCCCTCGCTGGAGACGAACCACTTGGCGGTGTCCCAGATCTGGTAGAGCCCCTCGGCGAGGTCGGCACCGTGCTCGGTCATGGTGCGGGTGGCGGCCACCAGCAGGTCGCCCTTGACGGCGAGGGAGACGCCGAGCGGGTCGACCTCGCAGGGCGAGGACCAGCTCGCCGTGACCGGGGTGGACGCGACCAGGTCGACGGGTGGGCCGGAGACCAGCGCACTGACCGCCGCGGTCCGCGCGGCCCGGTGGCCGGCGTCGCGGGCGGCCAGGTCGGACAGCTCCGGCACGGCGTGGAAGCCCCAACTCGAACCCACCAACGCGCGTACGCCCAGACCGACGCTCTCGTCCTGGTCGAGCGACTCGATGTCGCCGTTGCGGGCGGTCATCGACTCGTAGCGCCGGTGCATCACCCGAACGTCGGCGTACCGGGCACCAGCGTCCAGCGCCGCCTGCACCGCCGCCTCGGCCACCTCGAATTCGCTCACGGCGACGCCTCATCGTGCGCGTTCACGAGACGCGTTGCCCCGGTGTCCATGCGGTCGCTCATGGCCCGACCCTAGGCGACCCGACCGACAACCGTCAGGGAAGCAGGTCCTCAGGCCGGATGGTCGCTTTGACTGGTTCGGTGAGCACCAGAACCTGGCCCGGCTCGGTCGCACTCTCCACCACGTAGTGCCGACCGCGTTTGCGGTAAAGGTGGAGAGCGCCGCTCGCCTGCTCGATGAGCAGGTACCACTCGATGCCCGCGGCGGCGTAGTAGTGCATCTTGAGCACCTTGTCGGTGGCCGCGTTGCTCGGCGAGATGATCTCGCAGACGAGATGGACGTCGACGGCCTCCACGTTTGGCGCGTCGAAGTCGATCGGGCCGGTGATGACCAGGTCGGGAATGGGGATGCGGCCGGGTCGGAGCCGGACGTTCACCCCCTCCAGAACGTGCAGTCCGGCCTCCCTGGCCGGGCCGCGCAGTGTCGCGTGCAGCTCACCGGAAATGTTCTGGTGGCGTGGGGTGGGGGCTGGGGTCACGTGCAGGCTCCCGTCGAAGAGTTCGACGCGCTGGGAGGTCTCGCCGAGGGCGAGGTACTCCTCCTCGGTCCACGGGCCCTCGTGGTCGAACACCGCCACGGTCATGGTCACCTCCGCTCGTCTCGCCGGGATCCTGCCTGCCGGGCTGCCCCCCATGGTCGCACCTTCCGTGCGACCAGCGCGGCAGTCGGTGGTGACCGGCAGTGGTGCGGTGGGGGACGGTTCGTGGGATCCTTTCGGGACGACGGGGGTGGTAGCTAATTTCGGCTGCATGAAGCGGTGGTAGTTCCCTTCGTCGTGGGCGGAGGGAGGCGATCGTGGACCCCTACCTGCGAGTGACCGACCTGCGGGTGGACTTCACCAGCACCGACGGCATGGTGCGCGCGGTCGACGGGGTCTCGTTCACCGTCGAGCGCGGCCGCACCCTTTGCGTGGTCGGCGAGTCCGGGGCGGGCAAGAGTTCCCTCGCGCTGGCCCTTCTCGGCCTGCACGACCCGCGTCGGGCCACCGTGGCCGGTGAGATCACCGTCGCTGGGCACGGGCTGGTCGGTCGACCGGAGGCCGCGCTTCGCCGGCTGCGTGGCCGGGACGTGGCGATGATCTTCCAGGATCCGCTCTCGGCGCTGCACCCGTACCATCCGGTCGGCCGGCAGATCGCCGAGGCGTACCGGGTGCACCACCGGCGGGCCGGGCGCGCCGAGACGCGTCGGCGGGTGGTCGAGATGCTGGACCGGGTCGGCATCTCGCAGCCGGACCGGCGGTACGACCAGTACCCGCACGAGCTCTCCGGCGGTCTGCGCCAGCGGGCGATGATCGCCATGGCGCTGGTGAACGATCCCGCCCTACTGATCGCCGACGAGCCGACGGCCGCGCTGGACGTCACCGTGCAGGCGCAGATCCTGGAGCTGCTTACCGACGTGCAGGCCGAGTACGGCACCGCGATCGTCCTGATCACGCACGACCTCGGCGTGGTCGGTCAGGTCGCCGACGACGTGCTGGTGATGTACGCCGGCCGGGTGATGGAGCGGGGCCACGCCGGGCAGGTGCTGCGGACGCCACAGCATCCGTACACCTGGGGTCTGCTCGCCAGCGTGCCGTCGTTGCGGGGTGACCCCGAGGCCGACCTCAGGCCGATACCGGGGCTGCCGCCGAACCTGCTCGACCTGCCGGACGGTTGCGTTTTCCACCCGCGTTGCCGGCACACCGAACCCGTCGGTCACCGGTGCCGCACCGAGCCACCCCAGCTGCGTGCCGTCGGGACGGGCGGGCACCGGCTGGCGTGCCATCTCCCGACTCGGGAACGCATCCGACGCCAGGCCGAGGAGACCACCCGGGTGGGGGTGGCGCGGTGACCGTCGGGATGGTCGACCAATCCGGTCCGCTGCTGCGCGTCCGTGGCCTGACCAAGCACTTTCCGGTGCGGAGCGGCAGTGGTCGGTGCGGCCCGGTACGGGCCGTGGACGGGCTGGACTTCGAGGTGCAGGCGGGCGGAACGCTCGCTCTGGTGGGCGAGTCCGGCTGCGGCAAGAGCACCACGGCCCGGTTGCTGGTGCGGCTGCTGGAGCCGACCGGCGGCAGCATCGAGTTCGCCGGCCGCGACCTCACCCGGGCCGGGCGGCGGCAGCTGCGCCCGCTCCGCGCCCAACTCCAGATCATCTTCCAGGACCCGTACGCCTCGCTGAACCCCCGGCACCCGGTCGGCCAGATCATCGCCATGCCGTTGCGGGTCAACCGGATCAGTCCGCCGGGCGGAACCAAGGCGCGCGTCCGGGAGCTGATGGAGCTGGTCGGCCTGAATCCCGAGGACGCCAACCGCTATCCGCACGAGTTCTCCGGCGGCCAGTGCCAGCGGGTCGGCATCGCCAGGGCGTTGGCGACCGGACCTCGGCTGGTGGTGGCCGACGAACCGGTCTCGGCGCTGGACGTCTCGGTCCAGGCCCAGGTGGTCAACCTGCTCCGACGACTGCACCGCGACCTGGGGCTGGCCCTCGTCCTGATCTCCCACGACCTTGCCGTGGTACGGCACCTCTGCCAGCAGGTCGCGGTCATGTACCTCGGTCGGATCGTCGAGATCGGGGACCGGGACGACATCTACGAGCGGCCGCAGCATCCGTACACCCGGGCGCTGCTGTCGGCGGTGCCGCAGGTCGGCCGGCTCGACCCGGCCGGCTGGCTCCGGCTCGCCGCGGACGCGGCCAGCCCGATCGACCCGCCCTCGGGCTGCCGGTTCCGTACCCGCTGCCCGAAGGCGCGCGACCGGTGCGCCGTCGAGGAGCCGGCCCTGACCCGGCGCGACGGCGGCGGACAGGCCACCGCCTGCCACTTCCCCGACTCGGGTCCGCTGCGTCCGGAGCGGGTGCGAGCCTCGGCATGAGCCTTTCACCTGGGGACGGCGCGGTGCGGGTCCCGATCGGGCCGGGCGGCGCGGCCGGCGGGTCCCGTGGCCGCCGGGCCGTCGGGGCGTCGCCCGGGCAACTGGTCTGGCTGCGGCTGCGTGGTGACCGTACCGCGTTGGTCAGCGGGGCGACGCTGATGCTGTTCGTGCTGGTGGCGCTGGCCGCGCCGCTGATCGAGCTGGCGTACGGGATCGGTCCGCAGGACCAGTTCCAGGGCAAGCTGGACGGATTCGGCCTGCCACTGGGCCACGCCGGTGGTGTCTCCGGGGAGCACTTCTTCGGGCTGGAGCCGGGGCTGGGCCGGGACGTGTTCATCCGGCTGGTGTACGGCCTGCGGACGTCACTTCTGGTCGCGGTCACGGCGGCGGTGCTCACCGCGGTGATCGGTGTCGTGCTCGGCACGCTGGCCGGCTATTTCGGCGGCTGGCTCGACGCGGTGGTCACCTGGATCACGGATCTGACCCTGGCGCTGCCGTTCCTGATTGTCGCCCTGGCGTTGACGCCCACGCTGACGCTGCGCCTGCACGGACAGCGGGACGCGGTGCCACCGGCCTTCGGGGTCGGCGTACTCATCGTGATCTTCGCGGTGTTCGGGTGGACCGGCACCGCCCGGTTGGTCCGGGGCCAGGTGGTCGCGCTGCGGGAGCGGGAGTTCGTGGCGGCGGCCCGGGCCAGCGGGGCAGGTCCGGGGCACATGCTGTTCCGGCAGTTGCTGCCGAACCTCTGGGCGCCGATTCTGGTGTCGTTCTCGCTCGCCGTGCCGCAGTTCATCACCGGTGAGGCGGCGCTGTCGTTCATCGGTGTCGGGCTGACCGAGGAGACACCGAGCTTCGGCCGGATGATCTACCAGAGCCTGGGCTACCTTCAGACCGACCCGGCGTTCGTCTTCTTCCCCGGCGTCCTGGTCTTCGCGCTGGTGTTCGCCGTCAACCTGGTCGGGGACGCGCTGCGCGACGCGCTGGACCCGAAGTCGCCCCGATGAGGTGACCGGATGAACGCGAGAAGCACAGCGTGGCGGAGCCCTGCGGACTCGGATCGGGGCCGTCCCTGATGGCGCGCTTCCTGGTCAAGCGGATCCTGTCGGCCGTGCTCACCCTCTTCGCGGTGAGCGTACTGACCTTCCTGATGTTCTTCGCCCTGCCCCGCGACCCGGTCAGCGGCATGTGCCCGAAGAACTGCAACCCCGAGCGGCAGGAACGGGTACGCCAGGAGTTGGGGCTGAGCGATCCGCTCGTCGACCAGTACGCGGGCTACATGTTGGGCATCGTCACCGGTCGGGATCTGGGCGGCGCCCAGGGCGGACGCTGTGACGCGCCCTGCCTGGGCTGGTCATACGTGAACAACGAGGCGGTCACCGACACCCTCGTCCGGGTGGTGCCGGTGACGCTGAGCATCGTCGTCCCGGCGGCCGTCCTGTGGCTGCTGCTCGGGGTGGGCCTGGGCCTGGTGTCGGCGTTGCGCCGTGGCACCTGGATCGACCGGGCCGCGATCGGCTTCACGCTCGCCGGTGCCTCCCTACAGATCTACTTCGTCGGCGCGGTGCTGCTGCTGGTCTTCGTGTACACGCTGGGTTGGCTGCCGGTGCCGAGCTACACGTCGATCTTCGACGACCCGGTTCGCTGGGCCGGGGGCCTGGTACTCGCCTGGCTGTCGTTGGCGCTGCTCTTCTCCGCCGGTTACGCCCGACTGTTCCGGGCCCAACTGCTGGAGACGTTGAACGAGGACTTCGTGCGTACCGCCCGGGCGAAGGGTCTGTCCGGCCCGGCGGTGTACGGCCGGCACGCGCTGCGCGCAGCGATCGCTCCGGTGGTGACCGTCGCCGGTCTCGACGTCGGCGCGGCGCTCGGCGGCACGGTGATCACCGAGACGACCTTCGGTATCCAGGGACTCGGCCGTACCGCCGTCGATGCCGTACGCGCCGGCGACCTGCCGACCATCATGGCCACCGTGCTGGTCGCGGCGGTCTTCGTGGTGCTGGCGAACCTGCTGGTGGACCTGCTCTACGCGGTCATCGACCCACGGGTCCGGTTGAGCTGAGCCGGGTCGGGACGGCACGGACTCATCGACGACTGAGGAGGCAACAGATGCGACCACGGGTGGCGGTTGCGGTGAGTGGCGCGTTTGCGCTGGTGGCGGCCTTGAGCGCCTGCCCGGCGAACACCGGCGGGAGCCCGTCGGTGGACTCCGGCCGGCAACCCACCGGGGTCATCGCCACCGACCCGAAGGACTCGACCGGCCCGGCGCCGGAGTTGGCGGGCGCGCGGCGTGGTGGCACCTTCACCGTCCTCCGCGAAACGCCGATCTCCCACCTGGATCCGCAACGGACGTACTCGTTCGCCGGCCTGATGGCCGTACCGCTGGTCGCGCGCAGCCTCACCACCTGGAAGGACGACGGTGCGGGCAACCTGACGCTGGTCGGTGATCTCGCCGAGACACCCGGCCGCGACGTCAACGACGACTGCCGGATCTGGGAGTTCACCGTCAAGGACGGGGTGCGCTTCGAGGACGGCCGACCGGTCACGGCCAGGGAGATCGCGTACGGGATCGCCCGGTCCTTCGACCCGGACCTGACCGGCGGCCCCACCTACCTGCAGGAGTGGCTGGCCGACACGCCGCAGTACGACACCGCCTGGGACTTCACCGCCAACCGCGGCTCGCTGCCGCCGGGCCTGACCACGCCGGACGCCCGGACGTTGCGCTTCGAGTTCGCCAGGCCCCGCTGCGACCTGCCGTTCGCGGCGTCACTGCCGTCGACCGCGCCCCTGCCACCCGACCGGGACACCGGGGTCAACCTCGGCAATGCGCCCTTCTCGTCGGGGCCGTACAAGGTCACCCGCTACCGGCCGGGCATCGAGATCGTGATGGAGCGCAACGAACACTGGGACGCCGGCACGGATCCGGTACGCCACCAGTACCCGGACCGCTTCGTGTGGAGTTTCGGCGCGACCCCGGACGCCGCTGCCAACCGGATCATCGCCGACAACGGCACCGACCGGAGCGCCCTGTCCTGGGACTACGTGCCCGCCTCGCTGGTCGCCCGGGTCGCGGGTGACGCGGCGCTGCGGTCCCGGACGCTGCTGTCGCCGACGCCGAGCGCCAACCACCTGGTCATCAACAACGAGCGGGTCACCGATCTGCGGGTGCGCCAGGCGCTGAACCACGCCATCGACCGGGAGGGTCTGGTGAAGGTGCTCGGCGGGCCGCACGTCGCGGTGCCGATGACCACCCTGATGCCACCGGCCACCATCGGGCACCGGGCGTACGACGCGTATCCGGCAGGGCCGAACGGCGACCCGGACAGGGCCCGGGAACTGCTCGGCGGGCAGCGTCCCGAACTGGTCCTCGGCGCCGCCGACAGTTCCGTCGAGCAGCAGGTGGCGACGCAGCTCAAGGGCAACCTGGAGCGCGCCGGATTCGTCATCACGATCCGGAACATCCCGGACGACGCGAAGTTCGACGAGATCAAGAAGAGAGGCAACCCGTGGGATCTCTATCTCAGCTCGTGGGCCGGCGACTGGCCCAGCGGCGCGTCGATCCTGCCGGTCCTCTATGACGGTCGCGCCATCCGAGCCACCGGCAACAGCAACGAGTCGTACTTCAACGATGCCACGATCAACGCCGAGTTCGACCGGATCCTCGCGCTGCCACCGAGCGAACAGGGCCCACACTGGGCGCGACTCGATGAGCGGATCATGAGGGAGCACGCCCCGGTGGTCCCGCTCTACGTCGACGTGGCCTACCTGGTACACGGCTCCAAGGCCGGCGGGGCCTTCGTCTCCAGCGTCTTCGGCTACCCGTCGCTTGTCGACGCCCACGTCGAACCGTAGCCCCGACTCACATCCCGAGGTTGGTGCGGAGGAAGTCGAGTTCCAGGCGGAGGAGGCGTTCGGCGAGGCCACCGGCGGCCATGTGGGTGCCGCTGGTCAACGGCAGCACCGAGTGCGGCCGGCCGGTGGCCAGCAACGCCGCCGACAACCGCAGCGTGTGCGCCGCCACCACGTTGTCGTCGACCATGCCGTGCACCAGCAGCAGCGGTCGGGCGTGCGCCGGGTCGGTGACCGGCTCGGCGGCCAGTTCCACGAGCGAGTGGTGCGCGTAGACGTCCTCGCCGTCGGCGGGCAGACCCAGGTACCGCTCGGTGTACGCGGTGTCGTACAGGGCCCAGTCGGTGACCGGCGCACCGGCGATGCCGCACCGGAACAGCTCCGGATGCCGCAGCACCGCCAGGCCGGCCAGCCAGCCACCGAACGACCAGCCGCGCACCGCGACCCGGTCCAGGTCCAGGTCGGGATGCTTGTCGGCGAGCGCGGTGAGCGCCTCCACCTGGTCGAGCAGGATCACGTCGGCCACCCGGCGGTGGATGGCCTTCTCGTAGGACGGGGCGATGCCCGGCGTACCCCGGTTGTCGGTGACCACCACCGCGAAGCCGGCGTCGGCCCACCACTGCCGCTCCAGCCAGGCCGAGCGCGCGGCCACCACCTCCTGGTGACCCGGGCCGCCGTAGACGTCCAGCAGTACCGGCAGCCGACGGCCGGTGACGTGGTTGTCCGGGTAGAGCACCGCCGAGGGAAGCCGACGGTCGGTCACCCGTTCCAGCAGCGGCAGCGGGGAGTAGCTGGGCGTGGCGGCCAGCGACCGCAGCGTGCCCACCTCGCGATCGCCCTGGTGCACCGTCCACCGGACGCCCGGGTGATCCAGCGAGGCGCTGCCGATGACCAGCACACCGCCACCGACCGCGCCGACGTGCCAGCCGGCGTCGCTGGTCAGCCGGCGGGCGTCCACGCCGCCGCCGATGCTGGTCCGGACCCGGAACAGGTGCTGTTCGCTCGGCTCGCCGTCGCTCGCCTCGACCAGCAGGTCCGCCGGACCACTGCTGGCGGCGAGCCGGCCGACCACCCGGCGCACGTACAGCGAGGGTGGAGTGAGCAACGTGCCGTCGGCGAACAGGCAGCGTGCGTCGTACCCGTCGTGGGCCAGCTCGCCGCCGACCAGCACCCGCCCGTCGGGCAGGTGCACGGGGGTGCCCGGGATCGGCTCGACCCAGCGGGGGTCGGCCAGTTCGGCGTGCACCTGGGTCTCCCCGGTACGTGGATCGACCGCGAGCACCAGCCCGTGCTGCTGGGCGCGACGCAGCACGGTGATCAGCGGGGCGCCCTCACCCCAGTGCACCGCGGTCAGGTACGGGTACGTCTCCCGGTCCCAGTGCACGTCGACCCAGCCGCCGTCGAGGTCGAGCAGGTGCAGGCTGACCTCGGCGTTGGAACCACCCGCCACCGGGTACGCGACGCTGGTCGGCGGGCTGGCCGGCTGTGCCGGATCGTGCAGGTGCCAGCGGGGCAGCCGGGACTCGTCGACCCGGGCCGCGAGCACCGACCGGCCGTCGGGTGCCCACCAGTAGCCGCGGTGCCTGTCGAACTCCTCCGCCGCGATGTGCTCGGCCAGTCCCCAGAGCACGCCGGAGTCCTCGCCGGCCAGCATGGTGTCGGCGCCGTCGGTGTCGATCACCCGTAGCTCGCCCCGACGTACCCCTTCGGCGGCGTCGGTCACGTAGGCCAGCCGCTGCCCGCTCGGGTCCGGCCGTGGGTCGAGCACCGGCCCGACGGCGGGCACCTCGATCACGTCGCCATGCACCAGGTCTGCCCGGAACAGCCGCCCGGCCAGCGCGAACACCGCGACCCGTCCGGCGGCGTCGAGGGCGTACGAGCCGATGCCGGAGGCGGTCAACCGCAGGCGCTCCCGCCGGGCGCGTTCCCCCGGGCTCAGCCTGTCGGGGTCGGCGTCGGTGCCGAGCAGGGTGCCCGGATCGGCGATCAGGCGTTCCGTGCCGGTCGCCACGTCCAGCAGCCAGAGCGCGTCGGCCGGGTCCTCCGGTCCGGCCGAGCGTAGGAAGACCACCCGGGCACCGTCGTCGGCCACGGAGACGGCACGCGGCGCCCCGTGGCTGAACCTGCGGGTGCGGGCGGCCAGCTCGGGAAAGTCCACAGGCCAGATCGTAGGCCGGTACCGGGCCCGATGTGAGCGACCTGCGCGGACGCGTCT
Organism: Micromonospora sediminimaris; assembly: GCA_900112325.1. Taxonomy (GTDB): domain Bacteria; phylum Actinomycetota; class Actinomycetes; order Mycobacteriales; family Micromonosporaceae; genus Micromonospora; species Micromonospora sediminimaris. The sequence continues at coordinate 114,024 of FOLJ01000009.1, forward strand.
GGGCCGGCAGGCGAGAACCGCCGGTTAGAGTGACCGTCGTGACGACGCTGACTGACCGCCGCCTGCTGCTGGTCCACGCGCATCCCGACGACGAGTCCATCGGCACCGGCTCGACGATGGCCCACTACGCGGCCACGGGTGCCCACGTCACCCTGGTGACCTGCACCCTGGGCGAGGAGGGTGAGATCCACGTACCGGAGCTGGCCGGGCTCGCCGCAGCCGAGGCCGATCAGCTCGGCGGGTACCGGATCGCCGAGCTGGCCACCGCCTGCGCCGAACTGGGCGTCACCGACCACCGGTTCCTCGGCGGGGCCGGCCGCTACCGGGACTCCGGGATGATGGGCCTGTCGACCAACGAGCATCCCCGGGCCTTCTGGGGCGCCGACCTCGACGAGGCCGCAGGGTATCTGCTGGAGATCATCCGGGAGGTACGCCCGCAGGTGGTCATCACGTACGACGACAACGGCTTCTACGGCCACCCCGACCACATCCAGGCACACCGGGTGACGATGCGGGCCGTCGAGCTGGCCGCCGCCGAAGGGCTCGCACCGGCGAAGGTCTACTGGACGGCGATGCCGCAAAGCGTGCTGGAGGCCGGCCTGACGCACTTCGCGGAGGCGTCGGACAACCCCTTCGCCGGCATCGCCGACGCCACCGAGCTGCCGTTCTGCACGCCCGACGAGGAGATCGCGGCCCGCATCGACGCCACCGAGCAGCATGCCGCGAAGGAGGCGGCGATGCGCGCTCATGCCACCCAGATCCCGGCCACCTCCTGGCTGTACTCGATCGCCGGCAATTTCGGTGCCGAGTTCATGGGGGTGGAGTACTTCACCCTGGCGCTGGGGGAGAAGGGGCCGGGCAGCGGCCCGTACGGCTGGGAGTCGGACCTGTTCGCCGGGGTGGCCGCCGCAGCGTCGGACGCGGCCGGCGGCCCGGACGTCGTCGGCGCCTCCGGCAGTAGACCGGTCACCCCGGCCGGTCACCGGTGACCCTGCCCGCCGCGATGTCGGTCGCCCCGCAGGAGCAGCAGCCGCCCCGGCCGAGCCGGAGGTGGCGCCGTCCGATGGACCTCGGCCTGCGGGTGGCCGGCGGCATGTTCGCCGTCCTGGCGGCGATGCTGAGCGCGGTGCTGGAACTGCTGCTCGCCCCGCTGCGGATCGGCGGATACCTGATCGGCGTCACGGTGCTCGTGGCCGTGGCGGCGAACATCGCGTTGAGCTGGTTGGCCGTCGAGTCCGTCGGCCGCCGCTGGGCGGTGGCGCTGCCGGCGCTGCCCTGGGTGGCCATCATGGTGATCGCCGCCGACCGGACCAGCGAGGGCGATGTACTGCTCGTCGGCAACTGGGTCGGCCTCACCCTGGTGGTGGGCGGTGCGATGACCTTCACGGTGATGGCGTTCCGGTCGATCCTCGCGCCGGCCCCGGCCTCCGGTCGGTAATCTCGCACCGGCGCCGGCCTCCGGACGGTACTGACGTCGCTCAGCGCCGGGTGGTAGATATTCCTGCCAGGAGACCCGCCATCCGGGCGGGCCGTACGGCGGGAGGCATGTGATGGGACAGCGGTGGCGTGCGGTCGGTGTGCTCGCGATCGCACTGTTCGCGGTCAACGTGGTCGCCCGGCTGGTCATCCGGTTCGGCTTCGACGGCAACGACAGTGTCGCCGACCGGGTGTCGCTCGGGATGTTCGTGGTGATCGGCCTGATGCTGGCCGGTGTCGCCTTCGTCTGGGGTGAGCGGCGTCCGTTGGCCCGCTGGGCCGGCGAGGTGGCCGCCGCGATCGGAATCGCGGTCGGGTTGACCGTGCTGATCGGGCCGCTGCTGGTCGGTGACAACCCGTTCGCCGGTGGCGGCGGGACGTTCTTCGCGCAGATCGGCCTCTACCTGGTGGCGACCACCGTCGGGACGATGCTGGGCTACCTGCTGCTGGTCACGCTCGGTCGCGACTACCGTTCGCGCAGCCTGCAACGGTACGCCGAGACCACCGCGGCCAAGCCCCGCCGCGTGGTCCGCCGCTGACCGACGGGGTCAGTGCGGCGCGACGCGGGTCAGATAGGTGTGGTGGGTGGTGAAGCCCAGCTTGCGGTAGAGCGCGACGGCACCGGTGTTGCTCTGCTCGACCTGGAGGAACGCGTCGGTCGCACCGGCGTCGGCGGCCCAGTCGGCGAGTGCCCGGATCAGCCGGACGGCCAGTCCCTGCCGGCGTGCGGCGGGCAGCACCTCGATCAGGCACAACCCGAGCCAGCGCCCCTGGCCGGTCACCGTGCCCCGGCCGATCCCGACGAGTGCGCCGTCGACGTACGCGTGGGCGAAGCGGATCTGGTCCACGGCGGTGAGGACGTGTCGCGCGGCGTCCGGCAGCCCGCCCTTGCGACCGGCGGCCACGGCCAGCCAGTCCGCTGACGGTGCTGCGGCCAGCTCGACCACCGGGCCGGCCGAGCCATCCCTGCCGGTCGGGTCGCCGGGGATGCCGGCGGCGCTCGCGACCGCGTCGGGCGGTGCCGACGCGCTGAGGGTGGCGAGCGGGACAGTCTGCACCAGCACCGGTGGGCGACTACCCCAGCCTCTCCGGTCGAGTTCGCTGCCGACCGGCGCGGCCAGCGGCAGCGGCGTGTTGACCATGGCCGGCCGTCCGTGGCCGGCGTACCAGCGTTCGACCGCGTCGACAGCGGCCGGCAGCGGACGGTCCGGATCACCCACCGGAAGCGCCGAGTTGGCCCGGCCGGTCCAGCCGTCGGCGTCCCGCAGCAGCCACTCACCGAGCCGGGCCCGCACGGGGGCCGGCCACGCCTCGTCGGCGGCGAGTTCCAGCTCGACCATGGCGGCGGCGGTCGGCCGCCGGGCCGCCGGGACCCGCTTGGCCCGGTGCACCTCGGCGATCGGCACGCGCAGCCGCCCCTGTCGGGTGGTGAGCGTGAGATGCGTCTCGGTCAGCTCGACCAGCTCACCGAGGGCATCGGAGTAGACCGGCCGACCACCGCGTACGCCGACGCGACGCCGCACCACGATTCGGTGTCCCAAGTCTTGCTCTCGGAGCACGATCGACCTCCTCCCCGGCGAGATACTAGGCTCTTACCGTCGCGGGTGATCGCGGCATGTCTTGCGGAGGAGAAGACCGGTGACCTACATCATCGCCGAGCCGTGCGTGGATGTGCTCGACAAGGCGTGCATCGAGGAGTGCCCGGTCGACTGCATTTACGAGGGCAATCGGATGCTCTACATCCACCCCGACGAGTGCGTCGACTGTGGTGCCTGTGAGCCTGTCTGCCCGGTGGAGGCGATCTTCTACGAGGACGACGTCCCGGAGCAGTGGAAGGACTACACCGGCGCCAACTACGAGTTCTTCGAGGAGCTCGGCTCGCCCGGCGGGGCCTCGAAGATCGGCAAGGTGGAGAAGGACGCCACCTTCGTCGCCGCTCAGCCGCCCCGCGGCGAGGGCCACTGAACCGGCCCGCCCCGGTCTCGTCGCGACTGCCCGAGTTCACCTGGGACACCCTGGACGCCGCGGCCACGCTGGCCGCGGCGCATCCGGACGGCCTGATCAACCTCTCCATGGGTACGCCGGTCGATCCGGTGCCCCAGGTGATCCGGCAGGCCCTGGCGGACGCCGCGGACGCGCCCGGCTACCCGCTGACCGCCGGTGCCCCGGCGCTGCGGGACGCGATCACGGGCTGGGTGTCGCGGGAATGTGGCGCCGGCCCGGACGGGTTCGGGGTGCTGCCGACGATCGGCTCGAAGGAACTGGTGGCCTGGCTGCCCACCCTGCTCGGGGTGGGGCCCGGCGACGTCGTGGTGGTCCCGTCGATCGCCTACCCGACCTACGAGGACGGCGCACGGCTGGCCGGCGCCACCACGGTGCGCGCCGACTCGCTGACCGCCGTCGGTCCGACGTCCCGGGTACGCCTGGTCTGGGTGAACTCGCCGGGCAACCCGACGGGCCGGGTGCTGCCGGCCGCGCACCTGCGCAAGGTGGTGGACTGGGCCCGTGAGCGCGGTGCGGTGGTGGCCAGCGACGAGTGCTACCTGCCGTTGGGCTGGGACGCCGAGCCGGTGTCGGTGCTGTCGCCCGAGGTGTGTGGCGGCTCGTACGACTCCGTGCTGGCGGTTCACTCGCTGTCCAAGCGTTCCAACCTGGCCGGCTACCGGGCCGGTTTCGTGGCCGGCGATCCGGCCCTGGTGGCCGAGCTGCTCAAGATCCGCAAGCACGCGGGCATGATCGTGCCGGCGCCGGTGCAGGCGGCCATGGTGGCGGCCCTGCGCGACGAGCGGCACGCCGACGAGCAGCGGGAGCGGTACGGTGCGCGGCGCGAGACGCTGCGGGCGGCGTTCATGGACGCCGGTTTCACCGTGGAGCACTCCGAGGCGGGGCTCTACCTGTGGCTGACCCGCGGCGAGGACTGCTGGGCCACCGTCGACTGGCTGGCCCGGCGGGGCATCCTGGTCGCCGCCGGTGTCTTCTACGGTCCCGGCGGGCGGCAGTACGTCCGGGCGGCGCTTACCGAGTCCGACGAGCGGATCGCGGCGGTCGCCGCCCGCCTGGCCTGACCACGTCCGAAGGCGGTGGCGTCCCGGCCCGGGATTCCGACCGCCGTGGAGGCCGCTCCCGATTCGCCCGGGGAGCGGCCTCCACGGCGGCTCAGTCCTCGTTGATCCGCTCGAACACCCGGAGCAGGTTGTCCCGGCTGTGCCGCTCCAGCAGCACGCTGCCGTACAACTCCTGTAGCGCCACCGTCCGGCCGCCGTGCAGCCTCACCTCGGCCTTCAGCGGGATCTGCCTGGTCACCTGCACCGACACCATCTCCTCGTACGGGAGGAACTGGTGTCGGGCGGCCAACGTCGCCACCGGCGTCGATTCGAGCAGGTTCTTGAGCCGCTTCTCGCCGTCGCCGGCCTTGCCCGGGCCGCCGACCAGGATCAGACCGCGGTCGAGGATCAGCAGGTCGTGCTGCACGCCGTCGACCTTCACGTTGCCGATGGCGCCGATGACGCCGGCGTTGTCGGCGGTGGCCCGGCTCTGCACCACGGTCGCGGTGGAGGGGTCGACGCCAAGCTCGGCGAGCCGGGCCAGGGCCTCATCGAGGGTCTCCGCCGAGACCGCCAGCTTGGCGATCTCGGCGAGGTCCAACGGCTCACCGCCGACGCCGACGAACTGGGCCGGACCGCTCCAGGACAGCTGCCAGCGGGCCCGCTGGGCGCGGATAGCGGCGTTGACCAGCAACATCTCCATCGGCCCGGCGAACCGGGCCGCCGCCTCCTGGCGGTCGGCATCGCTGAAGAACTGCTCGGCGAACTCGCCCAGGCGACCCGTCCGGACCAGGTCGAGGACGGTTGCCAGACCCGGTTCGGGGTCGCCGGTGAATCGGCCGGCCGCCCGGTAGATGCCGTCCGCCTGGCGCTGCCCACCGGCGGCGATCGCCGCGTGGGTGAATTCCGGCCAGGGCAGCACCTGACGGTTGCCGATGTCGATGACGAGGCTCTGCAACCGGCGGCCGGCGTCCAGGACGTCGGCGAGCAGCACGTGTGCGGGACGGTCGTCGGTGCCTGCCGTTCCGGCCGGCAGTTGTGCCATCGCCTCGATCCGGACACCGATCGGGGGGTGGGTGTCCCACCGGGACGGCTCGCGGTCCGGCACGTCCTGCTGGAGCTTGGCGATCTCGTCCCGGCGGGCCTGGAGCAGTTGTCCGAAGCCGCCGAACAGATCGTCCGGAGCGAGGCCGGCCTGCCAGCCCGACTCCACGTACCGGCCGGTGAAGAAGTTCCAGGCCGCGTCGAGCGCCGGCAGGCTGCGGAGCGCGGACGTGGCCGCCTCGTGGCCGGCGAGTTGGACGGAGGCCCGGTCGGCCTCCAGCTCCTGCCGCCGTGACGCGGCGTTGTCGACCATCAGGTACAGCTTCGCGTACCCCTTGAAGACCAGGCCGATGGGGTTGCGCGGTTTGATCCGCTCGATGGTGCCCTCGATCGCCAGCCGTCCCCGGTAGGCGACGCCACCGAGTCGGGTGTGCTTGCCGGAGTAGTGACCCAACTCGTGGGCCAGCACCGAGCGGAGCTGGTCGACCCGCATCGCCTGAAGCAGCGGCAGACCCACGTAGAGGGTGCGCCGCCCGCCGATCAGCCCGAGCAGCCGGCTCTGCTCGCCGACCGCCGCGTTCACCTCCGGCACCAGCCGGATCTCGTCCGGCGCCCGGGTGCCAACCGCGTCGGCCAGTTCCCGGACGGTGGCCCACAGCTGGGGTGCCTCCCGCTCGTCGAGCACCAGGCCCGGCGCCGGCTCGTTCTTCGTCCGGATCGCCCGCCAGAGCCCGACCGCCACCGCACCCAGCGCGACGATCAGCGGCAGCAGCAGCTTTCCGGTGACCAGTCCGTTCGTGTGGCCGTACAACCAGACGCCGAGGGCGGCGACGGCCGCCAGCTGGAGCAGCGCGACAACGTAGAACCCGATCAACATGACCACCGAGGCGAGTGCCCGGTACGTCGCGGCCATGGCCGTTCCTCCCCGTTCCGTGCCCGCGCGGCTGCGGGCGGCGGAGCGGACCGTACGACGTGGAGGTTTGTCGGACAACCCCCATCCGGTCCGGTTCGGCCGGCTCTTCGATCTTGCCGGCCGCATCCCAGGAGGAAGGGCGCGCACGGGGAGTCGGAGCGCCGGGCGACGCGTACCGGTTGGACGGTGCAGCCGGCTGCCGGGCGTCGTGCCGGCCGGCGATATCCTCGGGCGCGGACGCAGGGCGTGCCGCCGGCCCTTCGGGGCAGTGCGGCGGGATCCGGCAGGCACGCCGCCGCGGGGCCGGCCGGCTCCGTGACGCAACGGGAACGCCGAGGTACGCGGATGGTGCTCAGGGCTGACGCACGGCTGCGGGCAGCGGTGGTCGGCACCGGCCTGATCGGTGGTTCGGTGCTGCTCCGGCTGCACGCCGCCGGAGTGGACGTGACCGGCTGGGATCCGGACGAGCGGACCCGCCGGCAGGCCCGACTGGCCGGCGTACCGACGGCGGACCGGCTGGCCGACGCGGTGGCCGACCGGGACGTGGTGTTCCTCGGCGGGCCGCTGCCTACGCTGCCCGCGACCCTGGTCGAGGTGGCCGCCGCCACCGCCGAGCACTGCCTGCTCACCGACGTGGGCAGCACCAAGGCCGAGCTGGCGGGGTTCGCCGCGGAACAGGGACTGACCAGCCGGTTCGTGCCGGGACACCCGATGGCGGGTACCGACCGGGCGGGGCTCGCGGCGGCGCTGCCGGAGTTGTTCACCGGCGCTGCGTGGGTGCTCTGCCCCGCACCCGACGGGCTGGCCGCGTTCCGCCGCCTCGCCACCCTGGTCACCGACGTCTTCGCCGCCCGGGTGGTGCCGATGGCGGCGGACCGGCACGACGCCGTGGTGGCGCTCGCCTCGCACGTGCCGCACCTGCTCGCCGGGGCGCTTGCCGGTGCGGCGCACCGATCGCCGTTGCGCGAGGCGGTCCTGGCGCTGGCGGCCGGAAGCTTTCGGGACGGCACCCGGGTCGCCGGCACCCCGGCGCAACGTACCGGGAACATGCTGCGCGGCAACCGCGACCAGGTGCTGGCCGCGCTGGACCAGGTCACCGCCTTCCTCGACGAACTGGCCGGCGCGTTGCGTTCCGACGACGCCGACGCCCTCACCGCCCGCTACGCCGAGGCCGGTGCCGCCCGCGCCGAGCTGGCCGGCCGCCCGTACGACGAGCAGGTCAGGTCGTTTCCGCCGGGTGCGGAACCGGCCGAGGTGGCCTGGCTGCACGGCATCGGAGCGGCCGGTGGCCACCTGAGCGGGTGTCGGGACGTGGCCGGCACCGTCTCCTATGTCGCCCACCTCCCGCAGACCTGAGCGGCTCATCGGTGGGCGCGGCGACGGGCCCGCCAGTAGGGTGAGGGCATGGTGGACGGACCAGTCGTGACCGTACGCGGCGAGGCGTACCGCGAGGTCACGCCGGAACTCGCCCGGTTCACGGTGACCGCGCTGGCCCGGGACCGGGAGCGGGAGCCGACGTTGACCCGGCTGGCCGAGCGGGCCGCGGCGATCCGGGTCCTGCTCGACTCGTACGGCCCGACGATCGACCGGCGCGAGACCGGCGAGCTGCGGGTGCGCCCCGAGACCCGCCGCTCCGGGGAACGGGTCGTGGCCTGGCACGGTTCGGTGGTCACCACGGTGACGGTCAGCGACTTCACCGCCCTCGGCGAGTTGATGTTGCGCTTGGCCGACCAGGATCAGGTCGAGGTGGCGGGCCCGTGGTGGGCGTTGCGTCCCGACAGCCCGGCCTACCGGCAGGCCCGGCACACCGCGATCAGTGACGCGTTGCAGCGGGCCCGCGAGTACGCCGAGGCGCTCGGCGCCCAGGTCACCGACCTGGTCGAGTTGTCCGACGAGGGCGGCACCGCCCAACCGATGATGGCTCGGATGGCGTTCGACGCCGGTGGCGTCGAGGCCGGTGGCACCCCGGAGCTGGAACTCGACCCGCAGCCGCAGGGCGTGCACGCGGCCGTGCGGGCCCGGTTCACGATCAGCCGGCCGGTCCTGTCCTGATGACCGTCGCGCAGGTGCTGTCGGTCGAGGCGCTGCTGGAGCGGGCCCGGGGGCTGGCCGATGCCGGCCCGAGACAGCTGCTCGGCATCACCGGGGCACCTGGCGCCGGCAAGTCCACGCTGGCCGCACAGGTGGTCGAGGCGGTCGGCCCGGCGGCCCGGCTGGTGCCGATGGACGGCTTCCACCTCGCACAGGACGAGTTGCGTCGGCTCGGCCGGGAGTTGCGGAAGGGCTCGGTCGACACCTTCGACGCCAACGGCTACGTCTCGCTGCTGCGTCGGCTGCGGCGCAAGGAACCGACGTCGGTCTGGGCGCCGCAGTTCCGTCGGGATCTGGAGGAGCCGATCGCCGGTGCGATCGAGGTGCCACCGGAGGTCCGGTTGGTGGTCACCGAGGGCAACTACCTGTTGATTCCGAACTGGCCCTGGGACGAGATACGCGCCCTGCTGCACGAGGCGTGGTTCCTGGACCTCGACGCCGACCTGCGGCGGCAGCGGCTGGTCGCCCGACACATGGCCTACGGCCGGTCGGAGCAGGACGCCCGAGCCTGGGCGCTGGGCAGCGACGAGGTCAACGCGGCGCTGGTGGCCGACACCGCCGACCGGGCCGACCTGGTGGTACGCCTAGCCGAGCCCCCGACGGGGTGACGGGACCGCCCGCCGCAGCAGCCACGCCACCCGGGATCTCTCCCGTTGGAACTCGGCGGCCTCCGGGTAACCGCTGTGGCTGCGGATCGGTGGGTCGGCGACTTCGCCGTCGCTCGGATGCAGTGCCTCCGGGTCGGTCACCGCGATGTCCCGTTCCCCGGCGGTGACCGGCCAACCGAGCGGGTCGGTGTCCCGCCAGAAGTTCGTCCATCGGGTGCCGCCACCCGGGCGGGTCAGCGCCTCGGCCAGCACCGGTAGCCGGTCGGAGCCGAAGTAGGCGGGAAAGATCCGGCCGTAGAGGCGGGTCAGCTGGCAGCCGTAGGAGAAGAACCAGATCCGGCGCCGCCACCGGTTCGGCATCTGCAGGATGACCGCGGTGCAGATCACCGTGCCCTGGCTGTGCCCGGACAGGATGATGCCGTCCACCCGGCGCGGGTCGTGCTCGGCCAGTGCGATAAGCCCGGCCGTGCGGGTGAGCAGTTCGGGCACCGCCCGCTCGGCGTAGCTCGGTGGCGCGAGTGGGTGGGCGGCGCGCGGCCAGAAGGTGCCCACGTCCCAGACCACGCCGACGGAGCGGCGGATGGCGTTCTTGCGGTAGACGAGCAGGCCGACGGCGGCCACCGCCACCGGAAGCAACCCGAGCAGCGCGTCGCCGACGTCACCCACCGCCTTGATCACCACGGTTGTTCCGCCTGTCGTCACGTTCTGCGGCCGGGCCGCGGAGAGGACGGCCACGCAACTCAGCACGGCGACGACGGCCATCGCGCCGGCGTACCAGCCGATCAGTCGCAGCGCGTGTTCGCCGACCAGTCGGTGCAGCGCCTGGTGGGTGCTGACGTCCCGGGCGCGACGCAGGTCGTGTGCGGACAGTCGGCCGCCCCGGGCACTCAGCCGGGCGTACTCCCGGCGGCGCAGTCGGCGGAACAGCACCACGGCGCGGACGGCGACCAGAGCGAGGATCAGCAGTGCGGCGGCGAAGGTCAGGCCGGCCCAGGCCACAGGTGCTGGCGTGACCACCACGGACCGGCCGGCGGAGGTGTCCCCGCCGTTGAGCCGGTTGGCGACCCAGTAGAGCACGCCGGCGCTGTACGCGAGGCTGAGCAGCCAGCCGAAGCCGGCGATGACGGCAGGCGCCCGGCCGCGCCAGGCCAGGTCGGTGTGCGGTTCGAGGGGTTGTTTGACCGTGGTGGGGCGGATCCGGGGCAGCAGCAGGCCGACCGTGGCGAGGGTGAGCAACGGCAGGGCGAACTGCCACAGCTTCACTGGGGCCGGTGGTGCGGCAGGCAGCCAACCGTGGCACCAGGCGGCGCCGAGGGCGATCAGCAGCGCGATGGCGGCCGTTGTGGCGCCGCCGCGCCGTCCGGAGCGGGCGGTCGCGCCGATCGCGATGAGCAGTAGCAGTTGGCCGGTGCCCAGCCACGCGATGACCCGGTCGAAGCCCGGCAGCGACCGGTCAGTCCGGCATCCGGGCTGGGTGGGATCAAGGTCGCAGCCGGCGGTCGGACGCAGTTCCGCAAGCGCGCTGCCTGCGGTGCCGTCGGGCAGCAGCAGCACCGCGAAGGTGCCGGCCAGGCCGAGTCCGGTGAGGAGGATGACCGCGATGCTCCATCGGCCGAGCGGGGTGGCACCGTCGCGTCGGGTCAGGAAGGGTCGGCCGATGGCCACCAGCGTGACCGTCAGGACGGCGATGAAGGCGGCCACGGCCGTCCAGGTGAGCACCGCCCGTGCGCCGTGTGGCGGGTCGAGCACGGTGACCGTGCCGAGCGGGACCGCTGCCGCCACCACCGTGCCGGTGCACAGGTGCAGGACAGCCGCCCGACGTAGCTGTCCCTCCCCCCACCAGAACGTGGGGTCCTGGAGGGGATTGGTCGGGGGGCCGGGTGGTGGCTCGGGCACGGGCGGCGGCTCCTGCGCCGGCTGGCCGACCGCCACGTCGACGTCTGCCGGCGGCGGGGTACGGCGTCCCGCAGGGTTCGTGGTGGGGTCGGCGGGCATCACCGCCTCGTACTGGTAGGTCCGCCAGGTGACCAGGCCGAGCACTCCGATCATGGCGAGTGGCACGGTCAGGCCGACGGCCAGGGCCCGCCCGCCCTGCTGCCACCAGGAACCGGCGAGGAACTCCCACGGGCCCGGAATCCGGCTCAGGCAGCCCTCGTCCACGCACTGCCAGCCGATGAGATCGACTCCTACGCCGGTCATCGCCAGCACGGGGGTGCCGGTCAGGCTCAGGCAGAACAGCCTGATCAGCCAGGCTGTCATTCCGGAGCGGCTGGCCAGCCGTTCGGTGGTGGGGTCCGCCGGTATGCCCGGACGGGCGTGCAGCGCCACGTTGGCCAGGGTGAAGGGCAGCAGCAGCGTCCACAGGGCCCGCTCCACGTCGCGGGCGGTTCGCGCGCCGGAGGTCAACTGCCCCCAGCTGTACGCCTCGACGACGATCGGGTCGAGCGGCGCGGCTGCCGCAGAGCGGTAGAAACCGGTGACCGGGCCGCCCGCGACGAGCCGTGGCTGAGGTGACTCACCCCCGGGTTCAGCTGTCAGCCCCAGGGTCTCGGCAGGCGGTGTGTTGGACACTCCGTGTACGCGTAGTTCGAGGATCCGGCCTCCCATGCGAGCCTCCCGGTGACGCATCTGTCACCTACAGTGCCCGATGCGGTGCACTGGTCGCCACTCGCCAGGGAGATGTTTGCGCAGGTAGAAGGTTAATCGAGGGTCAATTGAGTTGGCGTACCGGGCGGGCCGGGTTACCGACCGCGACGACTTTGGCGGGAAGATCACGGGTCACCACGGCACCCGCCCCGACCACTGTGTTGTCACCGACGGTGACTCCGGCGAGGACTATCGCTCCGCCGCCGAGCCAGGCGTTGTCACCGATGGTGATAGGCCGGGCCGCCTCCCACTTCGCCCGACGTGGTTCCGGATCCACCGGGTGGGTGGGGGTGAGCAGTTGCACGTTCGGGCCGATCTGGACGTCGGCGCCGATGGTGATCGGTGCGACGTCGAGGAAGACCGCGTGGTAGTTGACGAAGCTGCGGGGCCCGATCCGGATGTGGTAGCCGTAGTCGCAGTAGAAGGGTGGCCGGATGCCGGTCTCCTCGCCGAGCTCGCCGAGCAGCTCGTGCAGCGCCGCCTGACGTGCCTCCTGATCGTCGACGCCACTGTTGTTGATCCGTTCCATCAGGCGCAGGGCACGGAGGTGGTCGGCGATCAGTTCCGGATCGTCGGCCAGGTAGGGCTCACCGGCGAGCATGCGTTCCTTCATGGACGTCATCCGTCCGATCATGCCCGGCGCCGTCGCGGCAAGGACTCAACTTCGTCGAATTCTTGACTCCCATTTGCATACTCAGTATGCAAGTGTGATGAGAGTCGATGTGTCCTACATCGATGTAGACGCTCCAGAGGAGGATTCAGTTGCGACGAAGGAGCAAACTGACCGCCACCGGACTCGTGCTGGGTCTGGTGCTCGGCGTACCGGCGGCGGCCACGGCCGCACCGGCTGCGCCGACAGCGGCCCTACCGACCCAGTCCCTGACCGACAGGCCGGACGCCGGCCGCGGTGCCACCACCGTCACCCTGGTCACCGGTGACCAGGTCACGGTCACTGCGCGCGGGGCGAGCGTACGTCCGGCCGAGGGCCGCGACGGCATCCGCTTTCTCACCCAGCGGCAGCGGGATCACCTCTGGGTGGTGCCGCAGGACGCCCTGCCGTTGATCCGCGACGGGCGGGTCGACCGCCGGCTCTTCGACGTGGCCGGGCTGATCGCCGCCGGCTACGACGACGCGCACCGCGACGACCTGCCGCTGCTCATGACCTACGGGTCGAACGCTCGGCGGGCCGGCACACCCGACGGGGTGACCGTCACCCGTGACCTGACCGCCATCAGTGGTGTCGCGGCCACCGCGGACAAGCAAAGCGTGGGCCAGGTCTGGGCCACGGTCGCCGGTGCCAGCGGCGCCCGGTTCGACGCGGCGGGGGGTGTCGAGCGGATCTGGCTCGACGGCCGGCGGCAGCTGACGCTGGAACACAGCGTGCCGCAGATCGGGGCGCCCGCCGCCCACCAGGCCGGCTTCACCGGTCAGGGGGTACGCGTGGCGGTGCTTGACACCGGCGTCGATGCCGCGCATCCCGACCTCACCGGCCGGGTCGCCGAGTCGAGGAACTTCACCGAGGAGACGAACCCGGGCGACATCGTGGGGCACGGCACCCACGTCGCCTCGATCATCGCGGGCAGCGGCGCCGCCTCGGACGGCCGCAACCGGGGTGTGGCACCCGACGCGACAGTGCTCTCCGGCAAGGTCTGCGAGGAGTACGGGTGCACCGAGTCGGCCATCCTGGCCGGCATGCAGTGGGCCGCCACCGAGGTCGAGGCCGACGTGGTGAACCTCAGCCTGGGCGGGGCGGACACTCCGGAGGTCGATCCGCTTGAGGAGGCGGTGAACACGCTCACCGAGCAGACCGGTGCCCTCTTCGTGATCTCCGCCGGCAACGCCGGACGGACCGGCACGGTCGGCTCGCCGGCCAGCGCCGACGCCGCGCTCGCCGTCGGCGCGGTCGACCGGGACGACCAACTCGCCGACTTCTCCAGCCAGGGCCCGCGGGTCGGTGACGACGCCCTCAAGCCGGAGATCACCGCCCCGGGAGTGGACATCGTGGCCGCCCGGGGGGAGGGCACGCAACTCGGTGAACCGGTCGGCGAGCAGTACGTCTCGCTCTCCGGCACCTCGATGTCCGCACCACACGTGGCCGGTGCGGCGGCGCTGCTCGCCCAGCAGCACACCGACGCGACGGCGGAGCGGCTGAAGGCCACCCTGATGGCCTCGGCCCTGCCGCATCCGGACCTGACCGCGTACCAGCAGGGTGCCGGCCGGGTCGACGTGGCGCGTGCCATCAACCAGTCGGTGGTCAGCGAGCCGGCGAGCGTCTCGTTCGGCCGGACGCTCTGGCCGCACGCCGACGACGAACCGATCCAGCGCGAGGTGACCTGGCGCAACACCGGCACCGCGCCGCTCACCCTGGACCTCAGCATCGAGGCCACCGGCCCGGACGGCGAACCCGCGCCGGCCGGCGTGTTCACGCTCGGTACGCAGCAGGTCCAGGTGCCGGCGGGCGGGACCGCGTCGGCCACGGTCACCGTCGACACCAGCGTCGACAGCCCGGACGGCCACTACACCGGTCGGGTGGTCGCCCGTGCCGGTGACCTGGTGGCGATCACGCCGGTGGCCGTGCACAAGGAGGTGGAGAGCTACACGCTGACCCTGCGCCACCTGAGCCGTGAGGGTGCCGTGCCGGACGAGTACGCGACCTTCCTGCTCGGGCTGGACGACTTCACCGACATCTTCGTGTCCGACCTGGACGGCACCGCCGAGGTGCGGGTGCCCAAGGGGCGGTACGGGCTGGCCAGTTTCCTGTTCGACGAGGCCAGCGAGGAACTGGTGCTGATGACCCAGCCGGAACTGGTGGTGGAGTCGGACGCCGAGACCGTGGTGGACGCGCGTACGGCGAAGCCGGTGCGGATGACGGTGCCGGACCGGTCGGCGACGCCGGCGCTCGTCGCTGTCGACGCGTACTTCCTGTTCGACGAAGGGATAGCCGGGTTCGGTGCGGTCGCCGACGACTTCGGTGGGCTGTTCACCGGGCAGCTCGGCGGCCGGACTGCGGCAGACCACTTCTTCGCCGTGTTCAGCAGCCAGTTCGCCGACCTGGAGGCGGCCAGCAGCCCGTATCTCTACGCCCTCGCCGAGATGGTGCCGGGCCGGATGCCTGCCGGGTTGACCCGGCACTACCGCAGCAGTGACCTGGCCACCGTCAAGCAGACGTTCCGGGACGGCTACCCCGGCACGCTCGCCGAGCGGATGTCCTTCGCCCTGTTCGAGCCCGACCTGGGCGGCTGGGCGGTCGGGCTGCCTTCCGCGGTACCGGGTCAGCGGGTCGAGTACTACAACACCGGGGCGGTGCGTTGGAGTACCGAGCTGTGGTTCGGCACGCGCAGCGACGACGTGCCCTGGCTCGAACCGGTGGCCGTGCTCTTCTCGGAACCGACGACGTACCGGGCCGGGCGGACCTACCGGGAGGTCTGGAACGGTGCGCCCCACGGACAGTCGTTCCCGGTGCCGCGCTGGCCGGACGACGGCCTGACCCGGCAGGGTGACCTGATCACGCTGTCCGTGCCGCTGTACAGCGACGCGGCCGGACACCTGGGCAGTTCGCTTACGGACGCCGGACGTACCGCCCTGTACCGCAACGGCAAACTGGTGAATGAGTCCGAGGATCCCGGCTGGGGCCAGTTCGAGGTGCCCGCCGGTCCCGCCAGATACCGGCTGGAGACGTCGGCGAAACGTACGGTAAGCGACCTGAGCACGGAGGTTGCCACCACCTGGACCTTCCGGTCCCGGCACGTACGCGGCGACGACCCGGTGCGGCTGCCCGCCTCCGCGATCCGGTTCGCGCCGCGGCTGGACGAGCGGAACGCGGCTCCGGCGGGCCGGTCCTTCGTGATTCCGGTCGCGGTGCAGCGCCAACCCGGCGCACCGGTGGCGAAGACGGCGTCGTTGACCGTCGAGGTCTCCTACGACGGCGGCAAGCGCTGGCAGCGCGCCAAGCTACGCAAGGTCGGTAGCGGCTGGCAGGCCACCGTGCAGCACCCACGCGGCACCGGCCACGTGTCGTTGCGGGCCACCGCCCGCGACACCGACGGCAACACCGTCACCCAGCGGATCATTCAGGCGTACCGCCTGCGGTGAGCCGCACCGGCGGGGCGGGCCCGATCAGGGCTCGCCCCGCCGGGGCTTCAGTCGTTGGCGTGCAGGGCGGCGTTCAGCTCGATGCCCCGGCCGGCGCGGGGACGGGCCTCCAGCGCGCCGGAGACCGAGTTGCGCCAGAACAGCAACCCGTCGACGCCGGACAGCTCGCGGGCCTTGACGACCCGGCCGTCCGGGAGACTGATCTTCGAGGCGGCGGTGATGTAGCAACCCGCCTCGACGACGCAGTCGTCGCCGAGCGAGATGCCGACGCCGGCGTTGGCACCGACCAGGCTCCGCTCGCCGATGCGTACCTTGTCGGTGCCGCCGCCGGAGAGGGTGCCCATGATGGAGGCGCCGCCGCCGATGTCCGAACCGTCACCCACCACCACGCCCTGCACGATGCGCCCCTCGACCATCGAGGTGCCGAGCGTGCCGGCGTTGAAGTTGACGAAGCCCTCGTGCATGACTGTGGTACCGGCGGCGAGGTGCGCGCCGAGCCGGACCCGGTCGGCGTCGGCGATCCGCACCCCGGAGGGCACCACGTAGTCGGTCATCCGCGGGAACTTGTCCACCCCGTACACCCCGAGGTGGCGGCCGGCGGCCCGCTCGATGACGCGCAACTCGTCCACCCGCTCCGGCGGGCACGGCCCGGCGGAGGTCCAGGCCACGTTGGCCAGCTTGCCGAAGATGCCGTCGAGGTTGATCTCGTTGGGCCGCACCAGGCGGTGGGAGAGCAGGTGCAGCCGCAGGTACGCGTCCGCCGCGTCCTTGATCGGATCGTCGAGCGAGCCGATGACGGTGACCACCTGGACGGTACGCAGACCCGGCAGGGCTCGGTCGCCGATCGCGCCGGGCGGCAGGTCCAGCACGTCGGCCTCGTCCTCACCGGCGACCAGTGGCAGCTCGCCGAGGCCCAGCTTGCCGGTCGGGTACCAGGCGTCGAGCACCTGGTCCTCGGCGGTGACGGTGGCCAGGCCGATGCCCCACGCGGATTGTGTGGACGTCACTTACTCACCTCTCGTTCCCCTGCGGGCTGCTGCTGCTGCTGCTCGCGACTGCGGCTCTCCGGCCCACGCCTCGTGCTGCGTCGAAGGGCTCGCGTCTCACGGTCGCCGGTTGTGACGGTACCGTGCGGACCATGGAGAACCCGCTTACCCCCGAGGTCCTCGCCGATCCGGTGGCGTTGACCCGCGCGCTGGTCGACATCGAGTCCGTGTCCCTCAACGAGAAGGCCATCGCCGACTGCGTGGAGGAGGTTCTGCGGGTGGTCCCGCACCTGACCACCTACCGGTACGGCAACACCGTGATGGCCCGTACCGACCTGGGGCGGGCTTCCCGGGTGGTGCTCGCCGGCCACCTGGACACGGTGCCGCTGAACAACAACTTCCCGTCGACCCTGCGCGGCGACCTGATGTACGGCTGCGGCACCTCGGACATGAAGTCCGGGGTCGCCTATGCACTGCATCTCGCGACGAGCCTGCCCGCGCCACGCTACGACGTGACGTACTTCTTCTACGAGGCCGAGGAGATCGAGTCGAGGTACAACGGCCTGCACCTGGTCGCGCAGGCGCACCCGGACTGGCTGGAGGCCGACTTCGCGCTGCTGTTGGAGCCGACGTACGGCATCGTCGAGGCCGGCTGCCAGGGCACCATGCGAGCCGTGGTGGTGACCACCGGGGTACGGGCCCACTCGGCCCGTTCCTGGCACGGGGTCAACGCGGTCCATGGTGCCGGTGAGGTGCTCCGCCGCCTGTCGACGTACCAGGCCCGGCGGGTAACCATCGACGGCTGCGATTACCGGGAAGGGATGAACGCGACCCGCATCCACGGCGGGGTCGCCGGCAACGTGGTGCCGGACCGGTGCGAGATCGAGGTGAACTACCGCTTCGCGCCGGACCGTACGCCGGCCGAGGCCGAGGCGCACCTGCGTGAGGTCTTCGCGGACTACGAACTGACCGTGACCGACTGCGCGGCCGGTGCCCTGCCCGGGCTGGAGGCGGCTCCCGCCCGCGAGTTCCTGGCGGCGGTGGGCGCCGCGCCCATCGGCAAGCTGGGTTGGACCGACGTGGCCCGGTTCGCCGCGATGGGGATTCCGGCGCTCAACTTCGGCCCGGGTGATCCGAACCTGGCCCACCACCCGGACGAGCACGTCGAGATCAGCAAGATCCGCGACGGTGCGGCGACGCTGCATCGCTGGCTTGCCGCCTGATCGTCCCGGCCCCGTCAGCGGGTGAGCGCGTCGACGGTCAGACGGCGCTCAGGTGGGACTCGGCGCCCGGATCGGTCGGCGGTTCGGGTGGCTTGTCGAGCAGGCGGGTGCGGCGGCGCTCGGCCACCACGTCGCGGATGCGTCGCTGCATCTGGCGGCGAATCCGGATCCGTTCGTTGTTGCTGATCACGCTGTCTCCTCCCCCGAAGCCTGCGCGCCGGGGCATACCCGGTATGTGAATAGTAAGACGTACGGGAAAGCGATTTGGTTGCACAAGATCACAAAGTGTTTGCCGGGTTCTCCGGCCGGACTCCACTACGGTTGCTTCCATGACCCAGAGCAACCGGCGCGAACGAGAACAGGAGCGGCATCGCGGCGCCGTCACACTACGTCGCCAGTCGATCACCAATAGCACTGCGGATCAACGCCTGCTGGACTCCCGGGCGCGGGCCGACTGGAAGACGAAGGACGCCTGGCGGGCGTTGCGGATCCTCTCCGAGTTCGTGGAGGGCTTCGACACCCTCGCCGATTTGCCGCCGGCGGTCAGCGTCTTCGGGTCGGCGCGCAGCAAGCCGGACAGCCCCGAGTGTCAGCTCGCCGAGGCGCTGGGGGCGGCGCTGGCCCGGGCCGGCTACGCGGTGATCACCGGCGGCGGTCCGGGCGTGATGGAGGCGGTCAACCGGGGGGCCAGCGAGGCCGGCGGCCACTCCGTCGGCCTCGGCATCGAACTCCCCTTCGAGCAGGGCATCAACGAGTGGGTCGACCTGGCCATCGACTTCCGCTACTTCTTCGCCCGCAAGACCATGTTCGTCAAGTACGCCCAGGCGTTCGTGGTGCTGCCCGGCGGGTTCGGCACCATGGACGAACTCTTCGAGGCGCTCACCCTGGTGCAGACCGGGAAGGTCACCCGGTTCCCGGTGGTGCTGATGGGCGCGGACTACTGGCAAGGGCTGCTCGACTGGCTGCGTGACACGATGGCCGCCGAAGGCAAGATCGGCCCGGTCGATCTGGAGCTGATCTGCGTCACCGACGATGTCGCGGCGGCGGTGCGGCACATCGTGGAGGCCGAGGCCGCCCTCAGCGTCGAGCAGGAGACCGTCCGCGAGGAAGCCGTCGCCCGGGTCGCCGCCGACCAGCAGGCCGCCGCCACCGAGTCGGCCGCCGCCAACGGGCAGGCGGCTGCGCAGGGTTCGGCTGGCCTCAACCGGCAGGCGGCGGAGAGGTCGGCTGCTGCTGACGGGTCGTCGGTCGCCGCGGACGAATCCGCCGCGACCGACGACCCGGCGGGGCGCTGACGATGGCCGCGATCTGCGTGTTCTGCGCATCCTCCCGCACGCTCGACAAGCGTTGGCTGGACCTGGCTGCCGACACCGGTGCGGAGATTGCTCGGCGTGGGCACACGCTGGTAAGCGGCGGGGGCTGCGTCGGGATGATGGGTGCGCTGGTCAACGGCGCACGCGCGGCGGGAGGTCGCACGGTGGGCGTGATCCCGCAGGCACTTGTCGACCTGGAGGTCGCCGACCTCGCCTCCGACGAACTGCTGGTCACCGAGTCGATGGCCAGTCGGAAGATCCTGATGATCGAGAAGTCGGACGCCTTCCTCACCCTGCCCGGCGGGCTCGGCACGCTCGACGAACTCTTCGAGGTCTGGACCACCGCGACGCTCGCCCTACACCACAAGCCGATGGT
This sequence comes from Micromonospora sediminimaris, assembly GCA_900112325.1. GTDB lineage: Bacteria > Actinomycetota > Actinomycetes > Mycobacteriales > Micromonosporaceae > Micromonospora > Micromonospora sediminimaris. The sequence continues at coordinate 133,836 of FOLJ01000009.1, forward strand.
GTTGGTCGACACCGACGGTTTCTACGACCCGCTGCTGGAGTGGTTGCGCAAGCTGACCGATCAGACCTTCCTCAAGCCCGCCGGCTTCGACCTGCTGCGGTCGGTCGACACCGTCCCGAGTGCGCTCGATCTGATCGAATCCCACCTCACCTGACCGCCGCCTGGCCGTGACGCGGCCCGGCCGCCCGTCGCCCCGGCCGCCCGGCTCGGGACGTGGTCGGCTCGGGATGCGGTCGGTTCGGGATGCGGTCGGCTCGGCTTGTGATCGGCTTGGGATGCGGCGAACCGGGCCTTCCCGTCGAGCGGAAGCCCCGACTTGCCGCAAGCCGAGCGCCGGACACCGACCGGGCGGGTGTGGCGGGTCGGGCGGTGTCGCAGGGCCGTGATGGGATGGCGGGATGCAGGCGTACCGGTTGGTGCGTCGGCCCGCCGGGCCGACCGAGGGGAGCGGCCCGTCCGTCGAGCCCCCCTCGGATGCCGCTCACCCGCAGGCCGGGCAGGGGCAGGGCGCGCCGGATCAGGTCAGGTCAGGTCAGGCCGCGCCGGATCAGGTCAGGTCAGGTCAGGCCGCGCCGGGTCAGATCAGGTCAGGTCAGGCCGCGCCGGGTCACGCCGCGTCCGGTCAGGCCGAACAGGGTCAGGCCGCGCCGGGGCAGATCGATCCGCGGCAGGCGGAGGTCGTCGCGCACACTGCCGGTCCGATGCTCGTGGTGGGCGGGCCGGGCACGGGTAAGACCCGGACCCTCATCGAGGCGGTCACCGCCCGGGTGACCGAGGGTGTCGACCCGGAGCGGATTCTGGTGCTCACCTTCAGCCGACGCGGTGCCGCCGATCTGCGGCACCGGATCGAGGCGCGGATCGCCGCGACCGGTCAGCGGGTGCTGCGTGAGCCGCTGGTGCGCACCTTCCCCGCGTACGCCTTCGGTCTGCTGCGACGGGCCGCTGCCGAACGCGGCGAACCGTCACCCCGGCTGCTCACCGGTCCGGAGCAGGATCTGATCATTCGCGAGCTGCTCGACGTCGTCGGTGCGGAGGCCGACGCGGAGGCCGACGCGGAGCCCGACGACGACCAGGTCGGTTGGCCGGCGGATCTGCGGCCGGCGCTGCGTACCCGGGCATTCGCCGCCCAGTTGCGCGACCTGCTGATGCGTGCCGCCGAGCGGGGGGTGGGCCCGGTCGAGCTGGCCCGGCTCGGTGAGCGGCTCGGCCGCGCCGACTGGCCGGCCGCCGCCCGGTTCCTCCGGCAGTACGTGGCCGTGCTGGCCCTGCGTGACGTGGCCAACCGCGGCTCGGTCGCCTACGACCCGGCGGAGCTGGTCCGGGCCGCCACCGGGATGCTGCGCGACGATCCGGAGCTGCTCGCCGCCGAGCGGCGCCGGCTGGCGCACGTCTACGTCGACGAGCTGGCCGACACCGACCCCGCGCAGCTGGAGCTGCTGGACACGGTGGCCGGCGGCGGCCTTTCCCTGGTCGCCTTCGCCGATCCCGACTCCTCCACGTACGCCTTCCGGGGAGCCGACCCGGGCGGAGTGACGAGCTTCCCCCACCGGTTCCGGACCGCCTCCGGCGCACCGGCCGCCCAGGTGCTGCTGACCACCAGCTACCGCGCGGGGGAGCGGCTGCTGGCCGCCACCACCCGGCTGGGCCGACGGCTGCGCGGGCCGGCCGCACACCGGCAGCTACGACCGCTGCCGGACACCCCACCGGGGACGGTGGAGGTACGCACGTTCTCCTCGACCACGAGTGAGGCGGCGTGGTTGGCGCACGCGTTACGGGAGGCACACCTGCTCGACGGCGTCCCGTGGGCGCGGATGGCGGTGCTGGTCCGCTCCACCGCCCGGCAGCTGCCCGGGCTGCGTCGGGCGCTGCACGCGGCCGGCGTGCCGACCGTGGTGCACGGTGAGGATCTTCCGCTGCACCTGCAACCGGCGGTCGCGCCGCTGCTGCTCCTGCTGCGCTGCGCGTTGGAGCCGGAGCGGCTCGACGAGGAGGCCGCGGTCGCGCTGCTGCACTCGCCGCTCGGTGGTGCCGACCCGCTGGCGGAGCGGCGCCTGCGGCAGGGCCTGCGTGCCCTCGCCCTGGCCCGGGGCGACCGGCGGCCCTCCGGAGAGTTGATCATCGAGGCGCTCCGTGACCCGGCCGAGCTGGTCGGAGTCGAGCGGCGTTGGGCCGAGCCGGCGCAGACGGTGGCCGGGTTGCTGGCCGTCGCCCGGGAGGCGGCCGAACGGCCGGCCGCCACCGCGGAGGAGGTCCTCTGGGCCGTATGGCGGGCCAGTGGGCTGGCCGAGTTGTGGTCGGCCGCGCTGACCCGAGGCCCGACAGTGGCCGGCGAGGGTGATCTCGCCCGGCGTCGCCGGGCCGAGGCGGCCGACCGTGACCTGGACGCCGTACTTGTCCTCTTCGACGCCGCCGCCCGGTTCACCGATCGGCTGCCGGGCGCGCGTACCGAGGTCTTCCTCGACCACGTGCTCGGTCAGGAGCTGCCGGCCGACACGCTCGCACCGACCGCCGACCGGGGCGACGCCGTGCGGCTGCTCACCGCGCACGCGGCCAAGGGACTTGAGTGGGACCTGGTCGCGGTGGCCGGCGTGCAGGAGGGGGTCTGGCCGGATCTGCGGCTGCGCGGCAGCCTGCTCGGCTCGGAGCGCCTGGTCGACGTGCTTGCCGGCCGAGGCGACGGCGTGGCCGCGCTGGCCACCGTGGTCGGGCAGACCTCGGCGCTGCTCGACGAGGAGCGGCGGCTGTTCCACGTCGCGGTGAGCCGTGCTCGGCGGCGGCTGCTGGTCAGCGCGGTCGCCTCCGCGTCGGTGGGCGGCGACGACCACGAGGAGCAACCCAGCCGATTCCTCTACGAGCTGGGCCCCACCGACGATCCGGGTGGTGCCGGCGGTCCGCCGCCGCGGCCCCAGCCGCCGGACGAGCCGCTCCCCGCCGGCACCCCGGCGGACGGCATCCCGGACGATGACGGCCCGGCGGGTACCACCGGGGACGGGCATTCCGCGCCGGCTCGGCTGCCGCTGAGTCGGCCGCCCCGGGCGCTCACACTGCCCGCGTTGGTGGCGGAGCTGCGTACCGCGGTCGCCGATCGGGCGGCGCCGCTCGCCCGGCGGCGCGCGGCAGCGGCCGAACTGGCACGGCTGGCCGCCGCCGGGGTGTCCGGCGCGCATCCCGACGACTGGTGGGGGCTGCGCCCGCTCTCCGACGACCGGCCGCTGGTCGACGACGGTGAGCCGGTCCGGGTGACCCCGTCCGGGATGGAGAGCGCGCTGCGGTGCAGCCTGCGCTGGCTGTTGGAGCGGCACGGCGGCAGCGCACCGGCCAGCACCGCGCAGGGCGTCGGCAACCTGGTGCACGCGGCGGCGATGCTCGCCGAGGACGCCAGGGCCGACCGCGAGACGCTGCTGGAGTACGTGGCCGCCCGCTTCGACGCGATCGAGCTGGCCGCGCGGTGGATGGTCGGTCCGGAGCAGACCCGCGCCGAGGAGATGGTCGACAAGCTGCTGCGCTGGCTGGCCGCCAACCCGCGCCGGCTGCTCGCCATCGAACAGGAGTTCGCGGTACGCCTCGACGATCCGCGCCGGCCGGTCGAGCTGACCGGCCGGGTCGACCGATTGGAGATCGACGCGGACGGCCGCTTGGTGGTGGTCGACCTGAAGACCGGCAAGTCCACCGCGGTCACCGAGCGCGAGGTGGCCGAACATCCCCAGCTGGGCGCGTACCAGGCGGCGGTGGAGGCTGGCGCGTTCGCCGAGTTCGGCGACGAGCCCGGTGGCGCGGCACTGGTGCAGCTCGGCACCGGCGCGAAGGATGCCCGCGAGCAGGCCCAGCCGCCGACCACCGACGGTCCGGAGGCCGGCTGGGCGACCGCGCTGGTGCGCCGTACCGCCGACACGATGGCCGCCTCGACCTTCGCGGCGGTCGCCAACTCGAAGTGTCGGGTCTGCCCGGTGCGCAGCAGCTGTCCGGTCTCCGGTCAGGGCCGGCAGGTGGTCGAGCCGTGACGCAGCCCACCCTGTTCGAGCCGGTCCCACCGGCACCCCGCGCGGCGGACGCCGGCCCCCGGTACACGCCTGTGGAACTGGCGAAGCTGCTCCGCCTGCCGGCGCCCACCCGGGAACAGGCGGCGATCATCGCCGCGCCGGTGGAGCCGCTGCTGGTGGTCGCCGGTGCGGGCTCGGGCAAGACCGAGACGATGGCCGCCCGGGTGGTGTGGTTGGTGGCCAATTCGTACGTCCGGCCGGAGCAGGTGCTCGGCCTCACCTTCACCCGCAAGGCCGCCGGTGAGCTGGCGCACCGGGTACGCGTCCGGCTCGACCAGCTGGTCCGCCGGTTGGGCCGCCGCGAGCGCAACCCGCTCGACGACCCCCTCGCCGGTGAGCCGACCGTGGCCACCTACCACTCGTACGCCGGGCGGATCGTCACCGAGCACGGTCTGCGCGCCGGCTACGAGCCCTCCACCCGGCTGCTGACCGAGGCGTCCCGCTGGCAGCTGGTCGACCTGATCGTGCGCAACTACGACGGGGACATGTCCGAGGTGGACCGGATGCCGAGCACCGTCACCGACGCGGTCCTCGCGCTCGCCGGTGAGCTGGACGAGCACCTGGTCGAGCCGGACGAGCTGGCCGCCTGGACCGGCCGGTTCTTCGCCGACGTGCAGTCACGTCCGGGGCGGATCTACGCCGGGGTACGCAAGGCCCTCGCTCTCCAGCAGGCCCGGCTGAAGCTGCTGCCGCTGGTGCGCGGGTACGCCCGCCGGAAGGACGATTTCGAGGCGATGGACTTCGCCGACCAGCTCGCTCGGGCGGCTCGGGTCGCCCGGGACCATCCCGGCGTCGGTGAGATCGAGCGTAGTCGCTACCGGGTGGTGCTGCTCGACGAGTACCAGGACACCAGCCATGCCCAGGTGGTGCTGCTCAGAGCGCTGTTCGGCGACGGCCATCCGGTGACCGCGGTGGGTGATCCCTGCCAGTCCATCTACGGCTGGCGGGGAGCCAGCGCCGGCACGCTCGACCGTTTCCCGACCGAGTTCGCCCGCACCGACGGCGGCGCGGCGCGGGTGCTCGGGCTGACCACCAGCTGGCGCAACCGACCGGAGATCCTGGCGGTGGCGAACGCGCTGGCCACGCCGCTACGCGCGGCCGGGGCGCGGGTGCCCGAGCTGCACGCCGCGCTCGCTGTCGACGAGCCGATTCCGCATCGCAGCCCGCGCGGGGCCGCCGCCGGCACGGTGCACTGCGCGCTGCTGTCGACCTACGCCGACGAGGCCGACTGGATCGCCGACAGCCTGCTGGCCGCCTGGCGTGGGGCGGCCGGCACATCGGGCGTGTCGCCCGAGCACATCCCGGTGACGCGACGCCCGACCACGGCGGTGCTGGTCCGGCTGCGCAGCCAGATCCCGGCGATCGCCGCCGCGCTGCGCGAGCGCGGCCTGCCGGTCGAGGTGGTCGGGCTCGGCGGTCTGCTGGACACTCCTGAGGTACGCGACGTGGTCTGCACGCTGCGGGTGCTGGCCGACCCGACCGACGGGGCGGCGTTGCTGCGTCTGCTGACCGGAGCACGGTGGCGGATCGGGCCGCGGGATCTGGTGGCGTTGCACCGTCGGGCCAGGGCCATCGCGGCGGCCCGCCGCCGGCTGGCTGACGACGGCGCTCCGGAGATCACCCCAGACCGCCTCGATGAGGCCACCCTCGTGGAGGCGCTTGCCGACCTGGGGCCGGCGCAGGCGTACTCGGCCGAGGGGTACGCGCGGCTGCGCGCGTACGCCCGGGAACTGGGCCTGCTCCGCTACCGGCTGGACCAGACCCTGCCGGAACTGATCGCGGACGTGGAGCGGACCACCGGGCTCGACGTGGAGGTGGCGGTGCGGGCGGGCCGCGACGGCGCCGGTGACGCCGGGCTGGCCCGGGGGCACCTGGACGCGTTGGGTGACGTGGCCGCCCGGTTCAGCGGGGAGTCGCCGGCCGCCACGCTCGCCGGGTTCCTGGCCTATCTCGCCGCCGCCGAGGATGAGGAGCGCGGTCTCGCGCCGGGCGAGGTCGAGGTGGTCGAGGGGGCGGTGCAGATTCTCACCGCACACGCCGCCAAGGGGCTGGAGTGGGACGTGGTGGCGGTGGCCGGGCTGAGTCGTGGCGTGTGGCCGGGGCCGGTCCGCAATTCTGACCATTGGCTCGGCGGCCTGGGCGTACTGCCGTTCCCGCTGCGCGGCGACGCCGACGGGCTGCCCGAGTTGGCCCTGGCCGAGGCGGACGACCAGCGTGGCGTGGCCCGGGCGGTGGAGGACTTCACCGATGCCTGGCGGGCCCACGACGAGCGGGAGGAACGACGGCTGGCGTATGTGGCGGTGACCCGGCCCCGGCGGCTGCTGCTCTGCTCCGGCCACTGGTGGGGTGAGGGCACCAAACGGCCGCGCGGACCGTCGGCGCTGCTCCGCGAGGTGCACGACGCCTGCCTGGACGGCGGTGCCGGCCACCTGGTCGACGAGTGGGCGCCGGAACCCGCGCCGGACGCGGTGAACCCGACCACCGAGGTGGTGCTGCGGGCCGAGTGGCCCGCCGATCCACTCGGCCCTCGCCGTCCGGTGTTGGCCGAGGCGGCGGCGCTGGTCCGCCGTTTCCTGACCGACGGCGACGCCGGGGACCCGCCGGACGACGCGGTCGGGGAGGATCCGGACGTGGCCCGGTGGCGACGGGAGGCTGAGCTGCTGCTGGCCGAGCGGGCGGAGGTGAGCCGGCTCTCCGGCCCGATCGAGGTGTCGCTGCCCGAGCAGCTGTCGGTGACGCAACTTGTCGCGTTGCGCCGGGATCCGGCCGGGCTGGCCCGGGCACTGCGCCGCCCGATGCCGACCGAGCCCAACCCGTACGCTCGCCGGGGCACCGCGTTCCACGCTTGGCTGGAGCAGCGGTTCGGCGCGGACCGGTTGCTCGACACCGACGAGCTACCGGGGGCGGCGGACGCGGACGCGGCGCCGGACGAGGAGTTGGCCGAGCTCCAGCGGCGCTTTCTGGCGAGCGAGTGGGCCGACCGCACTCCGATCGAGGTGGAGGTGCCGTTCGCCACGGTGATCGGCGGTGTGGTGGTACGCGGCCGGATGGACGCCGTGTTCCGCCGGCCGGGCGACCGCTTCGACGTGGTCGACTGGAAGACCGGCGCGCGGCCGGAGGGCACCGCGGCCGAGGTGGCGGCGGTGCAGCTGGCGGTCTACCGGCTGGCCTGGGCGGAGCTGGCCGGTGTGCCGGTCGACCGGGTCGGTGCGGCGTTCCACTACGTGCGTGACGGGGAGACGGTCCGTCCGATGGACCTGCTCGACGTCGACGGGCTGACCGCGCTGATCAGCTCGGTTCCCGAGTCGACATGAAGCACTGGCGTGGTGCCGGATCCGTGGTAGGGTTCTCTCGTTGCAGTTTCGGTTACCAGCTCTGTTTGCGCCTGGCGGAATGTGGCCCCAGGCGCTCTTTGTTATGTCCGGACTTCTCCGGGCGGGGCGACCAGCAGCGACAGGCGTTCCGAGCAGGTTCGCTCGGGACATTCCTCTTTCAACTCCGCAACAGGTGCGGAGTTGACGTTCCGTCAAGGAGACGAAACAAGCATGGCTATTGGCACCGTCAAGTGGTTCAACGCTGACAAGGGCTTCGGCTTCATCACCCCGGACGGCGGCGGCGCGGACGTCTTCGCCCACTTCTCGGCGATCCAGTCCTCCGGCTACCGCAGCCTCGACGAGAACCAGCGGGTGGAGTTCGAGGTCGTGCAGGGCCAGAAGGGCCCGCAGGCGGAGAACATCCGTCCGCTCTGACCTCTCGGTCACCCGGCGTCGGCCGGGTCACCACCGTGCAATGCGCACCGGTGGTGGCCCGGCCGTCCCTGTTTTCCAGCGCGGGCGCGAGGCCGGCATCCCCGGCCGGTCCTGGTCGGCGCGTCAGCCTGGCACCGAGCGGCACCGCAAAGCCTGAGTCGGCAATCAGCGTACCGACCGTCGGGTGGGCGACTGTCTTCCTGAACCGGCTCGGGAAGCCTGGCTGCGGGGGGAGGGGCCGGGGGGGCTCCTGATCGGGTACGGGGGAGGAAGACCATGGTGGGCTCGGCAGCGCGTGAGCTGCTCCTGGTGATCGCGGTGGCGGCAGTCGGGCTGCTGCTGGCCACGGCCGTGACGTTCGCACCCTGGCCGGTCACACCGGGCGGGTCCGCTCCGTCCGGCCTGGTGGAGCTGCACCGACCGGCATCGACCGACCGTACGGGCACCGCGTCCGGCTGACGGGACGCGGTGCTCCGGTCGGGTCTTCGCGCAGACCCGACCGCGGTGCGCTTCCTCGCACGCCGGCACCGGCGGGCGCGCCGAGACGTTAGGGTCGGATCCGTGCCGACCCGCAGAGCGAGAATCCCAGCGACGAGGTATCCGGTCGAACGGTTCACCCTCGACAACGGCCTACGGGTCGTCCTGACCCCCGATCGCAGCGCCCCGGTCATCGGTGTGGCGGTCGTCTACGACGTCGGCATCCGCTCCGAGCCGGAGGGGCGCACCGGTTTCGCCCACCTCTTCGAGCACCTGATGTTCCAGGGCTCGGAGAACCTGGAGAAGCTGGCCCACTTCCGACATGTGCAGGGGGCCGGCGGCACCTTCAACGGCTCCACCCATCTGGACTACACCGACTACTTCGAGACCCTGCCGAGCAACGCCCTGGAGCGGGCGCTGTTCCTGGAGGCCGACCGGATGCGCGGCCCTCGGTTGACCGAGGAGAACCTGCGCAACCAGGTCGACGTGGTCAAGGAGGAGATCCGGGTCAACGTGCTCAACCGGCCGTACGGTGGGTTTCCCTGGTTGACCCTGCCCCCGGTGCTGTTCGACACCTTCCCCAACGCCCATGACGGGTACGGCTCCTTCGATGATCTGGAGTCGGCCACCGTCGCCGACGCCGCGGACTTCTTCCGGCACTACTACGCCAGCGGCAATGCGGTGCTCGCGGTCAGCGGGGACATCGACACCGCCGAGGCCGTCACGCTGATCGAGCGGCACTTCGGTGACGTACCGGCCCGTCCGGCACCCGACCGGCCGGACTTCGCCGAGCCGGACCTGACCGTCGAGCGGCGCACCGCGTACACCGACAAGTTGGCGCCGCTGCCGGCGGTGGCGTCGGCGTGGCGGGTGCCCGACCCGATCGGCGACTTCGCCGCCTACCTGCCGTACGTGGTGCTGGCCGAGGTGCTCACCGACGGGGACGCGTCGCGGTTGGTGGAGCGGTTGGTGCGCCGGGACCGCGCGGTGACCAGCGTCGGTGGCTACCTGGGTTTCATGGGTGACCCGTTCGACGTACGGGATCCGACCGCGTTGCTGCTCCAGGCGCATCTGCCGCCCGGCGGCGACGTGGACAAGGTGCTGCGGACCCTGGACGAGGAACTGGACCGGCTCGCCCACGACGGGCTCGGCGACGGCGAACTCGCCCGTACCCAGGCCCGGATGGCCACCCACCTGCTGCGCGAGACCGATGCGGTGCTCGGCCGGGCGCTGGGAATGGCGGTGCTGGAGCAGCAGCGCGGCGAGCCGGGGTTGCTCGGTGAGCTACCCAGCCTGATCGGCGAGGTCACCGACGAGCAGGTCCGGGCTGCCGCGGCCACCCTGCGCCCGGAGCGCCGCGCCTCCGTCGAGGTCCTCCCCGGAGGTGGGTCCCGGTGAGTGCGAGGAGTGAGCCGGGTTTGCGAGCCCCGCAGTCACGAACGGAAGGTGGGTCCCGGTGAATGCGAGGAGTGAGCCGGGTTTGCGAGCCCCGCAGTCACGAACGGAAGGTGGTGCACGATGACCGCGATCGCACCGCGACGACCGTTGCCGCCGCTGGGACCGACCCGCCGGCTCAAGCTGCCCCGGCAGGCCGAGCGCACGCTCGGCAACGGGCTCACCGTCATCGTGGTGCGCCGGCCGGCGGTCCCGTTGGTGGAGCTGCGGCTCTGGATGCCCTTCGGACGGGCTCACCTGGCCCGGGGTCACCTGCTCACGCAGACCCTGCTCGCCGGCACGGAGACGATGAGCAGCGTGCAGATCGCCGCCGAGTTGCAGAAGATCGGCGGCGGGCTCTCCGCCGGGCTCGACCCGGACCGGCTGATGATCTCCGGCACCGGCCTGGCCACCGGGCTGGACCGGATGCTGGAGATCCTCGCCGAGGTTCTCACCGGGGCGAACTACCCGGCCGGGTGGGTGGGCGTCGAGCGGAGTCGGCTCGTCGACGGCATCGAGGTCGCCCGGAGCCAGCCGGCGCACCTGGCCCGTACGGCACTGCTCCGGCGGATCTTCGACGGGCACCCGTACGCCGTGCAGACACCGGAGCCGGAGCAGGTCGCCGCGGTCCGCCCGGCGGCGTTGCGGTCGCTGCACGCCCAGCGGGTGCATCCGGCGGGTGCGGTGCTCGTACTGGTCGGGGATCTGCGTCCGGAACGGGCGTTGGACGCGGCAGAGAAGGCCCTCGGCGGCTGGAACGGTGCCGGGCACGCGGTCGAGGTGCCGCCCGCCCCGCCGCTGAAACCGGGTCCGCTGCTGCTTGTCGACCGACCCGGTTCGGTGCAGTCGTCGATGCGGGTGGCGTTGCCGGCGGTGCCACGTACCCATCCCGACCACGCCGCCCTGCAACTGGCGAACTTGGTCTTCGGCGGTTACTTCTCCTCGCGTTGGGTGGAGAACATCCGGGAGGACAAGGGCTACACCTACGGCCCGCACTCGTTGATCGAGCACGCGGTGGCCGGCTCGGTGCTGGTGGCCGCCGCCGAGGTGGCCACCGAGGTGACGGCACCGGCGTTGCTGGAGACGAGTTACGAGCTGGGTCGGCTCGCCACCGTGCCGCCTGCGCCGGACGAGTTGGAACAGGCTCGGCAGTACGCACTCGGCACACTCCAGCTCGGCATCTCCACTCAGGCCGGGTTGGCTTCGCTGGTCAGCGCGTACGCCGGCAACGGGCTGCGGCTGGACTTCCTGGCCGAACACGCGGCCCGGCTGGCGAAGGTGGGTGTCGACGACGTCACCGAGGTGGCGGCTCGCTATCTCGCTCCGTCCCGAGCCGTCACGGTCGTGCTCGGCGACGCCGAGCGGGTCGCCGCGTCACTGGCCACGCTGGCCCAGGTCGAGACCATTCCCGTCCCGTGACGAGCGTGCGTCGTCGTGGTCGCGCGACGGTGCCGCACACCGGCGTGCGTAGTCGTGGTCGAGCGATGGTGCCGCACACCGGCCGGCGTTCCGGTGGAGCGCCGTGGTGAGCGAATGCGGGAACAGCAGCCCGCCGCTGGCCCGTTCCACGCTGGATCGCGCGGCGCACCGGCGTACCGATCCGCAGTGGCTGGCCCAGGCGTGGGCCGGAGCGCGGGTGCTGGTGCTGGACGTCGAGGCGGGTGGGCGGGCCCTGGTGCGTACCGACACCGCCGTGCCGGAGCTGGTGCTGGTGGCTGCCGACGACCTGCCGCCGGCCCTCGCCACCGGCGCGATGTTCCTCGGTGTCGAGCCGGACGGGGCGCCGGTCTTCTGTGTACACGGCACCCTGCCGGTGGTGCCGGAGACCCGGTCGGCCCAACTACGCACCATCGGGCACCTGCTCAGCGACCGGGACGCCGGACTGTTCACCACCGCGTTGGCCCTGACCAACTGGCACCTGCGGCATCTCTACCACCCGGTGACCGGTGAGCCGACCCGGGCGGACGAGGCCGGCTGGACCCGGGTGGACCCGACCGGCGAGCGGGTGTGGCCGCGTACCGACCCGGCGATGATCGTGCTCGTGCACGACGGGATCGACGGCGGCGAGGGTCGGTGCCTGCTCGGCAACAACGCCACCTGGCCCAGTACGAAGCACGGGCGAAGGTTCTCCTGCCTGGCCGGCTATCTGGAGCCGGGGGAGTCGGCCGAGGCGGCGGTACTGCGCGAGGTCCGCGAGGAGGTCGGCGTCGAGGTCTCCGGCATCACGTACGCGGGCAGCCAGGCATGGCCGTTCCCCGGCTCGCTGATGCTCGGCTTCCTGGCCATCGCCGACCCGGGGCGCCCGCTGCGGCTGGATCCGGCTGAGATCGCCGAGGCGCGCTGGTTCTCCCGGCAGGAGATCGAGGCGGCGCTCGCCGGACGGACCGTCGAGGTGGGTGACACCCGACTGCTGCTGCCACCACCCTCGTCGATCGCACTGTTCCTGGTGCACCGGTGGCTCGACGGGGACTGCTGAGCGGCGATCTGGAGTGCGGCCCCGGTCCGTGACCGTCGTTGCCGCGGCGGTCACGGACCGGGGACACGGGCCGTCGTGGTCGGCTGGGTGAGGAACTCGGCGGGGGAGCCGGTCGACCACGACGGACGGGTGGTGGTTCAGGTGCCGGGCCAGCCGGGGGCGGCTCGTTGGTGGTGTGCGTCGTCCAGCGGCAGTACCTTGACCCGCTGCTTACCGGAGCGTACGGAGCCCACGGTGGCGATCGCGCGGGCCAGCAGCAGTGCGGCGTCGCGGTCGTCGGCGTGGACGACCTGGCGACGTGGCTCGGGCCGGGCGGTCTCGTCCCGCAGCCGCTGGCCTCCGGCCCAGGCAGCGGTGATGTCGGCGTCGGCGGCGGCGCGAATGTCGGTGCGAACGATCAGGAACCGCATCTGGGTCTCCGGATGTGTCGCGACGGGTGGAACCGTGGAAGTTCCACGTCACTACCCCGCCATCGTACGCCCGGCGCTCGTCCCAGCAAGTGAAACGCGCCCAACGGTCCGCAGACCCGACCGATCATCCGATCCCTGCTCAACGTCGGTGCGGGACAGACGACGACGGGGCCGCCGGCTGAGCAGCCGGCGGCCCCGCAGGCGTACGCGCTAGTGGTTGTCGAACTGACCGTTTCTGGCACCGGAGATGAAGCCCTGCCATCCCGCCCGGCCGAACAGCAGCACCGGACCGCCCCGGTCCTTGCTGTCGCGCAGCGCCACCGCGGCGGGACCGTCGGACAGCGGTGCGACCTCCACACAGTTGGAGGTCTGGCTGCGCGTACTGGTGCGCCAGGGCGCGCCCGCGAGTTGGGCGAGGACGGATGGTGTGTTGCGGAACTCGTTCATCGTTGCGCTCCTGAGGTGAACCGATGGAACGAGTGGCACCGCACGTCCCCACGGTGGGCCGGTGCTGGTCACCGTTCCGTCAGGCGCCCGGAGGAACTGCGGCGTTGGGCCGGCGCCGTTGCCGGACCACTCGCCACAGTGGGCGGGGTCGCCGCTACGGACAACCGTCCCGACGAGTCGATCAGCCAGGAGAGGGTGTCCGTTGCGGAGAGTGCCGCCGTGCATAGCCACTCGAACACCACTTTATAGCGATTTAGGGTGATTACCTCGGTCGACATGACGTCGGTGAAGCCACCTTCGATGGCGAGCGTCTCCGGATCGAGGGGGTCGGCGAACCGATAGACCGAGAACGCGGTCGGCGGGAGGTACCACTGGCCGATCGGAGTGTCCCGGGGAAGCACGTGCAGCGTGACGTTCGGCAGCATGGCCAGCTCGCAGAGCTGCGCCAACTGCTCATGGAGCACATCGGGTGGCCCGGCCCGGTGGCCGAGCGCGGACTCCTCCAGCACCGCGGTGTAGCGGGGTGGGTCGGTCTCCCGGGTCAGCGCCGACTGTCGCGCCAGCCGGGCCCTGATCTCCGTCTCGATCTCGTCCTCGGCCTCCGGGGCGCCGGCAGCCTGGTCGACCTGCCAGGCCGAAGAGATCCGCATCCGCGCGTACCCGCTGGTCTGCAACAACCCCGGCACCAGCACCGGGTTGTACTCGGAGATCTCGGCGCAACCCGCCTCCAGCTCGGCGAAGCCGCGCTGCTGTTGCGTCATCGCCGGATAACGCTTCAGCCACCCACGCATGTCGCCGGCTTCGTGGGTGATGCCGAGCAGCTCCAGCCGGAGGGCGTCGTCGACGTGGTACAGGTCGAGCAGGTCCCGGACGTCGGCCGGATCGGGGCGGCTGCGGCCGTTCTCCAGGCGGGACAGTTTGGACGCGGACGCCCAGCCGACGCGTTCGATGACCTGATCGCCGGTGAGTCCAGCGGCTTCGCGCAAGCGGCGCAGTTCGCCGCCGAGCCGGCGGCGGCGCAGGATCGGGCTGGGTGCGGCAGGAGGCACAGTGTCCTCTTTTCCGTCGACCGCCGCGGACGCGACGGTAACTGTATGAAATTCGCCCCCCACGGTCAGTATGGACGTCGCGACCGGCGCCGGAGGTACCGGCGGAGGGCGTGTCATCAGAAATACGCAGACCCGACAGCGACTCCGGTCGGCGCGATCCGCGTCGCCGGTTCCGCCGAAACCGCCCGCCGCACCGAGTCGCGCCACCGGAGGATCAATGCGCACCGTCCTGAGTCGCCCGGACTTCCGTCTGCTCTTCGGTGGGCTGTTGGCCAGCATGACAGCCGAGTCGATCCTGCTGCTGGCGCTCGCTGTCTGGGTCAAGGACCTCACCGGATCGGACGGCCTCGCCGGTGCCACGATCTTCGTCATCCTCGCGCCACGCACGCTGGCGCCGCTGGTCGGGTGGTTCGTCGACCGGTATCCACGGCGCCCCTTCTTCGTGGCCACCAACCTCGCGACGGCGCTGCTGCTCACCCCCCTCTTCGCGGTCCGCGACGCGGGCGACATGTGGCTGATCTACGCGGTGGCCGCGCTGTACGGGTTGTCGAACCTGACCGTCGGGGCGGTGCTCAGCCGCCTGGTGCGGGAACTGGTGCCGCCGGACCTGCTCGGCGAGGCGAACGGGGCGTTGCAGACGGCACGGCAGGGACTGCGGTTGATCGGCCCGCTCGCCGGTGCCGGCCTCTACATGACGCTCGGCGGCTGGCTGCTGGCCCTGGTCGGAATGCTCGGATTCCTGGTCGCGGCCGTGGTGGTCGGCGCGCCACGGGCGGTCGCGGTGCCCGGCACGTCGTCCGCGTCGCACACGCCGCCCATGTCATCCGCGTCAGGCAGGTCGTCCGCGTCGCGCACGTCGTCCGTCGCGTCGGCCGGTGGCGCCGAGCACCGACCGCGCTGGCCGCAGGAACTGGCCGCCGGGCTCCGCCACCTCGCGGGCGAGCCGGCACTGCGGCGGGCGCTGCTCGGATACGGCCTCGGTTCGCTCGTGATGGGCTTCACCGAGTCGTTGATCTTCGCGTACGTGGACCGGGGGCTCGGGCGGGAACCGGCGTTCGTCGGCGTGCTCTTCACCGTGCAGGGCATCGGCGGCCTGGTGGGTGGGCTGCTCTCCGCAGCCGTGCTGCGGCGGGTCGGCGAGCTGGGTGCCCTGGCCGTCGGGGTGGCGCTGTTCGGACCTGCCGCGCTGATGTTGGCGTACCCGAATCTGTGGCTCGGCCTCGCCGCGGTGCTGGTGGCGGGTCTGTCGCTGCCGTTGACCCTGGTCGGGCTGCACACCCTGATTCAACGACGGACACCGCCGGAACTACTCGGCCGGGTAGCCGCCGCCGCCGAGGCGGCGGTCAGGTGCCCGCAGGCGTTCTCGATCGGCATGGGCGCGCTCGTCGTCGCCCTGCTCGACTACCGGCTGGTCTTCGCGTCGGTCGGCGTGGCGACCCTGCTCGCCGGCAACTACCTCTGGCGTGGCCGCCACCTGAGCCCACCATCCGAGCCGCCGGTACGGCCCTCGGTGCCCGCGCAACGCCGAGCACCCGAGGCCGAGGTCGGTGCCCGCGCTCGAACCCCCGACCCCCTCCGGCGCAGGTGACCATGAAGTTGTTGCCCAGGTAGCTGGCTACCTGGGCAACAACTTCATGATCGACGCGGGAGAAGTGCGGGAAGCGTTCTGGTGCGGTCAGGCGGCGATGCTCGCCAGGTGCTGCTTGACCTGGTTGATCGACGGGTTGGTCAGCGCGCTGCCGTCGGCGAAGCGCAGCGTGGGCACCGTCTGGTTACCGCCGTTCACCTGCATCACGAACGTGGCGGCCGCTGGATCCCGCTCGATGTCGACCACCTGGTAGGCGATCCCCTCCCGGTCGAGCTGCGACTTCAGCCGGTAGCAGTAGCCGCACCAGGGAGTGGAATACATCGTGAGCATGGTCAGATCCTCCAACGTCGCGCCCGGTGGCTTGCCGATCAAGCACAGGCTATCCGCTGCAACGTCCGGGGAAGCTGCGACAATTCCCCGCTGTGGTGGTTAACTCCGCGTCCGAACGCGTGCTCGCCGGGCTCGATCCGGAGCAACGCGCGGCGGTGACCGCCCCGGCCGGCCCGGTCTGCGTGCTCGCCGGTGCCGGCACCGGCAAGACCCGGGCCGTCACGTCCCGGATCGCGTACCGGGCACTTACCGGTGAGATATCGGCCCGGCATGTGCTCGCGGTCACCTTCACCGCTCGGGCCGCCGCGGAGCTGCGGCAGCGGCTCGCGGTGGCCGGCGTGGCCAGCGTGCAGGCACGCACCTTCCACGCCGCGGCGCTGCGCCAGGTGCGCTACTTCGCGCCTCGGCTGCTCGACGGCCGGGCCATGCCCGAGTTGCTGGACAGCAAGGTCCGGTTGGTCACGCTCGCCGCGGCGCGAGCCGGCCTACGGGCCGACCGGACTGCGGCCCGGGATCTCGCCGGTGAGATCGAATGGGCCAAGTCCTCCCTCGTCGAGCCGGGTGAGTACGTGGTGGCCGCCGCCAAGGCGCTGCGGGAGACGTCGCACGAGCCGGCGAAGGTGGCGGAGGTGTTCGCCGCGTACGAGAGGCTCAAGCGGGCCGGCGGAATGATCGACTTCGAGGACGTGCTGCGTGCCGCGGTCTGGGGGATCGAGGAGCATCCGGACGTCGCCGAGCAGGTCCGCAACCAGTACCGGCACTTCGTCGTCGACGAGTACCAGGACGTCAACCCGTTGCAGCAGCGGCTGCTGGACGCCTGGCTCGGCGGACGGGACGACCTGACCGTGGTCGGGGACGCCTCACAGACCATCTACTCGTTCACCGGGGCCACCTCGGCCTACCTGGTCGACTTCCCGCGTCGGCATCGCGCGGCCACCGTGGTCCGGCTGGTCCGCGACTACCGGTCGACGCCGCAGGTGGTCGGGCTCGCCAACGCGGTCATCTCGCAGGCGCGGGGCACCGAGGCGCGGCTGCGCCTGGAACTGGTCGGGCAGCAGCCGGCCGGCCCGGAGCCGGAGCGGCGGATCTTCACCGACGAGCCGGCCGAGGCCGCCGCGGTCGCCGCCCGCTGCCGGGCGATGATCGACGCCGGTACCCCGGCCCGCGAGATCGCTGTGCTGTTCCGCACCAACGCGCAGTCCGAGGCGTACGAGAAGGCGCTTGCCGAGGCCGGCGTGCCCTACCAGGTCCAGGGGGCGGAACGGTTCTTCGAACGCGCCGAGGTGCGCCAGGCGATGGTCGCGCTGCGCGCGGCGACCCGGTCGGTACCGGGTGAGACCCCGTTGCGGGCGGCGGTGGTCGAGGCGCTGGCCGGCGTGGGATGGGCACCGGATGCTCCGCCGCCGGGAGGTGCCGCGCGGGAGCGGTGGGAGGCGCTGGCCGCGCTGGTGCAGCTCGCCGAGGAGTACGCGGCCACGCCGGAGATCCTGCCGCTCGGCGTGGCCGCCGCGGTGGAGCGTCCGGTCACCCTTGCCAGTTTCACCGAGGAACTGGCCCGGCGGGCGGCCCAGCAGCACGTGCCGACCGTGGACGGCGTGACGCTGGCCTCCCTGCACTCCGCAAAAGGGCTGGAGTGGGACGCCGTCTTCCTGGTCGGCCTGGCCGAGGGCACTCTGCCCACCACCTACGCGCGCACCACCGAGCAGGTCGAGGAGGAACGCCGACTGCTCTACGTCGGTATCACCCGGGCCCGGCAGTGGCTCTGGCTGTCGTACGCCTCGGCGCGCTCACCGGGCGGCCGGCCCCGGCGAGCGAGTCGATTCCTGCCGCAACTTGCGCCCGCCGGCACGACGGAGCGGGTCGACGCGGGCCGACCGGGGCGGGCCCCGCAGCGGCGGGCCGCAACCCGGATCGTGTCCTGTCGGATCTGCGGCACAACTCTGCTCGCCGGACCGGACCGCAAGCTGGGCCGGTGTGCCACCTGTCCCTCCGACATCGACGACGAGCTGCACGAACGGCTGCGCGAGTGGCGGTCCCGGGTGGCCGGGGCACAGAAGGTACCCGCGTACGTGGTGTTCACCGACGCGACGCTTGTGGCGCTGGCCGAGCGGCGGCCGGGCCGGGCCGAGGAACTGGTCGCGATCGCCGGAATCGGGCCACGCAAACTGGGCCTCTACGGGGAAGCGGTGCTGGCGTTGGTGGGGGGCGCGACCGTCGACGAAATCTGCCCGCAGAAAACTTTCTGAATCCGACCGTTAATTCGTTTGCCCTCGCCCGGCCGGCCGGCATAGCCTCAGGGCACACCTCGGGAGGGGGCCCTGTTCGGGCTGCTCACGGGGTCTGTTTCCGGGTCGACCACGAGTGAACGTCAAGGAGGTGGCACCGATGGAGAGCTACATCTACCAGCGTCCGACGGCGCTGCCCGTTGCCGTCGCTCCGCTGTCGGCTGCCCTGACGACCGCCGCTCCGCTGACGGATGTCCGGGCCACCACCGTCGCTGCGCGACCGTGGGCTCCGCAGGTGCACCGGGCCGAGATTCAGGCCGAGCTGATCCTCGCACCGGTCACGAACGGGCTCCAGGGGAGCAGTGGCTTCACGGGCAAGGGCGTCGATGGCGTCAACAAGCGGATGGACGTCCGCGGTGTTCCACCTCGAGGTAGACCGGTCTGACCACAGACCACCGGCTCACCTCGAGGCCGCGGAACCCGCACACCGGGATCCGCGGCCTCAGTTTTTTTTGCACCGCCGAAGTACGTCGGAACCGCGATCCACGAGATCGCAGTGAGAGAGAGGTGACCGGGCGATGAGTCTGGCGTTGGCCCCGCTCGACGTGAGCGTCGAGGTGGAGGCGAACCTGCCCTGCCGGAAGTTCGACCCCGACCTGTGGTTCTCCGACTCGCCCACCGAGCTGGAACTGGCCAAGTCGCTCTGCGGGGACTGCCCGCTGCGCGTCGAGTGCCTGGCCGGTGCGGTGGAGCGGGCCGAGCCGTGGGGCGTCTGGGGTGGCGAGATCTTCGAGCGTGGCGCGGTCGTTCCGCGCAAGCGGCCCCGTGGCCGCCCGCGCAAGGAGGACGTCGCCCGTGACGCCGAGTTGCGGGTCGAGGCCGAGGCGCGGCTGGCGGCCAATGGGCTCGCCGCGTCGCGCAGCGCTGTCCGGCTGGCTGCCTGACATGTTCCCGATTCAGACCGACCCCGCCGGTGTCGCACCGGCCGAGAGAAAGCTGACCACCGTGCTGCACCTTCCGAACGGAGCCGAGATGTACCTACTCCACGAAGCGTTGTCGAGGGCTCGAATGCTCCGGCCTCAGGCCGGTCGCACCACCACGAGCACTGAGGCAACCCGATCCGCCCGTACCATCGCCATGACCGGCCGTGCCCGGTCAGCCCGCGAACTGGGCGTTCTGTAGGACGAACACGCTGACGGTGGGCGGGGACCTTCGGTCCCCGCCCACCGCGTCACCACTCAACCGACCGGAGCGAATCCCGGTAGCCAGCGTTCCAGGATGCCCCGGTAGGGGGCCTTGGCCTCCAGTTGGCACAGCACCCCGATCGATCCGAGCGTCACCCGGTGGATGAGCAGGTAGGACGGCGGCAGGTTGAGCTGTCGGCTGAGCTGATAGGCCGGGGAACGAGGGCTGGCCAGCCGGGTCGCTTCGGCGCGCAGCCAGGCCCGGGTGAACCGGAACTCGTCGGCGGCGATCGGCTCCAGCATCGGCCGCAGGAATTCCAACAGGGCGTGCGCGTCGATCGGCTCCGCGCCACTGACGAAGCCCTCGGCCCGCAGTCCGGCCTCCACCCCGTCGGCGTCGCCGCGCAGGGCCAGCCCGGCGATGCGGCCGATCGGTTCCGGCGTACCCTCCGGCATCCGAGCCACCGCCCCGAAGTCGATCACGCCCAGCCGGCCGTCGGGCAGCAGCCGGAAGTTTCCCGGATGCGGGTCGGCGTGCAGCAGCCCGGCCCGAGCCGGCGCGGAGAGATGGAGAGTTGCCATCAGGCGGCCCGCCTCGTCGCGTTGCTCCTCGCTGCCGGACCGGATGATGTCGGCCAGCGGCGTGCCCTCGATCCACTCGGTCACCAGGACGCGGGACGAGGCGAAGCAGACCTCCGGCACGTAGATCTCCGGGTCGTCGGCGTATCCGGCGGCGAAGGCACGCTGTGACTCCGCCTCCAACTCGTAGTCCAGTTCCTCGGTGATCCTCTCCCGCAGCTCGGCCAGGAGGGGCTTGATGTCCAGCCCGGGCTGGATGGCCCGGAACATGGCTCCCAGCCGGGAGAGCTGCTTCAGGTCGGCGAGCAGGGCGTCACCGGCGCCGGGATACTGGATCTTCACGGCGACGCTCCGGCCGGAACCGTCCGGTAGCCGCCACACCGCCCGATGCACCTGCCCGATGCTTGCCGCCGCGGCCGGGGAATCGTCGAAGCTCACGAACCGGTCCCGCCAGGCCGGCCCCAGCTGCTCCGCCAGCACCTTGTGCACGCTGGCGGCGGGCAGCGGCGGCGCGGCCTCCTGGAGTTTCGTCAGCGCCTGCCGGTAGGGCGCGGCGATCTCCTCCGGAAGGGCGGCCTCGAACACCGACAGGGCCTGACCGAACTTCATCGCCCCGCCCTTGAGTTGGCCCAGGACGCTGAACAACTGCTCGGCCGTGCGTTGCTGGATCTCGGCGGAGATCACGTCGGAGGCGAGCCCGGTGACGCGCTTTCCCATGCCGAGGACGGTCCGTCCGGCGAAGCCGAGCGGCAGAGCGGCGAGCTTGGCGGTCCGGGACACGGCCCGGCGCGGGATGTCGGTCACTTGGTCATTGTTACCGACTCGGCTGGCCCGCTGCTGCCGTGCAGCCGCACCCGTGCTGCCGGTGCACCGGTCAGCCGCCGCATCGGCAGCGCGGGTGCGGCGGCCAGTAGCGTCGCCGGAGGCTGCCGGGAGCCAGCACCTCGACCGATCCGCCGAGGGTCTCGGGTGTGCCGCCATCGAGTTGGCTCAACGCTTCGCCGACTGCGTATCCGGTCGCGGCCAGCAGGAGACTCACGGCACAGGCCGGGGCGGGCGGGGTGCTGGCGAGCTGGGCCGCGACCGTGGGCCAGCCGGGGTCCCGGTCGGCCCGGTGCAGGTCAAGACAGCTCAGGCAGGGGCCGACCGGTGGCCGTACCAGCGGGCCGACCGCCGGAATTCCCTCCCGGATGTCCACCAACAGGTGTGGTTGTCGCCGTTGGGCGTGACCGGCGGCCAGCAGCGCGGCCGGCCGGTCACAGCCGAGTTGCACGACCAGGTCGGGGCGGGGCCGACGCAGCGGGCCGGTACCGGTGCCGGGGGCGGCCCGCTGTACCGCGGCCCGGGCCGCGGCGTCGAGCGGACTGCCGATCTCGGTGGCGGCGATACCGGTGCCGACGAGATCGAGCGGACGAACCACCCCGGGCAGGTCGGGGTGGACGTGGCCGACGCCCGCCTGGGCCAGTGCCACCGCGATGGCGGGGCCGAGCGGACCGCCGCCGGTGACCGTCACCCGGGCGGCCAGGCGGCGCCGGAGTACCTGGGCGGGGGTCCCCGGCAACCGGGCGGTGGCCAGCGCCAGCGCGCCGGCCTCGGCGGCGAGCCGGGCCCGGCGCGGCCCGGTGAGGTCTCGGGGTAGAAGGGTGTGCGCCGGCACCACCAGACCGGCGGTGCGCAGGGCGTCGAGCAGCGCGCGAGCATGCTCCGGGCGGACTCCCGTGCCGGCCAGCACCTGCCGTTCGCTGCGGGTGCCGTCGAGCAGGTCGAGCAGCCGGGCCGCCCGGGGGTCGGCCACCTCGACCAGGACCGCCCGCTCCCGACCGAGCCCGAGCTGAAGGGTGTGCCGGTCGCGCCAGAGCCGGGTGAGCCCCGGCAGCAGGCGGGGGCGGGGGGAGGACGGTCGTTCGGCGGTCCGCGTCATGAGCACGAATAGTGACCGCGTCCAAGCTTTCCGTCGATCGTTGTCCACAGGTGGCCGGCCCTGGATCCAGGGCTGTCCACAGGCTTCGGCGAGTTATCCACAACCCGCGAGTACTACTGTCGGTGGTCCGACAGTCACCACGCAGGCGAGCGGGGGGTGGCCGCAGGCCACCCCCCGCTCCAGTGCGCGTACGTCAGACCTTCGCCTTGCCCAGGATGCGGTTCACTGTTGTGCCACATACCGGACACTTGCCCTTGGCCATGTTCATGCCGGTCTTCGAGACCTCCACACGGCCTTCGAAGTCCCGCTTCTCCTTGCACTTGACGCAGTAACCGTTGTAGGTCTGGGCCTGGTCGGCCACGGTGTGCCCTCCTCGTGTCGTCCACCGGTCGATAACGACCCGGTGGGTCTCCCGGTGGCGGTCGCTCAGGGCGCCCGGCGCCGGTCCTGTCCGCTGGCCACCTACGTGACCACCGGTTGGCGGACCCTACCCAGGTGTGGGCGGTTCCATGTCAGCTGCGCATTGCCACTGTGAGCAAGGCGACGTCGAGAGTGTGCACGCCGAAATGGGTCAGATCAGTCAGTTTGCCGGGGACACGCCGACCAGCATCCCGCAATTGCGCTGGTGAGGGTGTCGAGCAGGGGTCCGACCCCCCGATTTGAGCTCCGCCGCGATGATCACTTACCGTGTTGGTCGGCCCGGGTGTGACACCTCGGCGGTCACCACGAAGGGTGACCGTGACGGCTGCCCCGGGTCCGGCAAAGAATTTTTCGGGACTCCTGGCGACCAATCCCCATTTTCCGGACGCGTGTCGGGGGGTTGACTCTTGCGGACCCCTGGTCACAACGCATTAGCTTGCCAACGTGACAGCAAACCGAGGCTGCGCGGTCCACTGATGGCAGGGCCGCGGAAGCCGGTCGTCGAGGTACGGCGCAGCCAGCGTCGGCGACGCACGGTGTCCGCCTACCGCGACGGGGAGCGGGTCGTGGTCCTCATCCCCGACCAGTTCTCCCGGGCCGAGGAGAGCGAGTGGGTCGACCGGATGCTCGCCCGGCTGGCGGCCCGGGAGGGGCGCCTGGTCCGCTCCGACGCCGAACTGCTGGCCCGCGCCGGCCGGCTGATCAAGCTCTACCTCACCGAATACGGCAACCAGGCCCTGCCGGCCAGCGTCCGGTGGGTGAGCAACCAGAATGGGCGGTGGGGCTCCTGCACCCCGGCGGACCGTTCGATCCGGCTGTCCCACCGGATCCAGGAGATGCCGGACTGGGTGATCGACTACGTGCTGCTGCACGAGCTGGTCCACCTCATCGTGGCCAGTCACAACGCGCAGTTCTGGGCCCTGGTAGGCAGGTACCCGAAGACTGAACGGGCGCGCGGCTATCTGGAAGGCGTGGCGGCCGTCGCCGGCGCCCCTTGACGGACCTCGGGGCCGCGGTGCCGCAGCGGTAGGGTCGGTGAATGGCCCGACGTGTGGTGGTGGCGCTGCTCGCGCCGGTCGCCTGGACGCCGCCCGGTGTCGACCCGGTGGACTGGCGCAGCGCGCTCGCTGAGGATGTGGTGGACCTGCTCGCCATGCTCAACGAGGTGGACACCGCGGTCGCGGTCACGAGAGCCGACCGCTGGCTGGCCGACGCGGTGATCTGGCCCGGCACGACGGTGTACGAGGTGCCCGAGCCGAGCCCGAACGCGGTGTTCGCCGCCCTCACCGGTGCCCGCGGCCCGGCCGGAACGGATCCGGCGACCGGTGCTGGGCCGGCGGACGGAACCCCGGCGACGGTCGACAGCTACGAGCAGGTGGCGGTCGTCGCGGGCGACGCGCCCGACCTGCCCGGACTCACCGTCGGTAAGTTGCTGCGTCCGCTGACCAGCCGGCCGGTAGCGGTCGCCCCGGCCGAGGGCGGCCTGCCCGGGTTGCTCGGGGTGGCGGCCCGGCTACCCGTGCCCTCCTGGCTGCCACCGCTGGACATGGACGCCACGGTGCCCGCGGCCGTGCGGGCGGCGGCACCCCGTCCCGGCGACCTGGCGGTGACCCCCTCCTGGCACCGACTGCGCGGTCCGGCGGATCTGGCCCGGCTCGATCCGGCACTGGACGGGTGGGAGCACACCCGGTCGCTGCTGTCCGGGGCCGGCCGAAGCGGCTGATGTCGCCGCCTCGGCGCGGCCGTGCCCGGCCTTTCAGTTGCGGCCCTCGCCGCCCTCGGTGTCGTCGCGGCGCTCCGTCTCGCCCGGGGCCTTCTCCTCCGGGCCACCCGGGGCGGAGAAGTCGAAATTCTCCAACTCGGTCATCAGGTCCACGTCGGCCATGGCGAACGCCACCGGGTCGGCGAAGTCGTCGTCGGAGGGAAGCAGGTCGGGGTGCCCCCACAGCGCGTCCCGGCCGGCGATCCCCCGGTGCTCGGTGAGCGCCGCCCAGAGCGCCGCCGCCTCGCGCAGCCGACGGGGCCGCAGCTCCAACCCGACCAGGGCCGCGAAGGTCTGCTCGGCCGGACCGCCGGCCGCCCGGCGGCGACGGAACGCCTCGCCCAGCGCCACGACGTTCGGCAGCCGGCCGTCGGCAGCCCCGTCGACCACGTGGCAGACCCAGCCCTCCACCAGAGCGAGGGCGGTTTCCAGCCGGGCCAGCGACGCCTTCTGCGTCGGGCTGTCCTCCGGTGTGAAGATGCCCTCCAGGGCGATCGCCTGCATCGACTCCGGGTCGGTCGGATCGACCCGTCCCATCGCCTCCTCGATCGCCTCCCGATTCACCCGGATGCCGGCGGCGTACGTCTCGACGGCGTTGAGGACATGCCCCCGCAGCCACGGAACGTGCTCGAAGAGCCGCTGGTGCGCCGCCTCGCGCAGGGCCACGTAGAGGCGGACCTCGTCCTCGGGGAGTTCCAGCCCATCGCCGTACGCCTTGATGTTGGCGGGAATGAGCGCGGCCGTGCCGGCCGGTCCGAGCGGCAGACCGATGTCGCCGGCGGAGAGCACCTCAGCGGCGAGCGACCCGAGGGCCTGGCCGAGCTGGCCGCCGAAGAGCGCGCCACCGAGAGTGGCGACCATCGACTGCATCGGGCCGAGCTGGGCCCGGGCCTCCGGGGGGACCAGGTCGCCCATCGCGCCGACCATCCGGCTGGCCACCGGGTCGCACAGCTTGCGCCAGACGTCGAGCGTCTTGAAGATCCACTCGTTGCGGTTCCAGGACACCGTGTTGCGGATGCCCGAGGGCAGCGCGGAGGCCGGCTCCAGCCAGAGGTCGGCGATGCGCAGCGCCTCCTCCACCGCGTGACGCTCGTAGGGGGAGACCGCCGGGTCGCCCGCCGCGGCGAGCTGACTGGCCGCCACCTGACGGGCCAGGTCCCAGTTGACCGGCCCGCTGCCCGACGCGGAGAGCAGGTGCTGCAACTGCGACATGAACTGCTGCATCTGCGCAGGGTCGTTGGGGTCGGGCGGCTGCCCACCCGGTAGCGCGAAACCGAACGGAATATCAGGCACGACGTCTACGGTACGCGCGCCGGGCCAGGAGCCGCCGCCACCACGGTTCCGCTCAGGGCGAAGTCGTTCGTCGTGCCGACCGGGAGCCGCGACCGGGATCGGTACGCTCTGCCGCATGAGACGTCGCGGCCTGACCGTCCTGCTCGGTGCCCTGCTCACCGCACTGCTCAGCATCGGGGTGCTCGGCGCGCCCGTTCCGTACGTGGTGCTCGGACCCGGCCCGACCGTCGACACGCTGGGCCAGGAGGATGGCAAGGAGGTCATCCAGGTCACCGGCCGGGAAACCTCCACCTCCGCCGGCCAACTGCGGCTGACCACGGTGGGGGTGCAGCCCGGCGTCAAGCTCCGCTCGGCCATTCAGGGCTGGCTCTCCGACGAACAGGCTGTGGTGCCGCGGGAACTGGTCTACCCGCCGGGGGAGACCCAGGAAGAGGTGGAACAGCGCAACGCCGAGGACTTCCAGGTCTCGCAGACCAGCGCGGAGACCGCCGCGCTGCGGGAACTCGGCTACGAGGTGCAGGTCGTGGTCAAGACGGTCGCGGCCGACGGGCCGTCCGCCGCGGTGCTGCGCCCCGGCGACGTGGTGACGTCGGTAGACGGTGAACCGGTGCCGTTCGCCTCCCGGCTGACCGAACTCATCCGGGCCAAGCCGGCCGGCACGGCCCTGCGGATCGGGTACACCCGGGACGGCGCCGCGCGAACCGACACCATCACCAGCCAGGAGCACGACGGTCGGCCCCGGATCGGGATCGAGATCGAGCAGCAGCAGCCCCACCCGTTCACCCTCTCCTTCGACCTGAAGGACATCGGTGGCCCCAGCGCGGGTCTGATGTTCGCCCTGGGCATCATCGACAAGCTGACCCCGGACGACCTGACCGGCGGTCGGATCATCGCCGGCACCGGCACCATCGACGACTCCGGGCAGGTAGGCCCGATCGGTGGCATCCCGCAGAAGTTGGTCGGAGCGAAACAGGCCGGCGCAACCGCGTTCCTGGTGCCGGCGGCCAACTGCGCCGAGGCGGTCCGTAACCGGCAGCCGGACCTGCCGTTGGTGAAGGTGGGCACGCTCGACGAGGCGTTGGACGCGATGGCGACGCTGCGTTCCGGGGGCGAGCCGGCGTACTGCTGAGCCGCGCGGCATGACCTTGCGCTCACGCTTTCAGGAACACCCCGTACTCTGGGTGCCTGGTCGGAGCCGATCATAACGAGCGTGCGGAGCCAACAGTGGTCATGCGTAGCAGCAGCCCCCTGCCGAGGATGAGCCGACGCGGACGCGTCACGATCGGGGTCCTGATCGGGGTGTTCGTGCTGTTCACCCTGCTCGGCTGGGGAGTGCAGGCCTGGACGGACTGGCTCTGGTTCTCCGAGGTCGACTACACCGAGGTCTTCCGGGGGGTGCTGGTCACCCGGCTGCTGCTCTTCCTGGCCGCGGGCCTGGCGATGGCGGCGATCGTCGGCGGCAATCTCTGGCTCGCGCAACGGCTACGCCCACGGATGCGACCCCACTCACCGGAACAGGCCACCCTGGAGCGGTACCGGATGCTGCTCGGCCCTCGACTGGGCCTGTGGATCACTGCGGCCGCCGCTGTCGTCGGCCTCTTCGCCGGCCTGTCGGCGCAGAGCCGCTGGAACCAGTGGCTGCTCTTCCTGCACGGCGGCAACTTCGGTGTGGACGACCCGGAGTTCGGCGTCGATGTCGGCTTCTACGTCTTCCAGCTGCCGTTCTGGCGGTTCCTGCTGGGGCTCGGTTTCACCTCGGTGGTGCTGGCGCTGATCGGCGCGCTGGCCGTGCACTACCTGTTCGGCGGGGTACGCCTGCAGGGCGTCGGCGACCGGATGAGCAACGCCGCCCGGGCCCACCTGAGCACGCTGGTCGCGGTCTTCGTCCTGCTCAAGGCCGTCGCGTACGTGCTTGACCGGCGAGCGATGCTGTTGGAGTACAACGACGGCGTGAACGTCTACGGCGCCGGTTACGCCGACATCAACGCCCTGCTGCCGGCCAAGGAGATCCTCGCCTACATCTCCGTGGTGGTCGCGATCGCGATCATCGTGTTCTCCAACGCCTGGATGCGCAACCTGGTCTGGCCGGGCATCTCGTTGGCCCTGCTCGGCGTCTCCGCGGTGGCGATCGGCGGCATCTACCCGTGGGCGGTGCAGACCTTCGAGGTCAAGCCCAGCGCCCGGGACAAGGAGGCGCCGTACATCCAGCGCAGCATCGACGCCACCCGCGCGTCGTTCGGGCTGGACATCACCCAGAGTTCGGCGTACTCGGCCAACAACCTGAACCCGCCGGAGAGCCTGGCCACCGACACGTCAGTGGTGCCGAATGTCCGGCTGCTCGATCCGCAGCTGGTGAGCGAGACCTACACCCAGCTCCAGCAGGTCCGTGGCTTCTACGACTTCGGTCCCAAGCTCGACATCGACAGGTACACGCTGAACGGCGCCACCCAGGACTACGTGGTCGGCGTACGTGAGATCAACTACGGCGAGCTGACCGCGCAGCAGAGCAACTGGATCAACCGGCACACCGTCTACACCCACGGCTACGGGGTGGTGGCCGCGCCCGCGAACCGGGTGGTCTGCGGTGGGCAGCCGTTCTTCGTCTCCGGTTCGCTCGGCGAGCGGTCGCAGGAGTCGTGCGCCGCGCCGACCGACCTGATCCCGGCGAGCCAGCCCCGGATCTACTTCGGCGAGCGGATGGCCACCGGTGACTACGCCATCGTCGGCAAGCCGAACGCGGACGCCAACCCGGCCGAGTTCGACCGCCCGGCGGGCGAGAGCGGCGAGGACGGTGAGGGACCCGAGTCGTACTACACCTACACCGGTTCCGGCGGCGTCGAGATCGGCTCGTTCACCCGTCGCCTGCTCTACGCGATCAAGGAGCAGGAGGCGAACTTCCTGCTCTCGGAGGCGGTCAACGACAACTCAAAGCTGCTCTACGTGCGTAACCCCCGGGACCGGGTGGAGAAGGTCGCGCCGTTCCTCACGCTTGACGGTGACCCCTACCCCGCCCTGGTCGACGGCCGGGTGCAGTGGATCGTCGACGGTTACACCACCGCCGCGACCTATCCGTACGCGGAACGGGTCAACCTCCAGCAGGAGACCACCGACGAGCTGACCGGCCGGGGCACCATCCAGCTGGCCCGGGAGAACGTCAACTACATCCGCAACTCCGTGAAGGCGACCGTCGACGCGTACGACGGCACTGTGGTTCTCTACGAGTTCGACGAGAACGACCCGGTGCTCAAGGCGTGGAACAAGGCGTTCGGCGGTGACCTGATCAAACCACGCGCCGAGATCCCGCCGGCGCTGGCCGACCACTTCCGGTACCCGGCCGACCTGTTCAAGGTGCAGCGCAACCTGCTGACCCGGTTCCACGTGACCAACCCCGGCGACTTCTACTCCGGCCAGGACTTCTGGCAGGTGCCGAACGTGCCGGACGCGCCGGACAGCGGGCAGAAGCAGCCGCCGTACTACCTCTACACGCAGTTCCCGGGCCAGGATGCGCCACGCTTCCAGCTCACCAGCGCGGTCACCCCAAACGGTCGGCAGAACCTGGCCGCACTGATCTCCGGTTCGTACCAGGACGGCAGGCCGACGTTGCAGGTGTTGGAGCTGCCGGACCAGACGGCGATCTCCGGTCCGGTGCAGGTGCACCAGCGGATGACAAACACCAACGCCACCATCCGGCAGCAGCTGAACCTGCTCTCCTCCAACCAGGCCCAGGTGCAGTACGGCAACCTGCTCTCGCTGCCCTTCGGCAACGGGATGCTGTACGTCGAGCCGGTCTACGTCAAGAGCAACCAGCAGGACGCGTATCCGCTGCTGCAGAAGGTGCTGATGTCGTACGGCGACGGGGGCTCCTACGTCGTCCTGGCGGACAACGTCGCCGACGGCATCAAGCAGCTGGTCGAGCAGGGCAAGCAGGCAGCCGCCGGTAACCCGCCGCCGCCGGCCGGAGGTGAGGAGCCACCGCCCGAGGGTGAGGAGCCACCTCCGTCGCCGACAGCCACTCCGTCGCCGAGCGACGCCCCGCCGCTCACCGGCGACCTCGGTGCGGCCGCCGAGCGGGTACGGGCCGCGATCACCGAGGTGCGTGCCGCCCAGGCATCCGGGGACTTCGAACGGTACGGTCGGGCGCTGGCCGCGCTGGACGAGGCGCTCACCGCGTTCCAGCAGGCTCAGCAGGCGGCGGGCACCAACGGCACACCGAGCCCGCCGGCCCCTTCCGGTAGTCCCTCACCGACCGGCTGACCGACTCACACGGTGAAGCCCGCGGCTCGGCGTTCCTCGCCACTGCCGCGGGCTTCACCGTGTCTGAGCGGCGACTGAGCTGAGCGCCCACCGGAAATCGGCGGTGTGGCGTCGGTGGAACCGGGCGTTCCGTGGGTCGTTTTGCGGGCAGCGGGGGTGGTGCGCTACGGTGGATCTACCGACGCGGGGTGGAGCAGCTCGGTAGCTCGCTGGGCTCATAACCCAGAGGTCGCAGGTTCAAATCCTGTCCCCGCTACTGCGAGAAGAGGTCCCGGATCCGTCCGGGGCCTCTTTCGTTCATCCAGGGCAGGCGGCGGTCCAGCGGGGCGGCACCCCGACCCCCGGGCGTTACGGGTGGGGCTGGTGATGGAGTCCGTTACGGATGGGGTAGGCTGGTCCTACCGACGCGGGGTGGAGCAGCTCGGTAGCTCGCTGGGCTCATAACCCAGAGGTCGCAGGTTCAAATCCTGTCCCCGCTACTGCGATGAAGTGGCCCCGGATCCGTCCGGGGCCACTGTCGTTGTCCGGCTGTCCACGGCGTCGACCCGAGCGTGTTCGGCCGGCCGAGGTTGCGCGTCTCGGCGAGGATGGGCGCATGTCTTCCTTCGGTAGGTGGTGGGGGCGGCTCGGCACGCTCCTGGGTACGGTCGTGCTTACGGTTTTCGTTCCGGTCGCGGCGTGGGCGTCGACCGGAACCGGCGAACTGGTGGTGGAGGCGGCTCGACGGCGCGGGCGCGGTTTCGGCGTCTTCGGTTTCCTGAGTCTGCTCTGCTGCCTGGCGGTGGTGGCCGTGATCGTCCTGCTGGTGATCCGGATGACCCGCCGCCGGCGCTGACCAGGCGTACCGAGGCCGTGCGCGCCCTGGCGGTCGGGCCGTGGACCGGCAGCGGCGGTACGCCCGGCACATGGTCTACTTGTCCGCGTGGAACTTCTGCACTCGGGCAAGGTGAGGGACGTCTACGCCGAGGGCGATGACCTGATCCTGGTCGCCTCCGACCGCGTCTCCGTCTACGACGTGGTGCTGCCGACCCCGATTCCGGACAAGGGCAAGCTGCTCACCGCGTTGTCGCTGTGGTGGTTCGAGCAGCTGGCCGACCTGGTACCCAACCACGTCATCTCGGCCACCGACGTGCCGCCGGAATTCGCCGGCCGGGCGATCCGCTGCCGCCGGCTCGAAATGGTTCCGGTCGAGTGCGTCGCCCGGGGCTTCCTCACCGGTGGCGGCCTGAAGGAGTACGAGAACACCGGGAAGGTCTCCGGCGTCGAGCTGCCGCGCGGGCTGGTCGAGGCGTCCATCCTGCCGGAGCCGATCTTCACCCCGTCCACCAAGGCGCCGGTCGGCGAGCACGACGAGCCGATGACCTTCGCCGAGGTGGTCGACAAGGTTGGCGCGGAGACCGCCGACCGGCTGCGGCGGCTGACCATCGACGTGTACTGCCGGGGCGCCGAACTGGCGGCCGACCGGGGCATCCTGGTCGCCGACACCAAGATCGAGCTTGGTTGGGCGCCGGACGGCACCCTGGTCCTCGGCGACGAGCTGCTCACCCCGGACTCGTCCCGGTTCTGGCCGGCGGAGTCCTACCAGCCAGGGCGCGCCCAGTTCTCCTACGACAAGCAGTACGTACGGGACTGGGCGGCGCGTAGCGGCTGGGACAAGCGGAGCCCGGCTCCGGAGTTGCCCGCCGATGTGGTCGACGCCACTCGGGCCCGTTACGTGGACGTCTACGAGAAGCTGACCGGCGAGCGCTGGTAAGAGCGACCGGCAATAGGACTGGCGGGCCGGTCCGTCGTCGCTATTCGCCGCTGCGGTGGCGGCCGACGTGCTGCTCGGCGGGGACGGTCGCGGTGATGATGCGTACCGTGGTGCCGGCCGATCCGGTCTCGACGTCCATCGCGTCGGTCAGCTCGCGGGCCAGCCAGAGGCCCCACCCGCCAGCCGTCTCCGGCGCGGGTCGGCTGCGGTTGTCGAGATTCTGGGTGCTGATGCCGGGACCGTGGTCGGCGACCTCACACAACAGCAGGCCGGGCTCTTTCCACAGCCGCAGCCAGCCCTGTCCGCCGCCGTGTCGCACCGCGTTGGTGATCAGCTCGTTGACGGCGAGCACGAAGTCGTCCAGCCGGTCGTCGCGCAGCCCGGCGGTGCGCGCGCAGGCGGCGACCGAGTGTCGGAGCTCGGTCACCTGGGCCTGGTCGAAGGCATCGGCGATCAGGAGGGCGTGTTCGATGGGCACCACCGTACGCGGTGGGGGAGGTCCTGCGTTCGTCATGGCCCCGTCCCGACAGAGATCGCAGAGGTTTACGCGGCTTTTACCACCGTACGTCAGGGTTGGTCGAGGTGCATTGGCCGCAGGGGGCCCTGAGGGCCTGTGGCATCGTGGCGCACGTGCCTGCTGCCGGTGGTTTCGAGGTGCCGCTCTGGCGGGCCGTCGCGGTCTTCCGGGTGGCCTCCCTGGCGTACGTCTGTGTGGTGTTGATCCGCGACGCGGACCGCTACGCCCATCCCCTCGCCGCGACGGCGCTGGTGTTGTTCATGGCGTTCTGGACGGCCGTCACCGCGATCGGGTACGCGGATCCGGCGCGGCGCGGCTGGCCGCTGCTCCTGGCCGATCTGGGCGTGGTGGTGGCGATCCTGCTGGCCACCCCGTGGGTGATGGGCCGGTCGGCGCTCGACGCGGGGCTGCCGACCCTCCCGGTGGCCTGGCTGAGTGGGCCGGTGCTGGCCTGGGCCGTCTGCGGCGGGCGGCGGCGGGGCGCGGTCGCGGCGCTGGTGCTCGGCGCGACCGACCTGGCGACCAGGGGCATGGTCACCCCGAGCGCGTTCAACGGAGCGATCCTGATGCTGCTCGCCGGCGTGGTGGTCGGGCACGTCGCCCGGCTGACGGTGACCGCCGGGGAGCGGCTGCACCGGGCTGTCGAGTTGGAGGCCGCCACCCGGGAGCGGGAACGGCTGGCGCGCGACATCCACGACTCGGTGCTCCAGGTGCTCGCTCTGGTGCAGCGGCGGGGTGCCCACCTCGACGGGGAGGCCGGCGAACTGGCCCGGCTGGCCGGGGAGCAGGAGATGGCGTTGCGCTCGTTGATCTCCGGTGCCGGACCGCTTCCGGCGGGTGCCGCCGACGCACCGGTGGACCTGCGTACGCTGCTCGGCCGGCACGCCTCGGCCACCGTTTCGCTGTCCGCACCGGCGGGCCCGGTGCCGCTGCCCCCGGCGGTGGCCCGTGAACTGGCGGCGGCCGTCGCAGCGGCGCTCGACAACACGGCCCGGCACGGCGGCGGTCGAGCCTGGGTGCTGGTCGAGGACGAGGGGTCGGCGGTCACCGTGTCGATCCGGGACGAGGGGCCGGGTTTCCCGCCCGAGCGGCTGAACGAGGCAGCGGCCCAGGGACGGTTGGGTGTTGCCCAGGCCATCCGGGGGCGGCTGGCCGACCTGGGCGGTACCGCCCGGATCAGCTCGACACCGGGTGCCGGTACCGAGGTGGAACTCACCGTGCCGAGGAGGCAGTCATGAGCGGCGTACGGGTGATGGTCGTGGACGACCACCCGATGTGGCGGGAAGGGGTGGCTCGTGACCTGGCCGAGGCGGGCCACGAGGTGGTGGCCAGCTGCGGTGAGGGCCGCCAGGCGATCCGGGTGGTCGCCGCGGCCCGTCCCGACGTGGTGGTGCTCGACCTGCAACTGCCGGACATCTCCGGCGTCGAGGTGATCAACGGACTGCGGACGGCGCACCCCCCGGTGCGGATACTCATGCTCTCGGCCAGCGGTGAGCAGCAGGGCGTGCTCGACGCGGTGAAGGCCGGCGCTACCGGCTACCTGCTCAAATCCGCCGGGCTGGCGGAGTTTCTGGAGGCGGTGCGGCGCACCGCTGCGGGCGATCCGGTCTTCACACCCGGCCTGGCCGGACTGGTCCTTGGCGAGTACCGCCGACTGGCCGCCGGGGGTGATCACGCGGCGGCCGCCACCCGGAACGCGGCACCCCGGCTCACCGACCGGGAAACCGAGGTGCTGCGTCTGGTGGCCAAGGGGATGTCGTACCGGCAGATCGCCGAGCGGCTCGGGCTGTCGCACCGTACGGTGCAGAACCACGTGCAGAACACGCTCGGCAAGCTCCAGTTGCACAACCGGGTGGAGCTGACCCGGTACGCGATCGAACGCGGCCTGGACGACTAGACCGAGTGCGGCGGCCGGGTCTCGTGCACGGCCAGCTCCTCGGCGCTGGCCCCGCCACCGGCGGCCCCCGCGTCGTACGCGATCGAATCGGTCTCCTGGTCGGTGTGCGCCCCTTCGTCCGGTTCGACCAGCCGGCCGACGGTGGCGTCCGCGCTGGTGCCCAACCGGTCGTGGTCGTAGAGGGAAACCGGGGACTTCGGGTCGGAGGTGGGGCCCGGATCGATCACGTCGGCGTCGAGCTGCGCCTGCGCCGCCTGCTCCCGGCTGTCCGCCTCGGCCGCGATGTCCGGGTCGACCGGTCCGGCCAGCGGGTCGTCGACCGGCAGCTCGAACCGTTCCCGGCCCAGCTTGTAGTCCAACGACTCGCCGTCGAGCTGTTCCTCGGCGGTGGTGCCGAACTCGTCGACCGCCACCGGCGTCCGGTCACCGGGCAGCTGAGCCGGTGCCGGGCCGTCCGCTTCCCGTCCGGTCAGCACGTCGTCCCCGGCCGTCGAATCGTCGTCGGCGGTGTCGGGCAGGCCGTCGGCCTCGGGATCGGACACGGGGGTCGGGTACTCGTCGTCGCGCATGACTGACCACTACCCGTTGCCCTCCCGCCGTAACCGGCCCAGGCGGGGCGGTTGGTCGGCCGGGGCCGTCACGCCGCCCGTCCGCGCTCAGCGGGCGATCCGGCGGGCCAGGGCGGCGACCGTGCCGACGGCGGTGCCGGCGGCGGCCAGCCCGAAAGCGGCGGAGATCCGGACCAGCTGGCGACGCCGGCCGTGCCAGCCGCCCTCCGCAGTCGCCGCGGCGTCGGCCCGGAAGACGTTACCGCTGGTGTCCGCGGTCGGTAGAGGCCCGAACTGGGTGTACCGCCCGTACCAGCTGAGGACCCTCTCGGCCAGCGCGGGCACCAGCCGCCACTGCATGCCGACCAGGCGAGCGGCCCCGCCGGCGTACGCCTCCCGGCGGGGCCGCTCCAGCAACCGGACGATCGTCTCCGCGACCACCTCCGGCGGATAGACCGGCGGCGGCGGCAGAACCTGACGGCCGCTGTGATTGGCGGCGTGCCGGAAGAACGGAGTGTCGATGGTGGCTGGCAGCACGGTGCAGATCGAGACGGCCCCCCGGCCGGTGACGCGCAGCTCCTGGCGGACCGTGTCGGACAGTCCCCGGACAGCGTGTTTGGCGGCGTTGTACGGGGACTGGTACGGCATCGCCACCTCGGCCAGCACCGAGGCGTTGTTGACCACGACGCCGCCACCGGTCGCGGTGAGGTGCGGCAGCGCAGCCCGGATCCCGTTCGCCGTGCCGAGCAGGTTGACGTCCAGCACCCGGCGGAACTCGGCCACCGGGATCTCGTCGAACAACCCGATGGTGCCGACCGCGGCGTTGTTGATCCAGGCATCGATCCGGCCGAACTCCGCCACCGCGGTCGCGGCGAGCCGTCGCATCGCGTCCGCGTCGGTCACGTCGGTGGGCACCACGAGGGTGCGACCGCCCAGCTCACGGCAGTGCCGGGCCACCTCCCGCAGGGCCGGCTCGGAGCGCGCGGCCAGCACCACGGTGCTGCCGTGACGGGCCAGGGCGTACGCGGTCGCGGTGCCGATGCCACTGGACGCGCCAGTGATGACGATGGTGGCGTCGGCCAGGTTTCGGGCGAGGGGCATTCCTCATCGGTACCCCGTGGTGTCCGGGTCATGCCGCCGAGCGTGCCCCGGATCTGCGAGGTTTCGGCTCGTCGGAGGCCGGTTAATGGGACGCTCTGACCGGAGACCACCGCCTCATCCGCATGGAGGTGACCCATGCGCGTCGGCCTTGTCTGTGCCCACGCCGCTGCGCCGCCGTCCGGCGACGGAACCGTCGTCGGCACCTACCAGCACATCGCACGGGTCGCGGCCGAACTGGCCGGGCGGGGTCACGACGTGCGGGTCTACACCCGTCGGGACGACCCCGAGGCGACGGAGACCGACATCGTGGACGGCTACCGCGTGGAGCGGGCACCGGTCGGCCCGGTCGCGCCGATCCCCACGGCCGATCTGGTGCTCTACGTGGCGGCGTTCGGTGAATGGTTGGCCGACCGGTGGTCCGCCGACTGGGCTCCCGAGGTGGTGCACGGCCACTACTGGATCGGGGGCCTGGCCGCCGCGCACGCCGTGCGGGAGACCGACATCCCGATGGTGCAGACGTTCCACTCGATCGGCATGGAACAGCTGCGTCACCTCGGCGCCCAGTACGACGGGCCGGGCACCCGCATCCCGCTGGAGCGGGCGCTGACCCGGGCGGTGGACATCGCGGTCGCCCAGTGCAACGACGAGGTCGACGAGTTGACCCGGATGGGCCTGCAACGCACGTCGGTCGCGATGGTTCCGACCGGGGTCGACACGGACCGCTTCCACCCCGACGGCGAGGCCGCTCCGCGTGAGCAGCGTCCCCGGATACTTTCGGTGGGCGGGCTCGGGCGCGGCCACGGTCAGGAGGACCTGATCCGAGCGATGCGCCTGGTCGGTGACGCGGAGCTGGTGATCGCCGGTGGGCCACCGACGGACCGACTGGCAAACCACGCCGAGGCCCGTCGGCTGCGGGAACTGGCCGATCGGGTCGGGGTCGGTGAGCAGGTGCACCTGGTCGGCGCGGTGCCGCACGAGCAGATGGCCACCTGGTACCGCTCGGCCGACGTGGTGGCCTGCACTCCGCACTACTCGTCGGCGGGGCGGGTGTCGCTGGAGGCGATGGCCTGTGGCGTCCCGGTGGTGGGCTACGCCATGGGTGGCATCGCCGACGCCGTGGTCGACGAGGTGACCGGCAAGCTGGTGCCACCGGGTGACGTACGGACCCTGGGGATGACGCTACGTAGGCTGCTCGCCGACAACGCCGGCCGCTTCGCGTACGGGCACGCCGCGGTCGACCGGGTGCGGTGCAGCTACACCTGGGAACGCACGGCAAGCGCGCTGGAACGGCTCTACGAGCGGGTGGTGGGCCGACGCAGGCCGGTCGAGGCGGCCTGAGGCAACGGATCAGCGATGACGCCGGCCGGGCCTGCGACACGGGCCGCGGGCGGCGTCACGAGCGGCGGCGGAACACCCACCACCGCCCGGGTGACAGCGTGCTGATGCTGCGGCTCCGCGTACCGGGTGAGCCCGACGACCGCGGCGAGGGTGACCAGGAACCCGATCCCGGCGAGCCACTCCCGGCCCGGCCAGATCTTGTCGTTGAGCAGCAGCAACCCGACGATGGCGGCGGGCACGGCGCCGGCCGCGTCCATGGCGGCCACCGCGGCCGTGGTGGAACCGCGCTGCATCGCCAGTCCGAGCAGCAGCTGGCCGACCACGGAATGACCGACGAGCAGGTAGAGCAGCGGGTCGCTGAGAAACGCGTCCCAGCTCGACGCGGAGGCCAGCGGTCGGGCCGCCACCGCGGCGGCGGAGAAAGCCAGCCCGGCCAGTGAGCCGAGCACCACCGAGCCCGGCGCGCCGTGCAACCGGACCGCGAAGAAACCCAGCACCGCGATCACCGCGAGGGCCACCAGCAGGGCGAGCATGCCGGCGGTGCCGAGCGCCTTCGACGGCGCCGGTTGGGCGGAGAGGACCAGCGCGGTGATTCCGGCGAAGAGCAGCACCAGCAGCGCGACCTCGGCCACCGGCAGCCGCCACTTCAGCAGGACCACGCCGAGTAGGGCGGTGACGCCGAGCCCGGCGGCCACGCTCGCCTGCACCAGGAACAGCGGCAGGTCACGCCGGGACAGGAAGGCCAGGACGAACCCGGCGACCTGGCAGGCCAGCCCGACCAGATAGGTGCGGTGTCCGGCCAGGCGCAGCAGCAACCCGGGATCGAAGGTGTGATGCACCGTGGTGCGGGCGGCGGCGACCGACTGCAACAGGTTGGCGACGCCGTACGCGACGATCATCGCCGCCAGGAAACACCAACCGGAGGTAGCCACCTGGCGAGGATAGAGGTTACCGGGCGTCAATGCGCGGCGGGCTACCGAGCCGGTGAAGGATGTCGGGATGCAGCGCGCCGTTGCTGGCCAGAGTGCTGTTGTCGCCGCCTGCCGGGGCCGGACGGCCGGCCAGATCGGTGATCGTGCCGCCCGCTTCGGTCACGATGGGTACCAGCGCGGCCACGTCCCAGAGGGACAACTCGGGCTCGATCATCACGTCCAGTGCGCCCTCGGCCAACAGCATGTAACCGTAGAAGTCGCCGTAGGCCCGGCTGCGCCAGGTGTCCCGCATCAGTTGCAGCACCGCGTCGAGCCGGCCGGCCTTCTCCCAGCCCTCCAGCGAGGAGTAGCAGAGGCTGGCGTCGGCCAACCGGGTCACCCCGGAAACCCGGATGGGCGTTCCGTGGGCGGCGTCCGGGCCCGCGTACGCCCCGGTGCCCTGCGCCGCCCACCAGCGGCGCCCCAGGGCCGGCGCGGAGACCAGCCCGGCGACCGGGCGGCCGTCCTCCAGCAGGGCGATCAGCGTGGCCCAGATCGGTACGCCCCGGACGAAGTTCTTGGTGCCGTCGATCGGGTCCACCACCCACTGGCGGGTGCCGGCGGCGGGTGTCGCGCCGTACTCCTCGCCGAGCAGCCCGTCGTCGGGCCGGTGCTCGGCCAGCAGGGCCCGGATCTCCCGTTCCACGGCGGTGTCCGCGTCGGAGACCGGGGTCAGGTCGGGCTTCGATTCGACCCGCAGGTCCAGGGCGCGGAACCGGGCCGTCGACAGGGCGTCGGCGGCGTCGGCGAGCCGGTGGGCGAGGGTCAGGTCAGCGGCGTACCCGGTCATGCGGGACACGGTAGCGACGCCGCCACCGGCACATGGCCGGGGGCCGGCGACGCCCACGTCGGTGGCGCTACCGTCAGCACCGCGACGTCGGCGGGTCGTCCCGCCAGGGTCACTCCGGGCGCCCGTGCGGGTCGGGCTCGGTCCGGGAATCGGTCTCCCCGGCCCGGGAGGCCAGCAACCGGCGGTACGAGGCCAACCGGCGCGGGTCGGCCCGCCCCGCCGCCACCCAGCCGTCGAGTGCGCAGTCGGCCTCGTCGGCGGTGTGTGGGCAGTTCGCCGGGCAGTCGGCGGTGGCTTCGACCAGATCCGGAAAGCCGTGCAGCAGGCTCTCCGCCGAGACGTGGGCGAGCCCGAAGCTGCGTACCCCCGGGGTGTCCACGATCCAGCCCGGATCCTGCTGCGCGTCGGGTGGCGCGGGCAGCCGCAGTGCCACCGCGCTGGTCGAGGTGTGCCGCCCCCGGCCGATCGCGCTTACCGTGCCGACCGCCCGTTCGGCCTCCGGCACCAGTCGGTTGACAAGCGTCGACTTGCCCACCCCGGAGTGACCGACGAGCACCGAGACCCGGCCGGTCAGCAGGCTGCGCAGCGCGTCCAGTGGGGAGTCCGGCCGGATGAGCAGGTACGGCAGTTCGAGTTCGGTGTAGTAGTCGAGCACCTTCTCCGGCCCGGCCAGGTCCGCCTTGGTCAGGCAGAGCAGCGGTTCGATGTCCGCGTCGTACGCGGCGACCAGGCAGCGGTCGATGAAGCCGGTACGCGGCGGCGGGTCGGCCAGCGCGCTGACGATGACGAGCTGGTCGGCGTTGGCGACGACGACCCGTTCCAGCCGCCCCTCGGCGGTGCTGGCGTCGTCCTCGGCGGTGCGTCGCAGCACGGACCGGCGCGCTTCGATCCGCACGATGCGGGCCAGCGCACCGGACGAACCGGAGGTGTCGCCGACCAGCCCGACCCGGTCGCCGACCACGACGGACTTACGGCCCAGCTCGCGGGCCCGCATCGCGGTGACGGTGGGGTCGTCCGGCCCGGCACCGGGCAGGACGCAGGTGTACCGTCCGCGGTCGACCGCGATGACGAAACCGTCCTTGGCGTCGGCGTGCCGGGGCCGGGTCCGGGTACGCGGGCGGGAGGACCTGCCGGGCCGGACCCGGACGTCGTCCTCGTCGTACTCCCGCCGCCTGGTCGCCAGGGCCGCCCCTTCTTCCGCTCAGCTCTTGCCGGTCACCAGTGCCGACCATAGTGCCGGGAACTCGGGCATGGTCTTCGAGGTGCACGACACGTCGTCCAACTCGACGCCCGGCACCACCAGCCCGGCCACCGCCGCCGCGTGTGCCATCCGGTGATCATGGTAGGTGCGGAACACGCCACCGTGCAGCGGCCGGGGCCGGATCTCCAAGCCGTCGGCCGACTCGGTGATGTCCGCGCCGAGCCCGGTGAACTCCCGGTTCAGCGCGGCCAGCCGGTCCGTCTCGTGGCCCCGGATGTGACTGACTCCGGTGAACACCGAGGGCGAGTCGGCGAGCATGGCCAGCGCGGTCAGCGCCGGGGTCAGTTCGCTGACGTCGGACAGGTTGGCGTGCAACCCCTTCACCGGGCCGGTGCCGCGCACCGTCAACCCCTCGGTGGTGAGCGCGACCTCCGCCCCCATCTGCTGCAACAGTGAGCGCAGTCGCTCCACCGGCTGGGCGCTGCCCCGCGCCGGCCAGCCGCGCAGGGTCACCTCGCCGCCGGTGACCAGGGCGGCGGCGAAGAACGGCACCGCACCGGAGAGATCCGGCTCGATCTCCCAGCTGCGACCGGTAAGCGGCCCGGGCTCGACCGCCCAGACGTCGGGGGTGCTGTCGTCGACCGCGGCGCCGGCGGCGCGCAGCATCTGCACGGTCATCCGCAGGTGCGGTGCGGAGGGCACCGGCGGCCCGACGTGCCGGACCACCAGCCCCCGGTCGAAGCGTGGGGCGGCGAGCAGCAGACCGGAGACCAGCTGGCTGGAGGCCGAGGCGTCGATCACGACCTCGCCGCCGGTCACCCGACCGGTGCCCAGCACCACCAGTGGCAGGCTGCCCGAGGCGGGGGTGTCGACGCGTACGCCGAGCGAGCGCAGCGCCTCGATCAGCGGGCCGAGCGGGCGGGTGCGGGCGGAGGGGTCACCGTCGAGGGTGACCTGCCCGTCGGCCAGCCCCGCCACCGGTGGCACGAAGCGCATGATCGTGCCGGCGAGCCCCACGTCGACCTGGGCCGGGCCGAACAACCGGTGCGGCCGGACCAGCCAGCGGTCGTCGTCGGCGATCGAGACGTGGGCACCCATCGCCCGCAGCGCGGCGGCCATCAGCTCGGTGTCCCGGGCCCGCAACGGCAGGGACAGGGTCGAGGGCCCGGCGGCCAACGCGCTGAGTACCAGAGCCCGGTTGGTCATCGACTTGGAGCCGGGCAGGCGCAGCGACGCCGACACCGGGTCACTGGCCGTCGGTGCGGTCCACGGCTGTAGCGGCCGGGTCGCGGTCACATTCCCCACAGGTACATTCTGCCGTGCCGTGGCCCGGTGGCCGCTACGGTCACCGGCCACTCCCGGGGAACGGGACAGCCGCTCTGTGTGCCGCGCGCTAGCGTGAGCGACATGTGCGGTAGGTACGCCACGACCCGGAGCGCCGGTGACCTGAGCGGCCTGTTCGAGGCCGTCGACGAGACCGGCGACGGGCTGGTCGCCGACCACAACGTGGCGCCCACCGATCGAGTGCCGCTGGTCCGGGTCAGCGCCGAGGGGCACCGGGCGCTCTCGCTGGGCCGCTGGGGTCTGGTGCCACCGTGGTCCCGCTCGCCGGCCGGTGCGGCCCGCATGATCAACGCGCGTGCCGAGACGGTCGCCACCAGCCGGGCGTACGCTCCGGCCTTCGCCCGCCGTCGGTGCCTGATTCCCGCGGACGGCTGGTACGAGTGGGTGCGGCTGGCCGGCGGCGCGAAGCAGCCGTACTACATGACCCCACGCGACGGCTCGGTGCTCGCCTTCGCCGGCATCTGGTCGCGCTGGGACGGCCCGGACGCGACGCTGCTGACCTTCAGCGTGCTGACCACCGCGGCGCTCGGCGAACTGGCCGAGGTGCACGACCGGATGCCCCTGCTGCTGCCACCCGGGCGCTGGGCGACCTGGCTGGGCGGTGGTGAGGACCAGGCCGAGCTGCTCGTACCGCCGCCGGTGGACTGGCTGGCCCGGTTGGAGGTGCGGCCGGTGGGGCGGGCCGTGGGCGATGTGCGCAACGACGGTCCGGGGCTGACCGCCCGGGTGCCGCTGACCCGTC
Source organism: Micromonospora sediminimaris (assembly GCA_900112325.1). GTDB lineage: Bacteria > Actinomycetota > Actinomycetes > Mycobacteriales > Micromonosporaceae > Micromonospora > Micromonospora sediminimaris. Next base: position 175,676 of record FOLJ01000009.1, read on the forward strand.
CCGCCGAGTCGACGGAGACGACGCTCTTCTGATCCCGCCCGGCACATTGTCGGGAGTGATTTGCCGCGGTTGCGGGTGAAAGGTGACGCGCACGTTCTGCCAACTTCCCGGCGAAGTCTTGTACCCGTGCGCGCAAATGCGATACAACACAGCGCCGGTGGTGGGTGTCGTTCGCGTTGGGTGAACGATCTCCATCGATATTGCTGGTCCCACGGGGGAGGTGGGTGGATGACACGGGCGCGTATGCCCCGTCCGCACGAGGTGGCCGCCGCGCGACGTGATCCGCGACTGTTGCGGGCGTTGCGTGAGCGGCGACAGGACGAAGCCTGGCGTACCAGAGGCACCTGTCAGAGCGTCGACCCGGAAACGTTCTTTCCGGCGCCGAACGAACCGGCCGACGCGGCGGTGGCCCTGTGCCGCAGCTGCGACGTGCAGGGCTCCTGCCTGGCGTGGGCGCTGGAGGTCGGCGACTGCCACGGTGTCTGGGGTGGCACCACCCCGCGGGAACGGCGGGCGATGCTTGTCGCCTGGCGCAGCGAGGTGCAACCCGATCCAGATGCCGCCGGTGAGCCGGGTCCGCCGGTACGCGACCGGCTGCTCACCCTGGTGCCGTTGAGCTGACCGACGGGGCCCGGGCCAGGTCGAAAAGGGTTCAATGGGACGGTGCCCGACAACGTCCTCGAAACCCCGCGCGGCCCCGCTCGGGTAGACACCGATCAGCCGTCCGGCCCGCCCCGAGCCCTGCTGGTGCTGGGGCACGGGGCCGGCGGCGGCGTCGACGCCCCGGATCTGATCGCCCTGCGCGACGCGGCGGTGACCACCGGGCTGGTCGTGGTGCGGGTGACCCAGCCGTACCGGGTCGCCGGCCGCCGTGCGCCGGCCCCGGCCGGGCACCTCGACGAGGCCTGGTCCGCCGTGTTGACGGTGCTGCGGCAGCGGCATCCGGGCGTACCGCTGGTGGTCGGTGGCCGCTCCAGCGGCGCTCGGGTGGCCTGCCGGACGGCGACCGCGGTGGGCGCTGCCGGGGTGGTGGCACTCGCTTTCCCGCTGCATCCGCCCGGTCGACCGGAGCGGAGCCGGGCAGGTGAGCTGGTGACCGGTGTGCCGACCCTGGTGGTGAACGGGGACCGGGATCCGTTCGGTGTGCCGGAGCCGGGCCCGGGGATACGGGTCACGGTCCGACCTGGGGAGCGGCACGACCTGCGGGGCGACCCGGTCGGTACGGCCGCTCTGGCGCTGGACTGGCTGCGCGAGCACGGCTGGGCGGCAGCCTGAGGCAGGCGGGTCGCCGCCGGGCACCGTGCCCCGGGTGCCGTGTCCGCCGGCCGCGCCGCTTCGTTGCACCCGATGGTGTCCCAGCGCCCGTCCGGGCGGCGACACCGGGCTCCCAGGCCCTTCCTGGTCCCAGCCACGGTCGCACCGCCGGGGCGGGGACCAGGAACGCCCGGGCCGAGCCGGAATGTCCCGCCCCACGGCGGGTGTTGAACACCTCGGACAACCACTGTGCGAGGGGGTGACCGGTGCCGACCGAGATCCGGAGCCGGGAACACGACGAGCGGGAGGCACGGCAGCTCAGGCAGCTGCTGGCCGGCCCGAAGTGGCCGGCGGCGGTGCCACCGGCCGAGGTGGCGACGGGCACACCCGTCGGAACCGAATCTTCCGGGAGGTCGGTGCGCGTATCCTCGGCGGGGAAGCATCCAACCCGAGGGGATGTGCGGTTGACCACGGAGAAGACGGACGAGCGCAGGGCCCGGTTCGAACGGGACGCGATGCCATTCGTCGATCAGCTGTACGCGGCCGGCCTGCGGATGACGCGTAACCCGGCGGATGCCGAGGATCTGGTCCAGGAGACCTACCTGAAGGCGTATGCCGCCTTCCACCAGTTCGAGCAGGGCACGAACCTGAAGGCCTGGCTCTACCGGATCCTGACCAACACCTACATCAACTCGTACCGCAAGCGGCAGCGCCAACCGGTGCAGGCGCCCACCGACGAGATCACCGACTGGCAGCTGGCCGAGGCGGAGTCGCACACCTCCAGCGGGCTGCGGTCCGCCGAGACCGAGGCGTTGGACCGGCTGCCGGACAGCGACATCAAGGAGGCCCTCCAGCAACTGCCGGAGGAGTTCCGGCTGGCGGTCTATCTCACCGATGTCGAGGGCTTCTCCTACAAGGAGGTCGCCGACATCATGGGCACGCCGATCGGCACCGTGATGTCGCGGTTGCACCGTGGGCGTCGTAATCTGCGCAAGCTGCTTGAGGGGTACGCCGCGGAGCGGGGTTTCTCCGCGGCCCAGCCGGCCCGGAGCTCGACCGCCGCCACCGGCCGGGAGGTGTGACGTGAGCTGTGGAGATCCGCACGAGACGGACTGCCGTGAGGTGCTCGCCGAGGTCTACCTCTACCTCGACCTGGAGTGCGCGGAGGAACGGCGGACGCTGATCCGGCACCATCTCGACGAGTGTGGTCCCTGCCTGCGCGAGTACGGCATCGAGCAGGAGGTCAAGGCGCTGGTGGCCCGCTGCTGCGGCAACGAGTCCGCGCCGGACGAACTGCGCGAACGACTCCGGGTACGGATCAGCGAACTCGTCGTCTTCGAGACCAGCGAGTCGCGCGAACTGGCCGACTGACAAGCGCCGGTGCCCGGGTCGATTCCGACCCGGGCACCGCTGTGTCCGTCGTCCGATCGCGGCGGGCAGCCGCCCGCCGGCTCAGGAGTTGGGGCGCTTGCCGTGGTTCGCGGCGCTCTTCTTGCGGGCCTTCTTCTTACGGGCCTTCTTCGCCATGGTGACCTCCTCGTGATGGCCGGATCAGGCAGGGTACGTAACCCGTCAGCGAGGCGCTGGCGCCCGTGCCGGCGTCGGATCCCGACCCGTTGATGCTAGTGCCGGCGGTGCGAGTGGGCTGCTCCCGGGGCCGCACCGCGCCCACCCGCCGCCCGCTCATGATTGGATACGTCGCAGGAGCCGCGAGGAAGGGGCCGGGAGATGGCCGAGGAGATCCGCGCCGAGATGGTGGCGAACGTCTGGAAGGTCGTCGCATCGGCCGGGGACACCGTGTCCGAGGGGGACACCCTGGTGATCCTGGAGTCGATGAAGATGGAGATCCCGGTGATCGCCGAGTCCGACGGTGTCGTGCAGCAGCTCGCGGTGAACGAGGGCGACGTGGTGCAGGACGGTGACCTGATCGCGGTGATCGGTTGAGCGACCCGCTGATCCGCCTGATCGAGCCGGCCGATTTCGCTGCGGTCGCCCGACTCACCGTCGCCGCGTACGAGGCGGACGGGCAGCTCAAGGGGGAGACCGGCTACGCCGACGTGCTGGCCGACGTGTCCGTCCGGGCGGAGCACGGTGACGTGCTGGTGGCCGTGGAGCCGGCGACCGGGCACCTGCTCGGCTCGGTCACCTTCGTGCTGCCCGGCACCCGGTACGCCGAGATGTGCGGCCCGGGGGAGGCGGAGTTCCGGATGCTGGCGGTGGACCCGAGCGCGCAGGGACGGGGAGCCGGCGCCGCGCTGGTGGAGGCGTGCGTGGCACGGGCGATCGAGCTGGGCTGCACCGCGGTGACCATCTGCGTACGCGAGGGCCTTGCCGAGCCGGCCCACCGGCTCTACCGCAGGCGTGGCTTCGTCCGCCAGCCCGAGCGGGACTGGAGCCCCTTCCCCGGCGTGAACCTGCTAGCCCTCCGACTCCCCCTGAGGTCGGCGGCAGACTCATAGATCAACTTAGCTGCTGACCTCATGGTCGACGTGGGGGTGGGTGGGGGTTGGTGGGTTGGGGGGTGCGGTGATTGCGGCGAGTAGTTCGTCGGCGACCTCCAGGGCCACTCGCTTGCGCTCGGCGTCGGTGATGTCCGGCGTGCGTACGGCGAACCAGCTGCTGTGCACGGCGAACAGGGCCAGCACGGCACGGAGCTGGGCGCCGGGGGAGTCGTCGCCCTGGCAGAGCGCGGTGGCCAGCCGGAACATCCGGCCGCGCAGCTCCCGGCCGGCGGAGAGACTCTTCAACGCGGTCTGGTTCTGCTCGAAGAACCGCATCACCGAGGGCTGCTCGCCGCTGAACATGGCGTCGGCGTACCGCTCGATGACGGCCTGTCGGGTGGCCAGCGTGGCCGGCTGGGTCTCGGCCCAGGCGATCAGGGCGTCCATCCGCTCCAGCCGGTCCTCCACCACGCTGGTGACGATCTCGTCCTTGCTCTTGAAGTGGTAGTAGAGCGCCGCCTTGGTCACCCCGAGGCGCTCGGCCACCTCACGCAGGGAGGTCGCCTCGTAGCCCTGCTCCGTGAAGAGCTCCAGCGCGACGGCCTTGATCCGCTCCCGGGTGCCGCCTGTGCTCTGACTCACCCGTACCTGCCAATCCGGTTGACCGTCGTTGCCTGTCCAACTTACCGTCCGGCTAGTAAGGTGACTAGCCGGGCGGCAAGTAAGTGCGCCGCATCTCGGGGGGAGAGCTTACCGATGGCCCAGCAGAACCAGGCTGCCGTGCGACCCAATGTCCGGGTCGTGCTTTTCGGTCTGATGATCGCCATGATGCTGGCGATGCTCGACAACATGATCGTCAGCACCGCGCTGCCGCGAATCGTGGGCGAGTTCGGTGGGCTCAACCACTTCACCTGGGTGGTGACCGCGTACGTGCTGGGGACCACCGTCTCCACCCCAATCTGGGGCAAGCTCGGCGACCTGTACGGCCGCAAGTCGGTGTTCCTCACCGCTGTGGTGATCTTTCTCGTCGGCTCCGCGCTGTGCGGCATGGCCGGCTCGGGCTTCCTCGGCGGTCCCGACGACGGCATGGTCCAGTTGATCGCCTTCCGGGCCGTTCAGGGTCTGGGTGCCGGTGGCCTGATGGTCGGCGTCATGGCGATCATCGGCGACCTGGTGCCGCCCCGCGAGCGTGGCCGCTACCAGGGCATGATCGCCGGGATCATGGCGATCGCGATGGTCGCCGGCCCGCTTGTCGGCGGCTTCATCACCGATCACCTCTCCTGGCGCTGGGCGTTCTACGTCAATCTGCCGCTGGGCGGGGTGGCGCTGGTGCTGCTGATCGCAACGATGCACCTGCCCAAGTACCGCACCGAGCACCGCATCGACTGGCTCGGCGCCGCCCTGCTGTCGGTCGGTATCACCGGGATCGTGTTGATCACCACATGGGGCGGCAACGAGTACGCCTGGGCCTCCCCGCAGATCCTCGGTCTCGCCGCACTGGCCGTCGCGGCGCTCGTGGTGTTCGGGTTCGTCGAGCGTCGGGTCCCCGAGCCGATCCTGCCGCTGCGGCTCTTCGCCAACCGGAACTTCGCCCTCATCTCGGTGATCGGCTTCCTGCTCGGCTTCGCGATGTTCGGCGCGATGAACTTCCTGCCGCTCTACCAGCAGACCGTGCAGGGCGCGTCGGCCACCAACTCCGGCCTGCTGCTGCTGCCGTTGATGTTCGGCATGCTGCTGGTGTCGCTGGTCGTCGGCCGGGCGATCACCCGGACCGGCCGGTACCGGATCTTCCCGATCGTCGGCGGCGGGGTGATGACGGTCGGGCTCGCCCTGCTGAGCCTGCTCGACGTGGACACCAGCAAGTTCCAGTCGTCGCTCTACATGCTCGTGCTCGGTGCCGGCATGGGCTTCCTCATGCAGACCTCCATGCTGATCGCGCAGAACAGCGTCGCCCAGAAGGACTTGGGGGCGGCGAGCGGGGCGGCCACCTTCTTCCGGTCCATCGGCGGGTCCTTCGGTATCTCGTTGTTCGGTGCCATCTTCGCCAACCGGCTGGCCGGCTCGGCTGCCGGCGGCGCGTTCAGCGGCGGCGGTGAGGCCGGCGCGGCGATGAACATCGAACAACTGCGGGAACTGCCGGCGCAGGCCCGCGAGCTGGTGCTCGGTGGGCTCGCCGACGCGATCTCGCACGTGTTCCTCTGGGCGGTGCTCTTCGCCGTCGTGGTACCGGTGCTGGCCTGGTTCATCCGGGAGATCCCGTTGCGCACGAGCAACGAGCCGGAGCCGGACAGCAGCGGCCAGGAGCAGGCCGAGGCCGACCTGGCCCGGTCACCGGCCGTCTGAGGTCCCCCAGGCAGCTCAGGGCGTGCCGTGCGGGCGTGTCCGCCACGGGGGCAGGAGACGACGCAGCAGGGTACGCAGCGCGCCGCGACGCTGGCCGGTGCTCACCCCGGCCAGCGTCCGCGCGGTGGCGGTGGTCTCCGGGTCGAGGTCCGGCGTGGCCAACGCCAGGTGTGCCAGGGAGGCCGCGTTGGGCAACTGATGGCGCCGGGCCGCCGCCAGCCGCTCGGCGACCAGTTCGGCCACGTCCCGGCGGACCGACGGATCGACCCAGGCGGCGGTGACCAGGGCGAACAGGGCCGCCTCGGCGACCTCTGGCACGTCGCGCGCCAACTCCACAAGTACCCGCCGCCGGGTCGAATCCGCCCACGGCTCGTCGGTGCGGTGGTGCAGCAGACCGAGGCAGGTCCAGACCTGCACGCAGCGCAACCACAGCGCCGGGTCCTGGCCGGAGAGCACCCGCCCCAGCGCGGTCTGCGGGGTCTCCGGTGGATGGGCCAGCAGGCCGAGCAGGTCGGCCAGATCGAGCGTGGCCAGGCCGACGGCCGCGTCGTAGGCCGCCGGCGGATGCGGCCAGGCCGGGTGGGCGAGTTCACGTAGGCGGCGGGCGGCCTCCGCCGACGGCGGAGGTGGCGTGGGGCGCGCTGCCGGCTGCGATCCGTCGTTTCCGGTGCCGGGTTGCCCGCTCATCCCGCCGGCCGGCGCAGCCGGCGTCAGCTGACCCAGCCAGGGGCGGCCGCGACAGCATTCGGCCAGGTCGCCGTGCTCGTGCGAGTCGTCCGGATGGTCGCGGGTGAAGTCCGCCAGCGCCACCAGGTGACGCACCGCACCGTCGCGTTGGAAGCGCAGGCGGTGCGCGGTGTGCACCGCGCAGTCGAAGGACGGGTTGCGGGCCAGGGCACGCTCGATCCAGCCCAGCGCCTCCTCCAGCCGGCCGTGGTCGGCCAGGGTGCCGGCGATGTCGGCGTACACCGCCAGGTCGTCCGGGTCGTGCTCGACGGCGCGGCGGAGCGCGGCGAGCGCCTCCCGGGTCCGGCCGGCGCTGCGCAGCGCGTACCCGAGCCACACCTCGCCCATCTTCGACGGTGCCGCGCGTACGCCCCGGCTGGCCCAGCGGACCGCGAGCGGAACCTCCTCCACCCGCCGGGCGAGCGCGGACGCCGTGCCCAGCAGCAGGGCATGCTCCGGATGGACGGTGATCGCGTTGCGGGCGAGCGTGAGGTACGGCGTGAGAGCACTCCGGTTCGGTGGCGGAACCGGATCGGGAATGGCGGCGCAGACCTGCATAAGTACCCGGGCCGCCTGCTCGGGTCCGAGTCGCTCGGCCAACTCGGGCGAGGTGACCCAGGGGACCCCGGCCCAGTCCGCGCCGGGTGCGTGCGCGGTGGCGGCGACCAGCAGATCAAGACCGTCGGCCGGGCGACCGGCCGCGGCGAGCAGGTGCGCCCGGGCGACCACGGCGCCGACGAAGGTGTGGTGCTGCAACGGGAACAGGTCGATCCCGCCGTCGCCGCTGGCGGCCGCCAGCCGGGCGAGGGTCTCGTGCACCTCGGGCAGCGTCGGTGCCCGGGCCAGCGCCGCCGCGACGTGGTCGGCGGCATGCGTCAGCTCGCCGGAATCCAGGGCCCGCCGGGCCAGGATCAGCTCCTCCGTCGCCGGCAGCGCCCGGTCGTCCGTTCCCTCGGCCACGTGATCCTCTCGCTCGTCGGTACCGGTTGCGCGGTGAGGTCGGGTCAGCGTAGGTGACGAGATCCAGTTTTGGTGATCCACTGCGCACTTCTGCTCGTTTGATTGCTCATACTGGCGCAAAGGTGCAAGACTGAGCAGCAATCGCGCGGATATCGCGCAGGGGAGGAGCTTTCGTGACGCGCCCAGGTAGCGGCATGGCCGCCGACATCGACGAGCAGCCAGCCGGTTACGAGCGGTTGCTCTCCACCGAGCACGCCACCGCCATCGCCCGGGTGGCCGCGGCCGTCGCCGAGCGCCGACCCCGGCACGTGGTCTTCACCGCCCGAGGCACCTCGGACCACGCCGCGCTGTACGGCGCCTACCTCAGCGAGATCCGCCTCGGCCTGCCGGCCGGCCTGGCCTCGCCGAGCGCGATCACCCTCTTCGGCGCCCGGCCCGACCTCTCCGAGGCCCTGGTCGTGGGGGTCAGCCAGAGCGGCGGATCCCCCGACCTGACGGAGGTGCTCCGGGCCGCCCGCGACTCCGGTGCGCTCACCCTCGCCGTCACCAACGCACCGGATTCCCAGTTGGCGACGACCGCAGAACTCTCCGTGGACATCGCGGCAGGACACGAGCGGGCGGTCGCCGCCACCAAGACCTACACGGCCGAACTGCTCGCCCTGCTGATGCTTGTGGAGGGAATCCGGGCCGGCGACGGCGGGCTGCCCGCCGAGGAGCGCCGGGCCCTGGCCGACCTGCCCGAACTGGCCGCCCGCACCCTCACCGACCCCGTCGCGGCTCAGCTCGCGCCGCGCTACCGCTTCGCTGCCCAGATCGTCACCACCGGCCGGGGGTACGCGTATCCGACCGCCCGGGAGGCGGCGCTGAAGCTGATGGAGACCTCCTACCTGCCGGCGCTGGCCTTCTCCGGCGCGGACCTGCTGCACGGGCCGCTGGCCATGACCGACCCGGACGTGCCGGTGCTGGCGGTGGTCGGCTCGGGGCCGGGTGGGCGGTCGATGGGCGAGGTGCTGCCCCGGCTCGGTGAGCGCCGCGCCGACGTCGTCGTGGTCGGCTCCGCCGAGATCGACGGCGCCACCCGCCTCGCCGTGCCCGAGGTCGACGAGCGGTACGCCCCGCTGCTGGACATCCTGCCGTTGCAGCGGCTGGCGCTGGCGCTCGCCCTGACCCGGGGCGAGGATCCGGACGCACCGCGCGGGTTGAAGAAGGTCACCGCGACGATGTGATGGTCGGCGTGGCACGCTGGTCGGCGTGTCAACGCTGCGTGATCTCGCCGAGGAGCACACCCGCCTACGTCGGGTCGACATCGACCACCTGCACCGCATCGCCGGTGACTGGCAGTTGCTGTCCGACCTCTCCTTCGCCGACCTGCTGCTCTGGGTTCCGGTGGACGGCGAGGGCAGCTTCCTCTGCGTGGCCCAGGTCCGCCCGACCACCGCGCCCACCGCGTACCAGGACGACCAGGTGGGGCGGATCGTCGGCGGCCCGGAGGTGGCGCACCTGGAGGTCGCCTACCGGCAGGGACGCATCTGGCGGGAGGGCGACCCGGTCTGGTACGGCGACGTGCCCGCCCGGCACGAGGCGATCCCGGTCCGACTGCGCACGGCCGACGGCGAATCCGGCGAGGTGATCGCCGTGGTGGGCCGGGACACGAACCTCTCCACCGCGCGTACGCCCAGCCAGTTGGAGTTGAACTACCTGACCACCGCCGACGACCTGGCGCAGATGATCGCCGACGGCACCTTCCCGCCGCCCCGGCACCCGGGCGAGACCACCTCGGCGCCACGGGTCGGTGACGGGCTGGTGCGGCTGGACGCCGGTGGCAAGGTCACCTACGCCAGCCCCAACGCGCAGTCGGCGTACCGCCGGCTGGGGCACGCCTCGCTCCTGGTCGGTGAGGATCTCGCGGCGCTGCACCGGCGGCTGGCCGGTGATCCCCTGGACGGCACGGAGGCCGCGAACGGCATCCTCGCCGCGCTGCGCGGCGAGGCGCCGCCACGGCGGGAGATCGACGCGCGCGGGGCGACCATGCTCACCCGAGCGTTGCCACTGATGCCCGCCGGGGTGCCGATCGGCGCGCTGGTGCTGGTCCGCGACATCACCGAGGTACGCCGACGCGACCGCGCGTTGATCACCAAGGACGCCACCATCCGGGAGATCCACCACCGGGTGAAGAACAACCTGCAGACGGTGGCGGCGCTGCTGCGGCTACAGGCCCGCCGGGTGTCCATGCCGGAAGCGCGGGTGGCCCTGGAGGAGTCGGTACGCCGGGTGGCGTCGATCGCGCTGGTGCACGAGACGCTCGCCATGTCCAGCGACGAGGCGGTGGAGTTCGACGGGATCGTCGACCGGGTGGCCAACGCGGCGACCGAGGTGGCGGCGACCGAGGTGAGCGTCGCGATGCGCCGTACGGGCACCTTCGGCGTGCTGCCGGCCGAGATCGCCACCTCACTGGTGATGGTGCTCAACGAGCTGTTGCTCAACGCCGTCGAACACGGCTTCCCGCCGGCCGGTGACGACGCCCCGGTGACAGTCGGCCCGCCGAAGCCCGAGGTGGTGGTCTCGGCGCACCGGCTCCGCCGGATGCTGCATGTCACCGTCGCGGACAACGGCCGGGGCCTGCCGGCGGGATTCGAAGCCGAGGGCGGCGCGAAGCTCGGGTTGCAGATCGTCCGGGCGCTGGTCACCGGGGAGCTGCGCGGCACCATCGAGCTGCGCCCCGGCGCCGACGGCGGCACCGAGGCGTTTCTGGCCCTTCCGCTGGCGGCGCGCAGCGCCCCCGAGGGCCGCAGCGGCGGGTGACCCGTTCCGCCCACACCGCTCCGGCCAATCCGGTCAACCGCGCCGGGTGAGCAGGGCGAGGGTGACACCGGCACGCGGCCACACCTGGCTCAGCGTGAAGCGCTCGCGTAGCGCGTCCCCCTTGGCGCCGGGCACGGCGGCGAGGGGATCGGATCGCCGCCCGGCCAACACCAGCCAGACCCGGTCGACTCCGGCCAGGCACTCCGCCGGGCGGTCGCATTCGGCGGCCCACAGGTCACCTCGGCGTTCCTGCCCCTCGGCCAGCAACGCGTCCCGTGGGATTCGGCCGCCCAGGTGATAGCGCAGGCCGAGGTCGAGAAAGAGCCAGCTGTCCCGGGGCGAGTAGACCACCGCGTCGCCGGGACGCTGGCCCGCCGCGATGATCTCGGCCGTGGCCCGGTAGTCCACCGTTGCGGTGCGCGGCCACTCGTGGGTACGGCGCAGGGCCGCCTGCTCGGGCAGGCCGAGCAGGCCGGTCAGCATCACCACCGCCAGCGCGGCGGGTAGCCGGGCGGAGGCGAGTGCCGCGCCGGCCAGCAGGCAACCGAACGGCACCACGAAGACCAGGTAGCGGGGCACCCACAGGGGAACGGCCAACCCGGCCAGGAACAGCAGCAGCACCGGTGCCAGGACGCAACTCAGCGGCAGCAGTGCCCGACGGCCGGCCCGGGCCGCGCCGAGCGCGGCGAGCCCGATCAGCACACCGCCGACCACACCGCTCTGCGCCACCCCACCTGCCAGCGCCGCCAGGTCCCCAGGGCGGGCGGCGTCCACCCAGTCGAGCTGCCGTCCCCGCTGTCCGCTGGCCACCAGGGCCAGCGGCACCACCGCCATCGCCACCGGCACCAGGGCGGCCAACCAGTACCCGAGCACGCGGCCCGGCGCTGGCGACTGCCGTTTCCCGGCGCTGCGCTGCCCGTCACTCCGGCCGGCATCCGCGCCGGCGGCGGGACCGGCGCGGACGGTCCTGGCCAGTACGGCGACCGCGTGGGCGACGAGCAGGGTGAGCGCCACCAGGTGAGTGAGCCCGAGCGCGGTGGTCGCCGCCGCGTAGCCGATCAGGTGCCGCCGGGTGGGGCGTTGCAGCCCGGCGACCAGCAGCAGCGTGCTCAGCACGGCGAGTGCGCTGGCCAGGGCGTACGGCCGCGCCTCCTGCCCGTACCGGGAGGTGCCGGGCAGCACCGCGAACAGCAGGCCGGCGAGGGTGCCGACCCGGGCGTCCCACAGTCGGTGCCCGAGTACGGCGGTCAGGCCGGCGGTCGCGGCCATGGCCAGGGCTGAGGGCAGGCGCAGTGCGGCCACCGAGTCACCGGCCGCCGCCAACCAGGCGTGCATGAACAGGTAGTAGGGGCCGGTGGCGGCGTCGATGGTGCCGGCCAGCCGGAACAGGCCGCCCAGTTCTCGGGTGGCGGCGCTCCAGGTCGCCAACTCGTCGCGCCACGGCTGGGCGGCGTCCAGCCCCACCAGCGTGGCCAGCAGGGTGACCGTCGCCGGTGCCAGCCATACCGGTACCGAGCGCAGCCGCCCTCCGCTCAGCCGGACGCCGATCCCGGCCGCCGGAATCGACCTATCGGACAAATGCCCCACGTCGCGAGCCTGCCACACGGTGACGCTCGGGGGAGCCGGCAGCGACCGCCCGTGATGTGGGATCACGCACGTCACCATTGGCTGCCCCGCCCGAGGTGTGGCAGCATGACGTCCATGACTGCCGCTGTCGTCCGCCGCTTCGTGGCTCGCCGCCACGTCGATTACGGCCGCGTACGCAGCGCCATCTGTCCGGCTCACTGACGACGCCCGACCATTCCTGCCTCGGGCACGCAGCGCGCCGGCCGTGCAGAGACATCGCTGTCCACGGTCCCTCCGGGAACCGGTCGTCGCGCCCGCCCAGCCCCACCGAGGCGCAGCAGACAACGGAGGACGCCGCGATGGCAGTCAGCGAGATTCCGGCCCGCCCGCCGCGGGCGCCCCGGCGCCCCCGTGGTGAGGGCCAGTGGGCGCTCGGGCACCGAGAGCCCCTCAACCCCAATGAGCGGATCAAGAAGGACGACGACCCGCTCAACGTCCGGGCCCGCATCGAGAACATCTACGCCCACCGCGGGTTCGCCTCCATCGACCCGCAGGACCTGCGCGGCCGGTTCCGGTGGTGGGGCCTGTACACCCAGCGGAAGGCGGGCATCGACGGCGGGCGTACCGCCGTGCTGGAGCCGCACGAGCTTGAAGACGAGTACTTCATGCTGCGGGTACGCGTCGACGGCGGCCAGCTCGACCTGACCCAGTTGCGGACGATCGCCGAGATCTCCCGGGAGTTCGCCCGGGACACCGCGGACGTCACCGACCGGCAGAACATCCAGTACCACTGGATCCGGGTCGAGGACATGCCGGAGATCTGGCGGCGGCTGGAGTCGGTCGGGTTGCAGACCACCGAGGCGTGCGGCGACTGTCCCCGGATCGTGCTGGGCAGCCCGGTGGCCGGGGTCGCCGAGGCCGAGCGGATCGACCCCACCCCGGCCATCGACGAGATCGTCAAGCGGTACGTCGGCGACAAGCAGTTCTCCAACCTGCCGCGCAAGTTCAAGTCGTCGATCTCCTGGCTGGTGGACACCCCGTACGAGGCGAACGACATCGCCTTCCTCGGTGTCGATCACCCGGAACACGGCCCGGGCTTCGACCTCTGGGTCGGCGGGGGCCTGTCCACCAACCCGATGCTGGCCCAGCGGCTCGGCACCTGGGTACCGCTGTCCGAGGTACCCGACGTCTGGGCCGGCGTGGTGGGCATCTTCCGCGACTACGGCTACCGCCGGCTGCGTCACCGGGCCCGACTGAAGTTCCTGGTCGCCGACTGGGGGGTGGCGAAGTTCCGGGAGGTGCTGGAGAAGGAGTACCTCGGCCGGACGCTGCTCGACGGCCCCGCCCCGGCACTGCCGGAGCGGCCGATCGACCACATCGGCGTACACCGCCAGCGTGACGGCCGCAACTACGTCGGCGCCGCCCCGGTGGTCGGGCGGGTCTCCGGGAGCCAGCTCGCCCAACTCGCGGACGTCGTCGAGGCGCACGGCAGCGAGCGGGTACGACTCACCCCGTACCAGAAGCTGCTGGTGCTCGACGTGCCGCCGGAGCGGACGGAGTCGCTGGTCGCGGGCCTGCGCGAGATCGGCCTGGAGGCCCAACCGTCGGCCTGGCGGCGCGGCACCATGGCCTGCACCGGCATCGAGTACTGCAAGCTCGCCATCGTCGAGACCAAGGCGCGCGGCGAGGAGCTGGTGGCCCGGCTGGAGCAGCGACTACGCGACTTCGACGCGGACATCTCCATCCACATCAACGGCTGCCCCAACGCCTGCGCCCGCACCCAGGTGGCGGACATCGGCCTCAAGGGGCAGCTGGTGACCGGGCCGGACGGCCGTCAGGTGGAGGGCTTCCAGGTGCATCTCGGCGGTGGGCTCGGCATGGCCGAGGGGCGTACCGCCGGATTCGGGCGCAAGCTGCGTGGCCTGAAGACGACCGCCGAGGAACTGCCCGGGTACGTCGAGCGGCTGGCCGTTCGCTACCTGGCCGGCCGGACCGAGGGTGAGACGTTCGCCAACTGGGTGATTCGGGTCGACGAGGAGGAACTGCGATGAGTGGTGAGACTCGTTCCGTGCCGCTGTACTGCCCGTACTGCGGCGAGGAGGATCTGCGGCCGAGCGAGGCCGGGCACGGCGCCTGGGAGTGCCACGCCTGCGCGCGGGTCTTCACGGTCAGGTTCAGCGGCCTGCTCTCCCAGGCGGTGAACCGGTGAGCGCCCTGGTCTCCGCCGCCGGTCTGGGCCTGGTCGGCACCACCGCCGTGGCCACCGCTGATCCGTCCCGACGCGACCCGGACGAGCTGCGGACGCTTGCCGAACGGGCCGGGCGGGAACTGGAAGGCGCGCCCGCGTCGGAGATCGCGCGGTGGGCGGCGGAGACCTTCGGGGAGCGGTTCTGCGTGACCAGCTCGATGGCCGACGCCGTCCTCGCCCACCTGGTCTCCCGGGTGGCACCCGGGGTGGATGTGGTCTTTCTCGACACCGGGCTGCACTTTCCGGAGACCCTCGCCGTCCGCGACGAGGTGGCCCGCACCCTCCCGGTGAACGTCCGGTCCATCCGGCCGCGACTCACCGTGGGTCAACAGGACGGTGAGTACGGACCGCGGCTGTTCAACAGGTCTCCGGACGAATGCTGCCAGCTGCGCAAGGTGGAGCCGCTGGAGCGGGCGCTTACCGACTATGACGCGTGGGCCGCCGGCCTGCGTCGCGACGAGTCGCCGACCCGCGCAAACACGCCGGTGGTCACCTTCGACGCGCGTCGGGGCAAGGTGAAGGTCAACCCGATCGCCGCCTGGACGCAGGCGGACGTCGACGCGTACATCGCCCGGTGGAACGTCCCGGTCAACGAGCTGTTCCGGCGCGGCTACGGCTCGATCGGTTGCTGGCCGTGCACCCGGCGGACCGGAGCCGGTGAGGACTCCCGGGCCGGTCGCTGGGCGATGTTCGAGAAGACCGAGTGCGGGCTGCACGTCTGACCGGAGGCGTCGGCCCGACCGGCGAGCACCGGTCGGGTGACGATCCGTTGCTGCTGGTCGCCCACGGCAGTCGCGATCCCCGGGCGGCCGAGGCGACCAGGGCTCTGGCCCGGGCGGTCGCCGCCGCCCGCCCCGGTACGCCGGTGCTGCCGAGTTGGCTCGACCACACCGAGCCTGGTCCGACCGAGGCGCTGCGCGGGCTGGTTGCCGCCGGGTACTCCCGGGCGGTGCTGGTGCCGCTGCTGCTGACCGCCGCCTATCACCGTCGGGTCGACATCCCGGCAGCGGTGGCGGCGGCCCAGCGATCCGGCCCGCCGATCCAGGTGCGGGTCACCGACGTGCTCGGGCCGGTGCGGGGCGAGGTGGACCCGGCGCTGCTGGCCGGGTTGCGGCGGCGGCTCGGCGAGTCGCGGCCGGGTCGGTGCGACGCCGTGGTGCTGGCCGCTGCGGGCACCCGTGACGCCGCGGCACGGGGGTCCGTCGGGCGGGTGGCCGCCGCACTGGGCGCGGCCCTGGACGTGCCGACCCGGGTGTCGTACGCCTCGGCGGCACCGCCGAATGCCGGTGCGGCGGTGACCCGACTGCGGGCGGCCGGCGCACGACGGGTGGCCGTGGCGGCCTACTTCCTGGCCCCCGGGCTGTTTCACGACGCGGTGACGGCGGCTGCCCGGGATGCCGGCGCGGTCGCGGTGGCATCCCCGCTGACCGATGTACCGGATCTCGTGGACCTGATACTCCGCCGGGTAACCACTACGTCGACGCACACCTGACTCTCCGTACCGACGCAAAAGAGCACGTGACGTCAGCCCGGGTCGCAACGGCGATATCTGCGGAGTCGGCATTTGTCGGTGACGTTGCGGGCCATGAACGGTGGTTCAGGGCGGACAGCAGAACGCCCCGGCGGGCTGAGCCGGCCAGGGCGTTTCGCTTCGTACGTGTGTGTGGTGGTCAGGCGGAGTGAGCGCGCAGCACCCGGAGGCCGCCGCGACGCTTGACGGCGCGCCGCTCCTCCTCGCTCATCCCGCCCCAGACGCCAGCGTCCTGACCGGATTCCAGCGCCCACTGCAGGCACTGGTCGGTCACGGAGCAGCGCCGGCAGACGGCCTTGGCCTGCTCGACCTGCAGGAGAGCCGGACCGGACGTCCCAATCGGGAAGAACAGCTCCGGGTCCTCGTCGCGGCAGACAGCATGGTGACGCCAGTCCATGGCGGCAACACTCCTCATTCTGGATGGGTGGCAGATGTTGCTTGTTGGTGCTTTTCCTATATGCATCCGCATTGCCGATGGTGACGGTTCGCGTCCGTCATTTCGGCAATGCGTGAGCAGGCTGTTAACCCCGGGGGGCCTGCTGGAAAAGCTCACCTTGCCGAGCATGTCCAGGCAATGTCCCGGTAACTCAAGTTCGCTTGTGAATACTTTCACGAACTCACGCGATGTCAAGGGTGGCGCTCGGAAAAACTCCGGACGGTGAGCAAGCCCACAACCCATTTGTCCGAGTTCCGGATCTCTCCGGCTACCCGTCGTATCACAGTCGAGGATCAATATAGTACAGTCCGCCGCGCATTGCTGACATTTCCGGCATCCGTCCCGGGTGTCGCAGTCGTCGCGCGGGGGATGTCGCCGACTACCTCACCCCGGTGGTACCGGAGACCTAACAGATTACTCTGAGTGCGGCGGGAACGCTTGTGAATCTGACTTTTTCCCGCTCGCCAAGATAGTCGCCGTCGAGCTGAAACGCCTGCGGACGGCTCGCGACCAGCGTGAACTCGGCCATGTCATGCAGCCGCAGCACCTGGCGACCGTGTGGATCGGGCGTCGGAGAGAAGAATTGCGTCACGGTGCGTGTCGTGCTGGCGACGCCGAGCTGGCGCAGGGCCAGTACGTCGAGCCCCAGATCGAACGACGCGGCCGGATTCGGGTTGACCTCCCGGTCCCCGACGTACGTCCACGGAGCGGTGTTCTGCACGATGATCGTGGCCAGCTCGCCCTCGGTCGTCTCGCCCGGCCGTTCCAACTGGATGGCCGGGTGTCGTCGCTCGTTGCCCAGCAGCAACTGCGCGGTGAACGCCCGAAAGTAGAGCGAGGGGGAGGAGACCCGGCCCCGGCGGCGAGCCTCCTCGACCCGGTGGATCACCGCCGCGTCGAGCCCGAATCCGGCGCAGAAGGTGAAGTAGCGATCGTCGGCCCGGCCGAGGCCGATCGTGCGGCGTCGGCCCAGCCGCAGTCCCTCCATGATCATGCTGGCGCCCTCCGGCCATTCCCGGGGCAGGCCGAGCGCACGGGCGAAGACGTTCGTCGAGCCGCCGGGCACGGTGGCCAGGGCCGGCAGCCGGTCGGCGGTCGGTTCCGCACCACCCGCGGTGGTCGCCGTCATCAGCCCGTTGACCACCTCGTTCACCGTGCCGTCGCCACCTAGGGTGACCACTGCGTCGACACCCTCCTCGGCGGCCTCCCGGGCCAGCGTGGTGGCGTGGCCGCGCTGGCGGGTGTAGCGCACGGAGAGGTCGACCTCACTGCGCAGCGCTCGGACGAGCACGTCACGCGCGCGCTCACTGGTGGTGGTGGCCTTCGGATTGACCAGCAGGACGGCCCGCATGGGCGGCACTGTACTCCGCGCCGTCACCGGTATCGTGACCGCGTGACCATCGACTCCGACCCGACGCCCGTCACGCTCCGTTGGGCGGTCCGGCTGCTGCGCGGTGAGGCGGTCGCCGTCGGGCTGGTCGCCGCCTGGCTGATCTTCGCGGATCTGACCGCCACCACCACCCACCTGACGTCGGCGCTGCTGGTGACGGCCTTCGCCGTCGGTGCCGCGGTCGCCCTCTGGGCGCTGGGCGGTGCCCTGCTCCGACGGCGGGCCGGTGCCCGCGCGCCGGCCATCGTGCTTCAGCTCATGCTGCTGCCGATCGGCTGGTTCATGATCCAGGGCGGGCTCGGCTGGCTCGGCGTGCCACTTATCGCGCTCGGCGTCGGGGTCACCTGGCTGCTGGTGAGCCCGCCGACCACCCGCGCCCTGGGCTTCGAGTGAGCTGACCCGGGCGCCCGGTCACCAGCCGGAGGCGCGTCGGGTGAGCAGCGAGATGGTCGCCCGGCCGTCGCTCGCCCGTGCCCCCGCCGAGGTGGTCAGCGCGGTGAGCACCTTCCAGGCGAACGACGACTCCGCCGGCAGCCGGGCGCCCGGCATCGTCGGCACGGTCACCTCGACGGTCAGTGCGTCCTCGGTGACCGCGAAGCGGCAGTCCAGTTCGGCGTCCGCGGCGGCGATGGCGAGCAGCATCGCGCACGCCTCGTCGACCGCGATCCGCAGATCCTCGATCTCGTCCAGGGCGAACTGGAGCCGTGCCGCGAGACCGGCGGTGGCGGTGCGGAGAACGCTCAGATATCCGCCGTCCGCGGGCACGGTGAGGTGCACGATGTCGTCATCGGTCGTCGGCTGGCCGGTCAGTTGAGTCACCACTCATCCCCCCGGTCGGGGACTCTACCCGCTCGGGCCGCCACGCGGTTGACGACGGTCAGTGCGGCGGCCCGGCGGCGCGGCCGGACCGCACGGCACCGCCCGGACGGGGATCCGAGGGCCACAACGCGTCGGCGGTCGGCGCGTCCCGTTGGGGACGCGCCGACCGCCGACGCGATGAACCAGGTTCAGGTGCCGTACGCGGGCGACCTCACGCCTGCTTGGTCTCCCAGAAAATCTTGGAGATCTCGTCGATCTTCTGAAGCAGCTCGTCCGCCTTGGTCGGATCGGTGGCGCCCTTGGCACCGGCGGCACCGGCCAGCTTGGTGGCCTCGTTGAACAGCTGGTGCAGGTGCGGGTACTTCTCGAAGTGCGGAGGCTTGAAGTAGTCGGTCCACAGCACCCAGAGGTGGTGCTTGACCAGCTCGGCCCGCTGCTCCTTGATCAGGATGGCCCTGGTGCGGAACTCCGGGTCGGTGTTGGCCTGGTACTTCTCGCAGATCATTTTCACCGACTCGGCCTCGATGCGGGCCTGCGCGGGGTCGTAGACGCCGCAGGGCAGGTCGCAGTGGGCGCTGGCGCTCACGCGGGGCGCAAGGATGCGTGGAAGTCGCATCGGGATCCTCCATGGGAAGTTTGCGATGATCCAAGACGACATTACTCCTGGACGGTGGTCCCCGAGGGGGCTGGAGGTGAAACCCGTGCCCGCCACCCGGCTGCGGTGGCCGCTGTCGGCCGTGCTGGTGACCGGACCCTCCATGGCACCCACGCTGCGTCACGGTGACGCGGTGCTGGTGCGCCGGGGCGGCCGGGCCACCCGGCCCGGTGACGTGGTGATTGCGGTTTTCCGCACTCGACCGGACCTGCTGGTGGTCAAACGGGCCGTCCGCCCCGTCGACGGCGGCTGGTGGCTGTCCGGTGACAACGGCCTGGTCACCGACGACTCCCGCAGCTACGGCGTGGCGGACGTGCAGGGCCGGGTGGTGGCCCGGTACTGGCCCCGGCCCGGCCGGGTGCCGCCAAGACCGTTATGAACCTGCTCACATACTGGACCCCTGAGCCTGACTATGCTCGGAAGTGCCCGGGTGACCCCCCGCACCGCCGCCGCTCGCTCGCCTCACCGTGCGCCCGACCGGCCGGCCCAGCTGCTCGATCTTTCTGGAGTCACCATGTCTTCGTCCACCGTGGACCCTGCTGATCCCGTCTTCCAACTGCACCGGGGCGGCAAGATGGCCGTCGTCTCGACCGTGCCGCTGACCAGCCGGGACGATCTCTCCCTCGCGTACACCCCGGGTGTGGCCCGGGTCTGCGAGGCGATCGCCGCCGACCCGTCCCTCGCCCACGACTACACCTGGGCCTCGCGCGCAGTCGCGGTCGTCACCGACGGCTCGGCCGTACTCGGTCTCGGCAACATCGGCCCGAGCGCCGCACTGCCGGTGATGGAGGGCAAGGCCGTGCTGTTCAAGCAGTTCGGCGGGGTCGACGCGGTACCGGTCTGCCTGGCCACCCAGGACGTCGACGAGATCGTCGCGGTGGTCACCGCGCTCGCGCCGTCGTTCGGTGGCATCAACCTGGAGGACATCAGCGCGCCGCGGTGCTTCGAGGTGGAGCGGCGGCTCGACGAGGCGTTGGACATCCCCGTCTTCCACGACGACCAGCACGGCACCGCGATCGTCGTGCTGGCCGCGCTACGCAACGCGGCGACGCTGCTCAACCGCAAGCTCGGGGATCTGCGGGTGGCCGTCAGCGGTGCGGGAGCGGCCGGCGTGGCGGTGACCAGGATGCTGGTGGCCGGCGGCGTGGACCCGGAGCGAGTCGTGGTCTGCGACTCCCAGGGCATCATCTGTCGGCAGCGCACCGGACTCACCGGGACGAAGGCCGAACTCGCCGAGCTGACCAACGCCGACGGCCGGCAGGGCGACGTCGCCGAGGCGCTGCGCGACGCCGACGTGCTGATCGGGGTCTCCGGCGGGCGGATCCCCGAACGTGCGGTGGCCGGCATGGCCCCGGGCGGCATCGTGTTCGCGCTGGCCAACCCCACCCCCGAGGTGGACCCGGAGGTGGCGGCCCGACACGTCGCGGTGGTCGCCACCGGCCGCAGTGACTACCCGAATCAGATCAACAACGTGTTGGCCTTCCCGGGCGTTTTCCGAGGTGCGCTCGACGCCCGAGCCACCCGGATCACCGACGCCATGAAGGTCGCCGCGGCCGATGCGATCGCCTCGGTGGTGGCCGAGACGCTCACGCCCGAGGCCATCGTGCCCTCGCCGCTCGACCCGCGGGTGGCACCGGCGGTGGCCGACGCGGTCGCCGAGGCGGCCCGCCGGGACGGCGTGGCCCGCGCCTGAGGTGTCACGAAGGGCCCTGTCCAGGCGTGGACAGGGCCCTTCTTAACGGGCGCTCAGCTTGTTACGGTGCGGATCATGCGTGCCGCCTTCGCCTCCCGTTTCGACGACGCCGACCCGCTCGCCGCGCTCACCGTCGGTGATCAGCCCGAGCCGCGCCTGCCCGACGAGGACTGGGTGACGCTGCGCGTCACGGCCAGTTCGCTGAACCACCACGACCTGTGGTCGCTACGCGGCGTCGGGCTCCGTGCCGAACAACTGCCGATGATCCTCGGCTGCGACGCGGCCGGCGTGGACCCCGACGGTAACGAGGTGGTCGTCTACCCCGTCGTACCGACGCCCGGCGACCCGCGCGGAATGTCCATCCTCTCCGAGCACTTCCCCGGGACGCTGGCGGAGCGGGTGGCCGTACCCAGGTCGAACCTGCTGCCGCTGCCGGCGGGGCTGGCGGCGGCCGACGCCGCGTGCCTGCCGACGGCCTGGCTGACGGCCTGGCGGATGCTCACCACCAAGGGCCGGGTCGCCGACGCCGACGCCGTCCTGGTCCAGGGCGCCGGGGGTGGCGTGGCCACCGCGGCCGTCGTGCTGGCCGTCGCGCTCGGCAAGCGGGTGTACGCGACCAGCCGCGACGCCGCCAAGCGCGAGCGCATCGCCGAGTTGGGCGCGACCGCCGTGCAACCGGGCGCGCGGCTGCCCGAGCGGGTCGACCTGGTGATCGAGACGGTCGGTGCGGCGACCTTCGACCACTCGTTGAAGTCGGCCGCCCTGGGTGCCCGGATCGTGGTCTCCGGCGCCACCGCCGGCCACGAGCCGACTGTCAACCTGCGCCGGGTCTTCGCCATGCAGCTGGAGATCCTGGGTACCTCGATGGGCACGCCTGACGAACTGGCCGCCCTGCTGACGTTCTGCGCCGAGCGAGGCGTGCGTCCGGTGATCGACAGCGTGGTGCCGTTCAGCCGCGTCGGCGACGCCTTCGCCCGGCTGCACTCAGGTGACGTCTTCGGCAAGGTGGTCGTCGACCACACCGCCTGATCCGTCCCCGGACCGACCGGATCGCGCACTTTCCCCGATGGTGGGGGCTGCCCGGCCGCTGAGGCAGCAACATCCCCGATGGTGCGGCGTGGATCCGGCGGTGTGCGGGTTACAGGTTGTTGTCGAGGGTGGCGACGTCGTCGCGGGAGGCGGCGGTGGGGATGCGCTTCTTGGCTTCGGCGTCGCCGTAGAGCGTCCAACGCAGGAACTCGGTGGTGGTGTCGGCGACCACCCGCAGCGCGGCCCCCTCGCCGCGGAGCAGGGCACGGCCATGGTCGCCGTCGGGCAGGCTCAGCATCGCCTTCGGCCACGGCACCTTGTCGTACACGGCCTTGCCGGCGGCGTACTGCACCACCTCGTCGGCCTGGCCGTGCACGAACAGCTGCGGCGCGGCGGCACCGGCGAACGCGGTGCCCACCCCGAGGGCGGTGCCGGCGAAGACGATTCCGGCAGCCAGCCGCTCGTCGCGGCCGGCGGTGAACAGCCCGATGGTGGTCACCGCACCCGCGGAGTGGCCGGCGGCGGCCACCCGGTCGGTGGCCAGCCGCCCGCGAAGGGGATCACCGTCCCGGGTGTCGAGGGCGAGCAACCGGGTCAGCGCGTACGACACGTCGGCCGGCTGGTTGAGCACATCGAGCACATTTGGGTCGCCGCCACCACGGGAGGTCTTCGGGAAGGTCGGCGCGGCCACCACGAAACCGGCCGAAGCCCACCGGGTCAGCAGCGACTCGTAGTCGTCGGGACGGCCACCCAGGCCGTGGCTGAACATGATCACGGGGAACTTCCCGTCCGCGGCGTCGACACCGCTGGCCGGCTGCCCACCGGCCCGGCCGGCCGCCGGGTACCAGACGGTCACCGGCAGTGGTCGGTCGCCGTCGCGGTTCAGCTTCAGCTGCCGTACGCCGAGCGCGAAGGTGCCCTCCGGGGCGTTGCCGGCAGGGACCGCCGGGGAGACCGAGGGCGCGACGGAGACAGTGGCCTGCGGAGTGGGGGCATCCGCCCGCTCGGTGGGCTCACGGTCGGTGGAACAGCCTGCCAGGGTGCTGGCGAGGAGAGCGGTGGCGGCCAGAGCGGAGGCGGCACGACGCGACATGGCTCCGATTGTGCCCGCACCATCCGCGGCGCGTACGGGCGCACCGGGCACGCCGGCTGGACAGGTTTCGCTAAGGTTCCCGGCATGGCTGAGAACTACACCGACCCGAGCGGCAACACCGAGGCGTTCCGTGCCTTCGTCGACACGGAGGCCGCTCCGGCGGAGGCCGCGTCGCGTACTGGTCTGATCATCGGGGCGGCTGTGGTCGCCGCGGTGCTGCTCGCCCTCGCCACCTGGCTCGCCTTCGGCTGACCAGGCCGGCGTCAGCCGCCGCCCCTGACCACGGCACGGGCGGCGCGGGCGATCTCCCGCTCCTCGTCGGTACCGATCACGCAGACGGCGACCTCCGCGCCGTCCGGTGAGATGAGCCGGTCGCCGCTGGCCGCGTTGCGGTCCGGGTCGACCGTGATGCCGAGCCGGTCCAGCCCGGCCAGCGCCGCCGCACGCACCGGCGCCGCGTGCTCGCCGACCCCGGCGGTGAAGGTGACCGCGTCCACCCGGCCGAGCAGCGCGTAGTACGCCCCCACGTAGCCGGTTATCCGGCGGCAGTAGACGTCGAAGGCGAGCGCTGCGGCCTGGTCGCCGGCCGCCCGCTGGGCGAGCAACTCGCGCATGTCGTTGACCCCGCTCAGCCCGAGCAGGCCGCTGCGATGGTTGAGCAGGTCGTCGATCTCGTCGACGCCCAGTCCGCCCTCGCGCCGCAGGTGGAACACGATCGTCGGATCGAGGTCGCCACTGCGGGTGCCCATCACCAGCCCCTCCAGCGGCGACATGCCCATCGAGGTGGCGACGCTCTGTCCGCCGGCCACCGCACAGGCGCTGGCGCCGTTGCCCAGGTGCAGTGTGATCGTGTTGATCTCCTCGTACCGGCGGTCCAGCAGTTCCGCGGTGCGCCGGGAGACGTACGCGTGGGAGGTGCCGTGGAAGCCGTACCGCCGGATTCCGTACCGCTGCGCGACCTCGCGGTCGATCGCGTACGTCGCGGCGGAGTCGGGCAGCGTGTGGTGGAACGCGGTGTCGAAGACGGCGACCTGCGGCACCTCGGGCAGGGCCTGGCGGGCCACCTCGATGCCGGCGAGGTTCGCCGGGTTGTGCAGGGGCGCCAGCGGCACCAGGTCGGTGATGGCGGTCAGCACCTCGTCGTCGACAAGCGTCGGTGCGGTGAACCGCTGGCCGCCGTGCACCACCCGGTGCCCGACGGCGGCGAGGCCGGTCAGGTCCAGCCCGTCCAGGATCTGCCGGATCGCGCCGGTGTGGTCGCTCGGCCCACCGCCGGGCTCACCGATCCGCTCGACGGTGCCCTTGTCCAGCACCCGGTCGCCGTCGTACAGCCGGTACTTGATCGACGAAGATCCGCTGTTGAGCACCAGCACCTTGCTCACGGGTGCACCTCGGCGAGCGCGGCGGCCTGGATGGCGGTGATCGCCACGGTGTTGACGATGTCCGGCACGGTGGCCCCCCGGGAGAGATCGTTGACCGGCCGGCGCAGGCCCTGCATGACCGGCCCGACGGCCACCGCTCCGGCGGAGCGCTGCACCGCCTTGTACGTGTTGTTGCCGGTGTTCAGGTCCGGGAAGATGAAAACCGTCGCGCGGCCGGCGACCGCGCTGCCGGGCAGCTTGGTGGCGGCGACGGCCGGGTCGATGGCCGCGTCGTACTGGATCGGGCCCTCGACGGCCAGTTCGGGTCGGCGTTGCCGGACCAGCGCGGTGGCTGCCGCGACCTTTTCCACGTCCTCGCCCGCGCCCGAACTCCCGGTCGAGTAGGACAGCATCGCCACCCGGGGTTCGATGCCGAACCGGGCCGCGGTGTCCGCCGAGGAGATGGCGATGTCGGCGAGCTGGGCGGCATCCGGATCGCGGTTGACCGCGCAGTCGCCGTAGACCAGCACCCGGTCGGCGAGCAGCATGAAGAAGACGCTGGAGGCGACGGAGACCTCCGGCAGGGTCTTGACGATCTCGAAGGCCGGCCGGATGGTCGCCGCTGTGGTGTGCGTGGCACCGGAGACCATGCCGTCGGCGTGGCCCGCCCACACCATCATGGTGCCGAAGTAGTTGGGTTGGGCGACGATGTCGTGCGCCAACTCGGCGGTGACCCCCCGGTGTGCGCGCAACTTCGCGTACGCCTCGGCGAACTCGTCGCGCCACGGGCTGCTCGTCGGGTCGACCACGCGGGCCTCGCCGATGTCCACCCCCAGTTCCCGGGCCCGCCGGGCAACCTCCTCCGGCCGGCCGAGCAGGGTCAGATCGGCCACTCCCCGGCGCAACAGGATCTCGGTGGCGCGCAGGATCCGCTCCTCGGTCCCCTCCGGCAGCACCAGGTGCCGCCGCCGGGTCCGGGCCCGGTCTATCAGGTCGTACTCGAACATCAACGGGGTGACCCGGGCGGACCGGCTGACCCGTAGCCGGCCGGCCAGCTCGACGGTGTCGACATGCGCTTCGAAGGCACCGAGCGCGGCCTCCACCTTTCGGGGGTTCCCGGCGCTGGGCCGACCCTCGATCCGGCTCGACGCGGCCACCGTGTGGTAGCTGTCACTGGTCACCGACAGCACCGCGAGCCGGGCGTTCAGCGCCTCCACCAGACGCATCGCCCGCGGATCGGGCGGCACGCCGAGGGTGAGCACCAACCCGGCCAGGGACACCTGACCGGCGACGTGTGCGGCGCTCGCCGCCACCAGCAGATCGTCCCGGTCACCCGGCATGATCAGCAGCGCGCCCTCGGTCAGGTGTTCCAGCAGGGTCGGCACGTGGGCCGCACCGACGACGTAGTCGAGCACGTCGCGGGCGAGCGCGGTCTCGTCACCGGCCAGCAGCGTGGCGCCCAGCGCCCCCGCCACCTCCGCCACCGTCGGCGCGGAGACGCTCGGCACCTCCGGGATGGCGTACGCGGGGACCGGCAGCCGGGGCAGCGCCATCGCCCCGGGGACCCGGTTGGCCAGCACCGCGAGCACGGTCGCGCCGAGGTCCGCGAGGTCGTGGTACGCGCCCCGGGCGGCGGCGGCGATCGCCGCCGGCTGCTGCCCGTAGCCGTCCACCACCGGCACCACGACGCTGCCGAACTCCGTGGCCAGCCGGGCGTTGAAGGCCAGCTCACGCGGACCGGCGGTGTCACCGGCGGTGGCGAAGTCACTGCCGACCACGACCATCGCCGCGAACCGTCGCTCCACGTCCCGGTAGCGCTCGACGATCCGGGAGATCAACTCCTCCCGACGACCGTCGGCGACCAGGGCGGTGGCCTCGGCGTACGTGGTGCCGTTCAGGTCTGCCACCGGTAACCCCACCCGGTAACGCTCGCTGAGCAGGGTGAGGATCGGATCGGGGCGATCCTGTGCGACCAGCGGACGGAACACGCCGATCCCGCCGACCTGCCGGGACAACAACTCGGCGAGGCCGAGGGCGATCGTCGACTTCCCCCCGCCCGAGCCGACACTGGTCAGGTACACGCTGCGGGCCACGGCACTCACGCTACAAGATCAGGGTTGTTCCCGCGTGGGTCCTCGGACCCGCCCACCCGGGCCAGCCGGGGTGGCCGCCCGGCGATCAGTCGTCGTCTTCGTCGTCGAGCCGGGCCAGCCAGGTGGCGAACCGTTCGATCGGCACCTCGAACTCCGGGTTCACGTCGACGAAGTCACGCAGCCGGGCGGCCAGCCACTCCAGGCTGACCTGCTCGTCGCCGCGCCGCTCGACCAGTTCCTCGATGCCCCGGTCGGTGAAGTACATGGTCCTACTCGCTTCCTCACCGGAACCCCGGTGAAGCCGGCCGGTCCCGCCCCACCGTAGGGCGGGACGGGACCGGGTCAGTTCTCGTCAGGGGCGGGGAAGTGCCGCCTCGATCAGCGCGTTCTGCTCGACCTCGTGCATCTTCGCCGACCCGACGGCCGGAGCCGCGGCGGCCGGACGGGAGATGCGGCGCAGCCGGACACCGTCGAGGTGCTCCAGCAGGTTGAGCGCGACGAACGACCAGGCGCCCTGGTTGGCCGGCTCCTCCTGTACCCAGGCGAAGTCCTCCGCGTTCGGGAACTGCGCGAGCGCGGCCCGGATCTCCTCCACCGGCATCGGGTAGAGCTGCTCCAGCCGGATGATCGCCGTGTTGCTGATGCCGCGCTCCTGCCGGGCCTGGAACAGGTCGTAGTAGACCTTGCCCGAGCAGAGCAGCACCCGCTTGACCCGCTCGGGGTTGCCGGCCGCCGGGTCGGCCAGCACCGGGGAGAAGGTGCCGGTGGTGAAGTCCTCCACCGACGAGACGCAGAGCTTGTGCCGCAGCAGCGACTTCGGTGTGAACACCACGAGCGGCTTGCGCTTGGGCGAGAGGGCCTGGCGGCGCAGCAGGTGGAAGTAGTTCGCCGGGGTGGTCGGGTTCGCCACCCGCATGTTGTCCTCGGCACAGAGCTGGAGGAAGCGCTCCGGGCGGCCGGAGGTGTGGTCCGGCCCCTGACCCTCGTGGCCGTGCGGCAGCAGCAGGGTGACCGCGGAGCGCTGGCCCCACTTCACCTCGCCGGAGGAGATGAACTCGTCGATCACCGTCTGGGCACCGTTGACGAAGTCGCCGAACTGCGCCTCCCAGCAGACCAGGGCGTCGAGGTTCTCCACGGAGTAGCCGTACTCGAAGCCCATCGCCGCGTACTCGGACAGCAGCGAATCGTGCACGAAGAACCGGGAACGTTCGCCGTCGCCGGTCAGCGTCTGCAACGGCAGGTAGTCGTCGCCGGTCTGGGCGTCGACGACGGAGGCGTGTCGCTGCACGAAAGTGCCCCGACGTGAGTCCTGCCCGGCGAGCCGGACGGTGATCCCGTCGTGCAGCAGCGCGCCGAAGGCGATGATCTCGCCGAAGCCCCAGTCGACGTTGCCCTCGACGGCCATCCGGGCCCGCCGGTCGAGTAGCTGCTGGATCCGCTTGTGCGGGGTGAAGCCCTCGGGCAGGTTGACGTGCGCCTCACCGATGGCCTTGATGACCGACGCCTCGGTCGCGGTCTCCACCTGCGGCTCGGGCTCGTCCTGCCGGGGCGGGCGGCTCAGCTGGCGTGGCGTGCTGGCCGCGTCGCGGGTGGCCTTGAAGACCCGCTCCAACTGTGCCTGGTAGTCGCGCAGCAACTCCTCGGCGTCTTCCACGGTGATGTCACCCCGCCCGATCAGCTCCTCGGTGTAGAGCTTGCGGACCGAGCGCTTCGAGTCGATGATCCGGTACATCTGGGGGTTGGACATCGAGGGGTCGTCGCCCTCGTTGTGCCCGCGCCGCCGGTAGCAGACCAGGTCGATGACGACGTCCTTGTTGAACGCCTGACGGTACTCGAAGGCGAGCCGGGCGACCCGGACCACGGCCTCCGGGTCGTCGCCGTTGACGTGGAAGATCGGCGCCTCGACCATCCGGGCCACGTCGGTGCTGTAGAGGCTGGAGCGGCTGTACTCCGGGGCGGTGGTGAAACCGACCTGGTTGTTGACCACCACGTGCACGGTCCCGCCGGTGCGGTAGCCGCGCAGCTGGGAGAGGTTGAGCGTCTCGGCCACCACGCCCTGACCGGCGAAGGCCGCGTCACCGTGCACCGCCAGCGGCAGCACGGTGTAGCCCTCCAACTTGAGATCGATGCGGTCCTGCTTGGCCCGCACGATGCCCTCCAGCACCGGGTCGACGGCCTCCAGGTGGGACGGGTTCGCCACCACCGAGACCTTCACGGCGTGGTCGCCGTCGGGGGTGGTGAACTTGCCGTTCTGGCCGAGGTGGTACTTCACGTCGCCGGAGCCCTGGGTGGAGCGCGGGTCCAGGTGCCCCTCGAACTCGGAGAAGATCTTTTCGTACGGCTTGCCGACGATGTTGGCAAGCACGTTGAGCCGGCCCCGGTGGGCCATGCCGATGACCACCTCGTCCAGTCCGCTCTCGGCGGCGGACTCCAGCACCTCGCCGAGCAGCGGGATCAGCGACTCGCCACCCTCCAGCGAGAAGCGCTTCTGGCCGACGTACTTGGTCTGGAGGAAGGTCTCGAACGCCTCGGCGGCGTTGAGCCGGTTGAGCACGTGCTTCTGCTCGCCGGCCGGCGGCTTCTCGTACTTGCGCTCGACCCGTTCCTGGATCCAGCGGCGCTCCTCCGGATCCTGGATGTGCATGTACTCGATGCCGACCCGCCGGCAGTACGAGTCGCGCAGCACGCCCAGGATCGAGCGCAGCTTCATCCGCTGCTTGCCGGCGAAACCGTTCACCGGGAAGGTGCGGTCCAGGTCCCAGAGGGTCAGCCCATGTTGGAGGACGTCCAGGTCCGGGTGCTTGCGGATCTTGAACTCGAGCGGGTCGGTGTCGGCCATCAGGTGGCCGCGCACCCGGTACGCGTGGATCAGCTCGTGCACCCGGGCCGTCTTGTTGATCTGGCCTTCGCTGTCGACCGCGACGTCGCGCATCCAGCGCACGGGCTCGTAGGGGATGCGCAGCGAGGTGAAGATCTGGTCGTAGAAGCCGTGCTCGCCGAGCATCAGCTCGTGCATGACCTTGAGGAACTCACCGGACTGCGCGCCCTGGATGATCCGGTGGTCGTACGTGCTGGTCAGTGTGATGACCTTGCTGACCGCCAGCTCGGCCAGGGTGGCCTCGCTCATGCCCTGGTACGGCGCCGGGTACTCCATGGCGCCGACCCCGATGATCGCGCTCTGGCCCTGCATCAGGCGCGGCATGGAGTGCACCGTGCCGATGCCGCCGGGGTTGGTCAGCGAGATCGTGGTGCCGGAGTAGTCCTCCATGGTCAGCTCGTTGCGCCGGGCACGCCGGACGACGTCCTCGTACGCCTGCCAGAACTGCCGGAAGTCCATCTGCTCGCAGGCCTTGATGGAGGGGACCACCAGGTTGCGGCTGCCGTCCGGCTTGGTCAGGTCGATGGCGATGCCCAGGTTGACGTGCTCGGGGCGGACCATCACCGGCTTGCCGTCGACCTCGGCGAAGGAGTTGTTCATCTCGGGGTGCGCGACAAGCGCCCGCACCAGGGCGTAGCCGATCAGGTGGGTGAAGCTGACCTTGCCGCCGCGGCCCCGGGCGAGGTGGTTGTTGATCACGATGCGGTTGTCGACCAGGAGCTTGGCCGGCACGGCTCGGACACTCGTCGCGGTCGGTACGGCCAGCGACGCATCCATGTTCTGGACGATCTTGGCGGCTACTCCGCGCAGCGGGGTGGTCTGTGGCCCGTTGGCGGTGGGCGCGGTCCGGGTCGGCTGGCTCTTCGCCGGCTCGGCCTTGGCCGGCTTCGCGGTGGTCGGCTTCGCGGCGGGCGCCGGCTTCGACGTCGCCGCCGTGGTACCGCGTTCCGCCTTGCCCGCCGGCTCGGCCTTCGCCGCCGGTTCGCTCTTCGCCGTCGGCTCGGTCCTGGCCGGGGTGGCGTCCGTGGTCGCGGCGGTGGTGGCCGGCCGCCCGTCACCGGTGCCCGCTGTGCTCTGGCCGGGACGGTAGTCGGCGAAGAAATCGTGCCAGGCCGGGTCGACGCTGCTGGGATCGGCGAGATACCGCTGGTACATCTCCTCGACGATCCACTCGTTCGGGCCGAAACCCGCCAGTGGGTTCTCCTGCGAAGTCTGCTGGGTCGACACGGCCGGTAATCGCCTCTTTCACGCGGGTTTGTGTGTCACGCGGTGTCCGATGCGCCGGGACGGACGCAGAGGACGGTTCCAGGCTACGCCGTAGCGAACCCCGGGGCATTTCCGCCTCCGTCGCGTGGTCGGATTCACAGAAGATGCCAGAAGTTCGGTAAGCGCTGCGTATTCCCTTGATCGCTGCTATGGCCGACGGGCCCGGTGCGCCGGCTGTCGACCGGTGCACCGGGCCCGTCGGGGCGGAGGCGACCCGAGTCGGTCGCCCGGGTGTCAGGAGACGTCGCGGCGCCGGGTGATGAGGATTCCGACCACGCCGCTGACCACGGCGTACCCCACCAGCACGAGCGCGCCGACCCACCAGGCGGGCAGCATCTCGTTCTCGCCTGGCGTGATCATCACCTGGGAGGCGGCGGCCGGCCAGACC
Source organism: Micromonospora sediminimaris (assembly GCA_900112325.1). Taxonomy (GTDB): domain Bacteria; phylum Actinomycetota; class Actinomycetes; order Mycobacteriales; family Micromonosporaceae; genus Micromonospora; species Micromonospora sediminimaris. The sequence goes on from FOLJ01000009.1 coordinate 206,648, forward strand.
ACCTGCCACTTGATCACGGCCATGTTGTCCAGCACGTTGGCCAGCAGAAGGAAGAGCAGGCCCACCACCTGGGTTCCGATCAGGTAGAGCACCGAGGCGGTGATCACCGCGCCCAACTGATTGGTGATCAGCGTGCCGATGCCCACGCCGAGCACCGTCCAGATCGCGTACGCCATCAGGTTGAGCAGCAGGGCCCGTTGCACCTCCCACTCGCCGAGCAGCGTGCCGTAGTCGTTCAGCGACAGGAACGTCGCACCGGCGGCGAGGTCGATGATCGTGGTGACCAGCCAGAACGCGAAGCCGAGCAGGCTGGCCGCGATGAGCTTGCTGACGATCACCGAGGTGCGTCGCGGGGTGGCCAGGAACGTCGTGGTCGCGGTCTGGTGGAAGAACTCGTTGGTGACCATGAGAATGCCGATGAGCATCACGAACATCAGCCCCAGGTACTGCCCCGAGGTGTAGAGGTTCGCCGCCTGAGCGGGCGCGGAGGCGGCGTCGCCGGTGTAGCCGAACTCCTCCCCGCCGCCGCTGAGCGTCTCGCTGGCCAGCCACGCGTTGAAGGCGAAGGCCAGGGCGATCGACAGGAACGCCCCGATGGCCAGCCACCACCAGGTGCTGGTCGTACGGATCTTGAGAAGTTCGGAGCGGACAAGGTTGCTCATCGGATGCCCGCCTTTCCGGCCGTCAGCTCCAGGAACACGCGTTCCAGGTCGGGTCGTTCAGTGGTCAGCTCGTGCAGTTCCACCCCGGCCGCCAGGGCCGCCCGGCCCACCGTCGGGGCGTCGACCCCGCCGATCAGGAGCGCGCCCTGCCCGTCGCTGTCCACCGTGGCCGGCCCGTCCTTCAGCGCGGCGGTGAGCGCGTCGGCCTGCGGAGTACGGACCCGGACCCGGACGCCCTGCGCCATGGAACCGATCACCTGCTCCACCGGCCCCTGCCGGACCAACTGCCCGGCCGCGATGATCACCACGTCGTCGGCCAGCAACTGCATCTCGGAGAGCAGGTGGCTGGAGACGAGCACGGTACGGCCCTCGGTGGCCAGGCCCTTGAGGAACCCGCGCATCCACCGGATGCCCTCCGGGTCCAACCCGTTGGCCGGCTCGTCGAGGATCAGCACCCGCGGGTCGCCGAGCATCGCGGCGGCGATGCCGAGCCGCTGCTTCATGCCCAGCGAGTAGCCCTTGAACTTGCGCTTGGCGGCCGGCGTCAGCCCGACCAGCTCCAACGCCTGGTCGGCCCGCTCCCGCGGCAGCCCGGCGGCGGCGCAGATCACCCGCAGGTGGTTGATGCCGGTACGGCCCTTGTGCGCGCTGGACGCCTCCAGGACCGCGCCGACGTGCCGCAGCGGGTCGGCCAGTTCGGGGTACCGCTGGCCACCGATGGTCGCCCCGCCGGCAGTCGGGGTGACCAGGTTCAGCAGCATGCGCAGGGTGGTGGTCTTACCCGCACCGTTCGGGCCGAGGAAGCCGGTGACCCGACCCGGTTCGACCGTGAAGGACAGGTTGTTGACCGCGAGCACGTTGCGGTACCGCTTGGTCAGACCGGAAACCACGATCTGTGCGTCGTTGGTGGGGCTTGGTCGCCCGTCGGTCATCGTTCTCCTCCCGTGGCGGCGCCGGGGTGCGCCGTTGCACAGCGTGACGTTAATGGTCAAACAATTCAATCGGGCTCGTTCGGGAAATCGTGGTCCGCCTCAGGCAGGAGCCGTCTCATCCCCAGGTACGAGCCGATGGACAGACGTGTCTACACGGCGATCCAGGTTGCCCGGGCGTGGCCGAGTAGCTGGCCGTCCGGGGCGTAGAGGCTGGTGTGCACGAACGCCTTGCGGCCTTCGGTGCCGATCAACGTACCGGTCACCACGCACTCGTCGCCCGGACGGGGCAGTGCGTCGATCCGGGCCGCGATCCGGCCGAGCACGTACGGGCGGCCGGCGCCGATCACCGCCCAGCCGCCGGGGCAGTCCAGGGCCGCCCAGACCGTGGCGAGGACGACCTGCCGGGGCGCCCGCACCGGCGCGGCCGTCCGGCCGTCCGGCAGCCGACCCGGAAAGATCCGCAGGCCGTCGGCGCGTTCCGGGCCACAGACGTAGCAGCCGGGAAACGGGTGCTCCACCAGCCCCGGGTACGCCGCCGAGGCGGCCCGGGCGGTCGCCAGGTCCACCGGCGGGACGACCTCGCCGAGATCGCCCGCCGGGCGCAGCTGCGCGATCACCTCGCCGGCCGGGTCGCGCACCTGCGCGTCCACAAGCGTCAACGGGGTGTCCAGCGGCGGCGGTCGGCGCAGGGTCACCTCGACCGGACCGTCCCCGCCGTACGCGGCGGCGAAGACCCCGGCGCTCCAACCGCCGTTGCCTGAGCCGGACGGTCCGTTGAAGCGTCCCTCGATGATCATCAAGCCCCTCCGCCCGCCCGGCCTCGTCGCCGGGACACCGGCAGCCTCGCACGCCGCTGCTGACGGCTGCGGTGGCGGGTCAGCCACCGGTCGCCGACCGGCGTTCACCGGATCGACATCGCCGGCCACCATGGCCGGCAACCGACCGGGCGCTACACAGAGGGCATGGCCGTTCTGCCGGCCGCGGGCGTCGCACTGACGACCAGCGGCTACACCCTCTCGATCGCCGACAACCCCAGCCAGGTCGAGGCCGCGCAACGCCTGCGTCATCAGGTGTTCGCCGGCGAGTTGGGCGCCACCGTGTCCGCCGACGCGGCCGGCCTCGACCGCGACGTTTTCGACAGTTACTGCGATCACCTGGTGGTGCGCCAGGAGAGCAGCGGTGAGGTGGTCGGCACCTACCGGCTGCTCCCGCCGGGGCGCACCAACCGTCGCTACGCCGAGGGCGAGTTCGACCTGACCGCGCTCGACCCGTTGCGCACCCAGCTGGTCGAGGCCGGCCGCTCGTGCGTGCACCCCGCGCACCGCAGCGGAGCGGTGATCAACTTGATGTGGGCTGGCATCGCCCGCTACCTGCACCTGCGCGGGCTGCGCTGGCTCGGCGGGTGTGCCTCCGTACCGGTGGCCGACGGTGGCCTCGCCGCCGCCGAGATCTGGGCCCAGGCGCGGGCGAAGCACCTGTCACCGCCGCCGCTGCGGGTCCGGCCGCTGCGGCCCTGGTTCACCGAACCGGGCGTGCCGACCGAGACCGTCGCCGGATCGGCCCGGCTGGTCCCGCCGCTGCTACGCGGGTACCTGCGGCTCGGCGCCCAGGTCTGCGGGGAGCCGGCGTACGACCCGGACTTCGGGGTGGCCGACTTCTACGTGCTGCTCTGCATGGATCGGATCAACCCGCGTTACCTGCGGCACTTCCTCGGCGGGCAGCCGTGAACACGCTGTGGCGGCCCAGTTCCGGCTGCGGTCCGGACTGCCTGCCCGGCCCCGGCGATGCTCCCACCATCTCGGCGGTCCGGCAGTTGGGTCGCGCCGCCGGCCTGCTCGGCCTGCTCGGGCTCGGCGTCGGGTTGGCGGCCCTGCTCCCGGCGCTGCCGACCCGGGAACGTCAGGCCGCGCTGCGCGGTTGGGCCCGATCCACCGCCCGCGCCTGCGGCGTACGCCTCGAAGTGCGCGGCCGGCTGCCTCGGCGGCGGGCCCTGCTGGTCGCCAACCACGTCTCCTGGTGGGACGTCCTGGCGCTGCTCGCGGTCGCGCCCGCCCGGCTGGTGGCCAAGCAGGAGGTACGGCGGTGGCCGCTGATCGGTCTGCTCGCCCGCGCGGGCGGCACCGTCTTCGTGGACCGTTCTCGCCCTCGTGGGCTGCCCGCGACGGTGGGTCGGGTCGCCTCGGCGCTGCGGGCGGGCCGCTCGGTCGCGGTGTTCCCGGAGGGCACCACCTGGTGCGGTGCTTCAGCCGGCTGCCGTCCGCCGACCGGTTTCCGTCCGGCGATGTTCCAGGCCGCGATCGACGCCGGAGCGCCCGTCGTGCCACTGCGGATCGGCTACCGCTGCGGGGTGACCGGTGAGACCACCACGGCACCGGCCTTCGTGGGCGACGAGACGCTGCTGCGGTCGGTGCGGCGGATGCTCGCCGTCCGGAGCCTGACGGTCTGCGTCGACATCGCCGCGCCGCTGCATCCGGGACGGTCCGCCGACCGGCGGGCGCTGGCTCGGGTCGCCGAGTCGGCGGTGCATCTCGTACCGTCGACGCCAGTCGCGCAGCCGACGTCGGTGGTTGCCGTGCCCGGGCAGCCGGCGCGGCCCGCAGCGACAGTGCTGCCGGGACCGACCCGTTCTCCGGCCGCGGCATCCCCCGCCGGGGTGGCGGGCGAGCGGGAGCTGCCGCTGGCCGCCTGACCGTCGGTGCCGGGTGACCCGGTGGCTGGAGCAGCGGGCCGATCCTGTCGCTCACAGGTTTTTTCCAGGATCCGCCCAGCAGAGGCGCAGTGTCTGCGCGGATGATGGGCGGCATGGCCGCTACCCAGACCGAGGCGCGACTGCTCGTCGTCGAGGACGATCCCAACATCCTCGAACTGCTCTCCGCGAGCCTGCGCTTTGCGGGATTCGACGTGGCCACCGCCACCAGCGGCAGCGCCGCGCTCAGCGCGGCTCGGGATCATCGTCCCGACCTCGTGGTGCTCGACGTGATGCTGCCGGACCTCGACGGGTTCGAGGTGATCCGGATGATGCGCGAGGGCGGTACGCGTACTCCGGTGGTCTTCCTCACCGCCCGCGACGCCACCGACGACAAGATCCGTGGGCTCACCCTGGGCGGCGACGACTACGTGACCAAGCCGTTCAGCCTGGAGGAGCTGACCGCCCGGATCCGGGCGGTGCTGCGCCGCACCAGCACCGGCGATCAGGCACCCGCCCGGCTCACCTTCGCCGACCTGGAGTTGGACGAGGAGACCCACGAGGTGTACCGGGCCGGTCAGCGGGTGCAGCTTTCGCCTACCGAGTTCAAACTGCTGCGCTACCTGATGCTCAACGCCAACCGGGTGCTGTCCAAGGCGCAGATCCTCGACCACGTGTGGAACTACGACTTCCGGGGCGATGACAACATCGTTGAGTCGTACATCTCGTACCTGCGTCGCAAGGTCGACACGACCGATCCCCGGCTGATCCACACCCTGCGTGGCGTCGGGTACGTCCTGCGCAAGCCGGCGGCGTGAACGCCCTCCAGCAGGGCAAGCTCCGGCTCCGCGCGGTACCGCTGCGGGTCAAGCTGGTCGCGGCCGTGCTGACCCTGGTCGCCGCCGCGCTGCTGGTGATCGCCTCGCTGACCACGATCTTCCTCCGTAGCTACCTGGTCGACCAGGTGGACGCGGAACTGACGACCTCGGCCAACAACCTCGAAGCGGTGGCCGGCGCCGAGCGGTTCGGCACCGACCTGCCCACCGACTACCTGGTGGTCTTCACCGACAGCCGGACCGGCGCCGTCTCCTGGGTCTACTTCGACACCAAGCGGTTCGACATCAACGACCTGCCGCCCTGGCCGGAGAACGCCGCCGGCTTCGAGCAGGCGGCCGGGAAGCCGTTCCCCGCCCGGGCCCGGGCCAGCGACATGCGCTGGCGAGTGCTGTACACCGAGCTGCCCAACGGTCAGTGGACGGCGATCGCGCAGCACCTGACCGACGTGGATCAGGCGGTCAAACGGCTCATCTGGATCGACCTGCTGGTCGGTGGGGCCGTGCTGGTGCTGCTCGCCTCGATCGGGGCAGCGATCGTCCGGACCAGCCTCAAGCCGTTGGTGGAGATCGAACGTACCGCCGCCGCCATCGCCGGCGGAGACCTGAGCCGACGGGTGCCCGACCCGGAGGACGGTCAGCCCTGCCCGACCTCGGAGCTGGGGCGGCTCTCCCGGGCCCTGAACGCGATGCTCAGTCAGATCGAGATGGCCTTCACCGCCCGGGCGGCGTCGGAGTCCGCCGCCCGGGCCGCCGAGGTGGCCGCCCGGGAGGCCGCCGAGGGGGCCCGAGCCTCCGAAGCCCGGGCCCGCCGCTCCGAGGAACGGATGCGCCAGTTCGTGGCGGACGCCTCACACGAGCTGCGTACCCCGCTGACCACCATCCGGGGCTTCGCCGAGCTGTACCGCCAGGGTGCGGCCCGCGCCCCGGAACAGACCTCCGACCTGCTGCGCCGCATCGAGGACGAGGCGGCCCGGATGGGTCTGCTGGTGGAGGATCTGCTGCTGCTGGCTCGGCTGGATCGCGAACGACCGCTCTCGCTCGCCCCGGTGGAGCTGCCGGTGCTGGCCGCCGACGCGGTGGCGGCGGCCCGGGCGATGGCACCGGACCGGCGGATCGAGCTGGAGATCGAGCCCGGCTCCGGGCCGCTTGTGGTACGCGGCGACGACGCCCGGCTGCGGCAGGTGATCGGCAACCTGATGACCAACGCGGTGCGGCACACCCCGCCCGGTGCGGCGGTGACGTTGCGGCTGCGCGCCGAACCCGGCAACCTGGCGGTGATCGAGGTGGCCGACACCGGGCCGGGGCTCACCGCCGAGCAGGCGGAGCGAGTCTTCGAGCGCTTCTACCGGGTGGACGCCTCGCGTACCCGCCGGACCGACGGCAACACCGGCACCGGTCTCGGCCTCGCCATCGTGGCCGCGCTGGTGACCGTGCACCAGGGCACGGTCGAGGTGACCGAGACGCCGGGTGGCGGTGCCACCTTCCGGGTACGGCTGCCGCTCGCACCGGACACCGACATCGATGACTAGTGATTTTCAGCCAATCCTCAGTTCAGCCCAAGGCGGGACGCAGAGCGATGGGAGAAGGTAGGGGCATGACCGAGTACGAGTCCGACCCGCGCCGGCCGGCCCCTACCGACGCCGAGCCGTCGCATCCCGAGCTGTCCCGCGCCGAGTACGCGCGGTCCGACTCCCCGTCCCCCGCCCGTCCCGACGCCGACCCGACGGTCGAGGCGCCGACCGTACCGGTCCGGGCCGTCGACCCGTCGCCGGCCGGCCCGGACGCCGCGCCGAGCCAGCCGGCCCCGGCCCCCGCCGGCTCGACCCCGGCGGCACAGCCGGTCTCCGGTCAGCCCAGTTGGGCGCCGACCGGCGGCCACCACCACCAGCATCCGTACCAGCCGGGTGCCCGCTACCCCACAAACCCGTGGTATCCCGGCCAGCCCGCCTGGAGCGGCGCCCAGCCGACCGGGCCCGGTGCCGCCCAGTCCGGGTATCCCGGGCAGGCCGCCGGCACGCCGGGTGGCTACCCGGGGCAGCCCGGAACTCCGGGCGGGTACCCGGGGCAGCCGGCCCCGTGGGCACCCACTCCGTCCAGCGGGCCCCGCCTCGGCAAGATCGCCAAGCTTGCCGGAGCCGGCGTGGCGGTGTTCGCATTGATGCTGGGCAGCGGCGTCGCCGGTGGGGCGCTCACCCTGGCGCTGAGCGACGGCGGCGGGGTGACCCGCACCTACAGCGCCGCGCCCGTGATCGACGGCGCCGACCTGCCGCGCATCGCCGCGTCGGTGCAGGACAGCGTCGTGTCCATCAGCACCGGCAGTGGTGAGGGCTCCGGCGTGGTGCTCAGTGCCGACGGCTACGTGCTGACCAACAACCACGTGATCGCCGGGGGCGGCGACACGGTCCGGGTCTTCTTCGCGGACGGCACCAGCACCCAGGCCGAGGTCGTCGGCACCGACCCGAAGACCGACCTCGCGGTGCTGAAGGCGAACGGGCTGACCGACCTCCAACCGGCCACCCTCGGCGACAGTGACGCCATGCAGGTCGGTGACCAGGTGCTCGCACTGGGCAGCCCGCTCGGTCTGCAGGGCTCGGTCACCGCTGGGATCCTCAGCGCCCGGGACCGCACCATCCAGGCCGGTGGCGGCCAGCAACTTCCGGGTCAGGCGGTCAGCTCGATCTCGGGGCTGTTGCAGACCGACGCCCCGATCAACCCGGGCAACTCAGGTGGCGCACTTGTCAACACCCGGGGCGAGGTGATCGGCATCAACACCGCGATCGCCACCGCGGGACAGGGCAGCACCGGAAACATCGGCGTGGGCTTCGCCATCCCGAGCAACAAGGCCAAGGACGTCGCGGAGAAGCTCCAGCGTGGCGAGAAGGTCAGTCACCCGTCGCTGGGGGTCAGCGTGAACGCAGCGCCCGACGGCGGCGCGCTGATCGGCGCGGTGAACCCGGGCAGCGCGGCCGAGCGGGCCGGGCTGCAACAGGGTGACGTGATCACCCGGTTCGGCGACAAGGTGATCAACGACTCCAACGACCTGGTGGCCGCCGTCCAGGCCGGCAAGGTCGGTGACCAGGTCGAGGTGACGTACCAGCGAAATGGCGCCGAGGCGACGGCAACCGTGACGCTCGCCGAAGCGTCCTAACGAACAGGACCTGCTTCCTCCCTCCGGGGCGGCGGGTGGCGTGGCCAAGGGGGTTGGCCATGGCACCCGCCGCCCTTCCTCCGTCTTAGTCTCAGGCCCGGTTCACCCCGACCGGGTGAACCAGGCTCACCCCGTCGGCGGGCAGCCTCGGGGGACAAGACCCGAGGCGGATGGGGGTGCCATGACCGCGACGACGGCGACCCGCAGCGACGACCGGATCCAGCGCGACGTGCTCGACGAACTCGCCTGGGACGCGCAGGTGCGTTCGACCGACATCGGGGTGAGTGTGCGCGACGGGGTGGTTTCGCTCACCGGCGGCGTGGACAGCGCCGCCCGCCGGTGGGCAGCGGTGCGCGGGGCCCAACGGGTACGCGGGGTGCGGGCGGTCGCCGACGACATAGAGGTACGCCCCACCGGCCCGGTCGACATCACCGACGGCGACCTGGCGATCGCGGCCAGCCGGGCACTGGAGTGGAACAGTTTCGTGCCGGCCGAGCGGCTGGACCTCACCGTCGCCGACGGTTGGCTGATGCTGCGTGGTGCGGTCGAGTTCGGTTGGCAGCGGCGTACCGCCGAGCGGGAGCTGCGCCGGCTGCGGGGCGTACGCGGTGTCACCAACCTGGTCGAGGTGCAGCCCGCCGCCCCGGCCGACAGCGACCGGGTCCGCACCGACGTGCAACGGGCCCTGCTGCGGGGGATCGGCACGGAACGGGTGACCGTCCAGGTGCGCGGCGACACGGTGACCCTGAGCGGAGTGGTGCGGTCCTGGTGGGAGCGGGATCAGGCGGAGCGGATCGCGTGGTCGGCCGAGGGTGTGTGCATGGTACGGGACCAACTGCTGGTAGGTGGCTGAATCGGCGACCCGGCGACCCGGTTTGTCCCTGCCGGGACCGGGAAGACGCTCGATCCCAGCACGGCAGCCGATCGGGGCCGACGCCTCCGGACAGCGACGGGGAGGGCACGTGGCCGACAACCTTGCGCGTGAGCAGCGATTGCGGATCGCCATGGTCGTGCCGCCCTGGCTGTCGGTACCGCCGCCCGGCTACGGCGGACTGGAACAGGTGGTGGCCGGCCTGGTCGACGCCCTGGTCGCCCGGGGGCACGCGGTGACGTTGATGGGTGCCGGTGCGGTGCACGGCACCGCCGCCGATTTCCTCGCCACCCTCGACGAGTTGCAGTTCGACCGCCTCGGGGAGGCGTTGCCCGAACTGGCCCACCTGGCCCGGGTCAACCATCTGCTCAGTGCGGCCGACTTCGACATCGTGCACGACCACAGCACGATCGGCCCGCTGGTGGCCGGCCGGCGGGAGGTACCCACGGTGGCAACCGTGCACGGCAACCCGGTGGGCGAGTACGGCACGGTACTCAGCAACACCGACCGGGGGGTGGGCCTGGTGGCGATCTCACACACCCAGCGGGGATTGAATCCGCACCTGCCCTGGGTCGGCACCGTGCACAACGCGATGAGCCTCGACGACTTTCCGCGCAAGGACGCCCCCAGCCAGGGGCCGGTGTTGTGGCTCGCCCGGTTCAGCCCCGACAAGGGGCCGGAGCTGGCCATCCGCGCCTGCCGGGCGGCGGGTCTGCCGCTGGTGCTGGCCGGGAAGTGCAACGAGCCCGCCGAGCGGCGCTACTACGACGAGGTGATCCGGCCGATGCTCGGGCCGGACGTCACGGTGATGCTCGACGCCGACCGGAAGGCCGTGCTGCGGCTGTTGGTCGAGGCGCGCTGCCTGGTCATGCCGATCCAGTGGGAGGAGCCCTTCGGCATCGTGATGCTGGAGGCGATGGCCACCGGGACGCCCGTGGTGGCGCTGAACCGGGGAGCGGTGCCGGAACTTGTCCGCCCCGGGGTGAGCGGGCTGATCTGTCAACGGCCGGACGAGCTGCCGGCGGCGCTGCGCCAAGCCGCCGACCTCGACCCGAAGGACTGCGTGGCACACGTGGCCCGGACCTTCTCCACGGAACGGATGGCCGTCGGCTACGAGGACGTGTACCGCCGCTTCCTCGCCGCCGCGACCCCGCGTGCCGCGGTGCGTGAGCCGGCCCGGATCACCCCGACCTGACCTGTCGCTCTCAGACCTGTGCGGCACCGAGCGCGGTGATCGCCGCGTCCAACTGCTGTGCGTACGCCGGGCTCAGCCCGTTCTCGCGCAGTCGGATGGAGACCTTCTCCCGGAGCCGGGCGACGCCCGGCCCCAACTCGCCCTCGCCGCCGGTCACCGCCCGGGTGAGGTTGCGCAGCTCGTTGCGCAGGTCGATGCCGACGTCGTCGCGGATGCCACCGTCGGCGAGACCGGCACCGATCACCTCGTCCAGGCGGTTCGCGGCCTCGACGAGGCTGTCGCCACCCGGTGCTGGGTTCGACGCGCCGGTCGTCGCCGCTGGCGGGGACGCGGTGCTCGACGGTGCGGAGGTCGGCGGCACGCCGGCGGTGACCTCCGGCGGGGCCGGCTCGGACGTCGCCGTCGGCCCGGTCGTGGGTAGTACGGCGGGCGGTCCGGCGTCATCGTCCGGCAGCAGCGCCGGCACCGCCAGCGCCGCAGCGATCAGCGTGACCACGGCCGCCGTGACGAGCAGCGGGCGTCGAAGTCGCCGTCCCGGCGGCGGGTCGTCCCCGGTCACCGGTGCTGGGCGCGGCAGCCGCCGTCCCCGCCCCGGATCGGCCCCGGAGACCGGTACGGAGCCGGCATCGTCGACCACCCCGGTGCCGGTCTGCGCGTCGCGCCCATCCGGATGTCCGGCGGCGCCGTCGGCGACGCCACCGGAAGGGGCGACCGAGGTGCCCGCCAGCGCGCCCGAGACGGCCCCGGTGAGGGCGGGCTGCAAAGCGGTGGGGCCGGTGGTCGGCGGGACCCAGGCAGGCACCGGGGCGACGTCGGTCCGCCCCATCGCGGGCAGCGTGACGGTGGGCGCAAGCATCGTGTTGGCCTGCGGATCGGCGGGCAGCATCTGGTCCCGCAGCACGGTCGCCACCTGCCGGGCGGTGGGGCGGTCGGCGGGATCCCGCGACAGGCAGCGCAGACAGATCTCGGCCACCGTGGCCGGTAGCCCCGGCACCCCGGCCAGCGACGGCGGTGGGCGCTCGGCGAGCGCGACGGTGAGTTCATCCCAGGTGTCCGCCGGGTACGGGACCCGGCCGGTCAGGGTCTCGTGCAGCAGCACCCCGAGCGAGTAGACGTCGGTCGCCGGTTGGGCCGGAGCACCGTCGAGCCGTTCCGGCGCCACGTACGCGGGGGTGCCGAAGGTGGCGCCGTCCTCGTCGTCGTCAGGGGCGCCGATCCGGGTGGCGATGCCGAAGTCGAGCACCTTCGCACCGACCTGCGTCATCATCACGTTGGCCGTGGTGATGTCCCGGTGCACGATGCCGAGCCGGTGGGCAGCGGCCAGCGCGTCGGCGACCTGGGCGCCGATCTCCACCGCCTGCGGCCACGGCAGTGGCCCCTCGGTGAGCCGGAACTCCAGTTCCTCGCCGGCGAGCAGCTCCATCACCACGAACGACGTGATGGCGCCGTCCGGCGACACCGTCTCGCCGTAGTCGTGCACCGAGGTGACGTTCGGGTGCACCAGCTGTGCGGCGGCTCGGGCCTCCTCGCGGACCATGTCGCGGAACCTGGCGTCGGCGGCCAGTGACGGGGCGAGCACCTTCAGTGCGACCACCCGGTCGAGTACCTCGTCGTGGGCCCGCCAGATCACCGACATGCCGCCGGAGCCGATCTGGTCGATCAGCCGGTACCTGGTGGCCAGCAACCGGCCGGGCTGCAGTGCTGGCTTCACGGATTGCACCTGCCCTCATATGTGGGAGCGGTATCAGGTTGCGCGAATGTTGCCCCCCTGTCAACGGGCCTCGATGGACATGGGACGGGTCGAGATGACCGGCGGGCGTCGCCGCGCGGCGGTGTTCCCCGGCGCAGGGGCGTACGGGACGGGACCGTCGGGACCGGCCGTGCCAGGATGAACGGCATGGCGCGGGGACCGGTGGCTTTCGTGCTCGGCGGCGGGGGCGTCCTGGGCGCGGTCGAGGTAGGCATGTTGCGCGCCCTGTTCCGGGCCGGAATCCGGCCCGACCTGGTGCTCGGCACCTCCATCGGCGCGGTAAACGGCGCCCTGGTGGCCGCCGACCCGTCCGAGGCGGTGACCGACCGACTGGTACGGCTCTGGGCTTCCCCGGAGGCCAGCGAGGTGTACGGCGACTCGGTCGCCCGGCAGCTGCGGCGCTTCGCCGCCCGTACCCATCTGCACTCGCCCCGCCCGTTGCGGAAGCTGCTGGAGAACGAACTCGGCGCCCAGACCACCTTCGCCGATCTGAAGATTCCGTTCCGCTGCTGCGCGGCCAACATCGAGCGGGCCGCCGAGCACTGGTTCGTCAGCGGACCGGTGGTGCCGGCGGTCCTCGCCTCCGCCTCGGTGCCGGGGCTGCTGCCGCCGGCCCGCATCGGCGACCAGCACTATGTGGACGGCGGGATCGTCAACTCCATCCCGATCGGCGAGGCGGTCGCGGCCGGTGCCGGGCGAATCTTCGTACTTCAGGTGGGCCGGATCGAACGGGCGCTGGCACCGCCCCGGCGGCCCTGGGAGATCGCCCAGGTCGCGTTCGAGATCGCCCGCCGGCACCGGTTCGCCCGGGAGATGGCCGCCCTGCCCGACGGGGTGGAGGTGCACGTCCTGCCGACCGGCGGGCTGGAACCGCGCGACGACACTCCGTGGGCGTACCGGGACATGGCGGCGGTGGGCCGGCGGATCAGCCGGGCGTACTCGGCCTCCCGGCACTACCTGGCGAACCTGGAACGTTGATGCCGTTACCGCCGCGTTGGCTGCGCCGACTGCTGCTGGCACCCGGTGTGGTGCTGCTGGCGATCCTGCTGGTGACCACGGTGCCGCTGTGGGCCCTGCTAGCCCTCGCCATGTCCCCGTTCGTCCCCGGGCACCTGCGTCCGCTGCGACTGCTCTGGCTCGGCTGTTTCTACCTGGTCTGGGACGCGGCGGCGTTGCTCAGCCTCTTCGGGCTCTGGGTCGGCTCCGGGTTCGGCTGGCGGGTGCGGGCACCGGCCTTCCAGCGGGCCCACTACGTGCTTGCCGGCTGGTTCCTGCGGGTGTTCTTCTGGCAGGCCCGGTGGATGCTGCGGCTGCGCATCGACGTGGTCGGTACCGACCCGGACACCGCGCTGCCGGGCCGGCCGGAACTGGTGCTGTGTCGGCACGCCGGTCCGGGGGACTCGTTCATCCTGATCCACGCGCTGGTGAATTGGTTCCAGCGCGAGCCACGGATCGTCCTGAAGGACACCCTCCAGTGGGACCCGGCGATCGACGTGCTGCTCAACCGGCTGCCGAGCCGGTTCATCGCGCCGGGTCGCGACGGCCGGGGCTCGCTTACCGAGCAGGTCGGGCACCTCGCCACCGGACTGGACGACGACGACGCCTTCGTCATCTTTCCCGAGGGCAGCAACTTCACCCCGAAACGCCGGCTGCGGGCCATCGCGCGGTTGCGGGACCGGGGGCATGAGCGGATGGCGCTGAAGGCGGAGGCGATGCGGCACGTGCTCGCCCCACAGCCGGGCGGACTGCTGGCGGCACTGGACGCGGCACCTGACGCCGGGGTGATCTTCGTGGCCCACACCGGCCTGGACCGCATGCTCACCGTGACCGACGTGTGGCGGGAGCTGCCGATGGACAAGCGGCTGGTGATGCGGTTCTGGTCGGTGCCGCCGGAGGAGGTGCCGACCGGCCGGCAGGAGCGCATCGACTGGCTCTACGAATGGTGGAGTCGGATAGACGAGTGGATCGCGACCAACCGCGACGACGCGACGTAGGGTGCGCAGGTGGAGCAGATCAGCGTGGTGACGACGGTGGTCGACGCGCGGTCGGTCGCCGATCTGCTGGCTGCCGCCGCGGTAGCCGGGCGATTGGCGGCCTGCGCGCAGGTGGGCGGCCAGGTGGACAGCACGTACTGGTGGCGGTCGGGGGTGGAGACCAGCACCGAGTGGTCGGTGCAGTTCAAGACCGCACCCGACCGGGTCGATGCGTTGGTCGAGCAGTTACGGGCCAGCCATCCCTACGAGGTGCCGGAGATTCTGGTCACCCGGGTGGACTGCGGCCATCCCGGGTACGCCGCCTGGGTCTTCGAGCACACCCGCTCCTGAGTACGCGCACTCTGGTGCCGACGGCGCTCCGCCGTCGAGGATGACGGCGTGGACAACGCCTACCCCTGCCCGGCCTGCGGAGGCCCGGCGAACCTGAACTCCGGCTGCACCGGCTGCGGCCGGCCGCCGCATCCGGCCGCCGCCGAGGTGATCCGGCTCGACCGGGAGATCGCCGTGCTGGGCGGTGAGGTGCAGCGGGCCCGTCAGGCGTACGAGGGGTTGGTCGGGCGACTGGACACGGTGCGGCGACGGCGGGACGAACTGGCCGCTGCGGTCCGGGCCGAGTTCCCGATGCCCACCGCACCGCCGAACCATCGCGCCGCACCGGCCGTCGCCGGACATCCGGCACCCGCTCCGGTGCCGATCGGTGGCCGGCCCGCTTCCGTCCCGGTTCGCCCGGGTGGCGCGGAGACGTCGACGCGGACCGTGCAGGGCCTGCTCTTCGTCCTGGGTGGACTGCTGCTCGGAACGGCGGCGACGGTCTTCACCGCAGTGGCCTGGGCGTCGGTCGGGGTGGCTGGTCGGGCAGCGATCCTGCTGGCGTTCACCGCGCTGCTGCTGGCCGTGCCGCTGATCGCACGTCGGCGAGGGCTGCGCGGCACCGCCGAGACCTTCGCCGCCGTCGGGCTGCTGCTGGTACTGCTCGACGGGTACGCCGCCTGGTCGGTCGACCTGTTCGGGGTGACCGCCTGGCCGGGCAGCCGGTACGCCGCCCTGGTGGTGGCGATCAGCGCGGCGGTGACGGTCGGTTACGCCCGGTTCAGCCGCCTGGCCGTGCCGTGGTTCGCCGCGCTGCTGGTCGTTCAGCCGCTGTTGCCGCTGCTGGCCGCCGAGGTCCGACCGGAACCGGCCGGGTGGGCGGTGGTCTTCGTCGGGGCGGCGCTGGCCGACCTGGCGGTGGTGGTGGCGCTGCGGCGGCGGGCCGGTGTCGTCGCGGACGAGGGGGCCGCGACGACACCGGCGGTACGGCTGGCCGGGACGCTCCTGGCCTGGGCGTGGTTCGCCGGTTGGCTGCTGCTCGCCGCAGGCTGCGCACTGGTGCCCCTGCTTGTCGGTCGGGCGGCTGGGGTACCGGTGCTGGCTGGCGGACCGATGCTGCTGGTGGCGCTCACCGCCTTCGGGGCGGCGTTGCTGACCGGTGGCGGGCCGGCACGGGCGCTGGCTGCCGGTGCGCTGGTGCCGGTGCTGGCAGCGGCGATTCTCCGCCCGGTGGTGGAGTTGCGCGCCTCGGTGTGGCTGCTGGTGGCAGCGCTTGTCGCGGCCGGGCTGGCCGGCGCGGTACGGCTGCTCCCGTCCGGCTGGCGGGCCGGTCCGCGCGCGGGGGCGTTGCTGGTGGCCGGCGCTGGTGGGCTGTTGGCGGCGCTGGCGGGACTGCTGCTGGCCGGTGCCGCCGTGGGCCGATCGTTGCCGCCGTGGCGGGGAGCCACGGCGGGCCCGTTGTTCGCCTGGGGTTGGCAACTGCCGGTGGCGACGGCGCTGACGTCGGTGGCGGTGGCAGTGCTGCTGCCCCGGGCGGCGCGGTCGGCGGTGCTGGTGGCCGGTCTCGCCGCGACCGCGTTCGCCGTGCCGGTGGCCTGGGCCGCGCCGTGGCCGGCGGTTGTCGCGATCGACCTTGCGGTCGGGGTGCTGTTGCTGGTCGCGGCGGTGGTCCGACCGACGCTGCCCACCGTTGCGGTGCTGACCTCGGCCTCGGCCGGTGCGGCACTGCTCGGGCACGGGCTGCTGGTCGGGCTGGCCGACCCGATCGGTGCCGGTGCCACCTGCGCGGTGGTCCTGGCTGTCGGGCTCGGCGTGGCGGTCGCCGGCCGAGGCGGCGACCCGGTGCGGCAGATGGTGGCCGGTTGCGGGCTGGCTGCCGCGGTGCTCGTGGTGCCGGCGGGGGCGGCGATCGGGCTGATCGGCGTCGGTGCCCCGCCGTGGTGGCAGGCCCGGGGCGCGCTGGCCGCCGTCGCGCTGCCGGCGGTGGCGCTGCTCGCGCTGCGTCGATCCTGGCCCGAACTGGCCGGGTACGCCGCGACCGGGCTCGCCGTGGTGGGGGTGCTGACCGGGCTGTCGCCCCTGGTCGTGCCGGGTGCCGAGCGGGTGGCGGTGTACGCGTCGGTGGCGGCCTCGCTGGTGGCGCTCGCTGGATTCCGGGCCCGCCCGGTGGGGCTGTTGCCGGTGGCCGGGCTGGGCCTGGCCATGGTGGCGGTGCTGGCGGCCGTGCCGGTGGTGGTGACCGCCCTGCTGACGCCGTACGGGCCGCCACCCGCCCCGTGGTCCGGCGTTCCGGCGACTCGTCTGTCACCGGACGCGCTACCGGTCGGCCTGGCACTGGTGCTGCTGTCCTTGGCGGCGGCCCTGTTCACCTGGCCGACCACCCGCACCGCCGCTGCGGGTTCCTCCGCTGTGGGGGACGGCGCTGGTACCGGCCCCGTCGGTGGTTCCGCTGGCACCGACAGCGCCGGTGGTGACCGGGCCGGTAGTGGCCGGGCCGGTAGTGGCCGGGCTGGCGGTGGCCGGGCTCGCGGCAACGGTATCGATGGCTGGCGGGTCGCCGGAGCGATGCTGCCCTTCGTGGCCGCCGCCGGGCCGGTGCTGCTGGTCGCCGCCGCCGTGCCCTGGCCGGTGGTGCCGGCCGCAGCTCTGCTGGGTGGCGTGGTTCTGCTGCTGACCGTTACGCTGCGCCACCCGGGCGGGCCGTTCGTCGGAGTGGCCATGCCGGTCGGTCTGGTGCTGGCGGCGGCCGGGCTGCTCAACCTCCAGGCGACCCGGGCCGGCACCCTGGGCGGACTGGGCCTGTTGGTGGTGTCGGCGACGGTTGTCGGCGTGGGCGGGCGTCACCTCGCGGTACGCGTGCTCGGGTGGCTGGTCGCGGTGGCCGCGGCGACCGGGTTCGCGTTGACTGCCCCGCTGGCTGGCGGGCAGCCGCCTCACGTGGCGGCGTTCGCGGTGCTCGGCGTCGCCGTGGTCAGCCTCGCGCTCGCCGCGACGCTCCCGTCGAGCCGATGGAACCGGCCGGGATCGCTGCCTCCGCAGCCGGGCGCCACGTCCGGGGCGGCGGTGGCCACCTGGACGGCTTCCGCGGTGTCCGCCCGGCCCGCCCAGGATGCGCTGGTGGGGCGGGTGCTGGACGCCGCCGCACAGGCGGTGGCGCTGCTCGCGCTGCTGCTCACCCTTGGGGCACTCCGGCATGCCGCGACGATCTGCGTGTTGTGGGGCGTCGCGATGGGTGTCCGGCTGTTGCGTCGGGACGAGTCGATCGAGCGGCGCCGGGTCTTCGCCGGCATCGGCGGGGGCAGCGAACTGATGGCCGTCTGGCTGCTGTTGGCGGCCGGCGGAGTCAGCGTGCTGGAGGCGTACACGGTGCCGCTGGCCGCGGTGGCGCTGGGGGCTGGTGCGGTGGGGCTGCGTACCCGGCCTGGACTGAACAGTTGGCTTGCGCTCGGCCCGGGCCTGGCCGCCCTGCTGCTGCCCAGCCTGACCGTCGTGCTGTTCGGCACCGACCCGCACCCGTGGCGACGGCTGCTGATCGGCACCGCCGCACTCGCCGTGACGCTGTTCGGCGCGGTCCGCCGCTGGCAGGCACCGGTGCTGCTCGGCGCGGGCGCACTGGCCTTGCTGGCCCTGTACGAGCTGGTGCGCAGCTGGGACCTGCTGCCCCGGTGGGCGTTCCTGGCTGCCGCCGGGCTGGCTCTGATCGGCGTGGCGACCACCTACGAGCGCCGCCGCCGGGACCTGCTCCGACTGCGATCCGCCGTCGGCCGCATGAGCTGACGCCCGGCCCGCGACCTCCCTTCGGGACCACCGTCGCCCCAACACCGCCGGCAACGCCGAGGCCGCGGGCGTGCTGGGGAAGTGGACGCTCCCCGGACAGGCGACAACATCGGGGATTCTGCTGTATCAGGCAGCGGCGGAGGCGACCACATTCCTGATGTTGTCGCCTCCGATGAGGCGTCGCTGGTGGCGGTGGTGCCGGCCGACACCGGTAGGGTCTGGCCATGGCAGAGGTGCTCACCGCCGAGGCGGTGCGAGACGAGCTGGATGGGCTGGCGGGCTGGTCGGGAGACTCCGCCGGGATCACCCGAACCGTGGAGCTGGCCAGCTTCCCGGACGCCATCGCAGTGGTCGACCGGGTTGCCGTCGCGGCAGAGGAACTGGACCACCACCCCGACATCGACATCCGGTGGCGCACGGTGACCTTCCGTTGCGCGACCCACTCGATCGGCGGGGTCACCATGCGTGACATCCGGCTGGCGCGCCGGATCGACGAGATCGTGGAAGGTGCCCGATGAGGTTCGAGATCAGCAAGGTGCTGGACGCCATCGAGGGGCGGGTCTGCACCGACCCGCAGCTGGCCCGCGCGGTGCTCGACCTGGCCGAAATCATCCGCTACCAGGATCTCGACGGTGGGCGGCCGGCCAGTTCACTGCGTCTCGGCATGGTCATCGACGCGCTGGCGCGCAGCCTTGAGGAGGACAGCGTCCCGGTCTACGCGGTGGTGCACCGGGGGATGCTCTCCGACGCCGACCTCACCTCCAACGAGCGGATGGTGGTGCGCAGATGGGCCGACGACGGCCTGGTGGAGGTGCTCGACAACCCGGGTGACCGGATGCTGGAGGTGGCCGACCTGCTCGGCCTGCCGGTGCTCAGCCGGGTCCGCTTCGACGGCCTGCGGGGACGGTTCCCCTGGCTGGTCGAGCAGCCGGGCCGGGTCCTCGCTCCGGTGCCGGGTGCTGGCGGTCCGGTCTTCATCGCCCACGTCGGCGGTGGTCACACGCCGGTCACCGGTCCGCCCTCACCGGCCGGTGCCCAGTTGCTCTCCCGCGAGTGGCGCTGCCCGGAGTCCGGCTGCACCCTGTTCGGCGGTGCCGGGGGCGGGGGAGCCTTCGCCGACCTGGCCCGGATCGACCGCGCACCGACCGGGCAGCCGCCACCGTCGCTGCGCAACGGCGTGCCCACCTGTCCCCGACACGGTGCGCGGCTGCGTGACGCCGGGCCCCGGCCACGCAGCGAGGTCCTCGCGATCCGGGTCGGTGGCCTCATCCGTCGTCGCTTCGTACTCACCGAGGAACAGCCGGTGGTGATCGGCCGGGCACCGGAGGGCTCCGGCGGCATCATGCTCGGCCAGTGGCTCAACGACGAGGCGCGGCGCTGGATCAGCCGCAACCACCTGCGGCTGGAGTTGCGCGGCGGAGACGTCGTCGCCACCGACGTCAGCACCAACGGCTCCGGCGTACGGCCGGGCGGATCCCTCACGGAGGCGGACCGGATCCCGCTGGCCCCGCAGCAGTCCCGGGTGCTCGGCACCGGTGACATGGTGGAGCTGTACCCGGGGGTGCAGGTCGGCCGCCCGAACGAGTTCCCGGCGGGAGCGCCGTACAACCCGGACTCGGTGATGTCCGAGGCCCCGACGATGGCGATGCGGCTGCCACGCTGAACGCCGGTGGGCGTCGGGACCGGGTCCCGACGCCCACCGGAGGGTACGAACGCTCAGCCGGCCAGGACTGCGGCCACCTGCGCCACCGCGTGGTCGATCTCCTCCTCGGTGATCACCAGCGGCGGGGCCAGTCGGATGGTCGAGCCGTGCGTGTCCTTGGCCAGCACACCCCGCTCCATCAGCCGCTCGCAGGCTTCCCGGCCGCTCATCAGGGCCGGGTCGATGTCCAGGCCGGCCCAGAGACCCCGGCCTCGTACCGCGACCAGACCCTTGCCGATCAGGCCGCGCAGGCCGGCTTGCAGCCGCTCGCCCAGTGCGGCGGAGCGGCGCTGGAACTCTCCGGTCGCCAGCAGCCGGACCACCTCGGTCGCCACGGCGCAGGCGAGGGGGTTCCCGCCGAAGGTGGAGCCGTGCTGTCCGGGCTGGAGTACGCCGAGCACGTCGGTGTCGGCGGCCACCGCGGAAACCGGCACGATGCCGCCGCCGAGCGCCTTGCCCAGCAGGTACATGTCCGGCACGACGCCTTCCTGCTCACACGCGAAGGTGGTGCCGGTGCGTCCCAGGCCGGACTGGATCTCGTCGGCGATGAACAGCACGTTGCGTTCGGTGCAGAGCAGCCGTACCCCGTGCAGGTAGCCCTCGGGTGGCACCACCACGCCCTGCTCGCCCTGGATCGGCTCCAGCAGCACGGCGACGGTGTGCTCGTCGATCGCCTCGGTCAGGGCGGCCAGGTCGCCGTAGGGGACGATCCGGAAACCGGGGGTGTACGGCCCGAAGTCGGCCCGGGCGTCGGAGTCGGTGGAGAAGCTGACGATTGTGGTCGTACGCCCGTGGAAGTTGCCCTCCGCGACCACGATGTTGGCCTGGCCGGCCGGTATCCCCTTGACCTGGTAGCCCCACTTGCGGGCCACCTTGATGCCGGTCTCGACCGCCTCGGCCCCGGTGTTCATCGGCAGCACCAGGTCCTTGCCGCACAGCGCCGCCAGCTCCCGGCAGAAGTCGGCGAACTGGTCGTGGAGGAACGCCCGGCTGGTCAGCGTCAGCTTGTCGAGCTGGGCGTGCGCGGCGGCGATCAGCGTCGGGTGCCGGTGACCGAAGTTCAGCGCCGAGTAGCCGGCCAGGCAGTCGAGGTAACGCCTGCCGTCCACGTCGGTCACCCAGGCGCCCTCGGCGGAGGAGATCACCACCGGCAACGGGTGGTAGTTGTGCGCGGTGTGGCGCTCCGCATCCTGCACCGCGGCCGGGGTCCGCAGCATGTCCTCGATCATCGGTTCGCCTTTCCCTGACGGAGTCGCAACGTGCAGCACTTCGGGCCACCGCCGGCCCGACGCAGCTCGGACAGGTCGACGCCGATCGTCTCGTAGCCCCGGTCGCGCAACTTGGCGGCCAGACCGGTGGCCTGCTCGGGCAGTACCACGTGCCGGCCGTCGCTGACCGCGTTGAGCCCGAGCACCTCCGCGTCGGCCATGGTGGCGTGCACCGCGTCCGGGAAGAGCCGGCGCAGCACGGCCTGACTGCCGGGCGAGAACGCCTCCGGCAGGTACGCGACGGTCCGCTCGTCGAGCACGCTCAGCGCGGTGTCCAGGTGGTAGAAGCGCGGGTCGACCAGCTGCATGGTGATCACCGGGTAGCCGAAGACCTCCTGGAGCTGGGCGTGCGAGGCGTGCGCGGTGCGGAAACCGGTGCCGGCGAGCAGGTGGCCCCCGGCCAGCAGGACGTCGCCCTCACCCTCGTTGACGTGCTTCGGGTCGTACATCTCGAAGCCGGCGGCCTCGAACCAGGCGCGGTACGCGGGCGCCTCGTCGGCGCGCTGCGGGTCGCGGAACTGCACGGCCATCGCCTTGCCGTCGATCACGGTGCCACCGTTGGCGGCGAAGACCATGTCGGGCAGGCCCGGCACCGGCGCGATCTCCTCGACGGTGTGGCCCAGATCCAGGTAGACCTGGCGCAACCGCTCCCACTGCCGCACTGCGAGGTCGGCATCGACCGGTGCGGTCGGGTCCATCCACGGGTTGATCGCGTAGTCGACGGCGAAGTACGTCGGCCGGCACATCAGAAAGCGCTGGCGGGTGGCGTCCATCGTCATTGTCCTGCTCCAAGCCTCGGGCGCGCCCGGCCACCGTCGGCCCACGGGCTGGCGCCGTGGTTCAACGGTATGCGGGCTAGACCAGCCGGATCCACCGCGAACCCTTGCATTGGGCGGCAGATCATTGCGTATGGCACCCGGCTGGAGCAGATTCGTTGCGTGCGGCTCCCGGCCCGGCTCGCGGGTTGAGGGTCGCCAGGCAGCTGTCCGGGGACGACCGCCCCCGGACATACGTCAGGGGCGGCGAACCGCCGCCCCTGACGAGCATGTGCGCCCGGCTGGTGAACCACCAGATCTGATCGGGCTACGGTCGGTTCCGCACCGACCGGCACCGGTGAATCACCGGCGGGCCGAAAAGTGCCCGTTACAGGCGGTCGACAAACTGTGAATCAAGCCACTCGCGGAAGCGGACCACGACATCTCCGTCGGTGGACGGCCAGTCGTACTGGCCGGTCATCGCCAGCACGCCGAGGACCACCGCGCCGAGGCCGAAGGCGATGCCCAGCAGCGCGTCGGACTTGCCGGCGATGTGGCGCCGACGGGTGGCCATCAGACCGAGCACGGCGAGCACCGCTCCGACCGCGCCCAGCGCGATGCCGTACCCGGCGAGGGCGCCGGTGAGCACGAACAGGATGCCGCCGACGCCGACGATCAGGCCGAGCGTGGCCAGCAGACTGGCCCGGGGCCGTGGCCCGACCGGCGCCGACGGTACGTCCCGGCCGGTTGCGCCGTCGGGGGTCCGGTCGTCGTCGACCCTGCCGTCCCGCTCGACGGTGCCGACGCTCCGGTCCCGGTCGGCGTGGCGATCCGCGTCGCCGGCCCGATCCCCGTCGGAGGTGCGGTCGCGGTCTGTGGTGCGGTCGGTGGTGTGGAGGCCATCGACGGCCCGGTCCCGGCCGCTGGCGCGGTCACCGTCGAGAGTGCGGTCCACGCCGGTGACGCGGTGGCCGTCGACGGTCTCGGTGGTGGCGGCACGAGCGCGGCGGGAACCGTGAACCGTGGATCGGGCGGTGGCGGCGCGGGCCTCGGCGCTCCGTTGTGCGTCGGGCTGGCCATCCACCCGGGCGGTGCCGGCGCCAGCGGTCGGGCTGGTGGCGGCACGGTCCTTGGCGGCGCGGTCCGTGGCGGGCTGGCCGGCGACCGGGTCCGCAGCGGTTCGGCGGGTGGTGCTGCCGTCGGTGCGACCCTCGACGCCGGACCGCTCGTCGGGGCGGGTGTCGGTGGCGACCGTCCCGGTCCTGCTGTCGTCGGCTGCCGGCGGCGCCGGTTCCTCCCGGCGCAACAACGAAGAAAATTTCATGGGTTCACCTCCTGATCGATGCGTGGATGGCGGCATCAGCCCCGTATCGCCAACCACGCCACAACACCCAGCAGGTACCCAACCCCCACCCACCCGACACCCCACTCCGCCCGCCCCGCACCGCTCCCCTCGTCGATCATGCAGTTGCGGCAGGCAAAGGCGAGGGCTGCGACGGCGAGGGCGGCGGTGGGGGTGGGGTGTTAGCGGGGGCGGATCAGGGGGGCCAGGGTGGCGGTGAGGAGGGCCAGGCGGCGGGGCCGGGAGACCCGGACGGGACGCTTGCGGACGCAGCGCACGAGGATCTCCACGGCGTCATCGACCGGGATCATCAGCGGTCGGAACGAGCCCTTGGCCATCTTGGTGTCGACGAATCCGAATCGCACGGTGGTCACGTGCACGCCGTGCCGGCGCAGCGCCGCCGACAAACCCGTCAGGTACGACGACACTCCGGCCTTCGAGCCGGCGTAGCCGGGCGCCTCGCCGGAGACCAGCCGGTCGGCGAGACTGGAGATCCCGATCAGGTGCCCGTCGCCGGTGGCGAGCATTCTCGGCACCACCACGGCGGTGGTCCGTACCGCGCCCATCAGGTTGACCTCGAAGGTGCGCGTCTGCGCGTCCAGGTCGACCGGATCAAAAGGTTCGCCGATGCCGGCGGCGTAAACACACAGGTCCACCCCGCCGAGCTCGTCGATCGCCTTGCCCAGCACGTCCGGATAGTCCGGCGCGGTGACATCGATCGTGTGGTGGGCGTATGTGGGGACGATGATGGCGTTGTCCCGTCGCGACAGCCCGGTGACCCGCCAGCCGTCGGCGAGCAGTCTGCGGGTGAACGCCAGCCCGATGCCGTCGCTGTTGCCGACCACCACCGCACGGCGTATCTCATCCGTCATGACCCCGCCCCCATCGAGTCGACGTGGTGCCCGCCGTGCCGGCGGCCCGATCGGCAATTGAACCAGACGCCGAGGGCGATCCCTTACCGTCGAGTAGCAGCGTTACCCGGGGACGGGTGACCGGTTCGGGGTGCTTGGCACGCCCCTGCCGGCCGTCACCACGTGGCAAGGCCGGGCCCGACCGCTGCTCACCGGCCCGCTGGCTACGCTTGGCGTCGTGCCAGAGGGACACACCATTCATCGCCTGGCGGCCCGGCACGCCGAGCTGTTCGTGGGGGACAAGGTGCTCGCCGCCAGCCCGCAGGGGCGCTTCGCCGACGGTGCCGCCCGGATCTCCGGCACGGTGCTGGAGGCCACCGAGGCGTACGGCAAGCACCTGCTGCACCACTACGCCGGTGAGTTCGCGCTGCACGTGCACCTCGGCCTCTACGGGAAGGTTACCGACGGCGATGGTGAACCGCCGGAGCCGGTGGGGCAGATCCGTCTACGGCTGACCAGCGACCGGCACTGGCTCGACCTGCGTGGGCCGACCGCCTGCGAACTGCTCAGCCCGCCCGAGGTGGCCGCGCTGCGGGCTCGACTCGGACCGGATCCGCTGCGCGCCGACGCCGATCCGGAGCGGGCGTACGCGCGGATCTCGCGCAGCGTGATGCCACTGGCGGCGCTGTTGCTGGACCAGACGGTGGTGGCCGGCACAGGTCTGATCTTCGTGACGGAGGCGTTGTTTCGCGCCGGTCTGTCGCCGCGGCTGCCCGGCCGGGAGTTGACCCCGGCCGGTTGGCAGGTGCTTTGGGCAGACCTGGTCGAGCTGATGACGCTCGCGGTCACCACCGGTCGGATCGACACCGTCCGCGCCGCGCACCTGCCCGAGGCGATGGGTCGGCCGGCCCGAGTCGACCGGCACGGGGGAGAGGTCTACGTCTACCGCCGCCCCGGCCAACCCTGCCACGTCTGCCGCACCCCGATCAGCCGAGGCACCATCACCGCCCGCAACCTCTACTGGTGCCCCACCTGCCAGTCCTGACCCGACCGGCGGGGATCTTGGTCTGGAACGGCCCTTCAGGGGGCCGTGCTCGACCAAGATTTGACCGAGACGCGGATCAGTCGAGGAGCCAGCGGACCACCTCGACGTGGTCGGGGAAGACCCGGTCGCCGTCGATGCTCCAGGCCGTCGTCTGACCGATCGTCCAGCCCAGGACGCGGTCCCGGTCGAGCCCCAGCTCGGCGCTGAGCCGGTCCAGGCGGTGGCGGACGGCCGCCCGGGAGTGGCCCAGCTCGGTGCCGCGCACCATCGGGACCACCGAGAACTCCCGCTCGCCGACCAGCGGTTTCGGGTCGATCACCAGCCACGGCTCGCGTTCGGCGCGCAGCACGTTGGCGGCATGCAGGTCCTGGTTGACCAGGACCTGCACACCCTGGCTGCCGGTGAGCCCGCCGAGCAGGTCGAGCGCGGCGTCGACCAGCCGCCGCTCGAACGGCCGCCCGGCCCGCTCCCACTTCACCGGCAGCCGGGACACCCAACCGGCGGCGGCCTCCGCCAACGACGTGAACGGCTGACCGGCCGGTACCCAGAGGCGGGGGAGCAGCGCCACCACCGCGTCGAGCGCCGCGTCGAGCGGTAACGCGTGCAGCGGGGTCCCGGGATTGCAACGCTCCACCAGCAGTGCCCGCAGGTCGGGGTCGTGGCCGAGCAGCCGGACGGCACCGTCGCCGTCCCAACGCCGCAGCGCGGTCACCTCGTGCTCGCTCTCCGCGTCGGGGAACTGCAACTTGAGCACCGCACGGGTGCCGTCCGGCAGTTCGGCCGGCAAGGCCAGGGAGGCGCAGGCGTACCCGAAGGGCGGCCCGAGCCGCAGCGACCAGCGCCGGGCGCAGGTGGCCAGCCGGTCCGGCAACTCGGCCAACCACTCCGGGCCACCCGGCACGTCGCGAAGCCAGGCCAAGCCGTCGGGGAGTCGCAGCGCGCCGGTCACCGGCTCATGGTGACCGAGGCCGAGCAGCGGCCACAACCGTGATCAGCGGAGGCGGCGGATGTCACCGTACGCCCGGTAGAAGCCGCCACGGCCGGACTCCCGGACCTCGGTGACCAGGTAGCGGGCACCCGGCTGGCGGATGCCCTTGGGGAACTGCACCGACCAGTTCCGGTGGTAGCCGGCGGACAGCACGTGCACCCGCAGCCGACCGCCCTGCTCGACGCACTCGACGATCACCCCGTCACCGGCGTCGCCGACGACCTCGACCTCGGTGACGGCGGCTGGTTCGGGCAGCCGGGCCGGGGCCTTCACGTCGACCACGTCGGGCACGTTGCCCGCCTCCGCCGCCCGGATCGCGGGCTCGCTGGCGTCGATGCAGGCCAGGTGGCCGCTGGTGGTCACCACGTAGAGGCGTTCGTCGTGGTACTGCATGGAGTAGGCCGATCCGCAGCCGGTGCCGAGCTTCCACAGCCGGGTGCCGTCGGCGGCGAAGCAGTAGATCGACGACTGGCTGTCACCGGCGAAGACGTAACGACCGTCGGCGGCCGTGGCGCAGGAGAAGACCGGCGCATCGGCGCGGTAGGTGCGCAGCGCCGAACCGCCGTCCTTGCCGAGGCGCACCACCTCGCGGGTGGCGGTGCCGGCGAACACGGCGTCGCGTTCCTGCCAGCCGAAGAGCACCGAGCCGGTGCGGGTGTGCCACAACTCCCGCCCGGTGCGCCAGTCGTAGCCGCTGACCCCCGTCGAGTCGCCGTGGTAGACGGCGTCGGCGTCGCAGCGCACCATCCAGGCCGACCGGCCGCGCCCGGCCCGTCGCCAGAGGAACTCGTCCTCGTGGTCGATGGCGGCGACCCCACCGTCGGCGTCGGAGACACCCAGCACGCCGTCGTGGATGTCGAGCCAGTAGATGTCGATGTCGGGAACGATCGCGTACGCCACCCGGGGGATCTTGCCGGACAGGTCGTAGACGTTGCCGTCGTCGCAGCCGGCGTAGATCCAGGCGTCGTCGGCGACGATGCACTTGACCCCGTCGGGAAGCCGGACCTGGTCCAGCACGCGGGCGTCGTGATCGAGAGTGGTGATCACACCGCGCTCGTTGCCCACCATGCAGGTGCGCCCGTCGACGAAGATGCCGAAGGCCGGTGCGCCGGAGTCGTACCGCCAGAGGACCGGGGCGGTGCGGGCGGTCGAGCGGGTGCTGACGATCTGCCGCCGGGAGACTGCCCGCTTCTGGCGTACGCCGCGGACCGCCGGAGCGTACCCCTTGCGGATCTTCTCGCCGATCTTCTTCGCCGCGGCGGCGCGGGCCCGCGCGTTGTCGGGGTAGCCGGTGGTCTTCACCTGACCCTGGTCGCCGATCCGCCCGAAGCGCACGGTCATCGTGGCGTCGTCGACCATCACCTCGTAGAACTTGTGCGCGGCACCGTCCATTTCGGACAGTTCGAGGTAGGTCGTCTCCTGCGACATAAGGATTCCTCCGAGGGGTTGGCGTCGGCCCTGACCGGGCGGCGCGCCTACGCTAACCCGCGGCACCGACAGAATCCGGCCCCGGAGCCGTCAGCCGGCGAGCGCGTCCACGGCCTTGCGGGCGGCGACCAGCACCGGATCCCAGACCGGGGCGTACGGCGGGGCGTAGCCGAGGTCGAGCGCGGTCATGTCGTCCACCGTCATCTTGTTCCACAGCGCCACGGCGAGGGTGTCGATCCGCTTCGCCGCCTCGGACCAGCCGACGATCTGGGCGCCGAGCAGTCGCCCGCTCGGCCGCTCGGCGATCAGCTTCACCGTCATCTGCCGGGCGCCGGGGTAGTAGCCGGCGCGGTTCGTCGACTCGGCGATCACCGAGACGAACTCGAAGCCGGACGCCCGGGCCTCGCGCTCCCGCAGGCCGGTGCGTCCCACCTCCAGCTCGCACACCTTGGTCACCGCGGTGCCGATCACCCCGGCGAAGGTGGCGTACCCGCCGCCGATGTTGATGCCGGCGACCCGGCCCTGCTTGTTGGCGTGGGTGCCGAGCGGTACGTGCACCGGCATGCCGCTGACCTTGTGCAGGGTCTCCACGCAGTCCCCGGCGGCCCACACCCCGGGCACCCCGGACACCCGCATCTGACGGTCCACCCGGATGCCGCCGGTCGGCCCGAGCGGCAGGCCGGCGGCGGCGGCCAACTCGGTGTTGGGGCGTACGCCGAGACCGAGGACCACCAGGTCGGCCGGGATCGGCCCGTCGTCGGTGACCACCTCGCTGACCCGGCCGTCGCGCTCCGCCAGGCCGGTCACCCGTACGCCGGTGCGGATGTCCACGCCCAGCCCGCGCATCGCCTCGGTGACCAGTCGGGCCATGTCGGGGTCGACTGTCGACATCGGCTGCTCGTCGCGCTCGACCAGGGTGACCGACAGGCCGCGGCGGACCAGTGCCTCGGCCATCTCGACGCCGATGTAGCCGCCGCCGACCACCACCGCCCGCCGGGGCCGCGGCTCGGTCTCCAGCCAACCGCGCAGCGCCGAACCGTCGTCGAGGGTCTGCACCCCGAACACCCCGGCGGCGTCGGTGTGCGCCCAGGCTGGCTTCTTCGGCACCGCTCCGGCGGCGTACATCAGGGTGTCGAACGGTTCCCGGACCTCACCGCCGCCGTCCAGGTCACGGGCGACCACCTCGCGGCGGACCAGGTCGATCTCGACCACCTCGTGCCGGATCCGCACGTCGATGGCGTAGTCCTCGCGGTGCACCTTCGGCGACCGGGCCACCAGTTGCTCCCGGTCGGTGACCAGGCCGCTGATCCAGTACGGGATCCCACAGGCCGAGTACGAGGTGAAGTGCCCCCGTTCGAACACGACGATCTCCAGGTCGTCCACGCCCCGACGACGGCGCGCCTGGGCGGCGGCCGACATGCCGGCGGCGTCCCCGCCGACGACGATCAACCGTTCCGCCACGCCATCACCTCTCTCGTCAGGCCGGGTCCTCGCCCCGGGTCTGGCGTGCCACGTCCTCCACCACATCCTCCAACCGTCCGGTCCGGGCGTACACCGAACGCTGCCGTGCGGCCCCGCTGCCGTGCCGGCGCAGCCCCTCCAGCAGGCCGGTCACCTCGGCGAGGTCGCCGTGTCGGTCGAGGGCCGGACCGAGGCGTCCGACGAGCTGGTGCAGCAGATCCCAGGCCGGCCGCAGCTCACCGCTGTGCGGGTCGACCGCCTCTCCCTCCAACCCGTCGTGGGCGGCCCGCCAGTGCGCGCCGACCAGCAGGTGATGGTCGGTCGGCAGCGGTGGCCGCCCGGCCGCGATGTCGTCGAGCGCGGTCGCCACCAGCCCACGGACCAGTGCGGCGATCAGGACCGCGTCGTCGACGGTCGGGCAGACGTCACCGATGCGTAGCTCCACCGTCGGATACTTGGCCGACAGCCGGGCGTACCAGTAGAGCATCCCCTCGTCGAGCATCACGCCGCTGGCGATTAGCTGACGGATCAGTCGTTGGTAGTGCTCGTGGTTGACCAGGTAGGGCGTCGGCGCGACCGAGGGCCAGCGTTCCCACTCGATCGATCGCCAACTGGCGTAGCCGGTGTCCTCCCCGCCTGAGAACGGCGAGTTGGCGGTGACCGCGTGCAGGATCGGCAGCCACGGCCGCACATGGTTGAGCACCTGTACGCCCGCGTCCGGGTCCGGCACTCCGACGTGGACATGCATGCCGTTGTTGCCCGGCCCGGGCACCAACAGCCGGAACCGGGCGATCATCCGGTCGAAGCGGGGCTTGTCGACCACCGGGGGGACCGGCCCGTCGATCGGCCCGGTGCCGATCGCGAGCAACCGGGCGCCGGCCCGCTCGGCGGCGTCGGCCAGCGCGGCGCGGAGCAGGCTGAGCGAGTGCCGGATCGAGGAGAGTTCCAATCCGGGTGGGCTGCCGATCTCGATCTGACTGGTCTGGAACTCCCGCTCGACCTGTCCCCGCAACTCGGCGGGGACCTCCTCCAGCACCGCCTCGACGGCGGGCGCCGCGGCCCCGGTCTCCGGGTCGACGAGTAGGAACTCCTCCTCGACACCCACGGTGAGCATGTCGGTTGCCTCGACCGGGGGACGCGGGGCGGTTGCCGCCTGCCTGACCATCGCTACCACCGTCCACTTCCTCCCGGGCGGTCCGTCCGCACCGGGTCGGCCGGCAATTACCCGCTGTGGTGGTACCGGGAAACTCCGCCCGGGTGTGGCGGGGGTGTGCGCGATCGCGAGGCAGACCGGATCGATCGATATTGACAACTGCGCGAGGGGGACGTACAACTCGTGAGAGAGCGCTCTCTCCCGTCCCCGCAGAGAGGCACATCATGACAACTGCCCCGGCGGCACCCGCCGCCCCGCCTGCGCGACGCCGGCTGCCGCTGGCGTTGACCCTGCTCACCGCCGTCGCCACCGTCGTGGCCGGACTCGGCACGACCGCGGACGCCGCCGTGCCGCCGCCCCCTTCGGGCTGGAACCTGGTGTGGAGCGACGACTTCACCGGCGCCGCCGGCACCCTCCCGTCCGCCGGCAACTGGATCATCGACACCGGCACCAGCTACCCGGGTGGCCCACCCAACTGGGGCACCGGCGAGATCCAGACGTACACGAACAGCACCGCCAACGTCAGCCACGACGGCGCTGGCAACCTGCGGATCACCCCGCTGCGCGACAGCGCCGGCCGCTGGACCTCGGCGCGCATCGAGACCGTCCGCAGCAACTTCAAGGCCCCGGCCGGCGGGATCCTGGCCATCGAGGGCCGCATCCAGATGCCCAACGTGACAGGTGCCGCCGCGTCGGGGTACTGGCCGGCGTTCTGGGCGCTCGGTTCGCCCTACCGGGGCAACTACCAGAACTGGCCGGGCATCGGCGAGTTCGATGTGATGGAGAACGTCAACGGGCTCAACTCGGTCTGGGGCGTGCTGCACTGCGGCGTCGCGCCGGGCGGCCCGTGCGACGAGTTCAACGGCATCGGCGCCTCCCGGGCCTGCCCCGGCAGCACCTGCCAGTCCGCCTTCCACACCTACCGCTTCGAGTGGGACGCCTCGGTCAGCCCGCAGCAACTGCGCTGGTACGTCGACGGGCAGCTCTACCACACGGTCAGCCAGAGCCGGGTCGGTGAGCCGTACTGGTCGCAGATGACCAGCCACGCCGGTTACTTCCTGCTGCTGAACGTGGCGATGGGCGGGGCCTTCCCGAACGGGGTCGCCGGCAGCGCCACGCCGACCTCGGCCACCGTGCCCGGCCGGCCGATGCTTGTCGACTACGTCGCGGTCTACAGCCGGGGTGGGGGCAGCAACCCGCCGCCCACCACGCCACCGCCGACCACCCCGCCGCCGGGCGGGACGCGGGACGCGTACGCGACCATCCAGGCCGAGTCCTTCAACGCCCAGAACGGCGTGATCGTCGAGGCGTGTTCCGAGGGCGGGCAGAACATCGGGGCACTGCGCAACGGCGACTGGGTCCGTTTCGACAACGTGGAGTTCGGCTCCGGCGGGCCACGTGACTTCGTGGCCCGGGTCGCCTCCGGCGCGGGGGCCGGCGTCAGTGGCCTGGTGGAGGTCCGGGTGGACAGCCCGACCAGCGCACCCATCGGCAGCTTCGCCATCGCCAACACCGGTGGCTGGCAGAGCTGGCGGTCGGTGCCGGGCAACGTCTCCGGAGTGACCGGGCGACGGACCGTCTACCTCACCTTCACCAGCGGACAGCCCAACGACTTCGTGAACGTCAACTGGTTCCACTTCCGCCGCTGAGGCGTGACGACACGGCCCCCTGGCATCGCCTCTGGCGGACAGGGGGCCGTGTCGATGCACCCGGGGCCAACCCTGGACAGAAACAGTTAACAGTCTTAATAATAGGCGCCAGGTTGACGTCCATGGATTTCGTCCGGGCTGGAGGGGCACATGAAACGGTCCAGAACGCTGGTGCTGGCGGTGATCGGCGCGATGGCCGCCGCGATCGGGGCGGTCGGGTTGGCGCCAGCCGCGTACGCCGCCGGAGTCACCGCGAGCTTCGTCAAGACGTCCGACTGGGGCTCGGGCTGGGAGGGGAAGTACACCATCACCAACGGGGGCGGCACCACGGTCAACGGCTGGAGTCTCGCCTTCGACCTGCCCGCCGGTACCACGGTCGGCACCTACTGGGACGCGCTGCTGACCTCCAGCGGCCAGCGGTACACCTTCACCAACCGTTCCTGGAACGGCACCATCGCACCCGGTGCCTCGGTCTCCTTCGGCTTCCTCGGCAGCGGTTCCGGCGTACCGGCGAACTGCCAGCTCAACGGCGCGGCCTGCGCCGGCGGCACCACGCCGACCACGCCGCCGCCGACCACGCCGCCCCCCACCACGCCGCCGCCGACGCCGCCGCCGCCGACCACGCCGCCGCCGGTCGGCGGGCTGCCGAAGCACATCCTGACCGGCTACTGGCACAACTTCGACAACCCGGCCGTCGAGTTGCGGCTGCGTGACGTACCCACCGAGTACGACCTGGTGGCGGTGGCCTTCGCCGACGCGACTGGCACGCCCGGCGCGGTCGGCTTCGCCATCGACCCCGGCCTGTCCGCCGCGCTCGGCGGGTACACCGACGCCGACTTCGCCGCCGACGTGCGGACCCTTCAGAGTCGCGGCAAGAAGGTGATCATCTCGGTGGGTGGCGAGACCGGCCGGGTCGTGGTCGACAGCTCGGCGTCCGCGGCGGGCTTCGCCGACAGCGTGTACGGCCTGATCCAGCGCTACGGCTTCGACGGCGTCGACATCGACCTGGAGAACGGGTTGAACCCGACGTACATGGCGCAGGCCCTGCGGTCACTGCGGGCGAAGGTGGGCAGCGGGCTGATCATCGCGATGGCGCCGCAGACCATCGACATGCAGAACCCGGCGGGCAGCTACTTCAAGCTGGCGTTGGACATCAAGGACATCCTGACCGTGGTGAACACCCAGTACTACAACTCCGGGGCGATGCTCGGCTGCGACAACAACGCCGCGTACGCCCAGGGGACGGTCAACTTCATCGTCGCGCTGGCCTGTATCCAGTTGGAGGCGGGGCTGCGGCCCGACCAGGTCGGGCTCGGCCTGCCGGCCGGTCCCGGCGCGGCCGGTGGCGGCATCGTCCCGCCCAGCGTGGTCAACGCCGCGCTGGACTGCCTGACCCGGGGCACCAACTGCGGCAGCTTCCGCCCGCCGCGCACCTACCCCGGCCTGCGTGGCGCGATGACCTGGTCCATCAACTGGGACATCACCAACAACAACACCTTCGCCCGCACCGTCTCCCCCCACCTCCGCACCCTCCCCTGACGCTCAAGATCCGGGCAACTTCCCTGATGTTGCTGTTTCAGGCTCGGCTGAGGCAGCACCATCCCCGAAGTTGCCCGGATCTTGGGCTCGATGCAGGGGTGGGTGGGGTGGTCAGGGGGTGTGGGTGGGGGTGCGGCGGCGGAGTTTCTTGATCACCCAGGTGGCGACCATGAGGATGATCAAGGCGAGGATCCCGTAGTCGAACCAGGAGCTGTAGCGGTCGATCTGCTGCCAGCGGGAGCCGAGCGCGTAGCCGAGACCGATGAAGATCCCGTTCCAGATACCACTGCCCAGCGTGGTGAGCGTGACGAACTCGACAAGCGGCATCCGGTTCGCCCCGGCCGGCACCGACACCAGGCTGCGCACCACCGGCGCCATCCGGCCGAAGAACACCGCCCAGCGGCCGTACCGCTCGAACCACCGGTCGGCCTTCTCCAGGTCGTGCATGTCGACCAGAGGTAACCGGTCGAGCCACCGCTTGAGGCGGTCCTCGCCGACGACCGCGCCGACCCAGTAGAGGAACAACGCGCCGAGCACTGAGCCGACGGTGGCCGCGACGGTCACCACGACCACGTTGAACCGACCCTCGCCGGCCAGGTACCCGGCCATCGCCAGGACGATCTCGCTCGGAATGGGCGGGATGATGCTCTCCAGCGCCACCAGCAGGGCCACCCCCGCCGCCCCGCCCGCCTCGATCACGCCGGCGATCCAGCCGGTCAGCCCGCCGACCTGAGCGGGGTCGACGTCCTGGGCGAGCGCCATGATGATGCCTTTCGCGGTGCGGGCGTAAAGCGGACGTTTACCCACCGGAACCGCCCCGCACACCGGGCCCGGACAGGTCACTCCTGCGGGTGCAGCGCCTCGTCGGCCGGGCCGTGGCGCCATCCGGTGAACCGCACGACCAGCCCGCCCCGGCTGGGCGAGCAGCAGTACGGACCGGCCGTCGCCACCGCGTCGGGAGCCAACGGGGCGAGTCGGACCAGTCGCCACGGCTCACCGGCGACCCGGGCGCGTACGGTCAGCGCGTCACCGGCGCGGCTGACGCGTACGCTCACCTCCCGGCCCGCCCAGTCCGGGACCGGTGCCACGGACCAGTCCGAGACGTCGCGGGTCACCACCGCGCCGACCTGGGGCTGGCCGTCGCTGACCTCCACGCCGGCCTTGACCCAGTTCCGGTCGTCCACCCGGACCAGCACGCCGGCCTGGTCGAACTGCCCGGTCCAGGCCAGCGGGAAGTCGACCTCCACGGCGGTGCCGGCCGGGAACGGCGCGAGCAGGGCCGGGGCATCGTCGTGCACGAAGCCGTAACTGGTGTGTCGCCACAGGTCGCTGCCCTGGCCCGGTTCGACGCTCAGCGTGCCGTCCGGTTCCTCGGTCACCCGGACCGGTCGGCCGTGCCAGTCGCCGCCCGACCATTCGATGCTCCGCATCCCGGCACCGTACCGAGTCGGGTTTGCCGACGTCCCGACTGGGAGAAGGTACCGGGGCATGTCTGACAGGTGGTATTCGGAGGCGGTCGTCTACTGCCTCGACATCGACACGTACGCGGACTCCGACGGTGACGGGGTCGGTGACATCCGGGGTCTGATCGGCCGGCTGGACTACCTCGCCCGGCTCGGGGTGACCTGCCTCTGGCTGCACCCCATCCATCCGTCGCCCAACGACGACGACGGCTACGACGTGACCGACTTCTACAACGTCGACCCACGGTTCGGCACCCTTGGCGACTTCGCCGAGCTGCTGCACCAGGCCAGCAACCGGGGGATCCGGGTGATCATCGACCTGGTGGTGAACCACACCTCCGACCAGCACCCGTGGTTCCAGTCCGCACGCTCCTCGCCGGACTCGCCGTACCGCGACTGGTACGTCTGGTCGGAGCAGGAGCCGACCGACCGGTACCAGGGCATGGTCTTCCCCGGCGAACAGCATGAGACCTGGACCCACGACCGGACCGCGAAGGCCTGGTACTACCACCGCTTCTACAAGTTCCAGCCGGACCTCAACACCAGGAACCCGGCGGTACGCGCCGAGATCAAGAAGATCATGTCGTTCTGGATCCAACTCGGCGTCGCCGGATTCCGGATGGACGCGGTGCCGTTCATCATCGAACGCACCGAGCCCGGAGACCCGAACCCGGAACTGGACTTCGAATTCCTCACCGAGCTGCGCCAGCACGTGCAGTGGCGGCGCGGCGACGCGGTCCTGCTGGCCGAGGCGAACGTCGAGCCCGACCACCTTCCCGCATTCTTCGGTGACAGCGGCGGCTCGGCGAACCGGGTCCACATGCTCTTCGACTTCATGCTCAACGGCCGGCTGATGCTGGCTCTGGCCCGGCAGGACCCGGAACCGGTGATCGAGGCGCTGCGGGACACCCCGGCGCTGCCCGAGGGTGGGCAGTGGGCGACGTTCCTGCGCAACCACGACGAGATCGACCTGTCCCGGCTCACCGCCGAACAGCGCAACGAGGTGTACGCGCAGTTCGGCCCCGAGGAACACATGCGCATCTACGACCGGGGCATCCGTCGGCGGTTGGCACCGATGCTCGGCAACGACCGCCGGCGCATCGAGTTGGCGTACTCCCTGCAGTTCGCCCTGCGCGGCACGCCGGTGCTGCGCTACGGCGAGGAAATCGGCATGGGAGAGGATCTGTCGCTGGACGGGCGGGAAGCGATCCGTACCCCGATGCAGTGGTCGAACCAGCCCAACGCCGGCTTCTCCACAGCGGAGCCGGAGAAGCTCGTCCGCCCGGTCATCGACAAGGGTGAGTTCGGGTACGACAAGGTCAACGTCACCCTCCAGCGACGGGATCGCACCTCGCTGCTGGCCTGGTTCGAGCGGATGATCCGTACGCTGCGGGAGGCACCGGAGATCGGCTCCGGCTCCACCACGCACATCGACGTGCCGATGCCGCCGGGGGTGCTGGCGCACCGGGCCGACGGGCCGACGGGGACGATGGTCTTCCTGCACAACCTCGGCACCACCGACGCCGAGGTGGATCTCAGCCAGCTTCAGCCCGAGGCGGACCTGCCCATCGACGTGCTCGCCGACCGAAACTACGACGACGTCGGCAAGCTCGACAAACTGCAACTTTCCGGGTACGGCTACCGCTGGATCCGGCTCTGTCGATCCTGGTCGCACTGAGCGGCAGGCCGGGCCGACCCGTCGGGGGTTGGTGACCTCCGGGCCGGCGTGCCCGGTCCGGAGGTCGGGATCGACGGGGGTCAAGCCACCCCGGCGTGGGTTAGGCTCCTGCCGTCGAGCCAAGTTACCGGGAGGTAGGCATGTCGGAGGGGCAGCGGGTCGCGATCGTGACCGGGGCGGCACGGGGAATCGGCGCGGCCACCGCCAGGCGGTTGGCCGCCGACGGGCTGGCCGTGGCGGTGGTCGACATCGAGGAGTCGGCGACCAAGGAGACCGTGGACGCGATCGTGGCGGCCGGCGGCCGGGCACTCGGCGTCGGTGCGGACGTGGCGGACCGGGCCCAGGTGGAGGCCGCCGTGGAACGGGTGGCCGCCGAGCTGGGCCCGCCGACCGTACTTGTCAACAACGCCGGCGTGCTCCGCGACAACCTGCTGTTCAAGATGACCGACGCCGACTGGGACACCGTCCTCGGCGTACACCTGCGCGGGGCGTTCCTGTTCAGCCAGGCCACGCAGAAGCACATGGTCGAGGCGCGCTGGGGCCGCATCGTCAACCTCTCCAGCACGTCCGCGTTGGGCAACCGGGGCCAGGCCAACTACTCGGCGGCCAAGGCCGGCCTGCAGGGCTTCACCAAGACCCTCGCCATCGAGCTGGGCCCGTTCGGGGTGACCGCCAACGCGGTCGCGCCCGGATTCATCGTCACCGACATGACCGCGGCCACCGCCGCCCGGATGAAGGTGGACTTCGAGGCGATGCAGAAGCACGCCGAGGCGGAGATCCCGGTCCGCCGGGTGGGCCGGCCCGACGACGTGGCGCACACCATCTCGTTCCTGACCAGCGAGGGAGCGTCCTTCGTGTCCGGCCAGGTCATCTACGTCGCCGGCGGACCCCGGGACTGAACGGCCTCGTCAACCGGCCCCTTTCTGGACACCGGGTGTCAGGAAGGGGCCGGTGCCGTCCGGCTGCGGGTGTGCCGGAGCCAGACGAGGCCGAGGATCGGCAGCACCAGGGGAATGTAGCCGTAGCCGCTGCCGAAGCCGGACCAGACCGTCTCGTCGGGGAAGAGGTCCGGGCGGGCCAGACTGAAGGCGCCGACCCCGACGACGCCGACCAGTTCCAGCGCGCAGCAGGCCAGGGCGATCCGACGGCCCGCGTGACCGGCCCGCGCCAGACCAGCCGCGGCCACGATGTAGACCACCGCGGCGAGCGCGGAGAGCAGGTACGCCAGCGGCGCCTCGTCGAACCTGGTGACGATCTGGAGGGTGGCGCGGCTGCTGGCAGCGATGGCGAAGAGCAGGTACACCGCGATCAACAACCGGCCCGGGCCGGAGTTGGTGCGGGGCCGGGCGGGGCTCAGTTCAGCCACCGAGCACCTGCCAGGTCTGTTGGAGCCGGACCACCACCACCGGCGTCACCAGGCACACCGCGCACACGATCGCCGACCCCCAGCGGGTCGGTTCCATCCGGGCCAGCACCGCCGCCAGCGGCGGCAGGCAGACCAGCGTGACGAGGTAGCCGAAGAACGAGCCGGGTTCGCCCGGTCGCTCGCCGCCGGCCAGCGCCACGGCGGTCACCAGCACCAGCCCGAGCAGCAGCAACTCCAGCACGGCCAGCCCGATCAACTGCATCCGGTCCGGCGGCCGGTGGCGCAACGCGGCCACCAGCGCCCAGACGGCGACCAGCAGCGACAGCACGATGGCGGCGACGGCCAACGCCCCGTCGGCCGGAGATCCGGTGGTGGTCGCGGCGGTGGTCACCTGGGTCGTCCGGTGCTCGTTCCGATCACCGGGCCACTCTACTAACCCCCGTAGTAAGAGCGCCCGCCGAGAGGGCCGGCCAGACACCCGCCGTCCTGGGCGGCCGGCCGAGCACCCACCGTCGCCTGCCCGGCCGGGCAGCGTCGCGCCGGTCGCGCCGTGGCACGGCGGGGACGCCGGGCACGGGGGACCGCGGGGGACTAGCGTGATCAGTGTCGCGGGTCAGCTGTGGCCAGGCGAATACAGCGGAGGTACAGGGATGCGGTTCGGGTTGTTCGGCACCGGGCACTGGGCGGCGGAGACGCACGCGGCGGCACTCGAGGCGCACCCGAGGGCGGAACTGGTAGGCGTGTGGGGGCGTAACCCCGACAAGGCCGCTGCGCTGGCCACCCGCTACGGGGTACCGGCCTTCGAGGAGGTCGACTCGCTGATCGAGGCGTGCGACGCGGTGGCCGTCGCGCTGCCGCCCGACGTCCAGGCGGACATCGCCGTCCGGGCCGCCAGCGCCGGTCGGCACCTGCTGCTGGACAAGCCGCTCGCGTTGAGCGTCGCCGACGCCGACCGCGTGGTCGAGGCGGCCACCGGGACGGGTGTGGCGTCTGTGGTCTTCTTCACCGGCCGATACCAACCGGACGTCGCCGGCTTCATCGCCGCGACCGCCGCAGCCGGAGGCTGGCACACCGCAAACGTGATCCGGTTCGCCTCGATCTTCCAGCCCGGCAGCCCGTACGGGCAGTCGCCGTGGCGTCGGGAGCACGGCGCGCTGTGGGACATCGGCCCACACGCGTTGGCCGTCCTGTTGCCGGTGCTCGGCCGGGTGACCCGGGTGGCCGCCACCGACGGTCCCGGTGGCCTGGTGCACCTGCTGCTCAGCCATGCCGACGGTGCCACCAGCACGGTCTCGTTGACCCTTGACGCACCACCCCGCTCGGTCGCCGCGGAGTTCGTCTTCTACGGCGAGAGCGGCATCGAGCTGCTCCCCAACGGTGGCGCGAGTTCGGCGACGGCGTTCGGGGTGGCGATCGATCAGTTGCTGGCCGAGGTCGACGCCGGCACCCGTGACCATCGCTGCGACGTGCGTTTCGGCCGCGAGGTGGTGGCGGTCCTCGCCGCCGCCGAGACCGCCCGTGCGCAGGGCACCGTGATCGACGTGCCGGCCTGAGCGCGGGCCGGAAATCGGTCGCCACCGGCCGGGAGGGTCGGTAGGGTCGCCGACATGTGCGTGCACGCCCTGATCAACGCGGTCGCCACGTCGGCCGCGTTCGGGCCGCTGCTGGTGGCCCGCCCGCGCGTCCGGCGTCCGGCCCTGGCCGGCGCGACCCGCGACTGACGCCTCTCCCGCGTACGTCTCCGGCACCGCCTTGCATCGCGGTGCCGTTCTCCCGCGCCATCTCACCAGGGCCGTCCGAGTCCCGATCGCTCGGACAGGCCCCGTCGACGGTCGCCTGTCCGCTCTCGTCGCCACCCGGCGACAGACAAGGACGACGCCATGGCGCCCCGCCGTACCCGCACGACCGGACGCGACCGGTCCCGTCGCGTACTCTCCCAGAATTTCCTCGCCGACCCGGCCGCCGTCGCGCGGTTCGTCGACGCCGCCCGCCCCGACCCGCACGGTCTGGTGCTGGAGGTGGGTGCCGGGCGGGGGCAGCTGACCCGCCCGCTGGCCATGCGCTGCGGCCGACTGACGGCGTACGAGGTGGATCCCGTCGCCGGAACGGAACTGGCCCGGGTCTGCGCAACCCTGCCGAACGTCACCTGTCGCCAGGCGGACTTCCTCGCTGTCGCGGCACCCGTGGAGGAGTTCGCCGTGGTCGGCAACATCCCGTGGTCGCTGACCGCAGCCGTGGTGCGGTGGTGCCTGGCCGCCCCGATGCTGCGCACGGCCACCCTGCTCACCCAGCTGGAGTACGCCCGGCGGCGGGCCGGTGACTACGGCCGATGGAGCCGGCTGACGGTGCTGAGCTGGCCGGAGTTCGACTGGCGGTTCGCCGGACGGGTGCCGCGGACCGCGTTCCGCCCGGTGCCCCGGGTCGACGCGGGCATCCTGCGCATCGCGCGCCGGACGCAGCCGTTGCTGCCGCCGCGGGCGCTGCCGGCGTACCGGCGGATGGTCGAGCTGGGGTTCGGCGGGGTCGGCGGCTCGCTCGCGGCCTCGCTGGCCCGCGAGTATCCGCGGGCCCGGCTGGCGGCGGCGTTGCGCGCCAGCCGGCTCGACCTGGACCTCCCGGTCGGGCAGGTCTGGCCGGAGCAGTGGCTGGTGCTGTACCGCCTGCTGCACGCCCGCTGAGCCGTCAGGGCAACGTGCCCAGCGCCTCGGTCAACTCGGTGGGCGAGCTGAACTGGTCCACCGGGAGCGCACGTACAGCCTGCAACTGCTCGGTGCTCGCGCCGTTCTCCTGGCACCAGCGGATCAGGTCCTCGCGGGAGACGGGATAGTCCAGCCCGGCGAGGTATTCGTGCAGGGCGGCACCACTGTCGGTCATGCTGTCCGATCTACCCGCGCAGGTGCCCCGGCACACCCCCGGCGGGCCGCTGCGTTTGCCCGTCGGGGTGCCGGGTAGCCGCAGGCATGCTGGTACAGCGGCTCGGTGCGCCGAGCGACCTCGATCCGTTGCTGGAGCGTGTCCGGGACGCGCGGGTGGTGATGATCGGGGAGGCGACGCACGGCAGCTACGACTACTACCGCATCCGGGAGCAGTTGACCCGGCGGCTGGTCGCCGAGTGCGGCTTCTCCTTCGTGGCGGTGGAAGGTGACTGGCCGGACTGCGACCGGGTGCACCGTTCGGTGACCGGCGCCCCCGGCGGTGTGGCCGAGCCGCAGACCGCACTGGAGGGCTTCGAGCGGTGGCCGACGTGGATGTGGGCCAACGCCGAGGTGGCCCGCTTCTGCCGTTGGCTGCGCGCCTGGAACATGGAGCGGGCCGAGGCGGCCCGGGTCGGCTTCCACGGTCTCGACGTCTACAGCCTCTGGGAGTCGATGCAGGCGATCTTCGACTACCTCGGCGAGGAGGAGCCGGCGTCGTTGGAGGCCGCCCAGGACGCGTACCGCTGCTTCGAGCCGTACGGCAAGCGGGTCGAGGAGTATGGCGCGGCGAGCCGGTTCGTCTCCGCCCGGTGCGAGCAGGAGGTGATCCGGCTGCTGGCCCGTACCCGCGAACACGCCGCCACCGACGGGCCGGGTGCCTTCTCGGCCTGGCAGAACGCGGAGGTGGTGGCCGGCGCGGAGCGCTACTACCGGGAGATGGTGGCCGGTGGGCCCGGTTCGTGGAACGTCCGGGACATCCACATGACCGACACCCTGGACCGGTTGCTCGACCGCTACGGGCCGGGTGCCCGGGGCGTCGTGTGGGCGCACAACACGCACGTCGGTGACGCGCGGGCGACCGACATGGCTGCCGACGGGATGGTGAACATCGGCCAGTTGGCGCGGGAACGCCACGGCGCGGACCGGGTGGCGTTGATCGGCTTCGGCAGTTGGCGGGGCACGGTGATCGCCGCGCCGCGCTGGGGCTCGCCTTCGGAGGCGATGGTGGTGCCGCCGGCCCGACCCGGTTCGCTGGAGCACCGGTTGCACGAGTTGATGCCCGAGCGCGCGGTGCTGGTCTTCGGCGGTCCGGACCAGCCGGGCTGGGTCACCGACACGCTCGACCACCGGGCGATCGGGGTGGTGTACGACCCGTCGTTCGAGTCGTGGGGCAACTACGTGCCGACCCGGCTCGGGGAACGCTACGACGCCTTCATCTGGTGCGACGA
The DNA here is from genome assembly GCA_900112325.1 of Micromonospora sediminimaris. Lineage (GTDB taxonomy): Bacteria > Actinomycetota > Actinomycetes > Mycobacteriales > Micromonosporaceae > Micromonospora > Micromonospora sediminimaris. Next base: position 248,640 of record FOLJ01000009.1, read on the forward strand.
GACCACTGCGCTGCATCCGTTGCCCGCGCTGGCCGCTCCGGGCGAGATGGAGACCTACCCGGCGGGTGTCTGAGCCGGTGCCGACCCGGCCCTCCACCGGACGTTCGGTGGAGGGCCGGGTCGCCGTGCTGGTCAGGCGCCGGCGCCGACCTTGTCGTCGAGCTCGGCGCGCAGCTTCTCGCCCTCGATGTCGACGTTCGGCAGCGCCCGGTCCAGCCAGCGGGGCAGCCACCAGGCAACCTTGCCGAGCAGTGACATCACCGCCGGGACGATGGTCATCCGGACCACGAAGGCGTCGATGGCCACGCCGATGGCGAGCGCGAAGCCCATCGACTTGATCACCGGGTCGTCGAGGAAGATGAAGCCGCCGAAGACCGAGGTCATGATCAGGGCGGCGGCGGTGACCACGCGTGCCCCGTGCCCCATCCCGTTGATGGTGGCCTGCTGGGCGGTGTCACCGTGGACGAAATCCTCCCGCATCCGGGAGACCAGGAACACCTCGTAGTCCATGGCCAGGCCGAACAGGATGCCGATCAGCAGGATCGGCAGGAAGCTGATCAGCGGGCCGGGAGTGTCCAGGCCGACCAGGTCGGCGAGGTGCCCCTGCTGGAAGACCGCGACCGTGATGCCGAAGGTGGCGGCGACGGTGAGCAGGAAACCCAGGGCCGCCTTAACCGGCACCAGCACCGAGCGGAACACCAGCATCAGCAGCAGGATCGACAGGCCGACCACCAGCGCCAGATAGATCGGCAACGCGTCGGAGAGTTTCTCCGAGATGTCGATGCCGATCGCCGTCACGCCGGTGAGCAGTACGTCGGCGCCCTGGATGCCGCCGACGGCGGTGCGGATGTCGTGCACCATCGTCTCGGTGGCCGGGTCGGTCGGGCCGGTCTGCGGGATCACCCCGAGCAGCGCGGTCCGGCCGTCCGGGCTGAGCTGCGGCGGGGCCACGGCGAGCACGTTGTCGGTGCGCTGGACCAGCGCGGTGACCTGCGGAACGGCTGCGGCTGTGGCGGCGGCGTCGTCGCCGGCGACAACCACTGCGAGACGGCCGGTGAAGCCCGGGCCGAAGCCCTCCGTGATCAGGTCGTTGGAGACCCTGGCGGCGGAGCCGACCGGAGCGGTACCGGCGTCAGGCAGCGCCAGGCGCATGTCCGGTGCGGGTAGCGCGAGCAGCCCCAGGCCGAGCAGGCCGACGAGGATCACCGGGATCCGGAGCCGAGTGACCAGTCGGGCCCAACGGAAGCCGAACGCCGAGGTGTCCTCGCTGGCGTTGGTGGCGGTCTCCGGTGCCGCGCGGTGGGTGGTCACGTCGCTGCGGCGGGCAGCGTCGTCCGGGAGGTCATCGGCGGTCAGGGCCACCGGCACCGACGAGCGCAACCGGCGGGGCAGCACCCGGCGTCCGGCGAAACCGAGCAGCGCCGGTTGCAGGGTGATCGCCACCAGCACCGCGACGGTGACCGTGCCGGCGGCGGCCAGACCCATCACGGTCAGGAACGGGATGTTCACCACCGCGAGACCGGCCAGGGCGATGACGACTGTGGCACCGGCGAAGGTCACCGCCGAGCCGGCGGTGCCGACCGCCCGGCCGATCGCCTCGTCCGCCGGCATGCCGTCGAGCAGGTTCTGTCGGTACCGCGAGGTGATGAAGAGCGAGTAGTCGATGCCGACGGCCAGGCCCAGCATCAACGCGAGGATGGGTGCGGTGCTGGTCAGTTCGACCACGCTGCTGAGTGCGAAGAGGCCGGCCATGCCGACGCCGACGCCGATCAGCGCGTTGAGCATTGTCATGCCCGCGGCCACCAGGGAGCCGAAGGTGACCACCAGGACCACGAGGGCCACCGCGACGCCGATCGCCTCGGTGGAGCCGACCTCGGGCTCGGTGTTGAGCACCTCACCGCCGGGTGCCACCTGCCAACCCTGGGCCTCGACCTGGGTACCGAGTTCCTCGTACGCCTCGCGCTGTTCATCGGTGATCTGGTCGGCGCCGTCGTTGAACTGCACCTGGATCAGCGCGTACTGGCCGTCGGGTGAGACCGAGCCGACCTGGAACGGGTCGATGGCGGCGAGCACACCCGGGACCGTCGTGGCCTCCTCGGTGATCGACCGGATCGCTGCCTGGCCCTCGGGGGTGCCGAGCTGCCCCGGGGCCGGTGCCTTGACCGCGATGGTGCCGGTGGCGCCGGCCGCCGCCGGGAACTGCTCGTCGAGCAGGTCGAGCGCGCGTTGCGACTCGGTTCCGGGCATGGTGAAGTTGCTGGCCGTCGGGCCGCGCAGGGTCGCTGCTGCCAGGCCGAGCCCGACGAGTACGACGAGCCAGATCGCGGCGACGAGTCGCCGCCGACGCATCGATCCCCGGCCTAGCCGGTAGAGCAGGGTCGCCATGAGGTCCTTTCCCTCGGTCGTGGATGGTGGGACGGGTCAGTGGACGGGCGGCTCAAGCGCCCGCCGCAGCAGGGCCAGCAGCGCGTCGCCCAGTTCCTGGTCGGGCACGTCGGCGAACTCGCCGCAGGTCTCGGCGATGCCGGCGAGCAGCACCAGCGCGGTGATCCGGGCGGAGGCTCGCGCGGACTGCCCGGCGAGCGCATCGATGAGTCGTTCGGAGATCTGCTGGATGTGGGCGAAGACGGGCTGTTGCAGCAGCTCCGGGAATTCGCCCCGGAGCAGGGCGATCTCGCTGCGGAACCGGACCGCGAGATCGACGAAGCCCTCGGCGGCGACCCGCTGGGCGGCGGCCGGCCCGGGCTGGGCGGAGATCCGGTCGTCGAGCGACCGCAGCACCTCGATCGCGGGCGCCATCAGCGCGGTGAGGATCGCCTCCTTGTTGGCGAAGTGGTACAGCACCGCCGCCTTGGAACAGCCCACCTCGGTGGCGATGTCCTGCAACGAGGTGCCTCGGTAGCCGGTGGCGGCGAAACGTCTCGCCGCGGCTGCCAGGATCTCGCCGTGGGTCTGCGGGGTGGTGCGGGCCATGACTCTCAGCATGCCTGACCGATCGGTCAGAGACTGACCGATCGGTCAGATCAGTGGCGTTCCCCACAGCCAGCGGTGCCGAATTGGCTCTCCGGATGGGCGTCGCGCCGGGCCGAGAATCAGATCGTGACCGACTCGACGGCGGCCCGGGCGGTCGCGCTTCGTGCCCTGCACCGTCCCGGCGACCCGCTGGTGCTCCCCAACGCCTGGGACGCCGGCTCGGCCCGGGCGGTCGTCGACGCCGGCTTTCCGGCGGTGGCCACCGGCAGCGCCGCCGTCGCCGAGTCGCTCGGGTACGCCGACGGCGAGCGCATCCCGCCGGGGGAGATGTTCGCGGCCGTGACCCGGATCGCCCGCACGGTCGCCGTGCCGGTCACCGCCGACCTGGAGCGGGGCTACGGTCTGCGCCCGGCTGAACTGGTCTCCCGGCTGCTCGACAGCGGGGCGGTCGGGCTCAACCTGGAAGACTCGGATCCGCGTACCGGCGTCCTGGTCGACGCCGAGGAACAGGCCGACCTGCTGGCCGGCGTGCGGGCGGCGGCGGACGACGCCGGGGTCGCGGTGGTCGTGAACGCCCGGGTGGACGTCTTCCTACGGCCCGGCGGTGCACCGGCCGAACGGCTCACCGAGGCGATCCGCCGGGCGCGCCGCTACCTGGCCGCCGGGGCGGACTGCGTCTACCCGATCCTGCTGGCCGACCGGACGCAACTGCCGGATTTCGTGCAGGCCGTGGCGGCACCGGTAAACGTACTGGCCCGACCCGCTGCGCCGGAGCAATCGGAACTGGCCGCCCTGGGAGTGGCCCGGATCAGCTACGGCTCCGGCCTGTACGCGGCGACCCGCGCCCACATCACCCGCCTGCTCGCCGCCGTCGCCGCCGGAGATCCCCTCGCCTGAGCGGTGGCTGGCCCGTAAGGCGGTCGCCCGCAGGTAGGCTCCGCTGACGCTGGCGAGCTGACGGCGTGGACGGATCCGGCGCGCCGTTCCGGTTGACCGCCGGGCGTCCGGCCGGGATGGTGATCGGATGAGCGGGGCTGACGAGAACCGGGACGGGGTCGCGCTGACCAACCTCGACCAGCAGTTGTTCGACGGGTCGGGAGAGCGCAAGCGTGACCTGGTCGACTATCTCGACGCGGTGGCGGACCGGCTCGTCCCGCAGTTGCGTGGCCGTCCGCTGTCGGTGGTCCGGGTGCGTCCGGGACAGCCGCCGTTCATGCAGAAGAACCTGCCCCGCTACACCCCGGACTGGGTGCGTCGGGTGTCGATCTGGGCCGAGGCGTCCCGCCGGGAGATCGCGTACGCGCTCTGCGACGACCGCCGTACCCTGCTCTGGTTCGCCAACCAGCGGGCCGTCGAGTACCACCCCACCCTGGCCGTGGCCGACGACCTGAGCCGTCCCACCCACCTGGTGCTGGACCTCGATCCGCCGGAGACCGGTGGGTTCGGGGCCGCGGTGGCGGCCGCGCTGCTGGTCCGGCAGGCGCTCGCCGACGCCGGACTGGCGGGTGCGGTGAAGACCAGCGGCGCCAAGGGGGTGCACGTCTTCGTCCCGGTCGAACCCGGTCCCGACGCCGAGGAATTGGCCGCGGCCACCCGGGCTCTCGCGGCTCGGGCGGAGCGCCTGGATCCGGCGCTGGCGACCACCGCGTTCATCCGCGAGGACCGGGGTGGCAAGGTCTTCGTCGATCCCACCCGCACCGGCGGCGCGACCGTCGTGTCGGTGTACAGCCCCCGGCTGCGTCCCGGCGTGCCGGTCTCCTTCCCGGTGCCCTGGCCGGACCTGGAGTCCGTCACCGCTGCGGACTTCACCGTCCGGACGGTCCCGGCGCTGGTGGCGCAGCGGGACCCGTGGAGCGAGTTGATGCCGGCACCCCAGCGGCTCCCCGGCGAGCTGATCGAGGAGGGCCGGGCCATCCCCGTGCCGAGGGTGCAGGCCATGCACGAGGGGCGCCGCCGGGCCCGTGCCCGACGCGCCGCCACCGACTGAGGACCGCGACAACGGGCCGCGCGGGGCCGGACCGTGGTGACGGTCCGGCCCCGCACCGGGTCGGGCTTCAGATCATCCAGCGGTGGCGCTGCACGAAGGGCAGGCGGGCCCAGAGCCGGCCCAGACCCCAGGTGTGCCCGGCGTACGCAGCGGCCAGGGCGACCAGGACCACGGCGTAGATCAGGTGGTAGTCGACCACCGGGTTGGTGGAGCCGGTCGGGTCGCCACCGGCGGTGAACCTGGCCAGCGGGAACTCGGCCAGCCACATCAGCGCCATCATCAGGGTGCCCGAGGCGGCCGCCACCCGCAGGCCGACGCCGGCGATCAGGGCGAGGCCGATCGCGGCCAGGCCCACCATGAAGAGGGCGTTCGCCCACCACGTTCCGGCGATCGAATGGGCCACCGACTGCAACGGTCCCACCTCGACGTTGGCGAGGAAGCCCTTGGTCGGCGATCCGCCGTTGATCCAGGCTCGCTCGGCCGGGGTGGCGTAGCCGAGGCCGAAGGTCTTGTCGAGGAAGGCCCAGATGAAGACGAGGCCGGTGGAGATCCGCAGCACGGCAAGGGCCCGGGCGGCGGTCGTGGTCAGCATGGCGCCGGGCAGTTCGGCGTGTTCGAGCGGGCGCTCGATCGATCGGTGGGTGCCGTGGTGGATGGTCATCGTTGCCTCCGTGGTCAGCTTCTTACGTGACCACTCTCGCCCCGGTGCGGGTCGGCGCGCGCGGGCCGGAACACCCGAAGCCGGTGGGACCAAGGTCCCGACCTCGGCAGGCCCGTCGGCGCACGGACCGGGCGCCGTGTTCCCGGTCGGGAACACGGCGCCCAACGGCACCGGGGGCTACGGCACCAGTGCCTCTGCCGCCGGGATCCAGGTGTCCTGGTCCTGCACGTCGGCCAGCGTCACCGACTCCGCGATCCTGGTCGTCTCCGCCACCGAGAGGTGCTCGGAGCTGACCTGCACCTGCACCTTGCCGTCGGGACTCCAGACGTTGCAGAACGTCGAGTCGTTCTGCTGGCACCGCGTTCGACCGGCTTCGGCCTGCTGGTTGGAGTTGGTGCTCGGCGTGACGAAGACGGTGAAGCTACCCGGGATGTTCCCTCCGTCGGATCCCCAGGGGGCGGCCAGCCCCGTTGTGGCCAGGGCCGGCTTCGTGTAGACCGCGCCGCCGTAGTTGCCGTCGCGTGCCGAGGCGACGCCGTTGACGCCGGAGGTGGCTCGGGTGCCGAGTTCCACCGGGGCGTAGCCGGAGGGCACGTGGCCCACCGTGAACGGCAGCGTGGCCGCCTCGGGCGTGCTCGGCTTCATGGCGGTGGCCAGCGCCGACAGCTCTGCGAAGGTGGGGGCGGCCTCGTGCGTGTACGCGGTGACGACCGCCCACGCGTCGTCGGCGTACTCCCAGGCAAGCTGCCGGCCGGCCGGGCTGGTGAAGGTCCACTGGACCGCGTCCCGCCCGGCCACTGTGCTGCTGGTGCCGCCCTCGGTGCCGGACGGGTCGAACGCACCCGGCCGGTAGAGCGTCAGGTAGGCGGAAACATGCTTGTCGGACGGCCCCGCAGCGGTCTTCCGCTGCTCCGAGTGCTGCTTGTCTTCCTGGTCGGTGACGGCCCGGTCGTTGGTGACCATGCCATCGACGTACACCCGCGCTATCTGGTAGGCCGTGGACGCCACGATCGGATCCTGTACGCGAAGCTTGCCGGCGTCGAACGCCTTGAAGGTGAAGGTGAACGGCGGGGCGTCCGGCCACTCGGCTGCCCCGCTCCCGGCGGCCGGAGCGGCGATGCTCTCGCCGGTCCCGGCGGCCACGTCCCCCGCCTGGCCCCCGGTGACCAGCGGCAGCGCGGACACGCCGGCCACCACGACAGCGACCAGCCCGGCCGCGCCGGCCGATGCGAATCCGGCCCGGCGCCGACGCTCGGCCTTCCGGCCGGCCCTGATGATTTCCTCGGTGCTGTGCGACACCGGCGGCTCGTCCGCCGTCACCACGTCCACGACCTCACGCAACTGCACTTTCCCATTCCTCCATCCGATCCCCGGTGAGTCTGATCCGATCTGTCGCCAGCAGTTCCCGTAGCTTGGCGAGCCCGCGCGAGGTCTGGCTCTTCGCGGTACCGACGTTGCAGCCCAGGACAGCGGCGGTGTCCTCCAAGGACAGGCCCAGGTAGTGACGCAGGATCACGGCTGCCCGTTGGCGGGCCGGCACCGCGTCCAGCGCCGCCTTTATCCGCAACCGCTCGTCGGTGACGCCGCTCAGGTCCCGCATAGCCACGTCCGGCATGGCATCGCTGGACGAGCGTTCCCGACGCCAGGGTCTCCGCTGCTCGTCGATGGCGGCCCGGTAGACCATGGTCTTGACGTACAGGTCCGGTCGGTCCAGCTTCCGCCAACGCGGATAGAGCTTGACCAGCGCGTTGGCGACGGCATCCTCGGCCATGTGCCAGTCCCCGCAGGTCACGTAGGCCAGCTTGCGCAGTGCTCCCATCTGGGCGTTGACGAATTCTCGGAACGCTTGCTCGTCTGCGGCTTTCAACCGGCCGTCTCCCCTCTGACGAAGGTAGAACGGTGCCCGCGACCCGAGAAGTTGCACGACGCTGCCTGCGACCGCCGGGTGAGGTTTGGGGCTCATCGGGGAGGAAAGCCGGAACGCTCCTACGGTGTCGGCGTCCGCCGCCGTAGGGTTCGGGGCTCGGGCCGGGAGGAAGCCGGCAGGGTCGGACGGTGTCGGCGTCCGCCGCCGTGGGGTTCGGGGCTCGGGCCGGGAGGAAGCCCGGCAGGGTCGGACGGCGTCGGCGTCCGCCGCCGTGGGGTCTGGGGCTCGGGCCCCAGGAGAAATGACGAGCGCCCCAGGTCCGCGCTTCTCAGCGGACATGGGGCACCAAAGCTCGTGCCCCCGGCAGGATTCGAACCTGCGCCCCCGCCTCCGGAGGGCGGTGCTCTATCCCCTGAGCTACGGGGGCTCAGCGACTGGAGAAGACTAGCAAACGCCCCACCCGATCGCCGAATCGGTATCGGCGCGTCAGGCGGCCAGCGCGCGTCCGCAGCTGGGCAGCGGGTGCGGCACGATGCGCCGGGGGAGCCGGCGCGGCCACTCGTTGCGGGCCCACGAGCCGTCGACGATCAGGTGCACGGTCCGCCGCTCGGCACCGCTGAGCCGGTGCACGAACTCCCGGGGGAGCGGCGGGTCGACCGACGGGGTGGTGACCATGAACCGGACCCGCCCCCGTGAGGAGACCGCCGAGATGACGTCGGCCGCCGGCATGGTGCCCCGCAGCCGGACCCGACCCACCCAGTACACCTCGGCCAGGTGTTCCTGAGCCGCCCGGGTGATCGCCGGGTACTCGCTGCGTACCCACCGCTCGACCGCCCCGACGCAGAGCCCGCAGGCCCGCTCGCGGGGCTCGCGCGGCCCCAACCCCCAGGCCCGCAGGTACGCCCCGACCACTCCCACGTCCAGCGTCAAACCGAACTGCTGCTGGATGAGGGCGTGCAGACTCTGGCGGGTCCACAGCTCCTCGTCCAGGCCGAACGCGTCGGGGTGGACGCCCCGAAGGGTGTCGATCAGTTCCAGCTCCTGTTCGCGGCTGAGTGTTCCCGGCTCACCCTGCCGCTGTCCGCGACGGACGGCTGCCACCGCTCCGTCACCGCCGATGGTGTGGCGTCGGCACCAGCTGGTGACCGAACGCCGCGCGTCTCTGAGTGCAACCCCCACGTCCGGACAACGAGTGCACTTCGCTCCAAGTAACCCCTAGAGGGAAAATCGGTCGTATAGCCCCAAGGTGGGGCGGAGGAGACGATCCCGGTGGCACTCGGCTGCCTACGCGTCGCCGCCCCGCTCGAACAGTCGAGCGGGGCGGCGAGGGTTGGTCGGGTACGAGCGGATCAACCGCCGGCAGGCTCCATCCGGCGCAGCTCGTTGATCTCCTTCTGCTGCGTCTGCTTCATGGCCTCGGCCATCCGGACCACCTCGGCGCGGTCGGAGACCTGCAACAGGCCGTCGGCCATGTGGACCCCACCGAGGTGATGATTGATCATCAGCTTGATGAAGAGTCGGTCGACCTCGACGCCCTGGGCCTCGTGCAGTTGGGTGATTTCCTCGCGGGTCGCCATGCCGGGCATGAGCCCGTCCTGGCTCAGCGGAACGGCGTCGGGCATCCACTCCATCGCCGGTCGCGAGCCGGTGGGCAGCAACTCCCACTCCTGCAACCAGCGCTGCATGTGCCCGATCTGAGCCTGCTGGGTCAGGGCCATGTCGTAGCCCATCTGCCGGATCGCCGGGTTCTGCGCCTTCGCGTACGCGATCATGGCCATCTCCACCGCCTGGGCGTGGTGACGGGACATGTCCCGGGCGAAGCCGGCCTCGGCCGAGTCCTCACCCGGGGCCCGGTTTGACATCAGGGTCGCGGCCGTCCACCCGATGCCGAGCAGCAGCACCGCCGCCATGACCAGGGTCAGGTAGCGCAGCGTCCGGGACGGCCGGCGGAGTTCGGTGCCGTTGCGCTCCGTCGGAGGCGCCTCCTGGATCGCGCTGGGCATGTCAGCCACCCGTCGGCGGAGCCAACTCGCGCGGCTCGGTGCCGGTGCCGGTGGTGTAGTTGCCGGAGGAGCAGGGCACGCCCGGCTCGATCGAGGCGTTCTGTGCCAGCGTGGTGGCGAACTCCTTGATCCGCGGGTCGTCGGCGCTGTCGACCTTGAGCTGGTAGCCCCACGCCTGGAGCGACACGGCGGAGTCCAGCCCCTCGTACGGGCTCATCAGCATGAAGTCGTTGCCCCGGATCACGCTGGCCAGCTTCTCGACGTCGGCCGCGGGCAGGTCCGGGCGGTAGGTGAGCCAGACCGCGCCGTGCTCCATGCTGTGTACCGCGTGCTCGGCCGCGATCGGCGCGTCGTAGACATCGCCGAGGCAGCGCTGCCAGGCGTTGTTGTGCGCGCCACCGACCGGCGGGGTGTACTTGTATTCGATCTTGCCGGACTGGTGCGACTCGTAGGTGAGGCTGTCCGGGTCGCTCTCGCGGTAGTTGATGATGCCCGCGATGTCGGCGGCCTTGTCCTCCCAGGACTGGCTGCCCTTGAAGGTCGCCCAGGCCCCGAACCCGATGATCGACGTGGCGAGCACGCCGACGGCGACGAAGAGCGCGATCGGCCCCCACGACCGGCCCTGGCTCACCTTCACCGGGGTGATCGGCTTACGCGGCCCCCTGCCGCCCCCCGCGCGCTGGGCCGATCCGGACTTGTTGGGGCCAGCCTTGGCTCCGGTCGCCTTGGCGCCGGCGGCCGGCCGTCCCGCCGCCGGCTTCTTGCCGGTGCTGACCACGGTCGGGCGGCGTTCCGGGCCGCCCGGGGTGCTGATACTCATCGTGCCTCGTCAGGTCGGTCGGTCAGGGGCTCTGGCGGGCCGGGTTCGGATGCTGGGTCGCCGCCGCGGGGACCGAGTCTACCCCCGATAACATGGTTCGGTGACTCCTGCAGAACTCGCCGAAGCCGTCCTCGCCGCCGCTCACGCCGTCTTCGCCGACCGAGAGCTGGACCGCTCCGCACTGCCGGAGCACACCACGGTCGAGCGGCCGCGCAATCCCGAGCACGGCGACTACGCTGCCACCCTGGCGCTTCAGCTGAGTAAGAAGGTCGGGCTGCCGCCCCGGGAGCTGGCTGCCGCGCTGGCCGCCGAGCTGGCCAGTACGTCGGGGATCAAATCGGTCGAGATCGCCGGCCCGGGGTTCCTCAACATCCGGCTCGACGCCGCCGCCGCGGGACAGCTCGCCCGCTCGATCGTCGAGGCGGGTGAGGAGTACGGCCGAAGCGACCGACTCGCCGGCCTGAAGATCAACCTGGAGTTCGTCTCGGCCAACCCGACCGGTCCGGTGCACATCGGTGGCGTCCGCTGGGCGGCGGTCGGCGACGCGTTGAGCCGGCTGCTGCGGGCCACCGGCGCCAACGTCGGCACCGAGTACTACTTCAACGACGCCGGCTCGCAGATCGACCGCTTCGCCCGCTCGCTGCTCGCCGCCGCCCGGAACGAGCCGGCGCCGGAGGACGGCTACGGCGGGGCGTACCTCGCGGAGATCGCCGAGCAGGTGACCGCCCGGCGGCCCGACGTGCTGACCCTGGACGACGCCGCCGCCCAGGAGGTCTTCCGGGTCGAGGGCGTCGCGTTGATGTTCACGGAGATCAAGTCCTCGCTGCGGGACTTCGGGGTCGAGTTCGACACCTACTTCAACGAGAAGGACCTGCACGATCGCGGCGAGCTGGAGCACGCCCTGACCCGGCTTCGCGAGCAGGGCCACCTCTTCGACTCCGAGGGCGCCACCTGGCTGCGCACCACCGACTTCGGCGACGACAAGGACCGGGTACTGCGTAAGTCCAACGGTGAGTGGACCTACTTCGCCGCCGACTGCGCCTACTACCTCGACAAGCGCGAGCGTGGCTTCGACCGCGTCGTGATCATGCTCGGGGCGGACCACCACGGCTACGTCGGCCGGATGAAGGCGATGGCGGCCTGCTTCGGTGACGACCCCGAGCAGACGCTGGAGATCCTCATCGGTCAGCTGGTGAACCTGGTCCGCGACGGCGCGCCGGTACGGATGAGCAAGCGGGCCGGCACCGTGGTGACCCTGGAGGATCTGGTCGACGCGATCGGGGTGGACGCCTCCCGCTACGCGCTGGCCCGCTACTCCAGCGACTCGCCGATCGACATCGACATCGAGCTGTGGACCCGGGCCACCCGGGACAACCCCGTCTACTACGTGCAGTACGTGGCGGCCCGTACGGCCAGCGTCGGCCGCAACGCCGCCGAGGTCGGCCTCACCCGGGGCGACGCGGCGTCGTTCCGGCCCGAGCTGCTCGACCACGAGAAGGAGAACGAACTGCTCAAGGCGCTGGCCGAGTTCCCCGCCGTGGTGGCCGCCGCCGCCGAGCTGCGCGAGCCGCACCGGGTGGCCCGCTTCCTGGAGGACCTGGCCGGGGCGTACCACAGGTTCTACGACAACTGCCGGATCCTGCCCCGGGGCGACGAGGCCGTCACCGACCTGCACCGGGCCCGGCTCTGGCTCAACGACGCGACCCGGGTGGTCATCGCCAACGGGCTGCGCCTGCTCGGCGTCTCGGCGCCGGAGCGGATGTAGTCGTGAGCGCGAGGAGTGAGCTTGCGGGCCCCGCAGCCGCGAATCCAGGGAGGCACTGATGCGGGCTCATGAGGCAGGCGCGCTGCACGGCGACATCGGCAACCGAGGGCCGGCCTGGCTGCGTACGCCGGACGACGTAAATGCCCTGGTGCCGCAGCTGTGGCCCCGCAACGTGACGCGCGGCGCCGACGGCGCGCTCACCGTCGCGGGCCTGGGCGTACGCGACATCGCCGCCGAGTTCGGCACCCCGGTGTACGTGCTCGACGAGGACGACCTCCGCTCGCGCTGCCGGGACTTCCAGGCGGCCTTCCCGGACGAGGACATCTACTACGCCGGCAAGGCCTTCCTCTGCCGGGCGGTGGTCCGGATGATCGCCGAGGAAGGCATGTTCCTCGACGTGTGCAGCGGCGGGGAACTGGCCGTGGCGCTGGCCGGTGGGATGCCGCCCGAGCGGATCGGTTTCCACGGCAACAACAAGTCGGTGGCCGAGCTGACCCGGGCCCTCGACGTCGGGGTGGGCAGGATCATCGTCGACTCGTTCCACGAGATCGACCGGCTCACCGCGCTGGCCCGTGAACGCGGCGTACGGCCCCGGGTGCTGATCCGGGTCACCGTCGGCGTGGAGGCGCACACCCACGAGTTCATCGCCACCGCCCATGAGGACCAGAAGTTCGGCTTCTCGCTCGCGGGTGGGGCGGCCCTGAGCGCGGCGCTGCGCGTGCTCGACGAGGGTGTGCTGGAGCTGCGCGGCCTGCACTCGCACATCGGCTCGCAGATCTTCGACACCAGCGGCTTCGAGGTCTCCGCCCGGCGGGTGCTGGCCCTTCAGGCGCAGATCCGCGACGCCCGCGGCGTCGAACTGCCCGAACTCGACCTCGGTGGCGGTTTCGGTATCGCGTACACCTCGCAGGACGACCCCGCGGCCCCGCACGACCTGGCCAAGCGGCTACGCAAGATCGTGGACTCGGAGTGTGCGGCGGAGCGGCTGGCCACACCGCACCTGTCCATCGAGCCGGGCCGGGCGATCGTGGGCCCGGCCGTGTTCACCCTCTACGAGGTGGGTACGGTCAAGGATGTCGATGGCATCCGGACGTACGTCAGCGTCGACGGCGGGATGAGCGACAACATCCGGACCGCCCTGTACGACGCGTCGTACTCGGCGACCCTGGCCTCCCGGGGGAGCGTCGCCGGCCCGATGCTCGCCCGCGTGGTGGGAAAGCACTGTGAGTCCGGGGACATCGTGGTGAAGGATGAATTCCTGCCCGCCGACGTGCAGCCCGGAGATCTTGTCGCGGTGCCCGGCACGGGCGCGTACTGCCGCAGCATGGCCAGCAACTACAACCACGTGCCCCGCCCCGGCGTGGTCGCGGTTCGCAACGGCCGGGCCCGGCTGATCGTTCGACCGGAGACCGAAGAGGACCTGCTCGCTTTGGATGTGGGATGACGTCACCTGTACGCCTCGCCCTGCTCGGCTGCGGCACTGTCGGTGCCGAGGTGATCCGGCTGCTGCACGAGCAGTCGGCGGACCTCGCCGCCCGCGTCGGTGCTCCGTTGGAGATCGCCGGCATCGCCGTACGCCGGATCGGACGGGACCGCGGCGACCTGCCGGTGGACCCGGCCCTGTTCACCACCGACGCGCTCGGGCTGATCAAGCGGGACGACGTCGACGTGGTGGTCGAGGTGGTCGGCGGCATCGAGCCGGCGCGCGGCTGGCTGGTGGAGGCGTTGCGGGCCGGCAAGAGCGTGGTCACCGCCAACAAGGCGCTGCTCGCCGAGGACGGCGGCACCCTGCACGACGCGGCGGCCGAGGGGGGCGGCGACCTCTACTACGAGGCGTCCGTGGCCGGGGCCATTCCGCTGCTGCGCCCGCTGCGCGAGTCGCTGCACGGCGACCGCATCACCCGGGTCACCGGCATCGTCAACGGCACCACCAACTTCATTCTCTCCGCGATGCACGCCACCGGTGCCGGGTTCGCCGAGGCGCTGGAAGAGGCGACCGAGCTGGGCTACGCCGAGGCCGATCCGACCGCCGACGTGGAGGGCTTCGACGCCGCCGCCAAGGCGGCCATCCTCGCCTCGCTCGCCTTCCACAGCCGGGTCGCCGCCGCCGACGTGCATCGCGAGGGCATCACCGAGGTCACCGCCGCGGATGTGGCCAGCGCCAAGGCGATGGGCTGCACGATCAAGCTGCTCTGCATCGCCGCGCGGGGTGCCGACGGGCAGGGCCGGGAGGCGGTAAGTGTCCGGGTGCACCCGGCGATGATCCCGGTGACCCATCCCCTGGCCAGCGTGGGCGACGCGTTCAACGCGGTCTTCGTGGAGGCGGAGGCAGCCGGGCAGTTGATGTTCTACGGCCGGGGTGCCGGTGGGGCGCCGACCGCCAGCGCGGTGCTCGGGGACGTGGTGGCGGTGGCCCGCAACCGGCTCGCCGGGGTCCGCGCGGCCAGCGAGTCCGCCTACGCCGACCTGCCGGTACGGCCGATGGGGGAGGCGCTCACCCGCTACCACATCAGCCTCGACGTGGCTGACCGGCCCGGTGTGCTGGAGTCGGTGGCCGGGGTGTTCGCCCGGCACGACGTCTCGATCGCCACCGTCCGGCAGGGGCCGGCCGCCGGTGCCGCCGGCGCGGCCGGTGACGCCGTACTTGTCATCGTGACCCACGTCGCCCCGGACGCGGCGCTCGCCGCGACCGTCCAGCAACTGCGTGGACTGGACATCGTCCGTTCGGTGGCGAGCGTGCTGCGGGTAGAGGGCGGGTTGTGAGCGGCCGGATCAATCGCAGAGGCGAGGAGAGCGAGATGTGGCGTGGCCTGATCGACGCCTACCGGGACCGGCTGCCGGTCACCGATGCCACGCCGGTGGTCACCCTGCACGAGGGGAACACGCCGCTGTTGCCGGCGCCGGTGCTCTCCGCCCGGCTCGGCTGCGACGTGTACCTCAAGGTGGAGGGCGCGAACCCCACCGGCTCCTTCAAGGACCGGGGCATGACGATGGCCGTCTCCAAGGCGGTCGAGGCCGGCAACAAGGCCATCATCTGCGCCTCCACCGGCAACACCAGTGCCTCCGCCGCCGCGTACGCGGCCCGGGCCGGGATGACCTGCGCCGTCCTCGTGCCGCAGGGGAAGATCGCGCTGGGCAAGCTGGCTCAGGCGCTCGTGCACGGTGCCAAGCTGCTCCAGGTCAACGGCAACTTCGACGACTGTCTGGCGCTGGCCGCCAAGCTCGCCCAGGACTATCCGGTGGCCCTGGTCAACTCGGTAAACATCGACCGGCTGCACGGTCAGAAGACGGCTGCCTTCGAGATCGTCGAGGCGCTCGGCGACGCACCCGACATCCACTGCCTGCCGGTGGGCAACGCCGGCAACATCTCCGCGTACTGGATGGGTTACACGGAGGACCATGACGCCGGCAACGCCAGTCGGCGACCGAAGATGTACGGCTTCCAGGCGGCCGGTGCGGCGCCGATCGTGACCGGGCAGGTGGTGGCCGAGCCGTCCACCATCGCCACCGCCATCCGGATCGGCAACCCCGCGAGTTGGACGAAGGCCCTGGACGCGCGGGACACCTCCGGCGGCCTGATCGCGGCGGTCACCGATCGGGAGATCCTGTCCGCATACCGACTGCTGGCCCGTGAGGTCGGTGTCTTCGTGGAACTGGGCAGCGCGGCCAGCGTCGCCGGTCTGCTCCAGCAGGCCGCCGCCGGCCGGGTGCCGGCCGGGGGCACGGTGGTCTGCACGGTCACCGGGCACGGTCTGAAGGATCCGGAGTGGGCCATCTCCACAGCTCCCGCTCCCGTCACCATCGCCAACGATCCGCTCGTCGCCGCCCGCTCCCTCGACCTCGCCTGAGGCCCGGTCCGCCCCGCTGCGGCTCGGCACCCCGGCCGCCCCGGAGATCGGCAGACCCACGGGGTCGGGCACACTGCTCGTACCCCTCGACCGTCTCCCTCAGGAGTGAGCCACGCGATGTCGCTGCTCGCCAGATTCAGCCTCGCCAACCGAGGGCTGGTAGCCCTCATCGCGGTGGTGACCACGGCGTTCGGTGTGTACGCCGTGCCGTCACTGAAGCAGCAACTCCTACCGTCGCTGGAGTTTCCCGCCGCCTTCATCGTGGCCCAGTACCCCGGCGCCGCACCGGAGGTCGTCGAGTCCGAGGTCGCCGAGCCGATCGAGAACAGCCTGCGCGGCATCTCCGGTCTCGACTCGGTCATCTCGACCTCCCGTGAGGGCCTGACCACCATCCAGGTGCAGTACGAGTTCGGCACCGAACTCGACGACATGGTCAGCCGGATGCAGACCGCGATCAACCGGACCAGCCTGCCGGAGGGCGTCGACCCGCAGGTGATCGCGGGTAGCACCGACGACCTGCCGGCGGTGGTGCTGGCCGCGTCCGGCGACGACGACGAGCGGACCCTCGCCGGAAAGCTGCGGGACACCGTGGTGCCGGAACTGGCGGCGATCGACGGCGTCCGTGGCGTCGAGCTGACCGGCGTCCGGGACGAACTTGTGGTGATCACACCGGATCCGGCGAAGTTGGCGAAGGCGAAGGTGCAGCCGACCGCGATCGGCACCGCGTTGCGGGCCAACGGCGTGGCGGTGCCGGCCGGCGCGGTGCTGGACGGCGAGCGCACCCTGCCGGTCCAGGTGGGCGCACCGCTGACCACCCTGGACGAGCTGCGCGGTGTGATCGTCGCTCCGCCGGTCAAGAAGGCCGGTCCGGTCCGACTCGGCGACGTCGCCACGGTCGAGGAGCAACTCGCCCCGGCCACCGCCATCACCCGTACCAACGGCCGGGAGAGTCTCGGCATCGCGGTCACCGCCGACCCGGACGGCAACGCCGTGGAGATCTCGCACGCGGTCGCCGACCGGCTCGACGACCTGCGCGCCGCCACCGGTGCCGAGCTGACAGTCGTGCTCGACCAGGCGCCGTTCGTGGAGAAGTCCATCAAGACGCTGAGCACCGAGGGTCTGCTGGGTCTGATCATGGCCGTGGTGGTCATCCTGGTGTTCCTGCTGTCGGTGCGCTCCACTGTGGTCACCGCGGTCTCCATCCCGCTGTCGGTGGTGGTCGCGCTGATCGCCCTCTGGATCGGTGACTACTCGCTCAACCTGCTCACCCTCGGCGCGTTGACGGTCGCGGTCGGCCGGGTGGTGGACGACTCGATCGTCGTGCTGGAGAACATCAAGCGGCACCTGACGTACGGCGGGTCGAAGCGGCAGGCGATCCTCACCGCCGTACGCGAGGTGGCCGGTGCCGTCACCGCGTCGACGTTGACCACGGTTGCCGTTTTCGCACCCATCGCCCTGGTAGGTGGTTTCGTCGGTCAGCTCTTCGCGCCCTTCGCGATCACGGTCACCGTGGCGTTGCTCGCCTCGCTGTTGGTGTCGCTGACGGTGATCCCGGTGCTCGCGTACTGGTTCCTCAAGCCGGTCAGCGGTGCGGCCGACGGGGCGGCGGTCCGCCGGGCGGCGGAGGAGCGCGAGCTGCGCAGCCCGTTGCAGCGGGCGTACCTGCCGGTCATCCGGTTCGCCACCGGGCGGCGGGCCTACCGATGGGCGACCCTGGCGGCGGGCCTGCTGGTGCTGTTCGGCACCTTCGGGCTGGCCCGGCAGCTGGAGACGAACTTCCTCGACGACTCCGGCCAGGACACTCTCAACGTCCGCCAGGAGCTGCCGGTGGGCACCGGGCTGGCCGGCACCGACGCGGCGGCCCGTCGGGTCGAGGCGGTGCTGGCGGAGACTCCGGGCATCGAGTCGTACCAGGTCACCGCCGGTGGCGGAGATACCCCCTGGGCCGGCAGCGCCGGCAACAACGTGGCCAACTACGCGTTGCGTCTCGGCGGGGAGACCGACGCGAAGGCGATGCGCGGAGTGCTGCGGGACCGGCTCGCGGCGCTCGGTACCGAGGCCGGAGAGATCACGTTCCCGGCGGGCCAGGGCGGGGCGTCCGCCAACGAGCTGGCGGTGATCGTCCGGGCCGCTGACCCCGAGGTGTTGGCCGCCGCCGCGAAGGAGGCCGAGACGGCCCTGACCGGCATCGGCGGGGTCGAGGACGTCTCGACCACCCTGGCCGACCGGGTACCTCGGGTCGACGTGACCGTCGACCGCGAGGCGGCCAGCCGGGCCGGGCTCACCGAGGCCGCCGTCGGTCAGCTGGTGTCGCAGGCGTTCCGGGGTACGCCGCTGGGTCAGGTGACCGTCGAGGGCGCCGCCCGGGACGTGGTGCTGCGCCTGTCGCCGGCACCGCCGGTGACCCTGGCGGAGCTGCGGGCTCTGCCGGTGGGCGCGGTCAAGCTGGACGACATCGCCGATGTCACGGAGACCACCGGTCCGCAGCAGGTACGGCGGATCGACGGTGAGCGCAGCGTCTCGGTGACCGGCACGGTCACCGGCTCCGATCTGGGCGCGATCAGCACCGAGTTGCAGAGCCGCCTCGACGCGATCGACGTACCGGGGGCCACGTTCTCCCTGGGCGGGGTCAGCGCCGAGCAGCGGGAGACCTTCGCCGATCTGGGCCTGGCCGTGCTCGCCGCGATCGCGATCGTCTTCCTGATCATGATGGCGACGTTCCGTAGCGTGGTCCAGGCGCTGATCCTGCTGGTCTCCATTCCGTTCGCCGCCACCGGCGCGGTCGCCCTGCTGCTGGCCAGCGGCACCGCGCTGAGCGTGCCGGCGCTGATCGGCGTGCTCATGCTGGTCGGCATCGTGGTGACAAACGCCATCGTGCTGCTGGACCTGGTCAACCAGTACCGGGCGCAGGGCATGGGGGTGCGGGAGGCGGTGGTCGAGGGCGGACGCCACCGTCTGCGGCCGATCCTGATGACCGCGATCGCCACCATCTTCGCGTTGACGCCGATGGCCTTCGGGCTCACCGGGGAGGGTGGTTTCATCTCGCGGCCGTTGGCGATCGTGGTGATCGGTGGCCTGCTCACCTCCACCCTGCTCACGTTGATCCTGGTGCCGACGCTCTACGCCATGGTGGAGGACACCAAGGTGTCGGTCCGCACGTGGCGGCGGCGACGGTACGGCGACCCGACCGAGGAATCGGGCGGTGGCGAGGTCGACGAGGCCGATGGCCCGGCGTCGGACACCACCGGCCGGGTGCCGGTGGGCGCGGGGATCGGTGCCACCGAAGCGGACCGGCGGGAGAGCCGGCCGGTGCCGGCGGCGCCCTCCGGCGCGTTGATCGAGAACACCGACCAGTTCGAGGTGCTCCGGCTGCCGAAGAGTCGCAACTCACCGTTCCCGCCGAACGAGTGACCGGGCGTCCCCGGAGGGTCCTCGGGCCCTCCGGGGCGCTGTCCGCGCTGCGACGCAACCGTTGACGGTGGCCGGGTATGGTCCGCTCCGTGGCGTCCACCCTCTCGGTCCTCACCCGCAACCGGAACTTCCGCAACCTCTTCCTGGCCGAGCTGGTGGTCTTCGGCGCCGACTGGTTCGTCATGGTGCCGTTGCTGGTGCTGCTGCCGAAGTTGACCGGCAGTGGCGTGTGGGGCGCCCTGGTGCTCGCGGTGGACACCGGCATCGTGGCGCTGCTGCTGCCGTACACCGGCACCATCGCGGACCGGTTCGACCGACGCACAATCATGATCATCTCGAACGGCGCCGCGCTGGTCGGTGTCCTGCTGCTGCTCGGGGTACGCGATGCCGGCACGGCCTGGCTGGCGTTGCTCGGCATCGGCGTGGTCGCGGTGGCCAAGGCGTTCTATTCGCCGGCTGCCCAGGCGGCGCTGCCGAACGTGCTCGATCCGGATGAACTGGCCGCCGGCAACGCGGTGGCCGGTTCGGCGTGGGGCACGATGACCGTCGTCGGCGCATCACTCGGTGGGGTACTCAGCGCGGCGGCCGGACCGTACGCGTGCTTCTGGGTCGCTGCCGTCGGGTTGGTGATCGCCGCGAGTCTGGCCACGCTCATCCGCCGTCCGTTGCAGGCACCCCGCGAGCGGGGCGCGAGCCCACCGCAGACCTGGGCGGCGATCCGCGAGGCGCTTGTCTACATCGGGCACCGTCCCCGGGTGTTGGCGCTGGTGACGGTCAAGTCGGCGGTGGGTCTCGGTAACGGTGTGCTTACCGTCTTCCCGCTGCTCGCCGGGGTGTACGGGGTCGGTGCGCTCGGTGCCGGTCTGCTGTTCGCCGTCCGGGGTGCCGGCGCGCTGGTCGGCCCGATCATGATGCGACGGGTGCTGACCAACCGCGCCTGGCTGCTGCCCGGCCTGGCACTGTCCATGTCGGCGTACGGTCTGGCCTACCTCGGCACCTCGGTGGCGGCCTGGTTCCCGCTGGTGCTGGTCCTGGTCTTCGTGGCCCACTTCGCCGGTGGCAGCAACTGGGTGATGTCGAACTTCGCCCTGCAGGGCGAAGTGCCGGACCGGCTACGGGGTCGGGTCTTCGCCACCGACATGATGCTGGCGACCCTGGCGATCTCCGTCAGTCAACTGGTGGTGGCCGTGGTCGTGGACGTCGTCGACGAGCGGGTCGTACTGGCCGGTTGCGGCCTGGTGACCCTGGTCTATGCGATCGGCTGGCGGATCGCGACCCGGCGTCTGTCGCTCGCCACGTCGCCACCCGCCGTCGCGGAGAACCGGTAGCCAGGTCCGGCCCGGTGGACGTCTGTGGCCCCACTAGCATGGGCGGCGTGTCGATCAGATTCGTCGCCGAACCGGTCCGGGTCCGGGTCCCCGCCACCAGTGCGAACCTGGGGCCGGGTTTCGACGCGCTCGGGCTGGCCCTCGCGCTTCACGACGACGTCGCCGCCGAGGTGACGGCCGGGGGCGTGACGGTGGCGGTGACCGGCGAGGGCGCCGGCGACCTGCCCGTCGACGACGGGCATCTGGTGGTACGCGCCATGCGGGTGGCCTTCGACGTCCTTGGTGGGCAACCGGCCGGGCTGGCGGTGGAGTGCGTCAACCGCATCCCGCAGGCGCGCGGGCTCGGCTCCTCGTCGGCGGCGATCGTCGCCGGGGTGCTGCTGGCCCGGGCGCTGGTAATGGAGGGGGAGAGCCGCCTCGACGACAACGCGGTGCTGCGGCTGGCCGCGGAGATCGAGGGCCATCCGGACAATGTCGCGCCGTGCCTGCTCGGTGGCTTCACCCTGGCCTGGACGGAGCCGGCCGGCGCGCGGGCGGTGTCGCTGCCGGTGGCCGACGGCGTGCGCCCCACGGTGCTGGTGCCGACCGAGCGCGGGCTGACCGCCACGGCCCGCGCGGCGCTGCCGGCCACGGTGCCGCACGGCGACGCCGCGTTCAACGCCGGCCGCGCGGGACTGCTGGTGCACGCGTTGACCGCGCAGCCGGCACTGCTGCTGCCGGCGACCGCCGACCGGTTGCACCAGGATTGGCGGGCGCCGTCGATGCCGGGCACAAGTGCGCTGGTCAACGGGTTGCGTGCGGCCGGTGTGGCGGCCGTGGTCAGTGGGGCCGGCCCCAGCGTGCTCGCGCTGTCTGAGCTGCCGGTAGGATTTGACGCGGGAACAGATTGGCGGCTGCTGCGGTTGCCGGTAGATGTATGCGGGGCGCAGGTCGAGCGGGGTAGACTCGGACACGCGGAGCGGGACCCTGTTGCCGCAGGTCGCAAGAGTTGATTACGCTCTAGACTTAGCACAGCCGCGAAGCATGCGATCTCCCTGCGGGTCGGCGCACCCCCGAAGCTTTCGGCGGTAAGCCCGTCACCCCTGCCTAGGCCCACGCCGCACCGCAGTCTTCACTGGTCGCCGCAGACGGCGAAACCCCGCTCACCGCTCCATCTGGTGGGTCGGGAGACCGACCGGCTGCTGTGTTGCAGACTCCCGCGAAGCGTCATGCGAGGCGGGTGTACCGAGGCCGCCCGGCCACCTGTTGTCGATTCCGGGCAGTCCCGGCCTATCGAGGGAAGGAATCCATTGAGCGACACCACCGACGTGACGTCGGATGTTTCCAACGTCGCTGGCGATGCCACCACCGCTGCCCCCGCCCGCCGTCGGCGCAGCGGCACCGGTCTGTCGGCGATGCTGCTGCCGGAGCTGCAGAGCCTGGCCGCGTCGCTCGGCATCTCGGGGACGGCTCGCATGCGTAAGGGCGAGCTGATCAGCGCGATCACCGAGCGGCAGGGCGGCGCTGCCGGAGCCCCTCGTCCACGGGCCGAGGTCGCGGCGGCCGCCGCACCGGTCCGCGAGGAGGTGCACGCGGAGGTACGAGACACGGGTGAGCGGCCGGAGGCCGAGCGCCGTGGTGCCGAACAGCCGGCCGCAAGCGTCGAGAGCGAAGGGCGCGGCCGTACCCGGCGTAGCCGGACCGCCGTGGCGGAACCGCGTGCCGAGGAGACCGCCGCCGAGGGCGAGCGGTCCGAGGGCCGGTCCGGCCGTGACCGAGGCGCCGACCGTGCTGAACGCGCCGATCGGGGCGAGCGGGCTGAGCGCGCAGAGCGCGGTGAGCGTGCCGAGCGCGGTGAGCGTCCCGATCGGGGTGAGCGTGCCGAGCGCAGCGACCGTGCCGAGCGCAGCGACCGTGGTGAGCGTGGCGACCGCGGCGACCGCGGCGACCGCGCCGCTGAGCGCGTCGAGCGGGGCGACCGGGCCGACCGCGGCGACCGTGGCGAGCGGGCCGACCGCGGCGACCGTGGACAGCGCGCCGAGCGGGACAACGACGGTGACGACGACGGCGAGAGCGGCGGTCGGCGCAGCCGGCGCAGCCGTTTCCGGGATCGTCGGCGGGGCCGCGGTGACCGCAACGATTCCGGCGACGGTGGCCGTGAGCCGCAGGTCGGCGAGGACGACGTGCTCGTGCCGGTGGCCGGCATCGTGGACGTGCTCGACAACTACGCCTTCGTCCGGACCACCGGCTACCTGGCCGGCCCCAACGACGTCTACGTGTCGATGTCCCAGATCAAGAAGTACGGCCTGCGACGCGGTGACGCGATCACCGGGGCGGTCCGGGCGGCGCGCGACGGCGAGCAGCGGCGCGACAAGTACAACCCGCTGGTCCGGCTGGACACCATCAACGGGATGGAGCCGGACGAGGCCAAGCGCCGGCCGGAGTTCTACAAGCTCACCCCGCTGTACCCGCAGGAGCGGCTGCGGCTGGAGACCGAGCCGCACATCCTCACCACCCGGGTCATCGACCTGGTCATGCCGATCGGCAAGGGGCAGCGGGCGCTGATCGTCTCGCCGCCGAAGGCCGGTAAGACCATGGTGCTCCAGGCGATCGCCAACGCCATCACGCACAACAACCCGGAGTGCCACCTGATGGTGGTGCTGGTGGACGAGCGGCCCGAAGAGGTCACCGACATGCAGCGGTCGGTCAAGGGCGAGGTCATCGCGGCCACGTTCGACCGCCCGCCGCAGGACCACACCACCGTCGCCGAGCTGGCGATCGAGCGGGCCAAGCGCCTGGTCGAGCTGGGGCACGACGTGGTCGTGCTGCTCGACTCGGTGACCCGGCTCGGCCGGTCGTACAACCTGGCGGCGCCGGCCAGCGGCCGGATCATGTCGGGTGGTATCGACTCCACCGCGTTGTACCCGCCGAAGCGGTTCCTCGGCGCGGCGCGCAACATCGAGAACGGCGGCTCGTTGACCATCCTCGCCACCGCCCTGGTGGAGACCGGTTCCATGGCGGACACGGTCATCTTCGAGGAGTTCAAGGGCACCGGTAACGCGGAGCTGAAGCTGGACCGGAAGATCGCTGACAAGCGGACCTTCCCGGCCATCGACATCCACCCGTCCGGTACGCGTAAGGAGGAGATCCTGCTCGCGCCGGAGGAGCTGGCCATCGTGCACAAGCTCCGCAAGGTGCTGCACTCGCTGGACTCGCAGGCGGCGCTGGATCTCCTGCTGGACCGGCTGAAGCAGTCCCGTACCAACATCGAGTTCCTGATGCAGATCGCCAAGTCGACGCCGGGGGAGTGACGTCCACCGACGAAGATCGACGTAGGGGGCGTGGCCGGCCGGCCACGCCCCCTACGCGTACCCGACTCGGCCGCAGCGCGGCGGGGGGACGGCCGAGGAATGCTTCACGCGGGCGGTGGGAATGCGTACCCGAGGCCCGATGTTGCTACCGGCGACCAACGGGTGCGGCCCGATTCCAGGGCCCACCGAAGCCCATGGCAGACTGGTCAATCGGCCACCGGTTCCGGTTCACGCCCCCAACGGCAGGCAGCGGCAGGCCAGGGGCGACCCGGCGACCACAGACGAGAGGACCGAGGCGACATGAAGCCCAACATCCACCCGGAGTACGTGACCACCGAGGTCAGCTGCTCCTGCGGTAACACCTTCACCACCCGCAGCACCGCCAAGGGCGGCTCGATCCACGTCGAGACGTGCAGCGCCTGCCACCCGTTCTACACGGGCAAGCAGCGGGTGCTGGACACCGCTGGTCGGGTCGCGAAGTTCCAGCAGAAGTACGCCAAGGTTCAGGGCAAGAAGGCCAAGTAGCTCCTCGTCTGACGCCCGCGTCCGGTTCACCGCCGGGCGCGGGCGTCGGCCGTCTGTGTCCCGGTTTCCGCCGCGAAGCGACCGGCGGAGCACCGCGCGGGGTTTCCGACAGTCAGCAAGGAGCCATCCCCAGCATGAGCAGTGAACGCCTCACCGGCCTCCTCGACGAGTACGCCGAGTTGGAGAAGCGGCTCGCCGATCCCGCGATCCACGCCGACCAGGGCACCGCCCGCCGGGTGGGCCGTCGCTATGCCGAGCTGGTGCCGCTGCACAAGGCCGCGGCCGAGCTGGAGCAGGCCCGGGCGGATCTCGCCGCGGCGCGGGAACTGGCCGCCGAGGACGCCTCCTTCGCGGCCGAGGCCGAGACGATCGCGGCGACGCTGCCGGTGCTTGAGGACCGCCTCGCCGAGCTGCTCATCCCGCGCGACCCGCACGACGCCAAGGACGTCATCGTCGAGATCAAGGCGGGCGAGGGCGGTGAGGAGTCCGCGCTGTTCGCCGGTGACCTGCTACGCATGTACACCCGGTACGCGGAGCGGCGCGGCTGGGTCACCGAGGTGATCGACGCTCAGGACTCCGACCTCGGCGGGGTGAAGGACGTCTCGCTGGCGATCAAGACGAAGGGCGTGCCCGAGGGCGGCAACGGCGTCTGGTCCCGGTTGAAGTGGGAAGGCGGCGTGCACCGGGTGCAGCGGGTCCCGGTCACCGAGTCGCAGGGGCGCATCCACACCAGCGCGGCCGGCGTACTGGTGCTGCCGGAGGCCGAGGAGGTCGACGTCACCATCGACCCGAACGAGTTGCGCATCGACGTGTTCCGCTCGTCCGGTCCCGGTGGCCAGTCGGTGAACACCACCGACTCGGCGGTGCGGATCACTCATCTGCCCACCGGCATCGTCGTCTCCTGCCAGAACGAGAAGTCTCAGCTGCAGAACCGGGAGCAGGCGATGCGGATCCTGCGCGCCCGGCTGCTGGCCGCCGCGCAGGAGCAGGCCGACGCCGCCGCATCGGACGCCCGCAAGGCCCAGGTGCGTACGGTGGACCGCTCGGAGCGGATCCGCACCTACAACTTCCCGCAGAACCGGATCACCGACCATCGGATCGGCTTCACCGCGTACAACCTCGACCTGGTGCTCGCCGGGGAACTGGACGGAGTGCTCGACGCGCTCAGCGAGGCGGACCGGGCCGCGCGCCTGGCGGGCGACGCGGAACTGACCCGGCGCTGAGCCTCAGGCGCTACGCGGCCTGGCCTTGGCCCGCAGCATCTCCCGGTCGGCGGCCTCGAAGGCCGCGCCGAGCGCGTCCCGCTGGCCGGGGCCGCCGGCGCCCACCTCGGCGAAGCCGATGCTGACGCCGACCGGGGTGCCGGGCACCAGTGACTCCCAGTCCTCGGTGCGCACGGCGGCGTCGATCCGCCGGGCCACCTCGGCCGCCTCGGCCATCCCCGCTTCGGGTAGCACCACCACGAACTCGTCGCCGCCGTAGCGGGCGACGAAGTCGCCCCGACGCATCACCCGGTTGATGACTCCGGCGACGCGTTGCAGGACCAGATCCCCCGAGTGGTGCCCGTGCCGCGTGTTGACCGCCTTGAACCCGTCCAGGTCGCAGACGCCGATCACCACCCGTTCACCCCGGGCCACCACGGCCGCGATGTAGCGCTCCAGCCGGCGTCGGTTGGGCAGCCCGGTCAGCGGGTCGGTAAGCGCCTCCCCCTCGAACCGCGCCGCCTCCCGGCGCATCTCCTCATGATCGATACGGGCGGCGATGCCGTCGATGTAGACGTCGCGGAGCCGGTCGTGGCGCTGCGCGGCGAGTCGGAACGCCAGCCGGTCGGCCCGGTGCGCGGCGGCGTGGTCGCCAGCCCGACCCAGCGCCATGCTGCGCAGTCGGGCCGGCTCGGCCGCGCCGAGCGTCTCGGCGGACACCTGGACCGTGTCCAGCCGGGTGACCGCCTCGATCGGACGCCCACTGGCGATGGCGAGGCAGACCTGGCCGAGCTGGCGCATGTCGCGGGCCCGGGCACTGTCCGCGCCGTAGTCGAGCAGCCGGGCCGGGGCCAGTCCCGGGGCAAGGTCGAGGTCGTCGCCGAGGGCGCACCGGCGGGCGGCGGCGTAACCGTAGGCGGCCAGGCTGCTGGGGCGCAGCCGGTCGGCCCGCCCGGCGGTCACGAACCGGCCCAGGTCACCGCCGACGTCCCGCAGTACGCGCAGACAGCCGTCGCTGTCACCGGTGTGGTCGAGGGCGACCGCGTTGCGCAGTCGGATGCCCGGTGCGGCGAACGTCTCCTCCGGGATCCCTGCGGCGGTGCCGAGCTGCCGGGCGCGTTCGATCGCGCCCAGGGCGTAACCGTGAAAGCTGAGGTACGAGTAGGCCATCGCCAGGTCGTGCCAACCCCAGGCGGTGTCCCGGTCCGGATCCTCCACCGCCCCGAGCGCCCGAGCGGCCTTGACCAGGTGCGTCACGCAGCGGTCCAGCGCGCCCTGATGGTGGGCGGCCAACGCCGCCAGGGCGTTGAGGTGCCCGTGCAGATAGGGCTCGGCGAGGTCGCGTACCGCCGCGGACGCCTCCTCGATGGCGCGGGTGTACTCGGCGGTGCGCCCGAGATTGATCAGAGCCGAGAGCCGCTGCACGAGCGCGTCGGCTCGGGCGTTCGGGTCGCGAGTGGCACGCAGCACCCCATCCAGGAGTCCGTACGCCTCGGTGGAACGGCTCACCTCCTGCAACGCCCGCGCCTTCGTCAGGGCGTCAACCTGGTCTTCGACCCGGTCGAGCCAGCCCACCCGCGACCTCCTGTCGGTGTGCCGCTGCACCCGCTTATGCACGTGCACGGCGACGCTTCATGATTATTGCGTGACCACCGCACCGCAACACCCGTCCGAAGGGACGAGACGTAACCGTCCGGGTCCCGTACTTGCCGAAGCGGCTCGTACCCTCGCCGCGGCCGGCGTGACCTCGGCCCGTGCGGAGGCCGAGCTGCTGGCCGCGTACGTGCTTGAGATCTCGCGCGGGCGGTTGGCCCTGGCGGACGGGTTCACCGACGAGCAACTTGACGGCTACCGAGCGCTGGTGGCCCGCCGGTCGCGACGGGAACCGTTGCAGTATCTCACCGGCACCGCCGGCTTCCGGCACCTGGAGTTGGCCGTCGGGCCGGGCGTCTTCGTGCCGCGCCCGGAGACCGAACTGCTCGCCGGCTGGGGCGTCGACCAGGCTCGAACGGCCGCGCGGGCGGGTGGACGGCCGGAACCACTTGTGGTGGACCTGTGCAGTGGGTCGGGAGCGATCGCCCTGTCGGTGGCGTACGAGGTGCCGCAAACCCGGGTGGTGGCGGTGGAACGCTCGCCGGAGGCGCTGTCCTGGCTGCGGCGCAACGCGGCGGCCCGGGCCGCCGCCGGTGACCGGCCGATCGAGGTGGTGGCGGCGGACGCCACCGATCCGGCCCTGCTCGACGAGTTGGCGGGCCGGGTGGACGTGCTGCTGTGCAACCCGCCGTACGTTCCGCTCGCGGTGGCGGTGCCCCCGGAGGTGGCCGACCACGACCCGGCGGAGGCCGTGTTCGGTGGGGCGGACGGGCTGGACGTCATCCGCCGGGTCATCGACCGTGCGGGTTTCCTGCTGCGTGCCGGCGGTGTCCTGGGCATCGAACACGACGACAGTCACGGCGCGGTGTTGCCGGGCCTGCTCGCCGCCGACGGGCGGTACGCCACGATCGTCGACCATCGCGACCTCGCCGACCGGCCGCGTTTCGTCACGGCGTCCCGCCTCGCGGACCGCCCACCACCCGGTGCGGCCGCGACGTGGCAGACTGGCTCCTCGTGATGCTCTACGACTGCCGATCGCTCGCCGACCGGGACCGCGGCATCGCTGCGGCCATCGAGGCGGTCCGCAACGGCGAGCTGGTCGTCCTGCCGACCGACACGGTCTACGGGATCGGCGCCGACGCGTTCACCCCCTACGCGGTCAAGGCGCTGCTGGACGCGAAGAATGTCCCGCACACCCCGCCACCGGTGCTGATCGGCTCCCGGCACACCCTCGACGGCCTGGCCTACACCCTGCCGACGGCGGCGCGGGACCTGGTCGAGGCGTTCTGGCCGGGTGCGCTGACCATCCTGGTCAAGCACTCGGCGAGCCTGCGGTGGGATCTCGGCGACGACAGCGGCACGGTGGCGGTGCGCATGCCGCTGCACCCGGTGGCGCTTGAGGTGCTGCGGGAGACGGGGCCGATGGCGGTCGCGTCGGCCAACAAGATCGGCCAACCGGCCGCGCTCACCGCCGACCAGGCGCGCGACCAGCTCGCCTACTCCGTCCGGGCCTACCTGGAGGCCGGGCCGGCGGTGGATCCGGTGCCCAGCACGATCGTGGATCTGACCGGCGACGAGCCGCTGCTCGTCCGGGAGGGCGCGATCGACCTGGCCCGGCTGCGTGAGGTGGTACCGGAACTGCGTGAGAGTCAGGTGGCGTAGGTGCCCCCCTTCACCGTCCTGCACGTCTGCATGGGCAACATCTGCCGGTCACCGATGGCCGAGCGGCTGCTCACCCTCGCGGTGGCCGACCGGCTGGCCCGACGCGAGGTCGACCCGGAGCGGGTCGAGGAGCTGCTGCACAGCCACAGCGCGGGCACCGGTGGTTGGCACGCCGGTGAGGAGATGAACCCGCCGGCCGCCCGTCAGGTCACCAACCGGGGTGGCGACGTCACCGGTTTCGCCGCTCGCAAGCTGCGCTCCGATCACATCGACGCCGCCGACCTGGTCCTGACCGCCACCGCCGACCAGCAGGAGTACGTGACGGCGTTGCGGCCCGACGCCGCCGCCCGCACGTTCGTGCTCGGCGAGTTCGGTCGGCTGCTGGCCGCCCTCGATCCGGCCGCGTTGCCGGCGGCCGAGGCCACCGCCGACGCGGTCCACGCCCGTGGCGTGGCGCTGGTCGAGGCGGCACACGAGGCCCGGCAGGGCGCCACCGCGTTGCCCACCGACGACCTCGACGACCCGTGGGGGCGCGGCGACCAGTGCTTCACCCGGGTGGCCGACGAGATCGAGGAGACGGTGCAGCCGCTCGCCGCGCTGCTGCTCCCCTGATCGGCGAATTTCATCCGGGTTTGAGGAAAGGCGCGGCAGAAAGGGCGATTAGCGACATCCTGAGGGAGTCCTGACGGCTCCTGCGGGGAGAGCTGATGACCCGGGCGTTCCTGCCGAAGATGTTCACCGTACTGCTGGCCGGCACGCTGGCCGGCCTGGCGCTGGCGGTGGCGGCGTTGCCGGCCGCGCTGGTGTTCGGCATCGGATTTTC
Source organism: Micromonospora sediminimaris (assembly GCA_900112325.1). Taxonomy (GTDB): domain Bacteria; phylum Actinomycetota; class Actinomycetes; order Mycobacteriales; family Micromonosporaceae; genus Micromonospora; species Micromonospora sediminimaris. The sequence goes on from FOLJ01000009.1 coordinate 278,398, forward strand.
GGCGCTCTCCGCGCCGTACGCGGAGCTGCCCAACACGCTGCGGACGCCGCCGACGGCCCAACGGTCCAACCTCTACGCCAACGACGGCACCACGCTGATCACCTCCTTCTACCAGGAGGACCGGGTCGATGTGCCGCTGGACGAGGTGGCGCCGGTGATGCGGCAGGCCATCATCGCCGCCGAGGACGCCCGCTTCCACGAGCACAGCGGCGTGGACCTGCGGGGCATCGTGCGGGCCTTCACCGCCAACCGGCGCGACGGCGCCACCCGGCAGGGCGCCTCCACGCTGACCATGCAGTACGTCCGCAACGTGCTGAGCACCGATCCCCGGCTCAGCGAGGCGCAACGGGCGGCGGCCACCGAGGTGAGCACCGCCCGCAAGGTCCAGGAGATCCGGTACGCCCTGGCGTTGGAGCGGGAGCTGACCAAGGAGCAGATCCTGACCCGCTACCTCAACATCGCGTACTTCGGTGCCGGCGCGTACGGGATCGCCGCCGCCAGCAAACGGTACTTCTCCACCTCACCGGCGAAGCTCACGCTGGCCCAGGCGGCGTTGCTGGCCGGGCTGGTCCGCTCTCCGCACAGCGACGACCCGATCAACGGGGACGCCGACAGCGCGACCGCCCGGCGCGGCTACGTGCTGGACCGGATGGTCGAGTCGGGCGTGACCGCGCCGGAGGAGGCGGCCCGGATCGCCGCCCAGCCGTTGAACCTGCGGCCCAGCGAGACTCCGAACGACTGCACCGCGGTGCCCGAGGGACACAACGACTGGGGCTTCTTCTGCGACTGGTTCACCCGTTGGTGGAACAGCCAGAAGGCGTTCGGCGCCAGCGTCGACGAGCGGCAGCGCACCCTGCGCCGAGGTGGGTTCAGCATCGTCTCCTCACTCGACCCCGGCGTCCAACGGGCCACCACCGAACAGGTGTGGGGGGTCTACCCGGCCGAGCACCCACACGCCATGCCGACCGCGGTGATCCAACCCGGCACCGGGCGGGTGCTCGCCATGTCGGTCAACCGGGTCTACAGCGTGACCGCGAACCCGGGCGGACAGCAGAACCACCCCAACACCGTCAACCAACTCGTCGCCGGCGGCGGCACCATCGTCGGTTACCAGGCCGGTTCCACGTTCAAGCTCTTCACCATGCTGGCCGCCCTGGAGGCCGGGCTACCCCTGAACACGGTCTTCAACGCGCCCCGGCGGATCGTGACCGACTTCCGGGTCAGCGGCAGCGAGGCGAACTGCGGCGGGTACTGGTGCCCGCAGAACGCAAGCGCCTCGGTGAGCGGCCGGCACGACATGTGGACCGCCTTCGGCGACTCGGTCAACACGTACTTCGCCTGGCTCACCGAGCGGGTCGGTGCGGACCGGGTGGTGGAGATGGCCGAACGGCTCGGCATCGTGTTCCGGGCCGACGACGACGCCCAACTGGCCCGGCACGGGGCACGTGAGTGGGGACCGTTCACCCTGGGCGTGTCCGCCACCACCCCGCTCGACCTGGCCGGCGCGTACGCGACACTGGGCGCGGAGGGCGTCTGGTGCGCACCCACGCCGGTCACCTCGATCACCGACGCGGACGGTCGCCGGGTGGCCGCCGGGCAGCCGGACTGCCGGCAGGTGCTCGATGTCGACGTGGCCCGGGCGGCGGCGGACGCGGCCCGCTGCCCGGTCGGCGACCAGTCCATGTACCACGGCTGCGCCGGTGGCACGGCGACCCGGCTGCGCGGTCAGCTCGGCCGGCCGGTGGTGGGTAAGACGGGCAGCTCCGAGCGGTACGCCACGGAGACGGTCGTGGCGCTCACCCCGCAGTTGGCGGTGGCGGCGATGGCCGCCAACCCCGACGAGCCGCGCGACGCCGTCGGCCGTGCGGTGCAGACCGCCATGGTGGAGGCAGTCGGCGAGATCCTCTCCTACGCCCTGCGCGACGAGCCGGTCCGCGACTTCGTGCCGCCGAGCGACATGACCGCCTGGCGGGTCACCGGGCAGCGCACCGGCAACTGACCGACGCCGACCGTAGCCCGCTCAGCGGGCCGGGGTGGCTGCCGCCAACCGCTCGGCCCCCTCGGCGATGTTGCGGGCCATCCCGCCGAAGACCACCGCGTGAAACGGGGTCACCGCAGCCCAGTACGCATGCCCGACCAGTCCTCGGGGCAGGAACACCGCCCGCTGCCGGTAGCTGACCTGACCAGTGTCGTCCCGCTGCACCCGCATCTCCAGCCAGGCCCGGCCGGGCAGCCGCATCTCGGCGCGCAGCCGCAGCAGTTCGCCGGGGACGATCTCCTCCACCCGCCAGAAGTCCAGTGCCTCGCCGACCCGCAACTGGTGCGGGTGACGCCGGCCCCGCCGCAGCCCCACCCCACCGACCAGCCGGTCCAACCAGCCGCGCACGGACCAGGCGAGCGGGAACGAGTACCAGCCGTTCTCTCCGCCGACCCCCTCGATCACCTGCCACAGCGCCTCCGGCGGTGCCGCCACCGTCTGCTCCCGCAGGTCGGTGTAGGCGGTGCCGCCGCTCCAGTGCGGGTCGCTGGGCAGCGGCTCGGCGGGTGCGTCCGCACCGGCGGCGTTCGACCAGCGGGTCTCCACCTCGGCGTCGCGCACCTTGGCCAGCGCCAGCTCGACGGCCCGGTCGAAACCGGTGAGTCCGTCCGGTGGGTCCGGCAGGTACTCCGCGATGTCGTGCTCGTGCGCGACCGCCTCGTGTACCAGGCTCTCCACCAGCGGCCGGGCGAGCGCGTTCGGCACCGGGGTGATCAACCCGACCCAGTGCGACGAGAGAGTCGGCGTCAGCAGGCGTACCGGTAGCAGCAGCCGACGGGAGAGCCCGGCCACCCGGGCGTAGCGCTGCATCATCTCGGCGAAGGTCAGCACGTCCGGACCGGCGATGTCGAAGGCCCGGTTGACCTCCGGCGGCAGTCCGGCGCTGCCGACCAGGTAGTACAGCACGTCGCGGACCGCGATCGGCTGGATCCGGTTGCTGACCCAGCGCGGGGTGACCATCACCGGCAGCCGCTCGGTCAGGTAGCGCAGCATCTCGAACGACGCCGAGCCGGAACCGAGGATCACCGCTGCCCGCAGCACCACCGTGGGCACGCCGCTGTCCAGCAGGATCCGCGCCACCTCGGCGCGGGAACGCAGGTGCGCCGAGGCGGCGTCGTCGGGGGCCGGCTCCGGTCCGCCCAGGTAGACGATCCGGCGTACGCCCGCGGCGCGGGCCGCCTCGGCGAAGGTCGTCGCCGCCTGCCGGTCGGCGGCCTCGAAGCCGACCTGACCGAGCGAGTGCACCAGGTAGTACGCCACGTCGACGCCGTCGAAGACCCCGGCGAGACTTTCCGGCCGGCTCAGGTCACCCTCGACCACCTCGACCTGCGAGGCCCACGGCACGTCGCGCAGCCGGTTGGCCCGCCGCGCCAGGCAGCGCACCGCGTATCCCTCGTCCAGCAGGCGCGGCGCCAGGCGCCCGCCGATGTATCCGGTCGCTCCGGTCACCAGGCATCTCACGCCTCCAGTCTGCGGTCTCATAGACTCTGGCGCTGTGGAGACCGCCGAGGGCACCTTCTGGGGGCCGGACTTCGAGCAGCTCAGCACGGCCGACCCGGAGATCGCGGAGGTGGTGCTGGGCGAGCTGGACCGGCTGCGTGGCGGTCTGCAACTGATCGCCAGCGAGAACCTCACCTCGCCCGCGGTGCTGGCCGCGCTGGGCTCCACGCTCACCAACAAGTACGCCGAGGGCTATCCGGGCCGGCGCTACTACGGCGGCTGCGCGCAGGTGGACCGGGCCGAGGAACTCGGCATCGCCCGGGCGAAGGACCTCTTCGGCGCCGAGCACGCCAACCTCCAGCCGCACTCCGGCGCGAGCGCCAACCTGGCCGCGTACGCCGCCCTGGTGCAGCCGGGTGACACGGTGCTGGCGATGGAGCTGCCGCACGGTGGGCACCTGACCCACGGCAGCCGGGTGAACTTCTCCGGCCGGTGGTTCAAGCCCGTCGGCTACACCGTCCAACGGGACACCGAGCTGATCGACTACGACGAGGTCAGGGATCTCGCCCGTACCCACCAGCCCAAGATGATCATATGTGGCGCGACCGCCTATCCACGGCTGATCGACTTCGCCCGGTTCCGGGAGATCGCCGACGAGGTCGGCGCGTACCTGATGGTGGACGCCGCGCATTTCATCGGGCTGGTCGCCGGGCAGGCGATCCCGTCGCCGGTGCCGTACGCCGACGTGGTCTGCGCGACCACCCACAAGGTGCTGCGCGGCCCGCGCGGCGGCATGATCCTCTGCCGGGAGACGCTGGCCGAACGGATCGACAAGGCGGTCTTCCCGTTCACCCAGGGCGGCCCGCTGATGCACGCCGTGGCCGCCAAGGCGGTCGCGCTGCACGAGGCGGCGCAACCGGCGTACCGCAGTTACGCCGCGCAGGTGGTGGCCAATGCGCGGGCGCTGGCCGACGGGTTGGCGGCCGAGGGGATGCGGCCGGTCTCCGGCGGCACCGACACCCACCTGGCCCTGATCGACCTGCGGGAGACCGGGGTCACCGGGGCCGAGGCGGAGGCGCGGTGCGACGCGGCGACCATCACGTTGAACAAGAACGCGATCCCGTACGACCCGCAGAAGCCGATGGTCGCCTCGGGGATCCGGGTGGGCACGCCCAGCGTCACCACCCAGGGCATGGGGGAGGCACAGATGCGTCAGGTCGCCGGGCTGATCGCCCGGGCGGTGCGGACCGATCCGTCCGCCCCGGGTGGCGTCGACGCGCTGGCCCGGATCGCCGCCGACGTGGCCGAACTGGCCGCCGAGTTCCCGGCGTACCCCCGATGAGCGCGCCCACGGACGGACCCGGCGTAACCCCGGCGACCGCGCCGCGGGCCGGGGAACCCGGCGCCATCCGGGCCCGACTGCCGTACCTGCGCCTGCCACTGCTCGCCTGCGCCGCGCTGGCCGTGGTCGCGGTGCCGACCGCCGCGCTGCTGCGCGGCCCGACCGGTGCGGCCGGGGTGGCCGCCGGCATCGCGCTGGTGATCGTCAGCTACCTGATCTCGGGCCTCTCAGTGGCCTGGGCCGACGCGGTCCACCCGCGACTGATCATGTCGGTGGGGCTGGTCACCTACGCCACGAAGATCGTCATCCTCGGGGTGGCGATGGCGGCCGTGGCGGCCACCGGCTGGCCGGGCCTGCCGGACATGGGTGCGGCAATCATCGCGGCCGTGGTGGTGTGGACCGGTGCCCACCTGACCTGGGCGTTGCGCTCCCCGCTGCCCAGCGTGGACCGTCCGTCGGATCACTGACCGTACGGCTGGCGTTTCCCCGGCGTTTCGTCGGCCTGTCCGGCCGGCCGGACAGGAGTAGGCTGACTCCGGCTTGACGCGCCGCACCCGCCGCCCGCACGCTGCTCGCAGTGTGGGGGGTGCCGCACACTCGCGAAACACCCGGCTGATAGTGTTCGCCTCGTCATGGCCGACAACCCACACCGCAGAAGCCCCGACGAACACTCGTCGGAAGGTGTCGCCGGAGCCGTCCTCGGCTACCTGCTCGCCGGCATCGTGGTGTGGGGATTCCTCGGCTGGTTGGCGGGGGAGTTCCTGGGCCTGCCGACCGGCGTCGGAATCGCCGTCGGCATGATGCTCGGCGCAGCCGGAGCGATCTACCTGATCATGAAGAGGCTCAGTGCCTGAGTGCCGGCACGCGCGGGTCTGTCGAGTGCGGAGGATGACACGGTGAGCGGACAGCTTGTCGCCGCAGAGGGCCTTCCCTGGCCCCCCAGCGTCGGAGACTTCTACCCGCCGGATCTCGCCGGCCCGTGGGTCACGAAGTTCACGCTGATGATCTGGCTGGCCGTCGGGCTTCTGATCATCTTCTTCATGGCCACGTACCGGAACCCGAAGCTGGTACCGAGCAAGGGCCAGTGGATGGCCGAGTCGATCTACGGCCTGGTCCGGGACAACATCGCCCGCGAGCAGATGGGCAAGGACGGCATCCGGTTCGCGCCGTACTTCACCGTGCTGTTCTGCTTCATCGCGGTGACAAACCTCTTCGGCGTCACCCCCGGGTTGCAGATCTCCCCGAACTCGCACATCGCCTTCCCGATCGTGCTAGCCGTGATCACCTACGTGATGTACCTCTACATCGGTGTCCGCAAGCAGGGTCTGGGCCGCTACCTCAAGCAGAGCCTGATCATCCCGGGCGTGCCGTGGCCGATGCACGTCCTGCTGATCCCGATCGAGTTCCTGCAGAACTTCATCAACCGACCCGTCACGCTTGCGGTACGACTCTTCGCCAACATGTTCGCCGGCCACCTGATCCTGCTGGTGTTCACCGTCGGCGGCTTCGTGATGCTGGCCTCGGACAACATCTTCATCCAGGTGACGTCGGTCTTCTCGTTCCTGATGGCGATCCTGATGGCCTTCTTCGAGGTGCTCGTCGCGCTGTTGCAGGCATACGTGTTCGTCACCCTGACCGCCAACTACATCGGCACGTCGCTCGCCGACGGGCACTGATCCACAGACCTCGGCGGGCCGCCCGGCCCGACCAAGCTTCCGGTACGACCGCGTACGCGTGAGAACTCACGCGTCTACTAGGAGGAATACCCGCAATGGACGTTATTGCCGCCATCGAGGGCAGCGTCAACACCATCGGTTACGGTCTCGCCGCCATCGGCCCCGGCATCGGTGTCGCCCTGGTCTTCGCGGCCTACATCCAGGCCAGCGCCCGCCAGCCGGAGTCCGCCGGCTACAACCGCACCTGGCTGGTCCTGGGCTTCGCGCTGGTCGAGGCGCTCGCCCTGTTCGGCCTGGTGCTCGCGTTCGCAGTCTGACGTAGCCCGACGCGACCCGGAGGTCTGACATGTATGTCGCCGCTGAAGGTGTAGAGCACCACCCGCTCGTGCCGATCTGGCAGGAGCTCGTCATTGGGTCGATCGCCTTCGCCCTGCTCTGCTTCGTGCTGCTGAAGTTCGTGATGCCGCGCATGGAGGCGATGTACCAGGCGCGGGTCGACGCGATCGAGGGCGGTCTCAAGCGTGCCGAGGCTGCCCAGGCCGAGGCCAACCAGCTGCTTGAGCAGTACCGGGCCCAGCTCGCCGAGGTGCGTACCGAGGCGGCCCGGATCCGGGACGACGCCCGCGCCGACGCCGAGTCGATCCGTACGGAGATCCTGGCCAAGGCCCGGGAGGAGTCCGACCGGATCATCGCCGCCGGCCGGGAGTCGCTGGCCGTGGAACGCCAGACCATCGTGCGCGAGCTGCGCGCGGAGGTCGGCGGCCTCGCGGTCGACCTGGCCAGCCGGATCGTGGGCGAGTCGCTCGCCGACGAGGCCCGCCGCAAGGGCACCGTCGAGCGGTTCCTCACCGACCTCGAGAGCGCGGGGGCCCGCTGATGCAGGCCGCCAGCCGGGATTCCTACGCTGCCGCGCTCGCGCGGCTGGAGGAGTACGTCGCCGGTGCCGAGCCGTCGACCGTGTCCGGCACCGGTGCGGAACTGCTCGCCGTCGCGGACCTGCTGCGGCGGGAGGTCCGGCTGCGCCGGGCGCTCTCCGACCCGGCCCGCGAGGGTGCGGACCGCGCCGGCCTGCTGAACTCGGTGCTCTCCGGCAAGGTCGGCGCGGACACGCTCGACCTGCTCGGGGCCCTGGTCACCGGACGCTGGTCCGCGCCGTCGGAACTGCTCGACGGCGCGGAGAGCCTCGGTGTGCAGGCGCTGCTCGCCAGCGCGGACCGCGCCGACGAGCTGGGCGAGGTGGAGGACGAGCTGTTCCGCTTCGGCCAGGTGGTCGCCGCGGACCCGCAGCTGTCCAACGCCCTGTCCGACCCGATGGCGCCGGTGGCGCAGCGGGCCGAACTGGTCGGGATGCTCCTGACGGGCAAGGCCCGGCCGGTGACGGTGCGGTTGGCGGAGGCGGCGCTGGCCGGCTTCGGTGGCCGGTCGTTCACCGCCGCGTTGTCCCGGCTGGTGGAGTTGGCGGCGGAGCGGCGGGACCGGCAGGTCGCGTACGTGACGGTCGCCGCTCCGCTCACCGAGGAGGAGGAGCGACGCCTGGGCGATCGGCTTTCCGCCATATACGATCGACAGGTTGCTGTCAAGCTTACGGTTGACCCGACGATCCTCGGTGGAGTGAGCGTACGGGTGGGTTCGGACCTCTACGACGGGACGATCCTGCGCCGCCTCAACGAGACCCGCAACGCGCTCGCGAAGCGCTGACCAGCACCCCGCGAAGCGCCCGGAAAGACAGTCGACCCGAGGACCGGTCGGTACTAGGTATCCCGGGCCCCTGATACTTAAGGAAGCAGAGGATGGCCGAGCTGACCATCTCGACGGAGGAGATTCGCGGCGCCCTGGAGCGCTACGTCTCCTCCTACTCGCCCGACGTCTCCCGTGAGGAGGTCGGCACCGTCGCCGACACCGGCGACGGCATCGCCCACGTCGAGGGCCTGCCCTCGACCATGACCAACGAGCTGCTGGAGTTCGAGGACGGCACGCTCGGCGTGGCGCTGAACCTCGACGTCCGGGAGATCGGTGTCGTCGTCCTCGGCGACTACTCCGGGCTGGAGGAGGGGCAGCGCGTCAAGCGCACCGGCCGGGTCCTCTCGGTGCCGGTCGGCGACGCCTTCCTGGGTCGCGTGGTCAACGCGCTCGGCCAGCCGATCGACGGCCTCGGTGAGATCGCCGACGAGGGCTACCGCGAGCTGGAGCTCCAGGCCCCCAACGTGATGGCCCGGCAGTCCGTCTTCGAGCCGATGCAGACCGGCATCAAGGCCATCGACGCGATGACCCCGATCGGTCGCGGCCAGCGGCAGCTGATCATCGGTGACCGGAAGACCGGCAAGACCACTGTCGCCCTGGACACCATCCTCAACCAGCGGGAGAACTGGGCCTCCGGCGACCCGAAGAAGCAGGTCCGCTGCATCTACGTCGCCATCGGCCAGAAGGCCTCCACCATCGCCGGCATCAAGGGCATCCTTGAGGAGGCGGGCGCGATGGAGTACACCACAATCGTGGCCTCTCCGGCGTCGGATCCGGCCGGCTTCAAGTACCTCGCCCCGTACACCGGCTCGTCGATCGGCCAGCACTGGATGTACGGCGGCAAGCACGTGCTCGTGGTCTTCGACGACCTGAGCAAGCAGGCCGAGGCGTACCGGGCCGTGTCGCTGCTGCTGCGCCGTCCGCCGGGCCGCGAGGCATACCCGGGTGACGTCTTCTACCTGCACTCCCGGCTGCTGGAGCGCTGCGCGAAGCTCTCCGACGAGATGGGTGGCGGCTCGATGACCGGCCTGCCGATCATCGAGACCAAGGCCAACGACATCTCGGCCTTCATCCCGACCAACGTCATCTCGATCACCGACGGTCAGATCTTCCTGGAGACCGACCTGTTCAACCAGGGCGTCCGGCCGGCGATCAACGTCGGTACCTCGGTCTCCCGGGTCGGCGGCGCCGCCCAGGTGAAGCCGATGAAGAAGGTCTCCGGTTCGCTGCGGCTGAACCTGGCCCAGTTCCGTGAGCTGGAGGCGTTCGCCGCCTTCGCCTCCGACCTGGACAAGGCCTCCCGCGCCCAGCTGGACCGTGGTGCCCGCCTGGTGGAGCTGCTCAAGCAGCCGAACTACTCGCCGTACCCGGTGCAGGAGCAGGTGGTGGCCGTCTGGGCCGGCACCGAAGGCAAGCTGGACGACGTCCCCGTCGGCGACGTGCGGCGCTTCGAGACCCAGTTCCTGGAGCACCTGCGGCGCAAGCACAACGCCACGCTCCAGGCGATCGCCGACAACAAGTGGGACGACGACATCATCGCCACCCTCGACTCGGCCGTCGCGGAGTTCAAGCAGGGCTTCCTCGGCCGCGAGGACGAGCGCACGATCAACGAGGCGCCGGCGGCGCCGCTGGAGGGCGAGGCCGAGCACGAGACGGTCACCCGCTACAGCGGCGAGGCTCCGGCCGAGAAGCAGTAGGGCCGGGCCATGGCGGCGCAGGTACGTGTTCTTCGTCAACGGATCCGCTCGGCGAAGGGGATGAAGAAGATCACCAAGGCGATGGAGCTCGTGGCGACGAGCCGGATCGCCAAGGCCCAGGCCCGGGTGGAGGCGTCCCTGCCGTACGCCCAGGCCGTCACCGGCGTGCTCACCGCGCTGGCGTCCAACGCCTCGGTCGACCACCCGCTGCTCACCCCGCGCGAGCGGGTGCGGCGGGCGGGCGTGCTGCTGGTGACCGCCGACCGGGGTCTGGCCGGCGGTTACAGCTCCAACGCCATCCGGACGGCGGAGTCGTTGATCGCCCGGCTCAAGGCGGACGGCAAGGAGCCGGTGCTCTACGTCATCGGACGCAAAGGCGTGTCGTTCTACAGGTTCCGCAACCGGCCGATCGAGGCCAGCTGGACGGGTTTCTCGGAGCAGCCGTCCTTCGCCGACGCCCGCGAGGTCGGTGACACCCTGATCAAGGCGTTCACCGCGGGTGCGGACGACAGCGACGGCGATCCGGGCCCGGACGGGGTACGCGGCGTGGACGAGTTGCACATCGTCTACACCGAGTTCAAGTCCCTGATGACCCAGAACCCGATCACCCGCATCATCGGGCCGTTGCAGATCGAGGAACGGCCCCGGTCGGAGGGCGTCCTGCCGGCGTACGAGTTCGAGCCGGACGCGGAGGCGTTGCTCGACGCGCTGCTGCCGAAGTACATCAACACGCGGATCTACGCGGCGTTGCTGGAGTCGGCGGCCAGCGAGTCGGCGGCCCGGCGGCGGGCGATGAAGAGCGCCACCGACAACGCCGAAGAGATGATCGACAAGTACACGCGTGAGATGAACTCGGCCCGCCAGGCCGGGATCACCCAGGAGATCAGTGAGATCGTCGGCGGCGCGAACGCGCTGGCCGCGTCGGGAAGTGAAGTGTGATGACTGTTTCCACTGCTGCTGGAGGACCAGCCGAGACCAAGACGGCCACGGGTCGCGTGGTCCGGGTCATCGGCCCGGTCGTCGACGCCGAGTTCCCGCGTGACGCCATGCCGGACCTGTTCAACGCGCTGCACGTGGACGTGACCCTGTCCGGCGGCGAGAAGACGCTGACCTTGGAGGTCGCCCAGCACCTGGGTGACAACCTGGTCCGCGCCATCTCGATGCAGCCGACCGACGGTCTGGTGCGCGGTGCCGACGTGCGGGACACCGGCTTCCCGATCCGGGTGCCGGTCGGCGACGCGGTCAAGGGCCACGTCTTCAACGCCATCGGCGAGTGCCTCAACCTCACCGAGGGCGAGACCATCCAGGCCGATGACCACTGGGGCATCCACCGCAAGGCCCCGGCCTTCGCGGACCTGGAGCCGAAGACCGAGATGCTGGAGACCGGCATCAAGGTCATCGACCTGCTCGCCCCGTACGTCAAGGGCGGCAAGATCGGCCTGTTCGGCGGTGCCGGGGTGGGCAAGACGGTGCTCATCCAGGAGATGATCACCCGAGTGGCCCGCAACTTCGGTGGTACCTCGGTCTTCGCCGGTGTGGGTGAGCGCACCCGTGAGGGCAACGACCTGATCCACGAGATGACCGACTCCGGCGTCATCGACAAGACCGCTCTGGTCTACGGCCAGATGGACGAGCCGCCGGGCACCCGGCTGCGGGTCGCGCTCTCCGCGCTGACCATGGCGGAGTACTTCCGTGACGTGAAGAAGCAGGAGGTGCTGCTCTTCATCGACAACATCTTCCGCTTCACCCAGGCCGGTTCCGAGGTCTCCACCCTGCTGGGCCGGATGCCCAGCGCGGTGGGTTACCAGCCGACCCTGGCCGACGAGATGGGTGAGCTCCAGGAGCGGATCACCTCCGTCCGGGGCCAGGCCATCACCTCGATGCAGGCGATCTACGTGCCGGCGGACGACTACACCGACCCGGCCCCGGCCACCACGTTCGCCCACCTGGACGCGACCACCAACCTGGAGCGGTCCATCTCCGACAAGGGCATCTACCCGGCGGTGGACCCGCTGGCCTCCTCGTCGCGGATCCTGGCCCCCGAGTTCGTCGGGCAGGAGCACTTCCAGGTGGCCAGCGAGGTGAAGCGGATCCTCCAGCGCTACAAGGACCTGCAGGACATCATCGCCATCCTCGGTATCGAGGAGCTCTCCGAGGAAGACAAGATCACGGTCCAGCGGGCCCGGCGGATCGAGCGCTTCCTGTCGCAGAACACCTACGCGGCGGAGCAGTTCACCGGTGTGCCGGGCTCGACGGTCCCGATCAAGGAGACCATCGAGGCCTTCCGCAAGATCAGCGAGGGCGAGTACGACCACTTCCCCGAGCAGGCATTCTTCATGTGCGGTGGGCTCGACGACCTGGAGAAGAAGGCCGCCGAGCTGATGAAGGGCTGACCTTCGCGCCGCGCACCTCGCAAAGACACGAAAAAAGAAGGCCGCCCCGGTAACCCCGGGGCGGCCTTCTGTTCATCTTCGCGACGTACCATCGCCGCTGCCCGGTTTCCCGTGCTCGGCGATCACGCCGAGTGCGAGATACCGTCAGTGCGATGTCCAGGAAGGCAACCCGCGCCGTGTCGAGACACAGCCCGGAACATGTCGTGGACACCGCACAGCCACGCTCATGCGCCGATGAGCGTTGATTGGTTAAACCATTCGGCCCCGCGCGCCCGTACTTCCCCCCGGGGGCGTGACGAACGGAGATGCTTGTGGGTAAGGCCGGCAGACGCGGCAAGCGTGGTGGGCGCTCGTCGGTGTGGCGGGGTGTGCCCCGCTGGGCGCAGCTCTGCACCATCTTCGGCGTTGTCCTGATGGTGCTCAGCGGGACCAGCCTGGTGGGCGCGGAGGCGCTGATGGCCCGCTACGAGGGCGCAGTCGGCAAGGCGGACCTCTTCGGCGACCAGGCGGCCGGCGCCACTCCCAAGAGCGACATCAAGGGTCCGCTCAACATCCTGCTGGTCGGCATCGACCCCCGCGACAAGGACACTCCGCCGCTGTCCGACGCGATCATGGTGCTGCACGTGCCGAAGGAGATGGACCGCGCGTACCTCTTCTCCCTGCCGCGTGACCTCTACGTGGAGATCCCGCCCTTCGAGAAGGCCGACTTCCCCGGCGACACCACCAAGCTGAACGCGGCGATGTCGTACGGCAGCCGGGTGCCCGGCGGGAAGCCGGACGCGGCGAAGGGCTTCGAGTTGCTCGCCATCACCGTGCAGCGGGTCACCGGCATCAAGCGGTTCGACGCGGGCGCGATCATCAACTTCTCCGGCTTCCAGAAGATCGTCGACGCCATGGGCGGCGTCACGATGAAGATCGAGCGGGAGGTCCGCTCGGAGCACCGGGAGCCGAGCGGCAAGCACCGCCAGGGCAACCCCAACGGCGAGGGGTACATCGGGCCGCAGGCCGTCTACCCAAAGGGCAAGCAGCACCTGAGCGGCTGGCAGGCGCTGGACTACGTCCGCCAGCGGTACCCGGAGAACGGTGTCCCTGACGGTGACTACGGTCGGCAGCGGCACCAGCAGCAGTTCGTCAAGGCGATGGCGGGTCAGGCCCTCAGCGCCGACGTGGTGACCAACCCGGTCAAGCTGGACAAGGTGCTCCGTGCGGCCGGCGAGTCGCTGATCTTCAGCGGCCGGGGGCACAGCGTGGTCGACTTCGCCGTCGCCCTCAAGGACATCCGTCCCGGCAACATCCAGATGATCAAGCTGCCGGGTGGCGGGATCAAGGAGAACGGCAAGTACCTCGGTGAACAGTTCGCACCCGAGGTGGACGACTTCTTCGTGGCTCTGGAGCGGGGACTGTTGGACCCGTTCCTGCTCGAACATCCGAAGTTGGTGAACAGGAGCTGATCGTGGCGCGGGTCTTGGCACCCGCCTGAAGAACAGGTCCCGGGCGCGACTAGAATTTCCCCAATCCGCCGCCTCAGCAAGGAGACAGCGTGGCAGAGCAGCTTAACGTCCAGCTCGTGGCCGTCGAGGAGAAGGTCTGGTCGGGCAAGGCCGAGATGGTCATGGCCCGGACGACCGAAGGTGAGCTGGGTGTGCTGCCGGGGCACGCGCCCCTGCTCGGCCAGCTCGCCGAGCCCGGCCAGGTACGCATCAAGCTCCCCGGGGGTGAGCAGCTCAGCTACGACGTGGCCGGCGGCTTCCTCTCGGTCAGCGAGCAGGGCGTGACCGTACTGGCCGAGACCGCCACTCCGGCCTCCGCAGCTTCCGGCAACTGAGCCGACCCGCCGATGGAGATCGTCGAAGGGGTCGGAATCGGCGTCGCTGTGCTCCTCGGCGCGTTCTTGTTCCTCTTCATCCGGCGGGCTCTGGTCACCCGTAGCGGAGGCATAATCCGGCTCAGTGTCCGGACCTCCACCATGCTCGACGGCCGCGGTTGGTCGCCCGGTTTCGGTCGCTTCGTCGGCGATGAGCTTCGGTGGTACCGGATGTTCAGTTTCGCCGTACGACCCAAGCGGGTGCTGTCCCGTGAAGGGCTGGCGGTCGAACGACGGCGACTGCCCGAGGGGCAGGAACGAATGTCCATGCCGGCCGACTGGATCATCCTCCGCTGTACCAGTCGACACGCCCCGGTCGAGATCGCCATGGCACGATCCACCGTCACCGGGTTTCTCTCCTGGCTCGAGGCCGCCCCTCCGGGGGCGGTCTCGCCACGTATGGCCTCCCAAGACTGGCCCGCCGCCTGATCCGTCGCAGCTTGGGGTGTGGCCCGCCGTGCCCGGCTCCGCCGGTGTCCGTTGGCGATCTTGGTGCGATTTCGCCCTTGGGTGGGCGGTTTCGGACCAAGATTGCTGGGCGGTCGGGGGCTCGGGGTGGAATGGGTGGCGGGGT
>FOLJ01000011.1:0-248078 GCA_900112325.1 Micromonospora sediminimaris
GGCAAGACGACGCTGGTCGGCTCGGTCTCGGAGATCACGCCGCTGACCACCGAGGCCATCATGACCTCCGCCGGAGTCGGCGTCGACGACACCCGGCAGGTGCCGGGCAAGACGACGACCACGGTGGCCATGGACTTCGGCCGCATCTCGATCGATCGAGACCTGATCCTGTACCTGTTCGGTACGCCGGGTCAGACCCGTTTCTGGTTCATGTGGGATGAGCTGGTGCGGGGAGCGATCGGCGCGGTCGTGCTGGTGGACACCCGCCGGCTGGCCGACTGCTTCGCGGCGATCGATTTCTTCGAGCACCGGCGGCTGCCGTACCTGGTGGCCATCAACTGCTTCGACGGGATGCAGTACCACGATCCGCAGGACGTCCGGGATGCGCTCGCCATCTCCAGCGACGTGCCGGTGGTGGCCTGCGACGCCCGGAACCGGGAGTCGACGAAGCACGTACTGATCTCGCTTGTCGAGTACGTGCTCACGATGCGTCGCTCCCGGGCCGTCGCGCCCGCCTGATGTTCGGCACCAGCGTCCGGTGACGGCCACCGCCGACACCGGGCGCTGGTTGGTGCCCCGGTGACGTGGGTAGGTGCCCCAGGGCACCCACCGTCGTCAGCTGAGCCGGTTCCAGGCACCGCCGTCGACGCGGTACACCCCGAGGGAGTGGCGGTCCATGCCACTGTGCCGGATCGGCGTGAACGAGTACATCCCGGCCAGGCCATCGGTGACCTGGTTCTGCAGGTACGCCCGTAGTCGACCACGGTCCACGCTGTCGGCCAACCGGGCCGCCGTGCTGATGAGCAGCAGCGCGTCGGAGGCGTACGGGGCGAAGCCACGGTAGGCGCCGTGCGCGCGGATGTACGCCGAGACGAGGTCGCGGTAGGCGCGTCCGGCGGCGCTGCTGTTGGCGATGGTGGAGCCGCCCAGCGAGGACGGATGGACCGCGTAGGAACCCTCGACGGCGGGCAGATTGGGACGGTCAAGGGTCTCCTCGGCCACCGCCCCGGCGTCGAAGAACAACTCGCCGTCATGTCCGGCCGCGCGTAGTGCCCGTGCGGCGGCACCGGAATGGGGTGCGGTGGCCCAGACCACCACACCGTCCGCGCCGGCCGCGACGGCCTGTTCGGCGGCGCGGGCCATGCCGGCCCTGCCGGCCGGCAGCCGCACGGTGCTGGCCAGACCGACCTCTGCGGTGCGCAGCGCGCCCCGCATGGCCCGGACACCCGAGTCGCCGTGCAGCCCGTCCTCGGCCAGCACCACGACCCGGCGTAGCCCTTCGGAGCTGATCAGCTGGGCGAGCCGCCGTGCCACGTCGCCCGCGTCCGGGGTGACCTTGTAGACGTAGGCCCGCTGGGCCAGCGGCACGGCGATGGAGTCGCCGAACGCCAACGACACGAACGGCAGCCGGAGCTTCTGCGCCACCCCGATGACCGACATGGAGGTCTCCGCCAGGGTGGCACCGAGCAGGGCGTGCACGTCGTTCCGGCGGCCCAGCTCGGTCGCCTGCCGGGCGGCCAGTCGGGGATCGCTGCGGTTGTCCAGCACCTCGACGCGTACCCGCCGGCGGAGGTTGCCGACCGCCACGCCCTTTTCGTTGAGAGCCGCCGCACTGATTGCCAGCGCCCGTTGTTGGAGCACGCCCAGCGCCGCACCGGGGCCGCTCAGCTCCAGCGTGGCGCCGATGACCAACTCATGACCGGGGGTGGGCCGGGCGACGGCGTCCTCCCGTCCGCCGTCGCGCCCGCAGGCGCTCAGCAGCAGGGTGCTCGCCGCCGCAGCCAGTACGCCGCGTCGAGTGACCACGGATGGGCCGGTTACCGGTGTCGCCATGAGTCGCCTTCCCGCCCGGCGAACTGCCGCCGGATGTTCCGCGGGTATGCTCCCGGCCCTGCCGACCCGGCGTCAAATTATCCGGGTGTGGGCAGAAACACGCAGGTGAACGGCCTTGAAGAGGTCAATCGGCAGCACTGCGGCGCGGGTCAGGAGCGGTAGCCGGCGGAGCGGTACTCGTACTCCCGATCGTCGTCGCGGTCACCTGTGTCGCGGCTGAAGTCCCAGCCGCCAGCCGATTCCCGCCCGGGACGCCCGCCGACCGCGAACCCGCCGATCTCCTGCCCCCGACGCCAGCCACGGAAGTATCCGGTGGTGTTCTCGGCCAGGCTGGCGGCGTCACGCACTATCCGCAGCGGGCGCTCCTCCCGTAGCGGCGAACCGGGCACCAGGTTGGCCTGCGGTACGCGCTTGGGCAGCCCCGCGTTCGTCTCGGCACCCACTGCGGGACGGGCCGCCTGCTCGGCGGCCTGCCATCCGGTGTCGGCCGTGGTCGACCAGTCCAGGTCGGCCTCTTCGCCGTGCCCCACGAACCAGGCGGAACGGGCCTGCGCGAAGATCAGCAGATCGCCGTCGCCCTCGTCGGAGACCGGCGGCGGCCGGTGCTCGACCGGCGGTTCCGCCGCACGGCGGGCCGGTAGCTCCAGTCGCTCGTCCCCCCGGTTGCCGCGTTCGGTGCCGCTGCGGTCGACGAGCCGTAGCGGCGGCGTCTCCGGTGACGGCTGAGTACCGTTGCGCAACGCCCGGTCGGCCAGTGGCGGCGGCTCGACCAGCCGCAGCACGGGCGGTTCCGGCGGCAGATCGTCGGCGAGCCACGGCGGGGTGACCCGGCGCTCTGCACCCTGGTCGGTGGGAGGCTCGGGAGCACCGCGCCGGCCACGGTCGTCGTACGATCCGACGACCGGATTGCGGGGTGAGGTGTCGGCCGGGTTTTCCGGATTGTTGACCAGGGGCCAGTTCGAGCGGGATCCCGGGGGAGCGGTCTTCTCCTGCTCCGGGCGGGGTGCGGGCACCGGGACACTGAGGTCGGTGGCGCTGAATCCGCCGGTCGGCGGCGGTGGCTCGCCGTTCGTTTTCGGCCGGGGCGGGATGACGGTGCGCTGGCGCTCGGCGCGGGCGTTGTTGATCGCCGCCGTGGTGAGGGTCGGTCGGAACGGCTCGCCCGCTTCGGCGGGCGGGATCGAGCCGCGCTGCGTCGGTGCGATCGGCGTGATGCCGGGCGGCGGCGGTGGCGGCGCGGAGATCGGCCGGTTGGTCGGGCCGTCCACCCGGGACGGGTGCGACTCGGCCCGCGACGGCGAGGCGGGCGGCCCGGCCACAGCGGCCGGCGTCACCGGCGCGGGCGCGACCGGTGGGGGAGTCATCGGCGGGGGTGCCACCGGCGGGGGGCCGAGTGGACGCGGAGCGGCCGGCTGGGCATTGCCCGGCACCGGCTCCGGCCGACTGCGACGGCCACCGGCCGGCTCGGGGCCGCCGGGGCGCACCGACCGCAGGCCGGTCTGGGGGCCGGGAGTGCTCGCCGACAGTTCGCCGACCTGTTCGCCGCGTCGCGCGGCGGCTCGCCGGCCGGACGCCGCCGTTGGTCCGGCGGTACGGGCGCGCAGCGCACCGACGAGCGCCTCGCAGCCGGCGTCGCAGGCGCGGACCGAGGCGACCGCCTGTCGGATGGTCTCCGCGGCGGCTGAGGTGAGGGCCCGGTTGACGGTGGCCCGCCGTGGGGTCTCGGAAATGGCGACGCGTAGCGCGGTGACCGCCTCGTCGATCGCCTCCGCGTCGCCTGCCCCGTCGGCGGTGAGTTGAGCGGTGACGGCGTCCGCGGTGACCGCGGCGTCGCGGCCCCGGCCGGCCGCGTCGGTAAGCATGCCCGGCTCGGGCAGCGCGTCCAGTACGGCAAGCGGGATCGACTCGGCCGGGTCGGGGTAGGCGCGCAACGCGGCCGGGTAGAGCTCGCGGAGCACCTCGCGCAGCGCGACCGCGGCGGAGTGCCGACCGCTGGCCAGCGCGGCGTGTGCGGCGAGGACCTGCTTGTACCCGGCGAGTTCACGGGGAGCCGGCAGGGTCACCGCCGACAGTGCGCCGGCCTGCAACGCCCGGGCGAGACCGACGGCGCGCCGGACGGCCGGCGGCGATTGCATCTCCTCCAGCGAGTCGTCGTCGGCGAACCGTTCGGCGAAGTCGTCGACCGAGTCGTCGTCGGCGATCGCCAGCGGGCGACCGGCGGCGCTGAGCAGAGAGGTGATGGTGTGGTCGTCGCTGTCGGCGGCTATCGCCGCTCCGCTCGGCCCGCCCGAGCGTTCCACGAGCAGCGTGACCAGCCGGGCGTAGCCCGTCGGGTCGTCGCCGATCTCGCAGACATGCAGCAGACGGCCTGCGTCGTCGACCACAGCGGACGTCAGCGCCGATCCGGTCGAGACCGGTCGGTCGGCCGGGTCCGCCGAGGTCAGACCGCAGTACACGCGCACGAGCGCCACGGCGTCGTCCTCCTCCCGGGACACAGGGCTTTCTCTGCCAGAGACTGATGCTCCCTGGTGTGGGTCAGTCGCGCCAGTCCACGACCGCAGAGATCTTTCCGACAATGGTCCGCCAACCCAGACTTGCGGTTTGTGCCCCGATTTTCTTCAGCCTACGCCGTCCCATGAAGCCGCCGATGCCGCCGCCGACCGATGCCCGTAGCGCCTCGTCCAGGTCGTCGAGACTGGAGCCGGTGGAGAGCATGTCCAGCACCGCCGGCAGTCGCAGGGCGTACGCCAGGTCGCGGGCTACCTCGCCGGCCTCGATGAGCAGCGTCGGGTCCCAGGTGTCGTGCCCGCCGCGGAGGTTCTCCACGACGAGGTCGAGTTCGTAGACGTCATCGTCCAGCGGCGCGATGTCGGCCGGTTCCACCCGTTCGGACAGTTCATCCCAACTGTCCAGCTGAGACAGATCGTTGGGTGCGCCGGAACGGACGAAACTGACAAGCGACTCGGGCGTCTTGAACAGCAGCAGCCGACCCTTGTGGGTCAGGAAGACCGGCACTTCCTCGTCACCGGCCTCGTCGGCGGTGACCTCGTCGGCGTCTTCCTTCCCGTCTTCGGCGGCGTCGCCGCGCTGCGCCTGCTTCTCCTCGTCCTCGCTCTCGGCGAACTCGCGGGCGACGTCCTCGTCGAGGATGACGACGTCACCCTCCTCCTCGTCGTCGCTCTCGGTCGGGCTGACCTGCCGACGGGCGAGGAAAGGGTCGTCGGCGTCGCGCTCGGCAACGTCGGTCGGGGTCAGCTCACGGGCCGACCGGTACGCGCGCAGGGTGAAGCCGGTGCCGGCCGGCAGGGCGATCTCCACCGGATCGATCCGCAGCTCGTCCCAGAGTGCGCGGTTCGCGGTCTCCGCCGCGGCGACGTCGGGCGCGGCGTCGGCCGGCTCGGCGACGTCCGGCTCGCTGGTGCCGGTCGTGTCATCGAGCTCGGGCTCGTCGGCGTCCGGCCGTTGGGGCGACTGGCGTGCCACGGTGACCTCCGTGTGCGTCGGGCTACCACCCCCGGCGCTGATGCCGGTGAGTGACTCTGGGCACATACCCTAGTTGGCTGCGCTCGGTAACCGCTGGCCGCACCCCGATGGCTCGCCACGCGGATAACAAGTAGCGTGTCTACGCATGAACGCCCAGGCGCTGCACGGACACCTCGACGCCCTGCTCCTGGCCGTGCTGGAGCGGGGGGCCCTGCACGGCTACGCGATCATCGAGGCCCTGCGGGCGCGCAGTGACGGTCGACTCGACCTGCCTACCGGCACCGTCTACCCGGCGCTGCGACGGCTGGAGCGGGCCGGACACGTGGTCAGCGCGTGGAGCACCGTCAACGGGCGGGAACGGCGGACCTACGAGCTGACCGACACCGGCCGGCGGGCGCTGGCCGACCAGCGGTCGGGGTGGCGTGAGTTCAGTTCGACGGTCGGCCGCTTTCTGGGCCCGGGCACCACACCCAACCCGGCGGGCTGACCGTCAGCGGGCGGCCAGCAGCCAGGTACGGGCGGCGCTGCCCAGCCACAGGTGGGCGGAGACGCCGACGGCCATTCCGATGATCATCGGTGGCCAGGTGAGGGCCGCATCCCACAGCACTATCGACCAGGAGAACAGCCCGGCTCCGGCCACCGCGCCCAGCAGAGCGGTCCCGGTCAGCGCGACACCGGCGCTGCGCGCCAGCGCGGTCAAGGCGGGACGCGCCGAGCGGGCGGTGGCCGCGACCAGCACGAGCCCGGCCAGACCGAGCAGGAAGGCACCCGCCCAGATCCACTCCACCGACTGCGACAACAGCAGGTAACCGGAGGGTGGTCGTGGTCCGTTGCTCCAGCTTGATCCGTGCCAGGTCAGGTCACCGGCGATCGAGCCGATCGCGGCGATGGCGACCACTCGCAGAGACAACCCGCGCAGCGCGGCCACCGCGAGTTCGGCCTGGTAGGCCGGGGCGAGCTGATCCGGCGTACCGAAATCGGCGACCGCCTGGCGCGACGCCTCACCGGCCGGTAGGCCGCTGTCCCGGTACGCCTCGGCGGCGTCGAGCAGCCCGTGCCGCGCCTCGGTGATCAGATCGGCCCGCAGCCGGCGTGGCCCACGGAGCCGACCGGCGAGCTGCCGCAGGTGCTCCTCGACCAACACGTCATCCCCGACCGGCATGGCCCAACCCTGCCATGTCGCTGGTGTCCCGGCCTCGGGGACATCCCGGAGGCGGCCCCGACGGATCAGCCCGACAACGCGAGGTAGCCGTGCTCGGCGGCCTGCTGCAACACCCACTGCTCCCGATACCAGCCGGGCGTCGCCACGAGCGCCGCGTGTCGGCCCCGCTGCACGACCCGGCCGGCGTCCAGCACCACGATCTCGTCGAGTTCGGCGAGGCCGCTGAGCCGGTGGGTGATCAGCAGCACCGAGTGCCCGACGGTGGCGGCCAGCGCGCTGGCCAGCACCTGGTCGGCGGCGGTCGGGTCGAGGCCCTCCGTGGGTTCGTCGAGCACCAGGACGCCCGGCGCGGCGAGCAGGGCGCGGGCCAGCGCGAGACGCTGCCGTTGACCACCGGAGAGCTGTCCGCCCTCCTCGCCGACGACCGTGTCCCAGCCGTCCGGCTGGGCCCGGACCCAGTCCGCCAGCCCGGCGGCGGTGGCGGCGGTGAGCAGCGCGTCCTCGTCCGCATTCGGACTACCGAGCAGCATGTTGTCCCGGACGGTGGCGTGGAAGACGTACGCCTCGGCGAGCAAACCCCCGACCAGGTAGGGCAACTCCTGGGACGGGTACGCAGACACGTCCCGCCCGTTCAGGGTGACCCGGCCGGCGGTGGGGGAAACCGCGCCGGTCAGCACGGCGGCCAGGGTGCTCTTGCCCGCGCCACTCGGACCGACGACCGCGACCCGACGTCCGGGTGGCAGCTCCAGGTCGACGCCGTCGAGCGCGGCGGCAGCACCGACCCGGTATCGAACCGTCACCGCTTCGAACCGGACCGACGGTGCCGGGGCGACCGCAGGAGCGCTGACGGAGTCCCGGGGGGTCTCGGAGCTGGCGTCGCCGGGTGCCAGGAGATGGGCGACCCGGGCCAGGCCGGACCGCAGTCCGGTCCATTGACGGGCCGCGCCGACCAGCGCGAGGGCGATCTCCACGGCGGCCAGGGTGCCGACGGCCAGGACGCCGACCAGCACCCCGTCCACATCGGCGCCGAGGGCCACGTACACCACCGCCCCGGCGGTCAGACCGGCCACCAGCACCCCGGCCGCGTCGACGGCGAAGCCGAGCGCCGCGAGTCGCCGCTCCAGCCGCGCCAGTCGGCGGGCCCGCCGCCCGGCGGCCGCCAGCGCGTCCGAGGTCGCCCCGAAGGCGGCCAGGTCGGCGGCGCCGTGGGTGAGATCGACCGCGTCGGTGGCGAGCGCTCCGCGCAGGGGCGCCACCTCCGCGCCGGCCCGTCGGGTCAGCGCGGTCGCCAACGCCGGCAGGGCAACGGCGGCCACCAGCAGCCCGACGGCGAGCGCGAGCGCGGCCGGCAATGAAACCAGTGCGGTCAGCCCGACGGCCAGTACGCTCACCAGCCCGGCCGCCGCAGCCGGCACGAGCACCCGCAGCAGCAGGTCCTGTACCGCGTCCACGTCGGAAACCAGTCGGCTCAGCGCGTCCCCACTGCGGGGCGGGTCGCCGCGCCGCGTCGCCAGGGTGGCGAAGACCCGGGCCCGTACGTCGGTGATCAGACGCAGCACCGCGTCGTGCCCGGCCAGGCGTTCGGTGTAACGCAGCACGCCCCGGCTCACCGCCAGCGCCCGTACCGCCACGATCGCCACGGTGAGCCGATCCAGCGGCGGCTGACCGGCGGCGGTCATCAGCAGCCAGGTCGCGGTCGCCATCAGGGCCAGCCCGGCGAACTCGGTGGCCGCGGCGAGCAGCCCGGCACCGATCAGGCGTCTCAGGTACGGCCGGGCCAGCCGCAGCACGATCCGCTCGTTCATCGCGCGGCGCCAAACGATCCGCTCGCTCATGGGCGCTCACCGGCCGGTACCGGAGTCAGTTCGGTGACCCGCCCGTCCTCGACCCGCAGGATGCGGTCGACGTCGGTGAGCAGCGCTGGCCGGTGGGCCACCAGAAGGGCGGTACGGCTGGCGACCAGACTGCGGGTGGCCGACAGCACCACCGCCTCGGCTGCGGCGTCGAGGCGCGCGGTGGGCTCGTCGAGCAGCACCACCGGCGCGTCCCGCAGGAAGGCCCGGGCCAGCGCCACCCGTTGCCGCTGGCCGCTGGAGAGGCCGTACCCCCGCTCGCCGAGCAGGGTGTCCAGCCCGTCGGGCAGGGTGGCGACCACCTCGTCCAGCGCGGCGGCATGGACCGCGGCGGAGAGGGCGGCGGGCGTGGCATCGGTGGTGCCGAGCCGGATGTTGTCGGCCAGCGACGCCGCGAACAGGTGGGCCCTTTGCGGCACCCACGCCACCTGTCGCCGCCAGCTGTCGAGGTCGATCTCGGTCAGGTCGATCCCGCCGACGGTGACCCGGCCGTCGGTCGGGCGCACGAAGCCGAGCAGCAGGTTGAGCAGGGTGCTCTTGCCGGCGCCGCTCGGCCCGATGATCGCGATGCGCTCGCCGGGTCGGATGGTCAGCGTCACGTCGCGCAGCGCAGTGGTGCGCTCGTACGCCACCGTCACCGATTCGAAGCGGATCTCGGCGGGCCCGTCCGGTTGCGCGCTCGCTCGACCCGCCGGTGCCGGCGGCGCCGAGCCGGAGAGCGTGAGCGCCTCGTCCAGCGCGGTGAGCCCTTCCATGCTGGCGTGGAAGCGGCTACCGGCCGCCCGCAGCGGCAGGTACGCCTCCGGGGTCAGCAGCAGCACCAGCAGCGCGGTCTGGAGGGCCAGCCCGCCGCCGAGCAGCCGGATGCCGACCGGTACGGCGACCAGCGCCACCGACAGGGTGGCGACGAGTTCGAGCACCAGCGCGGAGAGGAAGGCGATCCGCAGCGTCTTCATGGTGGCGATCCGGTGCCCGTCGGCCATCCGTCGTACCGCGTCGGTCTGCGCTCGGGCCCGACCGAACGCGCGCAGTGTGGGTAGCCCGGCCACCATGTCCAGGAAGTGCCCGCCGAGCAGGGAAAGCCGTCGCCACTGGCGCTCGGTGGCGGCCTGGGCCTGCCAGCCGAGCAGCGCCCCGAAGATCGGAATGAGCGGCAGCGTCAGCGCGATGATCAACGCCGAACTCCAGTCGGCGAAGAGGACTCGGCCCAGCACCGCGACCGGCACTGTCACGCTCAGCACGAGTTGTGGCAGGTAGCCGGTGAAGTAGGCGTCGAGTGCGTCCAGACCTCGACCGGCGAGCGTGGCCAGTTGGCCGGCTCGCTGTCCGGCCACCCAGCCGGGTCCATGTTGGGCGACGGCACCCAGCAGGTCGGCTCGCAGCGCCGCCTTGACCGTGGCGGCCACCCGCGCGGACACCGCGCCCTGCGCCCAGACCACCAGCGAGCGGGCCGCGACCGTGGCCAGCAGCCCGACCAGCGCGGCGCGGTCCAGTTGCCCGGTGAAGGCCGTGGCCAGCAGCACGGCCAGGGCGGTCGCCTGCGCCACGACCAGCCCGGCGGCGAGTACGCCGAGCAGCGCGAGCAGGGCGAGGTCGCGTCGGGCAGCAGGAACCCGGCGCAGCAGCCGCGGGTCGAAGGGGCGGCGGTTCACCAGTACACCGGTGCCCTGCCGTCAGTTCGTCCTCGAAAAATCCACAAGCACATCGCCTGGAAGCCTAGTAGGGCCGGCAGCAGCGGCACCGCCAGCCAGCCCAGCAGCCGCAGGGTTGGACCACTGGCGGCGGCGTCGGTCACTGTCAGTGACGCGCTCGGTTCCACGGTCGACACCAGCACGTACGGCCAGAGCGTCACCCCGACCAGCAGCACCGGCAGCGCGAGCGCCGTCGCGGTGGCGGCGAAGGCCACGCCGGGCCGTCGCCGCCCGAGCGCCACCCGCGCCGCGAGCAGGGCCGCCACCAGCAACATCGCCAGCAGTACGCCGGCCGCGGGGCGCTGTGCGGCGGTGCGTACCCGGTCGGAGAACAGCGCGACGACGGCGGCTGCGCCGACCGCGACGGTCGCGGTGAGGAGCAGCCGGTGCGCCAGCGGACGGAGCCGGTCGCTTTCTACGGTGGGTAGCCGGAGGGTGAGGAAGGTCGCACCGTGCGCCACGACCAGTGCCAGCACGGCCAGCCCGGTGGCGGCGGCGAACGGGGTGAACAGGTGCGTCACCCCGGCCACGTGTCCGTCGGCCCGCAGCGGTACCCCCTGGAGCAGTCCGGCGAGCACCACGCCCCAACCGAGCGCGGCGAGCAGGCTGCCGACCACGATCACCCGCTCCCACGCGGTTCGGGCCGATCTGCCGCCCGGCCGGCTGCGCAGCTGCACCCCGGCGGTCACCAGGATCACCCCGGCGAGCGCGGCGGCCACCGCTGGGTAGCTGCCGGCGAGCAGTTCGCCCTCCAGTACGGGGAACGCGCCGAACAGGATGCCGACGGCGGCGACCAGCCACACCTCGTTGCCGAGGAAGAAGGGTCCGATCGCGTTGAGGGCGGCACGTCGGCGTGGCGCGTCGGCCCCGCGGGCGAGCAGCAGACCGACGCCGTAGTCGTAGCCGCCGAGCACCAGATAGCCGGCGAAGAAGAGGCCGAGCAGGGCGTACCAGGCGAGTTCCATCTCCGGCTCCTCAGGCGAACGCGGGTTCGGGGCGGGGGTCGTCGGCCGGCGGTTGGGCCGGCGGGCGGCCGAGAGCGGGGTCGGCGGCACCCCGGGCGGCGTGCCGGGCGAGCAGCGTCCAGTTGGTGACGGCGAGCGTGCCGAGCAGCAGGGTGAAGCCGATCAGCGAGGTCGCCATCAACCACGGACTGATCGGCGAGACCGCCTGGTCCACCGGCAACAGCCCGTACGCCACCCAGGGGTGGCGGCCGACCTCGCGGGCGATCCAGCCGAGGATCAGCGCCACGAACGGCAGGGGCAGGGTGAGCATGATCAGCCAGAGCGGGAACCGGAGGCGGATGATCCAGTCCCGCCAGAGCAGCGGGACGAGCAGCCAGAGCAGGCCGAGGGCGAAACCGATGAGGATCATGAAGCCGAGCCCGACGTTGGACAGCGTGGGAGGCAGGTAGTCGCCGGGGCCGAATCTGGCGGTCCAGTCGGCGATCAGCGCGTCGGCTTCGGGGTTGCCCCCGAACTTGGTGGGTTGAACGCCGCCCACCGGCCCGAACTGGGCGAAGCCGAACCCCTGCACGAGGGTGATCGCCAGCGCGGCGGTGACCAGGCCGATCCGCAGCGAGGTGCGGAACAGCGCATGGTCGGTGGTACGCCGATTGAGGTGCCAGGCGCTGACCGCCGCCATCAGCAGGCCACCGGTGAGCAGCGCCGCCGACACCACGTGCCCGAGCGCCATCCACAGGGCCGGATTGGTCAGCAGCGCCGCGAAGTCGGTCAGGTGGGCGACACCGTCGCGTACCTCGTAGCCGACCGGGTTCTGCAACCAGGAGTTGGCCACCATGATCCAGAAGGCCGAGGCGTACGCGGTGATTGCGACCCCGTAGAGCAGTGCGAGGTGCGCGCCGCGACGTAGCCGGTGCCAGCCGAAGATCCACATGCCGAGGAAGGTCGACTCCAGGAAGAAGGCGACCAGGGTCTCGATCGCCAGCGGCGCGCCGAAGACGTTGCCGGCGTAGCGCGACAGCCCGCTCCAGTTCAGCCCGAACTGGAACTCCATCACGATGCCGGTGGCGATGCCGAGCACGTAGTTGATCACGTAGAGCTGGCCCCAGAATCGGGTCAGTCGCTCCCAGCGATGGTTGCCGGTCAGCACCCAGGCGGTCTGCATCCCGACCAGCAGGGTGACCAGCCCGAGCGTGACAGCCACGAAGAGGAAGTGGATCGAGGCGGTCGTGGCGAACTGTAGGCGGGCGAGGAGCAGGGTGTCCATGTCGGCTCTCCCGGGGCGGGGTCGTTGCGGATAGGGAGACTACACGTAGCGACGCTACATATAGGTCCGCAGTGCGAGTCGGGCCGACATCATCAGGGTTAGTTCAGGGTCCGTCAGCTGAGGAAGAGTGAGACGGGCAGGGCGGCCACGGTCGTGGTCACGGACAGCGCAATGGCACCGAGCAGCCGAGGCGGGCGTGCGGTGACCAGCAGCCGCTGCACCCGTACGTCCAGATCCCGGTCGCCCATGCCGAGCGCGCCGGCCGGCGTGATCCGATTCCCGGCGGCGGCGAACCGGCGCAGCGCACCGGCCAGCGGGGCCTCGGCGTGCAGCTCACGGGCCTTGTCGTCGGCGCGCATCTCGACCAGCAGCGAAACCCGCTCGTGTGCCTCCCGGACCCAGCGGAACCAGGGCAGCGCCCGACAGAGCGCGGTGAACGGCAGCAGCACCAGATCGTGCCGCTCCTGCGCGTGCGCCCGCTCGTGGGTCAGCACCGCCGCCAACTCGGCCCGGTCGAGCAGGCTGAGGGTGCCGGCGCTGACCACCACCCGGGGCTTCACCCCCGGAAGGCAGTACGCCGCCGCACCCGGATGGTCGAGCACCAGCGCGCCCGGCACGGTCGGATCCCGTCGGGCGACCAGGGTGAGCAGATCCCGGTGCCGACGCTGAGCGCGTACCGCGCCGTGGATGCTGCGTACCGTGGTGGTCAGCAGCACCGCCCCGATGCCGAGACCGACGCCGACCAGCCCCAGGTGCACGGCACCGAGACCGGCCGGCAGGGTGCCGTGCCAAAGGTCGTCAGCGAGCGCCAGCAGTGCACTGCCGGTGCCCCGCTGGTACGGGGCGAGACCCAGCGCGATCGGCAGCCCCATCGCGGAAAGACCGACCCCCAGACCGATCGCCTGCCAGCACAGGATCGCCACCCGAGGGCTGCGCCACGTCCAGGTGGAGCGGGCCAGCACCTGGGCGAGCAGCCAGCACGCCACCATCGAGGCGGCGAAGTGCAGGGTGTGCGCCACGGCCTCGCCCTACCGCTCCGCGGCCTCGTCGGCCAGGCCGGCGCGCGACGCCCGGTCTGCTGACGACTCGACCCGGTCGGTCAGCCCACGGTCCGGGCTCTCCGCCGCCTGCCCAGGTGTGTCGGATGCCAACCCGGCCTGCGCCGAGAGCGCGGCGCGCAGCACGTCGGCCTCGGTGCCGGTCACCGAGCGGGCGAATCGGACCAGCGCCGCGTCCCGGCTGCCGCCCAAATCGAGCGCATCGAGCATGAGCTGGGCGATGTACGCCTCACGGCTGGCCGCGGCGCGGTAACGCCACGCCCGCCCTTCCCGCTCGCGCTGCACCATGCCCTTGCCGGCCAGCCGGTCCAGCACGGTCATCACCGTGGTGTACGCCAACTCGCGTCCGTCCAGGGCCTCGGCCACCTCGCGCACGGTGACCCCATCGGACGTGGCGGGAACCGTGTCCCACAGCACGTCCATCACCGCACGCTCAAGATCCCCCAGCCGAGTCACCCCGCAATCCTACCCCCCGTAGTAGACCCACCCCCACCCCGGACGTCCCACCCCACCCCGCACCCCGCCCACCCCACCCACCCCCGCACCCACCCCCACCTCCGCCGCGACAACTTCGGGGATAGTGCGGCTTCGTCACCACTCGACCCAGCAGTTTCCGAGAAGTTGTCCGGATCTTGAGCGAGCACCCAGGGCGACAGGCGACAGAGGGCGGAAGGGGAAGGGGCGAGAGGGGAGCCGGCAGGCCGGGGAGACGACGGAGCGGGGGGAGACGACCGAGCGGGAGACGGCAGGCCGGGCAACCGACGCTGGGCAGCCCCCCGTAAGCCGTGACCCACGGACTGCCGCGCCCAGGTCCGGGTTTCCGGGGAGCCCCGCCCGCGCAGGGATCAAGCCTGACCGCCCGGAGCGGGTGGGGCTCCCCGGAAACCCCAGGAGCGGAGGCCCCCCGGAAGGAAACCCCACCCAAGCGGGGCTCCCCGGAACCCACTCAAGCGAAGGCTCCCCGGAACCCACTCAAGCCAAGGCTCCCCGGAAATCCCGAGAGCAGGGAGAGTCAGACCCCCTTGGGGTGCCAGACGGTCTTCGTTTCCAGCAGGGCCGTCATCCGGCCGAGCCCGGGATCCGCCGACCAGTCGTGACCTGCCGCTACCGGCCGCAGCACCCGCTTGAGGTTCTCCGCGGCCTTGACCTCCAGGTCGGCGGCCAGCTCCGGGTCGGTCACGCCGGTCAGGTCGATGGCGTTGACGTCCATGTGCGCGGCCAGCGTGGGTACGGTCTCCGACAGCCGGCCGGTGAGGATGTTGACCACGCCGCCCGGCAGGTCGGAGGTGGCCAGCACCTCGGCAAGGGTCACCGCGGCCAGTGGCGCCGTCGGTGAGGCGGCCACCACCACCGTGTTGCCGGTGACGATCGCCGGGGCGATCACGCTGACCAGCCCGAGCAGGGCCGGTGTCTCGGGGGCGACCACCGCCACCACACCCGTCGGCTCGGGCGCCGACAGGTTGAAGTACGGCCCGGCGACCGGGTTCGCGCCCCCGTACACCTGCGGAAGCTTGTCGGACCAGCCGGCGTACCAGACCCAGCGGTCGGTCGCCGCGTCCACCTCGTCGGCGGGCACGCCGAGCGCGACGAACTGCTCGCGTCGGCCCTCCAGCATCTCGGCGACCCGGTAGAGGATCTGACCCCGGTTGTACGCGGTCGCCCCGGCCCACCCCTTTCCGGCGGCGCGGGCGGCCACCACGGCGTCCCGCGCGTCCTTGCGGGAGGCCAGCGACACGTTGGAGTCCTGCACGAGATACGACCGTCCCGACTCGCTACGCGGGAACTTCCCGCCGATGAAGAGCTTGTACGTCTTGCGTACCGCGACCCGCTCAGACATTGAGGTACGCCTCCAGCCCGTGCCGGCCGCCCTCGCGACCGTAGCCCGACTCCTTGTAGCCGCCGAACGGCGAGGTCGGGTCGAACTTGTTGAACGTGTTGGCCCACACCACGCCGGCGCGCAGCCGGTCGGCCGTCCACAGGATCCGGGAACCCTTCTCGGTCCAGATCCCGGCCGACAACCCGTACGGCGTGTTGTTTGCCTTCTCCACGGCCTCGGCCGGGGTGCGGAAGGTGAGTACGGACAGCACCGGGCCGAAGATCTCCTCGCGGGCGATCCGGTGTGCCTGGGTGACCCCGGTGAAGATGGTCGGCGCGAACCAGAAGCCCCGCTCGGGCAGCTCGCAGGGTGGCGACCACTGCTGCGCGCCCTCGGCGGCGCCGGCTTCGGTCAGCTCCCGGATGCGGGAGAGCTGGGCGGCGGAGTTGATGGCACCGATGTCGGTGTTCTTGTCCAGCGGGTCACCGAGGCGCAGTTGGGCCATCCGCCGCTTGAGTGACTCCAGCACCTGCTCGGCGACGGATTCCTGAACCAGCAGCCGGGAGCCGGCGCAGCAGACGTGCCCCTGGTTGAAGAAGATGCCGTTGACGATGCCCTCGACCGCCTGGTCGACCGGGGCGTCGTCGAAGACGATGTTGGCGGCCTTGCCGCCGAGTTCCAGGGTGAGCTTCTTGCGGCTGCCGGCGACCGCGCGGGCGATGGCCCGGCCGACGTCGGTGGAGCCGGTGAAGGCGACCTTGTCCACGTCGGCGTGCTCGACCAGCGCCCGGCCGGTCTCGCCGGCGCCGGTGACGATGTTGACCACACCGGCCGGCAGGTCGGCCTGCTGGCAGATCTCGGCGAACAGCAACGCGGTCAGCGGGGTGGTTTCGGCCGGCTTCAACACCACGGTGTTGCCCGCCGCGAGGGCGGGGGCGATCTTCCAGGCCAGCATCAGCAGCGGGAAGTTCCACGGGATGACCTGCGCCGCCACGCCGAGCGGCTGAGGATACGCACCGCTGTGCTGGCTCGTCGGCCTCCGGCCGAACCCGGCGTACTCCAGCTTGTCGGCCCAGCCGGCGTAGTAGAAGAAGTGGGCGGCGACCAGCGGGAGGTCGACGTCGCGGGACTCCTTGATCGGCTTGCCGTTGTCAAGTGACTCCAGCACGGCCAGCTCACGCGAGCGTTCCTGGATGATGCGGGCGATCCGGAACAGGTACTTGGCCCGGTCCCGGCCCGGCATCGGACCCCAGACCTTGTCGTACGCCTTGCGGGCCGCCCGGACCGCCCGGTCCACGTCCTGTGCGCCGCCCTCGGCGATCTCGGCCAGCACCTCCTCGGAGGCCGGGTTGATCGACTTGAAGCTGCCGCCGTCGGCCGGGTCGACGAACTTACCGTCGATGAAGAGCCCGTACGAGGGCTTGAGGTCTACCACCGAGCGTGACTCGGGGGCGGGTGCGTATTCGAACATCGCGGTCAGTCCAGGGTGAAGTAGTCGGGGCCGGCGTACACGCCGGTCGTCAGCTTGGTGCGCTGCATCAGCAGGTCGTTGAGGAGGCTGGACGCGCCGAAGCGGAACCAGTCCGGGTGCAGCCAGTCCGGGCCGACGGTCTCGTTGACCATGACCAGGTACTTGATCGCGTCCTTGGTGGTCTTGATGCCGCCGGCCGGCTTCACGCCTACCTGCCGCCCGGTGGCGGCCCGGAAGTCGCGTACCGCCTCCAGCATCACCAGGGTCACCGGCAGGGTGGCGGCGACGGGAACCTTGCCGGTGGAGGTCTTGATGAAGTCGGCGCCCGCGAGCATCGCCAGCCAGGAGGCGCGGCGCACGTTGTCGTAGGTGGCCAGCTCGCCGGTCTCCAGGATCACCTTGAGGTGGGCTCGCGGTCGCCCTTGGCGACCGGCATCAGCACTGCCGCAGGCTTCCTTGGTGGCGACGATCTCGTCGTACACCTCGGCGTAGCGGCCGGCCAGGAAGGCGCCCCGGTTGATCACCATGTCGATCTCGTCGGCGCCCGCCTCGACGGCGGCGCGGGTGTCGGCGAGCTTGATCTCCAGCGGCGCCTGACCCGACGGGAAGGACGTGGCCACGCTGGCCAGGTGCACCCCGGATCCGCGCAGCACCTCGGCCACGTACGGGACCATCGAGGGGTAGACGCAGACCGCGCCGACGTGCGGGCAGGACGGGTCGGCCGGATCGGGCCGCAGCGCCTTCGCGGCGAGCGCCCGTACCTTGCCCGGGGTGTCCGCGCCCTCCAGCGTGGTCAGGTCGACCATCCGGATGGCGAGGTCGATCGCCTCGGCCTTGGCGGTGGTCTTGATGGATCGGGTGCCGAGTTGGGCTGCCCGCTGCTCCGCGCCGACCTGGTCCACGCCCGGTAGGCCGTGCAGAAAGGTCCGCAGAGCGGTCTCGGATCGTCCCAACTCGGAGAGGTCCGAGCGGGCCGACGTCGCTGTCGCCGTCATGTCTCGAAGTCTACGCAGGTTGACACCGAGTGATCTTGGTCACCGCGGTCGACGAGCGCGCACGGGTGAGCGAAGTCGCTGGTCGCGGCCGGGGCCCGCGCGCCGACATTCCGGGCGGGTAGGTTGAGCGATCGTGGACGTACTCGTCATTGACCACCCGCTCGCCCAGTCCCGGCTGACCGCCATGCGGGACGAGCGCACCGATTCCTCGACATTCCGGGCGGCGCTGCACGAACTCACCACAATGCTGGTGTACGAGGCCGCCCGCTCCTTCCCGGTGGAGACGTACCCGGTGCAGACGCCGGTGACCGCCACCCAGGGCACCCGGCTGGCCAACCCGCCGCTGCTGGTGCCGGTGCTGCGGGCGGGTCTCGGCATGGCCGACGCCGCGCTGGGGCTGCTGCCCGAGTCCTCGATGGGCTTCGTCGGCCTGGCCCGCGACGAGGAGACCTTCGAGCCGCGCGCCTACATGGAGTCGCTGCCCCGGGACCTCGCCGGCCTGCCCGTGCTGGTCCTCGACCCGATGCTGGCCACCGGCGGCTCCCTGGAGCACTGCTGTCGACTGCTGGCCGAGCGGGGCTGCACCGACATCACCGTGCTCTGTGTGCTCGCCGCGCCGGCCGGCATCCAGCGGTTGGAGCGCTCCGGACTGCCGCTGCGCCTGGTCACCGCCGCCATCGACGACGGCCTCAACGACAGCATGTTCATCGTGCCGGGCCTCGGCGACGCCGGTGACCGGCAGTTCGGCGGCATGCCCCGCTTCTGAGCAGGACGACGGCCGCTGACCCCGGCGGCGGTTTGTGCTGCGGGCGGTGGCGTTCAGCGGCTAGCGTCTCGGGCCATGACTGGTGTGCCACTCGCCGAGGAACTGCTCCTGCTCGCCTACGACGACGAAACGGGTAAGGCGACCCTGCCGCGGATCAGCCTCGACCTGGGCATGGCCGCCGCCGTTCTCATCGAACTGGCCCTGGCCGGGCGGATCGCGTACACCGACGGCGCCTTGACCGCGGTGGACCCGACGCCGACCGGCGAACCGGTCACCGACGCGGTGCTGGCCAAGATCGTGGCCGACACGCCGCACAGCCCCTCCTCCTGGGTGCAGCGGCTCCGGCACGGCCTGCGCGACCGGATCCTCGGCGACCTCTGCGAGCAGGGCGTCGTCCGGGACGTCGACGAGACCGAGTTGGGCTTCATCCACGTCCACCGCTACCCGGTGGTGGACCCGTCGGTGGAGGAGGAGACCCGGCAGCGGCTCGCCGTGGTGCTCACCGGCGCCGCGCCGGACGAGCGGACCGCCGCACTCGCGACCCTGGTCGCCGTGCTGCGGATGGAGTCCGCACTCGGGGTCACCGGCGAGGACGCCGACGCCGCCCGACGCCGGCTGGAGGAGATCGCCAGCGGCGCCGGCTTCTCCGGCGAGGTCAACCTGGAGGACAGCGTGATCCGCCCGTCGGTGGCCCTGGTGGTGGCTGCCCTCGGCCGCGCCGTCGAGCACGCCCTCGGCCCCCGCCGCCCGCCCGAATCGCGTTGATCATGAGGTCTGGCGGCACTCCTGGATCAACTTCGCCGCTAACCTCATGATCAACCGGGTGGGATGCCGAGGGCGTGGGCGATTTCGGTGCGGAGGGTGGTGATGGCGGCGGTCGCGCGGGTACGGGCCGCGGCTATGTCGCCGTTGGTGGGGGGTTCCACCACTTCCAGGTACGCCTTGAGCTTTGGTTCGGTGCCGGAGGGGCGGATCACCACCCGGGCCGCTGCGGTACGCAGGATCACCACGTCGGCGTCGGGAAGCAGGTCCTGCGTCTCGGTGACCGGCTGACCGAGCAGGGTGGTCGGGGTGGCGGCGCGGATCCGGGCCATCGCGTCGGCGATCAGGCGCAGGTCGTCGACGCGTACCGAGAGCTGGTCGGTCTGGTGCACGCCGAACTCGGCGGCCAACTCGTCGAGGCGGTCGACGAGCGTGCGCCCCTGCGCCTTGAGGCCGGCGGCCAGCTCGGCCACCGTCAGCGCGGCGGTGATGCCGTCCTTGTCGCGTACGTGCTCCGGGGCGACGCAGTAGCCGAGCGCCTCCTCGTAACCGAAGACCAGTGGTTCACTGCCGTCACCGGCCCGGACGATCCACTTGAATCCGGTGAGCGTCTCCCCGTACGGCAGCCCGCGCGCGGCGCACATCGTCCGCAGCAGCGACGACGAGACGATTGTGGTGGCGTACCGGCCGGTGACCCCGCGTCGCATCAGGTGATCGGCGAGCAGCACACCCACCTCGTCCCCGCGCAGCATCCGCCAACCCGAACCGTCGGACTTGCCGGCAGCGTCGCGGACCGCGACGGCGCAGCGGTCGGCGTCGGGGTCGTTGGCGATGGCCAGGTCGGCGTCGGTGCGCTCGGCGAGCGCGACCAACCGGTCCACCGCGCCCGGCTCCTCCGGGTTCGGGAAGCTGACGGTGGGGAAGTCAGGGTCGGGCTCGGCCTGGTCGGGCACCACGCCGGGCGTCGGAAAACCGGCGGCGGCGAACGCGGCGGTGAGCACCGCCGCACCGACACCGTGCAGCGGGGTGTACGCCACGGTCAGCTCCCGGGGACCGCCCGGGGAGACGACACCGACCGCCCGCGCCACGTACGCGGCGACCAGGTCGTCGCCGAGCACCTGCCCGGCGGGGCCGAGCGGCACCTGAGCCAGCGGGCCGACCGCGCGGATGGCGGCCTCGATGCCGGCGTCGGCCGGCGGCACGATCTGCGCCCCGGCGCCCAGCTCCCCACCCAACTCGGCACCGAGGTACACCTTGTAGCCGTTGTCCTGCGGTGGGTTGTGGCTGGCGGTCACCATCACCCCGGCCACCGCCGACAGGTGACGCACCGCGTACGCGAGCACCGGGGTGGGCAGGGGGCGGGGGAGCAGCAGCGCGGGGCGGCCCGCCCCGGTGGCCACCTGGGCGGTGCGTTCGGCGAACTCGCGGGAGCCGCGCCGGGCGTCGTACCCGATCACCAGCGGGCCGGTGCCGCCCTGGGCGGCGAGCCAGGCGACCAGCCCGGCGGCGGCCTGGGTGACCACCGCGAGGTTCATCCCGTTGGGGCCGGCGCGCAGCGGCCCGCGCAGGCCGGCCGTGCCGAAGGTCAGCGGCCCGGCGAACCGGTCGGCCAGCTCCGGCGCGCTGCCCGGCAGCTGGTCGAGCACCGCCCGCAGCTCCGCCCGACCGGCCGGGTCCGGGTCGTCGGCGAGCCAGCGTTCGGCCCGCTCGCGGATGGTGTCGAGGTCAGTGGTCTCCGCCGCCATGGCCTCTTGATAGCACGGCGCGGATCTCCACGGGCGTGTGCCCTGGCTCAGCCGGCCGCCGTGAGCTGGAACGACTTGAGCATCTCCGCGTAGATCGGCTTGCTCTCCTCGAAGCGGGCGTCGGTCGAGGTGAGGTAGAACGAGTAGAGCCGGCCGTCGTGGGCGACCCCGTGCCAGATGCCGTGCCGCATCTCGTCGCCCTCGCCGCAGGTGTACTCGAACTCGGCCGAGGGCTTACCGGCCAGCTCTTTCTCGGCCATGGCGACCTGGGTGTACGGCTTGGCGCAGGAGGCCGAGCGGGTCTTCAGCCCGTTCTCGGCGACCTCTGCCCAACGGGCCGAGGTGCCGCTCCACTTCTCGTTGAGGATGCGTACCCGACGACCGCTGTCCTCCGGGTCGGTGTAGTCGATGTAGACCCCACCGGCCGGCGCGGCCCGTTTCCAGCCCTTGGGCACCAGCACCTGCACCCCGCGTGCCGAGTGCTCCTGCATCTCGAGGCCGGGGCCCTCGTCCGCGGAGCTGGACGGCTCCGCGACCGGGGTGGTGGGCGTCTCGTCGCCGCCGCTGGAGAAGGCCACGATGCCGATCAGCAGCAGCACCGCGAGGCCACCGGCCGCCGCCAGCTGCATCTTGCGTGGCCAGCCCTTCACGGTGTCGACCACCCGGGTGCCGGCGGCCTTCGCCCGGTCGACCGGGCTGCTGCCGCCGCCCGGAGCGGCTGCCGGCGTGCCGTACGGCTGGTTCGGCGCGGCCGGCCACTGCGCGGCACCGTAGGCGCCGACCTGCTGCGTCGCGTCGGGCTGGGCACCGCCGTAGCCGCCGACCCGCTGGGTCGCCTCGGGCTGGGCGCCGTAGCCGCCGAGCTGCTGGGTGGCGTCCGGCCCGGCGCCGTAGCCGCCGATCCGCTGGGTCGCGTCGGGCTGCCCGCCGTAACCGAAGATCTCCGGCCCGACCCGCTGGGTCGTGTCCCCACCGACCCGCTGGGTCGCCTCGGCGCCACCGTAGGTGCGGCCGGCGGGCGGGGACATCGCGGCACCCCGCTGCCCGGGACGGGCCAGGGCGTCGGCGCTGGTGTCCTCCATCGCGGCGGCGCCGGCCGCAGCAGCCTGGCCGGGGCGCTCGCCCCGGCGCAGCGCGGCCAGCCGGTCGGTCAGCGACTCGCCGGGGCCAAGCATCGCCCGGCCGCCGATCTGCCCGGACGGGACCGGCTTCGCCGGCGCGGCCGGCGCGCTGATCGGTGCGGGCAGCGGCACCGGCATCACGGAGTACTGGTCGGTCATCGAGTTGACCCCGGCGGCGCTGCTGCTCAGCGGGCCGGCCAGCAGCTCGCGCAGCATGGCGCGGGCGGTGTGCACGTCCAGCCGGCGGGCCGGGTCCTTCTCCAGCAGACCCATCAGCACCCGGGTCAGCGGACCACTGCGCTGTGGCGGGGCGGGCGGATCCTCGACCACGGCGTGCATGGTCTCGATCGGGTCGCCCCGGTCGAAGGGCGGGCGGCCCTCCACGGCCGTGTAGAGCGTCACCCCGAGGGAGAACAGGTCGCTGGGCGGGCCGAACTCCTGCCCCATGGCCCGCTCTGGCGAGATGAAGTGCGGTGAGCCCAGCACCATCCCCGGGGTGGTGAGCTGCACGTCGGTGGGCATCCGGGCGACACCGAAGTCGGTAAGCACGCAGCGGCCGTCGGAGCAGATCAACACGTTGGCGGGCTTGACGTCGCGGTGCAGCACGCCGATCGCGTGCGCCACCTCGAGCGCGCCGAGCAGCGCAATGCCGATCTTGGCAACCACGCGCTGGGCGATCGGCCCGTCCTCGATCACCATGTCGGCGAGGCTGCGGGCGTCCAGCAGCTCCATCACGATCCAGGGGCGGCCGGCCTCGGTGACCACGTCGTACACCTGGACCACCGCCGGATGGGCGATGGCGGCGGCGGCGCGGGCCTCGCGCAGGGTGCGTTCGTACATCGCGTCGCGGTCGCTCGGCGCCAGGCCGGGCGGGAGGACGACCTCCTTGACCGCCACGTCACGGCGCAGCAGGGTGTCCGTGGCCCGCCAGACCGTACCCATGCCACCGTTGCCCACCGCCGAGCGCAGCGAGTACCGGTCACCGATGACGGTGCCGGGTGTCGCGCGTCCGTTGGTGGGAGTGCTGACTGGTCCGCCGCTCCACGTCGGGATCTGAGTCACAGAAAAGCCACCGGGGGAAGTCGAGAGGGCTGGGACACAACCCCCCTATCTTGCTGGTTCAGACGCCCGATGCGAAAGCCGGCGCGGCGGACGTTTCCAGTACTCGACGGTACGTGTGCAGCCACTCACCTCTTGTCGTGCCTTGTCGCGGCCAGGCGACGCGGTGTGCGGTATCCCTCACCCGCCACCCGTTCCACCCGTCCTACCATCCGGTGATGAGCGAACGGCGGTCAAGCGAGTCCGGTTTCCCGATCAAGGGCGTCTACACGGCCGACGACCTTCCCGGCGACCTGGACTCCCGCCTCGGCGGGCCGGGCGAGTTCCCGTACACCCGTGGGGTCTACCCCACCATGTACACCTCCCGCCCGTGGACCATGCGTCAGTACGCCGGCTTCGGTACCGCCACCGAGTCCAACGCGCGTTACCACCAGTTGTTGCGGGCCGGGACGATGGGCCTGTCGGTCGCCTTCGACCTGCCCACCCAGATGGGGTACGACTCCGACGACCCGATCGCGCACGGCGAGGTGGGCAAGGTCGGCGTGGCCATCGACTCCATCGAGGACATGCGACTGCTGTTCGACGGCATCCCCCTGGACAAGGTCTCCACCTCGATGACGATCAACGCGCCCGGCTCGGTGCTGCTGTTGCTCTACCAACTCGTCGCCGAGGAGAACGGCGTGCCGGGTTCGGCACTCAACGGCACCATCCAGAACGACATCCTCAAGGAGTACATCGCCCGGGGGACGTACATCTTCCCGCCGAAGCCCTCGTTGCGGCTGGTCGCCGACACCTTCGGCTACTGCCGTAGCGAGGTGCCGAAGTGGAACACCATCTCGATCTCCGGCTACCACATGGCCGAGGCCGGCGCCTCGCCCGTGCAGGAGATCGCGTTCACGCTGGCCAACGGCGTGGAGTACGTCCGGGCCGCGATCGCCGCCGGGCTGGCCGTGGACGACTTCGCCCCCCGGCTGTCGTTCTTCTTCGTCGCGCGTACCACCCTGCTCGAAGAGGTGGCGAAGTTCCGGGCGGCCCGGCGGATCTGGGCCCGCCTGATGCGCGACGAGTTCGGG
Source organism: Micromonospora sediminimaris (assembly GCA_900112325.1). GTDB lineage: Bacteria > Actinomycetota > Actinomycetes > Mycobacteriales > Micromonosporaceae > Micromonospora > Micromonospora sediminimaris. Next base: position 24,118 of record FOLJ01000011.1, read on the forward strand.
GCGAAGAACCCGAAGTCGATGATGCTGCGCTTCCACACCCAGACCGCGGGCGTGCAGTTGACCGCCCAGCAGCCCGAGGTGAACCTGGTCCGGGTGGCGGTGCAGGGGCTCGGCGCGGTGCTCGGCGGCACCCAGTCGCTGCACACCAACAGCTTCGACGAGGCGATCGCGCTGCCCACCGAGAAGGCGGCCCGGTTGGCGCTGCGTACCCAGCAGGTGCTGGCGTACGAGACGGATCTCACCGCCACTGTCGACCCGTTCGCCGGCTCGTACGTGGTGGAGGCGATGACCGCCGAGATCGAGACGGCGGCCGACGCGCTGATGGCCCGGGTCTTCGAGCACGGGTCGGCGGTGGACGCGATCGAGGTCGGCTTCCAGAAGCGGGAGATCGAGCAGTCCGCGTACCGGATCGCGCAGGAGATCGACTCGGGCGAGCGGGTGGTGGTCGGGCTCAACCGCTTCGCGATCGACGCCGAGGAGCCGTACGAGCCGCTGCGAGTGGATCCGGCGATCGAGGCGGCCCAGGCCGAGCGACTGGCGAAGCTGCGGGCCGAGCGGGACTCCGCCGCCGTGGAGCGGGCGCTTGTCGAGTTGCGGGAGACCGCTTCGGGCACCGGCAACGTGCTCCACCCGATGAAGGCGGCGCTGCGCGAGCGGGCCACCGTCGGTGAGGTGTGCGGGGCGCTCCGCGAGGTCTGGGGCCGCTACCAGCCCACTGACCGGTTCTGACCCCGGTCGGGTCGTCACGGCAACGCACGGTCCGCCGTCGCCGGGCGTGCGGCAGTCGTCGCGGGGACGTCATGGCCGAGTCGTCGCGCAGCGTGTCGAACCGGCGTTGCCCGGGTACTCCGCTCGCGGTGATCACGTGGACGCACACGGTGTGCGGTCGGACGGCTGCCCTGCGTGTGAACGTCCACGGGTGATCGTTGCCGATGGTGGTCGGGTAATTGTCGTACGGTCAGTTCATCGGCGCGACTAATGCGACAATTCGGAACGGCGACGATGGTTTCGGGAAGATTCTCAGTGTCCGGCGAACGATTACGCGTTGTAGGAGGTGAGGGGCGGATGAGGGCTCATGACCACGATCTACCTGCTGTCCCGCTCACCTACGGACGCTCTCAGCAGGGCATACGTGACGCTGCGCGGTCCGATCATCACCGGAACGAGGTTGCGCAGAGTTACCGTCGGGGGTCTACGCTGTCTGCTGTTCCCGATGATCCATCCATTTCTAGTGATCGAAGAGAATTCGACGTGACGAGTGCGTTGACGATGCCGACCGGTCACCAACTGGCGCCGTCCTGGCCGGATGCGCCGACCGGTTCCCAGCCCTTGCCCTTCGAGTTGGACCACCTGCTCGCCCTCCGGGTACCGGGCCTGATCGCCACGCGCCGTCACATCCACTCGCACCCGGAGCTGTCCGGCGCGGAATTCGAGACCGCGGCCCTGATCGCCCGGGAACTCTCCCTGGCCGGGCTGCAGCCGCGAATGCTGCCCAAGGGCAACGGGGTGATCTGCGACATCGACGGCCGCCCGGACGGTCCGGTGATCGCGCTGCGCGCCGACATCGACGCGTTGCCGCTGACCGATGTCAAGGACGTGCCGTACCGCTCCACGGCCGACGGGGTCTGTCACGCCTGCGGCCACGACGTGCACACCACGGTCATGTTGGGCGTCGGCATGCTGCTCGCGCAGCTGGCCGACCTGGGCGAACTGCCCGGCCGGGTCCGGCTGATCTTCCAGCCCGCCGAGGAGATCCTGCCCTGCGGTTCGCTGGAGGTGATCGAGGCCGGCGGCCTCGACGACGTGGTGCAGATCTTCGCGTTGCACTGCGACCCGAACCTGCCCGTCGGTCAGGTGGGTCTGCGGGTCGGCCCGATCACCGCCGCCGCCGACAACGTCACCGTCCGGCTCACCGGCCCGGGTGGCCACACCGCCCGCCCGCACCTGACCGTGGACCTGGTGGACGCGCTCGGTCGGCTGATCACCGAGGTCCCGGCACTGGTCAGCCGCCGGGTGCCGGCGAACAGTGGACTGCTGCTCGTCTTCGGTCACGCCTCCGCGGGCACCCGGTACAACGTCATCCCGTCCGAGGCGTCCGCCTCCGGCACCCTGCGGGTGATGGACCGCGACACCTGGGAGCTGGCCCCGAAGATCGTTTCTCAGGTGGTCCGGGACGTCATCGCACCCACCGGGGCCACCGTCGACCTGGAGTACCTGCGCGGTCGTCCACCGGTCTGCAACGACGCGCGGGCCATCGGGGTGCTGAACGCGGCCACCGCAGCCGCGCTCGGCCCGGAGGGCATCGCGGAGACCCCGCAGAGCATGGGCGGCGAGGACTTCTCCTGGTATCTGGAGTACGTCCCCGGCGCCCTGGCCCGACTCGGGGTCGGCCGCTCCGGGCCGAACGTCGATCTGCACCGGGCGTCGTTCGACGTGGACGAACGGGCCATCCCGGTGGGCGTACGGCTCATGGTGCAGACCGCGCTCCAGGCACTGGCGGCGGCGCGCTGACACCCGGCGGTGGCGGGGTGCCGCTCGGTGCGACCAGGGCCGGCACCCCGGGTCGGTTCCTGCGGCGACGGCGGGCCAGCCACCACAGCGCCCCCAGCGGTACGCCGAAGACCAGCAGCCACGGCAGGATCGCACCCAGCACGGTGAGCAGGACGGTCATCGAGGACAGGAAGACCTGCCAGCCGCCCTTGAGCCCCACCAGGAAACCGATCTCGGTCTCCTCCTCGGGGGTCGTGACGCCGGGCCCCACCAGGGTGACCGTGATGGTGGACAGCGCGGTGAGGTCGCTCAGCCGCCGCTTCTTCGCCTCCAGCGAGGCGAGGTCGGCCTCCCGCCGGGCCAGTTCGTTCTCGATGCTCACCAGGTCGCTTATCGAGTTGGCCTGGGCGAGCAGTCGTCGCGCACTCTCCACCCGGGCCCGCTGGCTGGCGATCCGAGCGTCGAGGTCGATGGTCTCCTCGGTGACGTCCTGCGTACCGATCTCCCGGCGCTCCTGGGTGCCGAGACCCGCCAGTTCCTCCACGACCGCGTAGAACCGCTCCGCTGGCACCCGCAGTTCGAGGTCGGCCACCGCGTCGGCGTCGGAGCTGCGGCGTTGGTCCCCGCCGACGAAGCCGCCGGCCCGGGTGGCCGCCGCGACGGCGTCCCGGGCGGCGACGTCCACATCGTTCACCTGCACCCGGATCGATCCCGTGTAGATGATGGACCGCTTGTCGACCCGGGTGTCCGTCGCCGCGCCGGCACCGCCCTGGGCGTTACCGGGCGCGGCGGCCTCGCCGGGCGCAACGGCGGCACCCTCCCGGGCCGGTGCCTCGGCGTCGGCCGCGGTGCCGGCCGCCCCTGAGTCGTCTCCGCCGCCACTTCCGCAGGCGGCGAGCATCAGCAGCGCAGCAAGTGTCGCCACCGCCGTGGTCCCGTGCCGGCGGGCTCTTCGCATTCCCATCCCCGTTCCCCTCTCTGCTGCCCGAACAGGCAATGGCTCGGACGCCACACACCACCGCACGGGTTCCGGCAGACTGCGCTCAGGACGTCACGAATCGATATGGGAGGGATCACGATGCGGCTCACCAAGTACGCCCACTCGTGCCTGCGGGTCGAGCACGACGGGGGAGTGCTGGTCATCGATCCAGGAATGTTCAGTGAGCCGGCGGTGGCGTTGGACGGAGCCGACGCGGTGCTGATCACCCACGAGCACCCGGATCACCTCGACGTGGCGGCGGTGAACCGGCAGTTGGCGCGGCGTCCCTTCGTCATCCACGGTCCGGCGTCGCTGGCCGGCGCGCTCGGCGACGCGGCCGACGTGCTGCGCCCGGTGACCCCGGGGGAGTCCTTCACCGCCGCCGGGATCCCGGTACGCGCCCACGGTGGCCGGCACGCGGTGATCCATCCCGACATCCCCGTGATCGACAACCTCGGTTATCTGCTCAACGACGTCGTCTACCACCCGGGCGACGCGCTGTTCGTCCCGGACGACGTCCAGGTCGACACCCTCTTCGCCCCGATCCACGCCCCCTGGTCGAAGTTCTCCGAGGTGGTCGACTTCATCCGGGCGGTGGCCCCGCGCCGGGTCTTCGCGCTGCACGACGCCCTGCTCAACGACAACGGTTACGCGGTGCTCGACCGGCAGTACACGGCGCTGTCCGGCAGCGAGTACCAGCGGCTGGAGCCGGGCAGCCGGATCGACGGCTGAGCCGATGCCCGGCCCCCCATCCGACCTCGTCGAGCAGCTGTACCGCACGCCGCCGGACCGGTTCGTCGCCGCCCGGGACGACGCCGCCGCGCAGGCCCGCCGGGCCGGTGACCCGCGTACCGCCCGGGAGATCGCCCGGCTGCGCCGGCCCACCGTCGCCGCCTGGTTGGTCAACCTGCTGGCGCTGGAGCGACCGGAGCTGGTGGCCGAGCTGGCGGAGCTGGCCGAAGCGCTGCGGGAGGCCCAGCGCGAGCTGCGCGGCCCGCGCCTGCGCGAGCTGTCCGCGCAGCGGCGGGCGGTGGTCGGCGCGCTGGTCGCCGAGGTACGCCGGCTCGCTGCCGGCGTCGAGGGTGCCCCGTCGGGCGGGAAGCTGCCGCTGGCCGAGGTCGAAGCGACACTCAACGCCGCGCTCTCCGACGTCGAGGTGGCCGAGCAGGTGCGTTCCGGGAGACTGCTGCGCCCGGCCCACTACGCCGGGTTCGGCGAGGTGCCCCGGCCACAGTTGCGTCTGGTGACCGGCGGCGAGGAACCGCCGCCCGCCGCCCCGGTCCGGCAGCGTCCGCCGGACCGGGGAGCGTTACGGGCCGAACAGGCACAGCGGGCCGCCCGCGCCGAACGCTCCCGTCGCCGCAAGGCGTTGGAGAAGGAACTGGACCGGGCGCGTACCGACCAGGAACGGGCCGAGACGGACCTGGCCGGCGCGGTCGCGGCCGAACGCGACGGGGTGGCCGCGTTGGACGCCGTCGAGGCGGAACTGGCTGAACTGGAACGTCGCCGGGCCGTCGCCGAGCAGGAACTCAGCCGGTCCCGGCTGGCCCGTCGGGCCGCCGAACGGTCGGTCAGCACCGCCCGGCGACGGGCCGGCGAGGTGGAGGCCGCAATGGAGGCGTTGGACGCCGAGGAGGGGGATGCCGACTCCAACGGTTGACCGGCAGACTGGTCCCCCATGGACGGACCTTCGGGCGGATCCTTCACGTACGGACCTTCGGGTGGACCCCTCCCGGGCGGGTCGGGATGACGCCGGAGCAGGTCGCGGCGGCGAGCAAACCCTCGGTGCTCGCCCTCGGCGAGGCGTACACCCGGTGCCCCACCACGCTGCGTCGGGCCCGCCTGCTCGGCATCTCCGGGTGGGCCTTCTACGTCACCGGGCGGGCCGGCGCGCTGGGTGACGTACGGGCCGAGACAGTCGCGGCTGCCCTCGGCTTCATCGCCCCCGACGCCGTGGCCGACGGCTGGGACGCCGCCGCCCGTGCGGTCCGCCCGTCCGAGGTGGCCACCGCCAGCCTCGCCGAATGTTGCCGGTGGGGCGAGGAGGTCCTGGGTGACCTGCCCCGCGTCGACCGACTCGCGGTGCTTGTGGAACGGGCCGTCGCGGCGGCCGATGCCAGCGCGATGCCACTGTTCGCGGCGTGGCGGGCCATGCCGTCGGACGCGGCGACCACCGGTGCCCGGGCCGCCGCCGGCCTACGCCTGCTGCGCGAACATTTCACCGGTGCGCACCTGGTGGCCGTACGCGCCAGCGGGATGACCCCGCTGGAGGCGGTGCTGGCCGGGCCCGAGGGGGCCAGCGGCGCGATGGCCTGTGGCTGGCCACCGCCGTACCCGCCGGTCGGACCGTTGGTGCGGCGGCGGCTGTGGGCCGAGGCGATGACCGACCGGCTCGTCGCGCCCGCGTTCACGGCGCTCGGCCCGGCCGACGGTGCGGAACTGGTCGAGTTGCTGACCCTTGCGCGGACCCACACGCAGGGTTGAGACCCGCCCATCCTGGGACGATCTCCCCGCAACCCGGGGTCGCCGCCCGCGGCCACCACGCCCGGTAGCAGACTGGGGAGGTGGGAGACGAGCTACGCCGAGGCGGTACCGGTGGGTCGGGACCGCAGCTCGATGACGTAGTCGTCCGGCGCGCCCGCCTTCTCGGCGGCGTTGGCGATCTCGGAGAGATACCAGGACGTGGGCAGGCCGCCCTCGTAACCGTCGAAGACGTAGACCCAGGCGGTCACGTCGCCGTCGAGGGTCGAGACGCGGACGGTCAGCTTCCGGTACGTGCCGGAGGTGACGCCCTCGATCTCGTCCAGCTGAGCCGCGTCGTACGGGTGGATGTCGTAGAGCGCCACGAACACCCGGTCGCCGGGAGACTCGACCACGGTGCTGACCGCGCCCTCCCAGCCGATGACGTCCTCGCCGGCGAAGGTGAGCCGCCAGCCTTCCAACCAGCCGATGCCCACCATCGGGGAATGCGGGCAGTAGGCGCGCATTCGAGCGGGGTCCAGGTTCGAGCCGTAGGCGGCGTAATGACGCACGGCGATGACGATAGCCCGGTCGGCGCGTGGGGGAGAATACGACGGTGCGTGTCGGACGCGTCGGGGAGAAGAAAGTCACTGTGAGCATGGAGGAAGGGCGGTCGTGGTGAGCCGGATCGTGATCATCGGCGGGGGGCCGGCGGGCTACGAGGCGGCACTGGTGGCGGCGCAGTTGGACGCCGACGTGACGGTCGTGGAGGCCGAGGGCGCCGGCGGCGCCTGCGTGCTGTCGGACTGCGTGCCGTCGAAGACCTTCATCGCCAGCTCCGAGGTGGTGACCGGCTACCGCGACACCGAGGTGTTCGGGGTGCACTCCGACGGCCTGGAGGCGGTCACCGTCGACGCCCAGGCGGTCAACGACCGGGTCAAGCGGCTCGCCCTGGCACAGTCCGCCGACATCCACGCGAAGCTGGTCAAGGCCGGGGTCACCTTCGTGTCCGGGCACGCCCGCCTCGGCGAGGACACGCTCGGGCACACCCACCGGGTGATCGTCACGCCGGACGGTGCGGAGGCCGCGTACGCCGTCGACGCCTCCACCGTGCTGATCGCCACCGGTGCCACCCCGCGCCAACTGCCCACCGCGCTGCCCGACGGCGAGCGCATCCTGACCTGGCGACAGGTCTACGACCTGCCCGAGCTGCCCGAGCACCTGATCGTGGTCGGTTCCGGTGTCACCGGTGCCGAGTTCGCCAGCGCGTACCTCGCGATGGGGGTCGAGGTGACCCTGGTCTCCAGCCGCGACCGGGTGATGCCGCACGAGGACGCCGACGCCGCGCAGGCGATCGAGCGGGTCTTCCGGACCCGGGGCATGAGCATCCTGAACAACTCCCGAGCCGAGAGCGTCCGGCGCACCGGCGACGCTGTCGAGGTCGAGCTCTCCGACGGTCGGACGGTCTCCGGGTCCCACGCGTTGATCGCGGTCGGATCGATCCCCAACACCGCCGAGCTGGGCCTGGCCGAGTACGGCGTCGAGCTGGCCCGGGGTGGCTACGTGACGGTGGACCGGGTCTCCCGGACCAACGTGCCCGGCATCTACGCGGCCGGCGACTGCACCGGGGTGCTGCCGCTGGCCAGCGTCGCCGCGATGCAGGGCCGGATCGCGATGTGGCACGCGCTCGGTGAGGCGGTCCGGCCGCTGCGGCTGCGTACCGTCTCCGCGAACGTCTTCACCGACCCGGAGTTGGCCACGGTCGGGGTCTCGCAGGACGAGGTGGACGCCGGCAAGGTGCCGGCGCGTCAGGTGATGCTGCCGCTGGGCGGCAACGCCCGGGCGAAGATGGACGAGATCCCGGACGGTTTCGTGAAGCTGTTCTGCCGACCGGCCAGCGGCCAGGTGATCGGCGGAGTGGTGGTCGCACCGAAGGCCAGCGAACTGATCATGCCGATCACGCTGGCCGTGGAGAACAACCTCACCGTCAACGAACTGGCTCAGACCATCACCATCTACCCCAGCCTCTCCGGCTCCGTCACCGAAGCGGGTCGCCAACTGATGCTCCACGAGCTGGAGTAGGCGGCGACCACGGTGAGCAGGCCCACCTCGGCGACGATGAGGGCTCGTTCGATCAGCCCGTAGTAGGCGCGGTCGCCCGGGTAGGCGGACCAGGCCATCGCGACGGCCAGCAGCAGGCTGGTCACGGTCAGGGCGCGCAGCCAGCGCCCGGCACGGGTGCCGGCGGGCAGCCGGGCGGCGAGCAACCAGCCGGCGATCGGCAGCGCCAGGAACGCGACCACCGAGGCGTACCGGTGCACGTAGGCGGCCGTGTCCATCTCGGTACCCGGCGGGTTGGTCGGCACCAGGCCCGAGACCAGCAGCCCGCCCGCCCAGACCGCCAACAGCCACTCGGCGGCCCGACCCCGGCCACCGTCGCTCGTCGCGGTGCCGAACGCCCTGCCCGCCTTCGGCCCGACGGCCCGCCGCGTGGCGGTGACGGATCGCGGACCGCCCGGCGGGCTGAGCCGACCGAGCGTCGGGATGAGCACGGCGGAGGCGGCGGCGAGCAGCAGCATGGCGATGTGGATGATCTCGCCGGAGTCGGAGACGGCGTAGTCACTGACGGTCAGGCTGACCGGGTCGAGGTCGCTGACCCCGGCATGACCGATGACGGTGAACACCGCCGCGAGGACGATTCCACCGAGGGCCAGTGCACCGCTGTTCCGGATTGCAGGCATGCTTCAGCCTGTCGCCGCGGGCACCTCAGGCGGATCCGGGACGAGCACCGAAATCCGACCCCGGGACCACCCCGACCGCCCATCCGGATTTCCCCGGGTGTCCGCACTAGTCGACGGGCGTCTCGGCCGGGGTCGAGTTCAGCCGTGCGGTGACGGACGCCAACGCCCAGCCGGCCAACGCGAAGCCGGCGGCGGCCACCGCCGCGACCACCACCATCCGCCAGCCGGAACCGGTCAACGCCGCCCCGCCCAGGTGCCCCACCAGCCCGCCGTAGGACGCCCAGCCTCCGGCCGCGATGCCGGCAGCGGGCAGAAAGTGCCGCACCGGGTACCGGCTGCGGCCGGCGGCGAAGCAGGCGGCCATCCGGCCACCCGGCACGAAACGGCAGAGCAGAATCATCATCGGCCCGGGACGGCGCAGGCCCCGGGTCAGGCGCCCGGCGATGCCGCGGGCTCGACCAGTCCCCACCGACCGAACCGGCCGGCGTCCCGACGCGTACCGACCGAGCAGGTAACAGGCCAGATCCCCGGCGAGTACGCCGAGCGCGCCGACGGCGACGGTCGTCGGCAGGTTCAGCCCGCCGTACACGGTGAGTGCGCCGCCGGTGAGCATCAGCAGCTGGGTGGGTACCACCGGCACGAAGGCGTCCACGGCCAGCAGGGTGAAGAGCGCGAGGTACGCCAGTTGGGGCGATGCCACCTGGGTGAGCAGTTCGGGCACCGGGCCACCTCGCGGAATTCTCCGAATGGACGTACCGAGCCTGACGCGGTGTCCGGGGTCACCCGCAACCGGCCCTGGCCGGCCGTGACCACTGACACCTCGCCCGGGAGGCGGCGGGCCACCGATCCCACCGCAGCATATCGATGAAGGTTGACGGCGAGGCGCGGTCGCCGAAATCTCCTCCAGCGGCGTACCGTTGTCGGCGCGCGGCCCGGCGAGCGTCGGGTCCCCCGTTCCTGACGCCCGGGCCGCCGCCGGGCCGCTGGCAGGTCCCGTGCCAGCGGCCCGGTCAAATGAGGTGCGGCGGCGCGCGGAGCGGGCGTACGCTCCGCGCATGTGCAGTGCGCTGCTGACGACGACGCCGGGGAAGCCTGGCGCGCCGCACTGACGTCTTCGTCTACCGAGTGCCCCGGGCGATCCGCCCGGGGCACTCGTGCGTCATGGGTCAGGGGTCGTGTCGGGGCGTACGACCAAGGAGCCCTGACATGATCGACCACCGCCGGCTGGGCCGGGACCTGGACCTGTTCGCCACCGACCCGCTCTCCGGTGCCGGCCTGCCGATCTGGCTGCCGGCCGGTGCCGCCGCCCGGCATGCCGTCGAGGAGTACCTGCGTGATCTGGAGCGCCGGGCCGGCTACCAACAGGTGTACACCCCGCCGCTGGGACGACGGGAGCTGTTCGAGGTCTCCGGGCATCTCGGTTACTTCGCCGCCGAGATGTTCCCGGCGATGCGACTGGGGGAGGGCGACGACGAGGTGATGCTCCGTCCGGCGCTCTGCCCGCACCACGCCCTGGTCTACCGGTCCCGTGGGCGTTCCTACCGGGAACTGCCGCTGCGCGTCTCGGAGATCGGGGGAATGTACCGGGCGGAACGCTCGGGAGTACTCGGCGGACTCTCCCGGGTACGCGCCATCACCCTCAACGACGCGCACAACTTCTGCGCCCTTGAGCAGGTCGGCCAGGAGGTGTCGGAGATCCTGCGGCTGATCCGGGCCGCGCACGCGGCGCTGGGCGTACGGCCGGCGGGCGTACGGCTGTCGCTGCGCGGGTCGGGGGAGAAGTACGTCGGCGACGACGCGCAGTGGGCGCGGGCCGAGGACCTGCTCCGCGCCGGCCTCGACGGGGTGCCGTACACCGAGGCCCCGGGGGAGGCCGCCTTCTACGGCCCGAAGATCGACATTCAGGTGCGGGACGCGGCCGAGCGTGAGTACACCCTCTCCACCGTTCAGCTCGACTTCGACAAGCCGGAGCGTTTCGACCTGTCGTACACCGACGCCGATGGTGAACGACGGCGTCCGGTGATGGTGCACCGCAGCCTCGCCGGCAGCATGGAGCGACTCTTCGCGTACCTGATCGAGGTGCACGGGGGCGCCTTCCCGCCCTGGTACGCCCCCGTGCAACTGGTCGTCCTGCCGGTCGGCGACGGTCAGGCCGACGCCGCGGCCGACCTGACCCGGCGGGCCACCGAGGCGGGACTGCGGGCCGAGGTCGACCACAGCGGGTCGCTCGGTGCCCGGGTACGCGACGCGGTGCGCCGCCGGATTCCGTACGTCGGCGTGCTGGGCGCCCGGGAGGCGGCCGACGGCCGGGTGGCGTTGCGGTTGCGGGACGGCCGCTTTTTGCCGCCGCAGTCGGCGGCCGAGGCGATCGGACTGATCGGCGCGGTGGTGGCCGCTCGCTCCGGAGACCTGCTGCCGGCCCGCTGAGACCGACGGTCGCGGTCGGATCCAGTTGACGGACCGACCGCGACCGCGACCGCGGCGGCGGGTGGCGGTGGGCGCCGGCTCACGGTCCGACCGCGACCGCGACCGCGACCGCGGGTGGCGGTGGGCGGCGGCTCACGGTCCGACCGCGACCGCGACCGTGGCGGCGAGGAACACCAGTTGCAGCGCGGTACGGACGCCGAGCGGAGTGACCGGGCGTCCGGCCAGGGTGAGCCGGCGGCGGGCGGCGGAGACGTTCGCCGGGAACATGGCCAGCAGCAGCAGGGCCAGCCCGGCGGCGGCCCAGCGGGCGGTGGCCGGCACGAGCAACCCGACCGCCCCCGCGAGTTCCAGCACCCCGGTCACCGTGACCAGCAACTCCGGGCGTGGCAGCCGGGGCGGCACCATGGCGATCAGGTCCTGCCGCCGAGGGCCGACGAAATGCACCATCCCGGTCATGACGAACATGAGCGCCAGCCCGACCCGCAGCGCCGGATGCCATCCGTCGAGCGCGGCGATCCCGGCCAGACCGACCAGCCGGGCGAGCGCGGTGCCGGCGACCAGAGCGATCAGCGGAGCCATCGATACCTCCCTCAACTGCAAATCTTGTCGGTGTCAAGATTGCCCCCGGACACCGTATCTTGTCAATGACAAGATAAGCTTGGGTGATGAGCGACACCCGCGGCTACCACCACGGCGACCTGCGCCGCACCCTGCTCACCGCGGCCGTGCAGGCGATCGAGGAGTCAGGTCCGGCGGCGCTGAGCCTGCGCGATCTGGCCCGCCGGGCCGGCGTCTCGCACGCCGCACCGGCACACCACTTCGGTGACCGTGCCGGCCTGTTCACCGCGATCGCGGTGCAGGGTTTCGACACCCTCGCCGACGCGCTCACCCGGGCCGGCGACGAGCTGCTGGATCTCGGCGTGGCGTACGTGAAGTTCGCCGTCGGGCATCGCGCTCACTTCGAGGTGATGTTCCACCCCGATCTCTACCGGACCGACGACGCCGAACTGCGGGCCGCCCGGGAACGTTCCGGCGCCGTCCTGCGCGCTGGACTGGCGCACCGGTCCGGCCGTCCCACGCCGGCCGCCGACGGGCCGCAGGAAGACGTGCTGGCGGCCTGGTCGATCGTGCACGGCTTCGCCACCCTCTGGCTGGCCGGTGCACTCCCCGCCGGGTTGGGCGAGGACCCGGGTGACGCCGCCCGGTCGGTGATCCGGCATCTCTTCATACCGGCCCCGGGCACCGACTGACGACGTTCAGTCGGTGCCCGCCCCGACCTCACCAACTGGTCGGCAGCGGCATTCCCTCGGTGTAGCCGGCGGTGCTCTGGACGCCGATCAGCACCCGCTCGTGGAACTCGTCGAGGGTGCGCGCACCGGCGTAGGTGAAGGCGCTCCGCACTCCCGAGATGATCTCGTCGATCAGGTCCTCCACGCCGGGACGGACCGGGTCGAGATACATCCGGGCCGACGAGATGCCCTCCTCGAAGATCGCCTTGCGGGCGCGGTCGTAGGGGCTGTCGTCGCCGGTCCGCGCGCTGACCGCCCGTGCCGAGGCCATGCCGAAACTCTCCTTGTAGCGCCGGCCCTCCTCGTCGGTGAAAAGGTCACCGGGGGACTCGTAGGTGCCGGCGAACCACGAGCCGATCATCACGTTGGACGCCCCGGCGGCCAGCGCCAGGGCCACGTCCCGCGGATGCCGCACCCCGCCGTCAGCCCAGACGTGGCGGCCCAGGGCCCGGGCGGCCGCCGCGCAGTCCAGTACCGCCGAGAACTGCGGCCTACCGACCCCGGTCATCATCCGGGTGGTGCACATCGCGCCCGGACCGACCCCGACCTTGATGATGTCGGCACCTGCGTCGACCAGATCGCGTACCCCGTCGGCGGTGACCACGTTGCCGGCCGCCACCGGCACGGCCGGGTCGAGACCGCGTACCGTCCGCAGGGCCGAGATCATCCGCTCCTGGTGGCCGTGGGCGGTGTCCACGACCAGGGTGTCCACCCCCGCCTCCAGCAGGGCCTTCGCCTTGCCCGCCACGTCGCCGTTGATGCCCACCGCCGCCGCGATCCGGAGTCGGCCGTGGGCGTCCACCGCCGGCCTGTAGAGCGTCGCCCGCAGCGCGCCGGGGCGGGTGAGTACGCCGACCAGCCGGCCCGCGTCGTCCACCACCGGCGCCAGCCGCCGCCGGCCCGCCGAGAGCCGGTCGAAGCCGGTACGCGGATCCGCGTCGACGGGCACGGTGTGCAACTCGGTCGACATCACGTGCCGCAGCTGGGTGAACCGGTCCACGCTGACGGTGTCGGCCTCGGTCACCACCCCCATCGGACGGCCGTCGTCGTCCACCACGATCACCGCGCCGTACGCCCGCTTGGGGAGCAGATGGATGGCGTCACCGACGGTGTCGTTCGGGCCCAGCGCGATCGCCGTGTCGTGCACCAGGTGTCGCTGCTTGACCCAGGCGACCACCTCCGCCACCACGTCGATCGGGATGTCCTGCGGGATCACCGCGATGCCGCCGCGTCGGGCCACCGTCTCGGCCATCCGCCGGCCGGCGACCGCCGTCATGTTCGCCACCACCAGCGGGATGGTGGTACCGGTGCCGTCGCCGGTGGCCAGATCCACGTCGAGCCGCGAACCCACCTCCGAGCGGGCCGGAGCCATGAAGACGTCGTTGTAGGTCAGGTCGTAGCCGGGATTCACACCGTTGAGGAACCGCACCCGGCCATCATTGCTCAACCGAGCACCAGTGCCACCGCCACTGCGATCATCACCACCGCGATCACGCCGTCGAGCACCTGCCAGACCCGCCTGCGTGCGAGCAGTGGCGCGAGCCGGTACGCGCCCGCACCGAGTGCCGCGAACCAGAGCACGCTGGCCGTTGTCGCGCCCACACCGAACAGCCACCGGTGCGGGTGCTGCTGGGCGATCCCGCCGAGCAGCAGCACCGTGTCGAGGTAGACGTGCGGGTTGAGGTAGGTGAAGGCGAGGCAGGCCAGCAGCGTCGGGCCGAGCCGGGCCGGTGGCCGGTCGGCCGGCGCGAGTACGGCGGGACGCAACGCCCGGCGGGCGGCGAGTGCCGCGTACCCGAGGAGGAAGGCCGCCCCACCCCAACGGATCGCGGTGAGCAGGACCGGACGTCCGGCCACGATCGAGCCCACCCCGGCGATGCCCACGCCGATCAGCAGCGCGTCGGAGAGTGCGCAGGTCAACACCACCGGCACCACGTGCTCCCGGCGCAGGCCCTGACGCAGCACGAAGGCGTTCTGCGCGCCGATGGCGACGATGAGGGCGATGGACAGGGAGAAACCGGCAACGACGGAGGTGAGCATGTGACCGACGGTAGAAGCGCCTCGTTTCCTGAGTCCAGCTAAAGATTCTTCATCTGATTAAGGTCAGCTACATGGACGGTCTCGACTCCACCCAGCTCCGTACGCTCGCGGCCATCGTCTCGGAGGGCAGCTTCGAGGCGGCGGCCCGGCTGCTGCACGTCACACCTTCGGCGGTCAGTCAACGGATCAAGGCGCTGGAGGAGACCGTCGGGCAGGTGCTCGTCCGCCGCCACCGGCCCTGCGACGCCACCGAGGCCGGCCGCCCGCTGTTGCGCCTGGCCGGCCAGCTCGCGTTGCTCGAACGGGAGGCGCTGGCCGACGCTCGGGGGCCGCTCGGCGGCGACCGGGGACGCACCCGGGTCGCCATCGTGGTCAACGCCGACTCGCTCGCCACCTGGTTCCCCGCCGCGCTCGCCCGGCTGCCCGACCAGCCGGAGTTGTCCTTCGACATCCGGCAGGACGACCAGGACCACACCGCCGAACTGCTGCGCGCCGGCACGGTCACCGCCGCGGTGACCGCCCAGCGCGAAGCGGTGCAGGGCTGCCGGGTACGCCGGCTCGGCGCGATGCGCTACCGCGCCCTGGCTGCACCCGCGCTGGCGGACCGCTGGTTCCCCGACGGGTTGACCCGGGCGTCGGCCGCCGCCGCGCCGGTGGTGGTCTTCGACCGCAAGGACCGCATCCAACACCGCTTCCTGCGTACGGTGACCGGTCGCGCCCTGGACCCGCCCGTGCACTACGTGCCGTCGGTGCCGGCCTTCAACGAATCGATCCGGCTGGGGCTCGGCTGGGGGCTGATGGCGGAGCAGCTCGCCGACGCCGACGTGGCCGCCGGGCGCTGCGTGGACATCGCCCCCGGCCGGGTGCTGGACGTCCCGCTGTACTGGCAGCACTGGCGGCTCGACTCGCAGGTGCTGACCGCGCTGACCGCCGCCGTCTGCGCCGTTGCCGCGGAAACCCTCCGCTGACCGCCGCCCGTCACACCTCAGGCGATGGTGCAGATCGCCGCGCCGGCGGTGATCACCGCGCCGACCTCAGCCGACAGGCCGCTCACCGTACCGGCCTTGTGGGCGTGCAGCGGCTGCTCCATCTTCATCGCCTCCAGCACCACCACCAGGTCACCCTCGGCGACCGTGTCGCCGTCGGCGACGGCGATCTTGACGATCGTGCCCTGCATCGGTGAGGTGAGCGAATCACCGCTCGCCGCCGCCCCGGCCGTGGTCCCGCCACCCCGACGGGCGGGCTTGCGCGCGGCTGGCGCGGCAGCGACCGTACCGGCGCCGAGACCTGCGGGAAGGCTCACCTCCAACCGCTTGCCGCCCACCTCGACCACGACGGTCTCGCGCTCCGCCGGGCCCGCAAGAGCCCCGGCTGCGGCGGTGAACGGCGGCACGGTGTTGTCGAACTCCGTCTCGATCCATCGGGTGTGCACGCTGAACGGTTCGGCGGTGAACGCCGGATCGCGCACCACCAGACGGTGGAAGGGCAGCGCCGTGGCCATCCCCTCGACCACCATCTCGTCAAGCGCCCGGCGGGCCCGCTCCAACGCCTCGGTCCGGGTTTCACCGGTGATGATGACCTTGGCGAGCAGGGAGTCGAAGTTCCCCCCGATCACGTCGCCGGCAGAGATGCCGGCGTCCACCCGTACCCCGGGACCGGTGGGCAGCCGCAGCGCGGTGACCGTACCGGGGGCGGGCAGGAAGTTTCGGCCGGGATCCTCGCCGTTGATCCGGAACTCGATGGAGTGCCCGCGCGGGGTCGGGTCCTCGGTGAACCGCAGCTTCTCGCCGTCGGCGATGCGGAACTGCTCGCGGACCAGGTCGATGCCGGCGGTTTCCTCGGTGACCGGGTGTTCCACCTGAAGTCGGGTGTTGACCTCCAGGAAGGAGATGGTGCCGTCGTTGCCGACCAGGTACTCGACCGTGCCGGCACCGTGATAGCCGGCCTCCCGGCAGATCGCCCTGGCACTGTCGTGGATCTGGGCCCGCTGCGCGGCGGTGAGGAACGGTGCCGGAGCCTCCTCGACCAGCTTCTGGTGGCGGCGCTGCAACGAGCAGTCCCGGGTGCCCACCACGATCACGTTGCCGTGCTGGTCGGCGAGGACCTGCGCCTCCACGTGGCGGGGCTGGTCGAGGTACCGCTCGACGAAGCACTCGCCCCGCCCGAACGCGGCGACCGCCTCCCGGGTGGCCGACTCGAACAGCTGCGGAATCTCCTCCATCGTGCGGGCCACCTTCAGCCCGCGCCCACCGCCGCCGAAGGCCGCCTTGATCGCCACCGGCAGGCCGTGGTCGACGGCGAAGGCCATCACCTCGTCGGGGCTGCCGACCGGGTCGGCGGTGCCGGGGACCAGCGGGGCGCCGGCCCGCTGGGCGATGTGCCGGGCGGTCACCTTGTCACCCAGGTCGCGGATCGCCTGCGGGGTCGGACCGATCCAGGTCAGGCCGGCATCGATGACCGCCTGGGCGAAGTCGGCATTCTCGGAGAGGAAGCCGTACCCGGGATGCACCGCGTCCGCACCGGAGCGGGCGGCAATGTCGATCAGTTTGTCGATGCGCAGGTAGGAATCCGCGGCGGTGTCACCACCCAGCGCGTACGCTTCGTCGGCGAGCGTGGCGTGCAGGGCGTCCCGGTCCGAGTCGGCGTACACCGCGACGCTGCCCAGGCCCGCGTCCCGGCAGGCGCGGATGACCCGGACGGCGATCTCGCCTCGGTTGGCGATGAGTACCTTGCGCACCTGGTGGCTCCTCCCGGCGGGTTACTGACCGGGAGTTTATCGGGCACCCCGATGGCCCTAACGATCGCTCAGTGTGGGATGGCGCACTGTGCGGGCGCGGTAATTGAGCGGCGTGGTGTCGTACCGATGTGGTCGAGTGCCGGTGACGATGATGGCCGACAACGGCCACGAGCGGGGAGCAGGACATGATCGAGACCAGAGGGCTGCGGAAGTCGTTCCGCAGCCGGGCCGGTCGGGAGACAAAGACCGTCGAGGCGGTACGCGGTGTCGACCTGGACGTCCCGGCCGGTGAGATCTTCGGGTTCCTGGGCCCGAACGGTGCCGGCAAGACCACCACGCTGCGGATGCTGGCGACACTTATCGAGCCGGACGGGGGCCAGGCCACCATCGCCGGTGCCGACCTGCTCAAGGACCCGGGCGAGGTGCGTCGCCGGATCGGCTACGTGGCCCAGGGCGGGAGCACCTGGGACGAATCCACCGGCCGCGAGGAACTGGTGCTCCAGGCCCGGATGTACGGCATCCGCAAGACCGAGGCGCAGCGGCGGGCCGCCCGGGCGCTGGAGGCGTTCCAACTTGTCGAGTTCGCCGACCGCAAGTGCAAGACGTACTCCGGCGGCCAGCGGCGCCGGGTCGAGATCGCGCTCGGCATCATCCACGAGCCGAAGATCGTCTTCCTGGACGAGCCCACCACCGGCCTCGACCCGCAGAGTCGGGCACACATGTGGGACGAGATCCGCCGGCTGCGCGCCGACGGGATGACCGTCTTCATCACCACGCACTACCTCGACGAGGCCGACGCGCTCTGCGACCGCATCGCGATCATGGATCACGGCGAGGTGGTCGCCGAGGGTACGCCGGCCGACCTCAAGCGGGAGATCTCCGGCGACGTGGTCCAGGTCGGCCTGGACGTCACCGCCACCGGCGAGGCTGAGAAGCTGCTCGACGGCGAGGAGTACGTGAACCGGTTGGAGCTGCTCGACGAGGGCGGGCTGCGGCTCTTCGTCGACGAGGGCGCCACCGCCATCCCGCGGATCCTGCGCCGGGTCGACGCGGCCGGGCTCGACCTCAGGTCGATCGAACTGCACCGCCCGAGCCTCGACGACGTCTTCCTCACCAAGACCGGCCGCTCGCTGCGCGAGTCCTGACCCCATCCGGAGATCTCATGAAGCTCGCTCGCGACACCTGGCTGATCTTCCAACGGCAGCTGAATCTGCTGCTGCGCAACCCCGTGTGGGTCTTCGTCGGCGTCTTCCAGCCGGTGATGTACCTGCTGCTCTTCGCCCCGCTGCTCAAGCCCGCGCTGGGCGCGCCCACCCAGGCCGAGGCGTACAAGATCTTCGTGCCTGGTCTGCTGGTCCTGCTGGCCATCTTCGGTGGCCTGTTCCAGGGCTTCGGCCTCATCGCCGAACTACGAGCCGGGGTCATCGAACGCTCCCGGGTCACCCCGGTCAGCCGGCTCGCCCTGTTGCTCGGCCGGTCACTGCGCGACGTGGTGTCGCTGATGACCCAGGCCGTCATCATCACGCTGCTCGCGCTCCTGTTCGACCTGCGCGTGTTCATCGGTGACCTGCTGCTGGCGTACCTGATGCTCGCCCTGATCGCGCTGATGACCTCGGCGGTCTCCTACGGCGTCGCGTTGAAGGTGAAGAGCGAGGACGCCCTGGCTCCGCTGATGAACACGGTGGCGCAGCCGGTGCTGCTGCTCTCCGGCATCCTGCTGCCGCTCGCGTTCGCGCCGGGCTGGTTGCAGGGCGTCGCCAAGTGGAACCCGTTCTCCTGGGCGGTCGACGGCACCCGCGCCCTGTTCAACGGCGACATCGGCGACGACCGGGTCTGGCAGGGGCTGACCATCATCGCGATCCTCGCCGCCGCCGGCGTCTACTGGGCCGCCCGCCAGTTCGCCCGCAGCGTCCGCTGACCCCGTCCGCCCTGCCCCGCCCGCCCTGGCGGGCGGGCGGCCTCGCTCGGCCGGCTCCGCGGGCAGAGGCGGCCTCGCTCGGCCGGCTCCGCGGGCAGAGGCGGCCTCGCTCGGCCGGCTCCGCGGGCAGAGGCGGCCTCGCTCGGCCGGCTCCGCGGGCAGAGGCGGCCTCGCTCGGCCGGCTCCGCGGGCGGGTTGCGGCATGTTGGGGTCTCCCGACGGCGGGATGCCCCGACATGCCGCAACCGGAGCGCACTGACGCCCTCCGTCGTCGGTTGTCAGTGCACGTGGGCGAGGGTCAGCCCGTCGGCGATCGGCAGCATCACGGCATCCACCCGTACATCGGCCAGCACGTCCTCGTTGAACGCTGCGATCGCCCGGTCGTCGGCACTCTGCGGTGCCACCACCCGACCGTTACGCAGCACGTTGTCCACGGCGATCACCCCACCGGACCGCATCCGAGGCACCAACTCGGCCCAGTAGACTGGGTACCCGGTCTTGTCGGCGTCGATGAATGCGAAGTCCAGGTACCGTTCGTGCGGCAACTCACGCAGCGTGTCACCGGCTGGACCGATCCGCAGGTCGATCCGGTCGTCGACACCGGCCCGCGCCCAGTACCGGCGGGCAACGCTCGTGTACTCCTCCGAGATGTCGAAGCAGGTCAACCGCCCGCCCTCGGCCAGCCCCCGGGCGATCGCCAGCGACGACAGCCCCGTGAAGGTGCCTACCTCCACCGCCTGCCGGGCACCGAGCAGCCGGGTCAGAAACGTCAGAAAGGCAGCCTGTTCCGGCGCGACCTGCATCGACGCGTGCTCGGGAAGCAGCGCCAGCGTTTCCCGAGCCAGGTCGCTGATGACCTCGTCCGGCGGGGCGCCGTGCGCCACGAGGTATTGGTGCAGGTCGTCGGTGAGCGGAATCGACTTCAGCGTCATGCTCGGAACCTAACCGAGAGGATCGACGATCTGGTTACCAGGCGCGACCTTGGTCCACAGATCGGTGATCCGCAGATCCAATTCGGCTAGCAGATTCCGCAGCAGAGGCAGGGAGAGCCCGACGACGGTCCCTGGATCGCCCTCGATCCGCTCTACGAACGGCCCGCCCAATCCGTCGATCGTGAACGCCCCGGCCACCGCCAGCGGTTCACCGGTGGCGACATAGGTGGCAATCTCGTGGTCGCTGATGTCGGCGAAGTGCACCACAGTGGAGGCCACTGCCTCCGCGCGTCGCCCGGCCACGATGTCGACGAGACAGTGACCGCTGTGCAGCACCCCGCTACGCCCGCGCATCCGCTCCCACCGCCAGGTAGCGTCAGCCTCGTTGTCGGGCTTGCCGAGAATCTCTCCGTCGAAGGCGAGCACCGAGTCGCAGCCGAGCACAAGGGTGCGCTCATCGTCGGTCGGACGCAGCCGACCCAGTACGGCCTGCGCCTTGAGCCGAGCCAATTCGAGGCAGAGATCCTCCGCTCGTTCGGTCACCACGAGCGATTCGTCGACTCCGCTGACCAGCACGTCCGGTTCGATTCCGGCAGACTGGAGAGACTTGCGGCGGGCAGGGCTCGCCGACGCGAGCACAAGGCGAAGCGGCAGGGCATCAAGCACCCCGTCGACGTTACCGCCTGCCGGCGTACGCCACCCCACGCACCACCCGCCCACCCCCGGAGTCCGCTCGCGTGGGGTCCTTCCTAGCCACCCACGGCGACGTATCAGCGGGTGATCCGAGGCGGCGGATCATCGGAGCGGCGCCGATGACGAATCACCAGCGCCCAAGCGCCGCCCGCCGCGATCAGCACCCCCAGCGTGACCAGGCCGCGGACAGTCGCCGCCCGCCCCTCGTCAGCCGGCGGCCCATCAGCGGCCGCCGTGGTAGAGCCAGCTGCGTCCGGCGCGGCCGTCCGCACCGACCCAAAACCCCTCGGCGGTACGTCTGCCGTCAGCGCCGCCACCAGATCGATGACTCCGTAGCCGTACTGGTCATCCCGCCCCGGCGGCCCCTTGTCGATCGCAGTCGCAGTCAGCCGATGAGCCACCTCGTCAGCCGGCAGATACGGATACTTAGCCCGAATTAAAGCTGCCGCCCCCGCCACAATCGCCGCCGCCCCAGAAGTCCCTGTGCCTCTCGAGTAATGGCCGTCATAGCTCGTGCTGTATAAGTTGGCACCTGGTGCCGCCAAGGTTATCTCCGGGCCTGCGGCTGAGATAGAGTGGTGATTACCGTCCTGATCGATTCCGGCGACCGCAATGACGGCGGGATGCGAGGCCGGATAGCCCACTCTTGAGTCGCCAGGCTTATTTCCGACACTTGCTATGACTACTATATCTGCCGCAATGGCGGCCTCGATTGCCCGAATTAGCTTCGCGCTGGTGCCGCCTACGCTGGAGATGCTGATAATGTCGACTCCTTCGTCGACTGCAACATTGATCGCCTCGGCAAGTGCGTCTGGCTGGCCCGCTCCGTGTGCTGGCATGCAGAATATAGGGAAAATCTTGGCTTTCGGGGCAACGCCAAGGGCGCCGGTTTTGGTGCCCTTGCCGTGAGCTGCAATCAGCCCAGCCATTGCTGTTCCATGGCTGTCTCGATCCTGCCTGCCGTCGCCCTTTCCTCCGGGGATGACATCTGCGCCTATAAGCAGATTGTTCCGTAGATCGGGATGAGGAAATACTCCCGTGTCGGGTACGGCGACGACGGCACCTGCACCCTGGTTGATTTTGTGCGCCTTTTGGACCTCCAGATACCGAAGGTGCCACTGGTCATTTCGGATACGATCGGCGCCATCTAGTGTCGGCACCTCTTTTAAACCGAACGAGGGTGCGATCGGTGCCTGTAGAGTGCAAACTGTCGTGAAGAGCGATAGTACCTTGGTGAAGGAAGAGTAGCTTTTCACCGGTTCAGGCCGATGGCCGGGCCGGGATCGATCGGTCCATCGTCTTTTGGCGGCGTTACTATTGGTTCAACTCCACTTGCAGTTGCCCACGGATTGTCCGGATCCCACGATCGGGCACCGGTGTCGCCAGGGGTTGGTCGTGCCGATCTCCCCTGTCGTTCACTCATGCCTGTTACCTGGAGGGTGCCGGGTGGGCTACCGATGGGCGGAGGCAAAGGCACTCCCCCTAAACTTCTGCCTCCGCCTGGTCTGGAACCGGCTCCCCCGGTGGGGGCCGTTCCTGCTGCTCCACCGCCGATCAATCCACCGAATGGGGGAGTTGGCCTAGCGGGTGCATTGGGTGACGTCGGATGACCAATACCCGCGGCAGGTGAACCGCCGATTAGGCCGCCGGTTGGTGTCCCACGTGTCGAGTTTGATCCACCAGTTCTTGGTGGCTGTCTATCCGAAGTTATCTGAGTAGGTCGGCCATTCTCTAAGGGGTGGCCGTTGACACCCCAGAAGGGCGTCGGCCGCGGATCGGTGCCGGCTGTGAGGTTCGGCGGCGGTTCAGCAGTTAGGTTGGTAGGCGGGGAGTAATTTGAGGATGTCGAAGCTAAGACTGCCGAACCCAGGATGGGACCCGTTGTATGGGTTGCTCTAGCTTTCAAAGGGGGTGAACGAAATTGGCTTATGGCAGGCGACGCTGCCTTTGGGGGCGACATCGGAACAATTGGAGGAATGGCGGGGGGCTGGATGCCTGTCGCATACACATCAGGATCGCTCGTCTGGACGCTGGCCCGGGGGGTGGGGGGTGGGTGGCGGAGTTGGGTTTGGGCTTGTTGGAGTTCGGTGCTGAGGCCGTACATGATGTTGCGGGCTTGTGCGTTCAGCCGCTCCAGGTCGGATTCACTCACCGGGGGGTGGATGGCTCGGCTGGCGGCGGCGGCTTTTGGGTCGGCGGCGGTTTGTTCCCAGGATCGCTTCTGTTGCAGCTTGTCGGCGTACTCTTCGTGGATCTTTTGTAGTTTGCTTCGGCTGCTGGTGAGGGCCTGGGTGGCGGCGGACAGCGCGGTCTGGTTGGCGGTAGCGGCGTCGTGGGTGCGTTGGACCTGACTGATCAGCTCGTCGAGTTTGACGAGGTAGGCGTGGGAGGCGGCGTTGGTCTCGGGCGGCCATACCTGGGCCAGGCGTTCGCGGTACGTTCTCAGCCGGCCGAGATGCTGGCCGGCCAGCTCGGCGATTTTGCGCCAGCCGGCGACGTGTCGCCAGTGGTTGTCGGTGTGGTGGCCCTGGAGGCAGGCCCACATGTCTGCCACGTTCATCAGCTGCCACTCCGTCAGGCCGCCGCTGCGGCCGACGCCCGGTTCCCTCACGGCACCACCACCGGGCCAGTGTTGTCGGTGCCGGTCGGGTCGGCGAGCGATGGCGACGCCGCGACTGCCGGTGGCGGCGGGTCGGTCTGCCTGTGCGTCTCGTCAATGTTCGGTGCAAGCGGCAAACCATGCTGCTCGAGTGCTCGGTGGACGTCGGCGACGCGGGCGGCGGAGAAGGCGTCGGTGTCGGCGTACTGCTCGGCCACGAGCTTGGCGGCTTCCGCGAGGTGGCCGGTGGCGTCACCGACGCCCCAGACCGCGTTGGTCGTCGCCTGTTGGGTTTCCCAATGGGTACGCATGAAGTGCACCAGCTCGACGAACGCGTCGGCCGGGTTGGGCACGGTGGTGAGCATGTCGTCTGCGATGTACCGCAGGTACGGTGCGTAACTGCCTTCCACCTCGGCGCGGAGTTGCTCGGCGAAGTCTCGTAGCTGACGGATGTCGGCCTCGACGCCTGCGGAACCGCGTAGCCAGGACGCTTGTCGATCCTCCTCAGGGATCATCGGCCCTCCCAATCTGTCACGGGCTCGCTCCCCTGAGTGAGGTTAGACGGTGAACGCCCCTCCGGCAGCCCTGCCGCGTCCAGCAGCGCTGCCGCTGACCAGAGGTGGGTTCAGCGAGGCAGGCCGGAGTTGCGCCACGCGCCGGCACCGGGCGTCAGCGCCGCAACCGCCGGACGGCCGCTGCGCGTCCAGGCGGACGCCGGGGTCGGCGCGCGCCGGACCGTCGGGCGCGACCGCACGGCGATCACGCCGACCAACGCGGCCAGTTCCTCGGCGGTCGGCACGCCACGCACGACCCGGAACAGCGGCTCTTCGACAGACATGACCTCAGGGTACGCGGGGAGAAGCCGACCTTCGTCGCACAGTGGCGTGCCGGCGGTGTGACCGTCTGCGCTGCCGGGTACCGTCTCAGCGATGTCAGAAGCTGCCCCCCAACTCGTCGCCGACCGGTACCGGCTGCTCTCGCCGCTCGGTCAGGGCGGCATGGGTCGGGTATGGAAGGCACGCGACGAGGTGCTGCACCGCGACGTCGCGATCAAGGAGCTGGTTCCGCCGCCGGGCCTGACCAGCGACGAGCGCCGCGAGATGCGCGAACGTTCACTGCGCGAGGCACGCGCCATCGCCCGGCTCAACAACATCAACGTGGTACGCATTTTCGACGTGCTCCGCACCGACGGTGACCCGTGGATCGTCATGGAGTACGTGGCGTCCCGGTCGTTGCAGGACACCATCGCCGAGGACGGTCCGGTGTCACCGGCGCGTGCCGTGGAGATCGGTCTGGGCGTGCTGAACGCGTTGAAGGCCGCACACAAGGCCGGCATCATGCACCGCGACGTCAAGCCCGGCAACGTGTTGCTCGGCACCGACGGTCGGGTGGTGCTGACCGACTTCGGCCTGGCCACGATCCCCGGCGACCCGAATGTCACCCGTACCGGCATGGTGCTCGGCTCGCCCGCGTACATCGCGCCGGAGCGGGCCCGCGACGGCACCTTCGGCCCGGAGGCCGACCTCTGGTCGCTCGGTGCCACCCTGTACGCCGCCGTGGAGGGCAAATCCCCCTTCGCGCGACCCTCGGCGATCAGCACCCTGGCCGCGCTGGCCACCGAGCCGGTGCCGCCGGCCCGCAACGCCGGCCCGCTCAAGCAGGTGCTCGCCGGGCTGCTGCGCAAGGACCCACAGGAGCGGATCACCGCCGAGTCCGCCGAGCGCATGCTGCGCCGGGCCAGCGGCCGCCGGGCCCGGGGCATCTCACTTCTCGACGGCGTACGCCGGCCGGGGCCGAACGGACCGCGCGAGCCGCGCCCACCGCTGGTCCCTGCGCCACGCCCCTCCGGTGAGCGGCCGTCGACCCCGGTAACCCCACCCGCGCCTCGCACGCCAACCACGTCAGGGCTACTGGCCGGTGGTGCGGCGGCAACCGGTGCCGCAGCCGACAGTTCGACAGGTACCCAGCCCGGCTCGGACGCCGACCCGACGACGAAGGTCGCCGGTGCCGATGCCGCGCCGACGGCCAAGGTCGCCGGTGTGAGCGGTAGCTCCGGTGCCGACCCGACGGCGAAGGTCTCGCCGACCAGCCCGGTGGACGCCGCTCCGGACGACCTGGACAGCGGCCGGTCCGGTACCGCCACGTCGAACCCGGCCGGCGAACGGGACACCGCCCTGGCCGCCGCTGCGGGTACCGCCTCGACCGCTGGTGGAGCAGCCGGAGGGCCGGGGGAAGGCACCGCCGACGGGCAGGCCGTGCCCCCGAACGACCACACCGGATCGGACGCCACAGTCGGCGAGCGGACCGACCCGAGCCCGACGGGCCCGGGCGTCGACGCGACGGAGACCGGCGTAACGGCTGGCGAGGCTCACCCTGGGGACGCCGCGCCGGCAGGCCCGGCCGCGACGAACACCGACGCCACGGAGAGCACCGGCACGGCGGGCGAGCCCGCCGCAGCGACGCCTACCGCGACGGAGGCCGGTACGGCCGGTGGCGGGGCCGCGCGGGCGGACCGGCCGGCGGTCGAGGGTACGCGGCGTCCGTCGCAGCCGACCTCGGTCATGTCGGCGGCACCGGTGAGCCCGGCCCCGACTCGGGGAAACGTCTTCAAGGCCGGGCAGTTCCGTTCGGAGCGGACCCGGCGTGCGGTGCTCGTCGGTGCCGTGGTCGCGCTGCTGCTACTCGGCGTGGTGGTGGCGATTCCGCTGCTCAACGGTGGCGACGAGGACGGCGGGACTCCGCCGGCCGCGAACGGCACCAGCAGCGCACCGCCGCCAGCCAGCTCGGAACCGGCCGCCCCGCAGCCGAGCGACCCGCCGGCCAGCCCGTCGGCGTCGTCCAGCCCGTCGGCCTCGCCCAGCGCCTCGGAATCGGCCGGTGGCCTGCCGGAGGGGTGGGCGCTGCGGACCGACCCGGTGGGCTTCAAGGTGCCGGTACCCGACGGCTGGCGACGCAGCACCAGCGGCACTTCGGTTATCTACCGGGAGCCGGACGGGGTACGGGAACTGCTCATCGACCGCACCGACACGCCGAAGCGGGACGCCGAAGCCGACTGGCGATCGCAGGAGCCGAACCGGAAGAACCTGGTCCGCAACTACGAGTACATCGACATCTCCTCGTTCGACTGCAAGTGGCGGACCTGCGCCGACTGGGATTGGCGGGAAACCCGCGACGACACCCGGATCCGGGTCCGTAACCGGGCCTTTGTCCCCGCCAGCAACCGGGGCTTCGCGCTGCGCTGGGAGGTCGCGGACCGCGACTGGGACGAGCAGTTGGAGAACTTCGAGATGATCTTCCGCGAGTTCGTGCCGGACCGTCAGGACTGATCGACAGGCATGGCCCTCCGACGTCCGGGGTATCTGATCTCCGACGACGGAAGGGAGGCCCGAGATGGGTTACCGAGGAAGGGACGCCCGGCCCCGGCTGGCACTGTGGACGGCCGTGGTGCTGGGCAACGTCGTACTGCTCGTCGCCACCGTCGGAGTCGCGGTGCTGGCGACCCTGTTGAGCCTGGTGACGCTCGCCGGGGCCGCATTCGCCGGCTGGCACCTCACCCGTCGGGGCTGCGTGTCCCGCCGGTCCGGGATGACCGTGCCGGTCGCGCTGGCCGCCCGACGGCGGGCCTGAGCTACAAGCCGAAGCCGCGCAGTGCGGCGACGGCAGCGGGTCGTGGACGGCGCGACGGCAGGCTGACGTCCGCTCCGAGCGAAGGACGTCGGCCCGCCGTCGCGGCGTACGTCAGGTGTTGTTGGCCAGGGCGATCAGCCGGCTGCGGTCGCCGTTCCAGTAGTTGCGGTCGACGCCGCCGCTGATGCCGGGGACGCTGCCGGAGTCGGTGTACTGCCAGAAGCTCCAGAACGGCGCGCCGGCCGGCAGCGCGCCGACGGAGGACGACCAGCGGGCCACCCACAGCGGGTGGTTGTTCCACGGCCCGCTCCAGGAACCGGTGCACTGGTTCCAGAAGCTGGTGGTGGTGTAGATGACCGCGTACCGGCCGGTGCGGGATCGGTAGGTGTTGAGGAAGTCCTGCACCCAGTTGCGCATGCCGGTGGCGCTCAGGCCGTAGCAGTAGCCGCCGCTGTACGGGTTCGCCTCCAGGTCCAGCGCGGCGGGCAGGGTGCGGCTGTCGGCGGACCAGGCGCCGCCGTTGGAGGCCAGGAAGTTCGCTTGGACCGCGCCGGAGGAGATGTTGGGCCGGGCGAAGTGGTACGCGCCGCGGATCACACCCGCGTAGTACGCGTTCACGTAGTTGGTGTTGAAGTTCGGGTCCCGGTAGCTCGTACCCTCGGTGGCCTTGATGAAGGCGAACTGGATGCCGGAGTTGCGGACGCTCGTCCAGTTGATGGTGCCCTGGTAGCGCGAGACGTCGATGCCCGGCACGGTGGCGGCGGCGGCCGGGGTCGCGGTGGCGACGAGCCCGGCGGCAGCGGTGGCGAGTACGGCGACTGCGGCGGCGGTCAGCCGACGCAGCGATCTGGTCCGACCCATGGCGTCCTCCTGAGACGACTGTCGATAGACAGACATCTTTGAAGGCGATCGTCGGTCAGGGCAAGAGGGATCAAGACAACTTTCGATGTACGGGTTGTGGTGGCGACCCACCTGGTCATCAGCGCAGGGTGGCCGGATCCACCTGCCAGCGGAACGGGTCGGTGAGGGTGAGCGTCTCGCCGGCCTTGGCCACCCGTTCCTCGACGTAGTGCCCGTCGTCGAGCCGGTACAGCCGCAGCGACTGGGTGTCGCCGTCCTGCTCGACCAGCAGGTACCAGGGAATCCGGGCGATCGCGTAGAGCTGCATCTTGAGCACCCGGTCAGCGGCGGCGTTACCCGGCGACACGATCTCTCCGACGAGGAAGATC
Organism: Micromonospora sediminimaris; assembly: GCA_900112325.1. Classification (GTDB taxonomy): domain Bacteria; phylum Actinomycetota; class Actinomycetes; order Mycobacteriales; family Micromonosporaceae; genus Micromonospora; species Micromonospora sediminimaris. Next base: position 52,279 of record FOLJ01000011.1, read on the forward strand.
CGGTCCGCGTCAAGCACGGTTCCCTCATCATCGGCATCGGTCACCACGAGGTCGGGGATGACGATGCGGTCGTCGCCCAGCCGAACGTTGATCGCGTCGTATACCAGGAGGCCGCTGCTTTCTGCGGCGGCCTCGATACTGTTCGCCAGCCTCCGGGCCACTCTCTGATGCCTCAGGCTCGGGGCAGGGCTCACGATCAGGCTCCCGTCGAGCAATTCGATCCGGTCACGGGTTTCGCCCATGGCGAGGTATTCGGCCTCCGTCCAGAGGCCGACGTGGGGTTCCAGGGGGGCCGCGCTCACCGGCGTTCACCTCCCGCTCCGATCGCCACCCGGTCAGTCTCACACGATACGACCGGTCGGCCCGGGACCGACACCGGAACGCTCACCCGGCTCGGCGCCGACGGCGGAACGTGGGCGGTAGGCTCCCGCCTCATGGTGTCGATCGAGGGCATGACCGAGTTCTGGGACCGCCTGCTCGGCGCGCAGCCCGATCCGCCTCCGCTGCTGGTGGTGCTCACCGGGCTGGTCGCGCTGCTCGTCGTGGTCACCCGGTTGCCGTGGCGGATCGCCCGCAACGCGATCACCATCGCCCACGAGGGCGGTCACGCGCTTGTCGCCGTACTCACCGGACGCAAGCTGCAGGGCATCCGGCTGCACTCGGACACCTCCGGCCTGACCCTCTCCGCCGGTCGTCCCACCGGCCCCGGCATGGTGCTCACCCTGCTCGCCGGATACCTGGCCCCGCCCCTGGTGGGCCTGGGTGGGGCATGGCTGCTCGCCGGCAACCGGATCACCCTGCTGCTGTGGATCGCGGTGGTCCTGCTGCTGGCCATGCTGGTGATGATCCGCAACCTCTACGGCGCGTTGACTCTGGTGATCGTCGGGGGCGCGGTGCTCGCCGTCTCCTGGTACGCCAGCCCGCAGGTGCAGGCCGCCTTCGCGTGGACCGGGGTGTGGTTCCTGCTGCTCGGCGGCGTACGCCCGGTGGTGGAGTTGCAGCGGTTGCGCGCGCGGCGCGGCATGCCGGCCTCCGACGCCGACCAGTTGGCCGGGATCACCCCGCTGCCGGCGTTCTTCTGGGTGGTCCTCTTCGGTCTGGTCAACCTCGCCGTGCTGGCGGCCGGCGGCCTGATGCTGGCCGGCCCGCTGCTCGCCGAGGCCGGCCTCACCTGATCTCGCCGAGGCCGGCCTCACCTGATTTCGTCGGCCGGGCGGCAACCTGCCCCACCCTCCGGTGCGTGTGCTCTGTCAGGTACGGGGAGGTGCGGGTGGCGGACGTCGAGGGCTTCGACGAGTTCTACCGGGGCAGCCGGCAGCGGTTGCTCGGGTACGTCTACGTGCTGACCGGTGACCTCACCGAGGCGCAGGACGCCGTGCAGGAGGCGTTCATCCGGGCCTGGCAGCGCTGGTCCAGCGTGGGCAGCTACGACGACCCGGAGGCGTGGGTACGCGTGGTGGCGGCCCGGATCGCGGTCAGCCGCTGGCGCAGTCTGCGCAGCCGGGCCCGGGCCTACCTGCGACACGGCGCGGTCGACAGCGTGCCGGAACCGACCACCGACACCGTCGAGGTGGTCGCCGCCCTGCGCCAGCTCCCCGAGGAACAGCGCGTCGCGATCGCGCTGTACTACCTCGCCGGACTGCCGGTCGCGGAGGTGGCGCGGCAGACCGCGGCCCCCGTCGGCACGGTCAAGGCCCGACTGTCCCGCGGGCGTGCCGCGCTCGCCGGGCTGCTCGCCGTCTCTGATCTTGAGGAGGCTCCCGGTGCCTGACGAGATGCGGTTCCTTGAGCGGATGCACCAGGACCTGCGGGATGTCCGTTGGGCTGAGCCGGCGGAGCTGCGTGAGCAGGGCACCCGTCGCCGCAGGCGTGCGGCGGTGGGATCGGCCGTCGCCGTGCTGATGGTGGCCGCCGTCTCCGTCGTCGTCACGAAGAATCTCGCCGGACCACCACCGGTGGCCCAGCTGGCCGCGCCGACCACCTCGGTCCCGTCCGCCGAGATCCCCCGGCAGGCCATGGTGCAACCGGGCGACCTCCCCGTCGAGACCGGCCCTCCGCTCGGGCAGTCCGGCCTGGACGAACCGGTGCAGATCGATTACGTGCTGCTCGCCTGTCATCAGCAGCAGGGTCTGAGCGCCGACTGGGAACCGTCGCGCTACTCGCGCTCACAGACACTGCTGCGGGCACCTACCGAGCATCTCCCGGCCGACGAGGTGTTCAGTCAGGCCGTCTACCGGCTCGCTCCGCAGGTAGCCGACCGCATCTTCGCCCGGATCGATGCGTTGCTCGCCCCGTGCGCGAGCTGGCGGTCCATAGGAGACGTGCTCTGGGACGATCAGGTCGTTGCGGCCGAGGCCGACCATCGGTGGGAGGTGACCGCCCGCGACTTCGTCGGCGATCAGGCGATGGTGATCCAGCACAGCATCACGGAGGTACGGAATCTGGAGACCGGCGAGAGCCGGGATCCGGGCCAGCTTGAACGGACCGCGGTGGTGCGGGTCGGCGACCTGGTCACGGTGCTGGGCCTGGGCCGGGACGGTACGGAACGAGAGCTGCGCCGGCTGGCTGCCGTGGCAGCCGACCGTCTCTGCGTCGCCGCCAACCCGCCGTGCTGACCGGCCCCTACCGACGCGCTGGCAGGCGGGGAGGGGCCGATCAGCGGCGACTACAGCGGAATGTTGCCGTGCTTCTTGGGCGGGAGGGTCTCCCGCTTGGTCCGCAGCACCCGCAGCGCCCGGACTATCTGGGCACGGGTCTCGTGCGGCGGGATCACCGCGTCGACGTAGCCGCGCTCGGCGGCCACGTACGGGTTGGCGAGGGTGTCCTCGTACTCGGCGATCCGCTCGGCGCGGACCGCGGCCGGATCCTCGGCGGCGGCCAACTCCTGCCGGTAGAGGATGTTCACCGCGCCCTGCGCGCCCATCACCGCGATCTGGGCGGTCGGCCAGGCGAAGTTGAGATCGGCCCCCAGGTGCTTGGAGCCCATCACGTCGTACGCCCCGCCGTACGCCTTGCGGGTGATGACGGTGACCTTCGGGACGGTGGCCTCGGCGTACGCGTAGATGAGCTTGGCGCCCCGGCGGATGATGCCGTCCCACTCCTGGCCGGTGCCGGGCAGGAACCCGGGCACGTCCACGAAGGTGAGCACCGGAATGTTGAAGGCGTCGCAGGTGCGGACGAATCGGGCCGCCTTCTCGCTGGCCGCGATGTCCAGGGTGCCGGCGAAGTGCATCGGCTGGTTGGCCACCACGCCCACCGGCCGGCCCTCGACCCGACCGAAGCCGACCACCATGTTCTGCGCGTAGAGCGGCTGGACCTCCAGGAACTCCCCGTCGTCGAGCACGTGCTCGATCACCCGGTGCATGTCGTACGGCTGGTTGGCCGAGTCGGGGATGAGCGTGTCCAGTTCCCGGTCCGCGTCGCTGATCTCCAGGTCGGCCGGTGCGTCGAAGACCGGTGGCTCGTCCAGGTTGTTCGAGGGCAGGTGGGACAGCAGCGCCTTGACGTAGTCGATCGCGTCGGCCTCGTCGGTGGCGAGGTAGTGCGCGTTGCCGCTGCGGCTGTTGTGGGTGCGGGCGCCACCCAGCTCCTCCATGCCGACGTCCTCGCCGGTGACGGTCTTGATGACGTCCGGTCCGGTGATGAACATGTGCGAGGTCTGGTCGACCATCACGGTGAAGTCGGTGACCGCGGGGGAGTAGACCGCGCCACCGGCGCACGGGCCCATGATGAGCGAGATCTGCGGGATGACGCCGCTGGCCCGGACGTTGCGGAAGAAGATCTCGCCGTAGAGGCCGAGTGAGGCCACGCCCTCCTGGATCCGGGCGCCGCCGGAGTCGTTGATGCCGATGACCGGGCAGCCGATCTTCATGGCCAGGTCCATCACCTTGACCATCTTCTCGCCGAAGACCTCGCCGAGGGAGCCGCCGAAGACCGTGAAGTCCTGGGCGAAGACGCAGACCTGCCGGCCGTCGACGGTGCCGTACCCGGTGATCACGCCGTCGCCGTACGGGCGGGTCCGATCCAGCCCGAAGTTTGTGGACCGGTGCCGGGCGAACTCGTCCAGCTCGACGAACGACCCCTCGTCGAGCAGCATCTCGATGCGCTCCCGGGCGGTCTTCTTGCCGCGCGAATGCTGCTTCTCCACGGCCCGGGTCGACCCGGCGTGCACCGCCTCGTCGACCCGTCGTGCCAGGTCCGCCAGCTTGCCCGCGGTGCTGTGGATGTTGGTCCCGGTCTCGGTAGTCACCCTGGGAATATAACGATGGTTCAGGTCACCGCTGCTGTGCACTTCGCCTCACCGGGCTACCCGTAGGCTGGTGGCGTGCCGGGTTCTCCGTACACCGATCTGGACCGCCCGCCGCTGTCGGCGGCCCGGCTGCGTCGGGCGCTTGTCGCGCCGTACGGTCCGTGGTCCCGGCTGGAGCTGCGGACGGAGACCGGCTCCACAAACGCCGACGTCGCCGAGGCGGCGCGAGCCGGGGAACCGGAGGGCCTGGTCGTGGTGGCCGAGCGGCAGACCGCCGGACGGGGCAGACGCGGGCGGGTCTGGCAGTCGCCGCCGCGCGCCGGCATCGCCACCAGCGTGCTGCTGCGGCCCGGCGAGGCTGTGCCGGTCCGTGGCTGGTCGCCGGCGCCACCGGCAGGGTACGGCTGGCTGCCCTTGCTGGCCGGGGTGGCGCTGGTCGAGGCGGTGGCGCTGCTGGCCGAGCTGGATGCCACTCTGAAGTGGCCGAACGACCTGCTCGTCGGGGGTGCCAAGTGCGCCGGGATCCTCGCCGAGGGGGTGCCCGGGCCGGGGCTGAGCGACCCCCCTGCGGTCGTTGTCGGTATCGGGCTGAACGTGACGTTGCGTGCCGACGAACTGCCGGAGCTTCCGAGTGGTCTGCCGGCCACGTCGCTGCAACTGGCCGGCGCGGCCGCCACCGACCGGGATCCGCTGCTGCGGGCCCTGCTGCGCTCGGTCGCCGATTGGTACGCCCGATGGCGTGACGCCGGCGGGGACGCGGTCGCCAGCGGTCTGCGGGAGGCGTACCTGGCGGCATGCGGCACCATCGGCCGCGAGGTCCGCGCCCTGCTCCCCGACGGCACCACCCTCACCGGCACCGCCAGCGGCGTCGACCCCGACGGCCAACTCCTCCTCACCACCCCCACCGGCCAGCGCCCCCTGGCCGCCGCCGACCTCCACCACCTCCGCTGACCACCGCCCCACACCCCGCGCGGGGGTTGGGGGTATCGAGCCGCGTGGCGGATGTGGGGCGGTGGGGGTGGGGGGTTACGGTCTGCGCGTCCGTTCCTGCGAGGAGGTTTCCGTGGCGTTCCCCGAAGACGTGCTCAGCGAGGATGAGCACGTCGTGCTGCACCTGCACCCGCACTGGAAGGCGCTTCTCCGGCCGGTGGCGGTGCTGGTGCTCGCCGTCGCCGCAGTGGTGGTCGGCGTGCTGTTCCTCCCCTCGGGCGGGGGCGGTTCCGTGACGCTCGCGGTGATCGGCGGGCTGGCCCTGCTGGCCGTGCTGGTGCTGGCGGTGTGGCCGTACGTCTCCTGGCGCACCACGCACTACCTCTTCACGAACGAGCGGGTCGTGCTTCAGCACGGCGTGTTCTCCCGGGAGCGGCGGGACATCCCGCTGAGCCGGGTCAACGACCACTCGATGAGCCAGCAGTTCGCCGGGCGGGTGCTGGGCTACGGCACCCTCACCATCGAGTCGGCCGGCGAGCGCGGGCAGTCCGTGCTGCACGACGTGCCCAAGGTCGACCGGGTCCAGACGAAGCTCTACGAACTGGTGGAAGCGTTCCACGACCGGCACTCGCTCGGCGACGGTGAACTACGCGAGATTCTCGGCGAGCGGGACAAGAGCGCCGGAGCGTAACCGCCGGGCCCGATCGGCCTGCCCGTACGGGCGACCGGTCAGCGGCGGCGAGGACGGCGGGGGGCCGGGGCGGGCTGCAACTGGGCAGCCAACTCGGCCTCCAGCTCGGCGTCCAACTCCGCGGTCAGTCGGGTCTCCTCGGGCAGCGACGCGGGCCTCGGCTGGAGCGGACGAGGGGTCACGCCGGGCCGGGCTGCGGGCGGCTGCTCCTCCTCCAGTTCCGTCACCGACTCGGCGAGTTCGGCTACCGGGTCCATTCCGGCCATCGTGTCCCACTCGTCGCGGGGCAGGCCGTGCCACCGTTGCGTGGCCTCGACCGGGGCGGCGGGCTGGAAGACGAACGTCCGGTACGACCAGAAGCGGAACAGCGTCGCCAGCACCACGCCACCGGTCTTCGCGATGTTCAGCGCGAGCAACCCGGTGACGCCCAGCCCGTACTTGGCGGCGGCGAGCACGCCGAGTTCGATCAGCAGGCCGGCGCCGTTGAAAAGGAAAAACAGGGCGTATTCCCGCTGCATGGCAGATTTCGGACGATCACGGTACGTCCAGTGCCGATTCATCAGATACGACGTGATCGTGGCAACGATCGTGGCGACGACTGTCGCCTTCAGTTGACCGTCGACGAAAACCGTCAGTGCGAGTGCGTTGAACACGGCGTAATTGATGACCGTGTTGATGCCACCGACCAGGCCGAATTTGAGTGCCTCGTGGATGAACTTCTGCCAGCGCTCAGGCAGCAGACGGACGAGAGGCATGCGCAACACCTTAAGACAGTGAGTCGGGGTCGGCTGGCTCCGACCGAACGAGTGGGCGGCAGGTCACGCCCGGCGGTCCTGGTTCGCTTCCGCGACGGGTGGCGTTCCCGCTTCGACGAAGACGAACCGTCGGTACGACCAGAATCGGAACAGCGTGCCGAACCCGGTGCCAACGATGAAGCTGGCGATGTTGTCGGCCAGCCGGGTCTGGAAGACCGACGGCCAGATGCTGCCGAGCCCGTAGTGGCTGATGGCGAGGCAGGCCACCGCGATGCCCAGCCCCACCGCGTTGAAGAAGAAGAACAGGGCGTACTCCCGGGCCGGGTGGGAGCGCTTGCGGTGCCGCCAGGTCCAGAACCGGTTCCCCAGGAAGGCGAAGGTCGCGGCGATGACCGTCGCGATCGTCTTGGCGGTGATCTGCTCCACGCCCTGTGGGCCGATCAGGTAGTTGAACAGGGCGAAGTCGATGAGGAAGGCGACCCCGCCGACGGTCGCGAACTTGCTCATCTCCCGGACGAGGTGACCAAAACGGTCGATCAGGGAGTGAACCAGACCCGGACGGGTCTGCCGGGAGCCTGGCTCCCCGGTCATCGTGGCGGCCACCGTGCGAGCCTACCGGTTGGCGGCCTCGGGAGCGGGTAGCAACGGGCGTCAGGGTGCACCGGCGCTGCGGCGCGGACGGGCACGAACGGAGCGTAACCGGATCGGTGCAATCGGGTGTTGTTAATCGCTTCGGTGCTCCCGGTTGGAAATCGCCGGTGTGGGTGCCGTCAGCAGGAGGTCCACCGAAGGATTTGCGTGAAACTGCGCGTGAAAGCGGGTAAAGGCTCGTGATGCCGCAGCGTGACCGCACCTTGTGCAGTTCTTCACAACCAGTCCCACTGACTGGAGAGGTCCCTCGGTTTACGCTGAGGCCAATCCCAGGTTTCCACGAAGGCGACGCGCATCGCGCCGCCGAGACTCGTGCACTCCATAGACCGGTCAGCGTCGACCACAAGGAGATGTGTCATGGTTGCTCCGGCTACCGTTCGGGGTATCGATCAGGCCCCTACGTCCCACCCGAAACTTCTCGCCTGGGTCCGTGAGGTCGCTGAACTGACCACCCCTGACCAGGTCGTCTGGGTGGACGGGTCCGACCAGGAATGGCGTCGCCTCACCGACGAACTTGTCGAAGCCGGCACGCTCATCCGACTGAACCCCGAGAAGAAGCCCAACTCCTTCTACGCGCGTACCGACCCGACGGACGTCGCCCGGGTCGAGGAGCGCACCTTCATCTGTTCCGTGGACGAAGCGGACGCCGGGCCCACCAACAACTGGATGGCGCCGGCCGAGATGAAGCGGACCATGACGGAGCTCTACCGCGGCTCGATGCGCGGCCGGACGATGTACGTCATCCCGTTCTGCATGGGCCCGGTCGAGGCCGAGAACCCGATGTTCGGCGTCGAGATCACCGACAGCCCGTACGTGGTCGCCTCGATGCGGATCATGACTCGGATGGGCGCCTCCGTCCTTCAGGCCATGGGTGACGACGCCGACTTCGTGCACGCCCTGCACTCGATCGGCGCGCCGCTGGCCCCCGGACAGCAGGACGTGGCCTGGCCGTGCAACGACACCAAGTACATCTCCCACTTCCCGGAGACCCGCGAGATCTGGTCCTACGGCTCCGGGTACGGCGGCAACTCGCTGCTCGGCAAGAAGTGCTACTCGCTGCGGATCGCCAGCGTGATGGGACGCGACGAGGGCTGGCTCGCCGAGCACATGCTGATCCTGAAGATCACCTCGCCGGAGGGGAAGGTCTACCACATCGCCGGTGCCTTCCCGTCGGCCTGCGGCAAGACCAACCTGGCCATGCTGGAGCCGACCATCCCCGGCTGGAAGGTCGAGACGATCGGCGACGACATAGCCTGGATGCGGTTCGGCCCGGACGGGCGGCTCTACGCGGTCAACCCGGAGTACGGCCTGTTCGGCGTCGCCCCGGGCACCGACTGGAAGACCAACGCCAACGCCATGCGTACGTTGGACCGGGGCAACTCCATCTTCACAAACGTCGCCCTCACCGACGACGGTGACATCTGGTGGGAGGGCATGGGCGAACCGCCGGCCCACCTGATCGACTGGAAGGGCAACGACTGGACGCCGGAGAGCGAGAACCTCTCCTCGCACGCGAACAGCCGCTTCTGCACCCCGATCACCCAGTGCCCGATCCTGGCCGAGGACTACTACGACCCCAACGGCGTACCGATCGACGCGATCCTGTTCGGTGGCCGGCGGCGCGACACCGTACCGCTGGTCACCGAGGCCCGCGACTGGGTGCACGGCGTCTACATGGGCGCCACACTCTCCTCGGAGACCACGGCCGCCGCCTCCGGTGCGGTCGGTGTGGTCCGTCGCGACCCGATGGCGATGCTGCCCTTCATCGGCTACCACGGTGGCGACTACTTCCGGCACTGGATCGAGATGGGTAAGGGTGCCGACGGCGACGAGTCGAAGCTGCCCAAGGTCTACTACGTCAACTGGTTCCGCAAGGATCCGGAGGGCGGCTTCCTCTGGCCGGGCTTCGGCGAGAACTCGCGGGTGCTCAAGTGGATCGTCGAGCGGATCGAGGGCCGGGCGGACGCCGTGGAGACCCCGATCGGCATGGTGCCGACCCTGGACTCCCTGGACGTCGAGGGGCTGGACATGACGCCGGAGGACGTCCGGATCGCGCTGAAGGTGGACCCGGACGAGTGGCGCAACGAGCTGCCGCTGGTCACCGAGTGGTTCGAGAAGTTCGGCGACAAGCTGCCCGGTGTCCTCTGGGCCGAGCTGGACGCCCTGCGGGCTCGACTCGATGCGGAGCAGCCGCAGCAGGGGGTGTGATCGACGACGGATCCGGGCATCATCGGATCCCATGAGGACGGCCGCCGAGACCGAGGTCCGGCGGCCGTCCGCCGTCCGGGCGCTGACCGCACTGTTGGCGGTGACGGCCGCGGCCACCGTCGTGGTCGAGGTGCTCAACTGGTGGTACGCCCCGGAGCAGGGCTTCGGACTCGCCGTACGCACCGGCTGGGCGATGCTGCGCTCGTTCGGCTTCCTGCTGCTCATCGGGCACGTCCGGCGCGGCCGGACGGTGGCCCGCCCGTTCGGCCTGATCCTCGCCGTCACCACGGTCTTCGCGCTCGGTCGGCTGATCGTGCCCCGCCAGGGCGTACCGCCGCTGCCCGGCCTGCTCGGCTTCGCCCTGCTCACCGCGCTCTGCGCGACAGTTGTCTGGCTGCTGTACCGGTCGCCGGCGCTCGCCGGGCACCTGGTGCGGCAGCGCTCCCGGCTGGTGATCGACCGCTCCGGCATCTCCTGGCGGGAAACCCCACCGCGCCGCCCGGAGGCGAGCGCCTGGCTGCTGACCGCCCGGGTAGCGGCCTTCACCTACAGCCCGCTGATGCTGGTGCCGGCCCTGGTCGCCACCGCCGCGATCCTCGACGGCCAACTGCTCGCCGTGCCCGCCGTGCTGCTCTGGCTGGGGGCCGGCATCGCGACCAGCTATCTGGTGCTGTTCTGCACGGCGTTCCTCCTCCGCGGCCGGAGTTGGGCGGGCACCCTGCTCATCGTGGTCACCGTCGCCGTGCTCGCCGTGGACCTTCCGTTGTGCTGGTGGCTGCTCGGCCTCGACGGCCTGATCCGCGACGGTGCACCCCTGATCGTCGCCGCCATGCTCACCGTCTACGGCATCCGCCGCGCCACCCACCCCACCCCCACCTGATCCCTCCCCGCCCCCCGCGCCCCAAGATCCGGGCAACTTCAGGGTTACTGCTGCCTCAGCCGGGCCCGAAGCAGCAGCAACAGGGAAGTTGCCCGGATCTTGAACGCGTCAGGCGCGTCAGGCCCTGCCGGCCCGGCCCACCTGCTTGCTCTGCTTCACCTGGCGCACAGGATCCGCGACGATCGCAGTGCGTTGGGTGAAGCAGAGCAAGCGTGGCCGGTGTGCGGCGGGGCGGGTACGTGGTGGCCACTGCGGCCTCGCCGTGTCCCCGGGTGTGGGGGTGGCGGACGGGTGAGGTCGTCCCACCAGGGCGGTGGGGGTGCGGGTGGTGGGTGATGCGGAAGGAGGGGCCGTGCGGGACGAGTTCGACGTGGTGGTGGTCGGGGCGGGGCCGGCGGGGGCGGCTGCCGCGTTGGCGGCCCGACGGGCGGGTGCCGAGGTGTTGCTGTTGGACCGGGCCGAGTTTCCCCGGGACAAGGCCTGCGGTGACGGGATCGCCGCGCACGCGTTGGACGTACTCGCCGAACTGGGCGTGCGTGACGCGGTGGCCGACTTTGCGCCGGTGCCGGCGCTGCGGCTGGTGGCGCCGGACGGCGGTGCCGTGGCGCGGGCGTTGCCCAGGCCCGCGTACACGGTGCCGCGGCAGGTGTTCGACGCGCGGCTGGTGGCGGCGGCGGTCCGGGACGGCGTGCCGCTGGGCCGGCGGGCGGTGCGCCGGGTCGAGGTGCGTGCCGACCGGGTGGTGCTGGACGGGGAGATCTCCGCCGGGGTGGTGGTGGGCGCCGACGGCGCCGGGTCCATCGTCCGTCATGCGCTCGGTGAGCCGAGCAATCCGGACCGTCACCTGGCGTTGGCCATCCGGGGGTACGCGCCCGCGCCGCCCGGCCCACCCGCGCAGCTCATCGTCACCTCGGCGGCCCGTTGGCCGGCGTACGCCTGGTCGTTCCCGATCGGGGACGGCCGCGCGAACGTCGGGTACGGGGAGGTCCTGCGGGGCGAGTCGCTGACCCGCGCGCACCTGCTCGACCGACTGGCCGCGCTGTTGCCGGGCACGGATCCGGGGGCGGTCAGCTCGCTGCGCGCCCATCATCTGCCGCTCTCCACCTTTCGGCCGGTGCCGGGGCGGGGCCGGGTGATGCTCGCCGGCGACGCGTTCTCGCTGATCAACCCGCTCACCGGCGAAGGGATCTTCTACGCGTTGCGCTCCGGCGCGCTGGCCGGGTACGCCGCGGTCGGGCCACCGGAGCACGCGGCACGACGGTACGCGACCGCGCTGCGTCGCCGGCTCGGCACGCACCTTCGGCACAGCTCGACGGCGGCCTGGCTGGCCCGGCGTCGGTGGGTGGTGGACGCGGCGGTGCGGGCGGCCGGTCGTGACGGACGCGTTTTCGGCAGGGTGACCGAGCTGGGACTGGGCGATGGTCTGCTGGACGGGCGGACGCTCGGCCTGATCGCCCTCGGCCTGTCGGTGCGGCATCGGCCACCGGCACACTGATCCGTACGGCGGCTCGCTACCCTGCTAGGTGATGAGTCTGCGGAAACTTCTCTACTCCGTTTACGAGCGGCGGCTCACGGCCAAGCTCGCGGGTCGGCCGGTGCCCCGCCACGTGGGCGTGATGTGTGACGGCAACCGCAGATGGGCCCGGGAGATGGGCTTCGTCGATCCGAACGACGGGCACCGGATGGGTGCCGAGCGGATAAAGGAGCTGCTGCGTTGGTGTGACGCCGCAGGCGTGGGGCACGTGACCCTGTGGCTGCTCTCCACCGACAATCTCTCACGCCCGGCGGCGGAGCTGGATCCACTGCTCCAGATCATCGAGGACCTCACCACCGAGCTGGCCGAGGAGGGTAATCCCTGGCGGCTGCGGATGGTCGGCGCGCTCGACGTGCTGCCGACGCGCCTGGCGACGGCGCTCAAGGCCGCCGAGGAGCGGACCCGGGAACGCGCCGGCAGCGCCCAGGTCAACATCGCTGTCGGGTACGGCGGGCGGCGGGAGATCGCCGACGCGGTGCGCTCCCTGCTGTTGGAGCACGCGGCGAACGGCGGCACGCTTGAGGAGCTCGCCGGGTCGCTCGACGTGGACGACATCTCCGAGCACCTGTACACCCGGGGCCTGCCGGATCCGGATCTGATCATCCGGACCAGCGGCGAGCAGCGCCTCTCCGGCTTCATGCTCTGGCAGTCGGCGCACTCGGAGTTCTACTTCTGCGAGTTGAACTGGCCCGATTTCCGCCGCGTCGACTTCCTCCGCGCACTGCGTTCGTACGCCACCCGTCAGCGTCGCTACGGGGTTTGAAAGCCGGAGCGAACCGACCGCTCAGGCGAGACGGTGGGTGGCCTCGGTGAGGAAGTCGCCCAGGGCGGCGGGGGAGTCGATGGTGAGGTCGGCGGCCTCGGCGACCTCGTCGCCGGTCTCCGGGTTGGCGACGGCGACGCAGACACCGAGGAAATCCGGGTCGCCGGCGGCCCGGGCCCGGAGCGCGGCGAAGGCCTTGATGTCGGAGACGTCGTCGCCGAAGTACCAGGCCCCGCGTACCCCCTGCACCAGTTCGTCGATCACCATGCCCTTGTCCCGGTCGACCGGCGGCTTGATCTCCAGGACCATCCGCCCGACCTGTACCCGCAGGCCGAGGTGCTCGGCCTGATCCCGGCCCCACTGCTCGACGGTGGCGGCGAGTTGCGGTGCGGTACGCCAGTGCAGGGCCACCGACAGCCGCTTGTACTCCACGAGGGTGCCGGGTGGCAGTTCGGCGCGGCCACGTTCGGCGAGTTCGGCCATGGTGGGCACCCACGGCAGCGCGGCCGGCTCGGTGACCGTGGCGCCGCCGGAGTGGCTGTGTTCCAGGCCGTAGAGGCCGTACAGGTCGACCCCGGTGAGCCCGCCGAAATGTTCGCGCAGGAACTCCACCGGCCGGGCCGAGACGATCGCGATGCGCCGCACGATCGGGGCCAGTGTCTCGATGGCGGCCAGCACCTTCGGCGCGGGCTGTACCTGTGTCGGATCGTCGGCGACCGGCGCGAGGGTGCCGTCGAAGTCGAAGAAGAGGACGGTCTCGGCCGCCCGGTCGGCGGTTGCCCGCCAGGCCTGGTCGGCGTTCAGCGGGGTCTTCGGCTGCTGGTTGCCCAGATTCAACGGCGGCACGCGCGACAGCGTACCCCGGGTTCGACCGGTCATTCCTGACGTGAATCCGGTGTGGGCGACAGGTGTGATTCAGCGTGATTCAGCGTTCGGCGGCCCCACGTCCCCGGCGTCCGAACGGCACCACCGCCGCCTCCTGACCGTGGCTCAGCAGGTAGCCCTCCACGAAGCCGGAGTTCCGGTCGCCGGTGTTCGCCTCGATCTCCCGCAGCCGCTCCACCAGGAACTCGGTGAGCGCGGTGAGCCGGTCGTTGAGCCGGTCGTGCAGTTCGGCGACGACGGCCAGGACGATCGCGGTGCCCGCGGTGGCGAGCGCGAAGAGGTTGACGAGCAGCGGAAGCTGCCCGCCGTTCAGGGTCAGGGTCACTGCGTTGCCGGTGATGCACAGCGTCACCGAGACCGTCGCGACCACGACAGCCAACCATTTCAGGGTCATGGAGAGACCCCTTTCTGTCCCGCAGGGCTGGGTTCGGCCTTGTCCCGTCCCCCCGCCGACGACGAGCCCAAGCAGTACAAACACGGACGCTAGCGCGCCCGATCCCGCCCCGTAGCGAAACGAATGAGGCTGACCTGGCGTTCTTTCGCCATCTGAGGAACTAGCTGGCGGCGTCGCCTCGTTTTCGGACATTGAGCGGCAACGTCGGGCGATATGCGAGGTAACGAATGGTTTCTCGGATGTGGAACTTCTCCGCGTCCGAGACGTCGGGGTCGACCAGGCGGCGCAGCAGGGCCTCGACGTCGGGGTCCATCGGTGGTGGTGCCGGTGCGGTTCGGCGGGAGGCGGTCCGGTCCCAGCCCAGCGCCGCGAAGGCCACCGCCGGGTCCAGCCCGAGGCCCTCGCAGAAGGCCACCACCCGCTCGGCTTCCGGGTCGCTGGCCCAGTCGCCACGTACCCATCGGTTGATGGTCTGCCGGGAGACGCCGGTACGCCGGGAGACCTCGGTGCCGCTCCACGCACGGGTCGCCCGGGCCTCGTCGAGGGCGCGCCGGACGAAGGTGGCGAAGGCGATCTTCCGCGCGTTGGCCGTCTCGGTCACCTCGTGACCGTACGACCGTTGAGTCTGGGTGACGGTGCCTGCCACGCGTCTGTCACGCTTGCGTGACGGCTTTGGCGTGCGGCCGGAAGGGGGTCCGGCACTCTTTCTGAGGGGTGTCACCTGGGCAGGATAGATGTACGTAGGTGTGGAGGCAAACGAACGAAAAGCTGATACTGTCACGTTCATGGGACAACCTACGGTGTGTCACGTGCATGAGACGATCAGTGCTCACCTGCGTCACGCGCCCGGTGCGAGGTGGACGCGGTGACCGAACTCGCAACCCGTGCTCAGGCGTTCAGCCTGGTGGCCGAGGGGGTCGCCGCCGGGCTGAGCGCGCCGTGGCGCCTCTACCTCGCCCGCGGCTGCCGCTACCTGTCGCTCAGCGTCGGCGACCGGGCCGAGTGGAACGCCTGGCGGACCCATCTCGGCTGCCCGGAACTGAGTGTCCGGGTCTACGACGCCGGCGGCGAGATCCGCCGCTCCTCCATGGCCGAGGTGGTCATGGACGGCTGCCGGATCAGTGTGGAACTGGTGGAGGAGATCGGCACCGACGACCTCGACCGGCTGCTGGTCGCCGACCCCACCACTGTCGAACCGGAGGAACGATGAGGGCCGCGCGGCACACCGGAGCCGCCGGATGAGCCCATTCCTGGCGATATTTCTGGTGCTCATACTCGCCGCCACGAGCTACGCGGCAGGGCGGCTGCACGGGCAGCTCAGTTACCGGATCGGTTACCGCTTCGGCTACCGGCAGGGCTACTTCGACGGGGACCGTGGGGCGTGGAACCGACGTCGTCGGGAGGCTCAGGCGGCCATCGCTTCCGCCCTCGCCGTCACGTCACCCTCGTCGTCTCCCGCTCGGGTCTCGGCAACCGTGAACCCACTGCCGCCACGTGGCGCGTGCGCACCCCCTCCGGCACTGCGCGCCGAGGGGCCACCGGGGGAGATCGAGAAGGCCGCCACGGCTCGCCCGGGCACCACGTACACCGGGTCGTCCTTCGCGGAGCCGGCCGCCTCGGTCACCGGGCGGCACCCGACCGGCACCCTCGTCCGACGGACCGGCTGAACCGGTCGACGGGCTCCGGGCCCGTCCACAGGCGCGGTGCGTACCCCTCGTGGGGTGGCGCCGCCGGGGCCACGTCAGACCGGTGGCGGTGGTCCCACCGGCCGGGATGCGCGCAGGGGGCATGCATCCCGGCCGGTTCATGTTCTGGGCCCTGGCGGCTAGCTGACCTCGTGCCCCCTGCCAGCGGCCGTTCATGAACGACCTCTAGCCGGGACGGGTGCGGGGAGCTAGCGTCTAGGCATGGCGCGGGGTTGTCCCGAGCCAGCCGGCCCGCCCGGCCTGCGACCTCGCGCACGGGGCCCGCATCCGACCCCGTGTCAGCCGGGCATCCGGAGGAGGCGGACCGCGGGTGGCCGGGTGCCCATCCGCCGGAGCAGGCCTGTGACGACTCGCCGTACGACCGCCGGTGCCGACCAGGGCCCGGCCGCGACTACCACGACCCGCCGCAGCACCCGGAGCCGCCGTACGGCGGCCGCCGGTCCGGCCGACCCCAGGGAGCCCCGACCAGCGGGCCAGTCCTTCGTTCTGGACACCTCGGTACTGCTCAGCGACCCGGCGGCGTTCCACCGCTTCGCCGAGCACGAGGTGGTGCTTCCGCTGGTGGTGATCTCCGAGCTGGAGGGCAAGCGGCAACACCCGGAACTGGGCTGGTTCGCCCGCCAGTCGCTGCGCATGCTGGACGAGCTGCGGGTACGCCACGGTCGGCTCGACCGGCCGGTACCCGCCAACGATGTCGGCGGCACGCTGCGCGTGGAGCTGAACCACACCGATGACGGGGTGCTGCCGCCGGGCTTCCGCAACGAGTCCAACGACGCTCGGATCCTCTCCGTCGCGCTGAACCTCGCCGCCGAAGGGCGGGAGGTGACCCTGGTCAGCAAGGACATGCCGTTGCGGGTCAAGGCCGCCTCCGTGGGGCTGCGCGCCGACGAGTACCGGCACGGCCAGGCCAGCGACCCGACCTGGACCGGGATGGCCGAGCTGGATCTCGCCGAGGACGAGATCGCCCGGCTCTACGCGGGAGAGGTCATCGACGTGGACGCGGCGGCCGGCCTGCCCTGCCACACCGGACTGGTGCTGCACTCGTCCCGTGGCTCGGCGCTCGGCCGGGTGCTGCCGGACAAGACCGTGCGGCTGGTCCGGGGCGACCGGGAGGCGTTCGGCGTGCACGGGCGCTCGGCCGAGCAACGGGTCGCGCTGGATCTCCTGCTCGACGAGTCGATCGGCATCGTCTCGCTCGGCGGTCGGGCCGGCACCGGCAAGTCCGCCCTGGCGCTGTGTGCGGGGCTGGAGGCGGTGATGGAGCGTCGCCGGCACAAGAAGGTGATCGTCTTCCGCCCGCTGTACGCCGTCGGCGGGCAGGAGCTGGGCTATCTACCCGGTTCGGAGTCGGAGAAGATGTCGCCCTGGGCGCAGGCGGTCTTCGACACCCTCGGCGCGGTGGTGCACGAGAACGTGCTGGAGGAGGTCACCTCGCGCGGTCTGCTCGAGGTGCTGCCGCTGACCCACATCCGGGGCCGCAGTCTGCACGACGCCTTCGTCATCGTCGACGAGGCGCAGTCGTTGGAGCGCGGCGTGCTGCTGACCGTGCTCTCCCGGATCGGCCAGGGCTCCCGGGTGGTACTCACCCACGACGTCGCTCAGCGGGACAATCTGCGGGTCGGGCGGCACGACGGGGTCACCGCGGTGATCGAGGCGTTGAAGGGCCATCAGCTTTTCGCACACGTGACGCTCAGCCGCTCGGAGCGGTCGCCGATCGCCGCGATGGTGACGGACCTGTTGGAGGACGTCCCGACCTGACGACCGTTTTAAGTGCTTTGCGTTGATTTTTTGCGTGACGCACGTCACAATTGGGGTTGGCGGTTTCCCATCGGCCTCACTGTGCGCGATGGTTTCCCACGGGCGCCCACGCACCCGACGCATCGTTGGTGATCGTTCGTCACTCCGACACCGGAGCGGGCGACGCCGGGAGGCGACGCGGTGCGTCCACGTTGGCCGGCACGCCGGCCACGGGCGCCCGTGGCGCGCCAAGACCGCTCGCGGTCGCGGCACGCCGCGTCCCTGAACCCGACGAAGGGATCACTTCGTGAGTCGGCCGTGGAGCCGGTTCGCCGCCCGCACCGCAGCCGTCGCGCTGCTCTCGGTGGGCGTGGCCGGCGGTTTCTACCTCAGTGAGGACCGCCAGTCCCAGCGCTCAGGCCCCGGCGCTCAGGTGGCCGGCAGCGTCAGCGAAATCGACGTCAACGTCGAGTACCGGCAGAAAGAGACGGTCTCCCGTCAGGTCCGCACCGCCCGACAGCAGGCCAGCGAGGTGCGGAAGCAGGCCAAGGCCGCCGCCGAAAAGGCGCGCAAGGCCGAGGAGGCGGCCCGCCGGAAGGCCGCGGAGAAGGCCGCCAAGGAGGCCGCGGCCCGCGCCGCGAAGCCGTACGACGGCCCGATCCCCGAGTCCTGCGAGGAATACAGCGGCAACCGGAAGGTCGGCTGCGCGCTCATGATGGATGCGGGTTTCAAGATCGACCAGTTCCCCTGTCTGGACAAGCTCTGGAACAAGGAGAGCGGCTGGAACCACAAGGCCCGCAACCCGTCCTCCGGGGCGTACGGCATCCCGCAGGCGTACCCGGGGAACAAGATGTCCTCGGTCGGCGACGACTGGGAGACCAACCCGGTCACCCAGATCAAGTGGGGGCTCGGCTACATCAAGGGCCGCTACAGCACACCCTGCGCAGCCTGGAACCACTCGCAGGCCAAGGGTTACTACTGAGCTGCACCACGGGCGGCGGGGGCGGGTTACCGCACCCCGCCGCCGTGTGTCTCGGGTCGGGAAAAGTGGCGGCCACCGACGTTTGCTGATAGCTGTTGACAGGTGACCCTGCTCCCAGGAAACGGCGATGCCCACCGCTTCGGCACCGTGGCCTTCTACGCGTCCATCGGCCGGGCGTTCGTCGCCATGTGCGCGGTGGTTCCGGTGCTCTTCCTGATCGAGGGCCTCGACGTCTGGCTCGGTGCCGGGTTCGACGCCGCCGCCGGGATCATCCCGCAGCGCATCGACGGGCTGGACGGCATCTTCTTCTCGCCGTTCCTGCACCACGGCTTCGACCACCTCTACAGCAACAGCATCCCGTTGATCCTCCTCGGCACGTTCGTGCTGGCGGCGGGTGCTCGGCGCTTCCTCTGGTCCACCCTGGTGATCGTCCTGGTAAGCGGGCTCGGCGTGTGGTTCACCGGCTCGTCCAGCACGATCGTGGTCGGTGCCAGCGGGGTTATCTTCGGGTACCTCGGCATCCTGCTCACCCGGGGCATCTTCGAGCGGAGCTGGTGGAACTTCGCCGTGTTCCTGCTGGTCGGGCTGCTCTACGGCGGCCAACTGGTCGGCGTGCTGCCCACCGACGAGCGGATCTCCTGGCAGGGGCACCTGTTCGGGCTGCTCGGCGGCATCGTGGCGGCGATCATCTTCCGTCGTCGTCGGTCTGACCTCGACGGGCCGTACCGCTCCGAGTCGCCGATGACCATGCCCTGACCCGTCCACCGAGCGCGGCTACCGCCACGGCGACCAGGGTCAGCACGGCACCGAGCAGGGTGGTCGGGTCGGGATGCGAGGCGGCGGAGGGCATCAGCACGTCCAGCAGCACCGCACCGACCACCTGACCGGCGACGGTGGCCAGGCCGAGCAGCAACACACCGGTGAGGCGGACCACCGCAGCGGCCACCGCGATGAACGTGACACCGATCGGCCCACCGAGGTAGAGCCAGGGATCGGCGGGCAGCCCGCCCGGAGGCAGACCCCGCAGCGCGAGGCTGACGACGAACGCGACCAGCAGCACCGCCGTACCGGCGGCGAAGTTGACGAGCGTGGCGGTAAGCGTGCTCTCGCTGACCACCCGGACCCATCCGTTCACCGCCTGCTGCCAGGCCACCGCCACCCCGGCCAGCAGCGGCAGCACGGCCAGCCCGAGAGTTGCCGGCTCGCGGAACCGGTCGCTGACCGCCAGCAGCACCGCGACCACGGTCAGCGCCGCACCGGCCAGCCGGGCGCCGGTCACCGGTTGCCGGCCGCTCGGGCCGATCCCCGCCCGGTCGACGAGCAGGCTGCTGGCGGACTGGCCGGCCACGACCGCCACCGTGAACACCGCGACTCCCAGGGTGCCGACGGTGGCGCCCTGGGTGAACACCAGGAATGCGCCGCAGGCACCGCCGAGGCACTGCCACGGCCGAAGCGTCCCCCGACCGAGGGCGGTACGCAGTGTCGTCAACCCGCGTCGCCCGGCGCCCGTGGCCGGAACCAACACCAACAGCAGTAGCAGGCCCGAACCGAACGAGATGACCGCGGCGGTCACCCCGTCGCCGAGGCGTACGCCCAACTCGCCGTTGATTCGCGACTGCGTCGCCACGGCGACCCCGGCGAGGGTGGCCAGCGCCACCGCGCCGAACCGGCGACCCGCCGACACCGCCGGCCGGGTCGCCGTGGGGGCACTCAAGCCTGTTCGTCCAGTGGCCGGCCGTCGAAGTCCACCGCCGAGTACAGCGCCAGCTTTTCCAACCGGTGGTACGAGTCGATCACCCGGATGGTGCCGCTCTTGGAGCGCATCACGATCGACTGGGTGTACGCCCCGCCGGCCCGGTACCGCACGCCGCGCAGCAGGTCCCCGGAGGTGATGCCGGTCGCCACGAAGAAGCAGTTGTCGCCGGTCACCAGGTCGTCGGTGGTGAGCACCCGGTCCAGGTCGTGGCCGGCCGCGACCGCCTTCTCACGCTCGGCGTCGTCCCGTGGCCAGAGCTTGGCCTGCATCATCCCGCCCATGCACTTCAGGGCGCAGGCGGCGGTGATGCCCTCCGGGGTGCCGCCGATGCCCATCAGCACGTCGACGTCCGACTCGCCGCGTGCGGCGGCGATCGCACCGGCGATGTCGCCGTCGGAGATGAAGCGGATGCCGGCCCCGGCGCGGCGGATCTCGTCGACCAGGCCGTCGTGCCGGGAACGGTCGAGCACGCAGACCGTGACCTCGGAGACGCTTGTGCCCTTGGCCTTCGCGATGCGACGCAGATTTTCGACCGTGCCGGCCTCGATGTCCACCACGTCGGCGTAGGCGGGGCCGACGGCGAGCTTCTCCATGTAGAAGACCGCGCTCGGGTCGAACATCGCGCCCCGTTCGGCCACCGCCAGCACCGCGAGCGCGTTCGGCATCCCCTTGCTCATCAGGGTGGTGCCGTCGATCGGGTCCACCGCGACGTCCACCTCGGGGCCGTCGCCGTCGCCGACCTCCTCGCCGTTGAACAGCATCGGGGCGTTGTCCTTCTCGCCCTCGCCGATCACCACGATCCCCTTCATCGGGATCGAGTTGATCAACTTGCGCATCGCGTCGACGGCGGCGCCGTCGCCACCCTCCTTGTCGCCCCGGCCGACCCACCGGCCGGCGGCCATCGCCGCCGCCTCGGTGACCCTGACCAGATCGAGGGCGAGGTTGCGGTCGAGATTCTGTGGAATTCGCGTCCTGATGGTCGTCATGAAAACGGCTCCTCCTCGCGGCGGTGCGGGGCGGGCCGGCGCTGCCGGCTTCGTTCCTGATCCTCACACGATGGCGGACGCGCAGCCGGGGCGGGGCGGTGATGGCACGGATACCGCCGGTCGGGCTGCTGAGACAATGGCGAGGTGGAGCCTGCACAGCCTGATGACCGCGCACCCGCCGACGAGCCCGTGCCGCCGCCCGCCGCCGCCGCAAGGTCCGAGCGGTCGCCCCGGGACATGGCCATCTCACTGCTGGTGCTGCTGATCCCGATCGCCCTGCTACTCGCCTTCTACCGGGGCTTCCTCGGCGGGGACGAACCGAACACGGTCGATCCGGCACCCGCCTTCGAACAGGCGAAATCGGCCGGCGCGTTTCCGGTGAGCGAACCGGCCGAGCTGGGTGACGGGTGGCGGGCCGTACGCGCCACCTACCGCACGGCCGAGGACGGGGCGATCCTCCGGGTGGGATATGTCACCCCGGAGGGGCGGGGCCTGCAACTGGTGCAGAGCAACGTGCCGCCGGACCGGCTGCTGCCGGCCGAGCTGACTGACGCGGGTCGGCCACAGGGGCGGACCGATCTCGGGTCCGGCACCTGGCAGCGGTACACGGCACGCGGTAACGAGCAGGCGTTGGTGCTGCTCCAGCCGGAGCGTACGGTGATCGTCGTCGGCGACGCCCGGGACAACGAACTGCGGGCGCTCGCCACCGCCGTGGACTGAACGCCCTCGATCCGGTCGGGGGTGCCGGCGACGCCGGTGCGTGCCGGCCGACGGCGCGGGCATGGCGTCGCATCAAGTGCCCCCTGCATGTCGGTGCGATCCGTTACGCTCCCCGGGTTCGATGCCTGACCGGCTGCTGTCGGTCGGGTTTTCCTGCTTGAAGAGAGACGATCTGTGAACATTCGACGGTGGAGCGTGGGCCTCATCGCCGCCACGCTGCTCGTTCCCGGGCTCGCTGCCTGCAACAACTCCAGCAGTGACTCGCCTGCCGCGGGCTCCTCGACCGAGTCGGGCATCCCGGCCGACCCGAAGGCGGCGCTTGTCGCCTCCACCAAGGGGCTGGCCGAGGGCAACTTCACCTTCACCATCGCGGCTGACTCGATGACCGGCAAGGGCACGTTCCACAAGCCCAGCAACAGCGCTCAGATGACGATGACCATGGGCGACGAAGACTTCACCATGGATTTCGACCTGATCCAGATCCAGCCGGACACCTGGGTGAAGGTCGACCTGGGTGACCTGTTCGCCGGCGTCCCGGGGATGGAGGCGATCAAGGACAAGTACCAGCACCTCGACGCCGCCAAGGCCAAGGACGCGAAGAACCTCGACATCTTCAAGGAGGGCACCGACCCGGCCGACGCCGCCGGCATGTTCGAGGGTCTCGCCGAGGTGCAGAAGACCGGCGAGGGCACCTACAGCGGCACCTTCGACCTCACCTCAGTGAAGGACTCGGTGGCGGCCGACGAGGACATGCTCAAGGCGCTTGGCGACCAGGCCAAGGCGATCCCGTTCACCGCGAAGCTGGACGCCGAGGGCCGGCTGAGCGAGCTGGTCATGTCCGTCCCGGCGGCGGGCGAGACCAAGGCCCAGGACATCAAGGTCACCTACGCCGACTACGGTGCGGCGACCGCCGTGCAGAAGCCGCCGGCGGACCAGGTCATCGAGGCGAGCGAGCAGACCTACGAGATGTTCAAGTAGGTCGAGCGGCACTGCTGCGGGGGTGGGCTGAGCCCGCCCCCGTTCGCGTTCCGGCTGGCCGTTCCACCGGGCTGCGGGTGGCCCGCGCCGGACGGCCGGTCGGACCGGCGACGATGGTCCGGGGGATCTGGTCGGTTTCGGGTGATTGCGCGAGCGGCCGGCAGGGAACAGAGAAGGGGAGCCTCCGGCGCGAGAACGCACCGGATGACCCTGCTGGGAGACACCGATGACCGTTCGACGACTGAGCGCCGGCCTCGTGGCCGTCGCCCTCTTCACGCCCGGAGTCGCCGCCTGCACCACCACCGGCGACGCCGGGCCGAGTGCCACACCCACCGCCACCGCCAGCGCCACCGGTGCCGCACCCGAGGTCGACACCGACGCGAAGCAGGCGCTACTGGACTCGACCCGGGAGATCAGCAACGGCAACTTCAGGTTCAGCATGACCGGTGCCGGCTCGGTGGCGGAGGGCCAGGTGCACCAGCCGAGCCAGAGCGCTGAGATCAAGGTACGCCTCGGCGAGTCGACCGATGACCTGGCGATCAGCCTCGACCTCATCCACGCCAAACCGGACAGCTGGGTGAAGCTGGACCTTCAGGGCCAGGCGGCCACCAGCGTGCCCGGGGCGGACCGACTCAACCTCGGCAAGTACCACCACCTCGATCAGAGCCGGATCAAGGGCAACCGCAGCCTTGGCTTCGACTTCGACAAGGTCGACCCCGCCGGCAGTGAGGCGTTGACTCAGGCCGTCACCGAGGTCCGCCGTACCGGCGACGGGGCGTACGCCGGCACCCTCGACCTGTCGAAGGCGGCCGACGCCGGATCCCTCGACCCGAGCGTGATCACCGCGCTCGGCCCGGAGGCGAAGTCGGTGCCGTTCACCGCGAAGACCGACGCCCAGGGGCGACTCACCGAGATGGTCATTCAACTGCCCGAGGGCAGCCGGCCCGCCGGGCAGGAGATCAAGGTGACCTACTCCGACTACGGCAACGCGACCGCGGCGACCAAGCCCTCGGCCGACCAGGTCGTCGAGGCGCCGCCGGAGCTGTACAACCTGTTCGACTGAGCGCGGGGCGCGGTCGGACCGTACGCCTCGCCCGTCAGAAACCGTACGCACCGCGGCGGGAGCCCACCGGCTCCCGCCGCGCCGTGCTGGCGTGCCGCTCGCCCGCGAGCTGACCGTGCCGCCTGTCCCGGCCGGATCGGCATGCTCTCGGAACGGTCAGGTGGCCGGATCAGGTCGGGCGGCGTCGATCCGGGCGCGGGCGCCGTCGAGCCATCGCTGGCAGATGACCGCCAGCGCCTCGCCGCGCTCCCACAGCGCCAACGACTCCTCCAGCGACGTGCCGCCGGCCTCCAGCCGCTCCACCACCGACGCGAGCTCGGCGCGGGCCTGTTCGTAGCTGAGCCGCTCGTCCGACCCGTTGGTCTTCTCGTCAGTCATCGCACCCATCTCAGCACAACCGTCCGACGCCGCCGTCGACCGCACCACCGTTCGACACGCCGGGCGTCAAGGCCGTGCTCTGGCCGGCCACGCAGCCCGGCCGCCGGATCCAGGATCGGTTGCCTCCCGGGCCGCACCCGGCCCGGGATCGAGTGCCATCATGCGCCGGGGCGGTCCCGCGCGGGTCAGGTGTCGACCGTGGCGGACAGTTCGCCTTCGGCGAGGCGTACCCGCAGCGGGTCGCCGGAAGCCACCTCGGTGGCCGCGCGTACGACATGGCCGTCGGCGCGTTGCACGATGGCGTACCCGCGGTCAAGGGTGGCGGCCGGGGAGAGAGCGCGCAGCCGGGCCACGGTGTGCCGGAGGTCCTCGCCAGCGGCGGCGAGGCGGTGGTCCAGACAGCGGCCGGCGCGCTGGCGCAGGGCGACCACCTCGGCGGCCCGCTGCTCCAGCATCACCTGGGGCCGGGCCAGCACCGGTCTGGAGCGGAGCGCGTCGATGCGGTGGGACTCCCGGTCGACGAGATTGTGCACGGCCCGGTGCAGCCGGTGCCGGGCCTGCTTGATCAGGTGTACCTCCTCGGCCAGGTCGGGCACCACCCGTTTGGCTGCGTCGGTGGGGGTCGACGCCCGGACGTCGGCCACGTAGTCGACAAGCGGTGCGTCCGTCTCGTGGCCGATGGCGCTGACCACCGGCGTACGGCAGGCGAAGACGGCCCGGCACAGCGCCTCGTCGGAGAAGGGCAGCAGGTCCTCGATGCCGCCGCCGCCCCGGGCCAGGATGATCACGTCGATGCTCGGGTCCGCGTCCAGCGCCTTGAGCGCGTCCACGATCTGCGGGACGGCCGCCGGGCCCTGCACGGCCACGTTCACCGTCCGGAACTCCACCGCCGGCCAGCGTCGGCGGGCGTTTGTCAGGACGTCCCGCTCGGCTGCGCTGGCCCGACCGGTGATCAGCCCGATCCGCTGGGGCAGGAACGGCGGGCGGCGCTTCCGCGCCCGGTCGAACAGCCCTTCGGCGGCCAGCAGCTTCTTGAGCTTCTCCAGCCGGGCGAGCAGTTCACCGAGGCCGACCTGGCGGATCTCGTCGGCGCGCAGGCTGAGCGTGCCCCGGGCGGCGTAGAACTCGGGCTTGGCGTGCAGCACCACCCGGGCACCCTCGCGCAGTTCCGGCGCGCCGAGGTCGAGCACGTCGCGGTTGGTGGTGACCGTGAGACTCAGGTCGGCGGACGGGTCACGCAGAGTCAGGAACACGGTGCTGGCGCCGGGCCGTCGGCTGATCTGCGCCACCTGCCCGTCGACCCACACCCATCCGAGCCGGGCGACCCAAGCGCCGATCTTCTGACTGACCACGCGTACCGGCCACGGTTCCTCCGAGCTGCTTTTTCCCTCAGCCCCTTCACCCACACCCACCCCCCCACCCTACGACCCTTCGCCCCGCTGAAGGTTGATCATGAAGGTTGTGCCGGCGGCGTGTCGTTGGCGGCGGGGCGTCGCTGCGGCCCGCTGCCGGGTGTGGGGATGGCACGTAGGATGCAGGGGTGACTGAGGTAGAGGCGACTCCCCGGACCGGCAAGCGCGTGCTCCTGGCCAAGCCCCGCGGCTACTGCGCGGGCGTGGACCGGGCGGTGCAGACCGTCGAGGAGGCGCTCAAGCTCTACGGTGCCCCCATCTACGTCCGAAAGCAGATCGTGCACAACAAGCACGTGGTGCGGACGCTTGAGGCCCAGGGCGCGATCTTCGTGGAGGAGAACGAGGAGGTGCCCGAGGGCGCCACTGTGATCTTCTCCGCGCACGGCGTGGCTCCCGAGGTCTACGAGCAGGCGAAGCAGCGGTCGCTGAAGGCGATCGACGCCACCTGCCCGCTGGTGACGAAGGTGCACCACGAGGCGAAGCGGTTCGCCGCCGAGGACTACGACATCCTGCTCATCGGCCACGAGGGGCACGAGGAGGTCATCGGCACCTCCGGCGAGGCGCCGGAGCACATCCAGCTGGTGGACGGCCCGGAGGACGCCGACCGGATCACCGTGCGGGACCCGAACAAGGTGGTCTGGCTGTCGCAGACCACGCTGTCGGTGGACGAGACGATGGAGACCGTCGCCCGGCTCAAGAAGCGGCTGCCGATGCTCCAGTCACCACCCAGCGACGACATCTGCTACGCCACAAGCAACCGGCAGCACGTGATCAAGGAGATCGCGTCGGAGTGCGACGTGGTGATCGTCGTCGGCTCACGCAACTCGTCCAACTCGGTGCGCCTGGTCGAGGTGGCCCTGGACGGTGGTGCCCGTGGCGGCCACCTGGTCGACTTCGCCCACGAGATCGAGGACGCCTGGCTGGCCGACGCGCGGACGGTGGGTCTGACCTCGGGTGCCAGCGTGCCGGAGGAACTGGTGCAGGAGGTGCTGGCGCACCTCGCCGAGCGCGGCTTCACCGACGTGGAGGAGGTGGTGACCGCGAACGAACGGCTCACCTTCTCACTGCCGCAGGAACTCAAGCGCGACATGAAGGCCGCTGCGGCGGCGGCCCGCGACTAAGCCGCCGAGCAGTCCCGTGAGCCCACCGAGCAGGCCCGTGAGCATGCCAGGCAGGCGCGGTGGAACTGTTCACCGGCCCGGTGCGTCAAAGCTTCGTATGAGGACCATTCGGATCGCCGCGACCGCGCTGATCGTCTGCACGGCGCTCGCCGCCTGTGCGGGCCAGGACGCGGGGGACGGCACCGCCACCCCGACCCCGACGGGAGCGTCACCGGTGACCGAGCTGCCCACCCCCGACCCGACCGGGTCCGCACCGGTGCCCTCGCCCTCCGATCCGGTGGACCCGACCGTACCCACCACCCGGCCGACGGTCAGGCCGACCGCCCCGTCGAAGCCACCCGTGACCGGTGAGATCACGGTGACCGGCCGGATCGAGTCCGGCGTCGAGCCCGGCTGTCTGCTGCTCGACGGTTACCTGCTGCTCGGTGGTCCCCGTGACGTGCTCACCGCGGGTGCGTCGGTGACGGTGACCGGCCGTCCCGACCCGACCATGATGTCCACCTGCCAGCAGGGCACCCCGTTCGTCGTGGCCTCCGCCAAGCGCGGCTGAGACCCGGCCGCCAGGCGCGCCAACGGACCCGGCCGCCAGGCGCGCCAAGCAGCCCCAGCCGCCGGGCGTGTAAACAGACCGGCCGCCGGGCGTGCCGACGCGCGGCTCCGGGTCGGCCTCGGCGACAGCACGGGCCGACGATGTGGATCAATCGATGGCAGGATGCCCGGGTGCGGTACCGAGCGATCCTTCCTACGGCGGCCGGCATCCTCGCCACCGTCCACGTCCTCGGCACTCTCACCGGTGTCGCCCTGCTGCGCCAGGCCGAGGTGCTCGCGCTGCTGCTGCTGGCGGCGTACGCGTTGACCGGCCTCCGGGCCGGGCTGGGCCCGGAGATGTCAGCCGTCGCGCCGGACAACCCGGCCCTGCCGGGCGAGTCGCCCATGCCGAGCGCTGCCTTCGGGATGCCGGTCTCGCACTGGGGGGTGGCGGTGGCGCTCGCCGCGTTGGTGGTCGACGCGTGGATCACCATGCCCACCGTCGGCCCCGGGCACTGGGCGTTCATGGAGGCGGGCCGGCCTGACCCGTTCCAGGAGGTAATCGCCGCACTCGTGGCGAACTGGGCGGCCCTGGCCTTCGTCATGGTGTTGGTGTTGACGGTACGGCTCGGACCGAATCGGCCTGTCCGCCTCGGTCGGCCGGTGCGCGTGGCGGCGGTGCTGGCCGGAGTGCTGGTGACCGGGTACGCGGCCGCCCGCCTGATCGGAGTCCACCTGGAACTGGCGGAGGCTCGGCGACAGCGGCCCGGGCTCGGCGACGACTCCGGCGAACGGATCGTCGCCACCGGGGTGGCGGCGTTGGTGCCCCTTGCGCTGGCGCTCGGGGCGATCGTCCTGGTGGTCCTGCTTCACGCGCAGCGGCGACGGCTCGCGACGAGCGGCGCCGTGCTGCTGGTGCTGATCGCTCTGACCCGGATCGACGTGGTCTGCGATTCGTTGCCGCTGCCACTGCATCTGCTGGGTCGGGGCAGCCTGTTCACGGCCGCCTCCCAGGCCGCGCCCGGTCTCGCCGCGCCCGGACCGGCCGTGGTCGTCGCCCTGGAGCTGGCCGCGTACCTGCTGCTCGTGGTGGGTCTGCGTGCCCGTCGGCCGCAACGGGCCGGGCCGGTCAGCTGACCGGCCCGGCCCCTGGACAGACGGAAGCCCGTCTCCGGAGAACCGGAGACGGGCTTCCTTGGTGGTGCGGGTGGTGTCAGTTCACCGCGCCGATGGAGACCGCGCCGCGGCCGACGACCGCGCCTTCGGTGGTCACCACGGTCAGCTCACCGTAGAGGCTCCGGCCCGCGGACGGGGCGGACTGGGCCGTCACCGTGCCCGAGATGGTGCCGGTGGCACCGTGGGCCAGGTTGAGCGGCGTGCTCGACGCCGAGAGGGTGCCGAGCGCCGGAGAGGAGAACGAGTCCCGGTAGTCGTACTCGGTGCTGCCACCGGCACCGTCGACCGAGTACGCCTCGACGACGACGGTGTAGGTGCCCGCAGCCGGGTTGTTGAGGGTCACGAACTCCTCCGAGTCCCCGTCCGCGTTGTACGCGATCAGGCTGCCGCCCCGGTAGACGAACAGGTCGAGGTCGGCACCGGCGTCCGACGTGTTACCGATGCGGGCGGTGAAGCTGGTGGCGCCCGCCGGCACATCCACGGTGTACTCCTGCGTCGCGTACTCGACGATGGTTGGCCGCTCCGCGTGCGAGCTGGCCAGCGCGCCGCCCTGGCCGGTCACCGTGACCGGGCCGAAGGTGTTCTTCAGCGACCAGGTGACCGGGGTCGGGGCGCCGGCGGTGACCGACGGCAGCTCGACCACGGCCGGCTCGACCGCGACGCCCTGCACCCGTGCCTGGATCTGGTACGGGTTGTTCAGCGACGGCGAGGTACGCCGGGACTCGACCTCGATCTCCCAGACACCCGGCATCGGGTTCTGGTAGTCGCGCTCGAAGGCGTTGCAGACGACCGTGCTGACGTGGTTGGTGAAGCAGGCCAGGCTGGAGGTGCTCTCCACCGGCACACCCCACGGGTTGAACGCGATGAAGCGCGTCTGCGACCCGGTGGCGATGCCGGAGAGGTTCACCTGCAGCGCACCGGCGCCCGGGGGCACCGTCACGAAGTACGACGTGGTGTTGTTGCGGTCCACCGAGCCTTGCGCCGAGTAGGCGAAGTTGGGCTTGCTGACGTCGTTCGAGGCCACCACGACGGCGGAGACCTCGAAGTCGATCGTGTTGGTGGCCGGGTCGTCGACGGTCACGATCGTGCTGTGCGCGCCGACGGTCTTCGGCTTGGCGATGATCGTGATGGTGACGGGCGTGTTCAGCGGCAGCCTGACGTTCTTCGGCGCCGAGAAGGTGCCGTCGTTGCCGCGCAGACCCACGTTGTGCTTGACGTTGCCGGCCGGGCCGCTGGTCCGGGTCAGCGTGACCTGGTACGACTTCGACTGGTTGACCTTGTGGCCGCCGTCGGCGGAGCCGCAGCGGTTGTAGACGCCGGTGCCCTGGTGCGGAGTGGCCAGCAGGCCGGAGAGCACCGTGCAGACCGGGGCGTCGGAGGTGTACGAGCGGGTCTGCACACCCTTCTTCAGCAGCTTCCAGGCACCCGGCACGTTGAACATGCCGTAACCCTGCCCGTAGGTCGGGGTGTCGGCGATCGGCTTGGCCGAGGTGTAGATCGCCCGGCGCAGCATCTCCGGGGTGATGCCCTTGTCGGTCGCCCGGGCGGCCGAGAGCAGCAGTGCGGCGGCACCGGCGGCCTGCGGGGAGGCCATCGACGTGCCGTTGAACATGCCGTAGCCCGGCGGCAGCGAGTAGCCGGCCTCGGCGACGGGGCTGCCGGGCTGCCACACCGGGGTGGTGGAGATGGCCGAACCCGGTGCGGCGATGTTCGGCTTGGCGCCACCGTCCTCACGCGGGCCGCGCGAGGAGAAGTTGAACAGGGCGTTCTTCTTCTTGACCACCGAGCCGTAGTTGGCCAGCCAGGTGTCCTTGCTGACGCTGGCGGCGACGCTCACCACGTTTGTCGACGCCGACGGGTCGCCGATGGTGTTCACACCCGGGCCGGAGTTGCCGGCCGAGATGAACATCTGCACCCCGTACGTGGTGATCAGGTTGTTGTAGAGGGTGGCGCGGGCGTTGTTGCCGTCGTTGAGCGCGGGCAGGCCACCGATCGACATGTTGATCACGTCGACCCCGCGGTTGATCACCAGATCGGCCATGCCGGTGGTGAGCGCGGCGGCAGTGCAGCCACCGCCCCAGGAGCAGGCACGGGAGGAAACGATCTTGGCACCGGGGGCGGCACCGTCGAAGGCGCCGTTGCCGAGCATGTCGTTCGCGGCGGTGATGCCGGCGACGTGCGTACCGTGGGCGCTCTCGATGATGCCGATGTTTACGTAATCCACCAGGCCGGGACCGCCGACCGGGGTGGTGTCGACGTTCTTGCGGTACTCGACGACGAACGACATCCGCTCGGTGACCGGGGTCGCCGGGTTGTCGGTGCCGAAGTGGCCGACGTCGAACTTCTCCTTGTACGGCCGCATCACGGCCTCGTCGGTGAAGTCGCCGTCCTGGTCGGAGTCGACCCAGATGTTGTTGGTCGCCGGGTCGAACAGGATGCCGAACTGGTCGGTGTTGTCGCCGTCGCGGTTGACGTCACCGGCCGGGTCGCTGTTGTTTGTGATGTTCTCGCTGAACAGGTTGAACCGGTAGCTGCCGGCCGGCGCGGTCCAGGTGCGGCCGGCCAGGGCGAACGTAGGGCCGGTCACCTGGTTGATCATCGGCCGCCAGGTGGGGTCCTCGAACGGGTCGGTCGCGGTCACCCAGTCGACGATCTTGCGCTCGCCGGTGGTGGTCTCCTGCAGTGCCGGGTGCTCCAGGTCCACACCGGAGTCCATGATGCCGATGGTGACGCCTCGGCCGTCCCACTTCTTGTGCTGCTTGACGAACTTGACCGCACCGGTCTCGTTCGTCGGCATGTAGGGGTTGTCGGCCTTGGTCTTGGCGCCAGGTCCGCTGAGCGTGCCGCCCTGCTTGCTGCCCTTCTTGCCGCCGGGGGCGACCTCGGGCTTCGGGTCCGGGAGCTGGATCTTCTCGTCCAGGTCGATGGCGGCCACGCCCGGCAGCTTGGCGGCCTTGACCGCCTTGCCGGTCGGCACCTTGGCGAGCACGTAACCGATGGTGTCGAAGCGCTCGGTGACGGCCGCGCCGAGGTCCTTGAGGTCGTCGGCGACGTCCCTCGCCTTGCCCTTGTCGGTGGCGACGATCATCGTGACGGTGGGGGCCTTCTTCGCCTCCGCTTCAGCGAGCAGCTTGGCGTCGTGCTGGTCCATCGCCTCGGCGGGGGTGGCCTGCGCGGCGTCCGGTCCGGCAGGAGCGGCGCTCGCGGTGGCGGCACCGCCCGCCACGGTCACGGCGCTGGCGGCCATCACCGAGGCGAAGAGCGCGGCCGAGGTACGCCGGCTCAGGTTTCGGGGTTTACTCACGTTCTCTTTCCTCCAGAGAACAGGGCGCCCTCAGATGCAGGGCACGCGTGAGCGAAATCCTTCGTGGTGCCGACCGTCGATGTCACTACCGTTGGGTACGTTGTGACCATCTCGTGATATGCGAGACGCTCATTGTCACATCGAAGATGGTAAGGGCTAATTTCAGTTAGACCGAGTTCGATCATCTGAAGTGGAATCAGTGAGCAGCTCCGGCGCTTGAGGCTGCCGGGGAGCCAGCTCCACCTGCCCCGGGGTGGGCAGTTCCTGATCCGACACGCCCAGCTCGGCCAGTTTCCGGGCACTCACCAGCACCCGCGCCTCCAGCGAGCCCACCGCCCGGTTGTACGCGGTGACCGCGCCACCGAGCGAGGCGCCGAGCTTGCCGACGTGGTCGCCGAGGGTCGACAACCGTCCGTACAGTTCCCGCGCCACCGTGTGCACGGCCATCGCGTTGCGGGTCAGCTGCTCCTGCCGCCACGACCAGGCCACGGTACGCAGCAGCGCGACCAGGGTGGCCGGGGTGGCCAGCACCACGTTGCGGGCGAATGCGTGCTCCAACAGCGTCGGATCGCGTTGCAGGGCGACGTCCAGGAAAGGGTCGGCCGGCACGAACAGCACCACGAATTCCGGAGTGGACTCGAACGCGGCCCAGTACGACTTGGCGGCCAACGCGTCGACGTGCGCCCGAAGGTGTCTGGCGTGGGCGTCCAGGTGGGTGTCCCGGCCCCGCTCGTCGCGCGCCTCCATCGCGGTGAGGTACGCGTCGAACGGCGCCTTGGCGTCCACCACCACGCTCCGGCCGCCGTGCAGCCGAACCACCAGGTCGGGGCGTACCGTCTGCTGGTCGGTAGCGGCAGTCACCTGCTCGGCGAAGTCGCAGTGCTCCAACATGCCGGCGGCCTCGACGATGCGGCGCAACTGATGCTCGCCCCACCGGCCGCGTACCTGTGGCGCGCGCAAGGCCGCCACCAGCTGTTTGGTCTCCGTGCGCAGCTCACCCGAGACCGTGCTCATGGCGCGGACCTGCTCGCGCAGCTCGGCGTACGCGTCGACCCGCTCGCGTTCGAGGTCGGCGACCCGCTGCTCGTAACGCCGCAGCGTCTCGTGCAGCGGGGCCACCGCCCGGGCGACCGCCTCCTGCGACTGGGCCGTCGCCTCGTAGCTCAGCGCCCGCATCGACTGCTCCAGCCGACCCTCACCCTCGCGGGTGGCGCGCAGCGTGGCGTCCAGCCGGGCGATGTCGGTAGCCGAGCGGGCCCGGGCGGCGAACCAGCCGACCGCGCCGCCGGCACCGAGGCAGACGACGACAACCGCAAGGGTCGAGAACTCCATCCTCAGCAGCTTGCCAAAGACGGGCGCTGCGCACCCGTCCGGGCGCGCAGCGATTTCCGCAGCACCGGGCTCGTCGCAGCGGGTTCCACGCAACTCGCCTGATACTGCTGCCTCGACGACGCCCCAGAGTTGAGGCAGCAACATCCCTGAAACTGTGCGGATCTTGGGGCGAGGTCCGGTAGCTCAGCCGGTGTTGCGCATGCCGGCCGCGATGCCGTTGACCGTGGTGAGCAGGGCCCGTTCCAGGGCCGTGCCGTCGCTGGGGGCGCGTCGGCCACCCGGTGCGGTGGCCACTGCCCGTCCGGCCGCACCCGAGTCGCGGTACTGCCGCAGCAGCGCCACCTGAAGGTGGTGCAGCGGCTCCAGGTAGGTGTCGCGTACGGCGAGGGTGCGTTGCAGCACCGGGGAGTTCTCCAGCAGGTCCGGTGAGTCGGTGACCGCGAGCACCTCACGTCGGGTCAGCTCGTACTCCTGCTCGATCTTGTCGAAGATCGGGTGCAGCTTCTTCGGGACCAGGGTCTCCACGTACCGCCGGGCGATGCCGAGGTCGGTCTTGGTCAGCATCATCTCCACGTTGGACAGGAACGTGCGGAAGAAGTGCCAGTTGCGGTGCATCTCGGCCAGCACGTCGGAGAGCCCGGCCTCCCGGGCGGCGGCCAGGCCGGAGCCGACGCCGAACCAGCCGGGCACGATCTGCCGGGTCTGGGTCCAGCCGAACACCCACGGGATGGCCCGCAGCCCGGACAGCCCGGCACCGGTGTTCGGCCGCTTCGCCGGCCGGGAGCCGATGTTCAGCGCACCGAGCAGCTCGGTCGGGGTGGAAGCCCAGAAGTACGCGGGCAGGTCCGGATCCTCCACCAGCGAGCGGTACGACCGGAACGCCGACTCGGACACCACGTCCATCGCCGCGTCCCAGCGTTCCAACATCTCGGCGGGTTGCCGAGGCCCGGTGTGCAGCAGCGTCGCCTGAAGCACGGCGGCCACGCTCAGCTCCAGGTTCTCCCGGGCCAGCGCGGGCAGGGTGTACTTGTCGGAGATGACCTCGCCCTGCTCGGTCACCTTGATCGCCCCGTCCAGGGTGCCGTACGGCTGGGCCAGGATCGCGTCGTGGGTGGGGCCACCACCGCGCCCGACCGTGCCGCCGCGACCGTGGAAGAGCCGCAGATGCACCCCGTGCCGGGCAGCCACGTCGCGCAGCGCGCGCTGGGCCCGGTGGATGGACCACTGGCTGGTGGTAATGCCGGCCTCCTTGTTGGAGTCGGAGTAACCGAGCATCACCTCCTGCACGTCGCCCCGGGCCGCCACCAGCGCCCGGTACGCCGGCAGCGACAGCAGCTCGTCGAGCAGTTCCCCGCCGGAGTTCAGCTCGGCCGGCGTCTCCAGCAGCGGCACGATGCCGATCCGGGCCCGGCCGCTGTGCACGTCGACCAGGCCGGCCTCGCGGGCGAGCACCACCGCGGCGAGCACGTCGTCCACGCCGAGGGTCATCGAGATGATGTACGACTCGATCACCTCGGAGCCGAACCGGTCCTGCGCCTCACGGATGGTGCTGAACACGTCGAAGGTCTTACGGGCCGACTCGCTCAGCGGGGTGTCCGCCGTCGACAGCGGCCGGCGGCCGGTCAGCTCGTCAGCGAGCAGCTTGGTGCGCTCCAACCGGCTCAGCGACGGGTAGTCGTCGACCTCACCCACCGCCGCGTACAGCTGGGTCAGCACCTCGTGGTGCTTCTCGGCGTGCTCACGTACGTCCATGGTCGCCAGGTGCAGGCCGAACGCGGAGACGGTACGGATGGTCGAGGCGAGCCGTCCGACGGCGGTGAGCTGGCCGGAGTTGCGAGCCAGCGAGGCGCGCAGCAGATCCAGGTCGGCGATCAGCTCGGCCGATCCACGGTAGTCGCGCCCCGGCACGTGTGGGGTGCCCTGGCGCAGCCGGGCCCGGGTGTTGGCGAGCTTGGCCCGGACACAACGGGCCTTGAGCCGGTACGGCTCCTCGGCGTTGACCCGGCGGAACCGGGGTGCCACCTCGGGCAGCGCGTCGAGGTCGGCGGCGAGGCTGGCGGACAGGTCGAGCGACACCCCGCGCAGCCGGCGGGACACCGACACCTCGTTGATCAGTTCTTCCATCGCCGCCTCGGTGGCGGTCAGGCCATGCTCGTGCTGAATGGCCAGCACCTCGCGGGTCACCGTGGGGGTGACGAACGGGTTGCCGTCCCGGTCACCGCCGATCCAGGTGCCGAAGGTCAGCGGCCGGGCCGTCGGCGAGGTCTCCACGCCGAGCGTACGGAGCGTCTCGGCGAGGTCGTCGAGCACCTGCGGAGCCGCCTCGGCGTACAGGTCACGCAGGTAGTAAATGGCGTTTCGCGCCTCGTCGGTCGGGTCCGGCCGGTCCAACCGCAGCTCGTCGGTC
Organism: Micromonospora sediminimaris; assembly: GCA_900112325.1. GTDB lineage: Bacteria > Actinomycetota > Actinomycetes > Mycobacteriales > Micromonosporaceae > Micromonospora > Micromonospora sediminimaris. The sequence goes on from FOLJ01000011.1 coordinate 87,805, forward strand.
TGCCACATCAGGTCCAGCAGCTCGGCCAGCCGCCGGTTCGCCGGGCCCTCGTCGCTGGCGCCGTAGAGGATCGCGTTGGCCGTCTCGGCGTCCAACTCGTCGGCGATCGCGCGCAGCTTCGACAGGATCGACCGGCGGGCCGCCTCGGTCGGGTGGGCGGTGAAGACCGGACGTACCGCCAACCGGCGGGCCACCGAGGCGATCTCCTCGGCCGGCACCCCGCGCTCGGCGATCATCTTGGCCGCCTGATCCAGCCAGCCGCCCTGGACGGCGCGCCGACGGCGCAGGTCGCGGGCCCGGTGCACCTGCTCGGTGATGTTGGCCAGGTGGAAGTAGGTGGAGAAGGCGCGGGCCAGCTTGGTGCCGGTGGTCACATCCAGCCCGCCGAGCCGCCGGGCGGCGGCCGGGGCGTCGGTGCGGACCTGGGCCCGGATCTCCTCCACGAGGTCGAGTAGCGGGCGTCCCTCCTGGCGGGCCAGGGTCTGCCCGAGCAACGTGCCCAACCTGCGGATGTCGGCGCGCAGGGCGGCGTCGGGGCCGTCGTGATCGTGCTGGTCGGTCACCATGCGCTCCTCACGTCAAGTACGAAGGACAGCGCTGTCCGACTCCCCCGATCGTATCCACGCGAACCCGCCCGGAAGGAAGGGCCCCTTGATAACGCCCTTCGTTTCAGGGGGACCCTGCTCAGACTTCGACGCTGCCGAGGTGCGCCGGCCGAGGGCTTCCGGCAGTCGAAAACCGCTGGTCACCGCCGGTAGCGTCGGGACACGAGGTCGTTGGCTCAGCCCCCGCAGCCCCGACGTGAAGATCGAGTGGCGATCGTCTCACCCTCCGCCGGCCTGCCCGGTGCGCGACATCCACTCGACATGCGGGATGTCGCGGTATCCGCGCCGACGGAAGCCGCGACATCCCGTATCCGGAGTTGACCTTGCCCCTGAGTCCACGACGCTCGGTTGACGACGCCCCTCAGTCGACGACGGCGAAGGCGCGGACGGGGAAGGTGCCCATACCGGCCACCCTCGGCGGGGCGGCGGTGAATCGGAAGCCCTCCGGCGGCAGGGCGTCCAGCCCGGTCAGGTGCTCCACGATCGGGATGCCGGCGGCCAGCAGGAGGCTGTGCGCGGGCCGCTCTCCACCGGCCGCCGGACCCATGTCGTCAATGTTGATCGAGTCGATGCCGACCAGGGCGGCGCCCGCGTCGACCAGCGCCTGCGCGCCGTCACCGGTCAGGTGGGGCGCTTCCGGGGCGCCGTACCCGGGGGTGCCGAAGTGCGCGTCCCAGCCGGTGTGCAGCAGCACCGCCTTGCCGGCTACGTCGTACGGCGCCAGCAGCAGCCGGTCCACCGCGCGGGCGTCGGCGGGCAGCCGGACGACGAGCCCGGGCAGGTCGGCGAGCCGGTCCAGCGGGAAACCGGACAGGTCGGCACCGTCGGCGTACCGGTGGGCGGGGGTGTCCAGGTAGGTACCGGTGTTGGCGATCATGTCGATCCGGGCCACGTGGAACTCGGTGCCCGGGGCGTAGTGCTTCCGGGACGCCTCGCGGGTCAGCCACTCGGTGATCTTCGGGGCCGGCCAGCCGGGCAGGGTGGTCATCCCGTCGGTGACCAGGTGACTCAGCTCGATCAGCCGCCGCCCGTGGACGCCGCCCGGGGCACCGCGGACGGCGCGACCGCCCTTGTGCGGTTCCTCGATGACCGTCTTGTTGGTGATCCGTACCTCGGAGACCATCAGCAGGCCGAGATGCCGGACGAACAGCGCCGCCAGGTCGGCGTCGTCGATCGTGTCGCCCGGGATGTCCAGCCGGAATCCCTCGGTGCTCAGGCCGCCGCCGTTGGCGAACGCGACCTCCGCGTCGAACTGTGCCCGCCACTGCCCACTCACGCCTACACCCGATCACCCCCCGCCCGACCAGTCAAGATCCGCCACTGCCCCTGCCGCCCCCGGGCGAGGCGACAACTTCGGGGAAAGCGCGGCCTCCCTCGCACCGCAGCCTGCACCTTCCCCGAAGTTGCGCACGCTCGTGGGGTGGTGGGTGGGCGGGGTGGTAAACGGGGAGACGGTCGGGGGGCGGAGCTAGGCTGGCATCCGTACACCCCCCGTCCGGCCGGACGCGGGGTGATCGTCGTGTCCCCACCTCGGAAGTGATCATGACTGCGCTCACCGGACTGTTCGCCGCCGCCCTGGCCGACCCGGGCCTGGCCCGCGTCCGTGACCTGGCGCGCTCCGGTGCGGCCCAGGTCGACGGGCTCGACCTGACCGCCCCGGCGGCGCTGCGCCCGTTCGCGGTCGCCGCGGTGGCGGCGGATCCCGACCACCGGGCCGGCGGCCCGGTTAGCGGCGGAAGCCCGGGTGGCGACGCGATCGCTGGCGGAGCGGGTCGGCCGGTGCTGGCGGTCACCGCTACCAGCCGCGAGGCCGAGGACCTCGTCGCCGCGCTGGGCAGCCTGCTGCCGCCCGAGCAGGTGGCGATCTTCCCGAGCTGGGAGACGCTGCCGCACGAGCGGCTCTCACCGCGCTCCGACACCGTCGGCCGGCGGTTGGCCGTGCTGCGTCGGCTCGCGCATCCGGACTCGACGGACGCGCACGGGCGCACCGGACCGCTGCGGGTGGTGGTGGCCCCCGTCCGCTCGGTGCTGCAACCCCAGCTCAAGGGGCTCGGCGATCTGGAACCTGTCCGGCTGGCCGCCGGTGACGAGGCCGACCTGGAGCAGATCGCCCGCCGGCTGACCGACATGGCGTACGCCCGGGTCGACCTGGTCACCAAGCGGGGCGAGTTCGCCGTACGCGGCGGCATCCTCGACGTCTTCCCGCCCACCGACGAGCACCCGTCCCGGGTCGAGTTCTGGGGCGACGAGGTGGAGGAGATCCGCACCTTCGCCGTCGCCGACCAGCGCACCATCGAGCAGATCGCCCAGCTCTGGGCCCCGCCCTGCCGGGAACTGCTGCTCACCCCCGAGATCCGGGACCGGGCCGCCACGCTCGCGCAGCAGCACCCGGAGCTGGCCGAGATCCTGGACAAGCTGGCCGGCGGGGTTCCGGTGGAGGGCATGGAGTCCCTGGCCCCGGCGCTGATCGGCAACGACTCGATGGAGTTGCTGCTCGACTGCATGCCAGCCGGCACCCACGTACTCCTCTGCGACCCGGAGCGGATCCGCACCCGGGCGCACGACCTGGTGCGTACCTCGGAGGAGTTCCTCCAGGCCAGCTGGGCCGCGGCCGCCGTCGGTGGCCAGGCCCCGGTCGACCTCGGCGCCGCCGCCTTCCACACCCTCGCCGACGTGCGCGCGCACGCCGCGACCCTGCGCCAGCCCTGGTGGACGCTGTCCCCGTTCGGCCTGGCCGAGCCGGTCGGCCCGGCCGCGACCCGGCAGCCGTGGGAGGACGAGCCGGAGGCGGTCGAGGTCACTCCCGACGACGCCATCGCGGTGGCGCTGACCGCCCAGCCCGCACCGCTCTACCACGGGGAGACCGCCCGGGTGGTCGACGACCTGAAGCGGTGGGCCGGCGAGGGCTGGTCGATCGCGCTGGTCTTCGAGGGCCACGGCCCCGCCCAGCGGGCCGTCGAGGTGCTGCGCGACGGCGGTCTCGGTGCCCGGCTGACCGAGGAGGTGCCGGCCGCGCCCGCCCCGGGTGAGCTGCTTGTCACCTGCGGCAGCCTGACCGGTGGCTTCGTCGACGAGGCGGCCCGGTTCGTGCTGCTCACCGGCAGCGACGTGACCGGTGGTCGGGGGGTGTCCACCCGTGACATGCGGAAGATGCCGAGCCGGCGGCGCAACACCATCGACCCGCTGGAGCTGCGCGCCGGTGACCACGTGGTGCACGAGCAGCACGGCATCGGCCGGTACGTCGAGCTGGTGCAGCGGACCGTCAACGGCGCCTCCCGGGAATACCTCGTCATCGAGTACGCCCCGAGCAAGCGCGGTCAGCCCGGTGACCGGCTCTTCGTTCCCACCGACCAGCTCGACCAGCTGAGCCGCTACGTCGGCGGCGAGCAGCCGACCCTGCACAAGATGGGCGGCTCGGACTGGCAGAAGTCCAAGGCCCGGGCCCGCAAGGCGGTCCGCGAGATCGCCGCCCAGCTGATCCAGCTCTACGCCGCCCGCAAGGCGTCCAAGGGGCACAACTTCGGCCCGGACACCCCGTGGCAGCGGGAGTTGGAGGACGCCTTCCCCTGGCAGGAGACGCCCGACCAGCTCGCCGCCATCGAAGAGGTCAAGCGGGACATGGAGCAGAGCATCCCGATGGACCGGCTGATCTGCGGCGACGTCGGCTACGGCAAGACCGAGATCGCGGTACGGGCGGCGTTCAAGGCGGTGCAGGACGGCAAGCAGGTCGCCGTGCTGGTGCCGACCACCCTGCTGGTGCAGCAGCACTACAACACCTTCGCCGAGCGGATGAGTCAGTTCCCGGTAACCATCCGGCAGCTGTCCCGCTTTCAGACGCCGAAGGAGGCCGAGCAGACCCTCGCCATGGTCGCCGACGGCACCGCCGACATCGTCATCGGCACCCACCGGCTGCTGGCGTCCGCCACCCGGTTCAAGTCGCTCGGGCTGGTCATCGTCGATGAGGAGCAGCGCTTCGGCGTCGAGCACAAGGAGCACCTCAAGTCGATGCGGGCGGCGGTCGACGTGCTGAGCATGTCGGCCACCCCGATCCCGCGCACCCTGGAGATGGCGATCACCGGCATCCGGGAGATGTCCACAATCGCCACCCCACCGGAGGAGCGGCACCCGGTGCTCACCGCCGTCGGTGCGCAGGACGACCGGCAGGTAGCCGCCGCGATCCACCGCGAGCTGCTCCGCGACGGGCAGGTCTTCTACCTGCACAACCGGGTGGAGTCGATCGAACGGGCGGCCCGACGCCTGCGCGAGCTGGTGCCCGAGGCCCGGGTGGCGGTGGCGCACGGGCAGCTGGGCGAGGACGCCCTGGAGAAGGTGATGGTCGGCTTCTGGGAGAAGGAGTACGACGTCCTGGTCTGCACCACGATCGTGGAGTCCGGCATCGACATCCCGAACGCCAACACGCTGATCGTGGAGCGGGCCGACCTGCTCGGCCTGGCCCAGTTGCACCAGATCCGGGGCCGGGTGGGCCGCGGTCGGGAGCGGGCGTACGCGTACTTCCTCTATCCGGGGGACAAGCCGCTCACCGAGCACGCCCACGAGCGGCTGGCCACCATCGCCCAGCACACCGAGCTGGGCGCCGGCATGTACGTGGCCATGAAGGACCTGGAGATCCGGGGGGCCGGCAACCTGCTCGGCGGCGAGCAGTCCGGGCACATCGAGGGCGTCGGGTTCGACCTGTACGTGCGGATGGTCGGCGAGGCGGTGCAGGCGTTCAAGGGCGAGCGTCCGGAGGAGGAGGCCGACATCAAGATCGATCTCCCGGTGGACGCGCACCTGCCGCACGACTACGTGGGGGTGGAGCGGCTGCGCCTGGAGATGTACCGCAAGCTCGCCGAGGCCCGCGACTCCGAGCGGCTGCGGGAGGTGGCCGCCGAGATGACCGACCGGTACGGCGAGCCACCCGCGCCGGTGCAGAACCTGATCGCGGTGGCCCGGTTCCGGCTGCTGGCCCGGTCCTACGGCCTCACCGACGTCAGCATGCAGGGCAAGCACATCCGGTTCGGCCCGCTGCCGCTGCCGGACTCCAAGCAGCTGCGGCTCAAGCGCTACCACCCCGACTCGGTCTACAAGGCGGCCCTGGACCAGGTAAGCGTCCCCCGCCCGACCACCCGCCGGGTCGGTGGCGAGCCACTGCGCGACCAGGCCCTGCTGGAGTGGTGCGCCCAGTTGCTCTCCGACGTCCTCGGCGTACCCGCCGGTGTCAGCGGTGGGTAAGGGGCATGAGAGAGTGACGGGCATGCGTGCTCGCCGTCTTGTCGCCGTCGCCAGCGTGGCGGTCGGCCTCGTCGCCCTCGCCGGTTGCCGTTCCGAGCCTGGTGTCGCCGCGTACGTCGGTGACCACCGGATCACCGAGGACGCGGTCACCGAGGTCATCGACGACGCTCAGGCGAAGAACCCGACCCCGACCGAGGGGGCTGAGGCGCCGCTCGGCGAGGAGCCACAGCTGCCCGGCCAGGAGCCCCAGTTGCCCGGGCGCAGCCAGGTGGTGAGCACCCTGGTGCTCAGCGAGGTCTGCGAGCGGATCTCCGCCGACGAGGGGTACCGGCCGCAGAGCCAGGTCGACCCCGCGCAGGTGGCACAGGGCATCGGTCTGAGCCCGGAGACCGGGTACGTGCGGCAGGTCGCCGAGCTGTACACCTGCCTGTCCGGCATTCCGATCGGCGCTCCGGTGGCCCCCACCGAGCAGGAGCTGACCGACCTGGTCGAGGCGGGCAAGCGGGCCGGCGCGGTGCCGCCCGAGGTGACCGTCGAGCAGGCCGCCTCCCAGCTCGACGGGGAGCAGCTGCGTCAGGCCCTGGCCAACCGCAACTCGCTGCGGGAGGCGGTCGAGACGTACGACGTGACGGTCAACCCCAGGTACCGGCCGTTGGTGTTCCCGGTGCTGAGCTTCACCGGGCAGGCCGTCGCGGTGGGCGTGCCGCTGGGTGAGCCGGCCTCCGACGCGGTAAACGACATCTCCACCCCGAGGCCGCGGCCCGAGCCGGCCGTGCCGACCGACGGCTGAGCATGCCCCGGATCGTCCTGCTGGTGACCTCGCCCCGGTTGCCGGCCGGGCTGTTGACGGCAGCCGCCTGGGACGTCGTACGCGCGGCTCCGGTGCTGGCCGCCGAGGAGAGCGAGCTGACCACGGCGCTGCGGTCGGCGGGCGCCGAGGTGCGGGTGCTCGACGGGCCGCCGGTGCCGTCGCTGCTGGACGCGGCGGCGGCGCAGGACACGGTGGTCTGGCTGGCCGGCCCGGCCGGGGACGAGTCGCTGGCCCGGGAGCTGGGGCTGCGCCTGGCCCGCGAGCCGGGGCTGGCGGAGCTGGAGCTGATGTACGGCTCGTGGGATCCGCCGGGCGCGCGGCTGCTGGACGCGGTGGCCGTGCTCGACCGGCTGCTCTCGCCCGGCGGGGATCCGTGGAAGCGGGCGCAGACCCACCGTAGCCTGGCCGGGTTCCTGCTGGAGGAGAGCTACGAGGCGTACGACGCGATAAGCGCCGGGGACACCGACGCGTTGCGCGAGGAGCTGGGCGACGTGCTGCTCCAGGTGGTGCTGCACGCCCGGCTGGCCGAGGAGCTGCCCGAGGACGAACGCTGGAGCATCGACGACGTGGCCGGTGGGCTGGTGGACAAGATGATCCGGCGTAACCCGCACGTCTTCGCGGGTGCCGAGGCGGGCACCCTGGAGGAGATCACCGCCAACTGGGAGCGGATCAAGCAGGCGGAGAAGGCCCGCGGCTCCGTCCTCGACGGCATCGCGTTGAGCCAGCCGGCGCTCGCCCTGGCAGCGAAGATCCTGGAGCGTGCCGCCCGCGTCGGCATCACCGCGCCGCTGCCGGCACCGGAGGCACAACCCGATCCGGAAACCGCCCTCGGCGCCCACCTGCTCGCCGCCGTCGCCCAGGCCCACGCCGCCGACCTCGACCCCGAAGCCGCCCTCCGCCGCACCACCCTGGCGCACGCCCAAACCATCCGCACCACCGAATCAACCCCACCCCCCACCCCCACCGCCCCCCACACCACCGGTTGATCAAGAAGTTTGCGTCTGCTGACCGGCCTTGGGCCGACCAGAACTTCTTGATCAACTGGCGTGTCGGCGGCGGGTGGTTAGGGTCGGGGGGTGGAGCGGTTTCAGGTGGTGGGGGAGCGGGTTGTCGAGGCGTTGCTGGGGAGTCGGCCGGGGCTCGCCGGGACGGCGGGCGATCATCGGGTCGACGACCGGCTGCCGGACTTCTCGGCCGACGCGGTCGCGGCGGACCGGGCGATGCTCGTCGACGCGGCCAGCGCGCTTGTCGAGATCGACCCCGACGACCTCGACATCGAGGAGCGGGTCGACCACGCCCTGCTCTCCGCCCTGGTCGACCGGGAACTGTTCGAGCTGACCGAGATCCGAGGGCACGAGTGGGATCCGCTCGTGCACAACCCCGGTCCACTGCTGCACGCCCTGCTGTCCCGCCCGTACGCGCCGGTGGAGGTGCGGTTGACCGCCCTCGCCGGCCGCCTCGCCGCCGTGCCGGATTCGTTGGCGACCGCGCGCGCGACCTTGCGTGACATGCCCCGGGTGCACGCCGAGACGGCGGTCGGGCAGTTCACCGGTGTGGCGGCGCTGATCCGCGACGAGGTACCCGCGCTGCTCGCGCAGGCGCCTGCCGGCATCGACCGGATCGAGCCGGCCGCCACCGCGGCGCTGGCCGCGCTCGACGAGTTCGTCGCCTGGCTACGCACCGGCCTGGCGGCCGACGTCGGCCCGGGGCGCGATCCCCGGCTGGGCCGGCGGCGCTGGGAGGCACGCCTGTGGCACGAACTCGACACCGAGTTGGGTGCCGCCGAGATCCAGCGCCGGGCCTGGGCGAACCTCGACCGGGTCACCGACGAGATCCGCGCGGCGGCGGTCGAGCTGGTCGGTGGTCCGGCCGACGACGAGACCGTACGCCGAGCCCTCGACCTGCTCGCCGCCGAACATCCCGACGACCACACCATCGTGGACCTGGCCTCGATCACCCTGGACGAGACGAGTGACTTCGTCCGGGCCAACGACCTGGTGACCGTGCCGGAAGACCCGTGCGCCATCCAGGTGATGCCGCAGTTCGCCCGGGGCGTGGCGGTGGCCTACTGCGACGCACCCGGCGGCCTGGAGACAGCCGCCGTGCCGACGTTCTACTGCATCGCACCGACGCCGGTGGACTGGCCCGCCCACCGAGTGGAGTCGTTCTACCGCGAGTACAACGACCACATGATCCGCAACCTCACCGTGCACGAGGCGATGCCGGGCCACTTCCTCCAACTCGCCCACGCCCGGCGTTACGCCGGCTCCACCCGGGTACGGTCGTTGATCCGCTCCGGCCCGTTCGTGGAGGGGTGGGCGGTCTACGCCGAGGAGCTGATGGTCGGCTGTGGCTTCGGTGGCCTGCCGGTGCGGTTGCAGCAGCTGAAGATGCAGCTACGGATGACCCTCAACGCGCTGCTCGACCAGCTGACGCACGCCGAGGACCTGCCCGAGGCCGAGGCGATGGCGCTGCTGACCGGACGCGGCTTCCAGGAGGAGGGCGAGGCGGCGGGCAAATGGCGCCGTGCGCTGCTGACCTCGGCTCAGCTGTCGACGTACTTCGTCGGCTACAGCGAGGTGGCCGAGATCGCCGCTGCCCGGCCACCGCACGTGTCGCTGCGGGACTGGCACGACCGGATGCTCGCCCACGGCAGTCCACCCCCGCGCCACCTGCGTACCCTGCTCGACCTGTAGGCCGCGCCTCGCCCGGCTGCCGGGGCGTCGGCTCAGGGGCCCTCGGTGCGCCGGTCCACCACGTCGGCGCCCGCCGGCAGGTCGAAGGCGCCGCCGTCGACCTGATCGCGGAAGCGGCTCAGCGCCAACTCGACAGGTTGCCCGTCGACCTGGCCGGTGAAGCTGCCCAGCGCGCCCTCCCCGGTCACGCAGGCGGTGAAGCTCTCCGCGGCCTGGCGTACGTCGACACAGGTCGAGTGGTGGCCGACGACCGTGCTGCTGCGCTCGTTGATGACCGCATCCGGATCCAACGCCGCGGCGGTCAGCCGCCCCATCACCATCGGAGGAGTGACCAGCCCCTGTAGCTCGGCCTCGGCGAAGACCACGACCGAGGGCTTGCTGTTGGGCGCGGGCGGTTCCTCAAGCGTGCAGACGGTCCGGTCGCCGTCGGTGTCGCATCGGGTGGTCGCCTCGTCGGTGACTGTCACCTTTCCGCCGGGCCAGGTGTAGCTGGACCGGGCCGGGTCCTGCGACTGGACGAAGGAGGCGCTCCGCCCGCCGGGAAGCTGGTACTCCGCCGAGTAGGTCAGCTCCAGCGCCCGGTCCATCCGCGCGGCGAGATCGTTGACGATGTCGGATCGACCCATGGCCCGTCCGGCGTCGTCCAGCGCCTGACAGCCGGTGACGGTGAGCAACGCGATGACCGACACAGCGAGCGTACGGAGAGTGGTCGAGGCGGCGGGCATGGCGACCAGCCTTGTCGATCGGGTCCCGCTCGTGCAAACCGGTTGCCGGTTGAGGCACGAGAATCCGGGAATGTCCGACCCGTCGGGTACCGGAGCGTGGTCGTTGACCCGCCCGGTCGCCGTGCCGGGGAGCGGGGACCGATACGCTGCGTTCAACACCTGCCGCTGCCGCACCGTCGCGGCCCAAACCGGACGAGACCACACGAACGAGGAGCGACTCAGTGGCAACCATCGAGGTAATCGAGGCTCGGGAGATCCTGGACTCGCGGGGCAACCCGACGGTCGAGGTCGAGGTCGGGCTCGACGACGGCACGATCTCCCGGGCGGCGGTGCCCTCCGGCGCCTCGACCGGCGCCTTCGAGGCGATCGAGCTGCGCGACGGTGACAAGGGCCGCTACCTGGGCAAGGGAGTGGAGAAGGCGGTCGCCAACATCGAGGACCGGATCGTCGACCAGCTCATCGGCTACGAAGCCAGCGAGCAGCGGGCGATCGACCAGAAGATGCTCGACATCGACGGCACCGACAACAAGGCCGAGCTGGGCGCCAACGCGATCCTCGGAGTCTCCCTGGCGGTGGCGAAGGCCGCAGCCGGGAGCGCCGACCTGAGCCTCTTCCGCTACCTGGGCGGGCCGAACGCGCACTTGCTGCCGGTGCCGATGATGAACATCCTCAACGGTGGGGCACACGCCGACAGCAACGTCGACATCCAGGAGTTCATGATCGCGCCGATCGGCGCGCCGAGCTTCCGGGAGGCGCTGCGCTCCGGCGCCGAGGTGTACCACGCGCTCAAGTCGGTGCTGAAGAAGAAGGATCTGTCCACCGGGCTCGGTGACGAGGGCGGCTTCGCGCCGAACCTGCCCACCAACGCCGCCGCGCTGGACCTGATCGCAGAGGCGGTGGAAAAGGCGGGCTACCGGCTCGGCACCGACATCGTCTTCGCCCTCGACGTCGCCGCCACCGAGTTCTTCGCCGACGGCAGCTACACCTTCGAGGGCGCGGCCAAGAGCGCCGCGGAGATGAGCGAGTACTACACCAAGCTTGCCGACGCGTACCCGATCGTCTCCATCGAGGACCCGCTGGCCGAGGACGACTGGACCGGCTGGCAGACGCTGACCGCGGCGATCGGTGACCGGGTCCAGATCGTCGGCGACGACCTGTTCGTCACCAACCCGCAGCGCATCGCCCGGGGCATCGCCGAGAAGGCGGCGAACGCGGTGCTGGTCAAGGTCAACCAGATCGGTTCGCTCACCGAGACGCTGGACGCGGTGGACCTGGCCCACCGGGCCGGCTTCAAGTGCATGATGAGCCACCGCTCCGGCGAGACCGAGGACACCACCATCGCCGACCTCGCGGTGGCCACCGGCTGCGGTCAGATCAAGACCGGTGCGCCGGCGCGGTCGGACCGGGTCGCGAAGTACAACCAGCTGCTGCGGATCGAGGAGGAGCTGGCCGACGCGGCGCGGTACGCCGGGGCGGGCGCCTTCCCGCGCTACCGTTCCGCCTGACGGATGCCGTACCTCGGGGGAGGGGTGTGATGCAGCAGCGCCGCACGCCGGGTGGTCAGCGTCCGGTGCGTCGACCGGCCCGCGCCGGCCGGCCCGGCACGGCCCGCGACGGCGGTGTCCGTGCCGAGTCGCGGTCCGCCGCCGGCCGGGCGCCGTCGGCCGCCCGCGGTGCCGAGGGCGTACGCTCCGCCAAGCGCCCCGCCGCCGCCCGGCGCACGGCTGCCGGCGGTGCGGTGACGCGGCTGTCCGCACCCCGATCCCGAGGTCTCACCGGCCGGGCCACAGTGCTCTTCGCGGTGCTGATCGCGCTCGCCCTCGCCTACACCTATCCGGTCCGGGTCTATCTGGATCAGCAGGCCGACATCGAGCGGATGGAGGCTGCGCAGGCGGCCCAGCGGAAGCTGATCGCCGAGCTGACCACCCAGGCGGAGAAGTGGCAGGACGAGGCGTACATCGAGACGCAGGCCCGGGAGCGGTTCTTCATGCGGCGGCCCGGTGAGAAGATGCTGATCCTGCTCGACGACCCGGCCGGCGCGGCCCGCGAGGCGGGCACCGCCGAGGGCCCGGCAACGCCGGTCACCCCCGACCCCTGGTACGACACTCTCTGGTCCAGCGTGCGGGCCGCCGACGCCCACCAGACCGAAGACTGAGCACCCGACGAGAGATGGCATCGTGACTGTCGTACCACCGCAGGAGCCGGCGGCGGCCTCCGTACCCCCGCCGAAGCGGGAGCCGGCCACGGAGGCCGATCTGGCCGCGGTGGCCGCGCAGCTCGGACGCCCGCCCCGCGGCACCCGGGCGGTGGCCCACCGGTGCCCGTGCGGCCTGCCCGACGTGGTGGAGACGACTCCCCGGCTGGCCGACGGCACTCCCTTCCCGACGTTGTTCTACCTGACCTGCCCCCGGGCGACCGCGGCGTGCAGCCGGCTGGAGTCGGCCGGGCTGATGAAGGAGATGGCGGAGCGGCTGGCCACCGACCCGGAGTTGGCCGCCCGGTACCGCGCGGCGCACGAGGACTATCTGGCCCGCCGGGACGCCATCGCCGAGGTGCCCGAGATCGCCGGCATTTCCGCCGGCGGGATGCCCGGACGGGTCAAGTGCCTGCACGTTCAGCTCGGTCACGCGCTCGCCGCCGGGCCGGGGGTGAACCCGTTCGGTGACGAGACGCTCGACCTGGTCGAACCGTGGTGGACGACCGGACGCTGTGTCGATGTCCCGGAGGCCGGGTGAGCGAGGGCGACGTCGTGGTTCGGCGGGCCCGCACCGCCGATGTGCGGGCGATCCGACGACTGGTCGACACCTACACCGACGACCGTCGTCTGCTCAGCAAGGCCACGGTCACCCTGTACGAGGACGTGCAGGAGTTCCGGGTCGCCAGCCGGGTCTCCGACGGTGCGGTGGTGGGCTGCGGCGCGCTGCACGTCATGTGGGAGGACCTGGCCGAGATCCGTACGGTGGCGGTCGATCCCCGCTGTCGGGGCCAGCGGATCGGCCACCGGATCGTTACGGAGCTGATCGACGCGGCACGGGAGCTGGGGGTGGCCCGCATCTTCGTGCTGACCTTCGAGACCCGTTTCTTCGGTTCGTTCGGTTTCAGTGAGATCGACGGCGCCCCGGTGCCGCACCCGGTCTACGAGCAGCTGCTGCGTTCGTACGACGAGGGTGTCGCCGAGTTCCTCGACCTGGAACGGGTCAAGCCGAACACCCTGGGCAACACCCGCATGCTGCTACGCCTCTGACAGCCCCCGCTCGGCCCCGTCACCCGGGTCGCGCTGTCACTCGCTGTGTCCGACTCCCCGCTGGTCCACTTACCACCTTGGCCCCTTTGCTCTGCTTACCCATACGCACAGGTTTACTTTCGGTGATGGTTGGCTGGGTATGGATCGGTCTGGGCTTTCAGGGAACCCCTGTTCATGAGGGGGTTGCGTATAGGTAAGCAGAGCAAAGGGGGCGATGGGGAGGACGGGGGGTGCGGCTGTTCGACTCCGGAGAGTCACCGCCGGTGTGGCTACATTCCGTGCATGCGGTGCCCGGAGGAGTGGGTCGGTGGTGGCGGTAGGGTTTCGTCGTGACGACGCGTGTGGCCGCCATCGACTGTGGCACCAACTCCATCCGGTTGCTGGTTGCCGACCTGCCCGACCCGTCGGCGGGACCGGCCGCACCGCTTGTCGACCGGAGCCGGCGGATGGAGATCGTCCGGCTCGGTCAGGGCGTGGACGCCACCGGCCGGCTCGCTCCGGAGGCGATCGAGCGGACCCGGGTCGCGCTCGCCGACTACGCCGCCGAGATCGAGAAACTGGGTGTCGAGCGGGTGCGGATGTGCGCCACGTCGGCCAGCCGGGACGCGGAGAACGCGGCCGACTTCCGCGCCATGGTCGAGCAGACGCTCGGCGTCGCGCCGGAGGTGGTCAGCGGGGACGAGGAGGCGCGGCTGTCGTTCACCGGAGCGGTGCGCGGCCTGCCCGCCGACGCGCCGTCGCCGTACCTGGTGCTGGACATCGGTGGCGGCTCGACCGAGTTCGTCGTCGGCACCCGGGACGGTGGGGTCGACGCCGCGATCTCCATGGACATCGGCTGCGTCCGGATGACCGAGCGACACCTGCACGGTGACCCGCCAGGGCTGGACGAGATCGCCGCCGCCCAGGCCGACATCGCGGTCGCGGTGGATCGGGCGCTTACGGCCGTGCCGGGACGGCAGGCGGCCACGCTGGTCGGGCTCGCCGGGTCGGTCACCACCGTCGTCGCGATCGCCGAGGGCCTCACCGGGTACGACCCAGCCCGCATCCATCACGCCCGAGTGTCGTACGACCGGGTGGCGGAGGTGACCGCCGAGCTGCTGGCCATGACGCGCGAGCAGCGGCTGGCCATCCCGGTGATGCATCCCGGCCGCGCCGACGTGATCGGTGCCGGCGCACTGGTGCTCCGCGTCGCCATGGAGCGGGCGGGCATGGCCGCCGTGGTCGCCTCCGAGCACGACATCCTCGACGGCATCGCCTGGAGTCTGGCAGACGCGAACGGGAGGTATCGGCGCTAGCGCGAACAGGAGGTGAATGCCACTGTTCCGGCATCTTCCCGGCGGCGGTCACCGCGTGGCAGGCTACCCGCACGTAGGACCACTGGGCGACCAGCCAACGATGACTGACCGCTAGGAGGACGGGCCGATGGGCGAGATGGTGACCTACCGTGGTGATGGCGGCACGGGTGAGGGATATCTCGCGATACCTGCCACCGGCGCGGCAAGCCCGGCAGTGATCGTGATTCAGGACTGGTGGGGCCTCGTGCCGCACATCAGGTCGGTGGTTGACCGTTTCGCCGAGGCGGGCTTCGTCGCCCTCGCTCCCGATTTCCGGCACGGCGAGCCGGCCGGGAAGCCGAGTGAGCCGCGGCGGCTACTCAACGGCCCGCAGATGGACGAGACGGCACGGGAGATCGCCGCCGCCGCCGACTACCTCGCCGGCCGGGTCGAGGTCACCGGCAAGGTGGGGTGCGCCGGGTTCTGCGCCGGGGCCAGCCTGGCGCTGTGGGCCGCGAACTTCTCCGATCGGATCGTCGCCACCGCCGCCTTCTATCCCCAGTTGCCCTGGGAAGGCATGCGTACCGAGTGGACCGACTACGCGGGCAAGGAGGCGCTGGTGCACTGCTCCGAGGCGGACGGCACCTCTGCCGACCCGGGTGTCCAGGCGGTACGCCGGGCCATCGAGAACTCCGGCGGCAGCTGCCAACTGCACGACTATCCGGGCACCGCGCACGCCTTCTTCAACGAGGATCGGCCGGAGAAGTTCGACCAGCGGGCCGCCACCAGCGCCTGGGCGCGCACCCTGGAACTCTTCCGGGCCAAGCTTGGCTGAGTCGCGTACCCCCGTCGAGGTCGTCGCCCGCGCCGCGCGGGCGACTGATCTGGCCGACCTGGACGCGTACGTTGCCGACTGTTTTGCCTGCCCCCGGCTGGTCGACTGGCGGGAGGAGGTGGCCCGCACGAAGCGGGCGGCCTTCCGCGATCAGGAGTACTGGGGACGGCCGGTGCCCGGCTTCGGCGATCCGGCGGCCCGGATCGCCATCCTCGGGCTGGCCCCGGCCGCGCACGGCGGCAACCGCACCGGCCGGATCTTCACCGGCGACCGGTCCGGTGACGTGCTCTTCGCCGCCCTGCACCGGGCCGGCCTGGCCAACCAGCCGACGAGTGTGGCCGCCGACGACGGACTGGCGCTGCGGGAGACGAGGATCTTCGCCGCCGTACGCTGCGCCCCACCCGACAACAAGCCGACCCCGGGCGAGCGGGACACCTGCGCGCCCTGGCTGCATCGTGAGGTCGAGCTGATCCGGCCGACGCTGCGGGTGGTGGTGGCGCTGGGTGCCTTCGCCTGGGCCGCGTGGTGGCCGGCGTTACGTGCCGGGTACGGCGTCCCTCCGCCCAGCCCGCGACCGTCGTTCGGGCATGGGGCACACTGGTCCGGCACGGCCGGACCGGAACTGCTCGGTTGCTACCACGTCAGCCAGCAGAACACCTTCACCGGTCGGCTGACACCAGAGATGCTGGACGATGTGTTCGCCCGGGCGAAACTGCTGGCCGGGGTGGACTGAGGCGGCGGGGCGATGACGATGGCGGACGGTACGGGTGCCGTCCCGCCGTACGCCCCGATGGCCCGGAGGTAACCGATGGACGTGCTTCGCAGCTGGTGGCCGGTGACGGCGGTGATTGCCCTGCTCGCAGCCGTTACCCTCGCCACCGCGCACTCGTCGATCGGCGCGAGCCGGATACCGCCCGCCGTCAAGGATGCGCCCTTCGTGTTGGAGTACCCGAGCGGGGAGCCGCGTCCGTCGATCCCGGCCGAGCCCCGCGAGGCCGCCGAGGAGACCCGGACCCGGATCCCGTCCTGGCTCGGCACTGTGGCGGTGGCGGTGCTCGGGCTGGCGCTGCTGGCCGCCCTCAGCTATCTGATCTGGACCGTGGCGCGGGGGGTGGCGCGGCGGGTCACCCGGGCGCTGCCCGCGCAGCCGACCCGGCGCAGCGCCGAAGGTACCGCCGCGGAGGTGGTGGCGGCCGTCGACGCCGGCCTGGTCGACCTGGACGACCGCGCCACCGACCCGCGGACCGCGGTGATCGCCTGCTGGGTACGCCTCGAAGAGGCCGCAGCCGTCGCCGGGGTGCCCCGGCTGACCGGCGACACCCCCACCGACCTGGTCACCCGGCTGCTTCGCGGTGATCCGTCCACCGGCGTGCCGGCGATCGTGAGTGCCGACGTGCTGGCCGAGTTCGCGCACGTCTACCGCGAGGCCAGGTACGCCACCCGTCCGGTGGACGAACGGACCAGGGACCAGGCCCGGGTGGCGCTGCGCCGGTTGCGCGGCGAACTGACCGAACTGGCCGAGCGGGAGCCGGCGTGAGCAGTACGAGTATCGACGACCTGCTCAGCTTCTCCGAGGAGCGGCCGGTCCAGTCCGAGCCGCGCCGGGGCGGGCGGCTGCGTACCGTCGCCGGCGTGCTGGGTATCACCGCGGTGGTGACCGTGGTGGCCGTCGCCGGGCTGCGCGCGGTCGGGCTGCGGGTGTCGTTGCTGGTGCTGGTCGCCGCCGTGGTAGCGCTGCTGGTGGTACGCCGGATCGTCGCCACCCTCGCCCCACCACCGAAGTCCGGCCAGGGCGGTTCGTCGTCGCGGGGCGGCGAGGAGCCCGGCACCTACAACTGGGACGCCCGGGACGCGCTGCGAGGCGCGATCAACGGCTGGGCGACTCCCCTGGAGTGGTCCAAGACCCGTCCCGAACGGTTCACCACCGTGATCCTGCCCCGCCTGGCCGAGCTGGCGGACGAGCGGATGCGCCTGAAGCACGGCGTCACCCGTGAGTCGGATCCGGCCCGGGCCCGCGCCCTCCTGGGCGATGACCTGTCGACGTTTCTGGAAACCCCACCCCGCCGCACCCCCTCGCCGCGCGACCTCGCGGCGATCGTCGCCGAACTGGAGAAGATCTGATGAACGACGTCGGCCGGACGATGCCCCCCACCGAGGTAGGTCGCCTCGCCCGGGCCGTACTGGACGCGGTGGGCCAGGTCGTGGTCGGCAAACGGGACGCCCTGGAGCTGGTGCTCGCCGGCATCCTCGCTGGCGGCCACGTGCTGCTCGAAGACCTGCCGGGGCTGGGCAAGACGCTCACCGCGCGGTCCTTCGCCCAGGCACTGGGCCTGGACTTCCGGCGCCTACAGTTCACCCCCGACCTGCTGCCCGCCGACGTCACCGGCTCGTTCCTCTACGACCAGCGCAGCGGTGACTTCACCTTCCGGGCCGGGCCGGTCTTCACCAACCTGTTGCTCGCCGACGAGATCAACCGGACTCCGCCGAAGACCCAGTCGGCCCTGCTGGAGGCGATGCAGGAGAAGCAGGTCTCGGTGGAGGGCGTGACGTACCGGCTTGACGAGCCGTTCCACGTGCTCGCCACCGCCAACCCCATCGAGTACGAGGGCACCTATCCGTTGCCGGAGGCGCAACTGGACCGGTTCCTGCTGCGGGTGTCGTTCGGCTACCCGGCGCAGGACGAGGAGTGGGAGGTGCTGCGTCGGCGGATGGCGCGCCGCCGCGAGGAGGCCGAGATCAAGCCGGTGGTCGACGCCGGCACCCTGCGCGCCATGCAGGCAGCGTTGGAGGACGTCGTGGTGGAGGACTCGGTGGGCCGGTACATCGTGGCACTGACCGCGGCCACC
Source organism: Micromonospora sediminimaris (assembly GCA_900112325.1). Lineage (GTDB taxonomy): Bacteria > Actinomycetota > Actinomycetes > Mycobacteriales > Micromonosporaceae > Micromonospora > Micromonospora sediminimaris. The sequence goes on from FOLJ01000011.1 coordinate 106,073, forward strand.
CGTGAGCACCCGTCGGTGCTGGTCGGCGCGTCGCCGCGGGGTTCGCTGGCACTGATGCTGCTGTCCCGGGTACGGGCGGTGCTCTCCGGGCGGGACTACGTGGTGCCCGAGGACGTCAAGGACGTCGCGGCCCCGGCGCTGGCCCACCGGATCACGTTGCGGCCGGAGATGTGGCTGCGTCGGGTCGACCCGTCCTTCGTGGTCGGTGAGGTTCTCGACGGCACCCCGGCGCCGGCCAGCGGCGCGCTGCCCAGCTACGCCGCCGGCCGGCCGGGAGACTGACCCGGCGTGAGCGAGCGGAGCGATCGAACGGCACCCACCAACTGGACGCCCACCTGGGCGTTCGGTCGGGCGGTGCTGCTCACCGGCCTGCTTCTGGTCGCCGCGGTGCTGCTGGGACGGGTGGATCTGATCGTGCTGGCCGTCCCGTTCGCGCTCGGCACCGCGTACGCGTTGCGACGCCGACCCGTCGAACTGCCCCGGGTGTGGCTCAGCGCCGACGAGGACCCCCTGGTGGAGGGCGGTGCGATGGCCGGGACGGTCACCGTCGGCAACCCGGGGGCGGTCCCCTACGACGTGGCGGTGCTGCGTACCCGGGTCTCACCGTGGCTGCGCGTCGAACGCGCGGGTCTCGCCGGCAGCGCGGTGGTCGGCACCGGCCGATCCGCCGGTGCCGGTCAACCGACCGTGGCGGACCGCCCGTTCGTCACGTCGGTCGCGCCGGACACCGCCGTCGACCTTGAGTTGGCCGGTACCGCGCTGCGGTGGGGCCGGCATCCGCTGGGCCCGGCGGGCGCCCGGGTCGCCGCCGCGCAGGGCCTGCTCGTCTCGCGCGCGGTGGTCGTCGAACCGGTCCGGTCGAAGGTGTACCCGAAGACCGAGCCGTTCGAGGCGGTCGAGGTGATGCCCCGGGCCGCCGGCCTGGTCGGTGCCCACCACTCGCGTCGTCCCGGTGAGGGAGGCGAACTCGCCGGGGTGCGGGTCTTCGCCCCCGGTGACCGGTTGCGTCGCATCGACTGGCGGGTGTCGCTGCGGGCCCGGCAACTGCACGTGGCGGCCACCCTCTCCGACCGGGACGCCGAAGTGGTCGTGCTGCTCGACGTGCTGGCCGAGGCGGGTCGCTCCGGTGGGGTCACCGGTACGGCGTCGGTGCTGGACACCACGGTTCGGGCGGCCGCCGCCATCGCCGAGCACTACCTGCACCGGGGTGACCGGGTGGCGCTGCTGGAGTACGGCCCGAGTGCCCGGCGGCTGCGCCCGGCGACCGGACGACGGCAGTACCTGACCGTGCTGGAGTGGCTGCTGGACGTCAAGGCCCAGTCCTCGCCACACGAGCCGTACGACCACGTGTTCGGCCCGCAACTGCTCTCCGCGGACGCGCTGGTGGTGGTGCTCACCCCGTTGCTGGAGGAGCGGTCGGCGCAGATGTTGGCCCGGTTGGCCCGTTCGGGACGGTTCGTGGTGGCCGTCGACACGCTCCCGGCGGACCTGTCGCCACCGAAGGACCGGGGCTGGGCAGAGGTGGCGTACCGGCTGTGGCGACTGGACCGGGACACGATGATCGCGCAGTTGCGTGAGCACGGGGTGCCGGTGGTGCCGTGGGCCGGCGCCGGCAGTCTCGACCAGGTGCTACGCGACGTGGCGAGGCTGGCCACCGCCCCCCGGGTGGGTGGCCGGTGATGGAGGCGGTCATCGGGCGGGTTCGGGCGTTGCGGACCGCCGCGGCACGGATCTCCCTGGCTCCCGTGCTGGTCCGGCTGGGGATCTTCCTCAGCGCGCTGGTGGGGTTGTTGCTGGCGTATCCCGCCGAGGTCGTGGCGGGGGAGGCGCTGGGCCCGCTGGTGGCGGTCGCGGTGCTGCCGGCGGTGCTGCCGCGCCGGCTCTGGCCGACCTTCGCCGCCCTGGTCACTGTCGCCGGGTGGTTGCTCGCCACCGACGGGTACCACCGACCTATCGCGTTGTGGCGGCTGATGGCGGTGGCCGTGGCGCTCTACCTGACCCATACGCTCTGCGCGCTGGTGGCGGTGCTGCCGTACGACGCCGTGGTGGACCCGGACGTGATAGTGCGTTGGCTCACCCGGGCCGCCGGAGTGTTGCTCGCCACGTCGGTGCTCGGCGTGCTGCTGCTCGAACTCTCCGGTGCCCGGCCCGGAGGCGGCGGCTGGCAGGCGGTCACGCTTGCCGGTCTGCTGCTGGCTGTCGGGGTGACCGCGTTGCTGGCTGGGCTGCTGCGACGCAGGTGATTCCGGGGTTCTCCGGGTCTGCCGCGACAGCTGATGTCGGGGCGTCGAGGTGCTGACGATGGCCGTCGTTACCGCCGTCACAGTCGCCTTGTGCTCGGTCACAGAAGGGGGCCGCACGCGGGATTACCGCTGGCGGTGGGGGAAAGATGGTAGGCGTGAATCCGAAGCGGATCCTTGTGGTGGGCGCCGGGCACGTCGGTCTCTACGCGGCGCTGCGCCTGTCGAAGAAGCTGAGTCCCCGTGAGGCTGAGGTCGTCGTCGTCGACCCTCAGCCGCACATGACGTACCAGCCTTTCCTGCCCGAGGCTTCGGCGGGAAACATCTCCCCACGGCACTCCGTGGTGCCGCTGCGTCGGGAGTTGCGCCGGTGCAAGGTGGTGGCGGGTGCCGTCACCCGGATCGACCACGCGAGTAAGACCGCCACGGTGCAGCCGATCATCGGCCCGCCCCGCGAGATCACCTACGACCACGTGGTGGTCGCCCCCGGCTCGGTCTCCCGAACCCTGCCGATCCCAGGACTGCACGAGCACGGCATCGGCTTCAAGACCATCGGTGAGGCCATCTACCTGCGCAACCACGTGCTCGAACAGCTCGACGTGGCCGCCGCCACCACCGACCCGGAGGTACGCCGTCGGGCGCTGACCTTCGTCTTCGTCGGCGGCGGGTACGCCGGCATCGAGGCGCTGGCGGAGATGGAGGACATGGCCCGCCACGCGTTGAAGTACTACCCGGAGCTGAACACGTCGGACATGCGGTGGGTACTGGTCGAGGCCACCCAGCGGGTGCTGCCGGAGGTCGACCGGGACATGGGCGCCTACACGGTGCAGCAGCTGCTGAAGCGGGACATGGACATCCGGCTCGACACCCGGCTGGAGTCCTGCGTCGACGGGGTGGTCAAGCTCTCCGACGGGGACAGCTTCAGCGCGGACACCATCGTCTGGACCGCCGGGGTGAAGCCGTCACCGATGCTGGACGCGACCGACTTCCCCCGCGAGGAGCGGCGCCGGGTCACCTGCCTGCCGACGTTGCAGGTGGTCGACGGTGACCGCGTGGTCGAGGGTGCCTGGAGCGCCGGTGACTGCGCCGCCGTACCTGACCTGACCAAGCCGCCGGGCAACTACTGCTCGCCGAGCGCCCAGCACGCGGTACGCCAGGCGCAGCGGATGGCCGACAACATCGTCGCCGTGATCAGGGGCCGCGCGCCGGTGCCCTACAAGCACAAGCACGCCGGCAGCGTGGCCAGCCTCGGTCTGCACAAGGGAGTGGCCCAGGTCTACGGCATCAAGATGACCGGCTGGCCGGCGTGGTTCATGCACCGGACGTACCACATGAGCCGGATCCCGTCGCTGAACCGGAAGGTCCGGGTCGTGGTCGACTGGACGCTGGCGTTCGTGCTCAAGCGTGAGGTGGTGGCCCTCGGCCAGCTGCACGACCCGCGCGAGGAGTTCGCCGAGGCGTCCCAGCCACCGTCGAAGGTGTGAGTGCACGTGGGGTGCCGTTGGCGCCCCACGTGCTCAGACCCGCCAGTACCAGGCGTCGGTGAGTCGGGTCGACGGTCCGTAGAGCGCCTCCAACGTCAGCCGCAGACTGTCGGCGTGCGCGGTGTCGGCGGCCAGCACCACGCACGAGGCACCCCAGTACGCGACGTCCGCCGCGGCGCGGCGGCGCTGCTCGTCCCCGACGACGGGCCGGAGGCCGCTGCGGGCCACGTCGGCCAGGAGGGCGGAGGTAGGTCGCGGGGCGACGCCCATCGCGGCGCTGCCGCCACGGCCGTGCGGCCCGATGAAGAAGCCCTGCGGCATGCTGAACTCGGCGTCGGCCGCGGTCGCCCACCGCATCGGCCAGGGCTCCTTGGGCGTGGCCAACGGCACCGGTACCAGGACGCCGCCCGGCTCGACACAGGTCCGCCAGTGGCCGGCGGTGATGAACTCCGGAACCGGCGGGCGTTGTGCGGTGGGCAGCGGCGCGGGGAGCAGTGGTACGACCGCCACGACGACCGCGACCAGCGTGACCCGGCGGACACGGCCCGTGCTGCGCAGCGCCCGGTCGACCGCCAGCACCAGCAGCGTCGCGATCAGCGGCGGTACGGCCAGGGCGAACCGCATCGGTAGCGCGCCGTCGACCACCGGCACTCCGCCGAGCAGTGCGTACGGCCCGGGCAGTCCGGAGCCTTCGCGGTCGAAGACCACCTCGGGGCCGAGCGACAGCGCAGCCATCACGAGAATCCCGGCGGTGCAGGCCAGCACCAGCGGGCGGCGGCCCAGCCAGACGGCGCAGCCGGTGGTGACGACCAGCAGCGGCCAGCCCAGGAAGGTGTTGTACTCGGCCGGGCCGGTGCTCAACTGGGCGGAGCGGTCGTCGCCGAGCAGCGAGAGCGGTGAGATCGCCCACCAACTGCGCAGGTCGGCCGAGAAGTAGTGCGGGCTGAACATGCCGTCGGCGACGCCGAGGGGCCCGGCGAACTGGAACCACAACGGGCGGGCGAGCACCAGCAGGGCCGTACCGGTGGCGAGGACCATTGCGCCGGCGAAGGCGGGCAGCGCCCGCCGGGCGAGATCGCGGTCTGTGACGATCATCGTCACCGCCATCACCAGCAGGGTGAGCGCGGCGAGAAACAGCACCTCCTCGCCGATGAACACCTGAGCGGCGACAGCGGCGGCGAGCCCCATCGCGGAGGTGGCCAACCGGCGTCGGTCCGGCGCGCCGGCAGCCGGCCCGGATCCAGCGGCGGGGTCGGCCGCCCGCAGCAGGCGTACGACCAGCCAGACGATGACCGGCAACAGCCACTGCGCCGTCATGTGCAGGTGGCTGTTGCTCTGGGACACCATGCCGGGGGCGAAGCCGCACAGTGCACCGCCCAGCGTCGCGGCGGCCCGGCGGGCCCGCAGCGTACGGCTGAACAGGAGGTACCAGGCGGTTGCGGTGCCGGCGAGGTTGACCGTGACCAGCAGGGCGAAGGTGACCGGAGCGCCGAACAGCAGGGTGACGGGGGCGCACAGCACACCGAGGGCGATGACCGACGTGTTGGCCATCAGGTTGACCCCGACCGGCGCGTTGAGCCGGTCGGTGGACAGGCCGAAGTCGCCCAGCAGGGCCCGGGCATCGACGGCCAGGAACCACTCGTAGAGCACCTGGTCCTCAGGGTTGAGGGCGAGCACCAGACCGGTCGGGTCGGCCCAGAGTCGGTGGGTGAGCGCACCGGCGAGCGCCGCGAAGAAGAGCCCTACCAGCAGGTCGATCCGATACTGGGCCGCCGTCCGGGCCAACCGGGTGAGCCGCTGCCGGCGTACCCGGGCGAGGGGGCGATCCGCCTGCGTTGCCACGTCGTCGGTGGGGGCGAGGGGTGCGCGGCTGCTCACGGCCTCGACCCTACTGGCGGTGCTCGGCGGGGGACGCCGCAGTGGCGACGAACCCGCTACCGTGGCACTGCACCGTACGTGCCGGCACGCCGGTGTCACCCGCCCGGGTGGTGGAAAGGCAGACACGGCCGCCTTAAAAGCGGCTGCCGCAAGGCGTGCGGGTTCGACCCCCGCCCCGGGCACCACCCCGCGAAGATCCGTTCAGGAGGGGGAATCGCGCTGCGCCGATCTCGACCGCACCGGGCGCCGCCGTGCTTGCCGGTGAGCCTGTGCTCAGGTGGCGTCCGGCCCAGCTCTCAGCTTTCCCTCAGCTTGGCGATCTCCAAGGGCTGGTCGGGACGTTTACTCTTGTATTGCACGTTGACGTGCAATGAGACCCCCTGAGGGAGGCCAGAGACAGTGAAGACTTCGAACCCGGTGCTCGCCCGGCTCGGTCAGGCGGCCGAGCGGGAGCGGGCCGCCGGGTACGCCCCGTCCGGGCCGTACGGACAGCCCGGTTACCCCCAGCAGGTTCCGCCGCAGGCCGGCTACCCCGGCGCGCCCGGCTTTCCGTCGGCCCCGCCGGCGGTCACCCCCATGTCGATCGACGACGTGGTGGTCAAGACGGTCACCCTCCTGGCCATCGTCGGCGTCGCCGCCGCGGCGGCGTGGGCGCTGGTGCCCGACGCGCTGCTCGGCGTCGCCTGGATCGGTGCGGCAATCGTCGGCCTGGTGCTCGGCCTGATCATCTCCTTCTCCCGGATGGCGAACCCGGCGCTCGTCGTCGCGTACGCCGTCGTCGAGGGTGTCCTCGTCGGTGCCGTGAGCAAGTTCTTCGAATCGCTGTACGACGGCATCGTGCTCCAGGCGGTGACCGCGACCTTCGGTGTCTTCTTCGTGATGGCCATGCTCTACAAGGCGCGGGTCATCCGGGCGACGCCGAAGTTCGTCAAGGGCATGATCGCGGTGATGGCGGGTCTCTTCGCCGTCATGCTGATCAACCTGGTGCTGGCGCTCTTCGGCGTCAACACCGGCCTGCGTGACGGCAGCCCGCTGGCCATCGGCTTCAGCATCGTCTGCATCGTGGTCGCCTCGCTGAGCTTCGTGCTGAGCTTCAAGGAGGTCGAGGACGGCGTCCGGATGGGCCTGCCGCAGCGCTACTCCTGGGTGGCCGCGTTCGGCATCCTGGTCAGCCTGATCTGGCTCTACATCGAGATGCTGCGCCTGCTGAGCTACTTCCAGGGCGACGACTGACCTCGCCGCCCAACGACCGACCGGCGCCCGCCCCCCACCCGGGGCGGGCGCCGTCGTCTCTCTCCCCAGCCCACCCCCTCCCGCCCCCGTCTCGTTGATCATGCACTTGTGGTCGCGCCATAACGGGCGGAAGGGGTGGATCGACAACCACAACTCCGTGGTCGACGAGACGGTGGGGGGTGGGTGCGTAGAGTGCGGGGGGTGGGGATGGAGGCAGCGGCGGTGCTGGAGGTCGCGCGGGGGGTGGAGCTGCTGGTGCGGCAGGTCAGCCACTGGCAACAGCCACGGTGGTCAGCCGCCGCGTCGGTCGGCAACGTGTCCCGGGCGGATCTGGTGCACCGGTTGGTGCAGGAGATCGCCAACCTCGCTGCGGACGCGGAGGGGCAGCCACGACGAGTCGTACCCCGGCTCGACAACGACCTGGCTCTGCCCGACCAGCTCCGGGTGGTCACCGCGGACCTGCTCGCCGCGGACCCGAGCGAGGAGGACCTGGCCCGGGCCGCCACCGAGGTCACCGCGACCCGGACCGCGCTCTGACCACCGGGTCCTCAAGCGGCCCGATATGCGGCAAGCCGGGGTCTTCCGCCGAGCTGATGGCCCGAGTTGCCGCATGTCGCGACTGCGCTGATCGCCGGCCACGCTGATCGCCGGCTATCAGTGCTCAGTCAGCTCAGGCGCTCGACGACCATTGCCATGCCCTGGCCGCCACCGACGCACATGGTCTCCAGGCCGATGGTCGCGTCATGCCATTGCAGGGCGTTGAGCAGTGTGCCGGTGATCCGGGCGCCGGTCATCCCGAACGGGTGACCGACGGCGATCGCGCCGCCCATCACGTTCAGCTTCTCCTCCGGGATGCCCAGTTGGCGGTACGACGGGATCACCTGGGCGGCGAACGCCTCGTTGATCTCGACCAGGTCGACGTCGTCGATGGTCATACCGGCGCGTTCGAGTGCCTGCCGGCTCGCCTCCACCGGGCCGAGGCCCATGATCTCGGGTGACAGCGCGGTGACACCTGTGGAAACGATCCGCGCCAGTGGAGTGATGCCCAGTTCATCGGCCCGCTGGGCGCTCATCACGACCACGGCGGCGGCCCCGTCGTTGAGCGGGCAGCAGTTGCCGGCGGTGATCCGACCGTCCGGGCGGAAGACCGGCTTCAGCTCGGAGACCGCCGCCAAGGTGACCCCGGCTCGGGGGCCGTCGTCGGTGGCGACCACTGTGCCGTCGGGCGTGGTGACCGGGGTGATCTCACGGGACCAGAAGCCGTCGGCGATCGCCTTCTCGGCCAGGTTCTGGCTGCGTACGCCGAAAGCGTCCATGTCCGCGCGGCTCACGTCGTACACCTGGGCGAGATTTTCGGCGGTCTGTCCCATGGCCAGATAGACGTCGGGTAGCGCGTCCTTCTCACGCGGGTCCGTCCAGACCGGCGCGCCGGCCTCGGCGCGAGCCTGGGACCGTTCGCGTGCCGACGCGAAGCGTGGATTCTCCCAGCCGCCGCCGACCAGGGCCTGAGCCTCGGGCGGCAGGCCGTCGGAGCTGCCGCGTGCGTAACGGGAGACCATTTCGACGCCGGCGGAGATGAAGACGTCGCCCTCACCGGCCCGGATCGCATGCATGGCCATTCGCGTCGTCTGCAAGGAGGATGCGCAGTAGCGGGTGAGGGTCGCGCCGGGCAGGCCGTCGAGGCCCATCAGCACGGCGACCACGCGAGCCATGTTGAAACCCTGCTCGCCGCCGGGCAGCCCGCACCCGAGATAAAGGTCGTCTATCTGTCGCGGGTCGAGCTGCGGCACCTTGGCCAGGGCCGCCTGCACGATGGTGGCGGCCAGATCGTCCGGGCGGAGATCACGTAGGGAGCCCTTGTGGGCCCGGCCGATGGGGGAGCGGGCGGTGGCGACGATGACGGCGTCGCGGGACGACTCAATCGGCATACCGACACGGTAACTCGCCGGTAACTTGCGGCGGAAGTTTTCCGTCCGCCGGGAAATGTCACCCCGCGTCGGATGAGCAGACCCGTTCAGTGGTGTGGGGTGACGGCCGCGGCGGCGGCCACCGCGGGCAGCAGGGCGTGGGCCCAGACCCGGTAACCGTCGGCGGAGGGGTGGTAGCCGTCGTGGCAGAAGGTGCCGGCGTCGGCCCGGAACACCGGGCCCGTCTCGATGGCCAGGTCGACCACCGTCCCTCCGGCGTCGAGCACCGCACCGGTCTGTGCCCGGGCGACCCGACGCCCCATCCAACCGACGACCTGCCGCAGCGGCGACGCGATCGCGCGTACGGCGCCGAGATCCGGGCAGGTGCCGACCACGACCTCGACGCCGGCCTGACGCAGCCGGTGCACGGCCGCGCCGAGATAGGCGGCGGCCTCGGTCGGCCGGCGCATGCTGGTGACGTCGTTGGCACCGACCAGGACTACCGCCACGTCCGGCCGCTCGCCGAGCAGCGCGCGCGCCACCTGGGTGGCCAGGTCGGTTGAGCGCGAGCCGGAGACACCGACGCTGGACAGGTGCACCTGACGCCCGCCCGGCCCCTCGGCGAGCAACTCCGCCAACTGCCCGCCGATGGTGTCGCCGAGCCGGTCCACGCCGACGCCGAGGGCGGAGGAGTCGCCGAGCAGCACCAGGCGCAGCGGTGGGGCACCGGCCCGACCGACGGTCGCCCGCAGTGCCAGGCCGAGCTCCGGCTGGGCGTAGCGACGGTTGCGCGCGACCACGGCCTCGCCGGCGAGCACCGCGGCTCCGCCGAGCGCGCCCGCGAGCAGGGAAAATGCGGCGGTACGGGCGACCCGCGCGGCGACCTGGGTGCCGGCAGAGAGATTGGTCATGACGCTGCCCTCGCGCCGGAACCGGACCGGCCCCTGATCCGCTCGGTCATGAGAATCCTTCCACTGCGGGTGTGTCGACGGTGCGGGCTGGCTGCGGCGTCGGACCGACGCCGAAGAATCCCCGCCGGCGCAACTGCGCCCAACGGCCGGCCGGACCGCTCTCGCTGCCCCGGACCTGCGTACCGCTGACCTCCGTCCCCGGGTGCCGAGCCGCCTCCTGTGCGGCCTTAGGCAACGACCGTACGCCTTCGAGCCGGGTTGGCGAAGGCCTGCGTTCGGCACCCTGGCCCAGAGCGGAGAGCACCGTCGGCAACAGGGCGGCGGCAGCCGCCGCGTAGCCCTCGGCGGAGGGGTGGAACCGGTCCCAGGCGAACATCCGCCCCGGCTCGGCGGTGAACCGGGGACCGAGCAGGTCGCCGAGGGAGACCGTCCAACCACCGGCCGACACCACCGCGACCGTCTGCGCCGCGGCGAGCTGCCGGCTCCACCGGCGGGCCAACCAGCGCAGCGGTGGCTGAATGGGGCGGATCGCGCCCAGGTCCGGGCAGGTCCCGACGACCACCTCGGCACCGGCTGCGCGCAGTGCCCGAACCCCCTCGACGAGGTAGCGCACGGCCAGGGCCGGCGGGGTGCGGTTGGTGACGTCGTTGCCGCCGATCAGGATGACCGCGACCTCGGGGTCGCACTCCAGGGCCGCCTCCACCTGGAACTTCAAGCCGGCCGAGATGGCGCCCACCACCGCGAAGCGGTGCAACCGGACGGGACGCTGGAGACGCCGGGACAGGCCGGTGGCCAACAACGCGCCAGGCGTTTCACGGCGTCGGTGCACCCCGTAACCGGCGGCCGACGAGTCACCCAGAACGACCATGGTGATCGCGGGCCCGGGAAACTTCGCGCCATAGACGCCGTCGCAGCGTGGTGGCGGTGCCTCGGCCATCGGGATGGTGCGCCGGGCCTGCCGGGCCTGACCGAAGAGCACACCTGTCGTCGCCGCGGCGGCGGCCACCGTGGCGCCCGTGCCGATGGCCGCCAGACGGGCCACCCGCAGGGCACGCTGCCAGCGCGGACGATCCGGTACGACGGAACCAGCGACCCCCATACCGTGACACTAGCGCGCCTGTCTGACGCCCTGCTGTCATCGTCGCGGCGCTCCGGTGCCTGGAAAACGACCGCGCTGGGTACTTGGATGGACAGTGTTGCGGCGGGGCGTCACGCTGCACGTGGAGAGGAGCACGACGATGGCTAAGACGTTGAAACGAGGTGCCGCGTTCGTGGCCCTGGCACGGGCGATGACCGCAGGTGCCCGGGGCGGGCCGTCGCTCGGCGCCCGGATCGGTGCGCTGCCCAGGATGATCGCGGCCACCGCCCGTGGCCAGTACGACGGCGGGCTGCGGCTGGCCATGATGACCGCCGCCACGGCGTACATCGTCTCGCCGATCGACGCGGTACCGGAAATGTTCCTCGCCGTGTTCGGGCTGATCGACGACGCGGTGATGGTCACCTGGCTGGCCGGTTCGGTGCTTGCCGAGACCGAGCGCTTCCTGGAGTGGGAGGCACGTCGCAGCACCGTGGTCCCCGGCCACGTGGTGCCCTGACCGACGTACTCTGGGCGGGAATTCCACCTGGTTCACCCGCCCGGCCTGGCGTGCCGGTGCCGGAGCGAAAGGGCACAACGAGGTGCAGTACTACGACAACGTCGTCGAAATGATCGGCAACACGCCGCTGGTACGGCTACGCAACGTCGCCGAGGGCATTCAGGCGACGGTGCTGGCGAAGGTGGAGTACCTCAACCCCGGCGGGTCGGTGAAGGACCGGATCGCGCTGCGCATGGTGGAGGACGCCGAGGCGGCGGGGATCCTCCGGCCGGGCGGCACCATCGTCGAGCCGACCAGCGGCAACACCGGCGTCGGGCTGGCCCTGGTGGCCCAGCTCAGGGGCTACCGCTGTGTGTTCGTCTGCCCCGACAAGGTCAGCCAGGACAAGCAGGACGTGCTGCGGGCGTACGGCGCCGAGGTGGTGGTCTGCCCGACCGCCGTCGCGCCGGAGGACCCGCGCTCGTACTACAACGTCTCCGACCGGCTGGCCCGGGAGATCCCCGGCGCGTGGAAGCCCAACCAGTACGCCAACTCGGCGAACCCGCGCTCGCACTACGAGACCACCGGCCCGGAGCTGTGGAAGCAGACCGAGGGACGGATCACCCACTTCGTGGCCGGAGTGGGCACCGGCGGCACCATCTCCGGCATCGGGCGTTACCTGAAGGAAGCCTCCAACGGCACCGTGAAGATCATCGGTGCCGACCCGGAGGGTTCGGTCTACTCCGGTGGCACCGGTCGGCCGTACCTGGTCGAGGGGGTCGGCGAGGACTTCTGGCCGGAGACGTACGACCGGAACGTGGCCGACCAGATCATCGAGGTCTCGGACAAGCAGTCCTTCGAGATGACCCGGCGGTTGGCCCGCGAGGAGGGGCTGCTGGTCGGCGGCTCCTGCGGGATGGCGGCGGTCGCGGCGTTGGAGGTGGCGCGCGCCGCCGGCCCGGACGACGTGATCGTGGTGCTGTTGCCGGACGGCGGTCGGGGCTACCTTTCCAAGATCTTCAACGACGCCTGGATGGCGCGCTACGGATTCCTCGACGCCTCCGGTTCGGAACCCACCGTGTCCGAGGCCATCGCTGGTAAGCCGGGTGGCCTGCCCGAACTGGTCCACGTGCACCCGACCGAGACGGTCCGCGACGCCATCGACTACATGCGCGAGTACGGCGTCTCGCAGTTGCCGGTGCTCAAGGCCGAGCCGCCGGTGGTGACCGGCGAGGTGGCGGGCTCGATCGCCGAGAAGGATCTGCTCGACGCGCTCTTCACCGGCCAGGCGCACCTGCACGACACCATCGAGCGGCACATGGGGCCGCCGCTGCCGATGGTCGGCGGTGGTCAGCCGGTCAGCGAGGCGGTGAACCTGCTGGAGAAGTCCGACGCCGCCCTGGTCCTGATCGACGGTAAACCCAAGGGTGTCCTCACCCGTCAGGACCTCCTAGCCCACCTGGGCGCCCGCTAGCCCAACTGTGTCGATCAGGGGGTAGCGGCAGTCTTCGATCTCCACGATGCCGCTACCCCCTGATCAACGGGGTTGATGGGGGGAGTCAGAGGGGGCGGGTGTAGCGGAGTTGGGGGGTGTGCGTCCGGCCGATCATCTCGTCGCGCTGCTGGCCGGTGGGGTGCCAGCCGCCGCGTTCGTAGAAGTGGCGGGCGGGGGTGTTGTCGCGCAGGACCCAGAGGACCGCGCGGCGCCAGCCGCGGGTCCGCATGTTGTTCAGGGCGTCGACCATCAGCGCCCGGCCGACGCCGCGACCACGCTCGGTCGGCTCCAGGTGGATGGCGTTGAGCAGGCCGGTCGCCGGGTCGCCCTCGTCGTCGGGGCCCAGGTAGCTGAAGCCGGCCAAGGTGCCGTTCCGCTCGGCCACCGTCATCACGTGGTCGGCGCGCTCCCAGGTCCATCGCTGCACCCAGTATTCGCCCATCGCCTCCGGGGTCGGGTCGGCCAGCGCCTCCGCCGGCAGGAACGAGGAGTACGCGGCGACCCGGGAACGTTGGTGCAGGGCGCCCACCGGCAGGAGATCAGCGGACCCGGCCGGACGCAGCGTGACGGTCACTCGACCGAGGGTACCCGTCGGGGTGGCACCTGAATCGTGGCCAGATCCTCGGCGATCACCAGATCGCCGTCGAAGTGTCGGCGGGCCTCGTCGGCGAAGCGGGTCGGGTCGGCGTAGCGCTGGGAGAAGTGGGTGAGCACGAGTCGGCGTACCCCTGACTCGGCCGCCACCCGCGCGGCCTGGCCGGCCGTCAGGTGCCCGACCTCGGCGGCGAGCGCGGCCTCCGACTCCAGGAACGTCGACTCGATGACCAGCAGGTCGGCCTGCTCGGCCAGCGCGTACACCCCGTCGCAGAGGCCGGTGTCCATCACGAAGGCGAACCGCTGCCCCGGTCGTGGCGTGCTCACCTCGTCGCGGGTGACGCGACGCCCGTCCAGATCTAGGTGGCCGACGCGTTGCAGCTCACCCACCGCGGGCCCGGCGATGCCGTACGCGGCCAGCCGCTCCGGCAACATCCGGCACCCGTCGGGCTCCACCAGCCGATAGCCGTACGTCTCGATGGGGTGCCGCAGCCGGCGTGCCTCCAACGTCCCGTTCCGCAGCACTATCCGTTGTCCGTCCGCCTCGATCGGGGTGACGGCCAGCTCGGCGGTCTCGTGGAAGGAACTGGCGTGCCGCAGCCGGGCGAAGTAGTCGGCCCCCTCGGCCGGGAAGTGCACCGCCACCGAATGCGGCACCCGATCCAGGGACAGGCGCTGAATGGTGCCGGGCAGGCCGAGACAGTGATCGCCGTGGAAATGGGTGACACAGATCCGGGTGAGGTCGGTGGCGGTGACGCCGGTGTGCAGCAGTTGCCGCTGGCTGCCCTCGCCCGGGTCGAAGAGGATCACCTCGTCGTCCCACCGCAGCACGTACCCGTTGTGGTTGCGGTCCCGGGTGGGTGCCTGACTTGCCGTGCCGAGCACCACCAGCTCGCGCATGGACACGGCCGCCTCCGGTGAAATGAAGCGACCCCCGGGGCTTCCGCGCTGACGCGCGGGCCGACTGGACTGGGCCGGCACCCCGGGGGTCGGGTGGCTGTCGTGGTTTCGCCGCACCGCTGCCACACGGTCTCGACGATTCTTACCGTGCCCGTCCCGAGGGACGGGGCTGTCACTGTCGAGGACAGCGGCTAGCGGACAGCCACCTCACGAGTCCGATTGCTATACAAGTCTGGACCACCTCCTTTCCCGTGTACCGCCACGCTATCCAGCCGCCGGCCGACCGGCAACGGATTTCGATCACACTGCCGTCGACCCCGGTCGTCAGGCGCTCTGGGCGATGCCTATCGGGCCTTCCCGGGGGCCGTCCGCGCTGGCCGGCTGCACCGCCAGTGACGGGAAGTCGGCCAGGTCGCCCTCCGGCTCGGCGTCCCATTCGGGGAACACCAGGTCACTCTGGAGGTAGAGGCAGATCAACTGGGCCAGGTGGCGCAGCCCTTCCAGGTGGGTGCGCTCGTGACCGTGGGTTGCGTCGACGCCGAAGCCGAGCAGCGCCACCCGGGCGTGTGCCCCCGCCTCCACCGCCGCCGCCACGTCCGAGCGGTAGTAGTCGAAGACGTCCCGGACGAGATCCACGTCGTGTTCCCGGGCGATCGACGCCAGGTTGCGGGTGAGGTGGTAGTCGAACGGCCCCACGCCGTCGCCCATCGCCAGGGTGGCCGAGTGCTCCCGGGACTGCTGCCCGGGGGCGACCACCGCCGCGTCCACCGAGACGATCTCGGCCACGTCGGGGTCGAGGCCGTGGGACGCGCCGTGGCCGATCTCCTCGGTCACGGTGACCAGCAGGTGCGCGCTCACGGCCGGCTTCACCCCGGCGTCGACCATCGCCTTCAGGGCGGCGAGCACCGCGGCCACGCCGGCCTTGTCGTCCAGGTGGCGGGACTTGACGTACCCGCTGGGGGTGACCGTCGGGTTGGGCAGGAACGCCACGAAGTCGCCCGCGTCGATGCCGAGAGCCCGCAGCCCGGCGATGTCCTCCACCGGCTCGTCGACGCGTACCTCCACCTGCTCCCAGCCGAAGCCCTGCAGGTCGACGCCCTCGTTGTAACGGTGACCACTGGCCTTGAGCGGCAGCACCTGACCGGTGACCACCCGATCCAGGTCGTCGGTGAAGATCCGTACGTGGGCGCCCTCGGCGAACCGGGCGCTGTGCGTGCCGATCGGCTTCAGTTCCAGCCGGCCGTTCTCCTTCAGCCGCTTGACCATCCCGCCGATGGTGTCGGTGTGTACCACGATGGCCCGGTCCGCGCCGGTCTCCCGGGGGCCGGGCAGGCAGGCGCTAAGCGCGCCCCGGCGGGTCAGCGTCGAGGGGATGCCGAGCGCCGAGAGGCGCTCGCCCACGTACTGCTGCACATGGTCGGTGCGCCCCGACGGGCTCGGTATGTCGAGCAACTCGACCAGCACCTGACGGAGATAGTCCAGGTCGATGGGGAGCGGAGTGGTCTTGCGTACGGTCATGCCCCAGATGGTGCCGCACCCGCCGGCGTCCAGAGCTTCTGCGGTGCCCGAGTCCCGGGAAAGAGCAGATCCACGAAGCGTTCGGCGGTGGGCTGTGGCTCGTGGTTGGCCAGCCCGGGCCGCTCGTTGGCCTCGATGAAGACGTGCTCGGGCTGGTCCGGCGCCGGCACCAGCAGGTCGAGCCCGGTGACCGGGATGTCGATGGCGCGACTGGCGGCGACGCACGCCTCGGCGATAACCGGGTGCAGTTCTCCGGTGACGTCGTGGATGGTGCCGCCGGTGTGCAGGTTCGCGGTGCGTCGCACAGCCAGCACCTGCCCCTCCGGCAGCACGTCGTGCAGCTCGTACCCGGCCTCGGTGACCACGTCCCGGGTCATGTCGTCCAGCGGGATGCGGGACTCGCCGCCGGTGGCGGCGGCCCGACGACGACTCTGCCGCTCGATCAGCTCGGCGATGTCGTGCACTCCGTCGCCGGTGATCGAGGCGGGCCGGCGTACGGCGGCGGCCACCACCTCGTGATCGATCATGACGACTCGCAGGTCCTCGCCGGAGCACAGCTCCTCCAGCAGCACCTCCGGGCAGAACCGGGCGGCCAGTTCGACGGCGGCGGTCAGCGCCTCCGGGGTGTGTACGCCGACGGTGATGCCGTTGCCCTGCTCGCCCCGCGCCGGCTTGACCACCAGCTGGCCCACCTCGGCCAGGAACTCCGCGTCGGCGGCGTCGCCGGTGGCGGTGCGCCCGCGTGGCACCGACAGGCCGGCCTCGGTCAGGATCCGGCGGGTGACCCGCTTGTCGTCGCAGCGGCTCATCGCCACCGCCGAGGTCAGCTCGGACAGCGACTCCCGGGTGAGGATGGTCCGGCCGCCGCTGGTCAGCCGCAGCTCGCCCCACTCCGGGTCGGTCACCTCCACCCGGATGCCCCGCCGCATCGCCTCGTCGGCGACGATCCGCGCGTACGGGTTGAGCCCGTCGTAGCCGACCGGCATGGCCGGCAGGAACAACCGTTCGTTGATCGGATTCTTCCGCTTCACGCAGAGCGTGGCGGTGCGGTAGAAACCGAGCCGCTCGTACAGCCGGATCGCACCGGCGTTCTCGGCGAGCACGGACAGGTCGACGTACGCGCGGCCCCGGGCGACCAACCGGCTGGCCAGCTCGGTGATGAGGGCCTGTCCGGTGCCGGGCGGGGCCTGGTTGAAGTCCACGGTGAGACACCACAGGCTGGCGCCGTTGTCCGGGTCGTCGAAGACCGCCACATGGTCGATGCCGGTGATGGTGCCGACGATCTCGCCGGTGACCGCCTCGGCCACCAGGTGCAGGAAACGGTCGGTCGCGGCGTTGTCGACGAGCACGTCGACCGGGGCGGTGACCATGCCGTTGGCCGCGTAGATCCGGTTGACCGCGTCGGCGTCGGCGGCGTCGCGCAACCGACGGATGCGTACCCCGGGCAGCTCGTTGCGACCGTCGAGCGGTGCCGGCGTCTCGGCGCTACCGGCCTCCTCGGTGGTGCCGGCACCGGGACGAGGCCCGCGACGGTCCCCGCCGAGCGGCAACCGGAACGTCAACGACGGGTCGATGAACAGCTCGTCGGGCAACCGGGAAACCAGCACGTGCGGATCCCGCAGGTAGATGCAGATGTCCCGGGCGCCGGCCGCCTCGGAGCGCAGGACGTCGGCGACCGCGGACTGGTCGGCGAAGGTCTGGCCGAAGACCAGCCGCCCCCAACCGCAGTCGAGGATGACATCCGCACCGGTGCTCGGGCGTTCGTCGGCGGTCGGGTCGGTGCCGCCGGTCGCGATCGGATCACCGCCCGGCCCGACCCGCTCGTACCGTCTGCCCGTGCCGCGGCCCCGGTCTGTCCGGGCGACGCCGGTGGCCAGGGTGTCCGTCACGGTCAGTCGATTCCGTGGCTCTGGAGCCACATTTCCAGGAGTCCGAGTTGCCACAGCTTGTTTCCGTTCAACGGGGTCAGTTCGGCGTTGGGCGCGTCGAGCAGGGCGTTGACGTAATCGGTGCGGAACAGGTCGCGGCGGCGGGCCTCCGGAGCGGACAGCGCGTCGCGTACCCGGTCGAGGAGCTTGCCCTCCAGGTGAGTCAGGCCCGGCACCGGGAAGTAACCCTTGGGCCGGTCGATGACCTCGTGTGGCAGCACACGACGGCCGATCTCCTTCAGCACACCCTTACCGCCCTGCGCCAGCTTCAGCTCCGGCGGGCAGGCGGCGGCCAGTTCCACGAACTCGTGATCCAGGAAAGGCACCCGGGCCTCCAGCCCGTGCGCCATGGTCATGTTGTCGACCCGCTTGACCGGGTCGTCGGTGAGCATGATCTGTGTGTCGATGCGCAAACCGGCGTCGACCGCGGTCTGCGCGCCCGGCCGAGCCAGGTGCGCGGCGACGAACTCCCGCGCCGGGTCGCCGTCGGCGAGCCAGGCGGGGTTGAGCACCCGGGCCAGGCCAGCGCCGTCCCGGTCGAAGAAGGCCCGGGCGTACGTGTCGAGGGCCTGTTCCCGGCCGACCTGAGCCAGCGGCGGGTACCAGTGGTAGCCGCCCAGGATCTCGTCGGCCCCCTGGCCGGACTGCACCACCTTGACGTGCCGGGACACCTCCTGACTGAGCAGGTAGAAGGCGACGCAGTCGTGGCTGACCATGGGCTCGCTCATGGCCGCGACGGCCGCCTCCAGCGGCGGAACCAGATCCTGTGCGGCGACCCGGATCTGGTGGTGGTCGGTGTCGAAGGTCTTGGCGACCACGTCGGAGTAGCGGAACTCGTCACCTTCCCGGCCACCGACGGCGTCGAAGCCGATCGAGAAGGTGGACAGCCCGCGCTGCCCCTCGCCGGCCAGCAGGGCCACCACCAGGCTGGAGTCAAGGCCACCGGAGAGCAGTACGCCGACCGGCACGTCGGCGACCATCCGCCGGCGTACGGCGGTGGTGAGCGACTCGTGCAGCGCGTCCTGCCAGTCCCGTTCGGACCAGCCGGCGTGCTCGTCGCGGCGGAGGAACGGCGGGTCCCAGTAGACCCGCTCGTGGCTGCCGCCGTCGGCCTCGTACACCCGGACGGTGGCCGGCGGGAGCTTGGCCACCCCGCGCAGGATGGTGCGCGGCGGCGGCACGATGCTGTGGAAGCTGAGGTAGTGACCCAGCGCGACCGGGTCGATGCTGGTGTCCACCCCACCGCCGGCCAGCAGCGCCGGCAGGGTGCTGGCGAAGCGCACCACGCCGGTGGACTCGGCGAGGTAGAGCGGCTTGATGCCGAGCCGGTCCCGGGCCAGCACCAGGCGGCCGGTGTCCCGCTCGCTGATCGCCACCGCGAACATGCCGACCAGGTGGTCGACGAAGTCCAGCCCCCACTCGGCGTACGCCTTGACGACGACCTCGCTGTCTCCGCTGGAGAAGAAGTGGTGGCCCTTGGCCTGCAACTCGGCGCGCAACTCGCGATAGTTGTAGATGCAGCCGTTGAAGACGCCGGTGAGGCCGGCGGCGGAGTCGACGATCGGCTGGCCGCTGGCCGCCGAGAGGTCGATGATTTTCAGTCGGCGGTGGCCGAGGGCGACCGGCCCCTGTGACCACACCCCGCTGCCGTCAGGCCCCCGATCGCACATGGTGGCGGCCATCCGTTCCACCGCTGCGACGTCGGCACGCGTCGCGTCCCGTCGGAACTCCCCAGCCAGTCCGCACATGTGAGCCCATGCTGCCAGAGGATGTTGCGATTAGCCTGTTGAGACCATGACGGTCGTGTAACAGCATTGCTAGAATCCGCGCCCCGCGATCAAGACATTGTCATTCGGGGTCGAGCGGCGTGCTGTTTCGTGCCCGCCTCGTAGCACTTGTGGCGTTTGGGTAGCACTGTTGAGTGTGACGAATGCCGCAATACGTGTCGCATCGACTCGGTCACAGGCCGGCCGTCCCACGCACACGCGCGGCCGGCCCGCCGAAATCGGCGGGCCGGCCGTCAAGGGGCGCTTGGGGCGTTGCTCTGCTCAGCCGGCGGTACGGGCCACGCCGACCGGGCAGCTCAGCCCGTTCGGGCCGTGGTTGCAGTAGCCGTTCGGGTTCTTGGTCGGGGCGAGGTACTGCTGGTGGTAGTCCTCGGCCAGGTAGTAGTCGCCGAGGCGGGTGATCTCCGTGGTGATCTCGCCCTTTCCGGCGCGGGCCACGATCGGCGCGAACGCCTCCCGCGACGCCTCGGCGATCGCCAGCTGCTCGTCGGTGCTGGCGTAGATCGCGGACCGGTACTGGGTGCCCACGTCGTTGCCCTGGCGCATGCCCTGGGTCGGGTCGTGGTTCTCCCAGAAGACCTTCAGCAGATCCTCGTAGCTGATCTTCGTGGGGTCGTACACCACCTCGACCACCTCGGCGTGCCCGGTCATCCCGGAGCAGACCTCCTCGTAGGTCGGGTTGGGGCTGTAACCGCCCGCGTAACCCGCGGAGGTGGTGAAGACCCCGGGCAGGGTCCAGAACAGGCGCTCGGCCCCCCAGAAACAGCCCATACCGAAGACGGCGACCTGGTAGCCCTCGGGGAACGGGCCCTTCAGCGGGGTCCCGAGCACCTCGTGCCGGTCGGCCACCGGCATCGCGATGGGACGGCCGGGCAGGGCCCGGTCGGGTGAGATCATCTCGGCCTTCATGCGGCGGAGGAACACGGTGGGACTCCTTTCGTACCCTTCCCCGCGTGCAACACCGGTGGACCCCGCTTCCTTACCCGCGTCGCGCTCCGTCAGGCCGCCAGCGTCGCCCGGACCCGGGCCGCGTAGGAGGCGGCCTCGGCGTCGTCGGCGTAACGGGTACGCGGCCAGAAGAAGCCACGCAGCCCGTCGCCCTTGGTCCTGGGCACCACATGGGTGTGCAGGTGCGGCACTGACTGGGACACCCGGTTGTTCATCGCCACGAACGTGCCGCCCGCGCCGAGACCGGACTCGACCGCCACGGCGATCCGCCGCACCAGCCCGAAGTAGCCGGGCAGCGACTCCGGCGGCAGGTCGGCGAGGGTGACCAGATGGGTGCGCGGCACCACCAGCACGTGCCCCTTGAACACCGGCCGGGTGTCCAGGAACGCCACCCCGTCCGGCTCGTCGGTCACCTGGAACGCGGGCACCTCACCGGCCACGATCCCGCAGAACACGCACCCCGCCATCCGGTCAGATTAAGCCGGGGCAGGTGCCACCGCCGCCCGCGCCGCACCGCCGGTCACAGCCGATCGAGGTACGCGTCCCACTCGTCGCTGGCCACCGGGACCGGACCGCTCTCCCCGTTCGCCAGCCGGGACCGGATATCCGCCTCCCAGGCAAGGGCCCACCGGCAGAGGGTCGCAATGTCGTCTTCACTGAGGCCGTAGGACCGGAAGGTGCGGGGGTCGCGTTCGTTGACCGAGCCGAGGCGATCGGCCAACTCCTCCAAGGAGAAACCAGCAGTGTGCCGAGCGCCGAGGTTCTCGATCTCGTGCCAGCTCAGGCGGTCGTTCGCGGCGTGGACGTCGATGTAGTCGCGGTGCGCTGCGCGGTCGTGTAGCGCGCGCATCTTCAGGCCAACCGCGTCCTCGAATGACAGGACCGGACCGATGGCCAACCTGGCCGGCGGCCCGAGTCCCTCCTTGAGTAGGTCGACTTCGCACGACATGGTCGCGTCCGACACCAGCATCCGGGCCATCCGTGGCGTGACTTCGATGATTTCCGTCTGATAACCGGCAGCTCGATAGGTGCCAACCAGGCGATCGACCACTGTCGCCAAGGGCAGCGCGGTAGCGGTCGCGAAGTCGATGTCCTGGGATGGGCGATCAACTAGTTCGTGGGCTGCCATCGCATACCCGCCAGCCAGAACCAGACCAAGGTCGTCGCCGGCACTGAAGCCGACTTCGAGCAGTTGCCGGTGCAAGGGCTGCATCAGGCAGCGGCCAGCTCGGGCACGCGGCTCTCCCACAAGGTGATCATTCGGCGTGCTGTGAGTTTTCGAATCCGTGACCAGTCGTGCCGCAGCAACTCCGCGTTGACGTAGCGCACGACGTCGTCATGCTGCCCGCAATCCAAAAGTAGGCAATACAGTGTCAACCGCTCACGAGAGTCTTCGACGTCGAACTCGGTTAGGCCGGACCAGGCCAGCCGTAGTGGTAGGACGACGCGTCCGTGATCGGGACCGGCGAGCACATCAAGCGAAGCCGGGATGCGGTCGGCTGCTCCGATCAGACGGGAAGGAAGGCTCTTGGTCGGGCTCACTCGGCAAGTATCGCTCAGCGTTCCGACGAAACATCGGAGGCGAGCCGGGCCGGGTTGGAATCGGTGGGGCGGACGGGAGGACTAACGTCTGCGGAATGACGCACGGCTTCGAGACGCTCGCCATCCACGCCGGCCAGGACCCCGAGGCCCGTACCGGCGCGGTGATCCCTCCGATCTACCAGACCAGCACGTACGCCCAGGATGCCGTCGGCGCGCCACGGCTGGGCTACGAGTACAGCCGCTCGGGCAACCCCACCCGGGACGCGCTCCAGGAATGCCTTGCCGCGTTGGAGGCCGGCCAGGTCGGCCTGGCCTTCGCCAGCGGCCTGGCCGCCGAGGACACGCTGCTGCGTACCGTCTGCGGACCGGGTGACCACGTGGTCATCCCCGACGACGCCTACGGCGGCACGTACCGGCTCTTCGCCAAGGTCGCCGAGCGGTGGGGGCTGGCGTACACCCCGGCCAAGGTCTCCGACACCGACGCCGTGCGGGCCGCGATCCGGCCCGGTGTCACGAAGGTGGTCTGGGTGGAGACCCCGACCAACCCGCTGCTCGGCATCGCCGACCTCGCCGCCCTCGCCGCCGTGGCGCACGACGCCGGGGCGCTCCTGGTGGTCGACAACACCTTCGCCTCGCCGTACCTGCAACAGCCGATCACGCTCGGCGCGGACGTGGTCGTGCACTCGACCACGAAGTACGTCGGTGGGCACTCCGACGTGGTCGGTGGCGCGCTGGTGACGGCCGACGCCGACCTCGGCGAGCGGTTGCGCTACCACCAGAACGCGATGGGCGCGGTGAACGGCCCGTTCGACGCCTGGCTGACCCTGCGCGGCATCAAGACCCTCGGGGTACGCATGGACCGGCACTGCGACAACGCCGAGCGGATCGTCGCGTACCTCGACGGGCACGCCAAGGTCGGTCAGGTGCTCTACCCGGGCCTGCCGACACACCCTGGGCACGAGGTGGCGGCCAAGCAGATGCGGCGGTTCGGGGGCATGATCTCCTTCCGCGCCGCCGGGGGCGAGGAGCACGCCGTCGAGATCTGCAACCGGGCCCGGCTCTTCGTGCTCGCCGAGTCCCTCGGCGGGGTGGAATCCCTGATCGAGCACCCGGGTCGGATGACACACGCGAGTGCTGCCGGCTCGCCGCTTGAAGTTCCCTCCGATCTCGTGCGACTGTCTGTCGGCATCGAGACGGTCGAAGACCTGCTCGCCGATCTGGAGCAGGCGCTGGGCTGACCGCTGGCTTGGGAGGGTGGCCGTGCAGGACATCATGCCGACCTGGGTCGGGGCGACCGCCAAACAGATCGCCCGGGGCGTACGCCGGGGCGACGTCTCCGCCACCCAGGTGCTTGCCGACCACCTTGACCACGTCGCCAAGGCCGACGTCGACCTCGCCGCGTTCCGCGCGGTACGCGGCGGGGAGGCGGTCACCGAGGCGGAGAAGGTGGACGAGCAGGAGGACCTGGCGAACCTGCCGCTGGCCGGGGTGCCGATCGCGGTCAAGGAGAACACCCCGGTGGCCGGCGTACCCACCTGGAACGGCTCCGCCGCCGTCCGTACCGGCGTGGCGGAGGCCGATCACGAGGTGGTCCGCCGGCTGCGCGGGGCCGGTGCGGTGATCCTCGGCGTCACCCGGATGCCCGAGCTGGGGTTGTGGGGCATCACCGACGACGAGACGGCGGTCACCCGCAATCCGTGGGACCTGTCCCGCACCCCCGGTGGTTCCTCCGGCGGCGCGGCCGCTGCGGTGGCCGCCGGGCTGGTACCGATCGCCCACGGCAACGATGGTCTCGGCTCGATCCGCATCCCCGCCGCCTGCTGCGGGTTGGTCGGGCTGAAACCCGGTCGTGGCGTGGTGCCCTGCCAACTCGGCGCGGAGGACTGGTTCGGTCTGGTCGAGCACGGCATGCTCAGCACCACCGTCGCCGACGCGGCGGTCGGCTTCCAGGTGCTCGCCGGCCGGGCCCAGGGCAAGCTCGTTCCGCCGGAGCGGCTGCGGGTCGGCGTGTCGCTACGGTCGCCCGTGCGGGGCGTCTCGCCCGATGCGCCGAACCGGGACGCGGTGGCCGCCGCCGGTCGGCTGCTCGCCGGTGCCGGGCACGACACCGTGCCGGCCGACCCGGTGTACCCGACCGCGCTGGGCCTGAAGGGCATCGCCACCTGGTTCGCCGCCGCGGCGGCGGACGTGCGCGCCGCCGGGGTCGACCGGCGCGCCCTGCAACGCCGTAGTCGCCGGCACGTCGCGCTCGGCGAGTGGGCGTGGCGGCGCGGGTACGTCCGGGAGGCCGACCGGCTGGCCTGGCGCGAACGGTCGATCGGCTTCTTCACCGACCACTCGGTCGACCTGCTGCTCACCCCGGCGCTGGCCAGCGCGCCGCCACCGGCGACCAGTTGGTCGACCCGCTCCTGGCAGGCCAACATGCTGGCCAGCATCCGGTACGCCCCGTACGCCGCACCCTGGAACATCGCCGGGCTGCCCGCACTGGTGGTGCCGGTGGGCCGCCGCCCGGACGGACTGCCGCTCGCCGTGCAACTGGTCGGGCCGCCCGGGTCGGAACTGCTGCTGCTCGGTGTTGCCGGTCAGTTCGAGATGGCGAGCCCGTGGCCTCGGCACGCCCCTGGTTATCCGCGCGTCGGAACGGGCTGGCCAGCCAACGCTTGATCATCTACGCTCCCCCGTGCCATCACACGGGAGGTCCGTCGAGCATGCGTTGCCATACCTGCGACACCGAGACCGACGTACGTACCAGGGAATGTCCGACCTGCCGTACGCCGGTCGGTTCGCCGACGCTGTACCCGGGCGCCCGGGTACGCCCGGTGCGAGGTGTCGGCCGGGCCGCCTCGGCCGCCGTGGCCGCGACCGCCGCGTTCCTGCTGCTGACGGTGGCGGTGCAGCCGGTCAACGCGCTGCTCGCCGAGCGGGCGGCCGACTCCCGTGACACCGAGACGTTCCTGCTCACCGCAGGGGTTCTGGAACTGTCGGCGGCGCTGCTCTACCAGGTCGCGTTCCTGGTCGCGATCGTGCTCGTCATCATCTGGACGTGGCGGGCCCGGACGAACCTGGACGCCTTCCCGGGGGCCGGGCCCACCAACTCCGACGGGTGGGCGATCGCCGGGTGGCTGGTGCCGTTCGTCAACTTCGTGATGCCGCACCGGGTCGTGGCCAGCATCGCCCGGGAGAGTCTCTGGCGGTTGAGCACCCCGGTGCTGGTGCACGTCTGGTGGGGATCCTGGCTGGTGTTCCTCTTCGCGGAGCGGTTCAGCGCTCGCTCCTCCGCCGCCGAGTACGAGGCGCTGCCGTACCCGCAGACCTCGACGGACTTTCAGGCGTACGTGGATCATTACCTGACGGCGACCGGTGAGTACCTGGTGCCGGCGGTGTTCTGTGCGGTGGCGGGCGGCTCGTTGATCGTGCTGATCCAGAGCATCTCGGCGGCGCAGACCGCCCGGATCGCCCGGTCGATGCCCACCGGTCCGATCCTGCCCGGCATGACGATCGCGGCAACGGCGGACCCGGCGGTGCCGGCCGCGCCGGACCAAGCTGCGGCGGCTGCGCCGGGCAGCGCGCCGTCGGTTGGGCTGGGCCGGGCGTCGGCGGTGCCGGACGGGCCGGGTGGCACGATCTAGGCATGACGGAACTGGTCAGCCTGGACGAGGTGCGCGCGGCACGGGAACTGCTCGACGGGGTCATCCGGACCACCCCGATGGAGCCGTCCCGTCCGCTCAGCGCCGCGCTCGGTGGGCCGGTCTGGCTCAAGTGCGAGAACCTTCAGCGAGCGGGGTCGTACAAGGTGCGCGGGGCGTACGTGCGGATCTCGCGGTTGTCGGCGCCGGAGCGGGCCCGGGGCGTGGTCGCGGCCAGCGCCGGCAACCACGCGCAGGGCGTGGCGCTCGCCGCCGGCCTGGTCGGCACCCACGCCACAGTCTTCATGCCGGTGAACGCGCCACTGCCGAAGGTGGCGGCCACGAAGGGGTACGGCGCCCAGGTCGAGCTGGTCGGTGCCACGGTCGACGAGTCGCTGGTCGCGGCACAGACGTTCGCGGAGCGCACCGGCGCGGTGCTGATCCATCCATTCGACCACCGGGACGTGATCGCCGGGCAGGGCACGGTGGCGCTGGAGATCCTGGAGCAGTGCCCGGAGGTCGCCACGATCGTCACCGGCGTCGGCGGGGGAGGACTGATCTCCGGGCTGGCGGTGGCAGCCAAGGCGCTCCGGCCGGACGTTCGGGTGATCGGGGTGCAGGCGGCCGGCGCGGCGGCCTTCCCGCCGTCACTGGTGGCGGGCGAGCCGGTCCGGCTGCCGGCCTTCACCACCATCGCGGACGGCATCGCTGTCGGTCGGCCGGGCGACGTCACCTTCAGCCACGTCCGCAAGCTGGTCGACGACATGGTCACCGTCTCCGAGGAGGACATCTCCCGGGCGCTGCTCATGCTGCTCGAACGCGGCAAGCAGGTGGTGGAGCCGGCCGGGGCGGTCGGCGTGGCCGCCCTGCTGGCCGGCGCTGTCGAGGTGACCACGCCAGCGGTGGTGGTGCTCTCCGGTGGCAACATCGACCCGCTGCTGATGCTGCGGGTGATCGAGCACGGACTGGCAGCGGCGGGGCGCTACCTGCGGGTCACGGTGCGCTGCTCGGACCGGCCCGGACAGCTGGCCTCGTTGTTGAGTGAGATCGCCGAGCACCGGGCGAACGTGGTGGACGTGGTGCACCAGCGGGCCCACCCGCACCTGCGCCTCGGTGAGGTGGAGGTGGCACTGTCTGTGGAAACCCGTGGTGTCGAACACTCCGACATGCTGATCAGCGCCCTGCGGGCCAGCGGCTATCAGGTGACGATCGCACCAGAGGCGTGACGCGGTGGCGTCACGCCTCTGGACGAACTGACTACTGGCCTGGGTGGCGGAATGAAACTCGATCGGCTCGCCGGCTCGGGGTGGTGGCACGGCTGTCGATCGGATCGCCGGCCCGGCCGGCCGACGACGGTCAGCCGGAGAACGGCTCGAAACTGACCACTGTCACCTTGATGTCGGCGCCGCTCGGTGCGGTGTAGGTGCAGGCCTGGCCTGCCTTGCCGCCCAGGATCGCTTGGCCGAGGGCCGACTCGGGGCTGTAGACCGTCAGGTCCGTGGTCGAGGCGATCTCACGCGAGCCGAGCAGGAACGTCTCTGTGTCGTCGGCGTCGTCATCGAAGTAGATCGTCACGACCATCCCGGGTGCCACGGCGTCGACGGTCGGCGCCTCGCCGACCTGGGCCGTGCGGAGCAACTCCTTCAGATAGAGGATGCGCCCCTCGGCCTTGCCCTGCTCCTCGCGGGCGGCGTGGTAGCCGCCGTTCTCGCGCAGGTCGCCTTCCTCACGCCGGGCGTTGATCTCGGCGGCGATGATCGGCCGGTTGGCGATCAACTCGTCGAGCTCGCCCTTCAGGCGGTCGTACGCGTCCTGGGACAGCCAGGTGGCGGGCGCCTCGTTGCCATTGGACACAGGCGGTCCTCCTCGGTTGTGCGTGCTGGCTGACAGGTGAACCTCCAAGTTACCAGTGCCCTACGACAAGGAGTGTCGGCGATCACGCCGCCCGGACGACCTCGCCGAGCCTCAGGCGGGTGGCCGGCACCGAACGACCTCACCGATGAACGGCCGTGCGGTGGTGACGAGGCGGTGCCGGACGGTGACGTGACGCTGCCCGGCGGCGGCGGTCACCGGCACCTCCTCGCGGGCCACCTCGGCGCCGGCGTGGTCCCGGGCGCGCAGCACGCACACCGCCGCGCCGCCGTCCGGCAGGTTGACCCGGAAGTCGACCACCACCTGGTTGTCGGTGATGTCGCCGTAGCTGATTACCTGGGCGTCGTACGCCGGATCGCCGTACTGCCGGTAGAGCCGGACCGAGACGACGGTGAGCGTCGCGACCACGACGACGGCCAGCAGCGCGGCCAGCACCGGCCGGCGGCGCCTGGGCGCGCGACGGTGGCCGTACCGGCCGGGCGGGAAGACCGGCGCGTTCGGTCCAAGTGTGGCGTGCGTCTCGGTCACCGTCGGGTATCTCCCTGGCGTTGTTGTCAGCGGTATCGGCAAGAATGGCAGAGTCCGCCATTCCTGTTCGACTCGGTCGCCAGATCTGGCTCAGCGTCGCGTACGGCTGGGGTCAAATATGACAGGCCGGCGCGGTCCGGTGCCGCTACGGGGAGGAATTCGGCAGGTCAACGGGGGCCCGGGGTGGGTCGCCGGTGGGCAGAGACGAGGAGCGCCGACCTTGGCAGAGCAACTTCGACTCATGGCCGTTCACGCGCACCCCGACGACGAGTCGAGCAAGGGCGCCGCGACGATGGCGAAGTACGTCGCCGAGGGGGTGGACGTACTGGTCGTGACGTGTACGGGCGGCGAGCGGGGCAGCGTGCTCAACCCCAAGCTCGACCGGCCCGACGTCTGGGCGAACATCGGCGAGATCCGTCGCGCCGAGATGGACGCGGCGCGGGCCATTCTCGGTATCGAGCAGGCGTGGTTGGGTTTCGTCGACTCCGGCCTGCCCGAGGGCGACCCGCTGCCGCCGCTGCCCGAGGGCTGCTTCGCCCTTCAGGACGTGGACGTGGCTGCCGGTCCGCTGGTGCGACTGATGCGCGAGTTCCGTCCGCACGTGGTCACCACGTACGACGAGGAGGGTGGCTACCCGCACCCGGACCACATCATGTGCCACAAGATCAGTGTGGCGGCCTTCGACGCGGCCGGCGACGCCGAGCGCTACCCGGAACTGGGCGAGCCGTGGCAGCCGCTCAAGCTCTACTACGACATCGGCTTCTCCAAGGGCAAGATCCTGGCGCTGCACGAGGCCGTCCTCGCGACAGGTGCCGAGTCGCCGTACGCGGAGTGGCTGACCCGCTGGGAGGACCGGCCGGACAAGGGGCCCCGGATCACCACCCGGGTTCCGTGCGCCGACTACTTCCCGGTCCGCGACGACGCGCTGCGGGCGCACGCCACCCAGGTGGATCCGGACGGCTTCTGGTTCCAGGTGCCGATGGAGCTGCAACAGCGTGCCTGGCCGACGGAGGATTTCGAGTTGGTCCGGTCGTCGGTCGACAGTCCCATGCCGGAGTCCGACCTGTTCGCCGGGGTGCGGGGCACGGGCCATGCCCGCTGAGCGGGCACCGGGCTACCCTGGTCGCACACCGCGAACCGGAGGAATCCCATGCTGACCGCTGCTCAGGTGCTCGCCCAGAACAACTTCGGTGACACCCGCACGGGTGGGCTGGCCGGGCCGATGGGCCTGTTCCTCATCCTCGTCCTCGGTGCCGCCACCGTGCTGCTGATCCGCAACATGAACGCCCGGCTGCGCCGGCTTCCGGACCGGTTCCCCGGTGAGGGGCCGGCGGCACCAGGCACGGAGTCGATGGAGCGTTCGGTCGGTGATCCGACAGGTGGGATCGTGACGGAGGATTCATCCACGGATGCTCCCAACGGGCACCAGCAGCGCCGCGACGGCTGATCGGAGCATGATTCACGTCGAACCGGATGGTCGACCCCTGTTGCGACCATCGGGTTTGGCTTAGCCTTCCGCCGGGGGGACCGAAAGTCCTCAAGCTGCGCGGGAGGGGGCGCCGATGACCACCGCAGTCATGTCCGCCCGCCGCGTGGTCTCTTTCAGGTCGGCGGGAGGGGGTCGGTGACCTCCGGCCGGGCCGGTCAACCGCTCGACCGGCCCACGGGCCGTGGTACGCCGATGGGGCTGCACCTGCTCACCGCCGCCGTCGTGGCCACCGCGCTGGTTGCCGCAGTGGTGGGGCTGAGCCTGCCGGCGGGGCTGCCGGCCGACGACCCGCTTGGCGGGCCCGCCCGCTTCGGCTTCGCGGTCGCCCTATTCGCCCTGTCCCAGTTGGCCCGGCTCCGGTTCCGCGCTGCGGCCGGCGTGGTCAGTGTCACCTGGGCCGAAGCCGCCTTGATCGTCTGCCTCTACCTCGTACCCCCCGGTTGGCTGCCGGCGGCCGCGCTGCTCGGCGTCACACTCGCCTGGACGGCGCTCTCGGTGGTGGATGACGGCCGCACCACCTGGGACGTGATCCGCGTCGCGGGCGCGCACACCGCCGCCACCGCGCTGGCGGTGGCGGTCACCACCGCCCTGGGGCAGCCGACGCTTGCCGTTCCGACCCCCGCACTCACCCTTGCGGTGGCCGCCGGTGCCGTCGCCTACCTCCTGGCCAGCGCCTGGCTGGGCGGGGTGATGCTGGCGCTGCGGCACGGCATGCCCATCGGGCGTCCGTTGCTCGCCGCGCTACGCGGCAAGCTGCTGATGTTCGTCGGCAACGTGGTGGTCGGCCTGCTGGTGGTGGTGCTGATCGAGACCGACCCGCGCTGGCTGCTGTTGCTTCCCGCTCCGCTGTGGCTGCTACAGCAGACCTACCGGCAACGGCTGCTCCAGGACCGCGATAGACGCACCTGGCGGTCATTCGCCGAGGCCACGAAGGCGCTCAACCAACTCGACGAGCGGGGCGTGGCGACGGCGGGTGTCACCGGGGCACTGGCGCTGTTCGAGGCGGAACTGGTCGACGTGGAGGTGGTCCGGGGCGACGGACGGTGGCGTCGCTACCGCGGTGACCCGGGCGGTCAGGTGCTCGACCGGGAGATCGCCCCGCCCGACGACGACGAACCCGGACCGGGGGAACTGGTCCGCGACCTGTCGGTCGGCGAGACCCGCGTGGGCCGCTTGCGGGTGCGATTCCCCCGTACGGCGCCGGCCACCGGCCGGGAACGCGACGCTCACGCGGCCTTCGCCGACGCCCTCGCCGCGGCGCTGCACGATGCCGCCGCCCACCGGGAACTGCGCCTGGTCACTGCCCGCTCGTCGTACGAGGCGGTGCACGACCCGCTGACCGGCCTGGCCAACCGGGCGGCCATGCTCGGCAAGGGCGACCAGGCGTTGCGGCAGTTGGCCCATGACCATCCGGTCGCCCTGCTGCTGCTGGACATCGACCAGTTCAAGGAGGTCAACGACACGCTCGGGCACGCCGCCGGTGATCAGCTGCTGCGGTTGACCGCGAACCGGCTGGGTGCCCTGGCCCGCTCGGGCGACCTGCTGGCGAGGCTCGGTGGTGACGAGTTCGCCCTGCTGCTGAGTTCGGTCCCGGTGGTCGGTGACCGCGCCGCACCCATGGCGTACGCGCTGCGTCAGGCCCGGGACATCGCCGAGCGGCTGGCCGCGCCCACCGAGGTGGCCGGGGTGCGGATGTCCGTCGAGGTCTCCGTCGGGGTGGTGGTGGCCCCGGCCGGCACCGCCGACCTGACCGAGCTGCTGCGCCGCGCCGACATCGCGATGTACCAGGCCAAGTCGGGTGGCGTCAGCGTGGCCGCGTACGACACCTCACGTGACGCGGCCAGCACCGACCAGCTGGCCCTGCTCGCAGAGTTGCGGGAGGCGTTGCAGGCCGACGACCAGTTGGTGCTCGTGTTGCAGCCGGCCGTGGACCTGGTGACCGGGGCGCCGACCGGTGTGGAGGCGTTGATCCGGTGGCGGCACCCGAGGCGCGGCTGGTTGGGGCCGTCCGACTTCATCCGGCCGGTGGAGAACAGCGAGCAGCTCGGCGCCTTCACCCGCTACGTGCTCGACAAGGCGCTCGCCGTGGCCGCCGACTGGGCCCGGGAGGGCCTGGACGTACCCATCTCGGTCAACCTGTCCGCGCGTAGCCTGCTGAATCCGAGACTGCCGGCGGAGATCGCCGACGCGCTGCGCCGGCACCAGGTGCCCGCCGACCGGCTGGTCCTGGAGATCACCGAGACGGTGGTGATGAGCGAGCTGGAGGTCATCGACCAGGTGCTCACCTCGTTGCGGTCGATGGGCGTGCAGCTGGCCGTGGACGACTTCGGTACCGGCTTCTCGTCGCTGGCGTTCCTCACCCGGGTCGCCGTGGACGAGCTGAAGGTGGACCGCTCCTTCGTGCTCCAGATGGCGGATTCGCCGCAGGCGGCGGCCATCGTACGCAGCACCGTGGGGCTGGCCCACCAGTTGGGCCTGCGGGTGGTGGCCGAGGGAGTGGAGACGGCCGCGCAGCGTTCCGCCCTGGCCGAGCTGGGTTGCACCGCCGCCCAGGGCTACCACTTCTTCAAGCCGATGCCCGCCGACAAGATCGCCGCCGTCCTCGGTTCCCTACGCGACACCGCCCCCAACAACGTCCTCCCCCTCCGCGCCGACGGCGCCTCCTGACCCCCCGGCCCCACCCGGTTGATCAAGAGGTTTGCGTCGGAGGAGGGCGCTCCCGCCGACGCAAACCTCTTGGTCAACACAGGCGGGGTGGGCCCGGCTGGATATGGTCGTCGGGTGAATCGACTTGCGGAGGCGACCAGCCCGTACCTGCTCCAGCACGCCGACAACCCGGTCGACTGGTGGCCCTGGTGCGAGGAAGCGTTCGCCGAGGCGAAACGGCGGGACGTGCCGGTGCTCATCTCGGTCGGATACTCGGCCTGCCACTGGTGTCACGTGATGGCGCACGAGTCGTTCGAGGACGACGGCGTCGGCAAGCTGCTGAACGAGGGCTTCGTCTCGATCAAGGTGGACCGCGAGGAGCGGCCCGACGTCGACGCGGTCTACATGACCGCCACCCAGGCCATGACCGGTCAGGGCGGCTGGCCGATGACGGTCTTCGCCACCCCGGACGGCACCCCGTTCTTCTGCGGCACGTACTTCCCCCGGCCGAACTTCGTCCGGCTGCTGGAGTCGGTCGGGACCGCCTGGCGGGAGCAGCGCGACGCCGTGCTACGCCAGGGCGCCGCGGTGGTGGAGGCGATCGGCGGGGCCCAGGCCGTCGGCGGCCCCACCGCCCCGCTCACCGCCGAGCTGCTCGATGCCGCCGCAGACCAACTTGCCAGCGAGTACGACGAGGTGAACGGTGGCTTCGGCGGCGCACCGAAGTTCCCGCCGCACATGAACCTGCTCTTCCTGCTGCGGCACCACCAGCGCACCGGCTCGGCGCGCAGCCTGGAGATCGTCCGGCACACCTGCGAGGCGATGGCCCGCGGCGGCATCCACGACCAGTTGGCCGGCGGCTTCGCCCGGTACTCGGTGGACGGTCACTGGACCGTGCCGCACTTCGAGAAGATGCTGTACGACAACGCCCTGCTGCTGCGGGTCTACACCCAGCTGTGGCGGCTCACCGGTGACGCGTTGGCGCTGCGGGTGGCCCGGGACACCGCCCGGTTCCTCGCCGACGAACTGCACCGGCCCGGGCAGGGCTTCGCTTCCGCACTGGACGCGGACACCGAGGGCGTCGAGGGCCTGACCTACGTCTGGACGCCGGCCCAGCTGGTCGAGGTGCTGGGCGAGGAGGACGGCCGCTGGGCCGCCGACCTGCTCGCGGTGACCGACGCCGGCAGCTTCGAGAAGGGCACGAGCGTGCTCCGGCTGGCTCGGGACGTCGACGACGCGGATCCGGCGGTGCGGGAGCGCTGGCAGGTGGTGGTCCGACGACTGCTGGCCGCCCGGGACGCCCGTCCCCAGCCCGCGCGTGACGACAAGGTGGTGGCCGCCTGGAACGGGCTGGCGATCACCGCGCTGGCCGAGTTCGTCCGGCTGGTCGAGACCACCGGCCGGATCGGCACCGAGGGTGAGGCGAACCTGCTGGAGGGGGTCACCATCGTCGCCGACGGGGCGATGCGGGACGCCGCCGAGTACCTCGCCCGGGTGCACGTCGTCGACGGGCGGCTGCGCCGTGCCTCCCGCGACGGCCGGGTCGGCGATCCGGCCGGAGTGCTTGAGGACTACGGCTGCGTGGCCGAGGCGTTCTGCGCCATGCACCAGGTCACCGGCGAGGGACGGTGGCTGGAACTGGCCGGTGAGCTGGTCGACGCCGCGCTGGCCCACTTCGCCGCGCCCGGCGGGGCGTTCCACGACACCGCCGACGACGCGGAACAGTTGGTCGCCCGGCCGGCCGATCCGACGGACAACGCCACCCCCTCCGGCCGATCCGCGATCGTCGCCGGCCTGGTCGCGTACGCGGCGCTGACCGGGGAGAGCCGCTATCGCGAGGCCGCCGAGGCGGCCCTGTCCACCGTCGCGCCGATCGTGGGGCGGCACGCCCGCTTCACCGGGTACGCGGCGACCGTCGGCGAGGCGCTCCTCTCCGGGCCGTACGAGATCGCGGTGGCGACCGGGGACGTGGCGGGTGACCCGCTGGTGGCCGCGGCGTACCGGCACGCTCCACCCGGTGCGGTGATCGTGGCGGGCGCCCCGGACCAGCCGGGGGTTCCGCTGCTGGCCGGCCGTCCGCTGGTCGACGGGCGGGCCGCCGCGTACATCTGTCGGGGTTTCGTCTGCCAGCGGCCGGTGACCGGGGTCGAGGAGCTGGTGGGGCAGCTGCGTTGAGCCGGATCCGCCGCTCGGTGCCGCGACCGGCCCGGTTAGGCTGACGCCGCTATGGATTCCCGTACCGGTCTGCCCGTTGTCGGCATGGTGGGCGGCGGCCAGCTGGCCCGGATGACCCACCAGGCTGCCATCTCCCTCGGCCAGTCACTGCGTGTGCTCGCGCTCACCCCGGATGACGGGGCGGCCCTGGTCGCCGCCGACGTCCAGTACGGCGACCACACCGACCTCGCCGCGCTGCGTACCTTCGCCAAGGGCTGTGAGGTGGTCACCTTCGACCACGAGCACGTCCCGACCGAACACATCCGCGCTCTGGCCGGCGAGGGGGTGAAGCTGTTCCCGCCCGCCGACGCCCTGGTGCACGCCCAGGACAAGCAGGTGATGCGGGAACGGCTCGGCACCCTGGGCGCGCCCAATCCGCGCTGGCGACCGGTTGCGTCCCCCACCGATCTGGTCACCTTCGGCGACGAGGTCGGCTGGCCGGTCGTGCTCAAGGCCGCCCGTGGTGGGTACGACGGACGGGGCGTGTGGCCGGCCACCGACCCGGCGTCCGCGACCGACCTGGCGCAGACGCTGCTCGCCGGCGGCACGAAGCTGATCGTCGAGGAGCGGGTGACGCTGCGCCGGGAGTTGGCGGTGCAGGTGGCGCGCTCGCCGTTCGGCCAGGTAGCGGTCTACCCGGTCGTCGAGACGGTCCAGCGCGACGGGATCTGCGTCGAGGTGCTGGCACCGGCGCCCGGCCTGGCCGAGGACCTGGCGGTCGCCGCGCAGCAGCTCGCCATCGACCTGGCCACCGCGCTCGGCGTGGTGGGCCTGCTTGCGGTGGAGCTGTTCGAGGTGGCCGACTCGGCGGTACCGGGCGGTAGCCGGCTCGTGGTCAACGAACTGGCAATGCGCCCGCACAACTCGGGGCACTGGACCATCGAGGGTGCCCGGACGTCGCAGTTCGAGCAGCACCTGCGTGCCGTGCTGGACTACCCGATGGGCGACACCTCGTTGACCGCTCCGGTGGTGGTGATGGCGAACGTGCTCGGTGGTCAGCCCGGCGGCATGTCGGTCGACGAGCGGTTGCACCACCTCTTCGCCGCCGAGCCGACCGCCCGGGTCCACCTCTACGGCAAGCAGGTGCGACCGGGCCGCAAGATCGGTCATGTCACCGTGCTCGGCGACGATCTGGATGAGGTACGCGCCCGGGCCGCCCGGGCCGCCCGCTGGCTGCGGGACGGAACACCGGAGGAATGAGCAGCGTGAGCACGGTCGGTGTGATCATGGGAAGCGACTCGGACTGGCCGACGATGAAGGCTGCCGCCGAGGTGCTCACCGAGTTCGAGGTGCCGTACGAGGTCGAGGTGGTCTCGGCGCACCGCACCCCGGTCAAGATGATCGACTACGGTCGGGCTGCCGCCGACCGTGGGCTCAAAGTGATCATCGCCGGGGCCGGTGGCGCGGCGGCGCTGCCCGGCATGGTCGCGTCGGTGACCCCGTTGCCCGTGATCGGCGTACCGGTGCCGTTGAAGCACCTCGACGGCATCGACTCGCTGTTGTCCATCGTGCAGATGCCGGCCGGCGTGCCGGTGGCGACCGTGTCCATCGGCAACGCCCGCAATGCCGGCCTGCTCGCCGTCCGCATCCTCGCCACCGCCGACCGCGCCCTGCTCGACCGGATGTCGGCGTACCAGGCCGACCTGGAGCAGCTGGTCGCAGAGAAGGACGCCGCGCTCCGCGCCTCCCTGGCTTGACCCGCATGGTCCGCTACCGGTTGCGGCATCCAGCGGCCTCCCCGAGCGGGCAGCGGCCGGGACGACGCAAGCGGAGCGGACCACCGTCGGTGCCGGCCCACTCTGCCGCACCGCGACGACGGCTGCCTTGACCCTCCGGTCTCACCGCATGCCGCGGAGCGCGGTCTGCAGGCGTTCCTGGGCGCGGCGTCGGCGTTCGTTGCTGGCACCGAGGATGAGCAGCAGGAAGCCGACCGGGATCAGCGCCAGCCACGGACCGAGGCTGAACAGCGCGTGCACGGCCGCGATGGCGGTGACCACCGCACCGACGATGACCGGTGCCTGCTGCTGGGTCATCGAGCCGAAGACCAGCACCGCGACCGCGCCGAGCAGCAGCAGCACCTGGCGCATCGTGCTCGAATCGGTGGCCAGCACGATCGCCAGGGTCGGCACGAAGGCGGCGAGCAGCGCCGGTCCGTACGCCACCCAGCTGCTCAGGTCGCTGCGCTGGCGTAGCTCCAGCACCCCCACCAGCAGGGCCAGCGCGGCGAACGGCAGGGTGTACGCCTCGGGCAGGGCCACGTCGGCGACCCGCATCAGGATCCACCAGGCGGTGATCTCGCAGAGCACCACCGCCCAGAACAGCACCCGTCGCTCCGTCGGCCGGCGGCCGGGCCGGGTCGCCGCGAGGCCGAGGACCGCACCCCAGGCGGCGAGCAGCGCGGCAATGTGCCGAGGTGAGTCGAAGGCCAGCGCCAGCGCGATCAGCGCGGCGGCGTGGCCGCTCCACTCCACGGTCGCCGCCTCGCGACGCGCCTCTGGACGGCGGAGCCGGGGGAGAGTTGCGGAGAAGACCTGCAACGCCGCGCCGACCGCCAGCACTCCGAACGCCGACCAGACCGGGGCGAGCCCGGCCACCAGGCCGGCGGTGAGCACGAACAGTTGCGCCATCAGCGAGGCGAACAACCAGCCGAGCAGACGGGCCCGGGAAGTGAGGCCGTAGAGGGCGGCCACCAGCCCGACCCCGACCGCACCGCCGAGGGTGAACAGGGTCAGCTCCCGGGTGGCGAGACTGCCGGCGAGGCCGGCCCCGCCGGCCGCCAGCCCGATCACGAAGACCAGGACCCGGGCCAGTCGCAACGAGCGGGCCCGTTCCACCAGGGCCGGCGGCGGCGTCAGCGCCAGCCCCAGCATCGAGATGGTGAACACCGCCAGCGCCGACAGGGTGCTCGCCGGCCAGCCGCCGCCCAACGCGATCGGGGCGATGAGCAGGGTGACTGCGGCGCCGGGCAGCACCACCGGCACGGCCCGGGACCGACGGCCACCGCTGAACCCGGTGGCTGCCAGGGCCGCCGTCGCGGTGAGCAGCAGCGCGGTGAGCACATGGGTCGGGTTGACCGCTGCCGGCGGCGGGTCGAGCAGGGCCGCCGGTGGCCCCTGCCAGATCCGGCCGACGGTGCGATGCGGATCGACGAGGGCCGCGATCAGCGCCGGGGCGATGGAGACCAGGGCCAGCACGGTCGGCAGGGCGGCGGCGGCCAGCGCACCGGCGGCCGGGCTCACCCGCCACCGGCGCCGGTTGTCGTCGGGCAGCCGGCGCAGCGCCCCGTCGAGCAGCACGGTCCAGCGGCGTACCGGTTGGGCCGCGCCGACCGGCGGCTCGGTCGCCCCTCGTACGAGTTCGGCGAGCACACCGAGCAGCGCCGCCGCCGCGGCGTAGACCCCGACGGGCAGGGCGATCGGTACGGCGGCGAACGCGGTCACGCTCGCCCCGCCGACCACGCCGGCGCTGGCCCAGGGCAGATACTGGGGAACCTGCCGACGGGCTGCGGCCACCGCGGCCAGGCCGAGACTCGATGCGGCCAGGCCGGCGGTGAGCACCACCTGCGGGGTGTGACCGAACTCGACGGCGAGGGCGGCGGTGGCACCCGGCAGCGCCAACAGTGCCGCGCACAGACCCGCGCCACCGATCTGCGCCAGGTGCGGCGGCATGCCCTCCGCCTCGATGTCCTCGACGAGTGGCTCGGCCATGTTGCGGGCCAGCGCAGCCACCACCGCGCCGATCAGGACGATGCTGCCCAGGGCCAGCGCGGTCGTCCACGGCCGCACCAGCCCGGCGCCGGCCGCGTGCAGCGCGACCACCCCGGCCACGGTGATCCGGGACAGCGCCGCCCGGGGCTCGACCGTGGCGACCGCGGCCATCCCGAAGATGGTGGCGACCATGCCGCCGATCAGGACCGGCGACCACCAGGGAAGCTCGAACGCGGCGGGCGCGCCGATGGTGGCGAGCACCACCGCCACGCCGGCCACGTCCCAGCGCCAGGGCGGGGGCAGCAGGATGCCGGCCGCGACCGCGAGCAGCACCAGGGCGATCGGTCCCTGCCAGGTCGTACCGCCGGTCGGCGCGGCCGGCCAACCACTCAGGTCACCGTTCCAGATCGGGCCGGGTGTGGCCAGCACGCCGACGCCGCCGCGCAGCGCCATCCAGCCGGCCAGCAGCCCGATCAGCAACCCACCGACCGTGAGGCCGAGCACCGGCCCGCGTCGCCACTCCTCGGGCATCGCCCGGGCCGCCACGGCGACCACCAGGACCAGCGCGGCGGCGACGGCGAGCTGCCCGCTGGGCGCGAGCACGGTGCCGATCCGTAGCAGGGTGGCGACAAGCGTGGCGGTCACCGCAGCGGCCGCCAGGTCGGAGCCGTCCAGGGTGAGATCGGAGCGGCGACCGGTGTCGATCGAGGGAGCCAGGAAGAGCAGCACCGCGGAGACCAGCAGCAGTGCGCCGACCCAGGCGTCCGCGACGGTGGCGCCTGGCGAGCCGAAACCGGCCGCGGCGACCACCAACGCGCCCAGACCGGTGCCCACCGACAGCGGCACCGGAATCTGGCGTTGCGACACCTGCACGACGGCGGCGTAGCCGAGCGTGACGCAGCAGGCTAGGAAGCTGGCCGCGAGTACCGGTACGGTCGCTTCACGCAGGCTCGCCGGGGTCGGCGTGGTGTCCACCGGCAGGGTGGCCGACACGAAGGCGGCCACCGCTCCGGGCAGGGCGAAGGCGGCACCTCCGGCGGCCCAGGCGGAGACGGTGTCCGCCGCTGCCGGGGCGAGCCGGATCCGCGGAGCGGCGGCGATCAGCGCACCGGCCACGACGAGGGTGGTCAGCACGGCGGCGGTCAACGCCGGCCGGGTGAGGGCCGCGCCCGCGCCGACCAGCCCGACCACGGCGGCGGCCACCGCGTGCGCCAGCGCAGCGCGGGGCGTACGCGCGGAGAGGCCAGCCGCCCCGATGCCGATCGCGGTCAGCACCATCGGCCACGGCGCCAACGTCCAGGCCAGCCCGAAGGAGGCCGGTACGGCAAGCGCGGTGAGCGCCGCACCGGTCACCGCGAACTCGCGGCGGATCTCCGGCGGCAGCGCCAGCACAGCGGCCACGGTCAGCAGGAAGGCGCTGGCCGCGAGCTGCCAGGCGGCCGGTCCCACGGCGGCGGCCAGTTCGGCCGGGTACCGGTCGAGGTCCGCGGCCCAGGCCGGCAGCGCCGCCTGGACGGGGGCGATTCCGGCCCGCAGCGCACTGCCGGCGACCACCACCCCGCTGACCGTGAGCGCCACCGCGGAGGCCAGTTGCGGACCCCGGCGGGCGGACTCGGGCACCGCCCGGACCGCCAGACCGGTGACCGTGATGACCGCCGCGATCAGCAGCAGGGCACGGCCGGGCAGCGCCACCGAGGCGATCCGCCCCAGCGCGCCGATGACAGCGAGGGTGAACACGCCCGCGCCCAGGTCGGGCAGGGGCGGTCGGCGGAGCACAAGCGTCCCGGCCAGGCAGACCGCGGCGGCGAGGAGGAGCACCAGGCCGGCGCCGGTCGCGCCCGGCACGGTGGTGGTCCGCAGCAGGGCGGTCACCGCGTACGCCAGGGCGAGGGCGACCGCCACCCCGTGCAGCACCCAGGTCAGTCCCCGCAGCCCGGGCACCGGTCGGGTCGGTCCGGTCGCGGTGCCGCCGACGGTGAGGTCCAGCAGTTCGCCGCCCTCCTCCGGCGCCGCCTCCGGCCTGCGGTCGGTCTGGCTCTCCTCGGCCGACCGCTGCCGGGGCGCTGCCGACCGGCCCGAGTCGGCCACGCCATCGGTGAGCGGCTGCTCCACGGTGACCGGTGAACGGGCCAGCCACAGGTCGAGCAGCGCGACCACGGTCAGCACCAGCGCCCAGCCCGCCGGGCCGGTGATCCGGTCGTACGCCAGCAGCGGCACCACCGGCTGGGCGGCCAGCACGGTGGCGAACCGGGGTGCGCGCAGCCTGGTCCACCCGGCGTAGCCGACCGAGACGGCAGCGGTGACCGCGAAGATCACTCCAGCGAAGACGGCACCGGAGGCGCCCCCGTTGCCGATCCGGTCCACGGCCCACAACGCGTACCCTGCGAGCGGCACCAGGAGCAGACCCACCGCGGCGATGGTCTCGGCCGTCGAGGTCAACCCGCGCCGGACCAGCACCGGCGGGGCGAGCAGCATCAGTACCGTCGCGAGCAGCAGGATGCCGAGTCGGGCCAACGCGTCCATCGAGCTGGTGGCGACCACGGCGAACACCACCGCGGCGACGCCGAGCAGCAGCGCACCGAGGCCGAGCGGGATGTTCTGGACCTCCCGTGAGGAGGCTTCCGGTGGATGCTCAGGGTCGTCGGCGTCCAGCCAGACGGGTTCGGTCGGTGGCGGTGGCCCCTGGGCGCCGGCGCCCTGCCGGGGGACCCGGGGCGGCGGAGTCGCGCCGTCGCGGGGTGGCGAGGCATCCTCGGACGTGGGACGCCGCGGCGGCCGACGACGGAGCACGCGGCGGGGGCGGGTGGCCTGCCGGAGCCGCTCGTCACCCTGACTGCCGGCGTGCGAGAGGATGTCCCGCTGAAAGAGCGCGGCCTGCATCTTCGCGGCGAGTTGCCGTTGCTCGCGGGCGATGGCGGCCTCGCGGGCCTTCAGCTCCGCGATGGATCGTTCGATCTCCGCCAGGTGATCGGCCCATTGTGGCTGGTGCGCGCCGCAGTGCGGGCAGCGAACCGCCGGCTTGATCTCCCGGCCGCACGAAGGGCACTGAAAGTTCGCCACGACACCCCTCCACCCGCACTGTGGATTCCCACTGTCGCAGCATGCCCAAAGCGGGCCGGGAATTCGACAGTTGTCGGCGGGTCAAGCGCCAACATCACCGAAAGGCGCGATCACGGTCGCCCCATGCCGCGGTACTCCCAGCCGGCCTGGGTCCACAGTGCGGGGTCGAGGCAGTTGCGGGCGTCGACGATTCGGCGGCCGGCGACGAGGTCGCCGAGGTGGCTGGGGTCGGCGTTGCGGAAGTCGGCCCATTCGGTGAGGACGCAGACCAGGTCGGCGCCGGTGACCGCCTCGGCCATGTCGGGCTCGTAGGTCAGTTCCGGTACGGCCCGGCGGGCGTTCTCCATGCCCTGGGGGTCGTAGACGTGGACGTTGGCGCCGGCCTTGTGGAGCAGGGCGGCGACGGCGAGGGCGGGTGCGTCGCGTACGTCGTCGGTGTTGGGTTTGAAGGTGGCGCCGAGCACGGCGATGCGGGTGCCGGACAGGTCGGGGCCGGCGGGGCCGGAGCGGCGGCCGAGCAGGTCGGCGGCGAGTTGCAGGACGCGGGTGCGGCGGCGCAGGTTGATCAGGTCGACTTCGTGCAGGAAGCGTAGGGCTTCGCCGGCGCCGAGTTCCTGGGCGCGGGCCTGGAAGGCGCGGATGTCCTTGGGTAGGCAGGCGCCGCCGAAGCCGAGGCCGGCCTGGAGGAAGCGGTTGCCGATGCGGGGGTCGTAGCCGATGGCCTTGGCGAGTTGGGTGACGTCGCCACCGGAGGCTTCGCAGACCTCGGCCATGGCGTTGATGAAGGAGATCTTGGTGGCGAGGAAGGCGTTCGCGGCGACCTTGACCAGTTCGGCGGTGGCGAAGTCGGTGACGACCAGGGGTACTTCGCGGTCCTCGGTGGCGGCGAGGTCGAACACGCCCTTGTGGGCGGCGTAGAGCATGCCGTTGGCCCATTCGCTCTTGACGCCGACGACGATGCGGTTGGGGCGCAGCACGTCGTCGACGGCGAAGCCCTCCTGGAGGAACTCGGGGCTCCAGGCGACCTCGACGCCGAGGTCGGCGGGGGTGTGTTTGCCGACGAGTTGCTCCACCCATTCGGCGGTGCCGACCGGGACGGTGGACTTGCCGACGATCAGCGCCTTGCGGGTCAGGTGTTGGGCGAGGCCGGTGACCGACGCCTCGACGTACGACAGGTCGGCGCCCATGCCGTCGGCCCGCTGGGGGGTGCCGACGCAGATGAAGTGCACGTCACCGAACTCGGCGGTCTCGGCGATGTTGGTGCTGAACCGCAGCCGACCGGCGGCCAGGTTACGCCGCAGCAGCTCGTCCAGGCCGGGCTCGTGGATCGGCACCTCACCCGCGTTCAGCTTGGCGATCTTGTCCGCGTCGACGTCGAACCCGAGCACCTCGTAGCCGAGCTCGGCGTAGCAGATGGCGTAGGTCGCGCCGAGGTAGCCGGTGCCCAGGAAGGTCACCCGAGGGCGGGAGGCACCCGAGGGGGGCGTGACCGCCGCGATGGCGGGCACCGGCTGGGTGTTCGGGTACGGGATGGTCACGCCTGTCTTCTCCGCTCACACTGGCGCCGCGTGGCTGCGTCGCATTCCTTTGCGGCGCCACGGCGGGGCGCCGGAGAGGTGGTGGTCGTCTGCTGGGTTCCATCATCGCCGAGCGGCTTCAGGGTTTCGTCTTGCCCCAGCCTACGCGCCGGTAACATCGCCTGAACTGTGGTCGTTATCCTTCAGTCTGCGCGGTGGGTGTCCAGGTGACGCTACAGACTGCGCATGATAGCGGTGAAGGGGAGGGGCTGACATGGCCGCAGAGCAGTCGTTCGACGCGTACCGCCTGCCGGAGGAGCACGAGGCGATCCGGGAAGCGGTCCGTGAGGTCTGTGCGGCCAAGGTGGCTCCGCACGCGGCCGAGGCCGATGAGACAGGTGAGTTCCCGAAGGCGTCGTACGACGCGCTACGTGCCGCCGACTTCCACGCACCGCACATCCCGGTCGAGTACGGCGGGGCCGGAGCGGACGCGCTGGCCACGGCGATCGTGATCGAGGAGGTCGCGCGGGCCTGCGCCTCGTCCTCGCTGATCCCGGCGGTGAACAAGCTGGGCACGATGCCGCTGCTGCTGGCCGGCTCCGACGAGATCAAGAGCCGCTACCTGACGCCGGTCGCCAGCGGCGAGGCGATGTTCTCGTACTGCCTCTCCGAGCCGGAGGCGGGCAGCGACGCGGCCGCGATGACCACCCGGGCGGTACGTGACGGCGATCACTGGGTGCTCAACGGTGTGAAGCGCTGGATCACAAACGCCGGTGTCTCGAAGTTCTACACCGTCTTCGCGACGACCGATCCCACCGCCCGCTCCCGGGGCATCTCCGCCTTCGTGGTCGAGAAGTCCGATCCGGGGGTCAGCTTCGGCGCGCCCGAGAAGAAGCTGGGCATCAAGGGCTCTCCGACCCGCGAGGTCTACCTGGACAACGTCCGGATCCCGGCGGACCGGATGATCGGTGCCGAGGGCACCGGCTTCGCCACCGCGATGAAGACCCTGGACCACACCCGGGTCACCATCGCCGCGCAGGCCGTCGGCATCGCGCAGGGCGCGCTCGACTACGCCAAGGGGTACGTCGCCGAGCGCAAGCAGTTCGGCAAGCCGGTCGCCGAGTTCCAGGGCGTGCAGTTCATGCTCGCCGACATGGGCATGAAGCTGGAGGCGGCCCGGCAGCTGACGTACGCGGCGGCCGGCCGCTCCGAGCGCGGCGACGCCGACCT
The DNA here is from genome assembly GCA_900112325.1 of Micromonospora sediminimaris. GTDB lineage: Bacteria > Actinomycetota > Actinomycetes > Mycobacteriales > Micromonosporaceae > Micromonospora > Micromonospora sediminimaris. Next base: position 149,901 of record FOLJ01000011.1, read on the forward strand.
GACCTACTTCGGCGCGGCAGCCAAGTGCTTCGCCTCGGACGCGGCCATGGAGATCACCACCGACGCGGTGCAACTGCTCGGCGGCTACGGCTACACCCGTGACTACCCGGTCGAGCGGATGATGCGGGACGCCAAGATCACGCAGATCTACGAGGGCACCAACCAGGTGCAGCGCATCGTGATGGCCCGCCAACTGCTCAAGGACTGACCGGAACCGGGTCGCCCGTCCGGCTCTCGGGTGGGCGACCGCCTGGGCCCGGCCGTTCGCCCGCCCGCCGGGCGATCGCCAGCGCGGTCCGTGGCACCGGCACCCGCTGCCAGTGGGCGACGGCCCGCCGGATCTCGGTCACCAGCAGCCGTCCGTGGACGGTGAGCCCGTCGGTGGCCAGCAGCGCTTCGGCCGTCCGGCGGCAGGCCGAGCGCAGGCGACCGAATTCGACCTGAGCGTGCAGGACCCCCGGCGAGTGCGGCTCGCGGTGCCACTGCCGGTACCAGAAGCCCAGTACGCCCGCGTGCGCGTACAGGCCCTGCACCAGGGCGGGCAACGGACGCGGATCCGGCCGCCACGGGGCGTGCAGGCGCAGGTCGTGCCCGCTCCGGACGAGCGGGAACAGATCGGCCAGGGCGGCGAGCTTGCTGTGCTGAAGTTCATGCACCAGCGCCGCCGCCACCGAGGGTGGATCGCCACCGGCGGAGAGCGCGACACAGCCCGCCCCGTCCGGATGGGTTCCGCTGACCAAACCGTCCGTGTCGTCGGTTGTGGGTGATCGAGCCGGCACCGGCATGATCATGGTGATCGCGGCGGCCAACGCTCGGGCGTGTCGCCGGTGGTTGGTGGTGAGTACCCGCCACGCGGCGGCGAGGGACGTGTGCAGCGCCGTGGTCTCGGCGCGGGAGACCGGCCCGGCGACCACCGGATCGACCAGCGACCACAGCTGGTCGAGGCGGACGTCGAGCCCGCCGCCAGCGTGCAGCCGGGGCAACGACGACCAGGACGTGCCGTCCGCCGGCCCGTCGTCGACAATCACCGCCCCCGCGGCGACCTCCAGCCGGATTGCGCTGGTCGCCGGCGGCAGCAGGACGTGCCCCAGTGCGGGCAGCGCGAGGCGTCCCGGCATGCTGGACCGTGTCGGGAACTCGACACGCACCGATGCCCCGGCTGCCATGGCGACGGCAGCCGCGACTTGCGCCAGGGCCGCCGGCCGGGCGCGCGCCGGGTCCGTCGAACGCAGCGCGGCGAAGGTGTCGGCGAGCCAGACCCCGACCGTGGGATAGAGCAGGATTCGCCGCGCCGCCGCCGGGTGAGCCGCCCGCAGAACCCCCAGCTGCTGCCAGGCATGCAGGGCCGGGGCTGCGTCCGGGTGGCGCTGCCGGACGGCCAGGTCCACCACTGCGCGCAGGCTCAGCAGGTTCCGGCTGTGTCGAGCGGCGAGCAACCGGTCGATGGTGGTCGACCCGCCGCCACCGCGCGCCACCGCCAGGAAGGACTCGGCCGGCATCCGATGCCGCGGGGTGCGCATGGTGCCTCCGTTGACGTCGGTCGACGGCGGGGACGATGAATAACTGTGAAGGCTACGATAGGTTACTGTCGAAGCGCTGGCTGTGCTCGTCGGGCTACCTGGGCGGGGGTCGAAGGTGAGGCGGACCATGCCGGGGATGGAAGGCGAGCCCCGACCACTGATCTCCGAGCTGATCGATGTGGACGGTCTCACGCAGAATGAGCTGGAAGCCCTGCCCCGAAGTCTGCTCCACCGCTCTCTGCGGCGGCTGCTGTCCGAGCGCGACGAGTGGGCCGGCGACTTCCTGTGGTTCGACAACGTCAACACCGGCAACCCGGGGTTCGATCGGCGCGACCGCCGTCCGGCCGATGAGGCTGAGACGGCGGAGATGGGGGAAGGCGGCATGGACGACGACGGCCGACCGGAGCGCCGGTGACCGGGCCGGTTCGGGTGGTGAATTCCACCATCGCAGGCACGCAGGTGGTGGCGTTCCTGGCGCCCGCCGGCCAGGTGGGACGGACGCGCATCGTCAGCAACCTGGGTTGGATGCTGGCCCGTGCCGGGCAGCGGGTGCTGGTGGTCGACGCCGGGCGCGGTGCCGGCCGGGTGCACGAACACCTGCGGATGTTCCACGTCGAGCAGTGGCCGGTCGCCGAGCAGTTGCCGCCAGATCTCACCCGGTTGCTGTTCGCCGCACCGGCCGCGGCCGGCGGTACGGAGCCGGCCCTGCGGCGGTACGCGGCGACGCCCGGCCGGCTGGACGTCGTCTGGATCGCCGACCCGACTCCCTCCGACCCGAACGGGGCGGGGGAGGCCTCCCGCAGCGAGCTGCGCCGGCAACTGCGCTTCACCGAGTACGACACGGTCTTGCTGGTGCCCCGGGTGACCGCCGGCTGGGTGGCCCAGTGGGTCGCGGTGCTCTGCGACACGGTGGCGGTGTGTTTCCCGTACGACCGGGCGGGGCTGACCGAGGCGGTGGAGCTGGGCCGCCAGGTGCACGGGGCGGCCCCGGCCGGGGTGCGCGTCGTCTCGGTGGCCACCGGGCTGCCCGAGGGGGATCCGGACGGAGTGGCCCGGCACCGCCGGTCGGCGGCTAGCCGCTTCGCTGAGGCCCTCGCCCTGCCGGCCGGCAGCGATGAGCTGGTCACGGTCGAGCTGCCGGCGGTGGCCAGCGGGCCGGCCCTGGTGCCGTTGCTGGACCGCTCCGCCCATCAGACCAGGCTGCTCGACGCGTACGGCGGCTTGCTGTCGGCGGTCACCGACGGCCGGCTGGGATCGGTGCCGGAGGAAGCGGAGCCGGCCCGCCTGCGCTACCAGTACGCGCTGAACCACCTGCTGCCCGACGGTCCCGGGCCGGTCGCGGTCAGCTATCCAGTGGCGCAGCGGCCCTGGGTTGACTGGCTGCGGACGGCACTGGCCGGCCTGGGGGTGACGATGCGGCCCTGGCCGGCTCCCGGGCCGGAGGGGCCGGGTCCGGCACCGGCCACGCTACTGGCCGTGGCGCCGTGGGACGGTTCCGCCGACGACTGGCTGTCCGAGCAGGACGATCAGGCTCGCGCGGCGGGCTGCGCGGAGATCCTGGTGGTGCGTACCGGCGAACCGCCGACGGGTGGCCCACCAGCCGGGCGGACCGGTCAGATCGACCTCGCCGGCTGTTCGCCGGAGACGGCCCGGCGGCGCCTGGCTGGCGCGCTGGGGCTGGCCGGGCTGCCGCCGGTGGACGACGACGGCCGGGACTGGAGCCCTGCTCTGCCCGGCACTAGAGAGCCAGCGACCATGTTCCGGCTGCCCCGGCGTCGACGCCGGTTCGTCGGCCGTGACCGGAGCCTGGAGGAGTTGCGCGATCTGCTGCTGTCCGGTCCGGCCGGGCACGTCCTGGAACTGCGCGGGCCGGCTGCGGTCGGCAAGACCAGCCTCCTGTGTGAGTACGCCCACCGCTTCCGCCACGACTATCAGCTGATCGCCTGGATCGCCGCCGACAGCCGCTACGACGTGCGCAGCTCGCTGACCGACCTCGCCGCCGATCTGGGGGTGGAGCCGAAGGGCAACCCGGTTCAGGAGGTATTGCGGGAGCTTGGTCGACGCCCGGGGCAGTGGTTGCTGATCTACGACGGCGCCGACGAGGAGGATCTCACCGGGCTGCTGCCCGAGGGCACCGGCCACGTGGTGGTCACCCGCCGCAACGGAGCCGACGACGAGCAGGCCGCCGCAGTGGTCCAGCTCGGCCAGCTTACCGACGATGAGGCTGCGCAACTGCTGACCAGTCGGGTGCCGGGGCTGTCCCCCGCCTCGGCGGCGACCGTGGTGCAGACCGTCGGTGGCCTTCCGCTGGATCTGCGCCTGACCTCGGGCCTGCTCGGGCAGGCCGGCATCCTGCTCAACCAGCGGCAGGGCGCGGCGGAGTCGCGGGCCGCCGACAGCGTCGTACCGGCGTTCTGCGCGGCGTTCGCCGAGCGTGATCCAGCGGCCAGCTCGTCCACCCGGATCGTCCAGGTCGCACTGGCCCTGATGGGTGAGGAGCTGAGCGGCCGGATGGCGGTGGTGTTGGCCCAGGCCTGCGCCTTCACCTCCCCCTTGGGCATGTCGCTGCGACTGGCCCGGTCGCGGGAGATGCGGGTGCAACTCGCCGCCGCGTTGCCGGACGCGGACGCGGAGATGCTCCGACTCGACGGCTGGGAGATGGACCGGGCGCTGGCGACCGCCGCCCGGTACCGGCTGCTGGACGTCGACTGGGGCAGGGGCGGCCGGCTGCGGATGCACCCGGTGGTTCAGGGGGTGCTGCTTGCCGAGATGTCCGAGGCCGAGCGCGAGGAGCGGCGGGACCAGTTCCTGCGCGGCCTGGCCGACAGCGCCCAGCCGTCCGTGGCCGCCGAATCGGCCGAGCGCCGTGAGTTGCACCGGCACCTGCACAGCTCCGGAGGGCTCGACGCGGACGGTCCGGACGAGGTCCGCCGGCTCATCGTCGAACAGCTCGAACACCTGCTGGTGCGCGGCAGCCACGAGACGCCCGAGGCGCTGCGGAGTTGGCAGCCGGTGCTGCAGCGGTGGTTGGACACCTACGGCTGGAGTGACCGGTTGACGCTGCGGCTCGCCACCCGGCTGGCCGACGGACACCGCATCCTCGGGCGGTACGCCGAGGCGCACCGGATCAGCGTCGATACGCTGCGGGAGGGGCTGGCGCTGTTCGGACCGGAGCATCCCCGGGTCCTGGTGACCCGGCGCGGCCTCGCCGGGGACCTGCGCGGGTTGGGCGAATTCCGGGCCGCGCTGGTGGAGGACCAGACCACCTGGCGCGGCTTCCGGGACCAGTTGGGCAACGACCATCCCGAGACGCTGGTCGCGGCACACAACCTGACCCTGTCGTTCTACCTTGCCGGTCGGGCCGACGAAGCGCTGGCGGAAGCGCGTCGCACGCTCGTGCGGCGGCAGCGGCTGCTCGGCAATCACCATTCGAGCACCCTCCGATTGATCAACGATATCGGCCGGTACCTTTGCGAGTTGGGTGAGGTCGACCAGGCCCGGCGGTTGCTTCAGGACGCACAACAGCGCCGTCAGCACGACCTGGGTCACCGGGACGACGACGAGTTGCTGCTGCGCATCATCCGTAACCTGGCGGTGACCGCGCGCCGGCAGCGCCGGTTCACTCGGGCGAAAGAGATCAACGGTCAGGCATACGTGGCGCTACGCCGGATGCAGGGCGCGGACGGCCCGTTGACCCGCAGCTGCCGGGCGAGCCTCGCCGTCGACTACCACCTCACCGGTGAGATCGGCGACGCGGTGCGGCTCGTCGAGCAGAGCCTCACCGGCTACGAGCGTGACCTGGGGGCGGCGCACCCGTTCACCCACGTCTGCCGCAGCCTGCGGTCGGTGCTGCTGCGGCCGACGCAGGCCGGTGAGGCAGTGGTGGAAGGCAACAAGGCAGTGGCCGGTCTGGACAGCACGCTGGGATCCGGCCACCCGTGGGTGGTCGCCGGGCTGATCAACCAGGCCGGCAACCTGTCCGTCGCAGGCGAGCCCGACTCGGCGGAGCAGCTGCTACGCGACGCGCTGGAACAGGGCCGCACGTTCCTGGGGCACCACCACCCCTATCTGCGGGCCGCACGCCGGACGTTGGCCGAGGTGATCAGCCAAGGCGAGGTCGGCGGCGCGCCCGACTCCGGCATGGTCTCGTTCGGCTTCATCGATGTGGAGGTGCCGGAGACATGAGCGCGGACACCCCGGCCGACGCGGCGCAATCGCCGACCCCAGCGGTACCGAAGGGCAGCCCGACGACGCAGGTAACCGTCACGGTGGGTGCCCATCTCGGCGACCGCCCACCGCCAGCGATGCGGCTGTGCGAGGAACTGGTCGCCCGGTTGCCGGCGCTGGCGCACCTGGCCCGCTACACCGCCGGCACCGGGGACTTCGCGGTGGACCTGGCCGGCGCGAGTCCGTCACCGGCCCAGCGTCAGCTGATCGGGCGCGACGTGGTGTACGCGATGGTCGGTCTCGACGCGCAGTTGCGCGGTGCCCGCAGCGGTGACCTGGTGCGCCTGCTGCTGCACACGGACCGCGGTGCGCTGATCGGTCTCGCCGTCCTGCGGGAGCAGTACCTGGTCGCGCTCACCTGGCCGGACGAGACGCTCGGCGTGTCCGGGGAGGCAGCCGAAGCGGTCCGCCAGGTCGATGCGGAGCTGTCGGGCCTGGCCAACCAGTTGCGCCGAGCCGTCAGCCAGCGACCCGCCGACTACGGCGGCTGGCTCGAACTCAGCGACGAGGAACGGGCCTCGATCGTTCGGGCCGCTGCCGTGTCCGAGGCCACCTCGGTCGACGCGGACGGAATGCCGGCCCGGGTGTGGGCGCGTACCGCCGCAGCGGAGTCGCTGGCTACCATCTGCCGCCGCCATCTGAGCGTGGACGGTCTGCATTTCGTCGCGGTCTGCCGACCAGGGGAGGTGCTCGCCACGGCGGACGTGCTTGACAGCCCTCGGCTGGAGCGGTTCTTCGACGGCACCTCGGCGGAGGCCCGCCGGGACTTCTACACCCTGTTCGGCCAGCGGCTCGACGTGCAGCTGCGGGCACTGATCCGGGCCGCGCACCCGGCGCTCGGCGCGCGGGTGCACCGGCTGGTGCTCGACGTCGAGCAGGGCGAGATCTACTGTCTGCCGCTGTCGGTCGATCGGTACCTGCTCGCGGTCACCCTCGATCAGCATCGGGTGCAGACCGCCGAGAAGCAGGCCCTGGCGCTTCGGCGTGCGCTGCCCTGATCTGCCGCACGACAGAGCGGGCGACGACGGTCAGTGCTCGGCTGTGCCGAACGGTGCCAGGAGTTCGTGATGGACCCGGGCGCTGAAGTCGCTCAGGACCTCCTCGGCCTCCTGCTGCTGCTGACTGCCGGCGCCCGGATAGCCGACCATCTCGCGCAGGGCGCGCAGCTCGTAGAGCGGAAGGTAGCCGTAGACGACGTCGAAGACCTTGCACAGGTCATCGAGGCGCTCGCGATGAGACATCGCCAGCCGGCCGTCGGTGGTGGACGTCGCGGTCCGATACCAGTCGACCAGGGCGTGACCGAACGCCTCGATCAGCGCGTTCAGCAGGGCGGTCACGCCGGTGGCGGCCTGCACCTGTGAGGTGCCGATCCGAGCGCGTACCGATTGGCGGGCCGTCCGGCCACTCTCGCCCTCGTGGAACGTACGGCGTAGCAGTTCCCGTGTGGACGTCATCAGGTCCACCGAGCCGAACGCGTCATCGAAGAGTTGCACCACTGGCTGCGGCAGCGTGGTGACCACGCTGGCGTGCCCCTGCCGGTCTCCGATCCCACCACGCTGGATCTCGTGTAGCTCCCGCTGGATCGCGGTGAGCTGCTGGTCGTAGTGTCCGCGTAGGTCGTCGAGCGAACCGGTCAGCAGGGTGATCATGTGCTGAGTCGCGGACTGGCGGCGATCCAGCCGGGCCAACTGCGGGGACAGCGTCGCGAGCGGGCCCTCCGCCGTGTAGCGCTCCTCCAGCCGGGCCGCCATCGCCTTGAACTCGACAGCGAAATGATCGGGAAAGGACCGCTGCCGGTAGGCCAAAGGTTCCCGGCCGATGGCGTCGAGCAACTGCTCACGGAACCGGTCTGGAAACGGGCCGAGGACGACCAGCAGGAGTTCGCAGTCGGTCTGGGACCTGACGGCCCGGCCCCGCTGCTGCACCGTCGCCAGGTCGAACTCGTCGAGCATCGGCTCGGCGAGCAGGACGCCGCAGCCAGCGCCCTGGCTCCCGACCGGCACCCAGTAGTCGACCCGGGTGTCCTCCGTACCGCCCACGAAGTACCCGGGCACGTAGTTGTCGTATCCCGAGGCCACCAGGACCTGGCGGATCTCGTCCCGGACGTTGACGGTGCCGTCCGAGTCGTACAGCTCCCGAGCCTCCTGCCGCACCATGGGATGGGTGACGGTGGAACGCTGGTCACGGGCACGACGCCACAGCCGATGGCAGAGCGAGATGATGCCGCGCGGCACCCCGTTGGCCAGCTCGGCCACGTACGCCAGGGTTTGCTCGGTGAACGGTGCCAGCCGTCCGCGCTGCCGGTTGCGTACGTACGCCTGCACCTCGACGGCGGTGAGCGGTGACATGACGATCTGCTCGTCAATGCGGTCCCGCACGTCACGCCGCATGTTGCTGAGCAGATCCGGCAGGCCGGCCAGGAGCAGAAAGGTGTTGGACGCGGCGAAGACCCGCAGCATCTCCTTGAACGCGTCGAGCGCCTCGTCCTCGTGCCGACCGGCGGCGGTGAGCAACTGGTCCAGCTCGTCGATGACCACGACGAAGGGATGTGAGCCGTGCCCGATCAACAGGGCGAACACCCCCATTGCCTGAAGGGCGGTCGTCTCGCTGCTGGTGATCGTGCCGGTGATGCCGCGTTCGCGCAGTACGTCGGCGGGGGGACGGCCGCTGAACCACTCCCAGACCGCGTCCTCGAAACCGCCTCGCAACAGCAGGGTGAGTGCCTGAGAGAACTCGACGTTCCCGGTCACCTGCCGCAGTCGTTCCCGCAGCTGAAGCAGGAACTCGCTCTCGAACAGGCTGAGCCGGTCGACGGCCCGGACCGGGTCGATGTGACCCGCGGCCAGCTTCTCCGCCAGCGGCAGGGTCGCCTCGGAGGCCCGCAACTCGTCGGCGACGATCTCGGCGTAGTAGCGGCGGACCCGGTCGTGCACCAACTCCCGCCGTTGGGCCAGCCGGTCGGCGAACGCCCGGTACAACGAGATGAAGGTGTCCGGCGGCGCGTTGAGGTGCATCGACTGCACTCCGCCGGAGCGTTGCTCGGTGGCGTACCGGATCAGGTGCGCCGCGAGGTGGGTCTTGCCGGTGCCGTAGTCACCGACCACTGCCACCACCTGCCCGGAGGGCACCCGCGGGTCGTCGGCGCGGCCGGCGAGGTAGGTGTCCATCGCCCGCAGGGCCCTGCGGATCGCCGGTGTCTCGATGGTGAACACTGTGGAAGCGCCGTCGGCGATCTGCGCGACCGCGCTTGAGGGGAAGGGGTTCACCTCACCGGTCAGATCCAGGTCTTCGGCGTCCATCAGGGTCGCGTCTCCAGCAGGTCGGCGGCGTGCTTCACATAATGATCAGAGATGTGTTGATAGGTGACTTCCTTCGGAAGGACACTTTGTACGCGGAGTTGCGCGTACACGCCGTACAGTAGCCGCTGCACCTCGCCGATGGAGACAAGCCGACGACTGATCAGTTCCTCCAACGCGGTCTTCGCCACCGGCGGCAGCACGTCCCGCAACGGGTGCAGGCGCTCGCTGGCGAAGACTCCGGCATCGGCCGAATCGAGGCGGCCCACCTGTAGGTGTACCGGCGGGATCGCGCCGGCCTGGTCCATCCGCAACCGGTGGTCGTTGGACAACTCGGCGGTCGTCTCGGCGAAGAAGACCATCCGCTGGCCGACGTCCTGGGTGTACTGGACGAGTTCGTCGACCAGTTCGGTCGACGGCAACAGAACGATAAGCGCGCAGTGCTCGTCGAGGCAGTTCGGCAACGTCCGCAGCGCCTCGTCCGGGCTGTGCCGCTGCTGGTAGGCGAGATCGTGGATGAGCGTCTTGTTCGCGTACAGCTTGTCGAGCAGCGCGGCGTAGACCCTGGCCCGGCGCGCAGCCATCGACTCGGCGATGGAACTGCCCCGGGTGACGTCGACGACCACTGCGGTCAGTTGCGCCGCGGTGCGCATCTGATCCTGCAGCCAGTGCGCACAACGGTTGATCAGCGACGACTTCCCACACCCTCGACCACCAGCGGTCACCACCAGCCGCCCGTCGAGGCGCAGGTACCCGGGATCGGCGAACCGATCGCAGAACTCCTCGAAGGCCCCCTGGGTGTTGTCCACCGGCACGTAAAGCCCGAGGTGGGTCTCGTGCCGCAGCGGATTCAGCGGAGCGTTGTCGCGTACCTCGCCCGGTAAGGCGAACGGATTTTCCGGCACCGTGGTCACCGGTGAAGACCCCCCGTCGTCATCGCGCCGTCACCGGCGGCCGGTCCCGGAACAGCCCCGGTTCTTGGATCGCCTGGGCGACCCGTTCGACGTCGGACTCCAACCGCAGTAGCGCTGCGCGGACGTCGGACGTCCAGCCCCGCCGGTCCGGCGGGCGCTGGGCGTGCCAGCCGGCGGCCAGCGACTCGCCGTGCGGCGCGGCGTCCAGTGCCGTGCTGATCTGCACCGGCAGGTCCCAGGCGGGATGTGCCGCCGCTACGGCGTTCAGCCGGGCGGCCAGCTCCAACCGCCGGTCGACGACGGCCTCGTCGTCGGGTGCCAGCCCGGGGCCGGGCTGCGCCAGCTCGCGCAGCAATTGCTCGACCGCCAGGCGGTACGCCCGCATGGCGTCGCGGAGCCGTTCGGCCTCCATCCGCCGGGCACCGGCGGTGGCCAACCGGCGGGTGAAGTACGCCGCGAGCACGCCGGTGACGACGGCGAGGGTGCCGCTGACGAGCGTTACTACCAGAGAGGGGGCGAGCGTGGACCACGGCGACGTTCCACCGGACCCGGCGCCACCCTGCTTGCCGGCGGCGATGAGGGCCAGGCAGGTTCGGTCGAAGTCCGCCGGTTGGGCCGACCGCCACGCCACCAGGTCACCCTCGCCTCCGGGCCAACGTAGCGTGTCCACAGTCGATTCGGGCGAGACCAGGCCGAGGCTGCGGGCCGCGTCCACCAGGGCGGGCCGACGTGCCGCGGCCAGACAGTGGACCACGGCCCCGTCGTCCACGGTGGGCCGGGCCCCGGAGCGGCGCCACAGCCAGCCGGTGACGAGCAGGACGACCAGGAAGACGACCGCCGCCACGACCGCGAGGCGGGCAAGCGTGACGAGACGCACTCGCATAGCCGCTGACTGTAGTGACCGGTGTCGAGGTGGTGGTAGGGACGAATGGGGCGGATGTCCGCCCGGACGGCCATCGAGCGCCACAACTGACGACTTTGTGGCCGTCCGGGCGCCGGTCAGCTGGTGGCGTCGTCGCGTCGGGGCAGGTTGCCTGGCGGCGCCGACCAGGGCGACCCACCTCCGGTACGCCGGGGCAGCGGCTCGGTCGGCGTCGAATCCGGATCCGGATAACCCAGGCTCAGCGGCGCGGTGTCCCGCTCCGCCGACGGGTTCGGTGACCAGTCGGTCAACGTCGGGTCCGTTGCCGGCGCGTCCGGTGTCGCCGACGCTGGCTGCGGCACCGGGGCTGGCCAACGCCGCCAGCGTTGCCCACTGAACGTCGCGACCAGCAGCAGCATGCCGATCAGGAAGAGTGTGCCGTTCTCCACCGGCAGCCCCAGCGGCAGCGGGTCGCCGAGAAACTCCCAGCCGGACGGGATGCGTTCGCGCACCTGGAAGGGCGCGATGAACAACCCGATGTACGGGGTCACCAGCAGCAGCCCGGCCACCAGCGGGCCGAGCGGTGAGATGCGCAGCGTGCCGAGCAGGCCCAGCACGATGCCGCCGACAGCGAGGTACACGGCCGGCTCGATGAGGTTGGCCGTGTTGGAGGTGCCGATTTCCACCCACCGGTCGACGGTGTCGGCCGACCCGTCCTGACCGAGGGTGATCAGCACCCAGGTGACCGGCACCACCACCAGCCCTGCGAGGAAGCTCCACAGATGTCGCATCCGCGCACCGTACCGTTTCCGACATGACCGAGCACCCCGCCACCACCCTGCCGGGCAAGCCGACCTCGTACTCCCGGGTAACCCTGAGTCGGATCATGACCGCAGTGGATGTGAACCTGTACGGAACGGTGCACGGCGGGGTGCTGATGAAGTTCGTCGACGACGTGGCCGGCGCGGCGGCGGCGCGGCACAGCGGCGGTACGGCGGTGACCGCCGCGATCGACGAGATCGTCTTCTCGGAGGCGGTCCGGGTGGGCGACCTGGTGCACGCGTACGCCCAGGTGAACTGGACCGGGCAGACCTCGATGGAGGTCGGCGTACGGGTGATGGCGGAGCGCTGGGACTCGGCCGACGAGGTGCCGGTGCGGGTGGCCACCGCGTACCTCGTCTTCGTCGGGGTCGAGGTTGGTGGCGCGCCCCGGCCGGTACGTCCGGTGTTGCCGGAGACGCCGGAGGACGAGCGTCGCTGGCGGGAGGCGGAGATCCGCCGCGCCCACCGACTTGCCCGCCGCCAGGCCATCCAGGCGGCCCGCAGCGAACCCTGAGGCCCTCGGCAGGCTCACGCTGCGGCATCCCTACGTGCGCCGTAGCCACACTTGTCGTGCCCGGGGGGTGTGGGGCGGGTACATGCGCCCGCAGGGTGCGGGTGCGGAGAATGGCGCTTCGAGGTAGGGCAAGATGGCGCCACGGCCCACCGCACAGCGTCGTGCCGGGCCAGGGGAGGAGTGGACCAGTGACGGACGTGCTGTGGACGCCACCGGCGGACGTGCTCCAGCGGTCACGGATCGGGGCTTACCTGCGTTGGCTCGCCGAGCACCGGGGGCTGACGTTCGCCGACTACGACGCGCTGTGGCGGTGGTCGGTCACCGACCTTGACGCGTTCTGGCGGTCGATCTGGGACCACTTCGGCGTCGTCGCGCACACCCCGCCGACGGCCACCCTGACCGACCGGGACATGCCAGGCACCCGGTGGTTTCCCGACGCCACCCTCAACTACGCCGAGAACGTGCTGCGGATGCCGGGCCGGGCCGACGACGAGCCGGTGGTCGTGGCACACGGGCAGACCCGCGAGCCGGTCACCCTCACCGCCGGTCAGCTGCGCGAGCAGGTCCGCCGGGTCGCCGCCGGGCTGCGCCGGCTCGGCGTCACCACCGGCGACCGGGTGGCCGCGTACGCACCGAACATCCCCGAGACGTACGTGCTGATGCTGGCCACCGCCAGTCTCGGTGCCGTCTTCTCCTCCTGCGCGCCGGAGTTCGGCACCCGCAGCGTCACCGACAGGTGGCAGCAGATCGAGCCGAAGATCCTGGTCGCCGTGGACGGGTACCGCTACGGCGACAAACCGGTGGACCGGCGCGCCGAGGTGGCCGCGATCCGGGCCGCGTTGCCGTCGCTGCGGCACACCGTCTCGATCCCCTACCTCGACCCCGACGGTTCGCCAGCGGACGGGGCACTGGCCTGGGCGGAGCTGGCGGCTGAGACCGACGAACCGTTGGCATTCACCCCGGTGCCGTTCGACCATCCGCTGTACGTGCTCTACTCCTCCGGCACCACCGGACTGCCCAAGCCGATCGTCCACGGACACGGCGGCATCCTGCTGGAACACCTGAAGATGCTCGCCCTGCATCACGACCTCGGTCCGGCGGACCGGTTCTTCTGGTTCACCACCACCGGCTGGATGATGTGGAACTTCCTGGTCTCCGGGCCGGCGGTGGGCGCGGCGATCGTGCTGTTCGACGGCAACCCCGGCCACCCCGACCTGGGCGCGATGTGGCGGCTGGCCGAGCAGACCGGCACCACGTACTTCGGCACCTCCGCGCCCTTCCTGCTGGCCTGCCGCAAGGCCGGGCTGGTCCCGCGCGAGATCGCCGACCTCTCCGCGCTGCGCGGCCTCGGCTCCACCGGCGCGCCACTGCCCGCCGAGGGCTTCACCTGGGTGTACGACACGGTCGGCAGCGATCTTCAGCTCCAGTCGCTGTCCGGCGGCACCGACGTCTGCACCGGTTTCGTCGGCGGCGTACCGCTGCTGCCGGTGCACGCCGGTGAGATCGCCTGCCGGGCCTTGGGCGCCAAGGTGGAGGCCCGTTCTCCGGATGGCACCCCGGTAATCGGGGAACTGGGTGAGTTGGTGATCACCGAGCCGATGCCGAGCATGCCTGTGGGTTTCTGGAACGACCCGGACGGGGTCCGCTACCGGGAGGCGTACTTCGACGTCTATCCCGGAGTGTGGCGGCACGGGGACTGGATCACCATCAACTCCCGGGGTGGGTGCGTCATCACCGGCCGCTCCGATGCCACCCTGAACCGGGGCGGCGTACGGCTTGGCACCGCCGAGTTCTACTCCGTCGTGGAGGGGCTTGACGAGGTCGTCGACTCGGTGGTGGTGCACCTGGAGGACGACGAGGGCGGCGCCGGTGAGCTGCTGTTGTTCGTGGTGCTCGCCGATGGGGTGACGCTGGACGACGAGTTGCGTCGGACGATCTGCCGCGAGCTGCGCACCGCGTTGTCCCCCCGGCACGTGCCCGACGAGATCCACCAGGTCCGCGCGGTGCCACGCACCCTGTCGGCGAAGAAGCTCGAGGTGCCGGTCAAGAAGATCCTCACCGGTACCCCGGTCGACCAGGCCGCCGCCAAGGGCGCTCTGGCCAACCCCGACTCCCTGGCTGCCTTCGCCACCCTGGCCCAACATCGCACCCCGGACCGCCCCACCGCCTGACCCGACCGGACCCGGCCCTGAACGCCGACCACCCGACCCGAGCCCCAGCACCGCAAGCCGACCAGCCCTTACTCAGCGTGCTGCCGCAGCTCACCCAACCAATACCCTCCCCGCCCCTTGCTCTGCTTCAACCCACGCAATAGTCACTCTCCGTAACATCTGAGGCGCGAGTTGCACCGGACCATCAACGCGTCGTCGCAGTTCAGCCGGTTGTGCGTCGGTTGAAGCAGAGCAAAGGGCGGGAGGGGGTACGTCTTCCGGCGTTGGGGCAGCCACGGAGGGTAAACAACGCGGAGGGTGAGGGCTGGCTCGGTGGATCGATCGCTCGCCTCGCGGAGCGTCCGCGCAAGGGCCGGCCCGGCCGGGCGGGCAGGTCAGGGCAGCGTGTGGGTGATGCGTTCCGTCGATTGGCGGTCGGCCAGGCGGGCCTGGTCCGGGTGGGCGCAGAGCACCAGGGTGGCACCCGCGCTGAGCGGGGCCAGCAGCCAGTCGAGCGGGTCCGGGTACCGGTCGACGTCCACGAGGAGCCGGTCGCCCGGGGAGATGCCGAGTTCTGCGGCGCGGGTCGCGGCCCGGGCACGCAGCGTGGTGTGGTCCGGGCCGCCCGGGGGGTACGCCGTGAAGTGGTCGCCGTGCGCGCGTACCTCGGTGACGTAGTCGGCGAACCCGGCCGGCACCTCGCGTAGCGGCAGCGCGAACGGGTGCAACGCCAGCGCGTACCGGTCGGTTGCCGACCAGGCGTCGGCCTCGGCGACGCGGTCGATGGCGGCGAAGAGCACGTCCACCTCGCCCGGCGGCTCGGTGTCCGGCGATCCGGCCGGCTGCACCGTCAACCCGGCCGACCAGCAGCCGAGCAGCACGGCAGCGCTCTGCCAGTGCGGCGGCAGCAGCACCGCCGCGGTGCCGCCCGGCCCGAGAGCCAGTTCGTCGACGAGCAGGTTGGCGGTCTTGGCCACCCAGTTCGCAAGTGTCGCTCCGGAAAGCTCGGTGCGCTCGCCGGACGCGTCGTCGTACCAGGTCAGCAATGGGCGGTTCGGGTCGGTCGCGATCGCGTCGGCGAGGACCCGGGCAATGTTGTCGGCCATCGGCGCGAACGATACGCGCCCGGCGGCCGTACTCGATGGCAGCGACAAGTCGGCGTACCGTCGGGTCGCAGTCAGCGTCCGTGCCCGGCTCCGGCGTAGGCTTGCCGGAGTGTCGTTCCCCACAGTCCCGCCACCGCAAGGAGTCGCCCCGTGACCGCCGGTCGCCCGCCCCGCGTGCTCATCGACGCCACGAGTGTTCCCGCCGATCGCGGCGGCGTCGGTAGATACGTCGATGGCCTGCTCGGCGCCCTCGGCAAGGTGTGCGGATCGGCGGTGGACCTGGTGGTGGTCAGCCTCCGCACCGATCTGGATCGTTACCGCCGGAAGCTGCCCGGCGCGGAGATCATCCCGGCGCCGGCCGCGGTCGCGCACCGACCGGCCCGGCTCGCCTGGGAGCAGACCGGTCTGCCGCTGCTCGCCCAACAGGTCGGTGCTGAGGTGCTGCACTCGCCCTTCTACACCTGCCCGCTGCGGGCCGGCTGTCCGGTGACCGTGACGGTGCACGATGCGACGTTCTTCACCGAGCCTGAGCACTACGACAAGTCCCGCCGGACGTTCTTCCGCAGCGCCATCAAGACCTCACTGCGGCGAGCGGACCGGGTGATCGTGCCGAGCAAGGCCACCCGCGACGAGTTGATCCGGCTGCTGGACGCCGACCCGACCCGGATCGACGTGGCCTACCACGGCGTGGACCATGACGCCTTCCATGCGCCCGGCGACGAGGAGAAGGCCAGGGTCCGTGCTCGCCTGGGGCTCGGTGCCGGAAGTTACGTGGCGTTCCTCGGCGCCAAGGAGCCCCGCAAGAACGTGCCGAACCTCATCCGGGGGTGGGTCCGGGCGGTCGCCGACCGGCAGGATCCGCCCGCGCTGGTGGTAGCCGGCGGGCAGGGGCACGACGACGACATCGACCGCGCGGTGGCCGAGGTGCCCTCACATCTGCGGCTGCTGCGTCCCGGCTACCTGCGCTACGGCGACCTGCCGGGCTTCCTCGGCGGGGCCCTGGTCGCCGCGTATCCCTCCTACGGCGAGGGGTTCGGGTTGCCCATCCTGGAGGCGATGGCGTGCGCAGCTCCGGTGCTCACCACCCCCCGGCTGTCGCTGCCCGAGGTCGGCGGCGACGCGGTCGCGTACACCAGCGAGGATCCGGACCAGATCGCCACCGACCTGGCCGCGCTGCTCGACGACGAGCCGCGCCGGTTGTCGCTGGCCAAGGCCGGCTTCGACCGGGCGAAGGAGTTCACCTGGGGGTCCAGCGCCGAGGTGCACATCGCGGCGTGGACCAGGGCGCGGGCCTGAGGCCGGCAACCGAGGCGCCCGGTCCGGGTGGTTCGGGCATGATGTCCTGGTGATCTATGTCGTCATTCCGGCCGGTGGCAGCGGCACAAGGTTGTGGCCGCTGTCCCGCGCCGGCCATCCCAAGTTTCTCCACCCGTTCACGGGTACGTCCGCGTCGCTGCTCCAGGCGACGGTCGATCGGCTGGGGCCGCTGACCACCCCCGAACGCACAATGGTGGTCACCGGGGCCGCGCACGCTGCGGCCGTGGCCCGCCAACTGACCGGTCTGCCAGAGGAGAACATTCTGGTCGAACCGTCGCCACGGGACTCCTGCGCCGCCATCGCGCTGGCCGCGGCGGTCATCGCCGTACGTGATCCGGACGCCGTCATGGGATCGTTCGCCGCCGACCACCTGATCGGCGACCCGCAGCGTTGGGTGGACACCGTCCGGGAAGCGGTTCGAGGTGCGGAGCAGGGGCTGCTGATGACGGTCGGGATCACCCCGACCCGGCCGGAGACCGGCTACGGATACCTGCGGACCGGCGAGCCCGTCGAGGGTGGCCCGATGCGTCCCGTGGTCGAGTTCAAGGAGAAGCCGAGTGCGGAGGTGGCCGAGACGTACGTGCGGTCCGGCCACTACCTCTGGAACGCCGGCATGTTCGTCTGGCGGGTGTCGGCGTTCCTCGCCGAGCTGGCACGTCAGCAGCCCGACCTGCACGGCGGAGTCACCGCGATCGCGGCGGCGTGGGGCACTGACGAGCAGGACGACGTGCTCGGGGCGGTCTGGCCCACGCTGACGAAGATCTCCGTGGACTACGCGGTGATGGAGGGCGCTGCCGCGGCCGGTCGGGTGGCGACCGTACCCGGTGACTTCCGGTGGAACGACGTGGGTGACTTCCATACCCTCGGCGAGGTGCTGCCGGCGGACACCGACGGCAACGTGGTGCTCACCGGCGACGCCAAGCCCGAGGTGCTGCTGCACGACAGCAGCGGCATGGTGGTGGCGCCGCAGGCCGGCCGGCTGGTGGCCGCCGTCGGCGTACGGGACCTGATCGTGGTCGACACCGAGGACGCGTTGCTGGTCTGCCCGCGCGACCGCGCTCAGGACGTGAAGTCGATCGTGGACGAGCTCAAGAGGCGGGGTGAGGACAAACTCGTCTGAAGGCTGCCAGGCCCGGTGTGACGAGCCGGGCCGTGCCGCCGGCCAGCGGATGCGGCAGGCGATCCGGTGGGAACCAGCCGAGCGCCTCGGACTCCGCGCTGACCCGTTCCGTGGCCCCCGCCGGGGCGAACACGGCGAAGCGCACGTCGTGGTGCAGCGAACCGCCCTGGCAGGCCACCGGATGCACGTCCACGTCGATCGGCGTCGGATCGATCCGCAGGCCGGTGACGCCCGACTCCTCGGTGGCCTCCCGCAACGCCGCGCCGGCGAGCGTCCGGTCGCCGGGCTCGCAGTGCCCGCCCAACTGCACCCACTTGTGGAACTTCCCGTGCAGGCAGAGCAGCACCCGGGTGCCGGTCGCGTCGAACACCAACGCGCTCGCGGTGACGTGACCGGCCCGGTGCTCGCGGGCCATCGAGATCGGCCCGGCGTCGAGCAGGCCGAGGGTACGGGCCCGGGCCGCTGCCGCGTCCGGGCTGGTCGGTGCCCAGCCACTGAGCACCGCCACCGCGTCGGCATGCAGCGCCGTCCAGTCGTCCGCGTCGCCGCGCGGGGATTCGGCCACCATTCGGGGCGTCGACAACGGCCGCTCCTCTCGTCCGTGCCAGCGTACGGGGTGCTGGTGGACGCGTCGGTGCGGTGCCTGGGAGCCGGGGGGTGTGCCGTAGCTGGGCCAGGGAGATCGGGCGGCACCCCCTGCGGAACCTGAGCCGCAGACCCTCGTAGGGGGCCGCCCGATCTCGGGCACCCAGCGGGGTCGACACGTTGAACGTGCGTCGCCCTCTGTGGCACGGGAAGCATGGCGGATTCATGTGACGGGCGTCGAGGTCTTTTAGCTCAGGCTTAACTGCCCGAGGCTGACGTGGCCGGGTAGAGTTCGAAGGTCGCCGGGTGCCCCCTTCGCCGGGCGATGGGAGTACCCATGCTGAAGATCCATTTCTCCGGCGAGGACATCCTCCGGACCCGGGTGGCTCCGGCGGCCGATCCGGTCTGGGAAGTGGTGCTGAGCCTGCACCTGCTGCCTGGGCGCAGCCGTGACCCGTTGCTCGCCGGCTGGCGCCGCGAGGTCTCCCGGGGGTTGCGTCGACAGGTGGATGCCGAGGCGCTGCGGTTGCTGTCCACGTTGAGCCCGCCGCGCGGCTACTTTCCGGATTTCCTCACCCCGTACGAGAGCGTGCACGGTTTCGAGGCGGGAATGGAGGCGTTGCGGCGTACCCCCGTGGCGTTGTTGCAACGCGACCTGACGCTGCTCGCCAACAGCAACCGGAACCTGCCCGTCGGTGTGGCCGCCATCGCCCGGGGCGAGCCGGAGGCCCTGACCCACCTGACGGAGACGATGGGCCGCTACCGCGAGCTTGCCCTCGGCCCGTACTGGACGCGGGTTCAGGGGGCGGTGGAGGCCGACCGCGCCCGCCGGGCGCGGGCCATGCTCGACGGCGGTGTCGAAGGGTTGCTGACCACGCTGCGGCCGGGCCTGCGCTGGGAGTCGGGGGTGTTGGAGATCCCCGCCTATCCGCGGAGCCGGGAACTGCACCTGGAGGGGCGAGGGCTGCTGCTGGTGCCGTCGTTCTTCTGTGCGAACACGCCTGTCGCGCTGCTCGACCCGGAACTACCGCCGGTGCTGGTCTATCCGGTCGACAAGCTGGGCGGGTTGACTGCGGACGCGGTCGGGGCGGGCGACACCGGCCGGGAGGCGCTTGCCGCGTTGCTCGGTCGTACCCGCGCGGCGGTCCTCGCCGCCAGTGACGACGGCTGCACCACCGGCGAGCTGGCCCGTCGGCTGCACATCTCGGCGGCTGCCGCCAGCCAGCACACCACCGTGCTGCGGAACGCGGGCCTCCTGGTCAGCCACCGCGACCGCAACACCGTCCTGCACACCCTCACCCCCCTCGGCCGCGCCGTCCTCAACCCCTGACCTCGCCCACCCGCGAGGCAGGCTGTCAGAGGGCGAGGGTGGCGGCGGCGGTGGTGCCGTTGGGTGGGGGGAGGAGTCGGGTGGGGACGTCTGCCGCCGCGAGGGCGGTGCGCAGGCGTTGCACATCGGTGCCGAAGCGGACCAACTGAAACGGGCCCACGGGGGTGGGTGGGGAACAGAGCACCAGGCCGGTCGCGTGGGCCGGCCAACCCGGCACGATGGGGATCAGCGCAGCGCGTACCTCATCGTCGGTGACCTGGGTGAAGACCGTGCCGGGCGCGATCACATCGGTGACCGAGGCGATCGCCAGCTCGACAGCGGCCGGGTCGGGTGCGGCTTCGCCCGGCTGGTCCGGCAGGGTGGCGGCGGCCGTCAACCCGGCCGCCCTCGCCTCGGCCGTGCCGAGCGAGAACAGGTCCATCGAGGCGTCCCGGACCAGGACCCGGGCGCCCTCGCCGTCACCTGACAGCGGCGACGTCAGATAACCGCGGATGACCGCGACCGGCATCTGATCGCACTTGCCCTTGATCAGTTCGCCCGCCGCGGCCAGCTCGTCGATCACCGCCATCTGCGTCAGCACAAGCTCGTTGCCGTACGGGTCGACCTCGCCCCGGTGGTCGCGGATGGCCTCCATTCCGGCGACGCCGAGGGCAACATCGGTCAGCCCGTTGCGCCAGGGGCGACCCATGGTGTCGCTGACCACGACCGCGACGTCCACGCCGTACCGGTCGCGCAGGCCGGCGCGGAGTGCGCGGGCCGAGGCGTCCGGGTCCTCGGGCAGCAGCACCAGCCGGGTCTTGTCGACGTTGGACGCGTCGATCCCGGCGGCGGCCATCACGAAGCCGTGGCGGGTCTGCACGATCCGGGTCGAGCCGCGCGATGCCACCACCCGTACCGTCTCCGCCGCCAGCACCTCGTCGCGGACGGCCTGCCGATCGGGGCCGTCGGCGGGTACATCCACCAGCCGACCCTCGGCCTTCGAGATGATCTTGCTGGTCACCACCAGCACGTCCCCGTCGCGTAGCCAGGGCGCCGCGCTTCCGATCAGGACCGCCAGGTCGTCACCCTCGGTCACGTGCCCGATGCCGGGCACCGGCAGGATCTCCAGTCTCACGTCAACTCCACCGCAGCGCGGACCATCGCTGCCGTCGCCGCCTCGTCGGTCATCCGCAGCGGCACCGCGCGTACCGTCACGTCCGGCACCACCGTTGCGGCATCTTCCTCGGCCACCAACCAACCGTCGAGCAGCCCGCCGCTGGCCCGGCCTCCGTACAGCCCGCCGACGCCGCCAGCGGTGCACTCCACGCCGACGACCGCCAGGCAACGGTCGGCCATGCCGCGTACCGGCGCGCCACCGATGATCGGCGACACGCCCACCACCGGGGCGGAAGCGCCCGCCACCGCCTCGCGCAGACCCGGTACGGCCAGGATCGGCGCGATACTGACCACCGGGTTGCTCGGTGCCACGAGCACCACATCGGCGCCGGCGACCGCCTCGGTCACGCCGGGTGCCGGCTTCGCCGACTCCGCCCCCACGAAGACGAACCGGTGAGTCGGGATCTGCGCCCGGTACCGTACCCACCACTCCTGGAAGTGGATCGCCCGCTGGCCACCGTCGACGTCGACGACCGCATGCGTCTCCAGGCGGTCGTCGGTCGCCGGCAGCAGCCGTACGCCGGGCTGCCAGCGTGCCGCCAGCGCCTCGGTGACCTGATGCAGCGGGTAGCCGGCGTCGAGCATGGTGGTGCGCACCAGGTGGGTGGCGATGTCCCGGTCACCCAGCCCGAACCAGCTCGGCTCGGCACCGTACGCCGCCAGCTCGTCCTTGACCGTCCAGCTCTCGTCGACGCGCCCCCAGCCCCGCTGCGGGTCGGCGCCGCCGCCGAGCGTGTAAAGCACGCTGTCCAGGTCCGGGCAGATCCGGAGCCCGTGCAGCCGCAGATCGTCGCCGACGTTGACCACCGCGGTCACCTCGGCGCCCACCTCGCGGGCGTACGCCCGCACTCCCAGCAGGAACCGGGCACCGCCGATTCCGCCGGTCAGAACCACGATGCGCATCCGCCCATCCTCGCCTACGTGATGCCTCCGGCAGGCGACTGCCCCGGGAGACTAGGCTCACGTCGGCATCTGTCCGCTTTCGCCCCAGGGAGAGTTCGTGACCAGCCCCGCCGAGCCCCCACCCACCGACCCGACCCCGGCCCGCCAGGTGACCGGGCCGCTGCGTGAACTCGTCGCCCTCGTGCTCCTGGGGGCGAACGCCGTCTTCCTCTTCGTGGGGCTGATCCGGCTGCTCACCCCGCAGGGCGCCTACAGCACGGTGACCGGCCGGGCCGCCAGCTCGTTCTTCGCCTTCATCGGCGTCGAGGCCGTCGTCCTTCCGGTGCTGGCGGTACTGCTGGCCACGCATCTCGCCCCGACCGTCGGTCGGGCGAAACTGATCACGCAGGTGGCGCTGATCGAGTACGCGGTCAGTGCCGTGCTCGGCGGTCTGACCATGCTGATCTGGGTGGTCGGTCGGCTGGCCGAAGCGCAGCTCTTCGACGCGATGACCGGCCTGCTCACCCGGGTCGCGTGGGTGGCCTTGTTCGCGGCGGCCGCATACGTGGTGTGGAGTGTGTGGCAGCGGCTCTACCACGTGCCCCGGCCCAAGCCCGAGCCCGGCCTGTACGGCACGCCGCAGCAGGGCTGGCCGCAGCCTGGCGGCCCGGGCCAGTTCGGTGGCCAGCCCGGTCACCAGGGCGGTGGTTGGACGCCGCCCGGCCAGTCGGGTGGTTGGCCGGGTGCCGAACGGCCCGCCGGCTATCCGGCCGGCTACCCCGGCTCCGGCCAGCCGGGCTGGCCAATGGCTGGCCAGGCACCCTCCGCCGGAGGTCCGCCGGAGTCCCCGCACACCTGGCCGCCGCACGGTCAGCCGGCGGTGCCACCGCAGTCGGCCGCGCCGTCCTCGCCGGCCGCACCGCCGTTCGGGCAGCCCGCCTCGGCCGACCCGACGCAGAGCATTCCGCGCCAGGGCGATCCGGCCGGAAACTCCCCGCGCGAGGGTGCCGAGCCGACCCAGGCGATCCCGCACCAGAGCGCCGAGCCGACTCAGGCGATTCCGCGACCGGGCGACGGTGACGCCGGCCCGTCGGTTCCTCGGCCGGGCGACGGAGAGGCCGACCGCACCCAGCGGATCGACCCGGGCGACCAGCCCGGCTGAGCGACCGCAGGGATCGGGCCGCGCCAGGCCCCGCTGCCCTCGGGGCCACGTGCGGTTGCCCACGGGCCGGGGCCGGACCGGGCCGCAGCGCATAGGCTGAGCGGATGGTTGATCAGAGCGAGCCCGGGTCGGGTGACGGGGGCGTACGGCGGGCACTACGTCGCGCCGCCACCGGGCGGGCGCTCGACGTCGACGAGGCGTCGACCCTGCTGACCGCCCGGGGCACGGCCCTGGAGGAACTGCTCGGCATCGCCGGTGCGATCCGTGACGCGGGTCTGCGGGACGCCGGCCGGCCCGGCGTGGTGACGTACTCGAAGAAGGTCTTCATTCCGCTGACCCGGCTCTGCCGGGACCGTTGCCACTACTGCACGTTCGCCACGGTGCCGCACCGGCTGCCGGCGGCCTTCCTCGACCGCGACGAGGTGCTGGCCATCGCCCGGGCCGGTGCGGCACAGGGCTGCAAGGAGGCCCTGTTCACCCTCGGTGACCGACCGGAGGAGCGTTGGCCGGCCGCCCGACAGTGGCTGGACGAACGCGGCTACGGGTCCACTCTGGATTACGTACGGGCCTGCGCCGTCGCGGTGCTGGAGGAGACCGGCCTGCTGCCGCACCTGAACCCGGGCGTGCTCTCCTGGGCGGAACTGCAGCGGCTCAAGCCGGTGGCGCCGAGCATGGGGATGATGCTGGAGACCACGGCCACCCGGCTGTGGTCCGAGCCCGGCGGTCCGCACTACGGCTCACCGGACAAGGAGCCGGCGGTGCGGTTGCGGGTGCTCGACGACGCCGGGCGGGTCGGCGTTCCGTTCACCACCGGCATCCTGATCGGCATCGGCGAGACCCTCGCCGAACGGGTCGACGCGATCTTCGCGATCCGGCGTACCCACCGCGAATACGGCCACCTCCAGGAGGTGATCGTGCAGAATTTCCGGGCGAAGCCGGACACGGCGATGCGGGGCATGCCCGACGCCGAGCTGCACGATCTCGCGGCCACCGTGGCGGTGGCCCGGGTGCTGTTGGGCCCGAAGGCCCGCATCCAGGCCCCACCGAACCTCATCGCCGGCGAGTACGACCTGCTGCTGCGGGCGGGTATCGACGACTGGGGCGGCGTCTCACCGGTGACCCCGGACCACGTCAACCCGGAGCGTCCCTGGCCGCAACTCGACGTACTGGCGGCCCGTACCGCGGCGGCTGGCTTCACGCTCCGGGAACGGTTGACCGTCTACCCGGAGTACGTCCAGGCCGGCGAGCCGTGGCTGGACGCCCGGCTGCTGCCGCACGTGACCGCGCTTGCCGACCCGACGACCGGGCTGGCGGTCGAGGCGGCCCGCCCGGTGGGCCGGCCGTGGCAGGAGCCCGACGAGACCTTCGGCGGACGGACCGACCTGCACGCCACAATCGACACCGCGGGGCGTACGGACGACCGCCGGGGCGACTTCGACCACGTCTACGGCGACTGGGCGGAGGTCGCCGCGAAGGCGGCCGTGCCGCCGGGACGAGCCGGTGTCGACGCTGGCCCGGCACCCGAGGCGGTGCACCGTGCCGGGGCCGGCCGGCAGGCCACCGCCGGCTCGGGCGACGCCGACCTGCGGACCGGGTTGCGGTTGGCCGCCGAGGATCCGGCGGCGCTGCTGGAGCCCCGGCACGCCGAGGCCGCGCTGGCGCTGTTCGGCGCGGACGGTCCGGCCCTGGACGAGTTGTGCCGCATCGCCGACGAGCTGCGCCGCTCCGCCGTGGGTGACGACGTGACCTACGTGGTCAACCGCAACATCAACTTCTCCAACGTCTGCTATGTGGGCTGCCGGTTCTGTGCCTTCGCGCAGCGGGAACGGGACGCCGACGCGTACCGGCTCTCGGTGGAGCAGGTCGCGGACCGGGCGCAGGAGGCGTGGGCGGCCGGAGCCGGCGAGGTCTGCCTCCAGGGCGGCATCGACCCGAAGCTGCCGGTGACGATCTACGCCGACCTGGTCCGGGCGATCAAGGCCCGGGTGCCGCAGATGCACGTGCACGCCTTCTCGCCGATGGAGATCGTCACCGCCGCCGCCAAGGCCGGTGTGTCGGTGCGGGAGTGGTTGGCCGGGCTGCGCGAGGCGGGACTTGACACCATCCCGGGCACCGCGGCGGAGATCCTCGACGACGAGGTGCGCTGGGTGCTCACCAAGGGCAAGTTGCCGACCGCCGCCTGGGTGGAGGTGGTCAGCACGGCCCACGAGCTGGGCATCCGATCCAGCTCCACGATGATGTACGGCCACGTCGACCATCCCGCGCACTGGCTGGCGCACTTCCGGGTGCTTGCCGGGGTGCAGGACCGCACCGGCGGGTTCACCGAGTTCGTGGCGCTGCCGTTCGTGCACACGAACGCCCCGATCTACCTCGCCGGCATCGCCCGACCCGGTCCGACGTGGCGGGAGAACCGGGTGGTGCACGCGATGGCGCGGGTGCTGTTGCACGGCCGGATCGACAACATCCAGTGCTCCTGGGTGAAGCTGGGCGACGCCGGCACCGCGGAGCTGCTGCGCAGCGGCTGCAACGACCTGGGCGGCACGCTGATGGAGGAGACCATCTCGCGGATGGCCGGGTCCGGCAACGGGTCGGCGCGTACCGAGGAGCAGTTGCGGGCCATCGCGGCGACCGCCGGCCGGCCGGCGCGTAGGCGTACGACTGCGTACGGTCACATCGCGGCCTAGCGTCGAACCTTCGCCCGCCGCCGGACGTACCTGTCGATGCCGGCGGCGGCACGGCGAGGACCGCCGCCGGCACCCCTCCCGGGGGCCCGGCGCGGTTTGTCGTGACCCCCGTCCGTCACCGCGGGCGCCTGCGCGCCGCCGCCGGAAAGGTTGGTCATGATCACTGAGAAGCGAAGGCGGCGTTTGCCGAAACTGACCCGCCGGCAGACAATCACCGCCGCGGCCAGTGCCACCCTCGGTGCCGCCGCGCTCGCGGTACCGGGGCTTTCCCTGGCCGGTGACGGCGACGACAAGACGGCGGCCGGCACCGACGAGACGATCGTCGTGCATCTGCGGGACGCCCGGTCCGGCACCATGGACGTCTTCGTCGGCCAGTCCCGCATCGAGGTGCGGGACCGTGGCCTGGCGGATCGGCTGCGTCGCGCCGCCGCCCGGCGCTGAGCCCGTGCACACCCGAGCCCGCGCCGCCACAGCGGCCACCCCGCCCGCCGTCGCCGTGGGTATCGCCCCGCGCGGTGTCACCGTCTGCGGATGCGGGCGTGTTGCGCGGCACGTCCGGTCCCGCCGTCGGCGCTGAGCGTTCCGCCGGTCCGACCCAGCCGGCAGGTCCGGCACTCCCGGCCCGGACCTCGATCCCCCGGCCGGCCAACCCGATTGACTCTTCGCCCAGTGAGGTGGGTTCGTCATGTCTTCACATCGTGAGGCACCGGAGATCGCCAAGGATCCGGTCGCTGACTCATCCGACCTGTACGCGTTCGTCACCCCGGACCGCCCGGACACGGTGACGCTGATCGCCAACTACGTGCCGTTGCAGTTGCCCTCGGGCGGCCCCAACTTCTTCGAGTTCGGCGACGACGTGCGGTACGAGATCCACATCGACAATGACGGTGACGGACAGCCGGACGTCACCTACCGTTTCGAATTCACCACCGAGATCACCAATCCGAACAGCTTTCTCTACAACACCGGGCCGATCGACGCGCTTGACAGCGAGAACTGGAACCGCAGGCAGTTCTACAGCCTGACCCGGATCGTCGGCGGCCGGGAGCAACGGTTGGCCCGCAAGCTGCCCTGCCCGCCGTGCAACGTGGGCCCACTGTCCACACCGGACTACGGGGATCTGGTTCGCCAGGCGACCTTCAAGCTCTCCACCGGCGAGCGGGTCTTCGCCGGTCAGCGTGCCGACGGCTTCTTCGTGGACCTGGGCGCGATCTTCGACCTCGGTACGCTTCGGCCGTTCCAGCAGTTGCACGTCGCCGGTAAGAAGATCTTCAAGGAGGCCGGTGAGCCGGTCAACGCCACCGACCGGTTGAACGTGCACAGCCTGGCGTTGCAGGTGCCGGTGGAGCGGCTGCGCCGCCGCGCCGACCGGTACCACTGGCAGGAACCCGCCTCGGTGATCGGGGTGTGGACCTCGGCTTCCCGTCGGCAGGTGCGAGTGCTCGGCGACCGGGTGGCGGCCGACACCAACGCCGGGCCGTTCACGCAGGTGTCCAGGTTGGGCAACCCGTTGTTCAACGAGGTCATCGTGCCGATGGCGCAGAAGGACCTGTGGAACACCCTGCCCCCGTCGGAGGACAAGCGGTTCGCCGAGTTCGTCGAGCGGCCCGAACTGGCCGCCCTGCTGCCGGTGCTCTACCCCGATGTCTTCCCCAACCTGGACAAACTGAACAGGTCGAAGAAGGCCCGCGCTGACCTGGTCGCCATACTGCTCACCGGCATCCCGGAGGGCCTGATCGACGGCTTCACCAACACCACCGGGGACGTCCAGGCGGACATGCTCCGGCTGAACACGGCGATCCCGCCGGCCCGTCGGCCCAACCGCTTCGGTGTGCTCGGCGGCGATCTCGCGGGCTTCCCGAACGGCCGGCGGGTGACCGACGACGTGGTGACAATTGCGCTGCGCGCAATCGCGGGGCTGACGGTGCCGTTGGTAGACCGGAAGTTCCAGCCGGACGAGGCGGCGGGAGCGGTGACGCCGGGGCTCAGCGCGGCGGACGTGACCGCGCCGTTCCTGCGCAAGTTCCCGTTCCTCGGTACGCCCTACGACGGGTTCAACAACCCGTCGACGGAGTCCTGAGTCGAAGGTGAGGCAGATGAGCGGACACGAGCACGCCCACACGTACGGCCCCTCGGGTACCGGGACGGTCGTCCTCGACCTGGGCGGGGACACCGGCGCCCTGATCATCTACACCGGACGGCAACTGCTTGGTCGGGAAATTGAAGTGAGCCGAGCCGATCGCGACGGCGACCCGCGTACGCACTCCGCCGTACGGGAGCGGCGGGTCAGGGACGGCACCTTCCACAGCGCCGTCTACCCGGACCTCCCGGCGGGTGTCTATACCGTTTGGTGGGACAGCGAAACGCCCGTCGGATCGGTCACCGTGACCGGCGGCGTGGTCGCCGAATTCGCCTTACCGACCAGCTTGAACGCGTCTAGCGACTGACCGCCGGCACCTCCGCCCACCGCGTCCCGTCCACATTGTGGGCGGGACGCGGTCGTCGTTCACCCGCTCGGCGGGCAGGGTTGGCGAAGTCGGGATAACCTTGCGCGTCAAGATCAACGGATCTTGATGGCGGCCTCCTCGGCGTGGACGCGAAGGCCTATCGCTTCGGCGGCGCTCGGTGCGCCACGGGAGAAAACTCGGGCAACTCGCCGGGGAGGGCGTTACTCGGCCGGGGTCTGAATCGATAGGGCAGGGCGAGACCCGGGTGGTACGGACGGCCGTCCGGGACGCGTGTCGGGAGGGTGACTCCATTATCAAGTTTGGCTTGACGGCGCACGCATTACACGCGTGTAATTTGAATGGGGTTGTTCGCACGGAACGCACGATAACGGGACCGGACGGACAAAAGCACGCCTTTCGCGTGGGGGGTTGCAGCGGCGACGACGCCGGTGCGCGACAAGGAGGCAACTGAATGGACGGCCAGCTCGAGGCGGCCGACCTGCTCGGAAACGCGCCGGAGTGGCAGGAGCGGGCCCTGTGCTCGCAGACCGACCCGGAGGCGTTCTTCCCCGAGAAGGGCGGCTCGACCCGCGAGGCGAAGCGCATCTGCTCGCGGTGCGAGGTCAAGACGGAGTGCCTCGAATACGCTCTCGGCCACGACGAGCGGTTCGGGATCTGGGGTGGGCTCTCCGAAAGGGAGCGGCGCAAGCTCAAGCGCCGGGCGGCCTAGGTCGACGTGGGGCGGGACGGTTGGGGGCCGTCCCACCCGGCGCGGCTGCCCTGCCGGCGCTGGATAAGGTCGGCGGGGGCTCCGGCCGCGATCAGGCCAACTCGTCCGGGTCGACGCCGAGCAGGTTCGCCACCTGTTCGATGATGACGTCGTGGACCAGGTCGGCGAGATCCTCCCGGTCCATCGCCCGGAACTCCAGCGGTCGCCGGTACAGCACGATCCGCGGCGGGACCTCCTGGCGGCCGGGTCGCCCGGGCAACAGCCGGGCCAGCGGCACCTCGCCATCCTCCAGCACATCGGAGTCGTAGACGTTCAGGTCGGGCGGGACGTCCTCGACGGCGAACTCCACCCCGGCCAGTTCCTTGGCGAACCGACGCTCCAGCGTCTCGACGGTGTCCAGCACCAGATCATCGAAGATCTCCGCCTTGGTCCGTGCCAGCGGCACGGTGGCCGGCACCAGCCGCCCACGCAGACCGCGGCCGTGCCGGTCGCGGTGCGCCCGCCGACCGGTACCGGGGCGGCGGTTCTCCGGGCTCGTCATGAGCCAAAGAGTAGCTTCCAGCCCGCTGCTGGCCGCGTCAGCGCCGAACACGTGGCGCGTTGCGGCCACGGACGACAAATGTGATCACCAAGACGGGCGTGTCGTAACGCGAAGCGGTGCGCCGGAGCCGGTAATGGAGATACCCTGCGCCGGTGAGGTCACCACGGCGCTGCTCCCGCAACGGCTGCCCCCGGCAAGCGGTCGCCACGCTGACCTATGTCTACAACGAGTCGACCGCCGTGGTGGGCCCGCTGGCCGCCTTCGCCGAGCCGCACACGTACGACCTCTGTGAGCCGCACGCCCGCAGCCTGACCGCTCCGCGCGGATGGGAGGTGGTCCGGCACGAGGGCGAGTTCGAGCCGCCGCCGCCCACCACGGACGACCTGGTGGCGTTGGCCGAGGCGGTCCGCGAGGCCGCCCGCCCTGCCCCCCGCCCGCCCCAGGACGACCAGAACCACCCGCCCGCACCCTCCGCTGGCTCCCCCACCTCCCGCCGCGGCCACCTCCGCGTAATCCCCCCCACCCACTAACCCACCCACCCCACCCCACCCACCCGGCCCAGCCGGCTGGCGTGGCCGGCTGGCAGGCTGGCGTTGATCAAGAAGTTTTGGTCGCATTCCGAGCCCTGAGGCGACCAAAACTTCTTGATCGCGGGGACGGGTGGGGTCGGTGGGGCATCTCGGGGGCATTGGGGGCGCATTTCGGATGCGCGAAACAGTCCTGGCCGCAACACGCCGACAGCCGGCGGACATCGCCACTTGCGGTGACTAGCGTGCGCCGGAGTGTGAGGCGAGTCGGGAGGCTGCGATGGGCAACGGGGCAGTGGGCAACGAGGCGTTGCGGGTGGCGATGGCGGACAAGGGCGAGACTGCCGAGTCCCTGGCCGGGAAGGTGGGCGTCGACCCGAAGACGGCGGCTCGCTGGATGGCGGACGGGCGGATCCCGCATCCACGGACCCGGATCGCCGTCGCCAACCTCCTCGGGCGCAAGGCCGCCGAACTCTGGCCGGAACCGTTCCGCCGACGGGACCTGCCCTGGTTCCGGGCGTGGGCGGAACTGGAGCAGGACGCCGGGTCCATCCGGTCGTACCAGCCACTGCTCGTGCCGGGGCTGCTCCAGACCGAGGCGTACGCCCGGGCGGTGCTGGCCACCGGCGGCCTGCTGCCGCCGACGGAGGTCGACGAGATCGTGGCGGCGCGGCTGGCTCGGCAGCGGGTGCTGGAGCGGGAAACCCCGCTCCAGTTCGTCGCGGTGATCGACGAGGTGGTGCTGCGGCGGCCGGTCGGCCACGATCCGAGCGTGATGGCGGAGCAGTTGGCCCGCCTGGCCACGCTGGGCGAGCGGGAGCACGTGCAGGTCCGGGTGATTCCGGCGGAGAACCCGTGGCACACCGGCCTGGCCGGGCCGTTCGTGCTGGCTCGAATGCCCGACGGCGCCGAGGCGGCCTATCTGGACAATCAACTGCGCGGTCAGGTGGTGACCGACAGTGCTGATCTTGCTAGCCTGGGCGCGAGGTGGGAGAGCGTCACCGGTGAGGCGCTGCCCCGCCGACGGTCCATCGAGCTGATCAGGGAAGTGGCGACGACATGGAGTTGACCGACGCCCGCTGGCGCACCGCCACCCGCAGCAGCAACAACGGCGGCGACTGTGTCGAGGTGGCCGACAATCTGCCCGGCCGGGTCCTGGTGCGCGACAGCAAGGATCGGAACGGCGGCACCCTGGCCTTCACCCCGACCGCCTGGCGCGCCTTCGTCACCACCACCGTCCGCAGTACGGTCTGACCAACCACTCTGTTCGGCCTACCGGCAGCCCCCTGCTCGGTCGCCCTGTGCCTCGCCCTGCTCGGTCGTCCGGCTCGGTCGTCCCGAGTTGCGGCATCTTGCGGTCTTACGCGACCTGGATGGCGCGGGATGCGGCATGTCGAGTGGATCAAGCGCCTGAGCGGGTCAGGCGGCCTGGGTGATCAAGCGGCCCGAGTGGGCCAGGCGGTCCCCGGCTGCGTCGCCCGGCTGGGTCGCCCGGCTGGGTCGCCCGGTTGTCGGTCGTCCCGAGTTGCGGCATCTTGCGGTCTTAGGCGACCTGGTTGGCGCGGGATGCGGCATGTCGAGTGGATCAAGCGGCCTGAGCGGGTCAGGCGGCCTGGGTGATCAAGCGGCCTGGTGGTCGAGCGGCCTGGTGGGTGAAGCGGCCTGGGTGGAGCAAGCGGCCTGGGGGAGCAGGCAGCCGGTGGCGGGCCAGGGCGAGTCAGGCGATGCCCCGGGGCGTGGCTGGCACCCGCGCCTCATGTCAGGATCATTCGTCCATCGCCGCTGACTTTCACACCTCAGCCGGCACGCCCACCCCCCGGCCTCGCCGACGATCATCGATAGGAACGGTCACATGCGTAGTGCCCACCGGCCCTTCACCCGGCGTGGCCTGCTCACCGGCACCCTCGGCTCGGCTGCGCTGCTCACGGCCGGCGGCACTCTGACCGGCTGCGGCACCCCCGCCGCGCAGCAGACCGAGGAGGGATGCGTCAGCGAGGATCTGTCCGGCACGGAGAAGACGCTGGCTTTCTCCAACTGGCCGCAGTACATGGACGTCGACGAAGACGACGAGTCGAAGCGTCCCAGTCTGGACGGGTTCGTCAGCAGGACCGGCATCCAGGTGACCTATACCGAGGACATCAACGACAACAACGAGTTCTTCGGCAAGGTGCAGAACCAGCTCGCCGCCTGCCAGAGCACCGGGCGGGACATCATGGTGCTCACCGACTGGATGGCCGCCCGGATGATCCGGCTCGGCTGGATCCAGAAGCTCGACCGGTCGAAGCTGCCGAACGTCGAGGCCAACCTGCTGCCGTCGCTGCGGAACCGCCCCTTCGACGCCGAGAACCAGTTCGCCGTCCCGTGGCAGTCCGGCCTCGCCGGACTGGCCTACAACGGCCGGGTCACCGGGGAGATCCGTACCGTCGACGAACTGCTCACCCGTCCCGACCTCAAGGGCAAGGTGACCGCGCTCAGCGAGATGCGGGACACCATGGGTCTGCTGCTGATGTCCAACGGCCACGATCCGGCGGACTTCACCGCCGCCCAGTTCGACGACGCGCTCAACAAGCTCAAGCGGGCCGTCGATTCCGGGCAGATCCGCCGTTTCACCGGCAACGACTACGCCCCGGATCTGGCCAGGGGCGACATCGCGGCGTGCGTCGGCTGGTCCGGCGACATCATCCAACTCGGCTTCGAAGACGAACGAATCAGGTTCGTGGCACCGGATTCCGGGGTGCTGCTCTGGTCGGACAACATGCTGGTGCCGAACCAGGCCAGCCACAAGGCCAACGCCGAAGAGCTGATCAACTACTACTACGACCCGGCGGTCGCCGCTCAGCTCGCCGCGTACGTCAACTACATCTGCCCGGTGCAGGGGGCGCAGGCGGAGATGGAGAAGATCGATCCGGAGCTGGCCGCGAACCCGCTGATCTTCCCGGACGAGACCATGCTCGCCAGGTCCCGGGTCTTCATGGCGCTCGACGAGCAGCAGGAACGCGAGTACGAGAGCAAGTTCCAGCAGGTCATCGGGGCGTGAGATGGCGCGGGAGACTCCGGCCGGCGACCTGACGCTGGCCAACCTCACCAAGACCTTCGGCACCTTCACCGCGGTCGACGACCTCAGTATGACCGTTCCGCAGGGCTCATTCTTCGCTCTGCTCGGTGCGTCGGGCTGCGGCAAGACCACCACGCTGCGGATGGTCGCCGGCCTGGAGGAGCCGACCAGCGGGCAGGTCCTGCTCGGTGACCGCGACGTCTCCCGGTTGCGGCCGTACAAACGACCTGTCAACACGGTGTTCCAGAGCTACGCGCTCTTCCCGCACCTGGACGTCTTCGAGAACGTCGCCTTCGGGCTGCGGCGGCGCGGCATCCGCTCGGTCGCCGGCCCGGTGCGGCAGATGCTGACCCTGGTGCAGCTCGACGGGTACGAACGGCACCGCCCCGCCCAACTCTCCGGCGGCCAGCAGCAGCGCGTCGCGTTGGCCCGGGCACTGATCAACCACCCGCAGGTGCTGCTGCTCGACGAGCCGCTCGGTGCGCTCGACGTCAAGCTGCGACGCCAGATGCAGATCGAACTCAAGCGGATCCAGACCGAGGTGGGCATTACCTTCGTGCACGTCACCCACGACCAGGAGGAAGCCATGACCATGGCGGACACGGTCGCGGTGATGAACGCCGGCCGGATCGAGCAACTCGGCGCGCCGGCCGAGATCTACGAGTTCCCGGCGACCGCCTTCGTGGCCGACTTCCTCGGCCAGTCGAACCTGATCGCCGGTGACGTATCCGGCGGCAGCGGGGACGACCTGCTGGTCACCGCGCACGGCACGCGGTTCTCCGTGCCGTCGGCGCGGTCCCGCACCGACCAGGGCCCGGTCTTTCTGGGCGTACGTCCCGAGAAGCTGCATCTGGCCGGGGCGGCCGTGCAGGTGCCCGCCGGCAACCAGTACCTCGAAGGAACGATCATCGACGCCTCCTACCTCGGGGTGAGCACCCAGTACCTGCTGCGTACCGGCTGGGGGACCGAGCTGAGCGTCTTCGTCGCCAACAGTGGTGCCCAGCAGCGCTTCGCGGTCGGCGAGCGGGCCGTGGCGTACTGGCATCCGCAGCACGCCTTTCTGCTCGGCCGCCGCGCCGACGAGGCGGACGGCACCATGCCGGTCCGGAACGAGCCGGTCGGCGCGTCCCCGTGAGCCCGCGAAGCGAGGCCGGGCGGCCAGCATCACCCCCGGCTGCCCGATCGGGGCGGTACCGGCTCCTGCCGTACCTGCTGTTGCTGCCGGGTGCCGCCTGGCTGTTCCTCTTCTTCGTCGTGCCGTTGGTGCAGCTCGCCGCGGCCAGCCTCTACGACCCCACCGGCTCGCTCTCCACCGGGTACGCGCTGACCTGGGCGTTTGGTAACTATCCGACGGCGTTGCAGGCGTACTGGCCGCAGTTCGGACGGTCCTTTCTGTACGCCGGCATCGCGTTGGTGCTGGCGCTGCTGATGGGCTACCCGCTGGCGTACGCGATCGCGCAGAAGGCCGGCCGGTGGAAGAACCTACTGCTGGTCTGCGTGATCGCGCCGATGTTCACCAGCTTCCTGGTGCGTACGTTGGCCTGGAAGACGATCCTGTCGGACAACGGCGCGCTGGTCGGGCTGCTGCGCGACGTGCACCTGCTCGGTCCGGACGGTCGACTGCTGGCCACCCCGGTCGCGGTGGTGCTCGGCCTGACGTACAACTTCCTGCCGTTCCTGGTGCTGCCGCTGTACGCGAGCCTGGAACGGCTCGACCGTCGGCTGCTGGAGGCGTCCAGCGACCTGTACGCGAGCCCGCTGACGACGTTCCGCCGGGTCACCCTGCCGCTGTCGATGCCCGGGCTGATCGCCGGCACCCTGCTCTTCTTCATCCCGGCGACCGGCGACTACATCAACGCCGAACTGCTCGGCACCCCGAACGAGTACATGATCGGCAATGTCATCGACTCCGCTTTCCTGGTCCGTCTCGACTACCCGCAGGGTGCGACGCTGTCGTTCCTGCTGATGTCGGCGATCCTCGCAGTGGTCTTCGGCTACCTGCGCCGTACCGGCACGGAGGAAATCCTGTGAGGATCTCCCGTTGGTTCGCCGAGCACTGGGTGCTGGGCGTGGCGCTGCTGGTGCTCGGCTACCTGGTTCTGCCGATCGCCGTGGTCGCCGCGCTGTCGTTCAACCGCCCGTCCAACCGGCTGTCGTACGACTTCAACGAGTTCACCCTCGACAACTGGCGTGACCCGTGCGCCAGTTCGGAGATGTGCGACGCGGTGCTGCGCAGCGTACAGATCGGGTTCCTCGCCACCGTGGCGGCGACCGTGCTCGGGACGCTGATGGCCTTCGCCCTGGCCCGGCACCGGTTCCGGGGTCGGTCCGGGCTCAACGTGCTGATCTTCCTGCCGATGGCCACGCCGGAGCTGGTGATGGGCACCTCGCTGCTCGCCCTCTTCGTCTCCGGCGGGGTGCCGCTCGGCTTCTGGACCATCGTCGTCGCCCACGTCATGTTCTGCGTGTCGTTCGTGGTGGTGACCGTCAAGGCGCGGCTGACCGG
Organism: Micromonospora sediminimaris; assembly: GCA_900112325.1. Taxonomy (GTDB): domain Bacteria; phylum Actinomycetota; class Actinomycetes; order Mycobacteriales; family Micromonosporaceae; genus Micromonospora; species Micromonospora sediminimaris. The sequence continues at coordinate 185,353 of FOLJ01000011.1, forward strand.
GATGGACAGGCGGTTGGAGGAGGCCGCGATGGATCTGTACGCCGGTGAGTGGCAGACGTTCCGGCGGATCACCCTGCCGCTGGTGCTACCCGGCATCGGGGCCGCCGCCCTGCTGGCGTTCTCGCTCAGCTTCGACGACTTCATCGTCACGAACTTCAACTCGGGCACCACCGTCACGTTCCCGATGTATGTCTGGGGTGCCGCCCAGCGGGGCATCCCACCGCAGGTCAACGTCATCGGCACGGCCATGTTCGGAGTCGCGCTGCTACTGGTGCTGGCCACCTCGTTGGCGCGACCGGCGAGGGCCGGCGGACAGCGGCCACCAGTCCCATGAACCCGGATCACCGGCGACGGCGTCGTCAGTGCTTCGGGCGTAGGGGAAGCCGCCGTACCCGGAGATGTCCGCGCGCAAAGGTGACAACGGCACCGGCCTGTAGCTCGTCAACTACCGTCGGCAGGTTCGCGATCAGCAGTGCGGCCTGGTCCGCCGGAGTCTGCTTGTCGATCGACCGCATGAGCACCAGCGACGGAGCGGTGTGACCGCTGAGCGCGAGCATCGTCGTGAAGTCGGTGTCGGCCGACACGATCACGTAACCACCGTTGACTGAGAAGGCGGCGATCTTCTCGTCTGAGGCCGCCAGCAGCCCGTGGTCAACGACGTGAGAAGCGTCGTAGCCGACCTCCGCGAGGCGAACGGCGATCCGTGGTGAGAGGTTCGCGTCGAACAGGAACTTCACGCGGCTGCTGGCCGGATCGGCAGCTCGCGCTCGGCGACGGCGGCTGCGGCGAACTCCAGGGCGGCCAACACGTCCTCCCGATCGAGGTACGGATAATCGTCGAGCACCTCATCGATCGTGCGTCCGGCGGCGAGTTGACCAAGCACAGCGGTCGCTGTGACCCGCGTGCCTCGAATGCAGGGAAGACCCCCCATGCGCCCCGGGTCGACGGTGATCCGCTCGATAGCCATAGCTGAATTCTACGGCTTCATGAGGGAATCATTGCCGCGCCGCAGGTACGACGGCAGCGCTCCTCGTCGAAAGGGCGATGGGCGCGGTGCCGGGCGAGGCGCACCCTCTCGGTGATGCAGGTCACTCTCGAAGGTCGGGAGTTGGCGCGGTTACGTGGAGTATTGCTGCGGCGGGCACTTACAGAACCCTTAACTCCTGCCTGAGAACGTAGGCCCGACAGCGAGGACCACGGGGAGCGGAAGCGTGCGGGTGCTGGTGGCGGACGACGAGCGGTTGTTGGCGGACACCGTTGCGGAGGGGCTGCGTCGCCTCTCGATGGCGGTGGACGTCTGCTACGACGGTGACGGAGCGTTGGAGCGGGTCGGGGTGAACCGGTACGACGTCGCGGTGCTGGACCGGGACATGCCGGGACATACCGGCGATGAGGTGTGCCGCAGCCTGGCGGCGTCCGGCTCCGGTACGCGGGTGCTGCTGCTCACCGCTGCCGCCGGTATCAGGGACCGGGTGGAGGGCCTGGGGCTGGGCGCCGACGACTACCTGACCAAGCCGTTCGCCTTCGCCGAACTGGTCGCCCGGGTGCAGGCGTTGGGTCGGCGCTCCGCCCCGGCCGTCCCGCCGGTGCTGGAGGCGCATGACGTCGTCCTGGACGTGGCCCGGCACACCGTCACCCGCAGCGGTCGGCCGGTCAGCCTGAGCCCGAAGGAGTTCGCCGTGCTGCACGTGCTGCTCCGCGCCGAGGGTCGGGTGGTCAGCGCCGAGGAACTGCTGGAACAGGCGTGGGACGAGTTCGCCGACCCGTTCACAAACGTGGTCCGGGTCACCGTGATGACGTTGCGGAAGAAGCTCGGTGAGCCGCAGGTCATTCACACGGTGCCCCGGGCCGGGTACCGGATCGGTGGTGCCGAGTGACGCCGCGCTGGCGGGTCGTGCTGGTCGGCGTGCTCGCCCTGCTCGTCGGGTACGCCCTGCCCGGCCTGACGACGTCGGTGCTCGGCGAGTTGTGGGTGAGTGTCAGCAGGCTCTGCCACACCGGGCTGCCCGGCGTGGGTCTGGTGTGCCAGCCGGCGCGGGACCTCGCCGGCCTGGCCGTCCCGCTCACCGGGCTGGTGCTCCTCGTGCTCTCGGTCGCCGGGATCTGGGCTGCCGCGCTGTGGTGCCTGCGGCCGGTGCGGGATCTGGCCGGGCCGATCGCGCAGGTCGGGCCGCAGAATCTCGGTCACCGGCTCCGGCCGCGCGGCAGCGACGAACTTGCCCGGCTGGCCCGGTCCATCGACGAGATGATGGAGCGCATCGCCGCCGGCTACGAGGGGCAGCGGCGGTTCGCCGCGAACGCCTCCCACGAGCTGCGTACGCCGTTGGCGGTGCAGCGGACGTTGATCGAGGTCGGCATGGCCCGCTCGCTGACCGGTGAACAGCTGGAACTGCTGACCGGGCAGTTGCTGGAGACCAACGAACGCAACGAGCGGCTGATCGAGGGGCTGCTCGCGCTAAGTGAGAGCGACCAGGGGCTGCGATCCCGTACCCCCCAGCGGCTCGACGAGATCGTCACCGGGGTCCTGGCCGCGCACCAGGACCGGATCACCGAGGCCGGGTTGACGGTGCAGAGCCATCTGGAACCTCGGAGGGTGATGGGCGAGCGGGTGCTGCTGGAGCGCCTGGTGACGAACCTCGTGGAAAACGCGATCAAGTACAACCGGCCGGGCGGCACCCTCACCGTCGCGGTCGGTCGCAACCCGGCCCTGACGGTGGTCAACACGGGCCAGGTGGTGCCGGCCGAGGCGGTCGCCGGTCTCTTCGAACCGTTCCGGCGCCTGGCCCGGGACCGGACGAATCACAGCGGTGGCGCCGGCCTCGGCCTGGCCATCGCTCGCTCGATCACGCAGGCCCACGACGGCCTGATCGCCGCCCGCCCGGCCGAGTACGGCGGGCTGCGGGTGGACGTCCAACTACCCACCGCACCCTGACCCGGCCGCCCAGCCGGCAGCCGAGCCACCACCCGACGTACGGGGCCGCATCCGCGGCGACCCGACCCTCAGCGTGCCCGCGAAACGGCGTCGGCAGGCCCGGAAGACGAGCGCTTCCGCCGTGCCCGGGAACCGACCCGGCCTGCGTGCCGGCGACCTGCCCGGCGTGCGCGCGACCTCGCTGGGCGGGCCGGAGACCTGAGCCGCGGGCCAGCGGACAGCAGCGGCGTGCCAGTCGCCTGGCGGCCTGACAGAGACGGAGAGGAGAGACCCATGACCACCCGCGAACACGCCGTGGTCGAGTCGGCCGTCGGCCGGCCCGTCCCCGGCGGTGCCGGCACCGGGCCGGTCTCAGCCGGCACCAGGTTGACCTGGGTGGATGTCGCCAAGGGCGGCTGCATCCTGCTGGTCCTGCTCTGGCACGTGATCGTCAAGGACTATCTCCAGATCGACTGGCGGCTGGACGTGCCGGTCCTGGGTGCCTGGGGGACCTTCGGCGAACTGCTGCTACCCATGCGGATGCCGCTGTTCTTCACCATCTCCGGCATGCTCGCGGCGACCGCCGTGCAGCGGCCCTGGCGGTCGGTCGCCCGGCCTCGGGCCGCCCGCTTCCTCTACCTGTACGGCGTCTGGCTGATGATCCACACTGCCGTTCTGGCTCTCGCCCCGGACTTCCCGACCGACCGGGCGAGCGACCTCGGTGGCCTGTTGGCACAGCTGACGGTCACCCCGTCCAACCTCTGGTACCTGTACGCGCTGGCGCTGTACTTCGTACTGGCGAAGGCACTGCGACGGTGCCATCCGGCGGTGCTGCTGGTCGCCGCCGGCACGCTGAGCGCCGTAGCCGCGGCGGGGCTGCTCGACACCCCCGGCAACCGGGGCGGTCTGTACCAGAACCTGGTGTTCTTCCTGGCCGGGCTGCACCTGCGCGGGCACGTCCTTCGGTTCGCCGACGCCGTCACCGGCCGACGATTGCTGCTGGCCGGAGCGGCGTACGCCGTCGCGCTGGCTGCCGTGGCGGCGACCGGCACCGCTCGGCTGCCCGGCGTGGCGCCGCTGGTCTCCGTCCTCGCGGTGCTGTTCGGCATCGCCGTGGCGGTCCGGCTGGCCCGACGGCCGGTGGTGGGCGAGCCACTCGCCGCCCTCGGCCGACAGACGCTGCCGATCTATGTGCTCCACATGCCGGTGCTGGCGCTGCTGCATCGACTGATCGCCGAGCCGATCGCTGGTCTGGACGAACCTGTCCGGTTCGCGTTGGCCCTCGGCTTCCCGTTCTCGCTCACCGTCGCCGTGCTGGCGATCAGCCTCGGCCTGCACCGGCTGTTGCTGGCGGTCCGGGCGTCGTGGCTGTTCGACCTGCCGGTCCGGGGCAACGCCACCCGGCGGCCGACCTCCCGACCGTCCGCGCCGTCGGCGGCAGAACCGCTCGCACAAACGGCATCCCACTGATCGATTTGAAGGAGAGGACATGTCACACACTGATCCGTCCGGAGCCGGTCCGGTTCCGATCGACGTGCCGGAGGCAGCCCGGTGGCTGGCCGGCCGGGTGTTGCGTACCCCGGTGCTGCGGGCACCGGCCATCGACCGGTTGGCCGGTGCCCGGGTGCTGCTGAAGGCGGAGAACCTTCAGGCCGGTGGCTCGTACAAGATGCGCGGCGGGCTTTACGCGGTGAGCCGGCTGGCAGCGGCCGGGCACGGTGGGGTGGTCGCCCAGAGCACCGGTAACCACGCGGTGGCGGTGGCGCTCGCGGCTCGGCGGTTCGAACTGGCCGCCACGGTGGTGCTTCCGGTCGACGCGGCAGCGACGAAGGTGGCTCGGGCCCGCGCGGCAGGAGCGCGGGTGGTGCTCGCCGGTACGACGGTCGAGGAGCGGCTGGCCGTGGCCCGCCGGGTGCGTGACGAGACCGGCCACCCGATCGTCGACGCGTACGACCATCCGGACGTCATCGCCGGCCAGGGCAGTGCCAGCCTCGAACTGATCGAGGAGGCCGAACGGGCCGGCACCCCGCTCGACGCCCTCGTGGTGCCGGTCGGTGGCGGTGGCGGTGCCGCCGGTGCCTGCCTGGCCGCGGCCGGTCGGCCGATCGAGGTGTACGGGGTGGAGCCGCATGGCTGCGACTCGCTGGCTCGCAGCCTGGCGGCCGGTCGGCCCGTTCCGGTCACACCGGCACCGACGATCGCCGACGGACTGCGCCCGACCTGTGTCGGTGAGCTGCCCTTCGCCATCCTGCGCACCCGGCTGCGCGGCGTGGTCCGGGTGGACGACGACGAGATCGCCGAGGCGTTCCGGCTGCTCCTGCTGGAGCTGAAGATGCTGGCCGAGCCGTCGGGGGCGGCCGGTCTGGCCGGTGCGCTACGGCTCGCCGCCGCTGGCGCGCTGGGCAACGACGGGGCGCGGCGGCGCACGGTCGGCGTGGTGCTGACCGGCGGAAACGTGGAGGCGGACCTGGTCGCCCGACTGGCGGCAGCCGCCCGACTCAAGGAAGAGGTGGCAGTGGCATGAGTGCGCCCGTACGCATTGGAATTCTGTTCGGTGGTCCGTCGGCGGAACACGACGTGTCCTGCGCCTCCGCGCTCGGTGTGGCCCGGGCGCTGGCCGGCGGCGGCTACCGCATCGTCGCCATCGGGGTCACTCGCGCCGGTGGGCTGCGGCTCGTCCCGGACGCGGCGCTGTCCGGATTTCTGGCCGGCACCACATCGGAGCGGGCCATCGACGACCGGCTGACGGTGATCGGGCCGGCCGTGGAGCTGCGGGCCGGGCCGCGTGCCGGTACGGCGGTGGTGACCGCGATGGACGCGCCCGGCGCGGTGCACGCCGAGTTGGACGTGGTCTTCCCGGTGCTGCACGGCCCGTTCGGTGAGGACGGGGTGGTGCAGGGGGTGCTCGAATCCCTGGGCGTGCCGTACGTCGGGTGCGGCATCCTCGCCTCCGCCGTCGGGATGGACAAGGTGGCGATGAAGCGGGCGTTGCGGGCCGAGGGGGTGCCGATCACCCCGCACGTCTCCTTCGACGCGACCACGTACCGGACCATTGAGGATCCGGAGAAGCTGGTGCTGGGGCTGCGTCGCCCGCTGTTCGTCAAGCCGGCCCGGATGGGCTCCTCGATCGGCATCTCCCGGGTGGCCGAGGGCGACGATCTGGCGGCGGCGATCGAGGAGGCGCTGCGACACGACACGGTGGTCGTGGTGGAGCAGGGAGTCAGCGGCCGGGAACTGGAGTGCGGGGTGCTCGGCGGTGCCCGTCCGGACGCTTCAGCGGTCGGCGAGGTACGGGTCAGCGGTGGCTGGTTCGACTACCGCCAGAAGTACTTCGGCGACACCGATCCGATGGTCGTCCCGGCTCCGCTGTCGCGGGAGGTGAGCGAGCGGATCAGGGAGCTGTCGGTGCGGGCGTTCGCCGCGATCGGTGGCTGGGGCCTGGCCCGGGTCGACTTCCTCTACGACGAGGCCGCGGGCGAGTTGTACGTCAACGAGTTGAACACGATGCCGGGCTTCACCGCCCACTCGATGTACCCGAAGGTGTGGGCGGCGGCCGGCGTCGGCTACCGGGAGATCCTGGACCGTCTCGTCGCGCTGGCCTTCGCCCGGCACGCCGAGCGGCCCCGCGGGGGAGACGAGCGATGATCCTGCTCTGCGATCCGCGGGTCGCGGCGGTACCCGGCGTCGACGACGGTGAGCCGCTCGTCGACCTGCGCGATCTCCCCGAGCTGCGGCTGGATTCTCGGGCGGCCGATCCGGCCGGCGCGTACGCCCGGTTGCGTCAGCCGGTGGTGGACCGGTTGCTGACGGCGCAGCGCGCACTGCCCGACGGGTTGCGCCTGCTGATCGTCGAGGGGTACCGGCCCTACCAGGCACAGCTTGACATCTTCACCGGCTACCAGGAGGAACTGCGGCGGGCCCACCCGGACTGGTCGCCGGAGCGGCTGTACCGGGAGACCACCAAGTTCGTCTCCCCGGTGGAGGTGGCGCCGCACAGCACAGGAGGCGCGGTGGACCTGACGTTGTGCACAGCGGACGGCGTCGAGCTGGACATGGGCACCGCTGTGGACGCCACCCCGGAGGCGAGCGACAACGCCTGCTTCACCGCCGCGTCGTCGATAGGCCCCGACGCTCGCCGGCACCGGCAGATCATGGTTGCCGCCCTGCGTGGGGCCGGCCTGGTGAACTACCCCACCGAGTGGTGGCACTGGTCGTACGGAGATCGCTACTGGGCGTTGCTGACCGGTGCGCCACACACCCGTTACGGGCCGGTATGACCGATGCCTTCACCGGCTAACTCGAAGCATTGTTTCGATAAGTGTCACGGCGATGAACTGGAAAGCGCTCCCACGCCGTACCAGCCCGCGAACACAAGGATGTGAGGACGGGAGAAACAGGTGAAGCTGCAGCGGAAGCACGTGCTGGCGGCGGGGGTGGCGGTGGTCGCCGCGGCGACGGTGGCGGTGGGCACCGGTCTGGGGTTCGCTGACAGCGCACCGAGCCGGCAGAGCGTCTGCGCGGGATCGATCACGTTCTCGGCCGAGGCGGGCGCACCGGCCGCCACCAGCAACCAGTTCCCGGTCGGTACCCGGCTGCGGGTGACGAACCTCGACAACGACAAATCGGCGGAGGTGACCGTGGTCGGTCCGTCGGGCAGTTGCGTGCTGCTCAACGCCACCGCGATGGAACTCGTCCGTGAGCCCGGCAAGAACGTGATCCGGAACAACGTGGTCGAGCGTATCGGTGCCGCCGCGCAGCCGGGCGCGGGACAGCCGGGCGTGATCGGTGACCGGCCGGGGTCGGCCTCACCGCCGGCGGCCCGCCCGGTCGCCGGATCGGCCTGCCAGGGCGCGATCACCTTCTTCGAGGAGGACGCAGGACCGGCCGCGACGAGTGACCGCTTCCCGGTCGGTACCCGGCTGCGGGTGACCAACCTGGACAACAACAGGGCGACCACGGTCACCGTCACCGGCCCTTCCGGCAGCTGTGTGCTGCTGAACTCCGCCGCGATGGAGCAGGTCCGGGAGCCAGGCAAGAACCTGGTACGCAACAACATCGTCGAGGTGCTGGGCTGAGCCGCAGGTCCACTGTCGCCAGACGTCGCGGCCGTCACGCACGCCGCCCGGCGCGACGGCGCGACGATCGGCGGTGTCACCAACCGCCGTCGTCGCGTACCCGGGCCGGGGCGCGGCCGAGCAGCAGGGTGATGAGCGCGGCGTCGAAGTCGGCCCCGAGGAACCACTCACCGGCCTGGTCCAGCGCGAATATCCGACCCCGTTCGTCAGCTGCGATCATGCTGTGCCGGCTCTCGGTGCCGATCGGGATCAGCCGGGTGCCGATCACCGCCGCGAAGTCATGCAGCGATTCGGCGGATTGGGCGACCCCACGGGGGTGAATGTCGAAGCGGGAGATCCACACCTGCTCACCGGGGCCGCGCCGCCGGCTGAACAGTCGGGGTAGGGCGTTGAGGGCAGCGTGCCCGTGCGCCCTGCCGCTGCTGACGACCGGGTGACCTGCCGAGGTCGCTGCGTCGGCGTCGGGCCGCCAACCGGCGGCGACCAGCGCCCGCGCCACCTCTGCAGGAAACCGGCCGGGTGCCGGGTCGGCAGCCGGTTGTGGAAGCCAGGGCTCGGTGTGGGCTCGTTCAGCAGGGGGCAGAACGCTGAACTCGACAAGCATGTTCAGACAGGAGTCGCAGGGTCGTTCGGCTGGCCCGCCGTGCGGATCGCCCGGCGCCCGGACCTGAAACACCTCGATGCGGGCGGACGTCAGCAGCTCCTTCGCGTCGCCCATGCTCATGGCGGTGATGCCTTCGGCAGTGCGGCGGTGGTCGTACTCGTGCAGGACGTCGGAGACCACGACGAACTCCGCGTGCCGGGAACCGCCGCGTACCAGGTGGCCGGCGGGCTGCCGGTCGAGGTACGCGCGGATCAGCGGGTGGTGGTTGAGTTCCACGTCACCCTTGGCGCCCTGGGCGGTGAAGATCCGCCCCTCGACGGTGAGACGTGCGGTGGTGGTCGGTGCGGGCAACCGGCGGATCTCGCGTAGCAGCTGACCGGCCGGATCCACGGTACGCGGGGCCGATGGGCGGGTGGCCCGGCTGCGACGGTAGAGCCGCGCCACCACGTCGGGCGAGACCCGCGGCCAGGTGCTCACCTCACCGGTCCGCTTGTCGACCACGGTCGTGGGCAGATCGCCGGCAAGTGGCCTGACCTGTGTGGCTGCCGTGGAGGTGATGACGTACCCGAGGTCGAACTCGACGACCGTCGGTCGGCACTCGTGCCCCAGGCGCAGCGAGTCGCGGCGGGCCCACACCGCGGCGAGCTGTTCTGCCTGTTCGCGGTCGATCACAACCGGTAACCTATCGGACTACGTCGCTGCGTGGCTTTGTGTGCGGTGGAGCCTACCCATCGTGAGGTGAGCGGTCGTTCTGCCGCGCCGAGCGGCCCGCGCGGCACCCGCTGCGGGCCTCGACGGGGGGCAATACGCTCGCGGAATGGCAGCTCCGGAGAAGAAGGACGGTGACCGGCGGCTCTGGGCCTGGCCGGCGGGCATCCTGCTCGGCATGGTGATCGGGGTGGCGGCCCTGGATGGTGCTGCCGGCATCGGCGTCGGTGTGGCCCTCGGTGTGGCCTTTGCGCTGGCACTTGGCGCGACGGGTGGCGAGGACGGCGCGAGCGGCGCTGGCGGCGAGGGCGGCGCTGGCGGCGAGGGCGGCGCTGGCGGGTCCGGCTCCGGGGAGGGTCCGGACCGTCCGGCATGACCGCCGAGCGGCCCGTCGCGACGTGGTGCGGCGCACATGCGGGGTGCTCGATGGCCAGCCGAGGTCAGGCCCCGGTAGTAGCCTGACCGGCGTTCCCCCGTCGGGGGAGGAACGGTGGTTGATCATGTCGGTACGTCGGCACACGGCGCGACTCGCGACGGTCTGCGTGTTCCTGGGTGCCCTGGTGGCGCTCGGTGGCGCTCCCGCGCACGCCGACGAGGACCGGGTGCGGGTGCGTTCGGCAGGCAGCTTCACCGCGGGCCGTTCCGCCCAGGGTGTGACCGTCGAGGTGCGCAAGCGCACCGACGGATGCGTGCGGGTGCGCACCGCGCTGGGTCTGAGCCTGCCCGACGTACGAGCCGACCAGGTGGCGGTGCAGGCCAACGTGGGAGGCCGTTGGGTGCCGGTCGGGATCTCCGGTGCGACGGGGCTGGTCACCACCGCGCCGGTCGCCCCGGCCCGGGACGAGCTCTGCAAGGGTAAGGGTCTGGCGATGCGGTACCGCGTCGCCTTCGCCGCGGATGCCCCCGGCGGCCGACTGGTGGTGACCGGTGAGGCGACCACGGCGCGCGGTGCCGTGCTGGGCCGGGCCGCCGCGTCGTCGCGGGTGGTTGGCGGGCGTGCCTCGGCGTCGCCCTCCCCGTCGCCCTCCCCGTCGCCGTCGCCCAGCGAGGAGGTGGCCGAGGAACCGACCGTCGAGGCCACGCCCACCGTGGCGCTTGCCGCCGAGACGACGGACGATCTCGCCCAGACGGCCGGTGAATCCTCCGGCGGGTCGCCGGTGATGTACTTCGGTATCGCCATGGTCGCCGCTGGCGCACTGCTCATCGGGCTGCTGATCCACCGCTCCCGCAAGGACCGCAAGGATCGCGGACAACCGGCCGACGGGTTCGTGATTCCACCGTCGCGCAACCCGGGTGGCACCACGTACCGGTCCGGCGGCCAAGGCGCCGCGCCGGTCGCATCCGCCCCGGGCGCCCTGCCGGTCCCACCGGGCCCGAATGCCGCACCGGCATCGCCGCCCGGCCTGGGCAACGTGCCGCCGGCAACGCCCGGTCAGGCGTACGGGGCGAGTCGGCCCGGCACGCCCCGGGTCTACGGCGGCACGGCAGAGCCCAGGCCGACCGGCGGCACCGCAGCGCCCCGGCCGACCGGCGGGGTGTACGGTGCCCGGCCGGCCGACCCGACCGAGGCGACTCGGCCGGGTGGACCGGTGGCGCCGACCGGCCCGGTCCCACCCGTCACGTCCGCCCGTGCAGCGGTGTCACCGGCGCGGATCGTACCGCCCACCTCCGCCCCGCCGGCACCGTCGACGCCCGGCCTGGCCGTACCGCCCCCGGGCCGGTCACCCGTACCGCCTCCGGGCCCGGCCGCGCCGACCTCGGGCCCGCCGGCCGCGCCGACCTCGGTGCCGCCGGTGGAGCCTGGTCAGGGCGGGGTGTCGGGGCGCCCGGACCGGTCGCCGGGTGCCGGGACGGGTGACGAGCCGGAGTACGGACGCGGGCTCGGCGGCTGAGCCGGGGCGGGTGCCGCCGCTCCGATACGCTCAGGTTCGTTGACGTCCCGCAGGCGAGGAGTGGAACCGGTGTCTGATCTGTCCCGGATCGTGAAGGCGTACGACGTCCGTGGGACGGTGCCGGACCAGTGGGACGAGCGTGTCGCCGGTGCCCTCGGCGTCGCCTTCGCCCAGATGCTCGACGCCGCCGGTGAGCCGGGGCAGGCGGTGCTCATCGGGCACGACATGCGGGCCTCCGGGCCCGGGCTGGCCGCCGCCTTCGCCACCGGGGTACGCGCCGAGGGCCGCCCGGTCATCGAGATCGGGCTCGCCTCGACCGACATGGTCTACTACGCCTCCGGTTCGCTCGGACTGCCCGGCGCGATGTTCACCGCCAGCCACAATCCGGCGCAGTACAACGGCATCAAGCTCTGTCACGCCGGCGCCCGCCCGGTCGGGCAGGACAGCGGGTTGGCCGAGGTCCGCGACCGGGCGCAGGCCCTGCTCGACAAGGACGAGCCGATCGGTGAGCCGACCGCGCCGACGCAGCGGCGCGACCTGCTGCCCGACTACGCGGCACACCTGCGCACGCTTGTGGACCTCTCCGGCATCCGGCCGCTGACCGTGGTGGTCGACGCCGGCAACGGGATGGGCGGGCACACGGTGCCGAGCGTGCTCGGCGACGCCGCTCTGGCGGCCCTGCCGTTGCGGATCGTGCCGCTGTACTTCGAACTGGACGGGACGTTCCCCAACCACGAGGCCAACCCGTTGGATCCGGCCAACCTGGTCGACCTGCAACGCGCGGTGGTGGCGCACGGCGCGGACATCGGCCTGGCGTTCGACGGAGACGCCGACCGCTGCTTCGTGGTGGACGAGCGCGGCGAGCCGGTCTCCCCGTCGGCTATCACGGCGTTGGTGGCCGCGCGGGAGTTGGCCAAGCACCCTGGCTCGACGGTGATCCACAACCTGATCACCTCCAGCGCGGTGCCCGAGATCATTCGGGAGCACGGCGGTGAGCCGGTGGTGGCCCGGGTGGGTCACTCCTTCATCAAGGCCGAGATGGCGCGTACCAACGCGGTCTTCGGTGGGGAGCACTCGGCGCACTACTACTTCCGGGACTTCTGGTTCGCCGACACCGGCATGCTGGCGGCGATGCACACCCTGGCGGCGCTCGGCGAGCAGCCGCTGCCGCTGTCCACGCTGGCCGCCGAGTACGAGCGGTACGTCGCCTCGGGTGAGATCAACTCCACGGTGGCGGACCAGGCGGCCAAGGTCACCGAGGTGCGTGCCGCGTACCCGGAGGCCGAAGCCGACGAGATGGACGGTCTCACCCTGCGCTTTGCCGATGGGGCGTGGTTCAACCTGCGCGCCTCGAACACCGAGCCGCTGCTGCGGCTCAATGTCGAGGCACCGACCGCCGAGCGGATGACCGCACTGCGCGACGAGGTGCTCGACCTGGTTCGCCGATAAGATCGCTCGCGCCGGTCGGCACCTCCGGCCGGTGAAGCCGCACACGTGGAAGGAGCCGCGCAGTGGCCCTCGACCCGCAGTTGCTGGAAATCCTTGCCTGCCCGGACACACACCATGCCCCGCTGACCTACGACGCGCAGGTCCAGACGCTGACGTGCACCGAGTGCGGCCGGATCTTCGAGGTCCGCGACGATGTGCCGGTGCTGCTGCTGGACGAGGCGCGCGGCCCTGCGGAGGGATCGTGATCGACGGAACCGCCGGCGTCAGCGGGCACCGCAACGCCGACGAACGACTGCTCGACGACCCGCAGGCGCTCGCCGAGCGCGATCCGGGGGGCATGCTGCGGCACACCGCCTCGGCGGGGGCACAGGTACGCGAGTCGGCCGCCCTGGCCGCCGAGGCGAACCTCTCCGTACTCGCCGACGACGGACGTCCCCGGGCGGTGGTGATCGCCGGCATCGGCACCGCCGGACGGACCGGTGACGTGCTGGCCACGGTCGCCGGGCCGCGCTGCCCGGTGCCGGTAATCGCGCACCGCCTTGCCGGCGTGCCCGGCTGGGTCGGCGCGGCGGACGTGGTGATCGCGGTCAGCGCCTCCGGCCGCAGCCCGGAGGCGCTGGGTGCCGCCGAGGCCGCTCACCGGCGGGGTGCCCGGCTGGTCGCGGTGGGTCCGGCGGACTCGCAACTGCACTCGGTCGCCGAGCGGGCCCGCGCCCCGTTCATCCCGGTACCCCGGCGGGCACCGGCCCGGGCCAGCCTCTGGGGCCTCACCGTGCCGGTCCTGCTCGCCGCCCGGGCCCTGGGCCTGGTCAAGGTCAACGAGGCGGACCTGGCGGAGACGGCGGCCCGGCTGGACGCCGACGCGGACCGCAGTCGCCCCACCGCCGAATCCTTCGTCAATCCGGCGAAATCTCTCGCCCTCGGGCTGGCCGGGTCGATCCCGATCGTGTGGGGCTCGTCTCCGCTGGCGGCGGTCGCCGCACGCCGCTTCGGCGACACCCTGTCGGCCAACGCCCGGTACCCGGTGGTCACCGGCGCGCTCGGCGAGGCGGGGCGCGGCCGGGTCGGCCTGCTCGATGGCGTTTTCGGGGGTCTGGCCGAGGGAGAGCGGGACATCTTCGCCGATCCGGACGAGTCGGACGGCGCGGGCACCCGACTGCGGTTGGTGCTGTTGCGCGACGGTGGCCTGAACGCCGAGGACGACGCCGACGAGCCCCTCGCCGTCGAGGAAAGGCGCGCGGACGCGGTGCAGACCCTCGCCGAGCGGCGGGGCGTACGGTGCGACGTGGTCACCGCCGAGGGCGGTTCGGCGCTGGAGCGGCTCGCCTCCCTGGTGGCGGTGCCGGACTTCGCGTCGATCTATTTGGCGTTGGCGCACGGCCTGGACCCGATGGCGGTCCCGGCGATCACCGAGATGAAGGAACTGGCCAACCAGTGAGCACCCAGGGTGGCAGCAAGGCGATCATCGCGGCGCTGCTGGCCAACGTCGGCATCGCCGTGACGAAGTTCGTGGCCTTCCTGTTGACCAGCTCGTCGTCGATGCTCGCCGAGTCCATCCACTCGGTCGCCGACTCGGGCAACCAGGCCTTGCTGCTGCTCGGCGGCAAGCGGGCCCGGCGGGCCGCCACCCCGCAACACCCGTTCGGCTACGGGCGGGAGCGCTACGTCTACGCCTTCATCGTCGCGATCGTGCTGTTCAGCCTGGGCGGTCTGTTCGCGCTCTACGAGGCGTGGCACAAGTGGTCCGATCCGCACGGCATCACCAGTTGGCAGTGGGTGCCGGTGACCGTGCTGCTCGCGGCGATCGTGATGGAGTCGTTCTCCTTCCGCACCGCGATCAGGGAGTCGAACCTGGTCCGGGGCCGTGAGTCGTGGACCAGGTTCATTCGCCGGTCGAAGGCGCCGGAGCTGCCGGTGGTGCTGCTGGAGGATTTCGGCGCACTTGTCGGCCTGGTCTTCGCCCTGCTCGGGGTGGGCATGACCCTGGCCACCGGCAACGGCCGCTGGGACGCGGCCGGCACCGCGATGATCGGCCTGCTGTTGGTGACCATCGCGATCGTGCTTGCCGTGGAGACCAAGAGCCTGCTGCTGGGGGAGGGGGCCGAGCCGGCGGACATCTCGGCCATCGAGCAGGCGGTCACCGCCGGCCCCGAGGTGGAGCGGATCATCCACATGAAGACGCTGTACCTCGGTCCGGAGGAGTTGATGGTGGCCGCGAAGGTCGCGGTGTCGCGGTGCGAGAGCGCCGAGGAGGTGGCCCAGGGCATCGACGCGGTGGAGGAGCGGATCCGGGCCGCCGTGCCGGTCGCTCGGGTCATCTACCTCGAACCGGACATCTACCGGCTCCCGGCCGGGTCATCCACCACCTCCGGGCACGCTGGGAGCTGACCGGTGGAACCGCTGTACGGGCCGATCAAGGACTACGCCTGGGGCTCCCGCTCGGCGATCGCCGAACTTCAGGGACGGCCGGCGCCCAGCGCGGTACCCGAGGCGGAGCTGTGGCTCGGTGCGCATCCGGGCGCGCCGGCCGCCGTCGAGCGTGACGGCGGGCGGATCGCGCTCACCGAGGTACTCGCCGCCGAGCCCGTCCAGTGGCTCGGCCGCCCGGTGCTCGACCGGTTCGGGCCCCGGCTGCCGTTTCTGCTCAAGGTGCTGGCCGCAGCGGCCCCGCTGAGCCTTCAGGCCCATCCGGACGCCGAACAGGCGCGGGCCGGTCACGCCGCCGAGCAGGCCCGCTCCGGTGGGCACCGCAACTATGTCGACCCGTTCCACAAGCCGGAGTTGCTGGTGGCGCTCGGGCCGATGGAGGCGCTGTGCGGGTTCCGGGATCCCGCCGCCTCGGCGCGGGCGCTCGCCGCGCTGGGCGTACCGCAGCTGCGTCCGGTGCTCGACGCGTTGGCCGCCGGGCCGGCGGGACTGGCCGAGGCCGTACGCCGGCTCCTGGAGTGGCCGACGGCGGAGCGGGCCGACCTGGTGGCGGCGGCCCGGGCGGCGGACGGCCCGGACGCGGACCTGGTGGCCCTGCTGGCCGATGCGTACCCGGCCGACCCCGGAGTGCTGGTGGCCCTGCTGCTCAACCGGGTGCGGCTGGCCGCCGGTGAGGCGATCTGGATGCCGGCCGGCAACCTGCACGCCTACCTGCGCGGCACCGGGGTGGAGGTGATGGCCGCCAGCGACAACGTGCTGCGGGGCGGGTTGACCCCGAAGCACGTTGACGTGGCCGAACTGCTGCGGGTGCTCCGTTTCGAGGTGCTTGATCGGCCGGTGGTCGCGCCCCGGGAGGTCGCCGACGGGGTGGTCACCTGGCCGGTGCCGGTGGACGACTTCGCGCTGCACCGGGTGACCGTCGGCGACGGTCGGTCCGAGGTGACGTTGGCGGTGCCGGGCCCCCGGGTGGTGCTCTGCACCGCCGGCCGGATCACCGTGACCGACGGGGTGGCGCCAGTGACTCTCGGCTCCGGCCGGGCGGCGGTGGGACCAGCCGCTGGCAGTTCACTCACGGTCACCGGTGAGGGTGAGACGTACGTCGCCTCCACCGGTCAGGTCTGAGTCGGCTTCGGTTCTTGGGTGAGGTCAGCTGGCGACCGACAAGTCCGACTTTCCCGGAATAGCTTGACTCAGCCCTTGCTCAGTGTGACTCTATAGGTGCGTAGCGTTATCGCGACGATGGTCCGAGAACGCGCGGGGGAACCAAACCGGGGGGATGCACGGGGCGGACGGAGATGGGCGGCACACGTCCACACCGGCCGCCCCGTGCGCTGTCCGTAACCACCCCGACCGCGCGCCGTCAACCCGCGTAAGGTGGGAGGTTGCGCAGCACCATCGTCCGACAGGAGCTTTCATGACCAGCACCCTCCCGGCGTCCGCCACTGGCACGTCGTCCGAGGTCCGGCCGCGTACTGTCGCCGAGGGCGACTACAAGGTGGCGGATCTGTCGCTCGCCGAGTTCGGGCGCAAGGAGATCCGCCTCGCCGAGCACGAGATGCCCGGCCTGATGGCGATCCGGCGTGAGTTCGCCGACGCGCAGCCGCTCGCGGGAGCGAGGATCACCGGGTCGCTGCACATGACGATCCAGACCGCCGTCCTGATCGAGACCCTGGTCGCGCTCGGCGCGCAGGTCCGCTGGGCGTCCTGCAACATCTTCTCCACCCAGGACCACGCCGCCGCCGCGATCGTCGTCGGCCCCGAGGGCACCGTCGACGCGCCGTCAGGTGTCCCGGTGTACGCCTGGAAGGGCGAGACCCTTGAGGAGTACTGGTGGTGCACCGAGCAGGTGCTCGACTGGCCCGACGGGGACGGCCCGAACATGATCCTGGACGACGGTGGCGACGCCACGCTGCTCGTCCACAAGGGTGCCGAGTTCGAGAAGGCCGGCGCCGTGCCGCCGGTCGAGTCCGCCGACTCCGAGGAGTACGCGGTCATCCTCGGCCTGCTGCACCGCTCGCTGGCCGCGAGCGGCCAGCGGTGGACGCGGATCGCCGCCGGCATCAAGGGCGTCACCGAGGAGACCACCACCGGCGTGCACCGGCTCTACGAGATGCACCGCGCCGGCACGCTGCTCTTCCCGGCCATCAACGTCAACGACTCGGTGACCAAGAGCAAGTTCGACAACAAGTACGGCTGCCGCCACTCGCTCATCGACGGCATCAACCGGGCCACCGACACGCTCATCGGCGGCAAGATGGCAGTCGTGTTCGGCTACGGCGACGTGGGCAAGGGCTGCGCTGAGTCGCTGCGCGGCCAGGGTGCCCGGGTCGTGGTGACCGAGGTCGACCCGATCTGTGCGCTCCAGGCGGCGATGGACGGCTACCAGGTGGCCACCATGGAAGACGTGGTCGAGCAGGCTGACATCTTCATCACCGCCACCGGCTGCTATGACGTCATCACCAACGAGCACATGGCCCGGATGAAGCACCAGGCCATCGTCGGCAACATCGGCCACTTCGACAACGAGATCGACATGGCCGGCCTGGCGAAGCGCTCGGATGTCACCCGGGAGAACATCAAGCCGCAGGTCGACCTCTGGAAGTTCGACGACGGCCACGCGATCATCGTGCTCTCCGAGGGTCGCCTGCTGAACCTGGGCAACGCCACCGGCCACCCCAGCTTCGTCATGTCGAACTCGTTCGCCAACCAGACGATCGCCCAGATCGAGCTGTACACCAAGACCGACGAGTACCCGATCGGCGTGTACGTGCTGCCCAAGCACCTCGACGAGAAGGTCGCCCGGCTGCACCTGGACGCGCTCGGCGCCAAGCTGACCACGCTCTCCAAGGAGCAGGCCGCCTACCTCGGCGTCGCCGTGGAGGGCCCGTTCAAGCCGGACCACTACCGCTACTGAGCATCGACGTCACCTCCGGGGCCGACCGCACCGGCCGACCCCGGAGGTGGCCGTCCCCGTCGGGGCGGACGACGTCACGGCCTGCCGCCTGACCATCCGGGCCGGTGAGCGGTGGTCAGCGGGTACGGCGGCGGCGGGTGGGGCGGATCCACGTCCAGACACACCAGAGCAGCCAGGCCACCGACACCAGTGCCGCCAGGGTGCGCAGCCGCAGTGCGCTGAGTAGCACGACCACCGCGAGCACCGCGAGCCAAGGCCCGAAACCCTTCATGCCGACCGCCCAGGTGGATCATCGGTGGGAGTGGCCCGGAACTGCTGCCACAGTGCCTCGGTGAGCGTGCGTTCACCGGCGAGGAGGCGACGGGCCCGCCGGTGCCGCTCGGCGATGACGGCGGCCAGACAGGCCACCTCCGATCGCCCGGCCGGTGGCGGCGGGCTGGTAACCGCGGCGACCTGCCCCCACAGCAGCCGGGCCAACTCGCCGCGCGCCGGCTCGCTGAACCCGTGGGCCCGGGCAAGGTACTGCCGGACGGCCAGCGCCAGCCCCGCGTCCAGCCGGCTCAGATCCAGCGAGTACGCCCAACCGGCCAGCTCCGGCACCGTCGCCGGAACCGGCCGCCACCTCGTCGCGGGCCGGGTGTGCACCACCAGGGTGCCCGCCGCCAGGTCGCCGAGACGTCGGCCACGAGTGTCGCTGAGCATCACGGTCAGCCCGACCGCCCAGGAGAGCAGCGGCAGCACCAGACCCGGCCATTCCACGGCGACCCCGACCAGCGCCCGGGTCAGCGACTGCCGGAACCCGACGGGAGCGCCGTCGAGGCTCACCACCCGCAGCCCGACCACCGCCTTGCCCGGCGTCCGGCCGTCGTTGAACCGTTCACAGAGCACCGGATAGCCGACCAGGAGCAGGACGAGCCCGACGGTGAGCAGGGCGCGTTCCATCGCCGCGTCGAGCATCCCGTACGGCAGGGCGGCCAGGGCCAGCCCGGCCAGCGCGGCGAGCAGCAGCCCGGCCACCAGTTGCACCAGCACGTCGAGCAGGAGTGCGAGCACCCGGGAGCCGACCCGCGCGGCCCGCACGTCCAACTCGACGGCCTCGCCGCTGACCAGCCCGGCGTCGCCCCAACCCGGGGCGGTCCACGCTCGCGCCGCTGTGCTCACCCCGACAGTGAACACTATGATCGCGCGGTCGGAGGTGGCCGGTGGATGTCGACGCGTACGTGGCGGAGCACGGCGGGCAGTGGCGCCGGCTGAATCAGCTCTGTGGTCAGCGGCGGCTCGACCCGGCCGAGGTCGACGAACTGGTCGCGCTCTACCAGCGGGCCACCACTCAACTGTCGGTACTGCGTAGCCGCTCGCCGGACCCGGCGCTGGTCAGCGAGCTGTCCCAGGTGGTGCTGCGGGCGCGGGCGCGGCTCACCGGTCGGCCCCGACCCTCCTGGTCGGCCGTACGGCGATTCCTGCTGGTCGGCCTGCCGGGCGCGATCTGGCGGGCGGCGCCGTGGTGGTGCGCGGTGGCGACCGCCTTCACCCTGCTCACCTTCACCCTGATGTGGTTCGTGGCGGACAACCCGGAGACGGCGGCGGCATTCATCGGCGACGACGAGGCCGCCAACCTGGTCGAGTCCGGCTTCGCCGGCTACTACACGGAGTTCTCCGCGCCGACGTTCGCCTTCCACCTGTGGACGCACAACGCCTGGTTGGCGGCGAAGTGTCTGGCGGCGGGGGTGCTGATCGTGCCCGTCGGCTACCTGCTCTGGCAGAACGCGATAAACATCGGCGTGGTCGGCGGGGTGATGGTCTCCTACGGCCGGGCGGACGTCTTCTTCGGCCTGATCACTCCGCACGGCCTGCTGGAGCTGACCGGCGTGTTCGTCGCCGCCGGGGTGGGCCTGCGCATCGGGTGGGCGTGGATCGCGCCGCCGGAGCAGTTGACCCGGGGGCAGGCGGTGGCCCGGGCGGGACGCGACGGCGTGCTGGTCGCCGTCGGCCTGGTCGCCCTCTTCGCCGTCGCAGCGCTGATCGAGGCCTTCATCACCCCCGCCCCCCTGCCGACCCCCCTACGCATCGCCACAGGCGCCACCATCTGGCTCGCCTTCCTCACCTACGTCCTCCTCCTCGGCCCCCGCACCCACCCCGTTGATCATGAAGTTGACGGCATTCATGGAGATCAACTTCCCCGCTAACCTCGTGATCAACGCGGGGCGGAGCGGGGGTGGGTGGATCAGAGTTGGGCTTGGGATTTCAGGGCCAGGTAGGTGTCGGCCAGGGCGGGGGCCAGGTGGGTGGCGGGGGCGTCCACCACTGTGACGTTGTGGCGGGTGAGTGCCTGGGTGAGGCGGTCGCGTTCGGCGAGCGTGCGCCAGGCGGCAGCTGCGGCGTACGCGTCCGCCGGACGTCGCGGGGGCGCGGCGGTGAGTCGGGTCAGCACCGGATCCTGGGCCGCCGCCACCAACACCCGGTGCCGGGCGGCCAGCCGGGGCAGCACCGGCAGCAGACCGTCGCCGAGCGCGCCGGGTTCCAGGGCAGTGAGCAGCACCACCAGGCTGCGCGGGCGGTGCCGCCGGAGCAACTCGCCGGCGATCAGCCGGAAGTCGGTCTCGACAAGCGTGGGTTGCAACGGAGCAAGCGCGTGGGCCAGCCGGTTCCACTGCCCGGGCCGTTCGGCACCACCGACCGAGGCCCGGGGTACGGCGTCCGCCGCGAGCACGTCCACCCGGTCACCGGCCCGCGCCGCCAACGCGCTGAGCAGCAGCGCCGCCTCGATCGAGGCGTCCAAGCGCGGCTCGTCGCCCACCCGCACCGCCGAGGTGCGCCCGGTGTCCAGCACGCAGACCAGCCGCCGGTCCCGCTCCGGCCGCCAGGTGCGGACCAGCACCTCGGCCCGCCGGGCGCTGGCTCGCCAGTCGATGGACCGTACGTCGTCGCCGGACACGTACTCCCGCAGCGCGTCGAACTCGGTGCCCGGTCCGCGTCCCCGACCGACCTGTGTGCCGTCGATGACGCGCAGCCGCGACAGCCGCTCCGGCAGGTGTCGGCGCGAGTCGAAGCGGGGCAGCACCCGTAGGGTCCACGGTGGCGTGCCCGGCCGGCCACCCCACTGGCGGAACGCCAGCCCGAGCGGCCCGAACGAGCGGACGGTCAGGGCCACGGCGGGTCGGTCGCCCCGACGGGTGGGGGTGAGGTGGCTGGGCAGTGTCAGCACCTCACCGGGTGCGGCCCGCACCACCCGGGTCGGCGGCACCTCCGGCCGGGCCCCGGCCGAGGGCACCCAGGCGTCGCGGACCCGGGCCCGCAGCAGCCGACCGGAGGCGTTGCGCAGGTACAGGGTGACCGTGGCGGTGCCACCGAGCCGTACGGCCCGCTCACCGGTCCGTTCGGCGGTCAACGCCCGCAGCGGCGCGGCGAGCGCAAGGTCGAGCCCGACCAGCAGCAGCACCACGCCGACCATCACCGCCACCCCGACGAAGGGTGCCGGCCACACCGGCAGGGTCAGCGCCCCTGCCGCCAGCAGCGCCGCCACCCGCCAGGTCATCGCGGAGTCGGCACGGTGGCCAGCACCGTGTCCAGGACCGGATCCACCCCGACACCCTCAAGTTCGGCCTCCGGCCGCAGGCGCAGCCGGTGCCGCAGGGTCGGTCGCGCCATCGCCTTGACGTCGTCCGGCACCACGTGATCGCGTCCGTTCAGCCACGCCCACGCCTTCGCGGTGCCGAGCAGGGCCGTCGCACCGCGCGGCGAGGCGCCCAACTCAAGCGCCGGGGTGGCGCGGGTGGCCCGGCACAGGTCGACGACGTAGCCGAGCAGCGGTTCGGCGACGTGCACGCGGCCCACCGCCGCACGTGCGGCGGCGAGGTCGGCCGCGTCCGCCACCGGGCGTACGCCGGCTGCGGTCAGATCCCTGGGATCGAAACCGGCGTGGTGGGCCCGGAGCACACCCAGTTCCTCGTCCCGGCTGGGCAGCGGCACGGTGAGTTTGAGCAGGAACCGGTCGAGCTGGGCTTCCGGCAGCGGATAGGTGCCCTCGTACTCCACCGGGTTCTGGGTGGCGGCGACGATGAACGGATCGGGCAGCACGCGTTGCTCGCCCTCGACGGTGACCTGCCGTTCCTCCATCACCTCCAGCAGCGCGGACTGGGTCTTCGGTGGCGTGCGGTTGATCTCGTCGGCGAGCAGCAGGTTGGTGAAGACCGGCCCCTCCCGGAAGGTGAACGCCGCGGTCCGCGCGTCGAAGACCATCGAGCCGGTGACGTCGCCGGGCATCAGGTCAGGGGTGAACTGCACCCGCCGTGAGGTCAGGTCCAGTGCGGCGGCCACGGTACGCACCAGCAGCGTCTTTGCTACCCCCGGCACGCCCTCCAGCAGCACGTGACCACGGCAGAGCAGGGCGACGATCAGCCCCGTGACCACGCCCTCCTGGCCCACGACCGCCTTGGCCACCTCGGCGCGGAGCCGGTGCAGCGCGGCCCGGGTGGGATCGGCGGCGAGCTGGTCCACGGTCGTCGCGGGTCGGGTCACCGGTGGTCTCCTTCGGATCGGGGCTTCGGCAGCCGGGGCGGGGCCGGCGGGTCGGCGACGGGCTGCGCGGGGCTCGGCCCGCCGGCACGCGTCACGCGGTCCAGCTCACCGGCCAGCTCCAGCAGGTTCCGGTCGGTTGGGGGCGCGTCGCCGTAGAGCAGCTCGTGGATGGTGTCGGGCCGGTCGCCGGTGCGGGCGGCGACGGTGGCGGCGACCGTGGCGGGCGGCGCCTCGGCGGGCAGGTGCACCCGTCGTGCCAGCCGGGCGAGCGTCGCGGTCCGGAGCAGTCGGGCGGTGCTCTCGCGGGCTCGCGCCCGTTGGTAGAGCCGACCCCGGCCGAGGACCGTCTCGGCGGCGGGCACGGACACCGGCAGCGGTTCCGGCGTGGGCGGGCCGAGCCGGCGGGCCCGGCCGATGGCGATCAGCAGCGCCGCCAGGCCGAGTTGCAGCAGCAGCGCCCAGAACCACGGCGGGAAGGCCGACCAGAGCGGGTTGGGCTCCCCGGAGGAGCCCCGTGAGCCGGGGCCGGACGCCTCACCGCCCGGACGGCCACCCGGTGCCGTCTCGCCGCTCTCCCCGCTGTCCAGGTCCTCCGGGTCGCCTGGGTCGTCGATGTCGTCGTCGCGCTCCGGCAGCGGCCGGGTGGGTGCCGGGCTGGGTTCGGGTGGCGGCGGCGCCGGGCCGTCCAGGTCGAGCCAGACCACCCGGCCGGAGGTGCCGAGCAGCCCGGTGGCGAAGACGAGGTTGTCCCATTCGTCGATCCGGCCGTTGCGGAACGGGTCACTGGCGCCCACCACCACGCTCTCGGCAGCGCCGGGCAGGCGGGCCAGCCCGCCGGCGTAGCAGAGATCGACGCCGCCGGGAGCGCCGGTCGATGCGTACCGCTGGCGGGCGACGGCGGCGGTGGCGGCGGGCGTGACCTCGGCCAGTGGGCAGGAGCCGTCGACGCCGTGCGGCGACACGGCCCGGGTCGCCCACCGTCGGCCTGCCGGGCGCAGCGGCAGCCCGGCGGCGGCCAGCACCCGCCGGGGCGGGTCGACCAGTACCAGCCGGGTGCCTCCGGGCAACAGACCCAGGTAGCCGACGGTGCGCGGGTGCAGCAGCTCGGGCGCCGGAACGAACAGGGTGGTCGGGGCGGGTCGGGTGGCCAGCAACGCCCGGAGGGTGTCGGTCTCCCGGTGCACCGTCACCCCGCGCTCGCCCAGGATCGCGGCGAGCCGGCTGCCACCGTGGTCCTCGGTCACCACCGGGGAGAGGAAGCCCCGGTCGGTCTGGTCCGGCTGGTCGATCTCGCGGGTGACGAGTGTGACGGCGATCAGTAGTACCCCCACCAGCACCGGAACGATGATCCGGTGACGGCGGCCGGGTGCGCTCACCGGTCGTCGTCCTTCGCTGGCGGGGCCGCGGCGAGCAGGTCTCCCAGCCGACCGGCGTGGTCGCGCATCCGGTGATCGTGCTCGGCGGTGGCCGGGCGCTGCGCGTACCACACCTCCGAGAAGATGGCGGCGGCGGCGCTCAGCGGCGGTTCGGCCGGTGGATGGTGGGCACCGGCCTCGGTGACCACCTCGGCGACGGTCATACCGGGCCGGACCTGCACCACGCGCCGATCGGTGAGCTGGTGGAGCATGCCGCGCAACCGCTCGCGGACCGCCTCGTCGTAGCGGCCCTCGGCGGCCAGCCGGTCGGCCATCACTTCGGTGCCGACCGGGCCGGCCGACGGCGGTGAAGCGACGGTCACCGGCGGGGTCTCGGGCTTCCGCGCCGTGCCCTCGGTGCGGCGGCGTCGGTGCAGCCGGGGCAGCCGGCGGGGCAGCCAGGCGGGGAAGGTGTACCAGGCCGTCGCGGTAAGCGCCGTGGCCAGCACCAGCAGCAGCGTGGCCAGCGGCAGCGGCAGGTGGTCGCCGAGGGCTGCGGTGGTTTCGGTCCACCAGCGGCTGATGCTCATCCGCCGACCGCCAGCAGGTCCTTGGTACGCGGTGCGGCGGGCACCCGGGCGAGCCGGATGTCCAGGCCCTCGGTGCGGATCCGGGTCTCCAGATGCACGACCGCGTCCAGGCAGGCCAAGGCGGCGAAGGCGACCGTGTTCACGGCCGCCCAGACCAGCATCGCCACGGCATCGGCCCAGCCCTCGGTGACCAGATCGAGTGCGGTCACCCCGGTGAACAACCCCCAACCGAGCCCGACCCGGATGATCCACCAGACGAGGTAGCCGAGTACCCGCAGCGCGGCGGCCCGCCCGGTCAGGCGCAGCGCCATTGCGACGGAGCGGTTGATCGCGCGTACCGGTGCGACCCGGTCGACCACCAGCGCCGGTGCCACCGCACCCAACAGAGCGAATCCGATGAACCAGACGGGGCCGAGCAGGGACGCGAGCAGCATGACCGCGCCGACGGCGGGACAGAGCAGGACGGTGGCGCCCCAGCGGCCGCCGGGCCCCCATGCGTCCGTGGCGGCGGAGCGCCCGTCGACCAGCGCGCCGGCGGCGGCGTGGGCGGCGGGGTTGCCGAGCAGCAGAATGATCATTGCTTCGGTTGCCGCGCCGAGGGCGAGCAGGAACCAGAAGATGCCGAACTCGCTCAGGCCGGACGGCCACCACAGCGGCCCGGTGGCACCCATGGCGGTCCGTAGGGGCAGCAGCAGGAGTTGTTCACCGGCGGCCAGCACGGCGGCGAGGGGCAGCAGGACCGCTGCCTGGCCGCGTAGCAGCAGCACCGCGGAGTCGAGCAGTTCCCCGCTGGTGAGCGGGCGACCGGGGAGTACGACGGTCGGGCCTGTTTCGGGCACGCGTACTCCTGGGAGGCGGTGATGGTGGCGCGCTGCGGCGCACCCGGGGATCATGTTGACACGCGCGGTCGCCCGGGGTGCAGACCCGCCCCCGGGGTGGCACGTGCGGGCGGTAGAACCGAGCGGTGCTGGGCACGGCCCACCTGACGGCAGTAGCGTGCGGGTGACGCCGAGCCCACCGAACTGACGGGATGGAACCATTAACCCCATGAGAGCCCGGGTACTGGTGGTCGACGACGACCCCGCGCTCGCCGAGATGCTCGGCATCGTGCTGCGCAGCGAAGGCTTCATGCCCTCGTTCGTGGCGGACGGGGAACGGGCATTGGCCGCGTTCCGCGACAATCGGCCCGACATCGTCCTGCTTGACCTGATGCTGCCCGGAATGAGCGGTATCGACGTGGCGCGGGCGATCCGGGGCGAGTCCGGAGTGCCGATCGTGATGCTGACCGCCAAGAGCGACACGGTCGACGTCGTGCTCGGTCTGGAGTCGGGTGCCGACGACTACGTGGTCAAGCCGTTCAAGCCGAAGGAACTGGTGGCCCGGATGCGGGCGCGGTTGCGTCGCGGCGAGGACGCCGCGCCGGAGCTGCTCACCATCGGCCCGCCCGGCAACCAGATCGCCATAGACGTACCGGCACACACCGTCAGTCGCAACGGCGAGGAGGTGAAGCTGACGCCGCTGGAGTTCGACCTGCTGGTCGCGCTCGCCCGCAAACCGCGTCAGGTCTTCACCCGGGAGGTGCTGCTCGAGCAGGTCTGGGGATACCGGCACGCGGCGGACACCCGGCTGGTCAACGTGCACGTGCAGCGGCTACGAGCCAAGATCGAGCCGGATCCGGAGCGCCCCGAAATCATCCTCACCGTTCGTGGCGTGGGCTACAAGGCGGGCACCGGATAGCCTTGGTCGCACTGTGACCACCTCCCCGATCCCCGATCTCGACCCGACCTCCCGCCGGCGCGGTGCCGCGCGGGAGTTGTGGCGTGGGGTGAGCGGGCGACTGGCCCGATCACTGGCGAGGCTGCACCAGACCTGGCGCCGGTCGTTGCAGGTGCGGGTGGTGACCATCACGTTGGTGACCTCCAGCCTGCTGGTCGGCGGGTTCGCCTACCTGATCGCCGACAAGATCACGAGCATTCTGCTGGACAATGCCAAGACCGACGTCCAGTTGCGGCTGCTCAACGGCGCGGAGTACGCGGCCAAGCAGTTCAGCCTCTACAGCCAGCCGCAGGAGGCGCAGCTCCAGGAGACGATCGACGGCACGGTCAACTACCTCGCCGGTGGCGACCCCCAGCAGAACAGCGGCGTGGTGGTGGCCCTGACCGCGGACAACTGGCCCGGAGTGATCGAGGCGCGCACCTCACCGTCGGCGAACGTCCGGCCCCTGATCAGCCCCGAGCTGCGCGCAGCGGTGGCCGACGGGAACGTGGCCAACCAGATCCGCACCGGCCGGCTCACCGGAGACGCCGAGGCGAAGTACCTCGTCTACGGCTCGCCGGTGCCGACCCGCTTCGGCCAGGTGGAACTCTACTACTTCGTGCCGCTGACCCTGCAGGACACCACGGCGGCGCAGGCGCGGGCCACCGTGGTGGCCACCGGAGTCGCCCTGGTGCTGCTGCTCGGGCTGCTCGCCGCCCTGGTGACCCGGCTGGTGGTGATCCCGGTACGGGTCGCCGCCCGGACCGCCCAGCGACTCTCGGCCGGCCTGCTCGACCAGCGGATGGCCGTCAACGGCGAGGACGACCTGGCGCTGCTCGCGGCTTCGTTCAACCAGATGGCCACCAACCTGCAACGGCAGATCCTGCGACTGGAGGAAATGTCCCGACTGCAACGTCGGTTCACCTCCGACGTGTCGCACGAACTGCGGACCCCGCTGACCACGGTACGGATGGCCGCTGATCTGATCTTCGCCGAACGCGACGAGTTCGATCCGGCGGTGGCACGCAGCGCCGAGCTGCTCCAGGCCGAGCTGGACCGCTTCGAGGAACTGCTGACAGACCTGCTGGAGATCAGCCGGTTCGACGCGGGCTTCGCGGTGCTCGACGCCGAGCCGACCGATCTGGTGCCGGTGGTCCACCGGGTGGCCGACCGGCTGGCCGGGCTGGCCGAGCGGGTCGGGGTGGCCATCGAGCTTGACGTCCCGACCGCCCCGGTGATCGCCGAGATCGACCCACGACGGGTCGAACGGGTGCTGCGCAACCTGGTCGGCAACGCTGTCGAGCACGGCGAGGGTCGGCCGGTGCGGATCACACTGGGCATGGACGAGACCGCCGTCGCGCTTACCGTCCGCGACCACGGCGTCGGGCTCAAGCCGGGCGAGGAGAAGCTGGTTTTTAACCGGTTCTGGCGGGCTGATCCGTCGCGGGCCCGGCAGACCGGCGGGACCGGCCTGGGCCTGTCGATCAGCCTGGAGGACGCCCGCCTGCACGGCGGCTGGCTGGAAGCGTGGGGTGCACCGGGGCAGGGCGCGCAGTTCCGGCTCACCCTGCCGGCGCGCGCCGGCGATCGGCTCACCACCTCGCCGCTGCGGCTGGTGCCGGCCGACGCCACGCTGCCGTTCGGTGGCGCGCCTGCCGGTGGGCTGCTGGCCATCGGGCCCGGCCCGGCCGGCGCGCTCGCCGTCGGCCCGGCTCCGGACGCGGTGCCGCCGGCCGAACAGCCGCGCGCGGAGGTGGGCTCGTGAGGCGACGGTTGTTGACCGGGGTCCTCGCCGGTGTGCTGGTGCTGGGTGTCGCCGCCGGCTGCGGGATCCCCGACCGCAGCGAGGTGCAGATCGAGCAGCGTGGGCCGGCCGCGGAGACGAACTGGTCGTTGGGACGCGGTACGGAGCCACCGACGCGGGAGGCCAGCGGCAGCGACGCCGAGGCGTTCGTGCGCAACTTCCTGGCCGCGGCGGCCGGCGAGCCCGACCGGGCGTACGAGCGGGTGAAGCGGTTCATCGCGACCGCGGACCGCAACGGGCTGCCGGACAAGCAGGGCAGCGAGGTGGCGCTGTCGGTGGTGCGGCTCACCGACGATCCGGTGATCGAACCGGACGTGGACAGCATGAAGGTCACCATCAGCGTGCAGCAGGTCGGGCTGCTGCGGGCCAACGGGATGCTGGTGCCGCCGGTGGCCACCGAGTCGACGTACGAGTTCCGGCTGATCAGTGCCGGCCCGGTGGGTGAGGACGACGCCGGCTACTACGTCAGCGACCCGCCGAACGTGCTGCTGCTCAGCGACGACGCGCTGCGCCGGTACTACCAGGCGGAGGCGATCTACTTCTGGAACTCCGACCGCACCCAGCTCGTGCCGGACCAGCGGTACCTCTCCTCGGCCGTACCACCGCAGCGGCGGGTGAGCGAGGTCGTCCGGTGGTTGACCGCCGGCCCGTCGGACTGGCTGCGGATCGGTGTCTCCGGTCTACCCGACCGCACCGAGATGATCAACAATGCCACCGGTTCAGACGGCCGGTGGGAGGTCAACCTGGACATGCCGGGCGCTGACGAGCGGCGGCTGGAGCAGCTCGGTACCCAGTTGGCGTGGTCCCTGCGGGAGCTGCACGGCACCGTTGAGGTGAAGATCCTCAACCAGTCCCGTAAGGTGATCGACCTTGCGGAGCAGCGCCGGCTGAACCCGCTGGACCTGATCGAGGTCAACGCACGGCGATACTGCGTCTACGAGGGGGCGATCCACTCGCTGACGGTTGCCGGCGAGGCCGCCGGCTCGGTACCGGTGGCGCCCGAGGTCAACCACGACATCGTCTCGGCCGGACTGCGTCGCGTCGACGCTGACGTCCTGGTCGCCGTCGTGATGGCCGGTGAGGACGGGCGGCAGCGGCTGGCCGTCGGGCGGAGCGGCGGCGTGGTGGAAACCCTCACCACCGGTCCCAGCAGGTACGCCGAGATGAGCCGCCCGGTCTGGATTCGCAGCGACGGCGCCCGCCCGACCGGCCTGGTGGTCGCCGACGGCCGGCTCTACCGCTTCGACGACCAGGCGGCGACGCGGCAGGTGCAGCTCAGCCTGCCGGGCCGGGTCACCGCGGTGGCCCCAGCCCTGGACGGGCACCGGCTGGCGCTGATCGTCGACGGCACGCTGCACGTCGCCGCGATCAACTGGGAGGGCGGCGTACCCACAGTGGGCCCGGCCCGACGGCTGGTCAGCTCGCTTACCGACGCCACCGCAGTGGACTGGTCGGCGGCGAACCGCCTGCTGGTGGCGGGCTCGGCGGGTCGCCCGGCGATCTACGACGTGACCGTCGACGGTGCCCTGGAGACCCCGCTGCGGGAGGACACCGGCAGCCAGGTCGACCACCTCGCCGCGTACCCGGCCACCGCCGAGCGGTCCCCGCTGGCCGGCTCGTTCATGTACGAGGCGAACGGGGTGGCGTACCGCAGCAACCCGTTCGACCGGATCAACCGCGACCAGGTCCAGGACGTGACACCGCCGCCGGCGGGGGTGCGTCCGGGCAACCCCACCGCCCCCGTCTTCCTCTACTGAGCAGGCCGTGACGGGCGGGCTCTGGGCGGACCTGGCCGACCTGGTGCTGCCCACCGAGTGCGCCGGCTGTCGGGAACGCCGTCCCGGCCTGCGGCACGGGGTCTGCCCCGACTGCGTCACCGTCCTGCGGGCGCTGCGCCCGGGGCCGGTGCGACCTGTCCCGGCCCCGCCGGGTCTGCCGCCCTGTCACGCCCTGGGTGCGTACGGCGGGCCGCTGCGGGAGACGCTGCTGGCGTACAAGGAACACGGCCGGCACGGTCTTGCCCGGCCACTCGGTGCGCTGCTCGCCGAGGTCGTCGCTGCGGCGGTCGGTTCGGTGGGGCCGGTGCTGCTGGTGCCGGTGCCGGACACCCCGGCGGCGGCCCGGGCCCGCTACGGCGATCACCTGAGCCGGTTGACCCGGCACTGCGCCCGCCGGCTGCGGGCGGCAGGCTGGCCGGTCCGGGTGCACAACGCGGTACGTGCCGCACCTCGACCGGACTCGGTGACGCTGGACAGCGCCGGGCGGGCGGCGGCGGCCACGGCTGCCTTCCGGGCCCGTTCGAGCCGCGATCCGGCCATCGCGGGGGCGAGGGTGGTCCTGCTGGACGACATCGTCACCACCGGGGCGACCCTCGCGGCGGTCAGCCGGGTACTGACCGTGCGCGGGTTGTCGCCGTACGGGGCGGCGGTGCTGGCCGCGACACGGAAAAGGCACCAACAGTGACCGATCGTGTTTCCGTTTCACCCCTTCGTGTATGAGGTGTGGAAATTCTCCGGGCGGTCTTGGCGACCGGGGGTGACTGTCGGGCTAACAGGAGTTAGCGTTTGGCTGTCGGGGGTAGGAAGGCCATCCCACCCGCTCCCGGCGGTGAGAGGAGGCGTAGCCGTATTGACCGGTCGACGCCGAATGGGGCCGTCCCCCGGGCGCGACCGGAGTTCCGGATCGAAGACCGTCCGAACGAGGGAGGTCACGTGGACATCGTGGTCAAGGGCCGTAACGTCGAAGTGCCGGACCATTACCGGGTGCACGTAGCAGACAAGCTTGCGAAGATCGAACGCTACGACCACAAGCTCATTCGTGTCGATGTCGAACTGTTCCACGAGCGCAATCCGCGCCAGGCCGATCACTGCCAGCGGGTGGAGATCACCTGCTATTCACGTGGCCCGGTGATTCGGGCCGAGGCCTGCACCAGCGACTTCTACAGCGCTCTGGACTCGGCGATCGCCAAGCTCGACTCCCGGCTGCGTCGCGCGGCCGACCGGCGTCGGGTACACCGGGGCCGGCACGCGCCGCTGTCGGTCGCGGCCGCGACCGCCGGCCTGCCGGTGACCGACCTTCCCGCGCTGTCCGCCCCCGCGGAGACCAGCAGCGCCGCCGCGGAGACCAGCACCGCCACCGCGCTGGCCGAGCGGCCCGAGGAGGAGTACGCCGACGACCAGCCGTGGCACATCGCCCGGGAGAAGGTGCACCCCGCCGAGCCGATGACCATCGACGACGCCCTGTTCCAGATGGAACTGGTGGGCCACGACTTCTATCTCTTCCAGGACAAGGAATCCGGCCGCCCGAGCGTGGTCTACCGGCGGCACGCCTACGACTACGGCATCATCTCGCTGGACATCTGACCGTGACGGCGGCCCGGGTCGGTACCCACCCGACCCGGGCGCCGTCGCGGACCTGGGCCCGTCGGGTCCCCGGATCAGCCCAACGGATCCGTCGTCAGCAGGCCGTAGACCGTCGAGTCGGCCCGGCTACCCGCCGCGCCGGGTAGCCGACCGCGCAACAGCCCCTCTCGCCGGAATCCGGCCTTCTGCAGCACCCGCTGGGAGGCGGCGTTCTCCGGCAGAGTGCCGGCCCACAGCCGGGACAGGCCGACGTGGTCGAACCCCCACCGGGCGAGTAGCCGTACCGCGCGGGTGGCGTAGCCGCGTCCGCGCCATCCCGGCAGCAGGCTGTAACCGAGCATCGCCTGGCCGCTGGCGGGCTGGTCGGGCAGGAGCATGCAGCTGCCGGCGAACTCCCCGGAGGCGGCGTCGAGGATGGTCATCGCCGCGGCGGTGCCGACCAGCCACTGGCTCTCCGCACCGTGGCAGCGTCGCTCGATCTCATCCCGGGTCGGCGCCTCCGGGGGCACCCGACTGGCCACCACCTCCGGGTCGCTGTGCAGGCGGTACATCTGCTCGTTGTCGTCCGGTCCGAGCCGACGCAGCACGACCAGCCCGTCGGTGAGTCGACCGTCGGGCAGGTCCGGCAGCGGGCGCTCCGCCGGTCCGGGCGGGTCGTCGGCGAGCCGTACCCACACCATCCGGTCCCGCCGGCCGCCGCCTCGAACTGCCAACGCGGCTCGGCGTACCCCCTCGGGACGGAAGCCGGCGGCCAGCGCGACCCGTTGGCTGGCCGTGTTCTCCACCCGGGTGAGCAACTCCAACCGGGCGGTGCCGGTGGCGAACGCGTGCTCGGAGAGGGCCCGGGTGGCGGCGGTGGCCACCCCTCGGCCGCGCGCCCACGGTGCCACCCAGTAGCCGATCTCGGCCTGGCCCCGCTGCGGCACCACATGGCTCAGACCCACGGTGCCGAGCAGCCGGTCGGTCGTCGGGTCGGCGACGGCGTAAGCGGCGCCGCCACCGGCGAAGGCGGCGGGCGCGCCCTCCGTGATCCACAGGCGCGCATCGGCCTCGGTGTACGGATCGGGCAGGCCGTCGAGGAAGTGCTGGGTGAGCGGGTCGGCGCAACCGGCCGCGACGTCCTCGACGTCGTCGAGGCGGAACGGCCGAAGCCGCACCCCGTACGCCTCGATCCGCTGCGTGCTGCGGTGCGGCGCGGTCATCACAGGTCCTCGGCGAGGAGTGCACCGACCCAGGCGTCGACCCGGGTGCCACGGTGGTGGAGGGCTCCGCGCGCGGTGCCCTCCACCGCGAAACCGGCTTTCTCGGCGGCTCGCCGGGAGGCGACGTTGCCTACGTTGGCCCGCCATTCGATCCGGGCCAGCCCCAGGGTGGTGAAGCCCCAGGTGCACAGGGCCGCCAACGCAGCCGGCTGGTACCCCCGTCCGCGGGCGTGCGGCGCGGTCATGAAGCCGACGTCGGCCAGCAGCGGGTCGGTGGCCGACAGCCGCAGGTCGATGGAGCCGGCGTACCGGTCCGCAGCGTCGGTGAAGACGAAGTTGACGCTGGTGCCGGCGGCCCAGGTGGCTCGCACGAACCGTAGGAAATCCTCGGCGTCCGTCCGCGTGTAACCCTCCGGCACGGTCGTCCAGCGCAGCGTATCCGGGTCCTGGCAGGTGGTGACGATCGCGTCGAGGTCGCGCTCGTCCATGGGACGCAGGCTCAGCTCGTGTGTGCCGGTGGTGGCGAACAGGGTCGGTTGGGGCCGGCCGAAGACGGCCGCGCGTCGGGCGTCCAGGGTGCCCGGACCGGCCGGGCCGACCTCGCCGGGTGCCGGTACGTCACCGGGCAGCAACGTGCCGAACCACTCGTGGGTGCCGCCGGCCGGGTCGGCGGCCCGTAGCCGTCCCTCGATCCGGATGCCGGACCGCAGGGCGACCAGCCGGGAGGCGTGGTTGCCCACCTCGGCTCCCCAGAGCAGTCGGCGCAGTTTCAGCTCGTCGAAGGACCACCGGGCGACGGCCCGGACGGCGCGGACGGCGACCCGCTGGCCCCGCGCCCACGGCGCGGTCCAGTACCCGATCTCGCTGAGTTCGTGGTTGCGGTCGATGGTGTTGAGCCCGCAGGCACCGAGCACCTCGCCGCTGGCGGCGTCGCAGACCGCGAAGGCCGCGCCGGTGCCGAGTTCCCACTGGCGGGCCCGGTCCGCGACGAAGCTCTGCGCGTGTTCGTGCCGGTACGGGCGAGGTACGGTGGTCCAGCGCTGGATGTCCGGATCCTGGCAGGCGCGGTAGACGGCGTCGGCGTCGGTCGCCTGCCATGGCCGCAGCAGCAGGCCGTCCTCGGTGATCTCCACGGGCTCCACCGGGCCATCGTGCCGGATCGTTCGCGCACGGCGTAACCGGATAACCGGGACGCGGACGGGAGCGGGGAGTGTTATGTCGGTTTCGCGGCGGCCGACCACCGCCACCAGTGACCATCGGCCCGATGGAACGCCTACGATGGTTCGAGACTGTCTAGGGGAGCGTTGATCCGTGTCGATTCTGGAAAAGGTCCTCCGTGCGGGCGAGGGGCGCATGGTGCGCCGCCTCAAGGCGATCGCCGCCGCCGTCAACTCGATCGAGGACGACTACGTCAACCTCACCGATGATGAGCTGCGCGACATGACCGAGCAGTTCAGGGAACGTCTCGCCGACGGCGAGACCCTGGACGACCTGCTGCCCGAGGCGTTCGCGGTCTGCCGGGAGGCGGCGGCCCGGGTGCTCGGCCAGCGGCCGTACGACGTGCAGGTGATGGGCGGCGCGGCGTTGCACTTCGGCAACATCGCCGAG
The DNA here is from genome assembly GCA_900112325.1 of Micromonospora sediminimaris. Classification (GTDB taxonomy): domain Bacteria; phylum Actinomycetota; class Actinomycetes; order Mycobacteriales; family Micromonosporaceae; genus Micromonospora; species Micromonospora sediminimaris. Next base: position 219,527 of record FOLJ01000011.1, read on the forward strand.
ATGAAGACCGGTGAGGGCAAGACCCTGACCTCGGTGATGCCGGTCTATCTCAACGCGCTCTCCGGCAAGGGCGTGCACGTGGTCACGGTCAACGACTACCTGGCCCAGCGGGACGCCGCCTGGATGGGGCGGGTGCACGAGTTCCTCGGTCTGACCGTCGGTGTGGTGCTGCCCAACCGGCCGGCGACCGAGCACCGCGCGGCGTACGAGTGCGACATCACCTACGGCACGAACAACGAGTTCGGTTTCGACTACCTGCGCGACAACATGGCCTGGTCGAAGGACGAGCTGGTCCAGCGCGGCCACAACTTCGCCGTGGTCGACGAGGTCGACTCCATCCTGATCGACGAGGCCCGGACCCCGTTGATCATCTCCGGTCCGGCCGAGCACTCCGCCCGCTGGTACGGCGAGTTCGCCGCCGTGGTGGCGCGTCTCCAGTCGGGCAAGGACGGCGAGGGCGACTACGAGGTCGACTACGCCAAGCGCACCATCGCGGTCACCGAGCGGGGTGTGGCGAAGGTCGAGGACCGGCTCGGCATCGACAACCTCTACGAATCGGTGAACACTCCGCTGGTCGGCTACCTGAACAACGCGATCAAGGCCAAGGAGCTGTACAAGCGCGACAAGGACTACATCGTCAGCGACGGCGAGGTCCTGATCGTCGACGAGTTCACCGGCCGCATCCTGCACGGTCGCCGCTACAACGAGGGCATGCACCAGGCGATCGAGGCCAAGGAGGGGGTGGAGATCAAGCAGGAGAACCAGACCCTGGCCACCATCACCCTGCAGAACTACTTCCGCCTCTACGACAAGCTCGCCGGCATGACCGGTACCGCCCAGACCGAGGCGGGCGAGTTCAACAAGGTCTACAAGGTCGGCGTGGTGACCATCCCGACCCACCGGCCAATGATCCGCGAGGACCGGGCCGACGTCATCTACAAGACCGAGCAGGCCAAGTTCAACGCGGTGATCGAGGACATCGCCGAGCGGCACCAGGCAGGTCAGCCGGTGCTGGTCGGCACGGTCTCGGTGGAGAATTCCGAGATCCTGTCCCAGCTGCTGCGCCGCCGGGGCATCCCGCACTCGGTGCTGAACGCGAAGTTCCACGCCCGGGAGGCGGAGATCGTCGCCCAGGCCGGTCGCAAGGGCGCGGTCACGGTGGCCACCAACATGGCCGGCCGGGGCACCGACATCCTGCTCGGCGGCAACCCCGAGTTCCTCGCGGCCAACGAGCTACGCCAGCGCGGGCTGGACCCACTGGAGAACGCCGAGGAGTACGACAAGGCCCTCGAAGAGGTCCTGCCGAAGTGGAAGCAGGCCTGCGACGCGGAGGCCGAGGAGGTCGCCTCCGCCGGTGGGCTCTACGTGCTCGGCACCGAGCGGCACGAGTCCCGGCGGATCGACAACCAGCTGCGTGGCCGGTCCGGCCGGCAGGGCGACCCGGGCGAGTCGCGGTTCTACCTGTCCCTGCAGGACGAGCTGATGAAGCGGTTCCGCTCCGGTGCGGTGGAGGCGGTCATGGACCGCTTCAACATCCCGGAGGACGTGCCCATCGAGTCGAAGATGGTCACCCGCCAGATCAAGAGCGCCCAGGCTCAGATCGAGGGGCAGAACGCCGAGATCCGCAAGAACGTCCTCAAGTACGACGAGGTCATGAACAAGCAGCGCCAGGTGATCTACGCCGAGCGGCTGCGCGTACTCAACGGCGAGGATCTCTCCGACCAGGTACGCAACATGATCAACGACACCATCGAGGCGTATGTCCGGGGGGCCACCTCGGACGGCTACGCCGAGGACTGGGATCTCGAGCAGTTGTGGTCCAGCCTCAAGCAGCTCTACCCGGTGGGCATCACCATCGAGGAGTTGGAGGAAGAGGCTGGCGGGTCCCGGGCCAGCATCGACGCCGACTTCCTGCTCGCCCGGCTCAAGGATGACGCGAACGCCGCGTACGACAGGCGTGAGGAGCAACTCGGCGCCGAGGGCACCCGGCAGCTGGAACGGATGGTGCTGCTCCAGGTCATCGACCGCAAGTGGCGTGAGCACCTCTACGAGATGGACTACCTCCAGGAGGGCATCTCGCTGCGGGCGTACGCCCAGCGCGACCCCGTGGTGGAGTACCAGCGCGAGGGCTTCGACATGTTCGCCACCATGATGGACGGCATCAAGGAGGAGACTGTCGGTTTCCTCTACAACCTTGAGGTGCAGGTCAACGAGCCGGAGCCGGAGGCCGAGGAGGTCCAGCTGCTGGAGAAGCCGGTGGAGATCCGGGCCAAGGGCCTGGGTCGTGCGCCGCAGCAGCAGGGGCTTCAGTACTCCGCGCCCACCATCGACGGTGAGGCCGGCGCCGGTGGCGTCGCCGTGCAGCGTGAGGAGCAGCGGGCTCCCGCGCTCGGCATCGGCCGTCCGGACCAGGCCGCCCCGGCAGCGCCGGGGCGGACGGCACCGACCGCGCCGCAGCGTCCTGCCGGTGGCCTGCGCGGTCCGGCGGTACCGGTCGGCAACTCCCGCCAGCCAGCACCGGGGCAGGCGACCGCCAGCAACGGACCGTCCCGCAACGCGCCGTGCCCCTGCGGCTCGGGTCGTAAGTACAAGCGCTGCCACGGCGCGCCCGGCGGCACCTCGGCCGGCTAGGAATCCATCCGACTCCGGAAGATCGCGCCCGATCCTTGACCGAGTGGCCTCGCACCGCGGACACGGCCACTCGCTCGGGAATCGGGCGCGTTCTCGTCCGGCCTCCCGTCCGCGACGGTCAGGTCGCGGGGCGGGTCGTTCAGAGCACCCGCAGGTCGGTGCAGAGCCAGTTGCCGCGCCGCTGCTCCAGGCGCAGCGCCATCGCCCAACTGCGACCACCGGCGCCGGTGAGCACGGCGGCGGCCTCGATGGCGCTGGAGCGGGGCTCGCAGACGCGCAGTCGACGCAGCCGTATCCCGGGTCGCGCGGAACGCCGTCGGGCCGGTGCCCCGTGAGCGGTGGCCCGGGCCAGCTCGGGCAGCAGCACGGCGACCCGAGCCGGGTCAAGCTGACGCCGTAGCTGCACCGGCGGCCGGAAGCCGTTGAACACCTCCAGGCAGGTGGCGACGAAGCGGTGGGCGACCCGGGTGGCTGCCGGGGTGGCTGTGGTCAGGGCCCCGGCCGGCAGGTGCCGGACCGACGCGGGGCCGGGCCCGGCCGGCCCGGATCCGGTGGGCCGGGCGGGCTCAGCCGACCACGGCACCCCCGGCGCGACCGGCCGGCTGCCGGAGCGCGAGGCTGCCCACGGCAGTGGTGGCCGGTCCGGGCCACGGCCACCGGGCCAGTGCCGGGTGGCGGCGAAGAGGTCGAGTGCCAGTTGGCCGTCGGTCGGTCGGGGCCAACCGGTGGTGTCCTCGTCGACGGAGGGCGGCTCGAAGGCGGGCGCCGGCCGCAGCCGCACGGGTGGGCGCGCCGGCCCGGGTCGCCGGAGGTCGGTCATCGCGCTGCCCCCTGCCATGAAAGCTTGCGTTTGCCTTCGTTTGCCTTCGACAGCTTCGATTGTCGGGCACGGCAGAGCCGGCGGTCAATGCCGTGCTGTGTCCTACCGTTCGTCGGGGTCACGTTCCGCCAACGGGTTGTCGCGTACCCACTCGGCGGTCTCGGCGTACTTGCGCTGGATGTACTCCTCCAGCCGGACCCGCTCCACCCGCCACTGCCCCCGGCCGCCGATCTTGATCGCGGGCAGCTCGCCGCTGCGTACCATGTGGTAGACCTGCGAGTCCGACACGTTCAGCTCGGTGGCCACGTCGGACAGGAGCAGGAACCTCGGTTCCACCGAAACTCCCCGGGTTGACGTCGTTCGCCTCAGTTTGCCACCGGTAGCCGCCTCCCGACCAATCCGCCCGGCGGCCCGGCGGGACACACCGGCCGGTCGACGGAACTTCCACGAAGGCGATACGGGGTGTATGACGGTCAGGGCGGACGGGCAGGGCCGGACGCCGGGCCCGGCGTGTCGTCGTCGGGCGGAGCAGAGCGGGGGAGACCACAGTGACCGACGAGCTTGTCCGGGTCTACGTGCCGGCGACCGTGCCGATGCTGGCCAGGCTGCCGGAGCACGGCCTCGCCGCGACGCAGGCGCACGCGGTGACCCCGACGCTACGCGAGTGGTATGCGGAAGGCGACGAGGAGGAGTTGGAGTACGTCGCCTTCACCCGTGCCGCCCAGGACGCCCTGCAACTGATCCGGCACGACCCGGCCGCACCCCGTCGACGGGTGGTCGTCTCGGCGGACCTGCCCGCGACGGCGATCGGCCGGGGCGACGGGGAACTTGGCTCCAGCGTGGTCGAGCTGCGGGCCCCGGTGCCGGTCGCGGCCGTCGCGGCCGTGCACGTGGACGGGGTGGACGCCGCCACCGACGTCGCCGCCGCCGTCCAGGTGGTGCTGGAGGCGTTGGCCGGGGACCCCGACGCCCAGTTCACCGTCGACGGTGCCGAGGACCATGAACTGGAGTGGTACGACCCCAGCGAACTGGAGTCGCTGCTGCGCGCCACCGCCGCGGAAGGCTGACCGCTGTCCGGGGCGCCCGGCCCCGGCTACGCCTCGTCGTCGGCCGGCGCGCCGAGCGTACGGCCGAAACTGACCACGGCGGTCAGCGCGCCGACGAACAACACCCAGATGGCGTTGTCCACCCGTGAGGTGCCGAGTGAGGTCTGCGCGACCGCGTCCGCCTCGCTGAGCGCGGCGGCCAGGTCGATCAGCGACCGTCCACCGATCCGGATGATCACTTCGCTGAGCAGGAGCAGGAGACCCGGTCCCGCACCCGCCACCAGGTACGCCGGCCAGCGCGGTCCCGCCGCACCGCCGTCGCGTACGACTCGTCGCCGGGCCCAGGTGAGGTAGCCGAAGGCCAGTCCACCGGCGATGAGCCCGGCCAGCAGGGACTCGGTCCGGGAGACCCAGCTGGCCGCGTTGACCAGCGACTGTTGGCTGTCGCCGGCGCCGAAGAGGTTGAACAGCGGATCCCGGGCCACGCTGAAGGCCACCACGAAGATCAGGGTGCCCAGCGCGGCGGCGGCCACGGCACCCACCACGGCACCGTTACGGGCCCCGGCGAGCGCGCCGCCGATGACGGCCGCGGCGGCCGTGGTGCCGGCGATCGTGCGGGTGGTGACGTCACCCGCGTAGCTGAGATCGATCGCGAGCGCGGCGAGCAGGCCGACGAGCAGGCCGGCGCCGATCGCCACCGCGAAGCGCAGCGTCACCCGTTCGGTCCGGCGGGCAACCGGCTCCCCGGCCGCCAATCCGACGGCGGCGCCGGCCACCAACGCGGCCGAGATCACGCCGGGCAGCGCGAAGGCGGAGAGACTGACCGCGGTGACCCCGGCCGTCGCCGAACTGATCGCCTCCCGGGTCGACCAGAGCATCGCGGCCAGCCAACCGGTCGCCAACAGCGCCAGCGCCGTCGTCGCCGGTGCGGGTGCCGGGCGGCCGGCATCGAGGTGGTCGCCGGCAGCTCCGGACTGGTCGTCCGCGTCGGGGCCGGTGGCCTCGGACCGGTCGTCCGCGCCCGGGTCGACGGCGTCGGACTGGTCGGGCTGCGCGGCGGTCGGCCCACCGGGCTCGTTGCTCATGGTCTCCCTCTCGCCGCCGGGCCCGACCGGGCCGGAACGTCACGGCAACCCAGCGTACGCGGCCGGAACAGGCGTGCGCCCGAAGCCTGCGCGGCCTGCATTTCTTCGGTCAGGAATGCCGTTCGGGTACGAATCGGTGCCGGTGGACGTGAAATGCCTCCTGATCATTGGCCTGCGGGTGGCCGGGGTGTGCTCGACCGATGCTGGGCGTGGGAGGATTGGCGCAGGTCCCGCCACCCCGGGGCCGGTTTCGCCACCGCCGTCGAGATCGCCAGGAGCCCTGATGGACGCCGTGTTCTCCGTACCCGAGCCACGTAACGAGCCGGTGCGCGGCTACGAGCCGGGCAGCACCGATCGTGAACGTCTTCAGCGCAGGCTCACCGAACTGGCCGCCGAGCGCATCGACCTGCCGATGACCATCGCGGGCGAGCAGCGGATGGCCGGTGGTGACCCGATCCAGGTGGTGCAGCCGCATCGGCACGCGCACGTGCTCGGGGTAACCGGGCACGCCACCCACGACGACGCGCGGGCGGCCGTCAAGGCCGCCAAGGACGCCGCGCCGGGCTGGCGCACGCTGCCCTTCGAGGAGCGTGCCGCGATCTTCCTCCGCGCCGCCGAACTGCTCTCCGGACCGTGGCGGGACACCCTGAACGCGGCCACCATGCTCGGCCAGTCGAAGACCGCCGTGCAGGCCGAGATCGACTCGGCCTGCGAGTTCATCGACTTCCTGCGCTTCAACGTGCACTTCGCCCGCAAGCTGCTGGCCGAGCAGCCGATGTCGTCGCCCGGCGTGTGGAACCGCTTCGACCACCGGCCGCTTGAGGGTTTCGTCTACGCGGTCACCCCGTTCAACTTCACCGCCATCGCCGGAAACCTGCCCTCGGCGCCGGCCCTGCTGGGCAACACGGTGGTCTGGAAGCCGGGCCCGACCCAGCAGTTCGCCGCACACTTCACAATGCGCCTGTTCGAGGCGGCCGGCCTACCGCCCGGCGTGATCAACATGGTGACCGGCCGGGGCGAAGAGGTCTCCGACGTGGTGCTGGCCGACCCCGACCTGGCCGGTATCCACTTCACCGGGTCCACCAAGGTCTTCCAGCAGCTCTGGCGCACGGTCGGGGAGAACATCGCCGGCTACCGGGGCTACCCCAGGCTGGTCGGCGAGACCGGCGGCAAGGACTTCGTGGTCGCGCACACCAGCGCCGACGTCGACGCGCTGCACACGGCGCTGATCCGGGGTGCCTTCGAGTACCAGGGGCAGAAGTGCTCGGCGGCCTCCCGCGCGTACGTCCCGCGCTCGCTCTGGGAGGGGGGCCTGCGTGACCGGCTCGCCGCGACCGCCGAAGGGCTGGCCTACGGCGACGTCACCGACTTCCGCAACTTCGGCGGCGCGGTCATCGACGACAAGGCGTACGCCCGGCACACCGCCGCACTGGAGCTGATCTCCTCCGACGACAGCTGCCGGATCATCGCCGGTGGCACCGCCGACGACTCGGTCGGCTGGTTCGTCCGCCCGACCATCTTCGAGTGCGGCGACCCGGCACACGAGACGTTCACCACCGAGTACTTCGGCCCGATCCTCGGCGTGCACGTCTTCGACGACGTCCGCTTCGACGAGGTGGTCACACAGGCCGAGGCCATCGCTCCGTACGCACTCACCGGGTCGATCTTCGCCACCGACCGGCGGGTGGTCGACGCGGTGGCCGAGAAGATGCGGTACGCGGCCGGCAACTTCTACATCAACGACAAGCCGACCGGTGCCGTCGTCGGTCAGCAGCCGTTCGGCGGCGCCCGGGCCAGCGGCACCAACGACAAGGCCGGCTCCTGGCACAACCTGGTCCGCTGGATGTCCCCCCGGACGATCAAGGAAACCTTCGTCCCCCCGACCGACCACACCTACCCCCACATGGGCTGAAGATGTAACGGAAGGGTCCCCTCCCGACGCCTCGTGGGTAGGAGGGGGCCCCTTCTGCCGCCTGGCGGACAGGAGGGGATCCTTCCTTGCGCTCCGGCAGGTGGGTGGCTTCGGTGGACCGTCGCGCGCCGACAGTGCACATAGGAAACCTCGATCGGTGGCGAAAAGGGGAAATCCTGGACGCCGGCCCGGCAAAGTGGCAGCGTAAGGGGCATGGCGGAATCCGGAGTGAACCCCACGGCGGCGGCCCTGCTCGGGCTGCTCCACGAGGGTCCCATGACAGGTGGCCAGTTGATGGCCGCCGCCGAGCGCCGACTGGCGCCGTACTGGTCGATGACCCGAAGCCAGGTCTACCGGGAGTTGCCGGTGCTGGCCGAGCGAGGTTTCGTCCGGTTGGGTAAGCCCGGGCCGCGGATGAGTCAGCCGTACGCGATCACGGCAGCCGGGAAACGGACATTTTCCCGCTGGTTGGCCGAGGATCCGGGGCGGGACACCATCCGCAACCCGATCGCCCTGCGCATCGCCTTCGGGAACCTGCACTCCCCGAGCCAGCTGAAGAACCTCCAGGCAGCAGCCAACGAGTACCACACCGACGCGTTGGCCCGGGTCCGCGAGCAGGTCAAGAACGCCAAGAAGGAAGGCGACACGTACGACGCGAGCGCGCTGGAGTTCGCCGTGGCGTACCACCGGGCCGCCCTGTCCTGGCTCAAGAGCGCCGCCACCGGCTGACCCTGGGCCGGTCCGAGCTGGGTTTGTTTGGCTCGGACTGCGGGGCTCGCAAGCTCACTCCTCGTCCGAGCAGTACCCTTGTCTGTCGTGACCGCTGCCGACTTCGCCGAACAGCTCAAGGAACTCGACGCCACCCTGCGCAACATCGAGGCGGTGCTCGACCTCGACCGTCTCCGCGCGGACAAGGCCCGCCTGGAGCAGGAGGCGTCCGCCCCGGATCTCTGGGACGACCAGGCCCGCGCCCAACAGGTGACCTCGCAGCTGTCGTACGTCAACGGCGAGATCGACAAGCTCGGCAGCCTGCGCTCGCGGCTGGACGACGCGCACGTGCTGCTGGAACTGGCCGAGGCGGAGTCCGACTCGGGGGTGCTCACCGAGGTCGAGACCGAGATCGCCGGGTTGACCAAGGCCATCCAGGAGATGGAGGTCCGCACGCTCCTGTCCGGCGAGTACGACTCCCGGGAGGCGCTGGTGGCCATCCGGGCCGGTGCCGGCGGCGTGGACGCGGCCGACTTCGCCGAGATGCTGCTGCGGATGTACCTGCGCTGGGCGGAGCGGCACGGCTACCCGACCGAGGTCTACGAGACCTCGTACGCCGAGGAGGCCGGCCTGAAGTCGGCCACCTTCACGGTCAAGGTCCCGTACGCGTACGGCACGCTCAGCGTGGAATCCGGCACCCACCGGCTGGTGCGGATCAGCCCGTTCGACAACCAGGGGCGGCGGCAGACCAGCTTCGCCGGGGTCGAGGTGCTGCCGGTGGTGGAGCAGACCGACCACATCGACATCCCCGAGAACGAGATGCGGGTCGACGTCTACCGCTCCTCGGGCCCGGGCGGGCAGAGCGTCAACACCACCGACTCGGCGGTACGGATCACCCACATTCCGACCGGCATCGTGGTGACCTGCCAGAACGAGAAGTCGCAGTTGCAGAACAAGGCCTCCGCGCTGCGGGTGCTCCAGGCCCGGCTGCTGGAGCGCAAGCGCCAGGAGGAGCAGGCCAAGCTCCAGGGGCTCAAGACGGACGCCGCCGGGTCCTGGGGCGACCAGATGCGTTCGTACGTGCTGCACCCCTATCAGATGGTGAAGGATCTGCGGACCGAGCAGGAGACCGGCAACCCGTCGTCCGTCTTCGACGGTGACCTGGACTCCTTCATCGAGGCGGGCATCCGGTGGCGCAAGCAGCAGCAACTGGCCGGCGACCGTGCGTGATCGATCGTGGGCGGAGTGCGCCGTCGATCTCCACCTGACGTGCTGATTTGATGACTTGCCGCGCAACGGCGGGGCGTGGGACTTGGCACGACAGTTACACGGCGTAGACTCACCACCCGTGATTCAGCTTGAGCAAGTGACGAAGACGTACCCGAAGGCGTCGCGGCCTTCGCTCGACAACGTGTCCGTGTCGATCGACAAGGGCGAGTTCGTCTTCTTCATCGGCCCATCCGGCTCCGGCAAGTCGACAATCGTCAAGATGCTGCTGCACGAGGTGGTCCCCAACAAGGGACGCGTCGTCGTCAACGGCAAGGACGTCACGTCGATGCGGTCCTGGAAGCGCCCGCACTTCCGCCGCTCGATCGGCTGTGTCTTCCAGGACTTCCGGCTGCTGCCCAACCGCACCGCGTACGAGAACGTGGCCTTCGCGCTGGAGGTGATCGGCAAGACCAAGGCGGTGGCCCGCCGGGTCGTGCCGGAGGTGCTGGAACTGGTCGGCCTCGGTGGCAAGGAGCACCGCTACCCGCACGAGCTCTCCGGTGGTGAGCAGCAGCGCGTCGCGGTGGCCCGGGCGTTCGTGAACCGTCCGCTGATCCTGCTGGCGGACGAGCCGACCGGAAACCTGGACCCGGACACCTCCATCGAGATCATGCGCCTGCTGGACCGGATCAACCGCACCGGCACCACCGTCGTGATGGTCACGCACGACTCCAACATCGTGAACCAGATGCGCCGCCGCGTCATCGAGATCGAGAGCGGCCGTATCGTTCGCGACCAGGCCCGCGGCGTCTACGGGTGACGGTACCTACCCATCGCACCCCGATCTGACGACGAACACCTCACGCCGGAGAGCCGGAGGAAATCCCGATGCGGATGAAATACGTCATGTCCGAGGTACTGGTCGGACTGTGGCGCAACGTGACCATGACCATCGCGATGATCATCACGATGGCGGTCTCGCTGACCATGCTCGGTGCCAGCGGCCTGATCTACACCAAGGTCGCCGACATGAAGCAGCTGTACTTCGAGAACATCGAGGTCTCGATCTTCCTGGACGCCGAGGTGACGGACGAGCAGCGCAGCGCGCTCGCCACGCAGTTGGAGTCCGATCCGCTGGTCTCGCAGGTCACGTACGTCAACAAGGACGAGGCCTTCCAGCGCTTCCAGGAGATGTTCCGGGACTCGCCGGACCTGCTCAGCGCGGTCAAGGCGGACCAGCTGCCGGAGTCGTACCGGCTCAAGCTGGTGAACCCGGAGGAGTACAAGACCATCTCCGACCAGTACACCTCGGTCGAGGGGGTCGACCAGGTCGTCGACCAGAGTCAGGTGCTCGACAAGATCTTCAACCTCTTCACCGCCGGGCAGAACATCGCGCTGGTCGCCGCGGTCGCGATGGCGATCGCCGCGCTGCTGCTGGTCGCCAACACCATCCAGGTCGCCGCGTACAGCAAGCGGCGTGAGGTCGCGGTCATGAAGCTGGTCGGCGCGTCGAACTGGTTCATCCAGGCGCCGTTCGTGCTGGAGGCGGTGGTCGCCGGCCTGATCGGCTCGATCCTGGGCCTCGGCGCGCTGATCGCGCTCAAGATATTCCTCTTCGACGGTGCGCTCAGCGCCCTACAGGGTCTCTTCGCGCCGGTCAGTTGGGGCGAGGTGTTCCTGACCTTCCCGGTGATGGCCGGCGTCGGCGGTCTGATCAGCGCGGTCACCGCCTGGGTCACGCTCCGCTTCTACCTGCGGGTCTAGCTCGTCGGGCAGGGGCCCTTCCACGCCGGAATAAACGGCGCGGAAGGGCCCTTGTCGTTCGGGTAGCATGATCTCCGCTCGGCGGCCGGCCAGGTCCGCCACGGGCGGCAAGGAAAGGAGGTGGCGCGGCGATGCCACGGGAAAAGGGGCGCAAGGTCGTCGCCTCCAACAAGAAGGCGCGTCACGACTACGCCATCCTCGACACGTACGAGGCGGGCATGGCGCTGACCGGCACCGAAGTGAAGTCGCTGCGGGCCGGGCGGGCCTCGCTCGTCGACGCGTTCGCGCAGGAGCGGGACGGCGAACTCTACCTGCACAGCATGCACATCCCCGAGTACGTGCAGGGCACCTGGACCAACCATGAGCCCCGGCGTACCCGGAAACTGCTGCTCAAGCGGCTGGAGATCGACCGGCTGATCGGCAAGCTCCGGGAGAGCGGGCTGACCCTGGTGCCGCTCCAGGTCTACTTCTCCGACGGCTGGGCCAAGGTGGAAATCGGCCTCGCCAAGGGTAAGAAGGCGTACGACAAGCGTCAGGACCTCGCCAAGCGGGACGCCGACCGGGAGATTCAACGGGCGGTGGGTCGGCGAGGTAAGGGGATGAACGACTGATTTATCCCAGATCGTCCCATCCGGCGCGTCGCTCCGGGCTCGGGATGAATCCGATTGCGGCAGGCGTTAGTCTTGTCAGAGCCGCCGGAGATCGGTGGCCTGCCGAGGGGGTGACTGGTTTCGACTTCGTACGTTGCGGCAGGGGAAGCGAGCCGAGGAAGCCGACGTCGTCTCGAGAATCGTTCGTCGGAAACCAATAAGCGCCAAGAACAATCGCGCTGACTTCGCTCTCGCCGCCTGAGGCGAGTAGCAAGTCTGTCGGCCTGGGAGCGCCTTCGACCCAGTTAGCCGGCATCAGCTAGAAGGCTGGCCAACCGGACCCGGTCGCGGGGTCCGTGCGGCGAGATCAATCAGCGACTGGGCCCGTCACACCGACTCGCTCGCGTGATCGGAGGGGCCGAGTAGAGGCACAGCGAGCTGCGCTCGGAGAAGCCCTGACAAGGCGGCGAAGGACCCGGGTTCGATTCCCGGCACCTCCACCACCTGACTGCGCGCCCCGGTCACTCGACCGGGGCGCGCAGTCGTTGTGCCCGACCTGGGAACCAGCCGGGGGACAACGCCGTCAAATCGGTATGCGTCGTGTTCTCGCCCTGTTGGGTCTGCCACTGCTGATGATGGCCGGTTGTGCCGAGGCGGGCACCGAGCCGACCGGCCCGGGTCTACCGACCGACCATCACGAGGTGTTCGAGCAGCGCGCCACGGCGGTCGCGCAGGCATGGCGCCCGAGCGCGGCGTGGAGCACCGGCTACGTGCCGCTTCAGGAGCCCACGGTGCTCGTCGGCGACCCTGAATTCACCGACGAGACCAAGCTCGCCTTCAATGCCGGCTGGTACCGGGAACAGGTGCCGTTGCCACCCCGGCGGCCAGCCGACGGCACCATCCGCTTCCCCGATGACGAACTGCGGGTACCACTGATCACCGCGGCCGACGCGTACCGGCAGCTCGACCAGGGCGACCCGCCGCCCTGCGCCGGGCGGCCGAAGGACCCGGGTACGCCGCCTCCGGCCAACCCGCCGGACGGGCCGGACGCCCCGGTGAGCAGCGAGCCGCAGGCCGCCTGCATCCCACTCACCGTCACCAACGTCGAACTGGGTTCCGCGCCGGTGCACACCAGCCGGGGTGAGGCGCAGGTGCCAGCGTGGCTGTTCACCGTCGAGGAGATCGACGCCGTGGTGGCCCGGGTCGCGGTCGCACCCGAGGCCGTCGGTGCGCTGCCCGAGCCGGTAGCGCCGTCCGCGCCCGCGCCGCAGGACCTGGTCAGCGCGCAGGACATCGAATCGGTCGACGGTACGACGCTGAACTTCCGGCTCGGTGTCGGTAGCTGCGACACCGGGATCACCCCGCTGGTGCAGGAACACGATCACGTGGTCGTGGTCGGCGGCACGGTGGTGCGGAGCACCGGCGTCTGCGACGACATGCTCAGGCTGGAACCGGTCGCGGTGACGCTGCGAGCGCCACTGGGCGCCCGTCCGGTCCTCGACGTGGTCAGCGCGACGCCGCTGCGCTTCGCCGCTGGCTGACCGTGCCGGCCGACGCCGTCCGGTCCCGGGACGGCGTCGGCTTACGCTGTCTCGTCTCTCACCCGGGTTCAGAGGATCGGCGGCACGTCGGTGCGGATCGGCACCGGCAGCACCGTCGGCCCGTCGGCCCGGAGCGCGATGGCCAGCGCCTCGCCGAGCTGATCGGGACTGTCGACCACGGTGGTGGCGCACCCGTAACCGCGGGCTATCGCCGTGACGTCGATGCCGGGCAGATCCAGCCCGGGTACCCCCGGCGTCTGCTTGAGTTCGGCGAACGCCTTGAGGATCGCGTACTGCTGGTTGACCGGTACGACTACCACCAGCGGCAACCGCAACTGGCTGGCGGTCCAGAGCGCCTGGACCGAGTAGTGGAACGAGCCGTCGCCGATCACCGCGATCACCGGCCGGTGCCGGCCGGTGTCCCGCTGCGCCAAGGCGATGCCGACGGCCGCCGGCAGGCCGTAGCCGAGACCTCCGCTGGCCATCGTGAAGTACGACCCGGGGGTGTCGAACCGCAGCCGGCGACGCAACGCCGACAGGTTGGACGGAGACTCCTGCACCAGCACGCCGTCCGTAGGCCAGTGCCGGGCCAGTGCGGCGAAGAGTGCGTCGGCGCTGAGCGGAACCGAATCCTCCACCGGCGACGGTGCTGCCCGGGCGGGCGGTGGCGGCCGGTCCGCCGGTGGCATGAGCTCGGTCAGCGCGGCCAGGGTGAGGCCGGCATCGCCGAGGAGGCTGTCGCCGATCGGTGCCCGGGCCGCCTCCTCGGGATCGTCGGTGACGTGCAGCAGCCGGGCACCGTCCGGCAAGGTCTCACCGGGCACGTGCGGGTAGTACCGGAACACCGGGGCACCGACCACCAGTACGGTGTCGTGCCCCCGGAGCTGCTCGGCCAACGGGCCGATCGCGAAGGGCAGCACCCCCTGGAAATGCGGATGGTTCTCGGGAAAGGCGGTCCGCTCGGGTGCGGGCGCCGACCAGACCGGGGCGACCAGCCGCTCCGCGAGCGCAACCCCGGCCGCCCAGGCGCCGGCCCGGTCCACGGCGGCCCCGAACACCAGGGCCGGTGATCGGCTCGTCGCCAGTGCCGCGGCGAATTCGCGCAGCCGCTCCGGGTCGGGAGCGAACCGGGTGGCCACCGTGCGGGCCTGCGGAGGCGGATCGGCGGGCTGTGCCCAGTCGTCCAGCGGAAGCGAGAGGAAGACGGGCCCGGTCGGCGGCTGGATCGCGGTCGCGTACGCCCGCATGAGCGCCGCCGGGACGTCCTGGGCCCGGACCGGCTCGTGGGCCCACTTGACGTAGGGCTGGGGAAGCTCGGTGGGATGGCGGGCGGTGAGTCGGGGTTCGAGCAGCAGCATCTCCCGGGTCTGCTGGCCGGCGGTGACGATCAGTGGGGTCCGGTTGTGCCAGGCGGTGACGATGTTGCCCATGGCATTGCCGGTGCCCGGTGCCGTGTGCAGGTTGACGTGCGCCGGCGCCCCGGTGACCTGCGCGTACCCGTCGGCCATGCCCACCGCCGACGCCTCGTGCAGCGCGAGCACGTAGTGGAAGTCGTCGGGAAAGGCGTGCAGGAACGGCTCCTCGGTGGAGCCGGGGTTGCCGAAGACGGTGGTCATGCCCAGGGCCCGGAGCAGGTCGTAGGTGGTGTCGCGGACCGTTGCCATCGCTTCTGAATGTATCGGGGCAACTCGGGAGTAAAGAGCGTTTCGCCGCTGCTGCGACGTCAGCTTCCTGGCGGCGCCGGCTGTCGTCGCGCCGGTGGTGACGGGTCGCCCGGCCCAGCCGACCGTCTGTCGATCACCCGACTGTCAGACCTTCGCCTGGATCGGGGGCGCAAGCTATGGTGCCAGGCATGGCGATGACAGCGCAGATGTCACCGGTTGGTCCCACCGTCGACGAGTGTCACCGGTTCCGCCTTTCCGTGCACGACTGACGGGTGCGTGTGATGCAGGGAGAGGGGCAGGCGATCGGCGGGCGGGCGACGGAGTCGATGACCGGGAAGCTGCTGGTGGCGACACCGGCGCTGAAAGACCCGAACTTCGACCGTACCGTCGTGCTGCTGGTCGCGCACGAGCCCGGCGGCGCGCTCGGTGTGGTGCTCAACCGGGCCACCGAGGTACCGGTGGCCGACGTGCTGCGCGACTGGGGTGACCTGGCGCGCCACCCGGCGGTGCTGTTCGAGGGCGGCCCCGTGCAGCCCGACTCCGCGATCTGCCTGGCCCGCATGCGGCCGCCGGTGCGCCGCCTCAAGGGCTTCCACCAGGTCTCCGGCGCGGTGGGCACGCTCGACCTGTCGGTCGACCCGCAGCGGCTACGGGAGAACGTGCAGAGCATCCGGGTCTTCGCCGGGTACGCGGGCTGGGGCACTGGCCAACTGGAACAGGAGATCGAGGACGGGTCCTGGTTCGTGCTGGACGCGCTGCCCGGTGACGCGTTCGTCGACAGACCTGATGATCTGTGGCCGATGGTGCTGCGCCGACAGGGCGGCATGATGGCTGCGGTCGCGCACTTCCCGCCGGACGTGGCGCTGAACTGACCGGCCGTTGCGGGCACCCCCGC
Organism: Micromonospora sediminimaris; assembly: GCA_900112325.1. GTDB lineage: Bacteria > Actinomycetota > Actinomycetes > Mycobacteriales > Micromonosporaceae > Micromonospora > Micromonospora sediminimaris. The sequence goes on from FOLJ01000011.1 coordinate 235,392, forward strand.
GAGATGACCATGCCGGCGGGCGTGTGTATAGTTCTCCCAGTGCCCGGGCGACCGGGTGCGACAGCAAGGGGCCGTGGCGCAGCTGGTAGCGCACCACACTGGCAGTGTGGGGGTCAGGGGTTCGAGTCCCCTCGGCTCCACTCTTGTTTACGCAGGTTAATCGGCATTGGTCATCGACCAGTGCCGATTTTCTGATCATCGTGCTCACACGATCGCCCCACACTACTGCTCGATGATGGGCGGCAGGTCGTGCCTGGCAACGACCTTCAGCAGGCATTTCGCTGTGATCTTGGCGGCCGGCGCGATCGAGGTGAAGTGTGGGGCGTCCGAAACGGTGTGGGCCGGTGGTGCCGCGCCGTGCCGAGTTGCACGACGGGGCCGACGATGCGCTCGATGTGGAGCGCGCCCGCACCGAGGCGTGGATCAGCGCGTTTCACCTGGCCGAGGAGCGTAAGCGTCTCGGGCTGGCCCAGCGGCAGGTTGCCGAGCTGACGGGGGTCACGCCCGGCCGGGTCAGTCAGATCGAGAACGGCGATCTGGAGGCCAATGAGGTCGCGAGCCTGAGCCGGTACGCGCGAGCACTGGGCGCCGGCATCCACCGTCGCGGGAAATGACCGGCCCGACGGCGTAGGGTGGGCGTAACGGCCGCCCTGGTCCCTGGTGGTGCCCCAGCCGCAGGCGCACCACCAGGAGCATCGGATGCCTGTTTCCCCTGTACTGGCCGCCCCCGGTCCAGAGTCCTTTGACGACCTCGTCAAGCGGGTCGCCGACCGTGACCGGGCCGCCTTCGGTCGCCTCTACCGCCGTCTCGTCCGCGTTGTCTTCATCCAGGTGGGTGAGATTGTCGGCCGCCCGGCGGTCGCCGTCGCGGTGACCCGGGCCGTGTTCGTCGAGGTGTGGCAGCTTGCGCCGCAGTGCGTCGAAGGTCAGGTCGATGGTCTCGCGTGGGTGACGGCCATCGCCGATCGCCGGGCAGCGGAACGGCTTCGCGAGATCGATGGCGGCACCTAGCCCTTCGGCCTGGGATACGACAAGTTCGTCGGTCGCGAACTGATCGCCGCATTGGACGGTGAGCCGCCGGCACTGCTCGGCACGTCGGCGTCACCCACTACCGGCTGACCCTCGGCCGACGGCGGCGTCCGCCCGGGACCGGCACCACCAGCTAGTCGGCCTGGACGTCGCGGCCTGTGCTGGCGAACGGCGGTGCGGGGATCGTGGTGGCTGGTCGCGTGGTGATGGACAGGGCTCATTCGTCCCGATTCTCGGGGCGCGGCGACAGTGGGACGCTGGCGATGCCGGTTGTCGGTGGGGAAGTCGGGTCGGGCCCGGGCCGTCCGCCCGGCTGTGGGACGGGACGGCGGTCGAGCATCCTGAGCTGCACGATCCGGGCGGTGCCGGGCAGGGCGACGAGCAGGACCCCGAAGACGGCGGCCAGCAGCAGCGCCACCCCCATCGGCAGGGTGCCGTGTGCGCCGAGGAACGACACCTCGGCACGTTGTCCGTTCTGGAGTACGAAGATCAGGAGCAGCAGGAGCACGAACGCGAACACCACGGCAGCGACCCACACGCCTCCGATCCGTGAGCGCTTCACCGACGGCCGCCTGGGCATCGCACGAGGAGCATCGGTGCCGCCGCGGCCGTCTGGCGGAAAGAATCGAACATGATTGTTCCGGGGTGCGGTCATCACGAACCGCCGCCTTTCGATGAAATAGGGCGCGCCTGGATGAGGGTGGGCCTGCGGCGGGCTGTCGCGGTCCGGCGTGCCGGTGCTAGGGAGATGCCTGGCCAGGAATGCGACGGAGATCCGGCGACCTGACCGGCGGATGTGGTGTGGCGGGTGGCCAACACGGTGACCTCGATCGGTGGGGTGCGTCCGCCAGCGGCGAACTGTCAGCCACCGGGGTCCCGAGCGACACCGCAAGCGTACGCCTCCGCGACCGGATCGGCAGCCGCTGGCGCCGGCGCGGTCGGTGGGCCGCCGGTCGCGCGGTGGCGTCACGCGGGAGTACGGTGTGACCGTCGCCCGAGACTTCGGCGCCGTACGGCAGCGCGTCCGTTCGACTGATCCGGGTCGGAGTCAGCAGTGGACAGGAACAACCCGGGGCGTGGCGATCCGATGACCGCCGATCGCCGACGGCGGCTGTGGGCCGTTGTCGTCGATGCCGCCCGGGGTGGCGCCGTCGCGGTCGATCATGTCTGCGCGGCGGCGGTATCGGTCGCCGGTGTCGATTCGGGGGCTGTCGCGGTGATCCTCGACGCCACGCCGCGCGAACTGGTGTGTGCCACGGACCGGACGGCGTTGGAGCTGGAAGACCTGACCCTGACCCTCGGTGAGGGGCCGTGCGTGGACGCGACCACCGGTGGACCTGTCCTGGTCGGCGATCTGACCGTGCCGGAGTGCCGGAACCGCTGGCCGGTGTTCGCGCCAGCCGCGGTGCTCGCCGGAACCGGCGCGGTGTTCGCGTTGCCGTTACGGGTGGGCGGGATCCGCCTCGGTGTCCTGGACCTCTACCGGGCCTGCGCCGGTGACCTCGGGGCGGAGCAACTGGCCGACGCGCTGGTCCTGGCCGACACGGCATGCGCGGTGCTGCTGGACGACGCGACGCGCCACGGGGCGGACCGGGACGATCAGTGGCCCGAGCGGACCGGCCTGCACCACCCCGAGGTGCACCAGGCAACCGGAATGATCACGGTCCAGTTGGGAGTTTCCGCGGCGGTGGCGCTCATCCGGTTGCGCGCTTACGCGTACGCCCAGGACCGGCGCCTGCGGGATGTGGCAGCGGACGTCGTCGCCCGGCGCCTGCGTCTCGGACCGGCCGGGACAGCTGATGACCGACATGGGTGAACAAGCGATCGGCGCCGGGTCGGCGCGTTACGGACCACCGTCGGGCGACCGGCGGTACCACTGATTGACGAGGTGACTGACATGGCCGAGACCCCGCTGGCCGACGTTTTCGTGGAGATGGCCGACACTCTCATCGACGACTTTGACGTGATCGAGTTCCTGCACGTGCTGACCGAGAGATGTGTCGAGCTGCTGGGTGTGTCGGCGGCCGGGCTGCTCCTGACCGATCAACGCGACACGCTGCAGGTGGTAGCCGCCTCCTCCGAACGCACCCGACTGCTGGAGCTGTTCCAGCTCCAGACCGACCAGGGGCCCTGCCTCGACTGCTTCCATACCGGGCAACCGGTGTCGGTCGCTGACCTGACCCTGACCACTGCCCGATGGCCGAGGTTCACCGCCGCCGCGGCCGAGGTCGGCTTCGCCGCGGTGCATGCCCTGCCCATGCGCCTGCGCTCCGAGGTGATCGGCGCGCTGAACCTCTTCGACGTCCAGCCAGGGGCCATCGACGGGGACAAGCTCCGCATCGGTCAGGCGCTCGCCGACGTGGCCACCATCGGACTGCTGCAACACCGCGCCATCCATCAGCGCGACATCCTCACCGAACAGCTGCAGACCGCCCTGAACAGCCGGGTCCTGATCGAGCAGGCCAAGGGGATCCTTGCCGAACGCCTACAGGTGGACGTGGGCCAAGCCTTCGCGATACTGCGCGACGGCGCCCGCAGCCGCAACCGGCGACTGTCCGAACTGTCCCAGGCGATCGTCGACGGCTCCGAGCAGTTCGCGTCGGTACCGGTCACCAACCGGCCCGGCTGACGACCAGCGCCACCGCCGAGTCGGTTCCCGAAGGCTTCAGGGGTGTCGGTCGGGGAGATGAAGGCGTACGGTGGCGGTGTCGCCCGGGTCCCCGGTGGCCGCCAGTCTCGCCGCCACCAGCCCGTTAGGGGCGTAGAACAATGGTCACCACCATCGTGACACCCACGGCTGTTTTGTTTCCTCCGACGCTGAGCCCGGCCACGGGGGCCAGCGAACAAATGTTGCGTCTACGTGCAGCCCTGAACGTCGACGATCCCGAGCGTGCCCGGCTGCGAACCCGGATCATCGAGGCGAACCTGCCGATGGCCGGTCGACTGGCCCGCCGCTACGCCGGCCGCGGAGAGTCCTACGAGGACCTAGCTCAGGTTGGTGCGCTCGGCCTGATCAAAGCCGTCGATGGGTACGACGCCAACCGGGGCGTGCCGTTCGCCAGCTACGCCATCCCGACCATCCTCGGCAGCATCCGACGGCACTTCCGCGATTCGGCCTGGACGATCCGGGTGCCGCGAGCGGCGCAGGAACTGGGCGCCCGGGTGCCCGAGGCCCGGGGCAAGCTCGGGCAGCAGCACCGTCGCGAACCGACTGACGGAGAACTCGCCGACCACCTGGAGGTGACCGTCGCCCAGCTCATGGCCGCCGTCGCCGCCTCCGATGTCTACCGGCCGCGGTCGTTGAACGAGCCACGGCCCGGGGGCAACGGCATCGAGCGGCACGCGCACATCGGCACCGCCGATCCGGGATACGCGGCGGTGGACGACCACCTCACCCTCCGACTGCTCCTCGCGGCGCTTCCGCCACGTGAGCGTCGGATCCTGACCATGCGGTTCTACGGCGACCTGACCCAGGCGCAGATCGCCACCCGGGTCGGGCTGTCCCAGATGCACGTCTCCCGGCTGCTGAAACGCTCGCTGACCCAACTGAGAGCCGGGATGCTCCGCTGACCTGTAGTCGACCGGGACCAGCCCGTTTCGCAGTGGCCGGTAGCACGACTCTTCCGGACGGCCTTACCAGGGAGCATCCGATGAACATCGCCAGGCAGAAGACGTATTCTTCGCCAACGCGGCCAGCAGGTCAGGGCCGACCGGGTCGAGCGCGAGCTACCGGAGCGGGTGGACCCCGAAGAGCACGCTGGGCTGCTCGCCATCCTGCAGCTGGATCCGGCCGATCTCGCGGACGAGCCGTCCCCGTGAGGCGCGCTCCGCTCGGACCCTTCGCCAGGCCCACACCTCCTACCGCAGCGCCCCCGTGCTCCGGCGCTATTGAACCAATCCGCTGCGACGGGTTGGTCGAATGACGAAAATTAGAGGTGAAGAGGCGTCGGAGCCGGCCGCCTCGGGCTCGGCCACGGAGGAAGCGTGCGGCCTGGTGCGGCGTGCCCGCCGGAGCCCGGTCCTGCGGCGGATGCCTCAACAGCTCATGGCCCGTCTGACCGGATGGTCGAGCCGCCGGTGGGACAGGCAGACGGAGAAGGACCAGCGGGAGCAGCCATCATGAGCGATACCAGCCTCGGCACCGACGGTCAGCGGGGCAGCGACTACGCGAATTTGTCCCGGCTGGTCCGAGCGGCGGGTCTGCTCGGGCGACGGCGGGGCTACTACGCAGTGCGGATCGGCCTCGTCGTCGGTTCCTTCGCCGGATTGTGCGCCTTGTTCGTCCGATTGGGTGAATCGTGGTGGCAGCTCGGCATCGCGGTGGCTCTGGCGGTGGTCTTCGCGCAGGCCGGGTTCATCGGCCACGATGCGGGGCACCGGCAGATCGCCAGCTCGCGGCGCGGGAACGACCTGATCGGCATCGTGCACGGCAACCTCCTGACCGGGCTCAGCTACGGCTGGTGGGTGGACAAGCACAATCGGCACCACGCACACCCCAACACCGAGGGCAAGGACCCCGACATCACCGTGGCGCCCCTGGCCTTCACCGCCGACCAGGCCCACCATCAACGTGGACTCCGTGCGCTGCTCGTGCGCTACCAGGCATATCTGTTCTTCCCGTTGCTTCTGTTGGAAGGCCTGCACCTGCACCTCAACAGCGTGAAGGCGGTCCTCGGTCCGCGCCGCATCGCCCGCCGACCCGTCGAAGCCGGACTGCTGGCCCTGCACCTGGGCGGCTACCTGACTGCCGTGTTCCTGGTCCTGAACCCGGTACAGGCGGTCGCGTTCATCCTCGTCAACCAGGGCGTGCTCGGCCTCTATCTCGGCTGCTCCTTTGCCCCGAACCACAAGGGCATGCCCATCCTCGACGCCGACGACAACCTCGACTACCTCCGGCGGCAGGTTCTCACCTCCCGCAACGTCCGCGGCGGGCGGTTCCTCGACATCATGCTCGGCGGCCTGAACTACCAGATCGAACACCATCTGTTTCCGAGCATGCCGTGCCCCAACCTGCGCCGCGCCCAACCCTTGATCAGGCGGTTCTGCGCCGAGCACGACATCGACTACAGCGAAACCACCCTTGGCCGCTCCTGGGCCGAGGTACTGCGCCACCTGAACGAGATCGGATCTCCCGCACCTCCGGTCGCCACGCGTTGAGCTGCCGTGCGACCCGGGCGGGAGCTGAGGCGCCCTCCTGAGCCTGTTTGTCCGGATCGGTAGATCCGACATCTCGGGCGTACCGATCAGCCACTCGGAGAGTATGCTGAGGATGTCGTCCTGGACCCCGGCGGCTCCGGTTCGCGTACTTCGCGCACCACCGTCGAGATGGGGTTCACAATGTCTAGGTTCACCGGCTCCGCCCGCTCCACCAACGTGCAGCCGGGCCCGCAGATCAACGACCGGCCCCGTCCTGTGCCGCGTGTCCGCGCCGGGGGTTCGCTTGTCGCGTTCGCAGCGTCCGCCGTGGTGCTGCTCCTGCTATTGATCTTCATCCTACAGAACGGTCAACGCACGGAGGTGCACTTCTTCGGCGCGCAGGGGCAACTGCAGATGGGAGTCGCGTTGCTGCTCGCTGCGGTGTTCGGTGTGCTGCTGGTGACCGTGCAAGCCACCGTGCGGCGCATCATCCAACTGCGGCTGTTGACCAGCAGGCACCGCACCACCTCCTACACCACCAACACCCGTCCGGACCCCGCCGACACCGACCCGGGCACCGACGTACCGGAGGGGCGGAACTGATGGTCCGCTCTGCCGAGGACCGCATGACGTGGGTCTGCACCGGTGAGCCGCCTACGGCACGCCTGCGGATGACCGACTCGCCGTCCAGCCGCGCGATGCTCGACGGCGGTTGGTGGCCCACCTCACGCGACCCGGTCGTCGAATTGTGCAGCCTGGTCACGGCGCTGACCGCACGGCGTGGTGGCGTGATCGAACGCATCATGCTGCAGCCGGCGGCCTGGGAAAGGCATCCGTGCCGCATCGGCGTCGGCGGCGCCGTGGTGCGAGTGGGCTGGTTCGCCACCCTCGGTGCCGAGTTGGTGATCATCACAGGCCGGCGGGATCTGCGGATCGACCTGGCCGTGATAGCACCCGAGACCACGTACGCCGCGGCGACGGCGGCCATGCTCGCGGCTTCCCGCCCCGCCAACACCACCCGCCCCGCCGACATTCTGTCCGTACCGCCCAGCCCTCGCTCACGACCGTTGGTCCCAGACGCCGACGATGTCGCCGTCTGGGAGACCGAAGGCGGCCATTTTCAACCCGATCGACACCCCACAGCGCCGGCCCGGGCCTGAACGCTCCAATCGGCCGGGTCGGCAGGCGCGGGGTCCGGGATCTCGGTTCGAGATCCCGGACCCCGAAGCCATCACCGACCAGACCGACAGCCGGCCGCCGACTGAAGGTCCGAGGAGCGGAGCAATCGCATGGAGTTCGACGTCACCATCGAGATTCCCAAGGGAACGCGTAACAAATTCGAGATGGATCGCCGAACCGGCCGGATCCGACTGGACCGCACCCTGTTCACCGCTACCCAGTACCCGGCCGACTACGGCTTCATCGAACACACCCTCGGCGAAGACACCGACCCCTTGACGCGCTGGTACTGGTACAGGAACCGACCTTTCCCGGCTGCCTCATCCGATGCCGGGCCATCGGCATGTTCCGCATGCGGGACGAGAAGGGGCCCGACCCGAAGGTGCTATGCGTGCCCACGGCTGACCCCCGCCTCGCGCACCTCGGCGACATCGCGGATCTGGAGCACTTCTACAAGCTGGAGATCCAACACTTCTTCGACGTGTACAAGGACCTCGAACCCGGCAAGAGCGTCGACACCGAACGCGGGATCTGGGCCGGCCGGACCGAAGCCGAGGCGGAGATCAAAGACTCACAGGAACGCGCCCGCCAGTCCACCCCCGCCAGATGACCATTACCACGCCAGGCCGAGCCAGGGAGCATTCGATGAGCATCGCCAGGGACCGGATCGTCAATGTCCTTCGGGCCCGCGGCCAGCAGGTCAGGGCTGACTGGGTCGAGCGGGAACTGCCGGTGCGGGTGGACCTTCATGAGCACGTGGGGCTGCTCGCCACTCTGCGTCTTGATCCGGCCGAGCTTGCCGACGCATCGTCCCCGTGAGGGTTGCCCTGCTCGGTCCGGTCACCTGGCGGACGCCCCCGCACCACTACGGCCCCTGGGAGCAGGTGACCGGCCTGCTCGCCGAAGGACTTGTCACCCGGGGCGTGGACGTGACCCTGTTCGCGACGCTGGACTCCGTCACCTCCGCCACCCTTGACGGTGTGTGCCCCCGTGGGTACGCCGACGACGCGGCCATGGACGGCCGCGTGTGGGAGGCGATGCACGTCTCCCACGCGATGGCCCGCTCCGAGCAGTTCGACCTGGTGCACAGCCACCTCGACTGGCTGCCGCTGGCCTTCGCCGAACACTGCCGCGCGCCGCTGCTCACCACCGTGCACGGCTTCTCCGGTACGGGGATCCTCCCGGCGTACGCCCGGGCCCGCTCGTCCTACGTGTCGATCTCCGACGCCGACCGGAGCGCCGAACTCGACTACGTCGCGACGGTGCACCACGGCGTCGACCTCACCGGACTGCCGTTCACCCGCGACGCCGGCCCCGGACTGGTCGCCTTCGGCCGGATCCACCCCGACAAGGGCATCCACACGGCCATCGAGATCGCCCGTTGCGCCGGCCGCCCGCTGACCATCTGCGGCATCGTGCAGGACGAGCGTTACTTCGCCGAACAGGTGGCCCCGCACATCGACGGCGACCAGGTCGTCTTCCTCGGCTCGGTCGGCCCGAGACGGCGTGCGGAGGTGCTGGGCGCGAGCACCGCCCTGCTGCACCCGATCGCCTTCGACGAGCCGTTCGGACTGTCGGTCGTGGAGTCGATGGTCTGCGGCACGCCGGTCGTCGCGTACGCGCGAGGGTCGATGCCGGAGATCGTCGACGAGGGGGTGACGGGGTTCCTCGTGCACACCATCGAGCAGGCCGTCGACGCGGTCACCCGGGCCGGCGGGCTGGACCGGGCCGGCTGCCGGGCCCGGGCCCGGCAGCGCTTCGGCGTGGACCGGATGGTCACCGACTACCTGTCCGTCTACGACCACCTCACGCATCGACCGCACCGCTGAACCCGGCCACCGCCAACGAATCCGTTCCGCCGGCCACACACGCTGGCCGGCGGACGCCGTCACCGCGTGAGGCCGCCCCTGCAGTCAGGTGGCGGCCGACAAACCGGAAGGCCCGAACCCATGCCCAGCTATGGATTCCTCAGCACGCACCCACCGACGCGGTGCGGACTGGCAACCTTCAACTCCGCCCTCGCCGCCCACCTGACCGCTGACGGCACGCGCGGCGGCATCGTCCGGGTCACCGACCGCAGCGACGACCTGCGGGCCGAATCCGGGGTCGTGCACACCTGGTCGACGCGTGCCCAGGTCGGATGGCGGGACGCCGCCGCCGTCCTGAACACCTTCGACGTGGCCGTCGTGCAACACGAGTACGGCATCTACCCCGGCGTCGACGGCGAGGACGTCCTGCCGCTGCTGCGCCGACTCACCGTGCCGAGCATCGTGGTGCTGCACACCGTGCTCCGCCGGCCCTCGGCCCGGCAGAGGTCGCTGCTGGAGCAGATCGTCACCGCCGCCGGAGCGGTCGTCACGATGACCGACACGGCTCGCAACCGACTGGTCGTCGGCTACACCGTACGCCCAGGCAAGGTCACGGTCATCCCGCACGGCGCCGCCGACCATGTCCGGGTCCCTGCCGACCGCCGTACCCGCCCGCACCTGCTTACCTGGGGACTGCTCGGCCCCGGCAAGGGCGTCGAGTGGGCGTTGCGGGCCCTCGCGCGATTGCAGGATCTCGACCCGACACCCACCTACACCGTCGCGGGCCGGACCCATCCGAAGGTGGCCGCGCGTCAGGGGGAGGCGTACCGGGCGGGACTGCACCGGCTCGGCGCGCAGCTGGGCGTCGCCCATGCCGTGGACTACCAGGACGTATACCGCGACCAACCCACGCTCGCCGGTTTGATCCGCTCCGCTCACGTGGTCGTGCTGCCCTATGACTCCCGGGAACAGGTCACCTCCGGGGTGCTCATCGAGGCGGTGGCCGCCGGGGTACCCGTCGTGGCCACGGCGTTCCCGCACGCCGTCGAGCTGCTCACCGGCGGTCCCGGTCTGGTCGTACCCCATCAGGATCCGGCGGCGCTGGCCGCCGCCATCCGGCGGATCCTCAACGAACCGGGCCTGGCGGCTCGGCTGGCCAGCCGCGCTCGGCCGCTCGCTGCGGACCTGCGTTGGCCGGCGGTGGCGGTCCGGTACGGCACCCTCGCCGAACGGCTCGTCGCCGCCCACCCGCCCGTGGTCAGCGCGGCATCGGCGTGACCACGACCGCCAGCCGCCCCAGCACGCCGGACCGCGGTCCCCGGCGGACCGCGCCCGCGCCGAGCTTCGCGCACCTGATCCGGCTGAGCGACGACACCGGCCTGTTCGAACACGCCCGGCACGCCATCGTCCGCCGCGAGCACGGCTACTGCACCGACGACGTCGCGCGCGGCCTGGTCGTCGCCAGCCGCGAGCCGGAACCGACCGAAGAGGTGCTCCGGCTCGCCGAGCGCTACCTGACCTTCCTGACCCACGCCCAGGACCACGGCGGCGCCTTCCACAACCGGCTCGGTCATGACCGCCGTTGGACCGACGAGCCCGGGCTCGGCGACTGGTGGGGCCGGGCGCTGTGGGGGCTGGGTACCGCCGCTGCCCGCAGTCCCGCCTCGTGGATCCGGGAAGAGGCACTTGTCGCCTTCAGCCGCGGTGCCGCCCGGCGCTCCCCGGCGCCACACGCGATGGCCTTCGCCGGGCTCGGCGCCGTCGAGGTGCTGCGCCGCCACCCGACCCACACCGCTTCGGCCACGCTACTGGCGGATGCGGCCGCTGCGGTCGGCCGCCCCGGATCCGACCCACGGTGGCCCTGGCCGCAGCAAGGGCTCAGCTACGCCAGCGCGGCTCTCGCGGAGGTCGTCATCGCCGCCAGCCAACTGCGGCACGACGGGCCACCCCTCGACGACGGTCTGCGAATGCTGGCCTGGTTGCGCGACATCCAGCTCCGTGACGGGCACCTGTCGGTCGTACCCGCCGGCGGGTGGCGGCGCGGCGCGGCACGGCTGCCCCACGACCAGCAACCGATCGAGGTCGCCGCCTTCGCCGACGCCTGCGCCACCGCCGCCACGGTCACCGGCGACCCCGGCTGGGAGGCCGGAGTACGGCAGGCGGTCGGCTGGTTCCTCGGTGACAACGACGTCGGCATGCGGATGTGGGATCCGTCGACCGGCGGCGGCTACGACGGGCTGACCCCGCACGGACCGAACCTCAACCAGGGCGCCGAATCCACCCTCGCCCTGATCTCCACCCTGCAGCATGCCCGGCGCTGGTCGTGACCGGCACCACGATCCGCCAACCGGATTACCCGTTCTAGGAGTATATCTCGCGATACTGACACGTCCCGATTAATGCCTTTCGGGCTATTTGCCGTTTTGAAGCGATTTTGCGTGGATACACTCCGACCGACGCTTTGGGGGCGCTCGTCGCAAGCGTCAGTACAACTTTCGCATTCTGGAATCTGCCCGCTGGCGGGCTCTTGGTTGGTGGGGGCATCCCGTGTCGAGATCTGCTTGGCTCGCGTATCGCGTGCGCCGTCGTTCTGCTGCAATGTTGATGGCGGGGGCTGTCGCCGCTACGACGATCCTTGTCGGCGTCGTGGGGACACCGGCCTGGGCCCAGTCCCCGGTGCCGTTGGGGGTTGCCGAGACCTACGGGGTGTTGGCCGGTCAGGCGGTCACCGACGTTCCGCCCCCCGTCGGTCCTTCGGTCATCAACGGGGACCTGGGTGTTTGGCCGGGTACGTCGGTCACCGGGGATCCCGTGGTGAACGGCGAAACGCACGTCGGTGACACAGAGGCGATGCAGGCCCAGGCCGATCTGACCACCGCGTACAACTTCGCCGCGGCTGAGCCCACGACCAGTACGGTCGGTGAACTCGGCGGCCAAACCCTGGTCGCCGGGGTGTACACGTCGCCTGCCACCATGTCTCTGACCGGCACCGTCACGCTGGACGGGCAGAACGATCCCAACTCGGTGTTCATCTTTCAGGCAGGATCCGATCTGATCACCGCGGTCGACAGCCGGGTCAGCCTGGTCAACGGCGCTCAGGCGTGCAATGTGTTCTGGCAGGTCAGCAGCTCGGCGACCCTGAACACTCGGACCGTCTTCGTCGGAAGCATCTTGGCGCTGCAGTCGGCGACCCTGGGTGAGGGAGCTACCGTCGCTGGACGGGTGTTGGCCCGCAACGGTGCCGTCACGTTGATTAGCAATACGATCACGCGACCGTTCTGCGCCGCGTCCATCGCGCCACCGACCATCTCGAAGGCTTTCGGGGATGCGACGATCCCGTTGGACGGGACGACGTCGCTGAGTTTCACTCTCAGCAACCCCAACGTGGGTACGGCGTTGACCGGTGTCACCTTCAGCGATGCGCTACCCGCCGGGCTGGAGGTGGCCACGCCGAATGGTCTGACTGGTTCGTGCGGTGGTGGCACGATCGCTGCGACGGCCGGTGGTGGCAGCATCAGCTTGACTGGTGCGACGT
>FOLJ01000011.1:248858-250589 GCA_900112325.1 Micromonospora sediminimaris
GGAGTTGCACGTTCTCGGTGGATGTCACCGGCACGACCAGCGGCACGAAGGTCAACACGAGCAGTCCGGTGGACTCGAACGAGAGCGGCCCGGGTACGCCCGCCGCGGCGAGCATCACCGTCAGGGTTGCGGAAGCACCGACGATCGCCAAGGCCTTCGACGACGCGACCATTCCGCTCAACGGAACGACGACGCTGGAGTTCACCCTTACCAACCCCAACGCGAACACGACGCTGACCGGTGTCAGCTTCGTCGACAACCTTCCTGCGGGGTTGGTGGTCGCTACTCCCAATGGCGCGCAAACCGACTGCGCCTCCGGCACGATCGCCGCGACTGCCGGGGGCAGCAGCATCAGCCTGTTCGGCGCTAGCCTGCCGGCCAACGCAAGCTGCACCGTCTCAGTCGATGTCACCGGCACAACCACCGGAACGAAGGTCAACACCACCGCTGCCGTCACCTCGGTCCAGAGCGGTCCGGGCGTGCCCGCCTCGGCGAGTGTCACGGTCGTCGCAGAGGTCGTCGCGGCGCCGACGATCTCGAAGGCTTTCGACGATTCCACCATTCCGGTTGGCGGGACAACCTCGTTGGTTTTCACCCTCAGCAACCCCAACGCGAGTACGTCGTTGACGGGGGTCAGCTTCGTCGACAACCTTCCTGCGGGGCTGGTGGTAGCCACTCCCAACGGCTTGAGTGGCTCGTGCGGTGGTGGCACGATCACCGCGACCGCCGGTAGCAGCAGTATTCGGCTGGCCGATGCGACATTGCCGGCTGGCGAGAGCTGCACGTTCTCGGTGAACGTCACCGGCACGACCAGCGGAACGAAGTCAAATACGAGCGGACCGGTGGACTCGAACGAGAGCGGCCCAGGTGCTACCGCCTCGGCAAGCATCACAGTCGGCGCTGTCGCGGCACCGACGATCGTCAAGGCCTTCCGGGATGACATCATCCCCCTCAACGGGACGACGTCAGTGCGCTTCACCCTCCGCAACCCCAACCCGGCTACGTCGCTGACCGGAGTCAGTTTCGTCGACAACCTTCCCTCGGGGCTGGTGGTCGCCACGCCCAACGCCGCGCAGACCAACTGCGCCTCCGCAACGATTACCGCGACTTCCGGCGGCAGCAGCATCAGCCTGGCCGGAGCGACCCTGCCGGCCAACGGGAGTTGCACGGTGTCGGTGAACGTCACCGGCAAGACTGCGGGGAAGAAGGTCAATACGACGGCCGCCACCTCGATCGAAAGCGGTGCAGGCTCTCCTGCCTCGGCAAGCATTACGGTCCGTAAGAGCATCTTGCCCGTTACCGGTAGCCGGATCTCCATCTACGCCGCGATCGCACTGACCACGCTCGGCCTGGGTGGAGTGCTCATCGTGATGAGTCACCGGCTGGCCCGGCCTAGGCGCCAAACCGCCTAGCTTGATTTTTAACCTGCGGTCGGGTGCCATCGACCCCGGCTGATCATGGCCGCAGCCCTTGATCGATCATTCCTCTTGTCTAGGGAAGAAGATCAGGACCAAGGGCTGCGGGATGATCAGTGTGCATGACGCCAGGCGTGGAAGCGCGGTGGGGGACCTCGCGACGTTCCGTGCGGAACTGCATCGTTGTCTGAGCGCCAGGGCTGATGCGCTGTTCGAGTTGGCCGACGCGGTGTTGTGCGCGGATGGGCCGGTGCGGTCGCTGCCGGCGTTGTCCCTGGTGGCGGAGCACCGCCGCGGCCACGGCGCGTTGTACGAC
>FOLJ01000021.1 GCA_900112325.1 Micromonospora sediminimaris
GGAGCAGATCACCGACCCCGAGTACTCGACCCTGGCGTTCCTGAAGGGCCTGAAGCAGGTCGACGGCTGGCAGGACATGCCCCTCACCCAGGCCGCGCAGACCGTGCAGGTGTCGGCCTACCCCGACCACTACGCCCAGTGGGAACAGCAGGCCGCCGACCTCGTCGCCGAACACTGGACCAGCTGACCCCACCACCCGATAACCGAAAACATTCCTCCACAGGGGGAGCAAAAACCGCTGGCCGGCACCCGACACACCGGGTGCCGGCCAGCGGCATACCCAACAACACCAGACCGCAGACCCACCCCGGCTGGCCCACACCCGGACGGAGGCCGACCAGGTCAGGCTGGGGGCGACCGTGCCCGGCGCAGGGATCAAGCCTGACCCCCCGAAGCCGGGCACGGTCGCCCCCAGCCCACAACAGCAACCACCCACGAAGCCAGGCACAGTCGTCCCCCAGCCCAAAACCGCAACCACTAGAGGCTCAGGTCAGCCCAGCCGACCCCAGTACCTCGACCACGTCACCGACCACGACCACAGCCGGTGGACGCAGCCCGGCGGCGGTCACCGCGTCAGTCACCTCGCCGAGCGTCGAGCGGACTATCCGCTGACCACCGGTGGTGGCCTCCTGGATGACCGCAGCCGGCGTCCCCGGTGCCCGCCCGTGGGCCAGCAGCGTGCTGGCGATCGAGGGGAGGTTCTTCAGGCCCATCAGGATCACCAGGGTGCCGCGCAGACCGGCCAGCGCCTCCCAGCGGACAAGTGAGTCCGGTGATTCGGGAGCGACGTGCCCGGAGACGACGGTGAACTCGTGCGCCACCGATCGGTGGGTGACCGGGATGCCCGCCGCGGCCGGCGCGGCGATCGAGCTTGTCACCCCCGGCACCACCGTGACCGGCACTCCCGCCGCCGCGCAGGCGAGCAGTTCCTCTCCGCCCCGCCCGAAGACGTACGGGTCGCCACCCTTGAGCCGGACCACGAAGGCTCCCGCCAACGCCCGATCCACCAGGATCCGGTTGATCTCTTCCTGCGTCCTGGACGGACCGTAGGGGATCTTGGAGGCGTCCACCAGTTCCACGCCGGTGCGCAACTCGTCCAGGAGTAGTCCGGGGACGAGCCGGTCGGCGACCACCACGTCGGCCTCGCTGAGCAGCCGCCAGCCCCGGAGGGTGATCAGTTCCG
Source organism: Micromonospora sediminimaris (assembly GCA_900112325.1). Taxonomy (GTDB): domain Bacteria; phylum Actinomycetota; class Actinomycetes; order Mycobacteriales; family Micromonosporaceae; genus Micromonospora; species Micromonospora sediminimaris. The sequence goes on from FOLJ01000021.1 coordinate 1,184, forward strand.
GGTCACCGGGTCCGGCACCCACCAGGGCGACTCGGCCGCGACGGTCACCCCCGCCGGCAGGGGCGTCGAGCGGTTCCCCGGGCCCGGCGGAGTCCGACACCAGCAGGGCACGGATGGCGTCGCGGACGCTCACCGCGCGGCGTGGGTCGCCACCGCCGAGCACCGCCACGGTGACCGGACCGTACCGGGTCACCGCTGGCGTCCAGGCTGTCGCCGCGTTCCGGTCGTCGGCGCGTACGCAGAAGATCCGACGTTCCGCGGCGGCGGCGCTGACCGTCGCCGCGGCGGTCGGGTCGTCGATGGCGACCTGCACCAGCCAGGCACCATCGAGATCGTCGGCAGCGAACCGGCGCGACACCCAGTGCAGCCGCCCGGCGTCGACGTGTGCGCGCAGCGCCGGGGTGAGGTCCGGTGCCACAAGCAGTACGTCCGCACCCGCGTCGAGCAGCGCCGGGACCCGCCGCGTCGCGACCGCTCCCCCACCGACGACTACCACGCGGAGCCCGGCCAGCCGCAGCCCGAGGGGGTACGCGTTGGCGCTCAGCCCGCCCGAGCCGCCGGCTGCCGCGCCTGATGGTTCACTCGCAAACTCGCTCATACCGCCTCGCTCCGCGCACCGGCGACGCCCGGCACCTGACGGCGAATCCGAAGGGTGCGCTGGCTCACTTCTCGGCCACCCCGGCGGAGTCGAAGGTGGCCACCTCGTGCAGCACCCGGACCGCGCCGGTGACCACCGGCAGGGCCAGCAGCGCGCCGGTGCCCTCACCGAGTCGCAGGCCGAGGTCGATCAGGGGGGTGAGGCCGAGCCGGCGCAGCGCGACAGTCGCGCCGGGCTCGGCGGAGCGGTGACCGGCGACCATGGCCGCCACGGAGTCCGGGGCGAAGGCCGCCGCGGCGAGCGCGGCGGAGACCGCGATCACCCCGTCCAGCAGCACCGGTACTCGACGCGCCGCCGCACCGAGCACGAATCCGGTCAGCGCGGCGTGTTCCAGCCCACCGACGGCGGCCAGCACACCGAGCGGATCCGCCGGGTCGGGGGTGTGGCGGCGCAGCGCGGCGCGTACCACCTCGATCTTGTGCTGGTAGGTCGGGTCGTCGACGCCGGTGCCCCGGCCGGTCGCTTCGGCGGCGTCGACTCCGGTGAAGGCGGCGATCAGGGCGGCGGCCGGGGTGGTGTTGGCGATCCCCATGTCACCGGTGAGCAGAATCCCGGCGCCGGCGTCGACCAGTTTCCCGGCGTTGGCGATACCGACCTCGACCGCCGTCCGCGCCTCCTGCCGGGTCATCGCGGCGGTGACGGTCATGTCCCGGGTACCGGCCCGGATCGGTGTGCTGACCAGTCGGGGCACCGCCGGTTCCGGTGCGCCGTGCAGGGTGCCGGCACCGTCCGGGCCAGCGACGTCGGCCACCGGCAGCGGGGCCGCCACCCCGACGTCGATCACGGTCACCGAGGCACCAGCCTGCCGGGCGAAGGCGTTCACCACCGCCCCACCGGCCAGGAAGTTCGCGACCATCTGCCCGGTGACCTCCTGCGGCCAGGGGCTGACCCGTTGGGCGTGTACGCCGTGATCACCGGCGAAGATCGCCACCGCCGCCCGGTCGGGCACCGGCGGCGGGCAACTGCCCGCCAGGCCGGCGAGGCGTACGGACAGCTCCTCCAGAGCGCCGAGCGAGCCGGCGGGCTTGGTCAGGCGCGCCTGCAACTGCCTCGCCGCGGTCATCGCCGACTCGTCGAGCGGGCCGATGGCCGCGATGGTGTTCTCCAGCATCATGCCTCCATGATGTCGGCCAGCACGTCGATGAACGCGTCGGTGGTCACCCGATCCCGCACTGCGATCCGTAGCCAGTCGGAGCCGAGTCCCGGAAACGTGTCGCCCCGGCGTACCGCCCAGCCCCGGGCCCGCAGCCGGTCCCGGATCCGGTCGGCCCCGGAGATCCGCACCAGCACGAAGGCGCTGGCCGGGCGGCCGGCCACGCGTACGCCGGGCAGCGCCGCAAGCCGCGCGACCAGGTGTTCGCGGTCGGTCGCGAGCTGTGCGGCGATGACCCGTTCGGCGTGGGCCGCCGCAGGGCTCGCGCAGGCTTCGGCGGCGGCCAGCGCTGGGGTGGAGACCGCCCAGAGCGGCTGTACGACGGCCAGCCGGCGCAGCAGCGCGGCCTCGCCGAGCAGGTAGCCGATCCGCAGCCCGGCCAGCCCCCACGTCTTGGTGAGGCTGCGTACGACCAGCAGGCCCGGCAGGTCCCGGCGGGCAGCCAGCGATTCGGGTTCACCGGGTACCCCGGGCGTGGCGGCGGTGTCCGCGAACGCCTCGTCGACCACGAGTACGCGACCGGGGCGGGCCAGTGCGGCGAGGTCGGCGGCGGGGTGCAACACGGAGGTGGGATTCGTCGGGTTGCCGACGACGACCAGGTCGGCGTCGGTGGGTATCCGCTCCGGGTGGAGCCGGAAACCGTCCGCCGGGTCGAGCAGCACCCGCCGCACGGTGTGCCCGGCGGCCCGAAGCGCGGCCTCCGGCTCGGTGAACTGCGGGTGCACCACCACCGGACGACGGATTCCGCGCAGTGCCTGAGCGAGCAGCACGAAGCCCTCGGCGGCACCGGCGGTTAGCAGCACCTCCTCCGGTGGCCGGCGGTGCCGGGCGGCGACGGCGGCGCGGGCCGGACGGGGGTCCGGGTACGCGGCGAGGTCGGCCATCGACGCGGTGATCGGCTCGGCCAGCCAGGGCGGCAGTGGGGCGCGTCGCACGTTGACGGCGAGGTCGACCAGGCCCGCGGCGACCTCGACGTCACCGTGGTGGGCGAGATCCGGCTCGGTCACTGAGGCTCTGGATCTCGTGGTCAGCTGCCCATGCATGACCGCGATCCTGCCGGGAAGGCGCCGCGGGGGACAGCGACCCGGCGGGTGGGCCACATCACCACCGATCACTTCATGAGTATTTCTCATAGACGAATCGGAAATGTCATAACTTGGCGGTGTGAGCTACCGACCCCTTGCTGCCGCTGGTCGTCTCGTTCCGCTACTCCGTGCCGGGCTGATCGCCGGCGTCGTCGTCGCCGCTGCCGCGTACCCGGTCGTCGCGGTGACCGGCATCGGCGCCAAGGCCACCGCGCACGCCGTGGAGAGCAAGACCCGGCTGCTGACCACGGCCCTGCCCGCCGAGACCTCCTACCTGTACGCGCCCGACGGCAAGACCGTGCTGACCATGTTCTTCGAGGAGTACCGGCAGTACACCAAGCTGTCCGACATCTCGCCCAACATGCAGCAGGCCATCGTGGCCGCCGAGGACAACCGCTTCTACCAGCACCACGGCGTCGACCCGAAGGGGGTCGCCCGCGCCTTCGTGGCCAACGCCCGTTCCAGCGGGGTCTCCCAGGGAGCTTCCACCCTCACCATGCAGTACGTCCGGATGGCGCTGCGTGACAGCGCCACCAACCCGAGGGAGGTGCAGGAAGCCACGGCGCAGACCCCGACTCGCAAGATCAAGGAGATGCGCATGGCGGTCGACCTGGAGAAGGAGTTGAGCAAGGAGGAGATCCTGGAGCGGTACCTCAACTCGGCATACTTCGGGCACCGCGCGTACGGCATCTACGCCGCCAGCGAGATCTTCTTCTCGAAGACCCCCAAGGAGCTGACTGCGGTCGAGGCGGCCACCCTCGCCGGGCTGGTCAAGTCGCCATCCCAGTACGACCCGGCCAGTTCCGACCAGAAGGAGGCCACCGCCCGGCGCAACTACGTCCTCGACAACATGGCCCGGCTCGGTTACCTCTCGCCGGACTCGGCCCAGGCGGCGAAGGGCGAGCCGATCCGACTCCGGCTGACCTACCCGCCAAACGACTGCGCCGCCGTTCCCGACAAGTGGAACAGCTGGGGCTTCCTCTGCGACTACCTGAAGAACTGGTGGAGCGCCCAGCCGGCGTTCGGTGAGAACCGGCTCCAGCGGTTGGACAAGCTACGCCGGGGCGGATACCGGATCGTGCTCAGCATGGACCCGAAGATCCAGGCGGCGGCGGAGAAGAACGTCGGCACCGAGTCGAACACCGGCAGCCCGTTCGCAAACGGCATCGTGGTCTCCGAGCCGGGCACCGGACGGGTCAAGGCGATGGCGGTGAACCGCAGGTACTCGCTTGAGGTCGACGAGAATCCGCTCAGCTCCAACCCGGAGGCGGGCCCAGAGGTGCGGGCCAACTACCCGAACACGGTGGCACCCCTGATGGGCGGCGGTGGCCTGCCCGGCTATCAGGCGGGGTCGACGTTCAAGATGTTCCCCATGCTGGCCGCCCTCGACGCCGGGATGCCGCTCAACACCACCTTCAACGCGCCACACAGCTACCGCTCGGAGGTCTACGACGGTTGGCAACCCTCGAACGCCAGTGGCGCGATGAGCGGCATGCAGACCATGTGGTCCGGTTTCGGCAAGTCGGTGAACACCTACTTCGTCTGGCTGGAGGAGCAGGTCGGGGCGGAACGGGCCGTCCGGCTCGCCGAGCAGCTGGGACTGCGCTGGCGTACCGACGTGGACCGGGAGCACGCCTCCCCTGCGAAGGCCAACAAGTGGGGTGCCTTCACCCTGGGCGTCTCCGACGCCACTCCCCTGGAGATGGCCAACGCCTACGCCGCGGTCGCCGCCGACGGGCGCTACTGCGAGGCGCTGCCGGTAAATGCCATCTACAACCGGGACGGCACCCCGGCCACCTACACCACACCGGGTGGCATCGAACGTGAGGTCGCCAAGCCGCGCTGCCGCCAGGTGGTCAGCGCCGACGCGGCGCGCGCCGCCACCGACGCCGCCCGCTGTCCCACCGGCGACACCCCGGCCAAGGGCAGTTGCGGCGGATGGTCCACGGCGGACAGCGTGCGCGGAACGGTGGGCCGCCCGGTGGCCGGCAAGACCGGCACCACGGACAGCACCCGATCCGCCTGGTTCGTCGGCTACACGCCGGAACTGGCGGCGGCCAGCTTCATCTCCGACCCCGACAATCCCTTCAACGCGGTGGGCGACGGGCAGTCGCAGATCCCGATCGTCGCGGTGTCGAACACCCTCCGCGACGCGCTGAAGGGCAAACCCGTTCGGGACTTCGTCCCACCGTCGGACCGGATCGTCGGTTGACGATCAGGCTGGCGGGCCCGCGGCCGGCCCGGACGCCACCGCACCGGCCGGGTCGCCCGGCGCGACACCCGCCGGCCCGGCCGGGGCACCGCCGCCGACCCCGACCGGGACCGTGGCCGGCTCGGCCGCAGCGGCGGCCACCAGCCGGGTCGCGATCCTCGGGTACGCGGCCCAGTGCGGAACGAGCTGGGAGGCGTGTACGCCCCGCCAGATGAACCCCTCCGGCGCGCCGCCCGGCCAGCTCCACGCCGGACGCTGCCCACCCCGGGGATTGAGCACGGCCCGGTGTTCCTTGTGCCCGGTCACCACCTCGCCCCGGCCGGCGACCACACTGTCGCCCTGAGCGGTCGCCTCCCGGTAGCCGACCACCAGCCCGTCCCGCAGACTGCCGATCGCGTCGAGCACCCCGCACATCGGCAGCCCGTCGAGTTCCCGAGCCAGCCAGAGCAGGCCGGCCCCCTCGGCGACCACCGGACGCCCGGTGCGAGCCAGCTCGGCGACTGCGATGCAGAGCCGCCGGTTCGCGGAAAGCTGCTCCGCGTACGACTCGGGCAGCGCCCCGCCGACCACAAGTGCCCGGGTGCCGGCCGGCAGCACCTCGTCGGCGAACGGGTCGAGCGTCATCACCTCCGCCCCGGCGGCCCGCAGCAACTCGGCCGTCTCGGCGTGGCTGAAGCTGCCACCCGGTCCACCGAGCAGCGCCACCACCGGAGGCGCGGCACCGCCGGGCAGGGCCGGGGCGGCCTCGTCGGTGCTCTGCGGTGACCATGGCTGCGCACCCAACGCCGGTGCCGAGCGGGCCAGCCCGAGCAGCCGCTCCAGATCGACGGTGGCGGTCACCGCCTCACCCAGCCGCCGGACCGCCCGGGCGGCCTCGCCGGCGCCTTCAAGGACCGGCACCACGCCGTGCCGACGGGGCGGCAGCACCGAGGGCAGGTCCTGGCGGCGCAGCGCGCCGTAGACCGGGATACCGATGTCGTCGAGCGCCTCCCGCAGCAGCGCCTCGTGTCGGGCGGAGGCCACCCGGTTGAGGATCACCCCACCGATCCACAACTGTTCGTCGTACGCCCGGAAGCCGTGCACCAGGGCGGCCACCGACTGACCCATCGCGGCGACGTCGACCACCAGCACCACCGGGCTGCGCAGCACGGTGGCGACGGCGGCGGTCGACTCGGTCTCGCTCCGGCCGGTCAGGCTGTCGTACAGGCCCATGCTGCCCTGCACCACGGCGAGGTCCGTGCCGGCCGCGCCGTGCAGCAGCAGCGGGGCGATGCGTTCGGCGCCCACCAGCCGCGGATCCAGGGTGCGCCCCGGCCGGCCGCTGGCCAGCCCGAGGTACGCCGCGTCGACCTGGTCCGGCCCGATCTTGAAGCCGGCCACGTCGAGGCCCCGATCGGCGAACGCGGCGAGCAGGCCGATCGCCAGCGCGTTCTTGCCGTGTCCGGAGGAAGGGGCACTGAGCACCAGACGCGGCACGACGGTCATCATCGACTCCTCGCGAGCGGTCGGCGTGCCGACCGTCGGCGCGCTCCGCCCGCGTGACGATAGCTGAAGCGGACGCCGTACACGCACCCTCCGCCGCCCTGTCCCCGGCAGGTCAGGCAGTCGGTGGCGGACCGCCCCGACGCCGGTACGCTCCGCCACGATGAGGTTGCCTGCGCCGTCTCCGGCCGGCGCCACTGCCTGCGGCAGGGCAGGGCGACGACCGCACGCTCGCGCCGGGACGGCTCGGCGCAGTGGCTGCGGTCACACGGGTAATCTCGTGGCGTGTACCGGTTCCTGCTGACGCCGCGCTGGCTGGGCCTCCTCGTGCTGGCCCTGACCGCCGCCACGGTGATGGTGCTGCTCGGCAACTGGCAGTTGGACCGCTACCACGGCCGGACCGCGATCAACGAGCGCATCGACGCCGGCCTTCGAATGGACCCGGTGCCGCTGCGCGAGGCGCTGCCCGCGCCGACCGGTGGCCCCGGCACGGTCGGTGCGCCACCGGCTGCGGAGCGGACCTTCACCCGGGTCACCGTGACCGGCCGGTACGACACCGACAACATCGTCCTGGTGCGGGGCCGCACGGTCGACAGTCGGGTCGGCTTCGAGGTGGTCACCCCGCTGGTGCTGGCCGACGGCACCGCCGTCCTGGTGGACCGGGGTTGGATCCCACCCGCCCCGGGTGGGGCGGTGGCACAGCCCGACGTGCCACCCGCGCCGACTGGCGAGGTGACCGTCGAGGGGCGGGTGCACGCCAGCGAGAGCGGCGACGCCAAGGTGTCCCGCCGCGAGGGCCGGTTGGAGAGCCGCCGGGTCTCCGTGCCCCAACTCGCCGGTGAGCTGCCGTACCCGGTGCACGGCGCGTACCTGCTCCTCGACGAGCAGACGCCGGCCGCCGACCCGGTGTTCCGGGCGGTGCCGGTGGGCCACGCCAACAACTGGCAGAACCTCGGCTACGTCGTCCAATGGTGGATCTTCGCGGCGATGACAGTGGTCGGCTACGGCTGGATCGCCCGCCGCGAGGCCCGCCGGATCGCCGGGGTGGTCGACGAGCGCCCCCGCGACCGGGCCGCCGACGCCGACACGCCGGCGACCACCTGACGCTCAGCCGGCCGGGCGGCCCGCGTGGATCGCCCGGACGGCGTCGATGGTGTCGGCCTCGGCTGCCGTCTTGTCGTCCCGGTAGCGGACCACCCGGGCGAATCGCAGGGCGACCCCACCGGGATAGCGGGAACTGCTCTGCACGCCGTCGAAAGCGATCTCCACGACCTGCTCGGGCCGGACCCGGACGACCCAGTCACCGCGATCCACCGCGAGGCCGAGGAAACGCTCGGTCTGCCAGCGCAGCAGCTCGTCGGTGAGCCCCTTGAAGGTCTTGCCGAGCATCACGAACCCGCCGGTGCCCGGGTCGCGAGCGCCCAGGTGCAGGTTCGACAACCACCCGGTGCGTCGGCCGCTGCCCCACTCCACGGCGAGCACGACCAGGTCGAGGGTGTGCCGGGGCTTCACCTTGACCCAGGCGGCGCCGCGCCGCCCAGCGTCGTAGGGCGCGTCGGGCGCCTTTACCACCACGCCTTCCTGGCCGGCGTCGAGCGCGGCGGCGAAGGCCGCGCCGGCCCGCTCCGGGTCGTCCACCTCCATCCGCCCGACCAGCAGCGACGCATCGGCGGTGCCGCGCAGCGCCGCCCACCGCTCCCGGCCCGGCGCATCGATCAGATCCACCCCGTCGAGGTGCAGCAGGTCGAAGAAGTACGGCGTGAGCACGGTCTCGCCGGTGCGCTCGGCGGCGGCGCGTACCGCCGGTGCGACCGGCGCCCCGGGACCGGCGGCCCCGGCCCGGCGGGCGGCGGCGCTGGACGTCTGCTGGAACGGCAGGGGCCGACCGGTGGCGTCCAGCCCGATGGCCTCCCCGTCGAGGACGATCTCCCGCGCGGGCAGGGCTCGCACGGCGGCGACCACCTCGGGCACCCGGGCAGTGATCTCGTCGAGGCTGCGGGAGAACACGGCGATGTCGGAACCGCTGCGGTGCACCTGGATGCGGATGCCGTCGAGCTTCACGTCGACCACCGCGGGGACCCCGGTGGCGGCGAGCGCCTCGTCGACGGTGGACGCGCTCTGCGCCAGCATCGGCGCCAGGGGCCGGCCGACCCGCAGGCCGAACTCGGCCAACGCGGCGGCTCCGCCGCCGAGGGCGGCCACCGCCACCGCCCGCAGGTCACCGGCGAGCAGCAGCGCCCGGCGTACTGCGGCGACGGGAACCCCGGCGGCTCGGGCGATCGCGTCGGCGAGCAGCCCGGCCTGCGCGCCGTGCCGCAGCTCGCCGAGGAACAAACCGGTCAGCAGGCGCTGCTCGTCGGCGGTGGCGGCCGCGTAGAGCGCCTGCACCAGGGCCCGACGGCGAGTCTGCGAGCCGGTGCCGTGCACGGCCGCGATCTCGTCGATCGCCGCGTCGACCGCCGACACCGTCAGCGTCGGCTGGGCCGCTGGCGGAGGCAGGTCACGCAGGCTGGCCCAGCCGACGCCGGTCTGCCGCTGACGCAGCTCACCGGCGAGCCAGCCGGAGCCCGCCGCCACCTCGGGCGGGTCGAGCCGCCGCAGGGCATCGGCGAGCAGCTCCACCTTGGCCCGACGACCGCTGGTGGCGCCGACGGCCGCGGAGGTGGCAGCCAGGTCGAGGAACCGCACGACCTCATCCTGCCAGCCACCACCGACAACCGGCGCGACCTGCGTGCGGACCCGCCAGCAACGCCACCAGGACGGCGGCCGCCGACGTCACCCGCGCCCACCGACGTCGGCGCGCTGTCAAGCCGGGACCGGCTCCTCGATGCGCAGCCCGCGGGCACGGACACCGTCGGCGATGCGCGACAGCGACGCATCCAGGGCGACCAGGGCGGCGGACAGCTCGCCGAGCTGTTCCTTGAGCGTGTCCTCGGGCCACGCGGAGACGTCGACGTCCCCCAGAGCGATGACGGCGGCCTCCAGGCGGGCCAGAACCTCATTCGTACGCATGTTCGAGAGGCTACAACAGCCCCGCGCCCGACACACCGGAAACGGCCACTGTCGGCAGGAAGTTACGGGTTCACGCGCGACCCGCCTCAGCCACTCTGGCCAGCAACAACGCCTCGGCGAGGCAGACCCGGGCGAACTCGCCCAGGTGCAGGCTCTCGTTGGGCCCATGGGCCCGGGCGTGCGGGTCCTCCACCCCGGTCACCAGGATCGCCGCCTGCGGGAACATCTCCTGGAAGGTGGCGATGAACGGAATGGAGCCGCCGACCCCGATCTCCACCGCGTCGGTGCCGTCCCAGGCGGTACGGAAGGCCGATCGAGCCGCGTCGAACATCGGGCCGGTGGCGTCGATGACGCAGGGGGCGCCGTCGTGCTCGAAACTCACCTCGACCTGTGCGCCCCACGGTGCGCACTGCTCCAGGTGGGCGCGCAGCGCCGCGTACGCCCGCTTCGGTTCGTCGCCCGGCGCCAGCCGTACGCTGATCTTGGCCTTGGCCGCCGGAACCAACGCGTTCGGCGCCTCGCCGGTGGCCGGGGCGTCGATGCCGAGCACGGCGAGCGCCGGCTTGGTCCACAGCCGGTCGGTGATCCGGCCGGTGCCGAACAACCGCACTCCCTCAACCAGCCCGGCCTCGGCCCGGAACCGGTCCTCCGGGTAGTCGACGCGGGCCGCCTCCCGGCCGACCAGGCCGGGTACCGCCACGTTCCCGGCGTCGTCGTGCAGCGTGGCGAGCAGCCGGACCAGTGTGGTGAGCGCGTCCGGGACGGCGCCGCCGAACATGCCGCTGTGCACGGCGTGGTCCAGCGTGCGCACCTCGACGAAGCAGTTGACGATGCCGCGCAACGACGTGGTCAGCGCCGGCACGCCAACATCCCAGTTGGCCGAGTCGGCGATCACGATGGCGTCGGCGGCGAGCTTGTCCCGGTGCTCGGCGAGCAGGCGCTCCAGGGAGTCGGAGCCATACTCCTCCTCCCCCTCGACGAACACGACCACGCCGACCGGCAGCCGGTCACCGTACGCGCGCAGCGCCGCGACGTGCGCCATGATGCCGGCCTTGTCGTCGGCGGCCCCCCGGCCGTACAACCGGCCGTCCCGCTCCACCGGCTCGAACGGGTCGGACTCCCACAGACTCGCGTCGCCGACCGGCTGGACGTCGTGGTGGGCGTAGAGCATCACCGTCGGCGCACCGGGTGGTGCCGCCTTCCGGCCGATCACCGCGGGCTGACCACCGGCCCGCACCACCTCCACGTCAAGGCCACAGCCGCGCAGCAACTCGGCCACCGCCTCGGCGGACCGCTCCACGTGCGCGTGATCGAAGCCTTCGAAGGCGATGCCGGGAATGCGGACGAGACGCTCCAGGTCGGCGCGTACGCCAGGCAACTCCCGCGCGACGGCCTCCCGCAGATCGGACTCGGTCATGATCGGTGTGGTCATGACCGGCATCGTATGCCGGCCTTACCGCGCGGCGCGGCCCGCGGGGGGATTGCGGGCCACCACCGCAGCCCGGACGGCAGGCCGCACCGGGGCGGCGCGGCCTGCCGCCCGCAGCACGGTCGGTGTGGTCGGCGTGCTCAGCCGCATCGGCAGTAGTAGCGCGTCGGGTCGTGCGGCAGGGTGGGTGCGCCGTCGACGATCAGGTCGGCGCGGGCCTCGGTGCCGTCGGCGGCGAAGTGAGCGCTTTCGGTGACGTGCCAGCGTCGCAGCTCCGGCAGGATCGTCGGACCGTCGCGGGCCACCGCCCGATTCAGCCGCAGTGGTTGCGGGGCGGTGACGAAGACCGCCAGGGTCAGGTCCGCCACGGCGGTCGTCCGGGCCGCGCTGACTCCCTCCACGATCAGCACCGGCGTCACCGGGACCGGCACCGGCGCGGGCAGGAAACGCCGCCGCACCCAGCTGTACCGCCGGTAGGCGCCGGCCTGCCCGACCCGGACCGGCGCGAGCACCTGCTCCTCCAACCGCTCCCAGAAGGTCAGCTGGTCATCCCACCCGTCGAGCAGGTCGTCGGTGTGCACCACCGGCGGCCGGGCCGCATCGGGCGTCACACCGGCGAGGGCGTCGGCGAGGCGCGCGGCGAAGACGGTCTTGCCGGCGCCACTGGGCCCGTCGATGGCCACCAGCCGGGTACGCCCCAACCGGGCCGGCCCCGCCAGCACCCGTCGAGCCAGTCCGGCGTACGCCTCGAAGACCACCACCACGGACACCGACGTTACCGATCGGGTTGTCCCGGGCCACTTCGGATCGCGCAGCCGCGCACCGGACGGCATGCTCGTGGCGTGTCCCATTCCGTGATGAGTCCCGGTGTCGAGGCGTTGCTGGAGCAGGCCCGCGCGGGCATGACCCGGTTGACCCCGCAGGAGACGGTGCAGGCCGCGAGCCGGGGTGCGCTCCTGATCGACACCCGCACCGACGCGCAGCGACGGGAACAGGGCGACCTACCCGGCGTCATCGTGATCGACCGGACGGTGTTGGAGTGGCGACTCGACCCGGCCAGTGACTGGCGGATACCCGAAGCCACCGGGTACGACCTGGAGATCGTCGTGATGTGCCGGCAGGGGTACAGCTCCAGCCTCGCCGCCGCGAGCCTGCGCGCCCTGGGCCTGCACCGGGCGACCGACATGATCGGCGGGGTGGAGGCGTGGACGTCGGCCGGCCTGCCCTTCTCCGACCAGCCCGCCGACGTCCGCAACTGATTCGGTCGGCCGTCAGGTATCCAGGGTCTGGGGTCGTGCCACAGTGGACTCTTCCGCCGATGTTCGCCGGCTCAGCACCCTAACCTCCGGTCGGAGCACCGGGAGGGACGAACGGCAGGTCGGTCGGAGGGCCGTCTTCGATGAGCCGCCACAGGGCGTCCGTGTCCAGGTGCTCCTCGACCAGGTCACCGAGCAGGTCGAGACTGCGTTCCCGGGCGGCGGCGAAGGAGGTGTCCGGCGCGATCCGGAAGCCGGTACGCCCGGCTAGTCGGGCCGCCCGGGTGAGGAACCAGCGACGGAACTCGTCGGACTCGAACGCGCCGTGCCAGTGGGTGCCGTGCACGACGCCGTGCATGGCGCCCTCGCCGGCACCACCGGTGTCCCGCAGCAGCGGGGTCAGCTGCGGGTCGGCGGTCGAGACGTACCCGTGGTGGATCTCGTAGCCGTGGACCGGAAGGTCGGCTGCGGCGCTGCCCCGCGCCGGCCGGACGATCTTCGTGTGGTCGAAAGTGATCTCGATGGGCAGCAGGCCGAGGCCGGGCACGGTGCCCTGCCGGCTCTCCACCGGGTCGTGGATGGCGCGGGCCAGCATCTGGTAGCCACCGCAGATGCCGAGCACCGGACGGCCCGCCGCCACGTGCGCGGTGACGGCGTCGGCAAGACCCGTCTCGCGCAGCCAGGCCAGGTCGGCCACGGTCGACTTCGAGCCGGGTAGCACCACCAGGTCGGCGGCGGCCAGTTCGGCCGGCTCGACGGTCAGCCGCACGCGCACTCCCGGCTCGGTCGCCAGCGCCTCGACGTCAGTGGCGTTGCTGATCCGGGGCAGCCGCAGCACGGCCACGTCGAGCCACTCGGTGCCGCGCGGGGCGGGCGGGCGACCCAGGACCCGGCCGTAGGCGAGTGAGTCCTCCGCGTCGAGCCACAGGTCCAGTGCCCAGGGCAGCACCCCGTACGTCGGGCGACCGGTGAGCTGGCGCAGCATCTCCAGCCCGGGAGCGAGCAGGCCGAGGTCACCCCGGAACTTGTTGACCACGAAGCCGGCGAGCAGGGCCTGGTCGGCGGGGTCGAGCAGGGCGAGGGTGCCGAACATGGCGGCGAACACGCCACCCCGGTCGATGTCACCGATGATGATGGTGGGCAGCCGCGCGTGCCGGGCCAGCCCCATGTTCACGTAGTCGCCGTCGCGCAGGTTGATCTCCGCCGGGCTGCCCGCGCCCTCGCAGATGACCACGTCGTACTCCGACCGCAACTCGGCCAGGGCCGCGTAGGCGGTGTCGGCGAGCCGGGGACGCAGGGTCCGGAAGGTGCCGGCGGTGATCGTGTCGACGGCCTGGCCGAGCAGCACCACCTGACTGGCCAGGTCGCTGCCGGGCTTGAGCAGCACCGGGTTGAACCGCAGGTCCGGCGCGAGCCCGCAGGCCGCCGCCTGCATCGCCTGGGCCCGCCCGATCTCGCCGCCCCGGCCGTCCGGCCCGAGCACGACGGCGGAGTTGTTAGACATGTTCTGCGCCTTGAAGGGCGCGACCTTCACACCTCGCCGGTGCAGCCACCGGCAGATGCCGGCGGTGAGCACACTCTTGCCGGCGTCCGAGGTCGTCCCGGCCACCAGCAGCCCACCGGTCACCGACCGCTCCGCAGCGGCAGGGGTCGAGGCGCCCGCAGCGGTCGGACCGTCCGGAAGGATCGAAGCGTCCGGCGGGAAGCGACGCCGATCAGTCGGCCCGCGGTCAACGGGTACGCCACCGCGATACCGAGCGCCGCCAGGCCGACCGCCCGGGAGATCCGGGCGGCCCGGGTCAGGTGCCGAGCCCCGGGACGGGGACCGTCACCGAGAAACGGACGTACCTCCGTACGGCCGAAGTACACGTTGCGTCCGCCCAGGCGTACGCCCAACGCCCCGGCCATCGCCGCCTCGCACTGCCCCGCGTTGGGGCTGGGATGGTCGTCGCGGTCCCGCCGCCATACCCGCCAGGCTCGTTCCCGGTCTCCCTTGCCGGCCGGCGCCAGCGCCACGGTCAGCAGCCCGGTCAGCCGCGCGGGCACCAGGTTGAGCAGGTCGTCCAGGCGCGCGGCGGGCGTACCGAAACGCGCGTAGCGCACGTTACGGTGGCCCACCATCGCGTCGAGAGTGTTCGCCGCGCGGTAGCCGAGCAGGCCGGGAAGCCCGGCGACCGCACCCCAGACCAGTGGGGCGACCACCGCGTCGGAGGTGTTCTCCGCCACCGATTCCACCGTCGCACGTGCGAGTTCGGGCTCGTCGAGCGTCGTCGGGTCCCGCCCGCAGAGATGCCCGAGCCGCTGTCGCGCAACCGGCAGGTCACCACCGCGCAGTGACCGGCCCATCGCCTTCGCCTCGTGGCTCAGGCTACGCCCGCCCAGCACCGCCCAGGTGCCAGCGGCCACCAGCACCACCCGGGCCACCGGCCGATGCCGGGTGCCGACGGTGGCGGCCACACCCATCACGACCGGCGCACCGACGCAGAGCGCGACGAAGACTCCGCCAGCCAGCCGGTCAGGGCGGTAGAGGCGACGTTCCAGGGCGGCGGCGGCCCGGCCGAACCCGGCCACCGGGTGACCACGACGAGGGTCGCCGAACAGGGCGTCCAGCGCGTAGCCCGCGACAAGGCCAGTCGCGTTCGCCACCGCACCCGCGTGTCGCACGGCATGTCACCCCCGGACGGCCAGCCTAGCCGAGTTGGGCACCCGGGATCCGCCCGCCGTAGCCACCCCGAGCACCGCTGTCCTGGGGTGGCAGGCGACCGGGCACGTCACCGGCCCGGTCACCTGATCACCACTGGCGAGGCGCACACCGGCAGGCGCATGCCGGCCGCCTTTCGCGCGTGGTCAGACGGGCTGTGGCAGCCGTCCGCGCCCTCGACGACCGCGCCCGGTCGCGGCATCGCCCGCCCCCGATTCCTCCGGGCGCACCGCCAACTCGACCTCGACCTCGGTGGCTTCGGCGGGCACCGGGGCAAGCTCGTCGGAGACGCCAGCGCCGGCGAAATCGTCCAACTCCCCCGCCGGCAGCCGGCCGCCGCCCGACGACTCGGACCCGCCCGAACCCGGGTCGAATCCGCCGAGCCGCCCTGGGTCGAGATTGCCGTCGAGACCGGCGGCGTAGCCCGACATGTCGGGCAGCTCGAAGTCGTCGTCGACCGGGCGGTCGTCGGGTCGGGCCGGTGCCTCGTCGTCCGGCACCGGCTCGGTCGGCTCCCCGTGCACCCGCCGCTCCGCGTCGGCGTCGGAGACCGCGCTGGTGGTCAGGCTGGGCCGGTTGCGCAGGAAACGCCCACGCCCCCGGGACAGGTCGTGGCCGACTGCGACGGCCTCCAACTCGTACAGCGTGCGGTGGTTGCCGGCGTCGTCGACCCAGTCACGGGTGTAGAGGCGGCCGCAGACCACGACCGGGTCACCGACCATCACCGAGGCGGCAACTCCCTCGGCGAGCTTGCGCCAGCAGTTTACGCGCACCCGCAGGCTGTTGCCGTCGACCCAGCGCCCGCTGTCGCGGTCGAGGCGTCGGGCGGTCGAGGCGACCTTGAAGTTGGCCACCAGGGTGTTGCTCTGGGCGGTTCGGCGCCACTCCGGCGCGGTGAGCACATTTCCGACAATCGTCATGTAGGTATCGAACATCGTCCCTCCTTCAGAGGTCCGGGGCGTGGCTTCGGCGAGTCGACTCGCCACTGAGCCTGCCGCCCGTTGCCCTTCGCAGACAGCCCAGGAGGCGGCACCTGTGGACGACCGGACCACCTGTGGACAAACGCCTGATCAAGGTCCCCTTGTGGTAGGCCGAACGTCCCTGGCCCGCCGGCAGCCACCCGGCGATGATCAAGAGGCAGCGGAAATGGTCACGTTCCGGACGGAGCCGACCTGGGTAGGGATCCCTGCAAGCGCACCCGTGAGCACGACGTCGAACGAAAGGTCAGCGATCATGATGATGACCAGTACCCGTTCCACCCGCCTTACGGGGCAGGTGCGGCGATGAGCGCCGTGCAGGACCCCGCCACCGTGGCCAAGTGCCTCCGGCTGGGCGCGGGCTTCTCCGACCGGGAGCGAAACCGCATCGTCGAGCAGTTCACGACGCTCGACGCCCGCCTGGCCGGCTTCCACGCCGACGCCACCGACATGGAGCTGTCGGTGAAGGATCGGGAGGCCAAGGGTCAGAAGGTCACCCTGGAGTGCTGGATCGCCGGTCGGCAACGGGTGGTCGCCACCTCGACCGAGGAGGACCTGCACGCCGCGCTCAACGACGTCCGCGACGACCTGCGTCGTCAGCTGAACGACGCGAAGACCCGGCAGGAACCCCGCAACAACAAGCACCTGCGGGTCAACGAACCGCCCGGCCCGGTCGCGCCGACCGACGAATTGGCCGGGGCCGGGACGACCGACGAGAGGTGAGCGCATAGCCGGCCGATGGACCTGAGCGGCCGGCGCGCCCACCGTGGAGGTGAACGACATGCCCAACGTGCAGCAACCCGAGATGCGCCGGAGCGGCGAAACCCGGCTGGTCCAGGACAGCGACGGCCCGGTCGAGGGCGGTTCGTCCTCGGCCCGGCGGGAGCACCGCTCGGTGCCGGTCGACCAGGTGTCGCCGTACGGTCCGGATCGTGGCCGGGCCTCGACCTCGCACGAGCCGTCCGGGCGCGAGGCCGTGGGCGATTGACCAGGAGGTAGCCCCTGTCCGCCGGGTGCGGGCGGGCGGGGGCTACCGCCCGGTAGCCAGCCGCAGTACCGTCGGTGGGTGGAACCGGACGTGCTTGGGCCGCCCTACGAGCGGCAGATCATCGACCTGGGCAGGGATGACGAGGGTCCGGTGGTGGCGACGCTGGTCCGCCGCCGGGCGGAGCAGCCCACCGGACGCGCCGTGCTCTACGTGCACGGCTTCGTCGACTATTTCTTCCAGACCCACGTGGCTGACTTCTTCGCCGCGCGCGGCTGGGACTTCTACGCGCTCGACCTGCGCAAATACGGCCGTAGCCTGCTGCCGCACCAGACCCCGAACTTCTGTCGCGACCTCGGCGACTACTTCCCCGAGCTGGACGCTGCCGCACGGATCATCCGGGACGAGGACGGGCACGACACCCTGCTGGCCATGGGCCACTCCACCGGCGGCCTGATCATCTCGCTGTGGGCCGACGCCCGCCGCGACGCCGGACTGGTCGACGGGATCTTCCTCAACAGCCCCTTCTTCGACCTCAACGCTCCCTGGTTCGTGCGGCGACCCCTCGCGGCCGCCGTCGCGCGCCTGGGCCGCAGGGCGCCGCACCGCATCCTCCCGTTCGGGATCGGCACCGTGTACGGCGAGAGCCTGCACGCCGACCATCGCGGCGAGTGGACGTACGACCTGGCCTGGAAGCCGCTCGCCGGTTTCCCCGTGCGGGCCGGTTGGCTGGACGCCATCCGCACCGGTCAGCGGCGACTGCGTGCCGGGTTGGACATCCCCGTGCCGGTGCTGCTCGCCTGCTCCACCCGATCGTTCCGAGGCACGAAGTGGCAGGATGCGGCGACCCTGGCCGACGCCGTCCTCGACGTCGAGCACATGGTCCGCTGGGCTCCCCGGCTCGGCCAGCACGTCACCGTGTCCCGCTTCGACGGCGGCCTGCACGATCTCACGCTCTCCGGCCCCGCCGTACGCGAGAAGGTCTTCGCCGAGGTCGGTCGGTGGGCCGAAGCCTTCCTCTGCGCCGGACCGACGGCCACCCGCCCGACCCCGCCGCAGCCCCGGCCCTCGGCCGAGGACGGACACCCCGCACGCCACTCCGCCGCGGACGCCTGAGCCTCGCCGACACCCGGCCGCTACGACCCGGCCTGACCACCCGTTTCACCGGGCGGAGGGCGGACGGCGGTACCCTTCTCGCGCGATACCACGTTGCGCCCGTAGCTCAGCGGATAGAGCAGGGGACTTCTAATCCCAAGGCCGCAGGTTCGAATCCTGCCGGGCGCGCAGACGATACAGCGGTGGCGGAGTCGTCGAGCGGCTCGTTGCCACCGCCGGGTTCGACTGCGCCCTTCACCGGCGCCGCGAACCGGGGTAGCCACCGCCGCACCATCGGGCTGGCCGAAGGTTGGCTCACCCGGCCAACCCGTGACCCGCCTCCACAACCAGGATCAACGTCGACCTGGCACTCCCTCGGTTGAAGTCGGTACGTCCACGGCCCTTGATCTTTTGGCCCGCTTGCTGAAAGGGTTGCGCCGGCGGTGGACCGCGAAGTCGTCCACAAGGGAGCGTTGCCGAGTCCGCGGATCTCGGCGCGCCCGAAAGTGATGGTCTTCGATTCAGTGGGCGTGCCGGCGCGAATGCTGCACCGCCAGAGCTACCGACGAAGGCCGAAGTCGGAACCGGCCGACCGGCAAAGGGGGAAACAACGTGCGAGCAAGCAATAACGGGACGGGAAGCAGGGTCGGCACCGCCAAACGGGTAGCGGTCACCCTGACCCTTGCGCTCACTTCGACCCTCGGTGTTGTCGCGGTCACCGCCTCACCAGCACAGGCGCTGCCGACGAACTGCAACGGCACCCCCGGGACCGCCACCTACGGGGTCATGTGTCGGGGTGGCACCGGCTTCTACCGTGCCTGGACCGAGTGCAAGCACGTGAGCACAGGCAACAAGAAGCACGCTTACGGCAACGGTGTGGGTATCGGGGGATACTCCAAGGCGAACTGCGGGTCCAACTACCGCATCACCAAGAACCGCGGGGTTACGAAGAGCAACTACCTGCCACCGAACTGGTAGTCACTACCGCACAGATACACCACGACCGACGATCTCCAGCGAGATGCCGGTCGTAACGCTGGATGCTGCCGGTGGCTCGGCCCGAGGATGACCACGGCGGGCGGAGCCACCGGCACGCTAGGGCAGGTCGTCCTCGGGCGAGGAGCCGCCTCGGCTCAGGAGCGCGAGTAGGCCGTGGCCGTCCTCGGTGTGGGCGTCCGGCCGCAGGTCGGGGCGGGACGGCTCGCGGTCGGTGCGAGGTGAGCGCATCAGGATCGCGGCACCTGCACCAGCCCGACGAGCACAGGCCACGTCGCGGTGCACGCTGTCGCCGACGAACCAGCAGTCGCCGATCGGCACGCCGACGGCGTCGGCCGCCAGCCAGGCCAGACGGGGGTTGGGCTTACGGAGCCCGGCCTCGTCGCTGTAGAACTCGGCCACGAACAGGTCGGACAGCCCGGCAGCGGCGAGGAAGTCCCGATGCGCCGCCCCGCAGAGCGCGTTGCTGACCACCGCCATCGGCAGACCTGCCCCGGCCGCGGCTCGCAGCGCCTCCGGGATGCCGGGACGGACCTGCCACTCCGGTCGCCACGCCCACGCGTACGCCAGTGGGGTCGCCGCCTCCTGGACCGCCGTGCGGGCAGCTTCGGGCCAGGTAACGGTGACGAAGTCTGCCCACACCTGCGCGTGTGGCAGCTCGATCGGATCGTCGGAGTTGCCGACGTCGTCGCGCCACCGCGCGTAGGCCCGGCCGCCCTCGGTCAGGTCGGCGGCGATCTGCTCGGCCGACACGGCACCGCCCATCAGGTCGAACAGCCGGCGCACCAGTGCCGGTGGTGCCGGTGGCTGTCGTGGAGCGTCGGCCAGGACACCGCCGAAGTCCAACAGGAGCGCGCGAGGTGGTCGCAGCATCCCCCCATCCTGACGCACCTCCCGCCTACAAACCCGTCCGGGAGGATCACCCGTCCCGCCTGCGTCGCTGTCAATCTTGGAAAGTTCCCGTTCGCGGAGAACGGGAACTTTCCAAGATTGGCTCGATCTGGCACCAGGCGCGGCCTCGGATGGGGAGGTCAGCTGGTTTGGCAGGGGGTGCCGTTGAGCTGGAAGTCGGTGGGGCGGTCGTTGGTGCCGGAGTAGGTGGCCTGGAAGCCGAAGCTCACCGTGCCGTTTGTCGGCAGGCTGCCGTTCCAGGCCGCGTTGCGCGCGGTCACGTTCCTGCCGGCCTGGGTGACCTGCGCGTTCCACGCGTTGGTGACCTGCTGGTTGCCGCCGAAGGACCAGGTCACGGTCCAGCCGGTCAGGGCGGCACCCCGGTTGGTGACCCGGACGTCCGCGGTGAAGCCGCTGTTCCACTGGTTGACCGTCCAGCTCACCACACAGGTGGCGGGTCCGGTGGTCGGCGGCGGTGTCGTGGGCGGGGGCGGCGTGGTGGGAGGCGGAGTTGTCGGCGGCGGCGTGGTCGGCGGCGGGGTGGTGGGAGGGGGTGTGGTGGCGTCGCGGGGCGGGAAGCGCAGGATCCGGTCGTCGGTGGCTGCCGGCGTGCCCCGGCCGTCCCGGTTGCTGGTGGTGACCCAGAGCCACCCGTCCGGGCCGTACTCGACGGTGCGCAGCCGCCCGTAGCTGCCCGCCAGTTCGGCGGTGGGGGTGCCGACGCCGCCGGACCCGTTTAGCGGCACGTTCCACAGGCGGTTTCCGCGCAGGCTGGCCACGAAGAGCCGGTTCCCGGCGATCGCCGCACCGCTCGGTGACGCCTCCGCCGGGGTCCAGGTCAGCAGCGGGTCACGGAAGCGGGGGTCGTTGGCCCTTCCCTCCACCGTGGGCCATCCGTAGTTGCTACCGGCGACGATCAGGTTGATCTCGTCCCAGGTGTTCTGACCGAACTCGGTGGCGTACAGCCTGCCCTGGGCGTCCCAGGCCAGTCCCTGCACGTGACGGTGGCCGAGGCTGTAGACCGGCGATCCGGCGATCGGGTTGTCCGACGGGACGGTGCCGTCGGGCCGGATGCGAAGGATCTTTCCGTTGCGGCTCTGCGGGTCCTGTGCTGAGGCGGTCTGTCCGGCGTCGCCGACGCCGACGTAGAGCATCCCGTCCGGTCCGAACGCGATCCGACCCCCGTTGTGAATGGCCGCGCGGTTCAGCCCGGTGAGGATCGGCTGCTGGGTCTGCGGTGCGGTGAGCCGGAACCGGGCTATCCGGTTGTCGCTCGCGGTGGTGAAGTAGACGTAGATCCAGCCGTCCTGAGCGTAGGTCGGCGACACGGCCAGGCCGAGCAGGCCGCCCTCGCTGACCGGAGTCACACCGGAGATGGTGACCACGGGTTCCGTCGGCTGACCGGGCCGGACCCGCACCACCTGCCCGGTGGGTCGCTGGGCGACCAGGGCGCTGCCGTCGGGCAGGAAGTCCATCCCCCACGGCACCTGGAGACCGGTGGCGACCGTCTCGGGCCGGGAGAAATCGAAGTCACCGACGGCGAGCAGCGCGGGTGGCGCGTCGTTGCGGGCACCGGACGGACGTTCGGCGCTCGGGACCGCGCCGGCCAGGCCGGCGAGGCCGACACTGCCGACGACCAGACCGGCGGTGAGTACGGCCCCGACCGCGAGTCGGATCTTCATGCCACCCCCTATGCATCGATGTAAGTGAATCTAGCACGATGCCACGTCGTCGCCGGAAATCGCTGGCCCGGATCAATCGCCGACCGTACGGTCACCGGCATGCGACTGCGGGAAGAACTGGCGGCCGATCACGATGCCGTCCACGAACTGCACCGGCTGGCCTTCGGTGACCATGGGGAGGTGGTGGCGGCGCTGGTGCGGGCGCTGCGGAACGACGACCCGGAAGCCCTCAGCCTGGTCGCCGAGGAGGACGACGAGGTCGTGGGGCACGTGATGTTCACCCGCAGCCTGCTCGACGCTCCGCGTCAACTCGTACCGGTGCAGGTGCTCAGCCCGGTCGCGGTCACGCCCGGCCGGCAGCGGCGCGGCATCGGTGGCGCTCTGATCAGACACGGGCTGCGCCTGCTCGACGAGCGGGGCGTGCCGGCGGTCTTCCTGGAGGGCGATCCCGGGTACTACGCCCGCCTCGGCTTCGCCGCCGCCGGCGAGCTGGGCTTCCGTCGGCCGTCGCTGCGCATTCCGGCACCCGCCTTCCAGGTGGTCAGGCTATCCGGGTACGAGCCGTGGATGACCGGGACGTTCGTCTACTCGGCCACGTTCTGGCAGCAGGACTGCGTCGGGCTACGCGAGGGGGTCAGCGGCTGAGCGTGACGGATAGGCGACCAAGGGTCGACCTCGACGTAACCCACGGTCATCGGCTCCACTGCCGTGTGTTATTCTCCGGCGTCGATCTCCGCAGCGCGGACCCGGATCGGGTCGTTTGTCGCAAAGGACGCCTTCCCGATGTCGGCCCTGCCCAACCCGATCACGTCACCTGCCACGGTGGACCGTCCGGCCGCCAGCGCGTTCGCGTTCATCTTCACCCGACTGCCGGCGCTGCTGCGGCTCTCCTGCGGCCTGTTCTGCCTCGTGGTGGCGCTCGCCGTGCGTACCCCGCCGGTACGTCCGGAGCTGCTGCTACCCGCCGTGGCGGCGCTGACCGGCTGGTCGCTCTGGTACGCGCTGCACGCCTGGCGGGACGGCGTCGGCACGCCACTCGTCGCCGTCGACGTGGCGCTCACCAGCGCCGCGTGCCTGGCGATCCCGGTCCTGGTCGCACCCGAGGTGCTGCCTGGTGAGGCCAGTTGGATCGCGGTACTGGCCAGCACCACCGTGATCAACGCTCAGGCGACCGCCCCGGCCCGCCTGTCGATTCCGGCCGGGCTGCTGGTCACCGCGGCGTACGCGACGGGTGCGCACACGGCCGGGAATTCGACCGAGGCCAGGGCGCACGCGGCCACCCTGCTCGCCCAGACCGCCTGTACGGCGATGATGACCGCGGTGATGCGCCGCCGCATCACCCGGGCGGACACCGCCTTCGTGGCCGCTCAGCGGGCCGCCCGGGACGCCATGGTCGCCCGGATCGCCCGCGAGGCGGAACGACGGCAGAACCGCGACCTGCATGACACCGTGCTGGCGACGCTCAACATGGTGGGGCAGGGCGCGGTGGACAGGTCCTCCACCGCGCTGCGCGAGCGGTGTGCCGCCGACCTGCGTACCCTCGCCGCTCTGGCGGAGGCGCGCGCGGTGCCGCACGACGTGACCGCCCGACTGGACGAGCGTCTCCGGGCCGCGATCGCCCGGCTGCCCGGCCTCCCGGTCGCCACCGACCTGCCACCGTGCACGGTGGCCGCATCTGTCGCGGAGGCCGTCGCGGAGAGCGCGTACGCCGCGCTGGCCAATGTGGTGAACCATGCCCCCGGCGCACGGGCGACCCTGCGACTGCGGCGGTACGCCGGCACCGTCACGGTCGAGGTGATCGACGACGGTCCCGGTTTCGACCCGGCCACCGTGCCGGCGCACCGGTACGGTCTGCGCGAGTCGGTACACGGCCGGATGGCGACGATCGGCGGGCGTGCCGACGTCGACTCCGCGCCCGGTCGGGGCACCCGGATCCGGCTGGAGTGGTCCGATGTCGGCTGAGCGGCTGTCGACGGACCCGGGGGCGAGCGCGACGGGGTTCCGAGCCGGCACGACCACGTACGCCGAAGGCACCGCCGCCCGTACGGCGTCCCTGCCGCAGCAGCCCCGGCCAGGCCCGGTGCCGAAGCCCGTGGCCGGGCCGGCGTCCGACGAGGTCGGTGCGGTGCGGGCCGCCGCCGCGGTGGCCCGCACCTCCGACCGGGGCGCCCGGATCGTCGCGGTCACCATCGCGCTGGTCTGGCACCTGGCCATCGGGCTGCCCGCGGTGCTCGCCGCCCGGTCGACGCTGGCCGTGCCCGGGGTGGTGCTGGGGGGCTGGTTACTCGTCGCGGCGCTCGGCGTGATCGCCGGGATCCGGCTGCTACACGACACCCCGCTGCCGGCGACGCCGCTGGCCGGCCTGCTGCTGGCAGTCGACGTGGCGGTCTTCGCCACGGTGGGCCGGGCACATCTGTTCAGCCCGGCGAACTGGGTGTGGGGCACCCTTGCCTGGTTCTTCCTGGTGGTGCTCTGGGGGCGGCCGGTGCGCCGGCTGCTGGTACTGCTGGCCGCGCACGCGGCCACCGCGCTGACCGCCGTCGTGCTGCACGGTGCGACGGGCGCCGCCGACCTGGCCCGGGCCACGATGGCCCTCTACGGCACATCGTCGCTGCCGGTGGCGGTCTTCGCCGGTGCGGCGGTGCTTGCCGCGCTGTCCCGGCAGCGCGCCGCCACGGCGGCGACCACGAACGCGATGGTGGCCGAGCGGGAAGCCGCCGAACGGGCCCGGCACGAGCGGGGCGAGCGGCTGAATCTGGTCGGTCGCGCCGCCAGCGAGGTGCTTACCGAGTTGGCCGAGGGACGGGTCGATCCGGCCGACCCGGAGGTGCAGCGCCGCTGCGTACGGGCCGCCGCCCAGTTGCGTCGCCTGATCGCCGAGTCCGACGACGTGCCCCACCCCCTGCTGCACGAGTTGCGGGCCGCTGCCGATCTGGCCGAGCGCAACGGCCTCCCGATCGACCTGGTCACAATTGGTACACCGCCACCGTTGCCGGTGCGGATTCGCCGCAGCCTGGCGGATCCGCTCACCGCCGGTCTCGCGGACGCACAGGACTGGGCCCGGTTGACCGTGGTCTCCGGCCCCGACGAGGTGGTGGTCAGTCTCGTCACACCCGACCGGGAGGGCCCGGACACCACCGGGCATCCGCCGGAGGACGACGACGGGCAGGTGGAGCACCTCTACGAACGGGACGGGAAGATCAGATGGACGCAGACGCGCTGGCACCGGTGACGCCGGGGCGGCCTGTCGGTGTGGCTATCGTGGACGACCACCCGGTAGTCATCGACGGGGTGCGCGCCTGGTTGGCCACCGAGCCCCGGCTGACCGTACTGGCCACCGGCGACGATCCGGACGAGGTTCTGCGAGCGGCACCGCAGGCCGACGTGGTCCTCCTCGACCTGCGGTTGCACGGCCGGCTGGTGCTCGACAAGCTGGCCGAGCTCAGCTCCGCCGGACGACGCGTGGTGGTCTACTCCGAGCACTCCGACCCCGCCACAATGCTCGCCGCGTTGGACGCCGGGGCGGTGGCTTTCCTGGCCAAGCACGAGGGGCGGGAGCACTGTGTGACGACGGTGCTCGATGCGGCGAGCGACCGACCGTACGTCGGGCCGGCGCTGGCCGGCGCGATGGTCGGCGATCCGCGGCCGGACCGCCCGGTGCTGTCCGACAAGGAACGTGAGGCGCTGCTGCTGTGGTTCCAGTCGATGTCGAAGGCTTCGGTGGCCCGGCGGATGCGAATCAGCGAGCACACCGTGAAGCAGTACGTCGACCGGGCGAGGATCAAGTACACGCGGGCGGGCCGACCGGCCGCCACGAAGGCGGCGCTGCTCGCCCGGGCGATTGAGGACGGACTCGTCCGACCAGAGGAAATTGGTATCTACCGGTCGCGTGCGTCGACCGATCAGCCGACCCCCTAACGGGCGTCATGACAGCGGCGGACGCCTGGGCGAGGCTCGTGGGTAGATGCCGTCCGCACCGGAGGTCGCGACGATGCACGATGACGTCTCCCCGTTCTTCATCGCACCGCACCGGTTCGACGCGGTGGACGACGGCACGGGCCCGGTGCTGGACCGGCGGCACGAGTTGGTGCCGGATTTCGGCGAGCACGTGCTCGACCGCCATCGGGTGGACGTGGCCGGATACCTTCTCGGACCCAGCGACGCCCACCGGGCCTGGGCGCTGCCCGCCCCGGTCGCCCTCACCGTCACCGATCACCGGCTGACGTACGTCGGCGCCGGCACTCAGCTCGCCCTCGTGGGCCCCGGACAGCGCGGGGCGGCCCGGCCGCCCGGGCTGGTCAGTGGGCAGATCCGCTGGCAGTGGCCGTCCCGGCTGGAATTGCTGCCTGCTGCCGGCGGCGACCCGGCGACCTTGCTGGTGGTCTGCGACGCGTTGCGTACGATCCGGCAGCCGGCACTCGCCCTGGTCGGTCCCGATGACCGGATCGACGCGCTCGCCCGACAGCTGCGCCACGCAATCGCCACGTTCCGGCTGGTCCGGCCGGAGCTGGTGGACCTGTCCCCGCCCGAGCGGGACGCGCTCGCCCGCCTGACCCGGACCGCGTCGTTGAGCGGCGCGGGGCGGGTGCTGCTGCCCGGCGCCCTGCCGGTGGAGTTCCACTCCCGGGACGACTACTACCGGCCGAGGCAGGCCGACGCGCCGCCGTACGACGCGGCGTCCGGCCAGCGGTAGGCCCCTGCAACGGTCGGACCGGTGGTCAGCGGGTCGTGGAGCGCCGGGCGTCGGCGTCGAGCGCGGCGGCCTCCTGTGGGGTAGGCGCGCTGCCACCGAGATGCGCCGGCAGCCACCACCCGTCCGCTGGCGTGGCGGGCTGGTCCGGGTACTCCCGCTGAGCCCGGTCGACAAGCGCGGTCAGTCGGATACGCAGTTCCTCGGTCATCGCGGCGGGGTCCGGGTACGCGGCCGGATCCATCGGCTCGCCGACCAGGATGGTGATCGGGGTGTGCCGGCGGGTGAGCGTACGCGGACGCCCCTTCGTCCACAGCCGCTGGGTGCCCCAGAGCGCGACCGGCAGCACCGGCACCTGCGCCTCGTGGGCCATCCGGGTGGCCCCGCTCTTGAGTTCCTTGACGGTGAAGGAGCGGCTGATCGTCGCCTCGGGGAACACACCGACCACCTCCCCAGAGCGCAGCGCCGCCACGGCGGCGGCGTACGAGTCGGCGCCGGCACGCCGGTCCACCGGGATGTGTCGCATGCCTCGCATCAAGGGCCCGGACACCCGGTGCCGGAACACCGAGTCCTTGGCCATGAAGCGGACGAGACGTCGGGACTCCAGGGCGCCCAGGCCGCAGAAGATGAAGTCGAGGTAACTCACGTGGTTGCTGGCCAGCACCGCTCCCCCGGCACGGGGAACGTGATGATCGCCCTCGACGGTGAGCTTCAGGTCGAGGACCCGGAACATCGTCTTGGCTGCGGCGATGACGGGCGGATACACGAGTTCCGGCATCCCGGAACTTTACCTTGGGTAGGTTACGCACCGGTAGGGACGGTGGTTGCCACGACCTGCCGGGGCGTGGCCGGGTCGCCCGTCGCCCGATTGGGCAACCCGGCCACGCCTGTCACCCGGCCAGCGAGTGCAGGTCGACCCGGCCACGGGCGAAGGCGTCCACCCGGCCCCAGCGGCCGGGGATGTCCAGCACCTCGATCCGGCCCATGCCGACGGGCAGTCGCGGCTCGACCGCCAGGTGCCCCTCGTGTGGCTCCAGGCCGAGCATCGTACGCAGCAACAGCAGCGGAGCCCCCGTCGACCATGCCTGCGGACTGCACGCCGTCGGGTACTCAACCGGGAACTTCGTCTGCTCACGCGGATAACCGCCGAACGCCTCCGGCAACCGGCCGTCGAAGTACCGGGCGGCGTCCAGGATGCCGTTGGCGATCATTGCGGCCTCCTCGGCGAAGCCGTACCGGCGCAGACCCCAGGCACAGAACGAGGTGTCGAAGGGCCAGACGGTGCCGTTGTGGTAGCCGATGGGGTTGTAGCGCACCTCGCCCTCGGCCAGGGTCCGCACCCCCCAGCCGGTGAACAGCCGCGGCCCGACCAGGTGGTTGGCGATCTGCTCGGCCCGGTCGTCGTCGACGATGCCGCTCCAGAGCAGGTGGCCGATGTTGGAGCTGAGCACGTCGCACTGTCGCCCGTCCGGATCGAGCGCGAGCGCGTAGTAGCCGCCGTCCTCGACCCACCAGTCCCGGTTGAACCGTTCCTTCAGGGCTGCGGCCTCCCGCTCCAGTTGGTCGGCGTACGCCGGGTCGTCCCAGAACTCACGGGCCAGCCGCGCGCCGCGCATCTTCGCGTCGTACGCGTACCCCTGCACCTCGCAGGTGGCCCGGGGAAACGGCGGCAGGGTGCCGTCGCGGTAGGAGATGGAGTCCCAGGAGTCCTTCCAGCACTGGTTCTCCAGGCCGGTGTCGGTGTTGCGCCGCTCGTACCAGATGTAGCCGTTGCCGACCAGGTCGGCGTAGTCGTCGATCCACTTGAAGGCCCGGCGGCACTCCTGCTCCAACTCCTTGACCAGCGCGCCGTCGCCGCTCCACTGCTCGTACTCGTCGAGCAGCACCACGAACAGCGGCGTGGAGTCGACCGCTCCGTAGTACGGCGAGTGCGGTTGCTCCTCGAACGCGGCGCTCTCGCCGTACCGCATCTCGTGCAGGATCCGGCCGGGGTCCTCCTCCCGGAAGTCGTCGAACCGGGTGCCCTGCAGGGCCGCGAGGATCCGTAGCGTGGTCGCGCTCAGCTGCGGTGTGAACGGCAGCGTCTGCAGACAGGTCAGGATGCTGTCCCGGCCGAACATGGTCATGAACCAGGGCAGACCGGCGGCCGGCAGGGTCTGACCGCCAAGCGACAGCGGTGAGAAGCGCAACGCCGCCAGGTCGACGATGCACTTGCGGTACGTCGCGGACAAACTGTCGTGCTCGCTGTTCACCGTCGGCGCCTTGGCGATCCACTCCTCCAGGTCGTGTTGCAGGGCGAGCCGTTCGGTGCCGTGCGTCTGCAATCCGAGACGCAGGTCCCGACCGCCCGGGCCGAGTGCCAGGGTCTGCACGTCGATGCGGGTGTCCCACTGCTCGTTCGGTTCCAGGTGGATGGAGTACGCGAAGCCGTTGCGGTCGTACCGGGCCGGCGCGGAGGACGAGATGATCGTTTCGCGCTTGAAGTTGCCGCGCCGGTAGCCCAGGCGCAGCCGGTCCGGCTCGGCCTCACAGTAGATTTCACCCTTTTTGTTGAGGATCTCGTCCTTGACCTCGAACAGGTCGGCGAAGTCGCAGCCGGCATCCATCCGGATCTCCAGGTCGACTGCCTTCTCGTCGTGGTTGAGGATGGTGATGTCCTCCCGGAAGCTCCCACCGACCGCCCGTTCCCGGATGATCGACAGTTTCGCGTCGACGTAGTGCGTGGCCAGCCCGGGCACCAGGAAGAAGCGCGACTCGTAGTACTGGAGGTCGTCGTAGGAGAGGGCGTTCAGCCGCTCACCGTTGACCGTGAGCACCCACTTGGAGAGAAAGCGGGTGTCGATGGAGAACAGCCCGGTCGGTTCGGTAGGTGTCGCCTCGATGTCCCCGGTGGCCTCGCTGACGACGAAGTTGTTGCCGTCGAGGATCCGTACGGTGTGGCTGGGTGCCATCACTTCACCCCCTTCCGGTAGCGCTGCGGTCCCCTGGCGTGCGGCGAGCTGGGGAAGATCCGTTCGACCTGCACCACCAGGCGGGCGTCACCGGTGACCGTCATGTCCCCCCGGAGCAGCGCCGCCAGCCCGTTCTCCCGGCCGGTGACCAGCTCCTCGAAGAGGGCGGGGCTGGTGCCGACCACCGTGTCGGCCTCCATGTCCTGCCGGCTGACCTGGATGTTTCCCCGGTCGATCCGCATCAGCCAGTGGGTGGTCTGCGGTCCCTCGTGCAGGTCGAAGCGCAGGGCTCCGGAAATCTTCGCCAGCAGAGGTTCGTACCCCTGCTGGTCGAGGTCCTCGAAAAACCGCGTGGTCGCGTCCGCCATCGGGCCCCTCCTCCCGGTCGCTCATGTCCCGCAGGAGGGGTCCCCGACGCCCGGTGGCTCAACCTCACCCGCTTGGGGTGAGACCGCGCGGCCCGGTGGACCCGGTAAGCGGCCACGGCGAATTGCCGGATGCGGGGGCGGACGCGCGGCACCGAACCGCGCGAAGCCGGCTCCCGATGGCTCGGGAACCGGCTTCGGTTGGTGGAGGCGATCAGTTGTTGGGATCGTCCGCGCTGATGTCGGCCAGCACCGACTGAGGCTCCCGCTCGACCGCCAGATCGCCCATGGACACCAGTCCGATCAGCCGGCCGTCCTCCACCACGGGCAGCCGCCGCACGGCGTACGTCCGCATCAGGTCGGCGGCGGCGACGGCGTCGTCGTACTGACTCACCGTAACCACGTCCTTGGTGGTGATCTGGTTCAGCCGGGTGGTGTCCGGGTCCATGCTCTCGGCCACGCCTCGGACCGTGATGTCCCGGTCCGTGACGATGCCGACCACGTTGTCTCCGTCGGTCACCACCACGTCACCGATCGCGGAGTCGCGCATCTCCTGGGCCGCCGCGACGAGCGTGGCGTTGCCGTCCATGGTCACCAACCGGGTCGTCATGAACTCTCCGACCGTTGTCATGGCGCCTCCCTCTGGGTGTCGGGCAGCCAGGGGTCTACCCGACGGCCGCAGCCAGTAACGTGGCCGGTCACCGCGCGGGTGCCGCACGCTCAGCCGCAGCTCGGTCGGCTGCCACGACCGGCGAAGGCCGGGCCCGGTGTCGGTGTGGTTCAGCCCTCGGCGGCAACCAGCTCGGCAAGCTGCACGGCGTTGAGTGCCGCGCCCTTGCGCAGGTTGTCGTTGGAGCAGAACAACGCCAGGCCGTGCTCGACGGTCTCGTCGGCGCGGATCCGGCCGACGAACGTCGGATCCTGCCCGGCCGCCCGCAACGGGGTCGGCACGTCGGAGAGCGCGACG
This sequence comes from Micromonospora sediminimaris, assembly GCA_900112325.1. Classification (GTDB taxonomy): domain Bacteria; phylum Actinomycetota; class Actinomycetes; order Mycobacteriales; family Micromonosporaceae; genus Micromonospora; species Micromonospora sediminimaris. The sequence goes on from FOLJ01000021.1 coordinate 31,771, forward strand.
CCGGGCGCGTCGGTGAGCAGCTCGGACGCCCGCTGCGGGCTGATCGGCCGGGCGAACCGGGCGTTGATCTGAAGCGAGTGACCGGTGAAGACCGGAACCCGTACGCAGGTGCCGGAGACCTTCAAGTCGGGGATCTCCAGGATCTTGCGGCTCTCGTTGCGAAGCTTCTGCTCCTCGTCGGTCTCCGCCGACCCGTCGTCGACGATCGAGCCGGCCAGCGGCAACACGTTGAAGGCGATCGGCTGAGCGAACGAACGGGGGGCGGGAAAGTCCACCGCGCCGCCGTCGAAGGTGAGCCCGGTGGCGGTCTCGGCCACCTTGCGGACCTGCTCGTCCAGCTCGGCGACGCCGGCCAGGCCGGCACCGGAGACCGCCTGGTAGGTGGCGACGACCAGGGCGACCAGTTCCGCCTCGGCGTGCAGCGGACGCAGCACCGGCATGGCGGCCATGGTGGTGCAGTTCGGGTTGGCGATGATGCCCTTGGGCCGGTCGGCGGCGGCGTGCGGGTTGACCTCGGCGACGACCAACGGCACCTGCGGGTCCATCCGGAACGCCGAGGAGTTGTCGATGACGACCGCACCCGCGGCGGCGACCCGAGGCGCCAACTCCTTTGCGGAACCCTTGCCGGCTGAGAAGAGCACGATGTCCAGCCCGGAGTAGTCCGCGGTGGCGGCGTCCTCGACGGTGATCTCCTCGCCGCGCCACGGCAGCGTACGCCCGGCCGAGCGCGCCGAGGCGAACAGCCTTACCTGCTCCGCCGGGAAGTTCCGCTCCGCCAGCACCTGCCGCATCACGCCACCGACCTGGCCGGTGGCTCCCACAATGCCGATCCTCATGCCCGCGAGGCTACCCAGCCCGGTGCCCGGACCGGGAATGCTTTCCCACCGCCGGGGATCCCGCCGGCCGGGCCGAGCCCGTTCGGTCCGGGACAGTCACCACCCGCCGGCCGGTTCCGCCGGAAGAACACCGCCGCACCACCGTTGCCGACCGCAGCATCTCAGCCCGGACCGCCGACGCCGCGACCGACGTCACAATCCCGGCCGATGGGCTCGTCGATCAACCCGCCGGCGGGTGGTCGATCAGCTCACCGAGACCGGTGGCCACCAGCTCATCCCTGATCACCGCGGCATCGCCCTCCACCACCAGGGTCAGCGACTCCGGACGCAGGTGCGTGGCGGCAGCCGCCGAGACCTGGGCCACCTGGGCACCGAGCAGTTCCTCCCGCAGCCGGGCGTGGTAGTCGTCCGGCAGGTCGTGCACCACAAGCGTGCTCAGCGCCCCGGCGATGGCCCGTGGGCTCTGCAACTCGACCGAGAGCTGGCCCGCCCGCCAGGACCGGGCCACCGCGAGCTCGTCCTCGGTCACCCCACCGGCCTGGGTACGCGCGATCTCCCCGACCGCCTCGACCAACGCCGGTGCGGTGACGGCCGTCTGCACTCCCGAGCTGACCGCGAACCGGCCGAACCGGCGGGACGAGGCGAAGTCGCCCCGGATGCCGTACGTGTAACCGCGCACTTCCCGGATGAGGTGGTTCAGCCGGGAGGTGAACGCTCCGCCGAGCACGGTGCCGGCAAGCGCGATCGGCACATGGTCCGGGTGCGCCCGGTGTGGTCCGGGATGGCCGAGCCGCAGCGTGGACTGCACTGATCCGGGCCGGTCGACGAGGATGATCCGCCGCTCGGCACGCACCGGCACGTCGATCGGTACGCCCCGGTCAACCGGCCCGCCGCCGGTGCCGGTGAACGCCGTGGCCGCGAGGGCGTCCAGGTCGAGCCGGTCCAGATCGCCGGCGACGACGAGAGTGCCCGGACGGATGAACCACTCCGAGTGGAAGACGGTGACGTCCTCCACGTCCAGACCGGCCACCGAGTCGGGGTCGCCGTACATCGGGCGGCCCCAACGGTTGCCGGCGCCGAACAGGTCGGCGCGCAACGCCGCGTCGGCCCGAGGTCCCGGATTCGCCCAGTCCATCCGTAGCGCGGTCACCTCGTCGTCGCGGACCCGCCGGACGTCGTCCGGGTCCAGCCTCGGGGTGCGCACCGCCTCGGCGAGCAGTTCCACCGCCGCGCCCAGCCGGCCCACCGGCACCTGCACGCTCGCCTGGAAGGTGTCCCAGTCCAGCCCGGTCACCAACTCGGTGCCGAGCGCCTCTATGGCCAGCGCGTACGCGGTGGCGTCGCGCTGGGTGGTGCCCTCCTCCAGTGCCTTGGCCAACACCCCGCCGAGTCCCTCGCGACCCACCGGTTCACGGCCGGCGCCCGCGTCCAGCAGCAGCATCGCCACGGCGAGGTTCTGGCCGGGCAGGTGCGCGGCGACGACGTCGCCACCGGCGACGGTGCGGCGGACCACCTGGGGGAAACGGTACGGGCGGGCCGCGCCCGGGCCGGGCCGGTCAGCGATCAGGGTCACTGAGGGCCGCTCACTGCTCGCGCTCACAGCTTCTCCTCGGGAAGGTAGGTCAGGGTCGCCCGGTCGTCGGCGGCGAGCGTGTCGGCCGCCACCTCGGCGATCTCCTCGGCGGTCACCGCGAGCCAGGCCGGTAACCGCTCGGACACCGTGGCCGGGTCACCGAACTGGGTGGCGTACCGGCTCAGCGCGTCCGCCCGACCGTCCACCGTGGACATCTGCCGCCACCATGCGGTGGTCAGCAATGCCTTGGCGCGGTCCAGTTCGGCGGCGGTGACCGGCACGGTCACCAGTTCGTCGACCACCTCGGCGAGCCCGGCGGCCAGCCGCTCACCGCTGACCCCCGGGCGGGCGGTCGCGGTGGCGATCAGCGGTGCCGGGGCGTGCGCCAGGTCCACCCCGTACGCCCCGACCAGATCGGGCTGGGCGATCCGTTCACCGTCGGCGAGCCGCTGGTAGAGCCGACTGCCCCGACCGCTGCCGAGCACGGTGGCCAGCACCGTCACCACGTCGTACCCGGGGCTGCCGAACGGGTGGGTGCGATGCGCGACGTACACGCGGGGCGCCGGCACCTCGGTGACCACCGTCTCCTCGGCGGGCACTCCGGTGGCCGGCACGACCCGGCCGTCGGGAGCCGGGGGGATGTCCGGCCGGGGCGGGATCCCGCCGAAGTACCGCTCGGCCAGGCTGACGACCTCGTCGACTGTGGTGTCACCGACCACGGTGAGCACGGCGTTGTTCGGCGCGTAGTACGTCCGGTGGAACGCCTGGAAGGTGGCCAGGTCGGCGGCGTTCAGATCGGCCATCGACCCGATGGTGGCGTGATGATACGGGTGACCCGGCGGATAGAGCAGCGGCAGCAGCCGCAGCCAGGCGTCCCCGTACGGCACGTTCTCGTAGCGCTGCCGCCGCTCGTTCTTGACCACGTCCCGCTGGTTGTCCAGCGTCTCCTGGGTCAGCGCCGGCACCAGCCCGCCCATCCGGTCGGCCTCCAACCAGAGCGCCAACTCAAGGTGCTCCGCCGGGACCGTCTCGAAGTAGTTGGTGCGGTCCGGGTTGGTGGTGGCGTTGAGCGAGCCGCCGGCCCCCTGGACCAGCTTCATGTGCTCGGTCTTCGCAACGTGCGTGGAGCCCTCGAACATCAGGTGCTCGAAGAGATGGGCGAAGCCGGTCTGACCGGCCGGCTCGTGCCGGGAACCCACGTCGTACCAGAGGTTGACCGCGACCGCCGGGGCGGTGCGGTCCTCGCTGACCACCACGCGCAGGCCATTGTCCAGTCGGGTCGTCGAGATCGGCCAGGGGTAACCGCTGTCGGGCATGGCACCGACGCTATCCGATCTTTCGCCCGGGCAGGCCACGGGACACCCACCGGCGAGCCGCGCCGACGGGCGGGCCCGTGCCGCGACGACCGCACGTCAGGCGGCAGTGCCGGAAGACGGCATCGACGGTACGGCCCTGGGTATGCGGAGGGCATGCCGACGATTACCTGGCCGCAGCCCGCCGTCATCACCGAACGAGCGGCCCGGGCCCTGGCCCGGCTGCGCCGGGGACGGATGCTGCACCCGGCCGGCCGGTCCTTCGCCGGCGAGGTGCTCGTCTGGGGGACGGCCGGCCCGCCGACCGGCGTCCGACTGCTCGACCGGCCCGGTCACTACCCGGCCACCGTCCGCCTCTCCAAGGGAACGCCCACCCCGGACGCCTGGCCCGACGTGCTCGGCCTGGCGGTGCGGATACACCACCAGGCCGGACGACCGTTCGATCTGCTGGTCAGCTCCAGCGCCGCCGCGCCGATGCTGCGACACCTGCCACTGCCCCGACGTCGGTTCACCGGCACGTACAGCTCGGTCATGTCGTACCGGGCCGGCCGGCGGCGGCTCTGGTTGGCTGCGCTGGCCGACCCGGAATCGCCCGACCTGGGCCACGACCTGTCCGGCCTGTCCACCGCGGTGGCGGCCGGCCGGCCCGGGCTGGTCCTCGCCGTCGCCTCCGCCGTCGGACCGTGGCGGCCGTTCGGGCAGGTCACCATCGGCGATCAGCTCAGCGCGCGGGAGGACGCCGCGCTGGCCTTCGACCCGGTGGGCAACCTCCCGGAGGAACTGCGGTTGACCGGGCCCCTGGCCTGGCTGCGCCAGCACACCTACCGAGGATCCCGTCGAGGGCGTGGTGCCAGCGCTCAGTCCGGCGGTTCGACGGGGTTGACGGTCTGATCCGACGTACGCCGCTCCAGCACCGTGTCGGGGGCGACGTTCTGGTCGGCCTCCCGGGCGTCGGACTCGGTCAGGATCGCGTCGGCCTGGGCATGCGCGTCGTCGCTGCCGGCCGCTGCCTCTTCCGGTAGCAGGTGGGCGCGGGACTCCACCCGCTCCTGGTCGCTTCGCTCGTCAGTCATGCCGCTCCTCATACCCCGCCCCCGTCTCCCGCACTCGGGGGGCGGGCAGGGCTCCTCCGCAACGACGAAGGCGCCCTGCCACGACGTCAAGCTGGGCTCAGCGGAACGGGCCACGCACCTCGTAGGTGATGCCGCCGGATGAGGAGCCGGAGGTGCCGCGCTGCGACGAGAAGTAGAACCGGGTGCCGTCCGGCGAGAAGGCCGGCCCACAGATCTCTGAGGAGGACTGCCCGGTGATCCGCAGGAACGGCGCGACCACCCCGGCGGGAGTGATGACGTTGATCTCCATGTTGCCGCCGTCCTCGGCCACGTAGAGGTCGCCCGAGCCGGCACCGGTGATGTTGTCCACCCCGGTCAGCGGCGCGGTGCCGGAGACCAGCGAGTCGTCGTACGCCAGATCGATTCGCTGGTTGACCGCGTCGTACGCCCAGACCCGGTTGTCGCCCTTGGTGGTGAACCAGCAGGTGCCGTCGTCGTACCAGCAGCCCTCGCCACCGTTGAACCGCTTGGCACCGGAGACCTGGCTGCGGGTCAGCGTCGGCGACCCGTCCGGGTCCGACACTCGCGCCCAGGTCACCGGGCCGCTGGTGGCGCTCCCCGCGACCAGCACCTCCAGGGTGCCGGCGGCAAGATTGCCCCAACTGTTCGGTCGGAACCGGTAGAAGCAGCCGTTGCTCTCGTCCTCGGTCAGGTAGATCACCCGACGGTCCGGGTCGCAGGCGGCGGCCTCGTGCTTGAACCGTCCCATCACCGCCCGCCGCACCGCGGCGGTGCCGCCCTGCGGGTACGTCTCGTAGACGTATCCGCGGCTGACCTCCTCGCAGGAGAGCCAGGTGCCCCACGGGGTGGCGCCACCGGCACAGTTCTGGTTGGTGTTGGAGAGGATCCGGTACGCCGACGCGATGCTGCCGTCGGCGTTGAAGCGCACCGCCGAGGCGCCACCGCCCGGGGTGATCTCGGAGTTCGAGACGTAGATCCAGCCGGCGCCGGCGACGAAGCAGGCACCGCCGTCGGGGGCGTCGTGCCAGGTGTACGACGTCCCGGAGACGGTCTGGCGGGACCGGGCGATCACCCGGCTGGTGAATCCGGTGGGCAGCTGGATGCCGTTGCCGTCGGCGGTCCGGAGCGAGCCGTAGGGGCTGGGGCCGGGCTGAGCGGGTGCGGCCACGGCGGCGCCCGCCCACAGGCTGCCGGAGAAGGCGGCGGCGCCACCGGCGACGGTGGCGCGCAGGACGGTACGACGATCCATCGATGACCTCCGGGTGATCCGCGTTGGGTGGCGCTGGAGTTACCGGGAGTTTCATCGGTGCCGATGAACGCGAGGCGAGGCTTTGTCGACGAGAGGATGAGCGCTCGGGCGCGGTCGGGTACGCTTACCGCCGTGACGCGCTCGTATCGATGGTTTAGCCAGCCGGCTCGCAGGCCGGTGACTTCACCATGATCTGACGTCACCGTTGTCGAGCCGGCCGGGCAGGAGCTTTCGTTCCTGCCCTTTCGCGTACGAGCAGCCGGCTCGACCCGGGCACCGGCCCCGGGTGCGGTCGGCGGAAGGATGCCCACCGTGACGACCCCGGAGAACCACCGGGTCATCGACCAGCGGATCGACCGTGTCGTACCGCTGACCACCCCAGCTCTGCTGCTGCACGAACTGCCCCTGGACGACGACCTGACGGCGGCCGTGCTGTCCGGCCGCCGGGCGGTCGGTCAGGTGCTCGACCGCACCGACGACCGGCTGCTGGTGGTCGTCGGGCCGTGCTCGGTGCACGATCCTGCCGCCGCCCTCGACTACGCGCAGCGGCTGCGCGCGGCGGCCGAGCGGGTCGATGAGGACCTGCTCGTCGTGATGCGGGTCTACTTCGAGAAGCCGCGTTCCACGGTTGGCTGGAAGGGGCTGATCAACGATCCGGGGCTGGACGGTTCCGGGGACGTCAACACGGGTCTGCGTCGAGCCCGGGCGCTGCTGCTCGACGTGCTGCGTCTCGGCCTGCCGGTGGGTTGCGAGTTCCTCGACCCGATCACCCCGCAGTACATCGCGGACACCGTCGCGTGGGGGGCGATCGGGGCGCGCACCGTGGAGAGCCAGGTGCACCGTCAGCTTGCCTCCGGGCTGTCCATGCCGATCGGCATGAAGAACCGTCCGGACGGCAGCATCGGCACCGCGGTCGACGCGATCCGGGCCGCCGGCGTGCCGCACGTCTTCCCCGGCATCGACGTCTCCGGCACGCCGGCGATCATGCACACCCGGGGCAACGCGGACGGCCACCTGGTGCTGCGGGGTGGCGGCGGCCGGCCGAACTACGACGCCGCGTCCGTGGCCGGTGCGCTGGACCTGCTGCGCGCCGCAGGGCTGCCGGAACGGCTGGTGGTGGACGCCAGCCACGCCAACAGCGGCAAGGACCACCGTAACCAGCCCGTGGTTGCCGCCGACGTGGCCGCACAGATCGCCGCCGGTCAGCGGGGCATCGTGGGGATCATGCTGGAGAGCTTCCTGGTACCGGGTCGACAGGACCTCGACCCCACCCGCGAACTCACCTACGGCCAGTCGGTCACCGACGCCTGCATCGGCTGGGACACCACCGACGAGGTGCTCGCCGAACTGGCCGCCGCCGTCCGCGCCCGCCGCGCCACCACCTCCCTCCCCACCCCCGCCTGACAGCCCCTCGCCCCCACCCCCACCGTGTTGATCATGAGGTTGGCGGCACTGCTCGATCCACGCTGCCGCCCACCTCATGATCTACGCAAAGGGGCAAGGGGGTGGGGGTGTTTTGGCGGGGTGGGGGCGGGTAGGTCACGGGGGTGAGCGATGACGTACCCGTGACCGAGGCGCCCACGGAACCGACGACGCAGGCTCGGCTACCCGAAGCCATCCTGGCCGACGTGCCCGTGGTCGACACCGCCGCGCTCGATCCGCCCACCACCGACCTGCCCGGCACGGCTGCCGCAGTCGGGGACGAGGTGGAGACCGAGGAGGTGGACACCCGTCCGCTCGACGAACTGCTCGACGACCTCTACCACGGTCAGGAGCGGATCAGTCAGGTGGACATCTACCGCCGCGCGGTCGCCGCGGAGCTGCCGGCGCAGCTGCTGTCCCGGCTCAACGCGTTGCCACAGGGCGAGTACGCGGTCGACGAGGTGACCGACCTGCTGGGTGGCTCGGCGGGCTGATCAGCCGGCCGGGACCGGCGACGAGGAGAGGAACACGATGACGCAGCGCGAGGAAGATCAGCACCCCCATCCGCCCGCGCTCGGCCAGCCGCCGGAGGGGACGGACACCCTGCCGGAACCCGACTTCGCCAACGAGCACGACCGCACCGCCGTCGACCGGGACATCATCACCGGCGCGGACGAGGACGAGCGGGAGCCGGAGTCGCCGCGCGGCTGGTCCGGAATGCAGCGCTGAACCGCGGTCCTGCCGCTGGTTGACGCCCGCGAGACGGCCAGGCAGGCAGCCCCAGGTCACCTGCCGTGCCGCCGGCAACCGGTCAGACAGCAGCGTACGACGCGGCCGACCCGTCTCCCGGGTCGGCCGCGTCGTACGTACCGTCAATCCTTCTCGTCGCCGCCCTCGGCCGCCTGCTGGGCCACCGCGTAGCCCATCTGCAGGAAGTCGGAGGCGGCCACCGCGGTCAGTGCCGTGGCGACGAGCCGGGTCAGTCGCGGCGCGAGCACCAGCCCGCCGGTGAGACCGGTGGCCACCCAGACGGCCAGGCAGAACGGGCAACTGAGCAGTTCCCCGATCGCATGGCGGGTGGAGCTGCCAGAGTCGCGTACCTGCTCCATCACCTCGCCGCTGCCGATCGGCCGGTCGTAGCGGGTGAAGGGGGCCCGCAACGGACTGGTCACCGCATCCTTGGACAGCAGTCGGCTGAGCTTGTGGGTGGCGATGGCGAGCAGCACCACGTCCGACGTGGCGGGTCGCTCGGGCACGCTCCGCCCGGTCACCTTCACCAGGCCGGCGATAGCGCCGGTCACCCCGGCGTAGGTGCCCATCGCCGCCAGGTAGCCACCGAGCGGGCGGTGCTCGTGCGGCGCGTACGCCTGGCGCAACCGCGCCACCTTCTGCTTCAAGTCGCTCACCCGGCCTCCTCTTCGGGTCACGCTACGATCCGCCGCAGTCCGGCGGGGGGTTCGATCGAGTCAGCCGGCCTGCAGGTTGTCCGCCACCTCGCGGGCAAGGCTGTTCAGCGCCTCGTCGGCGAGCCGGTCTACGTCCCCGCCACCGCCGCCGAGTTCCAGCCGGAGCCGGGAACCACCAGCGTCGACCGGCTCCACCTGTAGCTCGGCCGACCAGTCGGCGCCACGGGCCGTCCAGCGCGCCCGCAGTTGCCCGGCGTCGCCCTCCCGGGCCGGTTCACTCGACAGCAGCGGCTCCGGCAACCACGAGGAGATCCGGTCGGGGTCGGTGGCCGTGTTGAAGACGACCTCCGGGGGCGCGGACACCCCCCGTTCCGCGTACGCCATCACGCGTCCCGCAGCCGGCTCGGGTCGACCTCGCGCCCCGGGTGGCGAGCGAGGTACTCGGTCTCCAACTCGGCGGTACGCCGCAGGTGGTTGGCGAGCGCCGAGTCGGTGGCGTGACGCAGCGTGTCCAGACGGGTACGGTGCAGGCTCTGCATCTCCCGAATGAGATCCTCCTCGCCCAGCTCGGCGGGATCGATGCCGAGCATGTCGGCCTCGGGCGCGGGGGCCGGTGTCCGGTCGTCGCCCCACTCGGGAATCCGCTGCTCGGGGCTCACCTCCGTACCGCCGGCGGGAAATCCGTCCTGTCGTCCCGATGCCGTCATCTCGCCCCCTCGTCCGTCCTGGGCTGGCGTCTGTACGGTTGCCCGCCTCAGGTGTCGCCAAACCACGACGCACTACGACACCGCGTCGGAGAAGGCGGCCGGTTTCGGTACCCTCGTGGCATGAAGCGGCTCTGGACCCCGGCGTGGATCGCTCGCCACGTGGCCATGGTCGTGCTGGTGACCACCTTTCTCGGTCTCGGTTGGTGGCAGGTCAGCCGGGCCGCCGCGGGCAACGCCATCAGCTGGGGTTACGCGGTGGAGTGGCCGATCTTCGCGGGCTTCGTGGTCTTCGTCTGGTGGCGCGAGGTACGCCACGCGCTGCGCACGGAGCCGCCGACCGGGGACACGGTCGCGTCGGCGTCCGTCGGTCAGCCGGGCGAAGCCGTCGGGCCCGACGATGTGACCGCTCCCGACGCGGTCGACGCCGAGCAGCCACGGACGGGGATCCGACGTCCGGTGCGGGTTGCCCGGGTCCCCGCCGGTCCCGGCGAGGACGACGCCGACCTGGCCGCCTACAACCGCTACCTGTCATGGTTGAACGCCAATCCGGGCGCCAAGCCCGGTGACTATCCCGGCTGAGCCGGGCCCGGAAGGACGGACGAGAAGTGCGCGCTGCCCTCACCCGCTACCGCGTGATCGCCTGGGTCGTCGGCGTGGTGCTGATCCTGCTGGTCGTGATCGGCATGCCGCTGAAGTACGGCTTCGACAACCCGGTCGTGGTGGAGACCGTGGGCCAGGCACACGGCTTCCTCTACATGGTGTACCTGGTCGCCGCGTTCGACCTGTCCCGCCGGGCCGACTGGCCACTCAAGCGCATGATCCTGGTGATGCTGGCCGGCACCGTGCCGTTCGTCTCCTTCTGGGCGGAGCGGCGGGTGAGCGCGCTGGTCACCGCCGAGCAGCGGGAGCGGGAACAGGCGCAGGCGCCCGAGCCGATCGCCGGGTAGCGACCCGCCCTCACCGTCGCGGTCGCCACGGGTCGGCACCGGCAAGCGGGTCCTCCCACCCGCCGTAGCTGTTCATCTCACGGGCTCGACGCAGTGCCCGGCTCACCTGGCCGAACTGCTGCTCGTCGTCGCTGCTGAACAGCAGTTCGTCGGTACCGGCCCGGCGGCCCCACAGCTCGTACGCCGGTGGCCGCCAGCGGTCGCCCGCCGCCGCGAGCAGCACCGGCACCAGGAACACGGCACCGAGCAGCAGGTACGCCCCGGCGGTGAGTCGTTGCAGCCCTCCGGTGAACCCCAGCAGCAGTCCCACCCCGCCGATCACCACCGTCGAGACCAGCACGGCCCGGGTCGCCGCCCGGTCGTGCGGCCCTCGGGTGCTGTGCAGATGGGTCAGCTCGGCGACGCGCCAGGTGCTGCCGCCGACGGTGAATCGGTCGACCGTGACGATGATCCCGGGCCGGGCGTAGAGCAAGGTCGGCCCGGCGCCGGCGCCGGTGCCTCGGGGTGTTCGTGGCGTCCGCGTTGTCGCGCCATCAGGATTCACGCCCCCTCCTCCCACGGCTGGTGGCACCGGGTTGGCCTCCGTCGGCCCTGCGCATCGACGCCGGTTGGCGGGAATCCCGGTCGCGCGATTCATTGTGGGCCGTGCGCGCCACTCCGGCTGCGACGTTTCCGATGGTCAGAGGCTTGCGAGGCACCGCCGCCGCCGGAAAGAGCCCACCAAGTCCGGCTTGTCGGTCAAAACGTCCCGGCATCCGACGTCATATGCCGGGAGCGACCAGTCCGACATGTCGCCGATAACCTGCTTGACGCTGATTGCCACTGCGTGTTCCGCCACAGCACTCCCAGTGGTCCCGGCTTTCTCTGCGGATGACTCCCGTCCCGTACTAGGTTGGGCAGGTCGGCTCGGCCGGCCGCTGTCCACCAGGACGGCACCGGGCCGTCGCCGTCGCGGAGCCTCAGCCGCCCGCGCCGGCACCGGGAGAGGAGCATTCGGGCTCTTGTCGTCCCTGACGCACACGCCGCGCGCCCTGACGGTCGCCGCTCTCGCACTGGCGCTGCTCGTGCCGGCGACGGTGGCCCGGGCCGAACCTTCCCCCGCCGAACTGACCCGGCGGATCGAGAAGGCCTCCGTCGAGCTGGAACGCGTGGTGGAGGCCCACAACGAGCTGCGGGAGAAGATCAAGGAGAACCGGTCCGCGGTGGAGCGGTTGCAGGGCCGGATCGGCCCGCTGGAGCAGCAGGCCGAACAGAGCCGAGCGGACGTCGGCGAGTTGGCGGTGACCGCGTACAAGACCGGCAACCTCGGCACCGTCGACGCGTTGCTGCACGGCGGTGACTCGACCTCCGTACTGGACCGGCTCGGCACGCTGGACCACCTGACCCGGCAACGGCAGGCCACCATCGCCAGCTACACCGCCGACCAGCGGCGACTGCTCGACGAGAAGACCCGGCTGGACGTCACGCTCAGCCGTCAGGCGGCGCAGTCGCGCGAGTTGTCGTCGGCGAAGAAACGGATCGAGCGCGATCTCGCCAAGCTCTACGAGATGCGCCGGGAGGCGTACGGCCGGGCAACCGAACGACCGGCGAACCGAGCCAGCAACGCCCAGGACGCGCCGGCCGTCTCCGGCAAGGCCGGCGTCGCCGTCCGGTACGCCTACGGCGCGCTGGGCAAGCCGTACGGCTGGGGCCAGGACGGGCCGGGCAGCTACGACTGCTCCGGGCTGACCTCGGCCGCCTGGCGGGCGGCAGGCCGATCCCTGCCGCACAACACCCGGATGCAGTGGGGCGTGGTGGCCCACATCAGTCGCAGTGAGCTGCGCCCCGGCGACCTCGTCTTCTACCGGGGCCTGGGCCACATGGCCATCTACGTGGGCGACGGACAGGTCATCCACGCACCGACCTTCGGCCGCAACGTGGAGAAGCGATCCGTGGACCTGATGCCACCGTACGGTTACGGACGGGTGCGTTGAGGCGACCGGTCGTGAGGTGCCGTTGTCGGCGGCGTCCGACAACGAAGAACGGCGAACGGCCGGCGTCCCGATAGACGCCGGCCGTTCGCCGTTGTTGTCGCCTGCTCAGGCCGCTTGCAGGCCCTCCGCTCGGGCCAGCTCGCGGAGCCGGCCGAGCGCCTGGATCTCCAACTGCCGGATCCGTTCCCGGGACAGGGAGAACCGCGAAGCCACCTCGGTCAGCGAGTGCTCCCGGCCGTCCTCCAGCCCGTACCGGGCCCGCATGATGCCGGCCGAACGGTCGTCCAGGTGGTTGAGCAGTCCTTCGATCCGCTGACGCTCCAACCCGGTGAGGACGATCTCCTCCGGGGAGGGTGCGTCACTGTCGGCGACCAGATCACCGAGGTTGGTGTCGCCGTCGTCGCCGACGGGCGTGTCCAGCGAAACGGTGTCCTGCGACCAGCGGACCAGTTCGTTGACCCGCTCGACGGTCACCCCCAGCGCCGCCGCGATCTGCTCCGGCTCCGGGTCGCCGCCCAGCTCACGGGTGAGCTGCCGGGCCACGTTGCGCATCCGGTTGACGTCCTCCACCAGGTGCACCGGCAGCCGCACGGTGCGCTCCTGCTGGGCGATCGCCCGGCTGATCGCCTGGCGGATCCACCACGTCGCATAGGTCGAGAACTTGTAGCCACGCTCGTAGTCGAACTTCTCGACCGCCCGGACCAGACCGGTGTTGCCCTCCTGGATGAGGTCCAACATGGGCATGCCGGAGCGGACGTAACGTCGGGCGATCGACACGACCAGTCGCAGGTTGGCCCGGATGAACAGGTCCTTGGCCCGCTCCCCGTCAGCGATCAGCCGTTCCAGTTCCTCCCGGGTCACCCCGTCGGGGACGCGGTCCTCGCCCAGCAGGTGCTCGGCGTACAGGCCGGCCTCGATGGCCTTGGAGAGGTCGACCTCCTTGGCGGCGTCCAGCAGCGGCGTCCGGGAGATCTCGTGCAGGTAGACTCCGACCAGGTCGCGCTCCTCGGCGACCTCGTCAGTTCGCATTCCGATGTTCTTGTCCACGGTGCCCACGGTCCCCTCGCTCGCGCCGGTTGCCCGGTTCCTTGCCATCCCCACGCCCATCAGCCCTCCCCCGTAACCTCCGCTGTGCCCATCGGTGCTGACATCTACACAACAGATGAGACGTGTCGGGGATTCCATGTCGTGGGTCGAAAGTGTCACGAATGCCTGATAATCAGCTGAGAGCAGCGTCCACGTTTGCTGTCAGCACCCTGCCTGGCTGTCGTCGGCAGGAACCCCGTGAGGTCGACGGATCGACGGATCGCCGTCCGTTCCGGTCCATGGCAGCACTGCCCGGCCGATAGGCACAGCGACCCGGGTCACCAGCGTGCTGCGATCCTGGTCACTGCCTGATACGCGTACGTGGACCGCTCGGTTCATCCACGCCGGTGGTAATACCCCACGCCCTGATGAACAATCCGCGCCCCGGCCCTATGCCCGCCGCGGCCAGCGCTCCGGCCGGCGGTCGCGTTCCTGACCCAGCGCCGCGTTCGTGGCAACCGGGTGGCGAGTGGCCGGGCGCGCCATGAGGGCCGTCGAGAGGCCGTTCCGGACGATCGTCCGGCCGGTGCCTCCTTGGGTGGCGATCCCGCGCCGCGCCGGCTTCAGCCGTCACGCCCGCTTCCGGCCGGAGTCCTCCCGGGTGGGTCTCACGGTCCGCCGATCGGGCATCGCACTAACCTCAGGTCATGGCGAATCGCAGTGTGTTGGTCACCGGGGCCACGGGCGGACTGGGCACGGCGGTCAGCGCCGCGTTCGTGGCGGCCGGGTGGCGAGTGGTCGCGCCCCAACGCCGGCAACCGGACCCGCTGAGCGGACCTGAGGCCAACGCTCCCGTCCGGATGGTCGCGGACCTGACCGACCCGCAGGACGTCGCCCGGGTGGCCGAGGTGGCGTCCGGAGATCCCGAGGCACCGCTACGCGCCGTGGTCAACCTCGTCGGCGGATACGCCAGCGGCGGTCTGGTGCACGAGACGCCGGTCGAGGACTTCGAACGGATGCTCACCCTCAACCTCCGCCCGACCCATCTGGTCACCCGGGCCGCGCTGCCCCACCTGGTCGCCGCCGGTGGTGGCGCGGTCGTCTGCGTGGCTGCCCGGGCGGCGGTCGCGCCCTTCCCGGGAGTCGGCGGCTACGTCACCGCGAAGGCCGCCGTGCTCGGCTTCGCCGCCGCGGTGGCGGTGGAGTACAAGGCGGCCGGAGTCCGCTGCAACACGGTGCTGCCCAGCGTCATCGACACCCCGACCAACCGCGGCGCGATGCCGGACGCCGATCACAGCCGATGGGTGGACCCGGCCGAGATCGCCTCGGTGATCCGCTTCCTCGCGTCGGACGAGTCGGCGCCCACCAGCGGTGCCGCCGTACCCGTCTACGGACGGGCTTGAAGCGGCACCAGTTCCGTCACCGGTGCCGCCACGTCGGTCGGCTCGCCTCCGGCTGCCAGCCAGGCGTTCAGGTGCCCACGGATCTCCCGGGCGATCTCCTCGGCCGGGAGATCCGCGTTGACCGGCACGAACGTCGGATACTCCGGCAGCGTACGGTAGGCCAGGTCAGCGGCGGCCAGGAAGCCGAGGCTCTCGTGGTCGGTGCCCCTGCGCTCGATCCGCCGGTACGCCTCGATCGGCTCGACGGTCAGCAGGAACGTCACCTGCGGTCGGGGGAAAAGTCGGTAGGCGGCCCGGACCAGCCGCTCCCAGCGGTGCCCGTCATGAGCCCGCAGGCTGGCGTACTGGCAGGCGGCATAGCGGTCCATCACCGCGACCCGTCCGCTGAACAAGCCACCGACAAGCGTCATCGCGATGGCCAACCAGCGCAGCACGGACTCCGCCAATAGCATTCCGTCCCGGCCGAGGAGGCTCTGGGCATCCGGCCGACCGAGTCGGTGCGCCGCCCGGCCGAGCCAGCGCCGCCCACCCGCGTTGCGGTGATAGGTGGCCGGCAAGCCGGCTGCGGTGAGTGACTCGGCGAGCCGGTACGCCTGGGTGGTCTTGCCGGAGCCGTCGATGCCGATCAGGGCTACGGTGCGAAGCCGGCCCCGGGCACAGCGGACTCCCGTCGACGCGGGCGCTCCCATCGATCTGGCCACCCTGGAAAGGTTATCCGACGGGCGCACGAGGGTGCACCATAGATCCGGTTTGAAACCTGTTCGTCCCCATGCGCGCGCGGCGCAGGTGTGGGCGACCGGAATGCCGGGTACCGAACGGAGATCCCACCGGTGGCACCCCCGACGAATCGACGGGAGAGGCGAGATGGCCGAGCGCGACGACGAGACTCTCCTGCACACCCTCAAGAAGGTCGCCGCCGTGCTCAAACAGTCCGAGATCCCGTTCGCTCTCGGCGGCAGCTTCGCCGTCTACGCGCACGGCGGGCACTCCAGCGAGCACGACGTCGACTTCCTCATCCGCGAGTCCGACGTCGAAGCCGCGCTGGAGGCGCTGGGGCAGGCCGGTTTCACCGCCGAGCGGCCCCCGGAGGACTGGCTGGTCAAGGTCTACGACGGCGGTCGGATGGTGGACCTGATCCACCGCCCGGTCGAGACGCCGGTGACCGAGGAGACCTTCACCGACACGGTCGTACGGCCGGTGGACGCCATCCACATGCCCGTGCTGTCCGCCACCCAACTGATGGTGCACAAGCTGCTCAGCTTCTCCCAGCACTATTGCGATTTCGCTCGGGGGCTGCCGCTGGCCCGCTCGCTGCGTGAGCAGATCGACTGGGAACGGGTACGCAAGGAGACGCAGCACTCGCCGTACGCGGAGTCGTTCCTGGTGCTGCTGGACAGGCTGGACGTCGTGCCGCTCTCCGGCACGGCCGACGGGAAGGGGAGAACGTGACCGCGCACCTCGACTCCGGCGCCGGTCCGCCCGACGAGTACGTCGAGGCGGAGATCCACCGGCTGCTCACCGAAGATCCGGCCGTTGCCGAACAGGGAATCACCGTGGTCCGCACCGAACGCGCTCTCGTGCTGCACGGCGAGGTCGAGAGCGCGCACCGGCGGGAGGAGATCCTGCGCCGGGTGGCCGATCGCTTCCCGGACGTCCCGATCAGCAGTGACATCGGGGTGATCCGCGCGCAGGCGCCCACGGAGATCGAGCAACTGCCCTGAGGGAGGTTCGATGGTTATCCGGATCGCCGCCGTGGGCGACGTGCATCTGGACGAGGACGTGGTCGGCCGATTTCGGCCGGCCCTGGAACAACTGCCGGGCAGCGTCGACGCGCTGCTGCTCGCCGGCGACCTGACCCGGCACGGCACCGAGGCCGAGGCCCGCTGCGTGGCCCAGGAGTTCGGTGGTCTGGGTGTACCGGTGATCGCCGTGCTGGGCAACCACGATCATCAGTGCGACCAGGTGCCCCAGGTGGTCGGGACGCTGGAGGAGGCGGGCATCACCGTGCTGGAGGGGGACGGGGTGGTGCTGGACTGCCCGGGTGGCCGCCTCGGCGTCGCCGGGGTGAAGGGCTTCGGTGGCGGATTCGCCGGCCGGTGCGCCAGCGACTTCGGCGAGCCGGAGATGAAGGCGTTCGTACGCACCACTACCGAGAGCGCCGACCGGTTGAGTGAGGCGTTGCGCTCGCTGGACTGTGACGTGCTGGTGGCACTCACCCACTACGCCCCGGTGCCGGACACCCTGGCCGGAGAGCCGCTGGAGATCTACCCGTTCCTCGGCTGCTACCAGCTGGGGCAGGCCGTCGACGCCGCGCCGACCGCACTCGCCCTGCACGGGCACGCCCACCACGGCTCCGAACGCGGCACGACCCCGGGCGGGGTACGCGTACGCAACGTGGCCCATCCGGTGATCAAACAGGCGTACAGCGTCTTCCAGCTGGGCGATCACCTTGATCAGAGTGAGGTTTCCGGAGTCGCCGCCGGGGGTATTCAGCAACCATGGAGCTGATTCTCTGGATTCTCGCAGTCGTACTGGTGGTCGCCGGAATTCTCGCGCTGTTCCGCCGGCAGATCCTCTGGGGCATCGTCCTCATCGTTGTCGGGCTGCTCGTCGGCCCGGGTGGGGTCAGCATCTTCAATTGACCTGGCGGCGCAGGGCGCCGCTCACCGGACCCGCCGGGGTCGTCGCGCCCGGTACTCCGTCCTCCCGACAGGAGTTACCGGACGCGGCGACCCCGGCGTGCTTGTCGTCAGCCGGCCGGGGGACCGCGCCCGCCCCGCGCTGTGGCGGCCCAGGCGGGCTGTTCGAAACGGTACGGGCAGCTACGCCTGGCAGGTTTGCCGCCGCCACTCAGCGGAGAACCACCTACCATGCGGACGAGTGCGGAACAGACCCGACGGAACGGCGCCGGCAAGTGGTGGGCGCTCGCCGGTTTCGCGGTGGCCGTGCTGGCCGCCGCCGTGATCGGCAACCTGGCCGCGTCGGGCGCCGCCGACCAGTACGCGAGCCTCGACCGGCCCGCGTGGTCGCCGCCGTCCTGGCTCTTCGGCCCGGTCTGGACCGTCCTCTACGTGACGATCGCGGTCGCCGCCTGGCTGGTCTGGCGCCGGGTGGGCTTCGGTGCGGCCCTCGGCGCGTGGGCGGTCCAACTCGTCCTCAACGCCGCTTGGACGCCGCTTTTCTTCGCCGGCGACCGGTATGGGCTGGCGTTCGCCGAAATCGTCCTGCTGTGGCTGGCGATCGGTGTGACCGTGCTGCTGTTCGCCCGGGCGAACCGGGTGGCGGCGGTACTGCTGCTGCCCTACTGGGCGTGGGTGACCTTCGCCGCGGCCCTCAACTACTCGATCTGGCAGCTGAACAGCTGACCGACCCTGGTCCGACGGCGGGCCAGCGACGGCGGGGACAGCGCCGGCAGCGCCGGCCCGGCAGTGGTGCTCCGCTGCCCGCCAGCCAACCTCCGCCGAAGAGAATTTCCACCGCCCCGGTCCATCAGCGGGAGGATCCGCTGATAGACAGGGCTCTTTCCCGCAGATGGGCGCGGATCCTTGGCCTCTCGCCAGGTTTCCGGATTGTTACTCGCTCGTGTCCCTCCAGGGGTGGACCCCAGGGAGATGCAAGCGCTTACATGTGAAAACGCCCATCGGACCGGCGCCAGGTCAACCGGACGCGATCCCGGCCGGCGCCGGACAGGAAGGAGGACGGCATGGCGGTCTCTGCCAGGCCACGCCAGGCCCTCGCGATCGTTGGCGCGATCGGACTGGCACTCAGCGCCACCGCTTGCGGCACCGGAAGCAGCAGCAACGGCGGCAGCAGCAACGCCGATTCCGCGGAGTGCGCCCCGTACGAGGACTACCAGGGCCACGAAGGCAAGACGGTCAACATTTACTCGTCGATCCGAGACATCGAGGCCGACCGCCTGGCGGAGTCCTGGAAGCAGTTCGAGGACTGCACCGGCATCACGATCAATCACGAGGGAAGCGGTGAGTTCGAGGCTCAGCTCCCCGTACGGGTCGACGGCGGCAACGCCCCCGACCTGGCCTTCATCCCCCAGCCCGGCCTGCTCGCCCGGTTCGCCGAGCGCAACCAGCTGAAGCCGGCCAGCGCCGAGACCAAGGCGATGGCCGAGCAGAACTACTCGCCGGACTGGCTGAAGTACAGCACCGTCAACGGCACCTTCTACGGCGCGCCGCTCGGGTCGAACGTGAAGTCGTTCGTCTGGTACTCGCCGAAGATGTTCCAGGAGAACGGCTGGACCGTCCCGACCACCTGGGACCAGATGATCCAGCTCAGCGACACGATCGCCCAGAGCGACGTCAAGCCGTGGTGCGCCGGCATCGAGTCCGGTGACGCCACCGGCTGGCCGGCCACCGACTGGATCGAAGACGTGATGCTGCGGACGCAGACCCCCGAGGTCTACGACCAGTGGACCACGCACGAGATCCCCTTCAACGACCCGCGGGTCGCGGAGGCGCTGGACCGGGCCGGCACGATCCTGAAGAACGACAAGTACGTCAACGGTGGCTTCGGTGGGGTGCGCAGCATCGCCACCACCTCCTTCCAGGAGGCGGGCGTGCCGATCACGCAGGGCAAGTGCGCGCTGCACCGGCAGGCCTCCTTCTACGCCAACCAGTGGCCTGAGGGCACCCGGGTGGCCGAGGACGGCGACGTCTTCGCCTTCTACTTCCCGGCCATCGACCCGGCCAAGGGCAAGCCGGTGCTGGGCGGCGGCGAGTTCGTGACGGCCTTCGCCGACCGTCCCGAGGTGCAGGCGGTGCAGACGTACCTCGCCTCCGGCGAGTACGCCAACAGCCGCGCGAAGATCGGCGACTGGGTGTCCGCGAACAACAAGGTCGACCTGGCCAACGTCGCCAACCCGATCGACAAGCTGTCGGTGGAGATCCTCCAGGACGACAGCACGGTCTTCCGGTTCGACGGTTCCGACCTGATGCCCGCCGCCGTCGGCGCGGGGACCTTCTGGAAGGGCATGGTCGATTGGATCAACGGCGGTAACACCGCCAGCGTCCTGCAGGGCATCGAGAGCAGCTGGAAGTAATTCCGGTGGTGGGCCGGTCCGCGTTCGCGGACCGGCCCACCGGCTCTACCGAGGACCCGGGGAGGGTTGATGGACTTCGACTTTGCCGAGCAGGCACCCAAACTGATGATGCTGCTGTGGGGGTTGGTCGCCTTCGCGGTGGTGGTGGGCGGCCTGCTGGTGCTGCTCGACGCGGTGCCGGCCTTCTTCGCGCGGCGACGCGAGGCGCGATTCGTGGCCGCCTCCGCCAGCGGAGCACCGCTGCCCGGGGGGCGGCCTAGATCCCGTGAAGGGCTGTTCGCCACGTTCTTCCTGTTGCCGACGGTGGTGCTGCTGCTGATCGGCCTGGTCGTACCGGCGCTGCGGACCACCCTGCTGTCCTTCATGGACGGTGGCAGCCAGAACTTCGTGGGCCTGGACAACTACCGCTGGATGTTCGCCGACGACTCGATCGTCCGGGTGCTGCTCAACACTCTGGTCTGGGTGACCCTGGTTCCGCTTGTCGCCACCTCGATCGGCCTGATCTACGCGGTGCTTGTCGACAAGGCCCGGCTGGAGGCGGTGGCCAAGTCGCTGATCTTCATGCCGATGGCGATCTCGTTCGTCGGCGCCAGCATCATCTGGAAGTTCGTGTACGCCTTCCGGAGCGAGGAACAGGAACAGATCGGTCTGCTCAACCAGATCGTGGTCAGCCTCGGCGGCGAACCCCGACAGTGGCTGCTCGACTCACCGCTGAACACGCTGCTGCTGATCGTGATCATGGTGTGGATCCAGGCCGGTTTCGCGATGGTGGTGCTGTCTGCGGCGATCAAGGCGATCCCGGCCGACATCGTCGAGGCCGCCCGCCTCGACGGGGTGAGCCCGTGGCAGATGTTCTGGCAGATCACCCTGCCGAGCATCCGGCCCGCGCTGATCGTGGTGGTGGTCACCATCTCGATCGCCACGCTGAAGGTCTTCGACATCGTCCGCACCTCGACCAACGGCAACTACGACACCAGCGTGATCGCCAACGAGATGTACAACCAGGCGTTCCGGTACGGCCAGAACGGGCAGGGTTCCGCGCTCGCGGTCTTCCTCTTCGTCCTGGTGATCCCCATCGTGATCTTCCAGATCCGCAACCTGCGTCAGCAGCGACGGGAGGGCTGAGATGACCACCACCACTCCCCCGGTCGCCGCCGGAGCACAGGAGACCAGCGGCCGGCCGACCCGTGCGGCGCGGGTACGCAAGCGGCTGAACACCCACACCGCGACGATGGTCGCCATCGTCATCGCGGTCGTCTGGACCATCCCGACCTTCGGTCTGCTGGTCTCCTCGTTCCGGCCGGAGAACCAGATCAAGACCACCGGCTGGTGGACGTTCTTCCGCGATCCGGAGTTCACCCTCCAGAACTACCAGGAGGTGCTGTTCGGGCAGTCCGCCTCGTCCGGGCAGCTCGCCAGCTACTTCGTCAACTCGTTGGTGATCACCCTGCCGGCGGTGCTGTTTCCGCTCGCCTTCGCGGCCCTGGCCGCGTACGCGCTGGCCTGGATCAACTTCCGGGGGCGGGACTGGGTGTACATCGCCATCTTCGCGCTTCAGATCGTGCCGCTGCAGATGGCCCTGGTGCCGCTGCTGAGCTTCTTCTCGCGCGGAGTCAGCCTGGGCGGCATCACCCTGATGCCCGCCTGGAACCTCGACGGCGCGCAGAACTTCGCCCAGGTGTGGTTCGCGCACACCTGCTTCGCGCTGCCGTTCGCCGTGTACCTGCTGCACAACTTCATCTCGCAACTACCGAAGGATCTGATGGAGGCGGCCCGGGTCGACGGGGCCACCCACCCGAAGATCTTCCGCACCATCGTGCTGCCCCTGGTTGCCCCGGCGTTGGCCGCGTTCGGCATCTTCCAGTTCCTCTGGGTCTGGAACGACCTGCTGGTCGGGCTCATCTTCGCCGGTGGCAGCGACGTCACCGCGCCACTCACGGTTCGCCTCGCCGAACTGGCCGGTACCCGGGGCAACGAGTGGCAACGGTTGACCGCCGGAGCGTTCGTCTCGATCGTCGTACCGCTGATCGTGTTCCTGTCCTTGCAGCGCTACTTCGTTCGTGGGCTGCTCGCCGGCAGCGTCAAGGGTTGATCCGCCGTGGTGCCGCCGCCCGCGGGCGGCGGCACCAGGCGGGACGTGAGCGGGGTGTCACGTGACGAAGATCGACGACGTCGCCCGGCTGGCCGGCGTCTCCACGGCCACCGTCTCCCGGGCGCTGCGCGGGCTGCCCACCGTGTCGGCGGCGACCCGCAGCCGGGTGCTCGCCGCCGCCGAGCAGTTGCAGTACGCCGTGTCACCCAGCGCCTCACGACTGGCCGGCGGCCGGACCGGCACCGTGGCGGTGGTGGTTCCCCGGATAACCCGGTGGTTCTTCGGCGTGGTCGTCGAGGCGGCGGAGGACTTCTTCCACCGGGCCGGATACGACCTGCTGCTCCACAACCTCGGTGGGCGGGAGCAGAATCGGCAACGCGTCCTGCACGCCACCCACCTGCACAAGCGGGTGGATGCGATCATGCTGGTCGCGACTCCGCTACGGGCCACCGACGTGACCGCGCTGGCGGCACTGGACCTGCCCGGCGTCACCATCAGCTCCGGTACCACAGTGCCCGGCTGGCCCTGCGTACGCATCGACGACGTGGCGGCGGCGCGGACCGCCACCCGGCATCTGCTCGATCTCGGGCATCGGCGGATCGCGCACATCTCCGGCGATCCCGACGACGAACTCGCCTTCAGCGCCCACCTGGATCGACGCCGGGGGCATCAGGAGGCGTTGCGCGCGGCCGGGTTGCAGCCGGACCCGAGCCTCGACGTGGAATCCAGTTTCGACATCGCCGGTGGCACCCGGGCCACCGAGGAACTCCTCCGCCGAGGCGACCCACCGACGGCCATCTTCGCCGCCTGCGACGAGATGGCGATGGGGGCGCTGACCGCGCTGCGCGACGCCGGCCTGCGGGTTCCCCAGGACGTCAGCGTGATCGGCATCGACGACCACGCCCTCTCCGGTGTACTCGGGTTGAGCACCATCGCCCAACCGGCGGTGGAGCAGGGTCGGCTGGCCGCGCAGTTGCTGCTCGACCCGCTCTGCGGACGGGCCGACGACGCCAACATGATCAAACAGGATTCGTCGGTGATCCTGAACACTCGGCTGGTCGTGCGTGATTCGACCGCGCCCGTCCGGGCACACTGAACGGCAGCCAGCACGCCGTCCGGCCGGCCGGTCTGGACGGCTCGACCCATGGGAGTACGCCCTGAACCACGACGCGACGCAGCAGACCCCACCGACCGGCTGGTGGACGGAGGCGGTGATCTACCAGATCTACCCCCGCTCGTTCGCCGACTCGGGTGGCGACGGGATCGGCGACCTGCCCGGGATCACCGCCCGCCTCGACCATTTGGCGGAGTTGGGTGTCGACGCGGTCTGGCTCTCCCCGTTCTATCCGTCCCCGCAGGCCGACGCCGGCTACGACGTGGCCGACTACCGGGACGTCGAGCCGCTGTTCGGCACCCTCGCCGATGCCGACGACCTGATCGCGAAGGCCCACGCCAACGGGTTGCGGGTGATCGTCGACCTGGTGCCCAACCACACCTCCTCGGCCCACGCCTGGTTCCAGGCCGCCCTGGCCGCCGGTCCCGGCAGTGCCGAGCGGGGGCGGTACATCTTCCGAGAGGGGCGCGGACCGGGCGGCGCCGAGCCGCCCAACGACTGGCAGAGCGTCTTCGGCGGCCCGGCCTGGACCCGGGTGCCGGACGGCCAGTGGTACCTGCACCTCTTCGACACCGCCCAGCCCGACCTGAACTGGGACAGTCCCGAGGTCCGCGCCGAGTTCCTGGACGTGCTGCGGTTCTGGTTGGACCGGGGCGTGGACGGCTTCCGGGTCGATGTGGCGCACGGTCTGGTCAAGCAGGCCGATCTGGCCGACTGGCAGGATCCGCAGGAGATCCTCTCCGGGCAGGAGGCGGACAAGCCCCGCCCGCCGATGTGGGACCAGGACGGCGTGCACGAGGTCTACCGCGACTGGCGACGGCTGCTGGACGGCTACCCCGGCGAGCGGATCCTGGTGGCCGAGGCGTGGGTGGAGCCGGCGGAGCGGTTGGCCCGCTACGTACGTCCCGACGAGATGCACCAGGCGTTCAACTTCGAGTACCTGCTCGCCTCCTGGACAGCGCCCGCCCAGTACGCCGTGATCACGCGATCGCTGGAGGCCACCGACGCGGTCGGCGCCCCCACCACCTGGGTGCTCTCCAACCACGACGTGGTGCGACACGCTTCCCGGCTCGGGCTGCCGATCGGTGCGCCCCGACCCAACGGCATCGGGATCGGCGACGAGCAGCCGGACGCCGCCACCGGGCTGCGTCGGGCCCGGGCGGCCACCCTGCTGATGCTGGCCCTGCCCGGCTCGGCCTACCTCTACCAGGGTGAGGAACTCGGGTTGCCGGAGCACACCACCCTGCCCGACGAAGCACGGCAGGACCCGACCTGGGAACGCAGCGGGCACACCCAGCGGGGCCGCGACGGGTGCCGGGTGCCGATCCCGTGGGAGGCCGACGCTCCCTCGTACGGCTTCGGGCCGACCGACGCGAGCTGGCTGCCGCAGCCGCCGGTCTGGGCCGAGTACGCGCTGGACCGTCAGCGCGGGGTGCCCGGCTCGACGTACGAGCTGTACCGGGAGGCGTTGCAGCTGCGCCGCGCGTACGGACTCGGTCGGGGCACCCTGGAGTGGCTCTCCTCCACCGACGAGGTGTTGACCTTCCGCAACGGCGATCTGGTGGTGTCCACCAACTTCGGTGCCGCCGCCCCGGTGCCCGAGGGCGAGGTGGTGCACAGCAGCGCCCCGCTGAACGAGGACGGCTCGCTGCCCACCGACGTCACCGTCTGGGTCCGCACCGCCTGAGCTGCCGGGGGTGGGGCCCGTCCGGGTCCTACCCCCGGGGCCTACAGCTTGTCGGCGCGGGTGTGCAGCAGCTCGCGGACGTCGGTGATGTCCTTCGGAGAGGTGCGGGCGGCAAGCCAGTACATGACGCCGGTGGGGATGAAGAAGAGCTGGAAGGCGGCCAGCCCGACGGCGTAGTTCAGCGGCGGTGGGAAGGCCAGCCGCAGCCCGTTGAAGGCCACCCCGACCAGGCCGTTGCCGGCCGCCCGCCCCACCCCGTTGACCAGGTTGCCGAGGCTGTAGACCGTGCCCCGGTGTTCCGGCGGGTTGACGTCGGCGATCAGCGCGAACCAGTTCGGCGAGTTCGCCGAGGTCAGCGCCAGGGCCAGCAACGCGGCGAGCAGGCTCAGCCCGACCGTCGGTTCGCTGACCACACTGGCCAGCACCGCCCGTACGACCGCGCCGGTGCCGGCGCCGTCGGGCACGTCGATGCGCATCGGCACGAAGAACAACACCAGGTAGAACGGAAGTGCGGCGAAGATGCCGACGGAGGCGACCATCGCCCGGCCCGAGGGCGTACGCCGTTGCAGCGCGTCGCCGATCAGCCCACCGACGATGGAGAACGCCCCGCCGAGTTGGAACAGTGTGGCGAAGACGCTGCCCACCACGATGGCGGTCGCCTCCGAATAACCCTGGTCCTTGGCCCGCTCGATGAACAGGTACGGCAGCCAGACCAGCGAGCCGAAGGCGGCCTGCGCGGTGAGGCCCTGGAGGATGAGCCACCTGTTGGTCCTGCGGCCCAGGATGACGGGCAGGTCGGCCCGGCTGATCCGGTAGTCGTAGTCCCCACCGGTGGCGAGCGCACCGGCCAGTGCCGGCTCGCTCTGGCCGCGCCGGATGTCGTACGTGAACAGGTAGGCCGCCGTGGCGACCAGACCGACCACGGTGAGCACCAGGAACGGCCGACGCCAGTCGGTCGCGCCGAGCAGTCCGCCGACCAGGGTGCCGGCCAGGGTGCCGACGCCCTGGGACAGCCCCCAGAAGCTCATCACCAGGCCCCGACGGCGCGGCGTGATCAAATCGGTGACCACCGAGTAACCGACCGAACCGACCGCGCCCAGGCCCACCGCGGCGAGCAGTTGCGCCGCCAGGAACGTGGGGTAGTTCCCGGCCAGTGCGCTCCCGCCCGTTCCGGCCGCCCAGATCAGCGTGCCGATCATCAGCAACGGCTTGCGGTTGCTGCGGTCGCCGAAGTACGCCCAACCGACCGCCGCCACCGCGCTGGTCAGGAAGCTGATCGCGGTGACCAGGCCGAGCAGCCGTTGCGGCACGTCGAAGGAGTCGGCGATCGCGCCGTACAGCGGCGGCACCAGACCGATCGCCACGTTGTCCAGCGAGGCGAGCAGCACGAAGACCACGACGCTGTAGAGCCGGCGCGGCGCGCTGCTGCCCCAAACCCGCGCGGGTCCGCCTGTGGTCGAGGTCATGCGGGCAGCCAACCAGGACGGGATAACGAGCCGATCACCGGGCCACCCCCGAGCGCGCCCGAGATCGTGCTCGGTCCCGGATCGGGTGGCTCCTCGTCACGCGGACGCCACCCGACCCGGGAACCGGCGTGATCACCCCTGGGACAACCGGTCCAGATGGCGTTCCCGGGCCTGCGCGTAGCGCTCCCGGATGCCGGGCACCGACTCGGCGGCGTGCTCCTCGGTGCCGGACGGTGTCCAGGACGGCGGTTCCCCCGTGCCCAGAGCCAACCACGCGGCCTGCCGGGCGGCACCGTCGGCGACGTACTCGCCGGGCGGTGGGACCACCACCGGGCAGCCGAAGACCTGCGCCGCGATGCGACGCACCGCCGCCGAGCGGGCGCCGCCGCCGACCAGGATCACCCGGCGTACGGCCGCACCCTGGGCGGTGAGCGCGTCGAGCCCGTCGGCGAGGGCGCAGAGCATCCCCTCCACGGCGGCCCGGGCCAGATGCGCCGGAGTCGAGGTACGCAGGGTCAGCCCGTGCACCGCCCCCGTGGCGTCCGGCCGGTTCGGGGTACGTTCACCCTCCAGGTACGGCACCATGACCAGCCCGTCCGCGCCGGGCGGCGCGGACAACGCCAGGTCGGCCAGCTCGTCCAGATTGACCCGCAGCATCGCCGCGGCGGCGTCCAGCACCCGGGCCGCGTTAAGCGTGCAGACCAGCGGCAGGAACCGGCCGGTCACGTCGGCGAAGCCGGCGACGATACCGCTCGGGTCGGCCGCCGGAGTGTCCGCGACGCTGAAGACCGTGCCGGAGGTGCCGATCGACACCACCACGTCGCCGGGACGCGCACCGACGCCGAAGCCGGCGGCGGCGTTGTCCCCCGCCCCCGGCCCGAGCAGCGCCGCGCCCGGGTCCGCAGCGGCCACGGCACCGGACAGCGCCGCCGGAGCCAGCGTGCCGGCGGCCTCGGCGGGGCCGAGCACCGTCGGCACCCGCACCACCCGGCCGAGCGCCCGCTCCAGCAGATCCGGGCGGTACTCGCCGGTGCCCGGGGACCAGTAGCCGGTGCCACTGGCATCGCTGCGGTCGGTCCGCAGCGCGTCCAGCCCGGGAGCACCGGCCAGCCGCCAGGTCAGCCAGTCGTGCGGCAGGCAGACCGCCGCCACCCGGTCGGCGTTTGCCGGCTCGTTGCGGGCCAGCCAGCGCAGCTTGGTGACGGTGAAGCTGGCCACCGGCACGCTGCCCACCGCATCGGCCCAGAACCGGGGCCCGGCCTGCCCCTCGCCCGCCTCCTGGATCAGCTCGGCCGCGGCACCGGCCGACCGGGTGTCGTTCCACAGCAGCGCCGGCCGTACCACTTCGCCGGCCTCGTCGAGACAGACCATGCCGTGCTGCTGACCGGCCACGGAAACTGCGGCGACGTCGGCCAGCCCACCGGCGGCGTCGATCGCCGTCTGGAGAGCCGACCACCAGGCCGAGGGGTGGACCTCGGTGCCGTCCGGGTGCGGTGCCCGGCCCTGCCGGACCAGGGCCCCGGTCTCCGCGTCCCGGACGACCACCTTGCACGACTGGGTGGAGGAGTCCACCCCGGCGACGAGCGGCATGCCGGCCGCCTCAGCGTGCGCCGAGCAGGTGCTCGACGGCGAGCTGGTTCAACCGGACGAAGCCGAAGCCCTTGGCAGCTACCGCGTCGACGTCGAACTCCTCGAACGCGCTGGTGTCGGCGAGCAGCTCGGTGTACCCCTCGCCGTCGCCGAGGGTCGGCACGCCCAGTTCGGCGACCTTGCTCGCGGACAGCGCCTCGGCGACCTCCGGGTCGGCCCGGAACGCCGCAGCCCGCTCCTTGAGCAGCAGGTAGGTGCTCATGTTCGCGGCTGCCGAGGCCCAGACCCCGTCGATGTCCTCGGTGCGGGAGGGCTTGTAGTCGAAGTGGCGGGGGCCGTCGTAGCCGGGGCCGCCGGCCGTGCCACCGTGCTCCAGCAGGTCGACCAGCGCGAACGCATTGAGCAGGTCACCGTGGCCGAAGACCAGGTCCTGGTCGTACTTGACGCCACGCTGACCGTTGAGGTCGATGTGGAACAGCTTGCCCTGCCAGAGCGCCTGGGCGATGCCGTGGACGAAGTTCAGCCCGGCCATCTGCTCGTGCCCGACCTCCGGGTTCAGTCCGACCCGCTCCGGGTGGGCCAGGGTGGAGATGAACGCCAGGGCGTGCCCGACGGTCGGCAGCAGGATGTCGCCACGCGGCTCGTTGGGCTTCGGCTCCAGCGCGAAGCGCAGGTCGTAACCGCGGTCGATGACGTACTGGCAGAGCAGGTCCACCGCTTCGCGGTAGCGGTCCAGCGCGGCCTGGACGTCCTTGGCGACGTCGTACTCGCCGCCCTCCCGGCCACCCCACATGACGAAGGTCTTCGCGCCCAGCTCGGCGGCGAGGTCGATGTTGCGCAGCACCTTGCGCAACGCGTACCGCCGGACGTCGCGGTCGTTGCTGGTGAAGCCGCCGTCCTTGAAGACCGGCTGCTGGAACAGGTCGGTGGTGACCATCGGCACCACCAGGCCGGTCTCGTCGAGCGCCTTGCGGAACCGCGCGATCTGGGCGTCCCGGGTGGCGGCGTCCGCGCCGAACGGCACCAGGTCGTCGTCGTGGAAGGTGACACCGTACGCGCCCAGCTCGGCGAGTCGGTGCACCGACTCCACCGGGTCCAGCGCGTCTCGGGTGGCGTGGCCGAACGGGTCTCGGCCCTGCCAGCCGACCGTCCAGAGCCCGAAGGAGAACTTGTCGGCAGGGGTGGGACGGGGTGCCATGGCAGACCTCCGGTGGTGTCATCCGCTATTTGTTCAGTGGTTGAATTAAATGACTGTGATGTGGCAGTGTCAAGGGGTGAAGCCACCCGCAGCCCCGGCCGGCGCGGTGCGGCAGGGCAGCCTGCGTGAGCTGAATCTCGCTCTGGTGCTCGGCCGCATCGCCGCCGCCCGTCGTCCCCCGTCGCGGGCCGCGCTGGCCGCTGACACCGGCCTCACCCGGGCCACCGTCTCGGCCGTGGTGGAGGATCTGGTCGCCGGCCGCCTCGTCACCGAGGCCGAGCCGACGCCCCGGGCCGGCGCCGGTCGTCCGGCACGCGGTCTGATGTTGGCCGGCGACGGTCCCGCCGGTCTGGGGCTGGAGATCAACGTCGACTATCTGGCCGCGTGCGTCGTCGACCTTGCCGGTCAGGTAAGGCACCACACGGTGCATCGGGCCGACCTGCGACCCGTCTCCCCGGCCGACGCGCTCGGCCGGCTCGCCGAACTGGCCGGCCGGGCTCGCGTCGACGCCAACGCCCAGGGCCTGACCCTGGCCGGTGCGGCCCTGGGCGTGCCCGGTCTGGTCGACGACGCCGGTCGGGTCCGCCTCGCACCCAACCTGGGCTGGCGGGACGTGCCGGTGCCGGAGCTGCTGGCCGACCATCCCCCGCTGACCGAGACGGTCGACGGGGTGCCGCCCCTGGTGGTGGACAACGAGGCGAACCTCGCCGCGCTTGGCGAGTTGCACGCGGGTGCCGCGCCCGGCAGCTTCCTGCACATCTCCGGCGAGGTAGGCATCGGCGCGGGCATCGTCCTGAACGGCGCGCTGTTTCGAGGTGCCCGTGGTTGGAGCGGCGAGATCGGGCACATTCCGGTCCGCCCGGACGGGCCACCCTGCCGCTGCGGCGGCCGTGGCTGTCTGGAGCTGTACGCCGGGCAGGAGGCGATCCTGTCCGCCGCCGGCCTGGCCGGAGCGGACCTACCGGCCGACCGGGCGTCGACCCGGCTGACCCAGCTCGCCACCGCCGAGCACCCCGCCGTGCTGCGCGCCCTGGCCGAGGCCGGCACAGCGATCGGAGTCACCGTGGCGAGCGTGGTCAACCTGCTGGACCTCGACACGGTGGTGCTCGGCGGCGGCTACGCCCCGCTCACCGGCTGGCTCCGGCCACCCGTACTCGCCGAGATCGAACGCCGGGTGCTCACCGCGGCCTGGTCGCCGGTCACCGTCCGACCGGCCACCCTCGGTGCCACGGCCGCCGCGGTGGGAGCGGCCGGATCTGTGGTACGCCGAATTATCGCCCGCCCCGGCGGATGGTTGGCCCGGCTCTGACGCTCTCGACAGGAGCCGCTCAGGAACAGCTCGGTACGCTTGCCCGCAGGCAACCAACCGTCACCCCGAGGAGTGCACCACCGGCATGCGTACTGGTCGACAGCGCCCGGCGCCCGGTGTCCGCCGGTGACCAGCACCCGACAGGGCGCCTTCACCGGTGCGGCCGGCGAATGGGCCGACGACGGGCGGTCGGGCCGCGCCGCCACCGAGGTACCGCACACCACACCTCCCGTGGACACCGATCTCGCCCGTGAGCTGCTCGACGGGCTCGACGAGGCGGTGCTGACCACCGACGCCGCCGGGCTGGTGGTGTTGGTCAACACGATGGCTGGGCAGTTGCTGCCGGACATCGTCGTCGGAACCGACCTGGCGGGCTGTCCGGTGCCGGCGCTGGCGGCCGCGAGCGCCTCAGGTGGGGATGACTTCGAGGGTGAGCACCACGGCCGGCGGCTGCGGGGGGTCCGCCGCGCCCTGGGCGGCAACCGATCCGCCTGGTACGTGCGGGACGTCACCGACGAGCACAGCCGGGTAACGGAGCTGCTGGCCGAGCGTCGACGTACCCAGTTCCTGGCCCGCGCCGGCCGTCGGCTGGGCCTGGCACTGGAGCGTGACCAGGCGCTGCAAGCCGTTGCCACCCTGCCCGTGCCCTATCTGGCCGATCTTGCCCTGGTGGTGCACCTGCCACCGACGCCGACCGAGTACCGGCCGCACTGGGTCCGGTACGCCGCTGACGACACCGCGCCGATCACCGGCACGGTGGACTGGGACGTGGTCGCTGCCGTACCCGGTCTCGTCGAGGCCCTCGACGGCGAGACCACCGATCCGCGCCCCTGGCCTACTCTCGGGCCGGAGAGACTCGACCCGTTGCTCCCGGCGGACCTCGATGCACCCGCGACCCTGCTGGTCAGCCCGATGCCCGGCGCCGGTCGGACGGCCGGTGCCCTGGTGCTGCTCCGCCGACCTGAGCGGGCCGGCTTCGACCGCCGCGACGTCGAACTGGTCCGGGAGCTCGCCGCCCGGGCCGGTGCCGCACTGGCCACCGCGCAACTGCACGACGCACAGAGTCACCTCGCCCAGGTGCTCCAGGACAGCCTGCTGCCGCCGAGGCTGCCCACGGTGGCCGGGATGAGCCTGGCCGGCGGCTATCGCGCGGCCGGGGACGGCCTGCGTATCGGTGGCGACTTCTACGATGTGCTGCCGACCGGCGATGGTGCGCTGTTCGCCGTCGGGGACGTCTGCGGCAAAGGCGTCGGTGCGGCGGTGCTCACCGGCCGGGTACGCCAGTCGTTGCAGACCCTACGTCTGGTCGAGCAGCAACCGCGGGAGCTGCTCCGGCTGCTCGACCAGGCGCTGCTCGACACTCCGGACGCGGCCCGGCGCGGCCAGTTCACCACCCTGCTGCTGGGTGCCGTACGCGTCGTACCCGAGGGTGGGCTGCGGGTGCGGATCGCCGGCGGCGGGCACCCGGTGCCCCTCGTGATCCGCGCCAACGGCACGGTGACCGCGATTCGGGTGGGCGGAATGCCGGTCGGCGCGTTGCCCGACGCCCGGTTCGCCACCGCCGACGTTCGGCTGCGCCCCGGTGAGTTGCTTTTCACCCGTACCGACGGAATCGCCGAGGCCCGGGGCGGCCCGCGCGGCACAGAGATCTTCGGTGAACGGCGGCTACGCCGGACGCTGGCGGCCGGCGTCGGGCTGCCCCCGGCCACGCTTGTCGACCACGTGCTGCACGAGGTCGACACGTGGTGTTCCGGCCACCGACACGACGACATAGCGATGCTGGCGATCGGCTCGGCCGGGGACTGATCCGACGGCCATCCGGCTGGCCGGCACCACCGACGACGGTGCGCCACCGGTGCCCGATACGGTGCGGCCCCGTCCGGTGCCCCCGGTCAGGCCGTCCGGAAGACGGAGGCGTCCCCCGCCGCCCAGCCCCGCGACGCCGCCTCGACGGCATCCCGGCCTTCGGTCTGTTCCACACGTGGTTCCTCGGCCTGCGGCACCAGCGGCGACACCGGTCGGACGACCCGCGCGCGGGCGGCCTCGTCGAAGGCGCGCAGCCCGCGCAGCAGCGCCTCCCGGGCCTCGGGAGTCATGTCGGCCAGGATCGCCGCCAGGTGCTGACGACGGTCGTCGCGCAGCTCGGCCAGCAACCGGCGGGCCTCGGCGGTCAGATGCAGCGAGATCTCCCGCCGGTCGGCACGACCCGGCTCCCGTTCCAGCATCCCGGCGGCCACCAGCCGGTCGCAGAGTCGACTGGCTGAGGAGAGCAGCATGTCCAGGCCGGTGGCGAGGCGACGCAGGTTGATCCCGTCGTGCCGTTCGACGAGCATGACGGCGCGAAGCTGGGCGGTGGAGATGCGGTTGGCTGCCCGCTCCCGCGCACCGTCCCAGACCGTCAGCAGGGCACCTGCCGCGGCGTCCAGCTCGGCAGCCATACTCATCTCGGGTCCCGGTGGACCATGCAGTTCCGCCATGGTGCGCCTGAGCGTACCCCGATTCCGTCGGCGGATGGGCTTGTGATCAAGGAGAGACCATGACCGAGCCGGTCGACAAGGGCCGCGCGGCCATCACCGCCGCCCCCGTGGACCTCCTCGTGACGCGCGTCGGGGAACTGTTCGAGCAGGAGTACGGCATCGCCGACACGGAACTCCTCCAGGTCGACTACCGGCTCGCGGCGCTGCTGCCACTGGGCGGTGGGGAGGCGGTGACGACCCCCGGGCACCCGGCGTGGCGCTGCTTCGACCACCAGAGCCCGACCCACGCCGACGGCGTCGGGTACCTGCCGGTGAGCATGCGTGGGGAACGGCGGGGCGTACTCCGGGTGACGCCGGTCACCGACGCCCGACTGGCCGAGCTGGCGGAGGTCGCCACCGCGCTGGCGCACGAGTTGGCCGCCGTCGACGCCGGCACGGACGTCTACCGCGTGGCCCGGCGCAGCCGCCGCCTGACCCTCGCCGCCGAGGTGCAGTGGGAGCTGCTGCCGGGGCGCAGCCGGCTCCGTCCCTCCTTCAGCCTCGCCGGTCAGCTGGAGCCGGCGTACGCGGTGCGCGGCGACAGCTTCGACTGGTCCGACGATGGTCAGCGGGTCTGGCTCGCCACGATCAACGGGATGGGTGAGGGGGTCGTCGCGTCGATGCTCACCACCCTCGCCACCTGCGCGTTGCGTAACGCCCGCCGGGCCGGCATCTCCCTGGCCGACCAGGCGTCCCTGGCCGACCAGGCCGTCTACGACCTGCACCGGGGCGAGCAGTACCTGGCGACCCTGTTGCTCGAACTCGACCTGCGCACCGGGCTGCTCACCGCCGTCGACGCCGGCTCGCCCCGGCTCGTCCTGCTGCGCGACGGCGAGGTCAGCGTCCAGCCGCTGGAGGAGCAGTTCCCGCTCGGCATGTTCGAGGGGACCAACTACCGCGAGCAGTTCGTCCAGCTCCAGCGCGGGGACCGACTGTTCATGATCAGCGACGGGGTGATCGAAGCGGCCGGGAGCACGGAGCGGTACGGCCAGACGGCGCTGGACCGGATGTTGCGCCGGACCGCACCGATGACGGCGCTGGACGCGGTTCGCTCCCTGCTCGGCGACCTACGGGCGTTCGTTGCCGGTGATCTCACCGACGACGCCGTCGTGGTCTGCCTGGACTGGCTCGGCCCGCAGCCGGAGACCCCGCCCGCCGAGTCAGTACGCGCCGCGGCTGTTGACCACCGCGCCGACCGTCTTCCACAGGATCGTCAGGTCAGCGGCGAGTGACCAGTTCTCCACGTAGTAGAGATCGAGCCGGATGCCGTCCTCCCAACTCAGATCGGACCGTCCGCTGACCTGCCAGAGCCCGGTCATTCCCGGTTTGACCAGCAGCCGGCGGGCGACGTCCCCGTCGTAGCGGGCAACCTCGGAGGGCAGCGGCGGCCGGGGACCGACCAGGCTCATCTGCCCCAGCAGGACGTTCACCAGTTGCGGCAGCTCGTCCAGCGACCACTTGCGCAACAGCCGGCCGACCCGGGTCACCCGGGGATCGTCGCGCATCTTGAACAGCAGGCCGTCGGTCTCGTTGCGGGCGGTCAACTCCGCCAGCAGCACGTCCGCGTTGACCACCATGGTGCGGAACTTGAAGACCCCGAACTCCTGGCCCCCCTGCCCGACCCGGGTCTGCCGGAACAGCACCGGCCCCCGGCTGTCCAGTTTCACGGCCAACGCGATGACCGCCAGCAGCGGCAGCAGCAGGGCCAGCGCGATCAGCGACATCGACCGGTCGACGAACCCCTTGACCAGTTTGCGGACGCCACGGAACTCGGGGGCCTCCACGTGGATCAGCGGCAGGCCGGCGACGGGCCGGGTGTGGATGCGCGGGCCAGCCACATCGGTCAGCGCCGGCGCCAGCACCAGGTCGATGCCGGTGCCCTCCAGTTGCCAGCCGAGCCGACGCAGCCGGGTGGCGGTGAGCTCCCCGCAGGCGGTGACGGCGACCGTGTCCGCGCCGATCGCGGCGGCGGATTCCGGGATGGCCCGGAACGAGCCGACCACCGGCACGTCGCCGAGCCGCTGGGCGACCGGGGCGAGCAGGGCGTCCGGAATGCAGGCGCCGACGACCTGGTAGCCGGCGTACGGCTCACGGCGCAGCGTGTGCACCAACTCCAGCACGTGGGCGGTGTCACCGACCACCAGCACCCGCCGTGACCAGCCTGACCCCTGCGACCGGGCGCGGTGCAGGCGCTTACGGGCAGCGAACCGGGCCACCTCCAGACCGATCGTGCCCACCGCGAAGGTGATGGCCAGGAAACCTCGGGAGACACCGACGTCGGCGACGTAACCCGCGATCGCGGTGGCGCCGGCCAGCCGCAGACTCGCCATGCTGACCCGTCGGTACTCGTCCGCGCCGTAGCCCACCACCCGGTCGTCGTAGCAGCGCAGCGCCTTCAGCGAGACCAGCCAGGCCAGGACGAGCGCCGGGGCGACCAGGACGTAGGGCACCGGGCCGCGGGGCGCGGCCTCACCGAACCGGACCGCGTATCCCACCAGCACCGCCACCGCCAGCACGGCGGCGTCCAGCACGACCAGGGTGCGGACGTACGCCCGCTGGTCGGTGCGCACCGGTCCCCCCGGTGACGGGTGGTCGTGCGGTCGCGATGACGTTCTGACCGGAGTCAACAGCGTCGCCGAGGTCACCAGCCCTCCCACTTCGCTCGCCGACGGCACGGGCCTGGCCGGGTGGGCCGGGTCTGCCGATGCACGACGACATCCTGCCCTGACAACCATGACTACCAATTGCTTCCGACGTATTGCCGTCAGTTTCCAAGGCGTAGGACAACAGGAAAGGAGCCTGTGGTACCGGCGAAACCGGTACCACAGGCCCCTTTTCGGGGTGTCTCAGGTCAGGCGGGCGCCTTCCGCAGCGCGATAGCCCGGAGGAAGATGTCACCGATCTTGGTGGGGTCGGTGGCGACGAACGCGCCGCCACCGGCGCTCTTGGCGATGGTGTCCAGCTCCGACTTGCTGACCTCGGTGCCGATACCGATGATGATCACCTGGATCGGCTGGTCCGGATCCTTGATCCGCTTCAGCTCGGCGAGCAGAGCCTTCTGGGAGATGCCGTCGGCGTCCTCGTTCTTGCCGTCGGTGAACAGCACGATCGAGTTGACCTTGCCCGGTTCCCAGTTCGCCTGGACGTCCTTGTACGCGGCCAGCAGCGTGTCGTACAAGCCGGTGTCACCGCTCGACGAGACCACCCGGTCCAGGCCCCGCTCCAACTCGCTGCGCTGCCGCGACAGTGGCGCGATCGGCACCAGTTCCCGGTGGTCCCGCGAGCCCACCAGGTTGGTCGAGAAGACCCACAGGCCGATCGACCAGGAGTCGTCGAACAGGTTCAGCCCCCGCCGGGCCGCCTCCGTGGTGACCTGCTGTCGGGTCGCGCCGTTGGCCGTCGGCACCTCGTTCTTCATCGAGCCGGAGACGTCGATGATGCAGAGCATCCGGCCGGACAGCGTGGCGATGGACCAACTGGAGACCGCCCGCTCCACCGCGTCCGGTGCCAGCCCACCGGCGGCGATGCCGCCCTGCGCCGGAGGTGCGATGGAGGCGTCCCCGCCGGCCGGGCTCGGCGCGCCCTGCGGCGCGTTGAAACCGGTGCCCCAGTTGCCGTCCGGGGCGCGCAACGACTGCGCGGCAAGCTTGTCCTTGAACGACGTCGTGGTCAGCGCCTCGAACAGCACCCCCGCAGCCGACGCCTTGGCCGGCTCGATCCCGGGCAGCACCGCGTACGGGTAGTCCAGCGGCAACGGCGCCGGCTTCAGGTAGAGCGCCGCCAACGGCACCGGAGGCTTCCGGGCGTTGTACTCGATGACATCCTCCTCGGACAGCGCCGCCGCACCGAGGGCGCTGGCCAGGGTGGTGGCGTCGGTGGCCGTCGGGAACTTGGCGAGCAGATCCTGGCGCAGCGCCGAGGCACCCGAGGCCAACGCGCGCAACGCGCCGACGCGCTCCTGCTCGGCGGTCTCGCCACCGGTCGATGCCGCGGCGGTCATCATCGACAACAGGCCGGACAGCCCGGCGGCGTCGCGGGTCGGCTCCACGATGCCGGTTTTCAGCGGCCGGTCACTGTTGAGGCGCGTCAGCAGGTCGGTCCAGCCGAGCTCCTGCTGCGGCCAGCCCAACCGGGTGGCGATCGGCTCCGGCATGGCGACCACCACCGGGCTGCTGGCGATGGACGAGCCGTTGCCGGGCTCGAAGGCCGCCGCGCCGCCGGTCTTGAGTCGGAGCAGCCAGGTCGAGGAGTCCGGGATCCAGACGTCCGGGCTGACCGCGGTGCCGCTGGCCTGCCCCACCCCGGCCAGGATGGCGCCGTGCTTGGCCGCCACCACGGCGGCCACCTCTACCGGGTCGGAGGCGGCGACTGTCACATCGATGCAGGTTCCATCGACCGCGGCGCCCTTCTCCTCCCATTCGGTGGCCGCCTGGTCGACCGCCGGGGCGAGCTCGCTCGCCACCGCGACGGACAGCTCGATCTTGCCCGAGCAGTCCTGGCCGGCGAGTTGGCGATAGCCGACCCACCCACCAGCGGTGACGACGAGTACGCCGACCGCTGCTGCGGCGGCGGCACCGTGAATACTTGAACGCATGCGATGGCGGCCTGCTGACACGCAGACCATCTTGCGTATCCGACCGTTGTACTGCCATGGCCGTTCGGACGAAAGTTACAGAGGAGAAACAGTTTACCCCGATTCCGTCACTTTGAGTGATGGGTCAGCGTCACAATGTGGATGCATCTATGTCTCAGGCCCACGATCAGGGCAGAACGCAAGTTGGGCTCGCGATCGGCAGCGGCTCTCCGACGGCCACCGGCACACCCGTGGCCGGCTCGACCCGGAAAGTGCGCACCATGTCCGCCCGTTCGTCGGCGACGTAGAGGTGTTCCCCGATGAGCGCGAAGTGGCGGGGCCACTCGCCACCGGTCTCCACCTCGGCCACGATTTCCGGCAGGCCCGCACCAAGAGCGAAGACGGTCACCGTGCCGACGCCTCGGTTGGCGACGTAGAGGAAGCGGCCATCCGGACCGATTCCGATCTCGGACGGTTGCACATGCCCACCCCGGTCGCTGGCGTCGATCCGGCCCCGCTGGTGCAGCGTCCCGTCGCTCAGCTCGTAGGCCAGCACCGAACCATCCAGCTCACCGGAGACGTAGCAGCGCCGCCCGTCGGGATGCCGGGCCAGGTGCCGAGGACCCACCCCGGCCGCGGTTCGCACCCGGGGCGCTCGGGGCACCAGTCGTCCGCTGGCGCCGTCAAGGTCGTAGCGGTAGATCGCGTCGGTGCCCAGATCGACCACCAGCAAGGGCGACCCACCCGGGCCCGGCGAGACCATGTGAGCGTGCGCACGCTCCTGGCGATCGGGGTCGGCCCCGTGCCCCTGGTGCTCCACCACGTCAGTGCGCTCGCCGGGCACACCGTCCGCATCGAGCGGGAAGACCGTCACGCTGCCGCCACCGTAGTTCGCCACGAACAGGTGCCCGCCGTCGGGCGCGACTGCCAGGTGGCACGGTTCCGCCCCACCCGTGGGCCACGAGCCGATGGACGACAGGTCGCCGTCGACCCCGACCTGCCACGCGCTGATCTGGCCGTCGGGCAGCTCGTTCACCGCGTACAGCACGGGCCGCGCCGGGTGGCGGGCGAGGAAGGAGGGCGACGGGGTGACCGCGACGGTGCCCAGCGACGTCAGCTCGCCGGTGCGCGGCTCCCGCCGCGCGGCGACGATGCCGGTGCCGCGCCCTCCGCTGGGCGCGGTGTACCCGCCGATGTGAACGATCTCGCCTCGACCTGCCACCGGCTGCCGCCCTCCGCTCGTTTCCGTCGAACCCATCTCTGAAGCCTTCCCCCGGCACCGGCGGATTAGACCTCCCCACCGCGATCCGGCCGCCCGTGGACGCACCGGACCGCCCTCCGGCCGGTCGACTCAGGCCGTCGGCACCGGCTCGCCCCGATGCCGGGCGACGTGCTCGACCAGGGAGATCAGCACGGTCTTGCCGGACTGCCGGTCCCGGGCGTCGCAGAGCACCATCGGCACCTCCGGGTCCAGATCCAGGGCCCTACGCACGGCCTCCAGGCTGAACCGACGGGAGTCGTCGAAGCAGTTCACCCCCACCACGAACGGAATGCCCCGCTGCTCGAAGTAGTCGATCGAGGGGAAGCAGTCGGCCAGCCGCCGGGTGTCGGCGAGCACCACCGCGCCGAGCGCACCGAACGCCAGTTCGTCCCAGAGAAACCAGAACCGGTCCTGTCCCGGGGTACCGAAGAGGTACAGCTGGAGGTCGTCGTTGATGGTGATCCGCCCGAAGTCCATCGCCACCGTGGTGGTCGACTTGGCCTCCACCCCGGAGACATCGTCGGTGTCGATGCCCGCGCCCGTCAGGATCTCCTCGGTCTGCAACGGCCGGACCTCACTCAACGCGCTAACCAGCGTTGTCTTGCCGGCGCCGAAGCCGCCGGCGATGAGGATCTTCAGCGCGATGGGCACCCGATGTCCCCGCTGATCGCCGTTATAACGCACGGAGTCCATCGACCACCGCCTTGAGGATGTTGTTGTCGGGCAGGTACGTGGCGCGTGGTGGCTGGTGTACGGCGACCAGTCCCCGGGACAGCAGATCACCAAGTAGCACCCGGACCACGCCGACCGCCAGGTCCAGGTCCGCGGCGAGTTCCACGACGGGGGTACCGCGGCCGGCCAACTCCACCAGCAGCCGGTGCTCCGGATACAGCTCCGGGTAGGCGGCGAGGTCCGGGTCCGGCTTCGCCAACACGTACGCGACCAGGTCGAATCCGTCCGTGCTGGGACGGACGCGCCCACCGGTGAGGGTGTACGGCCGCACCACCGGCCCAGCCTCGTCGTCGAGCCACTCGTGTCGATGCTCGGTTAACTCAGTCCGCATCGGTGGCACCCACCGACGCTCGGGCCGGCGCTTGCAGGTTCTCGCCCACCCGGGTCACCAGCATCGCCATCTCGTACGCCACCAGGCCGATGTCCGCGTCGGCGTCGCTGGCGACCGCCAGGCACGCGCCCTGCCCCGCCGCGGTGACGAAGAGGTACGCGGACTCCATCTCCACCACGGTCTGCCGGACCGGTCCGCCGGTGAGGTGCCGGCTCGCGCCCCGGGCGAGACTGGACAGACCGGACGCCAGCGCGCAGAGGTGCTCGGCGTCGGCGGCGTCCATGCCGGCGGAGGAGCCCAGCAGGAGTCCATCCGCCGACAGCACCACGGCGTGCCGCGCGGTCGGTACCCGCTCCAGCAGATCGTCCAGCAACCAGTCGAGATCTGCGTTCTGCCTCGTCGATTGCATCAGGCGTCCCTCTCAGTCGCGGTCGGGGAATCCACCGACGCCGGTGTGGTGCCCGGCGGAGAGCCGGGCGGTGCGGTGGTCCGGTCTCGGCCCGCCGGGCCCGACCCGGTCCGGTCGGGAACCTCCACCGGTGACCCGGCCTCGCCGGTCGGGCCCACGGCAGCTGCGCCGGACTGGTGGTCCGGCGCCGCCAGAGGCGGCACTGCCCGGTCGGTCGCGTTCTCCGGTGGTGGCGCTCCGCCCGGTTCCGGGTTCGAGCTGCGGGCGGCGTCCCGCCGGCCCCGGGCGGTGCCCGCCTGCAGCGCCGACATGACCCGCCGTGCCTCCTCCGGGCTTCGGGGCGTCGGATCGCGGTGCGGCCGGGCTGCCACCGACGGTTGTCGGACGGTCGGACCGTCGATCGCGGCCGTGCGGGCGGGCGGAGCGGTCATCGCCGGCAGCTGGATCGTGGGCGCATCCAGCCCACGGCGCGCGTCCGGATGGGCTGGGGCTGGCCCGGCACCAGGCTCGGGTGAACCGCCCCCGGGTGGCCGCGTCGGTGCCCGTTGTGGTTCCGTCCCGGTCTTGGCGGCGCGCGGGCCGGCGGGAGCCGCCTCGGTATCGGACGGGACGGTGACCGGCTCGGTGCCCGACGCGGTCGACGGGTCTGACGGGTCGGCGGCGGCGCGGCGTCGGATCCGACGGGGCAGGCCGTCGGCTTCCGCCGGCCCGACCGTCGAGCGTCCGCCCGGCGCCCGGACAGCCGCGCCGGACGTCGGAACGCCGGAGGCTGGGCCGCCGGACGACACCGCAGTGCCGCGTTCGACGGTGCGGGTCCGCGGCCGGGGCACCGTGGTCAGCCGAGTCGCCCGGACCAGCCGCCGCTGCTCCGGCGTGGCACCCCGGTCGTCGCCGGCCAGCGCCTCCGGGCCGGGCAACGGCGACGGTTCCTCGGTGATCAGCTCGGTCGGGATGAGCACCACAGCGGTGAGGCCGGTCCCCTCCGACCGACGCAACCGCACCCGGACGTCGTGCCGGGCGGCCAGTCGCGCCACCACGAACAGCCCCAGCCGGGCGGTCTCGCTGGGATCGAACTCCGGCGACCGGGCCAGCTTCCGGTTCGCCTCGTCGATGGCCGCCTCGCTCATGCCGAGACCCTCGTCGGTGACGGAGAGGGCGTAGCCATGGGCCACATGCGCACCGGAGACCTCGACCCGGGAATCGGGCGGTGAGAACGTGGTGGCGTTCTCGATCAGCTCGGCGAGCAGGTGGATGATGTCCCCCACCACCCGGCCGACCGTGCCGGCGGGCTGCACTGTGGTGATGTCGACCCGGTCGTACGACTCGACCTCGGAGATCGCCCCACGGATCAGGTCCACCATGGCCACCGGGTTACGCCAACCCCGCCCCGGCGCGGCACCGGCGAGGATGACCAGGTCCTCCGCGTGCCGCCGCAGCCGGGTGGCGAGGTGGTCGACGCGGAACAGCTCGGCCAGGTGATCGGGGTCCTCCGCATCGCGCTCCAGCCGGTCGAGCAGGGCCAACTGGCGGTGCACGAGCCCCTGGCTGCGCCGCGCGATGTTCAGGAAGACGTCGTTGAGGCCGTGCCGCAGGCCCACCTCGACCATGGCCGAACGGATGGCGACCCGGTGCACCTCGGTGAACGCCTGCGCGACCTGGCCGATCTCGTCGGCACCCTGATCGGCCACCGACGCCTCCCGCGCCAGGTCGACCTGCTCGCCCTTGCGCAGCCGGTCCACCACCTCCGGCAGGCGCCGTTCGGCGTCGGCGAGGGTGCCGCGTACCCGGGTCAACCGTTGCGCGAGGGAGCGGCCGACCCGGACCGCCACCACCAGCGAGAGCACGACGGCGATCAGGCCGAGCAGTCCGGCGGCGGCCAGCCGCACCATGGTTCCTACCGCCATCGGCACGGACCGGTCGGCCAGTCCGTCCGCCTGGGTCAGTTCGAAGTCTCGCAGCGACTGCTGCACCGTGTCGTAGCTCGTCTGCCACGCCTGCGGGTCGAGTCGCAGCCGGGCCGACGGATCCGCGGTCACGATGTCGTCCTGCATCGCCCGCAACCGACCGAACGCCTCCTGCTCGGTCAGCCGCTGGTACGCGGTCCGGTCCGCCTCGGGCAGGTCGGCCACCGCGGCCTCGGCCAGGAACCGCTGATTGCCAATGCCCTGCACGAGCAGGGTGTGCTCGCCCTCGGCGAACCTGCCGGCCGTCAGCACACCGGCCAGCAGCGCGTCGGTCTGGCCCAGCAGTTCCCGCGAACGACCGAGGCTGGTCAGCGCCAACGCCTCACGGTTGAGGTCGTGGTCCGGAAGGTTGGCCAGGGCGGTGAAGGTCTGGAAGGCAGAGGCGATCATTCCGCTGTAGAGGCCGACCGCACCGGCGCGGTCGAGATCCCGACGATCGATGAAGCCGCGTCCGGCCGGCAACGCGTCCAGCTCGCCGATGAAGCGATCGAGCCGAGCTTCGAGCAGCTCTCCGGCGGCGTCCCGCAGCTGCTCGCCACTGACCCGCCGACGCAATTCGGCGATGGCCGCGTCGGTGCGGGCCCGTTGTTCCACCAGGGCCGGTAGCACGCAGTTGGCCGGCGGCTGTCCACACTCGGTGCGCGGCGAGGCGAGATGGACCACGGAGAGCCGTCGCTCCCGTTGCAACTCGGCCACCACGGTCTCACCCGGCCGGCCGAGGTCGTACAGGAGAGTACGGGCGGCGAGCAGGTCGAGCGCCGGCCCGAAGGTGAGCGTGGTCGCGAAGATCCACAGTGCCAGCAGCGCGGTCACCGGCACGACGACCAACGCGGTCAGCTTCGAGCGGATCGGCCAGTCGCGGGTGTTCAATCGGACCTCGCCCGGAAGGGTGGCTGGAAGGGCTCCGGCACAGCCGGGCAGCGTCGTCGCCGGGGCGCACCCCGGTTGTCCCGCCGGGACGCCGGCTCGGGCGCCTTGGGCAGGATACGTAATCCGCGCCGGTCGCACTACCGTCCGTCGAGACTACCGGTACGTTGCCGAACGTCCCGGCGACGAACCGCCTGTCGGTTTCCGCCCCGCCGGCAGCCAGGTCGGGCCAGGAAAGTGCGCCGAAACGGGATTGGCGATCACTGCGTGGCGGGAATACCTGCAGGCGAAGGAGGAGCCATGTCGCCCACGCAGATAATCGTCATCGTCCTCGTCATCCTGGTGGTCGCCGCCATCGCCGCCGCCGTCGTCGTGGCCGGCCGCCGCCGGGCGCTCCGGCAGCGTTTCGGCCCCGAGTACGACCACGTCGTCGCCGAGCAGGACAGCCGCAGCGCCGCCGAGCGCGAGTTGCGGGACCGGGAACGCCGGCACGCCGAACTCGAACTGGTCCCGCTCACGCCCGAGTCCCGGGCCCGGTACACCGAGGCGTGGGAGGAGCTCCAGGTACGTTTCGTCGACTCCCCTGCCGAGACCGTCGGGCAGGCCGACGAACTGGTCAGCCGGCTCATCGCCGAACGCGGATACCCCACCGGTGAGTTCGACGACCAGATCGCCCATCTCTCCGTCGAACACGCGCGCACGCTGGGTCACTACCGCGACGCACACGAGATCCATCTGCGCAACTCCCGGGGCGAGGCCAGCACCGAGGATCT
The DNA here is from genome assembly GCA_900112325.1 of Micromonospora sediminimaris. Taxonomy (GTDB): domain Bacteria; phylum Actinomycetota; class Actinomycetes; order Mycobacteriales; family Micromonosporaceae; genus Micromonospora; species Micromonospora sediminimaris. Next base: position 75,634 of record FOLJ01000021.1, read on the forward strand.
CCGCCAGGCCGTCGTCCACTACCGCGCTCTCTTCAGCGACCTGCTCGGCGAGGAGCCGCCGGTCGCTGCCGGAGCGCCGGAACAGCGCCACCCCGACGCCGCCCACGACGCCACCAACCGCTGAGGAGATCACCATGCGGCAGGAAGAGCAGCAGCTCAACAACGACCACCCGGAGACCGTACGCTCCGCCCCGGTGGCGGTGCCGGACACTGAGGACGACCGGACGACTGACGACGGGGCCGACATCGTCGACGAGCCGACGGATCGCGACCGGTCGGAGGCCGACCGGGGCCGCCCCTGGGACGGCCGTCCCGGCTCCGACAGCGAGCGGGCCGAGTTCAACGAGCCGGGTCCGGTGCCAACCACCTTCGGCGCGACCACGGTCGGTGGCGCGGTCGCCGCGTCCGCACTGGCCAGTCCGCGCCCCGAGGACGAGCGCGACCCGCGCGAGGAGGACACCGCCCGACCTGGTGACGGTGCGGTCGACGGGGAACGGGAGGGACGGCGGGCGGACCCGACGGCCGAGTTCAACCGGACCGGCGACGACGATGACCTCGACGACAACGACGCCGAGGCTTCCGCCGCCGACGATGCGGCGGACGACCGGCTGGCCGACAATCCCGTCGACGTGGACCGGGCGACGGACGACGGCTCCCTCCGGACGACGGCGGACGACGACACGGCGGCGGCGGGCGGGGCCGGCTTCGGCAGCGCCACACCCACGATGGTCGACCCCGACACGCAGACCTCGGGCGAGGCCACGGCCAGCCCCGGGGCGGCGGCTCCGGCCGGGGCGGCGACGCTGTTCGACGACACGACCGCACAGGGCTTCCGGGACCGCTGGCGCGACGTCCAACTGCGCTTCGTGGACGACCCCCGGGCGGCTGCCGGCGAGGCGCAGTCGCTGGTGGAGGAGGCCATGGAGGCGCTCTCGGCCGCGCTGGCCGAGCACCGCAACAAGCTCGGCGGCTGGCAGGAGGCCGGTTCGTCCGACACCGAGCAGCTGCGGGTGGCGGTACGCGAGTACCGGGACTTCCTCGACCGGGTGCTCGGCCGCTGACTCGCCCGCACCACGACGTTTCACCCGAAGGCGGGTGCCCCCGGATCCGGGGGCACCCGCCTTCGGCGTACCGCCGCAGGCATGGCCACCGGCGAGGCGGGTACGCCCAACAGGGCCGGAGAGCGCCGCGGACAGGAGGGCAGCAGCGATGACGGATCGTGATCGGCAACGACCGCTGGAGGAGCGCCCCGAGGCGGCCGCGGCGGTCGACGACGACAGCACCATCCCTCAGCTGATGACCGGGGGCGGTCCCGACCGGGACAATCCGACGTTCGCCGAACCGGATGATCCGACCGGAAGCGGGCCGACCGACGACATCATCGCCGATCCGTACGCCGCCGGGACCGGCGCGACGGGGACCGGCACCGGTGCCGGCGGGGACAACATCCGCACCGGCGCGGAGCAGCCCTGGGAGCCGGAGGACCTGGTGATGGCTCGGGGGCAGGACCTCACCGCCGAGAACATCGAGCGGGCCCGGCGCGAGTTGGACGAGACCGGCCGGACGGCGATCGAGAAGACGGTTCCCTGATCCGCCCGCGCCCCGGTGCGCCCTCGCCGCGGCGGCGGTAGCCGGTTGCGGCACACCCGCCGCCGTCGAGCGGGTGACGGCAACCGTGGCGCAGGCGGCGCGAGGGGCCCCTGGTCCGACCGGTGCGGTCGGACCAGGGGCCCGGGTGACCTGCCGCCGCAGCGCCTCACCTACTGTCGGCGGCGGGTGTGCCTGTGTCCGTCAGGACAGCGGCGGGTAGGCGTTGGCCATCAGCTCGGCGAACTGAGCCGCGAACCAGGCGCCCGAGATCGGGGCGTCCGGCAGGGCACCGCTCATGCTGTTGCCGTTGCGGTCGTTACCGGTGTAGGTCGGGTCGCACATCCGGTCGAAGCCCTTGCCGTCGTTGTTCGGGATCTCGCGGCTGGAGCCGTCCGACTCGCCCGGGGGCTTGGCCCAGACGTAGGCGTCGATGCCGGAAGCCGGCGCGGCCTTCGGCCGCTCGCCCATACCCGCACCGGACTGGTTGCACCAGTTGCCCTTGTGGATGCGGCGGTCGACCCGGCCACCGTCCACGTAGGTGTTCACGTTGGTCGTCGGGCCCGCGCTGGTGGGCCGGTTGGGGCCGCCCCAGCCGTTACGGGAGGTGTCGATCAACATGCCGATGCTGCTGGGGAAGCCCTGCCGGACCAGTTCCTGACGGAACGCCTGGGCGAAGCTCTGCTCGTCGTTGTACTGGTTCCAGTCGATCCAGTCGGACTGCCGCACCGTCTGCCCGTTCACCGAGTCGGTGACCTTCGCGTACGGCTCGATCAGGGCCGAGTAGTTCGCCGTGTTGGTGATGAACCCGTGCACGTGGTTGACGGTGCTACCGGAGGCCGTCGCGGCCTCCTTCAGGATCTGGGCGGTCGGGGTGAAGTTGCTGTCCCAACCGAGCCAGCCGTGGTGCCCGGCGTCCACGTAGTTGTAGACGTTCGAGAACGCGCCCAGCTGGGCCAGGGCGTAGCCGACACCCTGCACGTACGCGCCGTTGGCCTTGACCGTGTCGCACATGACGGTGCCACCCGGGTTGCCGGAGGTGTTGGTCACCAGGTTCGGCAGCGAGTCCACCTCGATGATGTTGATGATCCTGATGTCGCGGTACTTCGCGTCACCCTGGATCGCCGCGATCGGGTCGATGTACTCGGCCTTGTACTTCGGCAGCTCGTCCGCCTGCAGCTCACCGTTGGAGGCGAGCGCCGCGCAGTCGCGGCCGGGCAGGTTGTAGATGACGAACTGGATGTAGTCGGCACCCTGCTCCAGCGCCTCGTCCAGGTGGTCGCGGATCCCCATCGGGCCGTTGGACTGGCTGTTGTCGGTGCCCTCGATCGCCGCGATCCGGTCGATCCAGACCGCCGTCGAGATGTTCGACACCCGGTTACCGCCGGCGACCGACTCGGCCTTGGCCTTCCACTCCGGGTTCACGTAGCCCTGGGCGTTCAGGTACGGGTTGTCCACCCTGGTACCGGGAGGCGGCGGGCTGGTCGGCGGGGTGCTGGTCGGCGGAGTGCTGGTCGGCGGCGTACTGGTCGGGGGCGTACTGGTCGGCGGGGTGCTGGTCGGCGGCGTACTGGTCGGCGGCGTGCCGCCGTTGCAGGTCACCCCGTTGACGGTGAACGAGGTGGGCTTGGGGTTGCTGCCGCTCCACGAGCCGTTGAAGCCGATGCTGGTGCTGGCGCCGGTGGCCAGGTTGCCGTTCCACGACTCATTCTGCGCGGTCACGTTGCGGCCCGACTGGCTCCACCGGGCCGACCAGCCCTGAACGAGACGCTGGTTGGCGTCGGGGAACGTGAAGCCGAGCGTCCAGTTGCTGAGCGCGTCGCCGACGTTCCTGATGGTGACGTTGGCGGTGAAGCCGCCCTGCCAGTCGTTGGTCGTGTAGGCCACGTCGCACTGCGTCGCCGCGTGCGCCGCGGTCACCGGTAGCGTCACCAAACCGCCCGCGACCAGCGCGCTCGCGCCGGCCAGCGCGACGGCCCGGCGTCGACCGGACAGCCTTCTCCACACATTCATGCCACTGATCTCCTTGGGCGAGACCGGATCCGCGTACGGCCCGGCACGTGGCCCGAGGGACGTCCTGTGCGGACGACCGCCGGCGCCAACGGGATTCTTCGGGAGCGCCCGACCCGGACGGGCGTTGGTGGTGGTGCGACGACCGGCGTCACCGGTCGGCGGCCAGGTGGTCGTCCGGCGAACCGGATGCCCTCGACCCCTGCCTACGCGGTGTGGCTCTGCTCACCGCGTGCTGCGATTCTTGCATGGGAGCGCTTCCATGGCAATGGTTCGATATTTTCGAAACCCTACCGGGCAAATGCCGCAACACCACTACAACGCGAGCGGCGGGCCCTGGCAAGCCCTGCCACACCCATCCCACCAGGCGCCGGACAGGCCGGCACGTCCGGGGCAGGCAGACCGACAAAGCTCGACAGACCGAACGAATGCCAGAACACGAATTTTTCCCTGCATAAGTCATGAAACGGTCTAACGTCGGTTCTGGCTCGGTTGTTGCCGGCCGCAGGACAACAGGGATGGAGTGACACAGGTCATGGCTAAGAAGATGCTGGGGAAGGTCGTTGCGGGTGCTGCCCTCGGCAGCGCCTCCCTGCTGGTGTTCGCGCCAGGGGCCGCGTACGCCGACGGCCAACCGCAGACGGAAGAAGGCAAGGTCTTCGCCAAGCCGCACGCCGTCAAGGCGGGCGAAGAGGTCAAGCTCGTGCAGATCTGCCCCGAGGAGCAGGAGCACCCCTTCGTCTGGTCCAAGGTCACCGGGAAGGTGAAGCTCGAACCGGCCCGGGACGGCGACTCGCGCGGCGACCACAAGGATTGGCGCGAGGAGAACGGCGCTGCTGAAGGCGGCATGGACAGCGAGGGCTGGTCCGGCCACGAGCGTTCGCAGCCCGCCGAGGGCGAGTCCGGCGGCGGTTGGGGCGGCGGCGCCGACGTCCGCGACGACTGGAAGGGCGAGGAGCACGGCCAGGACGCTGAGGGCGGTCGCGACTCCAAGGACCACGACAAGAAGGACTGGAAGGGCCAGGACGAGGCGGGCTACTCGGCCAACGAGGAGTCCACCGGCGACTGGTCCGGTCGGCACGAGAGCGGCTCGGACTCCGCCGAGCGTGACTGGTCCGGCGAAGGCGACTGGTCGGGTGAGTCGCACAAGGGCGACTGGTCGAGCGAGTCGGGCGGGAGCGACTGGTCGGGCGAGTCGGGCGAGAGTGACTGGTCGGGCGAGCGCGAAGACCGCTCCGGCGAGGCTGACTGGTCCGGCAAGCGCGACTGGGCGGCAGACGCGGCCGACGCGCGGGGCAAGGACAGCTGGGAGCACAAGAAGGACTTCGTCTACTACGGCGAGGCCCACGTCGCCCGGGACGCCAAGCCCGGCACGTACAAGTTGGAGGGCTCCTGTGGCACGGGCGAGTTGGTCGTCCTGCCGCACGGTGGGGTCGACGGTGGCGACGGTGGCATCGCCACCGGCGCCGACCGTGGCCTGGCCACCGCCGGGGCGAGCCTGGTCGGCGCGGCCGCCCTCGGTGGCCTCGTGCTGATGCGCCGTCGTCGGGCCGATGAGTTCGCGGCCTGACGCGACGACGGGACGGGCCGGCGGCCGTCACGGGGGACCGTGGCGTGCCGTCGGCGCCGCCGTCGTCGTCGTGCTCGCCATGATGGGCTCCGGGCTCATCGGCGCGTCGCTGAAGACCACCGACTCGCCGCGCCCGCCGCAGCCCGTCGCGGGGACGAGCGATCCGTCCCCGAACGGTCCACTCGCCGAAGCCGACCTCGACGGCGCGCAGCAGGTACCGACGGGGTTGTCCCGCGCCACCCCCACCACCATCAACATTCCCCGCATCGGAGTCCGCGCCGGCATCATGGCGCTCGGCACCAACCCCGACGGCACCGTCCAGGTGCCCCCGCTCGACCAGGCGCTGCTCGCCGGTTGGTACGAGCCCGGCCCGAGCCCGGGCGAGCCGGGCAACTCCGTCATCGTCGGACACGTCGACTCGGCCGCGATCGGTCCCGCCGTCTTCTTCTCCCTCGGTGCCCTGCAACCCGGCGACACCGTGAGCGTCGAACGGGCCGATGGCCGGACGGCCACCTTCCGGGTGGACTCGGTGGCGTCGTACCCGAAGGACGCCTTCCCCACCGAGCAGGTGTACGGCCCCAGCGACCGGCCGGGCCTGCGGGTGATCACTTGCGGCGGCCAGTTCGACGAGGCGACCGGCGACTATCCCGACAACGTGATCGTCTTCGCCTCGCTGATCCCCTGACCCACCACCCCAGACCCCACCGCCCCGGGTGGTCAGGTGGCGGCGGAGGTGCGGACCAGGGTACGGATCTGGCGCAGCAGTACCGACAGTGCGGCGAGGTCCGCCCGGGACTCGTCGAACTCGCCCATCGCCCGTTCGGCGCGGTGGATCGAGGTGGCGTTCGACTGCTCCCACTGCTGTACCCGCTCCTGCGGCGACAGGTCACCCGGCGTGGAGTCCAGCACCTCCGCGGTGAGCGCGGCGAGTGCGGCGTACAGGTCGTACCGCAGCGCCATCCGCGCGAGCGTCTGCCACCGGTCCTCGCGCGGCAGCAGCGAGATCTTGGACAGCAGCGAGTCCACCCGGAACCGGTCGGAGAGCACGAAGTAGACCGAGGCGACCTCGCCGACGTCCCGCCCGGTGCCGGTGGCGGTCTCCACCACGTCCAGCAGACCGAAGCTGTACATCAGCCGGGTACTGCGCTCGGCCAGCTCACGCGGCACCCCACGCTCGGTCATCGAGTCGATGTGCGCCGCGATCGACTCGCGTTCGCTGCCGTAGAAGAGCGTCTCCATCTGGGGCAGCAGCCGGGTGATCCCGTCCCGCAGTCGCGCGATCTCCGCCGGCACGTCGATCGGCGAGCGGCGGTTGGTCACCAGCCACCGCACCGCCCGGTCGAGCAGCCGCCGGGTGTCGAGGTAGACGTTGGTCTGCAATTCCGGATCGATCCGATTGTCCAGGGCCTCGACCGCGTCCCACAGCTCACGCAATCCGAAGACCTCGCGGACCACCACGTACGCCCGGATCACGTCCGCCGCCGTCGCGGCGGTCTCCTCGACCACCCGGAAGACGAACGAGATCCCGCCCCGGTTGATCGCCTCGTTGACCAGCACCGTGGTCACGATGTCGCGGCGCAGCCGGTGCCGGTTCATCCGGTCGGCGAACCGTTCCCGCATCGGCGTCGGGAAGTAGTTGACCAGCACCTCACCGGTCCACTCCTCGTCGGGCAGCCCGTCGGTGAGGATCTCCTTCTCCAGGGCGATCTTCACGTACGCCAGCAGCACGGCGAACTCCGGCGCGGTCAACCCGGACTCGGTGCGTACCGCCAACTCCTCGTCCGGCGGCAGCGCCTCCAGCGACCGTTCCAGGACGCCGGCACGCTCCAGCTCCGTGATCATCCGTCGGTGCACCGGAAGCAGCGAGGTCGCCTGGGCCTGGGAGTTGTTGATCGCCCGGGCCTGGTCGTAGTTGTCCCGCAGGACAAGCTCCGCCACCTCGTCGGTCATCCGGGCGAGCAACTCGTCCCGCTCGGGGACACTCAGCTCACCGTCGGCGACCGCGGTGTTCAGCAGGATCTTGATGTTCACCTCGTGGTCGGAGCAGTCCACCCCGGCCGCGTTGTCGATGAAGTCGGTGTACATCCGGCCGCCTGCCTGGGCGTACTCGATCCGGCCGTGCTGGGTGAAGCCCAGGTTGCCGCCCTCGCCCACCACCCGGCAGCGCAGGTTGCGCCCATCCACCCGAATCGCGTCGTTGGACTTGTCGCCCACCTGAGCGTTGGTCTCACTGGACGCCTTGACGTAGGTGCCGATGCCGCCGTTCCAGAACAGATCGACCGGCGCGGTGAGGATGGCCTTCATCAACTCCTGCGGGCTGAGCTGGTCGACGTCGTCGTCGAGCCCGAGCACGGCACGGACCTGTGGTGACACCGGCACCGACTTCGCCGTACGCGGGTAGATCCCACCACCGGCCGAGATCAGCTCGGCGTTGTAGTCCTCCCAGGTGGACCGGGGCAGGTCGAACAGCCGCTTCCGTTCGGCGTACGAGGTGGCCGCGTCCGGATCCGGGTCCAGGAAGATGTGCCGGTGGTCGAACGCGGCCACCAGCCGGATGTGCTCCGACAGCAGCATGCCGTTGCCGAAGACGTCACCGGACATGTCGCCCACCCCGGCCACGGTGAAGTCCTGACTCTGGGTGTCATGCCCCATCTCGCGGAAGTGCCGCTTGACCGACTCCCACGCGCCCCGGGCGGTGATGCCCATCTTCTTGTGGTCGTACCCGGCCGAGCCGCCGGAGGCGAAGGCGTCGCCCATCCAGAAGTTGTGTGCCGTCGAGATCTCGTTGGCGGTGTCGGAGAAGGTGGCGGTGCCCTTGTCCGCCGCCACCACCATGTACGGGTCGTCGCCGTCGTGCCGGACCACGTCGTCGGGCGGCACGATCTCACCGGCCACGATGTTGTCGGTGACGTCCAGCAGCGCCGAAACGAACTCCTTGTAGCAGGTCACCGCCTCATCACGGTCACCCGGCTTCTGCTTGAGCACGAAACCGCCCTTGGCACCGACCGGCACGATGACGGCGTTCTTCACCATCTGCGCCTTGACCAGACCGAGCACCTCGGTACGGAAGTCCTCCCGCCGGTCGGACCAGCGCAGGCCGCCCCGGGCCACCGGCCCGAACCGCAGGTGCACACCCTCGAACCGGGGCGAGTACACGAAGATCTCGAACTTCGGTCGGGGCGCGGGCAACTCGGGGATCGCCTGCGGATCGAGCTTGAACGCCACGTACGGCTTGGGTCGCCCGCCCACCGGCCGCTGATAGAAGCTGGTGCGCAGGGTGGCCTGGATCAGGTTCAGGTACGACCGCAGGATCCGGTCCTGGTCGAGGCTGGCCACGTCGTCCAGCGCGGCGCGGATCTCGGCCACCAGTTCGGCGCCCCGCCGCTGACGCTGCTCGGCGTCGACCGGCCCCGGCTCGAACCGCGCCTCGAACAGCTGCACCAGCAACGTGGCCAGGCGCGGGTACGCGATGAAGGTGGACTCCATGTAGTCCTGCGAGAACACCGTGCCGGTCTGTCGCAGGTACTTCGCGTACGCCCGCAGCACCACCACCTGACGCCAGGTCAGCCCGGCGAGCAGCACCAGCTCGTTGAAGCGGTCCACCTCGGCTTCGCCCCGCCAGGCCGCCGCGAAGGCGTTCTCCACGTGCGGGCGCACCTCGGCCAGTTCCTGGTGCCCCTCCGGCAGTCGTAGCCCGAAGTCGTACAGCCAGATCCGACCGTCGACCCGCTCCACCTCGTACGGGTGCTCGTCGACCACCTTCACGCCGAGCGAGTGCAGCACCGGCAACACCGCCGAGAGCATCATCGGCTCGCCGTAGCGGTACACCTTGAACCGCACGTCCATCGACTCGTCGACGTCCGGACCCCGGCCGACGGCACGCGGCGCAAGCTGCTTGCGGAACAGGTGCATCTCCAGCTGGCCGGGCTCCTCCAGCAGCTCCAGCTTGGCCAGGTCCTTCATCGCCTCGTACGGCGTGTGCCCGTCCTTGTAGCCCTCCGGGAACGCGTCGGCGTACCGACCGAACAGGTGCTTGGCCTGCTCGTCACCGAGCTTGCGTTCCAGCACCAGCCGGTAGTCGTCGTCCCACAACCGGGTGGCGTCGGCCAACTCCTCGGCCAGCAGGTCGGCGTCGATGTCGCCGGGCGGGCTCGTCGGGTCGGTACGGACGATGAAGTGCACCCGGGCCAGCATCGACTCGGTCACCCGGGTGGTGTAGTCCACCCCGACACCGTTCAGCTCACGCAGCAGGATGTCCTGCATACGCAGCCGGTTCTGGGTGGTGAACCGGTCCCGGGGCAGGTAGATCAGACAGGAGATGAACCGCCCGTACGCGTCCCGGCGCAGGAACACCCGCAGCTGCCGGCGACCGGCCATCCGCAGCACCCCGATGACCGCGTGGTACAGGTCGTCGGTCTTGATCTGGAACAGCTCGTCGCGCGGGTACGTCTCCAGGATCTGCATCAGATCCTTGCCGGAGTGGCTGCGCAGGCTCAGCCCGGAGCGGTCCAGCACCTCGGCTACCTTGCGGCGGACCACCGGCAGCTCCTGGACGCTGGTCCGGTACGCGGCGGTGGAGAACAGGCCCAGGAAGCGCCGCTCGCCCACCACCTCGCCGTCCTCGTCGAAGATCTTGAAGCCGATGTAGTCGAGGTACGCCGAGCGGTGCACGGTGGCCCGCGAGTTCGCCTTCGTGATGATCAGCAGGCGCTTCTCGGTGACCTTCTCGTGCGCCTCGGGCGTCATCGAGGACAGCGCCCGCGCGTCCGGCGAGTCCTGACGCAGGATGCCCAGTCCGGTGCCGAGCACCGCTTCCAGCGCCGGCCCGCCCTCGGCCGAATTCGGCACCAGCCGGTACTCCCGGTACCCGAGGAAGGTGAAGTGATCGTGCGCGAGCCAACGCAGCAGCTCGACCGAGTCGGTGATGTCCTTCTCCGGCACCGGTGGCCGGTTGTCACTGGTGCGCGCGGCGGCCAGTTCATCGGCGAGGGCGAGGGCGCGCTGACGCATCTTCGGCCAGTCCTCGACGGCCTCCCGCACGTCGGTCAGCACCCGTTGCAGTTCCCGGCGTAGCTTGTCCCGCTCCTCCGGGTCGCGGACCGGGTCGATCTCGATCCGCATCCAGCTCTCGACCAGGTCGCCGGAGATCGCGTCGTCCGGCTCCACGTCGGCGGCGACCTCGACCAGCCGGCCCAACGGCTCCCGGCGGACCACTACCAGCGGGTGCACCAGCAGGTGGACGTCCAGATGGTGGGTGTTGAGCAGGGCGGTCACCGAGTCGACCAGGAACGGCATGTCGTCGGTGACGATCTCGATGACGCTGTGGTGCTGCTCCGCGTCGGGCGAGTGGATCCGCAGCTTCAACTCACCCGGTACCCGCTGCCGGGCCAGTTCCCGGTGCGCGCGGGCGGCGTCGAGCATCTCCTCGGCGGTGAACCCGATCAGCTCCTCGTCCGGCGCGAACCGCCAGAACCTGCCCACCAGGGTCGCCGCGTCATGATCGTCACCGGCCAGCGACACCGCCTGGGCCACCAGTCGCTCGGCGTTGGGCACCGGCTCGTCGAACTCGGCGTCCTCCGCGTCGTCGGTCAGCGCCTCCGGCGGTAGTCCCAGGTCGTAGAGGGTGTCGATGCTCGAACCGGTCATCCCGGTCACACCTGTGTCTAGCCGACCGAAACCGTCCCCGTCGGTCGCCGTGTCGAAACTGTCGTCCCGGCTGGTGTCAACCTGCCGGAGGTCGGGTTCCGGTTTGATCGCCGGACGCCGGTCCATCGGTGCCACTCCCCTCGACCCACAACGCTGTGGGTCACTCTGCCGCCAAGCCTAGGCCGACCGATCGGTTCTTCCGTCGGCGGACCACCGGCCGGACGTCCGGATCTCCGACGCCGTCCTTTCACCCGTTGCGGTACGAGGTTCGACCGGGTTCGGAGTACCCCGCCTGATGTTGTTCATCACACCGTCACGAGACCGTCTTTTCCCCTGACCAGACCCATCCGGGACAGTGGCCGTCGCGCCGGCGTACTAGCGTGCGGAGCAGCCGACCAGAAGGAAGCACGAGATGTACGTTCCGCGCCGACAACGCCGCAGCCGGTCGCCACTGACCGTCGTCGTCGCCTGCCTGGTCGTAGCGGCCGGTCTGGTCGCCTGCTCGGGCGAGGACGGCCCGCAGCGCACCGTCGACGCATTCCTCGACGGCTGGCGCAAGGGCGACCTGAACGCGGTCGGTTTCGTCGACCCGACCGGCGCGAAGGTTCCCGCAGCCAACGTCGTCCGGGAGATCCGGGAGCTCTCCGGCGAGCTTGTCGATGCTCCGCTCACGCTGACCCGCCAGGGCGATCCAGAGGTGGTCCGGGACACCGCCACCGCCACCATCCGCGCCGAGTGGACGTTACCGGGCGGGACGCTCTGGGCGTACGACCGTCCGCTGCGACTCAGCCAGGGCAGCGACGACCAGTGGCAGGTGATCTGGGAGCCGCAGATCGTTCAGGAACAGCTCACTCGGGGTGACCGGTTGGGGCTGCGGCGGGACCGTGCGCCGCGGGCGACCGTGCTGGACGGTGCCGGCGAGCCGATCGTGGCACCGCGCGACGTGGTCCGGGTGGGGTTGCGGCCCAGCGAGGTGACCGACGTCAAGGCCATGGTCCGCGAACTGGACACCGCGTTCCGCGCCATCCGGCCGGCGATCACCCCGCCGGTCGACCTGTCGGACCTCCCCAAACGGCTGAAGGAGGCCAAACCGGACGCGTTCGTCGAGGTGGTCACCCTTCGGGACGAGGCGTACCGGCAGATCAAGTCGCGCATCTACCCCCTGCCGGGGACGAAGTTCCCGACCGACAAGCTGGACCTCGCACCGACCCGCGAGTTCGCCCGGGCGGTGCTCGGCAGCGTCGATCCGGCGTACGCCGAGGACCTCGCCAACCACCCCGACCGCTACTCCGCCGGCGACCTCGTCGGTCACGGAGGATTGCAGGGCCGCTGGGACGAACGGCTACGCGGCGTACCGGGGCTGGCCGTCGTGATCAACCGTCCCGGGCCGGACGGGACCGTGGAACCGACCGGCACCGAGGTGTTCCGCCGTGAGCCCCAGCCCGGCCAGCCGGTTCGTACCACGCTCGACGTGACCACCCAGAACGCCGCCGACCGGGCGCTGCGCGGCGAACGCCGGCGCTCCGCCCTGGTGGCCGTACGGGTCGCCGACGGTGCCGTCCTCGCCGCCGCCAACGGCCCCGGTGCCGCCGGGGAGAACCTGGCCTTCACCGCGCAGGTGCCACCCGGCTCCACCTTCAAGATGGTAAGCGCGTTCGGGCTGATCGAACGCGGCGCGGTGACTCCGGACACCACCGTCGCCTGCCCGAAGAGATTCGTCGTGGACGGACGTTCCTTCAAGAACTCCGATGACTTCGCCCTCGGCGAGGTGCCGTTCCGCACCGACTTCGCCAAGTCGTGCAACACCGCCTTCACCGCGCTCGCCCCCCAGTTGGGCGCGGACGGTCTGGCCGCCGCCGGACGCACTCTGGGCCTGGAAGGCGAGTGGGGTGACCTGGGCCTCGACGCGTTCACCGGCAAGGTCTCCGCCGGTGGCGGTGCCACCGAACAGGCCGCCGCAGCGATCGGTCAGGGTACGACAGTGGTCAGCCCGCTGGCCATGGCGGCGGCGACCGCAGCCGTGGCCAGGGGCCAGTTCGTCCCGCCGAAGCTGTTGCTGGATCCGGCGCCGGCCCAGGTAGCCGAATCGGGGCCGCAGTTGAAGCCCGAGGCGGTCATGGCAGTCCAGGAGATGATGCGCGAGGTGGTGACCAGCGGCTCCGGCACGGCCCTGCGGGATGTGCCGGGCAAGCCGGTGCACGGCAAGACCGGCACCGCCGAGTACGACGACAACCCGGAGAACACCCACGCCTGGTTCGTCGGCTGGCAGGGCGATGTGGCGTTCGCCGTCTTCGTCGAGAAGGGTGGCTCGGGCAGCGGCACCGCGGTACCGATCGCCGAACGCTTCCTCCGCGCCCTACCCGACTGACCCCCTCAGCCCTCCACCGCCGCTGATCCCCCGCAACGCTCTCCGGTAAGCAACTTCGGGGTTGTTGCTGGGTCAGCGGGCCTCCAGGCAGCAACAACTCTGAAGTTGTCCGGAACGGCGGCGGGATGAGACGGCGGCGCTCTGTCAGGCGGCCGGCCCGCCGGTGGCGGTCGCCGGACGAGTGACTCCCGTCGAGAAAGCGGTGCCGCCCAGGTCACCACCGGCTACACCACCATCGGCCAGGCCATGATCAGCCAGGCCACCATCGACCGGGTCACCGCCGCCCGCGCTGCCGCCACCCACACCGCCACTGCCGTCGCCCGCGCCACCGCCGTCCGTGCCGCCACCGCCACTCCGGCGACCGTCGCTGTGGCGATGGTCGTCGGTCTGACCGCGGTCGACCGGCGCCGGTGCGTCCGGTGGGCCGGGTTGATCGAGGCCCCGGCGCGGGCCGGGGGTGGGACGGAGCCTCTCCTCGGGACGCAGCCGAGGTGGCGCCGAGCCGGGGGCAGTCACCGGGCGCAGGCCGGATACCACGGTGTTGACGATCTCCGTGGCGTACGCGCCGTCCGGGTCGTAGTCGGGGTCGAAGACGGTCAGCTCGACGCCGAGGCAGTGCGGGGTGTCGACCAGACCGGCGAGCAGAATCTCCAGCTCGGCGAAGGCGATCCCGCCAGGATCGGGCGCATCGACCGCCGGCATCACGGCGGGGTCGAGCACGTCCACGTCGACGTGCACCCAGTAGCCGGCGCAGTCGGCCAGTTGCTCGTGCGCCCACTGGGCGGTACGCGCCGCGCCCTCGGCGCGTAGCGCCGGCACCGGTCGGGTGATGATCCCGGCGGCCTGCAGGTCGAGCCGGTACTCGTCCTGGGCCCGGATGCCGAGCACCACCACATCGACGTCCCGAAAGTAGGGTCGCCGGCCCTCGATCGCCGCCAGGTCGGCCTGGCCCCGACCGGTCACCAGGGCGAGATCCTCACCGGCCGCCGCTCCCACGTACGAGGCGTTGCCGGGGTGTCGGAAGTCGGAATGGCCGTCGACGAAGACCAGGCCGATCCGGCCGCCGACCGCCTCACCCAGCCGGTGCATGGCCAGCGCCGAGCCGAGCAGAATCGAGCAGTCACCACCGAGGACCACCGGGAACTCTCCCCGGTCGATGATCGCGCCGATCCGGTCGGCCAGCGCCGCAGAGTAGTCGGCGATCTCCCGCGCGTGGCAGACGCCGTCCCCGGGTCGCCAGTCACCGGCGTCGTAACGGGGCGGGGTCAGGCAGCCCGCGTCACGGGCGCGCAACCGGGGCAGCAGTCCCTGGTCCCGTAGCGCGCCCGGCGCCTTCCCGCAGCCGGGAACGGAGGTGGGCGTCGGCGGGCGCAGACCGAGGTTGCTCGGCGCGTCGAGGACGGCGATCCGGCGCATCATGGGCCGCCTTCGTTCGCGACTGCGGGGCTCGCAAGCTCACTCCTCGCGCTCACTGAGCCCCCTTCCGTTCGCGACTGCGGGGCTCGCAAGCTCACTCCTCGCGCTCACTGAGCCCCCTTCCGTTCGCGACTGCGGGGCTCGCAAGCTCACTCCTCGCGCTCACCTAAGCTCCCGTCCTCGTGGTGTGGGGGCGGGCCGGCGACACGCCGGCCCGCGCTGGCGTGGCAGATACTCAGAACAGGGCGCTGGCCAGGGCCCGGCGGGCCGAGGCGACTGCGGGATCCTCTGGCCCGGCGATGGTGAACAGGCCGATCAGGTGCTGACGGACCTTCTCCCGATCGTCGCCGGCGGTACGGCGCACCAGCCTGACCAGGCGCTGGTACGCCTGATCGGCCAGGCCGCTCAGCACCTCGATGTCGGCGGCGAGCAGTTGGGCGTCGACGTCGTCGGGGTCGGCCGCCGCGGCGGTGAGCGCCGCCTGCGGGTCGGCCCCGGCCACCCGCCGGGCGAGTCCCACCTGAGCCAGCCCGGCCTCGGCCGCGGCGTCCGCCGGGGTTTCCGCGAGGATCTTGCGGTACGCCTGCTCGGCGGCGTCCAGGTCGCCACTCATCAGCGCGTCGTCCGCCTCGTCGAGCCGTGGGTCCTCCGGCTCGGCCACGCTCACCCCGCCGGCCTTGAGCACGGCCTGGAGCCACTGGCGAAGCTGCGCCTCGGGCACCACGCCGGAGAAGGCGTCCACGGGTTGCCCGCCGACCACCGCGTACACCATCGGGATGCCCTGGACCCGGAACATCTGCGCGAGCCTCGGGTTGGCGTCCACGTCGACCTTGGCGAGCACCCAGGCACCGCCGCTCTCGACCGCCAGCCGTTCCAGCACCGGAGAGAGTTGCTTGCAGGGCTGGCACCACTCGGCCCAGAAGTCGACCACGACGGGTGTGGTCAACGAGCGCTCCAGGACCTCCGACTGGAAGGTCGCCTCGGTCACGTCGACGACTGTGACTCCGCCGACGGCACCGCCGGGCGCCCCGGCGGGCGGGCCGGCCTGAACCGGAGCCGGTGTGGAACTGGGGGCAGGGGTGCGCAGCGCGCTGAGGTCGACCGCGCCGCGGGTAAAGATCGACGAGGTGATCCGTGGGTCGCTCATGGTTATCTAGTCTCGCACGCAGTTCGCCGAACTCGGATCAGCCTCGGCCCGCGCAGTTGCCACTGTCACCCCTGCCCAGCCGCCCTGATGGGGCGAAGGTCAGAACCGTGCGGGCTCGCGGTAAACGCCCCATTCGGCGCGCAGCGCGTCGCAGATCTCGCCGAGGGTCGCCTCCGCCCGGACGGCGTCGAGCATCGCCGGGATCATGTTCTCCCCGGTACGGCTCACCGCCACCATCGCCTCGACCGCGGCACGTACCCGGGAGTCGTCCCGACCGTGCTTGCGTTCGGCCAGCATCCGGCGCTGCTCCAACTCCACCTCGTGCGAGATGCGGAGAATCTCCAGCTCCTTGGCGACCGTTCCGGTGTGGCAGTTGACGCCGACGATCTTCTTGTCGCCCTTCTCCAACGCCTGCTGGTACGCGAACGCGGCCTCGGCGATCTGTCCGGTGAACCAGCCGTCCTCGATGCCCCGCAGGATGCCGGAGGTCATCGGCCCGATCTGGTGCGGGCCGTCGCCACCGAGCGCGCGGATCCGGGCGAAGATCTCCTCCGCCTCGGCCTCGATCCGGTCGGTGAGCGCCTCGACGTACCAGGAGCCGCCCAGCGGGTCGGCCACGTTCGTCACCCCGATCTCCTCCATCAGCACCTGCTGCGTACGCAGGGCGATCTCGGCGGACTCGTCGGTGGGCAGGGCGAGGGTCTCGTCCAGGGCGTTGGTGTGCAGCGAGTTGGTGCCACCGAGCACGGCGGCGAGCGCCTCGACGGCCGTGCGTACCACGTTGTTGACCGGCTGTTGCGCGGTCAGCGACACGCCGGCGGTCTGCGTGTGGAACCGCAGCCAGAGCGCCTTCTCACTGGTGGCGCCGTAGACGTCGCGCAGCCAGCGGGCCCAGATCCGGCGGGCGGCCCGGAACTTGGCGATCTCCTCGAAGAAGTCGACGTGCGAGTCGAAGAAGAAGCTCAGCCCGGGGGCGAAGACGTTGACGTCAAGCCCGCGTGACAGTCCCAGTTCGACGTAACCGAAGCCGTCGGCCAGGGTGTACGCCAGCTCCTGCGCGGCGGTCGAGCCGGCCTCGCGGATGTGGTAGCCGGAGACCGACAGCGGCTTGTACCGCGGGATCTCAGCCGCGCAGTACTCCATCAGGTCGCCGATCAGGCGCAGGTGCGGCTCCGGGTCGAACAGCCACTCCTTCTGCGCGATGTACTCCTTGAAGATGTCGGTCTGCAGCGTCCCGTCCAGACTCGACAGGTCGGCGCCCTGGCGCTCGGCGGCGACCAGGTACATGCAGAACACCGGCACTGCCGGGCCGGAGATGGTCATGCTCGTGGTGACCCCGGCCAGGTCGATGCCGTCGAAGAGCGCCTCCATGTCGGCGGCGCTGTCCACCGCCACCCCGCAGTGGCCCACCTCGCCGAGCGACTGCGGGTCGTCGGAGTCGCGCCCCATCAGGGTGGGCATGTCGAAGGCGACCGAAAGCCCGCCGCCACCGGCGCCCAGGATCATCTTGTAGCGCTCGTTTGTCTGCCGGGCGTTGCCGAACCCGGCGAACTGGCGGATGGTCCAGGTCCGCCCCCGGTAGCCGGTCGGGTAGAGGCCCCGAGTGTAGGGGAACTCCCCGGGCCAGCCGATCCGCTCGAACCCCGGGTACGCGGCACCCTCCGGTGGACCGTAGACCGGGTCGACGGGCATCCCGGAGAGCGTGGTGAAGTCGGCGTCCCGCTTGCGCGCGGAGTCGTAGCGGGCCTGCCAGCGGGCCCGCCCGGCTGCGATGTCGTCGGCGTTCATCCCCGGGCTCCTCCTCGAGTCCTCGACTGCAACCGAGTGTAGAGCCCTTACCTGAACGATCGATAAGGCAGTTCGTACCGACCGGTAACCTGAGCTGCCCGAACTCAGGCGGCGGGGCCGTCGATGGCCACGTCGTCCACCCGGATGTTGATCTCGTCGACCCGCAGTCCGTACGCCTCGACCGCCCGGGTCACCTCGACCCGCACCGCAGTGGTCACCTCAGGCACCGGATGCCCGGCGTCGGTCACGATTACCAGGTTGATCACGGCACCGCCGTTGGTGACGTGCGCGGAGCAGCCCCGACGCGCGTCGCCGACCTGGTCGAGCCCCACCCGGTCCAGCACCGCGTTGAAGAACCGGGCGACATCGCCACCCAGCTCGACCACGCCGGGCACGGCCTTCGCCGCGGCCACCGCGATCTTTTCCACCACCTCGTCCGAGATGTGGGTACGCCCGCCCGCCACCGCGTCCGGCGTCATCGCCAACTCCTGCGTCATCTCGTGGTCCATGCGTCCCCCAGCGGCCGTCGCAGTACCCGCGCACCCGCGCGGCGGTGCGAGCCTAACCGTCTCCGGCGGTCCGTAGTGGACGCGGTTACCCGGCCAGCTGAGCGAGCAACGCCTCGGCTGCCGCGTACGGATCGGTGGCACCGGCCGCCACCTCGGCGGCGAGCGCCGGCAGCTGCGTACCGTCGCGCAGCGAGCCGATCCGGGCGCGGAGCACGCCGAGCGCGATCGCCTCGACCTCGGCGGCGGCCCGCGCCTCACGCCGACGTCGCAACTCGTCGTGCTCGACCAGCCAGGCGCGGTGCTTGTCGATGGCGACGGCGACGTCGTCGATGCCCTCACCACGGGCGGCGACCGCGCGAACCACCTGCGGACGCCACTGGCCCGGACCGCGCTCGCCGAGGGCGATCATGCCCTGGATGTCCCGGACGGTGGCGTCGGCACCGTCCCGGTCGGCCTTGTTCACCACGAAGACGTCGGCGATCTCCAGGATGCCGGCCTTCACCGCCTGGATCGCGTCGCCCATGCCCGGCGCGAGCAGCACCAGCGTGGTGTCGGCGAGCGAGGCGACCTCGACCTCCGCCTGCCCGACCCCGACGGTCTCCACCAGCACCACGTCACAGCCGGCGCCCTCCAGCACCCGCACCGCCTGCGGGGTGGCCGCCGACAGCCCGCCGAGGTGCCCCCGGCTGGACATCGAGCGGATGTAGACGCCCGGGTCGGTGGCATGGTCCTGCATCCGCACCCGGTCACCGAGGATCGCGCCGCCGGTGAACGGGCTGGACGGATCGATGGCCAGCACCCCGACCCGGTGCCCGTGCGCCCGCAGCGCCCGGACCAGTTCGTTCGTGGTGGTGGACTTGCCCACCCCCGGCGAGCCGGTCAGGCCGACCACCTGGGCCCGTCCGGTGTACGGGGCGAGCGCCGCGGCGATGGCCGGCACGGTCTCGTCGCCCGACTCGACCAGGGTGATCAGTCGGGCCACCGCGCGGGGGTCACCGTCGCGGGCCCGTTCGACAAGCATCGGAACGTCCCGGCTGCGGCGTACCGAACCGGTGGCCGCCGCCGGGACGCGGGTGTTGGACTCGCTCACAGATCGGTTTCGGTGGGGTCGGGAACATGGATGATCAGTGCGTCGCCCTGTCCGCCACCCCCGCAGAGCGCTGCCGCGCCGGTGCCGCCGCCGCGCCGCTTGAGTTCCAGCGCGAGGGTGAGCACCAGCCGGGCGCCGGACATGCCGATCGGGTGGCCGAGCGCGATCGCGCCGCCGTTGACGTTGACCTTGTCGGGGCTGATCCCGAGGTCACGGGTCGACTGGATACCGACCTGCGCGAACGCCTCGTTGATCTCGATCAGGTCGAGGTCGGAGACGGCCAGACCGCCCTTGCGCAGGGCGTGCTGGATGGCGTTCGAGGGCTGCGAGTGCAGGGAGTTGTCCGGGCCTGCCACGTTGCCGTGCGCCCCCACCTCGGCCAGCCAGGCCAGGCCCAGCTCCTTGGCCTTCGCCTTGCTCATCACCACCACGGCGGCGGCGCCGTCGGAGATCGGCGAGGAACTGCCGGCGGTGATGGTGCCGTCGGAGGTGAACGCCGGGCGGAGCTTGGCCAGGGAATCGGCGGTGGTGTCCGGCCGGATGCCCTCGTCCTCGCTGATCACCAGCGGGTCACCCTTGCGCTGCGGGATGACCACCGGGGTGATCTCCTCGGCGAAGTGGCCGTTCTTCTGGGCGGCGGCGGCGCGCTGGTGGCTGCTGGCCGCGAACTCGTCCTGTTCCCGGCGGGTGATGCTCCGGGTGCTGCCGTGCCGCTCGGTGGACTCCCCCATCGAGCAGCAGTCCCACGCGTCGGTCAGCCCGTCGAGCGCCATGTGGTCCTTGATCACCACATCGCCGTACTTGTAGCCGGCGCGCTGGCCGAGCAGCAGGTGCGGGGCGTTGGTCATCGACTCCATGCCGCCGGCCACCACGATGTCGAACTCACCGGCCCGGATCAGCTGGTCGGCCAGGGCGATCGCGTCGAGCCCGGAGAGGCAGACCTTGTTGATCGTCAGGGCCGGTACGGACATCGGGATGCCGGCCTCGACGGCCGCCTGCCGGGCGGGAATCTGCCCGGTGCCGGCCTGGAGCACCTGGCCCATGATCACGTATTGCACCTGGTCAGGTGCGATTCCCGCCCGTTCGAGCGCAGCAGAGATCGCGATGCCGCCGAGTTTCGTCGCCGGTAGGTCCTTGAGGTTGCCCAGCAGGCGCCCCATCGGGGTCCGCGCGCCGCTGACGATCACCGAAGCCATACCTGCCTCCGAGGGGGTGCCGACCTGTACGCCTTAACGATTGTTCGGCCAGACTAACGTCATGCCTGAGAACTCCCCCGTCGAGCCCGCTGCCGACTATGTCACAGACATCGGGCTGCGCCGCATCGACCATGTCGGGATCGCGGTGCCCGACCTCGACGCCGCCATCGACTTCTACCAGCGCACCTTCGGGATGCGCTGTGTGCACACGGAGACCAACACCGAGCAGGGTGTCCGGGAGGCGATGCTGGCGGTCGGGCCGAGCACCGAGGGCGGTTGCGTCCAGCTACTCGCGCCGCTGACCCCGGAGTCGACGATCGCGAAGTTCCTGGACCGCAACGGCCCGGGCGTTCAGCAGGTGGCGTACACGGTGACTGACATCGACGCGGCCTGCGCGGCGCTGCGCGAGCGTGGCGTACGGCTGCTCTACGAGAACCCGAAGCGTGGCACCGCCGACTCGCGGATCAATTTCGTGCACCCGAAGGACGCCGGCGGCGTGCTGATCGAGCTGGTCCAACCGGCCGCGGCGCACTGATCCGAAGGGCCGCGCACGACCCGTCGCGAGCACGGAGGTGTGCGCTTGCCGGAGCGGGCATGCACCTCCGCGCAGCGGCCGATGCACTTTTTCACAGGAGGCTTCCGGCCCTAGCTACCGTTCAGTAACCTCCGGCCTCACAGGTAGCCCGAAGGCGCGGGATGTGGCGGCGGCCGACATGGTGATCGCCGCCGACCAGCGTCGACGATGGCAGCCCCAGGCCCGCCGCCCAGCGGCGAGAACCGGAGGTCACCGTGCAGGACATCCTCGAAGCCATCATGGCGGCGGACGGGTCGGTCGACCCGGCGCGCGAGTTGGGCGGTGTCGCCGGACTGCCGGTACCGGAGAGCTACCGGGGCGTGGTGGTCCGGGCCGAAGAGACCCGGATGTTCGACGGCATGGCCACCCGGGACAAGGACCCGCGCAAGGCGCTGCACCTCCAGGAGGTGCCCACACCCGAACTCGGCCCGGGCGAGGCACTGGTCGCGGTGATGGCCAGCGCCATCAACTACAACACCGTCTGGACCAGCATCTTCGAGCCACTGTCCACCTTCAGGTTCCTCCAGCGCTACGGCCGCACCTCCGAGTTGGCCCGCCGGCACGACCTGCCGTACCACGTGGTCGGTTCGGACGCGGCGGGCGTGGTGCTACGGGTCGGTGCCGGGGTGAGTCGCTGGCGCCCGGGCGACGAGGTGGTGGCCCACTGCCTGTCGGTCGAGTTGGAGGACGCGGCCGGTCACGACGACACGATGCTCGATCCGCAGCAGCGGATCTGGGGGTTCGAGACCAACTTCGGTGGCCTGGCCGAGCTGGCCGTGGTCAAGGCCAACCAGCTGATGCCCAAGCCGGCGCACCTGAGCTGGGAGGAGGCGGCCAGCCCCGGGCTGGTCAACTCGACCGCGTACCGACAACTGGTGTCGCACCACGGGGCGAACATGAAGCAGGGCGACGTGGTGCTGATCTGGGGCGCCTCGGGCGGCCTGGGCGGCTACGCCACCCAGATGGCGCTCAACGGCGGTGCGATCCCGGTCTGCGTGGTCTCCTCTCCGGAGAAGGCGGAGCTGTGCCGGCGGATGGGTGCCGAGCTGGTCATCGACCGCTCCGCCGAGGGCTTCCGGTTCTGGTCCGACGAGCAGACCCAGGATCCGGACGAGTGGCGTCGCTTCGGCGAGCGGATCCGGGAACTCACCGGCGGGGAGGACCCGGACATCGTCTTCGAGCACCCCGGCCGGGAGACCTTCGGTGCCAGCGTCTACGTCGCCAAGCGCGGCGGCACCATCGTCACCTGCGCCTCCACAAGCGGCTTCCTGCACCAGTACGACAACCGCTACCTCTGGATGCACCTCAAGCGCATCGTGGGCAGCCACTTCGCCAACTACCGCGAGGCGTGGGAGGCCAACCGGCTGGTGGCGCTGGGGAAGATCCACCCCACCGTGTCCAGGACGTACGCGCTGGAGCAGACCGGCCAGGCCGCGTACGAGGTGCACCGCAACGCCCACCAGGGCAAGGTCGGCGTCCGCTGTCTGGCCCCAGAGGACGGACTCGGCGTACGCGACCCCGAGCTGCGCGCCCGCCACGCCGAGGCCATCAACCGGTTCCGTGGGCGCTGACCTGAAGGCCGAGGCGTCGATGGCCATTCGGTGATCGCCGATTGGCTTTCCACACGGGTGCCCCGACGCCCATTCGTGCGAGCGGGCGACGTCGGAAACAAAGGGCCGTGCGCCACCGCGCCACGGCCCTTTTCCACGTCACGCTCCGTGCCATCCAGCTCGCCCCGGAGCTGGCAAGATCGCATGTCGCGCCGGTGGTCGGCCACCGCGCGGAGTTGACCATGTAATGCGGGCGGCAAAGGGCGGCACGCTCTTGCGAAGCACCCCAGGGAGTCTGCCAGTATGTCCCAATGCCCCAGCAGCAGTCCTCCCCTCTCGCGTTCTTCGATAACGCGAACTCGCAGCCAGATTTCACGGTTGGCCTGCGCGGATACAACACCGGTCAGGTCGACGACTTCATCGGCCGGCTCAACGCCGCACTGAGCCAGGCCAACAAGGACCGCGCCGACGCCGAGCAGGCGCTCAACGACGCGCAGCGCCGGCTCCGGCAGTCCGAGCAGCGGCTGACTGCCCTTGAGCAGAAGCTCACCGACACCAGCAAGCAGCTGGAGGAGAACAGCCGGCCCACGCTGTCCGGCCTCGGCACCCGGGTCGAGCAGATCCTCCGGCTCGCCGAGGAGCAGGCCAACGACCACCGCAACGAGGCCAAGCGCGAGTCGGAGGGGATCCTCTCCGCCGCCCGCCTCGAAGCGCGCGAGATCACCGACAAGGCACGCGCCGAGGCCGCGGCCATGAAGGCCACCGCCGAGCGGGAGGCGGGCAACGTCCGCACCGCCGCGGAGCGCGAGGCCGCCGAGGTGCGCGTCCAGGCCCGCCGCGAGGCCGACACGCTGCGCGCCGACGCGGATCGGGAGACCAAGCAGCTGCGTACGGTGACCGCCCACGAGGTCGCCGAGCTGAAGTCCACAGTGGAACGCGAGGTGGCCACCCTCCGGGCCACCGCCGAGCGCGAGATCACCCAGCAGCGGGCCAAGGCCGCCCGCGAGGCCGAGGAGAAGCGCGCCGAGGCGACCAAGCTGCTCACTGACGCCCGCGACAAGCGCGACAAGGACCTCCAGGCCCTGGAGCTGCAGCTAGCAGAACGGCGGGAGAAGGCCGAGCGCGAGGAGTCGGAGCGGCACGCCGCCCAGGTCGCGCAGACCCAGAAGCTGGTCAACGAGGCCGAGCAGCGGGCCCGCGCCGCGCAGGACCGGGCCAAGGAGATCGAGCAGCGGGCCGAGGCCCGCCGGGTCGAGTCGGAGCGCACCGCCACCGAGACGGTGGAGAAGGCCAAGGCGCTGTCCGAGCGGACGCTGAACGAGGCGCGCGCCGAGTCGCAGCGCCTGCTCAACGAGGCGCGCACCGAGGCCGAGCTGACCACCCAGGCGGCGCGCCGCGAGGTCGAGGACCTCACCCGGCAGAAGGACGCCGTCACCTCGCAGCTTGGGCAGATGCTCTCCGGCCTGGCCGGCATCGTTCCGGGCGTGCCGAACAAGGCCGCCGCTGCCGAGGGCGACAAGCCGGCGGCCAAGAAGGCGGACGGGGCGGACGACAAGGTGGCCGCGGAAACCACCAGCTGATCACACCCGGGGCATGATCCACGGCGCGGGGTGACATCGGGCGACCGGTGACACCCCGCGCCGCCCTGCGTTTCGCGGGGCCCGGGCCGGCTACCAGCGTCGCCTTCCCCGAGCCGTGAAGTAGGTCCCAACAGGGGCGTCCGTATCGCCCCAGGAGGGCCCGATGCGTGTGAGGATGGGAGCATGTCGCACGGCGAGGAACTGTTCGCGCTCGGCGGGGACGTGACCACGGAGCCCAGCTTCGAGTCCGCTCTGCGGGGGTACGAGAAACGACAGGTCGACCGATACGTCGCTCGTGCGGAGCACGAGATCGCCGCGCTCGCGGCCGAACGGGAGCAGGCGTACACCCAGATCCACAAGCTGGCCGGTCAGGTCGAGGTGCTGCAACGCGACCTCGCCCAGGTGCGCAAGCAGGTCGGGGTCGTCGACCGGGCCGCCTTCCGACACCTCGGGCCGCGGGTGGAGCAGATCCTCACGCTGGCCGAGGAACAGGCCGAGGACATCCTCTCCGCCGCCAACGAGGAGATCGAAGCCCGCCGGGCCGCCGCCGAGCACATCATCGAGGAGGCCCGCGTCGCGGCGGCCACCGCGCTCAAGGATTTCGAGATCGCCCTGGCCGCTCGGCGGGCCGAGGAGGAGCGGCAGGCCGCGACCCGCCGGGCCGAGTCGGAGGCCGCCGCGAAGTCGGCGAAGGAGGAGGCCGCCCGGCTGCGCAAGTCCGCTCAGGAGGCCCTGGCCCGGGCCCAGCAGGAGGCGACGCAGCTCCGGGACGCGGCCAAGGAGATCCACAGCCGGGCCCAGCAGGAGGCGACCAAGCTACGCGACGCGGCCCGCGAGGCGCTCGCCACCGCCCAGCAGGAGGCGACCCAGCTTCGCGACGCCGCCAAGGAGGTGCACGCCAAGGCCCAGCAGGAGGCGCGACGGCTGGTCGACCAGGCCACCGAGGCCGGCCGGGCCACCCACGCCAAGGCCCAGCAGGAGGCCAAGCAGATCATCGACGACGCCGCCGAGGCCGGCCGGGCCGCCCGCAACAAGGCCCGCCAGGAGGCCGAGCGGCTGAGCACCCAGGCGACCGAGGCGGCCAAGCGCACCCGCGCCGAGACCGAGGCGTACGCCCAGCGGATGCGCAGCGAGACCGAGGCGTACGTGCAGCACGCCCGGGCGCAGGCGCAGCAGGAGCTGGGTGCCTGGCGGGCCGGGGTGGAGAAAGAGGTAAACAGCCGACGCGAGGCGGCCGACCGGGAGTTGACCGAGCGCAAGGCGACCGCCGAACGCGAGTTCACCGCCCGCCGCGATCACCTGGAGAAGCAGTACAAGACCCGCAACGCCGAGCTGGACGAGCGGATCCGCACCCGTACCGCCGAGCTGGAGTCCGGCTTCGAGACCCGGCGGTCCCAGCTGGAGTCCGAGTACACGGCGCGGAAGAACGAAATCGAGCAGGGCGCCGACCAGATCCGCCAGGCCGCCGAGCAGGAGGCCGCCACGGTACGCGGGCGGGCCGAGGAACAGGCCGGTGAGCTGCTGCGCCAGGCGGAAACCGAGTCGGCCGCGAAGCGACGCGAAGCCGACGAGTACGTCACCGCCGTGCGGAGTGAGGCCGACGAGTACGCGGCCAGCACCCACCGCGATGCCGACCAGTACGCCGAGACCACACGGCGGGAGGCGGACGAGCACGTCACCGCCGTGCGGCAGGAGGCGGACGAGCACGTCGCGGCGTCCCGCCGCCAGTTCGAGGAGTACGCGGCCACCACCCAACAGCATCTGGCCACCACCCAGCAGCACCTCGCCGCCACGCAGCAGGAGGCCGCAGCCGGCCGGCAGCAGCTCGCCCAGGTGATGCTGGAGATCGCCAAGGCCCAGCAGCAGCTCGCCGACCTGCGTCAGGAGACGTGGAAGTCCCGGCAGGAGTCCGACGAACTGGAGCGCAAGTTGCTCGGCCTGCGGCTACAGGCCACCTCAGCGCCCGACGGCTCGACGCCACCGACGGTTGCCGCAGTGTCCGCCAACGGGGCACACCCCACCGGCGTCTCGACGAACGGCACTCAACCCTCCGGCGACCCGCTGGCGGTCGCTCCCTCCGGCGGCGCTGCCACCCGCCCCGGCGACGAGGCCCCGGCCGGGGGCGGCCGAGCCGGTGACCGTCCGAGCGGTGACGATGCCGGGCCGGCGACCAAGCCGGCGGCGGAACCGGTCACCACGGTCGAGGATCCCTCGCCGAACAAGCCGACAGCCGAGCCGACAAGCGTCGACGGCGGCACCGCCAGCGAAGGGCTGGACGGCGAGCCGACGGTGGCGGCGGTACCCGGCGAGGGTGGCCGAGGTGCCACCCCGACGAAGATCACCAGCACCGGCGAGAACGGCAAGCGTCCGACCAAGCCGACCACCGACGAGCGCAGCGCCAAGCCCAGCAAGGTCACCTCTGACTGACGTCTCGCCCTGAGCGTTGGCCCGGATCGGCTACGGCCCACCTCCAACGGCGAGCCGCCGCCGCGGGCGGCTGACGTCGGCGAGGACGCTGTCCCAGGCACGGCCAGGCCACCCCGCCCCGGAAGTCCGCACCCGCACCCGCACCCGCGATCTTGCAGTTGTGGTCGCGGCATACCAGGCGTTAGTGGACGAATCAGGGACCACAACTGCAAGATCGGCGAGTCGGTGGGGGGTGGCGGCGGGGTCTGGTCCAGGCGAGGAAGCGGGAGAAGCCGGCGAGGTAGATCGACAGGCCGGTCGGGTTGTGTTCGTACTCCGCCCGCAGCAGTAGTCGCGCCTCCCCGCAGGGCCAGGGCTGCCCGTCGGTACGGCAGCACCAGGTCGGCCGTAGCGGGGTGTGTGGTGGTCGGGCTGGTCCGGCCGCGCGCTCTTTGAACACATCAAGCTCCGGCGAGGAAGGCTCTGGGTACATCTGTTGTCGCCAGAGCAGCAACAGATGTACCCAGAGCGGGCTGGGTGAGGTTGCCCGCGGGGGATGCGGGCGGCCCCCGCCTGAACCCGTCCGCGCCCTCCGGGCCACGACCGAATCCGGCATAGCTGACAGTCTGGTGACCGGACCACTACTGTCGGAAGGCATCGAGGCTGGTGGTGGCCCTGGTGCGCACCGGAGCTGCCGCCGAGAGATACCGAGTGGTTCTCGGCAGATGGTTGTGGAGGCAGTGTGGAACAGACGACGGCGGATCTGATCCGGTCACAGTTACGCCGACTGCGGGTCGCCGCCGGGCACACCCAGGAGGAGTTCGGAAAGCTGGTGCACTACTCGGCGTCCATGGTCTCCGCCGTCGAGACCGGCACCCGACCGTACGATCGTCAGCTGCTGGCCCGGGCCGACGAGGTGCTGACCTCCGGCGGCCTGCTGGCGTCGCTGCTGCGGATCGCCGAGCGGGAAGGACAGCCGTCCTGGTTCCTGCCCTGGTTGGACGCCGAACGCCAGGCCCGGCAGCTTCGGGTCTTCCAGCCCACGCTGGTCCCCGCGCTGCTTCAGACCGAGGGCTACGCCCGCGCGGTGATCCGCTGCGACGACCTGCTCAGCGACGAGGAGGTGGAGCAGCGGGTGGCCGCCCGGCTGGACCGGCAGACCATCCTCGACCAGCCCGACCCGCCGCAGCTCATAGCGGTCGTCGACGAGGCCATCGTGCATCGGCGGGAGGAGCGTCTCCGGACGCCCATGGCGCACCAGATCGAGCACCTGATCGCCTGCGCCGAGCGGCCGAACGTCAGCGTCCACGTCGTGCCGCTCAGCGTCGGGCTGCACGTCGGCCTCTACGGCTCGTTCTCGCTGGCCCGAGGTGTGGACGGTGGCTGGGTGGCGAGCCAGGAGACCCAACTGACCGCGTCACCGACCGACAACGAGGCGAATCTGGCTACCCTGTTGGCGCGCTGGGAGACGGTGCGCAACGAGGCGCTGTCCCGCCAGCAGTCGATCGCACTCCTCAACGAGATGGTGAAGTCATGGCCCTGAACGGCGCGACCTGGCGTACCTCCACCCGCAGCGGGAGCACCGACTGCGTGGAGGTGGCCGACAACCTGCCCGGCGTGGTGGCCGTCCGGGACAGCAAGGACCGGCAGGGTCCGGTGCTCGCGTTCACCCCGTCGACCTGGCGGTCCTTCGTCGACAAGGTCAAGCGGCCTTGATCCGCCGCACCGTCCCACGCTGAGCCACCAACGCCCTCAGCTCGACAGCGCGCCCGCACCACACCTCAGGGCTCGCCGGCCGGAGCAGCACGATCCGGCGGCCGCCGGAAGACCGACGGGGAGACCGGATGGCACAGCACGAGCCCGACGAGCCCGACGAGGCCGAGCCGAGGCCGGCCGAACCCGACCGGCCCGAGGCAGGTCGAGGTGACGCGACGCAAGCCCGGGAGGCGACGCCGGAGGGCGCGCGGGCGGCAGGCCTCGGCGGGGATACGAGGAACGCGTTGCCAGCCGGCGAGACCGCCACGGTCGGCGGTGCGCAGCGTCCGGAAGGGGCCGACTCCGGCCGCTTCGGCACTCCCGGGCGACCGCTGCGACGCAACAGTTTCCTGGTCGGATTCACCGGGGCGCTCGGCGTGCTGCTCGCGTACGCGGTCTATCTGGGGGTGCGCAACGCCGCGGGGATCCTGGTCCTGGTGGTGATCGCGCTCTTCCTCGCGGTGGGCCTGCACCCGGCGGTGATCCGGCTGCGGTCCTGGGGGTTCCCGCGCGGGTTGGCCGTGGCGACGGTCGTGCTTGTCGTGCTGGCGCTGCTCGCCGCCGGGGTGCTGGCGCTGGTGCCGCCGATCGTGACCCAGTCCGGGCAGTTCATCGAGCAGTTGCCGAGCTACCTTGAGTCACTGCGCCGCAACGAGACGGTGAACGACCTGGTCGAGCGGTTCGACCTGATGCGGCGTGCGCAGGAGGCGGCCAGCGCGGACGTGGTCGGTCGGGCGTTGGGCGGAGTGCTCGGCGGCGCCCAACTGGTCTTCGGCACCGTGTTCCGGGTGCTGACCGTGCTGGTGCTGACCATCTACTTCCTGGTCTACTTCGACCGGCTCCGCGACCTCGGCTACGCCCTGGTACCGCGCTCCCGTCGTCAGCGGGTGCAGCTGATCGGCGACGAGATCCTGACCAAGGTCGGGGCGTACATGGTCGGCGCGCTCGCCATCGCGGTCCTGGCCGGTGCGAGCACCTTCGTGTTCGCGCTGATCGTCGGCCTGCCATATCCGTTCGCGCTGGCGGTGGTGGTCGCGGTGACCGACCTCATCCCACAGATCGGCGCCACCCTCGGTGCCGTGATCGTCAGCCTGGTCGGCTTCGCCACCGACCCCTCGGTCGGCATCGCCTGCGTGATCTTCTTCGTGATCTACCAGCAGGTCGAGAACTACCTCATCTATCCCAAGATCATGCGACGTTCGGTGCAGGTCAACGAGGTCGCGGCGCTGGTAGCCGCGCTGCTCGGGGTGTCGCTGGTGGGGGTGATCGGCGCGCTGATCGCCATCCCGACGGTGGCCGCCATCCAGCTGATCCTCCGTGAGGTGATCCTCCCCCGCCAGGATGCCCGCTGACCCGCCGGCCAGGGCAGACCGGCACCGGCTCGCCGGGCCGGGAGCTCAGTCGGCCCGACGCTGCGGTGGGCCGGACACCGGCGTGTCGGCGAACGCGGCGACCGTCCGGTCGGCGTACGCGCTGGCGTCGCCGGTCTCCATCGGGCCGTCCCAGGTGGTCGGTAGCGGCACCGGCACCGCCGGGTTGACCCGCCGGACCACCTCGTCCAGCACGGTCTCGGCGTCGCCGACCCAGAGGTGCTTGGCACCGGGTACACCGACGACCTCGGCCTGTGGCACCGCCGCGAACTGCTCACGGGCCTGCTCCGGGCGCAGGTAGTCGTCGAACTCCGGCACCAGCGCGGTGAGTGGCTTGCCCGACTCGGCCCACTCGTCGAGGTCGGACCGGCCGGAGTAGCGCAGCGGCGGGGAGAGCAGGATCGCGCCGGTCACCGCCGGGTCGCAGCCGTAGCGCAGCGCCAGGTCGGTGCCGAACGACCAGCCCAGCAGCCAGACGTTCGGCAGTTCGTGGAACTCGGCGTACTCGATCGCGGCGGCGACGTCGAAGCGCTCGCCGACGGCGGAGTCGAAGCTGCCCTCGCTGGTGCCGCGCACGCTGCTGGTGCCCCGGGTGTTGAATCTGAGCACGGCCAGGTCGGCCAGGGCGGGCAGTCGCCAGGCCGCCTTGCGGAAGACGTGGCTGTCCATCATCCCGCCGTGGGTGGGCAGCGGATGCAGGCAGACCAGCGTCGCGGCCGGTTCCCGGTCGACCGGGCGGGCCAACTCGCCGACCAACCGCAGCTCATCCGCGGTGTGCAGCTCGATGTCCTCCCGGTGCCCCGGCAGGATCGAGGAGGCACGGATAGCTTTACTCACCCGCCCATTGTCCCGTGCCGCCCACCGCTCCGCTCTCGACGTGACCAAGATCGCGAAGGTGACTCCGGGCCGCGCCGTCAGCCGTGGCGGGGCGCGTTGCGCCCGCGCTGGATGACCGGGGCCCGGCGGTCGCGGGCACGCCAACAGCCGGTGTGCCAGTGCCGCCGGTCGGTCAGGTCGCCCCGGCCGTCCGCCGGCCAGGCGACCACGTGCGCCACGCCGGGCCGGATCTCCTGGTCGCACCCGGGGCAGCGGTACGTCTTTGTGGACGCGCCGCCGCTGATGCCGCGCACCTGCCACTCGCCGTCCCGCCACTGCTGGACTGCGGCAACGCCGTGCCGGGCGCGCTCGGTGTCGAGGCGCACCGCGTCGTCACGGCGGGGACGGTTGCGACGGGGACTCACGTCGTCAAGCGTACGGTCGAGCTGCCGTGCCCCGGTCAGCGGCGGGTGTGGTCGCGGAAGCCGCGGCCGGTCTTGCGGCCCAGGTAACCCGCGGTGACCAGGTGCTCCAGCAGCGGCGCCGGGGCGAACCCGGGCTCCCGCAGTTCCAGGTACAGCTCCCGCTGGATGGCCAGCGCCACGTCCAGGCCGACCACGTCGAGCAGCTCGAACGGGCCCATCGGGTAACCGCAGCCCAGCTTCATCGCGTGGTCGATGTCGTCGGTGGTGGAGTAGCTGGCCTCCAGCATCCGCACCGCGTCGTTGAGATACGGGAACAGCAGCGCGTTGACGATGAAACCGGACCGGTCGCCGCAGACCACACCGGTCTTGCCCAGCGTGGCACTGACGGCCTGAGCGGTGGCGATGGTCTCGGCCGAGGTACGGATCGTCCGGACGATCTCCACAAGCGGCATCGCCGGGGCCGGGTTGAAGAAGTGCAGACCGACCACGTCGGCCGGGCGCTGGGTGGCCATCGCCACCTCGATCACCGGCAGCGACGAGGTGGTGGTCGCCAGCACCACGCCCGGCTTGCAGATCTCGTCCAGGCTGGCGAAGAGGGCCTTCTTGACGCTGAGTTCCTCGACCACCGCCTCGACCACCAGATCCACGTCGGCCAGGTGGTCCAGCGTCGCCGACCAGTTGATCCGGCCGAGCGCGGCGTCCCGGTCCGCCTCGCTGAGCCGGCCCCGGACCACGCCCTTGTTCAGCGAGGTCTGCACCGCCTCGAAGACCTTGGCCGACTGCTCCGCACCACGGGTCACCGACACCACCTCGTAGCCCGCCTTGGCGAAGACCTCGATGATCCCGGTGGCCATCGTCCCGGAACCCACGATGCCGATCTTGGTCACGGCCGCGTCGGACACTGCCGGTTCCGTCGTGGTCGGCGTCTGCTCGTCCGGTACGACCTTCGGCGAACCGGGCCGCTCGTAGGTGTAGAAGCCCCGGCCGGACTTCCGCCCGAGCAGCCCTGCGGTCACCATCTGCTTGAGCAACGGCACCGGGGCGTGCCGGCGGTCCCGGCCACCACGCCGGTACATGGTGTCCAGGATCTCGTACGCGGTGTCCAGGCCGATCAGGTCCATCAGCGCGAGCGGACCCATGGGCAGTCCGCAGCCGAGCTTCATGGCCGCGTCGATGTCCTCACGGGTGGCGTACCGGGACTCGAACATGTCGACGGCGTGGTTGAGGTAGCCGAAGAGCAACGCGTTGGCGATGAACCCGGCCCGGTCGCTGATGGTCACGTCGACCTTGCCGAGCCGTCCGCAGAGCGCCTCCACGTCGGCCACCACGTCGGCTGAGGTGACCACCGTGCGTACCACCTCGACCAGCTTCATCACCGGTGCGGGATTGAAGAAGTGGATGCCGACGACCTGGTTGGGGCGCGCGGTGGCCACGGAGATCTCGGTGACGCTCAGCGACGAGGTGTTGGTGGCGAGGATGGCCTCGGGCTTGCAGACCCGATCCAGCTCGGCGAAGAGCCGCTGCTTGAGGTCGAGGTGCTCGGGCACCGCCTCGATCACCAGGTCCACCGAGTGCAGCGCGTCCAGACCGACGGCGAAGGTGACCCGGGCCAGCAGGGCGTCCCGGTCGGCCTCGGTGAGCTTGCCCCTGGCCACCGCCCGGTCCGTCGAGCCGGTCAGGTTCGCCCGCCCACGGTCGAGCGCGGCGTCGGAGATCTCCACGGCCACCACGTCGATGCCGTTACGGGCGAAGACCTCGACGATGCCGGCACCCATGGTGCCCAGACCCACCACACCCACGCTGGTGAACTCGCGCGCCACGACCCGGCCTCCCCTGTCCGCAACGACACGGCCCGAAATGAACGGCCGCTAAGGTTATGCGCGCGAGTCTGCCACGTGACGCACGGTTGTCGAGGCGCCGTGGCACATGTCACCGATGCCCGGTTTACCCACCTGGCGGGTAGTCGGGTGCTCCGGGCTGGTCAGGCCGGAGCGACCCCGGCGAGAGCGAGCAACTCCGCGACAAACTCCGCCGGGCGCTCCAGGTGTGGGCTGTGCCCGCAGCCGGGCAGCGCCACCTCCCGGTAGCTTCCGCCAGCGGCGACGTACCGGTCGAGCACCGCACGGATCTGCCCGATCATCGGCTGCGGTGGGCACGCCTGCGCCCCGGGCCAGCCGGGCACCACGCCCAGCGCTCCGAGCTGCGCCAGATCGAACAGCGAGGTGTCCGAGACGATCACGTCAGACTCACCGCGGATCCAGGTGACCGGGGGCTTGGGTGTCACGGCCACCAGCTCCTCGGCGACCCGGAAACGCGCGAGTGCGTTGAGCACGCCACGGCCACCCGGTGCGCTCCCCGGCCAGTTCGTCGAGGACACCGCGTCGCCGGGGTAGTTGTCCGGGCCGGTGGCGGTGGAGAGCAGGCTGTCGAGCAGCAGTTCCTCGTCGTCGCCGAGGCAGGCGGGGTCCGCCACGTACGCGGACCGCAGCACACTGCGCGGGCTGGTCCGCGCCTCGGCGCCGCGGTCGCCGGCGGCCAGCCGCGCGACGAAGTCGCCGCTCGTCGCGCCCGCGCCGGAGCCGGCGAGGTCGGGCGTGGTCGGGGTGCCGGCCAGGTCGCGGGTGGCTCCGAAGCCGTACGGGGACACCGGTGCCGCGAGCAGCAGCCCGGCAATTCGGTCCGGGTGGTCCACCAGCAGGCGCATCGCCACTCCGCCACCGAGCGAGTGGCCGACCACCAGGGGCCGGGCGCCCTCGGCGAAGAGCGACGGCTCGTCGAGCAACGCCGCCACGTCGTCGGCGAAGTCGGTCAGGCCACGGTTGGCGTCTACCGGGGCGGTCTGCGTGGCGCCGTAGCCACGCAGATCCGGCGCGACCACTCGGACGGTCTCCGGCAGGCGGCGCACCAGCGGCTCCCAGAAGGCGGCCGAGGAACAGTTGCCGTGCACGAGCACCACCGGTACGCCGTCGACCGGTCCGGCCACCCGGACGGCCTGGGTGATTCCGTTCGCGGTGACGACCTGCTGCTGGGTCTCCATCCGCGGCATGCTGCCACGATCGACACCGCCGGTCCATATGGTCGGCACCCATCTGCGGCCGGGCCGACGTGTGACCGAGGCTCGTCGTCAGCGGCGGACGCCGACCACGGCTGCCGCGCCGGGCTGCCCGGGCACCACAGGTGTCTCGACCGTGGCGGGCAGCGGTCGGTTCGGTCGCCGCTCCTGGCGGGGCAGTTCGAAGCTCAGGCCCACCGGGTCCGTCCGGGCCAGGCCCGGGTCGAAGAACCTCAGCTCGCTACCGCCGATCCGGATCACGTCGCCGTCGCTGAGCCGGACGACCTCGGTGACCCGGCGGTCGTTCACCCAGGTGCCGTTGGTGGAACCGAGATCCACCAGAGAGGCAACCTCCCCGGCCCGCCAGATCTCGACGTGTCGACGGCTCAGGTGCGGATCGTGCACGACGATGTCGACCGCCGGGTCGCGACCGATCACCTGTGGCCGACGCGGCAGCCGAAAGCGCTGCCCCCGCATCGGCCCGGCAGCCACCGTCAACAGCGGCATCAGTTGCGGATGTTCCTCCATGGACAGTCAGTCCTTCCACCCGTGCGACGATCCCGGATCAGGGTTTCACCAGCGGGTGTCCACCTTCACCATCCAGCCGGATGCGTACCGGCAACCATCCGGGTGCTTTGTGTTCACATCTTCCACGGCGGCCGGCAACGGAACTGTCGGCCGGACGCGAGGTTCGTCCGGTTCAACCACCCGGACGGCCGGGAGGATTCGCCCGTTTCCCCACCCCTACCGGCGAGTAATTCTCGCGTCTAGACTTCCGCCATGACGGCTGTGCTACCCCCCGGCACCCCAACTGTTCAGGGCAACCACCTGATCTCCACCAGCCCGGCCACGGGCGACGAAGCGGGACGCGTTCCGGTCGCCGCCGCGGTGGACGTCGAACGTGCCGTCGAGCGGGCCCGCGCCGCCGGCCAGTGGTGGGCGGGGCTCGGCTACACCGAGCGGCGGGAGCGGCTGCTGCGCTGGCGGCGGCTGCTCGCGCAGCGGATGGAGGAGTTGGCCGGCCTGATGCACGCCGAGGGCGGCAAACCGGTCGCCGACGCACTCGTCGAGATCGTGACCGCGGTGGAGCACGTCGACTGGGCGGCCCGTAACGCCCGGCGGGTGCTCGGCCCCCGGCGGGTCCGCTCACGGCTCGTCCTGGCCGAATTCTCGGCGCACCTGGAGTACCAGCCGCATGGCGTGGTCGGCGTGATCGGGCCCTGGAACTATCCCGTCTTCACCCCTATCGGTTCCATCGCGTACGCACTGGCGGCCGGCAACGCGGTGGTCTTCAAGCCGAGCGAGTACACCCCGGTCGTCGGTCAGTGGCTCGTCGACAGCTTCGCCGAGGTGGTGCCCGAGCATCCGGTGCTCACCGCGGTGCACGGCCTCGGCGACGTCGGCGCCGCCCTGTGCCGGGCCGGCGTCGACAAGCTCGCCTTCACCGGCTCTACCGCCACCGCGAAGAAGGTGATGGCGGCCTGCGCCGAGTCGCTGACCCCGGTGCTGCTGGAAGCCGGCGGCAAGGACGCCATGATCGTGGACTCCGACGCCGATCTGGACGCCGCCGCCGAGGCCTGCGTCTGGGGAGCGATGACCAACGCCGGGCAGACCTGCATCGGCATCGAACGGGCCTACGCCGTCGAGCCGGTCTTCGACGCGTTCGTCGACAAGGTCGTCGAGCGCGCCGGGCGGCTCACCGTCGGACCCAGGGACGCCGACATCGGACCGATCACCATGCCGAGTCAGCTCGACGTCATCCGGCGACACATCGAGGACGCGGTGGCCCGGGGCGGTCGGGCGGTGCTCGGCGGGCCGGAGGCGGTACGACCGCCGTACGCGCACCCGACGGTGCTGGTCGAGGTGCCGGAGCAGGCTGCCGCCGTACGCGAGGAGACCTTCGGGCCGACCCTGACCATCAACCGGGTCCGCACCGCCGACGAGGCGCTCGCCCGGGCCAACGCCCTGCCGTACGGGCTGGGTGGTTCGGTCTTCGGTCAGCGGCGCGCGGTCGCGATCGCCCGGCGGCTGCGCTCCGGCATGGCCTCGGTCAACTCGACGCTCACCTTCGCCGGCATGTCCACCCTGCCGTTCGGCGGCGTCGGCGAGTCCGGTTTCGGCCGGATCCACGGCGAGGACGGGCTGCGCGAATTCGCCCGCGCCAAGGCCGTCACCCGCCGCCGGGGTCGTTCACTGCTGCCCTCGACCACGTTCGAGCGCACCCCGGCCGACGTCGCCCGGCTGGTGAAGGCGGTCAAGCTGCTCTACGGCCGGTGACCGCGGCACCGCCTAGAAGAGCGTCAACTCGTCCCGCTCGATGCCGCGCAGCCGGTCGTAGTCGACCACCACGCAGCGGATCCCCCGGTCGGTGGCGAGCACCCGGGCCTGCGGCTTGATCTCCTGCGCCGCGAACACCCCGGCGACCGGGGCGAGCAGCGGATCCCGGTTGAGCAACTCCAGGTAGCGGGTGAGCTGCTCCACGCCGTCGATCTCGCCACGGCGCTTCACCTCGACGGCGACCGTGCCCTGGTTGGCGTCCCGGCAGAGCAGGTCGACCGGGCCGATCGCGGTCATGTACTCGCGGCGGATCAGGGTGTAGCCGTCTCCCAGCGCCTCGGGGTTGGCCGCCAGCAACTCCTGGAGGTGAGCCTCCACGCCGTCCTTGCGCAGCCCGGGATCGACACCCAACTCGTACGAGGTGTCCTGGAAGATCTCCTCCAGGGTGATCCGCAGCTCCTCGCCGGCCTTGTTGACCACCCGCCAGACGCCCGGGGCCTCCTCCAGCCGGCACGGCGGGCTCATCCAGTTCAACGGCTTGTACGCCCGGTCATCGGCGTGGATGGAGACCGATCCGTCCGCCTTCACCATCAGCAGCCGGGTGGCCGGCGGCAGGTGGGCCGAGAGTCGTCCGACATAGTCCACCGAGCATTTCGCAATCACCAACCGCACCCGAGCAGGGTAGCGGAGTCACCGGACATCGCCACCGAGCGGCGCTGGCGTGCCGGTGCCATGCTGTGCTGGTGCTCGAAGTGCTCACCGGTACCGGCCTCGCCGCCTCGGCGGGGCTGAACGCCTACATTCCGTTGCTGGCGATGGGGCTGCTGGCCCGCTACACCAGCGTCATAGACCTGCCTGGCGGGTGGCAGTGGCTCGGCAACGAGTGGGTGCTGGGCATCCTCGCGGTGCTGCTCGTCGTCGAGGTCGTGGCGGACAAGGTGCCAGTGGTCGACCACGTCAACGACATGGTGCAGACGGTCGTCCGGCCGACGGCCGGCGGGTTGGCGTTCGGGGCCGGATCCGCGTCCGAGACCGTGACGGTGAGCGATCCGGACAGCTTCTTCGCCAGTGGCGGCCAGTGGTTGCCGGTGCTGGTCGGGGTGCTCATCGCGTTCGGCGTACACCTGCTGAAATCGACAGCCCGTCCGGTGATCAATGCGGCCACGGCCGGCGTGGGCGCGCCGGTGGCGAGCACCGCCGAGGACGCCACGAGCGTGGTGATGTCACTCGTCGCGATCATCCTGCCGGTGCTGGTGCTCGTGTTCCTGGTCGGCCTCGTGCTCTTCCTCCCGTGGCTGCTGCGCCGCCGGGCGGACCGGCGGCGGGAGCGGCAGGCCGCACGGGAGGCGGGCTTCCGCGTCTGACTACGGACCACCGGCACGGCCGAAACGCCACCCCAACCTGCCCTAAAGCCTAAAATTGGGGCAATCAACGGAGGAGGTTGGGTCATGACCGCAGCAATGGAGATGCCCCGGGTCCAGGAGTGCGTGGTTGCCGCCTGCGCGTACAACCACACCGGCGACTGTCACGCCTTCGCCATCACCATCGGCAGCATGGACCACGCCCACTGCCACACCTTCATCGAGATGCCCGCCGTCCGGGCCGGCCTCGACGGGCAGATCGCCCAGGTCGGGGCGTGCCAGCGCGCCGACTGCCGGCACAACGAGCAGTTGGAGTGCCAGGCACCGGCGATCCGGGTCGGCCCCGACGCCGACATGGCCGACTGCATAACCTACGACCACCGCTGAGACCTCGTCCGTGCGGTCCCGGCCACGTGCCGGGACCGCACGTCACAGCTCGTTCGCCTGCCGGATGACGGTGACCAGCTCGTCGATGATGTCGGTGAGGGCGAAGTCCTTCGGGGTGAACACCCGCGCCACCCCGGCCGCGCGCAGGCGCTCGGCATCCGGAGCGGGAATGATGCCGCCGACCACCACCGGCAGGTCCGGTCGGCCGGCGGCGCGCAACCCGTCGAGCACCGCCGGTACCGCCGCCAGGTGTGAGCCGGAGAGCACGGAGAGCCCCACCAGGTCCACGTCCTCCTCCACCGCGGCGGCCACGATCTGCCCGGCGGTGAGCCGGATGCCCTGGTAGACCACCTCGAAGCCGGCGTCGCGGGCGCGTACCGCGATCTGCTCGGCACCGTTGGAGTGGCCATCCAGGCCGGGCTTGCCGACAAGCAGTCGCAGCCGCCCGCTGCCCAGCTCGCGGGCGGTGGCGGCGACCCGGGCGCGGACCTCGGCCAGACCCTCGTCACCACCGCTGGCAGACCCGCCCGCCAGCCCGGTCGGGGCCCGGTACTCGCCGAACACCCGGCGCAGGGCCGCCGCCCACTCGCCGGTGGTCACCCCGGCCCGGACACACTCCAGGGTGGCCGTCATCAGGTTCGTCGTGGTCGCGGCGTCCGCACGCAGCCGGGCCAGTGCCGCGTCCACGGCCGCCGGGTCGCGGTCGGCCCGCCAGGCGCGTACGGCCGTTGCGGCAGCGACCTCGACGGCGGGATCGACCTGCACGACCGCGTCGGCACCGGCGGCGGTCAGCGGTGACGGTTCGGTCCCGGTGAACCGGTTGACGCCGACCACCACGTCGCTGCCGGCCTCGATCCGTCGCCGCCGATCGGCCAGGGAGGCCACCAGGGCGCTCTTGAGGTAGCCGGTCTCCACGGCGGCGACCACACCACCCATCTCCAGCACCGTCGCCAACTCGGCCCGGGCGCCGGTGACGATCTCGTCGACAAGCGCGGTCATCACCCGCGAGCCGTCGAACAGATCCGGATACTCCAGCAGGTCCGACTCGTACGCGAGCACCTGTTGCATGCGCAGCGACCACTGCTGGTCCCACGGACGCGGCAGGCCGAGCGCCTCGTTCCAGGCCGGCAGTTGCACCGCCCGCGCCCGTGCCCCACGGGAGAGGGTGACCCCCAGCATCTCCAGCACGATCCGCTGCACGTTGTTCTCCGGCTGGGCCTCGGTGAGCCCGAGGGAGTTGACCTGCACGCCGTACCGGAAGCGGCGCCGCTTCGGATCCTCGACGCCGTACCGGTCGCGGGTGATCTCGTCCCACAACGCGCCGAACGCGCGCATCTTGGCGATCTCCTCGACGAACCGCACCCCGGCGTTGACGAAGAACGAGACCCGCTGGACCACGTCGCCCATCCGCCGCGCCGGCACCTGGCCGCCGTCGCGCACTGTGTCGAGCACCGCCACCGCCGTGGCCAGCGCGAACGCCACTTCCTGCACGGGCGTGGCCCCGGCTTCCTGAAGGTGGTACGAGCAGATGTTGACCGGGTTCCAGCGCGGCATCTCGCGCAGCGTGTACGCGATCACGTCCGCGGTCAGTCGCAGCGAGGCGGCCGGCGGGAAGATGTGCGTGCCTCGGGAGAGGTACTCCTTGATGATGTCGTTCTGGGTGGTGCCGGCGCAGCGGGCGAGGTCGGCGCCCTGCTCGGCGGCGACCGTGCCGTAGAGGCCGAGCAGCCACATCGCCGGCGCGTTGATGGTCATCGAGGTGTTCATGTCGGCCAGCGGGATGCCCTCGAAGAGCACCCGCATGTCGCCCAGATGCGACACCGGGACGCCGACCCGGCCGACCTCGCCGGTGGCGAGTTCGTGGTCGGGGTCGTACCCGGTCTGGGTGGGCAGGTCGAAGGCGACCGACAGACCGGTCTGCCCCTTGGCCAGGTTGCGGCGGAAGAGCGCGTTGGTCGCGGCGGCGGAGGAGTGCCCCGCGTACGTGCGCATCACCCAGGGGCGGTCACGCTCCGGCAGCCGGCCCGGGAGTGCCTTCTCATCCATGGCCGGAGTTTAAGTTACCGTTCAGTAGAGTGGGTTGTGCAAAACCACACAGCCGCCACCACCCCCGGTGCGGACGCCGGGTCCCGGCGGGCCGCACACTTGACGGCATGAGTGACGACGTCGCGATCCGCGTCCGGGGGCTGCGCAAGACGTACG
The DNA here is from genome assembly GCA_900112325.1 of Micromonospora sediminimaris. Classification (GTDB taxonomy): domain Bacteria; phylum Actinomycetota; class Actinomycetes; order Mycobacteriales; family Micromonosporaceae; genus Micromonospora; species Micromonospora sediminimaris. The sequence goes on from FOLJ01000021.1 coordinate 115,716, forward strand.
GCGACAGTCTCGCGGTCGCCGGCCTGGACCTGGACGTCCACCGGGGCGAGGTGTTCGCCCTGCTCGGGCCGAACGGCGCCGGCAAGACCACAACCGTGGAGATCCTGGAGGGCTACCGCCAGCGCGACGCCGGCGAGGTACGCGTCCTCGACGTCGACCCGGCCAGCCCGACGCGCGACTGGCGGGGGCGGGTCGGCATCGTGTTCCAGGGCACCGGGGAGTTCGACGAACTCTCCGTCGCCGAGGTGGTGCACCACTTCGCCGGCTTCTACGCCGACGCCGACGACCCCGACAAGGTGATCGAACGGGTAGGGCTGGCCGCCAAGGCCCGCGCCCGTACGCACACCCTCTCCGGTGGTCAGAAGCGCCGGCTCGACGTGGCACTCGGCATCGTCGGTCGCCCGGAGCTGCTCTTTCTGGACGAGCCGACCACCGGCTTCGACCCGGAGGCCCGGCGGGAGTTCTGGGAGCTGATCCGTGATCTCGCCGCCGCCGGCACCACAATCGTGCTGACCACGCACTACCTGGACGAGGCCGAGGCGCTCGCCGACCGGGTGGGCGTGATCGCCGCCGGCCGGCTGGTCGAGGTAGCCGCGCCGAACCAGCTCGGCAACCGGCAGGAGGCGCTGGCCACGGTCTCCTGGCGTACCCCCGATGGCACGCCGGACAGCGCGCAGAGCGCGACGCCGACGGCGCTGGTGGCGGAACTCGCCGCGCGGTTCGGCGGTGAGGTGCCCGGCCTGACCGTCACCCGGCCCACCCTTGAGGACATCTACCTGACGATGATCGGACACCGATGACCACCACGACGAGACCGGCGGAACCGGTCACCGCCGCAGCCCCCGCCCGGCGCAGCGGCCCGGCCGGCCTCGCCCTGCGTCAGGGGCGGCTGGAGATCCGGCAGTTCCTGCGCAGCCGCGAGTCCGTCGTGTTCACGCTTGGCTTCCCCCTCATCATGGTGCTGATCTTCGCGTCGATCTTCGACGAGGAGATCGCGCCCGGGGTGAGCTACACGCAGTACTTCATCACCGGCATGATCGCGACCGGCCTGATGACGGTCAGCTTCCAGAACCTCGGCATCTGGATCCCGATCGAACGGGACCGGGGTGTGCTCAAGCGCTACCGGGGCACCCCGATGCCGAAGTGGGTCTGGTTCGCCGGCAAAGTGATCATGGTGCTGGTGACCGGCGTGGTGATGACCGCGCTGCTGCTCGCGGTATCGGTGACCCTGTTCGACCTGGAACTGCCGACCACCACCACGGCCTGGGTGACCTTCGGATGGGTGAGCGCCCTGGGGGTGACCGCCTGCACGCTCTGCGGCATCGCCATCTCATCGCTGGCCCGGACCGCCCGCAGCGGTTCGGCGGTGGTCACCCCGGTCGCGCTGGTGCTCCAGTTCATCTCCGGGGTCTTCTTCGTCTTCACCAACCTGCCGACCTGGATGCAGCAGGTGGCGGCGCTGTTCCCGCTCAAGTGGATGTGCCAGGGCCTACGGGCGGTGTTCCTGCCGGAGAGCTTCGGTGCGGACGAGCCCGGCGGCTCGTTCGAGCTCACCCGCGTCGCCCTGGTGCTGGGCGTCTGGTGCGTGATCGGTCTGGTGCTCTGCCTGACCACCTTCCGCTGGACCACCCGCCGCGACGGCTGAGCCACGGGGAGGGCCCGACCGGCCCTCCCCCGCAGCGACGTCAGTACGAGTAGAAGCCCTGGCCGGTCTTGCGGCCCAGATCGCCTGCGGTGGCCATGCGCTGCAACAGCTCCGGCGGGAAGAACTTCTCGTCCGCCGTGTCGGTGTAGATGTTGCGGGTCGCGTTCAGCAACACGTCGACACCGGTCAGGTCGACGGTGGCCAGCGGGCCCATCGCGTGCCCGAAGCCGAGCCGGCAGGCGGTGTCCAGGTCCTCGGCGGAGATGACGCCCGCCTCGACCAGTTTGACCGCCTCCATGGCCAGCGCGCAGATCAGCCGGGTGGTGACGAAGCCGGCGATGTCCCGGTTCACCACCACGACGGTCTTGCCGATCTCCTCGGCGAAGGACTTCGCCCGTTCCAGGGTGGCATCGCTGGTCTTGTAGCCACGCACCAGCTCGCAGAGCTTCATCATCGGCACCGGCGAGAAGAAGTGGGTGCCGACGACCGCCTCCGGACGCTCGGTGGCCGTCGCGATCTGGGTCACCGGAATCGCCGAGGTGTTGGTGGCCAGCACCGCGTCCGCCTTGCAGATCTTGTCCAGGGCGCGGAACACCTCGTGCTTGATCTCCAGCTTCTCGAAGACCGCCTCGATGACTATGTCCGCGTCGCCGGCCGCCTCCAGCTCGGTGGTGGGGGTGATCCGCCCGAGTGCCGACTCGACCTCGTCGTCGGTGAGCTTGCCCTTCTCGGCGAACTTCGCAAGCGACCGCCGGATGCCGTCCAGACCGCGCTTCGTCGCCGTCTCGTCCAGATCCCGCAGCACCACCTGCCAGCCCGCCTGCGCCGCCACCTGGGCGATGCCCGAACCCATCAGACCGGCACCGACGACCGCGAGTCGACCCGCCATGCTGCTTCTCCCTCGCTGCGAATGAGTGTCTGTCTGCACCCTAGTCGGGGAGCCTGAACGATGGCTAAGCGCGACCGGCAATAGGGCGGTGGAGGCGAGGCGGGTCCTGGCCGAGGATGGCAAGGCGGAGGAGGAGGCCATGCCGGTGTTGCATGGCCGACGACGACAACGCCGCCAGCCGAAGCGCCAGGGCACGCCGCAGCCCCGCCAGTCCTATTGCCGGTCGTGCTAAGGCGCTCAGATGGTCAGCTCGGGTTCCTCAGGTGCGGTCGCCCGCTCCACCTCGATGCCGAGTGCCCGCAGGTCGGCCACGAAGTCGGGATAGCCCCGGTCGACGTGGTGCACGTGCGACACCTCGGTCACCCCGTCGGCACAGAGCCCGGCGATGATGAGCCCGGCGCCGGCCCGGATGTCGGTCGCGCGTACCGGCGCGCCGGAGAGCCGCTCCCGGCCGCGTACGACCGCATGGTGCCCGTCGGTCTTGATGTCCGCGCCCAGCCGCATCATCTCGTTGGCGAACATGAACCGGCCGTCGAAGATGTTCTCGGTGATCAGCGAGGCGCCCTCGCTGAGCGCCGCGAGCCCGATCGCCATCGGCAGCAGGTCGGTGGCGAAGCCCGGATAGGGCAGCGTCACCACGTCCACCGCGCGGGGTCGCTCGTCCATGCGTACCCGGAAGGAGTCCGCCCGGGTCTCCACCATGCCGCCGGCGGTGACCACCTTGTCGAGCGCGACCTCCAGGAACGCCGGATCCAGGCCGGTGACGGTCACGTCGCCACGGGTCATCGCCGCGCCGAACGCCCAGGTCCCCGCGACGATCCGGTCCCCCACCGTGGCGTGCCGGACCGGGCTCAGCCGGGGTACGCCGACGATGGTGATGGTCGAGGTGCCCTCGCCGTCGATCAGCGCACCCATCCGCTGGAGCATCGTGCAGATGTCGACGATCTCGGGCTCACGGGCTGCGTTTTCGATCACGGTGGTGCCCTCGGCCAGCACCGCCGCCATGATGAGGTTCTCGGTCGCCCCGACGCTGGGAAAGTCCAGCACGATCTCCGCGCCACGCAGCCGGTCGGGGGCCGAGGCGATCACGAAGCCGTGCTCGCCGGAGATGTCGGCACCCATCCGGGTCAGCCCGGAGATGTGCATGTCCAGACCCCGCGAACCGATCGCGTCACCGCCCGGATGGGCCACCCGCACGTACCCGCGGCGGGCCAGCAACGGACCCAGCACGCAGATCGACGCCCGCAGCCGGCGGACCAGGTCGTAGTCGGCCTCGACGCCCGGCTGCTCCGGCACGTCGATGACGACCGACCGGGACCGGGCCACCCCGCCGATCGCCACCATCGGGTCCACCGGATCGTCGGCGTCGAACCGTACGCCGCAGCCGAGGCGGCGCAGCACCTCCCCCATGATGGCGATGTCGGTGATCCGGGGCACGTTGGTGATCACCGTGCGGCCGGGAGCGAGCAGCGCGGCGGCCATCAGCTTGAGCGCCGAGTTCTTCGCACCGACCACATGCACCGTGCCCGCGAGCCGGGCGCCACCGCGTACCCGGATGACGTCGACATCGGCGATCGCGGGATCACCGGCGTCACCCGGGCCGACGCCCGCAGGCCAACCCGTGCCGGCGTCCGGCCGGGCCGGGATCGTCAGGTCCGGTATCCGTAGGCTGTGCGTCATGGCCGTCCACCTCACGCGCATCTACACCAAGGCCGGCGACGCCGGCATGACCAGGCTGAGCAACAACGAGCAGGTGCCGAAGAACGATCCACGGATCGTCGCGTACGCCGACGTCGACGAGTGCAACGCCGCCCTCGGCGTGGCACTCGCCCTGGGCCAGCTACCCGACGCGCTCCGGGCGGTGCTGGGGTCGATCCAGAACGACCTGTTCGACGTGGGCGCCGACCTGTCCACGCCTGTCGAACCGGACCCGAAGTATCCGCCGCTGCGGGTCACGGAGGAGTACGTCGAGCGCCTTGAGGGCTGGTGCGACGAGTACAACGCGCGCCTGAGCAACCTCGACTCCTTCATCCTCCCCGGCGGCACCGCGGGCGCGGCACTGCTGCACGTGGCGCGGACGATCGCCCGGCGCGCCGAGCGGTCGGCGTGGGCGCTCATCGCACACGACCCCGACCGGACCAGCCACCTCCCGGCAAAGTATCTCAACCGGCTGTCAGATCTGCTCTTTATCCTCTCAAGAACGGCAAATCCGGACGGAGACGTGCTATGGGTGCCGGGCGGAGGGCGGTAACCGTCGGTGCGCTGCACCACGTGGAGCTCTGGATACCCGACCTGAACGCCGCAATGCGTAGCTGGGGCTGGCTGCTCGGCGAGTTGGGCTGGACGCCGTTCCAGCAATGGCCGGTCGGCCACTCCTGGCGACTCGGCGCGACGTATCTGGTGCTTGAGGCATCGCCAGCGCTCACCGGCAGACGTCACGACCGGCGCGCCCCGGGCCTCAACCACCTGGCCTTCCACGCCGGCTCGGCCGCCGCCGTGGACCGGCTGGTCGAGCAGGCACCGGCGTACGGCTGGGAACTGCTCTTCGCCGACCGGCACCCGTACGCCGGCGGACCCGACACGTACGCCGGGTACCTGGCCGATGGTCAGGGGTACGAGGTGGAGTTGGTGGCGTCGGCCTGAGCTTGTCTTTGGGTTTGGTTGCTGTTGTTGGCTGGTGTTGTTGGGTATGCCGCTGGCCGGCACCCGGGTGTCGGGTGCCGGCCAGCGGTTCTTGCTCCCCCTGTGGAGGAATGTCTTCGGTTGTTGTCTGACCGTGGTGGGGTCAGCTGGTCCAGTGTTCGGCGACGAGGTCGGCGGCCTGCTGTTCCCACTGGGCGTAGTGGTCGGGGTAGGCCGACACCTGCACGGTCTGCGCGGCCTGGGTGAGGGGCATGTCCTGCCAGCCGTCGACCTGCTTCAGGCCCTTCAGGAACGCCAGGGTCGAGTACTCAGGGTCGGTGATCTGCTCCACCGTGCCCCAACCCGACGACGGGCGCTGCTGGAACAGGCCCTGCGAGTCGTGGTCGTTGCGGTCACCCAGGTGACCCAGGTTCTCCAACTTCGACTCC